>NZ_FNDS01000022.1 GCF_900099785.1 Pseudomonas panipatensis | reverse complement strand
TGACGCCCCGTCGTGCTGGGTAGTCGATCCTAACGATGGTACCGCCGACTTTCTCCTAGAAATATGGGCTCTGCCATTTCCGTTGGGTTGCTGCTGGAAGGCAAGCCGGTCCTATTTCTCAAAGAATTAATTCTCGGAATTTCGAGTTGTTAGTTCTGAGGACTTTTTCCTCGTCGCGGGCATGAACACGCCCTACATAGCACATAATTTAACATAATATACATTATGCGAATCCAAGGGCTTCCACATGGCAATCAGGCTCCAAAGATCACAACCACAACCCCAGGTGTCGGAAATTCTTAAAAACTAGAAAAAACGCCAAATTCCAATAAACCCTATCTTTTCAGAATGTTGAGATCGATTTTTCGCTCTACGCCTCATAAATTCTTGCTTTTAGGCATCCCCGCACCTCGCCATCGAGTAGCGAGATGCTTGAGACTCAATCATTATGGTCCAAGAACGGTAAGCAGGCTTGCTTGGCGAATTTTCTGGCGATGACTCACTGCCCAGTGATATCGTCTCCCAACGGTCAATGGGCGCTGCACGGACGTACTGCGGACGTGCTTAACCCGCCTTACTCCAGATTCCAGTTCTCGTCGACTGCGTAGGTAAAGGGAGACGGCTTTCACGCAGAACCCGCACGGGCACTTGGGCACTCCGGTGCGTATTCTCATATTAAAAAATCACTCAAATCGCTAATATGTTGAAATTAAATATTTATTTTTCTCAGGAAGCGCTTTTGCGATTTTTAATGATCACCATGAGAATTCGGCACTGCTCGCGGCGCCCGGGTCATCTCGATTAGGGCGTATTTGAGAGTACAATATCCGATAATCACCAGACCCGGATATTGTATATACTGTCACCCGAACCGTCCCTCGATCTTCGTCGCCAGGCTCTAGCATGCCGCTTCAACCGCAACCGCTGTTCGAAATCTACGAACGCTTTCACGAGCCGAACTTTCTCCAGCTAAACGCCGAACTCCCGGTCGTGCGCGACTACCTCCACTACTTCGCCGACGACTGCCGCGCGGTCGAGCGCTACTTATGCCGGCAACGAGGCCACCTACAGTTCCTATCGCACCCACGCAGAGCGCTTGCTGCTGTGGGCCCTTCTGGTTGCGCGCAAACCCTTGCTGGACCTGCGCCGCTAGGATGCCGAGGCCTTCATGGAGTTCTGCCTCAATCCCCCTGCCGAGTGGATCGGGCCGGTGATCAAGTCGCGCTTCGTGCGCGTCGGAGGACGCAAGAAACTGGAGTCCGACAGCTATGTCGTGAACCCCGACTGGCGCCCCTTTAGCACCACCCTGGCCAAGCGCGAACGCAAGCTCACTGCCGAGCGCCCCTACCGCATGTCCCAGGGCTCGGTGGCGCAGGTTTTCGCCGTGTGCGGCAGCTTCTTCCAGCAAGCCATGGACGAAGGTGAATCCGTGCTTGAAATCACGGTAGAAATCCTGGACGGTAATGACCTAGAACCCGATGGTCGGTTACACCAAAGTGTAACCGGGCTGCAAACACCGCTATGCGGAGAGCATGGCGTATCGTCTGCAGGCCATGAGCACGCCTGGCTACGAGAACGATTTCCGCCGTATGAATTTTCCCTTTATCTCGGCATGCCCTCAATACAGAACGCAAAGCTTATTCTGGGATTTCGGAAGCTGATGCAGATTCGGCGCTCCGCACCAGATCGATCAGCCAGGTGCGGAATGCAACGACTTTTTTCGAGTTGGCAAGTTCCAGCGGCGTTACCAGATAGAAACCCAGATCGGACTTCAATTTGAGGTTGAACGGCGCCACCAGTTTCCCTGCCTTCAAATCGTCATCGACGTAGGTGGAGCGACCGATACACACCCCCAATCCGTCGATGGCAGCCTGCACCGCCATCATAGCCAGATCGAAGGTCAGCCGCGTGCCTTCGGCGAGTTTCTTCGGTTGCCCTGCCGCGCTCAACCACATGTTCCAGTCGTTGCTGGTCATGCCGCTGACCTGCAACAACGTCTGATTGGCCAGATCGACCGGGCTTTTCAAGGCTTTGGGGCCCGTCAGCAGCTTGGGGCTGCACACAGGAAAGATCTCGTCGGACATGAGCCAGTCTGCCCGCAAGCCCTTCCAGTCGCCGAAACCGTAGCGGATCGCAGCGTCGATGCCACCCTTGCGGAAGTCGACCAGTTCGGTCGATGCGGTGACCTGCACGTCAATATTGGGAAATGCATCCTGAAATGATGCCAGGCGCGGCAACAGCCATTTGGATGCCAGGGAAACCAAGGTGCTGATAGTTAATGCACTGTTGTTGGACGACTCGAGCAACATTTCCGTGGAATAGCGCAACTCATGAAACGCCGAGCGAATGCCAGGAAAATACGCGTAGCCTTCGGTGGTCAGCGCCAGACCATCCTTGAGCCGCAGGAACAGGCGAACGCCCAGTTCATCTTCAAGTCGGCGGATCTGGTGGCTGATGGCCGTCTGTGTGACATTGAGTTCCTCGGCGGCCTTGGTGAAACTCATATGGCGAGCAGCAGATTCAAACGCTTTCAATCCATTGAGAGAGGGAATTCTGGCTACCATAAGACTCCGTAATACTCATGAGATTTTGTCATAAGGTAGCACCCAAGAAGTCCTTTGCAAATTGTTTCAGCGGTCGTGGATCCTAGCGACGTTCTCAGCCACAACGGCTTGAAAACGACCACTCAAAGGATGAGATCGCCTTGAATACAACAGTTGAAATCAACAACAGCTCGGACGAAAAAGCACCACAACTGAAGGCTCGCAATGCATCGAGAATGGCTGAAATCAGCCGTCCGCATTTCGACGCCGCGTATGAAAAAGGTCTGATGGGGGTTTCCTGCCGTGTGCTCGACAACCGCCGCATCGAAATTGCCACCAGCGGCAAGGAAGTGATTGACTACACCCGCTGCGGTTACCTCAATCTGGATACCCACCCAAAAGTGCTCGCTGCCGCCAAGGCTTCGATGGATGAAGTCCCGTCGACGCATTTTTCGGTAGCCCGCACACGCCTTTCCGCCGAGCCGCTGGTACGCCTGGAACACACCCTCGCCAAGTTGTTCGATGTAAACGGTGTGGTGGTGTTCCCGACCGTGGCCGCCGCCAACATGGGCGCCCTACCGCTGCTGGCTGCCGGCCTATTCACCGGCGGTGAGAAGCCGCTGATCGCATTCGACCGTTTCGCCCACGTGACTCTGCAGTACCACATCCCAGTGCTGCGCGAAGAAACCGACGTGATCGTCATCGAGCACAACGATCTCGAACACCTGGAGCGTCTATGCCAGGGCGGTCGCAAGGTCGCCTACGTGGGTGACGGTGCCTACTCGATGGGCGGCGCGGCGCCGGTTCGCCAGCTGCGTGCCCTGCAGGACAAGTACGGTCTGTTCATTTATCTGGACGACGCCCACGGCATTTCGGTGGTCGGCCAGCACGGTGAAGGCTTCGTCCGTTCGCAACTGGACGGCCTGGATGAAAACACTATCGTTGCCGCGTCCTTGGGTAAAGGCTATGGCGCAGCAGGCGGTCTGTTGATGCTTGGTACCAAGCACATCGAAAGCTCGATCCGCCGCTATGCACCAACCTACGGCTTCTCCTGCGCACCGAACATGGCGGCCGTGGGCGCTGCACTGGCGTCGGCGGAAATCCATGCCACGCCGGAACTACACAAACTGCAACGCTCTCTTCGCAACAACATGAAGCTATTCGACAGCCTGATCCCGACCGAAACCAGCGGCAGCGAATTGCCGATCCGGATCGTACGCATCGGTAACGAAGAGGAAGCCATCGCCAAGGGGGAGCACCTGCTGCAACAGGGCCACTACACCTCCGTCGTGTTCTTCCCGACCGTACCACGCGGTCAGGCAGCACTGCGCATGTCGGTCACCTCGGCACACAACCCGGCCGACATCCTCGATCTGAGCCTGATGCTCAAAAGCAGCGATTCGAATCGGGATCGCACCCCTACCGCGGCCCAACCCCAGCCTGCGCTGGCAGTTTGACTAACGCCGTGCAGGAGACTCTCAACGTGAAGCGAACGGATTTGGCGGAAACCTTCGTCACGGCGGTGACGGATTTTGATATCAACACGGCTTCCCTGGACGAGATTCGTACCATTCAGGAGCTGGTATACGAACGCAAAGTGGTGGCACTGAAAAACCAGACGCTGACCCGTGATGGCTATCAACAGTTCGCAGCGTGCTTCGGGGAACTCGAACAGTTCAAGCTCAAGAGTTACCACGACCCGGCGTATCCGAACATTTTGGTGATCAATAACCGCAATGGCGCTGGCGCCGTCGGTGCGCGCAAGCTCGGCAACATGTGGCATAGCGACTCCAGCTACCTGGCCGAGCCACTGCCGCTGACCATGCTGCACGCGCAACAGATTCCGGAGACAGGTGGCGATACGCTGTTCGTGGATATGCAGTCGGTATATGACGATCTGCCGAAGGATCTGTATGAACGGATCAACAATCGTCAGGCGGTACATGACGTGCGCTGGACTTACAAAGTCAAGGAAGATGATGTTGGGGAGTCGATCCAGGAAATCTTCACTTGCCTAGAGCAGACCTTCCCGGCTAGCACCCACCCAACGGTTGCCGTGCATCCGCGCACACAGCGCGAAAGCTTGTACGTCAACCCGGGCTACACCACGCGCATCTGCGATTATTCGCAAGAGCAAAGCCGGGCGTTGCTTGATGAGCTGTTCGCGTTTGCCCTGACGCCGGAGCGGATTTTCAGCTACCAGTGGGAGCCCAACGACCTGCTGATCTGGGATAACCGTTCGGTGCTGCACTGCGCAACCGAACTGCCGCGGGATGCCCAGCGAGTTATGTTCCGCATCGGCGTCAATGACGGCGAGTTCTTTGCCCGGGACGTGTTACAGGAGCACGTCGCATGAACAAGAAGCGCGTACTGATCGCCCATATCCTAGGTGCCGAAGGCAAGCAAATGCTGCGCGAGCGCGACGACATCGAAGTGGTGGAATTTCCTAACACCATCGAACAGGGCCAGTTCCAGGCCTTGCTCGAGAGCTTCGATGCAGTGCACGGCGTGGTTCTCGGCCTGACCCGGTTCGGCACCGCCGAGTTGCAACGCGCAGCGGGTTTGCAGGTGGTGTCGCGGATCGGCGTCGGCTTCGACGCGGTCGACATCCCGGCGATGACCGAGGCCGCGATTCCAGTGATGGTCTGCGCCAATGCCAATCACCGGGCAGTGGCGGAGCACACCCTGGGCTTCATGCTGTCCCTGGCGAAACGTACCGAGGCGCTTACCCATCTGGTGCGCAACGGCGATTGGCATCAGCGCTACGACTACCTGCCCAGTGAACTGGAAGGCCGCGAAGTGCTGCTCGTCGGTTGCGGGCGGATTGGTGCCCGTGTTGCCACGCTCCTGGTCGCGCTAGGAATGCGGGTCAAGGTGTACGACCCGTACCTCGCCCCACGGCAGTTGCCCCACGACGTGGAGCCGGTTGCCGAACTGGAACTCGGACTGGCGAGCGCCGATTACGTCAGCTTGCACTGCCCGAAGACCGCCGAAACGGTCGGCTTGCTGTCCGCCGAGCGTCTAGCCCTGATGAAACCACAGGCGTACGTGATCAACACCGCGCGTGGCGGCATCGTCGACGAGCAGGCGCTCTATCAGGCACTGGTCGAAAAACGCATCGCTGGCGCTGCGCTGGATGTGTTCTTGCCGGAACCGCCGCCCCACAGCAGCGGTCTGCCCAGACTCGACAACGTGATTTGCTCGCCGCACCTGGCCGGAGTTTCCCACGAGGCCGTCAGCCGCATGGCGAAACTGGCCGCCGGAAACGTACTCGACGTTTTCGGCGCTGAGCCAAACCACGAAAACGCGGTGAACCCACAGGTGTTCGACCGAGCGTTTAACCTGGCTGAAGCAGACTCCGTCGACGCCATCCCGTACCCAATCTGACTTATGAGCAATGGAATGTACTTACGCTATCAACTGTTCGATGGCCAACGCGACGCGATGATCCTCGTGGCACGGATCATGATTTTGATCCTCTATGGCTACTTCGGCTTCACCTACGTCACCGACCACAGTAGCTTCGTGACCTACCTCAAATCGGTGAACGCGCCGATCCCTGAGCTCAGCGCGATCGTCGCTACCATCGTCGAGTTTTTCGGCGGACTGGCCCTGCTATTCGGCTTCTGGACCCGCCCCATCGCAGCGATTTTCGTGCTGTACACCATCGGCACCGGGATCATCGGTCATGCGTTCTGGAACACCACCAATCCAGCCGATCATCACACGCTCTTCGTGCACTTCTTCAAGAACGTGAGCATTGCCGGCGGTTTCCTTTTCCTCTGCCTGTTAGGGCCTGGAAAGTACTCGATCGACAAACGTTGATCTTCTGGCGACGGGCGCAGAAATGCGCCCGTTGTTTTTCCATTCGGTCCCTGAGGATACCCAAGATGAACGAACTAATTGAACCGGTTGCCGACCTTCGAGACTGGCTGAGCCGGGCAGAGAAGATCGGCGAACTGCAGACCGTCTCACAAGCCGTCGACCCGATTGAAGAAATGAGCGCTATCACTTATCTGGTGGCCCGCCAAACTGCCTCGCCTGCAGTGCTCTTCGCCCCAGCGGACTCTCCGCTGGGTTTGCGTCATTTGTGGAACATCTTCGGCCCGAGCGTGGCGCGCACCGCGATCACCCTTGAAGAGGCACCGGATACGCCGACCATGGAATTGATCCGGTGCACCAAAGACAAGCTCAAACACAGCATCGCCCCGCTTGAAATCTCGGCTGAAGCCGCACCAATCTATCAGAATACCCTCACCGGCAACGACATCGACCTCACCCGTCTGCCGATCCCCAAACACTGGCCGAGGGATGGTGGCGCCTACGCCGGTACGGCGGATGCGGTATTCACCCGGGATCTGGAATCCGGCTACCTGAACGTCGGCACTTATAGAATGATGGTCCAGGGGCCCCGCGAGGTCGGCCTCTCGCTAGCACCGGGTAAGGATGCCCTGCGTCATATCCACCAGGCGTGGCGAAGGGGCGAGGCTCTGCCCGTCGCCGCAGCCTGGGGCGTCGATCCATTGATGATGGTGGTGGGATCGCAGTCGTTGCCGCCGGGCGTCAGCGAATATGATTTTGCCGGTGGTATCAAGGGAAAACCCATTGAAGTGGTGCGCGCGAAAAACTCCGACTTGCTTATTCCTGCAGCGGCAGAGATTGTCATTGAGGGCGTCATTCGCCCGGGCTCGACCCGTGAAGAAGGGCCTTTCGGCGAGTTCACCGGCTACTACGGCTACAAAGACATCGATTGCCCGCTGATCGAAGTCACCGCCCTGCACTACCGCACCCGACCGATTCTGACCAACGCACTGATGGCGGACTTTCCCTCGAACGAGCAAAGTGCGTTTTTCTCCACCATCCGCTCGGCCAAGATCTGGAGCGACCTTGACAAGCTCGGGATCCAGGGAATTAAAGGGGTATATTGCCCGCCCGCCGCTGCCGGGGCCTTCGGCATGATCGTCATCAGTCTCGAACAGAAATACGCGGGGCATGCCGCACAAGTCCTGGCCCTCGCCAGCCAGGTGCCCGGTGGTGCCTACATCAGCAAATGGATCGTCGCGGTGGATGAGGACATCGATCCCACCGACATGAATCAAGTGCTGTGGGCCATGGCCACGCGCGCCACGCCCAGCGATGACATCGACATTCTGCGCAACACTCGCGGCTCGCCGCTGGATCCGGCACAGAATCCGCCGCAAAAGCGTTTCTTCGGCTCCAAGGCCTTGATCAATGCCTGCAAGGATTACCGCAATATTCGCAACTTCCCGACCCGCACCCTATTGCGCCCATCGGTCTATGAACGCGTGCGCGAGCGCTGGAACGATTTGGGGTTGCCGGGCGAGGTGCCGGTGGTCAGCGTATTCGACAACGCGGTGGATTCCCATGAGCAGCCCTGAACGACGCATCGTGGTCGGCATAAGCGGTGCCAGCGGCGTGATTTACGGCGTGCGCACACTGATGCATCTGCGCGAGCTGGGCATTGCCACCCACCTGATCATGACCAAATCGGCGCAAGTCACGCTGGCCCATGAACTCGACATGAAAGTGGCGGATGTCAAAGCGCTTGCCTGCGTCGTGCACGATCCGGCGAACATCGGCGCATCGATTTCCAGTGGCTCGTTCAAGACCCTGGGCATGGTGGTGGCCCCATGCTCGATCAAGAGTCTTTCGGAAATTTCCAGCGGCATCACCGGCAGCCTGCTCAGTCGCGCCGCCGATGTGACGCTCAAGGAGCGACGGCCATTGATTCTGATGGTGCGGGAAACGCCGTTGCATTTGGGACACCTGCGCAGCATGACCCAGGTCTGTGAAATGGGCGGCATCGTGATGCCGCCGGTACCGGCGTTTTATGCCCGGCCGCAATCCATCGAAGACATAGTCGATCACACGGTCGGCCGAATGCTCGATCTGTTGGGACTGGACACCGGGACGGTACGTCGCTGGGGTTGAACGTTACTGTTGGCTGCTTCTTCGCCAAGTGTGCTTCGGCGCCTTGCCGAATTGCTCTTTCACAACCTGAACTGCGTTTGCCTGCCTGCTCGACACGGGGCAGGCCACGCAACGTCGATTCATTGAAACACTCACCGACCAGCTTCGGCGCGCCGGTCAGCATTCAGTCACGACATCGACTTCGTCGGTGTACAGCCGCAACACGGTCAGCAAGGCGGCGGCAACGAACGACAGAGCAATGATCGACAAGGCGCCGGTGGCGCGCCCCGGCTCTTCTAGCGTGGCGCCGAGCAAGGCAATACCGGTCACCCCACCACATTGGCGCGCGGCATTGAGTACCCCGGAACCGACGCCGACCTTGCCACTCGGCACACTCGCCAGACAAGCGCCGACGATGACGGGCAAGGTCGCACCACCCAGACCGATCAACAGCCCCCCGAGCACCAGGGTGACGCGATCCATTCCATACAGCGCCAGCAATGCCGCCCCGAGCGCTCCACAAAGCATACCGGCGGCACCAACTGAACGGGCACCGAAGGCATTGGATAAACGCCCCGAGAGACTCGCCATCACGCCGGTCGCAATCGTCATGGGGATCATTGCCAGCCCGATCACCACCGGCGTCTGGCCCTGCCCCTGCATCGCGAACGGCAGCGCGAACAGGCTGCCGTAATACGCCAGGGTTTGCAGAAACCCGGCGCCAATGGCGGCGGAAAAGGTTCTGGATTCGAACAGATTCAGCGGCAGCATCGGTTCACGTTGTACCTGTTGCGAATAGATAAACGCCGCGCCCGAAACCAGCGCCACCAGCGACGTCGCGATTACCCAGGGACTGCCCCAGCCCCACACCGGCCCTTCAATCAGGGCAAAGATCAACGACACCAACGCCAGCGCCGAAAGCATTTGCCCCGCCCAGTCAATCGAACGCGGCTGGACGGCTAGGTGACTGCTGCATACCGCGCAATAGCCCAATGCAATCAGACAGAACGGTACGTTCAAATAAAAAATCGAGCGCCAGTCGACCAGTTCCACCAAAACACCGCCCAACAATGGGCCGCTCACCAGCGCGAGTGCTGAGATCCCGCCCCACAAGGCCACGGCCTTGGCCCGGGCCTTGGGATCGGGATACGCCTCAACCAGCAATGCCATGGAGCTGGGTAGCATCAGCGCCGCACCGATGCCTTGAATGGCCCGTGCGACAATCAGTTCAACAACGCCTTGGGCCAATCCGCAGGCGACCGATGAACTGGTAAAAACCAACAGGGCAAACAGGAACACTTTCCTGGCCCCCAGACGATCACTCAACGCACCTGCGGACAACAACAAGCTGGCAAACATCAGGGTGTAGGCGCCGGCGATCCATTGCAGCCTATCCATACCCGTTGCCAGGTCATGCCCGATGCTCGGCAGCGCCACGTTGAGCGCAGTGATATCCAGCGCGACCATGAACGAACTCAACGCCACGCTCACCAGAACACGAGCCGCCGAGGCGGGTCTGGCGGTCAGATCCATTGACAAGGTTTTGTCCACTTTCCAACACCCCACTGTGTATTCAGGGGCGATCCTGAGGCGATGCAGGTACTTCGTAAAATTAAATCTCGATTAGCCAAACATAAGAGGAACTACTGAGATGATGAACCTGATGCATTGGCGCCTGCTGGTCGCCGTGGCTGACGCCGAGAATATTTCCCGCGCCGCCGAGCGCTATGGCATTACCCAGTCGGGCGCAAGTCAGGCCCTGACGCAGATGGAAGAAGCGCTGGGCGTAAAAGTGTTCGTGCGCGACCGCCGCCAGACCACCGCGACAGCCATCGGGCAGCAGATCATCGACCGTGCACGACGCATGCTCAGCGAATTCGAATCGATCCAGAACCTGGTGGATGCGTCGCGCGGATGCCATCTGGGGCGAATCACGCTCGCCAGTTTTCCTTCCGTGTTTGCCAACCTGCTGCCGCCGCTGCTGCAGAGTTTTAGTCGGCGGCACCCCGGCATCGAAATCGTCTCGCTCGAAGGCACCGACGAAGAAGTCGAACAATGGCTGACCAACAGCAGCATCGACCTGGGCGTCGTGCTGAATCCCTGCCCGTCCCGTGGTGCGCTGTTGCTGGGCCGCGACTCCTGGGTGGCGGCAGTCCCCGCGAACCATGACCTGGCCCGCAAGTCCTCGGTCAGCACTGTCGCGCTCAAGGATCTGGTGGAAGAGCCTTTCATCCTCGCGACCGGCGGCTGCTACCTCAATGGTCAGTCACTGGTCGAACGTGAAGGGCTCCAGCTCAAGGACATCAAGATCACCGTGCGCGACTGGACCACGGCGTTTGCGTTGATCAGTGAAGGCATGGGCATTTCGATCGTGCCGGCCTCGACACTGCCGGTTGATCGCCGGGGAATGCGAGTCTTCGAATTGAGCAAACCGATCTATCGTGAGTTCGGCTTGGTTTGCTCATCCGCCGGCGAAAGTACGCCTTCTGCCCAGGCATTTCTCAATGATATCCGCAAGTCGGCTCTCGGCAGCGACCTTCCGATGACGGTTCACAGTACTGAAACGAAAGTCGCCTGATTGGACATAAGAGCGCCTAATGATGGGCGCATAAGATCGTAATTTTACCGTTCGATGACATGACACCAATATGTCTGGAAAGAGGTTCACAGCCGTTTCAGGCTTGGAACGGCAACACGTTCGGGTACGCGTTGCCCGCTTATAAGGAGATACCCATGAAACTGTACTTTGCCCCCATGACCTGCTCCCTGTCACCGCACATCGTGATGCGTGAACTGGGCCTGCCTTTCGAACTGGTCCGAGTTAACAACAAGACCAAGGCCACGGCAGACGGCCGTGACTTCCGTGACATCAACCCAAAGGGATACGTGGCCGCACTCGTGCTGGATAACGACCAGGTGCTGACCGAAGGTCCGGCCATCATCCAGTATCTGGCAGATCAGGTTCCGGGCAATTCCCTGGCACCGGCCAACGGCACCTGGGAGCGGACTCGTCTGCAGGAACTGCTGAACTTCATCTCCTCGGAAATCCATGGCGGCAGCGCGCCATTGTTCAATGCTGAAATCCCCGAGTCAACCAAAGAAATTTTCCGGCAGAAACTGTTCAAGCGCCTGGACTACCTGAACAAGGGCCTGATGAATAAAGACTACCTGCTGGGCGCATTCGGCCTGGCCGATGCCTATCTGTTCACCGTGCTCAAGTGGCTCCCGTTCTTCAATATCGATGTCAAGGACTGGCCGGAGCTGGCCTCGTTCATGGAGCTCATCGATGCACGTCCTAGCGTGCAGGCCGCAATTGCCGCGGAAGAAGCAACGCAGCCGGTTTAAACACGGATGACAGAAGCGGGTCGATGCTGGCTTCTGCCTCACTTCAACCTGGATGAAGCCCCATATGCAGACAATTGACCGCATTCCGAGCGGCCACGCAGGACGTAGCCGTTCCTGCGCCTACGCCAACATCGTATATACAGTGGCAACCTCTGCGGACACCTCACTGGACATCGTCGGCCAGACTCATCAGGCTCTGGCCGCGTTGAGCGCCAGCCTCGAAGGCCTTGGCTCTCACGCCTCACGTATGCTGTCGGCTCAGGTGCTGCTGGCGGACATGAGCAGCAAACCCGTGGTCGATGAAATCTGGGCCCGATGGATTGGCGACAGTCCGCAGCACTGGCCCCAGCGCGCCTGTTACGGCGTCGACTTGGGCGGCAAACTGCTGATCGAAATCATCGTCACGGCAGCGCGAGGAACGGCTGATGATGCATAACGATCAGATCGACCTGGTGATCCGCACCTGCGAAGCACAGCGCAGTGCCGCCATGCTCGGCGGTCATCTGGATATCTTCAGCTACCTGTTCCACCCGGACTTGACCTACATCCACTCCAGCGGTCTGGTCGACAATCTCAAGAGCTACCTTGAGAAATGCCGCTCCCGGGAGTTCATCTATCACGCCCTCAACCATCAAATCAATAAAGTGACCCGGGTGGGTGAACTGGCAATCGCGTTTGGAGAAATGGTCACTAACGTCACCTCCGGGGGCGTGCGAAAACAGCTGCACAACCGAACGCTCATGGCTTGGCAGAAAACCGATGAGCAATGGCAACTGCTGGTCTATCAAGCGACGCCGCTCAAGCCGGCCGTGGTACTCGAGGTAACGTGAGCGATTCACTGTGCTCCAGATTTCGGGCTACAAGAGCCCTCCTAATACACTCAGTGCCTTGGCAACCGTGCGCTGACCTTTACATAGTGACGCCGCGTGATCGAGATTTCGGCGCTCTCCCAGGCGGTAGCCATGGATGCAGTCACGACTGAAGGACGCAGATTTTCCGTTGACGGTGCCGTCACACTGCCCCAATATCTGGCCCAACGCATGAGGTGACAATCGTGCCTACCTTCCGAGGCCCGCAGACGAAAGCTTGCGGGCTTTCGTGTTTCTGGGATATCGAAATCATTCGCTATCGCGCACTTGGTAGACCAGCACGGCGCCGCCGAAGACGAACATCAGCGAGGCCGGAATCAGCATCTGCAGTCCTGTCCGGGGCGGTACCCCGCGACGAGGAAAACTTGAAACTTTTTGGCCGTATTCGACCAGATGTGCCGTTCCCAATGAGACGAATTTCAAACTATTTGCTCGGACGTTGAGGTAACGTCGCGGCTATTCGCCGGTGACCGAAAACTTTAACGAGCGGCGATAGGCTCTAATGCAACTAGATCAGATGTCGATGGATGAGATTGGCAGGATGCTTTTAGTCTCACGCAACTGCACTACTGCACTGATCATCCAGTCCGCGATACATCGGATCTCTCTGCCAGTTTGTTGGAGCTCGAGCCGGTGCGGATCACAACTGCCTTGCCGGCCCCGTTTGCCCACCAGGACGTTCACACCGTCTTGAAACTCAATGTCGCGTTGCTTTCAGTTGGCGATGTCTCTTGCCTGCTCGACATCCTCACGCAGTCGCAAGCATAGCTTTGGGCGGATTTTGCAATATGCGTATGGTGCCTATACCACGTTTCGCTACAACGGAAACCTGCGATAAGCTCTAAGTAGCTATATCTCGCCTACCCCAAGGTAGCTGCCATGACCATGCCCCATGAGCGCACACGTGCCGTCCTTCAAACACGAGATTTTTTGCTGGAAATTTCGCGAGATCAGACCTTGTCCGAAAAGATTCGCCATGACGCGAAGTTCTTGTTACGGCATTACCCCAGCGAATTTGACTTGAAAATGGCAGGTCGAATTGAAGAGAGCGTTCGTGAGTTTCCTATCGGCACACTCGGACCTATATTCAGTTCGCATGTAGATAACTCCTGATTGGAGCGACGAACCTCAACGCTACCCTCTCGGATCTACTGGCCTTCCCTACCCTCGCACGCGGAACGACTCCGTTGGTGATGACTCTGAAGGGAAGCGCTGTCCTTTGCGACTGTTGCGGCAGGAAGTGTTTTATCGCATGGCTTATGGGCCGACCGATCCCGCAGACGTCCTGACGTCTCAGGCCTTCAACAGATGTCGAGGAACAAGGTCAGTCCCGCTGGAAACATGGTTGATCTTCCCTGCCCTTGTCGACACCCTCCTCCAGCATGTCCGCAGGGCCATGCTCTCTATCTGACTCTATTGCATTTGATGCTGTCCGCCGGCTCTGATCGGAGGGCTTTGAGTTCGTCGCGAACTTGGCTGAGCAGGAGTTCTGGGCTCAGGCAAGGATCCTCATGGAGAAACGCCTCAGCAATTAGCGTGAGCGGATGAACCTTCAGTACGCCTGAGAGCTGCTCAATCTTCTCAAGCGTGGGTCCCTTCAGCCCTCGCTCCAGGGTGCTGAGATAGGTCCTGCTGCTGATAATGGAGAAGTCCTCCTGGGTCAGCCCTCGCTGTTGTCTAACGTTGCGAAGCGCGATTCCAAAAGCCTTGATCAGATCCATTTGCCAAACCCACGTGCAAAAGGAATGATGAGGCCTTTCCGAATCCTATAGAGCTACAATCTATAGGGCTCACTTGGAGGCTGCATGTTCAATACCTACCCACAGGCAGAGCTTTGGCTTGGCTCTCTGGCTGGTCTACGCGGACAGAGGACGTGGTCTTTCGTCGAACAGGACGGATTAGCCCCTTGGATTTTTGTGCAGATTGCGCGCAGGCAGCGATCCGTCAAGGAAACCTGCATGCTCATGCTCGGCAGCACAGCTGAATTAGCTCAGTTGATCGAAGCGCAATCTGACAGCATGTGGTTGGAGCAGGCCTATCTGGTCTCCCCTCCCTTCATAAACCATAGTGAATCGTGGTTGATGGAGACCTTGCTAGAGATCGAGGCAGTGACCGAAGCAGACTCGCGCCGTTCGCACGTGATTTTTAAGATGGCCAACGGGAATCTCTATTCACTAGAAGACTACCCTTTGGCTCGAGTGGCAAAGAGCCCGATCATCTTCTCCGCAAAATGCCATGTGAAGCCTCAGGCAAATGGTCCTCAGCGCTGAGTCATCCCATCCTGCCAGGTAAGCCGCTTGAAGACGCCCTCCAGCCGCAAACCAGCCATCAAAGCGGTGGTTTTTGACGCCTTCGGCACTTTGCTGTGCATCGGCACCCGCAAACAACCCTACCTCCAACTCATGCGACTCGCACGCGAGGCAGGACGGCCACCTCAATGGGATGATGCGCGCACGCTCATGACCCACAAACTGGGCTTGGCGGCAGCCGCAGAACGATTCCAAGTGTCGCTGCCAATATCCAGCCTTGCAGCGCTTGAGCGAGACCTGTTCGAGGAACTCAGCAGCGTCACCCTGTATTCAGATGCTCTGCCGGCGATCAGCGTGCTGCGTGAGGCTGGGATCAAAATTGCAGTGTGCTCCAACCTCGCAGCACCTTATATGGTGCCTGTGAAACTGCTTCTCCCCGCACTGGATGCCTACTGCTGGAGTTTCGATGTCAGCGCTATAAAGCCAGAACCGGCGATATACCAGCATGTGGCGCACCAACTCGCTTGCCCGCCGAGCAGCCTCGCTATGATCGGGGATACACTGGGTGCCGATTGCCTCGGTCCGCGTCGCTGCGGCCTTCGAGGCTATCACCTCTGCCGGCAAGCAGAGCCGGCAGAGGATGCCTTCAGCGACCTTATCAGCTTCGCCCGTTTTGTAGTGGACACAACTGAATAGCCTCCTGAAACGGCCGCCTTCAAGGCATGTGAGCTGGGGGCGGGGGCAATATGGCGCAGCTTTAGCTTGGTGCCACCCCGCCGAAGTTGCGGTAGTTTGGCACCAAACGTCGCCATTCGCGCTGAACGAGCAATTGGCAAGCTCCTGCTGCTCCTCCGAAGCAACCGCTAACCAACTGTGTGAAGCGTGCTTGAGTGTCGTAGGTGATAGGCGGGCAGCTCTCCGCCTACCGCCCGTAGCAAAGCGTGGCCAGCCGCCACATCGCGCGGAGATACCGGGAAAAGGGAAATTGCTGCAACGCCATCACCGGCAGCCACTCGCGCCAGGCGATAGGCAATGCTCGGCATGGGCTCACATCGCGCCGGCGCACAGAGTTCATCATTAAGTTCCAGATGGCGCTTTGCGGCAGCACTGACAAACACTACAGAACCATCCAGAGGCATGGTCGCGAGTTGTCCAGTAATGGCTATGCCGTTGCGTCGTAGCTCTCCCCGACCCAGCTGCAAGGCCAAGCAGTCAGCTCCCCGCGGCGTGAGTGGCCCATAGACCACCCCTAGGACCGGTTTGCCTTCCAGCAGCAACCCAACGGAAATGGCAGAGCCCATATTTCTAGGAGAAAGTCGGCGGTACCATCGTTAGGATCGACTACCCAGCACGACGGGGCGTCA
>NZ_FNDS01000020.1 GCF_900099785.1 Pseudomonas panipatensis | reverse complement strand
GCTCCCATCGACTGGGCCATGCGCTCGGCGGTGGCCAGCGCGGCGGAGGTCATGATGTCGAGGTTGCCGGCGTAGGCCGGCAGGTAGTGGGCGGCGCCTTCGACTTCGAGGAACACCGAGGTCTTCAGGCCGGAGAATTTGCCGTGGCCGGGGATGTTCAGGTCGCGCACGTCGTCGAACTGCACCTTCTGCTTGAGGCGGTAGCCGGGCACGTAGGCCTGCACGGCGGCGGCCATCTCCTCGATGCTCGCCTCGACCTTGGCCTGATCGACGGCCTCGGACAGCACATAGACGGTGTCGCGCATGATCAGCGGCGGCTCGGCCGGGTTCATGATGATGATCGCCTTGCCCTTGGCCGCGCCGCCGATCACTTCGATGGCCTTGCTGGTGGTCTCGGTGAATTCGTCGATATTGGCGCGGGTGCCGGGACCGGCGGACTTGCTGGCAATCGAGGCGATGATTTCCGCGTAATGCACCTTGGCCACCCGCGAAACGGCCGCCACCATCGGAATGGTCGCCTGCCCGCCGCAGGTCACCATGTTCACGTTCAGCGCTTGCAGGTGCTGCTCCAGGTTGACCACCGGCACGCAATACGGACCGATTGCGGCCGGGGTCAGGTCGATCAGGCGAAGACCGGGCTTGTGGCCCCGCAGGAAGGCGTCGTTCTTCACGTGAGCGCCGGCTGAGGTGGCATCGAAGACGAAGTCGATCTCGTTGAAGATCGGCAGGTGGGTCAGGCCCTCGACGCCTTCGTGGGTGGTGGCGACGCCCATTCGTGATGCGCGGGCCAGACCGTCGGAGGCCGGGTCGATACCGACCATGGCGGCCATTTCCAGGTGCTGCGCGTTGCGCAGGATCTTGATCATCAGGTCGGTGCCGATGTTGCCGGAACCGATGATGGCGACTTTGCGTTTGCTCATGAATTCCTCTCTCGTCACTCGGCGCTAAAGGTCACGCCAACGCGGCCCAGGCCGTCGATTTCGGCTTCGAAACGGTCACCCGCGGCCACTGCCACCATCGGCCCGAGGGCACCGGTGAGGATGAGGTCGCCGGCGCGCAGCGGTTCGCCCAGGCGCGCCATGGTGCGCGCCAGCCAGACCGCCGCGTTGAGCGGGTGGCCGAGGCATTCGGCGCCACTGCCGCTGGAGACGTCCTCGCCGTTGCGGGTCATGCGCATGGCGGCCAGGCGTAGATCGAGGCCATCGATGCGCCGGGCTGGGCCACCGAGCACGAAGCAGCCGCTGGAGGCGTTGTCGGCGACGGTGTCGGCGAAGCGGATGTTCCAGCCGGCGACGCGGCTGCCGACGATCTCCAGCGCCGGCAGCACCCAGCCGATGGCAGCCATGACCTCGGCGAAGGTGCTGTCTTCGCGCGGCAGGTCGCGGTCGAGGATCAGCGCGATCTCGGCTTCGATCTTCGGCTGCAGCACGCGGTCGACGGGCACGCTTTCGTTGTCGCCGTAGGCCATGTCGGCGAACAGGGTGCCGAAGTCCGGTTGGCCGACGCCCAGTTGCGTCTGCACCTTGGGGTTGGTCAGGCCGATCTTGCGGCCGACCACGCGGCGTCCGGCGGCGATGCCGTGGGCGACGTTGAGGCGCTGGATGGCGTAGGCCGCCGCGCCGTTGTCGGCGCCGATGGCGTCACGCAGCGGGGCGATCGCCTCGCCCTGCGCTTCAGCGCGGCGCAGGTCGGCGGCCAGGCGTTCGAGGGTGTCTTGGGTGACGGTCATGCGCTTTTCCTCAAGGTTGCCTGTTGGGGCCGTGAGTCCGCCAGGGCAGGGGGCCAGCCGATCTGCCGGCGCAACTCTGCGACGGCCGTCTCCAGTTCTTCGCCGCGCACCAGGGCGAAGGCGAATTTGTCGGGGCGAACGATAGCCACCGCATTGTGTCCGCCGCCGGCGCGTTTGAACCACTTGAGCAGCTCATCACCGACCTCTTCGACCTCGATCAGATTGGCTGGCGTATGGCGCTGAACATTGATGCCTTGTGGACGGCCGCCAAACGGGAACAGCGAGAGGTAGCGCACCCCCTGGGTGTCGAGGAAGGCGCGTGATTCCTCGCCGAGGAACTGCTGGGGATCCGTGCCCAGGCCGATCAAGGCGTACTCATCGCCCAGCAGGGTATCGAGCAGCACACGCCTGCCCTTGAAGGTTCGCACCTGGGGTTGCGGCATCAGCTTCCCTTCGACCGAGCGGCGGCCGCGTCGCGGCAGACCGAGGTAGCTGTCCGGCTTGTAGGTCGGCGTAGGTTTGAAGCCCCCTTCACGAATCCACCTGCCGACCACCGGTGTGGCCTGGAGCAATCTGGCCAAGACATTGCGCAGGGTGCTGAGGATGGGGTTGGACATCGACACGAAGTCCTTCATCTGCACTGAGATGTCGATCATCGCCTTGGCATGGTGGTAGCGCTCGCTGCCGTAGGTATCTAGCAGGACCTCTGCTGCGCGCCCCTTGAGCACTGCATCGAGTTTCCAGGCCAGGTTATAGGCGTCGCGAACACCCGAGCTCATGCCTTGGCCCATGAACTGCGGAGTCATGTGGGCGGCGTCGCCAGCCAGCAGCACCCGGCCCTTGCGCCATTGCTGCGCGACCAGGGCGTTGAAGGTGTAGACCAGGCGACGCTTGACCTCGAATTTGTTCGGGTCGACGTAGCGGCTGACGAGTTTGCGCACGGTGGCCGGGTCTTCCATGTATTCCTTGGTCTGCCCGGGCATGAGCATGAATTCGAAGCGGTGGAAGCGACCTGGCTGCGGGCAGCTCACTGTCGGGCATTCAGGGTCACAAATGAAATTGAAGTAGGGCATATGGCGCAGGGCGTCTTCGCCTTCCTTCAGCTCCAGGTCCACGACCAGCCAAGGTTCGGGGAAGTTCTTGCCGTCCATCTTGATGCCCAGCGCCTCGCGCACTGTGCTGCGTCCGCCATCGGCGCCCACCAGGTAGCGCGTGCGGATGCTCTGCGGGTCCGGGGCAACGTCGTGTTCGCCGCGCGCGTCGCTGCCGTCGCCGAAGCGGAAGGTCCGCGTGGCCTGGTGGGTCAGCGTCACCCAGTCGGCGTTCTGCTCGAACGACACCAGTTCGCGGCCGCGCCGCACCTGCACCCCGGGGTAGCGCTGGAGCAGGTCGGTGAGGCGGGTTTCCAGCCAGGGTTGGTACAGGAAGTTGATCACCGGCCAGCCGAAGGAGCGCTTCAACTGCCAGTACCGACCCAGCACCTTGCCGTCGGCGAACGTCCACTGGGCCGGCGTGTCGACCTGCATGTCCACCGCGAGGTCGTCTGCAACGCCGGCTGCTTGCATGACGCGCATGCATTCGTCGTCGGTGTAAACCGCACGGGCATTGCCGTAGAACGTTGGTTCGCGTTCCAGGACGATGACCGAAAGGCCGCGTTTGCCCAATAGATGGGCGAGGGTGGCGCCCGTCGGGCCAAGCCCGGCGATCACGACATCGACGGTTTCGACGTGGAAATTCTTGTTGTTGTCCATTTCCAGCGCGTCTCCCTAGAGGGGTGAGTATTCAGGGCTGAGAAGGGAACGCAGGGCCCGGCCCAGGTTGCCCAGATTGGTGCAGAGCTTGTTCCGGACGCTCTGCCTTGGCGGCTTGTGTCCCCACAGGCTGATGCCGCGGTAGCTCGCCGGTTGCCAGGTAGCTTCGTCGACCTCAAGAGCGTTCCAGCCGACTTCGAGTTCGAACCCTGACGGGCTGAGCACGTAGAAGGACTGCTCCCGATCATTCGGGTGCTCGCCGATCTCGTGTGCCATCTCGAAACCCAGTGCACGGCAGCGCAGGAAGGTATCCGTGAGTTCGCCGACCGAGGTGGTCAACAGGTTGAAGTGCTGTACGCGGGTGCGAATCGGATCGATGGGTAGATCCTTCACCCGTGCGATGGCGATCGAGTGATGTCGCGGGTTGACCCGGAAGAAATCGATGTCCAGGGTTACGCCGGACAATCGTTCGACGATGTGGTCGCTGTGCCGGGCGTCGAAGATTTCCTGCCAGAAGCGCCGCATCTGTTCGGGCTTGCGTGAGGTGATGGCCATATGGCCCATGCCCATTTCACCGGTAACGAAGCCGCTGCTGAGCATTTGCAAAGGGGATGACGTGGTCAGCGGCTCGACGAACAGCTCGACCGCCAGGCGCTTGGGCCCCATGACCTGCCAGAAGCCGCGAACCCCTCTTTCCTGTGCCTGCTCGGCTGTGCCGGGAGTCGCTTGAACACCCAGCGCCTTCAGGCGTTGCAGCACCACCTCGAGGGTTGCCGAATCGCGTAGGTGCCAGCCTACGGTGACGAGGTCCTCGGCGCTTCCGCGCTTGACGATGATTCGTCGCTGGAATTCATCCATGCGATAGGCCAGCAGATCGGCATCGGCCTGGGCTTCGTGAAGGCCGATTCCATCCCGGAGGAAGACTTGCCAGCGATCCAGCCGATTCGACTCGATGACCACATAGCCCATGCTGCTTGCACCGAAAATATCCTGAGTCATGTCCGTCTTCCTCCGCTCAGGGCCTGGGCGTATTTGCCGCCAGGAACGCGGTGGTGAAGGCGTTGAACTCATCGGCGCGTTCCCACTGCACCCAGTGTCCGGTCTTGCTGAACAGGTGCAGGTCGCAATTGGGCATCCGCTCGAGCAGCGTGCGGCCGCCGCTGGGGCGGTTGACCAGGTCGTCCACCCCCCAGAGCACGAGGGTCGGAACCTGGCAGGCCGGCAGGCGCGGATCCCGGGTGAAGTCCATGCGCAGTGCCGCGCGAAGGTTTTTCGGACCGCGCAGCGGTGGGGCCTTGATGACCTCCGGATCGATGCTGGACTGGTAGCGCTCCTCGATCATCGCGTCCGAGACACGGCTGCCGTCATAGACGAGATAGTCGCGAATGAATCGAGTGATTTTTTCGCGCGAGGGACCGTTGTCCTTGTAGTAGTTGAGCAGCAGCTTGAGCCCGGGCGTGGGCAGGCCGCGCGTGGTGTTCACGCCGCCGGGGCCCATCAGCACCAGGGCTGAGACGCGACTCGGGGCATCCAGCGCCATGCGTAGCGCGCAGGCGCCGCCAAGCGAATTGCCGACCACGTGGGTGCTGCGGATGCCCAGTACGTCGAGCAGTCCGAGCATGGCGCCGGCGAGGTCGCCAAAGGGGTCGCTGCGGTCCACGCCCTTGGTGGACTTGCCGTAGCCGGGCATGTCCACCACCAGCACGCGAAAGTGCTCGGCCAGCGCGTCCATGTTGCGCGAATAGTTGGAAATACCCGACGCGCCCGGGCCTCCGCCATGGAGCATCAGGAGCGGGTGACCGGCTCCCTTTTCAGTAAGGAAGATCTGCCGGCCACCGACGGTGACGGTGCGCGACCTCGACGGGGCGATAGGTTCGTTCAAGTTCACTGCATTGCTCCTGTTGTTCTTATGACTGAGCGGTATAGTCGCCAAATGAGTGGTCAATGACGACTCCAAAATCCTATCACTGTCTCCATATGAACACTAGTGTTCATATGGAGAGCGAGCAACTCCCGGCAGCGGTGATAGTTCGCTGTTTACCGCTCTGTCGATTGCCGTCTGAGTTCAGCGCACGCCTTCATTGCGCAAGGCGGCAGGGGTGTAGTCCGCGGCGCTTGTCTTGAGGCCGAATTCGACCGGGGATTTCTCTTCGTTGGTCAACCCGGAAACCAGATAGCGCCCGTTGACCAGGTCATAGAGCGCCTCCACGCCCAGCCATGGAATCTGTCTGTCGTAGAGCGGGGTCATCGAGCTTTCGCCCACGCGCCACAGGGTGCCGCGACCGTCGTAGTGGTCGATCAACATCGCTTGCCAGGTGTCTTCGTCGACGAAGAGCGTCCGCTTGGCGTAGATGTGGCGTTCGCCCGGCTTGAGGGTGGCTTCCACCACCCAGACGCGATGTTTCTCGTAGCGCATCAGGTCCTGGTTGAGGTGGCCGACTTTCAGGAGATCGCTGTACTTGTGGGTGGGCGATTCCAGCTCGAAGTTGTTGTAGGGGACGTAGATTTCCTGCTTGCCGACGAGCTTCCAGTCATACCGATCCGGGGCACCGTTGATCATGTCCAGGTCGTCTGCGACGCGCTGTCCATCGGAAGCCGGGTAGGGGCCGTCATAGGCGATTTGTGGAGCGCGCCGTACGCGGCGCTGGCCGGCGTTGTAGATCCAGGCCATGCGCGGTTCCTTGACCTGGTCGAGTGTCTCGTGGACCAGCACGACGTCGCCGGCCAAGCGTGCCGGAGCGGTCACCAGTTGCTTGTAATAGAAGAGCACGTTGCTCTCCTGGCTCGATTCGAAGTCCGATAGTTGGTCACGGAAGGTGAACTGCTGCTTGAAATACACGGGGGTGTACTCGCCACTGGCGGTGGGCGTGGCTTGGACGTGGGTGCGCTGCATGCTGCCACCGCGATAGCGGGTTATGTGATTCCAGAGCACCTCCAGGCCGTTGTGCGGAATGGGAAACGGAATGGCGGTCTGGAAGTTCTGCAGGCCGTTGCCGTCAGCCACCAGGCTGGTGTGCCTGGCGTTGCTGGCGATGGCCTTGAATACGGCCTCGGGGTAAGTGGCCGTGCGGTGCGATGGGTAGACGTTCATGCGGTAATCCGGATAGCGCTTGAACATCGCCTGCTGTCCGGGCGTCAGGTTTTTCGCGTACTGCGCCACGTTTTGCGGTGTGATGGTGAAGAGTGGCTTTTCCGCGGCGAAGGGATCGCTCAGGCGGCCGTTCTCGCCGCGTTGGCCAGCACTGCTCGGGAGGCCGCCGGTCCAGGCGGGGATGCTGCCATCGGCGTTGCCGGCCTTCTCCGCGCCCATGGGCGTCAGGCTGGTACTCAATTTGGCCGCTTCCGATTCCGGTACGGCGGCATGGGCGAGGATGGTTGTCGACAGGGCTGCGCCCAAGAGGGCAGTGCGCAAGGGGAATCTGCTCATTGTTGTTCTCCGTTAGAAGGAAACACCGAGACTCAGGGCAACGAAGTCGCGGTCCACGTTGACGTTGTAATCACCGCCAAAGAAGTTGGTGTACGAGAGGCTGGCTGTGTAGGTGCTCAGGTAGGTGCCGTCGATGCCGACGCTGATGGCTTTGGAGCCTTCGTTGAAGCCCGGCTCGGGGGCGTAGCCGGCGACGTCGTGGGACCAGGCCAGGTTGGGCTTGAGCTCCACGCCCTGGATGATGTTCGAGTACTCCCAGATGGCCCGCGCGCGATAACCCCAGGAAGTCGAGGTGGTGAAGCCGTCGTTGGTGCAGTACTGCGGGGTCTCGCTGGTCGAGGTACACAGGCTGTTGTCCGGCGCGAGCGCCCCCGAGCCGTACGCGGTGCTGCGGCCGTAGCGGATCTTGTCGCGACTCTCCAGGCCGCCGACATGGGTCATGCCGACTTCGCCGATCAGCGTCAGGCGGTCCGCGCCCATCGCCTGGTCGAAGAAGTGCGTGGCAGTGATCTGCGCCTGGGTCACTTCCTTGCGCCGGTAGCCTGAGAGGGCCGTGGAGTTCTGCAGGTCGATAGCCCCCGAGGAGAGTAAGGGGGTGATCGCGGTGACGCCGGTGCCGGCGGAGATCAGGTCGTAGGGGCTGATCTGCACCGGCATGTTCGGCCGATAGCTGATCTCGCCGGCGAGGGTGGTGCCGGTGGGCAGGCTGGTGCTGAAGCTCAGGCCGTAGAGACGGATGTCCTCGGGGTAGTCGACAAAGTACTGCGAAGTGCCTAGACGATAAGCCTGGGTCAGGCTCTGTCCCGCGCTCGTCGCCATCAGCGAAGAGCAGGCGGAAGAGGGGACGCCGAGGTTGCCGCACAAGGTCGGGGCGAAGCCCAGGTCCGCGACGTGAGGACTGGTCACCGAGCTGATGTACGGCTGGCGGCTGTGGTAGTTGATGAAGTAGGCGCCGAACTCGCTGTCCCAGTCCGGTTTGAACCAGCGCAGCGCCAGGCCCCACTGACCGCTGTCGGGGGGATCGTTGTCGTGGGCGCGGGGGATTTCGATGCCTTCGCTGGTCAGCTTGATGCCAAACGGCGAGAGCGCCTGCTGCGCCAGGGGGTTCTGGTAGATGATCGGCCCGACCGGCAGGCCGCCGCAGCCGTCGGCGACCACGTCGTTGGTGGAGAAGAAGGTTCCGCAGTTGTCGATGACGGTCTTGTCCCAGCCGAGCTGGTAGAAGGTTTCCGCCGAGAAGTTCTCGCTCAGGCTCTGCGAGAGATAGAACATGTTGACCGGAACCAGACCTTCCTTGATCTCCGAGCCGGGGCGGCGGAACGATGAGACGTCGATGGGGTTGATCGAGTTGATCCCCCCCTGGATGAAGCTGCTTTCGCCCCAGTTCACCACCTGCTTGCCCAGCTTGACAACGCCGGGCAGCTCGCGGAACTCGTAGTTGTGGTAGACGAACGCATCGAGGAATTCGGCGCCGGCGGACTTGGCGGCTTCCTCGCGGCCGCTGTCGCTGATGTTCTTGTAGCGCATGTCCTCGTCCTTCAGGACGAAGTCGTACCAGTACTTGCCCCGCACGAATATGCCGCTGTCGCCGTACTTCAGCTCCAGGTCGTGGACGCCCTTGAACACCCGGGAGATAGGATCGCCCTCGCGGAAGTTGAGCTTGCCGTCGTCGACGCTATGGCTGTGCAGCAACTCCGCCTTCGGATTCTGCGTCGACCAGGCGGAACCGATCGACAGCGAGGAGTCGAACTGGCCCTGAATCTCGCCGATGGAGAAGGTCGCCGCGTGGCTGCTGGGCATCGCCAGGGTGTAGATGGCGAATGCCGCGGTCAGGCGCAACGGCCTGCAGCTTGGGGGGACTGCCCTTGTCATGGTGAAGCCTCTTGTTGTTGTTTTTTGACTTTCTGCGGGGTGAGCGCCGCCCCAACGCTCGGTTGAACGAGCGCAGCAAGAAGGGCGATCGGCGCGGTGCTAGCGGCGGCGCTGCCGCATCGTTCAGACGGCTGGCGGTCTGGACACGGGTGGCAGCGGCAGGCGGGAGTGGTTAAGGAGTTGTTTCATTGTTGTTGTCTCCTTTTTTTGGGGTGAGCGGGAACCGCCGGCGCGCCGAGAGGCGCGCCTTTCAATTGATGGAGTGGGGCCGGGTCAGTCGATGCTGGGGAGCACGGGCAGCGGCGCCGTAGCGAAGGCTCGGGCCTCGTCAGGGCTGACACCGAGTGCGCGCAGCACCAGTTCGGCGGTATCCGAGCCGGCGTCGCGCCAGGTCTTGTGTCCTTCCAGGACCAGGGTGATGGCGAATAGCACCGAGCCGGCAAGCAAGCCGATTACCGACACCAGTTGCTCCGGGCGGAAGCTGTAACGCTGCTGGGAGAGACCGTCGAGCACGTCCCTGACCGGTGGGCCGTCCCAGAGCTTCTGCAGGGATGCGCTGGAAGCGGAGTAGCGCACCAGGAAATTCCCCCAGTGCGGTTCCTCGTGGGCCCGGCGGATATAGAAGCGGATACCGTTAGCCAGGCGCTGCTCCGGAGCAAGATCGGGGGCGGCGCTGCGTCCGACGCGATCGTTCATTTCGGCGGCCAGTTGGCTGGCGACATCTTCGAAGAGCGAGTCGATGGATTCCAGCTTCTTGTAGATGGTGCCGCGGGCCACGCCGGCGGTCTGCGCCAGTTCGCTGACATTGATCTCATCGATGCGCTTCTCGGCAAAGATGCGGATGGCGGCGTCGTGGATACGTTTTTCGATAGCACTCATAAGAAATCCTGCTCTGAATGGCTATGAGTGAGCAATTGTGTTCACTAGGAGTCAAGTGTTTTTTGTCTTCCTGAAATACTGGACTTGGAGGCAGGCTCTGAGTCTTTATTGACATCATGTGAACGATTGTGTTCATTTTTTGATTGTTTTGTCCATTTTTGTGCCTGCCGTGCCTCGGGCGTCAGCGCTCGCGGTATTCAACCACGTCTGACCGGGGATACTCATGTCCGTAAAACAAGGGCGCATAGACGTCCATCATCACGTCATCCCTCCAGCCTTCGTCGCCATGATGGAGCGGATGGGACTGGAGAAGGTCGCCGGCGCGCCGCTGCCCAAGTGGACGCCGGCAAAGTCGATTGAGGTCATGGACCTTAATGGCATCCAGACCGCCATTACCTCGCTCTCAGCGCCGGGCGTGCACTTCGGTGGCGGGGTTGGAACAGGCGCGCGAATTGGCCATGCGCTGCAACGACTTCGCCGCGCAGATGCGTGAAGACTACCCGGGGCGCTTCGGCAACTTCGCCGTGCTGCCCATGCCTTTCACCGAGGCGGCCTGTCGCGGGCGCTGGATGAGCTGCGAGCGGATGGTGTGGTGCTGCTGGGCAGCACCGATGGGGTGTTCCTGGGCGACCCTCGTTTCGAAGAGCTGATGGCCGAGTTGGAGCGCCGTCAGGCTACGGTCTTCGTCCATCCGAACATGCACGCGACCAGCGAGCAGATCGGCCTGCAGACGCCGGGTTTTCTCATCGAGTTCCTCTGCGACACCACGCGTGCAGCGGTGAACCTGATCCTCAGCGGGACGCTGGAGCGCTATCCGCGCATTCGCTGGATGAGGACAGCCTGTGGTCGGCGGATACCCAGTACGAGATCAATCGCGGCAACGCGCTTGGCCTGTTTCCGCACTATCGTTTGCCAGGAGAGTAGGTCACGCCGGCCCCCCATCTACGCCGCTGAGAGTTTCTCAGGACATATTCGCCGCGGCATGGTGAAACCGTTGGGGGCGCTGGCTGAGCGCATTCGGAACCGCTGAAAGCAGCGGTGTCCGTCGTGCATTCCGGTGCGACGGTTTGGCGGGCTCGGGCGCGCTGTCCTAGCCAGGGGACGGCGACGCTCGGAACCCGCAATCAGTTGGTCGATCGTCGATCAGTATCGATAGGTCAACTGCACGGCCAGCCCATTCGCGCTGTTATTGAATTTGGCGCTGTACGCTGGTTGAAGGCTAGAGTCGCTCGATTGGTTGACCGAGGCCTCGGAGTCCCACAGGTAACCGTAGGCAACGTCGATCGTCATGTCGGTGTTCGGCGAATAGGCTGCGCCCAGGGTCACGGACTTGCGGTTGGCGACGGGGATGCGGACGCTTCGGTCGGCGTTGCGAACGGGTGAAGGGTCGTAGGCGAAACCCGCCCGCAGCAGCCACTGGGAATTCAACTCATAAGAGGCGCCGACTGCGGTCGACCAGGTGTCGTGCCAGTTCAGCTTTTCACCGACACGGCCCAGGCCAGCGGCTTGGCCGATCGGGGACACGTTGCTGTTGACGGCCTCGAATTTGTCCAGGCGGCTCCAGCGTGTCCAGGTAGTGCCGAGGTATCCGGTCCAGCGATCGCTGAAGTGATGGGTGATGGAAGTATCCAGCGATTCCGGCGTGTCGATGTCTACGGTTGCGTTGTATTTCCCGTTCAGCGACAGGAAGCCAGGCGAGTCGGAGACTTCCGTATACCCTTTTAATTTATAGCTGACCTTGGAGTGATAGGTGACGCCCCAACTCGTTGCTCCATTGAAATCAACCAGGAAGCCGATGTTGTAACCAATTGCCGTATCGTCTCCCTTGATCGTGACCAATGTCTCCTTGCCGTTGTTCAAGTTGCCGGTGGCCAGATTGTTCTGAAGCTTCGCGTCGAAGTGATTGAGGGTCGGGCCGCCGCCGATCGACAGATGCTCGTTTATGCGATAGGCAATCGTCGGTTGCAGGGTGATGATCTGGGTCTTGCTGTAAGAGCCGAAGTAACGACCTTGGAATGTACTTTCGTAATCATTGACGAGCCCAAAGGGAACATAGAGTCCCAGTCCCACCGAAAGGCGCTCATCGATGGGGGTGGACAAGTAGGCGAATGGAATGACTGCTGTCGGCGCAGAGTCGCCCTTGTTCGTTCCTTGTGCGTTGCTATTCGCGTCGCTGATGTCATCGTTTATGGAGAGAACGGCGATGCCACCGCTCGCTTCACTGCGCCGCAACTTGGTCAACCCGGCGGGGTTTCCATATATGGTGCTTGCATCCAGCGCGGAAGACGATCGTCCCGCATAGGCAGTGCCCGCACTGCTTGCGCTCTGCTCGTTGAGCGTAAGACCATTGGCGAGTGCAGTTGACGAGCTACCGATCAATGCAGCGGTAACAGCCAGTTTGAACCACCCCGTATTCTGTTGAAGGATGGGTTCTTCAAGTATCGCGCAGCAATTTTTATGCATCTTTTACCTCTTATTGTTTTTGTTGGGCGCGCAGACGGGAACAGCAGGCAAAGCGATGCCCGCCTGCGCATATGTCAGGGTCGCTTGGGATGGTTTCCAATACCTGGCTTGCAATGGCGTCGGTTGCAGGAGCTCTTTCGATCGACTGAAGTAAGTCGGCTTCACTCACTCCATTGAATCTGCAGGCTGTATCGTCCCAGGACAGGGGCTAGAGTCTGCTGGTAAGTTCCGGCGCGAATGTTCACGAGCAGCCCGCGCTTGTTGTCCTGCACGGCCTCTACTGGAATGTCCGGAAGTCCCAGGTTTGCAACTTCCCGTTTTACTACGCAGACGACTTCCCGTTGTTGCAGGCCGGGTTTGAATATCTTGCCCACTGCAGTCAGTGGCAGTTCGTTCAATACTTCGACGCGCTTGGGCACGGCGGCGCGTTCGCTGATGTTCTCGCTAGCGAATGCCAGGAGTTCTTCGCCACTGCAGGACAGTCCTGGCTTCAGTTGCACGTAGGCCACCGGAATCTCGCCGGAATAGGCATCCGGGCTGCCGATCGCCGCGGCCAGTGCGACGGCGGGGTGGGCCTGCAGCACCTCCTCGATCTGCTTCGGGTCGATGTTGTGGCCGCCCCGGATGATCAGCTCCTTCTTGCGACCTGTGAGCCAGAAATAGCCCTCTGCGTCCTGGCGTCCCAGGTCGCCGGTGTTGAGCCAGCGTTGGCCTTCGATTTCGATCCAGAGCCCCTGGTTGTGGCTTTCATCCAGATAGCCAGCGAACAGATTCGGGCCGCAAATGGCGATGACGCCGACCTCATCGGTGTGGGCGTCGCGCTCGTACTCGCCCGTTGGGCCCAGGATCACCGCGCGCATGTCCTGGTAGGCCAGGCGTATCCCGATGGAGCCGACACGCCGCTCGCCGTACGGCGGATTCACCGAGGAAACGCAGGCCCCTTCGGTCAGGCCATAGCCTTCGAGGATGCGCACGCCGGTTCGGCGTTCGAATTCGCGAAACAGTTCGACGGGCATCGGCGCGGCGCCGCAGAGCGCGTATCGAAGGCTCGACAATTCGCGGGTCGAAGGGTCGCATCTGAGCAGGGCTGAATAGACGGTTGGCACGCCGGAGAAGAAATTGATGCCGAAGTGCTCGACCATTTCCCAGAAGTTGGGAATGACCTCGGGGTCGCGATAACCCTGTGCCGTGCCGAGAATCACGTGATCGCCCTGGGTCCAGGGCATCAGCCCGGTGACCAGTTGGCCATTGACGTGGAAGAGCGGCAGGCCGCAGAAGATCACCTGGCTGCTGCGCGGTTGCAGATGGGCAGCCATCGCCCAGGTGTTGAAGACTTCCGAACCGTGCGTGCGGGCGGCGATCTTGGGCAGGCCCGTGGTGCCGCCGGTGCAGAAGTAGGACGAGTGCTCTTCGGGGCGAATACGCCGGCCGCTCTTGAGGTGGGTTCCGGGTTGGGCGTCCATCAGCACGCGCAGATCATGGATGGGGACGCCGCTTTGCAGCTCTCGCTCCCTTCGTGCCATCACGCTGAGTGCGGCACGCTCCTGCTCGCTGACATAGGGTTCCATGCTCACCCAGACCACATGCCTGATTCCCGGCAGGTCATCGAGTTGCGCGGCCAGGTTGGGCCAGAAGTCGCTGCCGGGAGTGGGAGCCAGCGTCACAACCACCGACGCATTGGCCGACTGGAGCAGGCTGGCGATCTGCTTGGCCTCTAGCAAGGGGTTGATCGCCATGACAATGCCCGCCGCTTCGCCGCCCCATATGGTGAAGTGGGTCTCCGGCAGGTTGGGCAGCAGGAAGGCAAGCACCTCCCCGGGCACTATGCCCAGGTCGTGGAAGGCGTTCGCCGCGCGGGTGATTTCCGCGAAGAGCTGCGCGTAGTTCCAGTCGAAGATGTATTTGAAGTCCGAAGCATGGGGGACGAAGCTCAACGCCGGCGCTTCGGGAACGCTTTCGGCGGTACGGCGCAGGGCTTCATAGGTGCTCGGCGCCAGGTGGCGGTCCGCCAGCGGGACTCTTTCGAGCGCCGTGATGTCGGCAAGGGTCTGCACGGTCATCAGGCTTCTCCCACGACGCGGTTGCGTTGTACTCCCAGGTCGATCGCGCCATCGGCACTGCGAATGCGTGCTTCGACGACGTCGCCGACCTTGAGGTATTGCGGCCGGCTTTCCTGCGCCTTGAGGAAGAGCTTCCACTTGGTGGCTTCGGACATCAGCGCGGCGATTTTCTGCTTGGCGGGAGAGGGGATGGATAGGGCGCAGCCGGCCGGCGTGCCGGTGGCGATCAGGTCGCCCGTATCGAGATCCTGCACAGACGAGAGTTCGGTGAGGGTTTCCGCCGGGCCGTAGACCAGGTTGGCGGTGCTGTCGTCCTGGCGCACCTGGCCATTGACCGTCAGGCGCAGTTGCAGGGCCTTGAGGTAGTGCATGTCCTTTTCGCCCAGCAGGCAGAGGTACGGGCCGACCGGGCCGAAGGTGCGGAAACTCTTGCCCTTGTAGAACTGCATCTGCGGAATCTGGATGTCGCGGGCCGAGTAGTCGTTGACGATGACGACGCCGGCGATGAACTCGTGCAGGTTGCTGTCGGTGACGGAAACGGCGCCGCTGATTGCGCGCTTCATGATCAGGCCCAGCTCGATTTCGTAGTCCAGGAAGCGCACGCTGCGCGGCTTGATCAGGACGCTGTCGGCCGCCACCAGGCAGCTCGTCGCCTTGGTGAAGATCATGTTGAATTTTTTCGCGTCGGGGTCCATGCCGGACTCGATCATGTGCTGGCGATAGTTGGCGCCCTGGCACACGAACTGCTGGTTGCGGGTCACCGGCGACAGCAATTTCACCTCGCTCTCGGCCAGCTCGCTGCCCTTGAGCTGAGCCAGGTCCTCGACGCTGTTCTGGCGGATGAAATCCCCGGTCGTAGCGAATTCGCCGGGAATCGGCGTGATGCGGCCCTGGCGGATCACACCCCATTGAACGGTGTTCTGGTGTTCGAAGCGGACGACGTGTACGGCTGGCATTGAAGGCACTCCTGGAGCATCGTTTTCCCCGTGTTCGCGGGTTCGGGGGCTTAGTTGTGGGGATGCGGCGAACTCGGTCGGGCCGCCGATGGGCGCACAGCCCGCCATGGCGGCGCTGACCCGAAGAGCCGCTCGCCTGTCGAGATTGATCGGGGCGCTGACGCGGCGTTAACCGAACAGGCGCATCAGCGCTTTCAGCTTGTGCAGCGTCAGGTCCGGGCTGCGCCTCAGGTTGCGCAGCAAGGCGAGCAGGTTGCTCGGGCTGAGCTTGGGCTTGGTGAAGCTCCTGGGCATTCGCTGCCCCCACTGCGCCATGGCTTCAGGGCTGACGAAGTGAACGCCGGTGGGGTGCGAGGCGGTGAAGACATCGCCATCGCAGTAGTGCTCGTGCTTGTCGCCCCAGGGGTCCTGCCAGTAATCGAAGATCTGGCTGCCGAGGATGTGTCGGCCGATTCCCCAGGCATGCTTCCAGCTGCGTTCCTGCAGGACGCGCTGCCCCATGCCCACGGCATCGGCGTCGACGAGTTCGTAGGCGCTGTGGCTGTAGGTCGCCATGAATCCCTGGGCAATCGCGAGGGTGTGGTGATCCGCCGGCGTGTCACCTCGATCCAGGCGCATGAACGTGACTATGGGCGAGCCGTCCGGAAGCACCTGCACGTCACTGGGAATGAAGCCAAGATGCTGCGTGTACCACGCGCAGGTGGCCTGGTAGTCGGCTACCTCGATGACGACATGCCCCAGCTTCAGTACCTCGGGCGGCGCTATCGGAGGGCGCTGGGTGTCGTTGATCCGCGGCTGCTTCTCGTCGAAGTTGAGCGCAAGTGCCGGCCTGTGCGGCAGCGGATCGCAGGGAGATTGTCCGTGGATGGCCTCTACCACGAATCCGGAAGGGTCGATCAGTCTGACCTGCCGACCGCCGCCCGGATGCTGGATCTTCTCGATCGAGGACGCACCGGGAACCTGCGTTAGACGCTCCAGATCCTCCTCGCTGCGGACTTCCAGTCCGAAACCCAGAAAGCGCGCCTGCGCGGCACGGTGGACGCGATAGCAATAGGGCGTGGGATCGGCTGCGCGGAGGTAGAGCGTATCCGCATCCTGATGGCTGATCGTCAGGCCGAAGTCAGTCAGGAAGCGTGCCGCTTCCTCGAGGTCGGGGCGCTCGAAAATCAGGTGGGCGAGGCGCTGGGCCTTGACCATGGGGGAGGGATGCCGGACCGGTTGAGGCGTCGCCAATCGCGGTAATGCAGTACTGCTGGTCATTGTTCTTGTTCTCCGAACTTTCTTCAGGCAAAAGCCGGCCGCGCCCCCTGTCTGACGGGGGCGTCAACCACATCCATTGCGACGGATCTAGCCGATCGCGGGGAGTGCCGGTAGCTCCGCGGCCGCCAGGCTTCTCGCTTCCTCGAGGGACACGCCGAGGGCCCGGAGCAGAAACTCCGCCGTATCGGTACCCGCTTCGCGCCAGGTCTTGTGTCCTTCCAGCACCAGGAACATTGCCCCCAGCACTGCGCTGGAAATCAGCGTGATGACCGAAAACAGCTGGTCCTGCTGGAAGCGGTAGCGCTGACTGGCGAATCCCTCCAGCAGGTCCCTCGTCGCCTGGCTGGCGAACATCTCGCGCAGGGCGGAGTCGCTCATGGCGAAGCGATGAATGAATGAACCCCACTGGGGCTCTTCATGGGCGCGCCGGATGAAGAAGCGGACGCCATTGGCCAGCCGTTGGGCAGGGTCGTCGAGGGTCTCGAAACTCTTCTTGACCCGTTCATGCATCTCGGCGCTGAGGTGAGCGGCAACCGTTTCGAACAGGTGCTCCATGCTCGGCACGTTGTTGTAGACGGTCCCGCGGGCGACATTGGCCTCGATCGCCAGGTCGCTGATGCTCACGTCGGCCGCGCCGCGCTCGGCGAACAGGCGCAGGGCAGCTTGATGGATACGTCGCTGTGCAGGGCTCAGGGGTTTCACGCTCGGCCTCCAGTTTCTCTCTGAGGAAGATTGAACACGTATGATCAATTTTGGTCAATGGCAATTTTCGTGCTTTCGCCGGATGACATGGGGCTTTCGGCTATAAGGCCGACTAAATTCGGCTTATTATCCGTTTATTGATACGCGCCGGGCGAAAAAAGGGGCCGTTCTCAGAAAAAATATTGAACATTAATGTTCAATAAATGAAGATAATTTAGCCTCGACGTCCTACTCCCGTCGATTCGCACCGGCTCACTTCCAGTCGGCCGATGCCTCTGATCTGGCTCGCGTGGTTTGGCGCGGCGGGGCATCCGGTTCGTATCGATACCGATCCGAACCATGAATCGGTGCGCGATATCTCGCCTACTGAAGGAGCGCGCATGAGCACGTCAAAACTTTTCGAACCGCTGCAATTGCCCAACGGCACCTTGATTGCCAAGGCGGCGATGGAGGAAAACCTCGCGGACGAGGACCACGCGCCCGGTGAGGCATTGATCAGGCTCTACCGCGGGTGGGCCAAAGGCGGAGCCGGGCTGGTCATCACCGGCAACGTCATGGTCGACCGCCCCGCACCAACAGGCGCCCCGATCAGTGGGGCGGCAGCCTGGAAAATTGCGCACGCATCCTCCTGCGCGCCTTCGATGCCATGCGCCAGCGCGTGGCGCCGACCTTCTGCGTGGCCGTGAAGCTCAATTCGGCCGATTTCCAGCCCGGCGGCTTCGACGCTGAGGATGCGGCCTGGGTCGTGGACATGCTGAACGGGATGGTAGTCGACCTGGTCGAGCTGTCAGGCGGCAGCTACGAGAGTCCGGCCATGCAAGGGCAGACTCGCGATAGCAGTCGGCTCGCGCTCCTGGAGTTCGCGAAGACTTATCGGCAGTGGGTCAGCCAGGCTTAATTGACGGAAGATGCGTCCCCGGACGCAACGGGTAACGGAAGATTGGCGATCCTCCTGGCTTTGGCGGGCGTAGCGCCCAAAGCCCTGAGGATCATTTCGGCGACTCGCGCGTCGTGTTCGGCTATCGCTCGGCCTTCTACGACCGAGCGCATCGCCCCGGTGGTGCAGGAAACCACCAGGTCCAGGGCGATGTCCTCGTCCTCGTAAGTGAATGCGCCTTCGCGCAGGCCTTCCTGCAAGTCGTCGAGGACGTGGGCGGCCAGTCGCGAGCGCATCGCTTGGTCGAAATGGAAAATGCGCAACAGGGCGTTGGCCCATTGTGGGTCATCGACGGCCCGGCCTATGAACATGCGCACGCCGATCGATAGCCGCTGGGCGCCGCTCTGCACGTTCGCGCTCAGCGCAGAGATGGCATCGGAAAACTCATCCGCCATCGCGATGCCCACTGCCTCGAGCACTTCTTCGCGGGTGCGGAAGTAGTTGTAGATGGTGCCGTTGGAGACTTCCGCCTCCGTGGCGACCTCGAGCAGGGCGATTTCCCCCACCTCCTTGCGCGCAACCAGCCGCAGCGCCGCATCGATCAAGCCGCGGCGAGTGCGTTCGCGCTTCTTGTGGCCGCGCGTGAGAGGCTGGGACGAGTCCGTTTCGGACGAGGAGGTGGGGGAGGGCATTGTCAGGCTCGCAATCGGGGAGGCTCGCTGATGGTAGCGGAAACGCCCCGGGCATTGGAGCCGTCGCTGGCCAGCAGCTCACGGCACGTCGCGAGCAGGTCGCCCGCGTCTTCGGCAAGGGCGTGATGCATGATGTGGCGGTCGGGGCGGATCGCGACCAGCGTGCCCTTGGCCGCGAGCGGCAGGAGGCCGTGGTTGAGGTCCTCGACTGTCGTTGTGTTGCCTGTCGGGCGTTGGCCGCACGGCACCACCTGGAGGAAGCTGCCCCCCATGCCCAGCCAGGATGAAACCTGGGCAGGGGAGAGTTGCGCCATCGGGTCGATGCCAAAACCCACCAGGGTGAGGTTGTCTCCCAGTGCGTCGTCGCTCAGGTGAATCCGTCCCTGCGCATCGCGAACCCAGGCCTGGGGGAACAGGCCGCCGCGAGCCAGCCGGTCGCCGCGGCGATGGGGCTTGAACAGCCCCTGCCTGAAGCGGTTCTTCGGTTTGATCTCCAGGTCCTCGAAGTACTTTCGGGTAGCCGGCGTCAGCCCGAGCAGGCGCATCAAGCCGTGGGTCAGGAAGGCGCCCAGCTTGCTTCTGGGCATGACCAGGCGCCCCATGAGCTTGGCCATGTCGATCATCGCCTTGGCATGCGGCCGGCGCTCCTGGTCGTAGCTGCCCAGTATCGAAGCACTGGCTTGGCCGCGCAGCACCCAGGCGAGTTTCCAGGATAGGTTGGCGACATCGCGAAGACCGGCGACCAGGCCTTGGCCAACGAAGGGGGGCGTGATGTGGGCGGCATCGCCCACGAGGAAGACGCGTCCCTTGCTGAAGCTGTTGCAGCAGCGGGCGTGGAATCGATAGACCGCCTTGCGTTCGATCTTGAGTTCTCGAGGATCGATCCAGGGGGCGATCAGGCGGGCGATGTTCTCCGGGTTTTCCATCTCTTCCCGGGTCTCCTCCGGCTGCAGCATGAACTCCCAGCGCTCCCTGCCACCCGGCGCGGGCATATGCGGTACGGGGCGGCTGGGGTCGCAGATGAATTCGACGTGATCGATGGCCTTTGTCTGTCGATCGCTGGTGTCGACGATCAGCCAATCCTCGGCATAGGTCTCGCCGACGAAGTCCTGGCCGATCAGGCTCCTGACCCTGGAGCTGGCGCCATCGGCGCCGACGAGATAACGGGCGCGGATGAAGTGCACCTGGCCTTCTTCGTCCCGCACGGAGGCGACGACGCCGTCCGGCTGTTCCGACAGGCGTTCCAGCTCGTAGCCGCCCAGGCTGGTGACGGAATCGAGCTGGGCGACCTTGTTGCGCATCGCGTGCTCGAGGTCGGGTTGGTAGAAGGTCACCAGCTTGGGGTGGCCATCGATGCAGCCCGCGGTGTTGGCCCGGCCGAACTGACCGAGCAGCGGCGAGTGCATCCGTACTTCGGAAATCACGATCTTCTCGAAGGCGTCTTCCGCCAGTCCGGCGAGTTGCAGGATGCGCAGCGCCTCGTTGTCCAGCGCGATCGCCCGGGGCATCAGCATGACCTCATGGGTCTTGTCCAGCACCAGTGTCCTGACTCCATAACGTCCCAGCAGCGCGGCGAGTGTCGCCCCGGCAGGACCGTTGCCTACTACCAGTACATCGACCGTTTCCGGAAGCAGTGCGGAGGTTTTCTTGTTGTTCATAGCGAGCCCTTGTTGTGATTGAAATCGTGGGACGCGGGGTCCCATCGTCAGGCGGGAGTCAGGCTAGTTAAAAGTGAGACAAGTTTCAATATTGGCTTGTGTGTCATTATTTGGAGGCCGCCGGTCGTCAGCATCCAGCGCTGTCCGGGGCGGGCGCCGTGCCCCGCACGGCCATGTCTCGTGAACGGCGCAATGGCGTCGATAGAGTCGAAGGAGCATCGATGAAAAGTCTTCCGAGCCAATAGGTATCGAACGTGGCGCGTCTGCAGCCCAATCCCGATCCCCGCGGATCCGTTTCGCCGATTTCGAACTCGACGAGGGCAATGCCTGCCTGACCCGGCAGGGGCGGGCCGTGGCGCTCACGCCCACGCCCTTCGCACTGTTGTGCGCGCTTGCGCGTGAACCAGGCGCGCTGCTGAGAAAGGACGCCTTGCTGGATGCGGTACTCTCCAGGGCCTTGCGCGGCAGGATCGAGGCACTGAACAGGGCCAGATTGTTGAGCATCGGCGTGAAAGGCTGGTCGAGCCCGAGACGCAGTGTGTGCGCGTCGATCACTTCGTAGCGGGTGATGGGTTTGAAGAAGCGCACCCACTCCGACTTTTCACCGGCGGCGCGCTGCAGCGAATAGACCACGTCGTCTGCTGTCACCGGTTCTCTATTGGAGAACTTCGCATCGCGCAGGTGGAAGGTGTACGACTTACCGTCCTCGGCGACGTCCCAACGTTCGGCCAAGCCGGGTTCGAGTCGGGTGCCATCGGCGCTAGGTCGTACGAGATGGTCGAAGATTAACAGGACGGGTTGTCGCTGGATGCGATGGGGTCGAGCGTCAGGGCGTCTTCAGCGATGCCCAGGCGTAGCGTCGCGGCCTGGACCAGAGTGGGGGGCAGCAGCGCTGCGAGGGTGCCCACCAGTATGGCTGCACGAGCAAAGAGGGGATGGTGCCTTGTTTTGGCCATTGACTGAGTGTCATGGGGGTTCTCCAGATGATCTCTAACGGCAGTCTTGTTGTAGGAATTCAGCGTCGTTATCGAGCCGGTTAGCGACTGGAACGTTGCTCCGGCGACTTAATTGTTGGTGTATCTGGAACTTGCTCGCCCCCCGCCTAGGGGGTTTCCGCATGCTTGAGGCAGGAAGAGTGCTGGAGCAAATAGCAATGCGGGTATGCTCAATAACCTAAGGTTATGCTTTGGTCGCCCTCGGAATCTCTCCCGTTCCGTCTTTGCCGGCATGGTTGCCGCCGGCCAGGTTGGCCCGATGAAGCCGTACGAAACCTTCTGCGCAACTCGCGGCCTGACGCAGCAGCCAGGTCGCCGAGGCCGAGAGGCGGCCGTCGGCGCGGCTCAGCGCGAAAAGGTTCACGGGGATTGGTGGGCGTAGCTCTCTGACCTGCAAGGCACCGTCGACGCCGGAATAGGCGGTGAACGGATCGACGATGGCCAGGCCCATGCCGGCTTCTACCAAGGAGCGCGCCAGATGATAGGTCTGCACGCGAATTTCGATGCGCGGTGCAGCGCTGGCCTCGGATAGGTGGTGGGTAAGTTGGCCGCCGAGCGCGTCGCGGCTATCCAGGCCAATCAGCGGCAAGTCACTGAGATCTTCCATCGTCATAGGCTGCTGCAAGGCGTCAGCGCTCCAGTAATTCTGGCCGGCGATCACCTGCATGCGCCCCTGCGCCAGCGCCTGAACGCGTAGACCCGGATGCTTCGGATCCTGCAGGGAGAAGCCGATGTCGGCTTCGTGCAACAGCAGGCTTTCCACCAGTTCACGAGTATGGTGTGTGGCCAGTTCGCAGGCGGTGGAGGGGTAGCGCTTGTGCCAGGCCGGAATGACCTTGGGGAGCAGGGTGTGAGCCAGGGTTGGCGTGGTCATCACCCGCAGCGCCTGGTCCTCCTGGCCGCGCAGGTTGACGGCGAGGCGGCGGACTGCCTGCAGGTCCTCAAACACGCGGATGGTGGCGCCCTCGAGGATGCGCGCCTCTGCGGTTGGTTGCAGCTTGCCGCGTACCCGGTGGAATAGACTGAAACCCAGTTGCGCTTCGGCGTGCTGGAGTGCCTTGGTTGCTGCCGGCTGGGAAATATTCAGCAAACTGGCCGCTCCGGTTACGGAACCGGTCTGCAGAATCGCCTGGAAAATTTCGATGTGACGTAGACGCATGAGGTCTCCAAGGCCATAACTTTAGGAAATACTCTAGCGCCGATTGTTCATTGGCTCCTTCCATTGCCGCCCGCTTATTGTCCCGGCATCCGAATTCAAGGTGCGAGACAGATGACCAAACATGTAGCCGTGATTGGGGGCGGCGTGGTCGGCGTGGCGACGGCGTGGGCACTGGTATGCAGTGGGCAGCAGGTCACTCTGATCGAGACGAATGCCGGGGTTGGCGAGGAAACCAGCCACGCGAATGGCGGACAGCTCAGCTATCGCTATGTGTCGCCCCTCGCCGATGCCGGCGTACCAATCAAGGCACTGGGTTGGATGTTGCAAGGGGCAAGGGCCCCCCTACGTTTCCGTCCGCGCCTTGACCCGCGACAGTGGCGGTGGTGCCTGGAGTTCCTGCTGGCTTGCCGCCGCAGCGTCAACCTGCGTAATGGCGAGCATCTGTTGCGGCTTGCCCTATACAGTCAAGCGGTGCTCGAGAGCTGGCGGGAGGTACACGGCCTGGATGGATTCGCCTGGCGACGCAACGGCAAGCTGGTCATTCACCGCGACGCCAAAGGGTTCGCGACGGCTGCCGCGAAAGCCGGTGATAGCGGACAGCAGGTACTTGATGTCACGGGCTGCCTTTCGCTCGAACCGTCGCTGGAGACCCTGGCCAGCAAGCTGGCCGGCGGCATTTACAGTGATGGCGACGAGGCCGCCGATTGCTATCAGTTCTGCGTGCAATTGGAGCAGTGCCTCCTGGCTAGCGGTCGATACCGTCGGATACAGGGACGCGTGGCGGGGTTCGAGCGCAAAGGCGTGTCCATCACTGCATTGCGCCTGGTCAATGAGCAGTACGTCGGTGCCGATCACTACGTACTTGCGGCCGGAAATAGTAGCGATCGATTAGCTGCACAGCTGGGTATTCGGCTGCCTCTGTATCCACTGCGCGGATACAGCCTGACGCTGCCGCTGACCAGCGACGCCCAGGTGCCTGACGCCAGCGTCACCGACTTCGACAACAAGGTGGTTTATGCCCGCCTGGGCGATCGGTTCCGGATCGCGGCGATGGTCGATATCGGTGTGCGCGATGCCACTCCTGATCCCCAGCGGCTGGCGGCCCTTCGGCGCCTTTGCATGGAGACATTTCCCGGCGCGGGCGACTACGCCGAGGCGTCGATCTGGGCTGGCCTACGCCCCTCAACGCCGGAAGGTCCGCCGATCATCGGCGCCAGTCCGATGAAAAACCTCTGGTTGAATGCTGGCCACGGCAGCCTCGGCTTCACCCTGGCCTGCGCCAGCGCTCAGGTAATCGCCGATCTAGTTGCTGGACGGTCCGCACCCATATCCCTTGAAGGTCTGGCTCTGCCGGGTCAACACACATGAAAAGAAGCAAGGAGATACACATGTCGATTCAACGCATCGAATCCACTGAGCGCTTGAGTGGCGCCGTCGTTCACGCGGGGCTGGTATACCTTTCCGGGCAGGTTCCCAATGATCGAACCCTTGACTGTGCAGGGCAGACCCATGAGGTGTTGGCGAAAATCGATCGCCTGCTCGAGCAGGCTGGAAGTAGCCGGGCGCAGATTTTAGCAGCTCAGATCTGGCTGAAAGACATTCAGTGCGATTTTGCCGCGATGAACCAAGTCTGGGTCAATTGGCTTCCGGCTGGAACTGCGCCAGCGAGAGCAACAATTGAAGCCAACTTGGCGTCTTCAGATGTCCGTGTAGAAATCATGCTGGTCGCAGCAAAAGCACCAACTTGAGTGGATGATTGGCTTTCATTGCTGAAATACCCCGATAGCGGGGTCGAAGGCGGTAAGTGGGGTGGTTGATGGGTAGGACCAATGTCCTGGGGGATGTTGAGGTCTCGACCGATCTATGCTGAAACCTCAACGACACTGAAACCGGACTTAAATCCAGCGTCGGAACAGCACGCTGGCGTTGACCCCGCCGAAACCGAAGCCATTGGACAGGGCATACTCCATGGGCAGGTGCTGGGCCCGGCCGCGAATCAGGTTTAGGCCTTCGGCAGCGGCATCCGGGGCTTCCAGATTGAGTGTCGCCGGAGCCACTTGATCGCGCAGCGCAAGTACGGTGAAGATCGCCTCGATCCCCCCTGCGGCACCCAACAAGTGGCCAGTGGCGGATTTGGTCGAACTGATCGCAAGGCCGCTGTCTTTGCCGAACAGGGCTTTGATTGCCGCCAGCTCGCCTTTATCACCCACTGGGGTCGAGGTGGCGTGGGCATTCAGGTGCTGAACCTGGGATGCTTCCACGCCGGCTTGGCGCAGTGCCTGCTGCATCGCCCGGCGGGCGCCGTCGCCGTCTTCCGGCCCGGCGGTCATGTGGTACGCATCGGCGCTGGTGCCATAACCCACCAGTTCGGCAATGGGCTTGGCGCCGCGCGCCAGGGCATGGTGCAACTCTTCGATGACCAGCAGGCCGGCGCCTTCGCCCATAACGAAACCGTCGCGGGCCTGATCGAAGGGGCGCGAGGCGCGCTCCGGGGTGTCGTTGTAATCGCTCGACAGGGCGCGTGCGGCAGCGAAGCCAGCCAGGCTGACCCGGTGAATAGCCGCTTCCGCCCCGCCACAGAGCGCCACGTCAATTTCCCCCGCACGAATCATCCGCGCAGCGTCGCCGATGGCCTGGACGCCCGCCGCACACGCCGTCACTGGAGCCCCCAACGGCCCCTTGAAGCCATGACTAATTGAGACATGACCGGCGGCCATATTGCTGAGAAATGACGGAATGGTGAAGGGTGATAAGCGCCGCGGCCCCTTGCTGTCAGTCGTCCGCACGGCTTCGGCAATCGCCGGAAATCCGCCCACGCCCGAAGCGATGATGGTGGCGGTGCGCTCCTGCGCCTCTGGGGTTTGCGGCGCCCAGCCGGCCTGTGTCAACGCTTCATGGGCCGCTGCCAGGGCGAACAGAATGAAGCGGTCCATCTTGCGCTGTTCTTTTGGTGCCAGCAGTAGATCCGGATCGAATCCGGCCTCAGGGTCTTGGGTGCGGTCGGGAACCTGGCCGCCGATGCTGATCGACAGATCGCCGATTAGCTCCCGCGGCAACTGGCGGATCCCCGACTGCCCAGCCAGCAGGCGTTGCCATATCTGCTCGACTCCGCAGCCAAGTGGGGTCAGTGCGCCCATGCCTGTGACGACGATACGTTTGTTCATGATGGTCCAACTCCTTCTGCTTATGGGGGGGTAGCGACATATGGACGTTACTATCATTATGAAAGTAACATGCCAAACCAACAAATGTTTGAACCCCGTAAGGAACTGCCATGCAGCGCAAGACCCTCATCCATGCCGAATGCCCGATCGCCCGTAGCCTGGAAAGGGTTGGCGAGTGGTGGAGCATTTTGATCATGCGCGATGCCCTGCATGGCCTCAGACGCTTTGAGGAGTTTTCCCGAAGCCTGGATATTGCCCCGAACATGCTCACCAGACGCTTGAACTCGCTGGTGGAGGCGGGGCTGCTCGAGCGTCAGCCTTACAGTCAGCGCCCGCTGCGCTACCAATACGTGCCGACTGCCAAGGGCGAAGATTTCCGCGTGGTGCTCATGGCCTTTGTGGTCTGGGGCAATCGCCATTACGCGCCAGAAGGGGAAAGCGTGCAGATTGTCGAGCGGGAGACTGGGCGGCCGGTGCTGCCGGTGATGGCGGATATCGCCGATGGCCATCTTGTGCCCTTGGACCAGTGCCGCGTGCAGGCCGGACCAGCCGCCAGCGCGGGCATGCGTAAGCGGCTGGGATCCATGGCTGACCAGGATTGAACTTTGCCAGGTCGATTGAGGGACAGTGCAGCGGATGAGCGCGGCACTTTATGACTGCCAGCGGTTATCCGCCTTGTAACTCACCATCCATGGCACGCCCAAGGCGATCAACCAGCATACCGCTGCACTCGACCCAGACGGACGCTTGCAGCGGCAGTTGGAAAGGACACCGAGACAGTGGTGAATGCACTGATCGAGAATGCTCAGCGATTGCCTCAGGAACTCTGATCGGTTGAGTCCACAGCCGAATTCTGCCGATCACGACAGGCAGAGATCGGCCATTAGCTGCCTCTCGTAAGAGGCAGCTTCCGATCCGTTGTGGCCGTTCGCGGATACCCTAAACCGGCCAGAAGAGGTTGCTGACGCCTCCTTGACGGAGGGGATAGCAGGCTGGCCCGCGAGGGCAAAGGCCAAGTTGTTCCCAGCCACAGCAACAGGCGTGCATGATGGATATGATAGCAACCCGGCCCTAGTGATTGGAGACTTGCCCATGATCAAAGTTAGCGTGATGTACCCAAATGCCCCAGGCGCTCGATTCGACCATGACTATTACCGAGACAAGCATATGCCCCTTGTGAAGGAGCGCATGGGGGACAAATGCAAGTACTACACGATCGATAAGGGACTGTCTGGTGCAGAACCCGGAGCGCCGGCGACATACGTTGGCATGTGCCACATCTTCTGCGACTCGGTGGAGGCCTTTCAGGCGGGCTTTGGCCCACACGCAAAAGAGATTTTGGCGGACATCGCGAATTACACGGACCAAAAGCCAGTACTGCAGATCAGTGAGGTAGTGGTGGGCTGACCATCCTTATTTCAGATGCTCCCAAGGGCTATATGGAATAACCTTGCGCCACGAATCAACCTCGAAGCTGTGAATTGAACGATGGGTTTTGAACAACTAGCTGGACTACGTGACCGCCTGCGGGCTGAGAAAGAGCAGGCAAAGACCAGCAGCGCAATGCGCCCCAAGCAGAAGTCCTCCCCGCAGGCGAAGCCTCGTGACCAAGACCCCGCGGTGGAAGCGATCTGGCGATTGCAGAAGCACTTTCCTTTGGCCTTTCCTGTCAATCCGGCGCCCAAGGTTCCGCTGAAGCAAGGCATCTTCAAGGATGCTGAGCAACACCTGGAGCTGCTCGGAATAACCAGCGAACAGCTCAAAATGGGCATCGCCACTTGGTGCCGGGGAACTCGTTACTGGGCAAGCTTGGTGGAGAATGCGCTACGCCTGGACTTGAGAGGTCAAGCAGCTGGTACTGTGACCGCCGCTCAGGCGCAGTACGCGAAGCAACAGGCGTCGCGGCAACGCAGCCAAGACCGACGAAATCGAGCGAAGCAAAAAGCGCGTGTCCCGGCCCCAACCGTTATCCCAGAGGAACTGACCGCGGACTGAATTCACGCGCGCCCTGCATCGAGTCATCCAACCACTCAGATTACTGGCAAGGCGCGCGATGCGCTGGCAAGGCGATTCGAAGGGCAGCTTCTGGCCGGTTTCTGCACGTCGCGACCGGCAGAAACCGGCCACAAGGAACCTCGGAAGGGCAAAGGGCCGGGCAGGCGGCAGAGATGGCTCAGCCGTGCCGCGCTCGGCTCGCCTGTACTACCCGGTGTGCCGGCACGCGCAGTTGCGTCAGCAGGTATTCGGCGAATTCCAGCGAGAAGGGTTGCAGGGCAATGGCGCGCTCCATGCAGCTTAACCAGGCGGCGCTGCGTGCTTCGTCGATCGGCCATTGGGCGTGGAAAGACGGGATGGAGATGGAACCGTATTTTTCACTGAACAGCTTTGGGCCGCCCAGCCAGCCGCTGAGGAAACAGGCCAGTTTGTCGCGAGACTGTTCCAGGTTTTCTGGGTGCATGCGGCGCAGGTCGGCCGCATCCGGCAGTTCGTCCATGA
>NZ_FNDS01000034.1 GCF_900099785.1 Pseudomonas panipatensis | reverse complement strand
TTGACGATCGGCGTGAAGCCGGTGCCGCCGATGTGGCCGAGGCTGGAGATGGTGAAGCAGGCGCCCTGCATGGCGTCGGCGGAGAGCTTCTTGGTGCGTGCCTTTTCCGCCAGTTCGGCGGCTTCGGCGGCCAGTTGCAGCAGGCTCTTGCGCTCGACGTCGCGGATCACCGGCACCAGCAGGCCGTCCGGGGTGTCCACGGCGAAGCCGATGTGCACGTACTTCTTGCGGATCAGCGCCTTGCCGCTGGGGGCCAGCGAGCTGTTGAAGTCCGGCAGCTCCTTGAGCAGGTGGGCGCAGGCCTTGAGCAGGATCGGCAGCACGGTCAGCTTGACCCCGGCCTTCTCGGCGGCGGCTTTCTGCGCGACGCGGAAGGCTTCCATGTCGGTGATGTCCGACTGGTCGAACTGGGTCACGTGCGGCACGTTGAGCCAGCTGCGGTGCAGGTTGGCGGCGCCGACCTGCATCAGGCGGGTCATCGCCACTTCTTCCACGTCGCCGAACTTGCTGAAGTCGACGTCCGGGATCGGCGGGATGCCGGCGCCCGCGCTGGCGCCGGCGGCCGGGCCGGCCTTGGCGCGCTGCAGTTGTTCCTTGACGAAGGCCTGCACGTCTTCCTTGAGGATGCGGCCTTTCGGACCGCTCGCCTTGACCTCGGCCAGGTCGACGCCGAACTCGCGGGCGACCATGCGCACCGCCGGGCCGGCGTGGACCTTGGCGCCGTCGCGGCTGGGCGCGCCCACCGGGGCGACGGCGGCGACGGCACTCGCGGCCGCGGTCGGCGCGGCTGCCGGAGCCGGCGCGGCGGCCGGTTGCTCCTCGACGATGGCGACGGGCGCGGCGGCGCCCGCCACCTTGAGGGTGAGGATCAGGTCGCCGGTGCCGACTTCGTCACCGACCTTGATCGAGACGCTGTCCACCACGCCGGCGGCCGGCGAGGGGATTTCCATACTGGCCTTGTCCGACTCCAGGGTGATCAGCGACTGGTCGGCCTCGACCGTGTCGCCGGCTTTCACCAGGACTTCGATGACGTTGGCCTTGCCGGCCGAGCCGATGTCCGGGACATGGATGTCCTGGACGCTGCTGCTGGCGGCAGCGGCGGGCGCGGCAGCCGCTGCCGCTGCAGGCGCGGCGGCTTGCGGCGCGGGGGCCGCTGCGGCCGGGGCGGCGACCGGGGCTTCGGGGGCAGCAGCGCCACCCTCGCTCTCCAGTTCGAGAATCTCGTCGCCTTCCTTCAGGGTGTCGCCGACCTTGACCTTCAGGCTCTTCACCACGCCGGCCTTGGGCGAGGG
>NZ_FNDS01000019.1 GCF_900099785.1 Pseudomonas panipatensis | reverse complement strand
GCTGAATCAGAGAGCAAGCTCTCTTCATCCGCTCGACTTGCATGTGTTAGGCCTGCCGCCAGCGTTCAATCTGAGCCATGATCAAACTCTTCAGTTCAATACTGATCGGGTTTTGAGAAAACCCTAAACCTGGCTCAGCAATCGCAAAAAACTCTCGAATTCACGAGTGTTACTTGTGATGCTGATAATCTTGCGATCACCAGTCTTAACTCACAAGCACCCACACGAATTGCTTGATTCAACTTGTTAAAGAGCAGTTGGTTAAGGCTTTCGTCTCAACCGAGGCCGCGCATTCTACAGCAACCTCTCGTTCCGTCAAGCGCTATTTTCGAAAATTTTCTTTTCTACTCAACCGCTTGCGCCTCCGAGAATTCAACCTTCTCATCAGCGGGAGGCGCATTCTACAGCGATCAAAATCACTGTCAAGCACCTCGATGACCGCCTTCAGCGTGCCGTAGCAACCAACCGAAGAAAGCAAGCGAACCCGCTCGCCAGATCACCACTCTCAACTTAGAAAACTGTAAGTGCTTGATTTTCAAGCTTTTTCATCGCCTTCTCGCTGAGAGTGGTGCGCATTATAGGGACTCAAAATCCCCCGTCAACGCATTTCTGAAGTATTTCTCAAAAAGCTGTCCGACTGATCAGTTCACAACGATGGAAGAGCCGCCAGCTCGGCCCTCCCGAGCCAGCAGGTAGCAGCCGACCAGGAAGCCGACCAGGCAAAGCGCCGCCACATAGTAAGCCGGCCCCATCGGGTCCTCTTTCATAAGAAGGGCCACCACCATGGGTGTCAGGCCACCGAAGATGGCGTAAGAAAGGTTGTAGGAAAAGGACAACCCGCTGAAGCGGATCGCTGCCGGGAAGGCATTGACCATCACGTAGGGAACCGCGCCAACCAGGCCGACACACAGGCCAGTGAGCGCATAAAGCGGAAAGAGCCAGTCCGGATGGCCCTTCAGGCTGCTGTAGAACATCCAAGACACGACACCCAGCAGCAGGCTGCCAATGGTGAAGACACGGCCCGCACCCAGGCGGTCGATCAGACGGCCAGCGAGAATGCAGCCGCCGGTGAGGAAGACGATGGCCAGGCTGTTGGCCTTTAGCGAAGTGGCTGGGTTGACGCCATAAGCGCTCTGCAGCACCGACGGCGTCATGAGGATGACCACGACAATCGCCGCGGACAGCAGCCAGGTCAGCAGCATGGAAATGACAACAGCCGGGCGATGCTCACGCACCACCACCCCCAGCGGCACCTGGTCGGCCAGTTGCTTGCGCAACTGCAGCTCGGCGAACACTGGCGTCTCATGCAGCCAACGGCGCAGGTATACCGAGAACAAACCGAAGACGCCCCCCAGCAGGAAAGGAATACGCCACGCGTAGCCCTGCAGCTCTTCCGCGCTGAACAGGCTGTTGATCAGGGTGGCGACCAGCGAGCCGATAAGAATGCCCGCGGTCAGCCCGGAGGTAAGGGTGCCGCAGGCATAACCGACATGCCGCTGCGGCACGTGCTCGGCAACGAATACCCAAGCACCGGGGACTTCCCCGCCAATGGCGGCGCCCTGGATCACCCGCAACAGCAACAATGCCAGCGGCGCCCAGATGCCGATCTGCGCATAGGTGGGCAGCAGACCCATGACCAGGGTCGGCAAGGCCATCATGAAGATGCTCAGGGTGAACATCTTCTTGCGCCCCAGCAGGTCGCCGAAGTGAGCCATGACGATGCCGCCAAGTGGCCGCGCCAGATAGCCAGCGGCGAACAGACCGAAGGTCTGCAACTGGCGTAGCCAATCCGGCATGTCGGCCGGGAAGAACAGCTTGCCGACCACGGTGGCAAAGAACACAAAGATGATGAAGTCGTAGAATTCCAGCGCACCACCCAGGGCGGACAGGGACAGGGTCTTGTAGTCGCTGCGGGTGAGCGGCCGGGCGACTGGAGCGTTCGCGGATGACATGACAGGCGTTCTCGACAGGCTGGCAGAGTGCGGCGAACCACCGCGGGTGCCGCACCATAGCAAATTGCGCCAATCCGACACAGATAGCGCCATCCGCGGTCGTCGCGCTCCGCCTGCCTCTATATAATGCGCAGGCCGGCCCGGCCGAGCCGATCAGAAAGCTGCCCCAAGGTCTTGCGCCGACAGGAATCTTGGGAGAGTTTTTCCTTAACCGCATTCAGCAACGAGACTGTCGGGGCAAGAGGCCCTTACCTATGATCGAGCTCGAACAAGAAGACCCCATCCCCCAGGGTGACCTGGCCTTGCAGATCACTGCGCTGCCGCGCGAGACCAATGGCTTTGGCGATATCTTCGGCGGCTGGCTGGTCGCGCAGATGGACCTCGCCGGCACCGCCATGGCCAGTCGCATCGCTGGTGGCCGGGTCGCCACCGTGGCCATCGACCGCATGGCCTTCCTGGTGCCGGTCGCCGTGGGCGCGCAACTGTCCTTCTATACCCAGACGCTGGAGGTCGGGCGCAGCTCGATTCGCATGCTGGTCGAGGTATGGAGCGACGATCCGCTGTCCAGCGAGTGGCGCAAGGTGACCGAAGCGGTCTTCGTATTCGTCGCCATCGACGGCAGCGGACGGACTCGCCCGGTACCGCCGCGCCGCGGATAAGCCCTATATAGAGGAAGGGGCCTGAACAGGCGCCGCCTCGACAGCCGCATGTTCAGCCCCGCGCCGATCGGCGCGAGCTGCACAGTGCCGGCGACCTGCATCGGCCGCCCGCTTCTTCTACGATCCTGATCAGCCCCGAACCGGCTTGCCGCGCACTGGCGCGCCATTGGCCTTGTAGTAGTCGGCGGTGCTGCGTGGCAGCGGCTGACGCCCACGGATACGGTCGGCGATCTTCTCAGCGATCATGATGGTGGTGGCGTTGAGGTTGCCGGTGATGATCAGCGGCATGATGGACGCATCCACCACCCGCAATCCCTGCATCCCATGGACGCGCCCCTGGCCATCGACCACGGCCATATCGTCCTCGCCCATCTTGCACGAGCAGGATGGGTGGAACGCGGTTTCCGCATGTTCGCGAACGAAGGCGTCCAGCTCCGCATCGCTCTTCCTATCCAGGCCCGGGCTCAGCTCGCGACCGCGATAGGGGTCCAGCGCCGGCTGCGACATGATCTCGCGGGTGATGCGGATGCCGTCGCGGAACTCCTGCCAGTCCTGCTCGGTGGACATGTAATTGAAGAGGATGCTCGGGTACTTGCGTGGATCCCGCGAGGTCACGTGGATACGCCCTCGGCTGGGAGAACGCATGGAGCCGACGTGGGCCTGGAAGCCATGCTCCTTCACGGCGTTGCTGCCGTTGTAGTTAATCGCCACCGGCAGGAAGTGGTACTGGATGTTCGGCCACTCGAATTCCGGGCGCGTCCGAATGAAGCCGCCAGCTTCGAATTGGTTGCTCGCCCCCAGGCCGGTACCGAGAAACATCCATTCCGCGCCGATCTGCGGCTGGTTCCACCATTGCAGCGCCGGATACAGCGAGACCGGCTGCTTGCAGGCGTACTGCAGGTACATTTCCAGGTGGTCCTGAAGGTTGGCGCCAACCCCCGGCAGATCGTGCACCACCGGGATGCCAAGATCGCGCAGCAGTGGCGCCGGGCCGACGCCGGAGCGTTGCAGCAATTGCGGCGAAGCGATGGCGCCGGAGCAGACCAGTACCTCCCGCCGCGCGCGGGCTTCCTGCAAGGCGTTGTCGTTGCCGAGCAGGTAGCTCGCGCCAATGGCGCGCTTGCCATCGAAGAGGATGCGATCGGTCAGGGCGTGGGTGACGATGGTCAGGTTGCTGCGCTCGCGGGCCTGATCGAGATAGCCACGCGCGGTGCTCGAACGGCGGCCCTGCGGGGTCACGGTCCGGTCCATCGGACCGAAGCCTTCCTGCTGGTAGCCGTTGAGGTCTTCGGTGCGTGGGAAGCCAGCCTGCACGCCGGCCTCGACCATGGCATGGAACAGCGGGTTGTTGCCGGCCTTGGGCGTGGTCACGCTCACCGGGCCGTCGCCGCCATGGTAGTCATTGGGACCGATGTCACGGGTCTCGGCCTTGCGGAAGTACGGCAGGCAGTCGAGATAGGTCCAGTCTTCCAGACCCTTCGCCTTGGCCCAGCCATCGAAGTCCATGGCGTTGCCACGGATGTAGCACATGCCGTTGATCAGCGAGGAACCGCCCAGACCCTTACCGCGCCCGCACTCCATGCGGCGGTTGTTCATGTACGGCTCGGGATCGGTAAGGTAGGCCCAGTTGTAACGACGCCCCTGCAGCGGGTAAGCCAGGGCCGCAGGCATCTGCGTGCGAAAGTCCGCGCGGTAATCCGGGCCACCGGCTTCGAGCAACAGCACGCTGACGTCCGGGTCTTCGGTCAGGCGGGTGGCGAGGACGTTACCGGCCGAACCGGCACCGATGATGATGTAGTCGTATTCCTGGGACATTCAGGCCTTCCTCTTTTTCTGGGCATGACACCGCCCGCGACGCAGGCGCGCCGGTGTCTGGAAGTCGGGATGGCCGGTCTGTCTGGCGACCGGCCGTTCAAGGCTCGATCGCGGTGGTCAGAACACCGAAGCGTAGTCGCCCAGCTCTACCTGCACGGATTTGATGCGAGTGTAATGAGCCAGGGTGGTCAGGCCGTTCTCACGACCGACGCCGGATTGCTTGTAGCCGCCAACCGGCATTTCCGCAGGCGATTCGCCCCAGGTGTTGATCCAGCAAATGCCGGCTTCGAGGCGATGGATCACGCGGTGCGCGCGCGCAAGGTCCTGGGTGACGATGCCGGCGGCCAAGCCGTACTCGGTATCGTTGGCACGGCGGATGGCCTCTTCCTCGTCGTCGTAGACCAGGATGCTCATCACCGGGCCGAAGATTTCCTCACGGACGATGGTCATGTCGTCGCGGCAATCGGTGAACACGGTCGGCGCGACGTAGGCGCCCTTGCCGAACTCGCCCTGGGTCAGCCGCTCGCCGCCGCAGAGCAAACGGGCCTTCTGCTCCTTGCCCGCCTCGATGTAGCCGAGCACGCTTTCCATGTGCGGGAAGCTGACCAGCGGACCGAAGTTGGTGTTCTCGTCCTGCGGGTCGCCGACGCGGATGCGCTTGACCCGCTCCAGCACCTTCTCCTCGAAGCGCGCCTGCAACGCGCGCGGGATGAATACGCGGGTGCCGTTGGTGCACACCTGGCCGGAGCTGAAGAAGTTGGCCATGACCGCGATGTCGGCGGCCCGATCGAGGTTGGCATCGGGGAAGATGATCAGCGGCGACTTGCCGCCCAGCTCCATGGTCACTTCCTTCAGCGACGAGCTGGAGGCGCTGGCCATGACTTTCTTCCCGGTGGAGGTGCCGCCGGTGAAGGAGATCTTCTCGATCAGCGGGTGTTCGGTCAGCCACTGGCCGACTTCACGGCCGCTGCCGGTGAGCACGTTGAACACGCCATCGGGCAGCCCGGCTTCGGTGTAGATCTCGGCGAGCTTGAGCACGCTCAGCGGGGTGACTTCGCTGGGCTTGAAGATCATCGCATTGCCGGCAGCCAGCGCCGGGGCGGATTTCCACAGGGCGATCTGGATCGGGTAGTTCCAGGCGCCGATGCCGGCGACCACGCCCAGCGGTTCGCGGCGGGTGTAGACGAAGCTGGTCTGGCGCAGCGGGATCTGCTCGCCCTCGATGGCCGGGACCAGGCCGGCGTAGTACTCGAGCACGTCGGCACCGGTGACGATATCGACGTTGCGCGTCTCGGCCAGCGGCTTGCCGGTATCCAGGGTTTCCAGTTCGGCCAGTTCGTCGTTGCGCTGACGGAGGATTTCCACGGCGCGGCGAAGGACCCGCGAGCGCTGCATGGCGGTCATCGCCGCCCAGACTTTCTGCCCTTCCACGGCGCTGGCCACGGCGCGCTCGACGTCATCCTTGGAGGCGCGCTGGACCTGGGCGAGGACTTCACCGTTGGCCGGATTGATCGTCTCGAAGGTGGCGCCGCTGGTGGCCTCCACATAACGGCCGCCAATGTAGAGCTTCTGTACGTCGAATCGAGCCATGGGGTTGCTGTCCTCTTTTATGTTTTCAGCACGTAAGGCCGCGCCCGGCTAATCGGTGCGCTTGGCCAGTTGTTGGTCGAGATAGTCGTAGGCGATCGCCAGGGCCTGCTCGGTATCGAAGGCATCGCCGGAAAGCGCGCCACGCAACCAGAGGCCATCGATCAGCGCCGCCAGGCCACGGGCCGCGCTACGCGCCAGCTTCAGCGGCAGTTCACGGCGGAACTGGCAACACAGGTTGGAGTACAGACGGTGGTCGTTGATCCGCTGCAGGCGGCTCAGCGCGGGCTGGTGCATGCTGCTCGCCCAGAACGCCAGCCAGGTCTTCATCGCCGGGCCGTTGACCTGGCTGTTGTCGAAGTTGCCGGCGACGATCGCCCGCAGGTGCGCGCGCGGGTCATCGGTGCGCAGGGCCGCGCGGCGCTGGCGCACGGCGTTGCTCAACGCCGACATCAGGTGGCGCATGGTCGCCTCCAGGAGCCCGTTCTTGTCCTGGAAGTAGTGGCTGATGATGCCATTGGAGACCCCCGCCAGGCGGGCGATCAGGGCGATGCTGGCGTCGCTCATGCCAACTTGGTCCACCGCCTCCAGAGTGGCGTGGATCAGTTGCGAACGGCGAATCGGCTGCATACCGACCTTGGGCATTTCGTTTCTCTCCTCATGCAGGACGGACAGAGGCCGTCCCGCCGCAATGTGGGCAGTCTATTTTGTTTTTATTGAACGTTCAATCAACTAAGAATAAGCTGCGCTTCGTGAACCTTCAGAGCCTTTGCGTGCAAGCAGGCCCGAACCGTTCATCACCGCGCCGCCTCCAGCGGCCAAGGATCGCAGAATCCCGGCTGGAAGTGGCGCGGCGGCAATGCTGTGTCTATGGTTCGCGGCTCGTCGCCGTGCCTCGTGCACCGGTCACCGGCCGCCATGCGTTCACTGCCATGGGGTCTTCCTCGACATGCGTTCTGCTTCGCCAAGAAAAACAAACGAGCAGGTCCGCCTGAGTCCGATCGCGCTCTTCGGCGCCAGCGCCCCGATCCTGATTCTGAGCGCCGCCATCGGCCTGCTCTTCGCCGGCAACGTCACCGCCATGCGGGCGGTGGTGGCGCTCGCCGGGCCGCCCTCCTCGGCCGTGCTAATCCTGCTCATCTTCGGCCTCTACAAGGCCATGCGCACCGACTACGAAGCCCTGCCCGGCAGCGTTCGAGCGAGCCTGACAGCGGCGCACTGATTCTCCCCGGCGGCGCCCAGCCCGGCGCCGCCCGCCTGCCCCTCGCAGGCACTTTTGCCCGGCCCTCGCGCCGGGCTTTCTTTTTTCTGCGCGGCCGCGCGTGGCGGGCTAGGGTAACTGCCAAGCAATCGCGGAGAATGCCATGCAGCCGCTCGCCCCGAACCGCACCCGCCATGCCTGACGCGCGCCATTGGCGCCTGCTGCGCCTGGACGACAACGGCAATCGCTTCGTCATGCGCCGGGGTCTGAGCCAGGACGAGGCCGAAGCCCTGGCCCGCGATTACCAGGCGCGCGGGCACAAGCAGACCTATTGGGCAGAGCCGGAGGAGCCAGGCGATAAGCGATCCGATCCGCCGCTCGGGTAGGCGGGGGCAATGCCTCGCCCGGGGGACCGGCGAATCCTACGATGCGCCCAGATTCCACGCCTTGCGCAACGCCTTCAGCGCCTCGGCGATGCGTGCTTCGGGCACCGCGGCGAAGCCCAGCACCAGGCCGGCACGCTGATCCACTGCCGCGCTGGATTCGGGCAGCCAGTAGTCGCTCAAGGCGTTGATCTCCACCCCGACCTGCCTGGCCTGGGCGATCAATTCCTGCTCACGTTGCCGGCTCTCCACGCGCACGCAAAGGTGCAGGCCAGCCTCCACCAGCGGCAGCGGCGCGCAACCCGGCACTGTCGGCCAGCCGCGCAACAGCGCATCGCGGCGGCTACGCGCGGCGCGACGCATGCGCCGCACATGGCGCTGGAAATGCCCATCGGCGATGAAATCGGCCATCACCCGCTGGGTGCCGACCTCGGAATGCCGCACATCGAGGGCGCGGCGGCGGGCAAAGGCCTCGGCCAGCGCCGGCGGCACCACCAAATAACCCAGGCGCAGCGCCGGGAAGGCGATCTTGCAGAAGGTCCCGACATAGAGCACGCGGCCCTGGCGATCCAGCGCCGCCAGCGGCATCAGCGGCGTGCCGCTGTAGCGGTATTCGCCATCGTAGTCGTCCTCGACTATCCAGCCGCCGCAGCGCTCGGCCCATTCCAGCAAGGCCAGGCGCCGGGGCAGCGACAGGGTCACGCCGGTCGGGTACTGGTGCGACGGGGTCACATAGGCCAGCCGGCAGGCCGGAAGCGCCTGCAACTGCTCGGTGCAGAAGCCGTCGGCATCCACCGCCACGCCATGCAACTGCGCGCCGGCGGTGGCGAAGGCGTGGCCGGCAGCGCGGTAGCCGGGATTCTCGATGGCCACGCTGTCGCCCGCCGTGAGCAACACCTGGGCGCAGAGCGCGATGGCCTGTTGCGCGCCACTGGTGACGATGATCTGCGCGGCGTCGCAATGCAGGCCGCGCGCGCTGCGCAGGTAGGCGGCGATCAGCTCGCGCAGGCGCCATTCGCCAGCCGCGTCGCCATAGCCCAGGCAGTCCGCCGGCGGGTTGCGCCAGAAGCGCGCCTGCAAACGGGCCCAGGTATCGAAGGGAAACAGGTCGAACGCCGGCACGCCCACGCGAAAGGCACGCGGCGCGCCCACCGGCGGCGGTGCCAGGTGATGCCGCTGCAGACGCGCCAGCGCCGCACTCTCCGGCACCTGGCCGTCTTCCGCGACGGGCTTTACCGGCGGCTGCACGCGCTCGGCGACGTAGGTGCCATCGCCGGTGCGGCCCTCGATATAGCCTTCGGCATAAAGCTGCTCGTAGGCGCGCACCACGGTATTGCGCGACACGCCCAGCGCCGCCGCCAGATCGCGGCTGGCCGGCAGGCGCGAGCGAGCGCCCAGGCGACCGTCGAGGATGCGCTCGCGCAGCGCCTGGTAGAGCTGCGCGGCGAGTCCACGGGCCGGGTCCAGGCGGATGCCCGAGGGATCGAAAGGCAAGGCGGGGCGCATACGGGACCTCGACAAATTGGCTCCATGAAGTTGAGCACGAATGGATCTTTAGTGGAACCAATCCAGCATCTAGGCTGCAGGCATTCTTCCGCGAAAAGGCCACCCCATGACCACTTCCCTTGAAATCCGCGCCGTCAGCGCCGACGACCATGCCGCCTGGCTGCCGCTCTGGCAGGGTTACCAACGCTTCTACAAGACCCGCATCGACGAAGCCACCAGCGCCCTCACCTGGCAGCGCTTCCTCGACCCGACCGAACCCATGCACGCCGCCCTCGCCTGGCGCGACGGCCAGGCCATCGGCCTGGTCCACTTCATCTTCCACCGCTCCTGCTGGACCCAGGGCGACTATGTCTACCTGCAGGACCTCTACGTCGCCGAAGGCCTGCGTGGCGGCGGCGTCGGCCGCCAGTTGATCGAACACGTCTACGCCCGGGCACGGGCGGCGGGCGCCTCGCGGGTGCACTGGCTGACCCACGAGAGCAATACCGACGCCATGCAGCTCTACGAGCGGATCGCCGACCGTTCCGGCTTCATCCAGTACCGCAAGATCCTCTGACCCGGAGTCCACCCATGACCGCGCTACCACCCGCCCTGCACTGGCACCCCGTGGCCGCTCCGCTGCACGAAAAGCGCTGCGGCCGCTATGTCGATCTGGAGCCGCTGGACCCGACGCGCCACGGCGACGACCTCTGGCTCGCCCTGCAAGGACCGGAGGCCGACCCGCTGCTGTGGGACTACCTGCCCTACGGCCCCTTCGCCGAGCGCGCGCCCTTCGACGCCTGGCTGGCGGCCAACGCGGCCAGCGCCGACCCACAGTTCTACGCGGTCCGCGAGCACCGCAGCGGACGCATCAGCGGACTGCTGAGCTTCCTGCGCATCACCCCCAAGGATGGTGTCATCGAGATCGGCCACATCGCCTTCGGCCGCGTCATGCAGCGCAGCCCCGGGTCCACCGAGGCGGTCTACCTGCTGGCCAAGCATGCCTTCGAGCTGGGCTACCGTCGCCTGGAGTGGAAGTGCCACTCGCTCAACGCCCGCTCCATGCGCGCCGCCGAGCGCCTGGGCTTCGTCCACGAAGGCACCTTCCGCCAGCACATGGTGATCAAGGACCGCAACCGCGACAGCGCCTGGTTCTCCATCCTCGACCACGAATGGCCGGCGCGGCAGCTGGCCTTCGAGCATTGGCTGGCGCCGGCCAACTTTGACGCCGAGGGCCGCCAGAAGCAGTCCCTGGAGGCTCTGCGCGGGGCCTGAGCGGTGCGCCGCGGGGCTGGCGTTATCCACATCGGGGAACTGCCCGGCAGCGAGGGGATGGGGGATACTGACGCTTTCCCCTTGCTGTTCCGGAGACCGACATGAGCGGCGACACCCCCAGCTACCGCGTTGAACAGGTGCAGATCGACGAGCTGCCCTGCTGGCGCATCCACACCGCCCACGGCGAGGCGCTGATCGCCCAGCAAGGCGCGCAGCTGCTCAGCTACCAAACCCATGAACAGCCGCCGCTGGTCTGGCTCAGCGAACAGGCCGAGTACAAGCACGGCCAGTCCCTGCGTGGCGGCGTGCCGGTATGCTGGCCCTGGTTCGGCGACCTCACGCGCAACCCGCTGCCGGTGCGCGGCATGCACAGCGGCGACAGCGCGCCCGCCCACGGCCTGGTGCGTGGCCTCGACTGGCGCCTGGACGACATCGTCGAAGAACAGGGCGCACTCTGCGTGCGCTTCGCCCTGGACGCCCGGCATGGGCTGCCGGGTTGGCCGCACCAGGCCGAACTGAGCCTGAGCATGCGCTTCGGCGAACGCCTGGGCCTGGAGCTGACCACCCGCAATCTCGGCGCCGAGCCCCTGGCGATCAGCCAGGCGCTGCACACCTACTTCGCCGTCAGCGACAGCCGCGAAATCGCCATCGACGGCCTGCAGGGCTGCCGCTACATCGAGACGCTGGAGAACTGGGAGGAGCGCCGCCAGGACGGCCTGCTGCGCATCCAGGGCGAGACCGATCGCATCTACCTGGACGTCGAGCGCCCGCTGGCGATCCGCGACCCGCAGTGGCGCCGCCGCCTGTGCATCGCCGCCAGCCAGTCGCGCTCGGCGGTGGTGTGGAACCCCTGGGTAGAGAAAGCCAAACGCCTCTCGCAGTTCGCCGAGGATGCCTGGCAGCGCATGCTATGCATCGAGACGGCGCGGGTCTGGGACGACCTGCAGCGCATCGCCCCGGGCGCCAGCGCGTGCATGGGCGTGGAAATCTGGAGTGAGCCGCTGGAGGGCTGAGGCCCGCCCCGAGGCAAGCCGCATCCCAGGATCCGGCCCCGCTGCGCCAGCGCTGGCCGTTAGAGATCGCTGTCCTGCACCGCGCGTACCTTGGCGTCATCCATGGCATAAGCGGCATCGGCCATGTCGTTGCTGACCGTCTCCACCTTCAGCGTACCGGTCACCCACAGCGGGTTGTAGATATCGCCGATCTTCAGCCCCTTGGGATAACGCACCAGGACGATCTGGTTCGGCGGCGGCGGCGGTACGTGAATGCAGGCGCCCGGATAAGGCACCAGGAAGAACTCGGTGACGCGGCCCTTGGCATCGTTCGCCAGCGGCACCGGGTAGCCGCCCAGGCGGATCTGCTTGCCGGCCAGTTCGGCCACTGTCTTGGTCGAATACATCACCGGCGGCAGCTTCTTGTCGTTCTGCTTGAGGCCGCCTTTCTTGGTGAAGGTGCCGGCGGCTTCCGGGGTGTTGTGAACGATGTCCGGCATCTCCTCCAGGGCCTTGCGGTCGCTGGGCGGCATCAGTTGCAACCAGTCGGTTTCCGGCGGTTCGGCCTGGCCGGCATGGGCCAGGGTGGTGAGCAGCGCCAGGCTGCAGGCAAGCAATGTACGACGCATGGATCACTCTCGGGAGCCGGACGGAGGCTCCCTCAGCACGGGGAAAACAGGAAGCTTCCGCCGCCCCGGCGACAGCCGGAGCGGGGAATCGGCGCCAATTCTTGTGGATCGGCCGGCAAATGACCAGCGCGACGAACGCGTCAGCTCTTGCGCACGAAATTGAGAATGACCAGCAACAGCACCGCGCCAACCACGGCACCGATGAAACCGGCGGTCTGCCCCGCGTGGTAGATGCCCACCGCCTGGCCCCCGTAGGTGGCCAGCAGCGAACCGCCGATGCCCAGCAGAATGGTCATGACCCAGCCCATGTTGTCATCGCCGGGTTTGAGGAAGCGTGCAACCAGGCCAACGATCAGGCCGATGACGATGGTTCCGATTAAGCCCATGGCAGTCTCTCCTTCGTGTGAGCACGCCGCGGGGGCGGCGCGCCTGTCCTCAGACAGTGTAGGAAAGCCTGCCGTTCCACTCGGCCACCTGCCATAAGGGAAGGTGGCCGGGGCTGTCAGCACTTGCCGATAAGTGCCTCGACCTCAGCGATACGCGCCTTCAGGGTCGGCAGATCGGCACTGCGCAGGGTGGCATGGCCGACCTTGCGCCCGGCCTTGAAGGCCTTGCCGTAGTGATGCAGGTGGCAGTCGGCGATGGCCAGCACTTCGGCCACCGGCGGCACTTCGCCGATGAAGTTGAGCATGGCGCTCTCGCCGACCTTGGCGGTGGAGCCCAGCGGCAGGCCAGCCACGGCCCGCAGGTGGTTCTCGAACTGGCTGCACTCGGCGCCTTCGATGGTCCAGTGCCCGGAGTTGTGCACGCGCGGAGCGATTTCGTTGGCCTTCAGGCCGCCGTCGACCTCGAAGAACTCGAAAGCCAGCACGCCGACGTAGTCCAGCTTGTCCAGCACGCGACCGACATAGTCCTCGGCCAGGGCCTGAAGCGGGTGCCCGGAGCTGGCGATGGACAGGCGCAGGATGCCGTTGTCGTGGGTGTTGTGCACCAGCGGGTAGAAGCGCGTCTCGCCGTCGCGGGCACGCACCGCCACCAGCGAGACTTCGCCAGTGAAGGGCACGAAGCCTTCGAGGATGCAGGGCACGCTGCCCAGCTCGGCGAAGGCGCCAGCGACGTCGGAAGCCGCTCGCAGCACCTTCTGGCCCTTGCCGTCATAGCCCAGGGTGCGGGTCTTGAGCACGGCCGGCAGGCCGATGCTGGCGGCGGCGGCGTCGAGATCGGCTTGCGACTGGATATCGGCGAAGGCCGGGGTGGGAATGCCCAGGTCCTTGAACATCGACTTCTCGAACCAGCGGTCGCGGGCGATGCGCAGGGCTTCGGCGCTCGGATAGACCGGTACGAACTGCGAGAGGAAGGCCACGGTCTCGGCCGGCACGCTCTCGAACTCGAAGGTCACCAGATCGACTTCCTCGGCCAACTGGCGCAGATGGTCCTGGTCAGCGTAGTCGGCACGGATGTGCTCGCCCAGGGCCTGCGCGCAGGCATCCGGCGCCGGATCGAGGAAGGCGAAGTTCATGCCCAGCGGAGTGCCCGCCAGGGACAGCATGCGGCCCAGCTGGCCGCCACCGATGACACCGATTTTCATAGTTCGAGCCTGTGGTTCCTATACCTGTCCAGCGGTCTCGCGGGCCAGGCCGGCATTCGTCGCCGCCTGGCCGCTACGCGGCAGACCGTCGTTACACTTCACGCGGATCGGGATTGTCCAGCACCGACGCGGTCTGTTCGGCGCGGAAGCGCTTCAGCGCTTCGTGGTACTGCGGGTACTTGCCGCCGAGGATGCTCGCCGACAGCAGCGCCGCGTTGGTCGCGCCGGCCTTGCCGATGGCCAGGGTGGCGACCGGTACGCCGCCGGGCATCTGCACGATGGACAGCAGCGAATCGACGCCGGAGAGCATGGACGACTGCACCGGCACGCCAAGCACCGGCAGGTGGGTCTTGGCCGCGCACATGCCCGGCAGGTGGGCGGCGCCGCCGGCACCCGCGATGATCACCTCGATGCCACGGCCTTCGGCCTCTTCGGCGTACTGGAACAGCAGGTCCGGGGTGCGGTGGGCGGAGACCACCTTCACTTCGTAGGGGATGCCCAGCTTGTCCAGCATGTCAGCGGTGTGACTGAGGGTGCTCCAATCGGATTTGGAACCCATGATCACGCCAACCAGTGCGCTCATCGTCGTGCCTCTTGGTGGTGCGCCGCGTGGCGCGTCAAAAACCAACAAGCCACGCGTTCTCGGGGCGTGGCTTGTTCATGGACGAACCGACGAGCGGGGCCGGTTCGGAGGCGGCGCAGTATATCGCAATGCCGCGCCGCGCGGGCAGCCCACCGGGGCGCCGTTGGGCAGGCAGCGCGGCGGTCCGGCGGGGGCCCTCGGCGGCATGACGTAGGCAACTTCCCACAAGACATGACTCGCCTTGCCTTGCTTCAGCTCAATATGGCCTAGGCTCAACGGGCCAGACTGGGGCGCATTCCCTTACCGCCCCCTCGCACAAGGAGAGCCCGCTATGTCCACGACCCTGCCCCAGACCATGAAAGCCGCCGTGGTGCACGCCTTCGGCGCGCCGCTGCGCATCGAAGAGGTCAAGGTGCCGCTGCCCGGCCCCGGCCAGATTCTGGTGAAGATCGAAGCCTCCGGCGTCTGCCACACCGACCTGCACGCCGCCGAAGGCGACTGGCCGGTGAAGCCGAGCCTGCCGTTCATTCCCGGCCATGAAGGGGTCGGCTTCGTCGCCGCGGTCGGCAGCGGCGTGACCCGGGTGAAGGAAGGCGATCGCGTCGGCGTGCCCTGGCTGTACACCGCCTGCGGCTGCTGCGAACACTGCCTGACCGGCTGGGAAACCCTCTGCGAAAGCCAGCAGAACACCGGCTACTCGGTGAACGGCGGCTATGCCGAATATGTGCTGGCTGACCCGAACTTTGTCGGCATCTTGCCGAAAAATGTCGGCTTCACCGAGATCGCACCGATCCTCTGCGCGGGCGTCACCGTGTACAAGGGGCTGAAGGAAACCAAGGCGCGCCCCGGTCAGTGGGTGGCCATTTCCGGCATCGGCGGACTCGGCCATGTCGCCGTGCAATACGCCAGGGCCATGGGCCTGCATGTGGCGGCGGTGGACGTCGACGACGCCAAGCTCGACCTGGCGCGCAAGCTCGGCGCCAGCCTGACGGTCAACGCCAGGAAGGAAAACCCGGTCGAGGTCATCCAGCGCGACATCGGCGGCGCCCACGGCGTGCTGGTCACGGCGGTGTCCAACAGCGCCTTCGGCCAGGGCATCGGCATGGCCCGCCGCGGCGGCAGCATCTCCCTGGTCGGCCTGCCGCCGGGCGACTTCCCCACGCCGATCTTCGACGTGGTGCTCAAGGGCCTGCACATCACCGGCTCCATCGTCGGCACCCGCGCCGATCTGCAGGAAGCCCTCGACTTCGCCGGCGAAGGCCTGGTGAAAGCCACCGTCAGCGCCGGCAAGCTGGACGACATCAACGCCATCCTCGACAAGATGCGCGCCGGGCAGATCGAAGGGCGCATCGTCGTCGAAATGTAAACGCGCCCTCGCCGGATGGCGTCGAGCGCAGCGCTACCCATCATCACCAGTCGATGGGTAGCGCAAGCGCCGGCCACCCGGCGATCCACACGCCGGCATCGGCCATCGCTCAGATGGCTTCGCTGGCGCCCATGCCGCCTTCCAGCTTGCGCCAGAGCAGGCGGATCTGCGCCTTGCGCACCAGGGCGCAGCGGTACAGGCGGATCTCCTGCGGCACCTCCCAGTGCGGCCCGCCGCAGACCGCCAGTTCGCCACGCGCCAGCTCGGACACCGCGCTCAGACGCGGCACCCAGGCCACGCCCATGCCCTGCAGGGCCATGTTCTTCAGGCTGTCGGCCATGGCGGTTTCGTAGACGGTGGTGTAGCGCAGCTTGCGCTGGCGCAGCAGCAGGTTGACGCCACGGCCGAGGAAGGCGCCGGCGCTGTAGGCCAGCAGCGGCACGCTCTGTCCGCTGTCGAGGTCGTACAGCGGCTTGCCCTGGGCGTCCACCGCGCAGACCGGGAGCATCTCGGTGCGCCCCAGGTGCAGCGAAGGGAAGATTTCCGGGTCCATCTGCAAGGCCGCGTCCGGATCGTAGAAGGCCAGCATCAGGTCGCAGCCGCCCTCGCGCAGCAAGTGCACCGCTTCACCGACGTTGGTCGCCACCAGGCGGCTGGCGATGTTCAGGCCCTCGGCGCGCAAGCGGGCGATCCACGGCGGGAAGAAGCCCAGCGCCAGCGAGTGCGCGGCGGCGAACTGCAACACCTCGCCCTGGCCGCCTTCGAGGTGGTGCAGGTGGCGCACCACTTCGCCGAGCTGCTCGACCACCGCCCGCGCGGTGACCAGGAACAACTGCCCGGCCTCGGTCAGCTCGATGGGCGTGCGCTGGCGGTTCACCAGGGTCAGCCCGAGGGCATCCTCCAGGCTGCGGATACGCCGGCTGAAGGCCGGCTGGGTGACGAAGCGTTTCTCCGCCGCCTGCGAGAAGCTGCGCGTGGCGGCCAGGGCGCTGAAGTCTTCCAGCCATTTGGTTTCAAGGTTCAATCGGGGCTCTCCTGGCACGCGCGTAACATGTTCGTACGCTTGCCGTCATCAGTTCGTCACAGCCTACATTATGCCGTTTGTGCATGAGACAGTGCTTAACAGCATTGGCCGACGATCGGCGAAATCCCTAGTCTTGTGGGCATCGCGGCGCTGGCCGTGTCCTCCCGAGACAAAATACGTCATGTCCCCTGTTGCATCGTTCCGCATCGAGAAAGACCTCCTCGGCACCCTCGAAGTACCTTCTGACGCCTACTACGGCATTCAGACCCTGCGCGCTGTGAACAACTTCCGCCTCTCCGGTGTGCCGCTGTCGCACTACCCGAAGCTGGTCGTCGCCCTGGCGATGGTCAAGCAGGCCGCGGCCGATGCCAACCACAAGCTCGGCCACCTGTCGAGCGAGAAGCACGCCGCCATCAGCGAGGCCTGCGCCCGTCTGATCCGTGGTGACTTCCACGACCAGTTCGTGGTGGACATGATCCAGGGTGGCGCCGGTACGTCCACCAACATGAACGCCAACGAAGTGATCGCCAACATCGCCCTCGAAGCGATGGGCCACGCCAAGGGCGAGTACAAGTACCTGCACCCGAACAACGACGTGAACATGGCGCAGTCGACCAACGACGCGTACCCGACCGCCATTCGCCTGGGCCTGCTGCTCGGCCACGACACCCTGCTGGCCAGCCTCGACAGCCTGATCCAGGCCTTCGCCGCCAAGGGCGTGGAGTTCGCCAACGTCCTGAAGATGGGCCGCACCCAGTTGCAGGACGCGGTGCCGATGACCCTCGGCCAGGAATTCCATGCCTTCGCCACCACCCTCGGTGAAGACCTCGACCGCCTGCGCCGCCTGGCCCCGGAACTGCTGACCGAAGTGAACCTCGGCGGTACCGCCATCGGCACCGGCATCAACGCCGACCCCGGCTACCAGCACCTGGCCGTCGAACGCCTGGCTGCCATCAGCGGTCAGCCGGTGGTCCCGGCCGCCGACCTGATCGAAGCCACCTCGGACATGGGCGCCTTCGTGCTGTTCTCCGGCATGCTCAAGCGCACCGCGGTCAAGCTGTCGAAGATCTGCAACGACCTGCGCCTGCTCTCCAGCGGCCCGCGCACCGGCATCAACGAGATCAACCTGCCGGCACGCCAGCCGGGCAGCTCGATCATGCCGGGCAAGGTCAACCCGGTGATCCCGGAGGCCGTGAACATGTGCGCCTTCGAAATCATGGGCAACGACCTGGCGCTGACCATCGCTGCCGAAGGCGGCCAGCTGCAACTGAACGTGATGGAGCCGCTGATCGCCTACAAGATCTTCGACTCGATCCGCCTGCTGCAACGCGCCATGGACATGCTCCGCGAGCACTGCATCACCGGCATCACCGCCAACGTCGAGCGCTGCCACCAGTTGGTCGAGCACAGCATCGGCCTGGTCACCGCGCTGAACCCGTACATCGGCTACGAGAACGCCACGCGAATCGCCAAGACCGCGCTGGAAACCGGCCGCGGCGTCCTGGAGCTGGTGCGTGAGGAACAACTGCTGGACGAAGCCACCCTGGCCGACATCCTGCGCCCGGAAAACATGATCGCCCCGCGCCTGATTCCGCTGCGCGCCTGATCCACCGCCCGGCGCGAGCCAGGCACGACTCACCGGTCGAGGGGCAGTACCCGCCTCTCACCCTTCAGGGATGGGTTATCCCCCGTCCCTTCTTTTATGCCCGGCGCGACGGGGTCACCCGCAGCGCCATGTCTCACCGGTCGAGAGGATATTCAGCCCTCTCTCCATTCATAGGGACGCCACGGATTGTGGTGTCCCTTTTTTTTGCCTGGCGTTTGCCTGGACGAACGGCCCTCTCCCGCGCCGTCCGGCGTAGGCGGTCAGCAGCGGTGTCATCCGCTGGCGAGAAAAGCCGCACGGCCTGGCGGGTGCCCGACGGGCGCACGACGCCCGAGGCGTTATGCGCCGCTCGACAGCCGGCGGCGGGAGATCAGTCCTGCGATTGCAGGTGAGCGAGGATGCGCCGGTTCAGCGCGCTCAGGCGCGCCAGCGTTTCGCTGTCCTGCGCGGCCTCGTCGCTGGGCGCCAGCTGCCGCGCGCAAAGGTTCAGCGCGCTGAGCAGCAGCAGTTCGTTGCTGGTGACGTAGGGGTATTTCTTCTTGCTCGCGGCGATCTCCGCCTGCAGCAAGGCAGCGGCATCCTGCAGGGCCCGCTCTTCGCCGGCCGGCGCTTTGATGCTGTATTCGCGGCCGAGAATGCGCAGGACGCGGACGCCGTCGCCACTCATGCGCTGGCGCGGCTTTCGCTGACGCGGCGGACCAGGGCCTGCAGGCGCACGGCCGTGGCGTTGTGCTTCTCTTCCTGCTCCATCAGTTGCAGTTGCAGGGCGTCGTTGTCTTCGCTGGCCTTGCCCAGGCGCTCGTGCAGCTGCGCGTTGTCGGCGGCCAGTTGCTGGTTCTGCTGCAGCAGCTCTGCCACCAGGTGTTCAAGCTGTTCGAGGGTGGTGTCGAGCATGGTCGTCTCCGGGCCGTGGGAAAGGTCGCGGAGGATAATGAAAAGCGCTCTGCCCGGCCAGGGAAAAACGTGCTTTTCTGACAGGGCGTATGCTGTCAATTCAATAGCTTAGACAAACTTTTTCGCGTCGTTTCAGCAGCTTGGCAAGCCCCGGCGAAGGATTCGCGCGCCCGGCGCGCGAATCCTCGGCAGGACGCGCCTCAGCGAATCACACCCTCTTCGCGCAGCAGCTTGAAGATGGCTTCGGCGCCGGCTTCGGCGCTGAGGTCCTTGAGCACCTGGCCGGTGCCGCCGGACGCCTTGGCGGTGGCGGCCTTCATACGTTCGGCGCCGGTCTTGGCCTTGATCACCTTGAGCCGCTTGGGACGCGGACGCGCCGCCTGCAGGCTGCTGCTGGCGAGCAGATCGTCGCTGACCACCTCGACCTCATGGGCCTCGATATGCCCGCGCCGCGCCGGACCGAAGGCACTCTGGCGGGCCACCGGGGCGGCGTTGTCGACGCTGGCGACGAAGGGCAGGCGCACCTTCAGCCGGCGCCGCTGGCCGCGCGGCAAGGCCTGCAGCACCTGGGCGCTGCCGTTCTCGACCTTTTCCACTTCGGCCAGGCCGACCACCAACGGCCAGCCCAGGCGCTCGGCGAGGAGGAACGGCAGCATGCCCGAGCCCTCGCCGGTTTCCGCCTGGCTGCCGGTGAGCACCAGTTGCGCGGCGCTGCCGTCGAGGTAGTCGACGAGCACCGGCAGGGCGTCGGCGCCAGCCGGTTGTTCGAGCACAGCGAGTTCGTCCAGGCCCATGCCCAGGTAACTGCGCAGCGCGTCTTCCCGCGGGTCGCCGGCATGCAGCACCTGCAGGCGCTTGCCGGCCAGGCGCAGGCCGAGTTCCACCGCGCGGGCGTCCTGATCGGCGCGGCGTGCGCGACCGGAAGACGGATGGGCACCGATGGAGACCAGGGTGACGATGTTCAGGTCAGTCATACCGCAACCTCGAGGTAGGACGAATAACCCGCCGGGTCATCCGCCGATGTGTCGGGGACGGCGCACGACCGCTGCGCGGTCATTCGCCCAATGGCAGCCATCGCGCATTCACGCCGCATCGCGCGCCGCTCCGTTGCGGTACGCCTCGACCAGGCGGATGAGCGCCTGGAGGATCGCCGTGGAGTCGCCGATCACCGAGAGGTCGGCGCGCTTGATCATGTCGCAGCCGGGGTCCCTGTTCACCGCCACCACCTTGTCGCAGGCACCGATGCCTTGCAGGTGCTGGATGGCGCCGGAGATGCCGACCGCCAGGTAGACCCGCGCGGTGACCCAGGTGCCAGTGGCGCCGACCTGGCGCGCACGCGGCATGTGGCCGTCGTCCACCGCCACGCGCGAGGCGCCTTCGGTGGCGCCAAGGGCAGCGGCGGCACGGTGGAACAGCTCCCAGTCCTTGACGCCATTGCCGCCGGAGAGAATGAACTCCGCCTCGGCCATGGGAATCTGCGCCGGGTCCACGGCCACCGGGCCGAGGTCTTCGATGCGCGGCAGGTTGCGCGCCACGCTGCTTTGCAGGCTGAGCGGACGGGCCTCGTGGCGGGTTTCGCTGACCGGCTCGGCGCACTCGGCGGCGGCCAGGATCAGCCGCGCCAGCGGCCGCTGGATGTCCTGCTGGCCGGCCCCGGCGCGGCCGATGCAGCGCTCGCCCTCGGCCTGCCAGACGCGGGTCGCCGGGCGCTCGCCGAGGCTCGCGGCCAGGCGCCGGCCCAGCTCGCCGCCACCGCTGCGGCTGTCGGGCAGCAGCCAGTGGCGCGGAACGAACTGGCTCTCCACCGAGCGCAGCGCCAGCACCCGTTGTTCCGGGGCATAGCCGCTGTATTCGTTGCCTTCGAGCAGCAGCAGGCGGTCGACGCCGGCCGTCTCGAAGGCGCTTTCCTTGTGCTCGCCGAACACCACCGCCAGCACCGCGCCGTCGGTGCCGGCCAGTTTGCGGGCGAGGCCGAGCAGGTCGCGGTCGTGACTGGACAGGCGGCCACCGACCATGTCGGGCACCACGGCGATGTAGTAGGCCGGTTGCTCGATGCGCTGCAACGGCAGTTGCACCACTTCCGGCGCGGCGGAACGCTTGCCGCCACCGCCCTGCTGGCCGCCGGAGCGGTCGATGCGCTTGATGCCGTTGGGGCCGATGAAGCCGAGCGCATGGGGGTTCTTGCGGATCACCCCGTTGGGGCCCATCCAGCGTGCCTCGCCCCCCTGGGCGGCGGCCTGCATGGCTTGGTGCAGCGGGTGCAGGCGGTTGCGCGCGATCCACTCGGCGCGCGGGTCGCGGCGGATGATGTCGCTCATGACAGGGCCTCCTGGCTGACGTGGGGCGAATGACGCTGTGCGTCATTCGCCGGTTCGGCGTGGCTGGCGGCTAGCCGCTGGGTGGTGAGCCGCCCGATGGGCGTGTGCCGTGCGTTCATCACTGCACCTCCGCCACTTCACGCTTGGCCGCCGCGGGCTTTTTTGCCGGCACCTCGGCGCTGTCGATCAGCGCGTCGGCGACCAGCTCGGCGATGTCCTTGATCTCCGGGCGCGGCGCGACCACGCCTTCGAGCATCGCGGTGCACTGCGGGCAGCCCACCGCCACCAGCTCGGCGCCGGTCTCGCGGATGTCCTGCATGCGCATGTCCGGGATACGCTGCTTGCCGGGGATGTCGGTGATCGGCGCCCCGCCGCCGCCGCCGCAGCAGCGCGAGCGGAAGCCGGAACGCTCCATCTCTTTCACCTGGATGCCGATGGCCTTGAGCACGTTGCGCGGGGCGTCGTATTCGCCGTTGTAGCGGCCCAGGTAGCAGGGGTCGTGGTAGGTCACGCTGGCGGCCTTGCTCTGGCCGAGGCTCAGCGCGCCGCCGCGCACCAGTTCGTCGATGAAGGTGCTGTGGTGGAGCACCTCGTAGTGGCCGCCAAGGGCGCCGTATTCGTTCTTCAGCACATGGAAGCTGTGCGGGTCGCAACTGACGATGCGCTTGAAGCGGTACTGCGCCATGCTCGCGATGTTGCGCTTGGCCAGGGTCTGGAAGGTCGCCTCGTCGCCCAGGCGGCGAGCCACGTCGCCGCTGTCGCGCTCTTCCAGGCCGAGCACGGCGAAGTCCACCTTGGCGGCCTTGAGGATCTTCACGAAGGCGCGCAGGGTGCGCTGGTTGCGCATGTCGAAGGCACCGTCGCCGACCCAGAACAGCACCTCGGCCTGGCGCTTCTCGCTGAACAGCGGCAGGTTCAGGTCGGCCGCCCAGTTCAGCCGGCCACCGGGGGCGAAGCCGCCGGGGTTGTCGGTGGCGATGAGGTTCTCCAGCACCTCGGCGCCCTTGTTCGGGGTCGCGCCCTTCTCCAGGGTCAGGTGGCGGCGCATGTCGACGATGGCATCGACGTGCTCGATCATCATCGGGCACTCCTCGACGCAGGCCCGGCAGGTGGTGCACGACCACAGCGTCTCGGCATCGACCAGCGCCTTGCCGTCGAGGGAGACGATCGGCTGGTGCGGGCCGCCGCTGTGCTCGCCGAGCGGCTTGCCCGGATAGGGGGAGCCGGCGAAGGTGGCGTCGCTGCCGCCGGCCAGGCCGATGACCATGTCCTGGATCAGCTTCTTCGGGTTCAGCGGCTGGCCGGCGGCGAAGGCCGGGCACATGGCCTCGCACTTGCCGCACTGCACGCAGGCGTCGAAGCCGAGCAACTGGTTCCAGGTGAAATCGGTGGGTTTTTCCACGCCCAGCGGCGCCATCGGGTCGTTCAGGTCCAGGGCCTTGAGGCCGGTGGAACGGCCGCCACCGAAGCGCTCGGCGCGACGGTGCCAGGCCAGGTGCAGGGCGCCGGCGAAGGCGTGCTTCATCGGCCCGCCCCAGGTCATGCCGAAGAACAGCTCGGACACGCCCCAGGCCACGCCGACGGCGAGGATCGCCGCGAGGAACCAGCCACCGAACCCTTCCGGGAGGATGCCGGCCACCGGCAGGGTGGCGATGAAGAAGCTGCCGGAGAACGCCAGCAGACTCTTCGGCAGGCGCATCCACGGGCCTTTCGACAGCCGCGACGGCGGGTCGAGGCGGCGCTTGGCGACGAACAGCGCGCCAGTGAACATCAGGGCGCTGGCCGCCAGCAGGGCGAAGCCGAGCAGGCGGCTGTGCAGGCCGAAGCCATGCACCAGGATCGCCAGCACGGCGGCCAGGACGAAGCCGCCGGCGGTGGCCACGTGGGTCTTGGACATGTACTTGTCGCGCTCGACCACATGGTGCAGATCGACCAGGTAGCGACGCGGCATGGCCAGCAGGCCGCCGAGCCAATCGACCTTCGACGGCCGGCCGCGGCGCCACATGGCGAAGCGCTTCAGCGCGCCGAGGACCGCGAGGGCCAGGGCGGCGAAGAGCAGGAGGGGGAGGATGATGTTGAGCATTGTTGGTCTCCCTACGGGACCGAAATAGCGCGGAGCGACGCGTAGGATGGGTGGAGCGCAGCGCTAGCCATGCTGCGTCCGGCCAATGATGGGTTTCGCCCGCTCAACCCATCCTACGGAGGCGTCAGAAGTCCTTGCAGAGCCGCAGTGCGTCGTAGATCGCCGCATGGGTGTTGCGCTGGGCGACGCAGTCACCGATGCGGAACAGCAGGTAGCCGTCGCCGGGCTGGCTCAGGCAGGGCTGCGGCTGGATGGCGAACAGCGCCTCGACGTCGATCTGGCCCTTGTTGCGCGAGCCCTGCTTGAGCGCGTAGTACAGCGTCTCGTCCGGGCGCACGCCGTTTTCCACGACGACCTGGTCGATCACCCGCTCTTCCTTGGCCCCGGTGTATTCGTTCTCCAGTACCGCCACCAGCTTGTCGCCCTCGCGGTAGACCTTTTCCAGCATCAGGTCGCCGGTCATGATCACTTCCTTGGGGTACATGCTGCGGTAGTAGGTCGGGAAGGTGGTGCCGCCGATGGCCACGCCCGGCTTGATGTCGTCGGTGACGATCTCGACCTGGGCGCCCTTGTCGGCGAGGAAGTCCGCCACCGACATGCCGCTGAATTCGCAGATGGTGTCGTAGACCAGCACGTTCTTGCCCGGCGCGACCTTGCCGTCGAGGATGTCCCAGCTACTCACCACCAGGCCTTCGGCGGCGCCCCAGTGCTCGTTCTGTTCGAGGAACGGATGGCCGCCGTTGGCCAGCACCACGATGTCCGGGCGCAGGTCGAGGATGGTCTCCGGGTCGGCCGCGGTGCCCAGGCGCAGATCGACGTTCAGGCGCGCCAGCTCCAGTTGGAACCAACGGGTGATGCCGGCGATCTGGTCGCGCTGCGGCGCCTTGGACGCGGTGGTGATCTGCCCGCCGAGCTGGTCCTTCTTCTCGAACAGGGTCACCTCATGGCCGCGCTCGGCCGCCACGCGAGCGGCCTCCATCCCGGCCGGGCCGCCGCCAACGATGACCACCTTGCGCTTCGGCCCGGTGGTTTTCTCGATGATGTGCGGCACGCCCATGTACTCGCGGGAAGTCGCGGCGTTCTGGATGCACAGCACGTCGAGGCCCTGGTACTGGCGGTCGATGCAATAGTTGGCGCCGACGCACTGCTTGATCTGGTCGACCTGGCCCATCTTGATCTTGGCGATCAGGTGCGGGTCGGCGATGTGCGCGCGGGTCATGCCGACCATGTCCACGTAGCCGCCTTCGAGGATGCGCGTGGCCTGGTTCGGGTCCTTGATGTTCTGCGCGTGCAGTACCGGCACGCTGACCACTTCCTTGATGCCCGCCGCCAGGTGCAGGAACGGCTCCGGCGGGTAGGTCATGTTCGGGATGACGTTGGCCAGGGTGTTGTGGGTGTCGCAACCGGAACCGACCACGCCGATGAAGTCGAGCATGCCGGTGTCGCTGTAGTACTTGGCGATCTGCTTCATGTCCTCATGGGTCAGACCGTCCGGGTGGAACTCGTCGCCGCAGATGCGCATGCCGACGCAGAAGTCGTCGCCGACTTCCTTGCGCACCGCCTTGAGCACTTCCAGGCCGAACTTCATGCGGCCCTCGAAGGTGCCGCCCCATTCGTCAGTGCGCTTGTTGACGCGCGGGCTCCAGAACTGGTCGATCATGTGCTGGTGCACGGCGGACAGCTCGACGCCGTCCAGGCCGCCTTCCTTGGCGCGCCGGGCCGCCTGCGCGTAGTTGCCGATCACGCGCCAGATCTCTTCCGGCTCGATGGTCTTGCAGGTGGCGCGGTGCACCGGCTCGCGAATACCCGAGGGCGACATCAGGGTCGGCCAGTGCTCGCCGTCCCAGCGCGAGCGGCGGCCCATGTGGGTAATCTGGATCATGATCTTGGCGCCATGCTTGTGCATGGCGTCGGCGAGGTTCTGGAAGTGCGGGATGATGCGGTCGGTGGACAGGTTCACCGACTTCCACCAGCCCTGCGGGCTATCGATGGCGACCACCGAGGAACCGCCGCAGATGCACAGGCCGATACCGCCCTTGGCCTTCTCCTCGTAATACTTCACGTAGCGCTCGGTGGTCATGCCGCCATCGGTGGCGTAGACCTCGGCGTGGGCGGTGGAGAGCACGCGGTTACGGATGGTCAGTTTGCCGATCTGGATCGGCTGGAACATTGCCTCGAAAGCCATGATGCGCGCTCCGACTTACAGGGGTTTTACGATGAACAGGCCATCGTCGTGGCCTTCTTCCGCGCCGCTGTAGACCTGTTCGGCCACGGTGCGAATGCTGCTGCCACGAGCGGCGAGGATCTGGTCCATGGCACCGGCGAACCAGCCGGTGAACATGTAGTCGACCTTGCGGTTGACCTTGCCGTAGACGTAGACGAAGCAGGAGTGCTTCAGGCGCACCTGGGCGGTGCCCTTGTCGAGGTCGATGGCCTCGATCTGGAACAGGCCCCAGCCGCGCTGCGACAGGCGCTTCATGTAGTGCTCGAACACCGCCACGCCTTCGATGCCGTGGCACTCGGCCTCTTTCTCGCACCAGTGCCAGGCGGACTTGTAGCCGGCCTTGTAGAGGATCTGCGCATAGCGCTCGGCGCCCAGCTCTTCCTCGATGCCCATGTGGTTGTTGACGAAGAAATGCCGCGGCACATAGAGCATCGGCAGGGCGTCGGTGGTCCAGACGCCGGTTTCGCTGTCGACTTCGATGGGCAGTTCGGGGGCGTGTTTGGCCATGTGTGGGTACTCCGGAATTCTCTTGTTACCGGCAGGGAGCAGAGCCCTGCCGCCTCGATGAAACAGTGCCGATGAATGCCCCTGGAGCCGTGGCGAGCGCGCCGAGAGCGAGGAGCCCCACAGCGACAGGCGAGAGCAGTACGACGGTACGGCGAGCCTGTCGCGAGGACGCGACGCGGCTATCGGCGCGCGCAGCAGGCGCCAGGGGTATTCATCACTCGCCCCAGACGTCGGCGAGCACCCGCACCCAGTTCTCGCCCATCACCTTGCGCACCACGCGCTCGGGCATGCCGCGCTTGAGCAGGGTCTCGGTGAGGTTGGGGAATTCGCCCACGGTGCGGATGCCCAGCGGGTTGACGATCTTGCCGAAGTTGGTCAGGCGGCGGGCGTAACCCTTGTCGTGGGTCAGCCACTCGAAGAAGTCCTTGCCGTGGCCCTGAGTGAAGTCGGTGCCGATGCCGATGGCGTCCTCACCGACGATGTTCATCACGTACTCGATGGCCTCGGCGTAGTCGTCGATGGTCGAGTCGATGCCCTTGGCGAGGAAGGGCGCGAACATGGTCACGCCGACGAAGCCGCCGTGGTCGGCGATGAACTTCAGTTCCTCGTCGGACTTGTTGCGCGGGTGTTCTTTCAGGCCGGAAGGCAGGCAGTGCGAGTAGCAGACCGGCTTCTTCGATTCGAGGATGACCTCTTCCGAGGTCTTGCTGCCGACGTGGGACAGGTCGCACATGACGCCGACGCGGTTCATCTCGGCGACGATCTCGCGGCCGAAGCCGGAGAGCCCGCCGTCGCGCTCGTAGCAGCCGGTGCCGACCAGGTTCTGGGTGTTGTAGCACATCTGCACGATGCCCACGCCGAGCTGCTTGAACACCTCGACGTAGCCGATCTGGTCCTCGAACGCATGGGCGTTCTGGAAGCCGTAGAGGATGCCGGTCTTGCCCTGCTGCTTGGCCAGGCGGATGTCGGCGGTGCTGCGTACCGGGATCACCAGGTCGCTGTTCTCGCGGATCAGCTTGTTGCTCGCGGTGATGTTGTTCACCGTGGCCTGGAAGCCTTCCCACACCGAAACGGTGCAGTTCGCGGCGGTCAGACCGCCCTTGCGCATGTCTTCGAACAGTTCGCGGTTCCACTTGGCGATGATCAGACCGTCGATGACGATGCTGTCGGCGTGAAGTTCGGCTGGGCTCATCTGGCATACCCCTTGTCAGGCTTGGCGCGCCGGGACTTGTGCCGACGCTTTGGAGGCAGCATATCCCCGGGGGCCGGGGCGACCCGGTTCGAAAACGACCAGGGTCGTACCGAAAGCGTCAAGGCAACGACATGGACGACCGCGCGGGCGTCGCGACGGGGTATCCGAGGACGAACGGGGGTTTGCAGCCGCTCCCGCAGGCCGTGCTCTGTCGGCAGACAGGGGTAACGCCGCTCGGCAAGAGCGCATGAGCCGCCACGCAGCCGATCGCCCAGGCGCAATGGAGGGGACGCTCATTCGGGAATCGGTAGGATGGCGTGGAGCGAAGCGATACCCCTCGATGGGAATCGCGCCGCCATTCACTGCCGCGCGCTCAGCGCTTGCGCCAGCAGGCGAACAGGTTCCACGCCACCAGGGCGGCGACGAAGGCGGAGCTGCTGTAGAAGAGCAGGCTGTCCACGCGGAACCTCCAGAACGCCGGCGCCCCCGTGAGGGGGCGTCGGGTGGGTGGGCTTACTCGCCGGCGACCAGGCGGGCGTGGGCCGATTCCTCGCCGAGGTTGTTCAGCAGACGCTCGCTGTACCAGTCGAGGAAGTTGATCACGCCGAACTCGTAGGTCTTCGAGTACGGGCCGGGCTGGTAGGCGCTGGAGTTGATGCCGCGCTGGTTCTCTTCGGCCAGGCGACGGTCCTGGTCATTGGTCGCGTCCCAGACTTCGCGCAGGCGCTGCGGGTCGTAGTCGACGCCTTCGACCGCGTCCTTGTGCACCAGCCACTTGGTGGTGACCATGGTTTCCTGCGCGCTGATCGGCCACACGGTGAAGACGATCATGTGGTCGCCCATGCAGTGGTTCCACGAGTGCGGCAGGTGCAGGATGCGCATGGAGCCCAGGTCCGGGTTCTTGATGCGACCCATCAGCTTCTTGCTGCCCGGCTTGCCGTCCATGGTCATGGACACGGTGCCGTCGAGCAGCGGCATGCGCACGATGCGGTTGCGCAGGCCGAAGCTGGCGTGGGCGTAAGGAATCTTCTCCTCGTCCCAGGCCTTGGTGCAGGCGGCGACCTGGTCCTTGAACGCCTGGCTGGCGCGCGGGTCGGTGACGTCGTCCCACTCCAGCAGGGTCTTCAGCAGTTCCGGGTGCGAACCGTTGCAGTGGTAGCACTCCCGGTTGTTCTCCATCACCAGCTTCCAGTTGGCCTTCTCCATCAGGGTGGTCTGCACGGCCACCTTGGTGTTCTCCATGTCGTACGGCTCCATGTAGTGCTCGAGCGTACGCAGGAAGTCGTCGATGGCCGGCGGGTTGTCCGCCAGGCTGATGAAGATGTAGCCGCCCGCGGTCTTCACGTGCACCGGCTTGAGGCTGTAGTCCTTCATGTCGAAGTCATCGCCCATCTCGGTGCCGGCGAACAGCAGGCGGCCGTCCAGCTCGTAGGTCCACTGGTGGTACGGGCAGACCAGCTTGGCGACCTTGCCCTTGTCGCTGACGCACAGGCGCGAGCCACGGTGGCGACAGACGTTATGGAAGGCATGCACCTTGCCCTCGGCGCCGCGCAGGACGATGACCGGGTTGTCGCCGATCTGCACGGTGAGGAAATTGCCCTTGGCGGGGATTTCGCAAGTCATGCCGGCGATCAGCCATTCCTTCTGGAAGATCTCCTGCATGTCGATCTGGAACAGGCGCTCGTCGCTGTAGAAAGGCTGCGCCAGCGAGAAGGAATGATCGCGAGTGCGCAGCATCTCTGCGGTGGCCTTGCGGGCCGGTTCCAGCGGATCGCCCAGACTCAGGGTGGTGGTAACGTCCATCGCTTGGTCCTCATGCCGCGCCGGAATCCGACGGCGGCGAAAAAGTGGCTGAATACGGTTGCTACGCAAGGCGGCGTTCACAGCCTTCCTCATCCCGGCGGAGTCCCGGAATCCCGCCCTGCCGATGGGCGGGCCCCGCCGTGGCGGGAATGAAGGTCTGTGGCTCGGTCTCATACCTTCGTCTCGGCTGGGATGCAGTGTGCGGCCCGGCCCGACGCGGGCCTTATCCATGCACGACACGACCGCGTCCGTTTCCGACGCCGCAGCGCCCGCGCCAAGCGGCAGGTCGCGATAAGCATGCAAATGTCGCTGGCAGGTAAACGGACGCCCATGGGCGTGCGCACAATCCATCCCATCAGGCATGCCGAATGGCCGGGCGCGACCCCGGCCCGGCGCTGCCCCTATTCGGCCGGCCCCGGCCTGCGTGCGCGGAGAAACACCATGTCGAGCAACTTCCTCAATCCGGTGAATACCCAGACCTGGACCAACGGCCGCCACCTGGTGCGCTGCGTCAAGGCCATCCAGGAAACCTGGGATGTGCGCACCTTCTGCTTCGCCGCCGACCAACCGCTGATGTTCTTCTTCAAGCCCGGGCAGTTCGTCACCCTGGAACTGGAGATCGACGGCCAGCCGATCATGCGTTCGTACACCATCTCCAGCTCGCCCTCGGTGCCCTACAGCTTCTCCATCACCATCAAGCGCGTGCCCGGCGGCAAGGTCTCCAACTGGCTGCACGACAACCTCAAGGAAGGCGACCAGCTCCCGGTGCACGGCCCGGTCGGGCTGTTCAACGCCATCGACTTCGCCGCCGACAAGGTGCTCTACCTCTCCGGCGGCGTCGGCATCACCCCGGTGATGTCCATGGCGCGCTGGTTCTTCGACACCAACGGCAACGTCGACATGGTCTTCGTGCACAGCGCGCGCACGCCGAAGGACATCATCTACCACCGCGAGCTGGACCACATGGCCTCGCGGATCGCCAACTTCAAACTGCACCTGATCTGCGAGAAGTACGAGATCGGCGAAACCTGGGCCGGCTACCGCGGCTACCTGAACAAAACCATGCTGCACCTGATCGCCCCCGACTTCATGGAGCGGGAAATCTTCTGCTGCGGCCCGACGCCCTACATGCACGCCATCAAGCGCCTGCTCGAAGCCGAAGGCTACGACATGTCGCGCTACCACGAAGAAGCCTTCGGCCCGACCCCGCCGGAGGTCCGCGAAGAAGTCAACGAACTGGCCGCCGAAGCCGCCGGCGCCCCGGAAGTGCCGGCCGCCGACCTGCACCAGGTGGAATTCTGCGAAACCGGCAAGAGCATCCGCGTGGCCCCCGGCGAGACCGTCCACGCCGCCGCCGCCAAGCTCGGCCTGCACATCCCCAAGGCCTGCGGCATGGGCATCTGCGGCACCTGCAAAGTGATGAAGCGCTCCGGCGAAGTGGAGATGGAACACAACGGCGGCATCACCGACGAAGACGTCGCCGAAGGCTACATCCTCTCCTGCTGCAGCGTGCCCAAGGGCGACGTGGTGATCGAATACTGATCCCAGCGGCGGATGATCGCCCGCGATCATCCGCCCCCGCAGCGCGCACGACGCCCCCCGCGCTATCCGCCAGCCCGCCTCGCATGCCCCCAGGGAATGACATGCGGAGGAATTTTCAGTTGCCCTGCCCCGCCCTGAGCGCTAAACAATCGTTCAACAAATAGAACGCCACGGGCCACCCGGCCCGGCCCAGGGGACGCCAGCGCCATGCCCAGCTTCACCCAGACCTACTACGAAGCCACCGCCGAACAACCGAGCTTCCCCCGCCAAACCGGCCACAGCGACACCCGCGTGTGCATCCTCGGCGGCGGTCTGGCCGGGCTCAACACCGCGCTGGGCCTGGCCGAGCGCGGCATCCGCGACGTGTTGCTGCTGGAATCGCAGCGGGTCGGCCACGGCGCCTCGGGGCGCAACGGCGGCTTCGTCTTCGGCGGCTACAGCCTGGGCAACGCCGACCTGCTCGCCACCCTCGGCGCCGAGGAAGCGCGGCGGCTCTACCGCCTGACCATCGACGCGGTGGAACTGATCCGCCAGCGCGTGCGCCGCTACGGCATCGACTGCGACCTGGTCGACGAAGGCGTGATCCTCGCCAACTGGTTCAACGACCCGGCGCGTCTGGAAACCCCACGGCGGCTGATGAAGGAAGGCTACGGCGTGGACTGGGAGCCCATCTCCCCCGGCGCGCTGAAGGAACGCCTGAAGACCGAGCGCTACTTCGGCGGCCTGCTGGAGCGCAACGCCTTCCACTTCCACCCGCTGAAATACGTGCGCGGCGTGGCCCGCGCGGCCGCGAGCCTGGGCGTGCGCGTCCACGAAGGCTCGCCGGCCCTGGGCATCGAGAAACGCGCCGGGCGCTACGTGGTGCGCACCGCCGGCGGCGAGGTGCATGCCGAGCAGGTGGTGTTCTGCGGCGGCGGCTATGCCCGCGGCGTCTACCACCCCATCGAGCGCGCGGTGCTGCCCATCGCCACCTACGTCATCGCCACCGAGCCCCTGGGCGAGCGCCTGCACAGCGCCATCGACTGCCGCGCGGCGGTCTACGACACCCGCTTCGCCTTCGACTACTACCGCCCCCTGGCCGACAGCCGCATCCTCTGGGGCGGGCGCATCTCCATCCTCGACCGTGGGCCGGAAGCCATCGCCGCGCTGCTCAAGCGCGACCTCAGCCTGGTCTATCCACAGCTCGCCGACGTGAAAGTGGACTACGCCTGGGGCGGCCTGATGAGCTACGGCCGCCACCAAATGGCGCAGATCGGCCAGGACCAGGCCGGCATCTGGCACGCTATCGGCTTCGGCGGCCACGGCATGGCGCCGACCACGGTGGCCGGCGAAGTGCTCGCCGACGCCATCAGCGGCGCCAGGGCGGTGCCGGCCGGCTTCGCCCGCTTCGGCCTGACCCGCGCCTTCGGCCTCGCCGGCCTGCTCGCCGCCCAGGCCACCTACAGCGCCTACGAAGCCCGCGACGCCTTCGACAGCCGCCGCCTCAACGGCTAGCCGCGCTGGTGCCCACCCCGCCGCCGGTCTAAGGTGCATGCAAGCCTTCAGAGCGCCACCGTCATGCCCACCAAGACCACCCCCAACCGCCAACAGACCCACCTCGCCGTGCTGATCGACGCCGACAACGCGCCGGCCGCCATCGTCGAAGGCCTGTTCGAAGAAATCGCCAAATACGGCATCGCCAGCGTCAAGCGCATCTACGGCGACTGGACCCAGCCGCAACTGGGCAAATGGAAGCAAGTGCTGCTCGACCACTCCATCCAGCCGATCCAGCAATTCGCCTACACCAAGGGCAAGAACGCCACCGACAGCGCGCTCATCATCGACGCCATGGACCTGCTCTACACCCGCCGTTTCGACGGCTTCTGCCTGGTCTCCAGCGACAGCGACTTCACCCGCCTGGCCGCGCGCCTGCGCGAAGAGGGCCTGACCGTGTACGGCTTCGGCGAAGAGAAAACCCCCAAGCCGTTCGTCTCCGCCTGCGACAAATTCATCTACACGGAAATCCTCCGCGCCGACGCCGAACTGCCCAGCGAACTCACGGAAGCCGGCCAACCGCAGGAACCGCGGCCAGCGCCCAAGCCCAAGGCACAGCGGGTGCCGCTGGACTTCATCGCCAAAGTCCTCGACGACATCGCCGACGACGAAGACGACTGGGTCCAGCTCGGCGCCCTCGGGCAGAACATCAGCAAACTGCGCCCGGCCTTCGACCCACGGCTGTACGGCTTCAAGAAACTCAGCGACCTGATCAAGGCCCAGCCCAAACGCTTCGAGCTGCAAGCCCGTGGCGGCGGTGGCGGCGGCAGGGACCTCTACGCGCGCAACCTGAAGACCAACAAAGGCTGAGCCGGCGCAAGGGCCGCATGAGCGCCGTCCGCTCTCCTGCGGCCGTCGTTGCCCGGAGACAGACCATGCCCATCCTGCCCCGCCACCTGCGCGTCGCCCTGCTGCTCGGCCTCGGCTTCAGCGCGGGCGCCGAGGCCTCCACCCTGCGTTGCGGCACCCAGTTGATCAACGAAGGCGACCGCGCGGCCGTCGTCCTGGAAAAATGCGGACCGCCCGCCCAGCGCGACATCATCCCGCCGACACCGCCCCGGCGCGGGCCGAATGGCACCCTCATCCCCGGCGGCGCGACCATCGAAATCTGGACCTATCCACCGCAGAACGGCGCAACGCGCGTGCTGCGCTTCCGCGAAGGCATCCTGATCCTGATCGGCACGGAATTCCGCTGAGGCCTCCCCTGCCGGGTTGGCGCCTCCACCCACTCCTACACAGCCACCGGAAAACTCCCCGCTTGCCGCCACCCGGGCACCTCCCTATCCTGCCCCAGTCACGGTCAATCCCGTGATCCGGGTTTGGCGACCTGGGTTCTAGTAGGCGCGATAGCGCCTGAAGGTGCTTGCGGAAACGGCGAAGGTTTCTGCAGGCCCCCGCACGATTGCAGGAAGCTGCAACGCTCAATGGCGGATCGCGCGGGGAGACCTTCGGGTCTGCCGGTGCCTACTAGCCGGTTCGCCAACCCCGCGCGGTCTGCCACCCTACGTTTGGCGACGCAGGTGGGCAGCTCTTGTTGAGCTAGTAGGAGCTTCACCATGCACGACGCATACACCCCCACCTTCTTCACCCGCCACAACCGCCCCCTGCGCGGCGTGATGATCGACAACCAACCCTGGTTCGCCGCCCACGACCTGGCCCGAATGCTCGGCCTGCACCACCCCCAAGCCCTGCACCGCCGCCTGCAACCCCACGAAACCCGCCGCATCTGCCTGCGCTACGCCACCGACAGCGAAGAGCAGATCGACGTGATCAACGAAGCCGGCCTCTACAAAGCCCTGGTCCGCTTCGGCCACCCGGAAAGCCTCCACCTCGACACCTGGCTCACCCGCGAAGTCATCCCCACCCTGCGCGACCAATACGCCCCCGACGGCCCCGCGCCCCGGCGCGTGACGATGAACTGGCAGGCACGGCGAGTGGTGTTGCTCGATTGGCAGGGCGAGCTTTGGGTTCCGTTGGAAGCAATGCCGAGATTGCTCCCCACCCGAATGGGTTGAGCGCACGCCAACAGCATGGGAATCGCTTCGCTCGTCCCATCCTACGAAAGCATCCCCCGGCCGATTTCCATCACCCGACGGGGGTTTCGGCCCATTCCGACAGCGTGCCCGGCAACCCTGCCCGTAGGATGGCGTTGAGCGGAGCGATACCCATCGCCCCTAACGCAAGGATGCGCCATGACCGCTTATCGCCGTGATCGAACGCCAGGCGCCACCTGGTTCTTCACCCTGACGCTCGCCGACCGCCGCTCCCGCCTGCTGGTCGAGCGCATCGCCCATTTACGCGCTGCCTTTCGCTACACCATGCAGCGGCACCCGTGGCGGATCGACGCCATTGTCATCCTGCCCGACCACCTGCATGCGCTTTGCACTCTGCCCGAGGGCGACAACGACTATGCCGTGCGCTGGCGTCTCATCAAGACGCACTTCTCAAGATCGCTGCCAGGTGGCGAAGCCCTTTCGGGCAGTCGGGCCCGAAAGGGTGAGCGCGGCATCTGGCAACGCCGCTATTGGGAGCACCGCGTCCGCGATGCCGTCGATCTGTCGCGGCATATCGACTACATCCACTTCAATCCTTGCAAGCACGGTCAGGTCGCGCGGGTGATCGATTGGCCCTGGTCGTCATTCCATCGCTATGTGCGCGCCGGGGTGTTGCCGGTGGATTGGGCGGGCGGCGACGGGGAGCTGCTGCAGGGGGGCGAAACGCCATCCTGCGAATGAACGAAAAAGGCCGGTCTCTCGACCGGCCTTTTCGTATCCCCTAACCCCAATCAGCTATTGCTGGGGAAGGCGAACTGCGCCGCTTCGTGGCTCTTGCGCTGCGGCCAGCGCTGGGTAATGGCCTTGCGTTTGGTGTAGAAGCGCACGCCGTCCGGGCCGTAGGCGTGGAGGTCGCCGAACAGCGAGCGCTTCCAGCCGCCGAAGCTGTGGTAGGCGACCGGCACCGGCAGCGGCACGTTGACGCCGACCATGCCGACTTCGATTTCGTCGCAGAACAGGCGGGCGGCTTCACCGTCGCGGGTGAAGATGCAGGTGCCGTTGCCGTATTCGTGGTCGTTGATCAGTTGCATGGCTTCTTCGAGGCTGTTCACGCGGACGATGCACAGCACCGGGCCGAAGATTTCTTCCTTGTAGATGCGCATGTCCGGGGTGACGCGGTCGAACAGGCAGCCGCCGAGGAAGAAGCCGTTCTCGTGGCCGGCGACCTGGTAGCCGCGGCCATCGACCACCAGCTCGGCGCCAGCGGCAACGCCGTCGTCGACGTAGCCGGTGACCTTGTCCAGGTGCACGCGGGTGACCAGCGGGCCCATGTCGAGGCCGCAGGAGGTGCCGGCGCCGATCTTCAGGGCCTTGATCTGCGGAACCA
>NZ_FNDS01000025.1 GCF_900099785.1 Pseudomonas panipatensis | reverse complement strand
CCCCATGTGAGAGTAGGTCATCGTCAAGCACCTATCCCAAAACCCCTGGTCAGCAATGACCGGGGGTTTTGCTTTTGCGCGCGGAAAAGCTCGGAACCTCTCTCGCGTTACGCAAGGCTGCCGGGCGCGCGGCATAGGCAAGCCCTGAGTGTCTCTATATGATGCGTGCCTTACTGAGCGAGGCGCGATATGCAGACTTTGCTGAAATTATTAAGCGATGGTTCCTTTCACTCTGGAGAGGAATTGGGGGCTGCTCTCGGCATCAGTCGCAGTGCGGTCTGGAAGCGCCTGCAGAATCTAGAGGCCGAGTTTGGCTTGCCTATACAGTCCGTGCGTGGTCGCGGTTATCGCTTGGCGGAGTCGCTAATAGCGATAGATTTCGACCGAGTGTATGCCCCCTGGCCGGTAGACGTCCTGTTCTCGGTGGACTCAACCAATGCTGAGGTCATGCGGCGCCTGGATGCCGGGGTTGGCACTCCTTTTGGCATTATTGCTGAGCGGCAAACCGCGGGTCGAGGTCGCCGAGGTCGGTCTTGGGTGAGCCCGTTTGGCACCAATCTCTATTACACGCTGGGAATTTCGGTTCGCGGTGGTCCGAAAGAGCTTGAAGGACTTAGTCTCGTCGTGGGACTGGCTGTTGTGCGAGCCATTCAGTCGTTGGGGATTGCCGCAGCGGGGCTGAAATGGCCGAACGACGTGCTTCTCAACGGAAAGAAGCTCGCGGGGATCTTGCTGGAGCTAACCGGTGATCCGGCCGATTTGTGCAGTGTAGCGATTGGCATAGGCATCAACGTGAACATGCGCAGCGCAGATGGTATCGATCAGCCGTGGACTTCACTCCGTGACGCACTCGGGCGTCCGGTGGATCGGAATCAGCTTCTGACAGCATTGAATAAAGAGTTGGAGTGGCACCTTGCTCGCCATCGGGAGCAAGGGTTTGCGGCGAGTCAGCGGGAGTGGGAGTCGTTCCACTTGTGGCAAGGGCGCGAGGTTCGTTTGTCTACGGCAGCGAAAACCGTCGTCGGGCGTGCCGTGGGCATTGATGAGCAGGGTGCCTTGCTTCTTGATGTTGATGGTGTTGAGAGTCGCTATAGCGGAGGCGAATTGAGTCTGAGGTTGTCTGATGATTCTTGAACTGGACTGCGGTAACAGTCTGATCAAATGGCGAGTGATCCGAACGACAGACTTGAAGTCTGTTTGTGCCGGTGTCGCAGACTCCGATGCTGCGTTACTTGACCAATTGACGGGGGCTGAGGGGCTGGCTTTGCGTCACTGTCGCATGGTCAGTGTGCGTAGCGAGCAGGAGACCGCTGCGCTGGTCGAGCGCCTGCATGGAGCCTTCTCTGTTGCTGTTCGAGTGGCTGAGCCGGCCGAGGAGTTGGTCGGTGTAGTGAATGGCTACCGCGAATACAAGCGTTTAGGGCTCGATCGTTGGCTTGCGCTTGTGGCTGGCTACAAATTGTCCGGTGGGGCGTCGCTGGTCCTGGACTTGGGGACTGCCGTGACGTCTGATCTGGTTGATGCTTCCGGGCGGCACCTGGGCGGTTACATCTGCCCTGGAATGCCCTTAATGCGCAGCCAGCTTCGCACTCATACCCGGCGCATCCGTTATGACGACATTGCGGCTCGCGAAGCGATCCAGACGTTGTCGCCTGGGCGGGAGACTGCCGAGGCTGTGGAACGAGGTTGCTTGCTGATGTTGCGCGGTTTTGTCCGTGAGCAGTATCTGCTTGCTCGCGAGTTGCTGGGTGGGGATTGCGCGGTATTCCTGACTGGTGGCGATGCGGAGTTGGTGAGAGACGAGTTGCCCCATGCCCAGGTGCTGCCGGACCTGGTCTTTATCGGTCTGGCATTCGCCTGTCCGTTTGAGTGAGTTTCATTGATGCGCTGGTTCTTTCTTTTTTTGCTGGTGCTGAATGTCTTCTACTTTGTCTGGCACCAGCAGCAGACTCCATTGCGCGCGAAAGAGATTGCGCCTCTTAGTCTCTATCACGGCGAGCAAAAAAACATACGCCTGCTCAGCGAGTCTGCCGACGCTTCAATGCGTCGGCAGCCTGAAGCGGCTCCATCTTCTGGCGCTGCGCAGCAAAATGGCGCCTGCATCTATTTTGGTCCCTTCGCTGAGGAGCGACGCGCTAAATCCCTCGAGCAGCGGCTGACTACCCTGGACATGCGGGTGAGCTTGCAGGCGGTGGATGCAAGTGCGGGAACCGACTTTTGGGTTTATCTACCGCCACTAGCCTCACGCCAGGCCTCTCTGTGGCAACTGCGGGAGCTTCAGGCGCGCAAGATCGATAGCTATATCATCACGGAGGGCGATCTGGCCGATGGTATCTCCCTTGGTATTTTTCAGACCAAGGACTCTGCCGATGCGGTAGTGTTGCGCTTGAAGTCTGCTGGATACGAGGCGCAGGTGCGAGAGTTGACGCGTAACCAGCATGACTTTTGGTTGCAGGTGGCTCCTGAAAGTGGTCGCCTAGCCGACGATGCGCTGGCTCGACAATTGGTCGTCGATTTTCCGGAACTGCAGCGGCAAATAATGCCTTGCAAAAACGTTGCAACCACCCAGTAGTTTGAATAGAATGGCGCCCGCTTCGAAGAGGGGACCTGAAAGGGGATTTTCGAGAAGCCGCTGTCAGACTCCTAAGTTTAGGTTTTTTAAGAAAAAAGTCTTGACAGCGCGGTGGCAGGCTGTAGAATGCCGCCTCACTCGGAGGGGTTCCCGAGCGGCCAAAGGGATCAGACTGTAAATCTGACGTCTCAGACTTCGAAGGTTCGAATCCTTCCCCCTCCACCAGTTTCAAGCGTGAGCGTCAGGCTCCGCGGGTATAGTTCAGTGGTAGAACCTCAGCCTTCCAAGCTGATGATGCGGGTTCGATTCCCGCTACCCGCTCCAGACTTGCTGCTTATGTTTGCTCATGTAGCTCAGCTGGTAGAGCACACCCTTGGTAAGGGTGAGGTCAGCGGTTCAAATCCGCTCATGAGCTCCATCTCACAAGGGCAGATATGAAAATATCTGCCCTTGTTTTAATGGTGGCGTGGCTTTCTCAATTCCTAGGTGGGAGACGGTCAAAATGGCTAAAGAAAAATTTGAACGTAACAAACCGCACGTCAACGTCGGCACCATCGGTCACGTTGACCATGGCAAGACCACTCTGACTGCTGCCCTGACCAAGGT
>NZ_FNDS01000016.1 GCF_900099785.1 Pseudomonas panipatensis | reverse complement strand
CATGGACGAACTGCCGGATGCGGCCGACCTGCGCCGCATGCACCCAGAAAACCTGGAACAGTCTCGCGACAAACTGGCCTGTTTCCTCAGCGGCTGGCTGGGCGGCCCAAAGCTGTTCAGTGAAAAATACGGTTCCATCTCCATCCCGTCTTTCCACGCCCAATGGCCGATCGACGAAGCACGCAGCGCCGCCTGGTTAAGCTGCATGGAGCGCGCCATTGCCCTGCAACCCTTCTCGCTGGAATTCGCCGAATACCTGCTGACGCAACTGCGCGTGCCGGCACACCGGGTAGTACAGGCGAGCCGAGCGCGGCACGGCTGAGCCATCTCCGCCGCCTGCCCGGCCCTTTGCCCTTCCGAGGTTCCTTGTGGCCGGTTTCTGCCGGTCGCGACAGGCAGAGATCAGCCAAAAGCGGACTATCCCACAGCGTTTTAAAAGACCGACGGTGAGGCTTGAAGGTATCTACGGAAGAAAGGGCTATTTACTTTCGAGGCCATCGCCCCTTCCTCGGTCATCACGGCACCTGTCCAGAAGCTGGTTGCTGATCCGAGCGAATTCCTGAAGAGGGCGACTCATGCGCGTGCGGTAGCAGCTCGCAACCAACGGCTGGGGACGCCGAAATTTTATTTTAGCCGCTTCGCTTCCACGGCCTTGAAAACCGACTTAGCAACCCTATCTGATCTCAATGAGCCATTACGGATCAGTGTTCCTGATGTTTCAAGGAGGCCTCGTGGGAAAACAAGAAAAAGCCAATATTGCCACCGGTCGCTACGACACCGACGACGTGACAAAGCGTGTCGTGTGGACTCAGGCTGCAGGCCGTTGTGAGCTGTGCGGCACCGACCTCATGTACGACTACCGTGTAGGTAAGCCCATGAAATGGGGCGAGGTAGCTCACATCCTGCCAGCTAGCCCAAAGGGCCCACGGGGTCGATCTGACCATGACGAAGCCAAGGCCGCGTCGCTTACCAACGACCCAGCCAATCTCATGCTTCTCTGCCCTGGCTGCCATGACAAAATCGATCGGGATGCTGATGGATATCCGGAAAGCGATCTTAGCGGCCTGCACCAAGCGTACCTGGAGCGAGTCCGGCTGGCAGCAACCACTCCTGACGGTGGAAGAGCAATTCCAGTAATTGTCCAAAGCCAGCATTTCGCGACGAACAACGACGTCCCCGTTCGTGATCTGCTGGTGGCAATGTCCTCAGAGGGACTGACTGCATTCGATCATCCCATCAAGATCACTTTTCCGGCCCCGAGCCATCGTGGCAGGGATGCACACTATTGGCAGAGTATTCAGGACAACATTCAGCACGAATTAGAGCAGCAGCTAAAGCGTCGCGGAGGAGCCTATGGTGATGCTCCTGCGCTGGCCGTAGTGGGCGTGGCAGACATCCCGGCGCTGATCATGCTAGGGCAGTCCTTAGGTGATCGGTCCAAGCGCCTGCTTTTCTCATTCAACCGCGAGCACCAACTACGTTGGCCTGACCAGTCAGCCGAACCTCCCGAGTTTGTGTTCGCCCCGCCCGCGGATGGAGAAGGCCCGCTGGCTCTGGTGTTGTCTATCTCCGCGCAAGTCCCAGCTCGCGATGTAGAAGAGGCACTACCTGGCGCGCGTATCGCTGAGCTGAGCATCCCAGTGCCCAGCTATGCGATGGTTCAGAACCGTCGCGTGATACACGCGTTTCGCGACGCTCTACAAACGCATTTGAGCCGGCTTGAGGCCATGACTGCAGACACAATCCATGTTTTTGCGGCGATTCCCGCTGCTTTGGCAATTGAGTTCGGGGCCTTGCTTACCACGCAACACCAACACGCTTACCTGATTTTCGATCGAGATAAAGACAACCAAAACAGGTTCAAGCCAACACTACAGTTGGGCCACCAAGCCCAGGAGGTTCGTTGATGTCCATGAGCAATGAACAGACCAAGCGCGGAAGCTGGGAGCACTTTCTGCTCCGCGCCGCGAAGGAGATCTCACTGTCCGAAGCACAGTACGAGAAGATCAACGACCGATACTCCCAGCTGGAAAAGACCCTCAACGCTTCCGACAATCCACTACTGGCGGAGGCTCACATTTTTGTCCAAGGCTCCATGCGCCTGAAGACAACGATCAAACCCGTTTCTGGCGCCCCAGAGGATCTGGACACCATCGATGCGGACGCCATTATTTGGCTCCCTCATGCCCAGGGGGCTGGAGCTCAAGAGGTTCTGGATGCCATTGAGGAGCGCTTCAAAGCTGGCAGCCGTGTCCAGGAGGAAATCAAGCAACTACGCCGGGGCATCCGGATCATATATGCAGACGAAAACCCTGGATTCCACATTGATGTCACGCCGGCGCGTGCCATCAATGGGAATTCTCAAGGCAATGGCGAAGGTAAGCTGGAAGTACCGGATCGGGTGACTGGGTGGAAGGCGAGCAGCCCGATCCCCTACTCCAAATGGTTGCAGGTCGCGTCAACGCAAACCATCTCCTTGGCGGAACATATGGCTGTCGCGAAAAGCCAGCGCGCTTTTGATGCCGCCACTCAGGATCCGTTGCCGCAGTATGAGGACTATCTCGATCAAGACCCACTTCGGGCAACGATCAAGCTGCTGAAGCGACATCGGGATGAGTGGGCCATCCGCACAAAAAATACAGATCATCGTCCGATTTCGGCAGTCATCACCACTCTCGCTACCCACGCCTACCTTGATGTGGCGAAAGAGTCCCAGTCGACGCCGCTAAGGCCGCTAGATGCCATCCTCGAAATCGTCCGGAGGATGCCGGATCACGTTAAGTACCGGGGCAACGAATGCCAGGTTTGCAACCCGGCCGATAGCGGCGAAAACTTCGCTGAAAAATGGAACAGGCCACTCGACGGACATCGCTACCGCCGGGCATTCCAGGAGTGGCACGAGAATGCCAGCGCATCAGTGTCGCTGGGACTTGAAAGCTTCGAGTCCGCAGAGGCTTTTGCCAAGGCAGTGAAGGAAAACTTTGGCATGGGCCCTACCTTCATTTCGGCAGTGAACAGTGAAATTCCGTCCAACTGGACGATGCCTGGCCGCCCGGACGGAACCACCCGAAACTCCACGTCGATGGGCGCGCTGTTTGGTGGTTTCAGCGGAACAGCGAGCTCTCAAGAGGATGTGAAGCCAGTTGGGCGTCTTGGTTGATCACACCGATACGCCTCTGCAGCGGGGTATAGCCGCGCTGCGAGGCGCTCTTGGCGAAGATGCCGCACTGGCACTGCTTCGGCCTGTGGCCACACGGGCTGACGAAGCTGCGAGTTACTACTTTCCGCTGCCAGTGGATTATACAGGCGCGGAGCGGCGCCTACGCATCGGCTTTCCGAGGAATTTCCCCCGCAGCGGGCTAAGGCTTACTGTCGAGCCTTCGCCATGGCTTATATGGCCCCACGCCATGGAAGTCGGACTTTGCCTTCATGGCTTCCAGGAGCGCCCAGTGATGGGCACCCCCGAACATGTTGTATCGGACAGCCTGGCTCGGTTACGCAAGATCGTTAATCTGTCCCGAAAAGGGTCATGCGCAGCTACCCGGGACGCCGAATTTCGGCGCGAAATCACATCCTACTGGTCTAGGCAGCAGGGGCTGTCACTACAGAACCTCATTCTTCTAGATCGCCCCCAAGCCGCCTCGAAGCTGTTTGCTCTAAGCGACCCTCGGCAAGCATTGCCTTCTGGCCAGGAGACAGTCTGGCTCGCAACAGATCTGTCATCACTCAAAAACCACTGCAGGCGCACGATTGGACGTTCTCCAAGGATGCGAGCCCCGGAGACCCCTGGATTTTACGCGAAGCTTCAGAGTTATCCAGACTTACGTCTTCCAGCCCCTGAGCTACTGCTCACATGGCTCATGCCGCACCTTGCCCCTGGCGACAGCTCTCAGCTGTTAGCTTGGTTCAATGAGCGTGGCTCGCTACCCAATCGTTGGATTGCTTTGGAGCTTCCTGGAGATTCCAGTGCTCCAATCTACTGCCTTAACGTTCGCACTTACGGTCCGCAGCTGGATCGAGGCTCGAAGTTTTACCTGCGATCAGCACGACGCAGACCAGCAGTTGCTGTCAGCCATCCCCCCGTTCTGATCCGAGCGACAACGCTGGATGTGCTAGATCGGACGGAGATTTTGTCCCGCGACCTCAGCGGTATGGCGCAGAACCTGGAAGGGACTCGCGTAGTTTGTGTTGGGGTCGGCTCGTTGGGCAGCACGGTTGCCCTCCAGTTGGCGCGTTCGGGTGTTGGGCATCTGACACTGATTGACCCGGACCACTTGGTGTCGGCGAATCTCGGCAGGCACGTGCTTGGGGCCGATGACCTCGGTCTCCCAAAGGCCGAGGCGCTTCAGGAACAAATTCGCAAAGACCTACCCACTACGGAAGTCGCGGCGTTCGCAACCTTCGCCGAAGTGGTGATGTACACGAATCCCGAGGTTTTTGATAAGGCGGACCTAGTGGTGGTTACTACCGCGGATTGGCAGTCGGAGGTGGCACTATGGGGACCCAAGTCAAATGGCACCTCCTGGGCTTTACTCCAGGCCTGGAGTGAGCCTCATACACAAGTGGGACATGTGCTTCTTGCGCCTTCTGGAGCATTTGATGCTCGAGGCCTATTCACAGAAAACGGTGATTTTAAGCATAAGTTCACCGAGTGGCCGGAAGGTGGGGTCATCGCCCTTCCCGCCTGCGGAGAGAGCTTCATCCCAGGAGGCTCTCTTGGAATGGTGAACATTGCTTCGATGGTTTCTCAAGTCGCATTACGAGTGTTAAGCGGCAGCATCGAAAGCCCGAGCTGGGTCAGCAGCGTCAATAGACCTCAGGACGTGACGACGCTGGGAGGGAAGTACCTTGGGCCGGAGCTACCTGCTGGAATGCAGCAGGCCCAATTAGAGCGTGATTGGCCGGAGCTGCTGGAGAGCGCTCAATGACTCCAATCGCCTGGCAGTGGAGCTGGCCCGGGGTGGACACGCATCTGTTGGTATCGCAGGACGTCGCAAGCCTGTTGGAGAGTTACAGGCAACGGCGCTTTGATGTGGAGCGTGGGGGACAGCTATTTGTCGACCCCTCAAGCGCTACCGGATTGGTACTCGCCTTGGCGACTCCCCCTCATAGAGATGATCGGGCAGGCAGGACCTGGCTTGAACTGAATGCTCGTCGCTGCCGGGAAGAAATTGAGCAAGCCAATGCAGCAGGGCTCCGCCTGGTGGGGTACTGGCATACCCACCCACAAAGAATTCCTATGATCTCCCCCACTGATATCGGGAGTTTTTCCAGATTTGCAGCGCACTACACCCAGGATCTGCCGCACCCGCTGGCAATCATCGTGGGTAACTCCAACAGCTCGGAAGGCATAAAGGCTTGGTCCTTCAGGGAAGGACGCTATGTTGGGGCTGTATGGAACAGCTGGCCGAGTTAGCGACTGGGACCTTCTGCCAGCATGAGAGCGAACAACTCCGCCTGAAATCGTGCATCGTCCAACGCGTTATGGTTGGGTGCGCTATGGGGGTTGAGCCGAGCTGTCATTTGAGAGGATTTGGTTTCCTTCCAGCGACACCCGGTAACTCCCATGTAATACGCCTTCATATCGATTGCGGTGAACCCAAAGGGGTTCGCCCCAGTATACTTGTGGAAGTAGTAATTGATGAAGGACCAGTCAAATGGAGCATTAAGCCCCACGAAAACGACTTTCTGCCCTACTGAGCACACCTGAGTCAGCCATTGCTCAAGCTTGAGCATCGCCACCTGCGGAGGAAGCCCTTCGCTTTCGAGCTTGCTGAGTTCAAGGCCAGTTACGGCCACGGCCTCTGGATCGTGCTTTAGACCATCTGGCTGCAGCTCGAGATAGATTGACTGAGCAGGCTCCGAGACAAGGCAAGCCCCGATGGAAAGCAGGCTATAAATGCCCGGCACCGGCCCCGAAGTCTCGACATCGACGGAAACATAAAGCTCATCGCTCATCATCTTGCCCCTTATTTTTCGGACAGTATGCTGGGAGTTGAATAAGGCGAACACCCCAACTCGATGGAGAAGTAAGCGTGGTGGATAACGCTCGTGATTGCGCGACCAAGGAAATTGTTGAGGCCGAAGACCTCAAGCTGTTGGCAGTAGTGGACACCTATGGCTACCAGTGCACTGGCTGTAACACTCAGGCTTTCCCACGGTCCTACCGCCCAGGAAACCTAGTGCGCGCCCACTTTCAAATTCGCGACCCTCACGGCCCAGACTGTGAGTCGGAGGGAGAAAGCAAGGTTATAGCCCTGGGCAAACGCGCCAGTGTTCAGAAGGAGTTAGAGACTTCTCCTGGTTTATCCCCTGCCCGCTTAGAACTGATTGATACTCGAACGATCATCGATGCCACCTTACCTCGCACAGAGCAACAAACTCAGAGCGTTGGTCGGCAGAACCCAACGGGCAACACGGCTCGCAGAGAAGGACGACGCGCAGCCAACAGTATCCGCCCGATCTGCCGTGCATTTTTGTTCTTCCCGCACGATAGGCATCTCTCACTAGAGGTCCCCGGCGTTGCTCCGAGGACCTATCGAACCGCCTTCAAAAAACTCCGCTCTGAAGGTATTGAGCGGTTTGCCCATGTGCGTGTTTTCTATGGCGAACTGGCATGGTCTCAGGCCGTAGAGTCGCCCGAACACCTGACCATTTCGCTCAATGCGGGGGAATGGGAAGATGAAAAGCTTACGCCCTACCAAGTGATCGTCCACTGGCAAGAATGGTCAGCGGTTGCACGCGGACGGCTCAAGAATGAGCTGGAAGTAGCCCGAAAGGAGGGAATGGAAGCCAAAAAAGTGAAGCAAGCGTCACGTAGCTATCTCTTCTTTATTGGTAACCAAGACGCACAGAACCCTGCGCTGTTCCATGTGCTGGATCATAGGCTTATTTGCACCTTACACGACGAACTCGTGTTCCCGCCGAAGACAGCTATTGGGTCGCCTGCAGCGTAGCTACTGCAGTAGTTCTGGGTAGGACGCCCAGCTGCCCCGGAAATATTCCGGCTACTTCAGCGGAGTGGAAATCCTCGCGTGCGAGCAGGCGGGCATACCCCCCTTTGTGCCCAAACCGATGACTTCCAGCAGCAAAGCTGAAGGGCGCTTCGGTAAACAGGACTTCATCTACATAGCCGCTGATGACAAGTACCAATGTCCTGCTGGCCAGCGTGCGATCAAGCGCTTCTCGATGGTAGAAGATGACCTTGAGCTGGATGCTTACTGGAGCTCTGCCTGTCCGAGTTGATCAACCCGCGTCTATTGCAGCGTATTTTTCAGTTGGCTAACCATTGTTCAACTTTGTCCCGGGACGGAACCCCCCCCGCATGTACAACTTTGCCATCAATCACTACACTTGGTGTACTCATTACGCCATAGCTCATGATCTCTTTGAGTTCCTCGACTTTCTCTAGCGAGACCTCAATGCCATGAGCTTTGGCAACCTGCTCGATTAATGCGATGGTGTTTTTGCAATTTGAACAGCCAGTGCCGAGCACTTTAATTTCTTTCATGTTTATTTTCCTCACAGAATCCAGTTGAATACATAACCAACGATCAAGATGCCGGTCGCTACAATGATAATAAATGTTGCGATCAGGCGTAACTTTAGCACCTTGCGTAGGATCACCATCTCAGGTAGCGACAAGGCGATTACGCTCATCATGAACGCTAGTACTGTACCTAGTGCAGCCCCCTTTGCGAGGAGCGCTTGCACAATTGGTATCACACCTGCTGCATTGGTATACATCGGAACGCCAATCAGTACGGCGATCGGCACTGCCCACCAAACATCCTTGCCCATGAATGAAGCCATAAAGTCCTCGGGCACGTAGCCATGGATGCCGGCACCAATCGCTATACCTGCGAGGATATACGGCCAGACTTTTCCGACGATTTCCCGGACCGCCTGGAAACCGCCGTCTATGCGCTCGGCGAGAGTCATCCCGGCAATTTCAAACTGGGCGCCAACTTTAGGCATATCGCGAACCCAGTCCTCAAGATAGACCTCCATTCTCATACGACCAATGATCCAGCCAGCCACGACAGCAATTGATAGACCCAGGCCCATATAGAGCAATGCTACTTTCCAACCAAACATCCCGAACAACAAGGTCAACGCGACTTCGTTCACCATTGGGGCCGCAATTAGGAATGAAAAGGTAACGCCCAAGGGAACCCCTGCTTGTACGAAACCGATGAACAGCGGTACAGCCGAGCAAGAGCAAAAGGGTGTAACGACGCCGAGAGAGGCCGCCATCACGTTGGCAACGCCCTCATGCCGGCCCGCCAGCAAAGCACGAGTACGCTCAGGTGTGAAATAGCTGTTGACCATTCCCATGACGAACACAATGGCGGTAAGCAGCATCAGCACCTTGGGTGTGTCGTAAAGGAAGAATTGAAGAGCTCCACCTAGGTGGCTCGCGCGCTGCACCGGCAAGGAAGCGACTACCGCCTCCGATAGGGGGATAAGAGTCTGGTAAAGAGTCCACCACAATGCGGCTGCCAGCATCAGAAAAGCTCTCGGATAGCGATGTGACCAACGCGCGGCCAGCGTATTCATGAACTCGTCTCCAACTTCTCTGTATTACTAGGTAAATGCCCTAGCTTGGATTGCTCAAAGAAATACTACCACACTTGCTTGAGAATAAAGCTTAAAGATTTTCACTGATAGATCAGTATCAACCAAACGAGCTTCGCGCATACTGATCTCAATTAATTGAATGAGTCATTGAGTCCCATAAAGAAAACTGAAACCACCCGACTTACTTTAATTTTTAAACCTCCTTGCGCTATCTAAAGGATCTGAGATTTTTAGTTTGCGCATGTTCTCTTGCGGTAAGCTCCCACGATGGTAGGTGAGCCGTGTTCGATATCTTCGTCTGTCTCGTAAGACTTCAGCAAAAATACGCAGTCGCTGACTCTGGATAGAATCACGCCGGTCAATATTTTCTGCGTACTTAGGCATTCGAACCCATCGGTTACCACGATGATTGCTTCCTTTCCGTTGATGCTAACCTGGCTATTGATCTTTACCGGACAAGCATCCCAGAGCATTTCGTTGGTGGAAATCGAGAGGGTCGCCAAGGACGATTTTCCGGCAGATGGCTCAGCTATCCATTGCCCTTCGAACCAACTGCCAGCAATCGGCTGTTCTATACCGGCAACGGCTTTTTGCGGCTCGTTCCCCTTGTCGTGCGGCGACGAGAAGCGGCAGCAACCCTATCAACCTGTTCATGATGTGCCTCCACATTGCGTCAGGCCTTCGGGCCTGCCTTGCCCAGAAAGGCAGGCGTCGCACACATCCACAGCCCAGCTATTGCGGGGCGGCAATCACCTCAGCATGCCTGGGCAAGGCGATTGAAATGAGCGCGGCCAGCAGAACGAAGACCGCTGAAATCCACAGGCAGGCGACCAGCCCGTAGGCCTGGAAGACCCAGCCGGAAAGCACGGTGCCGATCAGGCGACCCATGGCGTTGGACATGTAGTAGAACCCCACATCCAGCGATACGCCGTCTTCCTTGGCGTACGAGACGATCAGGTAGCTGTGCAACGACGAGTTCACGGCGAAGAGCGCCCCGAACAACATCAGCCCCCCCAGCAGCACGATCTGGGCCGAGAGGTTCATGTCTAGGCCAAGGGCGATGGCCGCCGGCAACGCCGCAAGCACAAGCGCCCAGGCGAAGGCTGCGCGGCCATCGGGGACGTGGCCACGCTTCTTGCCTGTCAATGCCGGCGCGAAGGACTGGACGATGCCGTAGCCGATCACCCAGGCGGCGAGGAATCCGCCGACCAGCCAGAAGTCCCACCCAAGCGTCTCGCTCAAGTAGACCGGCAGCGCGACGACGAACCAGACGTCCCGCGCACCGAACAGGAACATCCGGGCGGCAGAGAGAATGTTGATCGCGCGGCTTTTGGAGAGCATGTCGCGGAACTTGGGTTTGGCCTTGGCTTTGCCCAAGTCTTTCTTCAGCGACAGCATGCTGCCGATCCAGATGAGGGCTAGCACCAGGGCCATGGCAAGCACAGCGCCTTTGAAGCCGAGCACGGCCAACAACGCGCCACCCAGGAAAAAGCCCACACCCTTGAGCGCGTTCTTCGAGCCCGTAAGGATCGCCACCCACTTGTAGAGTTTGCCTTGCTGAGCGTCGGGCACCAGGAGCTTGATCGAGCTCTTGGCACTCATCTTGTTGAGATCCTTGGCGATACCGGAGAGCGCCTGAGCTCCCATCACCCACGGTATCGTGAGCAAGGCGGACGGCACGGTGAGCATCAGAAGCGCCACGACCTGCATCGCAAGACCGATGTTCATGGTGCGGTTCAGCCCGAGCCGGGCGCCCAGATAGCCACCAACCAGGTTGGTGACAACACCGAAGAATTCGTAGAACAGGAACAGGGCTGCGATCTGCAGCGGCGAGTACCCCAGGGAATGGAAATGGAGTACCACCAGCATGCGCAAGGCGCCATCGGTGAGCGTGAATGCCCAGTAGTTGCCCGTCACCAGCAGGTACTGGCGAACTTCTGGTGAGAGTGACGATAGCGCCTTCATGATCGAGTTCCGTCCCTCAACCAGCCAGGCCAACTAGCTTTGCCAGTTCGACGGTGCGATTGGCGTAGCCCCATTCGTTGTCGTACCAGGCGTACAGCTTCACCTGCGTGCCATTGACGACCATGGTCGAGAGCGCGTCGATGATCGAGGAGCGTGGGTCGGTGCGGTAGTCGATAGAGACCAGCGGGCGCTCCTCATAGCCAAGGATGTCCTTCAGCTCGTTCTCGGCGGCGCGCTTGAGCAACTGGTTGACCTCGTCCACGCTGGTCTCCCGCTCGACTTCGAACACGCAGTCAGTCAGCGAGGCGTTGGCCAGCGGTACTCGCACGGCGTGGCCATTCAAACGGCCGCGCAGCTCGGGGAAGATCTCCGCGATGGCAGTGGCAGAACCAGTGGTAGTGGGGATCAAGCTCATGCCGGAGGCACGGGCGCGACGCAGATCCTTGTGCGGCTGATCGAGGATGCTCTGGGTGTTGGTCAGGTCGTGAATGGTGGTGATCGAGCCATGACGAATGCCGAGGTTCTCATGGATCACCTTCACCACCGGAGCCAGGCAGTTGGTGGTGCAGGAGGCTGCCGTCACGATACGGTGTTGCGCCGGGTCGAACAGGTGCTGGTTGACGCCCATGACGACGTTCAGCGCGCCCTTCTCTTTCACCGGAGCGCTCACGACAACGCGCTTCACACCTTGATCCAGGTAGGCCTGAAGCACGGCAACGGTCTTCATCTTGCCGCTGGCCTCAATAACCAGGTCGCAGCCCGACCAGTCTGTGTCAGCAATGGCCTTGTTGGCCGTGACCTTGATGCGTTTACCACCAATAACCACAGAGTCACCGTCCGAACCGGCCTCATGGTGCCAGCGTCCGTGCACCGAATCGAAGTTGATCAGGTGGGCGTGGGTCGCGGCATCGCCGGCCAGGTCGTTGATCTGTACGAATTCGAATTCCGGCCAGTCCCATGCCGCGCGCAGCGCCAGGCGACCGATACGTCCGAAACCATTGATGCCTACTTTGATGGCCATGTTGTTCTCTATTGCGGTTAACGAGCGTTCGACGATTGCTTGTCGAACTGGCTGATGTAGTTGATGTGCGCCGGGTGTTGAATCGCTCGCGGCCGGATCGCTTGTACCTGGGTGATTGCTTCACGCATGGGCATGCCGCACTCGATCAGCAGCTGAGCAGCGATCAAACCTGTGCGACCAGAGCCGCCCTTGCAGTGGATGGCGATCGTCTTGCCGTCCATCAACAGTTCCCGGAGTCGCTCTCGATTGGCTTCCCACGCAGCCGTAAAGGCTGCACCGGGAGCCTGGTCATCCTCCATCGGCAGGTGGAACCATTCGATGCCCAGCAGTTGGCACTCCTCGGGAAGCAGATCGATCTCGTTCTGTAGCAGCTCTTCGCCTGGCATCAAGGTCACCAGCGCCACCGCGCCGGCATCGCGGAGCGTGGTCAGCGCCTGGGACACCAATGTGTCCTTGGTGCCGGGGCACGGGGTGAAGATCAACTGGCCACTCAGCTCGGGAGCGGCGAGAACGGAATACGGATGCGATTGCACGATCAGAAAGCCTCAGATGGATCGTTGATTGACGCGTTTCGACAGTTCCTCCGCCGACTCCTTGCGTTCGGAGTAGCGGTCGACCAGGTAGTCGGCGCGATCACGCAGTAGCAGGGTGAACTTCACCAGCTCCTCCATTACGTCGACGACACGGTCGTAGAACGGAGAGGGCTTCATGCGGCCAGCCTCGTCGAACTCCAGGTAGGCCTTGGGCACGGAAGACTGGTTGGGGATGGTGAACATGCGCATCCAGCGTCCGAGCACGCGCATCTGGTTCACTGCGTTGAACGATTGCGAACCGCCACAAACCTGCATCACCGCCAGGGTCTTGCCTTGCGTCGGACGCACAGCGCCCATGCTCAGCGGAATCCAGTCGATCTGCGATTTGAACACGCCGGTCATGGCGCCGTGGCGCTCCGGCGAGCACCAGACCATGCCTTCCGACCAGAGCACCAGATCACGCAGTTCCTTGACCATCGGGTGGTCATCGGGCACGTCATCCGGCAGCGGCAGGCCAGACGGATTGAAGATCCGCGTCTCGGCGCCGAAGTGCTCCAGCAAGCGGGCGGCTTCCTCCGTCAGCAGACGGCTGAAGGAGCGTTCGCGCGTCGATCCATAGAGGAGCAGGATGCGCGGTTTGTGAGTGGACTTCTGCTGGATAGCCAGCTTGTCCGGCGACGGCAGATCGATCAGTTCACTGTCGATGTTGGGGATTTGGTCATCGGTCATGATTTCACTCCTGGGAAAGGCTGCCAGAGGCTTGATCGAACCAGCGACGCTTGAGCCACCAGGCAACGCCCACCAGAGAGATCAGTACGGGTACTTCCACCAACGGCCCAATCACGGTCGCAAAGGCGACCGGCGAGGCGAGGCCGAAGGTGGCAATGGCCACGGCAATGGCGAGTTCGAAGTTGTTGCTCGCAGCAGTGAAGGCCAGCGCGGTGGTACGCGGGTAGTCGGCTTCCAGCAGCTTGCCCATCCAGAAGCTGATGAAGAACATCACCACGAAGTAGATGGTCAGGGGGATGGCGATTCGCACCACGTCCAGTGGCAACTGCAGCACCATGTCGCCCTTGAGACTGAACATGGCGACGATGGTCAGCAATAACGCCACGAGCGTCAGCGGGCTGATCTTCGGAATGAAGTGCGCCTGATACCAGCTTGCCCCCTTACGGCTGATAAGGATCTTGCGGGTCAGGAAGCCGGCCAGGAACGGGATACCCAGATAGATCAGCACCGACTTGGCGATATCGAGGAAGCTGGTCTGGATGACACTGCCTTCCAGGCCAAACAGCGGCGGCAGCAGGCCGAGGAAGATCCAGGCGTACACGCTGAAGAACAGGATCTGGAAAATGCTGTTGAAGGCGACCAGTCCGGCAACGTACTGGTTGTTGCCTCCCGCGATCTGATTCCACACCAGCACCATGGCGATGCAACGCGCCAAGCCGATGAGGATCAAGCCCGTCATGTACTCGGGCTTGTCCGAGAGAAAGACTACGGCCAGCACGAACATCAGAACCGGGCCGACGACCCAGTTCTGAATCAGCGACAAAGCAAGGATGCGCTTGTCCTGGAAGACCTGCGGCAGCTCCTCGTATTTCACCTTCGCCAACGGCGGGTACATCATGACGATCAGGCCGATAGCGATGGGGATGTTGGTCGAGCCCACCGAAAGGCTGTTCAGCCAGGCCGGCAATCCCTGGAAGAGACTGCCGAGCCCTATCCCAATCCCCATGGCGAGAAAGATCCAGGCCGTCAGGTAGCGATCCAGGAATGAAAGACGGCTCTTGCTCATGGTGGGTCTCCGTAACTTCAGAGCGTTCCGATGCGTGCCAGCTCGGTCTTGAGTTGGGCGGCATCGAGTTGTTCAAAGGGCAGTGCGAGAAACGCCGCAATGCGTCGCTTGATGTGTTCAAGCGTGGCGTCGAAAGCAGCGTCCAACTCCGCTGCGCCCACTTGCAGGTCGGACGGATCGGCAAGCCCCCAATGCGCTTTCACTGCATGCCCGAAGAACACAGGGCAAGCCTCGCCAGCCGCCTTGTCGCAGACGGTGATGACGAAGTCCGGTGCCAGGTTGGCGTGGGCCTCGGTCAACTTGCTGCTGAGGCCTTCCGCAGAAATACCCGCTCGCTGCAGGGCAGTGATGGACAACGGATTCACTGCTCCCTTGGGCTGGCTGCCGGCACTGAATGCCTTCATGCCGACCGGAGCAAGGTGATTGAAAATCGCTTCCGACAGGATGCTGCGACAGCTGTTGGCGGTGCAGAGGAACAGGACTTTCATCGCTTTTTCTCGGTAGTCATCAGCAGCAGGCAGCGACGCGCTCGGGACGGTCACCCATGTTGTCCAGGCGCTTCGAACTGCTGCTTAGCCATTCCCGATTCGCTTCCAGTGTCGTCAGAAGAATCTGGCGAACCCACACCGGGAGATCGGGGTGCAGACGGTAGTAGACCCATTGCCCTTGCCGACGATCTTCCAGCAAGCCACAGGTACGCAGCTGCGCCAGATGGCGCGAGACCTTGGGCTGACTTTCGTCCAGTGCACAGGTCAGCTCACAAACACAGAGCTCCTCCTCGCGAGCGATCATCAGCATCATCCGAACGCGGTTTTCGTCAGCGAGGCATTTGAATACCGTTATTGGCGTCAGGTGTTCAGTCATGGCTGTTTTAGCTCCTCGTTTTCACGAGCACGAACATCTTGATGCGCTCGTGAATCTCATGAAGCGTGTGGCGGAAGGCGTCAGGTTTTTCGCTGGTCACCGGGTCTTCGAAGTTCCAAGCCAAGCGTTCTCCCGCACCTGGCAAGGTTTGGCACTCCTGGGCGGCCTTGTCACAGAGCGTGATGACATAGTCGAACTGCTCGCCCTCGAACTCATCGAGCGATTTGCTGCGCAGGTCGCTGGTATCAATGGAAAGATGCTTAAGAACCTCGTAGGTGCGCGGATGAACACTCTTGGGCTGGGTGCCTGCGCTGAACACTTCGAAGCGCTCGGAGTTGGTGTAGCGAAGCAGCGCTTCGGCGATCTGGGAACGGGCGGCGTTGGCAGTGCAGACGAACAGAACACGGATCTTGTCAGTCATCGCAGGGGACTCAGCTCGTATATGGTTTTCCGAATATACGTTTTTTCGAATAAACTGCAAGTGACACTTCTATGACTGCCACCTTGAGCCGACATTTGGCGATGGTGTGCAGGAAGAACTGCCAGAGCGAGGTAATGCGGCAGGCGGCGCCCGCCCTCCAAGCGAGGACGGACGCTGCAGATGGACGCTACGCGCTAAACCTGCGCGTCTTGAAGCTGATTGTCTGCTTGAACACCTCGACTGAACCTATGCGCCGGATGTTCGCCCATGTCCCCTTGTAGTAGGGCACCACGTTTCGATCCGTCCAGGGCGTGGTCAGGTCACCCATGACTCCATTGAAGTGGCCAAACTGCATGAAGGTCTGGTTCCGCTTGATGTCCGGCTCAAGGTACGCAAGCGCGTAGGTAGAGCCGTAATCGTTGAACACCTCGACCACATCACCGGAGGCAATATTCAGGGACTGTGCGTCCTCCGGATTGAGCTCCAGGAAGGCCATCGGCACCCGTTGCCGCACGAACTCGTTGTACTGATCGTGGTAGAGCGTCTGCCAGACCTCGTTGATGCGCCCATTGTTGACCCAGAACTTGTACTTCGCCTTCTGCTCTGCAACTGGCTTCGGAAGCCCAGGCCAAGGCGCTGGCTTGAACTCTGCCTTGCCGTCCGGGGTATCGAACTTGTAATCGGTGTAGAGCATCTCGGTACCGATCAACTTACCGTCACGGAATTCCTTGGCAGGTAGCTGGACGCCGTTGTTGCCCATGGCGATCAAGCGCTCGTAGGTGACCAGGTTGCCTGTGGTACCGCCCTGGCTGTCGATGGGGCCTGCACCGGCCTGACCAGCCATGCGGAAGCCGTCGTTGAAGGCCTCCTCTTCGGTTTGCCAGGCGAAGCCCTCGAAGCGCGCCGCCATATCCTGTTTGCCTTCCGTGCTGTACAGCTGCTTCAGCGTGTTGGCGATGGCTGCCGCGATCAGGCAATCGGCTTTGGCCGAGCCAGGTGGATCGGTGAAGCGCTGCGACAAGCGCATCCGGCGTTCGCCGTTCATTGACGTGAGGTTGATTTCACCTGGATGAGCTGCCGGGAACATCACGTGGGCAGCTTCGGCGAGCTTGGTCGGATAGAGATTGATGTTGGCGACGAAGAGCCCGCCTTTGTTCTTCACGGCATCGTAGATCGCCTCGATCATCTGCTCGGTACCACCGCCACGGACATTGGCCATGGCCTCGCGCACGATGCCGGCACGCTTCAGGATGACAGCTCGATGCTGTTCAGCATTGAGGGTGGTCTGGAACGGATTGGCGCCCCAGGCCGTGTACATCATCCCCTTGCCGTTGATGATTTCCTGATCCACGTAGATCTTGGAGCTGCCCGGATAAGGCGGGCGGGTATAGCCCTCCTGGTGGCCTCCCATCCGAACTACACCGGTACCCCGCCGCCCGACGTTGTGGGTAGCGAGCACCAGGTCGACTAGCGAGGACTGGATCAGGTAGTTGTCGTTGCCCCAGATGATCCCTTTCTCGTAGGCATGCATCGTGTGGGGGCGGTGGCCCGATGCTTTGGGCTTGTAGGCCCACTCGGCGGCCTGTTTGAGTTTCTCCACCGACACCCCGGTGATATGGCTGGCGTCCTCCAGAGATGTGCGGTTGGCCTTCAGCACCTGGTCGAATCCCTTGGTGTGAGCCTCGATGAACTCCTTGTCGTGCCATCCCTGGTCAACAACGTAGGTCAGCAGCGCGTTAAATAAGGCGATGTCGGTGCCCGGCTCGATGTCCAGGTGAAGCACGCTGTCTTTGGCTACCTGCTCGGCGACGGCGATGGTCGGTGTTCGTCGCGGATCAACAAAGATCACTTTGGCGGAAGTAATTTCCTCGCCAGGGAAGCGCTGCTTGCGCTTCTCGACGGTCTGGCCCTGTAGATTGGGAAGCCAGTGAGCGAGGAAGTAGTTGGTCTGGGTTTCGTACGAGTTGCAGCCGACAGCGACGATGACGTCCGCCAATTCGGCATCTTCGTAGCTGTTGTTCAGCTCGCCGATACCCATCTCACGAGTGGCGTGGCACTCGGAGTTGTAGGCCGGGCGGTTGTGGATACGCACCAGTGGAGTCTTGAGCGCCGTGAACATCAGCTTGCCGGTGCCCCAGGTGTTCTCGAACCCGCCACCGGCACCGCCATGATCGAAGCAGTCGAACGCAATGGCGGATGGCCCGTCGTTGTCCAGGATCTTCTTGGTGACACCTGCGTACAGCGCGAGGGCATCATCCCAGCTGGTGTCCACCCACTGGTCTGCCACATACACGCGTGGGCTGCGCAGCCGCTCCTTACCCACGCCATCAGGGGTGTACATCACAGTGGCCAGCTGGCCACCGCGCGTGGACGACAACCCCTGATTCACCGAGCACTGCTTGTCGGGCACGATCATGATGTTGTGCCGTGTGCCATCCTGGTCGGTGATCGTGTTCTGCATGGCCGTGGTCATGATGATCGACATCGGCGGCAGTTGTTTGCGGAAGTCGAGCCCAAGCGCGTTGTCTGTTGGCGCTCTTCCTCCCTCCTGATTCTCCGGCCATTTGTAGACGTGGTAGCCGCAACCCACGATGCAGAAGTGACAGGTGAGATTGGTCTTCTGGGCGCCCATGGGAGGCAGCGCCACACGGTCTTTATTGGTAGCCATGCTGATCCCCTAGTTACAGGAGGTTGGACTGGCGTCCGTAGATCAACCCTTCGATGGCCACTGCGTGTACCGACTCATCTTTGGGGTCGTACTGAAGTACGATGCTGGGCAGCTTCTCGGTTGCCTGTCCAGAGACCATTTGGCCCGCGTGCTCAGGGTCGAAAATGCTGAAATGGCAGGGGCATTTGAACACCCGTCGCTCAGCGTCATAGGCAACCGGACAGCCCATGTGGGTGCACAGAAGACTATACGCCACGATATCGCGATCAGGCCCTACCCCTCCAGGGACTGCATGTCCCATCTTGAGCAGCGCACAGGGTGATGATGCGTCAGGGTACGAGAACGGAACTGGGGTGTTGGTTTGCAGCTGTTGCTTCTTGGCGATGGAATGCAGTGGATAGGGAAGATTGACTCGTCCCTGAGTCTCCGGTGCAAGTGTCGCTGCATGTAATACATCGGGAACCCCGATAGCCACGCCTGCGGCAACCCCACCGCTCACCTTCAAGAATCCTCTTCTGGTAATCGGTATCATTTGGCGCCTCCGCATGTTGCATGCGCTTGCGACGCAGGCGGCCTCGTCTGTGTCGTAAGCAACATTCAACCTAGCAGCATAGACCAGCCTCCCACCATCACCCTGCCCGCTTCAATATTGCCGGTAACGACAAGGAACCGCCCGAGACTTATGCCAAAGGCATGGGTATCAACCTCTATTTCTGGTTGGCAGTGTTCGTGATCATGCTGCTGGCAAAGTAGAAACAGCGCTAAAGGGAACGTGTCATGTAAATAGCCGAAGGTATGGCCAAAGGTCAGCGCCTGGTCGGCCTCTACCGTTTCCGACCGGCAGCTTCGAGTCCAGGCTGTGTGAAAACAGCAAGAGGCTTACACCAGAACCGCATTTGGAATTGAGCCCCAAAGGTGTACGCGACGATATCGACCACAGGCTGTTAACCGCTGCCAGAGTTTTCTGGGACGATCTACGGCAGTTTGTGGTGGAGAGACACAGGAAAATGGCCGGTTTCAGGCACGCAGTGCCTCCATTGCACCGCTGACGCCGAAGATGCTCATCGGTCGTTTAAGGTTGTAGGCAAGTACATGCAGGCTCGTTTCCGTGTTTAGACGTGTTCATCTCTCAGATCGAAATTTCACATTTTTTGACGGATCCGACGCGTACGCCGATAGCCTTCTCGGCGCGCCACTGAAGCGAGACTTGGCCATCGCAGTCGGAATTCTGGGCTCATCGGGTGTGTCACCTTGTAGTTCGAGGCCAATACGCTTGCATGGCGGCGTGCTCTTTCTCCTTCTGCACTGCTTAAATCTATTCGAGAACGGATTCATCCCGTAATCGAATGAATTATTTTTAATAGAAGGTAATACCTCGCTCATGGATACTTTGCCCGCTCCTTTAAGGCCGCCAACTCTTTGGGCGGCCTTTTTTTTGCCTGAGCGATAGCCCCGCATTACTCAGCCTGTCCGCGCAACAGAGCCGCCGAATCGGCTCCAGGTGGCGTTCTCTCCAGCACTTCAGGGCTGCCACGAGATCAATGCAAAGGCCATTTACCGAGCCAGATTAAATACATGAATAAAGTTTCATATTCATTCATTTGTCATCGTTCTTCGCCCGACACTTAATGCACAAGGCGCCAGACAAAAACACTCTGGCCCGACGTCGCTGTATCGACTCTCGCCATTTGCACTCAGATGCAAATGCGAAAGAAGACGAGCGCCATTCACGGGTGAAATTCCAACAATTCTATTCACTGTTCCAAATTGGGAGTAATCGATCGATGAGGTATTCGTCGAAGCCATTTAATTGCAGTGCCCTGGCGCTGTCCGTGGCCCTGGGGCTGCCGGGCTTGGCACTGGCCAGCGAGCAATCCGACGCCAAGGGATTCGTCGAGGATAGCAGCCTCAACCTGCTCAGCCGTAACCTGTTCTGGCAGCAAACCGGCCCCGGCTCGCACCAGCGCGACTGGAGCCAGGCGGAACTGCTCGACTACTCCTCCGGCTTCACCCAGGGCACGGTCGGCTTCGGCGTCGACGCATTCGGCTACCTGGCGCTCAAGCTGGATGGCGGCTCCGGGCGGATCGGCTCGCCCAACGTGCCCTACGACCACAACGGCGATCCCGCCAGCAACTACGGCAAGGCTGGCGCCGACGTGAAAATACGCGTCTCCAACACCACACTGGCCTATGGCGACATGCGCCCCACAGCGCCGGTATTCGCCACCGCGGACAATTACCTGATGCCGCAAACCGCCACCGGCTTCCATCTCGGCAGCCAGGAAATCGACGGCCTGGATCTGGACGCCGGACGCTTCACCTCCGCCACCGGCACCACCAGCACCCACCACGACGGCGATTTGCTAACCAGCTATGGCGGGGTGAGCAGTTCGGCGGCCAGCTATGCCGGCGGCAAATACACCTTCAACAAGCAGTTCAATGCCTCGCTGTATGCCGACCGCCTGCAGGACATCTGGGACCAGTACTACCTCAACCTCAACTACACCCAGCCGCTGGCCGACCAGCAATCTCTGGGCCTGGACTTCAACCTCTACCGCACCCAGGACAGCGGTAGCGCCAAGGCCGGGACCATCGACACCACCGCCTACTCGCTGGCTGTGGCCTACATCCTCGGCGCGCACACCTTCACCCTGGCCGGGCAGAAGGTCCACGGTGACCAGCCGTTCGACTACATGGGCTTCGGCAGCATGGATGCAGGCGTCGCCGCCGGCCGCTACGGCAACTCGATCAACCTCGCCGACTCGGTGCAGTACTCCGACTTCAACGGCCCTGGTGAGCGCTCCTGGCAGGTCCGCTACGACCTCGACCTGGCCAGCTACGGGGTGCCCGGCCTGAGCTTCATGGTCCGCCACATCCGCGGCGAGGGCATCGATGGCACGCACTTGGCGAGCGACTCGGCCTACTACGGCCTCTACGGCGCCAACGACCGCGAGCACGAGACCGATGCCGAGGCGAAATATGTGGTGCAGAGCGGTCCGGCGAAGAACCTCAGCTTCCGCCTGCGCCAGGCCTGGCACGCCGGCGACGCCTCCACCGGGGGGCACCTGGAGCAGACCCGCCTGATCACCGAGTACCCGCTGAACATCTTCTGATCCTGGGCGCGCGGGACGGATTTCCCCCCTTGTCCGTTCCCGCGCCCGTCCTGCCGCGGCGTCCGCCCGAAAAAATGAAAAAAGATTTAAGGATTCACGGCGTTCGTTCGACGCAAAATAGGCCATCGAGCCACGCGGAACGAACCATGCGACGCATCCTGACGATCGAAGACGACGAGATCACCGGCCAGGAAATCCTCACCGAATTGCAATGCCACGGCCTGGAAGTGGACTGGGTGCGCAACGGCCGCGAGGGCCTGGTCAAGGCGGTCGGCGGCGGCTACGACGTGATCACTCTCGACCGTATGCTGCCGGAGCTCGACGGCCTGGCCATCGTAACCACCCTGCGCACCCTCGGCATCACCACCCCGGTACTGATGATCAGCGCCCTCTCCGATGTCGACGAACGCATCCGTGGCCTGCGCGCCGGCGGCGACGACTACCTGACCAAGCCCTTCGCCCCGGACGAGATGGCCGCGCGGGTCGAGGTCCTGTTGCGCCGCCAGCAACAGGTGGGCTCGGCGGAAACCGTGCTGCGCATCGCCGACCTGGAACTCGACCTGATCAACCATGAGGCGCGGCGCAACGGCCAGGTGCTCAACCTGCTGCCCACCGAGTACAAACTGCTGGAGTTCCTCATGCGCAATGCCAGCCAAGTGCTCTCGCGGCTGATGATCTTCGAGGAGGTCTGGGGCTATCACTTCGATCCCGGCACCAACCTTATCGACGTGCATATCGGCCGCCTGCGCAAAAAGATCGATCAGCCCGGCCTGGAGCCACTGATCAAGACAGTACGCGGAGCCGGCTATGTCCTTGCCGAACCCCTCTAAGGGCTGGCGCTCGTCGAGCAGCCGGCTGCTCGCGCTGTACAGCTTCCTCTTCGTTTCCTGGGGCTGCCTGCTGATGGGCACCCTTTACTGGGAGGTGTCCAGCTACCTGGACAGCCTCTCGGCGCACTCGCTGCGCTCTCGCGCCCACCTGTTCTCACGCTTCGAGGGCGACAAGCTGGACGCCGCGCTGAGCACCAGCCAGGTCTTCGATGAACGGGCCAATGACGCCTACGGGCTGTTCGACCACTATGGAAAGCCGATCAGCGGCAAGGTCAGCCACATTCCCCAGAGCCTCAAGCGCGATGGCCAGGTGCACCGCCTCAAGCGCTGCGACCGGCTGATCGACGGCAGCCAGTTGCAGAGCAGTTGCGACGCCTTGCTGGTCAACGCCGACAACGGGCGCCTATTGGTACTGGTACGCGACAACGGCTCGCTGAGCGCCGTCAACCGAATTATCTTCCACGCGCTGCTATGGGGCATTTCCCTGACCCTGATTCCCGGCATCATCGGCTGGCACCTGCTGCGCCGCCGCCCGCAACGGCGCATCCAGCAAATTCAGCGTAGCGCCGAGGCGATCATTGCCGGCGACCTGGCGCGGCGCCTGCCGCTATCGCAGCGGCGCGACGAACTGGACATGCTGGCGGCCATCGTCAACGGCATGCTCGACCGCGTGGTCCAGTTGATGCAGGAAGTCAAAGGCGTCTGCGACAGCATTGCCCACGATCTGCGCACGCCACTCACCCACCTGCGCGCGCAACTGCACCGTCTGCAATTGCAGATCGACTCGCCGCAGCAGAACGCCCAGCTCGAGCGGATCATCGACGAGACCGATTCGCTGATGCTGCGTTTCCGAGCACTGCTGCGCATCTCCGAGCTGGAAGACCACCGCCGGCGGGCCTCCTTCGAGGACTTGCAGGCGCTGCCGCTGCTGCGCGAGCTGCAGGAATTCTTCCTGCCGCTGGCCGAGGAACACGGACAGTCCCTGGATCTGGATTGCGCCGAGGGATTGCCCGGTTTCAGGGGCGACCGCGCACTGCTGTTCGAGGCCTTCGGCAATCTGCTGAGCAACGCCATCAAGTTCACCCCCGACGGCGGGCGCATCAGCCTGCGTGCCTTTGAGCGCGATGGCTTCTGCTGCATCGCGGTTCTCGATTCCGGCCCCGGCGTGCCGCCCGAGGAGCGCGAAGCGGTGTTTCGTCGACTGTTCCGCGGCCGCCAGGGAAGCACCCAGAGCGGCTTCGGCCTCGGCCTGTCGATCGTCGCGGCGATCTTCTCCCTGCACGGTTTCCCCTACCGTATTGAGCAGAGCGAACTGGGCGGTGCCAGTTTCTGTGTCTGCTGTCACGCCGCATCGCCGCTGGATTGAAAGTCGTTGAGTCTGCTTTACGTTACTCGTGACGCCGACGGTTCGCGGGCCCGCGATCTGCCGCTGGCCGCCAGCTACGCCAGCCCGGAACAGGCGCGGCACTTGATGACCACAGGACAGTTCCAACTGGTGGTGCTCGAGCTGCCCGCGCAGTACCCCGCCCTGCTGTCCTTGTGCGCCGCCCCCCGGGGACAGGCGGCGCTGCTGGTGCTTCATGGCTGCGGCGCATCGAATAGCGTGGCCTGCCTGCGCGCCGGCGCTGACCTGTGCCTGCCCGTCGAGGTGAGCGCACGAGAACTGCGCGCGCGGGTGCAAGCACTGTTGCGCAGCGTGCCAGCGCCCGCTGACGCCATCGGACTCTGGCTGTCCCTGGGGCTACCGCAGCTCGGCCTCGGCGCCCGGCGCGTCGAACTGACCCGCGACGAACAGCGGCTGCTGGAACTGTTTGGTCGCCACGGCGGGGTCATACCGATCGCGCGCCTGGAAGAAGCGCTGTGGGGCGATGGCGGCGACATCCAGCCGGCGCGCCTGCAACGGCGCATCGCCGCGCTGAGGCGCAAACTGGCTGAGCTGGGGGCGGGAGATTGCCTGGAGACATTGCGCGGCTACGGCTATCGCCTGAAGCGTTCGTTGCTGCTGCGCGAACGCTGAGCGACGGGTAACGCGACACGGCGGACGAGGAACTCGCATCCTCGCCGACGCGGCGCCGGTTGCCGGAACACGTCCTGAGACGACTCAGCCGGGAATGCAGCGGAAGTTATCGGTTTCAGCTACCTGCTTACCCTTGGCGTCATACAACCTGGCCTGGAACTCGCGGCCAAGGCTGGTTTCCTGCAAGTGATAGCGAGCGCCAGGGACGAAGCCGTCGTAGCGCAGCGTGGCGTCGCACACCTCCTGGGCGTTGCTATCGGAGTTATCGTACAGCTGCACTTCCAGGTCGTGGGCGCCGGCCGGTACTTCGAAGAAGCGGCCGTCGGACAAGTTCATCCCGTCGAGCTTCTCGGCCATCAGCACGTTCGGAGTTTCCTCGCCGAGGCTGACCCAGGCTTCGCTCGGATCCGGCTTGGGCATGGGTCCGGCACAGCCGGCGAGCAGGGCGACCAGCGACAAAGCGGGGATGGACAGGCGACTTAGATGTGACATGCAGAGACCTCGAGACAGGGGGAATACACTAGCCCCGGAATGGCGCGGCGGCATGGCCGGGGCGCTTGGAACAAGGTGCAGGGTGGCGCGCGCGGCGGCGGCGGACAAATGAAACCCCATGAAGAAATCTTTACTAGGAAGATGAAAAATCCTTCACCAAACGAGAGGTCGGCTGTTAGGTAAAAATCCGCAGACTAAAGCGGTTCATTGAATCAACGAAGAACTCCATCAGCCGCTCTTGCTAGCGCACTTTGGCACCAGCCATCGCGACTGGTAGTGGGCAAGGGCGCCCCGTGGCGAAACGAACTGCAGCAGCTCCTGCTCTACGCAATCCTGTCGCTGCCAGCGCCCTCGCCAATGGCCGCCTTGGCAAGGCCTGGTGCGATCTGGCCACTGACAAACAATCCGCTTAGGCGGCCTATTGCGGGGTTGGCGAGACAATTACGACCAGCCCATTGGCAACTGCGTGGGGATTTGATGGTTAATGGAGAACTCACCGATCGGCGAACTTCTCGATCGACGTCAGGCTCATCTGAGCGGAGCCCTGGCCGCCGCGCAGCGGTAGGCCCAGATCATCAGTGCGATGCCACCGAGAATCATCGGCACGCAGAGCAGTTGGCCCATGGTCAGCCAATCCCAGGCCAGGTAGCCCGGACCGCCGTTGCCACCGGCACCCTGGTCGGCGTCGGGCAGGCGGAAGAATTCGACAAAGAAGCGGAACAGGCCGTAGCAGAGGATGAACAACCCGGAGACCGAGGCGGTCGGCCGCGGCTTGCTGGTGAACAGCCAGAGGATGATCAGCAGGGCGATGCCTTCCAGGCCGAACTCATAGAGCTGCGAGGGGTGGCGCGGCAGCTGCGCCGGGTCGCTGTAGGGCGGGAAGATCATCGCCCAGGGCACGTCGGTGGGCTTACCCCACAGCTCGGCGTTGATGAAGTTGCCGATACGCCCGGCGCCCAGGCCGATCGGCACCAGCGGTGCGATGAAGTCCATCAGTTGGAAGAAGCTCTTGCCGTTGCGCTTGCCGAACCACCAGGTCACCAGCATCACCCCGAGCAGTCCGCCATGGAAGGACATGCCGCCCTCCCAGACCTTGAACAGGCCCAGCGGGTTGGCCAGGTAGTAATCCAGCTTGTAGAACAGCACGTAGCCGATGCGGCCGCCGAGGACCACGCCACAGGCCACCCAGAACACCAGGTCGGAGAGTTTCTCCTTGCTCCAGGTCGGATCGAAGCGGTTCAGCCGGCGCGAGGCGAGGAACCAGGCGCCGCCGATGCCGATCAGGTACATCAGGCCGTACCAGTGGACTTTCAGGGGGCCGAGCGACACCGCAACCGGGTCGATCTGTGGATAAGGCAGCATCGCTTTCTCCTAGGGATGAATCACTTAAGCAGGAAACTCATGCCGATGTAGAACATCAGCAGAACGAACAGACGCAGGAAGTCAGCGCCCCTGCCCAGGACAGGCCAAGCAGTGTACGCCGGCATGCATGACGTTGATTCCCATGTGGTCAGTATGCGGATCAGAAATACTCACCTAGCCCACACCAGGGTTGACCCGATGGTTCAGTCGACAGAAACGGATGGCGAACCAACATCGACGCTGGCACTCAGAAAGCAACTGCATCGCATTGTCCGGCGATAGCACCTAGTTTTACAGGATCCCTTTCCGGACTCGTACAGGCGACACATCCTTCCTTCAAAAAATGCATATCTTAGCAATTCATCCAATACTTGCTGGGCTGTTCAGGGTAAAGTTGAACTTCTTGATCCTTTGAGAAAGGAGAAACTCCGTGCCAGCATGGTTGTTATTCATTGTTATCGGCACCCTCGGTGGCATTTCTGCGGGGCTATTCGGCGTTGGCGGTGGCATCGTCATAGTTCCCGCCTTGATCTACTTCGCTGGTTTTTCCCAGCATATGGCAACTGGCACCTCACTGGCAGTTCTACTGCCACCTGTAGGTCTTGCAGCGGCGATCGAATACTATAGACATGGGAGTGTCGACATACGTGCTGCCATTATTCTCGCTGCAACCATGTTCCTTGGCTCTTGGGTTGGAGCGATATTTGCCAGCCATATACCGGGATCTCAACTACGCCTGCTATTTGGAATTTTTGTCTGTGGTCTTGGTGTGTATTTGATTTATAGCGCCTGCAGGCGTCTCGGGTGGTTCTAAATTGCTGCGACGACGATTAGTCGATTAATGAGCGGCGAGATCGAAGACACCGTCGCTGCCCGCAGAAAACCATCGAAGCCCTCACTGATCGAAAAGACGGAGACGCCATCATCCTGGAGGGCGACATCTACCTCACCAGAGGAGGCAGGCCCACCCTCAAAGGCCGTCACTTGAGGTTGTGGTCTTCTTGCCGCGTTGCGCGACTGGGCCGTCCGCGACGCTGCCTTCTGGGCGAATTGATGCCATAGTGTGTCGAGTCGGCGAGGCCTGCATAGTTTCGACGGCACGAAAAAAGTTTCACTCTTCCATTGTCGAGGTCCGCATGCGAATTCTGGTGATCGACGACGACACTAGCGCGTCCTCCTACCTGGTTCGCGGACTCAGCGAAGCCGGGCATGTCGTTGATGCGGTTAAAACTGGACCGGATGGCTTGGCCCTTGCGCTAGAGGGCATCTACGATGCCCTTATTCTCGACAGATGTTTGCACGGCATGGATGGCTTGACCTTGGTTCGTGAGCTTCGCCGTCAGGGTGAGTTTGTTCCTGTATTGATGCTCAGCGCCATGGCCTTGACTCAGCAACGAATCGAAGGATTGCGAGCAGGTTGCGATGGCTATTTGCCCAAACCCTTCTCTCTCATGGAAGTACTTGCGCGCCTTGAGGCCTTATTGCGTACTCGCAATCATTCGCCGGGACCAGCACGCATCCTTCGAGTCGGGGAATTATATCTGGATTGCGCACTACGCTTGGCAACACGTCACGGCCGAAGAATCCCACTCGCTCATCGGGAAACCCTAATTCTGGAGCAACTCATGCGCCATGCTGGCAAGGTCGTCACTCGCCTTATGCTACTTGAAAGCGTCTGGGATTATGACTTCTCTCCGAATGACAATGTCATTGACAAACACATTTATCGCTTGCGGCAAAAACTTGATGAAGGGTTCAGTCATTCACTAATCTTAACCGTGCCAGGCTCGGGGTATCGAATAGATTCAGAAAAGACCTCAAAATTAACTGTGCCGGACATTGGATAACCTAGAGTTTACTGTTTCAACGTCTTGGCCCACAGCTTGCCAAGCTGACCGCCGGCATGCCACGAGAATTAAGCGCATAAGGTCTATGCCGACGGTCAGACAGGCAACTGGGGCAGAACAGCATCAGTTAGTGCGTTGAACTTTTCCGGACCCTGAACCTTGGTTAGTGACAACTGCAGTCTGAGTACGAGCGTGCTCTACTTGAAGGTAATGGGCCATCGAAGCGTCTCGAGCGGCAATCATTCTTGCCATTACCTTGTCGCCACCGTCTTCGGCCATGGCCGCAACAGATACGCCCATCAGGGCCAAAACCAACATCGCTTTAATGGATTTCATGATGCAGACTCCTTTTACAGGGGGCGCCAATACATATCTGTATTGATTCAAGCTCTAGGCTCGAGGAAATCCTACAGCGCTGGACATTTCAGCCTGTTCCCTTGGAAATGAATTTTTTTTCAGATTCCCTACCGGAGTAGTTGCTGGAGTGTGGGTATATGCGACGCATGATCAACTCCCCGACCTACTCATACGCAATGTCTCATCCTACCACCCACGGTTTGCGCTCAACTAATGAGGGACGAGCTGTTCGGTGGAAGCCTTTGCCGCTATCAATGCAGTGAACAGGGAATGGCGTGAACGCTCAGTTGATTGCGAAAGACTCCTCGCGTCCCCCATTGTCTGGCGCCATCTCGACGTCATCGGGCAGCGCTCAATGTTCTGGTTAGATCAAGGGTGACAAGCTCGACGCGCATGAAGCTGCAGCTATCCGTGAAGAAATCATCCGCAGCCTCCGGTAGAAACCAATATAAAACCTCCCCATCACGAACCGTAAACCTGCAATTTAAACTTAATGAAATAAATTTTAATCGAAACACCATTGTCGATCATTGATAATCTCTTGGCTCCTTCTAGGGCCACCGAGCAACTGGGGTGGCCCTCTTTTTTTATCCGCCAGTGAAGAAGGTGCCCCTTATCCACCGCCGCACCCTATCCTGGTGCTTTACCTCGCTGCAAAAATGAATAATTTTTTAAGGAAGCACTGCGCGCGCTCGAGGAAAAACCGACCTGCCATATCACCGGCAAAACCCGCTGCATTCCAACCTGTCGTATGTACGACAATTCAGTGCATCACTCCTCGCGCGACGCCCTTCTGATACATCGAGGCGCTCGATTGCGTCCGAGGAGTGCGAGGCAGCGCCTGCGCAGGACCAAAAGCGCCTTCGGCCCCGAGCTGCCAATGGCCACGCCAGGCCGGCGTCTGCCTGCGCATATTCCGCCACAGCGCATCGTCGCCGCACAGAATCCGTCGAGCCTGCTCTGCGTTGCTGGTGACACAGAAGACTCACAACCACGCATCCCACAGCTAACCACCAGCCGCACATTACCTGCCCGCTTTCGCTGTCTCAATGCCAGTGAGGATCCTGATTACGCAGGAACTAACAGTGATCCAGATATTCCTATTGGGATTTCCATTGCGAGAGGGGACTGCATTAGTGCCGGCAGCTCAACCCTTGCAGAAGAGAGCGCCTAGCCAGCCAAAGTCAATGTCACCAACGGATAATTATATAAAACCAAAAGCCCTATACCTCCCCTGGCTGCCATTTGAATCTTATTAGCCAAAAATCAGCGAGATCAGCCACCAGCGACTGGCGCTCACGCGACGACTTGAGGGGAAATAGAATCTAAAGAAAATTAATAAAATTTAATTAAGTTAACAATATTTCATTTTCGTTCATTTGCCTTAACCCTCCTGGAAAAACCTAATACGCCACACGCCACACGCCACACGCCACACGCCACACGCCACACGCCACACGCCAGCTTGAGCTTTCTCCTAACACCCTGCCGAAAATTGATAAGATCAGACACTTTAATTTATTGAAGAAATCCACAACTCATGCGCAAAACTCCGAAAATTCAATTACATATTCGAAAATTGGGGTAACCGATCAATGAGACTCTCCTCTAAACTGCTAAATTCCAGCCTGCCGGCGCTCTTCCAACCATCAGAACCATCGCTGCTGATCACTGCCCCCCAGAGTGCTTTCTGATGTCAGGACATATTGAAAAGGGCATCCCCTGCACCCGCTTCCGCGCCCCATCAAAGAACTGGCGTCTACCGCGAAAATGAAAAGAACCTCAAGGTCGGATCAAGTGCGCTCACCGCAGAGCAGGCAATTGCACCAAGCGGAGCCAGCAGGGCGACGTGTCCTGACGATCGAAGACGATGAGATCATCGGGCAGGAAATCCTTACTGAGCTGCAATGCCACGGCCTTGACGTGGAATGGGTGCGTAACGGCCGCGAGGGCCTGCTTAGGGCTGCCAACGGCAGCTATGACGTAATTACGCTGGACCGCATGCTGCCGGAATTCGATGGTCTGGCCATCGTCACTACGCTACGCACCCTGGGCATCACCACTCCGGTACTGATAATCAGCGCCCTATCCGATGTCGACGAACGCATCCGCGGCCTGCGCGCCGGCGGCAACGACTACCTGACCAAGCCCTTCGCACCGGACGAGATGGCCGCCCGGGTCGAGGTCCTGCTGCGCCGCCAGCAGCAGGTGGACACGGCGGACACCATACTGCGCGTCGCCGACCTGGAACTCGACCTGATCAAACATGAGGCCCGGCGTAACGGCCAGCTACTCGAGCTTCTACCCACCGAGTACAAACTACTGGAGTTCCTCATGCGCAACGTCGGCCAGGTGCTGTCGCGGTTGATGATTTTCGAAGAAGTCTGGGGCTACCACCTCACCCCCGGCACAAACCTCATCGACGTGCACATCGGTCGCCTGCGCAAAAAGATCGACCAGCCGGGGCTGAGACCTCTGTTCAGGACAGTGAGAGGAGTCGGGTATGTCCTTGCCGAATCCGTCTGAGGGATGGCGATCATCGAGCAGCCGGTTGCTCGCACTGTACAGTTTTCTTTTCATTGCCTGGGGCAGCTTGCTGATGGGCATCCTCTACTGGGAGGTATCTAGTTCCCTGGACAGCCTCTCGGCGCATTCGCTGATCTCGCGAGCGAACCTGTTCTCTCGTTTCGAAGGCGACAAGTTGGACGCCGCGCTGAGCACTGGTCAGGTGTTCGACGAGCGAGTCAATGACGCCTACGGGCTGTTCGATCGCAATGGTCTGCCCATCAGCGGCAAGATCCACCACATCCCTCTCAATCTCAAGCGTGACGGCCAGGTGCACCGTCTGAAGCGTTGCGATCGCATGATCGACGGGAGCCAACTACGAAGCAGTTGCTATGCCCTTCTGGTCCATGCGGACAATGGACGCCTACTGGTGCTGGTGCGCGACAACGGCTCACTCAGTGCCGTCACTCGAATCATCCTCCATGCGCTGCTGTGGGGTATTTCCCTGACCCTGATACCTGGCATCATCGGCTGGCACCTGCTGCGTCGCCGCCCGCAACGACGCATCCAAAGGATCCAGCGCTGCGCTGCGGCTATAATCGCCGGCGACCTGGAGCGGCGCCTCCCGCTATCTCAACGGCGTGATGAGTTGGACATGCTGGCGGCCATCGTCAACGGGATGCTCGACCGCATCGTGCAACTGATGCAGGAAGTCAAAGGTGTCTGCGACAGCATCGCCCACGACCTGCGCACGCCACTCACCCACCTGCGCACGCAGCTGCATCGCCTTCAGCAGCAGATAGACTCGCCGCCACAGTCTACCCAGCTTGAACGGATCATCGGCGAGACCGACTCGCTGATGCTGCGCTTTCACGCCCTGCTGCGCATTTCCGAACTGGAAGATCACCGACGGCGCTCTTCCTTCGATGATCTGCAGCCGCTGCCTTTGCTACGCGAGTTGCACGAATTCTACCTGCCGCTGGCCGAGGAGCGCAGGCAATCGCTGACCCTGGAGTGCGTAGAACAATTACCTGGATTCAGAGGAGATCGCGCTCTGCTTTTCGAGGCCTTCGGCAATCTGCTGGGCAATGCAATCAAGTTCACTCCCGAGGGCGGCCACATTGTACTGCGTGCCACCGAACGCAACGGCTTTTGTTGCATCGAGGTGCTGGACTCCGGACCAGGTGTGCCTCTGGAAGAACGCCAGGCGGTGTTCCAACGCCTATTTCGGGGCCGTCAGGGAGTTGCCCAAAGCGGCTTCGGCCTCGGCCTCTCGATCGTCTCGGCCATTCTCAACCTGCACGGTTACCCTTACCAGCTCGGCAAGAGCCTGCTTGGCGGAGCATGCTTCAGTATCTACTGCCACCCCGGCTCATCACTTGACTGAAGGGAGCAATGGGGCAGGTTCAATGCGACCACTCAGCAACCCGGTATGCGCAGGCCTTAACATGAACGTCTGGGTGAACGGGCTCACAGCCGTAATCGACTAAACCTCGCTTCGCGCGCCCGACTCACCGAATGAGCGGCATCGAATAGCTGGCAGGTGTGTGAGCCCCTTCACCTCCAATAAGACATGAGCAGGAAACCCTGCGAACCCGCAACGGGATCAATCAGTCGAGAGAAGTACGCATTTGCCTGCCGGAGACCTGGTGAATGGCCCCTGAGAAATCCGCTTGCCGGTGAGTCCGGAGGGGGGGGCGACTGAAAACCTGGCTTGAAGTGATGGCACCGACGCATCAGGGGGCCGGCCTGGCGAGCAGTTGGTTGGACGCCGCGGGCGCACCTCGCTCGGTTCCAGCCCGGAGCGGAAAGCAATCCCGGCTATCGATCAGCAGTTCAACATGACGCCAGGCGGGCTCGACGGGTTCAGATAAATAGCTGCCCCTCTGGCAGGGATTCAGCCCAATCGCGACAGCCTCAGCCGGGGACGCAATAGAAAACATCGGTCGCCGCTAGCTGCTTGCCCGAGGCGTCATGAAGCCGCACGCGGTACTCCGCCCCCAAATGGCTTTCCTTCAAGCTGTAATGTCCGCCAGCGACGAAGCCCGCATAGTGCAATTTGGCATCACAGAGGACTGGTGCAGAGTCATTGTTATCCACGTGCAACTGAACCTGCAGATCGTGGCTGCCGGGCGGAATCTCGAAGTAGCGGCCATCGGGCAGGCTATTGCCATCCAGCTTGTCCGCCAGCATTACATCCTGGATTTCTTCCTCAAGACTCACCCAAGCCTTGGACGGATCGGGCTGGGGCATTGGACCGGCACAACCAGCGATTAGAGCCAGCATCCCAAGGCCAGATAGTCGCAGTCTAGATGCTCGCATCTTCAGGTTTCCTTCTCGGTAGAGGCGCAACGGTGGGTACTCCGAAAGGCAAACGGCCGCAGCGTCAAAACACGCTGCGGCCGTTGAACTCATGATATTGAGTGTTCAGCTGGGGAAGCAGTGGAAAGCCGCGGTCGGCGCCAATGCATTGCCCTGGGCATCGTACAGATCCAGGCGCAGCGCCTTGCCTAGGCTGCTTTCTTGCAACATGTACTGCTCGCCAGCATGGAAGCCGTCGTAATGCAGGGTGGCATGGCAGATGGACTGGTCGGGCTCGTCGTCTCCGCTTTTATCCAATTGCACCTGAAGGTCGTGCGCTCCACTCGCCAATTCGAAGTAGCGAACATCCGCCGGCGCTTTTCCATCCTGGGATTCTGCGACCAATTGGTCTGGTGACTGCGCGCCCAGGCGTACTAATGCCTGACTGGGATTGGCGCGAGGGATCGGACCGGCACAGCCGGCCAAGACGGCAAACAGAGATAGAACGGGCAAGATCAACAAAGGCTTGCGGGACATCGGGCCACCTCGCTGGCTAAAGGGATTTTCACCGGCGCGTACCGCCGGATCGAGGTGCAGGGTGGCGTGCAAGGTGACGCCGGACAAATGAAACCCAATGAAGAAATCTTTAGTCGATCGGTGAAAAAACCTTCATCCGCAGCGAGGCCCTCTTTTAGGCGAAAAGCCGCAGACTAGAACGGTTTATTGACTCTACCGAAGAGGTCCCGCGCATGCTCGGACTGGTACGAACCGCACTGGACAAGCCTTATACCTTCGCCGTCCTGGCGTTGCTGATCTGCATCGTCGGACCGCTGGCGGCCTTGCGCACGCCCACCGACGTTTTTCCTGAAATCGGTATCCCGGTGATCGCCGCCGTCTGGCAATACAACGGCCTGGGCCCGGAAGACATGGCCGGCAGGGTGCTCTTTACCTACGAACGATCACTGAGCACCACGGTCAACGACATCGAACACATCGAGTCGCAGTCACTACGCGGTATCGGCGTTGTGAAGATCTTTTTCCAGCCGGGCGTCGATATCCGCACCGCCAACGCCCAGGTCACTGCGGTTTCGCAGACCGTGCTGAAGCAGATGCCGCCGGGCATCACCCCGCCGCTGATCCTCAACTATAGCGCCTCCACGGTGCCGATCCTGCAACTGGCCTTCTCCGGCCAGGGCCTATCGGAAGCGAAGATTCGCGACCTGGTGCAGAACAACATCCGCCTGCCGCTGACCGCCATTGCCGGCCTGGCGCTGCCCACGCCGATGGGCGGTAGGCAGCGGCAGATCACCCTGGACCTCGATCCCCAGGCGCTGGCGGCCAAGGGCCTGTCCGCGCAGGACGTCGGCAACGCCCTGGCGGCGCAGAACCAGATCATTCCGGTGGGCACCGCCAAGCTCGGCCAACGCGAGTACACGGTGCTGCTGAACAACAGCCCGAGCGCCATCGACGAACTCAACGCACTGCCGATCAAGACCGTCGACGGCGCCGTGATCACCATCGGCCAGGTCGCCCACGTTCGCGATGGCTCGCCGCCGCAGACCAACGTGGTACGGGTGGATGGCCAGCGCGCGGTGCTGATGCCGGCACTGAAAAACGGCCAGGTGTCCACCCTGTCCATCATCGACGACATTCGCCACATGCTGCCGCGCATCGGCGAGACCCTGCCGCCGGCGCTGAAGACCTCGCTGCTCGGCGACGCCTCGGTGTTCGTCCGCCAGTCGGTGGGCAGCGTCGCCCGCGAGGGCATCATCGCCGCGCTGCTGACCAGCGCGATGATCCTGCTGTTCCTCGGCAGTTGGCGTTCTACCCTGATCATCGCCGCCTCCATCCCCCTGGCTGTGCTCGCGGCCATCGCCCTGCTCGCTGCCAGCGGCCAGACCCTCAATGTCATGACCCTCGGCGGACTGGCGCTGGCAGTGGGCATCCTGGTGGACGACGCCACGGTGACCATCGAGAACATCAACTGGCACCTGGAGCAGGGCAAGGACGTGCGCACGGCGATCCTCGACGGCGCCCGACAGATCGTCGGCCCGGCGTTCGTCTCGCTGCTGTGCATCTGCATCGTCTTCGTGCCGATGTTCATGCTCCAGGGCATCGCCGGCTACCTGTTCCGGCCGATGGCGCTGGCGGTGATCTTCGCCATGGGCAGCTCCTTCCTGCTTTCCCGCACCCTGGTGCCGACCCTCGCGCTGTACCTGCTCAAGCCACACCACGCCGAAGGTGGCAGCGGACGCCACCCGGAAGACGCCTACCTGAACCATCACGAGGGCGATCAGGGCGATACCAGGCATTCGTGGAGCGCACCCTTAGTCATAATCCAGCAGCGCTTCGAACATGGCTTCTCTCAGGTTCGCGACAGCTATCACCGCCTGCTCGGCCTGGCCCTGGCCAACCGCCGTCAGTTCATCGCCGGCTTCCTCGGCTGCGTGCTGGCCAGCTTCCTGCTGCTGCCGACCCTCGGCGAGGACTTCTTCCCGGCCACCGACGCTGAGGCCATCGCCCTGCACGTGCGCCTGCCGCTGGGCACGCGCATCGAGGAAAGCGCAGCACAGTTCGACCGCATCGAGGCAGCGATCCGCGAGGTGATCCCGGCCGGCGAGCGCGAGGTGCTGCTGGACAACATCGGCATCCCGCTCAGTGGCATCGACGTGGCCTACAGCAACAGCGGCACCATCGGCCCGCAGGACGGTGACATCCAGATCGCCCTCAAGCCCGGCCACGCGCCCAGCGCCGACTACGTCAAGCGCCTGCGCGAAGTGCTACCGCAACGCTTCCCCGGCAGCCAGTTCGCCTTCCTCCCCGGCGACATCAGCAGCCAGATACTCAATTTCGGCGCGCCGGCGCCGCTGGACGTCCGCATCAGCGGACCGGACGAGCAGGCCAACCGTGCCTACGCCGTCGAACTGCAACGCCGCCTGCGCCATGTGTCGGGCATCGCCGACCTGCGCATCCAGCAATCCACCGGTTACCCGGCCCTGCGCGTCAGCGTCGACCGGCGCCGCGCCGACGGACTGGGCGTCACAGAACGCGACGTCACCAACAGCATGGTCGCCTCCCTCGCCGGCAGCTCACAGGTGGCCCCGGTGTTCTGGCTCAACCCGAAGAATGGCGTGTCCTACGGCGTGGTAGCGGCCACCCCGCAATACCGCCTGGACAGCCTGCCCGCGCTGGAAACCCTTCCGGTCACCGGCGCAGGCGGCCAGGCGCAGATTCTCGGTGGCCTGGCGCGCATCCAGCGGGTGCCGAGCGCGGCCGTGGTCAGCCACTACAACATCGAACCGACCCTAGACCTCTATGCCAACGTCCAGGGCCGCGACCTCGGCGGTGTGGCGAAGGATATGCAAAAGGTCATCGAGCAACTCGCCAGCCAGAGGCCGAAAGGCGCCAGCGTAAGCCTGCACGGTCAGATTGACGCCCTGCACGAAGCCTTCGGCGGCCTGCTCTTCGGTCTCGCCGGCGCGGTGCTGCTGATCTACCTGCTGATCGTGGTGAACTTCCAATCCTGGCTCGACCCCTTCGTGATCATCACCGCCCTGCCCGCCGGCCTGGCCGGCATCGTCTGGATGCTCTTCCTCAGTGGCACCAGCCTGTCGGTGCCGGCGTTGACCGGGGCGATCCTCTGTATGGGCGTAGCCACGGCCAACTCGATCCTGGTGGTGAGCTTCTGCCGCGAGCGCCTGGCCGAGCACGGCGACGCCCTCAAGGCTGCCCTGGAGGCCGGTTTCACCCGCTTCCGCCCGGTTTGCATGACCGCCCTGGCGATGATCATCGGCATGCTGCCGCTGGCGCTGTCCGGCGAGCAGAACGCGCCGCTCGGCCGCGCGGTGATCGGCGGCCTGCTGGCGGCCACTCTGGCCACGCTGATTTTCGTCCCGGTGGTGTTCAGCATGGTGCACCGCCGCCATCCCCTTGTTGCTGCTGGAGTAGTCCGCAATGCCCATTGAACGTCCCCGCCCCCGCACGCTCCTGATCGGCAGCCTGAGCCTCGGGCTGCTCGCCGTCCTGGTCGGCGGCGGGCTGGCCCTTCGCGCCGGGCACGCCCATGCGGTCGCCAAGTGGACCGAAGCCGAGGCGCTGCCGGTGGTACGCACCTTCCACCCGGCCGCCGCAGGCCAGGCCAACGACCTGAACCTGCCGGCGCACCTGGAGGCCTGGCAGGAAGCCGCCATCCACGCCCGGGTCAGCGGCTACCTGAAGGCCTGGCACAGTGATATCGGCGCTAGCGTGAAAACCGGACAGGTGCTGGCAGTCATCGATACGCCCGACCTCGACCAACAACTGCAGCAAGCCCGCGCGCGCCTGCAACAGGCCCGCGCCAATGCGCACCTGGCGCAGACCACCGCGGTGCGCTGGCAGAACCTGTTGGCCAGTCACTCGGTGGCGCGCCAGGAAGCCGACGAGAAACAGGCCAACGCCGAGGCCGCGCGCGCCAACGTCGCCGCCGCCGAAGCCGACTGCGCGCGGCTAGAATCACTGGAGGCCTACAAGACCCTGCAAGCGCCCTTCGACGGCGTGCTCACCGCACGCCACACCGACGTTGGAGAACTCATCCAGGCCGACAGCGCCAGCGGCGCAGAACTGTTCCGAGTCGCCGACACCCGCCGATTGCGCCTCTATGTGCCGGTGCCGCAGAACTATGCCAGCGCCATCCGCCCCGGCCTGGAGGTATCTTTCAGCGTGCCGGAGCACCCAGGGCGGCTATTCCATGCCCGCTACAGCGGCAGCTCCACCGCAGTCGACTCGCGCTCGGGCAGCCTGCTCGCCGAATTCGACGTTGCCAATCCGGACGCTGCCTTGCTGCCAGGCGACTATGCCGAGGCGCACCTACCCTTGCCCAAGGATGAGGCACGCCTGAGCATTCCATCCAGCGCACTGATCTTCCGCGCCAAGGGGACCCAGGTGGCCCTGCTCGATGGCCATGGCCGGGTGCATCTGCAGGCGGTCCACATCGCCCTTGACCTCGGTGACCGCCTGCAGATCGACCAGGGCCTCAAGGCAAGCGACCAGGTGATCGACAATCCGCCCGACTCACTCGCCAACGGTGATGAGGTGCGCGAGAGCGACGGAGGCGAGCATGCACGCCAGGCTTAAACACACGTTACTGCTCAGCGCCCTGCTGACCCTCGGCGCCTGCTCGCTGGCGCCGCCCTACCAGCCGCCGCAGCCGGCCCTGCCCAGGCACTTCAGCGACAGCCACGGCGACTGGCTGCCCGTCGGCCCGAGCGATGCCCGCCCCGGCGATTGGTGGCGACGCTTCGGCGACCCTCACCTGAACGAGTTGCAACAGGCCCTGCCACGCGCCAACCCAACGCTGGCGGCCGCCCTCGCCCACTACCAAGCGGCGCGCGCCGCCGCCGCCGGGATCGCCGCCGCGCGGGCGCCGCAAGGCGGCCTGAACGGCGCGTTCAGCCGCCAGCGCCAGTCTGACAATCGGCCACTGCGCGGCAGCGGCCAACAAGACGTCTACGACAGCGACAGCCTCGCCGTCGGACTGGACCTCGACCTCGACCTCTGGGGCCGCCTGAAAAACCTCGCGGCGGCCGGCCACGCCCAGGCCCAGGCCAGTGCTGACGACCTCGCCGCCGCGCGCCTCGACCTGCAGCGGCAGTTGGCCCTGCAGTACCTCGGCCTGCGCGGCCTCGACCGCCAGGCATCGATCCTAGGCGAAAGCCTGGCGGCGTACACGCAAGCCCTGGAGATGACCCGTACGCGCTACACCAACGGGATCGCCTCGGAACTCGACGTGGCCCGCGCCAGCCACCAGCTCGCCGACGCCCAGGCGCAACGCGACGAAGTGCTGGCGCAGCGGCATCTGCTGGAACACTCGATCGCTGAACTGCTCGGCGAAGACCTCACACGCTTCCACATCGCCGACAACACCGAACTGCCGGCGCTGCCGGGCATTCCCGCGCAACTACCGAGCAGCCTGCTGCAACGGCGACCGGACATCGCCGCCGCCGAGCGCCGCCTGTTCGCTGCGAACGCGGCCATAGGCGTGGCCCGTGCCGCCTGGTTACCGGACCTGAACTTGGCCGCACTGATCGGTGGCCAGACCGCCGGCAGCGGCAGCCTGCTGGCCGCGGGAAACCGGGTCTGGGCGCTCGGCCCAATGGCCAGCCTGCCGCTCTTCGATGGCGGCCGGCGAGACGCTGCGGAGAAACAGGCCAAGGCCGAATTCGAGGAAGCCAGCGCCCATTACAAGGCCACCGTGCTCAAAGCCCTGCGCGAAGTGCAAGACCCGCTCGGCGAGCTGTACGACCTGCAACGCGAAGCCAGCGACCAGGACGACGCCAGCCGCGCCGCCGAGCGCTCGTTGCAATTGGCACAGAATAGCTACAGCGCCGGTGCGGTCAGCTACCTGGACGTGATCAGTGCGCAGACTGCCGCGCTCAACGCCCGACTACGCGGCCAAGCGCTGCAAACCCGCCGTCTGCAGGCCAGCGCGACGTTGCTGGTGGCCCTGGGCGGACCGGCGCAGTCCAGGTAAGGACAGGCGGTATCGGGCATTCGTCCGGAGGAGGAGGCAGTTTGCTCCTGTCGATCGGCAGTTTCCAGCACGGAGAAGTAGCGGCCGATATTGGATTCGATTTCCTCCATCCGCCGTTGCAGCTTGGCGCTAGTAAAGTTACGGTCACGATTGTTGACCGCCTTGAACTTGCTGCCGTCGATGGCCACCAGCGCTTCGGCCAACAAACTGAGTTGCTGGCACAGCACCAAGACGCCGCGGATGGCCTTACGAAAATTGGCGATGGTCTTGAAGTCCGGCGTCAAACGTACGGTCAGCCACATCAATTCGAGGTTGCGCTGAGCCTCTCGCTCCCGCCGGCGACTGGATTGGATGCGATTGAGATAGCCGTAGATGTAGATCTTCAGCAGAACGCAGGGATGGTAAGCGGGTCGACCGGTTTCTGCCTGGACGACACCGTTGAAGTCCAACCTGCCGAGGTTGAGTTCATCGACGAGCACATCGGCCATCCGCACCGGATTGGCGTCCGCGACGTAATCATCCAGGCTCTCCGGCAGCAGTGTGCTTTGGTCTCGATGCTCACCCTGGATGAAGCGCTTAATACGCCGTCCCCACTGACGTTTGTCTCACAAACCTAGGGGAAATGCCGGCTAGGCCTGAGATGCTGCACCGGCAGGAAATCAGGAGGTCGAGCTACCGCCGTCATTGAAAAAATCATCGCGAGCAACGCGTCCGAAATCGCTGAGATCCTGGTCCTCATCGCTGAACATGAAGCTCACCATGCGCTCTCGTCTGAGGGCGGAAATCGTCCTGAAAAAACAGGGCTCGCATAGATGCACCTCATAGCGCTCGCCGTCATGGGCCGAGCCATACCCCCAACTGGCGCGAAGAGTGCCGAACTGCAATCCATACCCTTCAACGCGCGTGCTATCGCCACAAACGTCGCACAGAACATCTCCGACCGATTCGGTCTGTTCCGTAGCTGTGATCTTCATTGGCAACCTCCCACCTGGGTACAGGTGCGCCTTCGATTATTAGTCCCTCAGGAGCTTTGCTCGAAAAAAAGCATTGTCCACCAATGCTCATCAAGGTTACCTCAATAACGTGCGTAGAGTTCCACGCGCTCAGTGACGTGCACTCGATCCAATCGGCGGCAGCGGGGGTTGAGTCGGGTAATTTCATTCGCTTCAAGGATCATTTTGTACGAGTTGCCCGCAAGCAAGCGGTCGAGATCTATCGGGTTCTGCCCGGCTCAGACAGGGCCAGTTCCACCCGGTTGCGTCCGGCCGACTTGCCCTTGTAGAGCGCGTGGTCAGCCCGTGCGATGGCGTTGCTGAGCGCCTCTTCGGCGCGATACTGGGTGATGCCGATCGACAGGGTCACGCCGATCTTTTTGCCGTCGCTTTCGATCGCCTGTGCTTGCACCGCCTGGCGTATGCGCTCTGCGCCGGCGACAGCCTGGTCGACATCAGTTTCCGGCAATATCGCCAAAAACTCTTCTCCGCCCCAACGGCCGATGAAATCCTGTTCGCGCATCGAGCACTTGAGCAAATGGCTCACCGCGTCGAGCACCCGGTCGCCAATATCGTGACCGTACTCGTCATTGATCTGCTTGAAGTGATCGATATCCATCAGCATCAGGGTGAGGTTAATGGGCTTTCTGTTATGCCGCGCCAGCTCCTTCTCAGTCAACGCGATCATATGCCGGCGATTGAACAGGCCGGTCAGGGAGTCCGTCGTTGCCATCCGAGCCAGACTCTTATGCGCACGAGTCACCGTGATCACATAGAACAGCGCCAGATAGCTGAACATGAAGAACACCACGGTCAGGTTGAAAAGATGCACTGCCAACAGGGCATTGGAGGAAATGGGTTGTAGCGGCTGGACGAACCACATGAGCACATCAAGCCCCACGTAATAAGCCCACAGGCAGGCGGCGAGGATCCAGGCGCCACGGGCGCGCATGCTGACGAACAGGGCAGGAATGAACATCAGCAGAAAATAGTGGAAACCACTTTCCCAGCCAACCAGCACCGTTCCAAGCCCTGCATGCACCAGCACCTCGATGCGGATCAGCATGACCGCGAACCGATTGCGCCGCTGGTTGAACGCGCGATAGGCGTAGACATACATTGCCACGCTGATCACGTTTATCCAGGCCAGAACGGGCGAACCGAGAGTGAGGAAGATCAAGAAGAAGGCGACATCCACGCTGCCCGCCAATTGGCAACAACGCATGGACAACTGCCAGAACTCCGGACGGGAGTCGTGCTTGTGCGGGTTATCTGACTGCATCCCTTTGTGTCGTCCCTGTTATTTCAAGTTCTGGTCATGAGCACCCCGGCTCTTGATTCCAGTCGACTGCCTCGAAACCGGCATGTTGAGGGATAAGAGAAACGTTACGGAGGCGGCGGCGAGACACATTACGAGACGACTCATACAGTGTCCAGTGGCCACTGGCCACTGGCCACTGGCCACTAGTTTGGCAGTCGCTCGGTCGGCGATGAATCCAAGCCGAAATCTCGATTGCGCCGTAGCTGCCACCGACGGTTCCTGGGGCGACTGCAGCCGATCTCTGTCCGTCGTGAACGACAGAAACCAACTCTGAGCAGAAGTTGGTGATCAAGAAAAGCGGACCTTTGACGTTCTAGGTTAGTGACGCTGCACGGCATTTCAGCGCGACGCCCCTTTGTTTAACCTACCGGTCGAAGCTATCGGCCGACTTATATCGCGAAAGGCCTCACTCTGGATTGGCAACCGTAAATCGCTCGACGAGGAAATCGATCAGCACGCGCACTCTGTGCGACAAATGGCGCCCTGGCGGATATATCGCATACAGGCTGCCTGCGGCCAGTCGGTATTCAGAAAGAATAGGTATCAGAGTGCCCCGAACTATCAGCTCTTTCGAGATGAACGCCGGTACAGCGGCAATACCTAGCCCCGCAACGGCAGCGGTGATAACGGCCTCGCCGTTGTTCACTTTCATGCGCGTATTAGGCCGCGCGAGATAGGTCTCGCCCGCCGGGCCGGAGTAATGCCAATAGACAGACTCAGGCGCATTAGTAGAGACCAGGCCATCGTGATGGTCTAGATCCTGCGGAGTGAGCGGTGTGCCGTGTGCTGCTAGGTATTCCGGCGATGCGCAGGTCACGCGCCCCATGTCTACCAGCTTTCGAGCAACCAGCCGTGAATCGCTGAGCGTGCCTGCACGAATGGCAATATCGAAGCCCTCGTTGACGATGTCGACGAATCGATCCGAGAGACTCAGATCTAGCATTAACCCAGGGTTTAGCCTGAGAAACTCACTGATGTGCGGCATCAAGACCAAATTCGTCAGGCTAACCGGTGCCGACATGTGCACCGTCCCAAACAAGTTTGCACTTGCGTCAGTAACCGTGAGTTCAGCTTCATCCAATTCCGCAATGATATGCCGCGCACGCTCGTGAAACGCCCTGCCGGCCTCAGTGATGCTCAGTCCAGCCGTAGAACGAACGAGCAGGCGAGCCTTGAGACGATCTTCAAGATCGTTCAGCCGGCGGCTGACGGCCGACTTGACGATCCCCAATCGCTCCGCAGCCTTAGTGATGCTGCCAGCGTTGACGACCTCAACAAAGGTAATTATCTCATCTAGCCGGCTCACTTGTTCTCCTTACAAGCACAGTTTGTTGCTTTCCCGCTGCCTACTTACATTTTACGTGCACACCTATGATGACGCTAATCATCATCCAATCCAAGAAAGCTCGCCATGAATGAAGTCGAACGTTTCATATCACTGTTCAATCAGCAGGTGACTCTCAGCCTTAACGTACTGGAGCAAATTCCAGGAGAACTCTGGACGGCTATTCCTGCGGACTCGGACACCAATTATCTCGGCCAACGAATCAAGCGCATCACTATCGAAGCACTGGTTGGGCATCTCATGCGTGCAGAGGATTACTGGACCAAGACGCTGAGCCAGATTCAGCTCAATGAGGAAATGGCCCCTCCTGTTGGCGTTGCCATGCTGGAGGTGGCCAGCGCAGGAATGCCGCTGGTGAATCAATACCGTAAGGTGCTCAAGGACACTCTGAATAGGATTCGGGAGTTCTCTCCGGAGCAATTGACCACGGTCTTCAGCTTCATCGGCCGGAAATACACCGTGCAAGGTTTTTTGTGGGCCATGTATGCCCATCACAGCTATCACTTTGGCCAGGCCGATCTGTTGCTGCGTCAGCAGTCGCATTTGCCGCCCGAGTTTCTCGAGCTACCGGATCGTGATCACCTCATCGGGTAAGCCGCTGACCCGCGTCTCGACAATCCTGTCTCAACGACCTCTATGAAGTGAGTAATGACAATTAAGGATCTCCTTGCAGCAGATGCCGTGAATGCATCCTATTTGGAACTGCTTGGCACGCTGCCCGACATGATCGAGTACCGGCAGCGGCTGGCCAAGGCAACCGGACGAGAAGCCGCCGTACAAGCCATTGAACACTTGCGCGGTGAGCTGATTCACCGCAATCCGCTAGATAGGCGAACCCAGCAATTGGTTCACTTCGCCATGCTGATCGGCCGAGGTGAAGGTGGTCCAGCACGGCTCCATGCTGCAGGCGCGGTCAAGGCCGGAGCCTCCTTGTCGGATCTTCAAGGAGTTGCCGAAACCGCAGCCATCGTCTGCGGCATGCCGGGCTACGGACTGGCCGTCGAGGCCATTGCCGCTCTGGGTCTGACTCTTCCGGCAGGCGAAATCGAAAACATTGGAAGCCATGTATAAGCCATGGCCAGAGTTATGCTGCTAAAGGAGACACAGCTATAGGGGACAGATTTATTTTTTCTACTCTAGTTCTGCCTGGGTGGTCAGGATCAGAGTGCTTATATAAATCTGCCCCCATTTGCAGCGGTCGCACAGGGCGATTCAGTTGGCTTCAAGAGGGTCTAGTAGGGCAAACCTTCCTCGATTGGTAAGGTCGGGTCTCTGGACCATTCGTTCCAGGACCCCAGGTAGAGGCGAACGTCCTTGATTCCCGCTTCTTCCAATGCCACAAAGGTATTGGAGGCACGTGCGCCTTTGAAGCAAAAGACCACAACAGGCGTATCGCGGCTAATTCCGACCGTGGCGCACTCCGCGAGAATTTCACTGGGAGACTTGAACATCGGTCCCTGAGCCGTCGGTTTCATCATCCGGTACCACTCCAGCCATACCGCCCCTGGGATCCTACCCTTGCGCGGGCAAAAATCCTTTCCATAGGGCGATGAGCTTTCGCCGATCCATTCATCGACATCACGTACGTCAAGTTTGACGATGTGGGGGTCGGCAACCACCCGCTTCATCTCGGCGAGATCGACAAAGAGGCTGCGCCCCCCTTCGGCAGAGGGGAACGTGGCAGGAGCCGGTGAGGAAGCGTCACTGGTGCTGGGAAGTCCTGCGTTGCGCCAAGCGCTGTAGCCGCCGTGCAGTATCCTGATCTTGTCGCGAGGGTAGCCGAGATAGCGGAGCAGCACGTAGCCTCGGCAAGACTGCCCAAAGCCGGTGGTCATGGACTGCTCGTATACGAGCGCTGTTTCCCTGCCAGACAAGCCGGCCTTTGCGAATGCCTGAGCGAATGTATCGCGCAATGCGATCAGGCCTTCCGGAGTGGTGGATGCCAAGTAGGTAAATATCTCGTGGATATTCACGGCGCCCGGCAGATGAGCCTCGGCGTAACTCGCAGCATCTCGGGTGTCGACGAGAACCACGGACTCACGATCGATCATTTCCGCCAACTCGGACGGCGAAACGAGAACCCTGTTGTTCATGAAGCGCCTCACACAGCGGGACAGTGCCCGCCTGGATAAGGAAAGAGAAAATCCGTCGCCCCGCCGCTTTCTCCGCATACTCAGCTTGGAAAACCTAATGTGAGGAAGCTAGAAAAGAGTTTATTGATGTGAATCAACTTCAGCAGCACGGCTCTATTTGTCATACAAATGGCCTTTACCGAAATGGCGCTGGGCGTTGACGCTCACCGATTCGCGCAATCACCGCAGACGCTCATAGGCACCGTAGACGAGGTAGATACCCAAACAACACACGAAGATGCCGAACAATAGGCGCAGGTGCGGCCCGCTGACATGGCTGGCGATTCGAGCGCCAAGCCATGCGCCGAGGAACATGGTGATTGCGATTACTATCGCTGCCGTTACATCCACGTTGCCATTGCGGTAGTACTCGAGCGCCGCGGCGAGGCCGATCGGAGGCAATAGCACAGCGAGCGAGGTTCCAGTGGCCATGTGCTGGGAAAAGCCCGCCCAGTAGATCAGCGCCGGCACGACGATCAGCCCGCCACCGACACCGAATAATCCCGCCGCCACGCCGCTGACTGTACCGATCACCACGAACACCAGCCATGTAGACATGGGCCTGTTCCTCTCATGAGCACTAGGATTCACTGGGGCGCCGCCTTGCCCATCATTTCCATGCGGCAACCAGGCCGCGCATCATGGATTTCCAAACTCATGTCGTGCAGTCGTGCTACTGCCGACACCATGCTGAGCCCCAACCCGTTTCCCGGCATATTGCGGCTCGCTTCACCTCGATACAGGCGACGGAAGACGGACTCACGCTCCTCAGCCGGGATTCCCGGGCCGTTGTCGCTGATGCTCAGGCCGGATCGGGTGGAGTCGGCAATTACCCGGACCTCGACCCGCCCCTTGTCGGGCGCGAACTTGAGGGCGTTGTCGAGCAGATTGCAGGTGGCATCGAAGAGCAGCTGCGGGTCGCCCAAGACGAGTGCCGGCCGCCCTGCGGCAACGAACTCGAGACGGATGTCGCGCTCCTCGGCCAACGGCTCGAACAGTTCCTCGACATCGGCGCCGATCTTGTTCAGGTCAACGGTAGAGAAGTTGCTCCGCCGTGCCCCCGCCTCGATCTGAGATATCCGCAGCAGCGCACGGAAGGTTTGCATCATGCCTTTGGCCTCATCAAGCGCCTCATCGACTGCCTCGAGGTACTCGGATTCGGACAATCGATGTCGTCGCGCACGCTCAAGCCCCCCGATCAATCGGGTCAGCGGCGTACGCAGGTCATGGGCGATGTCGTCGCACACGCCCTTGAGCTCCCCCATCAACCGCTCGATGGCGTCCAGCATGCCGTTGACCACATCCGAGAGGCGGTCGATGTCGTCGCCGTTACCTCGAATCGGGAGTCGTCGACCGAGATCACCCGCAACTATTCGTCGAATCGAGCGTGTCAGGACATCCAGCCGGCGCCTGGCCGAGTACCCCAGAGCCACAGCCCCTATCAGGCCGACCAGAATCAGCAGCGACCCTCCGGAGATCAACGCATTCATCAAAAGCTCATGGAATTCGCGAATGTCGTGAATGTCCTCTGCGACCACCAGCGTGGAACCGTCATCCAGGCGGTGAACGATGAAGCGTACAGGGCGATCGTGGCCGCCCGGTGCGCTCCAGCTGAACTCGTGGGGTTGGTCAAGGGTGCCGAATTTCGGGATGGTCTTCATCGGTCCGGCCGTTGGATTGCCGCTGGCGTCAAACAGCGTGAAGGGCGCCAGATTGTTAGGGTCACCCTTGCTGTGGTCGAGCATTTCCTGCAGGCGTATCGGTCCGGTTTGCCGGCTTCGGACGTCGATCGCCCGGTAGAGCTCGCCGTCGACCTCCTTGAGCAGATACCCGGTGGTTTGCCAGTAGATGTAGCCGAACAACGCGAGAAACGAGCAGATGAACAATGCCAGGAAGATCAGCGCCGTGCGGAAACTGATGGTCCGCGGTACATCACTCAGGCGAGCGAAGAACATAGCCTGCTCCGCGAATGGTGTGCAGCATTGGAGCGTCGCCTTCTCCATCGATCTTTCGGCGCAGGCGACCGATGTGAACCTCGATGACGTTGGTCTGATCGTCGTACTGGTAATTCCAGACCGCCTCGAAAAGCATCGTGCGCGTCACCACCTGGTCGACGTGCTGCGCGAGATACTCCAGCAGGGCGTATTCGCGCGGCAGGAGATCGATCTGCCGCTCGCCACGGCGCACCGTGCGACGCAGCAGGTCGATCTCGAGATTGCCGATTCGAACGCGGTTGTCCTGGGGCTGGGTCGTCGACTGGTTATGGCGCCGGTTCAGAGCGTCCAGACGAGCGGTCAGTTCGATGAACTCGAAGGGTTTTGTCAGGTAGTCGTCGCCACCGGCCCGCAGTCCCCGGACCCGCTCGTCGAGGTCGCCTAGGGCACTGAGGATCAACACCGGCGTCAGGACACCCGAGGCACGCAGGGCCGTCAACATGCCCAGGCCGTCCAAGTTACCGGGCAGCATGCGGTCCAGCACGATGAGATCGAAGTCGCCGGCAGCCGCCTGCAGCAGTCCATCACGGCCATTGCCGACCGAGGTGACGGTGAATCCATGGTCCTGGAGGGCCGACTCGATTTCACGCGAGGTTTTAGGGTCATCCTCGACGACCAATACGTGGGTCATGACAATTCAGTGATTTCCCGAGGGGGAAAATGGCACGACACGATGCCTCTCCCATCCGAATAGACTAGTGTGAGAATGTCGAATTTCGGCGCTCCCAAAGGGCTACTGGCGGAAGATCCAGACACTGTGCCGAGGTTTCCGTGCGCATTCTCCTAATTGAGGACGACGATCGTACGTCCGTCTACCTGCGGCGCGGCCTGGGTGAGGCCGGGCATGTCGTCGATGCCATCAAGGATGGCCGTACCGGCTTGGACATGGCCCTGGAAGGCATCTACGACGTCATCGTCGTGGATCGTTGCCTGCCCGGCATGGATGGCCTGGAAGTGGTTCGCGAATTGCGCCGACAAGGCGAATCGGTTCCCGTACTGATGCTCAGCGCCCTCGCCTCCACGGAGCAGCGTGTCGAAGGGCTTCAGGCAGGGTGCGACGCCTACCTGGGAAAACCCTATGCATTCGTCGAGGTTCTCGCCCGCCTGGAATCCCTTTTGCGATCGCGCGTGAATGCGCCTGCGAACAGGCCCGGCCAGCTGCAGGTCGGCGAACTCCAGCTAGACTGCGCCCAGCACCTGGCTACTCGCCAGGGCCGCAGAATTCCGCTCGGGCAACGCGAAACGCTGATTCTGGAAAAGCTGATGCGGCACCATGGCCAGGTCGTGACGCGCCTGATGCTGCTTGAAAGCGCATGGGGCTACGACTTCGACCCGAACGACAATGTCATCGACAAACATATCCATCGCCTCCGCCGAAAGCTCGACGAGGGTTTCGACGCCTCGCTGATCATGACGATACCGGGTGCCGGCTACAGGCTCGAGGCGCCAGAAGCGATGTGCGCCGAAGCAGAACCCGCGTCCAACTTAAGGAAAGAAAGCGACGAGCCATGAGTATCCGCACAAGGCACGGACACCCGGAGTACCCCGGGTGTCCGTGCCTTGTGCGGCTGGCCCCGCTACGGCAGGAAGCGACAACCGCACGGCGCGCCTGTTCCTGCATCAGGACTGGTGAAGTCAGGCACTGAACCAGCCACGTCGCTCACAGCGCGCGACAGGCCCAATGCCAACCAGCCAATCCTCCTGAAGTATCACCTTCAGTTGGTGCGTTCCACCCGATGAGCAGCCTGATCCTGGCTGCTGGCAACCGATTGGGCATGCGCATGGGTCTGCTCGACTTGTGCGTAATGGTGCATCGCTTCTTGGCGAGCGGCGTCCATCTGTGCAACGACACGATCACCACCGTCTTCGGCCATGGCCACGGCGGAAACGCCAAGCAGGGAGGCAATCAAGATCGTGATGAGAGATTTCATAGCTAACACTCCGTTTCGGGGACCGCCGATACCGCCCGGTATCGGCTCAAGCTCTAGGCTTGGAGTGATCATATGGGGCGGCTCCTAGCATCCCGTTCTCTGCAACTTAAAACTTTTGACAGGAAGTGCAGTGGCCCACGCCCCGGCCCTCAGACCTGAGTGGCAATCCCCTTACAGGTGCCCTAACTCCCCCCCTTGCCAGCGCCATTTCCGCCCTGTCCACCGCCTTTGCCGGCACCTGCTCCCTGTCCGCCTCCCTTACCGGGCCCCTGACCGCCAGCCGGCCCCATGCCACCTTTCCCGGGTTGAGGCGCATCGGGCAAGGTCATGCCTTTTTCCTTGGCTCGCTTTTGCATCTCGATATGATGCTGCTGTCGTATTTGCTCACGCTCCTCGGCGGTCTTGGCATTGCGCATCTTGTGCTGATACTCACTGCGCTCCTGCGGCGTCATGAGCTGACTGCCATAGATTCGATCATGGGTCTGGGTCTGGGTTCGACCTTGCGTTTGATCCTGTGTTCTCTCCTGGTCCTCGGCAAAGGCCGCACAGGCGTAAGCGGATACGAGTCCGGCAATCACAGAGGCTGCAATGATTCGACGCATAGAATTACCCTCCCCTTTCTTGTGGGTAAATTGACAACCCTACATGGTGCCCATGATCGTTCAGCACCAAACAGAACCAATCTTGAAGATGACGAGTGTCTTCGCCTTGAGCCAGGTCAATTTTCGCTCCAAATCACCGGAGTGCCCAAGGCTCCGCAAAGGCCAGAACGTAGCGACGGACAAACGGGTCAATAGTCGATCAATGGCAGCGATGACCTGGGGTATACCACTTCCTTTAGCGTTACTGAACCAGCGTTGCATGCACCAGGTGAGCGCGCAAATCCTAGTGGAGTGATGAGCAATGGCAGCCACGTCGCTTGTGCCAGCCCGGAGCGAAACAGGATAAACGCCTCGTCAGCCAGCCAAGCAAACGCCAGGGCGACCAACCCCACCAGCAAAGCACCAAGCCAGAATGCCAGCCGCTGCCGCCACTCACGGCAACGTGGGCGGCGAAAGCGCTAGAGGCCTGAGCTAGTCTGGTCGTTCAGTGTTTCAGCGGAGGATGTTTGCTCAGCATTGAGGGGCATAAACTCGGACCAAGTTGGATACAGGCATTGCAGTTAATTATCGCAGTAGATAAGAGGCTGGATCTATCAACGGATGTCTGAAGGAGGAAATTCCTTCTTTCAGACAAAAAGGCAGCTACATTGCACCGACGATTTGCAAGGAGATGAAGAATGGATTTCTTGGATGTGGTCGTTGCCAGAGTGATAGGCATCGAGGTGGATCTTTTCCATGCATACGCCAGAGTGGTCTCCGAAACGGACGCTGAGGCGTTGCACGATTTCCGTATCGGCCAGCGCCGTCTGCGCAGCCTGCTGAAGACCTTGGGCATGAAGTCCATTTCCGCTGACCTGGAAAAGGCAACGTCAGCAGTTGGAAAAATGACCACCCCTGTCCGTGATCTGGAAGTAATGGCTGAGGAATTGGAGCGGCATGGCCTTATCGAGTTGGCACAGTTGCGTCGCCTTAAGGTTTCTTATTGGTATAAAACTGCCGATGAAAACCCTCTAATCAGGGGGCTCTTCACCGAGCTGGCTGATTGGCCCGATACTTTCAGGCGTGAAATTGGTTACATTCATATCAGACACCTGAAAAAGCGAACCACAAGAAGCATCTCTAGGCAGTTGCAGCGCCTGAGCCTGGCCTTGAGCGATCCGGCCCACGATCGGCATGATATTCGACTGAGGATCAAACATGCCCGCTACTCACAAGAGGCCTATCCGGAGCTCTACCCATTGCCTGGCCACCTGCTTTCCGAGCTGAAGAAACTTCAGTCTTCTCTTGGGAGTTGGCATGATTGCCATCAGTGGTGTTTGAAGGCAAAGGTCGAGCCTGACCTAGAGGCGCTTATCGCTACTTGGTCACAAGCTAAAAGCGAAGCATTACAAGCGGCTGAACAGCGGATAACCCCTTTGGCGGTGGAACTGGCCAAGTTCTTGGAATTAAAAGCTACCTGACGGGTGGCCTGTGTGGCTAGCGCTACGTATTTTTAGTTTTTTATAGTTTTGCATTCGGGTACGAAAGTCGCATTCGCATGGGCTTTTGAAAGATAAAGCACAGACTGGCGGATGCTTTTTCTACTCTTCAAGCTTTTTGCGGAATGAAAGTAGTTCGATCTTCCTCTCTGCACTGGCTTGCGGATAGTTCATTTTCAATCCTTTAAATGTATCAATAATTATTTGAGAGACTATTAATCTAGTATTTTCCTTGTCATCGGCAGGAACGATGTACCAAGGCGCATTGCTTGTACTTGTTGCGCTGAGACACTCTTCATATGCACTCATATATTGACTCCAGTATTTTCGCTCCTCAATATCCGCAAGACTGAGCTTCCAGTTCTTCTCTGGTTCGTCAATGCGAGCCAGAAATCGCTTCCGTTGCTCTTCTTTCGATAGATGGAGAAAGAATTTGACAATACGAGTTCCATTGCAGTGAAGGTGTGCTTCCAAATCCATGATCGAACGGTAGCGACTCTGCCAGAAAATATTCTCGTCATCGATAGGATCCGGAATTCCTTCGCCGCGGAGTATATGGGGATGAACGCGCACGATCAGGACCTCTTCGTAATAGGATCGGTTGAAGATACCGATCCGCCCTCGTTCAGGAAGATTGCGTGTGGTGCGCCAGAGAAAGTCGTGTTGCAGTTCGGCAGCACTGGGGTGTTGAAAACTGAACACTTGGCAACCTTGAGGATTGACTCCTGACATCACGTGCCTGATGGCGCCATCCTTTCCAGCAGCATCCATAGCCTGGAAAATCAGCAGGACAGCATATCGATTGGATGCATATTGAAGTTGCTGCAGCGAGCTAAGTTCTTCAACATGCGCTCTCAGGAACTTCTCGTATTGAGTCCTCGACTTGTATAGTGGATCCACTATAGTCGGCCAATTTTCAAGGCAAACATTATCTCCCTCTCGCACACGAAACTCATCAGCATGTATTTTCATGATTTGGCTCAAAATAATTTCGGAAGCTAGCTTCTTTCAAAGATAATGAATAAGGTGTTTCTAGTTAACTATCAGAATAATTATAGACGACATTGATGCGTGGTTCAAAAATGAGCCATCTTTCATGTTTGATATCGGCAGAACCAATTTCGGAGTCGATCCATGATGCCCAGACCCTGGATGAGTACATGGATTGTAGAAAGTTCATGAGCCTAGATAGCGACTGCTATCAGGGGACGGCGATTTCGACTGGAGTTAATGCCTCCTTGCTTAGGGATAGGAATACAGAACACGATAGCCAAGTACTTTGGCTTGCGCTAGGCGACTCGTTCAAGCCGGGCGGCACGTTACCCAATGCCTTCGCCGGTGAGCGCACATCTATGATGTCTGCTGGCATTTCGCTCTCATCGCTAATAAAGAAAAACAAGATTGGTAGTATCTCAGGTTGTCCTTTGTTGATTTGAAAACCTTAAGATGGCTTATCCCAAAAATGAGCAAGGATCGCCTGCACAAGCTACAATCAATTGGTGCACGGCTTGAGGGGTTAGAGCAATGAATCGCATTAACAGAAAGAGCATCAATAATTAGATTGCAAAATAGCGGCTCTTGCTGCCCTGTCTGGTCAAGATCAAAAGGTCGCTGCTTTTGCTCAATGCACATTATGAAGGCATATTAAACTATAAAGTTTTGATTGTTCTCAAGAAGCACAGCCATCTCATTAAGATTGACATGCCGATAAGTGGTGGGGGTATATTTTATTTGAGCCCGATCATCGTGCCAATTTAAGTGTTAATCATGAGTGGCTGGCACAACATAAAAAGAAAGCATCATGCGATGCGATGTCTTGATCAGAATGGCCTTTGGCCAAGAATGCCGCGCAAATTGTGACGCTGTTTGCCCTGTCGAATCTGTGGATGGCCAGCCGACATTTGCTGAGCGCCAGAGGAGAGGTGCGTCTGTAATGCGAGATATGGCTGCTGCAAGATGCTCGCGGTAGCGAAAAAGAGAGGGAAGCTCGACTGATCTGGGTGTTATGGATCGATTGGCCGATTTTCAAAATCGGCAGGTGCTGAACTCAGCCGAGATTTAAGACTACGTCAGACCATCCTTAAGTATCCACAATTGCTGAGGTGAAAAGCTGCCTTGAGTCATATTTCAATCGGCGCTAATAGCCTGGCCTTGCATCGAACAAGCAGTGACGCCAGACGCCCTCGCGTATACCTTCGAGGCCTGGGAACGGGTCTGAATCAGCGAACCAACGGCGGAGCGCACTATGCGCCCCGCCGTGCTCAGGCAGGTGTTAGCGGTCAGGCTCGTCGTTAGGCGCCTTGGCATCGCAATACAAGGTATTGAGTACCGACAACAGCAGCGCCAGGCCTAGTCCGAGAATCCAAGCGAAATACCACATGATCTGTCCTCTAGTCCGGTTGTCCACAATGGCAACGGCTGGCCCTCGGTTCCAGCGAAGATGGCACGCCACCGAGGTAGCTACGCACGGCCAGCTCGGGCGACGCCAGGTGGGTCAGGTAGACGTCGACCCCGCGCTTGCCTAGCCTCCGTGACAAATGCTCACCGATGCCGCGGCTGATCAGCACGCGGATCTGCGCCAGCGGGTGACGCTCGTCCAGTGACGCGAGCTGGAGTATCTGCTCTGGGGCCAGTTCGATCTCATCCAGCACCCGGTGTCCGTGACGACCGAAGAGGAGGAAGCGGCGGCAGCGTCCGGCATGCGCGGTAACGGTTGTCGCATTCTGGCTGGCGACAGCGATAAGGGTCATGGCGCGCCTCCTCAATAGGCTTTCTTGTCGTTGTCGAGAATGAACGCCAGGGTCACCTTACCGGCCATAACCTTATAGGCCCAACTGGTATAGATGACGATCAACGGCATGAAGATCAGCGTCGCCACCAACATCACCTGTAAGGTCAGACGCGAGGAAACCGCGTCCCAAACGGTCAGCCCCGAATTCGGGTCGGTAGACGATGGCATCAAGAAGGGGAAGAGTGCGACGCCGGCGGTGGCGATGATGCCGGCCATCGCCAGGGACGAAGCAATGAAAGCCAGTCCCGGGCGCTTGAGCGCCGCCAGCACCTGGCCAAGCAGCAGGCACAGGCAGCCCAGAGCCGGCACGCCCCAGAGCAACGGCCAGAGTTCGAAGTTATGCATCCAGCCACCGGCCACCAGCGCGACGCTCTTCGCCAACGGATCGGGCAACGCCGTCGGGTCGGCCCCAGCGACGATCACCTGGCCCGGCAGACTGGCGACCCAGAAGCCGGCGGCGATGAAGCACAGCAGGCACAGCGGGGCGAAGCCAAGTGCGGCGAGCCTGGCTCGACGGAACACCTCGCCATCGGTGCGCAGCATCAGGTAATGCGCGCCATGGGTGGTAATCATCGCCGTACTGACCAGGCCGCAGAGCAGCGCGAACGGATTGAGCAGGCCCCAGAAGCTGCCGGTGTAGAACGGCCGCAAACTCTCGTCGAAATGGAAGGGTACGCCCTGCAGCAGGTTGCCAAACGCCACGCCGAAGATCAGCGGCGGCACCGCGCCGCCGACGAACAATCCCCAGTCCCAGGTCTGGCGCCAACGCGGATTGGCGATCTTCGAACGGTAATCGAAACCCACAGGACGGAAGAACAGCGCCCAGAGAACCGCCAGCATGGCCCAATAGAAGCCCGAGAAAGCGGTAGCGTAGACCAGTGGCCAGGCAGCGAAGATTGCGCCACCAGCAGTGATGAACCAGACCTGGTTGCCGTCCCAGTGCGGCCCCACGGTGTTGATCGCCACCCGCCGCTCGGCGTCGGTCCGGCCGACGAAGGGCAGCAGCGTACCAACGCCCATGTCGTGACCGTCCATGATGGCGAAACCGATCAGCAGGACACCAACCAGCACCCACCAGATCAGTTTCAGAGTGATGTAGTCGATCATGTTCGCCTCCTCGGTTTAGCCGTTGACCGGCAGGAAGCCGCCGGTCCGTTCACCGCTGTAGCGGCCGGTGCCCAGGCTGGCGGGGCCGAGTCGGGCAAATCGGATCATCAGGTACATCTCTACCACCAGCAGCAGGCTGTAGAAGCCAATGAAGCCGACCAGCGAACCGTACAGGCTGGCCGGGGTTAGGCTGGATACCGAAAGATGCGTAGGCAGCACGCCGTATATGGTCCACGGCTGGCGGCCATATTCGGCGACGAACCAGCCCAGTTCGCTGGCCAGCCACGGCGTCGGCAGGAAGAGCACGGCCCAGCGCAGCAGCCAGCGCTTGTCGGCGAAACTGTCCTTCAGGCTGAAGTACAGCGAGCAGGCGAACAGGGCGAAGAGGCCCATGCCCAAGCCGACCATGCCACGGAACGCCCAGAATAGCGGGAAGACCCTGGGAATGGTGTCACGCGCGGCCTGGTCGATCATCTGTGGCGTGGCCTGGCCGACATCCTGGATGTACTTCTTCAGCAGCAGGCCGAAACCGAGATCGGCCTTGTGCGCGTTGAAGGTGGCCAGAGCCTCGGCATGGGCGCCCGGCTCGGCGTCCCGCCGCCGCAACACCTCCAGCGCCTGCACGGCGTGTATACCGGAGAGCACGCGTTGGCGGTTCTTCGCCTGGATGTCATGGATGCCCGGAATCTGCGTGCTTATCGAACGGGTGCCAATCAGACCCATGAGCCAAGGAACCTGCAACGCATAGCGGTTGGTGCGCGCCTCGTCGTCAGGCAAGGCGAACAGCGTGAAGGGGGCTGGCGCCGGGTGGGTTTCCCACATACCCTCGATGGCCGCCAATTTGGTCTGCTGCGAAGCGGTGACGGTATAGCCGGATTCGTCGCCGAGAACGATCACCGAGCAGGCCGAGGCAAAACCGAACGCCGCTGCGATGCGGAACGAACGCTTGGCGAAATCCACGTCACGTCCGCGCAGCAGGTATGCACTGGAAATCGCCAGGACGAAGACCGAAGCGGTCACGTAGCCGGCCGATACCGTATGCACGAATTTGGCCTGGGCCGTGGGGTTGAACACCATCGCCCAGAAGTCGGTCAGCTCCATGCGCATCGTCCGGTAGCTGAACTCGGCGCCTACCGGGTCCTGCATCCAGCCGTTGGCGATGAGAATCCACAGCGCTGAAAGATTCGAGCCGAGGGCCATCAGGAAAGTGACCAGCAAATGCTGCCCTTTTGACAGGCGCTCCCAGCCGAAGAAGAACAGACCGATGAAGGTCGATTCGAGGAAGAACGCCATCAGGCCCTCGATGGCCAAGGGCGCGCCGAAGATGTCGCCGACATAGTGAGAGTAGTACGCCCAGTTGGTGCCGAACTGGAACTCCATGGTGATCCCGGTGGTGACGCCCAGGGCGAAATTGATGCCGAACAACTTGCCCCAGAACTGGGTCATGTCCCTGTAGACCTGGCGGCCGGTGAGGACATAGCTGGTTTCCATGATCACCAGCAGAAAAACCAGACCCAGAGTGAGCGGGACGAATAGAAAATGGTACAGAGCCGTCACGGCGAATTGCAGCCGTGACAGATCCACCAGATGGTCGCTGAGCATCTGCGTGAGACTCCTTGCAGGGGCGTTATTGCGGACGGGCGGGGAAGGAAGAAGCAGGAACCCTGTCGAGTAGCCCCGTGGAAATCGTCTGAACGTCCCGCGCCAGCCTGGGCTGACCGTCGAAGAACGCCCACCAGAGCAGGCCAAGCAATAGTGTTTTCAGGACGATGACCAGGGCCAGTTCGCGAGCCAGTGATGACGTGGATGGACGCAGTGCCTTCATCTCGGACAACCAGGGTTCCTACTTCTGAATAGGTCATTACAAGAGCTGTGCCATTAGCATGGAATAAAAAAATCTACTTATATTTCAATCGGATAATTAGATTCACTCAGCCAGACGAAGTGACCATGTCGTCTTTTTCGCCATATATGGCAAAATCTTCCGACAAATATGTCAGAGACCACGCCATGACCCTGAGTGCTTCCCTGGGCGAACTGGTCGCCTTCCTCGACTACCTACCGGAACCTCGCATCGTCATGGGCCGCGACTACCGCATCGTCGCCGCCAACCGTGCCTATCTGGATGAGTTCTCCTCCGGTGGGCCGCTGATTGGACGCACCTGCCACGAGGTCTCCCACCACTTCACGGTACCTTGCGATCAGGCAGGCGAGGCCTGCCCTCTGGGGAGTTGCCAAAAGAAGGGCACGCCGGAGAAAGTCCTGCACTTGCACCACACGCCACATGGCGAAGAGCACGTGGCCGTGGAGGTGATGCCGATACATGGTAGCGACGGACAGATTCGTTATTTCGTCGAAACCATGCGTGTGCTGCGCCATGCCAGTGGCCAGGAAGCTGCGCGCGGGCTGGTAGGGCGCGCGCCAAGCTTCAGGAAAATGCTCGAGCGTATCCAGCGTGTCGCCGCGTCCGACGCTGCGGTGCTGCTGCTGGGAGAGACCGGCACCGGCAAGGAGTTGGTAGCCCAGGCCATCCATGAAGCCAGTGAGCGTCGCGACGGGCCGTTTGTCACAGTGGACTGTGGTGGCCTAACGGAAAGCCTGTTCGAGAGCGAACTGTTCGGCTACGAAAAAGGCGCCTTCACGGGCGCCAGCCACCGCAAGCACGGTCTGGTGGAGGCAGCCTCCGGCGGCACCCTGTTCCTGGATGAAGTCGGCGAACTGCCGCTGTCGCTGCAGGTGAAACTCCTGCGTTTGCTGGAAACTGCAACTTACCGCCGTGTCGGCGGTCTGGAGACCCTGCGCGCTGACTTTCGCCTGATTAGTGCTACCCACCGGGCGCTCGGTGAGATGGTCGAAGCGGAAAGTTTCCGCCGTGACCTCTATCACCGTATCAACACCTTCCCCATCCGCACACCATCGCTGCACGAACGGTCCAGTGACATCCCCCTGCTCGCCCGCTCCCTGCTCAAGCGTGTGGATCGCCAAAAGAACCGCAGCATCAGCACTGACGCCCTGGTCTGGCTGGCTGGGCGGCGCTATCGTGGCAACATCCGTGAACTACGCAACCTGATCGAACGCGCCAGTCTGATGGCCGATAGTGGCGAAATCACCCTGGCTGACTTCCAGAACGAAGCGGAATTAAGTCCGCCCAGCCAGCCCTCCGACGGCGAACACTTCCAGCTCGGCGAACCGGTGGACTTGGACGTCCTGGAAGCGCGCTACCTGGCCTGGCTGATGCCAAAGGTCGGCGGCGAGGTGAGTGCAGCGGCGCGCATTCTCAGGGTTAGCCCGCGCACTCTTTATCGCAAGCTGAATAAGACAGTGGAGTGAGAAGTCCCGGCGCTCCCGCGGGAGCACGCCCAGAAGGCGAAGTGCGCTTCGTCCAACGCCATCAGGCAGCCGGCGCCTCCCAGCAGGGCCACACGGTGCATGCTGGCGCGCGGCAGGATGCGCTGTAGGTAGAAAAATCGGTGCTGGCCAGCTATGCGCGATAGAAATCGACCTCGCCGCTACCGTCATCGAGCGCCGCCTGGGCTATGCCGGCGACCTGCAACCAGAGGTGGGCTAGCAGCACATAGGCGCCGTATTGCGGGTAGCCTAACGAGATGACGCCGATTTCCTTCGGATCACGCGGGGTCGCGACGAGTACTTCGGCGGTGAGTTTGCGCCACTTGCCGAGGAGCGCCTGCACCGTAGGCGTCTTGGGTGCCACGGTGTCGCATCGGGCCAATCGGTCGCACAGTTCGCTGAAACCAGCCTGCAACGCGCCTATATCGGCACCACCATCGGCCATCAGTTTGCGGCGGACCAGGTCGAGCGCCTGGAGACCATTAGTGCCTTCGTAGATCTGCGTGATGCGGCTGTCGCGCACCACTTGCCCCATTCGTGGATGTAATGCCCAAGGCGGCTTTCAGGGCCTTGAAGTGTTTGTAGTTCTGTCGTAGTGGGTTCTGGAATTTGTAGGTGCACTTGTTGATCTTCGGCGTTCACTGCGACTGCTTTTCGCTGCCGAAGATCCCTCCGCTCATGTACTTCGTTTCCAGTACGAAGATGCCCTATGGCGATAGGAACACATGATCGATCTGGGTAGTGCAGGCGGGGGGCGTTCAGCATGACATTTCGGCCATCCTGCCAAGGACGATGAAAGAGGCTGATTCATGCACTGACACCCGCACGCCCCGCCCTCCCCGGGGCGAAAGCCTGCCTGTCGAAACCAAGGCCCGGTCTGTGGGGGGATGCCGGTCACAGCATACAGTCCTCACCGATTGCAGTAGCCGGGGGAAGGCTGCGCCGACATGGAAATGACCATCTCGGCGGCAAGGTCAAATTACGCCTGCTCTGCCGGCGCTATTGCATCATCCACTTGAACCGAGTCTAATTCCACTTCATGCTCAGTCCCTTGTCCAAGCCGAGCTACCGCGAGTTGAACCTGCAAGACGCCCTCCTCGCCCTCCTCCTTACCGTCCGCCTGCATGGTACCGACGCTGCAGTGCGGGCAACCGCCAAGCGCTGCGCTAAGCAACTGCCTCGCAGCAAGCGCGACCTGATGTACCGCGTGATCGACAGCACAGAGCCCTTGAAGCTGGTTCGCTACCTGGGCGAAAACCTCGATTGAGCCCACCAAGTGCCGTCGGCTGCAACCCTGCGCACTACCTCTGATCTGTCGGCTCTCTCGGTCGTTTGGCTAGCTTGGCAGGCTTAGCGCTGACCCGCTGGGCACGCAGACGCTTGACCAGATGCTGCGCCAAGGTCGCGGCCCGCGCCGCCTCGGCGGTGGCCAGTTGCTGAGCTTCGCTAAGCTTAGCCAAGGCAGTATCCAGGCGCTGACGTAGTTGCTCTTGGTGCTTACTGACGGCCTTCATCTGCGCGGCCACCGCCATGCTCTCTTCGCGCACCCGATCGACTTCCCGGTGCGCGCGATCCTCCACCCCGCGCACATAGGTCGCCGTGGTTTCCCGCTCCTGGAGCAGTTCCCGCTGGGTGCTCTGCAGCTCTAGGCGCAGGCTGCTGACGGGGTAGAACCCTGTCGTGCCCATCGACGCTAACGATGAGGTCGCACATTCGCTTGATGCTCCGGAACTGGCGCGCCGCGGCCCGCGCCACCGCGAAGAAGTTCGGCCCCGGGATGCGCCCCACCAGCCAGACCAGCGCCACGGAAATCAGCGGGAGCATGTTCAGCCACCTTCCTGGATTCGACAAAGAGGCTTCACAAAATATAGAGAGAAGGGCCAGCCCTCTCAATCCAGGCGACGGAGTTCCAGCGCCCCACCGACGCAGTCCGCCAGCAGGCGGCAGGCCGTTGGTTGCTCCAGTAGGAAATCCGCCACCACCGGTTCCAGCACCCGGCGCATACGCCGGACCAGGTCACGGGCGCCGAAGCGAGCATCGTGCCCACTGCAGAGGAAGAACCTGGCGGCGTCGTTCAGCTCCAGGCTCCTCCCCCGCCGGCCCAGGCGCTGGTTGAGCTTGTCCAGTTCGATGTCCAGCAGGCTTTGCAACCAATCGCCGTCGATGCGCTCGAACGCCAGGATGCGGTCGATGCGGTTGAGGAACTCCGGCTCGAAGTGTCCATGCAGCGCCTCCTCCAGCACCCGCCCCTGATCATGGGGCAGCAAGTTGAGCCAGCGCCGCCAGCCGCGCTCGAAGGGTGCCCGGTACTCCCAGACCTTGCGTGCGCCTATGTTGCTGGTCATGAAGATCAAGCTGTTGCGGAAGTCGATGCGCTTGCTGCCGGCGCTGAGCACCAGTTGTCCGCTGTCGAGTACGTTGAGCAGTGTGCGGATCACGTTGCGATCGGCCTTTTCAAGCTCGTCGAACAGCACTATACCCGGGCGCCCGTAGCTTCCCGCAATGGCCTCGGCGTCAAACAGCGTGGTGCCTTCCTTGCTGCCGACATACCCGGGCGGCGCCCCGGCCAGCGCGGCGGCATAGTGCTCCTGGGCCAGGGTATTCATGTCGATCCGGCACAAGGCGTCCGCCCTGCCGTGGATGGCCAGGGCCAGCAGCCGCACTATCTCGGTCTTGCCGACCCCGGTGGGACCGATGAACAGGCTGACACCCAGCGGCCGCTCGGGATCGCCGATGTCGGCCTTCACCACCTTGAGCAACGCCTCCACCTGGTCGAGCACCGCGGCCTGGCCGACGATGCGCGAACGCAGCAGAGCCATTACTGCGTGGGGTTCGAAGAGAAAGCGCGAGGGCAGCAGCGCAGCGCCTTCGCGGGCTAGCTGCCCGCGGTTTTGCTCGAGCAGGTCGTTGACGAATGGCATGGGCTCCTCTCCTCGCTGCCGGGCTCAGCCCAGTTGCCGTTCCTTGCCCGAATGCGGCAGTTCGCCCACCGGACAATCCGCCACACCTATGGTCGAGCGGGTGAGTTGCTCGACGTTCTCCCTGGCTTTCTGCGCATCCAGCACCCAGGTGCGGTAGAAGTCGAACGGGCAGTCGGCCACGCCCTTGTCGCCGTCGCCGGAGTCGTAGACCCCGGTGTAGCCACGGTGCAGCAGCTTGAACAGATGGTTCTGCGACTGGTCATTGGCGCGTGCGTCGCGAATCTGCGAGACCGACAGCTGAGCGTACTGGATGCCCATCTCCTCCTCCCCGCATTCGCCGAGGGTACGGCCGTCGAAACCGATGATCGCCGAGTGGCCGAAGTAGCTGTACACGCCGTCGAAACCAGTGGCGTTGGCTACCGCCACGTAGCAGTTGTTGGCCCAGGCCATGGTCTTGGCCATCAGTACCTGTTGGTCCTTGGCCGGGTACATGTAGCCCTGGCAGCGCACTATCAGCTCGGCGCCCTTCATCGCGCAGTCGCGCCAGATTTCCGGGTAGTTCCCGTCGTCGCAGATGATCAGGCTGATCTTCAGGCCCTTGGGGCCCTCGCTGACGTAGGTGCGGTCGCCCGGGTACCAGCCTTCGATGGGGCACCAGGGAATGCACTTGCGGTACCTCTGCACTATCTCGCCCTGGTCGTTGATCAGCACCAGGGAGTTGTAGGGCGCCTTATGCGGATGCTCCTCGTGGCGCTCACCGGTGAGCGAGAAGATGCCCCAGGTCTTCGCCTCGCGGCAGGCGGCGGAGAAGATCGCGGTTTCCTCGCCGGGGATGGTCGCGGCGGTCGCCATCATCTCGTTGTGGTCGTACATGATCCCCATGGTGCTGTACTCGGGGAACACCACCAGGTCCATGCCCGGCAGGCCGAGCTTCATGCCCTTGATCATGTCGGCGATCCTGCGGGCGTTGTCCAGCACCTCGGCCTTGCTGTGCAGGCGCGGCATCTTGTAATTGACGACGGCGACGCCGACCGTGTCGGGGCTGCTGGAAATATCGCCATGGCGCATCGGGTTACTCCTTGGGAATCGGGCTGACGGGCAGCGCTGCGCGCGCCCATCCGCGGAAAGGGATTAGTGGCTGATCATCCAGGGACGGGCCGAAGGGCTGGTCTTCAGCCCATGGGGGTTGGCCTTGGTGCGCTGTACCGGCTTGCTCGGCGCGCAGCAACTGCAGCCGGCGCCGTGCTTGCGGTTGGCCTTGTACTCTTCGAGGGTCTGCGGGGCGTGGCGCGAGCGTTCGTTGGCCTCGTTGGCGCGGCGCTGGCTGCCAGGCATGGTCGCCAATCCCGGAACGCTGAGGATCACCCGCATGCTCTGCGTCTCGCAGTAGGGGCAGGCGCAGGGTTCGTCACGCTGGGCCATGGGCCGCAGCAGGGTGAAGTCACCGCAGTTCGGGCAGTCGTATTCGTAGATCGGCATGGCGGGCTCCCGGCGACGAGGCGCGGCCGGCGGGCGGCCGCGCCCTGGCCGTCAATTGTCGTAGGCGATGGGCATGTCGATGCTACCGTCCAGGTACCGGGTCGGGCCGGCGGCGCTAGGGTTGATGTCGAACTCGAAGATGTCCGTCGGCAGCCAGAGGGTGGCGCAGGCGTTGGGGATATCCACCACCCCGCTGATGTGCCCTTGCACCGGCGCCGAACCCAGCAGCGAGTAGCCCTGGGCGCCGCTGTAGCCGAACTTCTTCAGGTACTCGATGGCGTTCAGGCAGGCCTGCTGGTAGGCCAGGTTGACGTCCAGGTAGTGCTGCTGGCCGGCATCATCCACCGAGATGCCCTCGAAGATCAGGAAGTTGTTGTAGGTGGGCACTATGGGGCTGGGCTTGAAGATCGGGTTCTTGATCCCGTACTTGGCCATGCCGCCCTTGATCAGTTCGACCTTCATATGCACCCAGCCGGCCATCTCGATGGCGCCGCAGAAGGTGATCTCGCCGTCGCCCTGGCTGAAGTGCAGGTCGCCCACCGAGAGGCCGGCGCCGTCGACGTAGACCGGGAAGAAGATCTTCGAGCCGCGGGACAGGTCCTTGATGTCGCAGTTGCCGCCATGCTCGCGCGGCGGCACGGTGCGCGCGCCGCTGGCGGCGGCCGCATCGCGGGCCGCGCCGGTGAGCTTGCCCATGTGCGCGGTGGCGGCGAATGGCGGGTTGGCCAGCGGCGGCACCCGGGTCGGGTTGCTGTCGATCAGCTCCTGCTCGCGGGCGTTCCAGTTGGCCAGCAACTTGGGGTCCGGCAGGCAGCCGATCAGCCCCGGATGGATCAGCCCGGCGAAGCGCACGCCGGGAATGTGCCGGCTGCTGGTGAACATGCCCTGGAAGTCCCAGATGGATTTCTGCGCGGAGGGGAAGTAGTCGGTGAGGAAGCCGCCACCGTTCTGCTTCGAGAAGAAACCGTTGAAGCCCCACAGCGAGTCGGCCTTGGCGCCTATGTCGAGCAGGTCGACCACCAGCAGGTCGCCGGGCTCGGCGCCCTTCACCCCCACCGGACCGGACAGGTAGTGCACGGTGGACAAGTCGACGTCGCGCACGTCGCTGGCGTCGTCGTCGTTCTTGATCGCGCCGCCGGTCCAGTCGTAGGTCTCAAGGATGAAGTCATCGCCCGGGTTGACCCAGCAGGCCATGGGGATGTCCGGATGCCAGCGGTTGTGGACTTGCTCGTTCTCGGTGGCGGCCTGGTTGAGGTCGACCTGGATCAGGGTGTCGGTCATCGCGCGGCTCCTTGCTGTGCCGGTTGCGGGAGGGTTCCGGGCCAGTCTCGGGGCTGGCGCCGGCGCTGCAAATACGTCGGATGACGTATGCCGCAGCCCAGGCGTGGCGCTGCTTCCGGCAGTTTTTGCGAGGCGTGCGGAAGCGGCCGCCACGCTGCTGCATGGCGGCCGCTGGAGGGCCGTCGTCAGACCGACAGGTAACGGCTGACGGTGGCCTCGTCGACCTTATCGCGGGTCTCCTCGACCACGAAACGGCCCTTCTCGATCACCAGGAAGCGGTCGGCAATGTCGAGGGTGAAGGACAGTACCTGTTCGGAAACCACGATGGTCAAGTCGCGCATGTTGCGGATCTCCTTCAGGGTGCGGGCGATGTCCTTGATGATCGACGGCTGGATGCCTTCGGTCGGCTCGTCGAGCAGCAGCACCTTGGGGTTGGTGGCCAGCGCGCGGGCAATCGCCAGTTGCTGCTGCTGGCCACCGGAGAGGTTGCCGCCCTTGCGGCCGCGCATTTCGTGGAGCACCGGGAAGAGTGCGAAGAGATCGTCCGGCACCTGCCCCTTGGCCGAAGCCGGCAGGCCGGTCTGGATGTTCTCCAGCACCGTCATGCTGGGGAAGATCATCCGTCCCTGGGGCACGTAGGCGATTCCACTGGCGACCCGCTGGTGGGTCTCCTGTGCGGAGACGTCGCGGCCGTCGACGCTGATCGAGCCGGCCCAGGTCGGCAGAATGCCCATCAGGCTCTTGAACAGGGTGGTCTTACCCATGCCGTTGCGGCCCATCACCGCGACTATCTCGCGCTTGGCCACGTCCAGGCTGAGTTCGTGGAGGATGCGGCTCTGGCCGTAGCCGGAGACCAGGTTGCTGATCTGGAACATGCGGAACTCCTTGTGGCCCGAAGCCGCGTGGCGCGGGTGGAAGGCCGTGCCGCCGGCGGCGACACGGCAGGCGATGGCGTCAGTGGCCGAGGTACACCTCGATCACCTTCGGGTTGCTCTGCACCGCTTCCATGCTGCCCTCGGCCAGCACTTTGCCCTGGTGCAGCACGGTGACGCGGTGGGCGATGCTCTTGACGAACTCCATGTCGTGCTCGATGACCAGCACCGAACGGCCCTGGCTGATGCGCTTGAGCAACTCGGCAGTAGCCTGGCGTTCGGCCACGCTCATGCCCGCCACCGGCTCGTCGAGCATCAGCAGCTGCGGGTCCTGCATCAGCAGCATGCCGATCTCCAGCCACTGCTTCTGGCCATGGGAAAGCAGGTCCGCCTGGCGCTGCAGGTGCTCGCCCAGGCCAATCTCGGCAGCCACCTGCTCGACCCGCTCGATCACCTCGGCAGTGCGCTTGAAGAAGAGCGCGCCGAACACCTTACGCCCGGCCGGGTACGACATTTCCAGGTTCTCGAACACTGTCAGGTTCTCGTAGATCGAGGGGTTCTGGAACTTGCGCCCGACCCCGGCACGGACGATGTCGTACTCGCGCATCTTTGTCAGCTCGCGGCCCTCGAACTGGATGCTGCCAGCGGTGGAGCGGGTCTTGCCGCAGATCAGGTCAAGCACCGTGGTCTTGCCGGCGCCGTTGGGGCCTATCACCACCCGCACCTCATTGCGGTCGACGTACAGGTTGAGGTCGTTGACGGCCTTGAAACCGTCGAAGGACACGGTCAGTCCCTCGATGGCCAGCACCGGCTTGGGGCTTTCGAAACCTGTCGGGGTCATGGCGTGGTCTCCAGTTCAGGGGCTTTGCTCTCGGCGGCGAGCGCCTCCACCGGCTTGGCGTTGACACTGGCGGTTTGCGCTTTGCCCTGGGTGAAACGCGCCAGCCACTTGCGCCCGTGGCTGTCCCAGAGCCCGGCCAGGCCGTTGGGGAAATACATGACGACGACGATGAAGAGCCCGCCCATCAGGTACAGCCACAGCTCGGGAAAAGACTCGGAGAAGTAGGTCTTGCCGAAGTTCACCAGCAGCGCGCCGTACACCGCGCCGAGCAGCGATAGGCGCCCGCCGACCGCGGCGAAGATGACCATCTCAATGGACGGCACGATGCCGACGAAGGACGGCGACATGAAGCCCACCTGCAGGGCGAACATGGCCCCGCCTATGGCCGAGAAGGCTGCGGCGACGCAGAACACGAAGATCTTGAAGCTGGCCACGTCGTAGCCGGAGAAACGCACCCGCTCTTCCTTGTCGCGCATGGCCACCAGTAAGCGGCCGAGCTTGGACGCCAGCACGAAGCGGGCAAGCAGGATGCAGCCCAACAGCAGCGCGGCGTTGACGAAGTAAAGGATGACCTTGGCGCTGTCCGGGCGGATGTCCCAGCCCAGCACCGTCTTCAGGTCGGTGATGCCGTTGACCCCACCGGTCAGGCCCTGCTGGCCGATGATAAGGATTGTCAGGATGGCGGCTATGGCCTGGGTGACGATGGAGAAGTACACGTCTCCCACCCGTCGCTTGAACATCGCCAGGCCGATCACGAAGGCCAGCAACGCCGGCACCGCGACCACCGCCACCAGGGTGAAGCCGAAGCTGTGGAACGGCTGCCAGAGCCAGGGCAGCTCTGTGATCTGGTTCCAGTCCATGAAGTCCGGGATGCCGGGGGTGGACTGGATCCTGGTGCTCTCCGGGTCCGAGGCCTCCAGCTTGAGGAACATCGCCATGCAGTAACCGCCGAGGCCGAAGAAGATGCCCTGGCCGAGGCTGAGGATGCCGCCGTAGCCCCAGCACAGCACCAGGCCAACCGCGACGAAGGCGTAGGTCAGGTACTTGCCGACCATGTTCAGGCGGAAGGTGTCCAGCGTCAGCGGGAACACCACCAGGATCAGCGCGGCCAGCACCAGCAGGCCGATGGCGCCCTGCCTGCCGCCGAGCAGATTGTCGATTGCCTTGTTCATCGCGCGCTCCCTACTTGCGGACTTTTGCCGAGAACAGCCCCTGGGGCCGCATCATCAGGATGAGGATCACCGCCGACAGGGTCAGTACCTTGGCCATGGAACCGGAGAGGAAGAACTCCATGATCGATTGCGCCTGGGCGATGCCAAAGGCCGAGGCGATGGTGCCGAGCAGACTGGCCGCGCCGCCGAAGACCACCACCAGGAAGGTGTCGACTATGTACAGCGAACCGGAGGTGGGGCCGATGGAGCCGATGGTGGTGAAGGCTGCGCCCGCCACCCCGGCCACGCCGCAGCCGAGGGCGAAGGTCATGCGGTCCACGCGCTTGGTGTTGATGCCCACGGCGCGGGCCATCAGCCGGTTCTGCATGGTCGCACGGACCTGCTGGCCCCAGCGCGAGCGGTACAGCATGAGGAACAGGGTGATGGTCAGCAGCACCGTCAGGGCCATGACGAACAGGCCGTTCTTGGGGATGTCGATGCTGTCGGAGGGGCTCCAGGAACCCATGATCCAGACCGGCATCTCGGCGCTCACCTCGCGGGCGCCGAACACCGAGCGGAACAGCTGCTGCAGGATCAGCGACAGGCCCCAGGTGGCCAGCAGGGTGTCCAACGGCCGCTGGTACAGGCGGCTGATCATCGCCCACTCCACCAGCCAGCCGATAGCGCCAGCGACGAAGAAGGCGAGGACGATCGCGAAAAAGAAGTAGTAGGGCTGAAAAGCCGGGAAGTAGTGCATGGTCAGCGAGGACATCACGTAGGTGGTGTAGGCGCCGACGGCGAGGAACTCGCCATGGGCCATGTTGATCACCCCCATCTGCCCGAAGATGATCGCCAGCCCCAGTGCCATCAGCAGCAGCACGCAGAACACCGACAGGCCGTTGAAGCCCTGCATCACGGCGATCGCGCCGAACTCGGATAACCATTCCATGAGGGTCTCCCGCAAAGGTGGTGGTGCCGCCGCGCCGGCGGCGGGCGGCCCCGGTCAGGCAAGGCTTACTGGTAGCCCTTGGGGAAGGGGTTGGGTTCGATCAGGCCGGCGGACTCGTGGACCACCTTGAAGGTGCCATCTGGCTGGACCTGCCCGATGCGCGAGCGGCTCCACAGGTGATGGTTGTCGTGGACCTTCACATAGCCTTCCGGCGCAATCTTCAGCTCCAGGCCCGGCGAGGCCGCGACCACCTTGTCGACGTCGAAGCTGCCGGCCTTCTCCACCGCCATCTTCCACAGCCAGGGGCCGAGGTAGGCGGCCTGGGTCACGTCGCCGATGACCGCGTCCTTGCCGTACTTGGCCTTGAACGCCTCGACGAACTTCTTGTTGTTATCGTTATCCAGGGTCTGGAAGTACTTCATCGAGGAATAGAAGCCGGCCATGTTCTCGCCGCCGATGCCGAGCATTTCATCCTCGGTCACCGAGAGGGTCAGCAAGGTCTGCTTGGTCGAGGTGATGCCGGCGGCCTTGAGCTGCTTGTAGAAGGCCACGTTGGAGCCCCCGACTACAGCGGCGAAGACCACGTCGGGCTTTTTCAGCTTGATCTTGTTGGTCAGCGAGCCGAACTGGGTGCCGCCCAGCGGGTAGTACTCCTCACCCACCACTTCACCGTGCAGCACGTTCTCGATGTGCTTGCGGGCGATCTTCATCGAGGTACGCGGCCAGATGTAGTCCGAGCCCACCAGGTAGAAGGTCTTGGCGCCCTTCTCCTTGGCCAGCCAGTCCAGCGCCGAAAGGATCTGCTGGGTGGCCTCCTGGCCGGTATAGAACACGTTCTTCGACTGCTCCAGCCCCTCATAGAAGGTCGGGTAGTAGAGCAGGCCGTTGTCCTTCTCGAAGATCGGCAGCACCGCCTTGCGCGAGGCCGAGGTCCAGCAGCCGAACACCGCGGCGACTTTGTCGGCCTCCAACAGCTTCTTGGCCTTCTCGGCGAAGGTCGGCCAGTCGGAGGCGCCGTCTTCCTGGATGATCTTGATCTGCCGGCCGAGCACGCCGCCCTCGGCGTTGATCTGCTCGATGGCCAGGCGCTCAGCCTGGATCGCGCCGGTCTCGGAGATCGCCATGGTGCCGGTGGCCGAGTGAAGCTGGCCGACGGTGACTTCCTTGTCGGTCACCGCCAGGCCGGTGGTGTTGGCGGTGTCGGCCATCACTCCCTGGCTGAACACGCTGGCCGCCAGCAGGGACAATGCCGCGGCACCCAGCGCCAGGCGCCGGGGAAGGCTGGGTTTCACGCCCGATGGTCTGTGCATCTTCTCGCTCCTCTAAGTGATGTGCCGGTCGCCCCTTGTGACCGGGGCTGCGGGGGTTTTCGCTGCGGAGCAAGGATGCGCTGCGGGCGCGGTGGCGGAACATACGCAGGATGACGTAACGGCATACGTCATATGACGTACTGCCCCCTGCAACGGACTGGGGCATGCTCTGCCCATCGCGCGCCCGCGCGGAGCAACGCTGCCTGGGCGGTGCGCGCCGAGGTGCCTGGCCCGGGCCCCGCGCGGGGGCACGGAACTTGCCTGATGCCCCTTTCCGCCGAACCGCCAGGAGCGCCGCCGTGCAGCACACCGGGACGCAACGCATCGCCAAGATCCGCCGCGACTACAACAGCTGGGTCGCCGACGAGACGCTGGAGGACTACGCCCTGCGCTACACGCCCAGGTCCTTCCGCAAGTGGTCGGAGTTCCGCATCGCCAATACCGCGCTGGGCGCCGTGTCCTTCCTGGCCCTGGAAGCCATCGGCGGCGCCCTGGCGATCAGCTACGGCTTCACCAATACCCTATGGGCGGTATTGGCGGTGAGCCTGGTAATCTTCCTCACCGGCCTGCCGATCAGCTACTACGCGGCGCGCTACGGCGTGGACATGGACCTGCTGACCCGCGGCGCCGGCTTCGGCTACATCGGCTCGACCATCACCTCGCTGATCTACGCCAGCTTCACCTTCCTGTTCTTCGCCTTGGAAGCGGCGATCATGGCGCTAGCCCTGGAGCTGTACTTCCGCATCCCGCTGGCCCTGGCCTACGTGATCTGCTCGATCATCGTCATCCCCCTGGTCACCTACGGCATCACCCTGATAAACCGCCTGCAAATGTGGACCCAGCCGGTGTGGCTGATCCTGCTGGTGCTGCCCTACGTCTTCGTCATCGCCAAGAACCCCGGTGCGCTGGCCGACTGGACCACCTTCGCCGGCCGCGAGGGCGAGGTCGGCGCCTTCAACCTGCTATCCTTCGGCGCCGCCTGCACCGTGGGCCTGGCGCTGGTGACCCAGGTCGGCGAGCAGGTCGACTACCTGCGCTTCCTCCCCGAGAAGACCACGCGCAACAGCCGCCGCTGGTGGGCCGCTCTGCTGATGGCCGGCCCCGGCTGGATCATCCCCGGCTCGCTGAAGATGCTCGCCGGCGCCTTCCTCGCATTCCTCGCCCTGCAGCACGAAATCCCCATGGAGCGCGCCGCCGAGCCGACCCAGATGTACCTGGTCGCCTTCGGCTACGTGTTCGCCTCTCCCGCCTGGGCCATGGGCGCCATGGTGCTGTTCGTTATCGTCAGCCAGGTGAAGATCAACCTGACCAACGCCTATGCCGGCTCCCTGGCCTGGTCGAACTTCTTCGCCCGAGTCACCCACAGCCACCCCGGGCGTGTGGTGTGGCTGGTGTTCAACGTGCTGATCGCACTGATGCTCATGGAGCTGGGGGTGTTCGAGGCCATCGAGGAAGTCCTTGGTCTCTACGCCAACATCGCCATCGCCTGGATCGGTGCGGTGGTCGCCGACCTGGTGATCAACAAGCCCCTAGGCCTGTCGCCGAAACACATAGAGTTCAAGCGCGCGCACCTGTACGACATCAATCCGGTGGGCGTCGGCGCCATGTTGCTCGCCTCGCTACTCTCCGGTCTGGCCCACGCAGGGCTGTTCGGCGCACTGGCGCAGGCCGCTTCGCCGGTGGTTTCCCTGGGCTCGGCGCTGATCTGCGCGCCACTGCTGGCGTGGATCACCGGCAGCCGTTACTACATAGCCCGCACCAGCGTGCTGAAACTGGAACATCCACAGCAGACCCACCTGGAATGCGTGCTCTGCGCCAATGCCTTCGAGCGCGAGGACGTCGCCTTCTGCCCCGCCTATGGCGCGCCCATCTGCTCGCTCTGCTGCTCGCTGGACGCACGTTGCGGCGACCTGTGCAAACCCAAGGCGCGGCTGGCAGCGCAGTTCGACGCCCTGCTGCGCTGGCTGCTGCCGAACACCTCGGTACCCCACCTGCATACCCGCCTGGCGCACTATCTGGGCGTGCTCATCATCTTGGTCGGCCTGATGTTCTGCGCCCTGACGCTGATCTACAGCCAGGTCTCCCAAGGCCTCCAGGGCGACGAGCGCCACCTGCTGTATCAGGGCTTCTTCAAGGCGTTCATGCTCCTCACCCTGTTCGCCGCGGCGCTGGCCTGGTGGGTGGTGCTGACCCGCGAGAGCCGCCATGTCGCGCTGGAGGAATCGACCCGGCAGACCGCGCTGCTGATGCAGGAAATCCAGGCCCACCGCAAGACCGACGAGGCCCTGCAGAAAGCCAAGGAAGCCTCGGAAGCCGCCAACGCCGCGAAGAGCCGCTACGTCACCGGGCTCTCCCACGAACTGCGTACCCCATTGAACAGCATCCTCGGCTACACCCAGATCCTGCAGCGCGATCCGGCCAGCAGCAGCCGCCAGCAGGACGCCCTGGCCACCATCTACCGCAGCGGCTCGCACCTGCTGTCGCTGATCGACGGCCTGCTCGACGTGGCCAAGATCGAGGCCGGCAAGCTCAACCTCGAAGCCACGGAAGTCCCCTTCCCGGAATTTCTCCAACAGCTCAAACAGATGTTTGCCCCCCAGGCCAAGGAAAAGGGTCTGAGCTTTCGCTTCGAATCCCAGGGGCGCATCCCCGCGGTGGTGCGCGGCGACGAAAAGCGCATCCGCCAGATCCTCATCAACCTGCTCGGCAACGCGGTGCGCTACACCGACCGCGGCGGCGTCACCCTGCGCGTGACCTATGCTCGGGAAACCGCCACCTTCGAAATCATCGACAGCGGCATAGGTATTCCCGAGGAACAGCTGGAGCGCCTGTTCCAGCCCTTCGAACGCGGCGACCCACTGCGCCAGGACAACGGCCTGGGGCTGGGCCTGACCATCACCCGCATGCTGGTCGCACTGATGGGCGGCGCCCTGGACGTGAGCAGCACGCCGGGCCAGGGCACCCGCTTCGTGGTCCGCCTGTTCCTCTCCGAAGTGCGCGTGCCGCAGGCGCTGGTCCACGTCGAGCACAACATCGTCGGCTACCGGGGCGCGCGCCGCCTGGTGCTGCTGGTAGACGACCACATCGAACACCGCCGCGTGCTGGCCGGCATGCTCGCCCCCCTGGGCTTCGACCTGGCCGAGGCCGGCAACGGCCAGGAAGCCATCCGCCAGGTGGCGCTGCTGCAGCCGGACCTGATCCTCATGGACCTCTCCATGCCCCTGCTCGACGGCCTGGAGACCAGCACCCTGATCCGTCGCAACGGCCTTTCCACCGCGCCCATCATCGTCATCTCCGCCAACGCCTTCGCCGACGACCGCGAACGCAGCGTGGCCGCCGCCTGCGACGACTACCTGGCCAAACCGGTGCACACGCCGCGGCTGCTGGAGAAGATCAAGCAGCAGCTCGGCCTGGAATGGCTGGAGGGCAACGACGAGTCCCCCGTCCCGCCACCGACCCCGTTGCAGGCGCCAAGCGCGGCCAGTCTGGCAGAGCTCCACGAGCTGGGCGCGCTGGGCTACGTGAAAGGCATCCTCGAACGCCTGGACCGCATCGAGCGCGAAGAGCCGGCCAGCGCCGCATACGTGGACGCGCTGCGCAAGCTGGTCAAGCGCTTCCAGCTCAACGACTTCAACCGCCGCCTCAAGGAAACCCTACAGCCGGCCGACCTACCCCTGGAAGGAGAGAAACCATGAACGCCGCCCTACAGCCCCCCCCTGCAGGCGTCGTGCTGATAGTCGACGACACCCCGGACAACCTGGCCCTGCTCTCCGACGCCCTGGACGCCGCAGGCTACATGGTGCTGGTGGCCATGGACGGCGCCAGTGCACTGGAACGCATGCAGCGCCGCCGCCCGGACGTGGTCCTGCTGGACGCGGTGATGCCCGGCCTGAACGGCTTCGAGACCTGCCGGCGGATCAAGGCCCAGGCCGAGATAGCCGACATCCCAGTGCTGTTCATGACCGCCCTGACCGAAAGCGAACACGTGGTCGAAGCCTTCACCGCCGGCGGCATCGACTACGTCACCAAGCCCCTGAAGACCGACGAAGTCCTCGCCCGCGTGGCTGCGCACCTGAGGACCGCCCGTGAACTTCAGGCCGCCAGGAGAACCCCGGCCAGTCGCCCGCAACTCACCGGCGAGCAGAACCTCGAAGCCCTCAGCAGCCGCTACCAGTTGACCGGCCGCGAAGTCGAAGTCCTCCACTGGGTAGCCTGCGGCAAGACCAACCGCGACATAGGCGACATTCTCGGCCTCTCACCCAGAACGGTGAACAAGCACCTAGAACACGTCTACGTGAAACTCGGCGTGGAAACCCGCACCGCCGCCGCCGCGCTGGCCATCGCGGCTTGCCGCTGACGAGCAGCTCGACAGAAGCTGACGCCACAAAGAGGACATAATCTCAACCGCCCACACTGCTGGAGGCCGCCATGTCATCCCGACAACGCTTTAGGAAACATGACATGGCCCGAACCTACCGTCGTCGCACCTGCCGCTACGAGCACGAGCTCGCCCTCTGGACATCGAACCGAACGAATGGAGCCTCCACTGCGCCGCCGTCTGCAAGCACCTCGCGCACAACCACAGCGACAACTAGCGGAGCAGCAGGACCATGTCCATTCGCTACTCAAGAGCCTTGGCAGCTTGCAGAGCCTGCACTTCACTATGTCTCTCAGAGCGGATCAGACGTTTATAAGGCCCGATTCGAACATGGCAAGCTGGAGTGCGGCATTGCCCTGACGCCCTCTGGCCATGTCGGAAGCTTCCACATCCAGCCAGTCTAGGCGCCTGATGGCGGAAGCCCGTGGCGAGGCAAGGGTCCATGACACGGGCTCTCGATCAGGCCAGCTCCTGTAGGGCCATGTACCGTTCGGGCGAACGGCCCCTTAGCATCAGGGCGGAGATGCTACCCACTGCGAATGCGAGCACCACTAGCATCCCCATCACCGGCGCAATGCTGTCTTCGTCCCCGCCGATCAGCGTGGGTAGGTTGACGATGGCAATGACCAGGCAGGAGACGACACCGATGAGCCCGCCGAGTGGGGCTATGCGTGTCTGCCACAGCCGGCGATCGTGACCGCTTCGCTTGAAGTAGGCGAGGATGGCCAGGCTGGCCAGGACGAGAATCACCATGTATCCCAGGGTGCCCGCCGTGGCGCCCCACGTATAGATCTGCGTAACCGGGTCCAGACCGGCCAACGCCAGCACCAGTATGCCTGCCACGGCAAAACCGCTCTGGAGCAGCGAAGCGACGTAGGGCGAACCATGTCGGGCGTGGATGTGAGCGCAGCGGCCCGGTAGGATCGCGTACTTGCCGAGGATGTACTGATAACGCACCACGATGTTGTGCAGCGAAAGCATGCAAGCGAACAGGCTGGTGATCAGCAGAACCTGAATCACATCGCTGAAGGCTTTACCCAGATGCCGCTCTGACAACAGCAGGTACATGTCGCCTGGATGTGCATTAGCGAAGGCGACCACTTGATCGACGCCGATACCGGCCACCGTGCACCACATCGACAGGACATAGAAGATTCCCACCGTGAACACCGCTGTGTAGGTAGCGATTGGAATCGTCCTTTCGGGGTTCCTCGCCTCTTCTCGATAGATCACGGTGGACTCGAAACCAATGAATGAGTAGATGGCGAAGAGCAGCCCCAGCCCCGGCGAACCGGACAGGATATGGGATGCCTGGAAGGACTCGACCGGCATACTGTCTACGCCCTTGTCCACAAGAATCAGCAGGTCGAGCAACAACACGACACCGATTTCGAGTACCAGCGCGATGCCAAGAACCTTTGAGCTCATTTCGATGCGCCGGTAGCCCAGTACACCGATGCAGGCTACCGCCCCCAGCGTCGCCAGCCACCACGGCGGCGCAACACCGAACAAACTGCCGAGAAGCCCGCTGACGGCGTAACCGACATAGGTGCCGATGGCCAGCAGAAACAGTGAATACGAAACCATCGCCAGTGATGCAGCGCCCAGACCGACTACGCGTCCCAGCCCCTTCTGGATACATGCATAGAAAGCACCAGCGTTACCGATATGGCGAGAAATCGCGACAAAGCCGACCGAAAACAAGAACATGATCAGCATCGCCGCCAATGCATCGAAGGGCGCTGCCGCGCCATTTCCGAGCCCGATCATCAATGGGGTGTTGGCGGCCATCACCGTCAGGGGAGCAGCCGTGGCAATCACCATCATGACGATGGACGTAACGCCGAGATCGCCGCTCAGCGTGTGCGAGTGGGTATTGGAAGTCATCTTGTCTGTCCCGTTATGTCGTTTGAGTAACCCGCGACGGGGCTAGCGTCGCGGGGCGGGCAAGTCGATCGCCAGAGGCGAAGCAAGGCAAATAGTCGTTTTCAGGAGCACGCCACTGCGATGGCTGTGATTTCCAGCTGCTGGGCGGGATGCAGCATGGACTGCACTTCGAGCGTGGTGCTGGTCGGACGATGAGCGCCAAGCCAGGGCACCAGCCGGTCTGGGAGGACTGCGGCTAAGGCGTGAATGTCGGTGGTATAGAAATTCCAGGCGACGAGGTGGCGGCGCTCCAGACCATCCGCGTGCAAGCAGCGATCCAGTACCGCGAGGATGTAGTCCAATTGGGCACCGATATCGCCCTCGCCGACCAGCTCCAGCGTCTCCAGACCGCCCTGCAGCGGTGCGATCCCCGAGAGATACAGCGTGTCGCCTGCCCTCACCGACTGGTGGAAGGCAAACGCGTCGAAGACGTCCTGGTCGAGATATCCCACTTCAGGGGTGTACCGCTTGATCATGGTCGAGTCCCTTAGACGCTTTCGCTCAACAGGTTCTGGCGGAAGCTTCCAGCACTGTCCTGCCGCTCGGCGTCGACCAGCTCGATACCCATGTTGCGCTGCTGGACATCATCGCGCAGCGCAACGAGGGGGTCTTCGAAATCGCGGGTGTACCCCAAGGCGAAGCACCCGTACTGGTACCCCATGATCTTGAGCAATGCCTCGGGAAGCGTCTGAGCCACATCCCGCGGCGTGGAGAGGTACTGGTTCTCCTCCTGGCGGACCCAGCCGACGGCGTAGGTGATATTGATGGCCTGACGGATACCGTCGGAACGGTTGGCCCCTGCTCCGTGGTAGATCTTGCCGGTGTAGAACAGTGCCGAGCCCCGTTTCATCACTGCGGGGATGCTCTGCGCTTCGCTGTACTTCTGCTTGCGGCCGGTAAACTGGCTGCCGGGCACCAGGCGGGTTGCGCCGTTCTCTTCGGTGTAGTCGGTCATGGCCCACAACAGATTGCACTGCACCTGGTAATCGTCCGGGAACGGGAAGAAGTCCCAGGCTAGTTCATCTTGGTGGAGCATCTGCGCGGGCGAACCGGGATAGACGCTGATGATCTGCGTCAGGTGCAACTGAAAGGCCGAGGCATGGGACAGAAAACACTCTGCAACACCCAGCACGGTCGGGTGCATCACCAGCTCGCGAGCCGCGGGCGACCGGGCGATCAAGGCGCCGGTACGCTTGGTCTGGAGACCGATGAACTTATCCTTACCGTAGTCTGTGTGCTGAATGAACGGCGCCATTTCCGCGGCGATCCGATCCATCAGCTCATTGCTGGCCAGCTCTTCGACGATGACATAACCGTGCTCACGCAGCGATTGCTCGATATGCTCCGGAGTGGCGGTGTTGGGAAGGTGGGTAGGAATCATGGCGTACCTCGCAAACGATTGGAGTGGGTTGCGAGGCGAGAGTAGGCAGCATGCGACCGGCCAACAATCCATCCTAGGATGGACAAATTCACGCTGAATCGGCGCTTTTCACCGTGTTGGTGCGCATACTAGCCGCTCGGCACCAGGATGATGCCGACTGCGGTCGCCAGCGACCATAGCCGGCCCTCGCGCGCGGTTGGCGGCATGCTTCTTGCCTAAACAGACATGGCATTCGCAATCGTCCGAGTCTGCTGCATATGAACGCCACCTTGCTGTCCAGTGAAGACATTCTGGTCCGAGAAGCCCTCTCGTTCAGTCGCCAGCTCCTCGGTGTCAGCGGGGCATTGTTCTATTGGGTCGACAATCGCCGCCAGGAAATGCGGGTACTCGACACGCTCGGCGTGCCCACTGGCTTTCTCGAGCAGTACAGCCATGGTATGCAGTCGCTCGACCCCATGGGGGTTCGCCGCATGCTCGAACGACATGAAAGTGTCGGCGTGCTGAGCATGGCCCCCACCGAGCAATCGCTGAACGACATGCGCCATTACCACGGGTACCTGCACTCCTTCGGTGTCATCGACACCATCGACCTGATGTTCTGGGGGGGAGAGTCGGCCTACGGCGGTATCGGGCTGCTGCGTACCCTGGCAGACCCTCCCCTGTCCATGGAGTTGCCCGCCCTGGACACGTTCCAGCGTTTTCTCGAAGCCAGCTTCGACCGACATCCCCATGTCCGGCAGATTCAGCGTGATTTGCGCCTGCAGCATTCCGGGCTCAGCTACCGGGAGCGACAAGCCGCCTTGCTGATCGGTATGGGCGCCTCGAACCAGGAAGTGGCCGACGCAATGGGAATCACCCTGGCAACCGCCAAGACCTATGTGGTTCGAATCTTTGAGAAGCTCGGAGTGGAGAGTCGCACAGCGCTCGCTGCTTACCTATCTCAATTGAGCTAGTGACTGGGGCTTCAGCTTCAACGCACTGTTCCTCGCTAGAGCTGAATTTGAGGCTTTCGTGCAGTGACCAACCCTCGCGTGAGGATTTTTTCAGTAGCGATGCTTCGCTTGGGTTGCATTGCGATCGACGGCAAAACCTTCACCCTTGACCAGGCCGGCTGCCATGCAGCGCCGCAGCACCTCATTGAACAACCAGCGGAACAGATGCGTAATTGCATTTACTTGAACAGCCAGTTGCATTCGGCTTGAAAAGTCAATTGCATTCGCACTGAACACTCAATTGCATCCTGTGGCCCTATGCACGCAAAGGGACGACTGGCAAAAATCGGCCATTAACGGCCATTGAATGTTTACAAAATCAGGAGGCAGACATCTCTTCCCTCTAATCGTGCATACGCGGATTAGATAAAGATGGCGATAATTGCCACTTGGTCCACGATCCTGGTCGCGTCGATGTCCGAACAACCCAACCCAGACTACGCAGAACCCGCCCCCATCGCCCAACCCAGACGGTTCCGACGGCCACGCTGGCTGGAGTGGCGACAACGCCTGGCGTTCTGGATCGGCGCACTGCTTGTGGGTCTGGTGGCGCTGGCCTTTGCCTGGCTGGCGGACCAGTCCTTCGCTCTGTTCAAGCGCATGCTCGGCGTCGCCCCCTGGCTGCCGCTGCTAGTGACCCCGGCGGGCTTCGCCCTGTTGGCCTGGATCACCCAGCGCTGGTTCGTTGAGGCCAAGGGCAGCGGCATTCCCCAGGTAATTGCCGCGCTGGAGTCACCCTCGCGGCGCTTCCGCGCCCGCGTGTTGGCGTTGCCGGTGGCCGCCGTGCGAATGCTCTTCACCCTGGCCGCGCTGCTGGTCGGTGGCTCGGTAGGCCGCGAAGGGCCCACAGTGCATGTCGGCGCCGCAGTCATCTACGCCTTCGGCCGACGCCTAGGCCTACACGGGAGGCGCACCATCGCAGGACTGATCCTCGCCGGCGGCGCAGCCGGCATCGCTGCGGCATTCAACACCCCCTTGGCGGGTATCGTGTTCGCCATCGAGGAACTGAGTCGCACCTTCGAGCAACGCTTTAGTGGCCTAGTACTAACTGCGGTGCTAATCGGCGGAGCCGTCACGCTCGGCCTGATGGGCCATTACTCCTACTTCGGCGAGATCGGCGGCAGCCTCCCGGCAGGCTGGGGCTGGAGCGAAGTGCCGGCCTGTGCCCTGCTCGGCGGCCTGTTAGGCGGGCTCTACGTCAAGCTGGTGCTCCCCACCCGGAACGGCTGGCTGGGCCGCATCTGCCGCCTGCGCGAGCGCTTCCCAGTACACTTTGCCGCCGCCTGCGGCCTGTTGCTGGCGTTGCTGGGGCTGGCCTCGGGTAACCATGTGTTTGGCACCGGCTACGAGGAAACCCGCGCCCTGCTCGAAGGCCACCCGATCACCGACCAGGACTTCCTGCTGTGGAAGTTCCTGGCCAACGTAGTGTCCTATTTATCCGGGATTCCCGGCGGCCTTTTCTCGCCCTCGCTAAGCATTGGAGCGGCCTTCGCCCCGCTACTGTCATTGTTGCCCGACATCAACCCACAGACTTGTGCGCTGCTGGGCATGGGCGCCTACCTCGCCGGCGTGACCCGCTCGCCGCTGACCGCCTCGGTGATCGTCCTGGAGCTCTCCCACAGTCCCGACCTGGTCATCCCCATGCTGGCCGCCACGGTCATGGCCGCCACCATCTCCGGCTGGATCGCACCGGTCTCGCTGTACCACGCTCTGGCCCGTCAGGTGCTGGACAAGATCGCGCCGAGCAGTCCCTGATCCGCGTATCCCCATCTCGATGGTGATCGATGAGTCCAGCGACGGCGGCTCGAGCGCTGGCATCCGGTTGAAATGCAGTCAAAAGCGCGCTTTTTCATGAACTTCTTTTGACACGGTCAGAGCACAACCACTCACTCCGCGTCGGTCCAGAGGTGTTCTATGGAGCTTTTCAGCGCCCGGTGCCGATCAGGTCTACCTCAGCCATTCAGTTGTTTCTTGCTGAACGTCGCCTATGGGTCGTTAGCGGTCCATTCGTGAATTACTGCTTTCGTCCCTCAGCCATACGAGGCTACTGGTCATATCGAATGCAAATCACTGGTCAAGTGCATGGCAGATTTCCCAATATGCACGCCGCACGTGTTCCTGACCTCCCGCTGCTCCTCATTTTTCGCCGTTATTGCGTAGCTCCGCCGGAATAGGGTTCCATCCGCAAATCAAGGATGGAGAACCTCATGTACCTGGCTGAACTCACCATAAAAAACTTCCGCAAGCTGCGTGACGCCAAGCTGAAATTCCAGCCTGGACTGAATGTTCTCGTCGGCCCAAACAATGTGGGAAAAAGCGCCGTAGTGGATGCTCTCCGGACCCTCTTGGCCGGGCATGAAGAGCCTTATCCCCGTCTTGATATCGCTGACCGTCATCGACCTTCAGAAGGCGAATCAGAAGGCGACATCAGCTTCCACTTCGTCTTCAAGGATCTCAGTCACGACGACGAAGCCGACTTCATCGCGGCTCTGCAGCCCGGTGCTGACAACACCATGGAAGCGCACATCCACGTCAGGTACACCGATGCCGATCAGACTGGCCGCTTCCGGGTGAAACGGTGGTGTGGAGATCACCAGGACATCCCGCTCACCTCGGACATGATGGAAAACCTGCGCGGCGTCTACCTACAACCTTTGCGTGATGCCGCCCAGGGACTGCGTCCAAGCCGCAACAGCCAACTGGCTCGCCTGCTCCACCTCCTGACCGATGCTGAAGGCCGGGAGAAGATCAATACTGCGCTGAAGGAACTAGATGAGCAGTTGCAGCAGAACGAGGCGATCAAAAGTACCCATACCGCGATCTCCACCAGGCATAGCTCCATGATGGGTGAGCAGCTGGCGCAGGTACTGGCAGTCGGACTCAGCGCAACCGATTTCCAGCGCCTTTCCGCACGCCTCTCCCTGACTGCTCAGTCCATGGAGATTGAGCAAAACGGCCTTGGCTTCAACAATCTGATTTTCATGGCAGTGGTGCTCAGTGAGCTGGCTAAGAATCCTGAAGCAGCGTACCGAAGCTTGATCGTGGAGGAGCCGGAGGCCCACCTCCACCCCCAACTGCAGCGCGTTCTCCTGAGCTACCTGGCCGGCATTCCGGCCAAAGAAGGTGAGAAGCCGGTGCAATTGTTCGTCACCAGCCACTCGCCGAACTTCGCCAGCAATTCGAAGCTTGAATCCCTGGTGTGCTTGGTCGAGAACGAATCCGGCGTGGAGACCTTCTTTCCACGTGATGTCCAGTTCGCAAAAGGTAAGCGGGAGAAGCTTGAGCGCTACCTGGACGTGACTAGAGCCGAGCTATTCTTCGCCCGCCGCGTCATCTTCGTGGAGGGCGCTGCAGAACTAATGCTGGTCGACGCGCTCGCGAAGATTTTGGGATTCGACTTGAGGGAATATGGCATCAGCCTCATCAGTGTCGAGGGGCTGAACTTCGACTCGTTCCTGCCGCTGTTTGGAGAAAAAGGGCTGCGAATCCCGGTCTCGGTCATTACCGATGCTGACCCGTTCGAAGAAGAAGAGGTACTTGAATCCGCTGAGGATGAGCGACCTGACGAGGAGATCCAGGAGGAGCTGCTCGCGGAGGCAACCTACCTCGACGAAACAGATGCAGAAAACGGGGAAGAAGCCGAGCAACCGGCCGTCGAAGGTGGCGAGCCGAAGAAAAAGAAGAAGCTAAAGGCTGCATATCCCGCGCTCGGCGAGACTGTTCGGATATCGAGCAACACGCTGAAAATGAAAGAATCCGAAGATCAGTTTGTGAAGGTGCACCACGGGGTGAAGACCCTTGAGTACGACTTGGCGCTACTGGCGGAAAATCGGAACGCCATGCTGAAAGCATTGGCTGAACTTCATCCCAGGAGCTCGGTGGCGCTGAGAAAAATCGTGGACGGCGCGCCGGACAACACAGCCAAAGCCAAGGCGCTATTCTGCGGGATGTTCGAGCGCAAGGACAGCAGTAGCAATGTGCAGAAGGGCCGCTTCGGCCAAGCGCTCGCCGAGCAGATTGCTATAACACCAGGATGCAAGGTCCCTAAGTACCTTGAGCAAGCGATACGACACGTTTGCCAGGGAGCGGACACGCCATGAAGCTATCCGATGAGCAGAAAGCTGTAATCGAAGCCCCGCTAGAACCTATGGCGATTACAGCTTGCGCAGGCAGTGGAAAAACAGCCACAGCTATTCGGCGACTGATCGCCATTCGGCAAAAGCTGGCCGATCACCGCGGTCGCGTCGTGCTGTTGTCGTTTTCCAATGTCGCCGTTGATACCTTCAACAAAGGTTACGCAGAGCTCGCCTCGGGTCTGCCGGACGACGCTAATCGCAAGCGCGTAGAAGTGGACACGCTAGACGGATTCTTCACCCAGCATGTTCTGCGTCCCCATGCCTACCGCACCATGGGAGCCACGCGAACCCCCTATCTTGTATCGGGTTCGGAAGCGTTCTTAAGTAGCTTCCAGTACTGGAAGAGCAAAACCGAGCGCCCAATCCCGATCAAGGATGTGCAGGTAGGTGTAGAGAATGGAAGGTCGATCTTCTTCATCGACACCCAGGGGACGGTGGAACAGCTTGATCGCGGAAAGGCCCAGGAGCTCATCGAAAAGCTGGGGCGCACTGGTGCATATACCCATGATCTTGGGCGCTACTGGGTAATTCGAACACTGCTTCAACAGCCTGCCATTCTGAGGGCATTGGCTACCCGCTATCCCCAGGTGCTGGTCGACGAATCGCAGGATCTGGGCACGATGCACAAAGTGACCTTGGAAATCCTCATCAAGGCGGGCGTGCAGGTATCACTGATTGGAGACGTTAACCAAGGCATCTTCGCATTCGCCGGCGCTGATGGCATGTTTTTAAAAACCTACGCCGATCGCCCGGGAGTGAAAGACTACAAGCTTACGCGGAATTACCGCTCCCTCCCTCCCATCATCGATATAGCCAACCGGCTCTGCGGCCGAAACGATGAGCCAGACAGGCAACCCGGGCAAGGTGGCGCATTCTTCGTAGGGTACAAGGACGCCGAGCTACCTAAGCTGATCAGCTCTTTCAAAGCTCGTCTCGGCGAACTGGGCATAGAGGAGAAAGACGCAGTCATTCTCAGCAGGAACACGGATCGCGCTGCCAAGCTTGCAGGAAAAACAGCCGCCCCAGGACAGGGAGTTGTGAACCTTTTTGCAGAGGCTGCATTGGCCCGTGATCAACAGCATCGCTATCAGCATGCTTTCCGTCTGGTATGCAACGCGGTTGAGAGCCTGATCGACGATGCCCCGCGCGGACTCAGCTCGACGCTGCAGGGGGCGCCCCACGAAGCCTGGATGTTGGGGTTTAGGCGGTTGCTGTGGGCATTTACCCGCAATACCGAGACTGGGCTACCGTCCTGTTCGCTCCAAGCCAAAGCACAATGGCATCCGAAGCTGGTCGCAAATCTGCGCGCCTTGCTTACTCAAACTGATCAACTGTTCGGGCTGAAAACAGTCGCTACGTTCGGACATAAGATGGCCAAGAAGCGCTTGGAGGACGTCGCGCTCAGCGGTGCCAAAGCTGATGACCAGGAAGCTCATGGCTTAAGAGTTGAGACTGTTCACCAGGTTAAAGGCGAGTCCATCGGCGCAGTGCTCTACGTCGCGACTAAGGCCAACATCACCGCATTGCTGGCCGGCACGGCTACGGAAGACGGCCGTATCGGCTACGTGGCGCTGACGAGAGCGAAAAACCTCTTTTGGCTTGCCGCCCCCAAGAGTTGCTTGGGCGCAATGCGCACAGACTTGATCAACGCTGGCTTCATCGAGGCCGCAGCACAGTAACGATGAGCTAACCAGGCTCGGTCGATCATGCGTATTTGCACCCGCGTGACCAGTCACTTGCATTCGATCTGACCGATCTTTCGCATGGCTAAGGGGCGAAAGCAGCCATCCACGACCGGCAGCTATCGACCGATTCTGTTGAAAAAGTCGGTACTGGCCAGCGTCGCCTGTTCATAGCCCCAAAAGCGGCTGATTTGTGCGTTGCTACGCGAAATCTGGATTAGTTCAGAGGCGGCCATAGGCTCAGATTTCAACGTCCGCCGCGCAATTTCGTGGGCAGAAATTGCAGCGGGACTTTTTCAACACAATTGACCCATTGCAGCCATTCGTGGATGACCTAAGCCAGCTTGAAGCAGGTGATCACGATGTGCAGGGAGCGCCCAATAGCAAGGGGACTCGCCTCCTGTGCGCCATCTGTGCGGATACTTCAACTTCGGCCGGCGGGCCCTCATGGCGCCAATCGATGGTTTGCTGGCGCCGTTTGCATGAGTGAAATGACCTGTGTTGTTTATGCTGAAGTGACTTCACGAGCGAAGAAGGGCCTTTACTTGGCCATTCATGAGTATCTCTATGCCGCGAACCCAAAATTTCAGCATGGATATCGGGTGGCAGGCCCTGCTAAAAGTCCTCGGTCTTCAACCGAGTCATGTTCTCCGCAGGGCAGGCCTTCCTGAAGATCTGTTATCACGCGAAGGCCAGCAGCTAGTTACTGCCGACTATTTTCGTTTCTGGCGGGCGTTGGAGGTGGAAGCCGGTGGCGCCATGTTCCCTTTGCGTATCGTCGAAACTGTCTCGGCGGAGTCTTTCGACCCTCCGCTGTTCGCAGCTCTCCCTGGTTAAAACACTGCCCTTCGGGAAGTACTGCCGTAGCAGGCCATTGGTGTTTTCATTCGCCCCGCGCTGCCAAGGATTCTGTAGGTCACAAAAGTAGACCAGAATATCCGTCGCTAGAGTGAATCGCTTGTGAGCAGCTATCTCCTTGCCTCGATCCCAGGTCAGGGATTGGTAGAGTTCCTGAGGCAATCGCTGAGCATTCTCGATCAGTGCATTCACCACTGTCTCGGTGTCCTTTCCAACTGCCGCTGCAAGCGACCGTCTGGGTCGAGTGCAGCTGTATGCTGGTCGATCGCCTTGGGCGTGCCATGGAAGGTGAGTTACAAGGCGGACAACAGCTGGCAGTCATAAAGTGCCGCGCTCATCCGCTGCACTGTCCCTCAATTGACCTGGCAAAGTTCAATCCTGGTCAGCCATGGATCTCAGCCGCTGACGCATGCCCGCGCTGGCGGCTGGTCCGGCCTGCACGCGGCAATGGTCCAAGGGCACAAGATGGCCATCGGCGATATCCGCCATCATCGGCAGCACCAGTCGCCCAGTCTCCCGCTCGACAATCTGCACGCTTTTGCACTGGCGAGATTCAAAGAGGCGTTTGAGTAACACACCAAGAAAAACGGGATTCCGACTTTAGGAATCCCGTTGTGCTAGCAGTGGCAAGGCCTACCACCCGACAATGCAGCCAACCCCGCAACTTCTGGCACTGGGTCAAAGAGCTCAGCGATTGCTGGGGAACGCGAACTGAGCGGCCTCATGACTTGCTCGCTTGGGCCAACGCTGGGTAATGGCCTTGCGCTTGGTGTAGAAGCGCACGCCGTCCGGGCCGTAGGCGTGGAGGTCGCCGAACAGCGAGCGCTTCCAGCCGCCGAAGCTGTGGTAGGCGACCGGCACCGGCAGCGGCACGTTGACGCCGACCATGCCGACTTCGATTTCGTCGCAGAACAGGCGGGCGGCTTCACCGTCGCGGGTGAAGATGCAGGTGCCGTTGCCGTATTCGTGGTCGTTGATCAGTTGCATGGCTTCTTCGAGGCTGTTCACGCGGACGATGCACAGCACCGGGCCGAAGATTTCTTCCTTGTAGATGCGCATGTCCGGGGTGACGCGGTCGAACAGGCAGCCGCCGAGGAAGAAGCCGTTCTCGTGGCCGGCGACCTGGTAGCCGCGGCCATCGACCACCAGCTCGGCGCCAGCGGCAACGCCGTCGTCGACGTAGCCGGTGACCTTGTCCAGGTGCACGCGGGTGACCAGCGGGCCCATGTCGAGGCCGCAGGAGGTGCCGGCGCCGATCTTCAGGGCCTTGATCTGCGGAACCA
>NZ_FNDS01000010.1 GCF_900099785.1 Pseudomonas panipatensis | reverse complement strand
CATACGATCAAACTACAGGCGAACGGTCCAGACGATTCCAAGGCCTCGGCTTCTGCCTTACCGATCAGAAGCAGATTCTCTGTGGCGTTAGCGAAACGGTCGGCTATGTGGCTTACCCCAAAGCATCAAGCCTGCCGCAAGTGCTCAAACTGCTGGAGAGCATAGAGTTCCTTGAGCCTGCCGCCAAGTCGCCATGATTATCGATGCCTTTGGTGGCGAGCATAGGTAACTGGAAGGCTATGTGCCAAGGAAGATCTAAAATGCTACGTCTTTCTTCAGTTGTCATGCTTTGGGGAATTGCAGTTGGTAATGCCTGCGCGGCTCCTACTAAAGCCATTGTCCATGAGGTGGAGTTCAATGGTTGCCGTTTCAAAATTATGGATAGTTATGGAGGGTCGCTAAAGGTAAGTCGATACTCGCCCCCTAAAATGGCTTTTTATAATTACCCACCGAATCCCAATGCTCGCCACGCGGTTGAGGTTTCAATTCGCTTCACTTGTGACACCAAAGATGGTTGGCGTGCATTTACTGAGCTTGGCTTTGATAAACAAAATGGCAAATGGAAACTCCTTCCGAATAAGTATGACCCGGAAAATAGCGCGAAAGTGAAGTTATATCCCCTGACTGGGAAGGGCACTGACGGTGCAGCATCGACTGACGACCAAACCACGGGAGATGAGAGCAGGCGGACTCAAGGATTGGCATTTTGCCTTACTGACCAGAAGCAAATTCTTTGCGGTACTAGCGAAGCGGTCGGCTATGTGGCTTACCCCAAAGCATCAAGCCTGCCGCAAGTGCTCAAACTGCTGGAGAGCATAGAGTTCCTTGAGCCTAGCGCCACGTCGCCATAAGCCGCAGGTACTGGCGGGCAGCAGGCGGGTGGATATCCGCCAGCCTTGGTGGTTCGGTCGGGCGGGCATCCAGGGCAGTGGTGGCGAACGATAAGACGCTCCGCGCGCGGGCTCGCCGAGGCCCTGCGGCAGCGCGTACTCAGGCCGCGTTTGTCTTCGCCGTGGTGGGCGGTTGCAGGCGTGGGCGTGGTTCGGCCGGGCTGGCATGGGGTAACATTGCCGCGCCTTAAGTCGGGCTTAATCCGCTTCCGGTACTTACACGCCGCCCCGGCGATGCCGGCAGCCTGCGCGGCCGTAATGGCACGGTAAGCTGGCTAGGCCATACTCCTCACCGATTTCGCCCCCCCGAATGCTCGTCCCAGGCTGACGCTAAGAGAGTTTGCATGGCATTCCTATTTTCGAGTTCGTCTGGTATTCGGGACGTCGCGCCCAACCGTTGGGACTGGATTCTGCTGCCGCTGGTGCTCGCGCTGCTGGTGGCCGCCGCCTATGGCGCCACGCAGATGAGCCGGCCGTTCGTGGTCGGCGAGGCGCTGCCGATCTCGCTCGATCCGGTCTACCTGCCGTACTACCTGTTGCGCACCATCCTGCGGATGTTCACCGCGCTGGGTTTCTCGCTGCTGTTCGCCTTCCTCTTCGCCGCCATCGCCGCCAAGTACCGCGCCGCCGAGAAGGCCATGATCCCGTTGCTGGACGTGCTCCAGTCGGTGCCCATCCTCGGCTTCCAGGCCATCGCCATCGCGCCCTTCATCGCGCTCTTCCCCGGCAATCTGCTGGGCGTGGAGTGCGCCGCGGTGTTCGCCATCTTCACCTCGCAGGCCTGGAACATGGCGCTGAGCCTGTATCAGTCGTTCCGCAACGTGCCGCCCGAACTCAACGAGGCGGCGCGTATTTTCCAGCTCTCGCCGTGGCAGCGCTTCTGGCGCCTGGAGCTGCCGTTCGCCATGCCCGGGCTGCTGTGGAACATGATGATGTCGATGTCCGGCGGCTGGTTCTTCCTGGTCGCCGCCGAGGCGATTTCGGTGGCCGGGCAGGACATCAAGTTGCCGGGGATCGGTTCCTATATCGCGGTGGCCATCGATGCGCGCGACCTGACGGCGATCCTCTGGGCCATCGGCGCCATGCTCACCGGCATCCTGCTCTACGACCAACTGTTCTTCCGCCCGCTGCTGGCCTGGGCCGACCGCTTCCGCTTCGAGGAGTCCCAGGGCGATACCGCGCAGCGTTCCTGGGTGCTCGACTGGGGACGGCGCACGCGCTGGCTGCGCTCGCTCAGCCTGCGGGCGATCGGTCTGTTCCAGCGCTGCATGGGCTGGTTTGGCCAGCGCCACGACGGCACCCGGCCGCGCCGCCGCTGGCTGCGCATGCCGGTGTGGTGGCCGCGGGTCTGGGATGTGCTGCTGGTGCTGATCTGCCTGGGCGCCTTCGCCCGGCTGGCGCTGTTCGTGCGCCAGGACGTGGGCTGGGGGGAAACCCTGCACGTGATCGGCCTGGGCGGCATCACCCTGCTGCGGGTGATGCTGTTGATCGCCCTGGCGTCGATGATCTGGCTGCCGGTGTCGATCTGGATCGGCCTGCGCCCGCGCTATTCGCAGAAGGTCCAGGCGCTGGCGCAGTTCCTCGCCGCGTTCCCGGTCAACCTGCTGTTCCCGCTGGTGGTGGTGGCCCTGGTGAAGTACCAGTTGAACCCGAACATCTGGCTCAGTCCGCTGATGGTCTTCGGGACCCAGTGGTACATCCTCTTCAATGTGGTCGCCGGCGCCGCGACCATTCCCAACGAGTTGCGCCTGGCCGCCGACAACCTCGGCCTGCGCGGCTGGCTGAAATGGAAGCGGGTGTACCTGCCGGCGGTCTTCCCCAGCTACATCACCGGGGCGATCACCGCCAGCGGCGGCTCGTGGAACGCCAGCATCGTCGCCGAGTACGTCACCTGGGGCGATACCTCGCTGTCCGCCAACGGGCTGGGCAGCTACATCAAGCAGATGACCGATAGCGGCGATTTCCACCGCATCGCCCTGGGCATCGGGGTGATGTGCATTTACGTGATGCTATTGAACCGTTTCTTCTGGAGCCGCCTGTATCGGCTGGCGGAAACCCGGCGCTGAGGTTTGTCGATGAAAGCAAGTCCGCTGATTGAACTGAAGGCCGTCGGCAAGGCCTTTCTCACTTCCGACGGCACCCCGCGCAACGTGCTCGAAAACGTCGATTTCTGTCTCTACGAGCAGGAGATCGTCGCGCTGCTGGGGCGCTCCGGCTCCGGCAAGTCCACGCTGTTGCGCATCATGGCCGGGCTGGTGGCCGCCGACCACGGCGAGGTCTGCTATCGCGGCCAGCCGATCTACGGGCCGGTCAGTGGCGTGGCCATGGTCTTCCAGTCCTTCGCCTTGTTCCCCTGGCTGACGGTGCAGCAGAACGTCGAGCTGGGCCTGGAGGCGCAGGGCGTGCCGCCGGCCGAGCGCGAACGGCAGGCCGACGCGGCGCTGGAGCTGATCGGCCTGGCCGGCTTCGGCGGCGCCTTGCCGCGCGAGCTGTCCGGCGGCATGCGCCAGCGCGTGGGGATTGCCCGGGCGCTGGTGATGAACCCCGAAGTGCTGCTGATGGACGAAGCCTTCTCGGCCCTCGACGTGCTCACCGGCGAGACTCTGCGCGACGACATGCTCGAACTCTGGGAAGAGCGCCGCATCAGCACCAAGAGCATCCTGGTGGTGTCGCACAACATCGAGGAGACGGTGATGATGGCCGACCGTATCCTGCTGCTCTCCAGCGACCCCGGGCGGGTGCGCTCGGAGCTGCGCATCGACCTGCCGCGTCCGCGCAATGCCGACTCGCCGGAGGTGCGCGCGCTGATCGACCAGGTCTACGAGCTGATGACCCAGCGCCCCGAGCAGGTGGTCGCCAAGGGCGCGCCGCTGGCGGTGGACCTCGGCTACCGCCTGCCCGACGCCGATATCGCGCGTATGGAGAGCGTGCTCGAACTGGTCGCCGGCGAGCCCTTCAATGGCAAGGCCGACCTGCCGCACCTGGCCGAAGAGACGGAGCTGCCCGACGAGGTGCTGATCCCGGTCTGCGAGGCGCTGAGCCTGCTCGGCCTGGCCCAGGTGGTGGCCGGCGACATTCGCCTGACCCGCCAGGGACGCATCTATGTGACCGCGCGCCAGGCGCGCCGCCAGGACCTGTTCGCCCGCCAGTTCCGCGGCCGGGTATCGCTGGCGGCGTTCATTCTCGACAGCCTGAAAACCACCGGCAGCCTCACCGAAAAAGCCGTGCTGGAGCGCCTGGAGGAATTCATGGACGCGGAGGAGGCCGAGCGCGTGCTCAAGGTCGTCATCGAGTGGGGGCGCTATGCCGAACTCTTCGAGTACGACTTCCACACCCGCCGCCTGACCTTGCCGGAGCCGGAAATGCCGGCCTGAAGCCGGCGCGGGGAGATCAGGGCAGCGCCGCCTCGTAGCGACGCAGGATGGCCGCGTAGGCGGGGTCGCGGCGCATGCTCGCGGCGGCCTCTTCGAGGGCGGCGCGCAGGTCGGCCGGATAATTCAGCGGGCCGGCGAGGTAGACGACCTTGCGCTCGCCGATCGGCGGACCGACATGCACCCGCGCCGGGTCGATGCCGCTGGCCTGCAGCAGCGGGCGCAGGGCCAGGTCGGCGACCAGCCAGGCGTCGATACGGCCGAGCATCAGCTTGTTCACGTTGAGGTTTTCGAGCGTCACCGGCTCGACCCGCGGCAAGCCGAGGGCGGGCAGCTCCGGTTCGATGGCATTGCCTTTCAGATAGCCGATGCGGCCCTGGCGCAGGCGTTCGAGCGGCCAGTCGGCGCGCTCCCCGGTGGTCGCCAGGACGAAGCGGTAGGCATACAGCGGAACCAGCCAGGAGTAGTGCGCGCGGCGCTGCTCGGTGAGCGACAGCGGCACGATCAGATCATGCGCGGAGCGTTGCGTGTTCAGTTGCGCCCGCGCCCAGGGGGACTCGCTGAACGTCAGTTTCAGGCGGCCGTCGCTGTGGCGTTCGAGGAGCCTGACCAGTTCCGCGGCGAGGCCTTCGACCTGGGCGTTTTCGCTGAAGATCAGCGGTCTGAGGTCCGGGTGGTTGACCCGGATCGTTTCGCTGGCGCTGAGGCCCGCGAGGGGCGCGATGGCCAGCGCCAGGGCAAGGCAGTAACGAAGCATCGATGATCCTTTCAGACCCGTGTCGCCAGCGCCGGTCACGGCGTTCGACGGTGCCCATTCGCCGGGGCTGTCTCACGGGTGCAGTTCCTTGAGCAATTCCTGTCCGACGCGCAACGCGGCGCGAAAATCCAGGGACTCGATCAATGCGCTGAATTGCGCGAAGTGTGCCGATTCGGCCATGGCCCTCTGTTGCGCGAGGCCTTCGCAATGGCCGATGGCGTCGAGATTACCGGTTTCCAGCAATAAAAGTATGTCAGCCAGGCGCTGGCGAATCTCCGGCTGGCTGAGGTGCCCCGCGCCGGCGCCGTCCGGGCGCAGCGGCGGGCTGTCGAACATGTGCGTCAGGGCCAGGCTGCTGGCAGCGAGCAACTGGCGGAACTCGTCCAGCCGCACGCGGCCCAGGGCCTCCGCCGGCTGGCTGGCGTCGCACTGCGCGAGGTCGGCCTCCAGGGTCGCGGCGCGCGCAGCCAGTTGGCGCGCGCCCATGGTGCCGGCGCTACCCTTGATGGTGTGCAGGGTGGCACCCAGGGCGCGCAGGTCGGCGCTGTCGATCAGCGCTTCCAGGCGTGCGAAATGCTGCTGCATTTCCGGCGCGAAGCTTTTCAGCACGCGGTGGACCAGCCGCAGGTCGCCGCCGAAACGGCCGAGGATGCTGTCCCGCGGTTCGACCAGCGTGGCCGCGCCGTTCGCCGCCTGGGCCGGGTCGGCGGGGCTCTGGGGAATACCGAACTGGTTGAGCAGGCGGCCGACCAGTTGTTCCTTGTCGATCGGCTTGGCGAGGTGATCGTTCATCCCGGCGTCGAGGCAGGCCTGGCGATCGGCCTGGGAGGCGTTGGCGGTCATCGCCACGATGGGCAGTTCGGCGAAGCGGCTGTCCGCGCGTATCCGCCGGGTCGCTTCGAGGCCATCGATGTCGGGCATCTGCATGTCCATCAGTACGGCGTCCAGCGGCGGCTCGGCCTGCATCACCTGGCGCACGCCTTCCAGGCCGCCTTCGGCGAGCAGCACGCTGGCGCCTTCCCCGGCGAGCAGTTCGGCGGCGACCTGGCGGTTCAGCGCATTGTCCTCGACCACCAGCAGGCGCCGCCCGGCCAGGCGCTGGGTCGCGCTGCCGCGCCGAGGCGGGCGTGTCTGCTGCGCTTCGTGGCCGATCGCGCGCTGCACCGAGTCGGCCAGTTGGCGCGGGGTCACCGGCTTGGTCAGGAAGTCGACGAAGGGCGGGGTCGGGCTGTCCTGCTCGTCGGCCAGAATCTCGCGGCCGTAGGCGGTGATCATGATGATCATCGGCGGCGTCGGCGTCCGCGCTTCCTGGCGGATCAGCCGCGCCGCGCTCAAGCCGTCGAGGTCGGGCATGCGCCAGTCCATCAGCACCACGTCGTAGCTCCGGCCCTCGCGCAGCTCCTGGCGGAAACGCTCCACCGCGAAGGCGCCGCCGCCGACCACGTCGGCCTGCCAGCCGAATGCCTGGCAGGTGCGCAGCATCAGCTCGCCGGCGCAGTCGTTGTCGTCGGCCACCAGAATCCGCAAGGGCTTGCCGAGGCCACGGCAGCCGGCGCGCAACGACTCGGCGCTGGCGATTTTCAGCGGGATGTCGAAGCAGAAGCGGCTGCCCACGCCGAGGCTGCTCTCCACCCGCAGTTCGCCGCCCATGAGTTCCACCAGGCGCTTGCAGATGAACAGGCCCAGCCCGGTGCCGCCGAAGCGGCGCGAGGTCGAGGCCTCGGCCTGGGTGAAGCCCTCGAAGATGCGCTGCAACTGATCGGCGCCGATGCCGATGCCGGTGTCGCTGACGCTGACGCGCAGGCGGATGCTGTCGTCGAGGCGCTGCACCTGCTGCAGGCTGACCACCACCTGGCCGTGGCTGGTGAACTTGAGCGCGTTGCCGGCCAGGTTGATGAGAATCTGCTGCAGGCGCAGGCGGTCGCCCTCGACCACGTTCGGCAGCTCGGTATCGAGGTCGAAGAGCATCTCGACATCCTTGGTCCCGAGGTTGCCGGAGAGCACCACGGCGAGGTCTTGCATCAGGCTTTCCAGCTCGAACGGATGCGGTTCCAGGAGCAGCTTGCCGGCCTCGATCTTCGAGTAGTCGAGGATGTCGTTGAGCAGCCCGAGCAGGGAGGTGGCGGCCGAATGCGCCTTCTGCACGTAGTCGAGCTGGCGGCCGTTCAGCTCGGTCTGCTGGACCAGGTGGAGCATGCCCAGCACGGCGTTCATCGGCGTGCGGATCTCGTGGCTCATGTTGGCCAGGAACGACGACTTGGCCGCGTTGGCGGCGTCGGCCTGCGCCTTGGCCTGGCGCAGGGAGGTCTGCAGCTCCTGCTCGCGGGTGATGTCCAGGTTGGTGCCGGTCACGCGCCGGGCCTTGCCGTCGGGGCCGCGCTCGACCTGGGCGTTGGCCTGGATGTAGCGGGTCCGGCCGTCGGGCAGGACGATGCGGAAGACCGCATTGAAGGTGCCGCGTCCGTCCACGGCGTCCTGCATGCAGGCGAGGGTGGCGTCGAGGTCGTCGGGGTGCAGGCGCGCGACCCAGTGCTGGAAGGTCATGCCGGTGGCGCCGAGCGCCGGCGGGTATTCGTACAGCTCGAACATCCGCTCGTTCCAGTGCAGCGAGTCGTCGTCGGTGTGCCAGGCCCAGATGCCCAGGTCGGCGATGCCGGCGGCCAGCATCAGCTGGTCGCGGGCCTGGCGCAGCCGGTCTTCGGCGGCCTTGCGCGCGGTGATGTCGACGGCGATGCCGAGGTTGCCGGCGATCTGCCCGTTGTCCTCGCGAATGGTGGTGACCACCAGGCTCACCGGGACGCGCGAGCCGTCCTTGCGCACGTAGGTCCACTCGCGGGTCTCCGCGCCCTCGCGCTGCGCCTTCTCGGTGAACACCCGGAAGCCCTCGATGGGCTGGCCGTACTCGGCGCTGAGTTCGACGCCGCGCGCGGCCACTTCGGCGTCGACGTGGATCAGCGCCGGGGTGGCCTTGCCGACCACCTCCTGTGCCGAGTAGCCGAGCAGGCGCTCGGCGCCACGGTTGAACACGGTGATGCGGCCGTCGGGATCGGTGGCGATGATCGACACCTCGGAAGCCGATTGCAGGACGCTGCCGAACAGCATGTTGAGCTGGCGCAGCTCGGCGGTGCGCTCGGCCACCTGTTGTTCCAGGTTGCTGTTGAGTTCGCGGATGCGCGCCTCAGCGGCCTTTTGCTGGCTGATGTCGCGAACCGTCTTCGAGGCCCCGACCACGCGGCCGTGGGCGCCGAGAATGGGCGAGACGGTGACGGACACGTCGAGCAGCCGGCCGTCCTGGTGGCGGCGGCGCGTCTCCAGGCTGGCGACGTTCTCGCCGCGGGCGATGCGCGCCAGGATGTCGCGCTCCTCGGCGACCAGTTCGGCGGGCACCAGCAGCTCGACGACGCGCTTGCCCAGCGCCTGTGCTTCGCTGTAGCCGAAGAGCTTCTCGGCGCCGGCGTTCCAGCTGGTCACCACGCCGTCGAGCGTCTTGCCGATGATGGCGTCGCCGGAGGACTCGACGATCGCCGCCAGGCGCGCTTGGTCGTCGATGATCTGGCGGCGCCGCTGGCGGCTCACCTCGGTCACCGCCAGCAGGGTGGCGAGCAGCGCGCTGAGCAGGCAGCCGACGCCGAACAGGAGGTTGGGCGACAACTGTTGCAGGCGCTCGATGAACAGTGGGCGTGCGCTCAGCGCCAGTTGCCAGCGGCGGCCGAACACCTCGCGTTGCACGGTCTGGGTATAGCGTCCGGGGCCGGCCTGTTCGTCGCTGCGGTAGAACGATTGCGGCTGCTCGCCGGTGATATCGCTCAGCTCGAACTGCACGGCCTGGTTGTCGATGTCCAGGCCGTTGAGCACCTCGCTCATCATCAGCGGCGCGACGCTCCAGCCGAACGCCAGGCGCTCGCGCTCGGCGAGGCTCCGTGGCGTGATGCCGCCGCGATAGATCGGCAGCAGCATGAGGAAGGATTGCTGCGGCTTTTCCGTTCCCTGCACCAGGGTGATCGGCGCGGTCAGGCGCGCCTGGCCGCTCTGCACGGCGGCCCAGGCCGCGGCGCGCCGGTTGCTCTCCGAGGCGATGTCCAGGCCCAGCGCGGCGAGGTTGCGTTCTTCGGGTTCGAGGTACTGGATGACGAAGCGCTCGCCGTCCTGCGGCGTCAGTTGCTGGATGCGCAAGTCCGGCGCGCCGTCGGCGCGGGCGCGGCGGAGGAACTCGGCCTCTTCGCCGGGCGCTACCCGGCGCACGAAGCCGAAGCCGCGCGCGCCGGGAAACTCGCGGGCGATGTCGCGGGTCAGGCTGTAGCGGCGGAACAGCTCGCGGCCGATGTCGTGTTCACCGGCGATCAGCACGGCGCCGCGGGTGCCGCGCAGACCGTACTGGTACAGCTGCAGGCGCGCGATCACGCTGTCGCCGACGCGCCGCGCCTCCTGCGCCACGGCGGCAATGGCCTGGCGCTCGTTGCCGCGTTCGAGCAGCCAGGCGCCCAGCCAGGAGCAGGCGATGCCCAGGAGCAGCGCGGCCCAGGCGGCGCTGGGGAGGAAAATGCGCGGTTTCTTCACGTTCAGCCAATCCCTTCCGTTGTCGTGAAAATTCAAACCTTCCGGGGCCGCCGGAGGCGCTTACGGCAGAGGCGCCGACAGCGCGACCGGCACGCCCTGTTCAAGCAGCTCGGTCATCTTCGCGCAGGGCAGCGGGCGGCAGTACAGATAGCCCTGCATCACCTTGCAGCCCAACTGCAGCAGGGCGCGTTCCTGGGCGCAGGTTTCCACGCCTTCGGCGACCAGTTCGAGGTCGAGCGCCTGGCCGAGCTTGATGATCGTCTCGACGATGGCCGAGTCGCTGCGGTCGGTGAGCATGTCGCGGACGAAGCTCTGGTCGATCTTCAGCACGTCGACCGGGAAACGCTTGAGGTAGGCGAGGCTGGAATAGCCGGTGCCGAAGTCGTCGATGGCGATGCGCACGCCGAGGCCGCGCAGGGCGGCGAGGGTCTGGCGGGCGCCCAGGCTGTCGCTGGCGAGCACGCCCTCGGTGATCTCCAGCTCGATCAGCCGCGGATCGACGTGGGCTTCGGCGAGGATGGCGGCGACCTGGGCGACGAAGTTTTCGTCGCGGAACTGCACCGCCGAGATGTTCACGCTGACCGCGATGGCATGTCCGGCGTCGTGCCAGGCCTTGGCGTCCTGGCAGGCGCGCAGGAGGATCTGCCGGCCGATGGGCAGGATCAGCCCGGTTTCCTCGGCCAGGGGAATGAATTCGGCCGGCGATTCCAGCCGGCCCTCGCCGTTGCGCCAGCGGATCAACGCCTCGACGCCGACGATGCGTTGATCCGCGGCCTCCACCTTGGCCTGGTAGAAGACCTCGAAGACGCCGTTCTCCAGCGCCTGGCGCAGATGCCGTTCGAGCATCTGCCGGGCGCGCATGCGGTTCTCGATTTCCGCGGAGAAGAAACAGAAGCCGTTGCGCCCGGCCTGCTTGGCCTGGTACATGGCCGAGTCGGCATGGCGGAAGAGTTCCTCGGGGTCGTTGCTGTCGTCGGGGAACAGGCTGATGCCGATGCTCGCCGTGAGGTGGTAGCGGTCCGCGCGGATCAGCAGCGGCTCGGCGATGTCCGCCAGCAGTTGCGTGGCCAGGTCGCTCACCGCTTCGAAGGAGGTCACCTCCTGCAGCAGCAGGATGAACTCGTCGCCGCCGGGGCGGCTGATGCTGTCCACCAGGCGCCCATGGCCGAGCAGGCGCTGGGCGACGCTCTTCAGGATGGCGTCGCCCACCGAGTGGCCCTCGGCATCGTTGATGGCCTTGAAGTTGTCCAGGTCGAGCAGCAGCATGGCCACCCGCTGGTGGCTGCCGCGCGCGCTGTCGATGGCCTGGTCGATGCGCTCGGCCAGCAGCGCGCGGTTGGGCAGGTTGGTCAGCGGGTCTTGCTTGGCGAGGATGCGCGCCATCTGCCGCAGGCGCACATGGGTGCGGATGCGCGCGCGGGCCACTGGCACGTTCATCGGCTTGGAGATGAAGTCGACGCCGCCCAGGTGCAGGGCGCGCAGCTCATGGGCGACCTGGTTGTAGGCGGTGACGAAGATGATCGCGGTGTCGGCGAGCTTGGGATCGGCCTTGAGCTGCTGGCAGACCTCGAAGCCGTCCATGCCGGGCATCTCGATGTCGAGCAGCACCAGGTCCGGGCGGATGCGCTTGGCCAGGGCGATCGCCTGGGGCCCGTCGGAGGCGAAATGAATGATCCCCAGGCCTTCCGCAGCCTTGCCCAGCAGGCGGATATCGCTGGCCTGGTCATCGACGATCAGTAACACCGACTCATCGTTGAACGCCTGATACTGCATTCCCTCGCTCCTACAGACAGATCCTTCAATCGACATCTAATTTGCAGGAGGCTAGACCATTGCTGGCGATTTGCCTGGGCGCGCCGGCTGTTTCTGGCCCGCGACGGGCGCGCCGAGCGGGCCGGGCCGCCGTCCAGGGCCTGCCGGCGGCGCGGGATCAGAGGCTCTTGAGCAGCCGCGAGAGGCCCTCCGCCAGGCTGGTCGGCGAGTTCAGGCTGAAGTGTTCGAGCAGGCGCCGGTTGTCCGCGCGCGAATGGCGGATGTCGCCGGGGCGCGGCGACTCGAACTGGAAGCTCAAGGTCTTGCCCAGCGCCACGCTCAGTTCCGCGATCAGGTCGTTGAGGCTGATCGACCGGCTGAGTCCGACATTGATCGGCTGGCTGAGCGGTTGCGGCTGCTCCAGCGCCTGGATCAGTATCTTCACCAGGTCGCCGACATAGACGAAGTCGCGGGTCTGTTCGCCATCGCCGAAGATGGTGATGGGCGCATCGTTCCTGGCCCGTTCGCTGAAAATGCTGATCACCCCCGAGTAGGGCGACGAGGGGTCCTGGCGCGGGCCGAAGATATTGAAGAAACGCAGGATGGTCGGTTCCAGGCCGTGCTGGCGGCGGTAGAAGTCCAGGTAGTGCTCGCTGGCCAGTTTATCGGCGGCATAGGGCGTCAGCGGGGCCTTCGGCGTGTCTTCGTGGACGGTCGCGCCTTCGCCGTTGTTGCCGTAGACGGCGGCGCTCGAGGCGAACACCAGCCGTTTCACATTGGCCTGGCGCATCGCCTCGCAGACGTTGACGGTGCCGATGAAGTTGCTCTGATGGGTGCGCAGCGGGTCCTCGACGGAGGCCTGGACCGAGGCGACGGCGGCCAGGTGCACGACCGCGCGGCAGTCGCTCATCGCCCGCTCGACCATGCTGGCGTCCGCCACGTCGCCCACCACCAGGCACAGATTGGGGTTGTCGACCGGCAGATTGGTCAGTTTCCCGCTCGATAGATCGTCCAGCACGCGAACGCTGTAGCCCTTGTCGAGCAGCGTTTCGACGACATGCGAACCGATGAAGCCCGCTCCACCGGTTACCAGAATTCGTTCAACGCTCATGGCAGGTCACTCCAACAGACACAGAATCGTGCACGCCGCCGCGTGGGCGGCGTGTTCATCCCGATTGCCTCGGGTTTAGCGAATGGGCCGTTCGCCCGGCCTCAATGCGACAGCCCCAGCAGGCGCAGCCAGTCGCTGGGAAAGCGCACGCTCAGCGGCAACTGGTCGATGCGCCAGCGCGCCGGCAGGGGTTGATCGAAGCGGGCGGCGACCTGCAAGCCGATTTCGCTGGCGGCGAAGGGGCCGCGCAGAACCACCGGCGTGCGACTGGCGCTATCGACGGCCTGGACGACGTGGGCATCGCGCCATTCGCCATCCGGCATGCGCACTTTCAGCGGCCGGCCGATGCCGGCGTAGCTGATGTTGCGCGGCTCCAGATACACCCAGAGCAAGGGCTCGGCCTGTAGCTCCAGGCGCATCAGCAGCGTTCCCGGGCCGACGTTTTCGCCCGGATTGACCAGCACTTCGGCGACGCGCCCGGTCTCCGGCGTGCTGATCGACAGGGCTTGCAGGCGCGTTTTCAACCATTGCTGCTCGGTGTTCTGCTGGATCAGTTCGCGATCGATGCGGTCGGGCGATTGGCGGGCGATCTGCTCGCGCCGCTCGAAGGCCAGCAGGTCGGCGCGATAACCATCGCGTTCGGCCTGCGCCGCCTGCACCTCGCCACGGGTCGCCGCGCCTTGCTGTAGCAGGCTTTGCAACTGCGCGACGCGCTGTTCCGCACGGCCCACGCGGGCGCTGAGCACCTGGCGCTCCTTGAGCACCAGGCTGGCGTCATCGGCGCGCAGCGATTGCGTGGGCAGGGCGGCCAGTTGCAGCAGGCGGGCCCGCCACTCCGGGTTATCCAGGTCGAGCAGCGGCTGCTGGCTGTGCACCTGCTCGCCGACCGTGACGAAAATCCTGTCGACCCGCCCGGCATCCCGGGCGCGCACTTCCTGGATCGGCAGGTGCAACTGCGCGGGGGCGTCGATCAGCACCAGGCCGTAGACGAAATTGCCGACCAGCCAGATCAGCGGGCTGGCGACCAGGAACAGGATCAGATACCAGCGCAGGCGAAAGGCCATGCGCTTGCCGGGCGCGTAGAGCACATGGATGCCGTTTTCCTGAGTAGGGTTGCGCTCTTTGCCGCTGTCGAAACGAATTTTCATGAGCCGCTCACCGTTTGGGGTAGTCGCGCCAGGCCTGCCAGTCGATGCCGGTCATGCCCAGCGGTTGTAGCTGCGCGCGCCAGGCCGTGCCCTGGCCGCGCAATTGTTCGGCGGAGGCGCCGGCCCAGCTTTCGCTGGACGGCAGTTGCGCTTCGGCACTCTGTGCCAGGCGGAATTGCAGGTCGGGCCAGCGTTTGGCGATCTCCGCGGCCAGTTGCGCGCTGCGTTGCGGGTTGCGCGTATAGATCATCAGGCTGACCCGACGCACGCCGACCGAGGGCAGCGCGCAGGGCACGCAGGGGCGTCCCGGGCTCGCCTCGGCAAACCAGCGGTGGTGGCTGGAAATCTCCACCGGCCACTGGCTGGCGGATGCCGCCGCATGCAAGGTGTCGAGCCAGTCTCTCAGGCGCTGGTCGGGGACCGGCGTGCCCAGTTGCTCCACTTCCAGGTCCAGGTGCAGGCTGGCGAATCCCAGGCCGCGAAGCTTGCCCAGCAGGTTGGTCAGTTGCGCGCGCTGCGCGGGTTCTATCCAGCTCGGATCGCCGAGCAGCAGGCTGACCTGCAGGCCGCTGCGGGCGGCGTCGGCGAGCAGCTGTTCGAGGCGCTGGCGGGTCACGCTCAGGTTGGCCACCTGGGCGGCGTCGAGGCCGAGGTAGATTTTCTGCATGCCGGCATTGCGCAGGGCCTGCAGTTCCGCCGGCCGCTCGCGGGGATCGAGCAGGGCGGCGCTGTTCCAGATATAGGTGGCTTGCAGCCATTGATCCGGCGCGCTCGGCGTTGCCTTGCCCGTGCTCGCAAGGGGCGGGTCGCCATCGGGCGGAGACGCTTGGGTCTTCAGCATCGGCGTCCACTCCATGCGCTCGTCACCGAGCAGCTCGGCGAACTGCGGGCTGTCCTCGGTGAACAGGTTCAATTCGGCCTGGCGCAGCCAGGCGGCATGCCAGGCGGCGATGTACTCGAATCCTGACTGGAAATAGATGCGCTCGGTGCTCAACAACGCGTCGAGGTTGCCATCGGCGCTCAGCCTGCCGCGGCTGTCCTCCTCGTTGAGCGCCAGGGCGGCGGTGCGCCATTGCTGGCCGCGCAGCCTGATCGAGGCTTGCGCGGCATTCTGCGCGCGCAGCGCCTTGCTCAACTCCAGTTGCAAGGATTGCTGTTCGGCCTCGACCCGCTCGGAGGCCGCTTCGTAACGCGCATCGGCGACCTGCTGGCGCGCGCGGGTGTCGCCGACCAGGTCGAACGGCGCCGAGATGACCAGGCTGGCGACCAGGCCGCTACCGGCCTTGTCCGAGCCGCTGCGGTACTCGCGGGTGGCGGCCAGGATCACGTCGGAGTCGATGGCCGAATACCAGGGTTGGTCGCGTTGCTTGTCGGCCAGCTCGCGCAGGCTCTGCTTTTCCACCACGCGCGGATGCTGACTCAACGCGATCCGCCACTGATTCGGCGTTTGCGGCCGGGACGCCAGCGGCTCGGCCACGGCCTCGGCATCCGCCGGTATCGAGGTCTTGCTCAGGTTCGCCAGGTCGTCGCGGACTTCCGCCTCGATGGCGCTCAGCGCCTGGCATTGGTTGGCCAGTCCTTCCCACTCGTTCATCTGCAACTGGCTTTCGGAGGTGCGCGACAGGCCTTTCTTCATGCGCAGGCGAATCGCCTCGGCGGCCTTCTTTGCCGAGGGCTGCAGCGTCGCGCAGAGCGCGACCTCCTGTTGCGCGCGCCACCAGTCGGCGTAGGCGCTGCGCAGGGCCAGGCGTTGGCTGGCGGCGGCCAGGGCGAGGAGCGCCTGTTGGCGCTGGCGCTCGTAATCCTTGGCTTGCAGCAGGTCCAGTTGGCGCTTCAGGCTACCCAGCAGTGGGTGGCGCAGACCGACGCTGAGGTTGCGCCCGTAGTAGTCGTCGCGAATGCTCTGCGTCACCAGTTCGCGGTAGCGCCCCATCCCGCCGCCGGCGACCCACTGCCAGCCGGCGGCGTCCTCGGTGATCTTCGACTCGGCGTCTATGGCGCGAAGTTCGGCCTCGCCGGCGCGCAGCAGCGGGTTGGCCTGTTGCTTGTCGATCAGGGTTTGCAGTGGCAGCGGCTGTGCCAGCACGGCAGCGGATGACAGGGCCAATGTCAGGGTCAGAAGCACCGAGCGCATGTCAGAACCTCGTGGCTTTCTTCAAGACCCACCAGGGCGCCATGCTGGTTTCCTCATGGCCGCGCCGGAACATTTCGTTGAGCATGGCGACTGCGCTCCAGCAGCGCATGAACAGCATGAACAGCGGGTAGATCGGCAGCAGTATGGCGAGCGGTAGGTCTTGCCGTGGCCGGTCGCAGACCATGAGCAACAGGTTGACGAACAGAATGACGGTGATGCTCAGATACAGCAGGTACACCAGCGAGAACAGAATCAGCAGCGTCGAACCGGGCAACAGCACCACTGCCAGCACGGTGTAGCCGACGATGATGAACGGCAGCACCAACTGGAAGAAGAAGCCACTGATCAGGACCATGAGGAACCCGCGCCAGCCCAGCAGGCGCGGGTTGATGCTGTGGCTGTGCTTGCGCACATAGAGGAAGAACAGGTCGCCGTCCCAGCGCAGCCGCTGCATGAGGAAATCGCGGAACTTCACCGGCGCGTCGGTGTGACCGACGGCTTCGGGCTCGAACGGAATGCGCAGGTTGTGGCGGCGGAAGTAGCTCTTGATGCGCAGGGTCAGGTCGAGGTCTTCCGCGGTGTGGGTGTTCCAGCCGCCGATCTTCACCAGGAAGCTGCGGCGGAAGGCGCCGAAGGCCCCCGAGACGTTGTTCACCAGGTTCCATTCGGCCAGGCCGATCTTCGACATATGGATCGACAGCAGGTACTCCAGCGCCTGCATCGCCGTGGTCAGCGAACTCCAGGTATTGCGCACGCGCAGGCTTCCGGCCACCGCCGGCACCGAGGGGTCGGCGAAATTGCGCACGATGGCGCCGACCATGTTGTTGTCGAACGAGGTGTCGCCGTCGAGGGCCATGACGATCTCGCCGCTGGCATGTGCCAGTCCGGCATTCAACGACGACACCCGGCCACCCCGTTGCCACTTGGCGATCGGCCGCAGGTGCCGCCGCGGGTACAACTGCGGATCGACGCGGAAACTGCGCACGGCATCCAGCGTCGGGTGATTCACGGTTGCCCCATCGACCACCGGAATCATCTCGATGTGCCCGGGGTAGGTCTGCTCGCAGAGACTCAGCAGGGTCGTCTGCACGTCCATGCCTTCGCTGTAGCAGGTGATGATGCACGAGACCCTGGGCTGGTAGAGACTCCGCTGCGGAACGGCCGAGCGGCGCCGCACGAACCAGCGCAAGACCCCCACCAGCACCAGCAGGTTGAGCGGCAACTCGAAGAGCAGGAAGAAGGGGAACAGCATGTAGAACAGATGGCTGAGGCCATCCTGCCCGCCCAGTTGGGCGAGGATGTTCTGCACTTGCTCGAAAGGAAGGCTCATCTCGACCTCACGCCATTTCGCTGGCGAGGCGGGCCAGCAGAAGCTCGCCGGTTTCCTGCTCGAGCAGATCCTCGGGCGCGGTGAAGCTGACGATGCGCAGTGAGATCTCACTGACCTCCGGCGAGGAAAACAGCTCGGCGACCTGGCTCAGGCGCTGTTTGACCACGAGCAGCCCGTCCGCATCGGTATGCGGCAGCATGAGCCAGAAGAATTCCTCGGTGCTGCGCGTGCAGCGGTCGGTCTCGCGGACCGCTTCCTGCAAGCGATCGACCAGGCTGTCGACGAACGCATGCCCGCTGTGTTCGCCGAGGCGAACCAGGGTTTCGGTCAGATTGACGAAACGCAGGCCGATCAGCGAGAAGGACGGTTGCCGATAGCGGCGCACCAGTTGCAACTGCCAGCTCAGCAGCTCGTAGAAGTCCTTGCCCGCCAGCAGGTTGAGCCGGCCGAACTGATTGAGTCCGGCGTCCTCGTTGCTGAACCCCTGGCGGCAGCGCAGGCGCCCCGCTTCGCTCAGGCGGAAGTGGCGGATTTCGCGGATGCGCAATTTGTCGGGCGCGTGCGCCGATCCGCAGTCCAGGCAGCGCGCCTCCACCTCGGCGTCGACGAAGAATGCCTGGCAGGAACGGCAACGGTAGTTCTCCAGCGGGCGATCGTAGTCGCTGCCGATATGGCGCAGGCGGTTCAGGCAGTTGGGGCAGAGCAGCATGCCATCCTTGAGGAAGGTTTCCTGAGCGCCGACGTGGCCGCAGGTAAAACAGTGCAGCGACGGCTGGCGGGCGATATCCAGCGTATGGCATTCCGGGCACACATCGACGTAGTTCAAGCGTCCCGAGCCGCAGTCCGCGCAGAGGCGGATGCGATCGACCAGGACGCCTTCCTCCAGCCATTTCTGCTCGGTCATCAGCTTCAGCCAGGCGAAGGTGTTGACCTTTTCGTCCTCGGCCAGGACTTCCAGCAAGGGGTAGCGGTAGTGCTGAGGGACTTCCGGGGCGCGCAGCGCATGCACTTCGGCGCTGGAGCGCAGCCACAGCCAGGACAGTACCCGGCTCTCGAAGCGATCGGCGGTGCCGCTGCGATTGAACAGGCTGAAGCGCGCCTTCCACAGGCGCCAGAGCGGCGCGATCTCCTTCATTTCGGAGGGTGGGGCGCCATCTCCCAGCGCCTCGCACCAGGCGTCCAGATCGCGGCAGCAGTAAATCAGGCTGAAGCGGTAGACAGTGCTCTTGCGTAGCCGGCGAAGTGCCTGTCCCGCACTGCTGCCGGACATGTCGAGCAATAAGACATCGAAGGCCGGCGCTTGCAGAAGTGTATTCAGATCACTGAAGCGGTTTAACTCGGGCAGACCCAGTCCAGAAGTAAAGCTGCCGAGGACTGCAACTCTGGGATATTGGCTTGACATGATGGGGTCCCAAAGGTCAGAAGTGGCGTCATTTCCATGTAAGACCGGGAACAGTAGCAGCGCGCCAGTAGATCGTCCATTTTGCGAAAAAGCGCTTTTGGGGGACTGAAAGAGCCGGAAATTTGGCTTTTTGCAGGGCGGGCATCGATTTCTGATGTCGGCGTTTTGCCGGGTAGTTGTCTGTGTTTTTTGCGTATTTTCAGCGGCGTTTGCCTTTATTTTGCCGGGTTGGTCGGTGCCTTTTGCCGTCGGCAATCTGCCGTGAAAGCGTCGATCAGGGACGGATGACCGTACGTCAGTTTGCTATGTCGTTTTGCACTATCAATTATTCCGCGAAAGAAGAAGTGGGATATCGAATTTGGCTTTGAGTAAACAGGATGGGTGCCGTTTATATGGCTGCTGATTATATAAACGAAACATTATTTTGAGTCTTTTAGTGTGGGGTGGTGTTGTGCGTATTGTTGTTGCTGGCGGTTGTTTAATATCGATAAAGCATTGTCGATTAATTGATTGATGCCTTCTCCGAAGTGCAAAGGATATGCGCTTAAACAAGGAGATATGGACTGATGTTGCAGTCGATTGTGGCGTCGCGTCGGGCGGCGACTCAGGCATCGCGCAACAGGTCGTGGGCGTCGAGCAGGCGCCAGGCGATTTCCGGGCATTTTTCCAGGCCCCGGCGGATCGCCGCCGGGATGTTCTGCCGGGTCTTGCGGCAGAGGCCCGGCAGTTCGTCGATCTGGATGGCGATGCCACGCATGCTGCGCACTTCGTTGTGGCTCGGAGCGATGCGCAGGCGCAGGCCGAGTTGCTCGTACAGGCGCTGCTGCAAGTGTTCGAGATCGGCCAGGCTGTGCAGATTCTCCAGGCGTTCGAGCAGGCGCAGCTCTTCCTGGCGCGTCAGCAGCAGGATGCGCACATCGGCGCCTGGGGTATCCAGCAGGCGTTCACGGTCGCAGGTGCAGGCGCCGGGCGGGCAGGGTTGGCGGAGCGGGGGTGTGGGTGTCATGGCTAGCGATCATAGCCATAGCCGCAGGCCCTTGCCCATGGGCTGCGGAAAACGACCGGCGGGGCTGGTGGCCCCGCCAGTGGCGCCGCCGTGGCGGCCGGCGCCGGGTGCGCGGATAGGCGCTGCGGAAAAACCGCGCCGCCGTGGCGGGTAGCCGCTCCGTCAGGGGAGTGGCGGCGCAGGGTGCCGGGCGGGTGGGTCAGCCGATGGTCATCAGGCTGGCGTTGCCGCCGGCGGCGGCGGTGTTGACGCTCAGGGCGCGTTCGATCAGCAGGCGCTCCAGCGGGATGTCGGTTTCCCCGCGGTTCAGCCCGCAGACGCTGACGATGGCGCCCTTGCGTTGCGCCGCCTGTTGGCAGACCAGGCGCAACTGGTCGGAGTCACCGTGATGGAGGATGGCGTCGAACGGGCTGTCGGTCGCAGTCCAGTCGGCGATCAGGTCGATGCGCTGGCGCGCCGCCTTGGGCAGGCTGGCGATCAGCTCGCTGTGGCTCTGCAGGCAGAGGACGCGGCTGCCCACGCTGAGCGCTGCGGCCAGTTGCGCGAGCAGGTCGGCGCGTTCTTCGGCCAGGCACAGCACCTGTTCGCGCGGCAGCAGGCTATAGCTGTTGCGCTCGCCGGTCGGGCCGTTGAGCACCTGGCTGGTGTAGCTCTGCGACAGCTTGCGATAGTCGGCGATCAGCGCGGCCAGCGCCGGTTCCTGCTGGGCGGCCCACTCGCTGAAGGCGTCGAGGGCTTTCTGCGCCGCCTCCGGGCGTGCCACCGGCTGCGCGCCGTCGCCTTGCAGTTGGCGCGCCACCGCATCGTGCGGACGGGTCGCCAGCAGGCGATAGAGGTACAGCGGGCCACCGGCCTTGGGACCGGTGCCGGACAGGCCTTCGCCACCGAACGGCTGCACGCCGACCACCGCGCCGACCACGTTGCGGTTGACGTAGAGGTTGCCGACCTTGGCGCTGTCCACCACCTGGCCGATGGTCTCGTCGATGCGCGTGTGCACGCCGAGGGTCAGGCCGTAGCCACTGTCGTTGATTTGTTGCAGCAGCTTGTCCAGGTCGGCGCGCTCGTAGCGCACCAGGTGCAGCACCGGGCCGAAGATCTCGCGCTTGAGTTCGTCGAAGCTGTCCAGTTCGATCAGGGTCGGCACGACGAAGGTGCCGCGCTTGATTTCCTCGGCATTGCTGCGCGCGCCCTGGAACACCTTGCGGCCTTTGTCGCGCATGGCCTGGATGTGTTGCTCGATGCCGGCCTTGGCGTCGGCGTCGATGACCGGGCCGATGTCGGTGTGCAGGCGCTCCGGCGAGCCGAGGTTGTACTCGCTCATGGCGCCCTTGAGCATGGCCACCACGCGGTCGGCGACGTCGGCCTGCACGCACAGCACGCGCAGCGCCGAGCAGCGCTGGCCGGCGCTGTCGAAGGCGGAGTTGAGCACATCCACCACCACCTGTTCGGCGAGCGCCGAGGAGTCGACGATCATTGCGTTGAGGCCGCCGGTTTCGGCGATCAGCGGAATGGCGCGGCCCTGGGCGTCGAGGCGTCCGGCGATAGTGCGCTGGAGGATGCCGGCGACTTCGGTGGAGCCGGTGAACATCACGCCACGCACGCGCTCGTCGCCGACCAGGCGGGCGCCGACGGTTTCGCCGCGGCCCGGCAGCAGTTGCACGGCGCCGGCGGGCACGCCGGCTTCGAGCAGGATGCGCACGGCCTGGGCGGCGATCAACGGGGTCTGCTCGGCGGGCTTGGCCAGCACGGTATTGCCGGCGGCCAGGGCGGCGGCCACCTGGCCGGTGAAGATCGCCAGCGGGAAGTTCCACGGGCTGATGCAGACCACCGGGCCCAGCGGGCGGTGGCTGTCATTGGCGAAGTGGTTGCGCACCTGGGCGCCGTAGTAGCGCAGGAAGTCCACCGCCTCGCGCACTTCGGCGATGGCGTTGGCGAAGGTCTTGCCCGATTCGCGCACCAGCAGGCCCATGAGCTGCTGGGTTTCCGCTTCCATCTGGTCGGCGGCCCGTTCGAGGATGGCGGCGCGTTCGGCCGGCTGGGTCGATTGCCAGATCGGCGCGCTGCTCAGCGAGCCGAGGATGGCGCTCTTGATGTCGGCTTCGCTGGCCTCGTGGACGTGGCCGACCAGGTCGCGGTGGTCGGCCGGGTTGCGCACCGGCTCGGCCGCGCCGGGCGCCGGCGTGTCGTAACCGAGGATCGGTTGGGCCAGGTAGGCCTGGTTGGTGCTGCTCAGCAGCGCCGAGGACAGCGAGCCGAGGCGGTGTTCGTTGGCCAGGTCGATGCCGGCGGAGTTTAGCCGGGCCTTGCCATAGAGTTCGCGCGGCAGCGGGATGCGCGGGTGCGGCAGGCCGAGGGTGCCTTCCTGGGCGGCCATCTGCTCGACCTGCTGCACCGGGTCCTGGACCAGTTCCTTGAGCGAAATGGAGTGGTCGGCGATGCGATTGACGAAGGAGGTGTTGGCGCCGTTTTCCAGCAGGCGGCGCACCAGGTAGGCGAGCAGGGTTTCGTGGCTGCCCACCGGCGCGTAGATGCGGCACGGACGGTTCAGCTTGCCGTCGGCGACCTTGCCCACCACCTGTTCGTAGAGCGGCTCGCCCATGCCGTGCAGGCACTGGAATTCGTACTGGCCCGGGTAATAGTTCTGCCCGGCCAGTTGGTAGATGGCCGACAGCGAGTGGGCGTTGTGCGTGGCGAACTGCGGGTAGATGGCTTCCGGCACCGAGAGCAGCTTGCGCGCGCAGGCGATGTAGGACACGTCGGTGTAAGGCTTGCGCGTGTACACCGGGTAGCCTTCCAGGCCGTTGACCTGGGCCAGCTTGATTTCGCTGTCCCAGTAGGCGCCTTTCACCAGGCGGATCATCAGGCGGTGGCGGCTGCGCTTGGCCAGGTCGATGACGTAGTCGATCACATACGGGCAGCGCTTCTGGTAGGCCTGGATGACGAAGCCGATGCCGTTCCAGCCGGCCAGCGCCGGGTCGAAGCAGAGGCGTTCGAGCAGGTCGAGGGAAATCTCCAGGCGGTCGGCTTCCTCGGCATCGATGTTGAGGCCGATGTCGTAGTCCTTGGCCATTTTCACCAGGCCGAGCACGGTCGGGTACAGCTCGTCCATCACCCGGTCGTACTGCGCGCGGCTGTAGCGCGGGTGCAGCGCCGAGAGCTTGATGGAAATGCCCGGGCCTTCGTAGATGCCGCGCCCGTGCGAGGCCTTGCCGATGGCGTGGATGGCTTGTTCGTAGGACGCCAGGTAGCGCTTGGCGTCTTCCTCGGTCAGCGCCGCTTCACCGAGCATGTCGTAGGAGTAGCGGAAGCCTTTGCTTTCCATGGTGGCCGCATTGGCCAGGGCCTCGGCGATGGTCTCGCCGGTGACGAACTGCTCGCCCATCAGGCGCATGGCCATGTCCACGCCCTTGCGGATCAGCGGCTCGCCGCTCTTGCCGATGATGCGGTTGAGCGACGAGGACATGCCGGCTTCGTTGTGCGTCGATACCAGCTTGCCGGTGATCAGCAGGCCCCAGGAGGCGGCGTTGACGAACATCGACGGGCTCTGGCCGAGGTGCTGGCTCCAGTTGCCGTTGCTGATCTTGTCGCGGATCAGGGCGTCGCGGGTGGCCTTGTCCGGAATGCGCAGCAGGGCCTCGGCCAGGCACATCAACGCCACGCCTTCCTGCGACGACAGCGAGAACTCCTGCAGCAGGCCCTGGACCAGGCCCTGGCGGCCGCTGGCGTTCTTCTGGTTGCGCAGCTTCTCGGCGATGCCCAGGGCCAGCTTGTTGGCCGCCTCGGCCTGCGCCTTGGGCAGTCGGGCGAGGTCGAGCAGCATCGGCAGCGCCTCGGTTTCCGGGCGGCGGTAGGCGGCGGTGATGGCGGCGCGCAGCACCGACTGCGGCAGGATGCTCTCGGCGAAGTCGAGGAACACCTGCAGGCCTTGTTCGCCCAGGGCTTCCAACGGCTCCTCGCCGACCGCGGCGGCCAGGCCGGACAGTTCCGGCGGGGTCAGGCCACCCTCGACACGCTCCAGGTAATTGAAGATCGCCTGCTTGATCAACCAGTGCGGGGTACGGTCGAGCAATTGCGCGGCCTGCTTGAGGCGTTCGCGAGTGGCGTCGTCGAGTTTTACGCCGAGCGTGGTGGTAGCCATGGGTAATCCTTTGGAAGGGGTGGCGCAGAAGCATGCAAGTTGGCGCAGAGAATAATCTGCCGACGCTCTTGGGTGCAACCAGGTGCAACCCTTGCTTCGCGGCTTTTTTCAGCGCGGGCGAAGGTGCACCGTGGCAGTGCGAAAAGCCGGGTTTTGGCGGGCTTCGTGCAGCGAAATGGCGCCATTCTCAGGTAATCACAGGGCAGGGTGCGCCCGCCGGACGGGCACGCCAGGGTGCTATATGCCGCTGTGGGAAGCCGCTGGATGGCATTGGGTTGCACCCGCTTGCCCGCGAGTTCTCAGCATAGATTCGCCGGGGCGAACTGTCGTCGCCCCGGCACCGATTTCATGCAGAGGCTCAGCTCTGGCGGGGCGGGTGCAACCGCGTCTGCACGGTCGCCGAGGCAACGCCGTTGCCTGCCGTGCCTTTGGCGGAGCGGATCAGGCCTGCGCCTTGGCGCGCAGCGGCAGCAGGTTGAGCACCAGCGCGCAGCCGCAGAGGATGATCGCCGCGCCGCCGATCTGGACCAGCGACAGGCGCTCGTGCAACAGCCCGGCACCGGCCAGCACCGCGACCACCGTGACCACGAACTCCACGCTGATGGTGCGGGTCGCGCCGATCCGCGTGACCAGGCCGAAATAGATCACGTAATTGAGTGCGCTCATCACGCTGCCGGAGAGCACCAGGTAGAGGTAATCCAGCGCGCTCGGTGGCGCCGGCGGTGGCACCCAGAACAGCAGTGGCAGGGTCAGTAGGCCGCCGACCAGGAAGGCGCCGCTGGTGACTTCCCAGGAGCCCGCGGTGCGCAGGCGCAGGCTCGCGTAGTTGCTGCCGAAGGCCGCGCAGACGGCGCCGAACACCGAGGCGGCGCAGCCGAGCAGGAATTCGTCGGTCACCGGTACCGCCGGGAAGCCTACCAGCAGCAACATGCCGGAGAAGCCCAGGAGCAGGCCGGCCAGGCCGCTGAGGCTGATCCGCTCCAGCCCCCAGAAGCGCCCGATGAGCATGGAGAACAGCGGAATCGCAGTCACGAAGATCGCCGCCATGGCCGTGCCGATGCGCGGCGTGGCGTAGCACAGGCCAATCAACTGCCCGGCCACGGTGGTCGCGCCGACCACGCACAAGGGGCGCCACAGGCCCTGGAACGACAAGCGCCGGCCACACAGACGCGCCGCCAGCAACAGGGTGGCACTGGCGACCAGGGCGCGAAAGGTCACTGCCCCGACCCAGCCGAAACCGGCCACCACCTTCAGCAACACCAGGAACGACAGACCCCAGGACAGCGCGAGGAACAGGTATTCGGCAATATCGCGGGGCTTCATGGGGCTCCTGGAGCGGCAGTCAGGCGAGGGCCGACTATCTTGGCCGAGCCGGCGAACGCAGGGAAGGGCGCGGCCCGTAGGATGGCGTTGAGCGCAGCGATACCCATCGCGTCGCGCCAGGCGCATGGGTTTCGTTCCTCACCCACCCTACGAGACGCGGCAGGCCGCCGGCGGCGCTATGCCGCCTGCCGCGCACGAGGCTTCGCGTTTATGTCCGCGCGCTCATGATGGAGAAGGCTGGAGGCCTAGGCGCTCGTGTCGACCACTGAAGTTGCCTGCGCCAGATGCAACTCGACCGTGTCGATCACTCTGTCGAGGCAGCCGCGAAAGAAGTGGTTGGCGCCTGGATACAGCAGGACCGGGCGCGCGTCCGGGCGTGCCCAGTCGAGCAGGTTGGACAGTGGGGCGATGTCGTCTGCCTCGCCGTGAATCACCAGTGCCCGCTGCGGAACCGGCATGCCGGGATATTCCCGGCCGGCCGCGACGATGCCGACCGGCATGCCCATCAACACGATCGCCTCGACCGCTTGCTCGTGCTCCAGCGCGCAGGCGGTGCGCGCGTAGACGTAAGCGCCGAAGGAAAAGCCGACCAGCGCCACGGGCAGGCCCGGATGGCTGTCGCGCATGGCACGGACCACGCGGAGGCTGTCTTCGGCTTCGCCCACGCCCGCGTCGTACTCGCCCTCGCTGCCCTCGACACCGCGGAAGCTTGGCCGCACGGCTATCCAGCCGGCATTGCGCAAGCGCCTGGCCAGGGCGGTCGGCAGCGGGTGCCGGGGGCTGCCGCCGAGCAACGGCTGCGGGTGACTGATCAGTGCGATGCCCCGCGCGGCGCCGACCGGCAGGTCCAGGGTTAGCTGAATGCGGCCGGCGGCGCCCTGAATGAAATGCAGTCCTCGTTCCTGTTGCACCATGTCGTTGCTCTCGGTGGGCTGTGTCTTCGCCTGCGAAGTTTGCCCGCAAGCCTGGTTGCAGACAAAGCGTGCGAGCGACGGAGTCGGTGCACCAGTCATACGCCACCTGCCGCACGCGCGTAGAATTCCCGGACTGCCCCTGCCTTCAGGTTCTATGCCATGCGCACCCTTCATCACGCCGCCCTCACGGCGCTTCTCGCCGCCGCGCTGTTCGGTGCTACCACGCCCCTGGCCAAGGCATTGCTGGGCTCGTTGTCGCCGTTCATGGTCGCCGGCTTGTTCTACCTGGGCAGCGGTATCGGCCTGGCTCTGTGTATCGGCGTGCTCCGCCTGCGTCGCAGCGCCGCCGAACGACGCAACGAAAGCCGCTTGCACCTTGCAGAGTTGCCCTGGCTGCTCGGCGCCATCGCCGCCGGCGGGATTGCCGGGCCTGCCTTGCTGATGCTCGGATTGAGTTCGACCGCGGCCGCCAGCAGCTCCTTGCTGCTCAATCTCGAAGGGGTGTTCACCGCAGTGATCGCCTGGGTGGTGTTTCGTGAAAACGTCGACCTGCAGATATTCCTCGGCATGCTCGCCATCGTCGCCGGTGGCGTGGCGCTGTCCTGGCAACCGGGCAGCGCGAGCCTGTCGGTCGGCGCCTTGCTGATCATCGGCGCCTGCCTGGCCTGGGCCATCGATAACAACCTGACACGCAAGGTCTCGACCAACGACGCCATGGTCATCGCCTGCGTGAAGGGGCTGGTGGCCGGTAGCGTGAACCTCTGCATCGCTCTGCTGCTCGGCGACCGGCTGCCGGGGATCGCCGGGATGGCGGCGGCGATGGGCACTGGCTTCGCCGGTTACGGGGTGAGTCTGGTGTTGTTCGTCGTCGCCTTGCGTAACCTCGGCTCGGCGCGCACCGGGGCTTACTTCTCGGTAGCGCCGCTCTTCGGTGTCGCCCTGTCGCTCGTCCTCTGGCCGGAGGTGCCGTCGCTGTTGTTCTGGCTGGCCGCCGCGCTCATGGCTTTGGGCGTCTGGTTGCACATCCGCGAGCGGCATGAGCACCAGCACACCCACGAGGCGCTGGCGCACACCCATCGCCATCGTCACGACGAGCATCACCAGCACGAACACGATTTCGACTGGGATGGCGAGGAGCCGCATACCCACCCGCACCAGCACGCCCCCATCACTCACACCCACGCGCACTTCCCGGATATCCATCACCGCCATTCGCACTGAACGCCGCTAACGCGGAAAGGGCGACGGATCGGGGCGCCGCTCCTGGCGCCGAGGCTGCGCCGCAGGTGCGCACGCCCGTGACCGTCTCGCGCTTTTCGCCGCGCTCGGCCAGCGGCGGAAAGCGGCGTGAGTCGAATCGCTGTCGCACTGCTTCGGTCGTCTCCGGGTTCTTGCCCGGTGCGGCAATCGAGCACTCGCCAGGCGGTTGCCTTTATACCCCGCAGGGTATATCTAATCAGTCAGCGGGCGCTGCGATTTGCGGCTCGCCACTGCGGCTACTGGAGCGCCGAATCGGCGTTCACCTGAGGAGAGCCTTATGAAAGCGAATATCGGAAACGTTGATCGGCTCCTGCGCATCGTGCTGGGCGCGCTGCTGATCCTGCTGAGCCTGTTCGGTGTGATCGGCTGGTGGGGGTGGATCGGTGTCGTGCCGCTGGCGACCGGGATCGTTCGGGTTTGCCCGGCCTACTCGTTATTGGGTTTCAATACCTGCAAGCGCTCCTGAATGGAGTGGCTTGCGTTGACTGCTAGAGGGAGTGCGGTATGAGTTTGAAGACCATCAGTGTCCAGGGGACGCTGGGATCGGCGTTTGCCGTCGAGGTGGACTGCGGTACGCACCGGGTTGTCATGGATCAGCCCACCACCGCGTTCGGCGAGGATTCCGGGCCGACCCCCTTGTTGCTGATTCTGGCCGCGCTGGCCGGCTGCTTCGGCACCATCGGGCGCTTCCTGGCGCACCAGCGCAAGATCGAGTTGCGAGGCATGAGTTTCGCCGTCGAGGCGGACTATGACCCGGCCGGCCTGCTCGGACGCGATGCCTCGGTACGTCCGGGCTTCCAGGCGATTCGGTTGCGTGTCGGCATCGATGCGGAGCTGAGTCTTGAAGAGAAGCAGGCCTTCCTCGCCGAGGTGGAGCGCCGCTGCCCTCTGGCCGACAACCTTCTGCATGGCGCCCAACTGCACAGCGAGTTGCTGGCGGGCTGATCGGCTGCCTCGCCAGGGCCGCCACTCGGCAGTGCCGAGGGCATTCCTGGCGAGGTTGCATGGGGGCAACGGCATGCCGCTACGTTACAGCGGAACCGGCGTCGAGACGGGAGGCGAGCAGAGACTTGAGTAGAAAACGCGATATCACCCCGCAAGAGGCCATGCTGAACCGCCTGGCGCGGGTCGAGGGGCAGATTCGTGGCTTGCAGGTGATGATCCGCCGGGGCGACGAATGCGAGTCCATCGCGGTGCAATTCAGCGCCGCGCGCAAGGCCCTGGACAAGGCCTACCAGGAGATGCTCGCGTGCCTGCTGGAGGAGGCCTTGATGGAGCCGGAACAGGATGCCGGCGCGACGCTGAAGCGCGTGCGGACGATCTTCACCAAGTACACCTGAACCAGGCGCAGAGCGCTGCTCGGCCACTCACCACTCGCCGCCGGGGATATCTGCGCCAGTCACCGCCAGGGCGCCCTGCGGGGCGCCAGCCGCCTTGCCGGTGGCATGTCGCGGGTGGTGGTCCCAAGCCGCCAGGCACTTCTATAGTATTCACGCAATGCCACCGCCATCCGCCATTGCCGCTTTCAGCGCCTGGGCGGAGGCCTCCGGCCGCCGCGTGCCCAGCTCGTGCGGTGTGCCGGTGTGGATGCGCCTTCGATTGCCCGAGGAAGCCCGATCATGTCCACCGCGCTGCTGATCATCGACGTACAACAGGCCCTTTGCGCCGGCGACCAGGCCGCGCACGACATCGACAAGGTCGTGCAACGCATCAATGCGCTCAGCGCTCGGGCGCGCGCGGTCGGTGTGCCGGTGGTGCTGGTGCAGCATGAGGAGCCGAGCGGCGATTTCCGACTCGACAGCCCTGGCTGGCAACTGGCCGAGGGACTGGCGGTGGCGCCGGAGGATCTGCGCCTGCGCAAGGCCACGCCGGATTCGTTCCTCGGCACCGGGCTGGATGAATGGCTGCGCGCGCATGGCGTCACGGCGCTGGTGATCTGCGGCCTGCAGACCGATTTCTGCGTCGACACCAGCGTGCGCCGTGCCCTGGCCGAGGGCTATGACGTGGTGCTGGTGGCCGACGCCCACTCGACGCTGGATAACGCCGTGCTTCCGGCCGCGCAGATCATCGCCCACCACAACGCCATCTTCACCAGCATGAGCAGTTTCCCGTCGCGCCTGGCGGTGCTGCCCGCCGCCGAGGTCCGCCTCGGCGACTGAGCGGGCTGCTCCGCGTCGACGCGGCCCCGGCCGCTCAGGTCTTGGCGGGCCAGAGGCTGCGTGGCGAGTCGCCCGTGTAGCGCACCGTGCCGCCGTTCGGCGGGCGGCGGGGACGCAAGGGATCAGCAGGCGGTGTCCGCGTCCTGTGCCTGCCTCCATTCGCCGAGCCAGTGTTCCAGGGCCGCCGGCGCGAGGGGCGGCGAGAACAGGTAGCCCTGCGCCACTGGATAGCCTTGTTCCTGCAGGCGGCAATTCTGCGTGTCGGTCTCGACGCCTTCGGCGACCACCGTCAGGTGCAGGCTCTTGCCGATTCCCAGGATGGCGCTGCTCAGCGCGCGGGCGGCCTCGTCGTGTTCGAGGTCGGCGACGAAGCTGCGGTCCAGCTTCAGTTCGGAAACCGGCAGGCGGCGCAGGTAGCTGAGGCTGGAGTAGCCGGTGCCGAAGTCGTCCATCGACAGGCGGATGCCCTGGGCGTGGACTTCCTCGATGGTCTTCATCGTGCTGGGGTTGGTGTCCAGCAGGATGTTTTCGGTCAGTTCCAGGGTCAGGTCTTCCGGTGCCAGGCGATGGCTGCGCAGGGTATCGGCGATCATGCGCGGCAGGTCGAGGTTGTGGAAGCTGGTCGGCGACAGGTTCACCGCTACCGCCGGCACCACCAGGCCCTTGGCGCGCCAGTCGGACAGTTGCCGGCAGGCCTCGCGCAACGCCCAGCGGCCGAGATCGGCGACCAGTCCGCATTCCTCCGCCAGCGGGATGAAGCGCGCCGGCGAGATCTCGCCGAGTTGCGGGTGGGTCCAGCGCGCCAGCGCTTCCACGCCGTACAGGCGGCCGCTGTTCAGTTCGATCTGCGGCTGGTAGTGCAGGTGCAACTGGTTTTTCTGCAAGGCTTCGCGCAAGGCGGTTTCCAGCGCCAGGCGCTCCTGCGCGAGCTTGTTCATCTCGCCGCTGAAGAAGCTGAAGCAGCCGCGGCCGCTGCTCTTGGCCTGGTACATGGCCATGTCGGAGCGGTGCAGCAGGGTCTCCATGTCGCGGCCATCCGAGGGGTACATGGCGATGCCGACGCTGGCCGAGATCGACAGGTTGGTCTGGGCGATGCTGATCGGCTGGCTGAGCAGCGCCTGGATGCGCTCCACGGTATCGGTGGCGTGCTCGGCGTCGCATTGCGGCAGCACCACGACGAACTCGTCGCCGGACAGCCGCCCGGCGATGTCCGAGGCCCGCAGTTCCTGTTGCATGCGCGCGGCCACCTGGCGCAACAGCTCATCGCCGGCGGGGTGGCCAAGGGAGTCGTTGACCTGCTTGAAGCGATCCAGGTCGATGAACAACACCGCCAACTGCTCGTCGTTGCGCGAAGCGGCGGCGATGGCCTGGTCGGCCTTGGCCTGCAGCAGGCTGCGGTTGGGCAGGCCGGTCAGGCCATCGTAGAAGGCCAGCTGGCGGATGCGTTGTCGCGCGTTTTCCCGCTCCAGCGCCAGCGCGCAGAGGTGCGCGCAGGCATCCACCAGACGCTGGTGGAAAAGTTCGTAGGCGGCATTGCGCGGCTGGCGGAAATAGAAGGCGAAGGTGCCGATGGGGCGGCCCTGGCTGTTGCGGATCGGCGTCGACCAGCAGCCGATGATGCCCACTGGCAGCGCCAAGTGGAGGAAATCGGCCCACAGCGGGTCCTCGGCGATGTTGTCGACCCGTACCGCTTCGTTGCGCCAGGCCGCGGTGCCGCAGGAGCCGACCGCCGGACCGATGCTCAGCCCATTGAGCTGCCGGCTGTATTCCTGGGGCAGGCTGGGCGACGCCAGGGAATGCAGCAGGCCCTGCTCGTCCACCGCGAGAATCGAGGCGGTGATCTCCGGGGCGATGCGCTCCACCTCCAGGCAGATCAGTTCCAGTATTTCGGTCAGCGGCTGTTCCCGCGCCATGGCTTCCAGCACCTGGTGCTGCAAGGCCTCGTGCATCTTCGCCTGGGTGATGTCGGTGAGCAGCGTCACCGTGTGTTGCAGGCGGCCGGCGTCGTCGAAGATCGGGTTGCTGGTGATCTTCGCCCAGTAGCGCTGCCCCTGTTTGCCGGTGACGATCTCCTCGCGCTGCAGCGAGCGGCCGCCATAGAGTTCGGCATGCAGTTGGGCAATGCTCTGCGCATCCAGTTGCGGCGCCAGCAGTTCGACCGGATTGCGACCCTGCACTTCGTCGTCGCGCCAACCGAAGGTCCGCTCGAAGCCGGCATTGGTATAGGCGATGCGGGCATGCGCGTTGCAGATCACCACGGCGGTGTCGCTGACGTCGGCCACCAGCGAGAGGAGCTTCAGGCGCTCCTGCTGGGCGCGTTGCTGTTGCAGGCGCTCCGTGATGTCGGTGGCGATCTTCAGCACCTGCACCACCCGCCCGCCCTCGAACACCGGCGTGTAGGTCGCCTCCAGCCAGCAACTGCTGCCGTTGCGGCGCACGCGTTCCTCGATGCCGGAGCGCGACGCGCCGTCGCTCAGCAGCGACCAGAATTCCGCATAGGCGGGACTGCGCACCAGTGACGGCGGACAGAATGTGCTGTGGTGACGCCCGCGAATCTCTTCGTCGGCGTAACCGAGCAGCGACTGATAGTTGCGGTTGGCGTGCAACACCGTGCCATCCGGAGTGAACTCGGCGATGGCCATGACCCGGTCGAGGGCGGCGAGTTGCGCTAACGAGGTTTCGGTGGAGCGGTTACCGTGGGGCGTCATGGTCTACTCAACGGGGTCCGGCCCACGGGGGGACCGGAGAAAGACAGAGGGCGTGCCTTCGCTGAAGCGGAAGGGGCGGGCGAAGCGCACCGACCGCTCATGCGGACTGATGCCGGCATGATATTGCGCGGCTGAGCGAGGGGTCCATGCAGGGGCGGGAGGCGGCTGCGGCGCGAAGGCGCTGGAGGCGATTTTTCGAATTCGGTAACTCATTGAAATAAATACGTTTTGTTTAGAAAAGCTAAGCGATCGATCGGCTTTATGCGGTTCTCGCCGCTCAGTGGATGCGACCAAAGTCTAATCGTCGAAGCGGCGCTAGCGCTGGATGCCAAGTGCCGTCCTGCGCAGGCATCCACCGCCGACTCCTGGGGGCGCCGCTTCAGGCGGACTGGATGCGTTCCGCGCGGCCGACGTGCAGCAGCGCGGGAATGGCCGCGGGCGGCGCCGGACGCGCCAGCAGGTAGCCTTGGCCCAGGTGGCAGCCCAGGCGCAGCAGTTCGTCGGCGGTGAGCTGGTCCTCGATGCCTTCGGCCAGGGTGTCCAGGCCCAGCGAACGGGCCATGTGGATGATCGCTTCGACGATGGCGTGGCCGTCGGCGGCGGAGATCATGCCGCGCACGAAGGATTGGTCGATCTTCAGGATGTCCACCGGCAAGCGGCGCAGGTAGGCCAGGGAGGAATAGCCGGTGCCGAAGTCGTCGATGGACAGCTTGATGCCGAGCGCCTTGAGGTTGGCCAGGGTGGCCAGGACCTGCTCGGTGTCGGCGATCAGGCTCGACTCGGTCAGCTCCAGTTCCAGCGCCGCGGCCGGCAGGCCGGCGTCGCTCAGGGCCCGTTCGACCACCGCGGTCAGCGAGTGGTGGTGCAACTGAACCGGCGACAGGTTGACCGCGACGCGGGGAATCGCCAGCCCGCTGGCGCGCCATTGCGCGGCCTGCTGGCAGGCCTCGCGGATGATCCAGTCGCCCATCGGCACGATCAGCCCGCTTTCCTCGGCGGCGGGAATGAACAGCGCCGGTGAGATCAGGCCCTGGGTCGGGTGTTCCCAGCGCACCAGTGCTTCGGCACCGACCACCCGGCCGCTGCCGAGTTCGAACTGTAACTGGTAGTGCAGGACCAGCTCCCGCTGCTCGATGGCCTGGCGCAGGCTGTTGAGCAGTTGCAGGCGTTCGCTGACTTCCGCGTTCATGGTCGCGTTGTAGTAGCGCCAGGTCTTGCGGCCCGCCTGCTTGGCCTTGTACATGGCCATTTCGGCGTTGCGCAGCAGATTGTCGGGGTTGTCGCCGTCGTCCGGGGCTACGGCGATTCCGATGGAAACCGAGGCGGCGATCGTCTGCCCGTCGATCTGGAAGGGCGCCGCCAACTGGTCGAGGATGATCTGCGGGATTTCCGCGACGTGCTCGGCGCTGGCCAGGCCGGGCAGCAGGATGGCGAATTCGTCGCTGCCGTAGCGGCACACGGTGGCGGTCTCCGGCAGCCCGCGGAGCAGGCGCTCGCCGATGGCGCGCAGCAGGCGGTCGCCCTGGGCATGCCCCAGGGAGTCGTTGACCAGCTTGAAGGAGTCGACATCAAGGAACAGCAGGGCGACGTGGGTGTCGTCGCGGCGCATGCCGACCAGCGCTTGCCGCGTGCGGTCCTGCAGCAGCGCCAGGTTGGGCAGGCCGGTGAGGCTGTCATGGAAGGCCATGACCTCGATGCGCTTCTCCGCCGCCTGGCGGTCGGCGATTTCCACGGCGAGGCGCTCGTAGGGCTCGCGCACGCTGGAAACGAAGACGAAGCGGTAGATCAGGCAATAGGAGATGACCTTGTACAGGTGGCCGAGCAGGCTGTAGAGCTCGTGGACGTTGCTGTAGGCGGTGAAGCACAGCTCGGCGAGGATGGAAATCAGCGCGGCGGCGAGCAGGCCGCTGGCATCGTATGACAGGGTGCGCCGGCGCGCCTGCCAGAAACGCACGGCGGCAATGGCCAACAGGCCGATGATGACCCACTCGGCGCCGATCTTGAACGGCGTCAGGCCCAGCCCGTCGATGAAGGTGTGCGGCCAGGCGTCGGTATGGAACAGCCCGAGCACGTAGATCAGCGCGACTATCGCCAGGGTCGCGCCGAGCATCAGCAGGCGCGGCGTCGTGCTGCTCAGCGGGCGCCAGGGGCGGATCGAGATGAGCAGCAGGGTGGTGGCGAGGAGCACGCGCGACACCAGCCAGAAATTGATCGCCTTTTCCGGCGAGGCGGGTGTGAAGAACACCGGCATCCCCCGGTATGACAGGGTATGCGCCAGGTCCAGCAGGGCGATGGCGAGGAACGCGCATCCCAACAGCAGCAGGTTGGTCGGCTGCGCCGGCCGGTAGCTGTGCCAGGTGATGGCGAAGACCAGCACGGCAACGGTGAGGGCGAAGATTTCGCTGACCGAATGCACCGCCGCCGGGAACCAGAGGGAATTGCGGTGGACTTCCTCCGGCGCCAGCCAGGCGAGGAACAGAAGCAGCCCGAGCGCGCCAGCCAGGACCAGGCTGGCATTCAAGCGCGGCTCGGGAGCGATGCGGGACAGGGTCGAGGCGAAGCGGCTCTGATCAGTCATAGGTGCGTATAGGCTGTACATCCAAAGGCCGGTGAGATCAGCCGCGGGCGAATCCAATCTATAGGGCAGTATGGCTTAAAGCCATGACTTGTGTAGGTTTATTGGCACAAAGTTATGAACGGTAGGTGGCACCCGAGGCGCAGGTCGACGTCGCGCTGGGGGCGCCGGCGCGCGGGTGCGTCAAGCGGTCGCTGGCTTGAGTGCGGCCGCGCCGGTTTCCGCCCGGTGGCGCCGCCGGCGTTCCGTGCGCCGGACTACTGCGCGGGAATGGTGATCAGCGGCAGCTTTTCGTTGTCTCCGGTTTCCGCCAGGGTGAAGAAGAAAATCGCCGCGCTGAGCGCACGCTTGGCTGCCAGGTTGCTGTCGTCGATCCAGAACCAGTAGTCGCGGTAATACACCGCGGTGTAGGCGTGCTTGGGCTTGGTCTTGCCGCTGCGGATGAGGATGCGTGTTTCCGGTCTGTCGATGTCACCGTTCTTCAAGGACGGCAAGGCACTGTGGTCTTCGAGGTGCTCGGCGGGGATGTCGACGAAGCTGGAGTAGGCCGTCATGATCTGCAGCATCGAGCGACTGCTGACCGCCAGCTCGTTGTCGTCGCCGCGCACCGGCGAATAGCGCAGCACGAACTGCTGGCGCCCCTCCGGTAGATGCAGCAGGCGGCGCACCTCTTTCTGCTTGAGCAGAATCTCCGGCTGGATGTCGTTGCTGCGCATGAAGAGCACGGCGGTCTTGCCCTTGTCCTTGTCGGTCTCCACGCGCATGCCCACGGCGCCGGCGGCCTGGATTTCCCGCAGCAGTTGCAGGGCGCGGATGAACTCGGGGTCGGCCTCGCGGACGATGCCGGCCACCGCCGAGCGATTGCGCACCCCGTTGAGCGCATCGACGGTCAGGCCGAGGACGAAGTCCGCCGCATAACCCGACTGCAGCATGGAGAAGATGTTTTTCGGATCGATCGGTGTGAGCAGCCCGGCAAGGAATTTCTGTCCGGTCAGCGGCACATAGGTGATGGTCGGGCGGTCGGTGTATTTGCCGCTGGCGCCCAGCAGCACGCTGTTGCCTTGTATGGCATCGGCCGAGGAAATCTGCCCGGCCAGGCTGCCGGCGGTTTCCAGCGAGTAGCCGGCGACGATCGAGGAGACGTCGATGAACACCGGCAGGTCCATATAGCGCAGCTTGACGATGTTCAGCAGCAGTTGCTCCTTCCACGACTCGGCGATCGTCGAGCTGTAGTCGAAGCGGTCCACGGTCACGGTATCGGGACCGATGTGGCTGCAGCCGGAAACGCTCACCGCTGCGGCCAGGACGGCCAGTTGCAGGCAGCGCCGGGGGGCGATGAAGGGCATGATCCGCTTCCTTAGCGTCATCGACTGAAAGTCAGGCATCGATGGGATGCGCTTGTCCATCCCCGATCCTCATGGGGGCGGCTATTCCTCTTCGATGAGCGCCTCCAGGTGCCCGGATCTGACCGCCTTCACCAGCGCCGCGTGGTCGCGCACGGTCTGCCTGGCATAGGCGATGGCGAAGTCGCCCAGCGCCTCGTCGAAGGCATCCCCCTTGCCCAGGTAGCCGCTGATGGTGGCGGCATCGCCGGACTTGGCATGGGCGCGGGCCAGGGTCTGGCCACACATCGCGCCGTAGCGTTTGAACTGGGCCAGGGTCACGCTCTCGATGGGGATGGAGAGCTTCATGTCGCGCAACTGGCGGACGAAAAAGTCGCGTCCCGAGCGACCGCGCGCCCAGCCGAGGAAGATATCGCTGGAGGATTGCATCAGCCGTTGGCCCATGACCACGCGCTGGCCCTGGTTGGCATAGCGGCTCTTGCCCGCGTAGGGAGCGAGCACCGAGCGGCAGGATTCCTTGATCTGCAGAATCAGCGGGTGGTTTTCTTCGGAGAACATCAACGCGATCAAGCAGCGCGTGCCAACGCTGCCGATCCCGACCACCTTCAGCGCGGCGTCCACCAGGCGATAGCGGTCGAGCAGCACACGGCGCTCATCGGAGAGCGTCTCACGGTAGGCGTCGATGCCTTCCTGGATCTTCTCCATGAAATGCGGATCGGAAACGTGATAGAGCACCGGCGGCTGGTCGACGATGCGCGGGTGCCCGGCGACGTGGCTGGCGATCTTCGGGAAGACATTCTCGACCACCCGCTCGCGGGCCCTGTCGGCGAACTGCTGGCGATACTTTTTCACCTTCTCATCGGGCGCGTTCTCGATCAGCGTCTGCGCATCCAGCCGCGAGTACCAGACTTCCAGCGGATTCATCTTCGAGTATTCGCGCAGGTTCTCCCGATAGCTGCGGACGCAAGCGATCGCCGCCGCGCGTGCCTGCGCGTCGCTGAGGCGATTGTCGTAGGCGGCCACCGCGAAGCTCGCGGCGAGGCGCTTGATGTCCCATTCCCAGGGCGCGGGGAGGGTTTCGTCGAAATCGTTGAGGTCGAACACCAGGTTGCGTTCCGGGGTGGCGAACAGCCCGAAGTTCAGCAGGTGACAGTCGCCGCAGGCCTGCACGCGAACGCCGATATGCGGCGTGCTGGCCAGGTCGCAGGCCATCAGCGCCGCCGAGCCGCGGAAAAAGGTGAACGGGCTGCGCAGCATGCGCCCGTAGCGGATCGGCACCAGTTCCTTGAGCCGGTCCTTGTTGGATTTTTCCAGGATGGCGATGGGGTCGCGGCTCTTGCCCGGCGACTTCCAGATCGCGTGGCTTTCCCGCGGCACCTTTTCCCGCAACTGCCGACCGGCTTCGATGCGCTCTTCGCGGGAGCGGAACACCGGCTCTGCCTTGGCGGCCTTGGTTGCCTTGTGCTTGCCGCTGGTCTTCTTTCCGGTTGCCATGATCGCCTCTTCATCGCTGTCGCACAGCGTCCGCCCCATCCGGGGATCGTTCGCCGTCGCCGTTGAAATTGCCGTCCCGTTCCCACAATGAAAGCGGCTCTCGGTACTTTCCGCACGCTGGTGCAGGACACCGGTGCGCGGCGCCGGCCCGACCCTCGCCGCTACGCAAATGCCCTGCCACGGGCGTTCGCCCGGCGTAGCGCGGCCTGGCAGATGGCACATTGGGCATAAGCGCGTCGGCATTCTTTGTTGTAGATCAAACGCGCCCATCCTGCGCGGCCTGCAATTCCGCCAAGGCTGGCTATCGTCTGTAGAGGGGCGCCGAGCGCCGATCGCATGCAGGCAGGGCAGGGGGAATCCGATGGCCAAGGGGGCGAAGAAGAAGGACAAGCACGGCAAGGGTTCGGAGGCAGCCGGCCGGCTCGATCGACGGACCTACGAGCAGGAACTCAAACGGCTGCACGTGGAGCTGGTCAAGTTGCAGCAGTGGGTGGTGCGACAGGGGTTGAAGGTCTGCGTCATCTTCGAGGGCCGCGACGGGGCGGGCAAGGGCGGCACCATCAAGGCGCTCTGCGAGCGCGTCAGCCCGCGGGTGTTCCGTGTCGTCGCGCTGCCGGCGCCGACCGAGCGGGAGAAAACGCAGATCTATGCGCAACGCTACCTGGCGCATATGCCGGCGGCCGGGGAAGTGGTGATCTTCGACCGTAGCTGGTACAACCGCGCCGGTGTCGAGCGGGTCATGGGCTTCTGTAGCGAGGAACAGGCGCTGAAGTTCCTCAGTGTCGCGCCGCTGTTCGAGCGCATGATGGTCGACTCCGGGATCATCCTGATCAAGTACTGGCTGGAGGTCAGCCCGGAGGAACAGCGGCGGCGCCTGGAAGACCGCATCAACGACGGGCGCAAAATCTGGAAGCTCTCGCCGATGGACCTGAAGTCGTTCAGCCGCTGGGACGAGTACACCCGCGCGCGCGACGATATGTTCGCCGCCACCGACACGCCCTGGGCGCCCTGGTTCATGGCCCGCTCCGAGGACAAGCGGCGGGTGCGCCTGAACATCATCAGCCATCTGCTCAGGCAGATTCCCTACGAAGACCTCACCAAGGACCAGGACATCAAGCTGCCCAAGCGCGGCGGCATCGGCCGCTACCAGGCGGCGCCCTATCCGTACAAGATGGTCGAGGAGCATTTCTAGCCAGCGGCCGCCGAGCCGTGGCGCGCCTCGCGTCCCTCGACCGCGCGCCGCCGGCAGCCGCCGCCATGGCTAGCGCCGCCCCGCGTCCAGGACGCAGGGCGTGCCGGGAACGAGGAGGGCAGCATGCAACCCAGCAGCGATAGGTCCGACCCCGCCTCAGCGGCGCCGAACGCGGCGGGATGGCTGCGCTGGCTGCCGGGCCTGCTGATGCTCAAGCGCTACCGCCTGGCCTGGCTGCCCAACGACCTGGCCGCCGGCCTGGTGCTGACCACCATGCTGGTGCCGGTCGGCATCGCCTATGCCGAGGCCTCGGGCGTGCCCGGCATCTATGGCCTGTACGCGACCATTGTGCCGTTGCTCGCCTATGCGCTGTTCGGCCCCAGCCGGATTCTGGTGCTGGGGCCGGATTCGGCGCTGGCCGCGCCGATCCTCGCGGTGGTGGTGCAGGCGGGCGCCGCCGATCCGGCGCGGGCCATCGCCCTGGCCAGCATGATGGCGGTGGTCTCCGGCATCGTCTGCCTGCTCGCCGGCCTGCTGCGCCTGGGCTTCATCACCGAGTTGCTGTCCAAGCCGATCCGCTATGGCTACATGAACGGCATCGCCTTCACCGTGCTGATCAGCCAGTTGCCCAAGCTGTTCGGCATCTCCCTCGACAGCCGCGGTCCGCTGCGCGATCTCTGGCACCTGGCGCAGGCGATCCTCGCCGGCCAGGCCAACGGCTACAGCGTCGCCGTCGGTGGCGGCAGCCTGGCGCTGATCCTGCTGCTGAAACCCTTCAAGCGCCTGCCGGGAATTCTCATCGCGGTGATTCTGGCGACCCTGGCGGTGAGCGCCTTCGATCTGGCCAGCGTCGGGGTCAAGGTACTGGGTGAGTTGCCCCAGGGCTTGCCGCACTTCGCGCTGCCATGGCTCAGCGACGTCGACCTGACCCAGGTCGTGCTCGGCGGCTGCGCCGTGGCCCTGGTGTCCTTCGCCGATACCAGCGTGCTGTCGCGCAGCTATGCCGCGCGAACCCGCAGCAGCGTCGATCCCAACCAGGAAATGCTCGGCCTGGGGGCGGCCAACCTCGCCGCCGGGCTGTTCCAGGGCTTTCCCATCAGCAGCAGTTCTTCGCGCACGCCAGTGGCCGAGGCGGCCGGCGCGAAGACCCAGTTGACCGGGGTGATCGGCGCCCTGGCGGTGGCGCTGCTGTTGCTGGTCGCGCCCAACCTGATGCGCTACCTGCCCACCAGCGCGCTGGCGGCGGTGGTCATCGCGGCGGCCATCGGCCTGTTCGAGTTCACCGACCTGATGCGGATTTTCCGCCTGCAGCAGTGGGAGTTCTGGCTGTCGATCTGTTGCTTCGTCGGGGTCGCGGTGTTCGGCGCCATACCCGGCATCGGCCTGGCGGTGGTGATCTCGGTGATCGAATTCCTCTGGGATGGCTGGCGCCCGCACTTCGCCATCCTCGGGCGGGTCGACGGGGTGCGTGGCTACCATGACCTGGAGCGCTACCCGCAGGCGCGGCAGGTTCCCGGCCTGGTGCTGTTCCGCTGGGACGCGCCGCTGTTCTTCGCCAACGCCGAGCTGTTCCAGGCGCGCATCCTGCAGGCGGTCGAGGCATCGCCGACGGCGGTCCGCCGCGTGGTGGTGGCCGCCGAGCCGGTGACCAGCATCGATATCACCTCCGCCGACATGCTCGGCGACCTCAGCGGCACCCTGCGCGAACGGGGCATCGAGCTGCATTTCGCCGAGATGAAGGACCCGGTCAAGGACAAGCTGATCCGCTTCGAGCTGCTGGAACTCTTGGGTGAGCGCATCTTCCAGCCCACCGTGGGCGCGGCGGTGGATGCCTACCTGGCCGATCACCGGGTGGACTGGAAGCCCTGAGCGGCTGGGCTAGCGGCCTGGCATCGGCAGCGACTGAACGCGCGGTTGAATCTGTTGCGAGGGCACCATCTGGTAGCCGGAGCGGGGATTGTCGGCTGCGGGCGGCTGCTTGCCGCTGTCGCTGCCGTAGTCATGGCATGACGAACCGCCGATGGCGATACAGGCGGCGAGCAGGATCGGCGGAATCAAGTGTCTGCGCATTGACGTGCTCCCAGGCGGCGAGCCAGCGGACGTTTGGTCTCGGCATCCTTGAGCCTAGCCGATCGCTGCGCGCGCCCCACGACCGGCCATCCGCTGCCGGCCTCAGCGCTCGTCGAGGTTGTGGTACAGCTCGTCTTCCTGGGCGAAGTGCAGTTCGAGGACGGTATCCAGTTGCAGCAGCAGTTGCTGGAGTTCCTGCGGCGAGATCGCCTTGACCCGCTTGTCGAGGTCGGCGCTGATGCGCTCCAGCAGGTGCACCAGGCGGAAGATTTCGCGGTGGGTATGGCTCATCGCCGAGAGCGGGTCATCGCCGCGCAGGTGAGTGGCCAGTTGCGGGTAGAGCTGGTCTTCGTCGTTGCGCTCATGGGGCAGCAGGTGCTCGCGCAGGTCGCTGACCAACCCGGCCAGTTGCTGCCGCGTCTGCTCGGCGCTGAGGCTGGCGATTCGCGTGGCCAGGTCGTGGACCCGCTCCAGCAGCGGCGCCAGGTCGTCGTGTTCATGGCGCAGGCGATCGACGCTGTCGCCGCCCAGGGCGATGGCGCGGTCCGCGCGCAGGCCGCCGCCGAGGGCGCGCAGGGCATTGAAGATGACCGCCACGTCGATGACTTCCTGGAGGATGGCGCCGGCCAGCGGCGGCAGGTAGCCGAAGGCCGCGACCAGCATGGCCAGCAACGACAGGCCCATGCCGGCGATCACCCCTTGCTGCGCGATCCGCCGCGAACGCCGGGCGATGCGCAGGGCCTCGGCGACCCGGTCCAGGCGATCCACCAGTAGCACCACGCCGGCTGCCTCCGACGATGCCGAGGCACCGCTGGCGCCCAGGGCGATGCCGACGTCGGCGGCGGCCAGGGCCGGGGCGTCGTTGATGCCGTCGCCGACCATCAGGGTGATGCCGTCGGCGCGGCCGGCGCTGACGGCGGCCACCTTGCCGGCGGGATCGAGGGCGGCGCGCACCTCGTCGACGCCGGCGGCGGTGCCGATCACCTGCGCGGTTTCCGCGCGGTCGCCGGTGAGCATGACGATGCGCCGGATGCCGCTCTGGCGCAGTTGGCGCAGCGCGTGGGGCGACTCCAGGCGCAGGCGGTCGGCGAACAGCAGGGCGCCGGCCATTTCGCCGTCCACCGCGATGAAGCTGCCGCCGACCACCTGGTAGTCCATGCGCCGCAGGGCTTGCTCGCTCCAGTGCTGTGCGCTGACCGCGCGCAGCACGTAGCCGTGGCTGCCGAACAGCACCAGGTGGCCATCGACCCGGCCTTTCAGGCCGGCACCCGGCTGCTCCTCGACGTCCTGCGGCAGAGCCAGCGTCAGGCCGGCCTTGTGCGCGGCGGCGACGGCAGCGAGGGCGATCGAGTGCGGCGAGGCCTGCGCCAGCGACGCCGCCAGGTAGAGCAGGCGCTCGCGGGAGTAGGCGCCGGCGCTCTCCACGGTGAGCACGCTGGCGCGGCCGCTGGTCAGGGTGCCGGTCTTGTCGAGGAACAGCACTTGCGCGCCGGCGAGCGCTTCCAGCACGGCGCCATCCTTGACCAGCACGCCACGCCGCGCGCAGCGCGAGATGCCGGAAATGATCGCCACCGGCACGGCGAGGATCAGCGGGCAGGGCGTGGCCACCACCAGCACGGCGAGCGCGCGCAACGGATCGCCGCTGAAGAACCAGGCGAGGCCGGCCAGCGCCAGGGTCAGGGGAATCAAGCCCAGCGCATAGCGGTCGGCGAGGCGCACGAAGGGCGCGCGGCTGCCACTGGCGGCCTCGACCATGCGCACGATGCCGGCATAGGTGCTTTGCGCCGCGACGCGGCTGGCGCGCAGCTTGAACGGCGCGCCGGCGTTGACGCCGCCGCTGCGCAAGGTGTCTCCGGCGTGCCGGTGGACGGGCAGCGATTCGCCGCTCAGCGCGGACTCGTCGAGGGTGGCGTCGCTGTCCAGCAGGACGCCGTCCACCGGCACGACTTCGCCCAGGCGCAGCAGCAGTTGATCGCCCACCGCGACCTGCTCGACCGGCACCTGCTCCAGGCGCTCGCCCTGGTAGCGCCAGGCGACCCGCGGCGCGCGGTCGATCAGGCGGCGCAGTTCACGCTGCGCACGCCGCGCGCTATAGAACTCCAGGGTGCGCCCGCCGGCCAGCATCAGCGCGATCACCGCCGCCACCAGGGCCTGGCCGAGCAGCACCGCGCCGACGATCGAGAGCAGCGCGATCAGGTCCACGCCGACTTCGCGGCGCAACAGCCGGCTGACGATTTCCACGCCGAGGAGCAAGGCCACCGCGGCTGCGCCGCCTGTCCAGAGCGCATCGGCGGCCACGGCAGCGTCCCAGCCATGGGCGAGCAGTCCACCCAGCAGGGTGAACAGCGTCAGACCGAGCAAGGCGGATTCCAACCAGCCTTTGGACATGCGCTTGCTCCCTCCACGGTGTTCGGTTTGTCGAGCGCTACAGTGGCTCCGTGGGGCAAGCGTAGCCGCTCGTCGCGCGCCACGGGTGGGAAGTGCTCAGCCCGGCCAGCCGCCGCCGGGGCGTGGGTGGGGCGCCCTATACTTCAAGAACCCCTGGGCGTTTCCCCTGGCCAGGGGGACGGGGCCGGGCAGGTGAGGCGCCCCGTCGGGTGAAGCGTTGGCCGCAGTGGCCATGGAGCGAGCCGGTATGAGCGTGATCAGCCGCGCGGCGGGCCGCCCGCAAGCGGGCGGGCACGCGCCGCAGTGCCGCCAGGCGTGGGTGGTGGGATTGCTGCGTGCGGTGCTGCTCGGGCTGCTGCTGGCCCTCGGCGGGTGCGCCTCCGGGCGAGGGGGCGCGGGGCCGGCGGTGGAGGTATCGCCGGCGACCTGGGCGCAGGCCGAGCGCGACATGGCCGCTGCCTCGCAAGTGGCCAGGGGCAAGGCCGAGGACTATGCGCGCGAGGCCATGGAGCGTTGGATGGATCTGGTCTACCAGCGCACCGATAACGACTTCATTCCCTGGTTCACCAGCGGCTGGACCCAGCAATGGATGGGGGTCAAGGTCGCCTGGTACAAGTTCTCCGCCGGTTCCGAGCCGGCGGTGGAGCACCTGACTGCTTATATGCAGGAGCAGTACCAGCGCCGTGTGCTGGACCCCGTCGCCGAGCAGATCGACCCCAGCGCGGTGATGGCGGCGGCGACCGGCTATTACGTGCAGCAGCTCGGCGCACAGTTGCGCGCCATCCCGCCGCGCTATGGCATTCCCCAGGCGCAGTTCGACGAGCGCCTCAAGGCGATAGCGGCCATCGACCTGGCGCCGCCGGCGACTTATCGCGCTTCGCTGTATCAGCTCGTGCAGAGCGATCCGCCGACCCGCCTGCCGGCCTATGGGGCGCTGTTGGCGCGGGTGCACGACGCCGCCGGCAAGGGTATTGCCGCGCCGGCATCGGGGGTCTCGGAGGTGGCCAGGCGCACCAGCGAGAAACTGGTCACCGAGGTGACCGCGCGCAGTGCCGCCGGCGCGGTGGCAGCGGCGGTCGGGCGAGTCGCCGGACTGGTGATTTCCCTGGGCGCCACCAGCGTCAGCGCCATGGTCCGCGAGCACCAGCGAGCGGAGGTGGAAGCGCAGCTGCGGCAGAACCTCAACGCCGCGTTCGACGAGACCTGGCTGAAGTTGATGCGCGATCCCGACGGCGGTGTCCTCGCGGGGGTCTGGTATCTGTCCACGCAGATCGACCAACGACTGGCCGCGGACGCCGCGCCGCCGGCCACTCCCGAGGTGCCGAGCGACGGTCAGGCGCTACCGCTGCCGAGCAGCGATGCGCCGCCGGATCAGTAGGCCAAGGTCCACCTGCAGCGGATGGCCGCAGCAGGTAGATTAGGCGCATTGCGGCAGCCTGCCGTGCAACCGTTTCTCCGGAGTCATCGATGCCTTTCGCCTCCATTGCCAAGCGCCTACCGACCCTTGACGACATCGTCGTCGCCCATGCCGCGCTGCGCCAGCGACGGCCCCTGGTGCAATGCCTGAGCAACGTGGTCTCGGCCAATTTCATGGCCAATGTCCTGCTCGCCGCCGGCGCTTCGCCGGCGATGGTCGACAATCCCGAAGAAGCCGCCGATTTCGCCCGGGTCGCCGACGCCGTGCTGGTCAACCTGGGCACACCGACCAGCGCCCAGGTCGAAGCGATGCGCATGGCCGTCGCTGCGGCGGTGGACGCCGGCCGCCCCTGGGTGCTCGACCCGATCGGCGCCGGCGGCCTGGCCTGGCGCGGTGGCATCGCCGCCGAGCTGTTGCGCCTGGGGCCGGCGGTGGTGCGCGGCAATGCCTCGGAGATCATCGGCCTGGCCGGTCAGGGCGAGGGCGCGCCGGGGTTCGACAGTTCCGACGATCCGGCGGCGGCGGTGCCGGCAGCGGTGGAACTGCTGCGGCACAGCCTGGCGGTCTCCGCTTCGGGCGCGGTGGATCATCTGCTCGGCTGGGTCGGCGACGAGTTCGGCAGCGCTGTGCCGCGCATGCTGCGGATCGCCGGCGGCAGCGCCTTGCTGCCGCGGGTGACCGCCTCCGGTTGTGCCCTCGGCGCGCTGGTGGCGGCCTACGCGGCGGTCAGCGAGAACGCGTTCATCGCCCTGGCGGCGGCCCATGTGCATTTCGCCGTGGCGGCCGAAGCCGCCGAGCGCGGCAGCCGTGGGCCGGGCTCCTTCGTCCCGGCGTTCATCGACGCCCTGGATGCGCTGGATGCCGAGCAGATTCGCCGCCATGGCCAGTTGTTGCCGGTGCTGGCCAGCATCTGAGCGCTCAGGTGGCGGCCTGCGCTCGCCGATCGTGGGCGTAGAGCCAGGCCAGTGGCGGTAGCAGCAGGCACAGGGCCAGGCCGTCGGCCCAGAGGTGCGACAGCGCGCCCTGTTGCAGCGACAGCGCGATGTCCTGCGGCGCCCAGAGCAGGATACCGGCGATCAGCCAGGCCCAGGCCGCCGGTTTGCCGCTGCGGTTGCCAAGGTGAACCAGGGCGCCGAGGTAGACCGCGTAGGCCTGCAGGGTGGCGCCGAACAGGGCGAACCACCAGTGCTGCAGGGCCAGGCCGGCGGCCGGCGGGGTGTCGCGCCAGAAGGCGGCGGCGATGTCACGGTGGTAGGCGCTGAACAGCCCGCCGTCGCCGAGCCAGGTCATCGCCAGTCCCACCAGCAGGTGCGCGCCGGCGGCGGCGTAGAGCCAGCCGACCAGCCAGCGGCGGAGTGTCGAGCGGTGCGGCATTCCCTGGCCTCCGGGGCGTCGTCAGTCGTCGCGGGTGAGGACTTCGAGCAGTTCGATTTCGAAGATCAGGTTGGAATTCGGCTTGATGTGCGCGCCGATCTGGCGCTCGCCATAGGCCAGGTGCGCGGGGACGAACAGCTTGCGCTTGCCGCCGACGCGCATGCCCATCAGGCCCTGGTCCCAGCCCTTGATGACGCGCCCGGTGCCGATCACGCACTGGAAGGGCTTGCCTTTGTCGTAGGAGGAGTCGAAGACCGTGCCGTCTTCCAGGGTGCCCCGGTACTCGGTGGTGATCAGGGCGCCCTTGACCACGGTGCGGCCGTCGCCCAGGTAGAGGTCTTCGATGCGCAGTTCGTCGCTCATGGCTGCTTCTCTCGTCAGCGGCGGCCCGGTGGGGCCGCTTCCAGGGGCGGCGTTTTCGCAGGAATTCGCCCGCCTGGCAACCGCGTCCTCAGGATTTTTTCTGCAGCAGTTCGGCCAGCCCGGCCAAGGCCTTGTGCTTGACCTTGGCGCCTTGGCCGGCGCCGGCGTCGTTGCCCTGGTAATGCGCGTCGACCTGGCGCTGGTGCTCGTTGTCGTGGCAGTAGAGGCACAGCAGTTCCCAGTTGGAACCGTCCTCGGGGTTGTTGTCGTGATTGTGGTCGCGGTGGTGCACGGTCAGCTCGCTCAGGCGCTTGCCGCTGAACTCGCGGCCGCAGCGACCGCAGATCCACGGATACATCTTCAGGGCCTTTTCCCGGTAGCTGCTTTCGCGGCGCTGCTGGGCTTCGGCGAGCAGCGCGTCGACCTTGCTGGGGGGATTGCTCATGGCGGAACCTTTGGCGGGGATGGTGCCCCTCAGCATAAGCCGCCGTGCCGGCAGCGCCTAGCCGTGCGGCGGCGGTTGCGGCTGGCGGTCCGGGCGCGACCAGATCCACAGGTTGCCGATGGCCATGCCCAGCACCACCGCATACAGCCAGTAGCCGTGGGGCAGGGTGCTCAGCATGAGCGCCAGCGCCGCGAGCATCGCCAGGCTGGCGCCGATCTTGGCGCGCCGGGCAATGGCGCGGCCGTTGCGCCAGTTGGCCAGGATCGGCCCGAACAGTCGGTGGTTTTCCAGCCAGGCGCTCAGGCGCGGCGAGCTTTTCGCCGCCGCCCAGGCGGCCAGCAGGACGAACTCGGTGGTCGGCAGGCCGGGCACCACCAGGCCGACCAGGCCGACGCCCAGGCTCGTGTAGGCGAGCAGGAGGTAGAGCAGGCGACTGATGGGCGAAACGGGGGGCTTGAGCATTTCGGAAGCGGGGCTGACGGCGTTAGGCGCATCCTGGCGGCTGCCGGGATGCGCGTCAATCGCCGCTTCGGCGAGGGCCATGGCGCGCCCAGGGACAGCGGCGGGCAAAAAAAAAGCGAGGCCGCTGGAGCACGGCTCCGACCTTTCTGGCGCTGGTGAACGAAGACCTGGCAATGCCGCTCTGCGCGGGCGACCGCAGGGGGTTCGTGGACTCAACCCATCCTACGGGGTGCGCCATTGGCGCTGGCGGCAGATAAAGCGTGCCGCTTTATGCGCCCTACGGGGGGGACCAGGGGGCCGTAGGATGGCGTTGAGCGTAGCGATACCCATCGCCGTGGCTGGCGTTTGTCCGGGGGCGGCAGGGTCGGCCTGGCAACCCAGGGGCGCTCAGCCCTCCGCCAGTTCCATGAAGGCGCTGACCACGCGCAGGCCCCGGCGCCGTTCCAGGCAGCCGATGGAGTGGCGGTTGAGCAGCCCCTCGCCGAGCAGCGGCACGGCGCGCACCCGTGTATCGCGGCTGACTTCCAGCGACGAGACGATGCCGATGCCCAGTTCGGCGGCCACCGCTTCGGTCACTGCCTCGCGGCTGTCCAGCTCCAGCAGCACGCGAGGCTGTACCTGCTGGCCGGCGCAGGCGCGGTCGAAGGTGCGCCGGGTGATCGAGTCGGGCTCGCGCAGGACCATGATCTGCTGGTCCAGCTCGCTCAGCGGCACGCCTTGTTCGCGCTCGCTCCAGGGATGCGCGGCGGGCAGCAGGGCGCACAGGCGCGACTGCACCAGTTCGCGCAGGAACAGCCCGGCGCGCGGTTCCACCTCGGTCACCACGGCGATGTCGACGTGCTCGCTGAGCAGCGCATTGAGGGTTTCCTGGGCGTTGCCCAGGCGCAGGTTGACGGTGATGCCGGGGTAGCGCGCGCGCAGGCGGGCGAGCATCGGCATGACCAGGTGCGGGCCGTCGGCGGCCACTTCGATGCGCCCGCTGAGCAACTGGCGGTTGGCGTCGAGCAGCGTCTCGGCTTCTTCTTCCAGGGCGAACAGGGTGCGACTGATGGCCGCCAGGCGCGTGCCTTCCTCGGTCAGCTCGACGCTGCGCGCGGTGCGTCGGAACAGGTTGACCTGGTAGTGCTCTTCCAGTGCCTTGACGTGCCCGGTCACCGCCGGCTGGCTGATGAACAGGCGCTCGGCGGCGCGGGTGAAGCTGCCTTCGCGGGCGACGGCGTCGAAGGCGCGGAGCTGGAAAAGGTTCATTGGCTATATGTCCGACTTATGCCTGGGATCATGACAAACAATTTGAACGATAGATAAGCGCTGCGCAACCTATGCCCAGGCCCGGACGTCGGGCCCGCCAAGAACCTCCCGAGCACAGGTCTTCCCCGAAGAGGAACCGAGCATGAGCACTGCCGAGCGCGCGCCCGTACTACTGACCCCCGGCCCCCTGACCACCTCCTACCGCACCCGTCGAGCGATGCTGGTCGACTGGGGCTCCTGGGACAGCGACTTCAACGCCCTGACCGCCAGCGTCTGTTCGCGCCTGCTGGGTATCATCCATGGCCAGGCCAGCCACGCCTGCGTCCCCCTGCAAGGCAGCGGAACCTTCGCGGTGGAAGCCGCGGTGGGCACCCTGGTGCCGCGCGACGGCAAGGTGCTGGTGCTGATCAACGGTGCCTACGGCAAGCGCCTGGCGAAGATCTGCCAGGTCCTCGGCCGTGACTTCAGCACCTTCGAGACCGCGGAGGACGTGCCGACCACCGCCGCCGACGTCGAGCGCCTGCTCGCCGCCGACCCGCGCGTGAGCCACGTCGCGCTGATCCATTGCGAGACCAGCACCGGCATCCTCAACCCCCTGGAAGAGATCGCCAAGGTGGTCGAGGCCCACGGCAAGCGCCTGATCATCGACGCCATGAGTTCCTTCGGCGCGCTGGAGATCGATGCCCGCCGGGTGCCGTTCGACGCCCTGATCGCCGCCTCCGGCAAGTGCCTGGAAGGCGTGCCCGGCATGGGCTTCGTCTTCGCCCGCAGCAGCGCCCTGGCGGCCAGCGCCGGCAACTGCCACTCGCTGGCGATGGACCTGCAGGACCAGCACGCCTACCTGGCCAAGACCGGGCAGTGGCGCTTCACCCCGCCGACCCATGTGCTGGCTGCGCTGCACGAAGCGCTGACCCAGTACGAGGAGGAGGGCGGTCTGGCGGCCCGTCATCAACGTTACGCGGAGAACTGCCAGACTCTGCTCGCCGAGATGGCCGCGCTGGGCTTGCGCAGCTTCCTGCCGGCGCCGATCCAGGCGCCGATCATCGTCACCTTCCACGCCCCGCGCGATGCGCGCTACCGCTTCGAGGACTTCTACCGGCGGGTGCGCGACAAGGGCTACATCCTCTATCCGGGCAAGCTGACCCAGGTGGAAACCTTCCGCGTCGGCTGCATCGGCCAGGTCGATGCCCAGGGCATGCGCGAGGCGGTGGCGGCCATCGCCGAGAGCCTCCGGGAAATGGAAGTCTTCGAGATCTGAACCCCATCCACGGCCGCGCCGGCCCGTCGCCGGCGCCCGTCAGCAAGGAATCCTCGCGATGAACTACGAACAACCCCAGCACCTGCAAGCCGCCGTCCTCGACTGGGCCGGCACCGTGGTCGACTTCGGCTCCTTCGCGCCGACGCAGATCTTCGTCGAAGCCTTCGCCGAGTTCGGCGTCGCCGTCAGCCTGGAGGAAGCCCGCGGGCCCATGGGCATGGGCAAGTGGGACCATATCCGCACCCTCTGCGACCTTCCGGCGATCGCCGAGCGCTTCCGGGCGAAATTCGGCCGCACGCCGAGCGACGCCGATGTCACCGCCATCTACGAGCGCTTCATGCCGCTGCAGATCGAGAAGATCGCCGAGCACTCGGCGCTGATCCCCGGCGCCCTGGAGGCCATCGCCGAGCTGCGCGGGCTGGGCCTGAAGATCGGCTCCTGCTCCGGCTACCCGGCTGTGGTGATGGCGAAGGTAGTCACCCTGGCCGCGACCAAGGGCTACGTCGCCGACCACGTGGTGGCCACCGACGAGGTGCCCAACGGCCGTCCGCACCCGGCCCAGGCCCTGGCCAACGTGATCGCCCTGGGCATCGACGACGTCGCCGCCTGCGTCAAGGTCGACGACACTTGGCCGGGCATCCTCGAAGGCCGCCGCGCCGGCATGTGGACGGTGGCGCTGACCTGCTCGGGCAACGCCCTGGGCCTGACCTACGAGCAGTACCAAGGGTTGCCGGCGGACACGCTGGAACAGCAGCGCCAGCGTATCGGCCGACTCTTCGAGGGTGCCCGCCCGCACTACCTGATCGACACCATCGCCGAGCTGCCGGCGGTGGTCCGCGAGATCAACGCGCGGCTGGCGCGCGGCGAGATGCCACAGGCCTGCTGAGGCTGGTGGGACGGGGCCAGGGACGGCACCGGCGGCCCACGGAGGGTGTTTCAGGCGTTGCCTGAATCGCCCCCTGCCTATACTCGAGCGGCCACACCCCAGGCCATCGATGGGCGTCATCAAGGAGGACAGCGCATGAGTCTGTTACTCGGACCAATCCTGCAGTTCCGCGGTATCCAGCAAGGCAACTACAGCGTTTCGGCGCTGGTCGTCACGCCGAACGATTCGGCGCCTTCCGTCAACGCACCGGCGCCGCTGCGCGCCAAGCCGCCGCTGGCCATCGCCGATGTGCCGCTGCTGGCGCCGCAGTACCGTGTCTGGCGGGTGCTGCTGGCGGTGCCGCAAAGCGCCGTGGATACCCGCTACCGCTTCACCATCGACGGCGTCGAGGCGAGCTTCACGGTGCCCGCCGCCGGCCGCTCGCCGCGGATGGCCTATGCCTCCTGCAACGGCTTCTCCGATCCCAAGTACATGGAGAAGGTCGACGTCAACAACGAGCGCTGGATCGACATGGACAGCGCCCACCAAGCGAATCCGTACCACCTCCTGCTGATGGGCGGCGACCAGGTCTACAGCGACGAGCTGCGCAGCACCGTGCCGAGCCTGAAGGCGTGGTTCCAGAAGTCCTTCGCCGAGCGCGCCAAGGCCGCCTACAGCAAGGACATGCGCCTGGCCCTGGACCGGTTCTTCACCCGTCTGTACCTGGAGCGCTGGGCGCAGCCGCCGGTGGCGCGGATGTTCGCCAGCATCCCGACCGTCATGATGTGGGACGACCACGACATCATCGACGGCTGGGGTTCCTATCCCGAGACGCTGCATTCCAGCCCGGTGTTCCAGGGCCTGTTCGACACCGCCCGGCACTACTTCCGCATCTTCCAGCAGCAGCTCATCCAGACCCACCCGGACCTGACGCCGTCGCGGGACGCGCATCCCTGCGCCATCGCCAACACCCAGGGCTACCACCTGGGCTTCACTGGCCTCGGCAGCCTCGCGCTGCTGGTGCCGGACTTGCGCAGCGAGCGCGCGCCGGACCTGAGCCGGCCGGCCGCGCAGGCCAGCCAGATCGTTTCCGCCGCCAGTTGGAACGGCATCTACGCCTGGCTCGACGGCGTTGCCGCGCACAAGCACCTGCTGCTCATGTCGAGCATCCCGGTGGGTTACCTGGACCTGCAGGCGGCGGAAAAGGCCCTCGACCTGGTCCCCGGCCAGCAGGAGCTGGAAGACGACCTGCGCGACCACTGGCGCAGCCCGCCGCACCGTGGCGAGCGCAAGCGCCTGATCATGCGCCTGCTGGATTTCGCCGCGGCCAAGCGCTGCAAGGTGAGCATCGTTTCCGGCGATGTGCACGTCGCCGGCGCCTGCGTCATCGAGTCGGAACTGGCCCAGCACCAGGCCGGCGGCGCCGGGGTGATCTACCAGCTGATCTCCAGCGGCATCGTGCATCCCTCGCCGCCGGGCATCGCGGTGTATTTCCTCGAATCGCTGGGCGGCAGCCGGGAACCGATCGACTACAAGATCAGCGCCAGCATGCTGCCGATCGCCGACCGTGGCCGTTACCTGGTCACCCGCCGCAACTGGCTGGCCATCGAGCCCGACAACGACGCCCGGCAGCGCCTGTGGGTCAACTGGCACCTGGAAGGCTCGGCGCATCCGCTGACCCAGGTCATCGACCCGGTGCGGTGAGCGGCCGGCCGCTCAGTTCACCACGCTGCGGATGAAGCGCACGCGTGTCTCGCCCTGGTTGCAGTAGCTGAACGGACGGTCGCTCTTGAACACATGGAAGCCGCCGCTTTCGATGCTCAGGCTCTGGCCGTCGAGCAGCAGGGTCAGGCGCCCTTCGATGACATAGACCATGTCATGCCAGCCCTCGGCGTCGGGTTCGGCGTCGTAGCGTTCGCCCGGCCCCAGGGACCAGTGCCAGAGTTCCGCCTGGCGCCGTGCCGGGGTGCTGGCGAGGAGGGTGCCGCGGCTGTCCGGGTGGGGGCCGGCCCAGGCCACCACATCGATGCGCGACAGATCGCCGGTGGCCGGCGCCCGGACCAGGTCGGCGAAGGTCACGCCGAGGCCGGCGGCGATGCGATCGAGGGTGGCCAGGCTGACGTTGGTGTCGCCGCTTTCGATACCGACCAGCATGCGCCGGCTGACCCCCGAGGCCTTGGCCAGGGCCTCCTGGCTCAGGCTGGCGTCGCGGCGCAAGGCCTTGACGTTGTCGGCGACGTGGACCAGGACACTGGGGCGTTCATTGGGGTTGGGCAGTATATTGCTCATTCGCTCGGCTTTGCGCATTATGTTGCGCATAAGAGTAAGCCAATAATCGCTTCATTTTTCAATCTGCCGGTTGCCTTCCATGTCTCGCTCGCGTTTCGCCACGCTGTTTTTCCCCGTTGCCGTGCTCCTGGTGTCGATGGCCTCGATCCAGATCGGCGCGTCCCTGGCCAAAAGCCTGTTCCCGCTGCTCGGCGCCCAGGGCGTGACGGCCGCGCGGCTGTTCTTCGCCGCGCTGATTCTGCTCGCCTTGCTGCGCCCGTGGCGCAAGCCGATCCCGCGCAAATCCTGGGTGTCGCTGCTGGCCTATGGCATCACCCTGGGCGGCATGAACCTGATGTTCTACATGGCGCTGCGCACGGTGCCGCTGGGCGTCGCGGTGGCGCTGGAATTCACCGGGCCGCTGGCGGTGGCGCTGTATTTCTCGCGCAAGCCCATTGACTTCCTGTGGATCGCCATCGCCGTTTCCGGCCTGTGGCTGTTGCTGCCCGTCGGCGACCTCGAACAGGGCGTCGATCCGCTGGGCGCCGGCCTGGCCCTGGCGGCGGGGGTGTGCTGGGGGCTGTACATCGTCTTCGGCCAGCGCGCCGGCTCCGACCATGGCACTCAGGGCGCCGCCCTGGGCGTGAGCATCGCCGCCGTGTGCGTCGTGCCCATCGGCATCCTGCATGCCGGCAGCGCGCTGCTGAACGTGCAGCTGCTGCCGGCGCTGCTCGCTGTGGCGGTGCTCTCCAGTGCCTTGCCCTACACCCTGGAAATGCTCGCCCTGACCCGTCTGCCGGCGCGCACCTTCGGCACCCTGATGAGCATCGAGCCGGCCTTCGGCGCGATCTCCGGGCTGGTGTTCCTCGGCGAGCAACTGAGCGTGCAGCAATGGCTGGCCATCGCCGCGATCATCGTCGCCTCGATCGGCACCACGCTCGGCAGCCGGCCCAAGCCCGCGCTGGTCGCGCCGGCGCCGGACTGAGGCGTCCGCCAGGCCACGCGCAATTCGGACGGCGGCGCGCAAGGCAGCGGCTATGCTCTGGAAGAGCCCGCACCTTTCATCTGGATACTGGCGGAACGCGCGGCTCGTCGTACCGTCCGCAGCGAACCTGCCGGATCGGGCCTGGGCACGGGTTCCGAGGCGACAGGCCGCTGCGTCCGCTGAATGAAACGGCTGTTCCGTTCTGGCCGCGGCCTGTGCAAGGAGAACACGATGTCGCCTTCCGCTCTTCCCGAAATTGTCCAATCCCGCCGCCTGCTCGACGTGCTCATCCGCGCCGGCCTGGTCACGGTACTGGCGCTCTTCTGCTACCGCGTGTTCCAGCCGTTTCTCAACCTCATGCTCTGGTCGGTGATCCTGGCGGTGACCTTCTACCCGCTGCATTGCCTGCTGAAGACGCGCCTGGGCTTGCGTGACGGCCATGTAGCGACGCTGATCACCCTGGTCTCGGTGCTGGTCCTGCTGCTGCCGGTGTCGCTGCTCGGCGCCTCGATCGCCGAGTCGGTGGACCGGGCCCTGGAACTGCTCAAGGGCGGCGATCTGCACATTCCGCCGCCGCCCGCTTCGGTGGCCACCTGGCCGCTGGTGGGGCAGAACCTGTTCGACCTGTGGCAGCAAGCATCCACCGACCTGACCAGCCTGCTGAAGAAAGTGCTGCCGCTGATGAAGGATTTCGGCGTGCCGCTGATGCGCCAACTGGCCGGCGTCGGCGCCGCCTTCCTGATGTTCATCGGCGCGCTGATCATCGCCGGGATCATCATGGCCTTCGGCGAATCCGGCACGCAGAGCGCGGTGCGCATCGCCGTCCGCCTGACCGGCGCGGAACGCGGGCCGCACCTGGTCGATCTGTGCTCCACGACCATCCGCGCGGTGGCCCAGGGCGTGGTCGGCATCGCCTTCATCCAGATGCTGCTGATCGGCGTCGGCTTCGTCGTCAAGGGCATCACCGGCGCCGGCCTGCTGGCCCTGGGGGTGCTGTTGCTGGGCATCCTGCAATTGCCGGCCACGCTGATCACCCTGCCGGTCATCGCCTATGTGTTCGTCACCGAAGGGGCGACGGTCGCCAGCATCGTCTTCGCCATCTACACCTTCGTCGCCGGTCTGGTGGACAACGTGCTCAAGCCGCTGGTGCTCGGCCGCGGCGTCGAAGTGCCGATGCCGGTGATCTTGATCGGTGCCCTGGGCGGCATGGTGACCGGCGGCATCATCGGCCTGTTCATCGGGCCGGTGTTCCTGGCGGTGGGCTACCAACTGTTCTGGCAGTGGGTCAACCAACCGCTCACGGAAGTACCGGCGGCCGGCGCCACGGGCGAGGAGACCGGCGAGGAAACCGGCGAAGAGACGCGCGGCGGATAGCGCGGCGCGGACGATCAGCCGATGCTTCTGCTCAGTCTTCTGGCCGGCTTGCCGGTGATGCTGCTCTGCCTGTTGCTGCAGGCCATCTTCCTGGCCCTGTGCCTGCGCGGCTACGTTTCCCTGCGCGAAGCCTGGACGGAGCAGCACGGGCTGCTCTCGAACACCGCGCTGCTGGCCATGGTGATGCTGCTGATGATGCTCGGCAACTTCATGCAGATGGCGATCTGGGCGCTGCTGTTCATGCTCCTCGGCGAGTTCGACGAGTTCGCCGTCGCGCTCTATCACTCGGGGGTGAACTTCGCCACCCTGGGCTATGGCGACATCGTTATGAGCCCGCGCTGGCGCCTGCTCGGTCCGCTGGAGGCGGCCAACGGCATTCTCATGTTCGGCGTGTCCACCGCGGTGATGACCGCGGCGGTGATGGACCTGGTCAAGCAGCACGCCGCCTGGTTGCTGCGCGAGAAATCCTAGCGCTGCCCCTACGCCCGGGTTCGCCAGCAACGCCCAGCGCGCGGCTGGCGTTGCCGCGGGACTTGGCGCGTCGGTGGCTCATGGCGCATCGAAGCGCAGCCTGTCCTGAATGAAGTCGAGGAAGCACTGGATGCGCAGGGCCAACTGCGAGTTGCGGTAGTAGACCGCGTTGATCGGCTGGCGCTGCTCGCGGACGGCCTGCGGCAGCAGCTTGACCAGGCGCCCGGCGCTGATGTCGCGACAGGTCATGAAGCCGGCCAGGCAGGCGATGCCCTGTCCGGCGAGCGCCAGTTGACGCAGGGTTTCGCCGCTGGAGGCGGCGAGGCTGGGGCGGATCACCAGGCTGTCGCCACCGGCATGGCGTACCGGCCAGAGGTTCAGGCTTTCCGGCTGGGTGAAGCCGAGCAGGCTGTGCCCGGCGAGGTCTTCGGCGCGCTGTGGCGTGCCGTGGCGTTCCAGGTAGGCGGGGCTGGCCAGCAGGTTCAGGCGACTGCTGCCGAGCGGGCGGGCGTGCAGGCTGGAGTCGCTGAGCGTGCCGATGCGGATGGCGATGTCGGTGCTCTGTTCCAGCAGGTCGATGTTCAGGTCGTTGCTGTTCAACTGCAGTTCGATGTCCGGGTAGCGCTGGCGGAAGGCATCGATGTGCGGCACCACCGCGTGCAGCATGAAGGGCGACGCGGCGTTGATCCGCAGGCGCCCGGACGGCTTCTGCCGGCGCAGCGCCAGGCGCTCTTCCAGGTCATCCATTTGCCCCAGGATGTGCCGCGCGCCGTCGAGGAACAGCGTGCCTTCCTCGGTCAGTTGCATGCGCCGGGTGGTGCGGTTGAGCAGCGTCGTGCCGAGCTTTTCCTCCAGCTTGGCGAGGCTGCGGCTGACCGCCGACGCGGTGAGGCCGAGTTGCTCGGCGGCGGCGGTGATCGAGCCGCTGTCGACCACTGCGGCGAAGGTGCGCAGGTCTTCGGATTGGACTTTCATTTTTGCGTCCGCTGAACGAATGGACGCTAGTTTAGTGAATTCCGCGATCGGCTGGCAGCCGTGCCCCTCAGCCAGGGCGCACGGCTGTTTCCTCAACCCCGGGCCAGGCGGGCGCGGGCCACGCGGGAGCCGTTGGGCTTGTCGAGCAGCGCGCAGATGCGCTGGCCGGCGGCGATCAGGGCGTCCATGGCGATGCCGCTGTGGATGCCCAGGCCATCGAGCAGGTAGAGCACGTCTTCGCTGGCGACGTTGCCGGTGGCGCCCTTGGCGTAGGGACAGCCGCCGAGCCCGGCGACCGAGCTGTCGAACACCGCGATGCCTTCCAGCAGGCTGGCGTAGATGTTCGCCAGGGCCTGGCCGTAGGTGTCGTGGAAATGCCCGGCCAGGCGTTCGCGCGGCACCTTGGCGGCGACCGTCTCGAACAGGCGGCGGGTCTGGCCGGCGGTGCCGACGCCGATGGTGTCGCCGAGGGACACCTCGTAGCAGCCCATGGCGTCGAGTTCGGCGGCCACGGCGGCGACCTGCTGCAGGTCCACCTCGCCCTGGTAGGGGCAGCCGAGCACGCAGGAAACGTAGCCGCGCACGCGGATGCCGTGCTCGCGGGCGGCGTCCATCACTGGCACGAAGCGTTCCAGGCTCTCCTTGATCGAGCAGTTGATGTTCTTCTGCGAGAAGGCCTCGGAGGCGGCGGCGAACACCGCGACTTCCTTGACCCCGGCGGCCAGCGCGGCCTCGAAGCCCTTGAGGTTGGGCGCCAGGGCGGCGTAGGTGACGCCGGGCTTGTGCTGGATGCCGGCGAACACCTCGGCCGAGCCGGCCATCTGCGGCACCCATTTTGGCGAGACGAAGCTGCCGACCTCGATATAGCTCAGGCCGGCGGCCGTCAGGTCGTCCACCAGACGCACCTTGTCGGCGACGCTGATCGGTTGTTTTTCGTTCTGCAGACCGTCGCGCGGGCCGACTTCGACCAGGCGCACGGATTGGGGCAGGGACATGGGGATTCCTCGTACGTTCGGGACGCGCAGGGCGGATAACGCAGCCGCGTTATCCGCCCCACAACCAACACATCGGCAACTTCGCGACTCGGCCAGGCCACGGCCTGGCGGCGCATGAGGCGGTGCCTTATACGCCCTGGCTCAGGCTGTCGCTTCCTCCAGCTCCACCAGCGCGGTGCCTTCGGCGACCAGTTCGCCTTCGCTGCATGACAGCGATTTCACCACGCCGGCGTGCGGCGCGCGAATGCTGTGCTCCATCTTCATGGCTTCCAGCACCACCAGGGCGGTGCCGGCCTCCACCGCCTGGCCGGGTTCGACCAGGATGCGCACGATGCTGCCGTTCATGGGCGCGGTCAGGCCGCCATGGTGGGCATGGGCGGCTTCGGCCTCGGCGATGGGGTCGAAGCGGCTGACTTTCAGCAGTTCGCCATGCCATTCCAGGTACAGGCTGTCGCCGTGGCGGATCGCCAGGTGGCGGCGGCGCAGGCCGTCGAACTCGACCTCCAGCCATTCGCCGATCAGCCGCGCCGCGCGCTGGCCGCCGACATGGCGCAGGCGCACCACCTGCGACTCGCCACGGGCGTTGAGGTGCAGGTCGGTCTCGCCGGGCAGGCCGCTGCGCCAGCCGTCCTGCGCCGACCATGGCGAATGGGCATCGTCGCCACGCACGCGGGCGGCCTCGCTCTGCACCCAGGCTTCGCCGGCCAGGTGCCAGAACAGCGGCGGCAGTTCGCCGCTGGCCGGCAGCAAGTCGTCCTGGTGGCGGCCGATGAAGCCGGTGTCCAGTTCGGCGGCGGCGAAGGCCGGATGGGCCAGCACGCGGCGGAGGAACGCCAGGTTGGTCTTGACTCCGCCGACGGCGGTCTCGACGAGCATCGCCAGCAGGCGCTGGCGCGCTTCCTCGCGGTTCTCGCCCCAGGCGATCAGCTTGGCCAGCATCGGGTCGTAGAACGGCGACACCTCGTCGCCCTGGCGGATACCGCTGTCGCTGCGGCGGCCGGGGCCGGCGGCGGGTTCGCGGTAGAGGTCGAGGCGGCCGCTGGCGGGCAGGAAGCCGCCCTCCGGGTCCTCGGCGTAGAGCCGCACTTCGATGGCGTGGCCGTTCAGCGGCACCTGCTCCTGGCTGATCGGCAGCGGCTCGCCACGCGCCACGCGAATCTGCCAAGCCACCAGGTCGAGGCCGGTGATGGCTTCGGTGACCGGGTGTTCGACCTGCAGGCGGGTGTTCATTTCCATGAAGAAGAATTGCCCGCTGCCTTCGTCGTAGAGGAACTCCACGGTGCCGGCGCCGACGTAGCCGATGGCCTGGGCGGCGCGCACCGCGGCTTCGCCCATGCCGCGGCGCAGTTCGGCGGAGAGGCCGGGGGCGGGGGCTTCCTCGACCACTTTCTGGTGGCGGCGCTGGATCGAGCAGTCGCGTTCGTTGAGGTACAGGCAGTGGCTGTGCTGGTCGGCGAATACCTGGATTTCCACGTGGCGCGGCTTGCTCAGGTATTTCTCCACCAGCATGCGCGAGTCGCCGAAAGCGGACTGCGCCTCGCGCTGGGCGGACGCCAGGGCCTCGGCCAGTTCGCTTTCGCGCTCGACCACCTTCATGCCCTTGCCGCCACCGCCGGCGGCGGCCTTGAGCAGCACCGGGTAGCCGATGCGCGCGGCCTCGCGCTGGAAGGTCGGGTAGTCCTGGGCCTCGCCGTGGTAGCCGGGCACCAGCGGCACGCCGGCGTCTTCCATCAGGGCCTTGGCCGCCGATTTGCTGCCCATGGCGTCGATGGCGCTGGCCGGCGGGCCGAGGAACACCAGCCCGGCCTCTTCGCAGGCGCGGGCGAAGCCGGCGTTCTCCGAGAGGAAGCCGTAGCCGGGGTGGATGGCCTGGGCGCCGGCGGCCTTGGCCGCGGCGATCACGGCGTCGCCGCGCAGGTAGCTTTCCGCCGGCTTAGCGCCGCCCAGGTCGATGGCGATGTCGGCTTCCTCGACGTGGCGGGCGTGGCGGTCGGTGGCGCTGTGCACGGCCACGGTGGTCAGGCCCAGGGCCTTGGCGGTGCGCATCACGCGGCAGGCGATCTCGCCGCGGTTGGCCACCAGAAGCGTGGTGATGGTCATGGACGGGCCTCCAGGCAGGGTAGGTTGGGTCGAGCTTGCGCTAGCCGACGGCAAAGGGTGGGAAGGTCGATGATTCATCGATTGCCTCCCTGCCAGGCCGGTGTGCGCTTTTCCAGGAAGGCGCGCAGGCCTTCCTGCCCCTCGGCGCTGATGCGGATGCGGGCGATGGCGGCCTCGGTGTAGCGGCGCAGGTTGGGGCTCAGCTCGCCGCTGCCGATTTCCTGGAATAGTGCCTTGCAGGCCACCAGGGCGGCCGGGCTGTTCTGCAGCAGATTGGCGATCCAGTCCGCGACCTTCGCCTCCAGCTGGTCGGCCGCGTAGCACTCGTCGAGCAGGCCCAGCTCGCGGGCGCGGGCGCCGCCGAAGCGTTCGGCGGTCATGGCATAGCGGGTCGCCGCGCGCTGGCCGATGGCCTTGGTCACGAAGGGTCCGATGGTCGCCGGGATCAGCCCGATGCGCACTTCGGACAGGCAGAATTGCGCCGCCTCGCTGCCCAGGGCCATGTCGCAGCAGGCCACCAGGCCGACGCCGCCGCCGAAGGCCGCACCCTGGACCACCGCCAGGGTCGGCGTCTTCAGCTGGTGCAGCTGGTGCAGCAGTTCCGCCAGTTGCTGGGCGTCGGCCAGGTTGCCGGCGTAGTCGAGCTGCACCGCCTCCTGCATCCAGGCCAGGTCGGCGCCGCCGCAGAAGTGCTTGCCGCGGCCGCGCAGGACCAGCAGGCGCACGCGCGGGTCGGCGGCGACGGCGTCCAGCGCCTGGATCAGCTCGGCGATGGTGGCGGCGTTGAAGGCATTGTTCTTGTCCGGGCGGTTCAGCCAGAGGCTGGCCACGCCGCGCTCGTCGATGTCGAGCTGGATGTTCTGAAAGTCAGTCATGCTGGCGGCCTTACATGCGGAATACGCCGAACCGGGTCGGCTCGATGGGCGCGTTGAGCGAGGCGGAGAGGGCCAGGGCGAGGACTTCGCGGGTCTGCGCCGGGTCGATCACACCGTCGTCCCACAAGCGCGCGCTGGAGTAATAGGGGTGGCCCTGGTGCTCGTACTGTTCGAGGATAGGCTGCTTGATCTTCGCTTCCTCCTCGGCGGACAGCGTCTGGCCGGCGCGATCGGCCTGCTCGCGCTTGACCTGGGCGAGCACCCCGGCGGCCTGTTCGCCGCCCATCACGCCGATCCGCGCGTTGGGCCACATCCACAGGAAGCGCGGATCGTAGGCGCGGCCGCACATGCCGTAGTTACCGGCGCCGAAGCTGCCGCCGATGATCACGGTGAACTTCGGCACCTGAGCGCAGGCCACCGCGGTGACCAGCTTGGCACCGTGCTTGGCGATGCCGCCGGCCTCGTACTTCTGGCCGACCATGAAACCGGTGATGTTCTGCAGGAAGACCAGCGGGATGCCGCGCTGGCAGGCCAGTTCGATGAAGTGCGCGCCCTTTTGCGCGGCCTCGGCGAAGAGGATGCCGTTGTTCGCCAGGATCGCCACCGGGTAGCCGTGCAGGTGGGCGAAGCCGCAGACCAGGGTGGTGCCGAACAGCGCCTTGAACTCATCGAATTCGCTGCCGTCGACCAGCCGTGCGATCACTTCGCGCACGTCGTAGGGTTTCTTGCTGTCGGCCGGGATCACCCCGTACAGCTCCTCGGCGGCGTACAGCGGCGTGCGCGGAGGCCGCCGCGTGAGGCTGCCGGCCTTGCGCCAGTTGAGGTTGGCGATGCAGCGGCGGGCGATGGCCAGGGCGTGCGCGTCGTCCTCGGCATAGTGGTCGGCCACGCCCGAGGTCTTGCAGTGCACGTCGGCGCCGCCGAGATCCTCGGCGCTGACCACCTCGCCGGTGGCGGCCTTCACCAGCGGCGGGCCGGCGAGGAAGATGGTGGCCTGGTTGCGCACCATGATGGTCTCGTCGCTCATCGCCGGCACGTAGGCGCCGCCGGCGGTGCAGGAGCCCATCACCACGGCGATCTGCGGGATGCCCTGGGCGCTCAGGTTGGCCTGGTTGAAGAAGATCCGTCCGAAGTGCTCGCGGTCGGGGAACACCTCGTCCTGGCGCGGCAGGTTGGCGCCGCCGGAGTCCACCAGGTAGATGCACGGCAGGCGGTTCTGCTGGGCGATGGTCTGTGCGCGGATGTGTTTTTTCACGGTCAGCGGGTAGTAGCTGCCGCCTTTTACCGTGGCGTCGTTGCCGACGATCATGCATTCCACGCCTTCGACGCGGCCGATGCCGGCGACCACGCCGGCGGCGGCGACATCCTCGCCGTACACCGCGTGGGCGGCGAGGGCGGAGATTTCGAGGAACGGCGAGCCGGGATCGAGCAGGCGGTTGATGCGCTCGCGCACCAGCAGCTTGCCGCGTGCACTGTGCTTGGCCTGGGCGGCGGCACCGCCGCCTTGGTGGATGCGGCCGAGCAGGGCGCGCAGGTCGTTGACGCTCTCCAGCATGGTCGCGGCGTTGGCGGCGTATTCCGGGGAACGGGTGTTGAGTTGGGTGCCGAGGATGGTCATGGCGTCTCCACGAGCGTGTGGGGAACGTAGGATGGGTTGAGCTTGCGAAACCCATGCGGTCGATGCCGGGTTTCGCGCGGAGCCCATGCTACGAAGTCAGTTAGGTTCAGCGGGTCTCGTTGAACAGCTCGCGGCCGATCAGCATGCGGCGGATTTCGCTGGTGCCGGCGCCGATCTCGTAGAGCTTGGCGTCGCGCAGCAGGCGGCCAGTGGGGAACTCGTTGATGTAGCCGTTGCCGCCGAGGATCTGGATCGCGTCCAGGGCCATCTGGGTGGCGCGCTCGGCGGTGTAGAGGATCACCCCGGCGGCGTCCTTGCGGGTGGTCTCGCCGCGGTCGCAGGCCTGGGCCACGGCGTACAGGTAGGCGCGGCTGGCGTTGAGCTGGGTGTACATGTCGGCGACCTTGCCCTGGATCAGCTGGAATTCGCCGATGCTCTGGCCGAACTGCTTGCGGTCGTGGATGTAGGGGACGATCACGTCCATGCATGCCTGCATGATGCCGATCGGCCCGCCGGCCAGCACCACGCGCTCGTAGTCGAGGCCGCTCATCAGTACCTTGACGCCGCCGTTGAGCGCGCCGAGGACGTTCTCTTCCGGCACTTCCACGTCATCGAAGAACAGCTCGCAGGTGTTCGAGCCGCGCATGCCCAGCTTGTCGAACTTGTTGCCCCGGCTGAAGCCTTTCCAGTCGCGCTCGACGATGAACGCGGTGATGCCGTGCGCGGCCTTTTCCGGCTCGGTCTTGGCGTAGATCACGTAGGTGTTGGCGTCCGGACCGTTGGTGATCCAGGTCTTGCTGCCGTTGAGGACGAAACGATCGCCGCGCCGTTCCGCGCGCAGCTTCATCGAGACCACGTCGGAACCGGCGTTGGGCTCGCTCATGGCCAGCGCGCCGATGTGCTCGCCGCTGATCAGCTTGGGCAGGTACTTGGCTTTCTGCGCGGCGTTGCCGTTGCGGTTGATCTGGTTGACGCAAAGGTTCGAGTGGGCGCCATAGGACAGGCCGACCGAGGCCGACGCGCGGCTGATTTCCTCGATGGCGACGACGTGGGCCAGGTAACCCAGGTTGGCGCCGCCGTACTCCTCGCTGACGGTCACCCCGAGCAGGCCCATGTCGCCGAACTTGCGCCACATGTCCATGGGGAACAGGTTGTCGGCGTCGATCTGCGCGGCGCGCGGCGCCAGTTCGGCGGCGACGAAGCCGCGCACCTGGTCGCGGAGCATGTCGATGGTTTCGCCGAGGCCGAAATTGAGGGAGGAGTAGCTCATGGTGTCACCTGTACTTGTCATTGAATGGTGAGGGCCGGGTAGGCCGCGGCGGGCTGCCGCCGGGGCCGGTCGTGGTGTCGCTGGCGCTTCAGCTCGTCGCGCGTTGCTTCTTGTCGGTCTCGGCCATGGCCGCCAGGCAGCGTTCCTCGGCCGTGTCCAGTTCCAGTTTCATCTGCTCAATGTCCAGCAGTTGCTGTTCCAGCTGCTCGCGGCGGGCGGCGATCTTGTCCATGAAGGTTTGCAGCTGCTTGCGGTTGCCGCTGCTGGGGTCGTAGAGGTCGATCAGTTCCTTGCACTCGGCCAGCGAGAAGCCGATGCGCTTGCCGCGCAGGATCAGCTTCAGCGCCACCAGGTCCTTGGGACTGTAGATACGCTCCTGGCCACGGCGCTCCGGGCTGAGCATGCCTTGCTCTTCGTAGAAGCGGATGGCGCGGGTGGTGACGTCCAGTTCGCGGGCCAGATCGGAAATGCTGTAGGTGGTCGGCATGGGCTTGCTCGTTTGTTTACCTTTACGTTAACGTAAACCTGCCTTGGGTCACTGTCAACACAGCCGTGACACGCCGGAGCGCTGCCGCGAGGGGAGGACTGGCGCGAGAATTGCCTTACAGGGGGATACACGGTTTCACCCGCTCAGCCATCCTCTTTACTGTCGGATGCCACGGGTGTAGACATCCCTGACCAGCCTGCGAGTTCGGCGCCCGATGGCGGCGCGGAACCTACCGGAGCGATGTATGAGCCCAACAAGAACAATAAGCAGCGACGCGCTGCATGAGGCCAGCCAGGCCCGCGAACGCCTGCAGCGCGAGGGCGACGTGCCCCATGGTGTGCTGCGCGAGGAAATCGATGCCTCCTGGCGGCGCAGCCTCGGCCACGGCCTGGATTGCCACCGCGACAACGATCAGGCGCTCGAAGGCCGCGCCAGCATCGAGTTGCTGCTGGAGAACAACCGCCTGCTGCTCGACGCCGCCACGCCCGATCTCGACTACCTGGCCCAGCGCCAGGGCCACGATGGCCTGATCATCCTGGCCAACGCCGACGCCACCATCCTCTCGGTGGAGGGCGCGCGCGAGCGTCTGCGCCACAGCAGCCTGGAGGACATCACCCTGGGCGCCTGCTGGAGCGAAGCGGCGCGCGGCACCAATGCGCTGGGCACGGCGCTGGTGGAAGGGCGCGCGACGCAGATCGACTGCGGCGAGCACTTCCTCGAACGCCTGAGCCCGTTCTCCTGCACCTCGGTGCCGATCAGCAGCCCGCAGGGCACCTTGCTCGGCGTGCTCGACCTGACCCGCGAAGGGCCGCTGGCCGGCCCGCGCGAAAGCCTCAGCCTGCTCAACCTGGCCGCCTGTCACATCGAGGCGCGGCTGTTCGCCGCCAGTTATCCGGGCCAGGTGGTGCTGGCCTTCCACAGCCGCCGCCAGTACCTGGATTCGCCCTGGCAGGGCCTGCTCGCGCTGGACCTGGAAGGGCGCATCCTGGCGCTCAGTTCGCCGGCCTGCCAGTTGCTCGGCGCCGAGCGCGAGCGCCTGCTCGGGCGCCGTTGCGAGGAGCTGCTCGGCGCCCGCGGCGAGCAGTTGCTCGGCCGTCTGCACACGGGCGCCATCGGCAGCCTGCAGACCTCCAAGGGCGAGTTCTTCTACAAAGTCCTGCAAGCGCCGTTGCGTAGCCACGCCGTCGCGGTGCCGGCGCGCACGCCGGCGCGGGCGGGGCAAACCCCGCCGAACCTGGAGGCGCTGGCCGGCAACAACCCGCGCTACGCCCGTGCCCTGCGCATGGCGCGCCAGGGCCTGCTCAACGAGCTGCCGGTGCTGTTGCTGGGCGAGACCGGCAGCGGCAAGGAAGTGCTGGCGCGCGCCTTGCACCAGTCCAGCGCGCGCGCCGACAAGCCGTTCGTCGCGGTCAACTGCGCGGCCATCCCCGAGGGCCTGATCGAATCCGAACTGTTCGGCTACCGCGAGGGCGCCTTCACCGGCTCGCGCCGGGGCGGCATGGTCGGGCGCCTGCAGCAGGCCCACGGCGGCACCCTGTTCCTCGACGAGATCGGCGACATGCCGCTGGCCTTGCAGGCGCGCCTGCTGCGCGTGCTGCAGGAGCGCAAGGTGGCGCCGCTGGGCGCCGGCGAGGAACAGGACATCGACGTCGCGCTGATCTGCGCCACTCACCGCGACCTCAAGCGCCAGGTGGAAGACAAGCTGTTCCGCGAAGACCTCTACTACCGCGTCAACGGCATCAGCGTGCGCCTGCCGGCGCTGCGCGAGCGCGAAGACCTCGGTGAGCTGGCCGCCAGCCTGCTGGCCAAGCTCGGCGCGCCGGGGGTGCAGCTCAGCGACGAATTCGCCGCGCTGCTCGGCGAGTACCACTGGCCGGGCAACATCCGCCAACTGGAAATGGTCCTGCGTACCGCCCTGGCGATGCGCGAGGAGGGCGAGCGCTGCCTGGGCCTGGAACATCTGCCGGACAGCACCCTGGACGAACTCAGCGCCGGCGAGCGGCAGCCCTGCGGGCGCATCCGCGAGAACGAACTGGAGCTGATCCGCCAGTCCCTCGACCGCCACCAGGGCAATGTCTCGGCCGCCGCCGATGCCCTCGGTATCAGCCGGGCGACCCTCTACCGCAAACTCAAACAATTGAGAAACTGATGTTCTTCTCTCGCCTGATCGACAGTGACGACCCCAAGGCACTGAAGGACGCGCTGCACTGGCTGTACGGCTTCATTCGCCCGCAGCGCATGGCCATCCTCGGCCTGCTCGGGCTGTCCTTCCTCGCCTCGTTGCTGGTGTTGGCGCAGCCCTGGCTGACCAAGCTGCTGATCGACGACGGGCTGCTCGCCAGGGACTTCCCCATGCTGCTCCTGCTGGCTGGGGCGATGATCCTCGCCGGGCTGCTCGGTACGGCGCTGTCCGGGCTCAACCGCTACCTGCACACGCGCCTTTCCGGGCGCATCCTGTTCGCCCTGCGCGATGCCCTGTACCGCCACCTGCAGACGCTCTCGCCGAGCTTCTTCGGCCGCCGCCGCATCGGTGACCTGATGTCGCGCCTGGACGGCGATGTCGCGGAGATCCAGCGCTTCGCCGTGGATTCGCTGTTCTCCGCGGTGTCCAGCGTGATCGGCCTGGTCGGCGCGCTGGCGCTGCTGCTGGCGCTGTCCTGGCAACTGTCGCTGCTGGTCGCCGTGCTCATCCCGCTGGACGTGCTCTGGCTGCGCTGGATGCGCCGCAAGGTCGAGCGTGAGGCGCGCAGCCTGCGGGAGCGCTCGGCGGACATGTCGTCGTTCTTCGTCGAGACCTTGCCGGCCATGAAGTTCATCCAGTCCGCCGGCCAGCAGGCCTGCGAGGCGCGGCGCCTGGAGGGCCTGGGGCAGGGCTACATGGGCCAGTTGCTGCGCTTGCAGCTCACCGAGTTCTTCACCCAGGCGGTACCGGGCACGCTGATGTCGCTGTCGCGCGCCTGTGCCTTCCTGGTCGGCGGCTACTGGGTGGTGCAGGGCAGTTGGCAGCTCGGTTCGCTGATCGCCTTTTCCACCTACCTGGGCATGGCCATCGGTCCGGTGCAGAGCCTGCTCGGCCTCTATGTGGCGCTGCAACGCATGACCGTCAGCCTGGGGCGGGTCATGGAGCTGCGCGGCGAGCGTGCCGAGGTGCAATCGCCGGCCGTGCCGCGGCCGATGCCGACCACCGGCGAACTGCGCCTGGAGCGGCTTTCCTTCCGCCACGCCGGGCGCAACCAGCCGCTGCTGTGCGAACTGGACGCCTGCATTCCCGCCGGCCTCAAGGTGGCCCTGAACGGGCCGTCCGGGGCCGGCAAATCGACCCTGATCGACCTCTTGCAGCGTTTCTACGATCCGCACCAGGGGCGCATCCTGCTCGATGGCGTGGACCTGCGCGACCTCGACCTGTTCGCCCTGCGCCGGCGCATCGCCGTGGTCAGCCAGGAGCTGGTGCTGTTCCGTGGCAGCCTGGCCGACAACCTGGCCTACAGCGCGCCCGAGGCCAGCCGCGCGGAGATCGAACGGGTCGCTGCGCTGGCCCAGCTCGACAGCCTGATCGCCAGCCTGCCGGAAGGCCTCGATAGCCCGCTTGGCGAGCGCGGCCAGCAGCTTTCCGGCGGGCAGAAACAGCGCATCGCTATCGCCCGCGCGCTGTTGCAAGACCCGCTGATCCTGGTGCTCGACGAGGCCACCTCGCAGGTCGACGAAAGCACCGAACGCGAGGTGATCGCCGCCATCGACCGGCTTTTCGCCGGGCGCACGCGCATTCTCATCAGCCACCGGCCCTCGACCCTGGCCGAGGCCGATCTGCGCCTGGAATTGCTCGACGGCCGCCTGACCGTCGGCGTGGCGCAGGCCGCACAGGTGGTGGGCGGCCATGCCGGTTGAGCTGCAGGTTGGCGTGGTCGATAGCGGCCACGCAGCGGAACAGGCCAGCTTGCTCCTGGCCGGGCGGCGCTTTTTCCTGACCGATGCCGGCCTCGGCGAGGGGCCGTTGCTGGCTGACGCCCTCGGCCATGGTTCGGCGGTGCTGCACGCCATTGCCACGCGCGCCTCGGCGGCGCGTTTCAGTGTCGCTCAGGTGTTCGACGCGCGCGGCGTCACCAGCCCCTTGCAGATCGCCGCGGCGCTGCACTGGCTGCGCGAACGCGGCGTGCGCCTGGTCAACCTCAGCCTGGGCGTGCGCCAGGATCGGCCGATCCTGCGCGAGGCGGTGGCCGCGCTGGTCGCCGACGGCGCGCTGGTCTGCGCCTCCAGCCCGGCGCGCGGCGAGGCGGTGTTCCCGGCGGCCTATCCGGGCGTGCTGCGGGTCACCGGCGATGCGCGCTGCGCCGAGGGCCAATGGTCCTGGCTGGACAGTGCGCAGGCGGATTTCGGCGCGCCGCTGCGGGTCGCCGGGCGGGCGGGGGCCAGCCTGGGGTGCGCGGCCTTCTGCGGCTATCTGGCGGCCTTGCTGATCGAGCGGCCGGAGCTGTCGAACGAGCAAGCGCTGGCCATCATGCGTGCGCGCGCGGCCTATCGGGGCATCGAGCGCAAGGTGGGGCCATGAGCGAAGTTCTCATCCTGGGCGCCGGCCCCGCCGGCGCGGCGGTTGCCCTCGGCCTGCGCCACCTCGGTCATGCGGTCAGCGTGGTCAGCGACTGGCGCCGCTTCGCCGCGGTGGAAGGCGTTTCCCAGCGCGTCCTCGACGGCCTGCGCCATGCCGGGTTGAGCCATGCCCTGGCGTGCGCCGCGCCGCCCTCGCAGCGCCAGGTGGACTGGAACGGCGCGCGCACCGCGCAGAACGTCGAATTCCTCATCGACCGGCCGCTGTTCGACCAGGGCCTGCGCGAGGATTTACGCCGGGCCGGCGTCGAGGTCCTGGAAGACCGCGTGCTGGACGTGGCGTCGAACCAACAGGGCCACCGCGTGCGCCTTGAAAGCGGCCGCTCGTTGTCCGCCGCGTTCCTCGTGGAGGCCCGTGGCCGCCAGGCGCCGCTGCATCTCAAGGGGCACGCCGGCAAGGCCCGCCGTGGCCCGGAAACCCTCAGCCTGCTGAACCGCTGGCAAGGCGCCCCGGGGGTGCTGGCCAGCGCGGTGGAAAGCCTCCCCGACGGTTGGGCCTGGATGGCCCGGCTGGCCGATGGCCGCTGCTACTGGCAACTGACTCTGGACGTCGCCAGCAGCGACCTGCCGGCCAAGGAGCGCTTGCTCGATTACTGCCGCCAGCGGCGCGGACAATCGGCGCTGGCCGGCGCGTTCTTCGGCGCGCAGGGCGAAACCGAGCTGGCGCTGCATGCGCGCAGCAGCACGGCGATCCTCAGCCTGGAGGCCTGTGGCGACAATTGGATTCGCGTCGGCGATGCGGCCATGGCGGTCGATCCGCTCTCCGGCAATGGCATCTTCCAGTCGCTGTCCTCGGCCCTGCAGGCGCCGGCGGTGATCAACACCCTGCTGCGCGCGCCGCAGCGCGCCGAACTGGCCAAGCGCTTCCACCAGCGCCGGGTGGAGCAACTGTTCCTGCGTTTCGCCCGTGTCGGCCGCGACTTCTATGGCGAGGAACGGCAATGGCCGCAGCGGCCGTTCTGGCAGGCGCGGCGCGCCTGGCCGGATGCCGAGCCGAGCCACGCCGCAGCGGACTTCGCCGCGCTGCGCATCGAGCGCGCGCCGGTATTGCGTGACGGCCTGGTGGACGAGGCCGAGGTGGTGATCAGCGCGGACCAGCCGCTGGGTATCTGGCACTTGCAGGGCCTGGAGCTGGCGCCCTGGCTGCGGCGCCTGCGCAGCGAGCCGGAACGGCAGGTGCTGGCCGATCTGCCGGCCGCGCAGCGCCGCGTGTTCCAGGGCTGGCTGCTGGCGCAGGGCTACCGACCGCAGGGGCAGGCGGCGCAGGACTGAGCGCCCGCGCGCAGGAAAAGGCGCCGGACGAAACAGACGAAACCCCCGCCCGCGTGACGCGGACGGGGGTGGCTGCGGTTCAGGCGGGCGCCGTGGCTCAGCGGCGGTCGATCCACACGGTCTGCGCGTTGAGGAACTCGCGCACGCCGAAGTGCGACAGCTCGCGGCCGAAACCGCTCTTCTTCACGCCACCGATGGGGACGCGCGGGTCGGAGGCGCTGAAGCCGTTGATGAACACGCCACCGCTGACGATGCGGCGGGCCAGTTGCTTGGCCTTCTCCCGGTCCGCGCTCCACAGCGCGCCGGCCAGGCCGAATTCGCTGTCGTTGGCGATCTCGATGGCGTGCTCGGCGTCGCGGGCGACGATCAGCGAGGCCACCGGGCCGAAGATTTCCTGGCGGTAGCTGGTCATCCCCGGCTGCACGTTGCCCAGCACGGTCGGCGCGTAGTAGTTGCCCGCGCCCTCCAGCATGTGGCCGCCGAGCAGCAGGGTGGCGCCTTCGGCGATGGTCTTCTGCACCTGCTGGTGCAGCTCTTCGCGCAGGTCGGCGCGGGCCATCGGGCCGACGAAGGTGTCGTCGGCCAGCGGGTCGCCGATCTTCAGCGCCTTGACCGCGGCCAGCAGTTTCTCGGTGAAGGCCTCGGCGATCGGCGCTTCGAGGATCATCCGCTTGGCGGCGATGCAGACCTGGCCGCAGTTGCTGAAGCGGCTGGCGACGGCGGCTTTCACCGCGGCGTCGAGGTCGGCGTCGGCGAGCACGATGAACGGGTCGGAACCGCCCAGCTCCAGTACGCACTTCTTCAGCGCCGCGCCGGCCTGGGAGGCGATGGCGGCACCGGCGCCGACGCTGCCGGTCACGGCGATGGAGGCGATGCGCTCATCGGCGATGGCCTTGGACACCAGCGGCGGCTCGACGTTGAGCACTTCGAACACGCCTTCCGGCAGCCCGGCGTCACGCCAGGCCTGTTGCAGTTGGTAGGCGCAGCCCATGACGTTCGGCGCGTGCTTGAGCACATAGGTGTTGCCGCCGAGGATGATGCTCACCGCCCCGCGCATCACCTGCCAGGTCGGGAAGTTCCACGGCATCACCGCCAGCACCGGGCCGAGCGGCAGGTAGGCGATGTAGGCGCCTTCGACGCTGGTCGGCTCGTCGTCGAGCATGGCCGGGCCGTGTTCGGCGTACCACTCGCAGAGGTTGGCGCACTTGTTGATTTCACCGCGTGCCTGGCTTACCGGCATGCCCATTTCCTCGGCTTCCATGCGTGCCATCGGCTCGACCCTGGCGCGCAGCACCTCGGCCATCTTGCGCAGCACGGCGACGCGCTCGCTCAGCGGGGTGTCACGCCACTGGCGGAAGCCGCGATCGGCGGAGGCCAGCACGGCTTCCAACTGCTCGGCGTCCTGGAACGGGTAGCGGGCCAGCTCCTGGCCGGTGGCGGGGCTGCGCGAGATGGCAGCGGAAATAGCAGCGATCTGGTTCATGGGAAGTCCTTGCACGGGCAGGTGAGGTGCGCCGCCGTGTGTCGGCGGCGTTGGCTGTTCCGGCCGGCGGCACTGGCGCCGGCATGGGGAAGAAATTAAGGTGGGTGCCTATTCATGGCAAATGAATAATTCTGAAAGAATCATTCTCCCGGAGAGAAAAGTGGACCTGACCCAACTGGAGTTCTTCCGCGCCGTCGCCCAGGACGGCAGCATCACCGCCGCCGCCGGGCGTCTGCACCGGGTGCCGTCGAACCTGACCACGCGCATCAAGCAGTTGGAGAGCGAGTTGGGCGCCGAGTTGTTCATCCGCGAGAAGTCACGTTTGCGCCTGTCGCCCACCGGGCGCAGCTTTCTCGACTACGCCGAGCGCATCCTCGATCTGGTGGAGGAGGCGCGGCAGGTCGCCAGTGGCGTCGAGCCCCACGGCAGCTTCTCCCTCGGCTCCATGGAAAGCACCGCGGCGGTGCGCATCCCCGACCTGCTGGCGCGCTACCACCAGCGTTACCCGAAGGTGCAACTGGACCTGTCCACCGGCCCCTCGGGGGACATGATTGACGGCGTGCTCTCCGGGCGCTTCATCGCCGCCTTCGCCGACGGCCCGGCGAACCACCCGCAACTGGACGGCTGCCCGGTGTTCCGCGAGGAACTGGTGCTGATGAGCGCGCAGGGACATCCGCCGGTGCATGACGCCCGCGACGTGGCCGGCGAGACGGCGTTCGCCTTCCGCGACACCTGTTCCTACCGCAAGCGCCTGGAGAACTGGTTCGCCGAGCAGCGTGTGGTACCGGGGAAGATCATGGAGATGGAGTCCTACCACGGCATGCTCGCCTGCATCGCTGCCGGTGGCGGTGTGGCGATCATTCCGCGGGCGATGTTCGAGAGCCTGGCCGGCGGCCGCAACGTCAGCGTGCATCGCCTCGATCCGGCCCATGCCGATGCCACCACCTGGCTGTTCTGGCGGCGCGGCACCGATACCCCGGCGCTGCGCGCCTTTATCGGTCTGTTGGAGCCGTTGCCCGTGGGCCAGGCGCAGCAGCCGGCCCGAGCGTCAGGACTGCGGCTGGCCGTCGAGAATCCATAGCTGGCGGATCTGCTCGCCGTCGCGCAGCAGGAAGAGCGCGTCCATGCCGCGCTGGCAGGCCAGCGCCGGGCCCTGTTCCGGGCCGAGCACCATGAGCGCGGTGGCCCAGGCGTCGGCGAGCATGCAACTGGGCGCCAGTACCGAGACCGAGGCCAGGCCTTCGCTCAGCGGCGCGGCGCGGCGCGGGTCGATGGTGTGGCTGTAGCGGCGGCCGTCCTGTTCGCGGAAGTGCCGGTAGTCGCCGGAAGTGGCCAGGGCGGCATCGGCGATTTCCAGTGCGCCGAGGGCATCGCGCACGCCGGCCAGGGGCTTCTCGATGGCGATGGTCCAGGCTTGCCCGTCGGGCTTGTGGCCACGGGCGCGCAGTTCGCCGTCGATGCTCACCAGGTAGTGCTCGACGCTGTGCTGGTCCAGGCAGCGGGCCAGCTGGTCGACACCGAAGCCCTTGGCGATGCCGGCGAGGTCCAGGTGCACGGCGTGGCGCTTGCGCACGCGGCCGCCGGCGAAATCGAACTCCAGGGCGCGGCTCGCCGTGCTGCGCGGCTGCGCCGCCAGCGCGGCGCGTTGTTCGGCGTCCACGGCCTGCTCGGCGGGGCCGAAGCCCCAGGCACGCACGACATCGCCAACGCCGATGTCGAAGGCGCCGCCGGACTCGGCGCAGACCTGCACGGCGGTCTGCAGGACCCAGATGAGGTTTTCCGGCAGGTCCATCCAGCGCTCCAGCGGTTGCGCGTTGAAGCGCATCAGCGCCGAGTCCGCGCGCCAGTTGGACATTTGCCGATCGACCTGGTCGACGGCCTCGAACAGGGCCTCGCCGAGTGCCGTCTGGTCCAGGCCGGGCGGCGCATAGAAGACCGCGCTGTAGCGGCTGCCCATGGTCGGTCCGTTGAGGCTGTAGCGCTGCAAGGCCAGCGCCTCAGAACAGGTCTTCACGGTAGCGGCCCCCGGCGCGCAGGTGGTCCACGCTCAGCGCCAGCGGCGCGAGCATCTCGTCGAAGGCATGGCGCACGCCGTCGGCCATGTTGCGCCCGCCGCAGACCAGCACCTGGGCGCCGGCCGCCACCAGGTGGCGCAGTTCGTGGGCGTCCTGGCTGAGACGGTCCTGCACATAGGCGCGCTGCGGGCCGGCGGAGAAGGCCGTGCGCAGGTCGCTGAGGCGGCCGTCGGCGAGTGCCTGGTCGAGATCGCGATCGAAGGGCACGCCGGCTTCCGGCACGCGGCCGCCCCAGTACAGGTAGAGCCGGCGCTGGCGGGCGTTGCGGCGGATGAAGCCGACCAGCGGGCCGATGCCGCTGCCGGCGCCGATCAGGATCAGCGGTGCGCTGCCCGGCTCCGGGCGGAATTCGCGATGCGGCTGGACGAAGCCGCTGACCCGCGCGCCGGCTTCGAGGCCGTGCAGGTAGGTCGAGCAGAGGCCGCCGTCGCACAGGCGCACGCAGATTTCCAGGACGCCGTGGTCGCTGTCGCTGGCCAGTGAGTAGTAGCGCGGCGTTTGCGCGCCGGGCGCCTGGATCGCCAGCAGGTCGCCGGCCTGGTACTCGACCGGCTGGCCGAGCGGCGCGAAGCGCAGCACCACCAGCGGGGTGTCGCCGGGGGCCTGGTGCAGGCGGCGTTCGATCAGTTGGTAGTCGCTGCAGGCGATGGGCTCGGCGCTGTGCACCAGGTTCAGGGTGATGCCGAGCCGTTCGCCGAGGTCCTGGGCCCAGGCCTGGAAGCTCGGGACCGAGGCGGCGTCTATGTCCTGGCGCGCCATCAGCGGCGCGAGACCGTGCGCCAGCAGGGCCGTCTCGACGTCCTTGGCGTACTGGCAGAAGCGTGGGAAGCGGCGGTCGCCAAAGCCGAGCACGGCGAATCGCGCGTCGTCCGCCAGGCGCAGGTCGTCGAGTTGTTCGAGGAAGCCGCGGGCCGATTGCGGCGCGCCGCCATCGCCATAGGTCGAGGTCAGCACCAGCAGTTGCCGGGCCGCCGGGAAGGCGCGCGTGCCTTGGTTCAGCGGCGCGCTGTAGACGCGCCGGCCGCTGTCCATCAGGCCTTGCTGCAGGGTCCGGGCGAAGGCCCAGGTGCCGTTGGATTCGCTGCCGACCAGAATCACGCAATCGGCCTCTTCCGGCGCGATCTTGGCGTCGCCATGGGTGACGCTGCGACGGCGGCGCAGGAACAGCACCAGGCCGGTGATGCCGAGCAGCGGCACGCCCAGCGCGGCCAGGCCGAGCAGGGGGCTGAAGACACCCAGCAGGTCGCCGGTGTGCAGTTGGTAAATGTATTCGTAGAGGTGACGCGCCAGGTCGTGCGGCTGGTAGCCGAGCAGGCGGCCGTCCACCGCGTCGACGTAGCCGTCGCCCTGGGCGGTGCGCAGGGTGTAGGCGTCCTGCGGGTTGTCCTGGGCCGGGAAGTCCAGTTCGCGCAGGTCGCTCAGGGCGACGTTGCGCAAGGCCGTCAGTTGGCCCGGGTCGACGCGGCTGCCCTGGCTGACGCTGGTGGGGAAGCTGGCATCGCTGTCCATGCCATCGCGCACCAGGCCGAAGGTATCGGCGGACAGGTAGAGACCGCTGGCGCCGATCAGGATCAGCAGCGGCAGCAACAGGCGGCTGACCTGGCTGTGCCAGCGCGACTGGCCGTTGCCGTGGATGCTGCCCAGCAGGTTGCGCCAGCCACCCTGGCGGCGCGCCAGCATGACCAGGCCGGAGAAGCTGAGCAGGAGCATGCCGATGGCGCCGACGCCGGCCATGGCGTGGCCCGGGGTGCCGATGAAGAAGGCACGGTGCAGGTCGCGCATCCAGGCGTAGGTCGGCGACGGCTGATAGGGGCCGAGCGCCGCGCCGCTGTTGGGGTCGATACGCACCGCGCCGCTGTCGGCGCCACGCGTATAGCGGGCGACGAGCATGCCGGAGGGACGCCGTTCGATACGCTCTACGCCTGGCACCTGATGGGCCACGCGAGAGGCCAGTTCAGCGACTTGGGTGGTTGGCGCGGCGGCTGGGGTGACCAGGCGTTCGGCCAGGGGCTGGGTGGACAGCACCGCTCCGCTGGTCGCCAGGACGATCAGCAGGAGGGCGAGGATCACACCCGGCCAGGCATGGAGTTGACGAAGCATTGCGCGTCTCCTTCCGATCAGAGGTCGTAGCGGAAGTTGCTGACGTAGCCGCTACCGGCGGTTTCCTTGCCGGAACCCTCGTGGGTCAGCGGGACCTTCACTTCGGCGCGGTTCTCATCGTGGTTTTCCACGGCGCTGTCGATGCGGATCTGGTAACCGGCGTCGATCAGGTTGTCCGCCACCTGGGCGGTCACGGTGAGGGTCTCGCCGGCACCGACGCTGGCGCCGCTCATGCCGTCGAACTCGGCGCGATTCATCCCGCTGCCGCGGGCCCAGTCGCCGAGGTGCTTGTAATACTTGGCTTTCTTGCCGGCGACCCACAGGGTGCGCTGATACTTGCCCTGGGCGTCGGTGAGGTAGATCGCCAGGTAGGCGTCGTTGCCGCGGAAGTCTTTCAGGGTGGTGGTCAGCTTGACTTCACCCGCCTGGGCGAAGGCCGGAGCGGCGAGGGCGCCGGCAACGGCCAGGGAAAGCGCGGTGATCTTCATGGAGGAAGCTCCTGATGGTGGAGGCTTCACTCTAGGCGCGCGTGCTTAATACAAACTGAAGGTAGCTGAAGCCGGCCTTCAGACTACCTTCAGGAAACTCTGCTAGGGGCGCTGCTGTCGCTGGTTTGCCGGGTTGCCTTGGGCGCGGCGCGATCAGCGTGGGCGTGCTCGCTGTCATGGGCGTGTTCGCCGAGCACCGGGACCTGGTTGCCGTCTTTGTCGTACAGCTTGCCGTCGAGGAAATAGTCGCCGTCGTTGAGCGCGGCGATGTCCTGGTAGCGCAGGGTGCGCTCGCTGGCGGCGACGAAGACCGACTGCTGGTCGGAGTTGCCCAGGGTGAAGTGGTTGAACAGCAGGTTGAGGAAGATGGCCATGATCGCCGCCGAGCTGATGCCGGAGTGGAAGATGGTGGCGAACCAGCTGGGGAAGTGCTCGTAGAAGTTCGGCGCGGCGATCGGCAGCATGCCGAAGCCGAGCGAGGTGGCGACGATGATCAGGTTCATGTTGTTGCGATAGTCGACCTTGGACAGGGTGCGGATGCCGCTCGCCGCCACGGTGCCGAACAACACCAGCCCGGCGCCGCCGAGCACCGCCGTGGGCACCGCGGCGATCACCCTGCCCATCACCGGCAGCAGGCCGAGGGTGACCAGGAACAGCCCGCCGGTGGCCACCACGTAGCGGCTCTTCACCCCGGTCACGGCGACCAGGCCGACGTTCTGCGCGAAGGCGCTCTGGGTGAAGCTGCCGAAGATCGGCGCCAGCAGGCTCGACAGCATGTCCGCGCGCAGGCCGTTGCCCAGGCGCTGGGAATCGACCTTGGTCTCGATGATCTCGCCCACCGCGAGGATGTCCGCCGAGGTTTCCACCAGGGTCACCATGATGACGATGCACATGGAGACGATGGCGGCGACGTGGAAGGTCGGCGCGCCGAAGTGGAACAGCGCCGGCAGGGCCAGCAGCGGGCCGTCGCCGACCGTGGAGAAGTCGGCCATGCCCAGGGCCACGGCGAGCAGGGTGCCGATCACCATCGACAGCAGGATCGACAGCCGCGAGATCGAGGCGCTGCCCAGTTTGCTCAGGAGCAGGACGATGACCAGGGTGACCGCCGCCAGGCCGATGTTGGCCATGCTGCCGAAATCCGCTGCGTGGCTGTTGCCTCCCATGGCCCAGCGCGCCGCCACCGGCATCAGGGTCAGGCCGATGGTGGTGATCACCACGCCGGTGACCATGGGCGGGAAGAATTGCGTGATGCGTGAGAACACCGGGGTGATCAGCAGGCCGATCAAGGCTGCGGCCATCACCGCGCCGAGCACTGCCGGGATACCGCCGCCGTCGCCGGCGCCGAGGATGGCGATCATGGTGGCGACGCCGGAGAAGGACACGCCCTGGACCAGCGGCAACTGGCAGCCGAAGAAGGGCAGACCGAGGGTTTGCAGCAGGGTGGCGAGGCCGCCGGCGAACAGCGAGGCGGCGATCAGCAGGCCGATCTCGCTGGGCGACAGAGCGGCCGCCTGGCCAAGGATCAGCGGCACCGCGACTATCCCGCCATACATGGTCAGGACGTGTTGCAGGCCATAGGCCAGGTTGGCACCGATTCCGAGATTCTCGTCTTCCGGGCGTTGCCCGGCGGACGCTACAGCTGAACGCGTATTCATGGCTGGAGGACTCGCTTGTTGTTTTTGTGCGAGCACTGTAGACAGTTTGTTGGATGTATGGCTACTGCTTTGTATACAAAAAATCGTTCATCTGTCAGAGATGGCTGAATTGCCAGGAAAAATAGTCGGTGCCGAGGCACCTGCGGAAGCGCCTCTGCAGGCCAATGGCGTGGCGGCGAGGAGCCCTCGGAGCGACGGCATGGCTATCGCGCTTCGCGCTCGACCTATCCCTCGGGGCTTCGAGCGGATAACGCCGCGGGTGCTATCCGTCGTTGTCCATCATTCCGGCCATGCGCCGCAGCGGCTGCCGCTATCGGTGGCGAGCCGGGCGGGCACGGGGCAGAGCCTTTCGTCGAACACTTAATCGATCCTTCAGCTTTGTATCGCAGGTTCGGCTCTTCTTCATGACCATTCAGGAGCCGGACAGCATGCGCAACCTCTTATTCATCCCGCTGGGGGGCGCCATCGCCCTGAGCGCCCAGGCCTATGACCAGATTCCCACCGAGGACGGCCTCGGCGGCAGCCTCTACCTGGGCGTCACCAGTGACCAGATGAAAACCAACCAGATCGCCACTGTCAGCGGCACCCATGTGTCGGACAAGCAGATCGACTCGCTCGGCGGCAGCCCGGACAACAAGAGCTACTCCAAGGTGATTCCGGGCTTCTCGCTGTCCTACACCCTGGCCGGCAGCCGCACCCAGTTCTTCGGCGCCACCGTGCTGGAAGACTTCATCACCGAGGACAGCGTCATCGACCTGGGCTTGCGCCAGGGCATCGGCGAGGCCGGCAACCTGCGCTTCAGCCTGCTGGCCTCGACCCCGCAGGAGACCTGGAAGGATCCCTACGTGGTCGGCGCCGACCGCCAGACCACCCGCCGCACGAGCAATGGCTACCGCCTGGGCTGGGAGAACATCTTCCAGTCGGACTTCGACGTCACCTACACCCAGCGCAAGATCGATATCGGCCATGAGCACAGTGGCGCCGCGCTGGGCCTGAGCGCCGACCAGCAGGACCAGCTCGACCGCAACGGCAAAGACAAGAAGCTCGACATCAGCTATCGCTGGCAGCCCAACCAGGACCATGTGCTGACGCCGATCGTCAGCTACATCAACCGCGACCTGGATGGCAACGCGATGAAAATGGACGGCTACCAGCTCGGCCTGGGCTACACCTACCTCGGCCTGAAGGGCTGGGAGTTCGGTGCCGACGCCCTGGGCGGCCGCCTGAAGAGCGATCACTACAACCCGATCTATGACAAGAAGCAGGACGTCAATCGCTATGGCGTTTCCCTGTCCGCCACCTACCTCGAACCCTTCGGCCTGAAGGACTGGAGCGCGCGGGCGGCGGTCAGCTATGGCGAGGAGAACAGCAACATCGATTTCTACGACACCCGCCTGGGCAGCGTCAGCGTCGGCATGTCGTACAACTTCTGAGCCAGGCCGCGTCGGCGCCGATGGCGGGCGCCCGGGCCGCGGATGGGCGTTGCGCGCCGACGCATTGCTCTACAGACGCATTTCGACTAGATTTGCGTCTGTAGAGCAATATTGAGGGGCAGGCGATGAGCATCGCTATCCAAGCTCAGGACTTATCGAAAAGCCAATGCATGGCCGGCCTGCGTGCGGCGCTGAACATCCTGGACAAGTGGAAGGCTTCCTGCGAGCAGGCCTGCCGGGTCTTGCGCATCTCGCGCAGCACCTACACCCGCGCCAGGAAAGCCGATTCGCAGTGGGCCGTGGGCCTGGACGCCGATCAGATGCAGCGCATCAGCCTGGTGCTGAATATCCACGCGGCGCTGCGCCTGGTGTTCGACAACCCGGAAAACGTCTATGGCTTCCCCGCGATGGAGAACCGCAATGCGTTCTTCAACGGGCGCGCGCCGCTCGACATCATGGCCCAGGGCGACATGATCTCGTTGTACGAGACCTTCCGCCGCATCGATGCGCTGCGCGGTGCCCAGTGGTAACGCTGGGCAGCCTTGCCAGCCTGGATGGCGAGGAGCTGCAGGCCTACCGCCTGGTCAACTCCAAGTTCCCGCCGATCGACTTGTTCGATGACGTCGCCGACGCCGCCGACTTCGAAGCGCTGTATCAGCTCCAGGCACTGACCAATCCACGCTTGCTGAACGAAGTCGGCCGGCTGGAGCTGATTGCCCGCGAGGAGATTCCGTTCGGTATCCCCGGCTGTTCCTACGCGACGGCGCCCTTTACCCATGTGAACGCGGATGGCTCGCGCTTCAGCGATGGCAGCTTTGGCGTGCTGTACCTGGCCGACGGAATGGACACCGCGATCGCCGAGGTGCGCTATCACCAGGAGCGCTACTGGTCGAACGTGGCGGGCCTCAACTACGAGCGCTTTGTCTTCCGGGGACTGACCTGCCGTTTCAGCGATGCCGGGATGCGCGACGCGACGGCGCTGCCGTTGAGCGACCCGATCTACGCCCCCGACGATTACGCGGCGGCGCAGCGCCTGGGCCGCGACCTGAAGCGGGCAGCCTGTCCGGGCCTGCGTTACAACTCGGTGCGTTCGCCGGGCAACCACTGTTGGGCGCTGATGACGCCGCGCCCAGTGACCTCGATCATCCAGGCGGCTCACTACGAGATGATCTGGAGCGGCCAGATCATCAGCGTGAATCGGATTGCGACGCTGATGGCCTGAGGGTTTCCGCGGCCGCTGCACGCGGCCGGCGGCAGGCCAAAAAAATCCCCCGGACGCAGCTGCGACGGGGGATTGCGTCACCGGCAGGGGAAGCCGGTGGCGCCAGGCGTGGGTTCAGAGGCGGATCAGTACCGACTTCAGCTCGGTGTAGTGCTCGATGGCCGCGGCACCCATTTCGCGGCCGACGCCGGAGAGTTTGTAGCCGCCGAAGGGCAGGGCCGGGTCGAGGGCGCTGTGGCAGTTGACCCAGACCGAGCCGGACTTGATGCGCGGGATCATCCGGTGCACGGCGCCGAGGTCGTTGGACCAGATGCTCGCGCCGAGGCCGTAGGGGCTGTCGTTGGCCAGGCGCACGACTTCGTCGATGTCGTCGAAGGGCATGGCCACCAGTACCGGGCCGAAGATTTCTTCCTGCACCACCGGGCTCTGCTGGTCGACGTCCACCAGCACGGTCGGCTTGACGAAGTAGCCGGGGCCGAACTGTTCGCCGCCACAGGCGACGGTGGCGCCTTTTTCGCGGCCCAGCTCGATGTAGTTGTAGACGCGCTGCTGCTGGCGCGCCGAGATCAGCGGGCCCATGTCCACGCTCGGGTCGAGGCCGTTGCCGAGCTTCATGCCGTTGGCGATGCCGGCGATGTCGGCGACCACGTTGTCGAAGTGCTTGCGTTGCACGTACAGGCGCGAGCCGGCGCAACACACCTGGCCCTGGTTGAAGAAGATCGCCTGGGCGGCGCCGGCGGCGGCGCTGGCCAGGTCGGCGTCGGCCATGACGATGGTCGGCGATTTGCCGCCCAGTTCCAGGGTCACGCGGGTCATGTGGTCCATGGCCGCCTTGCCGATTTCCTTGCCCACGGCGGTAGAGCCGGTGAAGGTCAGCTTGTCCACCAGCGGATGGTGGGTGAGGGCGGCGCCAGCGTTGACACCGGTGCCGGTGACGACGTTGAAGACGCCCGCCGGATAGCCCGCTTCCAGCACCAGCTCGGCCAGTTTGAGGGCGCTGAGCGGGGTCTCGTCGGCCGGCTTGAGCACCACGCTGCAGCCGGTGGCCAGGGCCGGGCCGAGTTTCCAGCAGGCCAGCAGCAGCGGGAAGTTCCAGGCGACGATGGCGCCGACCACGCCCACCGCCTCGCGGCGGATGAAGCCGTGGAAGTCGTCGTTGGGCATCAGCGGCATCGACACCTCGACGCTGGCGCCTTCGATCTTGGTCGCCCAGCCGGCCATGTAGCGCAGGAAGTCGATGCCCAGTTGCACGTCCATGACCCGCGCCACGGCGGCGCTCTTGCCGTTGTTCAGGCATTCCAGTTCGGCCAGCAGGTCGGCGTCGCGCTCCATCAGGTCGGCGAGCTTCCACAGCAGGTTCTGCCGTTCGCGCGGGCGCATGCGGCTCCAGGGGGAATCATCGAAGGCCTGGCGCGCGGCGCGCACGGCGCGGTCGACATCGGCTGCGCCGGCCGAGGGAACCTGGCACAGCACGGCGCCCGTGGCGGGGTTGCGCAGGTCCATGAGGGCGCCATCGGCGGCGCCGGTCCAGTCGGCGCCGATGAGCATAGTCGGCGCGCGGTCGAGGAAGGCGCTGGTAGCGGGCTTGATGGGCAGGGAAGCGGACATCTCGGGTGCCTCTTGTTGGGGTATGCGGCTGCCCATCGCAACCGCTGTGCCAACCCCGCCTTTGTTATGTAACGTAATGAAATATAAGTATTTTATTTTTATCTTGCGGGCGTCCCGGAGGCCCTGGCTGTCGCAAAGTGCGACAGCGCTGAGACGTTCGCACACAGGCGGCGGACTGGCGCTTTCGCGCCGATGTCTCAGACTGTTACAGCTGTCGCGAAATTGAACGCGACAGCCTGCCGCAGGGGCCCTCGAAATCCCCATGGAAAACACGCAAGTAACTGATTTTCTGAGGTTAATGTAATTTTGGCACGCAACCTGTATTGACCAGCGCAGGCGCTCGCCGGTTGCCCTCCGCGGAAGGGGATGGAGGCGGGCTCGAATAAAAACGACCAATAAGAACGAGCAAGGTGGGAGGTCCGAGATTGATGAAGAGACGACTCCGGCAAGGCGTGACCAACGGCATGCTGGCCATTGCAGCCTGTGCGGCGCTGCACGCGAGCGATAGCTTCGCGCGTGATGCACAAACCATCCTCAAGGAGACCTGCGCGGCGTGCCATACGCCGGACGCCAAGGGCGAGCTGAGTCGCATCGGTCTTCAGCGCAAGACGCCCGAGGGCTGGCTGATGACCATTGGCCGGATGCAGACCATGCACGGCCTGCAGATCAGCGACGAAGACCGGCGCACCCTGGTCAAGTACCTCGCCGACACCCAGGGCCTGGCACCCAGCGAGACCGATGGCGTGCGCTACGCCCTCGAACGTCGTCTGAACACCGTCGAGAACTTCGATAGCGGCTTCGAGCAGATGTGCGCCCGTTGCCACTCGGCCGCGCGCATCGCCCTGCAGCGGCGCCCGGCGTCGGAGTGGGAGAAGCTGGTGAACTTCCACCTCGGCCAGTGGCCGTCGCTGGAATACCAGTCGCTGTCCCGCGACCGCGACTGGTTCGACCTGGCGAAGAAAGACATGGTGCCGCTGCTGGCCAAGCGCTTCCCGCTCGACAGCCAGGCCTGGAACGACTGGCAGAAGGCGCGGCCGAAGGCCGAGTCGCTGGTCGGCGAATGGAGCTTCAGCGGCCATATGCCGGGCAAGGGCGATCTGTCCGGCAGCATGAAAGTGGCCAGCGCCGGCGGCGACCAGTTCAAGGTCGAGGTCAAGGGCCAGTACGCCGACGGCAGCCCGTTCAGCGGCGACGGCAGCGCCATGCTCTACAACGGCTATGAATGGCGCGGCAACGTCAGCATCGACGGCGTGACGATGCGCCAGGTGTTCGCCGCGAAGAAAGGCGAGCTGGAAGGCCGCATGTTCGACAAGGCCCACGACGAGCGCGGTCTGGACTTCATCGCCGCCAAGCAGGGCAGCGCCCGCGTGCTGAGCGTGCAGCCGGCCTACGTCAAGGCGGGCGAAGAGACCGAGGTCAGCGTGATCGGCAGTGGCCTGAAGGGCGCGCCGAACTTCGGCAAGGGCGTACAGGTGCTGTCCATCGTCGAACAGAGCCCGGAACGCCTGAAGGTCAAGATCAAGGCCGCCGCCGATGCCGCCGCTGGCATTCACGCGGTCAGCGTCGGCTCGATCAAGGGCGGCAGCCTGGCGGTGTACGAGCGTATCGATGCGGTCAAGGTGGTGCCGGAGTTCTCGGTGGCGCGCATCGGTGACAACGGCGGCTCCACGCCCAAGGTCCAGGGCCGCTTCGACGCCGAGGCCTGGGGCAAGGGTGCCGACGGCAAGCCGTACCGTATCGGCGTGTTCCCGGCCAACTGGTCGGTGGACGCCTTCAACGAGCAGGCCAAGGCCGATGGCGACGACAAGTTCGCCGGCAGCATGGCCGCCGATAGCGGCATCTTCACGCCGGGCGACGCCGGGCCGAACCCGCAGCGCAAGATGATGACCAACAACGCCGGCAACCTGAAGGTGATCGCCGAGGTCAAGGATGGCGAGCAGTCGCACAAGGGCGAAGGCCACATGATTGTTGCCGTGCAGCGCTGGAACAACCCGCCGATCCCATGATTGCCCGGGATCGGATGAACTGAACGCGTGAGCCCCGCCCGCGGGCGGGTTTACCAAGCAAGTTCCGGGAGGTCGCCATGGGCGCCATCTTGAATCTGGTCGAGCGTAACCTGCACGAAGTGCGGGTCGACGCCGAACGACTGTTGTTCCACATCCCCAGTTCGTCGCTGTTCGCCAGCGATGAGCTGACCGGCGGCATCATCGATGCCCTGCGCGGCAGTGCCTGCTCGCCGGACGAACTGGCGCAGCGCCTGGCCGGGCGCTTCGCCGCCAACGAAGTCGACGAGACCCTGCGCGAGCTGATCGCGCTGGAACTGGTCAGCGACGGCTCGCCGCTGACGCCGGAAATCGGTATCCAGCGGGTCGAACGCACGGCACTGAACACCGTGGTGCTGAACGTCAACACCGGGTGCAACCTGAGCTGCACCTATTGCTACAAGGAAGACCTCGACAAGCCTTCCGCCGGCAAGAAGATGGGCGCGGAGACCGCCGAGGCCTCGGTGGAAATGCTGCTCAAGGAGTCGCCCGAGGAGCAGCGCTACACCGTGGTGTTCTTCGGTGGCGAGCCGCTGTCCAACCGCCCGCTGATCGAGCACATGGTCGATTACTGCGAGCGCCGCTTCGGCGAGCTGGGCAAGCAGGTGGATTTCGTCATGACCACCAACGCCACGCTGCTCACCGAGGACATCGTCGACTACCTCAACGCCCACCGTTTCGGACTGTCGGTGAGCATCGACGGGCCGAAGACCGTGCATGACCGCAACCGTATCACCGTGGGCGGGCAGGGCACCTACGACGTGGTGCGGCGCAAGGTCGACATGCTGCTGTCGCGCTACCACAGCCGCCCGGTGGGCGCGCGGGTCACCCTGACCCGTGGCATCACCGATGTCGAGACCATCTGGAACCACCTGTTCAACGAGCTGGGCTTCGCCGAAGTCGGCTTCGCGCCGGTGACCTCCGGCGACCTGGCCGATTTCAACCTCACCGGCGATGAGCTGCTGGAGGTCTTCGGCAACATGAAGGCGCTCGGCCGGCGTTACCTGGAGGCGGCACTGGAAGGTCGCAACATCGGTTTCTCCAACCTGCACCAACTGATCACCGACATCCACGAAGGGCAGAAGAAGGCCCTGCCGTGCGGCGCCGGATTGAAGATGCTGGCGGTGGACCACAAGGGCGAACTGAACCTCTGCCACCGCTTCACCGGCTCCTCGCTGCCGACCTTCGGCAACGTGCATGAAGGCGTGAAGCAGGCCGAGCTCAACGACTTCCTCTCGCAACGCCTGGATCGCGCCAACACCGGCTGCGCCAGCTGCCGCATTCGCAACCTCTGCTCCGGTGGCTGCTATCACGAGAGCTATGCGCGCTACGGCGATCCGGCGCACCCCACTTACCACTACTGCGAACTGATGAGGGACTGGGTCGACTTCGGTATCGAGGTCTATAGCCGGATCATGGCCGCGAACCCGGGATTCATCGACCGCCATATCACTCCGCGGAAGGCGCACTGACATGAAACATCTGAAGCCGATCAACAACAAAGCACAGAAGCTCGACCAGGCCGCCGCCGAGGACCGTGTCGAGGACGTGGTGGCGATGAACTCGGTCGCCGGCTGCGTCTCGACCTTCGACCCGGGCTGGGAAATCGATGCCTTCGGTGGCGTTTCCTCGCTCTGCCAGCCGATGGAGGCCGACCTCTACGGCTGCTCCGATCCCTGCTGGTGGCCGGCGCAGGTGCCGGACATGATGAGCACCTTCCCGGATTGGAACAAAGACGCCCAGGCCTCGGCGGAAAACTGGCGGAACCTGGGAACCGTGTTCCCGGACGACAAATGAGCGGGCAGAAGAACAAGAGGAAAACCAGCATGTCCAGAACCGCATTCGCCGCCGTCCTGAGCGGCCTGGCCGCCGCCTGCGCGCTGAGCGCCTTCGCCGACGAGGGCAAGGCGCTCGAGGCCGGCCACGAGTACCTGATCACCACCAATTACCCGAACAACGTGCATGTCATCGACATGCAGAGCGACAGCCTGTACAAGACCTGCACCCTGCCGGGCGGCTATGGTCCGGGCACCACCCAGTTGTCGCCGGACCGCAAGGTGGTCTATGTGCTGACCAACCACTACGCCGACATCTACGGCGTCGAGCTGGACAGCTGCAAGACGGTGTTCCACGCCAGCATGGCGCAGAAGCCGGGCGAGAACGCGCGCGCCATGTTCTCCATGACCGTCAGCCACGACGGCAAGGAGATCTACGCCGTGGCCAACCCGACCATGAAGTACAGCGAGCACTATGAAGTGCAGCAGCCGCGCCTGCAGGTCTATGCCGCCGACGCGGGCATGGACGCCAAGCCGGTGCGCAGCTACCCGGCGCCGCGCCAGCTGACCATCATGCAGAGCGGCGACGACGGCAGCCTGTACGTGGCCGGCTCGGACATCTACAAGGTCGATCCCAAGGTCGGCAAGTTCGAGGTGATCGTGCCCAGCCGCAACTGGAAGCGCCCGCTCTACGCGCAGCCGGACGTGCTCTACGTGTGGGACCAGCAGACCTACAACCGCGACTTCCTGCTGCTCTACACCACCGCCAAGTTCAAGGACGAGAAGCAGGACCCGAACACCGCGGACGCCCTGTACGGCTACTTCAGCGTGAACCTGGCCAACGGCAAGAGCGAGACCACCGACTTCGGTCCGCTGACCGAGATTTACTTCAGCGCCATGCGTTCGCCGAAGGACCCGAACCAGATCTTCGGCGTGCTCAACCGCCTGGCCAAGTACGACGTCAAGGAGCAGAAGCTGCTGGGCGCGGCCAACCTCGACCACTCCTACTACTGCGTCAACCTCAACAAGGCCGGCAACAAGGTCTACCTGAGCGGCACGCTGAACGATGTGGCCATCTTCGATGCCGACAGCCTCAAGCCCCTGGGCAAGATCAAGCTGCCCGGCGGCGACATGGCGATCACCACCAGCCAGGCGTTCATCCGCTGAAACCAGGGGGCGCCGCCGCGCGGCGCCCCTGTTCCCGCCTCACGGAGCGGCGTCGGCGACCTCCGCTTCCGCCGCTTCCGCTTGCACATAGCGTTGTGTCCCGCAGTAGCGGCAGCGCTGAAAGAGCATGGGGATGCCGCCTATCCGCATGAGCTTTCCCTCGCTCCACTGGCAGCCCAGGAAAAAGCATCGTAATCGCATGGAACCTCCCGTCGGGATCGGTTCCCGACCGGCTGAACAGGCAGGTGTGGCTGTGCGGCGCTCCTGGCTTGTTGTGGTCTGGAGAACTTCGCTGCGAAGCAGCTCCCGAGGAGCCCTGGTTCTGTAGGTAACGTCGCCGAGCACGGCGCTCAGGCAAGGTGCAAACGATCGAGCGAGCGCCCCTGACGAGCGCCCAATACGCAGTCCGCGAACGCGATCAACGCGGCCTCAGCGAGCGCAGCCAGTGTTCGCCGAGAACCTAGAATGGGCAATCTAATCCGCCCGCGGGCCTGGTCCGGGGCGATCCGTTGCTGTTCCAGGCGCGGCCCACCGGGCGGCGGACGGGCAGGGAGGGCTCAGACCAGGCTGTCCGGGTCGCCGACGAACATGCTGATGCGCGAGCGCAGCCAGCGCTCGGCCGGATCATTGTCCTGAGCACCGCGCCAGACCATGGACAGCTCGGCCGGATGGGTCGGGAAGGGCGGGTCATCGGCGCGCAGGCCGCCCGCCGCGGTCAAGGCCAGGGCCACGTATTCCGGGACGGTGGCGATGATGTCGGTGCCGGCGAGCAGTGCCGCCAGGCCGTTGAACTGCGGCACGGCGAGCACCACATGGCGCTTGCGGTCCATGGAGGCGAGCTGCCCATCGACGAAGCCGTCGAGGTCGCCGGAGTAGGAGACCAGCGCGTGCGGGCGCTCGCAGTAGTCGTCCAGGGTCAGGGCGCCGGGGATGGAGTCGGCGCGCAGAACCTTCCAGATGCTCCGGCGCAGGGTCTTGCGCTTGGCGTTGGCCGGCAGCTCGTCGGTGTAGCTGACGCCCACGGAAATCTCCCCGGAGGCCAGCAGGTTGGGCATCAGCAGGTAGTTGGCGCGGCGTACCACCAGGACGATGCCCGGCGCTTCCGAGCGCAGGCGGCGCAGCAGTGGCGGCAGCAGGCCGAACTCGACGTCGTCGGAGAGGCCGATGCGGAACACCGCCTTGCTGGTCGCCGGATCGAAATCGGCGGCGCGGCTGAGGGCGGTGGAGATCGAGTCCAGCGCCGGCGACAGGTGGCCGAAGATCTCCTGGGCCCGCGCGGTGGGCTCCATGCTGCGCCCGGTGCGGACGAACAGCGGGTCGTCGAAGAGGTTGCGCAAGCGCGCCAGGGCCGCGCTGATCGCCGGTTGGCCAAGGAACAGTTTCTCCGCGGCGCGGGTGACGCTGCGTTCGTGCATCAGCGTCTCGAAGACGATCAACAGGTTCAGGTCAACCTTGCGGAGGTCGTTGCGGTTCATGGGGGCTCCCTGGCGATGGGGGAAAAGTGAAGCGCGCGGCGTCTGACGTCAAGGTCTGAAGGATAAGTCCTTGATCATTTTCCGCATTTTCACTTAGCAAGGCGCTCGCCAGCCGTTATTCTGCGTGCCTCGAACCGGCGCATGTGCAGGCGCTCGGGCCCACGAATCCGTAGGGACGCGGAATCATCGGCATTTATGTCGACTATCAATGGTCGTGGCTAGCAAGCATAAGAAAGCCCGGATAGAGTCCGGGGCTATAAAGAATCACAAGGCGAGGTATGTGATGTCCCGCATGATCCGTTTCCACCAGTTCGGTGATGCCTCGGTACTCAAGCTCGAAGAAGTACCGACTCCGAAGCCCGGTCCCGACGAAGTGCTGATCCGCACCCAGGCGTTGGGCGTGCTCTGGCGCGACGTGCTCTGGCGGCAGAACCTCGCTCCCGATCAGCCCAGGCTGCCGGCGGGCATCGGTTACGAACTGGCGGGCGTGGTCGAGGCCGTGGGCGAGCGTGTCACCGATCTGGCGCCCGGCATGGCCGTGGCCAGCTTCCCGGCCGATTCGCCGAATCTCTATCCGGCCTGGGGCGACGTGGTGCTGATGCCGCGCACCTCGCTGACGCGCTACCCGGATGTGCTGCAGCCGCTGGAAGCCGCCGTGCATTACTCCGGCCTGCTGTATGCCTACTTCGCCCTGGTCGAGCTGGCCAAGGTGCAGCCCGGCCAGACCGTGCTGATCACCGAAGCCGGGCACTGCCTGGCGCCGCAGTCGGTGCAACTGGCCAAGGCGCTCGGCGTTCGGGTGATCGCCACCACCAGCCACGAGGAAACCCGTGAGTTCCTGCGTGAACTGGGGGCCGACAAGATCATCTACACCGAAGAGCAGGACTTGGTGCTGGAAGTCGAACGCTTCACCCAGGGCAAGGGCGTGGAAGTGGTGCTCGACCAGTGCGCCGGTCCGCAGATGAAACTGCTCGGCGATGTCGCCGCGCCGCGCGGCAAGTTGATCATCTACGGCGTCAATGGCGGCAACGACGCGGCCTTCCCGGCTTGCGCGGCGTTCAAGAAGCACCTGCAGTTCTACCGCCATTGCGTGCTGGACTTCACCGGCCAGCCGGAAATCGGCCTGGCCCGCAACGACGAGGCGGTACAGCGCGCGCTGCAGGCGATCAACCAGATGACCGCTGACCATCTGCTCAAACCGAATATCGACAAGGTCTTCGACTTCACCGACTTCGTCGCGGCCAACCGCTACATGGAAGGCTGTCCGGGCGGCGGCCGGGTGGTGATGAAAGTCGCCGATTGACCGCCCCGCCCACGCCACAGAGCCACGCTTCGCAGTGGCTCTTTTTTTGTCCGCGCGCCTTGAGACACTTTCTGAAAAGCCCGCCGCCGCCAGGGCGCCGCGGCCGGGCTTTCTATACTGGCCGAGCGGCGGCAGAGACAGGCAAGTCTGTGCAGGACTGGGCAAGCCACTCGGCGCCAATTTCCCGTATCGTCGCAGCACTCGCCTGGGGATGCGCCTAGGCTCAATCCAAGCATGGCGGAGCGGCCTGGGCCCCGGCCATACCCATCACCCGCGGAAGAGGTGAACCTCCCGATGATCAAGCTGAAACTCAATGGCAAGGACCACGAATTCGATGCGCCCGGAGAGATGCCCCTGCTCTGGGCCTTGCGTGATGTCGCCCAGCTCACCGGCACCAAATACGGCTGCGGCATGGCCCTGTGCGGCGCCTGCACCGTGCATGTCGACGGTCAGCCCACGCGCGCCTGCGTGACGCCGCTGGCGGCGGTCGCCGGCAAGCAGGTGACCACCATCGAGGCGGTCGCCGAGCAGCCCGCCGGCAAGGCCGTGCAGGAGGCCTGGCGCAAGCTGGATGTGGTGCAGTGCGGCTACTGCCAGTCCGGCCAGATCATGTCCGCCAGCGCCTTGCTGGCCGGCAACAAGAACCCCAGCGACGCTGACATAGACGCGGCCATGGGTGGCAATGTATGCCGCTGCGCCACCTATGTGCGGATTCGCGCGGCCATCCACGAAGCCGCGCAGAGCCTGGCTTGAGGAGCGACGTCATGGCAGACCAGCAACCAGCGATGGCCGACCTGGAACCGGCCGACAAGGGCATCTTCAACGTCAGTCGCCGGCATTTCCTGCGCGGCGCCGGAGGCCTTGCCCTGGGCGTGTATTTCGCCCCCCTGTTGGGCCGTTTCGCTCAGGCGGAGGCCGCCAGCGCAGCCTTCGAGCCCAATGCCTTCGTGCGTATCGCCACCGATGGCAGCGTGACCGTGATCGCCAAGCACGTGGAAATGGGGCAGGGCAGCTACACCGGTTTGGCCACCCTGGTGGCCGAAGAACTGGATGCCGACTGGAACCATGTCCGCGTCGAGGGCGCGCCGGCCGATGCCAAGCGTTATGCCAACCTGGCCTTTGGCACGTTGCAGGGCACGGGCGGCAGTACCGCCATGGCCAACTCCTACGAACAGATGCGCAAGGCTGGCGCCACGGCCCGCGCCATGCTGGTCGCCGCGGCGGCGCAGCAATGGAAGGTGCCGGCCGAGCAGATCGAGGTCCGCCAGGGCGTGGTGCAGCACGCCGCCTCCGGGCGCAAGGCCGGTTTCGCTCAGTTGGCCGAGGCGGCGGCGAAGCAGCCCGTGCCGGCCGACGTGAAGCTCAAGGAACCGAAGGACTTCAACCTGATCGGCCAGGTCAAGCTGCCGCGCAAGGACAGCCAGGACAAGACCGATGGCTCGGCGATCTTCACCCAGGACATCCACCTGCCCGGCATGCTGGTGGCGGTGGTCGCGCATCCGCCGCGCTTCGGCGGGGTGCCGAAAAAGGTCGATGCGAGCAAGGCCAAGGCGCTGCCGGGTGTCGTGGCGGTGGTCGAGTACCCCGGCAGCGAGCGGCGTTTCGCCGGTGTCGCGGTGCTGGCGAAGAACACCTGGGCGGCACGCCAGGGCCGCGATGCGCTGCAGATCGAGTGGGACGAGAGCAAGGCGTTCCGCCTCGGCAGCGCGGAAATCTTCGCGCAATACCGCGACCTCGCCGGCAAGCCGGGCGTGGTCGCCCGCCAGGAAGGCGATATCGACAAGGCGCTGGACAAGCCGGCCAAGCTGATCGAGGCCGAGTACCAGTTCCCATACCTGGCGCATGCCTCCATGGAGCCGCTGAATTGCGTGGTCAGGCTGTCCGACGGCGCCTGCGAAATCTGGAACGGCGAGCAGTGGCAGACCGGCGACCAGATGGCGGTCGGGCAACTGCTGGGCATTCCCATGGAAAAAGTCGCGATCACCCAGTTGTATGCCGGTGGCAGCTTCGGGCGACGCGCCAATCCGCACTCGGACTACGTGCTGGAAGCGGTCTCGATCGCCAAGGCCGCTCGCGAGCAGGGCGTCGAAGGCCCGCTGAAAATGGTCTGGACCCGCGAGGACGACACCCGTGGCGGCTACTACCGGCCGGCATTCCTGCACCGCGCCAGCCTGGCGCTGGACGCTTCCGGCAACCTGGTCGGCTGGCACCAGCGCCTGGTCGGTCAATCCTTCATCGTCGGCACGCCCTTCGAGAAGGTGATGGTCAAGGACGGCGTCGATGCGGTGGCGGTCGAAGGCGCGGCGGACCTGCCCTACGCGGTGCCCAACCTGCGGGTGGAGCAGCACCTGGCCGAGGGGATCGGCGTGCCGACCCAGTGGTGGCGGTCGGTGGGGCACACGCACACCGCCTATTCCACCGAAACCTTGATCGACGAAGCCGCCGTGGCGGCCGGCAAGGACCCCTACGAATTCCGCCGGGCGCTGCTGGCACAGCATCCGCGGCATCTCGCGGTGCTCGATCTGGTGGCCGACAAGTCTGGCTGGAAGCAGCCGCTGGCGGCCGCTGCCGAGGGCGAGACGCGCGGCCGCGGGATTGCCGTGCACGAGTCCTTCGGCAGCTTCGTCGCCCAGGTGGTGGAGGTGACGGTCAAGGCCGACAAGAGCTTCAGGATCGACCGGGTGGTCTGTGCGGTGGACTGTGGCCTGGCCATCAACCCGGACGTGATTCGCGCGCAGATGGAGGGCGGCATCGGCTTTGGCCTGTCGGCGGCGCTGCACGGCGCCATCACCCTCAAGGAGGGAGTGGTCGAGCAGTCCAACTTCCATGACTTCCAGGTGCTGCGGATCAACGAGATGCCGGCGGTGGAGGTGCACATCGCGGCGTCCAGCGCCGCCCCGAGCGGCGTGGGCGAGCCCGGCGTGCCGCCGGTGGCGCCGGCCTTGGCCAATGCCCTGTTCGGCGCCAGCGGCAAGCGTATCCGCACCTTGCCGATCGGCACCCAGCTACCGGCATGAGGTGGCGGCAGGCGCCTCAGAAGGGCGCCTGCCCCTGTGCCTGGATCAACTCGCGCAGGGCGCGACGTTCGGCAGGCGGCGTGGCGCTCTGTTGCAGCGTCAGGCCGCCGTCGCCATCGGCGATGGCGATCTCGGTCTCGAAGTGCAGTTGCACGTCGTCCAGGGTGATGTAGGTGATGCGGTAGGCCGTCTGGTACCGGGCATCGGAGTGGGTCATGGCAACGCCCTCGCTGGCGCGGGCATGCAGCCCGCGGGTGTCATGCTGGGCGCCGGCCGGCGCGGCGGGAAGTGAATCCGCGTGATGGTGAAGATCAGGGCCGGCGATGGGCGGTCGGCTGGCGTTTGCCAGGGAGATATTTTCCGCGCCGGCCGGACAGGACAGGTATCCTTGTATCCAGGCGCCCGTCATGGGTGCCATTTCCCTATGACTGGAGCAGTGACATGAACCGCGACAAGCAACTTTTCCCGGACGACGAGATCGGCGACGCCCTGTGGGCCCTGCAGGAAGACGGCGAGGATCTTTCGTTCGAGCGTGAAGTGGAGTTCGCCGTGATCTTCCCGGACGAGCAGGCGGCCCTGGATTTCGCCATCATGCTGCTGCAGAACGGGCAGAAGGTGGCTTACTCGGAATACGACGGTGACGAGAATCTGCCCTGGCAGGTGCTGGCTTACCCGGTGATGGAGCCGAGCCACGAGAACATCAGCGGCTACGAAGCCCTGCTGTCCGAGCACTCCGAAGCCCTGGGCGGCAAGACCGACGGCTGGTCGGCGCTCTGAGTCCCGGCGGTGCGGGCATGCAACCCGCACCGCTGGCGCCGGCATGCCCGTGCATGCCGGTGTCGGCAGATTTTCTCCGCGCCTCTCTGCTGAGCGCGCGCCGCCAGGCGCCGGTCCGTGGCGGAAGCGCACTGGCGTTCTTGCCGTTCACTCCGCCCTGGCGATCTGGCGCAATGCCTGTTCGTAGTAATCGGTGGATTGCGCGCCGGAAATCAGTTGCCGGCCATCGATGATCACCGCCGGCACCGCGTGGATGCCATGGCTGGTGTAGAACTCCTCCTCCTCGATCACCTCGCTGGCGTAGGCGTCGCTGTCGAGAATCTCCCGCGTGCGTACCGGGTCGAGACCGACACTGGTGGTCAGCTCCAGTAGCACCTCGGGGTCGCTGGGGTTGCGTCCCTCGCCGAAGTAGGCGCGCAGCAGGGCTTGCTTGAGCGCCAGGTCGCGACCCTGTTCGGCGGCCCAGTGCAACAGGCGGTGGGCGTCGAAGGTGTTGTAGATGCGATCACGCTTGTGCAGGTCGAAGTGGAAGCCGACCTCGGCGCCGATATCGCGGATGCGCTGCTGGTTGCTGGCGATGTCCTCGGCGCTGCTGCCGTACTTGCGCTGCAGGTGCTGCACCAGGTCTTCGCCTTCGGCGGGCATGTCGGCGTTCAACTCGAAGGGCTTGATGTGCAGTTCAACGTCCAGCTCGCCGTCGACCCGGCGTATGGCTTGCAGCAAGCCGTTGAGGCCGATCGCGCACCAGGGGCAGACCACGTCGGAAACGAAGTCCAGAGTCACGGTCCGGCTCATGTGTGAATCTCCTGTCAGTTGAAGCATGCAGCATGACGCGCCCCGTGTCGCAAGGCCAGCGCCGCCGTGCGGCGGATGTCCATTATCTAATGTCGTTTCTGTGTAGTGTTTTTAAGTCTTTGATATTAAACATATTTATTGTCTTGATATTTTACTTTAACTGCATCGCTTCGCCGATGCGCGGCACCGCTAGCCTGCTTCATACTGGATGCCGCGGAGCAGCCAGCCTGCCAGCCAGCGCGCGGCGTGCCGTTCGGCAAGGAACTGTTAATGTTGTGTATGACAATGATGTCATAAGTTATTGAAATAGAACGATTACTTTCGATTGTGCGTGAGGCGGGCGCCTGGTTCCCCTGGCCGCTGTCGCTGATGGCCAGCGCTTGGCGTGGCGCGGTACTGGAATTGCCACGAGGACGCGCTACCTTGTGCCTGTCCGATTGAATTTTCCTGGCTGCGCTGGCCTCTGTTCCTGGTTCGTCGAGGCTGTGCGGCCGGGCCCAGCAGTCACCCGTTGAAACGGAGTACATCATGGCGCGCACTACCCCCATCGAGCTGTACCGAAATATCGGCATTGTCGCCCACGTGGATGCCGGCAAGACCACCACGACCGAGCGCATCCTTTATTACACCGGCGTCAATCACAAAATGGGTGAGGTGCATGACGGGGCTGCCACTATGGACTGGATGGTGCAGGAGCAGGAGCGCGGCATCACCATTACCTCGGCGGCCACCACGGCGTTCTGGCAAGGCTCCGTCAAGCAGTACCCGAAATACCGCTTCAACATCATCGATACCCCCGGGCACGTCGACTTCACCATCGAGGTCGAGCGTTCGCTGCGCGTGCTCGACGGCGCGGTGGTGGTGTTCAGCGGCGCCGATGGCGTCGAGCCGCAGTCGGAAACCGTGTGGCGCCAGGCCAACAAGTACCATGTGCCGCGCCTGGCCTACGTGAACAAGATGGACCGTCAGGGCGCCGACTTCCTCCGCGTGGTCAAGCAGATCAGCCAGCGCCTGGGGCACAACCCGGTGCCGATCCAGTTGCCCATCGGTGCGGAGGAGAACTTCATCGGTCAGATCGACCTGGTGAAGATGAAGGCCATCTACTGGAACGACGAGGATCAGGGCACCAGCTACCGCGAAGAGGCGATTCCCGCCGAATTGCAGGCGCTGGCCGAGGAGTGGCGCGCGCACATGATCGAGGCCGCCGCCGAGGCCAATGACGAGCTGATGAACAAGTACCTGGAGGGCGAAGAACTCAGCATCGAGGAGATCAAGGCCGGGCTGCGCCAGCGCACCCTGGCCAACCAGATCGTCCCGGCGGTGCTCGGCTCCTCGTTCAAGAACAAGGGCGTGCCGCTGGTGCTCGACGCGGTGGTCGACTATTTGCCGGCGCCTTCGGAAATCCCGGCGATCAAGGGCACCCACCCGGACAACGAAGAGCGCCACGACGAACGCCATGCCGACGACAGCGAACCCTTCGCCGCGCTGGCCTTCAAGATCGCCACCGACCCCTTCGTCGGCACCCTGACCTTCACCCGCGTGTACTCCGGTGTGCTGAGTTCCGGCGATGCCGTGCTCAATTCGGTGAAGGGCAAGAAGGAGCGCGTCGGCCGCATGGTGCAGATGCACGCCAACCAGCGCGATGAGATCAAGGAGTGCCGCGCCGGCGACATCGCCGCGCTGATCGGCATGAAGGACGTGACCACCGGCGACACCCTGTGCGCCATCGACAAGCCGATCATCCTCGAACGCATGGATTTCCCCGATCCGGTGATCTCGGTGGCGGTGGAGCCGAAGACCAAGGCCGACCAGGAGAAGATGGGCATCGCGCTGAGCAAGCTGGCCCAGGAAGACCCGTCATTCCGCGTGAAGACCGACGAGGAAACCGGGCAGACGATCATTTCCGGCATGGGCGAATTGCACCTGGACATCATCGTCGACCGCATGCGCCGCGAGTTCAACGTCGAGGCGAATATCGGCAAGCCGCAGGTGGCTTACCGCGAGGCGATCCGGCGCAAATGCGAGATCGAAGGCAAGTTCGTGCGCCAGTCCGGCGGTCGTGGCCAGTTCGGTCATTGCTGGATCCGTTTCGAGCCGGGCGACGAGGGGAAGGATGGCCTGGAGTTCCAGAACGAGGTGGTCGGCGGCGTGATCCCCCGCGAGTTCATTCCGGCGATCCAGAAGGGCATCGAGGAACAGATGCAGAACGGCGTGCTCGCCGGCTACCCACTGATCGGGCTGAAGGCGACGGTGTTCGACGGCTCCTATCACGATGTCGACTCCAGCGAGATGGCCTTCAAGATCGCCGCCTCCATGGCCACCAAGCAGCTCTCGCAGAAGGGCGGCGCGGTGCTGCTGGAGCCGGTGATGAAGGTCGAGGTGGTGACGCCCGAGGACTACATGGGCGACGTGATGGGCGACCTCAATCGCCGGCGCGGGCTGATCCAGGGCATGGAAGACACCCCGGCGGGCAAGGTCATCCGCGCCGAGGTACCGCTGGGCGAGATGTTCGGCTACGCCACCGATGTGCGCTCCATGTCCCAGGGCCGGGCCAGCTACTCCATGGAGTTCACCAAGTACGCCGAGGCGCCGGCGAACATCGCCGAAGCGATCATCAAGAAACAGAACGGCTGATCGCCAGTGAACGAAGAACGGCGCCCGCGGGCGCCGTTCTTCGTTTGTTCGTACACCCACGACTGCAGATGGCGGGAATCGCTGCGCTTCGCCCAGTCTACGACCTGTACAGCAGCGGCCGGCGCAGCTTCAGGTAGCTGAAGCCCGCGCGGGCCATGGCCAGGCGTTCGGGATCGAGGTCGGCGATCAGCAGTTCCTCGGCCTGGCTGGCGCGTGCCAGTACCTGGCCGTCGGGCGCCACCACGCTGCTCAAACCGCAGTAATCCAGCTCGCCTTCGACACCCTGGAAATTCGCGTAGGCGAGGAATACCTGGTTCTCGTAGGCGCGGCAGGGCACCAGCACTTCGGCGACGAACTCGTAGGGGCGCATGTTGGCGGTCGGCACCAGGATCAGGTCGGCGCCGGCCAGGGCCAGGCTGCGCACAGCCTCGGGGAACTCGACGTCGAAGCAGATCAGCAGGCCGATCTTCCAGCCGTCCAGTTCGAACACGGCGGCGGCTTCGTCCGACGGGCTGAACTGGCTGCGGTCGAGGTCACCGTAGAGGTGCGTCTTGCGGTAGTTGGCGCGGCGTTCGCCGTGGCGGTCGATCAATTGCACGCTGTTGAAGGGGGCGCCGTCGGGGTTGCTCTCCGGGTAGCCGTAGAGAATGCCCAGGTCGTTGTCGCGGGCTATCGTGGCGATGGCCGCGGCGGTGCTGCCACCAGCGGCTTCGGCGAGGGCGGCGACCCGCGCCGCGCCTATGTTGTAACCACTGACGAACATTTCCGGGCAGACCAGCAGGTCGGCACCCTGGGAGGCCGCGCGTTGCGCGGCCTCCCGCAGGCGTCGCAGGTTGCCGGCGCGGTCATCGGGGCCGGGCGGGCATTGGTAGAGGGCCAGGCGCATGATGGTTCCTCCCTGGGTCAATCGGGCAGGGCGATGGGGCCCAGTTCGGCGAAACAGTCGCCGGGGCCGGGGTTTTCCGGGTGGGTGGCGCCGCCGAAGTGTTTCATGATCCCCCACACTGCGTTCAGCGAGGTCTGCACGGCGCCTTCCACCCAGGCCGGGGTCCAGGAGACATCGTCGCCGGCGATGAAGATACCACGCTGCTCGGCGGGCATTTCATCTTGCATGAAGTGCGCGTACATCCGCTGGTTGTAGCGGTAGTGGCCGGGCAGGGCGCCCTTGAAGGCGCCGAGGAAGTGCGGGTCGGCCTCCCAGGACACGGTGATCGGGTTGCCGATGATGTGGCTGGCGATGTCGACCTTCGGGTAGACCTTCTTCAGCGCATCCAGCGCCAGTTGCACGCGTTTCTCCACCGGGTGCGGGAGCATCTTCATGGCGTCGCTCATCCACGAGTAGGACAGGCAGATCACTCCCGGCTTGTCGTCGCCGTTGTCGAACAGGTAGGTGCCACGGGTCAGGCGGTCGGTGAGGGTCATGCTCATGACGTCACGCCCGGTCTGCGGGTCCTTGTCCTTCCAGAACGGCCGGTCGACCATGACGAAGGTCTTCGACGACTGCATGTAGCGGGTGCGGTCGAGGGCCATCCACATTTTCTGCGAGAACAGCGCTTCCTCGCACTCGATCTGGGTGGTCAGCAGCCAGCTCTGGCAGGTGGTCAGGACCGCCGCGTATTCGCGGGTGTCGCCCCAGTAGTCGGTGACCGCCAGATGACCGTTGGCGGCGCGGGCGATCTTCTTCACGCCCGGGCGCGGCGCGCCGTTGTGCAGCGTGGCCAGGGAGGTGCCGGCCGGCCAGTGCGCGCAGCGCTCCGGCGCGTGGTTCCAGATGCCCCGCGGCACCTGCTCGACGCCACCGACGATGAGGTGTTGGTGGTCGTCGCAGTTGGTCATCACCACGCGGAAGATTTCCAGCATCGAGTTGGGGAAGTCGGAATCCCAGCCGCCGGTGCCGAAGCCGACCTGGCCGAAGATCTCGCGATGCTGGAAGCTCAGCCGCGAGAAGGCTTTCGAGCTGGCGACGAAGTCATAGAAGGTGCGGTCGTCCCACAGCGGCACCAGCTCATCCCAGAGCGCCTTGAGCTTGACCGTGTCGCGCTCGCGGATGGCGTCCTGGATTTCCGAGAAGCGCGCGCCGTCTTCCAGGGCGTCGGCCCAGGCCTGGGCCACTTCGCGGAAGATTTCCGGCAGATCGTCGAGTTTTTCCGCGTAGTGGCTGGTGCCTTCCAGGTCGACCACGGTGCTGCCGGAGGCGGCGGTCAGCGGGTTGGGGAACGGCTTGGTCTGCAGGCCCAGCTTGTCGACGTAGTGATAGAAGGCCGTGCTCGAGGCCGGGAAACGCATGCCACCCAGTTCGGCAATGATGCCCTCGGCCCCCTCGAAGGGTTCCGAGCGCAGGCGCCCGCCCATTTTCGCCGCTTCGTAGACCACCGGCTTGAGGCCCAGCTTCATCAGTTCGTAGGCCGCCACCAGCCCGGCGATGCCGGCGCCGACGATGGCCACCTCGGCGCCATGGCTGGCCTGGGGAATGCTGCCCAGCCCGGCCGGATGCTCGATCCACTGGTCGAAGGCGAAGGGGAAGTCCGGGCCGAAAATGGTCACCGGTTTCTTGCCGGGGGTGTGCGGGTGGCGATTGTTGTGCATTGGAATCTCCCAACTGGATGGCGCGCCGGCCACGGTTTCAGCATTGCCCAGGCGCAGCCTTTCTGCTGCGCCGCACGCACTCCGCCGGCCGCGCGCCGATGGGCGGCGGACAGGGAGGGGCAGGGACTGGAACCGGGCGTGATGGGCCGGCCGCGAGGGGCCGGCGATGGGCCACATGTTTACAGAGCTGGTCGTTGAATTGAATCCGTAAATCTGCAAAATGACGGAGCGATTTCAGCTAACTAAGCCGATGGAATAAGCAAAATGACGAAAAACGCCGATGTGGCCCTGCTCAACCTGCTGCGCGCCAACGCGCGCGAGTCGGTTTCCGAACTGGCGCGCAAGCTCGGGGTGTCGCGTTCCACGGTGCAGAGCCGCATCGAGCGCCTGGAGCAGCAGGGCATCATCAGCGGCTACTCGATCAAGGTCGCCGACAGCTACACGCAGTCGCTGGTGCGTGCCCATGTGCTGGTCACCGCGCTGCCCAAGTTGTCCCACGCGGTGGTGCAGGCGCTGGAGAAGATTGCCGAGGTGAAGACCCTGCATTCGGTGAGCGGCAACTTCGACATGATCGTCATCGTCGAGGCGCAATCGATCCGTGATCTGGACGCCTTGCTCGATCGCATCGGCGCCCTCGACGGGGTGGAACGGACCATGTCGTCGATCATTCTCTCGACCCGCATCGATCGTTGAGCGGCGGCGCTCGATTGGCGCCATTGGACTCCCGGGAGTGCCGTGGATTGGCTATTCGGCGCCCGCGCCCGCGCCCGGGGCGCTAAGGTAGCCCCACTCCCGCAGCCCGCGGGTACCACTGGAGAGAACCATGAATGCACGTATCGAATGGGCCAAGGTGTCCGCCGACGCCTACAAGGCGATGATCGGCCTGGACCATTCGCTGCTCGAACCGATCCGCCTGCGCGCATCGCAGATCAACGGCTGTGCCTACTGCGTCAACAGGCATGCCAGCGACGCCCGCAAGGCCGGCGCCCGCTTCAGCGCTGGTACAGCACCACTGCCGCGCGCAGCTTGCTCCGGCCGAAGCGGCTCATCTTGTCGAACTCGGCGTGGCTGACCGGAATGTGCTGGCAGTCCAGCGGCTGGCGGTGCTGGCTGTGGTCGACGTCAGGGTCGTGCAGGTAGATGAAGTCCTGGTCGCAATCGGTGACCACCACCCAGTGCGGGGCCTTGGAGCGGGTCAGCCGGTAGCTGCTGATCAGCACCAGGGGCAAGCCGCCGGCCTCCAGGGCGCCGGCGATATCCAACTGGCTGACCAGTAACGGCTCGACATCGCTCTCGCTCAGTTCGGCGCTGAAGTCCTCGTGAACCAGGCGCATCACCTCGCGCTTGTCTTCGCTGCGCACGCCATCGAGGAACAGCGGGCCGTCCTCGCTGAGTGCCAGGCGCACGCGGAAGCCCCGGCGCCAGGCGGCCAGGGCCAGCCCCTGAGGGCTGCAGCCACCGTGCCCGGCAGTCATGTAGATGGTGGTCGCCTCACGCCACAGGCGTAGCTCCTCGCGGCGTTCCAGGGGGCGGCCAGGGTGCAGCGTGGCCATGGCCATCAGCAGGCAGGCCGGGCCGCAGGTGAAGTCGGTGGTCTGCCGGTAGTAAGGCACATGGCGTTGCGCGTGCTCGCCAAGGTGGCGGATGCGCTTTTCGAAACGCAGCGCTTCGCAATGGTCCTCGTAGTAGTCGTGCACAGTAGCGAACGGGCGATAGCCGTTGCGTTCGTAGAGCGCGATGGCGCCGCGGTTGTCCGGGCGCACTTCCAGGCGCATGTAGGCGCACTCGTGATCGATGGCGGCCTGTTCCGCAGCGTCCAGCAGCTTCTGTCCGAGGCCGATGCCGCGCGCGCGCTCTTCCAGGGCGATGGAGTAGAGCCGCGCGAGGGAGGTGCCCTGGTGGAACAGCACCAGGACATAACCGAGCAGGCAGGCGTCGGCCTCGGCGACCAGCAGTTCGGCGTTGGCGCGGCTGATCATCCATTGGAAGTTGCGCCGGGACAGGCGGTCGTAGTCGAAGCAACGGTTTTCCAGTTCGACCAGGCCAGCCAGGTCGTCGAGGGTGGCGGCGCGTAATTCGAGGTTCATGCCAGTCCGAGTAAATAGTGCGTAAGGCCGCTGGAGTTCCCGTTCCATGCCAGCTTAATTGTCTGGGAAACGGTCTGAACATGGCGCCGTGGGTGCGGTCGAAGGCCGTGTGGCGTCTGCCAGGAGTATTGCCCCGCAACCCTGGGGTAGCAAGGGCGGCCCTTTGCCGCCGCGGTTTTCCGGAGGTGTCGTGAGCAAACTGTGCATCATCGTCGAGCGCAAGGAAGATTGGGCTTCGTACTATCCCAGTGAAGATGTGCTGACCGCCCAGGAGTACCTGGAGTCACCCATCGATGACGACAATGGCAAGCGCGTGCAGGTGATCAACCTGTGCCGCAACTACAAATACCTCGGGCATGGCTATTACTGCTCGCTCTTGGCCGAGGCACGCGGGCACAAGGTGATTCCGTCGGTGCGGACCATCAGCGAGCTGGCCCGCAAGTCGCTGTACAGCCTGGGCCTGGAGGATCTGGAAAGGACCCTGGACAAGGCATTGTCCGACCATCCCTACGGCAATACCGATGGCTTCACCCTGACCCTGTATTTCGGCCGCACGGACCTGGAGCCCCTGCAGGAACTGGCGCGCCAGTTGTTCGAGTCCTTTCCTTGCCCGATGTTGCTGGTGGAGTTCCGCAAGAGCCGCGGTTGGCATATCGAGGGCATCAAGCCGGGCAACATCCACAAGTTGCGCGAGGATCAGGAAGATCTCTTCGCCAGCGCCCTGGACAGCTTCAGCCGACAGATCTGGCGCAAGCCGCGTTCGCGCAGGCAGTACCGCTACGATCTGGCCATCCTCCACGATCCCGCCGAAGCCTTCCCGCCCTCGGACGCCAAGGCACTCAAGCAATTCATCCGGGTCGGCCGCGGCCTCGGTATCGATGTCGAGCTGATCGAGAAGAAGGACTATTCCCGCCTGGCCGAGTACGACGCGTTGTTCATCCGCGAGACCACGCGGGTCGACAACCACACCTACCGTTTCGCCAAGAAGGCCGAGAGCGAGGGGCTGGTGGTGATGGACGACCCGGTGTCGATCCTGCGCTGCACCAACAAGGTCTATCTGGCCGATCTGCTGCGCAGCCACAAGTTGGGAATGCCGGCCACCGAGATTCTCTATAAGGACAATCCCCAGGAGCTGGAGCGGCTTGGCGAGCGCCTGGGCTTCCCGCTGGTGCTGAAGATTCCCGACGGCAGTTTTTCCCGCGGGGTGGTCAAGGTGGAGAACCAGGAGGAACTGCTCAAGGCCAGCGCCGAGCTGTTCGAGCGCTCGGTGTTGATCCTCGCCCAGGAGTTCTTCTATACCGAATACGACTGGCGCATCGGCGTGCTCAATCAGAAGCCGATCTTTGCCTGCCAGTACTTCATGTCCAAGGGCCACTGGCAGATCTACGACCACAGCCCGGATGCACAGGAGCTGAGCGGCGATTTCCGCACCATGGCGGTCCACGAGGCGCCGCGCAAGGTGGTGGAACTGGCGTTGAAGACCGCCAACCTGATCGGCGACGGCCTCTATGGCGTCGACCTCAAGCAGTCGGGCGAGCGGGTGGTGGTGATCGAGGTGAACGACAACCCCAACATCGATTGCGGGGTCGAGGATGTATTCCTCGGCGATGACCTCTACAAGCTGGTGCTGGAAGAGTTCGTGCGACGGCTGGAAGTCAAGCGGCGCGGGCATGGTTGGTGAGATTTTTTCGGCATTGACCTTATAGAAAAACGGTCGGTTGGTTGCGTCAAAATATTGCTAGCTTTACATCTTGGAGCGCCAACCAACTGTTTTATAAAGTTTTTCAAAATAATGGCGCCAAGGAAGGGAGCATGCTCGAAGCAGCGTCGAATCGACGTCGTTTGCTGGTGGTCGATCCCTGCGATGACTGTCGGCGTTTATTACCCGGACTCCGGGCCGCAGGATGGGAGGTAGACAGTTGCGCGCTCGATCTGGCCAGCGAGCGCAGTTGCGACGTCGGTCTTCTGCGCCTGCAGCCCCGGCACCTGGAGCGTCGGGAGTCGGTGAAGGACATGATCAGCCGCAGCGGCACCGAATGGATCGCGGTGCTCAGTCCGGAGCTATTGCCCAATCAGGAAGTGGGTGATTTCGTCTGCGAATGGTTCTTCGACTTCCACACCTTGCCCTTCGATGTGGCGCGGGTGCAGGTCACGCTCGGCCGCGCCTTCGGCATGGCGCGCCTGCGCGGGCGGGGCAGCGCACACAGTGACGAGCACAACCACGAGCTGCTCGGCGAGAGCCGTTCGGTGCAGGAGCTGCGTCGCCTGCTGGCCAAGTTTGCCCCGACCGAGTCGCCGGTGTTGATCCGTGGTGAGAGCGGCACCGGCAAGGAACTGGTGGCGCGCACCCTGCATCGCCAGTCGCGGCGCGCCGCTCGACCCTTCGTCGCGATCAACTGCGGGGCCATTCCCGAACACCTGATCCAGTCCGAGCTGTTCGGCCACGAGAAGGGCGCCTTCACCGGCGCGCACCAGCGCAAGACCGGTCGTTTCGAACAGGCCAACGGCGGCACATTATTTCTCGACGAAGTCGGTGACTTGCCCCTGGAGTTGCAGGCGAACCTCCTGCGGGTATTGCAGGAGAAACAGATCGAGCGGGTCGGCGGCAGCCAGCCGATCAGCGTGGACGTGCGGGTGCTGGCGGCGACTCACGTCGACCTCGAAGCGGCCATCCTGGATGGCCGTTTTCGCGAGGACCTCTACTACCGGCTGAACGTGCTGCAGGTGTCGACCGCGCCACTGCGCGAGCGCAATGGCGACCTGGCGCTGCTGGCCAATCATTTTGCCCGTCTTTACAGCGTCGAGACCGGGCGCCGGCCGCGGCGCTTCAGTGAGGACGCGTTATCGGCGATGGCCGAGCACAGTTGGCCAGGCAATGTCCGCGAACTGGCCAACCGCGTGCGTCGCGGGCTGGTGTTGGCCGAGGGCCGGCAAATCGAGGCGATCGACCTGGGGCTGGAGCGTCAGCAGGGGCGCGCCGGGCACTCGCCGCTGGTGACCCTGGAGGAATACAAGCTCGGCGCCGAGCGCCAGGCCATGTGCGATGCCCTGGCCCGCCATGGCGACAACCTCAGCGTGGCGGCGCGCATGCTGGGGATTTCCCGGCCGACCTTCTATCGCCTGCTGCACAAGCATCAGTTGCGCTGAGTCGACGCTGCAATGAAAACGGCCCCGAATGGGGCCGTTGTCGTTTGCGCGGTTCAGAAGTAGTACGGGAACTTGACGCTGAGGCTGTAGTCCGGCGCATCGGGCGAGATGCCGATCGACAGGTTCGGCACGATGGTGAACTTGGGCGTGACCGCATAGGTCAGGCCCCAGTTGAAGTAGGCGGCGTTGGCATCGCTGCCGGTGACGGTCTGCCAGCCTTGGCCATCGGGCTTGATCTTGCTCTTCTGCGCGACCAGGTTGGAGAAGGAGAAGGACATACTGGTCTTCTCGTTGAGGGCGAACGCCACGCCGGCGCCGAACTGGAACCAGTCGCCCAACTCGACGTCGCCGCCCAGCTTGGTGCCCTGTTGCGGGCTGATGTCGTTGAACGAGCGCTGGAAGTTGTGGGTGTAGCTCAGGCTGCCGAAGAGCACTGCCGGATCGACCGTCTTGACCAGCGACAGGCCGGGCGTGATGGACCACACGCCGTTGCCCGTGGGCAGGTCTTCGGGGACGTTGAGGTTGTCGTTGCTCGCCGAGCGCACCAGCTTGATGCCATAGGGGTCCTTGCCGGTCGGCGCCTTGACGCGCAGGCTGACCACGGCGTCCGGACGGCTTTCGGTTTCGTCGAGGAACTTGTAGGAGATGCCGGCGTTGACGTCGCCGATGGTCGGGTCGCGGCGCACCGTTTCGTCGGTGACCTGGGCCGTGGAGTTGCCGGCACCGGCGGACTCGTAGGTGCTCTCGCGATAGAGCACGGGGACGTTGACGTCGAATTGCCAGCGGTTGTTCCAGTTGTAGCGGCCGGTGACGTCGAGCTGCCAGTTGTCCGCCTTGATGTGGTCGATGCCGATATTGCCGAGGAAGATCGAGTCCAGCGCCAGGAAGCCGTTGAGCAGGAGCTGGCGGGTGTCGTAGTGGGTGTAGGTCAGACCGGTCTCGACACTGAAGGTGCCGTTGCCGAAGAAGCCACTGGCTTCGTCGTAGAGGTTTTCCACGCTTTTCGGCGGCGACGAGTCTTCCTTCAGGGCTTCACCGTAGGAGCTGCTGCCAGACTTGGTCGGCGATGGTTTGTTGGTCGAGACCACCAGGCGCTTCGGTTGCTGCGGCGCGGGCGCCTGGTCCTCCACCTGGCGTACGCGCTGTTCGAGCACCATCAGCGCCTTCTGCTGAGTCTCGTAGCGCTGCTTGAGCGCATCCAGTTCCTGTTTCAGAGCATCCACTTCGGCCTGCGTCGCTGCCTGGACGAAGGCCGAAGGGAGAACCGCGCACACACAGATAGCCAATCGAAGCGATGAGATTCGATGCATAGCGGAAGCTTCCCCAAGGAGTTTGACTACTAGTTTTTAGTTATTCTCAAGGAGCGTAGATCACAAACCGCTGGGGCGCAGGTTACGTAGTTGATCGAGATTGCAGTTCAGGCTTCCGACCGAGGGTTGGTTGTTGCTCAGCACCACGCTGAGCGCCGCGATGTTCTGGACGTCGTTGCGCGAGCCGACCAGGTTCGCCGCTTGCAGCAGGTTGCCGGCGCCGATCTGCTGCAGGCTATTGCCTTGTCCGTTGGCCAGGATGGCCATCTGCAGGCCGCCGTTACCCGACGTCACGGTCACGCTGCCGGCTCCGTTGCTGGCGGTGATCGGTTGCGTCAGCGCCTGACCAGCGGGCGTGATGGCCGCCGGCGCCTGGTTGGCTTCGCTGACATCGATGGAGACGTTGTTATAGGCGCTGTTGAAGTTGCCCGCCGAGCGCACGCTCTGGGTCACGCCCTGGGTCTGGCTGAGGCCGGCGCCGCCGCTGATGCTGCCATTGCCCGCGGCGGGCGTGCTGCCATTGCCGGTCTGGCTGATGGTGGTGACGTAGAACTGCGGCTTGATGGTGGATTGTTGTACTTGCATCGCCACCTTGGCGCCGATGTTGTCGCCCGCGGCGTTTTTCCAGGTGCTGCTCATGACGATACCGAAACTGATGACCCGTCCTGGCATCACATAGCGCCCGCGCAGTTGCGACATTTCCTGGTCGCTCAGTTCCACCGGCCGCAGCACGCTGGCTTGCAGCGGCAGGCAGGTGGCAATGCAGGCAGCGGAAATCCAAGGTATGAGTTTCATGTTTCCTCCCTGGAGGGGCTCCGCCCTCGTAGTTTTTTACACTCAGAAGAAGTCGCTCTGGATGAAGCCGAAGTCCATCAGCTCGGCATCCTTGACCGGGTGGAAGGCGTCCAGGCGGTTCTTCGCCGTGAGTGGTTCGGGCGGCGTCAGCAAGGCGTTGGCCTTGTCGTAGCCCGGCCCGATGATGGCGAAGATGATGCCGTTCCAACCCTTGAGGAAGTCTTCTTCGGTGTAGCGTTTGTGGCCCAGCACCGGATCGCCGACATAGACGAAGCCCTTGCTGGTGCGCTGTAAGACGACGAAATGCTTGTAGCCACGGATATCCATCAGGACGATCACCGGGATGCTCAATTTGTCCAGTGAAGTGCTGGGAATCCGGTAGCCGCGAGCGCGCATGCCGATGCTCTCCAGGTAGCGCTTCATGTCGAGCATCGAAAAACCTTGGGTACGGACCAGGTTCTGGTCAGCCTCCACCAGCATGCCTCTGATGACGAAGTCCTCGTCCACGTCCAGTTGGTAGGCCTGGCGCAGGATGGTGGCGAGGGCGGCGGCGCCGCAGCTGAAGTCCGTCTTCTGCTCCACCAGATTGGCGAAGCGCCGCTCGCGGATACTCTCGACGTGCTTGTAGACCAGCGTACCGCCCGGTAGCGCGGGTACCGCGATTTGCGCGGCTTGGCCTAGGCAAGGGAGTAGAGCGAGCAGGAGCAGGGCGGACGTTCGCATAGTGACGGGGCCTGTAGCAGCTGTGGCAAAGGAGGAGGCCCCGCGAACGGAGCCTCCGGTACTACGCTGCTTCGCTTACAGGCAGGATTTGCAGCCTGCGGCGATGGACAGCGAGTTGCTCTGCTGGTTGCCGACACCGGCGGCGATGTTTGCGCCGACGTTACCCGACACGTTGTTGAGCGAGCCACTGATGGTCGCGTTGTTGGTGACCGGATCTTTCCAGCCGCTCTGTACCAGCACCTGATAAGTGGCTTGGCCTTTCAGCTCGGTAGAACCACTTTCGGTGAAGTAAAGCGGATCTTTCTGATCCTTGCCGCCACGGTCGTTGGTGACGCTGTCGTTGTTGCCCCAGCCGCCGCCATGGTGGTCTTTGCTGTCCTTGTCAACCACGTAGCCAGTGCCGCTGCCCTTGTACGAGCCCTTCAGGTCCACGGTCGCCTTGAGGGTCTGGGTGTCGTAGGTCGCCAGACCGACGTTGCTGACGCTGTTGCCGTTGGAGGTCTGCGAGGCGCTGCTGGTGGCACCGCTCACAGCACCGCCGGAAACCGCGGCGGCCAGGTCGTTTTTCTGTTGGTTGAAGTTGCCAGCGGTCACGTTGATGCCAATGTTACCGGAGGAGGAGTTGGCCGAATTGCTGAGGGACGCGTTGTTCTGCGTGGAGTAGTTGTCCACGCTGTTGTTGTGGTTCTTCTGATCGACCGTGGTCGATGCTTCGGCATAACCGAAGATGAATTTCTCATCCGCGGTGGCCAGGGCGGCGGCGTTGGCCTGTTGGTTGAGGTCGCCGCCGGCGACGTTCACGCCGACGTTGCCCGAAGCGCTGCCCAGCGAACCGCTGACGGAGCCGGTATTTTTGGTGCCTTCGTTGCTCACGCTGTTGCCGTGACTATCCTGGGTATCGGTCACGATGGCGCTGGCACCGGCTTCGATCCGTGGGTCCTTGTAGGGATCGTAGGGGGTGCGCGGGTCGTGGTTGCCATAACCATGGCCATGGTGGTGGTGACCGTTGCCGTTTTCGTTGTTACCAGCATATACAGCCACAGCCATGACAGCAGTCACAGCGAAAACCAGCGGCTTGAGTGCCATTGTCGGTTTCATGGTGTATCTCCTTGCTTGGATGGTGCTTAGTGTTTTGATTGTTGGCGTGGGTCAGTCAGCGACCCGGATGCTCAGGGTGTTACCCATACGATTCCCCACCCCGGCGCTCTGGTTCAGTTGCACCACACCCCGGCTGCCGGCGAATGCCTGGTCGCTGGTGACGACCTGCCGGCTTCCCGAGTCGGAAGCCCCTGGACCTGAGTTCTGCGGCAGCGTGACGTTCTGTTGCGAAAGCACGCTGTCATCGACGCTTTGCGGGTAAGCACTGATGCTGACCCGCAAGGCATTGGCTTGCTGATTGGCGGCGCCGGCCGACTGGTTCACGCCCAGTGCGCCGTTGCCATTGCTGAATGCATTGCCCTGAATGCGCGATGTGGCCGCCTGTGATGGATCGACCTTGGCATTCACCTGCTGGCGGATCTGGTTGCTGGCACTGGACTCGCTGCCCAGGGAAATGGCGCGGCTGTTGACCTGTTGTTGCTGGTCGCCAGCGGCCTGGTTGACCGAGAAGTTGCCCTGGTAGCCAACCCCGGAGCCGCCAATGCTGGAAACGTTGACTTCCTGTGGCTGGACCACGGGCGCGGCATGCGCGGCCAGGCTGCAGAGCAGCCCGAGAGGGAGCAGCAGACGTTTCATGTCAGCGGCCTCCCGTCAGTATCTGCAGCGGCGCGAGTCCGGTTTGTACCGCCCGGCCGACCTGTCCCGAGACACCGCTGTTGCCATCGGCGCTGCGCGCGCCGCTGACCATGCCCATGTTGGAAACGGTGCGGTTGGTGGTGTTGTCCATGCCCACCAGGCCGCCGTTCGGCACGATCAGGCGCTGGATGCTGGAGCCGCTGGTCACGTTGGCGAATTCGCTGTCGCTGACCTCGGCGCTGCCGGTCATTTGCACGACCTGGGCGGAGATATTGGGATTGACGGTCACCGGGTTGGGATCGGGGACCATGGTGGGACGGGTAGCAACCCTGGGCTGCACCACACGCTGCAGGACGATGGTGCCGTCGCCTGCGCTGACAGGTGTGCTGGCCAGGATTCCGATGAGACAGCCGCATGCAGTGATTGCGGCGACGATCCTTGAATCGATGTTCCCCATGGCGGCAGTTCCTTTTTTGGTGCGCTGTGCCCTAAACAGCTGTACCAACCTGGAGCAGGAGCCGTGCCGTGTTTTATTTATTGTTTTAAATCAGTGATCTACATTTAATCTCTAGTGTCGTATGGACGGCTGCTGTTGCGCGGGTGAAACAACATTCAATCGATCGGCCCTGAGGAATAGGAGTGCGACGGCCTTGTTACGGTGCTTTGCGATGAGCTGTTTCAGCCCTGAAACAGAATTTCGTGAACTGGTCGATCTTCCCGTGAGCAGGGCCATTGAACGGCATCGAGGTGTAACTGCGCTGATACAAAAGTGCTTGGAAGCGGTTTTTTTGGTACGCGCGTGCACTTGATTTTCAATGGTTTGCCGTGCCAGCCAGGTCGAATAGGGGCTGCGAGCAGGAAACGTCCATGCAGGCGGTAGGCCTCGATGCGTGTCGGGCTTCTCGCCGCGAGAATTTTTCGTGACGCCCTCTGCCTTGGCAATGCAATGCAGTAGCATGCGGAACCCCTGCGGCACGAAGCCTTGCGGCATCTGCCTCGCCGGCAGCGTCCGGCGGCCACGGGCAGGGTAACTATGACAAGCGGATCGATCCGCGCTTTCGGGGGAAGAATCAATATGGAGCTATGGAGTGCCGTGCAGGCATTCGTGCTGGGCGTGGTCGAGGGACTGACGGAATTCCTGCCGGTTTCCAGCACCGGCCATCAAATCGTCGTCGCCGACCTCATGGGCTTTGTCGGGGATCGTGCCCAGGCCTTCAATATCATCATTCAGTTGGCCGCCATCCTCGCCGTCGTCTGGGAGTTCCGCGACAAGATTCGCGGCGTGCTGTGCGGCTTGCCGCGCGAACGCCGGGCGCAGAAATTCAGCCTCAATCTATTGATCGCCTTCGCTCCCGCGGTGGTGCTGGGTGTGGCGTTCTCCAAGCAGATTCACCATTACCTGTTCAACCCGATCACGGTGGCGACAGCGCTGTTGATCGGCGGACTGGTCATCCTCTGGGCGGAGAAACGCCAGCACCGCACGCACGCCGACACGGTCGACGACATGAGCTGGCGCGATGCCCTGAAGGTCGGCTGCGCGCAATGCCTGGCGCTGATCCCGGGCACCTCGCGTTCAGGCGCGACCATCATCGGTGGCTTGCTGTTCGGCCTGTCGCGCCAGGCGGCTACCGAGTTCTCCTTCTTCTTGGCAATGCCGACCATGGTCGGTGCCGCGGTGTATTCCGGCTACAAGTACCGCGAGCTGTTCCAGCCCAGCGACCTGCCGGTGTTCGCCATCGGTTTCGTCACCTCGTTCATCTTCGCCATGATTGCCGTGCGTGGGCTGCTGAAGTTCATCGCCAGTCACAGTTACGTGGTGTTCGCCTGGTATCGCATCGCCTTCGGCCTGCTGATCCTGATCACCTGGAAATTCGGCCTGATCGATTGGAGCAGTGCCGCGCCTTGAGCCGCGGTCGATGAGTTGTGAGCATGGAAAGAGACGGTGTCATCAGCCGCTGGGATGACGAAAAGGGCTTCGGCTTCATTCGTCCTCCGGCCGGCGGCGGGGAATTCTTCCTGCACATTTCGGCGTTTCGCGGGGATCGCCGGCCGCTGGAGGGCGACGCGGTGCGTTTCGTCGCCGGGACGGATCGTCAAGGACGCCCGCGTGCCGAACACGCGCGCCTGGCCGGGCTGGCCATCGATCTGCCACCGATCAGGCAGAAGCCGCCGGCGCCGGCCACCCGGGCCAAGGCGCGCAGCGGCCGGGAATTCGTCGAGGCAAGGCGCCCGCGGAGCATGCCCGCCGCGCTGGCGCTGCTGGCGGCTCTGCTGCTGTTGCCGCTGGCCGGCGCATGGTCCTGGCTGCATGACGGGCATCCGGGAGGGTGGCTGCTGGCCTATCCCGGCTTCAGCCTGATCGCATTCTTCGCCTACTGGCGCGACAAGCGCAGCGCCGAACGCGGTGCGTGGCGAACGCCAGAGCAGAGCCTGCACCTGTTCGAGCTGCTCGGCGGCTGGCCGGGCGCTTTCCTTGCCCAGCGGCTGTTCCGCCACAAGACCCGCAAACTCAGTTTCCTGTTGCCATTCTGGGGCATCGTGCTGCTGCACCAGGCATTCTGGCTCGACCACCTGGGCGGCGGCTTCCTGTTTGCCGCGCTGGCGCGTCAGTTGGGCGGCTGAGCCGGCCTTAAAGCAGGCCTTGGCTGCGCGCGAAGGCTTCCGCCAGGTAGTCGATCAGCGCCCTCACCGCCGGCAGCAGGCCACGCCGGTGCGTGTACACCGCCTGGAGGAACGCCGCCGGCTCCTGCCAGTCCGGCAGCACTTGTTGCAGGCGGCCGTTCTGCAGTTCCTCGGCGCAGTAATAAAGGGGCAGGGTGGTGATCCCCAGGCCGGCCAGGGCCACGGTCTTGCGCAGGTTGAAGTCCTCCGCGGCCAGTCGCGCTTCCAGTGCGATCTCACGGACCTGGCCTTGCGGGCCGTGCAGGAGGAAGTGCACCTTGCGGTCGTTGCCGATGGCACCGAGCACGGGCAGGCTGGCGAGGTCCTCGGGGTCCTTCAGCACCCGGCCCCGCAGCAATTCGGGCGCGGCAACCAGGACCACCCCCGCGGGGCGCAACCGCCGGCTGATCAGCGACGGGTCTTCGTCGCCCTCTGCGCGCACGCGCAGCGCGACATCCACGCCTTCGTTGAGCAGATCGACGCGCCTGTTGGTCAGCAGCAGTTCGAGGTTCACCTGCGGGTAGCTGGCCAGGAAGCCCGGCAGCATCTCGTTGAGCGAGGTTTCCGCCAGGGCTACCGGGCACGACAGGCGCACCCGCCCGCGAGGCTCGGCGCTTAGGCGGGCGGCGACTTCGTCGGCCATCTCCGCTTCCACCAGCATCGCCTGGCAATGCCGGTAGTAGCGTTCGCCGATGTCGGTCAGCGCCAGCTTGCGCGTGGTGCGTTGCAGCAGACGCACGTTCAAGCGCGCCTCCAGCTCGGCGACGCGCCGCGACAGGCGCGACTTCGGTAGCCCCAGTTCGCGTCCGGCGGCGGCGAAACCGCCGGCCTCGACCACCTTGGCGAAATAGTAGAGATCGTTGAGGTCTTGCATGATTGTCCTGCCAGTGGGACGAATCATCGCATTTTCGCTTACTTATCCATAATTGCCTACGTCGGTAGCATCCATACCACTGTCGATCAACGACCACCCACCGCACATTCACGTGGAGCACCGCATGAAACTTCTGCACATCGATTCCAGCATCCTCGGCGAAGCCTCCGCCTCCCGTCAGCTCAGCCAGGAAGTGGTCCAGGCCTGGCGCGCCGCCGAGCCGGGCGTCCAAGTCACCTATCGCGACCTCGCCGCCGATGCCATCAGCCACCTGTCCTCGGCCAGCCTGGTTGCCGCTAATACTCCGGCCGAGCTGCGTGACGCCGCGCAGAAACACGAAGCCGCCCTGGGGGAAAGCAGCATCGAGGAGTTCCTCGCGGCGGACGCCATCGTCATCGGCGCGCCCATGTACAACTTCAGCGTGCCCAGCCAGCTCAAGGCCTGGATCGACCGCATCGCCGTGGCCGGCAAGACCTTCCGCTACACCGAAAAAGGTCCGGAAGGCCTGGCCGGTGGCAAGAAGGTGATCATCGTTTCCAGCGCCGGTGGCATCCACGCCGGCCAACCCAGTGGCGCCGCCCACGAGGACTACCTGAAGCTGGTCCTCGGCTTCCTCGGCATCAGCGATATCGAAGTGGTTCGCGCCCAGGGCCTGGCCTACGGTGACGAGCCGCGCCAGCAGGCGCTCAGCGCCGCGCGTCAGCAGATCGCCGAGACCTTCGCCAAGGCCTGAGGCCTGCACCGAAGGTGAAAAAAAGCCCCGGCATGCCGGGGCTTTTTCATTGTCGCTGGGCTGCCTTCAGCGCAGCATCGCTTGCAGGTTGGGCGCCTTCAGTTGGTCGTTGAAGAAGCGCGTGGCGTCGGTGATCAGGTCGCGGTGGATGGCCTGCCGGTCGACTCCGGCGGCGTCGTTGCACAGGCCCGGCGTGGCCTGGGTCTCAGCGTCGCTGCACGGCGCCATGAAGACGAAGTGGCCGGCGCCACTGAGCAGATGGAAGTCTGGAATGTGCGGCAGCAGGCGGGCGAGGGAGGCAGCGTTGCGGGTCCAGTCCAGCACCTGGTCGTTGTCGCCGCTGTAGAGCAGCACCGGCACATCGACCTTGGCCAGTTCGTGGCTGCCGAACATCAGTCCCAGCGGCGCCAGGAGCATCACCGCGCCCACGCGAGGATCGGACATGGCGGTGAGGTCGCTGCGGTCGGCCTGCAGTTCGCCATGGCTGCTGCAGGCGTCGAGATCGTCGGGGCGTTCCGCACAGTAATACCGCAGGCGATCGAGGCGCGGCTGGGCGCCGGCCAGGATCAGCGCGGTCTCGCCGCCGGCGGAATAGCCGATGACGCCGATCCGCTGGGGATCGAGCATGGGGGCCAGGCGCTTGTCGAGCAGGGCCGCATTGATGGCTTCGGAGACCTGCAGCGGTCGCCCGTAGAGGTTGCTCAGCGCGCCCAGGCGGCTCTGGTCGTGCAGATTGTCGCCAGGATGCACCAGGGTCACTACCACGAAGCCGCGCTGGGCCAGCGCCAGTACCAGGTCGCGCAAGGCTAGCGGGGTGCCGCCGTTGCCGTGGGAGAGCAGCAGCAGCGGATGATGCCCGGCGACCGCCGGGGCCTCCTCGGCCAGGGGCAGGGTGAAGATGCCGATGGTGGTCGGTCGCGCCGCCGCCCGCGTCGGATAGAAGGCGATGGCCCGCATCGGCCGGTTATCCAGGGGGTCGGTCAGCTCCAGGCGATGGAAGCCGACGTTCAACTCCTGCGCGGCCTGGGTCGCGAGTGAGAAAATCAGTAGCAACACGAAGCAGACGAAACGCCCCAACTTGGTGCCCTCCTTCCTGAACGCAGCCTCTGCCATCAGGCTCCGGCCCTGATTTCTCCGCGCGGCCGGCGCCTCCCGGGGTACTTCCTTGCATAGTGCGCGCCAGCTTTTCCCTGTTGCCGGCGGCGCGGCGCGCGCTCAGCGCCAGGAAGCCTGCAGCGGATTGACGCGCAACTGGCTGGCGAAGAAGCGCGCGGCCTCGCCATTGAGGCTGCGGTGGATGGCCTGGCGGTCGACGCCGATGGCGTCTTCGCACAATTCCGGCGTTTCAGCGTCTTCGTCGGCGGAACAGGGCGTCATGAACACGAAGTGTCCGGCGCCTTGCAGCACGTGGTATTCGGGCTGGCGCGGCAGCTTGCGCAGCAGGGCGCTGGCATTGCGGGCGGGGTCCAGTACCTGGTCGCGGTCGCCGGTGTAGAGCATCACCGGCACGGTCACCGCGGCGAGATCGTCGTTGCCGAACATCAGGCTCAAGGGCGCGAGCAGCAGCAGAGCGCCCACCCGTGGATCGGCGCGTGGCGCCAGGTCGGGACGGTCGGCGCGCAGTTCGCCATTGGCGCTGCAGGCGTCTTCGTCGTCGGGTCGCTCGCGGCAATATTTGCGCAGGCGCTCCGGGCGCGGCCGGGCGCCGGCGAGGATGAGCGCGGTTTCGCCGCCGGCGGAGTAACCGATCACGCCAATGCGCTGGGCGTCGATCAAATCGCTCAGGTGCGGGTCGGCCAGTGCCGCGCTGATGCTGGCGGAGACTTGCAGGGGCCGGCCGTAGAGATTGCTCAGCGCCCCCTGGCGGCTCTGGTCGCTGGGGTTGTCGCCCGGATGCAGCAGGCCGATGACGACGAAGCCATTGCGCGCCAGGGACAGCAGCAAGTCCCGGTGCGCCAGCGGGTTGCCGCTGTTGCCATGGGAGATCGCCAGGAGCGGGAAACGGCCTTTGGCCGCTGGCGCGTTGACGGCGACGTTCAGGCGGTACTCGCCGATCGCGGTCGGCCGGCTCCGGGCCAGGGTCGGGTAGAAGGCCACGGCGGGAATTCGCTGGCCGCTCAGCGGATCGCGCACGTCCAGACGCTGGGCGCCAGCGTTCCAGGGGTGCGGCGACGCGGCGTGGGCCGCCGCGCAGAACACCAGGAGCAGGAAAAGCCCGAACGGGACACGCGCCATGCTATCCGCCTCGTTGCCGGGAATCCGGGCCGGCGCGTGCCGGCCCGACTGTTCCTAACAGCCTAGGCGGGAATCGCTGCGCCGGTAGGTCAGACGATCACGCCCTGGCTACGCAGGTAGTCGTCATAGCTGCCGCTGAAGTCGGTCACGCCGTTTTCGCTCAGTTCGATGATGCGGGTCGCCAGGGAGGAGACGAACTCGCGGTCGTGGCTGACGAAGATCAGCGTGCCCGGGTAGTTTTCCAGCGCCAGGTTGAGCGCCTCGATGGATTCCATGTCGAGGTGGTTGGTCGGCTCGTCCATCACCAGCACGTTGGGCTTCTTCAGGATCAGCCGGCCGAACAGCATGCGGCCCTGCTCGCCACCGGAGATGACCTTCACCGACTTCTGGATGTCGTCGTTGGAGAACAGCATGCGCCCGAGGGTGCCGCGCACCAGTTGCTCGCCACCCTGGGTCCACTGGGCCATCCAGTCGAACAGGTTCATATCGTCGGCGAAGTCGTCGGCATGGTCTTGGGCGAAGTAGCCGATGTCGGCGCTGTCGGTCCACTTCACCTCGCCGGCGATGGGCGCCATGTCACCGACCAGGGTGCGCAGCAGGGTGGTCTTGCCGATGCCGTTGGGGCCGATGATGGCGATACGCTCGCCGGCCTCGACCTGCAGGCTCAGGCCCTTGAACAGCGGCACGCCGTCGAAGCCCTGGCTGACGTTCTCCAGGGTCACCGCCTGGCGATGCAGCTTCTTGTACTGCTCGAAGCGGATGAACGGGCTGACACGGCTGGACGGCTTGACCTCTTCCAACTGGATCTTGTCGATCTGGCGGGCGCGGCTGGTGGCCTGCTTGGCCTTGGAGGCGTTGGCCGAGAAGCGACTGACGAAGGTCTGCAGTTCGGCGATCTGCGCTTTCTTCTTGGCGTTGTCCGACAGCAGGCGCTCGCGGGCCTGGGTGGCCGCGGTCATGTATTCGTCGTAGTTGCCGGGGAACAGGCGCAGCTCGCCGTAGTCCAGGTCGGCCATGTGGGTGCAGACGCTGTTCAGGAAGTGGCGGTCGTGGGAAATGATGATCATGGTGCTGTTACGCGCGGTCAGCACGCTTTCCAGCCAGCGGATGGTGTTGATATCCAGGTGGTTGGTCGGTTCGTCGAGCAGCAGCAGGTCGGGATCGGAAAACAGCGCCTGGGCCAGCAGCACGCGCAGTTTCCAGCCCGGCGCGACGGCGCTCATCGGACCGAAATGCTGTTCCAGCGGAATGCCCAGACCGAGCAGCAGCTCGCCGGCGCGGGATTCGGCGGTGTAGCCGTCGAATTCGGCGAACTGCACCTCCAGCTCGGCCACCGCCATGCCGTCTTCCTCGCTCATTTCCGGCAGCGAGTAGATGCGGTCGCGCTCGGCCTTGACCTGCCACAGCTCCTCATGACCCATGATCACGGTGTCGATCACCGAGAAGTCTTCGTAGGCGAACTGGTCCTGGCGCAGCTTGCCCAGGCGCACGTCGTTCTCGAGCATCACCTGGCCGCCGCTCGGCTCGAGATCGCCGCCGAGAATCTTCATGAAGGTGGACTTGCCGCAGCCGTTGGCGCCGATCAGGCCGTAGCGGTTGCCGTTGCCGAATTTGACGGAGACGTTTTCGAACAGGGGCTTGGCCCCGAACTGCATGGTGATGTTAGCGGTGGAGATCAAGGCATTACCTATGAAGCTGATGGCGTGCCAGCGCCGCCGAATGAAAGAGGGCGGTGGCGGGCATTGCGGTCGGGTATGGGTCGGGAGTGACAGCTGTATCGGCGCGCTATGGCCGCATTGCTGTGACATGAAAGCGGGGGCATACCGGGCGAAGCGCGTATTGTCGCACAGCTGGGCCCTGGCGTGCAGCGCCGTCCGGTCCGTCGCTGGCCGTGGGCTGCGCAAAGGCCGGCGCAATGCAAAACGCCCCGTGGCATGGGCCACGGGGCGTTTCTTGTCGCTAGGCGAGAAAACCCGGATCAGAAGACGTTGAGCGGGTACTCGACGAAGGCGCGGAATTCGTTGCCCTCGCTGTTGTAGGAGCGGGCGTCGCTGGACACGCGCAGCCAGGAACCGCGCAGCTTGAACGACAGGTTCTTGGCCGGGCCGCTCTGTACCACGTACTTGAGCTGGTTGAAGATTTCCCGCTCGTGGCCGTTGCCGGTCTCTTCGGTCTTGATGTTGTCGCCGTAGACGTAGGCGACCTGGTAGGTCAGGCCGGGCACGCCGTACTCGGAGAAGTCCAGCGCGTAGCTGGCCTGCCAGGAGCGCTCGTCTTCGCCGTTGAAGTCCGACCAGTAGGAGTTGGCCAGCCAGATGGTGGTGCCGCCGTCGCCGATCCAGTGGCCGCTCTGGTAGCCGCCGTAGAGGTAGCCGGTGTCGCCGGTGTTGCGCTGGTGGGCGAGCATCACCGAGTGCGGGCCGAAGGCGTAAGTGGCCGCCAGGCTCCAGATGGTGTTGTCGCGGTTGCCGCCATTGTTGTCGTCGGCCCAGTCCTTGTTCAGCTTGGTCTTGTAGCCGTTGAAGTCGAAGGTCAGCGACTGCTTGTCCTGCAGCGGCAGCACATAGTTGAGGTTCATGTACTCCTTGCGGGCCACGTCCTTGTTGTCCGAGGCGTAGAGCGCGCCGCTGAAGTTGTCGGTGAACTTATAGCTACCGCCATACACGTCGATGCGCTTCAGGCCGCCGCTGTCATGGCCGGTGGCGCTTTTCTGGACTTCTTCGGTGAAGCGGCCGACGTTCAGTTCCAGGCCCTGGATTTCCTTGGAGGTGATCAGGGTGCCGGTGTAGCTCTCCGGCAGCAGGCGCGAGTTGTCGTAGCTCAGCACTGGCAGGCTGGGCATCTGGTCGCCGTACTTGATCACGGTGTTGGAGAAGCGCGCCTTGAGCGCACCACCGAGGCGCGACAGGTCTTCGGCCGGATTGCCGTTGCCGTCTTTCTTGAAGAAGTCGATCCCCGGAGCGCCGGCGCGGTCGCCGTTCTTGTCGAGGTTGAGGGCATAGAGACCGAAGGTGTCGACGCCGAAGCCGACGGTGCCCTGGGTGAAACCGGAGGTGAAGGTGGCGCTGGCGGCCTGGCCCCACTCGGACTTGTCCTGTTTGCCCTGCTTGTAGTCGCGGTACATGTAGCCGTTACGGAAGAACAGATCCAGGTGGCTGTCTTCGACGAATCCTTTGGCATCGGCCTGGCCGTCGGCCATGGCTTGGCTGCTGGCAGCGAGAATGCCCAATGCGAGCAAACTGATCCGTTTGTTGATCATCTTGTTGTGTCCTGATTGCAGTCTGTATCGCGGCGCCCCTGGCGAATGGCAAAGCGGCCCGTGCCGATCGCTCCGTATCGGGACAGGCTACGCCGGGGGCCGGCGTGTTATTGGAGAGTCTCGAGGCCCCTCACAGGCCTCGGCGCGGCGCGATAATAGCAGAGTGCGCGGAAAATCCAGGCACTCTGCCGCGTCCGTAGCTGCTTTGTAAGGTATTCGGCTGTTTCACACGGAAAAGCCCTGCTGTTTCTGAGCCGATGTCCTCAGCCGCGACTGCGGCGGTACAGCCAGACGCTCAGGCTCAGGCCAGCCAGCGCGGCAACGCAGGCGAAGAGGAAGATCGAGCCGAAGCCATAGCCGCCTGCGATGGCGCCAGCCAGCGGGCCGGTGATGCCCAGCGACAGGTCGATGAACAGCGAGTAGGCGCCCAGGGCGGCGCCGCGGCTGGACGCCGGCGCCAGCTTGACCGCTTCCACGCCCAGCGCCGGGAATACCAGAGAAAAACCGAATCCGCTGAGCGCCGCGCCCGCCAGCGCCGACCAGGGCCCCGGCGCCAGCCACAGGAGCAACAGGCCGAGGCTTTCCACCAGCAGGCAGACGATCGCCACCGGAAAGCCGCCATGGCGATTGATGGCATGGGCGAACAGCAGGCGCGCGCCGATGAAGCAACCGCCGAAAGCGCTCAGGCAGTAGACCGCGCCGGCCCAGCCACGGCTGCCGTAATACAGGGTGATGAAGGTGGCGATGCAACCGAAGCCGATGCCGCCCAGGGCCAGGCCGCTGCCGTGCGCTGCGACGCGGCCGAGCACATGATGGAAGGGGAGGCGCTCGCCGGGCTGCACATCCTTGGCGCGGCGTGGCCAGGCCAGGGCGAAACCGAGCAGCGCCAGCAGTAGGACGCTCAAGCCCATGCTGGCCAGGCCGAAGTGCTGCACCAGCAGCACGCCCAGGGGTGCGCCGACAGCCAGCGCGCCGTAGCTGGCGATGCCGTTCCAGGAAATCACCTTGGCGGTGTGCAGCATGCCGACGCGGTCGATGCCCCAGGTGATCGAGCCGGTGCCGACCAGGCTTTCCGCGGTGCCGAGGATCATTCGTCCAAGCAGCAGGCTGCCCAGGCTGAGCGCCGGCAGTCCCTGCAGCATCACCGAGAGCAGCATGCAGAGGCCGCTGGCCGCGCAGCCGGCCATGCCATAGAGCACCGCGCGCTTGGGGCCGAGGGTGTCGATCACCGTTCCGGCGTAGGGGCGGGTGAGCAGGGTGGCGAGGTATTGCACGCTGATGACCAGTCCGGCCAGCACCGAGCCGAAGCCCAGGTCGTGATGCACGTAGCCAGGCAGCACCGCGAGCGGGATGCCGATGGTCAGGTAGGCGAGAAAGGTGAAGAGCACCACCGACACCACTTCCAGGGTGACGGCGGCATTCGAGGGGGCTGCGGCGGTATCGACGGACATGGCGGGGCAGGTGACGACTGGAGAGCGGGCGGTGATGATGAACCGCTGCTGTCTTGTAGGAAAGCTAGCTAACGAACTACCTGGCCGTCGATCGACCTGGCGAACGGGGCCAGGGCTGGCGAGCGCTCCCGTCGTCGGGCTCGTGTGCATGCGGCGGGCTATCTGCCGTGGCGCCGGCGGCAAAAAAGAAGCCGCTCGAGCGAGCGGCTTGAAAGGACGTTGAAAGGAGCAATCACAAAGATCAACGTCAGGAGCCGATAGGCAGCTGCCGGCAGGTCGGGCTGGCGATGAGCGGGACAGTGGCGAGGTGCTGGCAGGCTGGCTGGCGTCCGGGGTGCGCTCGCCGTCGTGGGCGGCTGCACCCCGTCGCCGGGGAGACGGCTGGAACCTCCGAAGGGCAGGGCCCCGCGGCGGTTCCGGGTGCTGCGGTTACAGGATCGACAGCGGGTAGTCGATGATCAGGCGGGTTTCGGCGAGATCGCCTTCGGCCTGGTCGGCGTTGCCGCTGTGGAAGGCCTGACGCAGGCGGAAGGACAGGTCCTTGGCCGGGCCGGACTGCATCACGTACTTGGCTTCGATATCGGTTTCGTGGTGGCTGCCGTCGCTACCGTAGCCGTAGTTGCGGTAGGGGCTGTCGGCGGCCATGTGGTCGCCATTGATGTTGGTGCCGTTGAGGTAACGGGCCATGAAGGTCAGCCCCGGAACACCGTAGCTCTCCATCGCCAGGTCGTAGCGTGCCTGCCAGGAGCGCTCGCCCGGGCCGTTGAAGTCGGAGTACTGCACGGAGTTGGCGAGGAAGATCGAGTCGCCGATCGCGCCCGAACGGTTGTCGCCGAAGCCGACGTAGTCGAACGGGGTGTCGCCCTGGACCTTCTGCACGGCCAGGGTCACGGTGTGCGCGGTGAGGAAGGAGTAGGCGGTGGCGAACGACCAGGTGGTGTTGTCGATCCGTCCGGCCTTGGCCGCGCCGTAGTCGTTGGTGCGGTAGATGTTGAAGTCGAAGCCCAACGACTGCTTATCGCTCAGCGGCAACTGGTAGTTGGCGTTGCCGTAGTACTGGCGCCAGACGTCCTGGAACTCGGAGCCGTACAGCGACACGCTCATGTTCGGAGCGATGGCGTACTTGCCGCCGACGAAGTCGACGCTGTCGGTCTCGACGTTGGCATAGCTGGCGAACAGCCCGCCGTGGGAACTGGTGGTCACCGAGCTGGTGCCGGCGGTGAAGTGGCCCGCTTCCAGGTCCAGGTCCTTCACTTCGCTGCTCATCAGCGAGAAGCCCTTGGCGGTCTGCGGCATCATGCGGGTGCCGCCGGCGGCGAACACCGGGGCCACCGGTTGCATGTCGCCGAATTTCAGCTCGGTCTTGGAGATGCGTACCTTCAGCGCGCCGCCGGCCTTGCCGAAGTTGTCTTGCGGGTTGCCATTACGGTCCACCGGCAGGTTGCCGGTGCCAGCGGTGCCCGCGCCGCCGTCCAGTTTCACGCCCAGATAGCCGTAGGCGTCGACGCCGAAGCCGACGGTGCCCTGGGTGAAGCCGGAGTTGTAGGTGGCGAAGAAGCCCTGTGTCCAGTCGCGACGGTCGCTGCCGCCGTTCTTGCCATCGGAGTTGTAGTAGAAGTTGCGCAGGAGCAGGTCCAGATGGCTGTCTTCAAGGAAACCCTTGGCGTCGGCCTGGTCGCTGACGAAGGCGTCGGCGTATGCCAGTTGCGTAGCGGCGGAAACGGCGAGCACGAGCGTGCTGCGTTTTAGGTACTTCATGGAGTTGCTCCTTTGGTCTTGGCGTACTGGCCGGTAACTGCGTGATGGCCAGGATTCTTATAGGCAGGAACAGCGTTCGGACACGCCCGGGAGAGCGCGTCGAAAATCGCGGAAAGTTGCGTTGGCAATGCTTGCGATGGGCGCCTTCTGAATAGTTTTTCCTGCAGGTGAAAGCGCCCTTTCATAATGCCGGAGACCTTATCGAAGTTAATCTCACTCCATGAAAATGACTGTTGACTCTCAGCTAACAATCGCGAAATTCGACGAATAAGCAGGGATAAGTCGGAATATCTGGCTGAGAAGGCGTGATTTCGAGTTTGCCTTCGGCGGCTTCGGGGTGGTTTTTGCGCTCATTCAAGCGCCTGAACGTGCGCAATGTCGGTGCCGGCCGTCGGTTGGCCGGGCGATTTCGAGCGCGCTAGAGCGGCTGGTCGGGGCAGGGGCGGAGCTGTTCAGCGGCACTCCCGGACGCCTGTCGCGCCGTTCCGGGAGTGTCTTTTACCGGGGAGGAATTATCGGCTGGCAACCTTATAGGTATCGGGATCGATGGTCGCGCCATGCTGCATGGCTTGCAGGTGACGGTCGATCTGCACACCGCTGCCCTCGCGGAAGAGTCCCGGTGTGTAGTCGCGGGTGCAGTTGAGGTTGTCTTTGGCGCAGAGGCGCGAAGCGATGATGAAGACGCCATCCAAGTTGGTCGTCGCGCCGACCAGATCACCTTTGCCGGAGAACAGCGAAGAAAGGAAGGACGGGTAGTGGATCTGCTCCATCAGGTTCTTCGGCACCAGCGCCATGGTATTGAGGGTGTAGAGTCCGGCCCGGAAGAAGTCCACGGAAACCACGCCGCCGATGTTGTCGAAGAACTCCTGGCGGCTGAGAAAGATCGCCCGTCGATGATCTTGCCGCTGGGTTGTCAGGCCGCTCAAGTAATCGCTATAGCCGCGCGCTTTCTCTTCCTCGGTGTCGAATCGCGTCAGTACGCCGACATGCCCGACCAGCAAGACCCGCTCGACATACTTGGGCGCCACCTGGTAGCGCGGCTCGTTCAATTCGCGGCGATAGACCTGTAGTCCGCCATCGTTGGTGATCATCCCCTTCTGATCCAGCAAACCGTCCCGCGTGGTCATGCAGCCACTCAGGGCGCAGAGAAGAAGTGAAGCCGATACGATCCTTTTCATTTCTCGATCCACCATTGAATTGGCCTGAACGGTATGTCCGGGCATATCCGATTTCCAAAATGCTGTTTCTTGGAGTCTTGCAACGGATTCTAAATCGAGGGTTTTTATCGTCTATTCGAGTTGCCTCTTTTTAAGAAGGCTTCTAAGGGGGAGAGCAAAGCGTTCTGTTTACCGAGTGCCTGAGGTGTTTGTGAGAAAGTTGCTGATCCATTGTTGAAATATCTATATGGCGAGTGAATCGGCAACTTGATCGAACCGGATACCCGCGCCTCTGTCCGCTAGGGTGTCGAAAACAGATCGAGGAGGGCGTAGCCCATGCGCCGCCAGACTCAATGCCCGGGCGCCGTCCTGCGGGGGCGGCCGGCGCCGAGCGGATGCCAGGTTGCTGCGGTTTTTCTGGGACGAATGTTCCGTTTACAGGCATCGCCTTGCGGGTATTGATCACACGCGTTCTTCGCAGTTGGTCAGCCAGACCATCGGGCGGTGACCGGGTTACTTGCATAACTTATTGATAATGTCATGCTTTCCCCTTAATCCATGGCAGAGAGTTGCGGTGGATTTTTCCAGCACTGGGGAAGCTGGCATCGGCGCAGCAGAGAAAACTTGATCGAAACGTCGGATTTCAATTCGCGCAAAGGTCGAAAAGGTTCGATTCTTGGGGTTTATTAAAGGTCGGGGATGTATGCGCAGATTTTGTTTCCTGCTGATTTTTCATGCCTTTTTCAGTTTGGTCGGACTGCCGGCGTTCGCCGCACAAGAGAATGTCCTGCATGTGTTGGCCTGGCCCGGCTATGCCGACGACGATGTGGTCAAGTCCTTCGAAGAGCAATACCAGGCCAAGGTGGTTGTCACCTTCGTCGATTCCGACGAATCGCTCTGGGATCGGATGCATGCCGAGAACGGCAGCCTGTTCGATGTGGTGGCGGCGAATACCGCCGAAATCCAGCGTTATGTGCAGGAGCGCCTGCTGCAACCCCTCGATCCGGCGGCGCTGCCCAATACCCAGAAGCAACTGCCGCGTTTTCGCGATCTGTCCTCGATCAGCGGGCTGGTCCAGGAGGACAAGGTCTATGCCATCCCCTTCACGTATTCGGCGATGGGCCTGATCTATGACCGCCGCCAGGTGCCGGTCCCGCCGCGTTCGATGAGCGAGCTGTGGAATCCGCGCTACCAGGGCAAGGTGCTGGCCTTCAACAGTGCCCAGCACAATTTCTCCTTCACCGCGCTGACCCTGGGATTCCGCGATCCCTTCCGGCTCAGTGCGGACGAGATGCGCGCCACGGCGAACAAGCTGGTGGCCCTGCGGCGTAATCTGCTGGCCTATTACAGTCTCCCGGAGGAGGCAACCGACTTGTTCATCCGCCATCGCGCCGCCTTGCTCTTCGCCAACTACGGCACCCAGCAACTCACCCAGTTGCGCCAGGCCGGCGCCGATATCGGCTACGTGATTCCCGATGAAGGCGCGATCGCCTGGCTGGATTGCTGGGCGATGACCCGCGCCGCCAAGAACCGCGACCTGGCCCATGCCTGGATCAACTACATGCTGGAGCCCGCCATCGGCAAGCTGCTCAGCGAGCGGCAGGGGCTGGCCAATACCCAGGTCGCGCCGAGTGAGCTTTCCGACAAGACGCGCCTGATCTGGCTGCAGCCGGTGGAGGACGTCGCGCGGCGCGAAGCGCTGTGGAGCCGGATCGTCTCGGGCGAGCGCGGGGAGCCATTCTAGCCATGCGCATGGGTCTCACCGCCAAGCTCACCACCCTGCTGGCCTGCATCGGTATCCTGTCTTCCGGGGTGACCGGCTATTACTCCTATTCCGCCAACCAGAACCTGCTGGTCAATGAAGCGGAATCCAACCTGCTGACCTCCACCGAGTTGCTCAGCCAGCGATTCTCCTCGCTGCTGCTGGATATTTCCGCCGACGCGCTGACGATTGGCAGCCTGCCCTCGGCGCCGATGCTGGTCGGTCTCGGCGAAGGCCCCGAGTATCAGGCGGCGAGGGCGCGCCTGGCGGGCGTCTTCGCCACCTTCATGCGCTTGCACCCGCAGTACTCGCAGATGCGCCTGATCAGTCGCCAGGCCCATGGCCTGGAATTGATCCGCTTCGATCGCGACGGTGAGGCGATCGTCCAGGTCGAGGGCGACAAATTGCAGGAGAAGGGGCATTTTCCCTATGTCTTCGAGACCCTCGAACTGGCGCCTGGACACGTCTACATCTCGCCCATCACGGTGAACCACGAGCAGGGCGCGCACTCCGCCGAAGGCGCGCCGTCGCTGCGCCTCGCCACCGCGGTGCTGGGCGCCAACGGCGAGGCGCTGGGGGTGGCGGTGATCAACGTCGATCTGCGCAAGTTCCTCGAAACCCTCAAGGCCGACCTGCCAGCGCGCTACCAGATGTACCTGACCAACCAGTGGGGCGACTTCCTGGTCCACCCGGATGCGTCGAAGACCTTCGCCTTCGACAAGGGCCAGCGCATCCTCATCCAGGACAGCTTCGCCCAGACCAAGTCGCTGTTCAACGACACCACCCCCAGTGTGCTGGTCAACGGGCTGGACGACCCACAACGCGCCGACGGCAAGATCATGGCTTTCGTCCGCAAGTCCTTCGGCCCGCCGGAAAACCGCCAGTTCGTGGTCGTCGGCCTGGCCCGCCCGCTGCAAGATGTTTTGGGCAGCGGCAAGACCCTGGGGCATAGCATCATCCAGATGGTGCTGGTGTTCAGCCTGCTGGCCATCGCCCTAGCCATCCTGTTCTCCCGCGCGTTGACCCATCCGCTGCAGATGCTCATCCACGCCGCCAGGCGCTTCCAGACCGGACACACCCTCGACGAGGCGTTGCCGGTCGAGCGCGAGGATGAGATCGGCGTGCTGGCGCGCGGTTTCGACCAGATGCGCAAGGAACTCAAGTCGCACCTCGAAGTGATGGGCCGCACCCAGCAGGAACTGCGGCACCTGGCCAACCATGACTCGCTGACCGGGCTGCCGAACCGTATGCAGTTCTTCCAGCAGATGGAGCAGGCCATCGCCGAGACGGCGGGGACGCACCAGCAACTGGCGGTCCTCTTCATCGACCTCGATCACTTCAAGAGCATCAACGACCAGATGGGCCATGCGGTGGGCGACGAAGTGCTGATGGTGGTGGCCAGCCGCTTGCGCCGGGCGGTGCGTAGCGACGACATAGTGGCGCGCCTGGGCGGCGATGAGTTCGTCGTGCTGATCCGCGGCGCCGGCATCGCGCCGATTGCCTCCAGCGTCACCCGCAAGATCCTCGGCGCGCTGAATGAGCGGGTCACGCTGAATGGCGCGGTGTTGCAGATCGGCGCCAGTGTCGGCATCAGCCTCTACCCCGAGGATGGCGTGACCGCGGAAGACCTGATCCTGCGCGCGGACAGCGCCATGTACAAAGCCAAGGTCAACGGCCGCCGCACCTTCGCCAGCCACCAGGCCGGCGTGCTGGAAATCGAAAAGCACCAGCCCGGCCCGTCGGCGGAGGGCACCCTCGGCGCGGCTGAGCGCGCCAATGCCGGCGCGGAGGATGATATCGAGCGCTGAGGTAGATGCCGGAGCGCCGGTGGCGCCGACGAGTGCCCGGCGCCGAGCCGAGCGCCGGCGAGTGGCGTGCCTGGAGTCTGGACGCCGCGCCCGTGGCGCTTACTGCCAATCGCTATCGTTGCCGTCTCTTCAATAACCAAATGGCTGGGTGCAAAACCCAACCAATCGCCGCGCGGCTGCTTCAATCAGTATGGAGAGCAATAGCGCGGGGCTGAAATGCGGTCCTGTGGCTATATCGGCTGGTCTGCCGTTACGGCATGCATCCTGAGCGCACCATGGCCCACAGCGACAAATTGATCATCTGCGAGTATTGCGATTCGGTTTATCGGCAGGCCGCTCTGGCCAAGCACCAAACCGCGCGCTGCGTGCGCTGCGGGGCGGTGTTGCAGCGCCACGACGGGCTTTCGCTGCAGCAGCGCCTGGCCCTGAGCCTGACCGCTGCGATCCTGCTGGTGTTCGCCAATTGCTATCCGGTGATGAGCATCAATTTCCAGGGGCTGAGAAACTCAGCGACGCTCTGGGACTCGGTGATGATCCTCAGCAGCGGTTCCATCACCTTCATCGCGCTGGTCGCCGCCCTGGCCATCATCATCGCGCCGATCGTCCAGGTCGCCTTGCTGATCTGGGTGCTCGGCTTCGCCCTGGCCGCGACCCGCGCACCGGCCTTCAATCTGTGCATGCGCGGCCTGGAGGGCTTGCGCCCCTGGAGCATGCTGGAGGTCTGCCTGCTGGGCGCGCTGGTCGCCGTGATCAAACTGGCCGGACTGCTCGATGTGATTCCCGGCGTTGGCCTGGTGGCGCTGGCGGCGCTCAGCGTCTTGCTGATCTACATCGCCGGGCGCGACGTGCGTGACCTATGGGATCAGCTGTGAGCTTGCCGCCGCTGGCGCCGGCCATGCACCTCTGCCTGTGCCATGGTTGCGGCCAGGCCTGCGATATAACGCGCCGGCCGCAGCGCTGCAGCCGCTGCGGCGCGCGGCTGCACGCGCGCAAGGCCAACTCGGTCGAACGCACCTGGGCTTTCCTGCTGGCCGCCCTGGTGTTCTATGTGCCGGCCAATCTGTTGCCGGTGATGCACACCAGCATGTTCGGCAGCGCCAGCGACAGCACCATCGTCGGCGGCGTCCTGGAGTTCTGGGAAAGCGGCGCCTGGGACATCGCCCTGATCATCTTTATCGCCAGCATCGGCGTGCCGGCGGTCAAGTTCCTTGCCCTGATCACCCTGCTCGTCAGCGTCCAGCGCGGCAGTCTCTGGGCGCGTCGGCAGCGCACCCAGTTGTACCGGCTGATCGAAGTCATCGGCTACTGGTCGATGCTCGACGTGCTGGTCGTGGCCCTGGTGGCGGCGCTGGTCCAGTTGCGTGAGCTGGGCACCATCGAGCCGCGTCCCGGCATCCTGTTCTTCGGCCTGGTGGTGGTCTTCACCATGTTGTCCGCGATGAGTTTCGAGCCGCGCCTGATCTGGCAGGCTCCCCCTTCCAAGGAGAAATCGGGCGATGCAAGAAGACACTGACGCACCGGTGCCGGGCGAGGCACAGGTCAAGACCCAGCGCTGGAGCGTTTCCCTGGTCTGGATCGTCCCCGTGGTGGCCTTGCTCATCGGCGCTTCGCTGGTGGTGCGCAACTGGATGCAGGAAGGTCCGGTCATCAGCATTACCTTCAAGACCGGCCAGGGTCTCGAAGCGCACAAGACGCAGGTCAAGTACCGCAACGTGGTGATCGGCGAAGTCACCGCCGTCGAGCTGGCCGCGGACAAGAAAAGCGTCTCGGCCAAGGTGCAACTGAACAAGGAAGCGGAGTCCTTCGCCACCCGCGACTCGGTGTTCTGGGTGGTGCGCCCGCGCATTGGCGCCGGCGGGGTGTCGGGCGTCGATACGCTGTTCTCGGGCAATTTCATCGGCGCCGACGCCGGCCAGTCCGGCGAGCGCGCCAAGACCTTCACCGGGCTGGAGTCGCCCCCGGCGATCACCTATGGCGAGCAGGGCAAGAGCTTCCACCTGCATGCCAGGGACCTCGGCTCGCTGGATATCGGCTCGCCGGTGTACTTCCGCAAGATCCCGGTGGGGCAGGTGGTGTCCTATGCCCTCGATCCGCAGGGCAAGGGCGTCGATATCGGTATCTTCGTGCTGGCGCCGAACGATGCGTTCGTCACCCAAGACACGCGTTTCTGGAATGCCAGTGGCGTCGATGTCGCCTTCGGCGCCGATGGCATCAAGGTCAATACCCAGTCGCTGTCGTCGATCCTCATCGGCGGGGTCGCCTTCGGCCTGCCGGAACGCAGCACGGTGGACCAGCCGGCCGCGGAAAAGGCCAGCTTCGAGCTGTTCGCCGACGAGCAGAGCGCCCTGGCGCCGCCCGACGGCCTCGCCCAGTATTTCCGCCTGCGCTTCGATGAGTCGCTGCGCGGCCTGAAGCCGGGGGCGCCGGTGGAATTCATGGGCATGGAAGTCGGCAAGGTGCTCTCGGTGCAACTGGACTTCGATATCAAGACCCGCACCTTCCCGGTCATCGTCGACGCGGTCCTGTTCCCGCAGCGGATCGGCCCGGCTCATCAGAAGATGATCGACGAGCTGAAGCACGTTCCGAGCAACCAGGAAGCCACCAGCCGGCTCCTCGCCAACTTCGTCGAGCACGGCCTGCGCGCGCAGCCGCGCACCGGCAACCTGTTGACCGGCCAGTTGTACATCTCCCTGGACTTCTACCCCGACGCGGCCAAGGTCGATTTCGATCCCTCCCTGCGGCCGTTCCGCCTGCCCACGATTCCGGGCAGCCTGGACAAGCTGCAGGATGAAGTGCAGAAGGTCATCGACAAGATCAACAAGCTGCCGCTGGAAAGCATCGCCAGCAACCTGAATGGCAACCTGGTGGAGATGCGCAAGGGCCTCAAGCATTTCAACGACCAGACCCTGCCCGGCGTACAGGCGACCCTCGACGACCTGCGCAAGACCCTGCAGTCGGCCAACACCACGCTGGACGAAGGCTCGCCCCAGCGCGAACAGGTGTCGCAGACCCTCAGGGAGCTGGAGCGCATGTCGCGTTCCCTGCGCGAGTTGTCCGATTACCTGAGCCGGCATCCGGAGTCGCTGCTGCGCGGTCGCCCGCAGAATGCCGAATCGACCAACCTGCAACCCCGTTCGAGCAACTGACAGGAGACCGCCAGCATGTCCGTCTTGCCCAAAGTGCTAGCCCTGAGCCTGCTCGCCTTGCTCGGCGCCTGCCGCAGCGATCCGATCCACTACCACACGCTGGTGCCGGCGACGGCCGACGCGCGCGGCGCGGCGTCGGACTTGGCCATCCAGGTCGAGCAGGTGCGGGTGCCGCCCCAGGTCGATCGCTCGCAGATCGTCATCCGCCAGAGCAACAGTGGCTTGGAAATCCTGGAAACCGAGTGGTGGGGCGCCAACCTCGACGAGGAGGTGCAAAGCGCCCTGGCGGAGCAGTTGAGCGCGTCGCCGGGGGCGGGCAGCAACAGCGCGCGCAAGGTGCGCCTGTGGGTGGAGGTGCTGCGCTTCGACTCGGTCCCCGGTCGCTATGCGTTGCTGGATGTGGTCTGGCGTTTCGGCGCGGCCGATACGAAAAGCGACAGGAGCTGCCACATGACCTTACAGACCCCGGCGGGCAACTCCATCGATGCCTTGGTCGTGGCGCACCAAGCCAACCTGCGCAAGCTCGCGGCGGCCATCGAATCGACCCATGGCAGCCTGGCCAACGGCTGCCCGCTGAGTTCCTGAGGCGGGTGCGAACGCCGGGACGGGGGCTCGCCGGCGGAGGCCGGGCGCTCAGCGCTGCTGGCTGGCGCGCTCAATGAATCGGCGCCTCATCCGGCGAACGGCGCCTGCCACGCCTATGCTCAATGTGCTGTCACAAAGATGGCGGATAGTCGTCATTCGGCCATCTGCCCATACCCCCTCACGGATTGCCTGGAGCGTGCGATGAAACATTCATGCGGTGTCCTGTTAGCGCTGGTCGCCTGTTCGGCGCTGGCGGCCGGGCCGAACGGCGAACAACTGTTCCACGACAATTGCAGCGTCTGCCATGGCGAGCGCGGCATGGGCGGCAGCGCACCGAAACTGGTGGGCGATGCCAGCGAATGGAAGCCCAAGCTGTTCGAGCGCGCCGTGCTCAAGGGTATCGACGATGCTGGCAAACCCTTGAAAACCCCGATGCCGCACTGGCAGCTCGCCAGTTTCAAGACGGACAACGGCAGGCAGCCGAGCAAGGCTGAAGTGGATGCCATTCAGCATTACCTGCACGAGCAAAAGTAGGCAGCGCGCCGGTCGCTGCGCAGCCGCGCGCGGCCGGCGCGGGCTGCGCTCGGCTCAGAGGCTGAACGAGGTGACCAGGGCGACGAAGGTCTGCTGCCTCTTCTCCCCGTAGAGCGCTGTCGCGCCTTGCCGGGGCTTCCACACACCGACGATCGGGACCAGGGCGAGGTGCTCGCTGAGGTAGGTCTCGACGTGCAGGTCCAGTTCGTCGGCGAGGTGCTCGGCCTCGCGTGCGCTGTCGAAACGGTAGGCCATGGCGCCGACCGCCAATCGCTCGCTGACGCTGGCGTTCAGCGACAGTCGGCTGACCTTGGCGTTCGAGTTGAACGGCCCGGCGAAGGTACCGGCGATCTCGCCCTGGACCCAGGTCGGCTCGCCGATCGTCGAGCCGTAGAACAAGGGATCGAAGGCTTCCGATTTGTCGCTCGCGGGGGCGTCGCCGGAGAAGCGCGAGTAGCGATAGCCGAGTTGCGGCGCCAGCGGCGCGGACTTGAACTGGTAGCTGGCGCCGGCATACCAGGCATAGGCATCGACCTGGCTGGAGCGTTCAGCGGCATAGCCGGCTTCGATCGAGAGTGACGGCACGCCCAGGTCGCTCTTGCCGCGCAGGTTGTAGACGTCGAGGCCGCTGCGCAGGGCGAACAGACCGTCGGCGACATGGCTGTCGACGTTGTTCACCGTGAAATAGGCGAGGCCGAGGGAGTTATCCTCGTCCACGGCGTAGTCGCTGTTCACCCCGTCGAGATGCGGCGTCCCCTGGCCATTGTTGCCCGACTCCAGATGAAAGCCCTCCAGCAGCCAGCCGTCGCTCGGGTGCAGCCGGAGGATCGCGCTGCGGGCGAACGAGGTGCGTCCGGACAGGTAGTACAGGCCGCCGCGATTGAAGCCGTTGCCCAGGCGTTCGCCATAGTTGAGCTGGTCGCCATCGATGAGGAAGCCATCGCCCATCTGGTAGTCCTGGCGCCCCGCGGACAGGTCGAACCAGTCGTTCTTCCAGCCGGCGAAGGCCGTATCGAAGTCCGTGCGGGATTCATGGCCGTTGCTGGTGGCCGATGCGTCGCCGTCGCCGACAATCTTCGAGGTCATGATGCCGACCCCCGCATAGGCCGCGCCGCCCCCTAGCGGCGTTGTGCCGGAGAAGCCACTGCGCACATAGCTCTCCAGCCACTGCACGCTGCGCGCTTGCGCCGTGCCGAAGTCGTACGAGCTGTAGAGCGGCGCCGCAGTGATCTCCAGGTTGAAGTCCAGGCTTCCCTGCGCGCCTTTGTAGAGTTCCAGGGCCTGGGCCGTGCCGAGCGTGCCGAGAAGGGACGACAGCAGCAGACTTCTGAACGTTGTTCTCATGCGTGGTCTTCCCGAGGGGCGGCGGCGTGCCCTGGCCTCGTTGAAGAAAGACCCGGACACCCTGGCAAGCGTAGTTGCTCCCGAGAGCGCTGCGGGGCGGTTGTTCAGTCGGTCCCATGCCTGCCTCGCGGCAGGCGAGCCAGAGCCTGCGCGAGCGCCGCCACGGGCACTGCTGAAAGTCGCGTTCAGTTGCTAGAATCGCGCGCCATCGCGCAGCCTGGAGTACCGCCGCATGTCCACCGAATATGAAGTCCACGGCCCCCACGACCATGAAGTGGAGCACTCGATTCACCAGCGCAAACGAGACCGCCTGACCGGCGCCATCGCCGTGACCACGGCGATCCTGGCCACCGTCGGCGCCATCTTCGCCTACCAGGGCGGCGCCGCCGAAAGCCAGGCGCTGTACTACAAGAACGAGGAAGCCATCGCCAAGACCGAGGCGGCCAACCAGTGGAGCTACTACCAGGCCAAGGGCGAAAAGCAGAATCTCGCCGAGCTGGGAGCAGTGCTGGCGGCGAGCGATCCGCAGAAGAGCGCGCATTTCGCCGAGGAAATCCACAAGTACCAGCAGCAGAAGGAGCAGATTCGCGCCAAGGCCCAGGAGCTGGAGCAGCAGGTGGCGCTGAACGCCGAGCGCAGCGAGGGCGAGTTGCACCTGCATCACCGCTGGGCGCAGGGCACCATGCTGATTCAGGTCTCCATCTCGCTGGCGGCGATCTGCCTGCTGACTCGGCGGCGGTGGATGCAGTACGCCACCTACGGCGTCGCGGCCAGTGGTGGGTTGGTCGGCCTGTCGGCGCTGCTGCATTTCCACCTCGGCTGATCGCCGCCGCAGCGATCACGCAGCGGCGCGCCCATCCCCGGGCACAGCCGCTGGCCTGAGCGCCCGACCCGGTCCCGGACGGGCAGGGCGCTTTGATGAATTTCGCGCATAAGAGCATGCGGGTTATGCGGCTTAATCGCTAAGTCGTCACTGGCTACCATGCTCGCCATGGGCTGCCGCCAGCCGTCGTACCGAGGCTGGCGCCCCCCGGCCCGCGCACGGCGCCGCTCTAGCAGAAGCGAGCGCCGGGGCGGCCCCGTCCCCATCCGGAGAACTCCCCATGAGCGATGACCTGAGCCCCGCGCGCAAAGCCTTCGGCCAGATCGCCCCGGCGCTGGCCGGCTATACCGACGAGGTGCTGTTCGGCGATGTCTGGCAACGTCCAGGCCTGTCGCCGCGCGATCGCAGCTTGATCACCGTGGCCAGCCTGGTCGCGCTCTACCGCGACAACGAATTGCCGTTCCACCTGAACAAGGCGCTGGACAACGGCATCAGCCGCGACGAGCTGGTCGAGCTGATCACCCACCTGGCCTTCTACTCCGGCTGGCCGACCGCCTCCACCGCCCTGGGCGTCGCCCAGCGCGTCTTCACCGAGCGCGGCGCCGAGTCCGCCGCCTGAACCACGGAGCCACACACATGGAATACCGTTACCTGGGGCGCAGCGCCTTGAAAGTGTCGCCGCTGTGCCTGGGCGCGATGATGTTCGGCGGCGAAACCGATGAAGCCACCGCCAAACGCATCATCGACAAGGCCGCCGAGCAGGGCGTCAACTTCCTCGACAGCGCCGACGTCTACCATGCCGGCCGCTCGGAGCAGATCGTCGGCCGCGCCATCGCCGCACAGCGCGATCACTGGGTGCTCGCCACCAAGTTCGGCTATGTGGGCGGCGAGGGGCCGAACCAGCAGGGCCAGTCGCGCAAGTGGATCATGCAGTCGGTGGAGGCCAGCCTGAAGCGCCTGGGCAGCGACTACATCGACATCCTCTACTTCCACCGCGCGCTGCCCGATGCGCCGCTGGAAGAGGGCCTGCGCGCCATCGACGACCTGATTCGCCAAGGCAAGGTGCGCTACTACGGCCTCTCCAATTTCCGTGGCTGGCGCATCGCCGAGGTCGCGCGCCTGGCCGACCAGCTCGGCATGCAGCGGCCCACTGCCAGCGAGCCACTGTACAACCTGGTCGACCGCACCGCGGAGGTGGAGCAACTGCCGGCGGCCGCGCACTACGGCCTCGGCGTGGTCTCCTACAACCCGCTGGCGCGTGGCGTGCTGACCGGCAAATACGCCGTCGATGCCGCGCCACCGGCGGACTCGCGGGTCGCCCGCGGCGACAAGCGCATCCAGCAGACCGAGTGGCGCGCGGAGTCGCTGCAAGTCGCCCAGGCGATCGCCGAACGCGCCGCCGCGCGCGGCACCACCTCGATCGCCTTCGCCCTGGCCTGGGTGCTCAACAACCGCCTGATCAGCTCGGCCATCGCCGGGCCGCGCACCGAGGCGCAATGGGACAGCTACCTGGACGCCCTCGAGCTGCGCCTGGACGCCGAGGACGAGCGCCTGGTCGATAGCCTGGTGCCGCCCGGCCATGCATCGACCCCGGGCTACAGCGACCCGGCCTATCCCATCGAGGGCCGCGTCAGCCGCTGAGCCGCAGCCGACACCCGGCCAGGGCTGGCCGCCACCGCATTCACCCCCCGTGCTTCAAGGAGCGCCGCGCATGAAAATCATCGGTTACGCCGCCCAGTCCGCCACAGCCCCGCTCGCGCCTTTCAGCTTCGAGCGCCGCGCGCTGCGGCCCAACGATGTGGCCATGGAAATCCTCTACTGCGGCGTCTGCCATTCCGACCTGCACCAGGCGCGCAACGATTGGGGCTTCAGCCGCTATCCGCTGGTGCCCGGCCACGAGATCGTCGGTCGTGTCAGCGAAGTCGGCAGCGAGGTCAGCCGGCACAAGGTCGGTGATCTGGTCGCGGTCGGCTGCATGGTCGATTCCTGCCAGGTCTGCGACCAATGCCGCAAGGGCGACGAGCAACTGTGCCGCGAACACCACACGCAGACCTACAACGACCGCGACCGTGTCACCGGCGAGACCACCTACGGCGGCTACGCCAAGCACCTGGTGGCGCGCCAGGAGTTCGTCCTGCGCCTGCCGCAAGGGCTCGACCCGTCGCGCGCCGCGCCTTTGCTCTGCGCCGGCATCACCACCTACTCGCCGCTGCGCACCTGGAACGTCGGGCCGGGCAGTCGCGTCGGGGTGATCGGGCTCGGCGGTCTCGGCCACATGGCGGTCAAGCTCGCCGTCGGGCTCGGTGCCCAGGTCACCGTGCTCAGCCGCAGCGCCGACAAGCGCAGCGACGCCCTGGCCCTGGGCGCCCACGGCCTGCTGGTGTCCAGCGACGCCCAGGCCATGGCCGCGGCGCAGTGCGCCTTCGACCTGATCATCGACACCGTGCCGGTGCGCCATGACGTCTCGCCCTACATGCCGCTGCTGGATGTCGACGGCACCCTGGTCATCGTCGGCCAGGTCGGACCGATCGACGAACTGGTGACCATCCCGCTGATCCTCGGCCGGCGCCGCCTGGCCGGCTCGGTGATCGGCGGCATCGCCGAGACCCAGGAGATGCTCGACTTCTGCGCGCAGAAGAACATCCTCCCGGAGTGCGAAATGATCCGCATGGAGCAGATCAACGAAGCCTTCGAGCGCATGGAGCGCTCGGACGTGCGCTACCGCTTCGTCATCGACATGGCCTCGCTGCCGTCCAGCTACGCCTGGAGCTGAAGCGCGCCGCGGCGCGCCGACCCGGCGCGAAAAAAAGCCCGCCAGGCGGCGGGCTGAAGCGGAAGCGAAGGCGCAGGCCGACGCACGGGGCGCGTCAGAACTTCCAGGCGTAGCCGACGCCGAGAATGTCCTGGCTCATCTTCAGGTTGGCTTCGCCGCCGCCGAAGGCTTGCGGGATGGAGCCATTGCCATCGACGGTTTTCTTGAAGCCATGGGTATAGGCCAGGTTCAGTTCGCTGCTCGCTGACGGACTCCAGGTCAGGCCGAGGCTGGCGTGGTCCTGGATGACGCCGGGGGCGAGGATGTTGAGGAAGGTCTGGCTGCCGGGGATCGGCTGCTCGGCGTGGCTGTAGCCGCCGCGCAGGGTCAGCTCGGGCAGCAGGGCGTAACTGGCGCCGAACTTGTAGACGGTGATGTCGCGCCAGCCGAAGCCGGGGCCGTCCTTGGCGCCGAAACGGTTGCCGGCGAACAGCGACTGCACGTCGAAATCGTTGCCCACCGAGCGCACGTGGCCGTACTTGATCTCCTGTACGTCGGCGCCCAGGGTCAGGCGTGGCGTGAGCTTGTAGGACAGCCCCGCGCCATAGTTTTCCGGTACGTCGAAGCTGCCGCCGCTGGCGAACAGGCCGGCGTAACGATCGAACTTGGCGGCCTTGATCTTCGACGCCCAGGTCAGGCCGAGGGTGAGGTCATCGGTGAGCTGGCCCTGCCAGCCGAGGCGGATGCCGACCCCGGTCGAGCTGTCGTGACCGTGATCGTTCAGATGGGCGCTGTCGCTGGAGAACATCGGGTTGGCGAAGGCGCTCAGGCCCTTGGCGGCGAAGCGCTGGTAGACGACGTTGAGGCCGATGCCGAAGGACTGCCGCTCGGTGAACTTGTAGGCCACGGACGGGGTGATGAATACCTGGGTGAAATCGACCCCGACGCTGTTCTTGCTGCCGAAGGCCGCATAGGGGTTGCTGCGGTAGTCGGTGTTCATGCCGCCGTTGCCGTACACCGCCAGGCCGACGCCGAGCTTGTCGTTGAGCTGCTTGCTGACGCCGAACTCGGGAATCACGAAGGTGTTCTTGGCGTTGCCGTTGTAATGGCCATTGGCGCCGGCGCCATTGCCTTCGATTTCCGCGCTGCGATCGGGGGCGAAGAGGGTGGCGCCGACGTCCAGGCGATCGCCGATCCAGGCCGTGCCGGCGGGGTTGTTGGCCGCGGCCAGGGCGTCCTGCGGCTGGGCGATGCTGACCCCGGCCTGGCCCTGGGCCTTGATGCCGTAGCCGTGGAAGAAATAGCCGTTGGTGGCGTGCGCGGCCGGGCTGGCAAGGCTGCCCAGGGCCACCAGGCTGGCGAGCAGGCGTGGTTGGTACTGCATGATTTCTGACACTCCCCATGGTCTTGTCGGCGATGCGCCGTAAGCGAGGGTGTCAATTTAATAGAATGCATAATATCTAACTATAATATTAAATCCTATTGTTATTCCTTAAGAGTCTATGAGGGGCCGGAGAACGGCCCGCTGCGGCGTTGCCGATACCTGAGCAAACGCATGGCACGCGCCTCGGCCATTGCCGGCGCGGCGCTGCGCACAGGGTGGCTTCAGGCGCGGCTCAACGGCTCAAGGACGCGGGCAGTAGAGCAGGTAGAGGGTGCCGAGCAGGTGCAGGACCTTGGGGTCCTTGACCGAGTAGAAGATGCGCTTGCCGTCGCGCCGCGTATCGACCAGGCCTTCGCTGCGCAGTACGCCGAGCTGCTGCGACAGGTTGGGCTGCTGGATGCCGAGCAGTTCCTCCAGCTCGCCCACCGAACGCTCGCCCTGACTGAGCTGGCAGAGCAGCATCAGGCGGTCGGGGTGGCTCAACGAGCGCAGGATGTTGGCGGCCTCGCCGGCGGCCAGACGCATCTGCTGGATGTCCATGGGGCTCTCTACGCGTGGGTGGAGACGGCAGTATAGGGAAAGGCGGAATTTCCTGAAAACATTCAGTGGGATGGCCGCGGCGGCCAAGGAATCCCCGCGCCTGGGACGGTGCCGCCGGCCAGTCGCCTGCCTGCCGATCACTATGTTTTTTTGCATAACGTAATGCTGGCGCGAGCGGCTTGGCCGCTGTCACTGTCCCTGGCGCAGCGTGCAGCGCATGGGCGCAGCGCCGTAGCCCCAGGTGACCTGCGCCACGCCGTGCTTCTCCACCAGGCTTTCGTTGCGCCCCTGGTAGCTGGCGCCGCTGCCAGCCTGTTGCTGGACCATCAGCGAGGTCTCGTCGCCGAACTCGACGACCGCGGTCGGTGGATCGGTGGGGTAGTAGGTGGCGATCACCGCCTTGGCCGGCTGCCCATCGCAGGCATACTGCAGCGGGCCCTTGCCCTCGATCAGTTGGTAGCGCGCCTGCAACTCGGCGATGCGCCGGCGGTAGCTGTCGCGCACGCAGAGCGGGCGGTCGTCGGCCTTCCAGCAGTCGTCGCGCCCCTTGATCCAGCCGCGCTGCTCAGCCTTGAGGGTCGGCGGGTGCTCGTTAGCGGCCTTGACCAACGCTTGCTGGTAGACCCTGTCCATCTGCTGGTCGAGTTCGCCGAGCGCCGGCGTCTGGCAGACCAGCGCTGCGATGCTGCCTTTCTCGGCCTTGGCGCAATCGAAGGCGGGCGCGGCGCTGGCAGCGTTCAGGCAAAGGCCGAGCAGGGCCAACAAGGCGACTAGGTGGCGGACGGGCATGGCGGCTCCAGGGGCAGGCGAATCCTCTCCAGCAGCATAGCCATCGCGCGCTGGCTCAGGCGTGCCGGTCGGGGCCGCCCAGGCATAGGCCGTGCGCTCGGCAAAAAAAGACCGCCCCGCAGGCCGGTCGAGGCTGACCGTAGTGTTGCAGCGCAATCAGCCGCGCTTGAGCACCAGGGTGAGGATGTCGTAGCTGGCCACCAGTTCGCCGAGCTGGTTGGTCACGTCTGCTCAACCCATCCTACGGTGCCACATGGGGATGGTCGGGATTCGTAGGATGGCGTTGAGCGCAGCGATACCCATCGCTTCGGCTAGGCGCCGGACTCCATCAGGCGTACGGCGTCGCCCAGTCTCACCCAGAGCGTGCCCTGCCAGTCGAGCAGGCTCATGTCATGGCCTTGTAGCTGTTGGAGGCGTCGGCGCGGTAGGTGGGGGTTGTTTTGCTGGGCGTCGCGCAGCACCGGCACGACGTCGTTGCTCAGCCATTGCCGGAGGCTGCGGTTTTCCGGGTGGTAGAAGTGCACCATCAGCAGGGTGTAGACGCCGCTCTCGCTGATCAGCAGTTCTTCCTCGCACGCGCCGTGCGCGCCCAGCAGCCGCTCGCTGCGGCACTGGTCGCTGTCGAGTTTGTGGATCACCCGCTGGGTGATGCGGCTGTTGGTCAGGCGCGCCAGGTCTCGGCCGACGAACCACGCCTGGCGCTCGATGAGCAGGGCACGCAATTGCCGGTGATGGCGCAGGAATACCGAGGGGATGAGGCCGCTGTCGGCCGGGGAAGAGGGGGTAGGGGTCATGCTGTCGCTCCTTGCTGCATTCAAGAAGCCGCCACCGCAAACAACCGAAAGGGAGGCGGACCGTGCAAGGGTGGAAAACCGGATCACAAGCAGCCGGCCGGACCGAAGTCCGCCTCGCACGGTCCGCCATAGAGAACCAGGACGCACTGAGCACCTGATGCCCAATGCGCCCCGCTAAGGCGTACCACTTGTGATGCAGGTTTCCACACCTGGCCACGGCAAGCCGTGGCAGACGGAACGCTACTCAGCGAGCGCGTAGGACAGCAATGCCGAGGGAGTGTAGGACATTTCCTCATCGCTGAATCGGCCGCTGCGCTTCGGCGGATGCGTCGAGTCGCCGCGTCGATCGGTCTCCTGCCTGCCAATCGGGCATGCAGCCGGCGTGCGCGGCGTCGTATCCTCCTGCCGGACCCGCTCGTGCGGTCCTGGCGTTCAAGGCAGTGGAGTGTAAGCGATGCAGCAGATGGCGACCCGGCAACACTGGATCAACACCCCGCAGGGGCGGCTGTTCGCCCAGTGCTGGAGCCCGGCCGAGCGCGGCGGCGCGCCCATCGTGCTGTTGCACGACTCGCTGGGCTGCGTGGCCCTGTGGCGTGATTTTCCCGAACGCCTGGCGCAGGCCAGCGGGCGCCGGGTGATTGCCTATGACCGGCTGGGCTTCGGCCGTTCGGACGCCCATCCGGGCCGACTGCCGCCGAGTTTCGTCGAGGATGAGGCGCGCGGCGGCTTTCAGGCACTGTGCGAACAGCTCGATCTGAGCCGCTTCGTGGTGCTTGGCCACAGCGTCGGCGGCGGCATGGCGGTGGGCTGTGCGGCCGCCCATGGAAGTGCGTGCGCGGGGCTGATCACCGAGTCCGCACAGGCGTTCGTCGAGGTCGACACGCTGGATGGCATTCGCGCGGCCGAGCGCGAGTTCGCCGCGCCGGGGCAACTGGAGCGCTTGCGCAAGTACCACGGCGACAAGGCTGAATGGGTGCTGCGCGCCTGGGTCGATAGCTGGCTGTCGGAGGCCTTCAGCCAGTGGAACCTGGACCGCCAGTTGCCGCTGGTGCGCTGCCCGCTGCTGAGCCTGCATGGCGACCGCGACGAGTACGGCTCGCTGCGTCATCCCGAGCGCATCACCGCGCTGGCGTCCGGCCCGGCGCAGCGGCAGGTGCTGCCGGACTGCGGCCACGTGCCCCATCGGGAGCAGCCGGCGGCGGTGCTGGCGGCGATCACGGCCTTCCTGGCGCAGCCGCTGACTGTCTAGCCAGTACGCCGATGCCCTTGCCGCGCGCTTGAAGAAAGGCGGTTTGGTCCTCTGCCGGGGGCGATGTCCAAGGGAAGCAATGCGGGAGTACGTGCCTTCGCTCCCGGCATGGCGCCTGGCTGTCCGTTGGCGCCTTACGTGCGCCAACGCACCGACACAGGCACGGCCTACCTGCGAGGGTGGCGGAGCCGGTGAGAGGCATCGGCAATGTCAGGGGGCGACTCAGAGGTGAGCATGAGTACAGGCAACACACTGAGGGTATCCGGCTGCCCGCCCGACGAGCCTCGCAGCCGCGGCGATAGCGTTGCGGCGAGTCCGCCCACGGAACCGCCAGGGCAGAACGCGCCGCTGGCCGCGCCAGAGGGCAACGCCGAGCCGATCGACAGGTGGTTGCGGCGGGTCGCGGTGCTCAAGACGAATTGGCGCAGGATGCTCAAGGAACGGCAGCTCAAGCGAAGGGTGCGGGTGCGCAAGATCGCCGAGGCGGTGGGGAAGGGCTATGCCATGACCCGCGAAGAGGCCAACCGGATGGCCAGCAAGCTGTTCGACCGCGACTGAATCTGTAGCGCCTGTGCGCCGCCATGGCGCGTTGGCAGGCGCCTGCTGAATCGCCCATCCATCCCCAGCAGCTAGCGGATACCCAGCCATGAACTCGAATCTTCCGCGGGTCTTCGGACGCTCTCGCTCAGCGCCGCCCTGGGACAGCCTGGCCCCGGTGCGCGAGGAGCTGTTCGGCATCGAGCGCCTCGAACAGCACGCGCAGACTTTGGCGGTGGCACAGCAGGTCACGGAGCGGCCAACGTCTGTGTTGCCGCTGCACCTTCGCCTGAACGCCAACGCCACGGTGCTGCTGGCGGCCTACCGGGCCAGCGCGGCGGAACTGGAAAGCGGCCACGCGGTGGTGCCGGCCGCGGAATGGCTGCTGGACAACTACCACATCGTCGAGGAGCAGATCCGCGAGGTCCGCGATGACCTGCCGCCGGGCTACTATCGGCAACTGCCGAAGCTGGCCGCGGGACCCTTCGCCGGCTACCCGCGGGTCTTCGGCCTGACCTGGGCGTTCGTCGCGCACACCGACAGCCACCTCGATCTCGATCTGCTGCGGCGCTTCATCTGTGCCTACCAGCGGGTCCAGCCGCTGACCATCGGCGAGCTGTGGGCCGTGGCCATCACCTTGCGCATCGTGCTGATCGAGAACCTGCGGCGGCTTGCCGAGCAGATCGACAGTGGACGGGTCGCCCGCGCCGATGCCGATGCGCTGGCCGACCGCCTGCTCGCGCCCGGTGGCGCCCGCACGGCGCTGGATGCCGATATCGCCACCCGCCCGGCGGGGCCGCTGTCGGAGATATTCGCCGCGCAACTGGCCAAGCGCCTGCGCGACCAGGACCCGCGCAGCACCCCGGCGCTCGGCTGGCTGGAGGAGCGCCTGCAGCAGCAGGGCGTGGCCATCGACGAGGTGGTGCAGCACGCGCAGCAGCGCCAGGGCGCATCGAACGTCACGGTGCGCAACGTGATCACCAGCATGCGGCTGATTTCCGATACTGACTGGGCCAGGCTGTTCGAGAGCGTCAGCCTGGTGGACGCGCGGCTGCGCAGCGAAAGCGCCTTCGCCGCGATGGATTTCCCGACGCGCAATCTCTACCGCAATGCCATCGAACAACTGGCGCGCGGCTCGCCGCTCAATGAACAGCAGGTCGTCGAGCAGGTCCTGGAGTGCGCCCGCCAGGCGGCCCGCAACGCCACGCAGGACGAGGTCGAACGAACGCGTGCCGCCGACCCTGGCTACCATCTGATCGCCCAGGGCCGTTTGCCCCTGGAGCGGGCCATCGGTTTCCGCGCACCGCTGCGCCTGCGTATCAGCCGCTTCAATGTGCGCCTGGGGATGGGTGGCTATCTCGGCGCCATTCTGCTGCTCAGCGTCTTGCTGCTGGCGCTGCTGTGCCTCGCGCTGAGCGGGCCGGCGCTGGCGTCGGGCTGGCTGCTGTTGTTCCTGCTGTGCCTTAGCGTGCCGGTCAGCGAGGTGGCCACGGCGCTGGTCAACCGCATGGTCACCTGGAGCTTCGGCGCGGTGACCCTGCCGGGCCTGGAGCTGCTCGCCGGGGTGCCGCACGCGCTGCGCACCCTGATTGCCGTGCCGACGCTGCTGGGCAGCGAGGCGGAATTGCTGGAGCAGGTCGAGCGGCTGGAGGTGCACCATCTGGCCGGCATCGGAGGCGACCTGGCGTTCGCCCTGCTGGTCGATGGCGTCGATGCCCAGGAGGAGGTGCTGGACAGCGACACGCCCCTGCTGGAAACGGCCGCCGCGGCGATCGAGCGCCTGAACCAGCGCTACGGCCCCGGCCCTGGCGGCCAACGCTTCTTCCTGCTCTGCCGGCGCCGCCTGTTCAATGCCAGTGAAGGGTGCTGGATGGGCTGGGAGCGCAAGCGCGGCAAACTGCACGAGCTGAACCGCCTGCTGCGCGGCGCCAGCGATACCAGTTTCATGAGCGTCGCCGACCAGCCGCTGCGGGTTCCGGCTGGCGTGCGCTTCGTCATCACCCTCGACGCCGATACCCGCCTGCCGCGCGAGGCGGCGCTGCGCCTGATCGGCAAGATGGCGCATCCGTTGAACCGCCCGCGTTTCGACGCCCGCCAGCAGCGCGTGGTCAATGGCTACGCCATTCTGCAGCCGCGGGTGACACCGTCGCTGCCGATGGGTGGCGAAGGCTCGTTGTACCAGCGGCTGTTCTCCGGGCCCGCCGGCATGGACCCCTACGCGGCGGCCGTGTCGGACATCTACCAGGATCTGTTCGGCGAAGGCTCCTACACCGGCAAGGGCATCTACGATGTGGATGCCTTCGAGGCCGCGCTGGCCGATCGGGTCGCGGACAATCGACTGCTCAGCCATGACCTCTTCGAGGGCATCTTCGCCCGCGCCGGGCTGGCCTCGGATGTCGAGGTGGTCGAGGAGTCGCCGGCGCGCGTCGATGTCGCTACCCGACGCCTGCACCGCTGGACCCGCGGCGACTGGCAACTGCTGCCGTGGGCGCTCGGGCACTGGCGCGGGGTCACTCGCGTGCCGCTGGTCGGCCGCTGCAAGATGCTCGATAACCTGCGCCGCTCGCTGTTCGCCCCCTTCGCCCTGGCCAGCCTGCTGCTCTGCTGGTGGCCGCCCTTGCCGCAAGCGGCGCTCGCCACCCTGTGCGTGCTGATGATCCTGGCGATCCCGGTGCTGCTGCCGGTTCTCTGTGGCTTGCCGCCGCAGCGCCGTGGCATTCGCTGGCGCACGCACTTCGGCACGCTCGGCACCGATTTCTGCCGCGCCTGCCTGCAACTGCTGCTGTCGCTGGCGTTCCTCCCGCATCAGGCCTGGAACATGGGCGACGCCATCGTCCGCAGCCTGTGGCGGATGACCGTCAGCCACCGGCACCTGCTGGAGTGGACCACTGCCGCGCAGTCATCCAGCCGGCCGCTTCCCGACCTGCCCGGCAGCTACCGGCAGATGGCCGGTGGCACCGCGCTGGCGCTGCTGGCGGGCGCCGTCGGCCTGCTGGCGCTGACGGCGAACTGGCCGCTGATCCTGCCGCTGCTGCTGCTCTGGCTGGGCGCACCGATACTCGCGCTGTACAGCAGCCAGCCGCCGCGGCCCGCGCGGCGGCTCAGCCTGTCGCCGGCGGACGCCGAAGCCCTGCGGCTGCTGGCGCGGCGTACCTGGCGCTTCTTCGAGACTTTCGTCACCCCGGCGGATAACCTGCTGCCGCCGGACAACTTCCAGGAGCAGCCGAAGCCGGTGCTCGCCCATCGCACCTCGCCGACCAACATCGGCCTGTACCTGCTGTCCACGGTGGCCGCGCGCGATTTCGGCTGGGCCGGCAGTTGCGAGACGCTGGAGCGCCTGGAAGCGACCCTGGCGGTGCTGGACCGGCTGCCACGCAGCCACGGGCATTTCTTCAACTGGTACGCCACCGGCGATCTGCGCGTCCTCGAACCGGCCTATGTGTCCTCGGTGGACAGCGGCAATCTCGCCGGGCACCTGATCGTCCTCGCCAACGCCTGCGAGGAATGGCGCGTCAACCCGCTGGCGGCGGAGGCGCGCCAGGGGTTGCTGGACGACCTGCAGATGGTCCGCCAGGCCATTGCCGAGTTGTCCATCGTCGGCGCCGAGGCGTTGCGCCAGTTGAATGCCGAGCTGGAGGAAATCCGTGTCGCCCTGGAAGGGCCGCAAGCCTTGGAGGCGCTGCTGCCCAGCCTGCGCCGGCTGGCCGAGAAGCTGGCACGGGTGGCGCACGGCATGCTGCCCGCCGAGCGGAGCATCGACAGCGACGATCTGCTGTTCTGGATCGAGGCATTGTGCAAGGCGCTGGCCGAGCACAGCCGCGACCGCCAGGCCCAGGCGCGCGCCGGACTCGACGAGCGTCTGCAGCGCCTGGCCGATACGGCGCGGGCGCTGGCCATGGGTATGGACTTCGGCTTCCTGCTCAACCAGGAGCGCAAGCTGCTGTCGATCGGCTATTCCCAGGATGACAACCGCCTCGATGCCGGTTGCTACGACCTGCTGGCCTCGGAAGCGCGGCTGGCCAGCCTGTTCGCCATCGCCAAGGGAGACTTGCCGACTCGCCACTGGTTCCGCCTGGGGCGCACGGCGACGCCGGTGGACAGTGGCGCGGCGCTGATCTCCTGGTCCGGCTCGATGTTCGAGTACCTGATGCCGTCGCTGGTCATGCGCGCGCCGGACGGCAGCCTGCTGGAGCAGAGCAACCGCCTGGTGGTGATCGCGCAGGCGGCCTATGGTGCCAGGCTCGGCCTGCCCTGGGGCGTCTCGGAGTCGGCCTACAATGCGCGTGACGCGGAGTTCACCTACCAATACTCCAACTTCGGCGTGCCCGGCCTCGGCCTCAAGCGCGGCCTGGCGGAAAACGTGGTGATCGCGCCCTATGCCACCGGCCTGGCGGCCATGGTCGATGCGCAGGCGGCGTGCCGCAACTTCGCGCGGCTGGCGGAGATGGGCGCGCTCGGCCGCTATGGCTTCTACGAGGCGCTGGACTTCACCCGCACGCGGCTGCCGGAGGACGCCAGCATGGCCATCGTGCGCAGCTTCATGGCCCACCACCAGGGCATGACCATCGTCGCCATCGCCAATGCCCTGCAGGACGGGCGCATGCGCTGCCGGCTGCACCGCGAACCGATGATTCAGGCCAGCGAGTTGCTGTTGCAGGAGCGCGTGCCGCGGGACGTGGCGCTGGCGCATCCGCGTGCCGAGGAAGTCCGCGTGGCGGCGACCGAAGAACACGGCGAAGCCTCGTCGCTGCGGCGCATCGACGCCGCGGCCGGCGGGCCGCCGATTACCCATCTGCTGTCCAACGGCCGTTACGCGCTGATGCTCACCGCCACGGGCGCCGGTTATAGCCGCTGGGGCGACATCGCCGTGACCCGCTGGCGCGAGGACAGCACCTGCGATGCCTGGGGCAGCTTCATTTTCCTGCGCGACGTGCAGAGCGGCGCGCTCTGGTCGGCGACCCTGCAACCCAGCGGCGTCGCGGTGGAAAACAGCGAGGTGCGGTTCGACGAGGATCACGCCGAATTCATCCAGAGCGACGGCTCGCTGATGGTCAGCCAGGTGGTCCTGGTGTCCGGCGAGGACGACGGCGAAGTGCGCCGGGTGTCGCTGATCAACCACGGCCGGCGGCCACGGGAAATCGAGCTGACCTCCTATGCCGAAGTGGTCCTGGCGACGCCGGCCGCCGACAACGCCCACCCGGTCTTCTCGAAGATGTTCGTGCAGAGCGAATACCTCGCCGAGTTCAACGCGCTGGTCGCGACCCGGCGGCCACGCTCGCCTGGCGAGGCGCCGATCTGGGCGGCGCATTTCGCCGTGGTCGAGGGCGAGGTGAGCGCCGAGCCGCAATACGAGTCCGACCGCGCGCGTTTCCTCGGCCGGGGCCACGGCCTCCGCGACGCACAGGCATTGGCCGGGCACCGGCCCCTGTCGAACAGCCATGGCACCGTCCTCGATCCGATCTTCTCGTTGCGCCAACGCCTGCGGGTGGCGCCCGGCAAAGTCGCGCGGGTGGCCTTCTGGACGGTGGTCGCCAGTTCCCGCGAGGCGCTCCTGGACCTGATCGACAAGCACCATGAGCGCAATGCCTTCGAGCGCGCCAAGACCCTTGCCTGGACCCAGGCCCAGGTGGAACTGCGCGACCTCGGCATCGACCCCGAGGAAGCCGCGGACTTCCAGCGCCTGGCCGCACCCATCCTGTATGCCGACCCGCGCTTCCGCGCCCCGGCGGAAGCCATCCGCCGCGGCGCCGGCAGCCAGGCCGGACTGTGGCCGCTGGCGATTTCCGGCGACCTGCCGATCGTGCTGCTGCGCATCGACGAGATCGAGGACCTGGCCCTGGTCCGGCAGTTGCTGCGGGCCTGCGAGTACTGGCGGAAGAAAGGCCTGGACGTCGATCTGGTGATCGTCAACGAGCGCGCCTCGTCCTATGTCCAGGACTTGCAGGTGGCCATCGAAACCTCGGTGCGCAGCTGTCAGTCGCGCCCGCACCTGCCGGGGCAGTCTCCCTGCGGCGGCGTGCACACCCTGCGTGCCGACCTGATGAGCCTGGAGGCGCGGGAGCTGCTGCAGTCCGTGGCGCGGGTCAGCCTGATGGCCCGGCGCGGCTCGATCGCCGCGCAGCTCGCCCGCCTGGCGCAGCCGCCGCTGGACAGCGGCGAAGGCCGCCAGGCGCCCGCGCCGGGGCCGGTATTGCCGGCGCCGCCGGTCACCGAAGGGCCGCCGTCGCTGGAGTTCTTCAATGGCCTGGGTGGCTTCGACCGCGACGGCGGCGAGTACCTGATCGTTCTCGAACGCGAGCAGAACACCCCGGCGCCGTGGATCAATGTGATCGCCAACGCCGCCTTCGGCTTCCAGGTTTCGGCGGAGGGCAGTGGCTATACCTGGGCCGGCAACAGCCGCGACAATCAGCTCACGCCCTGGTCCAACGACCCGGTCGCCGACCCGCTGGGCGAGGTGTTCTACCTGCGTGACGAAGACAGCCGCGCGCTGTGGAGCGTCACCGCGCGGCCGATCCGCGACGCCGGTACCTACCGCGCGGCGCACGGCTTCGGCTACAGCCGTTTCAGCCATACGGCGCATGGCATCGCCGCGGAGCTGCTGCAGTACGTGCCGCTGGATGACCCGTTGAAGATTTCCCGTCTGACCCTGCGCAACCTGTCCGGGCGCCCGCGGCGGATCTCGGTCACCGCCTATGTGGAGTGGGTGCTGGGCACCGCGCGCGGCGCCTCGGGGCCGTTCATCCAGACGGAACACGACACCAGCAGCGGTGCGCTGCTGGCGCACAACCCCTGGAGCCTGGCGTTTTCCTCACGAGTGGCCTTCGTGCATCTGGACGGCCGCTTGAGCGCCTGGACCGCCGACCGTGGCGAGTTCCTCGGCCGCAACGGCAGTCCGGCGGCGCCGCGTGCGCTGCTCGGCGACGCGCCGCTGTCCGGGACCTGCGGCGCCGGCCTCGACCCCTGCGCGGCGCTGCAGTGCGAGGTCGAACTGGGCATCGGCGAATCGGTCGAGGTGCTGGCCCTGCTGGGCCAGGCCGGCTCGGCCGAAGAGGCGCGGACCCTGCTGTTGCGCTACCGCATGGCCGATCTCGACGCGCTGCTGGAGGCGGTCAGGCGACATTGGCACGGGCTGCTCGGCGCCATCCAGGTGCGCACCCCGGACCGCGCCATGGACGTCATGCTCAACGGCTGGCTGCTCTATCAGACCCTGGCCTGCCGCATCCGCGCGCGCTCGGCGTTCTACCAGGCCAGCGGCGCCTATGGCTTCCGCGATCAGTTGCAGGACTCCCTGGCGCTGTCGTTCGCCTGTCCCGAGGAGACCCGGCGCCACCTGCTGCGCGCCGCCGGCCGGCAGTTCGTCGAGGGCGACGTGCAGCACTGGTGGCTGCCGCAGACCGGGCAGGGCGTGCGCACGCGGATATCCGACGATCGCGTGTGGCTGGCCTTCGCCTGTGCGACCTATATCGCGACCTCGGCGGATAGCGCGGTGCTCGACGAGCCGCTGGCGTTCCTCGAAGGGGCGCCGCTGCATCCCGACGAGAGCGACGCGTTCTTCCAGCCGATGCTGGCGGATCACAGCGCGTCGCTGTTCGAGCACTGCGCCCGTGGCCTCGACCAGTGTCTGGAGCTGACCGGCGCCCATGGCCTGCCATTGATCGGCACCGGCGACTGGAACGACGGCATGAACCGGGTCGGCGCCGGTGGCGAGGGCGAGAGCGTCTGGCTCGGCTGGCTGCTGCTGCGCACCCTGCATCTGTTCGCGCCGCTGGCCGCTGGCCGCGACGAGGCACGCGCGCAGCGCTGGCGCGAACATGCCGTGCTGTTGCAGCGTGCGCTGGAGCGGGAAGCCTGGGATGGCGAGTGGTACCGCCGGGCGACCTTCGACGATGGCACCTGGCTGGGATCGGCGGCGGCCGAGGAATGCCGGATCGATGCCATCGCGCAGTCCTGGGCGGTGCTCTCCGGCGGTGCCGCCGCCGACCGCGCCGCGACCGCCATGGAGTCGATGGAGCGGCTGTTGATCCGCCGCGCCGATGGCCTGGCCTTGCTGTTCACGCCGCCCTTCGACCGCGCGCCGGTCGATCCCGGCTACATCAAGGGCTATCCGCCGGGCCTGCGCGAGAACGGCGGGCAGTACAGCCACGCGGCCATGTGGAGCATCCTTGCGCTGACCCGCCTGGGCGAGGGCGACAAGGCCGCCGAACTGTTCGCCCTGCTCAACCCGATCAACCATGCGCGCACGCCTGACCAGGTGCAGCGCTACAAGGTCGAACCCTATGTGGTGGCCGCGGATGTGTATTCCGTCGAACCGCACGTCGGCCGCGGCGGCTGGACCTGGTACACGGGCGCGGCCGGCTGGATGTACCAGGCCGGCGTGGAGGGCATCCTCGGCCTGCGCCGGGAGGGTGCCTGCCTGGTCATCGATCCCTGTATCCCGCGCGACTGGCCGGGTTACGAGCTGCGCCTGACCCTCGGCGAGAGCCGCTACGAGATCAGCCTGGTTCGCCTCGGCCAGGCGTGCCGGGGCCTGCAGCGCGCCGTGCTGGACGATGCGCCACTGGCCTGTGCAGACGGCCGGGTGCGCATCGCCCTGGCGGCCGGTGCGCACCACCTGCAACTATTTCTCTAGCGGCCAGGCCTGCAAGGTGAGTGGGTCGGCGCCGTGCAAGTCCTCGGAGGCCTGGCCGCCCGGCGTCTGCATGGCGGGCGCCGGCGGCGCCGAGCTGCGCTGGGTCGCCAGCGACACGGCGACGGCGGCGGCAGGGTTCATGCTGTCGACCATCGAGCTGGGAATCAGGATGGTCGTCCCGCGTTCCTTGGTGGTTTCGTAGATGATGTTCATGGCCCGTAACTGCAGGGCCGATGGATAGCCGGCATAGACCTTGGCCGCGTCGACGAAGCGGCTGGCGATCTCCGCTTCGGCCGAACCGAGGATGATCCGCGCCTGCTTTTCGCGTTCCGCCTGGGCCTGGCGTGACATCGCATCCTGCAGTGCCACCGGGATGGCCACGTCGCGGATTTCCACCGAGCTGACGGTCACGCCCCATTCCAGGGTCTTCTCGCCGATCTCACGGCACAATTGCTGGTCGGAGCTGCGCCGGTCGGAGAGCAGCGCGGCGAGCATCGACGAGCCGATCATCTCGCGCAGCGAGGTCTGCGCCACCCGGTCGATGGCCTGGCGATAGTCGGTGATCGCCAGGGCGGCCTTTTGTGCGTCATGCACGTGCCAGAAAATGATGGCGTCGACGTTGACCGGCACGGTGTCGCGGGTCAGCGCCTGCTCGGCGTTGAAGGCGGTGGTCTGGATGCGCTCGTCGATCACCGCGACCACGTTGTCCAGCACCGGGATGATCGCGAACAGCCCCGGCCCCCGCACGCCCTGTAGCTTGCCGGCGCGCAGTACGACGAATTTCTGCCAGGTGTTGGCCATCTTCAGGGTCTGGGAAACCACCACGGCGGCCACCAGCAGGACGATACCCAGGACCAGGAGGCCGCTGTAGAGGAGCAGGGCGCCGAAGGCGGCGAGAACGGCGACGGCGAAGGCGGTGATGGGATTCATGGCGGACCTCTGGCGATGATCGGACGAGCCTGCCCACCAGGCTGAGCCTGGGACGCCCCGCCGTCTGTGCGCTGTGCCACCCTGGGCGGCGCCCGGCCGGCCTTACGTGCGTCGGCGCACCGACCCGGCGGGCCGCGCCTGGCATGCTGCGTCGACGACCTTCGCGATTCGGCGAGCGTCGCGATGCCTTCAGAGGTCGAACATGAGCACTCCGAACAATCACGGCAGCAGGGGCGAGACATCGGCAGGCGGCGATTCGCACCGGCAGTCTTCGCCGACCCGGAACAAGCCTGGGCAGGGTGACGAGGCGAACCGGGACGGGCAGGCCAACGGGCCGCGCCAGAGCGCTGGCGGGTCCCCCGACCCGGCGCACCGGCAACGGAGCAACAGCACGGACCTGAGCGGTTCCCACCAGGGGCCGAAGCGCCCTTGACGCCCGCGCCAGAAACGCGCGGGGGGCCGCTAGGGATGGAGGTAGGGCAGCAGGCGGTCGGTCTCTTTCTTCACCACCTGGTAGCACTCGCAGCTCAGCGCTTCGAGCTTGGCACGGTCGAGCACGGTGATATGGCCACGGCTGTATTCGATCACCCCGAGCTTTTGCAGTTTGCCGGCGGCATCGGTCACGCCCTCGCGGCGCACGCCGAGCATGTTGGCGATCAGTTCCTGGGTCATGGTCAGTTGATTGCTCGGCAGGCGATCGAGCGACAGCAGCAGCCAGCGGCACAGTTGCTGGTCAATCGAGTGATGCCGGTTGCACACCGCCGTCTGCGCCATCTGGGTAATCAGCGCCTGGGTATAGCGCAACATCAGTTGCAGCATTTCGCCGTGGCGATTGAACTCATCCTTGACCCGCTGCCCCGACAGGCGGAAGGCATGCCCGGCGCTTTGCACGATGGCGCGGCTCGGCGTGCTTTCGCCGCCCATGAACACGGCGACACCGATCAAGCCTTCGTTACCGACCACGGAGATTTCCGCCGAGGCGCCGCTTTCCATCACATAGAGCAGCGAGACGATGGCATCGGTGGGGAAGAACACATGGCGCATGGCATCGCCCGACTCGTAGAGCACTGCGCCAAGATCGAGGCGGCGCAGTTCCAGGTGAGGGAACAGGCGGTCCTGGACCTCTTTCGGCAGGGCCGCCAACAGGTGGTTCTGCAATGGTGAGGGGGTGTCGGACATGCGGGTTTCCCTTCAGGGTGGCGCCTTCATACGACCTTCGAGGATACACGCGGGTGGCTGCAGCAAGCGGCTGGCGGGATACCGTCCGTCCGCTCTGCGCGCGACGCCTGGCAGCGCCGCCAGCGCTTGGCGTCTGTACGTCGGCGTACCGACTCCGCTGGGTGGCTGGCATATGCTTTGTGTAGTGAAGCCTTGCTACGTGGCAAGGCAAGCGATACCGAGGTGAGCATGAACAACCCGAGCGAAACCACCAGCGTCAAGGAGCAGCCGCCCGCCGCTGCGACCGGCGGCAAGGGTGCTGCCGAATCGCGCTACGAGTCCTACGCCGAACGCTATTCCTTTCATGATCGCGACAAACTGCGCCCCCCGTGCTCGCCCGAAGAACGCCCCGTCCCCACCGCTGGGCCAGAGACCGGCGCGGCAGAGCCCGCAGAACAGCCGGTGAAAGACCGATAGCCAGCGCCAGGGCCGCCCAGGGGCGGGCGGCTGGCCCCGTGCCGTCGCGGTACGGGGCAGCCTGGGAGCAGGCCTTGCGCTTCAGCGTTTGATGCGGGAAATCTTGGTGCCTTCGATACTGACGCCAGCCATCAAGCCTTGCTGGTCGAAGATGAATGCATAGGCATCGTCTTTCAGCGTCGAGGACGACAGGTTCTTCGCCACGCCTTCATCGACCACCACCACGGTGGGCCCGACGCCGATTTCCCAGCCTTTGCTGTCGTTCAGGTAGGTCACGGCCTTTTCGTTCATCAGGAACACGGCATAGCCGAATGACTGGGCGCCCGCCTGGAGTCCCCAGGAGCCGGACACGGAGTTGTAGTAACCGTCCACCTTCGAGCCCCTGATCAGCTCGCCTTCACCATAGCTGCCGCCAAACACCAGGCCGGCCTTGACCACGTTGGGGAACACCAGGATGGCTTTGGCCGTCTTTGACAGGGTCTGCGCCAGTGGGTGGGACTTGTAGAGTATCTGCAGCGCTTGCCGGGCGTCCTTGTCCAGGTCTTCGGCGGTCGCCGCGCGCGCGTTGTCGACGAAACCGGCCGAGACGAGCGCGGCGACCGCGATGATCAGCGCGGAGAGGTAGATTCTTGGTGTGCTCATTGTCGTGCTCCGGAAGAGAGATCGTTGGCTTCGGCATGACAGGGAGTGGCCGGTCAGGTCGTTTCCGTGTGAGCTGAGCGCCATCCAGGGGCGGCGATCAGGGTGACTGGCGACCACGGACGGTGCGGGGACAGCGTCCACGCGCCTGCGGGAAAATCCCCGCCAGGCGGCAACGATGTCCGCTACAGCTTCTGCCGCCTGGCGACAGCGTCTGTGCAGCATGCCTGCGGCGGCGTCTCGCTTCTGTACGCCAGCGCACCCACCAGGCCGATCATGGCCCTGACGACGCGGACGGCGCTCATTCGTCGCCGCGCGAGTGTGGCGCATAGCTGCGCAGCAGGTCGGCGAACTCCCTCAGCGAGCGGATGCCGCTGGCCTCGGCTTCCTGTACCCATTGGCCAATGGCCGCGGAGAGGTCGTTGCTCTCGGCCCAGATCCGCTGCAGCGCCATGCGCTTCTGGTAAATCAGCCCGAGCAGCGGGCTCTGGCTCAGCGTGGCGCTGACCAGCGCCTGCTGCCGTGCGTTCAGCAGGCTGGTCTCGCGCCACAGCAGCCGTCGGCCGCGGCGGATCAGGCGGCGGCGCGAGGCGTCGCCCAGGGCCAGTTCCTGCTTGGCCAGGGGCGCGATCACCAACTGGCGGTATTGCGCCATGACCAGGAAACGGTTGCGCAGGATCGCCATGGCCGTGTCACTGTCCAGGCAGCGCTTGCCCGGCACCCGATGGGCGACGGGCGCCACCCGTACCACCCGGGCCAGGCGCAGCGCGCTCAGCAGGCGGAGCCAGGCCCAGCCCAGGTCGAACTCCCAGGGGCGGATCGATAGCTTCGCTGAGCCGGGGTAGGTGTGGTGGTTGTTGTGCAGTTCCTCGCCGCAGATCAGCACACCCCAGGGCAGCAGGTTGGTCGCCGCGTCGCGGCACTCGAAGTTGCGGTAACCCACGGCATGGCCGAGGCCGTTGACCACGCCGGCCGCCCAGAAGGCGATCCACATCATCTGCACCGCCCAGACGGTCAGGCCGAGTACGCCGAACAGGCCGATGTCGAGCACGACCATGAGGGTCACGCCGGCATTCGGGAAGCGGCTGTAGAGCTTGCGCTCCAGCCAGTCATCCGGGCAGTTCTTGCCGTAGCGGCACAAGGTCTCGGGGTTCCGCGCCTCGGCCCGATAGAGTTCGGCGCCCTGCCAGACTACCGTCGCCAGTCCCTTGTAGCGGGGGCTGTGCGGGTCTTCGCGGGTTTCGCATTGGGCGTGGTGCTTGCGGTGGATGGCCGTCCACTCGCGGGTTTTCATTCCGGTGGTCAGCCACAGCCAGAAACGGAAGAAATGCTTGAGCGCGGCGTGCAGCTCGATGGCGCGGTGCGCCGAGTAGCGATGCAGATAGAGGGTGACGCTGAGGGTGGTGAGGTGGGTGAGCACCAGCGTCGTGACGATGAGCGACCAGACGGAGAGGTCGAGAATGCCGAAGTACCACATGCTGACGCCGCCTCGCGGAAATGCCTGGGTGTCGCCCTCTCAGCGGTTGCCCAACGCCGAGCCGGGGGCTTGGCGTTGGGTGTTTGCCGGGGCCTTGCCGGGTGCGCCGAGCACCCTTTGGATCACAGGCGCCGCCCCTGCAGCAGGCGAATCGCCAGGACCACCAGGGCCACGACGAGCAGGATGTGAATGTAACCGCCGAGGGTATAGGCGCTAACCAGCCCCAGGGCCCATAAGACGATCAACAGGACGATGATTGTTTCGAGCATGTGCGTATCTCCGCTGGCTGCTGGTCTTTCCGTTGCATGCACAGTGTGCGGCCGGCGCTGGGCGCTGGTCTGTGCGTCAACGAACCCAGGTTCGCGGAAACGCGAAGGGATGACGCGGCGCGGTTGTCCTCTGCCGCGGCCTGGCGCCGTGGCGCGTCAGGACAAGCTGACGTCCATGCGTACGCCGACGCCCGCGGAGGCCTCGATGATGTCGCGAGCCAGCTGTGTCTCGCGATCCGCGTGGGTTTCCACCAGCAGCACGGCTTCACCATGGCCGATGGCGTAGCGAAACGATTGGGCGATCTGCCCGACATGCGCGGACGCCCCGACCATGGCGCCGAACACCGCGCCGAGCAGGCTGCCCCAGCCGAGCATGCTCAGCGGCACGCCAAACAGCGGCCCGCTGTGGTCCTTGCTCAGGGCGAAGGCGGTCAGCGTGGTCACGAGCAGGCCGAGGCACAGGCCGATGGCGCCGCTCGTCAGCATCTCTCCGAGCGAGCGCTTGACCCGACTGGTACGGGTCTCTGCGGGCGCATCGCCGGCGCCGAGTATGCGCAGCCGCGCGCTGGGTATCCCGGCATCGATCATGCGTTGGCGCGCGCGCTCTGCCTCGGCGCGCTGGGCAAAGACCCCCGACACTTCATGACGGTAAACATTCATCGCCGTTCTCCTGGAAAAAAGCAGCCGACCTAAGGCAATTTTTTATTTTAGGCGGACGTGCTGCCGGGGTCTGTGCGCGAGCGAACCCAGCGCCGCGGAACGACGGGAGGCGGGAGGAGGGCACAGGGCAGGGCGCCCCGGTAGGCGCGCAGCGGGCCGCGTCAGCTACGCTGGCTGAGGGGTGGCGGATGCACGCTGGCCGGCCGACTGCTCATTCGACACTGGCCTGGGGCAGCGGCTGTTGCGAGGATTTTCGACGCTTCTGCTGGTACATCAAGCGATCCGCCTCGATGAATGCCTGGCCGATATCTCCCGTGCTGGCCCTGACCGCCAGACCGACCGACGCGGCAATGCCTTTCTCGGCCAAGCTACCGAGTACGCGAGCGAGCAGGGCGCTGCCGCCGGCTTGATCGCAATTCACGCCAATGATGCCGAACTCGTCTCCGCCGATCCTGGCCACCACGTCTTCGCTGCGGGCGGCCTGCGCGAGGGCTTCGGCGGTTCGCCGAATCAGCGCATCGCCAGCCATATGTCCCTCGCTGTCGTTGATCTGCTTCAGCTCGTCCAGATCGACCACGATCACCACGCAGGATTTTCCGTGGCGCCTGCAGCGGTATTCCTCCTTGGCCATCAACTGGTCCCAGCCGGTCCGGTTGAACAGGCCGGTCATGGCATCCAGCAGGGCCTGGGCTTCGAATCTTTCGGCCCGGCGCGTCTGTGTTTCTGCCTTGATTTCCATCTGCAGGAGCAGGCTCAGCAGCATGCCGATCACGTCGAACAGGTCGGCCTGGGCGCTGAGTGCGGATGGCTGTGGCGTCGTGGCAAACGCACACAGCGTACCGAACAGCTTGCCGTCGGCGAGGTAGAGCGGAAGGCCCATGTAGGCCTGGATCGGAAACTGGCGGAGAAACGGCGCCGTCGCATACGCGGGGACGTCCATCACGCGTGGCGCGATGCGCGGCGCCACGCCTGCGACCATCCGTGAGCAGAGTGAGTCGCGCCATTCCAGCGCCCGTCCATTTTCCAGCGCATAGCCCTGGCCATGGCTCTCCAGCACGATCCAGTCATCCTCCTCGACCCGGGTCACCAGCCACAGATCAAAGCCCAGCGTCCGTTGCAGGAACGCCAGCACCTCGCGTGAGGCCGACTCGAAGTCAGCGCTGCTGGCCATGTCCGCTCTCCGGGCGTTGCGCCGCCAGGCCGAGCGGCCAGTTGACGCTGGGCAGTGCCTCGAACGCTGGCCGGGCGAACCAGTAGCCTTGGAATAGCTCGACGCCCAGGCTGCGCAGTTGCAGGTACTCCTCCTGGCTTTCCACCCCTTCGGCGATCGCCTCCATGCCGAGCGATCGACACAGGCTGAGGATGCCCTCGACGATCGCCAGGCGTACGCGATCCTGGTGGATGTTGCGGATGATGGTCATGTCCAGCTTGATGATGTCGGGTTGGAATTCGGCCAGGAAGCCGAGCCCCGAATAGCCGGCGCCGAAGTCGTCGATCGCGGTCTTGAAGCCCTGCCGCTTGTATTCGAGCATGATCTCCTTGAGATGCTGCTTATCGACCAATTGCTCGTTCTCGGTGATCTCGAAGACGATTCGCTTGGTCGGGAAGTTGAAGCGCTTCGCCGCCTCGAGCGTGGCGCGGATGCAGGTCGCCGCCTGGTACACCGCATTGGGCAGGAAGTTGATGCTCAGGTAGCAGGGCATGCCGAGTTGCGCCGCCAATTCGACGGCCTTGATCCGGCAGGCCTGGTCGAAGGCGTAGCGATTGCGTTCGGATACCTGGCTCAGGATGCCTTGCGCGCCGCTGCCGTCGAGTCCGCGCACCAGCGCTTCGTAGGCGAATACGCTGCCCGTGCGCACGTCGACGATCGGCTGGAAGGCCATGCTGAAGTCGAATTCGAGCGCCTTGCCGTCCTTGCAGGCCAGGCAGCGCGCGGACGAAGCATTGCTCGGTCTCATGCCGTGTCTCCTTTGTTCTTGCCAGTGTTCGAGGCCGCGCCGCCAGCGCCGGAGGCCGCCACCGAGCCGGTCAATTGTTGGGTGGCCTCGACCACCTGGCGCGCGCCTTTCTGGATGGCCAGGATCACTTCTCCCACCGCTTCGGTGAGCTGCAAGCCTTTTTCCGCCTGCGCCCTGCAACCCTGCATGCACTCGGCTATCTCATGCGCCTGTTGCTGGCTGCGCATGACCACCTCGGAAATCTCCAGGGTCGCGCTGCTGGTTCGCGTGGCCAGGTTACGCACTTCGTCGGCCACCACCGCGAAACCCCGGCCTTGTTCGCCGGCGCGTGCCGCCTCGATCGCCGCATTCAGCGCCAGCAGGTTGGTTTGCTCGGCGATGCCCCTGATCGCATTGACGATGCCACCGATCTCCGCCGACTGGGTGGTCAGCGCCATGACCTTTTCCGCGGCCTGGCGCACCTCGCTGGTAATGATCTGCACGGTGCCGAGGGTTTCCTTGACGATCTGCGCGCTGCCCTCGGCCTGGCGGTCGGTCGCCTTGGACATGTCGAAGGCGAATTCCGCCGTTTCCGCCAGGCGCTTCCTGGCGAGTACGCGCTCGCTGACGTCGCTCGCCAGCTTGATGACGCCGTAGAGCTGGCCGGCGTCGTCGTACAAGGGGTTGTAGGTGGCTTGCAGCCAGACCGGGCGCGCGCGGCTGTCGCGCCGCTTGAACAGCCCGCTGCGGAATTCGCCGTCGTTCAGCGCGCGCCAGAACGCGGCGTATTCGCTGCTGGCGGCCTCTTCGGCTTCGCAGAAGAGGCTGTGATGCTTGCCGATGAGGTCGCCGAGGCGATAGTTCATCAGCGTGAGAAAGTTGGCATTGGCGTCCTTGATCCGGCCGTCGAGGTCGAACTCGATGACCGCCATCGAGCGATTCACCGCGTCCAGGACGCTCGCCTGCCGGCGCTCCAGGGCCAGGCGTTCGGTCACGTCCGCGGCATGTTCCACGACACGAACGATCCGCCCCGCAGGGTCGGCAATGGGGATGAAACGCGACTCCAGCCAGACCTCGCCGCCGTCTGCGGCCACCCGCTTGTAGCGCGCGGTCTGTGCCGCTCCGCCGATGACCTTGGCCCAGAGACGCTGGTGCTCCTGGTCGTCGCTGCGGAGCAGGTCATGCTGCCGGCCCGCGCCGGGCCGGGTGGTGGATTCGCCGGTCAGGGCCGAGTAGTTCGCGTTGGCGCCAAGGATTTCGCCCTGCGCGGATAGCTCGGCGATGGCGAGAAAGCGTGTCATGCCTTCGCGCTCGGCGTTCAGTTCCTGCAACTGGCTCTGACAGTGCTGAAGGTCATTCTTGAGGCGCTTGGTCATGCTCCGGAACATTCGACTTCTCCGTCATGCGCAGGGTGATTCGATGGTGGCACTCTGCTTGCTGGCCTAGTATGGCGGCAAAACTTATACATTGGTACTTTCTTGTACAAGAATATCATTGATTGGGCGCGCCGCCAGGCCTGGCGCCACTTTGCGCTGTGCGGCGTGGTGGCTCAGTGATCGCCATGGCCCAGGGATAGCCGATTAAATCTTTACATGGCGAGATTCTTGTACAATATTTGCCGGGCCGGACCATAAGCGCGTGGAGGGTCCATGTTCGTCGCATCCGTTCGTGGGAAAACCGGGCTGGGCCAGTGGCTGCCGTGGCTGCTGATGTTCCAGGCTTCCCTGGCGCTGGCTGACTGGCAGCGCGAAATGCCCGCGGCGCGCCTGGTCGGCGGTGGCGATTTCACCTGGTTCGGCTTCGCCCTCTACTCCGCGCGTTTGTGGAGTCCGGTGACGCCCCCGACCTGGGAGCAGCCCTTCGCGCTGGAACTGACCTATCACCGCGAACTGACGCGCGACACCCTGGTGCAGGCCAGCCTCGACGAAATGCGGCGCATCGCTGGCGACAGCGTGGACGAAACCCGACTGGCGCGCTGGGAAGGGGAGATGCGCGGCGCCTTCGTCGATGTCCAGCCCGGTCAGCGCATCACCGGGCTGTACCTGCCGGGCAAGGGCTGCCGCTTCTACGTCGATGAGCAATTTCATCGTGAGGTGAGCGACGCGGCTTTCGCCCGCGCCTTCTTCGCCATATGGCTTGACGCGCGCAGCCGTGCGCCGCGTTTACGCCGGGCGTTACTGGGTATGAATGGAGCGAGTGAATGAAGCGCGTGAGCCTGCAATTCCTACTGGTGCTGTTGGGCTGCCTGATGCTCGGCAGTTGCGGCAATGTCGGCGTCGAGCGCTATGCGGGCGAGCGCCCGGCGCTCGACCTGGCGCGCTTCTTCGCCCAGCCGGTGCAGGCCTGGGGGATCTTCCAGAAGCGCTCGGGGGAGGTGGTCAAGCGCTTCCATGTCGAGATCGCCAGCCACCGCGAGGGCGACCGGCTGATCCTCGACGAGCGCTTCCTCTACAGCGACGGTACCCGCCAGCGGCGCGTCTGGACCCTGACCCCGGACGGCGCCGGGCGCTGGCGCGGACGGGCGGACGATGTGATCGGCGAGGCCCGGGGCGAGGTGGCCGGCAATGCCCTGCGCTGGCGCTACCGGCTCAATCTTCCGGTGGATGGTGCGATCTATGAGGTGAGCTTCGATGACTGGATGTACTTGATGGATGACGACACCCTGATCAACCGTTCGAGCATGAGCAAGTTCGGCGTCGAGCTGGGCCAGGTGACCCTGTTCTTTCGCCGTCAGCCGTCGGGAGCCGAGGGATGAATGCGCCCTTTGCCTTGCACTCGTTCGGCGACGGCTACCGCGCGCTGGTCATCGGTGCCAGCGGCGCCCTGGGCTCGGCGTTCTGCGACTGGCTGCGCGAAGACCGGCGGTGCGCCGGCGTGCGCGAGCTGGGCCGGCACAGCTCGCCAGCGCTGGACCTGGAGCTGCCGGCGAGTATCGCCGCGGCGGCGGACGCGCTGGCCAAGGAGGCCCCCTATCAATTGATCCTGCACACGGCGGGCCTGTTGCACCGGGACGGTGTGCGCCCGGAAAAGCACCTTGCAGCGATCGAGGCGGAGGCACTGCAGGCGGTGTTCCAGGTCAACGCCCTGGGCCCGGCCCTGGTCCTGCGCCACTTCCTGCCGCTGCTTGATCCGCAGGGCGCCATGGCGGTGCTGTCCGCCAAGGTCGGCAGCATCGGCGACAACCGTCTGGGTGGTTGGTATGCCTATCGCGCGTCCAAGGCGGCGCTGAACATGCTGGTGAAGACCGCGGCGATCGAGCTGGCCCGCAGTCGCCCGCGCGCACGCCTGCTGAGCCTGCACCCGGGCACCCTGATCTCCGCCTTGTCGCAACCCTTTCGCGGCGCCGTGGCGGCGCGTCCGCCGCGCGATGCGGCGCAGCAATTGCTGACGCTGATCGACCGCCTGGGGCCCGCCGACAGCGGGGGCTTCTTTGCCTATGACGGAGTGCGCCTGCCCTGGTAGGCCGGGAGAGACCGATGAACCTGCAAGAATTGAACGCCATGGCGGCCAGCGGCGCCGTCCGCGAACTCGAACTGTTGTCCCTGGAGGGTGGCCTGTACGTCCTGCGCGCGCGGCTGGAGCAGGGCATGCAGACCTTGCGCGACGAGCAGGGCGAAACGCTGCGGCTGCGCTCCACCACCCACCTGCGCGAGCTGCTGCGCGAACTGCCGTCACTGCCCTGCGTGCTGGTGCAGCAGGTGGTGCACGACGAGATGTGCGGTGTGCGCGAAGGGCCGGTCGAGGCCTTGCGCCTGCCACTGTCGCTGGCGGAGCCCTGGTGAGCGCACCGGCTCGCCGCCTGGGGCTGCTGCTGGGCGACCAGTTGTCCTTCGATCTCGAACTGTTCGATGTGCTGGACGGTCGCCAGGACGCGCTACTGATGGCCGAGGTGGAGGCCGAGGCGCGCTACGTTGCCCATCACCCGCGGAAGATCGCGCTGATCTTCAGCGCCATGCGCCATTTCGCCGAGGCCTTGCGCGAGCGGGGCTGGCGGGTGATCTACGTGCGCCTGGACGACGCCGGCAACAGCGGCAGCCTGCCCGGCGAGCTGCGCCGCTGGCACGACGCGCTGGGGGCGCCACAGGTGCATGTCACTGAATGCGGCGAATGGCGCCTGGAGCAGGCCCTGCGCGACTGCGGGCTGCCCCTGGTGTGGCACGCCGACCGCCGCTTCCTCTGTTCGCGCGAGGACTTCGCGTGCTGGGCCGGTGGCCGCCGGCAACTGCGCATGGAGCTGTTCTACCGCGAGATGCGCAAGCGAGCCGGCCTGCTGCTGGAGCCCGATGGTCGCCCGCTGGGCGGTGCCTGGAACCTCGACGCGGAGAACCGCAAGGCATTGCCGCGCGGCCTGCGCGGCCCCTTTCCGGCACGTTTCGCGGCGGATGCCATCACCCGCGAGGTGCTGGCGTTGGTCGGCGCGCGCTTCAGCGATCACTACGGCAGCCTGGCGGGCTTCGACTACCCGGTGAGCCATGCCGAGGCGCAGGCCCTGTGGCAGCACTTCCTCGACTTTTCCCTGGCCGCCTTCGGCGACTACCAGGACGCCATGGCCGAGGGCGAACCCTACCTGTTCCACGCGCGGATCAGCGCGGCGCTGAACATCGGTCTGCTCGACGTGCGCCAGCTGTGCGCCGACGTCGACAGTGCCTATCGCCAGGGGCGGGTGCCGCTGAACGCGGCCGAGGGCTTCATCCGCCAACTGATCGGCTGGCGCGAGTACGTGCGGGGCATCTACTGGCTGCGCATGCCGGAGTACGCCGGGCTCAATGCCTTCGGCAATCGCCGGCCGCTACCGGCGTTCTACTGGACCGGCGCCACCGGCATGCGCTGCATGGCCCAGACAATCGGCCAGACGCTGGAGCTGGGCTATGCGCACCACATCCAGCGGCTGATGGTCACCGGCAACTTCGCGCTGCTCGCCGGCATCGCCCCGACGGCCATCTGCGAGTGGTACCTGGCGGTCTACCTCGATGCCTTCGACTGGGTCGAGTTGCCCAATACCCTGGGCATGGTGATGCACGCCGACGGCGGCTACCTGGGCTCCAAGCCCTATTGCGCCAGCGGCCGCTACATCCAGCGGATGTCTGATTACTGCGGCGGCTGCCGCTATCGGGTAGACCAGGCCACGGGGGCCAGCGCCTGTCCATTCAATGCGCTGTACTGGCATTTCCTCATGCGCCATCGCCAGCAACTGAGTGGCAACCCGCGCCTGGCCATGGTCTACCGCAACCTGCAGGGCATGGACGAGGGGCGTCGCGAGGCGCTCTGGCGGCGTGGCGAGGAACTGCTGGCGCAGTTGGACGCAGGGGAGTCGCTGTGAAGAAGACGCACCTGCCGCACAAGGGCTGCCCGGTGTGCGGGCGCCCCTTCAGTTGGCGCCGCCGCTGGGCACGGTGCTGGGATGAAGTGCGCTACTGCTCCGAGCGCTGCCGTCGCTCGGCGCGGGGCCAGCGCTCGCTTACGGAGAGTGGAGCAGGGGGAGGTTGTTGTTGATGATGGTTTGAATGATCTCGATTGAACCGTTGATGGCGAATTGCACCCCCATGCACACGAGGAGAAACCCCATCAAGCGTGAGACGGCGTCAATGCCTGACTCTCCTGTCGCTTTCATGATCAATTCCGAAGAGCGCAAGCAGCCCCAGACAATCAGTGCGGCGAAAAGAAAGATCAATGGAGGGGCGGTCAATAACACCCAGGACGGAAAGTTGGTGTTGTGTTTGATGCTGGCGGAAGAGCTGATGATCATCGCAATGGTGCCCGGCCCCGCAGTGCTGGGCATGGCCAAGGGAATGAAGGCGAAGTTGGCGTGCGCCGTTTCGCTCTCGCGAGAAGAGGATGGCTGGCGCGGCTGGGGGAATAGCATTCTGCTGCCGATTATTATGAGGATTCCGCCACCGGCAATGCGCAGGCCCGGAATGGATATATTGAAAACATCCATGATGAATTCACCGATGTAATAGGTGAATGCCATGATGGCGAAGACGTAGATTGCGGTTCGGAGTGCCTGCTGGTTTTTTTCGTGTTGACTGAGCCCTTGGGACAGGGCGAGAAAAAGCGCCACTGTCGTCGGAGGATTGATCAAAGGCAGCAATGCCAGCAATCCCAATACGATAGCGTCAAACAAATAGCCCATACCCAGACATCCTGAAGCCGCCCTGAACATACTCCGCAACTGCGTCGTTGCGGGGTTTCATTCGTATCGGTAGCGCATTTTCGATAGGCCGATATCAGCCCTTGAGATGGCTGTGCCGACGCGAAACATGGAATGCATGCCGCATGGGCGGCTTATCTGTTGAGCATGATGCTCAGGTCGCTGTTCAGTTCTTTGATGGCGGCTTTGAAGTCATTGGCGGTGATCGCCTGCTTATCGTTTTCCAGCGTCTGACCGAACACCTTGCGCACGACGTAGACCAGGGGTTTACCCGTTTCGGCGTCGCTGATGCTGGCCTCGATATAGAGTTCGGTATTCTGATCGCGATGCCCGGTGGCCGCCGAAGTGGCCCCGACGACCGCCGCCACCGGAATCACCTCATACCATTTCATGCCTTCGTTGGAGGCACTGACGCCGGTAATGGCGGCTTTCATGAGCATGGCCCGCTGACCGGAGGGGACCGAGCGCAGATCAGGCACCAGCTTATAGCGCAGCGCAATGGTTTCTCTGGTGTAGTCGCTGGCATATGTCTGCAAGTCTTGCAGGGTTTGCTTGTTCACCCGTTCATTCGGCTTGGGCGCCGGATACATCTGAAGTTTGTCGAACACTACCGTGCTGTAGGTACGAGGCTTGAAACTCGGATCAACCCAGCGCATCACGGGATGGCCGCTTGGCGAAGTCTCTTCCTTGAGCCCGGAATAATTGGGCAGGAACCCGGAGTACTGTTCTTTCTCCGTCACATTCGAGACGCAAGCGCCAAGCAGCACGCTGCTCAAGACAACGCTGAAAAGCGTTCTGTTGAATCTGCCCATGATGAGGTTCCCTCAGGTTCCGAGTGAGTCACTCGCAGTGGAGAAATGTGATGTTGTCAGTATCGATCTGGATAAGGCCGGCATTGGGTTCTCTGGCGCTGCGATGCCCTGATAAAACGTGTTTCCAAACCATGGATGGAACCTGTCAGGTTCTCGACGGGCACAGCACCGCTGTCATCAACTCCAAAGAAGCTTAGGCGTGATTCTGCTCTTGACCACTAATGGGCAGTTGAAACCTCTGAGTCGTGCCGACGTGCTAGGTAGCGGCACTCAGATAGTCACTTTCGCACCCTGGCGGTCGGCCGTGGCGTCCAGCAAACCGACGGCGATTCGCTAGCGCATTCATGGCCTGCCGGAGCCTGGCGGCGGACTATCATCAAGGTATCCGCGTTTCCGTCTGATCGGTGCAGCGCATGAAACTCCGGCATTGCTTCCTAAGCCTGGTGTGTTTGCTGGCCATGCTCTTGCCGTTCCTCGTCCATGCCCGTCAGTTCCCCGTCCTGGTCTATCACCGTTTTGCGCCGCAAGCGGTGGACAGCATGACCGTGCGCACGGCGGCCTTCGAGGCGCAGCTCGAGCAGATCGAGGCGGGCGGCTACCGGGTGATCCCGCTTCGGCAGGTGCTGGACTACCTCGCCGGGCGCGCGCCAGAGCCGCCGCCGCGCGCGCTGGCGATCAGCGCCGATGACGGCCACGCGTCTGTCTATCGGGTGATGTATCCCATCGTCCAGCGCCGCCATCTGCCGATCACCCTGTTCATCTATCCCTCGGCGATCAGCAATGCCAGCTATGCCATGACCTGGGCGCAACTGGCCGAACTGCGCGACAGCGGTCTGTTCGACATCCAGTCGCACACCTATTGGCACCCCAACTTTCTCCGCGAGCGCCGCCAGCTCAGTGCGGATGCCTACGCGCATCTGGTCGATGACCAACTGATCCGATCGCGGGCGGTGCTCAGGCAGCGCCTGGGGCGCCCGGTCGATCTTCTGGCCTGGCCATTCGGCTTGTGGGATGCCGAGCTGGAGAGCCACGCGGCGGCGGCCGGCTATGTCGCCGCCTTCACCCTGGAGCACCGGCCGGCGCGTCGGGGCGACGACCCGATGGCGCTGCCGCGCTACCTGATCACCGACGCGGTCGACGCTAAGGCGTTCGCCGCCATCCTGCGCCTGGCCGACGGCGAGCGCGAGGAGGGACGATGAAGAGCATGCCCGCGCACTGGGGGTGTCTGGCCGCGCTGCTGGCCTTGGCCGCTGCGGCGCAGGCCAGCATCGCCGAACTCCAGGTGCTGGACGCCGATACCGGGCGGCCGATCGCCGCTGCCATCGTCACGCTGGGCGCAAAGACCGCGACGACCGATGCCGGCGGCCGGCTGGTTCTGGCGCAGCCGGCGCAGACGCTGGGCGTCAGGGCGCCGGGCTACCGGCGGCTGGAACTGAAGGACGACACGTCGACGCCGCGCCAGCAAACGGCCCGGCTCACGCCGTTCCGTCCCAAGGCGCTGTACCTGTCCTTCTACGGCATCGGCAGCCAGAGCCTGCGCGGCGCCGCCCTGAGGCTCATCGCCAGCACCGAGCTAAACGCCCTGGTGATTGACGTCAAGGGTGACCGCGGGCGCATTCCCTATCGCAGCAGCGTGCCCCTGGCGGTGGAGAGCGGCGCTCAGTCGACGATCACGGTGCGCGACATGCCCGCGCTGATTGCCCAATTGCACGCCCAGGGTATTTACCTGGTGGCCCGGGTCGTGGCGTTCAAGGACGATCCAATCGCCCGCAGCCACCCGGAGTGGGCCGTGCACAGTCCCAAGGGCGCGCTCTACACCGACCGCGAGGGACTGGCCTGGATCGACCCGTTTCGTCCCGAGGTGCGCAACTATGTGCTGGACGTAGCCGAGGAAGCGGCGCGTCTGGGTTTCGATGAAATCCAATTCGACTACCTGCGCCTGCCGGACCACCCGGGCCTGGTGTTCGCCAGGCCGCCCACCCAGGCCAACCGGGTCGAGGCGATCAACGGTTTCCTGGCGGCGGCCCAGCGCCGTCTGGCTCCGTATAATGTGTTCCTCGCCGCGGACATCTTCGGCTATGTGCTCTGGAACCAGGACGATACCGGTATCGGTCAGCGCCTGGAGGATTTGGTGCAGTACGTGGATTACCTGTCACCCATGCTTTATCCGTCGGGTTTTCAATTCGGCATTCCCGGCTACCACAACCCGGTGGCCGTCCCCCGTGAAATCGTCGAACTGTCCTTGCAGAACGCGCGCAAGCGCACCGGCTTGCCGAGCGTGCGCTTCAGACCCTGGCTGCAGGCTTTTCGCGATTACGCCTTCGACCACCGGAGCTTCGGCGCCGCCCAGATCCGCGCGCAGATCGACGGTGCCGAGGCCTTCGGCAGCGATGGCTGGATGCTCTGGAACCCGCACAACAGCTACGGCACGGCCGGCCTGAAGGAGGACGGACAGCCATGACCCGCTGGCTCGTCCTGCTGCTCGCCCTGAGCGCTGCCTTGCCGGCCTTCGCCCGGGTGCCGGAACCGCGCGCCCTGCAACGCATCGCCGGCATCGTCGAGGATGAGATCGGCGCCGGACATCTGCCGGGGGCGGTGGTGGAGATCGGTGGCGCAGACGGGGTCTATTACCGCGCCGCCTACGGCGAGCGCGAGGTGCGCCCCGAGCATCTGCCGATGACCGCGGACACGATCTTCGATCTGGCTTCGCTCACCAAGGTCGTGGCCACCACCACCGCGGTCATGCAACTGGTCGAGCAGGGCCGGCTCGACCTCGATGCCCCGGCTGCCCGTTACTGGCCCGGCTTCGCCGAGAACGGCAAGGCGGCGATCAGCCTGCGCCAGTTGCTCACCCATTACTCCGGCCTGCCGGCCGATCTGGACCTGAGCCACCAGTGGGTGGGCCGTGCCGCCGCGCGCGAACGGATCCTCTCGGTCCGCCCCAGCGATCCTCCGGGCACAGCTTTCCGCTATAGCGACATCAATTTCGAGGTCCTCGGCGAACTGGTCGAACGCGTCTCGGGCGAGCCCCTCGAACGCTATTGCCGGACGCATATTTTCGCGCCGCTGGGCATGCGCGACACCGGCTTCCTGCCGCCACCGTCGCCGCGCATCGCGCCGACCGTGAGTGGTCGGCAAGGGGCGGTGCATGACCCGAGCGCCTGGCGCATGGGCGGGGTGGCGGGGCACGCCGGGGTGTTCTCGACCGCCGATGACTTGGCGCGCTTCGCTCGCATGCTGCTGGCCGGCGGCACGTTGAACGGCGTGCGTGTGCTGAGCCCTGCCAGCGTCGAGGCCATGACCCTGCCGCAATCGCCGACGGGCCAGGTGCGCCTGCGCGGCCTCGGCTGGGACATAGGCGCGCCCTTCGCGAGCGACCGCGACACCCTGGCGCCGGTCGGCGCCTACGGGCACACCGGCTACACCGGCACCTCGCTGTGGATCGACCCGGTCTCCCGGCTCTATGTGATTCTCCTCAGCAACCGCGTCCATCCCGACGGCGGCGGCGACGCCGGGCCGCTGCGCGACCGCGTGGCCGAGGCGCTCGGTGCCGCGCTCGGACCGCTCAGCGATGCCGACATCGCCGCCGCCAGGCCAGCGCTGGCCCGCTACGCCAGCGCCCGGCAGGTGGTCGAAACCGGCCTGGACGTCCTGGCCGAGCAGGGCTTCGCGCCACTGCGCGGTCTACGCGTCGGGCTCATCACCAACCAGACCGGGATCGATCGCAAGGGCCGGCGCAACATCGACCTGCTGCGCGCCGCTCCCGGGGTGAGGCTGGTCGCTCTGTTCAGCCCGGAGCACGGCCTGTCCGGCACGCTGGACGAGAAGGTCGCCTCGGGCGCCGAGCCCTCCAGCGGCCTGCCGGTCTACAGTCTGTACGGGGATACGCGACGGCCGAGCGATGCCATGCTCGCTGGCATCGACGCCCTGGTATTCGACATCCAGGATGCCGGCGCGCGCTTCTACACCTACGGCACCACGCTGGCCTATGCCATGGAGGCGGCGGCGCGGAAGGGCATCCCGATCTGGGTGCTGGACCGGCCCGATCCGATCACCGGCGCGACGGTCCAGGGCCCGCTGCTCGATGCGGAGCGGACTTCGTTCACCGGCTATTGGCCGATTCCGGTCCGCCCCGGCATGACCCTGGGCGAGCTGGCCGGCTTCTACAACCGGGAGGCGGCCATCCATGCCGACCTGCATGTCGTCCCCATGCGTGGCTATGCGCGGCGCGACTGGTTCGACGACACGGGACTGGCCTGGGTCAACCCGTCGCCCAACCTGCGCAGCCTCAGGCAGACGGCGCTTTATCCGGGGGTCGGCATGATCGAGGGCGCCAACGTCAGCGTCGGCCGGGGCACGGACAGCCCGTTCGAGCAAGTCGGCGCGCCCTGGATCGACGCCCGCCAGTTGAGCCAGTACCTGGCGGCGCGGCGCATGCCGGGGGCGAGCTTCTCCCCGGTGTCTTTCCGCCCCGATAGCGGTCCTTACCATGGCCAGACCTGCCAGGGCGTGCGCATCACGCTGAGCGATCGCAATACGCTGGATTCGCCGGCCCTGGGCGTGGAGCTGGCCGCCGCGCTGCATCGGCTGTACCCCAAGGCGTTCAAGCTGGACGACACGCTGGGCGGGATCGGCTCGGCCGCGGTGGTGGCGGCCATCCGTTCCGGCGCCGACCCGCACGCCATCGTCGCCCGCTGGCAGGATGACCTCGGCGCTTTCCGGGCGCGCCGCGCACCCTATCTGCTGTATTGATCGAGGTCGGGCGGGGCGCGCCATCGAATCGCTGCCGGGGCGCCTCTCGGCTCGCCGCTGGCCAGCCACGCCTGTGAACGGTAACGCAGCCCTTCGCGACCGGCGGCAGGCCAGTCGTTGCGCAACACTTGGCCGCAACTCCATCCGGGTCTCTACTGATGGGTAGGCCCCGCAGGCAGAGAGAGGCGCACACGATGAATAACGAACAGGCAGCCCCTGAAACCAAGGGGGTCACGGTGCAGTTACTGGCGACGGTCGACCTTGGCCCGGAAATCGAGGGCATGGCAGGGCGCCAACTCAGGATGCGCATGGTGACCATCGAACCCGGCGGCGTCTTCGGGCCGGTTCACGACCACATAGACAGGCCGGGCACCGTCTACATCCTGCAGGGCACCATCACCGACCATCGCAATGGTGTCGCCACAGACTATGGCCCCGGCGTGGGCTGGCCCGAGGATCGGAACACCACCCACTGGCTGGAGAACAGAGGAACGCTTGCGGCGGTGGAGATCTCGGTCGACATCGTCAGGCAAGCCTGAGCGCAGGCGCGCCGCCGCTGCGGCTACGGCTAGCGGAGTAGCCCCATCATCAGGTTGATGTCTTTGCGACTCTTCTTGGCGGCAGGCACAAAGGCGCAGTAAGGATGGCCCAAGGGCAGGGACACCGGCGACAAGGCGATCAGCCGCCCGGCGTCGAGGTCGGCCTGGGCGATGAGCCGGTGGCCCAGGGCAATGCCGAGGCCAAGGCGTGCCAGCGAAACCGACAGGCTCGACAGGCCGCAGCGCACGCCCTGCTTCGGGTCGGGGTAGTAGTTGCTGGCGATCAGCGAGAACCAGTCGTGCCAGGTGGGCCCGGAGGCATAGCTGGCGCCCCAGTGGGTATGGATGAACAGGTTCTGCGGGATCTGCGTGAGGTTGAAGGTGTCGTTGCCGTGGGTCGCCCAGAACTCGGGGGTACAGACCGGGAGCGCCTCGTCGCGCACCAGATGGACGGCTTCCAGGCCGGGGTAGTGGTAGTCGCCGTAGCTGACGCGGATGTCGATGTCGTGGCGGACGAGGTCCACCGGATCGTCTTCCACCCGGATGTCGATCGCGAGATGCGGATAGACCTCCAGCAGGGCCGACAGCTTGGGAGCGAGCCAGGGTTCCGCCAGGGAGAACGGCAGGCTGATGACCAGCCGCCGGGAGTGCAGATCCCCTTCGAGGATGCGCGTGGTCATGGCCGCGATGTCGTTCAGCGCGCGGGACGTCTGCGGAAAGATCGCGTGCCCGGCATCGGTGAGCGTGATCCGGTTGCCCGCGCGCACGAACAGCTTGCGCTCCAGGAACTGCTCCAGGTGCCTGACCTGCTGACTGACCGCCGCCGCGGAAACGCCGAGTTCCGCGGCCGCCAGCACGAAGCTGCCCATGCGCGCGGCGACCTCGAAGGCCTTGACGGCATTGAGGGGGGGAAGCCGATCCATGAATGGTTCCTTCGAAAGATTTTCTAAGGGTAAGCTAACAATTAATGCCGTTGTGACAAAGTTTTTCTCACGTTACGTTCATGCCTCACTGACTAGGGAGGCACTGATGAAAGACATCCTCGATTTGGACCGCTATCCGTTGGATCGGGAAGCTAGCCCCGAGTGGCAGGCCGCCGTCGATCGAGCGGCGGCAGAGCTGCAAGAGACCGGCATGTTCAACCTCAAGCAGTTGATGAAGCCGCAGGCCATCGAGCAGGCCGTGGCGCAACTGAAGCCGAAGATGGACAGCCAGTCGCACACGCACTCGCGTCGGCACAACATTTACTTCCTGCCGGATTTCAAGGAACTGGCGCCGGACCATCCTGCCTTGCGCGAGGTGGAGTCGACCAACCACACGCTGTGCGCCGACCAGTTGGAAAAGAGCGTCGTGCTGGCCATCTACGAATACCCGCCGCTGCTGCGCTTTATCGCGGCGGTGATGGGCAAGCCCTCGCTGCACATGATGAAGGACCCGCTGGCACGCGTGAACGTCATGGGCTACCGCGACGGCGAAGCGCTGAACTGGCACTTCGACAGAAGCGAGTTCACCACGACGCTGTTGCTGCAAGAGCCCCTGGAGGGCGGCAAGTTCCAGTACCGCAGCAATCTGCGTTCCGCCGACAACCCCAACTACGACGGCATCGCGGACGTGCTGGACGGGCGCGATCCGGCGATCAAGACCCTGACGCTGGAAGCCGGCACCCTGAACGTGTTTCGTGGCGTCAACTCCCTGCACCGGGTGACCCCCGTACAAGGGCCGCGGGAACGCCTGATTGCGATCTTCTCCTACTACGAGAAGCAGGACGTGATGTTCAGTACGGAGGAAAGCCTCGGTTTCTACGGGCGCGCCAGCTGAGCCAGACGCTCAGGATCGCGTGCCGCCAAGACAAGCCTCTCCGATAGGTGCGGAGAGGCACTAACAATCCCGTCAACGTGCAACGGGGAGCAGATATGACAACAACAAAAAGCAACGCGTTAGTGAAAGCAGCCAGGTTTGCCCTCGTCGGCGCTACCTGGTTGTGCATGTCGGCGACTCAGGCCAAGGAGTGGACCGCTGTCACCATCGCCACCGAGGCGGCCTACGAGCCGTGGAACCTGACGCTGCCGAACGGGCAGATCGGCGGCTTCGAGCCGGAACTCCTGGCGGACCTCTGTGCCCGCATCAAGATTCAATGCACGCTGAAGTCCCAGGACTGGGACGGGATGATTCCCGGCCTGCAGGCGGGCAAGTTCGACGTGCTGATGGACGCGATCGCCATCACCCCCGAACGCGAGAAGGTGATCGCCTTCTCCCGACCCTACGCCGCCACCCAGGGCGTGCTCGCGGCGGCCGATCCGGAGCTGATCGCCAAGGCGGGCCTGGCCAACCAGGTGATCAAGCTCACCGGGGACGCCCAGGCCGACAAGCCCTATATCGACAAACTGCGTCGTCTCCTCGACGGCAAGACCCTGGGCATCCAGTCCGGCACTGCCTACACGGAATTCGTCGAAAGCAACTTCAAGGACATCGCCAGCATCCGCGAATACAAGAAGTCCGGCGAGCACGTCCTTGACCTGCAGGCCGGGCGCATCGACTTCGCTTTCGACGACGTGACCTTCTTCCTCTCGACCCTCGACAAGCCCGAGAACAAATCGGTGGCCATGGTCGGCTTCAAGATCGGCGGACCGATCTGGGGCCCCGGCGAGGCCCTGGGTTTCCGCCAGGACACGCCCGAGCTGAAAGCCAAGTTCGACGAGGCGCTGAACGCCGCGCTGCTGGACGGGACCGTGAAGAAACTCTCCGAGAAATGGTTCAAGGCCGACATCACCCCCTGAACCCGCCGCTATCGAGGCGTCCGGGGAGAACCGCAAGGCGACCCTTGCGCGGGTGAGCTGCCTGGACGGCTCGGCAATTCATCGACGTGTCGCTGCAAGGTCGATCCAGCAGCGGCACGCCGATCGAGACGAGGAGATGTATATGGAAACCTTGCAGATGCTCGGCTTCGGTCAGAGCGGTTGGGGTTCGACCCTGTTGAGCGCCATCGCCATGACCCTGGTACTGACATTGGTGTCGCTGCTGGTCGGGGCCTTGCTCGGCAGCCTGGTGGCGGCGGCGAAGCTGTCCCGGCGCCTTGGCCTGCGCTGGCTAGGCAATGGGTATCTGGTGCTGGTTCGCGGCATTCCCGAACTGCTGGTCATCTACCTGTTCTATTTCGGTGGCGCCACGCTGGCCTCGGCGCTCGGCCACTGGTTCGGCAAGACCGGTTACGTCGACCTGCCGCCGTTCTGGGTAGGCGCGCTCGCGGTCGGCCTGCTGTCGGGGTCGTACCAGGCCGAAGTCTATCGCGGGGCGTTTCTGGCCATCCCCCGAGGGCAACTGGAGGCGGCACTGGCCATCGGCATGAGCCCCTTCACGCGCTTCAGGCGGGTACTGCTCCCGCAGGTACTGAGCTATTCGCTCCCCGGCCTGGGCAACGTCTGGCAGATGACCTTGAAGGACTCGTCGCTGATCTCGGTCATCGGCCTGGTCGAGCTGATGCGCGCCAGCCTGATGGCCGCCGGGTCCACGCGCCAGTACTTCACCTTCTACATCATCGGCGGCATTGGCTATCTGCTGCTGACCGGGTTGTCGGGGCGGGTGTTCAACCTGGCCGAGGCGCGCGTGAGCCGCACGCAACAACGTACCCCCATCCGCTACTGATGCAGGCGAGCCGCAAATGATCGATTTCCCGTTCCTACTCGATACCTTGCTCAAGTTGCTGGCGGCGCTGCCCACCACGCTGACGCTGTTTGGCAGTTCTCTGTCGCTGGGGCTGTTGCTGTCACTGGGCATCGTCAGCATGCGTGTCAGCCGCTCGCCGCTGCTGAGCACGCCGGCGCGCTGCTACATCTGGATCTTCCGCGGCACGCCGCTGATCATCCAGATGTACCTGATCTACTACGGCCTGGGGCAGTTCTCGCTGATCCGCCACAGCGTCGCCTGGGGCGTCCTGCGCTCGCCCTATGGCTGCGCGGTGGTCTCCCTGGCGCTGTGCACGGCCGGCTACACCGCCGAGATCATCCGCGGGGGCCTGCTCAGCGTCCCGCACGGACAGATCGAAGCGGGGCTGGCCTGCGGCATGTCTCGCTGGGCGCTGCTGCGGCGGATCATCGCCCCGATCACCCTGCGCCAGATGCTGCCGGCGTACTCCACCGAAGCGATCCTCATGCTCAAGGCCACGGCGCTGGCCAGCCTGATCACCGTCTGGGACGTCACCGGGGTCGCCCAACAGATCATCCAGCGTACCTACCGCGTCGTCGAAGTGTTCATCTGCGCGGCGCTGATCTACCTGGTCATCAACTACCTCATCGTGCGGGCCATCGGTTGGCTGGAGCATCGCCTGACGCCCCACCTGCGCGAGCGTCCCTCGGACGGCGAAGCGGCCACAGCGCCTCTCGACGCCATCAACCATTCGAACATTCAGCGGGGCTCCGTATGAACGCTCAGCCAGAGATTGCCTTGTCGGTATCCAATATCCAGAAGTCCTATGGAGACGTGCGCGTACTCCAGGGTATTTCCCTCGACGCCAGGCGCGGAGACGTGGTGTCCATTCTCGGTGCCAGCGGCTCCGGCAAGAGCACCTTCCTGCGCTGCATCAATCTTCTCGAAACACCCGACGAAGGCAGCATCCGCCTCAACGGCGAAGCCATCGAGATGAAGCGCCTGCGCGACGGACGCCAGGCGCCGCGCGATGGGCGCCAGGTGGAACGCATCCGCAGCCGCCTGGGCATGGTGTTCCAGGGCTTCAACCTGTGGACGCACCGGACGGTGATCGAGAACGTCATGGAAGGGCCGCTGCAGGTGCTCAAGCGCTCTCACGCCGAGTGCGTCGAGGAGGCTGAAAGGCTGCTGCAGAAAGTCGGCCTGTACGAGCGGCGCAACTATTACCCGGCCCATCTCTCCGGCGGTCAGCAGCAGCGCGTGGCGATCGCTCGGGCCCTGGCGATGAACCCGCAGGTCATGCTGTTCGACGAGCCGACCTCGGCACTCGACCCGGAGCTGGTGGGCGAGGTGCTCAAGGTCATGCGCGCGCTGGCGGAGGAGGGGCGCACCATGCTGGTCGTCACGCACGAAATGGGCTTCGCCCGGCACGTCTCCAACCGGGTGGTGTTCATGCAGGGCGGGCGCATCGATGCGCAAGGCTCGCCCGACGAGTTGTTCGAGGGGCTACCCACCGAGCGCTTCCGGCAATTCGTCTCCAGCCACCAGATGAGGAGCGCGGAATGAGTTCGGTGGATCTCGATTGCGGCCTGGTGGATCGCTCAGCGTCTCGGCATCCGAAGGCGCAGAGCGCTGAAAGCGTCATTCTGGGCGACAGCCCGCTGACCTGGCGGGAGATCGTCCAGGTGGCCCGGCATGGCGCTCGGCTGGTCCTCGCCGACTCGACCTGGGCGCGCATCGACAACGCCCGTGCCATCGTCGAGCGGATAGTCGCGAGTGGCGAGCGCGCCTACGGCATCAGCACCGGCCTCGGCGCCCTCAGCACGGTGCGGCTGGAAGGGGCGCAATTGGCGCAGTTGTCGCGCAACACCTTGCTCAGCCATGCCTGTGGCGTCGGCGCGCCGCTGAAGGTCGAGCAGACCCGGGCGATCATGTGCGCGGCCATCGGCAACTTCGCCCGCGGTCACTCGGGGATCAGCCCCGGCGTGATCCGCGCGCTCGTCGAGCTGCTCAATCAGCACATCACGCCCGTGGTTCCGGCGCAGGGCTCGGTCGGCTATCTGACCCACATGGCGCACATTGGCGTCGCCTTGCTGGGGGTTGGCGAGGTGAACTGGCAGGGGCGGACGATGCCGGCGGAAACGGTCTTGCGCCAGGCCGGGATGGCGCCGCTCGAACTGACCGCGAAGGACGGCATCAGCCTGGTCAACGGGACGCCCTGCATGACCGGGCTCGCCTGCCTGGGGCTGGCCGATGCCTTCAACCTGGCGGATTGGGCGGACACCATCGGCGCCATGAGTTTCGAGGCCCTGCGCGGACAGATCGATGCGTTCGACGAGGTGGTCCTGGCGCTGAAGCCGCATCCCGGTGCGCAACGGGTGGGGGCCAATCTTCGCGCGCTGCTGAAGGGCAGCGAAGTGATAGCCGGCAGCCGCGGGATTCGCACCCAGGATGCCTTGAGCATCCGCTCGATCCCGCAGATCCATGGCGCCTGCCGCGACCAATTGGTGCACGCCGAACGGCAGATCGACACGGAACTGGCGTCGGCGACCGACAACCCGCTCGTGGTCGGCACGCCGGACAGCTACCGGGTGCTGTCGCAGGCCAACCCGCACGGCGAGTCAGTGGCGATGGCGGCCGACCTGCTGAGCATCGCCCTGGCGGAACTGGCCGGGGTGGCCGAGCGGCGCCTGGATCGCCTGATCAATCCCCTGGTCAGCGGCCTGCCGGCCTTCCTGGTGAGCCAACCCGGGGTCAACTCGGGAATGATGATCGCGCAGTACGTGGCGGCCGCCCTGGTCGGCGAGAACCGCCAGTTGGCCCAGCCGGCGGTGGTCGACAATTTCGTGACCTCGGCCCTGCAGGAGGACCACCTCAGCCTCGGTACCGGCGCGGCACTCAAGCTGCTCAAGGTGATCGAGAACACCACCCAGGTGCTCGCCATCGAATACCTGCTCGCGGCACAGGCCTTCGAGTTCCTCAAGGAACAGCGCTTCGGCGCGGGAACCACGGCTGCCTGGCTGCTGCTGCGCGAGCAGGTTCCGCCCTATGACGAGGACCGCTGGCTGGCACCGGACATCGCCAGCGCCGCGCGCCTGGTGCGCGGCCCCGCGATGCTGGCGGGCTGAAGGCGCGCTCAGCGCGATAAACCAGAAACGCACGGGTGCGGATTTCCTCAGCATTGCCTGGCAATGGCGATGTTCCGGGGAGCCCCACGCCCGCGCAAACACTTGAGAAAACCACGATAGGTATCCTTTGCCATGATCAAATCGCGCGCGGCTGTCGCCTTCGGGCCCAATCAGTCGCTGAAGATCGTTGAAGTCGATGTGCAGCCGCCCAAGGCTGGTGAAGTCCTGGTGCGGATAGTGGCGAGCGGTGTGTGCCATACCGACGCCTACACCCTGTCCGGCCAGGATTCCGAAGGCGTCTTCCCGTGCATTCTCGGCCACGAAGGCGGTGGCATCGTCGAAGCGCTGGGCGAGGGCGTGACCTCGCTGCAGGTCGGCGATCATGTGATCCCGCTGTACACCGCCGAATGCCGCGAGTGCAAATTCTGCAAATCCGGCAAGACCAACCTCTGCCAGGCGGTACGCGCCACCCAGGGCAAGGGCCTGATGCCTGACGGCACCACGCGCTTCTCCTACAACGGCCAGCCGATCTACCACTACATGGGCTGCTCGACCTTCTCCGAATACACCGTGCTGCCGGAAATCTCCCTGGCCAAGATTCCCAAGGACGCGCCGCTGGAAAAGGTCTGCCTGCTCGGTTGTGGCGTGACCACCGGCATCGGCGCGGTACTCAACACCGCCAAGGTGGAGGAGGGCGCCAGCGTGGCGGTCTTCGGCCTCGGCGGCATCGGCCTGGCGGCGATCATCGGCGCCAGGATGGCCAAGGCCTCGCGCATCATCGCCATCGACATCAATCCGGCCAAGTTCGAGATCGCCAAGGAGCTGGGCGCGACTGACTTCGTCAACCCGAAGGACCATGACAAGCCGATTCAGGACGTCATCGTCGAGATGATCGACGGTGGCGTGGACTATTCCTTCGAGTGCATCGGCAACGTGCAACTGATGCGTGCGGCACTGGAGAGCTGCCACAAGGGCTGGGGCGAGGCGACCATCATCGGCGTGGCCCCGGCCGGCGCGGAAATCAGCACGCGGCCTTTCCAACTGGTCACCGGCCGCGTCTGGCGCGGCAGCGCCTTCGGTGGCGTGAAAGGCCGCACGGAGCTGCCGAGCTACGTCGCGCAGGCCGAAAAGGGCGAGATTCCGCTCGACACCTTCATCACCCACACCATGGGCCTGGAAAAGATCAACGAGGCCTTCGAGCTGATGCACGACGGCAAGAGCATCCGTTCGGTAATCCACTTCTAAGCGTCACTCCGCTGCCGCGACCGGCAGCGGTTCCTCTGTATCACCCCAACAACCCACGATGGAGACTTTCATGTCGATCTTCACCCACGTAACTGTCGGCACCAACGATCTGGCCAAGGCGCGCGCCTTCTATGATGAAACACTCGGCAAGCTGGGCTTCAAACGCCTGGCCGACCTGGGCGACAACGGCTCGATCTGGGGCGTGGACAAGCCGTCCTTCTTCGTGCTCAAGCCCGCGAACGGCCAACCTGCCAGCGTAGGCAACGGCGTGACCGTCAGCTTCGAGGCGCAGAGCCGGGCACAGATCCATGCCTTCCACGACGCAGCGCTTGGCGCCGGCGGCAAGAACGAAGGCGCCGCCGGTCCGCGCGACTGGGCGCCCAATGCCTATGCTGCGTATGCCCGTGATCTGGATGGCAACAAGCTCGCCGTCTACTGCTTCAAATCCGAGTAATTGATACCAGGCGGCGCGCTCGCCGGGCGCCGCCTCCAGCAACAGTCGCTCAAGGTGTTGCCGGGGGGCTGTCGATTCTTGGCGCCAGTCGCGCCGGGGCCGAGCAACGTCACGCCGAGCTGCAGGTCCTGATGCTGGCGGTGGGGGGCTCTCGTTGCTCGGCGATGTGGCTGGTGGCTTCGGCCTTGTCCAACTGCCGCTGGACGGGCCGCTGCTGTCACTGCCGGCCTGGGTGCTGGAGCTGACCCGCCTGCCGGTGCGCATTCTCGCTGGCGACAGCGACGGCCTGACCCCCGCCGAACGCGCCCGCCCGCTGCATGAGTTGCTGCCCGGTTCCCTGTTCGAAGTGCTGGCCAGCTGCGGCCACCAACTGATGCTGGAAAGACCGCAGATCGTCACCCGCCACCTGCGTGAGCTGCTCACCGCGCTACCGGCGGGGGATCGCGTTACCGCGAGTCACGGATGACTCGACCCACGCACTGCTGGTATGGCCATTACGCACATGCTTGCGCAGTGCGGCCATAGCGTCTCCAGGAGGGTGCGGACGCGATCGCTACGCTCGTGGCGAGCAGCGAAGAACGCCTCGTTACCGTTGAATAGGCGCAGCGGATGGAATCTACGAAAGTTTCCGAACCTCGGTGCCTTCAGGTCGCAGCACGGCACCATCTTCGGCCTGCGGCGCCATGAATGGAATGGGCCTGCCGGTACGCTTGTCAATCAGCTCGGAATGGCGCTCGCTGCGCGCAAACAGGTGCTGTTCGCCCCACTGTCGTAGCGCGACCACGAGGGGAAACAGGCTCTCTCCCTTGGCCGTTAGCACGTACTCCTGGTAAGCCGTTCCATCCGAAGCCGCCTGGGTCTCCAGGATGCCCGCGTCCACCAGCTTGCGCAGGCGGTCGGACAGGATATTGCGGGCCATGCCCAGGCTGCGCTGGAAGTCACCGAAGCGACGCATGCCATCGAACGCATCGCGCACGATGAGCAACGACCACCGATCGCCAACGACATCGACGGAGCGGGCGACGGGGCAGGGCTCGTCATTGGAGGACTTGCGATGTGGCATGAGATCTCCGGGTAATCGGGCATTGGCGGTCTTTCCGGTTGCATTTTAAAACTGCAAGGCCTAGCCTTCAAATGGTTTCGTTTTGAAACCAGATCAATTAGGTGCAGACCATGAAGGCTTCCTCCTTGACGACATCGCCGCACCAGGTCACGGCGTCCGAACGACCAGCGGACATGCAGCGCAGCCTGGTGACGCTGTTTGCAGCGGCCAGTGGCTTGAGCGTCGCCAACGTGTATTACGCGCAGCCACTGCTGGACACATTGGCGCTGGATTTCAACATCAGTCCCGCATCAGTCGGCGGCGTGATTACGGCCACGCAGGTCGGCTGCGCGCTGGCCTTGCTGCTGCTGGTGCCCTTGGGCGACCGTGTGGATCGCCGGCGCTTGATGGCCGTGCAATTGCTGGCGCTGGTGGCTGCACTGGCGGCGGTGGGTTGGGCTTCGTCCGCGCCGGTGCTGCTGGCCAGCATGCTTGGCGTCGGTTTGCTGGGCACGGCGATGACGCAGGGACTGATCGCCTATGCCGCTAGCGCCGCCGGTCTCCATGAACAGGGCCGCGTGGTGGGCGCAGCGCAGGGCGGAGTGTTCATGGGTTTGCTGTTGGCCCGTGTGTTCGCTGGCGGCGTCAACGACCTGGCCGGTTGGCGCGGCGTGTACTTCTGCGCCGCCGCGCTGATGCTGGCGATTGCACTACCGCTATGGCGGCGCCTGCCGATCTTGGCGACGACACCGGCAGCCATGAGCTATCCGCTCCTCATCGCTTCCATGCTGACGCTGTTGCGGGAAACACGGGTGCTGCAAGTCCGGGGCATGCTGGCGCTGCTCATGTTCGCTGCCTTCAATATCTTCTGGAGTGCTTTGGTCCTGCCGTTGAGCGCGCCGCCCTTCGCGCTCTCGCACAGCGTCATTGGTGCTTTCGGACTGGTGGGTGCGGCAGGTGCGCTGGCTGCCTCACGTGCCGGGCAATGGGCGGACAACGGATTGGCCCAGCGCGTCACTGCGGCGGCGCTCGTGATGCTGCTGCTGGCCTGGTGGCCGCTATCGCTGATGACGTCGTCGCTGTGGGCGCTAGTGATCGGCATCGTGTTGCTGGACATGGGCGGACAGGCGTTGCACGTCACCAACCAGAGCCTGATCTTCCGCGCCCGACCGGAGGCGCGCAGCCGATTGGTCGCCATCTACATGCTGTTCTACGCAACGGGCAGCGGCCTAGGGGCGATCGGTGCGACTACTACCTACGCCTATGCAGGCTGGCAGGGCGTCTGCCTGCTGGGGGCATCGGTCAGTTTGCTGGCGCTGCTGCTGTGGGCGGCGACCCGGCGGCACATGCCGAGTTGAAACAGAGATCAGGGAACAGCAAAGGACTGACTGCGTTCAGGATGCCCCATCGCCGGGGATGCCTCAGAGGCTCATCTTGACCTGTAGCCCCAGCACCAGTGCATTGCTGATGTCCTGACCGGAGAAGGCGCCCGGTTCGAGGATGTATTGCAAGTCCGGGCGCAGCAGCAGCCAGGGGGTGGCTTGGAAGCCATAGCTCAGTTCGACGAGGCGCTCGGCGTTATCCAGGTTGGGGAAGTCCTGGCCGTTGGCCTGGGCAGTCTGTTCCTGCACCTCGCGACTGCGTGGGTTGGGCACGGCGCGGCCGAAGCCCAGCGCGAGGGTGTCGCGCGGACGGCTGGCGAAGGGTTGCTGCAGCACTACGCCGACGCTGTACCACTTGGTGAAGGGGGAGGCCGCCGAGCTGGCCACCGCGGCTTGGCCGAACAGGTGCAGGCTCTGCCCGGGCAGGTCCTGGGCATGCCAGACGGCCTGGTCGGCCAGCAGGTAGTGGCCGCCGCGTCCGGAAACCGTCTCGTTGCTGCCGATTCGCTTCGCCTCCGAGCTGTCGTAGTACCAGCCGAGCTTGTATTCGCCTGGCAGGTCGTCGAAGCGCTTGTAGACCAGCTCGACGGGCACCACGGTGCCGGTGGTGTGCTTGGGTGTGAGGTGCCAGGCGCGGCTTGAGTTGCCGTTGCTTTCCGGGTCGACGTTGAACGCCGCCACGCGCAGTTGCCAGGCCGGGGTGAAGTTGTATTTCAGACCCACGCCCAGGCGCGCGTTGGGGTAGTTGGTCCAGCCGCTGCCGCCGGACATGTCCAGCGGATGACCGCAGAAGCCGGCGTTCATGAAGTTGCAGAGGATGCCGCTGTCCAGCCCGCCGAGGTCGTTGCCCATGGCCATGTAGCCGAGCTTCACGTCCAGATCCGGGGTGAACAGGGTGCGTTCGTAGCTCAGCTCGGTGAGGCGGGTATAGAGGCCTCCGTAGTTCTCCTGCACCGGCAGGCGGTTGCCGATGAGGTCGCCGGAGCCGTCGCCGCCCCGGCGGTCGTTGATGGTCAGTTGTACGACGCCGGCATTGTCCGCAGCGTAGAGGCGATCAAGGTCGAAGCGCACGCCGAGCTTGATGTTCTGCGAGTAGCGCGCCGAGCGCCGCTTGCCGCCGTCGGCGTTGTATACGGTCTCGCCACTGTAGTCGCCGGTGAAGCGGATGCCCTTGGTGTCCAGTTCGCGGCGCAGGCCGCCCCAGTCACCGCTGAGGGTAGGGCGGTCGAGCAGGTCGGCATCGTCAGCCAGGGCCAGGGACGGATTCAGGCAGCAGGCGCCCAGCAGCAGGCCGGGCAGCAGGTGTGGGGTTGCACACCGGTTACGCAGAGGGGATGGCATGGAGAGGCTTCCCGGAATGACGCGAAGGACGAAAAAACGGCGCGGCGGCTGCCGCGCCTCAGGAATATGCCCGCCAAGCGGCGGGCGCCGGATTCAGGGCAGGGCGTAGGCCATCACGTAGTCGCCGCGGTCGGTCGACTGGCGGGCGCCGCCGGCGGTGATCACGATGTACTGTTTACCGGTCTTCGGCGACACGTAGGTCATCGGGCCGCCCTGGCTGCCCACGGGCAGGCGGGCCTTCCAGATTTCCGCGCCGTTGCCGCTGTCGAAGGCGCGCAGGTAGAAGTCCTGGGTGCCGGCGATGAATACCAGGCCGCCCTGGGTCGACAGGGTGCCGCCGAGGGTCGGCAGGCCGATGGGGATCGGCAGGTGCATGCGGATGCCCAGCGGGCCGGTGTCCTCGACCGTGCCCACCGGTACTTGCCAGGCGATCTTCTGCGTCTTCACGTCGATCGCGGTGAGCGTGCCGTAGGGCGGCGCTTGGCAGGGGATGCCGGCGACCGAGAGGAAGCGGTTCTTGTTCACCGCGTAGGGGGTGCCCTTGAGCGGTACGGCGCCCATGCCGGTGTTCAGCGCTTCGCCGCCGGAGGTGGCCTGGCCCTTGTTGGCCGAGGGGATCATCTGGATCCACAGACCCAAGCGCATGTCGTTGACGAAGATGAAACCGTGCACCGGGTCGGTGGACAGGCTGCCCCAGTTCATCCCACCCAGGGAGCCGGGGAAGCTCAGCGAAAGGTCGGTGCCCGGTGCGGTGTAGAGACCGTCGTAGCGCATCTTCTTGAAGTCGATGCGGCACAGCAGTTGGTCGTACGGGGTGGCCCCCCACATGTCCGATTCGTGCAGGGTCTGGGCACCGATCTGCGGCATGCCGACCGATTTCGGCTGGGTCAGCGAGTAGGGCTCATTGGGGATGTTGGCCGCCTTGACCGGGACTTCCTCGACCTTCGTCAGCGGTTTGCCGGTGGCGCGGTCCAGCACGTAGATCTGCCCGGCCTTGGTACCGATGACCACGGCGGGCACCTTGCTGCCGTCAGCCTGAGTGAAGTCGATCAGGCTTGGCTGCATGGGCAGGTCGAAGTCCCAGAGATCGTTGTGCACGGTCTGGAACACCCACTTCTCGGCGCCGGTGCTGGCGTCCACGGCGAGGATCGAGGCGCCGTACTTGTGGTTGAGCGCGGTGCGCTCGACCCCGTAAAGATCGGTGGAGGAGCTGCCCATGGGCAGGAAGACGGTGTTCATCGACGGGTCGTAGGACATCGGCGCCCAGCTGTTGGGGGTGCTGCGCACGTAGGTGCTGCCCGGCGCGGGAGCGTTCTTGTCGGCCGGGTTGCCCGGGTCGAAGGCCCAGCGCATTTGCCCGGTGATCACGTCGAAGCCTCGGATCACGCCGCCGGGCATGTCGGTCTGGACGTTATCGGCGACGCGGCCGCCGACCACCACGGTGGTGCCGGCCATCAGCGGCGCCGAGGAGAGCTGGTAGTAGGAGTCGGGCACGTCGCCCAGGCCAGCCTTGAGGTCGACCTGGCCGTTGTTGCCGAAGCCCTGGCAGAACGCCCCGGTGTCGGCGTCGACCGCGATCAACCGCGCATCGATGGTGTTGGTCAGCAGGCGGCGTTGGCAGTTGGCACCGGCCGCTACGCTGGCGGCGATCACCGGCGAGCTGCCCGGCTGGGTCGGCTGGGCCACGGCCGGGGTGGCGTCGAAGTAGGCCAGGCCACGGCAGCGCTGCCAGACCTTGGACTTGGCGGCGATCTCGTTCTTCCACAGCTGCTTGCCGGTATCGGCATCCAGCGCGATGAGGTTGTTGTGCGGGGTGCAGATGAACACCTTGTCGCCGATCTGCAGCGGGGTCATCTGGTCTTCCGCGCCGTTGCCGTCGCTGACGGCGACATCGCCGGTGTGGTACGTCCAGGCCACCTGCAGCTTGCCGACGTTGCCGCGGTTGATCTGGTCCAGCGCGGCGAAGCGACTGCCGCCCTCGGTGTTGCCGTAGTGCGCCCAGTCCTTCTGCGCGTGGGCCGGGTCGACCGGGGTCAGGCCCGGGCCGTTGCCGGTGGCCGGTACGCTCGGGTGGGCGACGAACATGTTGCCGGCGGCCAGCGCCAGTACGACCGCCAGGACCCCGGCCAGGCCGTAGGCGCCACGCCCCGGCGCGCCGCCGGCGGCATGCACCAGCATCGGGTAGGCCAGCGTAACCGCCAGGCCGATGGCGCCGAACATGAACAGGCGCGAGAACAGCGGCCAGAACGCCAGGCCGGCGTCGGCCAGCGCCCAGATCGCGGTTCCGGCCAGGAACACGCCGAACAACCAGGCGCCGGCCGGTTTGCGCAGGGCCACGAGGAGGCCGGACAGAGCCATGACCAGGCCGCCGATGAGGAAGTACCAGCTGCCGCCGAGGCTGGCCAGACGTACGCCGCCGGCGGCCAGGGCGAGGCCGAGCAGGGCGATGACGACGCCCAGTCCGATCAGGATGAACCTGCTGAGGCCGGAGGCCTGCGAATGTTGCTTCATGCCGAGCATCTCGCTGTTAAGTGTTGTGATTATACTCTTAGCCTGCTAATTAACTAGGTGGTTCACAAGTCGTATGTTCGATTATCGGACGGGTAAGTGGTTCGCTGGTCAGGGAAGCATCTGGTCACCCGTGCAATGCCCGGCGCCCTTTGCAGAGGGGCTGGGCGCCCGGGTGCTCAACCTGCTGCCGTTGCTTTTGCTTGGCCTGGGCAACGCAGCGCCGGTGCGGGCCGATGGCGAGCCGGCCCCGGCGAGTGTGGAGCTGCCGACCATGGTGGTCACCGCGACCTACGAACCGGTATCCAGCTTCGATCTGCCGTTCGCCATCGATACCGTGCAGCAGCCGCAGATCGGCGACGGCCAGCTCGGCGTCAACCTCTCCGAGGTACTGCCACGGGTCCCCGGGTTGGTAGTGCAGAACCGCCAGAACTATGCCCAGGATCTGCAGATTTCCTCGCGTGGCTACGGTGCGCGCTCGGCCTTTGGTATCCGCGGCCTGAAGCTGCTCAGCGACGGCATCCCCGCAAGCACTCCGGATGGGCAGGGCCAGGCGGCGACGCTCAACCTGGATGTCGCCGAGCGCATCGAGGTGCTCCGTGGTCCGGCCTCGACCCTCTATGGCAGCAATGCCGGCGGAGTGATCCAGATGTTCTCCCGCGACGGCTATGGTTCGCCCAAGCTGGGGGCGGAGACCACCTTCGGCAGCGATGGCTTCAACAAGAACCACCTCTACAGCGAAGGTGGCAACGACCAAGCTGGCTTCCTCCTCGACGCTTCGCGCATGGACACCGACGGCTACCGCGACCACAGCGCTGCGCGCCGTGACCAGACCTTCGCCAAGGTCAACTTCAAGCCCGATGACGACAGCCGCATGGCGCTGATCTTCAGCAGCCTGGAACAGAATGGCACCCAGGATCCGATGGGCCAGACCTGGGACGCCTATAAGCGCGACCCACGCTCGGTGGCCGCGGCGGCGGAGCTCTACAACACGCGCAAGAGCATCGACCATCAGCAACTGGGCATGAACTACGAGCGCTACTTCGGCGACGCCACCCTGCAGGTGAACCTCTACGCCGGCCAGCGCAGCGTGCTGCAGTACCTGTCGATTCCGAAGACCGTGGTCTCCAACAGCCAGCGTGGTGGCGGCGTGGTGGACTTCGACCGCGATTTCCACGGCGGCACCCTGCGCTGGATCCAGCCGTTGCAGGGCGTGCCTGGCGATCTGACGGTCACCACCGGCCTGGACTACGACCAGAGCCGCGACGACCGCCGCGGCTACCAGAACTTCAGCGGCGACCAGCTCGGCGTGAAGGGCGAGCTGCGCCGCGACGAGGAAGACATCGCCACCAGCCTCGACCCGTACGTGCAGGCGCGCTGGGCGCCGGGCGACTGGACCTTCGACGCCGGCCTGCGCTACAGCAGCATGAAGATGGAGGTCGATGACCGCTATCTGGTCAACGGCGATTCCAGTGGCACGAAGACCTACCGGCAGTACACTCCGTCGCTCTCGGCGATGTACGCCTTCAGCCCGAACCTGCATGGCTACGTCAGCGCCGGCAAGGGCTTCGAAACACCGACCCAGGCCGAGATGGCCTACGCGCCGGGTACGCTGGAGAGCTTCAACTTCGGCCTCGATCCGGCGACCAGCAGCCAGTACGAAATCGGCCTGAAAGCCAAGGTGGCCGGCAGCACGCGGATCAACGCGGCGCTGTTCGAGATCCGCACCGATAACGAGATCGTCGTGGCTAGCTCCACCGGCGGCCGCACCAGCTACCAGAACGCCGGCAAGACCCTGCGCCGCGGCTTCGAATTGGGCGTGCAGAGTCAGCTCAGCGAACGCTGGGAAGCCAACCTGGCCTACACGCGCCTGGACGCCACCTACGACCAGGACTTCGTCGAGAACGGCAGCGTCATCGAGAAGGGCAGCCACCTGCCCGGCGTGCCAGGCAGCAGCCTGTTCAGCGAACTGGTCTGGCACCCGCGCCAGGACATCAGCATGGGCCTGGAGGGCCAGTACCGCAGCAAGGTCTACGTCGAGGACAGCAACGAGGCGAAACCGGCGCCGAGCTACGCGGTATTCAACTGGCGGACGCGTTTCGAACAACACGACGGGCCCTGGACGTTCCACGAGTTGCTACGTTTGGACAACTTGCTCGACCGCCAGTACGTCGGCTCGGTGATCGTTGGCGACAGCAACGGCCGCTATTACGAAGCGGCACCAGGTCGCTCCTGGTACGCCGGCGCGGGCCTTGAGTACTCGTACTAGGTCCGCGTTGTGATCAAAGCTCGCGCGAGGGCTTTACGAAGTGCCTCTTCGTTGCGCTTACCTCAGTCCGATGGAATTTGAGCGGCGAAATGCAAGCCGTAGCTCCAGCTACCTGTCACCAGCGCCGCGACAGACCACGCTGCTGTACTTCAGATAAACCAAATGGCTCCAGCCCGGCGGGCCGGCAAACCCGTCGAAGAAGCGGGTTCCGCCGAGGTTGAGGCCGGCCGGCTGGTTGACAGAAGGCGGAGGCGGGCCATCGGCAGCCATTGCGGTGGAGCTGAGGGCCAGGGATGACAAGGAAAGGGCTGTGCTGGCAAGCAAGGTTTTCATGGATGCTGGCTCTATTGTTTGATTTATGAGCGGGAGAACTCGTAGGCAGCCCAATTTAGGAGCGCTGCCCATTCGCGTCTTGCGCCAGCGGGACATCCTTGCCTGAACGCGCCATGATTTTCGGGCTGTGTTTCTGCCTGGCGTGTTCAGTCAATTTTTGGCAGGCACGGAAAAGCCCGCACCCTGTCCTCGTTCCTAGATTTGCGGCGTGGCAAAAGCCTCCACAAAAACAAGAACGAGACACGCACAATGAATGCCTTTCTGCGCAATACCGGCCTTGCCCTGGCCGTAATGTCCGCTCACGTCGCCGCTCAAGGCGCTCCGGCTGCACCACCGCCCTCGGTGAGTCAACCGACTGGTATCAACCTCGGCGTCACCAGCTTCTTCGACGGATTTGCCGGTCCGCCGGGCTGGACGTACCTGGCTTATCTTCGTACCAGTTCGGCGACGTCGATCCGCGATAATCAGGGGAAAAATATTGCGGCTTTCGATGACCCTGAGATTCAAGCGACAGTGTTACTGAACCAGGTGAGCTACATCTCACCCGCCACCGTAGGGTTGGGGGCTCACCTTGGCTGGAACGCCATCATTCCTATCACCTCCGTGGACGCGACCTTCGGCTCGGGCGGCCCGCAGTTGAAAGACAACGCAACCGGGCTCGGCGATCTCACGACCGGGCCGCAAGTGCAGTTCGATCCCATCATCGGCGCTGATGGAAACCCAGTCTTCTCCCAGCGCTTTGCATTCGACATGATCCTTCCAGTTGGGAAGTACGATAAGCACAAGGACATCAACCAAGGCTCCAACCATTACTCGCTCAACCCTTATTGGGCCGGCACCTGGCTGCCCGCACCGAAGTTCGAGGTGAGCTGGCGCCTGCACTACCTGTACAACTTCAAGAACGATGACCCTGCTAGCAGTACGCCTCAGTACTTCGAAGGTGCACCAGTGAAGGACGTTCAGGCCGGACAGGCTGCTTGGGCCAACTTCACCACATCATACGAGGTGGCTCCCAAGGTGCATGTGGGCATCAACGGGTACTACTTCAAGCAATTGACGGACGATCGCGCGAATGGCCATCGCCTGGAAGACTCACGAGAGAAGGTGCTGGGTGTCGGCCCTGGGCTGTTCTGGGCGATAGATCAGGGCAATGGTCTGTGGGTCAACACCTATCGGGAATTCGAGGTGGAGAACCGTGCTCGAAACGATTACGTCCTGCAGGTGAGATTCGGGCACGCCTTCTAACCAGGACGTTGGTCGGGGCGCTGCGGGATGGGCTGGACGATGCTGCAAAATCCGGCATCATCCGCCCACACCTTCGGCGCTTTGCGTGCCACATAAAAAGAATGAAGGCTCCCGATGAATCATCTGTCCTGTGTGTCTACCGAGCAACTTCCCACCACCGATCGCTTGGGGAAGTGGGCACAATGCGTCAGCCAGTACGCTGGGCGCCTGCCGCCACCCGTTCTGCTGAACGAGGCAAGCATCATTGAACCTTTCAACCAGCGTCGCTTTCGCGGAAAGCTGGAGTTCGGGGATCTCGGGGATCTTCGCTTCTGTCGCATGGCCGCCAGTGCACACCGGTATCGCCGGGCGCTTCGTTCGGAGCATTCGATTGATGTCGGAAATTGGACGTTGGTGCTCCAAGAGTCCGGGATCAGCCAGTTCACGCAGTCTGGGCGATCTGTTTCGCTGTCCCCGGGCGAGTTCGTGTTGCTCGACATGAACCAAGCTCTGGACGTCACCAGTAGCCGTGGCTGCGAGCAGATCATCATGCCGGTTGGTGAACGAAGCGTAGGGCAGGCCCGCTCTGGTCGGCTTTACCACTTGGCTTGCGAAGGTGGACTTGGGCGAATGCTTTTTAACTTGTTGCACGACTCAGTAGCCCACTACAACCACCTGTCTGAACGTGCAAGCCGAGCATTGGGCGACTCTCTGCTTGAAGTGCTTGATCATGCTTTCGAGCAGGTCAGTAGTGATCATGATTTCGACGTGCGTGGAACCTCCAGGCTCGATCTCGTGCGCCAGTGCATCGAAGAAAGGCTGCATGATCCGGAACTGAACGCAGAGACGGTCGCGGCGGCCTTGGGATGGTCTTCCCGCTCACTGCATCGGTATTTCCATGACGCGCTTGGGTGCACCTTCAGTGATTACATGTGGCAGCAACGCCTCACCCGGTGTGCAGAGCAACTGCAGGATCCGGTGCACAGCAATCTCTCCATCACCGACATTGCTTACCAGCTTGGGTTCAGCAGCAGCTCTCATTTCAGCCGCAGTTTCAAGTCCTCTTTCGGCATGAGCCCTCGAGCTTATCGCCAAGCTCGATCTGCATAGTTACTCGAGCACGCCACCCTAAGGGGGTGGCGCGCCCAATCAAGACCAGGCGGCTCCAGGCAATTTTCCCCGGCTCGATCTTCGTAAGGTGACTCTGCCTCTGTGCATCAGGCGCACAGGTAGACATCCAAAACAAGAAAGCAGGTAGGAATCATGCCCTTGCGAAGCCTCTCACGCCCGCGGTCTTTACTTTCCGCGACCTCGCATTCACAGCTCCTAGGTTCATTGCTGTTGGCGCTGGGTCTCTCTATTCCCTTCGACACTGCCACCGCCGCCCGGTCACCGGAGCAGATCTATCAAGGAGTCTGTGCACGTTGCCATGAAGAGGGCATTGCACCCTCGATCAAGGGGTTCCCGGCCGCGCTAATCCAATGGAAGGTGCGTAATAGTGTGGGGGCTATGCCTCGCTTCCCGCTCACAGATATCGATGACAAGACTCTGGGGGAACTGGGAACCTACGTGCAGAACCTAAAACCTACCCCAGCCTCCGCGTCGGAGGGCGAGCACAAATGAATCGCCGACGCTTTCTCGCTGGTAGCTGGGCAGCTGTTCTGGGGGGCGGCCTACTGATGGCCCTTCAGCCATCCTTGCTGACGGCATCTCCGCGCTTTGACGACGCTCCCATCGTGCTGATCAGCAATGGGAGCCGACCATCTCGAATCTTCGCCGATGCCTTTGCCAGCCAATCAGGACGCTCAAGCGATGTGTCCACCGTGGACTGGAGCGACGGTCTCTCGCCAGCCGCACTTGCAGCCTATGAGCGAGAGGTCGCTAAGCGCAGAACCTTGGTTGCTGGCCTGCTGAGCTGGAGCGAATGGGAGGTACTGAGCATGCTCACACCGCGCTTCGCTTCGTTGCACGAGATGTCTCACCTGCGGCAGATGGCGGCGGCGGGAAGTTTTCGCCTGCATCGGGCGCCGACGAGCGCCGACTCCGCTTCACCACTCATTAGCTCCCGTCAGACCTGGGCTGCGACAGCAGGGCTGTTGGCGGCTGAATCGCTTCGAACGGCAACTCTGCGGCACGCAGAAGCAATTCAAGCCTGGAAGTCCGACGGATCGACGTCGTCGACACCTTTCGTCTCGTTCGCCTATCTCACCGTCTGAGTGGAGATCACCATGACCGATACCCTGAACCTGCCCGCCGGTGTGAGCACGGCTGACTTCGATAACGCCCTGAAGGAATACATCGCTGTAGTGGGGAAGGACAATGTAATTGTCGCCCCCGAAGCCATGGCTCCGTATCTCAAGGCGTACATCCCGATTGATGAAAAACTCTACGCACCCTCTGGCGCTATCGCAGTATCAAGTGTCGAGGAAATCCAGGCCGTTCTGAAAATCTGTCACAAGTACGGGATTCCCGTGTGGCCGATTTCCACCGGTCGCAACTTCGGATACGGCACGGCCTTGCCGGCAGTCCCCGGACAGTTGCTTCTGGATCTGCGCAAGATGAACAAGATCATCCATATCGATCCGGAGCTCGGTACGGCGCTGGTCGAGCCGGGTGTCACTTATGCTCAGCTGCATGCCTACTTGGCTGAACACAAGATTCCGCTTTGGCTTAGCGTGCCAGGGCCTGGCCCCTTGGTCGGGCCCGTTGGGCAGACGCTGATTCGAGGCGAGGGCTATACCGCCTATGCGGAGCAATTTTCCAGTTGCTGCGGCATGGAGGTCGTCCTGGCTGATGGTCAAGTCGTTCGCACAGGGCTGGGCGGCATCGAAGGTACTTCGGCGTGGCAGACCAACAAGTACGGATATGGCCCTTACCTGGATGGAATTTTCAGTCAATCTAACTTCGGTATCGTGACCAAGCTGGGGCTTTGGCTGATGCCGGCGCCTGAAAGCTACGAAGTCTTCACGATTGGCTTCCCGGCCTACTCGGATCTCGAGAAAGCAGTAGAGATGGGGCGTCGGTTGAAACTGTCCGAAACCGTCAGATCACCGTTGCTGATCGCTTCGACGGCCACCGGCATGGCGCTGGCAGGAGTGCCCCGATCGGTAATCAAGCCGGAACCGGGTGCGCTGACCGCTGAGGACATTCAGGCCTTTGCACAGAAAAACAAGCAACCGACCATCTCGGTCAGTGGAGCACTCTACGGAACGCGCGAACAGATCGCGGCGCATCTCAAGCTGGTGGAGAAAGAGGCGCGCGACGCTGGCGGCATGTTGCTGCATGGCGAGCAGTTGAATGTCCTGCCTGAAAAGCTCGCTCACCACTTCCGCGATATTTTCACCGGCACTCCGAATCTCCAGGAGTTCGCGCTGCTGAACTGGATCGGCGGAGGCGGATTGATCTGGTTTGCCCCCATCTGCCCAACTCGCGGTAGTGAGGCCATGAAGCAGGTCGAGATGATGAAGAGCCTGGCGACCGAGTTTGGCTTTGACTTCATTGACGCGTTTTTCCTCAATGGACGCAGCATGGTCCACCTGTTCAACCTGTTCTACAACCGTAGCGATGCCGATCAGGTGAAGCGCGCTTACGCCTTCTTCGAGAAAGCCCAAGCTACCTTCGCAAAGGCTGGGTACGGGGTATATCGAAGCAATCCGGCCTTCATGAAGAAGACCGCGGAGGTGTATGGCCAGGCGCAAATGGACATCAATCGACGCATCAAGAAGGCGCTGGACCCCAAGGGGATCCTGGCTCCTGGCATGTCCGGAATTACCATCTAGCCACTGTGAGCCCGAGCGCCTGGCAAATCACCCGGCGCTCGGGTCGGTCTGGCGCTCTCAGTCAAGTTACCGCATTGCCCAGGCAAGTCCTGCTGCTCGCCCGCTCCTAAATTGGCATCTAGGGTGCCAAGCGCATCCAGGTTTCGTGGCCACGCTGCCACGGGAACACGACAACAAGAATCCGGTGAAACCGGCTCTATGATGCATGGTGAAACGCATGACTCTGCTATTCCCGTTACACCCTAACTTCACTGGCTACAACGCCCCAATGCGCACCGATAGCGAAATCCTGGATCTGGAGGTTATCGGTGAGCTGCCTGCCGAGCTTGAAGGAACCTGGTATCGCTGCGGCCCTGACCCGCGTTTTCCTCCGCGACTCGGCAATGACATCTACGTGAATGGCGACGGCGTCGTCAGCATGTTCCGTTTCCACCAGGGACGCGTCGATTTCCGCATGCGCCACGTGCGCACTGAACGCTACCTTGCCGAACGTTATGCCGGTCGGTCGCTGTTTGGTGCCTATCGCAACCCCTTCACTGATGATCCGTCGGTAGCCAACGTAAGTGGTAATACTGCCAATACCACCGCGTTCTTCCATGCCGGACACCTTTTCGCCCTCAAGGAAGATGGCCTGCCGTACGAGCTCGACCCCAACACCTTGGAAACTCGGGGCTTGTGGGACTTCAGGGGTAAGCTAAAGAGCAAGACCGTCACCGCCCATCCCAAGATCGACCCCGCAACAGGCGAGTGGCTGCTATTTGGCTATGAGGCGAATGGCCTGGGCTCGCGCGACATGGTCTTCGGTGTTGTCGATAAGCACGGGGATCTGGTGCGCGAAGAGTGGTTCGAGGCTCCATACACGGCCATGCAGCATGACTTCGCCGTTACCCGCGATTACGTCATTTTCATGGTCTTCCCGACTACCGCAGACGTCGAGCGCATGCGCCAAGGTGGCGATCACTGGGTCTGGGAGCGGGACAAGGACAGTTGGATCGGCATTCTGCCTCGTCAGGGCAGCGCGGCCAACTTGCGCTGGTTCAAACGGCCGGCAGGCTACTCGTTCCACGTGGGCAACGCCTACAACGAAGGCAGCCTGATTCACATCGACCTGTGTCTGTCGCAACGTAATGCATTCCCCGGCATCCCTGATGCCGATGGTCGCCCGTATAACCCGGAGGAGGCCGCTCCGTTCCTCACGCGCTGGAGTTTCGATGCCCAGGATCCAGAAGCGACCTTTACCTCTCGGCAACTGAGTCCGATCCCCGGCGAGTTGCCCCGCGTGGACGGCCGGGTCGTGGCTAGCAAGCACCGGGTGATCTACTACGGCGGCATCAACCCAGAGCTGCCCCTGAACACCTCTGGCCCTATTGGCCCAGGATCGAACCTGCTAGTTCGTGTGGACGTGGACACCGGCGCAGTCAGCGCTTTGCATCTGCGCGACGCCGACTCGTTCCAGGAGCCACAGTTGGTTCCAGCAGTTGGTCATGAGGGATACCTGCTGGTTGTCGTGGATCACCACGACACCACGCTGGCTTCGGTGGCTGTTCTTGAGGCCGCACACCCCGAGAAGGGGCCCATCGCCACGATCAAACTGCCAATACGTCTCCGCGATGCTTTCCACGGCTGCTGGGTAGCCGCTGGCGCAGCCAACGGGGCATGAGCCAGTCGCGAGGCTGGTAATCGATATCAGGGGAGGGCGGCCATGTCCTCCCCTGTCTACGTTCGTCATCTTTATCTCCTGTCTTGCCGCTTGCGGAGCCCTTCTGGGGGTAGCAGCAGGCGCAACAGCAAATTGAAGGGCAAGCTCTATGGAACCCAACCACCCGGTGCATTACGCCATTGAAGGGCGGCAGTTCATTAATGGCAGTTGGCGTCACGGTCGATCTCAGCGACGTCTGGACGACACCAATCCCTATACCGGCGAAACGCTTCTGGAAATTCCTCTCGCCTCCATCGGTGACCTGGATGAGGCATACCAGGGGGCGCGACGCGCTCAAGTTGAATGGGGCAAAACCCACCCAGCGCAACGCCGCGGCCTACTCGAATGCCTCGCTCGGGTCATGGAGGCGCGCGCAGGCGAGATCATCGAGTGGCTGATCCGTGAGTCTGGAAGTACCCGACTTAAAGCAGGTTTCGAGTGGCACAACACCCTGCAGTTGGTCAGGGAATGCGCGGGCTTCCCCTTCCAGGTTGAGGGGCGAATCCTGACTAGCTACAAACCCGGTGAGCAGAGCTTCGTGTTTCGCGAGCCACTCGGCGTGGTGGGTGTCATCAGTCCCTGGAACTTCCCGTTGTACCTGAGCATGCGCTCTGTCGTTCCTGCCATCGCGTTGGGTAATTCGGTGGTGCTCAAGCCGGCCAGTGACACCGCCGTCAGCGGCGGCTTGCTGATCGCCCACATGTTCGAGGAGGCCGGTTTCCCCGCCGGCGTTCTCAACGTGGTGGTTGGCGCAGGGGCGGAAATTGGCGACGCCTTCGTTGAGCATCCCGTACCAAGCCTAGTGTCTTTCACGGGGTCTACCGACGTTGGCCGCAGCGTCGGACGCCTCGCTACCGGTGGTGCCCATCTCAAACGGGTCGCCCTGGAACTCGGGGGCAATTGCCCACTGGTAGTCCTGGACGACGCCGATGTTGAGCTGGCTGCCCATGCCGCCGTAGTCGGTCGCTTCCTGCATCAGGGGCAGATCTGTATGAGCGTCAATCGCGTGATCGTTGATCGCTCGCTTTATGCCGACTTCTCGGCGCAGGTCGTAGATCGCGTCAAGAAACTCAAAGTGGGTGACCCGATGGACGCCGGCACGGTGATCGGCCCTCTCACCAATTCGGCACAGATGCAGTCGCTGCAGCGCAAATTGGCAAATGCCCATGCCGCGGGCCTCCAGCAGCTTCATGGTGGAGAGGGGAGAGGGCTTCTGTTACCGCCCCATGTCTTCGGGAATGTTCCGGTTGATCACGAACTTGCCCTGGATGAAACCTTTGGCCCGATTCTTCCGATGCTCGTGGCTGAAAACCAGGCTCATGCGATGCAGCTCGCCAACGCTAGTGAGTACGGACTCTCCAGTGCTGTGTTCACTCGTGACATGCAGCGAGGACTCGAGTTTTCTCGCGGGATAGTCGCAGGGATGACGCATATCAACGACATCACCGTCGATGACCAACCGAACGCGCCATTTGGCGGCGAGAAGAACTCGGGCTTGGGGCGGTTCAATGGTCATTATGCGGTCGAAGAGTTCACTCGAGCACATTGGATTACCTGGAACGGCGGCTCGCCGAACTATCCGTTCTGATCTCGCGCCTCTGACTCAGCGATTGCTAAAGGCATTGGCCCTCGGAAGGCCAATGCCTGCACAAGAAAGGACAACAGTTATGCAGTTTCATCTGAATGGTTTTCAAGCGGGCGATCCCTGCGTGCATCCAGCGCCGGAGGGTATCCATAGTCAGCGACTGCCGGAGTTCGTGGACGTGCTGATCGTTGGGAGCGGGCCGGCGGGCCTGGTGCTGGCAGCGCAACTTGCCAAGTTCCCCGGGATAATCACTCGGATCGTCGAACGCCGTGCGGGCCGTTTGACGATGGGACAGGCCGATGGCATCGCATGCCGGACGGTGGAAATGTTCAACGCCTTCGGGCTGGCGGACAAACTATTGTCAGAGGCCTATTGGGTGAACGAAACCGCATTCTGGAGACCAGATCCTGATAATCGCCAGGCGATTACCCGTACCGGCCGCGTGCAGGACACTGAGGACGGTCTATCGGAGTTCCCCCATCTCATCGTCAACCAGGCTCGCATCCAGGACTATCTCCTGGACTCCATGCTGCAGTCCTGCCGGCGCCTTGAGCCTGACTACAGCCTAGAGGTTATTTCGCTCGAACGTGATGACTCGCAGGACTACCCAGTTTGCGTCACCCTCCGCCGCACTGATTCTGCAAGCGAAGGACAGGAGTTTAGTGTCCGGGCAAGCTACGTAGTGGGATGCGATGGGGCCCGAAGTGCCGTACGGGCCGCTATTGGCCAACAGTTGCAGGGCGATGCAGCGAACCACGCCTGGGGCGTTATGGACGTCCTCGCCGTGACCGATTTTCCTGACATTCGACTTAAGGCTGCAGTCCAGTCAGCCAGTGATGGCAACCTACTGATCATCCCGCGTGAGGGCGGTCACTTGGTGCGCTTCTACGTCGATCTTGGTGACGTGTCTCCCGAGAGTCGCCAAAGCATTCGGCAGACCAGCGTCGAGCAAATGGTCGCTACCGCACAGCGGATCCTGCATCCCTACACCCTCGACGTGAAGGAAGTAGCTTGGTCGTCTGTCTACGAGGTGGGGCAACGTCTAACCTACCGTTTCGATGACTCTCTGGATGAGCAAGGTCGGGAGCGGGCGCCGCGAGTATTCATCGCCGGCGACGCCTGCCACACCCACAGCGCAAAGGCGGGGCAGGGCATGAACGTCTCGATGCAGGATGCCTTCAACCTGGGCTGGAAACTGGCGGCGGTGCTTGAAGAGCGAAGTGCACCGGGCCTCCTGAAGTCCTACTCGGCCGAACGCCAGCCGGTAGCGCAGGAGCTGATTGACTTTGACAAGCAATGGTCTGCGTTGATGGGAGGGCGGCCCAAAGATCCGGCGAACCCGGCCGCCGGTGGTGTTGACCCGGCAGAAGTCCAGGACTACTTCGTTCGCGCTGGTCGCTACACGGCAGGAGTTGCGACCCGTTATCGACCAGGCCTGCTGACCGGAGAAGGGCACTGGCAGCACTTGGCAACCGGCCTTCTCATTGGGGCCCGCTTCCACTCGGCACCTGTAATTCGCCTGGCGGATGCTAAACCAGTACACCTCGGTCACACGGCGTGCGCCGATGGGCGCTGGACGCTTTATATATTTGCTGATGCGGCACAGCAGGCTTTCCGTGAACTCTGCAATCAATTGAGCAGCGAGTCGGATGGTCTGTTACGTCGTATCACGCCGGTCGGCTTAGATATTGATAGTGCTTTGGATGTAAGGGTCGTACTGCAGCAGCCCCACCGCACAATCAAACTGGAGGAACTACCAGAACTGCTACTGCCGCGCAAAGGGCGCTACGGTTTGATCGACTATGAAAAGACCTTCACAGTCGATAGTTCTGCCAACATATTTGATCTGCGTGGCATCGACCAAGAGCAGGGGGCCATGGTGCTCGTGCGGCCGGATCAGTTTGTTGCCCATGTCCTGCCACTTACTGGGGGCGGCGAGTTAGAGTCGTTCTTGCTACCGATCATCCACCACAATTAAGGGGAACCCCAGCCATTCACGGTGAAATGGCTGGGGGCTTCGATAAGTCAATCTGCCGCCTGCGCCGAGGAGGATAGTCATAAATCCCCGGTTCAACGGGTCAACCGCTTGTGACCTATCAGCGGCGCAATGATCGCTTCACGGCAAACTGGTCCTGGTTAGACGAACCACGGTTATCTGATACTTACTCTGCTTCGAGTATTGGGGCTGATGAGGTCCGCTGACGGCAACCTGTCAAAGCTTTGTGCGTCCGAAGAGCGCGCGTTGTTTCATTTCGCGAACCAGGCTCTGCTGCGCAGCCTGGTCCGCGAGCAAGCTAACTCTACGTGCACGGGACTCAGCGGTTCAGTATGTCCAGCGCCACGTCGACGATCATGTCCTCCTGGCCGCCGACCATGCGCCGTTTGCCCAGTTCGACGAGGATGTCCACGGCCTTGATGCCGTACTTCGCCGAGGCCACTTCGGCGTGGCGCAGGAAGCTCGAATAGACCCCGGCATAACCGAGCGCCAGGGTCTCGCGGTCGACCCGCACCGGGCGGTCCTGCAGCGGGCGCACCAGGTCGTCGGCGGCATCCATCAGCGCGTAGAGGTCGGTGCCGTGCTGCCAGCCGAGCTTGTCGGCGGCGGCGATGAACACTTCCAGCGGCGCGTTGCCGGCACCGGCGCCCATGCCGGCGAGGCTGGCGTCGATGCGGTCGCAACCCTCCTCCACCGCGGCGATGGAGTTGGCCACACCGAGGCTGAGGTTGTGGTGGGCGTGGATGCCGGTTGCGGTCTCCGGCTTGAGCACGGCTTTAACAGCACGGAAGCGCGCACGGAT
>NZ_FNDS01000021.1 GCF_900099785.1 Pseudomonas panipatensis | reverse complement strand
CTGACGGCTGACGGCTGACGGCTGACGGCTGACGGCTGACGGCTGACGGCTGACGGCTGACGGCTGACGGCTGACGGCTGACGGCTGACGGCTGAGCCGGGTGGACTGGATGTTCTTGCTTATGAGGCGGTAAGTAATGTGCGAGTTGCTGTGGGGGAGTGAAGTAGATATGGGGGCTCAACATTCCTTCACGGTGTCAGATGCTGCCCAGCATGAATTATTTATTGTACGGTTTTTAAGTTACTAAATTTCATCGTTTTTTGCTGCGTGGAAACATCGAGAATAGAGAAATAACCGAAAGCGCTCATGAACGCATCATCTGGTGAATTTCCATAAGGAGTACATGAGTTGTTATTTTTTATGATTTCTATTTTTGCTGGTGTAACTAGAGATATCTTGCTTGGCCTATGCCTTGCTTCAAGGTGGGCAAGTTAATTTCCATGGACATCTCTTGAAGCTTCCACCTCAAATATCATATTTGTGTCAGTATGCTCAGCTGTTACTGATAGCGTTACATGCATTCGATTGCCTCATCGTCGCCAAAGTAGTGCAGTTCGAAAACTAGGGCGGAAAGTGAGATTTCGTTGCTTCTAAGCGTTGATGTTATGTATTTGTCTACGGAGGGGAAGCAGTCTGATAATTTTTCAAATTAAGATCTAAGCATAAGTTACGCCTTTTTGATTGCTTTAGCCTTATGATAATAATGTTTTTTGATTTGCCAGCGCGCCGAGATAATATTTATATTTTTTCAATTCCACTGATAGTGAGTTTTACGCTTTCTGAAAAATGTCTCTATAGGTGCCTGTGTCATCAGGGAAGGTATCGCCAGAGTTGTTGAGTGTCTTTTGTATCATTAGGGTTGTATTATTGAGTGATGGCTATTAGGAGGGCAGATGGTTAAGCATGATTATTCAAGTCTCATAAGTGGAGCAGCGGTTTCCTGCATGCTATCAGCTGCACAGGCGAAAATTGACTGGCTATTTGAAGGGCTTATAGAGGACGATCGTGACAAAGGACATCAGTGGTTGATTTCTGGTGAGCCGAAGTCCGGAAAGTCCAGGCTTGTATTGCAGCTGGCGATTGCGGCCGCAGAAGGTAAGAGTTTCCTCGAATTTTGCGCGAAAAAAAGAAGTAGGGTCTTGTACTTTAACTTCGAGCTTTCAAAGGGCGTCATTGGGCGGCGAGCACTGGAATTTTTTGGTGGTGACGAGCAGCGGATGAGAGGGTGTGAAGGATGGCTCTATGTGGTGAACGAGTGGTCCTTTGTGGATGTATTGGACAAGGAATGCTTTGAGCACCTGAAAGGCTTCGTCGAGAGTGTTCAGCCCGATCTGGTCATTTGGGACGTATTGAAACGCATGTCACACGTTGATGAAAATAGTAACGTCGAAATGACGAGGGTAATGCACGCTATTCGCGAAATTAGTGCGAAGAGAACCCATCTTATTGTTCATCATGCGAGAAAAGAGCAGTTCAGTAGGAACGCTGGAGCAAGAGGGCTGCGCGGAGCATCAGCAATTCATGCCGAGGCAGACGGAGTTATATCTATTGCCGAGATGGGAGCTGGGCACACATTGGAGTTCTCTGTGAGGAGTATCCCTTCGCTTGATGGGGTCCGTCTGCTGTCAAATGGAATATCTTTCCAGATAGAGCCTGAGCAGCCCCCTGTTGAAAAGCAAGGGATGAATCTTGAGATTGCGTTTGAGGGAAAAGAATGGCTATGTAGGAAAGAGATATTGGGAGAGGTTAATGCTCAGCTTGGGCTAGCTGAGTCGGCTGCTGATAGAATGCTTGAGTTGTATGTGAATACCGGATTGCTAGCGAAGAAGAAAGAGGGTAGAAAGGTCTTCTATTCGCTAGTTAGTAAGGCCGCATAGGTTTACTATCTTCATTCTCGTCATTCCATCATATAGTAAGTGACGACGATGATTGTTATTGTTAATCCCCCCTTTAAAATCCCCCCTTTCCTCGTTGAAATGTCAATCCAATTGACATTTTTTGGAAGGTGGTTCTGTTTATTTGTTATCAAATAAACACGATGCCGAGCATCGTAATTTATCCAGGGGGGGTGTATGAGCCTAGGGATGGCGTACGATTAGATTTAACTCTCGACGAATACTTCATTAATACCTATGAGGAGGAGCTGGTGCACTAAATGAGTTTTTAATAGAAGGGGTAAGTTTGATATATAAATTTCATATTTATGCTAATATATTAATGTGGGGCGAATGCAAGCTATGTCTCACGACCCCGTGCAACCCTCGTACCTCGGCTTCACGGTGTGTCGACGGATTCTGCTCAAACCCGGTGGGTTCTGCGCGAATAGGATGTCAATGACAAAACCAAATAATAAAAATAACAAACGGTGTAATTATGGAAAGAGTAAAAGGTAAGGGCGGAGCCCCAAGAAAAGAAGTACGTCAATCAAAAGCGTTCAAAGTCTATCTCACCCAGGACGAGTTCTTGTTCGTAAAACAAGTCGCAGAAGAGCTTGGGTATCTAACTATCTCTAGCATGATTCGAGAAAAGGCTCTGGAATTCTGCAACAAAGGCAGAATCAGCACAGCAAACAACCCAATGATCCAAGCGGCCTCTGCCTACCTCGGCGATCTGGCATTCGCATGCTCCGTTCTTGAGCAGTTCGTTGACGCATATGAAGTTCCAGAAGACGTATACGATGCATCTGTAAGGTTGCGCGGAAAAATAGAAAAAATAGAAATCTTTTTAAACCAATAACAAAAATAAACAAGGATAACGAAAATGATTGGTGAGCAGCTAAAAAAATCAAAAGGATTTTTTCAGCGCGTAGATTATGTCTGCGCAAGCCTTGAGCGTGATAAAGAGAAGAGACCATTCGTTCAGTTTTTGGGCGGAAACATAATCTCTGGCGATCCGTTTACTCGCTACACAAATGAGGCCGGAGAACAAGTGGTTGATGTTGGTACGTCCAACCTCATATTCGAGCTAGAAAACCACGCAGCAAAGTATAAAGGGCAGTCAGAAGAACTCTGCGTACACTTTGTTCTTTCGCTAGCTCCTGGTGAGACATTAGGTCAGAAGGATCTTCTTGAGTCTGCTCGCCACTATATGAACGCGTTGGGATATGGGAAAGGCTCTAAGTGGTTCTCTGTTGTTCACTACGATACAGACAGCATACACGTCCACATCGTTGCGTGCAGAGCGCAGATGATTCACAGCGACATGTCTCCTGATGGTCGTTCAAGACCCCCAAAGTTTTCGGTCGTCAAAGATAGTAATTCGTACCAAAAAGGCTGGGAAGCTTGCAGGGAGATTGAGCAGAGGTTTGGACTTCAAGTCGTAGATAATCCGGACGAGTGCTTCGGCAAAGATGGCGACCTCTTCAAGCGCGGATCTGATCAGTCCAAAATTCTTCGTGGGATCATCGGTGACGTTTGGAAAGAAGGCAAACCGAAGACCTTCTCTGATTTGGTCATGCGTCTTAACCAAAAAGGAGTGTCAGTCCAGGCGCTTACTGAAAGCAAAACAGATGGGTTGATCAAGGGAGTACTTTTCAAACTAGACAGGCCAGATGGTCGATGGATATCAGGCTCCAAGCTCAAGGCAACGAGACTTACCTTTGATAAGCTGATTGAGAAAGAGGGAATCAACTACTCGCCTGCCAGAGATAACGCGCTCTTAGGCTTGCCAACCCACGCATACACGCTTGTTAGAAACGTAACTCCCACAGTTCCGGTTGCTACTGCCTCAAACTCACACAGTGCGTTAATGCGTGTATACGTGAATATCCCTAGTAACAGCAATCGTTTGTCCTCATTCGTAAAGAATAAGGGGAGAATGTACGGTGTATTTTCAGACGGTTCCGGCATGTACCTGGGATTTAATGCGATATTCAAATTGAATTTCACAAGTAAGACAAAAAAGGAAGCAAAAGAAGCTATTGAGGCTGAGCAGTTAGCAAGACTTATCAAGTCTCTTGTGAAAATGGTTAGAGATGCACTTGATGAACTTTTTTATTTGCTGCTTGTCAAAGTTGAAATAATCGAATCGGATTTTTTGCTTACTGATACTGCCTTGCGGCTAAATATACCAGTGGTTTTAGATTCGGAAACGCTTTTTGAGCAGCATAGTTGTATGGAGGATGCTGTTGATAGGCAAGTAGAAAGTCAAATGCTCTATCTTTCAAATATCCTGCTGCCAAACAATCAGCCGGCCCTTGAGCGTTAATGTTGGCATCGCGACCTCGGTGATAAGGATTTCTTCCGGTCACTAAGGGCGCGTTTTTCTTTTTGGAATCGAATAAATTCATTCAAGGCTAATTCAACAAGCTCTTTATCGCTAACGTCTTCTCCGACCGCTTTCCTGGCTTCAGCATAGAGTTTATCATTAATAAAAACTTCAATTTCAATCGCCCTGCTATTTGTAGCTATAGCCATGAGTACCTCCTGGTGTGCTCTCATAAAAATAAAGCCCCACACGCAATTTCTCAAGCATTGTGAGGCTAAGTATTTAAGTGGAAGAGGAGGACACGCCACCGATCTTTCTCGGCAGTCAGCAAACATGATTGTATTGGCCTGCCTCGCTCTTCATTTTCATATTATAGATTTAAATTTCTATATATTCAATAATGCATCCTTGGTGCGAATTTTAAAATTTCAAATAAGATAGGGTTTTCCATTTAATTCTCAAGCGTCACGAGATTGCGTAATGCCAATTAATTTAAATAGTTTTATTATTTTGATGTATTGCGTAACAATCTCCGTTGCTTATGTGTTATAATAAAAACATAAAATAACAATAATAAGGAGCAACAATAAATGTATATACGCATGAGTCAATATTGCGATAAAGTGGTGATTCTGAAGTCTGTCTCTGAGTCGGTACAAGCATTCGATGCCAACCAAAAACCGATCAAAGGCCTTCGTCGCAGTACAACTGTTCAGATTGCTTCATTCAATCTCGTTGAGCCCATTGTCCATCCCGAAATTCCTGACGATAAAACCACGGAGTTCGAGGAGTGGCGCGAGTTTCAGTTGAAGCGCATCCAAAAGGCTTATATCGAGCATGCAGCTGCTGGAAAACTCGGAGGCTACCCGCTGCTGAAGACTAGGAGCGATATGGGGGACGAGCTGGCTAGGGTTGGCGAGTTCAGCGGCCTCATCAGTACGATGATCGAAGTGCAGCCCGGTATGATCAAGAACGTCATCAACGGCAAGAAGCAAGCCGAAGACCGGCAAATCATGACGCTAGATGAGCGGGTTTCGAGCCAAGCTATCTGTGAGCGCATGAGAGAGATTAGTGAAGACATTCTTCGCTACATTAGCATTACCGGTAGAAAAGGCACGGACATCTACACGATTCAGCAGACGCTCGATATGCGTGCGGCCTGGAGCGCTATGGGTTGTACGCTCGACAGGCGTGGAATTGGCTATCGAAAAATCACAGGAATGATCGAAGGTAGAAACGCGGCTGATGAGGGTGAAGAGATCTTCAGCGAGATCAAGAAGAACACTATTGGCTGATCAGCTGACTGGTTTTTGATCGACCTGTTCTGCGTACTTGGCCTCAAGTCGATCAAAAACATCATCCGCTGGTGTTGCCGTCACGCTGATCCTGCCTTCTGCAATCTCGGCACGCAAGACACCTAGCTCAGCACTCTTGCGCTAATCGTGACTCTCTGACAATTCCTTCGTCATCCCGTGATCCTGGAGAAATGGGTGTAATTGGGTGTGAAAATGGGGCGGCAGGAACAGATCCATCACACGCGCTCGTAAGTGAAATGACGTTGTTCCTCAAATTTGCCTGATTCCTGGGTCAAATCGTGTTTTCAGGATTCATTTTTGGAGTATCTGAGCACGCCCTCAAGGCGTGATTTCAAACCTTTTGATCATCAGGCTGATCGCGTTTCTTGAGGATGACCCTGCCATCCGCCCCTACTCGCCAAACGATCTTATCGGCTGGTTTCGCTCCGAGGACATGAAGGTCAGCCTCTGACATCTCGATCACTAGTTCGCCGGCTCCATTCTCAGCTTCAGCAGATACTGAAATCATTCCTTCCATTTCTGTCATTTTGGCAACCCCGCACAGCTACTATTACCGGTCTTGGTCTGGCGGCTGATCGCGCTCGTTCATGAGGTCGTCCGTTACTCCCTCGCCGTCAAAAAAATCGTCAGCTCGCTTCTTCAGAGTGACGCATCCCTTGTCCTCATCGATGGTCCAGATCAGCGTATCTCCTGGCTTGGCGCCCATCGCATTCTGCACCCATTCCGGAAGCTCAATCATCAGGTCGCCGCTCCCGTCCTCGGCTTCAAAGCACTCAGCTGAATGCTTTCTCTCTGTCATTTCGGCAGCCCCGCACCCTGGCGAATGCAACGATCACAGCGCTTCCATATCCATCCATTGCGATCCTCTTCTCGCGCTGGATGGCGCCCGCAATACTGGCGGATCTGATCCGTTGCCATCCCGCTTCAACAGGCAGGTCCGGAAGCAGGTGCCGAATCGCTGCCAACGGATCAATCGGCTCGTTCCCGTCATCACTCATGCCCAAACCCCGTTTGTTTGACAACAAAAACACTTGATACAGCTCGTTCGTACGTGAAGTCTGGCTTTTTGCAGTGGCCAAGGGGCTAGGGGTTTCACGTAGCGCAAGGGTAGGTTACTCCCGTTTTACCTCGGCATCAGCAAGCACAGCCACCCGCTGGCCACATTCCAGCGCAGCTGGGTTCACCAACCCTAGAGTGTCAATGGGATAAACATTTGCGCTATCCATGCCTTTCTCTTAGCCTCTTCATCGTGATCATGGAGTCTGGCCTGATGGATAAGATCTTCGAAGACAAACTAAACGTATTCGAAAGCATATTGGACTCGATTCGGGGAACTCGACATTTCCCAATTGAGTGCGGTAATGGCTGGTATCCAGCTGTTTATGCTGCGCTTTCATTTGCACATAAAAGAAATGAAGAGAAGCAGCTGAATGTCAAGATTTTTCAAATAAAAGAAAAGTTCGCCGACCTGCGTATTTATCACTCTGGAGGAGATGAGCTGACAGAGGCTTGTTTTAGCGTCGCTTCAGTTATTGCGGACAGTATGTGTGATGTTTGTTCGCATCTTGGTTACGCTGACAATATCGGAGTCTGGGCAGATGGCGGATGGATGGTTGTACGTTGCGAAGAGCATTGTGACGTGCCCGCAAGAGAGTCTTCTGGTGATTATGTTCTCAACGAGAAGTTTGTCTCTGAACTTGCCGAGCTTGTCGATATTTTAGTAAAGAAATTTGGAAGATGTGCTGCACAGTGGCTGCTGAAACCGAACGATGGTCTTGATCGCCAACAGCCATTATCGGTAATATTAGACGAGCAGGCGTGCTCCAAGGTTCTCAATATTCTCTGTCTGGAACGATGAAACCAAGAGGCTCGATCAGCTCGCTTACAGCACCAGCCGCTCTCTCGTTTTGCTGGAATTCGCGAATTGTGTAGCTAAGAGCAACGGCCAGAGTTAGTTGGTCCGGCGGAAGTGTTGCTGGATCGAACGACCAGACCTCAATACGCGTTGCATCTTTGTCTCTGAAACCAACTTCTTTGATTACTTCTTTTCCTGCCAGGAACTGATCAAGCTGCTGGATAGGGACCGCGTACGTCTTTTGGGCACGGTCAGCAAGCATCGTGCGGGCATCAAGGTACGTGTCGCCAACTGCAACAAGGCCTTCACCATGGATTCCCCGAACATAGATCTCCGCCAGCTTTGGTGACGAGACGTAGCCACGTACCTCACCCAGCTCGATCTTGCCGTTCATGGGCGAAAGTGTGTTCAGCAGCTGTCGAATCAAATCAGGCTCATTGGCCATGACCACATACGTAAGCATTATCAAGCGTTCACTCGCATCACATCTGTCCATCGAGTTGTATATTGAGGGCTGAGCAGCTGCTGCTTCATATGCCACGAGGCTACAGCAGGTTCACTCGCAAATCTAACTGATCCTCGACCATGCGTCATGTTGATCTTGTTGAGAACAGTCCAGCGCCTCGGTGTTCTTTCGCACTGGCTGGGAACACAGGTCGTCAGTGAACATGCCGGCATCAAAAAACTGACTTAATACAACACTAGCTTTCGCGTATCGAGGCCCTTCAATATATATCTGGTTCAGCTCGTCAACAGCAGCTGCCAAGAGGTCGCGAGTGTCGTATGTTGGGCATGTCATCGGTATGCTGATCGACATCCCATACCGCATTCCCTTGCTGTCGAATGGGCTTGTCCGAATAAACACCTGGACGCATACTGCCCCTGCTCCCTAATGTTCCGCGAAGCGTTGGCAACAAGCGTCGAGATAGCAGTGCGCAGACCCTAGTAGTCGGTCACTCTTTCGCTGAAGCTTCGCGTACAGGCAATCATCTGCTTTGGCTCAACGTCCTCGGTCAGCGACATGCAGTATTCGCCCGGCAACTCACGCGCTGTGCGCTCAACGTTGATATTGAACTGCCTACGTAACGTCTTGTGGTCAGCCTTTGCGAGAACCCAGACCTTGTTGATACCCATTCCTTGGAGTTGCGTTGTGAGCCGTCTGCCGATTTCCCAAACCTCACCCACATCTGTGTAGCGGAGCAGCTTTTCCTGCTTCAGAGGGCAGCACCGTTCGACTACGGCTCCAGTCCTTGCCTTCCACTTTTTCGATGACCAGTTCGCCAGTTTGGCTAGGGTTTTTGTAGTCGAAATGCCGACGCCGACCGGAATGCCGACTTCGCGATAGACCATTTGTTGGACGTGGCGTCCGAAAGCGTCGAGGTCGCTGTCCGAAATGCCAGTAACACAAGCCGCTCTTTGTCAATGCTGTAGGGCTCGATCTGAGGAGCTTCCCGACGTAGTTCGTGCATGACCCTGTTGCATAGGTCTTGGTGCAGGGGGTAGTCGCTCGATGCACAGATGAGCCCTTTGCACTCAATCAGGTCGCGAAGCTGGAAGTGGGGCTGGCCCATCTTTACCCCGAGAGCCTTAGCCTTGTCGCTGCGGGATAGAGCGCAGCTGTCATTGTTTGAAAGTGCGACCACAGGCTGTCCGATCAGCTCTGGCCGAAAAAGGCGCTCCGCGAACACGAAGAAGCAGTGGCAATCGACGAGTCCGAATCGCCTGATGGATTTGGCTTTTTGCATCGATTAGCTAGTGAGCAAATCTGTCGAAAATGCCAAATCTTGGCTGTTGTTGATCACCCCCATAGCTTCCGTTGGCACCAGGAGGGATTCGGCAAAAAGCTGCCTGTGGTGACAGGCAGAAGGCGGCCAGAAGCAGCCTGTCAGCGAGAGCAGAAAGAAGCCTCTAGGGACATCCTTTAAAAACTACTTTGGCTCATAATAAATGCTGTCGAGCAACGCTGATCGGTTATCCCAAATTCTCGCAGAAAGCGCCGTGCGAGGTCTTGGTGCTAGCCACCAAGGGCTATTCTGCATCGGCATAACGATACGCTCCCAATAATTTCCTAAGCCTAGCGTTGTGTGAGCTACACCAAATGCATCGCATATGCCGCGCTTGTTAGCATCGTTGACGCCCACGAAGAAATCCGGACGTTTCATCACCAAGAGACGAGAGGCCGTTGCTATCCCGCCCTTGTGCGTTTTGTTACGGAAAGCGCGGTTGAAGCTCTGGCAGAAGGCGTCATAGTTCTCTTCAGAAATTGCTCCGTCGACAGGAATATTGTCTAGTGCATTGGAAAGCATTTGAGGAGACTCATTGACCAAATTTTTGAAGTCCCCTTGGCCAAACATTCTTCCGAACCAAGCCCAATCAATGCTATCGAGCCCTCGTTCGTTAGGCGCATAAGTCCCAGCAATAGCTTTGCGTTCGGGTCGAGGCATAGCGTCAAAGGAGTCGTATTCCAAAAACAAAGTAGCTGCTCGTTCCAGAAGGGCAAGCCGACCCTGTAGATTGTGATGATCGTCGCTTTTGACACCATCGACGAAACTCGCCCATGTGATGGCTAAAGGTGAAGTTTTCGCGCCGGCACGTGGCTTGCTAAAATTATGGAATTTATTTAGATCTTTAAGTTTTTCTTTGTTTACAAGGTACTGAGCCTCATAGGCAAACAGAAATTTATCCTCAAGGATATCCTCAGCAACAGACCATTGCGATTCGATAAAACTCTTCAGGTCGAGAAAAATAGAGTCTTCTTCGCCGCCTTTAAGTAACACACTGGCCTCAATGTTTTTGCCTCCGAAGGCACCTCCTGTCAGATTATGGCTTCCAACGACCGCTGCGTACCCGTCAGGCATTTCAAAAAAATAAAGTTTTGGATGGAAAAGACGCCCGCTTGGAGGTAAGCAGCGCGCACCTTTGCACTTGCTAAAGCGCCGCAGCACTGCCGGATCCGTCTGATACATGTGTGTACCAATTATGATCTTTTCGAGCTTATTTTCTGTTTCCAGCATGGATTCGACAATTTCGTTCGCACCAGCCCATGCAACTGCAACTGCATATCGATTGCACGTTTTAACTAAGTGCTTGAGCGCACTAGTGGCTTTCCGCTCAGTGAGCATGCTCACTTTCATTTTAAATACCTTCTATCTAGTATTTTCGGAAATACAACCAGGGGATCGCCGTGCAAGGTAAGTAAAGCTATGGACAGCAGCAGCATGTGCATTTACGGCGGCAATTTGGAGTTGAGGCTCTGGAAAGGGAAAACCATCTATTTCGTCTTTCGCCGTGACCACACAAGCATCTCCGTCGCTCGTCAGTTCGGGAAATCCTCCAACCTAGCCTTAGGGCCTCATCGACGGTGTCGTTCGATGGTATTTGAGAATAACAGCCTTCATGAGTTGAAAATACCATGTGCCGGTAATAGTAGGTGTGAGCGCCTGGCGCGGGAATCGAGTTAAGTGTTACTCGACCTCCGTGGTGAGGTGCCACAATTCCGCTCAGATCCTGTTTGTACCGTGAGGCTATAGAAGTGTAATCGGCATCTCCACAGAGCAGCACGCGTCGGTAGTAGGGGCTCAGGGGATTTTCCACTAACATGCCCAAAGCTAAATTGTTGCGTAGGTACTTCGCATCGTGCGTACCAAGTGCCGGATTGCAGGCAAATAATACGCAGGCGCCCCAATTAACTTGTGCCCTGGCAGAGGGCCAGAATTTCAATGCGCAACTGCCGTCGTGGAGAATTTGATTTTGCAACTGAAATAGAAGGTGTGCGTGGCTGATACCCAGCCTCATGCTTTCGGACGGCCGCCGCATTACCCACGGGCGATCAAGCACACCAGGCCGATACGTTACGTGTGTCTTCCAAAAACCGCGCGCGTCTCTCGTAGCACGACCAGATTGATAGGCATATCCCCAGTGATCCCAATCTAAATGCGAAAGGAAGACTGGAGAAGGATTGGCTGGATCATCGCCAGCCAACGGGTCGAAGGCCAGGCAATCTGGAGCCGACCTCCGTTTAGCGTTTATGGGCCATCCTAGATCAAAGAACGCTTTAGGTTTGCAATCCTCATCGATAATGGCGCACATGTTGGCCTGACCGACGTCGTAAACTACGACGAACAAATCGTCTTTCGGTTGAACGCCTAAATTATCGAATGCCGCACTTGGATGATGTCGACACTCGGTAACTCGCTTTAGCGCCTTCAGATCTTTTTTGTCAGGTTGCGATGAATTGATCTTCACGTAGAGGACTGTCGGAGCAAATTCCTGCCCATCTTGAGAAAACTCAAGTGCTGTAGCCTCATAGAACCCCTCGCTAGCCTTTGGATCGTCTGAGACAGTGAGAGAGCACCAACCACCATTTCTCACCGCCTGCTGAAAATCGGCAATGGGGATTTCTGCTTCCATCAGCAGGAAACTCAATGCAGTGTCTGGAGCATTAAGGATTTCCTGGGAGCTGGCGCGGCGTAAGAAAGGCAGAATCTGCATAGGTATAGCGTCGAAAGTCACTGTGCAGAAACTGGTCTCAGCTAGATCAATGCCCTCGTCGCGTACTTCTATGGCGCTCAAATACTCGACGTTACCGAATTGCGGTGTCGTTGCGACTTGCTTACTCAGTGGTTTTGGCTCGCTCACGGGGGCAGTCCATTGCTCGGAAAGGGAGGAATGATATCATGGCGATATCATTGGTGGTCATTGATATGCCCCTAGCCCTCTTGGGTTTTCAACGTACAGCTCCTCGATTGGTTTTTTGCCAGCCCAACTCAGTCTGGCATCTCTTCAGTCCATCAATGATGGGCAAGTGGCCCTGGAGAGCTGGATACATCAAGCCCATCTCCATAGAGAGGATTGCCTTTTTCCAAGCCGGCTACACGCCTCAATGCACCTCTCCACGCGGCAATACGCCCGAATCGTCAAAGCGTGGGTAAAAGCTATTGGCCTTGATCCAGCCATGTATGGCACCCACACGATGAGATGTACGAAGGCATCGCTGATCTCTCGCAGGACAAAGAATCTGAGAGCACCTCAGCTCCTGCTCGGCCATACGAAGCTTGATGGCACGGTGCGATACCTAGGCATTGAGGTCGATGACGCATTGGACATGGCGGCGCAGACGGAAGTCTGACAACGTACAGCGACGGTCGAGGTATGACAGTCGCCATCCGCCCCATTGCAGCCCGTCGTAAGGTGCAGAAACCGGCCCAGGCCGTGTAAAAACGTTTTCGAAAACGATAGCTGCTCAGAAAACGAGCAAATTTCGCGCTCACTTGCGAATTTTGGACGAGGCAACTGGGAAAATTTCTTCAGATTTCACGTAGCAACGTAAACCTCAAAATTGATCGAGCGTTTTTACACAGCCTCGGCCAGAAGCGGACATGCGCCTACGACCTAAACACTTCCGATGCCCAGGCGCCCAGCACGCTAAGTTCAGGGCACCCGCACAGCCGGGCAAGCTGTAGCCGACTGATGCTCCAAGATCAGGGTACGTCTAACGCGGCCATCGCCCGACTCCCTGTGCAACGTGCTTTGATTATGAATGCAGAGAACTGGAGTCAAGAGCTACAGGCCTGGCCTCTTGCTAGAACGGAACATCCTCGTCGTATGCAGGTTCTGGAGGCAGTTCGTTCCATGGAAGCGGAGGCGGTGGCGCCGGAGGAGGAGGAGGCGGTGCTGGTGGTGGCGCGTCAGGCCTTCTAGTTGCCCAGCCACTGAAATCAGCATCACCTGAATGTGGCGTGGGGGACGCTTCAGCAGCACGAACCAGTGTTGGCATAGCAATGCTTCCGCCGAAAATAATCGCCGTCTGCCTAGGTAAGCCCGCAATACGACGGATTTCTCGCCGATCAGCCCACTCGCTGGCTGACTGAATCGCAGCTAAGTCCTTTTCAGATGTCAGCCTGAAGGAGACCCAGTTGTTGCACTGCGAAAGGACCGTGGGGGATATCTCTGATGGCCTCTGTGTACTCAACCAAAGCGCAAGGCCAAATTTCCTGCCTTCTTTCGCGAGCCGTTCATATGCAAGTGAGTTTTCACCTGCATCGTCGCCGGAACCGATAGGGCGCAGGTAATGGTGGGCCTCCTCCAGAACGAGCAGGGTTGGGATTTTGTTCTCCTGCCCTCTCCGAAAAAGCTCGTAGGCGTAAAGCTCCAAAAGTGACCCGAGGATGAACGGGGTCAGATCGTGCGATAGATGCCGCAGGTTTATGATGTGTACCCGCCAGGGCACATCCTGACCGCCAAAGATCTGCTCCACCAGGTTAGTGGATTCATGCGCCCAATTGAGCGGAGTCACAGCCCCTGCCCCCCCATCTACATCCACGACTGAGCGGAACATGGGATCTTCAGCGAATCGATTGATCCTGGTGATGAGTGGCGAAACGTTCGAATAGCTGAAGGCATTTCTCTCTGCCCCATTCCTCTGAGAGGGTTGTATCCCGTGGCTTTCAGCCACGAGTGACGCGAGAGCGGCCATATGAGGCCACACTGTAGCTGCGTCAGCCTGGCCATTACGGATCTGCTGAATCCGCCTATCAGCATCAGCGGCTCCTCCCTGACGGCAATCGTCGAACAGGAAGGGGGCTATGTCATTTGCTAAACCAGCCCCCTTGAGTTGGGGAAACCAGCGGACTTGATGGAGGTGTTCCAGTGCGAATGTTAGCGCTGGCCGCTGTGTTTTTTCGCTAGGAATTAAAAGCCTATTGAGGCCGTGCCGCCCCAGTGCGTAGTAGGGAATTTTAAAGCTGCCCAGTCCCGGCCCTCCAATGGTCGTGCATTTCAAGGCGCCATCTGGAAGCCCTGGAATGTTGAGCGCAGCTTCGTACTCACCGTTGATATCGAAGACAACAACCCGCGCACGGGGTAGTTTCACTATTTGCTGGAGCACCGCTGCTGTGAAGCAGCTCTTACCCTGGCCTGAACTGCCCAGCACCGCGACATGCCTGGAGATCAAATTCTTGAGCCCCACATTCAAGCTGCCGCCCCCACGTAAGTCATCACCCAGCTTAATTGGAATATCGTCCTCATCGTCGGAGCACAGGATTGCGGCCAGTTCCTCCGTGCTAAGAGGGAAGGCCTCAGCCCCAAGCGGAGGGGTTGCGAGTGAGTCGCTGGTAAAGCGCGCCTTACCTTCTTCCCTCCTCAGCCGTCCAACGACAGCGCCTGAAATGTTACGCAGCGGCTCAGTTTGATGGGTGCTGGAACCTATCCCTAGTCGATGAGCCTCGCGAGGCTCGTCGAAGCTGAGGGAGACAACCTTCATTACCAAAGCCCGACTTCCTGTATCCAGCACCAACAGGCTACCGACCTCCGTCACTGACGATACGCCCTGGGCATGCGATGCTAATTGGCCTCGGTGCATATCAAGCAAATTGAGAGTGACATCTGAACCTTCAATTCTGACCACATAGCCGACAGGAAGGCGCCCTCTCATTGCCCAATCCTCGGTGCTGCTGCCTCGTAATGAAGTTCTCGCGGCTCCCTCAAAGCCTTCTCAAATTTGCGCATGTCCTCGTCGTATATGAGAGGGTCAGGCAGATGACGCGCGAGCGAATCAATGTAAGCGTGAGCGGAGCCACCACCCACCACAGTGATACGTGGGTTCTTTAGGGAAAGTAATTTTCGCAATGCCGGGGGCAAGTTCTCATCAGCCGGATCACCGTTAAACCCGGAGGAGTAGATAACCAATTGGAGCGTGGGATTGAGCAAGGCCGACCTAATCAGCCGATTGATATGCTCATCCCCAAACCCGTAGCCACATAAGATCAAGCAGCTCTGCGGTTTGGACATGAACTCTGCAAACCGGCGAAAAAGCTCACCCAGAACGTAGCCGATGGTATCCATATACTTTGCTGCCCTCGGCATCACCATGAGGCCCAGGTCCTCGCCGCCCCGCTCAGCCATGAACGCTTCAATACGTTGATGAGCAAGCGGTGCAGACACCTCAAATACCTGGCCGCTCTCCTGCTTCCAGGTCAATGACCCGTGCAGTTTTGCGAGATAAATGTTGTAGACACCGAATCTAGCTTCGCCCCTGGCTTGGGTGTTTCGGAAACCAAGATCGAAGCTCTGTGGGGAAAAGCGTCGGGTGTGGGTGCCTAGGAAGCCATTTGAGACTTGTAGATCAATGGATTCGGCTGCCCACTCGATGGCCAGGTCATAATTTGTGGTGAACACCCAAGGGGACGACTGACCCGGTTGGCGAGCCGAAACCAGCTTCTGAAGAATTGTCCGCTGGCTCGCGAGACCATCGTCGTCCGACTCAACGCCACTTGGTGAAAGCCACCATTCCTGCCGGAGCAGGGCAGCGCTGACAACAGCTCTAAAAAGCGCAGCCTTCACCTTTTTCAGGTCGCTGAGATTTTCCTCCAGCTCCCGTTCGCCTGGCGCGTAGTCAATCGGATTATTACCGAACATACTCATTTGCCGAGTCCAGTCGGACAGGGCAATTTCGAGGCTATCGATTAGATGCTCGAAGTTGGGTGTAACGGGGCTTGGAAGCTGGGTGGCGTCCTCGCGAATGAACCCATGCTCAGCCATCCAGGCAGCGTCTCCTGGACACTCCGTTACAAACCTGGTCCAAAGCGTAATCATCGTAAGGCCGCCAGCAGCAACCGATGCGCCGGCGCCTAGAAGGAGGCCGATGTTTTCTAGTCTCAGGAGCGAAGCGAGATGTGCCTCAAGCTCCGTTTCATCCGCTAACGCAGTACTGCCACGAATTGCTGTAAAAGTCATCCTGACCTCCGAAAAAGCGCTAATCCAGTCCATGGGAGCCCCATGCAGCTCAAGGCGTGGACGGTTTCAAGCACGCTACTGAATTGCCATCACACTGTCCACGTCGCTATAGGTATTGGAAATCTGTGCTGAAGCTACGATCAACATCTGTCATAAGGACTGGGCTCCTAAGTAGTCAGCTGATCCGCCGCTCTTCTAAATTTAAACTTTGCGTTGAGACCTTCGCGTAGCGGAAAGCCCATTACACGTCGTCTGCTTTTGGCCGGTTTCTGCCAGTCGTGATGGGCAGAAACCGACCAAGTGCAGCCGTTCATAGATGGTCACTGTGTATCCGAGAAGCTTCTGTCCGAGCGCTTTCTTCAACTTTTATATCAGCACAAGCTCTCATGGGAGGGGCCTGCCGCCGCCCCATAAGCGCAATTGTGTGGCACAAAGTACGCCCATACGCGAAGCAAGTCTGCTCCCGCAGAGGCAACCTTCGATTGCAGGTTCTCAGACCTCTCTGCGACTCCAGCCCAAAATTCCCAGTCTCGGCAATACACCATTTGTGGAGATGACAGGCAGAGCTAATGATGGCACTGGGCCCGACTACGGTTATATTCTGCCAGGCGCACTATTAATCAAGGTAATCACCAGTGGCTCACATCATTCATCAATGGCAAAGCATCGTTACCCACTACCGCCGTGGCGCATTACTGTTGGGCAATGGTGCAAGTATGGCTATTTCCAGAAATTTCGGATACGGCTCGCTCCTTGACCACGCCCGCCAGAATTCCCTTTTCGAAGAAGACGTGCAGAGGCTTTTCACACGCTTTGAAACCAATGATTTCGAACTGATTCTTCGTCTTGTCTGGCAGGCGGCAAGGGTCAACAAAGCGCTTGCAATCCAAGATCGCCGCACGTGTCAGGCCTATCTAAACGTTCGCAATTGCCTGATTCAGGCAGTGCGTGACATTCACCCTCCACATGAGGAGGTCAGCAAGCATCTGCCGCACATGCACAGCTTCTTGAAAGAATTCAACACTGTTCTTTCGCTGAACTATGACCTGTTGGTTTACTGGACGATGATGTACGGTTTTGATACGCAGCGCTCCCATGCTTTCAAGGACTGCTTCAAAGATGGTTTATTCGCTGAAAACTGGCGAGTATATCGTGAGCGAATCTCCGAACAGACCAATACGCTCGTGTTCTACCCACATGGAAATCTAGCGTTGTGCCGGGATATCACGGAGCAGGAGTATAAAATCCACGCTGGAGGTAACGCTCTCCTGAGTAAGATTTTGGATACATGGGCCAGCGAAGAGAGTGTGCCATTGTTTGTGAGCGAGGGAACACTCCAGCAGAAAATCAGATCCATTCAGAGTAGTTTCTATCTCACCACGGTTTACCGAGAAGTCTTGAAGATGCCTCGAATAAAACTGACGATTTTTGGTTGGGCCATGGGCGAGCAAGATCTTCATCTTTTGCAGAGGCTACGCGAGACTAGCATCAATCGGGTTGCCGTATCGGTGTTCGGGAAAGACCAGGGGTATTGCAATCGTGTCTATGAAACCATTCAACAATATTTAGGGCCCGTCGTCGTAGATTTCTTTGATTGCGAAAGTCCCGGTTGCTGGATTAACCCAAGTTCAGCCAGTCAATGCTGATGGCTTAACCTAAGACTTTCTTTTCAATGAGCCGCAGGGTTTGTTCTGCTCTCTAACTTCCTGAAATCTATTGATTTTCTGAGTCTTCGTGTGGTGATTAAGATTAAATTCTGATGCTTTTCTTTAAAATATATTTGCTTTGTGATCGGATTTTTATTCTTTAAATTGTGATTATTCAAGTTCGCAGGAATAAATAAATATAAAAAACCTGTAGGAGCTATTCGCGGAGTTTTGAATAATTCGGCTAAAACTTGATCTAGGGATTTATGGAAAGCCGGTAAAGTTGGTGGCCCTTATTGGCCTAAGCATTAGCAAAAAACGCACGATTAGCTCGCCAGCTAATCGTGCGTTTTTTGCTAATGGGGCGGTGACCGGCGTCAGCGCCGTGCATTCGGCCTAAATAGGCCTGCCTGCACGCGAGACTTCTTATGGTGGACATCGTTACCTCGTCCAGAGTGGATCGGTAGTAAAGGCGATGGTCAGCCATCGGCGGGCCCTTCGCCGCCGATGGCCTCGCGAGGGGCCGCAACCTGACTTGGTCTGTTCCGGAGCGGGTAGACAGGTAGTTCAGAGCTACTGCTCGCATTTCGCCGCTCAAACTCTGTCGGGCTGGGATGCTAGGGCCTGTTGCATACGGTGGCGCATGGTGCCAACGACAGTACGCGAAGAGACATCCCCGCCAGATACAGCTACGCGCGAAGGTTGCCTGTCGTTACTTGTAACGCGAATGACTGCCTTTGGCCGATTTCTTCCAGTCATGAGCGGCCGCAATCCCCCCAAATCGGCCGCTCACGAACAGCAATTGCAACAAGTTGCATTTTTGGCCGTGATTGTCTAAAGGGTTGCTCTTGCCGATCTTTGACCGTCACAAGCGGCGGAAACCGGTCAGACGAGGACATTCAAAACCATCTGTTCCAACGCTGGTCGACCGGCAAGAAATGCGAGTTCAGACTTCCGAGCGCCACCGTTTATAGTTGATCAATTGGCGATCAACGACCTGCTTGGCTTGGCGCTAGTGCATCTGATACTGACCATGCCGTTCGTCGGGTTCCCGCAAATTAATGCGGAATTTTAATATTTAAAAACTGTTGTTCTATATTTTGTTTGTTAATTGATTTGTTGGTAAATGTCAGTATGGCTGACAAAAACACAGTTTGGCGCATTTGTGTGACCGACTTTTGATAGAGTGTCTTATTGTTTTTCGCTGTATTTTTGCGGAAGTTGTAAATATTTTATTATGTGCCTTTTGGGTTTGTTTTTTGGGCTGGGTGTGAGTGCGAGTTTGGGGGTTGCTAAGCTTTTGATGTTTTGGTTCTAATCGTCGCCTCGTAGAAATTCAAAGGGTTGGGGAATGATTAGCAAATTTCACTACAGTATTCGGAGTTTTCTGCTAAATGCCTCGGGTTCAGATCGAGATGATGCTGATGCTCGTTCAGTCGAGAGGTTTAGGGCAGATATAGGAAAAGTAGGAGCTGTAGTTCCGTATAAAATAATTGTTCCAGAGCGCGAATATCTAACCACGCTCAAGGGGGAGCCAGATCCTTTGGTTAGAGTCGCTGGTGATTCTGCGATTCAATTCTATTTTCCACGCTACGGGTATCGTGGGCCTAATGTCTTTGCGCTCAGTGAAGCTACTCTCAGATGCTTTAGTAGACTTGAGGAAATTAGTAGAGCTTTCAATGATGAGGTAGAGGAGGGCGAGGCGGTTGTTGAGGTATGGAATACCTCTCCAATTAAAGAGAAGTGCAGAAGAAAAGCGGTGGTTTTGAAGGAATACCTTGTTCTCAGTTTTTCTGATGATGAGATAAATATTCCTGGGCGAAGATTGGCACTTACATTCCTGCTGAATGATTCCGGTCTTAGGTTCGATGCAGGCCCATTTAATGATTTGATACTTGCCGCTGTGGACTTCTTTGGTGGTGACGCTGAAATAGCTTGCGATTGGCTATTTAAGAAATGCTTAGGCCTTGGGGGAAGGCCGTGTGATGGCAGACCTGAAGATGTAATCAAGTTTATTCGTAGACTAGAGAATGGTATTGGTGTCTAAGCCATTTGGCGATGCCCCCGATTTTGTGGATTCCGATGACGATTTGGCAACAAAAGAAAGGGGGAGCGGCCAACGTTGCCAAGTCTGCGACTTTCCTGCCGTTGCTGGTCACGTCCAGGGCGTGATCGAAGGGGAGAGCTATGAGCTTCAGCTTTGCACTGGCTGCTTTAAGTACGCGATCCTCGTGCTGCGAGCGCAGTACAAGCAGAACCGACTGTTCGACGATGATTTTGACTTCTGTGAGCTTGAAGAATTTGGAAGGCTGTCTTCTAGTAATGAGGGGGCGCCGGTGCTTGATGACCAGGAAGCTGCCGGGCGAGCGGAAAGGGGCGAAGACCTAGGGATTGAAAAGATGACTGAGCCAGCACGGCGCATCATGCGCCTTAAGGAAGTGATGCATTTGAGCGGCCTGGGTCGAAGCTCGATCTACAATTACATCGCCGCTGGAAAATTCCCCAAATCCCATCGTTTAGGCGGAGGCATCGTCGGCTGGAACGGCGCTGAGGTCCAGAGGTGGATTGATGCCATGCTTGATGATCAGGAATGGAAGCCGTCTGACGCGGAGCCACAGAGATGAAAAAAGGCACCTGGTGAAGGTGCCTTTTCATAAGTCGGTGGTCATTAGACCTCCTTGGTTCTTCTAGAGAGACGACATCCAGCTGTTCAGGTCGCTGAGTCGCCAAGCCACGCATTTGCTGCCGATCCGAACGCGCTTCGGGAATTTTCCTTCGTGCTCAAGCCTCCAGATGGTGCTCCTGCTGATCCCGATCATTTCTGCTACCGCTCCGAACCTCAAGAAACGATCTTGTTGTACTGCTGCTCCCATCGCTGTCCTCCGTGTGGCCTTTTTATTTAATATGCCAGAAATTATATTGCTGTGAGTGCTGATGGTCAATAGGTTGAGCGCTTGTCAACCCCTATTTTTTCGCTTGAAAGCGTTTAGACAGGGGTGACAATGGCTTTGTAGGGCTGGAGGTCAGGAGTTACGCGGGCTCAGATAGCTCGTCGGGTTTTTTGTAGTATTTCTTCACGATCACCAGTAGACCCTGTTCTTCATCAGGTTCGAGCTGGCGGTCTTCGTCGTATTCTTTTAAGAAGGCGTCACCATCGGGGCCAGTGACTACGCTTAGAGCTTCGTTCAGCAGGTGCCACGCTCGCTTCATTTCTCGGTCGTACCCGTACTTGTGGTACGCATTTTTGGTGTCATCGTCATCGACGTGGTTGAGGCATTTCTCTGACACCTCCGTAGGAACGCCAAGCATTTGCATGATTGTGGCGCCGCTACGGCGAAGGTCATGGGTTTTCCATACAGCATTTCCTACGACCAGCGAGCGTGTTTCAACGGTTCTTCCGTTTGTTGGTTTTTGACCTTCGGGCAGTTGACGATCACGTGCATGGTTTGTCGCAGCCTTCCTATTGATCGGCTTGCTTTCATCCTGGCCGGGGTAGAGCCATCTTGTGTGGCCGGTTAGCGTCTGAAGCTCACGGAGCAGGTTGATCGAGTAAATTGGCAGGCTCAGTGTGATTGCGCGATATGATTTTGTGCGTCCTGCGGGGATGGTCCACTCTCTGGCGCTCCAGTCGATTTCTGACCATCCAGCCTGGCAAAGCTCGTTGATTCGGCATACGAGAGCTATCTGAAGCATGTAGATGATCTGCGTAACTCTGTTCAAACTTGATGCGCGCATTTTGTGGTCGAGCTGACGTACCTCTTTTAGGCTCAAGACTCGATCCCTGGGTTTTGCTTTTTTCCCTACATTTTTCTTCTTGATTTGCGCGGATGGATTCTCAGTGATCAGCTCGTCGAGTATCGCTGCATCGAAGAATTGGCGCATATCGCTGAAAAGGGATTGAGCCAGGCGGTTGGCTTTACGCTTGAGTACAGCGTCAGTGACTGACTTGATGTGGGCCTTGGTGACATCCTTGATGTCGATATGGCCGATGAGCGGCAGAACGTCTTTCTCGAAGATTCTTCGAAGCTCTTTGCCTCCATCCTTTCTACCGGCGGGCTTGTCGGAAACGATCCAGTCCTCGAAGTAGCTCGCGACGCTTTTTCGCGAAGCAGCCGCCTTAGATTTCGCTTCGATCTCCTCGGCGCGCCGGTCAGCTTCAGCCTGACGCTCGCCCATCGGGTCTTCGCCCTGAGCGATCTTTGCCTTGGCCTTGAGTGCTTCAGCTCTAGCGGCAGCGACAGTGATAGTCGGGAAGTCGCCAAGAGGGAGGCGCTTATTTCCCCACTTTTCACCGATCTTTACGCGGTAGCGGAGCGACCACTCCTTGCCCCTCGTGTTCACTCGTAGCTCCAAGCCAGGCACCTTGCCGTCGAGTAGCTCGTACTGCTTCGATTCAGCCACGACGTTGCGGCAGAATGTCGTAGCTCGCTCGGTGTGTTCAGGTATCTTCTCTTTAGCCATTTTTGCCCCCATTGTTGATGCCTAATTCTAGGTCAGCTCATGCACTGCTCCAAGTTTAGGGCACATATAGGGCACAAGAGATGTCCCGGATAAAGGTGATTAGCGGTGAAACAAAAATTTCATGGAGGCGGCGTGTTATATGGCTGTAGGGCGCATGGCGCCTGGGTCTGATGACCTTTCTTGGCCAGTCGTGAACAGGTCGGGGATTTGCATGGGGTGCAAGGGGTAGAGTGTTCGAATCACTCCGTCCCGACCAATTCAAAAAAAGGCCAATCAGTAATGATTGGCCTTTTGCTTTTCCGGATTTTTCTGTGTCTGGATGGGTGTCGGTATCGGCGGCTGTCTGATTATCTTGTGGATGATTGGCGAAATGCGTTGACGGGGGATTTTGAGTCCCTATAATGCGCACCACTCTCAGCGATAAGGCGATGAAAGAGCTTGAAAATCAAGCGCTTACATCTTTCGAAGTTGAGGGTGGTGATCTGGCGAGCGGGTTCGCTTGCTTTCTTCGGTTGGTTGCTACGGCACACTGAAGGCGATCATCGAGGTGCTTGACAGTGAGTTTGATCGCTGTAGAATGCGCCTCCCGCTGATGAGAAGGTTGAATTCTCGGAGGCGCAAGCGGTTGAGTAGAAAAGAAAATTTTCGAAAATAGCGCTTGACGGAACGAGAGGTTGCTGTAGAATGCGCGGCCTCGGTTGAGACGAAAGCCTTAACCAACTGCTCTTTAACAACAAGTTGAATCAAGCAATTCGTGTGGGTGCTTGTGAATTAAGACTGGTGATCGCATGATTATCAGCAT
>NZ_FNDS01000018.1 GCF_900099785.1 Pseudomonas panipatensis | reverse complement strand
ATCAGCAGGGTGGAGCTGGGGTCGCGCTCGGACGGCTTGAGGACGAAGGTGTTGCCGCAGGCGATGGCCAGCGGGTACATCCACAGCGGGACCATGGCCGGGAAGTTGAACGGGGTGATGCCGGCGACCACGCCGATCGGCTGGAAGTCGCTCCAGGCGTCGATGTTCGGGCCGACGTTGCGGCTGTATTCGCCCTTGAGGATTTCCGGGGCGGCGGTGGCGTATTCGACGTTCTCGATGCCGCGCTTCAGCTCGCCGGCGGCGTCTTCGAGGGTCTTGCCGTGTTCTTCGCTGATCAGTTTGACGATGCGTTCTTCGTTGGCTTCGAGCAGTTGCTTGAAGCGGAACAGCACCTGGGCGCGCTTGGCCGCCGGGGTGTTGCGCCAGGCCGGGAAGGCGGCCTTGGCGGCGTCGATGGCCTGCTGCACGGTTTCCCGGCTGGCCAGCGGCACCTTGTGGATGGCGGCGCCGGTGGACGGGTTGTAGACGTCGGCGCTGCGGCCGCTGTCGGCGATCAGCTCGCCGCCGATCAGGTGCTTGATGGTGCTCATGGTCTGTCTCTTCTCGCTGAAAGTGTCGGGCGGGGGCTGTGCGAGCCCCGCTCTCCCTGACCCACCCGCGCGGGCACGGGTGGGGATTTGTTCGCTCTGTCGGCCGGGCCGCGGAGCCCGCCGGGAACCGCACTCTATGTCGAGTCTCCCGGCAGCGCCTACGCGCGGACCCGCACGCTCAGGGTTGTTTGAGTTCGATCTCGATGAACGCCACCTCGTGCTCGCACGGGTTGATCACGTTGTGCTCGGTGCCGATCTGCCGGGTGTAGCTCTGCCCCAGCACCAAGGGTGCGCGACGCTCGCCGTCGGGGGTTTCCAGCAGCAGTTCGCCGCCGCTCACCGGGACCACCACGTACTCCATGCCGTGGCGGTGCCAGCCAGTCTCGGCACCGGGGGCGAAGCGCCACTCGGTGACCAGGACCTTGTCGTTGTCGATCTGCACCGTCGCCACGGCCTTGGGGCGTTCAGCCATCTCAGGCGACTCCGTTGATGGCTTCGCCGACGGCGTCGAACAGGCGATCGAGGTCGGCCGGCTTGGCGTTGAAGGTCGGGCCGAACTGCAGGGTGTCGCCGCCGAAGCGCACGTAGAAGCCTTCTTTCCACAGCTTCATGCTGGCCTCGAACGGCCGCACGATGGCGTCGCCGTCGCGCGCGGCGATCTGGATGGCGCCGGCCAGGCCGCAGTTGCGGATGTCGATGACGTGCTTCGCGCCCTGGATGCCGTGCAGGGCCTTGGCGAAGTGCGGCGCCAGCTCCAGGGACTGCTGGATGAGGTTTTCCTTCTCCAGCAGGTCCAGCGCGGCGATGCCGGCGGCGCAGGCGACCGGGTGTGCCGAGTAGGTGTAGCCGTGGCCGAATTCCACCGCGTATTCCGGCAGGTTCTGGCCCATGAAGGTGTCGTAGATTTCGCTGCTGGCGATCACCGCGCCCATGGGTACGGCGCCGTTGGTGACCTGTTTGGCGACGTTCATGATGTCCGGGGTCACGCCGAAGAATTCGGCGCCGGTGGCCTTGCCCATGCGGCCGAAGGCGGTGATGACTTCGTCGAAGATCAGCAGGATGTTGTGCTGGTCGCAGATTTCCCGCAGGCGCTGCAGGTAGCCCTTGGGCGGCACGATGACGCCGGCCGAACCGGACATCGGCTCGACGATGACGGCGGCGATGTTGGAGGCGTCGTGCAGTTCGATCAGCTTGAGCAGTTCGTTGGCCAGCTCGACGCCGCCGGTCTCGGCCATGCCCTGGGTGAAGGCCATGCCCGGCTGCAGGGTGTGCGGCAGGTGGTCGACGTCCATCAGCGGACCGAACATCTTGCGGTTGCCGCCGATGCCGCCGAGGCTGGTGCCGGCGACGTTGACGCCGTGGTAGCCGCGGGCGCGGCCGATCAGCTTGGTCTTCTGCGCCTGGCCTTTGATGCGCCAGTAGGCGCGGGCCATCTTGATCGCGGTGTCGGCGCACTCGGAGCCCGAGCCGGTGAAGAACACATGGTTGAGGTTGCCGGGGGTGAGCTGGGCGATCTTGTCGGCCAGGCGGAAGGACAGCGGGTGGCCGTACTGGAAGCCCGGGGAGTAGTCGAGGGTGCCGATCTGCTTGGCGACCGCGTCGGCGATTTCCTTGCGCGAGTGGCCGGCGCCGCAGGTCCACAGGCCGGAGAGGCTGTCGTAGATCTTGCGGCCCTTGTCATCGGTCAGCCAGCTGCCTTCGGCGGCGACGATGATGCGCGGGTCCTTGTGGAAGTTGCGGTTGGCGCTGAAGGGCATCCAGTGGGCCTTCAGGTTGAGATCGGCGGTCACCGACGGGGCGACGTTCACGGGCTGGTTCATCGACTGTTCCTCAGCTGTTCTTGTGGGGGCCCGCAAGGCACGTGCCCCTGGGCGATGGGGGCAAGATTGAGCCTGACTTAAGGTGAGTTAAAGCTTATTCTTCTTACGTTCAGTTTCGATTTGGTAAAACAATAATGGCCAAGCCAAGAAGCCCTTCCCTGGGCCAGGTGAGCGACTTCGAAATCCGCTTGCTGCGCATCTTCAAGACCATAGTCGAATGCGGCAGTTTCTCCGCCGCCGAGAGCACCCTGGGCATCAGCCGTTCGGCCATCAGCCTGCACATGAGCGACCTGGAAAAGCGCCTGGGCATGCGCCTGTGCCAGCGCGGCCGCGCCGGTTTCGCGCTGACCGACGAGGGCCGCGAGGTGTACCGCGCCACCCAGTCGCTGCTGGCGGCGCTGGAGGGGTTCCGCGCCGAGGTCAACGAGCTGCACCAGCACCTGCGCGGCGAGTTGAACATCGGCATCATCAATAACCTGGTGACCCTGCCGCAGATGCGCATCACCCACGCCCTGCGCGCGCTCAAGGCGAGCGGGCCGGGGGTGCGCATCAACATCGGCATGACCACCCCGAGCGAAATCGAGCTGGGCGTGCTCGACGGCCGCCTGCACGTCGGCGTGGTGCCGCTGATCAGCCCGCTCTCGGGGCTGGAGTATTCGGCGCTGTACGACGAGCGCTCGCTGCTGTTCTGCAGCCGCGAACACCCGCTGTTCGCGCGCGACGACGCCGGCATCGGGGTCGATGAAATCCGCGCCAGCGATGCCGTGGCGCCGAGCTACCGCCTGCCCGCCGAAGCCCAGGAGCGCCACCAGGAGCTGAACAGCAACGCTGGCGCCTCGGACCGCGAGGGCCTGGCCTTCCTGATCCTCACCGGCAGCTACATCGGCTACCTGCCCGACCACTACGCCGCCGACTGGGTCGCCCAGGGGCGCATGCGCGCGCTGCTGCCGGAGCGCTTCCACTACGACATCCCGCTGACCGTGGTCACGCGCAAGGGGCGGCGGCCGAACCTGGTGCTGGAGCGCTTCCTCGACGCAGTGGCCGAAAGCCGCTAGCGACCCGCGCCCGGCCCTGACCGCGGGGCGGATAGCGCCCCCGGCGTTATCCGCCGCAATCCCCGAACGCCGCCCTCGCCGCTCGACGGCGGGGCGGACAGCTTTTCCCTAGCCAGCGACTACAAAAAACATAATTTCGCTAATCCCCGGCTCTGAACAGAATGCGGCCAACACGTCGCACCGATTGCCGCGATGGCAGAACAACAATGATCAGAGTCCGAGGAGTCCAGCCATGACCGACCTGAATCGAACCGCCTTTCAGAAGTCCGACAGGCCCCTAGAAAACCTGGAGATCGATACCCTGGTCGTGGGTGCCGGACAGGCCGGCGTGGCCATGAGCGAGCACCTGACCAACCAGGGCGTGCCGCACATCGTGCTGGAGAAGAGCCGCATCGCCGAAGCCTGGCGCAGCGGCCGCTGGGATTCGCTGGTGGCCAACGGCCCGGCCTGGCACGACCGTTTCCCGAACCTGGAATTCCCGGTCGGCCCGGACGAGTTCCCGGCCAAGGAGCAGGTGGCGGACTACTTCGTCACCTACGCCAAGCGGTTCAACGCGCCGATTCGCACCGGCGTGGAAGTGAAGAAGGTGACCCGCAACCTCGGCCGTCCCGGCTTCACCGTGGAAACCTCCGAGGGCACGCTCCAGGCCCTGCGCGTGGTTTCCGCCACCGGCCCGTTCCAGCGCCCGGTGATCCCGGCCATCGCGCCGAAGGATGCCAGCATCCAGCAGATCCACTCGGCCCAGTACTACAACCCGCAGCAGTTGCCCGAAGGCGCCGTGCTGGTGGTGGGCGCCGGTTCCTCCGGCGTGCAGATCGCCGACGAGCTGAACCGCGCGGGCAAGCGGGTGTTCCTCTCGGTGGGCGCCCATGACCGCCCGCCGCGCTCCTATCGCAACCGCGACTTCGTCTGGTGGCTGGGCGTGCTCGGCCTGTGGGACGCCGAGGAAGTGCAGCCGGGCCGCGAGCACGTGACCATCGCCGTGAGCGGCGCGCGGGGCGGCGAGACCATCGATTTCCGCCGCCTGGCCAACGAGGGCATCACCCTGGTCGGCCTGACCAAGGCTTTCGCCGACGGCAAGGTGAGCTTCCAGGATGACCTGGTGAAGAACCTGCAACTGGGCGACGAGAACTACCTCGGCCTGCTCGACGCCGCCGACGCCTACATCGAGCGCAACGGCCTGGACCTGCCGGAGGAGCCGGACGCGCGCAAGGTCTTCCCGGACGCCGAGTGCATCCGCCAGCCGATCCTCGAACTGGACCTGGCCGCGGCGGGCATCACCTCGATCATCTGGGCCACCGGCTACGCCGTGGACTTCGACTGGCTGCAGGTCGATGCCTTCGATGACAAGGGCAAGCCCAAGCACCAGCGTGGCGTGTCCCGCGAGCCGGGCGTGTACTTCGTCGGGCTGCCGTGGCTGTCGCGCCGGGGTTCCTCGTTCATCTGGGGCGTGTGGCACGACGCCAAGCACGTCGCCGACCACATCGCCACGCAGCGCAAGTACGTCGAATACCAGGACGCCTCGCAGCGCGAGGCCTCCAGCCAAACGCCCGTCCAAAAAGCCGCTTCCTGGGAGTAACCGATGCCTACCCACACCCGCATCCGCATGTTCAACACCAAGGACACCTACCCGAACCAGTCCCTGGACAATGACCTCTGCCAGGCCGTGCGCGCCGGCAACACCGTGTACGTGCGCGGCCAGGTCGGCACCGACTTCGAGGGCAACCTGGTCGGCCTCGGCGACCCGCGTGCCCAGGCCGAGCAGGCCATGAAGAACGTCAAGCAACTGCTGGAAGAAGCCGGCAGCGACCTCTCGCACATCGTCAAGACCACCACCTACCTGATCGACCCGCGCTATCGCGAGCCGGTCTACCAGGAAGTCGGCAAGTGGCTGAAGGGCGTGTTCCCGATCTCCACCGGCCTGGTGGTCTCGGCCCTCGGCCAACCGCAGTGGCTGATGGAGATCGACGTGATCGCGGTCATTCCCGACGACTGGAACCGCTAAGGAGTTGCCATGACCTTCTCCATCGTCGGCCGCTGCGCCGAAACCGGGCAGCTCGGTGTCGCCATCAGTTCCTCCAGCATCGCCGTCGGTGCGCGCTGTCCCTGGCTGCGCGCCGGGGTCGGCGCGGTGGCCACGCAGAATGTCACCCTGCCGGCGCTGGGCCCGCAAATCCTCGACCACCTGGAAGCCGGCCTGGCGCCACGGGTGGCGCTGGACCGCGCGCTGACCAGCAATGGCTACAGCGAATATCGCCAGGTCACGGTGATCGACCAGCACGGCCAGGTGGCACTGTTCAGCGGCAGCGAGGCGCTCGGCGTGCACCATGCGCTGGCTGGCGAGAACTGCGTGGCGGCCGGCAATCTGCTGTCCTCGCCGGCGGTGATCGAAGCCATGACCGCCGCCTTCGCCAGCGCCCCGGGCTGCCTGGCCGAGCGCCTGCTGGCGGCGATGCAGGCGGCGATGGCCGCCGGTGGCGAAGCCGGGCCGGTGCATTCGGCGGCGCTGCGGGTGGTCGGCGACCTGGTCTGGCCGATCGTCGACCTGCGCGTCGACTGGGCCGAGGAAGACCCCATCGGCGCGCTGGAGACACTCTGGGTAGCCTACAAGCCGCAGATGCAGGACTACATCACCCGCGCCCTCGACCCGACCAAGGCGCCGAGCTACGGCGTACCGGGCGACGAGTAAGCGCGTCACCGCACTTGCAGGATGGGTGGAGCGCAGCGATACCCATCGATGCCAAACGATGGGTATCGCCGCGTCGCGGCTAACCCATCCTACGGAGTTCCAGCATGCCCTCCAGCCGTGACATCCTCGCCCAGCTGATCGCCTTCGACACCGTCAGCCGCAACCCCAACCTGGCGCTGATCGAGTACATCCGCGACTACCTGGCCGACCTCGGCGTGGACAGCGAGCTGTTCTTCGACGACGCCGGGCGCAAGGCCAACCTTTTCGCTACCCTCGGCCCGCGCGAGCGCGGCGGCGTGTGCCTGTCCGGGCATACCGACGTGGTGCCGGTGGATGGCCAGGCCTGGACGGTTCCGCCGTTCGCGCTGACCGAAAAGGATGGCCGCCTGTACGGACGCGGCAGTGCCGACATGAAGGGCTACATCGCCTGCGTGCTGGCCGCCGTGCCGGCCTTCCTCGCGCAGCCACTGCGCCTGCCGCTGCACCTGGCGTTCTCCTACGACGAGGAAGTCGGCTGCCTCGGCGTGCGCTCGCTGCTCGCCGCGCTGGAACAGCGCGCGCACAAACCGCTCGTCTGCATCATCGGCGAACCCACCGAGCTGAAGCCGGTGCTCGGGCACAAGGGCAAGCTGGCCATGCGCTGCCAGGTGCACGGCGCGGCCTGCCATTCGGCCTATGCGCCGCAGGGGGTGAACGCCATCGAATACGCGGCGAAGCTGATCGGCCGCCTCGGCGAGATCGGCGCGCGCCTGGCCGATCCGGCGCGCCATGACCGGCGCTTCGACCCGCCCTACTCCACGGTGCAGACCGGGGTGATCAGCGGCGGCCGCGCGCTGAACATCGTCCCGGCCGAATGCCAGTTCGACTTCGAGGTCCGCGCCCTGCCCAGCGACGATCCGCAGCAAGTCGCCGACGCCCTGCGCGACTACGCCGAAACCGAGCTGCTGCCGCAGATGCGCGCGGTGCAGGGCGGCACCGACATCCGCTTCACCCCGCTCTCGGCCTACCCGGCGCTGGCCACCGACCCGCACAGCCAGGCCGCCGAATTGCTCGCGCTGCTCAGCGGCAGCAACGACTTCGCCACCGTGGCCTACGGCACCGAGGGCGGGCTGTTCGACCAGGCCGGCATCCCCACCGTGGTCTGCGGCCCCGGCAGCATGGACCAGGGCCACAAGCCGGACGAGTTCGTCAGCATCGAGCAACTCGACGCCTGCGACGCCATGCTGCTGCGCTTGCGGGAGTGGATGAAGGCCTGAGCCCGCGACGCCCTGCCGGTCATCCCCGTGGGATGGCAGGAGCGAAGCGATGCCCCTGCCGTTGGCAAGGGACGCAGGGCGAATGACCGCACACGGTCATTCGCCCCAAGAAAGCCCCCGGCCTCAGCCGATCAGCTTGCGCGCGGCCTGGGTGTGCGCGGCGATCAGCGCCTTGAGGTCGAGCCCTTCGACCGCACCGTCGATCACCCGCCAACTGCCACCGATCATCACCCGGTCGGCCTTGTCGGCGCCGCACAGCAGCAGGGCCGAGAGCGGGTCGTGGCTGCCGGAGAAGCGCAGTTCGTCGAGCTTGAACAGCGCCAGGTCGGCCTGTTTGCCCGGCGCCAGCTCGCCAATGTCGCTACGTCCGAGCAGCTTGGCCGAGCCCTTGGTGGCCCAGCCCAGGGTCAGCGCCGGAGTGACGCGCTCGGCGCCATAGCGCAGGCGTTGCAGGTACAGGGCCTGGCGCGCTTCGAGGATCATGTTCGAGGCGTCGTTGGAGGCCGAGCCGTCCACCCCCAGCCCCACCGGCGCGCCGGCCGCTTCCAGGGCCAGGGTCGGGCAGATGCCAGAGGCCAGGCGCATGTTCGAGCTGGGGCAGTGGCAGATGCCGGTGCCGGCCTTACCGAGGCGCTGGATTTCCTCGTCGTTGAAATGGATGCCGTGGGCCAGCCAGGTGCGTGGGCCGAGCCAGCCGACGCTGTCGAGGTAATCGACCGTGCGCAGGCCGAAGCGCTGCAGGCAGAAGGCTTCCTCGTCGAGGGTCTCGGCCAGGTGGGTGTGCAGGCGCACGTCGTAGCGCTCCGCCAGGTCGGCGCTGGCGCGCATGATTTCCGGGGTCACCGAGAACGGCGAACAGGGCGCCAGGGCGATCTGCACCAGCGCGCCGTCGCCGCGCTGGTGGTAGTCGCGGATCAGCCGCTGGCTGTCGTCGAGGATGGTTTCGGCGCGCTGCACGGTCTGCTGCGGCGGCAGGCCACCATCGGCCTCGCCGAGGCTCATCGAACCGCGGGTGAGCATGGCGCGCATGCCCAGTTCGGCGACCACCCCGGCCTGCACGTCGATGGCCTGCGCCAGGCCATCGGGGAACAGATAGTGGTGGTCGGCGGCGGTGGTGCAGCCGGAGAGCAGCAGTTCGGCCAGGGCGACCTTGGTGGCCAGCGCCAGCTGCAGCGGCGTCAGCCGCGCCCACACCGGGTAGAGGGTCTTCAGCCAGGGGAACAGCGGCTGGTTGACCACCGGCGCCCAGGCGCGGGTGAGGGTCTGGTAGAAGTGGTGGTGGGTGTTGATCAGGCCGGGCAGCAGCACGTGCTGGCTGGCGTCGAAGACCTGTTCGCAGGGCCGCGATGGCGACTGGCCGGCGCCGAGCAGTTCGACGATGCGGCCGTCCTGCACGACCAGGCCGCCACGGGCATCGAGGCGGTTGGCGGTGAAGATGGCGAGGGGGTTCTGCAACCAGAGACGCGGGGCAGGCATGGGGGAAATCCTCCGGATAGCGGAGCCGCCGCCCGAGGCGAGCCGGCTCCTCGATGTTGAAGAAGCCAGCTCAGTGTTCACCCTGTCTGCTGATCCAGGTGTCTGCCGCGGCAGACGCCGGAAATACTACCAGTCGAGCGCCATGCCCTGGTAGTCGAGGTAGAACTGCCCGCCGCGCCCGGCATGCCTTTCGACCTGATCGACGAGCCCGGCGACGCTGGTTTCCACGTCCAGCGGCGCGGCCTCGCCGCCCATGTCGGTGCGCACCCAGCCGGGGTGCAGGTTGAGCACGGTGAGGCCGGTTTCGCCGAGGTCGGCGACGAAGCTGCGGGTCAGCGAGTTGAGCGCCGCCTTGCTCGCCCGGTACAGGGCCATGCCTCCGGTCAGGTTGCCGGCGACGCTGCCCAGCTCCGAGGTCATGAAGGCCAGCACGCCGCGCTGCGCATCCAGGCGCGGCAGCAGGCGTTCGGCCAGGCGCAATGGCGCCACGGCATTGACCATGAACAGCGCGCCGACCTCTTCCAGGCTGGCGTCGAGCGGCGACTGGTGCGCCGGGCCGTAGACACCGGCATTGATGAAGATGAGATCGAAGCGCTGCCCGGCGAGCGCTTCGGCGAGGCGGTCCTGGGAAGCGGCGTCGTCCAGCACCAGCGCCTCGACGCGCACCGGCAGGCCGGCCAGCTCGCCGGCGTGGGCCGGGTCGCGCACGCTGGCGCTGACCGCCCAGCCGCGCGCCAGCAACTCGCGCACCAGGCCCAGGCCGAGGCCGCGCGAGGCACCGATGATCAGGGCGGATTTCGCAGAGGTCATGGCAATGGCTCCAAGCAAAGACAAGCCCGCAGCATAGTCCAGCGCCCGCCGCCTGGCTCAGCGTTGCGGCGCGCGCAGGCGGTCCAGGCGCAGGCGGTCGCGGCTATCGGTGAGCCGCCAGACCGTCAGGTACACCGCGCCCAGCGCGGCGAGGAAGCCGGCGGCGGCGAGCAGGAACATCAGCAGGATCTGGTAGCGCGCGGCGTCGAGCGGGTCCATGCCGGCGAGGATCTGGCCGGTCATGATCCCCGGCAGGGTGATGATGCCGGCGGCGGCCATCTGGTTCAGCGTCGGCAGCAGACCGTTGTACAGCGCGCTGCGGATCACCCCGCGCAGGGCACGGTGGCGATCGACGCCGAGGGCCAGTTGCGCCTCGATGGCGGCGCGCTCGCGCTGCAGGCTGGCGAATACCAGGTTGAGCGCCAGGCTGGCGGCATTCATCGCCGTGCCGAGAATGATGCCGACCAGCGGGATGGCGTGGCGCGCGTCGTACCAGGGCTGCGGGCGCAGGCTGCCGGCCAGGGCGAACAGCGCGATGCCGAGGGTGGCGAGCGCGACGCTGCCGCCGCCGATGCCGTAGTGCCAGAAACCGGCCAGCCGGCGTTTCTGCCGCGAGCCCACCTCGAAGGCCGCCGCGCCGAGCATGGCCGCGACCACCAGGGCGGTCAGCCAGGGCGAGGACAGGGCGAACACCTGGCGCAGGAAGAAGCCGACCAGCGCCAATTGCAGCACCAGGCGCAGCGAGGCCACCAGCAGGGTGCGTTGCAGGCCCAGGCGCAGGGCGAAGGACAGGGCCGCCGCCGCGACGATCAGCAACGCCGCCAGGGTCAGCTCCGGCAGGCTGAGAACCACCGGGTTCATGCCGACACCTCGCGCAGCCCGTCGGCGCTCATGCGTAACTGGCAATCGCCCAGGCGCGCGGCCTGGGCCGGGTCATGGCTGACCAGCAGCAGCCCCATGCCCTCGCCTTTCAGGCGTTGCAGCAGGGCTTCGACCTGGTCGCGGCTGTGCGGATCGAGGGCCGCGGTGGGTTCGTCCAACAGCAGGAAGCGCGGCCGCTGCAGCACCGCGCGAAGCAGCGCCAGGCGCTGCCGCTCGCCGCTGGACAGGCGCGCCACCGGGGCATCGAGCAGCGCCGGCGCGAGACTCACCGCCGGCAGCAAGGCACGCGCCGCCTCGACATCGGCGAAGTGCTCGGCGACGCCATCGGCCCACCAGCCGGACTCGGCCGCCACATAGGTCACCAACCGGCGCCAGGCACTGGCCGGCATGCTCTCGCGGGAAACACCGGCGAGGCTCACCTCGCCCTGGTTCGGATCGAGGTCGGCGAGCATGCGCAGCAGCAGGCTCTTGCCGATGCCCGACGGGCCGCTGAGCACGGTACAGCGAGCGGGTTGCAGATCGAGGTCGAAAGGCCCGCTGAGGGCACCGCGCAACTGGCGGACACGCAGCGGACCGACGGGAATGTCAGGGTGGTTCATAAGGAGGGTTCGCCGAATGGATGCCGGCGAGGATAGCAAGGGAGGGGGTGGCGTAGGCGTGAAATGGGGGCGTTGCGCGATCCACATGGGGTCGTGAAAGAGCGCCCGCTCCCCGGGGCCGTCCGGCACAGCCGGAAGGCCCGAGGTCATCCTCACCCATTGCCGCGAACGGTTATCCGCCCTGCGTCACTGGGGGCCGCCCGGCCCGATCAGTCAGTGGTGATCTTCGAGTGCTTCTGGGTGTCCTTCATGAACACATAGACCAGCAGCGAACAGGCGATGCAGCCGGTGACGTACCAATAGAAGCCGCTTTCCATGCCGATGCTCTTGAACCACAGGGCCAGGTACTCGGCGGTGCCGCCGAAGATCGACACGGTCAGGGCATAGGGCAGGCCGACGCCCAGGGCACGGATCTCGGTGGGGAACAGCTCGGCCTTCACCACGGCGTTGATCGAGGTGTAGCCGCTGACGATGACCAGCGCGGCCATGATCAGGAAGAACGCGCCCCACCAGCTGGTGACCGTGTGCAGGGTGCTGAGGATCGGGTAGGTGAACAGCGTGCCGAGGACACCGAAGGCGATCAGGATCGGACGCCGGCCAATCTTGTCGGAGAGGGCGCCGACGATGGGTTGCAGCAGCATGAAGAGGAACAGGCTGGCGGCCGAGATCATGGTCGAGTCGCCCTTGCTCATGCCCACGCTGTTGACCAGGTATTTCTGCATGTAGGTGGTGTAGGTGTAGAAGGCCAGGGTGCCGCCCATGGTCAGGCCGACCACGGTGAGGACCTCGCGGGGGTGGCGCATCAGCGCGCGCAGCAGGCTTTCCTTGGGCTCTTCTTTCTTCTTGCTGAAGGACTCGGTTTCTTCCATGCCACGCCGCAGGAACATGGCCACCACCGCGCACAGCGCGCCGATGAAGAAGGGCACGCGCCAGCCCCAGCTTTCCAGTTGTTCGGTGTTCAACGTCTGTTGCAGCACGATCAGCACCGCCAGGGCGATGAGCTGGCCGGAAATCAGGGTCACGTACTGGAAGCTGGAATAGAAGCCGCGCTGTTCCTTGTTGGCCATTTCGCTGAGGTAGGTGGCCGAGGTGCCGTATTCGCCACCGACCGACAGGCCCTGCAGCAGGCGGGCGAGCACCAGCAGGACGGGCGCGGCGACGCCGATGGATTCATAGCTGGGGGTCAGGGCGATGATCAGCGAGCCGAAGCACATCAGCAGCACCGAGGCCAGCAGCGCGGCCTTGCGGCCCTTGCGGTCGGCGTAGAGGCCCATCAGCCAGCCGCCGATCGGGCGCATCAGGAAGCCCACGGCGAAGATCGCGGCGGTGTTGAGCAATTGGGCGGTCATGTCGCCCTGGGGGAAGAAGGCTTTGGCGAAGTACAGGGAGAAGGCGGCGTAGACGTACCAGTCGTACCACTCGACCAGGTTGCCCACCGAGCCGCTGAAGATCGACTTGATCCGCTGGGAGGTGCTGCGAGGGGCGGCCGACGCGGCAATGGCGCTTGCGCTGTCCATGGGGTGTTCCTCTTGTCGTTGTTGTCGTGGGGCGCGCTGGTCAAGGCGCAGCACGCCGGCGCACCGCGAGGGCGGCGCAGTGCCCAGGGCGATAGCAGGCACCGTGCCAAGGGCGCAAAGCCGCGCGGCGCAAGGGCTGGAGGATTTTCCGGGGGAACCCGGCAGGCGCTTGGCTGCCGATTGGCGGGGGCGATGAGCGGAATTCCGCCGACGCATCGGCCGCCAGGGCGCATGACGCCAGCGGGACTGGCGGGTGCGAGCGGCGACCTCAGCGCTGTTTGAACAGCTCGCCGGGGGTGAAGCCGAACAGCCCCTTGAAGGCGGCGATATAGGCCGAGGTGGAGTCGTAGCCGCAGTCCAGCGCCGCGGCGGTGACGCTGGCGCCGGATTCGAGGATGCTCAGCGACGCCAACAGACGCTGGCGCTGGCGCCAGAGGCGGAAGCTCATGCCGGTCTCGCGCTGGAACAGCCGCGACAGGGTCTTCTCCGAGGTGCCCAGGCGTTGCGCCCAGTCGCCGAGAGTGAGGGTGGCGGTGGGTTGTTCGATCAACCCCTGGCACAGCTGCAACAGGCGCGGCTCCCGGGGCATCGGCAGGGAAAAGGCCACTTCCGGCAGGGTTCGCAACTGGTCGAGCAGCACCTGCACCAGGCGCTCTTCGGGCGTGTCGCCCTGTGGATAATCCACCGGCAGTTCGCAGAAGCCCTTGATCAGCTCGCGCGCCAGCGGCGTCACCGCCAGCACCCGGCAGCGCGGCGGAGCCCAGGCGCAGGCGTCCTCGCGCACATAGAGACTGCGCATCTCGGCCTGGGTCGAGGTCACCACCTCGTGTTCGAGGTAGGCGGGAATCCAGATCGCCCGCTGCGGCGGGGCGAAGAAGCTGCCCTCGGCGGTGTGCACGCCGAGCACGCCGCTAATGGCGTAGGACAACTGCACCCAGGCGTGGTGGTGGCGGCAGGTCCAGGAGCCGGCGCGCAGGCGTTCGGCGCGCGCGTAGACCGGGCGCGGCAGGCGTTCCAGCGCCGGGATCAGGCGTTGCAGTTCGGGGAGCTGTCCGTTCATCGCGATGGATTGGCGTTGTGTCGCTAGTCGACGGAGTCTGGCAGGGCTACCCTGCCGCCTCAAGCCGTCACCGGAGGTCGTCCATGCTCAGCTTCTCCGCCCAGGAATACCCCTACCCGTCGCAGCGTTCGCTGGTCTATGCCCGCCGTGGCATGGTCGCCACCTCGCAGCCGCTGGCGGCGCAGGCGGGCCTGGACATCCTCAAGCGTGGCGGCAACGCCATCGACGCGGCGATCGCCACGGCGGCGGCGCTGACGGTGGTCGAGCCGACCGGCTGCGGCATCGGCGGCGACGCCTTCGCCCTGGTCTGGACCCAGGGCCGCCTGCACGGTCTGGACGCCAGCGGCCAGGCGCCGCGGGCGCTGAACATCGAGGCAGTGCGCGGCGCCGGGCACAGCCGCATGCCGCTGCACGGCTGGACGCCGGTGACGGTGCCGGGCTGCCCGGCGGGCTGGGCCGAGCTGTCGCGGCGCTTCGGCCGCCTGCCCTTCGCCGAGCTGCTGGCGCCGGCCATCGAGCTGGCGCGCGACGGTTTCCCGCTGTCGCCGGTGATCGCCTCGCTCTGGCAGAGCGGGCTGGACAAGTTCCGCGCGGCGCTGCCCGAACACCCGGAGCTGCACGCCTGGTTCGCCGAGTTCCTCATCGACGGCCGCGCCCCGCGCGCCGGCGAACTCTTCAGCAACCCGGCCCAGGCCGACACCTTACAGGCGCTGGCCGAGAGCCAGTGCGAGAGCTTCTATCGCGGCGCCCTGGCACGGCGCATCGCCGCCCACGCCGAGAGCGGCGGCGGCTACCTGCGCGAGGACGACCTGGCCGGCTACCAGCCACGCTGGGTCGAACCGATCTCGCTGAACTACCGTGGCTACGATGTCTGGGAAATCCCACCCAGCGGCCAGGGCCTGGTGGCGCTGATGGCGCTGAACATCCTCAAGGGCTTCGATTTCAGCGAGCGCGACAGCCCGGACACCTGGCACCGCCAGCTGGAGGCGATGAAGCTGGCCTACGCCGATGGCCGCGCCTATATCGGCCAGCCCGATTGCATGCGCGTCAGCGTCGCCGACCTGCTCAGCGACGAGTACGCCGCGCGCCGCCGCGCGCTGATCGGCGAGCGCGCCCTGGAGCCGCAGCCCGGCAAGCCCAGGGCCGGCGGCACCGTGTACCTGGCGACGGCGGACGGCGAAGGCAACATGGTTTCCTTCATCCAGAGCAACTACCACGGCTTCGGCTCCGGCGTGGTGGTGCCGGGCACCGGCATCGCCCTGCAGAACCGTGGCGCCGAGTTCAGCCTCGACCCACAGCACGTCAACTGCCTGCAGCCGGGCAAGAAGACCTTCCACACCATCATCCCCGGCTTCCTCAGCCAGGGCGGCGTGGCGCTCGGCCCCTTCGGCGTGATGGGCGCCTACATGCAGCCGCAGGGGCATGTGCAGATGGTGATGAACCTGGTGGACTTCGGCCTCAACCCACAGGCCGCGCTGGACGCCCCACGCTGGCAGTGGCTGGGCGACAAGCGCATCGGCATCGAACACGGCGCGCCACGCAGCCTGGCGGCGGTGCTGACGCGGCGCGGCCACCACGTCGAGGTAGCCCACGACCTGAGCAGCTACGGGCGCGGCCAGATCATCCTGCGCGATACCGCCAGCGGCGTGCTCTGCGGCGGCACCGAACCGCGCACCGACGCGCAGATCGCCGCCTGGTAGGCGAGCCGCCCGGCCGGCGGGGATGCCTGACGCGCGCGGCTCTGGCATCATCCGCGCCCGGAACGCGCGGGCAGCCCCGCGACGGAGCCGCCGAGCCGCCCTGTGTAGAAAGGTCACAGGCGTTTTGTATACATAATTCATGTTGATTCAATTCACTACATTGACGTTATGTATCCAAAATCATCGACTCGCGGTCGCCAGAATGGCGCCGTTCTGTACAATCCTGCCCCGTTTCAAGGCAGGACTTGTCCATTGGGTCAATAAACGCCCGCCGCAGAGCCCCGGACGCAACCGCCGGGGCGCAGCCGGATGACGCGTCCAAACCCTTGAAAACCCCTGAATCTGCCCGCCGGAGAGAATAAAAAACGGGCCACGGCAAGCATTGGCGTCGATCTTGCTTTTCCTGGCCAAGCCTGACCAAGCGGACAGGTTCCTATTCCAACTAGATCTGCACTTTCAAGAACACTAGGAGCACCACATGACTCGCACACTCGCATCCCTGCTGCTCGCCGGCGGGCTGCTGGCCGCCGGCCAGGCCATGGCCGGCGGTGAAGACCTGACCCCCGGGCCGGCGACCAACGACGGCCCGCTGCTCTGGCACAACGAGAGCCTGACCTACCTGTGGGGCAAGGACTTCAAGGTGAACCCGCCGATCCAGCAGACCTTCACCCTGGAGAGCGCGAGTGCCTGGACATGGGGTGACATCTGGTTCTTCGTCGATCAGATCAACTACAACGGCAAGAAAGACGCCAATAACGGCAGCAACACTTACTACGGCGAGTTCAGCCCGCGCCTGTCGTTCGGCAAGATCACCGGCACCGACCTGTCCTTCGGCCCGATCAAGGACGTGCTGCTGGCCACCACCTACGAGTTCGGCGAAGGCGACAACGAGTCCTACCTGGCCGGTCCGGGCTTCGACCTGGCGATTCCCGGCTTCGACTACTTCCAGCTGAACTTCTACTACCGCAAGCCCGACGGCCACCGCGTGCCGGCCGGCGCCTGGCAGATCACCCCGGCGTGGGCCTACACCATCCCGGTGGGCAACTCCGACATCCTCATCGACGGCTACATGGACTGGGTGGTGAACAACAAGGACGCCAGCTCGGGCCGCCCGAACCAGTCCGACTACCACGCCAACCTGCACTTCAACCCGCAGATCAAGTACGACCTGGGCAAGGCCATGGGCTACGAGGCCAAGCACCTGTACGTGGGCGTGGAGTACGACTACTGGTCCGACAAGTACGGCATCAAGGACTCCCAGTACTTCACCACCGACCAGAACACCACCAGCCTGCTGGTCAAGTACCACTTCTGATGGCACTCGCCCCGCCGCCAGGGCGGGGCCACGGGGCCGGCGGAGCAACAGCCGCCGGCCTGTGCGAAAGTCCTGCAGTGGATACGGAAAATCCGCCACCCCGGCGTGGCGCCTTCCAATATTCCCGGCCCCCCGCAGGCGGCATGGTTGGCAGTGAACACCTCTGTGCGGAGCCCAACCATGAACAAGTGCTGTTTCACCCTGCTGCTGGCCAGTTTCTGCCTGCCAGCGCTGGCCGCCGACGAACCGGCCGCCAACGACAAGAATCCCCACCGCGCGGCGCTCGCCGCCGCTCCCTGCGCGCCGCTGATCGGAGGCGCCAAGGACGACCAGGAACAGGCGTCCAGACCGCAACGGCAAGGCGAGCCGCAACGCCAGCACGATGAGCGCAAGGGTGCCCTCGCGCCCTTGCCGCCCGGCGATTGCTCGCCCCTGTCGCTGTCCCGTCCGCTGTACGGCAACCTGACCCCGGTCTACGTCATCGGTATCGGTGCGGCCGCCGCGGCGATAGGCCTGGCGGCATCCAACAACGGCGGTGGCAATGGTGGCGGCGGCAACGGCGGCACCAGCGGAACCACCGGCACCACCCGCTGAGACGGATCGGCGCCGCCCCGCCGCGGTGCGGCCCCGGCCCTGGCTGCGCCGACGTGCAGCAGTCCGGCGCGCGGCGGTGCTCGCCGCGATAGCCGACGTCGCCCACGCAGGCCGCGCACGGCGTGGCCTGCGCGGCTCATGTAGACAATTACCTGATCGATTGGACAGATTCTTGCAACGCCTCGGTATCCACTTGCGCAACCGATCCGCACCGAGGCGACCATGCAATCCGCGACCCCCGTCAGCAACGAACTCCTCTACGGCCTGGATGACCGGCCGCGTCCCCTGCCCGCCCTGCTCGCTGCCCTGCAGCATGTGCTGGCCAGCTTCGTCGGCATCATCACCCCGCCACTGGTGATCGGCTCGATCCTCGGCCTGCAGGCGCAACTGCCCTACCTGATCAGCATGGCGCTGATGGTCTCCGGCGTCGGCACCCTGATCCAGGCGCGCCGCCCGCTGGGAATCGGCGCCGGGATGATCTGCCTGCAGGGCACCAGCTTCGCCTTCCTCAGCGCCATCCTCGCCGCCGGCATGCTGGTCAAGCAGCGCGGCGGCAGCGCGGAGGACATCCTGGCGATGATTTTCGGCGTGTGCTTCTTCGGCGCCTTCGTGCAGGTCGCCCTCAGCCGCTGCATCGGCTACCTGCGCCGGGTGGTCACGCCGCTGGTGACCGGAATCGTCATCACCCTGATCGGCATCAGCCTGATCAAGGTCGGCATCACCGACCTGGGCGGCGGCTTCAAGGCCGCCGACTTCGGCGCGCCGATCAACCTGGCGCTGGGCGGCCTGGTGCTGCTCGGGATCATCCTGCTGAACCGCTCGCGGCGGCCCTGGGTGCGTCTCTCGGCGATCGTCATCGGCCTCGCCGTGGGCAGCCTGGCCGCCTGGGCCTGCGGCGTGCTGCAACCGCACGCGCTGCCGGCGCTGCCGCTGATCGCCCTGCCGCAGCCGTTCCGCTACGGCTTCGCCTTCGACTGGACGGTGTTCCTGCCGGTGGCGCTGATCTACCTGATCAGCTCGATCGAGACGGTCGGCGACCTCACCGCCAACTGCATGATCTCGCGCCAGCCGATCAGCGGCCCGGGCTACCTCGCGCGGCTCAAGGGCGGCGTCCTCGGCGATGGCGTCAGTTGCCTGCTGGCGGCCACCTTCAACGCCTTCCCCAACACCACCTTCGCGCAGAACAACGGGGTCATCCAGTTGACCGGCGTGGCCAGCCGCCACGTCGGCCTCTACATTGGCGCGCTGCTCATCGCCCTCGGCCTGTTCCCGCTGCTCGGCGCGATCCTCCAGCAGATTCCCAAGCCGGTGCTCGGCGGCGCCACCCTGGTGATGTTCGGCAGCGTCGCCGCCGCCGGCGTGCGCATCCTCGCCCAGGCGCCGCTGGACCGCCGCAGCCTGCTGATCATCGCCACCTCGTTCGGCGTCGGCCTGGGCATCGCCGCGCAGCCGTCCTTGCTCGACCAGTTGCCGGCGGTGGTCAAGACCCTGTTCGACTCGGCCATCACCAGTGGCGGCCTGAGCGCCATCCTGCTCAACCTGCTGCTGCCGGAGGAAAGCCTGCCGGCCAGCGCCGCGGCGTTGATCGAGGAGCCCTGAAGCGCGCCGCCGGGAACCCCGGCGAGCGGCGATCCGGCGCCTTGTTTCGGTGCATTCGCGGGGGCCGCGCGGCCAGTCAAACGGGCATTTGGATATTTTCCGCCGCGACGCTTGAATCGCCCGGCCCGCCTGGGGTATCCATGCTTCGCCCTTCCGCTGAAGCATGGATACGCCGTATGTCTTTCCCAGTTCCAGCCCACCTCACCGACGGTCAGGAAAAGCCCGCCGGCCGCATTCGCCAGAAGAATGAAGAGGTCATCCTCGCCGCCGCCGAAGAAGAGTTCGCCCGTCATGGCTTCAAGGGCACCAGCATGAACGCCATCGCCCAGCGCGCCGACCTGCCCAAGGCCAACCTGCACTACTACTTCAGCAACAAGCTGGGGCTGTACACCGCGGTGCTGGGCAACATCCTCCAGCTGTGGGACAGCACCTTCAACAACCTGACCGCCGACGACGACCCGGCCACCGCGCTGGCCGGCTACATCCGCGCCAAGATGGAGTTCTCCCGGCGCTACCCGCTGGCCTCGCGGATCTTCGCCATGGAGATCATCAGCGGCGGCGAATGCCTGAGCAGCCATTTCAACCAGGACTACCGCACCTGGTTCCGTGGCCGCGCGGCGGTGTTCGAGGCCTGGATCGCCGCCGGCAAGATGGACCCGGTGGACCCGGTCAACCTGATCTTCCTGCTCTGGGGCAGCACCCAGCACTACGCCGACTTCGCCAACCAGATCGCCTTCGTCACCGGGCGCAAGCGCATGTCCAAGCAGGACTTCGCCGAGGCCGGCGACAACCTCATCCGCATCATCCTCAAGGGTTGCGGGCTGACGCCGCCAGCCACGGCATGAGCTTCACCCTGGCCGGCCCGGCCACCTACGCCGAGGACATTCGCAAGAGCCGCTTCCACTGCCTCGCCGCACCCATCGCCAGCGAGGCCGAGGCCCAGGCCTTCCTCGCCGCCCGGCGCGACGCCAGCGCCGGGCACAACTGCTGGGCCTGGAAGCTCGGCGCGCAGTACCGCTTCAGCGACGACGGCGAACCCGGCGGCACCGCCGGCCGGCCGATCCTGGCCGCCATCGAGGGCCAGGACATGGACCGCGTGGTGGTGCTGGTCAGCCGCTGGTTCGGCGGCATCAAGCTCGGCACCGGCGGCCTCGCCCGCGCCTATGGCGGCTGCGCGGCCAAGTGCCTGCAGGACGCCGCCCGCCTCGAACTGGTGCCGAGCACGCGCCTGGCCTTCGCCTGTGCCTTCGCCGAGCACGCGCTGTTCAAGGCCCGCGTCCTGGCGCTGGGCGCCAGCATCGAGGACGAAGCCTATGGCACCGATGGCGTGGAACTGCGCCTGAGCCTGCCCAGCGCGAAAACCGAGGCGCTGCAGCGCCTGCTCAGCGACCTCAGCCGGGGACGCATCCAGGCCCGCAGCCTGGACGACTGAGCGTCGCCGCGGATTTATCCCCAGGGTCTGTCCAGCGATAGCGCCCCTTTGTCCCCGGTTCCTGTGCGGCATCCTGTGGACAAACTGTGCCCCCTCCCTTGCAGGCCACGCCAGCCGTGGCCTGCGTCACTCTGTTCAGATTTTGCGCAAACCCCGGGAACAGCCCATTCCGGCTATCCCCGGATAGCGTGGGCAAGGCTGTGGACAAGCTGTCGATGAAGGCCTCCGGCGCAGGCGTTTCGGGGCTTGCGCGGGGCTGTACGTTTTTTGTCCTTCGACACGCTGAAAGCCGCGTGGCGCAAGCTCTCCGCGCCGCCCAAAGGGGGCACTGGAAGGGGCCTGGATAAGCCCGGTAAAAGCCCTTGGCAAGCTGTGAATATCCTGGTGGAAAACTACCCCGGAGAGGGCCTTGCCAGGGGTAGCAGCGACATCGCCTCAACACCGCTGAAATCCCGCGTCAGGGCAGCGCGAGCGGTGAATTGCTCACAGAGCCGGTGGACAGTGCTGTGGATATCCTCTGGGGAAAACTTTCCAGGCGAGCCCCCTCGCCGGCTGGCGAAATGTGTACGTTATTTGAGCAGAATGCCGCAAAAAGACTGGGCTGCAGGCAGGTATCCACAGATCGCGAAGGCCGCTCGCCAGGCGCCACGGTCGACAAGCGCGCCAGCCTGCCTGTGGACAGCGAAATGGGCTTTTCAACAGTGGATAAATACCTAGCGCGGGAGCGCCCCGGGGCGACGCCGAACGGCGGATCAGCTCGCCGCTGCCGACATCGGTGTCGATGTTCAGCAGGAGGCCTGGGAGGCGATCAGCGCGCTGAAGGCTTGCTGCGCGGTGCGGATGCCGCCGAGGTAGCAGGCTGAGCAGCAGGGCTGCCGCCCATGCTGAGGATGAGTTGGCTCTGGATACTGCGTAAGCGCATGTTTTTATTGTCCTCGTGGCACGGCGCGGGAGAGGCAAGGCGTGATGACAGGGCCCACCGGCTATCGGCCAGCGGCTGAAGAACCGTTGTCCGATCGGTCGGGAATTTCGCACAAAGAGGGGCACGGGCGGACTAGCCCGGCGTGCTCGTCTCGCTGCACAGCGCCTGCCAGTCGACGCCGGCGCGGGTCGCGCGCGGCGGGGCGTCCTGCTGGTAGCGCGCGATGACCTGGGCGGCCACGGCGATGGCCACTTCCAGCGGGCGCTTGCCAGGCACGCCGGGCAGGCCGATGGGGCAGTGCAGGGTGGCGATGACCTCGGCCGGGACGCCGCGCTGTTCCAGGCGCAACTGGAAGCGCCGGGCCTTGGTCTGCGAACCGATCATGCCGAGGAAGCCGGCATCGCCGCGCTTGAGCACAGCTTCGGCGAGGGCGTAATCCAGCGGGTGGTTGTGGGTCATGATCAGGTAGTAACTGCCCGGCGCGGCCTTTTCCACCGCCTCCAGCGGATCGTCGAGCAGGCGCGCGCGCACGCCTGTGGGTAACTCGGCGGGGAACTCACCGGCGCGGCTATCGACCCATTCCAGGCGCAGCGGCAGCCCGGCGAGCAACGGCGCCAACGCACGGCCGACATGCCCGGCGCCGAACAGCAGCACCCGCGGACCGCGCACCGCGAAGCATTCGAAGAGCAGCGTGGCGCGGCCGCCACAGCACTGGCCGAGACGCGCACCGAGGGGGAAATGCTGCAGGCTCTGCGCATCCGCGCCGGCCTGCAGCAGGTGCCGCGCGTGCTCGATGGCGACCAGCTCCAGGTGGCCGCCGCCGATGCTGTCGTAGCTGGCGTCGCCGGTGACCAGCATCTTGCAGCCGGCCTCGCGCGGGGTGGAACCCTGCACGCCGATCACCGTGACCAGCACATAGGGCTCGGCACCGTCGCGCAGCCGGGCGATGGCGTCCATCCAGCCCGGAGTCATGACTGCGGCTCCTGCTCGCTGGCGCGGAGCCTGGGTTTATCCACAGGGGCGACGGCGCGCAGCGCCTCGCACGCCCACAACACCCGCTCGGGGGTCGCCGGGGTATCCAGCGCCGGGCTGACGCGGTAGTCGGCAAGGCTGGCAATGGCATCGCGCAGCGCCGACCAGACCGAGATCGCGAGCATGAACGGCGGCTCGCCGACGGCCTTGGACAGGTAGACGCTGTCCTCCTCGTTGGGACGCTCGAACAGCGCCACGCGGAAGTCCTCGGGCACGTCGCCGACCGTCGGGATCTTGTAGGTCGCCGGCCCCGTGGTGAGCAGCCGGCCCTTGGCGTCCCAGCGCAGTTCCTCGCTGGTCAGCCAGCCCAGGCCCTGGACGAAGCCGCCCTCGATCTGGCCGATGTCGATGGCCGGGTTCAGGCTGCGCCCGACGTCGTGGAGGATGTCCACGCGCAGCAGGCGGTATTCGCCGCTGAGGCTGTCCACCTGCACTTCGGCGACCGCCGCGCCGTAGGCGAAATAGAAGAACGGGTGGCCCTGGGCCTTGTCGCGGTCGTAGTAGATCTTCGGCGTGCGGTAGAAGCCGGTGGCGGACAGTTGCACCCGCGCGAAATAGGCTGCCTGCACCACCTCGGCGAATTCCAGCGGACGCTCGCCGACGCACACCTTGCCGTGCTCGAAACGCACCTCGGCGGCGGGTACGCCGTCGCGCTCGGCGAGGAACTCGGCCAGGCGCCGCTTCAGCGTGCGCGCCGCGTCGCGGGCGGCCATGCCGTTCAGGTCGGTGCCGCTGGAGGCGGCGGTGGGCGAGGCGTTGGGCACCTTGTCGGTGCGCGTGGCGGTGATCGTCACGCGCTCCAGCGGCACCTGGAATTCCTCGGCGACGATCTGCGCCACCTTGATATTCAGGCCCTGGCCCATCTCGGTGCCGCCGTGGTTCAGCTGGATGCTGCCGTCGGTGTACAGGTGGATCAGCGCGCCGGCCTGGTTCAGGTGCTGGGCGGTGAAGGAAATGCCGAACTTCACCGGGGTCAGCGCCAGGCCCTTCTTCAGCACCGGGCTGGCGGCATTGAAGGCGCGGATCGCCTGGCGCCGGGCGCGGTAGTCGCTGCTGCGTTCCAGGCGCTCGATCAAGTCGCCGAGCAGATTGTGCTCGACCTTCTGCCGATAGGGCGTCAGGTCGCGCCCGCTGCCGCCGTAGAGGTTGAGCTTGCGCACATCCAGCGGGTCCTTATCCACAGCCCGGGCGATATCGTCCATGGCGCGCTCGATCAGCATCATGCCCTGCGGCCCGCCGAAGCCTCGGAAGGCCGTGTTGGAGGCCAGGTTGGTGATACTGCGATAGCCGGAAATCGCCACATCAGGAATGAAATAGGCGTTATCGGCATGGAACATGGCGCGATCGACGATGGCGTCGGAGAGGTCCGGCGAGTGCCCGCAATCACCGATGACCTCCAGTTGCGCGGCGAGCAGCCGGCCGTCGTCGTCGAAGCCGACGCGGTAGTGGTTGTGGAACGGATGGCGCTTGCCGGTCAGGCGCATGTCGTCGCCGCGCGGCAAGCGCAGCTTCACCGCGCGCCCGGTCTTCCAGGCCAGCAACGCGGCCAGGCAGGCGAAGGGCGCGGCCTGGGTTTCCTTGCCACCGAAACCGCCGCCCATGCGCCGCACTTCCACGGTGACCTTGGCCAGCGGCAGGCCCAGCACCTCGGCGACCAGCTTCTGCACCTCGCCCGGATGCTGGCTGGAGCTGTACACCAGCATGCCGCCATCGTCGCAGGGCAGCGCCATGGACACCTGCCCTTCGAGGTAGAAATGCTCCTGGCCGCCGACGTACTGCCGCGCCTCCAGCACATGGGGCGCGGCCGCCAGGGACTTATCCACAGCGGCGCCGCGCTGCATGTGATGCGGCGGACGGACGAAGCGCTGTTCGGCCTTGGCCCGCAACGGATCGAGCAGCGGCGGCTCTTCGAGGTACTCGACCTTCGCCAGGCGCACCGCGCGGCGCGCCTGCAACAGGCTCTGCGCGGCGACCGCGAAGAGCGCCTGGCCGTGGTACTTCACCCGCTCGCCGGCGAGCAGCGGGTCACCGGGGAATACCGGACCGACGTCGGTCTGTCCGGGTATTTCGTCCAGGGTCAACAGCGCGACCACGCCGGGGGCGGCGCGCACGGCGTCGAGATCGAGTCGGCGGATGGCGCCGCAAGCGATGTCGCTCAGGCCGACGGCGGCGTGCAGCAGGTCGGCCGGCGCCTGGATATCGTCGACGTAACGCGCGGCACCGCTGACGTGCAGTTCGGCGCTGTCGTGGGGACGCGGCTGGCCGGCGCTGTGGCTATCGACCGCGACGCCGTTCGCGGCCACGGGCGGCAGGCTACGCATGGCGTACCTCGCGGTCGGTTTGCTTCGCTTCCAGTAATGCACGCTGCAGGAGATTCTGCGCCACCTTCAGGCGATAGGCGGCGCTCGCGCGGAGGTCGTCGATGGGCTGGAAGTCCTCAGCCAGCGCAGCTTGTGCGGCAGCCACGGCGGCACCATCGAATGGCCGCGCGCGCAGCGCCGCCTCGGTCTTGCGGCCGCGTAGCGGCGTAGCCGCCATGCCGCCGCAGGCCAGCCGTGCCTCGCCTACCCGGCCGCTCTCGTCGAAGTCCAGGCGCAGGGCCATGCACAGGGCGGAAATATCGTCGTCGTGGCGTTTGGATATCTTGTCCACACGGAATAGCTGGTGCGGCCGCAGCCTGGGGATAAGTATCCCTTCGATGTATTCGCCAGGCTGCAGGATGCTTTGCCGGTAGCCGCTGAAGAAGCCGTCGAGCGGCACCTCGCGCAGCGCCCCGGCGCGCCGCAGGCGCAAGCGGGCGTCCAGCGCCAGCAGCACGGGCGGCATGTCGCCGATCGGCGAGGCATTGGCGATGTTGCCGCCGAGCGTGCCGCGCTGGCGGATCTGCAACGAGCCGAGACGTTCCAGCAAGGCCGCCACGCCGGGGAATTCGGACAAGGCCGCGGCGCAATCGACATAGGGCCGCGCGGCGCCGATCAGCAGGAAGTCGGGGTGCTCTTCCAGGCGCAGCAGCTCGGCCACGCGCTCCAGGTGGATCAACTGCGGGAAGCTCTTCAGGGCCTGGGTCGCCTCCAGTTGCAGGTCGGTGCCGCCGGCCACCAGGCGCGCCTGTGGATAGTTTTTCAACAGGGCGTCCAGTTCATCCACAGAGGTTGGCAGGAAGGCGTGCTGCGCGCCGTCATGCAATTCGCCCGCAGGGGCGATCGCGCGCAGGCGCGCGGCAGTTTCGCGCGCCGCGGCGGCGAAGCGATCGGCGCCGGGTTGCGCGGCGATGCGCGCGGCGGCATCGAGGATCGGCCGGTAGCCGGTGCAGCGGCAGAGGTTGCCGGACAGCGCGCTCAGCGCCGTGTCGCGGTCATGCGCGCCCTCGGCGTGGCGCCAGGCGAACAGCGACATGACGATGCCCGGCGTGCAGAAGCCGCACTGCGCGCCATGGCAATCGACCATGGCCTGCTGCACTGGGTGCAGGACGGCGCCCTCGGCGAGGTGCTCCACGCTCAGCAACTGGCGCCCGTGCAGCGCGGCGAGCGGCGTGATGCAGGCGTTGATGGCGCGATAGCGCAGGCCGTCGCCGGCCGGTTCGGCGAGCACCACGGTGCAGGCGCCGCAATCGCCGGAGGCGCAGCCCTCCTTGGTCCCGGTGCGCCCCAGTCGGGTGCGCAGGTAATCGAGCAGGCTCGTTTCCGGTGCCAGGCCGTCGGCCTGCCGCAGTTCGTCGTCGAGCAGGAACTGGATCATGCGCGTACCTCGTTGCGGCGCGGCGGCGACGCTCGTCGATGAGCCGTCCAGACACCGCGCCAAAGCTGTCCACCTGGTCAGGTAATGCACGAACTCTGCCAGCCGGCGAGGCCGGCTGCATAAGCAAAGCATAGGCTTGCGGCGTTTTTTGACCAGCTGGCCAGGAATTTGCTTCGACCCTCGCCACTGCTGAATCCCTGACCGAGTCCCGCCCATGCCCACACCCCTTCCGCCCCGCCTGGAGCTGCGCGCCATCAGCAAGCGCTACCCCGGCTGCCTGGCCAACGACCGCGTCGACCTGAGCATCCAGCCCGGCGAAATCCACGCGCTGCTCGGCGAGAACGGCGCCGGCAAGAGCACCCTGATGAAGATCATCTACGGCGTGACCCGCCCGGACAGCGGCGAGCTGTTCTGGGACGGCCGCGCGGTGACCGTGAAGGACCCGGCGCAAGCCCGCGCGCTGGGCATCGGCATGGTCTTCCAGCACTTCTCGCTGTTCGACACCCTGAGCGTGGCGGAGAACATCGCCCTGGCCCTGGGCGCCGGCGCCGGTACGCCGAAGCAACTGGCGCCGCGCATCCGCGAGGTTTCGCGGCGCTACGGCATGCCGCTGGAACCCGAACGCCTGGTGCACAGCCTGTCGATCGGCGAGCGCCAGCGGGTGGAAATCGTCCGTTGCCTGATGCAGGACATCCGCCTGCTGATCCTCGACGAGCCGACCTCGGTGCTCACCCCGCAGGAGGCCGAGGAACTCTTCGCCGTGCTCCGCCGGCTGGCGGCCGAGGGCTGCAGCATCCTCTTCATCAGCCACAAGCTCGGCGAGGTGCGCGCGCTGTGCCAAGGCGCCACCGTGCTGCGCGGCGGGCGGGTGTCCGGCGCTTGCGTACCGGCGCAATGCAGCGACCTGGAATTGGCGCGGCTGATGGTCGGCAACGCCGAAGGGCTGGCCGCGCAGTACCCGAAGGCCAGCGGCGGCGAAGCGCTGCTGCGTGTCGCCGGGCTGCACTGGCGCAGCGCCGATCCGTTCGGCGTGTCCTTCGCCGGCCTCGACCTGGAGGTGCGCGGCGGCGAGATCGTCGGCATCGCCGGGGTCGCCGGCAACGGCCAGGACGAACTGCTTGCCCTGCTCAGCGGCGAGCAGCGCCTGCCGCGCCGCCAGGCCGATTGCATCCGCCTCGCCGGCGACGCGGTCGGCCATCTGCCGCCGGACGCCCGCCGCGCGCGCGGCCAGGCGTTCGTCCCGGCCGAACGCCTCGGCCATGGCGCGGTGCCGGAACTGAGCCTGGCCGACAACGCCCTGCTCACCGGCTTCCAGCGCGGCCTGGTGCGCCATGGCCTGGTGGACCGCCGCCAGGTGCTGGGCTTCGCCACGGCGATCATCCAGCGCTTCGCGGTCAAGACCCCGGACGCGCAGGCCGCCGCGCGCAGCCTGTCCGGCGGCAACCTGCAGAAGTTCATCCTCGGCCGCGAGATCCTGCAGAACCCGCGCCTGCTGATCGCCGCGCACCCGACCTGGGGCGTCGACGTCGGCGCCGCCGCGGTGATCCACAGGGCGCTGATCGCCCTGCGCGACGCCGGCGCGGCCATCCTGGTGATCTCCGAAGACCTCGACGAGCTGTTCCAGATCAGCGACCGCATCGGCGCCCTCTGCGGCGGCCGGCTGTCGCCCCTGGCGCCCACCGCCAGCACCGACGCCCTCGCCGTCGGCCGCTGGATGGCCGGGCAGTTCGACGCCGCCGCGTAAAGGAACCGTACCGATGCTGCTTTCCCTCGAACCGCGCGGCCAGCAATCGCGCGCCATGCTCCTGCTCTCGCCGTTGCTCGCCGGGCTACTCACCCTGCTCTGCGGCTCGGCCTTGTTCGCCGGCCTCGGCCACCCGCCGCTGGCGACCCTGCATACCCTGTTGATCGAACCGCTGCAGGACTGGTACGGGGTCGGCGAGCTGCTGGTCAAGGCCACGCCCATCCTGCTCTGCGCCCTCGGCCTGGCGCTGGCCTACCAGGCGCGCCTGTGGAACATCGGCGCCGAAGGCCAACTGCTGATCGGCGCGCTGGCCGGCAGCGCCGTGGCCCTGCAATTGCTCGACTGGCAAAGCCGCTGGGCGCTGGTCTGGGTGCTGCTCGCCGGGATCGGCGCCGGCGCCGCCTGGGCCGGCCTGGTGGCCTGGCTGCGCACGCGCTTCAACGCCAATGAGATCCTCACCAGCATCATGCTCAACTACATCGCGCTGAACCTCTTGCTGTTCTGCGTGCACGGCCCGCTGAAGGACCCACAGGGCTTCAACTTCCCGCAATCGGCGATGTTCGCCGATTCCGCCCACCTGCCGGCGCTGTTCGACGGCAGCCGCATGCACCTCGGCGCGCTCTTCGCCCTGTTCGCCCTGGTGGCGGTCTGGGTCCTGGTGCAACGCAGCTTCGTCGGCTTCCAGATCAAGGTCCTCGGCCTCGACCGCCGCGCCGCCGGCTTCGTCGGCTTCAGCGAAAAACGCCTGGTCTGGCTGGCGCTGCTGCTCTCCGGGGCGCTGGCCGGGCTGGCCGGGGTCTGCGAAGTCAGCGGGCCGATCGGCCAACTGGTGCCGCAGGTGTCGCCGGGCTATGGCTACGCGGCCATCACCGTGGCCTTCCTTGGCCGCCTCAACCCCATCGGCATCCTCTTCGCCAGCCTGCTGATGGCGCTGCTCTACCTGGGCGGCGAGACCGCGCAGATGAGCCTCAACCTGCCGCTGGCGCTGACCGGGCTGTTCCAGGGGATGATGCTGTTCTTCCTCCTCGCCTGCGACGTACTGATTCTCTACAAGCCGCGCCTGGCGCTGAACTGGACGCGCCGCGCGGCGGTGCGCGACGCCCTGGCCTGAGCGCCCCGAGGAATGCCAATGGACATCGATCTGCTGAGTAATGTGTTGTTCGCCATGGTCCGCACCGGCACCCCGCTGCTGCTGGTGGCCGTGGGCGAGCTGGTGTGCGAGAAGTCCGGGGTGCTCAACCTCGGCCAGGAAGGGATGATGCTGTTCGGCGCGGTGATCGGCTTCATGGTCGCCTTCAGCACCGGCAGCCTGTGGCTGGGCGTGCTCTTCGCGGTGCTCGCCGGGATGCTCCTGGCGGCGCTGTTCGCCGGCGTGGCGCTGGGCCTGAACGCCAACCAGGTGGCCTGCGGCCTGGCCCTGACCATCTTCGGCGTCGGCCTGTCGTCCTTCGTCGGCGCGGCCTGGGTCGGCAAGCCGCTGCAAGGCTTCGCGCCGCAGGCCATCCCGCTGCTCGCCGGGCTGCCCCTGGTGGGGCGCATGCTGTTCGCTCAGGACCTGCTGGTCTACCTGTCCTTCGCGCTCTTCGCCCTGGTCGCCTGGGTGCTGTTGAAGAGCCGCATCGGCCTGATCGTCCAGGCGGTCGGCGAGAACCCCGACGCGGCCAGCGCCATGGGCCTGCCGGTGCTGCGCGTGCGCACCCTGGCGGTGCTCTTCGGCGGCGCCATGGCGGGCCTGGCGGGCGGCTACCTGTCACTGGCCTACACGCCGATGTGGGCGGAAAACATGAGCGCCGGACGCGGCTGGATCGCCCTGGCGCTGGTGGTGTTCGCCAGTTGGCGGGTGTTCCGCGTGCTGCTCGGCGCCTGGCTGTTCGGCCTGGCCAGCATCCTCCACCTGGTGGCCCAGGGCGTCGGCGTGAGCATCCCGGCCAACCTGCTGGCGATGCTGCCCTACCTGGCGACCATCGTCGTGCTGGTGCTGCTTTCCCGCGATGGCGCGCGCACCCGGCTGTTCGCCCCGGTATCGCTGGGACAGCCGTGGAAGGCCGGACATTGAGCGGCGCTGTCACGCATCGGTAGCGCGGGGCGGGCAAGCTCGCCAGCAGGGGAGCGCCTCGCCGTCGATAGCGAGGATCTTCCTTTTATTAATCTTCCGATAGAGAAAGCAAATACTTGCGATGCCTTTAATCAATGAGGCATTTCCAGCGTCCGCGCATAACCTTCACCTCGTCGAATTTCAAACCGACCTTCGAGCAACACTCACTCTACGAGGAATCGCCAAATGTCCCTGATCAATACCCAAGTCCAACCGTTCAAGGTCAACGCTTTCCACAACGGCAAGTTCATCGAAGTGACCGAGCAGTCCCTGAAGGGCAAGTGGTCGGTGCTGATCTTCATGCCGGCCGCCTTCACCTTCAACTGCCCGACCGAGATCGAAGACGCCGCCAACAACTACGCCGAGTTCCGTGAAGCCGGCGCCGAGGTGTACATCGTCACCACCGACACCCACTTCTCGCACAAGGTCTGGCACGAAACCTCCCCGGCCGTGGGCAAGGCTCAGTTCCCGCTGATCGGCGACCCGACCCACCAACTGACCAACGCCTTCGGCGTGCACATCCCGGAAGAAGGCCTGGCCCTGCGCGGCACCTTCGTGATCAACCCGGAAGGCGTGATCAAGACCGTCGAGATCCACTCCAACGAGATCGCCCGCGACGTTTCCGAGACCCTGCGCAAGCTGAAGGCTGCCCAGTACACCGCCGCCCACCCGGGTGAAGTCTGCCCGGCCAAGTGGAAGGAAGGCGCCGCCACCCTGGCTCCGTCGCTGGACCTGGTCGGCAAGATCTAAGGAACGGCCGGGAAGCCGTTGCGCAGCGCTGACGCTGCGTTGCAAGCAGGCGCGGGCGGGTCATTCAGCGCTCGTGAACTTCGCGCCCGCGCCTGGTCGCACCCCTGCCTGAGCGCTTGCTCAGGACACTTCCCAACCCGTTTGACGCAGTACCCCAAGGGGGTCTACCGGCCCCCTCTCCCGACGTAGCCAAAAGCATGCGGTAGGGTGGGCGATTTCGCTCGCCGGGGCCCCTTTTTGCCTGAATTTCGCAGGAGTTGAATCATGTTGGACGCCAATCTTAAAACCCAGTTGAAGGCCTACCTGGAAAAGGTCACCCAGCCGTTCGAGATAGTCGCGTCCCTCGATGACAGCGACAAATCCCGCGAGCTGAGCGCGCTGCTCCACGACATCGTCGGCCTGACCGACAAGATCAGCCTGCGCGAAGACGGCAACGATGCGCGCAAGCCGTCCTTCTCGCTGAACCGCCCGGGCGCGGACATCGGCCTGCGTTTCGCCGGTATCCCCATGGGCCACGAATTCACCTCGCTGGTGCTGGCTCTGCTGCAGGTCGGCGGCCACCCGTCGAAACTGGCGGCGGAGGTGATCGAGCAGGTCAAGGGCATCCAGGGCCGATTCGAGTTCGAAACCTACTTCTCGCTGTCCTGCCAGAACTGCCCGGACGTGGTCCAGGCGCTGAACCTGATGGCCGTGCTCAACCCGAACATCCGCCACGTCGCCATCGACGGCGCGCTGTTCCAGGATGAAGTCGAGCGGCGCCAGATCATGTCGGTGCCGAGCATCTACCTGAACGGTGAGGTGTTCGGCCAGGGCCGCATGGGCGTGGAAGAAATCCTCGCCAAGATCGATACCGGCGCCGCCGCCCGCGACGCCGAGAAGATGAGCGGCAAGGACGCCTTCGACGTGCTCGTGGTCGGCGGTGGCCCGGCCGGCGCGTCGGCGGCCATCTATGCCGCGCGCAAGGGCATCCGCACCGGCGTCGCCGCCGAGCGCTTCGGCGGCCAGGTGCTGGACACCATGGCCATCGAGAACTTCATCTCGGTGCAAGAAACCGAAGGTCCGAAACTGGCCCGCGCGCTCGAAGAGCACGTCAGGCAGTACGAGGTCGACATCATGAACCTGCAGCGCGCCAGCGCGCTGATCCCGGCGAAGCATGCCGGCGAGCTGCACGAAGTGACCTTCGAGAGCGGCGCCAGCCTCAAGGCCAAGACCGTGATCCTCGCCACCGGCGCGCGCTGGCGTGAAATGGGCGTGCCCGGCGAGAAGGAGTACAAGGCCAAGGGCGTGTGCTTCTGCCCGCACTGCGACGGCCCGCTGTTCAAGGGCAAGCGCGTGGCGGTGATCGGCGGTGGCAACTCCGGCGTCGAGGCGGCCATCGACCTGGCCGGCATCGTCGCCCACGTGACCCTGCTGGAGTTCGACAGCAAGCTGCGCGCCGACGCCGTGCTGCAACGCAAGCTGTTCAGCCTGCCCAACGTCGAGGTGATCAGCAGCGCCCAGACCACCGAAGTGAAGGGCGACGGGCAGAAAGTCACCGGCCTGGTCTACAAGGATCGCAACAGCGAGGCGCTGAAGACCGTCGAACTGGAAGGCATCTTCGTGCAGATCGGCTTGCTGCCGAACAGCGAATGGCTCAAGGGCACCCTGGAGCTGACCCCGCGCGGCGAGATCATCGTCGATGCGCGGGGCGAGACGTCGCTGCCGGGCGTGTTCGCCGCCGGTGACGTGACCACGGTGCCGTACAAGCAGATCGTCATCGCGGTCGGCGAAGGCGCCAAGGCCTCGCTCTCGGCCTTCGACCACCTGATCCGCAGCTCGGCGCCGGCCTGATAAGCCCACGCCTGGCAAAACGCCCGGTTCACGCGAGTGAGCCGGGCGTTTTTCTTGCCGCGGCGGACGCGCCTTACAGAATCGGTGACACCAGCCGCGCCACGCGCATGCCCAGTTGCTGCAGGCGGCTGCTGTGTTCCGGGCCCATTTCCACGGCGTTGTCGAAGTCGGCCAGGAGCATGCTTTCCACCTCGGCGGCGAAGCCTTCGTCGACGGTGACCAGCATGATCTCGAAGTTCAAGCGGAACGAGCGGTTGTCCAGGTTGGCGCTGCCCACCGCGGCGCTGTCGCGGTCGACCAGCACCACCTTCTGGTGCAGGAACCCCGGCTGGTAGCGGAATACCCGCACGCCGACGCGCACCGCGTCCTGGGCGTAGAGGCTGGAGGCGGCGTAGACGGTCCGGTGGTCCGGCCGCGACGGCAGCAGGATGCGCACGTCCACCCCGCGCAACACGGCCAGGCGCAGCGCCGCGCTGACGGCTTCGTCGGGGATGAAATACGGCGTGGTGATCCAGATGCGTTCGGTCGCCGAGTTGATCGCCTCGACGAAGAACAGCGAGCAGGTTTCCTGCTTGTCCGCCGGACCGCTGGCGACCACCTGGCAGAGCATCCCTTCGCTGGCGTAGGCGCTGGGCAGCAGCAGCGTCGGCAGCGCGCGGGTGGCCCAGAACCAGTCCTCGGCGAAGCACTCCTGCAGGCAGGCCACCGCCGGCCCGCGCAGCTCCACGTGGGTGTCGCGCCAGGGCGCCAGCGGGGGCTTCTCGCCGAGGTATTCGACGCCGACGTTGTGCCCGCCGACGAAGCCGCGCACGCCGTCCGCGACCACGATCTTGCGATGGTTGCGGAAGTTCAGCTGGAAGCGGTTGAGGGTTCCGCGACCGGTGCTGAAGGCCTGCACCTGCACGCCACCGGCGCGCAAATGCTCGACGTAGCGTCCGGGCAGGCCATGGCTGCCGATGGCGTCGTAGAGCAGGAAGACTTCCACGCCGTTGGCCGCGCGCTCCAGCAGCAGTTGCGCCAGGCGCTGGCCGAGGGCGTCATCGCGGATGATGAAGAACTGCACCAGGAGCACCCGCTGCGCCTCGGCGATGGCCTCGAAGATCGCCTCGAAGCTGGCCTGGCCGTTGATCAGCAGGCGCACCTGGTTGTTCGCCAGGGTCGGCATGCGCGCCAGCTCGGCCAACGCCCGCAGCGCCTTGTAGCTGTGGTACTGGCGCGCCGCCAGGGCTTCCTCGACCCAGGGCCGCCAGTCGAGTTCGGCGGCGGCGGTATGCATTTCTGCGTTGGCCTGGCGCCGCGCGCCGATGTAGGCATCGAAGCGGCCACGGCCGAACACCAGGTAGGGCAGCAGCGTCAGCAGCGGCATGAACACCAGCGAAGTGGCCCAGGCGATAGCGCCCTGGGCGGTGCGCACGGTGAATACCGCGTGCACCGCGGCGATCACCCCGAGGACCTGGATGACCACCAGCAAATGGGCGATGTAGGAGGAGTACGACATGCGCTCGCGCGAATCCTTGTGGCAGGCGTGTTCGCTGAGCTTAGCCGTCGAAGGGCGGTTGCGGCCATGCTGGCACGCCGGGCCAGCAGCGCCGCGCCGGCGAGCACAGCGTTGCCGTCAGGCGCCGCGCGGCAATCTCGTCATGGCCTCGGCACCAGCGCCGGCAGCAGATGCCGGGAAATCGCCTCGCGCACCGCCGGCAGCAGGGTGGCGGTGCCGCCGAGCATCTCTTCCACCAGCCGGCGCAGGGCGCGCGAGCGCTCCGGGGTCAGGGCGCGCACGGCATATTCACAGGCCTGCTCCGCGGAAACGTCCGGCGGCACGGCGAAGCCCAGCGCCTGCAGGCGCTCGCGGAAATCGTCCTGGTCGATCAGGTCGGCGTGCATCATCGCGGAATCCTCCATTTGGGTGGCTGATTCGATTCTCGGAACAGCGCCGGGCCGGTGCAAGCGCCCGGGCGACGAGGTGTCCGGCGCAGGCATGTGCAGGTCGCTTTCGGCATACCGGGTACTGCCGGAGCAGCCACACTGGAGGCATACCGCTGCGGTGAAGACCGAAGCAGGTGCATGACACACTGAGGGCCACAGGCTCGCTTTCTCCCCTGTCACGCGTCGGGCGTGCCGGGGGATTTTTTTGCCTATCGCAAAGGCAGACCGCGCGGATACGCCGGCCGGCGTTCAGCGCAGATGCCGGCCAAGCGCTTCGAACAGCGCCGCGTAGAGGCGCTCCACCTCGGGCAACTGGCGGGCGCGCAGGCAGCCATGCACCAGTCCCTCGCCGGCGAAGTAGTCCACCGCCACCCGTGCGCTGCGCAGGCGTTCGGCATAGTGCAGGCCGTCGTCGCGCAGCGGATCGCATTCGGCGACGGCGATGAAGGCCGGCGCCAGCCCCGCCAGCTCGGCGGCACGCAACGGCAGCGCCAGCGGCCGATGGCGTTGTTCCCGGCGCGGCAGGTAGGCGTCGAGGCAGGCCTGCAGGTCGGCCGTCGACAGCAGCGGCGCGTCGGCGCAGTCCTGCCGCGAGGCCGTCGGCGCATCGCCCAGCGCCGGGTAGATCAGCGCCTGCAGGCACGGCTGCGCCTCGGCGGCGTCGCGCAGGGCCAGGCACAGGGCGGCGGCCAGGTTGCCACCGGCGCTGTCGCCGAGCACCGCCAGGCGGGTCGCATCGATCGGCTCGTCGAGCGCCCCGTCACGCAGCGCGCGCCAGGCCGCCAGGCTGTCCTCCAGAGCGGCGGGGAACGGCTGTTCCGGCGCCAACCGATAGTCCAGCGCCAGCACCAGCACGCCGAGGCGCGCGGCCAGTTCGGCGCAGAGGAAGTCGTGGGAGTCCAGGCCGCCGAGCATCCAGCCGCCGCCATGCAGGAACAGGATCGCCGGCCAGCCGGCGGCGGGCCGGGCGCACGGCGGTCGATAGCGGCGCAGGGGCGCGCAGCCGGACAGGCTCAGGTCGCGTACCTGCAGGCCAGGCGGGCGCGGCGGGGTGAAGGCCGCCGCCATCCGCGCATAGGCGCTGCGCTGGGCGGCCGGCGCGGGATCGGCACAGGCGAAGGCGCGCGTTGCCGCGACGAAGGCACGCATGCCGGCCGACAGCGGGTATTCGCGCGCCACGCTCACCCCGGTAGACCGATGACGCGGCCGACGTGCTCGGGCCGTGGCAGCCCGCGATGGGCTTCGGCCAGGGCCTGCACGCGCGCCAGCAGCACCCCGTCGAAGGGCGCCGAGCGCGGGCCGTCGAGGCTCACGTGCAGCAGCATCTGCTCGCTGGCGGCCAGCGGCTGGTCCTCGCCGGGCCGGTACAGCGCGTGGTGGATGTGCAGGCGCTTGCGGTCGTGGGCGAGCAGTTGCGTGCGCACTTCCACCACGGCGCCCTGCTTCACTTCGTGGAGGAAGTTCAGGTGCGCCTCCAGGGTGAACAACGAGTGGCCGCTGGCTTCGCGGCCGGCGCTGTCCAGGCCCAGGCAGTCCATCAGGGCATCGGTGGCGTAGCTGAAGATCAGCAGGTAGAAGGCATCGCGCAGGTGGCCGTTGTAGTCGACCCACTCGGGGAGGATCGGTGTCTCGTAGGTTTTCAGGGCGGGCATGGCGGTCATTCCGAAGAGCCCCTCTCCCCAGCCCGCCCCCGGCAGGGAGAGAGGGCCGTCCGGAGGGGCGGATGGATCGAGGTTAGTCGGCGAAGGCGAAGCCGTGGCGGGCCTTGCTCTGCTTGATCGCGCCGAGCACCGCCAGCAGGCAGTCGTCGCGGTAGCGTTCCAGCTCGGCGATGCTGCGCGTGCCCTGCTGTTCGGCGGTGCCTTCGACCACCTTGTCGATCAGTTCCTCGGTGAGCGGCGGCGCCGGCAGGTAGGTCCAGGGCAACTGCAGGGCCGGCCCGAACTGCGCCATGAAGTGGCGCATGCCGGCGTTGCCGCCAGCCAGGGTATAGGTCAGGAAGGTGCCCATGAACGACCAGCGCAGGCCGGCGCCGAAGCGGATCGCATCGTCGATCTCGCCGGTGCTGGCGACGCCGTCGTTGACCAGGTGCAGCGCCTCTCGCCAAAGCGCTTCGAGCAGGCGGTCGGCGATGAAGCCGGGAACTTCCTTGCGCACGTGCAGCGGGCGCATGCCCAGCGCGCGGTAGACCTGCATGGCGGCCTCGACCGCCGCCGGGTCGGTCTTCGCGCCGCCGACCACTTCCACCAGCGGCAGCAGGTACACCGGGTTGAACGGGTGGCCGACCACGCAGCGCTCGGGGCGCACCGCGTCGGCGTAGAACTCGCTGGGCAGCAGGCCCGAGGTGCTGGAGCCGATCAGGGCGTCGGGCTTGGCCGCGGCGCTGATCTTCGCGTGCAGGTCGAGCTTGAGGTCGAGGCGCTCGGGGGCGCTTTCCTGGATGAAATCGGCAGCGCCCACGCATTCTTCGATAGTGGAGACGACGCGCAGGCGATCTGCCGAAGCGCCGGGCGCCAGGCCCTGCTTCTCCAGCGCCGGCCAGGCGTTGGCGATGCGCGCGCGCAAGGCGGCCTCGGCGCCCGGCGCCGGGTCCCAGGCCACCACGTCGAGGCCGTGGGCCAGGGCGCGGGCCACCCAGCCGCTGCCGATGACGCCGCTGCCAAGGGCGGCGAAGGTCTTGATTTCGGTGATGTAAGGCATGACGACTCCTAGGGAAAAGCGATGGCCCGGCTTGGCGCCAGCGGTCGCGGATCGCTGCGCTGCCCCCAAGCCACGGCGTAATGGGCAGGCTGATGGTTCAGGTGCGCGCCTTGAGGTTCATCTTCTTGCGCCCTTCGGCCGGGCTCAGGACACGGCCGCCGAGACGTTCGATGATCTCCACGGCGCGCTCGACCAGTTGCCCGTTGCTCGCGTGCACGCCCTTGTCCAGCCAGATGTTGTCTTCCAGGCCGACGCGCACGTTGCCGCCCAGCAGCATGGCCTGGGCGACCATCGGCATCTGCATGCGGCCGATGCCGAAGCCGGCCCAGGTGCAGCCCGGCGGCAGGTTGTCGGCCATCGCCTTCATGCTGGTGGTGTCTGCCGGCGCGCCCCACGGGATGCCCAGGCAGATCTGGAACAGCGGGTCGTCCAGCAGGCCTTCCTTGAGCATCTGCTTGGCGAACCAGAGGTGGCCGGTGTCGAAGATTTCCAGCTCGGCCTTCACCCCCAGCTCGGTGATGCGCCTGGCGCCGGCCCGCAACTGCGCCGGGGTGGAGACGTAGATGAAGTCGCCGTCGCCGAAGTTCAGCGTGCCGCAGTCCAGGGTGCAGATTTCCGGCAGCAGCGCCTCGACGTGGGCCAGGCGCTCCAACGGGCCGACCAGGTCGGTGCCCATGCCGAACTCCAGCGGCTGTTCGCCCTTGCCGATCTCCAGGTCGCCGCCCATGCCGGCGGTGAGGTTGATGATCACATCGGTGTCGCTCTCGCGGATGCGTTCCACCACTTCGCGGTACAGCGCCACGTCGCGGCTCGGCTTGCCGGTCCGCGGATCGCGCACATGGCAGTGGGCGACGGTGGCGCCGGCCTTGGCCGCCTCGATGGCGGCGGCGGCGATTTCCCTGGGGCTGACCGGGATGGCCGGGTGCTTGCCGACGGTGTCGCCGGCGCCGGTCACCGCGCAGGTGACAATGACTTCGTAGTTCACGGTACGGGTCCTTCTTTCAGGCGTGCGGGGGCCGTGCGCGGCCAGTGCCGCGCAGCGGGGATCGGTCGAGTCAGTTGAGGGCGGCGATGGCCGCGGCGTCGGCGGGCTTGCCGTCGAAGGTGGTCACGCCGTCGAGCCAGCGCTTGAGGTCTTCGGGGTGGTCCTTGAGCCACTGGCGGGCTACGTCTTTCGGCTCCTTGCGCGCCATGATCGGCACCATCAGCTGGCTTTCCTGGGCGGAGGTGAAGGTCAGGTTGCCGAGCAGGCGGCTGACGTTCGGGCAGCGCTGCGCGTAGTCCGGCGCGGTGACCACCGAGACGGTCGCCTGGCCCTCGTTGGGCCCGAACACGTCCTGGCTGCCGCTGAGGTAGTCCATCTTCATGTTGATGTTCATCGGGTGCGGCTTCCAGCCGACGAAGACCACCCACTCGTTACGCTTGGCCGCGCGCGACACCGCGGCGAGCATGCCGGCCTCGCCGGACTCCACCAACTGGAAGCCCTTCAGGCCGAACTGGTCCTTGTCGATCATGCCCTTGATCGCCGTGTTGGCGCCGGTGCCCGGCTCGATGCCGTAGATCTTGCCGTCGAGCTTGTCCTTGAACCGGGCGATGTCGGCAAAGGTCTTCAGGCCGCCCTGGTAGACATAGTCGGGCACCGCCAGGGTGGCCTGGGCGTCGGCCAGGCTCGGCTGCTCCAGCACCTTGACCTGCTTGGCGTCGAGGAAGGGCGCGATGTTCTTGTCCATCGCCGGCTTCCAGTAGCCGAGGAACACGTCCAGGCGGTTATCGCGGATGCCGGCGAAGATGATCTGTTGCACGGCGTTGGTCTGTTTGACGCTGTAGCCCAGGCTCTCCAGCAGCACCTCGCCCATGGCGCTGGTGGCGACCACGTCGGTCCAGGCCACCACGCCCATGCGCACGTTCTGGCAGGCGGCCTGTTCGGCGGCCCACGGCGCCTGGCTGGCGAGTACGAGCGCGGCGCAGCCCACCGCTTTGATCAATCGCTTCATGACGTCTCCCTCAAGGCCTTTGCGGCAATGGTTATCGTTGTTGTGTCATGCGCCCCGCCCGGCGGTGGCTGGAATCCAAGTTACGCAGCCGGCGGGGGGAAAAATCGCACCCTGGCGACCAGCTCTTGCACAGTAGCGACCTCCCCGATTGCCAGCGCCGGACAAATGTTCTATGCCGTGGGATGCCCGCCCGAATCGCCCGGATGACGCCATGTCCCACGACTACTGGTTCCTCCTGCTGCCCGGTTTTTCCGTGATGGGGTTCGTCTCCGCCGTGGAGCCGCTGCGGGTCGCCAACCGCTTCCGCGGCGAGCTTTACCGCTGGCACCTGCTGAGCCCGGACGGCGGGCCGGTGCTGGCCAGCAACGGCATGTCGATGAACGCCGACGGCGCCCTGGAGGCGCTGAAGAAAGGCGACACGCTGTTCGTCGTCGCCGGCTTCGACCCCTTGCGCGCCTGCACCCCGGCGCTGTTGCACTGGCTGCGCTGGCTGGATCGCGAAGGCGTGACCCTGGGCGGCATCGACACCGGCAGTTTCGTGCTCGCCGAAGCGGGCCTGCTCGAACGCCGGCGCTGCACCCTGCACTGGGAAGCGCTGGACGCTTTCCGCGAGAGTTATCCACAGTTGCAGGCGACCCAGGAGCTGTTCGAGATCGACGGGCCGCGCATCACCTCGGCCGGTGGCACCGCGTCGATCGACCTGATGCTCGACCTGATCGCCCGCGCCCATGGCCCGGCGCTGGCGGTGCAGGTTTCCGAACAGTTCGTGGTCGGGCGCATCCGCACCCGCCAGGACCACCAACGCCTGCAACTGGCCAGCCGCTACGGGGTGACCAACAAGAAGCTGGTGCAGGTGCTCGGGGCGATGGAACGGCACACCGAACCGCCCCTGAGCACCCTGGAGCTGGCCGAGGGCATCCAGGTCACGCGCCGCCAACTGGAGCGCCTGTTCCGCCTGTACCTGCACGACACGCCGTCGAACTTCTACCTCGGCCTGCGCCTGGACAAGGCCCGCCAGTTGCTGCGGCAGACCGACATGAGCGTGCTGGAAGTGGGCCTGGCCTGCGGCTTCGAATCGCCCTCCTACCTGTCGCGCAGCTACCGCGCGCGGTTCGGCCTGTGTCCGAGCCAGGATCGCGCGGCGCTGCCGAAAGTGGCGACGTAGGTCGCTCCTCGTAGCAAGGGAGGCGCACAGCGATACCCATCGATGGGTATCGCTACGCTCCACACCATCCTACGGGGAGGCGAAGCGCGGCTTGGCAATATCCGTGGGATCGATGTCGTTTATCCACAGGCGTTCGCGGCGCAACATGGCCGCAACGTCATCACCCGCGTCGCAGGAGCCCTGTCATGAGCGAAGTCCGCCCCCCACTCCCTCCCTTCACCCGCGACAGCGCGATGCAGAAGGTCCGCGCCGCCGAGGACGGCTGGAACAGCCGCGACCCGCAACGGGTGTCGCTGGCCTACAGCGCCGACAGCCGCTGGCGCAACCGTGCGACCTTCATCCGCGGTCGCGCCGAAATCGTCGAATTCCTCACCGGCAAGTGGCGCCGCGAACTGGATTACCGGCTGATCAAGGAACTCTGGGCCTTCGACGGCTCGCGCATCGCCGTGCGCTTCGCTTACGAGTGGCACGACGACTCGGGCAACTGGTTCCGCTCCTACGGCAACGAGAACTGGGCCTTCGACGACAACGGCCTGATGGTCGAGCGCCACGCCAGCATCAACGACCTGCCGATCCGCGAAGACCAACGGTTGTTCCACTGGCCGCTGGGCCGCCGCCCGGACGAACATCCGTCGCTCTCCGAGCTGGGCCTCTGAGCATCCGATGGCGGAACGCCCGCAGGATGGCGTGGCGCGCAGCGCTACCCATCGCCGTGAGCCGCATGGGTAGCGCAAGCTCCACCGATCCTACGCCGGAACTGCGGCCTCGCGCGGCGCGCCGGCGAAGCGCTCGGCGAGAATCAGCGCCGCGGCCTTTTCGCCGATCATGATGCAGGGCGCGTTGGTGTTGCCGCTGACCAGGGTCGGCATGATCGACGCATCGACCACGCGCAGCCCCTCCAGGCCGTGGACTTTCAGCCGTGGATCGACCACCGCCAGCGGGTCGGTGCCCATCTTGCAGGTGCCCACCGGATGGAACACGGTGGCGGCGTAGTCGCGCAGGTGCGCCAGCAATTGTTCGTCGCTCTGCACCTGCGGCCCGGGCAGCATCTCGGCGCCGCGCAGGGCGTCGAACTCCGGCTGGGCGAGGATCTTGCGCGCCAGCTTGATGCCTTCCAGCAACACCCGGCCGTCTTCCTCATCGGCGAGGAAGTTGTAGTCGATCTCGATGTCGCCGCCCGGCTTCACGCGCAGTTCGCCGATGCTCTTCGGGCGCAGCACGCAGGTGTGGATGGCATAGCCGTGGCCCCACTCGAACAGGCGCCCCCGGTGGCTGCGGTAGCCCGGCACGAAGTGGAACTGCACGTCGGGCAGGCCGTCGCTCAGCGGGGTGCGGGCGAAGCCGCCGGCCTCGACGTAATTGGTGGTCAGCCAGCCTTTTTTCTGCAGCAGGTACTTGAACGGCGACAGCAGCACGCTGGGCAGCGAGCCGAGGGAGAAGCCCAGACTCAGCGGGCTCGGCGAGCGCACCGTGACCAGGCCGTCGAGGTGGTCCTGGAGGTTCTTGCCGACCCCGGGCAGGTCGTGACGCACGACGATGCCGGCGGCTTCCAGTTCGGCGCGCGGGCCGATGCCGGAGGCCAGGAGAATCTGCGGCGAGCCGAGGGCCCCGGCGCACAGCAGCACCTCGCGGCGCGCCTGCAGCACGCGCGGCTGGCCGCCCTGCTCCAGTTCCAGGCCGCTGACGCGCTGGCCGTCGAGGCGCAGGCGACGCACCCGGCAGTCGGTCAGCACGCTGAGGTTCGGCCGCCGCAGCGGAGCGACGAAGGCGCGGTAGCTGCTCAGGCGCTTGGCGTCTTTCTGGGTGACGTTGTAGATGCCCACGCCTTCCAGCTCGCGGCCGTTGAAGTCGTCGTTACGGCGCAGGCCCATGCCCACCGCGGCTTTGACGAACAGCGCCGACAGCGGGTTGGGATCGCGCGGGCGGTCCACCACCAGTTCGCCGAGGGTGCCGTGCAGGGCCGGGTCCTGGCCGAGCAGGTTGCGCTCGGATTTCCTGAAGAACGGTAGCACGTCCTGCCAGCCCCAGCCGGGGCAGCCGGCCGCGGCCCAGCGGTCATAGTCGGACGCGTGGCCACGGATGTAGATCATGCTGTTCATCGAGCTGGAACCGCCCAGTGCCTTGCCGCGCGGGCAGTGCAGCGAGCGGTTGTTGAGACGCTTCTGCGGCGCCGAGAAGAAGTTCCAGCTATAGCGGCGGCTCTTGTACAGGGTGATGGTGCCGGCCGGGGTCTGGATGCGCGGGCTGGCATCGCTGCCGCCGGCCTCGATCAGGCACACGCGCACAGACGGGTCGGCGCTCAGGCGGTTGGCCAGGACGCAGCCGGCGGAACCGGCGCCGACGATGATGAAGTCGTAGCTTGGGTCGGAGAGAGACATGCTGATTACCGCTTGGCGTGGGAGATGGGGGCCATCAATGCGCCTCTTCGAGGTCGTCGTGGAGCAGGCCGAGGATCTCGCGCTTCATGTCGATGAAGCCGCGGTCCATGACCATGTCCAGCGAGCGCGGGCGTTCGATCGGCACGTCGAGGATGCGTTTGATCCGCCCCGGCCGGGCGCCCATGACGTAGACACGGTCACCGAGCAGGATGGCTTCGTCGATGTCGTGGGTGACGAACACCACGGTCTTCTTGCTGTGGTCCCAGACGCGCAGCAGCAGCTTTTGCATCTGCATGCGGGTCTGGCTGTCGAGGGCGCCGAAGGGTTCGTCCATCAGCAGGATCTGTGGGTCGTTGGCCAGCGCGCGGGCGATGGCCACGCGCTGCATCATGCCGCCGGAGAGCTGCTTCGGATAATTCCCGGCGAAGCGCGCCAGGCCGACTTCGTCGAGGTAGTAATCGACTATCTCGCGGCGCTCGGCGGCCGGCAGGCCACGGCGCTTGAGGCCGAACTCGATGTTCTCGCGCACCGTCAGCCAGGGGAACAGGGTGTAGCTCTGGAACACCATGCCACGGTCGGCGCCGGGCCCCTCGACGCGCTGGCCGCCGACGTAGATGTCGCCCTCGGTGGGCTCGGCGAGGCCGGCGGTGAGGTAGAGCAGGCTCGACTTGCCGCAGCCGGACGGGCCGACGATCACCGCGAACTGCTGGTCCGGCACCTCGAAGGAGACCTTCTCCAGCGCGCTGAAGGTGCCCCCCTCGGGGGTGCGGTAGCGCAGGCTGACCTCTTCCACGCGCAGCCGCGCCGGTTGCGCCCCCGGTGCGGCCTGCGCCGCGTCGTTGCGTTGCATCGCTGCTACTGCGCCCATGACGCCACCTTCAGTCGAATGATGCGGAACAGTTGGTCGGTGATCAGCCCGAGCAGGCCGATGATGGCGATGGCCAGGAAGATCACGTCGACCTGGAAACCACGCATGGCCTTCAGGCTGATGTAGCCCAGGCCGCTGCTCGCGGCGACCAGCTCGGCCACCACCAGGTAGGTCCAGGCCCAGCCCATGGTCACCCGCAGGGTATCGAGCACGCCGGGCAGCGAGGCCGGGCCGAGCACGTGCAGGACCACGTCGCGGCGGTTGCAGCCGAGGGTGTAGGAGGCGTTGACCAGGTCCTTGGCGACGCCGCGCGAAACGTCGGCGATCATCACCAGTTGCTGGAAGAACACGCCGAAGATGATCACCGTCACCCGCTGCTCCAGGCCGATGCCGATCCACAGGATGAACAGCGGCACGAAGGAGGTCACCGGCAGGTAGCGGATGAAGTTGACCAGCGGCTCGATGAACGCCTGGACGATGCGGAAGCTGCCCATCAGCAGGCCCAGGGGCACGGCCACCACCGAGGAGACGATGAAGCCGATCATCACCACTTCGACACTGGCCAGCACATGGGTGCCGAGGGTGCCGTCGCGCGTCAGGCGCACCGCGGCTTCGAGCACCGCGCCGGGGCTGGGCAGGAACATCGCGGGCACCAGCCCACCGTAGGAAAGCAGGGCCCAGAGGCCGAATACCAGCAGCCAGCAGATGGCGCTGGCGGACCACACCAGGCGGACCGGCAACTCGACCTTGGGGGTCAGGCAGCGGTTCAGCCAGGATTGCGAAGGACGTGACATCGCGGAATACCTCCATGCGGATGGCCATGGCCATCCGTCAGGACGTGGAACGGTTGGGGACGCTTGGGGCGGGCGCGTGGCCCGCCACCGTCACTGCACGACGAAGCGGGTGTCGATCAGGTCGTCGTAGCTGACCTGGAAGGTCTTGCCCTGCAGCGAACTCCAGGTCTCGTTGGCCAGGCCGATGATGGCCTTGATGTCGCCGGGCTTGCCGGCGCTGCCGAGGAGCTTCTCGCTCATGGCCTCGTCGTAGAAGCGCACGCCCTTGGCCGCGTTGGCCAGCTCCTTGGGATCGGAGAGGTAACCGCCGACGCCCTTGGCCATGATCGCGTAGGCCTCCTGCGGGTGCTCCTGGGTGTACTGCACGGCCTTGTACAGACCCTTGACCAGCGCCTTGACGTCCTCCGGCTGCTTCTCGATGACGTCGCAGTTAAGCGCCACCACGTCGACGATCACGCCAGGGGTGGCGGTGCTATCGACCAGCACCTTGCCCTGCTGCTTTTCGCGCACCAGCGACAGGTGCGGCTCCCAGGTCACCGCGGCGGGCACGCGGCCGGCGATGAAGGCGGTGGCGGCGTCGTCGGCGGTCATGTTCTGCACCTTGATGTCGCTCAGCGACATGCCGGCGTTCTTCAGCAGGTAGGACAGCCAGAACTGCGACACCGAGCCTTCGTTGACCGCCACTTCCTTGCCTTTCAGCTCGGCCAGGCTGTTGACCTCCTTGCCGACCAGCACGCCGTCGCCGCCATGGCTGTCGTCCAGCGCGGCCACGGCCTTGAAGCAGAACTGCGGGCGGTACTTGAGGATCTCATCGATGGTCGAGGCCGAGCCGGAGAGTTTCCCGGAGGCCTGCGCGGCCATGTACATCGAGGCCTCCTCGATGGGCGTCAGTTGCAGGTCGAGGCCCTGCTCCTTGAAGTAGCCGAGGTCGCGGGCGAGGTACAGGGTGCCGTAGCCGACCCAGGTGGTGTGGCCGATGGACAGGGTACCGGCCTGCGCGCCGGCGGCGGCGCCGAGCAGCCCGGCAAGGGCGAGGGGACGAGCGAAACGCACGAGCAAGGACTGGTTCATGAAGCACTCCCACAGCCGATTTGGCTTGTTATTGATGAACTGCGGCAGTGGCCAGAAGGCCGAAGGAACGAATCTCACCGGAACGTGCGTGGCGCGGGACTCTGCGGACCCTGCGGCCGATGTCGTCCTCGACGGGCAAGACGAACGACGGCACGTGACAGAGCGATGGTGGCCGAAGCGGGAGGCTCGGAAAATTATTAAATATGTGGTCGCGACATAAGAAAAAGCTGGCTTGCGCCGACGCCCATGGCCATCGGCGAAGCGCCGCCGCGGATGTCCCGTGCCCCCACGCGAAGCCCCCGACCGATGGGGGTCAGCGAAATGTGTCAACTTCTTTACAATCTTGACCAAGAAGGAATATCCACATTCCGGACGCCTGCTAAGGTTGCCTGGCAATGACCCAGACCGGCGACACCGCGTCCCGACCGATCACCCAATGCAACCGGAGAGACCCTCTGGAGCCATGAGGGCCCCCATGCTGCAACGCTATTTCTGGAAACTCCTGCCCAAGCGCCAACGGGCCTTCCTGCTCGCGCGCCTGCCCGCGCACGAGCGGCAGATCGTCAACAAGGCGATGTCGGGCAATCTGCGTTTTCCCGATTACTTCCGCCAGCGTGCCTGCCTGTTCATCCATGTGCCCAAGTGCGCCGGCAGCAGCCTCTGCGCCGCCCTGTTCGACAACGGCCGGCCCGGCCACCTGCCGTTGCACTGGTACGAGCAACAGTTCCCCCGCGAGTACGCCGAGAGCTTCAAGTTCAGCTTCGTCCGCGACCCGCTGGAGCGCGCCTATTCCGCCTATGCCTTCCTGCGCGGCAATCCGCTGGGCAAGCGCGACCAGGCGGCCCAGCAGATGGTCGGCAAGTACCGTGACTTCGATGACTTCGTCAGCCACTGGCTGCACCCGGACAACCTGCATAAGCTGCTGCACTTCGTGCCGCAGACCGACTTCCTGATCAATTCCCTGGGCCACCTGGAAATGGACTTCATCGGCCGCCAGGAGCGCCTGGAAGAAGACTTCCGAGCCCTCTGCGAGCGCCTGGGCAACGACGCCCGGCTGCCGCACCTGAATGCCACGCAAAAGCGCGAGCAAGGAACCATCCGCGACTTCTGCAACACACGTACCCGCCGCCTGGTGCGCCGCGCCTATCAACGCGACTACCAGTTGCTTGGCTATGAGTGAAGAGAGCCTACGATGACCCGCGCTACACAAATACACCCCCACGCCTTGAGCGTCGCCCGCGAGGCCCGCGCCACGCAGAAAGGCCAGCGTCCCTGCTGCGTCTGGCTGACCGGCCTGTCCGGCGCCGGCAAGTCGACCCTGGCCAACGCCCTCGACCTGGCGCTGCACGACGCCGGCGTACACAGCTTCCTGCTCGATGGCGACAACGTCCGCCGCGGGCTGTGCAACGACCTGGACATGAGCGCCGAAGGCCGCCGCGAGAACATCCGTCGCATCGCCGAGGTGGCCCGCCTGATGGCCGACGCCGGGCTGGTGGTGATCGTCTCGGCGATCTCGCCGTTCCGCGCCGAGCGTGATGCCGCGCGCGCCCTGTTCAGTGCCGAGGAGTTCTTCGGCGTGTATGTCAGCACGCCCTTCGAGGTCTGCGCGCAACGCGATCCCAAAGGCCTGTACCAGGCCGCCCTGGAAGGCCGCATCAAGCACTTCACCGGCCTCGACAGCCCCTACGAGGCACCGCTGGACGCCGACCTGGAGCTGGATACCTCCAGCCTCGACCTCGACGAAGCGAGCCGCCGCCTGCTGCACCAGGTGCTGCTGCGCTGCCGTCCCGACGCGGGACACTGAGCCACGGCGATTCGACTTGCCGGGCCCGCCGCGGGCTCGGCAAGATGGCCGCACCAGCCGCCTCGCGGAGTCACCGTGACCCTCCTGTTCCAGGCCCTCTGGCCACTCTTCGCGCTGATCGTCGGCGGTTTCCTGCTGCGCCGCCGCGGCTTCCCCGGCGAGGCCTTCTGGCCGGCGGCGGAACGCCTGAACTACTTCATCCTGTTCCCCGCCCTGCTGTTCGCCAGCCTGGCCAAGGCGCCGCTGCGCGAGCCCGGTCTGGCGCGGCTGGCGCTGGCGGTGCTGCTCGGCCTGGGCTGCGCCTGGCTTGGGCTGCTGCTCTGGCGGCGCCTGCGCGGCTGGGACGCGGCGCGCTTCGGCGCCCTGGCGCAGGGCGTGCTGCGCTTCAACACCTACCTGGGCCTGGCGGCGGTGGGCAGTCTCTACGGCAAGCCGGGGCTGACCCTGGCCGCACTGCTGCTGGCGCTGATGGTGCCGGCGGTGAACCTGCTGTCGGTGTGGGCGCTGACTGCCGAACGCGGCATCAGCCCGCGCGCGCTGCTGCTACCGGTCCTGAAGAACCCGCTGATCCTCGCCTGCGCCGCTGGCGCGCTGGTCAATCTCGCCGGGGTCGAGCTGGACGGCGGCAGTGCGCGCCTGTTCGACCTGCTGGCCGTGGCCAGCCTGCCGCTGGGCCTGCTCTGCGTCGGCGCCGCGTTGCAACCGCGCGAGCTACGCGCCGCACTGCCGACCTTGCTCGGCGCCTGCGCCGTGCGCCTGCTGGGCATGCCGGCACTGGCCTTCGGGATTGCCCGGCTGCTCGGCCTGGCGCCCCTGGAAAGCGCCGTGCTGATCCTGTTCTTCGCCCTGCCCACGGCGCCCACCGCCTATGTCCTGACCCGCCAGCTCGGCGGCGACAGTCACCTGATGGCCGGCCTCATCACCCTGCAGACCCTGCTCGCCGGCGCCAGCCTGCTGGGCCTGCTCTGGCTGATCCAGGCCGCGGCCTGAGCGCGGCTATTTCAGCGTGCCGGTCGGGGCCGGCCAGTCGAGCACGCCCTGGTCGTGGAAACGCACGGTGCTGAACAGTCCGGCGGCGAGCTTGCCGTTGAGTTCGTAAGGCAGTCCCTGACGCGGCGCCCAGCTGCTCAGCCCCCAGGCCTGGCGCGCCAGGCGGAAGGCGGAAATGCTCACCGGCACCTTCAGCACGGTCTCGCCGAAGCGCGGCACCTGGCCCGGCTGGTCGCTGACGCCGCTGGCCAGCGGCTGGCCGTTGATGCTCAGGTCCAGCGCCACGCCGTTATAGTCGATGGCCCGCTCGTTGGGGTTCTGCACCCGCAGCTTGACCGCGAAGCGCGCCTCCATGCCCTGCCCGGGCAGGGGCTCCAGGCCCACCAGGTCGACGCGCAGCGGATCGCCGGGGCCGAACAGGCTGCTACAGGCGCCGAGGCCGAGCACCAGCAGCAGCGGCGCCAGCAGACGGAACAGGGAAAGCGACGGGCGGTTAGGCATGAAGGCTCCTGTGACGATGGGCCGAACCGTGCGGCAGGCCGGCAGGCTATAGCCCGGCAGTCTAGCCGGAGCACTTATCCACAGCGGGAAAATTCTCGGTGCGAAAGCGGCCAAGAAGCCGTCGGCGGTCTTTACTCATGGGAAAGAAGCTCGACGAATCAGGCGCTTGGCGAACCTCCACGGGAATGCGGGGGTCTACCATGACATCTGGCTGACAATACGCCTGGCCGTCGCCAGCCCAGCCCATGCGCCAACGCGTCTGGCACGGGCACTGGCGGCTGGCGACGCTGTACGAGGGGGCCGCCATGCTGAAATTGCTCGATCTGCTCTCCGCCGTCGCCCTGCTCGTCTGGGGCACCCATATCGTCCGCAGCGGCATCCTGCGGGTCTACGGCGCCAACCTACGACGCATCCTCAGCCGCAGCGTGCGCAAGCCTCCGCTGGCCTTCGCCGCCGGCATCGGCGTCACCGCCCTGGTGCAAAGCAGCAACGCCACCGCGCTGCTGGCTACCTCCTTCGTCGCCAGCGGCCTGATGGCCCTGGCCCCGGCGCTGGCGATCATGCTCGGCGCCGACGTCGGTACGGCGCTGATGGCGCGGGTGCTGACCTTCGACCTGTCGTGGCTGTCGCCGCTCTTGATCTTCTTCGGGGTGATCTTCTTCCTCAGCCGCAAGCAGACCCGCATCGGCCAGCTCGGCCGGGTGTTCATCGGCCTCGGCCTGATCATCCTGGCGCTGCAACTGATCGTCGCCGCCGCCGAGCCCATGACCCAGGCCAAAGGCGTCAAGGTGCTGTTCTCCAGCCTCACCGGCGACGTCATGCTCGATGCCCTGACCGGCGCGCTCTTCGCCATGATCTCCTACTCCAGCCTGGCCGCCGTGCTGCTCACCGCGACCCTGGCGACCTCCAAGGTGATCTCGCTGAAGGTCGCCCTGTGCCTGGTGGTCGGCGCCAACCTCGGCAGCGGCATCCTGGCGCTGATCAGCGCCTCCGCGCAGAACGCCGCCGGCCGCCGAGTGGCCCTCGGCAGCCTGTTGTTCAAGGTCGTCGGCTGCGCCCTGGTGCTGCCCCTGGTCGGCCCCCTGGCGCAGTGGATGGACGGCTGGCCGTTCCGCAGCCAGGAGCTGGTGATCGCCTTCCACGTCCTCTACAACTCGCTGCGCTGCCTCGCCTGCCTGCCGCTGACCACCCAGATGGCGGCCTTCTGCACGCGCCTGATGCCCGACCGCGCCACCCCCGAGGACCGCGTGCGGCCGCGCCACCTCGACCCGGCGGCGCTGGACACGCCGAGCCTGGCGCTGGTCAACGCGGTCCGTGAAACCCTGCGCATGGGCGATATCGTCGAACAGATGCTGCTCGACCTGCTGCAGATCATCCGCGGCGGCGACGCCCTGCTCGGCAAGCAGATCCGCAAGCTCGACGACGACGTCGACGCGCTCTACACAGCGATCAAGCTGTACCTGGCGCGCATGCCCCGCGAGGACCTCGGCGAACGCGACAGCCGGCGCTGGGCCGAGGTCATCGAACTGGCGATCAACCTGGAGCAGGCCGGCGACATCATCGAGCACATGCTCAGTGCCGTGCAGGACAAGAAGACCTCGCGCAGCCGCTCGTTCTCCGCCAATGGCCTGGCCGAGATCACCGCCCTGCACAGCCAACTGCTGGTCAACCTGCGCCTGAGCCTGTCGGTGTTCCTCAACGGCGACCAGGAAGGCGCCCACCGCCTGCGCCGGGCCAAGCAGCGCTTCCGCCTGCAGGAGCGGCGCTACGCCCACGCCCACGTCGACCGCCTGCGCCAACAGGTGGTGCAGAGCATCGAGACCAGCTCCCTGCACCTGGACCTGATCAGCGACATGAAGCGCCTCAACTCGCTGTTCTGCGCCATCGCCTACGCCGTGCTGGACAACCCCGAGGCAGCCGCCAGCGCCGCCGAAGAATCCTTCGCCGAGGCCGGCGAGCCCGGCGCGGCGGCACTCGACGGGCTCGCCGTGGAGGTCGCGGCGCCGGGCTCCGGTGCCGCCGGTTGAACCTGTTCCCGGTCGGATTGCCGGGCAATGCCCCTGGCGGAACTGATCCACGTCAATGCCAGCGGCAAGTAATCGGCTAGGGTTGCTGGCTATTTGCTATCGATGACCGATCCCATGACTGTCTCCCGGCCACCGGCGCAGCTTTTGGTGGCCACCCAGGACGAACCCCTGGCCCGCCAGATACGCGCCCTGCTGGCCGCCTGCAATGTGCCCTGCACCGTGCTCAGCAGTCACCAGGACTGCCAGCAGGCGCCCCTCTGCCGCTGGTTGCAGAACGAACCCTTGAGCGATACCGCGCGCATCCACGCTCTGCTGGCCGACGCCATCAGCGTGCTGGAGCACAGCCGGCATGCCTTCAAGTCCCGCGAACTGGGCCAGCTACGCCACCGCTTGCGTGATGCGCTGAAAGAGTTGTCTGACGGTCCGCGAGTAGTGTAAAACTTCCCGACCCGCGTTCCGCCTCTGTGTGTGGAAGCTGGCTTTGCCGGGCAGGATGCCAAAGGCCTGCAAGACAAAGCGCTGTGTTCGTCGCTGTTCATTCGAGCGACGCACCGGCGCTTTTTTTATGCCCGCAAAAAAAAGAAGAACAGCAAGGAGAAGAGGCATGGGCCTGGGACCCAAGCTTGACAGCGTGCTCAACCGCATCGGCCTGTCGCCGGCGGAAATCGGACAGCGCTTGCGCTATCTGCAATGGCAAGACAGCGACATGTGTCCGCTGCTCGACAAAGCGGCGGATCAGGAAGACAGCCACCGACGCTTCATCGAGCGGCTCTACGAACACCTCGGCCACTTCGAGCCGATGGCCGGCATTCTGCGCGACCCGGTGATCCTCGAACGGCTCAAGCGCAGCCAACTGGCCTACTACCAGCAACTCTGGGACGCCCCCTTCGACTCCGGCTACGTGCACGACCGACTGCGCATCGGCCTGGTGCACCAGCAGGTCGGCGTCGAGCTGAAGTGGTACCTGGGCGCCTACCGCCTGTACCTGGAGCACATGCTCGACGAACTCTTCGCCGAGCATCCGAACGCCGCGGCCTTCTCCAGCCTGCTCAAGCGCGTGTTCTTCGACATGTCACTGGCCATCGACACCTACGGCGCCGCCCAGCGCCAGGCCCTGGAAGACAGCGAGGCGCGCTTCGCCCGCGCCCTGCGCGGAGCCAACGACGGCATCTGGGACTGGGACCTGGCCAACGACCGGCTGTACGTCTCCGAGCGCTGGACCAGCATGCTCGGCCTGAGCCGCGACAGCCTCGGCGAAGGCAGCGCCAGTTGGTTCGCCCGCGTGCACCCGGACGACCTGCCCGGTCTGCGCCAGGCCATCGACGCCCACCTGCGCGGCAACAGCGCCTTGCTCAACCACGAATACCGCATCCGCCAGCGCGACGGCGGCTACCTCTGGGTGCTCACCCGCGGCGTCACCACCGACGGGCGCATGGCCGGCTCGCAAGCCGACATCAGCCAGCGCAAGGCCAGCGAACACCAGCTCAGCCACGCCGCCCGCCACGATCCGCTCACCGGCCTGGCCAACCGCCTGCGCCTGGACGAACTGCTGCAACAGGCCCTGCTGCGCCAGCAACGCCCCGGCGCGCGCGAGGCCGGCCTGCTGTTCGTCGACCTCGACCGCTTCAAGCTGATCAACGACAGCCTCGGCCATGCGGTCGGCGACCGCGTGCTGGTGGAGGTCGCCCAGCGCCTGCTGCGTTGCCTGCGCCCCGGCGACCACCTGGCGCGTTTCGGCGGCGACGAGTTCGTCGTGCTGCTCGACGACATGGCCAGCCTGGACGACGCCGAGAAGGTCGCCCAGCGCATGCTCGACTGCCTGCACCAACCGCTGCACCTGGAAGGCCGCACCCTGGTGGTGAGCGCCAGCATCGGCATCACCGGGCTGATCGCCGAGGGCCAGGCGATCAATTCGCTGCAGGCCGCCGACCTCGCCCTGTACCGCGCCAAGGAAGCCGGCAAGGCGCAGTACGCGCGTTACAGCAGCGAGCTGCAGGCCGCCGCGCAACAGCGCCTGGAACTGGAAAGCGCGCTGGCCCAGGCGCTCGAACGCGACGAGTTCAGCCTGCATTACCAACCGATCCTGCGCATCGACGTCGAACCGCCGCAATGGGTCGCGGTGGAGGTGCTGCTGCGCTGGAGGCACCAGGGCGAAACGGTGTCGCCGTTGCGCTTCATCCCGGCGCTGGAGGAGTCCGGCGAGATCGTCCGGGTCGGCGACTGGGTGTTGCGCCAGGCCTGCCGGCAGACCCTCGCCTGGCAACGCAACGGCCATCCGCAGCTGTACTGCTCGGTGAACCTGTCCATCCGCCAGTTGCAGCAGCCCGGCTTCGCCGAGCGGGTCCGGCAGATACTCACGGAAACCGGCCTGGCCGCGTCGAGCCTGGTGCTGGAAATCACCGAAAGCCTGCTGATGCAGGACGGCGCCGAGACCCTCGCCTGCCTGCGCGAGCTGGCCGCCTACGGCGTGCGCCTGGCACTCGATGACTTCGGCACCGGCTACTCGTCGCTGGGCTACCTCAAGCGCTTCCCGCTGCACATGCTGAAAGTCGACCGCAGCTTCATCACGCAGACCCCCGACGATACCGAGCTGAGCGCCATCTGCCGCGCCATCATCGGTCTCGGCCGCAGCCTGGGCCTGGAAGTGGTGGCCGAGGGCGTCGAACGCATCGAGCACCTGAACTTCCTGCGCGAGGAGCGCTGCCGCTTCGCCCAAGGCTTCCTGTTCAGCCCGCCACGGGCGCCAGAGCAGTTGTTCGAGGCAACCCAGGAGAACGCCCTATGAAGATCAACCTGCCGGTCAGCGGCCGCGAGGTGGACGTACCGGCCACCGCCAATATCCTCTCCACCACCGATCTCAAAGGCGCCGTCACCCACATCAACCCCGACTTCATCCAGATCAGCGGCTTCAGCCCCGAGGAGCTGCTCGGCTACAACCACAACCGCGTGCGCCACCCGGACATGCCGCCGGCGGCCTTCGCCCATCTGTGGCAGACCCTGCAGGCCGGGCGGAACTGGATGGGCCTGGTGAAGAACCGCTGCAAGAACGGCGACCACTACTGGGTCAGCGCCTTCGTCACGCCGATCCGCCGCGATGGCAAGGTGGTCGAATACCAGTCGGTGCGCACCCGCGCCAGCGCCGCCGAAGTCGCCGCCGCCGAACAGCTCTATGCCCGCCTGAGCGCCGGCTGGCAGCCGCGCAAGCCGCGTCTGAGCCTGGCCATGCGCCTGCTCGCCGGGCTGGCCGTGGCCCAGGGCGCCGGTGCCCTGCTCACGGTGCTCGCGCCGTCGCTGGCGCCAGCCGCGTTCGTTCTCGCCCTGGGCCTGGGCGGCGCCTGGCTGTGGCACGGCCTGCGGCCCCTGCAAGCGTTGCTGGCGCACGCGCGCAAGGTCGCCGACAACCCGGTCAGCCAACGCCTGTACAGCGGGCGTGTCGACGAATTCGGCGAACTCGACTTCGCCCTGCGCATGCTCGAAGCCGAGACCGCCGCGGTGGTCGGACGCATGGCCGATGCCTCGCGCCAGCTCGCCGAACATGCCGGCGAGCTGGCCGCCGCGGTGGACTGCGGCAGCGTCGGCACACGCCGCCAGCAACAGGAAACCGACCAGGTGGCCAGCGCCATGCAGCAACTGGCGCAAAGCGTCCAGGAGGTGGCGCAGCACGCCCAGCACAGTGCGGTGGCGGCGCAATGCAGCGAGCGCGTGACCCAGGTCGGCCATGGCGAGGTGGAGGTGACCCGCGCGCAACTGGCCACGCTGGAGAACGGCGTGCGCCAGGCGAGCGACGCGGTGGAGCAACTGCAAGGCCACAGCGGCGCGATTTCGCGGGTGCTCGAAGTGATCCAGGAAGTCGCCGGGCAGACCAACCTGCTGGCGCTCAACGCCGCCATCGAAGCCGCCCGGGCAGGGGAAGCCGGGCGCGGTTTCGCCGTGGTCGCCGACGAAGTGCGCGCCCTGGCCTCGCGCACCCAGGACTCGGCCCAGGAAATCCACGGCCTGATCAATGACCTGCAGCGTGGCGCCAGCGATTCGGTCGAGGCCCTGCAACGCAGCTGCGAGCAGGCGCTGGCCAGCCTCGACCAGGCCGGACGCGCCGCCGGGGCGCTGGAGGAAATCCGTGGCCAGGTGGCGGCGATCCAGCGCATGAGCCTGGACATCGCCGGCGCCATCGAGGAGCAGAGCACCGCCAGCGAAGACATCCAGCGCAGTCTGCTGGCGATTCGCGAATCGGCCGACGGCAACGCCGCCAGCGCCAGCAGCAGCCAGACCAGCGCCGCGCGGGTGGCGGCCCTGGCCGAGGAGTTGCGCCTGCTCGCCGGGCATTTCTGGGAGGGTCGGCGCAGCGGCACCTGAGCCGCGCCGGTGGCTGGCCTACTCGCGCGCGGCCAGCCCGCGCGCGGCAAGGAAGGCCATGAAGGCCTCGCGGCTGGAATAGCGCGGGCAATAGCCGAACTCTTCCTTCAAGCGGCGGTTGTCCAGCACCGGGCGGTAGCGCAGGAAGTCCACCTGCTCGGGGCCGTAGCGCGACAGCCCGAGCGGCTTGAGCACGGCCAGCGCGCCGCGCAGCAGCGGGGCCGGCAGCGCGCGATAGGGCTTGTCGAGGATTTCGGCGATCTCGCGCAGGCTCAGCGCGCCGTCGCCGGCCAGGTTGTAGATGCCTTCGCTGCCGCGCTCCAGGCCCTGGCGGATGACGTTGACCACGTCCTGCACCCAGATGAACCCGACGCCACCGCAACGACCGCTCAGGCCGAGAATCGAACGGCGGCGGAACAGGTCGATGACCGGATTGTGCGCGCCACGGCCAAGGATGGTGCCGGGGCGCAGGATCAACTGGCGCATCTGTGGATAAGTGCTCCGGGCCTCTTCCAGCAGTTGCTCGATTTCATGCTTGTGGCGGGCATAGACGAACTGCGAATGGCCGCGCAGCGGGTGACTTTCGTCGATCAGTTCGGGATTGTCCGGGTGGAAACCATAGGCCGCGCCGGAACTGGCGACGATCAACTGGCGCACGGCATTTTCGCCGGCCGCCGCGATCAGCCGCTTGCTGCCGCCCACCTCGATGGCGTGCAGGCGGGCGAGCGACATGTCCGCGGGCGGATTGATCACCGCCGCCAGGTGCACGATGGCATCGGGACGGCAGGCGCGCACGCCATCCATCACCTGCTTGGGGTGGCCGATGTCCAGCAGCATCGGCTCGACGTTGTGGCGCAGTCCCTGGCTCGGCAGGCTGCGCACATCGGCGGCGATCAGGGTCCAGTCCAGGTGCTGGATGGCCAATTCGTTGATCAGGTGCTGGCCGATGTAGCCGGCAGCGCCGGTAATCATGACCCGCATAGGCTCGCTCTCGGCTTAAGGCTGAAACGACAGTCTGCATCCGCTGGCCAACGCGCCACAGGGGATCGTCCCCCCCGCCCGCTGGTCGACCGGCCTCCAGGCGGCGACGGCGGGACACGCTGTCCGGGCAGATCCAGGCTCTCCATCGGATAAGATTCCAACAACCATAGCCGACTGAGGCGAATACGCCGCATGACCATTCGGCGCGCGCTCGCCAGCCGGTCGCCAATGGGTAGGTAGATCACCGCCAATCCGCTATCCTCGTGGCTTTGTTTTTCCAGGCTTGGCCCATGCGTTGCTTGTTCGTCCCCCTGCTGTTGCTGCTGTTCAGTCCCTGGTCGCTCGCCGACACGCGCTCGGCGGTGGAGGGCTACCAACTGCAGAACGGCATGGGCGTACTGTTCAAGCCCACCGACCAGCGCGGCTCGGTGTCCATCCGGCTGGTGGTGGGCGTGGGCTTTTCCGACTTCTCCTGCCAGGACCGCCAACTGCCGCACCTGATGGAACACCTGTTCTTCAGCGGCCTGGACGGCGGTGACGAGGCCGACCTGGAAGCGCGCATGCAGACCCTCGGCGGGCAGTGGAACGCCTACACCAGCGAGGGCGACACCACCTTCGTCATCGAGGCGCCGGCGGCGACCCAGCGCCAGGTCCTCGACCTGCTGCTCGAAGCGCTCACCCGCACCCGCCTGGACACGGCGAAGATCGAATCCACCAAGCAAGTGCTGATCCGCGAGGACGGCGGCCACTATTCGCACCTGCAACGCTTCCTCGACCACCAGAACATCAGCCGCAGCGGGCAGGAACAACTGGCCGTGGAACTCGGCCTGGCCTGCGCCGAGCGCCCGCAGGTGGCGCAATTGACCCAGGCCCAGCTGGAAAAGCTGCGTAGCGACTGGTACGTGCCGAGCAACATGACCCTGATCGTGGTCGGCGACCTCGACCCGCGCCTGCCGGCCTACCTCAGTCGCACCTTCGGCAGCCTGCCCGACCACGCCACCCCGGAGCGCCGCGAACTGCCGGAAATGAAAGGTCCGGCGGCGCCAGAGCGCACCCTGAATACCGGGCTGTTCGGCGAAGGCGCGGTGCTGCACTGGATCTTCCCCGAGCCGGAGGACGCCGACGGCGCCGCCCTCGACCTGCTGCAGGCCTACCTCAGCGACGCCCTCTACAGTGACTTGCGGGTACATCGCGAACTGTCCTACGGCCCCTGGAGCGAACGCGCCTCCTGGTCCAACCAGAGCTTCCTCAGCCTCAACGCGGATATCGAACGCAGCGACCAGGCAGCCACCATACAGGCCATGCGCGAACTGCTCGACGGCATCCGCCAGCATGGCCTGGACCCTCAGCGTTTCGCCCGCATCCAGCGCGTGGCGCGGGCGCAACTGGCCTGGAGCACACCGAGCAACGCGACCCTCGCCGACTACTACTGGGGCGCGCTCTCGGACTTCGATGGCGAACACTTCCCCAACGAAGAACGCCGCCTGGCCAAGGTCAGCCTGCAACAGGCCAACGACACCGCGCGGCAACTGTTCAAGGGTGACGGCTACCTGCGCATCGAACGGCCGCTGCTGGACGACGACAGCGCCTATCCGCTGGGCGCCGCCGCAGCGCTGGCGCTGTTGCTGCCCTTCGCCCTGCTGCTGCGCCGACGCCGCGGCTGAAGCGCGGCGCCGACGGGCCTCACAGCTCCAGGCTGCGGATCACCCGGGTGGAATCGTCCGGGTCGCGCTGGGCGCGGAAGCCGAGCTGCACGGCGAGGTCGCGCATGTCACGGTCGATCGCCTGGTCGATGCTGTACATCTGGGTGAAGCCATTGCGCCGCGCCACCTCGATCAGATGGCGCATCAGCGTCAGGCCCAGGCCCTTGCGCTTCCAGTCGTCGGCGGTGGTCAGGGCGCATTCGCACTGGCTGCCATCCTCGGCCGCGGCATAACGGCTGATACCGACTTCGCGCAGCTCGCCGTCCTCGTGCACCAGGGCGACGAAGGCCATGGTCTGCTGGTAATCCACATCCATCAGGCTGTCGAGCAGCGCTTCGTTGACCTTCACCTCGCCGTGGAAGCGCAGCTTGCGGGTCATCGGCGACAGACGATTGAGGAAATCGCGCTCCAGCTCGCGGTCTTCCGAGCGCAGCGGGCGGATCAGCACATGGCTGCCGTCTTCCAGGGTCTCGATCCAGTGGTCATTGCCGACAGCGGCGAGCGCTGCGGCGTGCTGGTGAAGGGGGGTAGGCATAGCGTTTTCTCCGCTGGCGGATGAAAGGGAAATCAATGTCCTATCCTTCTCCGCCCGCCGCCGTCCCCCCTTGATCGGCGTCAACCTCGCCTGGCAAGCCCCCGGGGCAAATCGCCGCAGCGACTCAGGTCTCCGCCAGGGCGCCCGCCGCTGCCCGCGCCTTGCCGCCGCGGCGGAACAGCACCAGAGTGGCGAGCAGGCCGAGCAACGCCGCGCCGCTCAACCACAGGCCCGGGGCGGCCTTGTTGTCCAGGCTGTGGATAAGCCAGGTGCACACCGCCGGGGTGAAACCGCCGAAGGTCGCGGTGGCCAGGCTGTAGGCCAGGGAGAAGCCCGTGGTGCGCACATCGGCCGGCATCACCTCGGTCAGGGCTACCACCATGGCGCCGTTGTAGCTGCCGTAGAGGAACGACAGCCACAACTCGACCATCAGCAGGCGGGCGAAGCTCGGCTCGGCGACCAGCCAGGACAGTGCCGGGTAGGCAGTGAGCAGCGCCAGCCCGGTGGCGGCGATCAGCAGCGGGCGACGGCCGATGCGGTCGGACAGCGCGCCCATCAGCGGCAGCCAGAAGAAGTTCGACAGGCCGATGCACATGGTCACCAGCAGGCTGTCGAAGTCCGACAGGTGCAGCTCGTTCTTGCCGAAGGTCGGGGTATAGGCGGTGATCAGGTAGAAGGACACCGTGGTCATCACCACCATAGCCGTGCCAGCCAGCACCAGGCCGAAGTTCTGCCCGATGGAGCGCAGTACCTGGCCCAGGCTCGGGTGATGCCTGCGCTGCTGGAAGGCTTCGGTTTCCTCCAGCGAGCGGCGGATGAGGAACAGCGCCGGGACGATCAGGCAGCCGACCAGGAAGGGCACTCGCCAGCCCCACTCGCCCATTTCCGCCGGGCTCAGCCACTGGTTGAGCAGCACGCCCAGCAGGCCGGCGAAGACCACCGCCACCTGCTGGCTGGCCGACTGCCAACTGACGAAGAAGCCACGCCGGCCGGGGGTGGCGATTTCCGCCAGGTAGACCGACACCCCGCCTAGCTCGACGCCGGCGGAGAAGCCCTGCAACAGGCGCCCGGTCAGCACCAGCAAGGGGGCGAAGACGCCCAGGGTCGAATAGCCGGGGACGAAGGCGATCAACAGGGTGCCCATGGCCATCAGGCCGAGGGTGATGATCAGCCCCTGGCGGCGGCCATGGCGGTCGATATAGGCGCCGAGGAAGATCGCCCCCAGCGGGCGCATCAGGAAGCCGGCGCCGAAGGTCGCCAGCGACAGCATGAGCGAGGCGAAGGGGTCGTCACCGGGGAAGAAGGTCTTGGCGATGGCGGTGGCATAGAAGCCATACACCATGAAGTCGTACATCTCGAGGAAGTTGCCGCTAACCACACGGAAAACGGCTTTGGCTTTGGAATTATTCAAGGCCATGGGGGACATCACTCAGGCGGACACAGGGCCTTCCCACGGGCGGAAAAATCATCCGCCAACCCGGGAAATCATTTGTAACCCTATGTGTAAAAGCCCCCGAGGATCAACGTGAAAATGGCTGAAAGCCTTGAAATACACGGCTTTGAAAACCTGGTGAAAGCTTCGTGAAGGCGCGTCGGAAAATCCTTTGGCTCCTCCGTGGGGGCTCGCCAGTTGCGCCCCGCTCGCCTCCGGCGAGCCCCCACAGCGGAACCCCCACCCCGGGTCAGACGCCCGAGCCGGACACCGGGCGGGGTTGCTCGGCCAAGGGAACTCCATCCTTTCCCTTGGCCTGGCCCTGCTGCGCCATGCGCGCCTGGAACAGCTTCCACTCACGCTCGATCACCGCATAAGGCACGAACACACTGACGCGCTTGGCGCCTTTCAGCCCCGGATGGCTGATGCCCCGGAACGTGGTGCCCTGGTAGCCGATATTGATGCCCAGCACATCGCCATCGTTGCCGATCAGCGGCCCACCGGACATGCCCTGGGCCAGCGCGGCGTCATGGATGCCGTACATCTCGTTGTTGCGCTCGTTGAGGTTGACGTAGGGCACCGGCCAGTAGCGCCCATGGGAACTCATCGGAATCAGCAAACTGCTGGAGCCCAGCGCGGTCACTTCCTCGCCATTGCGCGCCGAACGCCAATTGGGCAGCGGCCCGCTGGCCTTGTGTTTGATGAACACCAGGTCGCAGCGGGTGCTGCAGGAATAGACCTGGCTGGACAGGTAAGGCACGTGGCCAGCGGTTACCGCATAGTCGGCGTTCCACTGCACCGCAGAAGCGACGATCAAACCCGGCACAGGCAGGCCGGAGGTCACGGTGAAATAGCGAGAGGTCAATTGACTGTCGGTTTCGGGTTTTACCCAGCCATTGCAGCCAGTCAACAGCGTCATCATGGCAAGACTCAGGACTTTCCCTTTCATGGAGTTTTCTCCGGTTGTTTTCGGGAAAAGCTAAAGCCAAATAAAGGAAACTTCCTATATAAAATAAGCTGTGCATTTCGCGCTAAAGTCAGGCAATTCGCTCCGACAATTCGAATAATTCCGAAGGAATACTCTTAGTCTCAATTATCAATAAGGGAAATCTGTAGTCCATTACCTTCGGCTCATCCCAAAGAGCCAGAGAAACATCCCGAAGAGACTTGACTGGAATCTGTTGGTGGCTGTGCTTTCGGCAAATCCGCTCGACGACAGGATGGATCGATGGCCTCTTGGAACAGGGCGATTGCACCAGCGATCAAGCAATTGTGCGCCACCGTGAAAAGCGCACTGGACCGCTGGCGAGTGCTAAACGCCAGCCAGCTACAGAAAAGCCTGGATCGCTTCAGTGTCAGGTACAACGCCGAGCGCCCCCACCTGAACCTGGGCGGACGCACACCACTGAAAGCGTGACGCAGGATCGATCCGTACGCCCCCGCGGACGGCTTGGTTCGACGCCTGGGATGGGTTGTTGACCGGCTATTACTTCCATTGGTGATTCGGCGGTTCGATCCACCCAGTCACCGAAAAAGTCCTTGTCCAGGGATCAGGCGGAGAGATTCGTTGCGATGGCGAGAAGGGCGACTTTTCGGCCATTTCAGTCGGAGGAATCAGGTGAAAAATCGATTAGCGGTAGCGAAGAGAATGGAGGGATCAATGGTTTGACGTAAAAACCTCCCTGCTGCAATGACGGGGAATTTGGTTTGGACAGTTGTCTGTCCTTACTCAAACGCATCCATTTTGGTAACCTTCAAATTCCCACAAGCCTAATCTTGATACTTTCATTGAAACCTCACTCCAGTTCTCCCCCGAACAACCCAGCAAGAATTTCTCGATGGCGTGAACAATTTTTTGATAATTGTAATCTCGGACAATAAGGTAATGTACCCCTATAATAACCTCATTTGACCCAAGTTTTTTTTCAATCCATTTTGGAGTACAAACCTCTATATCAAATGACTCTTCGCCTTCCTCATCCGCTGGCCCAATCATCGCCTGCAGGAGGAAACCAAAACTATCCGGAAACTCCGGATGGTAATTCTCAAGATTGTAAATATCGGGGCTATGAAGCCGCTTTAGCTTTGCATCCATAGTTTAGTCCGTAATATCCAAGTGGGCATTTGATTGCCACTTCTTTGTCTCTTGGTCTGGAAACCTTTGTTCGAAATTAGCCTGAGTTCCCTGCTGATATGTCTTGCCGGGGTCTCAGGACTGCGCTGAAGTAGCGAGAGGGATGTCTTGCACCCGCTGCGTGTTCAGTGAACGAAGGTCAAGATACACCGCCGAAGGCAATGTTCTATGTCCCGTAGCACATTGATTTGTTAAAGAGCGGCTCGGCGAAGCTTCGCATGGAGCTGTCAACACGCGGACAGCTCGGACTCCGGCATCGCGGTATGAAAAGTCTTTCCAGACGTGCCGAAACGGGACGAGTGGTTCGACGCCTGGGATGCTGACGAGGTGCTGCTTGCGCTGGTAGCACAACAGCTCAATTTCAAGCCAATACACAAAGCCTTGTCCACGGAACAGGCGGAGAGATGCGTTCCAATGGTGAGAAATACTGACTGTTTGGCCACTTCAGCCGGGGAAATCAGGTTAAAAGTCGATCATCGGTAGCGGCGAGGACGGCAGATTCGATGATTTGACGTAAAAACTTCCCCGCTGCAATGGCGGGGAGGCTGGTTTGGACAGTTGGACGGGACAACTCAGCTCCTGCAACCACCCTCAATAAAGTTTTAAAAGTTTAAGATCCGCTTTAAATTCTTCAGCCTCTTCCTCTGGTAACTCTTTCAGCATATCAGAAAGATTATTCTCACTTAACAACTCAGAAATTATACCCCTGTGATATTTCTGAGACTGATCTGAAGACCGTCCCGCACCAAGAATAAGAGAAATAACCTCCAGCATTAAATTCTCAACAGGCATATCAAAAGATTTTTCAAGCTCACTATACGCATAGCCAGCCTCACTTTCCCCCTCAACCCAGGGACTATTGTTCTTAACTTTCGCCCTGCAATAGTTGTAATAGCACCCTAGGAACCACGCTCGAATTTCTCTATAGGTTATGCGCTCTTCCATTATGGAGTCTTCCTTGGGGGGCGGAGCATGCCACCCTGATTATCAAATATATTAACAGTAATATTTGGATACTTTGCTTTGAATTGTTCAGCCACATTCAGACAACTCGCGCATGCGGGCTTCTCAGTAAGTATATTTACAGTTTCTCTAGCAGAGGTGTTACTACCCAGCTTATCAGCAATATTATCGAGAATCTTATATTCCGTATCTATTCCTCGATAAACCATATCCCCTGCTTTATTGGGGACAGTCTGAGCCGTAAAGTTTCCACTTCCGGAGCCAATAAGACCCTTACCAGCCTCAGAGACCTGGCTATGCGCGGCCATTTGTTTGGGCAATCCTTGGATATCGATTTCAGCGACAGCTACGTTGCCACTACGCCGCAGATAAGATGGCAGCCCTGCGCGAACATCCATCACTCTTTGCGCAAGAGGAGCACTGTCAATTACTGCCGCAGTCCCTTTTCCAAAAACCCCGCCTTCGGCCTTCACTTTAGACCAATAAGCATAGGCCTTTTCAACCTGCGCCGAGCCAACGGTCGGGGTACTTCCCGGTGGACGGGTGCCATTGCTGGTAGGACGAGTGCCCGCAACCCCCGCCGCTACACCGCCAATCGCACCGAGAATCGGCTCCCACTCGCCAACCACATCGGCCAAACGGGCGTAACTGGTCAGTGCCCGATCAATCAGGGTGAATTTGTACTGTTCGCAGGTCGCCGTCACACAGGTCAATCCCTCCAAAGCGGCAAGGCCACCCGTGATCTGCAGCATTTGGTCCTTGGCCCAGGCTGCCCCTCCAGTAGCCATGGCCTCATCGAAGTTTGCTTGGCTCAGTTGAGCAAAACCTGCGTCCCATGCTTTGCGCTGGCAGTTCTCATCGTTCCCGCATTCCTTCATGCTTGAAACGAAGTCTTTGCCATCGTCATGGTTCAGGTAGTTGTACTGCGTACCGTTTTGCGCTACCCGGGCACCAGTTTCCAACTTGCCTGCGCCCGCAGCCGAGTCCTGCACCACCGTGGCGACCAGTCCCACCAGTTGCGAACTTATGCTCAGCAAGGCGATGCTTCGTGGCCCGTTGAACATTGATTTGTTAAAGAGCGGCCCAGCCAAGCATCGCATGGGCCTGTCAACACGCGGACAGTTCTGACTCTGGCATCTCGGTATGGAACGTCTTTCCAGAAGTGCCGAAACGGCTCGGGTGGATTGACGCCAGGGATGGGAACGGACCGGCTATTACTTCCATTGGTGATTCGGCGGTTCGATCCACCCAGCCACTGAAAAAGCCCCTGTCCACGGATCAGGCGGAGAGATTCGTTCCGATGGAGGGATGTGCTGATCTTCGGGCCATTTCAGCCGGAGGAATCAGGTAAAAAATTGATCAGCGGTAGCGGCGAGGACGGCGTACTCGATGATTTGACGTAAAAACCTCCCCGCTGCAATAGCGGGGAGGTTGGTTTGGACAGTTGGACGGGACAAGCAGAGAACTCTACAAGGGATTTTGTTCTAGATACCTCTGAATATCTTCCTCAGCAATCCCTGGAACCCCCTCATCTAGCCATTGCTCAAACTCTTCAGGATAAGGGCTCAAGTACTTACCGTCCTTGAATTTTTTATCTGGAGTATTGCCAAACTCTGAAATAAACCTCAAATGATGCACCACCATTATCCAGATTCGCCGAAGTTCCGGACTTTGTGGAGCACCTTCCGACGCAGCAGAAATGTAGATCGAGTCGCCTTCAACAAAAGCTAGAACATCCTGCACTCGACCAAAACTTATCAGCGCCTTGATAGCTTCAACCTTACCCATAGCTCACTCTCACCGAAGAAACCTCACGCTAGCCCCAGAAACTTCAACACTCCTGAATCCTAGAGAGTTCATCGTTTTTTCCAAATGGAGTGCTCCATACAGCCTGCTCTTTAGAAAGTCCTGCCGAAGTTCCTGCCCTGAAAGCCTCTAGATTGTCATTTCCTAACTGGGCTGAAACGGCTTTAACCTTATCCGGCCCCACTGTTTCAATTGCCCGCGACACCATCTCACTGCCTACACCTTTTCCGGAGACGGTCGTGCCATACCAATCGATATGCAAATTCCCATCGGGCGAGTACCGGGCAACCAAGTCGCTTTGAGCAAATTTTCTGTCAACAACGGCACCGGTTTTATCGAATTTCTGCCTGGCGGATAGTTCAACATCGATATACCCATCCGATTTATTTGCAACTTTTGTTTCAAAGTTAAGTCCTGTTCTTTCAGCAGGGACAAATCCTTTGGCGCCCGCAGCCCCTTTTGCAGCAGATGAACCTACCTTAGCAGAGGTAATCACCTTACCCGCAACCGCACCCTCGGCACTCCCGATCAGAATGCCTGCCATGAGCGACCCACCGCCTAGACGCCAAGCACCTAGCTCATCGTTAGCATCAAGCGGCTTCCCTTCGATTGCCTCGGCGATCCTCCGCCCCAACTGGGCCTGCAGCTCCTCCTTAACCTGAGCGACCGCCTGCCCAACCGATGTCTCCCCCAGGGCCTTCTGTGCAGCCCACATCAGAAGCCCTTTCGGCCCCTGTGCAGCGGCGAGAACAATGCCAACCGCCTCGCCCTGCTCGGGATGCTCTTGTAAATACTTGTTGATATCGGAGACCCGATCCAACGCGAGCTTATCGTTGGTAATGCTCGGTAGCTTTACGCTGATATTTTTTTCGATAAGGCCTTGCTGAGCCTTGGTAATCAACTCCGGGCTGGTCTTGTAGAGCGTTTCAATCGCTTTCAGGTTACCGAGGACTTCACTCTGGAAATCCGGATCTGAAAGCCGTGCCTTGGCCTCTCCCAGCGTCCTTCCAGACGCGATCAAGGCCTGGAGGGCCTGATCGGCGATTTCCTGTCCTCCTGCGGAAACAGCTCCCTTGGGCACGGCTTGTTCAATGAACCAAGGTCACGAAACACCGCCGAAAGCGATGTTCCGTGCCCCGTTGAACAGTGATTCGTTAAAGAGCACTTCGGCCAAGAGTCGCATGGGACTGCCAACGCGCGGTCAGCTCGGACTCTGGCATCGCGGTATGAAAGCTCCTGCCCGCCGCAGCGAGCGCGTCGCCGCGAATGAGCCATTTCAGTTGGGCGGATCAGGGGAATAATCGATCAGCGGTCGCGGCGAGGACGGCGTACTCGATGATTTGACGTAAAAACCTCCCCGCTGCAATAGCGGGGAGGTTAGTTTGGACAGTTGGACGGGACATATTTTCAAACGTCTGGGATTTCAATGTGGAAGGACTTCGCATAAATATTCCACGACATCCAGCCCGGTCCTGGCGGAGTTTCAAGAACCCCTTCTAAGAAATATTCTTTGGAAAGAGCATCAACAAAAGAGCGGGAGCCAAGCTCTTGCACCACTTCATTCCCGGTGGAGCTTTTTCTATATTCCGTGTACTTGGTGGTTATCATTTTTGAAAATGAGAAGCCCTCAAAAACAAACCAGCATCCACCAACGAATTCATGCATAGCATATTGACTATCAGCCTTGCTCTTATATTGAATCCACTCGCCAGATTTAGTACGAGCTCTCAAAAGGCAATCATCAGTCAGCTCCCACTCAAAATACCTAACCCGCCTTGACGGATCGAAAATGTAGTGCCTGGGAAATATGACCTCTACGCTCTTCGATTTGTCTTTATCGCATTTAACAAAGCGAACACCGCTATTTTCTCTTAAAAGTATGCCATGCGGAAATGCTAGCCCTCCCTCAACGAAAACTCTAAGCGCTCCAGATTTTTGCTCTGAAATCCCATATGTACAATTAAACGTATCAAGATCATCAAAATCGACAGAAAGCATCATTTTATTTTCTCCAAAACGATAGTTTTCATACTGTCGAGATTCGTAATTACACTTCCGTCTGTACGGAGGAATATTTGCCCTGAAAATCTAGAGTCAAGAGGGCCATTTTGTATAACTCGTAAACCTAGAGATTCTAGTTCAGGTGCACCTGGAATTTTGCCGTAAGGATTCGCAGCATTTGCATTGATGAATATTTTTCCTCCTGGTTCTACTACACGAGTAGCTTCCGGCAGAAAGTCCATCATTGAGTTAGTACCACCCGCACTCTTGGGAATGAAGGGATTACTAGCAACAACCTCCCCCAACGAATTATCCCTAAAAGGAAGCTTCGTAGCATCTGCTCGAATGCCTGACTGAATATCAGCCCGGATATCTACGTTTATTGCACCAGGGGTCTGAGCATTCATCCCCCCAAATAGCTCAACGGTAGGCTTCGGTAATTCAGCAGCCCCTTTTGTCGCAAGCTTAGCCTCAACCCACCCGGAAATCGTCTCCCCAAGCTCCTTGGCCACTCTACCGGCAGTCGTGCCGGCGACCTTGCCGGCCGGTCCTCCTCCCAGCAGGGTTTCCTCGATGGTCGTATCGCGAATGGCCTGATCGCCGACGAGGTTGCCCAGTGCATCGCGAAGATAGCCCTGGCTGTCTTCCTGTCCCTTGAATGTACCGATCTCGCCAGCGTGGGCATTGGCTTGAGCCTGGCCGTATTGCTGCACCGCCTGGTAGACGTTCGCCCAACTGGCCGAGCCCTGGTTGCCTTGGTAGGGCGTGTTGAACAGGCTGCTGTCAGCGAACTGTTCCGGCGTGGCCTGGAAGGCGTAGACCGGTTGGCCATGGGCGACGATCGGCGAGCCGTCGGCCCAGCTCAGCGGACGGTTTTCCAGTTGCAGGCCGCCCAGAACGCTCTCGGCAATGTCGCGGCTGGAATCGAACTTGGCCTTGATCGGGTTGTTGTCGTTGCCGGTGTTCAGTTGCTGCAGCAGGGCCTGCTATCGGCTGGCTTGCGTCTGGTCCACGGCGGCGCCAGAGCCCACCGTCAGCATGTCCTCCCAGCTCAGGTTGAGGGCGAGCCGGGAATTGGCAACGCATGCGTTGCCCCGGCGAGCGACCCGCCATGGATGGCGGGGCCGGGGTTTCAGGACTGCGCTGAAGTAACGACAGGGAGGTCTTGCACCCGATGCTTGTTCAATGAACCAAGGTCACGAAACACCGCCGAAAGCGATGTTCCGTGCCCCGTTGAACAGTGATTTGTTAAAGAGCACTTCGGCCAAGAGTCGCATGGGACTGTCAACGCGCGGGATGGGAACGGACCGGCTATTACTTCCATTGGTGTTTCGGCGGTTCAATCCACCCAGTCATCGAAACGGTCCTTGTCCACGGATCAGGCGGAGAGACTCGTTCCGATGGCGAGATTTGAGGTGAAAACCTCCACGCCGGTGGGGTGGGGTGGGGAAGTTGGGTTGGGGCAACCAGGCTGATCACGAGCAGAGACAGGGGGGCGGTGACGAAGTAAAATTAAAATCCCCGGCTAAGCCGGGGATTTTAATTTTAGGCTAATCAAGAATATAAGAAAATTTATCTTCCCATCCGAAGCTCTCATCCTGCTGCTTCACTCTCTCCAATACCTCTATAATTCCATCAAATTCGTGTGGAATGTTCCCTCTGGAACAATCATGGTCATTCCATACCAAGACCAACGGCCGTTCAACACTTGCACTGAGCAAGTCCCATAACGCATCCAAGTTATATCCATAAAAATCTTGGACACCTAAAGCCTCCGCCAACTGACGATGGAAATCTTGCTCTGTAACGACTTCATGGCCATCAATCGTGATTTTCATAGACCTATGCTATTTCCAAGTCCCAATAGGGGCGACGGTTTTATAGTGATCCGTAGTTATATAAAGAAGCCCATCATTTGAATACAGCAACCTCGTTCCTGGCTGATTGCTGCGGGATATCGTGCTATTCAAACCGATATCAGCTTCAAACCACGTTCTGCCTGAGCTCAATGGAAGTATATTCGTCGTATTATGGAAAATATCTCCGCCAATCTGCCCACCCGGAACACTGTTATTTAAAGCCTTTCCTGGCTGCCAACCTTGCTGCGCCGCTTGAGCTTTATTTACATAGTTAGCAGGAAGCTGCCCTGTGGCTCGAAGACTATCAACAACATTATTAGCCGATTCTGTTGTTTTAAGATCAAGCTTCAGCTGAGCGAAACTTGCCGCGTTATGTGCAGAATTGTCAGCAGCACCCGCAACCTCCTTCGCCCCATCCCCTACCGCAGCCCCCCCTCTGCGCAGCGGCAAGCCCAGCAGCTCCCCCCAACAAAGCACCGCCAATCACTCCAGAGCCTTGCAGGAACGACTCCAGCCAGGCGTGCTGGGCAACACGCTCCTCATTGTGGTTGATGTCCTGGAAGTGTCCAATGACATCCTGTTCATCAGCGTTCAGCGTTCCCAGCCCGAACAACCAGTCCAACTTGGCGGAGCCTGCCTCCACGGCATTGCGCTGCGCGTTGCAAGCCGTCTCCCCCTCGCCCTTGCAGCCATACAGAGACGCACCGGCCTTGCGGTCATTGATCGCCTGGTACTTGCCCTGAACCTGACCACGGCAGGCAACAGGATCGGGATTCGACCGGCAGCCCACCAGTTCCTTGGCCAGTTCATCCACATCCCGATGGTCCAGGTAGTTGTTCACCGTGGCTTGTTGAGCAACCCAACCGGCCTTTTCCTGATCCTTATCACTGCCACCGGCGGCCGCGGCCACGGTCATCCCAAGCAACTGGGAGGTCATGGCCAGAACGCGCTCATGGGCCTCACCGGGGAAGAGCTTTTCCCCCACCAGATTCACCAATGCCTCGTTCGCCCCTGCCGCCAGGGCGGCCGTGCGGAAATCACCGCCAGCCGCTTCGCCGATCAGACCACCCACGATGGCATGCACCGCCACCTTCGTTGGCAGTCCAGCGCCGGCAAGACCGTCACCGACCTTTTCGTAGAGCGCGCCACTGAGTAGGTCCGCCGCCATGCTCACAGCCGCCTGTGCAAGGTTGTCCTTGAACTTGCCGCCTTGCAGCACGGTCTTCATCGCGGAATTAACCGCCAGTTGCAGACCCAGATTGGCGTTACCGATGCCGCCGCTGACACCCGCGGCGACATAGCTCTTCAGGCTATCGCTGGAGGTGACATCCTTGGTCACCGCGCCCAGGTCGCCGCGGTTGTTGACCGTGCTGATGGCCGCGTTGCTGCTGACAGCGGCGGCGACTGAGTTGGCAACGACGCCCGGCACGCTGTTGGCAGCGACACCAACTAGGGAACTACCGGCCCCCCAGGTCAGGTACGTCACGACGATCGCCACCGCCAACTGAGTGGCCGGCCCCATGCCGGACTGGCTGTAGCTGTACGAGTCGTGGATTTCCTTGACCCTGCGCCAATCCACATCGCCGCGCTGCTCTGCCTCTTTCAGCCAGGCCAGCTTAGGGTCGGCCTGGACCATGGCGTCGATGGTCTGGCTGACGGTTTTCTGGTCGATGTGCTTGAGGGCGAGCCGGGAATTGGCAACGCATGCGTTGCCCCGGCGAGCGAACCGCCATGGATGGCGGGGCCGGGGTTTCAGGACTGCGCTGAAGTGGCGACAGGGATGTCTTGCACCCGCAGCTTGTTCAGCGAGCCAAGGTCACGAAACGCCGCCGAAAGCGATGTTCCGTGACCCGTTGAACAGTGATTTGTTAAAGAGCACTTCGGCCAAGAGTCGCATAGGACTGCCAACGCGCGGAC
>NZ_FNDS01000031.1 GCF_900099785.1 Pseudomonas panipatensis | reverse complement strand
ATTTGCGGTTCTTGCGAACTTTCGGTTCGTCGACTTCACCGTCTAACACCAAATTGTTTGGGTGTTATATGGTCAAGCCTCACGGGCAATTAGTATTGGTTAGCTCAACGCCTCACAGCGCTTACACACCCAACCTATCAACGTCGTAGTCTTCGACGGCCCTTTAGGGGAATCAAGTTCCCAGTGAGATCTCATCTTGAGGCTAGTTTCCCGCTTAGATGCTTTCAGCGGTTATCTATTCCGAACATAGCTACCCGGCAATGCCACTGGCGTGACAACCGGAACACCAGAGGTTCGTCCACTCCGGTCCTCTCGTACTAGGAGCAGCCCCTCTCAAATCTCAAACGTCCACGGCAGATAGGGACCGAACTGTCTCACGACGTTCTAAACCCAGCTCGCGTACCACTTTAAATGGCGAACAGCCATACCCTTGGGACCGGCTTCAGCCCCAGGATGTGATGAGCCGACATCGAGGTGCCAAACACCGCCGTCGATATGAACTCTTGGGCGGTATCAGCCTGTTATCCCCGGAGTACCTTTTATCCGTTGAGCGATGGCCCTTCCATACAGAACCACCGGATCACTAAGACCTACTTTCGTACCTGCTCGACGTGTCTGTCTCGCAGTCAAGCGCGCTTTTGCCTTTATACTCTACGACCGATTTCCGACCGGTCTGAGCGCACCTTCGTACTCCTCCGTTACTCTTTAGGAGGAGACCGCCCCAGTCAAACTGCCCACCATACACTGTCCTCGATCCGGATGACGGACCAGAGTTAGAACCTCAAGCATGCCAGGGTGGTATTTCAAGGTTGGCTCCACGCGAACTGGCGTCCACGCTTCAAAGCCTCCCACCTATCCTACACAAGCAGGCTCAAAGTCCAGTGCAAAGCTACAGTAAAGGTTCACGGGGTCTTTCCGTCTAGCCGCGGATACACTGCATCTTCACAGCGATTTCAATTTCACTGAGTCTCGGGTGGAGACAGCGCCGCCATCGTTACGCCATTCGTGCAGGTCGGAACTTACCCGACAAGGAATTTCGCTACCTTAGGACCGTTATAGTTACGGCCGCCGTTTACCGGGGCTTCGATCAAGAGCTTCGCTTTCGCTAACCCCATCAATTAACCTTCCGGCACCGGGCAGGCGTCACACCCTATACGTCCACTTTCGTGTTTGCAGAGTGCTGTGTTTTTAATAAACAGTCGCAGCGGCCTGGTATCTTCGACCGGCATGGGCTTACGTAGTAAATACTTCACCCTCACCGGCGCACCTTCTCCCGAAGTTACGGTGCCATTTTGCCTAGTTCCTTCACCCGAGTTCTCTCAAGCGCCTTGGTATTCTCTACCCAACCACCTGTGTCGGTTTGGGGTACGGTTCCTAGTTACCTGAAGCTTAGAAGCTTTTCCTGGAAGCATGGCATCAACCACTTCGCTCTCTAAAAGAAAGCTCGTCATCAGCTCTCGGCATTAA
>NZ_FNDS01000012.1 GCF_900099785.1 Pseudomonas panipatensis | reverse complement strand
GCTCCGCCTGCGCCATGGCCGCGGCCGGCCTCGCGGAAGTCCTCGGGGCCTCCCCGGAACAGGTCGAGAACGCCGCCGAGATCGGCCTGGAACACAACCTCGGGCTGACCTGCGACCCGGTCGGCGGACTGGTCCAGGTGCCCTGCATCGAACGCAACGCCATCGCCGCGGTGAAAGCCATCAACGCCGCACAGATGGCCCTGCGCGGCGACGGCCAGCACTTCATCAGCCTCGACCAGGTGATCCGCACCATGCGCGACACCGGCGCCGACATGCACGACAAGTACAAGGAAACCTCGCGCGGCGGCCTGGCCGTCAGCAGCATCGAATGCTGACCTGATATCGCTCACCGGGAGGCGGGCGCGCTACCTTTTGGCGCACCGCCCCGGCTGCCCCGGCGAGCTGAAGACAATTCTGACAAACGTTACTTTTCCGACCAGCCGGTCGCATCCTGCCTCCCGCGCCAGTGCTACCAAAAGCCTCAGAGGCCCCAGCACATAAGCATTTGCGACCTCCCGGATGTCGCTTCTACGCTCCCAAATGCGCCGCCCTGAGCCTTCCTCTTTTTTATATTGAACGCCCAATCAATTTAGGCATGGCATTTGCCTTGCTCTAGATATGGGTAATGCCCGCGGGCAACCCCCAAGCAGAGAACAACCATAAGAAAGGCCCCTTCCGGGCGACTGTGACTAGCGTGAGGAGATCAAGCATGAATGCCTTCAATCCCGGAGTTCCCCCGCAGAACCGAGCTCCGCAGTCCATCGGCTTCCTGCTGCTGGACAATTTCACCCTGATCTCCCTGGCCTCCGCGGTGGAACCCTTGCGCATGGCCAACCAGCTCTCCGGACGCGAGCTGTACCGCTGGCACACCATCAGCCTCGACGGCCGCCAGGTGTGGGCCAGCGACGGCCTGCAGATCACCCCCGACGCCGGCGCCGACAGCGCCCCGGCCATGGACACGCTGATCGTGGTCGGCGGCGTCGGCATCCAGCGCAGCGTCAGCCGCGAGCACGTCAGCTTCCTGCAGACCCAGGCGCGCCTGGGCCGCCGCCTCGGCGCCGTGTGCACCGGCAGCTGGGCACTGGCCCGCGCCGGCCTGCTCGACGGCTACGACTGCAGCGTGCACTGGGAATGCCTGGCGGCGATGCAGGAGGCCTTCCCGCGGGTGGCCATGAGCACCCGCCTGTTCTCCATCGACCGCAACCGCTACACCTCCTCCGGCGGCACCGCACCGATGGACATGATGCTGCACCTGATCGGCCGCGAGCACGGCCGCGAACTGTCGGCGGCAATCTCCGAAATGTTCATCTACGAACGCATCCGCAACGAGCAGGACCACCAGCGCGTGCCGCTCAAGCACATGCTCGGCACCAACCAGCCGAAGCTGCAGGAAATCGTCGCGCTGATGGAAGCCAACCTGGAAGAACCGATCGACCTCGACGAACTGGCGGTCTACGTCAACGTGTCGCGGCGCCAGCTCGAACGGCTGTTCCAGAAGTACCTGCACTGCTCGCCATCGCGCTACTACCTGAAGCTGCGCCTGATCCGCGCGCGCCAGTTGCTCAAGCAGACCTCGATGTCGATCATCGAAGTGGCCTCGGTGTGCGGCTTCGTTTCCACCCCGCACTTCTCCAAGTGCTACCGCGAATACTTCGGCATCCCGCCGCGCGACGAGCGCCAGGGCCAGCCGCTGGGCCAACCGGTGGTGCTGATGCCGATCCCCCAGGACCTGGCGCTGATGCCGCATTCCTCGGCCATCTCGGCGCTGAGCCAGGCGCAGGGTGAATCGACCTTCGCCAGCGTGCGAATCTAAGGCGCCGCGCAACACCCGCCCGGCCCGCCGTAGAAGCGGGCCGCCTGGGCGCAGCGCGCTCAGTCCTCGACCAGGCTGGCCACGCACTTGTCGCGCCCGCCGCGTTTGGCGGCGAGCAGTGCCGCGTCGGCGCGGCTGAGGGTCTGCGAGTAGCTCTCGCCCAGCTGGTATTCGGCAACCCCGAAGCTGGCCGTCACCGACAGCGCCTCGGTGCCGACGCGCACGGCCAGGGCGCGGATATCGTTGCGAACGCGCTCGATCACCTGCCCGGCCTCGGCCATGCCGGTATCTGGCAGCAGCAGGAGGAATTCCTCGCCGCCCCAGCGGCCGCAGAGGTCGTATTGGCGCAGTGCGGCCTGCATGGCGCGGCCGATTTCCACCAGCACGCGGTCGCCCACCTCATGCCCCCAGTTGTCGTTGACCAGCTTGAAATGGTCGACGTCGAGGATCACCAGCACATAAGGGCGCTTCTGGCGCTGGGCGCGCTCGCTCTCTTCGCGCAGGCGATCCATCAGCAGGCGGCGGTTGCCGATGCCGGTCAGCGGGTCGTGGGTGGAGGCTTCCTTCAGCGCCAGGTTGAGGTCGCGCATCATGTCCTGGTAGCGATCGGAGATGCGCGCGACCTTTTCCAACTGGCGCAGTTGCTTGTGATAACGCTCGGACAGCGTGGAGTTCTGCGCGCGCGCCATCGACTGGAAACCGTCGGAGATACGCGCGATACGCTCCAGGCGAGCCAACTGTTCGAGGGATTGCTGGTGCTTGAGGAACAAGGCCTCGCGCAGGGGATGGCCGACGTACTGGGGGTCGGCCAACAGCTCCTCGATCAACAGGTCCAGCTCGCGCTCGCTGCTCATGGCCGTCACTCGTCGTAGGGCTGGATTTCGAAGGGGAAGCTGCAGTCTTCGCGGAATTCCTCGGCCAGCTCGGCGACCCGTTCGTTGCGCCGGTCGTAGTGCCAGCTCACCTGGGTCCGAAGCCCCCTGCCATGGGCTTCTTCGAGCAGGTCGAAGATATCCATCATGGCCTTGATCGAGCTGGTGTTGAGGTACAGCAGGCGCAGGTCGAGGGACAGCGGGCGCTGCTCCTCACTGAGGAAGCGCTGCACCCACTCGATCACTTGGCCGAAGAGTTCGTAGGAGTTCTCCGGATAGGAATCGCCCTGCATGGCGAGGACGCCGGCCTGCCAGTCGCCATGGATCGACGGGGTGGACTGGGTGCCGCTGATATTGAGGTCACTCATAGCGTTGTATTCCTGAAACGCAGGGTCAGATAACGGCGCGCAGGCTGAAGAACGCGCGGCCATCGGGTTGTTCGGTAAGGGAAGTGAACAGCGGCGCGCTGGCTTTGCGGGCGATGTCCAGCAGGCCCAGACCGGCACCGCTGCTGGCCTCGGCGTCGCGCGGGCGGCGCAGTTGTTCCTTGTAGGCGGCCTTGAGCTGGGCCTTGTCGAGCCCGGCGATGGCCTCGATGCTGCGCACCAGGGCGCGGCCGTCTTCCAGTTCCACCAGGTTGCCGGCGGAGACCAGGTAGTGGCCGTCGTCGTCGCGGGCGATGGCCACGGTGGCCGAGGCATCCTGCTCGCTGTAGCCGCGCGTGCTGGCGTAATGACGGATGTTCTGGGTCATCTCGATGTACACCGCGAAGACATCCATCGCCTCGCTGGGATGCGCCTGCTCGGCCTGCATGTAGTTGCGCAGGGCGTGGCCGATTTCCTCGATCAGGCTGCGCGAGATCGGTCCGTTGAAGCACAGCAGGATGCGTTGCCGGGTAAAGCTGTCACGCATGGCCAACAGGTCTAGTGTCTCCATGGCGAACTCCTACTCGAAGCGGAAGGAAAGGATAGTAATGTCGTCGCGCTGCGGCCGCTCGCCCTGATACTCCGCGAGGCTGGCGGCGAACACCCGCGCCTGCTCGCCCAGGGGCAGCCGCGCATGCTGGCGCAGCAACTCGGCGAAACGGCTGTTGCCGAAGCCGAAGCCATGCTCGCCGCCGGCCTGGTCGAGGAAACCGTCGGTGCACAGGTAGAAGGTCCAACCCGGCTGCAGGGCGACCTCGATGTTCTGGTACTCGCCCTGGCGCTTGTCGCCGAGGGCGCGGCGGCCGCCCTTGAACTCGCGGACTTCCTCACCGTCGCAGGCGAATAGCGAAATCTTCGCCCCGGCGAAGTGCAGCAGGCGGCGGTCGTGGTCGATGCGCACGAAACCGGCATCCATGTTGGTAGCCAGGGCCTGGGTCAGTTGCTCCTGGCTGAGCATGCCGCGCATCACCTGGTCGGTTTCCCGCAGGATGGACGCCGGATCGTGGCTCTGCACGCTGTCGATGGCGTGGTCGATGGCGGCCAGGGCGAGCATGGTCATGAGCGCGCCGGGCACCCCATGGCCGGCGCAGTCGACCACGCCGATCAGGCTGTCGTGGCTGCCTTCGCGGTAGATGTAGAAGTCGCCGCCGACCACATCGCGCGGCTTCCACAGGACGAAATGGTGTTCGCCGAGGGAGGCCTGCAACTGACGGTCGGGGAGGATGGCGCGCTGGATCAGGCTGGCGTAATCGATGGAATCGCCGATCTTCTTCTGCGCTGCGGCCATCTCGCGGTTGGCCTGCTCCAGGGCGGACGTCCGCTCGCGGACCTTGTCTTCCAGCTCCTCGGTGTGCCGGCGCACCTGCTCGGCCATGCTCGAGAAGGCTTGCGACAACTCGCCGATCTCATCCCCGCGAGCCTTCGGCATCGGGTTGTCGTAATGCCCGGCGGCGATCGCCTTGGCCGACTGGCGCAGGGCGCGCAGCGGCCTGAGCACCAGCAGTTCGACGGTGTAGGCGAAGCCCAGCAGGAGCAGCGCCAGCAGTCCCACCAGGGTTCCGAGCAGCGGCCAGATCCAGCGGCTGTCGAGCACCTGCGCGGCATGCAGGTCGACGGCGCTGAGCACGTGCCAGCGCAGTTCCGGGATATAGGCGGTGGCCAGCAACTGGCGCTTGCCGTCGAGGGTCGCCCAGAAGGTGCGCACCTCGCCGGGATGCGCCTCGGCGTCATCCATCGCGCCGCGCAGGCCGCTGCGCTCGGCGTCGCTGCCGAGCAGGTCGAAGATACGGTGCTGGGCGGCGGCGCCGGTACCGGTGCCCGAGCTGTAGGCGATCAGGCGCTTGTCCGGGTGCGCCTGGATGGCGCCGTCGGCGTCGACGATCATCGAGGTCACGCCGGGCTCGCGGCGGGAGATGAACTGGTCGAGGAAGGACGTCAGGTCGAGGCCGCCGCCGGCCAGGCCGATCTTGCGGTTGCCGGCGATCACCTGGACGTTGAACCAGACCTTGGTGACCTTGAGCTTGGCGTCATAGTTGACGTTGATGTTGTAGGGCTCGGCACTGGCCATGCTGGCGAAGTACCAGGAGTCCTGCGGATCGTCGGGGCTCAGGGTGTAGCGCGGGGCGTTGGAAAGGGGCGCCGTGGAGTCGTTGAAATAGTAGTGGTGCGAGGCGTCGACGATGACGAAGTAGGAATAGTCGTTCTGCTGGTCGCTGCGGTAGCCCTCCACCTCGCGGAAGAAGCGCGTGCGCCGCTCGGAATCGCCTTCGTCGAGCAGCCAGTCCTGGGTCACCACCGACTCGGCCAGACGCCGCGACAGCGACAGCTCGCGGATCACCGGGGCGAGAATCTTCTGCTGGTTGAGCAGGGTGAAGTTTTTCGCATAGGCCAGGCCGAAGTGCGTACGGATGTCCTCCATCGCCTTCCAGCCAAGCAGCACCGCGGGAACCAACGCCAGAACGCAGGCCAATAACAGCGCTACTACCGATTTGCCGCGCAACCCCCATCTTGCCGCCATGGCCGTCCCCAGAAGTCCCGTTCGCCGTTTTCTGTCGTTCTTTTGGCGAAAGCGCAATTGTGCAGTTGTGTAGGAAAGCAGGCAATGCAAATTGCTGGCAAAACGCCATTTCATTGACGCCATTCAACTGACTGCCGAATTCTAGACGCCTTTCCCGCTTTCGCTAGCGCGCCTGGGCGCGGCCTTGCCCGATGCCCGCAGCCCAGCATCCGTGGGGCTCGCCGGCGGCATCCGGGGGCACGGCGGCGACCGCGCGGCAGCGCTGTCGCGGACGCTGTGTTTCGACTGGCGAGGAGTTGACCCTCAGTTTTTACTGAAGGTCATGTCGTGCGGAGTAGGAATTCACTGAATCTGAAAGGGGTTGTGCGGGAGGCCTGCTTCGCCTGGTCAGGCGCAGCAGGCCACGCGGGTGCCGCCGCCGACGGCAGCGGCCGGGTTCACTTGACCAGGAAGGGCGAGGCGCCCTCGATCACCCCGGTCTCGCTGACGTACTGCTTCCAGTGCTCGATCAGCTCGGCCAGCTTGCCGGCATGGCTCTTCGCCAAGTCGTGGATCTCGCCGGGGTCCTTGGCCAGGTCGTAGAGCTGCCAGGTGGCCGGACCGACCGGCGCCGGCAGGTACACCGCCTTCCAGTCGCCCTGGCGGATGGCGCGCATGCCGAACAGCTCCCAGCCGGTCACGGTCTTCTCGTCGTGGGCCTGGGCGGTCTCGCCGGACAGCCAGCCCAGCCAGGACTTGCCGCGCGGCTCGGCGACCTCGCGGCCGCGCCAGTGCTTGCCGGGATGGCGCACGCCGGCCAGGTCGAGGATGGTCGGGGTGATGTCCATCACGGTACTGAAGGAATCGCTGATGGCGCCCTGGCGGGCCAGTTGTGGATAACGCACGAAGGCCGGCACGCGGATGCCGCCCTCGGTGGTGAAGGCCTTGTACAGGCGCGACGGCGCGGTGGCCGCCTGGGCCCAGCGCGGGCCGTACCAGACGTAGGAGTTGGCGCGGCCGATGTTGTCCAGGCTGTTGTCGTAGTGCTGGTCGAGGAAGCCCAGCAGGTCCGGGCCGAATTTCGGGAAGGCCTCCAGCAGCGCGCCCTCGGCGCCGTTGTCGGACATGAACAGGACGAAGGTGTTGTCCAGCTCGCCCTGCTGGCGCAGGTAGTCGAGCACCCGGCCGATGTTCCAGTCCATGCGCTCGACCATGCCGGCGTAGACCTCCATGGCGCGCGCCGACCTGGCCCGCTCCTCGGCGGAAAGCTGGCTCCACTCCTTGCTCAGCGCCAGCACCATGTGCGCTTCCACGTCGGGCTCGACCAGGCCCAGCGCCTTGAGTCGCGCCAAGCGCTCCTGACGCAGCGCCTCGGGCCCGGCGTCGTAGCGGCCACGGTACTTGTCCACCACCTCCTTGGGCGCCTGCAGCGGCCAGTGCGGCGCGGAGAACGGCAGGTAGGCGAAGAACGGGCGGCTCTGGTCGCGCTCCTTGAGGTACTGCAGCAGCTTGTCGCCGAAGGCGTCGGAGGAATAGAAGCCCTCCGGCAGCCGCTCGATGAACTGGTCGTCCTCGATGTACAGCGCCGGGGTGCCCTTGAGGATGCGCGGCGTGCTCTCGTCGTAGGGCGGCTCGTAGCCGTAATGGTTGGCGGCGCCGGGCAACAGCGAGAAGGAACGCTCGAAGCCGCGCGCGTGGGGGGCCTGCTCGGCCTTCAGGCCGAGGTGCCACTTGCCGGACATCAGCGTCTGGTAGCCGGCCTCGCGCAGCAGCTCGGGCAGCGCCACCACGCGCTCGTTGAGGTAGCCCTCGTAACCCGGCTTGCCCTCCAGCTCCGGGGTCAGCACCTCGGCCATGGTGCCGATGCCGGCGATATGGTGATCGGTGCCGGTGAGCAGCATCGAGCGGGTTGGCGAGCAGGTCGGCGCGGTGTGGAAGTCGGTCAGGCGCAGACCGGCGTGGGCCAGGGCGTCTAGGTTCGGCGTGGATATCTCACCGCCGAAGGCGCCGATGTCGGAGAAGCCGAGGTCGTCGGCGACTATCACCAGGAAGTTGGGGCGTTTGCTCATGTCGGGACTCGGATGGTGTGGGGGAAACGGCCTGTCGCGGCACCAGGGAAAGCGCTCAGCAGGCGATGAACTCGAAGGGCAGGTTCTCCACGCGCCTGGGCAGCGGGGCGAGGTAGTCGCCGTCGGCGGTCAGCTCGTGCAGCAGTGCCTCGCGCAGGCGCAGGAAATCGAAGCCGCCACGCTCGCGCGGGTGCGCCAGCGGCACCTCGACGATGCGTTTGATGCGCCCCGGCCGTGGCGCCATGACCACCACGCGGTCGGCGAGGAACAGCGCCTCCTCGACATCGTGGGTCACCAGCAGGGTGGTGATGCGTTCGCGCGCGCGGATGCGCAGCAGCTCCTCCTGCAACTGCTGGCGGGTCAGCGCATCGAGGGCGCCGAAGGGCTCGTCGAGCAGCAGGATGCGCGGGCTGGCCACCAGCCCGCGGGCGATCGCCACGCGCTGCGCCATGCCGCCGGACAGTTGGTGCGGGTAGGCGCGCCGGAAGCTCGACAGGCCGACCAGCTCCAGGTAGTCGGCGACCTTGCGCGCCTTGTCCGCCTCGCTCAACGGCTCGTTGACCAGGCCCAGGGCGACGTTCTGTTGCACCGTCAGCCAGGGGAACAGGCGGTGTTCCTGGAAGACGATGCCGCGCTCGCTGCCAATGCCGTCGATGGGCTGGCCGGCGATGCGGATCTCGCCGCGGTACTCGCGGTCGAGGCCGACCAGCAGGCGCAGCAGGGTCGACTTGCCGCAGCCGCTGGCGCCGACAATGGCGATGAACTCGCCGTCGCCGATGTCCAGGTCGAAGCGCTGGATGGCCTCCAGTTCACGGCCGTCCACGGGGAAACTCTTGCCGACCTGGCGGAAGCTCACCAGCGGCTGGGAAGTCAGGGCGTTCATGCGTGTCTCCAGCGCGTGGCGCGCGCTTCGATGCGTTGTCCGAGGGCGCCGAGCAGGGCGCCGGTGAGGCCGACCAGGAGCATCCCGGCGCTGACCAGGTCCATGCGGAACAGTTGCTGGGCGCTGATCATCTGGCTGCCGATGCCTCCGTTCGACGGCATGAAGTACTCGGCACCGATGGTCCCCAGCCAGGCGTAGATCAGGCCCAGGCGCAGGCCGGCGAAGATCGACGGCGCGGCGCCCGGCAGCACCAGCAGGCGCAGGCGTTGCCATGGCCCGAGGCGCAATGCGCGGGCCGCTTCCGCCAGTTGCGCCGGCAGGCTGGCGATGCCGCGCTGGGTCGCCAGCAGCAGCGGGAAGAACGCGGCCAGGGCGACGAACACCACCTTGGCCGCCTCGCCCAGGCCGAACCAGGCGGTGAGCAGCGGCACCCAGGCGAAAATCGCCACCTGGCGCAGCGCCGCGAAAGACGGGCCGAGCAGACGTTCCGCCGGGCGCCACAGGCCCAGCGCCAGGCCGAGCAGGAAGCCGGCGCCGCCGCCCAACAGCAGGCCAAGCAGCGTGCGGCTCAAGCTACTGCCCAGGGCCCGCAACAGGCTGCCGTCGAGCAGCCCCTGGGCAGTGGCGTCCAGCACCGCCGCCGGGCTGGCGAGAATCGCCGGATCGACCCATTGCAGACGGCTCGCCGCCTGCCACAGCGCCAGCAAGACCAGCGGCAGCGTCCAGGGTTGCAAGCGTTGCCAGCCACGTCCGCGGCTGCCGCGACGGAACTCGCCGGCGGCCTGCTGCGGCCAATGCACCAGGCGCCGCTCCACGGCCTGGATGCCGCGATCCATGGCGGCGCCGACCAGGCCGACGACGAGGATGCAGACGAACACCACGTCGAGCATGAACAATTGCCGGCTCTGCACCATCAGGTAGCCGATGCCTTCGCTGGACGCCAGCAACTCCACCGCCAGCAGCGAGGTCCAGCCTTGCGCCAGGGCCAGGCGCACGCCGGTGAGAAAGGCCGGCAGCGCCGCCGGCAGGAGCAGGCGCCAGACCAGCAGGCGCGGCGGCAGGCGCAGCACGGCGGCGGCCTCACGCAGTTTGGGCTGGGCGTCGCGCACACCGACCAGGGTGTGCAGGGTGACCGGGACGATCACCGCCTTCACCAACACCACCAGCTTGAGCAGCTCGCCGATGCCGAAGAACAGCATGAACAACGGAATCCAGGCCAGGGTCGGGACCTGCGCCAGGGCGGTGAAGGTCGGCAGGATGAAACGCTCGGCGCGGCGGCTGAAACCCAGCCAGGCACCCAGCGCGAGACCGCTGGCGATCCCGGCGAGCAGGCCCCAGGCCAGGCGCTGCAGGCTGATCGACAATTGCTGCCAGAGTTCGCCGGCGATCAGTTCGCGGCCGCTCTGCCAGACCAGCGCCGGCGCCGGCAGCACCTGCGCCGACATCCAGTGGCGCTCGGCGGCCAGCCACCAGAGGCCGAACAGCAGCGCCGCCGGCAGCCAGGCCAGCAAGCGCTCGCCGAGCCGACCGGGACGCCAGGCCGGGAAGCCTCGGGGCGAGAAGAGGGGCGCGGCGGCAAGCGCCTTCTGATTATTCTTCATTGGAATAATAAAATATCCGTCAATGCATTTAAGAGCTAAGAGAACCCATTTAAGGAAAGTGCCCCGCCCGCGGCCAATGCATTCGGCGAATATTTTTTATGCCTTTTGCGCATCTGCCCGGCAAAGCAGAGCGGACGCGCCTTAATACTTAAAGTTACTAAAAAATAAGTTTTTATTATTTTATTTATCAGCCGTTAGCTGCCTTAAGTGCCTCCCCTATCCCACCCGCAGGAGGCAGGCGCCATGAGAGCCCTCACCCATCAGTTGCTGTCCCTATTCGCCGCCCCGGTCCTCGCCGGCCTGCTCGGCGCCTACGCGCCCTTCACCAGCGCCGCCGAGGCGCCGAAGGAAATCCGCATCGCCGTGCCGGACGTCAGCGCCGGGCCGAATCACGCCGGCGGCGGAATCGTCGACGTGATCAATACCCGCCAACTGCTGGAGAAGGAATTCGCCAACGATGGCATCCAGGTGAAGTGGACCTACTTCAAGGGCGCCGGCCCGGTGATCAACGAGGCCCTCGCCAACGGCCAGGTGGACTTCGCCTACCTCGGCGACCTGGCGGGCATCATCGGCAAGTCCGGCGGGCTCGACACCCGCCTGCTGGCCGCCACCGGACGCGGGGTGAACCATTACCTGGGCGTGCAGCCGGGCTCCTCGATCAAGACCCTGGCCGACCTCAAGGGCAAGCGCGTCGGCATCTTCCGCGGCACCGCCAGCCAGTTGTCGTTCGACAACGCCCTGGCCAGCGCCGGCCTCAGCGAGAAAGACCTGAAAGTCATCAACCTCGACTTCAGCGCCGCCCTCGCCGCCCTGGCGGCCAAGCAGATCGACGCCACCTGGGGCCTGGCCGGGCTCTTCGCCCTGCAAGCCAAGGGCCTGGCGGACATCCCCCTGAGCACCCGCGACCTCAACGGCGCCGGCACCCTGCAAGGCGTGCTGATCGGCAACGGCGCCTTCGTCGACGCCCACCCGGAAATCACCCAGCGCCTGCTCAAGGTGGAACTGCAAGCGCTGGCCTGGGCCACCGCCGAGGCCAACCACGACGCCTTCGTCGACCTGATCTCCAAGCAGGCCAGCTATCCGCCGGTGATCCTGCAGACCGAGTTCAAGGACCGCCCACTGGCCGACGCCCTCTCGCCGCAACTGGATGCCGACTTCCTCGGCAAGCTCGACGCCTCGATCCAGGCCGCCAAACAGTTCGGCCTGATCCGCCGCGACTTCAAGGCCGCCGACTGGGCCAAACCGGACTACCTCGCCGCCGCCGCCAAACAAGCCGCCGCGCAGCCCGTGGCACAAGCGCAATAGCCCACACCGCCGTAGGAAGGCGTGGAGCGAAGCGATACCCATCGATGGGTATCGCTCCGCTCGTCCCATCCTACGAACGCGCCCACCCGCCAAGCCCCGCAGCCGGGGGCACGGGCGCCGTGGCCGCTCAGGCCAGCGCGCTGTCCCCTTCGCTGTCCAGCCGCACCAGGGTTTCGATCAGCGCCCGCGCCGCCGCCGAGAAGCGGTAGCCGGTGCGGCTGACGATGCCGCAGTGGGCGTGCAGGCCGTCGATGTTGGGCGGCAGGTTGCGCACCTGCAGGCGGTGCAGTTCGCCGCTGGCCAGCGCCGCGCGCAGGCCGTCTTCGGTGCCCAGGCCGATGGCCTCGGTCTGCGCGACGATGCGGATCAGCGAGGTCATGTCCTCGCACTGGACGTTCGCCTGCAGGTCGGCCTTGCCGCTGAGGTTGGCGAGCAGCTTGCGCACCCCCGGCGGCATCCGCGAGGAGGCCAGCGGGTAGGCGAACAGATCATTGGTCGAGAGGCTGTCCTTGGCCAGCAGCGGATGCCCCGCGCGGCAGAAGAAGAAACCGCGCCGCGGATGCAGCGGGCGCGTCTGGAAGTTCGGGTCGGCCTCGAACTGGCGGATGTCGGCGACGAAGAATTCGATCTCCTCGCGCGCCAGGCTGCGGCTCAGGCGTTCCCAGTTGTCGACCTCGTAGCGGATCTGCAGGCGCGGGTGGCGCTGGATCAATTCCGCCAGCGCATCCGGCACCAGTTTCTGTGCCGGCGCCGGGCCGCAACCGAAGTGCAGTTCACCGGCGTCGAGCTTGTTCAACTGGGTGATTTCCTGGGTCAGGTTGGCCGCGCCCTGCACCAGGCTCAAGGCGTGCTGCAGCACCACCTGGCCCTCCGGCGTGGGGCGCAGTTCCTTGCTGCCACGGTCGACCAACTGGCAACCGAGTTCCTGTTCCAGGCCCTGGATGCTGCGGCTGAAGGCCGGCTGGGTGATGCCCATGGCATCGGCCGCGCGAACGAAACTGCGGTGTTCGGTGAGGGCGATGAAGTAACGCAGTTGGCGCAGATCCATGATGCTTTACCGGCATTGAAAATATTGGACAAAGGCATTTGCCGTCGGAGATGCGCTGGTTTTAAATGCAAGCTCTTATTCCGTCAACGAAGAATAAAACTTAAATCTATTCGATTAAGAAATAAGAATATGCACACGACCAGGAGCTGCCCGATGGCTACCCAGCGTTTCGCCGTTTCCCCCCTGTCGGCGCGAATGTGCCCCCCGCGCGGCTGTCGCCGCTGATCACCCCGGTGCCTGAGCCCTAAGGGCCAGGCCCAGCCAATCGAAGAGAGCCGCTTTCGCCAGCGACCGCCTGGCGCGGCCCCCTGTTGCCCGAAGAAAGCGGGCGGCGCCTATCGTCAAGGAATCCACTCGATGAGTTCGACAGTCCCGCAAGCCCACCCCCTCCTGCGTACCGGCCGAGCGTGGCCGGGCGTGCCCGACTACGCCTGGGTCCTGCTGCTCGCCCTGGGCGGCGCCCTGCCGCTGCAGGCAGCCGAGCAGAACGACGCGCAGACGACCACGCCCAGCACCGAACAAAGCGCCAGCGACACCCGCAAAGACAACCCGTCGGCCACCGCCCTGGGCAAGGTCACGGTCACCGCGCGGCGCCGCGAAGAGGATTCGCAGAAGGTGCCGACGCCGCTCACCGTGCTCGACGGCGCCACCCTGGAAAGCCAGCGCATCAGCAAAGTGCAGGACCTGCAGCAAGTGCTGCCCAGCGTCAACGTCGCCTTCATCCACGCGCGGCAATCGAGCATCGCCGTGCGCGGCATCGGCAACAACCCGGCCAGCGACGGCCTGGAAGGCTCCGCCGGGGTCTACCTGGACAACGTCTACCTGGGCCGTCCGGGCATGGCGGTATTCGACCTGCTCGACATCGAGCAGCTCGAACTGCTGCGCGGCCCGCAGGGCACCCTGTTCGGCAAGAACACCACCGCCGGCGTGCTCAACATCAGCACCCGCGCGCCGACCTTCACCCCCGAGCGCACCATCGAAGTCTCCGGCGGCCAGGAAGGCTACTTCCAGGGTCGAGGCACTGTCTCCGGCCCGCTCACCGACAGCCTGGCCGGGCGCGTCTCGGCCTACCACACGCGCGACGACGGCTACATCACCAACGTCCACGACGGCAACAAGCTCAACGGCGGCGAGCGCCAGGGCATCCGCGGACAGCTGCTGTACAAGCCGCACGACGACTTCAGCCTGCGCTTCATCAACGACTACAACGAGGAAGACTCCAGCTACGGCAGCATGGTGGTCTACGGCGCCGCGCCGAAGTTCTGGCAGCGCGCGGCGCTGGTCGGCGCCTCGCCGATCAGCGATCCGGGCCGGGACAAGGTCAACATCGACAGCCGCCAGCACGTCAGCGTGCATCAGGGCGGCAGCTCGGTGGAGGCCAACTGGAAGCTCGACAACGACTTCACCCTGACCTCGATCAGCGCCTACCGCTTCTGGAACTTCACCCCGGCCAACGACGAACAGCTCAACGTCTCGGCGATCCGCAACACCGGGGTGCAGGTCAACGACCGCCAGTTCTCCCAGGAAATCCGCCTGGCCTCGCCCACCGGCGGCGCCTTCGACTATGTGCTCGGCGCCTACGCCTTCAACCAGAACCTCGGCAACCGCACCTTCACCTACTACGGGCCGCAAGCGGACAGATACCTGCTGGGGACCAACCTCAACGCGCTGAACGACACCTACAGCAAGGCCAACGGCAAGATCGAGACGAACAGCTTCGCGCTCTTCTCCCAAGGCACCTGGCACCTCACCGACAAACTCGACTTCACCGCCGGCCTGCGTGGCACCTACGAAGAGAAGGACGCCAAGGTGCAGCGCTTCGACCCGGTCGGCGGCGCCGCCGTCAGCGGGGCCGCCGCCACGGTGCGCAGGAACCAGCTCGGCGCCTATGACTCCGGCGACCTCAGCCTGTACAGCTTCGCGCCCTCGGCGCTGCTCAGCCTGAGCTACCAGTTCAACGACGACCTGCTCGGCTACGCCTCGCTGTCCCACGGAGAGAAATCCGGCGGGGTGAACCTGGCGGTGGCCAGCGCGCCGACCGCCGGCGCCGACTCGCTGCTGGTCGGCCCGGAGCGCGCCAACGACGCCGAACTGGGCATCAAGTCGACCCTCTTCGACCGGCGCCTGCAGCTCAACGCCAACCTGTTCTGGACCGGCATCCACGGCTACCAGGCGACCACCTACTACCAGCCGGCCGGCTCCTCGCAACTGGTGCAGGTGTTGTCCAACGCCGGCGACGTGCGCTCGCGCGGCCTGGAATTCGAGGCCACCGCGCTGCCGCTGCGCGGCCTGACGCTGAATTTCAACGGCTCCTACAACGACGTCACCTACCTGTCGTTCAAGGACGCCCCGTGCCCGGCGGAAATCAGCACCCAGCCCGGCGCCCCGGCCACCTGCGACCTCAGCGGCAAGCGCGTGGTCGGCGCCTCGAAATGGATCGCCAACCTCAACGGCGAATACAAGTGGCAACTGGAGAACCGCTTCGAGCCCTACGTCAGCGCCAGCTACGCCTACCGCTCCGAAGCCGAAGGCACGCTGGACGACTCCAGCCTCTCGAAGATTCCCGGCTACGGCCTGGCCAACTTCTCCGTGGGCCTGCGCCACGACCTCGGCGACGGCCAGTTGGATGCGTCGGTCTGGCTGAAGAACGCCTTCGACAAGGAGTACTACCTGGCGGCCTTCGCCAGCCTCAACGGCTCCTACACCGCCTCGGTCGGGCAACCGCGGACCCTCGGTGCCTCGCTTCGCTACGACTTCTAGATCCCACTCGCCGCGCGCAGCCGTTCGCCGTGGCCCTTTGCAGTACTCCCTACAGCATGAGGAAAGACAGATGAGCAACGCAGCACACGCCGTACAACCGACCATCGCACTCGACATCCACCCGGTGGCCGGGCGCATCGGCGCGGAAATCCGTGGCGTGACCCTCTCCGGCCACCTCGACGCGGCGACGGTGGAGGCCATCCAGGCCGCCCTGATCCAGCACAAGGTGATCTTCTTCCGCGGCCAGACCCAGCTCGACGACCAGGGCCAGGAAGCCTTCGCCAAACTGCTCGGCAGCCCGGTGGCGCACCCCACGGTGCCGGTCCGCGACGGCACCGAATACCTGCTCGAACTGGACGGCGCCGAAGGCCGCCGGGCCAACTCCTGGCACACCGACGTGACCTTCGTCGACGCCTACCCGAAGGCCTCGATCCTGCGCAGCGTGGTGGCCCCGGCCGCCGGCGGCGATACCGTCTGGGCCAACACCGCGAGCGCCTACGACGACCTGCCGGACGAACTCAAGCTGCTGGCCGACAAGCTCTGGGCGGTGCACAGCAACGAATACGACTACGCCAGCGCCAGACCAAGCGCCTCGGTCGAGCAACTGGAGCACTACCGCAAGGTGTTCACCTCGACCCTCTACGAAACCGAGCACCCGGTGGTGCGCGTGCACCCCATCAGCGGCGAACGCACGCTGCTCCTCGGCCACTTCGTGAAGCGCCTCAAGGGCCTCTCGCAACACGACTCGGCGCACCTCTTCGCGGTGCTGCAAAGCCACGTCACGCGCCTGGAAAACACCGTGCGCTGGCGCTGGCAGGCCGGCGACGTGGCCATCTGGGACAACCGCGCGACCCAGCACTACGCCGTCGACGACTACGCCACCCAGCCGCGCATCGTGCGCCGCGTGACCCTGGCCGGCGAAGTGCCGGTGGGCATCGACGGCCAACGCAGCCGGACGATCAAGAAAGTCTGAGCCTTGCGCCGCCCCCTCTGCCCGGCCCTCCCTGCAGCGAGAGGGCTCGGCAGAGGGCAACCCCAGCCTGATACGGAGTACCCGCCATGAGCCAATCCGCCGCCCTGAAAATCACCCCCGACACCTTCGCCATCGTCCCCCTCGACGCCCCGCTCGGCGCCGAAGTCCGTGGCCTGGACGCGCGCCAGCCACTGACGCCCGAGCAGATCCTGGCGATCAAGCAGGCCCAGCGCGACCACCACGTCCTGATCTTCAGGAACCAGCACCTCGACGACGCGCAGTACCTGCGCTTCGCCACCCTGTTCGGCGCCGTGTTCCAGCCACCGGCGGATGTCCCGGTGCTCTCCTCCGGCGCCGACGGCAAGGCCCCGGACATCGTCAAGGTCGCCAACACCGGCGACGGCGAACTGGGCAACTTCGCCCTGCCGGCGCACATCGACCACCAGTGGACGCCACTGCCCTCCTCCGGCTCCTTCCTCTACGCCCTGGAAGTGCCGCAGCACGGCGGCGAGACCCAATTCACCAACCTGGCCCTGGCCTACCAGCGCCTGGACGACGCCACCCGCGCGGAAATCGACGGCCTGCGGCTGATCAACTACAACCCCTTCGTGCGCCTGAAGAACGGCTACACCGGCGGCCACATCCGCTATCGCACGCCGGACATCGAACCGATCCAAGGCAGCGAGCACCCGCTGGTGCGCACCCACCCGGAAAGCGGCCAGCGGGTGATCTACCTCAGCGTGCACACCGAAGTGGAAATCCCCGGCTACGCCGCGGAGCGTGGCCAGGCGCTGATCGAACGCCTGCGCGCGCACCTGCAACAGCCGGAACTGATCTACACGCACCAATGGGCGGTGGGCGACATCGTCTGGTGGGACAACCAGGCCACCCTGCACGGCCGCAACGCCTTCCCGGCCAGCGAACGCCGGCGCCTCAAGCGCATCAGCCTGAGCGGCAGCCGGCCGTTCTGACCCCGCAATGAGGCGCGGGGGGACGGTCGACGAGCCCCTCCGTCGGCCGTTCTGCCGCGCCTCACCAGCCAACGCCAGGCATCATTGCCCGGGGCTCAGGCGGCGGCGAACGCCTCGCGCAACTCGCCCAGGCTGGCGAAATAATGCGCCGGGCGCTCCGCCAGCAACTCCTCGCGGCTGCCAAAGCCGTAGCCCACCCCCGCGGCGCGCAAACCATTGCGGTGCGCGCCGATCAGGTCATGCTTGCGGTCGCCGATCATCAGCGTCTGCGCCGGGTCGAGCGCTTCACGCTGCACCAGATGCGCGATCAGCTCGACCTTGTCGGTGCGCGTGCCATCCAGCTCGCTGCCGTAGATCATCTTGAAGTGCCGGGCGAAATCGAAATGCCGGGCGATCTCGACGGCGAACACCGTCGGCTTGCTGGTGGCGATATACAGCGTGCGCCCCTGCCCGCCGAGCAGATCGAGCAACTCGCCGACGCCCTCGAACAGCCGGTTCTCATACAACCCGGTGTCCTTGAAACGCACCCGGTAATGCGCCACCGCCTCCCAGGCCCGCGCCTCGTCGAAGCCATAGCTCGACATGAAGCACTGCAACAGCGGCGGCCCGATGAAATGCTCCAGCCGGCGCAGATCCGGCTCATCGATGCCCAACTGCGCCAGCGCGTACTGGATCGACCGGGTGATGCCCTCGCGCGGGTCGGTGAGGGTGCCGTCGAGGTCGAAGAGGATGTTCTGGTAATGCATGGGCAAGCTCCGGCTGCGCGGGTCGGGGCGGGAAGGATACTGCGGGAGGCCAATGCGGGCGAAGAATCAGCTGACTGGCAGCACAGGGCGGACGGCTCGAAGAGCCCGGGCGGGACAGTAACCGGCACGGCAGTCAGACCACCGTGCCGATTCAGGTCAGAGAGCGCTGACCTCGGGGTTGAGACGCTCGACCAGACGTTTGCTGGCCGCCCCCCCACTGCTGATCTTGTCCAGATCGGCGAGGCGCACACGCTCTTCCGGTTTGATGCTGAAGGCCACGCCTTTGCGCTTACCATTGGCCACATCGACGGCAATTTCGCACAGCTCGATCAGCTTGGGCGCGGCATCGCGAATACCGCTCTCGCAATTTTTGCTGAAGTTGCGCAGGGTCCGCTCGAAGTATTCATCACGCTGCTTGTCGGCAGCGCCGGCGGTCGGGTCGAGAGTGGCGCCGTAACGCTTCTGCAGGGCGACACTGCGCTTCACCAAGCCATTGTCCTTCAGGCTCAGGCTCACTTCGGTCAGTTCGGCGCGCCCCAGGATATGCTCGAAGTCCGCATCGCTGTCGGCAAAGGCGGCCGCTGGCCAGCCGGGGTTCTTGCGCAGATTGTCGAGGCTCTTCTGCAAGCGCCGCATACTGCGATTGAAGTCCTTGAGGTTGGCGACGCCATAGCGCGTTTCGACGGAGAAAAGCTCCGGCAGGTCGAGACTCAACTCGGTCTCGGCGGTGCCTTCGCTGTCATCGGCATCGAAATACAGAGCGATGTCGAATGGCTTCAATTCGTTACGCCCACTGCTCAGCAGGGGACCATAGCCCGAGGCCTGGCGACCAATGCCGGTCATGCTGCCGTAGTTCTGGAACAGCCGAAGCAACTGCGGCGAAGCAGTGACACCCTGGACCTTCATGCGCACCCGGGTATGGCTGTCCTCGTCAATCAGCTCGGAGAGCTGCATGCGCTCGGCGTGCACGCTCAGGTCGAGACCCTTGGCAGTGCTGAACTCGACACCCTTGAGGGTCACGGTGCCGCCTAAAGGCGAGGCGCTGACCGACTCCCAGGTCAGGCTTTCATCGAGTCCGTGGTCGTAGACCCAGTCCTCGAGCCTTTTCTGCGCCTGCTTGCTGCTGTATGCACTCAGGCCGAAATAACCGGCGACCGCCACCACCAGGATGGCTGCCGGAACCCATACTTTCTTCTGCATCATTCCGCACTCTCTTGGTCGACGGCCCGATCCGGCCAGGCTTGCTTGACGGTTTCCCTGGCCGCTTCTGGCGTCCAGTGGTCATCACCCACCTGTTGCCGCACCAGCTTCAGCGGGTCGCGCAGGTCGGCGCAGCCGTCTTCGCTGCACGGCTGCAGGTTGCTGGCGGCGATCAGGGTCAGCGGCAGATCTTCCTTATCGCGTTTCTGGCCATCCAGGCTGACTTTGCCCTTGACCAGGAACCAGCCCTTGTCGGGACTGCTCTGGCCATCATCGACGCTGAGCAGCGCCTCGTAGGGATAGTCGACCGACCAGCCGCCGTCGCTCTTGCCGCTGATACGGACGATCTGGCTGACACTGGCGTTGCCGCCGGCAACCAGGCCGGCGTAGCCGCTGCTGCCCACCGGCGAGTAGCTGACGTCACTGAGAATGCGCGAGTAGAGCTGGCGGGGATTGTTGGCCTCCTTGCGCAGCTCGCGGTACAGGCGCAATTGCTGCTCGGCCTGGTAAGCCAGTTGCTCGCGCTTGAGCTGCTCCTCGCGCTGGCGTTGCGCGGCGAGTTCGCGCTCGCGCTGGGCAGCCTTGGCCTCGGCATCGAACAGCCAGTTGCGGGCGTATTGTGGGTTGAAGTCCCAGGCTTTGCTGCTCCAACCACGACTGGCACTGACCTCGTACAACCACTGCTCACGGTCGTTCTTCATCACACCCTGAGGCAGGTCGCGAATGGCGTAGAAATGCAGGCTGCTGGTCTTCGGAAGCGCCGAGTCGAGCTTGCTCAGGCCAAAGAACAGGGTGCTGCGGATGGTCTCGATCTTGCGGAAGAGGTCAAGGTTATCGGTCAGCGCAATCAGCGGTTGGTTATCCAGGTTCCAGCGACCATCCCAGCTTGCATCGGCCTGGATCAGGTAATGCACCCGGGTGGACGGCTCGCTATGCAGCAGCAGATAGGCGTTGTGGTTGCCATCGAACGCAACGATAGGTAGAGGCGGCACTTCGCGGTTGAACGGGATGCCACGATGGAAACCACCGCGATAGCTGCCGATTTCCATGCCATCGGAGCGCATGAGGGTCAGTTGACCGGCACCGCTGGCGTAGCCGTCGGGACCACAAACCACGCCCGTGGACTGGGCGCTGAGGTACTGTGCGTTGGCGTCTGTCTTGCGCACGAGACGGAAGCGGCAGCCGTTCTGATCCTGCACCTGGGTAAAGAAATCGGCGCCTTTGAGCACCTCCTCCTCAAGCGGCGGCTGCCAACCGTTGACGGCAAAGTCGCGCGGCACACTGTTGGCAACGCTCGCCTCGGCGACCGGAGCGGCGGCTGGAGCGGCTGGCGCAGCCGGAGTCGCTGGTGTTGCCGCGACCACCGGCGCCACCGGTGCGGAGGTCGGGGCGGGCGCAGCAGGCGGCGGCGCAGCAACGGCTGGCGCAGCGCTCGGGGCGGCAGCCGCCGCCGTGGCATTGGTCGGAGTCGCCTGATTCAGAGTAGCGACCCAGCCGGCTGCCTTGCTCGCACTGCCGCTGGCGACGCTCGCACCGCTTGCGTTGAAGCTCTTCCAATTCAACGATGCGGCTGTACCGCACTGGCTGTTCAATAGTCCGCCGAGCTTTGGCATCAGCCGCTCGATGGATGCCTGGACCGGCGTCGCAGCAAAGACGAAACGCAGCTCCAACTGCTGGCTGCACCAGGGCTGGCCATCGGGGTGGTCAACGAAGACCTCGACGTTCTCTGCCTTGGAGTACGCCAAACGGTAGCTTTCCGCCTGTGCAGTCAAAGAGACGGCAAGCAGGCTCAGGGTAATACCCAGTGTTCTCATCGAGCGTGCTCCGTCAAATCAGTTCCCAGGCGCCATCGCCGGCCTGGCAGGCTTTGACAGTCTGCTGCTCGCTGCCGCCCTGAGCCTTGATGTCATAGTTGACGGTACGGCAGGTTGTTTGCGCAGCCATGGTTTCCTGAACCGGAGCGGCATCGAGATCGAAGCCCTGAGCCTTGGCCTTGCTGTCGTCGAGGGCGTCGAGATCGGTCGCTGGCGCAGCGGCAACGGAACTCGCCGCGCTACCCGAAGTGGCGCTGGCCACGACCGGAGTGCCTGCCGGTGTAACCAGCGGGGCATAGACATAACCCACCGTCACACCACGGCGGCCGACCATGATCCAATTGTTGTCGGTGCGGCCAATGGCGGTGAAGGTCGCATTGGCTTGCAGACCGCCGACCTTGTCCGCGGCGTTGTCCGGCGCATTGCGCAGATTGGCAGACTTCAACGTGCGGTAAGGCTTGTTGAGCACGGTCATGTTCGGCACGGCCTGCACCTTGGGCAGCCGCTTGACCGCCACCTGGCGGGTTTCGGTCTCGGTCTTGACCGGGGTGATCTGGGCGGTTGCACCGCTGTGGGAAGAGGTCCAGGTGGTGGCCTGACCATCACGGCTGGCATCCAGCACCTGTTGCGTCTGCAGGGCCAGGGCCTGGCGGTCGTTCTCGTCCATCTTGGCGCCAATGGTCTTGCCCAGCGCACCACCGGCCAGCGCGCCGATCAGCATCGCCGCGGTACGGCCATTGCCCTGGCCAATCTGGCTACCGATCAGCACCCCTGCAGTGGCACCGACCAACGTACCGATATTCTCTTTGTTAGCCCACTCGTTGCCCGACATATTCGCGCAGCCGGACGAGATACCGATGGTGGCGATCAATACGGTAACGCTGGCCTTTCGTGCAAAACCCATTGCGAGACTCCCTTGAACCGTGAAAGAGGGCTCCAGAGATAGGCGCGCGGTAACACGAAAGCGGGTTTCCCAATGCTTCACATCCCTGGAGGCAGGGCGGATTAGACCTCAGCAAATGATGGCAAAACAATATCTTTTTGACGCCAAGGAATTGATTAATCGCTAAAATGGCCATTACAGCGCCATCTTAATGATGGCCATCGGCTGGTCGGCGGGCGAGCCTCGTGCCGATAGAGAATGCGGGCGGCCGCTGCGCCGCCCGCCTCGGCTCACTCGCGGTAGCCTTCGGCCAGGTGCTGGTCCTTGAGCTTCACGTAGTTGCCGGCGGTGTAGCGGAAGAAGCTGCGCTCCTTGTCGTTCAGCGGGCGGGCTTTTTTGGCCGGGCTGCCGACGTAGAGGAAGCCGCTTTCCAGCACCTTGCCCGGTGGCACCAGGCTGCCGGCGCCGAGGATGACCTCGTCCTCGATCACCGCACCGTCCATGACGATGCAGCCCATGCCGACCAGCACGCGGCTGCCGACGCTGCAGCCGTGCAGCAGCACCTTGTGGCCGACGGTGACGTCGTCGCCGATGTTCAGCGGGAAGCCGTCCGGGTTGTAGGGGCCGGCGTGGGTGATGTGCAGCACGCTGCCGTCCTGGATGCTGGTGCGCGCGCCGATGCGGATGCGGTGCATGTCGCCGCGGATGGTGACCAGCGGCCACACCGAGCTGTCGGCGCCGATCTCGATGTCGCCGATGAGCACGGCGCTGGGGTCGACGAAGACGCGTTCGCCGAGCGCTGGCGTTTTGCCCTGATAGGTACGAATGGCCACGATAGCTTTCTCTCCCAAAATCAGCCTTCAGGCTGCGGATGACGGCGATTGTATTTAAGATGGCCGGGTGTTTCTCCAGCCAAGGTTGCCCACCGTGAGCGTGAACCCCCTTCTGCAGTCCTACGACCTGCCGCCCTTCTCCGCCATTCGCCCCGAGCATGTGAAGCCGGCCATCGAGCAGATTCTCGCCGATAACCGCGCCGCCATCGCGCGCATCCTCGCCGAGCAGAACGGCACGCCGACCTGGGACGGCCTGGTGCTCGCCCTGGATGAGCTGCATGCCCGCCTGGGCGCGGCCTGGAGCCCGGTCAGCCACCTCAACGCAGTGTGCAACAGCAGCGAGCTGCGCGAGGCCTATGAAGGCTGCCTGCCGCTGCTCTCGGCCTACTGGACCGAGCTGGGCCAGAACCGCGCGCTGTTCGAGGCCTACGAGGCGCTGGCGGCCAGCCCGGCCGCCGATGGCTTCGAGGTGGCGCAGAAGACCATTCTCGAACACGCCCTGCGCGACTTCCGCCTGTCGGGTATCGACCTGCCGGCGGCGCAGCAGCAGCGCTACGCCGAGATCCAGTCGCGCCTGTCCGAGCTGGGCAGCCGCTTCTCCAACCAGTTGCTCGACGCCACCCAGGCCTGGACCAAGCACATCACCGACGAGGCCGCGCTGGCCGGTCTCACCGACTCGGCCAAGGCGCAGATGAAGGAGGCCGCCGAGGCCAAAGCGCTGGACGGCTGGCTGATCACCCTGGAATTCCCCAGCTATTACGCGGTGTTGACCTACGCCGAGGACCGCGCCCTGCGCGAAGAGGTGTATGCCGCCTACTGCACCCGCGCCTCCGACCAGGGCCCGAACGCCGGCAAGGACGACAACGGCCCGGTGATGCAGGAAATCCTCGACCTGCGCCAGGAGCTGGCGCGCCTGCTCGGTTACGCGAATTATTCGGCGCTATCGCTGGCGACCAAGATGGCCGAGTCGCCGCAGCAGGTGCTGCATTTCCTGCGCGACCTGGCGCTGCGCAGCAAGCCCTTCGCCCAGCGCGACCTGGAGCAGCTCAAGGCCTACGCCGCCGAACAGGGCTGCGCGGACCTGCAGAGCTGGGACGCCGGCTTCTACGGCGAGAAGCTGCGCGAAGCACGCTACAGCGTGTCGCAGGAGGCCTTGCGCGCCTACTTCCCGATCGACAAGGTGCTCTCCGGGCTGTTCGCCATCGTGCAGAAGCTCTACGGCATCCAGATTCGCGAGTTGCAGGACTTCGAGCGCTGGCACCCGGACGTGCGCCTGTTCGAGATCGAGGAGCACGGCCAGCACGTCGGACGCTTCTATTTCGACCTCTATGCCCGCGCCAACAAGCGCGGCGGCGCCTGGATGGATGGCGCCCGCGACCGTCGCCGTGACACCGCCGGCCAGTTGATCGCCCCGGTGGCCTACCTGGTGTGCAACTTCACCCCGGCGGTCGGCGGCAAGCCGGCGCTGCTCACCCACGACGAAGTGACCACCCTGTTCCACGAGTTCGGCCACGGCCTGCACCACCTGCTGACCCGCGTCGAACAAGCCGGCGCCTCGGGCATCAACGGCGTGGCCTGGGACGCCGTGGAGCTGCCCAGCCAGTTCATGGAGAACTGGTGCTGGGAGCCGGAAGGCCTGGCGCTGATCTCCGGCCACTACGAAAGCGGCGCGCCGCTGCCGCAGGACCTGCTGGAGAAGATGCTGGCGGCGAAGAACTTCCAGTCAGGCCTGATGATGGTGCGCCAGTTGGAGTTCTCGCTGTTCGACTTCGAACTGCACACCAGCCACGGCGACGGCCGCAGCGTGCTCGACGTGCTGGAGAGCATCCGTGACGAGGTGGCGGTGATGCGCCCGCCGAAGTACAACCGCTTCGCCAACAGCTTCGCGCACATCTTCGCCGGCGGTTACGCAGCCGGTTACTACAGCTACAAGTGGGCCGAGGTGCTGTCCGCCGATGCCTTCTCGCGCTTCGAGGAAGAGGGCGTGCTCAACCCGCAGACCGGCGCCGCCTTCCGCGAGGCGATCCTGGCCAAGGGCGGCTCGCAGGAGCCGATGGCGCTGTTCGTCGCCTTCCGTGGCCGCGAACCGTCGATCGACGCGCTGCTGCGTCATTCCGGACTCACCGAGGAGGCTGCGTGACATGAGCGCCAGCAAGAAACGTTTCATCGCCGGCGCCGTGTGCCCGGCGTGCAGTGCCGAAGACAAGATCCAGATGTGGGACGAAGACGGTGTGCCGCACCGCGAATGCGTGGCCTGCGGCTACGCCGACACGCTCAACGCGCAAGGCCAGTCGGTGCCCAAGGAGCTGGGCACGCGGGTCAACCAGCTGGCCCCCAAGCCGGCCGACCCCAAGGTGCAGAGCGTGCAGTTCTTCCCCAATCCGAAGCTGAAGAAACCCAGCGAATAACACCAGTCCAGGGACGGCATGAAACTTCTCGCCAGCGCACTGCTGCTCGCGCTCGCCACTCCGGCGAGCGCGGCCTTCCAGATCGACAGCCTGACCGCGACCCACCCCAGCGGCAGCCGCTACCGCTTCCCGCTGTTGCGCGACACCAGCCCGGCAGCGCAGAAGATCAACCTGTGGCTGCAAGGCATGGAGCTGCACAAGCTGCCGGGGCGCTACCGCACGGCGGCGTTCGAGGACATCTGGCCCCCCGCCGACAGCGAGCAGGGCGTGACCGCCCTGGACTACAGCGTGATCAGCAATGCGCCGGGCTATCTGTCGATTGGCTTCGCTGGCGAGTACATGGGCGCGTATCCATCGCAGAACACTTACAGCTACACCTTCGACGCGGCCAGCGGCACGCCGATCGACCTCGGCGATCTGTTCACGCCGCAAGGCCTGCAAGCGCTGCGCGCCGACGCGGTGGCGCAGCGGGTCAAGCGCATCGAGGCCTTCCTGGCCGGCCAGCAAGTCGAGCAAGGCGTGCAATTGCGCACCGACGATACGGAAACCGCCGACGAGCAGAGAGCGCTGTACACCGACTGCCTGCCGTTCATTCGCGACGACGACCTGAACTACAACGACCTGCAACTCGGCAGCGAGCGCCTGACGCTGGTGCGCGAGCTGTGCGCGCCGCACGTCGCCCAGGCCATCGATGACCTCGGCGAATACCGCAACAGTTGGCGCTACCAGGACCTGCGCGAGCAGCTCAGCGACTACGGCCGCTGCCTGCTGCTGGAACGGCGCAGCGATTGCCGCCGCCCCGACGCCCGCGTGGCTGGCGCTTTCCGGGGCACGCTGGGCGGGCGCTACCCGATCACCCTGGTGATCCGGCGGCGCATTGCCAGCGACGCGCTGGAAGCCGGCTACTTCTACGACAAGCACGCCACGTTCATCGAATTGAGCGGTGAGCAGAAGGCCGACGGCAGCCTGATCCTCAGCGAAGACGGCCCACCCGCCGCGCGCTTCGTGCTGCACCTGGATGGTGGCAGCCTGAAGGGTACCTGGCAGCAGGACGGCAAGGCGCCGCAGGCGGTGGAGCTGCATTGAGCGGGCCGGCCACGCGCTAGCCGTGCCGGCGGAGATCCGCTCAGCGCCGCTGGCGCAGCCACTCCTCCAGGCCGCCCGCCGGCAGCGGGCGGGAGAACAGGTAGCCCTGGGCCACCGGGCAGCCTTGCTCGCGCAACAGCGCCAGTTGCTGTTCGTCCTCCACGCCCTCGGCGATCACCATCAGTTCCAGGCTGCGGCCGATGTTCATCACCGCGCGGGTCAGCGCCTCGGCGGCGCTGCCGGCGCGCAGGTCGCTGACGAAACTGCGGTCGAGCTTCATTTCGCTGATCGGCAAGTGGTGCAGGTAGCTGAGGCTGGAATAGCCGGTGCCGAAGTCGTCCAGCGACAGGCGCACGCCCAGCGCATCCACGGCACCCAGGGTGTCGCGGGTGAGCGGGTTGTTGTCCAGCAGCAGGCCCTCGGTGATTTCCACCACCAGATCGGCGCCGCTCAGGCCGTGGCGCTGCAGGAGCGCCTGGATGCGCTGCGGCAGCGTGGGATCGTGGAAGTCCGGGGGTGACAGGTTGACCGCCACCGCCGGCACGTCGATGGCGCGGTGGCGCCAGTCGGCCAGTTGCCGGCAGGCCTCGGCCAGCACCCACTGGCTGAGTTCACCGATCAGGCCACACTCCTCCGCCAGCGGGATGAAGCGGTTCGGCGGGATCGTGCCCAGCCATGGATGGTGCCAGCGCGCCAGCGCCTCGACGGCATGGACGCGGTCGTCGTCGAGACGCACCTGCGGCTGGTAGTGCAGGCTCAGGCCGCCGTTGGCCAGCGCCTCGCGCAGCGCGCTTTCCAGGGCCATGCGCTCCTGCGCGCGCCGGTTCATTTCCTCGCTGAAGAAGCGGAAGCTGCCGCGCTCGCTGTTCTTCGCCTGGTACATGGCCATGTCGGCGCGGTGCAGCAGGCTTTCCATGTCCTGGCCATTGCAGGGGAAAAGGCTGATGCCGACGCTGGCCAGGGTGATCAGCCCGACGCCCGAGACGCTGTGCGGGATGGCCAGGCGCTGCAGGATGCGCTCGGCGATCTGCGCGGCGAGCAGGCTGCCGCAATGCGGCAGGACCACGACGAACTCGTCGCCGGACAGGCGCCCGACGATGCCCTGTTCACGCACCACCTCCTGCAAGCGCGCGGCGACCACGCGCAGCAGTTCGTCGCCGGCGGGGTGGCCAAGGGAGTCGTTGATCTGCTTGAAGCGATCGAGGTCGATGAACAGCACTGCCAGCTCGGCGTCCTCGGCCTCGACGCGGGCGATGGCCTGCTCCGCTTCGGCCAGCAGCAGGGCGCGGTTGGGTAGGCCGGTCAGGGTGTCGTAGAAGGCCAGCTGGCGAATGTGCGCGCGGGCGGCCTCGCGTTCCAGCGCCAGGGCGCAGAGGTGCAGGCTGAGGTCGACCAGGCGCTGGTGCAGTTCGTCCGGGCCACGGCATTGCTGGTAATAGAAGGCAAAGGTGCCGACCACCCGGCCGTCGCTGTTCTTGATCGGGCTCGACCAGCAGGCGAGCAGCCCGAGCGGCAGGGCCAGGTGCCGGTAATCGGCCCACAGCGGGTCCCTGGCAATATCGCTGACCAGCACCGGCTCGCCACGATAGGCGGCCGTTCCGCAACTGCCGGCGCTCGGGCCTATGAGCACGCCTTCGAGCGCCTGCGAGTAGGCCTGCGGCAGGCTCGGCGCGGCCAGCGGATGCACGCGGCCCTGTTCGTCGACCCGCAGGATCGAGGCCTTCACCTCGGGGGCGATGCGTTCGACTTCGCGGCAGACCAGGTCCATCACCTGCACCAGCGGCTCTTCGCGCACCAGGGCTTCGAGCACCTTGTTCTGCAGCACTTCGTGCATCTTGGTGCGGGTGATGTCGGTGAGCAGCATCACCGAATGGGTCGGCTTGCCACGCGTATCGAAGATCGGGTTGGCCACCACCGAACACCACAGCGGGTGCCCATGCAGGTCACGCACCAGTTCCTCGCCACGGAACAGCCCGGCGCCGGCCAGGCGCCAGCGTGCGGCACTGGCCTTGGGCACCTGCAGCAACTCCGACGGGTAATGGCCGACGGCCTGGGCGCGGGTCCAGCCGAACATGCGGCTGAAGCCGCCGTTGACGTAAAGGATGCAGCCGTCGTGATCGGTGACGATGACCGCGTTGTCGGTTTCGTTGGCCGCCAGCGAGAGCACGTCCATCTGCTCGCGCTGCTGGCGCTGCAGGGTGCAGTCCTTGATGAACGCGGTGAGGAAGCATTTGCCGCCGACCTCGATGCGTGAGATCGACATCGAGCCCCAGCGCCGGCTGCCATCGCGGCGCTGCATGGGTACTTCGCTGCGGCTGCCGATGATGGCGTCGGTGCTCCGCGGCGTGTCCAGGCGGCTGCGCACATCCGTCGGCAGCAACAGACCGACGTCGCGCCCCAGCACTTCATCGCGGCCGTAGCCCCAGAGGCGCTCGGCCGCCGCGTTGAACAGCACCACCCGGCCGTCCTCGTCGAGCACGACCACACCGTCGATCGCCTGCTCCAGGGTTTGCAGGACAACATCCGGGGTCTGGTAATCGGTCATCGCGGGCTTCCATGGCAAGTTCGCATACGCACGGACGCGCCCCACGGGGCGGCGCCCTCCATCGGCGGATGCCGACAGAATCCATTTGCAAAGAGTAGCGGTGCGAATCTTCTCATGCGTAATGGCCATTTGATATTCGACCTGTCGCGAACGGTCGATGTCCGGGCCCCAGCGTGGCCGGCGTCCCGTCGCGCCACCGGCGTCCGCGCGCCATGTATCGGCAGAGGCTGGTATCCACGGCAAAATACTGTATTTATATACAGTCATCTTCGGAGCCCGCCCATGCCTCCCACTCTCCCGCCCCGCGGTCGCGGCACCGCCAGCAACCCACACAACCGCTTCGCCCCGACCCGTAGCGAAACCGAGGACGACGGCTGGTATCAGGACGCGGCACCGCCCTGCCGCGCCACCGAGGTGCGCCGAGAAACCGCCAAGACGGTGATCAGCCGCAACCAGTCGCCGGACGTCGGCTTCGACCGCTCGATCAATCCCTATCGCGGCTGCGAGCACGGCTGCATCTACTGTTTCGCGCGGCCCAGCCACGCCTACTGGGACCTGTCGCCGGGCATCGACTTCGAGACCCGGCTGATAGCCAAGACCAACCTCGCCGAGCGCCTGGAAGAGGAACTCAGCAAGCCGGGCTACCAGCCACGGCCCATCGCCCTGGGCATCAACACCGACGCCTACCAGCCGCTGGAGCGCGAACAGCGGCTGACCCGCCAGGCGCTGGAAATCCTGCTGCGCTTCCGCCACCCGCTGCACATCATCACCAAGGGCTCGCTGATCCTGCGCGACCTCGACCTGCTCAGCGAACTGGCCAGCCAGAACCTGGTCAGCGTGGCCTTCAGCCTCACCACCCTGGACGACGAACTCAAGCGCATCATGGAGCCGCGCGCCGCCGCCCCGGCCGCGCGGCTGCGCGCCATGCGCAGCCTGCACGAACACGGCGTGCCGGTGAGCGCGGTGTGCGCGCCGATGATTCCGATGATCAACGACCGCGAGCTGGAGCATCTGCTGGAGGCGGCCCGCGATGCCGGCGCGCGCTCGGCCGGCTACATCCTGCTGCGCCTGCCGCTGGAAATCGCCGAGCTGTTCCAGGAGTGGCTGCGCGCGCACTTTCCCGACCGCGCCGAACACGTCATGAGCCTGATCCGCCAGAGCCGTGGCGGCCGCGACTACGACAGCCGCTTCGGCACGCGGATGCGCGGCGAAGGGGTGTTCGCCGATCTGCTGGAGAAACGCTTCCGCCTGGCGGTGCGCCGCCTGGGCCTGGACCAACGCGATTACGCTGGGCTGGATTGCACCCGGTTCGCCGTGCCGCGCGCGCAAATGAGCCTGTTCTGAAGCGCAGCCCGCTGCACAGGGGAGGCCGTGCGACAGGTCGGCGGCTTGCGGTTGAAAGTGGCCGCGCGGGGGAAATAGAGTGGCATCGCAGGCTTGCCGGCGCCGAATGTCCCGACAGTCCTGCGGGAAATATCGCGCCTGTCATGCACGGACTTCAGTCTATTTGTGTCTTTCCCCACGCATCGCGTCGTCGGCAAGCATGGGAAATTTCACCGTCACTCTTCGAGGCCAGTACATGAACGAAAAAAAGCACGGCGAGGTTCACTCGACTGAGAGCGCGGACGCTGCGCTGCAGCGCATCGTCGAGGGATTCCGGCATTTCCGCCAGGATGTATTCCCGGGGCAGGAAGCGCTGTTCAAGAAACTCGCCCATGAACAGAAGCCCCGCGCCATGTTCATCACCTGCGCCGACTCGCGCATCGTGCCGGAACTGATCACCCAGAGTTCGCCAGGCGACCTCTTCGTCACCCGCAACGTCGGCAACGTGGTGCCACCTTACGGTCAGATGAACGGCGGCGTATCCACCGCCATCGAGTTCGCCGTGATGGCCCTCGGCGTGCAGCACATCATCGTCTGCGGCCACTCCGACTGCGGCGCCATGAAGGCCGTGCTCGACCCGCAGACCCTGGAGCGCATGCCCACGGTGAAGGCCTGGCTGCGCCACGCCGAAGTGGCCAAGACGGTGGTCGCCGAGAACTGTGGCTGCGCCAATCATGAAACCCTCGGCATCCTCACCGAGGAAAACGTCGTGGCCCAGCTCGACCACCTGCGCACCCACCCCTCGGTAGCGGCGCGCCTGGCCAGCGGCCAGTTGTTCATCCACGGCTGGGTCTACGACATCGAAAGCTGCGCGATCAAGGCGTACGACGCCGAGCGGGGATGTTTCCTGCCGATCGACGGCGACGGCCCCATCCCCATGGCGACCCCGCGTCCGCGCTACTTCAATCCCTGACCCGCGATTGGCCGGAGCGCGCGGCGTCAGTCGCCGCCGCGCTCCAGGTTCAACTCCACCCCGAAACGCCGCGACAGGCACGGCCACTGCTTCCAGGCGGTGACCGTCTGCGGATCGCTCAGGCGCGCGCGGTAGGCTTGCGCCGAGGCGCTGCTGAAGATGCTGTCGTCGAGCATGCTCTCCACCGCGTGGTGCACGGCCTCGTCCAACTGGTTGGCGAAGGGCTCGCCGATCAACTGGTGCGCCACCAGGTTGGCCACGGTGGTGTCCAGCGGAATCAGCGGCTGGCCGAAGTGGGCGATGTAGCGATCGTTGACCTCCTCGACCAGGCGGTGGGCGAGGTAGGCCTCGTCGAGCAGGGCATCCAGGCCGTCATGGCCCTGCAGCACGCTCGGCGGAGTCAGGAAGAACTGTTCGGCGACGCCCAGCACCGGCTGGATGCGCTCCTCGATGCCGGCGTTGCGCGCCACGCTGGCGGCAGCGTCGAGGAATTCCGGCACTTGCTCGATATAGGCATGCACGAAGCGGGTCAGCACACCGATGGTGTCGTCGCTGGCCAGGGCGATGCTCGGGTGCAGGCTGTCGATCTGCGCCTGGATCAGCCTGGCCAGGTGGCCATTGCGCGCATCGACGGCATAGGCCTGCTGGATCAGTTCACGAACTGCTGCGGTACTCATGACAACTCCAAGACAACTCGATTTGGAAAACGAAGATTGACCTTAGCCGCGCCCGGGCGGCAGCTAAGACACAATCGTCATAATCATGACGCCTTTATAGTGTCGGAGCATATCAAGAGGCCAGCAGCGTAGCGCAAAGCCTCGCCATCCGTGGTCTTGAGAGCATCATTCGCAATTTGCAGCGGGGTTTTTACGCTGCGTTGTTATGTCGCAAGCCCTGTCTATACTCCGATTCGACACACCTGAACCTGATGAACCCGGCCTGCCTTGCGAGAGCCGAGGCTTCGACGGTCAAAGTTCGCTGTCTTGGCGGTCGCTCCCTTGGCCGTTGGCGTATGCCGGCGGGATAAAAACAACGATAAGGGGAACCCGAATGCTGCGACATCCACGAGCCTGGATGGGCCTGCTGTTGCTCCTGGCGTTCGCACCGGCGCATGCCGCCTGGACGGTGAACATGTCGCCCGGGGCGACCGAGGTCAGTCGTTCCGTGTTCGACCTGCACATGACCATCTTCTGGATCTGTGTGGTGATCGGCGTGATCGTCTTCGGCGCGATGTTCTGGTCGATGATCGTCCACCGCCGCGCCACCGGCCAGCAGCCGGCGCACTTCCACGAAAGCACCACGGTGGAAATCCTCTGGACCGTGGTGCCCTTCCTGATCCTGGTGGTGATGGCCATTCCGGCCACGCGCACCCTGATCCACATGTACGACACCTCCGAGCCGCAACTGGACGTGCAGATCACCGGCTACCAGTGGAAGTGGCAGTACAAGTACCTGGGCCAGGACGTCGAGTTCTTCAGCAACCTGGCCACCAGCCAGGAGCAGATCCACAACAAGGACGCCAAGGACGAGCACTACCTGCTGGAAGTGGACAACCCGCTGGTGCTGCCGGCCGGGGTCAAGGTGCGCTTCCTGGTGACCTCCAGCGACGTCATCCACTCCTGGTGGGTGCCGGCCTTCGCGGTCAAGCGCGACGCCATCCCCGGCTTCGTCAACGAGGCCTGGACCAAGGTCGACCAGCCCGGCATCTACCGCGGCCAGTGCGCCGAGCTGTGCGGCAAGGACCACGGCTTCATGCCCATCGTGGTCGACGTGAAGGCGCAGCCGGACTTCGACAAATGGCTGGCCGCGCGCAAGGAAGAGGCGCTCAAGCAGAAGGAGCTGACCAGCAAGCAGTGGAGCAAGGATGAGCTGGTCGCCCGTGGCGACAAGGTCTACCACACCATCTGCGCAGCCTGTCACCAGCCCGAGGGCCAGGGCATGCCGCCGATGTTCCCGGCGCTCAAGGGCTCGAAGATCGTCACCGGCCCCAAGGAAACGCATCTGGCGACCGTGTTCAACGGCCGGCCGGGAACGGCCATGGCCGCCTTCGGCAAGCAGCTCTCGGAAGTGGATATCGCCGCGGTGATCACCTACGAGCGCAACGCCTGGGGCAACAACGACGGCGACATGGTCACCCCGCAAGAGGTGGTGGCCTACAAGCAGAAACAACAGTGAGGAAGCCGAGATGAGCGCTGTGATCGATACGCCCGACCATTCGCACGCCGGCGACCACCATCACGGCCCCGCCAAGGGCCTGATGCGCTGGGTACTGACCACCAACCACAAGGACATCGGCACCCTCTACCTGTGGTTCAGCTTCTGCGCCTTCCTCCTCGGCGGCTCCTTCGCCATGGTGATCCGCGCCGAGCTGTTCCAGCCGGGGCTACAGATCGTCGAGCCGGCCTTCTTCAACCAGATGACCACCATGCACGGCCTGGTGATGGTCTTCGGCGCGGTGATGCCGGCCTTCGTCGGCCTGGCCAACTGGATGATCCCGCTGATGATCGGCGCGCCGGACATGGCCCTGCCACGGATGAACAACTTCAGCTTCTGGTTGCTGCCGGCGGCCTTCGGCCTGCTGGTCAGCACCCTGTTCATGCCCGGCGGCGGCCCCAACTTCGGCTGGACCTTCTACGCGCCGCTGTCGACCACCTTCGCCCCGCACAGCGTGACCTTCTTCATCTTCGCCATCCACCTGATGGGCATGAGTTCGATCATGGGCGCGATCAACGTGATCGCCACCATCCTCAACCTGCGCGCCCCGGGCATGACCCTGATGAAGATGCCGCTGTTCGTCTGGACCTGGCTGATCACCGCGTTCCTGCTGATCGCGGTGATGCCGGTGCTGGCCGGCTGCGTGACCATGATGCTGATGGACATCCACTTCGGCACCAGCTTCTTCAGCGCCGCCGGCGGCGGCGACCCGGTGCTGTTCCAGCACGTGTTCTGGTTCTTCGGCCACCCCGAGGTGTACATCATGATCCTGCCGGCCTTCGGCGCGGTCAGTTCGATCATCCCGGCGTTCAGCCGCAAGCCGCTGTTCGGCTACACCTCGATGGTCTACGCCACCGCGTCGATCGCCTTCCTCTCGTTCATCGTCTGGGCGCACCACATGTTCGTGGTCGGCATCCCGCTGGTCGGCGAGCTGTTCTTCATGTACGCCACCATGCTGATCGCCGTGCCCACCGGGGTGAAGGTGTTCAACTGGGCCTCGACCATGTGGCAGGGCTCGCTGACCTTCGAGGCGCCGATGCTGTTCGCCGTGGCCTTCGTCATCCTTTTCACCATCGGCGGCTTCTCCGGGCTGATGCTGGCCATCGCCCCGGCGGACTTCCAGTACCAGGACACCTACTTCGTGGTGGCGCACTTCCACTACGTGCTGGTGCCCGGGGCGATCTTCGGCATCTTCGCCTCGGTGTACTACTGGATACCCAAGTGGACCGGGCACATGTACGACGAAACCCTGGCCAAGCTGCACTTCTGGCTGAGCTTCATCGGCATGAACATGGCCTTCTTCCCCATGCACTTCCTCGGGCTGGCGGGCATGCCGCGGCGGATTCCGGACTACAACCTGCAGTTCGCCAACTTCAACATGGTCTCGTCGATCGGCGCCTTCCTCTTCGGCACCACCCAACTGCTGTTCCTGTTCATCGTGATCAAGACCATTCGTGGCGGCAAACCGGCCCCGGCCAAGCCCTGGGACGGCGCCGAAGGCCTGGAGTGGACGGTGCCCTCGCCGGCGCCCTACCACACCTTCAGCACCCCGCCGGAAGTGAAGTGAGATGTTCATGATCTTTTCCGGGACCCCGTCGATGCCGCCGCGCGGCGGTCCCGGCAAGAAGCGGCAGCGCATGGGCGACGGCTCGGTCGATACGCGCAAGCTGGTCACCCGCCTGCTGGTCGTGGTGGTGGCGATGTTCGTCTTCGGCTTCGCCCTGGTGCCGATCTACAACGTCATGTGCAAGACCCTGGGGATCAACGGCAAGACCTCCGGCAGCGCCTACCAGGGCAGCGCCCAGGTGGTGGACGAGTCGCGCCAGGTGAAGATCGACTTCGTCGCCAACAACAACATCGACATGGTCTGGGAGTTCCACCCCAAGGCCGAGCTGCTGACGGTGCATCCGGGCGCGGTCAACGAAATGCTGTTCGTCGCGCAGAACCCCAGCGACCACGTCATGACCGCCCAGGCGATCCCCAGCATCGCGCCGTCCGAGGCGGCCAAGTATTTCCACAAGACCGAATGCTTCTGCTTCACCCAGCAGGTGCTCAAACCCGGCGAGCGCATCGAAATGCCGGTGCGTTTCATCGTCGACCGCGACCTGCCCAAGGACATCCACCGCGTCACTCTCGCTTACACGCTGTTCGACATCACCGCCCGCAAACCGCCGGTCGCCAGCAGCGGCCAATGACGGGTAGATCAGGAGAACAACAAGAATGGCAAGCCACGATCCCTACTACGTCCCGGCGCAGAGCAAGTGGCCGATCATCGCCACCATCGGCCTGCTCACCACGCTGTTCGGCGTCGGCACCTGGATGAACGACTACAGCGCCGGCAACAAGGCCTCCCACGGGCCGTGGATTCTCTTCGTCGGCGGACTGATCGTCGCCTACATGCTGTTCGGCTGGTTCGGCAACGTCATCAAGGAAAGCCGCGCGGGGCTCTACAGTCCGCAGATGGACCGCTCCTTCCGCTGGGGCATGAGCTGGTTCATCTTCTCCGAGGTGATGTTCTTCGCCGCCTTCTTCGGCGCGCTCTTCTACATCCGCCACTTCGCCGGCCCCTGGCTCGGCGGCGAAGGCTACAAGGGCATCGCGCACATGCTGTGGCCGAACTTCCAGTACACCTGGCCATTGCTGAGCAACCCGGACAACAAGCTGTTCCCACCGCCCAAGGAAGTGATCCAGCCGTGGAAGCTGCCGCTGGTGAACACCATCCTGCTGGTCAGCTCCAGCTTCACCGTGACCTTCGCCCACCACGCGCTGAAGAAGAACCATCGCGGCCCGCTGAAACTCTGGCTGGCGCTGACCGTGCTGCTGGGGGTGAGCTTCCTGGTCCTGCAGGCCAACGAATACCACGAGGCCTACAACGAACTGGGCCTGACCCTCGGCTCGGGCATCTACGGCACCACCTTCTTCATGCTCACCGGCTTCCACGGCGCCCACGTGACCATAGGCGCACTCATCCTCAGCATCATGCTGGTGCGCATCCTGCGTGGGCATTTCGACGCCGAACACCACTTCGGCTTCGAAGCGGCGAGCTGGTACTGGCACTTCGTCGATGTGGTGTGGATCGGGCTGTTCATCTTCGTCTACGTGCTCTGAAAGCACGCGGGGGCAGCTGCTTGGCTGCCCCCGCGCATCGAACGAGACTCAGAAATGCCAGGGCGCGCTACTGGCCAGTTGGCCGGAGTAGAAGCCCCAGGCGACCAGGGCGAGGGTCAGGGCGGCAAGGATGACCCGCAGGGTGAGGGCGTTGACCACCCGCGAACCCTGGCCTTCGTCCTTGACCAGAAAGAACAGGCCACTGAACAGACTGACGACGGTGGCCAGCAGCAGAACGACTATCGCGGCCTTGAGCATGACAGGGCTCCGAATCGAGGGGGTACCTTGCAGTATAGCCAGCACGCCATTGGCGACCGCGCCCCGCGCGGCCTAGCGGCAGCCTTCCGGCCCGGCCTGGCGCCGACCCTGGTGGTCCTGGCGCTGCTGCCGCTGCTGGTTGCCCTGGGCTGCTGGCAACTCGCGCGCGCCAGCGAGAAACGCGCCATGCTGGCCACGGCCGACGCACGCCGCGAGGCCACCCCCATCCCCGCCGCCCAGCTCGACGCCCTGCGCGACGATCCGGCCTATGTGCGGGTGCGCCTGCAGGGTCGCTTCGACGCCGAGCACAGCCTGCTGCTGGACAACCGCACCCGCGACGGCGTGGCCGGTGTCGAGGTGCTGCAACCCTTCCATGACAACGCCAGCGGCCTCTGGCTGCTGGTCAACCGCGGCTGGGTCGCCTGGACCAATCGCCGCCAGCCGCCAGCGATCGCCACCCCGGCGCAGGACCTGCTGCTCGACGCCTGGGTCTATGTCGCGCCTGCGGGCGGTCTGCAACTGAGCGACAAGCCAAGCCAGGGCTGGCCGAAACTGATCACCCGGGTCGAGCCGGCGGCCATCTGGAGCGCGGTCGGGCGTGACGGCCTGCCCCTGGAGCTGCGCCTGGAACCCGGCGATGCCGCGTTCGACAGCAACTGGCCGGTGGTCGCCGTCTCGCCCGAGCGACACACCGGTTATGCCGTGCAGTGGTTCGCCATGTCCGGCGCGCTGCTCGGCCTCTACCTCTACCTCGGAATCCGTCGCGCACGGGAGAACGCTCGCCATGAACCCCAGCCTGACCCTCGATGACAGCCGGGCGCGCCGCCGCAACCGCGGGCGCCTGCAACTGATCCTGATCCTTGCCGTGGTGTTCGGCCCCATGCTGCTGGCCACCGGCATGTATAAGTTCCGCTTCTGGGTGCCGGACAGCCGCAGCTACCACGGCGAACTCATCGGCGACGGCCAGACACCGGCCGACCTCGGCGTGCGCCTGGACACCCCGAGCGAGCGCTGGCAACTGCTGGTGACCGCGCCCGGCGCCTGCGCCGCCGATTGCCAGAAGCTGGTCTACCTGGCCCGGCAGATCAACATCGGCCTGAACCGCGATGCCAACCGCGCCGAGCACGCCCTGGCCGCCGCCCAGGCGCTGCCGGCGGAGTTCCAGGCGCAACTGGACAAGGACTACCCGCGCCTGAAGCGCTACGGCCTCGACCCGGCCGCCCAAGGCCAGGCGCTGCCGCAGGGCGCCGCGCCCCACCTGTGGATCGTCGACCCGCATGGCAACCTGGTGCTGCGCTATGCCGCCGGCAGCGACGGCAAGGCGATCCTCGGCGACCTGCAATTGCTGCTGAAGCTGTCGCACATCGGCTGACGCGACCCGGGAACAAAGGGCGGCTGGCACCCGCCGGGCCCAGAAAGAGAACAAGAACGGGGGCAGTGAATGAGATCCAACGCGCGCAAACCCGGCTTCTACATCGCCGCCCTGGCCACTGTCCTGGCCCTGCTTGTGGTGATGCTCGGCGCCTACACACGGCTGACCCACGCCGGCCTCGGCTGCCCGGACTGGCCAGGCTGCTACGGCTTCATCCACGTGCCCAGCAACGAGGCCCAGGTGGCCCACGCCGAGGCGCGCTTCCCGGACGCGCCGCTGGAAGCGCAAAAGGGCTGGAACGAAATGATCCACCGCTACTTCGCCGGCAGCCTGGCCCTGCTCATCGTCGGCCTGGCCGTGCACGCCCTGCGCCGCCGTGGCCGCGATGGCCAGCCGTTGCGGCTGCCGCTGCTGCTGCTTGGCGTGGTGCTGGCGCAGGCCGCCTTCGGCATGTGGACGGTGACCCTCAAACTCTGGCCGCAAGTGGTCACCGCGCACCTGCTCGGCGGCTTCACCACCCTGTCGCTGCTGTTCCTGCTCAGCCTGCGCCTGTCCGGCGCCTTCCCCGCGCGCAGCCTGCCCGTCTCGCTGCGCCTCCTGGCCGGCGTGGCCCTGCTCCTGGTGATCGGGCAGATCGCCCTGGGCGGCTGGGTCAGCAGCAACTACGCGGCGGTCGCCTGCATCGACCTGCCCACCTGCCATGGCCAGTGGTGGCCAGCGATGGACTTCAGCAACGGCTTTCACCTGAGCCAGCACATCGGCCCGAACTACCTCGGCGGCCAGCTCGACAGTGAAGCACGGACCGCCATCCACCTGACCCACCGCATCGGCGCGCTCTGCGTCGGCAGCGTCGTGCTGCTGCTCGCCTGGCGCCTGCAACGGGTCGGCATGATCCGCCTGACCGCGCTGATGCTGCTGGCCCTGGCGGTGCAGATCGGCCTGGGCATCAGCAACGTACTGCTGCACCTGCCGCTGCCGATCGCGGTGACGCACAACCTCGGCGGTGCCTGCCTGCTGCTGACCCTGGTGCTGGTCAACTACCGCCTGCGCGCCCCGGTGACGGCCGCCAGCAGCGCCCGCCTCGGCCGCTCGCGGCGATTGCCGGCGGTGCAGCGCCCGGTCGCCTACCCCTCGCAAGGTTGAACGCCCGCCCTGGCGCGGTGCACCCACGAATCGACGGAGAAACGAGCATGGCCAGTGTACTCAGCAGCACCCGAAGCCAACCCGGCTGGCGCGACTATCTGGAGCTGACCAAGCCCAAGGTGGTCCTGCTGATGCTGATCACCTCGCTGATCGGCATGCTGCTCGCCACCCGCAGCGGCGTGCCCTGGCAAGTGCTGCTGTTCGGCAACCTCGGCATCGGCCTGTGCGCCGGCGCCGCCGCGGCGGTGAATCACGTGGTGGACAGGCGCATCGACTCGATCATGGCGCGCACCCATCGCCGGCCCCTGGTCGAAGGCCGCCTGTCACCCGGCACGGCGCTGGGCTTCGCCCTGCTCCTGGCCGTGGCCGGGATGAGCCTACTGCTGACCTTCACTAACCCGCTGACAGCCTGGCTGACCCTGGCCTCGCTGCTCGGCTACGCAGCGCTCTACACCGGCTTCCTCAAGCGCGCCACGCCGCAGAACATCGTTATCGGCGGCCTCGCCGGCGCCGCGCCGCCGCTGCTCGGCTGGGTCGCGGTGACCGGACACCTGTCCGCCGAACCGCTGCTGCTGGTGCTGATCATCTTCGCCTGGACGCCGCCGCACTTCTGGGCCCTGTGTCTGCACCGCAAGGATGAGTACGCCAAGGCCGACATCCCAATGCTCCCGGTGACCCATGGCGAGCGCTACACAAAACTGCACATCCTGTTCTACAGCCTGGTGCTGTTCGCCGTGAGCCTGATGCCCTTCGCCATCCACATGAGCGGCCTGGTCTACCTGCTCGCCGCCCTGGCCCTCGGCGCGCGCTTCCTCGACTGGGCCTGGGCGCTGTACCGCGACAGCCGACCCCATGCGGCCATCGGCACCTTCAAGTACTCTATCGCCTACCTGTTCCTGCTGTTCATCGCCCTGCTGGTCGACCACTACCTGCCGCTGAACCTGCCACTCTGAAGCGTCATGGGCAGCATTCCGCAGGGCTCGTCACGCCACAGGCGTCATGTGCCCTGCGACAGGTTGCCGACGAACGATTCCGACCGCTCCCGACCCACGAGAAACGCATGTCCCGAGTCAACAAGACTGTCCTCATCCTGGCCGCCATCGTGGCGCTGATCCTCGGCCTCACCGTGCACAAGGTCATCAACCAGCAGCACCGCCTCGATCCGACGGTCATGCTCGACGCCGGCATCGTGCTGCTGCCGCAGACCCGCAGCGTGCCCTCGCTGCAGTTCCAGGACCAGGACGGCAAGGCCTTCGATACGGCCAACCTGAAAGGCCGCTGGAGCCTGCTGTTCTTCGGCTACACCTTCTGCCCGGACGTCTGCCCGACCACCCTGGCGCAACTGCGCGAGCTGCAGGGCAAGCTGCCGCCGGAGGTGAGCAAGCAACTGCAGGTGATCTTCGTCAGCGTCGACCCGCACCGCGACACGCCGGCGCGCCTGAAGGAATACCTGGGCTTCTTCAACGCCGGCTTCCAAGGCCTGGTGGGCAGCGACGAAAACATCCAGAAGCTGGCCAACGCGATGAGCATCCCCTACATCCCGGCGGACACCAGCAAGCCCAACTACACGGTCGACCACAGCGGCAACCTGGTGATCGTCGGCCCGGACGGCACGCAGCACGGTTTCATCCGCGCGCCGCTGAACAACGCCAAGCTGGCCGCGCAGTTGCCAGCGGTACTGAGCCAGAGCGGCAACTGAGCAACCACGGATACTGGCGGAAATGGATGTTCGCTATCGCATCGACAGGGCGCAGCTGGACGCGCTCAAGCAAACCCTGATCGCCGAGCGCCGGCTGCGTGATGAGCAGCGCCTGCAGGACTACCAACAACGTTTGCAGCAGGCCGGCCAGCGCTTCCTGCTCAGCCCCGCGCCACTGCTCATCGGGCTGGCGGGCGCCTGGTGCTACCTGGACGCACGGCCGCTGGAGTTCGCCCTGGCCGCGGCCATCGTCACCGCGCTCTACCTGCTGTTCTGGCGGCGCTGGCTGGGCAAGCGCCTGCTGCCCCCACTGATTCGACTTGCCCAGCGGCGCGCCCAGGCAGCCGCTCCGCGACGGCTCGACCGTCTCGCACGCATCCACGGCTGGGGGCTGGAACAGACATTGCGGCGTCTTGCGGGTGACTATCGGCTGCATATCGGCGATGCCACGCTGACCCTGCGAACGCCGGCGGGCAAATCCATCCAACTGCCCTGGGACACGCTCAGCCGGCTCGCGCCCAAGGCCGGCTTCCAGCGCCTCGCTACGGGGCCGCACGCCAAGCTGTGCTACCTGATTCCACAGACCAGCTCGCTCATGGACGAAACCCAATACAGCGCCGGGATTACCCAGCTGCTGGAGCGGATTACTCCGCGGCAATGAGCCGCAGGGACACCCAGCCAAGCCCGCCAAGCCCCGCCGCAGACATCGCCGGATGCAAAGTCCGATCATTCACCCGTCTTTTTCAATGCGTCACGGGCTCCCCATTCCGTTCATTTTTTCAATCACTGGTCGCTGATTGGCATGCTGCTGCCGCATTCGGCAGAAAGCTCCCGTTGCGAGACAAGTCTCTGAAAACAGCCGTAACAGGGGCGCTCCAGCGGAAAAGCTGACTCCGTAGTCAACGTAAAAAATCTGCTACAGAAATCCAGCCATCAGGATTGACTCATACTCCATATTAAAAACATTAATTAACACCTATACCTGCGCCTGCGGCAGGATTGACGGGCCTCTCACCGGGTCTCGGGGGGTTTTGATGAGCCGTCATTCACGTCAGGGATAGCGTTTTCCCCCGGTCACAATAGGCAATTAGGCTAAAGCCCAGGGCTGACGCGGCCTGCACCACAGACGCGGAATTATCGGTCCGAACGTGACTTGTAGTTATTGATTAGTCTCACTTCAGAACTCCTTGCCGACCCCGTGGTTCGATTGCACAATGCCGCAGCCCATCGGGTTCCGTATCCGCTGGATCGAGACATCCGCTGCCAGTTCGACATCCCGGCCGCCCATGCAGCGCCGGATTACTCAACGATCACGCAGGAGATTTGTGAGTGCAGATCGGTGTTCCCCTTGAGACCCATGCCGGTGAAACGCGGGTTGCCGCCACCGCGGAAACCGTCAAGAAGCTGATCGGCCAAGGCCATCAGGTGATCGTCCAGAGCGGTGCCGGCGTCAACGCCTGCCAGCCGGACAGCGCCTATGAGGCCGCCGGCGCCCGTATCGGCAGCGCCGCCGAAGCCTTCGGCGCCGACCTGGTGCTGAAGGTGGTCGCCCCCAGCGAAGCCGAACTGGCCCAGATGAAGGCCGGCGCGGTGCTGATCGGCATGCTCAACCCGTTCAACAACGAGAACATCGTCCGCATGGCCGAGCGCGGCATCACCGCCTTCGCCCTTGAGGCCGCGCCACGCACCTCGCGTGCGCAGAGCCTGGACGTGCTCTCCTCCCAGGCCAACATCGCCGGCTACAAGGCCGTGATGCTCGCCGCCAATCACTACCCGCGCTTCATGCCCATGCTGATGACCGCCGCCGGCACCGTGAAGGCCGCCCGCGTGCTGATCCTCGGCGCCGGCGTCGCCGGCCTGCAGGCCATCGCCACGGCCAAGCGCCTGGGTGCGGTGATCGAGGCCTCCGACGTGCGCCCGGCGGTGAAGGAGCAGATCGAGTCGCTCGGCGCCAAGTTCGTCGACGTACCGTACGAGACCGATGAAGAGCGCGAGTGCGCCCAAGGCGTCGGCGGCTATGCCCGGCCGATGCCGGCGTCGTGGATGGAGCGCCAGGCCAAGGCCGTGCACGAGCGCGCCAAGCAGGCCGACATCGTCATCACCACCGCGCTGATCCCCGGCCGCAAGGCCCCGACCCTGCTGCACGAAGCCACGGTGCAGGAAATGAAGCCGGGCTCGGTGGTCATCGACCTGGCCGCGGCACAGGGCGGCAACTGCCCGCTGACCGAAGCCGAGAAGGTGGTGGTCAAGCATGGCGTGACCATCGTCGGCCACAGCAACCTGGCCGCCCTGGTTCCGGCGGACGCTTCGGCGCTGTATGCGCGCAACCTGCTCGACTTCCTCAAGCTGACCCTGAGTGCCGAAGGCTTCAAGGTCAACCTGGAAGACGACATCGTCGCCGCCTGCCTGATGTGCCGCGACGGCCAGGTGGTCCGCAAGAACGGTTGATGCCACGGCGGACTGTCGCCAAGCACCTCTTATAAAGAAGAACGCGCCGGGCCTCGGCCCGGCCTCAAGACCGGTGAAAGACGATGGAAGAAATGCTGATCTCCCACGGGATCTACAACCTGATCATCTTCGTGCTGGCCGTGTACGTCGGCTACCACGTGGTATGGAACGTCACCCCTGCCCTGCACACCCCGCTGATGGCGGTGACCAACGCCATCTCGGCGATCGTCATCGTCGGCGCCATGCTGGCCGCCGCCCTGACCATCACCCCGTTGGGCAAGATCATGGGCACCCTGGCCGTGGCCCTGGCGGCGGTGAATGTCTTCGGTGGCTTCCTGGTCACCCGCCGCATGCTGGAAATGTTCAAGAAGAAAGCGCCGAAAGCGCCGGCGGAGAAGCACTGACATGAGCATGAACCTCGTCACCCTCCTCTACCTCATCGCCTCGGTCTGCTTCATCCAGGCCCTCAAAGGCCTGTCGCACCCGACGACCTCGCGGCGCGGCAACCTGTTCGGCATGATCGGCATGGCCATCGCCGTGTTCACCACCGTGGCCCTGGTGTTCAAGCTGGGCGCGGAAATCGCCACCGCCGGCATCGGCTACGTCATCGTCGGCCTGCTGGTCGGCGGCACCGCTGGCTCGATCATGGCCAAGCGCGTGGAAATGACCAAGATGCCCGAGCTGGTCGCCTTCATGCACAGCATGATCGGCCTGGCCGCCGTGTTCATCGCCATCGCCGCAGTGGTCGAACCGCAATCGCTGGGCATCGTCGAACATCTGGGCGACACCATTCCCACCGGCAACCGCCTGGAGCTGTTCCTCGGCGCGGCCATCGGCGCCATCACCTTCTCCGGTTCGGTGATCGCCTTCGGCAAACTGTCCGGCAAGTACAAGTTCCGCCTGTTCCAGGGCGCACCGGTACAGTTCGCCGGCCAGCACCTGCTCAACCTGGTGATCGGCCTGGCGACCCTGGGCCTCGGCCTGCTGTTCATGTTCACCGGCAACATCGGCGCCTTCGCCATGATGCTGGCCCTGGCCTTCGTCCTCGGCGTGCTGATCATCATCCCCATCGGCGGCGCCGACATGCCGGTGGTGGTGTCGATGCTGAACTCCTACTCCGGCTGGGCCGCGGCGGGTATCGGCTTCTCGCTGAACAACTCGATGCTGATCATCGCCGGCTCCCTGGTAGGCTCCTCGGGCGCGATCCTCTCCTACATCATGTGCAAGGCGATGAACCGCTCCTTCTTCAACGTCATCCTCGGTGGCTTCGGCGCCGATGCGGATGCCGGTGCGGCGAGCGGCTCGACGGAACAGCGCGCGGTGAAGTCCGGCTCGGCCGATGACGCCTCCTTCCTGCTGACCAACGCCGACAGCGTGATCATCGTCCCCGGCTACGGCCTGGCGGTGGCCCGCGCCCAGCACGCGCTGATGGAACTGGCGGAAAAGCTGACCCACCGCGGCGTCACCGTGAAGTTCGCCATCCACCCGGTCGCCGGGCGCATGCCGGGCCACATGAACGTACTGCTGGCCGAGGCCGAAGTGCCTTACGAGCAGGTGTTCGAGATGGAGGACATCAACTCCGAGTTCGGCCAGACCGACGTGGTCCTGGTGCTCGGCGCCAACGACGTGGTCAACCCGGCAGCGAAGAACGATCCGAAGTCGCCGATCGCCGGCATGCCGATCCTCGAGGCGTACAAAGCGCGCACCGTGATCGTCAACAAGCGCTCCATGGCCAGTGGCTATGCCGGCCTGGACAACGAACTGTTCTACCTGGACAAGACCATGATGGTCTTCGGCGACGCCAAGAAAGTCATCGAAGACATGGTCAAGGCGGTCGAGTAAGCGTACCCACGCGCCGACCGCGGCGCTTGAGACGCCACCTGAAAAGACACCGGCCTCGTGCCGGTGTCTTGCTTTCCGACAAAGCAACGCACGCTGGACTTTGGTAGTAACTAAGCTGAGACGGAGGTGGTTTTGCGACCTTGGTATAAAGGCGAAAAACTGCCGAACCCATAGACTGGCCGCCTCGCACTTCTCTACTGCCTGAGGTTTTTCCATGTACCGTGATCGTGTGCGTCTGCCCTCCCTGTTGGACAAGGTGATGACTGCGGACCAGGCTGCGGCCTTGATCCAGGACGGCATGACCGTCGGCATGAGCGGCTTCACCCGCGCGGGCGAAGCCAAGGCCGTGCCGGAAGCACTGGCGCGTCTCGCCAAGAAGCATCCGCTGAAGATCAGCCTGATGACCGGCGCCAGCCTCGGCAACGACCTTGACAAGCAACTGACCGAGGCCGGCGTGCTGGCCCGGCGCATGCCCTTCCAGGTCGACAGCACCCTGCGCAAGGCGATCAACGCCGGCGAGGTGATGTTCATCGACCAACACCTGTCGGAAACCGTGGAGCAACTGCGCAACCACCAGCTCAAGCTGCCCGACATCGCCGTGATCGAAGCCACCGCCATCACCGAGCAAGGCCATATCGTGCCGACCACCTCGGTGGGCAACTCCGCCAGCTTCGCGATCTTCGCCAAGCAGGTCATCGTCGAGATCAACCTGGCCCACCACACCAACCTGGAAGGCCTGCACGACATCTACATCCCGACCTACCGGCCGACCCGCACGCCGATCCCGTTGACCAAGGTCGACGACCGCATCGGCAGCACCGCGATCCCGATTCCGCCGGAAAAGATCGTTGCCATCGTCGTCAACAACCAGCCGGATTCGCCGTCCACCGTGCTGCCGCCGGACGACGAGACCCAAGCGATCGCCGACCACCTGATCGCCTTCTTCAAGCGCGAAGTGGACGCCGGCCGCATGGCCAAGAACCTGGCGCCGCTGCAAGCGGGCATCGGCAGTATCGCCAACGCGGTGATGTGCGGCCTGATCGAGTCGCCGTTCGAAGACCTGACCATGTACTCCGAAGTGCTGCAGGACTCGACCTTCGACCTGATCGATGCCGGCAAACTGCGTTTCGCCTCGGGTAGCTCCATCACCCTGTCGACCCGCCGCAACGCCGACGTCTTCGATCACCTGGAGCGCTACAAGGACAAGCTGGTGCTGCGTCCGCAGGAGATCTCCAACCACCCCGAAGTAGTGCGTCGCCTGGGCATCATCGGTATCAACACCGCGCTGGAATTCGACATCTACGGTAACGTCAACTCCACCCACGTGGGCGGCACCAAGATGATGAACGGCATCGGCGGTTCCGGCGACTTCGCCCGTAACGCACACCTGGCGATCTTCGTCACCAAGTCCATCGCCAAGGGCGGCAACATCTCCAGCGTGGTACCGATGGTCAGCCACGTCGATCACACCGAGCATGACGTCGACATCCTGGTGACCGAACAGGGCCTGGCCGACCTGCGCGGCCTGGCACCGCGCGAGCGCGCCAAGGTGATCATCGAGAACTGCGTGCACCCGTCCTACCGTGAAGCGCTGACTCAGTACTTCGAAAAAGCCTGCGCCCATGGCGGCCACACCCCGCATATCCTGCGCGACGCCCTGAGCTGGCACATCAATCTGGAAGAACGCGGCCACATGCTCGCCGCGAGCTGACGGAAGCCACCTTGCGGGCCATTTCGCAAAGAATGGCCCGCAAGGCTGGACACGCCAAAAAAAACCACGTAAAAACACTTCAGAACAGTTTTTTATCCCGCCTCGACTGTTCCTGTCCTACCGCTGTTTCCTCGTTTTCCCCCGCAAGAACCCCCGCCAAACCCATCGAATGCGCACCAAAGCGGAGCGCAGCGGTACAGTTCGCACCAAAATCGGCATTACAGTTCACTAAAACAGATGCCTGATGCCATGCAATTTAGATCGACTGTACCTGTCTCGATTGACCAAAAAGTCAGAACATATGTCTCAAGAACTTCAGTAACTGACTACCCGTCAAAAGCGGGAAGGATAAACACCATGGAACGTACCCTCGGTTCCGCCAGCTTCAGCAATAGCCGTTCTTCTTCCACCGCCCACCGTGGTCTGGTAGGCACTGTGCGCCTGTGGCAGCGTCGCCTCGAAAGCCGTCGCCAACTGGCCCGCCTGGATTCCCGCCTGTTGGCCGACGCCGGCATCAGCGAAGCCCAGCGCTACGCAGAACTGAACAAGCCGTTCTGGCGCTAAGCCAAAACAGCAACTGTTCAGAGATATACAGACAGTTAAAAACTGTACTGGTGAAAGGCCGCTAGATTGAGCGGCCTTTCTGTATGGATACGGCCTTCTCGGCCAGCAGTTCGCGGTATAGGTCGGCCCAACGGCGCCCCATGGCTTCGGCCGTGAACAGTTCCCGATAGCGCGCTTCCGCGTGCTCGCCCATCGCTGTCGCAGCGACAGGATTCTCCCAGAGCCAACGCATCGCCTCACGAAACGCCTGCGGGTCGCTGGGCGGCACGACCAGGCCGGTCAGCCCGTGCGCATTGATGTAGCTGGTCCCGGTGCCAATTTCGCTGGAAATCATCGGCTTGCCGTACATGGCCCCTTCCAGCAAGGAAATGCCGAAGGCCTCTGAGCGCAGGTGGGAAGGGAAGACGATGGCCCGACTCAACTGCAGCAAGGCAACCTTGTCCTCCTCGCTGACACGCCCGAGGAAGCGGACATGGCTCTCGACACCCAGCGCCGCCGCCTGCGCCTTCAATTGCTGCTCCAGCGGCCCGGCACCCACTACCACCACCGGAAGCCCCGTCCCCTGGACAGCCTCCAGCAGGATGTGTAGCCCCTTGTAGTAGCGCATCACCCCGACGAACAGGAAGAAGCCATCGCCAACCTGCCTTCGCCAGTGTTCCAGCCGCTCATCACCCGGCTGTGGATAGCCCGACTTGTCCAATCCGTAGGGAATCACTTCGGTCTTGGACCTGTAGCGACACAGCACTTCGCTGCTGGCGAGGTAGTTGGGCGACGCCGCCACTATGCGATCGGCACGTCCCAGGAAGCGGTGCATCAGCGGCTGGTAAAGCTTGAGCAAATGGCGCTGCCGCACGATGTCCGAATGGTAGGTCACCACCATTGGCTTGCGGATCCCCGACGCGAAGTGCACCAGGTCCATGAATGGCCAGGGAAAGTGAAAGTTGATGATATCCGCCTGGGCGGCCAGTTCGCGGAAGCGCGCCAGCACGCTATAGGAAAACCCCGTCGAGGCGATCTGCAGGTCGAGGCGAGCGCGGTGCACACGATGACCATCGACTTCCAGCACCGCAGGCTCGGGGTTGGCGCTCAGCGTCAGGACCTGATTGTCGATCCCATGCGCAGCGCCACTGCGGCATAGCTGATTGATGACTTGTTCGATACCGCCAACCGAGTCGGGCAGGTAGGTCTTGAAGAAATGCAGAATTCGCATTCAATCCCCCATGGCTTGGCGATAAGTATCGGCGGTAATTCGCGCACAGGCGCTCCAACTGAACGCTTCGGCCCGGCGCAGCCCCAGCGACCGGCGGCGGCCCCACTCCTCGTCGTCCTCCAGCAGCCGCAGCATGGCCTCGGCCATCGCCTCGTCATCGTCAGGAGCGACGAAACACCCGGCCTCTCCAGCCACTTCCGGCAGCGATGAGGTACGCGCGAGCACTACCGGTACGCCGCTGGCCATCGCCTCCAGTACCGGCAGCCCGAATCCCTCGTAGCGCGACGGGAACAGCAGCAGGCGCGCACCGGCAAGCAACTCGGCGAGGACTTGATCGCTCTGGTAGCCCAGCAGCCGCACCTGACCCGACGCCAGTGCCGGCCCCAGAGTGGCATTCAACTGCTCGCTGCGCCAGCCTGGCATGCCGGCGATCAGCAGCGGAAAACGAGCGCGCAGCACAGCCGGAAGCCGCAGGTACGCGCGCAGAGCGAGTTCGAGGTTCTTGCGCGGCTCCAGGGTTCCGACGCAGAGCAGGTAGCCGCCCGCCGCCAGCCCGAACGGCGCCAGCGTGTCGCGCAGAGCCTCGGCGGAACGAGGGTGAAAACGCGGCGCATAACCCAGGGGGGCGACCACCACCCGCTGCTCCGGCAGACCAAAGTGCGCGCGTATCTCGTCAGCCACGAAATGTGAGTCAGTCAGGATTCTGCTGGCCCGCCCCACGCCCTCGCCGACGCGCCGCTCGATCTCCGCCAGGCGGTCGCGCGGCTGGGTTTCGGGGTAGCGCACATGGGTCAGGTCATGCAGGGTCATCACCATGGGCCCATCGAAGTCCAGCGGCCACAGGCTCGGCTCGTGGTACAGATCGACCCGACGCCGACGCAGCCCGCGCTCGAACCGTCCCTGTTCCAGCCAACGACGAATGCGGTAGGCGCCGGGTACCTGCTTGGCCAAAGCGCTCCAGCGCGAATAGCCGGGTAACGCCGCCTGCGGAAGATCGGCTCCCCAGCCCCAACCATGGAAATAATCGAGTTCGATATCCCCGAGCGACCCCAGCGCCTCGGACAAGGCCGCGACGTATTGGCCGATCCCGGTTCGCGGTGCCTGCAGGATGCGTGCATTAAGTGCAACCCGCATGCGGCTCCCCCTGCTCCGCGGGCTCAGGCCGACGCTTCGGCCTCAGCGCGCCCAGCACGCGGTCGATCAACTGCTGACTGGCTTCGCGCCAGCCGATCCAGCGCCACTCGGAAACGTCGCGCGCCGCCGGGAAAGCGCCGCTCGCCTCGAAACGCTCCACCAGATCCGCCAGCGTCTGCGGCTGTGCCAGGTCGAAATAGGCCATGAATTCTCCGCCGATCTCGCGGAACACCGGGATATCGCTGGCCATGACCGGCAACTGGCGCTGCATCGCTTCGACCAGCGGCAGCCCGAAGCCCTCGACGAAGGAAGGGAAGACCAGGGCGCGGGCATTGGCGTAGGCATGCTCCAGGCCGCGGTCATTGAGCTTGTTGAACACGAAAAGACGCTTGTTCAACTCGGGATGCCGGCGAATCCGCGCCATCAGCTCATCGCACTTCCAGCCCACCCGACCGATGATGCACAGGCGCACCGCAGAACCACGCGCCCACAGACGCTCGAAGGCATCCAGCAGGTAGCCGTGGTTCTTGCGCGGCTCGATGGTACTGACCATCAAGTAGACAGGCGCACCCGCGTCGAACATTTGCACAAGCTGCGGGTCAAGCCGGGAGGTCTGATCCACCAGGTCGAGCTCGGAGCCCAGGTAGAAATGCTCGAACCAGAGGCGCTGGGCAGCCTTCTCGCCGCGACGGCGGACGATCTCGTCGCGCACCTGGTCGCGAATGGTGGTGGAAATGCAGATGAAGCCATCGGCCATTTCGGCGATCCAGTCGAACCAGTGGTCGAAGACCCGGACCAAGCCGGCGTCGCAGAACTGCGGGTGGGTCGTGGGAATCAGGTCGTAGATCACCGACACGATGCCCACCCCCTGCGCCTTCAGCCGCTCGGCGACCGGGAAAAAGTCGGCATGCCAGGACGAGTCGAGCAACAGCAACTGGTCTCCCGGCTGGATTTCCAGTGGGCTCATGCGCTCCGGCACCACATGGTTGCGTGACGCGAAGAGGGCAACGCGCAACGGCAGGGTAATCGCCAGGCTGGCCAGCTTGCACAGCACGTAGAGTACGCGCCGCGCATTCCGCGAGCGGTTCATCGGCCAGCGTCGATCGAGGCGCGCGTGCCACATCCAGTAGGTGTTGCGCAGTTGCTCCAGGGCGATGCGCATCCGGCTGTGCCAGGGCAATGACTTGCCGGACAAGGGCGCGAGATGCAACACCCGGTGCATTTGCCCACGGGCAAAGACCACCGGGATGCATTCGGCGTCCGAGCTGACCTCGCCGAGGTGACGGATGACGTTACGGACGACCCGCTGAATCCCCGAGTTCACATCGGGGTGCTCGAAGACATAGGTGCACTCGACGAGTAGGCGCGTCACGAAAGACTCCGCATCAGTTCCTGTTCCCCAGACCGAAGACCGCGGTCGACGGTCAGCTCGGCGCCCAGCCAGGAGTAGCCGATGAAGTTCTCCCGGGTGCTGTTGACCACATGGAAGATCATCGCGCAGTCGCGCCATTCATAGTTGCCGTCCAGGTGCGAATCGAGCTTCGACAGGCTCAGCGAGACCGAATAGTTGCCCTGGCCCAGGCGCATGGGGAAGGCATAGCGGTAGAGGATCCGCTCGCCGACCTTGAGGTCCCTGAGCTCCTGCTTCAGGCGATGGGAGTTGATGCCGTACATGGCTTGGCCAAGGCGGTCCTTGAGCATGAACCCCAGCACCAATCGGTCGATGTCCTTGTTCACGCTGACGGCTACTTCGAGCACCACGTCATGCCCCACTTCGACCACCTCGGTGGGCTCGCCGTGGGCGTCCAGCAGTCGAACGGAATCGACTTCGACTTCGCCGGTGCCGGAGATGGTGCGGGTCTTGCCGTTGGCCAGCATCTCCTGCCGCACCAACTGGTTGAGACCGTCGCCCATGCGCGCGTGGTAGTAGTCCATGACCATTTCCGGGTCGCCCTGCATGGCGACTTGGCCGAACTCCAGAAGCACGGCTCGATCGCAGATCGACTGGATGGCGAAGCGATCATGGGAAACGATCAGCAGCGTGGTGCCATCCCGGCGGAAGCTACGAATGCGCTCGAAGCTCTTGTGCTGGAAGTAGGCATCCCCCACCGAGAGAGCTTCGTCGACGATCAGGACATCGGGGCGGCGGGCCGTCGCCACGCTGAACGCCAGGCGCATCTGCATGCCGCTGGAGTAAGTGCGCACGGGCTGGTCGATGGCGTCGCCTATTTCCGCGAACGCCTCGATCGACGGCATCAAGGCTTCGATCTCATAGCGCTGCAGGCCCAAGAGCTGCGAGGCCATGAAAACGTTCTGCCGACCAGTGAATTCCGGGTGGAAGCCCATGCCCAGTTCCAGCAACGCCGATACCTGGCCACCGACGCTGCAGCTACCGCAGGTGGGCATGGTGGTCCCGGTGATGATTTTCAGCAGGGTACTCTTGCCGGCGCCGTTGGAGCCGACTATCCCGACCGCTTCGCCTGGCTGGATGTCCAGCTCGATCCCCTGCAGCACCCACTTCTGCTGATGCCTTGGCTGGCCGCCGGGCGTCAGCCATTCACGCAAACGCGCCCAACGCGACGGGTACTGCCGGTAGGCCTTGCCGAGCTGGTGAATTCGAATGTGTCCCATCAGAGTTCATCCACCATTTCACCCGAGCGACTGCGAAACAGCAGCAGCGCCAGACCACACACCACGGCCGCGATGAGCACCAGGGGCAACAGATGCAACCACTCCGGCCAGCGCCCAAAGAGAAACAGGTCCTGGTAAGACTGGATCAGGGCGGTAAGCGGATTGAGCTGGACCAGCCGGCGAATCGGTTCCGGCAGAATGCTCAGCGGGTAGACGATGGGGGTGAACCAGAACCAGAACTGCAGGACGATCCCGAACATCTGCCCGACATCGCGGAAGAAAACATTGAGCAGCCCGAGCAACATCCCCAGCCCGGCGGCGAAGGTCAACTGGAGGAACAGCAGGGCCGGGAAAGCCAGGAGCGCGATGCCCGGCAGACGCCCGCTGATCACCAGGAATCCGCAGAACAGCGCAAAGATGATCATGAAGTTCAGCAGCGCATTGCTGACGCTCACCAACGGCAAGCAGATGCGCGGGAAATTGAGCTTCTTCAGCAGATTCGCATTGTCCAGAAACATCGTCAGGCTGCGGGAAACCACCTCAGCGAACAGCCCCCAGGTGAGCAGGCCGGAGCAGAGGAACACGCTGTACGCCAGCTTGTCGTCCACGCCGGGCAAGCGGGCACGCATCACTTCGGAGAAGATCACCGTGTACACCAGGATCATCGCCAGTGGATTGAGCACGGTCCAGGCCGCACCCAGAATCGAGCCGCGGTAACGCGACTCGAACTCCCTGCGTACGCTACCAACGATGAAGCCGCGGTACTGCCACGCACCCTTGAACATCCTCAGCAACATCAAAGGGCCCTGCCGTACTGGTCCTCGAAGCGGACGATATCGTCCTCTCCCAGATACTCGCCGCTCTGCACTTCGATCATCACCAGATCGATGACCCCCGGATTCTCCAGGCGATGTTTGTGCCCGGCAGCGATATAGGTCGACTCGTTGCTGTTCACCAAGCGTACGCCATCGCCATTGGTGACCTTGGCCATGCCGCGCACCACGATCCAGTGCTCGCTGCGATGGTGGTGCATCTGCAGGGACAGGGAGGCACCCGGCTTGACCACGATGCGCTTGATCTTGAAGCGCGGCCCCTCCTCCAGCACCGTGTAGGTTCCCCAGGGACGGCTGACGGTGCGATGCAGGCGATAGGCCTCGTGCTCGCTATCCTTCAGCTGCTTGACCACTTTGCGCACGTCCTGCGCCCGGTCGGCGTGGGAGACCAGGATGGCGTCGGCGGTGTCGATCACGATCAGGTCGGAAACCCCGACCGTGGCAATCAGCCGGCTCTCGCTCTGCACATAGGTATTCTGCGTATCGACGAAGACCGCGTCGGCCGCGGCGCGGTTGTTCTGTGCATCCGGCTCGACCAGGGCGCTCAAGGCATTCCAGGAGCCGATGTCGCTCCAATCGAAAGCGGCGGGAATGACCGCTACCCGCTCGGAGCGCTCCATCAACGCATAGTCGATGGAAATGTCCGGGAAAGCGGCGAAATGCTCGCTACTGAGTTCCTGCTGCAACACGCTACCCGCCTCGTCGGTGGGGCTGGCGGCATGGCAGGCCAGGGCGCAGGCGAACAGCTCCGGCGCATGCCGCTCGAGCTCACTGAGCAGGGTGCCGACGGTGAAGCAGAACATCCCGGAGTTCCAGAGGAACTTGCCGCTGTCGAGGAAGCGCCGGGCGGTTTCCAGATCCGGCTTTTCCACGAAACGCAGAACCTTGGCGCCTTGCCGATCATCCAGCTCATCGCCCATTTCGATGTAGCCGAAGCCGGTCTCAGGCGCGCTCGGAACCACGCCGAAGGTCACCAGATGGCCGCTGGCGGCCAGCGCCTGGGCGTGCTCGACCGCCCGAGCGAAGGCCTCGACATCGCGGATCAGGTGATCCGCCGGCATCACCACCAGCGTCGCCTCGTCACCCAGCCGATCGCGGATGGCCAGCGCCGCCATGGCGATCGCCGGCGCGGTATTGCGCCCGCAGGGCTCCAGCACGAAATGGCCGCGCTGGGCCAGCTTGGCGGCCTGGAAATGATCCTTGCTCTGGAAGTAGTAATCACGGTTGGTCACCGTGACGATCTCACCGCCGCCAGCCAGCAAGCCAGCCGCGCGACGATAGGTCTTGTGCAACAGCGTCTGGCCATCCGGCAGAAGCATGAAGGGCTTTGGCTGCCCCTCGCGGGATACCGGCCACAGACGCGTTCCGGCGCCGCCGGAAAGAATCACGGGAACCAGCATGGCCGTTACTCCTTGGCGACGCGACGCAGGTCGGCATCCAGCATCATGTGGATCAGCGACTCCAGGCTGGTCTTCGGGCTCCACCCCAGCACGCGCTCGGCCTTGCCGGGATTGCCCAGCAATACATCGACCTCGGCAGGACGGAAGAACGCCGGATCGATGATGACATGGTCCTGGTAGTTCAGCTCCACATGCTCGAAGGCGATACGGCACATTTCGCGCACGGTGGTGGTCACCCCGGTGGCCACCACATAATCGTCTGGCTTCTGCTGCTGCAACATCAGCCACATCGCCTCGACGTAATCACCGGCAAAGCCCCAGTCACGCTTGGCGTCGATGTTGCCCAGGCGCAGTTCGCGCTGCTTGCCGAGCTTGATCCGGGCCACGGCGTCAGTGACCTTGCGGGTCACGAACTCGATGCCGCGCAGCGGCGACTCGTGGTTGAACAGGATGCCGCTGGAGGCATGCAAGCCGAAGCTCTCGCGGTAATTCACGGTGATCCAGTGGCCGTAGAGCTTGGCGACCCCATAAGGGCTGCGCGGATAGAAGGGAGTGTTCTCATCCTGCCGCTCCGCCTGGATCAGGCCGAACATCTCGCTGGTGGAGGCCTGGTAGAAGCGCGTGTGCGGGCTGAACTGGCGAATCGCCTCGAGCAGATGGGTAACCCCGAGGCCATCGACGATGCCCGTGGTGATGGGCTGGTCCCAGGAGCTGCCGACGAAACTCTGCGCACCGAGGTTGTAGACCTCATCGGGCTTGGCCTTGATCACCGCGCGCTGGATGGACGAAGCATCGGCCAGGTCGCCATCCAGGTACGTCAGTTCGGATTCGATACCCAGTTCACGAAGGCGCCAGCGTGTGTCGGAACTGCGCCGAGCCACCAGACCAGATACGCGATATCCCTTTTCCAGCAGCAGTTTGGCGAGATAGGCACCATCCTGGCCCGTCACCCCAGTAATCAATGCATTTTTTATCATTGTTGCGATACCCGTGATTCCCAGTCGGACAGCATCGTCGTCAGGGTTTGTTTTATCGTTATGTTCGGTTTCCAACCCGTCGCGTTCCGCAGCTTGGCGTGACTGCCGCAGACTCGACGTTGCTCCGCACGCCTCATTCGTGCGGGATCCTGGACCAGCTCCAGGTCGACGCCAGCCAATTCCGCCAATTGCAGAATAAGCTCGCGAATGCTGCGCTCCTGCCCGGAGCAGACGTTGTATATCTCCCCGCCAGTTCCTTTATCCAGAATGTGGAAGTACGCGTTCACCACATCTTCCACATCCAGGAAATCCCGCGTGACATCCACATCACCGACCTCCAGGCACGGAGCCTGCAGGCCCAGGCGGATGCGGGCCACCTGCTGCGCGGCACTGGCCAGCACGAAGCTGTCCTTCTGCCCCGCCCCCACATGGTTGAACGGCCGTGCCAGCATGATGCGCCAGCCCTCCGTATAACTCCATTGCTGACAGAGCAACTCGGCTGCGACCTTGCTCACAGCGTATGGATTACGTGGGCGAGGCGGCATCTCCTCGCGAATCGGCAAGGACTGCTCGTCGACCTGGCCGTAGACATCCCCCGAACTGACATACAGGAAACTACCGTTGAACCCGCTTCGCTTCAGCGCCTGCAGCAGGTTCAGCGTACCGAGCAGATTCACCTCGAACGTCGCCGCCGGATCACGAAAGGCCGCCGGCACGAAGGTCTGTCCCGCCAGGTGAATCACCGCGTCCGGCCGCGCCTCCGCCACGACTGCATCGAGCGCCTCCGCCCGCAGCAGGTCGAATCTTTCCGTCTCCACCAGTCGCCAGCCGAGCTCCGGCGAGCGATCGAGATAAGCCTTCAAATGCTGGCCAACGAAACCGGAAAGACCGGTGACGAAGAGTCGCTTTTTCATTGAATCACTCTCTCTGATTGCTGACAGAAAAGGGAGCCTGTTGCGCTGACCGGTCAGTCAGTTGCACCACAGAGCATTCGCAACTGCGTCCACCTACAAAGCGGCAATGCCGGATCTCGTTCTCGCCGTGGCCAATTCGCTCGCAGAGCACTCTATCGGCCATATGGGGTCGCAGACCATTGATGGCCCCGGCATGCGGACCAGCCTGAAGGAGAACGCGGTTGACTTGCAGAAGGACAACAAACGTCAAGCTCAAGGCAATGCCGAGAGCCGGGGATGAGGCGACGCAACAGAGTAGAAGCGCAAGAAAAGCATGCTGGAGCGCCGCGGATTGGCAACGAGACCCAGAGACCGACAGAGAAGCACGGACAACAGCATTTCCCCCCCACTGACGCGGACGTATCAGTGTCACCAAGCCTTTCAATTGACCTCGAGACGACTGACTCACTACGGTAGCATGCACGCCATTTGCCCCCGGATGGCTTATAAGAATTCTGACGAAACCTGCATTGATCTACACGCTATTGGTAGCAATCGCAACCAAAAACAACAATCTTGAGCAAGAGCTGACAGCATGGTCTTTACCAGCAGCGACACCAGCGCCCATTGCGTAATGATGGGCACCGAAGCAGGCCATTCAAAGACGCGAGAGGTTCTTGACTCGCCCTGGCCGCCGACACCTGATCGTTAGCATCGTCAACCCGAATCCTGAGCGCCTGTTCAAGCGTCCGTCCTAATTACCGCCCGCCCATCCATGCCGCATCGAGTACCCAGACGGCCAGGACCCCATGCAAATGCAGATAAATGACAACAAGGTCAAAACACTCCACTTCAGTGCACTCGACGGATTACGAGGCCTCGCTGCCATCGCCGTGGCCCTTTTCCATTGGCTGCTGAACTTCGCCGGCTTCCTCGCAGTGGATTTCTTCCTGGTACTCAGCGGCTTCATCCTGGCTCACCGCTATCTGTACTCGGATAGGCCGATCAGCAGCGGCCGGTTCGTCATCAGCCGCCTGGCCCGTCTCTATCCGATGCACCTATTCGGCCTGCTCAGCTACGCCGCAGTCTACACATTGCTGGTGAAAGACATACCGCGCTACCCGGACGGCACGCTATTCACCTTCATCCAGCAACTTACGATGACCCACAATATCGGCCTGAACACTCATGGCCAGACTTGGAATGTGCAGAGCTGGTCGATCTCCGTAGAGTTCTGGCTGAACCTGATCTTCTTCTGCTATATCCGCCGCACCACCAGCAGCATTGGCCTACTGCTGATGAGCGTTGCCGGCCTTCTGATCATCTTCAACCTTACCGGGCATATCGATACCACCTACCAGAATTACTTTCAGGTGATCAATTCGGGCTTGCTGCGCGGCTGGTCATCTTTCGTACTGGGCATCCTCGCTTACAGAGGCTGGCTACTGGCCCGCAGGATCGAATGGCAGCCCCTGACGATCCTGATGGCGGAATGCATTGTCACCCTTGCCACACTGACACTGTTCTTCGCACGTAACGGCAACATGCGCTCTCTGGATATATTCGCGCCCTTCGCTTTCACTGCCTTGGTACTGGTATTCGCGTTGGAACTAGGGCCACTCGCCCGTCTGATTCGCAGACTGAAGTGGCTGGGCAACATTTCTTACTCGATCTACCTGAACCACTTGGTCGTACTGATGCTCGTCGACACCGGGCTGGCCAGCCTAGGACTCAGCCATGCGGCTCTCACCCCGATCTATCTGGGCAGCCTGCTGGTCTACTCGATGCTGACCTACCGCTGGATAGAACTACCGGGCAAGGCATGGATAGCCCGCGCAGTTAAGCAGCAGAGAGCAAACCACAGCGTTGACGCACGCGGCGACGAACTGCGCTCCTGAGTCGAAGCCCCCTGCTCAATGTGGCGCAAGGGCACTGACCTGCCCTTGCGGATCGATTTCATACTGCGCCTGCTCATGAGGGACGAATCGCATGTTCGGATAGCGCAGCGGAAGGATCTGGCTATATGGCTTGGCGACCTTCAACCAGTCCCCATACACGTAGAGAGGCAGGTTACCCTCGGCTACCTGGACGCTCCCGGCAGGCAGGGCATCGAGGCTCGCCAATAGCGTCCGCATGTAGCGCGAGGCCTGCTTGTGCACCGGCCCTGTGGTATGCGCGAATGCTTCTTTCGCCGCGTGGTAAGCGGCAAGAGGATAGATAAGGCAGAACATCAAAACCGCAGCGCTCCATGTCTTCGATTGCACTCGCTGAGCGGCGCCCCGGCTCTCATCAGGCACCGGGTTCAGAATCAGGCAAAGGAAGATCGCCGCCAGGAAGAACACCTCATAGTAATAACGCAACGCGCCCGCCAGAAAGGCGCCGAGCAATTGCCCCCGGCTCGAGCCCGCGATGAGGAGGAAGTTCAGCGCTAGCACGCCCAAAAGAGCCAACCAATAGATAACGTTTTCGCGCTTCCGAAGACAGGTGACGAGTATCAGCGCGCTCCAGCAAAGCACGACCAGCGCCTCAACGAGACCCCACTGCGAAAGCTCCCGCAACAGCACCAGGTTCATCAGGACGCGGAAGAACGCTACGGTAATTTCCAGCGCGACATCGGGAGAAGTGGACACATCGGAGCGCTGCACCGGAGCGAACTTCAGGTACCAGCCGACATAGGCCAGAGACAGTAACAACAACACCGCGCCCGGAACATAACGGCGCCACGCCTTGAGCGCTTCTCGCCAGCTCAGGCAAAACTCCAGCGCCAACACATAAAAGGGAATCAGTACCGCCTTGCTATAGAAGCCCAGGGCAATCATCGCACTCAGAAAACAACCAATGAGTTCGATCGGCCGCTGCCGTTCACGATATCTCAGGTAGAAAAACAAGCTGACAAGCGTCAATAGCACGTAGGGCAACCGATGAATACCGGCACTCCACCAGATGATCAGGTGCAATAGCGCGGAGTTACAGGCGCACAGCAGGACCAAAGGTGGATTCCAGGGACCTTTGCGAACTTTTTCCAGCACCCGGTAGAGCATCAGGAGCGAAGCGAGCTGAAATGCGATCAGAAGCCACACCGCCAATGAAAAGTTGAGCGGCGCCAGCTTAAGCAGCAGGTAACTGAACAGCCTGTGCAACGGAACGAAGTGAACGTCGATGGGGGTCAGCAGGAACTCTTCGAATGGAAGCGCCCCCGCCAACTGAAAATGATCGTAATCGTCGGCGATGAAATAGCTGTTCGCGAGCGTGAAGCGAGCAGTCCACCAAGTGAACATCACCACCATTGATACGACCAGTATCCATAGCCAATTGGCAGCTAACCGTCTGGCCAAGGGTGGGTTACGCACGCCCATACTCGGTTACTGCCCCTTTGCGAAGATGACACAGCCACTGTCCTGACTGCGGCGCGGGTGGCCATCCCAATCAAAGTTGGCCAGGTAGGGCGGGAACAATGCACTGTCGCAAAATACCCGATAGTCATTACTGCGCGCGGGAAAGACCTGCACCATGCTGTGCGCCGAAATACTCCACAACGCCCCCGCGCGAGCGAAGTCAGTAAAGAAGAACGGCTCCACACCGGTGTAGCCGAAGGAAACCGTAGTACCCGGCGGTAGTTGGGCGATCCACGCTTTGATCTTGGTTAATTCCTGCTGCGCCAGGAAATGCCGGCCCATGAGTTCAAGGCGTGGCCACATCGGCGCGAATTGCGCGTTCTTGGCCCACGCGTATTGACCCAGCGGGTAAAGCAGCAGCCCGGCGAGCAGGGCCGTCACCAATCGCCAGCCCTGGCGGGAGCCCAAGGCGAGATAGGTGACCAGCAGGCTCAGCAACAGCAGCCAAAGGGCAAAGACGAAGGCAAAGCTGTACCACATGTTGTGCCCGTTGAGCGCCAGCGCCAGAAACGCAGCCGCGTGAAGCGTCAGGATGACATCCTCACCGAAGCGGCGGCGTAGACACAGCTGAACGAGCGCGACTGACAGTACGCCCGCCACCTTCATCCAGCCCCAAGGGCCATCCATTACCGGCGATCCCAACTTGAAGCTGAACTGGAACTTCATATCTTCCAGGAAGCCGCCGATGTGCTTGATCGCAAACACGCCATAGCCGGCTAGCGCCAGCAGCGCCAGCACCAGCGCCAGCAACTCGCCTGGACCAATTGACAGGTCCTCCCGGCGGAGGATCTTCCACGCCACCAAGGCGGCATAGGGCAACAACAGGTAAACCGCGTTGAAATGCACCAGAGCACCCAGCAGGACCAACGCCAGTCCCAGCCCATAGCGCCCACGCAGCATGGCCAGGAGCGAAGCGAGGAAAACCAGGGTATACATGGCCTCCATACGCGCGAGGTTGGAGATCGCCAGCGAATAGGGTGAGAGGAAGGCGATCAAAGTCAGCAAGAGGGCGGCGATCGCCCACCTACCGCTGAACTGCAAATGGCGCAGTATTCCCAGCGCGACGCCGAAGGCGCCGAGGTACAGGAAACAAGAGACCCAGCGAGCCAGCTCGAAGCTATAGCCGAACACCTTGAAGACGGCGGCGAGCAAAAGCATGTAACCGGGCGGCATCCACATCAGCACCCGCTCGCTGTTCAGCCCGTAGACGAAAAAGCTGCCGGTGCGGCTGAACTCGAAGGCCTGGGCTATGAAGGCCGTTTCGTCGTTCCAGGGGATCGGGAACTCGAATCCCATGCCAAGTCGAACGGTTAACAGCGCGGCAACCAGGATCACCACGGCCGCTAGAACGTAATAGCGACCAACGCAAGCATCGCCGCGAGAGGGAGATGGGCCAACTTCGGGCATCGACACGCACCTCACAACGGCTTGCGCGCGATGATCGCCTGGCTCTTGGGCATCGCCCGGTCCAGTGCCCGCTTGATCCGCGGCCCGTCTTCCATCGACAGCAACAGGTTCCAGGTCCGCGTCCAGCTATCCAGCAGAGGATGCCAGGGCGGCGAAAGATCCTGCTTGCAGGCCCAGAAGAAGAACCACCAGACGGACCAGTAGAATCCGTATTGAGTCCTGCGCTCGATGACCAGCCCGGACGCCTCGATCAGGCGCTCGAACTCTTCACGCTGGAATACGCGGATGTGGTTGGGCTTCTCGAAATAGGCAGGCGGCGCCAACTCCTTCTGCACGCTTTCGCCCAGGGGATCGGGCACGGTGATCAGGTACTGCGCGCCCGGCTTGCCAACCCGCACCAGCTCGCTCATGAACTGCGCGGGATCGTCGACATGCTCCAGCACTTCCATCGCGACGATCTTGTTGACCCGCGCATCTGGCAAGGGAATGGGATTCGCGTCGGTCACCAGCGGCAGCATCGCGCGCGCGGCAGAGCCCTGCAGGGCACGCTCGACCGCGGCCACCTTGTCGCCATCGATGTCGGCGAAGATGACCTCCGCACCGCGCTGCGCACAGAACTGCACGAAGGGCCCATCGCCGCAGCCGATATCCAGAACGGAGTCCTCCGCGCGAATGGGGAAGCCCTCGAACAGTTCGTCGCTCTCCTGCTTGAACCAGCCACTGAGAGAGGTATCCGTCAGCGTGGAAAGATCTTCAGCAGGTTCGACAGCAGCAGGCGCAGGCGCCTCGACGTCAGGCGCTCGCCGTTGCAGGCGCTTAATGAATTGCAGCATCTCGGCTCCTAGATAACTTCAAACAACGGCATTCAAGCCAAACGGCGGATGACCCGACCCGGCCTTCCGGCTCATGCTTCAGCCCTCTCGTTCAGCTTCAGCAACGACGCCAGGCGTGCACCGGCAGTGGCCCTGGAGCAATGCTCGCGCATGCGCGCCACGCTGGCGGCGGCCATCTGCCGGTAACGCTCCGGGTTTTCCATGAAGGTTCGATAGGCTTCGCGATAGGCCGATACCAGAGAGGCCCAGTCGATCTGATGACGCAAGGTGCGATAGGCGAGCCGTGGATCGTGCGGCCAGGCGGTGGCGTCCAGCCAACTGTCGACCACGAAGGCGATATCGGCGTCGATGTAATCGGCCATCGCGGAATGACAGGGTGCGACGGCCGGTTTGCCGCAACTGAGGAACTCCATCAGCGGCAGGCACTGCCCTTCGCCATGGGAGGCATTGACGACGAAAGCGGTGGAACGGATCAGCGCGGCGTAATCGGCGCCGTCCAGGAAGCCATGCAGCAGCACCACCCGGCACTTGAAGGCAGGCATCCGCGCCATGCACATGAGCATGTCATTCATCGCCGACTGGTAGTCGTGGTGACCCAGCTTGAACAAGAGCGTGGCATCGGCAGTGTCACGAAACGCCGAGCAGAATGCGGTCAGCATATCGACCCAGTTCTTGCGGCCGTCATACGGGTTGAATACCGCGGTGAAGACCACCCCCGACAATTTCAGGCAATGCTCGGCCAGGGGTAATTCCGGCATGTCCTTCAGCGTCCCCGGCAGTTCCGGCAAGCCACCCGGCTCTACCGGGTTCGGCGGCTCCATCTGCCTCTGCGCCTCTGGCGCCGACTCGCTCACGCCGGCGGCGGGGCGCAGGAGGTCAAGCCAAACCAGGCGATACCACTCCACCAGATAGCGCAAGGTGATGCGCAGCCGCGACTCGCCCGCCGCCACCGCAGCCGCCTGCGCCGGCGCCTTGGGTGGTTCAGGCGGCTGAGCCGGCTGCTCGCGCTCACGGGCATCGGCCACCGCTCTGGCCACCGCATCGGCATCAGGGATATAGGGCGCCAGGGAAAGATCGTGGCTGTCCATCAGCACCCCGGAACGCACGCGGATCTCCGTGTCGATAGCGGACGACTGGCCCGGATCGTTCTCGCGCAGCGGCGCGAAGCGGTCCCACACGGGAGCGGGAATGGAAAGGATGGGATAGTCAGCCCCCAGTTCGTTCCTGACCGCTTCGACGGTCAGGTTCGAGTGGGTGATGGCCTGGCCGCAACCCGCCAGGACGGCGGCCCAGTTCTGTCGTTCGTCGTCCAGCCAGCACTGGTTGGGAATCGAATCGAACTCCCAGGCGAACACCGGCACCGTCGGGCAACGCAGCCCCTGCGCCGTCTTGTGCGGCGGCGTGAAGCTGAGGAATACGCAAGCCTCGCCACGCTCGCGGGCCTGCTCGTAAAGGGCATCGACTTCCGCCTGCGGATGCTCGACGACGATGACCTCGCCAAGCTCGCGCAGCAGCGGAAGAAACTCCTTGAGCACGAAGTAGTAGCTGTAGTCGGGCAACCCGAGACTGCTGGCGATCTGCGCGGCGCCCACTTCGGAATGAACCAGGAATCTCATGTCGCGGCACTCCGGGTCTGGGTCTCTGACGTGACGCGCGCGCGCTCGGCGACCTGGTCGAGAAATGCATCCAGGGTGCCCGTCACGACCGGCAGCGAGCAGAAGGCTCGCATTTTTTCGTACGCGCTCGCGGACATCTGTGTGTAGCCCCGCGCATCCGCCCTGGCCAGGGCGTAGCTGTCGCGGAAGGCCTGCATCAACGACTGCCAGTTGAGTCGATAACGGTGCGTGGCCAGCATCCCGGTCGGGTCGTGCGGCCAGCAGGTCGGCTCCAGGGCACCCTGCAACAGGAAGCCCATGTCGGCCTCCAGGTAGTCGGCCATGGCCGTGTGCCTGGGCGCCAGAGCGGGCTTGCCGGCGCTGAGGAACTCCATGAGCGGCAGGCACAGGCCCTCGCAGGACGAAGCGTTGACGTAGTAGTCGCTCGCCGCCACCAGCGCACGATACTGGGCATCTTCGAGGAAACCGTGCAGCACGACGACCCGGCAGGCGAAGGGCGCCAGGCGCGAGAGCAAGGTCATCAACACGACCCGATAGTGCTCCAGGCTGTGATGGGTCATCTTCACCACCAGCGTGGCATCGGCGTTGTCGCGGAACGCCCAGCAGAAGGCGGTGATCAGGTCGATCCAGTTCTTGCGCCCGTCGGCGGGGTTCAAGACCGTCGTGTAGACCACGCCACGCAAGTCCACTTCGGCGATCGGCGCCTCGACCGGGGCAACCGCTGGCGCTGCCGGCGCTCGGCGGACTTCCCTCTTCCAACCATCGAAGAGCGCCCGGCTGAGTCGCCGGTAATGCCGCCAGCGCGACTCGACCGGCGGCACAGCCGCCACCTCGGCAACCGGATGTTCCTCGGGCTGGCGGACCAGGCCGTCGGCGCTGAGCCCCAAGGCCGGGCTATCGATAACGGTGCCGGCGAAAGGAAAACGGCGAGCGGAACGGCAAGGTGCATGGCCGTGCGGCGAACCGAGGTCGGCGAAGCGATCCCAGACGGGCGCCGGCAAGGCCAGGGTCGGCAACTGCTCGTGCATGGCCGACGCAACCAGGGCGGCCGCTTCGCGGCTGGTGGCGATGCAGCCCTGGACCCGCTCGAAGACATACCGCCAGTCATTGCGCGGGTCGCCCTCCCAGGCCACATCGGGAATGCTATCGAACTCCCAGGCGAACAGCGGAATCGTCGGGCAGCGCAGCCCCAACGGCGTCTGCTGCGGTGGGCTGAAGCTGAGGAACAGCACTTGCCTGCCCAACGCACTGTGCTGCTCGAACAGCGCGTCCACTTCCTCCAGGCGTTTCACCTCGATGACGGTTCCCAGGCGCCGCAACGCCGGGATGAACTCCTTCATCAGGAAGTAGTAACTGTATTCAGGCTTGCCCAGCGAGTGCTGAATGCTCTCCTGGGTGATCTTGGAGCCAATGAGAATGAGCCTTTCCATAACACCTACACAGGCTCCGCTCCTGCGCCACGCATCCATTGCTGGCCGGTCGGACCGATTGTTATTCGAATAAGGAGCGAATAGCACCAGTTCTGCAACAGTCTGGCAAGCCTTGGCGTCGGCAAACACAGTTCTCCCGCTGCGCAACCGTACAGTCACGATCTCCCGCGAACTGACCCGGAACAATCGGCGATGGCTGTGACTGGCCGGTCGTCGGCCGCCTGCGGAATCATGTCCTGCCATCAGCACGGCCCACAGCGGTCGGAGGACAGCGCAATGGATCGCACCCTGGGCAGCCTGCCCCTGCTATCGCCAGCACGCCCGCACCTGAAACTGTTCGGCCTTCTCCGCCAGTGGCGCCAGAACGTCCGCACACGCCGCCAACTGGCAGAGATGAGCGGCCGCGAATTGGCCGATGCCGGCATCAGCCACTGCCAGCGCGCAGAGGAGCTTTCGAGACCGTTCTGGCGCTGAGTCACTGCGCTGCGTCACTGGTCGCCCATGCCCGGCTCCGTTAGTCTGCGAGCAAGCACGATGCCCCCGCCGTGCTGGTTCGACCCGAAAGGAGCGTTTTTCATGAATCGTCTGCGTCTGCTTACCGCCGCCGCCCTGCTGACCTGCGCCAGTGGCGCCTTCGCCAGCAGCTTCATCGTCACTACCGACACCCTGGTCGATGCCACCAAGGCCACCTCGGACGGCACCACGGATGTCACCCACTCATTCCGCGACGACAAGATCGTGCTGCAAGCGCGCGACGATGCAGCCGCCTTCGTCGCCACCCGTGGCGACGTGCGTGGCGCGCAACTGGAAGCGGCGTTGCGGCATATCCGCGGCAAACTGCCGAACCTGGCCGCCAACGACCTGCAACTGGCCCAGGCCATCCTGGTCATCTGACCCCGCTCGACGCGGTCGCCATTGGCGGCCGCCGAGCGCCGCGCTCTGGCTCTCCGGGGCGCATTCCGTTAGCCTTGGCGGCTGTGCTTTTCCGATCGCCATTGTCCATGCGCATCCTGCTATTCCTGCTCACCGGCCTCTGCGTCGCCACCCCCGTGCTGGCCTTCGACCAGACCACCATGTTCGGCGCCCGCAGCAGCTACGTGACCAGCAAAATCACCAGTACGCCATTCGAGAACAAACTCCTCGGTGCCGCCCGCGACGACGCTGCCAGCTTCGTCGCCACGGACGGCCGGGTGCGCGGAGCGCGCCTGGAACAGGCGCTGCGCTGGTTGCGCAAACAGCATCCGGAGCTGGCGGCGAACGATCGGGAACTGGCCGAAGCGATTCTTGCCCAATAAGTGAGCCGGCAGCCGCTGCTGCTATTTCGGAGTAGTCCCATGCGTTTCAGCGCCTTTCCCAAGAGCCCCCTTCTCGTTGGTCTGCTGCTGGCTGTCTGCGCCACCGGCGCCCAGGCACGCTCGGTCGTGCACCTGAGCGAAATCCTCACCCGCGCCCTCGATCGCAGCCTGAACTTCACCTCCGACACCACCACCTCGGTGCGGGACATGAAGCTGGTCCGCGAAGCCCGTGACGACGCCGCCAGCTTCGTCGCCAGCGAAGGCGCCATCCGCGGCGTGCAGCTGGAAGCGGCGATGAAGATGGTGCGCGAACGCGTACCGGAAGCGCGCGATGCTTCCGATCAGCAGCTGGCCGAAGCCATCCTCGCCCTGTGATACCCCGCGGGAGCCGCTGGCTGGCGGCATTCGCGCTGTTCGCCGCCGCCAGTAGCCATGCCGCGCTTCGCCTGGATCTTCAGGATGCCGGTCTGAACCCGGCACAACGCCAGGCCAGCGAGCGATTGCTCGACGACGTCCAACAGCTGCTGCCCACGCCCTTCAGCGCGGCGCTGGACCGTCGCGTCGAGGTGGAGTGGCGCGATGACCTGCCGAGCAATGGCATCGGCGAAGCCATGCGTCCCGGCGCCATCGCCCTCAACCGCAAATACCTCGCTGCGCTCACCGATGGCAGCGCGGCAACGCTCAAGACCGGGCGCAGCCACGGCACCCTGCGGCGCGAGCTGCTCGCCACGGTCATCCATGAGCTGACCCACCTGTACGACCGTGGCCGTCTCTGGTCGCCGGCCGAGGCCCGCCTGATCCGTCGCTGCAGCCAGCAACGCGAGAGCACCGGCCAGATCGGCGAGGGCGCCGAATGCCGTGGTCAGGCCGAACGACGCTTCACCTTGTCGGACGACCCGCGCCTGCTCGATCTCGCCGGCTGGCCACAACGGGCCGGCAAGCGCGGTCTGCGCGATCCCGACAACCGCTTCATCCTGCGCAGCCCGGACCGCTACGAGCTGAGCAACCCGCGCGAATTCGTCGCGGTGAACATGGAGTACTTCGTCCTCGATCCGAGCTACGCCTGCCGCCGCCCGGCGCTTTACCAATATTACGCGGCGCGCTTCGGCGAGCGGTCACAGCGGCAGTCCTGCGCATCCGGCCTCGCCTACCTCAACGCCGGCCGCGATTTCGCCCACCAGCCGCTGGGCTACCTCGATCCGGAGCGGGTCTATGAGGTCGACTACCTGCTCGCCGAAGCCAATGACCAGTGGGTGAGCCGCTGGGGCCATGCCATGCTGCGCCTGGTAGTGTGCGCCCCTGGCCGCCCGCGCGGCCCGGACTGCCGCCTCGATCTGGACCAGCATCTGGTGCTGTCCTACCGCGCCTTCGTCGGCGACCTGCAGCTATCGAGCTGGGAGGGGCTGACCGGCGCCTACCCGTCGCGACTGTTCGTGCTGCCGCTCTCGCAGATCATCGAGGAATACACCAAGGTCGAACTGCGCAGCCTGGCCTCGGTGCCGCTCAAGCTCGATCGCGCACAGATCGATACCCTGGTCGAACGCGCCGTGCAGAGCCACTGGAGTTACGACGGCAACTACTACTTCATTTCCAATAACTGTGCGGTGGAAACCCTCAAGCTGCTGCGCAGCGGCGTGTCCGATCCACGCTTGCAGGACCTCGACAGCATCACCCCCAATGGCCTGCTGGAAATCCTCGAGAACCGCGGCCTGGCCGACGCCAGCGTGCTCGACGATCCCAAGCGCGCGCTACGCTTGGGTTATCGCTTCGACTCCTTCCGCGACCGCTACCAGGCGATGTTCGCGGTCATCACCCAGCGCCTGGATATCCCGCAGCGACGAGTCGAGGATTGGCTGGCCCTGCCCGCCACCGAGCGCCGCGCCTGGTTCGCCAAGGCTGACCTGCGCGCCAGCGCTGCCTTGCTGCTGCTCGAACAAGCCTCGTTGCGCCGCCAACTGCAATTGGCCCAGGACGAACTCAAGCACCTGTACCTCGGCCAGCGCGAAGATATCCACAGCGATCCCAAGTTGGTCGCCGCCGGCAAGACCTTGCAGCAGATCCTCGACGACAGTGGCTTCCTCAGCCAGCCGGCGGAACTGCTCGACACAGGTTATGGCCTGCCGCAACCCGGCGAGTCAGCGCACCTCGAACAGCAGACCCAGGCGCGCCAGGCGCGCTTGCGCCAACTCAGCGACAGCCTCGATCAGGAAGTCCGCGCACTGCTGGTGCCCGAGCGGCGCGCCGAACTGGCTGCGCTGGAGAGCAACCTCAAACAGCTCGGCACCCATCTGCGCGCACTGCACAAGGCCGCCGGCGGCTTCGAATTGCCCTGAGTCGGCATGCGCCGCCCGCGCAAGCGCAAGGCGCTTCTGGAGAGCTACAACTGCTCCTCCTGCTCCTCCGGTAGCTGCTCGTCGAGGTGCAGCCAGGGCAGGCGACTTTTCACCCAGATATGCCGCTGCGCCGGCACTCGTTCGGGGTGATCGAGGCTGGCGATGGTCACGTCCAGGCTATCGGGACTCTGCTCACTCTCGAATACCAGTTGGGTGCCGCAGTGGCCGCAGAACCGCCGCCAGTTGCCAGGCGTCGACTCGTAGCTGGCTGGGCGCCCGGCCAGCCATTGGAACGCGGTGCGGGGCAGCGTCGCCCAGGTCACCACGATACCTCCGCTGCTGCGTCGGCAGAGCGAGCAATGGCAGTGCGCGACATCGTCCAGCGCCGCGTCGATCCGATAACGCAGCGCGCCGCACAGGCAGCCGCCCTGGTGTATTGCCTCCATACCAACCTCCTCAGTCGTATTCCGCGGCCTCATGATCGCCCAGCAGGCGCCGCTGACGTGGTGTGCAGGCAGCCAGCACCCGCGGGTCGAAACGCCAGGCCAGATAGGGCGAGAACTTCTGCGCCACCATGCGCCGGCCGTAGTGCACCTGCAGCAGATAGCGCGTGCGCTGGCTCAGGTTGCGGCTCCCCGCATGCCATAGCTCGCTGCGGAACAGCAAGGCATCGCCGGCGCGGCAGAGTATCGGCAGCGCGGCATTCCCCTGCCACTCATGCTCCGTCGTGGCCGGCGCACGGCCGGCCCGGTGGCTGCCGGGAATGACCCAGGTCGGGCAGAGCTGTTCGTCGATGTCATCGAGATAGATCTGCGCCGTGCAGATGAACATTGGCAGTTGGAATCCGCTATCGCGCAGCAGCGATTCCGGCAGGGCCATGGGCAGGTAGTCCAGGTGCATTTCCGCGCCGATGAAGCCGGGGTGGCAGCGCCAGGCGGTCTGGCCGATCACTTGGCAATCGGTGCCCAGGGCCAGTTCGGCCAGCTCGATCAGACCTGGCGGATCGAGGTAGGGCAGCCAGCGAGGCGAACGGTTGAACACACACTTGTAGTGATCGACCAGGCCCTCGTAGTCCCAATGCAGCGGCCGCAAGGCGTCGATCAGCCCGCGTACCTCGCCAACCTGCGCGGCATCCAGCACCCCGGGGATAAGCACATAGCCCTGCTCGTGCAGTGCGCGCAGGCGCATCGACAGCTCGCCGTCCATCCTCGGCTCCTCGTGCAGACCTGATTGCCACCCAGCATGCGCGGCACGTGCCGGCGCATCAACCGATGCGCCTCATCGGCAGCGCACCCGGCGCAATCCACGGCGACGCTCAGTGACGCCTCCTAAACCCTCAGACAACTTCCAAGTGATTGATTTGTATACCCATGTTATCTTTGTAAACTCTGTATACAGCGTAAACGGAGCTGCTCAGAAATTGACCACCGTAATCTCCTTCCGCGCCGATGACAGCCTGGTCGTGGCGCTGGACCAACTGGCCCGCGCCACCCATCGAGACCGCCCGTATCACCTGCGCCAGGCCCTGGCGCAGTACCTCGAACGGCAGAGCTGGCACGTCGCGGCCATCGACGAAGGGCTGGCCGACGCCAATGCCGGGCATCTGCTGGAACACGCGGAAATCGAAGCCAAGTGGGGGCTGGCATGAGCCTGCTATGGACGCACAAGGCAGCCGCCGACCTGGACGGGCTGTACGACCACTACGTGGTGTTGATCGGCCCGGAGAAAGCGCTCAAAGCCATCCAGGACATCGTCGGCCAGGTGCAGGCGCTGCTGGACTCGACCCAGAGCAGCGCGGGCCGGCCCAGCGAGGTACCCGGCGTGCGCGAATGGCTCATCGAGCGCTGGCCGTACCAGGCCGCCTACCGGGTCAAAGGGCGAGATGTACAAATTTTGCGCATCGATTCTGTGGATAACCCGGCCTGAAAGTGGCCGCATGGTTACAAGATGTTTCAAAGTATTGATTTATCTGAATAACCATGAATCGACAGATTTGTCCGAAGCCTCTGTTTCGGTCATGCCAAGTTCATGATTGGCATCATCGAGCTGCTTATGACCGAATCATCCAGTTCAGTTTTTCAGTGCCACCGAGCGCTCTTTCCTGCCGACAGCGCTGCCCGCTGACTGTCCCCGGTGTTTTCAATCCCGGCACCCTGGCCGGCCAGCCTCGCCATCCTTGATTAAATGCCTTGATGAACATGACCACTAAAGTCCGCCACCTCGCGCTTTGCTTGTGCCTGTTACCCACGGCGGTTCCAGCCTGGACGGGCGCTGGCGTCGAACAACAACAGCGATGGCAGGAGCAACAGCGCCTGCAGCAGGAGCAGCAACGGCTTCGCCAGGAAGACCAGCGACGCCAGTTCCTGGAACAGCACAGGCGCCGTGAAGAGCAGCAACACGAGGAGGCACAGCGACACCAGCAGGCAGAGCAGCAACGCTGGCTGGAGCAGCAGCACCTGAGTGCCGAGAAGCAGCGCCTGTGGCAGGAAGAACAGCATCGGCAGGTGGAAGAACGCCAGCGCCAATGGGCGGAAACGCAACGCCAGCAGCAAGAGGAACGCGAGCGGCAGCGGGAGGGGGCCAGGCGGCGCCAGGAAGCCCAGCGCTAGCCGGCCCGGCGCAGTGCCGCGGGTGCGGGCGCCAGCGCCAGTCGGTGCCTGGCGCGGGTCAGTGGCGGAGGGCGGTCAGTTGTCGCGCGAGCGACGCAACGGGCCAGCCCTGCGAGGGGTGATGGCGAAAGGGGGTAGGGTGCTGCGCTCAGCGCCACGCCACCGGCAGTTGCCCTTCCTTCCAAGCGAAGCGATCGAGGTGGCTGACCACCACCTGTTGCAGGCGCGCCAGCGCCTCGCTATCCGCCGCCTCGGCTTCCAGGTGCAACGCCTGCGCATCGGCGAGCAAGCGGCAGGTACCGAAGTCGAAACGCAGCACGCCCCGGTCTTCGTTCAACTCGACCGGCAGCTTGTGGGCGAAATGGTTGCACAGGCGCTTGAGGTAGCGGGCGCCATCGGGAGTCGTCACATCGGCGTGGGATGTCAGCATGGTTTTTCTCCTTTGACAGGCAGCGCATCCTAGAAAGAAGAAAGCGCGGGAAAAACCGGCTATTTTGCCTTTCACTCTTAAGCGGAACTTCACAATGGACAATCTCAGAGGCATGGCCATCTTCGCCACCGTGGTTGCCCGCGGCTCCATGGCATCCGCTGCCGAGGCCCTTGGCATGACGCCGTCGGCGGTGAGCCAGCAGATCCGCAAGCTGGAAACCCAGGCCCAGGTCACCTTGTTGCACCGCACGACCCGCAAGCTGACCCTGACCGAAGCCGGCGAGGTGTTCTACCGCAGTTGCGCGCAAATGCTGGCGATCGCCGAAGAGGCCGAGCAACGCCTCGGCGAATGGCGCGAAGCACCGGTCGGCGAACTGCGCCTGGCGGCACCGGTGGGTTTCTCCGGCAAGCTGATCACCGAAGCGTTGCGGCCGCTGCTGGAAAATCACCGGCAACTGCGCTTGCAACTGTTCTTCCACGACGAACAGATCGACCTCATCGAACAACGTATCGACCTGGCCATCCGGGTCGGCAACCTGGCCGACTCCAGCCTGGTGGCGCGCCATCTGGCGGAGTGGAACAACCTGGTCTGCGCCGCGCCGTCCTACCTGCGCCGCTACGGCCCGGTGGAGCATCCGGAGCAATTGCTGGGACTCGACTGGCTGTCGCTGAACACTTACAGCCATGGCATCCAATTGCAGTTCGACGGCCCGGCCGGGCAGACCTGCAAGCTACGCCCGGAACCCCGGGTGGCCGCCAACAGCATGATCGCCCTGCGCCAGTTCACCCTCGACGGCCTGGGTGTCTCGGTGCAGCCGGAGCCGGAGGTGCGCGACGCGCTGGAGGAGGGCAGGTTGCAACGCTTGCTGCCGGGCTGGTCGTTGCCGAGCATCGGCATCTACGCGGTCACCCCGCGCCGCGATGCCCAGCCAGCCAAGGTCAAGGTGGCCATCGAGGCGCTGCGCCGGCACCTCGGCGGCATGCTGGCGGCGCGTCCCGCGTCGGCTGTGCAAGGACCCTGACTCTGCGAAGATAGGCGATCCCGTTCGCTGCCCTCAGGAGAGGCGCGCCATGCAATTGACCTGGACCTGCAAGCACCACAGCCAACTGAGCAAAGAAGAGCTGTACGCCATCCTGCGCCTGCGTTGCGAGGTGTTCGTGGTCGAGCAGCAATGCCCTTACCAGGACATCGACGGCCTCGACCTGATTGGCGATACCTGCCATCTGCTGGGGCACGCTGGCGAGCATCTGCTGGCCTACCTGCGCCTGCTCGATCCCAGTCGCCATGGCGGCGACGTGGTGATCGGCCGGGTCATCAGCGCCGCCACCGCGCGCGGCCAGGGCCTCGGCCATCAAATGCTCGAACGCGCGCTGGAACAGGCCGCGCAACGCTGGCCGAACCATCCGCTCTACCTGTCGGCGCAAGCGCACCTGCAAGGCTATTACGGCCGCTACGGCTTCAGCGCGGTGGGCGAGGTCTATCTGGAAGACGATATCCCGCACATCGGCATGCGCCGCCCGGCACCCTAGCCGCCAAGCCGCGGCGCCCTAGCGGGCCTGGACCTTGCGCCAGGCCGGGCGCCGCACCCCGTCCGCCGACGTTTCAGTGCCACGCCGGACCTGGTCTTCCCAGGCCCTGAACTGGCAAGCGGTCATCATTTCCATCAAGGCGCCGGGCGCCAGACAAGGCTCGGCGAAGGCATCGCTGGCGATGTAGACGCTGTGCCCGTTCACGTCGCTGGCGGGAGCATGGTGGTAGTAGTGCGCTGACCAGACCTGCTCCGCCTGCGCCGCGTCATTGGCTGCGACGTAGCTGGTCTTGCAACTGACCTGATTCCCGTGGGGGTAGAACACCAGCACGGTGAAAATCTTTGGCGCGGCCTGCACACATCCGGTGGTGACGGCCGTAGGTTGGCGGTTCATGGTCTTTCCTTGAAAGGTGAGGGGCGTTCGGACCGTTGGCCGTGGCGTCGAACCCGCCAGCCCCTTTGCGAGCGCGGCAAGCTTCTCCAGCCGACAGCGCTGGTGCAAGTATCCGATACGTCTATTTTGCGGGTTTCCGAGGATCAGGCGACGCTTGCCGCGGTGCGATTAAGGATCGCGCCGGGCGCAGCCGCGGGCCTCGCTGGCGCTCTCGGCCATGCGCGGAGCCGACGCTGGCCTGGGCGACGCACGGGCGCTAGACGAAGCCTCCGCCGAGACGGGTCACGCCCAGCCAGCGTGCGCACTCGCCCGCCATCGCCCTTGACCTCAGGTCGCTGCCCCAGGCGGCCTGATCCCCCCTCGCGACAGCCAGCAGGGCTCGCGTCCGAATGATCCGCTCGCAGCACGCTCGACAAGCCTCAGTGATCTTTATATTCTGCACAGCGAAACAAGGTTCCGTTAAACAACAAAAATCAACGACGGAGGCTGACATGCCCGAAGTGGTGCGGGTCGAGCGTCATGGCGACGTGGCCCTGATCAAGGTCGACAATCCCCCGGTCAACGCTCTCGGCCTGGCGCTACGCGCCGGGCTGCTCGCGGCCTTTCGCGCAACCGAGGCGGATGCCGCGGTGCGGGCCGTGGTGCTGCTCTGCGAGGGGCGCACCTTCATGGCCGGCGCTGACATCAAGGAGTTCGGCAAGCCTGCGCAGGCGCCCTCGTTGCCGGAGCTGGTGGAAGCTATCGAAGCCGCGAGCAAGCCGAGCGTCGCGGTGATCCACGGCAGCGCCCTGGGTGGCGGTCTGGAAGTCGCCCTGGCCTGCCATTACCGCATCGCCACGACCACTGCCCAGGTCGGCCTGCCCGAAGTGAAACTCGGCCTGCTTCCCGGCGCCGGCGGCACCCAACGCCTGCCACGCCTGGCCGGCGTGGCCAAGGCCCTGGAGATGATCGTCTCCGGCGCGCCCATCGGCGCGGCCCAGGCGGTGGAACAGGGCATCGTCGACGAGCTGCTCGACAGCGACCTCGCCGACGCCGGCCTGGCCTACGCCCGCCGCCTGATCGCGGAAGGCCGCGGGCCGCGCCGCACGGGTGAGCGCCAGGCGCATCTGCCGGACGAAGACTGCGCCGCGCTGATCGCCGCCAAGCACGCCGAGGTGCAGAAGCGCCAGCCCGGTCTGTTCTCGCCACTGCGCTGCGTGGCGGCGGTGGAAGCCGCCACCCGCCTGCCCCTGGCCGAGGGCCTGAAGCGCGAGCGCGAGCTGTTCCAGGAATGCCTGGCGTCTGCGCAGCGCGCCGCGCTGATCCACAGCTTCTTCGCCGAGCGCGAAGCGGCGAAGATCGCCGGCCTGCCGGCCGACACGCCGCTGCGCGAGGTGCGCAGCGCGGCGGTGGTGGGCGGCGGCACCATGGGGGTTGGCATCGCCCTGTGCTTCGCCAATGTCGGCATCCCGGTGAAGCTACTGGAGATCGATGGCGCCGCCCTCGAACGCGCTCTGCAACGGGCGCGCGCGATCTACCAGGCCAGCGTCGAACGCGGCAGCCTGAGCGCCGAGGCCAGGGACAAGCGCCTCGGTCTGCTCCAGGGCGTGCTCGACGACGCCGCCCTGGCCGACGTGGACCTGGTGATCGAGGCGGTGTTCGAGAGCCTGGAAGTGAAACGCCAGGTGTTCGCGCGCCTCGACGCGGTGTGCAAGCCCGGCGCCATCCTCGCCAGCAACACCTCGTCGCTCGACCTCGACCAGATCGCCGCGTTCACCCAGCGCCCGCAGGACGTGGTCGGCCTGCACTTCTTCAGCCCGGCCAACGTCATGCGCCTGCTCGAAGTGGTGCGCGGCAAGGCCACCAGCGCCGAGGTACTGGCCAGCGCCATGCACCTCGGCAAGCGCCTGAAGAAGGTCGCGGTCGCGGTGGGCGTGTGCGACGGCTTCGTCGGCAACCGGATGATCTTCCAGTACGGCCGTCAGGCCGAATTCCTCCTGGAGGAGGGCGCCAGCCCGGCGCAGGTGGACAAGGCCCTGCGCGACTTCGGCATGGCCATGGGGCCGTTGGCGGTGCGCGACCTGTCCGGGCTGGACATCAGCCATGCGATCCGCGAGGGCCAGCGGCCCAGGCTCAAGCCCGGGCAGACCCTGCCCACCGTGCTCGACCAGTTGTTCGCCGCCGGCATGCTCGGACAGAAGAGCGGCGTCGGCTTCTACCGCTACCAGGACGGCGCCCGCGCGCCGCAGGACAACCCGGCACTGCCGGCGATGCTGGAACAGGCCGCCGCCCTGCGCGGCATCCGGCGCCAGCCGCTGAGCGATGAACACATCGTCGAACGCTGCCTGTTCGCCCTGATCAACGAGGCGGCGCAGATCCTCGACGAAGGCATCGCCCAGCGCGCCAGCGACATCGACCTGATCTTCCTCAATGGCTACGGCTTCCCGTCCTGGCGCGGCGGCCCCCTGTTCTATGCCGACAGCCTCGGCCTGGAGCACGTGCTGCAGCGCATCCGCGAGTTCCACCAGCGCTTCGGTGCCTGGTGGCAGCCGGCCCCGTTGCTCGAACGCCTGGTGGCCGAAGGCCGCCGCTTCGCCGATCTCTAAGGAGCCCACCATGGACATGCATTTCACCCCCGAGGAGCTGGCCTTCCGCGACGAAGTCCGCGCCTTTCTGCAGGACAAGCTGCCCCACGACATCAGCACCAAGGTGCGCCTCGGCAAGCCGCTGAGCAAACAGGACCACCAGCGCTGGCAGCGCGCGCTCAGCGCGCAGGGCTGGTACGCCACGCACTGGCCGGAAGCGTTCGGCGGCACTGGCTGGAATGCCGTGCAGAAACACATTTTCGAGGAGGAGTGCGCCGCCCACGGGGCGCCGCGCACCATCCCCTTCGGCGTCAACATGGTCGCTCCGGTGATCATCAAGTTCGGCACCCCGGCGCAACAGGCGCGCTTCCTGCCGCGCATCCTCGACGGCAGCGACTGGTGGTGCCAGGGTTACTCCGAACCGGGCGCCGGCTCCGACCTGGCCTCGCTGAAGACCCGCGCGGTGCGCGACGGCGAGCACTATGTGGTGAACGGCCAGAAGACCTGGACCACCCTCGGCCAGCACGCCGACTGGATCTTCTGCCTGGTCCGCACCGACCCCGAGGCGCAGCAGCAGCGCGGCATCAGCTTTCTGCTGATCGACATGAAATCCCCCGGCATCACGGTACGGCCGATCATCACCCTGGACGGCGAGCACGAGGTCAACGAGGTGTTCTTCGACAACGTGCGGGTGCCCCTGGAAAACCTGGTCGGCCGCGAGAACGAGGGCTGGACCTGCGCCAAGTACCTGCTCACCTACGAGCGCACCGGGCTGGCCGGCATCGGCGCGTCCAAGGCGGTGCTCGGCCACCTCAAGCGCGTCGCCAGCCGCGAGCTGTGCGACGGTCGGCCGATGCTCGACGACCCATTGTTCCGCGCCCAGGTCGCCGAGTTGGAGATGCAGTTGATGGCCATCGAGATGAGCACCCTGCGCATCCTCGCCGCGGCCCGCGAAAGCGGCGTGCCGGGGGCGGAAAGCTCGATCCTCAAGGTCAAGGGCACGGAGATCCGCCAGGCCATCAGCCACCTGCTGCGCAAGGTGCTCGGCCCCTACGCGCTGCCCTTCATCGAGGAGGAGTTCGCCGGCCAGGCCGAGCCGCTGCACGCCGACTACGCGACGGCGCCGGCCAGCCAGTACTTCAACCTGCGCAAGCTGTCGATCTTCGGCGGCTCCAACGAAATCCAGAAGAACATCGTCTCGAAGATGATTCTCGAGCTGTGAGGACGGACCGACCATGGACTTCAAACTCAGCGAAGAGCAGCAGATGCTGCAGGACACCGCGGCGCGCCTGGTGCGTGACGCCTATGGCTTCGAACAGCGGCAGCGCTTCGCCGCCAGCGAGCTGGGCTACAGCGCCGAATTCTGGCGCCAGCTCGGCGAACTCGGACTGACCGCCGTGCCCTTCGGCGAAGCCCACGGCGGCTTCGGCGGCGGCGGTGTGGAAAGCCTGCTGATCCTCACCGAACTGGGCCGCGGCCTGTGCCTGGAACCCTACCTGCAATCGGTGATCCACGCCGGCGGGCTGCTCGCCCAGCTCGGCAGTCCGGCACAGCAGGCGCACTGGCTGCCGCGCATCGCCAGCGCCGAGGCGCAGCTCGCCGTGGCCCTGGAAGAGCCGCAGAGCCACTACCAACTGCACGACGTACAGACCCGCGCCGAAGCGACCGGCGACACCTGGACGCTCAGCGGACGCAAGGCGGTGGTGATCGGCGGGCACAGCGCCACGGCGATCCTGGTGTCGGCGCGGGTGAGCGGCGGCGCGCGCGACGAGGCGGGCATCGGCCTGTTCCTGGTCGATCCGTCGCAGCCCGGCGTCAGCCGCCGCGACTACCCGACCATCGATGGCCAGAAGGCCTGTGAACTGTTCCTCGACGGTGCCGTCGGCGAAGCCCTGGGCGAGCCCGGAGAGGCCCTGGCAGCGCTGCGCTACCAGCAGGGCCGGGCCATCGCCGCGCAATGCGCGGAAGCCTTGGGCAGCATGCAGGAAGCCTGCGACCTGACCCTGGACTACCTGAAGACGCGCAAGCAATTCGGCGTGCCGATCGGCAAGTTCCAGGTCCTCCAGCACCGCATGGTGGACATGCGCAGCGAGCTGGAACAGGCCACCAGCATGGCCATCCTCGCCGCCTGCGTGGCCGACCAGCCGGACAGCGCCGAACGCAGCCGCACCCTGGCGGCGGCCAAGTTCATCGTCACCCGCGCCGGGCGCTACATCGCCGAACAGGCGATCCAACTGCACGGCGGCATCGGCATGACCTGGGAGTACCTGCTGGCGCACCACGCCAAGCGCCTGGTGATGCTCAGCCACCAACTGGGCGACGACCACCACCACCTGAAGGCCTACGCCAAGCTGATGGAGGTGGCGTAAGAGGCGACCCTCAGGCGCCGAGGCTTTCGATATCCCGCGCGAGCATTTCCAGCTCATGGGCCAGGGAACCCTTGAGGGTTTCCTCGCTGAGCTGGAAGGAGGGCGCGCCGCAGGTGAGCGCCATCAGGCTGCCGTCGGCCAGGCGCAGCGGCACGCCGGCGGCCTTGACGTTGCGGTCCCAGTCGCCGAGGGACAGGCAGAAGCCGTGCTCGCGGTACTCGGCGAAAGAGGCCTCCAGGGACGCCCGCAGGGCTGCCCAGTCGCCCTCATAGCGCGCCTCCAGGGCTTGCAGCAGATGCTCGCGTTCCTGCTCCGGGGTCGCCGCCAGGTAGGCACGGCCTGCCGCGGTGGTGGCCAGCGGCAGGCGCACACCGGCGTCCATGCGCAGGGAGGTGGCCTCCGGCGGGCGGCAGTTTTCCACGTAGATCATCGACAGCCAGTCGCGGCAGGTCAGGCCGACGGTGGTGTTGGTGCGCTTGGCGAAGGCCTCCATGTACGGCTTGGCCAGTTGCCGCACGCGCAGGTTGGAGACGTAGGCGTAGCCCAGCGCCAGCACCCCGGAATCGAGCTGGTACTTCTCGTGCTGCTGCGAGTAGCTGAGGTAGCCGAGCTTGGTCAGGGTGTAGGTCATGCGCGACACGGTCGGCTTGGGCAGCCCAGTGATCCGCGCGATTTCCTGGTTGCCGAGCACCACCGAGCCGTGGGTGAAAGCGCGCAGCACATCCAGGCCGCGGGCCAGGGCCTCGACGAACTTGCGGTCCTTGGGATTGCTGCTGTCTTCGACGTCGTCGCTCATGCTGCCTCGGCTGGGAAGAAAAGGGAGCCGGAGCGGCGCCCGGCGCGGGCGAACGATAGCAGATCGGCCCCCGGCGAACAGCAACGTGCGCCGCCGTTGCACGGTAAAAGCCTATCGCATACCATCGATTTCGACATCTTGTTTCGCAGAGCAAAATAACAATTCACAAACGGAGCACCGCATGCCCGTCACTGCCGAAGGTTATGTCGCCGCCCAGCTCACTGCGCGCGGCTACCGGAATGTCCACGATCTGCTGAGCGAAGCCTGCGCGCAGTACCCCGAGCGCAGCGCCTTCTCCTGCGGGCCGAGCCGCCTCAGCTTCGCCGAACTGGAGCGCCAGGCCGACGCCTTCGCCCGTTACCTGCGCCACCATGCCGGCTTGCAAGCCGGCGAGCGCCTGGCGCTGATGCTGCCCAACTCGCTGCAATACCCGATCGCCGCCTTTGGCGCGTTCAAGGCCGGGCTGGTGCTGGTCAACACCAATCCGCAGTACACCGCCGGCGAGCTGTCGCACCAGTTGCGCGACTCCGGTGCGGTGGCCGTGCTGCTGCTCGATCGCCTGCTGCCGCTGCTGCGCAAGGTGCAGGACGACAGCGCGGTGCGCCAGGTGCTGCTGACCGCGCCGGACGACATCGAGGCGCCGCAGTACCAGAGCGAGCAGCCCGACTGCACGCGCTTCATGCAGGCCCTGCGCCTGGGCGCCGCGGCACCGCCGCTGGAGACGGTCGCCGGCCTGGAAAAACTCGCCCTGCTGCAATACACCGGCGGCACCACCGGCGTTTCCAAGGGCGCCATGCTCAGCCACTACAGCCTGCTGGCCAACGTCATCCAGACCCTGGAACTGTTCATGCGTCCGGGCCTGCTCGCCCCCGAGCGCGACGTGCGCATCGCGCCGCTGCCGCTCTACCACATCATGGCCTTCGCCACGAACTGCCTGAGTTCGGTGGGCATGGGCCTGCACACGGTGGTGATCCGCGACGGGCGCAACCTCGAGGAAATCATCGATGCCATGCGCCGCTATCCGTTCAGTCTGCTCAGCGGGCTGAACAGCCTGTTCGTCGGGCTGATGAACCACCCGGCCTTTGGCGAACTGGACTTCAGCCACCTGAAATGGGTGACCTCCGGCGGCGCCCCGCTGAACGTGGAAGTCGGCCGCCGCTGGAAGGCCCTCACCGGCGCCCCGGTGCTGGAAGGCTTCGGTCTCACCGAGGCGTCTCCGGTGGTCTGCACCAACACTCTGCTGACGCCCTACCGCGAGGGCTACGTCGGCCAGCCGTTGATCGATACCCAGGTGCGCATCCTCGACGAGCAGGGCAAGCCATGCCCGCCCGACGAGCCCGGCGAGCTTTGCCTGCGCGGACCGCAGGTGATGCAGGGGTACTGGCAGCGCCCGGAGGAGACCGCCCAGGTGCTCGACGCCGACGGCTGGCTGCGCACCGGCGACATCGCCGTGCAGGACGCCGCCGGCCTGCTGAAGATCGTCGACCGCAAGAAAGACATGATCCTGGTCAGCGGCTTCAACGTCTTCCCCAACGAGGTGGAAGACGCGGTGATGCGCCACCCCGGTATCCGCGAATGCATCGCCATCGGTGTGCCGGATGCGCGCAAGGGCGAGTCGGTGAAGCTGTTCGTCAGCCTGCGCGACCCGGCCCTGGACGCCGCCGCGATCATCGCCCACTGCCGTGAGTACCTGACCGGCTACAAGGTGCCGAGCGCCGTGGAAATCCTCGATGAGCTGCCCAAGACCTCGGTGGGCAAGATGCTCCGCCGCCAGTTGCGCGACCTGGAGCTACAACGGAGCGCCGCATCGTGAGCACAGCGACTAAGGTAAAACCAGGCCAGCCAGACGAGACCGCAACGCCCATGCCAGCCACCAGCCAACTGCCCTTCAGCCGCATCGGTGTCATCGGCGCCGGCGCCATGGGCCGTGGCATCGCCCAGCTGTTCGCCAGCGCCGGAGTGCCGGTGCTGCTCTACGACACGCGCGCGGACAGCCTCCAGCAAGCCCTGGCCTTCAACCGCGAGCTGCTCGAACGCGCCGCGGCCAAGGGCACGCTCAGCGCCGACGCCCTGGCCGCCACCCTGCATCGCCTGAAGGCGGCCAGCAGCCTCGACGAACTGGCCGGCTGCGACCTGCTGATCGAGGCCATCGTCGAAGACCTGGACGCCAAGCAGGCGTTGTTCGCCGAGCTGGAGGCGCGGGTCGCGGCGGACACCGTGCTGGCGAGCAACACCTCGTCGCTGTCGATCACCCGCATCGCCGCGCGCTGCCGGCATCCCGAGCGGGTCGCCGGCTTCCATTTCTTCAACCCGGCGCCGCTGATGCGCATCGTCGAAGTGGTGCGCGGCCAGCGCACCAGCGCGGCGGTGGTAACACGCCTCGCCCGGCTCGCCGAGCAGGCCGGACACTTCCCGGCGCTGAGCCCGGACAGCCCCGGCTTCATCGTCAACCACGCCGGCCGCGCCTTCAGCACCGAGGCCCTGCGCATCCTCGGCGAAGGCATCGCCAGCGCCGCGCAGATCGACCGCATCCTGCGCGACACGGCCGGCTTCCGCATGGGCCCCTTCGAGTTGCTCGACCTCACCGGCCTGGACATTTCCCACGCGGTGATGGAATCGCTCTACCAGCAGTTCTACCAGGACCCGCGCTACGCCCCCTCGCCGCTGGCCGCGCAGCGGGTCGCCGCCGGCCTGCTCGGGCGCAAGAGCGGCGAGGGTTTCTACCGCTACCAGGATGGCCAGCAGGTGCGCGAGGCAGAGCCGCGGCCCGAGCCGGTGAACCTCGACCGGCCGTTCTGGCTGGACAGCCAGGACCCGGAGCTGCGCCACCGCGTCGGCCTGTTGCTGAGCCAGGCCGGGGTGGTCCTGGAAAGCGCCGAGACACCGTCGGCGCGGGCCATCTGCCTGGTCACACCGCTGGGCGAGGACGCCAGCACCTGCATCGACGCCCAGGGCCTGCCGACCGAACGCAGCCTGGCCCTGGAGAGCTTCGGCGAACTCGATCGACGCCGCGTGCTGATGCGCCAGCCGGCGCTCGACCCGCGCCTGGAAGCCCAGGCGCGCCAGGCCCTGGGCACCGACGGCGTGCCGGTGGAAGTGATCAATGACTCACCCGGCTTCATCACCCAGCGGGTGATCGCCAGCATCGTCAACCTGGGGTGCGAGATCGCCCAGCGCGGCATTGCCTCGCCGCTCACCCTGGACCGCGCGGTGCACCTGGCGCTGGGCTATCCGTTCGGCCCGCTGGCCTTCGGCGAACACTTCGGCACGGCGCGTATCCTCACCATCCTCCAGGGCCTGCAGGCCTGCTACGGCGAGCCGCGCTACCGGCCCAGCCCCTGGCTGCGCCGGCGCGTGCAACTGGACCTGCCGCTGCACAGCCCGGACGCTGCCGAGTGAAGGCAAGCGCGGCCATCCGCGCATCGGGCGAGGCGTCATTGGCGCCGCGCCGTCTGCACGCTCAGAACGGGTAGAACCGCCCCGCCTGCAAGTGCTCCAGCGCCGCCTGGCGCTGCGCGTCGGGCAGGGCGCCGAGTTTCTCGACGCGGGCGAAGAACGCCGGCCAGTTGCCGCCGACCTGGCGGTGCAGGGTGGCGAAGGCCGGCACCCACTGGTCATAGAGACCGAAGGGCAACAGCTTGGCGTTGTTCATCGGCGCCTCGATCCAGGCGTCGAAAGGCGCCTTGCCGCCCCACTCGCGATCGCGCACGTCACGGTATTCGCGGCGCAAGCGCTCGAACTCGGCGGCCTTGCCGGCACGCAGGGCGTCCGCCGGCTGGCCGCTGGCGTAGAGCTTTTCCAGGCGCGCGCGGCTGTCGAGGATCAGCCGGGTGAAGCGGGCGCGGCGCCCCACCTGGCCGGCGTCCTCCGCCGGCAGAGCGCGGAAGACGCGCCAGCGACGCCCGCCTTCCTGTTCGACGAAGCTGGCGTAGGACTCGTTGAAGGCGGTGTCGCCGGGCAGGTAGTAACGCTGGTGCGCCAGCTCGTGGAAGATCGTCTCGGCCAGGCGCTGGTCGTCCCAGCGCAGCATGCTGCTGAGGATCGGGTCGTCGAACCAGCCGAGGGTGGAGTAGGCCTCCACGCCGCCGATGTAGACATCCTGCCCCTGCGCCTTCAGGCGCCGCGCCTCGGCCTTGGCGTCGGCCTCGCGGTAGTAGCCGCGATAGGCCACGCAGCCGGCGATGGGGAAGCAGTGGGTCAACGGCTGCAACGACAGCTCGGCGGTGGCGAAGACGTTCCACACCACATAGGGCCGCTGGATATCGCTGTACAGCCGGTAGCTCTCATTGTCCGGCAGGCCCAGCTCGGCGCTGGCGAACGCACGCGCCTGCTGCGCCAGCGCCAGACGCTGGCGCAGCCCGGCATCGCGGGAGGGATCGGCGACCACCTCGGCCACCGGCTCGCGGGCCATCAGCAGCTTCATTTGCCCCGAGCCCAACTGGCTGTAGTAGCCGACCGAGGAGCAACCGCTCAGCAGCGCCAGCGCCAGGCAGGGAACCCAGCGGGACAGTCGGTGGTCGAGTAACGCAATAGGCAGGCGAGCGGGCATGCGCGGCACCTTAGCACAGCCCCAGTGCGGCCCGAACCTACCCCTGACAGGAGTGTCCATGCGCCCATTGTTGCTTGCCGGCGGCCTGCTCGTTCTGAGCGGCTGCGCCCTGATCCTGCCCAGGCCGGACCCCAACCGCGCCTGGATCGACCTGGACACCAACGGCGAGAGCGATCTCGCCGCGCTGGAGGTGGACGGCAAACCCTGGCGCAGTTCGCGCTACTTCGAAGTCGACCCCGGCCAGCACGAACTGCGCGTGCGCTTCCAGTTCCAGGTCGCAGCCAGCGACATAGGCGCCACCGACGCGGTCAACGAGGGGCTCTGGCGCGATTGCCAACTGACCCTGAAGTACAAGGACTTCAACGCCGGGCAGCGCTACCGCCTGCAGACCGGCAACATCGGCTTCTATCCCTGGGCGAAGCTGTACGACGCCGAGGCCAAGGAAGTCGCGCGCGGTCGGACCGGACGCTGCGAGAAAGTTTGAGGCACTATGCTGGAATCCTTGGGGCCCGCTTTCAGGTCATACCGCCATGCGCACCCGCTTCCTGCTGCTTCTCGCACCCTTGCTCGGTGCCTGCGCCGGCCCGCTGCCGGCGCATGACCCGCAACGCGCCTGGGTCGACCTCTATACCCAGCCGGCCAATACCCTGCTCGCCGAGCGCCTGGACGGCGTCGTGCTCGACGACGGTCGCTACTTCCAGGTGCCACCCGGCAAGCATCGCCTGGAAGTGCGCTTCCAATATGAAGTACCGGGCGGTGGCGGCCCCAACGGAATGAACGACATGGGCCAGATCACCTGCCGCGTCTGGCTGACCTACGAGCACTTCGTGGCCGGCCAGCGCTACCGCCTGGAGTTGCGCCCGCAACTGCGCAGCGCCCTGGCCCTGCTGACCGATGCCAGCGGCCAACTGGTGGCCAAGACCGACTTCCAGGGCACGCTGGACTGCAGCCTGCCCTGAGCCGGCCTCAGCCGTCGTTCTTCTGGTAGACGATCTTGCGCGAGCCCCCCTCGCAACTGCCGACCACCATGCCGGGGTCCATGACCTCGCTGGCGGTGACGATTTCCAGGGTATAGGCGGTCACCCCGGCGGACTGGATCTTGGTTTCGATCTCCGCCTTGAGTTCCTCGCACGGCTTGGTCGCGGCCTGCGCCGCGATGCTGCCGGCCAGGCCCAGCGACAGAATGGCGATCTTGCTGATGTTCATGGCATTCCCTCGTCTGCCTCCCCCCTGGAGGCGCTGCCTATCCTAACGACAGACAGTGACGCGGCGACAGAGTGCCGGAAGCGCCGGGCGCCGACGGCGCGCATAAAAAAACCGGGGCTCCTGGCGAAGCCCCGGTGCGCTTGTCATTCCCCCGAGCGGTCAGTGACGCGCGTAGACGATCTCCTTGCGCCCGGAATCGCAGGTGCCAACCACTTTCTTGTCGCCGGCACTGCCCTTGTCGACGATTTCCAGGGTGTAGCCCGAGGCGCCCTTGGCCTTGATCTTCGCGTCGATCTCCGACTTCAACGCCTCGCACGGCTTGGCCGCGGCGAACGCGCTTCCCGCCATAGCCAGCAGGCCTACAGCCAACAGCACTTTCTTCATGAACGAACGCTCCCTCGTTGAACACACAAAAATGCCCCGTAGGGCGATGGACCGGGTCACGGCCAGCGACCGCCCCGGGAACCCTTGCGAGGAATCCCCGCGCACGCGGGCATTCCTCGAAAATCTCAACTGTCAGTGATGCGGAAGCCGACCTTGAGGGTCACCTGATAATGCCCCACCGCACCGTTCTCGATATGCCCGCGGGTATCCACCACCTCGAACCATTCCAGGTTCTTCAGGCTTTTGGAAGCTTCGCTGAGGGCATTGTTGATGGCGTCCTCAATGCTGGTGCGCGAAGAGCCGACCAGTTCGATTTTCTTGTAGGTGTGATGGTTGGACATCGCTGCTCTCCTGTTCGCGGCTCCGCCGTCACGGGCGTTCTAATGGACAGTAGTAGAGCGCCAGAGGCGCGGCAAATTGCCAGCGCTCATTCGCTCAGTTCAGCGCGCAACCACTCCGCCAGCTCGGCGGCCCGCCGGTCCGGCAAGCGTGCCGGCGCCCACAGCACCAGGCGCGCGCGGGTTTCGACGAAGCCCCAGGGCGCCGCCAGGCGGCCGGCGGCGAGATCGTCGGCGACCAGCGCCTGCGGCGCGATGGCGACGCCGAGACCGGCGACGGCCGCCTCCAGCAGGTAATAGAGATGCTCGAAGCCCTGGCCGAGCCGCAGGGCTCCGGGCGCCAGGCCGGCCGCGCGCGCCCACTCCGGCCAGGCCTGGGGACGCGAGGCCGTGTGCAGCAAGGGCTCACCGAGCAAGGCGGTGGCGGGCGCCTGGCGCAGCTCGGCGAATCGCGGATGACGCGGACTGAGCACCGGCCCGATGCGCTCGACCGCCAGCTCGAACACCTGCATGTCCGCCGGCCATGGCGGCTCGGCGAACCACAGGGTGGCATCCAGGCCGGCGCGGCGCGGGTCCAGTTCGCCCTCGCTGGCCGACAGTTGCAGACGCAGCCCGGGCAGATCGCGGTTGAGGCGGTCCAGGCGCGGAATGAACCAGCGGGCCAGCAGGCTGCCAGGGCAGCCGAGGACGAAAGGCGCATCGCTGCCGGACTGGCGCAACTCCGTGCAGACCCGGCGCAGACGCTCGAAGCTGTCGCTGGTCGCATCCCCCAGGCGGCGTCCGGCATCAGTGAGTTTTACGCCGCGCCCGTCCTTGACCAGCAGGGTCACCCCGAGCTGCTCCTCCAACTGCCGCACCTGGCGGCTCACCGCGCCGTGGGTGACATGCAGCTCGGCGGCCGCCTGGCCGATACCGCCGAGGCGCGCGGCGGCCTCGAAAGCGCGCAGGGCATTGAGCGGCGGAAGGTCACGGCTCATGGCGATCAACCTGTGAGATTTTCTGACATGTTTGGGCGATCTTATCGCTTTTCCAGCGGCCGCCACAGCCGTATCCTCAGCCCATGTCCGTAGGAGCGGGTCCGGCCCGCCAATGCGCCCATGGGGCGCTCCTACACCACAACCCCACAGGAGTCTTCCCATGTCACTGCGCACCGGTCCCGACGCCAAAGGCCTGTTCGGCCGCTTCGGCGGTCAGTACGTCGCCGAAACCCTGATGCCGCTGATCCACGACCTGGCCCGCGAATACGACAAGGCCAAGGACGACCCGGCATTCCTCGAAGAACTGGCCTACTTCCAGCGCGACTACGTCGGCCGGCCGAGCCCGCTGTACTTCGCCGAGCGCCTGACCGAGCACTGCGGCGGGGCGAAGATCTACCTCAAGCGCGAAGAGCTGAACCACACCGGCGCGCACAAGATCAACAACTGCATCGGGCAGATCCTCCTCGCCCGGCGCATGGGCAAGAAACGCATCATCGCCGAGACCGGCGCCGGCATGCACGGCGTCGCCACCGCCACCGTGGCGGCGCGCTTCGGCATGCAGTGCGTGGTCTACATGGGCACCACCGACATCGACCGCCAGCAGGCCAACGTCTTCCGCATGAAGCTGCTCGGCGCCGAGGTGATCCCGGTCACCGCCGGCACCGGCACCCTGAAAGACGCGATGAACGAAGCCCTGCGCGACTGGGTGACCAACGTCGACAGCACCTTCTACCTGATCGGCACCGTCGCCGGGCCGCACCCCTACCCGGAGATGGTCCGCGACTTCCAGTCGGTGATCGGCAAGGAAACCCGCGAGCAGTTGCAGCAGAAGGAAGGGCGCCTGCCCGATTCGCTGGTCGCCTGCATCGGCGGCGGCTCCAACGCCATGGGCCTGTTCCACCCGTTCCTCGATGACGCCAGCGTGAAGATCATCGGCGTCGAAGCCGCCGGCCATGGCATCGAAACCGGCAAGCACGCGGCCAGCCTGAACGGCGGCGTGCCCGGCGTGCTGCACGGCAACCGCACCTTCCTGCTGCAGGACGAGGACGGCCAGATCATCGACGCGCACTCGATCTCCGCCGGCCTCGATTACCCCGGCATCGGCCCGGAACACGCCTGGTTGCACGACATCGGCCGCGTCGAATACACCTCGATCACCGACCACGAAGCGCTGCAGGCCTTCCACACCTGCTGCCGCCTGGAAGGCATCATCCCGGCGCTGGAGTCGTCCCACGCCCTGGCCGAGGTGTTCAAGCGCGCCCCCAACCTGCCCAAGGATCACATCATGGTGGTGAACCTGTCCGGTCGTGGCGACAAGGACATGCAGACCGTCATGCACCACATGCAACAGGAGCAGAACGCATGAGCCGCCTGCAAACCCGCTTCGCCGAACTGAAACAGCAGAACCGCGCCGCCCTGGTGACTTTCATCACCGCCGGCGACCCGGGCTACTCCACCTCGCTGGACATCCTCAAGGGCCTGCCGGAAGCCGGCGCCGACGTGATCGAGCTGGGCATGCCGTTCACCGACCCGATGGCCGACGGTCCGGCGATCCAGTTGGCCAACATCCGCGCCCTGGGCAACGGCCAGAACCTGGCCAAGACCCTGCAGATGGTCCGCGAATTCCGCGCCGGCAACGACAGCACCCCGCTGGTGCTGATGGGCTACTTCAACCCCATCCACTACTACGGCGTGGAACGCTTCATCGCCGACGCCAAGGCCGCCGGGGTCGACGGTCTGATCGTCGTCGACCTGCCGCCGGAGCACAACGAAGACCTCTGCCAGCCGGCCCAGGCCGCTGGCATCGACTTCATCCGCCTGACCACCCCGACCACCGACGACAAGCGCCTGCCGACCGTGCTCAACGGCAGCTCGGGCTTCGTCTACTACGTCTCGGTGGCTGGCGTGACCGGCGCCGGCGCGGCGACCCTGGAACACGTCGAGCAGGCCGTTGCGCGCCTGCGTCGTCACACCGATCTGCCGGTGGCGATCGGCTTCGGCATCCGCACCCCGGAACACGCCGCGAGCATCGCCCGGCTGGCCGACGGCGTGGTGGTGGGTTCGGCGCTGGTGGACAAGATCGCCAACGCGCAAAGCTCCGCCGATGCGGTGCAGGGCGTGCTCGGCCTGTGCCGCGAACTGGCCGAAGGCGTGCGTAACGCGCGCTGAGGCAGACGCCGGAAATGCAAAAGGCGGCCATCGGGCCGCCTTTTTCTTTTCCGCGGCATGCGCGCGCCGGTTCACTCCGCCTGTTGCAGGCCCAGCCCCTGGGCGGAACCGAGGACGAAGGCGACGAACTGCTGCACGCTCATGTTCTGCCCGTTGAAGGTGACCTGATCGTTGGCGTAGCTCAGCGAGCTGCTCAGGCTGTCGCCCTCCAGGCGCGCCCATTTCGAGTTGAGCGCCAGGCCGCTGAACAGCTCGCTGGCGGCATCGGACTCCTGCTTAAGGGCCACCGGGTCGGGCTGGCCGCCGTCGAGGCCGCCCTTGAGCGCGACCAGGTCGCCGATCAGTGGCTTGTCGATCTTCAGCTGGGCCTTCAACGAGGCGAGCACGCTGCTGGCGACCGCCTCCGGCGAGGCGGCGGCCTGGTTCGGTTTGCGCAGATCCACCCGTAGCGACATGCGTGCCGCGCCGTGGGCGGTCTGCAGCGACAGCTCGTCCAGCGCCAGCTTCGGCGCGCCTTCCAGCAGGCGCAGGGCCTGGGCTTGCAGCTCGCTCTTCTGCACCGGAGTCAGCTCGGTGTCCAGCGGGTTGTCGCTCTTCAGGTTGGCCAGGGCGATCTGATTGTAGGTCTCGGAAAGCTGCTTGAGCGCAGCCTCGTCGAGGTCGCGGGCGCTCAGCGAAAGGGTCAGGCTGCCGACGTCCTGGCCCTGCACCGCGAGCTTGCCAAAGCGGTAGCTGACGGTCTGGTCGAGGCCCTTGGCGCCCTTGCTCAGCGACTCTTCCACCAGCATGTCGCGCAGTTCCACGGTGGGCACGCCTTCGCTCTGCACAGTCACGCGCTGCGCCTTGAAGGTGCCCGGGCCGGTGGCGAAGCCAGAGGCCATCTCCAGCTTTCGCGCGCCCAGCTCCATACCACGCAGCTCGATGCGCACCGGCTTGCCGGAGGCGGGATCGGCACTGGTCAGGTCCAGCTCGGCCAGTTGGCCGGCGACCTGCACGTCGGTGTTGTCGGCCGAGATGCTGAAGCTAAGCTGGGTCGGCGACAGGCGCAGGACGTCATTCTTGCCGCTGAAGTTCAGCGCGGCCATGGCCAGCTCGCCGGTCTGGCGACGGTCGTAGCCGATGGTCAGTTCGCCGCTGAGCGGCATCTGCCCGGCGGCGGCGCTGAACAGCGGCTGGGCGAACGGTGTCTGTTCCAGGCTGAAGTGGCTCTGCGCCATGACCGGCGCCAGTTGCCCACGGGCCAGGCGCGAGAGCGGGAAGGGACCGTGTTCGAGGCGGTCGGTGAACACCAGGGTGCGCGGCGCCTGGCCTTTTTCGCCAGCCAGGCTGAGCTGGTAGCGCGCGGTGCTGGCGAACAGGCCGCGCTCGATGCCCAGCAGGCTGAAGCTGACCTCGGAATCGGGCGCCAGCTCCTTCATCTTCGCGTTGGCCTCGGCGAGGCTGAGGTTCACTTCCTGTTCGACGCGTGTGCCGGTGTACCAGGCGCCGGCCACGGCGAGGCCGGCGATGGCCAGGGGAATGGCGAGGGCGAGGGTGGATTTCTTCATGCTGCTTCCTTTCGAGTGCGGCCGTACGGGGACATCCTGTCAGCCGTGGTTGAATTGGCGCCGGCACTCTAGCAGCCACACCCCGGACGCTCCAGCCTCGCCGGCGACGGGCGGCGATTCGCCGTCATTGACCGCGCGCCCACGGCTGGCAGGATAGAGCGCCCCCTCCGCGAAAGACCGCATTGCCCATGAAGTTGCACAGCGTCCATCACGTCGCCCTGATCTGTTCCGACTATGCGCGCTCGAAGCGCTTCTACTGCGACATCCTCGGCCTGCGCGTGGTCGCCGAAACCTACCGCGCCGCCCGCGACTCCTGGAAGCTCGACCTGGCCCTGGGCGACACGCAACTGGAGCTGTTTTCCTTCCCCGGCGCACCGCCACGGCCGTCCTATCCGGAAGCCCAGGGCCTGCGCCACCTGGCCTTCGCGGTGGAGGATGTGGAGGCCGCGGCGGCCGAGTTGCACGCCCAGGGTGTGCTCTGCGAGCCGATCCGCCGGGACGAGCTGACCGGTAAACGCTTCACCTTCTTCGCCGACCCCGACGGCCTGCCGCTGGAACTCTACGAGCGCTGAGGCGGCCGGCGAGCCGCGGCGCAGAGCAGCCGAAGGGCTTTGCCCGGCGCTGATCTACCTCAAGTTGCGTGCTTGCGCCGCGGGCTAGATTGACTGCCTGACAGACCCACCCAGACCCTGGAGGCAGCATGCCGGCTCAATCCGCAAGCCCACCCACCTTCCGCCTGCCCTGGGGCCTGCTGTGCGGCCTGGCGGTGGCCGTCGCCATCCTCCTGCTGCCGGCCCAGGCCGGTCTGCCGCTGGCCGGTCAGCGCATGCTCGGCATCCTCGCCTTCGCGGTAATCGTCTGGATCAGCGAATCGGTGTCCTACGAGGTCAGCGCCATCATCATCCTGGCGCTGATGGCCTTCCTCCTCGGCAGTGCGCCGAGCCTGGCCCATCCGGAGCAGTTGATGGGCACCAAGGACGCCCTGGCGCTGGCCCTCGGCGGCTTCGCCAACTCGGCGCTGGCGTTGGTCGCCGCCGCGCTGTTCATCGCCGCGGCCATGACCCACACCGGGCTGGACAAGCGCATCGCGCTCTACACCCTGTCGCGGGTCGGCGCCAGCACCCACCGGGTGCTGATCGGCGCCACCCTGGTGACCATCCTGCTCAGTTTCATCGTGCCCAGCGCCACCGCGCGGGTCGCCTGCGTGGTGCCCATCATCATGGGCGTGATCGCCGCCTTCGGCGTCGACAAGCGCTCGTCCTTCGCCGGCGGCCTGATGATCCTGGTGGCCCAGGCCACCAGCATCTGGAACGTCGGCATCCAGACCTCGGCGGCGCAGAACCTGCTGACCACCGGCTTCATGCAGAAGCTGCTCGGCCAATCGGTGACCTGGCTCGACTGGCTGATCGCCGGAGCGCCCTGGAGCATCCTCATGTCGCTGGTGCTCTACGCGGTGATCCTCAAGGTGATGCCACCGGAAACCGAGCGCATCGAGGGCGGCAAGGAAGCGGTGCGCAAGGCGCTCGGCGAACTCGGGCCGATGACCCGCAACGAACGCAAGCTGCTCGCGGTGTCCTTGCTGCTGCTGGGCTTCTGGGCCACCGAGGGCAAGCTGCACGACTTCGACACCGCCTCCACCACCCTGGCCGGCCTGGCGCTGCTGATGCTGCCGGGCATCGGTGTGATGAGCTGGAAAGAGGCGCAAGCGCGCATTCCCTGGGGCACGGTGATCGTCTTCGGCGTCGGCATCAGCCTCGGCGGGGCGATCCTCGCCACGGGCGCCGGAGGCTGGCTGGCCAAGCTACTGGTCAGCTTCCTGGGCATGGAAGGCTTGTCGCCGTTCTGGGTCTTCGCCTTGCTCGCGCTGTTCCTGATCCTTATCCATCTCGGCTTCGCCAGCGCCACCGCGCTGACCTCGGCGATGCTGCCGATCATGATCGCGCTGCTGCAGCAGCTCGGCGGCGAGATCAAGCCGCTGGGCATGAGCATGCTGCTCGGCTACGTGGTCAGCTTCGGCTTCCTGCTGCCGATCAACGCACCGCAGAACATGGTCTGCATCGGCACCGAGACCTTCACCTCCAAGCAGTTCCTGCGCACCGGCATCTGGCTGACGCTGATCGGCTACCTGCTCATGCTGCTCTGCGCCGCCACCTGGTGGCGCTGGCTCGGCTGGATCTGAGGCTCAGGCCGGCAGCGCCTGCGCACCGAGGGCGCTGCGCAAGCTGGCCAGGTCGCGCAGCGGCGGCGCGCCGAACAGGCGGCTGTATTCGCGGCTGAACTGCGACGGGCTTTCGTAGCCGACGCGGTGCCCGGCCACCGCCACTTCCAGGCCTTCGGAAAGCATCAGCCGGCGCGCCTCCTGCAGACGCAGTTGCTTCTGGTACTGCAACGGGCTGAGCGCGGTGACTTCCTTGAAACGGTGGTGCAGGGTCGAGGGGCTGAGGTTGACCTCGCGGGCCAGGTCCTCGATGCGCAGTGCCTTGTCGAAGTTGCGATTGAGCCATTCGATGGCGCGGGTCACCCGGTGCGTCTGGCTGTCGGTCATGGCCAGGTCGTGCAGCAGGTGGCCCTGCGGCCCGCGCAACAGGCGGTAGAGAATCTCGCGGATGTACAGCGGCGCCAGCATGGCGATGTCGCGCGGGCTGTCGAGCAGGCGCATCAGCCGCAGCAGGGCGTCGAGCACGCAGGTGTCCAGGCGTTGCAGGTACAGGCCGCGCGCGGCGGGGCGGGGGGTGCTGCCGACGAGGCCGGCCTCGGCGATCAGCCGGGTCAGCTCGCCGGGGTCGATGTCCAGGCGCAGCGCCAGGTAGGGCTTGTCCGGCGAGGCTTCGGTCACCTGCCCGGAAACCGGCAGGGTCACCGACACCACCAGCAGGTTGAGTTCGTCGTAGCGGTACAGCTCCGAGCCCAGGCGCACGTCTTTGCTGCCCTGGGCGATCACGCACAGCGCCGGGCGATAGAGGGTCGGCATGCGCCCCTCGCTGGGCGAGTCGCTGCGGGCGACCAGCAAGGAATCGACGGCGGTTTCATACACGCCTTCGCTGGGGCAATGGCGCTGGATGATGTCCGCCAGCTCCTGCCGGCTGGCGGCGACCGAATCGTGCGGGGAAAGCGGCTGGGACATACGCGGACCTCCGGTTGCGGCGTCGGACAGCTTACGCCCGGGCGCGCACGAGGGGTGCGACAGAACGACGAGCGCTGGAGGATCAGGCAAGCAATCGGCAGGAATGGACAAGCGCAACGCCCCGGCAAGCGTCAAAGATGCTCAGGCCAGAGCCTGGCAAGGCCGTCTCGCGGGCAGTTCGGCGAGCAGCGCAGGATCAGGCAAAAAGCCGGCAGCATCCGGCTAACCCCGCCGCGCCCCCGGCACTTACCCTGGGTGTACTGGGCCCCGTTCCGTTCAGCACGGCCCAGGTTAGCGGAGGACACCTGCATGGACAGTCGACAACCGATCGAACACCACCTACTGATCCACTCCCGCCCAGGCCATGAAACGCAGCTCGCCGTCCTGCTCGACCGCCTGATCAGCGCCGCGCACCAGTTGCCCGGCTGCCAGGCCTATGAGGTGCGCCTGCCAGCCACCAGCCGCGATGTCTGGCGCCTGCGCGGGCGCTGGGATGACGCCGCCTGCCTGGAGGCCTACCTGGCCCTGCCGGCGCAGCAACTGCTCGGCGAGATCCTGCAACACCACTGCCTGAGCCTGCACACGCGCATCGACGAACCCTTGGCCGCCCTGCAGCCCTTGCGCGAAGCCAGCTAGGCCGGCGGCTGCAGGCAGCTCAGGTCCAACGGCCGGACCGCCCCCAGCCAGATCGCCCGATCGCGGTGATCCACCAGGTCGTCCCCCGTCAGCGGGTGGATGAACACCACCAGCCCGCCGCGGTGCAACGCCAGCCAGGGCACCAACTCAGCGAACACCGACGGCGCGAAGGCCAACTGGCAGCTCCAGTCCGGATGCGGGCCGACAGGTTTCTGGTGTACCCGGCCCATCTGCAGCGGGAAGCGCCGCGCCGCTTCCTCGCAGAGGGCGCGGGCCTGCGCCAGAGTCTCGGCGGCGAAATAGACGTGGGCGTGATAGCCGTGGATGGCAATCTCGGGGTAGGGGTTCATTGCGGCTCGGGGCCTCCTTCCAGTTCGGCGCGCAGCCAGTCGACGAAGGGCTGCACCAGGCGCGCGCGCCGTTTGCGTTCGGGCAGCACAGCGTAATAGCCGAAACGCGAGCAGGCATGTTCGACGATGGGCCTGCACAGCAGGCCCTGGTCGATCGGCTCATCGACCAGATGGCGCCAGCCGATCGCCACGCCCTGCCCGGCGATGGCCGCCTGCACCAGCAGGGTGTAGTTGTCGAAGCGCAACCCGGCGGACTCCGCCGGCTGCTGGATGTCCAGGGCGCGGAACAGCGCCGGCCAGTCGAACCAGCGACTCAGCGCCTCGGACTTCAGGTGCAGCAGCGGCAGCCGCGCCAGCTCCTCGCGCGGCAACGGCAGCGCGCGGCCTTCCAGCAGGCGCGGGCTGCACACCGGAAACACCTCTTCGCTGAACAGGCGCAGTGCCTCGCCGTGCTTGAAGCGCCCGTCGCCGAAGGCAATCGCCACGTCCACATCGCTGCGCAAGACGTTGGGGCTGCGCTCGCTGCTGAGCAGGCTGACATCCAGTTCGGGGTGGGCCTGGCGAAAACGCGGCAGGCGCGGCATCAGCCAATAGGCGGCGAAGGCGAAATCGGTGGCCACCTGCAGCACTTCCTGGCTGCGCCGGGCGCTGACCGCGGCGATGCCGGCATCCAGCTCGGCCAACCCGGCCTGCACATGGCGTTGCAGCAGCACACCACTGTCGGTGAGGACGATGCCGCGGTGCACGCGGTCGAACAGGCGCACGCCGAGCAGGCGCTCCAGGCGCTTGATCTGCTGACTCACCGCCGGCTGGGTGCTGCCCAGCTCGGCGGCGGCGGCGGTGAAGCCTTGCTCGCGCGCCGCGCACTCGAACACCCGAAGCAGCTCCAGGGGCAGGTTCATGTGCGCCCATGGCATAAGCTGACGTTATCCGAAGCATGTCTGGCCATGCGCTTTACCCTCGATTGGCGCGGCAGGAAACTCATCCACAGCACTATCCCATAACATTCGTGCATAGGATAAGTCCCGCCATGCCACGTCCGAACATCCTCTTCATCATTGCCGACCAGATGGCCGCGCCGCTGCTGCCACTGCATGATCCGGCCTCGCCGATCCGCATGCCCAACCTGATGCGCCTGGCCGAACGCGCGGTGGTCTTCGACTCGGCCTACTGCAACAGCCCGTTGTGCGCCCCCTCGCGCTTCACCCTGGTCAGCGGGCAACTGCCGACGAAGATCGGCGCCTGGGACAACGCCGCCGACTTCGCCGCGGACATCCCCACCTACGCCCACCACCTGCGCCGCCTGGGCTACCGCACGGCGCTGTCGGGCAAGATGCATTTCTGCGGCCCGGACCCGTTGCACGGCTACGAGGAACGCCTGACCAGCGACATCTACCCGGCCGACTATGGCTGGGCGGTGAACTGGGACGAGCCGGACCTGCGCCCGAGCTGGTACCACAACATGTCGTCGGTGCTGCAAGCCGGTCCCTGCGTGCGCACCAACCAGCTGGATTTCGACGAGGAGGTGGTGTTCAAGGCCCGCCAGTACCTCTACGACCACGTCCGCGAGCACGCCGGACAGCCGTTCTGCCTGACCGTGTCGATGACCCACCCGCACGACCCCTACAGCATCCCGGCGCAGTACTGGAACCTGTACCGCGACCAGGACATCCCGCTGCCGCAGGTGCAACTGGCGCAGGACGAGCAGGACCCGCACTCGCAGCGCCTGCTCAAGGTCATCGACCTGTGGGACAAGCCACTGCCGGCGGAGAAGATCCGCGATGCCCGCCGCGCCTATTTCGGTGCCTGCAGCTATGTCGACGGACAGATCGGCGCGCTGCTGGCAACCCTGGAGGAATGCGACCTGGCCGAGGACACCCTGGTGGTGTTCTGCGGCGACCACGGCGACATGCTTGGCGAGCGCGGCCTCTGGTACAAGATGCACTGGTTCGAGATGGCCGCCCGCGTGCCGCTGCTGATCCACGCCCCGCAGCGCTTCGCCGCGCGCCGGGTCAGCGAGTCGGTATCGACCCTCGACCTGCTGCCGACCCTGGTCGAACTGGCCGGCGGCGAACTGCCGGCCGAACTGGCGCTGGACGGCCAGTCGCTGCTGGCGCACCTGCAAGGGCAGGGCGGACACGATCAGGTGATCGGCGAATACACCGCCGAAGGCACCCTCAGCCCGCTGATGATGATTCGCCGCGGCGCCTACAAATTCATCTACTCCGAGCAGGACCCGTGCCTGCTCTACGACCTGCGCAACGACCCGCACGAGCTGGAGAACCTGGCCGGCTCCGCGCAACACCAGGCGCTGTTGCAGGCCTTCCTCGCCGAGGCACGCGAGCGCTGGGACATCCCGGCGATCACCGCCCGCGTGCTGGCCAGCCAGCGGCGCCGGCGCTTCGTCGCCGACGCCCTGAGCCGCGGCAAGCGCACCAGCTGGGACCACCAGCCCTTCGTCGATGCCAGCCAGCAGTACATGCGCAACCACATCGACCTCGATGACCTGGAGCGCCGCGCCCGTTATCCACACCCCTGATCTTTCACAACACGCTGAAGGGAACGAGCATGACCAAGCTACCCGCATTGCTGTTAGCCGCCGCCCTGGCACTGGCCGGGAAGGGCGTCCACGCCGAGGACGCCGCCTGCGCCACCGTCAAGCTGGCCGATCCGGGCTGGACCGACATCGCCGTGACCAACGGCATCGCCAGCTTCCTGCTCGACAGCCTCGGCTACCAGGCCAAGGTCGATACCCTCTCGGTGCCGATCATCTACGGCGGCCTGCGCGACGGCCAGGTCGATGCCTTCCTCGGCAACTGGATGCCGGCGCAGCAGAGCTACCACGACAAGTTCGTCGCCAGCGGCCAGGTCCAGCGCTTGGCGAAGAACCTCGACGGCACCGAGTTCACCCTCGCCGTGCCGACCTACGTGTGGAACGCCGGGGTGCGTAGCTTCGCCGATCTCGGCAGGCACGCCGGGCAGTTCGAGCACAAGCTCTACGGCATCGGCTCGGGCGCGCCGGCCAACCAGTCGATCGAGAAGATGATCGCCGCCAACGAGTTCGGCCTCGGCGACTGGAAGCTGGTGGAGTCCGGCGAACAGGCGATGCTCGCCGAGGTCGGTCGCGCGGTGAAGCGCGGGCGCTGGATCGTCTTCCTCGGCTGGACCCCGCACCCGATGAACGTGCAGTACGACATGAAGTACCTCAGCGGCGGCGACAGGTACTTCGGCGCCAGCGGCAGCGTCTACACCCTGACCCGCAAGGGTTACGCCGAGCAGTGCCCGAACAGCGGCCGGCTGCTGGCCAACCTGGCCTTCGAGCTGCCGATGGAGAACGCCATCATGGCCGATATCCTCGAAAAGAACGTCGCCAACCCGGACGCCGTGAAGGGCTGGATCAAGGCCAACCCGCAGGTCCTCGGCAAGTGGCTGGACGGGGTCAAGAGCCGTGACGGCGGCGATGCCCTGGCCGCCGTCCAGGCCAGGCTGTGAGCCGTCGATGGGCCGCCTGCAACGCCTGCTGCCGTTCCTCGACTGGCTGCCCGGCCTCGGCCCACGCGCGATCGGCAAGGACGCCTGGGTCGGCCTCGGCGGTGCGGTGCTGGCCCTGCCGCAGTCGATCGCCTACGCGCTGATCGCCGGACTGCCGCCGCAATACGGGCTCTACGCGGCCATGCTGCCGGTGGCGGTGGCCTGCCTGTGGGGCTCGTCGCGGCACATGGTCGGCGGGCCCACGGCGGCCATCTCGGTGGTGCTCTACACCACGCTGGCGCCCTTGGCGCCGCCCGGCAGCGCCCAGTACATCGAGTACGTGCTGCTGCTGACATTCCTCGCCGGACTGTTCCAGTGGAGCCTGGGCGCGCTGCGCGTCGGCGTACTGGTGAACTTCGTCTCGCACTCGGTGCTGCTCGGCTTCACGCTTGGCGCCGCGCTGGTCATCGCCCTCGGCCAGTTGCCCTATCTGCTTGGCGTGGCAGTGCACGGCCGGGGCAGCGCCATGGAGGCGGCGCGCTTGCTGCTGGCGCGCCTGGGCGAGTGCGACCCGGCGTCCCTGGCCATCGGCCTGCTCGGCCTGGCGGTGAGCCTGCTGTGCCGCTGGTTGCGGCCGCGCTGGCCGGCGCTGCTGCTCGGCCTGCTGGTCGCCAGCCTGCTGGCCTGGGCGCTGCCGGCGCGCTTTGCCGGGGTGGCGCGGGTACAGGCCTTCAGCGCTGCGCTGCCGCCCTTCAGCCCTTTGCATTTCGATGCCGGCGCCATTGCCCAGCTGCTGCCTGGCGCCCTCGCCTGCGGCATGCTCGGACTGGTCACCAGCCTGTCCATCGCCCGCGCCCTGGCCGGTCGCAGCCAGCAGCCGCTGGACAGCAACCGGGAGGTGCGCGCCCAGGGCCTGTCGAACCTGCTCGGCCCCTGGTTCTCCGGCAGCCTCTCGGCGGGCTCCTTCACCCGCTCCGGGCTGAACCTGGACAGCGGCGCGCGTTCGCCGCTGGCCGGGGTCTTCTCCGCCGCCTGGGTGGCCGCGCTGGCCTGGCTCGGCAGCCGCTCGCTGGCACAGATACCGCTGCCGGCGATGGCCGGCGGCATCCTGCTGATCGCCTGGGGCCTGGTCGATCGCCCGGCCCTGCGCGCCCTGTGGCGCGGCAGCCGCAGCGAATTCGCGGTGATGGCCGCGACCGCCGTGGCGACCTTGCTGCTGCCGCTGCAGAACGCCATCTACGCCGGAGTCCTGGCCTCGCTGCTGGTCTACCTCAAGCGCACCTCGCAGCCGCGCGTGCAACGCTGGGAAGGGCCGGGCGAAGAAATCCTGCGGGTCGAGGGATCGATCTTCTTCGGCGCCTGCGACTACCTGCAACGCCTGATCCAGCGCAGCTCCGCTCGCCGCCTGGTGCTGGACGCGCAACACGTGAACTTCATCGACTTCGCCGGCGCCCATATGCTCCAGCAGGAAGCCCGCCGCCTGGTCGGCGAAGGTCGCCACCTGGTCCTGCGCAATGCCCGTCCACGGCTGCGCGACGAGCTGGCCCGGCAGATGGGCGAGGGCACGGCATTGCAGGTGGAGTAGGGCGCATAACGCCCCCGGCGTTATCCGCCGATGCTGCCCACCAACACCGCCGAACTACGCCGCCATCAGCCGGCGCAGCTCATCCAGCACCGGCCGCGAATCAGGGCGCACGCCACGCCACAGCAGGAAGGCTTCGGCCGCCTGCTCCACCAGCATGCCCAGGCCATCGATGCAGCGCGCCGCGCCCTGCTCGGCGGCCCAGCGATTGAACGCGGTGGAGTCCTTGGCGTACATCATGTCGTAGCAGACCGTGTGCCCCGGGCGGATCAGCCCCGGGTCGATCGGCGGCAGCTCGCCGGCCAGGCTCGCCGAGGTGCCGTTGACGATCAGGTCGAAGGGCTCGTCGCGCAGGTCGAAACCACCGGCGCGCACCTCGCCGAGGTCGGCGAATTCACGTGCCAGTTGCTCGGCTTTCTGCACGGTGCGGTTGAGCACCACCAGCGCCGCCGGGCGTTCGCCGAGGAAGGGTTCGAGGATGCCGCGCACCGCGCCGCCGGCACCGAGCACCAGCACGCGCCTGGCGCTCAGGGGCACACCGGCGTTCACCGTCAGATCGCGGGTCAGGCCGGCGCCATCGGTGTTTTCGCCGAACAGGCGACCATCGGCGAGCTTCTTCAGGGTGTTCACCGCGCCAGCGCGGCGTGCGCGCTCGCTCAGTTCGTCGCAGAGGCGGTAGGCGTCTTCCTTGAACGGCACCGTGACGTTGGCGCCCAGGCCCTCGGCGAAGAATGCCCGCGCGGCCCCGGCGAAATCGTCCAACGGCGCCAGCACGGCGTCGTAGCGCATGACCTGGCCGGTCTGCTCGGCGAACAGGCGATGGATCAGCGGCGATTTGCTGTGGCCGATGGGGTTACCGAAGACGCAATAGCGGTCCATGGGAAATCCTGGAGAGTTTTTTCTTGTGGATGATGTCGCTGGGGCTCGCCACGCTCAACACCCTCCTACGCACGCCAGTGGCCCCGTAGGAGGGGAGGAAGCTGGGCGATCCCCGTCACGCGCCGGCGAGCCAGTCGCGGTCCTGCAGGAAGTACTCGGTCAGGCGCGCTTCTTCGCTGCCCGGCTCGGGTTTCCAGTCGTAGCCCCAGCGCACCTGCGGCGGCAACGACATGAGGATCGACTCGGTGCGCCCGCCGGACTGCAGGCCGAACAGGGTGCCACGGTCGTAGACCAGGTTGAACTCGACGTAGCGGCCGCGGCGGAATTCCTGGAACTCGCGCTGCTTCTCGCTGAAGGGCATGGCCTTGCGCTTGCGCACGATCGGCAGGTAGGCCTCGATGTAGGCATCGCCGATGGCGCGCAGGAAGGCGAAGCTGGTGTCGAAGTCCCACTGGTTGAGGTCGTCGAAGAACAGTCCGCCGATACCGCGCGGCTCGTTGCGGTGCTTGAGGTGGAAGTAGCGGTCGCACCATTCCTTGTAGCGCGGGTAGACATCCTCGCCGAAGGGCGCGCAGGCGTCGCGGGCAACCCTGTGCCAGTGCACGCAGTCTTCTTCGTTGGCGTAGTAGGGGGTCAGGTCGAAGCCGCCGCCGAACCACCAGACCGGCTCTTCGCCTTCCTTCTCGGCGATGAAGAAGCGCACGTTGGCGTGGGAGGTCGGCACGTGCGGGTTGTGCGGGTGGATCACCAGCGACACGCCGAGGGCCTGGAAGCCACGCCCGGCCAGCTCCGGACGGTGCGCGCTGGCCGAAGGCGGCAGACCGGCGCCGAACACGTGGGAGAAGTTCACTCCGCCTTTCTCGATCACCGCGCCATCAGCGATCACCCGGGTGCGGCCACCGCCACCCGCCGGACGCTGCCAGGCGTCTTCGACGAAGCGGGTGCCGCCGTCCTCGGCTTCGAGCGCGGCGCAAATGCGGTCTTGCAGGTCGAGCAGGTAGGCCTTCACGGCCTCGATACGGTCGGTCACGGAATCACCTTGGAGCGGGAAAGCCGCACGGCGCTTGGGCCGCAGGCCGAACAAAGGGGCGGCAAGCATAGCATTGCCGACCGCCAACTCGCGCTTGACGGCGATCAACAGGGCGGTTTGGATGAAGGCCTTTGCCCAAAGCGGCGCCATCCCTTGGCGCCGCGCGTTTCAGGAGATCGACATGGCCAAGCGTATCCAGTTCGCCCGCACCGGCGGCCCGGAAGTCCTCGAATACCTCGATTACCAGCCGGCCGAGCCCGGCCCGCAGCAGGTGCGCGTGCGCAACCGCGCCATCGGCCTGAACTTCATCGACACCTACTTCCGCAGCGGACTCTATGTGGCGCCGGCGCTGCCATCCGGGCTGGGCACCGAGGCTGCCGGCGAGGTGGACGCGGTGGGCAGCGCGGTCACCGACTTCAAGGTCGGCGACCGCGTCGCCTATGCCACCGGCCCGCTGGGTGCCTACAGCGAGCTGCATGTACTGCCGGCGGCCAATCTGGTCGAGCTGCCGGAGGCGATCAGCTTCGAGCAGGCCGCGGCGGTCATGCTCAAGGGCCTCACGGTGCAGTACCTGTTGCGCCAGACCTACCCGGTCCAGCCCGGCGAAACCATCCTCTGGCACGCCGCCGCCGGCGGCGTCGGGCTGATCGCCTGCCAATGGGCCAAGGCCCTTGGCGTGAAGCTGATCGGCACTGTCGGTTCGCCGGAGAAGGCGGCGCAGGCCAAGGCGCACGGCGCCTGGGCAACCATCGACTACAGCCGCGAGAACGTGGTCGAGCGGGTCCTGGAACTCACCGATGGCAACAAGTGCCCGGTGGTCTACGACTCGGTGGGCAAGGACACCTGGCCGATCTCCCTGGACTGCGCCGCGCAGCGCGGCCTGGTGGTCAGCTTCGGCAACGCCTCGGGCGCGGTGGACGGGGTCAACCTGGGCATCCTCGCGCAAAAGGGCTCGCTGTTCGTCACCCGGCCGACCCTGTTCGGCTATGCGAATACCCCGGAGCGCCTGCAGGCCATGGCCGACGAGCTGTTCGGCATGCTCACCACGGGCAAGATCAAGGTCGAGATCAACCAGCGCTACGCCCTGGCCGACGCGGCTAAGGCACAGACCGAACTGGCGGCGCGACGCACCACCGGCTCGACCATTCTGCTGCCGTGATGCCACTGGCGGATAACGCTGTCGGCGTTATCCGCCTGGCAGGCCGCTCAGGCCGGGCGCACCACCCGGCCGCTGATCAGGTCGCGGATCAGGCTGGGGTTGCGCCGCCCGCCCAGGGCGCCGCCGAGCACGCCGTCCAGCTCGCCACGGAAGTACTGCTCGATGCGCAGGCGCGTGCGCGCCGCCGGGCGCCCGGCCGGGTTGGCCGAGGTCGATACCAGCGGTCCGGTGAGGGCGCAGAGTTCGCGGACCAGCGGATGCGCGCTGACGCGCAGGGCGACGCTGGTGTGCTCGCCGGTGATCCACTCCGGCAGGCGATTCTGGTGCGGCACCAGCCAGGTATTCGGTCCCGGCCAGGTGCCGCCGAGGCGGTCCTGCCACTCCTGCGGCAGGTCGGCGAGGAGGAAGTCGAACTGGCGGATATTGTCGGCCACCAGGATCAGGCCCTTCTCCACCGGACGCGCCTTGATCGCCAGCAGGCGATAGACCGCGTCTTCGTTCCACGGATCACAGCCCAAGCCCCAGACCGCCTCGGTCGGATAGGCGATCACGCCACCATCCCGGACTACCTTGGCCATTCGCCGTACCCGCCAACTACTGATCATCGAGAAACTCCCACCGAACACGAATGCGCGGCAGTTTACGTGCTCAACGGGCTCGATGCATCCAGACACCCGCCTCGCAGACCACCTCCCCGGCGACTTCCAGCTCGGTGAGTGCCGCCAGCACCTGCGGCAAGGTGCAACCACTGCTCGCCGCCAGTGCCTCGCTGCTCTGCGGCGCCGCGCGCAGCAAGGCCAGCAGCGGGTGGATCGGCGTCTCCGGGGCCGGCGCCGGGGCGCCTTGGCTCCAGCCGCGCAAGCCTTCGAGGATGTGCTCGATGCTTTCCACCAGGGTCGCGCCCTGGCGGATCAGCTCATGGCAACCACGGGCACCGGGGTGATGGATGGAACCGGGGATGGCATAGACCTCGCGTCCCTGCTCGGCCGCCATCCGTGCGGTGATCAGCGAGCCGCTGGAGGGGCTCGCCTCGACCACCAGCACGCCGAGCGAGAGGCCGCTGATGATGCGGTTGCGTCGGGGGAAGTTGGCCGCGTGCGGGGCGCAGTCCAGCACCAGCTCGGAGAGCAGGGCGCCGCCCTGTTCCGTGATGCGCCGGGCCAGGTCGCGGTGCCGGCTGGGGTAGATGCGCTCCAGGCCGGTGCCGAGCACCGCCAGGGTCTGCCCGCCGGCCGCCAGGGCGCCCTCGTGGGCGGCGCCGTCGATGCCCAGGGCCAGGCCGCTGGTGATGGCGAATCCCCCCTCAGCCAGGGCGCGGGCGAAGGCGCGCGCGCAGTCCAGCCCCGGCCGGCTGGCGCGACGGCTGCCGACCACGGCCAACTGTGGACGCTCCAGTGCCTGCGGATCGCCCTGGACGAACAGCAGCGGCGGGGCATCGGCCAGCTCGGCGAGCAGGGCGGGATAGCCCGGGTCGTCCCACATCAGCAGGTGTCGCCCCGGCGCCTCCAGCCAGCGCAGGGCGTGGGACGCGCTGTCACGCACACGGGCGCTGCGGCGCGCCTCGGCGCAGCCGCTCGGCATGCCCAGCGCGCGCCAGGCGCTGGCTGGCGCGCTGAGGGCGGCGGACGCCGAGGAAAAGGCCGCGAGCAGGCCGGCGAAACGTCGGGGACCGATCTCGGGCAACGCATGCAGGCGCAGGCGCGCTTCGAGTTCGGCGGGAGATCGGCAAGCGGAGGGGGCGAGGGACATGGCGGCATTCCATTGCGCGGCAAGGGGAGTCCCGACTATGCCGCCCCTGCGCCACCATGCCTGTCGGACGCTTCGGAAAATCGCCCGGCGCAAAAGAAAAACCCCGCATCGGCGGGGTTCTTCTCGGGCATCGGGACTCAGGGATTGCGCACTTTGTCCTGCACTTCCAGCGAGCGGCTGGCCGTGAGCACCAGGCCATAGCTCAGGCGGTTGTAGGTGCGGAAGATCATCACCAGGCCGGAGCGCTCGTTGGGAATCTTCACCAGATCGCCGCTGACGCGGTCGCGCACGGTTTCACCGAGCTTGTAGATGGCCAGGACGTTGCCTTCTTCGAGGCCGTCGCGGGCGCCCTTGTCGATGGTCACCACGTCGTACTTGCCGATCTGCGTCACGCCGCGCGGCACGTCGATGATGGTGCCCTGGATGCTGCGCTTCGGCTCGCTGGGCATGAAGGTCGAGGTGATCGCGCGCTCCTCGGTGGGGAACAGGCGGTCGCCCGGGCGCACTTCCTGAGTGGAGCGGGTGAGGTTCAGCGTGGCGATGTCGTCTTCCTTGGCCACGACGTTGGCGCTGCCGACGTCCATGGCATCGATGCCGAGGACTTCCTTGGTGTCCGGGTCGGTGTAGACCTTGCCCTGGCGGAAGATGCCGTAGCTGCCCTCTTCGTTAAGCTGGCGGCCACGGGCATAGGCGCGGTCACCGGCGCCGCTGACCACGCGATCGGCGTCGCCGGCGACCATGTAGGGCGCATTGCTGAAGTCACCTTCGCTGTTGACGATGCGGTTGGACAGCAGGAAGGCGTTGATCTTCTCCAGCGGGATGGTCGGCACCGCCTCGGCGATGGGCGTGCTGCGTACCTGCGGGGACAGTTTGATGGTGCCGTGGGAGGCGCCGCGATTGAGGACGATGCGCGGCTGACCGTTCACGTAGACCAGGCTGAGGACGTCGCCCGGATAGATCAGGTTCGGGTTGCGGACCTGTGGATTCACCTGCCAGATTTCCGGCCACTTCCAGGGCTTGCTCAGGAACTTGCCCGAGATGTCCCAGAGGGTATCACCCTTGACCACCGTGTAGCGGTCGGGATGGCCATCCTTGAGCTGCACAGCCCCCTGCGCCACGCTCCCTGCCGCCAGCAGCAGCACGGCGAGTAGTGTTTTCCTCATGCGGTGAATCCCTTTATTATGTGTACCCACAAACGCGTGAAAGCCGCCCCTACCGGGCTTTCCAGCGATTTTTCGATGCTGCTCATCATCTTAGCAGCCGATTTTTACTTTATTCCACAAGTGCATCACAAACGCATATGGCCATTCTGAACATTCTCGAATTCCCTGATCCGCGCCTGCGCACGATCGCCAAGCCGGTCGCGGAGGTCGACGACAGCGTACGTCAACTGGTCGACGACATGTTCGAAACCATGTACGAGGCACCGGGCATCGGCCTGGCCGCTACCCAGGTGAACGTGCACAAGCGCATCGTGGTGATGGACCTGTCCGAGGACAAGTCCGAGCCGCGCGTGTTCATCAATCCCGAACTGGAGCTGCTCACCGAAGAGATGGGCCAGTACCAGGAAGGTTGCCTGTCGGTGCCCGGCTTCTACGAGAACGTCGACCGACCGCTGCGCGTGCGCGTCACGGCACTGGACCGCGACGGCAAGCCCTTCGAGGAGATCGCCGAAGGCCTGCTGGCGGTGTGCATCCAGCACGAGTGCGACCACCTCAACGGCAAGCTGTTCGTCGATTACCTGTCTACCCTCAAACGCGACCGCATCAAGAAGAAACTGGAAAAGCAGCACCGCCTCCAGGCTTGAGCCCGACGCCCGAAAGGCTTGCTCCGGCAAGCCTTTTTTCTTTTCAGCGCACCCGCATGAGTGACCCCGCATGAGCCAATCCCTCCGTCTGGTCTTCGCCGGCACCCCGGAGTTCGCCGCCGCACACCTCAAGGCCCTGCTCGACGGCCCGCACCAGATCGTCGCCGTCTACACCCAGCCGGACCGCCCGGCCGGCCGCGGGCAGAAGCTGATGCCCAGCCCGGTCAAGCAGCTCGCGCTCGAACACGGCCTGCCGGTGCTGCAGCCGGCGACCCTGCGCGACCCGGCGGCCCAGGCCGAACTGGCGGCGCTCGCGCCGGACCTGATGGTGGTGGTGGCCTACGGCCTGATCCTGCCGCAAGTGGTGCTCGATATCCCGCGCCTGGGCTGCATCAACAGCCATGCCTCGCTGCTGCCGCGCTGGCGCGGCGCGGCGCCGATCCAGCGCGCGGTGGAAGCCGGTGATGCCGAGAGCGGCGTCACCGTGATGCAGATGGAGGCCGGCCTGGACACCGGCCCGATGCTGCTCAAGACAACCACGCCCATCTCGCCCAGCGACACCGGCGGCAGCCTGCATGACCGCCTCGCCGAGCTCGGCCCGCAAGCCGTGGTGCAAGCCATCGAAGGCCTGGCCGCCGCCACGCTGCAAGGCGAAAGACAGGACGATGCCCTGGCCACCTATGCGCACAAGCTGAGCAAGGACGAGGCGAAGCTGGACTGGCGGCGCCCCGCCGAGGAGCTGGAGCGCCGCGTGCGCGCCTTCGATCCCTGGCCGGTGTGCCATACCACGCTGAATGGCGAAGCCTTGAAAGTCTGGGGTGCGCGCCTCGGTGAAGGCCGTGGCGAGCCCGGCAAGATCCTCGCCGCCAGCCGCGACGGCCTGCTGGTCGGCTGCGGCGAAGGCAGCCTGTTGCTGACCCGCCTGCAGCTGCCCGGTGGCAAGCCGCTGGCCTTCGCCGATCTGTTCAACAGCCGCCGCGACCAGTTCGCCATCGGCCTGGTGCTCGGCCAATGAACGCCAGCCCGCGCCTCGCCGCGGCGCGCGCCCTGACAGCGGTGCTGGCCGGCCGTGCCTCGCTGGGCAGCTCGCTGCCGCCGCAACTGGAGCAGGTCGCCCCACGCGATCGCGGCCTGACCCAGGAACTGGCCTTCGGCGCCGCCCGCTGGCAGCCGCGCCTCGCCGCGCTGGCGGCGCGCCTGCTGCAGAAGCCGTTCAAGGCCGGCGACCGCGATGTCGAGGCGCTGCTGCTGGTCGGCCTCTACCAGTTGCTGTACACCCGCATTCCCGCCCACGCCGCCATCGGCGAGACCGTCGGTTGCGCCGACAAGCTGAAGAAGTCCTGGGCCAAGGGCCTGCTCAACGCCGTCCTGCGCCGCGCCCAACGGGAAGGCGAAACGCTGCTGGCCGAGGTCGATCGCGACCCGGCGGCGCGCCTGGCGCATCCGCGCTGGCTGCAAAAGGCGCTGAAGCAGGCCTGGCCGGAGCAGTTCGAAGCCATCTGCGCCGCGAACAACGCCCACCCGCCGATGACCCTGCGGGTCAATCGCCGCCATGGCAGCCGCGACGCCTACCTTGGCGAACTGCAGGCTGCCGGCATCGCCGCCAGCGCCTGCGCGTACAGCCGCGACGGTATCCAGCTCGAACAGCCATGTGACGTCCGCGAGCTGCCGGGCTTCGCCGATGGCCGCGTCAGCGTACAGGACGAAGCCGCGCAACTGGCTGCGGATCTGCTCGAACTGGCCCCCGGCCAGCGCGTGCTCGACGCCTGCTGCGCGCCGGGCGGCAAGACCTGCCACCTGCTGGAAGCCGAGCCCGGCCTGGCCAATGTGCTCGGCGTCGACCTGGAAGCGGCGCGCCTGGTGCGCGTGCGCGAGAACCTCGCGCGCCTGCGGCTGGACGCCACCCTGGTCGCCGCCGATGGCCGCGATACCGCGGCCTGGTGGGACGGCAAGCCATTCCAGCGCATCCTGCTGGACGCGCCCTGCTCGGCCACCGGGGTGATCCGCCGTCACCCGGACATCAAGCTGACCCGCACCGCCGAGGACATCGCGGCCCTGGCGCAGTTGCAGGGCGAGCTGCTCGACGCCCTCTGGCCGACCCTGGAAGTCGGCGGTGTGCTGCTTTACGCCACCTGCTCGGTCATGCCGCCGGAGAACAGCGACGGCATCGGCGCCTTCCTCGCTCGCACGCCGGGCGCGCGTGAACTCGACCTGGCCGGTCCCTGGGGCATCAAGCAGGCCCATGGCCGCCAGTTGCTGCCGCAGGAAGGCGGGCACGACGGTTTCTACTATGCCAAGCTGATCAAGATTTCCGCCCGTTAACTCCGCGCGGCGCCGTCAGCAACCAGGCGTAGAGCCCATCCCATGAAGATCATCATCCTCGGTGCCGGCCAGGTCGGCGGCACCCTGGCCGAGCACCTGGCCAGCGAAGCCAACGACATCACCGTGGTCGACACCGACGGCGAGCGCCTGCGCGACCTCAACGACCGCCTGGACATCCGCACCGTACAGGGCAAGGCGTCGTTCCCCACGGTATTGCGCCAGGCCGGCGCCGACGATGCCGACATGCTGGTGGCGGTGACCAACAGCGACGAAGTGAACATGGTCGCCTGCCAGGTCGCCTACACCCTGTTCAACACGCCGACGCGCATCGCCCGGGTGCGCGAGTCGGCCTACCTGACCCGCACCGGTCTGTTCGACAACGACGCCATCCCGGTGGACGTGCTGATCAGCCCGGAACAGGTGGTGACCAACTACATCAAGCGCCTGATCGAGTACCCCGGCTCGCTGCAGGTGATCGACTTCGCCGAGGGCAAGGCGCAACTGGTGGCGATCAAGGCGCACTATGGCGGCCCGCTGATCGGCCAGGAGCTGCGCCAGCTACGCGAACACATGCCCAACGCCGATACGCGGGTGGCGGCCATCTACCGACGCAACCGGCCGATCATCCCCCAGGGCGACACCGTGATCGAAGCCGACGACGAAGTCTTCTTCATCGCCGCCAAGGCCCACATCCGCGCGGTGATGGGCGAGATGCGGCGCATGGAGGAAAACTACAAGCGGATCATCATCGCCGGCGGCGGCAACATCGGCGAGCGCCTGGCCGAGGCCATCGAAAATCGCTACCAGGTGAAGATCATCGAGATGAACGCGGCGCGCTGCCGGCATCTGTCGGACAACCTGGACAGCGCCATCGTCCTCCAGGGCAGCGCCTCCGACCGCGACCTGCTGCTGGAAGAGGATATCGGCGAGACCGACCTGTTCCTCGCCCTGACCAATGACGACGAGGCCAACATCATGTCCTCGCTGCTGGCCAAGCGCCTGGGCGCGCGCAAGGTGATGACCCTCATCAACAACCCGGCCTACGTCGATCTGGTCCAGGGCGGCGAGATCGACATCGCCATCAGCCCGCAGTTGGCCACCATCGGCACCCTGCTGACCCATGTGCGCCGTGGCGATATCGAAAGCGTGCACTCCCTGCGCCGGGGCGCCGCCGAAGCCATCGAGATGGTCGCCCACGGTGACGCCAAGTCGAGCAAGGTGATCGGCCGCAAAGTCAGCGAGGTGCACCTGCCGCCGGGCACCACCATCGGCGCGGTGATCCGCGATGAAGCGGTGCTCATCGCCCACGGCGAAACGCAGATCGAAGCGGGCGACCATGTGATCCTTTTCGTGGTCGACAAGAAACGTATCCGAGACGTCGAGCGGCTGTTCCAGGCCGGGCTGACGTTCTTCTGAGGGGCTAGCCGATGCTCGAAGGTCTGGAAAAGATGCTCGCCAAGGGTGTGGATAACCCACTGCTGCGCTTTGGCCTGGGCAAGGGTTACCTGGACGCCGGAGATGCGGCAACCGCGGCCGTGCACCTGCGCCGCTGCGTGGAGCAGGATCCGAAGTACTCGGCGGCGTGGAAGCTGCTGGGCAAGGCCCTGCAGGCCCAGGGCGACCTGGACGGCGCGCGGCGCGCCTGGAGCGATGGCCTGGCTGCGGCCCAGGCCCACGGCGACAAACAGGCCGAGAAGGAAATGACGGTATTCCTGCGCAAGCTGGACAAGGCGCGCTAGGAAGGAACGCGATAAGGCCGGCACCTTTCCGGCAAAATCATTACGAAATATGTCTAGACTCATCCAGCAGCAGGTCTTGGTCATTAGCCAATGCTGGAGCTCCCATGTCAGCCGCACGTCCCGTACTGACCCTGGCGGACTGGCGTCCGCATGCCACGCCACCGAGCGACACACTGATCGAACGACTGGAACGCGGCGCGGTGCTGCTGTTCCCGGACCTTGGCTTCGCCCTCAATGATGAGGAACAGGCGCTGCTCGACCCCGCCTGGGTCGATCGCGGGCGCAAGAATGTCAGCCTCACCCCGCTCGACGGCCACTTGAATGGCATCAGCGACCCCGGCGCACGCCGCATTGCCAGCCAATTGCTGGAGCGCTACTACCGCTTCAGCCTGAATTTGCTCGAACAACTCTTCGTCGCTTACCGCGGCAACCTGCACCACCCCACCACCAGTCTGCGCCTGCACGCCATTGCCAACTGGTCGGAGCGCAGTTCCTGGCGCAAGGACGACCGCCGCCTGCACATCGACGCCTTTCCTTCGCGGCCGATCCATGGCGACCGAATCCTCCGCGTCTTCAGCAACATCAACCCCGACGGCCAGCCTCGCCGCTGGCGCCTCGGCAGCGATTTCGAAAGCTTGTGCCGGCGCTACTTGAGCGATCAGAAAGGTGCGAATCCATTGCACACCTGGTTGCTCGCGCAGTTGAAGATCACCAAACGCCGCCGCAGCGACTATGACCACCTGATGCTGCGTTTGCACGATCGCATGAAAGCCGACGAACGCTTGCAGGAGGAGCCGGCGAACACGGTGGATTTCCCTGCGGGCAGTACCTGGATCTGCTTCAGCGACCAGGCAGCCCACGCGGTGAGCGCCGGCCAGTTCATGTTGGAGCAGACGGTGCTCTTGCCCGTGACGGCGATGCAGGACCCGCAGCGCTCGCCACTGGCCGTGCTGGAACGCCTCAAGGGCCGCCGCCTGGCGTGAGGGGAGGCCTCAGGCCATGGCCGGCGAGTGCGCGCCGAGCCGGCGCAGGATCGCCCGCAGCAGCATGCCGTAGAGCGGCACGAAGAGGATCAGGCTGACGCCCAGCTTGACGCTGTAGTCGACCGTGGCGATTTCCACCCAGTGCTCGGCCATGAAGGGGTTGGCGCTGTGCCAGAAGGCCACTGAAAAGAACGCGAAGGTGTCCATCAGGTTGCCGAACAGGGTCGACACCACCGGGGCGATCCACCACTGGCGCAGCCTGCGCAGGCGGTCGAAGACCTGGATATCGAGAATCTGCCCGAGGGCATAGGCGAAGAAGCTGCCCAGGGAGATGCGCGCGACGAAGGTGTTGAACTCGGCGAGGGCGGCGACGCCGCGGAAGGCCCCCTCTTGGAACAGCACCGAGACGCCATAGGATGCCAGCAGCGCGGGCAGCATGACGCGGGCGATGACCAGGCGCGCAGGGCCCTTGCCGAGCAGGCGCACGGTCAGGTCGGTGGCCAGGAAGATGAACGGGAAGCTGAAGGCGCCCCAGGTGGTCTGCCAGCCGAACAGGGTCATCGGCAGCTGCACCAGGTAGTTGCTGGCGATGATGATGAGGATGTGGAAAACGATCAGACCGGCCAGCGCGTTGCGCCGGGCCGCCGGGGAAAAGGCAGACATGGATGCGTCCTTTTTGGTCGATGGGGTTAGGGAACCCATGCCCGGCCCTATGCCGAGCGGCGCGCATTCTAGCGGATAACGGACCCGAAAGTCAGGTTTCTCGTCGCCTGGCGCTCAGTCGACGAAGCGCAGGCCGGCGCCGTCGCCATCGGTGCGGGTCACCTCCATCTGCAGCACCGGCGCCTCGATGGGCAGGTCCTGGACCTGGCCGGTGACGCGGGTACCGGCGGGGAGCGCGGCGAGGAACTCATGGCGGACATAGACGCCGCCGTCGGAGAGATCGCGGGTATGCCCGAATATCTCACCGAAACTCGAGTGGGCGATCTTGATCCTGCACTTCATCGGGGTACGCGGGTACTGCCTCTGATTGGCCATGTGCGGCATCCTTACCTGAATGTCAGCGCATAGTCCGCCTGATCTGGCGGCGCGGGTCAAGCCATGAATGGCATCGGCCGCCAGCGATCGGCGCCATCGATGACCAGGGACAATCCCCCGCTCGGGCCTTGCGTCGTCCGGCCGTTGACCCCGGCGGGGTAGAGAGGGGCGCCACGGCGGTGGTCGGCAAGCCGGACCGGGCGACGCCCGGTTGTCAGCTCAGTACCACTTGGCCTCGCCTTCGGGGCGCTTCTTGAAGCGCTTCATGCTCCACATGTATTGGCTCGGGTAGGCGCGCACGTACTTGGCCAGTTCGCGGCTGAGGGCGGCCACCGAGACCTCCATGTCCTTGTCGTACATGTCCGCCGGGGCGGCTTCGAGGATGACCTTGTAGCCGCTGCCGTCGGGCAGGCGCACGGCGTGGAAGAACACCCCGCGGGCCTTGCCGCGCGACAACAGCGAGGGTACGAACTTGCTGGTCAGTGCCGTGGTGCCCAGGTAAGGCACGAAGAGGCCGGCGCCGAGAGCCGGCTCCGGGTCGGCCGGAATGCCCACGCAACCGCCGCGCTTCACTTCCTTGATCACGCTGAGGATGCCTTCCGGGGTGGACGGCGCCACCCGGTTGCCGAGCTGCACGCGCTGCTTCTTCAGCAGGTCGTCCACGGCCTTCAGCTTCGGCGGGCGGTAAAAGATGATCGGCTTGGCGTAGGAGCAGTAGAAGTGGTTGAGCACTTCCCAGTTGCCCAGGTGGCTGGTGATGCCGACCAGGCCGTCACCCGACGCCAGCGCTTCTTCCAGAACCTCCATGCCCTCGACTTCGCGGATGTACTGCAGCGACTTCTGCGGCGGCCAGATCCAGGCACAGGCGCTCTCGGTGAGGGTCTTGCCGATGTCCATCAGACTCTGCCCGACCAGCGTCTCCAGCTCCGCCGGCGACAGTTCCGGGAAGCAATGCGCCAGATTGATGCGCACCACCTCGCGGGAGCGGTTGGGCAACTTCCACATCAACCAGCCGATGGCCGCCCCCAGCCCCTGCACCGCGCGCCAGGGCAGCATGGCGAACAGGCGCAGACCGCCCACCACCAACGCACCTTTGAATTTCTCCACGGAAAACTCCTTCAGCCAGATGCGCGCATTCTAACCAGTGGTCATGACCGAAGGCGAAAAGCCTGTGGCGATAGCGGTGACAGACGTGCTAAAGCGTACGAACCGTACCATCACGGCACCCGCACAAGGACGTCGACATGATCCAGCAGACCGAACCGATCCGCCCCCTTCGCTCAACGCAACCTTGCGCGCTTCGCGCAGCGAAACCCTGCGAAGGGGCTCTTCAGGGCCTCCCTGAAAGAAAAGGATCCATCCCATGTCGAAAGAACTCTTTGGAGCCGCCGCTCTCCTCCTGATGGCCATCGGCGAACTGCTGGCCATCTACGCCGAACTGCTCGCCGCCCGCCTGGCCCAGGATGCCGGGCAATCGCTCACACCGCTCTGGCTGCCACTGCTGCTGATCAGCATCGCTGGCATCTGCCTGGTGCTGGCCTACTGGACCGGCTACCGCGCCCTCGGTGATATCTGGCTGGTCTCCGTGCTGTCCATCGTGCTGCTGTTGCTGATGGAGCCGCTGATCATCTGGCTGATGTTCGCTGAACTACCCAAACGCGGCGCCGCCCTGGGCTTTCTCTTTGGGGCACTGGGACTGGCGGCGGCAGTGATTCTCTGACGCCGCGACGTTCACGTCCGCCCTTACGGAGAAATGCCTTCGTGGGAGCGGGCGTAGCCACCTCAAGCCCATGCCCGCGGCTCCCGCGTTTCAGGACAGCTCGGCGTGTCGATCGCAGTCGGTGGTGTGGTCCATGACCATGCCGCTGGCCTGCATGAAGGCGTAGCAGATGGTCGGACCGACGAAGGTGAAGCCGGCTTTCTTCAGCGCCTTGCTCATCGCCTCCGCCTCGGGCGTTACCGCCGGCACCTCGCTACGACCGCCGAAACGATTGATCTTCGGCGCACCGCCGACGAAGGACCAGAGAAACGCCACTGGATCGGGCAGCGCGAGCCAGGCCTGGGCGTTCTGCCGGGCGGCCTTGAGCTTGGCCAGGTTGCGAATGATGCCCGGGTCCTGCATGCGCGCCGCGATTTCCTCGTCGCTCATGCGCGCCAGGCGTTCGGCATCGAAGCCGAACAGGACCTCGCGGTAGCGTTCGCGCTTCTTCAGCACGGTGATCCAGGAAAGCCCGGCCTGGGCGCCTTCGAGTATCAGCAGTTCGAACAGCGCTTTCGGATTGCGCTGAGGGACACCCCATTCGCTGTCGTGGTAGGCGATGTACAGAGGGTCGTCGTTGCACCAGAAGCAGCGTGGCATAAGGCCTTCCGTGTGGTCGGGCGGGGCGCTGGAGCGCACGCGGATGGGGTATACTCCGCGGTTTTATCTTGACACCCCAGCACAGGTGATTTTCGTGAGCCAGACTACGCCCGCCGTGCGCACCTTCCAAGACCTGATCCTGGCCCTGCAAAAATACTGGGCCGACCAGGGTTGCGTGGTGCTGCAACCCTATGACATGGAAGTAGGCGCCGGCACCTTCCATACCGCCACCTTCCTCCGCGCCATCGGCCCGGAAACCTGGAACGCTGCCTACGTGCAGCCCAGCCGCCGTCCCACTGACGGCCGCTACGGCGAAAACCCCAACCGCCTGCAGCACTACTACCAGTTCCAGGTGGTGCTCAAGCCGAACCCGGAGAACTTCCAGGAGCTGTACCTGGGCTCGCTGAAGGCCATCGGCATCGACCCGCTGGTGCACGACATCCGCTTCGTCGAGGACAACTGGGAATCGCCGACCCTCGGCGCCTGGGGCCTGGGCTGGGAAATCTGGCTGAACGGCATGGAAGTGACCCAGTTCACCTACTTCCAGCAGGTCGGCGGCATCGAGTGCTACCCGGTCACCGGTGAGATCACCTATGGCCTGGAGCGCCTGGCCATGTACATCCAGGGCGTCGACTCGGTCTACGACCTGGTGTGGGCCGATGGCCCGTTCGGCAAGGTCACCTACGGCGATGTATTCCACCAGAACGAGGTGGAGCAATCGACCTACAACTTCGAACACGCCAACGTCGAGAAACTCTTCGAGCTCTTCGATTTCTACGAGAGCGAGGCCAACCGCCTGATCGAGCTGCAACTGCCGCTGCCGACCTATGAAATGGTCCTCAAGGCTTCGCACACCTTCAACCTGCTGGACGCCCGCCGCGCCATCTCGGTAACCGAGCGTCAGCGTTACATCCTGCGGGTCCGCACCCTGGCCCGCGCCGTGGCGCAGAGCTACCTGCAGGCGCGCGCGCGCCTGGGCTTCCCGATGGCCACCGCCGAACTGCGTGACGAAGTACTGGCCAAGCTGAAGGAGGCCGAATAATGAGCGCGAAGGATTTCCTCGTCGAACTGGGCACCGAAGAACTGCCACCCAAAGCGCTGAAAAGCCTCGGTGAAGCCTTCCTCGCCGGTATTGAGAAAGGCCTGAAAAGCGCCGGCCTGAGCTATTCGGCTGCCCGCTACTACGCCGCGCCGCGCCGCCTGGCCGTGCAGATCGATGGCCTCGCCGCACAGCAACCGGATCGCACCGTCAATCTCGACGGCCCGCCGCTGCAAGCTGCCTTCGACGTCAACGGCAATCCCACCCAGGCCGCCCTCGGCTTCGCCAAGAAGTGCGGCGTGGACCTGGCACAGATCGACAAGAGCGGTCCGAAGCTGAAGTTCAGCCAGAGCATCGCCGGCCAGCCGGCAGTGAGCCTGCTACCAGCCATCGTCGAGACCTCACTGAACGAGCTGCCGATTCCCAAGCGCATGCGCTGGGCGGCGCGCCGCGAAGAGTTCGTCCGCCCGACCCAGTGGCTGGTGATGCTCTTCGGCGACGACGTGGTGGAGTGCGAGATCCTCACTCAGAAGGCTGGCCGCGAATCCCGCGGGCACCGCTTCCACAACCCGGATCAGGTGCGCATCTCCAGTCCGGCCAACTACCTGGAAGACCTGCGCAGCGCCCATGTGCTGGCTGACTTCGCCGAGCGCCGCGAGCTGATCGCCAAGCGCGTCGCCGAACTGGCCGCCGAGCAGAAGGGCAGCGCCATCGTCCCGGCCGACCTGCTCGACGAAGTGACAGCACTGGTCGAATGGCCGGTGCCGCTGGTCTGCTCCTTCGAGGAGCGCTTCCTCGCGGTGCCCCAGGAGGCACTGATCACCACCATGCAGGACAACCAGAAGTACTTCTGCCTGCTGGATGCCAACGGCAAGCTGCTGCCACGCTTCATCACCGTGGCCAACGTGCAGAGCAAGGCGCCGGAACACATCGTTTCCGGTAATGAGAAGGTGGTGCGCCCACGCCTGACCGACGCCGAGTTCTTCTTCAAGCAGGACAAGAAGCAGCCGCTGGAGCAGTTCAACGAGCGCCTGAAGAACGTGGTGTTCCAAGCCCAGCTCGGCACCGTATTCGACAAGGCCGAGCGGGTTTCCGCGCTGGCGGCGTTCATCGCCGAGCGCATCGGCGGCAACGCGCAGAATGCCGCGCGCGCCGGCATCCTGTCGAAGTGCGACCTGGCCACCGAGATGGTCGGCGAGTTCCCCGAGATGCAAGGCATCGCCGGCTACTACTACGCCACTGCCGGCGGCGAGGCGAACGATGTCGCCCTGGCCTTGAACGAGCAGTACATGCCGCGCGGCGCTGGCGCCGAACTGCCGAGCACCCTCACCGGTGCTGCGGTAGCGGTGGCTGACAAGCTCGACACCCTGGTCGGCATCTTCGGCATCGGCATGCTGCCCACCGGCAGCAAAGACCCCTACGCCCTGCGCCGTGCCGCCCTTGGCGTGCTGCGCATCCTCATCGAGAAGCAACTCGACCTCGACCTCGGCGAGGCCATTGCCGTCGCCGTTGGCCAGTACGGCGACAAGGTCAAGGCCGAGGGCCTGGCTGCCCAGGTCCAGGACTTCATCTTCGACCGCCTGCGGGCGCGCTACGAGGACGAAGGCGTGGATGTCGCCGTGTACCAGGCGGTACGTGCGCTGACCCCGACCGCGCCGCTGGACTTCGACCAGCGTGTGCAGGCCGTGCAGGCCTTCCGTCAACTGGCCGAAGCCGAGACCCTCGCTGCAGCCAACAAGCGCGTGTCGAACATCCTCGCCAAGGCCGAAGGCGAAGTGCCGGCGTCGGTCAACGACAGCCTGCTGAACGAAGCCGCCGAGAAGGCGCTGGGCAGCGCCGTGGCAGCCGCCGCAAGCGAAGTGGCTCCGCTGGCCGCGGCACGCGACTATCGTGCCGCCCTGGCACGCCTGGCCGCCCTGCGCGCGCCGGTCGATGCCTTCTTCGAGGAAGTCCTGGTCAACGCCGACGACAGCGCCGTACGGGCCAACCGCTACGCACTGCTGGCGCAGTTGCGTGGGCTGTTCCTCGGCGTCGCCGACATTTCCCTGCTGGGATAAGGAATGCGAAGAGCCGCCGGCCCCCAGGGCCGGCGGTTCGGAGCCCAGGCCATGAAGCTACTCATTCTCGACCGCGACGGTGTCATCAACGAGGACTCCGACGCCTATATCAAATCCCTCGACGAGTGGATTCCGATTCCCAGCGCCATCGCCGCCATCGCTCGCCTCAGTCGCGCCGGCTGGACCATAGCGGTCGCCACCAACCAGTCTGGCATCGCCCGCGGCTACTACGACCTGGCGACACTGGAGAGCATGCATGCGCGCCTGCGTGAACTGGTGGCGGAGCAGGGCGGTGAAGTCGGCCTGATCGCCTACTGCCCGCACGGCCCCGACGACGGCTGCGAATGCCGAAAACCGAAGCCGGGCATGCTCTGGCAAATCGCGGCTCACTATGACGTTTCGCTCAGCGGCATCTGGTTCGTTGGCGACACCCGGGGTGACCTGGACGCGGCCCTGGCCGTCGATTGTCAGCCCGTTCTGGTGAAGACCGGCAAGGGCGAACGTACCCTGGCCAAGCCGCTGCCCGAAGGTACGCTGGTATTCGACGATCTCGCGGCGGTCGCCGCCCACCTCTTGCCCTAAGGACCCGCTGAACATGTCGACAGTGCAGGCTATCAGAACCACCCTTTTCTACCTGCTGCTGTCATTCAGCGCCTTTGTCTGGGGCACCCTGAGCCTATTCATCGCTCCGTTGCTGCCCTTCCGCGCGCGCTACCGCTTCGTCGTCCAGCGTTGGTGCCGCTTCGCCGTCTGGCTGGCCTGGGTATTCGTCGGCGTGCGCTACCGGATCCGTGGCGTGGAGAATATTCCTGAACAGCCCTGCGTGATCCTTTCCAAACACCAGAGCACCTGGGAAACCTTCTTCCTCTCCGGCTACTTCGAGCCGCTCAGCCAGGTGCTCAAACGCGAGCTGCTGTTCGTGCCTTTCTTCGGCTGGGCGCTGGCGCTACTCAAGCCTATCGCCATCGACCGCAGTCAACCGAAGATCGCGCTCAAGCAACTGGCCAAGCAGGGACATGAACGTCTGCAGCAGGGCGCCTGGGTGCTGATCTTCCCGGAAGGGACCCGCATTCCCACTGGCCAGATGGGCAAGTTCTCCCGTGGCGGCGCCGCCCTGGCAGTGAATGCCAAGCTGCCGGTACTGCCGATCGCGCATAACGCCGGACATTGCTGGCCGAAGAACGGCTGGGCCAAGCATCCGGGTGTGATCGACGTGGTCATCGGACCATTGATGCAGCCGGAAGGCGAAGGGCCACGCGCCATCGCCGAACTCAACCAACGCGCCGAGGAATGGGTGATTCAGACCCTTCGCGAGATGGGCGAACTGCCGCCCCAGGACCAGGCCGACGTCGCCTGAAGACGACAGCGCATCCTCATTTGAGAACAGGGCCGAAAGGCCCTGTTTTCGTTTCTGCGGCATGAAAATGGGTGAGGGTAGGGGAGACTCAACCTGAGTCATAGTGATCGCCCGTAAGCGTTTTTTCCTTGTCGGAGCCGCTGCGATAACTACTCCGTCGTCTCCACTTAAATCAGTATCCAGGCAAGCCAAAGCGGATGGCTCGTTCGCCACCCATAAAAAAGCCCCCGACCACGAAGTGGCAGGGGGCTTTTCGATGCAGGCGGGTCAGATACCCGCCTCGGTCGAGTAGCGGTCAGACGTCCAGGTTCGACACCGCCAGGGCATTGCTTTCGATGAAGTCGCGGCGCGGCTCCACGGCATCGCCCATCAGGGTGTTGAAGATCTGGTCGGCGGCAATGGCGTCCTCGATGGTCACCTTGAGCATGCGCCGCACGTTCGGATCCATGGTGGTTTCCCACAGTTGATCCGGGTTCATCTCTCCCAGTCCCTTATAGCGCTGGATGCTGTGGCGCTTGGTGCTTTCGTTCATCAGCCATTCGAGCGCTTCCTTGAAGCTGCTCACCGGCTTCTTGCGCTCGCCCTTCTGCACATAGGCGCCATCTTCCAGCAGGCTGGTGAGTTGCTGGCCCAGCTCGGTGACAGAGCGGTAGTCGTTACTGGCGAAGAAGTCGCGGTTGAAGGTGACATAGCTGGAAAGGCCATGGGCGACCATCTCCACCTCTGGCAGCCACAGGTGGCGCTCGCGGTCTTCGCGCAGGCTGGCCTTGAGGGTCAGGCCGGACTTCTCGGCTGCCTTCAGGCGCGCTTGATACAGCTCCAGCCAGGCACGCATGGCCGACTCCTCACCCAACTGCTCGACGCTGATACGCGGCAGGTAGACGAAGTGCTCGGTCAGGTCCTGCGGATACAGGCGCGACAGGCGGGAGAGGGTACGCATCACCCCACGGTACTCGTTGACCAGTTTCTCCAACGCTGCGCCAGACAGGCCAGGAGCGCTTTCATTGACGTGCAGGCTGGCATCTTCAAGAGCCGACTGGGTCATGTACTCTTCCATGGCCACGTCGTCCTTGATGTACTGCTCCTGCTTGCCTTTCTTCACCTTGTACAGCGGCGGCTGGGCGATATAGATGTAGCCGCGCTCGACCAGCTCGGGCAACTGACGGAAGAAGAAGGTCAGCAGCAAGGTACGGATGTGCGAACCGTCAACGTCGGCATCGGTCATGATGATGATGTTGTGGTAGCGCAGCTTCTCGATGTTGTACTCCTCACGTCCGATACCGCAGCCGAGGGCGGTGATCAGGGTGCCGACCTCCTGGGAGGAGAGCATCTTGTCGAAGCGCGCCTTCTCGACGTTGAGGATCTTGCCCTTGAGCGGCAGGATCGCCTGGGTCTTGCGGTTGCGGCCCTGCTTGGCAGAACCGCCCGCGGAGTCACCTTCCACGATGTAGAGTTCGGAGAGGGCAGGGTCCTTCTCCTGGCAGTCGGCCAGTTTTCCCGGCAGTCCCGCGATATCCAGGGCGCCTTTACGGCGAGTCATTTCGCGGGCCTTGCGGGCGGCCTCGCGGGCACGCGCGGCGTCGATCATCTTGCCGACCACGGCCTTGGCTTCGTTGGGGTTTTCCAACAGGAAGTCGGCGAAGTACTTGCCCATCTCCTGTTCCACCGCGGTCTTCACCTCGGACGAGACCAGCTTGTCCTTGGTCTGCGAGCTGAATTTCGGATCCGGTACCTTGACCGAGATGATCGCGGTCAGGCCTTCGCGGGCATCATCACCGGTGGTGGCGATCTTGTACTTCTTCGCCAAACCCTCGGTTTCGATGTAGTTGTTCAGGTGACGAGTCAGTGCCGAACGGAAGCCGGCCAGGTGGGTGCCACCGTCACGCTGGGGAATGTTGTTGGTGAAGCAGAGGATGTTCTCGTTGAAGCTGTCGTTCCATTGCAGGGCGACTTCGACACCCACACCGTCTTCTTCACGCTGAACGTTGAAGTGAAAGACTTCGTTCACCGGAGTCTTGTTGGTGTTCAGGTACTCGACGAACGCGCGCAGACCACCCTCGTATTTGAACAGCTCTTCCTTACCGCTGCGCTCATCACGGAGCACAATGCCCACGCCAGAGTTGAGGAAGGACAGTTCGCGAATCCGCTTGGCCAGGATGTCCCAACTGAAGTGGATATTGCTGAAGGTCTCAGCCGACGCCTTGAAGTGTACTTCAGTGCCGGCGCCCTCGGTCTCGCCGACCGGGCGCAGCGGGAACTGGGGCACGCCATGGCGATAAATCTGCTCCCAAACCTTGCCCTCGCGGCGGATGGTCAGACGCAGCTCCTCGGAAAGCGCGTTGACCACGGAAACACCTACACCGTGGAGACCACCGGACACCTTATAAGTGTTGTCGTCGAACTTACCGCCGGCATGCAGCACGGTCATGATGACCTCGGCCGCGGAGACCCCTTCTTCCTTGTGGATATCCACCGGAATGCCGCGGCCATTGTCGCGAACGGTGATCGACTCGTCGGTATGGATGGTGATGCTGATCTCGGTGCAGAAGCCAGCCAAGGCTTCGTCGATCGAGTTATCCACGACCTCGAACACCATGTGGTGCAGACCGGTGCCATCGTCCGTGTCGCCGATGTACATGCCAGGACGCTTGCGTACCGCGTCCAGCCCTTTCAGCACCTTGATGCTGGAAGAGTCGTACGTATTGTTCTCGCTCATTCTTCACTCCCGAGGGTGGTCTGAGAGACTTGCCCATGTTCCACGTGGAACATGGAAACCGGCGTATCCGTTCGCCAGCCGTCCTTCAATAATTCAGGGTCGACACAGGTGATGAATACCTGGCAACCCAAGTCTTCGAGCAACCGGCATAACGCACGCCGATGCTTCTCGTCCAACTCAGAGGGGAGATCGTCTACCAGGTAGACGCATTGTCCTCTCTTTGCCTGATTGATCAGGTAGCCCTGGGCGATACGCAGGGCACAAACCACTAGCTTCTGCTGCCCTCGCGACAGGATATCCGCCGCGTTGTGTCCGCCCAGACGAATTCGTAAATCAGCCCGCTGAGGTCCCGCCTGGGTGTGTCCCATCTGCTGGTCACGGAGCAGACTGCTGCTGAGCACCTCGCTCAACTCACGGTCCTTATCCCAGCCGCGGTAATAGCTCAAGGTGAGTTGATCCAACTGAATCAACTCACCGAGGGTCTCTTCGAAGACCGGCTTTAGTGCCTGGATATACGACCGCCGATAGGCATCGATTTCTTCACTCGCGCTGCATAATTCGCGGTCCCACGCAGCTTGCGAAGCATCGTCCAGTTTACCATGCCGGAGCCACGAGTTCCGCTGGCGAAGCGCTTTCTGCAGCCGCTGCCAGGCGACCATGAAGCGTTGTTCCACGTGGAACACACCCCAATCGAGGAACTGGCGACGAACTTTGGGCGCCCCTTCCAGCAATCGGAAGCTATCTGGATTGATCAGTTGCAGCGGCAGGGTTTCCGCCAACTGTGCCGCGCTGCGGGCATTCTGTCCGTCGACACGAATCTGGAACTCCCCTTGGCGATCACGGGAAACCCCAAGATTACTGGGCACGCCGTTCGCGAGCATCACCTGACCGAATACCGTACAGGCAGACTGCTCATATTGAATGACGGGGTTAAGACGCAAACTACGGAACGAGCGCGCGAGGCCGAGCAGGTGAATGGCTTCAAGCAGGCTGGTCTTGCCGCTGCCATTTTCGCCGTAAAGGATGTTGATGCGGGGGGAGGGGGAGAAGGTCACCGGGTGCAGATTGCGCACCGCGGTGACCGAGACGCGGGTCAGGGACATTCAGTAAATGTCAGAGCCGCATCGGCATGACGACGTAGGCGGAATCATCGTTGTCGGCTTCCTGCAGCAGAGCGCTGCTATTGGCATCCGACAAGATGATGCGAACCTGCTCGGTACTCATTACGCCGAGGACGTCGAGCAGATAACTAACGTTGAAGCCGATCTCCAGGCTACCGCCGTTGTAATCCACTTGTACCTCTTCTTCAGCCTCTTCCTGCTCCGGGTTATTGGCCTGGATCTTGAGGAGACCGGAAGACAGCTGCAGGCGGATACCACGGTACTTTTCATTGGATAGAATCGCGGTGCGGCTGAAGGCTTCGCGTAGAAGCTGCCGATCGCCAACCACCAGCTTGTCTCCACCCTTCGGCAGCACACGCTCGTAGTCTGGGAACTTGCCGTCGACCAGTTTCGAGGTGAAGGTGAACTCACCGGTGGTCGCGCGAATGTGATGCTGGCCGAGCACGATGTCGACTTGGCCATCCTGCTCGGTCAGCAGACGAGCGAGTTCGAGGATACCCTTGCGCGGAACGATCACTTGGTGACGGTCCTGTGCTTCCGGCACGGCGCCACTGAAAGAGCACATGGCCAGGCGGTGACCATCGGTGGCCACTGCGCGCAGCACACCGCTGCCGACTTCCAGCAACATTCCGTTCAGGTAGTAGCGGACATCCTGTTGTGCCATGGCGAAGCTGGTACGGTCGATCAAACGACGAAGCTTGCTCTGCACCAGGCTGAAGGTCATCGACCCCGGGCCTTCTTCGACAGTGGGGAAATCATTCGCCGGCAGCGTCGAAAGGGTGAAACGGCTACGGCCTGCCTTTACCAGCAACTTCTGTTCATCGACACGAATGTCGATCAGCACATCGCTAGGCAGACTCTTGCAGATGTCCATGAGCTTGCGCGCCGGCACGGTGATCTCGCCGGGCTCGGCAGGCTCTTCCAGATTGACGCGCCCTACCAGCTCGACTTCGAGATCGGTACCGGTGAGAGACAGTTGCTGACCCTGGACAACCAACAGAACGTTGGAAAGAACCGGCAGCGTCTGGCGGCGTTCCACAACGCCAGCGACCAGTTGCAGGGGTTTCAACAGAGCTTCGCGTTGAATTGTGAAATGCATGGTCTATCCCTTGCCTCGTGGGGCTGCAGCTTGGCCTCAGGTGGTCAGCGTGCGCAGCAGGTTCTTGTAGTCCTCGCGGATATCCGCGTCGGATTCCTTCAATTGAGCGATCTTACGACAGGCATGTAGCACGGTGGTGTGATCCCGACCGCCGAAGGCCACGCCGATCTCCGGCAGGCTGTGGTTGGTCAGTTCCTTGGACAAGGCCATGGCTACCTGCCGCGGGCGTGCCACCGAACGCGAGCGGCGTTTGGACAGCAGGTCGGCGATCTTGATCTTGTAGTACTCGGCGACAGTGCGCTGAATGTTGTCGATGCTGACCAGCTTGTCCTGCAGGGCAAGCAGATCCTTCAGCGACTCACGGATCAGTTCGATGGTGATCGGTCGCCCCATGAAGTGCGAGTGAGCGATCACCCTTTTCAGGGCACCCTCAAGCTCACGCACGTTGGAACGAATACGCTGGGCGATGAAGAACGCCGCATCGTGCGGCAGCTCGACTTTGGCCTGCTCGGCCTTCTTCATCAGAATCGCCACGCGGGTTTCCAGCTCAGGTGGCTCAACGGCGACGGTCAGTCCCCAGCCAAAGCGCGACTTCAGGCGCTCCTCGAGTCCCTCGATTTCCTTCGGGTAACGATCGCTGGTGAGAATGACTTGCTGTCCCCCTTCCAGCAACGCGTTGAAGGTGTGGAAAAACTCCTCCTGGGAGCGCTCTTTGCGCGCGAAGAACTGAATATCGTCGATCAAAAGCGCGTCCACAGAGCGATAGAAGCGCTTGAACTCGTTGATGGCGTTGAGCTGCAGCGCCTTGACCATGTCCGCGACGAAACGCTCGGAGTGCAGATACACGACCTTGGCGTTAGGGTTTTTCTTCAGCAGGTGGTTACCCACGGCATGCATCAAGTGAGTCTTGCCCAGGCCGACACCACCATAAAGGAACAGCGGGTTGTAACCGTGCTTGAGATTGTCCGCGACTTGCCATGCCGCTGCACGAGCCAACTGGTTGGACTTGCCCTCGACGAAGTTCTCGAAGGTAAAGGTCCTGTTCAGATAGCTGGTGTGCTTGAGCGCGCCTTCCACCTGGACATTACGCTCGGTGCGCACCGCCGGAGCCGTCGTCGGAAGAGCGGCCGCCAGCGGATCGATGCTCGGGCTGGATTCGTCCAGATCGGCCAGCGGTTGCTGCATGGACAACTGCATCTGCTGCACGTTGTCCGCCACCGCCTGCGCGGGCAATTCGGCTTGATAGGCCTCAGCCTTGGCCGCGCGTACCTGGGCAGGGGTCGGCTGCGGTGTGATGGTGGGCGCCGGCATCGCATGGCTCTGCGGAACCAAGGCCGGTCGCGGTGCACGGCTGCGACGGCTGCCGATCAACAAGGAGAGCGCTGGGATCTGCCCATTGCCGCGCTCCCCCAGGAGCTCGAGCAAGCGACCCATGTATTTTTCGTTGACCCAGTCCAACACGAAACGGTTAGGCGCGTAGACACGCAACTCCTCTCCCTCGGCTTCGACCTGCAGAGGACGGATCCAGGTGTTGAATTGCTGGGACGGCAACTCGTCGCGGAGCAATTCCACGCACTGCTGCCAAAGTTCCACGGACACGGATATCCCCCAAAATTGGAAAGGCGCGGAGCGAAAATGAAGCGCCTATTGTAGCTGCCCGCTGATGACTTATCCACACGAGAAATCAACAAGTGGGTAAGCAAAATCAATACCTTAATGGGCGCATACGGCGTATGGGATGGCCATTGGCATGCTTGTGGATAACGCCTCGTGGAGGCAGTGTAAAAGCCCCTTTGAAAGGCTGTTGAAAACCAGCCTGTGGACAAACCCGCTTTTCCTCCCCAGCTTGTCCACCGGAGCCGCACAGCTGGAGCACCGCTTCTCGACAGAACCATAAAATCCGCCAAGCGTCGAAACCAGTGGCTTTTGAGCGCTTATCCACAGCTGATACGACCGCTAACAGTAGTAAGCTCCACAATTCTTTCAAAGAAATCTTTTCCCCTCTTTTATCTATTTTCCAAACGACGTTGGTTGGAAATTGACCTGCCCCGGTGTTTTCACTAGAATCGCCGGTCTCTTTAAACGGGGTCACTGCGACCTCAAGTCGTCAACCCAGGTACCGAACAATGAAACGTACTTTCCAACCCAGCACTCTCAAGCGCGCTCGCGTCCATGGTTTCCGCGCTCGCATGGCTACCAAGAACGGCCGTCAGGTCCTGTCGCGTCGTCGCGCCAAAGGCCGTAAGCGTCTGACCGTCTGATTCGCCCGGCACAGGTGGTGAGTCGAGGATTCGACCGGGAAAAGCGTCTTCTGACAGCCCGGCACTTCACTGCGGTCTTCGACTCCCCCGACGCCAAGGTTCCTGGCAAGCACGTCCTGCTGCTGGCGCGCGAAAACGGTCTCGATCACCCCCGGCTCGGCCTGGTGATCGGCAAGAAGAACGTCAAGCTCGCCGTCGAACGTAACCGCCTCAAACGCGTAATCCGCGAGTCATTCCGGCACCACCAGCAGACACTGGTCGGTCTGGATATCGTGGTGATCGCACGAAAAGGCTTGGGCGAGCTGGAGAATCCCGAACTGCATCAGCAGTTTGGCAAGCTCTGGAAACGCCTGGCGCGTAACCGACCACGGCCGGAAAGCCCGCCCGAACCTCCGGGGGTAGCCGATAGTTCCCATGCGTAAACTGGCGCTTCTTCTGATCCAGTTTTACCGCTATGCCATCAGCCCTTTGATGGCTAATCACTGTCGCTTCCACCCCAGCTGTTCCTGCTACGCGCAGGAAGCCATCGAACATCATGGTTTCCTGCGCGGTGGCTGGCTGGCCCTGCGCAGATTGGGCCGCTGCCATCCCTGGCATCCCGGTGGCTACGATCCAGTACCACCTGCCAACTCCAAGCCCCGCCCTTCCTCGATGGCCGAGTAACCATGGACATTCAACGCTCGATCCTAATCGTCGCCCTGGCCGCCGTGTCCTACATGCTGGTTCTCCAGTGGAACAAGGACTACGGACAGCCCGAACTGCCGGCTCAGACCGCGTCGTTCAACCAGCAGACACAAGGTCTGCCGGATACTTCCGTGCCTGCCGCCAGCGGCACCAGTGCCGATGTGCCCCCGGCTCAAAGTGCGAGCGCTTCGCTGCCTTCGACGCAGCAGCCGGCAGCCGCCAATGGCCAGATGATCCAGGTGAAGACCGATGTCCTCAGCCTGGCTATCGATCCGCGCGGTGGCGATGTGGTGCAACTGGGACTGACCCAGTACCCGCTACGTCAGGATCGTCCAGACGTTCCCTTCCCGCTGTTCGAGCATGACCAACAACGCACCTATCTGGCACAAAGCGGCCTGACGGGTACCGATGGTCCGGATGCCGCGGTCGCTGGTCGCCCGCTGTACAGCAGCAGCAAGACCGAATACCAGCTGGCCGACGGCCAGGATCAGCTGGTTGTGGATCTGAGCTTCGCCCACGAAGGCGTCAATTACATCAAGCGCTTCACCTTCCACCGCGGGCTCAAGGCCGACTGCAGTGAGAAAGAGAAGGCTCAGAAGAAGCTCGACTGCATCAACCCGAATGCCTACCAGGTCGACGTCAGCTACCTGATCGATAACCAGAGCGCCAAGGCCTGGAGCGGCTCGCTGTTCGCCCAGCTGAAACGCGACGCCAGCGCCGACCCGTCGTCGACCACCGCCACCGGCGTATCCACCTACCTCGGCGCAGCCGTATGGACCCCTGAAAAGGCCTATACCAAAGTGTCGATGAAGGACATGGACAAAGAATCCTTCAAGCAGAGCGTGCAAGGTGGCTGGGTAGCCTGGCTGCAGCATTACTTCGTCACCGCGTGGGTCCCGGCCAAGGGCGAAACCCACAACGTCATGACTCGCAAGGACAGCCAGGGCAACTACATCGTCGGCTTCACCGGTCCGACGCTGAACGTCGCTCCCGGTGCCAAGGCAGAAACCAGCCTGACCCTTTACGCGGGTCCGAAACTGCAGAAGTACCTGGGCGAACTGTCCCCGGGCCTGGAACTGACCGTCGACTACGGTCCGCTGTGGTTCATCGCCCAACCGATCTTCTGGCTGCTGCAACATATCCACAGCCTGGTCGGTAACTGGGGCTGGTCGATCATCCTGCTGACCATGGTCATCAAGCTCGCCTTCTTCCCGCTGTCCGCCGCCAGCTACAAGTCGATGGCGCGCATGCGTGCCGTATCGCCGAAGATGCAAGCGATCAAGGAACAGCACGGTGACGATCGCCAGAAAATGTCCCAGGCGATGATGGAGCTGTACAAGAAGGAGAAGATCAATCCGCTGGGCGGCTGCCTGCCGATTCTGGTGCAGATGCCGGTCTTCCTCTCCCTCTACTGGGTTCTTCTGGAAAGCGTCGAGATGCGTCAGGCCCCGTGGCTGGGCTGGATCATCGACCTGTCGGTGAAAGATCCGTTCTTCATCCTGCCGATCATCATGGGCGGCACCATGCTCGTCCAGCAGATGCTCAACCCGACTCCGCCGGACCCCATGCAGGCCAAGGTGATGAAGCTGATGCCGGTCATCTTCACCTTCTTCTTCCTGTGGTTCCCCGCTGGTCTGGTGCTGTACTGGGTAATCAACAACTGCTTGTCCATCACTCAGCAGTGGTACATTACCCGGCAGATCGAAGGGGCGGCGAAGAAGGCCTAAACAGCCTCACGCCGTTACCAGCCAAACGCCAGAACGCCCCCTCGTGGGGCGTTCTGCTATCTGGAGAAAGCCCATGAACGCAGCCCAGGAAACCATCGCCGCCGTCGCTACCGCCCAAGGCCGAGGCGGGGTCGGCATCGTCCGCGTCTCCGGGCCTCGCGCCCTGGCAATCGCCATCACCCTCAGTGGTCGCGAACCACAGCCGCGCTATGCGCATTACGGGCCTTTCCACGCCGACGACGGTGAAGTCATCGACGAAGGCCTGTTGCTGTTCTTCCGCGGGCCCAATTCCTTCACAGGTGAAGACGTCCTTGAACTGCAGGGCCATGGAGGCCCGGTCGTCATGGATATGCTCCTGCAGCGCTGTCTGGAGCTTGGCGCACGCCAGGCACGTCCAGGGGAGTTCAGCGAACGCGCCTTCCTCAACGACAAGCTCGATCTGGCCCAGGCCGAAGCCATCGCCGACCTCATCGAGGCCAGCTCGGCCCAGGCAGCACGCAATGCCGTACGCTCACTGCAAGGCGAATTCTCCCGGCGGGTGCACCTGCTGACCGAGCAGCTCATCCAGCTACGCATCTATGTCGAAGCGGCAATCGACTTCCCCGAGGAAGAGATCGACTTCCTGGCCGACGGGCATGTCCTCGCCCAATTGGACAAAGTGCGCGCCGAGCTCGCCGGCGTGTTGAGAGAAGCCGGACAGGGCGCACTGCTGCGCGACGGCATGACGGTGGTCATCGCCGGCCGGCCGAATGCCGGCAAATCCAGCCTGCTCAACGCCCTGGCCGGGCGCGAAGCAGCTATCGTCACCGACATCGCCGGTACCACGAGGGACGTGCTGCGCGAACATATCCACATCGACGGCATGCCTCTGCACGTGGTCGACACCGCTGGCTTGCGCGACACCGAAGATCATGTGGAGAGAATCGGCGTGGAGCGCGCGCTCAAAGCCATTGGCGAAGCCGATAGAGTCCTGCTGGTGGTCGATTCGACAGCCCCTGAAGCGGCGGATCCTTTCGCCCTCTGGCCGGAATTTCTCGACGAACGGCCCGATCCGGCGCGGGTAACGCTGATTCGCAATAAAGCTGACTTATCCACATGTGCGATCGGCCTCGAAGAAAGTGCCGATGGCCATGTAACCCTGACCTTATCCGCGCGTTCGGGCGACGGGCTGGATCTGCTTCGCGAGCACCTCAAGACCTGCATGGGCTTCGAACAGACCGCCGAGAGCAGCTTCAGCGCCCGCCGACGCCATCTGGAAGCGCTACGCCTGGCCAGTGCTCATCTGGAGCATGGCCATGCGCAACTGTTGCTGGCTGGCGCGGGAGAATTGCTTGCCGAGGACCTGCGCCAGGCCCAGCAGGCGCTTGGCGAAATCACGGGGGCCTTCAGCTCCGATGACTTGCTGGGACGGATCTTCTCGAGCTTCTGCATCGGTAAATAGCAGGCTGTGGACAATCCATTCGCCAAGCGGCCAGTTGGCGTGATTGTTCATATGTGGAAAAAATCCATTGCCGCTGATACGCCACCATAGGCTTGTGTCGAATCACGCCCTGGCCTGTGGATAAGGCATTGATAGCCTTGCCCAGCCGCTCTGGATAGGGCTTTTAAAGCGATCGTTCTCTCCCCCGAATAAAACCCGCAATATCCTCGTTAGCCGCACAGGCCTGATTATTCCCCAGCCTTGGGCGCCCAATCAGGCCTCGCATGGCTAGCGGTGACCCGCATCTCTTCCCGTCCCCACACTAAATGGGCGCTCTCTATCCACAGCCCAGCTCTACCGTCGTTGCGCCGTTCATTCTGCCCCTGCCCAGGCGGAAAGAAGCTGCGGCCAGCGCGGATCGCCTGCATGCAATCCCTAGCCATTGTGGATAGCGCTATTCCGAATACGCCTGAATTGCCCGGCAGGCTTGGCCTCTGGACGGCTATTCACACCCAGGATTGAACCCTGTGGAAAACTACCGTATAGACCAGTAGACAAGGCGGTGTGTAAGACCTTGGATAACTGCCCTGTGAATAACCTTGCCATTCATGCACAGGTGATCTACCGGCAATCCCCCGTTTCCAGACATCTTCAGCACACCCTTATCCTTGGCCGAAACGCCTGAATCTGCTGGGGTAAAAGGTGTTATCCACAGAAGATGTCCACACCAAACATAATCACTAGCTCTAAAAAGATTTAAAAATTCCCTTCTCTCTTTTTTATGACAACAAGGTCTCTCGCTGATCCAGGGATCGAAAAGGTTGGCTATTTTTTATCCACCTACCTTCAATCCCCAGCGCTAAATCCCCTATACTGTGCGGCTCTCTTTTTCTCCTGATCGACAGGCACGAGGTGCGTGGTGGATTTCCCTTCCCGTTTTGACGTGATCGTGATCGGCGGTGGCCATGCCGGCACAGAGGCCGCGCTTGCGGCTGCACGCATGGGCGTGAAGACCCTGCTGCTCACCCACAATGTGGAAACCCTTGGACAGATGAGCTGCAACCCAGCCATCGGCGGGATCGGCAAGAGCCATCTGGTCAAGGAAATCGATGCACTCGGCGGGGCAATGGCCCATGCAACCGACAAGGGCGGTATCCAGTTCCGCGTCCTCAACAGCCGCAAGGGCCCTGCAGTGCGTGCCACCCGAGCGCAAGCGGACCGCATTCTGTACAAGGCGGCCGTGCGCGAAATCCTGGAAAACCAGCCGAACCTGTGGATATTCCAGCAAGCCTGCGATGACCTGATCGTCGAACAGGATCAGGTGCGCGGCGTGGTCACGCAGATGGGGCTCAAGTTCCATGCCGACAACGTGGTTCTCACCGCCGGTACCTTCCTCGGCGGACTTATCCACATCGGTCTGGAGAACTACTCCGGCGGTCGAGCCGGAGACCCGCCTGCCATCGCTCTGGCCAAGCGCCTGCGTGAACTGCCGTTACGCGTGGGTCGCCTGAAAACCGGCACGCCTCCCCGCATCGATGGACGCAGCGTGGACTTCTCGGTGATGACCGAGCAGCCGGGCGACACACCGATCCCCGTGATGTCTTTCCTCGGTTCGAAGGAAGAGCATCCACGCCAGGTCAGTTGCTGGATCACCCACACCAACGCGCGTACCCACGAGATCATCGCCAGCAACCTCGATCGCTCGCCGATGTACTCCGGAGTCATCGAAGGCATCGGCCCGCGCTACTGCCCGTCGATCGAGGACAAGATCCATCGCTTCGCCGACAAGGACAGCCACCAGGTCTTCCTCGAACCCGAAGGCCTGACCACCCATGAGCTGTACCCCAACGGCATCTCCACCTCGCTGCCGTTCGACGTGCAATTGCAGATCGTCCGCTCCATCCGTGGCATGGAGAACGCCCATATCGTTCGCCCCGGCTATGCGATCGAATACGACTTCTTCGATCCCCGCGACCTGAAGTACAGCCTGGAAACCAAAGTCATCGGCGGCTTGTTCTTCGCCGGGCAGATCAACGGCACCACCGGCTACGAAGAAGCTGGCGCCCAGGGCCTGCTCGCCGGCACCAACGCCGCGCTGCGTGCGCAGGGCCGTGACAGCTGGTGCCCGCGTCGTGACGAAGCCTACATCGGGGTACTGGTCGACGACCTGATCACGCTCGGCACCCAGGAGCCGTATCGCATGTTCACTTCGCGCGCCGAGTACCGGCTGATCCTGCGAGAGGACAATGCCGACCTGCGCCTGACCGAAAAGGGCCGCGAGCTGGGCCTGGTCGACGACCGCCGCTGGGCGGCCTTCGAGGCCAAACGCGAAGGCATCGAACGTGAAGAACAGCGCCTGAAGAGCACGTGGGTGCGGCCGAACACCCCGCAGGGCGATGCCATCGCCGAGCGTTTCGGTACGCCGCTGACCCACGAATACAACCTGCTCAACCTGCTTGCCCGCCCGGAGATCGATTACGCCAGCCTTGCCGACGTCACCGGCGTTTCCGCCGAAGACCCGCAAGTGGCGGAACAGGTCGAAATCCGCACCAAGTACGCGGGTTACATCGATCGCCAACAGGAAGAAATCGCTCGCCTGCGTGCCAGCGAAGACACCCGGCTGCCTGCGGATATCGACTATGCGAGCATTTCCGGTCTGTCCAAGGAGATTCAGCACAAGCTGACCCAGTCCCGTCCGGAGACGCTTGGCCAGGCCGGGCGTATTCCCGGCGTCACCCCGGCAGCCATCTCGCTGCTGCTGATCCACCTGAAGAAACGTGCGTCTAGCCGCCAACTGGAGCAAAGCGCCTGATGTCCCTGGTTACCCAACGCCACGCCGATGAGCTCGTGCGTGGCGCAACGGCGCTTGGCGTGCCACTCGACGCCGACAAGCAAGAACGACTGCTAGCCTACCTGGCCCTGCTGGCGAAGTGGAACAAGGCTTACAACCTCACCGCGGTGCGCGACATCGACGAAATGGTTTCGCGCCACTTGCTCGACAGCTTGAGCATCGTCCCCCAATTCATCGCTGCCGGCGGTGAGCGTTGGCTCGATGTCGGCAGCGGCGGCGGCATGCCAGGCATCCCGCTGGCCATTCTGTTCCCCGAGAAGCGCCTGACGCTGCTCGACAGCAATGGCAAGAAGACGCGTTTCCTGACCCAGGTGAAGCTGGAGCTCAAGCTGCACAATCTCGAGGTTATCCACAGCCGGGTCGAAGCCTACCAGCCGGACCAGGCGTTCAACGGTATCGTCTCGAGGGCTTTCAGCAGCCTCGACGATTTCTGCAACTGGACTCGTCATCTCGGCGACGGCGAAACCCGCTGGCTGGCGATGAAGGGCGTGCACCCGAACGATGAGCTGGCGGCACTCCCGGAGGATTTCCGGGTCGAAGCCGAGCACGCCCTGAGCGTGCCGGGTTGCCAAGGCCAGCGGCATCTGCTGATACTGCGCCGGAGCATGACGGGGAGTGGGGAACACCATGGCTAAGGTATTCGCGATCGCCAACCAGAAGGGCGGCGTCGGCAAGACCACGACCTGCATCAACCTGGCCGCGTCGCTGGTCGCCACCAAGCGTCGCGTGCTGCTGATCGATCTCGATCCACAGGGCAACGCCACCACTGGCAGTGGTGTGGATAAGTTGTCCCTCGACCACTCCATCTACGATGTCCTGACCGGCGAATGCGATCTGGCGCAAGCCATGCAGTTTTCCGAGCACGGTGGCTACCAGTTGCTCCCGGCCAACCGCGATCTGACCGCGGCGGAAGTGGTGCTGCTGGAAATGGACATGAAAGAGCACCGGCTGCGTCAGGCGCTGGCGCCGATCCGTGAAAACTACGACTACATCCTCATCGATTGCCCGCCGTCGCTGTCGATGCTGACGGTCAACGCCTTGTCCGCCGCCGATGGGGTGATCATCCCCATGCAGTGCGAGTATTACGCGCTGGAAGGGCTGACCGACCTGATGAACAGCATTCAGCGCATCGCCGAGCGCCTCAATCCCGCCCTGAAGATCGAAGGTCTGCTGCGTACCATGTACGACCCGCGCATCAGCCTGACCAATGACGTCAGCGCGCAATTGCAGGAACACTTCGGCGACAAGCTCTACACCACCGTCATCCCGCGCAACGTGCGACTGGCCGAGGCGCCCAGCTTCGGTATGCCGGCGCTGGTCTACGACAAGCAATCCCGCGGTGCCGTCGCCTACCTGGCGCTGGCTGGTGAACTCGCGCGCCGTCAGCGCGCCTCCCGCACTACTGCCCCCGTTTAAGGAATTAAGGAACCCGCATGGCCGTGAAGAAACGAGGTCTCGGACGCGGGCTGGATGCCCTGCTCAGCGGCTCCAGCGCCGCCACCCTGCAGGAAGAGGCAGTCCAGACAGACAGCCGTGAGCTGCAGCATCTGCCGCTCGACCTGATCCAGCGGGGCAAGTATCAACCGCGTCGCGACATGGACCCGCAGGCTCTGGAAGAGCTGGCCCAGTCGATCAAGGCGCAGGGGGTGATGCAGCCGATCGTGGTGCGTCCGATCGGCGGCGGCCGCTACGAGATCATTGCCGGAGAGCGCCGTTGGCGTGCCGCCCAGCAGGCTGGCCTGGATAAGATTCCGGCCATGGTCCGCGAAGTGCCGGACGAAGCAGCCATCGCCATGGCGCTGATCGAAAACATCCAGCGCGAGGACCTCAATCCCATCGAGGAAGCCGTCGCGCTGCAGCGACTGCAGCAGGAATTCCAGCTGACCCAGCAGCAGGTCGCCGACGCGGTGGGTAAATCCCGCGTGAGCGTGGCCAACCTGTTGCGTCTTCTCGCCCTGCCCGAAGAGATCAAGACCTTGCTCTCCCATGGCGACCTGGAAATGGGCCATGCCCGTGCTTTACTCGGTTTGCCCGAGGCAAAGCAGGTCGAAGGTGCGCGACATGTTGTCGCACGCGGGCTGACCGTGCGCCAGACTGAGGCACTGGTGCGCCAGTGGCTGAATGCCCCGGAGGAACCTGCCAAAGCGGTCAAGACCGATCCGGACATCAGCCGCCTGGAACAGCGCCTGGCTGAGCGTCTAGGGGCTCCGGTGCAGATTCGCCATGGACAGAAAGGCAAAGGCCAATTGGTCATCCGCTACAATTCGCTGGATGAGCTGCAAGGGGTTCTCGCCCACATCCGCTGAGACAAAGGTCTATGTAGCGATAGTCGGAAATGACTACCCGGCTGTTGAATGGGTATGCCTGGCCCCCTATACTCTGCGCGCAATTTTGTCGGCACAAAGTATGCCAAGTTATTGATTTACGAAGCCGACGCCAGAGGACTGTGAGACAGATGGAACCCAGCAAGCCGAACCGTTTGCCCTTCCATCGCCAACCGGCTTTTCGCCTGTTGCTCGTCCAACTGGTGGTGCTGCTTTTTGGTGCTGCGGCCCTGTGGTTCATCCGGGGTTCGGTCGCAGGTTACTCGGGACTGCTCGGGGGCCTGATCGCGTGGCTGCCGAATGTTTATTTCGCACGCAAGGCGTTCCGCTACAGCGGCGCGCGCTCGGCTCAGATGATCGTCCGCTCTTTCTATGCGGGCGAAGCCGGGAAACTGGTTTTGACGGCAGTGCTCTTCGCACTGGCGTTTGCAGGAGTGAAGCCACTGGAGCCTCTGGCTCTGTTTGGTATCTACCTGCTGGCCTTGCTGGTCAGCTGGTGCGCACCCCTGCTGATGGGACACACATTTACAAGACCTTAGAGCGATTGAGGCAAACATGGCAGCAGAAAGCGCTTCGGGTTACATCCAGCACCACTTGCAGAACCTGACCCTGGGTCGTCTGCCGGATGGTTCCTGGGGGTTTGCCCACACAGCCGAACAAGCCAAGGAAATGGGCTTCTGGGCATTTCACGTTGACACCTTGGGCTGGTCGGTATTCCTCGGCCTGGTGTTCATCTTCCTTTTCCGCATGGCGGCCAAGAAGGCTTCCAGCGGAGTTCCGGGGGGCCTGCAGAACTTCGTCGAAGTTCTGGTGGAGTTCGTCGACGGCAGCGTGAAGGACACCTTCCACGGCCGTAACCCGCTGATCGCGCCCCTGGCGCTGACCGTGTTCGTCTGGATCTTCCTGATGAACCTGATCGACCTGGTGCCGGTGGACTTCCTGCCGCTCGCCGCGGCCAAGATCACCGGCAACGAACACCTGTTCTTCCGTGCCGTCGCCACCACCGACCCGAACGCTACCTTTGGCATGTCCATCGCGGTGTTCGCCTTGATCATCTTCTACAGCATCAAGGTCAAGGGCATCGGCGGTTTCCTCGGCGAACTGACCCTGCATCCGTTCCACAGCAGCAACATCATCGTGCAGATCATCCTGATCCCGGTGAACTTCCTGCTCGAGTTCGTGACCCTGATCGCCAAGCCGGTTTCCCTGGCTCTGCGTCTCTTCGGCAACATGTACGCCGGCGAGCTGATCTTCATCCTGATCGCCGTGATGTTCGGCAGCGGCCTGCTGCTGCTCGGCGGTCTCGGCGTGGTGCTGAGCTGGGCGTGGGCGGTGTTCCACATCCTGATCATCACCCTGCAGGCCTTCATCTTCATGATGCTGACCATCGTCTACCTGTCGATGGCGCACGAAGACAGCCACTGATCCACCGGTTCTGAAACCCCTTCCCCCCGCGGGAAGGGGCGCGCGGGTCACCCTGCGAACAGAAAGAAGTTTCACCACTTAACTTGCTTCAACCTTTAACCAACACGACAAAAAGTCGGGAGGAAAAATGGAAACTGTAGTTGGACTCACTGCTATCGCCGTTGCACTGCTGATCGGTCTGGGTGCCCTGGGTACCGCTATTGGCTTCGGTCTGCTGGGCGGTAAGTTCCTGGAAGGCGCTGCTCGCCAGCCGGAAATGGTTCCGATGCTGCAGGTGAAGATGTTCATCGTCGCCGGTCTGCTCGACGCCGTAACCATGATCGGCGTTGGTATCGCGCTGTTCTTCACCTTCGCTAACCCGTTCATTGCTCAGGTAGCCCACTAATTTCCGGCTTCCGGAAATCTGTGACTGACAACGAACGAGCGAGGTGTTGGCGTGAACATTAATGCAACTCTGATCGGCCAGGCCATTGCGTTCGCCATCTTCGTCATCTTCTGCATGAAGTTCGTATGGCCTCCGGTCATCGCGGCTCTGCACGAGCGTCAGAAGAAGATCGCCGACGGCCTGGACGCTGCCAACCGTGCAGCTCGTGATCTGGAGCTGGCCCATGAAAAAGCGGGTCAGCAACTGCGCGAAGCCAAGAATCAGGCAGCCGAAATCATCGAGCAGGCGAAGAAAAGCGCTAACCAGATCGTTGACGAAGCCCGCGAGCAGGCTCGTGCCGAAGGTGATCGCATGATCGCCCAGGCCAAGGCCCAAATCGAACAGGAACTGAACAGCGTCAAGGATGCCCTGCGTGCCCAAGTGGGTGCTCTGGCCGTGTCCGGCGCCGAGAAGATCCTGGGTGCTTCGATCGATGCCAACGCGCAAAAGCAGCTGGTTGATCAACTGGCCGCTGAGATCTAAGCGAGGGCGATATGGCAGAACTGACCACGTTGGCTCGACCTTACGCGAAGGCGGCTTTCGAGTACGCCCAGGCTCATCAGCAATTGGCCGATTGGTCTGCTGCTCTGGGTGTGCTGGCTGCAGTGTCGCAGGACGACACCGTGCGCCAGCTGCTCAAAGAGCCTCAGCTGACCGCTTCGTCCAAGGCTGATGCCCTGATCGACGTGTGTGGCGACAAGCTCAATGCTCCGGCCCAGAACTTCGTCCGGACTGTGGCTGAAAACAAGCGGCTCGACCTGCTGCCGATCATCGCTGAGATGTACGAGCAGCTGAAGGCCGAGCAGGAAAAACTGGTCGAGGTCGAGGTCACCAGTGCCTTCACCTTGAGCCAGGAACAGCAGGACAAACTCGCCAAGGCTCTCAGCGCCCGGCTCAGTCGCGAAGTGCGGCTACATGCGTCGGAAGACGCGAGCCTGATCGGCGGCGTGGTGATCCGCGCCGGTGACTTGGTAATCGATGGCTCGGTGCGCGGCAAGCTCGCGAAACTGGCCGAAGCGTTGAAATCTTGAGTTTGAAGGGGCAGCGGCATGCAGCAACTCAATCCTTCCGAAATTAGTGAAATCATCAAGGGGCGCATCGAGAAACTCGATGTAGCGTCCCAAGCGCGCAACGAAGGCACCATCGTCAGTGTTTCCGACGGCATCGTGCGCATCTACGGTCTGGCCGACGTCATGTACGGCGAGATGATCGAGTTCCCGGGCGGCGTCTACGGTATGGCGCTGAACCTGGAGCAAGACTCCGTCGGCGCTGTGGTACTGGGTGAATACCAGGACCTCAAAGAAGGCATGAACGCCAAGTGCACCGGCCGCATCCTGGAAGTTCCGGTTGGTCCGGAACTGCTGGGCCGCGTGGTCGACGCACTGGGCAACCCGATCGACGGCAAAGGCCCGATCGATGCCAAGCTGACCGACGCCGTGGAAAAAGTGGCGCCGGGCGTGATCTGGCGTAAGTCGGTAGACCAGCCGGTGCAGACCGGTTACAAGTCGGTCGACGCCATGATCCCGGTAGGCCGTGGCCAGCGCGAGCTGATCATCGGTGACCGTCAGATCGGTAAGACCGCCCTGGCCATCGACGCCATCATCAACCAGAAGAACAGCGGCATCCGCTGCGTCTACGTTGCCATCGGTCAGAAGCAATCGACCATCGCCAACGTCGTCCGCAAGCTGGAAGAGAACGGCGCCCTGGCCAACACCATCGTGGTGGTTGCCAGCGCTTCCGAATCCGCTGCTCTGCAGTACCTGGCTCCGTACTCCGGCTGCACCATGGGCGAGTACTTCCGTGACCGCGGCGAAGACGCACTGATCGTTTATGACGATCTGTCCAAGCAAGCTGTCGCCTACCGCCAGATCTCCCTGCTGCTGCGCCGTCCGCCGGGCCGTGAAGCTTACCCGGGCGACGTGTTCTATCTCCACAGCCGTCTGCTGGAGCGCGCTTCCCGCGTTTCCGAAGAGTACGTAGAGAAGTTCACCAACGGCGAAGTGAAAGGCAAAACCGGTTCCCTGACCGCTCTGCCGATCATCGAAACCCAGGCTGGCGACGTTTCCGCGTTCGTTCCGACCAACGTGATCTCGATCACCGACGGTCAGATCTTCCTGGAATCGGCCATGTTCAACTCGGGCATCCGTCCGGCGGTCAACGCCGGTATCTCGGTATCCCGTGTTGGTGGCGCGGCCCAGACCAAGATCATCAAGAAGCTCTCCGGTGGTATCCGTACCGCACTGGCGCAGTACCGCGAACTCGCGGCCTTCGCCCAGTTCGCTTCGGACCTGGACGACGCGACTCGCAAGCAGCTCGAGCATGGTCAGCGCGTTACCGAGCTGATGAAGCAGAAGCAGTATGCGCCGATGTCCATCGCCGAGATGTCGCTGTCCCTGTATGCCGCCGAGCGTGGCTTCCTGCAGGACGTCGAGATCGCCAAGGTCGGTAGCTTCGAACAGGCGTTGATCGCCTACTTCCAGCGCGAGCACGCTGCTCTGCTGGCGAAGATCAACGAGAAAGGTGACTTCAACGACGAAATCGACGCTGGCATCAAAGCCGGTATCGAGAAGTTCAAGGCCACCCAAACCTGGTAAGCCGCAGCGGGGGCCTGTGAGGGCCCCCGCCTGCTAACCCGATAGGTGTGAAATGGCAGGCGCAAAAGAGATTCGCAGCAAGATTGCGAGCATCAAAAGCACGCAGAAAATCACCAATGCCATGGAAAAGGTGGCGGTGAGCAAGATGCGCAAGGCACAAATGCGCATGGCGGCCGGCCGTCCCTACGCGGAGCGCATTCGCCAGGTGATCGGCCATCTGGCCAACGCCAACCCGGAATACCGTCACCCGTTCATGATCGAGCGTGAAGTCAAGCGCGTCGGTTATATCGTGGTGAGTTCCGACCGTGGCCTGGCTGGCGGCCTGAACATCAACCTGTTCAAGGCGCTCGTCAAGGACATGAGCGGGCAACGCGATCAAGGCGCAGAAATCGACCTGTGCGTGATCGGTGCCAAGGGCGCATCCTTCTTCAAGAACTATGGCGGCAATGTGGTCGCAGCCATCAGTCACCTGGGCGAAGAGCCGTCGATCAACGATCTGATCGGCAGCGTCAAGGTCATGCTGGATGCCTACCTGGACGGGCGCATCGATCGCCTGTACGTGGTTTCCAACAAGTTCATCAACACCATGACCCAGAAGCCGACCGTGGAACAGCTGATTCCGCTGGTGGCCGAGGACAACGAAGCCCTGAAACACCACTGGGACTACCTCTACGAGCCCGATGCCAAGGCCCTGCTCGACGGCCTGCTGGTGCGCTACGTGGAATCCCAGGTGTATCAGGCGGTGGTTGAGAACAACGCCTGTGAGCAGGCGGCCCGGATGATTGCAATGAAGAACGCTACCGACAACGCCGGCGATCTGATCAGCGGACTGCAGCTGATCTACAACAAGGCGCGTCAGGCGGCGATCACCCAGGAAATCTCGGAAATCGTCGGCGGCGCTGCCGCGGTGTAAGAACAGGTTCAAAATTCAGAGGAACCAGACATGAGTAGCGGACGTATCGTTCAAATCATCGGCGCCGTGATCGACGTGGAATTCCCGCGCGATGCCGTGCCGAGCATCTACGAGGCCCTGAAGGTTCAGGGCGTCGAAACCACCCTGGAAGTCCAGCAGCAGCTGGGTGACGGCGTGGTCCGTTCCATCGCCATGGGTTCCACCGAAGGCCTCAAGCGTGGTCTGAACGTGGACAGCACTGGCGCAGCCATCTCCGTACCGGTCGGCACCAAGACCCTGGGCCGGATCATGGACGTACTGGGTAACCCGATCGACGAAGCCGGTCCCATCGGCGAAGACGAGCGCTGGGGCATCCACCGTGACGCTCCTTCCTACGCGGACCAGGCAGGCGGCAACGACCTGCTGGAAACCGGCATCAAGGTCATCGACCTGGTCTGCCCGTTCGCCAAGGGCGGTAAGGTCGGCCTGTTCGGCGGCGCCGGCGTGGGCAAGACCGTGAACATGATGGAGCTGATCCGTAACATCGCCATGGAACACAGCGGTTACTCCGTGTTCGCTGGTGTGGGCGAGCGTACCCGTGAGGGCAACGACTTCTACCACGAGATGAAGGATTCCGGCGTACTGGACAAGGTAGCCCTGGTCTACGGTCAGATGAACGAGCCGCCGGGCAACCGTCTGCGCGTCGCCCTGACCGGCCTGACCATGGCCGAGAAGTTCCGTGACGAAGGCCGTGACGTACTGTTGTTCATCGACAACATCTACCGTTACACCCTCGCCGGTACCGAAGTATCCGCACTGCTGGGCCGTATGCCTTCCGCAGTAGGTTACCAGCCGACCCTGGCCGAAGAGATGGGCGTTCTGCAAGAGCGCATCACTTCCACCAAGAAAGGCTCGATCACCTCGATCCAGGCCGTCTACGTTCCCGCGGACGACCTGACCGACCCGAGCCCGGCGACCACCTTCGCCCACCTTGACGCCACCGTCGTACTGTCCCGTGACATCGCCTCGCTGGGTATCTACCCGGCCGTCGACCCGCTGGACTCGACCTCCCGTCAGCTGGACCCGCTGGTGATTGGCCAGGACCACTACGACACCGCTCGTGGCGTGCAGTACGTTCTGCAGCGCTACAAAGAGCTGAAGGACATCATCGCGATCCTCGGCATGGACGAACTGTCCGAAGCCGACAAGCTGCTGGTGGCCCGTGCTCGTAAGATCCAGCGCTTCCTGTCCCAGCCGTTCTTCGTGGCTGAAGTATTCACCGGCTCGCCGGGCAAATACGTCTCCCTGAAGGACACCATCGCTGGCTTCAAAGGCATCCTCAACGGCGACTACGACCACCTGCCCGAGCAGGCGTTCTACATGGTCGGCGGCATCGAAGAAGCCATCGAGAAAGCGAAGAAGCTGTAATCCGTGCGCCCGGTAACGGGCGCCCAGGCCGTCGATGAGCGTCGCGAACGCCGCCTGGCCTAGCGCAGTAGCTCATCGACAGCCTAATTACGTGAGGCAAGGGTATGGCTATTACTGTCCACTGCGACATCGTCAGCGCCGAAGCGGAGATCTTCTCCGGCCTGGTCGAGATGGTCATCGCGCACGGCTCCCTGGGTGATCTGGGTATCGCTCCGGGCCACGCGCCGCTGATCACCGAGCTCAAGCCGGGTCCGATCCGTGTGGTCAAGCAAGGTGGCGACCAGGATGTGTACTACATCTCCGGTGGCTTCCTGGAAGTACAGCCGAACATGGTCAAGGTTCTCGCCGACACCGTGATCCGCGCTGGCGACCTCGACGAAGCGGCCGCTCAGACCGCTCTGAAAGAGGCTGAGAAGGCTCTGCACGGTAAAGGTGCCGAGTTCGACTACAGCTCCGCCGCAGCCCGCCTGGCCGAAGCCGCAGCGCAACTGCGCACGGTCCAGCAGGTTCGCAAGAAGTTCGGCGGCTGAGTCGTTCGCCGGAGTCCTTGGGCTTCAGCGAGCAAATGGAAAAGGGTAGCCTTGGCTACCCTTTTTCTTTTTCCACCCCATGATTCTCCAGGACGGTCCTTCTCCCATGTCCCTCGAAATCGTCATTCTCGCCGCCGGCCAGGGCACCCGCATGCGCTCGTCCCTGCCGAAAGTCCTCCACCCGGTCGCCGGCAAGCCCATGCTGGCCCATGTGATAGACACCGCGCGTGGTCTGAACCCCGAGCGGATCCATGTGGTGATCGGGCATGGCGCCGACCTGGTCCGTGAACGCCTGCAAGGGGACGACCTGAACTTCGTCGTCCAGGAGCAGCAGCTCGGTACCGGCCACGCGGTGGCCCAGGCCGCGCCCTTCCTCAGCGCCGACAGCGTGCTGATTCTCTATGGCGACGTGCCGCTGATCGAGCAGCCGACCCTGGAACGCCTGCTGCAGCAAGCCAGCGGCGAACAACTGGCGCTGCTCACCGTCGAGCTGGACGATCCCACCGGCTATGGGCGGATCATTCGCGACGCGGCCGGCGAGGTGCAGGCCATCGTCGAGCAGAAGGATGCCAGTGCCGAGCAGCGCGCCATCCGTGAAGGCAACACGGGCATCCTGGCGGTGCCGCGCGGGCGTTTGGCCGGCTGGCTGAGTCGCCTGTCCAACGCCAATGCCCAGGGCGAGTACTACCTCACCGACGTCATCGCCATGGCCGTGGGCGATGGCCTGCGCGTGGCCACGGCCCAGCCGCAGGCGGCCATGGAAGTGCAGGGCGCCAACGATCGCCTGCAACTGGCCGAGCTGGAGCGTTACTACCAGTTGCGCCTGGCTCGCCGCCTGATGGCCCAGGGCGTCACCCTGCTCGACCCCGCGCGGTTCGACGTACGCGGCGAGGTGAGCGTCGGCCGCGACGTACAGATCGATATCAACGTGATCCTCGAAGGCCATGTGGAAATCGAAGATGGCGTGCAGATCGGCCCCAACTGCGTGATCAAGAACAGCATTCTGCGCAGCGGCGCCATCATCAAGGCCAACAGCCACCTGGAAGGCGCCGATGTCGGGCCGGGCAGCGATGTCGGTCCCTTCGCGCGGCTGCGCCCGGGCAGTGTGCTGGAGCGCCAGGTACATGTGGGTAACTTCGTCGAACTGAAGAACGCCCACCTGCAGGACGGCGTCAAGGTTGGCCACCTCACCTACCTCGGCGACAGTGACGTCGGCAGCCGCACCAACATCGGCGCCGGCACCATCACCTGCAACTACGACGGTGCCAACAAGTGGCGCACGGTGATCGGCGAAGACGTCTTCATCGGCTCCAACAACTCCCTGGTCGCACCTGTGGATATCGGTGCCGGCGCCACCACTGGCGCGGGTTCCACCATCACCGCCGACGTTCCGACGCAGACCCTCGCGATCGGCCGCGGCAAGCAGCGGGTCATCGACGGCTGGAAACGCCCGGAGAAAATCAGAAAATCCTGATTGCCCTGTGGGTAATCCACATCCACGCTGACCGGCCAGTTGGAATAAGGGATATCCACAGATGGCCGGAGCATTTTCGACCTGGCGCTACACTGAACTATCCACAGAGTGGCGCAAGGATTCGGCTCGGCGCATCGGCGCCGACTCGTTGTGCCTGGAGTTATTCACAATGCTCGGCGTTGCCATCCTGATCTTTCTGATCACCGACCCTTTCGGCAACATCGCGGTGTTCCTTGCCGCCCTCAAGTCGGTTCCGGCTGAACGTCGCCTCAAGGTCGCGCTGCGCGAGCTGCTGTTCGCGCTCGGCCTGCTGCTGCTGTTCCTCACCCTTGGCGAACACATCCTCACCGGCCTCGGCCTATCCCGCGAGGCAACCGGCATTGCCGGCGGCATCATTCTCTTCGTGGTCGCCATGCGCCTGATCTTCCCCACCCCGCAGGGGGTATTGGGCGATATGCCGGACAGCGAACCACTGCTCGTGCCCCTGGCGACCCCCGCAGTGGCAGGCCCCTCGGCGCTGGCCATGCTGATCACCCTGCGCACCACCTACACTGGTCCCTTATGGGAGCTGTACCTGGCGGTGATCCTGGCCTGGGCCGCGACCGCACTGATCCTCCTGCAGGCCTCCTACCTGCAGCGCTTCCTCGGCCCCCGCGGCCTCACCGCGATCGAGCGATTGGCCGGCATGCTGCTGATCATGCTCAGCGTCAACATGCTGCTGCAGAACCTGCGCAGCGTCCTGCACATAGCAGGCTGATGCCTGGAGGCACGATGCGTTATCTGTTGCTTGCTTTCTCCGCCCTCCTGCTCGCCGGTTGCGCCGGCAAGGGCGGTCTGCAGATCGACCGCGAGCATCCCTCGCGTAACCAGGACAGCCGTGTCCAGTACGTCATCATTCACTACACCTCCGCCGACCTGGATCGCTCGCTGCAACTGCTCACGCGTGGCGAAGTGAGCGCCCACTACCTGATCGGCGCCAACCCGCCGACCATCTACCAATTGGTGGACGAGAACCGCCGCGCCTGGCATGCCGGTCAGAGTGAGTGGCAGGGCCGCACTTGGCTCAACGCCACCTCCATCGGCATCGAACTGGTCAACCCCGGTTATCAGGACACACCATCCGGTCGCGTCTGGGGAGCTTATCCACAGGCGCAGATCGATGCTCTCATCCTGCTCCTCAAGGACATCGTCAAGCGCCAGGGCATCACCCCCGAGCACATCCTTGGGCACAGCGATATCGCCCCGCAGCGCAAGGTAGATCCAGGGCCGTTGTTTCCCTGGAAGCGCCTGGCCGATGCCGGGCTGATCCCCTGGCCGCAACCCGCCGAGGTCGCGCGCCATCAAGCCGAGTTCAACGGCCAGCTCCCGCCACCGGCGTGGTTCCAGCAACAGCTGGCCCGGCATGGCTATGCGGTTGCGCTCGATGGCCAACTGGATCAGTCCACGCGTAACGTGATCGCCGCCTTCCAGATGCGCTACCGACCGCAGCGCTTCGATGGCGAGCCGGATCTGGAAACCGCCGCGCTGCTGCTTGCCGTGCCCACCTCCTTGGCCACGTCGCCGGCCCAAAGCAGCAGCATGTGATCGCTCGCCGCGCATCGCCAGATGGCTGCCGGGTTTCCGTTGCTTCTGCGCCGTTGCCGCTGCTGAGTCAGCGGCAAGCCGAGCACGGCATGGCGCTCTGATTCGCGCTTGTGGATAACAATTTCTCGCGAGCCCGATCCCTTCCAAGGCTGGCCGCGTGCACTTATCCACAGGGCGCGAGCACGGCGGGCGATGACCTCGCTCCCGCGTTCAAGGTGACCGTACATCGTTTTTAGAGTCGTCTGAGCCTTGCCTGGGCGCGTGCTCAGCGGCGTCCTGTGGGCGGGATATCCGCGGGCGTCTCCTGCCTGCGGCGCAGCGGAAAAACCCGGTATGACGGCACTTTCAGCCTTGCTTCCGAGTGAAAAAGCAAGAGCCGGTCACCCTGGAACGGGAGTTCCATCGGCTTTTTTTCATGCCGATTCAGCATGGGGTAGTCATTTCCGGCATTAGACGGCGGGGGAGGGGGTGGGAATCATGCGGCGCTTTTTTCCCCGCTCGCCGGCACCCCGGCAATGGGCGGGACTCCCGACTTCCACAAGAATCAAGGGTGAATAGACATGGGCAAAGCCAAGCTCAGCCTCGCCTGGCAGATCGTTATCGGCCTGGTATTGGGTATCGCCGCAGGCGCCTTGCTGAACCACTTCAGCGCGGAGAAGGCCTGGTGGATCAGCAATATCCTGCAACCGGCGGGTGACATCTTTATCCGTCTGATCAAGATGATCGTCGTACCGATCGTCATCTCCTCGCTGGTGGTGGGTATCGCCGGCATGGGCGATGCGAAGAAGCTCGGTCGCATCGGTCTGAAAACCATCCTCTATTTCGAGGTGATCACCACCGTCGCCATCGTCGTCGGCCTGCTGCTGGCGAACTTCTTCCAGCCCGGCGCCGGCATCGACATGAGCCATCTCGGCACTGTGGATATCTCCAAATACACGGAGACCGCCAAGGAAGTCGGGCAGCACCACGCGCTGGTCGAGACCATCCTCAACCTGATCCCGCCGAATGTCTTCGCCGCCATGGCGCGCGGCGAGATGCTGCCGATCATCTTCTTCTCGGTGATGTTCGGCCTTGGCCTGTCGTCGCTGCCGGCGCCGACCCGCGAGCCCCTGGTGAAGATGTTCCAGGGCGTCGCCGAGGCCATGTTCCGCGTCACTCACATGATCATGCTCTACGCCCCCGTCGGCGTGTTCGCGCTGATTGCGGTGACGGTCGCCAGCTTCGGTTTCGCCTCGCTGCTGCCGTTGGCCAAGCTGGTGCTGCTGGTTTACTTCGCCATCGCCTTCTTCGCCTTCATGGTGCTCGGCCTGGTGGCGCGCCTGTTCGGTTTCTCGATCACCAAGCTGATGCGCATCTTCAAGGACGAACTGGTCCTGGCCTACTCCACTGCCAGCTCGGAAACCGTGCTGCCGCGGATCATCGAGAAGATGGAGGCCTATGGCGCGCCCAAGGCGATCAGCAGCTTCGTGGTGCCCACCGGCTATTCCTTCAACCTCGACGGTTCGACCCTGTACCAGAGCATCGCGGCGATCTTCATCGCCCAGCTCTATGGCATCGACCTGTCGATCGGCCAGCAGATCATGCTGGTGCTGACCCTGATGGTCACCTCCAAGGGCATCGCCGGCGTGCCGGGTGTGTCCTTCGTGGTACTGCTGGCGACCCTCGGCAGCGTCGGAATTCCGCTGGAAGGGCTGGCCTTCATCGCCGGCGTCGACCGCATCATGGACATGGCGCGCACCGCGCTGAACGTCATCGGCAACGCCCTGGCGGTGCTGGTCATCTCCAAGTGGGAAGGCCTCTACGACAGCAAGCAGGGCGCGCTGTACTGGAGCGCCGTGGAGCAAGGTCGCGGTGAAGAGTGGCTGAGCGCCGCCAAGGCCAGCACCGCACACTGAGTTTGCAGGCCGCCCGAGGGCGGACATCTGTCCACCAGCAAGGCCCCGGCACTGACCGGGGCCTTGGCGTTTCTGGCCGCGCCGGGCGCGCGCCGTTATCATCGCCGCCATCGCAGAGGGGGATGCATATGCTCAACGGCCTGTGGCTGGGGTTTTTCCTGGTGGCGGCGCTGACCGCGTTGTCGCGCTGGCTGCTGGGCGGCGAGCCCACGGTGTTCGCCGCCATGGTGGAGAGCCTGTTCGCCATGGCCAAGCTGTCCGTCGAGGTCATGGTCCTGCTGTTCGGCACCCTGACCCTCTGGCTCGGCTTCCTCCGCATCGCCGAGAAGGCCGGCTTGGTGGAAGGCCTGGCGCGCCTGCTCGGGCCGCTGTTCCGCCGGTTGATGCCGGAGGTGCCGGAAGGTCACCCGGCCATCGGCCTGATCACCCTCAACTTCGCCGCCAACGGCCTGGGCCTGGACAACGCCGCCACGCCGATCGGCCTCAAGGCGATGAAAGCCCTGCAGGAACTCAACCCCAGTTCGACCACGGCGAGCAACGCGCAGATTCTCTTCCTGGTGCTCAACGCCTCGTCGCTGACCCTGCTGCCGGTGACCATCTTCATGTACCGCGCGCAGCAAGGCGCCGCCGACCCGACCCTGGTATTCCTGCCGATTCTCCTGGCCACCAGCGCCTCGACCCTGGTCGGCCTGCTGTCGGTGGCCTTCATGCAGCGGCTGCGCCTGTGGGACCCGGTGGTCCTCGCCTACCTGATCCCCGGCGCCATCGCTCTCGGCGCCTTCATGGCGCTGCTCGCCGGGCTCTCCGCCACGGCCCTGGCGCAACTCTCCTCGCTGCTCGGCAACCTGACCCTGTTCGGCCTGATCATGCTGTTCCTGGTCATCGGCTGGCTGCGCAAAGTACCGGTCTACGAAACCTTCGTCGAAGGCGCCAAGGAAGGCTTCGACGTCGCCAAGAACCTGCTGCCCTACCTAGTCGCCATGCTCTGCGCCGTCGGTGTGCTGCGCGCCTCCGGGGCGCTGGAAATGCTCCTCGGCGGCATTCGCTGGGTGGTCGAAGGACTGGGCTGGGACACGCGCTTCGTCGACGCCCTGCCCACCGCCCTGGTCAAGCCATTCTCCGGCAGCGCGGCGCGCGCCATGCTCCTGGAAACCATGCAGAGCCAGGGGGTCGACAGCTTCGCCGGGCGCCTGGCAGCGACCGTACAGGGCAGCACCGAAACCACCTTCTATGTGCTGGCGGTGTACTTCGGCTCGGTCGGCATCCAGCGCGCCCGGCATGCCGTGGGCTGCGCGCTGTTGGCCGATCTGGCCGGCGTGCTGGCGTCCATTGCGGTGTGCTACTGGTTCTTCGGTTGAGTGCGCTGCGACTAAAGTTGGAGTAGTTCCTCGGCTATTTCCAGGCAGTTTGTGAGAAAAGTCTTAAAACGATGTCATTTTCCCATCACCCGGCACTGATGGCACATTGATCATGTTTTAATCTGCGCCCCTTCAATTGAAGTAGCGTTCTCAGGACTGCAAGGATGTCGTCTCTTTTCCGTGGCTTGACGCCTGTTATATGCCTGTTCGCCGTATTTCCCGCTTTTTCCGCCGCCCTGCCGACGACCCCCGGCGACCGCGATTTCCAGCGCGACCGCCAGGAGCAATTGCTGCGCGAGCAGCAGAAGCGCCTGGACGAGTTGCAGCAACTGCCCGGCAAGGCCGCGCCGGAAAAGCCCGCTGAAGGGCAGGCCGACACCCGCTGCTTCCGCATTCGCAACATCGTCCTCGAAGGCGCCGAGCACCTCGCCGCGTCCAGCCGCGAACGCCTGCTGGCGCCCTACCGCGATCAATGCCTGGGCGTCGGCCAGCTCAATGAGCTGCTCAAGCGCATCACCGACGACTACCTGGGCCGCGGCTTCGTCACCACCCGCGCCTACCTGCCGCAACAGGACCTCTCCAGCGGCACCCTGAAGATCATCGTGGTCGAGGGCCGCCTCGAAGGCTTCGACGACTCCGCCGTGGCCAGCCCACGGGAACAGGCCATGACCTTTCCCGGGCAGACCGGCGACGTGCTCAACCTGCGTGAGCTGGAACAGATGGTCGACCAGCTCAATCGCTTGCCGTCGCGCCAGGCGCAACTGGAGCTGGTGCCCGGCCAGCAGGTCGGCGGCAGCCGCGTGCAGCTCAAGGGCGAGCGCAGCAAAGCCTGGCGCGTGTCCGCCTACCGCGACAACAGCGGCGACCGCAGCAGCGGCGAGCAACAGGCCGGCCTCGGCTTCGACTGGGACAGCCCGCTGGGCCTGGCCGACCAGCTCAGCTTGCGCACCGGCGCCGACGTGGTCAGCGATCACTGGAAGCATTCCGACAACCAGAGCCTGTTCTACAGCCTGCCCTACGGCTGGTGGACCTTCAGCTACGGCTACAACCAGAGCTACTACCGCACGCGCAATCAGGACAGCGGCTTCGCCTTCAAACTCGATGGCGACAGCGAGTCCCACCAACTGCGCGCGGAGCGGGTGATCCAGCGCGATGACGTGAGCAAGACCGCGCTCAATGCTGGCTTGGCGCATGTCCGCTCGCGCAACTACATCGACGACGAACTGATTGGCGTCTCCAGCAGCCGCATCAGCGAAAGCCAGTTCGGCTTCAACCATGGCCGCCGCATCGGCAACGCCTTCGTCAACCTGGACGCCGGTTGGCAGCGCGGCATCGGTGGCTTCGGCGCCCAGGGCGAGCACGACCCGCAACCCGGCGAACCGCACAGTCGCTACGACAAATACACCCTGACCCTGAGCTACCTGCAGCCCTTCCAGTTGTGGGGCGAGAACTTCAGCTTCGATGCCCTGGCCACCGGCCAGAAGAGCGAGGACGTGCTCTACAGCCCGCAGCGCATCAGCCTTGGCGGACTCAACTCGGTGCGCGGCTTCAAGGACCAGAGCCTCTCTGGCGACAGCGGTTACTACTGGCGCAATCAACTGCGCTGGCGCCGCCCGGTCACCTGGGTCGCGTTACAGCCCTGGCTGCAGGAATACGGCGTCGGCTATGGCTACGACTTCGGCGCCATCGAGCACGACCGTTACAACCCCGAAGTACATGGGCGCATGAGCGGCCACGCGCTGGAGTTCAACGCGCGCGGCCAGCACCTCGCCGCCACCCTGAGCTTCGCCCGCTCCCTGGAACGGCCCAACGCCATCGAGCGCCGCGAGCACCCGGTGTACTTCCGCGTCGACCTGTTCTTCTGATTCGGCCCCAGGTTACGGCAGGTGAATACCCATCCGTAGGTGCAGAGCAGCAGGTTGCTTTCAGTTCCACCAATGCCGCCTAGGCGGTCTGCGCAATCACTCAAGGAGTTCAATGTGATCGCTCATAAAAAAGGGATGTTGTTAGCCACGACAGCCATTGCTCTGGCCACTTTGGCCGGATGCGCTACGGAAACGTCCAGGGCATTGTCGGTGCCGCAAGTCGAAAGCGTCGCACGGCCCTATAGCGGAACTCGGACGCCGATTGCCGTAGGTAAGTTCGATAACCGTTCCAGCTACATGCGCGGGATTTTCTCCGACGGCGTCGACCGCCTCGGCGGTCAGGCCAAGACGATTCTCATCACCCATCTGCAGCAAACCAATCGCTTCAATGTGCTGGACCGCGACAACCTCAAGGAGATCCAGCAGGAAGCCTCGATCAAGAGTCAGGCTCAGCACCTCAAGGGGGCAGATTTTGTCGTTACCGGCGACGTAACCGAGTTCGGTCGCAAGGAAGTTGGGGACCGTCAGCTATTCGGCATTCTCGGGCGCGGAAAGTCTCAGGTGGCCTACGCCAAGGTCGCGTTGAACATCGTCAATATCACGACCTCCGAGGTTGTCTACTCAACCCAGGGAGCTGGTGAGTTCGCTTTGTCGAACCGCGAAATCATTGGTTTCGGTGGCACTGCGAGCTACGACTCGACCCTGAACGGCAAAGTACTAGATCTGGCTATGCGCGAGGCTGTGAATAAGTTGGTGGATGCCATCGACAACGGGGCTTGGACGCCGCGGATTCAGTGATACCGAAACGATAAGGAGTAGTAAGCCATGAAAAGGAAAACGGTATTTGGGCGTATCTCGTCGTGTGGAATTCTGCTGAGTCTCGCCCTGGCAGGATGCTCGGGGCAGCAGACGATATATCAGTGGGAAGGCTATCAGCCGCAGGTTTATCAGTACTTCAAGGGTGAATCCAAGGAGGCACAAATCGAGGCCCTTGAAGCCGACTTGCAGAAGATCAAGGCCAAGAACGGCGTGGTTCCGCCCGGTTACCACGCACAACTGGGGTTGCTCTACTCCAATCTCGGCAAGGACGACCAGATGTTCCAGGAGTTCCAGACTGAAAAGGCTCTGTTTCCCGAGTCGGCCGCGTACATGGATTTTCTCCTGCGTAACGCCAAGGAAGGAGACAAGAAATGATGCGTAGCCTATTGAAACTGTTCGCCGGCCTCCTGGTAGCTAGCTTTGTCGTCGGTTGTGCGCCAACCAAGACCGTTGATTATTCGGCTTTCAAGCAGGCACATCCGCGCTCCATCCTGGTACTGCCGCCACTCAACGAATCGCCCGATGTGAAGGCGAGCTACAGCATGCTGTCGCAGGTCACCATGCCACTGGCAGAGGCCGGTTATTACGTGTTGCCGGTGGCGCTGGTCGACGAAACCTTCCGACAGAATGGCTTGACCACGCCCGGCGATATCCATCAGGTGTCGACTGCCAAGTTGAAGGAAATCTTCGGTGCCGACGCAGCCCTGTACATCACCGTCAAGGACTATGGCACTCGCTACATGGTGATCAGCAGCGAAACCATCGTCACAGTGAACGCCAAGCTGGTAGACCTGAAATCTGGGACCACTCTGTGGACTGGATCGGCTAGCGCTTCCAGTGAAGAAGGCAAAAACAACAATAACGGCGCTGGTCTCGTAGGGCTGCTCATCTCTGCCGCAGTGAAACAGATCGTCAGCAGTGCGGTGGATGACGCGGGTTATCCCATCGCTGGTGTGGCCGGAAGTCGATTGCTTTCGGCGGGCAAACCTGCAGGCCTGCTGTACGGGCCGCGTTCGCCGAAATACGGCACCGACTGACCCTTGCCCCGAAGCACCGCACGCCTGGTGGCATGAGGCGAAGTTGCGGTGCTTTGGCCAGCCTTCGCTGGCATCGGGGCATTCCTACTTTCGAATCGAACATTTGCTGCGATCCGAACTCTTGGGAGTTTCTTGATATGGATATCCGCCGCCCGCTGTTCCAAGCCATCGCCAGCGCCCTGGCCGGCATTCTGTTCCTCAACCCGATCGTCGCCACGGCGGCGCAATTGGCGGTGGATGCTGCGGCTGGCGGCAATACCCAGATCGGCGCGGCGGGCAATGGCGTGCCCATCGTCAATATCGCCACGCCCAATGGGGCTGGGCTTTCACACAATAAATTTTCGGACTTCAACGTCGGCCCGCAGGGCCTGATCCTCAACAATGCCACCGGCAAGACCCAGGCCACGCAGCTGGGCGGGATCGTCGTCGGCAACCCCAACCTCAAGGGCCAGGCCGCGCAGAAGATCCTCAACGAAGTCACCGGCGGCAGCCCTTCGCACCTGCAGGGCTACACCGAGGTGGCCGGGCAGGGCGCGCATGTCATCGTCGCCAATCCGAACGGGATTACCTGTTCCGGCTGCGGCTTCATCAATACCCCGCGCGCGACCCTGGCCACCGGCAAGCCGATCCTCAATGGCGAGCGCTTGCAGGGCTACGACGTCGATGGCGGCGCGATCAGCATCGATGGCGCCGGGCTGAACGCCAGCAACATCGACCGCTTCGAGCTGATCACCCGCAGCGCCAAGCTGAATGCCGACCTCTATGCCCGGCAACTGACGGTGGTCGCCGGGCGCAACCAGGTGGATGCCGAAACCCTGGCCGCCACGCCCAAGCCGGACAACGGTAGCGCCAAGCCGCAACTGGCGATCGACAGTGCGGCGTTGGGCGGCATGTACGCCAACACCATCCGCCTGGTCGGCACCGAGGCCGGCGTCGGCGTGCGCCTGGCGGGGAACATGGCGGCCAGCGCCGGCGACATCCGCATCGACGCCAACGGCAAGCTGGAACTGGCGCAAACGGCTGCCAGCGGCAACCTGGCGCTCAAGGGGCAGGACGTGGCACTGAACGGCCCGGTCTATGCCGGCGGCAGTGCCAACATCCAGGCCGGCGGCACGCTGAGCAACGCGCAAAGCCTGGCCGCGTCCTCGACCATCGCCCTGCAGGCGAACCAGCTCAACAACAGCGGGGTGATCGAGGCCGGGGTCAACCCGGACAACAGCCGCAACGGCCAGGGCGACGTGACCCTCACTGCCCAGGGCGTGCGTAACACTGGCACCGTGCTCGCCAGCCGCACCCTGCAGGCGAACGTCGGCGGCACCCTCGACAACCAGGGCGGCACCCTCAAGGGCAGCAGCACCGCGCTCAGCACGGGCAGCCTGGACAACCGCCAGGGCCGCCTGCTGGCCGGCGGTCAGCTGAGCCTGAACGCCGCGCGCCTGGACAACCGCAACGGCAAGGCTGTGGCGACCGCGCTGCAAGTCACGGGCGGCACGCTGGACAACCGCCTCGGCCTGTTCTCTGCCGACCAGGCGCTGAGCCTCGACCTCGCGAGCATCGACAACAGCGGCCAGGGCACCCTGATCAGCAATGGCACCCTGCAGGCCAAGGTCAGCCAGCGGCTGGACAACCATGCCAATGGCCTACTCTCGGCCAAGGGCGCGCTCGGCGTTCAGGCTGGCGCGCTGGACAACCGCGGCGGCGCTTTGCTCAGCGATGCCGGCCTGAGCCTCTCCGGCGGCAGCCTGAACAACAGCGCCCAGGGCGTGGTCAGCGGCAAGGGCGCGGTGCAGGTGGACCTCGACCAGCTCGACAACAGCCAGGGCGGCACCCTCAACAGCGACGCCGGCCTGCAACTGCACGCCAACCAGGTGAACAACGCCAGCCAAGGCTCGATCGCCGCCAAGGGCAACCTGCAAGCCGATATCGGCAACCTGCAACAGCAGGGCGGGGAACTGCTCAGCCAGGGCGCGCTGGACCTGACCGTCGGCCAACTCGACAACGGCAACGGCGGTCTGCTCGCGGCCAACCAGGGCGTGACCCTGCACGGCGGCGACCTGCTCAACCAGGGCGGCGAGATATCCAGCAAGGCTGGCGTCGCCGTGCGCGCGGACAGCCTCGACAACAGCGGCGGCAAGCTTATCGGCGATGCCGGGCTGACGCTCGACGTGCAGCGGCTGGTCAATCGCCAGGGCAACCTGTCCGGCCGCGCCGGCCTGAGCCTGCAAGGCGGCAGCCTGGACAACAGCCAGGGCGGCCTGCTCAGCAGCCAGGGCGACATTCGCCTGCAACTGAGCGGCGCGCTGGACAACCACGGCCAGGGCGCCGTGCTTAGTGAGCGGTCGCTGACCCTGAACGCCGCCAGCCTGAATAACGGGGGCGGCGTGCTCTCCACCGCCGGCCCGCTATTCGCCCGCCTCGCCGGGGCGCTGAACAACCAGGGCGGCAAGCTGCTCAGCGATGCCGGCATCGACCTGGCCAGCGGCGACCTCGACAACAGCCACGGCGGCACCCTCAGTGCCGCAGGCGACATCCAGCTGCAGACCGCGCGGCTCGACAACAGCCAGGCCGGTCGTATCGTCACCGATGCCGGCATCCACCTGGCCAGCGCCCAGCTGGATAACAGCCAGGGCGGTAGCCTCTCCGCGCGCGGCGCCATCGACGGCCGCGTCAGCGGGCTCGACCAGCACGGCGGCGGGCAACTGGTCAGCCAGACCGGCATCGACCTCGACCTGCAGGGCGGCGCTCTGAACAACGCCAGTGCCGGCCTCATCACCACCCCCGGCGCGCTGCTGTTGCGCAACGCCGGGAGCATCGACAACCGCGGCGGCGAAATCTCCAGTGACCGCGCCTTCACCCTGGCCACCGGCAACCTGCTCAACCAGGGCGGCAAGATCCTCTCCGCCGACCGCCTGCAGGTGCAAGGCGCGGCGGTGAACAACAGCCAGGGCGGCGTGCTTTCCGGCAGCCAGGGGCTGAGCGTCAACGCCGCCAGCCTGGATAACAGCCAGGGCGGCACCCTCGCCAGCCGTGGCGACCTGCTCGTGCGCAGCCAGGGCGCGCTGGACAACAGTGGCAATGGCGCACTGGTCGCCGGCGGCCAGCTCGACGTCGGCAGCGCCAGCCTGAACAACCAGGGCGGCCTGCTGTCCGCCAGCGGCAACCTGCTGCTGGCCACCGGCAACGCCGACAACCGCAACGGCAAGGTCATCGCCCAGGGCCGCCTCGACGCGACCACCGCCAACCTCGACAACCGCGACGGCGTGCTCAGCGGCCAGCAGGGCCTCACGCTGCACGCCGGTGATCTGCGCAACGGCAGCAACGCCGTCGGCCAACCCGGCGGTCTGATCACCAGCCAGGGCGCGCTCGACTTGCACGCCGGGCAGTTCGAAGCCATCGGTGGCGGCGAAGTCTCGGCCAAGGGCGACCTGCAACTGGCGGTCGCCAAACTGATCCAGCAGCAGGCGCAGCTGATCGGCGAAGGCAAGGTCCGTATCGACCTGGGCAGCGCCGGCCAACCCGGCGACTTCGACAACCGCGGCGGCCTGCTCAGCGCGGGCGGTGCGCTGCAGGTCAACGGCCTCGGCAACCTCGACAACCGCGGCGGGGAAATCTCCAGTGCCCAGGGCTTCGCCCTGAATGCCAGCGGCACCCTCGACAACGGCGACCAGGGCCGCCTCATCAGCGCCGGGCAACTGACCCTGGGCGCCGCCGCGCTGCGCAACGCCAACCAGGGCCTGCTCTCCGGCTGGCAAGGCCTGAGCGTCCACGCCGCGAGCCTGGACAACAGCGCCGGCGGCACCCTCTCCAGCCGCAACGGCAGCCTCGACCTGAGCCTCGGCGGCGCGCTGGACAACCACGACCAGGGCGCGCTGGTCAGCCAGGGCAAAGTGACCCTCGCCGCCGCCAGCCTGAACAACGCCAACGGCATCCTCTCCACCCAGGGCGACCTCGGCCTGACCCTGGCCGGCGACCTCGACAACCGCAATGGCGGCCTGCTCAGCGCCCAGGGTGCGCTGACCGGCAGCGGCGCCGCGCTGGACAACCGTGGCGGGCAGATCAGCGCCAACGGCGTGCAGTTCGACGCCACCCTCCTCGACAACAGCGGTGGCAGCCTCTCCAGCCGGGGCGGCCTGCGCCTGGGACTGCTCGGCGCGCTGCTCAACGTCGGCGCCAATTCCAAGCTGGCCAGCGCCGGTCCGCTGAACCTCAGCGCCGGCAGCGTCGACAACCGCGGCGGCCAACTGGTCAGCCAGGGCTTGCTCAGCGTCCTCGCCGGGCGCTTCGACAACGGCGCCGGCGGCACCGTCGCCAGCCAGGACGGCCTCGGCCTCACCCTCAGCGGCGCGCTGCTCAACGGCCAGGACGGCCTCATCTACAGCAAGGCCGGCACGCTCGACATCGGCGCCGCCAGCCTCGACAACACCGCTGGCACCCTGCAGGGCCAACTCGACACCACCCTGCGCATCCAGGACGCCGCCGCCAACCAGGGCGGGCGCATCACCAGCCAGGCTGGCAACCTCGACCTGCAGGCGGCCAGCCTCGACAACGGCAGCGGCGGCATCCTCAGCAGCGCCGCCGGTTGGCTGAAACTGGTCAGCGGCTGGTTCGGCAACAACGCCGGCATCACCCAGGCGCAAGCGCTGGACGTGCAAGCCACGGGCGGCATCGACAACCGCAACGGCCACCTCTCGGCGGTCAGCGGCGACAACCAGATCGTCACCTCCACGCTGGACAACGGCAACGGCGGCCTCTATGCCGGCGGCCTGCTTTCCCTGCGCGGCAACCAACTGCTCAACCAGAGCGGCAAGGTCGGTGCCGGCAGCCTCGACTTCGGCCTGGCCGGCGCCCTGAACAACCAGTCCGGCCTGATCGAGGCCAGCAACACCCTGACCCTCGGCGCGGCCAGCATCGACAACGTGGCCGGCGCCATCCGCGCCCTCGGCCAGGCGCCCGCGAGCCTCGCCCGCAGCGCCAGCCCGAGCCTGATGCAGATCACCACCAGCGGCCTGCTGAACAACAACCTCGGCCGGATCGAAGGCGCCACCTCGGACTTCAGCCTGCAAAGCGGCTCGCTGCAGAACGGCGGCGGCAGCGTCCTGCATGTCGGCAGCGGCACCTTCGGCCTCGACCTGGCCCAAGCCGGCCTTGCCGGCGGCAGCTTCACCTCCAACGGCAGCCTCAGCTACCAGGCGGCCAGTTGGACCAACAACGCAGTGATCCAGGCGCGCGATCTGACCCTGGACATCAGCCAACTGAGCCAGGGCAGCGGCGGCCAACTGCTCGCGGCGCAGACCTTCAGCGGCAGCGGCGGCGACTGGAGCAACGACGGCCTGATCGCCAGCGACGGCCGCCTCGATCTCCACCTCACTGGCCGCTACAGCGGCACCGGCCGCCTGAGCAGCCTCGGCAACCTCAGCCTGGGGGCCGGCTACATCGGCCTGGGCGCCAACGCCAGCCTTGCCGGCGGCGGCACCACCAGCGTCAGCAGCAGCGGCAGCCTCGACAACAGCGGCCGCCTGACCTCGGCGGCAGACCTCAAGCTCAGCGCCGCCAGCCTGAACAACGACGGCACCCTCGGCAGCGCCGGCGCCCTGCGCATCGAAGCCGCCAACCTGCTCAACCAGAACGGTCTGATCTTCAGCGGCGGCGACATGGCGCTGCGCGTGGGCAGCTTCGTCAACCGTTATGCGGATGTGTACAGCCTGGGCGCCCTGGACCTCGCCGCCGACGACCAAGGAAACTGGGCGAGCAGCGTGCTCAACAGCTCCGGCAGCCTCGAAAGCGTGGGTGATTTCAGCCTGCGCGCGGCCAGTATCAGCAACACCCGTGAGGGGCTGAGCGTCAACGACCTGGGGGTCTACACCGCGCGTATCACCGAACTGGCGTGCGATCACCGCTATGTCGGCGATTGCGAAGGCAGCAATCGCAACGGCATTTTCGAAGTGGTGCAGCGGGAGAAGCTGACGGTGAGCGGCGGTGCCGCCGCGCAGATGACCAGCGGCGGCAATATGCGCCTGCTGGGTGGCCAACTGACCAACCAGAGCAGCGCCATCGCCGCTGGCGGGGCGCTGTCGATCAGCGTCGACAGCCTGAGCAACCAAGGCGTGGTGCCGGGGGAAACCCAGAGCACCCGGGTCTACGTGACCGCCCGGCATACCCTGGGCGTGCACCAGGACGCGGCGAACGACTTCACCCGGCAGTACTGGTTCGAAAGCAGCGACTACGACCCGAACAACCTGAGCGGGTTGCAGCCGACGCTGTCGCACTACCTCTCCACCACCGAGAGCGAAATTAGCAGCCTGGCTAAAAGCGAAACGCTGTCAGCGGGTGACCAGAGCTATGCCGCCGTCATCCAGGCCGCAGGCAACGCCGACATCCGCGTGGGTGGCAACCTCGACAATACGGTCGTGCGCCCCGGTTACACCTACATCAATCCCGGAAGGAACACCAATACCGCCGTTGGCGCCAGCCCGGTCAGCACCGTGGTGCCGATCAACGCGCAACTGCCGCCGAGCCTCGCCCAACAGCAGATCAACCCCATCACCCTGCCGGGCTTCAGCCTGCCCACGGGCAGCAACGGCCTGTTCCGCCTCAGCGGCCAGTCCGGCAGCGGTGGCAGCGCCAGCAGCGTGCAAGGCCCCCAAACGCTGAGCTTCGCCGGCCAGAGCATCGGAGCGGCCCAGCGCCAACAGGCCCTCGACGTCGGCAACCGGCAGACGGATGGGGTCTCCGCGCCCGTCGCATCGGCCGCCGTCAGCGGCCCGTCCAGCGGCGCCCTGAACGTCGCTCGCGTGCAGGGCCTGCCCAGCAGCGCCGTGCCGGACAACAGCCACAAATACCTGATCGAGACCAACCCGGCGCTGACCAGCCTGAAAAGCTTCCTCAGCTCCGACTACCTGCTCGGCCAACTCGGCTACGACCCGGATCGGGCACAGAAGCGCCTCGGCGACGGCCTCTATGAACAGCGCCTGCTCCAGCAGGCCGTGGTGGCGCGCACCGGGCAGCGCTTCATCGACGGCATGGCCAGCGACGAAGCGCTGTTCAAGTACCTGATGGACAACGCCATCGCCTA
>NZ_FNDS01000027.1 GCF_900099785.1 Pseudomonas panipatensis | reverse complement strand
CAAGACCGAAATGGACGCGCTCGTGGCTTACCTGCAAAGCCTCGGGACCATCATCAAAAGCAAACGGTGAGTGCGATGGATATCGGGACGATACGCGGCCTCGGCACCATCCTGGTGATGGTGGGCTTCATCGGTGTGCTGCTCTGGGCTTACGGCGGCAAACGCAAGCAGCGCTTCGATGACGATGCCCTGCTGCCCTTCGCGGACGACCCGGTAGCCCGAGAACTCGTCGAGAAAGAACAAGCTTCCAGGAGCAACAAAGCATGACTACCTTTTGGAGTCTGTACATCACTGTACTGACCGTCGGATCGCTGATCGCCCTGCTGTGGCTGATCTTCGCCACCCGCAGCGGCGAGAGCAAAGGCGTCACCGACAAGACCATGGGCCACTCCTTCGACGGCATCGAGGAATACGACAACCCGCTGCCGAGGTGGTGGTTCCTGTTGTTCGTCGGCACCATCGTGTTCGCCGCCGGCTACCTGGCCCTGTACCCGGGCCTGGGCAGTTGGAAAGGCGTACTGCCCGGCTACGACGGCTGGACCGAGGTCAAGCAATGGGAGCGCGAGGAAGCCCAGGCCGATAGCAAGTACGGCCCGATCTTCGCCAAATACTCGGCCATGTCGGTGGAAGAAGTGGCCAAGGACCCGCAAGCCATGAAGACCGGCGAGCGCCTGTTCGCGACCTACTGCTCGATCTGCCACGGCTCGGATGCCAAGGGGGCCCAGGGCTTCCCCAACCTGACCGACCAGGACTGGCGCTGGGGCGGCGAAGCGACCACCATCGAGACCACCATTCTCGGCGGCCGCCACGCGCTCATGCCGGCCTGGGGTGAAGTGCTGGGCGACCAGGGCGTGCACGACGTGGCCGCCTTCGTCACCACCAAGCTCAATGGCCGCAAACTGCCGGATGGCGTCAGCGAGGCCCAGGTGGCCAATGGCGAGAAGCTCTTCTCCACCACCTGCGTGGCCTGCCACGGCGCCGAAGGCAAAGGCACCCCGATGCTGGGCGCGCCCAACCTGACCCACCCGGCCGCCTTCATCTACGGTTCGAGCTTCGCCCAACTGCAACAAACCATCCGTTATGGCCGCCAGGGTCAAATGCCGGCGCAAGAAGCCTATTTAGGCAAAGATAAAGTGCATATTCTCGCCGCTTATATCTACAACATTTCCCGTCCTGCAGCCGCCAATTAAGCCCACCGCTCGCGCCCATCCGGGCGCGAGCAACTTTCCCCGCAATTACGCGACCAAGTGTCGCACCTCCTACGCCCAATTCCTTCACACATCCCAAGTTCACGACTAAGCTCACGTCATCCGCAAATCGGCAACGGCACTAAGGCGTCTCCCCTTCATCAGGCCCCACCCACCGGGTCTGAATGGGCTGAACAGGCGGACGGCACATGGCCGAAAGCGCTCCGACACTGGCATGCAAGCGGCTCCGGGCCAAGGCCCGGCGCGTTGCAATGGCTATTGGCTTTCTACATACTTGCCGCCGTTTTTTGTCCCTAAATATCCTAAAAAACCGTGGAACCTTAGAATGAGCACAGCAATCAGTCCGACTGCTTATAACTATAAGGTCATCCGCCAGTTCGCCATCATGACGGTGGTCTGGGGGATACTTGGAATGGGGCTCGGTGTTTTCATCGCCTCGCAACTAGTCTGGCCAGAGCTCAACTTCGGCCTGCCATGGACCAGCTTCGGACGTCTGCGTCCATTGCACACCAACCTGGTGATCTTCGCCTTCGGCGGCTGTGCTCTCTTCGCAACTTCCTACTACGTCGTACAACGCACCTGTCAGGCCCGTCTGATTTCTGACAGCCTCGCGGCCTTCACCTTCTGGGGTTGGCAAGCCGTGATCGTCGCGGCCGGCATCACCCTGCCGCTGGGCTACACCACCACCAAGGAATACGCCGAGCTGGAATGGCCGATCGCCATTCTCCTGGCCGTGGTGTGGATCACCTATGGCGTGGTGTTCTTCGGCACCATCGTCAAGCGCAAGACCAAGCACATCTACGTCGGCAACTGGTTCTACGGTGCCTTCATCGTGGTCACCGCGATGCTGCACATCGTCAACCACATGTCGCTCCCGGTGACCTGGTTCAAGTCCTACTCCCTGTACTCCGGCGCCACCGATGCCATGGTCCAGTGGTGGTACGGCCACAACGCCGTGGGCTTCTTCCTTACGACCGGCTTCCTGGGGATGATGTACTACTTCGTGCCCAAGCAGGCCGAGCGTCCGGTCTACTCCTATCGCCTGTCCATCGTGCACTTCTGGGCGCTGATCACCCTGTACATCTGGGCGGGTCCGCACCACCTGCACTACACCGCCCTGCCGGACTGGGCGCAGTCCCTCGGCATGGTGATGTCGCTG
>NZ_FNDS01000017.1 GCF_900099785.1 Pseudomonas panipatensis | reverse complement strand
CCCTGGAAGAACACCAGGTCGCCGCCGTGCTCGTCGGTGGGGGCCTGGAAGAAGTAGTTGAAGCCGATGTCGTAGAGGGTCGCCGAGGACGCGAAGGTGGAGATGTGGCCGCCCAGGTCGGGGTCGTGCTTGTTCGCCTTCATCACCATGGCCAGTGCGTTCCAGCGCACCAGCGAGCGGATGCGCCGCTCCATGAACAGGTCACCGGGCATGCGTGCCTCGTGGGTGACCGGAATGGTGTTGCGATAGGGCGTGGTGATGGCGTAGGGCAGTTGGGTGCCGGTGCGGCTGGCCAGCTCGCCCATGCGGGTCATGAGGTAGTGCGCGCGCTCCTCACCTTCGCGATCGAGGACGGATTCCAGGGCGTCCAGCCACTCCTGGGTTTCAATGGGGTCGAGATCGTGCATTGCGGAATACCTTGGCGGATTGCAGGGGGCCACGCTGGGGCGCTGCCCGGACGCTGGTGGCGTGCCCGTGCGGCAAGCTGGCCGACCCGCGCCGGCGTCGGCGGCGAAGCGGCGTTGCAAGAGGGTGGCGCGCGGAGGCCCGGGTAGTCGCTATAGCCTAGCTGGCGGCAAGCGCCGCGCCAGCGGGGCGGATGAGCGAACCGGGCGGGGCGCGCAAACGCGAAAGCCCCTGCCGTGGGGCAGGGGCTTTCATGCAGCGATCGCGCGGGCTGTGTTGGCTCAGCGGAAGGCTGGCAGCACATGCTTGATGAAGAGTTCCAGGGACTTCTTCTTTTCGGCGTGGGGCAGGCTGTTGTCGGCCCAGAAGCTGAATTCGTCGACGCCCAGTTCCTGGTAGTGACGGATGCGCGCGATCACTTCCTCGGGGGTGCCGATCATGGTGTTCTTGCGGATGTTCTCCAGCTCGAACTCGGGGCGGTCTTTGAATTTCTCTTCCGGGCTCGGCGGGAGGATGCCGTTGACCGGCGTCTGCTTGTTGCCGAACCAGGCGTCGAAGGTCCGGTAGAAGCGCGAGATGGCCGCGGCGCCGACTTTCCAGCCGTCCGGGTCATCGACGCTGTGCACGTGGGTGTGGCGCAGCACCATCAGTTGCGGGCGCGGCACGTCCGGGTTGGCGGCGAGGGCGGCCTCGAACTTGTTCTTCAGGTCGACGACTTCTTCGTCGCCCTTCATCAGCGGCGTGACCATCACGTTGCAGCCGTTCTTCACCGCGAAGTTGTGCGAATCCGGGTCGCGCGCGGCGATCCACATCGGCGGGTGCGGTTGCTGGATCGGCCGCGGCGAGGAGGTCGAGGTGGGGAACTTCCACAGCTCGCCATCGTGGGCGTAGTCGCCCTGCCAGAGTGCCTTGACCACCGGCACCATCTCGCGCAGGTACTGGCCGCCGGCCGTGGCCGGCATGCCGTTGGCCATGCGGTCGAATTCGTACTGATAGGCGCCGCGGGCCAGGCCGACTTCCATGCGCCCGTTGCTGATCACGTCGAGCAGCGCGCATTCGCCGGCGACACGCAGCGGATGCCAGAAGGGCGCGATGATGGTGCCGGCGCCCAGGCGGATGGTCGTGGTGTGAGCGGCGAGGTAGGACAGCAGCGGCATCGGGCTGGGCGAGATGGTGTATTCCATCGCGTGGTGTTCGCCGATCCACACGGTGCTGAAGCCACCGGCCTCGGCCAGCAGGGTCAGCTCGGTGAGTTCCTCGAACAGCTGGCGGTGGCTGGTCTGCTCATCGTAGCGCTCCATGTGTACGAACAAAGAGAATTTCATGTCGTTTACCTCGAACCCTTTTCTTGTTGCGCCTATGTCTGGCTGGTGGCGGTGAAGGCGCGGCCTGCGCCCGATCCGGTGAGGCCGGCGCAGCGGGGGAGCGGGACCTGGCTGCGAACTGCCTTGTATATTGGTATACCATAATACAAAATCGCCGCAAGTGAATTTTCGCGTGCACATCAGCAAGAGAGGGAAGATGAACATCAAGTACAAACTCACACTGGCCTTCGCCGCCATCGCCAGCTTGCCGGCGATGGCGGTCGCGGTGCTGGTCATCCTGCAGGTCCGCGAGGATGCGCGCAGCGCCTTCCTCGACAGCAGCGGCCGCGAGATCCGCCAGGTGGACAACGCCATGCAGCTGTTCTTCGAGGGCATTCGGCAGAACGTCGAGTTCCTCGCCGCGCACCCGCTGTTGCAGAACATCGACGGCAACCTCAAGCGCTACCTCAACGGCGAACTCGCCCGGCAGCCGGAAGGCCCGCAGGAGCAGGCGCTGTTCCAGTTGTTCGCCGGCATGGCCAAGAGTCACCCGGCCTATGCCTATGTGTCGGTGGGGACCAGTGAAGGCGGCTATCTGTTCTGGCCCGGCGATCCCAAGCTGAGCGACTACGATCCGCGCAGCCGCCCCTGGTACCAGCGCGCCATGGCCAATCCCGGACAGACCCTGCGCACCGAAGCCTATTACTGGCCGGGCGACGATGTGGTGCTGGTGAGCAGCGTGCGCAGCTTCGCCAACCGCCTCGGCGCGCAGGGCGGGGTGGTGAATATCGACGTCTCGCTCAAGCAGCTCACCGACATGGTCCGGCAGATCAAGCTCGGCGAGAGCGGCTACCTGATGCTGATGGAGCGCAACGGCACCGTGCTGGTCGATCCCAACGACCCGCAGCACAACTTCAAGGCGCTGGCCGCCCTGGGCGACGGCTATGCCGCCCTGGCCAATGCCGGCAGCGGGTTGCAACGGGTGACCCTCGGCGGCGAGCGCTACATGGCCAACGTCTATGCCTCCAAGGCCCTCGGCTGGCAGTTCATCGGGCTGATCCGCGAAAGCGAAGTGATGGCCGGCGCCACCCGCCTGACCTGGCTGATCGCCCTGGTCGCCGCCGTAGCCGCGTTGCTCTTCGCCCTCGCCGGCGCCTGGTTCGCCGAACTGATCGCCGCGCCGATCCGCGCGGTGGCCAGCGGTCTGGAAGACATCGCCCAGGGCGAGGGCGACCTGACTCGCAGCCTGCAGGTGCGCGGCCGCGACGAAACCGCCAGGCTGGCCGGCTGGTTCAACCAGTTCCTCGGCAGCATTCGCCAGTTGATCCAGCGTATCGGTCAGGCCGCGGGGCAGATCCACAGCAGCGCCAGCGGCTCCAGTAACGTCTCGCGGGACATGGCCGAAGCCGCCGCGCGCCAGCGCGAAGCCGTGGAGATGGTCTCCACCGCCTTCCACGAAATGGTCATGACCGCCAACGAGGTGGCGCGCTCCTGCAGCCAGGCTGCGCAGTCCGCCGACAACGGCCAGCGCCAGGCGCATGCCGGGCAGGGCCAGATTGAGGGCGCGGTGGCCAGCGTCAACAGCCTGTGCCAGGAGATCGAGCAATCGGCGACGGCGATGCAGCAGTTGCAGCGCGACAGCAACGATATCCAGTCGATCCTCGGCACCATCAGCGCGATCGCCGAGCAGACCAACCTGCTGGCCCTCAATGCGGCCATCGAAGCGGCGCGGGCGGGGGAACAGGGGCGTGGATTCGCCGTGGTCGCCGATGAGGTCCGCGCCCTGGCCAAGCGCACCGCCGATTCCACCGGCGAGATCGACGCCTTGCTCGGCAACCTGGCGCGCCGCACCCAGGAAATGGGCCGGCAGATGCACGCCAGCCTGGAGGTGTCGCAGCAGACCGTGCTGTCGATCGGCCAGGCGCGCGACAGCTTCGAGCAGATTCGCGAGTCGGTGGATGTGATCCGCGACATGAACACCCAGATCGCCACCGCCGCCGAAGAGCAGCACCAGGTGGCGGAAGACATCAACCGGCACATCGCGCAGATTCAGCAGGACGCGCAGTTGGTGGAGGCGCTGGCCAGTTCGTCGAGTGGCGAGGCGAGCACGCTGAACGGGCTCTCCGAGGAGCTGAACCACCTGGTGATGCGCTTCCGCACCTGACGCGTGCGGAAACGAACAGGCCGCCCACGGGCGGCCTGTTCGTTTGCCGGGGAGGCGCTCAGGCCATGCTGGCCAGTTCGCCCATCTTGCCGCGGCAGTAGACCATCGGATTGAGCGGCTGCTCGGGGAGGATCAGGTTCTTCACCGCGCCGACCAGGATGGCATGGTCGCCGCCTTCGTATTCGCGCCACAGCTCGCATTCGATGATCGCCGTGGCGTTGGCCAGCAGCGGGTTGCCCAGCTCGCTGAGGCTCCACTCGATGCCCTGCGCCTTGTCCTTGCCCTTGCGCGCGAAGGCGAAGGCTTCCTCGCGCTGCTCGGCGGAGAGCAGGTGGATGGCGAAGCGCTGCTGGCGGATCAGCACCGGGTAGGAGTCGGAGCTGTAGTTGGGGCAGAACAGCACCAGCGGCGGTTCCATCGACAACGAACTGAAGGCACTGGCCGTCAGGCCGACGATCTGCCCATCATCGTCGAGGGTGGTGATGACGGTAACGCCGGACGGGAAGGAGCCCATGACGTGTTTGTAGGCAGTCGTGTCGATCATGTTCGGGGACCTCGGTGGATGTTTCTCGGGTTTTGTGTCTGTTGGTATACCATAATACTTGCCGATATCCAGCATTTTTTAACGACCCGAAAGGCCCCGCTGGTGTCCCGCCGACGAACGTACATGCCGCGCCAGAACTGGCTTGCGGCGCTGGCGTGATAGTTCAACGCAGTGACCGGAGGGGGCCGTGCCTGTTGCGCGAGCGACAAAAAACTTGCCTGTTTTTTGGGATGCCATAATATGCTTTGCGCCGGCCGCCGCAGCGTCTCGCTGCCGCCGGCTCGCCCCAATGCCTGCCCTGCGTGGCTCTTACAAACACAAGAAACAAGGCAATACGATGCTTCTCGCACTTCTTCTCTGCCCGCTCCGGGCGCGTCGTCATGATCATTGCGCGCGGTCCAGCCTGCGCGCGTCGCCTCCCGCGGAGAACGGCGCTCGCTGAGCCTCGCCGCGCGCCACCGGCTGACGCTACGACCCTCCCATTGAATCGGCGCGCGCGTGACGGCGGGCGCCGCGACTTCTATCGAGCGCACGATCATGTCCCAGTCCGAGCAGACGACCCTCATTGAAAGCCACACCGTCGACCAGGTGCCGCCCGGCGAACGCCACGGCCGTTCCCGCGACCTCTTCACCCTCTGGTTCAGCACCAATATCGCGCCCTTGCCGGTGGTGACCGGCGCCATGGTCGTCCAGGTGTTCCACCTCGACCTGTTTTCCGGCCTGCTGGCCATTGTCCTCGGCCACCTGCTCGGTGGCCTGGTGATCGCCCTGGCCTCGGCCCAGGGCCCGCAACTGGGCATCCCGCAGATGGTCCAGAGCCGTGGCCAGTTCGGCCGCTACGGCGCGCTGCTGATCGTGTTCTTCGCCGCGCTGATCTACCTGGGTTTCTTCATTTCCAACATCGTCCTGGCCGGCGAGACCATCCACGGCATTGTGCCGTTCTTGCCACTGCCGCTGGCGATCCTGCTCGGCGCGGCCGGCGCCACCGCCATCGGCGTGGTCGGTTATCGCTTCATCCATAGCCTCAACCGCATCGGCACCTGGGTGATGGGCGGTGCGCTGCTGGCCGGTTTCATCGCGATTTTCTGCGGCAGCCTGCCGGGCGATTTCTTCAGCCGTGGCGCGTTCAACCTGTCCGGTTGGGTGGCGACCCTGTGCCTGGGCATCATCTGGCAGATCAGCTTCTCGCCCTACGTCTCCGACTACTCGCGCTACCTGCCGGCCAGCGTCGGCATTCTGCGGCCGTTCCTGGCCACCTATGCCGGCGCCTGCCTGGGTACCATCCTTTCGTTCGCCTTCGGCGCCGTGGCGGTGCTGGCGGTTCCCGAAGGCACCGACGCCATGGCTGCGGTGAAGCAGGCCACCGGGGCGCTCGGCCCGCTGCTGATGGTGCTGTTCCTGCTCAACATCATCAGCCACAACGCCCTCAATCTGTATGGCGCGGTCCTCTCGATCGTCACCTCGGTACAGACCTTCGCCAGCGACTGGACGCCCAGCGTGCGGCTGCGCGTGGCCCTGTCGGCGCTGGTGCTGATCGCCGCCTGCGGCATGGCGCTGAGCGCCTCGGCGAACTTCATCGCGCACTTCATCGGCCTGATCCTGGCCTTGCTGGTGGTCCTGGTGCCCTGGGTGTCGATCAACCTGGTCGACTTCTACCTGGTCAAGCGCGGGCGCTACGACATTGCCTCGATCTTCCGCGCCGACGGCGGCATCTACGGGCGCTTCAATCCGCCGGCGATCATCGCCTATGTGGCCGGCATCCTGATCCAGTTGCCGTTCGCCAACACCTCGATCTACGTCGGTCCCTACGCCAATTACCTGGGCGGCGCCGATCTGTCCTGGCTGGCCGGCCTGCTGGTGACCTGCCCGCTGTACTACTGCCTGGCGACCCGCTCGCGTTCGCCGCGCGAGGCATTGGCGCCGCTCGGCCTGGCCGACTGAAGCAAGGCCGCGCGTCAGCCAAGCCCCGCCCGCAACGGCGGGGCTTTTTCATGCCCGCCGTTCGTGCCGGGCACGCACCGCCCAGCGCCCGAGCTCGTGAGGGGCGAGGAAAGGTCGGGCTCGATCCGTCGGCGGGGCATGCGCGTGGGCAGCGTAGGAGGGCGTTGAGCGAAGCGATACCCATCGCTGGCAAACGCCCACTAGCCCCTTGGGTGAGCCGTGGCTGTCGTGGCTGTTCTGTCGCGGGCAAAAAAGAACCCCCTGCGCCGTGAGGCGCGAGGGGGCGAGTGGAGAGGTAGGTGGGGGCGGGTGCCGCTCAGTGCGCGCCGGCACCCTTGGCCAGGTCGCTTTCGTTCCACTGGGTGTACACGCAGGCGTCGCTCGCCGCCCAGCGCACGCGCACCTGGGCGCCCGGTTGCAGCGCGGCGGCGTTGCCGGAGAGCGCCTTGACGGTCAGGCGCGTGCCGCCCGGCGTGGCGACGGTGCAGGTCTGGCTCTCGCCGAGGAACACGGTCTCCAGCACGCTGGCCGGGATGTCGTTCCAGCCCGGGCTGGGCGCTTGCGCCAGGGCTTCGCTGGCGCTGAGCACCAGGGCTTTTTCCGGGCGCACCATCAGCAGCAGGTCCTGGTTGGGCGTCACGCCGGCGGTCGGGCGGATGGCCAGGGCCTGGCCCTCGAAATCGGCCGCGGCATTGCCCAGGGTCTTGACCTTGATGAAGTTGGAGTTGCCGAGGAACGAGGCGACGAAGGCGTTCGGCGGGTCCTGGTAGAGGTCGTAGCCACTGCCCAGGCCGACGATCTTGCCATGGCTGAAGATGGCGATGCGCTGCGACAGGCGCATGGCTTCTTCCTGGTCGTGGGTGACGTAGACGATGGTGATGCCCAGGCGCCGGTGCAGGTGGCGCAGTTCGTCCTGCAGGTCCTCGCGGAGTTTCTTGTCCAGCGCGCCGAGGGGTTCGTCCATCAGCAGGATGCGCGGTTCGTAGACCAGCGCGCGGGCGATCGCCACGCGCTGCTGCTGGCCGCCGGAGAGTTGCGCCGGGCGGCGGTGGGCGAAGGATTCCAGTTGCACCAGGCGCAGCATGGCGTCGACCTGGCGCTCGCGCTCCTTGGGATCGCGCTTGCGGATGCTCAGCGGGAAGCCGATGTTGTCGCGCACGTCGAGGTGCGGGAACAGCGAATAGCGCTGGAACACCATGCCGATGTCACGCTTGTGCGGCGGCACGTTCACCAGCGACTTGCCGTCGACCAGGATTTCGCCGGAGCTGGGCGTCTCGAAGCCGGCCAGCATCGACAGCGTGGTGCTCTTGCCGGAGCCGCTGGAGCCGAGGAAGGTGAGGAATTCGCCTTCCTGGATGTCCAGCGACAGGTTGTCCACGGCGGTGAAGTCGCCGTAGTGCTTGTTCAGGTTGCGCAGGCTGACCAGGGCGCGCTGGTCGTTGGGGTTCTTGATCACGGCACTCATGGGTTTACCTCGGCGCTCAGGCACGGATTTCGTTGCGCCGACGCAGGACGGCGGCGAGCAGCATTACCAGCAGGGACAGACCGATCAGCAGGGTCGAGGCCACTGCGATCACCGGCGTGAGATCCTGGCGCAGGGTGCTCCACATCTTCACCGGCAGGGTCTGCAGGGTCGGGCTGGCCATCATCACGCTGAGCACCACCTCGTCCCAGGACACCAGGAAGGCGAACAGGGCGCCGGCGGCGATGCCCGGGCGGATGGCCGGGAAGGTCACATGGAACACCGCCTGCAGGCGCGAGGCGCCGCAGATCACCGCGGCATCCTCGATGGAGCGGTCGAACAGCTTCAGCGAGTTGATGATCGAGATGATGGTGAAGGGCAGGGCGACGATCACGTGGCTGACCACGAAGGCGAACAGCGTGCCGGTATAGCCCAGCTTGAGGAACAGCGCGTAGACCGCCACCGCGATGATCACCAGGGGCACGATCATCGGCAGGGTGAACAGGCCGTAGAACAGTTCCCGGCCGGGGAAGCGACCGCGCACCAGGGCGAAGGCGGTGGGCATGCCCAGGGCCACGGAGCAGAAGGTGGTGAGCACGGCGACCTTGAGGCTGGCCAGGGCCGCCTCCATCCATTCCGGATTGGCGAAGAACTGCAGGTACCACTTCAGCGTCCAGCCCGGCGGTGGGAACACCAGCCACTGCGAGGAGCCGAAGGACAGCAGCACGATGAACACGATCGGCAGCAGCAGGAAGGCCGCGATGGCGCCGGTCACGGCGAACAGGCCGGCGCGCAGGCGCGGCCCCATGGCGTTGGCGGAGAGCAGCATGGCTTACCTCCCGGTGGACGAGGCGACCGGCGATTCCGGTTGCAGCTTCAGGTAGAGATAGAAGAGCGCCAGGGTGATGACGATCAGCAGCGCGGCGGCCGCACTGGCCATTCCCCAGTTGAGGAAGGACTGCACCTGCTGGACGATGAACTCCGGCAGCATCATGTTCTGCGCGCCGCCGAGCAGCGCCGGGGTCACGTAGTAACCCAGCGACATGACGAAGACCATCAAACCGCCGGAGAACAGCCCCGGCCGGCAGAGTGGCAGGAACACCCGGAAGAAGTTGCTCCAGGGGCTGGCGCCGCAGATCGAGCCGGCTTGCAGGACCATCGGGTCGATCGCCGACATGGTCGCCTGCAACGGCAGCACGATGAACGGAATCATGATGTAGCTCATGCCGATCACCACGCCGGTCAGGTTGTGCACCAGCTCCAGCGGCTGATCGATCAGGCCGAGGGCCATCAGTATCTTGTTGATCACTCCCGAGGCCTGCAGCAGCACCAGCCAGGAGTAGGTGCGCGCCAGCAGGCTGGTCCACATCGACAGCAGCACGATGTTCAGCAACACTCGCCCCCAGCCGCGCGGCACCAGGGTGATCGCCCAGGCCAGCGGGAAGCCGAGCAGCAGGCTGATCAGGGTGACCAGGGCGCCGACCGAGAAGGTGTTGAGCAGCACCCGGGCATAGGCCGAGTTGGCGAACAGCTGGGCGTAGTTCTGCAGACCCGGGGTGGGTTCGAGGACGCCGCGCAGCAGCAGGCTGACCAGCGGGATGAGGAAGAACAGGCTGATGAACAGCAGGGCGGGCAGCAGTTGCAAGGCACCGCGCCAGCGTCGCGCGGCCGAATCATCGCGCTTCATCGAAATAGCCCCAGGGGCGCCGCCGACGCGCGAGGCGTCGGCGGCTTGGCTTGCGGAGGGGGAGGCGACGGCAGCCATTTTCACTTGACCAGCCATTCGTTCCACCGGGCGGCGATGGCCGGACCGTTCTTGGCCCAGTACGCGTAATCGAGCGTGATCTGCTCTTTAGCGTAGGCGGTCGGCAGGTTCGGAGCGAGTTCCGGCTTGAGCAGGCTGACGCTGTCGACGTTGACCGGCGCGTAGGCGGTGAGGTTGGCGAAATCGGCCTGGCCTTTGGCGCTGGCGGCCTGGGCGATCAGCTTCATGGCCGCGTCCTTGTTCTTCGAGCCTTTCGGCACCACGAGGAAGTCGGCCATGACCAGGTTCTGCTTCCAGCTCACGCCAACCGGCGCGCCGTCCTGCTGCAGGGCATAGACGCGGCCGTTCCAGAACTGGCCGAGACTGGCCTCGCCGGAGGCGAGCAGTTGCTGCGACTGGGCGCCGCCGCCCCACCAGACGATGTCCTTCTTGATGCTGTCGAGCTTCTTGAAGGCGCGGTCGAGGTCCAGCGGGTAGAGCTTGTCGGCCGGCACGCCATCGGCCAGCAGGGCCAGCTCCAGCACGCCGGGGCTCGGCCATTTGTACAGGGCGCGCTTGCCGGGGTAGGTCTTGGTGTCGAACAACGCGGTCCAGTCCTGCGGCGCGTGACCGCCGAGCTTGCCTTGGTTGTAGCCGAGCACGAAGGAGAAGTAGAACGAGCCGACGCCGTGGTCGGAGGCGAAGCGCGGGTCGATCTTGCTGCGATCGATCACCTTGAAGTCCAGCGGTTCGAGCAGACCCTCGCTGGCGGCGCGCAGGGCGAAGTCGGCCTCGACGTCAACCACGTCCCACTGCACGTTGCCGCTCTCGACCATGGCTTTGAGTTTGCCGTAGTCGGTCGGCCCGTCCTGTACCACGTGGATGCCGCTGGTGGCGCTGAAGGGATCGGCCCAGGCCTGTTTCTGTGCGTCCTGGGTGGTGCCGCCCCAGCTGACGAAGCTGACGCTGTCAGCCGCGCTGGCGATGCCGCCGGCCAGACCCAGAACGGCGGCGATCATCGCCGCTGCTGCGCGTTTCTTGAAAACCATGTGCATGCCCTCGTTGTTGTGTTTGTACGCGAGCGGGTCGTTGTGCCCGCTCATCAGGAGCAGTCAGGCCAATCGGGCCTACAGGGTCGGCCGTGTCCGGTGCGTTGTTCAGGCTGTCCCTGGCGGGGGCGCCGCGACAATCGTCGGCCTACGGAATGTCATATTATGGTATTCCAAACTTTGTGCAAGCCTTTGCCCTGAATACCGGCGCGAACGGTCGTCGCGCCGGGCATTTTTCAGCCCTCGAAGGGCAGGCTTTCCACCACTTCCAGGGCATATCCGGTGAGGCCGGCGTACTTCAGCGGCGGGCCGAGGTGGCGCAGCTTGCCGACGCCGAGGTCTTGCAGGATCTGCGCCCCGGCGCCGATTTCCGAATAGATCCGCGACTGCGAGCGGGAGAACGGCCGGCTCGCGCGGGTCAGCTGCGGCACGCGCTCCAGCAGCGCCTGGGACGACTCGTGATTGGCCAGCACCACGACCACGCCACGGCCTTCCTCGGCGACCTTTTGCAGGGCGGCCCACAGCGTCCAGTTACGTGGCCCGCTGTACTCGGCGCCAACCAGGTCGCGCAGTGGGTCGATCACGTGGACGCGCACCAGGGTCGGCTCATCGTGACGGATATCGCCCATCACCATGGCCATGTGCACGCCGCCTTCGATGCGGTCCTCGTAGGTGACCAGACGGAAGGTGCCGTGCACGGTCGGCAGCTCGCGTTCGCCGATGCGCGCCACCGTGTGCTCGGTGCTCAGGCGGTACTGAATGAGGTCGGCGATGGTGCCGATGCGGATGCCGTGCCGTTCGGCGAAGGCTTCCAGCTCCGGACGGCGGGCCATGCTGCCGTCGTCGTTCATCACTTCGACGATCACCGCCGACGGCGTCAGCCCGGCCAGGCGCGCCAGGTCGCAGCCGGCCTCGGTGTGCCCGGCGCGGGTCAGCACGCCGCCCTCGCGGGCGCGCAGGGGGAAGATGTGGCCGGGTTGCACCAGGTCATCGGCGCGGGCGCCGGGGGCGACGGCGGTGCGCACGGTGTGCGCGCGGTCGGCGGCGGAGATGCCGGTGGTGACGCCACTGGCCGCTTCGATGGAGACGGTGAAGGCAGTGGAGAAGGCGCTGCCATTGGCCGGCACCATCTGCTCCAGGCCGAGGCGCTGGCAGTGCTCCTCGGTCAGCGTCAGGCAGATCAGTCCGCGCGCCTCGCGGGCCATGAAGTTGATCGCCGCGGGCGTGCAGTGCTCGGCGGCGAGCAGCAGGTCGCCCTCGTTCTCGCGGTCCTCGTCGTCCACCAGCAGGACCATGCGGCCCTGGCGGAAGTCGTCGATGATGTCTTCGATTCGATGGAATGGCATGGTCGGTTCCGTGCAGTGGTTGGCGGATAATTGTGGTATACCATAATACCGATTATTCGACAGCCACAGAGGATTTCCCATGAAGGCCTATTGGATCGCCCACGTCGACGTCACCGACCCGCAGCAATACAGCGCCTATACGCAACTGGCCCCGGCGGCCTTCGCTCAGTATGGCGGGCGCCTGCTGGCCAGGGGCGGACGCTCCGAGGCGCTGGAAGGACGGCCGACACCGCAGCGCAGCGTGGTCATCGAGTTCGCTTCCTACGAGCAGGCGCTGGCCTGCTACCGCTCGGCGGAGTATCAGGCGGCCTGCGCCCAGCGCCAGGGCGCGGCGCGCGCCGAAGTGATCATCGTCGAGGGCTTGTGACGGGGCCGCGGCGGGCGCTGGCGAGATCCATCGATGGGTTTCGCTGCGCTCAACGCCATCCTGCGTTTGCCAGCGCTCGCACGCGTTGCCGCGGCATGGCACCGTGGGTTGTCGGATTCGTCGGGAGCGGGGAGCGGTTGGCGTCAGCGGATGAAGTGGATGGTGCCGCTGTCGTCGTTGCCCATGTAGATGCCGTAGACGCCGGCGCGGCGTTCGGCGATGTAGCGTTCGAGGATTTGCCGGATCGCCGGGTAGTAGATGGCGTCCCAGGGGATTTCGTCGGCGGCGAAGAAGCGGTAGTCGAGGGTTTCCGGGCCGTACTGGCCGGTCTCTTCGAGGGCGATGGCGCGGAAGATGATGTACACCTCGCTGATCGTCGGCACGCTGAAGATCGAGTAGGGCGAGAGGATTTCCGCGCGCACGCCGCTCTCTTCCCAGACCTCGCGCAGGGCCGCCTGCTCGGTGGTTTCGCCGTTTTCCATGAAGCCGGCCGGCAGCGTCCAGGTGCCCACGCGCGGCGGGATGCCGCGCTGGCACAGCAGGTAGCGGCCGTCGCGCTCGATGATGCAGCCGGTGATGACCCGCGGATTCTCGTAATGGACGTAGCCACAGGCGTCGCAGAGCAGGCGCTGGTGGGTGTCGCCCGCCGGCGTGCGGCGGGCCAGGTTGGCCGAGCCGCAGGCGGGACAGAAGCGCGGGGCCGGCACGGCGTCAGCGTCCGATGCGCGGTTCTTTGAGGGCGATCGGGGCGACGATCGGGCGCACCTTGGCGTTGTCGTCCTGCTTGGATTTCAGGTAGTCCAGAGCGACCTTGGCGGCGGCGCGCACGTGGTCCACCGAAGCCTGGTGCGCGGCCAGCGGATCGCCGCTCTTGATCGCCTCGACGATGCGTTCCATTTCCTGGTTGCTCGCGCCACGCCGATTGGCCTGCGACACCGAGGTGGCGCGCAGGTAGCTGATGCGCGCCTGCAACTGGCGCAGCTGGGTGGCGGCGGTGCGGTTGCCGGCGCCTTCCAGCAGCACGTCGTAGAACTTCTGCACCGAGTCGATCACCTGTTGCAGCTCGCCTTCCTCCAGCGCCTTGCGGTTTTCCGCCAGGGCCTTTTCCAGGGCGCGGATGTCCTTGGCCTTGGCGTTGAGGGTGAACAACTGCACGATCAGCCCTTCGAGCACGCAGCGCAGTTCGTAAATCTCGGTGGCGTCTTCCAGGGTGATGATGGCGACGCGCGGGCCCTTGGCGTCGGCGAACTCCACCAGGCCTTCCGACTCCAGGTGACGCAGCGCCTCGCGCACCGAGGTGCGGCTGACCCCGAGCAGTTCGCAGAGGTCGCGCTCGACCAGGCGGTCGCCGGGCAGCAGTTGGAAGTTCATGATCGCCGTGCGCAGCTTGTCCAGCACGATCTCGCGCAGGGTGACGGGATTGCGATTGACCTTGAAGCTGTCATCGAGAGGCAAGCGTTTCATAGGGTCCGCTCTGTTATTGGCTGTCCGTAGGAGGAACGTGAGGCCCGGCTAGGGGCCGCATCGGGCTGGGACAGCGCTCAACCTTGTTGTTCCGCATCGGCTTCGGCGAAGGCCTCGCGAGCGAGGCGGAAGCTGTCCACCGCCGCCGGTACGCCACAGTAGATGCCGACCTGCAGCAGTATTTCACGGATCTGCTCGCGACTGAGGCCGTTGCGCAGGGCGCCACGGATGTGAAGCTTGAGTTCATGCGGCCGGTTGAGCGCTGAAATCATCGCCAAGTTTATCATGCTGCGTTCTTTCAGCGATAAGCCGTCCCGGCCCCAGACGTGGCCCCAGCAGTACTCGGTGACCAGTTCCTGCAGCGGCCGGCTGAAGTCGTCGGCGTTTTCCAGCGAACGCTGTACATAGGCCTCGCCCAGCACCTGGGTGCGGATCGCCAGGCCCCTGGCGTATTTTTCGTTGCTCATGCGAGCTTTCTCCTGCCAGCGGCGGCGCCCCTTGCCGGCGGCGCCGCGACATCGATAAAAAAGGGCCGCTACCGAGAGTGGGATGGTGCGCGGCCCGCAAGGGACATCAGGCGATCTGCGGCAGCGCGCCGAGGCGCCCGCGGTGATAGACCATCGGCGTCATTTCCTGCTTGGGCAGGATCAGGTTGCGCACCGCGCCGACCACGATGGCGTGGTCGCCGCCGTCGTACTCGCGCCACAGATCGCACTCGATGATCGCCGTGGCCTTGTTCAGCAGCGGGTTGCCCAGCTCGCTGAGGTGCCACTCGATGCCGCGCGCCTTGTCCTTGCCCTTGCCGGCGAAGGCGTAGGCTTCGGCCTGCTGATCGGCGCACAGCAGGTGGATGGCGAACTTGCCGCTGCGCGACAGCACCGGGTAGGTATCCGAGGCGTAGTTGGGGCAGAACAGTACCAGCGCGGGGTCGATCGACAGCGCACTGAAGGCGCTGGCGGTGATGCCGACGATGCCGCCGTCCTCGTCCAGCGTGGTCACCACGGTGACGCCGGAGGGGAAGGAGCCCATGACTTCTTTGTAAATGCCGGGTTCGATCATCTCAGCCTGCCTCTCAACGCATCACGAAGGGGTCGGGCATGGGCGCTGGCGAGAGGTTGATCCACACCGTTTTCAGTTCGGTGTAGGCAAGCACCGAATCGATGCCGCTCTCGCGGCCGTAGCCGCTGTTCTTGAAGCCGCCGATCGGCGCCATGGCCGATACCGCGCGGTAGGTGTTGACCCAGATGATCCCCGAGCGCACGTCGCGCGCCAGGCGGTGGGCGCGGCCGAGGTCGCGGGTCCAGATGCCGGCGGCCAGGCCGAACTGCGAGTCGTTGGCCATGGCCAGCGCCTCGGCCTCGTCCTTGAAGCGGATGACCGCGGCCACCGGGCCGAAGACTTCCTCTTGCATGATCGTCAGGTCATGGCGCGCGCAGGCCAGCAGGGTCGGCTCGTAGTACCAGCCGTTGCCGTCCAGCGCCGGGCGGCGGCCGCCCATGAGCAGGGTGGCGCCTTCGCTCTGCGCCTGGGCGACCATGCGCTCGACGATCGCCAGTTGCTGTTCGGTGGCCATCGGGCCCATTTCGCTGGCATCGTCCTGCGGGTTGCCGATGCGGATGCGCCGCGCGCGTTCGATCAGGCGCGCGACGAATTCGTCGTAGACCGCGTCCTGCACCAGCAGCCGCGAGCCGGCCACGCAGCTCTGCCCGGAGGCGGCGTAGATGCCGGCCACGGCGCCGTTCACCGCGCTCTCCAGATCGGCGTCGGCGAAGATGATGTTCGGCGACTTGCCGCCCAGCTCCAGCGACAGCTTGGCGAAGTTCTCGGCGCTGCTGCGCACCACGTGGCGGGCCGTGGCGGCGCCGCCGGTGAAGGCGATCTTGCGCACCAGCGGATGGCGGGTCAGCGCCGCGCCGGTGCTCGGCCCGTAGCCGGTGACCACGTTGACCACCCCGGCCGGGAAGCCGGCTTCTAGGGCCAGGCGGGCCAGTTCGAGAATGGTCGCCGAGGCGTGCTCGGAAGGTTTGAGGACGATGGTGTTGCCGGCCGCCAGGGCCGGCGCCAGCTTGATCGCCGTCAGGTACAGCGGGCTGTTCCAGGGAATGATCCCGGCCACCACGCCGATCGGTTCGTGCACCGTGTAGGCGAACATGTCCGGCTTATCCAGCGGCAGGGTGCCGCCTTCGAGCTTGTCGGCCAGGCCGGCGGTGTAGTGGAAGAACTCCGGCAGATAGCCGACCTGGCCGCGGGTCTCGCGGATCAGCTTGCCGTTGTCGCGGCTTTCCAGTTGCGCCAGCTCTTCCTTGCGCGCGCCGATCAGGTCGCCCAGGCGGCGCAGCAGCTTGCCCCGCGCGGTCGCGCTGAGGCCGCGCCAGGCCGGCGCCTCGAAGGCGCGCTGGGCGGCCTGCACGGCGCGCTCGACATCGGCTTCGTCGGCGTCGGGCAGTTCGGCCCAGGCTTCGCCCAGGGCCGGGTTCAGGCTGTGAAAGGTCTTGCCGGAGAGCGCATCGACCCATTGGCCGTCGATGCACATCTGGAAGCGCGCGAGCGTCATGCGACGTTCCCCTCTACTGAATGGCGGGAGGCCTGAGCGCGGTGGAGGAAGTCCAGCAGCATCTGGTTGACCAGGCGCGGCGACTCCACCGGCATCATGTGCCGTTGTTCGTCCAGCACCACCGTCTCGGCGCCGGGTATGTGTGCGGCCAGTTGGCGGGCCATCTCCGGCGTCGAGCCGGGATCGAGTTCGCCGGTGGCGACCAGGGTCGGCACGCGGATGTCGCCCAGTTGGTCGGCGCGGTACATGTCCTGGGTGGCGAACAGCTCATAGGTGGTCAGATACCCCTGCGGATCGTTGCTGGCAAGGGTTTGCCGGATCGCCGCGATCTGCGCCGGGTTGGCCGCCTGGTATTCGCGGCTGAACCAGCGCGACAGCGCCGCCTCGGCATTGGCGTCCGGGCCATGCTGGGCGGCCTGGGCGGTGCGCGCGATGACCCCGGCGCGCTGTTCCGGCGTGCGGTTGAACACACTGTTGAGGATCACCAGGGCAGCAGTGCGCTGTGCATGCTTGAGGGCGAAGGCACGCGCCACCAGGCCGCCCATGGAGAAACCGATGATGGTCGCGCGCGGCAGGTCGAGATGCTCCAGCAGCTCGAACAACTGGTCGGCATAGGCCTCCAGCGCCGTGCCCGAGGCCGGGCGCGGGCTGGCGCCGTGGCCGAGCATGTCGTAGGCGATCACCTGGAAGTGCGGGGCCAGGCCGACGATCTGCCCGCCCCACATTTCCTTGTTCAGGCCGACCCCGTGGATCAGCACCACGGGCTCGCCCTGGCCGGTCACCAGGTAGCTGGTGCCGGCCGGTGTCTGCTGAGGGCTGAGCATAGTCATGCCGCTGCTCCCGCTCACTGCGCCTTCTCGGCGGCGAGCTCTTCCAGGTCGATGTAGCGGTTGCCGATGCGCGGATGCAGGCGGCCACCGTCGGCGGCGCCGAGGACCACAATAATCTCGTCGGCGCGCGGGGCGTCTTCGATCTGCATTTCCAGGGTGATGTAGTGCGAGCGCAGGCCTTCGTCGTCCTTGTGCATCATCGGGATCTGGATCGAGGTGCCCGGACCGCCGCGCTTGTTGGTGAAGCTCAGGTAGCTCTTGGCCTTCACCGCCTCGCGGTAGTGGTTGCCGAAACGCAGGGTGTGAATCACCGCCGAGGCGTGCTCGATCTCGCCATCGGCGCCGACCACCGCGGCCTTGCCGTAGGCTTCGATGCGCGCGGCACCGCCGATGGCGGCGGTCAGGCGCTCGACCATCAGCGCGCCGAGGTCGGAGCAGTTGGCCTTGATTTCCGGTTTCAGGTCCTCGACGAAGCCGCGGCCCAGCCACGGGTTCTTGATCACCACCGCCAGGCCGACCATGGTGACCGGCTTATCGGCGGCCTTGCCGCCCTCGATGAAGGTTTCTTCGGAGTAGGTGACGATCTTGCGGATCTCGAAGCTCATGGGGTGCTCCTTGAGTCTGGGGCTGATGAGGGGCTATTGGTGTCTTATGGTATACCATAATACTTGATTCGCAAGAGGCATCTGCGTGCGTCTCGGAAAGCCCCGAGATAGAGATTCTGCTTAGGGATTTCGGTGCTTCTGTGGCCAGGCTGCGAGGTGGAAAGGGCACCAGGATGAGCGCGCCAGCACGCGGAAAGCCCCTTCGACGCGGTGCTGGCTGAGCGGAAATTCTGGAATACCGCCGACCAAATGTCGGCGTACCAACGGATGAGTGGCCTGCTCATTCGCCCGAGGCTGCCGGAAATTTCTCGCCGGGGGTGTCGTAGGCTTCCCCCAAGGCTGCGCCCGGAAGGCGCCGGCTACATGAGCGCAAGCGGCAGAAAAAGCCCTCGCGCTGCTCAAGAACGCGGCCTAGCTGCCGATGGCCATGATATTCTTACGGACATTTCCTACCCGATACGCCGGCAGCCAGGCAAAGGCGCCAGGAAATACCGCAGGCTCCCCGATCCGCCGCCAACTCGCGCTCGCCACCGCGCCGCGCCGCGCCGCGCGGCGTCGCCGCGTGCAACGCGCAATGGACTGTGCCCCCAGCATTATCGGCCCAGCGGCCGCCACAGGTTTCTGCAACAGGTAATGGTCATGCCTCAGCCCCACGCGTCGAATACCTCCCTGAAACGTCTGCTGTCGTCGATGACGGCCACGATCACTTTCGTGCTGCTGCTCGGCAACGGGCTGCTCTGGTACGGCAACCACGCCTTGAGCGTGGCCAGCGCCGAGCAGTTGCGTCTGCAGGAGGCCTCTCTGGCCTTCAAGGACGTGCGCTACCACGTGGTGCAGATCCAGCAGTTCCTCACCGACGCCTCGGCGGTCGGTTCCGACGACTACAGCGAAGCCAGGGCCGAACAGAGCGCCGCGCATCAGGAGCTGGCGCGTCTGCGCACACTGGCGCCGCAGATGCAGGCTTCCATCGACGAGGCCGGCAGCAGCATCGATCGCCTCTATGCCACGGGCGAGCGCATGGCCAACCTCTACGTGCACCAGGGCCGCGACGCCGGTAACGCGCTGATGAAGGGCGCCGACGGTTTCGACGCGCTTTCCGAACAACTGGCCAACCGCATGGAAAGCATGGCCCAGCAACTCGGCGATGCGGTCGCGACGGCCAACGCCGGGCAGGCCGCCGAACGGCGCATGATCGCCTGGATCAGCAACGGCATCGCCTTGCTCGCCCTGGTGCTGCTGCTCGGCGGTTGCCTGTATCTCTATCGCCGCCTGATCCAACTGCTCGGCAACGAGCCAGCCTACGCCGTGGCGGTCGCGCGCAGTGTCGCCGACGGTCAGCTGGAGATTCCCATCCACGACCGCTCGCAGCGTGGCGACAGCCTGCTCGGCAGCATGCAGGCGATGGTCGAGGCGCTGGCCGGGCACATGCGCCGGATCGACCAGGAGTCGCGCCAGATCGGTCAGTCATCCTTCCAGATCGCCGACATCTCGCAACGCATCACCGGCAGCTCGCGCATCCAGGAACAACGCTCGGCGGAGGTGCGCGAGGCCACCAGCGAACTCGCCGCCACCTCCAGCTCGGTGCTGGAGCTGTCGCAGACCGTCAGCGACCGCGCCAGCCAATCGCGTTCGCGCGCCGCCGAAGGCGTGCAGGCGATCCGCGGCAACATCGAAGAAATGGCCCGCGCGGTCACTGAAGTGCAGGCCGCCGGCCAGCAAATCCACGCCCTGGGCGAAGCCAGCCGGCAGATCCAGGCGATCACCGCGACCATCAGCGGGATCACCGACCAGACCAACCTGCTGGCCCTCAACGCGGCCATCGAAGCGGCCCGCGCCGGCGAGGCCGGGCGTGGCTTCGCGGTGGTCGCCGACGAAGTGCGCGGCCTGGCCACCCGCGCCGGCGAAGCGACCAACACCATCAACGGCATCATCGGCAACCTGGCGGCGCTGGTGGAGAACAACACCCGCGCCATGGACGGCATCATCGAGCGCACCCACCAGGGCATGTCCAAGGCCGAAGGTGCCAATCAAGTGTTCGCCCTGATCCTCCAGGACATCGAGCACAACGCCGGCCTGGCCAAGGAAATCTCCGCCGTCAGCAGCCACCAGATGGGCAAGCTGGCGCAGCTCGAATCGCGTCTCGGCGAACTGATGCACACCCTGGAAGAGAACACCGCGCAGATCCACACCACCGGCGTGGTCAGCGCCGATCTGCACCAGGTATCCGAACGCCTGCGCCAGGTCATGCAGAGCTTCCATTTCGACAGCCTGCAGACCGTGGTGCCGGCGCCGGACGACCAGCGCAAGACCCCGCGGGTGATGCAGAACCTGATGGTGGAAGTGCGCGACGGCGGGCGCGAGCAGTTCGCCACCAGCGCCGACTTCAGCATGAGCGGTATCCGCCTCAAGCTCGCCCAGCCGCTCCAGGCCGGCAAGGGCGATAGCCTGGAATTGCTGATCCGCCAGCCCAGCGACAACCGTGCCGAGTACGACCGCCAGCAACCGTTCCCGGTCAAGGCGCGGGTGAAATGGCAGACCCAGGGCGAGGGCAGCTACAACTACGGCCTGGCCTTCGAAACCCTGGATGCCAGCGCCCGCGACAAGTTGAAAGCCTGCATCACCTACTACAACCAGGCGCCGTTCTACGAGACCGGCGCGGTCGCCTGAGCGGCGCGCGCCGAGTCTTTCAGCGCCGTCGCTCGATGCCTGCGGCGAAGGCGCTGAAGGTTGGCAACTGCTCCAGCGGCACCCACAACGCACCCTGCCAGTCCAGCACGGTGACGCGCTGCGAGCGCCAATTCATCAGCAACCGCCGTGGCTGCCGCGGATCGTCCCGGCCCTGGTCGCGCAACAGTGGCATCACCGTCTCTGCCAGCCAGCGGCCCAGCGTGCGGTTCTCCGGGTGGCCGAAGCGGAACAGTGCCTTGTAGAGCGCCGCCTCGCTGATGACCTCCACCGGCTCCTCGCCGCCACTGGCATGGCGTAGCTTCACTACGCGCATTTCATGGGGTTCCATGCGTCGCGCGAGGGATTGCGGATGATTGAGGCCTAATAGCCGCGCCAGGTCATAGGCGACGAACCAGGGCTGGTCGTCGATCAGAATGCCACGCAGGGGGCGGGTGTGACGGAGGAAGGTGGTAGCGCTGTATGCATCGTGCATAGTGGAGAACTCCTGTTCTGAGGGGGAGTCCGCCGCTACGTCGTCAAACGGAGGGGGCGGACCGCGCGGGGTTGACGAACCGGGAACAGGTACCGGCAGGCCCGAGGGCCTCCCCGCGCGATCCGCCATAGAGCGTGGCAGATAAATCCAAGAGCGCACGGGGGCCTGCAAAAACGCTACGCCGTTTTCGCATACGCCATCGGCGCCAACGCGCCTGTTCTGCCGGGTCGTCAAACCCGGTCACGGGATTGACCGTGACTGGCGGAGGATAGGAGGCCGGGCTCTAGCGGGGCAAGGAAAGCGCCGGTAGGAAAGTTCTCTGTTGCGGGTTGAGCCTCCTGGGCGACCTGGCGCCGGCCGGCCCGAGTCAGTCCCCGCTCGCTTGCCCGCGTGAAACTCCGCACGGCCACCCGGACCAATGGTTGGCCGTGGGCCGGAACGAATCGAGCCCGGTCCGTCTAACGAAAATGGCCTGTGGCTCAGCCGAGGATCGGCAGGCGGGCTATCGGGAGACGCGGATGGACAACGAAGCGGAGTTGCTCGAGCGGGTGCGCGCGGGGGAGCGCTGCGCGTTGGACGAGATGATCAAGTTGCACCATGCTTTTCTGGTCGCCATGACGACCCCGTTGGTCGGTTCGGGGTTGGCCGACGACGTTGCGCAGGAGACCTGGCTGAAGGCCATTGCCTCGATCGGCAAGTTCGAGGGCCGGTCCAGGTTCCGAACCTGGCTCGCACGGATCGCCATCAATGAGGCCCGCGCCATGCGCCGCAAACACTGGAGGGAAGTATCCCTCGATCGCTGGGGCGTGGACACCGGCTCGCCGATCAGCGCGTCCTTCGATGCGCGCGGTGCCTGGATTGCGCCGCCGCCGCAATGGCATCACGACACCCCCGAGGATCTGCTCACGGAGAGCGAGCTGCATGCGTGCATCCGCAAGCATCTGCAGCTGCTTCCCGACGACCAGCGGAGCGTGGTGATGATGCGTGAACTGGGTGGGCTCGATTACGCCGAAATCGCCCAGGCGCTCGGCTTGGGCGAAGGCAATATCCGCGTACTGCTGCACCGCGGGCGACAGCGCATGCATGCCATGTTGATTCGCTTCCAGGCGGAGGGCGTATGCTGACCTGCCGCGACATTTCCGAGCTGGGCTCGGAGATCATCGAGGACCGTCTGCAGCCGGTGAATCGCCAGGCGGTGATGCTGCACTTGCAGGGCTGCCCGCGCTGCGCGGCCTATATCAAGCAACTCGAACTGACATCGCGGGTGTTGCAGCGGCTGGCGCTCCAGGATGACGCCATCGATACCCAGGCCATCATCGAGAAGCTGCAAGACGCCGAGCGCTGAATGGCGCCACGCCCGTCTGTAACAAAACCCCGGATCCCGGCATCAGAGAGGCCAGAAGGCTCGGTCAAATGGGCGCCGAGCGGTCGCGGCTGCCAACCCTCGGCAGTTTGCCAGCCCGTCTCATGGGCGCCCATGGGGCACGTCCCTGTGCCCGTTGCGCGCTTTAGCTGGGCGGTTGGGTTCGCCCGTCATTGCGGATTCTTTCGTCCCAGCCTTTATTTCGGGGTGCCGTATAGCGCCCGGTCGCGTTCGATCGGCGTGCTGTAGCGGGGTTCGGTTTTGAGCGGCGCTTGCGCGTCGAGCGTGGGGCCCGCCGCGGTCGGCCGCTCTTCGATCATCTGTGCGTAGCGATTCGCGGAGTCTCGTTCCGCCTCTTGGGCCACGCGTGCTTCTTGCCTCATGTGCGATTCGAGCAGACGGTCACTGCCACTTTCGGCCAGGGCGGTGCCTGCCGCGGTGCCCATCGCTATGGCGACAATCGCCACCTTGCTGAGAAAAGTTGTCATGGTTTCATCCTCCGTAACCTCATCCCCCATGCCTTTATTCCCCTGATTGGATGAGCGCCGGGGCGCGATGTTACAGACCGTTGGGGCGGCGCAGCGGAGGGAGGCAAACAAGCCTTGCCGGCTGACGAAGCGTGGTCCTATGGTGTCTGTGAGCCTGCGTGTGCCGGCGATCGCCCATGGGTCGTAACGGAGGAGCCGAGGATGACCAGGTCGAATTTCCTTGGATCGATCCTGCTGGGACGCCGCCGCTACATTCTGGCCGGGCTGGTGATGGGCAGCAGTCTCATCATGGGCGGCGCGAAGGCCGCGGCAGCGCAGCCGCCGGGCGGCCACAGAAATACGGTGGCCGCCTCGGCGAAGCGCGAATGGGAGGCACTGATCCGCGCCTCTCTGGCGCTGAGCGACGCGGAGAAGCTGGAAGCGGTCAACCGCTTCTTCAATCACCGCATCCGCTTTGGCGAAGACCTCGAAGTCTGGGGGCAGCCTGACTACTGGGCCTCGCCCCTGGAAACCCTGGAGCGCGGCGCTGGCGACTGTGAGGACTTCGCGATCGCCAAGTTCTTCACCCTGCGCCTGCTCGGCATCCCGGAACACAACCTGCGACTGATGTACACCACCCTGAGTTCGACCCACCAGGCCCATATGGTGCTGGGCTACTGGAGCGGCGGTGCGGAAGTGCCGCTGGTCCTGGACAGCCTGCTGGCGGATATCCGCCCACTGGCGCAACGTCACGACCTGCAGATGCAGTTCGCCTTCGATACGACGCACCTGTATCGGTTCGAGCACAACCGCCTGGTGGTGGCCGGCGACGCCAGGTTGCTGCCACGCTGGCAGGAATTGAAAGACAAGGTGAGCCAGGAGCAGCTTTCCGCTCCGCCCTCGATGCAACTGGCGGTCAAAGCCGGCGCGCAAGGCGAGCGTCCTGGTCGGTCATCCTCGCGCTGAAGGCTGGCTCAGCCCCTGTTCTTCACCATGTCGAACATCATCAGCCGCTCGTGGAGTTCCTGCAGTGTCTGGCGGAACGCCTCCGGGCGGCCGCTGCCGGCCGGGTTGGCGAAGTTCCACAGCAGCACGTCATCCGAGAGGGGGAGGCGTCGTTCTTCGTGGTTGGCCTTGTCGCACAGGTCGATCAGGTAGTCGAAGTGTTGCCCGCTGAATTCCTCGATCGACTTGCTGCGCAGGCCGGCGGCGGAGACCCCGGCATGCTCCAGCGCCTGGCGGGTGCGCGGGTCGATCCCGCAGGGGACGATGCCGGCGCTGAAGGCCTCGAAGTGCTCGCTGTCCATGTCCCGCAGCAAGGCCTCGGCCATGGGCGAGCGGACATCGTTGCCCATGCAGATGAACAGCACTCGCTTTTTCTCGCTCATGGTTGCCTCGGTCGCGCGTTGGATGATGGGAAACGATAGACGCCGAGCTCTGGCGGCGCGATCCGCCGCCTTCGGGAGACGCGCGCCGTATCCGTCCGCCCCGGCGAATCCGGCGTACAGCGAACGCTTCGCCGCTCAGCGGTTGAAGCGCTCCGCCAGGCTGTGCAGGTAGGCGGCCATGCGTTCCAGGTCCTGACTGATGGCCGAGCCTTCCCTGGCCTGCCCGGCGCTATGCTCGGAGAGGTGGGCGATGCGGGTGATCTGCTGACTGATGTCCTCGGCGACGTGGCTCTGCTGTTCGGAGGCGGCGGCGATCTGCTGGCTCATGCCGGTGATGCGGCTCACCGCCTGGCTGATGCCTTCCAGCGCTTGGCGAACCGCTTGCACGCTGCCGACGCTGTCGCGGGATATCTGCTCGCCGCGGTTGGCGGTGACTACCGCGCGCTGCGCGCCGTTGCGCAAGTTCTCGATGATCTGGTGAATCTGCGTGGTCGATTCGCGGGTGCGCGAGGCCAGCGAGCGGACTTCATCGGCCACCACGGCGAAGCCACGGCCCTGTTCCCCGGCGCGCGCCGCTTCGATGGCGGCGTTCAGCGCGAGCAGGTTGGTCTGTTCGGCGATCGAGGCGATGACATCCGCCACGCTGCCGATGGTCTGCGTGGCGTCGGCCACTTCCTGGACGGCGCGGCCGATCTCGCTGACCGCTTCGGCCATGTGCTGGATGGCCCCCAGGCTGTCGCCGGCGAGGCTGTTGCCCTGCTTGGCCAGGTGTTCGGCTTGCTCGGCGGCGTGGCTGGTGTTGGCGACGTTGATCGACACTTCCTGGATGGTCGCGGCCATCTGGTTGATGGCGGTGGCCGATTGATCGGTCTCGTTGCGCTGCTGCTCCAGCAGCTCGGCTTCCGCGCGGGACAGGCGGGCCGACTCCGCCGCGCGCTGGCGCACGCTTTCGCCGGCGTCCTCCAGCCGCGTCAGGGCCGTCTGCAAGCGCGCCTCCTCGCTGAACATGGCCAGTTCGAGCATCGCCTGGGCGCCCTGGCTGTCCGAGTAAGTCAGCGCCACCAGCGGGCTGACGAAGGCTTTCGGGTGCTGCGCCAGGGTGCCCAGGATGCGTTTGCGGGCATCGGCGAGCAGGGCAACGGCCATGGCGAGCATGATCGCCAGGGTCGCGAGCGCCAGCCAGGCGCCGTCGAGGACTTGCTCCACGCCGAGCAGCGCCAGGCCCGCCAGGATCGCCGGCCAGCAGCGGCCGAGCACATGGACCAGGGCCGCTTGCCGGGACGCCGCCGGCTTGCCGGCGCGCAACCGCGCATAGAGGGCCTCGGCACGCTTGACCTGCTCGCGCGTCGGTAGTGAGCGGACCGACTCGAAGCCGATCATCCGGCCGTCCTCATAGATCGGCGTGACGTAGGCGCTGACCCAGTAGAAGTCGCCGTTCTTCGCGCGGTTCTTGACCAGCCCCATCCAGGGCTTGCCCTGTTTCAGGGTTTCCCACATATGGGCGAACACCGCGGGCGGCATGTCCGGGTGGCGCACCAGGTTGTGCGGTTGGCCCAGCAGCTCTTCGCGGGTGAAGCCGCTGATCGCCACGAAGGCGTCGTTGCAGTAGGTGATCTTGCTCGTCAGGTCGGTGGTGGAGATGAGGCGTTCGTCGGCGGGGAAAGTACGCTCTTGCTGAGTAACCGGTAAGTTTTGGCGCATAGCTCAGCGATCCCTCTTCAGATTTTTCCGAATGTCTTGACCCAGCTATCTGAATGTCTAGCACAAGGAATGGACCGTGCCGCTGTCCCGCCGAAAGGCGCCGGATTTATTTTCGCTGGCTGCGTTGAGCCCCTGAACAGCCGTTCAGCGCGGCCTTCAGCGCGGTCTACCGTCGTGTGCGGGTGGTTTGCGCACTCAGGCGCGGAGGTCGGGGCTGTGGCGGTGGCTGGGCGACGGCATCACCTCGCTGCGCGAACCGCGCCGCCGCTCAGGCGGCGCCGGGGAAAGTCCTGGCGCCGTGCGCGCCGGCGCGTTGCCGACGGCGAATCGAAGGGGGGAGGAAGGGCGCTTCAGGCGAGCATCCGCTTGAAGTAGTCGATGGTTTCGCGAAGGCCGTCCACCAGCGCAACGCTTGGCGTCCAGCCCAACTGTTGCTGCGCCAGACCGATATCCGGCTGACGCTGACGCGGATCGTCTTCCGGCAGCGCTTTGAGCGTGAGCTTCGAGGACGACCGGCACAGGTCGAGAATGATTTCGGCAATCTCGACGATGGAGTATTCGACCGGGTTTCCCAGGTTCACCGGTCCGGTGAAGCCCGGCGCGCTGTTCATCATGCGCACGACGCCTTCGACCAGGTCGGAGACATAACAGAAGGAGCGGGTCTGGCTGCCATCGCCGTAGAGGGTAATGTCTTCGCCGCGCAGGGCCTGGACGATGAAGTTGCTGACCACCCGGCCGTCGTTCAACTGCATGCCGGGGCCGTAGGTGTTGAATATTCGGACGACCTTTATGTCGGTCGCGTGCTGGCGGTAGTAATCGAAGAACAGGGTTTCCGCGCAGCGCTTCCCCTCGTCGTAACAGCCGCGCAAACCGATGGGATTGACCCGCCCCCAGTAGGCCTCCGTCTGCGGATGCACTTCCGGGTCGCCATAGACCTCCGAGGTGGAGGCTTGCAGGATGCGCGCGCCGGTGCGCTTGGCCAGCCCGAGCATATTGATCGCGCCCTGCACGCTGGTCTTGGTGGTTTGCACCGGGTCTTGCTGGTAGTGGATGGGCGAGGCCGGGCAGGCGAAGTTATAGATCTGATCGACTTCGACGTAGAGCGGCGAGGTGATGTCGTGGCGCAGCGCTTCGAATCTCGGGTTGGCCAGAAACTCATGAATGTTCTTGCGGCTTCCAGTAAAGTAGTTGTCGGCTGAAAGTACTTCATGGCCGTCGGCCAGCAGGCGCCGACATAAATGAGAACCAATGAAGCCCGCTCCGCCTGTCACCAGAATACGCATATGCCACCCGGGGAAATGTTATGCAGAAAGTCGCTTTTGTGATTACTTGCAAAGGCCGTTTGCACCATGTGCAGCAAACGTTGCCGAGAATTGTCGAGCAAGTGCCCGCGGAAATCATTCTGGTGGATTATGCATGCCCTGACAATACAGGCGACTGGGTGGAAAGCAACTATCCAAGTGTCAAGGTGGTGCGTGTCACGGACGATCCCGGATTCTGCTTGCCGCGTGCGCGGAATATCGGCGCGATGAACTCCGTCGCCCCCTGGCTGTGTTTCATCGACGCCGATATCAAGATACGGCCGCACTGGGTCGAATGGATGGGCGCTAACCTGGCGCCGGCCTTTTTCTACCGCGCCGCGCCCGAGAATGGCGAGCGCGACGATGAAACCTACGGCACCTTCATTTGTTCGCGTCTGCACTTCGAGCAAGTGGGCGGCTATGACGAAGCGTTTCGTGGCTGGGGCGGGGAGGATGACGATCTTTATGCCCGGCTCAGGGATGACCTGCACTTGCAGGAGAGTACATATCCCAGTGAGTTCGTCGAACCGATATCCCACGATGATGCTGAAAGAACGACTTTCCATGATGTGAAAGGCAAGGAAGTGCAGCGTTTCATCAATGATTGCTACATAAGAGTCAAGCAATACATCCTGCGCAATCATGCCAGTGAGCTATCGCTGGAAACCCGGCGCAGCATGATGGAACAAATAAAACGACAATTCGCACACACCGAAGAGGCGCAGCAGAAAACCTATTCGGTGGTATTGGAAGTGCCCCGGGTTATTTGCCGGGATGGCAGTTTCCAGGATCTTCTGGTCGAGCTGAATAAACAAAGGAAGTTCGTCGTTTTCGGCAAACGCGAATTGAGCATGAACGTGCGTGCGGTCAGCGCCAGTCGACAAGGGGCGAGCGCCGCCAGGGAGCAAGCCGAAGCCTGAGCCCCGGGGGCGAACGCTGGCGCATCGCTGCACCATGGGTTCAACGGGGCGTGTCGAGAGGCGGCTGTCCCGGCTCGAACGGCAGCACCTTGTCCTGCTCGGCGGGATCGTTTCTGGCCACGATGGCGCGGGCGGGCTGGGTAGCGCTCAGGTTGATGGCCTGGTGCGGCACGCCCGGCGGAACGAAGAGAAACTCGCCGGCCTGGCTGACGACTTCGTGCTCCAGCGCGGCGCCCCAACGGGTCAGTACGCGGCCTTCGAGGACGTAGAGGGCGGTTTCGTAGCCCAGGTGGATGTGTGGTTCCGAGCGCGCGCCAGGCGGTATGACGACCAGGTGCATGGACAGGCCGGTCGCATTCACCGTCTGCCCCGAGATACCGATGAAATACGGCAGGCGCTGGCGCGTCATGACCTCGCGATCCGGGTGGACGCCCTGCACCTTGGGCTGGGTTGCGCGCATGGCTGCCGACCTCCCGCTGGGCTGCTGAGGCCTGGTGTCGGCTTGCAACGCCAGGCCGGGCGTACAGGGCAAGGCCTTGCCCTGTACGGTCTGCTGCGCGGCGGCGCCGGCAGCTCCGTTGAGCATAGGTCATCGCGCCGTCCGGCAGCGCCCGCTGCCGCCGGCCGCTAGGCGCCCATCTCGCCCTCGATCGCCGCCGCACAGTCCATCAGCAGTTGCCGATAGCGCTCCTCGGCGCCTTCCGCCGCCAGCACGGCTTCCGGCCCGGAGAGATTGATGGCGGCGCTGACGTTGCCGCTGCGGTCGCGGATGCCGGTGGCGATGGCCGTCGAGTAGTCGGAGCGGTGCAGCACCCAGCCGCGTTCGCGATCCTCGGCAATGGTGCGTTGCAGTTCCAGCAGGGTGCGTGGCGTCGGCGGCGGGTAGTCGTCGAGGCGTACGTGCTGGTAGAGCTGGGCCAGGGCTTCTTCGTCGAGGGCGGTGAGCAGGACGCGGCCGAGGGCGGTGCCGTGGCAGGGCAGGCGGGTGCCGACCGGGATGTTCACGCTCAGCCGTTGCGGGGCGAAGGCGCGGTAGATGTACAGACTGTCGGTCTGCTCGCGGATGCTCAGGTGGCAGGACAGCGAGGTACGGTCGCGCAGGGCGTTGAGGTGTGGCAGGGCGATCTCGACGATGTCGCGGCTGCACAGGTAGGCGAAGCCGTCGGAGATCACCCGTGCGCCGAGTTCGTACTGGTTGCGTTCGAGCTTGTTCAGGTAGCCCATGTCCTGCAGGGTCTGCACGATGCGGTAGAGGGCCGAGGGGCTGACACCCAGGTGTTCGGCCATGTCGTTCATGCTCAGGCTGCGCTGGCGCGCGTTGAACAGGCCGAGCAGGCTCAGGCCGCGCTCCAGGGCGGGGACGCGGTAGTCGGTTTCGCTCATGGCGTGGGCTCCACGGCGGCGCCCGCTGACGGGCGCCGCCGGCTGGTCAGTCGAGCAGCGCGTCGATGCCCACCGGGCGCCCGCCGAACTCCTGCATGGCGTCGAGCATGGCTTCCCAGAAGTAGGTCACCGATGCGCGGTCGCAGAGGATCTGCAGGCACGGCAGGTGCTCGTCGCCGAGGTTGATGACGATGACGTTGATGCGCGCCGCCGAGGTCTGCGCCACCGCGCCGCTGGGGAAGGCCTGCGGGCGCAGGTCGACGCCGCAGAGCTTGGCCATCACCTCGGCGCAGTGCTGGCCGCTGAGCAGCAGCCAGGCATGGCTGTCCTGGCGCGGCAGCAGGTAGTTGGCGCTGTCGTCGAGGCGCCAGGCGGCTTCCTCGGCGGCGATACGCGCGCCCATGTCATGCAGGCTGCCGAGCAGCAGGTACTCGGCCTGCGACAGGCGCGCCACCAGGCTGCCGTCGCTCTGCCGCAGCGCCTGGTTGGGCGCCGGCGGCAGGGCGTAGCCGCGCGCCTGCAGGTAGGCGGCGGCGTCGGCGCCACGGAAGCCGGCGCGCGGCAGGTTGCTCAGGTCGATCAGCGCGCAGTCTTGCAGTTGCGCGTGTTCTTCCTGCTCGCCGTAGCGCGCGACGATGGCGCTGCTGCCCAGGGTGGCCAGGCGCGCGCCCTGGTGCAGCGGGTAGAGCGGGCTGCGTTCGATGAAGTCTTCGGCTTTCAGGCTGGACATGGCTCAGAGCTCCTGACGCTGGTTCTGCGGGTCATAGAAGGGCAGTTGCACGACGCTGGCGCGGACCACCTGGCCGCCCTCCACGCGGATCGGGATCTGCATGCCCGGCGTGCTCTGCGCGGCGCCGACATAGGCCAGGCCGATGATCATGCCGAGGGTCTGCGAGTACTCGCAGGAGGTGACGTTGCCGCTGATGTCGGCGCCATCCAGCACCAGGTGTCCCTCCAGCGGCTGGGCGCTGCCCTGGGGCAGGCTGAAGCCGACCAGCTTGCGCTTGAGCGGCTGTGCTTCGAGGATTTCCACCGAGCGTTTGCCGACGAAGAACGGCTTCTTGCGGCCGATCGCCCACTGCATGTCGATTTCGCCGGGGTGGGTCATGCCGTCGGTGTCCTGGCTGATGATCACGTGGCCCTTTTCCAGGCGCAGCAGGCGCTGGGTCTCGACGCCGAAGGGGCGGATGGCGAATTCGCCGCCGGCCTCCATCAGCACATCCCACAGGCGCTCGGCGAAGCGCGCCGGCACGTGGATCTCGTAGCCCAGTTCGCCGACGAAGCCGACCCGCAGCACCCGCGCCGGGATGTCGGCGACCGTGCCGCAGCGCACGCCCAGGTAGGGGAAGGCTGCGGCGGAGAGATCGATGTCCGCGCAGACCTTCTCCAGCACCCGGCGCGACAGCGGTCCGGCCAGGTTGACCGCGGCCAGGGCGGCGGTGACGTTGGTGATGTCGACGTTGAGCCGCCATTGCGCGTTCCACTTGAGCATCTGCTGGTAGATGCGGTCGACGCCGCTGGTGGTGGCGGTGACGTAGAAGTGCCGCTCGCCGAGGCGGGCGCAGACGCCGTCGTCGATCACCACGCCGTGCTCGTTGGTCATCAGCGCATAGCGCGTGCGGCCGATCGGCAGCTTGGCGAAGCCGAAGGTGTACAGGCGCTCCAGCAGTTCGGCGGCGTCCGGGCCGCGGACGTCGAGACCGCCGAGGGTGGAGACGTCGATCAGGCCGACCTTCTCGCGCACGTGGCGGGCCTCTTCCTGCATGCAGCGCTCGCGATCCTCGGGCTTGCCGTAATAGGCCGGGCGTTGCCAGATGCCGGCCGGCATCATCTTCGCCCCGGCTTCGAGGTGGCGGCGGTGCATGGGCGTCTGCCGGTACGGGTCGAAGGCGCGGCCGGCGACGTGGGCGAGCTTCTCCGCCTGGAACGGCGGACGCGCGGTGGTCACGCCGGTTTCGCTGATGCTGCGGCCGGTGGCCTGGGCCACCAGGCGCGCGGTGGGCAGCGCCGAGTGGCGGCCCTGGGAGGGGCCCATGCCGACGGTGGAGAAGCGCTTGACCAACTGCACGTCGCGGTAGCCGCTGCGGGTGGCGTTGACGATGTCGCGCACTTGCAGGTCTTCGTCGAAATCGACGAAATCCTTGCCCTGCGGGTGGGGGAAGATCGGCCAGTCGAAGTTCACCGGCGCTTCGCGGTGGAACGCCGGCAGGCCCGGCTGCGGTCCCAGGCCGAGGGCGGCGATGGCCTGGGCCGCCGCCTGGGCGCCATCGTTGAGCACGTTGTCGAGGGCGTGACGGCCGTTCACCGAACCGGCGATCGCCAGTTCGACCGGCAAGCCGCTGATGGCGAACTCGGCGCGCGGCTCTTCGTAGGCGAGCTTGCCGCCGGCCTGGCAAAGCAACTGGTAGACCGGCATGTAGCCGGCGGACATGCACAGCAGGTCGCAGTCCAGGCGCAGGCCGTCGCTGGCGACCGTGCCCTGGCCGCTGATGCGGCGAATTTCGACCCCGCTGACATGGCGCATGCCTTTTTCGTGCAGGGCTTCGTAGACGGTGCTGCCGGGGTGCTGGGCAATGCCGCGGCGCGACAGTTCGGCGGCGAGCCTGGGGTCGGCGGGTCCGGCGCGCAGGTCGACCACGGCGGCGACGCTCACGCCCTGCTCCTGCAGGTCGAGGGCGGCCAGGTAACCGTCGTCGTTGCCGGTGAGGACCACGGCGCGTTGCCCGGGCTTGACCGCATAGAGCTTCATCAGGCGCTGGGCGGCGCTGGTCAGCAGGATGCCCGGCAGGTCGTTGTTGCGGAACACCACCGGCTGGTCGAAGGAGCCGGAGGCGACGATGCAGCGGGTGGCGCGGACCTTGTACAGGCGCTTGTGCTGGATCACCGGCAGGTAATTCTCGGTGAACCAGGCGTTGCAGGTGGCGTCCTTGAGAATCTGGATATTGGCGTGGCCTTCCACCGCCTCGACCAGTTCGCGGCGCAGCGCCGCGGCGCGCACGCCTTCGATGTCGAAGCGGGCGTAGTTGAGCGAACCGCCGAGCAGCGTCTGCTGCTCCACCAGCAGCACCTTGGCCCCGGCGTTGGCAGCGTCCAGCGCGGCGCGCAGGCCGGCCGGGCCGGCGCCGATAACCGCCAGGTCGACGAACAGGTAGGCCTTGTCGTAGTACTGCGGCTTGAAGTCCAGGTCGAGCACGCCGAGACCGGCCTTCTTGCGGATCAGCGGTTCCCAGACCTTCCACATGCCCTTGGGCTTGTAGAAGGAACGGTAGTAGAAGCCCACCGGCATGAAGCGCGAGAACTTGCCGAGGTAGGCATCGCGGTCGGCCATCAGGCTGCCGGCGTAGTTCTGCCCCTCGACCCGCAGGCCGTCGCTGAGAGCGTGCAGGTCGGCGAGCACGTTGGGTTCGTCGGGCAGTTGCACCAGGCTGTTGGCGTCCTGCCCGGCCATGCTCAGCGGGCCGCGCGGGCGGTGGTATTTGAACGAGCGCGAGAGCAGCCAGCGGCCGTTGCCGATCAGCGCGCTGGCGATGCTGTCGCCGGCATAGCCCTGGTAGTCGCTGCCATCGAAGCTGAAGCGCAGCGGCTGCTCGCGGTCGATCAGCAGGCCCATGGGCGCGGGAAGGCGGGAAAGGGCGTTCATCCGGCGATCTCCTCGGCGGTTTGCGGGGCGGCGAAGTCGATGCGCCGGGTGAAGATTTCCTTCGGGTCGAAGGTACGGAGGATGCGGTCGCTGACGGTGTGGCGCTCGGCCAGGAACCAGTAGCTCGACGCGTTGTGCATCCACCATTCGAGGACCACGCCGGCGGCGTTGTCGCTGTTGAACACGTAGTCGGCCCATTCGGCGTCGCTGCAGGTGGCCGGGTCGGGCATCTGCTTGAACTCGCCGCCGTAGGTGAATTCGCTGATGTTGCGTGGCCCATTGAGTGGGCAAGTCATGATCTTCATCTGCCGATCCTCAGTGGCTGGCCGCGGTGGCGCCCATTTCGTTGACCTGCTGGAAGCGGCTGAAGCGCTCCAGGGCGAAGGGGGCGATCAGCTCCGGCACCTTGCCGCCGCTGGCCACCAGTTCGGCCATGGTCTTGCCGCAGATGGGCGTGGACTTGAAGCCCCAGGTGCCCCAGCCGGCGTCGAGGTAATAGTTCTGCACCGGCGACAGGCCCATGATCGGGCTGTAGTCCGGGGTCATGTCGGTGATCCCGGCCCACTGGCGCATCAGCTTGGCGTTGGCCATGAACGGGAACATCTCGATGGCGTGGGCCAGCAGGCTTTCCTTGAGGTCCAGGGTCGAGCGGGTGTTGTACAGCGGGTAGGGGTCGGAGCCGCCGCCGAAGACCAGTTCGCCACGGCTGGTCTGCTGCACGTAGCAGTGCAGCGCCGAAGAACTCACCAGCGGATCGAGGAAGGGCTTGAACGGCTGGGTGACCATGGCTTGCAGCGGGTAGGTGTGGATCGGCGCGCGGATGCCGGCCTTGGCCATCAGCAGCGAACTGGCCCCGGCGATGGCCTGCACCACGCAGCCGCACTGCACGTTGCCGCGATTGGTCTTCAGCGCCGTGATGCGGCCGTTCTCCACCACCAGGTCCTGCACTTCGGTGAGCTGGTGGATTTCCACGCCGCGCTTGGCCGCCTGCTTGGCATAGCCCCAGGCCACGGCGTCGTGGCGCGCGGTGGCGCCGTCGATGTGCCAGAGCCCGGCGATCACCGGCAGGTGGCCGGGGTCGAGGTTGAGGGTCGGCACCAGCTCGCGGATCTGCTGGCGGTCGATCATCTCGGTGCGCCCGCCGAAGTGCTTGTTCACTTCGGCGCGCTGGCGGAAGGCGCGCACCGTGGCGTCGGTGTGCGCCAGGGTGAGCTGGCCGCGCTCGGAGTACATGATGTTGAAGTCGAACTCGTTGGACAGCTCCTGGAACATCCGCACCGACTCGGCGTAGAACTTCACGCCTTCGCTGGTGAGGTAGTTGGAGCGGATCACCGCGGTGTTGCGCGCGGTGTTGCCGCCGCCCAGGTAGGCCTTCTCCAGCACCGCCACATTGGTGATGCCGTGGTACTTCGACAGGTAGTAGGCGGTGGCCAGGCCGTGGCCGCCGGCGCCGATGATCACCACGTCGTAGCGCGGCTTGAGTTCGCAGGGCGGCGGCAGGTCGACTTCCACCGGGTAGTCGGCGCTGAGGCCGTATTTCAGGAGAGCGAAGGGCATGCGGCATCCTCCGGGATGCGGGCGCCACGCGGCGCCTGACGTTGCAGGCGGGCGGCGACCAGGGTGTTCTTCATCAGATAGGCGATGGTCATCGGACCGACGCCGCCGGGTACCGGGGTAATGGCCGAGGCCTGGGCCAGGGCGCTGTCGAAGTCGACATCGCCGACCAGCTTGCTGCGGCCGTCTTCATCGATGCGGTTGATGCCGACGTCGATCACCACCGCGCCGGGCTTCAGCCAGCTGGCGTCGATCAGCCGAGGCTTGCCGACTGCGGCGACGACGATGTCGGCCTGGCGGCACAGCGCCGGCAGGTCGCGGCTGCGCGAGTGCAGCACGGTGACGGTGCAATCGGCTTGCAAGAGCAGGGCCGCCATCGGCTTGCCGACGATGTTCGAGCGGCCGATCACCACCGCGTGCTTGCCGCGCAGCTCGCCGCAGGCATCGCGCAGCAAGCGCATGCAGCCGCTCGGCGTGCAGGGCGTGAGCACCTCGCGGCCCTGGCTGAGGCCGCCGACGTTTTCGCTGTGGAAGCCGTCGACGTCTTTCAGCGGAGCGATCGCCTGCAGCACACGGTTCTCGTCGATGTGCGCGGGCAGCGGCAGTTGCACGAGGATGCCGTTGACCTCGGCATCGGCGTTGAGTCGCTCGATCAGTGCCAGCAGTTCAGCCTCGGCGGTGTCCGCCGGCAGCTTGAATTCCAGCGAGCGGATGCCGGTTTCCTCGGCGCGCAGCACCTTGTTGCGCACGTAGACCTGGCTGGCCGGGTCGCTGCCGACCAGCACCACCGCCAGCGCCGGCTGGATGCCGTCGCCGCGCAGCGCCTGGACTTCCGCGCGGACCTCGGCGAGCACCCGCGCCGAGGCAGCCTTGCCGTCGATCAGTTTGACGCTGGGCTGGCTGCTCATCGGAAGATCACCGTGCGGTCGCGGTTGAGGAACACGCGGTGCTCGAGGTGGTATTTCACCGCCCGCGACAGGGCGATGGTCTCGGTGTCGCGGCCAATGGCGACCAGGTCGTCGGGCAGGTAGGCGTGGTTTTGGTTATTGGTGACGTAGTGGGCGGTGGCGCCGATCAGCTTGACGCCGCGCTCGTAGGCCTGGTGGTAGGGCTTGGCGCCCTTGAAGCCGGGGAGGAATGAGTGGTGGATATTGATGGCGCGACCGGAGAGCTGCTTGCACAGGTCGTCGGAGAGGATCTGCATGTAGCGCGCCAGGACCACCAGTTCGGTCCTGGTGTCTTCGACGATGCGCAGCAGCTCGGCTTCCTGCTGGGCCTTGGTGTCCTTGGTCACCGGCAGGTAGATGAAGCGGATGCCTTCGCGCTCGGCCATTGGCCGCAGGTCGAGGTGGTTGGAGACGATGGCGGTGATGGTCATGTCCAGCTCGCCCTTGTTGTGCCGGTAGAGCAGGTCGGACAGGCAATGGTCGAACTTGCTGACCATCAGCAAGACGCGCATCGGCTTGGCGCTGCTGTGCAGGCTCCAGTCCATGTCGAAGCGGCTGGCGACCTCGGCGAATCCGCTCTCGATTATGCCGATGTCGCCCTGCAGGCCATCGTTGAAGCGGAACACCGCGCGCATGAAGAAGCGCCCGCTGGTCTCGTCGTCGAACTGCGCCATCTCGCTGATGTAGCAACCCTGCTCGGCCAGGAAGGTGGTCACCGCCGCGACGATGCCGGACACCGCCGGACAACTGATGCGAATGATGAAATGGCTGGTGGCGTGTTGCATGTCGGGTCCTCGAAATGAGTGGGGGCAGCTCGGCGCAAGGGCGAAAGGTTCAGGGGTGAAGAAGGGATTCACCCGCGAACGAAATTTCCTGATGAGAATATAAATTTCCTTTCGCGCTTTTATAGGCGAAGCGATGCTGCGGGTCCATACCCTGGAGAAAATTTTTATCCTGTGAGGAAAGTTTTTGCCGGGTGGTCGGCGAGGGGAGGGGCGAAGGTCGTCTCGGGCGTTATCCGCCGTTGGCGCTGCCGGCGGACAGAGCGTTGCGCTCTATCCGCCCTACGGAGCGGGGCGGCGGCATGGGGATCGCGCTGCGCGCTCGACCCATCCTACGGCGTCGGGGCTTGCGCAGGATGGGCGGAGCGCGCGCGGGGGCGGGTCAGTCGTTGCCGTAGTTCATGATCGACAGCAGGCGGATCGGCACCTGCACCAGCTTCTCCGGGCCGTGCGGGGTTTCGCCGTCGAAGGTCAGGCTGTCGCCGGCCTGCATGTGATAGAGCTGGTTGCCGTGGCGGTAGACCAGTTCGCCTTCGAGCAGGTGGAGGAACTCGGTGCCGGGGTGGGAGAAGGTCGGGAACTCCTCGCTGGCGTCGTCCATGCTGACCATGTAGGCCTCGAAGTTCTTCTTCGGCCCGCGGGTGTGGTTGAGCAGCTGGTAGGTGTGACCCTTCTCGGTGCCACGGCGCACCACTTCCAGGCCTTCGCCGGCCTTCACCAGGATGGCGTTGCCGTCCGGCTGGTCGTACTGGCTGAACAGTTTGGACATCGGCATGCCGAGCACGTCGCAGAGGCGGCTCAGGGTGTCCAGGCTGGTGGACACCTGGGCGTTCTCGATCTTGCTCAACATGCCCTGGCTGATGCCTGCGATGCGCGCCACATCGGCCAGCTTGAGTTCCTGCTCCTGGCGCTGGCGCTTGATCTGCATTCCCAGGTACTGCTCCAGGCGGAGGCGTGGTTCGGTCTCTGTCGGCATGCGTGGGTATCCCTGCACAATTTCAGTTCAAGAAAAATACTTTCGCACAAGGAAAGTGCGTCGATGCATTTGCGGCCGCGCTACTTTCCCACAGTGAAAGCAAGTTTCCCATATATACAGCAGAAAAGCGCCTTTCGCGGCAATCGCCAGGGGCACGGCGAACTTGGCAAGGGGATTGCATTCCTGAGAGGAAAGTAAGTTTCCTGAATGGAATTCTGGCCAATGACCCAACGCGCAACACCCGCTCAGTCGATCCTGCGCGCCACCGTCGCCCCGGTCAGCGAACCCCTTCCGGCCCGCCCTGGCGTCGCCGGAAAAACCGAATGCTGTGCCCATTACGAGGAGTGAAGACCCATGTTGCCCACTGAAACGCAGCGCATCATCGATCAGCATGGCATCAAGTATGTCCTGGCCCAGTTCGTCGACATCCATGGTGCGGCGAAGACCAAATCGGTGCCGGTGTCCGGGCTCAAGGCCGTGGCCGAGGAGGGCGCCGGCTTCGCCGGGTTCGCCATCTGCGGCATGGGCATGGAGCCGCACGGTCCGGACTTCATGGCCCGTGGCGATCTCTCCACGCTGATTCCGGTGCCCTGGCAGCCGGGGTACGGCCGCGTGGTCTGCATCGGCCATGTCGATGGCCAGCCGCACCCCTACGACAGCCGCTTTGTGTTGCAGCAGCAGGTGCAGCGTCTGGCCGACAAGGGCTGGACCCTGAACACCGGCCTGGAGCCGGAGTTCAGCCTGTTCCGCCGCGACGCCCAGGGCAAGCTGCAACTGGTCGATGCCTCCGACAACCTCGACAAGCCCTGCTACGACTACAAAGGCCTGTCGCGCTCCCGCGCGTTCCTCGAACGCCTCACCGAGGCCCTGCAGCCGGTCGGTTTCGACATCTACCAGATCGACCACGAGGACGCCAACGGCCAGTTCGAGATCAACTACACCTACAGCGACGCCATGGAGTCGGCCGACCGCTTCACCTTCTTCCGCATGGCCGCCGGCGAGATCGCCAACGACCTCGGCATGATCTGCTCGTTCATGCCCAAGCCCGATCCGAAGCGCGCCGGCAACGGCATGCACTTCCACCTGTCGCTGGCCAGCGCCAGCAACAAGAACCTGTTCCACGACGCCAGCGACCCCAACGGCGTCGGCCTGTCCAAGCTGGCCTACCACTTCGCCGCCGGCCTGCTGGCCCACGGTCCGGCCCTGTGCGCCTTCGCCGCGCCCACGGTGAACTCCTACAAACGCCTGGTGGTGGGCCGCTCGCTGTCCGGCGCGACCTGGGCCCCGGCGTTCATCGCCTACGGCGCCAACAACCGCTCGGCGATGGTGCGCATCCCCTACGGCCGCCTGGAGTTCCGCCTGCCCGACGCCGGCTGCAACCCCTACCTGGTGACCGCCGCGATCATCGCCGCCGGCCTCGATGGCATCGACCGCCAGTTGGAACCGGGCGCCATGTGCAACGAGAACCTCTACAACCTGAGCCTGGAGGAGATCGCCGCGCGCGGCATCCAGACCCTGCCGCAGTCGCTCAAGGAAGCCGCCGACGCGCTGGAGGCCGACCCGCTGTTCCGCGAGGTGCTCGGCGCCGAGATCGTCGACGAGTTCATCAAGCTCAAGCGCATGGAGTGGGTGGAGTACAGCCGCCACGTCTCCGACTGGGAGATCCAGCGCTACACCGAATTCTTCTGATCCGCGCGCCGCGTCAGGCGGCGTGCGCAACCCCCTCTGGGCGACCGTGCAAGCGGCGGCCGCCTGCTGCCTCGAAGGAGACAAAACATGTGTGGAATCGTCGGTCTTTACCTGAAGAACCCCGCGCTGGAGAGCCAGCTCGGCAAGCTGTTCGAACCCATGCTGGAAGCCATGACCGATCGCGGCCCGGACAGCGCCGGGTTCGCCATCTATGGCGATGAAGTGGCCGCTGGCTGGGTCAAGCTGACCCTCCAGGCGAGCAGCCTCGAGTATGACTGGAAGAGCCTGATGGGCGCCCTGGAAAGCCGCCTGGGCTGCTCGCTGGACTGGTTCCAGAACGCCAGCGCCGCGGTGCTGAAGATTCATTGCAGCGAGGCCGCGGTACGCGAAGCGCTGGCCGAGCTGGCGCCGACGCTGCGCATCATGAGCGCCGGGCAGAGCATCGAAATCCTCAAGGGCATGGGCCTGCCGGCGGAAATCTCCGAGCGCTTCGGCCTGGCCAAGATGAAGGGCAGCCACATCATCGGCCACACCCGCATGGCCACCGAAAGCGCGGTGACCATGGAAGGCAGCCACCCGTTCTCCACCGGCGCCGACCTCTGCCTGGTGCACAACGGCTCGCTGTCCAACCACTTCCGCCTGCGCCAGGAACTCAAGCGCCAGGGCATCGCCTTCGAAACCGACAACGACACCGAAGTGGCCGCCGGCTACCTGACCTGGCGCCTGCAGCAGGGCGACAGCCTGAAGGAAGCGCTGGACAAGTCCCTGGAGGACCTCGACGGCTTCTTCACCTTCGCCATCGGCACCCGCAACGGCTTCGCCGTGATCCGCGACCCGATCGCCTGCAAGCCGGCGATCCTCGCCGAGACCGACGACTACGTGGCCATGGCCTCGGAATACCAGGCCCTGGCCAGCCTGCCGGGCATCGACAAGGCCAAAGTGTGGGAGCCCGCCCCGGCCACCATGTACATCTGGGAACGCGAAAGCGCCTGAGGAGCATCCGAATGAAAACCATCGACCTTTCCAGCGCCTCGGTGCGTGAACTGAACCAGGCCCTGCACGGCGACGTGCAGGACCGCGAGTGGGTGGTCAGCCACCCGGACGGCAAGCACAACCTCGCGGTGGGCGTGAACCAGGCCGTGAGCATCGATATCCAGGGGCACGCCGGCTACTACTGCGCCGGCATGAACCAGAAGGCCAGCATCACCGTGCACGGCAACGTCGGCGTCGGCGTGGCGGAGAACATGATGTCCGGTTCGGTGCGGGTCAAAGGCAGCGCCTCCCAGGCCGCCGGCGCCACCGCCCACGGCGGGCTGCTGGTGATCGAAGGCGATGCCGGCGCGCGCTGCGGCATCTCGATGAAGGGCGTCGACATCGTGGTCGGCGGCAGCATCGGCCACATGAGCTGCTTCATGGCCCAGGCCGGGCGCCTGGTGGTCTGCGGCGACGCCGGCGACGCCCTCGGCGATTCGCTGTACGAGACGCGCATCTATGTGAAGGGCACGGTCGCCTCGCTGGGCTCCGACTGCATCGAGAAAGAGATGCGCGCCGAGCACCTGGAAGAGCTGAAAGAGCTGCTCAACCGCGCCGGCTTCGACGAAGACCCGGCCAGCTTCAAGCGCTACGGCTCGGCCCGCCAGCTGTACAACTTCAAGGTCGACAACGCCTCGGCGTACTGATCCCGCTGTCGGCGCGGCCCGCCCGCGCCCTCGGCCCCCGAATTCGAGGAGCTTCACATGAGCGAGAAACACACCCCGGTGCTGCGCGAGTCCGCCACCTTCGATCGCCTGACCATCCAGGAAATCCAGCGCGCCGCCGAGACCGGCATCTATGACATCCGCGGCGGCGGCACCAAGCGCAAGCTGCCGCACTTCGACGACCTGCTGCTGCTCGGCGCCAGCGTCTCGCGCTACCCGCTGGAAGGCTACCGCGAGAAGTGCGGCACCGACGTGGTGCTCGGCACCCGCTTCGCCAAGAAGCCGATCCACCTGAAGATTCCGGTGACCATCGCCGGCATGAGCTTCGGCGCGCTCTCGGCCAACGCCAAGGAAGCCCTCGGCCGTGGCGCCTCCATCGCCGGCACCAGCACCACCACCGGCGACGGCGGCATGACCCCGGAAGAGCGCGGCCAGTCCAGGCACCTGGTCTACCAGTACCTGCCGTCGCGCTACGGCATGAACCCCGACGACCTGCGCAAGGCCGACGCCATCGAGATCGTCCTCGGCCAGGGCGCCAAGCCGGGTGGCGGCGGCATGCTGCTGGGCATGAAAGTCACCGAGCGCGTCGCCGGCATGCGCACCCTGCCGATCGGCGTCGATCAGCGCAGCGCCTGCCGTCACCCGGACTGGACCGGCCCGGACGACCTGGCGATCAAAATCGCCGAGCTGCGCGAGATCACCGACTGGGAAAAACCCATCTACGTGAAGATCGGCGCCAGCCGCCCGTACTACGACGTCAAGCTGGCGGTGAAGGCCGGCGCCGACGTGATCGTCCTCGACGGCATGCAGGGCGGCACCGCGGCGACCCAGGAAGTCTTCATCGAACACGTCGGCATCCCGATCCTGCCGGCCATCCCCCAGGCCGTGCAGGCCCTGCAGGAAATGGGCATGCACCGCAAGGTGCAACTGATCGTCTCCGGCGGCATCCGCAACGGCGCCGACGTGGCCAAGGCCATGGCCCTGGGCGCCGACGCGGTGGCCATCGGCACCGCCGCGCTGATCGCCCTGGGCGACAACCACCCGCGGCTGGATGAAGAGCTGAAGAAGATCGGCTCCGCCGCCGGCTTCTACGACGACTGGCAGAACGGCCGCGACCCGGCCGGCATCACCACCCAGGACCCGGAACTGTCCAAGCGCCTCGACCCGGTGGAAGCCGGCCGCCGCCTGGCCAACTACCTGCGCGTGCTGGTGCTGGAAGCGCAGACCATGGCCCGCGCCTGCGGCAAGTCGCACCTGCACAACCTCGACCCCGAGGACCTGGTGGCGCTGACCGTGGAAGCCGCCGCCATGGCCCGCGTGCCCCTGGCCGGGACCAACTGGGTGCCGGGGCAAGTGCGCTACTGATAGCAATCGTTCTCCGCGCACCCACCGCCGGCCCTCGGGCCGGCGGTTTCGTTCGTGGGCGCGAAAGATTGCCAGGCGTGGTGGTTGCCATGCAGGGGCGATGGCATGGGCGACAGCATGGGTATCGCGCTTCGCGCTCGACCCATCCTACGGGCTCGTTGGCGATGGCGGGTGCGACCTGGTCGGCCGGGTTCGTAGGATGGCGTGGAGCGCAGCGATACCCATCGCCGGGCAGGGCGTGGTGGTAGCCATGCAGGGGCGATGGCAGGGGCGACGACAGCATGGATATCGCGCTTCGCGCTCGACCCATCCTACGGCGCTCGACCCAGCCTACGGGCGGCGGTTGGGGGCTGCGACATTTCGGTGAGGGAATATTTAATTCGCACTGATAAAGCGCAGCCTGGTCTGACTGGCCGGTCAGACTTGGTTCTGCGAGGCGCGCCTAAGCCGTTGAATCGACGCATCTAGTGATTTTTCTTCGGCCGGTTCGCGGTTCTGGCCAAGGCCTTGCATTCCTCAGGTGAAACATAAGTTCCTGAAGGGAATTGCTAACCACAGCCCCCGACGGAGTGCCACCGCAACAACCGGATCGCCACCCAAGGGGCACAGACCCCGCCGGCCTTCCGCAATACGGACATCGACCTGGAGTGAGCCCATGAAACACCGATCGCTATCGCGCCTGGCCCTGGCGGCCCCGCTGTTCGCCCTCGCCCCGTTGGCGCATGCCGCCGACGTCACCCTGGACACCGGCACCACGGCCTGGATGATGACCGCGGCCATGTTCGTCCTGCTCATGTGCATCCCCGGCCTGGCGCTGTTCTACGGCGGCATGCTGCGGGCGAAGAACTTCCTCTCGATCTTCACCCAGCTGTTCGCCACCGCCGGGGTCATCGGCGTGCTCTGGGTGGTGTACGGCTACAGCATCGTGGTCGACACCAATGGCATGGTCGCCAACCAGATCACCTTCAACAGCTTCGTCGGCGGCCTGAGCAAGCTGTTCATGCTCGACATGAAGCACGACAGCCTGATGGGCAACATTCCCGAAGGCGTCTACAGCGTGTTCCAGCTGACCTTCGCCATCATCACCCCGGCGCTGATCGCCGGCGGCTTCGCCGAGCGCATGAAGTTCAGCGCCTCGCTGCTGTTCATGGCGCTGTGGTTCACCCTGGTCTACGCGCCCATCGCCCACATGGTCTGGGGCGGACCGGGTGCGCTGATGGTCAACTGGGGCATGCTCGACTTCGCCGGCGGCACCGCCGTGCACATCAACTCCGGCGTCGCCGCGCTGGCCGCCGCGCTGATGCTCGGCAAGCGCAAGGGTTACCCGCATACCTCGATGCCGCCGCACAATCTCGGCTTCACCATGATCGGCGCGGGCATGCTCTGGGTCGGCTGGTTCGGCTTCAACATCGGCTCGGGCCTGATGGTCAACACCGGCGCCGGCATCGTCATGCTCACCACCATGATCGCCGCCTGTGCCGGCATCGTCGGCTGGATGCTCACCGAGAAGATGATCCACGGCCGGCCGAGCGCCCTCGGCGCCGCCTCCGGCGCCCTGGCCGGGCTGGTCGGCATCACCCCGGCCTGCGCCTATGTCGGGCCGATCGGCGCGCTGCTCATCGGCCTGCTCACCGGGACCATCTGCTTCTTCGCCGTGAGCCGCTTGAAGCAGGCCTTCGGCTACGACGACACGCTCGACGTGTTCAGCCTGCACGGCATCGGCGGCATGGTCGGCGCGCTGCTCACCGGCATCTTCGCCGCGCCCTCGATGGGCGGCTACGTCGACGGCGCCGAGGTGCTCCCGCAGTTCCTCATCCAGCTCAAGGGCGTGGCCTTCACCTTCGTCTACTGCTTCGTGGTGAGCTGGGCGATCCTCGGCCTGGTCAAGCTGCTGGTCGGCCTGCGCGCCTCCAGCGAGAACGAAGAGATGGGCCTGGATCTCGCCGAGCACAACGAGCGCGCCTACAACCTCTGAGCCACCGGGCCACGCTCGCCGAGCGTGGCCGCATGGCGCTTCGCCACCGCGCGCCGTCCTGGCGCGCGGTCACCGAGTCGCAGGGAGCGACCCCGTTCCTGGGGCCGGGAACCGAAGGCCACACGGATGTGGCCGCTCCCCCCGGGCGCCCGCCCAGCCGACCCGCACAACCTGCCCGACATGCCCAGGCGCCAAGGCCTGCGCGCGTGCCGCCGCCTCCTTTCGCGGCCTGCCAAGCCAGCGCCCCGGCATCGCGCGCGGCCGTCGCGACCCCTGGCCTGACGAGCGCCAGGGGCCGCTGGCCAGGGCTCAGGCGGTCTTGCCCAACTGCAACATGGCCTGGATCTGCTGCACCGACTCCTGGGTGCGCGTGGCCAGCCCGCGCACCTCATCGGCGACCACCGCGAAACCGCGCCCGGACTCGCCGGCGCGCGCCGCTTCGATGGCGGCGTTGAGCGCCAGCAGGTTGGTCTGCGCGGCGATGGCCTGGATCGCCCCGGCGATCTGCGCGATGCGTCCGTAGGTGTTCTGCGTGCTTGCCTGCTCGCGCTCGTGCAGGCTGGCGGCGGCCTTCTCGTCGCTGATGTCGCGCACCGCGCCGGTCACGTGGGTCAGCAGCCCGGCGGCGTTGCGCAGGCAGCGGCCGCGTTCGCGGACCCAGATTTCCCCGCGGCTCTTGTGGCGGATGCGGTACTCCACGGCGTAGGCGCCGCTGCCGGACTGCTGCATGGCCTCGGCGAAGACGCGCATGACCTCCTTGACGTCGTCCGGGTTGGCCACGGCGAAGAAGCTGTCCCAGCCATCGGGGAATTCCGCCTGGCTGTAGCCGAGCAGGGTGCGGAACTGTTCGGACCAGCGGATGACGTTGCGCGGGTTGTCCGGATCGCCATCGACCACGCTGAGGTTCCAGCAGCCTTCGGTCAGCGCCTGCTGGGTCAGTTCCCAGACCTGCTGGCGTTCCTCCCAGCGATGGCGCTCGTCGAGCAAGCCGGCGAGCTGCGCCTGGCTGGCCTGCAGCTCCTCCTGCTGCGCCGCGCAGCGCCGTTGCAGCGCGTCGCGCTCGGCGTACAGCGCCTGGTATTCGGCGTCGCTGCAGGCCGGCGCCGGTTGCGCGCGGGCCGCCTGGTTCTCGCGTTGCTGGTCGTGCCAGCGGCGCTGCAGCTCGTTGAGGCGGGCGAACAGGTGCGGCTGGCTTTGCAGATAGTCCTGGCGCAGTGGGTCGAGCGCCTGGCCGTCGAGCAGGTGGTCGAGCAGCCGTTCGAGTTCGCCGGTCAGTTCACGGAGCGGTTTACGGAACAACATGGGCGGATTCTCCCTGGATGGCCTGTGCCGGCCTTGGATACGAACGTGCTCCGGCCTCCCTGGGGAGGCCGGAGCACGGTGCGGATTGCCTGCGCCTGCGGATCAGCCGGCGCTGGTCGCCAGGTGGTGGGTGTAGAACACCAGCAGCGCGCCGGCCGCCAGCACGACGTAGGGCAGCACGCCGGCGCGGTGCAGCACACCCTGCTCATCGAGGTGCAGGTCGCTCTGCAGGGCCTCGGGGAAGACGCCCTTGTCCTGCACGTAGTGGCGGTAGAGGAACACCGGGATGATCAGCACGGCGAAGAACAGCCCGGTGAGCAGGGTGCCGCTGCCCCAGATATCGGCGCCCAGGCCCATGCAGGCGAGGTTGACGAAACTGAGCAGGGCGCCGAGGCCGAGCAGCACGGTCGGCGCCTTGTAGGGGCGCGTCCAGGTCGGCCGGTCGAGGCGGTGGATCCAGCCGGCGTTGAGGTTGAGGAAGTTGAAGATGATGTAGCTGACGTTGGAGGCGGCGAGGACGAACACGTAGTCCGACATCAGCAGCAGGATCAGGTTGAAGCAGAGGTCGGTCCACATCGCCCGGGTCGGCGCGCCGTGCTCGTTGGCGTGTCCCAGGTAACGCGGCAGCCAGCCGTCCACCGAGGCCTGGTAGAGCGTCCGCGAGGAGCCGGCCATGGAGGTCATGATCGCCAGCAGGGTGGCCAGCACCAGCATGATCAGCACGATGTTCTGCACCAGGGCGCCGCCGCCGATGCTCTGCGCCATCACCTTGCCGACGCCCATGCCGCTGTAGATGTCGGCGGAGAGCATGCCGCTGTAGACCGCCGCGGTGACCACGTTGCCCTTGGCGTCGAGCACCGCCGGGGTGACCAGTTGGCCGAGCCCGAGGCTGCCCTGGAAGGCCAGAGGCACCAGGCTGAAGACCAGGATGCAGAGCAGCCCGGAGTAGAAGATCGCCTTGAAGGTGTCGCGCTTCGGGTCCTTGAACTCGCGGGTGTAGCAGACCGCGGTCTCGAAGCCGTAGGTCGACCAGGCGGCCATGAACAGGCCGCCGGCCATCAGCGTCCAGCCGGAGATGTCCCAGGCGCCGTCGATCACCTTGCCGCTGGCGTCGTGGGCCAGTGGCATCAGCGGCAGGAAGTTGGCCTGCGGCGTGTCGCCGGTGAGCAGCGGCACCAGGCCGACCAGCAGCAGCGGGATCAGCGCGGTGACGCCGAGCACCAGGGTCAGCCGCGCCGAACGCAGGATGCCGCCATGCTGGATGGCGAACACCACCAGCAGGATGGCCGCGCCGAGCAGGAAGGTGGCGTTGACCCGCAGGCTCAGCCCGCTCTTGATGAAGCCGAGGTCGAGCAGGGTCAGTTGCCAGGTGTTGATCAGCGCGTCCGGGGCGAACAGCGCGCTGAGCAGGTAGCCGGCGGCCAGCCCCGAGCCGATCGACAGCACCGGCGACCAGGCCAGCCAGTTGCACCACACCGACAGCGGTGCGATCAGCTTGCTGTAGCGCACCCAGGCCACCGCGCCGTAGACCGAGGCGCCGCCGGACTTGTTGGGAAACAGCCCGGCGATCTCGGCGTAGGTGAAGGCCTGGATGAAGCCGAAGCTGATCGACAGCATCCAGACGATCCAGGCCGGCTTGCCGACCGTGGCGGCGATCGCGCCGATGGAAAACAGCACCAGCGCCGGGACGCCGCTGGCCACCCAGAAAGCGCCTCTCCAGTCGATCTTGCGGTGTAGCGTGCCGCTTGGCTGGGCAGCCATCGCGACTTGATCAATCGTTACTGCGTCCATCACGTTCCCCTATCTGGAATGATTGTCCGGGGCAGCTCAGCAAGGCGTGGAACCAGGATCGTTGTTATGGCTGTCTCTTGGCGGACAGCTCAGCCGCGCACCCGGCGCTTTTCCGGGTCGTAGAAAATCGGGGCGCCGACGCGCGCGTCGATGCGTTTCTGCTGGCCGTCGAGCTTGCCGACCTGCACCAGGCTGCCGGGTTCGCAGTGCTCCACGGCGAGGCGGCAAAGCGCGATGCTCTTGCCCAGCAGCGGCGAACGGCAGGCGCTGGTGATCACCCCGACCTGGGCGCGGCCGACGCGCACGCAGTCGCCATGGGCGGCCAGTTCGTTGCCTTCCAGCTCCAGGCCGACCAGCTTGTGCTGCGGGTACTGGCTGCGCCGCAGCAGCGCTTCGCGGCCGATGAAGTCGTCTGTCTTGCTCTTCAGCGGCACGCTGAAGCCGATGCCGGCCTCGAACGGGTCGGTGCTGTCGTCGAATTCGTAACCGGCGAAGATCAGCCCGGCTTCGATGCGCAGCCAGTCCAGCGCCACCAGGCCGAGCGGGGCGATGCCCAGCGGCTGGCCGAGGTCCCAGACGCGCTGCCAGACCCGCCGCGCGTCGCGCGGGTGGCACCAGATCTCGTAGCCCAGCTCGCCGGTGTAGCCGGTGCGCGAGACCATGATCGGGCAGCCGTCGTAGCCGTCCAGGCGGCCGACCAGGAAGCGGAACCAGCCGAGTTCTTCCAGTCCCGGCTGGGTCGCCGGGGTCCACACCAGTTGCGCCAGCAGCTCGCGGCTGCGCGGGCCCTGCACGGCGAGGTTGTGGATCTGCTCGCTGGCCGACTTGACCCAGACCTTCATGCCCAGGCGCTGGGCCTGTTCGCGCAGCCAGATGCCGGCGTAGTCGTCGCCGCAGATCCAGCGGAAATTGTCCTGGCCGAGGCGCAGCAGGGTGCCGTCGTCGAGCATGCCGCCGTGCTCGTAGCACATCGCCGAATAGACCACCTGGCCGATGCCCAGGCGCTTCACGTCGCGGGTCAGGCAGTACTGCAACAGCGCCTCGGCGTCGGGGCCGAGCACGTCGAACTTGCGCAGCGCCGAGAGATCCATCACCGCCACCTGTTCGCGGCAGGCCAGGTATTCCTCGGTGGGGCCGTAGCCGGAGTACTCGCTGGGCAGCCAGTAGCCGCGGTAGTCGGTGAAGTGCCGGGTGAGGGTGGCGGTCTTCGAGTGGAAGCCGGATTCGCGGGTGAGCACGGGGTCGGCGTCGGCGGTTTTGCGGCTGGCCATGGCGATCGAGAAGCGCTCCTTGGCGCGATACAGGCGAACGTGGATATCGGTCGGCTCCCAGCCGTTGGCCGGGTCGATGTCGTCGGGGCAGGAGCTGCTGGCGCAGACCAGGTCGGTCAGCGCGCGCAGCAGCACGTAGTCGCCCGGACGCGACCAGGGTTCGTCGAGGGCGATGCGCTGCGCGGCCTCGACCTCGGTGTTGAAGAAGAAATTGATCGCCGGCCAACCGGCGCGCGCCTGCACGCCATGCTCGGCGAGCACGCGACTGAGGTTGTCACTGCAGTTGTCGTGCCCGAAGTAGCCGTGGCTCTCGTAGTAGCGCGCGGTGCAGGCCAGGTTGAAGGAGTCGTGACGGCCGACGGTGTCGCGCACCACCTCCAGCATCGGCTGCATCTGCCGGTCGAAGAACTTGGAGAACAGCCCCGGCGCCGGGTAGGCGTTGCCGTTGAGGGTGCGCGTCACCGTCTGGTCGAGGTCCAGCTCGATGCCGCGCTCCAGCTCGGCCTGACGCAGGGCGACGAAGTCCGAGCATTGGCGGCCGGCGACGTCGAGCACCTGGATGTAGTCGCCGGCGGCGATGCGGTAGGCCTGGGCGGTGCCGGGGCGGATGCTGAATTCGTCGATCGGATCGGCCAGCGGTTCGGGCAGCGGCGGGGTCCAGAGCAGCCCCGGATTGGCGCGCTGGATGCTCAGCGCGAGGTCGGTCGGCGATGCCTGGCGATCCACCGGCGCGGCCTCGCCGGGCGCGCCGACCAGCACCAGAATGGTGCTTTCGGCGGTGAACCGGCGCTGCTCGCCGGCCAGGCTCTGCGCCGGCCAGAGGTTGGCCGCGGCGGGCAGCCGGGCGCAGTCGATGCCGCGTGCCGCCAGGCGTTGGCGGGCGCGCGCGAACACCGCTTCCGGGCGTTGCAGTTGCGCGGCGCAGAAGCCGCCGCTGTGCCGGCCGTTCAGGCCCAGCGCGGCCAGGGCGTCGCGGCCGCTGGCGTCGAAGGCGAGCAGCTCGCAGGGCTGCAGGCCTTCCAGGTCGACCACCTGCAGTTGGTCGCCGGGCTGCAGTTCGACCAGGGTGAAGCCGCCGCCGCGCACCAGGTGGCGCTCGACACCGGGACTGCGGCGGTACAGGCCGGGCTCGCGCGGCCGGCTGACGATCGGGGCGTTCATGGGCGCTTCCTCGCTTGCGTGTCGATGCGGCCCGCCACGCGGGCGGGCCGGCCGGTCTCAGGCGCGCTTGGCGGTCTGCGGCGGGTTGAGGTAGGCCTCCATCGAGTCGTCCAGCGCCTCCAGCCAGGGGGTGTGGTGCTGCGGCGACTGGCTGCCGGTCATCAGCGAGCGATAGGACTTGTTGCGGTAGCCCATGATGTCTTCGCGCTTGTCGTCCTTCCATTGCAGGAAGGTGCGGTTGACCCCGGCGATGTCGAAGCTCGGGTAGTCGGTGGCGTCGACCAGTTGCTGGATGTAGGCGCCCTGGTACTCGAACATTTCCTGGGCGGTCTGCAGTTGCTCTTCACGCTCGCGCCAGGCCTGGTTCTCGGCGTGCATGCTGGCCTTGTCGGGCAGGCCGATGCGCCCGAGGATGACGTCGCGGGCATACCAGGCCTGGGCGTCGAACATGTTGAAGGAGTACCACTGGTCCTGCATGCCGAGGTAGATCATGCGCGGGTTGTCTTCCCAGAACACGCCCTTGTAGAGGTTCAGCGGCCACAGGCGGTTGGCGGTCTTCAGCGCCAGGCTGTCGGGCAGGAAGGGGAAGTGATGCTGGTAGCCGGTGCAGAGGATGATGGCGTCGATCGACTTGTGGCTGCCGTCGGCGAAGTAGGCCATCTTGCCCTCGACCTTGAGCAGCATCGGCTTCTCTTCCCAGTTGGCCGGCCAGCGGTAGGCCATCGGCTCGCTGCGGTAGCAACTGGTGATGCTGCGCGCGCCGTACTTGTAGCATTGCGAGCCGATGTCCTCGGCCGAGTAGCTGGCGCCGACGATGAGCACGTCCTTGCCCTTGAATTCCAGCGCATCGCGGAAGTCGTGGGCATGCAGGATGCGTCCGCCGAAGCTCTGGAAGCCCGGCAGCTCCGGCACGTTGGGGGTGGAGAAGTGGCCGCAGGCGTTGACCACGTAGTCGAACTCGGCGGTCTCGCTGACGTCGTTGGCGTAGTCGTGCACGCTCACCGCGAAGCGCTGGCGCTCCTCGATCCACTCGACCCGGCGCACCACGGTCTCGAAACGGATGTAGGGGCGCACGCCGGCCTTCAGCACGCGGCCCTGGATGTAGTCCCAGAGCACCTCGCGCGGCGGGTAGCTGGCGATCGGCCGGCCGAAGTGCTCGTCGAAGCTGTAGTCGGCGAACTCCAGGCACTCTTTCGGGCCGTTCGACCAGAGGTAGCGATACATGCTGCCGTGGACCGGCTCGCCGTGCTCGTCGAGGCCGGTGCGCCAGGTGTAGTTCCACATGCCGCCCCAGTCCTTCTGCTTCTCGAAACAGACCAGTTCGGGGATGTCGGCGCCGCCTTCCTTGGCCGACTGGAAGGCACGCAGTTGCGCCAGGCCGCAGGGGCCGGCGCCGATGATGGCGACTCGTAGGGTCATGCTGGGATCTCCGCTCAAGGTTGCGCCGGGCGCGCGGCCAGGCATTGCCGCCGGGTGGCGGCGACGGTGTTCTTCATCAGGTAGGCGATGGTCATCGGACCGACGCCGCCGGGAACCGGGGTGATGGCCGAGACCAGGCTCAGGGCGCTGTCGAAGTCGACATCGCCGACCAGCTTGCTGCGGCCGTCTTCATCGATGCGGTTGATGCCGACGTCGATCACCACCGCGCCGGGCTTCAACCAGTTGGCGTCGATCAGCCGAGGCTTGCCGACCGCGGCGACGACGATGTCGGCCTGGCGGCACAGCGCCGGCAGGTCCTGGCTGCGCGAGTGCACCACGGTCACCGTGCAGTCGGCCTGCAGCAGCAGGGCGGCCATCGGCTTGCCGACGATGTTCGAGCGGCCGACCACCACCGCGTGCTTGCCGCGCAGCTCGCCGCAGGTGTCCTGCAGCAGGCGCAGGCAGCCGCTCGGCGTGCAGGGCGTGAGCACCTCGCGGCCCTGGCTGAGGCCGCCGACGTTCTCGCTGTGGAAGCCGTCGACGTCCTTCAGCGGGTCGATCGCCTGCAGCACGCGTTGTTCGTTGATGTGCGCCGGCAGCGGCAGTTGCACGAGGATGCCGTTGACCTCGGCGCTGGCGTTGAGGTGTTCGATCAAGGCCAGCAGGGTGGCTTCGTCGGTGTCCGCCGGCAGCTTGTGCTCCAGCGAGCGGATGCCGGTTTCTTCGGCGCGCAGCACCTTGTTGCGCACGTAGACCTGGCTCGCCGGGTCGCTGCCGACCAGCACCACGGCCAGCCCCGGCTGCACGCCGCGGGCGCGCAGGTCGGCGACTTCATCGCTGACCTCGGCCAGCACGCGCGCGGCGGTGGCCTTGCCGTCGATGAGGCGGGGAAGGGTGGCGGCGCGGCTCATGGGAAGATCACCGTCTTGTCGCGGTTGATGAACACGCGATGTTCGAGGTGGTACTTGAGTGCCTTGGACAGGGCCACGGTTTCGGTGTCGCGGCCGATGGCGACCAGGTCGTCGGGCAGGTAGGCGTGATCGACGCGCTGCACTTCCTGCTCGATGATCGGGCCTTCGTCGAGATCGCTGGTGACGTAGTGGGCGGTGGCGCCGATCAGCTTGACGCCGCGCTCGTAGGCCTGGTGGTAGGGCTTGGCCCCTTTGAAGCCGGGGAGGAACGAGTGGTGGATGTTGATGGCGCGGCCGGAGAGCTGCTTGCACAGGTCGTCGGAGAGGATCTGCATGTAGCGCGCCAGCACCACCAGTTCGGTCCTGGTGTCCTCGACGATGCGCAGCAGTTCGGCTTCCTGCTGGGCCTTGGTGTCCTTGGTCACCGGCAGGTAGATGAAGCGGATGCCTTCGCGCTCGGCCATCGGCCGCAGGTCGAGGTGGTTGGAGACGATGGCGGTGATGGTCATGTCCAGCTCGCCCTTGTGGTGGCGATAGAGCAGGTCCACCAGGCAATGGTCGAACTTGCTGACCATCAGCAGCACCCGGGTCGGCTGGTCGCTGCCGAACAGCTCCCAGTCCATCTCGAAGGGCACGGCGATGTCCTCGAAGCCCTGGCGCAGGGCTTCGATGTCCGGCTTGCAGCCGGCGTTGAAGCGGAACACTGCGCGCATGAAGAAGCGTCCGGTGAACTCGTCGTCGAACTGCGACAGTTCGCCGATGTAGCACTGCCGGCCGGCCAGGTAGGTGGTCACGGCGGCGACGATGCCCGAGGTCGCCGGGCAACTGATCTTGAGGATGTACTGCGGGGATGCGGAGTCCATGGGGTGCTCTGCCTCACTGGGGAAATGGGTCGGTGGGAGCCGCTCAGCCCTTGGCCGTGCGCTTCTTTTTCTCGGGGTCGTCGAACGGCAGGGCGTGGGCCACGGCCTTGGCCTGCAGGCTGCCGCGCACTTCGAGCGGCACGCCCGCTTCGGCGTAGTCCGGCTGCAGGCGGGCGATGGCCATGGAGCGGCCGGTCAGCCGCGAGTACATGGCGCAGGTGATCAGGCCGACCTGGCGGCCGTCGCTCCACAGGCTGTCGCCGTTGCCGGCGGCCTGCTCGCCATCGAGCAGCACGCCGAAGATCTTGAAGCGCTCGCGGCCCTGCAGCCGGTAGTGCTCGCCGGCGCCGCGGAAGTCCTGCTTGCCGGGCGAGACGGTGAAGTCCAGGCCGAGTTCCCAAAGGGTGTCGCCGGCTTTCTGGTCGGCGAAGGGGTACATCTGCGAGTTGTCGTAGGGGAAGAACAGCAGGTAGCTCTCGACCCGCAGCCAGTCCAGCGCGGTGAAGGCGCAAGGGATGATGCCGAGGTCCTTGCCCTGTTCGAGGATGCTGTCCCAGATCAGCGGCGCGTCGGCGGCCTTGCAGAAGATTTCGTAGCCGCGCTCGCCGGTGTAGCCGGTGCGCGAGATCATCACCGGTCGGCCGAACAGCTTGCCTTGCAGGTGGTGGAAGTACGGCAGGTCGCGGATGCCGGGCACGTGCTCGGCGAGGAAGTCGACGGCGCGCGGGCCTTGCAGCGACAGGTCGTGGAGGTCGTCGTCGAACAGCACGGCGACCTGGCGGCCCTGGGCCGAACGGATCAGCATCTCGTAGCCGCTGCCGGCGCCGTGCACCACCATGAAGGCGTTCGGCCCGGTGCGGTAGACGATGCAGTCGTCGATGAACTTGCCGTCCTCGTCGAGCATGCAGGCGTACACCGACTTGCCCGGATAGAGCTTGCTGATGTCGCGGGTGGTGGCGTAGTCGAGCAGGCTTTCCGCGTGCGGGCCGACGTAGTGCACCTTCTTCAGGCCGGACACGTCCATCAGGCCGGCGCGGGTGCGGATCGCTTCGTGGTGGTCGGCGAGGTCGCTGGCGTAGGTCCAGGCGGTGCCCATGCCGTTCCAGTCTTCCAGTTTCGAACCGAGCGTCAGGTGCCGTTCGCGTAGTGCGCTGATGCGCCAAGAGTTAGCCATGGGTATTTCTCCGGTGGGCGGTAGAGGTCGGGGTCAGGCGTCGCGGTCGAACTGGCTGAGCCAGTCCACCAGCACCGCGCGGTAGCGGGTCAGGCCCTTGTAGTCGGCGATGGGCTCGGGCAGGTCGCGCAGCACGCGGTGCAGGCGCCGCGCCCAGGCCGGCTGGGTGACCAGTTCGTCCATGCTGATCAGGTAGGTGCGGATGCTGAACATCAGCGCGTGGCTGCGCGGCAGGCGCAGCATCACTTGCAGCTCGACGCGCAGGTGCACCAGGCGGCCGACGTTGTCGGGGCTGACCAGGCCGCGCTCGCTGCCCCACTCGTGGTAGGTCTCCGGCGAGGTGTCCAGGCGCGGGTTGATGGTCATGGTCCAGTTCAGCCGGCGTACCGGATGGCCGACCTGGATGTTCAGCAGGTATTTCAGGGCGCGGTCGAAGACCCCCATCTGGTGCGCCATGGGCACCGGCGAGTGCCATTGCTTGAAGCTCATGCCGGCGTCGAAGGCCAGCGACCAGTCGGCCGGCGCGGTGACCATGCCGGCGTCCATGTAGAGGTCGCCGTCGCGCTGGTCGAGCAGGGCGAAGTCGCCCTGGACCTGGCGGGTGATGTATTCCAGCGGTTCGCACGGCAGGCTGGCGGCGTCGCCGAAGGTGAAGGCCTGGTTGATGCCCAGGGCCAGGTTGCGCCAGTGCCAGCGGTCGCCGTCGCGCTCCAGGCGGAAGTACTCCGGGTAGTCGGCGGCGAGCTGCTCCATGAGCACGCCGAGGGCGTCCCAGGCGGCCGTCTGCATGTGCGGCATGACCAGGCAGCGGCTCGGGTCGCGCTCCAGCACCAGGGCGCGTTCGGCGGTTTCCGAGCGGTAGTGCTCGTCGATGTCGAAGCAGTGCTCGAACACCGAGCCGGGATCGCGCGAGGTGGCCGGTTCGATGTTCACCGAGTACAGGTACTGGTCTTCCGGGAAGGGGAAGGGGAAGCGGCGGATGGCGTCCGGGCTGTTCCGGAAGCTGAAGGCTTCGCGATAGCTTTCCACCGGTTTGAAGGTCAGGCTCATTCGGGCGACTCCAGTCAGAGGTCGAGCAGGATCGGGCTGCCGCAACCGCGCGAGACGCACGGCATCAGGCTGTCGGCGCGCTGGTCGGCGTCGAGGAAGTGGTCGCGGTGCTCGACGTCGCCCTTGAGGTAGCGCGTCTGGCACTGGCCGCAGACGCCGCCGCGGCACAGGTTGGGCAGCTCCACGCCGGCCGCTTCGAGGGCTTCGAGCAGGCTCTGCTCGGCGGCCACCTGCAGTTGCCGGCCGCTGCGCGCCAGCTCGACGCGGAACGGCAGGCCCGGCTCGGGCGCGGCGAAGGCTTCCCAGTGCACCCGGCTGTCGCTCCAGCCGAGGGCGGCGGCCTGTTCGCGCAGGCCGAGCAGCAGGCGTTGCGGGCCGCAGGCGTAGACATGGCTGCCCAGCGGACGGCCGCGCAGGACCTGGTTGAGGTCGAGGCTGCGTTCGTCGCTGTCGTAGCAGTGCAGGCGCGCGCCGAGGCGTTCGCCGAGCGCCGCCACATAGGCATCGCTGATGCCGCCGCGGTAGGCGTAGTGCAGTTCGAAGTCGGCGCCCCGGCGCAGCAGCTCGGCGCAGTGGGCGAGGAACGGGGTGATGCCGATGCCGCCGGCGACCAGTATGTGCAGGCGCGCCTCGCTGTGCAGGGCGAACAGGTTGGCCGGGGCGCCCAAGCGCAAGCGGTCGCCGACGCGCAGCTCTTCGTGCAGGTAGCGCGAGCCGCCGCGCGAGTGTTCCTGGCGGCGCACGGCGATGCGGTAGGCGCGCCGGTCGCTCGGGTCGCCGATCAGCGAGTAGGCGTTGCGCACGCCGTTGGGCAGTTGCAGTTGCACATGGCTGCCGGCGGAGAAACCGGGCAACTGGCCTTCCAGGGCTTCGAAGGCGATCTCGCGGATCACCGGGGTGACTTCGCGGGCCTCGGCCACGCGCACATCGATCCAGGCACTCATGCTTGCGCCTCCGGGTTGGCTTGCACGGCATAGGGGTGGTCGGCGTCGGCGCAGACGCCGAGATAGGCGCCCAGGCGCCGCGAGAAGTGCCGGCGGACTTCCAGGCCGACGCCGCACTGGCGGCATTGCAGGCGCTCGCTGGCATCGCCGAGCTGGGTGGTCGCGCAGTGCACGCAGTACACCGGCCGGCGCGCCTCGCCGCTGCGCAACAGGTCGATTTCATCGGCTTGCAGGCCGGCGTTGCGGGCCAGGGAGTAGAGCGGCCAGACGAAGGCTTCGTCGCCGGCCAGGTACAGGCGCAGGCCGACCGGCGAGTGGCGCAGGCGTTCCAGCAGGGCGCGCTGCAGGGCGGCGGCGCTGCCCGGTGCGGGCGCCAGGCGGCTCAGTGGCAACCCGGCGAGTTCGCTGACGGCGGCCTGTTCGGCGGCCGCCGATTGCGCCACCAACAGGTGTTCGGCGGCGTCGGCGCGACGTGCCAGGCCGTAGCGCGGTTCACTGGGCAGCGGACTCGGTGGGGTGGGGGCGGCGGTGGCCATGGGCGTCCTCTCTGTGCGTGGCGGTCGCGGCTGTCGCCTGCCTGTTTCCGGGGCGCCGGGCCTGCTCTTGGTGCAGGTCGCGGTGCCGTTCGGGAGGCCGGGAGGCGATTCCGTCCGGTTTCTCTGTGGGGAAGATAATTTCCCAGTACGAATAACCCCTCAATCAGCAGGAGGTGATACCCCCAAAGGGATAAGGGCTCCGCCGCCGAGCCGACGGGGCATGAAAGTTGCTGCCCAGGTGACAGCTAATAAGCGAGGCGTGGGTATGGTCGAGCGACGTGGGCAGTGGCGGAAAACCTGGGCCGCGGGAGGTACCCGCGGTATCGACGCGGCCCGTCTGCGCGCCGCGGAGCTGGCGTTGCTCGGCGAGCTGCTGGAGGAGCCCGGCTCCTGGTCGCCGCTGGCGCGCTTCATGGCCGCCCTGGGCCGCGTCGACCTGCGCCTGCTGCTGGAGCAGTCCGATCTGCCGGCGCCGCTGAGCCGCGCCCGTGACTGTTGCGGCGAGGCTGCCTGCCCCCTGCGCGAGCCGGCCGCGCTGAGCCATGCGCAGGCCTGCGCGACCTGTCTGCGGCAGGGCCGCCGGCGCCTGCTCTGTCCGTTGCCGGCGAAGGCCCGGCGCGGCTACGGGGTGCTCCTGCTGGACGACTGCGCGGAGCCCGAGAGCCCGGCGGCGCGGGCGCTGCAACCGCTGTTGCCGTTGCTCGCCAGCGCCTGCCAGGGGGTGCGCCGGCTGCGCGCGCGGCAACGCATCGAGCAACATGGCCAGAACAGTGCGCTGGCGCGCGAACTGCACGATTCGGTGGCACAGCAACTGGGTTTCCTGTCGTTCCAGGCCAACCGCCTGCACGGCCAGTTGCAGCAGCCGGAACAGGCCACGGCCTTGCTCGACGAGCTGCGCCGTGGCCTGAGCGGCCTGCAGCGGCAGGTGCGCGAACTGATCAGCAACGCCCGCCTGAGCCTCGACGGGCGCTCGCTGCGCCAGGCCCTGGCCGACTCCCTGGATGAGTTCGGCCGGCGCAGCCAGATCGTCTTCGACCTCGACAACCGCTTCCCCGACGGCCTGCTGGACGACGAGGAGGAATTGCAGATCCTGCAGATCGTCCGCGAAGCCCTGGCCAATATCGTCCGCCACTCCCACGCGCGCAGCGCGCGCATCGAACTGCGCCAGGCCGACGGCGCGCTCTGCGTGCAGGTCGAGGACGATGGCATCGGCCTGCAGGGCGGGTGCGCCGAGGGTAACCATTTCGGCCTGTCGATCATGCAGGAGCGGGCCGCCTCGATCGGCGCCAGCCTGCGCGTCGAAGGCCTCCTGCCGCAGGGCACCCGCGTCGGCCTGTGGCTGGCCCTGGGCGAGCGCGGCGCCGACCACGGCCAAGGCCAATACCAAGAGGAGCCGGCGAGTGCATCCCAACGCCACCTTGCTGCTGATCGATGACCACCCGTTGTTTCGCCGTGGCCTGGCCGAGCTGTTCAGCGACAGCGGCGACTTCGTCGTGGTCGGCCAGGCTTCCGGTGGGCGCGAGGGCATCACCCTGGCCTGCCAGTTGCTCCCCGAGCTGATCCTGCTCGACCTGCACATGCCCGGCCTGGGCGGCCTGCAGGTGCTCGACGAGCTGCGCCAGCTGGAACTGGCCAGCCGGGTGATCATCCTCACCGCCTCGCTCGACCGCGCCGAGCTGGTCGCCGCGCTGCGCCTCGGCGCCGAGGGCTACGTGCTGAAGGACACCGAGCCGGACGCGCTGCTCGACTATGTGCGGCACTGCAGCAAGGGCACGGTGGCGCTCGACGAAACCCTGGTGGCGCTGCTCGCCGAGCAGGTCCAGGGGCCGGCCACGCCCGGCGACCTCACCGAGCGCGAGGCGCAGACCCTGGCGCTGATCGCCAGCGGCCTGAGCAACAAGCTGATCGCCCGCGAACTGGGGATCAGCGATGGCACGGTGAAAATCTATGTGAAGAACCTGCTGCGCAAGTTCAACCTGAACTCGCGGCTGGAGTTGGCGGCCTGGGTCCATCGCAGTGGCGGCCGGGCCGATTGAGGAAGGAGCACGCGCATGGCCAAGTTTTTCTTCGACAGCCACATTCCCGTGGACGCCCAGGGCGGCGACCTCGACGGCTACCCGCTGGCCTTGTTGCGCCTCGACCGCCAGGGCCGTCTGCGCCAGTACAACCAGGCCTGGAGCGCGCTCATGGAAGCCAGCCGGCTGGGCGGCGAGCTGGCCGACTACCTGCACCGCGAGGACCTGCCGCACTGGCAGGCGGCGCTCGACGAGCTGCGCGAGGACGGCGAGCGCAGCCTGCACCGGCGCATGCGCTTCATCCACCCGCGCGGCGATCTGCGCTGGTTCGACCTGCACCTGGGGCGGCGCGGCGAGCACTACTATGTGGCGCTCAGCGACGGCACCCGCCGGCGGCGCCAGGAAATCCAGCTGGAAGCCAGCCGGCGCGCGGCGAAGAGTCTGCTCGATGGCCTGCCGGGGCTGATCTACCGGGGGCGCAACAACCGCCACTGGACCATGGAGTTCGTCAGCGCCGGCTGCCTGCCACTGACCGGCTACCCGGCCGAGTACCTGACCAATACCCATGAACACAGCTACAGCACGCTGATCCTCGCCGAGTACGTCGATTACGTCTGGTCGACGGTGCAGTGCGCCTTGCTCAAGCACGAAGCCTACGAACTGAGCTATCGCATCCGCTGCGCCGACGGGCGGATCAAGGACGTCTGGGAGAAAGGCGTCGGCATCTATTCGGACACCGGCGAAGTGCTCGGCATCGAAGGCGCGATCTTCGAGATCGGCGGCGGCGCGAGCCTCTGAGCCGCGCCGCCGCCCAGCGGGGTTTCCGCTTCCGCCGCCGCTGTGCTTGACTGCAGCGGGCGGCGCCCGGCACAGGCCGCGGCGCCATGGCATTCAGTCACGGGGAGGCACGATGGACACTCCGGTAGTACTCATCACAGGCGCGGCGGGCGGTGTTGGACAGGCCCTGGTCGAACGTTTCAGCGCGGGCGGCTGGCGGGTCTTCGCCAGCGACCTGGACGGGCCAAGACTGGCGCAGCTGCAGGCGCGCTTCGCCCTGGCCGGCAGCCTCGCGGGGGACATCCGCCTGCCCGCGCGCTGCAACGCGATCGTCGCTGCCGCGGTGGCCGCCTGCGGCCGCCTGGACGCCCTGGTCAACGCCGCCGGCGTCTGGCGCGAAGGGCCGGTGGACAGCTTCTCCGAAGCGGATTTCGACCTGGTGCTGGACGTCAACCTCAAGGCCACCTTCTTCATGTGCGCCGCCGCCATTCCGCACCTCAAGGCCAGCGAGGGCGCGATCGTCAATATCTCCAGCGACGCCGGCCGCCAGGGCAACCGCAACGCCGCCGCCTATTGCGCGAGCAAGGGCGCGGTGACCCTGCTGAGCAAGACCCTGGCACTGGACCTGGCGCCGTTCGGCGTGCGCTGCAACTGCGTCTCGCCGGGCGACATCGACACGCCGATGCTCAGTTTCCAGGCCGAGCACTACGGCGCCGGCGACCCGCAGGGCTACTACCGCGAGCTGCTGGCCAAGTACCCGCAGGGCGAGCGCGCGCGCTTCATCCAGCCGCAGGAAGTCGCCGAACTGGTGTTCTTCCTCTGCCAGCCGGCGGCGCGCTCCATCACCGGCGCCGACCTGGCCATCGACAACGGCGTGTCGGCGGGCAACTGACCGCCGCGCCCGGCGCAGAGCCCTCCTGGCGTCGCCCTGGACCTTCGTGGCTGGCCGGGGCGGCGCTGTCCGCCGCGCAACAGTGGATCAACAGACTGCCGTCCGGCACACACCGGCGCGATCCTGGTGATATTGCTTAACTAATTGAAATGAAAGGATTTTTGTAGCTGGCACGGTTTGTGTTCTGGGCTATTCAGTGGCGTCGCGATCGGTGGCGCCGAGGATATGCAGTGGAGGAGACAACCATGTCGCGGGAAATCCGTTTGAACGCGTTCGAGATGAACTGTGTGGGTCACCAGTCGCCGGGGCTGTGGGCCCACCCGCGCGACCGCGCCTGGCAGTACAAGGACCTGGAGTACTGGACCGACCTGGCCAGGCTGCTGGAGCGCGGGCGCTTCGACGGGATTTTCATCGCCGATGTCATCGGCATCTACGACGTGCTCGGCGGCAACGGCGACGCGGCGATCCGCCAGTCCACCCAGGTCCCGGTCAACGATCCGCTGGCGCTGATCACGCCGATGGCGCTGGTCACCGAACACCTCGGTTTCGGCCTGACCGCGTCGCTGAGCTTCGAGCATCCCTATCCGTTCGCCCGCCGCCTGTCGACCCTCGACCACCTGACCAAGGGCCGCATCGGTTGGAACATCGTCACCTCCTACCTGGACAGCGGCGCGCGCAACCTCGGGCAGAAGGCCCTCAGCGACCACGACGCGCGCTACGACTACGCCGACGAATACCTGCAAGTGCTCTACAAGCTGTTCGAGGGCAGCTGGGAGGAGGGCGCCGTGCTGCGCGACCGCGAGCGGCGCATCTTCAGCGACCCGAGCAAGATCCACGAGATCCGCCACCACGGCAAACACTTCCAGGTGCCCGGCATCCACCTCTGCGAGCCGTCGCCGCAGCGCACCCCGGTGCTCTACCAGGCCGGCGCGTCGAGCCGCGGCAAGCAGTTCGCCGCCGAGCACGCCGAGTGCGTGTTCGTCGCCGCGCCGTCGAAGACCATCCTCAAGAAGGCCGTCGCCGACATTCGCCGGCGCGCCGCCGAGGCCGGCCGCGACCCGCGCAAGGTGCTGATCTTCAACCTGCAGACGGTGATCGTCGGCGAGACCGATGCCCAGGCCCACGCCAAGTGGCAGGACTACAAGCAGTACGTCAGCTACGAAGGCGCGCTGGCGCTGATTTCCGGCTGGACCGGTATCGACTTCGCCCAGTACCAGCCCGACCAGGTGCTCAAGCACATCCACACCAACGCCATCCAGTCCGCCGTCGAGGCCTTCTCCAGCGCCGACCCGAGCAAGCAGTGGACGGTGCGCGAACTGGCCGACTGGGTCGGCATCGGCGGCTTCGGTCCGCTGATCGTCGGCAGCGCCGAGACCGTCGCCGACGAACTGCAGAGCTGGGTCGAGGACACCGACGTGGACGGCTTCAACCTGGCCTACGCGGTGACCCACGAAACCTTCGTCGATGTGGTCGAACTGCTGGTGCCGGAGTTGCAGAAGCGCGGCGTGTACAAGACCGAGTACAGCCAGGGCACCCTGCGCGAAAAACTCTTCGGCGACGGCGCGCGCCTGCCGGCCTCGCACCCGGCCGCCGGCTACCGCGACCTGGCCCGCCTGCGCCAGGCCGACGCGGCGCTGGCCTGAGGAGAGCGCCGATGAGCGTGCACAGCCTGAACCGCAGCGCGCCCGTGTCGCTGCCCGCGGCGGCGCTGCAACAGTTGCGCCGCTGGGCCGCCGAGCGGCCGTTGCGCATCGCCTTGCGGCACCGCCGCCTGGGGGAATGGAAGGCCTGGCGCTGGATCGATGTGCTGCGCGAGGTGGAGCGCGCGGCGGCCGGCTTGCGCGAGCAGGGCTTCGGCGCCGGTTCGCGCCTGCTGCTGTGCGGCGCCTACGAGCCGAGCCTGCTGGTCCTGGCACTGGCCGCCCATGAACTGGGCGGCGAGCTGAGCACGCTGTCGCGCCTGGCACGCGGCGACGCCCTGCGCGAGCAGCTGCGCCGCGAGCGCCCGGCGTTCGCCTATGTGCAGCGCCGCGAGCAGGTCGAACATTGGCTTCGCGCCGGCGTCGAGCAGACGCTGCCGTTGCGGCTGTTCTCCGCCCAGGCGCTGCCGCGCAAGGTCGGCGCCTGGGACGTGCTGCCCCTCGACCGGGTGTTCGCCGGCGAGCCGCTGGAGCGCGGCCGCCTGGCCTGGCGCGAGGCGGCGCGTGACGCCGTGCTCTGGTGCGAGGAGGGCACCGAATGGCGCGAGGGGCTGAGCCAGCTGCTCAGCCGCTGGCTGGAACAGGGCGAGGCCCTGGCCTTCCCCGAGAGCAACGAATCGGCGGCCCGCGACCGCCGCGACATCGCGCCCACGGCGCTGCTGGCCTCGGCGCCGCGCTTGCACAGCCTGGCCGCGGACATCGAGGCACGCCTGGCCCCCGCCGGCAGTTGGCGCCGACGGCTCTGCGACTGGACCCTGAGCGATGCGCGGACGCCGCCGCGGCGCTGGCTGAAGGCGCGGGTGCGGCGCCTGCTTGGCTTCCAGCGCCTGCAACGGATCGACGCGCCGAGCGCCGACCCGCGTGCGCCGACGCAGTCCTCCTGGCTGCGCCCGTACCTGGAGCGTGTCGCATGAGCACGCTGCTCGAAGTCCGCGATGTGTCGCTGTCGTTCCAGGGCGTGAAGGCGATTTCCGCGCTGTCGTTCGCGGTTCGCCAGGGCGAGATCTGCGCGCTGATCGGCCCCAACGGCGCCGGCAAGAGTTCACTGCTGAACATCCTCAACGGCGTCTATCGCGCCGATGCCGGCGAACTGCGCTTCGATGGCGTGCCGTTGCGCCGGGTGCATCCGCTGGAGGCGGCGCGCCTGGGCATCGGCCGCACCTTCCAGAACAACGCGCTGTTCAAGAAGATGAGCGTGCTCGACAACCTGCTCACCGGCCTGTCGCGCTTCCAGCGCAGCCGCTTCCTCGAACAGGCCCTCGGCCTGCCCCGCGCGCGCCGCGAAGCGCGGGAATTCACCGCGCGTGCCGAGCGCGTCCTCGAGTTCCTCGAACTGCAAGCCTGGCGCGACGTCGCGGTGGGCAGCCTGGCCTACGGCCTGCAGAAGCGCGTCGAACTCGGCCGCGCCTTGATCGCCCAGCCGCGGCTGCTTCTGCTGGATGAGCCGATGGCGGGGATGAACGCCGAGGAAAAGCGCGAGATGAGCCGCTTCATCGCCGACATCAACCGCGACCTGGGCACCACCGTGGTGCTCATCGAACACGACATCCAGGTGGTCATGGGGCTGTCCTCGCACGTGGTGGTGCTCGACTACGGGCGCAAGGTCGGCGATGGCACGCCGGCCGAGGTGCAGGCCAACCCGGACGTGATCGACGCCTACCTGGGGAGGTCGCACTGATGGATTTCTTCCTCGAAACCCTGCTCGGCGGCCTGCTCGCCGGGACCATGTATTCGCTGGTGGCGATCGGTTTCGTGCTGATCTACAAGGCCAGCGGCGTGTTCAACTTCGCCCAGGGCTCGATGCTGCTGTTCGCCGCGCTGACCTTCGTCAGCCTGCACGAGCAGGGCGTGCCCTTCGCCGTGGCGCTGCTGCTCACCCTGCTGGTGATGGTGCTCGCCGCCATCCTCATCGAGCGCCTGGTGCTGCGCCCGTTGCTGGGGCGCTCGCAGATCACCCTGTTCATGGCCACCCTCGGCCTGTCGTTCGTCATCGAGGGCCTGGCCCAGGGGCTGATGGGCGCCCAGGTGCGCGCCCTCGACCTGGGCATCGAGGACGTGCCGCTGTTCCTCGGGCCGATCATGCTCAGCCAGTTCGACCTGGTCGCCGCCGCGGTCGCCGCCGCCCTGGTGCTGGCGCTGGCGCTGCTGTTCAACCGCACGCGCATCGGCATCGCCCTGCGCGCGGTGGCCGACGACACCCACGCGGCGCTGTCGCTGGGCATCAACCTGAACCGCATCTGGCAGATCGTCTGGGCCGTGGCCGGGATGGTCGGGCTGGTCGCCGGGCTGCTCTGGGGCGCGCGCCAGGGTGTGCAGTTCTCGCTCTCGCTGGTGGTGCTCAAGGCTTTGCCGGTGCTGATCATCGGCGGCTTCACCTCGATCGGCGGGGCGATCGTCGGCGGTCTCATCGTCGGCGCCGCGGAGAACCTCGCCGAGGCCTACCTGGGACCGCTGGTGGGCGGCGGCATCACGCCCTGGTTCGCCTATTTCCTCGCCCTGGTGTTCCTCTACATCCGTCCCGCCGGACTGTTCGGCGACCGTGCCATCGAACGAGTGTGACCCCATGACCGCTAGCATTCCGCCGCTCCCGGCGACCTTCGACGACGCGCCGCTGACTCTGGTCCGCCGGCGCCGCCCCGTGGCCCTGGCGGGCCTGCTGCTGGTGGCCTTCGGTGTGCTGCCGTGGCTGGCCGGCGACTATTGGCTGAACGCCATCCTGATCCCCTTCCTGGTGCTGTCGCTGGCCGGACTGGGGCTGAACCTGCTGACCGGCTACGCCGGACAGACCTCGGTGGGCGCCGCTGGCTTCATGGCGGTCGGCGCCTTCGCCAGCTACGGCCTGCTGCTGCGCGTGCCGGCGCTGCCGTTGCCGCTGGCGCTGCTTGGCGGCGGGCTGATCGCCGGGCTGGTCGGGCTGTTGTTCGGCATCCCCAGTTCGCGGATCAAGGGCTTCTACCTGATGGTCACCACCCTGGCCGCGCAGTTCTTTCTCGAATGGGTGTTCGCCAAGTTCCCCTGGTTCTACAACTACGCCTCCTCGGGCACCATCAGCGCGCCGCGCCTGGAACTGTTCGGCCACAGCCTCGCTTCGCCGGCCGGGCGCTACCTGCTGACCCTCGGCTGCGTGGTGCTGCTGACCTGGGTGGCGCTGAACCTGGTGCGCAGCCAGGTCGGCCGCAACTGGATGGCGATCCGCGACATGGACACCGCCGCCGCGGTGATCGGCATCCCGGTGGATCGCTACAAGCGCCTGGCCTTCCTCGTCAGCTCCTTCTACCTGGGCATCGCCGGCGCGCTCTGGACCTTCGCCTACCTGGGCACCGCCAGCGCCAGCAGTTTCGATATCAACCGCTCGTTCCAGATCCTCTTCATCATCATCATCGGAGGCATGGGCAGCATCGCCGGCAACTTCATCGGCGCGGCCTTCATCAGCCTGCTGCCGATCCTGCTCAATCACGCCGGGCAATGGCTGTTCGCCGGGCACATCGATCCCGGACAACTGCAGAACCTGCAGAAGATCCTCTTCGGCGCGCTGATCGTCTGGTTCCTGATCAAGGAGCCGGAAGGGCTGGTGCGCCTGATCCGCAACCTGTTCGACCAAGCCAGGGTCTGGCCGCTGCGCTTCTGAGCGGCACCCCGTCCATGCCTTGACCCGACCACGGGAGGGGTTCCATCACACCCGAGCACAGAACCCATCGCCATGCGCAAAACCCTGCAACGTACCCTGGCTGCCGGCCTCCTGGCCCTGGCCGCCCACGGCGCCGTGCCATCCTTCGCGAGCGCCGCCGACAACCAACAGTTCATCCCGCTGGCCACCTACCGGGTCGGTGCCTACGCCTCCAGCGGCATTCCCTGGTGGGCCGGGGAAATCGACTATTTCCGCTACATCAACGAGGTCGAGGGCGGGGTCAACGGCGTCAAACTGGTCTGGCAGGAATGCGAGACCGAGTGGAACACCGACCGCATCGTCGAGTGCTACGAGCGCTTCAAGGGCGGCCTGGATGGCGCGCCGACCGCGTTCTTCTTCACCCACAGCACGCCGGCGTCCTACGCGCTGATGGAGAAGGGCGCGGCCGACCATATCCCGCTGATCGACGGCGCCGGCGGCCGCACCGAGTCCACCGACGGCAGCGTCTTCCCCTACGCCTTCCCGCTGCTGCTCAACTACTACGGCCAGGCCTCGGTGGGGATCAATTACATCGCCCAGCGCGAAGGCGGCTTCGACAAGCTCAAGGGCAAGAAGATCGTCACCGTCTACCACGACTCCGCCTATGGCCGCGAAACCCAGGCGCCGATGAAGCTGCTGGCGGAGAAGTACGGCTTCGAGAACATCCAGATCCCGGTGGCCGATCCGGGCAACGAACAGTCGGCGCAATGGCGCCAGGTACGGCAGGTCAAGCCGGACTGGGTGTTCCTGCGCACCTGGGGCGTGTCCACCCCGGTGGGGATCAAGACCGCCGCGCGCTTCGGCATCCCGGTCGATCGCCTCATCGGTGACGTCTGGGCCGGTTCCGAGGCCGACGTGATCCCCGCCGGCGCCGCCGCCAAGGGCTACCAGGCGCTGGCGCCGTTCCCCGGCGGCGACGGCTTCGAAATCCACAAGCGCCTGCGCCAGTCGATCCTCGACGCCGGCAAGAGCGACCTGAAGGACCCGAGCTATTTCGGCAAGGTCTACTACAACATCGGCCTGATCAACGCCGCCATCGCCGTCGAGGCGCTGCGCACCGGGCAGAAGCACTTCGGCAATCGCCCGCTGAACGGCGAAGAAACCCGCTGGGCCTTCGAGCACCTGGACATCGACGCCGCGCGCCTCAAGGCCATCGGCTTCGAAGGCCTGCTGCCGCCGCTCAAGCTGTCCTGTGCCGACCACGAAGGCGGCGGCGCGGCCCGCGTGCAGCAGTGGGACGGGCAGAAGTGGGTGCTAGTGACCGACTGGCTGCAGGCCGACCGCGCCACCCTGCGTCCGCTGATCGAGGTCAAGTCCGCGGCCTATGCCAAGGAGAAAGGCATCAGCCCGCGCGATTGCGCGGCGGAACACTGACGCCAGGGGGATAACCGCCATGAACCAAGCCCAGACCGCCGCCGCCGAGCTGCTCGCCGTCGACGACATCGAAGTGATCTACGACGGCGCCATCCTCGCCGTCTCCGGCGTCTCGCTGCGCGTCGAGCAGGGCGGCATCGTCGCCCTGCTGGGCGCCAACGGCGCCGGCAAGAGCACCACGCTCAAGGCCATCTCCGGGGTGCTGCAGGCCGACCGCGCGCGGGTCAGCCGCGGGCGCATCGGTTTCCGCGGCGCCGACATCACCGGGGTTCCGGCCAACCTGCTGGCGCGCCAGGGCATCGTCCATGTGCTGGAGGGGCGCCACGTCTTCGCCCACCTGAGCATCGAGGAGAACCTGCGCGCCGGCGGCTTCCTGCGCCGGCCGTCGCGGCAGGCGCTGGAACAGGAGCTGGAGCGCATCTACGCCTGGTTCCCGCGGCTGAAGACCAAGCGCAAGACCCAGGCCGGGCTGACCTCCGGCGGCGAGCAGCAGATGCTCGCCATCGGCCGCGCGCTGATGACCCGGCCGAGCCTGGTGCTGCTCGACGAGCCCTCCATGGGCCTGGCGCCGATCATCGTCGAGGAAATCTTCGCCATCGTCGCCCAGCTCAACGCCCAGGAGGGCACCAGCTTCCTGGTCGCCGAACAGAACATCAACGTCGCCCTGCGCTACGCCAGCCACGCCTACGTGCTGGAGAACGGCCGGGTGGTCGGCCAGGGGCCGGCCGCCGAGCTGGCCGCGCGCGACGACATCCGCCACTTCTACCTGGGCGGCGCCGGTGTCCGCGAAGCCGGCTGAGCGCGCGCCCACAACCCAGCATCCATCGATAAGGAGCCATACCATGAGTGAGCAGACACAGGCGCCCGTCAGCGAGCGCATCGCCAGGGCGCCGCACGTGCCGGCGCGGATCATCCGCAGCGACGCCGAGGCGATCGAGGTGGCCCGGCGCCTGGCCGCCGACTTCGCCCGCGAGGCGGTCGAGCGCGACCGCGAGCGGCGCTTGCCCTGGGACGAGCTGGAGCGTTTCTCGGCCAGCGGCCTGTGGGCCATCAGCGTGCCCAAGGCCTACGGCGGCGCCGGGGTCGGCTACCGCACCCTGGTCGAGGTGATCGCCAGCATCTCCGCCGCCGATCCGTCCCTCGGCCAGTTGCCGCAGAACCACCTGGGGGTGGTCAACAACCTGCTGCTGACCGGCAGCGAGGCGCAGAAACAGCGCTATTTCGCCAAGGTCCTGGCTGGCTACCGCTTCGGCAATGCCTTCTCCGAGGCCAAGAGCAAGTACGTCACCACGTTCCAGACGCGCATCCGTTTCGACGGCGACAGCGCCGTGCTCGACGGCGAGAAGGCCTACTGCACCGGCGCGCTCTTCGCCCACATCGTTCCGGTGGCCGGGGTCGATGAGGCCGAGCGGCCGTTCATCGCCTTCGTCCCGCGCGACGCCGCCGGCCTGCGCGTGGTCGATAGCTGGGACGGCTTCGGCCAGCGCACCACCGCCAGTGGCCAGGTGCTCATCGACGGCGTGCGGGTGCCGGCCGACGACGTGATCCCGGCCTGGAAAGCCTACGAGCAGCCCAGCGCCGATGGCCCGGTGTCGCAGATCATCCAGGCCGCGGTGGATACCGGCATCGCCCGGGGCGCCTTCGCCGAGCTGCTGCGCTTCGCCCGCGAGGCCCGGCCCTGGGTCGACAGCGGCCTGGAGCACGGCTGGCAGGACCCGCTCAGCCAGGCCGCCATCGGCGAACTGGCCTGGCGCCTGCAAGCCGCCGAGGCGATCCTGCTGAAAGCCGCCGACGCGGTGGACCAGGCCCTCGCCGAACCGAGCGAGGCGAGCGTCGCCGCCGCCTCGCTGGTGGTCGGCCAGGCCAAGGTACTGTCCACCGAGATCGCCCTGCTGGCCGCGGAGAAACTCCCGGAACTGGCCGGCACCCGCAGCGTCAGCGCGCGTCACGGCATCGACCGCTTCTGGCGCAACGCCCGCACCCACACCCTGCACGACCCGGTGCGCTGGAAATACCACCTGGTCGGCAACCACAGCCTGAACGGCGTCATCCCCCCGCGTCATACCTGGAACTGAGGAACCGATCCATGTCCCGAACCCATGCCCAAGGCCGGGCCGACCTGGCCCACGCGCGCGCCACCGAGCAGGTGCTGATCGACTACCTGAGCGGCCAGCCGAGCCGTCACGAGCCGCTGGTGATCGCCGCCGTCGGCGAACTGCGCATCCGCATCGACGCCGCCGACGCGCTGCTGGCGCAGGTCGAGGAGACACCGGCGGCGGCCATCGCCTTCCGCCTGGCGGCGGCCGAGGCCGCGCGGCTGGCCGAACGCCTGGCCGTGGAACTGGCCGGCCGCAGCGCACCGCGCCCGCTGCCGGCGGCCGGCGAGCCGCCCTTGCTGAACCTGCGCCGCCAGCTCGGCGACCACTACCTCAACGGCACCCCGCTGAACTGACCCGCAGCCGCCGAGCGCAAGGGTTTCGCAGGCTCAACCCATCCTACGGGTGCACGTAGGATGGCGTTGAGCGCAGCGATATCCATCAGCCCCCGCCCGCCGCTGGCAGGCGAAAAAAAGCCCCGTCGAGACGGGGCTTTTTCGTTGCGCGATGCTTTCAGGATTGCTTGGCGCCGCCGCCGATCTGCCAGACATAGGGCGGCTCGGTGCCGTTGACGTGCCAGTCGCCGATGATGCGTTCCTTGTAGATCACCGGGTTGTGCGAGGAGGCGGTGCGGGCGTTGCGCCAGTGGCGGTCGAGCTGCTTGGCGACGCTGGTGGCGGAGGCGCCGAGGGCGTTGAACAGGTCGCTGGTGGCACGCAGCACCAGTTCCACCGAGGCCACCTGGGCCTGCGCGGATTCCAGTTCGGCGGCGATATTGGCCTGGCGTTCGGCCTCGGCGTCCGCGCCGAAGTGCGCCAGGTAGGCGCGCTGCGCGGCTGCGGCGGCGCGCAGGGTGGCGGCCTCGGCGGCGTAGACCTGGCCGGAAGCCTTGCCGATCACTTGCAGCACCTGCGGGTCCTGGTTGACCGCGGCGGCGTTGCCGGTGCTGAACACCCGGGTGCGCTTGCCGACTTCGGCGGAGAAGTCGCGCAGGGCGCCGCGTCCCGACCCGGCCAGGACGGCGAGCAGGACCAGTTGGTAGAAGGCGGTCTGGTATTTGAAGCGGCTGGCGAAGTCGATGATGTTCTCTTCCTCGACCACGGCGTCCTCGAACACCGAGGTGCCGCTGCCGGTGGTGCGCTGGCCGAAGCCGTCCCAGTCGTCGCTCTGCTTGACCCCCGGCTGCCGGGTGCTGATCGCGGCGATCACGTCCTGGCCGTTGTCGTCGCGGCGGGCGAAGAGGTCGATCCAGTCGGAGAAAATGCTGCCGGTGCTGTAGTACTTGGTGCCGTTGACCACCCATTGCTCGCCCTTGCGCGAGACGCGGGTGATGACGTCGCCGATCTTCACCGCGCCCACCTCGGTCCAGGCGCAGCCGACCAGGTCGCCGGCGACGAAGCGTTTGAACCAGGTTTCCTGGGATTGCCCGGCATGGGCGTTGAGGCGGTCCTCGACGAAGGCGAAGTGACCGCGCAGGGCCTGCGGCACGTTGGAGTCGGCCGCGGCCAGCTCGATCAGCAACTGGAACAGTTGCGGCAGCGAGGCGCCGGCGCCGCCGAATTCCTGCGGCACGCGGACGGCGCCGAAACCGGCCTTCTTCAGCCATTCGATCGGCTCGTAGGGCAGGGCGCGGTTGCGTTCGCGCTCCACCGTGCCTTCGGCGATGCGCGCGAAGATCGGGCGGAAGCGCGCGGCCAGGCTTTCGTAGTCGGTGCCGTTGGAAAGGGCGGCAGGCAGTTGGTGCTGATGCGCAGTCATGGACATGCTCCTTGGCGATTGATCCGGGGACGGCCGCGCGGCGGCCGCTGACCGCAAGGCCGTTGCAGAGTCCATGCCGATCGACGCCAGCCCAGGCGTGGCGCGGCCTGCGCCCACGCCGCGGCGGGCACCGGCTGTTGTCGGCGGGGCACTCTGCTGAATCGCTGTGGCGGGGCCAACAGTGCTCGGCGGTGGGGGCGCCGGGAGGGACTGTCCGTCGCGCAACAGCCGATCAGCAGTTTGCTCGCCGCGGTACATCCCCCGGCGGCCCATATTCATGCGCAACGTATTGAAATTAAACGAATAAATGCGGATGGCACGCTTGCTGCTCCTGCCTCTTGCAGAAGGCGGGGGCGATCCCCGTCGCGATGACGAGGAAGCATGATGAGTGGAGCGTTGAAGGTGGTGGCGGTGTGCGGCAGCCTGCAGCGGCCGTCGCGCACCCTGGCGCTGGTGGAGGCCGTGCTGGAGCGTCTGGCGCAGCGCCTGCCGCTGCAGGTGCGCCTGCTGGAGCTGGCCGAGATCGGCCCGGCGTTGGCCGGTGTGCTGCAGCGCGACAAGCTGCCCGCCGCGGTGGCCGAACAGATTGCCGCCATCGAGGGCGCTGAGCTGCTGATCGCCGCCAGCCCGGTGTACAGGGCGTCCTACACCGGTCTGTTCAAGCACCTGTTCGACTTCGTCCAGCACGACGCGCTGAAGAACCGTCCGGTGCTGCTGGCCGCCAGCGGCGGTTCGGAACGCCATGCGCTGATGATCGAGCACCAGTTGCGACCGTTGTTCGGCTTCTTCCAGGCCCTCAGCCTGCCGCTCGGGGTGTACGCCAGCGAAAGCGATTTCGACGATTACCAGTTGCTCAACCCGGCCCTCCACGAGCGCATCGAGCGCGCCCTCGATCCGCTCGACGCGCTGTTCGCCAAGCGATTCCGGCAGGCCGCCGGCACGTCGCGGGCAGTGCCGGAGACCCAACGATGAACGCGCGGCGACAAGCCCCGCGGGGCCGGAGCCGGCAGCCATGAGCAGCAACGCCAACAGCCTGCCGGCCTGGCTGCAGCAGCAGGCGCAACGCCAGCCGCGTGGCATCGCCCTGCGCCACAAGCACCTCGGGGTCTGGCAGGTGCGCCGTTGGGCGACCCTCGACGCCGAGGTGCGCGCCCTGGCAGCAGCGCTGGCCGCGCACGGCTTCGCCGCCGGCGCCGAACTGCTGGTGCTCAGCCGGCCACGTCCGGAGGCGCTGTTGCTGGCGCTGGCGGCGCAGTGGCTGGGCGGCGCGGCGGCCTTGCTCGACCCACTCGACGCGGGCGAGGCGCAAGTCGGCCTGCTGCGCGAACTGAACCCGGACTTCGTCTTCGCCGAGGGCCTCGACGAACTGCTCCGCGTACAACGCGCTGGCCTGCGCCCGGCGCTCCTGCTGTACGCCGAAGGGCGCGGCCTGAGCGAGTGGCAGGGCAGCGCCACGCAGGCATACGCGGCGCTGCTGGCAACGCCGGCCGCGAGTCAGTTCGAGGCGCAGGCGCGGGGGGCGGAAGTCGCCTTCGTCTTTTACCGGCAGACCGCGCAGGGCGGCCTGGAGCGACACACGCTGAGCCACGCGGAACTGCTCGACGAAGGCCAGCGGCTGGTCCGCGCCGAAGGCCTCGGCGCCGGCGAAGAGGCCCTGGCGGCGCGGGCCTTCGCCGCCGCCGGACAGGCGCGCTACCTGCTCGCGCCCTGGTTGATCGCCGGCTTCCGCCTGAATTTCCCGGAGAGCCTGGAAACCCGTGACCGCGACCGTCGCGAACTCGGCCCGAGCCTGCTGCTCGGCACCCGCGAGACCTACGGCCGGCTGTACGCCCAGGCGCTGCAACGCATGCCGCTGCCCGGCAGCCTGGCGCGCCGCCTGCTCGACTGGGCGCTGGCCGATCGTCCCGGTCTGCTGCGCGCGAGCCTCGGTCATTGGCTGTTGCGGCGGCCGTTGCGCGATGTCCTCGGCTTCAGCCGCACCCGGGTGCCGCTGCTGGTCGGCGCGCCGCTGGCGGCCGAGGCGCAGCGCTTCTTCGCCGCCCTCGGCGTGGCGCCGCGCGCCTGGCCGCTGGCCGAAAGCTGGCAGGCGGCGCCGCCGCGCCGTGCCGAAACGACCTGGCCGCGGGGCCAGGAACCACTGATGGAGCCGTCGCGATGAGCAGCGCCCTGCTGGAGTTGCAGCACATTTCCCTGGCCTTCCAGGGCGTCAAGGCGATCAGCGACATCAGCTTCGCTGTCGCCCCGGGCGAGATCTGCGCGCTGATCGGGCCGAACGGCGCCGGCAAGAGTTCGCTGCTCAACGTCATCAACGGCGTGTACCGCCCGCAGCAGGGCCGGGTCCGCTACGACGGCGTCGAACGGCGCGGCATGCGCCCGCACGAGGCGGCGCGCCGTGGCATCGCGCGGACCTTCCAGAACATCGCGCTGTTCAAGGACATGAGCGTGCTCGACAACCTGCTCAGCGGACGCAACCTCAAGCGCCGCGCCAGTTGGCTGGAGCAGGCGCTGCGCCTGGGGCGCGCGCCGCGCGAGGACGATCGCCAGCGCGAGGCGGCGGAGCGGGTACTGGCCTTCCTGCGTATCCAGGCCTGGCGCGATGCCATCGTCGGTACCCTGCCGTACGGCTTGCAGAAACGCGTCGAACTGGGCCGCGCGCTGGCCGCCGAGCCGCGCCTGCTGCTGCTCGACGAGCCGATGGCGGGGATGAACGCGCAGGAGAAGGCGGAGATGAGCCGCTTCATCCGCGACATCAACCGCGAGCTGGGCACCACCGTGGTGTTGATCGAGCACGACATCGGCGTGGTCATGAGCCTGTCCGACCACGTGGTGGTGCTCGACTACGGGCGCAAGATCGCCGACGGCACGCCCGCGGCGGTGCGCCACGACCCCGAGGTGATCGCCGCCTACCTGGGAACCCCGGCCGGGGCCGCGCCTGTCGCGGCCAGTGCCTGAATCGACCGCCCGCCGCAGAGGAGTGGCCATGGAATTCTTTTTCGAAGTACTGATCGGCGGCCTGCTCGCCGGCGTCATGTACGCCCTGGTGGCCTTCGGCTTCGTGCTGATCTACAAGGCCTCGGGGGTATTCAATTTCGCCCAGGGCGCCATGGTCCTGTTCGCCGCGCTGACCTTCGTCAGCCTGCTCGAACGCGGCGTGCCGTTCTGGCTGGCGTTCCTCGTCAGCCTGGCGGCGATGGTGCTGCTCGCCCTGCTGATCGAGCGTGCCGTGCTGCGGCCGCTGGTGGGCCGCTCGCCGATCACCCTGTTCATGGCCACCCTCGGCCTGTCCTACGTCATCGAGGGCGCCGCCCAGGCGCTGTGGGGCGCCCAGGTGCACGGCCTGGAGCTGGGCGTCAGCGACGAACCGCTGGAGGTCGGCGGCTTGCTGCTGTCGCAGTTCGACCTGTTCGCCGCCGGTACGGCGGCGGCCCTGGTGGTGCTGCTGATCCTGTTGTTCAAGTACACCCGCACCGGCCTGGCGCTGCGCGCGGTGGCCGATGACACCCTGGCCGCGCTGTCGCTCGGCGTGCGCCTGGAACGGGTGTGGGCCGTGGTGTGGGCGGTGGCCGGTTGCGTCGGGCTGGTCGCCGGACTGCTCTGGGGCGCGCGCCTGGGCGTGCAGTTCTCGCTCTCGCTGGTGGTGCTCAAGGCGCTGCCGGTGCTGATCATCGGCGGCTTCACCTCGATCGGCGGGGCCATCGTCGGCGGCTTGATCGTCGGCGCTTCGGAGAAACTCGCCGAGGTCTATCTCGGGCCCTTCGTCGGTGGCGGCATCGAGAACTGGTTCCCCTATGTGCTGGCCTTGCTGTTCCTGCTGGTGCGTCCGGCCGGGCTGTTCGGCGAGCGCGCCATCGCGCGGGTCTGAGGAGGAAACGCCATGCTCTATCTCGAAGCCGGTCAGTTCAGCAGCCGTTATGCCGACGACCGCCGCCTGTTCCGCCTGCGCCAGGACCGCATCGGCCTGGCGGCGTTGCTCGCCTTCGCCTTCCTCGCGCTGCCCTGGCTGGGCAACGACTACTGGTTCAGCGCCATCCTGATTCCCTTCCTGGTGCTGTCGCTGGCCGGCCTCGGGCTGAACCTGCTGACCGGCTATGCCGGGCAACTGTCGCTCGGCTCGGCGGCGTTCATGGCCGTGGGCGCCTTCGCCACCTATAACCTCGACCTGCGCCTGCCGGGCCTGCCACTGCTGCTGAGCATCGCCCTGGGCGGCCTGGTGGCAGCGTTGGTGGCGGTGCTCTTCGGCCTGCCCAGCCTGCGCATCAAGGGCTTCTACCTGCTGGTCTCGACCCTGGCGGCGCAGTTCTTCGTCGAGTGGGCGCTGACCAAGTTCAGCTGGTTCTCCAACGACAGCGCCTCGGGGGTGATCAGCGCGCCGCCGCTGCGCATCGCCGGGGTGGATTTCAGCTCGCCGGCGGGCCGCTACCTGCTCACCCTCGGCGTGGTCGCCACGCTGTTCTGGCTCGCCGCCAACCTGGTGCGCAGCGAGTTGGGGCGCAACTGGATGGCGGTGCGCGACATGGACACCGCCGCCGCGGTGATCGGCATTCCGCTGCTCAAGACCAAGCTGCTGGCCTTCGCCATCAGCGGCTTCTTCCTCGGCATCGCCGGCGCGCTCTGGGCCTTTGCCTACCTGGGCACGGTGGAGCCGCACGGCTTCGACCTGGATCGCTCCTTCCAGGTGTTGTTCATCATCATCATCGGCGGCCTGGGCAGCATCCTCGGCAACTTCCTCGGCGCCGCCTTCATCGTGCTGTTCCCGGTGCTGCTGTCCAACCTCGCCGCGCTGCTGCCGGCCGGCAGCATCGACGCCGGGCAGGTGGAGAACCTGCAGAAGATGGTGTTCGGCACGCTGATCATCCTTTTCCTGATCAAGGAGCCGGAGGGCCTGGCGCGCCTCTGGCGACGCTTTCGCGAGCGCGCGCGGCTGTGGCCGTTGCGCTACTGAGCGGACCCACGCGACGGGGCCCCGTCATTCCAACCATCCGCCTTTCCAAACAAGGACCGCAACGATGTTCAAACCTTCCTTCTTCGCCCGCCTGGCGCTGGCCGCCAGTCTTGGCCTGGGCGCCGTTGGCGCGCACGCCGACGGCGAGCAGTACTTCCCCCTGCAGAGCTACCGCGTCGGACCTTACGCCGCCGGCGGCACCGGCTTCTTCGGCGGCTTTATCGACTACATGAAGTACGTCAACGCCAACGGCGGGGTGAATGGCGTCAAGCTGACCTGGAGCGAGTGCGAGACCGAGTACGTGGTGGAGAAGGGCGTGGAGTGCTACGAGCGCCTGAAGAAAGGCCTCAACGGCGCGCCGGCGGCGGCCACCAACCCGCTCTCGGTGGGCATCGCCTATGCCACCCTGGATCGCTCCACTGCCGACAAGCTGCCGCTGATCACCATCAACCACGGCCGCACCGATTCCACCGACGGCAGCGTCTTCCCCTACGCCTTCCCGCTGCAGCTCAACCCCTATTCCGAGGTCTCGGCGATCGTCAACTGGATCGGCCAGCAGGCCGGCGGCGCCGAGCACCTGAAGGGCAAGAAGATCGTCACCCTTTACCACGGCTCGCCCTACGGCAAGGAAACCAACGAGGTGCTCAAGACCCTGGCCGACAAGTACGGCTTCGAGCTGACCCTGCTGGAAGTGCCGCACCCCGGCAACGAGCAGCAATCGCAGTGGCTGAACATCCGCCGCATCAAGCCCGACTGGGTGATCCTGCGCGGTTGGGGGGTGATGAACCCGGTGGCGCTGAAGACCGCGCAGAAGGTCGGCTACCCGGCCAACCACATCATCGGCAACATCTGGAGCAACTCCGAGGAAGACGCCGCTCCGGCCGGCGCCGCCGCCAAGGGCTTCATCGCCATCACCACGCACCCCTCGGGCACCGACTTCGCGGTGCTGCAGGGCATCAAGCAGCAGGTCGTCGACAAGGGCCAGGGCGATCTCGCCGATCCGAAGCGCTTCGGCACCGTCTACTACAACCTCGGGGTGGTCAACGGCATCCTCAACGTCGAGGCGCTGCGCCTGGCCCAGGAGAAGTACGGCAAGCAGCCGCTGACCGGCGAACAGGTGCGCTGGGGCTTCGAGCACCTGGCGCTGGACGATGCGCGCCTGCAGCAACTCGGCGCCAAGGGCCTGGTGCAGCCGCTGAAGCTGTCCTGCGCCGACCACGAAGGCGGCGGCGCGGTGCGCTTCCAGCAGTGGGATGGCGAGAAGTGGACGCTGATCAGCGACTGGGTGCAGGCCGACCGCGCGCTGCTGCGGCCGATCATCGAGGCGTCCTCGCACAAGTACGCGCAGGAGAAGGGCATCACCCCGCGCGATTGCAGCAAGGAGTCCTGACCGCGCGCCGGGCCGTGCGCCTGCGCGCCGGCCCGGACGCCGCCTGGCGCCTCAGTCGAGGCGCAGCAGGCGTGCGGCGTTGGCGTGGAAGAAGCGTTCCAGGACCTCCTCGCGCAGGCCGAGGCGCTGGGCATCCTCGATGCTCTGGCGGATCGGCCGGAACGGGTAGGAGGAACCGAACAGCAACTGCTCGGCGAGGAAGCCGTTGGCGGCCTGTACATAGCCTTCGCTGCCGGGCAGGAACAGGTACATGTCCGGCACCAGGTGCACGTTGGGATAGCGGAAGGCCAGGCCGAGGGCCTGCTGCACGTTCGGCCAGTAGCCGTGATAGGCGACGATGGCCAGGTCGGGGAAGGCGCGGGCCACCGCGGCGAGGCGGCCGGGATCGTTGTACGCCGGGTCCGGGGTGGTCGGCCCGCTCATCAGGAACAGCGGGACACCGCGCCGTTGCAGGTGTTCGTAGATCGGCCAGTAGAGCGCGTCGTCGGGCTGCCGCGCCGGCTCGGCGAAGCCCGGCTCCAGGTCGATGCCGCGCAGGCCGAGCACGTCCACGGCGTGGTCGATCTCCGCCAGCGCCGCCTCCACGCCTTGCAGCGCCGGGTCGATGGCGCCGATGCCGAGCAGCTCGGCATGGCCGTGCACGATCTCATGGATGCGCTGGTTCGGCAGGTGCTGGGCCGGCGTGTGGCGGCCGACCACCACGGCCTTGTGCAGGCCGGCTTCGCGTACTTCGTCGAGGAAACCCTGCGCGCTCAGCGAGCGCTCGAAATGGGTGTCGTCGCCGCGCGTGCCGACGCGCCGGTTGAGCCAGCGCGCGGTGGCGTGCTCGGGCGTGCCGGGGACGCCGCCGAAGAAGGCATGCAGGTAGGCCGGGCGGCAGCGCATGTCGATGATCTTCATGCGGCCTGTTCCTTGTTCTGCCCGGCGCGGATATCGAAGGCGCCGCCGGTGAGCACGCCGTCGACGGTGACGCGGCCCTTGCCGGGCAGCAGCGGGAAGACCAGTTCGGCGAAGCGATAGGCTTCTTCGAGGTGCGGATAGCCGGAGAGCACGAAGCTGTCGACACCCAGCTCGGCGTATTCGAGCAGGCGCGCGGCCACCGTCTGCGGATCGCCGACCAGCGCGGTGCCGGCGCCGCCGCGCACCAGGCCGACCCCGGCCCAGAGGTTCGGCGCCACTTCCAGGCGGTCGAGGCGGCCGCCGTGCAGCGCGGCCATGCGCCGTTGGCCCTCGGAATCCATCTTCGCGTAGTTGGCCTGGGCGGCGGCGATGGTCGCCTCGTCGAGGTGGCTGATCAGCTCGTCGGCGGCGGCCCAGGCCTGTTCGTTGGTCTCGCGCACGATCACGTGCAGGCGCACGCCAAAGCGCACGCTGCGTCCATGGCGGGCGGCGCGGGCGCGCACGTCGGCGATCTTTTCCGCCACCGCGGCCGGCGGCTCGCCCCAGGTCAGGTAGGCGTCGACGTGCTTGGCCGCCAGTTCGTGGGCGGCGGCCGAAGAGCCGCCGAAGTACAGTGGCGGGTAGGGTTTCTGCAACGGCGGGAAGAAGTTCTGCGCGCCTTCAACTTTCAGGTGTTCGCCGGCGAAATCCACCGTTTCGCCGCTGAGCAGGCGGCGCCAGATGCTGAGGAATTCATCGGAGGCGGCGTAGCGCTGGTCGTGGTCGAGGAACACGCCATCGGCGGCCAGCTCGGTGGCGTCGCCGCCGGGCACCACGTTGAGCAGCAGGCGTCCGCCGCTGGCCTGGTCGAGGCTCGCCGCCTGGCGCGCCGAGGCAGTCGGGTTGCCCAGCGAAGTGCGCAGCGCCACCAGCAGTTTGATACGCCGGGTCACCGGCACCAGGCTGGCGGCGGTCACCCAGGGGTCCAGGCAGCTCGCGCCAGTGGGAATCAGCAGGCCGTCGTAGCCGAGCTGGTCGGCGGCCACGGCGATCTGCCGCATGTACTCGTTGGTGGCCGGGCGGCCGCTGGCCGAGTGGCCCAGGTAGCGGGTGTCGCCGGAAGTCGGCAGGAACCAGAAAATGTCCAGACTCATGGTGTTGTCCTCAGTGAGCAATGGCGGCGGAGCCGTTCGGCTCCGGTGGCTGCACGCGTGGCGGATCGGCGCTCGCGCGGGAGCGGCCGATCGACCCGCTGCCGAGGGCGGCCCTGGCTGGGCGAGGGCGTTCGGCGGGGCGCTCGCGCTCATGGGCGCGGTTTGTGGCTGTCGGTCTTGCCGGAGAAGAGGGCAAGCCGCGTGCCAGCCCCTCAAACGCCTGGCGCCGCGCGGCCTGGCGCGGCGTGCGCAAGCAGAGCGCTGTTGCTTGGCGGTCAGTTTGTCGAGGGTGTGTTGCTGGACCAACACTTGGTGCGGTGTGCGTCAGCTCGCCGCCAGGGAGACGAACGCGCCGGCAGGACCGGGAGCTGCGCCTGCGCGCCGAGGTCCTCGCGCCTACCTGGCCTGGGGCTGGCCAGGCGGGGGCCGGTGAATGCCCTGCGGCTCGTCCTTATATAGAAGGAGGCGGTGACGGTCTGGCTGGGGATACCAGGGCGGGGCCCGGCGCGCCGCTCCATGGCGAGTCGCTGCGGCGCATTAGCTGAGTTCTGCGTGGTAGTCGGATACGCCGTGGCGCCAATAGGCGGCGACGCGCATGGCGTCCTTCGGATGGCCTTTCTCGTTGGCGATGATGGCGCGCGCCTGGGCCATCATCGACGCTTCCCCGGCTCCCCAGGCAAAGCCATCAGCGGATGGCAGTTGCAGCTGGCGCAGCGCCGAAATCAACTGCTCGGGGCTATCGACCCATTGCAGCTCCAGTTGTGCCTGGCTATGGAGCGCGCGGCGGTCGGCCGGGTCGTTCACCTGCACGATGACGAGGGCGCGGCTAGCGGCGGGCAATTCTTCCAGGCGCCGGTTGATGGCGGGGAGGGCCGTGGCATCGCCGACCAGCAGGTGCCAGTCGTAGTCCAGCGGAATGATCATCGAGCCCTTGGGGCCGCCGATGATCGCGGTGCTGCCGCGGCTGGCGCGTTGCGCCCAGGTGGATGCCTTGCCGTCGCCGTGCAGCGCGAACTCGATGGTCAGCTCACGCTTTGCCGGATCGAAGGCGCGTGGGGTGTAGTCCCGGCGTATGACATCGCCGTTGTCGTCGCTGAAGATGAACTTGACGTGGTCATCGAAGGAGGCGGAGAGGAAATCCGCCAGCGCATCGCCGGTGAAGGTCACGCTGACGAAGTTGGCGCCGTTCGTCGTCGTGCGGATGACTTCGACATCGCGCCGGCGCAGCTCGTGGCGGATTCGCTGTACGCGGCGTGGCAGAGGGGAATGATCCATTGGCTATCTCGTTGTGGTCATGGTTGATAATATCAACGATCATAGAAACTGCTAGTTGATAAAGTCAACCATATGCCCGCCCATTTGCCTGAAGACGTCTTCGAGTCGATTCACGCCGTCATGCACCTGTATCGCTCCCGGCAATACCGGGTGCTGCGTGACGGTCCTTATGACCTGACCCACATGGAGTTCAAGGCGCTGTCGTTCTTTGCCCGGCATCCCGATGCCACTCTCAGTGATCTGGTCGCGCGCAGCGGGCGCGACAAGGCGCAGGTCGCGCGATTGATCCAGGGGCTCAAGGGCAAAGGCTTCCTGGAGGGGAAGGCCAACCCAGCCGACAAGCGCAGCATCAGGCTGCATCTGACGGCGACGGGGGCTGCCGTGCATGCCGTCATAGAGCGCCAGGGGCGCCATTTGTCCAGGGTCGCGGTAACCGGCTTCAGTGACGATGAGTGCGCTCAACTGCTGGCGCTGCTGGAGCGGGTTCATGCCAACCTGGAGGCTGAGCGCTGATGGCTGGAATCCCGCAATGCCCTGCGTCGCATCGATCCAATACGGACGCGAAGAGGCGTAGCGCCATGGCTCGATAGTTATTTGTTTTTCTGTTGACAGCATTTTTAAAGGCTGTAATATGCGCCACCTCGCTGCGGCGCTCCTGGAGTCCGCAACGACGCAAGTGATTGAGTAGAAAAGAAAATTTTCGAAAATAGCGCTTGACGGAACGAGAGGTTGCTGTAGAATGCGCGGCCTCGGTTGAGACGAAAG
>NZ_FNDS01000002.1 GCF_900099785.1 Pseudomonas panipatensis | reverse complement strand
CTGCTGCGTGGCACCAAGCGTGAGGACGTAGAGCGTGGCCAGGTTCTGGCCAAGCCGGGCACCATCAAGCCGCACACCAAGTTCGAGTGCGAAGTGTACGTGCTGTCCAAGGAAGAAGGTGGTCGTCACACCCCGTTCTTCAAGGGCTACCGTCCGCAGTTCTACTTCCGTACCACCGACGTAACTGGCAACTGCGAACTGCCGGAAGGCGTTGAGATGGTAATGCCGGGCGACAACGTGAAAATGGTTGTCACCCTGATCGCTCCGATCGCCATGGAAGACGGCCTGCGCTTCGCTATCCGCGAAGGTGGTCGTACCGTTGGCGCCGGCGTGGTTGCCAAGATCATCGAGTAATCCTTGATCTAGTGCGTAAGGAAAAGGGGCCCTCTGGGGCCCCTTTTTCGTTTCATTGATCAAATATTGACACCCCCTGGGGGCATCCGTACAATTGCGCCTCCTTTTAGCGGGCGGAGTCCGTCCGTTGGGAATGGCAACTTGGAGTCTGAGGTCAAATGCAAAATCAACAAATCCGTATTCGGTTGAAGGCTTTTGACCATCGCCTGATCGACCAATCTACCCAGGAAATCGTGGAAACCGCGAAACGTACTGGCGCTCAGGTGCGTGGTCCGATTCCTCTGCCGACCCGCAAGGAACGTTACACCGTGCTGATTTCCCCGCACGTCAACAAGGACGCTCGTGACCAGTACGAAATTCGTACCCACAAGCGTGTTCTCGACATCGTTCAGCCGACAGACAAAACCGTCGACGCGCTGATGAAGCTCGACCTTGCTGCTGGCGTCGAAGTACAGATCAGCCTCGGCTAATGCCTTCGGCATTGGTCGTGTAACGCTCTGAAATGGGCGGCCATAGCGGGTGAAAGCCCCGTACACTAAAGAGGTTCAAAACATGACAATTGGTGTTGTCGGTCGTAAATGCGGCATGACCCGTATTTTCACCGAAGATGGTGTCTCTATTCCGGTCACGGTCATCGAGGTCGAGCCGAATCGCGTCACCCAGTTCAAAAATGAAGAGACCGATGGCTATCGCGCTGTGCAGGTAACTGCGGGCGAGCGTCGTGCTTCTCGTGTGACCAAGGCGCAAGCCGGTCACTTTGCCAAGGCGAATGTCGCCGCCGGTCGCGGCGTGTGGGAGTTCCGTCTGGGCGAAGAGGAGTTCAAGGCTGGCGATTCCATCTCCGTCGATCTGTTCCAGGCTGGTCAACTGGTAGACGTTACCGGTGAATCCAAGGGTAAAGGCTACGCCGGTACCATCAAGCGCTGGAACTTCCGTGGTCAAGACAATACCCACGGTAACTCCGTTTCCCACCGCGTCCCGGGTTCAATCGGCCAGTGCCAGACTCCTGGTCGAGTGTTCAAGGGCAAGAAAATGTCCGGTCACATGGGTGCTGAGCGCGTAACCGTTCAATCCCTTGAGGTCGTGCGTGTCGATGCTGAGCGTAATCTGCTGCTGGTCAAAGGTGCTGTTCCTGGCGCTACCGGCGGTGACGTGCTCGTGCGTCCGGCAGCCAAGGCTCGCGGTTAAGAGGGGAAGCTGAGATGCAACTTAATGTGAATGGCGCTCAGGCTATCGAAGTCTCCGAGCGTACCTTTGGTAGCGAATTCAACGAGACTCTGGTTCACCAGGCAGTCGTCGCCTACATGGCTGGCGGTCGTCAGGGCACCCGTGCTCAGAAGACTCGTTCCGAAGTCTCCGGTGGTGGCAAGAAGCCGTGGCGTCAGAAGGGCACCGGTCGTGCTCGTGCTGGCACCATCCGTAGCCCCATCTGGCGTGGCGGCGGCACCACTTTCGCCGCTAAACCGCAAGATCACTCCCAGAAGCTCAACAAGAAGATGTACCGCGCTGCTATGCGCTCCATCCTCTCCGAGCTGGTTCGTCTGGAGCGTCTGGTTATCGTTGCTGACTTCGCTGTCGATGCGCCGAAAACCAAAGGTCTGGTTAGCAAGCTGGATGGCCTGGGCCTGAAAGACGTGCTGATCGTTACCGATGGCGTCGATGAGAACCTGTACCTGGCTGCGCGCAATCTGGCGCACGTCGACGTACGCGACGTCCAGGGTTCCGACCCGGTCAGCCTGATCGCCTACGACAAGGTGCTGGTCACCGTGTCTGCCGTGAAGAAGTTCGAGGAGCTGCTGGGATGAACCAGGAACGCGTATTCAAAGTGCTGCTGGGCCCGCATATCTCCGAGAAAGCCACGGGGCTCGCGGACGGCAACAGTCAATTCGTTTTCAAGGTTGCCACTGATGCAACCAAGCTGGAAATCAAGAAGGCCGTAGAAAGCCTGTTCGGCGTGAAAGTACGTCGCGTCACCACCCTGAACGTTCAGGGCAAGACCAAGCGTACCGTTCGCGGCCTGGGCAAGCGTAACGACTGGAAAAAGGCGTACATCGCCCTCCAGCCGGGCCAGGATCTCGATTTCGCAGCTGGCGCTGAGTAAAGGGGTGCATCATGGCAATCGTTAAATGCAAACCGACTTCCGCTGGTCGTCGCTTCGTCGTCAAAGTGGTGAATCAGGAGCTGCACAAAGGCGCTCCCTACGCACCGCTGGTCGAGAAGAAGTCGAAGTCGGGCGGCCGTAACAACAACGGTCGCATCACCACTCGTCATATCGGTGGTGGCCACAAGCAGCACTACCGTCTGGTCGATTTCCGCCGCAACAAGGATGGCATTCCTGCCATCGTCGAGCGTGTTGAATACGATCCGAACCGTACTGCTCACATCGCTCTGCTGAAATACGCGGACGGCGAGCGTCGCTACATCATCGCCCCCAAAGGCGTGGTAGCTGGCGATCAGCTGATCTCCGGTATCGGCGCGCCGATCAAGGCCGGCAACAACATGCCGCTGCGCAATATCCCGGTTGGTAGCACCATCCACGGTATCGAGCTGAAGCCTGGCAAAGGCGCTCAGATCGCTCGCTCCGCTGGCGCTTCCGCCCAGCTGGTAGCCCGCGAAGGTGCCTACGTGACCGTGCGTCTGCGTTCCGGCGAAATGCGTAAAGTCCTGGCTGACTGCCGTGCGACCCTGGGCGAAGTCTCGAACTCCGAGCACAGCCTGCGTTCGCTGGGTAAAGCTGGTGCCAAGCGCTGGCGTGGCGTTCGCCCGACCGTTCGTGGTGTTGCCATGAACCCGGTCGACCACCCGCATGGTGGTGGTGAAGGTCGTACCTCTGCTGGTCGTCATCCGGTATCGCCGTGGGGTCTTCAGACGAAAGGTAAGAAGACTCGCGCGAACAAGCGTACCGATAACATGATCGTCCGTCGCCGCAAGTAAATAGAGGGATACGACAGTGCCGCGTTCTCTGAAAAAAGGTCCGTTTATCGATCTTCACCTGTTGAAGAAGATCGAAGTGGCGGTGGAAAAGAACGATCGCAAACCGATCAAGACCTGGTCGCGCCGTTCGATGATTCTGCCGCATATGGTTGGTCTGACCATCGCTGTTCACAACGGCCGTCAACACGTGCCGGTCCTCGTGAACGAAGACATGGTTGGTCACAAACTCGGCGAGTTCGCTGCTACCCGCACTTATCGTGGGCACGCTGCGGACAAGAAAGCCAAGCGTTAAGGGGTAAGGAAGATGGAAGTAGCCGCTAAGCTGTCGGGCGCTCGTATCTCCGCCCAGAAAGCCCGCTTGGTCGCCGACCAGATCCGCGGGAAGAAGGTGGGCGAAGCGCTCAACCTCCTGGCTTTCAGCAGTAAGAAAGCCGCCGAGATCATGAAGAAAGTGCTGGAGTCGGCTGTTGCCAACGCTGAGCACAACGAAGGCGCTGATGTGGATGACCTCAAGGTGTCCACCGTCTTCGTCAACGAAGGTCGTTCGCTCAAGCGCATCATGCCGCGCGCCAAAGGCCGTGCTGATCGCATCGTGAAGCGGTCTTGCCATATCACGGTCAAGGTTGCGGACAAGTAACGGAGTCGATCAGATGGGTCAGAAAGTACATCCCAATGGCATTCGCCTGGGTATCGTCAAGGAGCACACCTCTGTTTGGTATGCGGATAAGCGCACTTATGCCGACTATCTGTTTGCCGACCTGAAGGTCCGTGAGTACCTCCAAGACAAACTAAAAAGCGCGTCCGTAAGCCGTATCGATATCCATCGTCCGGCACAAACCGCACGCATCACCATCCACACCGCTCGTCCCGGCATCGTGATCGGCAAGAAAGGTGAAGATGTTGAGAAGCTGCGTCAGGACCTGACCAAGCAAATGGGTGTGCCGGTGCACATCAACATCGAAGAGATCCGCAAGCCGGAACTCGACGGTATGCTGGTTGCGCAGAGCGTAGCTCAGCAGCTGGAACGCCGCGTAATGTTCCGTCGCGCCATGAAGCGCGCCGTACAGAACGCCATGCGTATTGGTGCCAAGGGCATCAAGATCCAGGTGAGTGGTCGTTTGGGCGGCGCTGAAATTGCTCGTACCGAATGGTATCGCGAAGGTCGTGTGCCCCTGCACACCCTGCGTGCCGATATCGACTATGCAACCTACGAAGCGCACACCACCTACGGTGTGATCGGTGTGAAGGTTTGGATCTTCAAAGGTGAGGTCATTGGTGGCCGCCAGGAAGAGCTGAAGCCGGTAGCGCCCGCTCCTCGTAAAAAAGCTGCTAAGTAAGGAGTACGCAAATGCTGCAACCTAAGCGTACGAAGTTCCGCAAGCAAATGACCGGCCACAACCGTGGCTTGGCTCATCGCGGTAGCAAAGTCAGCTTCGGCGAGTTCGCTCTGAAGGCGACCAGCCGTGGCCGTCTCACCGCGCGCCAGATCGAGTCCGCACGTCGTGCGCTGACCCGTCACGTGAAACGTGGCGGCAAGATCTGGATCCGCGTATTCCCTGACAAGCCGGTTACCAAAAAGCCCCTCGAAGTTCGTATGGGTAAAGGTAAGGGCGGCGTCGAGTACTGGGTAGCCCAGATTCAACCGGGCAAGGTCCTGTACGAGATCGAGGGTGTTTCCGAAGAGCTGGCGCGTGAGGCATTCGCCCTGGCTGCTGCAAAGCTGCCGCTCGCCACCTCCTTTGTTAAGCGGACGGTGATGTGATGAAAGCGAATGAACTTCGTGAAAAATCCGTGGAGCAGCTGAACGAGCAACTGCTCGGCCTGCTGCGCGACCAGTTCAATCTGCGTATGCAGAAAGCAACTGGCCAGTTGGGGCAGTCCCACCTGCTCTCGCAGGTGAAGCGCGATATCGCTCGCGTCAAAACTGTGCTCAATCAGCAAGCAGGTAAGTGATCATGGCTGAAGCTCAGAAAACCGTCCGTACGCTGACCGGCCGCGTCGTCAGCGACAAGATGGACAAGACCGTCACCGTTCTGATCGAGCGTCGCGTCAAGCACCCGATCTACGGCAAATACGTGAAGCGTTCGACCAAACTGCACGCCCACGACGAAACCAATCAGTGCCGCGTTGGTGACCTGGTCACCATCCGCGAAACCCGTCCGCTGGCCAAAACCAAGGCCTGGACCCTGGTTGATATCGTCGAGCGCGCGGTGGAAGTCTAAGGGTCGGAGATAGAAGATGATTCAGACTCAATCCATGCTCGATGTCGCTGATAACAGCGGCGCGCGTCGCGTAATGTGCATCAAGGTGCTCGGCGGTTCCCACCGCCGCTACGCCGGCATTGGCGACATCATCAAGGTCACCGTCAAGGAAGCGATTCCGCGCGGCAAAGTGAAGAAGGGCCAGGTCATGACTGCCGTGGTCGTTCGCACCAAGCACGGCGTACGTCGTACCGACGGTTCCATCATTCGCTTCGACGGCAACGCCGCAGTCCTGCTGAACAACAAGCAGGAGCCTATCGGCACCCGTATCTTTGGGCCGGTGACTCGTGAACTTCGTACCGAGAAGTTCATGAAGATCGTCTCGCTTGCCCCTGAAGTGCTGTAAGGAGTAGCCGTCATGCAAAAAATTCGTCGTGACGACGAAGTCATCGTCATTGCCGGCAAGGACAAGGGCAAGCGTGGCAAGGTGCTGAAAGTTCTCGCTGACGACCGCCTGGTCGTTGGCGGTGTGAACCTGATCAAGCGCCACACCAAGCCTAATCCCATGCTCAACCAGCAAGGCGGGATCGTCGAGAAGGAGGCGCCTCTGCACGTCTCCAACGTCGCCATCTTCAATCCGGAAACCAGCAAGGCTGACCGCGTTGGTTTCAAGGTAGAAGACGGTAAGAAAATTCGTGTCTTCAAGTCGACCCAGAAACCGGTTCAGGCTTGAGGGAGCTAGGTAGATCACCATGGCACGATTGAAAGAAATTTATCGGAAGGAAATCGCGCCCAAGCTGAAGCAAGAGCTTCAGCTGGCGAACGTGATGGAAGTTCCGCGCGTTACCAAAATCACCCTCAACATGGGTCTGGGCGAAGCTGTCGGCGACAAGAAAGTCATCGAAAGCGCTGTAGCCGATCTCGAGAAGATCGCTGGCCAGAAACCGATCGTGACTTACGCACGTAAGTCCATCGCTGGCTTCAAGATTCGTGAAGGCTGGCCGATCGGCGTCAAGGTCACCCTGCGTGGCGACCGTATGTACGAGTTCCTGGATCGTCTGCTCTCCATCTCCCTGCCGCGCGTGCGTGACTTCCGCGGCCTGAATGCCAAGTCCTTCGATGGTCGTGGCAACTACAGCATGGGCGTGAAAGAGCAGATCATCTTCCCGGAAATCGACTACGACAAGATCGATGCTCTGCGCGGTATGGACATCACCCTGACCACCACCGCCCGTACGGACGATGAAGGTCGCGCTCTGCTGCGCGCCTTCAACTTCCCGTTCCGCAACTGATTGGAGTAGGAACATGGCAAAAGAGAGCATGAAAAACCGTGAGCTGAAGCGTCAGCTGACGGTAGCCAAGTACGCCAAAAAGCGTGCCGAGCTGAAAGCGATCATCGCTAGCCCGAACTCCACCGCGGAAGAGCGTTGGAATGCGCAGGTCGCCCTGCAGAAGCAACCGCGTGACGCAAGCGCCAGCCGCCTGCGTAACCGTTGCCGTCTGACTGGTCGTCCGCACGGCTTCTACCGCAAGTTCGGCCTGAGCCGTAACAAGCTGCGTGAAGCTGCGATGCGCGGTGACGTACCTGGCCTGGTGAAAGCCAGCTGGTAAGTCCCGAAACGGAGTCGGAGACGGCTCCGTTGATCGCTTAGCGAATCAAGCCCCTCTCCGGGGCTTGATTCGTTTTTGAGCGATCTCTAGAATACCCGGCTCCCCTGAGCCTGGGTCTATTTCGCCTGGCGTTTTGTGGGCGAGTGAAGTTAAAGGCTTATCTTTTGTATCAGGAGCGTTAAGCCCATGAGTATGCAGGACCCGTTAGCAGACATGCTAACTCGCATCCGTAATGCCCAGATGGCTGAGAAGACCGTCGTGAGCATGCCGTCTTCCAAGCTGAAAGCGGCAGTAGCCAAAGTCCTCAAGGACGAAGGTTACATTGCGGACTATCAGATCAGCGCGGAAGCCAAACCGCTGCTGTCCATCGAGCTGAAGTACTTCGAAGGCAAGCCTGTCATCGAAGAAGTTAAGCGAATCAGCCGTCCTGGCCTGCGCCAGTACAAGTCCGTAGATCAGCTGCCGAAAGTTCGCGGTGGTCTGGGTGTCTCGATCGTTTCCACCAACAAGGGTGTGATGACTGATCGTGCTGCTCGTGCCGCTGGCGTTGGTGGCGAAGTGCTCTGCACTGTGTTCTAAGGGGAATCAGCATGTCTCGCGTTGCTAAGAACCCCGTCAAGCTGCCTGCCGGCGTTGAAATCAAGCTGGCTGGCCAGGAGCTTTCGGTAAAAGGCGCCAAAGGCGCTCTGGAACTGAAGGTTCACCCATCCGTAGAAGTCATTCAGGACAACGGTGAGCTGCGTTTCGCTGCGCGTAACGGCGACCAGCAGACCCGTGCCATGGCCGGTACCACCCGCGCTCTGGTCAACAACATGGTGATCGGCGTCAGCCAAGGCTTCGAGCGCAAGCTCCAGCTGGTCGGCGTTGGTTACAAGGCGCAGGCCAAAGGCCAAGTGCTGTCCCTGGCTCTCGGCTTCTCCCACCCGGTTGATTACGAACTGCCCGCCGGCATCGTAGCCGAAACCCCCAGCCAGACCGATATCCTGATCAAGGGCATCGACAAGCAGCTGGTCGGCCAGGTTGCTGCGGAAATTCGCGACTTCCGTCCGCCGGAGCCGTACAAAGGCAAAGGCGTGCGTTACGCCGACGAAGTCGTCCTTCGTAAAGAAGCCAAGAAGAAGTAGGGCATAGCAAATGAGCGTCAAGAAAGAAACCCGTCTGCGTCGCGCTCGCAAGGCACGCCTGAAGATGCGCGAGCTGGAAGCCGTACGCCTTTGTGTGTACCGCTCCTCCCAGCACATTTACGCCCAGGTCATCGCGGCCGACGGCGGCAAGGTCCTGGCCAGCGCCTCGACCCTCGACAAGGATCTGCGCGAAGGTGCCACCGGCAACATCGAGGCAGCCAAGAAAGTTGGTCAACTGGTCGCCGAACGCGCCAAGGCTGCCGGCGTCACTCAGGTGGCGTTCGACCGTTCTGGCTTCAAGTACCACGGCCGTATCAAGGCCCTGGCTGATGCCGCTCGCGAAGGCGGTCTGGAGTTCTAAGTTATGGCAAACAACGAGCAAAAGCGCGACGAAGGCTACATCGAGAAGCTGGTTCAAGTTAACCGCGTCGCCAAAACCGTAAAAGGTGGCCGTATCTTCGCCTTCACCGCTCTGACCGTGGTCGGCGATGGTAAAGGTCGTGTTGGTTTCGGTCGTGGCAAGGCGCGTGAAGTGCCGGCCGCCATCCAGAAAGCAATGGAAGCCGCTCGCCGCAACATGATCCAGGTTGATCTGAACGGCACCACCCTGCAGTACCCGACCAAGTCCGCTCATGGCGCCTCCAAGGTGTACATGCAGCCGGCTTCGGAAGGTACCGGTATCATCGCCGGCGGCGCCATGCGTGCTGTCCTGGAAGTGGCCGGTGTGCAGAACGTTCTGGCTAAGTGCTACGGCTCCACCAATCCGGTGAACGTGGTGTACGCAACCTTCAAGGGCCTGAAGAACATGCAGTCCCCTGAGTCGGTAGCGGCCAAGCGTGGCAAGAGCGTCGAGGAGATTCTCTAACCATGGCAACTGTCAAAGTCACTCTGGTCAAGAGCCTGAACGGCCGTCTGGCCAATCACAAGGCTTGCGTCAAGGGTCTCGGCCTGCGTCGCATCAATCATACCGTTGAAGTTCAGGACACTCCTGAAAACCGCGGCATGATCAACAAGGCCTACTACCTGCTGCGTGTGGAGGGTTAATCCATGCAACTGAACGATCTGCGTTCCGCGCCGGGTGCCCGTCGCGAGAAGCACCGTCCGGGCCGTGGCATCGGTAGCGGTCTGGGTAAGACTGGTGGCCGTGGTCACAAAGGTCAGACCTCCCGCTCCGGTGGCACCATTGCTCCGGGCTTCGAGGGCGGTCAGCAGCCTCTGCACCGTCGTCTGCCGAAGTTCGGCTTCGTCTCCCTGAAGGCTATGGATCGCGCAGAAGTGCGTACCTCCGAGCTGGCCAAGGTGCAAGGCGATGTCGTCACCCTGCAGACCCTGAAGGATGCCAACGTGATTAACCAGAACGTACAGCGTGTGAAAGTCATGCTGTCCGGCGACGTTACTCGCGCGGTCACCCTGAAAGGTATCGCCGCCACCAAAGGTGCGCGTGCGGCCATCGAAGCAGCTGGCGGCAAATTCGAGGACTAAATGGCTAAGCAAGGTGCTCTCTCTGCGCTGAGCAACGGTGGTGGTCTTTCCGAGCTCTGGGCACGTCTGCGTTTCCTATTCCTGGCGATCATCGTCTATCGGATCGGCGCGCACATCCCAGTTCCGGGCATCAACCCTGATCGCTTGGCGGCACTGTTCCGGCAGAACGAGGGGACCATTCTTAGCCTCTTCAACATGTTTTCCGGCGGCGCGCTGGAGCGCATGAGTATCTTTGCGCTGGGGATCATGCCGTACATTTCGGCGTCGATCATCATGCAGCTCATGACCGCTATCAGCCCGCAGCTGGAGCAGTTGAAGAAAGAGGGTGAGTCTGGGCGTCGCAAGATCAGCCAGTACACCCGTTACGGGACTGTCATCCTGGCGCTTGTCCAAGCTATCGGCATGGCCGTTGGTCTGGGTAGCCAGGGTGTGTCCTTCTCCAATGACTTCGGCTTCTACTTCGTGGCAGTCACCACCTTCGTGGCTGGTGCGCTGTTCATGATGTGGCTGGGCGAGCAGATCACTGAGCGGGGTGTCGGTAACGGCATCTCCATGCTGATCTTCTCCGGTATCGTTGCCGGCTTGCCGCGCGCCGTCGGGCAGTCTTTCGAGTCCGCCCGTCAAGGTGACATCAACATCTTCGCCCTGATCGCTGTCGGCCTGTTGGCCGTTGCGATCATCGCGTTCGTGGTGTTCATCGAGCGTGGTCAGCGCCGTATTGCCGTGCATTACGCCAAGCGCCAACAAGGTCGCAAGGTGTTTGCCGCGCAGACCAGCCATCTGCCGTTGAAGGTGAACATGGCGGGCGTCATTCCCGCGATTTTCGCCAGCAGCATTCTGCTGTTCCCGGCGTCCTTGGGCGCCTGGTTCGGTCAGTCGGAGGGCCTGGGTTGGCTGCAGGACATTGCGCAAGCGATTGCTCCTGGGCAGCCGCTGAACATTCTGCTGTTTAGTGCAGGGATCGTTTTCTTCTGCTTCTTCTATACAGCGCTGATGTTCAATCCCAAGGACGTGGCGGAAAACCTCAAGAAGTCCGGTGCATTTATTCCGGGTATTCGTCCGGGCGAACAGTCGGCTCGCTATATCGATGGCGTGTTGACCCGTTTGACCATGTTCGGTGCCCTGTACATGACGGCGGTGTGCCTGTTGCCCCAGTTCCTGGTGGTGGCTGCCCACGTTCCGTTCTACCTCGGCGGGACCTCGTTGCTGATCGTGGTCGTGGTTGTGATGGACTTTATGGCCCAAGTACAATCGCACCTCGTTTCTCACCAGTACGAATCCCTCATGAAGAAGGCCAACCTGAAGGGTTATGGCAGCGGCTTGCTGCGCTGACCGGCCCGTAAGGTTAGTAGGAGTCACTGATGAAAGTTCGTGCATCGGTTAAGAAGCTGTGCCGTAACTGCAAAATCATCCGCCGCGAAGGTGTCGTGCGGGTGATCTGCAGCGCGGAGCCGCGTCACAAGCAGCGCCAAGGCTGAGTGTGAACCACGCGTTATAACCCGGCAGCTAGTGCGCTGCCGGGTTGATTATTTGTTATTACAGCGCTAATATCCGCGCCCTTTCTTGGCTTCCTGGGCGCCGGGTAGCTGTCAATTGGAGTTTTTCTGAATGGCCCGTATTGCAGGCGTAAACATTCCGGATAACAAGCACACTGTTATCTCGCTGACCTACATCTATGGTGTTGGTCGCACTACTGCACAGAGCATCTGCGCCGCCACCGGCATCAGCCCGGCTGCAAAGATCAAAGATCTGAGCGAAGAGCAGATTGATCAGCTGCGTACCGAGGTGGGCAAACTGACCACCGAGGGTGATCTGCGCCGCGAAATCAACATGAACATCAAGCGTCTGATGGACCTCGGTTGCTACCGCGGTCTGCGTCATCGTCGCGGTCTGCCGGTTCGCGGTCAGCGTACCAAGACCAACGCGCGTACCCGTAAGGGCCCGCGTAAGCCGATCCGCAAGTAATCGCTTAGGAATTTAGTCATGGCAAAACCTGCTGCTCGTCCTCGTAAGAAAGTCAAAAAGACGGTGGTTGATGGGATCGCCCACATCCACGCGTCTTTCAACAACACCATCGTGACCATCACCGACCGTCAAGGTAACGCTCTGTCCTGGGCTACCTCCGGTGGTTCGGGTTTCCGTGGCTCGCGTAAGAGCACCCCGTTCGCTGCCCAGGTAGCGGCCGAGCGTGCCGGCCAGGCTGCTCTGGAATATGGTCTGAAAAACCTTGACGTAAACGTCAAGGGCCCCGGCCCGGGCCGTGAATCGGCTGTTCGCGCACTGAACGCTTGCGGTTACAAAATCGCCAGCATCACTGACGTGACCCCGATCCCTCACAACGGCTGCCGTCCGCCGAAGAAACGTCGCGTGTAATAGGAGACAGTGAGAAATGGCTCGTTACATTGGTCCCAAGTGCAAACTGTCTCGCCGTGAAGGCACCGACCTGTTCCTGAAGAGCGGCGCCCGCGCCCTCGACTCCAAGTGCAAGGCCGAAAACGTCCCGGGTCAACACGGCCAGCGCCGTGGTCGCCTGTCGGACTACGGTCTGCAGCTGCGTGAGAAGCAGAAAGTTCGTCGTATCTACGGCGTTCTGGAGCGTCAATTCCGTGGTTACTATCAGGAAGCGTCCCGCCGCAAGGGCTCCACAGGTGAAAACCTGCTGCAGATCCTCGAGTGCCGCCTGGACAACGTCGTCTATCGTATGGGCTTCGGTTCCACTCGTTCCGAATCCCGTCAGCTGGTGTCGCACAAGACCATCAGCGTCAACGGTCAGACCGTAAACGTTCCGTCCTACCAGGTTAAAGCTGGCGACGTCATTGCTGTTCGCGAGAAATCGAAGAATCAGCTGCGTATCGCTCAAGCCCTGGATCTGTGCGCTCAGCGCGGTCGCGTTGAGTGGGTCGAAGTGGATTCCGACAAGAAGTCCGGCACCTTCAAAAGTGTTCCGGCTCGCGCCGATCTGTCCGCCGACATCAACGAAAACCTGATTGTCGAGCTCTACTCCAAGTAAGGGCTAGAAAATAGGTGCATCCATGCAGAGTTCGGTAAATGAGTTCCTGACCCCCCGCCACATTGATGTGCAGGTGGTCAGTCCGACCCGTGCCAAGATCACGCTCGAGCCTCTCGAGCGCGGTTTTGGCCATACCCTGGGCAACGCGCTGCGTCGCATCCTGTTGTCCTCCATGCCTGGCTGTGCAGTGGTCGAGGCCGAGATCGATGGCGTACTCCATGAGTACTCCGCGATCGAAGGTGTGCAGGAAGACGTCATCGAGATCCTGCTCAACCTGAAAGGTCTGGCCATCAAGCTGCACGGCCGTGACGAAGTGACGCTGACCCTGGCGAAAAAGGGCTCGGGTGTGGTGACCGCTGCCGATATTCAGCTGGATCATGATGTCGAGATCGTCAACGGTGACCATGTTATCGCCCACTTGGCTGATAACGGCGCGCTGAACATGAAGCTGAAAGTCGCTCGTGGCCGTGGCTACGAGCCGGCTGATGCTCGTTCGAGCGATGAAGACGAAAGCCGTAGCATCGGCCGTCTGCAGCTCGACGCCTCGTTCAGCCCCGTACGTCGTGTTGCCTACGTGGTCGAAAACGCCCGTGTCGAACAGCGTACCAACCTGGACAAGCTGGTCCTTGACCTGGAAACCAACGGCACCCTGGACCCCGAAGAGGCTATCCGCCGCGCCGCTACCATCCTGCAACAGCAGCTGGCAGCGTTCGTGGACCTCAAGGGCGACAGCGAGCCGGTCGTGGAAGAGCAGGAAGACGAGATCGATCCGATCCTCCTGCGTCCGGTCGACGATCTTGAGCTGACCGTCCGTTCGGCCAACTGCCTGAAGGCGGAGAACATCTACTACATCGGCGACCTGATTCAGCGTACCGAAGTAGAGCTGTTGAAAACTCCGAACCTGGGCAAGAAGTCCCTGACCGAAATCAAGGACGTTCTGGCCTCTCGCGGTCTGTCCCTCGGTATGCGCCTCGACAACTGGCCGCCGGCAAGTCTTAAGAAAGACGACAAGGCCACTGCCTGATCGTCGTAGCTACCGAACGTAAAGTTTGGAAAGGAATTGAACAATGCGCCATCGTAAAAGTGGTCGTCACCTGAGCCGCACCAGCGCGCACCGCAAGGCTATGTTCCAGAACATGGCTGTGTCGCTGTTCGAACACGAACTGATCAAAACCACCCTGCCCAAGGCCAAGGAACTGCGTCGCGTTGCCGAGCCGCTGATCACCCTGGCCAAGGAAGACAGCGTCGCCAACCGTCGTCTGGCTTTCGACCGTACCCGTTCGAAAGCTGCCGTTGGCAAGCTGTTCAACGACCTGGGCAAGCGCTATGCCAACCGTCCGGGTGGCTACCTGCGCATCCTCAAGTGCGGTTTCCGCGCTGGCGACAACGCCCCCATGGCGTATGTCGAGCTGGTTGATCGTCCGGTCGGCGGCGAAGTTGTAGACGCTGCCGAGTAAGGCGACTGCCTCTCATGAAAAACCGGGCTTCGGCCCGGTTTTTTATTGCTTGTAATAAAGAGAATTTCTATTGGGTCGTTGCGCTCAATAAATTGGTTTCATTCATCACGATCATCGAACCTGTGCCGGTCCGGTCACTACTGGATCGACTAGCAGGATCGAGTCCCGGCAGCACCGCAGCTTCGCTGGCGAAATAGCGAATCTGTACCAGGCTTACTGGTTCCGTGTTCCGTTGCGCTCGATTGACGAAACCGTTGTTGAGGAGAGACACCATGAGCGATACCACCCGCCTGACGACCGCTGCAGGAGCACCGGTCCCGGACAATCAGAACGTGCAGACCGCAGGCTCCCGAGGCCCCCTGCTGCTGCAGGATGTCTGGTTCCTTGAGAAGCTCGCCCATTTCGATCGCGAAGTCATCCCGGAACGCCGCATGCACGCCAAGGGCTCCGCTGCCTATGGCACCTTCACCGTCACGCACGACATTACCCGCTACACCCGCGCCAAGCTGTTTTCCCAGGTCGGCAAGACGACCGACCTGTTCCTGCGCTTTTCCACCGTCGCCGGTGAACGAGGGGCGGCTGATGCCGAGCGGGATATCCGTGGTTTCGCCCTGAAGTTCTACACCGAGGAAGGCAATTGGGACCTGGTCGGGAACAACACGCCAGTGTTCTATTTCCGTGACCCGCTGAAATTCCCCGACCTCAATCACGTGGTCAAGCGCGACCCGCGCACCAACCTGCGTAACGCCACCTATAAGTGGGACTTCTTCTCGCACCTGCCGGAAGCCTTGCACCAGCTCACCATCGACTTCAGCGACCGTGGCCTGCCGCGTAGCTACCGTCACATCCATGGCTTCGGTAGCCACACCTTCAGTTTCATCAATGCGAAGAACGAGCGCTTCTGGGTCAAGTTCCACTTCAAGTCCCAGCAAGGCATCGAGAACCTCAGTAATGAGGAAGCCGCCAAGCTGATCGGTGAGGATCGCGAGAGCTCGCAGCGGGACCTTTACGACGCCATCGAGCGTGGCGACTACCCACGCTGGAAGCTGTTCGTCCAGGTAATGCCGGAGAAGGAAGCCGCGACCTACCGCTACAATCCGTTCGACCTCACCAAGGTCTGGCCGCATGGCGACTATCCGTTGATCGAGGTGGGTTACTTCGAGCTGAATCGCAATCCGGCGAACTACTTCGCCGAGGTCGAGCAATCCGCCTTCAGCCCGGCCAATGTGGTTCCCGGTATCGGCTTCTCCCCCGACAAGATGCTCCAGGGCCGGCTGTTCTCCTATGGCGATGCGCACCGCTACCGCCTGGGCGTCAACCACCACCAGATTCCGGTGAATGCCGCGCGTAACAACCCGCGCATCTATCACCGCGATGGCGCCATGCGCACCGACGGCAACAACGCCGACCTGGCGGTCAGCTACGAGCCCAACAGCTTCCGGCACTGGCAACAGCAGCCGGACTTCTCCGAACCGCCGCTGTCCCTGGAAGGCGCCGCCGATCACTGGAACCATCGGGTGGACGATGACTACTACAGCCAACCGGCTGCATTGTTCCGGCTCTTCGACGCGGCACAGAAGGAGCGGCTCTACGCCAACATCGCCGGCGATCTCGGTACAGTGCCCGAAGAGATTCAGCGTCGTCAGGTGGCACTGTTCCACAAGGTCGATCCGGAATACGGTGAGGGTGTCGCCAAGGCGCTCGGCCTGAAAATGAGCTGATCCGCCTGGCTGTGGATAAGCCGTCCGCGAGGGCGGCTTTTTTTCACGCGGCGTGCCTCCGTGATGGGCGCGGGCTTGACCCGTCGCGGGGCGCTGGCGACCATGGCGCCCTTCAATTCGCTGTCAGGTTTCAGGGAGTAGGCCGATGCAAGGTCATGCCGAGGTTATCGAGTATCTCAACACGTTGCTGACCGGCGAGCTGGCGGCGCGCGACCAGTATTTCATTCACTCGCGCATGTACGAGGACTGGGGTTTCAGCAAGCTCTATGAGCGCCTGAACCACGAAATGGAAGAGGAAACCCAGCACGCCGACGCTTTGCTGCGCCGCATCCTGCTGCTGGAAGGCACGCCGCGCATGCGTCCGGACGACATTCACCCTGGGACCAGCGTGCCGGAGATGCTCGAGGCCGATCTCAAGCTAGAGCGCCAGGTGCGTGCCGCGCTGGCCAAGGGCATCGCCCTCTGCGAGAAGCACAAGGATTTCGTTAGCCGTGAAATTCTGCGCGCGCAGTTGGCCGACACCGAGGAAGACCATGCCTATTGGCTGGAGCAGCAACTCGGGCTGATCGCCAAGATGGGCCTGGAAAACTACCTGCAGTCGCAGATCTGAGCCTCGCTGCGATTCCACTGAAAAGCCCCTGGTGCCTTGCGGCGCCAGGGGCTTTTTCGTGGCGCGGCGGTCAGGCCCGGTCGCGCTCCAGCAGTGGCTTGAGGAAGTGCCCGGTGTGCGATTGCGCCATCTCAGCGACTTGCTCCGGCGTGCCGGTGGCGATGATCTGGCCGCCCTTGGAGCCGCCCTCGGGGCCGAGGTCGACCAGCCAGTCGGCCGTCTTGATCACGTCCAGGTTGTGCTCGATCACCACCACGGTATTGCCGTGGTCGCGCAGACGATGCAGTACGTCGAGCAGTTGCTGGATGTCGGCGAAGTGCAGGCCGGTGGTCGGCTCGTCGAGGATGTACAGGGTCTTGCCGGTATCCCGCTTGGACAGCTCGCGGGACAGCTTGACCCGTTGCGCCTCGCCGCCGGACAGGGTGGTCGCGCTCTGCCCCAGCTTGATGTAGGACAGGCCCACGTCGATCAAGGTCTGTAGCTTGCGTGCCAGTGCCGGGACTGCGTCGAAGAAGACGCGGGCGTCCTCGATGGTCATGTCGAGCACTTCAGTGATGCTCTTGCCCTTGTAGCGGATCTCCAGCGTCTCGCGGTTGTAGCGCTTGCCCTTGCAGACGTCGCAGGGCACGTAGATGTCCGGCAGGAAGTGCATCTCCACCTTGATCACGCCGTCGCCCTGACAGGCTTCGCAGCGGCCGCCCTTGACGTTGAAGGAGAAACGCCCCGGCCCATAGCCGCGCGAACGCGCCTCGGGAACACCGGCGAACAGCTCGCGGATCGGCGTGAAAAGCCCGGTGTAGGTCGCCGGGTTGGAGCGCGGCGTGCGGCCGATCGGGCTCTGGTCGATGTCGACCACCTTGTCCAGGTGTTGCAGGCCGTCGAAGCTGTCGTGGGGCGCGACTTCCAAGGTGGTCGCGCCATTCAGGGCAGTGGCGGTGATCGGGAACAGGGTGTTGTTGATCAGCGTCGATTTGCCCGAGCCGGAGACCCCGGTGATGCAGGTGAACAGGCCGACCGGGATTTCCAGGTTGACGTTCTGCAGGTTGTTGCCACGCGCGCCCTTGAGTTTGAGCAGCCTTTTCTTGTCGCGCGGGGTGCGCTGCGCCGGGACGGCAATCTTCATGCGCCCGGAGAGGTACTTGCCGGTCAGCGAGTCGGGGTGCGCCATCACTTCTGCCGGGGTGCCTTCGGCGACGATCTGCCCGCCATGCACGCCGGCGCCGGGGCCGATGTCGACCACGTAGTCGGCCAGGCGAATGGCATCTTCGTCGTGCTCGACGACGATCACCGTGTTACCCAGATTGCGCAGGTGGGTGAGGGTGCCGAGCAGGCGCTCGTTGTCGCGCTGGTGCAGGCCGATGGAGGGCTCGTCGAGGATGTACATGACGCCCACCAGGCCGGCGCCGATCTGGCTCGCCAGGCGGATGCGCTGGGCTTCGCCGCCGGACAGGGTGTCGGCGCTGCGGTCGAGGGTCAGGTAGTCGAGGCCGACGTTGACCAGGAACTGCAGGCGCTCGCGGATTTCCTTGAGGATCTTCGCCGCGATCTCGCCGCGCCGGCCAGTCAGCGACAGGCCGGCGGCGTAGTCGCAGGCCGCGCCCACGGGCATCGAGGTGACCGCCGGCAGGGTCTTGTCGCCGACCCAGACGTGGCGGGCTTCGCGGCGCAGGCGAGTGCCGTGGCAGTCAGGGCAGGGCTGGGTGCTGAGGAACTTGGCCAGCTCTTCGCGGACGGTCATCGACTCGGTTTCGCGGTAGCGGCGCTCCAGGTTCGGCAGGATGCCCTCGAAGGGGTGGGCACGCTTGACGATGTCGCCGCGATCGTTGAGGTAGCGGAAGTCGACGTTCTCCCGTCCCGAGCCGGACAGAATGATTTTCTGGTGTTCGGCGGAAAGCTCCTCGAAGGGCTCTTCCAGGCTGAAACCATAGTGCTGGGCCAGCGAACCGAGCATCTGGAAGTAATAGACGTTGCGCCGGTCCCAGCCGCGGATGGCGCCCTCGGCCAGGGTCAGTTCGCCGTTGACCACGCGGCGCGCGTCGAAGAATTGCTTCACACCCAGGCCGTCGCAGGTCGGGCAGGCGCCGGCCGGGTTGTTGAAGGAGAACAGCTTGGGTTCCAGCTCGCTGATCGAATGGCCGCAGATCGGGCAGGCGAAACGCGCGGAGAAAATCATCTCCTCGACTTCTTCGCCCTGTTCTTTGTTGTCTTCGTCGGGGAGCGGCGCAACCAGCGCGATACCGTCGGCCAGGTTGATCGCGGTCTCGAAGGATTCGGCCAGGCGCTGTTGCAGGTCGGCGCGCACCTTGAAACGGTCCACCACCACGTCGATGGAGTGCTTCTTCTGCTTGTCCAGCTTGGGCAGTTCGTCCAGTTCGTAGAGCTTGCCGTTGACGCGGGCGCGGACGAAGCCCTGGGCGCGCATTTCCTCGAACACCGCCAGGTGCTCGCCCTTGCGTTCGCGGATCACCGGGGCCAGCAGCATCAGCTTGCGGCCCTCCGGCAGGGCCAGTACCTGGTCGACCATCTGGCTGACGGTCTGTGCTTCCAGCGGGATGTCGTGGTCCGGGCAGCGCGGGATGCCGACCCGCGCGTAGAGCAGGCGCAGGTAGTCGTAGATCTCGGTGATGGTGCCGACCGTGGAGCGCGGGTTATGCGAGGTGGACTTCTGCTCGATGGAGATCGCCGGGGAGAGCCCTTCGATGGTGTCGACGTCGGGCTTTTCCATCATCGAGAGGAACTGCCGGGCATAGGCCGACAGGGACTCCACGTAGCGACGCTGGCCCTCGGCGTAGAGGGTGTCGAAGGCCAGGGACGACTTGCCGGAACCGGACAGGCCGGTGATCACGATCAGCTTGTCGCGTGGCAGGGTCAGGTCGATGTTCTTCAGGTTGTGGGTACGTGCCCCACGGATGAGGATCTTGTCCACAGCGGCCTCGCATGGCGGGCGAAAACCGCTGAGTATACGTTTCCCCGCCGCTACGCGGCAAAGCGCAGCGTCTGTGCCGCTGGGCGGCCAGGCTGCTAGAATGCGCCGCTATTTCAGGCGTTGGCGCCCGCCAGCCATCCGGGAGCGGATGGAAGCGCCATAGCGGGGGCATGATGCGAAGCCCCGCCCCAGTCCAGTATTCCCACGAGGGACTTATGCACGACACCCACACTGAGCGCATGAGTGGCACCGAAACCCGCGCGGCCATCGGCCTCTCGCTGGTCTTCGCGTTCCGCATGCTCGGCATGTTCATGGTTCTGCCGGTGCTCGCCACCTACGGCCAGGATCTCGCCGGTTCGACGCCCGCGCTGATCGGCCTGGCCATCGGCGCCTACGGACTGACCCAGGCCATCCTGCAGATTCCCTTCGGCACGCTTTCCGACCGCATCGGCCGGCGCCCGGTGATCGTCGTCGGCCTGCTGATCTTCGCCGCCGGCGCGGCGCTGGCGGCCAACGCCGACTCCATCTGGGGGGTGATCGCCGGCCGCGTGCTGCAGGGCGCCGGGGCGATCTCGGCGGCGGTCATGGCCATGCTTTCCGACCTGACCCGCGAACAGCACCGCACCAAGGCCATGGCCATGATCGGTATGAGCATCGGCCTGTCCTTCGCCGTGGCCATGGTCGCCGGCCCGGTGCTGACCCACCTGTTCGGTCTGCACGGACTGTTCTGGTTCACCTCGGGCATGGCCCTGGTCGGCTTGCTGCTGATTCTGTTCATGGTGCCGACGCCCGATCGCCGCCTGCAGCATCGCGAGTCCACCGTGGCCAGCAAGGCCCTGCTGCCAACCCTGAAGAACGCCGACCTGCTGCGCCTGGACCTGGGCATCCTGGTCCTGCATGCCATCCTCATGGCCAGCTTCGTCGCCCTGCCGCTGGCCCTGGTCGAGCGCGCCGGGCTGCCCAAGGAGCAGCACTGGTGGGTCTACCTGACCGCCCTGCTGGTGGGCTTCTTCGGCATGGTGCCGTTCATCATCTATGCCGAGAAGAAGCGCCAGATGAAGCGGGTGCTGGCCGGCGCCGTGGCGACCCTGCTGCTCTGCGAACTGTTCTTCTGGGAGTTCGGCTACAGCCTCAAGGAACTGGTGTTCGGCATCGTCGTCTACTTCACCGCGTTCAACCTGCTCGAAGCCTCGCTGCCGTCGCTGGTCAGCAAGGTGTCGCCGGCGGGCGGCAAGGGCACGGCGATGGGCGTGTACTCCACCAGCCAGTTCCTCGGCGCCGCGATGGGCGGCATTCTCGGTGGCTGGATGTTCCAGCATGGCGGCCTCGACGGGGTGTTCATCGGCTGCGCGGCGCTGGCTGCCATCTGGCTGGCGATTGCTGTTACCATGCGCGAGCCGCCCTATGTGACCAGCATCCGCCTGCCTCTATCCTCCGAGGCCCTGCGCGATGCGGAGCTGGCCGAGCGATTCAAGGCGCTGCCCGGTGTGGCAGACGCGATGGTGGTGGCTGAAGAAGCCGCCGCTTATGTCAAAGTGGATACCCAACAAGTGGATCGCACGTCCCTCGAGCGTCTGGCGCAAGCCGAGCCCGTGGCGTGCTGAGCCTTTAGGAGAACGTCATGGCCCGTGGGGTTAACAAAGTCATTCTGGTTGGCAACGTCGGTGGTGACCCGGAAACCCGCTACCTGCCCAACGGCAACGCGGTGACCAACATCACCCTGGCCACCAGCGAGAGCTGGAAGGACAAGCAGACCGGCCAGCAGCAGGAACGTACCGAATGGCACCGCGTGGTGTTCTTCGGCCGCCTGGCGGAAATCGCCGGCGAGTACCTGCGCAAGGGTTCGCAAGTCTACGTCGAAGGCAGCCTGCGCACCCGCAAGTGGCAGGGCCAGGACGGTCAGGACCGTTACACCACCGAGATCGTGGTCGACATCAACGGCAACATGCAACTGCTCGGCGGCCGTCCGGGCGCTGGTGGCGACGATGCCCCGCGCGCTCCGCGTGAGCCGCAGCAGCAGCGCCCGCAGCAGGCTCCGCGTCCGGCGCCGCAGCAGTCGCAAGCCGCTCCGCAGCCGCCGGCGGCCGACTACGACAGCTTCGACGACGATATTCCGTTCTAAGCGTCCGCTGTCGCAGACAAGAGCCCGGCCTCCTTGTGGACGCCGGGCTTTTTCTTGCCCGCGCGCCTGACCCGGCGTGCCAACTTTCCTGCAGTGGCTGCAACAGTCCTTTTCCATACTGGCTGTTTCGTTAGCTAGCTAATTAAGTGAATCTGACTCCGCCTTGATGCAATGCAACAACGGAGAAGAACAGATGAGCGTAACCGTTACTGAACGCGACGAAGAGCATAAATCCCGTGAGTTCCGCGCCCTCGGTCGGCGCTGCTGGGACGTGCACCAGCAGGGCCTGCTGGTGGGCGTGTTCCACAGTGAGCAGGAGGCTCACGCCTACCGCGAGACCCTGGCGCGCGAGGAGAGCCAGCGGCAGGCGCTGGCCGCCGAGCGATTCTGAAACCGCCCTCGACAGGGTGCCCCGAGGCCCCTGTCGAGGCGTCCCGCCAGCCGCCATGTCGGCAATCGACGTATCGGCTCAAGCCCCTTTGCAGATGACGCAGCGCTCCCGCTCGCCGCCCTGGCTCAGCGGTACCAGCGCGGCGTGTAGACCCAGTCGCCGCCCTCCGCGCGCGGGAAGCGCCGGGTCAGCGAGGAGCCGATGATCACCAGGGTGCGCATATCGACCATCGCCGGTTCCAGCTCGCCCAGGGTCAGCACGCGCAGCGCTTCGGCCGGGCGGCCGATGTCGCGGCCGAGGACCACCAGGGTCTCTGCCGCGCGATGCTGGCGCAGCAGTGCCAGGGCGCGGCCGAGTTGCCAGGGGCGCGCCTTGGAGATCGGGTTGTAGAAAGCCATGGCCAGATCGGCGGCGGCGGCGTGTTCGAGGCGTTGCTCGATGACCTCCCAGGGCTTGAGGTTGTCCGACAGCGAGATCAGGCAGAAGTCATGGCCCAGCGGCGCGCCGGCCCGGGCGGCGGCGGCAAGGGCGGCGGAGACGCCCGGCAGCACCTCCAGCTCGACACCATGCCAGTGCGCATCGTCGCTTTCGTGCAGGGCTTCCATCACCGCCGCGGCCATGGCGAACACACCGGGGTCGCCGGAGGAGATCACCACCACCCGCCGCCCGCTGGCGGCCAGCGCGAAGGCGTGACGGGCGCGCTGCATTTCCTCGCGGTTGTCGCTGCAATGGCGCACCTGCTCCGGGCGCAGCGGTTCGGCCATGTTCACGTAGGTTTCGTAGCCGAGCAGATCCTCGGCCTCATCCAGCGCGCGGCGCACGGCGGGGATCATATAGTCGGCGGCGCCGGGACCGAGGCCGACCACGCTCAGCCGGCCGCGCGCCTGGCCGATGCCGTCGGCGTCGGCGGGGCTCGCCGCCAGGCGCAGGCTCAGGCCAGGCGCCGTCAGCTGCGCGGGCGGCAGCTCGGCGTCGTTGTGGATAAAGCGCAGCGGCACGCCGAGTCGCCGGGCCGCGTCGGCCAGCGTGGCATTGCCCATCTGCTGGCGCGGGGCGAGCAGGGCGGCCAGCGCCGCGTGGGCCAGTCCGGCCGCGTCCAGGGCCTGGCGCACGTGCCGCGGCAGGTGTTCGTCCACCTGCTCGGCGCAGGCGAGGACCAGGCGCGGGTGAATCAGCAACTCGCCGGCCACGGCGGCGCCGGCCTGGGCGTCGATGCGCAGCCGGTGTGCTGCGTCCTCGGCCAGCGGCAGCCTGGCATTGGCCAGCCAGGGCGCCTCGCCGTCGATGCGCAGCGACTGGCCGGCGAGCAGGTCGGCGACAAAGCGCTTGCCTTGCTCGAGATCGGCCAGCACATAGCCGGGCGGTGGCTCCAGCAGGCAGGTGCCGAAGCGCAGTTCGCCGCTGGTGGTGATCGCCGCCGCCACCCCCAGTGCCTCGCCGATCTCGCGGGCCAGGCGATTGACCCCGGCCAGGCCGCCGAGCAGCGGCACCACGGCGCTGCCGTCCTCGGCCACGGCCAGCACCGGCGGTTCGGCGCCTTTTTCTTCCAGTACCGGCGCCAGGCTGCGGATGACGATGCCGGCGGCGCACAGGGCGATGATCGGCGTGTTGTCGCGGTAGAGCTGGCGCAGGCAGTCGCCGGCGTTCGCGTAGAGCGCATCGGCGCCCTCGACGCGGCCCTGCAGGCCGAGGATGCGCGCCTGTGGATAACGTTCCTGCACGCGCCGGGCGGTGGCCAGCGCGCTGTTGCCGAGAATGACGATGGCCGCTGCGTTGTCGTTCATCAGCCCTGCCACCGTGCGCCGGGAATCACGATCATCGAGAAGTACGGCGAGGCCATCGGATCGACCTCGTCCAGCGCGACGATGCGCTGCTCGCGCATGGTCGCGCGCTCGACGTAGTGCGCGCCGCCGTCGCGGCCCAGTTCGCGCAGCACGCGGCGCACCTTGTCGAAGTTGCGCCCGAGCTTCATCACCACGGCGGCATCGGCGTCGGCCAGGCGCCGCTTGAGTTCATCCTCCGGCAGCACCCCGGAGAGCACCGAGAGGCTCTGGTTGCGGTACACCAGCGGCACGCCGAGCACCGCCGCGCTGCCGAGCATGGAGCAGACGCCGGGCACCACCTCGCACGGGTAGCGCGTGGCCAGGCGGTCGTGCAGGTACATATAGGAGCCATAGAAGAACGGGTCGCCCTCGCAGATCACCGCGACATCGCGGCCCGCGTCCAGGTGCGCGGCGACCTGCGCGGCGGCGGTGTCGTAGAAGTCGCTGATCAGGGTTTCGTAGTCCAGCGGCGGCGCCAGCTTCTCGGTGGTCACCGGGTACACCAGCGGCAGGCGCTGCTGCTCGGCGCGCAGGTGCTGCTCGATGATGCCGAAGGCGTTACCGCCCTGGCCGGCGTTGTGCTTGGCCTTGGCCACGAAGTAGCCGACCACCGGGGCGGCCTGGAGCAGGCGCAGGGCCTTGAGGGTGATCAGCTCGGGGTCGCCGGGGCCGACACCGAGGCCGAGCAGGCGTCCGCTCATCATTCCACCTCCGTGGCCAGGGCGTTCACCGCGGCGGCGGCCATGGCGCTGCCACCGCGGCGGCCGCGCACGATCACATAGGGTACGCCGCGGCTGTCGGCGGCGAGCAGGTCCTTGGACTCGGCGGCGCCGACGAAGCCCACCGGGAAGCCAAGGATCAGCGCCGGCTTGGGTGCGCCGGCGTCGAGCATCTCCAGCAGGTAGAAGAGCGCGGTGGGCGCGTTGCCGATCACCACCACGCTGCCCTCCAGGTGCTCGCGCCAGTGCTCCAGGGCCACCGCCGAGCGGGTGTTGCCCAGCTCGCGGGCGAGCGCCGGCACGTCCGCGTCGTTGAGCGTGCAGATCACCCGGTTGTCCGCCGGCAGGCGGGCGCGGGTGATGCCCTCGGCGACCATCCGCGCATCGCAGAGAATCGGCGCGCCCTGGGCCAGGGCCGTGCGTCCGGCGCTGCCGGCGCCGGGCGAGAAGCGCAGGTCCTGCACCACGTCGACCATGCCGCAGGCGTGGATCACCCGCACCGCGAGCTTTTCCAGATCGGCGGGGATGCCGCTGAGGTCGGCTTCGGCGCGGATGGTGGCGAAGGATTGGCGATAGATCGCCTGGCCGTCGCGGAGGTAATCAAGCATCGGGTAGGGCTCCAGGGCCACACAGCAGATCGCCGGCGGCATCGAGGGTCAGGTCGCGCGCCAGCAACTGGCCGAAGCCGGGCTGCGCGGGCGCGCGTCGGTAGAGGTGGTAGCGGCCGTCGGCGACGGCCAGCAGGGTCAGCGGCGCGACATGCGCGGCGGCGCAGGAGCGCGGGCAGCCGCACAGGTGCAGGCCGGGCAGCGCGGTGCTCGCGCCCAGGCGCGCGGCCAGGCGCAGCGCGTCGCCCTTGGTGTCGGCCAGGCCGCGGGCGCAGCCGCTGGAACCGCTGCAAGCGATGAGGCGCGCCAGCGGCTCCTCGGCGCGGGTCGCCAGGCCGAGCTGGCGCAGGGCGTCGAGCACGGCAGGCGCCTCGGCGGCGGCGACATTCGGCAGCAGCACGCTTTGCCAGGGCGTCAGGCGCAGGCTGCCGTCGCCGTGGCGTTCGGCCAGCGCGGCGAGGGCGCGCAGCAGGTGGCTGTCGAGGCGGCCGAGGACAAAGGCCGCGCCCACCCGGCACAGCCCCGGCTGGCGCTGTGGCTGGCTGCCGAGATGGGCGAAGGCCGGCACATCGCGGCGCCGCCAGTCGGTCACCGCGCGCTCGCGCCGCAGGGGGAAAGCCAGGCGCTGCTGAAGCCGCTGCAGCAGCGTGTCGGCGGAGTGCTCGGCGAGCAACTGGCGCATGCGCGTCTGCCCGTCGCCGGCCAGCGTGAGAAACAGGTCGAGCAGGGCTTCGACCAGCGCCGGTACCTGCGCCATGGGCACGGCGGCCAGCGCCGGCGCCTCCTCGGCCTGCCGGGGTGGGCAACCGGCCAGGCCGAAGGCGAACAGCGGCGCGGCCTCCGCGCTCATCGCCGCGAGCCAGATATCGTGCGGGTGTTCGAGCATCGCCAGGCCCTCGCCACCGTCCAGGTGCAGGGCGAACTTGGCGGACAGGGCGTGGAAGCGCGGGGTGTCCTGCAACAGGTCGAGCAGGCGTTCGGCCAGCGGCCAGGTATCCAGCGGCGTGTCTGGGTCGAGGCCGGCGGCGGGGCTGAGCAGCAGGTTGCGCACATCGTCGGCGGCGGCCTGGCGTGGGCCGAGCCCGGCGTCGAGCAGTGCGGCGGAGAGCACCGCCTCGGCGCCGGCGCGCACGCCACGGATCTGCAGGTTGGCGCGGTTGGTCGCCTCCAGCACGCCATCGGCGTGGCGCTCCGCGGCAGCGGCGATGGCCCGCGCCTGTGTGGCATCGAGGCGCCCACCGGGCAGCTTGATACGGCAGATGCCGCCGTCGGCCGAGGCGACGATGCGCAGCAACCCCGGACAGGCCGAGGGGCGGACGGAAACGGGCAGGGCAGGGGATCGGGTCTGCACAGGTTCACCAGGGCTAGGCCGCGGTGACCTGCGAATCCCCCGGCGAGGGGATTTCACAACATCGATACACCCCGCTCGATGCTTGCACGCGCGACTGGTTCCGTCGGCAGGTCTCCTGGCTGGCAGGTCATCGTCCCTCGCGGCCTTCCCGGTTGCCCAGTGGCCATGTCGCGCGGACTCTCTGCTTACAGTTGCGGGGGCAGCCGCGCTTGGACGAGTCCCGCGCGTTCCCTCTTCGGCCCCGTAGGGCACCGACGAAGCGGGTATTATGCCCGCTTTGAGCAGCAGCATGAAAAGCCTGCCTGTCGGAATGCCCGGCGGCGGCTGCTCGCATACCACGAGGATTTCCCATGACGCCCTGGCTGACCATCGTCGGCATCGGTGAGGACGGTTACGCCGGCCTCGGCAAGGCCGCCCGCCGGGCCCTGCTGGCAGCCGCCGAGGTGTTCGGCGGCGAGCGCCAACTGGCCCTGCTGCCGTCCTGCATCGGTGCCCGCCGCACTCCCTGGCCGAGCCCCTTCGACCTAGCCCCGCTGCTGACCCGGCGCGGCATGCCGACCTGCCTGCTGGCCAGTGGCGATCCGATGTTCTACGGCATAGGCGCGACCCTCGCGCGGCAACTGGCGGCCGAGGAAATGCGCGTGCTGCCGGCGCCGTCCTCGGTCAGCCTGGCCGCCGCGCGCCTGGGCTGGGCGCTGCAGGACGTCGGCCTGCTGTCGCTGGTCGGGCGGCCGCTGGCGGCGCTCAACGCGCACCTGCATGCGGGCCGCCGCCTGCTGCTGCTGAGCAACGACGGCCAGAGTCCGGCGGCCATCGCCGCGCTGCTGCGCGAGCGCGGTTTCGCGCCGAGCCGGCTGAGCGTGCTGGAACACCTCGGTGGCGAGCGCGAGCGGCGCATCGACGGCCTCGCCGCCGACTGGTCGCTGGCCGAAGCGGCGGCGCTCAACCTGGTGGCCATCGACTGCCGCGCCGGCGCTGACGCGCGGCGCCTGCCGCTGACCGTCGGCCTGCCCGACGCGGCCTACCGCCACGACGGCCAATTGACCAAGCGCGACGTCCGCGCGGTGACCCTGGCGCGGCTGGCGCCGGAGCCCGGCGAACTGCTCTGGGACGTTGGCGCCGGCTGCGGCTCCATCGGCATCGAATGGATGCGCGCGCACCCCAGTTGCCGGGCCATTGCCATCGAAGCCGACGAAGGCCGCCTCGGCCACATCGCGCACAACCGCGACGCCCTCGGCGTGCCGGGCCTGCAACTGGTGGTCGGCCACGCGCCGCAGGCCCTGGAGGGACTGGAAGCGCCAGACGCGATCTTCATCGGCGGCGGCGTCACCGTGCCCGGCGTGCTGGAACGCTGCTGGGCCACCCTCAAGCCCGGCGGCCGCCTGGTGGCCAACGCCGTGACCCTGCAGAGCGAGGCCACCCTGGTCGCCTGGCGCGAGCGCCACGGCGGCGAACTGACCCGCCTGAGCGTCTCCCAGGCGCAGCCCCTGGGCCACTTCGACACCTGGCGCGCGGCGCTGCCGATCACCCTGCTGGAGGTACGCAAGGCATGCACCTGATCGACGGGAGTCGCCGTGCGCGGGCGAAATCCAGGCAGACGAGGTCACGCCATGCGTGAAGAAACCGCCGAACAGCCCAAGCCCCTGCGCAGCGGCTACACCACCGGTAGCTGCGCCACCGCCACCAGCCTGGCGGCGGCGCGCCTGTTGCTCAGCGGCGAAGCCTGCGACGCCGCGCGGATCGCCCTGCCAAAAGCGCGCACGGCGACCCTGCGCCTGGAATTCTGCCGCCTCTGCGAGGGCGGCGCCGAGGCCGGCACGCTGAAGGACGCCGGCGACGATCCCGACGTGACCCACGGCGCCCTGGTCTTCGCCCGCGTGGCCCTGGCCGCCGAGCCGGGCGTGCGCTTCCATGCCGGCGCGGGAGTCGGCCGCGTGACCCGGCCGGGGCTGGTGCTGGCGGTGGGCGAACCGGCGATCAACCCGGTGCCACGGCAGATGATGCGCGACAACCTCGCCGCGCTGGCCTCCGAACAGGGCTACGCCGGCGGCTTCGAGGTGACCATCGGCATCGACGGCGGCGAGGCGCTGGCGCTGAAAACCATGAACCCGCGCCTGGGCATCCTCGGCGGGCTGTCCATCCTCGGCACCACCGGCATCGTCCGGCCGTTCTCCTGCGCGGCCTACATCGCCTCCATCCAGCAGGGCATCGACGTCGCCCGCGCCAACGGCTTCCAGCACCTCGCCGCCTGCACCGGCAACGCCAGCGAAGACGCCATGCGCCAGCGCTACGGCCTCGACGACTGCGCGCTGATCGAGATGGGCGACTTCGCCGGCGCCGCCCTCAAGCACCTGCGCCAGGCGCCGGTGGCGCGCTTCAGCCTCTGCGGCGGGTTCGGCAAGATCAGCAAGCTGGCTGCCGGGCACCTGGACCTGCACAGCCGCCACTCCAGCATCGACCTGCCGCAACTGGCCGCCTGGGCCGCCGAACTCGGCGCCAGCGCCGCGCTGCAACAGGCCATGCGCGAGGCCAACACCAGCCAGCAAGCCCTGGCCCTGTGCCGCGCCGAGGGCATCGCCCTGGGCGACGCCGTCTGCGCCCGCGCCCTGGCGTTCGCCCGGCGCATCGTGCCCGCCGCGGTGCGCCTGGAAGTCTTCGCCATCGACCGCCAGGGCAACCTGGTCGGCGAGGCCCTGGAAGCATGACCCGCATCCTCCTGCTCGGCGGCATCGGCGAAGCCCTGGCCATCGCCCGCCGCCTCGGCCCGCCCCACCTGTACAGCCTGGCCGGCCTCGGCAAGGTGCCGGACGACCTGCGCTGCCAGGTGCGCGTCGGCGGCTACGGCGGCGCCGACGGGCTGGCGCGCTTCATCGGCGAACAGGGCATCGACCTGCTGCTCGACGCCACCCACCCCTACGCCGCGCAGATCAGCCGCAACGCCGCCCGCGCCGCGCAACTCGCCGGCGTGCCCTGCTGGGCGCTGCGCCGTCCCGGCTGGCAGGCCGGCGCCGCCGACGACTGGCGCGAGCTGCCCGACTGGCCGGCGCTGATCGCCGCCCTGGCGGCCTTCCGCCGGCCGCTGTTCACCCTGGGCCGCGAACCGCTGGAACACCTCGACGAAATCCCCGCCCACCAGCACTGGACCGTGCGCTGCCTGCAAAGCCTGCCCGGCAATGCCCGCGCCGACGTGCTCGGCGCGCGCGGCCCCTTCACCCTGGAGGGCGAGCGCGAGCTGTTCCGGCGCCTGCGCAGCGATGTACTGATCAGCAAGAACAGCGGCAGCCAGGCCACCGAGCCGAAGTTGCAAGTGGCCCGCGAACTCGGCCTGCCGGTGTTGATCCTGGCGCGGCCGGAACTGCCCGCCGTGACGCGGGAATTCGCCAGCGTCGAGGCCCTGTGGGCAGCGCTGGCGCCGCTGCTCCGGCGCGGATAGCGCGGCTCAGCCCGGTAGCGCCGGCCACCAGCGCGCGAGCACGCTGCCGCGTTGGCGCAGGCTGGCGTCCTGGGCGCTGAAGCGCGGCAGTTGCTCCAGCGGCACCCAGAGCCCGCCTTGCCATTCCAGCAGACTGACCCGCGTGCCCTCCCAGGCCAGCAGCACCCGCCGCGGCTTGCCGTCGTCCGCCTGGGCCAGGCCGCGCAGGCTGGGGATCACCTCCTGGGTCAGCCAGCGGCGCAGGTGGCGGTTTTCCGGGTGGCGGTAGCGGTAGAAGACGGCATAGGCGCCGGACTCGCTGAGCACCTCGACCGGGCTTTCGCCCTCGCCCTCGCGCAGCCGCACCAGCGCCCGCTGGTCGTCGTCCAGCGCGCGGCCGATGCGCTCCGGGTGGCGATGGCCGATCAGGCGGCAGAAGTCGCTGGCGACGAACCACGGCTGGTCGTCGATCAACAGGGCGCGCAAGGGAAGGTTGAAGCGGAGGAAATGCGTGGGGGTGTGTGCGTCGTGCATGGTGAGGCTCCTATTGGTCGCTATAGAGAGCTGCCACCCACCGTCGCTATTCGAAGGGCGGCAGATCGTGCGGGGTTAGCGAACCGGCCAATAGGACCCGGCAGACCCGAAGGTCTCCCCGCACGACCTGCCATAGAGCATTGCAGTAAAACTGCATGCGTGCGGGGGCCTGCAAAAACGAACGTCGCTTTCGCATGCACCGGTTTGGCGCAATCGCGCCTATTGGTTCGGGTCGCTAAACCCGGCCACGGGATTGACCGTGACCGGCGCAGGATAGGCAGGTCGATAGGGCCGGGCAAGCGGAACGGTCGGAGGAACGCGTACGAATAACGCAACGCGTTATCCGCCATCCCGATCCGTCGGATGGGGTGTGCGCGTCGCGCGATGCCCATCGGCACACGCGCACCGATCCCGCCGCCCCGCGCCGGGTGGCGGCGCTCAGGCCAATTCGGCGAGCAGTTGGAGGGTTTCCGGGTGCTTGTCGAGCAGGCGGATCAGCACGGTCGCCTGGTCATTCGGTGTGGACCGGCTCTGTTCCCAGTTCTTCAGGGTCGCCGGTTTGGTGTGCAGCACTCGGGCGAACACCGGCTGCGACATGTTGAGCTTCTTGCGCACGGCGACGATTTCCTCGGCGCTGGCCGGGACCAGCGGCGGCAGCTCGGCCGGGTGTTCGCGCAGGGTTCGCTTGCCTTGCCGCTGGGCCGCCAGGTCGTCGAAGCCTTCGAGCAGCTCCGCAAAGATATCGCGCTTGGTCATGGGGTTTCTCTCGCGTTGATTTCGGCGTCGAGCAGGGCTTTCAGGCGCCGGCGCTGCTCGTCACTGAGGTCGTCCAGTTCGTCCTTGTCGTACAGGGTGAAGAGCCAGCATTGCGCGCCCCTGTGCCAGTAGTAGTAGATGACGCGCAGGCCACCGCGCTTGCCTTTGCCGCGTCGCGGGTCGGCGAAGCGAATCTTGCGCAGGCCACCCGTGTTGGCGATGACGGCACCGGCTTCAGGGTTTTCCAACAGGATGCGCTGGAGGGCTCTGAAGGCGTCGTCGTCCAGGTACTGCTTGCGGTTGCGCTCGAACGGGGTGAGTTCGATGAAGAGAGCATGCATTTTTGCGTGCGCGAATTGCGTATAGTTTTGGTGCCACCAGTGTGTCTGTCAAGAAATCCGCCGTCCACTGACGGCGCGAGGCATTGGTCCGATGTTCCTGAGTGAATGCTCGGACGGCGCTGCCTAGCGGCACGCCAGCGCCTCGATGGGCTGGTACTCCGCGCCCAGCTCGGCCGCCAGTTGCCGCCCGCGTCCCAGGCGCACCGGGCCGCTTTCGATATCCACCAGCAGCGCCGGGCAGGGCAGTGGCGCCAGGGTGGGCCAGGCGCGCAGGCGGCCGTCGGTGAGGATCAGCAGGCGCTGGCGTTCGCCGGGTTTCTGCCGCTGGCGGCGCGCCAGCCAGTCGGCGGCCTGGCGCAGGGCGTCGGGCAGCGGGGTGCCGCCGCCGGCGCCGAGCTGTTGCAGCCAGGCACGCAGTTCGGCCGAGGCTTTCTGCCCCTGCCATAGCCAGCGCGCCTGCTGGCCGCCGGCGTGCAGCACGGCGAGGCGCGCGCGCTGCCGGTAGGCCTGTTCGAAGAGTTGGCCGAGCAGGCCCTTGGCGCGGCTCAGGGCGCCGTGGCGGCGGGTGCTGGCGGAGGCGTCGACGATCACCAGCCAGAGTTCCTGGGGGCGGGCGCTGCGGGCGCGCAGCAGCAGGTGCTCGCGCTGCGTCGGGCGGCCGCGCAACAGGGTCGCCGGCCAGTCGATACGCGCCTGCGCGCCGTCGCGGCGGGCGCCGCTGCGGCCGCCGGCTGACTGGCCGGGTGTGGGGGTGGCATCCGCGCCTGGGGCCGGGCGCGGGCGGATGCTCAGGGCTTTTTTGGCCAGCCCGGCAGCGCGTGGGGCGCGCCCATGGGCATTGGCTGGGCCGGCAGTTCGCCCCACTGGCCTTGGCCCTGGGCGGGCGCCTGCTCGGGCGCGGCAGCGGGGGGCTGGGTGGCCTGCGAGGCGTCGGGCGCTTCGCCGGGCTGGCGCCGGCGATGGGCGAGGACGAAGGGTTCCAGGGCGGCGATGTCTTCCGCGCCGATGCGTTCGGCGCCGCGCCAGGCGGCGTGCGCGCGGGCGCCCCGCAGCCACACCAGGTCGGCGCGCAGGCCGTCCACGGCGGCGGCGAAGCAGCGTTCGGCGATGGCGTCGAGGGCGGCGTCGTCCAGCGCAATCGCCGGCAGTCGCTGGCGCGCCTGCTGGCAGCGCTGGCGCAGGGCTTGCTGTTCGCCTTGCCAGCGGGCGAGGAAGGCCTGCGGCTCGGCGTCGAAGGCCAGGCGGCGGCGGACGATCTCGGCGCGCGCCCTGGGTTCGGGGGCGCCGCCGAGTTCCACCTTGAGGCCGAAGCGGTCGAGCAACTGCGGGCGCAGTTCGCCTTCCTCGGGGTTCATGGTGCCGATCAGCACGAAGCGCGCCGGGTGGCTGTGCGACAGGCCGTCGCGCTCGACGACGTTCACGCCGCTGGCGGCGACGTCGAGCAGCAGGTCCACCAGGTGGTCGGGCAGCAGGTTCACTTCGTCGACGTAGAGCACGCCGCCATGGGCGTTGGCCAGGATGCCCGGGGAGAACTGCGCGCGGCCTTGGCCGAGGGCGGCGTCGAGGTCGAGGCTGCCGACGATGCGCTCCTCGCTGGCGCCCAGCGGCAGGGTGACGAAGCGCCCGCCGTCGAGCAGGTCGGCGACGCCGCGGGCCAGGGTCGACTTGGCCATGCCGCGCGGCCCCTCGATCAACACCCCGCCGATGGCCGGGTCGATGGCGGCCAGGCACAGCGCCAGTTTCAGCTCATCGGCGGCGACCACGGCGGCGAGGGGGAAGGGCGGGAGCATGGGGCGTTACCTGCGGCATGGAGAGGGGCGAATGGTAGCGAAGCCGGGCGGCCGCGGCGACCGTGGCGGCGGCGCTTGGCGGAAAGGATGATTGAAAGGCCGTCGGCGATGCAGTAAGTTGGCCGGCATCGCAACGGAGATGACCATGTCGTCCAGCCTTTCCCAGCCGTCCCTCGCTCGCCTCGCTGCCTCCGGCGCCGTGGTCGCTCGCGCGCAGGTGCTGGTCGCGGCGGCCGGTTATTTCTTTTATGGGTATTGGTTTAGCCACAGGCGCGCCTGATACCCCACAGGCGCCCTAGCAAGCAGGGTCGCCAACTAGACAGATTCACGAAACCCCGGTCGGCAACCCGACCGGGGTTTTTTGTTTTCCGGCTCACAAGGCCAAACCGTTCAACCGAGGATCGAAACATGACCGCTTACTCCACCTATTACCGTTATTACCGCAACGCTGACTGGCGATTTAGCCGCGCTGTCGCCGCCACCCGAACTCCATCGAATCGAACACCCAGATAGCGCGCCGCGCGCGGTCCTGAGCCGCGCCGGCCAAGGATGCCAGCCATGAATTCTTCCGTTTCCGCCCTGATCCGCCACGACCTGCCGCAGTCCGCCGATGTCCTCGAACTGCAGCGCCCCTCCGCCCGCCGCCATGAACGGCCGTTGCCAAGCCCCGCCGAACTGCGCCAGCACCTGCCGCTGTCCGCCACCCTGGCCGAGCGCGTGCAGCGTGACCGCCAGGCCATCCGCGCCGTGCTCGATGGCCACGACCCGCGCCTGCTGGTGGTGGTCGGTCCCTGTTCCATCCACGATCCGCTTTCCGCCCTCGAATACGCCGACCAGTTGGCCGCGCTGGCGCCGCAGGTGAGCGATCAGTTGCTGCTGGTGATGCGCGCCTACGTCGAGAAGCCGCGCACCACCATCGGCTGGAAGGGGCTGGTCTACGACCCGCAGTTGGATGGCAGCGGCGACATGGCTGGCGGCCTGGCGCTGTCGCGTCGGCTGATGCTGCAGATGATCGAGCGCGGCCTGCCGATCGCCACCGAGCTGCTGCAACCGCTGGCCGCCGGCTACTTCGACGACCTGCTGGGCTGGGCGGCGATCGGCGCGCGTACCAGCGAGTCGCAGGTCCACCGCGAAATGGTCAGCGGCCTGGCGCTGCCGGTGGGCTTCAAGAACGGCACCGATGGCAGCCTCGGCATCGCGTGCGATGCGATGCGCTCGGCGGCGCACCCGCACCAGCATTTCGGCATCGACGCGCAGGGCCGGCCGGCGCTGGTGCAGACCCTCGGCAACCCGGATACCCACCTGGTGCTGCGTGGCGGCCACGACGGCCCCAACTACGACGTGGCCAGCGTGCGCGCCGCCCGCGAAGGGCTGGAGAAACAGGGCATCCCGGCGCGGATCATGGTCGATTGCAGCCACGCCAACAGCAGCAAGGACCCGCTGCGCCAGCCGGCGGTGCTGGCCAGCGTGCTCGACCAGCGCCTGGGCGGCGACCGCTCGCTGCGCGGGGTGATGCTCGAAAGCCACCTGTTCGATGGTTGCCAGCCGCTCAAGGGCGAGCTGCGCTACGGCGTGTCGATCACCGACGGCTGCCTGGGCTGGAACGCCACCCAGGCGCTGCTGCTGGACGCGGCGCAACGCCTGCGCCGGGGCTGAACCCTGCGCGGCAGACCGCATGGGTTTCGCGGGCTCAACCCATCCTACGGGCGAGCGGTTGGGTGGGTAACGCCGCGATATCCATCGCCGTGGTTGGTGCGCGGGCCTCGGGCCGCATGGGTTTCGCAGGCTCAACCCATCCTACGGGCGAGCGGTTGGGTGGGGTAACGCCGCGATATCCATCGCCGTGGTTTGTGCGCGGGCCGCGGGCCGCATGGGTTTCGCGGGCTCAACCCATCCTGCGGGCGAGCGGTTGGGTGGGTAACGCCGCGATATCCATCGCCGTGGTTGGTGCGCGGGCCGCGGGCCGCATGGGTTTCGCGGGCTCAACCCATCCTACGGGCGAGCGGTTGGGGAGGTAACGCCGCGTAGGATGGTGTTGAGCGCAGCGATACCCATCGTTTGGCCCGGGCTTTCGCCGCGCTCGACCCGGCCTAGGTTTCCTCGCTGTCCAGCAGCAGGTCTTCCAGGGCGTCGCGGTATTCGCCCGGTTCTTCCCAGAGGCCGCGCTGTTGCGCTTCCACCAGGCGTTCGGCGATGTCGCGCAGGGCGTCGGGGTTGTGCCGGCGGATGAATTCGCGGGTGTCGTCGTCGAGCAGGTAGGCGTCGGCGAGCAGTTGGTACTGGTGGTCGTCGACCAGTTCGCTGGTGGCGTCGAAGGCGAACAGGTAGTCGACGGTGGCGGCCAGTTCGAAGGCGCCTTTGTAGCCGTGGCGTTTCATCCCGGCGATCCATTTCGGGTTGACCGCGCGGGCGCGGACGACGCGCCCGAGTTCTTCCTTGAGGGTGCGGATGCGCGGGTTGTCCGGCTGGCTGTGGTCGCCGTGGTAGCTGGCGAGCCGTGCCCCTCGCAGCACCTCGGCGGCGGCCAGCATGCCGCCCTGGAATTGGTAGTAGTCGTTGGCGTCGAGGAGGTCGTGCTCGCGGTTGTCCTGGTTCTGCAGCACCGCCTGCAGACCGGCCAGGCGCTGGGCGAAGCGCTCGCGCGCCGGGGTGCCGTCGTCGCTGGCGCCGTAGGCGTAGCCCCCCCAGTTGAGGTAGGCCGTGGCGAGGTCGGCGCGGTTTTCCCAGTGGCGCGCTTCGATGACCCCCTGCACCCCGGCGCCATAGGCCCCGGGCTGGGCGCCGAAGATGCGCCAGCCGGCCTGTCGGCGCGCGCTGTCGGCGTCCAGGCCTTCGCCTTGCAGGCGTTCGCGGTCGGTGCGCACGCGTGCGGCCAGGGGGTTCAGGTCGTCCGGTTCGTCGAGCGCGGCGACCGCCTGCACGGCGGCATCGAACAGGCGGATGAGGTTGGCGAAGGCGTCGCGGAAGAAGCCCGACACGCGCAGGGTGATGTCCACCCGTGGGCGGTCGAGCAGGCTCAGCGGGAGGATTTCGAAGTCTTCCACGCGCTGGCTGCCGGCCTGCCACACCGGCCGCACGCCGAGCAGCGCCAGGGCCTGGGCGATGTCGTCGCCGCCGGTGCGCATGGTCGCCGTGCCCCACACCGAGAGGCCGAGCTGGCGCAGGTGGTCGCCGTGGTCTTGCAGGTGGCGTTCGAGCAGTCGGCTGGCGGACTGGAAGCCCAGACGCCAGGCGGTGGGGGTCGGCAGGTTGCGCACATCGACGGTGAAGAAGTTGCGCCCGGTGGGCAGCACGTCGAGGCGCCCGCGGCTAGGCGCGCCGCTCGGCCCGGCGGGGACGAAGCGGCCGCTGAGGCCGGCGAGTAGCTGGCCGATTTCGTTGGCGCCGCAGCGGTCGAGCAGCGGCGCCACCACCTCGCGGACCTGCTGCAGCACCGCCGCACTGGCCGGTCCGGGCGCCGCGGCGCCGCTGTCGATCAGGCGCAGGGCGAGCAGTTCCAGGCGCTCGCGGGTGTCGCCGTTGCTGCGCCAGGGGTCTTCGCTGAGTTCGGCGAGCAGCGTCGGACGCGGGCCGTGCCAGGGCTCGGCGAAGTTGCAGTCGAGCGGGTCCTGGCCCAGTTGCAGGTCGCGGGCGAGGGCGCGCAGCAGGCTGGCGTTGCCGTCGCGGCCATCGCCGCGCGGAATGCGCACCAGCGACAGCAGGGTGTCGCGGCGCAGCGTGGCGACCGGCGATTCGCCGAACACGTGCAGGCCGTCGCGGATCTGCGATTCCTTGAGGTCGCAGAGGTAGGCGTCGAGCTGCGGCAGCCAACTGTCGGCGTCGTCGTTGAGCGCCAGGCCGAGTTCGCGGTCCAGCGCGGCGGCGCGCACCGCGTCGAGAATCTCCCCGCGCAGTTGGCTGGCGCGCCGTGGGTCGAACAGGCTGGCGTCGTAGTACTCGTCGGCCAGGCGTTCGAGGTCGCGCAGCGCGCCGTAGTTCTCGGCGCGGGTCAGCGGCGGCATCAGGTGGTCGATGATCAGCGCCTGGCTGCGGCGCTTGGCCTGGGCACCTTCGCCGGGGTCGTTGACGATGAACGGGTAGAGGTTCGGCAGCGCGCCGAGGATCGCGTCCGGCCAGCACTCCTCGGAGAGGCCGACGCCCTTGCCGGGCAGCCACTCCAGGTTGCCGTGCTTGCCGACGTGGATCAGCGCGTCGGCGCCGAAAGCCTCGCGCAGCCAGAAATAGAAGGCCAGGTAGCCGTGCGGCGGGACCAGCGCCGGGTCGTGGTAGATGGCCGCCGCGTCGAGCTGGTAGCCGCGCGCCGGCTGGATGCCGACGAAGGTCAGGCCGAAGCGCAGGCCGGCGACCATCATCCGCCCCTGGCGGAACATCGGGTCCTGCGCCGGCTCGCCCCAGCGTTCGCGCACGGCGCGCTGGTTGGCCTCGGGCAGGCGGGCGAAGCAGGCCTGGTAGTGCTCCAGCGCCAGGCTTTGCGCACAGGGGCGCAGGTCGAGGTTGTCGAGGTCGTTGCTGACGCCGCCCAGCAGGCGCTGGATCAGCGCCGTGCCGTCCGCCGGCAGACCGGCCAGCGGATAGCCCTCGGCCTCCAGCGCGCGGAGGATGTTCAGCGCCGCCGCCGGGGTGTCCAGGCCGACGCCGTTGCCGATGCGCCCGTCGCGGGTCGGGTAGTTGGCCAGCACCAGGGCGATGCGCTTGTCGGCGTTGGCCTTGCGCGCCAGCAGAATCCAGCGCCGCGCCAGTTCCGCGACGACGTCCATGCCGGGCAGGTGCGGCAGGTAGCAGACCACGTCGCTCTGGCTGCGCTCGCTGCGCCAGGCCAGGCCCTTGAAGCTGATCGGCCGGGTGATCAGGCGGCCGTCGAGTTCCGGCAGCGCCACGTGCATGGCCAGGTCGCGCGGGCCCAGGCCCTGGGCGCTGGCGCGCCATTGCGCGGTGTTGTCCAGCGAGCAGATGGCTTGCAGCACCGGCACGTCGCGGCGGAACGGGCGGGCCTGCGGGGTCTCCGGGTTGGATTGGGCGAAGCCGGTGGTGTTGATGATCAGCTCGGCGTCGGCAGCGTCGAGCAGCGCTTCCACCTCGGCCAGGCAGGTGGCTTCCTTGAGGCTGGCCACGGCGATCGGCAGCGGGTTGAGGCCCTGTGCCTGGAGACGCTCGCAGAACGTGTCGATGAAGCCGGTGTTCGCCGCTTGCAGGTGGGTGCGGTAGAAGAGCACGGCGGCCACCGGGCTGTCCGCCTGCCAGGCGGCGCGCCAGTGCGCCAGGTCGGCTTGGCCTCGGCGTGGTTGGTAGAGCGCCACGCGCGGCAACGCCTGCGGTTCGCGCCAGGGGTAGGCGCGTCCCAGGCATTGTGTGGCCAGGCTGTCGAACAGTTGCCGGGCATTGTCCAGGCCGCCCTGGCGCAGGTACTGCCAGAAGCGCTCGGCATCCGCTGGCGCGACCGTGCACAGCGCTTGCAGTTCCGGGTCGGGCTTGTCGTCGCCGGGCACCAGGATCAGCGTGGCGCCGCGCTCGCCGAGGGCCACCAGTTGCTCGATGCCGTAGCGCCAGTAGCCGACGCCGCCGTGCACCGAGATCAGGATGACCTTGGCGTGTTGCAGCACCTCATCGACGTAGAGGTCCACCGAGGCGTGGTTCTGCAACTGCATGGGGTTGGCCAGGCGCAGGCTCGGGTAGTCCTCCGGCAGCGCGCGGGCGGCTTCGGCGAGCAGCGCCAGGTGCGAGTCGCCGCTGCAGAGGATGACCAGTTCGGCGGGCGTCTGGGCCAGGTGGGCGATGCCGTCGTCGGGGACGAAGCCGCCGGGTTGGGTGCGCAACAGGTGCATGCGGTGGGCTCTGTGGTTCGGTCAACTGCGTCGGGTGGAGCGCCTGGGATGGCCAGCATTGCCGTCGTTCGGTGGGTATCGCTGCGCTCAACGCCACCCTACGGGGCGGCCGGTTTCGTCGGGTGGGAGCGCGAGCGATACCACGCATTGCCGTCGTCCGGGTTAGGCGAGCGCAGTGCGCAATTGGTTGGCGATGGCGGCCTGGTCCAGTTCCTGGCCGATCAGCACCAGGCGCGTGGTGCGCGATTCGCTGGCCAGCCACGGGCGGTCGAAGTGTTTGTCGAAGCGCTTGCCGACGCCCTGGATCAGCAGGCGCATGGGTTTGCCGGGAATCGCGGCGAAACCCTTGATGCGCAGCACGGCGTGGCGCTCGACCAGCGCGGCGAGGGCGTCGAGCAGGGCGCGTTCCTCGACTTCCGGGAGGTCGACGTGGAAGGAGTCGAACTCGTCGTGGTCATGGTCTTCATGGCCTTCATGATCGTGGTGGGTCGGGCGGCCGTCGATGTGCAGCTCGGCCTCGGCGTTGAGCCCCAGCAGCACCGAGAGCGGCAGCCTGCCGGCGCTGGCTTCGACGATCTTCACCGCCGCCGGGAGTTCGTCGGCGACCTGCGCGCGCACGCCAGCGAGGACCGCGGCGTCGAGCAGGTCGGCCTTGTTCAGCACCACCAGGTCGGCGCTGGCCAACTGGTCCTCGAAGAGTTCGTGCAGCGGCGATTCGTGGTCCAGGTTCGGGTCCTGCTGGCGCTGCGCGTCGACCTGCTCGGGATGGGCGGCGAAGGTGCCGGCGGCCACCGCCGGGCTGTCGACCACGGTGATCACCGCATCGACGGTGCAGGCATTGCGGATTTCCGGCCACTGGAAGGCTTGCACCAGGGGCTTGGGCAGGGCCAGGCCGCTGGTCTCGATGAGGATCTGGTCAAGCTCGCCACGGCGCGCCACCAGTTCGCGCATCACCGGGAAGAACTCTTCCTGCACGGTGCAGCACAGGCAACCGTTGGCCAGCTCGAAGACGCGGCCGACGGCCTCTTCTTCGCTGCAGCCGATGGCGCATTGCTTGAGGATCTCGCCATCGATGCCCAGTTCGCCGAACTCGTTGACGATCACTGCGATGCGGCGGCCTGCGGCCTGTTCGAGCAGGTGCCGGAGCAGGGTGGTCTTACCGGCGCCGAGGAAGCCGGTGACGATGGTGACGGGGAGCTTGGCCAGGGTTTTCATGCGCGCCTCGATGCAGGGTTCGGCGGGCAGGAAAGGGCGCGCGCACGGGCTGGCCCGCGCAACGGAAGTCGCCACCGGATCACCCCGCCCGGTTGTCGTGAATGGTCTGTCGAGGCAGGTCTCCTGGCTCGCGATCCGGCCGTTGCCTGGTCTTCGCCTTCCCGCCGTCGGCAGTGGCATTCGGAGACCTTGGGATCGCTCACAGTTGCGGGGGCAGCCGTGGCGGGTCGCGCTGGCGACTTCCACGTTCCCTCTTAGCTCCGGCATGCACCTGGATGCCGGAGAACCTCGAAGCGGCACAGGCTACGCAGCCCCGCCGGCAGGGTCAATCGCCGCCGGCCGGTTGACGCTGCGGCGGCGCTCGTGCTGTGCTGAAAAGCCCTTTTTCCCATCCAGCAGGACACCCGCCCCGTGATACTGGTCGCCGGACTCGGTTGCCGCCGAGGTTGCAGCGTCGAGGAGCTGCACGCGCTGCTGCGCGAGACGCTGGCCGAGGCGCGCGTCGAGGAAGGCGCGCTGACGGCGCTGGCGAGCAGCGACGCCAAGGCCCTGGAAGCCGGCCTGCGGAGCCTGGCCCAGCGCCTGAAGCTGCCGCTGGAGTTGCTCCCGGCGCAGCGCCTGGCGCCCTACGAGTCGCGCCTGAGCGTGGTGTCCGAGCGCGTGCGCCAGGCCAGCGGCAGCGCCGGGGTCGCCGAGGCGGCGGCCCTGGCCCTGGTGGAAGACCTGGCGGAAAGACCGGCGCGCCTGCTGTTGCCCAAGCGGCGCAGCGCCAACGCGACCTGCGCCCTGGCCTGGGCCCCTGTTACCGAGTGAATCTGTCATGACGGTCTATTTCATCGGCGCCGGCCCCGGCGACCCGGAACTCATCACGGTCAAGGGCCAGCGCCTGCTGCGCAGTTGCCCGGTGATTCTCTACGCCGGCTCCCTGGTGCCGCCCGCGGTGCTCGAAGGGCACCGCGCCGAGCGCGTGGTGAACACCGCCGAGCTGAACCTGGAGCAGATAGTCGCGCTGCTCGCCGAGGCCCACGCCCAGGGCCAGGACGTGGCCCGCGTGCATTCCGGCGACCCCTCGCTGTACGGCGCCATCGGCGAACAGATTCGCCACCTGCGCGCGCTCGGCATTCCCTACCAGATCATCCCCGGCGTCACCGCCACCGCTGCCTGTGCCGCGCTGCTCGGCTGCGAGCTGACCCTGCCGGACGTGTCGCAGACGCTGATCCTCACCCGTTACGCCAGCAAAACCCGGATGCCCGCCGGCGAATCCCTCGGCGACCTGGCGCGGCATCGCGCGAGCATGGCCATTCACCTGGGCGTCGGCCAGTTGGAAAAGATCGTCGAGGAGTTGCTGCCGCACTACGGCGCCGATTGCCCGATCGCGGTGATCCACCGGGCCAGTTGGCCGGACCAGGCGCAGGTCACCGGCACCCTCGGTGACATCCTGCCCAAGGCTCGCGCAAAGAACTTCCAGCGCACCGCGCTGATCCTCGTCGGCCGGGTGCTGGCCGCCGACGGCTTCACCGATTCCTCCTTGTACAGCGCGACCCACGCGCACCTGTACCGGCCGGACTGAACAGGGCTCAGGGCAGGCGCGGCACGCCGGGGAAGCAGCCGGCGGTGGGGCCGAGGCGGGAACTCAGCATGGCCAGTTGTTCGGACTGCTCGCGCAACTGAATGACCAGGTGGCTGGTGCCGATGGCTGCCAGCAGGACGACGAAAATCAGCAGGGGGACGGCGTGACGCATGATGGCGTTGACCTCGCGCTCGATGGTTCCGATATGACGCTAGCGAGCGGCCGCTCCGCGCACCTCGTCCAAACGGACTAGATGGGCGTTGCGCCGGGCCAGCGCGCTCTGTGCCAGGAACAGCGCGGCGATGGCCCGCGCTTCCTGCAGCTCGCCGGCGAGCACCAGTTCGCCGAGGCGCTCCAGCGGCACGCGCAGCACTTCCAGGGGTTCCGGTTCGTCGCCGTGCAAGGTGCGCGGCGACAGTTGTTCGGCGAGCACCACCCGGCAGCGGTGGCTCAGGTGGCCGGGCGCCAGGGTCAGCTCGCCGAGGTCGGTCAGACGAGCGGCATGCAGGCCGGTCTCCTCGGCCAGTTCGCGCTGGGCGGCTTGCAGGTAGTCCTCGTCGCTTTCGGCGCCGCCCTTGGGCAGGCCGAGGACCCGCGCCTCGACGCCGACCGCGTATTCGCGCACCAGCAGCACGTGCGCCGGGTCAGGCATGGCGACCAGCAGCACGGAGCGGTAGCCGGTGCCGCGCAGGCGTTCGTAGACGCGCTGTTGGCCGTTGCTGAAGCGCAGATGCAGGGCTTCGATCTGGAAATGGCCGCTTTCGGCGAGCAATTCGGTCTTGAGGATGGTCGGGCATTGGCGCATGGCGATTTCCTCCCGCGTCGTGCTGCCTCCACTGTCGGCCAGCCGTCGAGGTCCGCCATCGTCCGGGTGGACTAGGCGGTCTCCGTGGCGTACTCAACCGAGCGTGGCGACGCTGCGCAGGATCAGGCGCACCAGCATGGTCTGGCGCGTCACTCCGGTCTTGGAGAAGGTCGAGCGCAGGTGCGCGCGGGCGGTGTTGCGGCTGATGCCGAGTGCCTCCGAGGCCTCGTCGAGGGTCAGGCCGTTGGCCAGCAGCATGGCCAGTTGCGCTTCGGCCGGGGTCAGGTCGAAGAGCGCCTTGACGATCTCCTGGGGGGCGCTGGACTCCTGCTCGGGGTCGCTGACGAAGATCACCACCGAGGGGCAGTGTTTGCCTTCGTTCCATTCGCTCAGGGGAACCGAGCGCACGATGATGCCCAGGTCGGCGCGGCCGGAAGGGCGTTGCACGCGCATCGCCTCGACCACCGAGGGCTGCTCGCCGCGCTGCGATTGCAGCGCCTGTTTCACCAGCCGGCGGAATTCCTGGCAGTCGCGTGGCGTGCCGACCTGCAGGTTGTCGCCACTGAGCTTGAGGCCGTCCTTTTCCTTGATCAGGCGGTCGGCCACCTGGTTGGTCTGCAGGATCTTGCCGTTCTCGTCGAGGATGATGGTGCCGACGGCGAACTGGTCCACCGCCCCGGCGTAGAGGTTGCGTTCGGTCTCGATGCGGTTGATCTGCGTGTGCAGGGCGACGGAGCGTTCCAGGTGCGGCACGAAGTGCGCCAGCAGCGCCTTGTCGTCGTCGGTGAACGCGGGCGCCTCCAGGCCCCGGCTGACGCGGATGCGGCACTGGGCGCCATCGTGGGTGGTGATGTCGGCGCCGAGGATGTGGAACACCCCGGTTGGCTCCATGAAGTTCTTGTAGAACTCGGAGTTCAGCCAGTCCTGCTGGGAGACGAACTCCTCCAGGGTGACGACCTTGCCGTTGGGCAGGCCGACGAAGGGGTCGAGGTTGAAGTAGTAACGGTTGTAGGAGGCCACGACTTCGGCCGAGCTGCCGTTGGTGTTGACCATCAGCCCGTCGCTGTCGTCGCTGGGTGGGCGCAGGATGAAGGTGACGTACTTGCTGTCGAGGAACTGGTTGAGTTGGCTGAGGAAGGATTGCCACGGCGTGGGCTCGAGTGGGCCCTGGTAGAGATTGCCGAGCATCCCGCTGAACTGTTCGAGCGTGAGCGAGTGTGCCATTTGAAAACCAATCTTATTGTTTTTATGTAAATCGGCCGAGAGAGTAATCGGCGTTTTCCCAGAAAGGCAATCCGCCTCCCGTCACTTGGGAGACGGACGGTCCTCGCATCAGGCCGGTTCGGCCTGGCTCCCGCACACCGTGAAGGATTTGCGCTCGCGCAGTCCGTCGGGAAGATCGGCGACGTCGGTGTAGAACTGCTCGTACCACTTGCGCAACTGGTAGACCGGGCCGTCGCCGTCGCACAGCAGCGGGTTGTCGATGCGCACCTTGCTGTGCCAGATCACCACGTCTTCGTAGAAGGCTTCCCGCGCCTGCTGCACGTAGGCCTGGGCCATCGCCTGGTTCTGTTCCTCGGTCAGCCCCGGGAGCTTTTTCACCAGCACGCCGTAGCGCAGGGTGAAGCTGTGCAGGTCGATCGGCACATGGCAGTTGAGCAGGATCGAGTGGATCGTCTGGCCGTTCATCGCGCCGGTCATTTCAGTGATCTGGTAGGCCGGACCGTAGTAGCTGGCGACGCTGCGCAACTCGCTGTCGCCGGACAACCGAGCGCTGCTGCCGCGCATCACCTGGGTCGCCACATGGCCTTCGAAGTGGTTGCTGAATTCCTTCACCTTGGCGCTGTGGATCGCGTCGAAGTGCGCCATGTCGGCGACATTGTCCACCAGCTCCCGGCAGTTCGTCTCGATGCGCAATTCCTCCAGCGCCCAGGCGGCCCACTCGCCGTCGTAGCAGGCGTCGATGCGCGGAATGGCCTGTTCGGCGATGGGCGGATTGCCTTCCGGGTCGTTCCAGACGAACAGCAGATGATTCTGTTCGATCACCGGCCAGGATTTGATCTTTGCCCGCGGCGGAATGCGCTTGGCGTAGGGAATGTCGTCGCAGACGCCATCGGCGCCCCAGCGCCACTCGTGGAACGGGCAGCGCAGGCCGTTGCCTTCGACGCAGCCGTGGCTGAGGTCGGCGCCCATGTGCGGGCAGTAGCCGTCGAGAATGTGGAGCTGCCCGTCGTCGCCCTGAAAGGCCACCAGGCGGGTGCCGAAGACCTCCAGGCGATGCGCCTTGCCGTCGCGGTACTGTGCGGCCAGCCCCAGGCAGTGCCAGCCGCGCGCGTAGCGATCCTGCAGGGGGCGGGCTTCGATTCTGTGCAGCGTGCTCATTGTTGTTCTCCCGGTGTCGTCGGTGGTGCCGCAGGCAGAGGTGGGGGCGGCAGGCGCCTGTCCGGGATTCTCCAAGCTCGCGCCGCGACGGCATCGTCTGAACGGACGATGGCCGCGGCTAGTCCGGGTGGACGATGCCGGCGAGCGCGGTTTCGGCGGATAAACCCGCCCATCCGAGCCAACAAGAACGACAACCGGAGTCGCCATGGACAAGCAACGAGACGGCCGCGTGGCGGTCATCACCGGCGCCGCCAGCGGGATCGGCCAGGGCCTGGCCGAGCATGCCGCGCGCCTGCGCATGCGCCTGGTCCTGGCGGACCGCGACGAACTGCGCCTGAGGGCGCTGGCGCAGCGCCTGCGCGCCGGCGGCGTCGAGGTTCTCGAACAGCCGACCGACGTGGCGCGCGGCGAGGCGCTCGACGCCCTGCGCGACGCGACGCTGGAGCGCTTCGGCGGCGTCGACCTGCTGTTCAACAACGCCGGGGTGATGCAGACCGGCGCCAGTTGGGAACTCGACGCGGCGCAGTGGCGGCGCATGCTCGACATCAACCTGATGGGCGTGATCAATGGCTTGCGCAGCTTCATGCCGCTGCTGCTGGAGCAGGGGCGCCCGGCCCATGTGGTGAATACCGCGTCCCTCGCCGGGCTGGTGTGCAGCCCGTTCATGGCGGCCTATACCGTGACCAAGCAGGCGGTGGTGGCCCTGTCCGAAGTCCTTCACTACGAGATGGCGGCGCTGCAGGCGCCGATCTCGGTGTCGGTGCTCTGCCCGGGCCCGGTGGCCAGCCGCATCATGACTTCCGACCAGGCCGGCGGCACGGCGGCCGGGGAACTCGGCGCCCTGCTCGCCGCCAGCATCGAGCAGGGAATGTCCACCGACGAGCTGGCCAGGCGGGTGTTCCAGGCCCTCGCCGCCGGGCGTTTCTGGATACTCCCGCACCCCGGCTTCAAGCCGAACCTTCTGGCACGCCAGCAAAGCATCCTCGAAGAGACCAACCCGGTCTTCCAGATGGCCGAACTCTAAGGAACCGCGATGTCGCTCGATCCCCAGATGCAGTACCTGCTCGATCAGTTCGCCGGCGCCTTCGCGCTGGATTTCGCCCAGCTCGACGCCGGCACCTACCGCAACCTCGCCGATCAGGGACTGCCGGGCCTGGCGCCGCTGGCCCTGGCCGAGGTCCGCGAGCTGCGCGTGGCCGGCGCCGCCGGTGAGTTGCCGGCGCGCCTGTATCGCCCGCAGGCCGGCGACGCCTTGCCCTTGCTGGTGTTCCTGCACGGCGGCGGTTTCGTCGCCGGCACCCTGGACACCCACGACGATCTCTGCCGCCGACTGGCCTTGGCCAGCGGCGCCGCGGTGGTGTCGGTGGCGTACCGGCTGGCCCCGGAGGCGCCTTTCCCGGCGGCGCCGGAAGATTGCTACCGCGCCACCTGCGACCTCCATGCGCGGGCCGCCGAGCTGGGCGTCGACGCCAGCCGCCTGGCCATCGCCGGCGACAGTGCCGGCGGCAACCTGGCGATTGCCGTGGCGCGCCTGGCGCGGCAGCGCGGCGGGCCGCGAATCGCCGCCCTGTGTCTGTTCTATCCGGTCACCGACCAGGCCTGCGACAGTGCCTCGTACCGGGAATTCGCCGAGGGCTATTTCCTCGAAGCGCAGATGATGCAGTGGTTCTGGCGCCAGTACCTGCCGGCGGCGACGGCGCATGACGAGGCGCTGGTATCGCCCTTGCGCGCCGACGATCTGGCCGGCCTGCCGCCGACCTGCGTGTTCAGCGCGGAATTCGATCCCCTGCGCGACGAGGGCGAGGCTTTCGCCCGGCGTCTGCTCGATTGCGGGGTGGAGGCGCGCCTGGTGCGGGCGAAGGGGATGATCCACGGTTTCGCCAGCTTCGCGCCGTTCGTCGTGCGGGCCGCCGAGCATCTGCAGGACGCCGCCGCCTGGCTGCGTCGTGCGCTGGTCTGAGGGGGCGCGAAGATGCCGTTGGATAGCCCGTTACAACTGATCGAGGCCCTGCGCCGTGGCGAGCCGGTGGTGCTCAGCGACGGCGAGGATGACGCCAGCGACGGCGTATTGCTGCAGGCCGCCGAGTTCGCCGACGCGGCGGCGGTCAACTTCTTCGCCCGCGAAGCGCGCGGGCTGATTTGCCTGGCGCTGACCAGCGAGCGCTGCCAGGCCCTCGGCCTGGAACCCATGGTGGCCGCGCCGAGGGCCGGCGAGGGGCCGGGCTTCACCGTTTCCATCGAGGCGACCAGCGGCATCAGCACCGGGATTTCCGCCGCCGACCGGGCGCGCACCGTGCAAGTGGCGGTGGACCCGGCCAGCGGCCCCGCCGATCTGGTCAGCCCCGGCCACATCTTCCCGCTGCGCGCGCTGCCCGGTGGGGTGATGAGCCGCGCCGGACATGCCGAGGCGGCCTGCGACCTGACCCGTCTCGCCGGGCTGCGGCCAGCGGCCCTGCTGGCCGGCATTCTCGACGAGGACGGCGACAACGCGCGTGGCGAAACCCTGCGCGCCTTCGCCCGTCGGCATGGCTTGCGCATGGGCGGTATTGCCGAGCTGATCCACCACCGCATCCTCCACGAAGGCACCATCGCGCGTAGCGCCGAGTACCGTCTCGGCACCCGCCACGGCGAGTTCCGTGTCTGCGCCTACCACGACGCCTTCAAGGACGTCGTGCACCTGGCCCTGGTACGCGGCGAGATCGACTCGGCGCAACCGGTGCTGGTGCGCGTGCAGGCGGTGGAGACGCTGCGCGACCTGCTCGCCGGCGAACCGCCGATGGGGCCGCAGCAGTGGAACCTGGAGCGCTCGCTGGCGCGCATCGCCGCCGAGGGCAGCGGGGTGCTGGTCCTGCTGGCGCAGGTGGAAAGCGCCGGCGCCATCCTCGAACAACTGGCCCAGGGGCCACGGCTGCGCCCGCCGCAGTTTCCGCAACGGACCCTGGGCGTCGGCGCGCAGATACTCCGCGACCTGGGCGTGCGCAAGATGCGCCTGATGAGTTTCCCGGTGACCTACAAGGCGGTCTCCGGCTTTGAATTGGAAGTGGTCGAGTTCGTGCCCTTCAGCGTTGGCCAAGAGGAGTGACGGAGTGATGCGTGGCATGGTGGAAAAAGTCTTCGGCCCGACCCGCCTGGCCGGGTTGCCGTTGCGTAACCGGGTGATCAAGACGGCGACCTTCGAGGGCATGTGCCCCGCTGGCGTGCCGGGCGATGACCTGATCGAGCATCACGCGCGCATGGCGCGCGGCGAGGTCGGCCTGACCACGGTGGCCTACTGCGGGGTCTCGCCGGACGGGCTGACCTTCCCCGACCAGATGTGGATGCACGAGGGGGTATTCGGCACCCTGCGGCGCCTCGCCGGCGCGGTGCATCGCGAAGGCGGCGCGGTGTCTGCGCAGCTCGCGCACTGTGGCTTCTTCAGCCGCAACAAGCCGCTGAACATTCCGCGGCCGAAGGGGCCGAGCGCCTGCTTCAACCAGTACGGCATGCTCTCCGGCGTGCCCTTCGCCGGCGCCATGACCGGCGCCGACATCCGCAAGACGGTGGCGGAATACCGTGCCGCCGCCGCCTTCGTGAAGCGCGCCGGCTTCGACGCCATCGAGATCCACATGGGCCACGGCTATCTGCTCAGCCAGTTCATCTCGCCGGCCACCAACCGCCGCAGCGACGCCTACGGCGGCCGCCTGGAGAACCGCATGCGCCTGCCGCTGGAAGTGCTGGCGGCGGTGCGCGAGGCGGTCGGCGACGACTTCCCGATCCTCGCCAAGCTGAACCTCAGCGATGGCTTCGAGGGCGGCCTGGAGATCGACGAGTCGTGCCGCGCGGCGCAGCTCCTGGCGGGCAACGGCCTGAACGCCCTGGTGATGAGCGGTGGTTTCACCAGTCGGGCGCCGATGTACCTGTTCCGTGGCGAAAGCCCGCTGGCGCAGATGCTGCCGCTGGAGCGCAACCCGCTGCAGCGCAAGGCCATGCAATGGTTCGGCGGACGCATGTTCGCCAACCTGCCCTATGCCGAGATGTACTTCCTCGACCAGGCCCGACGCGTGCGCCAGGCCACCGACATGCCGCTGGTCTACCTGGGCGGCGTGAGCAGCCGCGACAGCATGCTGCGGGCGATGGAGGAGGGCTTCGATTTCGTCGCCATGGGCCGCGCGCTGTTGCGCGACCCGGACCTGGTGCGCAATGCCCGGGAGCAGCGCCAGCACTACGAGAACGGCTGCACGCACTGCAACCAGTGCGTCGCCAGCATGGGTCTGCCCGGCGGTATCCGCTGCGTGCTGAATCGCCCGGACAGCTTCGCCGCGCCGCGCTGATTCCCGCTCGGGCGCTCTCCACAGCGGCCCGCCGACCTGCCGAACGCCCTCGCCCCTGACTGGAGCGGGGGCGTTTGCGTTTGCCCGCCGGGCGCCAGTGTTCTTCCCCCGCTCGCCAGCCTCCCGTGCGCCCCTGCCGTTCGCCGACGTCCGCTCGACCGGGCTGCGCGTGGCGCTCGCCTGCGTTGTCTGCGGGTGCGCCTGCGCCGTGGCGGTGATTGTCGTCGCGCCTGGCGGCAGGCGTTCGGCAGCCAGCGAGCAGCGGCGGATGGCGGTGGCGCCGGGGGTGGGCGACGTGCCCGGGGCGAGGTGTCGCCGCTGGCGGCATGGCGGCATGGCGGGGGAGTGATGGGGACTGGACGCCCGCACGCGGGGCGGCGCTGCCGGGGTGGCGGGAGGCGGGGCGATCGTTGGCGAGGCGGCGCGCCAGGCAAAACGACGGATGCCGGGCTAGCCCGGCATCCGTCGTTCAGGGTTGGGTCACTGACCCAGTTTGCGCATGTTGGCGGCGGTGAAGTAGTCGTTGTCGTAGGTGGCGGTGTTCAGTTCCGCGGGCTTCTGCTCGTTGCTCATGCGGTCGGCCAGGTAGGAGCCGGCGATGAGGTCGTGGAACAGCGCGATGCGCGCCTGGTTCATCTGGATGTCGTAGGCGTAGAGCGAGGTCTGCATGTTGGTGCGCCAGAGCTGGCCGCGGGCGTCGTAGTTGTCGGCGAGGGCGGCGGACCAGCTGTCCTCGTCGATGTACAGCACGCGCTTGGCGTAGATGTGGCGGGCGCTCGGCTTCAGGGTGGCCTCGACGACCCAGACGCGGTGCAGCTCGTAGCGCATCAGGTCGGGGTTGACGTGGTTGGGCGTGAGAATCTCCGCGTACTTGTGGGCCGGGTCGTCGAGCTTGTAGTTGTTGTAGGGGATGTACACCTCGCGCTTGCCGAGCATCTTCCACTCGTAGCGATCGGGCGCGCCGTTGAACAAGCGGTCTTCGTCGATGGTGCGGAAGCCGCCGGCGCCGATCGGCGTGTCGTAGCCGACGGTGGGCGCGCGGCGCACGCGGCGGGTGCCGGGCAGGTACTGCCAGCTCTGCCGTGGGCTGACGATCGGGTCGAAGAACTCATGGCCGCCGATGATTTCGCCCTTGGCGCGCACCGGCTTGAGGGTGGTGATCATGAAGTGGCTCATGACTCCGCCGTCATAGCTTTCGCGCGAGCCTTTGGGGTCGCTCCAGGGCGCGAGGATCTGGTAGTGCACGGTCTGCAGCGCCTGGTTGCCGTTGGAGTAGATCACCGCCTGGTCGTAGATCGCTTCCTCGCTGTTGGGCCGCGCTTGCAGGGCGTGGTTCCACATCAGCTCGTAGCCGTTCTTGGGGATCGGGAAGGGCGAGGCGCCAAAGGCGCTGCGCACGCTGTTGCCGTCGTTGGCCAGCTCGGCGTTGAGGGCGTTGGCCTTGATGTCGTCTTCGGCTTTCTGGCTGAAGCGGAAGTCGCGGTGCGACGGGTAGACCGGCATGCGGAAGGTCGCCGCGTAGCGCTTGAACATCGCCCGCTGGCCGTCGGTGAGCTTGTCGGCGTATTTGTCGACGTTCTGCGCGGTGATGACGAACAGTGGCTTCTCATCGGCATAGGGATCGGGGTAGGCGTTGCCCGGTCCGGCGTATTTCACCTGCGGCGGCGCGCCGCGCCATTTGCCGCTCCAGGCGGGAATGCTGCCGTCGGCGTTGCCGGCCTTTTCGGCGCCCATCGGCGTGAGGTCCTTGCCCAGGCGGGCGGCTTCTTCCGGGCTGACCTTGGCCTGGGCGTGCAGGCTCAGGCAGGCGAGGCCGGCGGAGAGTAGAAGGGGAAGCAGGCGGGGGGTGCTTTTCATGTGGGTCGTGCTCCTCGGGCTGACGGGGTCAGAAGCTGTATTTCGCGCTGAGGGATAGGTTGTCGCGGTCCGCCAGGGGCGTTTCGCTGGCATTGCCGAGGTACATGTTGTAGCGGGCCTCGACGGTGAGATTGTTCAGGTAGCGCCAGGTGGTGCCGACGGCGAAGCGGTCGTCGCCCTGGCCCAGGCCGAAGCTGCCGGGCATCGAGGAACTGCCGTTGACCGCCTGGCTGAAGATGATCGGCACCGTCAGGTCCCAGCCGTTGAACACGTTGTTGTAGTCCAGCGACAGGTTGACGGTGTAACCCCAGGCCGAGGTGTCGTAGTAGAGCTTGTCGGTGTTGGCCGTCTGCACCTGGGTGTAGCGGCCGCCGCCGCCGGGGACGAAGACGTCGAAGCTGGGTGCCTTGTCGTTGTCCAGCACGCGGTTGTAGCCGACCTCGCCGGTGAGGGTGGTGTTGTCGGCGATCGGCAGGTTGCCGAAGGAGTGGATGAACGAGACCAGCGCCTGCACGGTCTTGCCGCGCACCGCGTAGGGCACCAGGCCGGTGTCGACCAGCACCGGCTGGCCGTCGCGGTAGCTCACCTCGCCGCTGACGTTGGTGTCGCCGACCATGCTGGAGAAGCTGGCGCCGTACAGGTCGATGCCCTCGAAGTAGAGGGCGCGGTAGGCCGCGTTGTTCCACTGGCTGAGGAAGTCGATCTGCGGGGTCTTGTCGTGGAAGCGCAGGTAGTACAGACCGAATTCGGTGTTGTTCAGCTGCTCCACGCTGTAGGTCAGCGCCAGGCCGTACTGGCCGGAGTTGCTCGGCTTCTTGTCGCCCAGGCGGTGGGTCATGCCGAAGGCATCGCTGTAGCCGCCTTCGTCGATCTGGTCGGTGGTCGAGAAGTAGCTGCCGACACCGGGGATCTCGGTCTTCTCCCACTTGTACTGGTAGTAGGCCTGCACGTTCAGCGCGTCGCTCAGGCTGTACTGGGTGAACACCTGGCCGACCGGCAGGAACAGCTCCTTGATCTCGATGCCGGGAGTGTTCGCCTTGGTCGCGTCCACCGGGCTCATCGCCCCGGAGATGCCGAAACCGTTGAACAGGCTTTCGCCCCAGGCCACCACCTGGTTGCCGACCCGCGCGTTCAGCTTGTGGCCGCTCAGGTCCCAGGTGCCGTAGGCGTAGGTGTCGAGCAGGCGCGCGTCGTCGCCGTGCTGGTCGACGGTACCGTCCGGGAATTGGTCGGGCTTGGCGCAGTGGCCGCTGGCGTAGCAGTTGGAGGTGCCGGTCGCGTTGTCGTTGCTGTGGTGATAGACGTCGTCGTAGAAGCCGGTGGCGCGGACGAACAGGCCGTAGTCGTCGCGGAACTTGAAGTCGGCCTCGGTGAGGAAGCTGGCGCGGTTGTTGATCAGGCTGCCCCTGGCGAAGGCGTTGTCGCCGTCGTCGATGCTGGCGATGGCCGGATTGGGGTAGCCGTTGGACAGGCCGCGCGCGCGTTGCTCGGTGCGCCAGGCCAGGCCGTAGGTGAGGGTGGTGTCCCAGTTGACCTTGAGGTCATCGTTGAGCTGGTAGGACAGGGCATGGGCCTGGCCAGCCATGACCAGGCCCATGGCGGACAACTGCAAGGCAAGCGGCAACGGCCGCACGGCGTTTCTTGTTCTTGTCATCTCGTCCTCTGCGCGGGTCGGGGCGAGGTGCCCGACCTCGATCGGGGGTTGGCGGGGGGAGGTGCGAGCGGACTATGGGATCGCGCCGAAACGACAACATCGTCCGAAGGGACTAAGCCTCTCGGATGCTCTGGCATGCGGCTTGGCCGCTAGTCTCTTCGGACGATGCCGGGCTTTCCGAGGCGCGCGAACAATCGACGTCGGCCGCGGGATGGACCCGCGCCGCCTGCCGGGAGAGACGCGCATGAAGGCAACGACGAGTGGTCAGGACTGGGACCAGGAATGCGATGTACTGGTGGTGGGCAGCGGCGCCGGCGGGATGACCGCCGCGCTACGCGCCCGCGACCTCGGACTGGACGTGCTGGTGCTGGAAAAGAGCGACCGCTATGGCGGCACCTCGGCGGTCTCCGGCGGCGGCATCTGGATTCCCAACAACCACCGCATCGCCGCCCTCGGCGGGCAGGACTCGGCGGCGGAGGCGATCCAGTACATCAGCACGGTCACCGGCGGCATCGTCGAGCCGAGCCGCATCGAGGCCTATGTCGAGCACGCCCGGCGCATGGTCGAGTACCTGGACCGGCACAGCCGCGTGCATTTCGAGGCGCAGCCGGAATACGCCGACTATTACCCGGAAGCGCCCGGCGGCAAGCCTGGCTATCGCTCCATGGACCCGCTGCCGTTCGACGCCCGCGAGCTGGGCGATGAATTCGAGCGCATGCGCGCGCCGTCGCCGGGCACCCTGATGATGGGGCGCATCGGCATGACCATGAAGGAGGCGCAGGTGCTGCTCTGCCGCCGCCCCGGCTGGGTCGGCCTGACCCTGCGCATCCTCTGGCGCTACTGGAGCGATCTGGGCGGCCGCCTGCGTTCGCGGCGCGACCGCTTCCTCACCCTCGGCAACGCGCTGGTCGGCGCCCTGCGCCGCTCGCTGATGGATCGCGGCGTGCCGCTGTGGCTGCAGTCGTCGCTGCAGTCGCTGATCGAGGAAGACGGCCGGGTGATCGGCGTCGAGGTGCAGCGCAACGGCCGCCTGCTGCGGGTCCGCGCGCGACAGGCGGTGGTGGTGGCGGCGGGCGGTTTCGAGCGAAACCAGGCCATGCGCGACCAGTACCACCCACGGCCGTCGCAGGCGAAATGGAGCGCCACGCCGCCCTTCAACAGTGGCGACGGCATTCGCGCCGGCCAGCAACTGGGCGCCGCCACCGCGCTGATGGATCACAGCTGGTGGGCGCCAACCACGCATGTCGATGGCGAAGAAAAACAGCGCGGGCTGTTCGTCGAACGCAACCTGCCCGGTTGCGTGCTGGTCAACGCGGCGGGACAGCGCTTCGTCAACGAAGCGGCGCCCTACACCGACATCGTCTACGCCATGTACGCGAACCACAGCGAGCAGGCGGCGAGCGTCCCCTGCTGGATGGTGTTCGACGCCGAATTCCGCCACAAATACCCTTGCGGCGCGCTGCTGCCGGGCTACGCGCAACCGGACTCGCGGCTGCCGGAGAACCTGCGCGGCTACTACCACAAGGCGCAGAGCCTGGAAGCGCTGGCCGCGCAGATCGGCGTCGATGCGCAGGGCCTGGTGCGTACCCTGGAGCGCTTCAACCACCACGCGGCGCTGGGCCAGGACCCGGATTTCCACAAGGGCGAGTCGTTGTTCGACCGCTACTACGGCGACCCCAACGTGCAGCCCAATCCCTGCCTGGCGCCGTTGCTCAAGGCACCCTTCTACGCGGTGAAGGTGGATGCCGGCGACATCGGCACCAAGGGCGGCTTGCTCACCGACGCGCATGCCCGCGTGCTGCACGAGAACGGCGGCGTCATCGCCGGGCTCTATGCGATCGGCAACAGCTCCTCCTCGATGATGGGCACGACCTATCCCGGCGCCGGCTCGACCATCGGCCCGGCGATGACCTTCGGCTTCCTCGCCGCCGAGCATATCCACCAGCAGGCCAGCGCCCGCCGTGCCGCGCCCCAGGCACAGGAGGTGCGCGATGACGCCTGAGCGACAACCGGGCGTGGCGCTGGTCACCGGCGCCAGCCGGGGTGTCGGCAAGGGCATCGCCGTGGCGCTCGGCGCCGCCGGCATGACCGTCTACGTCAGCGGCCGCTCGACCCAGTCGGGCGCGGCGCGGCTGCGTGGCCAGGTGATGCCGGGGAGCATCCATGAGACCGCCGCGGCCATCGACGCCGCCGGTGGTCGCGGCATCGCCGTGCAATGCGACCATGGCGACGATGCCCAGGTGCGCGCGCTGTTCCAGCGCATCGACGAGGAGCAGGGGCAGCTCGACCTGCTGGTGAACAACGCCGCCTGCATCCACGAGAACCTCATCGATCCGGGGCCGTTCTGGGAAAAGCCGCTCGAATTGGTGGACATCCTCGATGTCGGCCTGCGCTCGGCCTACGTCGCCAGCTATTACGCGGCGCCGCTGCTGTTGCGCGCCGCGCGCGGGCTGATCGCCTTCACCTCGTCGTTCGGCGCCGGCTGCTACATGCACGGGCCGGCCTACGGCGCGCAGAAGGCCGGCATCGACAAGCTTGCCGCGGACATGGCGGTGGACTTCGAGAACACCCGGGTGGCGGCGCTTTCGCTGTGGCTGGGGCCGCAGCTCACCGAGCGCACGGCCATCGCCGGGCAGGCTCGCGCCGATCAGTACGAGGCCTTCCTGGCGCAGGCGGAAACCCCGCAGTTCAATGGCCGGATCATCCGCGCGCTGCTCGACGATCCGCAGTTGCCGAGTCTTTCCGGGCTGACCCTGGTCAGCGCCGAGCTGGCCCTGCGCTATGCGATCTGCGAGGCCGACGGGCGCCAGCCGCCGTCCTGGCGCGAACAGCTCGGCGCGCCGCGCGTGCAGCACCCGGCGCGGGTGATCTGAACCCGCTCGGCGCGGCTAGGGCGCTCGGTCGCCCGCCAGCAGGGGCGCCAGCAGCGCCTGCATGCTGCGCCAGTGCGTGCCTTCCCAGAACACCTGCTGACAGGCATCGCAGGCGAGGAAGCGTGAGTAGCGCGCGGCGACCCGTGGCGGCACCCGCGGCCGCGCCTCTTCCGCGGGCAGTTCGCGCAGTGGCTGGTTGCACTGCAGGCAGCGGCTGAAGGGGCGCGCGCTGCGCGCCAGGTCGAGGCGCTCGAACAGCTCGCGCAGTTGCAGCGCCGGCTTGAGCGCGTGCACGTAGCAGCCGTGGCTGATGATCCGCCGCTTGAGCAGCTCGCGGTCGCGGGTCAGCACGATGCGTCCCTGCCGGGCGCCGATCTCGGCGATCCGGGCATCCTCGAAGGCGTTGTCGTAGAGGGTGTCGAAACCGCTCATGCGCAGCAGCGCGGCGAGCCCGCCGAGGTGCGCGTCGGCGACGAAGCGCAGCACCCGCAAGGGCTGCGCGCGCACCTTGAGCAGCGGACTGATGTCCAGGCGCTCGAAGGTCGGGTACACGGCCAGGCGGTCGCCATCGAGGATCAGCCGCTCGAAGCCGACCGACTCGCCATTGAGCAGCACCAGCTCGACCTCGGTGTGCGGCACGCCGAGCGCCTCGATCATGTGCTTGACCGTGGCGGACTCGGCGCAGACGCAGGTGAAGGCGCGCCGGCGACGCTCGGCGGGCAGGAAGTCGTTCAGCTCCTCGTAGAAGCGGAAAGTGGCGCTGACCATCTGAACAGTATGGCAGCCGGTGGCGCCCCCCTCTTCCCGGCGGAAGCGGGGGCGTCGCTCATTGCGGCTGCTTGACCACGCGCAGGTAGGGCTTGAGCGTCTTGAAGCCCTGCGGGTACTTCTTCCGCGCGTCTTCATCCGACACCGAGGTGGGGATGATCACGTCATCGCCGGGGCGCCAGTTCACCGGCGTGGCCACGCTGTGCTTGGCGTTGAGCTGGATCGCGTCGAGCAGGCGCAGGACTTCGTCGAAGTTGCGCCCGGCGCTCATCGGGTAGGTCAGCGTGGCCTTGACCTTCTTGTCCGGGCCGATGATGAACACCGAGCGTACCGTGGCGTTGTCCGCCGCGCTGCGCGCACCGGGGCTGGCGTTGGGGTGGAGCATGTCGTAGAGCTTGGCCACCACCAGGTTCTCGTCGCCGATCAGCGGGTAGTTGACCGCGTGGCCCTGGGTTTCCTCGATGTCGCCGACCCAGGCGCGGTGATCGCTGACCGGGTCGACGCTGAGGCCGACCACCTTGGTGTTGCGCTTGTCGAACTCCGGCTTGAGCCGCGCCACGCAGCCCAGCTCGGTGGTGCACACCGGGGTGAAATCCTTCGGGTGGGAGAACAGGATCGCCCAGTGGTCGCCGATCCACTGGTGGAAGTGCAGGGTGCCTTCGGTGCTTTCCGCCGTGAAGTCGGGTGCTTCATCGCCAATACGTATCGCCATGTCCGTTCTCCGTGTGGGCTTGAGGGCTTCCGCGAGGGCCGTGGAAATCGTCGGCCGGGGCGTGGGCTGAAAAGTATAGGCGGGCGCCGGGAAGCTGCCGGGGCGCCAGCGGATCAGCGGTCGTGCAGGGCGCCGCGGGGCTGCTATGCCTGTTGTGCGGAGGTCGTCGGATGGCAGCTGGTCGACGGGGCTCGCGGTGCCCGGTGCGCCGCACGCATGCATGGCGGGAAGGGTGGCGGCCTTCTTCCGGTGCAGTGGCTTCCGCTGCTTCGACCGTCGCCTCTCGATACGACAGGAGCTGAACCATGGCTACCTTCATCACCCTGGTGAGCTTCACCGACCAAGGCATCCGCAACGTCAAGGACTCGCCCGACCGCTTCGGCGCTTTCAAGGCAATGGCCGAGCAACTCGGCATTTCGGTCAAGGCCGCCTACTGGACGACGGGCAGCTACGACATGGTGCTGATCGTGGACGGCGCGGAGGACGCGGCCACCACGCTGCTGCTCAAGGTGGCGTCGCTCGGCAACATCCGCACGCAGACCCTGCGCGGTTTCTCGGAACAGGAGTTCCGCGGTCTGCTCGCCGGCCTGCGCTGAGGCGCCGGCAGGAGCGGGGCGGCCGGGACGTGGCCGGCCACCCCGCGCAAGCGTTACCCGACCCGCCCTGGGCGGGTCGGGTTCGAGGCTCAGGCCTTCTGCTTGTCGCGGAAGTAGGGGATCACCTTCTCGCCGATGTTCTTCAGCGTTTCCAGTTGCGCCCACTGCGGCACGGTGCCCATCTGGCAGATGAAGAGGATTTCGTCGGCGCCGGCGTCGATCAGCCGCTGCACGTAGCCGATGCAGTCGCTCACCGTGCCGTAGGCGTGGTTGGGGTTCATCATCGCCATGGTCGGGTCGGAGAAGTCCACGGTGACTTCCTCGGAGGCGAAGCGCGAGCGGATCACCGCCTGGCCGTTGCCGTCGACGAAGGTGTCGTCCTGCCACTTGGCCGGGTCCGGGCGCTCGCCGCCGGCGTACCAGTAGGCCAGCGATTCCATGAAGTAGCGTTGGCCGCGGATGCCGATGGCGCGGGCCTGGGCGTTGTCGTCGAGGACGATGGCCGGGCACAGCGCGGCGATGTGGCGGTTCGGGCGGAAGCCGACTTGGTCCTTCTCGTCACGCTGGTCCCAGGCCTCGTGGTAGACGGCGACCTTCTTGGCGATTTCCTCGGGGCCGCCGAAGCCCAGCACCAGTGCGCCCATGCCACGGCCGCCGGCATTCTTCAGCGACTCGGTGTTGGTGCAGGCGAGGTACATCGGCGGGTGCGGGTCCTGGTAGGGCTTGGGGTGGATCGGCCGCTTGGGGATCTTGACGAATTCGCCGTTATGCTCGATCTCGTCCTGCACGAACATCTTCGGGATCAGGTACATGGCTTCGTCGATCTGCGGCTGCAGGGTGCTCAGGTCGTAGCCGAAGGTGCCGGCCTCCTGCTGGGTGCCGCCCTTGCCCACGCCGAAGTGCACGCGGCCCTTGGACAACAGGTCGAGGGTGGCGATGCGCTCGGCCACCTTCACCGGATGGTTCATCGCCGGCGGCAGGCAGACCACGCCGTGGCCGATGCCGATGCGCTCGGTCTTGCCGGCGACGAAGGCGAGCATGGTTTCCGGCGCGGACATGTGCGAGTAGTTGCTCAGCGCGGTGTGCTCGACGCACCAGAAGGTGTCGAAGCCGAGACGGTCGGCGAGGACTGCCTGCTCGACGGTCTCGTCGAAGATGCGGCGGTCGCCTTCGCGGCTGGCGTCCAGCGTTTGCGCTTCGTAGATCAGAGAGAATTTCATCGGGATTCCCTTGTTGTTTTTTGACTGGCTGGCAGGTTTTGCCTCGCCGTCATGGTCGGTAATCGCCGGCGGCGCGGAATCGCCCGAATGGACTATGCCGCGCCCCCGGCGCGCGGCTCAGAGGAAGAAGTCGCTGCTGTCCAGGCCCATGCTCACGCCGCCCAGGTTCCAGGCGTATTTCGCCGGGCTGTTGGCGACGTGCGCGCGGCCGGTGTGGATATCGCGGAAGGCGCGGTTGATCGGGTGGTCGCGGAAGATCGTCGAGGCGCCGCTGTTGAACATCAGCGCGGCCACCGCGCGCGCGCACTTGTCGCCGACCAGCGCCGAGTCGTAGCGCATCTTCACCCGCTCCGGCATGGCCAGCGGCTGGCCGTCGCGGGCGCGTTGCAGCATCAGCTCGAAGTTGCGCAGCAGCACGGTGCGGCATTCGTCGGCGGCGACCATGGCGTCGGCCAGCGCCTGTTGCGCGGCCGGGTCCTGGCCCATCTTGCGGCCATCGTTGACGCCGACGCGGGCGCGGTTGTGCTCGACGAAACAGTCGATGGCGCCCTGTAGCGCACCGATTGCCGAGGACGACACCGCGCGGACGAATATCTGCCCGAACGGCAGGCGGAACAGCGGCGCGGTGTTGACCGCGTTGCCCGGGCTGTTCTGCATGAAGCCGTCGACGGCGCGGTGGGTGCGGTATTCGGGGACGAAGGCGTTCTCCACCAGGATGTCGTGGGAGCCGGTGGCCTCCAGGCCCATCACGTTCCAGTTGTCGAGGATCGTGTAGTCGCTGCGCGGCACCAGGAAGGTCCGGTAGTCCGGCGCGCCGCCCGGCTCCGCGGGCGGCACCAGGGCGCCGAGGAAGGCCCACTGGCAATGCTTGCTGCCGGAGGAGAAGCCCCAGCGCCCGGACAGCCGATAGCCGCCCTCGACCGGCGTGACCCGGCCCACCGGCATATAGGAAGAAGAGATCAGCACGCTGGAGTCCTGGCCCCAGACGTCCTTGGCGGCGCGCTCGTCGAACAGCGCCAGTTGCCAGTTGTGGATCGCCACCACGCCGAGCACCCAGGCCGAGGACATGCAGCCTTCGGCAAGGGTCATCTGCACCTCGAAGAAGTCCTTCGGCTCCAGCTCGTAGCCTTCCCAGCGCGCCGGCTGGAGGATGCGGAAGAAGCCGGCTTCGTGGAAGTCGCGAAGGGTTTCCTCCGGCAACTGCCCGCGCTGGGCGGCCAGCGGGGCGCGTTCGCGCAGCACCGGCACCAGCTCGCGGGCGCGTTGGCGAAGGCGCTGGCGGATCAGGTCTTGGTCGAGCATTTGTTGTTCTCCTGTGATCGCCCCGTCGGGGCCTGCGCACAGGACTTCGGCCGCGCGCCGCGCGCACATCGCCGAGCCCTTCGCGGGCATTCAAGCAACGCGCGAAGGGCGCGGCATCCTACAAACGGACCATGCCCGCGATCGCCGCGCAGGCCACGCCGGATACGCCGTCGGCGCCTAGTCCCCTCGGACGATGTTGGCCGGCGGGACGGCCGACAGAATCGATCGCACTACCGGACAACCAGAGGCCCGTGCGATGAGCCAAGACAATCTGAAAACCGATATGCTCCAGGCCATGCGCCGGCTGGCCAAGTCGGTGACCATCATCACCACCAGCGATGGCCGCGAGCGCTTCGCCATGTCCGCCACGGCGGTCGATTCGCTGTCCACCGAGCCGCCGTCGCTGCTCATCTGCGTGAACAAGACCGCCTCGCTGCACGCCGCGCTGGAAGGCGGCGCCGACTTCTGCGTGAACATCCTCGGCCAGGAGCAGGAACACCTGTCGCACCTCTGCAGCGGCCCGGTGAAGGGCGAGGGGCGTTTCGCCAGTGGCGACTGGCAGACCTCCGCCGGTGGCGTGCCCTACCTGGCGGACGCCCAGGCGACCCTGCTGTGCCGCCAGGACGGCCGCTTCAGCTATGGCACGCACACCGTGTTCATCGGCCTGATCCAGGAAATCCGCCACACCCCCGAGATCACCCCGCTGATCTACGTGAACGGTACCTACACCACCGCCGTCGCCATGCCGGCGCCGAGCGTTGCCGCTGCGAGCTGAGCCCATGGATACCCTGCCGCTGGAACCCCTGCGCCTGAGCGCCCAGCAAACGCTGGTCTGGGATGTGGAAAGTGACCTGATCGTGGTTGGTTTCGGCGGCGCCGGTGCCTGCGCCGCCCTGGAGGCCCGCGAGCGCGGCCTGTCGGTGCTGGCGCTGGACCGCTTCGCCGGTGGCGGCGCCACCGCGCGCAGCGGTGGCGTGGTCTACGCCGGTGGCGGCACGCCGTACCAGGCCCAGGCCGGCTACGACGACACGCCCGAAGCGATGCAACGCTACCTGCAGCAAGAGGTCGGCGATGCCGTCGACGAAGAGACCCTGCGCGACTTCTGCCAGCGCAGCGCCGAACACTTGGCCTGGCTGGAACGCCAGGGCGCGCGCTTCGAGGCCAGCGTCCCGCCGCTGAAGACCTCCTACCCGAGCGACCGTTTCTACCTCTACTACTCCGGCAACGAGTCGGTGCCGTCCTATGCCCGCCTGGCACCGCCGGCGCCGCGTGGGCATCGCACCAAGGGCCGTGGCATGTCCGGCGTCAACCTGTTCAGCGCGCTGCGCACCTCGGCCCTGGCCAAGGGCGTGACGCTCTATAGCCAGTGCGAAGTGCGCCGCCTGATCCTCGATGCGCAGGGCGCGGTGATTGGCGTCGAAGCCTGGCGCCTGCCGCCCGGCGCCGCCGCCACGCGCCGCCATGCGCGCCTGGCGAAGCTGGTCACGGCGCTGCATCCCTACCTGCCGGCGCTGGCCGAGCGTCTGAGCGCGCGCCTGCGCGGCATCGAGGCGGAACATGCCCAGCGCCTGTTGCTGCGCGCCCGCCGCGGGGTGCTGCTCAGCGCGGGCGGTTTCATCTTCAACCGCGAGCTGGTACGCCAGCACGCCAGCCGCTACCTGGACGGCCTGCCGCTGGGCACACCCGGCTGCAACGGCAGCGGCATCCGCCTCGGCCAGGGCGTCGGCGCGGTGCCGGCGCGGATGGACAAGGTCAGCGCCTGGCGCTTCATCAATCCGCCGCTGGCCTGGGCCCGTGGCGTCATCGTCAACGCCGCCGGCGAGCGCTACTGCAACGAAGAGGTGTACGGCGCCAAGCTCGGCCACGCGATGGTGGAAGAGCAGGACGGCCGCGCCATCCTGATCCTCAATCGGCGCCTGCTGCTCGACTCGCTGCGCCAGGTCGCGCCCGGCCGGGTATGGTCCTTCCAGCGCCTGCCGGTGCTGCTCAACCTGCTCTTCAACTGCCGCCGCGGCGCCTCGCCGGAAGCCCTGGCCGAGCGCCTCGGGCTGCCCGCCCAGGCGCTGCGCCAGACCCTCGAAAGCTACTCGCGGGCGGCGCGCGGTGAATGCGCCGACGCCCTCGGCAAATCCACGGCCATGCTCGCCGACCTCGACCAGGGCCCCTGGTACGCCCTCGACCTGTCGTTCGGCAGCAAGCTCTACCCCTGTCCGGCGATCACCCTCGGCGGCCTGCGCGTGTGCGAGCGCAGCGGCCGCGTGCTGGATGCCGCCGGCGCGCCGATCCAGGGGCTGTACAGCGCCGGGCGCAACGCCGTGGGTGTCGCTTCCAACCTCTATGTCTCCGGTCTGTCGATCGCCGACTGCGTGTATTCCGGCCGCCGCGCCGCCGCGCACCTGGCGAGCAGCGCGACCGCCACCCCCCTCAACGCCTGAAGGATAACGAGCATGAATCGAGTACAAGGCAAGGTCTGCATCGTCACCGGCGCCGCCAGCGGCATCGGCCGCGAAGACGCGCTGCTGCTGGCCGCCGAGGGCGCCCGCGTGGTCCTCACCGACATCAACGAAGACGCCGGCCGCGCGCTGGCCGAGCAGATCGGCGGCGACGCCCTGTTCATCCGCCACGACATCGCCAGCGAAAGCGACTGGCAGCGGGTGATGAAGGCCACCCTGGAGCGCTTCGGCCGCCTCGACGTGCTGGTCAACAACGCCGCGATCCTCGCCGTGGGCAGCATCGAGAGCACCAGCCTGGAACTGTGGCGCAAGGTGCAGACGATCAATGGCGACGGCTACTTCCTCGGCTGCCAGTACGCCGTCGCGGCGATGAAGGAAAGCGGTGGCGGCTCGATCATCAACATGTCCTCGCTGGCCGCGCTCGGCGGCATGCCGGACTTCTGCGCCTATTCGGCGTCGAAGGGTGCGGTGGCGGCCATGACTCGCTCCATCGCCATCCACTGCAAGCAGCAGGGCTACCACATCCGCTGCAACAGCGTGCACCCGGACGGCGTCAACACGCCCATGACCCAGGCCCTGGCCGGAGGCCAGGCGCTGTCCCAGGAGCTGCTCGAACAGGACCCGAAGAACCGCATGTGCGCGCCGCGCGATATCGCCAACCTGGTGCTGTTCCTCGCTTCGGACGAGTCGCGCTTCATCAATGGCGCCGAGATCCGCGTGGACAACGCGCAGTTGATCAGCGGCATTTGAGCGGGACGCGATGATGGGCAGTGCACAGACCATGTCGCCGACGGCGGCCACCACGGCCTCTGGCAGCTTCAGCCTGGAAGTCGCCGAGGTGATCGACGAAACCGCCGATGCGCGCTCGCTGGTGCTGCGCATTCCCGAGGCGCTCGCCGAACGCTTCCGCTACCAGGCCGGGCAGTTCCTCACCTTCCGCGTGCCGTTCGCCGGCCAGCGCCTGACACGCTGCTATTCGATGTCCAGCGCGCCGGAGCTGGACGCGCAACTGCGGGTCACGGTGAAGCGTGTCGATGGCGGCCGGGTGTCGAACTGGATGAACGAAAACGTGCGCGCCGGCGACCACCTGGACGTACTGCCGCCGGCCGGGCATTTCCACCTTGGCGCCCAGGACCGCGAGCTGGTGCTGTTCGGCGGTGGCTCGGGGATCACCCCGGTGTATTCGATCCTGCGCTCGGCGCTGGCCACGCGGAACTGTCGGGTCCGCCTGATCTACGCCAACCGCGACGAAGCCTCGGTGATCTTCCGCGACGAATTGCGCGAACTGGCGCGTGCGCACGGCGAACGCCTGCAAGTGATCCATGTGCTGGATTCGGTGCAGGGCTTCCTCGGCGCGGCCGATGTGCGCCATCTGGTGCACGACCGGCACGACGCCGAGTTCTTCATCTGCGGCCCCGGTCCGTTCATGGACACGGTGGAGCGCACCCTGCTGGAACTGCAGGTCGAGCCGGCGCGCATCCATGTCGAACGCTTCGTCTCGCCGCCCGATCCCGACGCCCTGGACGCGGCCCAGGAGCAGGCGCGCAGCGCGGCGGCCGAGGTCGCGGTGGAGCGCCTGCGGGTAGCCCTGGACGGCGCCGAGTACGAGGTGCCCTGCACGCCGGGCGAAACCCTGCTGGAAAGTTGCCGCAAGGCCGGGCTGGCGGCGCCGGCGTCCTGTGAAGAGGGCTTCTGCGGCGCCTGCATGTGCCGCGTGGAGCAGGGCGAAGTCCTGCTGCCGCGCAACGATGTGCTGTCGCCGGCCGAACTGGCCGAGGGCTGGACCCTGGCTTGCCAGGGGCGGCCGGGAAGCCGCGAGGTCAGCGTGCGCTTCCCTGACTGAGGGGTTGTTCCTTGAGTGTCAGGGGGCAGTGCCATTCCCCTGTACCCGGCTTCGGCCGGGTTTTTTTTGCCCTCGCCGCGAGGGTCGGGCCGCCGTATCACCAACGGAACTCATGCCCGCCCAGCAAGCCACCCCAGGCCTCGATCCACGCCGGCCGTTTCGGCGCATACCAGTAGTTATCGATCCCCCCACGCCTGCAGTGGTGGGCACCCGCCAGTGCTCCGGCGAGCGTTTCACGGTGCCGGGCAAGCGCTCGATGCTGTCGTTCGGCTTGGGACTGCCGGGGGCGCTGGGGTGGGGCGGTGTCCTAGTCCGAACGGACGATCACCGCCCCTTGAGGCGTCGCTAGAGTGCGGCGCAGCGCTATCGACAATGACAATCAGAGGTGTGCGATGAATCGACTGCAAGGCAAGGTCGCGGTGATTACCGGCGGGGCATCGGGAATCGGTCTGGCCTGCGCGCGGCGCTTCGCCGACGAGGGGGCGCAGGTGGTGGGGCTGGACATCGGTTCGGCGCCGGCCGATTTCCCCGGTCTGTTCATGGCCCTGGATGTGCGCGACGAGGCCAATGTGCAGCAGGTGATGGGCGAGGCCATCGCCCGCCATGGCCGTCTCGACGTGCTGGTGAACGCCGCCGGCGTCGCCAGCCGGGGCAGTGTCACCGACACCTCGACCGAAGAGTGGCAGCGGGTCATCGATATCAACCTGACCGGCAGCATGCTCACCAGCAAGTACGCGCTGCCGCAGATGGTCGCCCAGCGCGGCGGCTCGATCATCAACATCGGCTCGATCTTCGGCTTGCAGGGCTGCGGCGATAACACCGCCTACAACGTCGCCAAGGGCGGCATCAACCAGCTCACCCGTTCCATGGCCATCGACTACGGCGCCGCCAACGTGCGGGTCAACGGCCTCTGCCCGGGGCTGATCGAAACGCCGATGAGCCAGATGGTCCGCGACCAGGCGGAGTTCCACGCCTTTTTCGCCTCGCAGCACATGCTCTGCCGCAGCGGCCAGCCGCAGGAAGTGGCCAACGTCGCGCTGTTCCTCGCTTCCGACGAGGCGTCCTTCGTCAGCGGGCAGATGATCGCGGTCGACGGTGGTTTCTCCGCCGGGCGCCGCTTCGCGCCGCCGCCGGCCTGAGGGCGGCGCCGCGCGTGTGTCAGTCGTCCGCCGGAGCGTGGCAGAGGAACGCCAGGCTGCTGTGCAGGGCGTAGGTCAGTTCGCTCTGCCGGTTGACCCCGGCCTTGGCGAAGATCGAGCGCAGGTGCGCTTTCACCGTGTTGCGGCGGATGTTCAGCAGCGCCCCGGCTTCTTCCAGCGAATGGCCGTTGGCCAAGTGGATGGCCAGCGCGGCTTCGGCGGGGGTGAAGCCGAACAACTGGCGCAGCGACTGCGGGCCGACGCTGGCCTTGCGAGCCGGGTCGCGCAGGAACACCACCACGGCGGGTTGCCGGCCGTCGGAGCTGTCCTGGCGCGGCAGGCTCTGTACCAGCACGCCGAGGCCGGCGCGGCCGGAAGGGCGCAGCAGGGTGATGGCCTCGGCGATCCGCGGGCCGGGCTGGTCGCGCTCGTGCAGCGCCTGGGCGATCAGCCGCTGCAGGGCCTGGTTGTCGCGGGTGAAGGTGGCCTGCAGGCTGCCGTCGAGCAGGCTCAGACCGTCGTCCTCGGCCAGCAGCGCGGCGGCCGCGCGGTTGCTTTCCAGTACCTGGTGGCGCTCATCGAGGATCACCGTGCCGATGCGCAGGCGCTCGACGGCCGAGGCGTACAGCTGGCGTTCGGTTTCGCTGCGGGTGAACTGGCCATGCAGGCGGATGGCTCGCCGCAGGTGCGGCAGCAGTCGCGCGCAGAAGGCCTTGTCGGCCGCGCTGAAGTCGGGTGCCTGGTGCGGCCGGCAGATGCGCAGCCGGCACTCGATGCCGTGCTGGGGCGCGAGGTCGGCACCGAGCACATGCAGGACATCCAGCGGGGCATTGAACTGCCGGTAGAAGTCCGACGCTCGCCAGCGCGCCTCGCCGAGTATTTCCGCCACCGTATGGACTTCGCCGGGGGGCAGGCCGACGAAGGGGTCGAGGGCGTAGTAGGTGCTGCCATAGGCGCCGAGCGCGCCGTTCGAGACCGCGCCGGCATGGATCATCAAGCCGCTGTCGGCGGGGCCGCAGGGCCGCAGGATCAGGGTCGCGTAGTTGGCCTGCAAGGCCTCGCGCAGCCGTTCCAGGCAGCGCTGCCAGGGCCGCGCGTCGTCGGCGCCCTGGTAGATCAGGTCGATGAGCCGGCTGAGCTCGTCGAGCGACAGGTCGGTGCTGGGCATGCTCGGTGTCCACGTCGGGGCGGTGCGGGGCGCGCCGTCCGGGGCCGGCGCGGCGCTGTGCGAAGGCTCGCGCGGATGGGCGGGCCCGGCATCGTTCGTATGGGTGATGCGTGCGCCGATTTTCCGCGTCGCCGCGCGCTGCCGGGGCCTGCGCCGCGGCGCCAGCGATCTAACCCGTTTGGGCTAGTCCCGGGCAGGGATGTGGCGCCGCGGGCATTGGCGAATAGTTCGCTTCGACAACCATCACCTGTCTGGAGAGCAGCATGGAAACCTTGGTCACCGATAAGGTCAGCACATTTCCGACGCGCTACGCCCGTGGCTGGCACTGCCTGGGGCTGGCGGCCGACTACAAGGATGGCAAACCCCACCGACTGGATATCTTCGGCACCCGCCTGGTGGCCTATCAGGGCGAAGACGGCGCGCTGCACATTCTCGACAGCTACTGCCCGCACATGGGCGCCGACCTGAGCACCGGCGAAGTGCGCGGCAACGAGTTGGTCTGTCCGTTCCACCACTGGCAGTGGGGCCGCGACGGCAAGTGCGCGTCGATCCCCTACTGCAAGCGCATTCCGCCGCGCGCGCGGGTCAAGGCCTGGCCGACCCTGGAACAGAACCGCCTGCTGTTCGTCTGGCATGACGCCGAGGGCGGCGCGCCCGACCCGGAAGTGGAAATCCCGCGCATCGACGCCTGTTTCTCCGCCGAGTGGACCGACTGGATGATGCGCAAGATGGTCATCCAGACCAACTGCCGCGAGCTGGTGGACAACCTGGCCGACCTCGCGCACTTCGGCCCGGTGCATGGCTCGCCGGCCAGCTACTTCTGCAACACCTTCGACGGCCACGTCGGCTACCAGATGTTCCAGGGCGAGGAGAGCGAGCTGCTCGGCAGTGGCCTGCGCGCCGACAGCGCCTACTTCGGCCCGGCCTACCACGTCACCCGGATGAGCGCCCGCACCGGCGGCCAGACCGTCGATACGCTGCTGCTCAACTGCCATGTGCCGATCGACCAGAACAGCTTCGAGCTGCGCTACGCGATCAAGGTGAAGCGCGTGCCAGGGCTGAGCGAAGCCGAGAACCAGGCGATCGCCGAGGCGTACGCCGGGCAGGCGCACAAGTCGTTCTTCCAGGACGTCGAGATCTGGCACAACAAGATTCGCATCGACAAGCCGGTGCTCTGCGACGGCGATGGCCCGGTCTACCAACTGCGCGAGTGGTACGAGCAGTTCTACACCAACGTTGCCGACCTGCCGGCGCCGAGCCGCAAGGTCTTCGAGTGCAAGGCGGGCACCTGGCGCCAGCTCGACGAAGTGCCCGAGCAGGCGCGTAGCCAGTTGCACCTGATCTGAGCGGCGGCGCCGCCGCACCCATAAGAACAAGAACGGACAGGAGAGGAGCCATGAGGCTCAACGACAAGGTCGCGCTGGTCACCGGCGCGGGATCGGGAATGGGGCGCGCCACCGCCGCCCTGTTCGCCGCGCAGGGCGCCAGCGTGATAGTGGCGGACATCGACGAAGCCGCGGCGCGGCAGACCCTGGAAGGCCTCGACCGGCGCGAGCAGTGCATGGCCCGCGCCTGCGACATCGCCGACGGCGCCGCGGTGGCCCGGCTGTTCGCCGAGGTCGAAGCGCGCTACGGACGCCTCGATGTGCTGGTCAACAACGCCGGCCTCGGCCAGGTGCCCGGCGACGGCTTCGACAAGTACCAGCAGCGCATGGCCGAACGCAACGCGCAGTTGGCGGCGGGCGAGGAGCCCTCGGTGTTCACCGACATGATCGTCGACCTGAGCGATGCCGGCTGGCAGCGCATCCTCGATATCAACCTCAACGGCACCTTCTACTGCAGCCGCGCGGCGGTGCGCCTGATGATCGCCAGCGGTAGCCGCGGCTCGATCATCAACATCGCCAGCCTGTCCGCGCTCAGCGGCGAAGGGCCGCTCGCCTACTGCGCTTCCAAGGCGGCCCTGCTGGGCTTCGGCAAATGCCTGGCGCGCGACCTCGGGCCGCGCGGCATCCGCGTCAACAGCATCTGCCCGGGGCCGACCCGCACACCGATGATGCAGTCGATTTCCCAGGAATGGGTGCGGGCACTGGAGCGCGCCATACCCCTGGGGCGGATGCTCGAAGCGGAGGAAATCGCCAGCACCTGCCTGTTCCTCGCCAGCGACGAGTCCAGCGCCTTCACCGGACAAACCCTCGCCGCCAGCGGCGGCATGTTGATGCATTGAGAGGCAAACGCACATGAGTGGAAGACTGCAAGGCAAGGTAGCGCTGATCAGCGGCGCGGGAACCGGTATCGGCGCGGCGGCGGCCAGGCTGTTCGCCGCCCAGGGCGCCAAGGTGATGCTCTGCGGCCGCCGCCAGGCGCCGCTGGAAGCGGTGGTCGCGGAGATTCGCGAACAGGGCGGCGAGGCCGACTGGGTGCAGACCGACGTCACCGACGAGCAGGCCGTGGATCGCGCCGTCAGCACCACCCTGGAGCGCTTCGGGCGCTTCGACATCATGGTCAACAACGCGGTGAACTACACCTGGGGACCGCTGGCCGGGCTGAGCACCGAGGACTGGCACAAGAGCATTCGCGGCAGCCTCGACGTGGCCTTCTTCGGCACCCGCGCGGCCATGCGCGTGATGCACGGCAAGGGCGGCTCGATCGTCAACATGGGCTCGGTCGCCGGCCTGCTCGGCAGCCCCGGCCTCAGCGCCTACGGCGCGGCCAAGGCGGGCGTCGTCAACTTCAGCCGCGCGGCGGCGCTGGAAGGCGCGGCCGAGAAGATCCGCGTCAACGTGGTGATTCCCGGCATCGTCTGGAGCGAAGGCACCCGCGAAGCCATGCGCAGCGAGCAGATGATCGCCGGCACCGCGCGCGCCGTGCCGCTGCGGCGCATCGGCGAGCCCGAGGAAGTGGCCAACGCGATCCTCTTCCTCGCCTCCGACGAGTCCTCCTACATCACCGGGCAGACCCTGGTGGTCGACGGCGGCAAGACCTGCGAACTGAACGTCGGCGCCAGCGACTACACCTCGGCGACCTCCACTGAAATCCGCTCCGCTCGACAAGAGGTATGAAACCCATGAACAGCCTGTTGAACTCACCCGCCAGCCCGGTCCTGGTCACCGGCGGCGCCTCCGGCATCGGCGAAGCCTCGGCGGCGGCGCTGGCCGCGGTCGGCCGCCCGGTCGCCATCTGGGACCTGCAAGCCGACAAAGCCCAGGCGGTCGCCGCGCGACTGGCCGAGGAACACGGCGTGCCGTGCGTGGGCATCGCCATCGACCTCTGCGACCCGGCGGCGATCGCCCCGGCGCTGCAGCGTACCCGCGCCGAACTGGGCGCGCCGGGCGGCCTGGTGCATGCCGCCGGGATGGTCGACCAGAGCGGCCTCGAGCAACTCACGGTGGCCGGCTGGGACCGCGTGCTCGACCTCAACCTGCGCGCCATGGCCCTGCTGGTGCAGGCCATGCTCCCCGACCTGCGCGCCAACCCCGGCTCCGCCGTGGTCGGCATCGCCTCGATCAACGCCACCCTCGGCAACGGCCTGATTCCCGCCTATAGCGCCTCCAAGGGCGGCCTGCTGTCGCTGGTGCGCTCGCTGGCCGACGCCCTGGGCGCCGACGGCATCCGCGTCAACTCGGTGTCGCCGGGGCAGATCTTCACGCCGATGATCGCGCCGATCGTGGCGGCGAACCCCGGCGTCTTCGAGCGGCGCATCCTGCTCGGCCGTCTCGGCCGCGCCGAAGAGGTCGCGCGCGTCGTGCGCTTCCTGCTGTCCGACGAGGCCAGTTACATCAATGCCGCGGAAATCCTCGTGGATGGCGGCAACATTTCCTCGCAACGCTGAGCCTGACGCGGGCGCTGTGCGTCGCGCAGCGCCCGAGGAGACAACCATGAGTGAACCGACGTTGGAGGCCCGGCTGGATCGCCTGGAGTCGCTGGCGGAAATCCGCATGCTGCCGGCCAAGTACGCCCTGGCCCTGGATATGCGCGACCTGGACGCCTGGGTCGGGCTGTTCCCCGAGGACGTCAAGGTGGGCAAGGAGCAGATCGGCCGCGCCCACCTCAAGGCCTGGATCGACGACACCTTGCGCCTGCAGTTCAGCACCACCTCGCACCACATCGGCGGCCATATCATCGAGTTCAAGGATGCCGACAACGCCAGCGGCGTGGTCTATTCGAAGAACGAGCACGAGGCCGGCCCCGAGTGGGTGATCATGCAGATGCTCTACTGGGACGACTACCAGCGCATCGATGGCCGCTGGTACTTCCGCCGGCGCCTGCCGTGCTACCTCTACGCCAGCGACCTGAACCGGCCGCCGATCGGCGAGAAGAAAATGCGCTGGCCCGGCCGCGAACCCTACGACGGCTCCTGGCACGAACTCTGGCCGAGCTGGAAAACCTTCTGGAACAACAAGCCGGACGGCGCCCTGCCGGAGGTCGCCGAGCCGGCGCCGCTGGGCGCCTTCCTCGAACGCATGCGCAGTGGTTCGAGCGCGCCGCGGGTGAGGGTTCGCTGATGCCGCGCAGTCCTGCACCCAAGGGCCTGGCCAGCCTGTTCGAGCCCCTGCAGCTCGGCGAACTGCGCCTGGCCAACCGCATCGTCATGGCGCCCATGACCCGCAGCCGCGCCGACGCCGACGACGCGCCGAGCGAGCTGCACGCGGCCTACTACGGCCAGCGCGCGAGCGCCGGCCTGATCGTCGCCGAAGGCACCTACCCGAGCCTGGACGGCAAGGGCTACTGCCGCACGCCGGGCATCGCCACCCCGCGGCAGATCGAAGCCTGGCGCGGCGTCACCGACGAAGTCCGCCGGCGCGGCGCGGCCAGCAACGTCCTGCAACTGATGCACGTCGGGCGCGTCGCCAGCCGCCACAACAAGGCCGCCAGCGCGGAAACCGTGGCGCCATCGGCGATCGCCGCGCGCGGCAGCCTGTACAGCGACAGCCACGGGATGGTGCCGATGGACCTGCCGCGCGCCCTGCACAGCGCGGAAATCGTCCAGGTCATCGAGGACTACCGGCAAGCGGCGCTGAATGCCCGCGCCGCCGGGTTCGACGGCGTCGAACTGCACTGCAGCAGCGGCTACCTGCCGATGCAGTTCCTCCTGCCCGGCAGCAACCAGCGCAACGACGGCTACGGCGGCTCGCTGCACAAGCGCATCCGTTTCGCCGTGGAAACCCTCGAAGCCCTGAGCGAAGCCCTCGGCGCCGGCCGGGTCGGCCTGCGGATCATCCCCGGCAACCCCTACAACGACATGCAGGACGATGACCCGGTCGCCACCTATGGCGCGCTGCTCGACGCCATCGACCCGCTGGGCCTGGCCTATGTCCAGGTCAGCCGCTCGCCGCAAGCCGGGCTCGACGCCTTCGCCCTGGTCCGGCGCCACTTCCGTGGCGGGCTGATCCTCAACGACAGCTTCGACGGCGCCAGCGCCGCCCAGGCGCTCGACGCCGGGCTCGGCGAAGCGGTGTCCTTCGCCCGCCACTTCATCGCCAACCCCGACCTGGTGGCGCGCCTGCGCAACCAGCAGGCGCTCGCCGAGTTCGACCGCGCCACCCTCTACACCGCCGGCGCCCGTGGCTACACGGACTACCCGGCGCTCGACGAACCGGCCCACGCGGAGGAGTCCCACGCATGAACCTGGCCGCTGCCTTACCGCGGACCATTCCCGCCGCCCTGGCGCTGTCCGCCCGTCGCCATGCACAGCGCATCGCCGTCGACGAAGGCGAGTTCACGCTCAGCTATGCCGAACTCGAACGCCTCAGCCGCGAAGCCGGGCGAGCCCTGCTGGCCCTCGGCCTGGCCCCCGGCGAACGGGTGGCCATCTGGGCGCCGAACGGCCACCGCTGGCTGGTCGCCGCGCTCGGCAGCCTGATGGCCGGCGCGGTGCTGGTGCCCCTGAGCACACGCCTGAAGGCCGCCGAAGCCGTCGATATCCTCCGTCGCAGCGGCGCGCGGGTGCTGTTCAGCGTGGGCGAGTTCCTCGGCAGCTATTACCCCGACCTGCTCGCTGGCCACCCGCTCGACGCCCTCGGGCAGACCGTGGTCCTGGAACAGGCGCGCGCCGGCGACGGCGACTGGGCGGCGTTCCTCGCCCGCGCCGCCGAGGTCCCCGAGGCCGCGCTCGACCAGCGCATCGCCGCCCTCGACGGCGACAGCCTCAGCGACCTGATGTTCACCTCCGGCACCACCGGCTACCCCAAGGGCGTGCTCTGCGCCCACGGGCAGAACCTGCGCCTGTTCGAGAACTGGAGCGAAATCGTCGGCCTGCAAGCCGGCGACCGCTACCTCATCGTCAACCCGTTCTTCCACGCCTTCGGCTTCAAGGCCGGCTGGCTCGCCGCGCTGATCCGTGGCGCGACCATCCTGCCGCAGCGCACCTTCGATGCCGAAACCGTGCTCGGCCGGGTCGAGCGCGACCGGGTCAGCTTCCTGCCCGGACCGCCGGCGCTCTACTCGGCCATGCTCGACCACCCCCGGCGCGGCGACTTCGACCTCTCCTCGCTGCGCGTGGCCGTCACTGGCGCCGCATCGGTGCCGCCGATCCTGGTCCAGCGCATGGGCAGCGAACTGGGCTTCGCGAGCGTGGTCACCGCCTACGGCCTGACCGAATGCTGCGGCCTGGCCACCGTCTGCCGGCCGGGCGACGACCCGCGCACCGTGGCCAGCACCTGCGGCCGGCCGCTGGACGACATCGAAGTGCGCTGCGTGGACGCCCAAGGCAACCCGCAGCCGGTCGGCCAGCCCGGCGAAGTGCTGATCCGCGGCTACAACCTGATGCAGGGCTACTTCGATGACCCGGACGCCACCCGCGAGGCGGTGGACGCCGAAGGTTGGCTGCACACAGGGGATGTCGGCGTGCTCGACGAACGCGGCTACCTGCGCATCACCGACCGGCTCAAGGACATGTTCATCGTCGGCGGCTTCAACTGCTACCCGGCGGAGGTGGAGCGCCTGCTGATGGAGCACCCGGCGGTCGCCCAGGCGGCGGTGATCGGCGTGCCCGACGAGCGCCAGGGCGAAGTCGGCAAGGCCTACGTGATCCTGCGTCCCGGGCACAGCCTGACGGCGGACGGACTGATCGCCTGGAGCCGCGAGCAGATGGCCAACTACAAGGTGCCGCGCAGCGTCGAGATCGTCGAAACGCTGCCGCTGAACGCCTCCGGCAAGGTGCACAAGGGCGCCCTGCGCGAACGGGCATGACAGGGCTGCCGGCCCCCGTTCACCCACGCTAGGCGCTGCGTAGGGCGTATAACCCTCTGGGCTATACGCCCTACGCCTTGGTCACATTCGCCGGATAAAGGCCGGCCAGCCGAGCGATCAGAACGCCCACGTAAAAGACCCCCGAAAACTCCTCGACCATCACCAGTGAGCGGGCATGATTGGTCAGTGGAATGACATCGCCGTAACCGGTGGTCGTGAGCGTCGTGAAACTGAAATAGATCAGCTTGAAGAGCGTGCCCGTCTGCGTGAAATCGAGGCGGCCGGGGCCGAACGAGCCGGCGCTGGAAAACTCGATCAGCGCGTAGATGAAGGACCAGACGAAGGCCAGCATGATGTAACCCGCGAGCGCCCCATGCAGCTTGTCGGCCGTGATGGTGCCGCGTTTGAGAATGTAGCGAAGCACGCCGCTGAACGAGACTGCCAGCGAGGTCACATAGACCAACCCGGCGACATGCAGCAGGGCCATGCTCTGGGTCCACAAGGCCGTCCATTGAAAGCCCACCCCGAGCAACGCCAGGCCCACTTTGAAGAGGAACCCCCAGCGCGTCTGCCGGGTGGCGAAGGCGCCCACCAGCAGAATGATTGAAAACAGGATGCCAAGCAGCGTGCGGGCAAATATTCCCTCTTCGAGAAAGGGCATCAGAAGGATCAGGCCGAGCAGAAGCAGCAAGAGAAAGGTACAGGGCCCCAGGCCTATCACCAACTGAGCCAGATCCTCGTCAGACTCGATCTTATCCTGCTGTTTCGTCATGCCGGATTTCCTGGTGATTGAATGAATGCCCAAGCCCTGAAGCAGCCAGCCTGAAAGCCGACCTGGCGGTGAAAGTTGCGCTCGCAGGAAAGTCTAGTTCAGGGCCGCAAAGCAGCCGGACCCGGCTCGGGATTGAGCCAGGCGGCGTCGAATTCGCCAGGGTTGGCCATGGCGTCGGCGGGAGGAGGGCGCGCGGCGTATCGCCGCGCACATCGCCACCCGGGTGCGACGTCGGATGGCTTGACCCCAATCGTGCTTCTCCCTACCCTCACGACGCCCCTGTGAAAGCGACAGGGGAACGGGTTTGGCGACCCGGCACAATTGCGCGACTGCGCCTGAACTCTGCACCGCATCTTTTGCGGCGCAGAGTTTTTCTATGGCGGGCCGCGCGGGGAGACCTTCGGGTCTGCCGGTTAATTGTGCCGGTTCGCCAACCTTGCGCGGTTCCGCCACCCTTCCGTTCGGCGACGGGAGCGTGGCCTCTGGATCAGTTCTCAGAGGTTCACCATGGAAGAAGTTTTCGAGCCCACCGTATTCCTCCGCTACCACCGCTCCCTGCGCGGCATCCTCATCGACAACCAGCCCTGGCTGGTCGCCCGCGAACTCGGCTACCTCATCCGCGAGCGCGTCGAACCCTTCGTGATCCACCGCCTCGACGACGACCTGCGCCGCCAGGTGCGGCTCATCACCGCCACCGGCGAAGAAACGGTCTGGGTGATCAACGACTTCGGCACCTTCCACGTCCTGCAGCGCTACCGCAATCCCGAACACCGCGAACTGCGCCAATGGCTGACCGGCGAAGTACTCCCCGCCCTGCGCGACCAGGCACTGCTGGCCACCGACAGCCCCCGCCGCCTGCTGGCAAAAGGCGAGGGCAGACCCGTCACCCTGCTGGATTGGCAAGGCCAATTGTGGATAGCACTGACGCAGATGCCGCAACTGATGCGCGAGGAACGTCGCGGTGGGCGCGGCTGGTGGCGAATGCGGGGCGAATGACCGCGTTTGGGTTATTCGCTGTTTGGGTGTTCTTGTGGTGGTGGAGTGGGGGCCCTATGCGGCCAGTTGCATCAGGTAGAAATTGGCCAGAAGCAGACTCTCGCGCCGGACTCGTCCAGTTCCTTCAGATACTCTGTCTCTTGCCTAAGAAGCATCCATTTGAGAGCGAGTCGTGCGCACGATTGACCAAAGACGCCTGAAAGTATGGCAAGCCCTTTCCGAGCTGTTCCTCGATACCGAAATCGATGACAGGACTTTCGCCTACGTGGCGCAGGCCATCATGGACAGCAAATATTCGCCGGAAGAGATTCAAACCATCCTGTGGGGAGAGGTTTTTCCAGTCCTTGAGTCTAACTTGCGAAGCGTTGCGGGCGAGTGGGTAGGATGGACGGACGATTGGCTACTGAAACATCTCAATGTGTGTGAAGGGGCTCCCCCTCCGGCGAGCGCTGGCAGTGTTGCCGCAGAAATCAGCCGCTGCTGGAGTGAAGTAGCGTCCCGGCTTCCATCCCCATTTCATTGATATCCCTGAGCCAAAATCTGTTCGCTACGGGGCGCTTGCTGTCGGTCGCGACAGGCAGAGATCGGCCAGTAGCGGCCATTGAATGTTGGTTAAAGTGGCAGCGCTTCGATTTAATTAACGTCATATAGAGCAGGCTGACTGTTATTTGGTAAGCGAAGACCGGAATAAAATCTTCGCGCTAAAGCAATAAACACCCCGAGAAACGATTTGTGCGAGATCTAAGGCGAATTTCCTACCTGAATTTCATTGAGCCTCAGGCAGGAGTTTTTCATTAGATTTTCAGTTGGCTTCAAGAATTACCGTTCAGATCGATACGCTTTTTTAAGGAACCTTCTTCAATTAAATTGATGGGCAGCGCATGCCCTCCATACAAAAAGTCATCTTGATAGTTGTGGTTGTTTTTCACCAGGGCATCCAGTGCAAGTCTGAAAGTTAACTGGGTAGACATTACCTCTAGATCACCAGCGACCAAGTGGCCGGAAGAGAGCCAGTCATAGATATATCTACACTCATCGAAGGGAAGAACGTCAAGAAACATTCTATTCTTCTTGCCGTCAGCGACATAGGTAAATCGCTTGGCTTCTTTAACATTCAAATGTGCCGGATATGAAAACTGCGCAAATACCGGATAAAATCCTAATTCCTCAGTAGGCACATCGCAAAGTTGTGGCATTTCCAAACGATATTTGAAGTCTCGCACATCGAGCATTCCTGCCCTCCACAAACTTCTGTCATCTTTGCAAGCATAGAAGGCGAGAATAGTTTCTACGCCTCTATTTTCGTCTCCGTTGGTCTCTATCAATTGATTCATCCAGCGGCGGAAAAATGTTCGTGCACTATCTGGATATGGGATTTTCTTATCTTTGTGGATATCAAGAAAGTCAATAGTCCTTAGCAGCGAGAAATTTCCACCTTCATGAATGTAGCTGAACTCATCATTCAAGAAATATTTTCTAGAAGAGACTGCAAGATCCTCCCGTCGCACAAACATGTTATCCCACAGCTTGCTGCTAATGAGTCTCTCGGTTGGGGCAGTTATTGCCCCAATATCCATTATCTGGCGAGTTATATAGGATCCATAGTAAAAATCAAAGTTAGACGCCACCTTGTCAAACAAATATTCAGAATCTAAGTCATTTTCGCCATCTGATTCAGCAGGGTCATCCTCGGCAAGGCTATGCATAGTCGTCTCAGAGACCGACATTCCATGCTCCTCCGCACTGCAGCCAGCATAAAATATTTTACCGGATCTCGCGTCAAGAGTTCGCTTTGGATATAGGTAAGATGCAATAAGGTGTGAGTAATTTTTAAGGTCTAACTCATTGTTTTTGTCGGGCGCGCTGAAATTTGTTATAAGTACCCCCAAAGGATTTAGCGCTGAATTCCTAAATATTGAAGATACAACTTGAAGTGTCTTTTTTTCATTGCTAGGGAAGGTGGCGCAAGCATCAAAATAAATCACATCAAAACGTCGAGGAGTGGCCGCAAAATACTCCTCCATCTTCATTTTTATTAGTTTAATTCCTCTAATATTGCTGTCACGAACATCCTTGATAGCTCTTTCAAATTCTACATCTGAAACCTCAAAGGCCCAGATGTTCTCAGCTCGCACTCCTAAATCAAGCAAGGTCATTATGTCGTTCGTGGGCTCGGGGCCCGCGAGGTAGGCGATTGTTAGATCTCTCGCGTTTAATCGGCCTACTACAGAGGTTCGAAAGTCCTCCCATGCCTTCACATCACGATCCAGGCAATGAGTGGCGACTAATTTATATTCGCCATAATTTAGAGTGCTACAAAGATCTCTTGCTTTACGCACATAAGACTTTGCGGCTATAGCTGCCTTTTGCCTGCGAGTGGTTAGAAGTTTGACAGCATGCGTCAGCGCCAAAGTCCGAGCTATGGTTTTTGTTGGCTGCCTGTAAGAAGTCGAGCTTCTCTTATTCATTCATCATATCCTTTCGATGTTTTAAATAACTTAAGAGTCCCCAGCCCCAAAATCAAAGGCTCGCGCGCTTAAAGCTAGGGTTGAAAAATTAAAATTTTCAGTTCACGAATGAACTGGGTACCGCTATAACCTAAGTCGTCAGGTAAGAGAACGCTTCAGCGGTACAGTTCTATTTACACTCTACATGCTCGCCCCATCGTGAGGATTGCGTTAGCGAGACATATCGGAAACCTCTCTAAGCAGTTGCATTAAACTTGTTTAGAGGTTTGCAGCCTTTTATGCTCACCTATTAACTCAGGGCTCAAGGTGTATTCTAAGCTTTCAGCCATTTCTACTACCATTGGCAGAAGGTCTGTGCGTAGATTTTGGAGTTCATTGCAGAAGTTATGAAAATTTGGGTCGCTACCGTCGCACTTTAGCTCGTTGAGTCTGGGGTGGGCTGTTAGGAATTTCCGAATTTTCTTATTAATTTCACGAAGGGCTTCCGAAGCCGACTCTTCCTGCTTCATTTGTCCGAGTGCGTTATTAATTCGTGAGCGGATTTCAATGAGCGACTCTAACACCTGACCTGGATGCTCGACATCCAAGGCTTCAAAAAAGACTCGCTTCCCTTCGAAGAAACCAAGAATACTAATGCTTTGAGCTACATTACGGCTGCGAGCATATAGCTCAAAGTGCACTAGATCGAAGTCCTTTCCAACTAGCTGCTTGACGAATTTTGAATGTTCCTCCTTCCAGTTGCGAAGTTTTGTTTCTGTGTAAAATCTAGGGTCATCATCAACTTTGTCATGGCAGATTTTGCACAGCCAAATACCGTTGGCCGCTGACTTAAGATCCTCCTCAGTTAGCCCTGCGTTTGGTCGTGGGCCAGTTGGGCTTGCTGCATTGATATGGGCCGCTTCGGCGATTGCTCTAGCCTTTCCATTAGAGGTTGCGTAGGAAGTGAACCTGCAACATGTGGGGTTGGAACAAAAAAGATGTGCTTCAAATGCTATCTGCTTGATGGTGTTGGCCGAGAAATTTAACCGGCTACTCTTCTTATTTGTTTTTCTTGAATTGTGTTGTGGGGAATTTTTTGTTGTAGAGTTTGTTTTGTTTTTCATGTTGGTCGCGTATTAGTCTCGAAGCGGAGTTTTGGTTTTTGTTGCAGTTCGGCTTTCTCGTAGTTTTTTCTGATTCCGGTTTTTGATTTTGAGCTGGGTCTACTTGATCGCGCTGTAGACGCGCATTTGACGCATTGTATGAAAGCAGCGTTTTTCTCTTCGACTTTCTCTCGCTGATACCTTTGGCGTCTTCAACTTGGCCTGCTCCATGTATGCCACGCTCCCCGGTCCGTTGGCCGCCGCGCTGTAATTCCCCGGCGTGCCGCAGGCACTCAACATCATATTTTCTGCCCTGACCACGGGCTTCAGCATGCGGTTCGTGCCGTTCATTGGGACGCGATCTGTCTCCATCAAGATTCACCACGGCCCCAACGGCTCGAACAAAACCTCCGGCGCGAGACAGGACGATGCCGTCCCCGCGCTCAAGGATGGCCGCGTCATCATCACCAACATCCGGGGAACCTTAATCAGCTATGACGACTAAATACAACACGCAGCTATAAAGGGCATGAGCTGAACCTGGCCAAAAAAAGCTATACGGTGATTAGAACAATCACTGCCGCGCGCTCAACGTCATTCATCTCGTTCAGTTTCCCTATCGAGCGCGCCCCTCTTAAGCGATTGGATGAGTCGTACGAATCCTTTGGCCTGGGCGAACCTCTTATACAAAGAAGGGGTTATCTCGGACAGTTTGGCTACTGCCTCCCCCATAGTTTTTCTAAGCTCGATTGAATACTTAAATGCGGCAATCTGCTCGGCTCTTGTATCGAAGAATGCGGCCAAGGCTGAGGCATTCGCCGAGCTACGACTGAGGTAATCCAGGAACAGGACAATCCGTAGTACCTCATGCGGATTGGATGGCTGAACATCTGGAATCAGATGACCGTATTTCGCTAACGGCACAGCGAAGGCCTGAGGCTCGACAGACTCAGCAAAAAGCAGCGCTCTCAGGCGAATCCCTATGACACCTTTTTGCTGGGCGTCGAGGGTCTTCATCAGCGTGTCCATAATCGCGTACTGGGAATGCCCCAAAGTGGTTGTTGCTGAGCCGTTGGCGATACTGGTGAACACTTCAGTTAGGGCATCACTGACGGCGGAGATGCTCAGTATGGACAACTGTTCCCGGACGATCGCCTCGACAATCGAGAGGTGCTGCTTCGCTCCCGCCGAGATGAGCTGAACCCATTTCTCCTGAGTCAACTCCTCGCTAGCCAGTTGCCCGATTAGGCTCTCCCGAGTTTTAGGTAATGCAAAAATGTCAGGGCCCAGCAGGCAATTGATTAGCAGGACGTCTGCTTTCACAATATCCTGACAACTCTTACGGATGGCAATGTCCCATGGTGTCAGCCAAGACAGGAGCTCATGCTCCGAAATCACATATGGCTTAACGGCTTGCGCAAGGTCGCTGAAATGCTTGGTCACCCAATCGCAGTTCAGCCTATCGATGCGCTTCTCCCGGATCAGGTAAGCAACGAATCCGGCGATCGATTCGCCCACTTGCTCGTCGGACAACAACTCGAACAGGCTTACTGTATAAAGCGTCGCATTTGCGAATGCTCGGAACACCGGAGACTCGAGAACACCGTCCAAATCTTCAATCTTAGCCAACGCCTCGGCATCGCCCTGACGAATATAGGTGATAACCGCCACAGCTTTGATGAGCGGACTCGCGTTGTTGGCAAGCAACGTCGTGATGGCAGTACCTACCGTCTGATCTACGTTTTCAGCTAACGCCAGCCCCACCACCGCACTTTCCACTTCTCCGACAGCGCCAGTGAATTTGGCTAGCACCGCTACATCAGTCGCATCGATACCGGCAGAAAGCCCGTTGCCAAATTTACGCTCTGCATACAACCATTCGAGTGCAGGCACGACACATTCAGCAGACAACGGAACCGGGACAAGCAGGTGATCCGGGCATGTAACGAGCTGCAGATGCGCATCAGCCAAGCCCGAGTCGTCCAAAGCAAACTCCGACGCCTTGATGACGCGCAAGTTGCCGATATCAGGCAGCAGATGCATCAAGTACTCAGCCTGCTTCAGAGCGACCCTATGGAAGTAGAAGTCCTGAGCGTACAGGTAAAGGTCAAGCTCCCTCAGGAGCAGGCGGGCGGGTTCAAGCGTCGCTTGATCGAAGCTTGAGTTAAGAATCTTCTCAAGCTTGGCTTCTAACTCATCGCCATGACTCATCAGCAGGCGCCCGTCCAGCCCCTGCCCTCTGCAATAACGAAAAGCCTCGTAAAAACCCTCAGAACCCGTTGCCGACTCGCCGAATAGATCAAGCTGCGCTGTGTTGAGAAGATCCAGCAGCGAGCTGATCCATTCCCCACCTTGCGCTTGGTGCGCAGCCGAAATGGTAGGCAGCAGCGAGGCCAATACCGGTCGCCTCGCGAGCAGCCGCTTAATGGCATCAGAGAAGCCGAACAGCGAGGAGAGCCGAACCAGAGCTTCGTGATCCTTACGCGCGAATGCTTCCCCAAGTGGGGTATCCAACAGTTCGGCAATCGCAATATCGCCGATGGTGAGGTAATGAATCTGGAGGAATTGGATCTGCCACCCTGTCTCCATCGTGTCTCCGATCACGGCGCTCAAGAGCACTTGGGTGTCCTTGATTAGCTCGATCTGGGCTGTCTCAATTTCCTCCTTCTTTATGTACTCCGTCGAGAATCCGTCAGTACGCAGGATCTCGACCAACGACAGCTCTCCGTACTTGCAGAGAAGGAGATGGGCGGCGATGGCCAAGAGACTGATCTGATCCCCGACGACTAGCGCAGTGGTGGCAATGTCGTTGATGAACTTCTTCTGCAGGCGGGGTGTAACCAGGTTGTCAACCATAGGGCTATGGCGCTGCAGCAGCTGGGCACACTGCTCGATGACCTTGGGATCATCGGACGCAAACGTGTGAATCCAGAGCTGACGGAACCCATCTTTCCAACCAGAGGTGATGACAGGAGGCGCCCGAAACACGACCGGGAATTTCTTCGCGATGAAGTCTTTGGCATCGTACCGACGGTCTCCGTCAGCCTTCAGATACTCGGCAACCTTTGTCGAACAAAACGGAACAATGACGGTCAGGTTTGCGGCCTCCGCCGCCACAGCGATAAAAATCTCCAGATCGCTCCACACTGATCTCAGGTTGTCCTTCGGCAAGCGATCCAAGTTGTCCAAGATAATGACGAATCGCTTGTGGTCGACCACCTTCAATTGTTCAAGCAGCGTCCTCTTGAGATCCAGCGGTGTCACCTCCTTGCTCACCTCTATCTTTTCACTGATGCGGTCGTTACTCGATCCTTTGAAAAGGCTGAGGAGGCTCCAATCCTTGTCGCTCCAGTGCCAAAGCTTTGCGGTGAAAAGGATCAGGACAGGACTCAACAGCGAAATACAATGCACTGCAATCAGCCACGGGGAGGTTTCGTGAAGAATGCTTGTGAACGCGGAGGCTTCGGGCGTAGTACCTGTGGTGGCCGCGTGTGAACTACGTGAAATCGCGAAAATTTCTCGAAACGATGTAGTGGCAAAGAACAGGCTCGCAACCAGTGCCAACGCCCATGCACTGACCCGACTGGTGGTTTTCTTCGTGTACTCGAATAGGCGACCCAGAGCCCTATCCCGCGAGGCTTTCAGTGCCTCCTCCGCCTTGCTGGAACGAGGCACCTCCAAGAGCACCTGATCAGTAAATAGCTCGATGAAATTACTCTTCGTCGAGCCCTGATAATTCTGCTCACAATCAAAAAACCATACCCGGCAATCAGGATCAGCATCCGTCAGCTTCGCCTTCAACATGTTCAGGATCGAGCTCTTGCCCGAGCCGAACTCACCATCTAGGCCGACTACCTTGGAAGGCGTCGCGCTCGCCAAGTGGCCATGGATTGCAGTCGCCACCTTGTCGTGGCTACCACCTGGAAAAACGTCCCGGCTTGCAGGGTGCTCAGTATGGAAATTGATCGAATGCATAGAAGCCTCTTTGCCCAGGAGAGGACAAAACACCACATATAGGTGCCTTAATTTATTTCAACACAAGATAGTGGCATCCTCTGATCATGGCAAGGCGCCATACAGAGGCATCAAAACTGCCTAGTCGGATTCTGTGGAAAGCACCCGCAAAGCAATTTGATCGCAGATGCGCAAGTGTCGGCTTTTGGTCCAGGCTGTGTAAAAACGTTTTCGAGAATCGGGACTGCTCAAAAAGCGAGCGAATTGCGCGCTTCCTTGCGAATTCCAGCCGGTTCAGCCTAGAAAACCTCCGCAAATCTTACGTAGCAACGTGAACCTCGAATATGAGCGAGCGTTTTTACACAGCCTCGGCCGATTTCTGCCGGTTTCCACCGGCGGCAATGGGTCGGTTTCTGCCGGTCACGACCGGCAGAGAATGTCCCAAAGCCCCCTCCACAAACAGCCGCTTTCACCCCAAAGCCAGCACCAGCGCCCCCGCCACCCGGTCACACCGCGCCGTTTGCCGAACGGCGCGCCGGGGCTGATGCGCGCAGGGCGTCTTGCTATTCGCGCTTGGCATCCGCGCAGTCCGGCCCGGCCACTCCTCGCCGGCCCCCCTGACTTCCCCCGAACCCCAGCAACCACGCCCGTTTCGCGCTAGTCCCATTGGACGATGTTGCGTCCTTGCCGCGCTGTTTGAATCCCCATCACCAGCCAACCCCTCGCGGTTTGGCGACAACGATGAGGAGTTTCTCCGATGGATATCCGTGGACTGGGCTACGTGACCGTCCTGGCCAGCGACCTGGAGCGCTGGCGTAGCTACGCCAGCGAGGTGCTGGGGCTGATGGTGGATGCGGCGGCGCCGGAGGGGGCGCTGTACCTGAAGATGGACGAGCGTCACTTCCGCCTGCTGGTGCTGCGCGACGCGCGCGACGGCTATGGCGCCAGCGGCTGGGAAGTGGCCGGCCAGGCCGCCTTCGAGCAGGCCATCGCCGAGCTGCAGCAGGCCGATGTCGAGGTGGTCCGTGGCGATGCCGCCGACTGCGCGCTGCGCAAGGTGCAGGCAGTGGCCTTGTTCCAGGACCCGGACGGCAATCGCCACGAGCTGTTCTGGGGCCCCTGCCAGGACTTCCGGCCCTTCGTCTCGCCGGCCGGGGTCAGCGGTTTCGTCACCGGCGCCATGGGCCTGGGCCACGCGGTGCTGCCGGCGCCGAACTTCGCGCGTTGCCTGGACTTCTACCAGCAGGTCATGGGCTTCGGCCTCTCCGACCTGATGAAGGTGCGCTTCAGCGATGACCCGGCGGAGCCGGAAAAGCGCATCCACTTCCTCCACTGCAACAACGCCCGCCACCACTCGCTGGCGCTGTTCGAGTGCCCGATTCCGTCCGGCTGCGTGCACCTGATGCTGGAGGTGGCGGCGCTCGACGACGTCGGCCGCGCCCTCGACCGCATGCATGCCAGCGGAGTGAAGTTGTCCGCCACCCTGGGCCGCCACACCAACGACGAAATGACCTCGTTCTACATGCAGACCCCCGGCGGCTTCGACCTGGAGTACGGCTGCGGCGGCAAGGTCATGGACTGGCAGCGTCACACACCATTCGAGAGCACCGTGGTCAGCCACTGGGGCCACGATTTCAGCGTCGGCCGCGCTTAAGGGAGAACAGCCAATGGATAAACGCATGAATGCCACCGACCTGGTCGGCCAGCTGAGCAGCGGCATGACGATCGGCATCGGCGGCTGGGGCCCGCGGCGCAAGCCCATGGCGCTGATCCGCGAGATCCTGCGCTCCGATCTCGAAGACCTGACCCTGGTCAGCTACGGCGGCGCCGACGTCGGCATGCTCTGCGCCGCCGGCAAGGTGCGCAAGCTGGTCTACGCCTTCGTCTCGCTGGACTTCATTCCCCTCGAACCCTACTTCCGCAAGGCGCGCCAGGAAGGCGCGGTGGAGGTGATGGAAATCGACGAGGGCATGCTCCTGCTCGGCCTCAAGGCCGCCGCCATGCGCGTGCCCTTCATCCCGACCGCGGTGGGCCTGGGCACCGACGTGTTGCGCCTGAACCCGCAGCTCAAGCTGATCGCCTCGCCCTACGACGACGGCCGCGACTGGGTGGCGATGCCGGCGCTGAAGCTGGATGCCGCGCTGGTCCACGTCGATCGCGCCGATGCCCGTGGCGTCTGCCAGATCGCCGGGCCCGACCACTACATGGACGACCTCTTCGTGCGCGCCGCCAGCCAGGCCTATGTGAGCTGCGACGAGCTGGTAGACAGCCAGTGGTTCCACGACCACCCCGAGGCGGCGCGCCAAGTGTTCTGGGAGCGCAACCTGACCCGTGGCGTGGTGCACCTGCCGGGCGGCGCCCACCCGTCGTCCTGCGCGCCGCTGTACGGCTTCGATGTTCCCCACTTCAAGGCCTACAACGCCTCGGCCGCCGAGCCGGACGGCTGGCAGGCCTATGTCGAGCAATACGTGAAATGTGGCGAGGACGAGTACCTCGCCAGGGTCGGCGGGCTCGATGCCATCCGCAAACTGCCGCTGCCCGTGTTCTGAGGACACCCAGATGACTGAGACCAAACAGCCTTACAGCCTCGCCGAACTGATGATCTGCGCCGCTTCCGAGGCATTCCACGAGAACGGCGAAGTGCTCGCCACCGGCATCGGCGTGCTGCAACGCCTGGCCGCCGCCCTGGCCATGCTCAACAGCAACGCCGAACTGATGATGACCGACTCCGAGGCCTACCTGGTCGCCGAGCCGGTGCCGCTCGGCCCGCGTGGCGGCTACCAGCCCAAGTTCGACAGCTGGATGGGCTTCTCGCGCATCTTCGACAACGTCTGGAGTGGCCGCCGCCATGCGCTGGTGGGGCCGGTGCAGGTGGACCGCTTCGGCCAGGCCAACATTTCCTGCATCGGCGACCACGCCAAGCCCAAGTCGCAGATGCTCGGCGTGCGCGGCTTCCCCGGCAACTCGATCAACCACGCCAACTCCTTCCTGGTGCCCAGCCACAACCGCCGGGTGTTCGTCGAAGGCGAGGTCGATGTGGTCGCCTCGGTGGGCTACAACCCGGCGCGCCTGGCGCGTGGCTGGTCGTTCGACGAGATCGACCTGCGCCTGATCGTCACCGATCTCTGCGTCATGGACTTCCTCGGCCCGGACCGGCAGATCCGCATCCGTTCGCTGCATCCGGGCGTCTCGGCCGACGAGGTGCAGGGCGCCACCGGCTTCCCGCTGCACATCCCCGACGCCATCCCGACCACCAAGGCGCCGACCCTGGAACAGTTGATGCTGATCCAGCAACTGGACCCGCACAACCTGCGCGCCAGCCAGATCAAGGACAACCCGCCGGGCGTGCGCGCCCAGGCGCTGCCCCATTGACCTCCCGTGACGCGGAGCCGCGCAGATGAACGAGCAAGACAGCAGCCAGGAACAGGTGGTGCGCTACGAGGTGCAGGGCCCGCTGGCCCTGGTCACCATGCAGCGCCCGGAATACCACAACGCGCAGAACTCGAAGATGACCTATGCGCTGGACGCCGCCTTCCGCCGCGCCTGCGACGACGACGCGGTCAAGGTCATCGTCCTGCGCGGCGCCGGCAAGCACTTCTCCGCCGGGCATGACATCGGCACGCCAGGGCGCGACGTGGAGCAGAGCTTCGAGCGCGCCAGCCTGTGGTACGACCATGTCAACAAACCGGGCGGCGAGTTCCTCTACGCCCGTGAACAGGAGGTCTACCTGGGCATGTGCCGGCGCTGGCGCGAGATGCCCAAGCCGACCATCGCCATGGTCCAGGGTGCCTGCATCGCCGGCGGGCTGATGCTGGCCTGGGTCTGCGACCTGATCATCGCCAGCGACGACGCCTATTTCCGCGATCCGGTGGTGCGCATGGGCATCCCCGGCGTCGAGTATTTCGCCCACGTCCACGAGCTGAACCCGCGCATCGCCAAGGAGTTCCTCTTCCTCGGCGAGCGCATGAGCGCCGAGCGCGCCTGGCAGATGGGCATGGTCAACAAGGTGGTGCCGCGCGACGTGCTGGAGGACGTGACCCTCGACGTCGCCCGGCGCATCGCCGAAATGCCGCGCCTGGGCCTGCAACTGGCCAAGCAGGCGGTGAACAACGCCGAGGACCTGATGGGCAAGCGCGCCACCATGGACATGGTGTTCGGCCTGCACCACTTCGCCCACGCGCACAACGAACTGGTTTCCGGCGACCGCCTGGGCGGCTACGACGCCCGCAGCATGGCCAGCTCGCAGCGCGAGCCGGCGCCGCTGCCGAGCGACGACAGCGGCCAGACAGGGGCGCGCGCATGAGCCTCGATCTGCGCACTCGCCTCACCGAGCGCCTCGGCTGCCGCTACCCGATCGTGCAGACCGCCATGGGCTGGGTCGCCGATCCGCGCCTGGTGGCGGCCACCGGCAATGCCGGCGGCTTCGGTTTCCTCGCCGGGGCGACCATCGAGCCGGCGCACATGGAAGCCGCCATCCTCGAAACCAAGCGCCTCACCGCGCAGCCGTTCGGGGTGAATTTCCACATGTACCAGCCCAACGCCGCCGAGATCGTCGAACTGGTCGTGCGCCATGGCGTCAGGGCGGTCAGCTACAGCCGCTCGCCGGGCAAGCAGATGATCGCTCGGCTGAAGGATGCCGGGGTGATCTGCATGCCCACGGTGGGCGCCCTCAAGCACGCGCAGAAGGCCGTGGAAATGGGCGCCGACATCGTCACCGTGCAGGGCGGCGAGGGCGGCGGGCATACCGGCTCGGTGCCGACCGCGCTGCTGCTGGCGCAGGTCACCGCGGCGCTGCGGGTGCCGGTGGTCGCCGCCGGCGGCTTGCATGACGGCGCCGGCCTGGTCGCGGCGCTGGCCCAGGGCGCCGAAGGCATCGCCATGGGCACGCGCTTCCTGATGACCCGCGACAGCCCGGTGCCGGCCGCCACCCTGCAACGCTACCTGGCGGTGCGCGACCCGGCGGCGGTGATCGCCAGCCGCGCCATCGACGGCCTGCCGCAACGGATGATCCGCAATGAACTGCTCGACGCCCTGGAAGGCGCCGGCGCGCTGCGCCGCCTGCGCCTGGCGCTGGGCAGCGCGCTGGCCTACCGGCGCCTCAGCGGCATCGGCTTCGGCCAGATGTTCCAGGCCCTGCGCCAGCGCGGCGAGCTGAGCCTGGCCCAGGCGCTGATGGCGGCCAACGCGCCCATGGTGATCCAGAAAGCCATGGTCGATGGCCTGCCGGCCCAGGGCGTGCTGCCCGCCGGCCAGGTCGCCGCCTTGCTCGACGCGCTGCCCAGCTGCGCCGAGCTGATCGACAGCATCGTCGCCCAGGCGGAGGCGCGGCTCGTCGAGCTGGCCCGCCGCGTGGCGCCGCAACCCCCTCAAGACAACGCCCAGGAGAGCCGCAATGCAGCCGTTTCGCGTTGATATCCAGGAACAGATCGCCGAGCTGGTGTTCGACCGCCCGCCGGTGAATGCCTTCGACTGCGCCGGCTGGGCGGCCATCGCCGCCGAACTGGAGGCGCTCGGCCGCGACCCGCGGGTGCGGGTCATCGTCGTCCGCGCCGAGGGCCGGGGCTTCTGCGCCGGCGTGGACATCAAGGAACTGGCGGCCGACGGCAACCTGATCGTCGCCGTCAACAAAGGCAACTACGACACCTTCAAGGCCATCCACCGCAATCCGAAGCCGGTGATCGTCGCGGTGCACGGCTTCGTCCTCGGCGGCGGCATCGGCATCTGCGGCGCGGCCGACATCGTCCTGGCCAGCGAGTGCGCGAGCTTCGGCGTGCCCGAGGTGGACCGTGGCGCCATGGGCGGCGGCGCCCACCTGCAGCGCCTGTTCCCGGTGCAGAAGGTGCGCCACATGTACTTCACCGGCGAGCCCATCGACGCCTACGAGGCCTATCGCCTCGGTGCGGTGGAGCGCGTGGTGCCGCGCGATCAGTTGCGCGACGCGGCCCTGGCCGTCGCCCGCAAGATCGCCGCCAAGAGCCCGGCGATGATCGCCCTGGCCAAGGAAGCCCTGACCGGCATCGAAGACGGCAACCTCGAAGACAAGTACCGCTGGGAGCAGGGCTTCACCCTCGAAGCCTATCGCTCGCTGGATTCCCAGGAGGCGCGCGATTCCTTCGTCGACAAGCGCGCCGCGCAATTCACAGGACAATAGCCATGGACCTGAACTACACCGAAGGCCAGCGCGCGTTTCGCGCCGAGGCGCGCGCCTGGCTGGCCGCCAACGTGCCGGCGCAGCCCTTGCCGTCGTTCGACACCGAGGAAGGCTTCCGCCTGCATCGTGACTGGGAGGCGCTCCTCCACGAGGGCCGCTGGGGCATGGTCACCTGGCCCAAGGCGCTCGGCGGGCGCGGCTGCGACCTGATCGAGTGGCTGATCTTCGAGGAAGAGTATTACCGCGCCGGGGCCCCGGCGCGGGTCAACCAGAACGGCATCTTCCTGCTCGGCCCGACCCTCATGGAGTTTGGCAGCGAGGCGCAGAAGGCCCGCTTCCTGCCGCGCATGGCGCGCGGCCAGGACGTCTGGGCGCAGGGCTGGTCGGAGCCGGGCGCCGGTTCCGACATGGCGGCGATCCGTTCGCGCGCCGAGCGCGTCGGCGAGCACTACGTGATCAATGGCCAGAAGACCTGGTCGACCCGCGCGGTGTGGGCCGACTGGCTGTTCGGCATGTTCCGCACCGACCCGGCCTCCAGCCGCCACCACGGCCTGACCTTCATCCTGGTGCCGCTCGACTCGCCGGGCATCACCATCCGCCCGATCGCCCAGCTCGACGGCCTGCCGGGCTTCGCCGAAATCTTCTTCGACGACGTCAAGGTGCCGGTGGAAAACGTCCTCGGCGGCGAGGGCCAGGGCTGGCACGTGGCGATGTCCACCGCCGGCTTCGAGCGCGGGCTGATGCTGCGCTCGCCGGCGCGCTTCCAGGAAACCGCGCGGCGCCTGCTGCAGCTGTACCTGGACAACCGCGAGGCGGCCGACCGCGACCCGGCCATCGGCGAAGCGGTGATGCGCGCCTGGCTGGACGCCGAGGCCTACACTCTGAGCACCTACATGACCGCCTCGCGGCTGCAGCAGGGCGGGCGCATCGGCCCGGAGTCCTCGACCAACAAGATCTTCTGGTCGGAGCTGGACCAACGCATGCACGACACCGCCCTGAGCATCCTCGGCGCGCGCGCCGAACTGCTGCCCGGCGAGCCGCTGGCCGGCGACGTCGGGCGCTGGCTGGACGGCTTCCTGTTCTCCCTGGCCGGGCCGATCTACGCCGGCACCAACGAGATCCAGCGCAACATCATCGCCGAACGCATGCTCGGCATGCCGCGCGCCTGAGGAATCGAGCAGATGGACTTCACCTTCAACGACGAGCAACTGAGTTTCCAGGACAGCGTGCGCGCCTTCCTCACCAACCAGGTCACGCCGGAGCGCCTGCGCGAACTCTGGGCCAGCGACAGCGGGCGCAGCGACGAGCTTTGGGCGCAACTGGCCGACCTCGGCCTGACCGCGCTCAACGTGCCCGAGGAATTCGGTGGCCTGGGGCTGAACGAAACCGACTGGGTGCTGCTGGCCCAGGAGTGCGGCTACGCCGCCCTGGCCGAGCCGCTGCTCGACAGCCTGCTGGTCGGCGCGCCGCTGCTGGCGGCGCTGGACGACGCGCAGCGCGGACTAAAGGCCGAGTGGCTGGAGCGCATCGCCGCCGGCCGCGCGCGCCTGGCCGTGGGCCACCCGGACAACCTGCTGGTGGCCGACGCGCACGTCGCCGACCTGCTGCTCCTCGGCAGCCAGGATGAAGTCCACGCGGTGCCGCGCGCCGCGGTGAGCCTGACCCACAGCGTCTCCCTCGATCCTGGCCGGCGGCTCTACAGCGTGAGCTGGACGCCCAGTGCCGCCACCCTCGTCGCCAGCGGCGAGCAGGCCCGCGCGCTGTGGGCCGGCGCCTTCGAGCGCGGCGCGCTGGCCTGTGCCGCGCAACTGCTCGGCCTGGCCAAGCGCATGGTCGACCTGGCGGTGGACTACAGCTTCGAGCGCAAGCAGTTCGGCAAGCCGATCGGCTCGTTCCAGGCGGTCAAGCACCTGATGGCCAACGTCGCGGTGCTCATCGAATTCGCCAAGGGCCCGCTGTACCGCGCCGCCCAGTCCCTCGCCGAGGGCCACGCGCAGGCCGCGCTGCATGTGTCCCAGGCGCGCCTGGCCTGCGCCGAGGCGGCCATGCTGGCGGCGAAGAACGCCATCCAGGTGCACGGCGCCATGGGTTACACCTGGGAAGTCGACCTGCAGCTGTACATGAAGCGCGCCTGGGCGCTGGACAAGGTCTGGGGCGACCGCGCGCTGCACAAGGCGCGGCTGTGCCGGGCCCTGTTCGAGCAAGGGCTCGCCACCGGCGCCGGGCACACCTTCGCCCGCCCGGCCAACTGAGGAACCGTCCATGGCAGAAGCCTATATCGTCGACGCCCTGCGCAGCCCCACCGGCAAGCGCAAGGGCGGTCTGGCGCAGATCCACGGCGCCGACCTCGGCGCCCATGTGCTGCGCGAACTGGTGCAGCGCAACGGCATTCCCGATGCCGACTACGACGACGTGATCTTCGGTTGCGTCGACACCATCGGCCCGCTGGCCGGTGACATCGCCCGCACCTGCTGGCTGGCCGCCGGCCTCGACCAAGCGGTGCCCGGCACCACGGTGGACCGCCAGTGCGGTTCGTCGCAGCAGGCCGTGCACTTCGCCGCCCAGGCGGTGCTCAGCGGCACCCAGGACGTGGTGGTGGCCGGCGGCGTGCAGACCATGACGCAGATCCCGATCTCCTCGGCCATGACCGCCGCCGAGCCGCTCGGCTTCAGCGATCCGTTCAGCGGTTCCGCGGGCTGGGTGAAGCGCTACGGCGCGACGCCGCCGAGCCAGTTCCGCTCGGCGCAGATGATCGCCGAGCGCTGGGGCTTCAGCCGCGAACAGCTGGAAGCCTATGCCCTGGAGTCGCACCGCCGCGCGTTGCAGGCCATCGAGCAGGGCCATTTCGCCCGCGAGATCGTGCCGCTGGCCGGCGTCGAGCACGACGAAACGCCGCGCCACACCAGCCTGGAGAAAATGGCCGAGCTGGAAGCCTTGTTCGGTTGCGACAGGGTCACCGCCGGCGTCTCCAGCCAGACCTGCGACGCCGCCAGCGCGCTGCTGATCGTCTCCGAGCGCGCGCTCAAGCGCTACGGCCTGACCCCGCGCGCGCGCATCCATCATCTCAGCGTGCGCGCCGACGATCCGCTGTGGATGCTCACCGCGCCGATCCCGGCCACCGAGTACGCGCTCAAGCGTGCCGGCATGCGCCTGGACGACATCGACCGGGTCGAGATCAACGAAGCCTTCGCCTCGGTGGTCATGGCCTGGCTGGCCGAGACCGGCTACCCGCACGAGCGGACCAACGTCAACGGTGGCGCCATCGCCCTCGGCCATCCGCTCGGCGCCACCGGCGCGCGGCTGATGACCACGCTGCTCCACGAGCTGGAGCGCAGTGGCGGCCGCTATGGCCTGCAGACCATGTGCGAAGGCGGCGGCCAGGCCAACGTGACCATCATCGAACGCCTCTAGGGCGCGCCCCGCACGCTCCCCAGCGTAACGCGCGGGCCGGGCCACCGGCCGCCCCGCGCGCGGACGGCCCTGGGGAGCGGCCGAGGCACCGCGCTTCACAGCAGACTTCCAGGAGAACCCCCATGCCCATTTGCAAAGACCGTGTCGTCATCATCACCGGCGCCGGCGGCGGCCTTGGCCGCGCCTACGCCCTGGCCCTGGCGGCCGAGGGCGCCAAGGTGCTGGTCAACGACATCAATCGCGAGGCCGCCGCCGGGGTGGTCGCGCAGATCCGCGACCAGGGCGGCGAGGCCATCGCCGACAGCCACGACATCACCGATTACGCCCAGGCCGGCGAGATCGTGCGCCTCGCCCTGGAGCGCTTCGGCGCGCTGCACGTGCTGGTGAACAACGCCGGCATCTGCCGCGACCGCATGTTCGCCAGCCTCGGCGAAGCCGACTGGGACGCGGTGATGGCGGTGCACCTGAAGGGCCATTTCTGCATCGCCAGCCATGCGGTGAAGCACTGGCGCGAGCTGGCCAAGGCCGGGCAGGCGCTCAGCGCGCGGCTGATCAACACCAGCTCCGGCGCCGGCCTGCAAGGCTCCATCGGCCAGTCCAACTACGCCGCGGCCAAGGGCGGCATCGCCGCGCTGACCCTGGTCCAGGCCGCCGAACTGGAGCGCTACGGCATCACCGCCAACGCCCTGGCGCCGGCCGCGCGCACCGGCATGACCGAGCAGGTGTTCGCCGAGACCATGAAGAAACCCGAAGCGGGCTTCGACTACTTCGCCCCGGAGAACGTCGCGCCGCTGGTGACCTGGCTGGCCTCGGAAGCCTCGCAGCAGGTCAACGGCCGGCTGTTCGAGGTGGAAGGCGGCAAGCTGTCGATCGCCGATGGCTGGCGCCGTGGCCCGGAGTTCGACAAGGGCGCGCGCTTCGAGCCGGCGGAACTCGGCGGGGTGATCGAACGCCTGCTGGCCGAGGCGCGGCCGGCGCAGAAGGTCTATGGCAGCTGAGCCCCCGCGGGCCATCGCGCGCATCCGCGAGGGGCGCGCCGCCGCACGGCTGTCGATCGTCCAGGGCAAGCCGGACAGCCGCTGGCAGGCCGCCGAGGTCCTGCCGGAACTGATCGGCCTGGTCTACGAGGGGATCAACGAAAGCGAGCCCTGGTTCGGCCTCGCCGAGCGCCTGCGGCACCTGTACGCCGCCTGCAACGTGGCGATCACCCTGCACCATGCCGACGACCTGCCGCACGACACCCAGGTCATGTCGCTGGACCCGGACAACCGCACCGACTGGCTGTTGGCCGAACGGATCTACCGCGAGCGCTTCTGCCACATCGAGCTGCTGCGGCCGGAGTCGGTGGCGCCGGGGACGCTGGTGGAGTTCGGCGCCGGGGATGTCGAGCGCGAGTGCGCCGAATACTTCGTCTTCCTCGGCATCGGCCGTTGCCTGCGCACCTGCTTCGCCGAGCCCGGCGGCATGCGCTGCTGGGTGGACGTGGTGCGCCCACGGCAGTTGCCGGAACTGCCGTACTCCAGCGAGGAGCGGCGACTCTTGCAGCAACTGGTGGCGCACCTCAGCCGGGCGCTCGGGCTGTACGCGCGGATGCGCCGCCAGGAGACCGAGAAGTCGGTCTACGAGGGCAGCCTCGACCACCTGGTGCTCGGTTGCCTGCTGCTCGACGGCGATGGCCAGGTGATCGGCGTGAACCACGCGGCCAAGGCGATCATCGCCCAGCACCAGGGCATCGACGTCGCCCAGGGGCGGCTGCAGATCCAGGACCGCGAGGCGCACCAGGCCCTGGAGGCGGCCATCGCCAGGGCCATCGCCGCGCGGCGCCATCCACAAGCCAAGCCGCCGGGCGAACGGGTCCGCTGGCAGGCGCGCGACGGCGTGCTGCTGGGCCTGCTGGTCACGCCGGTGCCGCTGGCGCCGTACTACCAGGGGCGGCATGTGCCGAGCGTGATCCTGCACCTCTCGGAACTCTCCGAGAGCGACGCCAGCGCACCGGCCCCCTGCGGCTATTCGCCGGAGCTGATCGCCCAGCTGTTCGAGCTGACGCGGCAGGAAGCGCGCCTCGCCGCCTGGCTGGCGACCGGACGGACGATCAGCGAAGCGGCGGCGCAGATGGGCATCGCGGTGACCGCGGCGCGCAACTACTCGAAGAACATCTACGCCAAGCTCGGCATCAAGGGGCAGACCGATCTGGTGCGCCTGATGTGCAAGAGCAGCGCGCTGTTGCGCTGAGCGCAGCCCACGCCGATATCCCGCTTTCAGTACCAGTTGGTACTGGAGCGCGCCTCACGCTCCTCTCTAGCATCGAAGCGACTGAAGCCAGTCCCGGCTCGCCCGACAGGGGGCGCCGAGCGGCAACCTTCGCCGCGGAATTCAAGGAGTCGCGAGTGAACAGAAGCATCGAGCAGCATGCATCGGCCGGGCGGGTCGCGCAGTTTCCCGTGGCCCAGGCCTACGAGTCCGGCGTGGTGCCGATCCGCTTCAGCGGCTGGCCGGCCGCGCAGTTGTCGCCGGCCTACGCGGCGCTGGATCGCGACCTCGATAGCGACGTGGTGGTCATCGGTGCCGGCCTGGCGGGCGCCTCGCTGACCCTGCACCTGGCCGAAAAGGGCATCGAGGTGGTGCTGCTCGAAGCCGACCAGCCGGCCAGCGGCGCCTCCGGGCGCAACGCCGGGCACGTGCAGCCCTACCTCGGCTCGCTCGAACCGCTGCGCGCCCATGCCGATGGCGGACGGCGCTTCCTCGACACCTTCATCGCGCACCGCGGCATCGTGTTCGACCTGTGCCGCAAGCATGGCCTGGAGGCCGACGCCGCCCCCTGCGGCATGCTCGAAGCGGCCATCCGGCCGCACGCCGCCCTGGAGCGCCAGGCGCAGCAGTGGAAGGCGCTGGGCTATGACCTGGAGGTCGTCGGGGCCGACGCCCTGCGCGACATGCTCGGCAGCCCGGCCTACCGCCATGGCATCCACTGGCGCGAAGGCGGTCGGGTCAACCCCTACCTGTTCACCCATGGCCTGGTCGCCGCCGCCGTGCGCGGCGGGGCGCGGGTCTACGGCAATTCCTGCGTGCTGGCCTGCGAGCGCGAGGGCGCCCGCTGGCGCGTGCGCACGGCCACCGGCAGCGTGCGCGCGGCGCGCGTGGTGATCTGCACCAACGGCCACGCCGGCAACGCCTTCTTCCCCGAGCTGAACCGCACCCAGTTCCCCCTGGTCGCCTGCGGCCTGGCCACGCGCCCGCTGCCCAAGGCGCTGCTCGACGCGGTCAACCCGGCGCGGGTCGCCCTCATGCAATACCCCGCCGGCCTCTATCCGCTGGTGATCGACGGCCGCGGCCGGCTGGTCACCGCGACCATTCCCGGCCCCGGACGGGCGCAAAGCGCGCAGACCCACTTCGACTACTTCCTGCGTTACCTGCGCCGCACCTATCCGGCGCTGCGCGAGGCGCCGATCGAGCTGGAGTCCTACTGGACCGGCATGACCGCCAACTCCTCGGCGGTCTACGAGGCTTCCTACCCGAAGCTGTTCCAGGTCGCCGATGGCGTGCTGGCGCTGATGAACCTCGGTTCCTGGGGCAACGTGATGGGCCCGCTGCTGGGCATGAGCCTGGCCGGGGCGCTCGCCGAGGATCGTCCTGACGCGGCCCTGCTGCCGCTGGAGACGCCCAGGGCGGTGCGTTTCCAGGGCCTCTTCGAGACCAAGATCCGACGCGTGATGATCCCCGTGGCGAGGCTGGCGGACCGGCTCAAGCTGGTCTGAGCGCGCCCCCGGGATCTTCCGCGCCGATAGTGAGAATGGCTTTACACAACAACTAAAACGAGAGAGGTAAGCATGACGATCTTGCTGTTGGGTTGCGGTAATGTCGGGGCCAATGTCGCGCGTCAACTGGTGGCGCGACACCCCGAACTGGATTACGTAGTCGCCGATCTCAATCTCGGCAGCGCCGAAAAGCTCGCGGCGGAACTGGGCGGCAAGGTGCGTGCGGCCAAGGCGGATGTCCTCGATCCGGCCTGCCTGGATGCGCTGTTCGATGGCGTCGATCTGGTGTTCAACGCCGTCGGCCCGTTCTACCGCAGCGCGGTCCCGGTCATCGAGGCGGCGCTGCGCGCGCGCGTCGATTACATCGATATCAACGATGACCACGACGTGGCGGAAACCCTGTTCCTCGACCCGTCGTTCCAGCAGCGCGCGCTCGACGCCGGGATCAAGCTGATCATCGGCTGCGGCTCGACGCCGGGCCTGAGCAACGTGATCGCCAAGATGCTCGTCGACCGCCTCGACGTCGCCCGGGAAATCCATCTGGCCACCGCCGTGCCCTTCGTTCCCGACCTGCTCTCGCCGGCGGTGATCGACCACATGATGCACATCACCTGCGGCGAGGTGCAGCAGTTCGTCGATGGCCAGTACCGCAAGATGCCCGGCTGGGGCGGGCGCCTGGAAGTGCCCTACGCGGCGCCGTTCAAGGCCTATCCGGCGTACTTCATCGGCCACGGCGAGACCGTGACCCTGCCGCACTTCATCAAGGGTCTGGAGCAGGTCACCAACCGCCTGGGCTTCTTCCCCGAAGCCGGCTCGGAGATCTGGCGCTCGATGATCGACCTGGGCCTGGGCCGCACCGAAGTGATCGAGGGGCTGGGCATCTCGCCGCTGAAATTCCTCACCCACCACCTGTCCAGCGAGGTCGGCCGGCAGAGCCTGTGCCTGGACCTGTCCAACGAGCCCTGGGCGGTCGCCATGCGTGTCGAAGTGCGTGGCCTACGCAACGGCGCCGAAGTCTGCAGCGTGATCGAACAGCACCTGCAACTGCCCGTCGAGGAGACCGAGGACAGCACCGCCGACCCGACGCCGACCTGCGCGCGCCTGTTCATCGAGGCCTACCTGGCCGGCCAGGTCAGCGGGCAGGGCCTGCTGGCGGCGGAGAGCAGCGTGGACGCCGAAGCCTACGTGCGCGCCTTCGCCGAACAGACCGGCGCGACCTTCATCGCCAGCGAAACGCAAATACAGCGCGATCTCTACGCCTGAGGGCGCGCCGTCCGCCCGCCGGGCGGACCCCGGATTGCTACCTGTCGAAGCCGACCGGTCTGGCCGCCGCGCGCGGCCGGGCCTTCGCAGAAGAAGAGGACAATATGAAGATCCTATCGCGTAGCGCGCTGCCCCTGGCGGCGCTGTTGATGCTGACCAGCCAGTGTGCCTTGGCGGCGGTCAGCGCTGTCGAGGCGGAAAAGCTCGGTCGTGAACTCACCTGTATCGGCGCCGAGAAAGCCGGCAACGCCGATGGCAGCATTCCCGCCTACAGCGGCGCCTGGCTGGGCACGCCGCCCGGCCTGCATTTCGCCGGCGTGGGCACGCGCCATCCCGATCCCTATGCCTCGGAAAAACCGCTGTACACCATCACCGCGCAGAACATGGCGCAGTACGAGGCGCGTCTCTCCGATGGGCAGAAGGCGTTGCTGCACAAGTACCCGTCCAGCTTCGCGATCCCGGTCTATCCCACGCACCGGGATTTCCGCTACGACGACTATCGCTGCGATATCACCCGCAAGAACGCCGTCAGCGCCGAGCTGGAAGACGGCAACATGGGCGAGCGCGCGTTGCGCGGCGGCACGCCTTTCCCGATCCCGAAGAACGGTGACGAACTGCTGCGCAATATCCTCCTGCCGGCCTATGCCGCCGAGGAAGACGCGGTGTACGACCAGGCCGTGGTCTATCAGGACGGCAAGATCGCCTGGGGCCAGATGCGCTTCGAGATCCTCGACCTGACCGGCGACGACTATCACGGCCAGCCCACCGACGGGGTCTTCGCGCTGTCGCGGGTGACCACGCTGAAGCCGGATCGGCAGAAGGGCGAAGTGTCGCTGACCTACACCTATTTCAACGAGGCGAAGAACCCGCAGACCAGTTGGCAATACAACCCGGGCACCCGCCGCGTGCGCCAGTCCCCCGGCTATGGCTTCGACATTCCGCTGGGCGTCGGCGGCTTCCGCACCATCGATGACGATCGCCTGTTCAACGGTTCCCCCGAACGCTACAACTGGAAAATGCTCGGCAAGCGCGAGATGTACGTGCCCTACAACGGCTATCGCCTCGAAGCCGAAGGGGTCAAGTACCAGGACCTGCTCAAGGTCGGCAGCATCGATCCCAGCGTGATGCGCTACGAGCTGCACCGTGTCTGGGTGCTGGAAGCCACCCTGAAGGAGGGCTACCGCCACCAGTACGCCAAGCGCGTCCTGTACATCGACGAGGACTCCTGGAACGCCATCATGGCGGACAACTACGACGCCCGTGGCCAGCTCTGGCGCACCAACTTCCTCAACAGCTACTACGCCTACGGCGCCAAGGTGTTCCAGGCCGGCGTCACGGTCTATCACGACCTGGTTTCCGGTTCCTACCTGGCCGACCGGCTGACCAACGAGGGCGCGCCGCCGCGGGTCAACGGCGACCGCCTCAAGCCCTTCATGTTCACCACCGACATGCTCCGCCAGGCGGGCAAGTGAACGCGCCGGGCGCGGCGCCCGGACACGGCTTTCTTCACTGACATATTCCATATGAACGCACCCCGGCGACGGCTCGTCCGTCGCCAGGGGGGCTGCTGCGCGGCCGTCGGACACCCGTAGAGGTGCCACGCCGGCGTGGCCGAACAGGAGGTTGTAGATGAACCATTTTGCAAGCGGTGCGGTAGGGGGATCGGGCGGTCTGCGCGGTGGCCGTTGGTTGCAGTGGATGCTCGGCCTGACGGTGATTCCCTTCGCCGCGCCGGCGTTCGCGGGCACCTTCAGCCTCGGCGAAGAGGTCAATGTCGATTACATCATCAACCTCAGCTACGCCGCGGCCTACCGCCTGCGCGACCCGTCGCAGACGCTGGTCGACGGGCCGACCGACCCGGCGACCGGGCTGTCGAGCACGGTCAACTCGGATGACGGCGACCGCAACTTCAAGCGTGGCAGCCTGATCAACAATCGCCTGTCGCTGCTCGGCGATTTCGACATCAAGTACCACAACTACGGGGCGTTCCTGCGCGTCAGCAGCTTCTACGACGATGTCTACCGCCACTACAACGACAACGACTCGCCCGACACGGTGAACAAGAGCGGCGACCACGACCAGTTCACCTCGCGCGCGCGCAAGCTCGAAGAAAACCGCACGCGCCTGCTCGACTCCTATGTCTACGGCAGCCTGCAGACCGGCGACGAGTCGATGCTCAACCTGCGCCTCGGGCGCCAGGTGGTGCAGTGGGGCGAGAGCCTGTTCTTCCCCAACATCGCCGGCGCCCAGTCGCCCGCCGATGCGACCAAGGCCAACGTCCCCGGTACCGAGGTGAAGGACATCCTGCTGCCGGTCGGCCAGGTCTCGGCGCAGTGGCAGTTGACCCCGCTCTTCGGTGTCTCGGCCTATTACCAGTACGAGTACAAACCCACCGAACTGGACCCGGTCGGCACCTACTTCTCCTATACCGACGTGGTCGGTCCAGGCGCGGAGTTCATTCGCGCGGCGCCGGGCTTCAACATCCCGCGCGGTCCCGACCGGCATCCGCGCGACAGCGGCCAGTGGGGGGTGAGCACGCACTTCGCGGTGACCAGCGAGAGCGACATCAGCCTTTACTACCTGCGCTACCACGACAAGAACCCCAACGTCGAAGTGAACTACCAGGACATGCTCCCGGTGGATTACAGCGTGGTGTACTTCGACGACATCTCGCTCTACGGCGCCAGCTTCTCGACGCGCCTGGGCGACGTCAACCTGGCCGGCGAGGTCAGCTACAAGGAGGGCGTGCCGGTGCTCGTCGACTCGCCGCTGGGCTCCGTGGCGACCCGCGCCGATGCCACCCAGTCGAACCTCTCGGCGATATACCTGCTCGGCCCGCGCTGGTTCTCCGAGCAGACCACCTTCATCGCCGAAGCCAGCTACCTGCACGTCAACCAGGTGGACCCCTACGGCTTCGCCGGGGAGCGCTACGACCAGCTCACCAATAGCCGCAACTCCTGGGCCTACCAGCTGATGGTGACGCCGTCCTGGAACAACGTCATCGACAGCTGGGACATGACCATGCCGCTGTCCTTCGCCCAGCAGGTCAAGGGCGCCGCCGCCGTGGCCGGGGCCTTCGGTGGCCTGGTCGGCGAGGGCGACAAGCGCATGAGCGTCGGCGTCACCGGCAAGTACCTGAACAACCTGGAACTGGGCCTGACCTACAACGGCTTCCTCGGCAGCCCGAACCTGGAGAAACGTCCGTTGGCCGACCGCGACTACCTGGCGTTCAGCGCCAAGTACAGCTACTGAGGAGGGTGCCGGCGATGAATCCGCTGTCGTTGGTTTTCGCGCCTGGCACGGCCCCCGTGGCTGGCCGCGCAGGGAGGCGTTCGCCATGAGGACGATCGTAGGGCTGGGGGTATCCCTGCTCGTGGGGCTGGCCGGCGTGCTGGCGTTTTCCCCGCGCGCCATGCCACCCATGCGGCCGACGCAGATCCCGGTCGAGCGCATGCAGATCGACTCGATCAAGGCGAGCGCCGCCGGGCTGGTCATGGCCGGCGAGCTGGGGCACATCCAGTTCTCGCCCGACCAGGGCCGGACCTGGAGCGCCGCGAGCGTGTCGCCGCAGCGCCAGGCGCTGATCACCCGCCTGGTGTTCGCCGATGCTCTCCACGGGCTGGCGCTCGGCCATGAAGGATGGATCCTGCGCACCAGCGATGGCGGCAAGAGCTGGACGGAGTCGGCGTTCCTCAGCGACGCCGGCGAACCGCTAATGGACGCCGCGCGCCTGCCGTCGGGCGACTGGCTGGCGGTTGGCGCCTTCGGCCGGGTGCTGCGCTCCGCCGATGGCGGGGCGCACTGGGCCGGCGAGGCGATTCCCGGACTGGCCGACTGGCACCTGAACGGCATCGCGGCGTCCGCCGACCGCCGCCAGTGGCTGATCGTCGGCGAGGCGGGCAGCGTCCTGCGCTCGCTCGATGGCGGCGTCCACTGGCAAGTGGTCGAGCCGTTCTACTCTGGCTCGCTGTATGGCGCGGTCAGCCTCGGCGGCGCCAACTGGGTCGCCTACGGCATGCGCGGGCAGGTGTTCCGCAGCCTCGACGGCGGCCTGCACTGGTCGCCGGTCCAATTGCCGCGGCCGGCGTCGCTGTACGCCGCCGCCGTCGCCCCGGACGGCACGCTGTTGCTCGCCGGCCAGGGTGGCGTGGTCCTGGCCAGCCGCGACGGCGGCGCCTCGTTCCAGGTGCTGCGCGAGACCGGCCAGGAGAACCTCACCGACCTCTACCTGCCGTCCGCCGGGCCCTTGCTGCTGGCCAGCGATGCCGGGCTGCGCAGCATGCCCTGGCCGGGCGGCGAACCGCCGGCCAGCGGCCAATCCCCGACCACCCCGCCGCATCAGGAAATGCCGTGATGACCGCTTCGACCACTTCGATCGCGCCGATCGCCCTGACCCGTACCGAGCGCCTGGTCGCCGCCCTGGCGCGCGGCCTGATCGCCCATCGCCTGGCCCTGGGGCTGCTGTTCGTGCTGCTGACCCTGGGCCTCGGCGCCTCGGCGTTGCACACCCGCCTCGATCCGGGCTTCCACAAGCTGATCCCGGTCAGCCATCCCTACATGGCCGCTTTCCATGACCACGGCACGACCTTTTCCGGGGCCAACCGCATCATGGTCAGCGTGCACTGGAAGGGCCCGGGGGATATCTACAACGGCGAGTTCCTCAACGTGCTGCGCAAGGTCACCGACGAGGTGTTCTTCATTCCGGGGGTGAACCGCAGCCGCGTGCGCTCGCTGTTCACCCCCAACGTGCGCTACATCGAGGTCACCGAGTCCGGCTTCACCGGCGACGTGGTGGTGCCCGCGCACTTCGAGGCCGATGCCGCCGGGCTCGCGCAGATCCGCTCCAACGTGGCCAAGTCCGGCGAGATCGGCCAACTGGTGGCCAACGACCTGCGCTCGGCGATGATCCAGGCCGACCTGCTGGAAGTGGACCCGCAGACCGGCAAGAAGCTCGACTACGCCAGCGTCGCGCGCAAGCTCGAAGCGATCCGCGCGACCTACGGCAGCGAGCGCATCGACATCCAGATCGTCGGCTTCGCCAAGATCATGGGCGAGGTGATGGACGGGCTGACCAGCGTGGAGACCTTCTTCGCCATCGCCTTCGCCATCACCCTGCTGCTGCTGTGGTTCTACAGCCGCTCGCTGAAGCTGACCCTGCTGGCGATCACCGTGGCGCTGCTGCCGGTGATCTGGCTGCTCGGCCTGCTGCCGCTGCTCGGCTACGGCATCGATCCGATGTCGGTCCTGGTGCCGTTCCTGATCTTCTCCATCGGCGTCTCCCACGCCGTGCAGATGACCAATGCCTGGAAGCAGGAGGTACTGGCCGGCGCCAGCCCGCGGCAGGCGGCGGAGGGTGCCTTCCGCAAGCTGGCGGTGCCGGGCACGGTGGCGCTGCTGGCCAACGCCCTGGGCTTCATGGTGATCATGGTCATCGACATCCCGATCGTCCACGAACTCGGGCTGACCGCCTGCCTGGGCGTCGGCCTGATGATCGTGACCAACAAGATGTTCCTGCCGATCATCCTCTCGCACCTGCAACTGGAGCGCGACGCCCGCCGTCAGCCGCTGGCGCCCGGCGCCCGGCACCGCGTCTGGTGGGCGCTGTCGGCGCTGGCCGAGCCGGGCCCGGCGCTGCTCAGTCTCGCCGCGATGGCCGTGCTGCTGGCGCTGGGCACCTACTACTCGCGCTTCCTGCTGACCGGCGACGTCGGCGTCGGCGCGCCGGAGCTGCGCGCCGAGTCGCGCTACAACCGCGACAACGCGGCGATCGTCAACAACTACGCGATCGGCATGGACGTGCTCTCGGTGTACGTCGAGACCAGCGGGCTGGAAGAGGCCTGCCTGAACTGGGAGGTGATGAATGCGGTGGAGCGCTTCGACCTCTACATGCGCGGTGTCGACGGCGTGCAATCGGTCAGCACGGTCGCCGGCGGGGTGAAGCTGTACGTCGCGGCGAACAACGAGGCCAACCCGCGCTGGGCCGCGCTGCAACGCTCGGAAGCCGCCCTGCGCACCGGCGGCGGCGCGGCCAACCCGGAGCTGGGCCTGAACACCGAAGGCTGCCGCACGATCAACCTGCTGGTGTACCTCAACGACCACCAGGGCGCGACCCTCAAGCATGTCACCGAGGAAGTGGAACGCTTCATCGCCCAGGAGCACAGCCCGCTGCTGCGCTTCCGCCTGGCCGGCGGCAACGGTGGCGTCGCGGCGGCCACCAACGAGGCGGTCGAGCACGCCGAGGTGCAGATGCTGGCGTCGATCTTCTGCGCCATCGCCTTGCTCTGCTGGATCACCTTCCGCTCCTGGCGCGGGGTGCTCTGCGTGATCGTGCCGCTGATGCTGGTGACCATCCTCTGCAACGCGCTGATGGCCTTGCTCGGCATCGGCCTCAAGGTCGCCACGCTGCCGGTGATCGCGCTCGGCGTGGGGGTCGGGGTGGACTACGGCGTCTATCTCTACGAGCGCATGCAGCATGAGATGGCCGACGGCCTGTCGCTGCGCGAAGCCTTCTACGAGGCGATGCGCCAGCGCGGCACCGCCGCCGTGTTCACCGCCGTGACCATGTCGATCGGCGTCGGCACCTGGGCATTCTCCGCGCTCAAGTTCCAGGCCGACATGGGCGTGCTGCTGGCCTTCATGTTCCTGGTCAACGTGCTGGGGGCGATCTTCCTGCTGCCGGCGCTGGCCGTCTGGCTGGGCGTGGGCCAGCGGCAACGGACTTCCAGTCAGCTCCAGGTCGGCCGCGGCCTGCTGGGCGACTGAGTCGGGTTATCCCGGGGGCGCGCGGCGCAAGGGTATCGCCAGTGCGGGGCAGGTTTGGGAGGCGGGGCCCTGCCTGCCCCGGACACCCGAGCCGGCGCGCCCCCGGGTCCATTTCAATCGTCCATCCGGACTAGTCAGCGCATAGGATTCCCGGTGCCGGCTGACGCGCCAGACTGCTCGCCACCAGGGGCGCTGCCCCGAGAGCGACAAGAAGGCAACCTTATGGAATTCGCGTTCAGCGATGAGCAGGAGATGATCCGCGAGTCCGCCGAGGGTTTCCTCGCGGACGTTTCCGCTTCCGCGGCAGTGCGTGCCGCCATGGCCAGCGAGCTGGGCTACGACCCGGCACTCTGGCGCCGCCTGTGCGGCGAGATGGTCTGGCCGGCCATTCACATCCCCGAGCAGTACGGCGGGCTGGGCCTGGGCTTCGTCGAGCTGGCCATCCTCCTGGAGCAGATGGGCCGACGCCTGCTCTGTTCCCCCTTCTTCGCCAGCGCCTGCCTGGCCACCCCGGCGCTGCTGCTGGGCGGCAACCAGGCGCAGAAGGCGCACTGGCTGCCGCGCCTGGCCGATGGCAGCCTGACCGCCAGCCTGGCGTTCTCCTCGAACGGCCGCTGGGACCTGGACGCGGTGCAGGCCAGCGCCCGCGCCGAAGGCTCGGGCTTCGTCCTCGATGGCGTGCTGCGCCAGGTGGTCGATGGCCATAGCGCCGGCCTGCTGATCGTCGCCGCGCGCGGCGAGCAGGGCATCGAGCTGTTCGCCGTGGCGGCGGACAGCGCCGGCCTGCAGCGTTGCCTCAAGCCGACCCTGGACCAGACCCGGCGCCTGGCCGAGGTGGAACTGCGCCAGGTCTACGTCAGCGCCGATGCCCGCCTGGGTGCGCCGGGGCAGGGCGCGGCGCTGCTGGAACGCGTGCTGCAACTGGCCTGCGTGGCGCTGGCCGCCGAGCAGACCGGCGGCGCCCAGCAGGCCCTCGACCTGACCCTGGCCTATACCGCCGAACGCCAGCAATTCGGCCGCGCCATCGCCAGCTTCCAGGCCATCAAGCACCGCGCCGCGGACATGATGCTGGAGGTCGAGTGCGCGCGTTCCGCCGCCTACTACGCCGCCTGCGTGGCCGAGGAAGCGCTGGCCGCCAACGGCGACGCGACGGTGGCCGGCGAGTTGCCGCTGGCCGCCGCCCTGGCCAAGGCGCGTTGCTCGGAGGCGTTCTTCCACTGCGCCGCCGAAGCCATTCAATTGCACGGCGGCGTCGGCTTCACCTGGGAGTACGACCCACACCTGTATTTCAAACGCGCGCGGGCCAGCGAGGCCTTCCTCGGCGCGCCGTCCTGGCACCGCGAACGCATCGCCGCCGCGCTTTTGGGAGCAACCGCATGAAGATCCATTTCAGCGACGCGGACGAAGCCTTCCGCGCCGAGGTCGCCAGTTGGCTGGCGGACAACCTGGGCGGCGAGTTCGAGCCGTTGCGCTTCCGTGGCGGACCGGGCGACGAGCACAGCTTCCCCGAGCAACGCAAAGCCTGGGAGCGCAAGCTCGCCGAGGGCCGCTGGACCTGCGTCGGCTGGGCCGCGGAAGACGGCGGCCGCGGTCTGTCGATCAGCCAGCAGGTGATCTTCCACGAGGAGTACGCCCGCGCCGGCGGACCGGGACGCATGGGCCACATCGGCGAAGGCCTGGCCGGTCCGACCATCGCCGCCTTCGGCACCCCGGAGCAGAAGCGCCGGCTGTTGCCGGGCATCGTCGCCGGCCGCGAATTCTGGTGTCAGGGCTACTCCGAGCCGGGCGCCGGCTCCGACCTGGCCAACGTCAAGACCCGCGCCAGCTTCGACGCCGCCAGCGGCAAGTGGCGCATCAGCGGGCAGAAGGTCTGGACCTCGCTGGCCCACGAATCCGACTGGTGCTTCGTCATCGCCCGCAGCGAGCCGGGCAGCGTCGGCCACCAGGGCCTGTCGTTCCTGCTGGTGCCGATGGCCCAGCAGGGCATCAGCGTGCGCCCCATCGAACAGCTCACCGGCACCTCGGAATTCAACGAAGTGTTCTTCGACGACGCCGAGACCGCTGCCGAGAACCTGCTCGGCGCGCCCGGCGACGGCTGGAAGATCGCCATGGCCCTGCTCGGCTTCGAGCGTGGGGTGTCCACCCTCGGCCAGCAGATGCTGTTCCACAACGAGCTGGAAGAGATCATCCGCATCGCCAAGGCCAACGGCGCCGCCCGCGACCCGCTGCTGCGCCAGCGCATCGCCGAGGCCTGGAGCGGCCTGCGCGTGCTGCGCTACAACTCGCTGCGCATGCTCTCCGGCGCCCAGGACGGCACGCTGCGCCGCGAAGCGATGATCTACAAGCTGTGCTGGGCCAACTGGCACGTCGAGCTGGGCAAGCTGGCGATGGACGTGCTCGGCGCCGAGGCCGAACTGCTGGAGGGCGGGCCGTACCAGCTCGGCCGCCTGCAGTCGATGTTCCTCTTCAGCCGCTCCGACACCATCTACGGCGGCACCAACGAAATCCAACGCAACATCATCGCCGAACGCGCGCTGGGCATGCCCCGCGAGCCGCGCGTGCGCGCCTGAAGGAGAGGACTCCCATGAGCAGTATCCCCACCTACGTTCCCGGCCATGGCCTGCTGCGCGGCAAGTCGGTGCTGATCACCGCCGCCGCCGGCGCCGGCATCGGTTTCTCCGCCGCCCTGCGTGCCGCCGAGGAAGGCTGCCGGGCGCTGATGATCAGCGATATCCATGAAGGCCGGCTGCAGGAAGCGGCGCTGAAGATCCGCGAGGCCACCGGGCTGGACCAGGTCTACACGCGCGAATGCAACGTCACCGTCGAAGAGCAGGTGCGCGCCCTGGTGGCCGCCGCCGAGCGCGACCTGGGCGGTGTCGACGTGCTGATCAACAACGCCGGCCTCGGCGGTTCGCGGCTGTTGCTGGAGATGAGCGACGAGGAGTGGCAGCGCGTCCTCGACGTCACCCTCACCGGCACCATGCGCATGACCCGCGCCATGCTGCCGGCGATGATCGAGCGGCGCGCCGGGGTCATCGTCAACAACGCCTCGGTGCTCGGCTGGCGCGCGCAGAAGGAACAGAGCCACTACGCCGCGGCCAAGGCCGGGGTGATGGCGCTGACCCGCTGCGCGGCCGTGGAAGCCGCCGAGCATGGCATCCGCATCAACGCGGTGAGCCCGAGCATCGCCCTGCACGACTTCCTGCGCAAATCCGCGCCCAAGGAACTGCTCGACCAACTGGCCGCCCGCGAGGCCTTCGGGCGTGCCGCCGAGGTCTGGGAAGTGGCCAACGTGATGATGTTCCTGGCCAGCGACTACAGCTCCTACATGACCGGCGAAGTGCTGTCGGTCTCCAGCCAGAGGGCCTGAGCATGCCGCGTGTCTTCGAACATCCCGAGGCGCTGCTCGCCTGCGTCGGCGAGGAACTGGGCGTGAGCGCCTGGCTGCGCGTCGAGCAGGCGCGCATCGACCAGTTCGCCGAGGCCACCGGCGACCACCAGTGGATCCACGTCGATCCCGTGCGCGCGGCGAGCGGCCCCTATGGCGCCTGCATCGCCCACGGCTACCTGACGCTGGCGCTGGTCAACCTGTTCCTGCCGCAGATCGTCGAAGTGCGCGGCCTCGCCATGGGGGTGAACTACGGCTGCGACCGGCTGCGCTTCCCCAATGTGGTGAAAGCCGGCGCGCGTGTGCGCGGCCGCGCCCAACTGGTCGCCGCCGAGGCGTTGAAGGGCGCCGTGCAGGCGACCATCCGCGTCAGCGTCGAGATCGACGGCGAAGAACGCCCCGGCTGCGTGGTGGACACCATCAGCCGTTACTACCCGGCCTGAGGCGCGCGCCCCGGGCCTCCCATTGCGCCCCTCTGCCGCTGCCGGGAGAGGGCTGGGGACAAGGCGCCGCGCGCCTTTCCCGTCATCCATCGAGAGGAATTCCCATGAGAGAAGCCGTCATCGTCTCCACCGCGCGTACCGCCATCGGCAAGGCCTTCCGCGGCGCCCTCAACGACACCGAGGCGCCGGCCATGGGCGGCCATGTGGTGGCCGAGGCGGTGCGTCGCGCCGGCATCGAGCCGGGCGAGGTGGAGGATGTGATCATCGGCGCCGCCGCCCAGCAGGGCACCCAGGCCTACAACCTCGGGCGCCTCTGCGCCATCGCCGGCGGCCTGCCGCCGAGCGTCGCCGGGATGGCCGTGGAGCGTCAGTGCGCTTCGGGGCTGATGAGCATCGCCATCGCCGCCAAGGGCATCGTCTGCAACGAGCTGGACATCGCCGTGGCCGGTGGCCTGGAGTCCATCTCGCTGGTGCAGAACAAGCACAAGAACGCCTACCGCAACCAGTCCGCGGCGGTGCTCGCCAAGGACCCGACGGCGTACATCCCGATGATCGAAACCGCCGAGATCGTCGCCACGCGCTACGGCATTTCCCGCGAGGCGCAGGATGCCTACAGCCTGCGCAGCCAGCAGTTGACCGCGCGGGCCCAGCAGGCCGGGCGCTTCGACGCGGAAATCGTGCCCTTCGCCGCGCAGCGCCTGGTGATCGACAAGGCCAGCGGCGAGAGCCGCCACGAAAGCGTGTCGCTGACCCGCGACGAGTGCAATCGCGTCGACACCAGCCTGGCCAGCCTGGCCGCGCTGGAGCCGGTGTGGCAGGGCGGCCAGTGGAGCGGCGCGGGACGCTTCATCACCGCCGGCAACGCCTCGCAATTGTCCGACGGCGCCTCGGCGTCGGTGTTGATGGAGGCTCGCGAAGCCGAGCGCCGCGGCCTGCGCCCGCTGGGTATCTACCGTGGCCTGGCGGTGGCCGGTTGCAACGCCGACGAGATGGGCATCGGCCCGGTGTTCGCCGTGCCCAAGCTGCTCGCCCGCCACGGCCTGGGCGTCGAGGACATCGGCCTGTGGGAGATCAACGAAGCCTTCGCCTGCCAGGTGCTGTTCTGCCAGGAGCGCCTGGGCATTCCCGAGGAGCGCCTGAACGTCAACGGCGGCGCCATTGCCATCGGCCATCCGTTCGGCATGTCCGGCGCGCGCATGGTTGGCCACGCGCTGCTCGAAGGCCGTCGGCGCGGCGAGCGCTACGTGGTGGTGAGCATGTGCATCGGCGGCGGCATGGGTGCCGCGGCCCTGTTCGAAATCGCCTGAGGCGGGAGGGGAGATGGACACGCAACTGATCCGTCGGCGCATGGCGCGCTACGTGGAAATGGTCGATGCCGGCGATATCGACGGCATCCTCGGCCTGTATGCCGACGACGCGGTGATCGAGGACCCGGTGGGCACGCCGGCGCTGGTCGGCCTCCAGGCCATCGCGCGCTTCTACCGCGAGGGCCTCGGCCGCACCGAGGCCAGCGCGCAACTGACCGGCCCGGTGCGGGTCGCCGGCAACGGCTGCGCGGCCATGCCGATGCGCGTCGACCTGATGTGGAACGGCGAACCCTGCAGCCTCCACGTGATCGACGTGATGGAGTTCGACGACAAGGGGCGCATCCGCTCGATGAAGGCCTACTGGGGCGAACTCAACGTCGAGCGGCGCCCGGAGTGACGCCACCCGCCCGCCGCCCGCGCCAGTCCCGGCGGGCGGCGCGGCGGCCGCGCTACGGCACGGATCTGGCGCGGCGCTGAAAATCGGCGTTCTGCGTCTGCCCGCTTTCGTAGAAGGCCTTGAGGTTCGCGCCGATGCGTTCGACATTGCGCCGCAGCAGGCCGCCCAGCAGCAGCGTGGTCAGCCAGCCGCCGCGCAACTCGCCCTCCAGGCTCAGGCGCAGGCAGGTACGACCGTCGCCGCCGGGCTCCAGCGCATAGTGGAAATACGCCTTGCGGAAAGGGAAGGGCGGCCCCTGTTCGGCCCGGTGCAGGCGCAGGGCGAAGCCCTGGCCGTCGCGCCACTGGATCACGCTTTCGTCGAGGAAGGCGCCGCTCTTGAGGAACACCCGGCGGCTGGCGCCGGGGCCTTCCAGCGGGCCGGGGTGGCGCACGCTGCCGGTCAGGCCGGGGACGTAGTGCGGCGCCAGGGTCAGGTCGCGCAGGCGTTGCCAGGCCTGCGCCGGGGACAGCTCCAGGAGGCGTTCGTGGCGCACGCTGAACATGGCGTCAGGTGCGCGCCGTGGCGGCATCGAGGAAGCCCGGCCGCTCGCCGCCGCCGTGGACCGCCAGCTCGGCGCCGCTGACATGGGCGGCCAGCGGCGAGGCGAGGAACAGGCAGGCGTCGGCGATGTCTCGCGGCAGTGCCAGGCGCCCCAGCGGGATGGTCCGCGCGACCCGCTCCAGGCCGGCCTCGTCGCCATAGTGCAAGTGCGCCTGCTCGGTCTGGATCAGGCCGCCGATCACCGAGTTGATGCGCACCTTCGGCGCCCACTCCACCGCCAGCGAATGGCTCAGGTTGATCAGCCCGGCCTTGGCCGCGCCGTAGGCGGCGGTGCCCGGCGAGGGGCGGATGGCGCTGACGCTGCAGATGTTGATGATGGCGCCGCCGTTGGCCTGCGCCTGCATGCGCTGGTTGGCCAGTTGGCAGAGGTTCAGCGGCGCCAGCAGGTTGAGGCGGATGATCGCCTCGGAGAAGCGTGGCGAGGCGCTGGCGGCATCGGCATGGGGCGCGCCGCCGGCGTTGTTGACCAGCACGTCGAGGCGGCCGAAGCGTTCGTCGATGGCCGCCAGCAGCGCCTGCAACTGCGCGAAATCACGCACGTCGCAGGGCACGAACCAGGCCTCGCGCGTCCCCTGGCGGGGCAGCTCGGCGGGCGCTTCGCGGCCGCAGATGATGACCTCGGCGCCCTGTTCCAGAAAGCGCTGGCTGATGCCACGGCCAACGCCCTTGCCGCCGCCGGTGACCAGCACCACCTGGCCGCTGAAATCCAATGCATCGCTCATGACTGCTCCTCTCTTGCGATAAGGCTTGCAGCCTAGGTCGCCGGCGCCGCCGCGCCCACGTCCGAAGGGACTAGGGGGCGGCCGCGGCGCTAGTCCTCTCGGACGATGCCGCCGCGGCAGAGCCGCCGGAATAATCCCGGCGACCACGACCAGCCGAGGAACACCGCCATGGCCGCCTTGCCGAAAGGGCACTTCGTCACCCTCAACGATGGACTCCGCTTGCACTACCTCGACAGCGGCGCCGGCGAACCGCTGCTGTTCATCCATGGCAGCGGGCCGGGCGCCAGCGGCCACAGCAACTTCAAGCAGAACTACCCGGAATTCGCCGCCGCCGGCTACCGCGTGATCGTTCCCGACCTGCCCGGCTACGGCGCCAGCGACAAACCGGAAACCGACTACACGCTGGACTTCTTCGTCGCCGCCGTCAGCGGCCTGCTCGATGCCCTGGATATCCCCCGCTGCACCCTGGTGGGCAATTCGCTGGGCGGCGCCATCGCCCTCAAGCTCGCCCTCGACCAGCCGCAGCGCGTCGCGCGCCTGGTGCTGATGGCGCCCGGCGGGCTGATGGAGAAAGAGCAGTACTACCAGCAGATGGAAGGCATCCAGCAGATGGGCGCGGCCTTCGCCAACGGCGAGCTGAACGATGCCGCGGGCATGCGCCGGCTGCTCTCGCTGCAACTCCACGATGCCGCGCTGATCAGCGATGAAACGGTCGACGAGCGGGTCGCCGTGGTGCGCGAGCAACCGCGCTGCGTGCTGACCCGCATGCAGGTGCCGAACCTGGCCGCGCGGCTGGGCGAGCTGAGCTGCCCGATCCTCGGCTTCTGGGGCATGGACGACAAATTCTGCCCGGCCAGCGGCGCGCAGACGCTGATGGGCGCCTGCCGCCACATCCGTTTCGTCCTGCTCAGCGAATGCGGGCACTGGGTGATGGTCGAGCACCGCGCGCTGTTCAACCGCGAAACCCTGGCCTTCCTGGCGGAGGGCGCGGCATGAGCGAAGCCTTGCGCGAACATCACGCCGACATGCTCTACCAGGCGCTGCTCAACGGCTGCACGCTGGCGCCGCTGACCGAGCGCTGGGCGGACATCGGCATCGAGGATGCCTATGAGATTTCCCGGCGCATCCTGCAGCGCCGCCTGGCCGCCGGCGACGAACTGGTCGGCAAGAAGATCGGTGTCACTTCGGCGGCGGTGCAGCGCATGCTCGACGTGCACCAGCCGGACTTCGGCTTTATCACGCGGCACATGTGGTTCGCCGATGGCGCCGACATTTCGCTGTCGGAGAACCGCCTGATCCAGCCGCGCGCCGAGGGCGAGATCGCCTTCCGCCTGAAGTCCGACCTGTGCGGGCCGGGCGTCACCGAAGCCGACGTGCTGGCCGCCAGCGAGTGCGTGATGGCCTGTTTCGAGATCGTCGACTCGCGCATCCACGACTGGCGCATCCGCATCCAGGACACGGTGGCCGATAACGCCTCCTGCGGGGTGTTCGTGCTGGGGACGCGCGAGCGCGACCCGCGCGAGCTGGACCTGCCCAACCTGCGCATGCGCGTGTTCAAGAACGGCGCGCCGCTCAGCGAAGGCCTCGGCTCGGCGGTGCAGGGCAACCCGCTCACCGCGGTGGCCTGGCTGGCCAACACCCTGGGCGCCTTCGGCATTCCCTTCAAGGCCGGCGAGATCATCCTCTCCGGTTCCCTGGTCCCGCTGGAGCCGGTGGCTGCCGGCGACCGCTTCGAACTGGACATCGACGGCCTGGGCAGCGCCCGGGTGTCGTTCCGTGCATAGGAGTTTTCCATGAGCAAGAAACTCAAGGCCGCGATCATCGGGCCGGGCAATATCGGCACCGACCTGCTGATGAAAATGCGCCGTTCCGAGTGGATCGAGCCGGTCTGGATGGTCGGCGTCGATCCCGAGTCCGATGGCCTCAAGCGCGCTCGCGAGTTCGGCCTGAAGACCACCGCCGAGGGCGTCGACGGCCTGCTGCCGCATGTGCTGGACGACGATATCCGCATCGCCTTCGACGCCACCTCGGCCTACGTGCACGCCGAGAACAGCCGCAAGCTCAACGAACTCGGGGTGATCATGATCGACCTCACCCCGGCGGCCATCGGTCCCTACTGCGTGCCGCCGGTGAACCTGGCCGAGCATGCCGGCAACCTGGCGCTGAATGTGAACATGGTGACCTGCGGCGGCCAGGCGACCATCCCGATGGTGGCCGCGGTGTCCCGCGTGCAGCCGGTGGCCTACGGCGAGATCGTCGCCACCGTGTCGTCGCGCTCGGTCGGTCCGGGCACGCGCAAGAACATCGACGAATTCACCCGCACCACCGCCGGCGCCATCGAGAAGGTCGGCGGGGCCCGGCAGGGCAAGGCGATCATCGTCATCAACCCGGCCGAGCCGCCGCTGATGATGCGCGACACCATCCACTGCCTGACCGAGGACGAGCCGGACCAGGCGGCGATCCGCGAGTCGGTCCACGCGATGATCCGCGAGGTGCAGCGCTACGTGCCGGGCTACAAGCTGATCAACGGCCCGGTGTTCGACGGCAAGCGCGTCTCGGTGTACCTGGAAGTGGAGGGCCTGGGCGACTACCTGCCGAAGTCCGCCGGCAACCTCGACATCATGACCGCCGCCGGCCTGCGCACTGCCGAGATGTTCGCCGAAGAAGCCCACAAGGGCGCCCTGCAACTGCCCGCCCGCTGAGTGGAGAACCCCTATGAACCTGCACGGTAAGAGCGTCCGCCTGCACGACATGAGCCTGCGCGACGGCATGCACGCCAAGCGCCATCAGATCAGCCTGGAACAGATGGTGGCGGTGGCCAGCGGCCTCGACGCCGCCGGCGTGCCGCTGATCGAGATCACCCACGGCGACGGCCTGGGCGGCACCTCGGTGAACTACGGCTTCCCGGCGCACAGCGACCGCGAATACTTCGAGGCGGTGATTCCGCGCCTGAAGCAGGCCAAGGTGTCGGCCCTGCTGCTGCCCGGCATCGGTACCGTCGAGCACCTGAAGATGGCCCACGGCTGTGGCGTCTCGACCATCCGCGTGGCCACCCACTGCACCGAGGCCGATGTCTCCGAGCAGCACATCGGCATGGCCGCCGGCATGGGCCTGGACACCGTCGGCTTCCTGATGATGGCGCACATGGTCAGCGCCGAGAAACTCCTGGAACAGGCGCGGCTGATGGAAAGCTACGGCGCCAACTGCATCTATTGCACCGACTCGGCCGGCTACATGCTGCCCGACGAAGTCAGCGCCAAGGTCGGCCTGCTGCGCGCCGAGCTGAAGCCCGGCACCGAAGTGGGCTTCCACGGCCACCACAACCTCGGCATGGCCATCGCCAACTCGCTGGCCGCCATCGAGGCCGGCGCCGCGCGCATCGACGGCTCGGTCGCCGGGCTCGGCGCCGGCGCCGGCAACACGCCGCTGGAAGTCTTCGTCGCCGTGCTCGAACGCATGGGGGTGAACAGCGGGGTGGACCTGTACCGCATCATGGACGTCGCCGAGGACCTGGTGGTGCCGATGATGGACCAGCCGATCCGCCTCGATCGCGACGCGCTGACCCTGGGCTACGCCGGTGTCTACAGCTCGTTCCTGCTGTTCGCCAAGCGCGCCGAGGCCAAGTACGGCGTGTCCGCCCGCGAGCTGCTGGTGGAACTGGGCAAGCGCGGCACCGTGGGCGGCCAGGAAGACATGATCGAAGACCTGGCGCTGACCCTGTCCAACCAGCGCGGCGTGCTGCCGACCTGAGTGATCCCTCGGCGCAGCGCATCCTGCGCGCTGCGTCGAGCGGCTGGGCCGGTTACGCCTCCCAGTCGTTCGGCTTGCGCCTGGCCAGGCCGTGGCGGATGTACCAGCGCACGCCCAGGTGCACGCCGACGGCGGCCAGTACGGTGAGGAAGATTCGCAGGTGTTCGGCATCCATGGCGGTTCCCGCAGAGACGATCCAGGTACGGACCCGCTGCGCAACGAGGGCGGGGCGGGCGGCTGACGGCAGCCTAGCCTTGCGCCGACGCGCCGCACAGCGACAGCTGGCCGGCGAAACGCCGGTGCAGTGTTCAGAGCGAGCGGATGATCCGCCCGAGGGTCGCCATGGCCTGTTCGCTGCGCGCGGTCCACGGATGCCCGTAGTTCAGGCGCAGGCAATGGCGGAAGCGCCGCGTGGCGGAGAAGATCGGCCCCGGCGCGAGGCTGATGCCCTGGGCCAGGGCGAGTTGGAACAGGCGTAGCGCGTCGACGTTTTCGGGCAGCTCCAGCCAGAGGAAGTAGCCGCCGCTCGGGCGCGTCACCCGGGTCTGTTCGGGGAAGTGCCGGGCCACCGCGGCGAGCATCGCGTGCTGCTGGCTTTCCAGGGCGTGGCGCAGCTTGCGTAGGTGGCGGTCGTAGCCGCCGTGTTGCAGGTAGTCGGCGATGGCCGCCTGGGCCGGTACCGAGGCGGACAGGCTGGTCATCAGCTTGAGCCGCTCGATCGGCTCGCGGAAACGTCCGCCGGCCACCCAGCCGACCCGGTAGCCCGGCGCCAGGCTCTTGGAGAAGGAGCCGCAGTGCATCACCAGCCCTTCGCTGTCGAAGGCCTTGACCGGCTTGGGCGCCTGCTGGGCGAAGTACAGCTCGGCGTAGACGTCGTCTTCGATCAGCGGCACCTGGTGGCGCGCGAGCAGGGCGGCGAGGGCGCGTTTCTTGTCATCGCTCATGCTCGCGCCGAGCGGGTTCTGGAAGTTGCTCATGAACCAGCAGGCCTTGATCGGCAGGCGCTGCATGCGCTCGGCGAGCACTTCCAGGTCGATGCCCTCGCGCGGGTGCACGGGAATCTCCACGGCCTTCAGCTTCAGGCGTTCGAGCACCTGCAAGGCGGCGTAGAAGGCCGGCGCCTCGATGGCCACCAGGTCGCCGGGGCCGGTCACCACTTGCAGGCACAGGTTGAGCGCTTCCAGGGCGCCGTTGCTGACCACCAGTTCATCCACCGACAGCGGCATGCCGCCGACCATGTAGCGCAGGGCGATCTGCCGGCGCAGGGCATGGCTGCCCGGGGTCATGTCGGCGACCACCGCGCGCGGGTCCATGGCGCGCACGGCATGGGCCATGGAACGCGCCAGGCGCGGCAGCGGGAACAGCTCGGGGGCGGCGAAGGCCGAGCCGAAGGGCACGGTGTCCGGGTCCTTGATCGAGCTGAGCACCGAGAACACCAGCTCGCTGACATCGACCTCGGTGGTCTGCGCTTCCTGGCGGGCGATCTCTGGTTCGGCCAGAGCGCGCCGCACATGCTCGCGGACGAAGTAGCCGGAGCGCGCGCGGGCGACGATCAGGCCACGGTCTTCGAGCAGGTAGTAGGCCTGGAACACGGTGGACGCGCTGACCCCGTAGGTGCGGCTGGCGTGGCGCACCGAAGGCACCTTCTGCCCCGGTGCGAGCACACCGCTGCGGATCAGCTCGGCGATCTCGCCGGCGAATTTCTCGTAGCGCTTCATCTTGTCCTGCGCGCGGGAAGGGAGCTGCCACTCTAGGCGCTGCGCCGTTGCCGCGCCATGCCGGGGGCGCATGCTCAGCGCCTCGGCGCGACGAAGGTGCTGGGCGCCTCGACGGTTTCGCCGCTGTCCTGCGCGCTGACGCGGAAGGCCAACGGCCGCGAGCCGGCCACGGCGTTCGGCGCGGTTTGCGCCACCGACACGGCGAAGTCGCGGATCTCGCCCGGCGCCAGGCGCAGTTCCGGCTCGCCCTGCAGGCGGTAGCCGGCGGACTCGGCCAGGCCCAGGCGGTAGCGCTGCGCCTGCTGGGTCTTGTTGATCAGCTTGAGGTTATAGACGTTCTCGATCTCGCCGGCGGCGTTCTCGCGGAACAGGCCACGGTCACGGGCCACGTCGAGGGCGATCAGCGGGCGGGCCTGCAAGGCCCAGGCGAAGGCGCCGAGCATCACCAGCAGCACGGCCGCGTAGCCGACCAGGCGTGGCCGCAGCAGCCGCGTCTGGCCACCCGCCAGGGCGCGCTCCGAGGTGTAGCGCACCAGGCCGCGGGCGTAGCCCATCTTGTCCATCACCGTGTCGCAGGCATCGACACAGGCGGCGCAGCCGATGCAGGCGATCTGCAGGCCGTCGCGGATGTCGATGCCGGTCGGGCAGACCTGCACGCACTGCTGGCAGTCGATGCAGTCGCCGAGGCCGAGGGCCTTGGGCTCGGCGTCCTTCTTGCGCGCGCCACGCGACTCGCCGCGCGCGGCATCGTAGGAAATGACCAGGGTGTCCTGGTCGAACATCACGCTCTGGAAACGCGAGTAGGGGCACATGTGGATGCACACCTGCTCGCGCAGCCAACCGGCGTTGGCGTAGGTGGCGGCGCTGAAGAAGGCCACCCAGAAGGCGCTTTCCAGGTCCAGGCGCAGGCTGAACAGGTCGCTCAGCAGCGGCCGCACCGGAGTGAAGTAACCGATGAAGGTGAGCCCGGTGACCAGGCTGACCAGCAGCCAGAGGCCGTGCTTGGCGCCCTTGCGCAATAGCTTCTGCGCGCCCAGCGGCGCCTTGTCGAGCTTCATGCGCTGGTTGCGGTCGCCCTCGCAGAGCTGTTCGCACCACATGAAGATCCATGTCCACACGCTCTGCGGGCAGGTGTAGCCGCACCAGACGCGGCCGGCGAACACGGTGATGAAGAACAGGCCGAAGGCGGCGATGATCAGGATCGCCGAGAGCAGGATGAAATCCTGCGGCCAGAAGGTCGCGCCGAAGATGTAGAACTTGCGCTCGGGCAGGTCCCAGAGCACCGCCTGGCGGCCGTCCCACTGTAGCCAGAGGGTGCCGAAGAACAGCAGGAAGAGCAGCGCGCCGCCGAGCCGGCGCAGGTCGCGGAAGCGCCCGCTGAAGCGCTTGGTGTAGATCGGCGGGCTGACCGCCGAGAGCGGCTTGGGCGGCGGGGTGGTCAGGTGCTTGGCGCTGATCTCGACGATCCGCGCGGGAATGCGTTCGCTCATTGTCGTGGCCCATCAGGCTGGGGAGGCGCCGCGACTATAGGAACCGGGTTGTGGCCGAAACAGATTCAGGTCAGCCGCAAAAAACCATATCAGATGCCCGGCGAGGTGGGCTTTCCGGCGCTGGCGCGGGTTTGCCGGCGCTTTTCCCGGAGCAGCCTGGACGCGGCGTGGCATCAGGTCGCAGGGGCGTCGCCGGGGCGCCCGCGACGATCTGATGCGCTTTTTTGCGCGCGATCTGCCGCTGTTTCGTCACCGCCCGGCTGGCCATAGTGCCGGCATCCGATCAGCGCCGCGCCCATCGGCAGAACGGGGCCGGCGTCCGTGCATGACCGAGGTGGCCTGGCGATGTATCAGTACGACGAATACGACCACGCCCTGGTACGCGAGCGCGTAGCGCAGTTTCGCGACCAGGTGGCGCGGCGGCTCAGCGGCGAGCTGAGCGAAGAGGAATTCCTGCCGTTGCGCCTGCAGAACGGCCTGTACCTGCAGAAGCATGCCTACATGCTGCGCGTGGCGATTCCCTACGGCACCCTGTCGAGCCGCCAACTGCGCTGTCTGGCCGGGGTGGCGCGCGACTACGACCGTGGCTACGGCCACTTCACCACGCGGCAGAACATCCAGTTCAACTGGATCGAGCTGGAACAGGTGGCGGACATTCTCGAACGCCTGGCCGCAGTGGAAATGCATGCCATCCAGACCTCCGGCAACTGCGTGCGCAACATCACCACCGAGGCGTTCGCCGGGGTCGCCGCCGATGAGCTGCTGGACCCGCGCCCGCTGGCCGAGATTCTCCGCCAGTGGTCGACGGTGAACCCGGAATTCCTGTTCCTGCCGCGCAAGTTCAAGATCGCCCTGTGCGCCGCCGAGGAAGACCGTGCGGCGGTGATGATGCACGACATTGGTCTCTATCTGGGGCGCGCCGCCGATGGCCAACTGCGCCTCCGGGTGCTGGTCGGCGGTGGTCTCGGGCGCACGCCGATGCTCGGCCAGGTGATCCGCGACGATCTGCCCTGGCAACACCTGCTGTCCTACGTCGAGGCCATCCTGCGCGTGTACAACCGCCATGGCCGCCGCGACAACAAGTACAAGGCGCGCATCAAGATCCTGGTCAAGGCGCTGGGCATCGACGCCTTCGCCGCCGAGGTGGAGGAGGAGTGGCGGCACCTGCGCGATGGCGAGGCGCAGCTCACCGAGGCCGAGTACCAGCGGGTCGCCGCCGCCTTCGTGGCGCCGCGCTACTCGGAGGCCGCCGGCGACGAACTGGCCTATGGCAGCGCCCTGGCCGCCGATGCCGGGTTCGCCCGCTGGGCCTCGCGCAACGTGCGCGCGCACAAGGTGGCGGGCTACGCCGCCGTGGTGCTCTCGACCAAGCCGGGCGCCGCGGCGCCGCCGGGCGATGTCACGGCTGAGCAGATGCTCTGCGTCGCCGATTGGGCCGAGCGCTACGGCTTAGGCGAAATCCGCGTCGCCCACGAGCAGAACCTGGTCCTCCCGGACGTGCGCAAGGCCGAGCTGCACGCGCTCTGGCGCGAAGCCTGCGCGGCGGGCCTGGGCACGCCGAACCAGGGCTTGCTGAGCGACATCATCGCTTGCCCCGGCGGCGACTACTGCGCGCTGGCCAACGCCAAGTCGATCCCGATCGCCCAGGCCATCCAGCAGCGCTTCGACGACCTCGACTACCTGCACGACCTCGGCGAGCTGAGCCTGAACATCTCCGGCTGCATGAACGCCTGCGGCCACCACCACATCGGCAACATCGGCATCCTCGGCGTCGACAAGAACGGCAGCGAGTGGTACCAGGTCACCCTCGGCGGCGCCCAGGGCAGGCGCAGCGCGCTGGGCAAGGTGATCGGCCCGTCGTTCGGCGCGGCGGAAATCCCCACGGTGATCGAGCAACTGGTCGCCACCTACGTCGAGCAGCGCGGAGCGGGCGAGACGTTCCTCGACACCGTCGAGCGCATCGGCCTGGAGCCGTTCAAGGCGCGGGTCTACGCCACGGCGGAGGTGCCGGCATGAACAACCTGATCCGTCTCGGCAGTGCTGGCCCCCGGACAGTCGCCGACGATCCCTGGACACTGCTGCGCGAATGCCCGCAGGCCTTGCCCGCCGGGCAACTGATCCTGCCGCTGGCGGCCTGGCTGGCGCGGCGCGACGGCGCCCATGGCGTCTGGCTGGCGGCGGACGCCGAGGTCGAGGCGCTGGGCGAGCACTTGCCGGTGCTGCCGCTGATCGCCATCGATTTCCCCAGCTTCCGCGACGGCCGCGGCTACAGCCTGGCCTACCTGCTGCGCCGCCGCCTCGGCTGGCAGGGCGAGCTGCGTGCGGTGGGCGATGTGCTGCGCGATCAACTGGCGCACATGCGCCAGTGTGGCTTCGATGCTTTCGCCGTGCGCGAGGACAAAAGCGTCGAGGACGCGCTCAAGGGCCTGGCCGGGCTGAGCGTGCTCTACGGCCGCTCGGCGATCGAGCCACGGCCGCTGTTCCGCCGCCGCTGAGCGCCCGCCTGGGCGCGCCCGGTGGGCGGCGTGCCGCGCGCCACGGGGCGGCTGTGCTTGACGCTGTCCCGGTGCGCAGGAAAAATGCGGGCAATGTTGTCGGCGCAACGACGCCGGCCGTGGCCCACGATTCGAGTGACCCCTGAAGATGCGCATGCGCCTGATGCTGTTGGGTGGTGGTAATGCCCTGGGACAGGCGCTGATCCGCCTCGGTGCCGAGGAGGATATCGGCTTCCTCGCCCCGCGCCCGCCCGAACAGGGCTGGGACGCCTCCAGCCTGACCCTGCTGCTGGACGAGACCCGCCCGGACGCGGTGATCAACCTCGCCTACTACTACGACTGGTTCCAGGCCGAGACGGTCGACGAGACCCGCCTGGCCGCCCAGGAGCGCGCCGTGGAGCGCCTCGCCGAGCTGTGCCAGTACTACGAGATGCTGCTGTTGCAGCCCTCCAGCTACCGCGTGTTCGATGGCGCGCGGGCCACGGCCTACAGCGAGAAGGACGAGCCGCTGCCGCTGGGCCGCCGTGGCCAGGCGCTGTGGCGCATGGAACAGTGGGTCCGCGCCACCTGCCCGCGCCACGTGCTGCTGCGCTTCGGCTGGCTGCTCGACGACAGCCTGGAAGGCAGCGTCGGGCGCTTCCTCGAACGCGCCCGCCTGGACGAGGAGCTGAGCCTCGCCGATGACCGCCGGGGCAATCCAACGCCGGTGGACGATGCCGCGCGGGTGATTCTCTCGGTGCTCAAGCAACTCGACTGCCAGGCGCCGCTGTGGGGCACCTATCATTACGGCGGCCTCGAAGCCACCACCACCCTGGCCCTCGGCCAGGTGATCCTCGCCGAGGCGCGCACGCTGAGCGGCCTGACCCTGCGCGATCCCAGCCCGCAAGCCCACGCGGCGCGCGCGGACGCCAGCGAGGAGCCGCAGCACGCAGTGCTCGCCTGCAAGAAAATCCTGCATACCTTCGGCATCAAGCCACGCGCCTGGCGCGCCGGCCTGCCGACCCTACTGGACCGCTATTACCGTCGTGGCTGATATCTCCCCGGCTTGCGCCAAGCCCATCCTCATCACCGGCGGTGCCGGTTTCATCGGTTCGCACCTGGCCGACGCCCTGCTCGCGCGCGGCTTCAGGGTGCGCGTGCTGGACGACCTGTCCACCGGCAAGCGCGCCAACCTGGCCGCCGAGGTGGAACTGCAGGTCGGCAACGTCGCCGATGCGGCCGCCGTGCGCCGTGCCCTGGCCGGCTGCCAGGCGGTGGTGCACCTGGCCGCGGTGGCCTCGGTGCAGGCATCGGTGGACGACCCGGTGGCCACGCACCAGAGCAACTTCATCGGCACCCTGAACCTCTGCGAGGCCATGCGCGAGGAGGGCGTCAAGCGCGTGCTGTTCGCCTCCAGCGCGGCGGTCTACGGGCAGAACGGCCAGGGCACGGCGATCGCCGAGGACCTGGCCAAGGCCCCGCTGACGCCCTACGCGGCGGACAAGCTGGCCAGCGAGCATTACCTGGATTTCTATCGCCGCCAGCATGGCCTGGAGCCGGCGATCTTCCGCTTCTTCAACGTCTACGGGCCGCGCCAGGACCCGTCGTCGCCCTATTCCGGGGTGATCAGCATCTTCACCCAGCGCGCCCTCGGCGGGCAGCCGATCACCGTGTTCGGCGACGGCGAGCAGACCCGCGACTTCATCTATGTCGCCGATCTGGTCGGTTTGCTGGTGCAGGCGCTGGAGGCGCCCCAGGTGGCCGACGGCGCCATCAACGTCGGGCTCAATCAGGTGATCAGCCTCAACGCCCTGTTGCAGGAGATCGCCAGCCTGGTCGGCGGGCTGCCGCCGGTGACCCACGCCGAGGCGCGGCCCGGTGATATCCGTCATTCGCGGGCGGACAACAGCCGGCTGCTGGCGCACTACCGCCTGCAACAGCCGACGCCCATCGGCCAGGGCCTGGCGCGCCTGCTCGGGCGCTGATCACCACCAGGGCTTGGTCAACGCCAGCCAGAAGATCCCGCTCAGCGCGGCCAGCGCCAGGCCGCTGAGCGCGGCCTTGGGCGCGGTTCGCCGGCTGCGCAGGGCGAAGGCGGCGAGGACGATATAGGCCAGCAGCAGGCCGAGCTTGGCCTGCAGCCAGCGCGGCAGCGGCCAGGGCATCGCCAGGTGCACTAGGGCCAGGGCGCTGAGCAGCAGCAGACTGTCCACCAGGTGCGGCGCCCAACGCTGCCAGCCGTGGCTGCGCCGGCCGCGCCAGCTCGATCCCAGACGCCAAGCGAAGAGCGCCGCGCTGCTCAGCGCCAAGCAGATGTGCAGGGATTTCAGCCACAGGTACATGGGTTTTTCTCGGGCAAGCAAAAGGCGCCCGAAGGCGCCTTTCACTGGGGTGGGGTCCCCTAGGAGTTCAGCGTTGGCTCAGAAACGATAGCCGAAGCCAACCATGTAGACCCAGGGGTCGACGCTGACCTTGACCTTGGTCTGGTTGATGCCCAGGGCGGTCGGGCCGTCGACGGTGGCCTTGGTGTCGATGTCCATGTACCAGATCGAGGCGTTGACCAGCGCATGCTCGGTCAGCATGTAGTCCATGCCCAGTTCGGCGGCCAGGCCCCAGGAATCTTGCAGCTTCAGGTTGCTGAAGCCCTGGTCTTCGCGGGTGCTGGTGAGGTCCGCGCCGAAGAAGGTGGTGTAGTTCACGCCGATGCCGCCGTAGGGCTGGAAGGCGGAGTTGGTGCCGCCCATCGGGTAGTACTGCAGCAGCACGGTCGGCGGCAGTTGCTTGACGTCGCCCAGCTTGCCGTCCAGGCCGCCACCCAGGCCTTTGACATCGATCTGGTGCTTGAACGGGGTGGCGGCGACCAGCTCGACGCCCAACTGGTCGGTGAGCAGGTAGCTGAAGGTCAGGCCCAGTTGCGAGTCGCTGTCCACCGTGGCCTTGGTTCCGCTGGCCTTGACGCCGTCGAACTTCAGGTTGCCGCTGTCGTCGTTCGGCGCCACGGTGGCGATACCGCCACGGACGATGAAGTCGCCCGCCTTGTGGCCCTGGATTTCCGCGGCCTGGGCGGCGAACGGCGTGGCGATGGCTGCGGCGAGCAGGGAGGCGGTGAGCCAGGACTTACGCATGATGTGCTCCATGATTTTGGTATAAGCGTTGGTGTCGTCATGGTAGGCAGCACTAAGCGGCGGTTCTTGACTCAGCTCAATAAAGCCCCCCTGAGGCAGGGCGCCAGAGCCTGCGGCGAAAGGTCGCGGCCTATTCGCCGGTATATTCGTAAGGGACTATTTCCCCGGCCTTCATCTGGTAGCCGGCCTGGGCCAGGTCGCTGTCGATGGCCTTGACCTGCAGGGTGCCGCTGACCCAGAAGGGCTGGTACAGCTCGTCCATCTTCACGCCTTTGGCCGCGCTGACGTAGACGATCTGGTTCGATGGCGGTGGCGGCACGTGAATGCAGGCGCCGTAGTAAGGCACCAGGAGGAATTCGCGCACCTCGCCGTCCTGGCCGACATCCAGCGGCACGATGTAGCCGGGCAGCTTGACCGCCAGGCCATCCAGCGCCTTGACCACCGGCGCGTTGGGCGACTGCTGCTTGGCCGCCGGCGCGCTTTCCGCGTTCAGCGTATCGGCCAGCTTGGACAGGTCGTGCAGCGGCACCGGCGGCGGGGGCGGCGGCGCGCCTTCGGGAATCAGCTCGGGCCAGGTCAGGTTGCGCGGCGCGTCGGCCCAGGCGCAGGAGGCGGCGAGCAACAGGAGCAATGCGAGCAGGGGACGCATGGTCGTTTTCTCCGGATCAGATACGGATCGACAGGCCATCGGCCAGCGATTGCCGGTAGGCGCGCCAGGCCGGGATGCAACCCATCAGCAGGGCCGCGCCGAGGATGCCGGCGAGCAGCGAGCCTTCATAGGCGCTCGGCGCCGTCAGCGGCAGATAGAGACCGTAGTTCGCCTGTACGTAACCCTGGCTGGCGGCGATGCCCAGGTACAGCAAGCCCAGGCCCAGGCCGACGCCGGCCAGGGCCAGGGCGAACGCCTCGGCCACCAGCAGGCTGAAGATGTGCCAGGGGCGCGCGCCCACCGAGCGCAGGATGGCCATCTCGCGACGGCGCTCGTTGAGGCTGGTGAGGATGGCGGTGAGCATGCCGATCAGCCCGGTCAGGACGACGAACAGCGACACCACGAACAGGGCTTTCTCCGCCGTGCCCATCAGTCCCCAGAGTTCCTGCAGGGCCACGCCGGGAAGGATCGCCAGCAGCGGTTCGCCGTCGTACTCGTTGATCTGCCGTTGCAGGGCGAAGGTCGCCACCTTGCTTTTCAGGCCCAGCAGGAAGGCGGTGATGGCGCTCGGCTGCAGGTGCAGGGCGCGTGCCTGGTCGGCGCCGATGCGCCCGCTGCCGCGCGCCGGCACGCCGTTCTTCCAGTCGACGTGAAGCGCCTCCATGCCCTCCAGGGAGATGTGCAGGGTGCGGTCCACCGGGGTGCCGGTACGCGCGAGGATGCCGACCACGGTGAACGGCTTGTCGTCGTGCTGCACCAGGCTGATGGTGCTGACGCCGTGGGCCAGGACGATCTGCTGGCCGAGCCTGTAGTGCAACGCCTCGGCCACCTCGGCGCCGAGCACCACATCGAACAGGTCCTGGCCGAAGGGCCGGCCCTGGGCCAGTTGCAGGGGTTGTTCATGACCGTAGCGGTAGTGCTCGAAGTAGCCGCTGTCGGTGCCCATCACCCGGTATCCGCGGTGCGAGTCGCCGAGGGAAATCGGGATCGCCCATTTCACCAGCGGGCTGCCGGCCACCGCCTGGTAGCTGTCCCAGCGGATATTGTTGGTGGCGTTGCCGATGCGGAACACCGAATAGAGCAGCAGGTTGATCGAGCCGGAGCGGGCGCCGACGATCAGGTCGGTGCCGGAAATGGTACTGGCGAAGCTGGCGCGGGCTTCGTTGCGGACGCGCTCCACGGCCAGCAGCAGGCAGGCCGAGAGGGCGATGGCGAAGACCGTGAGCAGGGCGGTGAAACGGCGGTTGGCGAGGCTGGCCAGGGCCAGGCGGAACAGGTACATGCTCAGATTCCGGGGGCAGTGGCGGCGCGGTTGAGGTCGGCCAGGGACAGGCTGCGATCGAACAGCGGCGCCAGGCTCTGGTCGTGGCTGACGAACAGCAGGCTGGCGCCGGCCTCGCGGCATTCGGCGAAGAGCAACTGGAGGAAGGCTTCGCGGGCGTCGGCGTCGAGCGCCGAGGTCGGCTCGTCGGCGATCACCAGTTCCGGCTGGCCGATCAGTGCGCGTGCCGCGGCGACCCGTTGTTGCTGGCCGATCGACAGGCTGTCGGCGCGCCGTTCGAGCAGCGCCGCATCGCCCAGCCCCAGGTGGCCGAGCAGGACGGCGGCGGCCTGGTCGACGCTGCCGTGGCGCTCGCCTGCCCGCCGCGCGCGGCTGCGCGAGAAGTGACAGGGCAGTTCGACGTTCTCGCGCACTGAAAGGAACGGCAGCAGGTTGAACTGCTGGAAGATGTAGCCGGTGTGGTCGACGCGGAAATGGTCGCGGCGCGCCGACGAAAGCTGCGCGATGTCCTCGCCGAGCAGGCGGATGCTGCCGCGCTGCGGCTTCTGTACGCCGCCGAGCAGGCCGAGCAGGGTGGTCTTGCCGCTGCCCGAGGGGCCCTTGAGGAACAGGGTCTCGCCGCGTTGCAGGCGGAAGTGCGGGATATCCAGCAGCTCCGGCTGGCCGGGCCAGGCGAAGCCGAGGCCGTCGAGTTCGAGTAGAGCGGTCATCGCGCGGCGCTTCAGAAGGTCAGGACGCTGTTGGCTGGGGTCAGTTCGGCACCCTGCTGGCCGTTCGGGCCGATCGCCTGGACCAGCAGTTTCTGGGTGCCGGGGAAGCGCTTGAACAGCGGCGCCAGGTCGAGGCCGGCGAGGGCCGCGGGCGTCGCGCAGGTCAGCCGGTAGTGAGCATTGATGTCGCTGTGCTGGTGGCCCTCGTGGGCGTCGCCGTCATCATCCGCGTCGGCGTGCGTCGCGGGCGTGGTGGCGTCGCCGAACAGCGGGCTGCTCAGGGCGACGCTGGCCACGCTGCACTGGGCCGCGGCGCTCGGCTGGAACAGCTCCAGCGGCTGGCCCAGTTGCGCCTTGACCTGGGCCACGCGGGCCTGGTCGGCGGCGCTGCTGGCGGCATGCTCGAAACCGACGAAGTTCATCGCCGGGCTATCCAGTTCCAATTCCAGGCTGGCGCCATCCACGGCGACATTCAGCTGGGCCACGCCATGCTCGTGCTTGCCGAGGCTGCCGTGGGCGTGTTCATCGAGGGCCTGGGCGGCGGCGAAGGGGAACAGGGCCAGGGCAAGCAGCAGGGGACGCATGGGAAGACTCCGGTGGCGGTCGAAAAAGATGCGTTACGTTATAACAAAAGTTTGCGCGGGAACAGAGGGTGCCCTGGCGTGCGCCGAGAGGCCATGGGAGCATGCGCGCCGGGCAGAGGAGATGAACATGCTGCGAATTCGCGGACGCATCGGCGATTGGCCGGTGGACCTGACGCTGGAGATGGACGAGACGGACTGGCAGCGGTTGGCCGCGGCCTTGCGACCGACGCCGGGCGACAGGCCGCCGCAGGCGTCCGCCGACAGTGCCGCCGCGCCGGCGCCGAGCGCGGCGGAGCGCCTGTGGCAGGCGGCGCAGGACCTGCTGCGTCAGGCCGGGCGTTGCGAGGGGCCGCGGTTGCTCGACGAACTGGCCGCGCTGGCGGGGAGCGCTGCGGCGGCCAAGGGCCTGTTGGTGCGTCTGCGCCACAACCCGCAGGTCAGGATCGAGGTGCACGACGGCACCCAGGTGTTCATCTGGAACGCCGGCGCAGGGGGCGCCTGAGGTTTCCGGCGCCGCTCCGGGGCGGATCAATACATCGAATTGGCCAGCTTGCGGCGGTAGGTGCCGACCAGCGGATGCTCGTTGCCGAGCAGGTCGAACACCTGCACCAGGGTCTTGCGCGGCAGGTCCTCGCCGTAGGCGCGGTTGCGCTGGAACAGCCGCAGCAGGCCGTCCAGCGCCGCTTCGTACTGCTGCCGGGCGAGCTGCTGGACCGCCAGTTGATAGGCGGCTTCGTCATCGTTGGCGTCGGCGGCCAGGCGGGTCTTCAGGGTGGCGGCGTCGGGCAGGTCGGCGGCCAGGCGGAGGAAGGTCAACTGCGCCCGGGCGGCGGCCAGCGGCTGCTTGTGCTCGTCACTCTTCACCGCATCCAGCACCACCTGTGCCTCCGCCAGCTCACCGCGCTCGGCGAGGCAGCGGGCATAGAGGATCAGCGCCCCGGCGTTGCCGTTGTCTTCGCTGAGCAGCGCCTTGAGCTGGGCCTCGGCGTCGGCGAAACGGCCTTCGCTGAACAGGGCCTGGGCGTTGTCCAGCGGGTTGGCGGCCGGCGCGGCCGGCGGCTGCACGTGTTGTTCGAGCATCTGCCGGATCGCCGATTCCGGCTGCGCGCCAGCGAAACCGTCGAGCGGTTGGCCGTCCTTGAACAGCACCACGGTCGGCAGGCTGCGGATGCCGAAGCGCATGACGATATCCTGCTCGATGTCGCAGTTGACCTTGGCCAGCAGCAACTCGCCCTGATAGGACTCGGTGATCTGCGCCAGCAGCGGCATCAGCGCCTTGCAGGGGGCGCACCAGTCGGCCCAGAAATCGACCAGCACCGGCTTGTGGAAGGAGTTCTGGATCACCACCTGGTCGAAGTTGGCGGAAGTGGCGTCGAAGATGTAAGGGGTATCGCTCATGTGGGGTCTCGTCGGGCGCAAGGGGCGATGGACAGGCTGCCCACTATAGGTGGGGGCGCGGTGGACGGAAACAAGGCCGGCGCGGCGCGCGTGCCTAGGAGGCTTGGCGCGTGGCGTGGTACAGGCTGACCTTGCGGAATTCGGTGGGCTCGGCCAGGTCCGGCCAGGTACAGGCGTCGAGCACCTCGAGGCGGCGGTACAGCGGGTGCTGGAAGTCGCGCACCCGCGAGTCGGCCACCAGCGCCTGGCGGCCACGGCTGAGGAAGGCGTCGAGCAGCGGCAGGTTGGCGCGGTCGTAGAGCACGTCGGCGACCAGGACCAGGTCGTAGCGGTCGTCCTCGGCGAAGAAGTCCGCGGAGTAACCCAGTTCCACCCCGTTGAGTTCGGCGTTCGCGCGGCTGGCGGCGAGGGCCAGCGGGTCGAGGTCGCAGGCCACCACTTCGGCGGCGCCGGCCTTGACCGCAGCGATGCCGGCGATGCCGGAGCCGGCGCCGAAGTCGAGGACGCGCTTGCCGCGCACCCACTGCGGGTATTCCGCCAGCCAGCGCGCCAGGGCCAGGCCGCTGGCCCAGCAGAAGCACCAGTAGGGCGGTTCGTCGAGGATGCGCCGGGTTTCGTCGGGGCTGAACTGGCGGTCCATGTTCGCCGCGTCGATCAGCCAGAGCGACAGGTCGGTGCCGGGCAGGCGCTCGGCGCTCAACTGGGCGTCGCCGAGCAAGGCGCTCAGCGCCTGTTGCAGGGGCTGCGGGGCCGTCATGGCGCCGGCACCAGGCGCAATTCGCCGAGGGCCTGGGATTGCGCCTGGGCGATCGGCAACGGGCGCAGGCGCCAGGCCAACTGGCCGCCCTGGGCGACGCGCGCGTGCAGTTCGACGCGGGCGCCGGCGGGGAAGTTTTGCGGATCGAAGCGCAGATGGAACGGCAGGGCGCCGCCGGTGCCGTGCAGGCTGAGGCTGGACAGGGTCTGCTGCGGGCGATCGCGGGCATCCATCACCAGCAGGGCCAGCTCCACTTCGCTGCCGGCCGGCAGGTAGCCCTGGCTGCTGGCAAGGACGCCGGTGAGTTCACGCAGGTTGGCCGGCAGCGGCGTCTCGACGCTGCTCGCCGGGCTTTCGCTGGGCACGTGGACAGGCGCGGGCGGCTTGCTCGAGCAGGCGGCCAGCAGGGCCAGGGCGAACAGGCAGAAGAAGCGGAGCGACATGGGCGGATTCCCTCGCGGCGGATTCCAGGGGGCGCTTGTATAGCCTAAAGCGCGAGGCTTGTCTCGGGGATAGGCAGTATGGTCGAAGGGCGGGCAGGGATGGGGTAACATTGCCGCACCTTTTCGTAGGGCCTTTCCTGCCATGCATTGCCCCTTCTGCGGTGCCCACGACACTAAAGTCATAGACTCGCGCCTGGTTGCCGAGGGCGACCAGGTGCGCCGCCGTCGCGAATGCCTGGCCTGCGGCGAGCGTTTCACCACCTTCGAGACCGCCGAGCTGGTCATGCCGCGGCTGATCAAGCAGGACGGCAGCCGCCAGCCGTTCGACGAGGACAAGTTGCGCGCCGGCATGCAGCGCGCGCTGGAGAAGCGCCCGGTCAGCGTCGAGCGCCTGGAAGCGGCCATCGCCCACATCAAGCACCAACTGCGCGCCACCGGCGAACGCGAGGTGAAGTCGCGGGTGCTCGGCGAACTGGTGATGGCCGAGTTGCAGAAGCTCGACGAAGTCGCCTACATCCGTTTCGCCTCGGTCTACCGGCGCTTCCAGGACCTCAACGAGTTCCGCGAGGAAATCGAGCGCCTGGCCCGCGAGCCGTCCAAGGAATGAGCGCCGTCGACCAGGCCTGGATGGCGCGCGCGCTGCAACTGGCGCGCAAGGGCCTCTATTCGACCCATCCCAATCCGCGTGTCGGCTGCGTGCTGGTGAAAGACGGCCAGGTCGTCGGCGAAGGCTGGCACCTGCGCGCCGGCGAGCCGCATGCCGAGGTGCATGCCTTGCGCCAGGCCGGCGACAAGGCACGCGGCACCACCGCCTACGTGACCCTGGAACCGTGCAGCCACTTCGGCCGCACCCCGCCCTGCGCCGACGCGCTGGTCGCAGCGGGCGTGAGCCGGGTGGTCGCGGCCATGCAGGACCCCAACCCGCAGGTCGCCGGGCGTGGCCTGCGGCGCCTGGCGGAGGCCGGCATCGAGGTGCATGCCGGGGTGCTGGAAGCCGAGGCGCGCGAAATCAACAGCGGTTTCATCAAACGTATGGAAACCGGCCTGCCGCTGCTGCGCGTCAAGCTGGCGATGAGCCTGGACGGACGCACCGCCATGGCCAGCGGCGAAAGCCAGTGGATCACCGGGCCCGCCGCGCGCCGCGCCGTGCAGCGCCTGCGCGCGCGTTCCAGCGTGGTGCTGTCCGGCGCCGACACCGTACTGCTGGACGGCGCGCGGCTGACCGTGCGCGCCGACGAACTGGGCCTGGACGCCGAGCAGACCGCCCTGGCCGCGCAGCGCCAGCCGTTGCGCGTGCTGGTCGACGGACGCCTGCGGGTGCCGCTGGATGCGCCTTTCTACCAGGCCGGTGCGGCCCTGGTGGCCAGTTGCGCGGCGGCCGAGGGGTTCGCCGCCGAGGGCCGCGAACTGCTGGTGCTGCCGGGGAGCGATGGGCATGTCGACCTGGCCCGGCTGCTCGCCGAGCTGGGCGCGCGCGGCGCCAACGAGGTGCTGGTGGAGGCCGGCCCGCGCCTGGCCGGGGCGTTCGCGCGCCTGGGGCTGGTCGACGAGTACCAGATATTCATGGCGCCCAAGCTGCTCGGCTCCCAGGCGCGGCCCCTGCTGGAACTGCCGCTGGAGCGCATGGCCGAGGCGCGCGAGCTGAAGATCAGCGATATCCGCGCGGTGGGTGACGACTGGCTGGTCATCGCCAGGCCGCTCTGACGCCTGTCGCCCGGCCATGTCCTTTGTGCTTCAGGCTATGGCGACTGGTGAAACAGAACCTTCCGACTTGCTTCCGCCTGTGGTAAAACGCCACACGCGGTCGCCGCTGTATCGACCGCGATTGACGTTCTCAGGGCGGGGTGCAAGTCCCCACCGGCGGTAATGGCGCGCAACGTGCCTAGCCCGCGAGCGCTTGTCGGGACCGGTTACCGCCGGATCGGCAAGGTCAGCAGACCCGGTGTGATTCCGGGGCCGACGGTAACAGTCCGGATGAAGAGAGAACGGGATGAGCCTGCAGGCGCGCGTGCGCGCGCGTCCGTGAAAATCCCTTCGATCCGATATGCCCTGTTTTACCCAAAACAGGAGTTCAGTTGCATGCATCACCCCTTTGTTCCTGTCCAGGTGGCCCGCGCCGCCCGGCATGTCCGCGCGGAAGCCAGTTCCGCCGCTCGGGAGGCCCCATGTTCACCGGCATAATCGAAGCCATCGGCACCATCCGCGCCATCACCCCGAAAGGCGGTGACGTCCGCCTGTACGTGGCGACCGGCAAGCTCGACCTGGGCGACGTCAAGCTCGGCGACAGCATCGCCGTCAACGGCGTCTGCCTGACCGCCGTGGATCTCCCCGGCGACGGTTTCTGGGCCGACGTCAGCCGCGAAACCCTGGCGCGCAGCGCCTTCCACCAGTTGAAGGTGGGCAGCCGGGTGAACCTGGAGAAGGCCCTGACCCCGACCACCCGCCTGGGCGGCCATCTGGTCAGCGGCCACGTCGACGGCGTCGGCGAGATCGTCAAGCGCGAGGAGAACGCCCGCGCCATCCAGTTCACCGTGCGCGCGCCGCGCGAACTGGCCAAGTACATTGCCCTCAAGGGCTCGATCACCGTGGATGGCACCAGCCTGACGGTGAACGCGGTGAATGGCGCCGAGTTCGAGCTGACCATCGTCCCGCACACCCTGGTCGAGACCATCATGGATGACTACCGGCCGGGCCGCGCGGTCAACCTCGAGGTCGACCTGCTGGCGCGCTACCTGGAGCGCCTGCTGCTCGGCGACAAAGCCGCCGAGCCCAGCGCATCCGGCATTAGCGAAGCATTCCTGGCCGAAAACGGCTTCATGAAGCATTGAAAGGGGCTGCCCACATGGCACTCAACAGTATCGAAGAGCTGGTCGAAGACATCCGTCAGGGCAAGATGGTCATCCTCATGGATGACGAGGACCGCGAGAACGAAGGCGACCTGATCATGGCCGCCGAATGCATCCGCACCGAAGACATCAACTTCATGGCCAAGCACGCCCGTGGCCTGATCTGCATGCCGATGAGCCGCGAGCGTTGCGAACGCCTCGGCCTGCCGCTGATGGTGCAGCGCAACGGTTCCGGCTTCGGCACCAAGTTCACCGTTTCCATCGAGGCCGCCGAAGGCGTCACGACCGGCATTTCCGCCGCCGACCGCGCGCGCACCGTGCAGGCCGCGGCTGCCAAGAACGCGGTGGCCGCCGATATCGTCAGCCCCGGCCACATCTTCCCGCTGATGGCCCAGCCCGGCGGCGTGCTGGCCCGCGCCGGCCACACCGAGGCGGCGTGCGACCTGGCACGCATGGCCGGCTTCGAGCCGTCCGGGGTGATCTGCGAGATCATGAACGACGACGGCAGCATGGCGCGCCGTCCGGAGCTGGAAACCTTCGCCCAGCAGCATGGCATCAAGATCGGCACCATCGCCGAACTGATCCATTACCGGCTGATCCACGAGCGCACCGTCGAGCGCATCGCCGAGCAGCCGCTGAACACCGAACTCGGTCTGTTCAACCTGATCACCTACCGCGACTCGGTGGCCGGCGAAGTGCACCTGGCGCTGACCCGCGGCGCCATCTGCGCGGAAGAGCCGACCCTGGTGCGCGTGCACAACATGGACCCGCTGCGCGACCTGCTGATGGTCGACCAGCCGGGCCGCTGGAGCCTGCGCGAAGCCATGGCCAAGGTCGCCGAGGCGGACAAGGGCGTGGTGCTGCTGCTCGGTCACCAGATCGGCGGCGACGACCTGCTCGCCCACGTCCGCGAAATCGCCGCGCCGGCGCCCAAGCCGACCACCACCTACAGTACCGTGGGCGCCGGTTCGCAGATTCTCCGCGACCTCGGGGTGCGCAAGATGCGCCTGATGTCGGCGCCGATGCGCTTCAACGCGATATCCGGCTTCGACCTGGAAGTTGTAGAATACCTGCCCGCTGAATGAGCCCCAGCCGCCGCGCTCCGCGTGGCGGCCGGCCGTTCTACTCTATTTATCGGGGCGCGCCCAAGCCGCCCCGGCTCTTTGACAGACGAGACTCGCCCATGACCCTGAAGACCATCGAAGGTACCTTCATCGCCCCCAAAGGCCGCTTTGCCCTGGTGGTCGGCCGCTTCAACAGCTTCGTAGTGGAAAGCCTGGTGAGCGGCGCCATCGACGCTCTGGTGCGCCACGGCGTCGCCGAAAGCGAGATCACCATCATTCGCGCCCCGGGCGCCTTCGAGATTCCGCTGGTGGCGCAGAAAGTCGCCCAGCGCGGTGAGTTCGACGCCATCATCGCCCTCGGCGCGGTCATCCGCGGCGGCACCCCGCACTTCGAATACGTCGCCGGCGAGTGCACCAAGGGCCTGGCCCAGGTTTCCCTGCAGTTCGGCGTACCGGTCGCCTTCGGCGTGCTGACCGTCGATTCCATCGAGCAGGCCATCGAGCGTTCCGGCACCAAGGCCGGCAACAAAGGCGCCGAAGCCGCTCTGTCCGCCCTGGAAATGGTCAGCCTGCTGGCGCAGCTGGAGGCCAAGTGAGCAACAACGACGACAGCGGCACCCCGGCCAAGCCGGCCAAGCCGAACAAGATCGCCATGCGCCGCAAGGCCCGTAGCCTCGCGGTACAGGCCTTGTACTCCTGGCAGATGGCCGGACAGCCGCTCAACGAGATCGAGGCGACCTTCCGCACCGATAACGACTTCAGCGATGTCGATGGCGCCTACTTCCACGAAATCCTGCATGGCGTGCCGCGCCTGAAGACCGAGCTGGACACCGAGTTCACGCCCTGTCTGGATCGCCCGCTGGAGGAAATCGACCCGGTCGAGCTGGCCATCCTGCGCCTGTCCACCTACGAGCTGCGCAACCGCCTGGACGTGCCCTACAAGGTGGTGATCAACGAAGGCATCGAGCTGGCCAAGACCTTCGGCGCCACCGACGGCCACAAGTTCGTCAACGGCGTGCTGGACAAGCTGGCACCGCGCCTGCGCGCGGCCGAGCTGCGCGGCGCCAAGCGCTGATCGATCGCTTGCCTGGGCATGGGTGAGTTCGAACTGATCCGTCGCTATTTCGCCGCGGCCGCCTGTGCGGCCACGGCCGATGGCGTGGCCCTGGGCATTGGCGACGACTGCGCCTTGCTGACCCCCGTCGCCGGCGCACAGCTGGCGGTGTCCACCGACACCCTGGTCGCCGGGGTGCATTTTCCCGCGCTCTGCGATCCGTTCCTGCTCGGCCAGCGTGCCCTGGCGGTGTCCGCCAGCGACCTGGCGGCCATGGGCGCCGCGCCCCTGGCTTTCACCCTCGCGCTGACCCTGCCCGACGCCGATCCGGCCTGGCTGGAAGCCTTCGCCAGCGGCCTCAACCGCATGGCCACGGCCTGTGGCCTGGCATTGATCGGCGGCGACACCACCCGTGGCCCGCTGAGCATGACCCTGACGGTATTCGGCCAGGTGCCGGCCGGTCTGGCGCTGACCCGCGCCGGCGCGCGTGTCGGCGATCTGCTGTGTGTCGGGGGGCCGCTGGGCGAGGCCGGCGGCGCGCTGGAGCTGGTCCTCGGCCGTCTCGCCGCGGCGCCGGACGTGGCCGAGCCGCTGCTCGAACGCTACTGGTCGCCGCCACCGCAACTGGCCCTCGGGCAAGCCCTGCGTGGCCGGGCCACGGCGGCGCTGGACGTGTCCGACGGTCTGCTCGCCGACTGCGGGCATATCGCGCGGGCCTCCGGGGTTGCCCTGGTCATCGACGCCGAGCGCTTGCCGCCGAGTCCGGCGCTGGAAAGCCTGCTCGGCCCCGAGCGCGCATTGCAGGCCAAGCTCAGCGCCGGCGACGACTACGTCATCGCTTTCACCCTGCCGCCCGCCGAACTCGCGGAGCTGCAGCGCGACTGGCCCCAGGTGCGCGCCATCGGCCGCGTCGAGGCCGGCGCCGGGGTGCGCGTGCTGGACGGCACCGGGCGCGATATCACGCCGCGACAAGGCGGCTACCTGCATTTCATGGAGTAACCCCGAGCGTGACGGAACATCCCGAGCAAACCCCGGCGCAGCCGATCCCCCCGTCGGTGTGGCGCAACCCCTGGCATTTCCTCGCCTTCGGTTTCGGCGCCGGCACCCTGCCCAAGGCGCCGGGCACCTGGGGCTCGCTGGTGGCCATCCCGTTCATCCCGCTCTGGCAGATGCTGCCGGGCTGGGGCTACTGGCTGCTGCTCGGCGTGACCATGCTGTTCGGCTTCTGGCTGTGCGGCAAGGTCGCCGACGACCTGCGCGTGCACGACCACGAAGGCATCGTCTGGGACGAGATGGTCGGTATGTGGATCACCCTCTGGTTGGTGCCCAAAGGCTGGCTGTGGCTGCTGGTGGGGTTCCTCGTGTTCCGCCTGTTCGACATCGCCAAGCCTTGGCCGATCAGTTGGATCGACCGCAATGTGCATGGCGGTGTCGGCATCATGCTCGACGACATTCTCGCCGGGGTCTTCGCCTGGTTGGCCATGCAGGGACTGACCTGGGCTTGGGCGCACTGGCTGCTGTCGGCCTGAGCGCAGAGCGCTGATTCCATCACTGACGACACCCCGGACGCCGGTGTATGGTGGCGCCGTCCGAACCAACACGCCGGCCCCGCGGGCGGCAGACAAGGAGCGAACCATGCTGCGCGCGATGCTTGCCTTGACCCTTTCCCTCTGCGCCGCGGCGGCCCAGGCCGCACCGCAGGTGCGCGTGGTCGGCCTGTTTCCGAATGCCGCGGTGGTCAATATCGACGGCCAGCGCAAGTTCATCCGGGTGGGCGAGACCGGCCCCCAGGGCGTACAACTGGTCAGCGCCGACAGCCACAAGGCGGTGCTGCGCGTCGATGGCGTCGAGAGCAGCTACGAGCTGAGTCGTGAATACAACGCCGCCGGTTATTCCGCGCCGCGGCCCGCACCGGAACTGGGCATCGCCCGTGGCGCCGGCGGACACTACTGGGTTTCCGGGGCGATCAACGGTCAGACCGCGCAGTTCCTCATCGACACTGGCGCCACCACCGTGGCGATGAACGAGGAGCAGGCGCGTCGCCTGGGCATCGATTACCGGGTGGCCGGCAAGCCCATGGTGGCCTCCACCGCCAGCGGTACGGTGAAGGGCTGGCGGATCAACCTGAACAGCGTGAAGCTCGGTGGCATAGAAGTGCTCGGCGTTGAAGCCAGCGTGCTGGAGGGCGAGTTCCCCACCGAGATACTCCTTGGCATGAGCTTCCTCAATCGCGTCGGCTGGCGCGAGGACCAGGACATCATGCATATCCAGTCCAAGCAATGAGCGCCCTGCGCTGAGCGGGTTGCCAGCCGCCGGCGGCCGCGCGATCCATCGATAGCGTCGATTCTTATCTTGCAGAATTCGCAATGACCGGCAGAGCAATGCTGCTGCTACAATGCCGGTCTCTCATTTCCTCTGACTTTCAGGAGTTTCCGGTGTCCGTCGTCTTCGTCGCCGCCTCCAAACTGCCCACTCCCTTCGGCGAATTCACCATGCATGGTTTCCTCGACGAGGAGACCGGCAAGGAACACGTCGCCCTGACCATGGGCAAGATCGACGACGGTGAGCCGGTGCTCGGCCGCCTGCACTCCGAATGCCTGACCGGCGATGCCCTGTTCAGCCTGCGTTGCGACTGCGGCTTCCAGCTCGAAGGCGCGCTTGCCGCCATCGCCCGCGAAGGCCGCGGCGTGTTGCTCTACCTGCGCCAGGAAGGCCGCGGCATCGGTCTGCTCAACAAGATTCGCGCCTATGCCTTGCAGGACGAGGGCGCCGATACCGTCGAGGCCAACCTGCGGCTCGGCTTCGGCGCCGACCAGCGCGACTACGCCATGTGCCTGCCGATGCTGCAGCACCTGGGCGTCCGCTCGCTCAAGCTGATGACCAACAACCCGCGCAAGGTCAAGGCGCTGGAAGGCTATGGCCTGACCGTCGCCGAGCGCGTGCCCCTGCAGAAAGGCCTGAACCCGCACAACAAACGTTACCTGGCGACCAAGGCCGGCAAGCTCGGCCACATGCTCGGCGAGCTGCATCAGGGCGAGGCCGAGATCGAGGCCTCGTGAGCCGCGCGGCCATTCGTGGCCGCCTGGCGCTGGGCTGGTGGCTGCACCTGCTGCTGGCGTTGGGCCCGCTGGCGCTGCTGATGACCTGGGCCGCTCATCGTGAAGCGCTGCCGCAGTTGGCCACTCCGCTGTTCGTTGCCGGGCTGGTCTCGATGTTCGTCACCCTGCCGCTGTTCCGCCGCTACAAGCATGCCCTGATCGCCACCGGCAAGGCCCTCGATAGTCCCGACGAGGGCGGTGCCTGGCTGGTGCTGGCGCGCACCCGGCGTCTCGCCGCCATCGGCGCCAGCCTGCCGGCCTGGATCGGCGCGCTGGCGGTGTTCACCGACCTCAGTGGCGTCGCCTTGATCCTGCTGGGCCTCACCAGCCTGATCATCCTCTGCCTCTACCGCATTCCGCGCCAGCTCGGCTGATGCGCGCACTGCTCTGCCTGCTGCTCTGCCTCAGCCTGCCGCTGGCGGCGGCGCCGCGGGTGGTCAGCCTGGCTCCGTCGATGACCGACAGCGTGCTCGAACTGGGCGCCGGCGAGTTGCTGGTCGGCGTGCTGGACGGCGCCGAACGGCCGCCGCAACTGGCCGCGCTGCCGTCGCTCGGGCGCTATGGGCAACTGGACATGGAGCGCCTGCTGAGCCTGCGCCCGGACTTGGTGCTGGTCTGGCCGGGCAGCATTCCCGACGCGCAGCTGGCGCGCCTGAGGGACTTCGGCATCGCGCTGTACATCGCCGAGCCGCGACGGCTGGACGATATCGCCACGCAACTGGCGGCCCTTGGCGAACGCCTCGGCCGTGCCGAGCGGGGCAGGGCGCTGGCGGCCGAGTTCCGCAGTCGCCTCGCGGCGTTGCGTCGGACCTACGCACGACAGCGCCCGCTGCGGTTGTTCTACCAGGTATGGGATCACCCGCTGTACACCCTGGGCGGGCCCCAGGTGGTCAGCGATGCCCTGCAGGTGTGCGGGGCGCGCAACCTGTTCGCCGACCTCGATCTGGCGGCGCCGCAGGTGAGCATGGAAACGGTGCTGGCGCGCGATCCGGAAGTGATACTCGCCGCGGATGCCGGCCAACTGGCCGACTGGCGGGCCATGACGCAGCTCAGCGCGACCCGCCTCGGCCAGCTCTGGGTGCTGCCCGACCGCAACCTGGAGCGGCCCAGCTACGCCATGCTGGCGGCCACCGAAAAACTCTGCCGACTGCTGGCGAACGCCAGGCCGGGCGAACCCTAGCCTGGCGCTCCTGCGCAAACCCTGCTCAGAACCCTTCCAGGACGATCTTGCCCTTGGCCTTGCCGCTTTCCAGCAGGGCGTGGGCGCGGCGCAGGTTGCTCGCGTCGATGCGTCCGAAGTGCTCGCCGAGGGTGGTCCTCAGCACGCCCTGGTCGATCAGTTGGGCGACACGGTCGAGCAGGCGGTGCTGCTCGATCATGTCCTCGGTCTGGAACATCGAGCGGGTGTACATGAACTCCCAGTGCAGCGACAGGCTCTTCTGCTTGAGCAGGCTGACATTCAAGCTGTCCGGGTCGTCGATCAGTGCCAGGCGGCCCTGCGGGCGCAGCGCGGCGACGATCTGTTCCAGGTGCGCGTCGGTGTGGGTCAGGCTGGCCACGTGACTGACCTGGGCGATGCCGATGCGTTGCAGTTCCTCGCTCAGCGGCTTGCTGTGGTCGATCACCTGATGGGCGCCGAGGTCGCGCACCCACTGCTGGGTATCCGCCCGTGACGCCGTGCCGATCACCGTCAGGCCGGTGAGCTGCCGCGCCAATTGGCAGAGGATCGAGCCGACGCCACCGGCGGCGCCGACGATCAGCAGGCTCTGTCCGGCGCTGGCCGCGCCTTCGGCGATCTGTAGGCGCTCGAAGAGCAGTTCCCAGGCGGTGATGCTGGTCAGCGGCAGGGCGGCGGCCTGGGCGAAGTCGAGGCTGGCCGGCATGTGCCCGACGATGCGCTCGTCGACCACCTGCAATTCGGCGTTGCTGCCCGCGCGGGTCAGGTCGCCGGCGTAGAACACTCGGTCGCCGGGGCGGAACAGGCTGACCTCGCTGCCCACCGCGCGGACCACGCCGGCAGCGTCCCAGCCGAGCACCTTGTAGGCGCCGGCGGGCGGCTCGGCGCGCTGGCGCACCTTGGTGTCCACCGGGTTGACTGAAATGGCGCGGACCTCCACCAGCAGGTCGCGCGGGCCGGGCGTGGGCTCGGGCAGGACGATGTCGAGCAGCGAATCGATGGCGTCGATCGGGCGGCTGTGGCTGTAACCGATGGCTTTCATGCGGCGCACCTCAATCGACGCGGTTCATCAGGCGGATATCCAGTTCGGCCAGTTCCGCCTCGGCGGCTTTGACGAATGCCTGGAAGTGCGGGCTGGCCTCGTGTTCGGCAAAGGCGGCGTCGTCACGCCATTGCTCGATCATGTACAGCAGGTCGGCGTCCTTGCGGTCGCGGTGCAGGTCGTATTGCAGGCAGCCGGCTTCCGCGCGGGAGGGCGCGAGCATGCCGCGCAGCAGGGCTTCCATGGCGTCGGCGCGGCCGGGCTTGGCGCGGAGAATGGCGATCAGGGTCAGGGTGCTGCTCATGGGGTCGATTCCTTGGCGTGAGAGACGATGGGCGCATGCTGCTCTCTTTCCCGGAGAAGAAAAACCGGGTACGAAGAAAGTCTCTTTCAAAGGAAATTTGAAAATGCTCCGCCTCGATGACCTGCAGATCTTCGTTCGCACCGCCGAGCGCGGCAGCCTGTCCGCCGCCGCCCGCGAGCTGGATGTGTCGGCGGCGGTGGCCAGCGCCGCGCTCAAGCGCCTGGAGGCGGCCCTGGAGGCGCGCTTGTTCGCCCGCTCCACGCGCAGCCTGCGGCTGACCGCCGAGGGCGAGTTGTTCCTCGGGCATGCGCGGGCCTCGTTGCAGAGCCTCGACGACGGTCGCCAACTGCTGGCCGGCGGCCGCCGCGAGGTCGCCGGGCCGCTGCAGGTTTCCGCGCCCTCGGATTTCGGTCGCAACGTGCTCTTGCCCTGGCTCGACGAGTTCCAGGCGCTGCACCCGCGGCTCCACCTGCGCCTGCTGATCAGCGACCGCCAGGCCGATCTCTACCGGCAGCCGGTGGATGTGGCCATCCGCCTCGGTCAGCCGAACGATTCCAGCCTGGTGGCGCTGCCGCTGGCGGCGGACAACCGCCGCGTGCTCTGCGGTGCGCCGGACTACTTCGCCCGCCATGGCCGTCCGCGCCAGCCCGAGGACCTGCGGCGGCACAATTGCCTGCTCTACCTGCTCGCCGGGCGCGCGCACCAGCGCTGGAGCTTCAGCGATGGCCGGCGCGAGCAGGTGATCGACGTCAGTGGCGACCGCATTTGCGATGACGCCGACGTGGTTCGGCGCTGGGCCGTGGCCGGGCGCGGGCTGGTCTACAAGTCCTGGCTGGACGTGGCCGCCGATGTGCGGGCCGGGCGCCTGGAGGTGGCGCTGCCCGACTACCTCGGCGAAGCCGCGCCGATGAATCTGTTCTGCACCCACCGCGCGCAGCTGAGTCCGGCGGTCACCCTGCTGCGCGAGTTCGTCCAGCAGCGCTGCGCCGAATTGATCCGCGCGCGCCCCTGGGCCTGAGGATCAGTGCGGCTGGTAGCGCTGCACGGCCTGCGCCAGATCCCAGCCGGAGAAGAGCGCGAAGACCAGCAGCAGCGCCGGCAACAGGCACCACCAGAGGCGCGGCGGCAGAGCCGGCAGCGGTTGCCGGCGCTGGCTGAGCCAGAGCCCGCTGGCGCACACCGTCGCCGCCAGCAGCGCGCCGGCGATCACGTCGCTGGGCCAGTGCGCGCCGAGGTAGAGGCGCGAGCCGGCGATGGCGGCGGCCGGCAGCATGGCCAGCAGCAGCCAGGTCAGGCGCACCCGTGGCGTTGCCTCGCGGCTGGCCAGGACAGCGAGGACCAGAAAGCAGGCGAAGGACGCGGAACTGTGCCCGCTGGGCATGCTGAAGGCGTTCAGCGGGTCGGCGATCACTTCGGGGCGGGCGCGGCTGAACAGGTGCTTGAGGGTGGCGTTGAGCAGGCCGGTGCCGAGCAGGCAGGCGCCGGCGAAGAGCGCATGGCGCCCTCTGCGCAGGGCCAGCAGCAGGCCGCAGAGCACCAGGCCGACGATCAATTGGGTGCGGAAGTCGCCGAGACGGGTCAGCGCCACCATCAGCGGGTCCATCAGCGGGCTGCGCGCGGCCTGGATCAGCGCCATCAGGCCATGGTCGAGGGCATTCAGATAAGGCCAGCCAACCAGCAAGGCCAGCAGCAGAAGCAGGCTCAGGCCGGCGGCGATCAGGCTGGTGTCGCGGCGTTGCTTGAGGCAGGCATGGATCAGCGGGCCGCCGAGCAGGAGCAGGCCGCCGGCGATGACCCCGGCTTGCGCCCAGAACCCCGCCGGCAGCGGCAGGCGCAAGGCCGCGCCGGTGGCCCAGCCGGGCAGCAGGTAGGCGACCGACCAGCCACCGGCGGCCAGCACGGACACCGCCAGGAAGCGACCGAAGGGCATGTCGAGCATGCCGGCGACCAGCGGCAGGAAGGGCCGCAGGGCGCCGATGAAGCGGCCGAGCAGCAGTCCGGCGACCCCGTAGCGGGAAACGAAGCCTTCGGCGCCGGCCAGCCATTCGGGGTGATGGCGCAATAGCGGCAGGCGCCGGATGTCGCGGTGGAAGCGTCGCCCCAGCCAGTACGACAAGGTGTCGCCGAGCAGCCCGCCGAGGAAGGCCAGCAACAGTGTCTGGCCCAAGCCGAGAGCGCCGCCGCCGGCCAGCACGGCAATGGCGAAGAGCATCACCACGCCGGGCAGGACCAGGCCGATCACCGCGGCGCATTCGAAGAAGGCCACCAGGAACAGAATCAGTCCGAGCCATTGCGGGTGGCTGGCGATCCAGGCGTTGAAGGCATCGAGGCTCATTGCAGGTGTGGGTCCTGGTGGTCGAGGAGATGATAGTCACGGCCTTCGACCTGCCCCCGGCGCAACGGGTTGCGGGTACAGAAGGCAGCGAAGGCGGCATCGACGAAGCGGTAGGGCAGGTGCTCGTCGCGGCCGCGCGGAATACCCAAGCGAGTGGTCTGGATGACCTGCGCCGGCGCCTCGTCGAGATCATCGACGAACAGCCGCTGCGGGTCGAAGCGCTGCGCGTCCCAGTCCGGCACCTTCAGGCCTAGCGCCTTGCAGAGCAGGGTCTGCCCGGCACACAGCTTGCCCAGCGCGCGCGCGCCGCCATCGGCGGCGGGATTGAGACGGCGCATCAGCGCCAGGGAGGCGTCGCCGGAGACGCGATCCAGCCAGGGGTGGCCGGACTTGATCAGCACCGCGTTGCCGGCGCCTCGGGCGCTGAAGTTCAGCGAGTCGCCGCCGCGCGCGTAATACATATAGATGTGCCCGCCATCGAGGAACAGCGCCTTGCGCTTCTCGGTGTAGCCGAGCGAGGCATGGCTGCCCTTTTCGGCCAGGTAATAGGCCTCGGTCTCGATGATCCGCGCCGACAGCCAGAGATCGCCGATGCGGTGACGGATCACCTTGCCGAGCAGGTCGCGCGCCAGGCACAGGGCGTCACGGTCGAAGAAGCGGTCCGGCAATGGCTGGGCTTCGGGCCAGGGCAAACTTAGGATGGGATCGGAAGGCATGGGATTGTCGTGCGTACCGGGGCGCTCATAGGCTGGCCGATGATAACAACAAGCGAGCGAACCATGGCTGAGCCCGTCCGTGCCGACAGCGCCCACATCACCCCCAGTGCGCACTACACCGGCTATGTCTGGTGCCGCCACCAGCTCGCCGAACCGGCCTTCGCCACCCGTCTGGGCCGCTGGATTCATGCCTGCGTGGCGCCGATCGCCTGGGGCGCGCGGCTGGGCTTCGGGCTGAATATCGAAGACTTTCTGTTACAACGTCACCTGCTGATCGACGCGCGCCTGCGCCAGGCCATCGAGCGGCGCGGGGCGACCCAGGTGGTGGAAATCGCCTGCGGCCTGTCGCCGCGTGGCCGGCGTTTCCGCCAGCGTTATCCACAGCTCGATTACCTGGAGGCGGACCTGCCGCCGATGGCGCAGCGCAAGGCCGCCCTGCTCGATGGCCAGGGCTGGCTGGATCGACAGCACCGGGTCGCCAGCGTGGATATCCTCGCCGGCGAGGGACCGCACAGCCTGGATTCGCTGTTTGCCGGGCTCGATCCGCAACGGCCGCTGGTGGTGATCACCGAGGGCCTGGTGAATTACTTCCAGCGCCCGCTCATCGAGCAGTTCTGGCGGCGCCTGGCCGAGGCCCTGCGGGCCTTCCCGGCGGCCACCTATCTCACCGAACTCTACCCCGACCTGCGCGAACACCCGCGTTACCGGCAGATCCGCTGGGGCGTCGGCCTGATCGGCCGGCTGACCCGTGGCGGCTACCCGCTGCACTACCGTAGCGAGGCGGAGATCGCCGAGGCGTTTCGGGCCTGCGGGTTCGCCGCGGTCGAGGTGCTCGATCCGCAGGTGCATGGCGCCGAGTTGTGCCTGCCGCGCGGGCGCCTGCCGAGCCTGGTGCGGGTGGTCGAGGCGCGCCGCTAGCACGGACGAAGGTTCACACCGGCAGCTTATCGGCCGTGCCGGCGTTTCCGTGGCTCAGGCCGCGTCCACCCGTTGCGCTGGCAGGCCATGGGTCGTGAGGCTGGCGCTGGCCTGCGGGTCACCGTGGGGGAAGAGAAAGGCGAAGCCATCCGCCGTGCGCCGCAGCGGCAGTATGTCCAGCTCCGCCAGGCCGCTGGCGGCCAGGCGCCAGCCGCGCAGGGGCAGGTTGTCCGGCAGTTCGGCGCGGAGCAGGCCGCCGAAGTAGGCGACCTCGGCCAGTTCGCCGCGCCACTCGCCGCCCTCGGCGTGGCGCAACAGGGCCTGGCGTTGCGCCGGCGCCAGGCGCACCTCGACGCGCCGCTCCAGGTGCAGCAACTGCTGGCGCTGCACGCGCGTGCTGCCGGCGGCGGCATGCGGCAGCGCCTGGCCGTCGAGAAAGGGCGTGTAGAGGCGCGCGCAGGCGCCACGCCGTTCAAACTGGGCCAGGTGGTCGGCGTCGTGGATCAGGGCGAACTGGGCGTCGGCGCAGGCGTAGGCGAACTCGGCATGCTCCCAGGGCTGGGTGAAATGATCGTATTCGCCGGCCAGTACCAGGGTCGGGCAGGGCGGGTGGTGACGGAAGCCGCCGAAGGCCAGCAGGCGGCGGCTGTTCTGCCGGTAGCGCTCGATCTCCGCCGGGGTGAGGCGTTGCAACTGGCGCAGCAGGGCCTTGCGGAACAGCGGGGAAACACCGGTATCGGCCAGGCGCAGTGGGTTGATCAGGCCGCTGAGCACGCCATTGGCGAAGGGTTCCCGCTCACCGAGGTCGAGACGCGCCAAGGCCTCTTCCAGTAGGGCGCGCGCACCGGGACGGCCAAACGCGGTGATGCCGGCCAGCAGCAGGCGTGCGCAGCGCCGCGGGTGGCGCGCGGCGAACAGCGCGGCCAGGGCCGAGCCGTAGGACAGGCCGATGGGCATCAGGGGCGGCAGGCGCAGCTCCTCGGCGAAGGCGGCGATCAGGTCGGCGAGGTCTTCCAGGCTGAGTTCCGGCGCCAGCTGCAGGTTGCCACCCTGGCTGGGTAGGTCGAGGAGGATCACCGGGTGCCTGGCGAGCAGTTCGGAGACTTCGCTGGCGAAGGAGCGGAAACTCTGGAACGCCCCGCCGAGCAGCAGCACCGGCGGCCGTGGGTCGTCCGCGCGGGAGGAAAAGGCCTGGTAGTGCAGGTGCCAGCCGTCCAGTTCCAGTGCCGCCGGGGCGGCGGCCAGGGCCTGGGCGCTGTAGTCGGTGCGGTAGCGCATGGCGAGTCTCCGGCGGTGGGCCGCCTCTTGTTGTTCTTCCCTGGCGCGCCGGAGGGCGAATGGCTGGCGTTCTGCCGTCGGGTGGCATCAAGGTAGACAGCCGGCGGTGCTTTGTTTACCCAACCTTCGGGCGGGCGCGGGACGCCGCCTGACACGGGTGTCACCGTGCCGGGGTGCGTGCGCCTGGCGTTACCGGCGCGGCCGGCGGGGCGCGGCCTCTACCGATTGGCCGCTGTGGCTGGGCGGGCGGGGGCCGGGTCGCTATAATCGCGCATTTCCCTCACGCAGACGCGTAAGACCATGACCGAGTCCGTCCTCGACTATATGAGCCGCCTGGGCCGCGCCGCCCGCGAAGCGTCGCGCGTTCTCGCCCGCGCTTCCACCGCGCAGAAGAACGCTGCGCTGCTGGCTGCCGCCGATGCCCTGGACGCTGCCCGCGAGCAGCTCACCCAAGCCAACGAACAGGACCTGGCCGCTGGCCGCGCCAATGGCCTGGAGCCAGCCATGCTGGACCGCCTGGCGCTGACCCCGGCGCGCATCGACGACATGATCGAGGGCCTGCGCCAGGTCGCCACGCTGCCGGACCCGATCGGCGAGATCCGCGACATGCGTTTCGTCCCCTCGGGCATCCAGATCGGCAAGATGCGCGTTCCCCTGGGCGTGGTCGGGATCATCTACGAATCGCGGCCGAACGTGACCATCGACGCCGCCAGCCTGTGCCTGAAGTCCGGCAACGCGACCATCCTGCGTGGCGGTTCCGAGGCCATCCATTCCAACCAGGCGATCGCCAAGTGCATCCAGCACGGCCTGGCCCAGGCCGGTCTGCCGGCGGCCGCCGTGCAGGTGGTGGAAACCACCGACCGCGCCGCGGTGGGCGCGCTGATCAGCATGCCGGAGTTCGTCGACGTGATCGTCCCGCGCGGTGGCAAGGGCCTGATCGAGCGCATCAGCCGCGACGCCAAGGTGCCGGTGATCAAGCACCTGGACGGCATCTGCCATGTGTTCATCGACGAGTCGGCCGACCTCGACAAGGCCATCCGCATCGCCGACAACGCCAAGACTCAGCGTTACGCCCCGTGCAACACCATGGAAACCCTGCTGGTGCACCAGGCCATCGCCGCCCGCGTGTTGCCGCCGCTGGCCGCGATCTACCGCGACAAGGGCGTCGAGCTGCGTGGCGACGCCGCGACCCGCGCGCTGCTGGGCAGCGACGTGCTGGAAGCGACCGAGCAGGACTGGCGCACCGAGTACAACGCGCCGATCCTGTCGATCCGCATCGTCGACGACCTGGATAGCGCCATCGAGCACATCAACACCTACGGCTCGCAACACACCGACGCCATCGTCACCGAGAACTTCAGCAACGCCCGGCGCTTCCTCGCCGAAGTCGATTCGGCCTCGGTGATGGTCAATGCCTCGACGCGCTTCGCCGACGGCTTCGAGTACGGCCTCGGCGCGGAGATCGGCATTTCCACCGACAAGCTGCACGCCCGCGGCCCGGTCGGCCTGGAAGGCCTGACCAGCGAGAAATACGTGGTGTTCGGCGACGGACACGTGCGCACCTGATGGGCAAGGCGCGTCCGCGGCGGATCGGCGTATTCGGCGGCACTTTCGACCCGGTGCATATCGGCCACCTGCGCAGCGCGCTGGAAATGGTCGAGCAGCTCGGTTTCGACGAGTTGCGCCTGCTGCCGGCCGCGCGTCCGCCGCACCGCGAGACGCCGCGGGTTTCCGCCCAGCAGCGTCTGGCCATGGTCGAGCTGGCGGTGGCCGGCGTCGACCCGCTGCGGGTGGATGACCGCGAACTCAAGCGTGACAAACCGTCCTACACCATCGACACCCTGGAGTCGCTGCGCGCGGAGCTGGGGCGTGAGGTCCAGCTGTTCCTGTTGATGGGCTGGGATGCCTTCTGCGGCCTGCCGACCTGGCATCGCTGGGAAGAACTGCTGCGGCATTGCCATATCGTGGTGCTGCAGCGTCCGGACGCCGACAGCGAGGCGCCGGAAGCCCTGCGTGACCTGCTGGCGGCGCGCAGCGTGGCCGACCCCGCCGCCTTGAGCGGCCCGTCCGGGCAGGTCACTTTCGTCTGGCAGACGCCCCTGGCGGTGTCGGCCACACAGATCCGCGCCCTTCTGGGGCAAGGGCGTTCGGCGCGTTTTCTGGTGCCGGACGCGGTTTTGAACTACATCGAGGCGCACGGACTGTACCGCGCGCCAATCGCTACTTAGAGAGTCACTCATGCAAACCGAACAACTGGTCGAGCTGGCCGTCGCCGCTCTGGAAGATCTCAAGGCCCAGGACATCCTGGTCCTCGACGTGCGCGATAAAACCAGCATCACCGACACCATGATCATCGCTTCCGGCACCTCCGGTCGCCAGGTCAAGTCGCTGGCCGACAACGTCCTGGAGAAGGTCAAGGAGCAGGGCGTCAAGCCGATCGGCAGCGAAGGGCAGGAAGGCGGCGAGTGGGTGCTGATCGACCTGGGCAACGTCGTGGTCCATGTCATGCAGCCGGCCACCCGTCAGTTCTACGACCTCGAGCGCCTGTGGCGCGGCGCCGAACAGAGTCGCGCACAGCACAGCGGCGAGTGAGGCGACGGTGCGTCTGCGTCTGATCGCGGTCGGCTCGCGCATGCCGCGCTGGGTCGAGGAGGGCTGGCAGGAGTACGTCAAGCGCCTGCCCGCCGAGCTGTCCCTGGAGCTGGTGGAGATCCCGCTGAATACCCGCGGCAAGAACGCCGACGTGGCGCGTCTGATCCGTCAGGAAGGCGAAGCGATGCTGGCCAAGGTGCAGCCCGGTGAACGGGTGGTGACCCTGGAGGTCGAAGGCAAGCCCTGGAGCACGCCGCAACTGGCCGCCGAACTGGACCGCTGGCGCCTCGACGCGCGCACTGTCAACCTCATGGTCGGCGGCCCCGAGGGCCTGGCCCCGGAGGTCTGCGCGCGCAGCGAGCAGCGCTGGTCGCTGTCGCCGCTGACCCTGCCGCATCCGCTGGTGCGTATCCTGATCGGCGAACAGATCTATCGGGCCTGGACGGTGTTGTCCGGGCACCCTTATCACAAGTAGTCGCAGTAGTTTTCCATGCCGCAGCCGATCCAACTGAAGGACCACGAGAGGGACGCGCGCCTGGTGCGCAGCCGGGTCATCGTCGGCGCGGTGGCGGTATTCCTCCTGGCCATGGTGCTGGTGGCGCGCATGTACCACCTGCAGGTCACGCAGTACGAGTACCACTCGACGCTGTCGGAGAACAACCGCGTCCACGTCCAGCCGATTCCGCCGAACCGCGGGCTGATCTACGACCGCAACGGCGTGATCATCGCCGACAACCGCCCCAGCTTCAGCCTGACCATCACCCGCGAGCGCACCGAGAACCTGCACCAGGAACTGCAGGCTCTGGTGGAGATACTCGGCCTCACCGAGGAAGACCGGACCATCTTCGAGAAGCGCATGAAGCAGGGCCGGCGGCCGTTCGAGCCGGTGCCGATCATGTTCGAGCTGAACGAGGAGCAGATCGCCCGCATCGCGGTGAACCAGTACCGTCTGCCGGGCATCGACGTCACCGCGCAGTTCGTCCGCCATTACCCGCTGGCCGAGCACTTCGCCCATTCGGTGGGCTATGTCGGGCGGATCAACGAGCCGGAGCTGAAGGTGCTCGATCCGGTCAACTATTCCGGCACCCACCACATCGGCAAGACCGGCGTGGAGAAGTTCTACGAGGCCGACCTGCACGGCACCGTGGGCTACGAAGAGGTCGAGACCAACGCCCGTGGCCGCGTGCTGCGCGTGCTCAAGCGCACCGATCCGATTCCCGGCAAGGACATTGTGCTGAGCATCGACAGCAAGCTGCAGGCCAAGGCCGAGGAGGCCCTGGGCGGCCGCCGCGGCGCCATCGTGGCGATCCAGCCGTCCACCGGCGACGTGCTGGCGATGGTCAGCCAGCCGAGCTACGACCCCAACCTGTTCGTCACCGGGATCACCTTCAAGGACTATTCGGCGCTGCGCGACTCCGTCGACCGCCCGCTGTACAACCGCGTGCTGCGCGGTCTCTATCCGCCAGGCTCGACGGTGAAGCCGGCGGTGGCCCTCGCCGGTCTCGATGCCGGCGTGGTGACGCCGAGTTCGCGGGTCTTCGACCCGGGCTACTACCAGTTGCCCAACTACGATCACAAGTACCGTAACTGGAACCATTCCGGCGAAGGCTGGGTGAACCTGGAGACCGCGATCATGCGCTCCAACGACACCTACTTCTACGACCTTGCCCACAAGCTCGGCATCGATCGTCTGCACGACTTCATGAGCCGTTTCGGCTTCGGCCAGCGCGTCGCCCTGGACATGTACGGCGAAGCGCCGGGCCTGATGCCCTCGCGCGAGTGGAAGCGCGCCTTGCGCCGCCAGGCCTGGTTCCCCGGCGAGACGCTGATCCTCGGTATCGGCCAGGGCTACATGCAGTCCACGCCGCTGCAACTGGCGCAGATGACCGCGCTGATCGCCAACCGTGGCAAGTGGATTCGCCCGCACCTGGCCAAGACCATCGACGGCAAGCCGCCGGTCGATCCAGAGCCGATGCCCGATATCGACCTGCGTGACCCGGGCAACTGGAGCCTGATCGACTCCGACATGCAGCAAGTGGTCCACGCGGCGCGCGGAACCGCGCACAAGATCGGCGACACCTCGGTCTACCGCATCGCCGGCAAGTCCGGTACGGCGCAGGTGGTGGCGATCCGCCAGAACGAGCGCTACGACCGCTCCAAGGTGCAGGAGCGCAACCGCGACCACGCCTTGTTCGTCGGTTTCGCCCCGGCCGATAACCCGCAGATCGCCGTGGCGGTCATGGTCGAGAACGGCGAGTCCGGCTCCGGCGTCGCCGCGCCCGTGCTCAAGCAGGTGATGGATGCCTGGTTGCTGGGCGAGAACGGCAAACTCAAGCCCGAATACGCGCCGCAGGTGGCCGAGGTACCGAAGCCATGAGCATGAACATGAGCAGCAATTTCGATCGCACCCTGTCCAACGAGGATGTGATGAAGCGCCGGGCGAGCCTGCTGCAGCGCCTGCACATCGATGGCCTGCTGCTGTTGCTGCTGCTGATCCTCGGCGCCGCCGGGCTGTTCGTCCTCTATTCGGCCAGTGGCAAGAGCTGGGATCTGCTGCTCAAGCAGGCTTCGTCCTTCGGCCTGGGCCTGGTGATGATGTTCGTCATCGCCCAGATCGAGCCGCGTTTCCTGGCGCGCTGGGTGCCGCTCGGCTATCTGGTCGGCGTGCTGCTGCTGGTGGCGGTGGACGTGATGGGCCACAACGCCATGGGCGCCACGCGCTGGATCAACATTCCCGGGGTGATCCGCTTCCAGCCCGCCGAGTTCATGAAGCTGTTCATGCCGATGACCATCGCCTGGTACCTGGCCAAGCGCAACCTGCCGCCGAACTTCAAGCACATCGTGGTGAGCCTGGCGCTGATCGGCGTGCCCTTCGTGCTCATCTTCAAGCAGCCCGACCTGGGCACCGCCATGCTGGTCCTGGCCTCGGGCGCCTTCGTGCTCTTCGTCGGTGGTCTGCAGTGGCGCTGGATCATCGGCGCGGTGGCCGCCGCGGTGCCGGTGGCCGTGGGCATGTGGTTCTTCGTCATGCACGACTACCAGAAGCAGCGCGTGTGGACCTTCCTAGACCCGGAAAGCGACCCGCTGGGCACCGGCTGGAACATCATCCAGTCCAAAGCGGCCATCGGCTCCGGCGGCGTGTTCGGCAAGGGCTGGCTGCTGGGTACCCAGTCGCACCTGGATTTTTTGCCGGAAAGCCATACGGACTTTATTATTGCCGTGCTCGGTGAAGAGTTCGGCCTGGTCGGGGTGTGCCTGCTGCTGACCCTTTATCTGCTGGTGATCTACCGTGGACTGGTGATCACCGCCCAGGCGCAGACGCTGTATGGCAAGTTGCTGGCCGGCAGCATCACCATGACCTTCTTCGTGTATGTGTTCGTCAACATTGGTATGGTCAGCGGATTGTTGCCTGTCGTGGGGGTGCCGCTGCCCTTCATCAGCTATGGTGGAACTTCGCTGGTGACCCTGATGTCAGGGTTCGGGGTTTTGATGTCGATTCATACTCACCGGAAATGGATCGCCCAGGTTTGAAAAACAGCGTTGAGACAAGAGTGAAGAAAGGAATGCAGATACTGCGCACATGGGCAGCCAGGGGTGTCCATTGGGTCGGTCTCGCGGGGGCGATCGGCATGTCCAATGCCGCCCACGCGGGCGACTACGATGGTTCCCCGCAGGTCGCGGAGTTCGTCAGCGAGATGACCCGCGACTACGGTTTTGCCGGCGAGCAGTTGATCTCGCTGTTCCACGATGTCGAACGCAAGCAGTCGATCCTCGACGCCATCTCGCGCCCGGCCGAGCGGGTCAAGACCTGGAAGGAATACCGCCCGATCTTCCTCACCGACGCGCGCATCAAGCGCGGCGTGGACTTCTGGAACCAGAACGCCGAGGCCCTGGCCCGCGCCGAGAAGGAATACGGCGTGCCGGCCCAGTACATCGTGGCGATCATCGGCGTCGAGACCTTCTTCGGTCGCAACACCGGCAATTACCGGGTGATGGACGCGCTGGCCACGCTGGGCTTCGACTATCCGCCGCGCGCCGACTTCTTCCGCAAGGAACTCAAGCAGTTCCTCCTGCTGGCCCGTGAGCAGCAGGTCGACCCGCTCAGCCTGACCGGTTCCTACGCCGGCGCCATGGGCCTGCCGCAGTTCATGCCGAGCAGCTTCCGCGCCTACGCCGTGGATTTCGACGGCGACGGCCACATCAACATATGGAGCGACCCGACCGATGCCATCGGCAGCGTCGCCAGCTACTTCAAGCAGCACGGCTGGCAGGCCGGCGAGCCGGTGGCGTCCCAGGCCGACCTCGGCGTGGACAGCGCGCAGAGCGCGGTGACCCAGGGGCTGGAGCCGCAGATGAACCTCGGCCAGCTGCGTGCCCTCGGCTGGCGCACCCACGATGTGCTGCGCGACGACCAGATGGTCACCGCCATCCGCTTCGACGGCGAGAATGGCCCGGAATACTGGGTCGGCCTGCCGAACTTCTATGTGATCACCCGTTACAACCGTAGCGCCATGTATGCCATGGCGGTCAACCAGTTGGCCGGCGAGATCGTCCGGGCGCGAGGTGTCCATTGAACCAGCGACTGAGCAATCCGGGCCTCTGGTCCGCGGTAATCTGCTTCGGCCTGAGCGCCGCATTGCTCGCCAGTTGCACCAGCAGCCGGGCGCCGCAACCGGGCGCCGGCGGCTTCTCCGGACCGATCGACTACAGCCGCCCGCACCGCGATGGCGCGCCCTGGTGGGACGTCGACGTGTCGCGCATCCCCGATGCGGTGCCGATGCCGCACAACGGACCGCTGAAGAACAACCCCTACACGGTGCTGGGCAAGACCTACTACCCGTTGAACGATGCGCGAACCTACGCCGTGGTCGGCACCGCTTCCTGGTATGGCACCAAGTTCCACGGCCAGGCCACCGCCAACGGCGAGATGTACGACCTCTATGGCATGACTGCGGCGCACAAGACCCTGCCGCTGCCGAGTTTTGTGCGCGTGACCAACCTGGACAACGGCAAGAGCGTGATCGTGCGGGTCAACGACCGTGGCCCCTTCTACTCCGACCGGGTCATCGATCTGTCCTTCGCCGCCGCCAAGAAGCTCGGCTACGCCGAAGTCGGCACCGCGCGGGTCAAGGTCGAGGGCATCGACCCGGTGCGCTGGTGGGCCCAGCAAGGCCGTCCGGTGCCCATGGTCCTGGCGCAGCCGAAGATGGCGCCGATCCAGCCGGCGCCGGCCGCACAGCCGCAGGCCATGGCCATGGCGCAGTCGATCGAAACCTATACCCCGCCGGCGGCGCAGCACGCAGCGCCCGTGGCGCCGGTGCAGCTCGACTCAAAAAAAAACGCTTCATTACCAGCCGATGGCCTGTATCTCCAGGTGGGTGCCTTCGCCAACCCGGACGCTGCCGAACTTCTCCGGGAGAAGATCAGCGGCCTGACCGGGGCACAGGTGTTTATCAGCTCGGTCGTAGTCAACCGGCAGACCCTGCACCGGGTGCGCCTGGGACCGATAGGAACGCAGGATGAAGCCAGCCGGATGCAGGACAGCATTCGCGTGGCCAACCTCGGCCAACCCAAGCTGGTGCGCCCGGACTGACGGAGGGGCGCCGCGGCCAGCAGCGACACAGCGGATGTCGCATCAGGAATTCCCCTCAAGGGATTGTTTGACCATTAGTGAAACCCAGAGAAACGGATGAATATCACCACCATCGCCAAACGCCTGTCTTTGCTCGTGCTGCTCAGCGCCCCCGTGGCCAGCTGGGCTGCTGAATCCGCTGCCCCTGCCGCCCCGCAGCTGGCGGCCAAGGCCTGGGTGCTGATGGACGGCGCCAGCGGTCAGATCCTGGTCGAGAACAACGCTGACGAGCGCCTGCCGCCGGCCAGCCTGACCAAGCTGATGACCGCCTACATCGCCACCAAGGAAATCGAGGGTGGCCGCATCAACGAAAACGACCAGGTCACCGTCAGCGAGCACGCCTGGCGCACCGGCGGCTCGCGGATGTTCATCAAGCTCGGCTCGCAGGTGTCGGTCAGCGACCTGCTGCACGGCATCATCATTCAGTCCGGCAACGACGCCAGCGTGGCTCTGGCCGAGCACATCGCCGGCAGCGAAGACGCCTTCGCCGACATGATGAACACCACCGCGCAGAAGCTGGGCATGAGCAACTCCCACTTCATGGACGCCACCGGCCTGCCGAACCCGGAACACTACTCCTCGGCCCACGACATGGCGCTGCTCGCCCGCGCGATCATCTACGGCGAGCCGACCCACTACGCCATCTATGCGCAGAAAGAGTTCCTCTGGAACAACATCAAGCAGCCCAACCGCAACCTGCTGCTGTGGCGTGACAAGACCGTCGACGGCCTGAAGACCGGCCACACCGACGAGGCCGGCTATTGCCTGGTGGCCTCCGCCGTGCGCGACGGCCAGCGCATGATCGCCGTGGTGTTCGGCACCAACAGCGAGCAGGCCCGTGCCGCCGAGACCCAGAAGCTGCTGACCTACGGCTTCCGCTTCTTCGAATCGCAGACCTTCTACAAGAAGGGTGCCGAGCTGACCAAGACCATCGTCTGGAAAGGCTCGCAGAGCGAGGTCAAGGCCGGCCTGTCCGAAGACCTGACCATGACCGTGCCGCGTGGCCAGCTCAAGCAACTGCAGGCCAACATGGTCGTCCAGCCGCAACTGATGGCGCCCATCCAGCAGGGCCAGGTGATCGGCAAGGTCGAAGTGAAAATGGGCGACAAAGTCGTCCGTACCGCGGATCTGGTAGCCCTCAACGCGGTGGAAGAGGGTGGCATCTTCCGTCGCATGTGGGATAGCATCCGTCTATTCTTCTACGGTCTGTTCCACTGACCGCCGTGCGCGCCCCCAACCCCGGGGCGCGCCTTGCTTGCAGAGGCGGGCCACCAGCCCGCGACCGCCATGACCGATACGCTCGATACCGCAACACCGCCCGCCCCGAAGATCGAATTTCCCTGCGAACGCTATCCGATCAAGGTGATCGGCGACGCCGTCGATGGTTTCCGTGACCTGGTCGTCGAGATCATCCAGCGCCACGCGCCTGACCTGGACGAGACCACCGTGATCATCCGTGACAGCCGCAACGGCCGCTTCCTTTCCGTCCATCTGCTGATCACCGCCACCGGCGTCGAACAATTGCAGAACATCCACAGCGACCTGCGCGCCACCGGCCGCGTGCACATGGTGCTGTAATGCCCGAGGCCGGTCCTTCAGCGCTGGGCTTCCGTGAGCTTGGCCTGCTGCCTTACGAGCCGACCTGGCACGCCATGCAGCGCTTCACCAGCGAGCGCGACGGGCAGACGCCCGACGAGGTCTGGCTGCTAGAACACGAACGGGTGTTCACGCAAGGCCAGGCCGGCAAGGCCGAGCATGTGCTGTTGCCCGGCGATATCCCGGTGGTGCAGGTCGATCGGGGAGGGCAGGTGACCTACCATGGTCCCGGCCAACTGATCGCCTATCTGTTGCTCGACGTGCGCCGCTCCGGGATTGGCGTGCGCGAGCTGGTGACCCGCATGGAGCAGAGCCTGATCGCGCTGCTCGCCAGCTACGGCGTCGAGGCAGTGTCCAAGCCCGACGCTCCGGGTGTCTATGTGGACGGCGCGAAGATCGCGTCGCTCGGCCTGCGCATCCGCAACGGTCGTTCCTTCCACGGCCTGGCGCTGAACGTGGACATGGATCTGGAACCTTTCCGACGTATCAATCCCTGCGGCTACGCAGGCATGGCCATGACCCAGCTGCGCGAGCTGGCCGGCCCCATCACCCTGGCCGAGGTGCGCGAACGCCTGCGTGGCGAACTCACCGAGCGTCTTGGCTACGCTGAACAGAAGACCCTAACGGGCGGGATCGAACTGAGATGAGCACTGTTGTGGATAACCCTGGCCAGGCCAAGCCGGGCAAGGTCGAAGTCGGCGTGAAACTGCGCGGCGCCGAAAAGGTGGCGCGCATTCCGGTGAAGATCATCCCCACCGACGAGTTGCCGAAGAAACCCGACTGGATCCGCGTGCGCATCCCGGTCTCCCCGGAAGTCGATCGCATCAAGCAACTGCTGCGCAAGCACAAGCTGCACAGTGTCTGCGAAGAGGCTTCCTGCCCGAACCTCGGCGAATGCTTCTCCGGCGGCACCGCGACCTTCATGATCATGGGCGATATCTGCACCCGGCGTTGCCCGTTCTGCGACGTCGGCCACGGCCGGCCGAAGCCGCTGGACGTGGATGAGCCGAAGAACCTGGCCATCGCCATCGCCGACCTGCGCCTGAAGTACGTGGTGATCACCTCGGTGGACCGCGACGACCTGCGCGATGGCGGCGCCCAGCACTTCGCCGACTGCCTGCGCGAAATCCGCCAGCTCTCCCCCGGCATCCAGCTGGAAACCCTGGTCCCTGACTACCGTGGGCGCATGGACATCGCCCTGGAGATCACTGCCCAGGAGCCGCCGGATGTGTTCAACCACAACCTGGAAACCGTGCCGCGGCTGTACAAGTCCTCGCGTCCGGGGTCGGACTTCGAGTGGTCCCTGGACCTGCTGCAGAAGTTCAAGCAGATGGTCCCGCACGTGCCGACCAAGTCCGGCCTGATGCTCGGCCTGGGCGAGACCGACGACGAAGTCATCGAGGTCATGCAGCGCATGCGCGAGCACGACATCGACATGCTCACCCTCGGCCAGTACCTGCAGCCCTCGCGCAATCACCTGCCGGTGCAGCGTTTCGTGCACCCGGACACCTTCGCCTGGTTCGCCGAGGAAGGCGCGAAGATGGGCTTCAAGAACGTCGCTTCCGGCCCGCTGGTGCGTTCTTCCTACCACGCCGATCAACAGGCCCACGGCCAGAAGATCCTCTGATCGCGTTTCAGGATGGGCTGAGCCAATCGCCTAATCCTTTCTCTTGAATCGCCCGGCGCATCCAGGATGCGCCGGGCGATTTCGTTTCATCCCTTCGGCATCTTCTTGCGGAAAATTGAGGCGAAAGCCCCGCCATTCATGGCCTCCACGGCTTAGTGGGGCCTGAATTTTCCCCCTTTCAGAATTTTCCTCCGCCCCGCTAAGTATCCCCCTAGAGCTTCGTGCTGTGCGCTTTGTCACACTTTTCTCGTCGGCAAGGTTCGCCGAATTTCACGGGAAGCTTCTGGATTTGGCCAGCGATCTTTCCGGGAAAAGTGGGGCCCCTCTGGTCTCGGCTCCCCAGGTTCCTTCTCATCCCGCGTGGGTGACCAGACGCACTGTGATTCGATCTCTGGAGCTCTTTCATGAAACACACTCTGCTTATCGCTGCTTTCTCCCTGGCCGGCCTCGGTGCTTCGCTCAACGCAATGGCAGCCGATGGCACCATCACTTTCGAAGGCGTGGTGAATGCCAAGACCTGCACCCTCGACACCACCACCTCCAACCAGACCGTCGTCCTGCCAGCGGTGACCACCACCGCCTTAACTGGCGTCGGTACTGTCGCGGGTGCCCAGCCGTTCAGCCTGAAGGCCACCGGTTGTGATGCGGGCGCCGTCGCCGCCGCGGTCTTCGCCGATGGCAACAACGTCGACCCCACCGACGGCAACCTGAACAACACCTTTGCCAACGGCACCGATGCGCAGATCGGCATCTACCGTCAGGACGGCACCACCAAGATCAACCTGGCCAGTTTCGGCGATTCGGCTACCTACACCGCCACCGCGGATGCCAGCAACAACATCGTCCTGAGCTACGTGGCCAAGTACATCGCCAAGAACGCCACCACCAAGGCTGGTCTGCTGAAGACCAACATCCAGTACACCATGAGCTACCAGTAATCCCCCCTGCATCTCCCCGGGGGAAACCCCGGGGCCGCTTTCCGAGGTCCGCCATGAAATCTCTCTTGAATCGATCCCCCGCCTGGCTGTTGGCCGGTGCCTTTGCTGCCGTCTGCGCGCCGCTCGCGCAAGCCGGCGTCACTATCGATGGAACGCGAGTGATCTACCCGGCCGGAGAGCGTGAAGTCACGATCAAGCTGAACAACGAAGGCAATACGCCGTCGCTGATGCAGATCTGGGTCGATCGCGGTGACATCAAGAGCCAGCCGCAGAACGCCGACGCGCCCTTCCTGGTCACCCCGCCGATCTTCCGCCTGGACCCGGCGAAGTCGCAGAGCGTGCGCCTGGCCTTCACCGGGGAAAAGCTGCCGCAGGATCGCGAGTCGCTGTTCTGGTTCAACGCCATGGAAGTTCCGCCGCTGCCCAAGGCCAACGAGCAGAGCTTCATGCAGGTGGCGGTGCGCTCGCGGCTGAAGCTGTTCTATCGGCCGGCCGGCCTGCCGGGCGATCTGCCCAGCGCGGTCAAGCAAGTGAACTGGACGGTGGTGGCGGTGGCTGGCGGTTATGCCCTGCGTGGCCAGAACCCGAGCCCCTATCACGTCTCCTTCAGCGCCTTGAACCTGCAAACGGGTGACAAGCGCTACGACGCCGGCCAAGGGATGATCGCGCCCTTCGCCTCGCACGATTTCCCCCTGAAGAACCTGACCGGAAAGCCCGCCGGCGGCCAGCTCCGTTATCGCTGGATGAGCGATTACGGCGTGGGTGAGGAGCAGCAAGCCGCGGTGCACTGAGCCCCGGCTCCGAGTGGCGGTTCCCGAGTTACTGGCGTGAAGGTGGAGGAATGGTGATGTCTGTCGCAGGTGCTTGCTCGAAATTCGTTCCGGTACAGCTGCCCGTCGCCGTGCCTGCATCCTTCCAGCGCCTGCTGCTGCTGGCATCCGTCGCCGCGGTCATCGCCTGCGGCGGGTTGGCCTCCGGCATGGCCCAGGCGGCCGCCGAGGAGCAGGCGCTCTACGCCCAGTTCAACCCGGACTTCCTGCGCGGCGCTGACGGCAAGCCGGTCGACCTGTCGCGTTTCGAGCAGGGCAACCCGGTCACCCCTGGCAGCTACCGAGTGGATGTGTACGTCAACCAGAACTGGATCGGCCGCCAGGAAATCAGTGTGCGCGGTGCCGAGAAGGGCGCAGCGCCCAGCTACTGCTTCAAGCGCACGCAACTCGCCAGCCTGGGCCTGAATACCGACAAGCTGCCGGATGCCCAGGCCACCGCGCGCCAGTTGGAGCAGGCCGATTGCGTGGATATCGCCAAGCTGGTGCCGGCGTCCAAGGTCGATTTCGACCTCTCCGGCCTGCGTGTCGACCTGAGCATTCCCCAGGCCTATCTGAGCAAGATCGAGCGCGGCTATGTCGACCCGCAGGATTGGGATCGCGGCGTGACCGCGGGCTTCGTCGACTACAACAGCAACGCCTTCCGCACCGACAGCTCCGGCAGTGTGCAGAACCAGTACTACGCGGGGTTCAACGGCGGCCTCAATGCCGGGGACTGGCGCCTGCGCCATAACGGCAGCTACAGCCGCAGCAGTGGCGATCAGATCCGCACCACCAGCAAATACAACGCCATCAGCAGCTACGCCCAGCGCGACGTGACCAGCCTGAAGTCGCAGATGACCCTGGGCGAGTACTACACGCCGTCGGACCTGTTCGACAGCGTGCCTTACTCCGGCGTGCAACTGGCCTCCGACGACCGCATGCTGCCCGACTCGCAGCGCGGCTTCGCCCCGGCGATCCGTGGTACGGCGGAAACCAACGCGCGGGTCACCGTGCGCCAGGGCGGCAACGTGCTTTACGAAACCACGGTGGCGCCGGGGCCGTTCGTCATCGATGACCTCTATGGCACCGGCTATGCCGGCGACCTGAACGTCACCGTCACCGAGGCCGACGGCCGGGTGAAGACCTTCATCGTGCCCTTCGCCAACGTCGCGCAACTGCTGCGCCCCGGCGTGTCGCGCTACAACCTGGTGGCCGGCCAGTACCGCGACGATCAACTGAATAAGACCCCCAACTTCGTGCAGGGCACCTACCAGCGCGGCATTTCCAACCTGTGGACCGGCTACACCGGCGGTATCGTCGCCGAGAACTACCTGGCCATGCAGGGCGGCGCCGCGCTGAGTACCTCGGTGGGAGCCTTCGCCTTCGACGTGACCCACTCGCGGGCGCAGGGGCTGGCCGAATCGCAGGAAATGGGCAGCACCACCAGCGGCGAGAGCTACCGGATCAGCTACAGCAAGCTGCTGGAGACGACCCGTACCAACTTCGCGGTGGCCGCCTACCGCTTTTCCAGTGCCGGCTACATCAACTTCGGCGATTACGTGCAGTCGCTCGACGAGCGTAACGGCCAGTCGACCTATCGCCAGCGCAGCCGCTTCCAGGCCAACGTCAGCCAGCCTCTGGGCGAGAAGCTGGGCAGCCTCTACCTGAGCGGCGCGACCCAGGACTACTGGAATACCGGCAAGGGTGGCGATACCAGTTTCCAGGGCGGCTATTCCAACAGCTTCCGCTGGGGCAGCTTCAACTTGTCGGCCGGGCGTAGCCGCTCGCAGGACGGCGAAACGGATAACCAATACATGCTGACCCTGTCGATTCCGCTGGGCCACTCCGCACACTCGCCTTACCTGAGCAGCTCGGTCAGCCGCACCGGCTCCGGCAATCTGAATGCCCAGGCGGGCGTCAGCGGTTCGCTCGGCGAGCGCAATGAATTCGGCTACAGCGCCTACGGCTCGCAGGCGCGCAACGATTCCGGCTCCGCCACCAGCACCGGCGCCAACGCACAGTACCGCGCAGCGAAGGCCGTGTTGTCGGCCAACGTCAGCGAGGGCGAGGGCTATCGCCAGATCGGCGGCGGGCTGAGCGGCAGCGTGGTGGCACATGCCGGTGGGGTGAACTTCAGCCAGGACCAGGGCGAAACCAAGGCGCTGATCGACGCCCAGGGCGCCGAAGGGGCGGCGGTGCTCAACAGCAACGGCGGCAAGGTCGACGGTAACGGCTATGCCGTGGTCACCGGGCTGACCCCCTACCGGCGCAACGCCGTGGCGCTCGACCCCAAGGGCACTTCGGAGGAGGTCGAGTTGCAAGTGACCGAGCAGAGCGTGGCGCCGCGCTACGGCTCGGTGGTGGTGCTCAAGTACCCGACCAAGAGTGGCAAGCCGCTGCTGCTGACCCTGCGCGACGACCAGGGTCAGCCCCTGCCGGTCGGCGCCGAAGTGCTCGACGCCAAGGGCGAAAGCCTGACCCTGGTCGGCCAGGGCAGCCGGGTGTTCCTGCGCAGCGAAGGCCAGCAAGGGCAGATCCTGGTGCGCTGGGGCGACGGCGCCGAGCGCCAGTGCCAGGTCGACTATCGGCTGCCCGCCGAGAAAAGCGACAAGAAGGCGCCGTTCCTGCAGGCCGAGGCGGTTTGCACGAAGCGCCAGGCTCCGGTGCAAGTCGCCCAACGTTGAGCGTCGAATGTGGACCCCTACTAGGCTTGCGTGAGTGAGCGAAGGCTTTCGGCACCCAGATGGTGCAAGAGGTAGCGATGAGAAAATCCCTGTCGATCATCCTCGGGCTGTGCGCGCTGGCGCTTTGCCCGTCGGTCTGGGCCGTTTGCAGTGGTGGCAGCGGCGTGAAGATAACCACCATCGCCGTGCCGCCCACCCTCGGTTTGAAGCGGGATATGGCGGCTGGCACCTTGCTCTGGGATTCCGGCTGGGTGAATCAGGGCGGTAGCAGTGGCCCGGTCGATAACTGCGACGGTAACTCTGTGTCCACCGAAGGCCTCCAGAACTTCTTCACGCTGGTTTCCGCCGGCGGCCAGTCGAATGTCGCCAAGACCAATATCCCTGGGGTGGGCATGCGCCTGTCCTGGTGTAACTCCGGGAACGCAGGCAGTGCCTACTGCTCCTCGGGCGGGGACCGACTGACCACTGGCAGCAAGATCATCTTCGGCAGCGTTACCGGGGGAAATTATTACCCGACGGCGATGTTCAAGATGGAGATCGTGCGAACCAGCGAGCCGGTCAATCTGAGCGGGGGCAGCCAACTGGTGCTGCCTACGCTGGTGGATGTCTGGTATGCCAGTATCAACGTCAATCGCCTGATCGTCAGCGGCACCTCGACGATCCAGAGCCAGGGCTGCCAGATCGGGGCCGGCGGCAACAATATCGTGGTCAGGATGCCCTCCGTGCGGCTGAGCGATTTCGCCGGCGTGGGCGTGTTGACCAATGCCAGCAAGGCCGCGCCCTTCGAGATCAACCTGTTGTGCGACGCGAACATCAAGGTGAGCTACCAGGTCGATGCCCAGGGCGGAGTGACCGTGACCAACGTCATCAATAACTCGACCGGCTCGGGCCGCGCGACCGGTGTCGGCATCCAGTTGTTCCAGGGGGCCGCCAGCAGCACCACGGTCTTGCCGCTGGGCAGCAAGACCCTCTATACCACGACGGCGGGCAGCGCCCAGGGCGTGTCGATCCCGCTGACGGCGAAGTACTACAAGACCCAGACCAGCATGACCGCCGGACTGGTTCGCGCCTCAGCGACCTTCACCCTGTACTACGAGTGAAGCCCGGGGTGGCCGTCCCGCTCTGCAAGGAGATTCCGATATGAAGCGTTCGATCGCCGGCATGCTGCTCGTGGGGATGCTCGTTCTGTGCATGCCGGGGGCGTGGGCCAGTGTCGTGCTCGGTGGCACGCGGGTGGTCTATCCGGCGAACGAGCGTGAAGTCACGCTGCAGGTGGAAAACGCCGAGCGTGTGCCGCGCCTGGTTCAGGCCTGGGTCGACCGGGGCGATCCGCAGTCGCGTCCGGACAACGCCGACGCGCCTTTCCTGCTGACGCCGCCGATCGTGCGCATGGAGGCGGGCAAAAGCATTGCCCTGCGCCTGATGTTCACCCATCAGGAGAGCCTGCCGCAGGACCGCGAATCGTTGTTCTGGCTCAACGTCATGGATGTCCCGCCGCAGCCGCGGGAGGGGGAGGAGAGCTACCTGCAACTGGCCTATCGCAGCCGGCTCAAGCTGTTCTATCGCCCGGCGGGCCTGCCGGCAAGCGCGCCCCAGGCGGCCGAGTCCGTGGTCTGGAGCCTGGTCACGGACGGCCATGGCGGCTATCTCTTGCGCGGGCGCAACGCCAGTGCCTATCACGTTTCGCTGAACAGCCTGGAGTTGCGCGATGGCGGGCGCAGCGTCGGCAACGAGGGCGGCATGATCGCACCCGCCGCCAGTCACGACTTTCCCCTGCCGGGGCTGAATGCCGCGCCGTCCGCCTCGGCGAAAGTGCGCTACCAATGGATCGACGATTTCGGCGCGCTGCATGAGCACGAGGCTTCGCTGGGGCGCTGAAGGGGGCCGATGGCGGCGCCGGACTGCCCGCGCCGCCGCGCGTCAGTTGCCTGGCTTGAGCCGCGCCAGCAGCGCCGGGGTCGGGTAGCCGTCCGCCGGCCAGCCGAGGCTCTGCTGGAAGGCGCGGATCGCCTGGCGGGTGTTGGCGCCGATGATGCCGTCCGGATTGCCGAGCGGGTAGCCGCGCGCGACCAGTCCTTCCTGCAGCGCGATGCGCTCGCTGCGGCTCAGTGGCCGATCTTCCAGCGGCCAACTGCCCTCGATGTGCCCGCTGCCCTTGAAGCTGTCCGAGAGCAGGCCCACGGCCAGGGCATAGGAGGTGGAGTTGTTGTACTTGAGGATGGCGCGGAAGTTGTCCAGCACCAGGAACGCCGGGCCGCGGTAGCCGGCCGGCAGCAGCAGCGAGGCGCTGGCCTGCGGGCTGCCCGGCAGGCGGCCATTGATGGGCTGCACGCCCAGGCTCAGCCACTCGCCGATGGGCTTGCGCAGGTTCATGTCGGCCTGGGCGTAGTCGAAGCTCGCCGGCAGGCGTACTTCGAAGCCCCAGCTCTGCCCGGGCTTCCAGCCGGATGCCTGCAGGTAGTTGGCGGTCGAGGCCAGGGCGTCGGCGGAGGAGCGCCAGATATCGCGGCGACCGTCGCCGTCGAAATCCACGGCGTACTGGCTGTAGGTGGTCGGGATGAACTGCGTCTGGCCCATGGCACCGGCCCAGGAGCCGATCATGTAGCTGGGCGGCACGTCGCCATGCTGGATGATCTGCAGCGCGCTGATCAGCTGGCTCTGGGCGAAGTCCGGGCGGCGGCCTTCGTAGGCCAGGGTGGCCAGCGAGCGGATGACGTTCTTGTCGCCCATCTGGCTGCCGAAGTTGCTCTCCATGCCCCAGATCGCCACCACGGCTTCGGCGTCGACCGCGTAGCGGCCATCGATGCGTTGCAGAACCTCGGCGTTCTGCGCCAGCTTGCTCTGGCCGTTGCGAATGCGCGCGGTGGACACCGCGCCGGCCAGGTATTCCCACACCGGCCGGGTGAACTCCGGTTGGCTGCGGTCGGCGTTGACCACGGCCGGGTCGGGGGTCACGCCGGCGAAGGCGCGGTCGAAGACCTGCGCGTCGATGCCGCTGGCCAGGGCCTGACTGCGGAAGCTGGCGCGCCAGTCCTCGAAGCTCTCGCTCGGCTGCGCGGTGAGGCTCGCCATGGGCTGCGCGGCGGCGGCGGGCGCGCTCTGGGCGGCGCCATCGGGCGTCTGCAACGAGTTCGCCGCGGGGGCGTCGGCACAGGCGGAAAGCAGGCTGGCACTCAGGATGGCAAGGCTGAAGGGGAACAGGCGGGCAGGTAAAGCGGGCTTGCGCATTGCGCTCCTCGGGGCGGGTGAGCGGAGGCAGCCACCTTAGCATGGTAGCGGCGGAGCGTCTGCCAAGAGGGCCGGGACGGCGATGACAGGCTGTTGCAGGATAGGGCGGGAGTCTTGCGGGAGGCTTAAGGCGCGGAAACGGATGGAAGGGGGTTGGAGGCGGGGACTTTTCAGGCCGCCAGAAGCGAAGAAGCCTCCCAGTTGTGGGAGGCTTCGCGGCGGTAGCTGCCTTTGCCTTTCAGTGGTGTTTCCTGGCGGCTGCGGAACAGCGGTTGGGCTACCAGGGATTTGGCCTTGTTCGGCCGCTTGCGGGATTTCGCCATGGCGAGGGTCTCCTGATGTGGCTGCCCGGGGAACTCGGGCGTGCGCATCATCTGCCTATTGGCGTTGAAAGTCCATGCCCGTGGTCGGGTCTTTCGGCTGGCTCGCGAGCGGGCGCGGCTCAGGCCGCGGGCAGGGGCAGACGCTGGCCGGCGAGCAGCAAGACCAGGCGCGCCAGGCCGTTCCAGGGGTCGCCCTGGGCCTGGCCCTTGATCTGCGCGTCGATCAGTTGGGCGTCCTGCAGCAGTTGGTTCCAGCGCGAGCCGCTGTGGCGTTGCAAGGCGCGGGTCAGCAGCGGCCGGCGCTTGTCCCAGACCGGTGGCCGGCACTGGGCGAAGGCCTTTTCCAGGGGCACTCCCTGGCCGAACTGTTGGGCGATGCCGCCCAGTTGGCGGATTTCCCGCGCCAGTGCCCAGAGAATCACCGGTGGCTCGACGCCTTCGCCGCGCAGGCCTTCGAGCATGCGCAGGCTATGCGCGGCCTCGCCGGCGAGGGCGGCGTCGATCAGGCCGAAGACGTCGAAGCGGGCGCTGTCGGCCACCGCGGCTTGCACGGTCGCGGCGTCCAGTTGGTTGCCATCGGCGAGCAGCTTGAGTTTCTCGATTTCCTGGGCGGCAGCCAGCAGGTTGCCTTCCACCCGTGCGGCGATCAGGTCCACCGCGTCCTGGCTGGCGGCCAGCCCGGCCTGGGACAGGCGCTGGCGAATCCATTGCGGCAACTGGTGGGCGTCCACCGGCCAGATTTGCAGGAACTGCGCGCTCTCGCCTTCGATCAGCGCCTTGGCCCACTTGGTTTTCTGCGTGCTGCCGTCGAGCTTGGGCAGGTTGATCAGCAGCAGCGTGTCTTCCGGCGGCCGTTGCAGGTACTCGATGAGCACCGCCGCGCCCTTGTCGCCGGGCTTGCCGGACGGCAGGCGCAGTTCCAGCAGGCGTTTTTCGGCGAACAGCGAGAGGCTGGCGCCGGCCTCCAGCAACAGGCCCCAGTCGAAGTTGGCTTCGGCGTTGAACACCTGGCGTTCGCTGAAGTCGCGCTCGCGGCAGGCGGCGCGAATGGCGTCGCTGGCTTCCTGGCAGAGCAGCGGTTCATCGCCGCTGATCACGTAGACAGGCGCCAGGTTGCCCTGGAGGTGTTTGGCGAGTTGCGCGGGATTCAGCTTCATGAAAACGAATGGGGCCGGCGTGGCCGGCCCCCTCTGATCACTTGACTGGCGGCAGTTCGATCGGCGACTGCTGCGGCTGTTGCTTGGCCGCTTCGTCCGCCGCCTTGAGCGCGTCGGCTTCGGCCTTGGCCTTGGCATCGGCGACCTTCTGCAGCTCGGCCAGCTTCGCCGGGGTGAGCATCTGCAGGCGCAGGGACAGTTGCTGGACCAGATCGCGGCGCATTTCCTTGCGCAGTTGCGCCGCCTCCTGGTCGGAGCCGATCAGGTTGTTCTCGTCGTGCAGGTAGACCTTCTGCACTTCGACCCTGTCGGTGAGCAGCAGCAGGTTGTTGCTGCCGCGGATCTCGTAGTCGACGGTATCGGTCAGCTCGTATTCGGCGCTGCGCGCGGAACCGGTGTAGCTGGCGGTACGCTGGGATTCATCCTCGCGCGCCAGGAACAGGTGGTAGGGCGCGTTCTTGGTGACTTTCACGCCACTGGACTCGAGCAGGCGCTGCAGTTCCTTGACGGTGTCGCCGTAGGCGTTGCGCGCGCTCAGGTCGATCTCCTTCAGCGCGAAGTTCGTATCGCCCAGGCCGCGCAGTTGGAAGCCGCAGGCGGCCAGCACCGTGGTCAGGCCGATCAGCGCGATGCTGGTCAGGATACGTTTCATCAAGCTTCCCTCACTCCTGTTGATCCGGGTTGCCCGCGGCAATGGCCGCGGGCGAATGGGTCTTGGTCGGTTGCTCAGTTGGCAACGATGTTGACCAGTTTGCCGGGCACCACGATGACCTTGCGAATGCTCAGGCCCTCGGTGAAGCGCAGCACGTTCTCGTTGGCGCGGGCGCAGGCCTCGACTTCTTCGCGGCTGGCTTCGGCCGCGACTTCGATGTGCCCACGCAGCTTGCCGTTGACCTGCACCACCAGTTGCAGGGTGTCCTGCACCAGGGCGGCTTCGTCGACCTGCGGCCAACTGGCGTCGATGATCGCGCCTTCCTTGCCCAGCTCGTGCCAGAGCACATGGCAGATGTGCGGGGTGATCGGCGCCAGCAGCAAGGCGATGGTTTCCAGGCCTTCCTGCAGCAGCGCGCGGTCGCCGGCGCCTTCCTGCGGGGCTTTTTCCAGCACGTTCATCAGGGTCATCACCGCGGCGATGGCGGTGTTGAATTTGTGGCTCTGGCCGATGTCCTGGCTGGCCTGCTTGATGGCCAGGTGAATCGCGCGGCGCACGTCTTTCTGCGCCTCGTTCAGGGTGGACGGCTCGACGGCGCCGACGAAGCCGGCACTGACGTGGGCCTGGGCCAGACGCCAGACGCGGCGCAGGAAGCGGCTCGCGCCTTCGACGCCGGAGTCGGACCATTCCAGGCTCATGTCCGGCGGCGAGGCGAACATCATGAACAGGCGGCAGGTATCGGCGCCATAGGCGTCGATCATGGCCTGCGGGTCCACGCCGTTGTTCTTCGACTTGGACATCTTCTCGGTGCCGCCGATTTCCACCGGCAGGCCGTCGCTCTTCAGGCGCGCACCGATGACCTTGGCCTTGGCGTCACGCTCGACCTCCACGTCGGCCGGGTTGAACCAGTCCTTGCCGCCGTTGGCCGCGGTGCGGTAGTAGGTCTCGGCGACCACCATGCCCTGGGTCAGCAGGTTCTTGAACGGTTCGTCGGAGTCGATCAGCCCTTCGTCGCGCATCAGCTTGTGGAAGAAACGCGCGTAGAGCAGGTGCAGGATGGCGTGCTCGATGCCGCCGATGTACTGGTCGACCGGCAGCCAGTAGTTGGCGGCCTTCTTGTCCAGCATGCCGTCTTCGAACTGCGGGCAGGCGTAGCGGGCGAAGTACCAGGACGACTCGACGAAGGTGTCCATGGTGTCGGTTTCGCGCTTGGCCGGCTGACCGCATTTCGGGCAGCTGCAGGCGTAGAACTCGGGCATCTTCGCCAGCGGCGAACCGGCGCCGTCCGGCACCACGTTCTCCGGCAGCACCACCGGCAACTGGTCGGCCGGCACCGGCACGTCGCCGCAGGCGTCGCAATGGATGATCGGGATCGGGCAGCCCCAGTAGCGCTGGCGGCTGATGCCCCAGTCGCGCAGGCGGAACTGCGTGCGCGCCTGGCCCAGGCCCTTGGCGGCGAGGTCGGCGCCGATGGCGTCGAACGCGGCCTGGTAGCCGAGGCCGTCGTATTTGCCGGAGTTGACCGTGCAGACGCTGTCGTCCTTCAGGCCGTACCATTCCTGCCAGGTGCTGGCATCGTAATCGTTGGCGCCTTCGGCCTTGGCGATCACTTGGCGGATCGGCAGGGCGTACTTGTTGGCGAACTCGAAGTCGCGCTCGTCATGGGCCGGAACCGCCATCACCGCGCCTTCGCCGTAGCTCATCAGCACGTAGTTGGCGATCCACACCGGCAGCTTCTCGCCGTTCAGCGGATGCTCGACGAACAGCGGAGTGGCCACGCCTTTCTTCTCCTGGGTGGCGAGGTCGGCCTCGGCCACGCCGCCGCGCTTGCACTCGTCGATGAACGCCTGCAGTGAGGGATCGCGCTGGGCGGCCAGGGTCGCCAGCGGGTGCTCGGCGGCGACCGCGACGTAGGTGGCGCCCATCAGGGTGTCCGGACGGGTGGTGAAGACCTTCAGCTGACCGGCTTCGCCGATGGACGCCTGGTCATAGGGGAAGGCGATCTCCATGCCGCGCGACTTGCCGATCCAGTTGCGCTGCATGGTCTTGACCTGTTCCGGCCAGCCCGGCAGGTGGTCGAGGCTTTCCAGCAGCTCTTCGGCGTAGGCGGTGATCTTGAAGTAGTACATCGGGATTTCGCGCTTCTCGATCAGCGCGCCCGAACGCCAGCCGCGGCCGTCGATGACCTGCTCGTTGGCGAGCACGGTCTGGTCCACCGGGTCCCAGTTCACGGTGCCGTTCTTGCGGTAGATCACGCCCTTCTCGAACAGGCGGGTGAACAGCCACTGCTCCCAGCGGTAGTAGTCCGGCTTGCAGGTGGTGACTTCGCGCGACCAGTCGATGGCCAGGCCCAGGCTGTTCAACTGGGACTTCATGTAGGCGATGTTGTCGTAGGTCCAGGCCGCCGGCGCCACGTTGTTCTTCATCGCGGCGTTTTCCGCCGGCATGCCGAAGGCGTCCCAGCCCATGGGCTGCAGCACGTTCTTGCCTTGCATGCGATGGTAGCGGCTGATCACGTCGCCGATGGTGTAGTTGCGCACATGGCCCATGTGCAGCTTGCCGCTCGGGTAGGGGAACATCGACAGGCAGTAGAACTTGTCCTTGCCGGCGACTTCCTCGACGCGGAAGGAGTGGTGTTCGTTCCAGTATTTCTGGGCCTGGGCTTCGATCTCGAGGGGCTGGTATTGCTCGTGCATGGCGCGACTTGAACCTGTACGGAATAGAGTGTGCGGCCGTGGAAGCGGGTGGGCGCTTCCGCCTCGCCAGGGCATTGGGCCGGCTCGCTGGCAAGGGGCGGCAGAAAGCCCCGTAGCATACATGACGCCTCCCCCAGCCGGTAGCCCGCGCCGTTTGTCGCACGCTCGGTGGCTGGGGGGCCGGGAGACTAAGCTTGGCCTGAGGGCGGGAGGTTTCCGCCTGCTTGAGGTGGCTGATGGCTGAGTTGCATCGCCCGAGCACTTCGGGTTCCGGTCTCTACGAACGTTTACTGCATCGTCTCGAAATGGCCCTGGACGAGGCCGACACCGCCGAGCGTCTGCGCGACGAACATCCCGAGGAGTTGGAGCTGCGCGGCCTGAGCAGCGCCGAGATGGAACTGATACGCGCCTATCTCGATCAGGATGTGCACTGGCTGCGTGGCTGGCACGCCGCCGCCGAGGAATTGGCCCTGCTCGAACGCGGCGAGCCGCGCAACGGGCGCACGCCGCGCTTGGCCAAGGCGGTCGCGCTCAAGCCGCGCCTCAGTCATCGTCATCTGCAATTGCTCTGTGCGCTGTGCGGTACGCCGGTGGCCTGGAGCCGCAGCCAGGGAGTGATGCCCTGTTCCTCCTGCGGCTCGCAGTTGTTCCGCGGATCACGGGGACGCTGAATCCGGCCGCCGATCCGTTAGGCTGTGGCGCTCGAACAAGGAGCCGCCCATGCCGTTGCGTTACCTCATCAAGCAGATCCTGATGCCGCCGGGCATCCTGTTGATCCTTCTGTTGCTGGGCTTCTGCCTGCGCCGCCGTTATCCGCGCTTCTCCGTCACCTGCTTCGTGCTCGGCTTCGCCGGCTTCTGGCTGCTCAGCCTGCCGCTGGGCGTGGAGTGGGGCGCGCGCCTGCTGGAGCGCCAGCCGGCGCTGGCGCAGGCGCAGTGGGCCGGTTTGGCACAGCGCGCCGAGGCCATCGTCATCCTCGGCGCCGGTCGCGAGCGCGGCGATCCGGCCTGGGATGGCGACCAGCCGGGGCTGATGGCGCACGAGCGTCTGCGCTATGCCGCGCGCCTGGCCAAGGCCAGTGGCCTGCCGGTGCTGACCTCGGGCGGCCTGCACTACGGCAGTCCGCCCAGCGAGGCGCAGATCATGGCGCAGAGCCTGAGCGAGGATTACCAGGTGACGGTGCGCTGGCAGGAAGGGCGTAGCCGGACCACCTGGGAGAATGCCCGGTTCAGTGCGGCCCTGCTGCGCGAGGCGGGCGTGCGTCGGGTGGTTCTGGTGACCCAGGCGCAGCACATGCCGCGGGCGCTCTGGAGCTTCGAGCACAATGGCCTGGAGGTGGTGCCCGCGCCGATGGGCTTCATCGGCGTGGACAATGCCCGGCCGTTCGCCGGCTGGTTGCCGGAGGCCAAGGCCTTCTGGCAGAGCAGCCAGTTGCTCAACGAGGCGCTGGGCCTGCTGGGCTACCGGCTGTTCTATCGCTGAGTCGGTCGCATGGACGGGCGCGTGGCTCGCCCATGCGGATGGCCTCAGCCGAACATGCGGCGTTCTTCGGGGCGCGTCTGCCGGCCGCTCACGGCCCACACCAGGAGGATCACCGCGAGGCTGCCCAGCGGCCAGAGGCGCCAGTGCAGGTAGGGGGTCAGGCCCTGCATCGGGGTGACTTCGCCACGCAGCACGCCTTGGCTGAACTGCGGTATCTGCTGGGTCAGCCGGCCTTTCGGATCGATCAGCGCGGTCACCCCGTTGTTGGTGCCGCGGACCATCCAGCGGCCGCTCTCCAGGGCCCGCATCTGCGCCATCTGCAGGTGTTGCAGGGGGCCGATGGAGGTGCCGAACCAGGCATCGTTACTGATGGTCAGCAGCAACTGGCTCTGTGCCGCCAGGCCGGCGGCGAACTCCGGGTAGACCACTTCGTAGCAGACGAACGGCGCGACGGCGTAGCCCTTGGCCTTGAGCAGCGCCTGATCGGACGGGCCGCGGGCGAAGTCCGACATCGGCAGGTCGAAGAAGGTGATCAGCCCGCGCAGCATGTCCTGCAACGGCACGTACTCGCCGAAGGGCACCAGCTTCTGCTTCAGGTAGTCGCCGCTGCCGTCGCCGACCACGGTGATGCCGTTGTAGTAGTGCACGCCCTCGGCATCGCGCTGGCGCACCGGCACACCGGTGATCAGCGCTGCGCGTTTATGCCTGGCCATCTCGTCGATCATGCCCAGGTAGCCGCCGGCCAGGTCCTTGAGTACCGGCACTGCGGTCTCCGGCCAGACGATCAGGTCGACGTCGTGCTGTTCGGCGGTGAGGTCACGGTAGAGCTGCAGTTGCGCGTTGACCTGCTGCGGGTCCCACTTCATTTCCTGGGCGATGTTGCCCTGGATCGCCGCTACCGTCAGGGGCGAGCCGGCCGGGCTGGTCCAGGCGTGGTCCTTGAGGGCGATGCCGGCGATCCAGGGCGCCAGCAGCAGAATCAGCCCGGCCACCAGGCGCTCGCTGCGGAAGGTCAGCGCGGGCAGGTTGATCAGCAGGGCGGCGCTCAGGGCGATGCTGAAGGAAATCAGCCAGACACCGCCGAGCGGCGCCAGACCGGCCAGCGGGCCCTGTAGTTGGCTGTAGCCGGTGTAGAGCCAGGGGAAGCCGGTGAGGAACCAGCTGCGGAACAGCTCCAGGCCCAGCCACAACGAGGCGAAGGCCAGGGCGTCGCTGATCGGCGCGTTGTTGCGACGGAAGTAGCGCGCCCAGACCCAGGCCGGCAGGCCGAAGAAGAAGGCTACCCCGGCGCTGAAACCCACCACCAGGAAACCGGCCAGTGCCGGCGAGGCGCCGCCGAAGTCGTGGATGCTGTAGTAGATCCAGCCGGTGCCGGCGAGGAAGGCGCCGAAGCCGTACCACCAGCCGCGCCAGAGTGCCGACCCCGGCGTGGTGCCGCGCAGCCCGAGGTAGAACAGGGCCACGGAAAGCAGGGCCAGCGGCCAGATGCCGTAAGGCGCCAGGGCCAGAGGTGTGATGGCGCCAGCGGCGAGGGCCAGGAAATGGCCCAGCCAGCCGGGGCGGGTGATCCAGCGCATCGGAAATCCTTGGAAGCGGTTTGGCGATGCGCAAGAGTAATGGAGAGATGAACGGCAGGCTACCGGGTGGCGGCGAAAAGCCAGGGGCTCTCCGTCGCGCGGTGTCGCCGGCTGACGGCGAGGTTCGGAATGCGCTGTAGGAGCGGCTGCTGGGCGGTTCCTGGGCGCACGGGGCGCGGATGTTCCGGGCCCCGTGCGCGGCGCGGCTTCAGTCCTGCAGCGGCGTCAGTCGCAGCAGGTGCAGGCGCCGGCTGTCGGCGTTCAGCACGCGGAAGCGGAAGCCGCCCAGTTCGGTGGTCTCGTTGCGCTTGGGCAAATGGCCGAAGGCGCTCATCACCAGGCCGCCGACGGTGTCGAACTCATCGTCGGAGAAGTCCGCGCCGAAGAACTCGTTGAAGGCCTCCACCGGGGTCAGTGCCTTGACGATGAAGTCGCCGCTGGGCAGGGGCTTGATGTAGCTGTCTTCCTCGACATCGTGCTCGTCCTCGATGTCGCCGACGATCTGCTCCAGCACGTCCTCGATGGTCACCAGCCCCGCCACGCCGCCGTACTCGTCGATGACGATGGCCATGTGGTTGTGGTTGGCGCGGAACTCGCGCAACAGCACGTTGAGGCGCTTGGACTCGGGCACGAAGGTGGCCGGGCGCAGCAGGTCCTTGATGTTGAAGGTGTGATTGGCGTCGTGGAGGATCAGCGGCAGCAGGTCCTTGGCCAGCAGCACGCCCATGACGTCGTCGAGGCTTTCGCCCACCACCGGATAGCGCGAGTGCGCCGCATCGATGATCGCCGGGAGGAAGTCGCGCGGCGTCTGGCTGGCCTTGATGCTGATCATCTGCGAGCGCGGCACCATGATGTCGCGCACCTGCAGATCGGCGACCTGGATGGCGCCTTCGACAATGGACAGCGCTTCGCTATCCAGCAGTTTGTTGTCGTGGGCGTCGCGCAGCAGCTCGAGGAGCTCCTGGCGGTTTCTCGGCTCGTGGGCAAAAGCCTGGGTAATCTTTCCTAGCCAGGACTTGTGCCCGTTGCTCGATCGGTCTTCGCTCATCTTTCCTTTGCTCGTTGGCGTTTATTCTTCATCCGCCGCGTAGGGGTCGGGGTAGCCCAGCTCGGCCAGCAACTGGCGCTCCAGGTCTTCCATTTCCTCGGCCTCGGCGTCCTCGATGTGATCGTAACCGAGCAGGTGCAGGCAGCCGTGGATGACCAGGTGCGCCCAGTGCGCCCGCGGCTCCTTGCCCTGTTCGCTGGCTTCGCGCGCGACCACCGGTGCGCAGATCACCAGGTCGCCCAGCAGCGGGATATCCAGCAATTCGTCGGGTACGTCGGCGGGGAAGGACAGTACGTTGGTGGCGTAGTCCTTGTGCCGCCAGGTGCGGTTCAGCTCGCGGCCCTCGGCCTCGTCGACCAGGCGGATGGTCAGCTCGGAGTCGGCCTGGCGCTGGCGCAGGGCCAGTTCGCACCATTGGCGCAGTTGCGCCTCGCTGGGCAGGTCGGCGGCTTCGCTGGCGACCTGCAGGTCCAGTTCAAGCATCGCGGGCTTCCTTGCTCGGCGGCTCGCTGTCGGTGCGTCCGTGCTGGCGGTTTTCGTGGCGTTCGTAGGCTTCGACGATGCGTTGCACCAGCGGGTGGCGGACCACGTCCTTCGGCTTGAAGTGCGTGAAGCTGATCCCCGGCACCTCGTGCAGCACTTCCATCACGTGCTTGAGCCCCGAGCGGGTGCCGCGCGGCAGGTCGACCTGGGTGATGTCGCCGGTGATCACCGCGGTGGAGCCGAAGCCGATGCGGGTGAGGAACATCTTCATCTGCTCGATGGTGGTGTTCTGGCTTTCGTCGAGGATGATGAAGCTGTTGTTCAGCGTGCGCCCACGCATGTAGGCCAGCGGCGCGACTTCGATGACGTTGCGCTCGATCAGCTTGGCCACGGTCTCGAAGCCGAGCATCTCGTAGAGTGCGTCGTAGAGCGGGCGCAGGTAGGGGTCGATCTTCTGCGACAGGTCGCCGGGGAGGAAGCCGAGTTTCTCGCCGGCCTCCACCGCCGGACGCACCAGCAGGATGCGGCGGATCTGCTCGCGCTCCAGGGCGTCCACCGCGCAGGCCACCGCCAGGTAGGTCTTGCCGGTGCCGGCCGGGCCGATGCCGAAGTTGATGTCGTGGTCGAGGATGGCCTTGACGTAGCGCTGCTGGTTGGCGCCGCGCGGGCGGATGTGCGCCTTGCGCGTCTTCAGGGTCACGCTGGGCGCGTCCGGCGATTCGGCCAGCTCTTCCAGACCGGATTCCTGAAGGAACAGGTGGATCAGGTTCGGGGTCAGCTCGGTGCCGCTCTGCGCTTCGCGGTAGAGGCGCTGCAGGAGGTGCTCCGCGGCCTGGGTGCGCGCCGCGTCGCCAACCAGTTCGAACTGGTTGCCGCGGTTGCGGATTTCGATGTCGAGGCGTTTCTCGATCTGGTGCAGGTGCTCGTCGAACTGCCCGCAGAGGTTGGCGAAGCTGCGCGCGTCGAAGGGTTCGAGGGTGAAGCGATGAAGTTCCAGGGGGGCGTTCAAGGTGCTGTCAGTGTCGCCGTAGGCTGTGATGATGAACGAAGAATAACCCCGGTGGCCCGAGCGGGAAAGCTCGGGCGCAGGTCGGGGATCAGTGGTGCGTCTCGTCGAGCAGGCGGCCGCGCAGGGAGTTGGGTAGCGCCTCGTAGATTTCCACTTCGACGAACTGGCCGATCAGCCGCGGGTTGTCGCTGGCGAAATTGACCACGCGGTTGTTCTCGGTGCGGCCCTGCAGCTTGCCCGGATCGCGCTTGGAGTAATCGGTGACGAGGATCCGCTGTACGCTGCCGACCATCCGCTCGCTGATCTCGAAGCCCTGCTGTTGCAGGCGGCTGTTGAGGATCAGCAGGCGCTGCTTCTTCACCTCTTCCGGGGTGTCGTCGGCCAGTTCCGCGGCCGGGGTGCCGGGGCGCGGGCTGTAGATGAAGGAGAAGGAGAAGTCGAAGCCGACCTCTTCCACCAGTTTCATGGTCTGCTCGAAATCCTTGTCGGTCTCGCCGGGGAAACCGACGATGAAGTCCGAGCTGATGCAGATGTCCGGCACCGCGGCCTTGAGCTTGCGGATGCGCGACTTGTATTCCAGCGCCGTGTGGTTGCGCTTCATCGCCGCGAGGATGCGGTCGGAGCCGGCCTGCACCGGCAGGTGGACGAACTTCACCAGTTGCGGCACTTCGGCGTGGGCGGCGATCAGCGCGTCGGAAAACTCCAGCGGGTGCGAGGTGGTGTAGCGGATGCGCTCGATGCCATCGACCTCGGCGACCACGCGGATCAGCTCGGCGAAGTCGGCGATGCGGCCGTCGTGGGTGAGGCCGCGATAACCGTTGACGTTCTGTCCGAGCAGGGTGACTTCCTTGACGCCGTTCTCGGCCAGGTGGATGACCTCGGCGAGCACGTCGTCGAACGGCCGGCTGACTTCCTCGCCGCGGGTGTAGGGCACTACGCAGAAACTGCAGTATTTGCTGCAGCCTTCCATCACCGAAACGAAGGCGGTGGGGCCATCGACGCGCGGTTCCGGCAGGCGGTCGAACTTCTCGATTTCCGGGAAGGACACGTCGACCTGGGGTTTGCGCGTGCTGCGCGCCGCGTCGATCATTTCCGGCAGGCGGTGCAGGGTTTGCGGACCGAAGACCACATCGACGAACGGCGCACGCTCGCGGATGGCGGCGCCTTCCTGGCTGGCCACGCAGCCGCCGACGCCGATCACCAGCTCCGGGTTCTGCTGTTTGAGGACGCGCCAGGCGCCCAGTTCGGAGAAGACTTTCTCCTGGGCTTTCTCGCGGATCGAGCAGGTATTGAGCAGGATTACGTCGGCTTCTTCGGCCTTCTCGGTCAGCTCAAGGGCCTGGTGTTCGCCCAGCAGATCGGCCATGCGCGAGCTGTCGTACTCGTTCATCTGGCAACCGTGGGTCTGAATGAAAAGCTTCTTGGCCATGCGCGTTCGTCGGGGAAATCGAAAATGACCGCGCATTATAGAGGCGCACCCGCGTCGTTCCTAGGGTTGCGCGCCAGGTGGCTGTGCTATGATTCGCCCCCTTTTTCGCAAAGCCGTCATCCGCCGTTCATGAACAAGCGCGAGAACCCGATCTACAAAGTCGTTTTCCTCAACCAGGGCCAGGTGTTCGAGATGTACGCCAAGCAGATCTACCAAAGCGATCTGTGGGGCTTCCTGGAAATCGAGGAGTTCGTCTTCGGTGAGCGTACCCAGGTCGTGGTCGACCCCAGCGAAGAAAAGCTCAAGGCTCAGTTCGAGGGCGTCATCCGCAGCTTCGTGCCGCTGCACGCGATCATCCGCATCGATGAAGTGGAGCGCCTGGGCACGCCGAAGATCAGCGAAGCCAAGGGTGGGGGCAATGTGATGCCCTTCCCGGTGCCGATGCCGGACAAGAGCTGAGGCGGCCTTCGCGCCCTCAGGGCAGCGGCGAGAACGGCGTGTTGCCGACGGTCTGCAGCTCGATCAGGTAGTTGCGGAAGATCTGTCCGAGCACCTTGGTGGCGACGTCCAGTTCTTCCTTGCTCATCTGCTCGGCGACCAGGTCGGCGCTGTCCATGGCGTCTTCGGCGCCGTTCACCGCGGCCATCTTCAGCACGATGTAGGCCTGGATGTTGTTGGCCTTCACCCCTTCGCCGCGGAAGAACATGGTGCCGAGGCGGAACTGCGCCTGGGCATGGCCTTGCAACGAGGCTTTCTCATACCAGTGCAGGGCGGCCTGGAAATCACGCGGGGCGCGCTCGCCGGTGTAATAGAACTCGCCCAGTTCGAACTGCGCTTCGGCGTCGCCGCCATTGGCGATCTGCTGGCAGCTTGCCAGCGCCTGCTGCAATTGTTCGGGAACCGTGTTCAGCGTGCAGCGGCCGGTCGCCGGCACCAGCAGCGAGTTGCCTCCCGCCTGCACGAGCAGCGGGGAGAGGAGCAACAGGCTGCCCAGCATCAGGGAGCGACCGGAGCGGAACATAGGGAGAAACAGCCTCCAGAATCGGGGCGGGCTTCAAGCCCGGCCGGCGGAAAAGCGCCAGCCCGCGCATTATGAAATAAGCCGACGCTTCCTTACAAAGTCTTTACGGTCTTTTCGATTTTTTCTATCCGAACGGCACTGCCTTCCCGAACGGAATGGCGCGGCCTCGGCAGGGCGGAGGGCCCGCGGCAGGGCGCCGCGGGCGGGTAACGCGGGGTGGCTTACTTGAGCGCGGCGAAGGCGCGCTCGGCGGCGTCCAGGGTCAGTTTCAGCTCGCTGTCGCCGTGGGCGATGGAGGTGAAGCCGGCCTCATAGGCGCTGGGAGCGAGGTAGATGCCGCCGTCGAGCATCAGGTGGAAGAAGCGCTTGAAGCGTTCGACATCGCTGGCCATCACGTCCTGGAAGGTGACGATGTCGTCGGCGCCACTGAAGTACAGGCCGAACATGGCGCCCGCCTGGGTGGTGACGAAGGGGATGCCGGCGGCATCGGCGCGCTCTTGCAGGCCTTGCAGCATGCGGCTGGTGTAGTCGGTCAGCTCGTCATGGAAGCCCGGGCGGCTGATCAGGCGCAGGGTGGTCAGGCCGGCGGCCATGGCCAGCGGGTTACCGGACAGGGTACCGGCCTGGTAGACCGGGCCCAGCGGGGAGATCTTCTGCATGATCTCGCGCTTGCCGCCGAAGGCGCCCACCGGCATGCCGCCACCGATGATCTTGCCGAAGGTCGACAGGTCCGGGGTGACGCCGTACAGCGCCTGGGCGCCGCCCAGGGCGACGCGGAAGCCGGTCATCACCTCGTCGAAGATCAGCACCACGCCATGCTTGTCGCAGGCCGCGCGCAGGCCCTGGAGGAAACCGGGCGCCGGCGGTACGCAGTTCATGTTGCCGGCCACCGGCTCGACGATGATGCAGGCGACGTTCTGGCCGACTTCCGCGAGGGTTTTCTCGACCGCGGCGAGGTCGTTGAACGGCAGGGTCAGGGTGTGCTTGGCGAAGTCCGCCGGCACGCCGGGGGAGTTCGGTACGCCGAAGGTCAGGGCGCCGGAGCCGGCCTTCACCAGCAGGCTGTCGGAGTGACCGTGGTAGCAGCCCTCGAACTTGATGATGTCGTCGCGGCCGGTGTAGCCACGGGCCAGGCGGATGGCGCTCATGGTCGCCTCGGTGCCGGAGCTGACCATGCGCACCATGTCCATGGACGGCACCAGCGAGCAGACCAGGTCGGCCATTTCCACTTCCAGCGCGGTCGGCGCGCCATAGGAAAGGCCGTGCTCCAGTTGCTTGCGCACCGCATCGAGCACGTCCGGGTGGCTGTGGCCGAGGATCATCGGGCCCCAGGAACCCACGTAATCGACGTAGCGCTTGTCGTCTTCGTCCACCACGTAGGCGCCTTCCGCGTGCTTGAAGAACAGCGGGGTGCCGCCGACGCTCTTGAAAGCGCGCACCGGCGAGTTGACGCCGCCGGGAATGTGCTTCTGGGCGTTGGCGAAGAGGAGTTCGGAACGGGACATGGCGACCTCTCGAATGACGGATTACGGGCGCCGCCGGCGGTGGCCGGCGGCGTGGAAGGGGTTCAGAACAGTGCGCTGAAGGCGCGCGCGCGGCGCTCCACTTCGGCGGCGCTATCGGCGGCGAACAGTGCGTTGATCACCGCCAGCAGGTCGGCGCCTCGGCCGATCAGCTCGGGGGCGTTGTCCAGGGTCACGCCGCCGATGGCCACCAGCGGTACGCCGAAGCGGGTGCGGGCTTGTTCCAGCAGGTCCGGGCTGGCCTCGGAGGCGCCGGGCTTGGTCAGCGACTGGAAGAAACGGCCGAAAGCGACATAGTCGGCGCCTTCGCGGACTGCCTGTTCGGCCAGCTCCAGGCTGCCGTGGCAGGTGGCGCCGATGATCGCCTGGCGGCCGAGCAGGGCGCGGGCGACGGCCAGCGAGCCGTCGGTTTGCCCGAGGTGCACGCTGACGCCCAGGCGCGCGGCCAGTTCGGCGTCGTCGTTGATGATCAGCGTCGCGCCGTGGCGCTCGCAGAGGTTGCGCAGGGCTTCGGCTTCACGCAGGCGCCGCGACTCGTCGCTGGATTTGTCGCGATATTGCAGCAGGCGCGCGCCGCCCTTGAGCGCGGCCTCGACGTAGGGCAGCAGGCGGCCATCGGCGAGCAGCTTGCTGTCGGTGATGGCGTAGAGTCCGCGGAGTTTCATCAAGGCCTCGCGAGCAATGGATCAGGAACAGAAGTCCAGCGGCAACCGGCGCGGAACGTACTGGCCGTGGCCGGGGGCCTCGGCATCGCGCAGGGTGCGCCAGGTGTAGTCGAGGGCGCTGCGCACGGCGCTGGCCAGCGTTTCGCCCAGGGCCAGGCGGCCGGCGAGGGTGCTGGCCAGGGTGCAGCCGGAGCCGTGGTAGCTGCCCGGCAGGCGCTGGCAGGTGAAGGTATGGCGGCTGCCGTCGCGGCTGTAAAGGCGGTTGTGCACTTCCGACTCGTCACCGTGGCCGCCGGTGATCAGCAGGTGCTCGATGTACGGCAGCAGCTTCTCGGCGCACGCGTCGGCGCTGCCCTCCGGCAGCTCGGCGAGGATGCGCGCCTCCGGCAGATTGGGCGTGGCGATGGTGGCGACCGGGAACAGGCGTTCGCGGATCGCGTAGCCGACCTCGTCCTTGCCCAGGGCTCCGCCACCGCCGGCGCGCAGCACCGGATCGCAGACCAGCGGCACGCCGGGCAGCGACTGCATGATTTCGAGGACGGTCTCGACCATCGCCACCGAGCCGAGCATGCCGAGTTTGACGGCGGCCACCGGCAGGTCGGCGATCACCGCATTGGCCTGGGCCAGTACCCACTCGCGGTCGAGCACGCGGAAGTCGGAAACGTTGACGGTATCCTGAACGGTCAGCGCGGTGACGGTCGGCGCAGCATGGCAGCCTTGGGCGATCAGGGCTTCGATATCGGCCTGCAGACCGGCGCCGCCACTCGGGTCGTGGCCGGACAGACAGAGCACTACGGGACGGGAGCTTGGCGTTTTCATGGCGCGGGAGCTTACCACTAAACCACCGGGGCGTCGTTCCACGCCGGCGCCGCGCCTCTCCTTGAACGCGCCCCGGCCGTGCTAGAGTTCGGCGATTCGAAAATCACGTCCACGAGGCGCGCCAAGGGTGGGGGATGGGGCTCCCGGCGTGGCCGAAACGGGCTTTGCGGGGCGACATGCGGCATTGGCTGATCCTGATCCTTGTTCTTCTCTCGCCGCTGGCCGGAGCGGTCAGCTTCGACGAGCACACCGGGCGCCTGCCGCTGGGCCATGAAATCGACGTGTTCGAAGATGTGCGCGGCACCGCCGGCATCGCCGACATCACCTCGGCGGCGCTGGCCGGCAGCTTCCGCCGCCACGACCGCGACGTGCTCAACGCCGGGTACTCGCGCTCGGTGTTCTGGTTGCGCCTGGACCTCGATTACCGCCCGCAGGCATCGAGCGACCCGGCGCACTGGCTGCTGGAGCTGGCCTACCCGCCACTCGATCGCCTCGACCTCTACCTGCCCGACGGCGCCGGCGGCTACCGCCTGGCCCAGCGCACCGGCGACACCCTGCCGTTCTCCAGCCGGCCGATCGCCCTGACCAACTACCTGTTCGACCTCAAGCTGGAGCCGGGCAAGCCGCTGCGGGCCTACCTGCGCCTGGAAAGCCAGGGCTCGATCCAGGCGCCGCTGACGCTCTGGTCGCCCAAGGCCTACATGGAGAGCCAGCCGGGCAACGTCTACGTGCTGGGCATCATCTATGGCGTACTGCTGGTGATGATGCTCTACAACCTATTCATCTTCCTCAGCGTTCGCGACACCAGCTACCTCTATTACATCCTCTACATCGCCTCGTTCGGCCTCTACCAGGTCTCGGTCAACGGCGCCGGCATCGAGTACTTCTGGCCGAACAATCCCTGGTGGGCCAATGCCTCGACGCCCTTCCTGATCGGTTCGGCGGCGCTGTTCGGCTGCCAGTTCGCCCGCCGCTTCCTGCACACCGGCGAGCACAGCCCCTGGGTCGACCGCACCCTGCTGCTGCTGATGGGCATCGGCGCACTGGTCATGCTCCTGGCGCTTTCTGCCAGCTACGCGCTGTCGCTGCGCCTGGCCACCTACCTGGCCCTGGCCTTCGTGGTGGTGATCTTCAGCGCCGGCATTCTCGCCTGGCTGCGCGGCATGCGCGTGGCGCGCTACTTCATCTTCGCCTGGACCGCCTTCCTCCTCGGCGGCACCGTCAACACCCTGATGGTGCTCGGCTTCCTGCCCAACGTCTTCCTCACCATGTACGCCAGCCAGATCGGCTCGGCGCTGGAGGTCGGGCTGCTGTCGCTGGCCCTGGCCGACCGCATCAACGCCATGAAGGAAGAACGCACGCGGATCCTCCAGGAATCCAGCCGCAAGCTGGAGCAGCTCAACCTCGAACTGGCCAACAGCAACCGCCTGAAGGATGAGTTCCTGGCCACCGTCACCCATGAGCTGCGCACCCCCATGAGCGGCGTGATCGGTTCGCTGGAGCTGATGCAGACGGTGCCGATGGACATCGAGCTGGCGCAGTACCAGAAGACCGCCTCCGGCTCGGCGCGCGACATGATGCGCATGGTCAACGACATCCTCGCGCTGATCGAACTGCGCGCCGGCAAGCTCTACCCGCGGCGCGAACCCTTCAGCCTGCGCGGCCTGCTCGACAGCCTGCGCGCGCAATACGCGCCGCGCGCCGAGGAAAAGGGGCTGCGCTTCGTCCTGCAACTGGACGAAAGCCTCCCCGATACCCTCGAAGGCGACACCGGCAAGCTGGCCCAGGCCCTGGGCTACCTGCTCGACAACGCCATCAAGTTCACCCACCAGGGCGGCGTGACCCTGCGTGTCGGTGGCCGCCGCCAGGCCGACGGGATTCTGCTCAGCATCGACGTAGAGGACTCGGGCATCGGCTTCGAAACCCCGAAGGACGACTCGCTGTACCAACGCTTCTACCAACTGGACGGCTCGTTGACCCGTGAATACGGCGGCCTGGGCATCGGCCTGGCGCTGTGCCGCAAATTGACGGCCCTGCTCGGCGGCGAGCTGCACCACGAATCGGCCCCCGGCAGCGGCAGTCGGTTCAGCCTCGAACTGCTGCTCGGCCAGCCGGCGCAGAGCGTCGCCGTGCCGCCACGTCGCGCCGGTGGCCAGGCGCTGCGCGGCCCCGAGCAGTGCACGGTGCTGGTGGTGGAGGACAACGCCATCAACCAACTGGTGATCCGCGGCATGCTGCTCAAGCTTGGCTACCGGGTGCGCACCGCCGACAACGGCGCGGAGGCCATCGAACTCCTGCGCCGGGAAGCCATCGACGCCGTGCTGCTGGACTGCCAGATGCCGGTCATGGACGGCTTCGCCACCTGCCGGGCGATCCGCGCGCTGCCCCATGGCGCCGAGCTGCCGGTGCTGGCGATCACCGCCCACAGCCACAGCGGCGACCGCGAACGCTGCCTGGCTGCCGGCATGAGTGACTACCTGGCCAAGCCGGTGAAGTTCGAGGAACTGCAGACCCTGCTGCACGACTGGCTGCTGTGCCAGCCGGCCCGCCCCGGTTTGGTTTGAGTCCTTGCCGGCGGCGCCTGGCCAAAGCGTCGTCGGCTCTGGCGAAAATCGCCCTTTAGACCAAGCTATGAATCGTGATTCACTGCATTTCAAGCAGTGAATCGAGGTTCAGAGCATGGCTTACCGTTTGACCGAAGCGCGCCAGCAGAAGGACGTCGAACAGCGCGAGCAAATTCTCCAACTGGCCCTGGCGCGCGTCACCGCCGGCGGCTTCGCCGCGCTGACCATGCAGACCCTGGCCGACGAGGCGGGCATCGCCACCGGCAGCCTGTACCGCTACTTCCGCGGCAAGGGCGAACTGGCCGCCGAGGTCTTCGCCCGCGCCAGCCAGCGCGAAGTGGATGCCCTGGCCGAGGTGCTGTGCGCCGCCGGCGACCCCGCCGAGCGCCTGGCCCAGGGGCTGCGCCAGTTCGCCCGGCGCGCCTGGGACAGCCAGCGCCTGGCGTTCGCCCTGATCGCCGAGCCGGTCGACGCCGAAGTCGACGAGCAACGCCTGCTCTACCGCGAGGCCTACGCCGAACTGTTCGTCGCCTTGCTCGAAGAGGGCATGCGCAGCGGTCGCTTCCGCCCCCTCCCGGCCCCCTTGATCGCCGCCTGCCTGGTCGGCGCCATCGCCGAATCCCTGGTCGGCCCGCTGTCGCCGCCGGCCCGTGCCGCCCGCGATGCCGGGCACGCCAGCCTGAGCCTGGAGCACGTCAGCCAGGCCCTGGTTCAGTTCTGCCTCTGCGCCATTGGCGCGCCACTGCCCGAGGAACAGCCATGAACGTGCATGCCTACGCCGAAACCCACGAAGTGACCAACCAGGTGCCGCCGCTGGATGGCGCCAACCTCTACCGCATCGACCTGCCGCTGCAGGAATGGCTGCGGCGCTACGACGGCGGCTGGGCCGAGCAACGCCTGGATGCCTACGGCGCCCTGGCCGGTGGTCCGCTGATGGCCGCCGGCTTCCTGGCCAACGAAAACAAGCCGGTATTCAAAAGCCACGATCGCTACGGCAACCGCATCGATCTGGTGGAATTCCACCCGGCCTATCATGAGCTGATGCGCAGCGCCATCGAGCACGGCATCCCGTCCATGCCCTGGACCGACCCGCGCGCCGGCGCCCAGGTCGCCCGCGCCGGCCTGAGCTACCTGCACAGCCAGGCCGAAGCCGGCACCGGCTGCCCGCTGACCATGACCTTCGCCAGCGTGCCGGCGTTGAAGCTGCAAGCGGACGTCGCGGCGAAATGGCTGCCGAAGATCCTCGCCACCACCTACGACCCGCGCAACCTGCCGATGGAGCAAAAGGCCGGCGTCACCATCGGCATGGCCATGACCGAGAAGCAGGGCGGCACCGACGTGCGCGCCAACACCACGCGCGCCTACCCGGTGGGCATCCCCGGTCCGGGCCAGGCCTACGAACTGGTCGGGCACAAATGGTTCTGCTCGGCGCCCATGTGCGACGCCTTCCTCACCCTGGCCTACACCGACAAGGGCCTGAGCTGCTTCCTGCTGCCGCGCCACCGCCCGGACGGCACGCGCAACCAGTTCTACGTGCAACGCCTGAAGAACAAACTGGGCAACTGGTCCAACGCCTCCAGCGAGGTGGAATACCGCGGCGCCCTGGCCTGGATGATCGGCGAGGAAGGCCGCGGCGTGCCGACCATCATCGAGATGGTGGCGCTGACCCGCTTCGACTGCATGATCGGCTCCAGCGCGCTGATGCGGCAGGCGCTGACCCAGGCCGCGCACCACTGCGCCTACCGCCAGGTCGGCGGCCGCGTGCTGGCCGAACAGCCGCTGATGCAGAACGTCCTCGCCGACCTGGCGCTGGAAAGCGAAGCCGCCCTGGCGCTGACCCTGCGCATGGGCCGCGCCCTCGACCAGGCGCACAACGAGCAGGAAGACAAGTTCGCCCGCCTGGTCACCGCCGTGGGCAAATACTGGATCTGCAAACGCGCCCCGGCGATGATCAACGAAGCCGCCGAATGCCTGGGCGGCGCCGGCTACGTCGAAGACACCATCCTCCCGCGCCTGTACCGCGAGGCGCCGGTCAACTCCACCTGGGAAGGCTCGGGCAACGTGCAGTGCCTGGACGTCTTGCGCGCGCTGTCGAAGGAACCGGGCGTGCTCGACGCGCTCTTCGCCGAACTCGGCGACGGCCACGGCGACGCCCGCCTGGCAGCCTTCATCGGCAACCTCAAGGCCGCCTTCGCCGACACCGCCGACATCCAGTTCCGCGCCCGCCAGCTCACCGAAGACGTGGCCGTGGCCTTGCAAGCCAAGCTGCTGCTGGAAGCCGGCAACGCCACCGTCGCCGACGCCTTCATCGGCAGCCGCCTGGGTGGCGGCGGCCGGGTCTACGGCACCCTGCCGCGCGGCACCGATGTCGAGGCCCTGGTGGCCCGCTCGACGCCGCACCTGGCCCGCTGACCACGCGCAACGGCGGATAACCGCGAGCGGTTATCCGCCCCTTAGTCGATCAGGCGCCGGCTCGCCAGCGCTCTTGCAAGCTCCGCCACCAGCCGGGTTTGGGTGGCTGGTCGGGGTGTGGTTCGAGCAGTTGCGGCAGGTCGGCGTAGCGGACCCAGAGCTGGTCGTGCCATTCCAGCAGGGCGATGTCGCTGCTATTCCAGCGCAGCAGGGCGCGGCGCGGGTGGTGGGCGGGGTGGGTGGTGCTGCGCAGGGTGGGGATCACATCGCGGGTGACCCATTGGCGCAGGCTGCGGTTTTCCGGGTGGCGGTAGCGGCTGAGCAGCATGAAGAAGCCGGCTTCGCTGACCAGCCAGGCGTCTTCTTCGCCGCTGTGGGTCTGCAGCCGCACCAGGCGGCGCAGGTCGGCGTCCAGACGGTGGATTGTGTAGTGCTCCGCCTTGCAGCCCATCAGGGCGCCCAGATCACGGGCGGCGAACCAGGGTTGGTCGTCCAGCATCAGGGCGCGCAGGAAGCGTTGATAGCGGATGAACACACTGGGTGCATGAACTTCATTGTTCATTGGGGGGACTCCTTGAGTGAGTAGGAGCTGCCGCCCAGTCGCCGTCATTCGAAGGGTGGCAGACCACGCAGGGTTGACGGACCGGCCCCAGTGAAACCGGCAGACCACAAAGCGATCTCCCTGCGCGGCCTGCCATTGAGCGTAGCGGTCTGAACCGCAGGTGCGCCAAGGCTTGCGAAGGTATTCGCTACCTTTGCATGCGTCAGAAGACGCAGTCGCGCCTGGGAGTCGGGCCGTCAAACCCGGCTGCGGGATTGACCGCAGCACCGGCCAATCTACCGGCGGGCAGGGGGGAAACAAGGCGATGCCTACAGGGAGCGACAAGCCGTCGGCGAATTTATGAAAGCAGCACCCTGTTGCGTGCGAAGCGTCTGTCATCCGCCTCCGCGGCGCGGATTCTCGCCTGAGCGTCGGGCGACGGATCGATCCGGCGACCGTGCGCAAAATCTGTCATCCCCAAGTGCCCCGGAAGCAGGCAAGATGGAGGCGACTGTTCAGACAGGAAGCTCAGCATGAATGCCGTTCCTGGCGACGAGTTCATCGTCGCCCACACCGCCGAAGAAGCGGTCGACCGCCTTGCCGTCCTGCACAAGCGTGCCACCGACGCCCTGAGCCAGGCGCTCTCGCGTTACCTGAAGAACCGCGAAGAACCCGATGCTGCCCAGCGCGAGCTGTTCCGCTACCCGCAACTGCGCCTGAGTTATCTCTGCCAGGGCGAAGTGCCCTCGACCACCCGCGCCTTCGCCAAGGTGCAGACGCCGGGCAACTACAGCGTCACCATCACCCACCCCGAAGCCTTCCGCAAATACCTGCTGGACCAGTTGGGGCCGCTGATGGCGGACTTCACCGTGCGCGTCGACGTCGGCCCCAGCCAGCAGAACATTCCCTATCCCTATGTGGTGGAGCACGGCGACGAGCTGGCCGGTTCCGGGGTGACCGCCGCCGAGCTGGCGCGGGTGTTCCCCAGCACCGACCTGTCAGCCACTTCCGACAGCATCGCCGATGGCCTGTACAAGTGGGAGGGCGCCGACCCCATGCCGCTGGCGCTGTTCGACGCCGCGCGGGTGGATTTCTCGCTGCGCCGCCTGGTGCATTACACCGGCAGCGACTGGCGCCATGTGCAGCCTTGGATTCTGCTGACCAACTACCACCGTTACGTCGATCAGTTCATTCACATGGGCCTGGAGCGCCTGCGCAACGACCCGCGCTTCGTGCGCATGGTGCTGCCGGGCAACGTGGTGATCGAGCGCGGCATGGACGAGGGCGAGGCCAATGCCATCGTCGCCGGCGTCGAGTGGCATCGCTTCCAGATGCCGGCCTATCACCTGATCGCCAACGACGGCGACGGTGTCACCCTGATCAACATCGGCGTCGGCCCGTCCAACGCGAAGAACATCACCGACCACCTGGCCGTGCTGCGCCCGCACTGCTGGCTGATGATCGGCCACTGCGGCGGCCTGCGGCAGTCGCAGACCATCGGCGACTATGTGCTGGCCCACGCTTACATGCGCCGCGACGGCATCCTCGACCGCGTGCTGCCGCCGCACATTCCGATCCCGGCGCTGGCCGAGGTCCAGGTGGCCTTGCAGGAGGCCGCCGCGGCGGTCACCGGCGAGCGCGGCGAGCAGCTCAAGCGGCGCCTGCGCACCGGCACCGTGCTTACCTACGACGACCGCAACTGGGAACTGCACTGGGCCCAGGAACGACCGCTGATCAACCTGGCGCGGGCCATCGCGGTGGACATGGAAAGCGGCACCATCGCCGCCCAGGGCTATCGCCTGCGGGTGCCCTACGGCACCTTGCTGTGCGTGTCGGACAAGCCGCTGCACAGCGAGATCAAGCTGCCCGGCTCGGCGACGTCGTTCTACCAGCGCGCGGTCAGCCAGCACCTGGCCATCGGCATCGCCGCCGTCGATCTGCTGCGCACCCAGCTCAACTCGCTGCACTCGCGCAAGCTGCGCAGTTTCGACGAGCCGCCGTTCCGCTGACCTGCGGCAATGCAACGGGCCTTCCCGCCATCGGCGGGAACCGCCTGTGGCAGGATGCCCCCAACGCCGATCCGGGAGGACGCCATGATCAATCCCCAAGCCAAACTGGCGGGCCGCGTGCTCGCGCTGCTCGACCTGACCTCGCTGAACAGCGGCGATGACATGCCGCATATCGTCCAGCTCTGCCGCCAGGCGCTGACGCCCTATGGCAACGTGGCCGCGGTGTGCGTGGCGCCGCGCTTCGTGCATGTCGCCCGGCGCACCCTGAACGGCCTGGGCGGCCGCGCGGTGCGGGTGGCCAGCGTGTGCAACTTCCCGGCCGGCGATGGCGCGCGCCAGGACGTGCTGGACGAGGTGCGGCGTACTCTTTCCGAGGGCGCCGACGAGATCGAACTGGTCTACCCCTGGCACGCCCTGCGGGCCGGCCAGCCGAGCGGCGCGCTGGAGCTGATCCGCGCCTGCAAGGCGCTGTGCGGGCCGTACCACCGGCTCACGGTGATTCTCGAAAGCGGCGAGCTGGGCGATCCCGAGCTGATCCGCACGGCCAGCCGCGAGGCCCTCGCCGGCGGCGCCGATTTCCTCAAGACCAGCACCGGCAAGACGAGCGTGCAGGCCACGCCGGAAGCGGCGCGGGTGATACTCGAATGCATCGTCGAGGCCGGCGGCAAGGTGGGCTTCAAAGCCTGCGGCGGGCTGCCTGGCCTGGCCGATGCGCAGGTCTATCTGGCGCTCGCGGAGTCGCTGTTGCGCGCGCAATGGGTCAGCCCCGAGCACCTGCGCTTCACCGATTCCGGCTTGCTCGACGACCTGCTGCGCTACCTGGCCAACGCCGAGTCGCCGGTCTCCTGATCGCGCGTTGACGGCGCCAAGGGCGAGCCTAGAATGCTCGCCCTTGGCCGCCGGGAACCCCCGCGGCGCGAGCCGGTCGGAACGCCGCCGGCCTCCATCCAGGGTGATCCCATGCCATTCCAAGCCCCCACGCACCTGAGCAACCCCCTTCGCCGTTTCGCTCGCCGCCTGGTGGCGCAGGGCGAACCCGAGGTGGCCGCGCCCCTGCCGTTGCCGGAAAGCCTGGCCGGCGAACCCTGGTACTCGGTGGGCCGCGCGGTGGACAGCCTGGGCGGCGAGCGCGTCGATGGCTGGTGCCTGGAGGAGTGGCCCGGCCTGGCCCTGCGCGCCCGTTTCAGCGCCTGCTGGCGCGATCCCCAGGGGCGCCTGTGGAATGTCGTGCCCAAGGGCGCGGCGATCGCCTTTCTCGCCGACCCGGCGCGCCGCTACGAGGGGGTGCCGCTGCCGGAACAGTTCCAGGCGCTCAGCCGTGACCAACTGTTGGAGGATTACCTCTGGCTGTGCCGCGAGCTGCTGCGGCCGACGCTGGATGACGAGGTCCGCGAGATGCGCGCCGGCATGCGCCAGCGCCTGGAAAGCTGGCTGGAACTCGGCGGCCGTGGCGATGCGCGCTGCCCTTGCGGCAGCGGCCGGCGTTATCGCACCTGCTGCAGCAAGCGGGTGCGCGAAGGCTAGTCGAGCGCGCGGGCGGCCGGCAGCGGCGCGACCCGCCAGTGCTCGCCCGGCTTGGGCGCGCGGAAGCGCTGGCTGTCGACGCCTTGTTCGAGCAGCGCGCGGGCCAGGTCCTCGATGGGGGCGAACTGGCCCTCGTCGCTCAACCTGAAGGTGCCGAAGTGGATCGCCATGCTGCTGTGCGAGTCGAGGATGCGGTGCGCCTTCACCGCATCGTCCGGGTCCATGTGGTGGTGGCGCATGAACCAGCGCGGCGCGTAGGCGCCGATCGGCAGCGCGGCGAAGCGCATCGGCCCGAAGCGCTGGCGGATCAGCGCGAACTCGGGGCCGAGTCCGGTATCGCCGGGGAACAGCAGCGGCCCGTCCGCTGATTCGAGGACGAAGCCCAGCCACAGGGTGCGGTTGGTGTCGCGCCGCGAGCGTGCCGACCAGTGCTGCGCCGGCACGCCGGTGAGCAGCATGCCTTGCGGCAGCGGCACGCTTTGCCACCAGTCGATTTCGTGCACATCGACGAAGCCGCAGGCGCGGATCAGTTCGGCGTTGCCCAGCCCGGTCACTACCCGCGCCTGGGGGAAGCGCCGCGCCAGTTGGTCGAGGCTGCCGATATCCAGGTGGTCGTAATGGTTGTGGCTGACCAGGATCAGGTCGATTGGCGGCAGCTCGTCGAGGCTCAGCCCCGGCGGGTGGTGGCGGCGCGGCCCGAGGAAACGCAGCGGGCTGGTGCGTTCGCCCCACAGCGGGTCGGTGAGGATATTCAGGCCGCGATGCTGGATCAGCAGGGTGGCGTGGTTGATGAAGGTGACGCGCAGTTCCGCGCCGGCGACCCGCGCCGGCACCTCGGGTGCTTGCGCCGGGCCGGGCTGGTCGCGCCAGGGCTGCTGCTTGCCGCGCGCGAACTGCCATTTGAGGAAGGCGCGCAAGCCATGGTGGGGCTTGGCGTCGAGGTTGCGGAAGCGCTGGCCGTCGAAGTTCGCCGACTGCGGGCCGCGGTAGCGCGCGCCGAGGCGGCCGCTGAGGTTGCGCAGGGTGATCAGCCAGGGGAAGCGACGGGCGCGGGGCATGGTCGGGATGCTCTTGCGGTGGGGCTGTGGCACAACCTAGCATGCCGGGCCACGCTTACGTCTCGCTTACCTTGCACAAGCCGTCTCCCATGCCTCGTCCGCCGCGCCCCGCTCCTCGTCGTCCTTCCTCGCCAGCCACCCCGCGCCGGGTCGCCAAGGCACCGCCGGCACAGCCACGGCTGATCCTGCTGAACAAGCCGTTCGACGTGCTCACCCAGTTCAACGACAGCGAGGGCCGGGCGACGCTCAAGGATTACGTGCCGGTCCCCGGCGTCTACCCCGCCGGGCGGCTGGACCGCGACAGCGAGGGGTTGCTGCTGCTGACCAACGACGGCCGCCTGCAGGCGCGCATCGCCGATCCCAAGCACAAGCTGGCGAAGACCTATTGGGTGCAGGTGGAAGGCGAGCCGGACGAAGCGCAATTGAAGCGCCTGCGCGACGGCGTGACTTTGAACGACGGGCCGACCCTGCCGGCGGAGGCCCGGCGTATCGACACGCCGTCGCTCTGGGAGCGGGTGCCGCCGGTGCGGTTCCGCAAATCGGTGCCGACGGCCTGGCTGGAGCTGGTGATCCGCGAGGGACGCAATCGTCAGGTGCGGCGCATGACCGCCGCGGTGGGCCTGCCGACCCTGCGCCTGGTGCGGGTGCGCATCGGTCCGTGGAGCCTGGATGGCTTGCAGCCGGGGCAGTGGCGGGACGTCGAGCCCCAGACCTTGTAGGTGCCGGGGCGCGCTGGGCGAGGGCGCCTGGCCGTGGCCGGCAGTGGAGGCTAGAAGCCGCCTTCCAGGCCTGCCACCACGATGGACTTGACCAGGAAGCCGAAGACGCCGAGGCCGAGGGCGAAGAACAGCACCATGGTGCCCATGCGGCCGGCCTTGGACTTCTTCGCCAGGTCCCAGACGATGAAGGCCATGAACAGGATCAGGGCGCTGACCAGCCCATACATCATCCAGTCTTCGAAACTCTCGTTCATTGCAGCTCCTGCCCGGCGCGGGCGATGCCAGTGGGCCGCCGGGCCAGCCGGCGGGTGCGACAAAGGGCGGCATTATAAAGGGCCGGACAGTCGCTGATCAGTACCGCTCAGAAAATGCGCAAGATTTGTCGCGGGGGCTGCCGCCCGCTTCAGGAACTCGCGCCAGCGCCGCGTCGGCGCGGAAAAATCGGGTTTTCCGCGCCTTCTCCCGACGCTCCGGCAGCGCATCGTTTGCGTGGGTGCGCCGTTTTGCCGCAGGACAGCGCTCAGCTGCGCAGGTGTTCCAGCGGCAGTTCGGTGCTGTCGAGGATGTTGCGCAGGACGAAGCTGGATCGCACGCTGGTCACCCCTTCGATGCGCGTCAAGGTGCCGAGCAGGAAGTGCTGGTAGTGCTCCATGTCCGGCACCATCACCTTGAGCTGGTAGTCGGCGTCCATCCCGGTGACCAGGCTGCACTCCAGCACTTCCGGGCATTGGCCGATGATCGACTGGAAGTGCTCGAAACGCTCCGGGGTGTGCCTGTCCATGCCGATCAGGACGAAGGCGGTGAGGCTCAGGCCGAGCTTCTTGCTGTCCAGCAGGGCCACCTGGCGCAGGATGTAGCCGTCGTCCTCCAGTTGCTTGACCCGCCGCGAACAGGGCGAGGGCGAGAGGCCGATGCGCTCGGCCAGTTCCTGGTTGGAAATGCGCGCGTCGCGCTGCAATTCGGCGAGAATTCGCAGGTCGTAGCGGTCCAGCTTGTTCATCGGTGCCTCGTTTTCCTGTTCGATTGCTGTGGTTTATATATTTTTAGTGGTTTATTGCGCAATCGATGCTTCGCTGAGCAATCTTCGCAATCCGCTGCCGGGAACTCCCCCGTATGATCTCTCCCAGATTCACGGCCCGGACACTCGCGTCCACGGCGATCCGCCCAATCAGGCGCATCGCGGCCCGCCGACCCCACAGGGTCGCGCCGGCCCCCGGGCTACGCACCGCCCAGAAGGTGGAGCGAGGTGAGCCGGCGCTAACCGCGACGAGCCTGGACGAGTTTCCCGAGGGGAGGTCTCAGACCTCCCTTTTTTCTTGCCTGGAATTTGCCTGGGCGACCTTTACCCAGACTTTACCCAGCGCCCGGCAATGCCCCACGGCACCTGCTGTCTACAGGCTATGCGTTCCACAACCCGTCGGCCGGCTGGCCGCTGTGAGGCATTCATGAAGTCGGGTATCTGGCGTTTGGCATCCGTTGGGCTGCTTTCCCTCGCCATCGCCGGCCAGGCCCTTGCCGAAGGGCAGGGGGCGGATCATCACGGCGGCCAGGGCCAGCAGTGGCAGGGCCGTCCGCAAGGCAATGGCGGCGGGCAGATGCAGGGCCGTCCGCAGGAGAACCAGGGCGGGCAGTGGCAAGGCCACCCGCAGGAGCATCAAGGCGGACAGATGCAAGGCCGTCCGCAGGAGAACCAGGGCGGACAGTGGCAAGGTCACCCGCAGGAGCATCAGGGCGGACAGATGCAGGGCCGCCCGCAGGGGAACCAGGCCGGGCAGTGGCAGGGTCGTCCGCAGGAGAACCAGGGCGGGCAGTGGCAAGGCCGCCCGCAGGAGCATCAGGGCGGGCAGTGGCAGGGGCGTCCGCAGGAGAACCAGGGCGGGCAGTGGCAAGGCCGCCCGCAGGAGCATCAGGGCGGGCAGTGGCAGGGTCGTCCGCAGGGGAATCAGAGCGGGCAATGGCAGGGGCGTCCGCAGGAGAACCAGGGCGGGCAGTGGCAAGGTCGCCCGCAGGAGCATCAGGGCGGGCAATGGCAGGGCCGTCCGCAGGGCAATCAGGGCTGGCAGTGGCAAGGCCGTCCACAGGGGAATCAGGGCGGACAGTGGCAAGGCCGCCCGCAGGAGAATGAACGCGCGCAGTTCAACCAGGGCGCGCAGTGGCAGAGCCGTCCGCAGGGCAATTTCGCCAGTGAATGGCAGGGGCGCTGGCATGGCGATCAGGGCCAGTGGCACCCGTCGGAGCATGGCGGTAACTGGGGCCCGCATCCTTCCGATTGGCGTCCGGGGCATGTGGTCGACCGGGTTCCGCCGGGGCATTACCGGGTGCCGTGGCGTGGCAGCGACTATTTCTTCAGCGAAGGCTACTGGTACCGGCCCTACGGTTCGCGCTATGTCATGGTCGCTCCGCCCTACGGCGTGCGCGTGAGCTATCTGCCGGACTTCGCCGAGCAAGTGTGGATCGGCAGCATGCTGTATTTCCTCGCCGCCGGTACCTATTACCTGTTCGACGCCAGTGCGCAGACCTTCGAGGTGGTGCCGCCGCCGCAGGTGCAGCAAGCGCCGCTGGCCAATCCCTATGATGTGATCGCCTACCCGGCCTACGGGCAGAGCCCGGAGCAGCAGGCCCGCGACCATTACGAGTGCCATGCCTGGGCGGTCGGCCAGAGCGGTTTTGATCCGGCGATGGTCACCTACGCGCCGCCGCAACAGGCGGTGGACAGTTACCGGGGGGCGCTGGCGGCGTGCCTGCGCGGGCGCGGCTACAGCCTCAACTGACGCTTTCGTTGCCGACGACTTCCAGCGGGTCGGCATGCACCAGCACGTCGGCCCGGGGGTACTCCTTGCGGATCGCCAGCACCGCTTCGTCACAGAGTTCGTGGGCCTGGGACAGGCGCATTTCGCCGGGCAGTTCCAGGTGCAACTGGACGAACCAGCGGTCGCCGGAGACCCGCGTGCGCAGGTCATGGGCGCCGGTCACTCCGGGCACCTGGCAGACCAGTTCGAGCATCCGCGCGCCCACTTCCGGCGGCAGTTCCTCGTCCATCAGCACCGTCAGCGATTCGCGGGCGATCTGCCCGGCGCTCCAGAGGATGTAGCCGGCGATGCCCAGGCCGAACACCGCGTCCATGCGTGGGAAGCCGTAGCGCGCCAGGAGCAGCGCCACCAGGATGCTGGTGTTGAGCAGCAGGTCGGAGCGGTAGTGCAGCGAGTCGGCGTAGACCGCCAGTGAGCCGGTACGCTTGATCACATGGCCTTGCAGCACTAGCAGGGCGGCGGTCAGCGCCAGCGACAGCAGCATCACCAGGATGCCCCAGCCGGTGGCGCCGAGCGGTTCCGGGTGCTGCAGGCGGTCCAGCGCCTGGGTGCCGATGAGCACCGCGCTGACCGCGATGAACAGCGCCTGGCCGAGTCCCGAGAGCGATTCCGCCTTGCCGTGGCCGTAACGGTGGTCGTCGTCCGCCGGGCGTAGCGAGTAACGCACGGCGAGCAGGTTGAGCAACGAGGCGGCGCCGTCGAGCAGCGAATCGGTGAGACCGGCGAGCAGGCTCACCGAACCGCTGAGCCACCAGGCGATGGCCTTGGTGACCACCAGGGTGACCGCCACGCTGAGCGAGGCGCTGGTGGCCAGGCTCAGCAGGCGCGCGCGTTGGGCGTCTACGCTCATCGAATGTCCAGGCGACCCGGCAGGAAGTAGATGTAGTCGAGGATCGGCGCCGGCTGGCCGAGGGCGGTGAGCGCCGCGCTCATCTGCCCGCGGTGGTGGGTGCCGTGGTTGACCAGGTGCTGGACGACGTCGACCAGGCTTTGCCGCTGCTCCTGGCCGGCCATGTTGCGGTACTCGAGCAGCTTGCCGAGGTCGGCTTCGTCCTGGCGGCTCAGCCACAGGCGCCAGCCGGCCACGCCATCGGCGAGGAAGCTAGCCAGGGCTTCGCGGTCGGGCGCCGCTTCGCTGTCCAGGCGTTCGAACTGCCAGGGCTGGCCTTCGACGCGGGCGAGCCAGATGCGGTCGACCACGGCGATGTGGTTGAGGGTGCCGTGCAGGCTGCCGAAGAACAGCCCGCGCGGCGCCCGGTAGGCGGCTTCGTCCAGGGGCGCGACGGCTTCGAGAATCCGCTCGTGGGCCCATTGGTGGTAGTCGAGCAGTCGTTCGAGGTGGCGTCCCAGTACCGCGTGCATATCAACCCTCCAGAGGCAGTCCGAGACTGGCCAGTTGCTGCGGGTTGCCGACGCGCTGGATCAGGCGTGGGTCGTCCAGCGGCAGGGCGCGGCCGGTCTCGCGTTCGATGATCGCTTTGAGTTTAGCCTTGTCTACCTGGCCATCGGCGCCGACCGCCTGGTGCAGTTTTTCCGGGGCGACCGAGTATTTGGCGTCGGGCAGGTAGATGGCTCCGGTGGCGAAGTCTACGCCGAAGGCAATCAGCCCCGGGATGATGTAGAACAACAGACCGATGGCGTCGAACACGGCGATCGCCGGGTCGATGCGGCCGTCGATCTGGCCGCGCCGCTCGGGGTAGAACAGGGTGCCGCAGGCGGCGAGCTGGCTGAGCAGGGTTGCGCTGAGTACGGCGCAGGAAACTCGAGTGGCAAGACGCATGGAGGACCTCCTGGTGGGTGGTGCCGGCAACTATAACAACGAGGCGCCGGTGCCTCTATCGCTAGCCCCTGCTAGCGCATGCTGGGACTGCGACAGAGGTGAACGGGTTCGCCGTTATACTCGCAGGTTTGTTGTTTCCGTCCGCTTAAGGATGGATGAAATTGACGGCGATCGAGCGACGAATGTTCGGTCGCCATGAGGAGCCGGCATGAATTCCCTTCCCATCGACAGTGTGCTTCCCGCTTTGCGCCAGGCCCTGGCCGCGCGCCACGAGGCCGTGCTGGAAGCGCCGCCGGGGGCCGGCAAGACCACCCGCGTGCCCCTGGCCCTGCTCGACGAGCCGTGGCTGGCCGGGCAGCGCATCCTCATGCTGGAGCCGCGCCGGCTGGCCGCGCGGGCGGCGGCCGAGCGCCTGGCGGCGGAACTCGGCGAGAAGGTCGGCGAGACCGTCGGCTACCGAATCCGCCTGGACAGCAAGGTCGGCCCGAAGACGCGCATCGAAGTGGTCACCGAAGGCATCCTCACCCGTCGCCTGCAGGACGATCCGGGGCTGGACGGTGTCGGCCTGGTGATCTTCGACGAATTCCATGAGCGTAGCCTGGACGCCGACCTGGCCCTGGCGCTGACCCTCAACGGCCGCGAGCTGCTGCGCGACGAGCCGCTGAAGGTGCTGGTGATGTCCGCCACCCTGGAGGGCGAGCGGCTGTCCGCGCTGCTTGGCGAGGCGCCGGTGGTGCGCAGCGAGGGGCGCATGTTCCCGGTGGATGTCCGCTGGGGGCGGCCGTTCCAGGCCGGCGAGTTCATCGAACCGCGCGTCGTGCAGACGGTGCTCCAGGCGCTGGCCGACGAGGGCGGCAGCCTGCTGGTGTTCCTCCCCGGCCAAGCCGAGATCCGCCGCGTCGCCGAGCAGCTCGGCGAGGCCCTGGCCGGCCGCGACGAGGTGCTGCTCTGCCCGTTGCACGGCGAACTGGAACTCTCCGCCCAGCGCGCCGCCATCGAGCCGGCGCCGCCGGGCCAGCGCAAGGTGGTGTTGGCGACCAACATCGCCGAGACCAGCCTGACCATCGACGGCGTGCGCGTGGTGGTGGATGCCGGCCTGGCGCGGGTGCCGCGCTTCGATCCGGGCAGCGCCATGACGCGCCTGGAAACCCAGCGCATCTCGCGCGCGTCCGCCACCCAGCGCGCCGGCCGTGCCGGGCGCCTGGAACCGGGCGTCTGCTACCGCCTGTGGTCGGAGGCGCAGCATGAACAACTGCCGGCCTATGGCACGGCGGAAATCCTTCAGGCCGACCTCGCCGGGCTGGCCCTGCAACTGGCGCGCTGGGGCGTGGCGCCGGATGAGCTGGTCTGGCTCGATGCGCCGCCCGCGGCCGCCTATGCCCAGGCCCGCGAGTTGCTGGCGCGGCTCGGCGCGCTGACGGACACGGGCGCGCTCAATGGCCACGGCCAGGCCATGGCCGAGCTGCCGGCGCATCCGCGTATCGCCCACCTGCTGTTGCGCGGCCAGGCGCTTGGCCTCGCCGCGCTGGCGTGCGATGTCGCCGCGCTGCTTGGCGAGCGCGACATCCTGCGCGGCGGTGGGGCGGATGTGCATGAGCGCATCGCCCTGCTCGCCGGCGCGGCCTCGGCCGCGCGCGGCAGCCGTGGCGCGCTGCAGCGCATCCGGCAACTGGCGCGGCAGTTCCGTGGCTACCTGCGCGGACAGGCGAGCGAGCCGGTGGCCGACCCGGATCATCCGCGCTGGCTCGGCGCGCTGCTGGCCTTCGCCTACCCCGACCGGGTGGCCCGCCAGCGCCGCGACGGCGGCGGCGAGTACCGCCTGGCCAACGGCCGCGCCGCCCAGTTCAGCGAGCCGGACGCGCTGATGAAGGAACCCTGGCTGGTGATCGCCGACCTCGGCAGCCGCCAGGGCCAGCGCGAGGAGCGCATCTACCTGGCGGCGGCCCTGGACCCGGCGCTGTTCGACGGCGTGCTGGCCGAGCAGGTCAGCCAGCGCGACGAGCTGGACTGGGACGAGCGCGAAGGCGTGCTGCGCGCCGAGCGCCAGCGCCGCGTCGGCGAGCTGGTGCTCAGCCGCGAAGCGCTGCCCAATCTCGACGAAGCGGCGCGCAGCCGGGCGCTGCTCGGCCTGGTGCGGCGCAAGGGCCTGGAGCTGCTGGCGTGGACGCCGGAACTGCGCCAGTGGCAGGCGCGGGTCAAGCTGCTGCGCCGTCTCGATCTGGACAGCAAGGGCGAGAGCGAGTGGCCGGATGTCAGCGACGCGGCGCTGCTCGACAGCCTGGAGGACTGGTTGCTGCCATACCTGGGCAAGGTTTCGCGCCTGGCGCACTTCGCCAACCTGGAGCTGGCCGGCATCCTCCATGGCCTGTTGCCCTGGCCGCTGCCGCAGCGCCTCGATGAACTGGCGCCGCGCACCTTGCAGGTGCCGTCCGGCTCGTCGATCCGCCTGGATTACCAGGAGTCGCCGCCGGTGCTGGCGGTGCGCCTGCAGGAACTGTTCGGCCTGGCCGATACGCCGCGCATCGCCGGCGGGCGCCTGGCGGTGAAGCTGCACCTGCTGTCGCCGGCGCAGCGCCCGGTGCAGGTCACCCAGGACCTGGCGAACTTCTGGCGCAGCACCTACGCCGAGGTGAAGAAGGACCTCAAGGGCCGTTACCCGAAGCACTACTGGCCGGACGATCCGCTGATCGCCGAGCCCACCGCGCGGGCCAAGCCGCGCAAGGCCTGAGGCCGGGCGCGGCACCGCTCAGTTCAGTTCGAGCCGGACGCCCGCCGCGCGCAGTTGTTCGTAGGCCAGGTCGAAGCGGCGCCGCAACCGTTCGGCGTCGCCGGCGCGGCGCGAGAGGATCAGTTTGACCGGCAGGTGGGAGATCGGCTCGTAGGCCAGCTCCGGCATGCCCGCTTCGCGCTGTGCCTGTTCCACCGGCGCCTGGTAATCGAGCAGGTAGTCGCCGCGCCCGCGCAGGAGCATTTGCAGGGCCGCGGCATGGGTGCTGGTGCGATGCAGTTCGAGCTTCAGCGTCGGGTCGTCGAGCAGTTGCGTGGCGGCCTTCCAGTAGCTGTAGCCGTTGATCAGGATCAGCCGGCTGCCGCTCAGGTCCTGCGGCAGGCGTGGCGCCGGCCGTGACGCCAGGCGGTAGAGGTTGAGGCTGACGTAGCCGAGCACGTGTTCGCATTCCAGGGTGCTGTCGGCCAGCTCGGGCTTGCCCGGCGCGCCGGCCCAGAGCTGCACGCTGCCGTCCTGCAGGGCCTGGTACAGGCGCGCGCTGGGCAGTGCGCGGAATTCGGCGCGGTAGCCGGCCTGGCGCGCCAGTCGGCGCACCAGCTCGGCGCCCGAGCCGCGCGCGGCGCCGCCTTCGTCGGTATAGATGTAGGGCGGGAATTCGTAGTAGCCGACTTGCAGTGCCGGTTCCGCCCCTGGCGCGGCAGCGGGCTGCGCCGGACCGCTCAGGGCATGGGCGAGCGTGACCGGGAGCAGGCTGGCAAAGAGGCTGAGCAAGGGTCTTCTGCGCATGGACAGCACCGCGACGTCAAGACGTGTTCCGACAGGGTCGGCGCGAGCATGCGGTGGGGGGCTGGGCTTGTCCAGCGCACGGACGACGCAGGCTCAGGGCGCCAGGCGAAAACGTGCGACAAGTGGCAAATGCGTGGAGATGCGCAGGGTGTCGGCCCGCCGCACGAAGGCGTCGAGGCGGGTCAGGCGCGGGGTGTGGAAGAAGAAATCCAGGGTGCGGTCGGGTTTGCTGACCCGTGGATCGTTGGGGAAAAAGCTGTACCAGTGTTCCTGCCCGGTGCCGCTGGCTTCCTGCAACGCGGGGATCACCGGGTAGCGCGCGGCCAGCAGGTTGAGTTCGCTGTTGGGCCGGTAGGCCGCGCGCATCGGCTCGGGCAGGTAGGGGTACTGGCCCAGCGGCAGCAGGCCGAAGTCGCCGCCGAGCAGCCAGGGCGCCTGCCCGGCCTGCAAGTCTTGCAGGTGGGCGAGTAGCGCGCTGACCTGCCGTTGTGCGGTGTCGCTGTGCCCGTCGGAGCGGCTCAGCCAGGTGTTCAGCACGTTCAGCGCCTGGCCGCCGTGGCCCGCCAGGCGCACGCTGAGCAGGGCCGGTTGCGGGGCGAAGGCTTGCAACAGCGGCACCTGGCTGGGGCGGGGCAGGGCCAGGCGCTCGGCGCTGGCGATGCGGTAGCGGCTGAAGGTCACCAGCTTGCGCCCCTGGCTGCCGAGCACATGGGGATTGGGATCGAAGCGCACCTTCCAGTCGAAGGCCGCGGCGCTGCATGGGTAAAGGTCGGCCAGGCGCGCGGCGAGCAGGGCCTGCTGGTCCTGCCAGTCGGTGGCGGCGGCGCCGTCGTCGACCTCTTGCAGCAGCAGGACATCGGGGTTTTCGTCGCGGATCACCCGCACCACCTCGTCCAGGCCGTTGGCCAGGTCGGCGGCGGTCGGGCGCTCGTCCGGGCCGCTGGCGTCGGGCAGGTCGTTCCAGAACACGTAGCGTTTGCCGGCCAGGTATTGCAGGTTCCAGGTCATCACCTTCAGCGGCTGTCCCGCCGGCAGCTCGGCGGCGGTCGCGCGGCATTGCGCCGCCACGGCCTCGCGGGCGGGCGGATGCCAGGCGAGCAGCCAGGCCAGGGCGGCGAGGGCGGCAAGCAGCGACACAGAAAGCGACAGGGCGATGCGCAGGGTTCTGGGCAAGTTCATCGATGGCAGCGGCTATGCTGGAGTGACTAAAGCACAGAGCCTGTGACCGCGCTATCCAGCCCGCGTTCCGGGTGCGCGTCGGCGAGGGTCCGGGCCATGCAGCGCAAGGTGTTTTCCAGCAAGGTCTACCGGCACAAGACGGTGCTGGTCAGCGGCGGCTGCTCGGGCATCGGCCGCGCCCTGGCGCTGCGTTTCGCCCAGGCCGGCGCGCGCCTGGTGATCCTCGACCTCGACCAGGCGGCGCTGGACAGCCTGGTGCAGCACCTCGAACAACACCTCAATGTCGAGGCGCTGGGCCTGCGCTGCGACGTTGCCGACGCCGCCGCGGTGAATGCGGCGGCGGCCCTGGCCATCGAGCGTTTCGGCGGCATCGACGTGCTGATCAATAACGCCGGCATCACCCACCGCAGTCTGTTCGTCGATACCGATCTGCGGGTGTTCCAGCGGGTCATGGCGGTGAATTTCTATGGCGCGCTGCACTGCACCCAGGCGGCCTTGCCGAGCCTGCTGGCGCGGCGCGGACAGATCGTCGTGCTCAGCTCGCTGACCGGCTTCGCGCCGCTGCTCTACCGCAGCGCCTACAACGCCAGCAAGCATGCCCTGCACGGGCTGTTCGACACCCTGCGCCTGGAACTCGACGGAACCGGCGTTTCAGTGACCCTGGCCTGCCCCGGCTTCACCGCCACCGACCTGCGCAAGAACGCCCTGCTCGGCGATGGCTCGCTGATCCGCCAGCCGGCGCGGGTGCTGGGCAGCGCGGTGGCCTCCCCAGGCGATGTCGCCGAGGCGATCTACCAGGGCGCGTTGCGGCGCAAGCGGCTGCTGGTGCTGTCCAACGTCAACTGGCGTGCGCGCATCCTCGCGCGCTGGTTCCCGCGGCTGTTCGAGCGCCTGCTGGTGCCGCGGCTGTCCGGGCTCAAGCCGGAGCGGCGTTGAGCGCTCCGGGTATGTGCCTCAGGCTTCCTCGCGCAGCGGGCCGAGCATGAAGATGCGGTAGGCGGCCACGGTGAGCAGGAGTTGCAGGACGCCGCTGAGCAGGCTCAGGGCCATGCTGTAGCCGGGGGAGTCCACGCGCAGTTGCTCGATCCAGGTTTCCAGCAGCCAGGTCGGCGCGAGGATCGCCAGCAAGGTGGTCAGCAGCAGGAAGAAGTGCCCGCCGGTGAGGCGGAAGCTCTCGCGCATGGCGTCGATCGGGCCCATTCCGCGCCGGACCAGCAGCACTTCGGCGAAGGCCAGCTTGATCATCACGTAGAGGCCGGGGAGGAACATCAGCGAGAAGCCGATGAAGATCAGCAGCGAGGTTAGCGCCGAGAGCAGGGCGAAGGCCGGCCACAGGCGCAGCGAGGCGCGCCAGAGTTCGCCGATGCGGCGCGGCTCGCGGCCGTCGCTGAAGTCGTCGAGGTAGAGCAGCAGGCTGGCGGTGTAGATGGGGTAGAAGATCAGGCCGGCGGCCATGCCCCAGGGGGCGAACTGCTGCGTGTTGGCGGCGATGCTCAATTGCTGCTGGGTCAGGGTTTCCAGGAAGATCCACGGCAGGCACAGCGGCAACAGGGTGCCGAGGTGGCGGCTGAAGAAGTACCAGGTGTCACGCAGGATGGCGATGGGGTTCATCTGGGCGGCAAGCAGAGCGAGCGGGCCTCGACTCTAACCCATGGCCGGTGGCGCAGGCCATAGCCGCCTGGGCGACGGACGGAGGCGAAGATTTCCACGCGGAGAACTTGTTTTTTCGCCGGGCGATCCAATCTAGGGTGCGTAACCCACCCCCGGTGCTCACTCGAGGCCCCACATGAAATCCGAAGAGCAAACCCTGATCGATGGCCTGTTCACTCGCCTGCAGGAAGCCGAGCGGCAATCCGCGCCGCGCGACGCCCAGGCCGAAGCGCAGATCAATCAGTTCCTCGTCCGCCAGCCGGCAGCGCCCTACTACATGGCGCAGGCGATCCTGATCCAGGAAGCGGCGATCAAGCGCCTGGACCAGCGCATCAAGGAGCTGGAGGCTCAGGTAGCCCAGGCGCAAGAGAACCGCCCGAGCAGCGGTGGCTTCCTCGCCGGCCTGTTCGGTGGTGGCCAGCGCGAGGCGGCGCCGCAGCCGCAGCAACAGCCGCAACAGCAGCGTCCGGCCGGCTGGGGCGAGACGCGCTTCTCGCAACCCGCTGGCGGCTACAGCAACCCCAATGACTTCCGTCCGGCGCCTGCGCCGCAGCCGGCCGCCGCGCCCGCCCAGGGTGGCGGTTTCCTGCGTGGCGCCCTGCAGACCGCGGCCGGCGTGGCGGGCGGCGTAGTGGTCGCCGATCTGCTGACCAACATGTTCCATCACTCGCAGCCGCAGGAAATCGTCGAAGTGATCCAGGAGCAAGTGCCGGCCGATCGCTTCGGTTCCCAGGGTTTCGACGACAATGTCCTGCCCAGTGACTCCGGGCAGTCCTTCCTCGGCGGCGACAACTACGCCGACAGCGGCGTCAGCAACGCCGACTACAACGATGACGGCGGTTTCTTCGGCGGCAGCGACGACGACGACCTCTTCAGTTGACCGCACGCACCCCGCGCCGACGGCGCGGGGCTGGCGGTATGGCGGCGGGCTGCGATAATGCGCCCCCGCCGCCATTCCCTCGGAGCCGCCGTTGAAGACCATCGCCCTGTTCGCCGATGTACAGAACCTCTACTACACGGTGCGTCAGGCCTACGGCTGCCACTTCAACTACGCCGCCCTGTGGGCCGAGTTGAGCCGCGAGGGGCGTATCGTCGAGGCCTACGCCTACGCCATCGACCGTGGCGATGCGCGCCAGCAGCAGTTCCAGCAGATCCTCCGCAACCTCGGCTTCCAGGTGAAGCTCAAGCCCTATATCCAGCGCAGCGACGGCTCGGCCAAGGGCGACTGGGACGTCGGCATCACCATCGACGTGCTGGAATGCGCGCCGCGCGTGGATGAGATCGTCCTGGCTTCCGGCGACGGCGACTTCGACCTGCTGCTGCAACGCGTCCGCGCCCAGGGCAAGGAGGCCACCGCCTATGGCGTGCCCGGCCTCACCGCGCAGGCGCTGATCCGCGCGGCGAGCCGCTATGTGCCGATCGAAGGCGCCCTGCTGTTGAAGAACTGAGCCGTCGCCCGTCCTTGGCTACAATGCCGCCCATTCCTCTGATTGCATCTGCGAGCGCTCCATGACCTTCGCCTCCCTCGGCCTGATCGAACCCCTGCTGCGCGCCCTCGACGGGCTCGACTACAAGACCCCGACGCCGGTCCAGGCCCAGGCCATCCCCGCCGTGCTCAAAGGCCGCGACCTGCTCGCCGCGGCGCAGACCGGCACCGGCAAGACCGCCGGCTTCGCCCTGCCGCTGTTGCAGAAGTTGCTGCAGGAAGGCCCGCAGGTGGCGGCCAACTCGATCCGCGCGCTGGTGCTGGTGCCGACCCGCGAGCTGGCCGAGCAGGTGCATGCCAGCTTCCGCGCCTACGGCCAGCATCTGCCACTGCGCACCGCGGTGGCCTACGGCGGGGTCAGCATCAATCCGCAGATGATGAAGCTGCGCAAGGGCGTCGATGTGCTGGTGGCCACCCCTGGCCGGCTGCTCGACCTGTACCGGCAGAACGCCCTGAAATTCAGCCAGTTGCAGGCGCTGGTGCTGGACGAGGCCGACCGCATGCTCGACCTCGGTTTTGCCCGCGAACTGGACGAGGTGTTCGCCGCGCTGCCCAAGCGCCGGCAGACCCTGTTGTTCTCCGCGACCTTCTCGGAGGCCATCCGGCAGATGGCCAAGGGGCTGCTGCGCGACCCGCTGTCGATCGAAGTGGCGCCGCGCAACACCGCGGCCAAGACCGTCAAGCAATGGCTGGTGACGGTGGACAAGAAGCGCAAGGCCGAACTGTTCCTGCACCTGCTGCAGGCCAACCACTGGCGCCAGGCGCTGGTCTTCGCCAAGACCCGCAAGGGCGTCGAGGAACTGCTCGGCCTGCTGCAGCGCGACGGCATCGCCGCCGATTCGATCCACGGCGACAAGCCGCAGCCGGCGCGTCTGCGCGCGCTGCAGCGGTTCAAGGCCGGCGAGGTGGACTTCCTGGTCGCCACCGATGTCGCCGCCCGCGGCCTGGACATCGAGGAGATGCCGCTGGTGGTCAACTTCGACCTGCCGATCGTCGCCGAGGACTATGTGCACCGCATCGGCCGTACCGGCCGCGCCGGCGCCACCGGCCAGGCGCTGTCGCTGGTCTGCGCCGATGAAGTGCAATTGCTGGCGGCCATCGAGACGCTGATCGGCCAGACCATCCAGCGCCGCGAGGAAGACGGTTTCGAGCCGGAACACCGGGTGCCGCAGACCGCGCCCGGCGGGCAGGTCCTGAAAAAGCCGAAGAAACCCAAGCAGCCCAAGGTGGCCGAGGGCAAGCCAGGCAAGATCCACCTCGGCGAACTGCTGGCCGACAAGCCGCAGGTCAAGGCCGTGCGCAAGGCCCCCGGCTTCGCCAAGGCACCCGGCAACGCCAAGCCGCCGGCCAGCAAGAAGCGGCCGTCCAGCCGCTAATCCGGGCGCACGCCCAGCGGAGCGGCGGCGTCGTGCGGGCGCGCGCTCGCATCGTTACCCGATCTGCTACGCCAGGCCCCATCGCGGTGCAGCCTGCGCCGTGACAAACGGCGGCGGGCGCGCTGGGCCGGGCTTTCAGGATACTGGCGCAAAACCTGCATTTCCGTGCGGAATCCTGAACGCCTATAGTGTGTGAACCGGCCACCCGGCCGCGCGCACCCACAACAACAAAGACAACCCCATGCGCCCCAAGGAACTGAAAACCTGGACCGGCGGTGTCGCCCAGTTGCTCGCGCTGAGCGCCGGACGATCGCGTCTGCTTGGCCTCAGCCAATGGCTGCAGCAGGTCTGCCCGGTGGATCACTTCGTGCTCTTCGTCTACGAAGGCAACCACCGTCCGCTGGACCTGTTCGATACCTTCCCGGCCGATGTGCGGCATGTGTACGTCGAGGACTACCAGGTCGGCCCCTACCTGCTCGATCCGTTCTACCTGGCCTGCACGCGCAACCAGGCGGCGGGGCTGTGGCGTCTGCGTCAGTTCGCCCCCGACCACTTCTACCTCGGCGAGTACTACCAGACCTACTACCAGCAGACCGGCCTGACCGAGGAGATCGCCTTCTTCGTCGACCTCGACGACGGCGCCAAGGCGGTGCTCTCGCTGATGCGCGGCACGCGCAGCCCGGCCTACAGCCGCGACGAGCTGCAGTGGCTCGACTGCGCCCGGCCGGTGGTCGAGCAGGTGGTGCGCGAAGCCTGGGAACTGCGCCGTGCGCAACCGCGTCCGGCGCGCGACCTCGACTACAAGATCCGCGAGGCCTTCGACCAGTTCGGCGCGCAACTGCTGACCCCGCGCGAGCAGGAGATCGTCCAGTTGCTGCTGCGCGGCCATTCCAGCGCCTCGGTGGCCGAGCAACTGGATATCAGCCCCGGCACGGTGAAGATCCACCGCAAGAACATCTACGCCAAGCTCGGCATCGGCAGCCAGTCGGAACTGCTCGGCCTGTTCATCCGCGAGTTGGCCGGGCAGGACGACGGCGGCGAGATGCACGCCACGGGCTGAGCCCGGTGCTGCTCCAGGCGTGTCTGTAGGATGGTGTTGAGCGCAGCGATATTCATCGATGGGTATCGCTGCGCTCCACCCATCCTACGAATCAGGTGCTCCCTATCCCCCGAGGGATATATACACCCCGAAAGCCCGGTTGATAGCGTGTTCCGCAACAAGCAGAACAGCCTTCCGAGGGCCGCGGTGATGGAATCCAGCCAAGCGTTCGACATCGAATTCCGTAACGTGGTGAAGCGCTACGGCAGCGTCCAGGCGGTCAACGGCCTGAGCTTCAAGGTGCGCCGTGGCGCCTTCCACTCCTTCCTCGGCAGCTCCGGCTGCGGCAAGACCACCACCCTGCGCATGATCGCCGGCTTCGAGCAGCCCAGCGAGGGCGAGGTACTGCTGGCCGGCAAGCCGGTGGCCGGGGTGCCGGCGCACCAGCGCCCGGTGAACATGGTGTTCCAGCACTACGCGCTGTTCCCGCACCTGACGGTGGCCGAGAACATCGCCTACGGCCTGCGCTACCGCACACCGCGCCCGGACCGCGCGGCGCAGCGGCGCATGGCCGACGAGGCGCTGGAGATGGTGCGCCTGTCCGGCTTCGGCCAGCGCAAGCCGCATGAGTTGTCCGGCGGCCAGCAGCAGCGCGTGGCCCTGGCCCGCGCGCTGGTCAACAAGCCCACCGTGCTGCTCCTCGACGAACCCCTGGCGGCGCTCGACCGCAAGCTGCGCAAGGAGATGCAGTCGGAGCTGCTGCGTCTGCAGCGCGAGGTCGGCATCACCTTCGTGCTGGTCACCCATGACCAGGAAGAGGCGCTGTCGATGAGCGACAGCATCAGCATCATGAAGGACGGCCTGATCATCCAGACCGCCACCCCCGAAGCGCTCTACGAAACCCCGGCGAGCCGCTACGTGGCCGACTTCATCGGCGAGTCCAACCTGTTCGGCGGCACCGTGCGGCGCCTCGATGGCGGCCGGGTGGTGCTCGGCACTGCCGGCGGCCTGGAACTGAGCAGCCCGCAGACGCCCACCGGCCCGGCGCTGGCGCCGCAGGCCGAGGGCTGCATCGCGGTGCGCCCGGAGCTGGTCGGCATCGCTGCCGCCGACGCCGAGCTGCCGCGCGAGGTGCGCCTGCGCGGCCGCGTCGAGGACCGCATCTACCTGGGCAACCTCACCGAATACCGGGTGCGCACCGACGCCTTCGGCATCGTCTGCGTGCGCGTGCCACGCCACGGCGACGAAGGCCTGGGCGCCTTCGCGCATGGCGCGCCGGTGCAGGTCGGCTGGGACCAGTCCAGCGGCCTGGCCATGGCCCTGTAAGTTTCCCGGCCGCCGCCGCGCGGCCGTACGACGATGCAACCTTAACGACAGCAGACAGGCGGGGAGTGACGATGGACAAGAAGACTTTCATCAAGACCATGCGCAGCTGGGAGAACGGTTCGATCACCCGGCGCGAGTTCCTCGGCAAGACCGGCCTCGGCCTGGCCATGGCGGTGGTGGCGGCGAACAGCCCCGGCCTGTTGACCGGCAAGGCCTTCGCCGGCGAAGGCGCGGCCATCGGTGACCGCGTGACCCTGGCCACCTGGCCGAACTACCACAGCCAGGAAAACTTCGAGGCGTTCGCCAAGGCCACTGGCGCGCGGGTGCAGATGAACGTGTTCGGCTCCAACGAGGAAATGCTCGCCAAGCTGCAGGCCGGCGGCAGCGGCTGGGACGTCTTCGTGCCGACCAACTACACCATCAGCACCTACGTGAAGCTGGGGCTGATCGAGCCGCTGGACCTGTCGCGCATCCCCAACTTCGATGCCAAGGCCTTCCAGGAGCGCTTCATGGCCCAGGGCACGGTGGACGGCAAGGTCTACGCGGTGCCGAAGAACTGGGGCACCACCGGCATGGTCTACGACGCCCGCAAGGTCAAGGACAAGCCGGACTCCTGGAAGCAGTTCTGGGACCTGACGCTGAGCAGCGCCTCGGGCCGCACCATCGTCCACGACTACCAGCTCACCGCCATCGGCAACGCCCTCAAATACTACGGCTACAGCTTCAACTCGCTGGAGCCGAAGGAGCTGGCCGACGCCGAGAAGCTGCTGATCCAGGCCAAGCCGCACCTGTTCGCCATCAACTCGGACATCCAGCCCTCGCTGCGCAATGGCGACGCCTGGATGGCCATGGCCTGGACCGGCGACGCCTCGCAACTGCACCGCGACAACCCGGACATGCAATTCAGCCTGGGCAAGGAGGGCGGCGAGCTGTGGAGCGACTTCTTCGCCATTCCCAAGGGCAGCGAGCACAGCGATGCCGCCTATGCGCTGATCAACTACCTGCTCGACCCGGCGCACAACAAGATGGAAGTCCTCGCCCACGGCTACCCGAGCGGCGACAAGCGGGTCGATGCGCTGCTGCCCAAGGAGATGCTTGACGACCCGATCATGTACCCGGCCGCCGAGCGCCTGTCGGTACTCGAATTCGGCGCCGCGGCGACCCTCACCAGCCCGGCGCGCGCCGAGCTGATGGCGCGCTTCAAGGCGGCGTGAGCGACCTTTCCACCTGATCGCGGGATGTGGCGGGTAACGCAGGCGCGTTATTCGCCCGACCGCCACGGCCTGCCTCCATGCCTAGGGAATCGAACATGAACATCGCTGTCAGCGCCCCGTTGCCGCAGACGCAGGCGAGCGTCCCGGCCGCGCCGCGGAAGAGCCTCGGCCGCCGTGTCACCCTGCTCCTGCTGCTGCCCTCGACCCTGTGGTTCCTGCTGCTGTTGCTGATGCCGCTGGTGATCATCCTGGTCTTCAGCTTCGGCGAGCGCAGCGCGGTGGGTGGCTATGGCGCTGGCCTGACGCTGGACAACTACCTCAACCTCGGCAGCCGCGCCCAGGCCTTCTACAACACCCTGACGCTGGCGCCGCTGGGCACCCTGGCCTGCCTGCTGGCGGCCTACCCGCTGGCCTACTTCCTGGCGGTGAAGGTGCGGCGCAACAAGTCGCTGCTGCTGACCCTGGTGATAGTGCCGTTCTGGACCAGCTTCCTGATCCGCACCTACGCCTGGATCTTCCTCCTCAGCGGGCGCGGCATCCCGGCGCTGCTGGAAACCTTCGGCATTGCCGACGTGCGCCTGATCAACACGCCCTGGGCGGTGCTGATCGGCATCGTCTACGGCTACCTGCCGCTGATGGTGTTCCCCATCTACGTGACCCTGGAAAAGCTCGACAAGCGCCTGCTGGAAGCCTCCGCCGACCTCGGCGCCGGCGCCGTGGAAACCTTCCGCCGGGTGACCCTGCCGCTCTCCGCGCCGGGGGTGATCACCGGGGTGATGCTGGTGTTCATCCTGCTCATGGGCGAGTTCCTGATCCCGGCGATCCTCGGCGGCGGCAAGGTGTTCTTCGTTGGCAACGCCCTGGTCGACCTGTTCCTGCAATCGCGCAACTGGCCGTTCGGCAGCGCGGTGGCCATGACCCTGGTGGCGATGATGCTGGCGATCATCGGCGTCTACCTGAAACTCGCGGCGCGCTTCGGCGGCCCGCGCAACGACGGGGTGCTCTGAGATGTGGCTGCGCAGCTATTCGACTTCGCTGTACCTGTTCCTCTACGCGCCCATCGCGCTGATCATGCTCTTCGCCTTCAACGCCGGGCGCAGCGGGCTGAGCTTCCAGTGCTGTTCGGTGCAATGGTTCGGCCGCGCCTTCGGCAACCCCTTCATCATGGAGGCGCTGGGCAACAGCGCGCTGATCGCCCTGTGCTCGGCGCTGATCGCCACGCTGTTCGGCACCCTCGCGGTGTTCGGCCTGCAGCGGGTCGGCAAGCGCCTGCGGCTGTTCTTCGATGCGCTGACCTACTGCGCGATCATCGTCCCGGGGATCGTCATCGGCATCGCCACGCTGATCGCCTTCATCACCCTGTTCGATCTGCTCAACCCGCTGCTGGCGGCGCTGAATATCGGCCTGCCGAAACTGAACATGGGCTTCCCCACGGTGATCGCGGCGCACTCGCTGTTCACCATGGCGCTGGTCATGGTCATCGTCCGCACCCGCGTCGAGGCCATGGACAAGGCGCTGCTGGAGGCCTCCGCCGACCTCTACGCGCCGCCGCTGGAAACCTTCCGGCGCGTGACCCTGCCGCAGATCGCGCCGGCGATCATGGCCGGCTTCCTGCTGGCGTTCACCTTCAGCTTCGACGATTTCATCATCGCCTTCTTCGTCGCCGGCTCCGAGACGACCCTGCCGATCTACATCTTCTCGTCGATCCGTCGGGGCATCACCCCGGAGATCAACGCCATTTCCACGGTGATCATCTGCGCCTCGCTGGCGCTGCTGTTCACTTCCCGCTACCTGCAGAACCGCCGCGGCGGCGTTCAGGTCGCCTGAGGCTGCATTAAAGGCCGCATTCAAGGAGAAGCGCATGCGCGATCAGCTGTACATCAATGGGCAATGGGTCAGCCCGGACCTGGGCGGCCGCTTCACCAGCTACGACCCGGCCAGCGGCCAGCCGCTGCGCGAGGTGCCGGCGGCCACCGAGGAAGACGTCGACCACGCCGTGCGCGCCGCGCGCCAGGCCTTCAAGCGTGGCTGGGGGCAGAGCCGTGGCGCCGAGCGCGGCGAGTGGCTGGAGGCCCTCGCCGATGAACTGCAGAAGCAGCAGGCGGCGCTGGCCGAGCTGGAAGTGCGCGACAACGGCAAGCCCCTGCCCGAGGCGCAATGGGATGTCGCCGATGCCATCGGCTGCTTCCGCTACTACGCCGAACTGGCGCGCGAACTGGACGGGCGCCAGGACCAACCGCTGGCGCTACCCGACGAACGCTTCCGCTGCCGTATCCGTCACGAGCCGGTGGGCGTGGCCGGGCAGATCATCCCCTGGAACTACCCGCTGCTGATGGCCGCCTGGAAGGTCGCGCCGGCCCTGGCGGCAGGCGCCACCTGCGTGCTCAAGCCGTCCGAACTGACCCCGCTGAGCGCCCTGGAACTGGCTGCCGCGGCCGATGCCGTGGGCCTGCCGGCCGGCGTGCTCAACGTCCTTCCGGGCCTCGGCGCCGAGGCGGGCGGCCCGCTGGCCGGGCATCCGGGGGTGGACAAGCTGGCCTTCACCGGCAGCGTGCCGACCGGCTCGAAAATCATGTCGGCGGCGGCCCAGGACATCAAGAACATCAGCCTGGAGCTGGGCGGCAAATCGGCGTTCATCGTCTTCGACGACGCCGATGTCGAGGCGGCGGTGGAGTGGATTCTGTTCGGCATCTTCTGGAACCAGGGCCAGGTGTGCAGCGCCACCTCGCGCCTGCTGGTGCAGGAAGGCATTGCCCCACGGCTGATCGAGCGGCTGGTCGAGGCGACCCGCGCCATCCGCATCGGCAATGGCCTGACCCCCGGTGTGCTGCTCGGCCCGCTGGTCAGCCAGGGCCAGTACGACAAGGTGCTCGGCTTCATCGACCAGGGCCGCGCCTGCGGCGCCCGTCTGCTCAGTGGCGGGCGGCGTCCGGCGGGGCTCGATGAGGGCTGGTTCGTCGAGCCGACGATCTTCGACGAGCCGGCGGAGAACGCCATCATCTGGCGCGAGGAAATCTTCGGCCCGGTGCTCTGTGTGAAGCGCTTCAAGACCGAGGCCGAGGCCCTGCGCCTGGCCAACGACAGCCGCTTCGGTCTGGCCGGCGCGGTGATGTCCGCCGACCTCCAGCGCGCCGCGCGAGTGGCCAACAGCCTGCGCGCCGGCATCGTCTGGGTCAACTGCTCGCAACCGACCTTCAGCCAGGCGCCCTGGGGCGGCATGAAACAGAGCGGCATCGGCCGCGAACTGGGCGTGTGGGGTCTGGAGAATTACCTGGAAGTGAAGCAGGTGACCGAGTACGTCTCCGCGCAGCCCTGGGGCTGGTACCTCAAATGAGCGCAGCGCTACCCCGCGCGCGACGCCAACCGCATGGGTATCGCGCTGCGCGCTCAACCCATCCTACGCGGCACCTGGACCGCCGGTAGGATGGCGTTGAACGGAGCGATAGCCATCGCTGCCTCAAACCGCATGGGTTTCGTTCCTCAACCCATCCTACGGATGTCGCCGGTTTTGCTCTGCGTAGGATGGCGTTGAGCGCAGCGATACCCATGGTGCGCATGCGTCGGCATGGGGATCGCGCTGTAAGCCATCCTGCGGGGGAGAGGACAGGTGCATGGGCGGCGATCAGCGCCGGGCCAGCCACTCCAATGCGCCGAGGCCGGCGGCGCGGCCGCTGGCGAAGCAGGCGGTGAGCAGGTAGCCGCCGGTGGGCGCTTCCCAGTCGAGCATTTCGCCGGCGCAGAACACCCCAGGCAGGGCCTTGAGCATCAGCTGTCGGTCCAGCGCCTCGAAGGTGACGCCGCCGGCGCTGCTGATCGCCTCGTCCAGCGGTCGCGCGCGCAGCACGCGCAGCGGCAGGGCCTTGATCAGCCCGGCCAGGCGCTGTGGATCGGCGTAGTCGGCGGCTGTGGACAACTCGCGCAGCAGGCCGGCGCGCACACCATCGAGGCCGAGGCGGCCGCGCAGGTGGTTGGCCATCGACTTGGAGCCACGCGGCTGCGCCAGGGCCTTGGCCACTTGCTCCAGGCTGCGGTTGGGCAGCAGGTCGAGTAACAGGGTGGCTTCGCCTGCGGCCTCGATGTGTTCGCGGATGGCCGCCGACAGCGCATACACCAGGCTGCCTTCGATGCCGTCGGCGGTGATGACGAACTCCCCCTGGCGCGGCACTGCGCTGCCCAGGCTCAGGGCCACCGGCTTGACCGGCGCGCCGGCGAACTTGTCGCGGAAGTAGGCGCTCCAGCCGGCCACCTCGAAACCGCAGTTGGCGGGCCGCAATGCCGCCACCGCCACGCCGCGCTGCGCCAGCAGCGGCAGCCAGGCGCCGTCCGAGCCGAGGCGTTGCCAACTGCCGCCGCCGAGGGCCAGCACCACGGCGTCCGCACTCAGCGCTTGGCAGCCGTTGGCACCGTCGATCAGCAACCGGCCCTGCGCGTCCCAGCCCAGCCAGCGGCGGCGGGTGTGGATAACCACACCCTGTTCGCGCAGGCGCTTGAGCCAGGCGCGCAGCAACGGCGCGGCCTTCATGTCGCTGGGGAAGACCCGCCCGGAGGTGCCGACGAAGGTACTTATCCCCAGGCCGTGAATCCATTGGCGCAAGGCGTCGGCGTCGAACCCGGCGAGCAGCGCGCCGATCTCGCCGCTGCGCGCGCCATAGCGGGAGAGGAAGGCGTCCTTGGCCTCGGCATGGGTGATGTTCATGCCGCCGACCCCGGCCAGGAGGAACTTGCGTCCGACCGAGGGCATGGCGTCGTAGAGGTCCACGCGCACGCCGGCCCGGCCGAGGACCTCGGCGGCCATCAGGCCGGCGGGACCGCCACCGATGACGACGGCGGAGCGGGGCAGGGAGGCGGTGGAGTCGGTCATGGCGCGGGTGGCTGCTGGAAATGGGCGGGCATTCTAGCCTAGCCGCTGCCAGCGGCGGCTGATCAATTTCCCGGCGCCGCGCCGTGGAGCACGGGGCATGGGCGTGCTGGCCGTTTGCGCCCAGCTTATCCACAGGCGCTTCCACAGCCTGAGTGGAAAAGTCGCTGGCGCTCGCGCGCGCACGCTCGCCGCCGTTCCCGGCGGCACCTGGTCAGATTTCGTTCATCTGCCGGCGGCCCAGGCCTGGTGCGGGCTGGGCGCGAGTCTCGGCAGCTTTTCCACAGGCTGCTCCACAGCCAGCGTGGACAACTCAGCGAAGGCCCAGCCGCTCCCAGACCCGCTGCGCGCTGTGGTGGAGAATGCCGTGGCGGCGCGCCAGGGCGTGGCGATCCTTGTCATAGCCGCCGCCGATCACGCCGAGCAGCGGGATATCGCGCGCCAGGCAGCTGTGGATAACCCGTTCGTCGCGCGCGGCCAGGCCGGCGTCGGTGAGGTTCAGGTAGCCCAGCGCATCGTCCTTGTGCACATCCACGCCGGCGTCGTAGAGCACGATATCCGGCTGGTACAGCGGCAGCAGGTAGCTCAGGGCGTCGTCGACCACCTTGAGGTAGTCGGCGTCGCCCAGGTGCAGCGGCAGCGGGATGTCCCAGTCGCTGTGCGCCTTGCGTGCCGGGAAGTTCTTCTCGCAGTGCAGCGAGACGGTGATCGCGTCCGGCACCTGTTCGAGGATGCGCGCGGTGCCGTCGCCCTGGTGCACGTCGCAGTCGAAGATCAGCACGCGGCCGGCCTGGCCGCTTTCCAGCAGGTAGAGGGCGATCACCGCCAGGTCGTTGAAAATGCAGAAGCCCGAGGCGTGGTCGCGGTGCGCGTGGTGGGTGCCGCCGGCCAGGTGGCAGGCCAGGCCGTGGCGCAGCGCCAGTTCGGCGCCGAGCAGCGAGCCGCCGACCGCGCGCACGGTGCGCCGGGCCAGCGCCTCGCTCCAGGGCAGGCCGAGGCGGCGTAGCTCCTCGTGGCCCATCTGGCCGCTGCAGTAGCGCTCGATGTAGTCGCGCTCATGGGCCAGGGCGAGGATCTCCGGCGGGCAGAGCTGCGGGCGGATCAGGGCCTCGTCGCGGGTCAGGCCGCTGTCCAGCAGATGGTCGCGGAGCAGGCGGAACTTCTCCATCGGGAAGCGATGCCCGGCGGGGAAGGGCGGGCTGTAATCGTCGTGGTAGACCAGGGGCAGCGGCATGGCGGAAGGCTCGGTGAATCCGTCGGCAAGGGTACGCCGGGGGCCTCCCGCTTCGCCAGGGCCGTGTCCCGGCGCGGCGCATGGGGCACAATGTCAGCCTGCCGAATAGCGCTGAGGCGAACCATGGATATCCCCACTCTGAGCACCGAACGCCTGTGCCTGCGTCCCTGGCAGCAGGGTGATCTGCAGGCCTTCGCTGCGCTCAACGCCGACCCCGACGTGATGCGCCATTTCCCCGCCTGCATGAGCCGCGACGACAGCGATGCCCTTGCCGCACGCATTCACGCGCATTTTGCCGAGCACGGCTTCGGCCCGTGGATTGTCGAGCGCCGCAGCGATGGCGCCTTCCTCGGCGTGCTGGGTCTGCAACAGGTGGGCTTCGAGGCTGCGTTCACCCCGGCGGTGGAGATCGCCTGGCGGCTCAACCAGGCGTTCTGGCGCCAGGGTTATGCGCTGGAGGCCGCGCGAGCGGTGCTGGAATACGCCTTTGCGCACCTGTGCCTGACGGAGCTGGTGGCCTTCACCGTGCCGGCCAACCTGCCGTCCCAGGGCCTGATGCGGCGCCTCGGCATGTGCCATGACGCCGCCGCTGGCTTCGAGCATCCGCACTTGCCGGAGGGACACCCGTTGCGCCCGCACCTGCTGTTCCGCATCAGGCGCGAGCAATGGCTGGAGGCGCGGGCATGAGCGCCGCCGATGAGGTGCGCGCCTACCACGCGCTGAGCCGTCACGCGCCGCAGCGCTTCGCCCCCGGTCCTGGCGAACTGGACTGGGCGACCCAACCGGCGCCCTTCCGGCGCTATGCCGGAACGCGCCTGATCGAGCTGCTGCAGCGGCCGCTGGAGGAATCGCCGGGGTACGATGCGGCCTTTGCCGGGCCCATCGGCGCAGCGGCGCCGCTGAACCTGGCCAGCGTTTCCCAACTGCTCTACGACAGCCTGGCGATCTCCGCCTGGAAAGCCTCCGCTGGCAGCCGCTGGGCGCTTCGGGTCAACCCGTCGAGCGGCAACCTGCATCCCACCGAGGCGTATCTGTTGCTGCCCGCCGGGACTGTGGACCCGTCCGCACTGCTGGCGCACTACACGGCCGACGAACACGCCCTTGAGCTACGCGCCGAGCTGCCGGCGCCCTTGGCGCGGCAACTGCACGACGCGCTGCCGCCCGGAGGCATGCTCCTGGCCCTGGCCAGCATTGCCTGGCGCGAGGCCTGGAAGTACGGCGAGCGCGCCTACCGTTATTGCCAGCACGACGTTGGCCACGCCCTGGCCTGCCTGGCCATCGCCGCGGCCATCCAGGGCTGGGAGGTGCGCCTGCTGCGGGGTGTCGCCGAGCGCCGCCTGGATGCGCTGTTCGGCCTCGACCGCGCGGGCTTCCACGAACGCGAGGCGGTGGACGCCTTGTGCTGGATCGGCCCGCCGCAAGCGCTCGAACCGTCATTGCCCGAGCCGCTGCTGCAGGGCCTGGCGGCGCTGGACTTGCACGGCCAGCCCAATCGCTTGTCGCGGGACTACCAGCAGTGGCCAGAACTGCAGCGCGTCCATGAGCTGTGCCGGGCGCCGGCGCTGGCGCCGCGGCCCTGGAGTGCCGCGGGCGCCGAGGTCGCGGTGGAAAACCCCGGCCTGCCGTTGCGGCCGATCCTGCATCGGCGGCGCAGCGCGCAGCGCCTGGACGGCCGCAGCGGCATCCATTTCGACCTGCTGCTGGCCTGGCTGCGGCGCCTCATGCCGGCGGCCGCGCCGGTGCCCTTCGCCTGCAGCGGCGAGCCGCCGCGGATCGACCTGCTGCTGTTCATCCACCGTGTCCAGGGCTTGGTGCCGGGGCTTTACTGGCTTGGCCGCAGCGGCCGCGCGCCGGGTGGTCTGCGGGAGGACTTCCTCTGGCAGCCGGTGCTGGACGAGTTACCGCTGTACCGCCTGCTGGAGGGGGACGCGCGGCAATTGGCGGCCTTCCTTTCCTGCGGCCAGGACATCGCCAGCGACGGCTGCCTGGCTCTGGCCATGCTCGCCGACCTCGACGCCGCGCTGGCCGAGGGGCCCTGGACGTATCCACGGCTGTACTGGGAGTGCGGGCAGATCGGCCAGTTGCTCTATCTGGAGGCGGAGGCCGCCGGGCTCTCCGGCACCGGTATCGGCTGCTACTTCGACGAAGCCCTGGGCGAACTGCTCGGCGCCGACTCCGACTATTTGCTCAGCCTCTACCATTTCACCATTGGTCGCGCGGTGTGGGACACTCGTCTGACCGATCTCCCCGCATACCCCGTGCTGCGCCGCCAGCAGCCGGTTTGAGCCTTGCATTCGAGGAATATTCATGACCCAGATCCTGGACAACCTGGTGGCTTTGCTGAGCCTGGAACCCATCGAGGAGAACCTGTTTCGCGGCATGAGCCAGGACCTCGGGTTCCGCCAGTTGTACGGCGGCCAGGTGCTCGGCCAGGCGCTTTCGGCGGCCAGCCAGACGGTGGAGGACGCACGCCATGTGCATTCCATGCACGGCTACTTCCTGCGTCCGGGCGACGCCAGCATGCCGGTGGTCTATCAGGTCGATCGCGTGCGCGACGGCGGCAGCTTCAGCACCCGGCGGGTGACGGCGATCCAGAAGGGCCATCCGATCTTCGCCCTGAGCACCTCCTTCCAGTACGACGAGGAAGGCTTCCAGCACCAGATCCAGATGCCCGAGGTGGTCGGCCCGGAAAACCTGCCCACCGAGCAGGAACTCAAGCAACGCAGCGCCGAACAGTTCCCCGAGCGCCTGCGCGACAAGCTGCTCTATCCGAAGCCCATCGAAATCCGCCCGGTGACCCAGAACGATCCCTACGATCCGCTGCCCGGCGAGCCGATCAAGTACCTCTGGCTGCGCGCCGACGGCAAGCTGCCGGACGTGCCGGCGCTGCACAAATACCTGTTGGCCTACGCCTCCGACTTCGGCTTCCTCACCACCGCAATGCTGCCCCACGGGCGCTCGGTGTGGCAGAAGGACATGCAGGTGGCCACCATCGACCATTCGGTCTGGTTCCACCGCAACCTGCGCGCGGACGAGTGGCTGCTCTACGCCATCGACAGCCCCTGGGCCGGCAACGGTCGCGGCTTCGTGCGCGGCAGCTTCTTCAACCGCGCCGGCGAACTGGTGGCCTCGGCCAGCCAGGAAGGCCTGATCCGCCACCGCGAGGACTGGGCGTGAGCCTCGCCGAGATCCGCCACTGGGTGTTCGACATGGACGGCACCCTGACCCTGCCGGTACACGACTTCCCGGCGATCAAGCGGGCGCTGGAGATTCCCCAGGAGGACGACATCCTCCTGCACCTGGCGGCACTGCCGGCGGACGAAGCGGCGGCCAAGCATGCCTGGCTGCTCGAACACGAGCGCGAACTGGCCCTGGGCGCGCAGGCCGCGCCGGGCGCGGTGGAACTGGTCCGCGCGCTGCACGGAAGCGGCCGGCGGCTGGGCATCCTCACGCGCAATGCCCACGAGCTGGCGCTGATCACCCTCGGCGCCATCGGCCTGGGCGACTGCTTCCTCAGCGAGGACATCCTCGGCCGCGGCGAAGCCCGGCCCAAGCCCAGTCCCGACGGCCTGCAACGCCTGGCCGCGCGCTGGCAGACGGTGCCGGCGCGAATGCTGATGGTCGGCGACTACCGCTTCGACCTCGAATGCGGCCGCGCCGCCGGCACCCGCACCGCGCTGGTCAACCTGCCGGACAACCCCTGGCCGGAACTGACCGACTGGCACGCCGAGGATTGCGCGGTGCTCGGGCGGATGGCTGGGGTGCTGGCGTAATAACCGCGCCGGCAAGCGGCGGATGGGGTGAGTCCAGCAAACCCCTGCGGGTCTGGGCTGACGATGGGTATCGCTGCGCTCAACGCCATCCTACGCAGAGCGATACCGGCGGGCATCCGTCGGATGGGTTGAGGAACGAAACCCATGCGGTTCGGGCTGGCGATGGGTATCGCTGCGCTCAACGCCATCCTACGCAGAGCGATACCGGCGGGCATCCGTCGGATGGGTTGAGGAACGAAACCCATGCGGTTCGGGCTGGCGATGGGTATCGCTGCGCTCAACGCCATCCTACGCAGAGCGATACCGGCGGTATTCGTAGGATGGGTTGAGGAACGAAACCCATGCGGTCTGAGGCGGCGATGGGTTTCGCCGTGCTCAACGCCATCCGACTTACAGCTCGGGGGTCCAGGTCAGGGCCAGGAGGGCGGTGCGGCCGGCTTCGCGGTAGGCGTAGGTCGTCGTCGGGTAGCCGGAGGGATCGGTCGGCCGCTCGTAGGTGGCCTGGGCGTAGTCGCGGTCGAACAGGTTCTGCAGTTTCAGGTCCCAGCGCAGGCTGTCGCTGAAGGCCCAGCTGCCGCGCAGGTCGAGTACGCCATAGCCGCCCAGGCGATTGTCGTTGGCCGCATCGGCGTAGCTGTTGCTCAGCGCGCGCCAGCTGCCGCCGAGGCCGAAGGCGCCGAACTGGCGGTCGAGGTCCAGGCTCAGGGTGCGCCGGGCGCGGCGTGGCAGGGTGTGGCCGGTGTCGCGGTCGCGTGGGTCGATCAGGCTCAGGCCGAGGTTGCCCTGCCAGCCGTACAGCTCGCGGCCGATGCTCGCTTCGATGCCGTCGATGCGCGCCTTGGCGATGTTCTCCGGTTGGTTGCTGGCGCTGTCCCAGGCGATCAGGTCATTCACCTCGGTGCGGTAGGCCGCGGCTTCCAGGTGGTTGCCGGCGAAGTCGCCGCGCCATTGCAGCTCGTAGGTCTTGGCGGTCTCTGCCTTGAGGTCGGGGTTGCCGGCGCCCGGGTAGTAGAGGTCGCTGAAGGTCGGCGCCCGGAAGCCTTCGCCGTAGCTGAGAATCCAGCTCTGGCGCTCGTCCACCGGCAGGGTCAAGGCGGCGTTCCAGCTGTTCTGCGTGCCGTAGCGCTGGTTGTCGTCGTGGCGCAGGCCCAGCTCGGTGGCGAAGGCCTCGCCCTTGAAGCTGTGCTGGGCGAAGAAGGCGTGGTTCTCGCGGCTGTCCTCGGCGAATTCGGTGCTGCCGTCGACGCGGTCCTGGTACCAGTCGGCGCCCAGGGCCAGTTGGTTGCGCGGGTCCAGTTGCAGGCGGTTGATCCAGCTCGCCGAGTGGCGGGTGGTTTCCAGGGTGCCGTTGTTCCAGTCCTCGGCGGCGCCCACGGCCTTGTTGCGGTCGTAGCTGTGGCCCAGTTCCAGGCGACTGTTCCAGCGCTCGCCGAGCTGGCCTTCGAGGTAGCCGCTGTAGCTGCTGACGCGGAATTCGTCGTGGGGCTGGCCGGGGGCGTAACTGTAGGCGTCGTCGTATTCGCTGTCGCCGTGCTGGTCGTTGAGGCTGAAGCCGGCTTTCCAGGCGTCGTTCAACTGGTGGTCGAGGTTCAGGTGCATGGCCTTGTTGCGCTGGCCGTCGTGGTCGCTGTCGGCGCCACGCCCGTCACGTGTCAGGTCCCAGCCCTGGGTTTCGTCGAGGCTGGCGCCGAGGTTGAAGCGCGTGCGCGCGTCGCCGCCGGCCAGCGCAGCGCTGCGCTGGAAGGTGCCGTGGCTGCCGGCGGCCAGGCGCAGTTCCGGGTGCAGGCCGCTTTCGCCGCGGCGGGTGAAGATCTGGATCACCCCGCCGATGGCATCCGCGCCGTACAGCGCCGAGCGCGGGCCGCGGGTCACTTCGACGCGCTCGATGTTGTCGATGTTCAGGTAGTCGATGCGGGCGATGCCGCTGCTCGCCGAGGCGATGCGCTGGCCGTCGACCAGCACCAGGGTCTGCGCGGTGTTGGTGCCGCGCAGCGAGTAGCTGGGCACGCCGCCGGCGGTGCTGACCTGTACGCCGGGCACGCGTTGCAGCAGTTCGGGCACGCTGCGCGCTTGCAGGCGCTCGATGTCGTCGCGGGTGAACACCGTGTTGGCCGAGGTGGCCTGGGCGCGTGGCTCGGCCTGGCGCGCCGAGGTGACGATCTGGTCTGGCAGTTTCAGCGCCCGCTCGGCGGGGCTGGCCGAGTCGTCGGCGATGGCGGCGCCGGGCAGCAGCGCGGCGGCCAGGGCGAGACGGGAAAGCTTCATGGGAGTGAGTCCTCAAAAGTGCCGGGGGTGACTTTCGAGGAGGGCTGGGCAAGGGCGGAGCGGGGCCGCGCTTGACGGTGATGCCCTCCGCAACACCTGTCGGATCGCGTCGAGGGCGGTCTCCGGGCTGCCGACTGCACAGCGCCGCCTTCCCGTCATGGACAGTGGCCGTGGCGCTGCTGCGCCCGCGAAGGGGCGCGTCGGTTACCGTTGCGGGGGCAGCGCAGGTCTTTCACCTGCTTCCCGTTACCTCGAACGAAAACGGGCGCACCTTATCGGGGTGCGCCCGTGGCTGGCAAGTCTGCCTGACGGATACCCGCTCAGGCGTCGAGCAGGGCCAGGCGCTCGGCGATGGCGCGTTCGATGCCGGCGGCGTCCAGGCCGCATTCGGCGAGCATCTGCGCCGGCTTGGCGTGCTCCACGTAGTAGTCCGGCAGCCCCAGGTGGAGGATCGGCTGCTGGCGGTTCTCGCGGGCGAGGAACTCGCTGACCGCGGCGCCGGCGCCGCCCATCACGGTGTTTTCCTCGACGGTCACCAGCAGGTCGTGGCTGGCGGCCAGTTCACGCACCAGGGCTTCGTCGAGCGGCTTGACGAAGCGCATGTCGGCCACCGTGGCGTCGAAGCGCTCGGCCACCTGCAGGGCTTCGCTCAGTTGCACGCCGAAAGCGAGGATGGCGACCTTGCCGGCCTTGCCCTGGCGGCGCAGCACGCCCTTGCCGATCGGCACCGGCGCCAGCGCCGCTTCGATCGGCGTGTTCGGTCCGCTGCCGCGCGGGTAGCGCACCGCCGCCGGGCCTTCGAAGAGGTAGCCGGTGGTGAGCAGCTTGCGCAGTTCGTCCTCGTCGCTGGGGGCCATCACCAGCATGCCGGGGATGCAGCGCAGGTAGGAGAGGTCGAAGCTGCCGGCGTGGGTCGGGCCGTCTTCGCCGACCAGACCGGCGCGGTCGATGGCGAAGAGCACATCGAGGTTCTGCACGGCGACGTCGTGGATCAACTGGTCGTAGCCGCGCTGGAGGAAGGTCGAGTAGATCGCCACCACCGGCTTGATGCCGTCGCAGGCCAGGCCGGCGGCCAGGGTCACGGCGTGCTGTTCGGCGATGGCGACGTCGAAGTAACGGTCCGGGAAGCGCGCGGCGAAGGCCACCAGGTCGGAGCCTTCCTTCATCGCCGGGGTGATCCCGGCCAGGCGCGGGTCCTGCGCCGCCATGTCGCACAGCCACTGGCCGAAGACGTTCGAGTATTTCGGCCCGCCGGCCTTCTTCGGCGCGGCGCCGACCGGTTCCAGCTTGGTGATCGCGTGGTAGCCGATGGGGTCGGCCTCGGCCGGGGCGAAGCCCTTGCCCTTCTTGGTCACCACATGGAGGAACTGCGGGCCCTTGAGATCGCGCATGTTGCGCAGGGTGGCGATCAGGGTCGGCAGGTCGTGGCCGTCGATCGGGCCGATGTAGTTCCAGCCGAGTTCCTCGAAGAGCGTGCCGGGAACCAGCATGCCCTTGGCGTATTCCTCGGTGCGGCGGGCGATCTCCCAGGCGCCGGGCAGGCGCGAGAGCACCTTCTTGCTGCCTTCGCGCATGCTGCTGTAGGTGCGGCTGGAGAGAATCTTGGCCAGGTAGTTGGAGAGGCCGCCGACGTTGTGCGAGATCGACATGTCGTTGTCGTTGAGGATCACCAGCATGTCGGCCTGCACGTCGGAGGCGTGGTTCAGCGCCTCGAAGGCCATGCCGGCGGTCAGCGCGCCGTCGCCGATCACCGCCACCGACTTGCGCCCGGAGCCCTGCATGCGCGCGGCGATGGCCATGCCCAGGGCGGCGCTGATCGAGGTGCTGGAGTGGCCGACGCCGAAGGTGTCGTACTCGCTTTCGGCGCGCCGCGGGAAGGCGGCCAGGCCGTCCTTCTGGCGCAGCGTGGACATGCGCTCGCGGCGACCGGTGAGGATCTTGTGCGGGTAGGCCTGGTGGCCGACGTCCCACACCAGGCGGTCGTCCGGGGTATCGAAGACGTAGTGCAGGGCGATGGTCAGCTCGATCACCCCGAGCCCGGCGCCGAAATGGCCGCCGGTCTGGCCGACGCTGTAAAGCAGGTACTGGCGCAGTTCGTCAGCGAGGGTGACGAGCTCCGCCTCGCCGAGACGGCGCAGCTCGATCGGCGTGCTGGCGCGGTCGAGCAGAGGGGTGGCGGGGCGCTCGCGGGGGATCTCGTGGAACGTCGTGGGCATCAGGCTGATCGTTATGAGATGGCAAAGATGCGGCAGTTTACCTGATGCGCCGGGTTGGCCCAAGCAAGGCGCGGCGGTTCGCAGGATGAGCGGATGGTCGTGGGGCGCGGGCGCCTTGTGCCGAAATCGTCGCCATCGTCGCGCAAAGCGAGCAAGCGCGGCGCGCCCCGGAACCGTCACTGTTGGCGCCTGGACCTCTGGAGGAGCACAGCGTGATCCGATTGACCCTGGATGAACTGCACGAGCTGGCGGTGGCGATCCTGCGCCGGCATGGATTCAGCGAGCCGCACGTACAGGCGGTGGCCGCCACCGTGGTCGCCGGCGAGCGCGATGGCTGCGCCTCGCACGGCGTCTGGCGGCTGCTCGGCTGTATCGCCACGGCGCAGGCCGGCAAGGTCTGCCGCGACGCCGAGCCGCAGGTCGTCGATCAGGCTCCCGGCCTGGTGCGGGTGGACGCCCACGGCGGTTTTTCCCAGTGCGCCTTCGCCGTCGGCCTGCCGCTGCTGGTGGACAAGGCCCGCCAGCAGGGCATCGCCGCCCTGGCGATCAACCGTTGCGTGCACTTTTCCGCGCTCTGGGTGGAAATCGAGCAGATCACCGCCCAGGGGCTGGTGGCCCTGGCGGCGACGCCCAGCCATGCCTGGGTGGCGCCGGCCGGCGGCTCGCGGCCGCTGTTCGGCACCAACCCGATCGCCTTCGGCTGGCCACGCGGCGCGCAGGCGCCGTTCGTCTTCGACTTCGCCACCAGCGCCGTGGCGCGCGGCGAAATCCAGTTGCACGAGCGCGAAGGCAAGGCTATCCCGCCGGGCTGGGGCATCGATGCCGAGGGCCAGCCCAGCTGCGACCCCGGCGCGGTGCTCAAGGGCGCCATGCTGACCTTCGGCGGCCACAAGGGCTCGGCCCTGGCGGCGATGGTCGAGCTGCTCGCCGGGCCGCTGATCGGCGACCTGACCAGCGCCGAGTCGCTGGCCTTGGACGCCGGGGCGCGCGCCTTGCCCTACCACGGCGAACTGCTGATCGCCCTCGATCCGGCGCGCTTCCTCGGCGCCGACGCGGCGCAGCACATGGCGCGCGCCGAGACGCTCTTCGCGGCCATCGTCGACATGGGCGCGCGCCTGCCGTCGCAACGGCGCTTCGCCGCGCGCCAGCGCAGCCTGGCGGAGGGCGTGGCGATCAGCGAGTCCCTGTATGCTGATTTGCGCACATTGCTTGAGTGAATCCGGCCCTGGCGGGAAAGGCTGCTTTACGCCTGGGTACAGGATCGGCGCCGGCCGCGCCTGGGCCCCGGCGGCGGTCGGTCGCATTCCGTCGGCACCCCGCGCGGCAATGAACAAGCCCCGGCGCGCGGCCGGGGCTGGACGCCCAGGGCTTCAATCAGCCAGCGGCGCCCGCGTCATTTGGCCATCCACCAGCCGCGCGATCGCCAGCGGGTTGGCGTTTTTCAGCGCCTCCGGCAGCAGCGCGTCGGGGTAGTTCTGGTAGCACACCGGGCGCAGGAAGCGCTCGATGGCCAGGCTGCCGACCGAGGTGCCACGGGCGTCCGAGGTGGCCGGGTAGGGACCGCCGTGGACCATGGCGTCGCAGACTTCCACGCCGGTCGGGTAGCCGTTGAGCAGCAGGCGGCCGGCCTTGCGTTGCAGCAGCGGGACCAGCGCGGCGAAGCGCTCCAGGTCCGCCGGCGCGGCGATCAGGGTGGCGCTGAGCTGACCGTGCAGGCCCTCCAGGGCCGCCTGCAGTTCGTCCTCGTCGGCCACTTCGACCAGCACCGTGGTCGGGCCGAAGCCTTCTTCTTGCAGCAGCGCGTCGCCGTCCAGCAGCAGCCTCGCCTCGGCCTGGAACAATTGCGGGTGCGCCTGCCGGCCCTGCTGCGCCTGGCCCGCGAGATGGCGCACGGCGGGGTGCGCGTGCAGGCGCGCGAGGCCCGCTTCGTAGCTGCGCAGGGTGCCGGCGTTGAGCATGGTTTGCGCCGGGCGTTGGCCGATTTCGGCGATCAGCTGGGCGCGGAACAGGCTGAAATCCGGCGAGGCGATGCCGATCACCAGGCCGGGATTGGTGCAGAACTGGCCGCAGCCGAGCACCACCGAGTCGGCCAGTTCAGCGGCGATGGCCTGGCCACGCTGGTGCAGCGCGGCGGGCAGCACCAGCACCGGGTTGATGCTGCTCATCTCGGCGAATACCGGAATCGGCTGCGGGCGGGCGGCGGCCAGGTCGCACAGCGCGCGGCCGCCTTTCAGCGAGCCGGTGAAGCCGACCGCCTGGATCGCCGGGTGGCGCACCAGCGGCTCGCCGACCCCGGCGCCATAGATCATGTTGAACACGCCGGCGGGCATGCCGGTGGCCGCGGCGGCACGGACGATGGCCTCGCCCACCTGCTCGGCGGTGGCCATGTGGCCGCTGTGCGCCTTGACCACCAGCGGGCAGCCGGCGGCCAGGGCGGCGGCGCTGTCGCCTCCGGCGGTGGAGAAGGCCAGCGGGAAGTTGCTGGCGCCGAACACCGCCACCGGGCCGACGCCGACCTTGTACTGGCGCAGGTCGGGGCGTGGCAGCGGCTGGCGTTGCGGCAGCGCGCGGTCGATGCGCGCGCCGAGGAAGTCGCCGCGGCGCAGCACCTGGGCGAACAGGCGCATCTGCGCGCTGGTGCGGGCGCGCTCGCCCTGGATGCGCGCGGCGGGCAGGGCGGTCTCGCGGCAGACGGTGGCGATGAAGTCAGCGCCGAGGGCGTCCAGTTGGTTGGCGATGGCGTCGAGGAATTCGGCGCGGCGCGCGGGCGGCAGGGCGCTGTAGCCGGGGAAGGCGGCCGCGGCGGCGCGGGCGGCGGCGTCCACCTCTTCCGGCGTGGCTTGCAGGAAGGTTTGCGGCAGCGCCTCGCCAGTGCTGGCATCGACACTCTGCAGATGAATGCTGCCGGCGCCGCTGCGGCGGCCGGCGATGAAGTTGCTCATGGGCTGTCTCTCCACGCCCCCGGCCGCCTGGCCGGGGACGCTTGGCGGTGGGTCAGAGGCCTACGTCGGGGAGTGCCGGGCGGTTGGCCAGGGCCTTGGCCATGATGCGCTCCACGTGCTCGCGGTCGGCGCCTTGCAGGGCCAGGCGCGGCGGGCGGGTCAGGGCGCTGCCGCGGCCGGCGATCTCTTCGCAGAGCTTGATGCACTGCACCAGGTCCGGCCGCGCATCCAGGTGCAGGATCGGCATCAGCCATTCGTAGATCGGCATGGCTTCGGCGAAGCGCCCGGCCCGGCAGAGGCGGAAGATGGTCTCGCCTTCCTGCGGGAAGACGTTGGACATCCCCGAGATCCAGCCCTCGGCGCCCACCGCGATGCTTTCCAGGACCACGTCGTCGAGGCCGGCGAAGAGGATGAAGCGGTCGCCCACTTCGTTGCGCACGTCGATGAAGCGGCGGGTGTCGCCGGAGCTGTCCTTGAAGCAGACGATGTTCTCGCAGTCGGCGAGGGAGATGAGAATGTCCGGGGTGACGTCGTTCTTGTAGATCGGCGGGTTGTTGTAGACCATCACCGGCAGGTCGGTGCTTTGCGCCACGCTGCGGAAGTGCGCGGCGGTCTCGTGCGGCTTGGAGGAGTAGACCAGCGCCGGCATCAGCATGATGCCGTCGACGCCGACCTTCTCCACCGCCTGAGCTACCCGCGCGGCGCCGGCGCTGGTGAATTCGGCGACCCCGCAGATCACCGGCACGCGGCCGCCGGAGGCGTCCTTGGCGACCTCGGTGACGGCCATCTTCTCTTCGATGGTCAGCGAGGTGTTCTCGCCGACGCTGCCGCACACCACCAGGCCGGAGACGCCGTCGCGCACCAGGTTGGCGATGACCCTGTGGGTGGCTTCCAGGTTGACCGAGAAGTCGCTGTTGAATTGGGTGGTAACGGCGGGGAACACGCCACTCCAATTGACCTTCTTGCTCATGTTGCCTCCAGATTGTCGTATTTCGTATACGAAACGCGTCGGTAGATGCCGTTGCCTTTCGTCGTTGCGATCCGTTTGGCGGATCCGTTGGCTGCCGCGAGGGCGATGGGTTGGGGTTCAGTGGCCGTTCGGCCAGGTGTCGGAGAGGCGGTAGCCCTGCGGCCAGGGATCGGCCGGATCGAGCAGCATCTGGTGAGTGCCGGTGATCCAGGCGCGGCCGGCAATGCACGGGTGGATCGCCGGGCGACCGGCCACCTCGGTGAGGCCGTCGATGCGGCAGTGGAACTGCGAGTCGATGATGGACTGGCCGACGAAGCGTTCGCCGTCGCGCAACTGGCCCTTGGCGTGGAGCACCGCCATGCGCGCCGAGCAGCCGGTGCCGCAGGGCGAGCGGTCGATCTTGCCGGGGTGGATCACCACCGCGTTGCGTCCGTGCAGCACGCCGTCGCGGCGTTCCACCGGGGCGGCCAGCTGGCAGAAGGAAATGTGCGCCCAGTCGGGATTCTGCGGGTGCACGAAGCCCAGTTGCTGGTTGGCCGCCTGGGTGATCTTCAGGCCGGTGGCGACCAGCTCAGCGGCCTCCGAGGCGTGCAGGCTGAAGCCCAGCGCATGGGCGTCGGCGATGACGAAGCTGTCGCCGCCATAGGCGGTATCCACCTGCAGCGAGCCGAGGCCGTCCACTTCGATCCAGGCGTCGAGCCGGTCGGCGAAGGACGGCAGGTTGCGCACTTCCACGCGCTCCACCTTGCCGTCGCGGCAGTCGGCCACGGCTTCGATCAGGCCGCCGGGCGCTTCCAGCACCAGGCGGGTCTGCGGCTCCTGCATCGGCAGGATGCCGCTGTCGAGCAGCACGGTGCTGACGCACAGCGAGTTGGAGCCGGACATCGGCGGAGTGTCCGCCGGCTCCATGATGATCCAGGCCATCTGCGCCCGTGGGTCTTTCGCCGGGAGCAGCAGGTTGACGTGGCGGAACACCCCGCCGCGCGGTTCGTTGAGCACGAAGTTGCGTAGCGTCGCGTCGCTGGCGATCCAGCGCGACTGTGCCCAGACGCTGTCGCCCGGCGGTGGCGCGACGCCGCCGACGATGACGTCGCCGACCTCGCCCTCGGCATGGCAGCTGACCACGTGGATGATCTTGCTCGAACGCATGTCTGTCTCCTGTTCTGCGCGGCGCTACAGCACCGACTTGAGGAAGTCCGCGGTCTCTGCCTTCTGCGGATTGCCGATCACCTGCTCCGGCGCGCCGATTTCATGCACCAGGCCGTTGCGGAAGAACGCCACGCGGTCGGACACGTCGCGGGCGAAGCGGATTTCGTGGGTGACCAGGACCATGGTCATGCCTTCCTCGGCGAGCAGGCGCATGGTGTCGAGCACCTCGCCGACCAGTTGCGGGTCGAGCGCCGAGGTGGCCTCGTCGAACAGCATGTAGTCCGGCGACATGGCCAGCGCGCGGGCGATCGCCATGCGTTGCTGCTGGCCGCCGGAGAGCTTGCTGGGGAACACCTTGAGCTTGTCGCCGAGGCCGACGTGGCGCAGTTGCTTCACCGCCATCGCCTCGGCTTCCTCGCGGCTCTGGCCGAGCACCTTGCGCGGCGCCAGCATCACGTTCTCCAGCACCGTCAGGTGGGGGAAGGCGTTCCACTGCTGGAAGACGATGCCGATCTTCTGCCGCAGCTTGTTCAGGTCGGTGCTCCTGGCGTGGACCTCGGTGCCGTCGACGCGGATGCTGCCTTTCTGGATCGGCTCCAGGCCGTTGATGCACATCAGCAGGGTGGACTTGCCCGAGCCGGAGCCGCCGATGATCGAGACCACTTCGCCTTTGTTCACCCTGAGGCTCACGCCCTTGACCACTTCCAGGTCGCCGTAGGCTTTGTGCACGTTGTCGATTTCAATCATTTTCCTGCCACCTTTTTTCCAGCCGGGCGCCGAGGCGCGCCACGACCCAGCTCATGAGGTAATAGATCGCCCCGGCGATGCACAGCACCAGCAGGGGTTCCTGGATGCGCGTGACGATGGTCTGCGAGGCGCGCAGCAGCTCGATGATGCCGATCCACATGACCAGCGCGGTGTCCTTCATCACCCCCAGGGCCAGGTTCAGCCAGCCGGGGAAGGCCACCCGCGCGGCCAGCGGCAGGACCACGTAGCGCAGGTCCTGCCAGTAGGACAGTCCCAGCGAGCGGCTGGCGCGGCGCAGGCTGGGCGGTACGGCGAGGATGCCGCTGCGGATGATCTCGGTGCAGAACGCCGCCGCGTACACGCCCAGCACCAGGCAGCCGATGCTGAAGGCGCTCCAGTTCAGCCCGGCGATGCTCTTCAGGGCGTTGAACAGCACGAACTGGATCAGCAGCGGCACGCTGCGGAACACATCGAGAAACCAGCCCAGCGGCAGCGTCGCCCGCGGCAGGCTGGCGCGCAGCCAGCCGAGCAGCACGCCGGCCAGGGTGCCGATGAGCATCGAGGCGACGGTCAGTTCGAGGGTGACCCAGGCGCCCCGCAGGAGGAACAGCAGGTCGTTGCCGGTGAAACTCGTGGAAAACATGCCTGCGGCCTCCTCAGTAGCGGAACAGACGCCAGCCCAGCAGGCGCGCGGCCGCCACGATGAGCTTGGCGATCAGGTAGTAGAGCGCCGCCGCCAGGGCGAAGAACTCGAAGGTGCGGAAGGTGCGCACGTTGTAGTCCTGGGTCACGCCGGTGAGGTCGTTGTTCAGTCCCACCACCACGCCCAGCGAGGTCATCAGCACCGCCCAGACCATCTGGTTGGTCAGCGGGTAGAAGACCACGCGCAGCAACTGCGGGATGACGATCAGCCGGTACGCCTGGAAGGCGCTCATGCCCAGCGAGCGCGCGGCGCGCATCTGCGTGTCCGGCACGGCCTTGAGGCCGCCGCGGAAGTTCTCCGCCAGGTAGCCGGCGTTGTTGAAGGTGATCCCCGCCAGTAGCGCCGCCCAGGAACTGACGTGGAGGCCGAAGGAGCCCAGGCCGAAGTACAGGATGTAGATCTGGAACAGCGACGGGGTGTTGCGCGCGATGGACACCCAGGCGTCGGCGAAGCCGCGCGGCAGCGGCTGTTGCATCTGCCGCATGACCGTCAGCAGCAGGGCGATGAGCACGCCGAGCAGCATCGACAGGGCGGCGGTCTCCAGGGTCACCCAGGCGCCGGACAGCATGTCCGGCAGGGCTTTGTAGGCGGCGCGCCAGTGGAAGCTGTAGTTGAACATTTCAGTGCGCCTCCGCGCTCAGCCAGGCCGGTACGCCGCCGTCGCCGCGCCCGCTGCAGGCCGCCTCGACGCAGGCCGCGAGGCTGCCGAAATGCACCTGGCGACCGGCCAGGCCGGGGCCGTAGTGGGCGTACTTGGCGGAGTTGGTGATCAGCGTGGTGCAGTGCGGCGGGATGATCGGCTCGCCGAGCATGCACCAGCAGGTGTCGTTGACCAGCAGCGCGCCGAAGTCCTGCAACGCCTGCACGTGTCCGGCCTGGCGCGCCTGTTCCTGCACCGCGCGGCCGAGGGTGATGACCAGGGCGACCTCCGGGTGCTTGCGGCGCCCGGTGCAGAGCGCGGCCAGGGCCGCGCATTCGCTGGCGGAGAAGTGCGGGTTGCCCAGCGACACCAGTTGCACGTTGGGTTCCGCCGCGCGGTCCAGCTCGCGCCAGGTGGCGATCAGCTCCGCCGGGGTGATCCGCAGGCGTTGCCGCGGCGCCTGGCCGCCGAGGGCGCTGTCGAGGTCCGGCGCCTCCGGGGTGACGCCGGCGATATGGAACATCGGCGCCGCCGAGGTGGTGGCGAAGGCCGCGCCGAAGGCTTTCAGCGCGTCGCTGTCCGGCGCCAGCGCCTGCAGGCCGTCGACCACCGGGATGCGGCTGCCGCAGAGCTGGCCGATGTGGTAGCCGAGCAGTGGATACAGGGCGTCGTCGTGGTCGGCGGGCAGCTCGACGTCGATCCGCAGCGTGGCCCGGCGCCCGTCGTCGCGGTGGCTGCCGACATTCGGCGCACGGCCGCTGAGGGCGATGCAGATGTCGAGGTAATCGGGGTACTTGAGGGTGCGCGCGCCGAGCACGCTGTTGGCGTAGACCACGGCGTTGGACTCGGCCCAGACCACCTGTTCGCCGAGGCCGGGGGCGCTGTCCAGCAAGTAGGGCGCGCAGGTGTAGCTGAGGTGCGCGCCCATCGCCATGTAGGCCTCGCCGAGGGCGCTGGCCGCTTCGCCGAAGTCCGCGGCGACACCCAGCTCGCGCCAGCGGCGCTGATCCACGGAGATCGAATTGAGGGTGGTGGGCACCCGCACGCGGGCGCCCCAGTCGACCAGTTGGCGGGCGAAACGCAGGCTCGCCGGGCCGGTGTAGATGCAGCCGTCGATGTGCGCCTGGGTCACGTCCAGCAGTTCCGTCGCGCCCTGCAGGGCGGCCATGCGCAGGAGGATCTGCATCGCCGCCTGGGCTGCCTTGCCGTGCTCGCCGGCGAGCAGGGCGCGGTCGCCGGCGTCCAGCGCCAGGCTGTCCGGCAAGGGCCCGGCGTCGCGGGCCATGACGCCCCGCCAGTGGTCCGCGGGGCGCTGTGGATAAAGCCGCGCCTGGCCGTCTTCGATGCGCGCCCAGCCAGCGCCGGCGAGGCGTGCGAAACCCTCGTGGCCGAGGCACAGCACTGGGATCGCCTGGCCGAACAGCACCTGCGCCACCAGCACCCCGAGGCTGAGGATTTCATCCGCCTCGGCCAGCAGCAGGGCCGCTGGCGCGTGGCCGTTGAGGAGCATTTCCAGCAGCACGCTGCTGCCGGTGCAGGAGCCGCGCCCGCTGGGGATCGCCAGCACCCGGCCGGGCAGCAGGCTGCCGCTGAGCGGGTGGTGGCGGTCGATCACCTCGCCGCTGAAGGGATCGACGCCGCCCCAGAAGCTCAGCCCGGTTCCGGCGTACAGCAGCTCCCCTTCGGCGCTGCCCCCCATCAGGACGCGGCCGTTCAGCACCGCGTCCGCCGCATCTGTGGTGTGCATCGAAGACATCCTCGGCCCGCCGTCAGTAATAAACGTGGGGAACGGTGAGTTCGACCGGGCTGCCGCCGACCCACTTCTCGTACAGCTCGTTGTAGCGGCCGGTGCGCACCTGCTGGTTGACGAACAGGTTGAGGTAGTTGATCAGGCCGTACTCGCTGCGCTGGGCGGCCAGCGACACGTAATCGATGACGTAGGGCGCGTTGCCGGCCACTTTCAGACCCTTGTACTTGCCGGACTTTAGGGTCGAGGCGGCGACGGTATTGGTGACCACGGTGGCGTCGATGTGGCCCTGGGCGACGGCGAGGATGGTGTCGTTCTGCGTCTGGTAGGCGCGGAAGCTGCCGCTGCCCCACTTCTTCACGTCCTTCTCCAGGGCGATCGCCTCGTAGGTGCCGCTGGTGTTGCCGACCGGGCGGCCCTTGATGTCGTCGTAGCTCTTGATGCCGGTGTCGTCGCGGGTCAGCACGACCATCTGGAAGGCGAAGTAGGGCACGGTCATGCCCACGGTCTTGGCGCGCTCCAGGGTGTCGGAGGTGGAGGCGACAATCACATCGGCGCGGCCGGAAACCAGCGCCGGGATACGGTCGGGGAAGGGCGTCTCGACGATTTCCGCGCTGACCCCGAGCACCTTCGCCAGGTCGTTGCAGTAGTCCACGTCGAAGCCGACCGGGTTGTTCTGCGCATCCCGCGAGCCCATGGGCGGGAAGTCCAGGGTCACGGCGCAGCGCAGCTTGCCGGATTCGATGATGTCGTCGAGTTTGTCGGCCTGGGCCTGGCTGACGAGGAGGGTACTGGCAACAGCGGTGAGGGCGACGGCGATTCGGGTGAATTTCATGGGGGCCTCTCTGAGTCTGTGTTGGGCAGCGATTTGGTATTAGGGATTTCGTATACGATATTTTTCAGAGCAAGGCATGTGCCAGAACCGGCTGCGGCGTGACCATCGGGTCGCAGGGCCCGGCGTTGAGGGGATGGGCGTGGCGGCAGGGCGTGGGGGCTGGCGGCGGGGTGTTCCCGCTGCCGTTACAAAAGGAAGCAGCAGCCGGCGCCGCTGCCCCTTATGGGAGCACTCTCGCCCGCCTCAGTGCGCGGACGCCTGGGACTCGCGGTATTGCGTCGGCGACAGCCCGGTGAGGGCGCGGAACTGGCGGCTGAAGGCGCTGTGGTCGGTGTAGCCGCAGCGCAGGGCGATCTCGGTGATCGGCAGCTCGCCGGCGAGCAGGCGGGTGGCGGCGCCGAGGCGCGCCTTGTGGATCATCTGCCGTGGCGTGAGCTGGAAGATGCGCTTGCAGTAACGCTCCAGCTGCGCCACCGAAAGTCCGGCCAGTTCGGTGAGTTCGCTGAGGCTGATCGGCTGGTCGAAGTGCTCGCGGATGTGCGCATCCACCGCCGCCAGGCGCGGGTAGGCCGGGTGCGAGGACGGCACCCCGGGCAGGTCGCAGGAAATCCCGGCCATGCCGATGATGGCGCCCTCGGCGTCCCGCAGGGCCAGTTTGTGGGTCAGGCACCAGCCCGGTTGGCGCGCCGGGTACAGGTGCAGTTCGAGCTGGTCGCTGAGCTGGCCGCCGCCGCTGAGCACGCGGCGATCCTGCTCGGTGTAGATCGGCCCGTAGCGCGCCGGAAACACCTGCTCGGCGGTGAGCCCGAGCAGTTCGCGCACCTGTTTCACCCCGCAGCGCTGGGCCAGGGTCTGGTTGACCAGCACATAGCGCGCCTGCCGGTCTTTGACGAAGAACACCACGCCGGGCATGGCATCGAACAGCGGCGCGATCTGCCGCAGGGATTGCAGCAGGCTATCGAGATCGCGGGCGCCCTGGGGGATCAGGTCGTGCATCGGGAGCTGGAGTCGGCGGTGGAACACCCGTCGAGAATACGGGGCGGCGAGCGCCGGCGAAAGGCATGCCGCCGCTGTCGCTCGGGCCGCCCCGGTCAGGCGGCGCCGTCGTCCTCGACCAGTTGCAGCAGGGTGTCGAGGCGCGCCGGGCTGAACGGTGGGCGTGGCGCCGGCGGTTGCCAGCCGAACAGGTGTTGTGCCGCCGCGCCACACACACGGCCCTGGCAGGCGCCCATGCCGCAGCGGCTGGCGAGTTTCGCGGCGGTCCAGTCGGGTTGCCCGGCGAGGCTGGAGTAGGGCACGTCTTCGCAGCGACAGACCAGGGTATCCGGCGCGGCCAGGCGCGACAGGCGCGGATCGAGGGCGAAGTCCCGCCGCAGCGCCTCGGCGAAGCCCTGCCAGCGCTGGCGTTGCCGCCACAGGGCGCGGGCGCGTTGCGGCTCGCCGACTGCCGCGTGGCCGGCGATGGCGCCCTCCACCAGGGCCAGTTCGCTGCCACCGAAACCGCTGCATTCGCCCGCTGCGTACACCGCCTCCCGGCTGCTCGCCTGCCACGCATCGACGGCGATGGCGTTGCCGTCGATGGCGCAGCCCAGTGCCTGGGCGAGCTGGATATTGGGGATCAGGCCGAAGCCGCAGGCCAGCCGCTCACATTCGATCTCCAGCAGCTTGCCGCCCTGGTTCAGGCGCACGCCTTCCAGGCGCTCGCTGCCCAGCGCGGCGACCACGTGGCTGTTGGCGCGATAGCCCGGATCATGCAGCGCGAAGGACTGCGCCAGCTTGTTCGGCCAGCGCGGCAGGCGCAGGGCGAAGCGGGCGACGGCCGACCAGGGCGCCTGCTCGGCGATGCGCAGGACGCGCGCGCCATTGGCCTTGGCGGTGGCGGCGCTGGCCAGCAGCAGCGGGCCGCTGCCGGCGAGCACCAGGTGTTCGCCGCTTACCGGCAGGCCGCCCTTGATCAGCGCCTGCAGGCCACCGGCGCCGGTGACGCCGGGCAGGGTCCAGCCGGGGAAGGGCAGCAGCAGCTCGCGCGCGCCGGTACAGAGGATCAGTTTCTCGTAGTCCAGGCGCCAGCCGCGCTCGGGGTCTTCCAGCAACAGGCCGCGGGCGCCGGCCAGGGCCACCACGCGGGTGGCGCAGGCCAGGCGGACATTGGCGCAGGCCGCCAGGCGCTCGCGCAGGCGCAGGGCCTCGGCCGGCAGCGTCGCCTGCGCTCCGTCGCGCCAGATTTGCCCGCCGGGCGCCGGGTTGTCGTCGAGCACGACGATGCGTGCGCCGCTGGGCGCGGCGGCGAGGGCGGCGGCGAGGCCGGCGGGACCGGCGCCGACGATGACGATGTCCGCGCGGGCGCTCATGGCCGGGTCTCCACCCGCATGCCGTCGCGGCACAGGGTCTGGCAGGCCAGGCGGCGCTGGCCGTCGATGTTCACCCGGCACTCCTGGCACACACCCATGCCGCAGACGGGCGCGCGGCGCTGGCCGCTCAGCGAGGTGCGGCTGCAGCCATCGCCGGCCAGGGCGAGGGCGGCGGCCACCGTGGTGCCGGCGGCGACGCGCAGGGGCTGGCCGTCGAGGAACAGATCAGGCATGGCGGCGTTCTCCGAGGAAGCGCTGGGGCAGGTAGGGCGTGGGGTCCAGTGGCGCGCGTTCGTTGCACAGTTGCGCGGCGAGCAGGTCGGCGCTGCCGGGGGCGGTGGTGACGCCCAGGCCTTCGTGGCCGACCGCCAGCCACAGGCCGGGCCGCTGCGGGTGTTCGCCGAGCAGCGGCAGGCCGTCCGGGCTGGCGGCGCGGAAGCCGGTCCAACTGCGGATGGCGTTGAGCCCGGCGAGCGCGGGCACGTAGTCGATGGCGCGGCGCAGCATCTTCGCCAGCATCCAGCCCTCGACCTGCGGATCGCGCGTGCCGAACTGCCGCGAGGCGCCGATGAACAACTGGCCGGTGGGCCGCGGCTGGATATTGCAGGCCACCGACGGGCCGCTGGCGTTGTGCGCGCTGGTCACGTAGCCAAGCTCGACCAGGGTGCGGCTGACCCGCCCCGGATAGCGGTCGGTGATCAGCAGGTGGCCCTTCTTCGGCTCGATCGGCAGTTCCGCGCACAGCTCGCTGGCCTGGATGCCGTTGGCCAGTACCACGGCCTGGGCGGCGAGCCACTTGCCGCTGTCCAGGCGCACCCGTGCGCCGTCGATGTCCACCACGCGGGCCTGGCGCTGCTCGATGTGCCGGGGCGCCGAGGCGAGCAGCCAGGCCGCCGCGCGCGGCGCATAGAGGATGCCGTCGCCACTGAGTTCCAGGCCGCCGTGCAGGCCCTCGCGCAGGGCCGGTTCGAGCTGGCGCAGCTGCGCCGCGCCGACCAGGCGGGAGGCGACGCCCTGTTCGACGAGCAGCGCGTGCTTGCGCTCGGCCTCGGCCTGCTCCTCGGCGTTGGCCGCCAGCCACAGGGTGCCGTTGTTGCGGTAGGCGCAGTCCGCCGGCATGTCGCGGCCCCAGTCGCGCCAGCGTTGCAGCGAGTAGTCGCTCAGTGCCAGCTCGGCGCGGTTCTCGTCGAGCACCAGCAAGTGGCCCATGCCCACCGCCGTGGCGCCGGGCAGGCGTGCGTCCAGCACCAGGATGCGCAGGCCGCGGCGGGCCAGGGCCTCGGCACAGGCGGCGCCGACGATGCCGGCGCCGATGATGATCACATCGGCACAGTGGCCTTGGCTCATGGGCGGATGCCCCAGGCGAAGGGATCGTCCTCCTGCAGCAGCAGGGTGGCCTCGGCGCTGACGTGCGCGCGGCCGCGGATGGTCGGGATGATGCGCCCGCCGCCGACGCCGTCCTGCCAGTCGAAGCTGCCCTCGAACTGGCTGCCGATGACGCTGGCCTGGCGCCAGCTCTGGCCGGGCTGCAGCTTGCCGTCGGCGGCCAGGCAGGCCAGCTTGGCGCTGGTGCCGGTGCCGCAGGGCGAGCGGTCGTAGGCGTTGCCGGGGCAGAGCACATAGTTGCGGCTGTCGGCCTGCGGGTCGTCGGCGAACAGCTCGATATGGTCGACCAGGCCGCCGTCCTCGCCACGGATGCCCCGGTCTTCCAGGGCCTGCTTGACCGCGCCGGTGTAGGCACCCAGCGCGGCGAGGTTGTCGCCGGCGACGCGCAGGCCGTGCTCGGCGATGAGGAAGAACCAGTTGCCGCCCCAGGCGATATCGCCGCAGACCCGGCCGATGCCCGGCACGTCCAGGGCCACGGCCTGGCGGTAGCGGTAGGCGGGGACGTTGCGCACGCTCACCGAGTCGTCCTCGTGCAGGGTCGCCGCCACCGTGCCCACCGGGGTTTCGATGCGGTGCACGCCGGGGCCGATGCGGCCCAGGTGCGCCAGCGAGACGACCAGGCCGATGGTGCCGTGGCCGCACATGCCCAGGTAGCCGCTGTTGTTGAAGAAGATCACCCCGGCGCAAGCCTGTGGATCGACTGGCTCGCAGAGCAGCGCGCCGACCAGCACGTCGCTGCCGCGCGGCTCCAGCACGCAGGCCGCGCGCCACTGGTCATGGCGCTCGGCGAGCAGCGCCCGGCGCTCGGCCATGCTGCCGCGACCGAGGTCGGGAAAGCCGTCGAGCACCAGCCGGGTGGGTTCGCCGCCGGTGTGGGAGTCGAGTACCTGGATGCGTTTCATGCTGCCACCTGTGTCGTCCTGAGTGCGATCTAGGGTGGCGTGACGGGCGGCTGCCGCGCTTGAACGGTTTCCCCCGTGCCGATGATGAAATCGGCACAGAGGCGGCGCCCTCAGTTGGGCGCCGGCGGGTTCGGCAGGTGCTCGTAGAGCGTGCGGCAGACGCCCTTGATGTGCTCTTCGATCAATTGCGCGGCGCGCTCGGCGTCACCGGCGCGGCAGGCGGCGATGATCTCGCGGTGCTCCTGGTCGGCGCGCTCCTTGCCGGCCGACAGGCTCATCTGCATGCGCAGGTAGCGCTCCAGCTTGTCGTGGATCGAACGGATCAGCCCGACCAGGAACGGCCGCTGCGCCGGTTCGTAGAGGCAGGCGTGCAGTTCCCAGTTCAGCTCGGCCCAGCGGCCGACGTCATCCTCGCCGACGAACTCGGCACAGATGCGCTCGGCGCGGGCGAAGGTCGCCTCACTCATGTTCGGCACCGCCAGGCGGATCGCCTGGGCTTCGAGGAGCACGCGCACCTCGAACATCTGCGCCAGTTCCGGCTCGGAAATCTTCGTCACCAGCGCGCCCTTGTTGCGCTGGAATTCCACCAGGCCCTCGGCCTCCAGGCGCTTGAGCGCCTCGCGCACGGGAATCTTGCTGACGTTGAAGACCTGGGCGATTTCGTCCTGGCGGATCGGCTCATGCTCGGCCATCTGGCCGGAGATGATCGCCTCGCGCAGGTGCTTGGCGATGATTTCCGAAGCGGACGGAGCGATGCCCAGGTTGGGCGCGTTGTGCAGGGGCAGCGGCACGGCGGAATCCGGTGATGGTGGGGGTGGCGAATATTGTATACGAGGCCCGTCGCCGGCAGTTATCCATGGGCGACGGGGACGCGATGGCCGAGCGCCGGTGGGCGAGCCGGCGCCGCCTCAGCTGCGCCGTTCGACGATGTAGCGGGCCAGGTCGCGCAGCGGCTCGGCGCGCTGGTCGAAGCCTTGCAGCGCGGCCAGGGCCTGGTCGCGCAGGTCCAGGGCGTAGGTCTTGGCGGCGTCGAGACCGAGCAGCGCGGGGTAGGTCGGCTTGTCGTTGGCCTGGTCCTTGCCCTGGGTCTTGCCCAGGGTGCTGGTGTCGCTCTCCACGTCGAGGATGTCGTCCTGTACCTGGAAGGCCAGGCCGATGGCTTCGGCGTAGCGGCTCAGCGCGGCCAGGCGCTCGCTATCGGCGTGGCCGCTGGCCAGGGCGCCGAGGCGCACGCTGGCTTCGATCAGCGCGCCGGTCTTGTGCCGGTGCATGACTTCCAGGGCGTGCTGGTCGATCTTGCGCCCCACCGCTTCGAGGTCGATGGCCTGGCCGCCGACCATTCCGGCGGAGCCGGCGGCGCGGGCCAGGGTCATGATCATCTGCAGGCGCGTCTCGGCGTCCGGCGGATTCAGCCGGGCGTCGCCGAGCACCTCGAAGGCCAGCGTCTGCAGGCCATCGCCGGCGAGGATCGCGCAGGCTTCGTCGAAAGCGATGTGGGTGGTCGGCTGGCCGCGGCGCAGGTCGTCGTCGTCCATTGCCGGCAGGTCGTCGTGCACCAGCGAATAGGCGTGGATCAGCTCCACCGCGCAGGCCGCGCCATCGGCCCGCTCGCTGTCGCCACCCAAGGCCTCGCAGGCGGCATAGGCCAGCAGCGGGCGCACGCGTTTGCCCCCGTTGACCACGCTGTAGCGCATGGCCTGGTAGAGGCGGGTGAGTTCATGGCGGGGCGGGGTGAAGAGGGCTTCCAGAGCGGCATCGACACGCGCCTGGCAGCGCGTCTGGTAGGCGGCGATCATGCGTCTTCGCCTGCCGGATCGAAGGGCGCCTCGCTGATCTCGCCGTCGCGTTCGAGGAGGATCTGCACCTTCTGCTCGGCCTGGCTCAGCGCCGCCTGGCAGTCACGGGTCAGGCGAATGCCCTGCTCGAAGGCACCCAGGGAGTCTTCCAGCGACAATTCGCCACTCTCCAGGCGTTCCACCAGGGTTTGCAGTTCGGCGAGGGACTGTTCGAAGTCGACGGAAGCTTTCTTGCGGGCCATGGGACATCTCGGCGGGGGCTGTTCGAAACCCGGCGACACTAGCAGAGACGCGGCTTTCGGGCAAATTCGATGGGCCCTGGCGCGCGTCCGTCGAAGCCGGGCGAGGCCCTGCCGCCGGGTGTTTTCCCGACTTGCGATAAGCGGGGCAGACGCCGCGAAGCGGCGGTTTTTCTCGTCCCCGCAGCGGGACATGGCAACGCCCCGAACGTCCGGGGCGCCGGGCGCCGCCTTCACGCCAGCGCCGCGCGGACCTCGGCTGCCCGCGGGGCATCGCATGCGCGGGCGATGAGGGCGACGGCCTCGCACTTCTGCACGGCAATGGCCTGCCAGCTTTTCAGCTCTGCAGCCTGGCTGTCCTCGCGCTCCGGCTCCACCGGGCTGTTCAACGCGCAGGAGGGCGCCACCCAGAGCCGCTCGCCGAGGCGTTCATGGGCGTGCCGCAGGACCGCCAGGGCCTTGTCCAGGTCGCCGCGCCAGACGTCGTGGCCGTTGACCAGGCCGAGGGAGAGCACCTTGTAGCTGGGGAGGCGGTCGAGGAGCGTCGGGAACTGCTCGGGGGCGCGCACCAGGTCGACGTGCAGGCCGTCCACCGGCAGGCTGGTGGCCACGCCGAGGTTATCCTTCAGGCCGCCGAAGTAGGTGGCGACCAGCTTCTTCAGCGGCTCGCTCTGCAACAGGTGGTAGGCGCGCTCGAAGGCATTCTTCCAGTCCTGCGGCAGGTCGAGGACCAGGATCGGCTCGTCGATCTGCACCCACTCCACGCCCTGCGCGGCCAGACGCCGGAAGATCTGGCCGTAGAGCGGCAGCAGATGCTCCAGCAGGTCGAGCTTGTCGAACGCCGCGCCCTTGGCCTTGCCCAGCCAGAGGTAGCTCAGCGGGCCGATCAGCACCGGTTTGACCTTGTGCCCGAGGGCATGGGCTTCATCGACCTCCTCGAACAACTGCTCCCAGCTCAGCTCGAAGCGCTGCTCGGCGCTGAACTCGGGGACCCGGTAGCGGCAGTGACTGTCGAACCACTGGGCCATTTCCTGGGCCGGGCTGCCATCGCCCGGCGCGCCGCCACCGGCCATGGCGAACAGGGTATGCAGGGTCGGCTTGCCGTCCTCCGGGCGGCAGCGTTCGGGGATGACGCCGAAGGTCAGCGAATGGCCGAGGACCTGGTCGTACCAGGCGAAGTCGCCGACCGGCAGCAGCTCGATACCGGCGTCGTGCTGCAACTGCCAGTGCGCGGCACGCAGCTGGCGGCCGACGGCGCGCAGCCCGGCTTCGTCGAGTTCGCCCTGGCAGAAAGCCTCCAGGGCCTTCTTCAATTCGCGCTCGCGGCCGGTGCTGGGAAATCCGAGGGTATGGGCCAGGGCCATGGGGTATTTCTCCACTGCGTCATCCAATCAATGGCGCGCATTGTCCGCAGTGGAGGTGTCATGAAACAAACTCAAAGTCTTCGTGATGAACTCAAGTTTTGCTCATGTTGCGGCGGGAGAGGGAAATGCCGGGCATTAAAAAAGCCGGCTTGTGGCCGGCTTTCAGGGGGTGGTCCGTTCTCACTTCTGGTAAGCAGCGACCGCCTTAAGAATAGGGTCCGATGCGGCGTGGGCGCCGTCGGGGGCGTGCACTTTAGCAAAAACCTGACGGCTTGCCTAATGACATTTCCGGCCATCTGCGCCGATCGTGCCTGCTACGCTCTGCACGGAATGTGTCGAGGGAGTGCGCGCATGCGGATTAATTGGGGATGGATGCTGTTGCTGGGGCTGGCGGGTTGCCATTCGCCGGGCGAACTCAAGGAAACGGCGCCGGTGTTGCGTGCGCAGACGCTGAAGTCACCACCGGTGTACCTGAACTGCCTGTTGCCGAAATGGCGTGCCTACGCGGCCGCTACCGAGGTGCGGGAGATTCGCCTGGGCTATCGGCTGTTGCTGAGCGAGGGCCGGGAGCGCGGGCCCGGTGCGTTGCTGGAGGTCACCGCCGATGAGCGTGGCAGTCAGGTGTGGTTGTACCAGCATTCCGGCGCCGCTCGCGACGTGGCGGAGCGCGACATGCGCGAATGCCTCTGACGCGCCCATGAAAAAGCCCCGCCGGGGCGGGGCTTTTCGTTCCGTCGCGGGTAGCTGGGCTACCCGGCGGCCATCACTTGTTCTGGAAGGCGGCGACGGACTTGGTGATCTCGGCGCGGGCGGCGTCGGCGTTGCCCCAGCCTTCGACCTTGACCCACTTGCCCTTCTCGAGATCCTTGTAGTTCTCGAAGAAGTGCTTGATCTGCTCCAGCAGCAGGGCCGGCAGGTCGGTGTATTCCTTCACGTCCTTGTACAGCACGCTCAGCTTGTCGTGCGGTACGGCGATCAGCTTGGCGTCGCCGCCGGCTTCGTCGGTCATGTGCAGCACGCCGACCGGACGCGCGCGGATCACCGAGCCCGGCGCGACCGGGTAGGGGGTCACGACCAGGACGTCCAGCGGGTCGCCGTCGTCAGCCAGGGTGTTGGGGATGAAGCCGTAGTTGGCCGGGTAGAACATCGGGGTAGCCATGAAACGATCGACGAACAGGCAGTCGGTGTCCTTGTCGATTTCGTATTTGATCGGCGCATGGTTGGCCGGGATCTCGATGGCGACGTAGATGTCGTTCGGCAGGTCCTTGCCAGCCGGGATCTTGCTGTAGCTCATGGACTACTCCACTTGTAGTTTCAGGCCGAAAAAGTGGCCCGGATTATAGGCAGATTGACTGGAGCCGGCCACCGCCTTTGCTCAGCCTTTGCGATCTTCCTGATAGTCGGGATGCTCGCGCTGCAACTGCTGTAGGCGAACCAGCGGATCCTGCCGGTAGAACAGCTTGAGCTGCATATAGACCTTTGGATAAGCCTGGTGCAGCAGGTCGGGGGCGGTGAAGAAGTATTCGCTGGTGACGGCGAAGAATTCCGCCGGGTTCTCCGCCGCGTAGGGATCGATGCCGGTGTGCGCGTGCGGGTTGCGATCGAGCTGATGGTTGAGTTCGTCGTAGGCGGCCTGCATGGCGCCGGCCCAGTCGCTCAGGCGCATGTCGCCATGCAGCGGCGGCAGGCCGTTGGCGGTGCCGTCGAGCATGTCCAGCTTGTGCGCCAGTTCGTGGATCACCAGGTTGTAGGCGTCCCAGCCGCCGCCGCTTTCCACCCCCGGCCAGGCGAGGATCACCGGGCCTTGCAGCGAGGTTTCGCCGCTGCGTTCGTCGTCGAATTCGTGGATCACCCCGGCCGGGTCGCGGTGTTTCTGCGGGCTGACGAAGTCGTCCGGGTAGAGCACCAGTTCGTGGAAGCCCTGGTACCAGTTGAGTTCCGGCAGGTGCAGCAGCGGCAGTTGCGCCTGGGCGGCGAGCAGCAGGCGGCGGCTGTCGTCCAGCTCGACCCCGGGCAGGGCGCTGAGGTGCTTGTCCTGCAGGAACAGCACCGCGCGTTCGCCGAGCAGGCGCAGTTCTTCGGCGCTCAGGCCGTCGAGGATCGGCAGTTGCCGGCAGACGTCGGCCCAGAGCACCGGGTCCAGCGGATGGCGGGCGAGGATTCGGCGCCGGCGCCAGGCGCTGAACGACCACATCGGTGGTTCAGCGTTCCGAGGTTTGCGGCTTGTTGGCCGGGCGCATCTTGTGGCGGATCACGCCGATCACCATGGGCAGCATAGAGAAGGCGATGATGCCGATGATCATCAGCGACAGGTTGTGCTTGATGAAGGGCACGTTGCCGAAGAAGAAGCCCAGGGTCACCAGGCCGCCGACCCAGGCCACGCTGCCGGCGACGCTGAAGGCGAGGAAGCGCGGGTAGGGCATGTAGGCCATGCCGGCGACGAAGGGGGCGAAGGTCCGCACGATCGGCAGGAAGCGCGCCAGGGTCACGGTCTTGCCGCCGTGACGCTCGTAGAAGGCGTGGGTCTGGTCGAGGTAGTCGCGGCGGAAGACTTTCGAGTTCGGGTTGCTGAACAGCCGCTTGCCGAGGGTTCGACCGATCACGTAGTTGGTGCTGTCGCCGCTGGTCGCCGCCAGCAGCAGCAGGCCGCCGAGCAACCAGGGGTCCATGCCGCCGGTGGCGCAGATGGCGCCGGCGATGAACAGCAGCGAGTCGCCGGGCAGGAAGGGGGTCACCACCAGGCCGGTTTCACAGAAGATCACCAGGAACAGGATCGCGTAGATCCACACGCCGTAGTTGCTGACCAGCAGGGAGAGGTAGGTGTCGAGGTGCAAAACGAGGTCGATCGGGTTGAAGTCCATGGGGAACCTGTGAAAACGACGTGGTGAGCTGCCAGGCCGCGCATTATAGGCGGCGCCCCGGGCGAGTGGGTGCGCTTTGTCGCCGCCTGTGCACGAGACTGCTTGCAGGATATTACAGCGGGCAGGTGAAAAAGCTGTCGGCATGAAGGCTGCAACTCCCGGGTATGAATGCACATGCCAGGGGACCGGCCATGACCCACCGTTGTATCGCCCCGGCGGCGCTCAGCCTCGCGCTGGGCGCCGGCCCGGACCTGCCGACCCAGGCGGCGCGGGTTCGCGCCGAGTGGCTGGACGGGCGCCAGGGGCGGCCGGGGGTGTTCATGCTGGCGCTGTTCTGGGCGCGCGGCTGCGCCAATGTGGTGCATAGCCTGGAGTTGCAGCTCGATGCGCTGTTCGCCGACTACGCCTGCACGCCCGAGGTCTGGTCCGAGGCGCAGGCGGTCCGCCAGGTCCTGGCCTCGCTGAACATGCAGGGCTATCGCCGAAGCCTGGCGGGGGAGACGCTACCCGAACTGGCCGTCGGCATCCTGCTGGTCCAGGGCGACAGCGCGCACTTCCTGCGTTGCGGCAACGTCGGCCTGCTGCGCTATCGCGATGGCGAATTGCAGGCCTTGCCCGGCCTGGAAGACGGCAGCCTGGGCGGCCAGGCCGAGCTGGCGCTGACCCAGCACAACCTGTCGTTGCAGGCGGGCGAGGCCATGTTGCTGGCGCCGCAGCCGCTGCTGGCGGTGATCGACCGGCGGCCGCTGCTGGAGGCCTGCCGCGAGCTGGCCACGGAAGACCTCGACAGCCTGTTGGCGCCCCTGCTCCGCGCGCCGGGTGCCGCCGCCCTGGTGTTGCCGGGGCGCAGCGAACAGCGTCCGACCCTGGTCCTGCCGACTGCCTGGCCGGCACCGCCGCCGCTGCGCCCGGGCGATGCGCTGGAAGACTGGCGGGTGCTGGAGCCGCTGCCGTTCGGCCCGCCGCAGCGGCTGTTCCGCGTGCGCCATGCCGACGGCCGCGATGCCTGGCTGCTGGCCTCGACGCAGGCCGCCGACCAGGCTTTCTGGCTACGCGAATGGGCCTTGCGTTGTTGCAAGGTGGCGAGCCTGCCCAGCGTCCTGTCGACCCGCGCCGCGCGCCGCCACGCCTTTCAGGTGTTCGCCGTACCGCCGGGCAACTGGCGCAGCCTGGTCGAGCGCCATGGCGCCTGGCGCCGGCTGGCGCCCGAGGAGACGATGGTGCTTCTGCGGCAACTGGTGGAGGCTCTGCGCGCCTTGCAGCGGCGCGGCGTGCAGGGGCTCTGGGTGTCCCCCCGGCAAGTGCTGGTGGATGACTGCGGCCGCCTGTTGTTCCTTCCCGAACTGGCAGCGCTGGTGCCGGGCGTGGCGCGTCAGCCGTTGCCGCTGGAGTGCCTGCCGTTGGCACCGGAGCTGCGCGATGGGCGCGCGGCGGACAGTCGCGCCGAACAGTTCGTGGTGGCGGCGTTCGCCTATTGGCTGGCCGGCGGCCGCTGGCCGGAGCTGGCCTTGCCCGACTGCGCCGATGACGCCCTGCACTATGTGCCGCTGGCGGCGCAGGGCGTGGCCGTTCCGCCCGGTTGGGACGGCGCCCTGGCCAGGGCGCTGGCGGCCGAACCGGCGCAACGCTTCGATGCGCTGTCGGAGTTGATGCAGGCGCTGGAGCGCCCTTTAGCGCAGGCTCGCCTGCCAGCCCAGGGTTGGCGCCGCTGGGCGGTTGTCGGCGCCTTCGCCGGCGCGCTGCTGTTGGGAGGCGCGCTCTATCTGCTCCGCTAGCGGGTGCTCGGCGATGGCGCGGATCGCCTGGGCCTGTTCCAGGTGGGCGTCGGCGATCAATTGCTGCAGACGGCCGCTCTGGCGCAGGGTGCGCAGGCTGCGATCGAGGCTGGCGGCGAGGGCCTGGCCGTTGCCGTGGATCTTCGGCACCAGCACATAGAGCGGTTTGATTTCCAGCGGCGGTTCGATGAACTCCAGTTGCTCGCGCAGGGCCGGGGCATTGCGCGCCAGCAGGTGGTAGCCGGTGTAGCGGTCGGCCACGGCCAAGTCGATGCGCCCGCGCAGGAGTTTTTCCAGGTTCTGCCAGTCGTTGGTGACGGGGTCCTTTTGCAGGAAGTCGGCCTGGTCGAAGGCCGCCTGGTTGACGTAGCCGCGCACTACGCCGATGCGGTAGGGGCGCAGGCTGTCGAGGTTGCCGGGCTGGTAGGCGATGGCATGGTCGCGGCGGTGGAAGAAGCCGAGCTGCGAGTCCAGCAGCGGCATCGAGGTGTAGAAGTCCTGGCTGCGCTCGGCGGACAGGTAGGCGGGCATCAAGGCATCGTAGCGGCCTTCGCGAGTCTCGTTGAGGGCGCGCTGCCAGGGCAGGAAGACCAGTTCGGCGCGGTCGCCGTTGAGCGCCAGGGCCTCGCTGAGGATACGCGCCGCGAGTCCCTGGCCGGGCAGGTCGGGGCTGACGTACGGCGCCCAGTCGAGGGTGGCGACGTGCAGGGTGTCGGCCTGGGCGGCGCCAAGGCCAAGGAGCAACGGCAGGGCATAGCAGCGCAGCGTGCGGGGGAAATGCATGGGACCCCTTAGCCGCCGAACTCCGGGCGGCGCGTTCAGAATCTCACTCTAGCCGCGCGCGCCTGGCGCGGCCAGTGCTGCCTAGCGCCGGCTCAGGCGAGATCGTCGCTGATCGGCAGGATGTAGTTCTTGAACTCGGTGTCCTCGCGGAAACCGATCGACTCGTAGACTTTCTGCGCCACTTCGTTGTTGATGCTGGTGGACACGCGCATGCGCACCGCGTTGGTTTCCCGCGCCATTTTCCGCGCGTGCTGCAGCAGATGGTCGGCGACCAACTGGCGGCGGGCGTCTTCGGCGACGTAGATGTCGTTGAGAATCCACACGCGCTTGAGCGACAGCGAGGAGAAGCTCGGGTAGAGCTGGCAGAAGCCCAGCAGCTTGTCGTCGCTGTCGTCCGGCAGGGCCAGGTAGATCACCGACTCTTTGCGGCTCAGGCGCTTTTCGAGGAATTTCCGTGAGGATTCCGGGTAGGGCAGCATGCCGTAGAACTCGCGATATTTGACGAACAGCGGGGCGAGCATATCGAGGTGATCGAGGGTGGCTTGCACGATGCGCATGTCAGGTCTCGGCGGTCAGTGGGTGGCTGGGATGACGATGCAGAGGCTATGCCAGCAAATGGCTAGTGCGGCAGATGCTGCACCAGAAACTGTGGAAAGCGCAATCCAAGCGAGCGTTTGATCGAGAACGCGGGCATTGGCCTGCGAGAGCGCTTCTACCTCGGCGTTCGGCGAGGGCGTAGGGATTACGTTCGAGGGGATCCGCCGCATAGCCTTCGCCCCCGGTGTGCGCTGGGGACGACCTGAGCGAGATGTCCCGCGCCCAGCCCAACCACGGAGCGGGTTGGGCATGGCGGCGTACCACCGCGAACGCTTGTACGCCCTACCTTCCGGCGAGCAGGAAGTTGGCGCCTGGGCCGGCGTCGGCCAGGTTCGGCAGCTCGGCTTCGTCCTTCAGGTTGACCCCGGAGAGCTGGCGGCGGCAGGCCTCGCGCATCAGGTACAGCAGACGGTGGGTGGCCATGCCGTAGCTCAGCCCCTCCAGGCGCACGTTGGAGATGCAGTTGCGATAGGCGTCGTTCAGGCCCACGCGCGGCGCCCAGGTGAAGTACAGGCCGAGGCTGTCCGGCGAGCTGAGGCCGGGGCGCTCGCCAATCAGGATGACCACCATCTTCGCCCGCAGCAGTTCGGCCACTTCGTCGGCCACCGCCACGCGGCCCTGTTCCACCAGGCACACCGGCGAAAGCTGCCAGCCTTCGTTGCGCGCCTGCTCTTCCATGCGTTCGAGGAACGGCAGGCTGTGGCGCTGCACGGCCAGCGCGGAGAGGCCGTCGGCGATCACCACGGCAAGGTCATAGCCCTGCGGGTGGCGGTCGGCGTGCTGGCGCAGGCGCTCGGCCGAGTCGGCATCCAGGCGGCGGCCGAGGTCCGGGCGTTGCAGGTAGCTGTGGCGGTCACTGGCGGCGCTGTGCAGCAGCAGGCTGTCGCGGCCGCGCGCCTGCAGTTGCGCGGCCAGGCCGGCGCGGTCGAAGGGCAGGTGCACGGCGTCGCGGGCCTGCGCGTGGGCGAACTGGAAGTCCAGTTGGGCGCTGCTCGGCAGACTGGTGCCGGCGCGGCCAAGGGCGATGCGCGCCGGGGTCAGGCGGCGCAGTTCCTGCCAGGGATTGGGTGTCGCGGTGGGGCGTTCGTCGGCCATGCCGTTCTCCTCAGGCGAGTTGCGCCAGGGCCTGGCGGAAGGCGGGCGGCAATTGCTCGGGCAACTGCACGCGGCCGTCGCTCTGCCGCAGGATCTGCATGCGCTCCAGCCACGCCTCGAACTCCGGCGCCGGGCGCAGGCCGAGGCTCTGGCGCGCGTAGAGGGCGTCGTGGAAGGAGGTGGTCTGGTAGTTGAGCATGACGTCATCGGAACCGGGGATGCCCATGATGAAGTTGATCCCGGCCACGCCGAGCAGGGTCAGCAGCATGTCCATGTCGTCCTGGTCGGCCTCGGCGTGGTTGGTGTAGCAGATGTCGCAGCCCATGGGCACGCCGAGCAGCTTGCCGCAGAAGTGGTCTTCCAGGCCGGCGCGGATGATCTGCTTGCCGTTGTACAGGTATTCCGGGCCGATGAAGCCGACCACGGTGTTCACCAGGAACGGCTTGAAGTGCCGGGCCACCGCGTAGGCGCGGGTTTCGCAGGTCTGCTGGTCGACGCCGTGGTGGGCGTTGGCCGACAGCGCGCTGCCCTGGCCGGTCTCGAAGTACATCAGGTTGTCGCCGAGGCTGCCGCGCTTGAGCGACAGACCGGCCTCGTAGCCTTCCTGGAGCAGCGCCAGGCTGACGCCGAAGCTGGCGTTGGCCGCCTCGGTGCCGGCGATGGACTGGAACACCAGGTCCAGCGGCGCGCCGCGGTTGATCGCTTCGATCGAGCTGGTGACGTGGGTCAGCACGCAGGATTGGGTGGGAATCTCGTAGCGCTGGATGATCGCATCGAGCATTTCCAGCAGGGTGCAGATCGAGGCCAGGCTGTCGGTCGCCGGGTTGATCCCGAGCATGGCGTCGCCGTTGCCGTAGAGCAGGCCGTCGAGCACGCTGGCGGCGATGCCGGCGGGGTCGTCGGTGGGGTGGTTCGGCTGCAGGCGCGTGGACATCCGCCCGCGCAGGCCCATGGTGTTGCGGAAGCGGGTGACCACGCGGATTTTCTGCGCCACCAGGACCAGGTCCTGCACGCGCATGATCTTCGACACCGCCGCCGCCATCTCCGGCGTCAGCCCGGGCGCCAGGGCGCGGAGGCTGGCTTCGTCGGCCTGTTCGCCGAGCAGCCAGTCGCGGAAGTCACCGACCGTCAGGTGGCTGACCGGGGCGAAGGCGCCGCGGTCGTGGCTGTCGATGATCAGGCGGGTGACTTCGTCGCTTTCGTAGGGGATCAGCGCCTCGTCGAGGAAGCGCTTGAGCGGGGTTTCGGCCAGCGTCATCTGCGCGGCGACACGCTCGACGTCGCTGCCTGCGGCGATTCCCGCGAGGCAGTCGCCGGAGCGCAGCGGGGTGGCCTTGGCCATGACCTCGCGGAGGCTGTCGAAGCGCCAGGTCTGGCCGCCGACGGTGTGGGCGTATGCGGACATGGGAACTCCTTGCGAAAGGGCGCCGGGATCGCCCGGCGCCGACGGGCTCAACCCTGGCTGGCGAAGGCGGCGCTGCTGCCGCGACGGCTGGCGAGCACCAGGTTGCAACAGATCATGCCAGCCAGCATCAGCACCAGGAAGACCAGTGCGATCACCTGGTTGTACCAGAGCATAGCGACCAGGCAGAGCACCGCGAGGGCCAGGGCGATGCCCGGCACCAGCGGGTAGCCGGGGGCGCGGAAGGTGCGCTCCAGGTCCGGCTCGCTGCGGCGCAGCTTGAACAGGCTGAGCAGGCTCATGATGTACATGACGATGGCGCCGAACACGCTCATGGTGATCATCGCCGCGGTCAGGGTCATGCCCTGCAGGCTGATCAGGTTGTCGCTGAAGATCGCCGCGACCCCCACCACGCCGCCGGCGAGGATCGCCCGGTGCGGGGTCTGGAAGCGCGACAGCTTGGCCAGGCCGGCCGGCAGGAAGCCGGCGCGGGCGAGGGCGAAGAACTGCCGCGAGTAACCGAGGATGATGCCGTGGAAGCTGGCCACCAGGCCGAACAGGCCGATCCACACCAGCATGTGCATCCAGGTCGAGTTATTCCCGACCACCGCTTTCATCGCCTGCGGCAGCGGGTCGTTGATGTTCGACAGGGTGCGCCAGTCGCCGACGCCGCCAGCGAAGATCATCACGCCGATGGCCAGCGCCACCAGGGTCAGGATGCCGCCGATGTAGGCGCGCGGGATGGTGCGCTTCGGGTCCTTGGCTTCCTCGGCGGCCATGGCCGCGCCCTCGATGGCGAGGAAGAACCAGATGGCGAAGGGAATCGCGGCGAAGATGCCGCCGATGGCCGCGCCGCTGAATTCGCTGGAGCCGGCCCAGCCGTTGAGCACGAAGTTGCTGAAGCTGAAGCCCGGCGCGACCACGCCCATGAACACCAGCAGCTCGACCACCGCCAGCACCGTGACCACCAGCTCGAAGGTGGCGGCGATGCTCACGCCGAGGATGTTCAGGGTCATGAAGATCGCGTAGGCGCCGGTCGCCGCCCAACGCGGGTCGAGGGCCGGGAACTGGACGTTGAGGTAGGCGCCGATGGCCATGGCGATGGCCGGCGGGGCGAAGACGAACTCGATCAGCGTGGCGATGCCGGCAATGATCCCGCCGGTCTTGCCGAAGGCGCGCAGGCTGTAGGCGAAAGGCCCGCCGGCATGGGGAATGGCGGTGGTCAGTTCGGTGTAGCTGAAGATGAAGCAGGTGTACATCACCGCCACCATCAGGGTCGTGACCAGGAAGCCGAGGGTGCCGGCGGTACCCCAGCCGTAGCTCCAGCCGAAGTATTCACCGGAAATCACCAGGCCCACCGCCAGGCCCCAGAGGTGCAAGGTTCCCAGCGTCGGTTTTAGTTGTGATGCGCTCATTGCGGACTCCTCTGCCCTGCGGGCGTGGACGGTTACCAGGGGTCGATGTTAGCGAGCGACCTGCGCCAGGACTTGACCCTCGGCTGCGCAACGCAACGCCTGCGGTCAAGTTGCGCAACACCTTGTTACCCATTGCCCCAACCTGGCGCGGCGCGCCCTCCCGGTGCACCTCGCGGGTGCCGGCGCGGCGCCTGGCGAGGCCCGCGCTAGAGGGGGTGAAATCATCGGCGGCGGCGGTCGTGGCAGGGGCATGGGATTTGCTTCGGCTAGTTCTTCTGCTGTGTCGCAACCCCATGACAATGAGCGTGCCCGCCATGAACCAGTCACTGTTCTCCGCCGTCGGCGCCAACCTGCCCCTGGCCGGCAACATGGGCGTGCTGTCGGCCGCGGCCAGTGGACTGGATGCCTTCATCACCGCCCAGGGCGGCGACCTCGATCGGGTCTTCGGGCATGCCGGCATCGACCCCGAGCAACTGCGCCACCCCACGCTCAGCCTGGCGCTGACCAATTACTGCCGGGTCCTCGAAGAAGCCGCGCGATTGTCCGGTTGCGACAACTTCGGCCTGCGCTATGGCCAGCAATTCCAGCCGCGTGCGCTGGGCCTGCTGGGCTATGTCGGGCTGTGTTCGGAAACCCTCGAAGACGCGCTGCGCAACTTTGCCGCGGCCTTCCCCTTCCACCAGCACAGCACGCTGATCCGCCTGGTCGATTGCGGCGAGTGCTACCGCTTCGATTACCAGGTGCAACACGGTGCCATCCTCGACCGTCGGCAGGACGCCGAGCTGACCATGGGCATGGCGCTGAATCTGCTGCGGCATGTCCTCGGCAGCGACTGGGCGCCGCGTGCGGTGGGCTTCGAACACAGCCGCCCGGAAGGCTGGCAGGAGCATGGCGACGTGTTCGGCGCGCCGGTGCATTTCCAGCGCGCCTGCAATTCGCTGCTGGTGCCCAAGTCCGATCTCAAGGGCCAACTGATGCCGGAGCGCGACGCCAATCTGCTGTTCCTGGTGCAGGATGTGATCCGCCGCCTGGGCGAGCAGGGCAACCGCCCTGATCTGCTGGAAGATGCCAGCACCCAGATCCGCCTGGCCCTGGCCGCTGGCGAGCCGGCGCTGGAACTGGTCGCCGAGCGCCTCGAACTGACCTCCGTCGGCCTGCAGCGGCGCCTGCGCGAAGCCGGACTGAGCTTCAGCCAGTTGGTGGAACAGACCCGCCGCGACCTGGCGCTGCACTATCTGCGCCAGCGCCTGCCGATCTCCGAACTGGCGCCGCTGCTCGGCTACTCCGAAACCAGCGCCTTCTCCCGCGCCTTCCGCCGCTGGTTCGGGGTCAGCCCACGGCAGTGGCGCACTCACCAAAGCTGACCTGCACGCAGGACGCATAGCCGTTCGCAGTGATACGCCATCGCCTTCTGCATCGCCCGCAGCCGCCGGTGAGCAACGCCCAGATCGAATTCCGCAGCGCCCGAGGCCACGGCTGAGCGGCGGATAACCTCATCCGCCCGGCGCCCTGGGAATGGCTTTCGCCGGACAAAAAAAGCGCGGCCCGGGAGCCGCGCGAAGAGTGTCGGAGTCGTTCGAGTGAGCGCCTGGCGCTCAGGCGATCAGAAGAAGCCCAGCGGGTTGATGTCGTAGCTGACCAGCAGGTTCTTGGTCTGCTGGTAGTGGTCGAGCATCATCTTGTGGGTTTCGCGGCCGACGCCGGATTTCTTGTAGCCACCGAAGGCGGCGTGCGCCGGATACAGGTGGTAGCAGTTGGTCCACACACGGCCGGCCTTGATGCCACGGCCCATGCGATAGGCACGGTTGATGTCGCGGGTCCAGACGCCGGCGCCGAGGCCGTACTCGGTGTCGTTGGCGATGGCCAGGGCTTCGGCTTCGTCCTTGAAGGTGGTGACGCCGACCACCGGGCCGAAGATTTCTTCCTGGAACACGCGCATCTTGTTGCTGCCCTTGAGCAGGGTCGGCTGGATGTAATAGCCGGTCGCCAGGCTGCCTTCGAGTTTCTCCACCGCGCCGCCGGTGAGGATTTCGGCGCCTTCCTGCTGGGCGATCTGCAGGTAGGAGAGGATCTTGTCGAACTGCTGCTGCGAGGCCTGGGCGCCGACCATGGTCTCGGTGTCCAGCGGGTCGCCGCGCTTGATCGCCTTGACCTTCTTCATCACCACTTCCATGAACTGCGGGTAGATGGATTCCTGGACCAGCGCGCGGGACGGGCAGGTGCACACTTCGCCCTGGTTGAAGAAGGCCAGCACCAGGCCCTCGGCGGCCTTCTCGATGAAGGTCTGCTCGGCTTGCATGATGTCTTCGAAGTAGATGTTCGGGCTCTTGCCGCCCAGCTCGACGGTGGAGGGGATGATGTTCTCCGCCGCGCACTTGAGGATGTGCGAGCCGACCGGGGTGGAGCCGGTGAAGGCGATCTTGGCGATGCGCTTGCTGGTGGCCAGCGCTTCGCCGGCCTCGTTGCCGAAGCCCTGGACGATGTTGAGCACGCCGGGCGGCAGCAGGTCGCCGATGATTTCGGTGAGGATGGTGATGGCCAGCGGGGTCTGTTCGGCCGGCTTGAGCACGATGCAGTTGCCGGCGGCCAGGGCCGGGGCGAGCTTCCAGGCGGCCATCAGCAGCGGGAAGTTCCACGGGATGATCTGCCCGACCACGCCCAGCGGCTCGTGGATGTGGTAGGCCACGGTGCTGTCGTTGATCTCCGCGGCGCTGCCTTCCTGGGCGCGGATGCAGCCGGCGAAGTAGCGGAAGTGGTCGGCGGCCAGCGGGATGTCGGCGTTGAGGGTTTCGCGGACCGGCTTGCCGTTGTCCCAGGTCTCGGTGACGGCCAGCACGTCGAGATTCTGCTCGATGCGGTCGGCGATCTTCAGCAGGATCAGCGAGCGCTCCTGGACCGAGGTGCGGCCCCAGGCGTCGGCGGCGGCATGGGCGGCGTCCAGCGCCTTGTCGATGTCTTCGGCAGTGGAGCGGGGGAATTCGGCGATCACCTGGCCGTTCACCGGCGAGGTGTTGGTGAAGTACTGGCCTTTGACCGGGGCGACGAACTCACCACCGATGTAGTTGCCGTAGCGGGACTTGAAGGAAACGACGGCGCCTTGGCTACCGGGCTGGGCGTAACGCATGGTTGATCTCCTGGCTCTTGTGCTTATGGGGGAGGGTGCGCTTGCTACCTGACCAAGCGTAGAGCAAGGGCCGGGCCATGCCAGTGCAGGCCGCGTATTCACTGGGCTGCCGGCGCACCGGCGGGGTGCGGCAAGACGCCGCTGTGGCAGCTTTGGCACGGTCGCGGGTGACACTTTGTCACGCTTTCGGTACAGCGTCCGACTGTCGGGTCACGCGGCCATTGCAATGCGCGGCGTGCTGGACGATGCTCCGTGGACGGTCGCCCGGGACTGCCTGCCGTCCCTTCCGTGGAGAACCATAACAATGAGTGCGAACACCTTGAGTCGCCACGCCCGCGAGGTCATGACAGTGGCCAGCGGCAAACTGCAGACCCGTGGTCCGGGCGCCGATCCGTCGATCGCCCGATCCTGGTTGCGCTGCCTGGAGGAGTACCACCTCGACCCGGCGCAAATGCTGCCCCCGGCGGTCCTGGAGCATGCGCGCATGCTCGAACACCGCGAGCGCCTGCAGCAGGTGCTGGAGATCGCCAGCGGCGAGATGACCAGCCTGCACCAGCAACTCGCCGGCTCCGGCCACGCGGTGCTGCTCACCGACGCCCGCGGCATCATCCTCAATTGCGTCAGCGCCGCCGCCGAGCGTTCCAGCTTCGAACAGGCCGGCCTCTGGCTGGGCGCCGACTGGAGCGAGGCACGCGAAGGCACCAACGGCATCGGCACCTGCCTGGTCGAGCGCCAGGCGCTGACCATTCACCGCGACGAGCATTTCCGCAGCCGGCACACCGGGCTGACCTGTTCGGCCAGCCCGGTGTTCGATCCCCAGGGTGAACTGCTGGCGGTGCTCGATGTGTCCTCGGCGCGCCGCGACGCCTCGCGGCAGAGTCAGTTCCACACCATGGCGCTGGTCAACCTGTCGGCCAAGATGATCGAGCGCTGCTATTTCCTGCGCCGTTTCGAGGACCAGTTCCTCCTGCGTTTCCATCTGCAGGCCGATTACGTCGGCCTGTTCAGCGAGGGCCTGCTGGCCTTCGATGGCGGCGGACGCATCCTCGCCGCCAACCAGAGCGCCATCAATCTGCTCGACGCCCCGCGCGAAGGCCTGCTCGGGCGTTCGCTGGATGCCTGCTTCGACTGCCGCCTGGACGAGCTGCTCGGGCGCGCCTGCGCCCAGCCCAGCACCAGTTGGCCGCTGCGGGGTCACAGTGGGCGGCTGTTCCATGCCCAACTGCGCGGCGCGCCACGGGCCGTGCCGCTGGCCCTGCCCAGTGCGCCGCTGGCGCCGGGGCTGTGTCTCGGCGACCCGCGCCTGGCCGCCGATTTCCGTCGCGCGCTCAAGGTCTATGCCCACGACGTGCCGCTGCTGCTGCACGGCGAAACCGGTTCCGGCAAGGAGGCCTTCGCCAAGGCCGTGCACCGGGCGGGCGAGCGCGCCGGCAAGGCCTTCGTCGCGCTGAACTGTGCGGCCATCCCGGAAAGCCTGATCGAGAGCGAGCTGTTCGGTTATCGCGGCGGCAGCTTCACCGGCGCGCGCAAGGAGGGCATGCGCGGCAAGCTGTTGCAGGCCGATGGCGGCACCCTGTTCCTCGACGAGATCGGCGACATGCCGCTGAGCCTGCAGACCCGTCTGCTGCGCGTGCTGGAGGAGCGCCAGGTGCTGCCGCTGGGCGATGGCGAAGCGCAGGCGGTGGACCTGCGCCTGATCAGCGCCACCCACCGCGACCTGGAACAACGGGTGGCCGCCGGCAGCTTCCGCGAGGACCTCTACTACCGCCTCAATGGCCTGGTCCTGCAATTGCCGGCACTGCGCGAGCGCGAGGATAAACCGCAGTTGCTCGATCAGTTGCTGGCCGAAGAGGCCAAGGGCCGGCGCATCCTGTTCGACGAAGAGGCGCGCCAGTCGTTGCTCGCCTACGCCTGGCCGGGCAACGTGCGCCAGCTGCGCAATGTGCTGCGCACCCTGGCGGCGCTGTGCGAGGACGGCCGCGTGCGTCTGGCCGACCTGCCGGCCGACATCCGCCGCGCGGCGGCGCCCAGGCCGGTGTCCGAGCCGGAAGCGCCGGTCGATCGGCTGCTCGACGCCGAGCGCGGCGCCTTGCTCGCGGTGCTGGAGGCTCAGCGCTGGCACATGAGCCGCACCGCGCAGCAACTGGGCATCAGCCGCAACACCCTGTACCGCAAGCTGCGCCGCCACGGCCTGAGCCGATCAGCGACCTAGGGCGCAACGCCGATCACCGGCGCCGCGGTTGAATGCTCAGTCCCCTGAGCGCGGGACCGCGGCTCGTTAGTCCAAGGCGCCTGAAACCAGGGCCAAACGGCGGACAAGGCCGAACCTCATCGGCCCCACGCCGTTGCCGGGAACCCCCGCCCGACGGCGCCGTCTGAATGCTCCCGGCCGCGCCGCTGGCGGGCTTCGCTGTGCTAATCTGCCGGCCATTCGAGACGCCTTCCCAGGCTTGATTGCAGGAGTCTGCATGCATATCCATATCCTCGGCATCTGCGGCACCTTCATGGGGTCGCTGGCCGTGCTGGCCAAGGAACTCGGCCACCGTGTCACCGGTTCCGACGCCAATGTCTACCCGCCCATGAGCACCCAGTTGCAGGCTCAGGGCATCGAACTGATGCAGGGCTACGAGCCCGCCCACCTGGAGCCGGCACCGGACCTGGTGGTGATCGGCAACGCCCTGTCGCGCGGCAATCCGGCGGTTGAGTATGTGCTGAACAAGGGGTTGCCCTACGTCTCCGGCCCGCAGTGGCTGGCTGACCACGTGCTGCAGGGGCGCTGGGTCCTGGCGGTGGCCGGTACCCACGGCAAGACCACCACCAGCAGCATGCTGGCCTGGGTGCTGGAGCATGCCGGCATGAGCCCTGGTTTCCTCATTGGCGGCGTGCCGCAGAACTTCGGGGTCTCCGCGCGGCTGGGCGATACGCCCTTCTTCGTGGTCGAGGCCGACGAGTACGACAGCGCCTTCTTCGACAAGCGCTCGAAGTTCGTCCATTACCGCCCGCGCACGGCCATCCTCAACAACCTGGAATTCGACCACGCGGACATCTTCCCCGACCTCGCGGCCATCGAGCGGCAGTTCCATCACCTGGTGCGGACCATCCCCGGCGAAGGCCTGATCATCCATCCCGAGAGCGAGGCCGCGCTCAAGCGAGTGCTCGGCATGGGTTGCTGGACCCCGGTGCAGACCACCGGCGCCGGTGGCCAATGGCAGGCACGCCTGCTCAGCGACGACGGCTCGCGCTTCGAGGTGCTGTTCGACGGCGCCGCCCAGGGCGTGGTGGCGTGGGAGCTGACCGGCCAGCACAACGTCGCCAACGCCCTGGCCTGCCTCGCTGCCGCGCGCCATGTCGGCGTGCTGGCGGAACTGGGCATCGCCGCGCTGTCGGCCTTCAAGAGCGTCAAGCGGCGCATGGAAAAGGTCGCCGAAGTGAATGGCGTGACCATCTACGACGACTTCGCCCACCACCCGACCGCCATCGCCACCACCCTCGACGGCCTGCGCAAGCGCGTCGGCGCCGCGCCGCTGATCGCGGTTGTCGAGCCGCGCTCCAACTCCATGAAGCTCGGTGCTCACCGCGATGGCCTGGCGGACAGCGTCAGCCAGGCCGACCGGGTGTTCTGGTACGCGCCGCCGAACCTCGGCTGGGACCTGGCCGCCAGCGTCGCCGCGTCGAGCGTGCCGACCCAGGTCTGCGCATCGCTGGAAGCGATCATCGATGGGGTCAAGGCCGTCGCCACGCCGGGCAGCCAGGTGGTGATCATGAGCAACGGCGGCTTCGGTGGCCTGCACGGCAAGCTGGCCAAGGCCCTGGAGGACTGAGATGGCGGGAGCCGAACGCATCACCCTGGCGATGACCGGCGCCTCCGGCGCGCAGTACGGCTTGCGTCTGCTCGACTGCCTGGTGCAGGAAGACCGCGAAGTGCACTTCCTCATCTCCAAGGCCGCGCAACTGGTGGTGGCCACCGAGACCGACGTGACCCTGCCGAGCAAGCCGCAGGCCATGCAGGCCTTCCTCAGCGAATACACCGGCGCCGCCCCCGGGCAGATCCGCGTGTACGGCAAGGAAGACTGGATGGCCCCGGTGGCCTCCGGTTCCGGCGCGCCCTCGGCGATGGTGGTGGTGCCCTGTTCCACCGGCACCCTCTCGGCCATTGCCTGCGGCGCCTGCAACAACCTGATCGAGCGCGCCGCCGATGTCGCCCTCAAGGAGCGCCGCCAGTTGATCCTGGTGCCCCGCGAAGCGCCGCTGTCGAGCATTCACCTGGAGAACATGCTCAAACTCTCCAACCTGGGCGCGGTGATCCTGCCGGCGGCGCCGGGCTTCTACCACCAGCCGCAGAGCGTCGACGACCTGATCGACTTCGTGGTCGCGCGCATCCTCAACCAACTGGGCATTCCCCAGGACATGCTGCCGCGCTGGGGCGAACATCATCTTGTCAGTGACGAATAAGCTGCTCGCCGCCCTCCTGCTGCTGCAGTTGGGCGGTTGCGCGACGGTGAAGACCCTCGACGCGAACAAACCCGGTGCGCCGCTGATCTATGCCGGCACTCGCCTGGACTGGTACGCGCTGCACGGCGGCTGCTGCCCCGAGGACCATTTCGGCACCGAGCCGCCGACCTACCCGGGCGTCGACCTGCCCGGCAGCGCGCTGCTGGATACGCTGCTGCTGCCGTTCTCGATCGCCGCCGAGCTGGGTATCGGCTTGCAGGTGTGGGGCGGCAACTAGAAGCCGCCACGGCGCATCGTCGGGCCCTGATCCCGGAACACGCCGGGCGCGCTCGCCAGCCGCGTCGGATGGGACGAGCGAAGCGATTCCCATCGGGCCATGCGCGATGGGTTGCGTGGCCTCAACCCAGCCTCCGGGCCAGTCCGTGCCGGCGACGGCTTATTTGCCCAACCGGCGCAGTTCGTCCGATTCGACGACGCGCACGCCCTTGCCGCTTTCCAGGGCCAGGCGCCAGAGCGCGCGGGCCAGGGCGCAGGCTTCGATGCCATGCAGCTTGCCGGGCAGGATGCGGGCGAAGGGCGCGGCGAGCAGTTCGGCCAGGCGGATTTCCTCGCGCTGGCCGAGCAGCAACGACGGCCGGGCGATGGTCAGTTGCGGCCAGCCCTGCTGGCGCAGGGCCTCTTCCATCTCGCCCTTGACCCGGTTGTAGAAGATCGAGGATTTGCTGTCCGCGCCCAGCGCGCTGACCACGATGTAATGCCGCGCGCCCAGCTTCAGCGCGTGCTCGCCGAGGGCCAGCGGCAGGTCATGGTCGACGGCGCGGAAGGCGGCTTCGGAACCGGCTTCCTTGAGGGTGGTGCCCAGGCAGCAGAACACCGTATCGACAGGTTGATCCAGCTGCGGAATCAGCTCCGCCAGCGGACCGATGGGGTTCACCAGGCGTGGATGCGCTGCCAGCGCTCGCCGGGTCGGCGCCAGGACGCGCTTGACCGTCGGTTCGCTGAGCATGCGATCGAGCAGGTGTTCGCCGGTGAGCCCAGTGGCGCCGGCTAGCAGGATGTGCGTCGGTGTTGAATACATCTTTTTTTCTCCCCTGACACAGCAACAAGCATAGTTGCCGGCCTAACGTTTTTCCTGCTTGGGTTCGGTACTTGCGCTCAAGGCGGCGCTGGCCTGCGCGGCGCGCAGGGCGTTCCAGCGCGCCAGCACCGCTGGGGGTGCCCAGATCTGGGGCTCGGAGGCATCGAACTTCTCCTCCTTCTCGCGCTGCGAGACCTCTTCGCGGGCCAGGTTGAACGCTTGTTGCAGATCGTCGGTGGCGTTCAGCGCGTCGGCGAACAGCGCCTGGCCGAAGTAGGTGAAGTCCGCTTCCTCGGAACAGCCGAAGGACACCCGGTCGCCACGGGCGGCGGTGATGATCAGTGTCTTGTCGTCCTTCAGCGGTTCGATGAAGCCGCCGCTGTAGCAGGCCGAGATGACCAGTACCTTGTAGCGCTCTTTGAGTGGCGCGAGCAACGCGGCCATGCCCTCGGCCGGCAGGCTGTCGATGCGCATGCCGGGCATGTCGAGGATGAGCTGATGGTCATGGCTGCCATGGCTAGTCAGGTAGATGAAAATCAGGTCTTCCGGGCCGCTGCGCTCGGCCAGGGTGCGCACCGCGCGGGCCAGGCTCTCACGGGTGGCCATGGGGCGGTCGGCGATGTGGTTGCGGTTGTTCACCAGGGTCACGGTGGCGCGCGCGCCGAAGCGCTGGCCGAGCATCCGGGCGACGTAGTCGGCCTCGCGCAGGAACACGCTCTGCGCGCCATCGCCGCCGACGCTGAGGCCGTAGAGTTCGACCCTGGGGGTCGAAGGCGGCACGCTGGCGAGCGCCTGGTCGAGCAGTCGACCCTGCTCCAGCAGACCTACCTCCAGCGGGTTGGGCAGCCAGTTGCCCTGTTCGTCGCGGCGCCGCTGGCCGGCGCGCCAGGTGCCGCTCTGGACCTTGCCGTCGCTGCCGCGCAGGGTGCCCTTGCCGGCGAACTGGCCGTCGGCGAAGCGGCCCTGGTAGACCTGCCCGTCGGGCTGGGTCAGCACGCCTTCGCCGGCGAAGCGCCAGGCGGCGAACTGGCCCTTGTAGTGACTGCCATCGCTGCCGCGGTATTCACCCTCGCCGTTCAGCGCGCCCTCCTTGAACTGGCCGCTCCAGACATCGCCTTCGGCGTTCTCGTAGCGCCCCTCGCCGTCGAACAGGTCGTCGCGGAAGCCGCCGCTGTAGCGATCGCCGTCGCTGCCGCTGAAGCTGCCCGGGCCTTGCATCCGGCCGTCCTTGAATTCGCCGCTGTAGTGGTTGCCCTGGCCGTCGTCGTGTTGCCCCTGGCCGGCGAAGCGTCCGCCGCGGAATCCGCCGCGGTAATGGCTGCCATCGGCACCGTGCCATTCGCCCTGGCCGTCGAACAGGCCTTTGTCGAAGCGCCCGCGATACCAGGCGCCATCGGGATATTCCAGGCGTCCCTCGCCTTGCAGGCGGCCATCCACCAGCGCGCCCCGGTAGTGCGCGCCATCGGGCAGGATGCCGCTCGCCGTGGCCTGGGGATCGCTCTGGCCGCAGGCGCCGAGCAGCAGCATCAGGGCGAGGGGGAGAAGGGCTTGGCGCATCGTCGGCTCACGGTCTCGGGATTGTCTGACAGTGGGATGGAGCATACGACATTGGCGCGGGCGATTGGCTCATCGATGGCGCCGCCACCCTCCGGCGGGCATGAAAAAGCCCGCATGAGCGGGCTTCTGGCGGATTCGCTTGGCTCAGGTCCACTGGGTGATCTTGTTGCCCTGCTTATCGGTGAAGGCGCCGACGATGATCATGATGAAGTCGATCAGCGTCCAGATGCCCAGGCCGCCCAGGGTGAGGATCTGCAGGATGGCGGTGCCGATCTTGCCGACGTAGAAGCGGTGGGCACCGAAGGTGCCGAGGAAGAAGCACAGCAGGAAGGCGGGGAGAATCCGTTTTTCAGTCATGGGTTGTCCTTAGGGTATGACAGATGCGCCCTTCAGCGCGGGCGCGGCGGATTCTAGCATCGCGACGAGGGGCACGGCACTGCGTGGGCGTGTGAAGTGGTGGCCCGGCGCCTGGCGCCGGGCGTTGCCGCTCAGACGAAGGCCAGGCTCAGCGACTCGGCGATGTAGGCCGGCTTGCTCTGGCCTTCGATCTCCAGCGTGCAGCGGGCCTTGATCAGCCACTGGCCGGGGTTCTTCTCGGTGACGTCGAGGATGGTCGCGGCCAGGCGCACCCGAGAGTTCACCGGCACCGGCTGGATGAAGCGCACGCTGTCGAGGCCGTAGTTGACCACCATTTTCGGGTTTTCCGGGAGCACCAGCAGGCCTTCGCAGAGCTTGGGAATCAGCGACAGCGAGAGGAAACCGTGGGCGATGGTGCCGCCGAACGGGGTCTGCTTGGCCTTTTCCGGATCGACATGGATGAACTGGTGATCCTCGGTGCATTCGGCGAATTGATCGATGCGGTTCTGGTCGACGCTGAGCCACTCGGAATGACCCAGGTCCTTGCCTACATAATCCTTGAGCGTGCTGACGGGAACGAACGGCATATATCCTCCGCGATGACGTGTTGTTGTTTTTGGCGTGCGCTGGAGCATGGCACAGGTCTTCGGCGCCTGCGCACCTATGCTTGAAGCGAATGCCGTGCCATAGGCCAGGCGTACTTCGGCATAATGTCGCGCTCTTTGCACAGGAGGCTCCCATGCTGCTTCGCGGCCTGACCTGGCTGATACTGTTCCAACTGCTCGGAACCGGCCTGAATGTTCTCATCCTGCACATGATTCCCGGCCCGATCATTGGGCTGGTGCTGCTGCTGGTCTTTCTGCTCTTGCGCGGCGAGGTCGGCGAGCCGATCTCCCAGGCCGCCTCGTCGCTGTTGCGCTACCTGCCGTTGCTGCTGGTGCCGCCGGCGGTGGGGGTGATGGCCTACGGTCGCCAGTTGCTGGCTGATTTCTGGCCGCTGGCCGGCGCCCTGGTGCTGTCGCTGCTGCTGTCGTTCCTCTTCGCCGGCTGGCTGATGCAGACCCTGATCGAGCGCCAGCGGCGGCGCAAGGAGGGGCTGTGATGCTCGACTGGCAAGCGGCCTGGCAGGCGATCATCCAGCATCCGCTGTTCTGCATCGGCATCACCCTGGGTGCCTACCAACTGGCGCTGGCCGCCTATGAGCGCACGCGCTGGGTGTTCCTGCAGCCGGTGCTGGTGTCCATGGCGCTGGTGATCGGCGTGCTGCTGGCCACCGGTATCGACTACAAGTCGTACATGGCCGGGGTCAGCGTGCTCACGGTGCTGCTCGGCCCGGCTACCGTGGCCCTGGCGGTGCCGCTGTTCCTCAACCTGCGGCGCATCCGCCAGTTGTTCTGGCCGACCCTGATCACCCTGCTGCTGGCCGGGCCGCTGGCGACGGTGGCCGGCGTCGGCCTGGCCTGGCTGTTCGGTATGCGTGGCGAGCTGCTGATGAGCTTGGCGCCGAAGTCGGTGACCTCGCCCATCGCCATGCTGGTGGCCCACCAGATCGGCGGCGTGGCGGCCCTGGCCGCGGTCTTCGTGCTGATCACCGGGGTGCTCGGCGCCATGCTCGGCCCGGAGCTGCTGCGCCGCATCGGTGTGCGGCATCCGGCCGCGCAGGGCATGGCGCTGGGCATGACCGCCCACGCCGTGGGCACCTCGCGGGCCTTGCAGGAGGGCGAGGAGTGCGGCGCCTTCGCCGCCCTGGCGATGAGCCTGATGGGCGTCGCCACCGCAGTCCTGCTACCGTTGGCCGTAGCGCTGATCGCTTGATTCAGGAACCCGTTCGATGACGTTGCCGCTGTTCCCCCTCAATACCGTGCTCTTCCCCGGCTGCCGCCTCGACCTGCAAATCTTCGAGGCGCGCTACCTGGATATGATCGGCCGCTGCATGAAGCAGGGCGCTGGTTTCGGCGTGGTGTCGATCATCGAGGGCCAGGAGGTGGGCGAGGCGCCCCAGGCCTTCGGCAAGGTCGGCTGCGAAGCGCTGATCCGCGACTGGCAACAGTTGCCCAATGGCCTGCTGGGCATCCGTGTCGAGGGTGGGCGGCGCTTCCACGTGCTGGACACCGAGGTGCAGGCCGACCAGTTGACCCTGGCCGAGGTGCGCTGGCTGGAGGAGTGCGCGGACCAGCCGTTGACCGAGGAGCACGATGACCTCGCCGCCTTGCTCGGCGCTCTGGCCCTGCACCCGATGGTCGCCGCGCTGGAGATGGGTGGCGAAGTGACCGGCCAGCAGGCGCTGGCTTGCCAGCTCGCCTACCTGCTGCCCTTCGAGCCCGAGCAGAAACAGGTGCTGCTGGAGATGGACGAACCGAGCGTGCGCCTGGCGCGTATCCAGGTACTGCTGGAGCAGTTGCAGGGCGACAGGCTCGCCTGAGGCCGGCGGAGGCATCCGTGCGTTGCGCCGTGCCGGCGGCAACGAAAAAAGCCGGGGCAGGAGCCCCGGCTTTTTCATTCAGGCGCGTCGCCGATTCAGAACGAATCGCCCGGCACCCGGACCCAGCCTTCCATCAAGATGCGCGCGCTGCGGCTCATGATCGCCTTGGTCACCGTCCACTCGCCGTCCACGCGCTTGGCCTCGGCGCCGACGCGCAGGCTGCCCGAGGGGTGGCCGAAGCGCACGGCGCTGCGCTCACCGCCACCGGCGGCGAGGTTGACCAGGGTGCCGGGGATGGCCGCGGCGGTGCCGATGGCCACGGCGGCGGTGCCCATCATGGCGTGGTGCAGCTTGCCCATGGACAGCGCGCGGACCAGCAGGTCGATGTCGCCGGCCCGCACCAGCTTGCCGCTGGAGGTGCGGTAGTCCTTGGGCGGCGCGACGAAGGCGATCTTCGGCGTGTGCTGGCGGGTGGCCGCTTCCTCGGGGGTCTTGATCAGGCCCATGCGCAGGGCGCCGGCGATGCGGATCTTCTCGAAGCGGGCCAGCGCCGCGGGATCGCCGTTGATGTCTTCGCGCAGCTCGGTGCCCTGGTAGCCGATGGCCTCGGCCTCGACGAACACGGTCGGAATCCCGGCGCTGATCATGGTCGCCTTGAAGGTGCCGATGCCCGGCACGTCGAGGTCGTCGACCAGGTTGCCGGTGGGGAACATGGCGCCGCCGTCCTCGCCATCGTCGGACGGATCGAGGAACTCCAGCACGATCTCGGCGGCGGGGAAGGTCACGCCGTCGAGTTCGAAGTCACCGGTTTCCTGGACCTGGCCGTCGGTCACCGGCACGTGGGCGATGATGGTTTTCTGGATGTTGGCTTGCCAGATGCGCACCACGCAGATGCCGTTCTGCGGAATGCGTGCCGGATCGACCAGCCCGGCGTGCAGGGCGAAGGCCCCGGCGGCGGTCGACAGGTTGCCGCAGTTGCCGCTCCAGTCGACGAAGGCCTTGTCGATGGAGACCTGGCCGTAGAGGTAGTCCACATCGTGATCGGGCTGGCTGCTTTTCGACAGGATCACGCATTTGCTGGTGCTGGAGGTGGCACCGCCCATGCCGTCGATGTGCGCGGAATAGGGATCGGGACTGCCGATCACGCGCATGAACAGCTTGTCGCGGGCCTCGCCGGGCACCTGGCAGCGCTCGGGCAGGTCCTGCAGACGGAAGAACACGCCCTTGCTGGTGCCGCCGCGGATGTAGGTGGCGGGGATTTTCACTTGCGCTACATGGGCCATGGAATCGCTGTCCTCGGCGTATTTCAGGGGGAGGGCGGGCAACCGTGCGCGGTCATCCGCCGTTCAGTCATGGGCGGATAACGCCTGCGCGTTACCCGCCCGACGGGGTGTCTCAGCCGGGCCGCGTGGCCCGGCGTTCGGGCGTCAGCCCGCGGCCTTCTGCGAGGAGGACTCGAGGAAGTCCTGGGCGAAGCGCTGCAGCACGCCGCCGGCCTCGTAGACCGAGACTTCCTCGGCGGTGTCGAGGCGGCAGGTCACCGGCACTTCGACACGCTCGCCGTTGCGCCGGTGGATGACCAGGGTCAGGTCGGTGCGCGGGGTGCGCGCGCCGATCACGTCGTAGGTCTCGGTGCCGTCGATGCCCAGGGTCTTGCGCGTGGTGCCCGGCTTGAACTCCAGCGGCAGGACGCCCATGCCGATCAGGTTGGTCCGGTGGATGCGCTCGAAGCCCTCGGCGACGATGGCCTCGACACCCGCCAGGCGCACGCCCTTGGCCGCCCAGTCACGCGACGAGCCCTGGCCGTAGTCAGCGCCGGCGACGATGATCAGCGGCTGCTTGCGCTCCATGTAGGTCTCGATGGCTTCCCACATGCGGGTGACCTTGCCTTCCGGCTCGATCCGCGCCAGCGAACCCTTCTTCACCTCGCCGTCGACCACGGCCATTTCGTTGACCAGCTGCGGGTTGGCGAAGGTGGCGCGTTGCGCGGTGAGGTGGTCGCCGCGGTGGGTGGCGTAGGAGTTGAAGTCCTCCTCCGGCAGGCCCATTTTCGCCAGGTATTCGCCGGCCGCCGAATTGGCCAGGATGGCGTTGGACGGCGACAGGTGGTCGGTGGTGATGTTGTCCGGCAGCACCGCCAGCGGGCGCATGCCCTTGAGCGTGCGCTCGCCGGCCAGGGCGCCTTCCCAGTACGGCGGGCGGCGGATGTAGGTGCTCATCGGGCGCCAGTCGTACAGCGGGCTGACTTTCGGCCCGGTGTCTTCCTGGATGGCGAACATCGGGATGTAGACCTTGCGGAACTGCTCCGGCTTGACCGCCGCCTTGACCACGGCGTCGATCTCTTCATCGGTCGGCCAGATGTCCTTGAGGCGGATTTCCTTGCCATCGACGACCGCCAGGACATCTTTCTCGATGTCGAAGCGGATGGTCCCGGCGATGGCGTAGGCCACCACCAGCGGCGGCGAGGCGAGGAAGGCCTGCTTGGCGTAGGGGTGGATGCGCCCGTCGAAGTTGCGGTTGCCCGAGAGCACGGCGGTGGCGTAGAGGTCGCGGTCGATGATTTCCTGCTGGATTTTCGGGTCCAGCGCGCCGGACATGCCGTTGCAGGTGGTGCAGGCGAAGGCGACGATGCCGAAGCCGAGCTGCTCCAGTTCTTTCTCCAGGCCGGCTTCTTCCAGGTACAGCTTGACCGCCTTGGAGCCCGGCGCCAGCGACGACTTGACCCACGGCTTGCGGGTCAGGCCGAGCTTGTTGGCGTTGCGCGCCAGCAGGCCGGCGGCGATCACGTTGCGCGGGTTGCTGGTGTTGGTGCAGCTGGTGATGGCGGCGATGATCACTGCGCCGTCGGGCATCAGGCCCTCGGCTTCCTGGGCGCGGGCCTTGTCCAGATCGACGGCGATGCCGCGCTCGGCCAGCGCCGAAACCGGCAGGCGGCGGTGCGGGTTGGACGGGCCGGCGAGGGTGCGCACCACGCTCGACAGGTCGAACTTGAGCACGCGCTCGTACTGCGCATCGGCCAGGCTGTCGGCCCACAGGCCGGCCTGCTTGGCGTAGGTCTCGACCAGTTTGACCTGCTCGTCGTCACGGCCGGTGAGCTTGAGGTAGTCGATGGTCTGCTGGTCGATGAAGAACATCGCCGCGGTGGCGCCGTATTCCGGGGCCATGTTGGAGATGGTCGCGCGGTCGCCGAGGGTCAGCGCGGCGGCACCTTCGCCACGGAACTCCAGGTAGGCGCCGACGACTTTTTCCTTGCGCAGGAACTCGGTCAGCGAGAGCACCACGTCGGTGGCGGTGATGCCCGGCTGCGGCTTGCCGCTCAGCTCGACGCCGACGATTTCCGGCAGGCGCATCCAGGACGCGCGGCCGAGCATGACGTTCTCCGCTTCCAGGCCGCCGACGCCGACCGCGATCACGCCGAGGGCGTCGACGTGCGGGGTGTGGCTGTCGGTGCCGACGCAGGTGTCCGGGTAGGCCAGGCCATGGTCGTTGTGGATCACCGGCGACATCTTCTCCAGGTTGATCTGGTGCATGATGCCGTTGCCCGGCTGGATCACGTCGACGTTCTTGAACGCCTTCTTGGTCCAGTTGATGAAGTGGAAGCGGTCTTCGTTACGGCGATCCTCGATGGCGCGGTTCTTCTCGAACGCCTGCGGATCGAAGCCGCCGCACTCCACGGCCAACGAGTGGTCGACGATCAGTTGCACCGGCACCACCGGGTTGACCTTGGCCGGGTCGCCGCCCTGGTCGGCGATGGCGTCACGCAGGCCGGCGAGGTCGACCAGCGCGGTCTGGCCGAGGATGTCGTGGCAGACCACGCGCGCCGGGAACCAGGGGAAGTCGCGCTCGCGCTTGCACTCGACGATCTGCGTCAGGCACTCGCCGAGGATCGCCGGGTCGCACTTGCGCACCAGGTTCTCGGCATGCACGCGGGAGGTGTAGGGCAGCTTGGCCCAGGCGCCGGGCTGGATCGCCTCGACCGCCGCGCGGGCGTCGAAGTAGTCGAGCGAGGTGCCGGGCAGGTTCTTGCGATATTGAGTGTTCATTTACTTGCGATCCTTGAGCGGCACGAAGGTCAGGTCTTCCGGGCCGACATAGTTGGCGCTCGGACGAATGATCTTGCCGTCGATGCGTTGTTCGATGACGTGGGACGACCAGCCGGAGGTGCGGGCGATGACGAACAGCGGGGTGAACATGGCGGTGGGCACGCCCATCATGTGGTAGCTGACGGCGCTGAACCAATCGAGGTTGGGGAACATCTTCTTGATTTCCCACATGACCGATTCCAGGCGCTCGGCGATGTCGTACATCTTGGTGTTGCCCTGTTCCAGGCTGAGCTGGCGGGCGACTTCCTTGATCACTTTGTTGCGCGGGTCGGCCACGGTGTAGACCGGGTGGCCGAAGCCGATGACCACTTCCTTCTTCTCCACGCGGGCGCGGATGTCGGCTTCCGCCTCGTCCGGGTTGTCGTAGCGCTTCTGGATCTCGAAGGCCACCTCGTTGGCGCCGCCGTGCTTCGGCCCGCGCAGCGCACCGATGGCGCCGGCGATGCAGGAGAACATGTCGGAGCCGGTGCCGGCGATCACCCGCGAGGTGAAGGTGGATGCGTTGAATTCGTGCTCGGCGTACAGGTTCAGCGAGGTGTGCATGGCGCGCACCCAGGACTCGCGCGGCTTCTCGCCGTGCAGCAGGTGCAGGAAGTGGCCGCCGATGGAGTCGTCGTCGGTTTCGACGTCGATGCGCTTGCCGTTGTGGCTGAAGTGATACCAGTACAGCAGCATGGAGCCCAGCGAGGCCATCAGCTTGTCGGCGATGTCGCGGGCGCCCGGATGGTTGTGGTCTTCCTTTTCCGGCGACAGGCAGCCGAGTACGGAAACGCCGGTGCGCATCACGTCCATCGGGTGGGCGGAGGGCGGCAGTTGTTCGAGGGCGGCCTTGACGCCCGCCGGGATGCCGCGCAGGGCCTTGAGCTTGGCCTTGTAGCCGGCCAGTTCGGCGACGTTCGGCAGCTTGCCGTGGACCAGCAGGTGGGCGATTTCCTCGAACTCGCAGCTATTGGCGACGTCGAGAATGTCGTAGCCGCGGTAGTGCAGGTCGTTGCCGCTGCGGCCGACGGTGCACAGGGCGGTGTTGCCGGCGGCGGTGCCACTCAGGGCCACGGATTTCTTCGGCTTGAAGCCGGTGGTGGTTTCTGGGCTAGCGCTCATCGCTCGTCTCTCCTCATCGAATCCGGTTGTTTGTTCTTGTTCCGCAGGCAGAGGGACTGGTGTCTCTGTTCTGGGGCGGCCGGCGGACCGCGCCGTTGGCGCCATCCGCCGCCGGGCTCACTTCTTGTTCGCGGCGAACAGCGCGTCGAGCTTCTGCTCGAAGGCGTGGTAGCCGATGCGGTCGTACAGCTCGGCACGAGTCTGCATGATGTCGATGACTTCTTTCTGATGGCCGTCGCGGCGGATCGCCGTGTACACGGCTTCCGCGGCCTTGTTGGCGGCGCGGAAGGCGGACAGCGGGTAGAGCTGGATGGCCACGCCGACCGAGGCCAGTTCATCGCGGGAGAACAGCGGGGTGGCGCCGAACTCGGTGATGTTGGCCAGCACCGGCACCTTCAGCGCTTCGACGAAGCGCTGGTAGGTCGGCAGGTCGTAGGCGGCCTCGGCGAAGATGCCGTCGGCGCCGGCTTCGACGTAGCGCAGGCAGCGCTCGATGGCGGCATCCACGCCCTCGGCCTGGATGGCATCGGTGCGCGCGATGAGGAAGAAGTTCGGGTCGGTCTTGGCATCGGCGGCGGCCTTGACGCGGTCAGCCATCTCCTCGGTGGAGACGATTTCCTTGCCCGGACGGTGGCCGCAACGCTTGGCGCCGACCTGGTCCTCGATGTGCGCGGCAGCGGCGCCGGCCTTGATCAGGCTCTTGACGGTGCGCTCGATGTTGAAGGCGCTGGGGCCGAAGCCGGTGTCGATGTCCACCAGCAGCGGCAGGTCGCAGACGTCGGTGATGCGGCGCACGTCGGTGAGCACGTCGTCCAGGGTGTTGATGCCCAGGTCCGGCAGACCCAGGGAACCCGCCGCCACGCCGCCACCGGAGAGGTAGATGGCCTTGAAGCCGGCGCGCTTGGCGAGCAGCGCGTGGTTGGCGTTGATCGCGCCAATCACCTGCAGCGGATGTTCTTCGGCGATGGCATTGCGGAAACGCTGCCCGGGGGAAAGCTGACTCATGACTCACCTCGTGGTTTGGCTGTCTTGGCTTGGGCGTCCAGGTAGTGACGCTCGATGTTGCGTTTGGACGCGCCGATATGCCGGCGCATCAGCAGTTCGGCCAGTTCGCCGTCACGTTCGGCGATGGCGTCGAGAATGCGGTGGTGTTCGGCGAAGGCCTGGCGCGGCCGGTTCGGCGTTGCCGAGAATTGCAGGCGGTACATGCGCACCAGTTGATACAGCTCGCCGCAGAGCATGCGGGTCAGGGTGCGGTTGCCGCTGCCCTGGATGATCCGGTAGTGGAAGTCGTAGTCGCCTTCCTGCAGGTAGTAGCCGCGCCCGGCCTGGAACGCCTCGTCGCGCTCGTGGGTGTCGAGCACCCGGCGCAGCTCGTCGATCTCCGCCTGGCTCATGCGCTCGGCGGCCAGGCGACAGGCCATGCCTTCCAGCGACTCGCGGATTTCGTACAGCTCCAGCAGCTCTTCATGGCTGAGCGACACCACGCGGGCGCCGACGTGCGGTACGCGAACCAGCAGCTTCTGTCCTTCCAGGCGGTGGATCGCTTCGCGCAGCGGACCCCGGCTGATGCCGTAGGTGCGCGCCAGCTCCGGCTCGGAAATCTTGCTGCCGGGAGCGATCTCGCCCTTGACGATGGCCGACTGGATCTTGCGGAACACGTGCTCCGACAAGGTCTCGCTGTCGCCTTCGAGTTCGCTGGGGAGGGGCAGGGTTTCGCTCATGGTGTCGACAATCTTCGTTGGGTGCGGCGAAAACTAACCCCCAATCGCCATGTGGTCAAGATGATTGTCGACAATCGTCTAATACGCCCGAGCCTTATTCAGTGTCGGTATCGAGCGCCCGGCAAATGGCCGGATCGCCCCGCGCGGCGGGCCTCGCGCCGGAGTAGGCTGGGGCGAAAAGCAGGAGATCGCCATGGGACTCTACGACCGCTACCTGTTGCCGCACCTGATCGACTTCGCCTGCGGCATGGGCGATGTGATGAAGCAACGCTCGCTGCTGGTGCCGCGCGCCCACGGACGGGTGCTGGAGATCGGCATCGGCACCGGGCTCAACCTGGGTTTCTACGATCCGGCGAAAGTGTCGACAATCGTCGGCGTCGACCCGGCGGCGCAGATGCAGGCGCTGGCCCGCGAGCGCGCCGCGCGCATCGCCATTCCGCTGGAAATGGTCGCCCTGGAACTCGGGCAGATCCGCGCCGAGGCGGCTAGCTTCGACAGCATCGTCTGCACCTTCACCCTCTGCACCATCCCCGACGTGGCCGCCGCGCTGAAGGAAATGCGCCGGGTGCTCAAGGCGGGCGGTGAGCTGTTCTTCTGCGAGCATGGGCGGGCGCCGGACGCCAGCGTGCGGGCCTGGCAGGAGCGTCTGACGCCGATCTGGAAACCGCTGGCCGGTGGCTGCCACCTGAACCGCGACATCCCGGCGCTGATCGAGGCCGCCGGTTTCCACATACGCGACATGCGCCAGGACTACCTGCCGGGGCCGCGGCCGATGACCTACGTGTATCGCGGCATGGCCGACTGAGCGGCGGCGTTCAGGCCGGCAGGGCGCCGAGGGCCATGACGCGCAGGATGTGCACGCTGCGGATGAACAGATCGGCGACCGGGCCGCGGCCGCGTGTGCGGCACTCGTCGAGGCGCACCAGGCCGGGGGCGTGGCCCTCCAGCAGGTCGAGGTAGTCGCGCAGGTTCATGCGGCCGCGCAGGACGCGCGGGCGCTGGTCATTGCCGAGGGTTTCCAGTTCCACCCAGAGGGTGTCGTGATCCTGGTGCATGCTGGGGGTCTCGCACGGCGTGGCTGCCGAAGGCTGCGTAGGAATCGATTGAAAGCAGTGGCGCATGTCCTTCGGACTGGCGCCGGCGTGCCCGGTTCCCCGCGTAGCGGGCGAACAGCGCGATTTTCAGTTTGGCTTCAGCCAGCCCGGCGCCCTGGCGGGGTCGCCAGGGGCGGCGCTCGGTGCTCGTCGGCGCGCAGCACCCAGTGGATGTGCGCGCTGCGGATGAACAGGTCTTCGGCCGTCCGGCCGCCGCCGTGGCAGTCATCCAGGCGCACCAGGCCGCGCGCGGTGCCTTGCAGCGGGTCCTGGTAGTCGCGGCGACTGAGGCGCCCGCGGAGAACGCGCGGGGCGTGGTTGGGGAGGCGTGCCTCGCGTTCTACGCGGAGGCGGTCGTGTTCGTTGGGCATGGCCGGGCAGGGTGTCGCAAAGGGGGGACGACTCTAGCCGCCACCCCCTGGCCGGCCCAATGGGGCGAACACCGACGTTGCTGTAGGAAAAAACCGTAAGCGGAATCCGGCGCTCAGAGGCCCTCGTCGTCGCGCACCAGCACGCAATGGCAGCCGTCTTCTTCGTCGTGCCAGTCGTGCAGGAAGTACATCTCGACCTTGTCCGGGCTCGGCATCAGCGCCACGAAGTCGCCGATCTCCGGAAGGAAGAAGGCCTTGGAGCCCGGCTCGGCCTCGCACTCGATCAGCGCGCTGAAGAACGCCGCCGGATCGGTTTCGCCGAAGAACTCTTCGCGTTCGGCGGCATCCCACTCGGCGGGCGCCTGGAACGGGCCGAGGAACAGCACCTTGGCGTCACCCAGGTCGAGTTCCTCGCCATCCGGGTCCTTGTCATCGGCCCGGTAGAAACAGCTATCGACCGCCCTGGCGTCGCTCAGGATCGCCTGGCGCGCGGCCAGGCGCCGTTGCGGATCGACGCCGGCATCGGCGCACAGCTGGTTCCAGAAGGCTTCGGATTTGGCGGACATGGGGCGGCTCCAGGCGGCGCGACGGTCAAGGAAGGGCCGCTAGTGTCCCGGAGGTGAAGGGTGAGTGCAACGCGATCCTACGCCAGGCCGTACTTCTTCACTTTGTCGAACAGCGTGGTCTTGGCCATGCCCAGGGCCAGGCTGGCCTGGCTGAGATTGCCGCCGTGGCGTTCCAGGGCGGCTTGCAGCAGGCCCTTCTCGAAGGCTTCCACGGCTTCGGCGAAGCGCGGTTCGCCGGCGTCCGCGGCCAGGCCGCTGTGGCTCAGCACCGGCAGGCCGAGGGCGAAGCGTTCGGCGACGTTGCGCAGTTCGCGCACGTTGCCCGGCCAGTCGTGGGCCGTCAGGCTGGCCGCGGTGGCGTTGTCGATGGTCGGCGCCGGGCGGTCGAAGCGCAGCGAGGACTGCTGCAGGAAGTGCTCGAAGAGCATGAGGATGTCTTCGCGGCGCTCGCGCAGCGGCGGCAGGTGCAGGCGCACCACGTTGAGGCGGTAGTAGAGGTCGCTGCGGAAGCTGCCGTCGCGGCCCATGGCGGCGAGGTCGGACTTGGTCGCGGCGATCACCCGGCAGTCCACGGCGATCAACTGGTTCGAGCCGAGGCGTTCCAGTTGCTGTTCCTGCAGCACGCGCAGCAGCTTGATCTGCAGGTTCAGCGGCATGCTCTCGATCTCGTCGAGGAACAGGCTGCCGCCGTCGGCGTGCTCGATCTTGCCGATGCGGCGTTTGCCGGCACCGGTGAAGGCATGGGCCTCATGGCCGAAGATTTCGCTGTCGATCAGGCTCTCCGGCAGGCCGCCGCAGTTCAGCGCGACGAAGGCCTTGGCCTGGCGCCGGCTGTAGTCGTGCAGGCAGCGCGCGACCAGTTCCTTGCCGGTGCCGGTTTCGCCCTCGATCAGCACGTTGGCCGAGGTGTCGGCGACGTTGGCGATCAGTTCGCGCAGCGCCTGCATGGCCGGCGAGCGGCCGATCAGGCGGCTTTCCAGGGTCTGGCGTCCGGCCAGTTGGCGGCGCAGTTGGCCGACTTCGCGGCTCAGGCGGCGCTGCGCCAGGGCTCGCCGCGCGACCTCGACCAGGCGTTCCGGGGCGAAGGGTTTTTCCATGAAGTCGTAGGCGCCGTCGCGCATGGCCTGTACCGCCATGGCGATGTCGCCATGGCCGGTGATCAGCACCACCGGCAGTTGCGCGTCCTTCTCGCGCAGCCGCGCCAGCAGGTGCAGGCCATCCAGGCCGGGCAGGCGGATGTCGCTGATGACGATGCCGGGGAAGTCGGCGCCGACGCGGGCAAGGGCTTCCTCGGCAGTGGCCACGCCGTCGCTGTCGATGTCGTCCAGGGCCAGCGCCTGCTGGCAGCCGAGCAGGACGTGCGGGTCGTCTTCGACGATCAGGACGCGGAGGTGTTCTTCGTTCATGGACTGGGCTCCGGGGTGGGCAGCAGGGGCAGGCTGAGTTCGAAGGCGGTGCCGCCGGCCTCCGGGTAGGCCACGCCGAGGCTGCCGCCGGCAGCGGTGGCGAGGCTGGCCGAGAGGGTCAGGCCGAGGCCCAGGCCGTGCTCGCCGGGCTTGGTGGTGAAGAAGGGCTCGAACAGGTGCGCGCGCGCGTCCTGCGGGATGCCCGGACCGTTGTCGCGCACCGTCAGGCGATAGAGGGCGCCGTCGCGGCGGCCGCTGAGCCAGAGCTGGCGGTCGTCCTGTTCGCTCATGGCGTCGAGGGCGTTGGCGATCAGGTTGACCAGGATCTGCTCAAGGCGGGTCTGGTCGATGCCCAGGCAGACGTCGTCGTATTCGCGCTGCAGGCTCAGCGGACAGGCTTTCAGGCGTACCTGCAGGACCAGCAGGGCGGCGTCCACCGCCTTGCCCAGGCGCGCCTGGCCATGGTCGTCGGCGCGCCGGGCGAAGGCGCGCAGGCTGGCGGTGATGCGGCCCATGCGATCGACCATCTCGTTGATCGCTTCGAGGTTGCTGCTGGCGGTGTCCAGGGCGCCGCGGGCGAGGAAGCGCACGGTGTTGCCGGAGAGCGTGCGCAAGGCCGCCAGCGGCTGGTTGAGTTCGTGGGCGATGCTGGTGGACATCTGCCCGATCACCGCCAGCTTGCCGGCCTGGACCAGGCGGTCCTGGGCCTGGCGCAGGGTCTGTTCGGCCTGGCGGCGCTCGCGGATCTGTTCGCGCAGGTGCTGGTTGCTGGCGCGCAGGTCGGCGGTGCGCTCGGCGATGCGCCGCTCCAGTTCATTGTTCGCCTGCTGCAGCGCCTCGCGCGCGGCGAGCCGGGTGGCGAGCACTTTGCGCCGCTCGTTCCAGGCGATCAGCAGGAACGCCAGCAGGGCACAGCCGACCGCCGCCAGCGCGCCGTGGATCATGGCTTCGTGGCGTACGTCGCGTAGCGGGCTGAGCAGGGTGAAGTTCCACGGCGTGTCGTTGAGCCGGCGGGTCTGCGCCAGGTACAGGCGCTCGCCGTGCTCCTGGCCCTGGGCGTCGCGGTCGCGGAAGCCGATTTCCTCGACGCCGTCGCCCAGCGGCTTGCGCGAGCTGGGCTGCCATTCGTTGAGCGCCCACCAGTAGTACTGCAGGCTGCGCGCCAGGCGTTCCTTGTCCGCCGGGCTGAGCGGGCGGACCGCCTGGAGCCGCAGGTGCGGATCGCTGGAGAGGATGATGATGCCGTTCTCGTCGCTGACGAAGGCTTGCAGGCGGGCCTTTTCCCAGCGCTCTTCGAGGGCGTCCATGCGCACCTTGACCACCGCCACGCCGATCACCCGACCGCCGTGCACCAGGCCGTGGGCCAGGTAGTAGCCGGGCTCGCCGGTGGTGCTGCCGATGCCGTAGAAGCGTCCCGGCTGGCCGCGCACGGCGTCCTGGAAATAGGCGCGGAAGGCCAGGTCTTCGCCGAGGTAGCTGTCGGCGTCCTGCCAGTTGCTGGTGGCGACCACCCGGCCGGAGGTGTCGAGCAGGTAGATGGCGCGGCTGCCGCTGCGCCGGTTGAGGCCTTCGAGGTAGCCGTTGACCAGCTCGCGGCGTTGCGCCGAGGGTTGCAGCAGCAGGTCGCTGACGCTGTTTTCCAGCTCCAGCAGGCTGGGCAGGTAGGTGTAGCGGCTGATCTCGCTCTCCACCCCGCGCGCGTGCAGCTCCAACTGCCGCTCGCCGCTCTCGATCAGGCCGCGGGTGCCGGCGCCGGCGCTGACCAGGTAGGCGCCATAGCCGCAGCCGAGCATCAGCAGGAGCAACGGGATCGGCAGCAGCAGGGGGCGGATGAGCTTCGGCTTCACGGTGAGCGAGGGCAGGCGACGGACAGGGTTCGGGCATTGCATCACAGTCACCTTGGCCGGGCCAGCCCGTTGCCGGAGCGGGCGACGGGCTGACGAGTGCGGGAGGAACGGCGGCTGTCGAAGCGAGGCTCAGGACCGCGGCGGCTAACGCCATCGGCGCTATCCGCCGGCGGGCTGGCCGCTTCGGCGCCGGCTGTCAGTATTCCCAGAAGATCCGCTGCAACTCCTTGCTGTCCTGGGTCTGGGTCAGGGCCACCGAGGCGAGGATGCGCGCCTTCTGCGGGTTCAGGTCGTGGGCCACGACCCAGTCGTACTGGTCGTCCGGCTGTTCGGCGTTGCGCAGCACGAAGCCGCCCTGGTTGACGTGCGAGGAACGGATGATCTGGATGCCGTCCTTGCGCAGCTCTTGCAGCACCGGGACCACCCGCGAGGACACCGAGCCGTTGCCGGTGCCGGCGTGGATGATGGCCTTGGCGCCGGACTGGGCGAAGGCGCGGTAGGCGGTTTCGTCGACGTTGCCGTAGCCGTAGGCGATGTCCACGCGGGGCAGCGCGCTGATCTTCTCGATGTCGAACTCCGAGCCGCTGGTGTGGCGCTTGGCCGGCAGGCGGAACCAGTAGCTCTTGCCTTCGACCACCATGCCGAGGGCGCCCCACGGGCTCTTGAAGGCTTCGGTACGGATGTTCACCGCCTTGCCGGTGTCGCGCCCGGAGAGGATCTCATCGTTCATGGTCACCAGCACGCCCTTGCCGCGCGCGCTCGGGTCGCCGGCCACGGCCACCGCGTCGTACAGGTTGAGCATGCCGTCGGCGGACATGGCGGTGCCCGGGCGCATGGAGCCGACCACCACGATGGGCTTGTCGGTCTTCTCCACCAGGTTGAGGAAGAAGGCGGTCTCTTCCAGGGTGTCGGTGCCGTGGGTGATGACGATGCCGTCGACGTCGTCCTGCCTGGCCAGCTTGGCGACGCGCTTGCCGAGCTTGAGCAGGTCGTCGTTGCTGAAACTCTCCGAGGCGATCTGGAACACCTGTTCGCCGCGCACGTTGGCGATGTCCTTGAGCTGCGGCACGCCGGCGATCAGCGCATCGACCGGCACCTTGGCGGCCGTGTAGGTGGCGCTGTTGGTGGCGCTGGCGCCGGCCCCGGCGATGGTCCCGCCGGTGGCCAGAATGACCACGTTGGCGAGTTTCTTCTGCACCTTGGCCTCTTCGGCGACGGCCGCGTGGGGCAGCAGCAAGGTCAGCGCCAGGGCGGCGGGGGCGAATGCTTGCAGGAGGTTGTTCATCTTGTTGTTTTCCCGTGGACGGTGAGGGGGAGCGGGCGATGCCCGCGATGGCGCGCAAGGCGCGGGTTCAGCCCGTAGGACGGGGCGGCGCATCGCCCCACCCAGCCTACGAATGCCGGGGTGCCGGGGTCAGTGCGTAAGGATCTTGGCGAGGAACTGCTGGGCGCGCTCCGAGCGGCCGTTGAGGTCGCCGAAGAATTCGCCCTTCGCGCAGTCTTCGACGATCTGCCCGCGGTCCATGAAGATCACCCGGTCGGCGACTTTGCGGGCGAAGCCCATCTCGTGGGTCACGCACATCATGGTCATGCCCTCCTGGGCCAGCTGGACCATGACGTCGAGCACCTCGTTGACCATTTCCGGGTCGAGCGCCGAGGTCGGTTCGTCGAACAGCATCACCACCGGGTCCATGGCCAGCGCGCGGGCGATGGCCACGCGCTGCTGCTGGCCGCCGGAAAGCTGGCCGGGGTGCTTGTGCGCGTGGGCTTTCAGTCCGACCCGGTCGAGCAGGGCCAGGCCCTTTTCGCGGGCTTCTTCCTTGCCGCGGCCGAGCACCTTGAGCTGGGCGATGGTCAGGTTCTCGGTGATGGTCAGGTGCGGGAACAGCTCGAAGTGCTGGAACACCATGCCGACCCGCGAGCGCAGCTTGGGCAGGTTGGTCCCGGGATCGGCGATCGAGGTGCCGTCGACCACGATGTCACCCTTCTGGATGGGTTCCAGGGCGTTGACGCACTTGATCAGGGTCGACTTGCCGGAGCCGGAGGGGCCGCAGACCACCACCACCTCGCCCTTGGCGACCTGGGTGCTGCAGTCGCTGAGGACCTGGAAATCGCCGTACCACTTGCTGACGTTCTGGATGGAGATCATAGGGCGAACCTTTTCTGCAGGCGCTTGACCGCCAGCGAGGCGGAGAAGCTGAGGACGAAGTAGACGAGACCGGCGAAGATCAGGAATTCATGGGGCTGGCCGATGATGTCGCCGCGCGAGCGCGAGGCATTGAGGAAGTCCATCAGGCCGACGGTGTAGACCAGCGAGGTGTCCTGGAACAGGATGATGCTTTGCTGCAGCAGCAGCGGGGTCATCTTGCGGAACGCCTGCGGCAGGATGATCAGGCGCATGCACTGGCCGTAGGTCATGCCCAGGGCCTGGGCGGCGCCCATCTGCCCCTTGGGGATGGCCTGGATGCCGGCGCGGACGATCTCGCAGAAGTACGCCGCCTCGAACATGACGAAGGCCACCAGGCAACTGCTGAAGGCGCCCACCGGGGTATCGCTGCCGGTGATCCAGCGCAGGATGTAGGGCACCGCCAGGTAGAACCAGGTGACCACCAGCAGCAGCGGGATCGAGCGGAAGTAGTTGACGTAGGTGCCGGCCAGGTTGCTCAGCAGGCGGTTGTGCGACAGGCGCATGAGTGCCAGCAGGGTGCCCAGCAGCACGCCGCCGAGCACGCCCAGGACGGTGAGTTGCAGGGTCATGGCCATGCCGTCCCATAGACCCGGCAGGGCCGGGATGATCGCGCTGAAATCCATCATTTACCTCCCACGGAAATCAGCCCGGGCAGCGCGAGCCGGCGTTCGACCGCGCGCATGAACAGCATCAGGCTCATGTTCAGGGTGAAGTAGATCAGCGTGGCCAGGGTGAAGGCTTCGAACAGGTTGGCGCTGAATTCGGCGGTCTGCTTGGTCTGCGCCAGCAGCTCCATGAGGCCGATCAGCGAGGCCACCGAGGAGTTCTTGATGATGTTGAGGAACTCCGAGGTCAGCGGCGGGATGATGATGCGCGTGGCCTGCGGTAGCAGCACGTAGCGGTACACCTGCGGCAGGCGGAAACCCAGCGCGCGAGCGGCGCCGACCTGGCCCTTGGGCAGCGCCTGGATGCCGGTGCGCACCTGCTCGCAGACCCGCGCGGCGGTGAACAGGCCGAGGCACACGACGACGCTGATGTAGGCCGAGGTTTCCGGCGCCAGGCCGAGCTTGAACCAGTCCTGCAACGGCTGCGGCAGCAGATCCGGGACCAGGAAATACCAGAGGAATAGCTGCACCAGCAGCGGCACGTTGCGGAACAGCTCCACGTAGCTGGTGGCGAGGCCGGACAGCCAGCGGTTCGGCACCGTGCGCAGCACGCCGAGCAGGCTGCCGAGCGCCAGCGCGACCAGCCAGGCGCTGAGCGCGACGGCGACGGTCCAGCCGAGGCCGGTGACGTACCAGTTCAGGTAGATCTCGTCGCCGATCCCGGTGGACTTGAAGAACACGCCCCAGTCCCAGGTGTAATTCATGCGGGTTTCCCCTCGGATAACGGTGGTCGAAGCGGAATCCCGGGCACAGGGGCGCCCGCACCCATGGGTAACGGGTGTGTTCCGCGTTCAGCGAGTCAGGAAAGAAGGAAGTGGGGAGCGCCGCCGGCGCCCCCGCTCCCCGTCCACCGCGGCCTCGTGAGCCGCGGCGGGCGCGACCGTCAGAGCTGCTCGGCAGCCTTGTCGGTCGGATTGGCGATCAGCTTCTTGAGCGTGTCGCTCATCGGGAAATTGAGGTTCAGGCCCTTGGGCGGGACCGGCTGGGTGAACCACTTGTCGTAGATGCCGTTGATCTCGCCGGAGGCGAAGGTGGCGGCGATGGCCTTGTCGACCACCTGCTTGAAGCCGTCGTCGCCCTTGCGGATCACGCAGCCGTAGATTTCGTAGGATTGCGGCTTGCCGACCACGACCCAATCGGCCGGGTTCTTGGCCTTGGCCATTTCGCCGTAGAGCAGCGCGTCGTCCATCATGAAGGCCACCGCGCGGCCGGATTCGAGCATCAGGAAGGACTCGCCGTGGTCCTTGGCCGAGATGATGTTCATGCCCATCTTCTGCTCGGCGTTCATCGCCTTGAGCAGGCGTTCGGAGGTGGTGCCGGCGGTGGTCACCACGTTCTTGCCCTTGAGGTCGGCGAAGTCGGCGATGCCGCTGGTCTTCTTGGTCAGCAGGCGGGTGCCGACCTCGAAGATGCCGAGGGAGAAGTCGACCTGCTTCTGCCGTTCCAGGTTGTTGGTGGTGGAGCCGCACTCGATGTCCACGGTGCCGTTCTGCACCAGCGGGATGCGGGTCTGCGAGGTGACCAGGTTGTAGCGCACCTTGAGGTCCGGCATGCCCAGCTCCTGCTTCACCGCCTCGACCACCTTCAGTTGCAGGTCGTGGGAGTAGCCCTCCGGCTGGTTCGGGTTGTCCGCCAGGTAGGAGAAGGGAATGGAGGCGTCGCGGTGGCCGAGGGTGATGGTCCCGCTGTCCTTGATCTTCTTCAGGGTGCCGGTGAGTTCCGCGGACAGGACCGGGGTGGCGAACAGGGCGGCGACGATGGCGGCGCCGAGCACACGGGGTGCGATACGCATGGGGGATATTCCTCGACTTGTTCTGTTTGTTATCGGTCTTGCGGCAGCCTTGCCCGGAGCGAACCGACCCTCGTTGTCGCCCATGGGGAATGCGCAGCGCTGCCGCATGCTCACTCGCTGGATAGAGCAGGGAGCGTGCCAGCCGTTCGAGGTGCGCGTTCTGATTCTTAAGTTTTTGAAATTGAAGGATTATTTATTTTCGGCAGATGCTTCTGGCAGCCCTGCCGTTCGGTTGGCCGGATTTTCCCGCGAATGACGTTCGGTTTCCCGAACGAGGCGATTCAGGCCGCCGGCGCCTGCGCTTTCAGGCGTTCGGCGGCGGGCCAGTGCTCGCGGGTGAAGGCTTGGTCGCGGCCGGCCATGCTGGCGGCGAGGCGCTGCAGCAACTGGTGGGTCGGCGCGCGCACCCCGGTGGCGCCCTGGCTGAGGGTGAACAGCAGGACCAGACCGAGCAGCAGCGGCGAGAGCGACGGCAGGCGCTGGCGGGTCAGGTAGAGGAAGGCGCCGCTGGCGCCGAGCCCGGCGCTCAGGCCGGCGTAGACCTCCGCCGGCGAGTGCGCGTTGATTTCCAGCCGCGAGGTGCCGACCAGCAGCGCCAGCAGCATGCCAACCGCGGCGGCGGCCAGGCGCCAGGCCGGCCGGCCGCGGGCGAGCAGGGCGCCGAGCACCGGCAGTACGCTGCCCGCCATCATGCTGTGCCCGGAGAGGCCGGTGAAGTTCCATTCGGGAATGCCAATGCCCCAGCCCATGAAGGCCAGTTTCGAGGCCAGGGTGAGGCTGGCGGCCAGGCCGAACAGCAGTAGCCAGCGATGGGCGTCGCCGCCTTCCCGGCGATACAGCAGCCAGCCATAGATGAGCAGGGCGCAGGGCAGCAGCAGCGAGCTGTCGCCAAAGCGCGTGATGAGGTTCCAGAGGTTCATGGGCGGCGCGGGGGGAGGCTGATGTTCCGGGGGGCCACCTTAGCACAGGGGGGCCGGCGCTGACCGCTGGGTCGCGCCGTCTTTCAGAATTAGCTGACGCGCTCGCGGGTGTCATCCTCGCTGCGCAACAACGCCAGCTTGCGTGCCACTCCCCAGTGGTAGCCGCCGGCGGCGCCACTGGCGCTGACGACCCGGTGGCAGGGCACCAGCAGGCCGACCGGGTTGCTGGCGCAGGCACGGGCGATGGCACGCGGGTGGCTGTGCAGTTGCTCGGCCAGTTCGCCGTAGCCTCGGGTCTGGCCGCTGGGGATTTGCGTCAGGGCCTGCCACACGCGCAATTGGAAGGCGCTGCCGCGCAGGTCCAGGGGCAGGTGCGCGGCGCGTTCGGGTTGCTCCAGTTGCGTCAGCACCTGGGCCAGCCAGTCGCCCAGGCCGGCGTCGTCGCGCTGCCGTTCGGCGGCGGCGAAACGCTGGCCGAGTTGTGCTTCCAGGGCCGCTTCGCTGTCGCCGAAGAGCAGGGCGCAGACGCCCTGCGGGCTGGCCGCCAGCAGCACCTGGCCGAGCGCGCAGGCGGCGATGGCATAGCGCAGGCATTCGCCGGCGCCTCTGCGTCGGCGCTGCGCCGGGCTCAGCGCGCTGGCCGCCGTGTAGAGCGCGCGGGTGCCGGAGTAACCGGCGTCCAGCGCGGCTTCCAGCACCGAGCGTGAGTGCGGCAGGAGCGCGGCCAGACGCTGCTGGCGGCGCGCTTCGGCCCAGGCGCGCGGGGTCAGTCCGGTGCGTTCCTTGAAGGCACGGCTCAGGTGCGAGGACGACAGGCCGATGCGCGCCGCCAGTTCGCCCATGCTCATGGGCCGTTCGGCGTTCTCCAGCAGGGCGCAGGCGGCGGCGACCAGGGCGTCGAGGCGCTGCGCCGGGCTGGCGCCGTTTGGCGTGCAGCGCTTGCAGGGGCGGAAACCCGCCGCCTCGGCCGCCGCCGGATCGGCATGGAATCGCACATTGCGCCGCGCCGGACGCCGTGCCGGGCAACTCGGCCGGCAGTACACGCCGGTGGAGCTGACGGAAAACACGAAGCGCCCGTCGCAGCCGGCGTCGCGCGCGCAGACCGCTTGCCAGCACTCTTCGCTATCGGGGATCGGGGCCATGCTGTGTTCCATCCTCCGTACCAGGGATAGCTGGATTGTCGGCCCGGCCGCAGGGGGCGGCAATCCGCATTCGCTTTTCAAACTGCCGGCTACGCTTGCAGGAGGTCCGCCGAGAGCCCACCATGCCCTGTCGCCGACGTCTCCAGCGTTGTCTGTTGTTGCTCGTCCTGCTCTGTGCCTGGGCACGGGCCGAGCCGCTGACGTTGAGCCCGCAGGAGCAGGCCTGGATCGAGACGCACCAGCCGCTGCGGGTCGGCCTGTCGCGCAATGGCTGGCCGCCGTTCGAGATGCTCGAAGGCAAGGATCGCTTCCAGGGTATCAGTGCCGATTACCTGAACCTGGTGGCGGAACGCCTGGGCCTGCGTCTGCAACTGGTGGTCGTGGATGACTGGGCGCAGGTGATGGAGGCGGTGCGCAAGGGCGAGGTCGATCTGTTGCCGACCGTGGCGCGGACCCAGGAGCGTGAGCAGTTCCTGGCCTTCACCCAGCCCTACCTGAGCACCAGCAGCCTGATCTTCGCCCGCCACGACAGCGACGTGCGCGTGCTCGACGACCTGTCCGGCAAGCGCGTCGCGGTGGAGCGCGATTTCGCCGTGCACGACCTGCTGCGCGCGGCGGTGCCGGGGGTGTCCTTCGTCTTCACCGACGACACCGCCGCCGCGCTCAAGGCGGTGGCTTCCGGGCAGGCCGACGCCTATGTCGGCAGCCTGATCACCACCTATTACCTGCTCGGTCAGTTGAACCTGAGCAACCTGGAAGTGCGCGGCGACAGTGGCCTGGACAACAGCCAGGTGCGCTTCGGCGTGCGCCGCGAGCTGGCGCCGCTGGTGCCGTTGCTCGATCGCGCCCTGCAGAGCATCGCGCCGGCGGAGGACGAGCGCATCCGCGCGCAATGGCTGCCGCGCCCGGCGGCCTTCGACTGGCGGCAGTTGCTGCTGGCCGCTTGGCCCTATGTGATCGGCTTCCTGGCCTTGCTCACCTTCGTCCTGATCTGGAACCGCCGCCTGCAGATCCAGGTCGCCGAGCGCGCCCGCGCCGAGGCCGAGGAGCACCGCCAGCGGCAGACCCTGCTGGCGCTGATCAACGCGATTCCCGACCCGATCTGGTTCAAGGACGGGCAGGGCCGCTACCTGGGCGCCAACCAGGCCTTCGCCGAGTGCCTCGGGCTGAGCGCCGAGGAGGTGGTCGGGCATAGCGATGCGCAACTGTTCAGCCCGGCCGCCTGCGCCGGCCGCAGCGCGCGCGACCGCGAAGCGCTGTCGGCCGGCCAGCCGTTCGCCAGCGAAGGCTGGGTGGTCTACCCGGATGGCCGGCGGGTGCTCTTCGACACCTTGCGCCGGGCCTTCCACGACGAGGGCGGCGGGCTGCTCGGGCTGGTCGGCGTGAGCCGCGACATCACCGCGCGCAAGGCCACCGAGGAAGCGCTGGCCCAGGCCCGCGACCTGGCCGAGGAGGCGGCGCGGCTGAAGAGCGATTTCCTCGCCAACATGAGCCACGAAATCCGCACGCCGATGAACATCATCATCGGCCTGGCGCACCTGCTCGAACAGACCACCCTCGACCCGCAGCAGCGCGACTACCTGGGCAAGATCCAGGGCTCCGGGCAGTACCTGCTGGAACTGATCAACGACATCCTCGACCTGTCGCGGGTGGAGGCCGGCAAGCTGGAGTTCGAGCGCATCGAGTTCGATCTCGAACGCCTGCTCGGCGAGCTGGTCGATCTGCTGCGCCTGCGCGCCGAGGGCAAAGGCCTGGCGCTGCACTGCCGAATCGACCCACGGTTGCCGGCGCGGCTGATCGGCGACCCGCTGCGCCTGCGGCAGATCCTGCTGAACTACGGCAACAACGCGCTGAAGTTCACCGAACATGGCCAACTGGAGCTGGAAGCGCGCCTGGACATGCAGGCCGGCGACGAGGAGTGGCTGTATTTCAGCGTGCGCGACACCGGCATCGGCATCACCCCGGCGCAGCAGGCGCGGCTGTTCGAGTCGTTCCGCCAGGCCGACAGTTCGATCACCCGCCGCTACGGCGGCTCGGGCCTCGGCCTGGCGATCTGCAAGCGCCTGGCCGAAGCCATGGGCGGCGAAGTCGGGGTCAGCAGCGTGCCGGGGCAGGGCAGCCTGTTCTGGTGCCGGTTGCCGCTGGGCCGCGTCGAGGACTCGCCACTGCTGGAGCCGGCGCGGGTCAATCGGCCGTCCGCGGCGGTGCCCGCGGCAAGCCCCGGCGAGGCGCCGGTGGCCAGCCTGGACGGGCGCGAAGTGGAGCAGGTGGTGCGTCGCCTGGCGCATCTGCTGGCCAACGACGATCCGCGCGCCGGGCGCCTGCTCGGCGAGCGTGCAGGTCTGCTGCGCAGCGTCTTCAATGAGGGATACGAGGGTATCGCCGCGAACATCCGCCGCTTCGAGTTCGAACACGCGCTGGAGAGCCTCCTGGCCCTGGCCAGGGCGCGCGATATCCGCATCTGAACGCCGCAGCCGCAACGAGGACGGGAGCCATGGACAGCATGCTGGACAGGCCGGAGCAGGAAGTGATCCTGGTCGTCGACGACCAGCCTGACAACCTGATGCTGATGAGCGAACTGCTCATGGGCCATTACCAGGTGCGCGTCGCCAGCAGCGGCGCCAAGGCCTTGCGCCTGGCGCAGAGCGAGCCGCCGCCAGACCTGGTGCTGCTCGACGTGATGATGCCGGACATGGACGGCTACGAGGTCTGCCGGCAGCTCAAGCAAGACCCGCGCACCCACGATATCCCGGTGATCTTTCTCACCGGCCTGGTCAACCCGAAGGACGAGCAGCACGGCCTCGACCTCGGCGCGGTGGACTACATCACCAAGCCGATCAGCCCGCCGGTCACCCTGGCGCGCATCCGCGCGCAGCTCAACCTCAAGGCGAATGCCGATTTCCTCCGCGACAAGAACGAGTACCTGGCCCTGGAGGTGCATCGCCGCACCCGTCAGTTGCAGGCCGTGCAGGACGCCACCCTGGAGGCCATGGCGACCCTTTGCGACCTGCGCGACAACCCGCACAGTCAGCACCTGTTGCGCATCGAGCTGTACATGCGCCTGCTCGCCGGCGCCCTGGCCCAGCGCCAGGGCGCCGGCGGCGAGCTGAGCGTGGAGAGCATCGAGTTGCTCGCGCGTTCGGCGCAGTTGCATGACATCGGCAAGGTCGCGGTGCCCGACCGTGTGTTGCTCAATCCCGGCCAGCTCGATGAGGCCGACAGCCTGCTCATGCAGAGCCACACCAAGGTCGGCCGCGATGCCCTGGCGGCGGCCGAACAGCGACTCGGCGCGCCGGCGGAGTTCCTCCGCTACGCCAAGGAGATCGCCTATAGCCACCATGAGCGCTGGGACGGCAGCGGTTACCCGGAAGGGCTGCGCGGCGAGCAGATTCCACTCTCGGCCCGGCTGCTGGCGTTGATCGACAGCTACGACGAACTGACCAGCCAGCATCCCTACCACAGCCCGCTGGCGCCCGCCGAGGCGGCGCTGCGCATCCTCGCCGGCAGCGGCAGCTATTTCGATCCGCAGGTGGCGGAGGCCTTCAGCGAGGTCGCCGACGGCTTCGCCAACATCGCCACGCGCTATGCCGACGGCGAGGAAGCCCTGGGCAGCGAACTGCAGCGCATGGCCGATGCCCTGGGCGAAACCATCGAACTGACGCCGACGCCGCCCTGATTTCCGTCGCCGCCCGCTGGGCGGCGCCCCGTGCATGACGTATAAGGTGCGGCTGCGGCCATCCCGGCTGGATCGAGGAACAACGACGGAACCCGATGAAGACACCCAAACGCATTGAGCCGCTGATCGAGGACGGCCTGGTCGATGAAGTGCTGCGTCCGCTGATGAGCGGCAAGGAAGCGGCGGTCTATGTGGTGCGCTGCGGCGAGCAGCTGCGCTGCGCCAAGGTCTACAAGGAAGCCAACAAGCGCAGCTTCCGCCAGGCCGCGGAGTATCAGGAGGGGCGCAAGGTCCGCAACAGCCGGCAGGCGCGGGCCATGGCCAAGGGCTCCAAGTACGGCCGCCGCGAACAGGAAGAGGCCTGGCAGAACGCCGAGGTGAGCGCGCTGTTCCGCCTGGCCAGCGCCGGCGTGCGGGTGCCCAAGCCCTACGACTTCCTCGACGGCGTGCTGCTGATGGAAATGGTCGCCGACGAACATGGCGACGCCGCGCCACGGCTGAATGACGTGGAGCTGGAGCCCGAGCAGGCGCGCGAGTACCACGCCTTCCTGATCCGCCAGATCGTCATGATGCTCTGCGCCGGGCTGGTGCATGGCGACCTGTCCGAGTTCAACGTGCTGCTCGGCCCCGACGGTCCGGTGATCATCGACCTGCCGCAGGCGGTGGACGCCGCCGCCAACAACCATGCCTTCCGTATGCTCGAACGCGACGTGGCGAACATGGCGGCCTATTTCGGCCGTTTCGCCCCGGAACTCAAGGAAACCCGCTACGCCAAGGAAATGTGGGCGCTCTTCGAGGATGGCAAGCTGCTGCCGGACTCGCCGTTGAGCGGACACTTCGACGAGCCGGAAGAGGCCGCCGACGTCGATGCGGTGATGCGCGAGATCGCCGCCGCGCTGCGCGAGCAGGAGCGCCGCGAGGCCGCCCGTGCCGAGCAGGACGGCGCGGAAAAGCCCGAGGAGCCGCCCGCGCCGCCGTGGTTGCAGTGAGCCGCGTGGCGCTGCGCACGGCCGCGGACCTGCTCGCCCTGCTCGCCGCCGACCCGGAGCGCATGCGCCTGTTGCGCGCCCTGCGCGACGAATGCCAGGCGCAGGCCTGGATAGGCGCCGGCTTCGTCCGCAACCTGGCCTGGGATGCCTTGCACGGCCATGCCGAGCCGACGCCGCTGGCGGACGTCGATGTGCTCTACTTCGCCCCCGAGCAATTGGCGGCGGAAGCCGACGCCCGCATCGAGCGTGCCCTGCGGCGGCGCTGCGCGGACGTGCCCTGGTCGGTGCGCAACCAGGCACGCATGCACCTGCGCAACGGCGACCGCGCCTATCGCGACCTCGCCGATGCGCTCTGCCACTGGCCGGAAGTCTGCACCGCGCTGGCGGTGCGCCTGCGCGGCGACGCCCTGGAGCTGCTGGCGCCGCTGGGCATCGACGACCTGCTGGCGTTGCGCGTGCGGCCGACCGAGCATTTCCGCGGCAAGCCGGAGGTCTACCGGCAGCGCTTGCTGGACAAGGCCTGGCAGCGCCGCTGGCCCTTGCTGCGCATCGACTGCGCGGGTTGAGCGGGCGCGCTGTATCAATCTTTTCCGTGGCAACTGTGTACAGACGGCGGGGAATGGCCTTGCTAGGTTCTGTTGGAAAACTGCCTGCGCTCGCTGAGCTGTCCTCCTGAGCCCGGCGTGACGCCATGCCACCTGGAGCCGCCACCATGCCCTTGCCGCATATCCTCCTGGCCTTGCTGGTCACCCTGATCTGGGGGATCAACTTCGTCATCATCAAGGTCGGCCTGCACGATTTCCCGCCGCTGCTGTTCTGCGCCCTGCGCTTCGCCCTGGCGGCGCTGCCCCTGCTGTTCCTGCGCGGGCCGCTGCCGGCGCCGTTCTGGCGCATCGTGCAGATCGGCGTGCTGCTCGGCGTGGTCAAGTTCGGCCTGCTCTTCGTCGGCATGCACCTGGGCATGCCGGCCGGGCTGTCTTCGCTGGTGCTGCAGAGCCAGGTGTTCTTCACCGTGCTGATCGCCGCCGCCCTGCTCGGCGAGCGCCCCAGCCCGCGCGCGCTGCTCGGCCTGGCACTGGCCGCCGGCGGCTTGCTGCTGATCGGCCTGGAGCGACCGCTGGGCAACAGCCTGCTGGCCTTCCTGCTGGTGGTGGCGGCAGCCCTGGCCTGGGCGTTCTCGAACATCGCCACCAAGCGTTCCGGGGCCAGCGACATGCTGCGCCTGATCAGTTGGGTCAGCCTGATCCCGCCCCTGCCGTTGCTGCTGCTGTCGTGGATCTTCGAGGGGCCGCAGGCCATCGCGGGAGCGCTGCGCGGCATCAGTTGGGGCGGCTTCGGCGCGCTGGTCTATATCGCCTTCCTCGCCACCAGCGTCGGCTTCGGCCTGTGGAGCTTCCTCCTGCGCCGCTACCCGGCCAGCCAAGTCACGCCCTTCGCCCTGGCGGTGCCGGTGTCCGGCCTGCTATCCGGCTGGCTGTTCCTCGGCGAGGCCCTGAGCGGCCAGGACTGGCTGGCTTGCGCGCTGGTCTTCGTCGGCCTGGCGGTGACCGTGCTGCCGACGTCGCTGTGGCGCCGCATGGGTAGGTTAAGGGCGGCAGATTTGTAGGGTGGGACGAGCGCCGCGACTGCCATGCTGTTGGCGAGCGCCGCATGGGTATCGCGCTGCGCGCTCAACCCATCCTACGGCTGGGTGGATGCTCTCGTAGGATGGGACGAGCGTAGCGATTCCCATGCGGGCGGTGAGGTGCCGTATGGGCAGGCTCGGCTCAGTGGCAGCAGTTGCCCGACTCCAGGTCCTTGAGGATCGGGCAGTCCGGGCGGTGGTCGCCTTGGCAGTGGTCGTGGAGTTCCTGCAGGGTGTCGCGCAGGGCGCTCAGTTCGGCGATCTTGCGTTCCAGTTCGGCGATGTGCTGGCCGGTCAGTGCCTTGACGTCGGCGCTGGCGCGCTGGCGGTCCTGCCAGAGGGCGAGCAGGCGGCCGACTTCCTCCAGGGAGAAACCGAAATCCCGCGCGCGGCGGATGAATGCCAGGCGGTGCAGGTCCTGCGCGTTGTAGTGGCGGTAGCCGCTGGCGCTGCGCCCGGCGGGGGTGAGCAGGCCGATGGATTCGTAGTAGCGGATCATCTTCGCCGACAGGCCGCTTTGCCTGGCCGCTTCGCCGATGTTCATGGTTTTTTCTCCGTGACCCGCGGGGTCGCCAGCCCGGCCGGCCTCCAGCGTTTCAGCAGCAGGGCGTTGCTCACCACGCTGACGCTGGACATGGCCATGGCGGCGCCGGCGACCATCGGGTTGAGCAGGCCGAAGGCCGCCAGGGGCACGCCGACCAGGTTGTAGATGAAGGCCCAGAACAGGTTCTGGCGAATCTTCGCGTAGGTGCGCCGGGAGATTTCCAGGGCCGCCGGCACCAGCCGCGGGTCGCCGCGCATCAGGGTGATGCCGGCGGCGTGCATGGCCACGTCGGTGCCGCCGCCCATGGCGATGCCGACGTCGGCGGCGGCCAGCGCCGGGGCGTCGTTGATGCCGTCGCCGACCATGGCCACCACGCTGCCGTCGGCCTTGAGCCGGGCGACCACGGCGGCCTTGTCCGCCGGCAGCACCTCGGCGTGGGCGGCGTCCAGGCCCAGGGCTTCGCTGACCACCCGCGCGCTGCCACGGTTGTCGCCGGTGATCAGGTGGCAGCTGATGCCTTGGGCATGCAGCGCCTGGATGGCCTCGGCGGCACCCGGCTTGAGGCTATCGCCAAAGGCGAACAGCGCCAGCAGGCGCGCTTGCGGCTGCCGTTCGATCAGCCAGGAGAGGGTTCGGCCCTGGCTTTCCCAGTCCCGCGCGGACTCTTCCAGCGCACCGGCCGAGAGGCCTTGCTCGTCGAGCAGGCGGCGGTTGCCGAGGGCCAGTTGGCGCTCGCCGACGCGGCCCTGGATGCCGCGTCCGGCCAGGGCCAGGCTGTCGCTCGCGGCCGCGACGTGCAGGCCGCGTTCGGCGCAGGCGCGCAGCACGGCCTTGGCCAGCGGGTGTTCGCTGCCGCGTTGCAGTGCCCCGGCCAGGGCCAGGGCACTGTCCTCGCTGTCGGCGGCGACGGCGAAATGCACCAGTTCGGGCTGGCCGGAGGTGAGGGTGCCGGTCTTGTCGAATGCCACGGCGCGAACCGCGTGGGCGATTTCCAGGGCTTCGGCGTCCTTGATCAGGATGCCGTGGCGCGCTGCGACGCCGGTGCCGGCCATGATCGCCGTCGGCGTCGCCAGGCCGAGGGCGCAGGGGCAGGCGATGACCAGCACGGCGACGGCGTTGATCAGCGCGGTTTCCAGGTGGGCGCCGGCGAGCAGCCAACCGGCCAGGGTGAGCAGGGCGATGCCGATCACCACCGGGACGAAGACATTGCTGACCTTGTCCACCAGCTTCTGGATCGGCGCCTTGGCCGCCTGGGCGTCTTCCACCAGGCGGATGATCCGCGCCAGCACGGTTTCCGCGCCGAGGGCGGTGGCGCGCACGGTCAGCAGGCCTTCGCCGTTGATCGCGCCGCCGGTCACGGCGTCCCCCGGCCCCTTGGCCACCGGCAGGCTTTCCCCAGTGATCAGCGCTTCATCGGCGTGGCTGCGCCCGTCGAGCACTTTGCCGTCCACCGGGAAGCGCTCGCCGGGGCGCACCAGCAGCTCGTCGCCGAGGCGCAGCTCGCTGATGGCGACCTCTTCTTCGTGGCCCGCGCGGATGCGCGTGGCGCGTTCCGGGCGCAAGGCTTCGAGGGCGCGAATGGCCGTCGCGGTCTGCCGCTTGGCGCGGCTTTCTAGGTACTTGCCGAGGAGGATCAGGGCGATCAGCACCGCGCTCGCCTCGAAATACAGGTGCGGCATGGCGCCGGCCGGTGCGCTCAGCCACAGGTACAGGCTCAGGCCGTAGCCGGCGCTGGTGCCCAGGGCCACCAGCAGGTCCATGTTGCCGCTGCGCGCGCGCACGGCCTTCCAGGCAGAGACGTAGAAGCGCGCGCCGATGACGAATTGCACCGGGGTGGCGAGGAGGAATTGCAGCCAGGCCGGCAGCATCCAGTGCCAGCCGAGCCACTCGGCGAACATCGGCAGCACCAGCGGCACGGCGAGCACGATGGCCGCCGCCAGCCACCAGCGCTCGCGGGCCAGCCGCGCCAGCGCCGGATCGACCGCCGGCCGCTGCGCGGCGAGCAGATGGGCGTGATAGCCGGCCTTGTCCACCGCGGCGATCAGCGCGGCGGGGTCGACTTGGCCGAGCAGGTCGAGATGGGCGCGCTCGCTGGCCAGGTTGACGCTGGCCTCGCGCACCCCCGGCACCTTCTTCAGGGCGCGTTCGACGCGGCCGACACAACTGGCGCAGGTCATGCCGTCGATGGCCAGCTCCAGGCTGTGACTGGGCACCTGGTAGCCGGCCTGTTCCACCGCGGCGACCAGGGCCGGCAGGGCTTCGCCGCTGTCGACCTGGACCCGCGCCTGCTCGCTGGCCAGGTTGACGCTGGCCTCGCGCACCCCCGGCACCTTGCGCAGGGCGCGCTCCACGCGGCCGGCGCAGGACGCGCAGGTCATGCCGCTCACCGGCAGGTCGAGTTCGATGGGTGTGGCGTTGCTCATGGGTTCCTCCTGCTCGACCGTCAGCGCAGCGCTGGCGGGGCACCGCACGGAAGACGCCGTGGGACGGCGGTTTCCGGCAGCGCCTGGGACAATGCACAAAGGATGAACCTTGACACAAGGGTAAGGTCAAGCGGCAAGAGCGCTCGCTTCAGTGTTACTTGAGCGGCGTCAGGAACAGGCCGTTCTCGCCATAGCTGATGCGGTAGTCGCGGACTTCCCCGGCGCGCAACTGCAGGGTCTGGGTCTGCAGTTGCTCCATGCCGCCGGGGCAGGGGCCGGCGTTGGCCGTGGCCAGGCGTATCGGCGCGTTGCCGGGAGAGAGGTTGAGGGCGACCGAGCCTTCCGGCTGCAGGCGGGCGACCAGGCGGCCACGCACATAGAGGTCGATGTCGCAGGTGCTGCCGCTCTCCAGGCCCATGCGGCTGATATTGAGCACCGCGTAGCCGGGCGGCGGCGGTTCCTGCTGCGGCCAGCCTTGCACCGGCGGCGGATCGCCGGCCAGGGCCAGGGCGGACCAGAGCAGGCAGGGCAGGGCATGAAGCAGAGGCCGGCGCATGGCGGGGCTCCCAGGCAGGAATGACGGCGCTGAGCTTGGCCGAGGCGCTCGCCGGGAGCAAGCCCGGAGACCTCGCCTGCGTTGCGCCGCCGCAGGGGCTTGACCTTGCCATGGTGGCAAGGTCGACACTTCAGCCATCGTCACCACGGGAGTCACAACCATGCAAGTATTCAGCGTGAAAGGCATGTCCTGCGGACATTGCGTGCGGGCCATCACCCAAGCGATCCAGGCCCGCGACCCGGCGGCGGAGGTCCAGGTCGACCTCGCCGGCGGCGAAGTGCGGGTCGCCAGCCAGTTGCCGCCGGCGGCGCTGTTGGAGGCGATCCGCGAGGAGGGCTACGAAGCCGCGCCGGCCTGAGCCCAGTCGCGGATCAGGCCGCGGAACAGCGATCCGAGGAGCTGCCGGGTGTCCCGCAAGGGGTCGAACAGCTGCGGATCGCGCAACCAGTCGCTGATCAGGCCGTGGAACATCGCGTGCACGGCCCGTGAGGCGATGGTCGGTGTGATCCCCGGCAGCAGCTGCGCGCGGCATTCGGCGCGGGCGAACAGCTGCTCGCTGAGGTCGATGAACTGGCGAATGAAGGCGTTGTGCCGGAGCAGCGCGTCGTGCAGTTCCTCGGTGAATTCGCAGCGTTGCATCAGGATCGTCAGGATGCGCCGCTTCTGCTCCTGGCGAGCCAGGTTCTCCACCACCTCCACGCACAGCTCGAACAGCGATTGCAGCGGGTCCCGGCCATCGCAGCCGGACAGGCGCAGGGCGAGCTGCTCCGGCGGCAGGCGCACCTGACTGAGCATTTCGTTGAACAAGTGGGCCTTGTTTTCGAAGTGCCAATAGACCGCACCCCGCGTCACGCCTGCGTTGCGGGCGATCTCTTCGAGGCTGGTGTTGGACACGCCGTGCTCCAGGAAAAGCGCTTCCGCGGAGTCGAGGATGGTCTGGCGGGTCTTCTCCGAATCTTCTTTGGTTCTTCTCATGGCGCTGATGGCTTTACGGTCTAGTCTCACTAGTGTGAGACCAGTTTAATGAATTTCAGAACGATAACCGTGAGTTACAGATAATTCATCGCTCACGGAACACACCCAGCGCCTTGCAGCGAGCAGTTTTTCGGTCCTATTCCATGGAGAGGTAGCATGCCGTTCGCCCTTCGTTCGCCCGCGTTTCTGGCTGTCTGTGTTCTGCTCGTTGCGTCGGCGCCCTCCTGGGGCCTGGCAGAAGAGAAAGCTCCACCGGCCCCCGAGGTCACCGTCGAGACCGCCAAGAGCGGGCCGATGCCGATGAATCTGGAGTTCTCCGGCCGTGCCGCCGGTTACCGCGAAGTGCAGGTGCGCGCCCAGGTCGGCGGCATTCTGCAAAAGCGCAGTTACCAGGAAGGGCGGCCGGTCAAGCAGGGCCAGGTGCTGTTCCAGATCGACCCGCGACCCTACCAGGCGGCGCTGAGCCAGGCCAAGGGCGCGCTGGCCCAGGCCCAGGCGCGCTACCGGCAGACCAGCCGCGACCTGCAACGTATCCGCGAGCTGCAGGCCAAGGGCTTCGCCAGCGCCATGGAGCTGGACCGCTTCATTTCCAACTACGAGCAGGCCAAGGCCGACGTCGAGGCGGCCAAGGCCAGCGTGCAGTCCAAGCAGATCGACCTGGACTTCACCACGGTGACCGCGCCGATTTCCGGCATGGCCAGCAAGCAGGCGGTGTCCGAAGGCAGCCTGGTGGTCGCCAACGATCCGAATGCCAGCCTGCTCACCGAGCTGACCCAGCTCGACCCGATCTACGTCAACTTCGCCTATGCCGATACCGAGGCGGCGAGCCTGCGCGACGGCGTGCAGAGCGGCAGGCTGATCCTGCCCGAGCGCGGCAAGCTGAAGGCCGAACTCTACTTCGGCGACGGCTCGCGCTATCCGGTCGACGGGGTGATCGACTTCACCGACAGCTTCGTCAACACCGGCACCGGCACCATCAATGCGCGGGCGGTGGTGGATAACCCGAGCAACCAGTTGATTCCAGGCCAGTTCTTGCGCGTGGTGGTCACCGGGATCATGCGCAAGGCGGTGGTCACGGTGCCCGAGCGCGCCCTGGCCCAGGGACCGGGCGGCACCTTCGTCTACCTGGTGGACAAGGAGGGCATGGCCCGCGTGCGCCAGGTGGCGGCATCGCAGGTGGTCAAGGGACGCTGGGTGATCGAGTCCGGCATCAGCGACGGCGACCGGGTGATCGTCGACGGGCTGGCCAAGGTGCGCCCGGATCAACCGGTCAAGGCGCTAGAGGCGCCCAGCAGCCCACCCGCCAGCCCGCCCGCCCAGGCCAAACAATAAGGAGCGCCTATCGTGATCTCGCGCTTCTTCATCGACCGGCCGATCTTCGCCATGGTCATCTCCATCGTCATTCTCCTCGGCGGCATGGCGGCCATCCGTGCGCTGCCGGTGGCGCAGTACCCGGCGATCCTGCCGCCGCAGGTGTCGGTGAGCACCTCCTATCCCGGCGCCAGTTCCCAGGTGATCGCGGAAACCGTGGCGGCGCCGCTGGAGCAGGAAATCAACGGCGTCGAGGGCATGATCTACCAGCTGTCCACCTCCGACAGCAGCGGCGCCATGACCCTGATCGTCTACTTCAAGGTGGGCACCAACCCCGACCAGGCCACCATCAACGTCAACAACAAGGTTCAGGCCGCGCTGGCCAAGCTGCCGGAGGAAGTGCGCCGGCAGGGCGTCAAGGTGCAGAAGAAGTCCTCCGACATCCTGCAGATGGTCACCCTGTATTCGCCGGACAACTCGCTCGATCCGGTCTACATCAGCAACTACGCGCTGATCAACGTGATCGATGAGCTCAAGCGTATTCCCGGCGTCGGCGACGTCACCCAGTTCGGTTCCAAGGACTACTCCATGCGCATCTGGCTGCGCCCGGACAAGCTGGCGCAGTACAGCCTCACGCCCACCGACGTGGTCAACGCCATTCGCGAGCAGAACTCGCAGTTCGCCGCCGGCAACTTCGGCCGCGAACCGCTGCACAATCCACAGGACTTCACCTACACGGTGAGCACCCAGGGCCGCTTCACCGACCCCAAACAGTTCGAGAACGTCATCCTGCGCGCCGACAGCAACGGCGCCAGCTTGTTGCTCAAGGATGTCGCGCGGGTCGAGCTGGGCGCCCAGGACTACTCGATGATGACCACCCTCAATGGCCAGTTGAACGCGGCCTTCGGGGTCTACCTGCAGCCGGGCGCCAACGCCCTGGATACCGCCCAGGCGGTCAGGACCACCATGGAACGCCTGGCCAAGCGCTTCCCGCCGGGCATCGTCTACAAGATTCCCTACGACACCACGGTGTTCGTCGAGGTTTCCATCGAGGAAGTGGTGCACACCTTCTTCGAGGCCCTGGTGCTGGTGATGCTGGTGGTCTACATCTTCCTGCAGAGCCTGCGCGCCACGCTGATCCCGGTGCTGGCGATCCCGGTGTCGCTGGTCGGCACCTTCGCCGGCATGTACCTGCTGGGCTTCTCCATCAACCTGCTGACCCTGTTCGGCCTGGTGCTGGCGATCGGCATCGTGGTGGACGACGCCATCGTCGTGCTGGAGAACGTCGAGCGGGTGATGCGCACGGAAAAACTCGCGCCGCGGGAGGCGGCGATCAAGGCCATGGAAGAGGTGACCGGGCCGATCGTCGCCATCGTCCTGGTGCTCTGCGCGGTGTTCATCCCGGTCGGCTTCCTCGGCGGCCTCGCCGGGCAGATGTACCAGCAGTTCGCGATCACCATCGCGGTCTCGGTGGTGATCTCCGGGATTGTCGCGCTGACCCTGTCGCCGGCGCTCTGCGCGCTGATCCTCAGCGACAAGCACACCGAGCCGGCCGCGCCCTTCCGCTGGTTCAACCGCATGTTCGATGCCGCCACCGCGGCCTACGGCGCCGGCGTGCAGTTCTTCCTCAAGCGTGTGCTGATCGGCCTGCTGCTGGTCGGCGGGATGATCGCCCTGATGATGGTGCTGTTCGGTCGGGTGCCCAGCTCGCTGGTGCCGGATGAGGACCAGGGCTACGTCATCAACGCCTACGTGCTGCCACCGGCCGCCTCGCTCAAGCGCACCGAGGAGTTGACCAGCAAGGTCTCCGAGGAATTGCTCAAGCAGCCGGCGGTCCGCGACGTAGTGACCTTCGCCGGCCTGAACATCCTGACCAACACCAACGTCACCAGCGCCGGCGTGTCCTTCATCACCCTCAAGGACTGGAAGGAACGCAAGGACCCGGCCATGGACGCGCGCAACCTGACGCGCACCTTCATGGCCATGGGCATGCGCGAGCAGGACGGCGTGACCCTGACCTTCAATCCGCCGCCGATCACCGGCATGAGCACCACCGGTGGTTTCGAGGCATACATCCAGGACCGCAGCGGCGGCACGCCGGAGCAGCTTCAGGCCGTGGTGCAGAAGTTCATGGCCGCCGCCGCCAAGCGGCCGGAGCTGGCCGGCGTGACCACCACCTTCAACGCCAACGTGCCGCAGTACTACATCGACCTCGACCGCACCAAGGCGCGTTCCCTGGGGGTGTCGATCAACGATGTGTTCACCGCCATGCAGTCCACCTTCGGCGCCTACTACGTCAACGACTTCAGTCGCTACGGACGGACCTGGAAGGTCAACCTGCAGTCCGAGTCGGACTTCCGCCGCAAGCCGGAGGATCTCAGCCAGGTCTACGTGCGCTCCGCCTCCGGCGACCTGGTGCCGCTCTCGGCGTTGGTCCAGGTGCGGCGGACCCTCGGCCCGGACACCTTCTCGCGCTTCAACGTGTTCCCGGCGGCCAAGCTGCTCGGCGGTCCGGCGCCGGGCTACAGCTCCGGCCAGGCGCTGGCGGCGATGCAGCAGGTGGCCGACCAGACCCTCGGCGAGAGCTACATGCTGACCTGGATCGGATCGGCCTATCAGGAACTGGAAGCCCAGGGTTCCGGCGGCACCGCTTTCATCTTCGGCCTGATCCTGGTGTTCCTCATCCTCGCCGCCCAGTACGAGCGCTGGACGCTGCCGCTGGCGGTGGTCACCGCGGTGCCCTTCGCGGTGTTCGGCGCCATCCTGGCCATCTGGCTGCGCGGCATCGACAACGACGTGTACTTCCAGGTCGGCCTGGTGACCCTGATCGGCCTGGCGGCGAAGAACGCCATCCTGATCATCGAGTTCGCCGTGATGTGCCGCGAACAGCAGGGAATGGGGCCGATGCAGGCGGCGCTGGAGGCAGCCAAGTTGCGCTTCCGTCCGATCGTCATGACCTCGCTGGCCTTCATCCTCGGTTGCGTGCCGCTGGCGATCAGCAGCGGCGCCGGTTCGGCGAGCCGCCATTCGATCGGCACCGGGGTGATCGGCGGCATGCTCGCCGCCACGGTACTGGCGACCTTCCTCATCCCGATGTTCTACATGCTGGTGGAGTCGGCCTCGGATTGGGTCAGCAAGCGCAAGAAGCCGCGGCTGCCGGCGCCGGCCAAGGAGGAACCGACGGCCTGAGGCCGCCGCTGCCGCGCCGGGCCCTGGCGACAGGGCCCGCAGGAAAAAGCCTGGCCATCCGGCCAGGCTTTTTTTCATCCCCGAGCGACCCGGCGACGCCCGGCTTGGTATGCTTGCCGGCGTTTCGTTAGCCAGCTTTCGTTTTCCGCCGCCGTCGCGGCGATTCACGCGCAAGCCCACGCCCAGCGCTGCCGCCAGAGGTGCCGCGGGTGTCGATCAGGTGATCCATGAGCTTCTCCATACTGCTGATTCTCGGTGCCCTGAGCGCCTTCGGCCCTATGGCCATCGATTTCTATCTGCCGAGCCTGCCGGCGCTGGCCACGGCCTTCGGCACCGACGCCGAGCACGTACAACTGAGCCTGTCGGCCTACTTCGCCGGCCTGGCCTTCGGGCAGTTGCTCTACGGCCCCCTGGCCGATCGTTTCGGCCGGCGCCCGCCGCTGCTGCTGGGGGTGGTGATCTTCACCCTGGCGTCGCTGGCCTGCGCCTATGCGCCGAGCCTGGAATGGCTGATCGGGGCGCGCTTCGTCCAGGCCCTGGGCGGTTGCGCCGGCATGGTCATCGCGCGGGCGGTGGTGCGCGACCTGTGCGACCCGGTGGCGGCGGCCAAGGCCTTCTCGCAACTGATGCTGGTGATGGGGCTGGCGCCGATCCTCGCGCCGCTGGGCGGCGGGTTGCTGCTGGACAGCTTCGGCTGGCAGTCGATCTTCCTCTGCCTGACGCTGTTCAGCGCCCTGGCCGGGGCGGCCATCGCCGCACATCTGCCGGAAACCATCCCGAGCGGGCCGCGCCCACCCTTGCGCGGTGCGCTCAAGGAGTACCGCCGGCTGTTCGGCGACCGCAGCTTCCTCTGCTACGGCCTGACCGGCGGCGTGGCCATCGCCGGTATGTTCGCCTACATCGCCGGCTCACCCTTCGTCTTCATTCAGCTCTATGGCGTGGCCCCGGAGCACTACGGTTGGGTCTTCGGCAGCAACGCCGCCGGTTTCATCCTCATGGCGCAGGTCAATGCCCGCCTGTTGCGCTACCGTGGGCCGAGCTTCTGGCTGCGCCGCGCGGTGTGGGTGTACTTCGCCGCGGGCCTGGCGCTGCTGGCGGTGACCCTGTTGCGCCCGCAGCACCTGTGGCCGCTGCTGCTGCCGCTGTTCGCCTGCATTTCCTGCCTGGGCTTCCTGATGCCGAATGCCTCGGCGTGCGCCATGGCCGGGCAGGGCCGCCATGCCGGCAGCGCCTCGGCCCTGATGGGCAGCCTGCAGTTCACGGTGGCGGCGGCGGCGTCGGCGCTGGTCGGCGTGCTGCACGACGGCACGGCGTTGCCGATGGCGCTGGTCATCACCCTGTGCGGGGGCTGTGCGGCGCTGCTGGGCTGGTATACCGGGCAACTGGGCGAGCGCGCGGTCTGAATACCGCTCCGCGCACTTCAGCTCCTCTAGCGAGGGCTTTGCGGGGGCAGCAGGTGCGGGGCGCGCAGGCGCGCTTCCAGGGTGGAGACGTATAGCCGGGCTTCTTTTTCGCTGCGGAAATCGACGGCCATCTGGTCGAGGCAGACTTGCCAGCGTTGGCTCTTGGTGTTGGCCGATGGACGGACAAGGATGTGCATGATTCGTCACCAGGAGGAGCAAGGGGAGACCTGAGTGTAGTTCCCCCGGCCCGTCGCAAACCGCCACGCGACGATCGGCCGCGGCCCCCTCAGGCGCCGCCGCGACCCTCGCCCAGGCGCGCGCGATAGGCGCTCGGCGACATGCCCATGACCTTGCTGAACAGCCGTGAAAAGTAATAGCTGTCGTCGTACCCCAGCGCCTCGCTGACCTGGGCCACGCTGTGCCCGCTGCTGTCCAGCAACTGGCAGGCGTATTCGATCTTCAGGTGCAGGAAGTGCTGCACCGGGGTGCGCCCGGTCAGGGCCCGGTAGCGGTTGACGAAGTGGAACTTCGACAGGTTGCAGAAGGCCGCCAGTTGCGTCAGTTCCAGGCGCCGCTGGAGGTTCTCGCGCATGTACCCGTGCAGGCTTTCCAGGTCCAGCCCGCCCTCGCGCAGCGGGCGCAACAGGGGCAGTTGGCAGAGCAGGGCGCGCAGGCGGCTGGCGGCGAGCAGGAAGGGCTGGAAGCGATAGCCACTGTGGCGCGCCTCCAGCAGTTGGGCGAAGCCGTTGAGCAGCGCGTGCTGCACGCCCCAGTGGCGCAGCGGCGCGCTGTCGTAGCCGGCGGCCTGGCGCAGCCAGGCAGCGCCATCGCCGCGCAGGTGCACCCAGGAAATGCTCCAGGGCTGCTCGGCGTCGGCGCGGTACGCATGGGCCAGGCCCGGCGGCAGCCAGATCAGGTCGCCGCAGCCGACGCGGAAGTCCTGGGGCCCGCTGGCGCTCTGCACCTGCAAGTCAGCGCCGCCTTCGCTGCAGTAGATCAGCAGGTGGTCGTCGTGGCGGTCGCGGCTCATCTGGTGCCCGTGGGCGCGGCGGTAGTGGCCCATGGAGGTGGGATAGAGATCGCGGCTCAGCGGGTGCGCGGCGAGTTTCGCCTGCAGCGCCGGAGGCAGCAGCAGGCGCAGGCTGTCGGGTGGCAGGGGCCAGTCGGAGGTTCTCGACATCTGGATAGCAGGCTCAGCAATTTAATCCATCAAGACGACAATTTAGTCGATCTTTGCCGTGCTGCGCCGGTGATAGCTTTGCCCTGGTCCTGGTCACTGCATGGTGGTCCAGCAATAAAAGCCGGTTTCGCCCCGTGCCGAGGCGGCTTGCGGCCGGCCGGCGCGATCCTGAGGGAGGGTGCCGCCGGCGTACGACCAAAGGTTGATGGCGACCCCACGGGGCCTGTCCATACTCGTTATTCGACCTCGATAACAACAATTCAGAGGGTCAGATGATGAATTACCGGCAATGCTACGACCGCTCCATTGCGGACCCTGCCAGTTTCTGGGCCGAACAGGCCGCCGCCGTGGCCTGGTACCGGCCTCCGCGCAACATTCTCGAAAACCTCGCCGACGGCAGCCATCGCTGGTTCGCCGATGGCACCCTGAACAGCAGCTACCTGGCCCTCGACCGGCAGATCGCCCTCGGTCGTGGCGAGCAGGCGGCGTTGATCTACGACTCGCCGGTCACCGGCTCCCAGCAAACCTACAGCTACCGCGAGCTGCGCGATGAAGTCGCGCGCCTGGCCGGCGCTTTGCGCGCCCTCGGCGTGGGCAAGGGCGACGGCGTGATCATCTACATGCCGATGGTGCCGCAGGCGGCCATGGCCATGCTCGCCTGCGCGCGCATCGGCGCGGTGCACTCGGTGGTGTTCGGTGGCTTCGCCCCCTACGAACTGGCCCTGCGCATCGACGACGCCAAGCCCAAGCTGCTGCTCACCGCTTCCTGCGGCCTGGAGTTCGACCGGGTCATCGAATACAAGCCATTGGTCGACAAGGCCCTGGAGCTGGCCATGCACCAGCCGGCCCATGTGCTGGTCTGGCAGCGCCCGCAGGCGATGGCCGAGCTGTACCCCGGGCGCGACCTGGACTGGCGCGAGACGGTGGCCCACGCCGAACCGGCCGAGCCGGTGGAGCTGGCCAGCGGCGACCCGCTGTACATCATGTATACCTCCGGCACCACCGGCAAACCCAAGGGCATCGTGCGCGACAACGGAGGCCACGCGGTGGCCTTGCACTACGCCCTGCCGACCATCTTCGGCATGCAGGCCGGCGACGTCTGGTGGGGGATTTCCGATGTCGGCTGGGTGGTCGGCCATTCGCTGATCGTCTATGGCCCGCTGATGAACGGCTGCACCACGCTGTTCTACGAGGGCAAGCCGGTGCGCACCCCGGATGCCGGCGCCTACTGGCGGGTCATCGAGGAACACCGGGTCAACGCGCTGTTCTGCGCGCCCACGGCGATCCGCGCGATCCGCAAGGAAGACCCGCATGGCGAATTGCTCGCCAACTACGACCTGAGTTCGCTGCGCCAGTTGTTCCTCGCTGGCGAGAAGCTCGACAGCAGCACCCAGCACTGGCTGGAGGAACTGACCGGCAAGCCGGTGCACGACCACTGGTGGCAGACCGAGACCGGCTGGCCGGTGACCGCGCCCTGCACCGGGCTCGATGGCCATGAGCTGCGCGCCGGTTCGAGCAACCGCGCGGTGCCCGGCTACCACGTGCAGGTGGTGGACGAGGAAGGCCGCCTGCTCGGCCCCAACGAGACCGGCTCCATCGTGATTTCCCTGCCGTTGCCGCCCGGCTGCGCGCAGACCCTGTGGAACGACCACCCGCGTTACCTGCAGGCCTACCTGCGGGCCTTCCCCGGCTACTATCACACCGGCGACGGCGGCTACGTCGACGAGGACGGTTTCGTCTACATCATGGGCCGCACCGACGATGTGATTAACGTCTCCGGCCACCGCCTGTCCACCGGCGAGATGGAGGAACTGCTGGCGCTGCACGAGGCAGTCGCCGAGTGCGCGGTGATCGCCGTGCAGGATGCGCTCAAGGGCCATGTGCCGCTGGGCCTGGTGGTGCTCAAGGACGACGCGCGGATTGCCGAGGAAGCCCTGCAGCGCGAGCTGGTGGCGCTGGTCCGCGAGCGCATCGGCGCGCTGGCCTGCTTCCAGCGCGTGGTGGTGGTCAAGCGCCTGCCCAAGACCCGCTCCGGGAAGATCCTGCGCGCGGTGCTGCGCAAGATCGCCGACGGCGAAACCTATGCGCCGCCCTCGACCATCGACGATCCGGCGATCCTCGCCGAGATCGCTGCGCGCCTCTCTGGCGCCGGCCTGGCCAGGGCCTGCTGAGCCATAACGCCGGTGGCGGATGCCGGCGTTTCTCCAGGGCTGCATGGCGGCCCTTTTTTTTGCGTCTGGAGGAAAATGCCGGTCGGCCAGCGGTGTGGCGTTATGCCGCTATACTCGATGGCAAATGGCTTGCCCTGGCGGTGCCTTCTCCATGTCGCACAACAGCATCCTCAGTGAAGAGGAAATCGAAGCGTTACTGGAGGTGACTGCCGGATCGCAGTCACGCCCCGTGGTGCTACTGGTCGACGATGACCGCCAAGTGCTGGCGAAAATGCGCCACTGGATCGAGCGTGCGAATTTCCACTGCCTGACCGCCAGCAGCGCCGCCGCGGCCATGCGCCGGATCAGCCGGGACGAGGCTGGCATCGACCTGCTGGTCACCGACCTGCGCATGGAGCATGACGGCTCCGGGCTCGACCTAATCCGCCAGTTGAAGAGCGCCGGCACCTTCCTGCCGATCATCGTCCTCTCCGGCCATGCGCAGACCCGCGAGCTGATCGACGCGATGGAGCTGAACGTGCTGGACTTCATGCTCAAGCCGGTCGATCCGGTGCATTTCGTCGGCGCGCTGCGCCGCTGCCTGGGTTGAGTCCAGGCGCAGGCGCGGTGACTGCCCCCGGCCGGCGGCGAGGCTCAGAGCGCCTGCGCCTTGAAGGTGTCGCACTTGCCCGGCGCGCCGCTCTCGAACCCGACCTTGAACCAGCGCACCCGCTGCGCCGAGGTGCCGTGGGTGAAGGAGTCCGGCATCACGCTGCCGCGTGCCTGGCGTTGCAGGCGGTCATCGCCGATGGCATTGGCGGCGTTCAGGGCGCTTTCCAGGTCGCCCGGTTCCAGCCAGTGCAGGCGCTGCTGGGCGCGATTGGCCCAGACCCCGGCAAAGCAGTCGGCCTGTAGTTCCTGGCGCACGGAGAGCCCGTCGGCGCCCTCCATGCGCGCACCGCGCTGGCGCGCGGCCTGGATCTTGGCGGAGATGCCCAGCAGGTTCTGCACATGGTGGCCGACCTCGTGGGCGATCACGTAGGCACGGGCGAAATCGCCGGCGGCGGAGAAGCGCTGCTCCATCTCGCGGAAGAACCCCAGGTCGAGGTAGACCCGGTGGTCGCCGGGGCAGTAGAAAGGCCCGACCGCCGAGGAGGCGAAGCCGCAGGCGGAGCTTACGCCACCGTTGAAGAGGATCAGCTTGGGCTGCTCGTACGCCTTGTTGCTGTGGGCGAAAATCTGCCCCCAGGTGTCCTCGGTGTCGCCGAGCATGGCACGCACGAAATCCACCTGCGGATCGTTGCCGCTGGCCGGGCGCCCCTGCGCCGGGCGGGGCGCCGGCGCCTGGGTGGCATCCATCTGGCCGAGCAGGCTGCCGAGAATCTGCATCGGGTCCTGGCCCATCAACAGGCCGACCACCACCACCACGGCGACGCCGCCCAGGCTCAGGCCGCGGCCGCCGATGCGCAGGCCGCCACCGCCACCGGCGTCCTCGTCACGGGCGTCCACTACGTTGTCGCTGCGTCGTCCTTTGCCCCAGAGCATGGCGTTTTCTCCTGCGAAAGGTGGGATTCAGTGTCGTCGCCGGGACCGGCCCCGGCCACGCCGGTCGTCAGTCGAGCGCGCAGAGCAGCTCGGCGCGCGCCAGCAACTGCACCTTGCCACCGACCAGGATCTGACCGTCGTTGCCGATCTTCACTTCCAAGCGGCTCGGGCGGCCGAGGAAGCGGCCCTGGGCCAGCTCGAAGGTCTCGCCGCGCTGGGCTTTGCCCAGTTCCACCAGGTAGGCGGCGACCGGGCCGGCAGCGCTGCCGGTGGCGACGTCTTCGACCAGCCCGGCGCTGTCCCAGGTGCGCCCCTCGCGGTTATCCACATCGACCAGGAACACAAAGGCGGCGCCGATGGCCGCCAGCCGCGCGCTGAGCTCGGCGCGCTGGCGGATACGCCCGAGGGCTTGTGCGCGAACCGGCAGCAGCAGGTACGGCAGGCCGGTGCTGACCACCCGCGCGGGGTAGTCGGCGAGGTCGTCGGGATGCAGCGAGAAGGCGTTGGCGAACCAGTGCCGGCCTTCCGCGTCGAGGGTGGCGCCGAACTCGGCCTGGCCCTGGTTCATCTGTGCCTGGAAGCCGGCGCCATGGCGCCGCGTGCTCAGGCTGACCTGCTTGGTGGCCAGTTGCAGCGTCCAGTTCTCCTGCTCGCCGCGCTGGTGGATATGGTGCAGCAGCGCGGCGGCGCCGAGCAGCGGATGGCCGGCGAAGGGTAGTTCCTCCTCCAGGGTGAAAATGCGCGCGGAGTAGGTGTCCAGCTCGGCGCTGGGGTAGAGGAAGATGGTCTCGAACTGACGCAGCTCCTGGGTCAGGGCTTGCAGGGTGGCGTCACTCAGGCCGCGGGCGTCGGCGAACACCGCCAGGCCGTTGCCGCTCAGCGGACGCTCGGCGAAGACATCCAGTTGCCAGTAATGCAGTGGGAACATGGGACTCCAGGGCGACGAAAGAAGGACTCGACAGCGAGCCTAGCGGCGGATATGTTCGCCGACAAGAAAGCCCCGCGCTTTTCAGGCCACAGCAGTGGCCGGCGTCGCTCGGACGGTTCCGGGCGCTTACGTTAATCGAGGAAATCATGACTGAACCCCGTTCAGCTCGCCGCTTTTCGCGCATCGATCGTCTCCCGCCCTACGTCTTCAACATCACCGCCGAACTGAAGATGGCCGCGCGCCGTCGCGGCGAAGACATCATCGACCTGTCGATGGGCAACCCCGATGGCCCGACCCCGCCGCACATCGTCGAGAAGCTGGTGCAGGTCGCCCAGCGCGAAGACACCCACGGCTATTCCACCTCGCGCGGCATCCCGCGCCTGCGCCGGGCCATCTCGCACTGGTACAAGGAGCGCTACGCGGTCGACATCGACCCGGAAAGCGAAGCCATCGTCACCATCGGTTCCAAGGAGGGCCTGGCGCACCTGATGCTGGCCACCCTGGACCACGGTGACAACATCCTGGTGCCCAACCCCAGTTACCCGATCCATATCTACGGCGCGGTGATCGCCGGCGCCCAGGTGCGCTCGGTGCCGCTGGTGCCGGGCATCGACTTCTTCACCGAGCTGGAACGGGCGATCCGCGAGTCCATTCCCAAGCCGAAGATGATGATCCTCGGCTTCCCCTCCAACCCGACCGCGCAGTGCGTCGAGCTGGACTTCTTCGAGCGCGTGGTGGCCCTGGCCAAGCAGTACGACGTGCTGGTGGTGCACGACCTGGCCTATGCCGACATCGTCTTCGACGGCTGGAAGGCGCCGTCGATCATGCAGGTGCCGGGCGCCAAGGACATCGCCGTGGAGTTCTTCACCCTGTCGAAGAGCTACAACATGGCCGGCTGGCGCATCGGCTTCATGGTCGGCAACCCGGAGCTGGTCTCGGCCCTGGCGCGGATAAAGAGCTACCACGACTACGGCACCTTCACCCCGCTGCAGGTGGCCGCCATCGCCGCCCTGGAAGGCGACCAGCAGTGCGTGCGCGACATCGCCAGCCAGTACCAGCAGCGCCGCGACGTGCTGGTCAAGGGCCTGCACGAGGCCGGCTGGATGGTCGAGAATCCCAAGGCTTCCATGTATGTCTGGGCGAAGATCCCCGAGCCCTATGCGCACATGGGCTCGCTGGAATTCGCCAAGAAGCTGCTGCAGGACGCCAAGGTCTCGGTATCGCCGGGCATCGGCTTCGGCGATTACGGCGACGACCATGTGCGCTTCGCCCTGATCGAGAACCGCGACCGCCTGCGCCAGGCCGTGCGCGGGATCAAGGCGATGTTCCGCGCCGATGGGCTGTTGCCCAGGGCGGCGGGCAAGAGCGCCGAGTGAGGCGCTCATAGAAAGAAAAGGGCGGCCAATTGGCCGCCCTTGTTTTTTGCCGTCGCCGTGCGCGCTCAGCGCTGTGGATAATCCGCCAGCACTTCCTGCGAGCCGCTCTTGCTCAAGCCGAGCACTTGATAGGCGTCGTGGTGGTCGCCCATTTCCATCCCCGGTGAGCCCATCGGCATGCCCGGCGCGGCGGCGCCGAGCAGGTCGGGGCGCTGGCGCAGCGTGAGGATGTCGGCGGCGGGCACATGGCCTTCGACGAACTTGCCGTCGATCAGCGCCGTATGGCAGGAGCCCATGGAGGGCGGGACACCCAGGCGCGCCTTCAGCGCCGGCATGTCACTCTCCACGTGGTCCTCGACCTGGAAACCGTTGGCCTGCAGGTGCTGGATCCAGGCCTTGCAGCAACCGCAGTTGGCGTCGCGATGGACTTCGATCTTCAGCGGCTCGGCGGCCTGGGCACCGCCAGCGAACAGGGCGGCGATGAGGAGGATGCGGCGCATGGGAAACTCCTGACAGAAGAGTAGGGCAGGGAGGATACTCCCATAGCTTCCACCGTCTCCGCTTGCCCTGTATCAGCGTATGACGGGTGGCCACGAACTCGCCATGGCGGTCGCGGTCAGCGTCGCTTATCCACAATCCCGCTGCGGCCCGTCGGGCCCAAGGAGAAACCGGATGCTCTTCGCCCGCCTTGTCTTGCTGGTCCAGGCCATGGTCTGGGCCGGCCTGGGCCTGCTGTACTGGGTCCGCCCGTACGAGATGGCCAACCTCAACGGGATGCTGTTGATGGAGCCGGCCTCGGTGAGCGAGGCCCAGGTGTTCTATGGCGGCCACCAGTTCGCCCTGGCGCTGTTCCTGCTGTTTGCCTTGCGCCGCCGCGAGCTGTTGCGCCCGGGTCTGATCCTGGTGGTGCTGGTGCAGCTCACCCTGACCTTGTCGCGCCTGTTGATCGGCTGGAGCGAGGGCGACCTGGGCAGCGACGCCGCCCTCTGGGGGCTGCTCTATCGCGGCGCCATTTCCCTGCTGGCGATCGTCGCCCTGTATTGGCTGGCGCGTCGCAGCCAGGCCCCGGTGGACGTGGCGCCCGAGCCGCCGGGGGTGGCCGCGGAGCAGCTCCGCCAGGCCGATTTCGATGGGCTCTGAGATCGCCGTTGCGCTGGTCCGACGACAGCCCTGGGGGCGCCTGGGCCTTCCGTGCTATCGTGCTGCGCTTTTCGACAGGCGGCAGGCGACAGCATGAAGTTCATCCATCAACGCGAACATCTCAACGAGGGCGATCTGGTGGTCATCGAGTGTTCGCGGACGTGCAACATCCGCCTGATGACCGATGCCAATTTCCGCAGCTTCAAGAACGGCGCCCGGCATGTCTATCACGGCGGCGCCTTCGACACGTTCCCCGCGCGCATCCGCGTGCCCAGCACCGGCTTCTGGAACGTCACCCTCGATACCGTCAGCCGCCGCGCCATCAGCGTGACGCGCAAGCCGGACTTCAAGTACTCGATCAAGTTCGTCCGCAAGACCCCTTCCAACTACAGCTGACCGCGCCGCCCAGCCCGGGGCGGGCGTGCCTCAGCGGCGTTCGAGGAGAACGCCGGCTTCCATGTGGTGGGTATAGGGGAACTGGTCGAACAGGGCGCAGCGCGTGACCTGGTGGGTGTCGTGCAACTGGGCGATGTTCTGCGCCAGGGTCTCCGGGTTGCAGGAGATGTACAGGATGCGCTGGAAACGCCGGGTCAGTTCACAGGTGTCCGGGTCCATGCCGGCGCGCGGCGGATCGACGAAGACGCTGCCGAAGTCGTAGCGCTTCAGGTCGATGTCGGCCAGGCGGCGGAACGGGCGCACCTCGTTGAGCGCCTGGGTCAGCTCCTCGGCGGAGAGGCGCACCAGGCTGACGTTATCCACCGCGTTGTCGGCCAGGTTGGCCAGTGCGGCGTTGACCGAGGTCTTGCTGATCTCGGTGGCCAGCACCTTGCGCACGCGGGTGGCCAGCGGCAGGGTGAAGTTGCCGTTGCCGCAGTAAAGCTCCAGCAGGTCGTCGTCGCGCTGGCCGAGGGTCTCATAGGCCCAGTTCAGCATCTTCTGGCAGACCTCGCCGTTGGGCTGGGTGAAGGCGCCTTCCGGCTGGCGGTAGCGGAACGTCCGCCCGGCCACCTGCAACGCCTCTTCGACATAGTCGCGACCGACCACCAGGCGCTTGCCCCGGGAGCGCCCGACGATGCTCACGCCCAGCTCGGCGGCGAGCGTCTGTGCGGCGGCTTGCCAGGCGTCGTCGACCGGCCGGTGGTAGCAGAGGGTGATGAGCGCGTCGCCAGCCAGGGTGGTGAGGAACTCCACTTGGAACAGCTTGTGCCCCAGCGCCGGCTCGGCCCAGGCCGCCTTCAGGCGCGGCATCAACTGGTTGATACGCTGGCTGGCGATGGGGAAGTCCTCGATGAGGATCGGCGTGTGCTTGTCGCCGGCCTCGAACATCGCGTAGTGGCGCTGTTCGCCTTCACGCCAGAGGCGGAATTCGGCGCGCAGGCGGTAGTGCTCGCGGGGCGAGTCGAACAGCGTCGGCTCGGGAGCGGCGAAGGGCGCCAGCAGCTCGCGCAGGCGTGCGGCCTTCTCGGCCAGTTGGGTGTCGTAGGCGGCGGGATCGAAGCGGGGACTGCTCATGGGGCGGGCGACTCGTGTGGGGCGGCGGCATTCGATGGGTATCACGGTGCTCTACGCCATCCTACGTCATGCATCTGTAGGATGAGTTGAGCGAAGCGATACCCATGCTGCACGGGTAAAGATGACTCAGGCGTTGTACCAGCCCAGCTTGATGACGAACAGCACCGAGAGGATCACCAGCGCCCAGTTCAGCTCGCGGAAGCGGCCGGCGAGCAGCTTGCAGGCGGTCCAGGTGATGAAACCGAAGGCGATGCCGTTGGCGATGGAGAAGGTCAGCGGCATGGCCAGCGCGGTGACCACCACGGGCGCGGCGACGGTGAGATCGTCCCAGTCGATCTCGGCCAGGCCGGAGGCCATCAGTACGGCGACGAAGAACAGCGCCGGGGCGGTGGCGAAAGCCGGCACGTTACCCGCCAGCGGGGCGAAGAACAGCGCCAGGAGGAACAGGATGGCGACCACCACGGCGGTCAGGCCGGTGCGCCCGCCGGCGGAAACGCCGGCCGCCGATTCGATGTAGCTGGTGGTGGTCGAGGTGCCGAGCAGCGAGCCGAACATGGCGGCGGTGCTGTCGGCGATCAGCGCGCGGCCCATCTTCGGCATGTAGCCGTCCTTGCCCATCAGGCCGGCGCGCTTGGCCACGCCGATCAGGGTCCCGGAGTTGTCGAACAGGTCGACGAAGAGGAAGGCGAAGATCACGCTGGTCAGGCCGATGTCCAGGGCGCCCTTGATGTCCAGTTGGAGGAAGGTCGGCGCCAGCGACGGCGGCATCGACATCACGCCGCCGAACTTGCTGATGCCCAGGGCGATGGCGGCGAAGGTCACGGCGAGGATGCCGATCATCACCGCGCCGGTCACGCGGCGGGCTTCCAGGGCGACGATGAGGATGAAGCCGAGAATCGCCAGCAGCGGCTCCGGCTTGGCCAGGTCGCCCATCCCCACCAGGGTCGCCGGGTTGGCCACGACAATGCCGGACTCCTTCAGGGCGATCAGCGCGAGGAACAGGCCGATGCCGGCGGCGATGGCCGAGCGCAGGGCCAGGGGGATGCTGTTGATGATCCACTCGCGGATGCGGAAGATCGAGATCACGAAGAACATGCACGCCGAGAGGAACACCGCGCCCAGCGCTACCTGCCAGGTGTGGCCCATGTGCAGCACCACGGTGTAGGTGAAGAAGGCATTCAGGCCCATGCCCGGCGCCAGGGCGATCGGGTAGTTGGCGATCACCCCCATGATCGTCGAGCCGATGGCCGCGGCCAGGCAGGTGGCGACGAACACCGCGCCCTTGTCCATGCCGGTCTCGCCGAGGATGCTCGGGTTGACGAAAAGGATGTAAGCCATGGTCAGGAAGGTGGTGATTCCCGCCAGGATTTCCGTGCGTACGTTGGTGTTGTGCGCCTTGAGTTGGAACAGCTTTTCCAGCATGTCGTGCTCCCGTGGTTGGGCGTCTTATTCAATCGACCGATCGGTCAGAAAAGGCCGGCTTGCAAGGCCTGGGCAAAAAAGGCGCGCATGATAGCAGCTCGCTCGCATCGGGGGTAACGAGCCTGTCGGTCGGTCTCAGCACGAGCCTAGTTGGCCGCCGCCGGGCCTGCCAGCGGGGGACGATGGCGACGAGACAGCGGAAACGAAAAAGCCCGGCATTCGCCGGGCTTTTCGCGTTCCAGGGTGCGGCTTAGTTGCCGTACACCGGGAACTTGGCGCAGATGGCCTTGACCTTCTCGCGCACGCTGTCGACCACCGACTCGTCGCCCATGTTGGTCAGGATGTCGCAGATCCAGCCGGCCAGCTCGCGGCACTCGGCTTCCTTGAAGCCGCGGGTGGTGACCGCCGGGGTGCCGATGCGCAGGCCCGAGGTGACGAAGGGCGAGCGCGGGTCGTTCGGCACGCTGTTCTTGTTCACGGTGATGAAGGCGCGGCCCAGGGCGGCGTCGGCATCTTTACCGGTGATGTCCTGCTTGATCAGCGAGAGCAGGAACAGGTGGTTCTGGGTGCCGCCGGAGACCACGTCGAAGCCGCGTTCGATGAACACGCTGGCCATGGTCTGGGCGTTTTTCAGGACCTGCTGCTGGTAAGCCTTGAATTCCGGCTGCAGGGCTTCCTTGAAGCACACCGCCTTGGCGGCGATGACGTGCTCCAGCGGGCCGCCCTGGGCGCCCGGGAAGACCGCGGAGTTGAGCTTCTTCTCGATCTCTTCGTTCTTGCGCGCGAGGATCAGGCCGCCGCGCGGGCCGCGCAGGGTCTTGTGGGTGGTGGTGGTGACCACGTCGGCGAACGGCACCGGGTTCGGATACACGCCAGCGGCGACCAGGCCGGCGACGTGGGCCATGTCGACGAACAGGTAGGCTCCGACCTTGTCGGCGATGGCGCGGAAGCGGGCGAAGTCCAGTACCTGGGAATAGGCGGAGAAGCCGGCGACGATCATCTTCGGCTTGTGCTCGACGGCCAGGCGCTCGACTTCGTCGTAGTCGATCAGGCCGTTGGCGTCGATGCCGTACTGCACGGCGTTGTACAGCTTGCCGGAGGAGGAGACGCTGGCGCCGTGGGTCAGGTGGCCGCCGTGGGCCAGGCTCATGCCGAGGAGGGTGTCACCGGCATTCAGCAGGGCCAGGTAGACCGCGGCGTTGGCCTGGGAACCGGCATGCGGCTGGACGTTGGCGTAGTCGGCGCCGAACAGTTGCTTGGCGCGATCGATGGCCAGTTGCTCGACCACGTCGACGTACTCGCAACCACCGTAGTAGCGCTTGCCCGGGTAGCCTTCGGCGTACTTGTTGGTCAGCACGGAACCCTGGGCTTCCATCACCGCCGGGCTGGTGTAGTTCTCGGAGGCGATGAGCTCGATGTGCTCTTCCTGGCGCTGGGCTTCTTGCTCCATCGCGGCAAAGAGTTCGGCATCGTAGCGGGCGAGGGTCAAATCACGGCTGAACATGGCGGTCCTCATAAGGATCGGTGCTGGGAAAAGGTGCGCATTCTAACCCATGCCGGCTGTGCTGGCACATGAAACGCGGTCATGTGCCGGACAAGTGGCTTTCACGCGGCTGGCGCGGCGCCTTTCAGCCGAGCAGGAACAGGGCGTTGCTGGAGAACAGCGCGGCGAACTGCTCGGGGCTCATCGGCCGGCCGAAGAGGAAGCCCTGCACCTCGTCGCAGCCGTGTTCGCGGAGGAAATCCAGTTGCTCCTGGCTCTCCACGCCTTCGGCGATCGCCATCAGGTTCAGGCTGTGGGCCATGGCGATGATGGCGCGGGCGATCTGCGCATCCTGTTCGCCGTGGGGCAGGCCGTCGACGAAGCTGCGGTCGATCTTCAGCACGTCGATGGGGTACTGCTTGAGGTAGTTCAGCGACGAGTAGCCGGTGCCGAAGTCGTCCACCGCAATGGCCAGCCCCAGTTGCTTGAGGCCGGAGAGGATGTGCATGGCCTGCGATACATCGTTCATCAGGATGCTTTCGGTCAGCTCCAGTTCCAGGCAGGCCGGCGCGATGCCGGTTTCCGCGAGGATGGCGGCGATGCGCGTGCCCAGTTGGCCGTCGGCGAACTGTCGGGCGGAGAGGTTCACCGAGACCTTGGGCACCCGCACCTTGTCGCGGTGCCAGGTCTTCAACTGCTGGCAGGCCTCGGCCAGCAGCCAGTCGCCGACCTGGGCGATCAGGCCGAGTTCCTCCAGCACCGGGACGAATTCGGTCGGCGGGATCAGCCCGCGGCGCGGGTGGCGCCAGCGCAGCAGGGCCTCGGCGCCGGTCAGGCGGCGGCCGTCGCCGGTGAACTGCGGCTGGTAGTGGAGGATGAACTCGTTCTGCTCGATGGCGCGGCGCAGGTCGCTTTCCAGCTCCAGGCGTTCCAGGGCGCGGGCGTTCATCTCGGCCTGGTAGAACTGGAAGTTGTTCTTGCCGACTTCCTTGGCGTGGTACATGGCGGTGTCGGCGTTCTTCATCAACTGGCTCAGCTCGGCGCCATCCTGGGGCGACAAGGCCACGCCGATACTGGCGGTGACGAAGAATTCGCGGCCTTCGAGGGTGAAGGGCCGGGCCAGGCTGGCGAGAATCTGCTCGGCGACCTGGATGGCGCGCTTGAGCGCGCTCTCGCGATCGACGCGGCCAGGCAGCAGCAGGGTGAACTCGTCGCCGCCCATGCGCGCCACCGTGTCGGTATCGCTGACGCAGTGGCTCAGGCGCTCGGCCACTTCCTTGAGCATGCGGTCGCCGGCGGCGTGGCCGAGGGAGTCGTTGATCGGCTTGAAGCGGTCGAGATCGAGGAACATCAGCACCACCCACTGGCGATGGCGCTCGGCCTGCGTCAGGGCGGTGTGCAGGCGGTCCTGGAACAGCGTGCGGTTGGGCAGGTGGGTCAGGGCGTCGTAGTAGGCCAGGCGGTGGATGCGCCGTTCGCTGGCCTTGCGCTCGCTGATATCGCTGAAGAAGCAGACGAAGCTGACCAGGTCGCCTTCTTCGTCCTGCACCGCGGTGATGCCGACCCAGGACGGATAGAGTTCGCCGCTCTTGCGCTTCTGCAGGATCTCGCCTTCCCAGCTTCCGCTCAGTTGCAGGCTGTCGAGCACATGCTTGAGCTGGTTGGCTTCCTGGCGGTCGGCGGTGAGCAGGCGCGGCTGCTGGTCCAGCACCTCGGCGGCGGTGTAGCCGGTGAGGCGCGAGAAGGAGTCGTTGACCTGGACGATGTAGCCGGCCGGGTCGGTGACCATGATCGCCGCGGTGGAATGCTCGAAGACCGTAGCCGCCATGCGCATTTCGCGCTCGGCGCGGCGTTGCTGGCTGATGTCGCGGGCCACGCCGAGCAGGCCGACGAAGCGTCCGTGGTCATCCCACATGAGGGCGATGCGCAGGTCCACGGGAATCTTGCGGCCGTCGGCGCGCAGGCAGTCGAGGTTGAACAGGTGTACCGCGCTGGACTCGCGCAGCGCGGCCAGGCGTTGTGGCGCATCGATGGCGTCGCGCACGCGCTCCAGCAGGGCGTTCAGACGGGCCAGTTGTATCGGGTTGGTGGCGACATTCTGGAAGCCGTTCTGCAGCAGCCATTCCGGGCTGTAGCCGAAGGTCTGCTGGATCGACGGACTGATGTAGTCGATGTTCAGCCGGGCGTCGGTGGTGAGGATGACGTCGCTGATGCTCTCCGCCAGCATCTGGTAGCGGCGGCTGCTTTCGCGCAGCGAGTTGCTCGCCTCGACGCTCTCGGTGATGTCCTTGACCACGCCGATCAGGCGCGCCACGCGTCCTTCGGCATCGCGGCTGAAGGCCTGCTCGCGGATGTCGAACCAGTGCCAGCTGCCGTCCCGGTGGCGCCAGCGCATCTGGCTGTCGAGCAGGATGCTGTCGCCGATCACCTGCTGCAGATTGCGCACGCGCCAGTAGTACTCGGCATCGTCCGGGTGCAGCAGAAGTTCCCAGAACTGTTCTCCCATGTGCTCCAGTTCGGCGTCGCTGTAGCCGAGCTTGATGCCCAGGTGGTGGTTGCTGAAGAGCACCCGGCGCGAAGGGATTTCCTGGATGTAGAGGGTATCCGGGACCGCGCGAACCGCGTCGGACCAGAATTTCTCGCGCTCGATCAGGGACAGCTCGATCTGTTTGCGGCTGCTGATGTCGGACAGGCTGAGGGTGACCGCGCCGAAGTCTTGCGGCCGCTCCGGCATGCGGACTTGCAGCCAGAAGTGGTGCAGTTCGCCTTGCCGGCTGCGCAGGGCGACTTCCTGCTCGACCACGCTGGCGCCGCTCAGTACCGCGACGATCAAGCGCACGCGCACGCTGCCCGGACGCCGCGCAGTGCCGCCGATCAGGTGCCGCCAGGCCTGTTCGCTGCTGCTCACGCCGAGCAGGCCCTTGGCCACATCGTTGATCTCGCTGACGCGGATCAGCCGCAGCAGCCTCGGCCAGTGCTCTTCGCGCTGATCCAGCCAATCCTGCAGCGCCGCTTCGTCGCGCAGGCCGTTGTCGATCAGGAACTCGCGCAGCGCGGCCAGATCGAGCACGCAAAGCGCTACGCCGACGCCGTCGAAGATGTCCTGATAGCGCCGCCGGGTTTCTTCCAGCACTTGCAGCGAACGCTGCTCCTCGGTGACGTCGCGCAGCACCCAGACATTGCCGCCTTGCGGCAGGCTGCCGCGCAGCACCCAGGAGATTTCCGCCGGTAGCTGGCTGTCGTCCAGGGCGTGGTGGCTGACGGCGAACACGCGGAGGCGGCCGTGGTGCTCCAGGCTTACCAGCTCGGTGCCGGTAGCGGGTTGCGCGCCATCCGGCGGCGACGGCTGGCCGAGTCCCGGCAGCAGGTTCATCAGGTAGTGCCGCTCGGCATCCTCGGCGCGGATGCCGAATAACTGTTCGGCCTGCGGATTGAGGTAGGCCAGGCGACCGTCGGCACGGGTCACCAGAACGCGCTCGTCGATGGCGGCCAGGGCCTGGGCGGCCTGGCGCAGGCGCGATTGCGAGTCGGCGGTGAGCGCGCGCAGATTCTGCTGCTCGCGCTGCAGGCGCCACAAGGCGGCGCAGGTCACGCCGCCGAGCATGAGCAGCAAGGCCAGCTCGCCCGCCAGGCGCGGCAACAGGTTGCGACTGGCCTGGCTGGGGTCCAGCAACGGACGCACCTGCCAGTCGCTGTTGGCGATGCTCACGCCATCCAGGCGTTGCGAGCCGGCGCCGGACTCGACGCTGACGGGCGGCGGTAACGCGCTGTCGTCGGGGTGGCTGAAGATCGTCTTGCCGTTGGCATCTTCCAGCAGCCAGGGGGGCGTACCGAGCGGCGCCTTGCCCTCCCATTGGCGGCGGGACTCGTTGGCGTCGATGCGCAGGATGGCGATCGGGCCATCGGCGCTGTCTTCCGGGCGCAGCAGCACGTAGACGAGGCCGCCAGCGCTTTCACTGTAGCTGTAGTAGAACGCCCGGCCGTTGCTGCGCCGCAGCAGACTGCCGATGAAGTCGTCGTCTGCGCTGCCCGGGGCGGTATCCAGTTGCGGTCTGCCATCGCGGTCCAGCCAGACCAGGCTGCGCAGCGCCGGGTACAGGCGGCCCAGGTCGCCCATCAGGGTGGCCGGCTCTTCGTTCAGGCGCAGGCGCTGGCTGGCCAGGGTGCGCGCGGCGAGGGCCTTGAGCTCCAGCATCAGCGACAGTTGCCGGGCCAGTTCCTGGCCGTACAGAGTGACCCGCTCGCGCTCGAAGCGTTCTTGGCTGACGTACTCCTGGCGCAACTGCCACAGCAGCAGGCCGAGCATCAACAGGACGAGCAGCAGCAGGCCGCTCTTGGTGGCCAGTCGTCCTGGTCGGGCCAGGCTGGCCGGAGAACGAGAGGGTTTTGACAAGAAGCGGCTACCTGGGGGCGAAACGACAGGATTCGGCGCGCAGTAGCATGCCTTGAAGCGCGGCTAAGTGCCAGTACGGCCGACGAGCGTCGTTTGCCCTTCCCGGTCCATTCCGGTAGCTTTGCCGCACGCGCGCGCTGGTCAGTGCGCTCATTTTTCGCGAAATCGGTCGTATCGACCCTGGTTTCGCTCGCCGCCCGCGACGAGTGGCAGCGCCCTGCATGGGCGGGCCGCCCTCTATGCCGGGGCGAGATAGCCGTAGCGGCATTTCCCAATCATCTTCATCCCAGAAGCTAGGTATCCATGGCTCAATACGTCTACACCATGCACCGGGTCGGCAAGGTCGTGCCGCCCAAGCGTGAAATCCTCAAGGACATCTCCCTGTCGTTCTTCCCCGGCGCCAAGATCGGCGTGCTCGGCCTGAACGGCGCGGGTAAATCCACCCTGCTGCGCATCATGGCCGGTGTCGACACCGAGATCGAAGGCGAAGCCCGGCCGATGCCCGGCATCAACGTCGGCTACCTGCCGCAGGAGCCCAAACTCGACCCGCAGGCCAACGTGCGCGAGATCGTCGAGGAGGCCGTCGGGCAGATCAAGCAGGCCCAGGCCCGCCTGGACGAGGTCTATGCCGCCTATGCCGAGCCGGACGCCGACTTCGACGCCCTGGCCGCCGAGCAGGCCAAGCTGGAAGCCATTCTGCAAGCCTCCGACGGGCACAACCTGGAGCGTCAGCTGGAAGTCGCCGCCGACGCCCTGCGCCTGCCGCCGTGGGATGCCAAGATCGAGCACCTGTCCGGTGGCGAGAAGCGCCGTGTGGCGCTCTGCCGCCTGCTGCTGTCGGCGCCGGACATGCTGCTGCTGGACGAACCGACCAACCACCTGGACGCCGACTCGGTGGCCTGGCTGGAGCACTTCCTGCACGACTTCCCGGGCACCGTGGTGGCCATCACCCACGACCGCTACTTCCTCGACAACGTCGCCGGCTGGATTCTCGAACTGGACCGTGGCCACGGCATCCCCTTCGAGGGCAACTACTCCGGCTGGCTGGAATCCAAAGCCAACCGCCTGGCCCAGGAAGCCAAGCAGGAAGCCTCCCACGCCAAAGCCATGAAGGCCGAGCTGGAGTGGGTGCGCCAGGGCGCCAAGGGCCGCCAGGCCAAGTCCAAGGCCCGCCTGCAGCGCTTCGAGGAACTGCAATCGCAGGAATTCCAGAAGCGCAGCGAGACCAACGAGATCTATATCCCGGCCGGTCCGCGCCTGGGCGACAAGGTCATCGAGTTCCATAACGTCTGCAAGGGCTATGGCGACCGCGTGCTGATCGACAACCTGTCGTTCAGCGTGCCCAAGGGCGCCATCGTCGGCGTGATCGGCGGTAACGGTGCCGGTAAGTCGACCCTGTTCCGCATGATCATGGGCAAGGAGCAGCCGGATTCGGGCAGCATCGAGATCGGCGAGACCGTGCAACTGGCCAGCGTCGACCAGAGCCGCGACAGCCTGGAAGGCAACAAGACCGTCTGGGAACAGGTTTCCGATGGTTTCGAGCAGATCAAGATCGGCAACTACGAAGTTCCCTCGCGCAGCTACGTCGGCCGCTTCAACTTCAAGGGCGCCGACCAGCAGAAGTTCGTCAAGGACCTCTCCGGCGGTGAGCGTGGCCGTCTGCACCTGGCCCTGACCCTGAAGCAGGGCGGCAACGTGCTGCTGCTCGACGAACCGTCCAACGACCTCGACGTGGAAACCCTGCGTGCTCTGGAAGAAGCGCTGCTGGACTTCCCCGGCGCCGCCATCGTGATCTCCCACGATCGTTGGTTCCTCGATCGGATCGCCACCCACATCCTCTCCTACGAGGACGATGGCCAGGTGATCTTCTTCGAAGGCAACTACACCGAGTTCGAGGCCGATCGCAAGAAGCGCCTCGGCGACGCCGCCTCGCAGCCGCACCGCGTGCGCTACAAGAAGCTGGCGTAAGCCTGCGCGCGATGAAGAACGGGGCCGACTGGCCCCGTTTTTTTTTTGCCCGCTGATCAGCCCTTGGGACGCGGGGTTTTCTCGCTGCTCGGCGGCAGGAGCGGGTATTCCACGCGGGGCTGCGTGCCGGTCAGGGTCTTGAGGAACGCGGTGATGGCGGTGGTTTGCCCATCGTCGAGCTGCTTGCCCAGTTGCGCGGTGCCCATGACGGCGACGGCCTGTTTCAGATCCCAGACTTGGCCGCTGTGGAAGTAAGGCGCGGTCAGCGCCACATTGCGCAGCGGGGCGACACGGAACACGTACTTGTCGCTCTGCGTCTTGGTGATTGCGAAGCGACCCTGGTCCGCGTCGGGCAGAACCTTGTTGTTCGGTTTCTGCACCACGCCGAACTGGAAGTACGCCTGGCCCCCCAGGTTGACGCCGTTGTGGCAACTGACGCAGCCCGCGGCGATGAAGGTCTGCAGGCCGTTTTTCTCCTCGCTGTCGAGTGCCTGATCGTCGCCCTTCAGGTAGCGGTCGAAGCGCGAGTCCGGGGTGATCAGTGTGCTCTCGAAGGCCTGGATGGCCCGCGCCATGTTGTCGAAACTGACCGGTTTCTTGTCGTTGGGGAAGGCTTTGCCGAAGGCGCTGACGTAGTCTGGAATGCTGCTCAGTGTCTGTTCCACGTCCTGTGGCGTGCTGTGCATTTCCACCGGGTTCTGCACCGGGCCCTTGGCCTGTTCTTCCAGGTCCTTGGCGCGACCGTCCCAGAACTGCGAGGCATTGAGCACCGCGTTGAACACGGTCGGTGAGTTGCGTGCGCCCTTCTGCCAGGCATGGCCGGTGGAGGTCGGCACGTTGTCGGCGCCGCCGCTGCCGATGTTGTGGCAGCTGTTGCAACTGATCACGTGGCTGCTGGACAGCCGCGGTTCGAAGAACAGTTGCTTGCCGAGCGCCACTTGGTCGGCGTTGATCGCCGTGCCGTGAAGTTCGCTGATCTGGTTGGGAATGGGTTTGAAGATGGCGGTGGCCTGATCGCGTAATGCGTCAGCGTGGGCGGTGGCACTGCTCGCACTCAGCAGCAGGCTGCCTAGGGCCAGGATTCTGGCGGGCTGCATGGACGTTCCCCTTTTTTAGGTTGTGGTGATTCCCCGCAGGTACAGATAGGGCTGCGCCCGCTGCCCGAGCCTTGACGCGGGTCAAGGATAGGGGCTGTTCGGAAATCTCCCATGCATCCGGTAATGCCCGTCCTAGAGCGCTTCGGTCGTGGTGGAAGGCGCCGTCGTCAGGCGCCGCTGCGGTCAGCGCTGGCATCCTTGCGCGCCGTTCCCGACCCGGCGCGGCTCGCTGCGTCGTACGCGGAATCCAGCCGAGCAATGCCCGGCTGGGAGGAGCGCCAGAGGCAAATGCGAAGGGCCGGCGAAGGGGAGAGGGGGGACAAGCTCGCCACGGGCGTGTCGAGCGCGGCGGCGCGGCCTTGCCCGGCCGCGCCTGGCTAGCCTTTCACGCACACCACCTGGCGCAGGGTGTGCAGCACTTCGACCAGCTCGCGCTGGGCGTTCATCACCGCGTCGATGTCCTTGTAGGCCATGGGAATCTCGTCGATCACATCCTTGTCCTTGCGGCACTCGACGTGGGCGGTGGCGCGGATCTGGTCTTCGACGCTGAACAGCTTCTTCGCCTTGCTCCGGCTCATGCTCCGGCCGGCGCCGTGGCTGCAGGAGCAGAACGCCTCCTCGTTGCCCAGGCCGCGCACGATGAAGCTCTTCGCGCCCATGGAGCCGGGGATGATGCCCAACTGGCCCTTCTGCGCGGAGACCGCACCCTTGCGGGTCACCAGCACCTCCTGGCCGAAGTGGCGTTCCTTCTGTACGTAGTTGTGGTGGCAGTTCACCGCCTCCAGGCTGGCCTCGAAGGGTTTGCCGATGACCTTGCGCGCCGCGGCGATCACCGCTTGCATCATCAGTTCGCGGTTCTGTCGGGCGAAATCCTGTGCCCAGCCGACCGCTTCCACATAGTCATCGAAGTGCGGGCTGCCTTCTTCGAAGTAGGCCAGGTCGCGGTCGGGCAGGTTGGCGATGTGCTGGCGCATGTCCGCCTGGGCCAGTTCGATGAACAGGTTGCCGATGGCGTTGCCGACGCCGCGCGAACCGCTGTGCAGCATGAACCACACGCGATCGGCCTCGTCGAGGCAGACCTCGATGAAGTGGTTGCCGGTGCCCAGGGTGCCCAGGTGCACGCGCTGGTTGGTTTTCTCCAGGCGCGGGTATTTGCCGGTGATCGCCTTGAAGCGTCCGGCGAGGGCTTGCCAGGCTTGGTCGGCAGCCTTGGGCACGTCGTCCCAGGCGCCCTGATCGCGTTTGCCGAAGGTCTTGCCATGGGGCACGGCCTTCTCGATGGCGCTGCGCAGGCCGTGCAGGTTGTCCGGCAGGTCCGCCGCCCGCAGCGAGGTGCGCGCGGCGATCATGCCGCAGCCGATGTCCACGCCGACGGCGGCCGGGATGATGGCGCCGCGGGTGGGGATCACGCTGCCGATGGTCGAGCCCTTGCCCAGGTGCACGTCCGGCATCACCGCCAGGTGTTTGAAGATGAACGGCATCTTCGCCGTATTGATCAGTTGCTGGCGGGCCTCGTCTTCCACCGGTACGCCCTGGGTCCAGAGCTTGATCGGCTTGCCGCCGGCGACGTCGAGCACGCTGGGGGCGTGGGCTTTCATGATGACGGTCCTGCCCGCCGCGAGGGCGGGCGCTGGGGGAGTGTGCTCAGTAATGGTACCAGCGCAGCTCCAGCATCACTTCATTGATCGGCCCGGCGAGATGGCTGTATTCGCGGTCGGCGGACAAGCGCAGGCCGAGGTTGCGGCTCAGCTCGAACTGCTGGCCGAGACTCAGGTTGCGGCGCACTTCGCCGTTGTGGAAGTAGTCGCCCTTGGCTTCCAGCGACAGGTTGCCCAGGCCGTTGCGCCAGAGCAGGCCGCCGTCGAAGCCAAGCGCCGGGGCGATGGTGGCGGCGAAGTCGGGGTTGTTCTCGATGCGTGCGGTGCCCAGGGCATAGGCCTGCAGGTCGTCGCTGACTTTCCAGCTGCCGCCGGCGCCACCGTTGAGGTGCGCGACCAGGCTGTCGTGATGCTCGTCGCTGTGCTTGCCGAGCACCCGCTCCCAGCCGCTGGAGACTTGCCAGGAGAGGGGCTGCAGCAGTTCGTTGCGCGGGGTCAGCGAGCGAATGGTGACCAGGTCGAGTCGCTGCAGTTGCCAGCGGTTGCCTTCGTACTGGCGCAGTTTGAGCTGGCCCAGCTCGATCTGCGCGCCGAGGGGGAAGCCGTAGAGATTGTCCTCCAGGTCGTGGTAGGCCATGCGCAGGCCGTAGTCGGCGAAAGCGCGGCCGTCGCGGCTGCCGGCGCCGAGCTGCCAGGTGCGCGACTGGTGGCCTTCCTCGGGTTGGCCGGGGCGCTCCACTGGCAGGGGCGGCGGCGGATTGCGGTTGATCGCGCGCAACAACTGGTAGCTGCGCGCCGCGTCCAGTTCGTCGCGTTCCTTGCCGGTGGCGCGGTAGCGCAGCAGGCGGAAGGCGGTGTCCTGCACCAGGGCCTGGCGATCGGCTGGCAGGGCCTTGAATTCGCTACCGTCGAGCAGCTTGTCGTCATCCGCCAGGCGGCGCGCCAGGCGCTTCTCGGCGCGGTTCAGCGGCTCGGCGCGGGCCAGCAGCTCCTTTTCCCGCGAGGGACGGTAGTCGATGCGCTCGATCATCCCGGCGTTCTTCACCGCGCGCACGGTGTCGGTGGGGATCGCGGTCAGCGGGAAGTGTTCGGTGAGCCGGGTGCCGGGGCGGGCGATCTCCAGCAATTCGAGCAGGCGGAACGAGCAGTTCTCGTCGAAGAAGTAGTACTTGAAACGAACCTGTTTGAGTTCCCAGACGTGTTCGATCATGCGCCCGGTCTCTTCGGCCGTCAGGTTCAGCCGGTACTCCCACAGGTCGCGGTTCTCCAGACGGCTGTATTCGGAGAGTTTCTCGCGATAGGGGACCAGCGCGAACAACCCGGGATAGCCACCCATCAGGCCCTTCCAGGCATAGAGGATGCTGTTGTTCATGCCCTCGATGTAGGCGCCGAAGTTCAGCGCGTAGCTGAGCAGCGCGGTGTTGTTGCTGTCGACGTCGGCCTGGTCGATGCGCAGCAGGGTATGGCCGAACATCGACGAGGGGCTGTTCAGGTAGGCCGCGGGGAACACCAGCACCGTGCTGTGCGGGTTGATGTCGGTGTACCAGGTGGCGAATTCCTTGCACTGGGGCTGCGGCAGGTCGCTCAGTCGCAGTTGTTGCTTCAGCCAGCGGGTGCGCGCCGGGAACACGCACTGGGCTTGTTTGTCGCCGAGGCTGGCCGGGGCATAGAGGGCTTTCAGCGTGGCCTTGAGTTCGGCTTCGGGGTTCTCTCCGCCATCGGCGGCGAGGAAGAACTTCGGGTCATCGACATAGCTGCGCCAGCCGCCGAGCTTGCCTGGGGTGTAGTGCCCGAGGGCCAGCCAGTAGGGCTGGCTCGCGAGGGCCTGCAGACGGGATTCGGTAATCTGCGGTGTCGCGTGCAGGGAGGCGCAGGCGCACAGCGCCAGCCAGGGCAACAGGCGTTGGGGCATTGGAACCCTTAAAGGCAAGGAGGGAAGGAGAGCCCCGCCGCGGCGCGAAACGCTGAGTGTCTACGCGCGGCGGAAGGGCTGCCGGGGTCAGGCCTGTTCCGCGTACTTGGCCAGACGGGCGTCCTGCTTCAGGACAGCCTGGGTGTTGGCATAGACGTCGGCGGCGGTGACGTCGGCCTTGCTGAAGATCTGCGCGAAGTGCTCATGGGTCACTTCGGCGAAGTGGGCACGGTCTTCCGGTTTCACGCCCAGCACCACCGCATAGGTGGTCAGCGCTTCGCCGTTGCCTTTGGCCATGTCTTCGGACAGCTCGTCCATCATGCTGCTGAGCACGATCATCGGTTTGCCGCCGTAGCTCAGCGCGCCATTGGTGTGGCAGCCGTTGGTGCCGGTGGTCATGCCGAAGGTGTTGTTGCCGGAGCTGCCGTTGGTGGTGGCGGCCAGCACGTGGGTCGCGGTGCCGCGCTGGCCTTTGAAGAGCATGTTGCCCCAGCCGCAGCCGTCGCTGCCGGGAGCGTCGGCGAGGGCGCCGAGGGAGACGGTGGCGAGGAGGGTACCGAGTAGAATCCGTTTCATTATCGTGTCTCTCTTTTTCGAGGGTAGGGCTGTAACAGCCGCTGACAGCAGGCCGAGCTCGCCAGAGCTTTGAGGAATGCCCCGGGGGTGTCAAGGCGAGTGCCGCCTCGAGTGTCGCAGAGGCGAACTGCGTCATGTCGGCGCGGCAGGCTATTGATCGGTATCAGCGGCGAATCCCTTGGAACCGGCCACACTTAAAACAGTTCCTTATCCTTGGAGGGCTGTCATGGCCGATTTCGACCCCCGCGCCGCGTTGGATGCACTGGCTACCGAGTATTCCCAGCGGGCCGAGGCGATTCGCCGCGATCTCGGTCGCACCCATTCGGCGGACTTCGCCGAGCAGGCCCAGCAACGGCAGAACGACGACGTCCTGCGCGCGTTGCTGGCCGAGGCGGAGGCTGGCATGCGGCAGGTCGGCCTGGCGCGCTTGCGTCTGGTCGACGGCTCCTATGGCCTGTGCCAGCGCTGCGGCGAACCTATCGAGGACAAGCGTTTGCGCGCGCTGCCGGCGGCGGAGCGCTGCCTGCGTTGCGCCGATCTGCAGGACTGATCGGTAGCGCGCACCGGGCGCCTTGCCAGTGGCGCTCGGGCGGCGCGAGAATGCGGGCAACTCTCCGCGGCTCCGCGCCGCCCGACGCAAGGATTTCCGATGCCCCAATCCGTTGCCGCTGGCCTTCGCCTGGCGCCCGATGAGCTGACCCGTCCATTCTCGCCCGAGCAGTTTGCTTTCCGTACCACTGACGATCTGGAGCCTTTCCTCGGCATTCTCGGCCAGGAGCGCGCGGTGGCGGCGTTGCAGTTCGGCGTGGCGATGCCGCGGCCCGGCTACAACGTGTTCGTCATGGGCGAGCCAGGCACCGGGCGTTTTTCCTTCGTCCATCGCTACCTGAAGGCGGAGGGCAAGCGTCTGCCGACCCCGGCCGACTGGGTCTATGTCAATAATTTCGACGAATCGCGCGAGCCGCGCGCCATCGAGCTGCCACCGGGTAGCGCCGCCGAGTTCGGCACCGATATCGATCAGTTGATCGACAACCTGCTGTCGACCTTCCCCTCGGTGTTCGAGAACCCTGCCTATCAGCAGAAGAAGAGCGCCATCGACCGCGCCTTCAACCAGCGTTACGACAAGGCCCTGGATACCGTCGAGCGCCTGGCCCTGGAGAAGGAGGTGGCGCTCTACCGCGACAGCTCCAACATCGCCTTCACGCCGATGAAGGACGGCAAGGCGCTGGACGAGGCTGAGTTCGCCCAGTTGCCGGAGGTGGAGCGGGAGCGCTTCCACGTCGATATCGCCGGCCTCGAAGAACAGCTCAATGAGGAACTGGCCAGCCTGCCGCAGTGGAAGCGCGAGTCGAGCAACCAGTTGCGCCAGCTCAACGAGGAAACCATCACCCTGGCCCTGCAGCCGCTGCTGGCGCCGCTGGTGGAGAAGTACAACAACAACTCCGGGGTCTGCGCGTATCTGCAGGCCCTGCAACTCAATCTGTTGAAAACCGTGGTCGACCAGTTGGTCGATGAGAACCGCAGCGACCCGCAGCGCAAGCAGGTATTGCAGGAGCAGTACGCCCCCAACCAGGTCATCGGTCACCACGCCACCAGTGGCGCGCCGGTGGTGTTCGAATCGCACCCGACCTACGACAACCTGTTTGGCCGAATCGAGTACGCCTCCGATCAGGGCGCGCTCTACACCAGCTACCGTCAGCTGCGTCCGGGCGCCCTGCATCGCGCCAATGGCGGTTTCCTGGTGCTGGAGGCGGAGAAGCTGCTCAGCGAGCCTTTCGTCTGGGATGCCCTGAAGCGCGCCTTGCATTCGCGCCAGTTGAAGATGGAGTCGCCACTGGCCGAACTCGGCCGCCTGGCAGCCATGACCCTGAACCCGCAGGTGATCCCCCTGCACATCAAGGTCATCATCATCGGCTCGCGGCAGATCTACTACACCCTGCAGGACCTCGATCCGGACTTCCAGGAGATGTTCCGCGTCCTGGTGGACTTCGACGAGGACATCCCGCTGGGCGAGGACAGCCTCGAACAGTTCGCCCAACTGCTCAAGACCCGGACCTCGGAGGAGGGCCTGGCGCCGCTCAGCAGCGCCGCGGTGGCGCGTCTGGCGACCTACAGCGCACGTCTGGCCGAACACCAGGGGCGCCTGTCGGCGCGCATCAGCGACTTGTTCCAATTGGTCAGCGAGGCGGACTTCATTCGTCAGTTGGCCAACGAGAAAGTCACTGAACTGGGGCATATCGAGCGCGCCCTGAAGGCCAAGGAAACCCGCACCGGTCGTGTTTCCGCGCGCATCCTCGACGACATGCTGGCGGGTATCGTCCTGATCGACACCGAAGGTGCCGCGGTGGGCAAGTGCAACGGCCTGACCGTGCTGGAAGTGGGGGATTCGGTATTCGGTGTGCCGGCGCGGATCTCCGCGACCGTGTATCCGGGCGGCAGCGGTATCGTCGATATCGAGCGCGAGGTCAGCCTGGGGCAACCGATCCACTCGAAGGGGGTGATGATCCTCACCGGCTACCTGGGCAGTCGGTATGCCCAGCAATACCCGCTGGAGATTTCCGCGAGCATCGCCCTGGAGCAGTCCTATGGCTACGTCGATGGCGACAGCGCGTCGCTCGGCGAGGTCTGCACGCTGATTTCCGCGTTGTCGCGCACGCCGTTGCGGCAGTGCTTCGCCATTACCGGCTCGATCAACCAGTTCGGTGAGGTGCAGGCGGTCGGTGGGGTCAACGAGAAGATCGAGGGCTTCTTCCGTCTCTGCGAGGCGCGCGGCCTGACCGGCGAGCAGGGGGTCATCATCCCGCGTTCCAACGTCACCACCCTGATGCTCGACGAGCGCGTGTTGCAGGCTGTGCGCAGTGGCCTGTTCCATGTCTACGCGGTTCGCTACGTGGATGAGGCGCTCGGCTTGCTGGTCGGCCAGCCGGCCGGGCAGCCGGACGAGAAGGGCAACTTCCCGGCCGGCAGCGTCAATGCCCGTGTCGTCGAGCGCTTGAAGGAGATTCAGGCGCTGGACATGGAGGAAGAGGACAAGGAGAAAGCGACCAAGGAAGCGCCGGCCAAGCCGCGCAGCACCAAGGCTGCCGCGGAGAAGAAAGAACGCGTGCGCAAGAAGGAGACCGACTGACGCTTGCCGTCAGCGGCTGGACAGTCCTTGAGCAGCGGCGCGGCGGCCAGCATCTACGCCCGTCGGCCGCTGTTGCCCCCGCAGTGCCCACAGAGATATCCACAGCTATCGTGGATAAAGACGAGCTTCCCCGGCCTTGGGGCTGGGTGTAGGCTCAAAAACGGGACAATCGCGAGGGTGCCGCCATGCCGCGTAACCTCTGCCTTATCCGCCCCTGTCTGGGGTTGACCACGCGCATCGAGTGCGTGATCAGGCCGTTGGCCGGAGAGAATGGACTCTGGACACTGCTCTGCGCTGCCGGAATGGCCGGTGCGCAACCGACCGCCATCAAGGCGCAAGGGCCATTCCATGGGCCTTTCGTCGCTGAAGGCGTGCTTGAGGCGATCGCTGATTGCCTCGCTCAGCAAGGCTATGTCGAAGCCTCGGACCCACCCATCTGGCAACTGCATTTGCAGGCGGAGCTGCGTCGCCTGAATGGCGAGCGCTCGCGTCATCTGGGCGATTACCAGTTTCGTCCAGAGTCCTGACGGGCGCCTGGACAGTCTCTGAGCGACTCTCGCCAAGGCGCGCCAGCCGTGCGTGCCGGGCGTTAACCACAGCTTCCTGCACATATTTATCCACAGAATAACTGGATAACTCGTCAGACGCGTTCGCTATAATTCCCGGCCGTTTCGAACGACCCCGCGAGTGCTATGGAACGCTTTATCGAAAACACCATGTACGCCGCCCGCTGGCTGCTGGCGCCCGTCTATATCGGTTTGTCGCTGGCGCTGCTGGCGCTGACCATCAAGTTCTTCCAGGAAATCTTCCACATCCTCCCGGACATCTTCTCGGTGGCCGAGGCCGATCTGGTCCTGGTGCTGCTGTCGCTGATCGACATGGCCCTGGTCGGTGGCCTGCTGGTCATGGTGATGTTCTCCGGCTATGAGAACTTCGTCTCGCAACTGGACATCGAGGAAGGCAAGGAAAAGCTCAGCTGGCTGGGCAAGATGGACTCCGGCTCGCTGAAGAACAAAGTGGCGGCCTCCATCGTGGCGATCTCCTCGATCCACCTGCTGCGCATCTTCATGGACCTGAAGAACATCCCCGACAACAAGCTGATGTGGTACGTCGTCATTCACCTCACCTTCGTTCTGTCGGCCTTTGCCATGGGTTACCTGGACAAGCTGACCCGCCACGACCACTGATCGCTTTTCCCTGCCCTCCGACGCCGCCCGTCCGCCGAACCGGACGGGCGGCGTCGTTTCGGCTATGCGCGCCGCTGGGGCTGTACGAGACTGAGCTACGGCAGTCCTCTGCCGGGAGGTGGCTTATGAACCTGCAAGAGTTGACCAATCGTTCACTCGCCGGGGATATCGACGAGCTGCATCTGGTGTCCCTGGAGGGCGGTATCTATGTCCTCGAGGCGCGCATCGGCCAACGTTTCCATCCGATCCAGGATGCCAAGGGCCATGTGCTCGGGGTGCGTTCGGTGGAACATGCCCGCGAACTGCTGACGGCGCTGCCGCCGATGCCTTTCCACCTGGTGCATGCGGTGGTGCACGACGAAATGTGCGGCATGCAGGACAGCTCGCTACCCGACCTGGGCGTACCGATACCGCTGCACTGAGCCGCGCCGTCGGGCGGTGGGGCGGGGCGGTCTTCTGTGCTAGGCTGGCCGCCCTTTTTTCCAGGCTGCGGAGCCCCGCCATGAGCGACCTCAATCTTTCCACCGACGAAGCCCGCGTCAGCTACGGTATCGGCCGTCAGTTGGGTGACCAACTGCGGGAGAACCCGGTTCCGGGCATGACGCTGGACGCAGTATTGGCCGGCCTCTCCGACGCTTTCGCCGGCCTCGAAAGCCGGGTTCCGGGTGAAGCCCTCTCGGCCAGTTTCCAGGTCATCCGCGAGCGCATGCAGGCCGAGGCGCAGGCCAAGGCCGCCGCCGCTGCCGAAGCCGGCAAGGTCTACCTGGTGGAAAACGCCAAGCGCGAAGGCGTCACCGTGCTGCCGTCGGGGCTGCAATACGAAGTGCTGGTGGCCGGCGAGGGCGCCAAGCCGTCCCGCGAGGACACCGTACGCACCCATTACCATGGCACCCTGATCGACGGCAGCGTCTTCGACAGCTCCTACCAGCGCGGCCAGCCGGCCGAGTTCCCGGTCGGCGGCGTGATCGCCGGTTGGGTCGAGGCCCTGCAACTGATGAACGCCGGCAGCAAATGGCGTCTGCACGTCCCGGCTGAGCTGGCTTATGGCGGCCAGGCGGTCGGCAGCATTCCGCCGCATAGCACCCTGGTGTTCGACGTCGAGCTGCTGGATATTCTCTAAGGCCATCGATCCGCAGCGACCGGCTCCGGTCGCTGCGGTGTCGCTAGCGTCTGACGCACTGGCACGCCCGTATCGGTCGCGTCGGCTTGATCGAGGCGTCCTTTGCGCGTTGGCGGTTCATGCGCTGTTTCGCCAGTCCTGTGGATAAGAACCTGTGCCAGGCTTTGCCTAGCGCAGCGCTCGTGCATAACAGAACAGGAACAGGCTGCGCACCAACTCCTTGAGCACCTGCGGTTCGTTGGTGCCGAGTTCATGCAGGTCCAGGCCGCCCTGTTCGCGCAGTTCATCGAGGGCGTCGTCCTTCAGCAGGGCACAGACTTCCCCGGTATCGCGATTCAGAATGCGCAGATAGGGTTGCGGGCGGTCCAGCCAAGCGTCGATCAGATAGGTCATGGCCGTATCTCCATGGCAAATTGTCTAATGAGAATAATTCTTATTAGATCAATGGCAAGCCCTTATCGGCAAATTCTTCCTGGCCTCGCTCCATGCGCTGTCCTGGCTACCCCATAACGCAAAACGCCCGCACGGCTGGCCGGGCGGGCGTCTGAGGATAAGCAGGCTTCAGTGGGTGCGGGCGACCGCGAACTCGCTGAGTTCGATCAGCGCTGCGCGGTACTCGTTGTCCGGCAGGGCTTTCAGGCAATCGATAGCACGTGCAGCGTGCTCGCGCGCCAGGCGTGCGGTGTAGTCCAGCGCGCCGGCGGCCTCCACGGCGGCGCGGATGCCTTCCAGGTCCTGGCTGCCGCCTTGTTGAATGGCTTTGCGTACCAGGGTGGCCTGCTCCGGCGTGCCGTCGCGCATGGCGGCGATCAGGGGCAGGGTCGGCTTGCCTTCGGCGAGATCATCGCCAACGTTCTTGCCCAGGCTGGCGGCATCGCCACGGTAGTCGAGCAGGTCGTCGACCAGTTGGAAGGCGATGCCCAGGGCGTCACCGAACTGGCGCAGGGCTTCGGTTTGCTCCGCCGGCGCTTCAGCCAGGGCTGCGGCGCTGTGGGTAGAGGCCTCGAACAGCATCGCGGTCTTGCCGCGGATGACTTCCATGTAGGTTTCTTCGGTGGTGCTGGCGTCGCGAACCTTGGACAGTTGCAGCACCTCGCCTTCGGCGATCACCCGGGTGGCCTGGGAGATGATGCGCATCACCGGCATGGAGCCCAGTTCGACCATCATTTCGAAGGAGCGGGCATAGAGGAAGTCGCCGACCAGCACGCTGGGGGCGTTGCCCCACTGGGCATTGGCGGTGGCGCGTCCGCGGCGCAGGCCGGAGGCGTCGACCACATCGTCATGCAGCAGGGTGGAGGTGTGGAGGAACTCGATGGTGGCGGCCAGCAGTTGCAGGTCTTCGCCGGAGTACCCCAGGGCCTTGCCGCTCAGCAGCACCAGCAACGGGCGCAGGCGCTTGCCGCCCGCGGAGATGATGTAGTCGCCGATCTTTTCCACCAGGGGTACGCGGGAACTGAGTTGGCGACGGATGATGCCGTCGACGGCGGTGAAATCGTCCGCGACCACGCGATAGAAAGCCTGGGGTTGCATGAAAAAAGGCGCTCCTCGAAGAATGCGCGGCATGCTAGGTGGCAGGGGGGGGACTGTCAAGGAACGCTCCCGGGAGGCTTGTCTCCCGATAGTGCTTTGCGTACAATCGCGGCCCCGAACTTCCCTGGCATACCCTGCCTTACGCAATTGCACGGGCGTCCTTCCGGCCCCATGCAGCCATGCCGACCCATACCTCTTCCTATAAAGCGTCGGGTGAGCAGGTCTAACGGAGACATCCAGATGTACGCAGTAATTGTTACTGGTGGCAAGCAACACAAAGTCACCGAAGGCGAATTCCTCAAGGTCGAGAAACTCGACGTAGCGACTGGCGAAGCCATCAGCTTCGACCGCGTTCTGCTGGTTGCCAATGGCGACGACGTCAAGATCGGCCTGCCGGTGGTCGATGGTGCGAAAGTGACTGCGGAAGTGGTTTCCCACGGCCGTCACGACAAAGTGCGCATCATCAAGTTCCGCCGTCGTAAGCACCACATGAAGCGTCAGGGCCACCGCCAGTGGTTCACTGAAATCAAAATCACCGGCATCCAGGCCTAATTCCTTTTTTGGAGGATTTGACTCATGGCACACAAGAAAGCTGGCGGTAGTACCCGCAACGGCCGCGACTCAGAAAGTAAACGCCTTGGTGTGAAGCTCTTCGGCAGCCAAGCTGTCAAAGCCGGCAACATCATCGTGCGTCAGCGCGGCACCCAGTTCCACGCTGGCTACGGCGTTGGCATGGGCAAGGATCACACCCTGTTCGCCAAGATCGACGGCGTGATCAAGTTCGAAGTGAAAGGCGCCTTTGGCCGTCGCTATGTAAGCGTCGTCGCTGCCTAAGCGAGTCTTCACTGAAAAAGCCCTGTCTCGCGACGGGGCTTTTTTGTTTCTGGTGTTCCTAGCGTAGGGCGGTTCTGCGTTTGCGCGGACTTGGCTGTATCCTATGCTCCATTTCTTATTCAACCCGCCGTGCTGGCGGGAGGCGTTCCCATGAAATTCGTCGATGAAGTATCCATTCACGTGAAAGCCGGTGACGGCGGCAATGGCCTCATGAGCTTTCGCCGCGAGAAGTTCATCGAAAAAGGCGGTCCCAACGGTGGTGATGGCGGTGACGGTGGCTCGGTATTCCTCGAGGCCAACGAGAACCTGAACACCCTGGTTGACTACCGCTACACCCGTCGTTTCGATGCCCAGCGCGGACAGAATGGCGGTAGCAAGGACTGCACCGGGGCCAAGGGCGAGGACCTGATCCTGCCGGTTCCGGTCGGCACCACCGTGATCGATGCCGGTACCCAGGAAATCATCGGCGACCTGACCAAGCCCGGTCAGCGCTTGATGGTCGCCCAGGGTGGCTGGCACGGCCTCGGCAACACCCGTTTCAAGTCCAGTACCAACCGGGCGCCGCGGCAGACCACTCCGGGCAAGCCCGGCGAGGCGCGCGACCTCAAGCTGGAGCTGAAGGTGCTGGCCGACGTTGGGCTGCTCGGACTGCCGAATGCCGGCAAGAGCACCTTCATTCGTGCGGTGTCCGCGGCCAAGCCGAAGGTTGCCGACTATCCTTTCACCACCCTGGTACCGAACCTGGGCGTGGTCAGTGTAGGGCGCTTCAAGAGCTTCGTGGTGGCTGACATTCCGGGCCTGATCGAGGGGGCTGCCGAGGGTGCTGGTCTGGGTATTCGCTTCCTCAAGCACCTGGCGCGTACCCGTCTCCTGCTGCACCTTGTCGACATGGCGCCGCTGGACGAAAGTGATCCGGCCGATGCCGCCGAGACCATCGTCAATGAGTTGACCAAGTTCAGTCCGGCGCTGACCGAGCGTGATCGCTGGCTGGTGCTGAACAAGATGGATCAGATCCTCGAGCCGGAAGAGCGCGAACGTCGCAAGCAGGCGGTGGTCGAGCGTCTGGGTTGGGAAGGGCCGGTGTACGTGATCTCGGCCCTGGAGCGCGAAGGTACCGAGGCGCTCAGCCAGGACATCATGAAATACCTCGACGAGCGCAGCCTTCGTATCGAGGAAGATCCGGCCTACGGCGAGGCGCTGGCTGAGCTGGATCAGCGGATCGAAGATGAGGCACGGGCTCGCCTGCAGGCTCTGGACGACGCGCGTGCACTGCGCCGTGCCGGTCTGAAGAATGCCGATGATCTCGATGACGATGATGATTTTGAGGACGATGAAGACGACGGCGACGGTCCGGAGATCTTCTACGTGCCCTGATCGGATCGGCCGCCCCGGTCCCGAAGTAACGTGGTGAAGCCTGACTTCTAAGGTTGATGTATGCGTGAGAAAGTGACCGGCGCGCGGCGCTGGGTGGTGAAGATCGGTAGTGCGCTGCTGACGGCCGATGGTCGTGGCCTGGATCGCGACGCCATGGCGGTATGGGTCGAGCAGATGGTCGCGCTGCACTGCGCGGGCGTTGAGCTGGTGCTGGTGTCGTCCGGTGCCGTGGCGGCGGGCATGAGTCGTCTGGGGTGGGTTGCCCGGCCCAGCGACATGCATGAGCTGCAGGCCGCCGCCGCAGTCGGGCAGATGGGATTGGTGCAGGCCTGGGAGTCGAGCTTCGGTCAGCATGGCCTGCAGACGGCCCAGGTGTTGCTGACTCATGACGATCTGTCCGATCGCAAGCGCTATCTGAATGCGCGCAACACCCTGCGTACCCTGGTGGATCTCGGGGTGATCCCGGTGATCAACGAGAACGACACCGTGGTTACCGACGAGATTCGCTTTGGCGACAACGACACCTTGGCTGCCCTGGTGGCCAACCTGGTGGAGGCCGATCTGCTGGTGATTCTCACCGACCGTGATGGCATGTTCGACGCCGATCCACGCAATAATCCTGACGCGCAGTTGATCTACGAAGCCCGTGCCGATGATCCGCAGCTGGATCAGGTGGCGGGTGGCAGTGCCGGCGCTCTCGGTCGTGGCGGTATGCAGACCAAGTTGCGCGCGGCGCGTCTGGCGGCGCGTTCCGGTGGTCATACGGTGATCGTCGGTGGGCGTATCGAGCGTGTGCTCGATCGTTTGCGTGCGGGTGAGCGCCTGGGAACCTTGCTGACCCCCGAGCAGAGTCGCAAGGCGGCGCGCAAGCAGTGGCTGGCCGGGCATCTGCAGATGCGTGGCACCCTGGTGCTGGATGATGGTGCGGTGAAGGCGCTGGCTCGCGACCACAAGAGCCTGCTGCCGGTGGGGGTCAAACAGGTCCAGGGTAACTTCCGTCGTGGCGAGATGGTCGTCTGCGTGGATCAGGAGGGGCGTGAAGTCGCTCGCGGCTTGGCCAACTACAGCGCGCTGGAAGCGCAGAAGATCATCGGTCAGCCGACCGATGCCATCGAGGCGCTGCTGGGCTATGTCGATGGGCCGGAGTTGGTTCATCGCGACAATCTGGTGTTGGTCTGAGGAGTTGGCTCGATGCGGCTATGGAAGGGCGTTCTCGCGGGTTTGCTGATGCTGCCGCTGCTGGCGCGGGCGGAGGAGATCGGCGAGGTTTCCACGGTGTTCAAGTGGGTCGGGCCGAACGACAAGATCGTGGTCGAGGCTTTCGATGATCCCAAGGTGGAGGGCGTGACCTGCTACCTGTCGCGGGCCAAGACCGGCGGCGTCAAGGGTGGTCTGGGTCTGGCCGAGGATCGTGCGGAGGCGTCCATCGCTTGCCGGCAGGTCGGGCCGATTCGCTTCACGGATGAGCTCAAGGATGGCGAGGAGGTCTTCAAACAGCGCACCTCGCTGGTCTTCAAGAGCATGCAGGTGGTGCGTTTCTTCGACAAGAAGCGCAATGCGCTGGTCTATCTGGTGTATAGCGATCGGGTCATCGAGGGTAGTCCGCAGAATGCGGTGACTGCTATTCCGATCATGCCCTGGCCGGCAAAGTAGGAAGTGCATGAGGGGCGGGTGACCGCCCTTTTTCGTTGTTGTGAGAAAAGCGCGGGCAATAAAAAACCGGCCAGAGGCCGGTTTTTCAAGAACGGAACGCTTACGCCTGGGCCAGGGCCTTGACGTGGGCGTTCAGGCGGCTCTTGTGACGAGCGGCCTTGTTCTTGTGGATGATGCCTTTGTCGGCCATGCGGTCGATTACCGGAACAGCGGCAACCAGAGCGGCTTGGGCTTTCGGCAGGTCTTTGGCATCGACAGCCTTGACTACGTTCTTGATGTAGGTGCGAACCATGGAACGCAGGCTGGCGTTGTGGCTGCGACGCTTCTCAGCCTGTTTGGCGCGTTTTTTGGCGGAAGGTGTGTTGGCCACCGTCGAGCTCCTCGAGAAAAACTTGGAATGTAGCGAATAAATTAAGGCCGCGAATGATGCCGTCGAGTCTGGGGCTTGTCAAGGGTGCTCGCGGCCTCCGACAGGCGGCGCGGCAGGCGATTCGCGGCATGAGTGGGTGATTTATTCGACCGGCGGCCATACACTCGACGCCCTTCACTGGCGGCCGGGCGTTTCGGGCGCCGTGCTCCTGCGCTGACAAGTCCGGATGCAATGAATCTACTCAAATCGCTGGCTGCGGTCAGCTCGATGACCATGGTCTCGCGCGTGCTCGGCTTTGTCCGGGACACCATAGTGGCGCGCATGTTCGGGGCCGGCATGGCCACCGACGCCTTCTTCGTCGCGTTCAAGTTGCCCAACCTGCTGCGCCGTATCTTTGCCGAAGGTGCTTTTTCCCAGGCCTTCGTGCCGATCCTGGCGGAGTACAAGACGCAGCAGGGGGAAGCGGCGACCCGTACGTTCATTGCCTATGTGTCCGGACTGCTGACGCTGGTCCTGGCGGTCGTCACCCTGCTTGGCATTCTCGCGGCGCCCTGGGTGATCTGGGTAACGGCGCCGGGTTTCGTCGATTCCCAGGAAAAGTTCGAACTCACCGCCGCGCTGTTGCGGGTCACCTTCCCCTACATTCTGCTGATCTCCCTGGCGTCTCTGGCCGGGGCCATTCTCAATACCTGGAACCGCTTCTCGGTGCCGGCCTTCGTGCCGACCTTGCTGAATATCAGCATGATTCTCTTCTCGCTGTTCCTCACCCCTTACTTCCATCCGCCAGTCATGGCATTGGGCTGGGCTGTGCTGGCTGGCGGCTTGGCGCAGTTGCTCTATCAGCTGCCGCATCTGAAGAAGATCGGCATGCTCGTGCTGCCGCGCCTCAATCTGCGCGATGCGGGGGTATGGCGGGTGCTCAAGCAGATGGGGCCGGCGATCCTCGGCGTATCGGTGAGTCAGATCTCGCTGATCATCAACACCATCTTCGCTTCCTTCCTGGCCGCCGGATCGGTGTCCTGGATGTACTACGCCGATCGCCTGATGGAGCTGCCCTCCGGTGTCCTGGGCGTGGCGCTGGGCACCATCCTGCTGCCGTCCCTGGCCAAAACCTATGCCAACGCCGACCGCCATGAGTATTCACGCCTGCTGGATTGGGGCCTGCGCCTGTGTTTTCTGCTGGTGCTGCCGTGCTCGCTGGCCCTGGCGCTGATCGCCGAGCCGCTGACCGTGTCCTTGTTCCAGTACGGCAAGTTCAGTGGCACTGACGCGCTGATGACCCAGCGGGCCCTGATCGCCTATGCCGTCGGCTTGCTCGGCATCATTCTGGTGAAGGTGTTGGCGCCTGGTTTCTACGCGCGGCAGAACATCCGTACGCCGGTGAAGATCGCGCTGTTTACCCTGGCATCGACGCAGTTGATGAACCTGGCGTTCATCGGCCCGCTCAAGCATGCCGGCTTGGCCTTGGCCATCAGCCTGGCGGCCTGTTTGAATGCCGGCCTGCTCTACTGGCAGCTACGCCGCAATCAATTGTTCGAGCCGCAGCCGGGATGGCCGGTGTTCCTCGGCAAGCTGGTCGTCGCGGTGCTGGTGATGTCGGCGGTTCTGTTGGCGCTGATGCATTTCATGCCGGCCTGGGATCTTGGCGGCATGCCGTTGCGCCTGGCGCGCCTGGGCGTCCTCGTGGGGGCTGGAGTCGTCGCTTATTTCGGCATGCTGGCGTTGCTTGGCTTCCGCCTGCGAGACTTTTCCCGGCGTTCGGTTTCCTGATGGGCGCCTGATTGGGTGCATCCGTACCGGCGGCGGGATTTTGCCTGTCGCACAGCCACGGGTGTGGGTATAATCGACCACTTTCTGAGCAATACGCGCGCTATGCAGCTGCTTCGAGGCCTCCACAACCTGCGGCCCCTGTCCGGGGGCTGTGTCGCCACCATCGGTAATTTCGACGGCGTCCATCTCGGCCACCAGGCGATCCTGGGGCGTCTGCGCGAGCGCGCGCTGGAGTTGGGCGTGCCGAGCTGCGTGGTGATCTTCGAGCCGCAGCCGCGCGAATTCTTCGCCCCGGATGCCGCGCCAGTGCGCCTGACCCGCCTGCGCGAGAAGCTCGAACTGCTGCGTGCGCAGGGCGTGGATTTCGTTCTCTGCCTGACCTTCAATCGCCGTCTGCGCGAGCTGTCGGCCGCCGAGTTCGTGCGCCAGGTGCTGGTGGAAGGTCTGGCGGTTCTGCACCTGGAGGTGGGGGACGATTTCCGCTTCGGCTGTGACCGTTCCGGCGATTTCGCCTTCCTGGTCCGGGCCAGCGAGGCGCAGCACTTCACCGTCGAGGCCGCGACCACGGTCGAGGTGGATGGCATGCGGGTGAGCAGTTCGCGAATCCGCAAAGTGCTCGCCGATGGCGATCTGGCTATGGCCGAGCGCCTGCTCGGTCGCCCCTATCGCCTGAGTGGCCGTGTACTGCATGGACAGAAACTTGGCCGCCAGCTCGGTTCGCCTACCGCGAACATCCAGTTGAAGCGGCGCAAGGCGCCGTTGAATGGGGTTTACCTGGTCAGCACCCTGGTGGCTGGCCAGCGCTACAACGGGGTGGCCAACATAGGCACGCGGCCGTCGGTGAATGGCGACGGTCGGCCCCACCTGGAAGTGCATCTGCTGGATTTCGCCGGTGACCTCTATGGCCGGCACCTGGATGTGACGTTCCACCAGAAGCTGCGTGATGAGCAGCGCTTCGCCTCCCTCGAGGCGCTGAAGGCGGCGATTCTCGCCGACATCGCCGCCGCCCGGGCCTACTGGCTGGGCCAACCGCTTGATTGAAGAGATCCTGAACAGGCCCTGAGATGACCGATTACAAAGCCACTCTGAACCTTCCCGAAACCGACTTCCCGATGAAAGCCGGCCTGCCGCAACGCGAGCCGGAAACCCTGAAGTTCTGGAACGATATTGGCCTGTACCAGAAGCTGCGGAAGATTGGCGAAGGTCGCCCGACATTCATCCTGCACGATGGTCCGCCCTACGCCAACGGCAGCATCCATATCGGTCACGCGGTCAACAAGATCCTCAAGGACATCATCGTCCGTTCCAAGACCCTGGCCGGCTACGACGCCCCCTATGTGCCGGGCTGGGACTGCCACGGCCTGCCCATCGAGCACAAGGTCGAGACCACCTACGGCAAGAACCTGCCGGCGGACAAGACCCGTGAACTGTGCCGCGCCTATGCCAGCGAGCAGATCGAAGGGCAGAAGGCCGATTTCATCCGCCTGGGTGTGCTGGGCGATTGGGACAATCCCTACAAGACCATGAATTTCTCCAACGAGGCCGGCGAGATCCGCGCACTGGCGGAGATGGTCAAGCAGGGCTTCGTGTTCAAGGGCCTGAAGCCGGTGAACTGGTGCTTCGACTGCGGCTCGGCGCTGGCCGAGGCGGAAGTCGAGTACGCCGACAAGAAGTCCCCGACCATCGATGTCGGCTTCCTGGTGGAAGATGCCGACAAGCTGGCCGCCGCCTTCGGCCTGGCCAAGCTGGAAAAACCGGTGCAGATCGTGATCTGGACCACCACCCCATGGACCATCCCGGCCAACCAGGCGCTGAACGTACACCCGGAAATCGACTACGTGCTGGTCGATGTCGGTGACAAGCTGCTGTTGCTGGCCGAGGCCCTGGCCGAGTCGTGCCTGGCGCGCTACAAGCTGCAAGGCCAGGTGATTGCCACCGCCAAGGGCGAGGCGCTGGAGCTGATCCGCTTCCGCCACCCGTTCTACGAGCGCTTCTCGCCGGTCTACCTGGCCGACTACGTCGCCCTGGACGCCGGCACCGGTATCGTTCACTCGGCGCCGGCCTACGGCGAGGACGACTTCTATAGCTGCAAGCGCTATGGGATGAGCAACGACGACATCCTCAATCCGGTGCAGAGCAACGGTGTCTATGTCGAGTCGCTGCCGTACTTCGGCGGCCAGTTCATCTGGAAAGCCAACCCGAACATCGTCGCCAAGCTCGAGGAAGTCGGCAGCCTGCTGGCGCACGAGAGCGTCAATCACAGCTACATGCACTGCTGGCGGCACAAGACCCCGCTGATCTACCGCGCCACCGCGCAGTGGTTCGTCGGCATGGACAAGCAGCCCGCGTCGGGCGCCACCCTGCGCGAACGCGCCCTGAGCGCCATCGAAGAGACCGAGTTCGTTCCGGCCTGGGGCCAGGCGCGCCTGCACAACATGATCGCCGGCCGTCCTGACTGGTGTATCTCGCGCCAGCGCAACTGGGGCGTGCCGATCCCGTTCTTCCTCAACAAGGAGAGCGGCGAGCTGCACCCGCGTACCGTCGAGCTGATGGAAGCGGTTGCTCAGCGCGTGGAGAAAGAGGGCATCGAGGCCTGGTTCAAGCTCAATGCCGCCGAGCTGCTCGGTGACGAAGCCGCGCAGTACGACAAGATCAGCGACACCCTGGACGTCTGGTTCGACTCCGGCACCACCCACTGGCACGTGCTGCGTGGCTCGCACAGCGAGCTGGGGCATGCCAGCGGCCCGGCCGCCGACCTTTATCTGGAAGGTTCCGACCAGCACCGCGGCTGGTTCCACTCGTCGCTGCTGACCGGTTGCGCCATCGATAACCACGCGCCTTACCGGCAGTTGCTGACCCATGGTTTCACCGTCGACGAGTCCGGCCGCAAGATGTCCAAGTCGCTGGGCAACACCGTGGTACCGCAGACCGTGATCGATACGCTGGGCGCCGATATCCTGCGCCTGTGGGTGGCCTCGACCGACTACTCCGGCGAGATCGCGGTGTCCCAGACCATCCTGCAGCGCAGCGCCGATGCCTACCGGCGCATCCGTAACACCACGCGCTTCCTGCTCTCGAACCTCTCCGGCTTCGACCCGGCCACGGACCTGCTGCCCAACGACCAGTTGCTGGCCCTGGACCGCTGGGCCATCGACCGCGCCCTGCAACTGCAGCGCGAGCTGGAAGAGGCGTACCGCGAGTACCGCTTCTGGAACGTCTATTCCAAGGTGCACAACTTCTGCGTGCAGGAGCTGGGCGGCTTCTACCTGGACATCATCAAGGACCGCCAGTACACGACCCCGGCCGACAGCGTCGCCCGTCGCTCCTGCCAGACCGCGCTGTTCCACATCGCCGAAGCGCTGGTGCGCTGGGTCGCGCCGATCATGGCCTTCACCGCAGAGGAAGTGTGGAAATTCCTCCCCGGCGAGCGTGCCGAGTCGGTGATGTTGACCACCTGGTATGACGGCCTGTCCGAGCTGCCGGCCGACGCCGAGCTGGATCGCGCCTACTGGGACAAGGTCATGGCGGCCAAGGCGGCGGTCAACAAAGAGCTGGAAAACCAGCGCGCGGCCAAGGCCATCGGCGGTAACCTGCAGGCCGAAGTGACCCTCTATGCCGAGGACGCGCTGGCGGCTGACCTGAACCGGCTGGGCAACGAACTGCGCTTCGTGCTGATCACCTCGACCGCTACCGTCGCGCCGCTGGCCGATGCCCCGGCCGATGCGGTGGACAGCGAGCTGCCGGGCCTCAAGCTGAAGGTGGTGAAGTCGGCCGAGGCCAAGTGCGGCCGTTGCTGGCACTACCGCGCCGATGTCGGCAGCCATGCCGCTCATCCTGAGCTGTGTGGCCGTTGCGTCGAGAACATCGAGGGCGCCGGTGAGGTCCGCCACTATGCCTGATGTGTTGCCGAACGGCCGTTTCGGTCGCTTGCCCTGGTTGTGGATAACCGTGCTGGTGCTGGTCCTCGACCAGCTCAGCAAGGCCTATTTCGAGGGCGCGCTGAGCCTGTACCAGCAGATCGTGGTCATCCCCGATCTGTTCAGCTGGACTCTGGCCTACAACACCGGGGCGGCCTTCAGCTTCCTCGCCGACAGTTCCGGCTGGCAGCGCTGGCTGTTCGCCTTGATCGCCATCGTGGTCAGTGCCGTGCTGCTGGTCTGGCTCAAGCGCCTGAAGCCGAGCGACACCTGGCTGGCAATTGCCCTGGCCCTGGTGCTGGGCGGTGCGCTGGGCAACCTCTACGACCGCATCGTGCTCGGCCATGTGATCGACTTCATCCTGGTGCATTGGCAGAACCGCTGGTACTTCCCGGCGTTCAACCTGGCCGACAGCGCCATTACCGTCGGCGCCATCATGCTGGCGCTGGATATGCTGAAATCCAAGAAATCCGGAGAGACCGCCCATGGCTGAGCCATCCAACGACATCCAGCGCATCGGCCCGGATACGCAAGTCACCCTGCATTTCGCCCTGAAGCTGGATGACGGCAATGTCGTCGATAGCACCTTCGACAAGCAGCCGGCCACCTTCAAGGTCGGCGACGGCAACCTGCTGCCGGGCTTCGAGCTGGCGCTTTACGGCCTCAAGGCCGGCGACAAGCGCACGCTGAGCATCGAGCCGGAGCAGGGCTTCGGCCAGCCGAACCCGCAGAACGTACAGGTGATGCCGCGTGATCAGTTCCAGGGCATGGACCTGTCCGAGGGCCTGCTGGTGATCTTCAACGATGCCGCCAAGACCGAACTCCCCGGTGTGGTGAAAGCGTTCGACGAGCAGCAGGTCACCATCGACTTCAACCATCCGTTGGCTGGCAAGACGCTGGCCTTCGATGTCGAAATCATCGACGTACGAGCGCTGTAAGGACGTAGGACGGGTATCGCGAAGCGATACCCGTCATGCTCGCGTAGCAAACTGGCCAGCGTATTCGCGCGCCGAGACATTCCATCATGCAGATAAAACTCGCCAACCCCCGTGGCTTCTGTGCCGGCGTCGATCGCGCGATCGAGATCGTCAATCGCGCGCTGGATGTGTTCGGTCCGCCGATCTATGTGCGCCATGAAGTGGTGCACAACAAGTTCGTGGTGGAAAACCTGCGCAACCGTGGCGCGGTGTTCGTCGAGGAACTCGACCAGGTGCCGGACGACACCATCGTCATCTTCAGCGCCCACGGCGTGTCCCAGGCGGTGCGCAAGGAAGCCGAAAATCGTGGCCTGAAAGTCTTCGATGCGACCTGCCCGCTGGTGACCAAGGTACATATGGAAGTGGTGCGCTACAGCCGCGATGGCCACGAGTGCATCCTCATCGGCCACGAAGGCCACCCCGAGGTGGAAGGCACCATGGGCCAGTACGACAACAGCAGCGGCGGCGATATCTACCTGGTGGAAGACGAGGCCGACGTCGCCGCCTTGCAGGTGCGCAACCCCGAGGCGCTGCATTTCGTCACCCAGACCACCCTGTCGATGGACGACACCTCCAAGGTCATCGACGCCCTGCGCGCCAAGTTCCCGCACATCCAGGGACCGCGCAAGAACGACATCTGCTACGCCACCCAGAACCGCCAGGACGCGGTGAAGGAACTCGCCGACCAGTGCGACCTGGTGCTGGTGGTGGGCAGCCCGAACAGCTCCAACTCCAACCGCCTGCGTGAGCTGGCCGAACGCATGGGCACTCCGGGCTACCTGATCGACGGTGCCGAGGATCTCAAGCAGGAGTGGTTCGCTGGCATCCAGCGCGTCGGCGTCACCGCCGGTGCCTCAGCGCCGGAGGTTCTGGTGCGCGGAGTCATCGAGCAACTGCGCCAGTGGGGCGCTGATGTGGAAGTGGAGCTGGAGGGGCGGGAGGAGAACATTACTTTCTCCATGCCCAAGGAATTGCGAGTGAAGGCCGTCTAGGCGCGAGCGTCTGGCAGCCAATAGAAAAACCGCTGATGCGGTTTTTTTATTGGCTGCGGTTCGCTAGATACCGCTGCAACTGTTCCAGGCATTGGCCAGTGCGCCGGTACCGCCGCGAATGCCGGTGGAGCTCAGTGTCACGGTGCCTCTCCCTGCCATGATTCCGCCAGCCACTGGTGTTGCGGTGAGGTCGTAGCTGCTCGCAGTCTGGTTCGCCAGGGCGATGTTGAAGATCGCCGTCGCATCCACCGGGCTCTGTGCGTAGGCGCCCAAGGTGGCGCCGACATAGCTATTGTTCTGCGCGCGGAAGCGCTCCATCAGCCCGGCAGCCCCGGTCAGGGTTCCCTTGACGTCCTCGCAGGCGGTCCTGCGCACATAGGCCGTGTAGGAGGGCAGGGCAATGGCGGCGAGTATCGCCACTACCGCTGCCGCGATCATCAATTCGAGCAAGGTGAATCCCTGTTGGCTTTTCATCGAAACGGTTCTCAAAGGTTGTCCTCATCAATCCAGTAGTACTCGCTGGTATTCAGCTGCCGCGGCTTATCGACCTTGGTGCCGTTGATCACGAAGCTGGTGCCGCCAATGCTCACCAGTGTTGGGTCGGGCAGCAGGCCGGTGGTGTTGACGACGCTGAAGCGTGCCGAAGGCGAGGTGGAGTTGCTGTCGGTGCTGACTGGCGTGGCATCGGCCAGGTTGACCACGTAGGAGCGGTTGACACCGACGCTGGCCTGGCAGGAGTTGGCGTTGGCGGTCGGTTCGTAGGTATTGAAGTAGAGATAGCCGTTGACCGTCAGCGCACGGGTCAGGACTTTTTCTCCGCCCGTGCCGTTCATCTTGATCATCCAGCCGCCACTGGTGGCACTGAACGCGCTGCTGGCATCGGCTTTTTCGCTATCGGTGCCGGCCTGGAGCAGGTTGTTGGTGGCATCGTAGAGACTGCTTTCGGTCAAGGTGCCTTCACTGGTCGAGGGCTTTGTCAGTACCGGTGTGCGGAAGGAATAGAAGCGGTCCTCCGTGAGTTTATTCAACGGGTGGCCGCGATAGCCTGAGCCGATATTCACAGTCAGTGCCAGGGTGCCGTTGACATTGAGCAGGGCGACATCCGGTTCGTTGTAGAAGCGCCTTAGCTTGGCTTTGCGCTGGGTATCGGTGGTGGTGCCGGTATCGGCCGGAACCACATTGGCGAAGACTCCGTCATTACTGGAGCCAGCTGCGGTGACCAGGTCGGTGCCGCTGCTGCCGTTGTTGATGTAGAAGCGCCAGACCTGGCCGCCCATGTCACCGACGAAGAACTGATCGGCGAGTTGATTCGGATCGTTGGCCAGGGTGCCGTCGGCATTCTGCTGCAGATCGATGACGCGTACTGGCGCGGGCATGCTGTAGTTCATCTTGCTCAGATGCAGGGTACCGGTGGTCTTGCTCGCCGACCAGATCAGCGCGCCTGTCGTGGCATTGACGATATAGATCGCGTTACCCATGGTGTCGGCGGTCTGGATGTTGACGTTGTCCTGGTTCGGGTCGTAGCCGCCCGCGAAGATCAGCACGTCGGTCAGGGTGCCGCCGACATTGATCCTGGTTTTCACCGGTGCCGACCAGGTTTGCCCGAGTTGCTCGAAGCCGGCGCTGACCCCGCCTTTTATCAGCCACAGCAATTTGGGCGCGGAGCGGTCGGTGACATCCAGGGCGTAGATGTTGCGCCCCCCGCGGCCCATGGTGCCGTAGGCATAGACGAACTCTCCGGAGTTCAGTCCGCTCAGCAACGTCGGGGTTGCGGCGCTGGTATCGAGGCCCCCGTAGATTACGCCGTTCTTGTTGGCGTCGTTGACCCACAGGGTGACGGTATTGTCCATGCCGTAGGGGCGCGGTTTGGCGGTGGTCGACTTGGCGTTGGCGGCGAGTTGCGGGACATGCGCCAGCAGAGGTTCAGGCATGAAGGCCAGTTGCTCCTGCCCGTTGCTGGTGTTGAACAGGTGCAGGAAGCCTTCGTTGGTCGACATGACCGCGCTCTGATCTTCCGAGCCGGTTTGGCAGGTCTTGTAGGTGCTGTCGGTATAACTGCTGCACGCATAGGTGACCAGCCGTGGTGACGAGTGCAGTGGATCGCCCAGGGCCTTGCGTTGTGCACCGGCGGTACTCAGTCCGCGAATGTAGTTGATCGCCGCAGTGCGTGCCGTGGTGTCGGTCGGGTCGGTGATACCCAGCACGCTGTTGGTCAGTGTGGTGTTGGCGGCATTGAGCAGGTAGTTGGCCTGGTTGAGGTTGACCGCTCCAGTAGGGGAGTTGCCGATGTAGGTGTAGAGGTTGCGCGATGCGGCGTCCGGAAGGTTCGCGGCGGCCCCCCCGGCTGCTGTGTTGTTGCCATCGGCGGTGGCGCTCCAGAAGCTGCGTGCGGAGTCCTGGAAGAAACCGGTTTGCGGATTGACGGCGTTGACGTTGTCGGCGTCGACGATCTTCGCGGTGGCGGTATTCAGCCGGTAGCGCTTGAGGTTGCCGGGCCAGGTATCGGTTTCCTGGGGACGGAATACCGAGAAGTACAACTCGTCCTTGTTGTCCTGGCGGTTGAAGGTGTTTACCGGCGCACTGGCCGCGACGAAGGTGCTATCGGTGGATAGTACGTGCTGAATGATGTCGTTGAAGGCGCTGGATAGATCGCCTGCGGTGGTGGCGTTGTAGGTGGCTCCACCGCCGTTGGAAGCCAGGTCGGCCAGGAATTTCTTGATATTGGTGCTGTCCGGCTCACCGCTGGCATCCAGAGCGAAGCCCACGGTATGGGTGGTGATGGTGTTATCACCGTCGATGCTGTTGGCTTGGTCGTTGTTGGCCATCCAGGTGGCCAGACTGCGCGCGCACCTCTCGCCGTCGTCGGTGGAGTCGCTGCTGCAACTGGTGCCGGTCAGGGAGGCAATGTCGTTCTTGGCCGCCGTGGTGTTCTGGTTGGCCTGGCCGTCGGTGAGCAGCACCAGGTGGGTGGTCTGGCAGGCACTGTTGATCGGGCTGGGGTAGCCATTCTCGCCATTGCGCAAATAGTTCACCGCTTCGTCCAGTGTTGGCACGATCGGTGTGCTGCCGGTCGGCGTGAGGCTTTGCACCAGTGCGTTCAACTGGTTGCGCACGGTATAGGGGCTGGTGGTCATACCGCCATTGGCCAGTTTGATGCGCAGGCGCAGGGATTGTGCCGGGTTGCTCTCGTAGGCCTGAGCATCCAGGGAGGTGTTGGCGCTAGGTTGCACGAACACCGAGAGGGCATTGCCAGGGGTCCAGCCACTGCGGTTGAACACCGTTTGCAGCGAGGAAGCCAGGCCGCCACAGGTGAAGCCATTGCCGGCGGTCCAGCCACCGTTGCCGTTATTGATGGTGCAATTGACCGCCGAGGTGCTGTTGCGCGAACTGAAGTTGCCGTTGGTGGCCTGGAAGGCAGCCGAGTTGTCAGTGTTCTCGAAACTGACACTGGTGCTGACACTGGGTGAGGACACCGTATTGTTTGGCGTCATGATCAGCTTGGCATCCAGTACGGTGGCGTTCTTGGACACTGGCAGGTTTTCGTAGCGGGCCGCGACTATGCCGCTATCCAACGGTAGCGTCGAATTTCCCAAGGTAGGGGCATTGGCGCTCCACCAGGAGCTGGACTGCTCGAAGCCATCATTCTTGGCATCGGTGACCCGGGTTTCGATGATCGGGTTCAGGCAGCCGCCGCTGCCGCCGGTATAGGTGACGGTTAGGGTCGGTTGCAGGCCTACGCCGGCTTCGTAGCTCGACGCCGTGCGCGAACCGCTGCCGCTGTCGGGAATAAAGAAGAATGCTGCAGCGTTGTTCCCGCACCAGCCACTTTGATTGACGATTTCCTGCATTACCGCTTTGACGTCAGGTCCATCGATGGGGACCGGCGGGCTGGCAGTGGACCAGGCATCCGGTGTCCAGTTGACCAGTGCTGTTGTTTTGCCCAGTGCTGCGAGGTTTTGCGTAGCGCTGAAGGTTGGAGCGTCAGCGATCAGTTGGCCTTTGACCTGGAAAGTGACTGGATCGCTGTTGCTGGTCGCAGGTACGAAGGAGATCACCGCCTTGGTGACAGTTGCGCCCTGGGGAATGCCGACGTTCTGGAAGCGTAGGGCCCCCATGCGGGAAAGAGTGACATTGGCTGTAGTGGTGTAGTTGACCACAAGGGTCGGCGCAGTACCGGTTGGGCAGCCTCGCACGCAGAAAGTGTAGTCATTCGCCTGGGTCGCGCGGAAACTCATTAGTACGTCACTGACCGGGCTGTCGGTTGGCGCCAGAGCCTGCAGCGTCTGCATCTGCGTGAGAATATCGAACTGCACCGTATTGCCGTTCCGCCAACTTGGGGCCGTGACATTGGTCGTGGCGAATGTGCGCGTATTACCTAGTGGGGTGCTGTCATTAAGAGCGTTAGGAGTCTTCGATTGCTGGATATTCAATCTCAGGGTGGGGGGCGTTGTGCTCTTTTTGCCATTGGTAGGTGTCAGCTGCAGATACGCACTGGTCAAGGTGGCATTGGCCGGCAGTCCAAGCGAGCGGAAGAAGAATAGTGCGGTCTGGTTAGAGGTGAGGCTTTGGGTGGTGCTAGGCGTCGCGTTTATGTTGAGCTCAGAACGATCCTGATTGCTGCAAATTTTGGTATCGCGGTTGGACACGCCGGTCGTATTCATGCGGCAGGCATAGTCCGTCGAATTCGTGGTGCTCACGAAGTAGGCATCGGTATCTCCCAGAATCGAGCTGCCGCTGCCGTTACTGGTGGTGGTGCTGCCGATATAGCCCATCGGCAGGCTGGTCTCGCCGATAGTGGCGGTGGATGAGGTATCGGTGCGCTGCGTTGCATCGTCGCTACCCTGGGCGATCTCCGGGCTGCCGGCATACAGAGTTGCCGAGCTGGGCAGCGGGTTGTCGATATTGGTCACCGGGTACAGCAGGCGCTGGCTGTTGTTGAGAATCATCAGACCGGCGTTGATGCCGTTGGTATTCATGATGATGTCGGAGAACGCCTGTTTGAGCACGGTCATGCGCGACTGCTGACTGCCATACGGGTTGCTGTTGCTGTCGGTACGCCAGGCCATGGAGCCGGAGTTGTCCAGCACGAACAGCACGTTGGGCCGTACGCTGTTGTCGATCGCCTGGCCACCGAAGAAGATCTCGGTGTCGTCTGCATAGCTGAGCGTGCCAAAGCCGACACCGGCAGTCAGCAACGCGCCACTCATCAGGCTGCGGAGAAAGGACAGGGAAGTATTCATTCTGTGCACCTGATGAGCGTTAAAGATGGGTGGCCTGGATATAGCTGCGGCGGTGCAGTGCACGTGCCTGGCCGTCGGAGCTGGTGACGTCGCAGTTGTTCAGATCCTTGCAGGCCTTGGCCTGGCTGTTGACCTGGTAGCAGCTGTAGGCCAGGGTGCCTGCGGTGACGCTGAGGCTCTGCGCCGGAAGGAACTTTGCGCACTCGATGTTGCCGGCGCTGAGGCGCACACGTGCAGAACCCGATGAGCCGGAGGTCGGCGCGATCGACCAGAGGGTCCCATCGGCGACCGGTGTACCGGCAACGAACTGTTCGACCCAGTGCTGCAGTCCGCTTTCTGCCGCCTGGAAGGCGATGTTCTGCTGCTGGGCGTTACCGGAAATGCGTTGCTGCAAGGTCGAAGTGGTGGCCATGGAGATCGCCAGCACGGTCAGGATCAGCAGCAGCAGCAGGCTGACGATCAGCGCCATGCCGCGTTGCGGGTTCAGGCGTCTCATGGCCGGTTCCTCAGTTCGATGGTACTGGTGAAGCTGCGCGAGACGTTTTGCGTGTTGTCGCTCGCGGTGAGGCTGACCTGTAGGCGGTCGGCCCCCTGGATGTCCGCCGCGCTGATGTCGCCAGCGTGTTTCCACACGGTCTTGCCTGCGGACTCGAAGCCAAGGCTGATGTCGGTGATCTGTGCGCCGTCGACGATGGTCTGGGTGCCACTGCTGGTGCTGGAGTTCATGCAGATGGACGTGCCGTTGGCGCAGTTGCTGTAGGTGACCGCGTAGAGGTACAGGGTCTGGTTGCTGCAGCTCTTGTTGATGCCCGGCATGGCCAGGCTGGTCGTGCTGGTGGTGGCGTAGTTGAAGGTGACGCTGGTATCGGTGTTGGCCGTGGTGGTAACGGCATCGCGGGGGAATTGCACGCCGTTGCTCAGGGTCACCGTATTGCTCGGCATCTGGCAGCCCTGGTAGCCGGCGCGGCGGGCGTCGGCGGCGATCATGTCAAGGACCACGCGGCCACTGTCCTGGACCCGGGTCAGGGCACTGCTGACCTTATCGGAGTGGGAACTGTTGCTGAACATCTGCAGAACGCCGAGCAACAGCAGGCTGCTGAGCAGCAGAGCGACCATTAGTTCGATCATCGACAGTCCGCGTTGGCGCAGTGCTGGGCGAGTGAGGGTTCTGGTCATAGGTTCACCCTCAACGTGAAGTCCTTGGCCTGGGTGGTGGTCGCGCGCTGCTGGGAGTCCGATTCGGTCCAACTGATGACAATCTGGAACTGGTTGGTACCCGCCCGCGAGATGGTGGCGGATGCTCCGGGAATGCTCGCCTGCAGGTTCAACCACCAGTCGTGGATGTCCTGTGCCGCCTGTTGTGATGGGGTGCAGCCATCATTAGTGCCTTTGCAGTCGGGATCGCTGGGCTGGTTGCCGGAGGTCAGGGATACCAGGTAGGGGGACTGGGCCAGCAGAGCCTGAGCCGAATTGCCGCGCATGCGCTCGATGATGTCGCCGGCCAGCAGACTGGCCTGGCCGCGCAGGTAGGCGCTCTGATTGCCCTGCAGGCTGGTCATCGTCAGCGAGGCCATGCCCAGCAGACCGATGGCCAGCACCAGCAGAGCGATGAGAACCTCGATGAGGGTGAAACCCTTGTTGGTGGATCGTGTCATGGACATGTGCCATTCGCTCCGCTACTGGCAACGCCGGCGATATTCACCGTGACGGCGCGTGAGCTGTCGGCGCCGCGAGAGTCGCAGACGCGCAGGGTTACGGTGTTGCCCAAGGTGCCGTTCGGGTTAATGGTGATAGCGCTGCTGCTACGTAGGGTCAGGCCACTGGCGTTGGGGGCGAGCACCTTGATCAGGTCGGCCTTGTTGGCAGTGGTTGTGGTGGCGTTCGGGCTTCTGAAAACGACGGCGCCGGCTTCCCAGTTGTCGCTGTTACAGCTGTAGGTGGCCTGGTCTAGCGCGGCGTCGGTGCTGCCGCAGATGCGTACTATGCTGCGCTCGGTGATGGCTTCGCTGCGTGCGGCCTGAACGATACCAATGACCATGTTGGTCTGGCTGGTGATCTGGTTGTTCAGCATCACCGTGCGGAAGCTGGGGATGGCGATACTTACCAGGATGGCGGCAACCGCCACCACGACCATCAACTCTATCAACGTGAACCCGGCCAATTCCCTGGTGCGCGACATGGGCGCATTCCTCACAATTTCGATGTCGGCAATACTGCCTTCTCGGGTGGGAAATGTCCTTTTTGACGGGATGACCGTTAGCGATAGCGCGACATCCGGTCGTCGTCGGCGTGCCTTTGTGACCTGGTTCGTCTTTTCCCTGCATGCTGCTCAGGGTGGGCAGAGACTGGCGGTTTCACCGCTCTCGGTGCGGATGCGGCCGGTGCGATTGATGAGGATCTTGTAGCTGGTATGGTGTCTGGCGCAGAGCAGAAGGTGGCCGGCATGGAAGGCGCCATTCGGTTGCACGCTGATTCCGTTGGGTCGGTAGTGGATGTAGGTTCGCGAGGTGCTGTCGGGCCTCACTTCCACGTCCTGCAAGGGCTCGTACACCGCCAGTGGCTGTTCGTGCGCTTGGCGGATGCCATCGTTATTGCGGTCGTGGAACAGGCTCCAGCCCTTGGCCCAGTCCCCTTGTGCCGCGGCGATGCTGACCGGGACACCGCTGAGCACGGCTCTTTCTCTGGCGTAGTTGAGTGCGCCTCTGAGGCTGTGCATCGCGGTGAGCGCCCGTTGCGCGGCGATCATGTCGCGGAATGAGGGAACGGCCAGGCCGAGGATGGTCATCAGCAGCGCAAGGCTGAAGAGTAGTTCCAGCAGGCTCAGGCCCTGGTGTTTGAACATGATTCGCCCCGTCCTTGGTTCGTTGTTCGACTCTGGAGTATCGATGCCCCTGGCGCGTTGGCGTCCGCTGCTCTGCCGATCGTCTTGCGCGGGGATTCCGTGTGAGCTGTAGGGGCATTCTCCAGGGGCGGGTTGGTATAGTGGCGCGCGGAGGCTGTGGGCCTGTTCGTATTTCCGTGTGAGGTGGTTGCGCTATGTCGGATGTGCTTGTTGTCGGCGGCGGAGTGGTCGGCCTGCTCAGCGCCTGGTCGCTGGGGCAGGAAGGGCTCCGGGTCACCCTGGTGGAGCGTGGCGAGACCGGGCGCGAAGCGTCCTGGGCCGGCGGCGGCATCGTTTCACCGCTCTATCCCTGGCGCTACGGCCGTGCAGTGGCGAACCTGGCGCACTGGTCGCAGGACTTCTATCCGTCACTGGGCCTGCGCTTGCTGGAGGACACCGGCGTCGACCCCGAGGTACATGTCACCGGCCTCTATTGGCTGGATCTCGATGACCAGGCCGAGGCACTGGCCTGGGCTCGCGCCAACGGTCGTCCCCTGCATGAGGTGGACATCTCCGCGGTACATGATGCCGTCCCCGCGCTGGGGGCGGGTTTCTCGCGGGCGGTGTACATGCCGGGAGTCGCCAATGTGCGCAATCCACGTCTGACGCGTTCGCTGCGGGAGGCGTTGTTGCGTCTGCCCAACGTTGAACTTCGCGAAGCCTGCGAAGTGCGTGGATTCATTGCGCAGGCAGGCGGCATACGCGGAGTCCGCACGGATCAGGGCGAGCTGTACGCGGACGCCGTGGTGCTGGCGGCCGGCGCCTGGAGTGGGGAGCTGCTTGCCGGCCTTGGCCTGGAGTTGCCGGTGGCGCCGGTGAAGGGGCAGATGATTCTCTACCGGTGTGCGGCGGACTTCCTCTCCAGCATGGTGCTGGCCAAGGGGCGCTATGCCATTCCGCGGCGTGACGGCCATATTCTGGTGGGCAGCACCCTGGAGCATGCCGGTTTCGACAAGACCCCTAGCGATGACGCGCTGGCCAGCCTGCGCGCTTCCGCCGAAGAGCTGCTGCCTGCGCTGGTCGGTCAGGCGCCGGTCCGGCACTGGGCGGGGTTGCGTCCGGGATCGCCCGAGGGGATTCCGTTCATCGGCCCGGTACCTGGGCATGCCGGGCTCTGGCTGAATACCGGCCACTATCGTAACGGCCTGGTGCTGGCGCCGGCTTCCTGCCGATTGCTGCTGGACCTGATGCTCAAGCGCGAACCGATCATCGATCCGCAGCCGTATGCGCCGCAAGGACGCCTGGTGGCGACACCGCTGGCGTGACGGATTGGCCGGGCGGGCGTGAGGCCGCGAAGCGGGGCGCACGCCTGCCTTTATGCCTGCGCGAGCCTCAATCGATGCCGAGCTTCTTCAGCCGGTAGCGCATGGAGCGGAAGGTCAGCCCAAGGCGTTGGGCGGCGGCGGTGCGGTTCCAGCGGGTCTCTTCCAGGGCCTGCATGATCAGCTTGCGCTCGATTTCCTCCAGGTAGTCCTCGAGGTTGTCGATTTGCGCCAGGCTGGCCTGAGCGCCGCTTTCACCGCTACTGGAGGCCTCGGCGAAGCGCAGGTCGTGGGGCTGGATGAGGTCGTCTTCGCACAGTGTGTAGGCGCGCTCCAGCATGTTTTCCAGTTCGCGCACGTTGCCGGGGAAGCGGTAGCTCTTGAGCTTTTCCAGGGCTTCGGCACTGACCTTGGCGGGAACCAGGCCGCTGTCGCTGGACAGGCGCTTGAGGACACGTTCGGTGAGCAGCGGAATGTCTTCGCGGCGTTCGCGCAACGGCGGCACGCGCAATTCGATGACGTTCAGGCGGTAGAACAGATCCTGACGGAAACGTCCGGCGGCGACTTCCGTGGCCAGGTCCTTGTGCGTCGCGCAAAGCACACGCACATCCACCGAGGCTTCCTGCTGGCCGCCGACCGCGCGAACGGCTTTCTCTTGAATGGCGCGCAACAGTTTCACTTGCATCGGCAGTGGCAGATCGGCCACTTCGTCGAGGAACAGGGTGCCGCCGTTGGCGGCCTGGAACAGGCCGAGCTTGTCTTCCACGGCGCCAGTGAAGCTGCCCTTCTTGTGGCCGAAGAATTCGCTTTCCATCAGTTCGGAGGGGATCGCACCGCAGTTCACCGGCACGAAGGCCTGATCGCTGCGCGGACCCTGTTCGTGGATCAGGCGTGCCACCAGTTCCTTGCCGCTGCCGGATTCGCCACTGATGTAGACCGGCGCCTGGCTGCGCGCAAGTTTGGCGATCTGGTTGCGCATCACCTTCATCGGTGGTGACTCGCCGAGCAGGCGGTTATCGATGGGGGCTTCTTCGCTGTTCGGTGAGCGCAAGCGCAAGGCGGTGGCGACCAGCTCGCGCAGGCGGCCGAGGTCCACCGGTTTGGTCACGAAGTCGAAGGCGCCGGCCTTGAGCGCATTGACCGCGGTGTCCAGGCTGCCGAAGGCCGTGATCATGGCAACCGGTGTCTGTGGATGACGTTGCTGGATGTACTGCACCAGGTCCATGCCGGTACCGTCGGGCAGGCGCATGTCGGTCAGGCACAGGTCGAAGGGCTCGCGCGCCAGGTATTCCCTGGCTTCCTTGAGGTTGCGAGCGCTGCGCGTATCCAGCTTCATGCGGCCGAGGGTGATCTCCAGCAGTTCGCGGATATCCGGTTCGTCGTCGACGATCAGGGCTTTTTGCCGGCTCATGTTCGGTTCGTTCTGTCAGCTCTGCTTGCGCGGGTGTGCGAAGGTGATACGGAAGCATCCGCCGCCTTCGTCACGGTTCTTGTAGTCGATGCGGGCCTGGTTGCTTTCGCACAGTTCGCGGGAAATATACAGGCCTAGGCCGGTGCCCTTGCTCTCGGTGGTGAAGAAGGGCTCGAAGAGTTTGCCCAGTTGCTCCGGGGCCACGCCCGGGCCGTCGTCCAGCACTTCCAGTACCGGCAGGTCGCTATCGCGGTCGCGGAACAGCTTCAGCCAGACCTGGCCATTGCCGTGCTGCTTGGCGCTGTACCGTAAACCATTCTGGATCAGGTTGCTCAGTACTTGGGTCAATTGGTTGGGGTCCATGCGCGTCTGCACGCTGCCAGGGGCCGCCTGGATGTGCACCTGCTGGTCCGTGCGCAGGCTTTCGCGCATCTCGCCGACGAAACGGTGGATCCAGTACTTGAGGTCGAGCAGTTGTGGCTCCGCCTGGCGTCGCCGCGACAATTGCAGGACGTTCTCGATGACCAGGTTCATGCGCCGCGACTGGTCCTGAATGATCTGTGTCAGTCGGCGATCCGCGGCGTCCAGTGCTTCCGACTCCTGCAGCAATTGTGCGGCATGGCTGATGGCGCCGAGCGGATTGCGGATCTCATGGGCGATGCCGGCCGTGAGCCGGCCCAGGGCCGCCAGCTTGAGTTGTTGCGCCTGCTGGGCTATCTGCGAAATGTCTTCGAGGAACACCAAGGTGTGCTGGTCGTTGCCGCGGCGCAGCGGAATGAAGCTGGGCTGCAGGCTTGGCCCGCTGTCCGGGGCCTGCATGCTCGGTGGGCGCAGGGCCGGGTTGTTCAGCCATTGTTGCAGGCTGTCGAGCAGTACCTGGCTGTAGTGCGCCAGTGGCTTGCCGAGCAGATTCGGTTGCGCCAGCAGGGACTGCGCACTCTGGTTGGCCAGGAGCACGCGGTTCTGGCTGTCCAGCACCAGAATGCCGGTGCGCATGCGTTGCAGGATCAGCTCATTGAGTTCCTGCAGGTTGGCCACGGTGGTGGCGCGCTCCTCGGCCAGGCTCTCGCTCAATTGCTGACGTCGGGTCAGGGTCTGCAGCAGCAGGGCGGCGGCGAAGCACAGGGCGCCGAGGCTGCCGGCCTGGACATAGTGGTTGATGGCGGTGGGTTGACTGAGGCTGAGGTAAAAAGTCAGGTAAAGCATGCCGATCGCGGCGATGGCGGCGATCAAGAGACCGATGCGCCCACGCAGCAGAATGTTGGCAATGGCTACCGAGATCACCAGCAGGTTGCCGATTCCGCTGGCGGCGCCCCCGGCCGCGTAGAACAGCCCGCAGAGTAGGAGGATATCGAGCAGGGCGAGGAGAAAGATCGGCAGCAACTTATGCGGCGCCGGCATCAGCACGGCGATCAGGATGTTGACGATCAGATAGCCCCAGCAGCCGGCATGGAACATGTCGGCATGGCTGAGCGTCAGTATCTGGCCTTCTAAGTTGCTGGATATCAGCAGAACCAGCGCCAGGCCGATGCTCAGGCGATACAGGTGGTACAGGCGAAAGATGCGCTGCCCTTGCTGGCCGCCGAGCGGGATGGCCTTAGCCATGCGGCTTGCTGTCCTGTTGCAGGTGGGCCTGGCTGCAGTACCAGCGCTGTTCGTGCTGCAGGGCGCTGGCGCGCGGTACGTGCACGCCGCAGTGGGCGCAGCGCACCATGGGTTCGGCCTGCTCCTCGGCGCGCGGTGTCGGCTGCTGCGGCCGGGTGGCCTTGCGCCAGAGCCAATAAGCCAGGCCGAAGAGGATGATCCAGAACAGCAGTCGGGTCATGGCGTTGCCTTTCTTCGTGGAGAGCCGCAGTGTAACCAAGCCATCGAACCGGGCAAGCCGCCATGCGCGCGGTTGTGCGCGGGTTCCATGCGATGCCGGCTCGGCAGAAACGAAAAAGGGAGGCCAGAAGCCTCCCTTCGCGTACCTGTCACCCGGTCAGTCGACCAGGCCGAAGGTCAAGTAGTGCAGCCAGGAGTGGCTCTTCTTGCCACTGGTATCCGGCTTTTCGCTGCCGTCGTCCTGGTTTTCCGGCCGGAGTTCGCGCGGAATCTGCTGGCGGGCGTCTTCGTACTGCTTCATCACGTCCTTGCTCGCCTGGGTTTCCATGGTCGGCGGCGCGGTATTGGAGTCGATCAGGCCGAGCGTGGCCTTGGCCAGCCAGGAGCGGCTGTTGTCGTCGCCCTCGCGCGGAACGAACTGGCCGTCTTTCAGGCTGGGATGGTCCGGGTAGTTGAGCTTCAGGGTTTGCAGGCTGCTGTCGGCCAGTTCATTCAGGCCCAGGCGCTGATAGGCCTCGGTCATGATCGCCAGGCCATCGCCGACGGCCGGCGTTTCCTGGAAGTTTTCCACCACGTAGCGGCCGCGGTTGGCGGCGGCGACGTAGGCCTTGCGCTTCAGGTAGTAGTGACCGACGTGCACGTCGTAGGCCGCCAGCAGGTTGCGCAGGTAGACCATGCGCGCCTTGGCGTCCGGCGCGTAGCGGCTGTTGGGGAAGCGGCTGGTGAGTTGCGCGAATTCGTTGAAGGAGTCGCGGGCGGCGCCCGGGTCGCGCTTGGTCATGTCCAGCGGCAGGAAGCGTGCCATCAGGCTGCGGTCCTGGTCGAAGGAGGCCATGCCCTTCATGTAGTAGGCGTAGTCCACGTTGGGATGCTGCGGGTGCAGGCGGATGAAGCGCTCGGCGGCGGAACGCGCGGCTTCCGGCTCGGCGTTCTTGTAGTTGGCGTAGATCAGTTCGAGCTGCGCCTGCTCGGCATAGCGGCCGAACGGGTAGCGGGACTCCAGCGCCTTCAGTTTATTGGTGGCGTTGGTGTAGCTCTTGTTGCTCAGGTCTTCCTGCGCCTGCTGGTACAACTGGCTCTCGCTCAGGTTTTCATCGACCTTATCGCCCTTGGAAGAGCAGGCGGTGACGAAGGCGAGGGTGGCGATCAGCAGCAGGTGTTTCACTTGCATGGCGGCTTGCGTCCCTGGACGGTCGGCTGTCGCTGCCGCATCCGTCTGTTATGATTGGCGCCCCAGGACTACCCCTGGGACAAAGGCCCCGTATTTAACCACAGCGTGCCGCCGATCCAAAAGGTGCCATGCCCAGCGCGTTCCTACATGTCCGATATCATTCAACTGGCAGCCGAAGTACCGTTCGATCTGGGCGGCCAACGGCTCGACCAGGTCGCCGCGCAACTATTCCCCGAACACTCCCGCTCGCGTCTGGCCGGCTGGATCAAGGACGGTCGTCTGACCGTCGACGGCGCCGTGCTGCGCCCGCGTGACATCGTTCACGCGGGCTCGCGCCTGGCCCTGGAAGCCGAGCAGGAGGTGCAGGGCGAGTGGAAGGCTCAGGCCATCGAGCTGAATATCGTCTACGAGGACGAGCACATCCTGGTCATCGACAAGCCGGCCGGCCTGGTCGTGCACCCGGCCGCCGGGCACCAGGACGGCACGCTGCTCAACGCCCTGCTGCACCATGTGCCCGCGCTGGTCAATGTGCCGCGCGCCGGCATCGTCCATCGCCTGGACAAGGACACCACCGGTCTGATGGTGGTGGCCAAGACCCTCGAGGCGCATACCAACCTGGTGGCGCAACTGCAGGCGCGTACCGTCAGTCGTATTTACGAGGCCATCGTGGTCGGTGTGATCACCTCCGGCGGCACCATCACCGCGCCCATCGGTCGGCATGGTACGCAACGGCAGAAGATGGCAGTGGTCGTTGGCGGCAAGCCGGCGATCAGCCACTACCGCGTACTGGAGCGTTTCCGCTCGCATACCCATACCCGGGTCAAGCTGGAAACCGGACGCACGCACCAGATTCGTGTGCACATGGCCCACGTCGGCTTCCCGCTGGTGGGCGACCCCGTCTATGGCGGGCGATTCCGGGTTCCGCCGGCGGCTAACCCGACCCTGGTCGAGTCGTTGCGCGACTTCCCGCGACAGGCCCTGCATGCGCGCTTCCTCGAACTGGACCACCCCGCCACCGGCGTGCGCATGAAGTGGGAATCGCCGTTGCCGGACGATTTCACTTGGCTGCTCAGCCTGCTGCGGCAGGACAACGAGTCCTTCGTATGACCTCCTGGCTCACGCCCGACTGGCCGGCGCCGGCGAATGTCCACGCCTGCGTTACCACGCGGGGTGGCGGTGTGAGTCAGGCCCCCTTCGACAGTTTCAACCTGGGTGACCATGTCGGTGACGAACCGGCAGCGGTCGCCGAGAACCGTCGGCGTCTGACTGGCGAACTGGGGTGCCGGCCAGCCTGGTTGAGCCAGGTGCATGGCATCGAGGTGGTCGAGGCTGACCCAGCCAGGGTTGCCGAGGCCGACGCCAGTTGGAGCGCGACCGCCGGTATCGCCTGCGCGGTACTCACCGCCGATTGCCTGCCCGCGTTGTTCTGCGATCGCGCCGGCACCCGTGTGGCGGCCGCCCATGCCGGTTGGCGCGGTTTGGTCGGCGGCGTCCTGGAGGCGACCCTCGATGCACTGGCGGTGCCACCCAGCGAGGTGCTGGTCTGGCTCGGCCCGGCGATCGGAGCGCACGCGTTCGAAGTCGGCCCGGAGGTGCGCGAAGCGTTCATCGCCTGCCATGCGCAGGCGGCCGAGGCTTTCGTGCCCAGCCGCAATGCTGGGCGCTACATGGCCGACATTTACCAACTGGCGCGCATCCGCCTGACGGCGCGCGGCGTCGACGCCGTCTATGGCGGCGGCCTGTGTACGTTCAGCGACGAGCAGCGGTTCTATTCCTACCGCCGCACTGCGCGCACCGGACGCTTGGCCAGCCTGGTCTGGTTGAGCTGAGGTCGGCGCCGAGCCCTGCCTGAGGCGCCGCCCAGGCAGGGTTTTCCTGCAGAAAATGCCTAGGCCAGTTCGTACGAACTGACCGATGTCATTGCCGATTGCCTTGAAGCATCCAAAATCATCCTTATCTATCTGTCATCCCGGCGGGTTATTCATCACCAGGGGCAAGGTAGCGCTCCGACTCGCCATTCAGAAAGGAAGGACGAAACCCCATGCGAATCGATCGTTTGACCAGCAAGCTGCAACTGGCGCTGTCCGATGCCCAGTCCCTGGCCGTTGGCCACGACCACCCGGCCATCGAGCCGGTGCACCTGCTTTCCGCCCTGCTCGAACAGCAGGGGGGCTCCATCAAGCCGCTGCTGATGCAGGTCGGCTTCGATATTCCGGCCCTGCGCAATGCCCTGAACAAGGAGCTGGATACGCTGCCGAAGATCCAGAACCCCACCGGCGACGTGAACCTGTCGCAGGACCTGGCGCGTCTGCTCAACCAGGCCGACCGCCTGGCGCAGCAGAAGGGCGACCAGTTCATTTCCAGCGAGCTGGTGCTGCTCGCCATCATGGATGAGAACTCCCGTCTGGGTAAGTTGCTGCTGGGCCAGGGGGTGTCGAAGAAGGCCCTGGAGAACGCGGTGGCCAACCTGCGCGGTGGCGAGGCGGTCAACGACCCGAATGCCGAGGAGTCGCGCCAGGCGCTGGACAAGTACACCGTCGACATGACCAAGCGGGCCGAAGACGGCAAGCTCGATCCGGTGATCGGTCGTGACGACGAGATCCGTCGGACCATCCAGGTCCTGCAACGGCGGACCAAGAACAACCCGGTGCTGATCGGCGAGCCGGGCGTCGGCAAGACCGCTATCGTCGAAGGCCTGGCCCAGCGGATCGTCAACGGCGAAGTGCCGGACGGCCTCAAGGACAAGCGCCTGCTGGCCCTGGACATGGGCGCGCTGATCGCCGGCGCCAAGTTCCGCGGTGAATTCGAGGAGCGCCTGAAGGCGGTGCTCAACGAACTGGGCAAGCAGGAAGGTCGGGTCATCCTGTTCATCGACGAATTGCACACCATGGTCGGCGCCGGCAAGGCCGAGGGCGCCATGGATGCCGGCAACATGCTCAAGCCGGCCCTGGCCCGTGGCGAGCTGCATTGCGTCGGTGCGACCACCCTGGATGAATATCGCCAGTACATCGAGAAGGACGCCGCCCTGGAGCGACGCTTCCAGAAGGTGCTGGTGGACGAGCCCAGCGAGGAAGACACCATCGCCATCCTGCGTGGCCTGAAGGAGCGCTATGAGGTTCACCACGGGGTGACCATCACCGACGGCGCCATCATTGCCGCGGCCAAGCTCAGCCATCGCTACATCACCGATCGGCAACTGCCGGACAAGGCCATCGACCTGATCGACGAAGCCGCCAGCCGTATCCGCATGGAGATCGACTCCAAGCCGGAAGAGCTGGATCGCCTGGACCGTCGCCTGATCCAGTTGAAGATCGAGCGCGAGGCGCTGAAGAAAGAAGACGACGAGGCCACCAAGAAACGCCTCGCCAAGCTGGAGGATGACATCGACAAGCTCCAGCGCGAATACGCCGATCTGGAGGAAATCTGGAAGTCGGAGAAAGCCGAAGTCCAAGGTTCCGCGCAGATTCAGCAGAAGATCGAGCAAGCCAAGCAGGAAATGGAAACAGCCCGGCGCAAGGGCGATCTGGAAACCATGGCGCGCATTCAGTACCAGACCATTCCGGACCTGGAGCGCAGCCTGCAGATGGTCGACCAGCATGGCAAGACGGAGAAGCAGCTGCTGCGCAACAAGGTGACCGACGAGGAAATCGCCGAGGTGGTCTCCAAGTGGACCGGCATCCCGGTGTCGAAGATGCTCGAAGGCGAGCGCGAGAAGCTGCTGCGCATGGAAGACGACCTACACAAGCGCGTCATCGGCCAGCACGAGGCGGTGGTCGCGGTCGCCAATGCCGTGCGTCGTTCCCGCGCCGGCCTCGCCGACCCGAACCGGCCGAGCGGCTCCTTCCTCTTCCTCGGCCCGACCGGTGTGGGTAAGACCGAGCTGTGCAAGGCGTTGGCCGAGTTCCTCTTCGATACCGAAGAGGCGCTGGTGCGCATCGACATGTCCGAGTTCATGGAGAAGCACTCGGTGGCCCGCCTGATCGGCGCGCCGCCGGGATACGTCGGCTACGAAGAGGGCGGTTACCTGACCGAGGCGGTGCGGCGCAAGCCTTACTCGGTGGTGCTGATGGACGAGGTGGAAAAGGCTCACCCGGACGTCTTCAACATCCTCCTGCAGGTGCTCGAGGATGGCCGTTTGACCGACAGCCACGGGCGTACCGTGGACTTCCGCAATACCGTGGTGGTCATGACCTCCAACCTCGGCTCGGCGCAGATCCAGGAGCTGGTCGGTGATCGCGAGGCGCAGAAGGCCGCGGTGATGGATGCGGTGAGCGCGCACTTCCGCCCGGAGTTCATCAACCGTATCGATGAGGTGGTGGTGTTCGAACCGCTGGGCCGTGAGCAGATCGCCGGTATCGCCGAGATCCAGATGAGCCGCCTGCGCAAACGCCTGGCCGAGCGCGAGCTGAGCCTGGAGCTGAGCAGCGAGGCGATGGACAAGCTGATCGCCGTCGGTTTCGATCCGGTCTATGGCGCGCGGCCGCTCAAGCGGGCGATCCAGCGCTGGATCGAGAACCCGCTGGCGCAACTGATCCTCGCCGGCAAGTTCCTGCCGGGTGCGAAGATCCAGGCCAAGGTGGAAAACGACGAAATCGTCTTCGCCTGATCGATAGCCGCCAAAAAAAGCCCCGCGAATGCGGGGCTTTTTCCTTTGCGCGGAGGCTCAGACCAGCAGGTCGCCCACGTGCAGCACCTTCATGGTGTTGGTGCCGCCCTGGGTGGTGTAGCTATCGCCCTTGGTCAGGATCACCCAGTCGCCCTTGGTCACCACGCCACGCTGCAGCAGCGCGTCGACGGCTTCCTGGCTGACCTTCTCCGGCGGCAGCGCGGCCGGGTCGAAGGGAATGGTCTCGACGCCACGGAACAGTGCCACGCGCGCCTGCGTTTCGCGGTGCGGCGAGTAGGCGAAGATCGGCACCGAAGAGCGGATGCGCGACATGATCAGCGGGGTGAAACCACTCTCGGTCAGGCAGATGATCGCCTTGATGCCGGGGAAGTGGTTGGCGGTGTACATGGCCGCCAGTGCGATGCTCTCGTCGCAGCGCTCGAAAGTGTGGCCCAGGCGATGGCTGGATTGCTTGGTGGCCGGGTGCTTCTCGGCGCCCTGGCAGATGCGAGCCATGGCCAGCACTGCTTCCACCGGGTACTCGCCGGCGGCGCTCTCGGCGGAGAGCATCACGGCGTCGGTGTAGTCGAGCACGGCGTTGGCCACGTCCGAGACTTCCGCGCGGGTCGGCATCGGGTTGTGGATCATCGACTCCATCATCTGCGTGGCGGTGATCACCGCTTTGTTGTAGCGGCGCGCGTGCAGGATGATTTTCTTCTGGATGCCGACCAACTCGGCATCGCCGATTTCCACGCCGAGGTCGCCACGCGCCACCATCACTGCGTCGCTGGCGCGGATCAGGCCGTCCAGGGCGTCGTCATCGGCCACCGCTTCGGCGCGCTCGATCTTGGCGACCAGCCAGGCGGTGCCGCCGGCTTCCTGAAGCAGACGGCGGGCGTATTCCATGTCCTTGGCGTCGCGCGGGAAGGACACCGCGACATAGTCCAGGTCCATGCTGGCGGCCAGCTTGATGTCGGCCTTGTCCTTTTCGGTCAGGGCCGGCGCGGTGAGGCCGCCGCCACGGCGGTTGATGCCTTTGTGGTCGGACAGCGGGCCGCCGATCAGTACCACGCAGCGCAGCTCGTCGGCCGCGACTTCTTCGACGCGCATGACCACGCGGCCATCGTCCAGCAGCAGCTCGTCGCCGACGCCACAGTCCTTGACCAGGTCCGGGTAGTCGATGCCCACGACTTCCTGGGTGCCGGCGTCACGCGGGTGGCTGGTGGAGAAGCGGAAGCGATCGCCGACCGCCAGCTCGATGCGCTTGTTGGCGAACTTGGCGATACGGATTTTCGGTCCTTGCAGGTCGCCGAGCAGGGCGACGAAGCGGCCGTGCTTGGCGGCCAGCTCGCGCACCAGGCGGGCGCGGGCACGGTGCTCGTCGGGCGTGCCGTGGGAGAAGTTCAGGCGGGCCACATCGATCCCAGCGATGATCAGTTGCTCCAGCACTTCCGGGGAATTGCTGGCTGGGCCGAGGGTGGCGACTATCTTGGTGCGGCGGACGGACATGCGGGACTCCTTGGAAAACGAGCGGGTGGGCCGGCGCCGTGGGGGCAGGCTGGCCCGGCGGCCATATTACCCCTTTTGTGTGTCGGGTTTGATTACCAGCAGATCGCATTCCACTTCTTCCAGTACCCGTTCGGCGGTGTGTCCGATCAGCGCGCTTTCCAGGTGGCCGCGCGCCACCGCACCCATCAGCAGCAGGTCGATGCCGTGGTTGCGGACGAACTCGGGAATGGCTTCTTCGGCGAATCCTTCGCGCAGGTGGACGTGCTCGGCTTTTACCTCCGGGTGCGTCGCGAGCAATTGCGCCAGCGCCGCGCGGTGGTGCGCCTCGGTAGCCTTGACGTGCTGCTCGTAGTTGATCTGCAGTTCGGCGTTGAACGCCAGGGTCTGCGGCAGGGCCATGTAGCTGTGCAGGTAGCTGGCCGTCATGCCCAGGCGTTCCTGCAACTCCTCGGCGACGGCGATCAGCTGGTGGTCGAGGTCCGCCGGCTTGTCGCTCTCGTGCAGCGGGTCGAGGGCGGCGCAGAGCCGTTGGCCTTCCCAGCTGGCGTGATGGACCAGCCACAGCGGTCGCGGGCAATGGCGGATCAGTTGCCAGTCGGTGTTGGTCAGCAGCAGGCGCTTCAGCAGGCCGTGCCGGCTGCTGGACTTGAGCACCAGATCCGGCTGCTTCTCGACGACCTGGGCGAGTATCTCGCGGTGCAGTGGCTTGCCCCAGCGGGTGTGGCAATGGGCCCGGATGCCCGCCTGGCGCAGTGGCCCTGCCAGGCGTTCGAGCCAGTCCAGGCGCTCGCTCTGCAGGATGAGGCGGGCGCGCTCCAGATCGCGCTGGGGAATCAGCAGGCCGCTGTCCAGCGCCGGGTTGAAATCGCACAGCAGCAGTTCGACGCTGGCGCCGCTGCGTTCGGCAATCCATTGGGCGCGGCTGAGGGCGGGCTGGTCGTCGCGGGTGGGGTCGATGACGACCAGCAGATGATGCAGTTTCATGGTGGGCTTCCTCGCGTGTCTGTGCTCATTGCAGAGCAAGCGTAGTCAGCCTGGTTTGATCTGCGTCAGGCGCGCAGCCCGTGCTTCACGGCGCGCCCTGGTTGAGTGCCTGGTCGAGGTGGCGCGCGGCCTTGTTGGCGAGATCGCCGTTGGGGTAGTCGACCAGCAGGTGGCGCAGGTAGCCGATGGCTTTCTCGCGATCCGGATGGCGGTTGTCCGCTGCCATGTACATCAGGCCGAGCTGGTACAACGCCTTCTCCTTGATATCCGCCGGGATGGCGGGATCGCTGACTGCCAGCCGGTAGAGCTGCTCGGCCTCGCCGACGCGATCCTTGAGCACCGCGCGGCGCGACAGCAGGGTCATGTCCGGGTCGAGGCTCGGTTTGTTGAGGTCGAGGTCGAGCTGGGGTTTCCAGGTCGCCAGCAGCTCGCGGGCGTTCTTCTGCACCGGCTCCTTGGCGCGCTGGCGCATCATCAGAATGCGCGCGTCGGCATGGGAGGCGACGGCGGTGCCGGGGAATTCGCGGTCGATGCGCTGGAAGTACTCGAGTGCCTTGCTATCGTTGCGCTGGTCGTTATAGCGGCTCATGTAGATCAGGCCGATCTGGTACAGGGCGATGGCGCGGACTTCCGGGCCGTAGTGGGTGTTCCGGTAGCCGCTGAGGTAGAGGCGCTCCGCCTCGGCGCTCTTGCCGTCGCGGATGGCCTGGGCGCTGTAGGTGAGCAGGTCGCCTTCTTCCTCCACCGCGGCGGTCATGCGGTCATTCTTCAGTTTCTTGTACTCGGCCACTTCGCCGGTGGTGACCTGGGCGACGAACAGCGGGGTGGTCGGCGAGCAGGCGGTCTGCAGCGCCACCAGCGCGGCCAGGCAGACGACAGAGGTCAAACGCATGGCATCTCCTTGGCGCCAGGGCGTGGGCCGCTGCAGTCTAGTCAGGCCCTTCAGCGTGGCCAAGGCAGGCCGATACACTTCCCAACGGAGGATATGCCCCATGCGAACCCTATGCGTCCTGGCCCTGACCCTGTGTGTTACCGGCTGCAACAGTTGGTCCACCGACAAATACATGGATAGTGCCTATCGCGCCTACGAGCGGGGAGATTGCGACTTCGTCATGCTCAATCTGTCCCAGGCCGAGCGCAAGAGCCGTGCGCGGCCCTGGTTGCAGCCGGAGATCTCGATGCTTCGCGGGCTCTGCCTGGAGCGCGAGAAGTTCTATGTCGATGCGGCGCAGACCTATACTTTCATCATCACCAGTTACCCGAGCAGTGAGTACGCTTATCGGTCGAAGGCGCGACTGGAGACCTTGCGTCTCAACGGACACCTGTCCGATGGCGCGGCGCAGTCCTTGCCGGCGCGGCCCTGACCGTCGGTCGAAGCTGGCCTGAACGGGGCGCCCGGCTGCTAAGCTCAAGGCTCTGTTTCAAGGAGGACGGATCGATGCGTTTTCTGCTGTGCCTGTGCATGGGTTTGGCGCCCGCGCTGGCAAGCGCCGACATCTATCGCTGGAGCGATGCTGAAGGCAAGGTGCATTTCAGCGAGACGCCGCCCGCCGGGGCGCAGCGAATCGAGGTCAAGCCGCAGGTCATGGAGCGCGACGCTGCGACCCGCGAGCGTGAAGAGCGCGCCCGCCAGTTCTACCAGGCGCGCAGCGAAGAGCAGGCTGCCGCACGCAATCGCGCCGTCGAGCAGCAGGCGCAGGCGGATGCCCGTTGCGCGCGCTTGCGCGAGAACCAGGCGGCGCTTGCGCATGGCGGACGTTACTTCTCCCAGGATGCGAAAGGGGAGCGAGTCTATTACAGCGATGCACAGATTGACGCCGCCCGGCGCACCCTGGATGCGCAGTTGGCGGGTGGCTGTCGTTAATACTGGCCCTGGATGGGCGGCATCGTCATACTGGTCCAAATTCATAGCGAATAGCCATTATGCGTCATCAACGACACATAGAGCGCCATCAGCTGCCGTACTACCTGAAGGTGTTCAACAGCATCACCGACAAACCGATGGGCTACCTGGGCAATGTTTCGCTGGACGGCATGCTGCTGATCAGCCAATTGCCCATGCTGGTGGGCGGGCGTTTCGAGATGCGCCTGAAGATTCCCGCTCAGGACGGCAAGCTGCAGTTCATTGATTTCAGCGGCACCTGCCAATGGTGCCGCGAGGATGTCACCCCTGGCGGCTTCGATTCCGGCTTCAGTCTGGTGGCGCCGCCGGCGGAGTACGTCGAGCTGGTCGACGCGCTGCGCCGTTATTTCAGTTTTCGCCGTCAGGTGGAGTCGGTCTGAGCCGCGGGATGCGCTGAGCCGACCTGTACGGTTGCACGGAACGCCAGGGACGCGACGGCAGCTGCGCAGCGCCTGTGGCATGCGGAAACAAGCGTTCGCCTTGTGTTTGTGCTCGAACGACCTCTCCCTTGCAAGAAGGGCGGGGGCACCCAGTCCAGCGCCGCCATCACGCGCGTGGCGCGCCGCTAGATTTTGCCCGACGTGATTCCGTCTCCCGCGCTCGCCATCACAAAGTCCCCGCGCGTTTCCACCCCAGGTAGCGGCTGACCAGCTCCGGTCCGAGTTCGCGTGGACGCGCGTCGAGCACCGGCACGCCATTGGCGACCAGCTTTTCGTGCAGGCCGGCGCGGGCATTCAGATAGTCCAGCGCGCCGCAGTAGGTCAGGGCCTCGTCGTAGCCTTGCACCGGGGCCTGGCGCAGTTGGTCTAGGACTTCCTCGCGCAGGCTGGCGACCAGTACCCGGTGCTGGCGACCGAGACGGTGCACGGCATTCACCAACTCATCGTCGTCCTCGTCGCGCAGGTTGGTCACCAGTACCACCAGGGCGCGGCGGCGCTGGCGGCCGAGCAGGGTCTGGATGGCCGCCGAATAATCCGCCGGGCGCTGGCTGCTCTCCAGGTCGTAGACGGCATTGAGCAATGCATTGAGCTGCGCGCTGCCTTTGGCCGGCGGCAGGTGCCGGCTGCGCTCGCCGGCGAAGGTCAGCAGGCCCACGGCATCGCCCTGGCGCAACGCCACATAGGCCAGCAGCAGGCTGGCGTTGAGCGCGTGATCGAAATGCGACAGGTCGCCATCCTTGCTGCGCATGTGCCGGCCGCAGTCGAGCAGGAAGAGAATCTGCTGGTCGCGTTCATCCTGGTATTCACGGGCGATGGGCACCCGCTTGCGCGCGGTGGCTTTCCAGTCGATCTGCCGCAGGCTGTCGCCATCGCGGAATTCGCGCAGTTGATGGAACTCCAGGCCCAGCCCGCGACGCTGCCCGGTGCGTACGCCGATTCGGCTCAGCCAGTGATCGACGGCCATCAGTTCCGCGCCATAGATACGCGCGAAGTCGGGGTAGACCCGGGTTTCGTCGCGTTGCTCGATGTAGCGCCGGCCCTGCCAGAGTCGCAGCGGGCTGGGCAGTTCGACCTCGCAGCGGGGGAAGACGAAATGCCCGCGCTGCAACGGGCGCACGCGGTAGCTCAGATGGGTGATTTCGCCGGGGTGCAGCGCTACCTGCTGCGGCAGGTGCTCGAAATCCATGGCCGCCGGCAGGTGGTCGAAGACACCGATGCGCAGTGGCTGGCGGAACGCGTGGTGCAGTTGCAGGCGCACCTCGCTCCAGCGCCCCAGCGGCAGGTTACCGGCCAGTTGGCGCTGCAGGCGTGGCGAGGGCAGGCGGCGCAGCCACAGGGCATCGACCGTGGCGAGCAGCAGCAGGGCCACCAGCAGTCCCCACCAGAGGCTTGTCAGGGCTGGCGCTGGCGGGCTGCCGAGTGCCGTGGCGCTGCCCAGGACGATGGCGCTGACGCCAAGCAGGGCGAGCAGCGCGAGGAAGGCGCGCGATGGCTTCATAGGCGCGGTGCCGGCACCTGATCGAGGAGTTGTTGCAGCACCTGGTCCACCGACAGCCCTTCGATATCCAGCTCTGGCGACAAGCGCACGCGGTGGCGCAGGACCGCCAGGGCGCAACCCTTGATGTCGTCGGGGATGACGAAGTCACCGCCGCGCAGCAGGGCGCGGGCGCGCGCGCAGCGGACCAGGGCGATGGAGGCGCGGGGGCCGGCGCCCAGGGCCAGGCCCGGCCAGTTGCGCGTGGTGCGAGCGATGCGCACGGCATAGTCGAGCACCTGGTCGTCGATCGGCAGATCGGCGGCGATCTTCTGCAGGGCCAGCATGTCCTTGTCTTTCAGCAAGGGGCGCAGCGGTGCGACTTCGAGCATGTCGCCCCGCGCGGAGCGGGTGACCTGGCGTACCAGGGTCTGCTCTTCGGCCTCCTGCGGGTAGTCGATGCGCAGCTTGAGCATGAAGCGATCCAGCTCGGCTTCGGGCAGCGGGTAGGTGCCTTCCTGCTCGATGGGGTTCTGCGTGGCCAGCACCATGAACGGGTGCGGCATCGCCAGTGCGCGGCCTTCCAGGGTCACCTGGCGTTCCTGCATGACCTCCAGCAGCGCCGCCTGGGTCTTGGCCGGCGCGCGGTTGATTTCGTCGGCCAGCAGCAGGTTGGTGAACACCGGGCCCTTGCGCAGTTTGAACTGCTCGCTGGCGAGGTCGTACACGGCGTGGCCGGTGACATCGCTGGGCATCAGGTCGGGGGTGAACTGGATGCGCGCGAAGCTGCCGTCGAAGCAGCGCGCCAGGGCGCGCACCAGAAGCGTCTTGCCGAGTCCGGGGACGCCCTCGATGAGCACGTGACCACTGGCCAGCAGCGCGGTGAGTACGTCGTCGATCACGCCGCTCTGGCCGATCAGGGCTTTCTGCAGTTCGTGGCGCAGGGCCTGGGCCAGCTGGCTGGCGCGCTGGCGCTGGGCCGCGGGACTGGGCTGGGTGCTGGTGGGTTCAGGCGTCTGTTCGCTCATAGGGCATTCCTGAGGCTTTGCAGGTGGGCGACCTGGCGGGTGAAGTCGGCAGCGCTCATGCGCTGCGCCGGATAGGGCCGCATGGCCTGGCTGATGGCGCTGACCGGCAGGCGCGTCATGCGCCCGAGCAGTTGCCATTGTTCGGCGATCGGCAGGCGTTCGAAGCCGGGCTGGCGTTGCCGCGCACGGCGCAGGATGTCACGTTGCAGGCCTTGCAGCAGGGCGATGTGGCCGCGTTGGCGGAGCAGGAAGTCGGCGCTGGCGCGCAGGTGCTCGACCAGTTGCCGGCGGGCGCGGCTGGGCGTCGGCAACAACGGCCCCTGGCGCAGGCCGGCGCGCCACAGCGCGCAGGCCAGCAGGAGTGCCAGCGCCAGCAGGGCCTGTGGATAGTTGCGCGTGAGCAGAGTTGCCAGGCTGTCGCCTTCGGCGCGGTAGACCAGCGTCACGGCGCTGTCCTGAGTGAGGTACCAGAGCAGCCAGGCGTTGTCGTAGCGTTCGAGGTTGTCGGTCTGCCAGATCCAGTTGTCGGTGAGCACCGTGACCAGGCCGTCGCCCTGCTGCAGTTGCAGCAGGTGGGTGGCGTTGTGGCTGTTGGCCCAGGCGTAGGCGAGGTTCTTCGCGTCGAGCAAGTGGTAGTCGGTGTCGAAGCTGATGTAGGCCGGTGCCTGCTCGTTTTCCAGGTAGAGCTTGGTCAGTTCGGGGTAGTGATCGTCTTCTTCGGCCTTGCTGGCGTCGTCCGGCGGCGTCGGGGCGCCGGCTTCGGCGTCGTCGGCGGGCACCGGCGCGTCCTCCGCCGTGGGCGCTTTGCCTTCGCTGCCCTGGCCTTCGGGCGTTGCCGCGGGCTTGTCCTGTTCGAGGTCTTCGGTGAGGTACTGGCGCACGCCGAGCGTGTCGAGAAGCAGGTCGCCACTGCTGCCGGCCTGGTCGTCCCAGAGGCGTTCGGCGGTGACGATCAGGTGGCCGCCCCTGGCTGCCCAGTCGAGCAATTGGTGGCTTTGCGTCGGCGTGAGGTTTTCCCGGCTGCCCAGCAGGATCAGCGTCTGGCCTTTGCTCGGCAACTGATCGAGCACGTCCAGCCCGCGCGCGCTCTTGACCTTCAGGCCGCGGCCCTGGAGGAAGCGTTCGGCGGCCAGGTAGGGATTGCCACGGGCTTCCGGCGAGGGGCCGTGTTCGACGGTTTCGCTGTACGGCCGCAGGTTCTGCGCCAAATAGAACGCCACGGCAGCGAGCACGGCGAGGAGCAGCATGCCCAGGAGCAGGCGGGTGGAGCGGCTCATGCCGTCACCTCGCCGTCGAACAGACGGCGCCAGCCATCGCACAGGCCGCGCTTGAGGCTGGTGGCGGGAGCGCGGTGGCCGTAGGCGAGGTCCTGCCACTGGCGGGTTAGGATCTGCGCGTAACGGTTCAGCTCCGGACGCTCCAGGGCTTCCACGCAGCGCAGCACTTCACCCTCGGTCGTGGAATCGCGCAACGGCACCCGGAAGTCGTGCAGCAGGCGGCTGAGCAGGGCGCGGTAGAGCAGGCCGAGGGCCGCGCGAGGTTGTTCGTCCCAGAGGCGTTCGGCTTCGCCGGCGATGTCCTCGGGCAGGCTCTCCGGCGTCAATTCCAGGCCGAACATCACCGCCGGCGCTTCCCGTCGTGGCTTTTGCGGCAGCCCCAGGCGCCCGGCGAACAGGCGCAGCCAGTCGCGATAACGCCAGAGCAGCAGGGCCACGGCGGCGAGCAAGGCTCCCCAGAGCAAGGCTTGCAGCGACTGGGCGATGAACCCCAGTGGCTTCCAGTGGCTCAGGGCATCGAGGAAGGCCTTGAGACTGGCGTCGTCCTTGCCCGTGCCGGTCTCCTTGGGCGGCTCGCCGAGGCGCCAGCGCGTGAGGGTCTCGCGGTTGCGGAACGGCGGCGCCGCGAGCAGGGCCTGGACCGCCTCGCGCGACTGCTCGCTGTTCAGCTTCTGCTGTTGCAGGCGGGGCGCGTCGGGACCATAGGGGTCTTGCTGCGGCAACGGGCAGCTTTGCGCCGGCTCGTCGGCCCAGGGCGAACTGCCGGGCAGCAGGGTGAGGCCGATGGCGCAGCCCAGCAGCAACGCATAGGCGCTGCCGATCAGGCGCTGGCGCAGGCGGCGGAACACCAGTTCGATGTCCCAGGCTTCCAGTTCGGTGCGGCGGTTCAGGTAGAGGGTAAAGCCGCAGGCCACGTAGACCGGCTCCCAGACCACCAGCACCAGGGCGTAGAGCAGGTTGGACAGGTGCTCCAGCCACTGCCAGTCGCCCTGCAGCACATGGAGCACCGTCTGCCACTTCCAATCCGACAGCCATTGCTGCGGCAACAGCAGGTAAAGCAGCGCCATCAGCCCGAGATAGAGGGCGACTTCCAGATGCATGCCGATCACGGTCAGCCAGGTGGCGCCGGCGGTATTGCGCTGGCCGAGGACAATCAGGCGCTGGCTGCGCGCGGTTCCGCTCAGGCCCTCCAGTTGCTGGACCGGCAGGTCGAAGCTGCGCGTCGGGCTGAAACGGCGCCACAGCAGGCTGGGCAACAGTTGTGTCTTGAGCAGGCCGGGATAGGCGCGCAGGGCTTCGCGCAGCGTCGGCGTATCGCCGAACAGCGCGCGGGAGAGGATGTACAGCGGCAGGCGATCGAAGGCTGGCTTGAGCCACCAGAACAGCAGGATCGCCAGCGTCGAGTAGTTCCACAGCAGCAGGCTGAGCAGGGCGAACACCGGCAGGCTTAGCATTGCCCAACTGGCCATCAGCAGGCCGGCATGGCGGCGCGCCAGGAGGATGCCGAGGTCCAGCGCCTCCCAGGCGCTGCGCGGGCGGATCGCCACGCTGGCGTCAGTCAGGCGCATGGCGTTGGCGTCCGGCGAAGGCGAAGTAGCTGCCGACCAGCAGCCAGAGGATGGCGCCGACGACGTATTTGACCGACGCCGGGAAGCGCGTGAGGGACGACCAGTAGCCCTCGATGAAGGCGGCGATGAGCAGCAGCAGAATCACCCCGGCGATCAACTGGATGGCGCGTGCCGCGGCCTGGCGCAGGGCTTCGCTGCGGGGCAGGCGGCCGGGCGCGAGCAGGGCCCAGCCGAGCTTGAGCCCGGCGGCGCCGGCGAAGGTGATGGCGGTCAGCTCGAAGGCGCCGTGGCCGATGACGAAGGACCAGAAGGTCTGCACATAGCCGATCTGCGTCAGGTGGCCGGCGACCGCGCCGATCATCAGGCCGTTGAGGAGCAGGAAGAACAGGCTGCCCAGGCAGAACAGCAAGCCGCTGGCGAAGGTCTGAAAGGCGATGCCGATGTTGTTCATGATGTAGTAGGCGAACATCTGCCAGTTGTCGCTGGCGCCGCGCTCGCTCAACGGGCCGAGGCGGGTGGCGTCGGGCGTGTACATGCTTTCCATCTCAGTGACTCGTTCGGCACTGAGCACGCTGTAGACCAGGTCGGGGAAGCCGTACACCAGCCCGCCCATCAGCAGCAGGCTGCCATAGAACAGCAGGCTGGCCAGGGCGATGACGCGCCACTCCTCACGCACCAGGCGCGGGAAGCCGGCCAGCAGGAAACCGAGCATCCGCGCGCCCAGGTGGCTGCGGTGGCGGTAGAACTGCTGGTGGCCGCGCATCGCCAACTGCTGCAACTGGTCGATCAGGTGGCTGCTGTAGCCGCGATCCTGGGCCAGGGCGAGCTGTTGGCAGAGGCTGCGGTAGGCGCCGGAGAAATCCTCGGCGCGGCTGGACTCCTCGCGCTTGCCGCTTTCCAGTTGCTCCAGGCGCTTGCCGAAGCGCTTCCACTCGGCGCTGTGGCGTTGTTCGAACAGGCTCTGCTTCATGCCGGGCCGAGGCCTCCACCGAGCAGCCCGCAGGCGATGCCGTCGATACGCGCTTCGGCCTGCTCGGGTGCGACGCCCAGCGGCTCGGCGAGAATGCCTGCGAGTTCCTCGCGGCGTGCCGCGGAAAGGCTGGCGCTGCGTTCGGCGAACCCGGTGAAGGCGCGTTGCTCGGCCAGGCTGAGCGGGCAGGGCGGCAGTTGCGGCGGCACCTGCGGCAGCGGAGGCTGGCTCGGTGGCGGGTCGCGGTAGATCACCAGGGTGCCGGCGGCGATATCGCCCAGGCGCTTGAACGCTGGATTGGACAGGCAGGCGAGCAGGCCCAGGGTGTAGCCGAAGGGCAGGATGTCGGCGAAGCGCAGCAGGTTGCGCAGCAGCGACGCGGTCCAGCCGATCGGCGTGCCATCGTCGTGCACCACGCGCAGGCCCATCACCTGCTTGCCCGGGGAGCGTCCCTGGTTTAGCACCTCGAAAAGGACCATGTACCACCAGGTGACGAGAAAGGTGAGTAGCAGGCCGAGGCCGGTGCCGAGTTGGCCGAGGAATGCCAGCAGCGTGAACATCACCAGCATCAGCAGCACGCGGATACCCAGATCGATCAGGTAGGCCAGGGCACGCGCCACGACGCCCGCCGGGCGTAGCAGCAGGTCGATGCCCTCCGGCGTCTCCACCTGGTAGCGGGTGTCCAGCGGCGCTGTGACTGGCGGGCTGGCGGGGCGGGGCGGCGCGGCTGCGATCAAGGGCGGTGGCTGTCGCTGAAGGGAAAGGCTGATGCTAGCCAGCGGCGCCCGGCGAGGCAACCGGCTCGGCCGGCAATTCCAGCGTGCATCTCAATTCGCCGCGGGAAGCACGTCGAAGATAGTGCGGTAGAGCACGCCGATGGCGATGAACGTCAGCGGCAGGCTCCAGACCAAGCCGATCCCCAGGGGGATGACGCTGAGCAGGAGGATCAGCCCGAGGACCAGGAACAGTCCGAACACCTTGAACCAGTGTTGGTTGATGGCCTTGCGCGAGGCTTCCATGGCCTGCCAGGGCGACAGCCTGCGCTCGACCACCAGCGGAAGCGCCAGGGCATAGGCGATGCCCAGGTAGATGCCGGGCAGCACCAGCAGCAGGAAGCCCAGGTAGACCAGCGCGGTGACCGCCAGCCCGGTGATGAACAACGGCGCGAACAGACCGAAGTAGCTGAACACTTCGTTGATGCTTGCCGGCTGGTCGGCGGCGCGACGGATGCCGATCATGTTCAGCCCGGCCAACAGCGGGTAGCAGATCGCCCCGGCGACGATACCGATCACGCCTTGCACGGCATTGCCGCTGAGGCTGCCGCTGTCGTGTCCGTTCAGCAGGCCGGCGATGCCGAGGATGAAGCCGAAGACGAAACCGAGGAAGTTGAGCGCCACGCCATAGACAATCAGCCCGGCGATCAAGGTGCCCTTGATGCCTTTGACGCGCCGCCAGGCTTCACCGAGCAGTGCGCCGATGCTGAAGTCGTATCCGCGCGCCAGCGCTTCGTCGATGCTTGGCAGGTTCTGCGCCAGTGCGCGGTCCTGCAATTGACTGGCGGGTGTGGCGTAGGGGTTCTGTTCGAGATCCTGGCTCATCTACCGGTTCCTTGGTGGCCGAGAGGCGCTGGGCATGCGCCTGCGGCTGACGATAGCCGATTACCGGGCTCCGCGGGGAGGCCCGACGGGAGTGGTAGACTGCCGCGGCCAGGCCAAGGGAGAGCGCCATGACCGCCAGCATTTTCTGGTACGACTACGAAACCACCGGCATCGACCCGCGGCGTGACCGTCCGTTGCAAGTCGCCGGCATCCGCACCGATGAGGCGCTCAACGAGATCGAGGCGCCGCTGAACCTCTACTGCCGGCCCAGCGACGACATCCTGCCGCACCCGGCGGCCTGCCTGATCACCGGCATCACTCCGCAACGCCTGGAAGCCGAAGGGCTCGGCGAGGCCGAATTCATGACCCGCCTGCACGCTGAACTGTCGCGTCCGGGAACCTGCGTGGCCGGCTACAACACCCTGCGCTTCGATGACGAAGTCACCCGTTACAGCCTCTACCGCAATTTCTTCGATCCCTACGCCCGCGAATGGCAGGGCGGCAACAGCCGCTGGGACCTGATCGACTTGCTGCGTACCGCCTACGCATTGCGTCCGGAGGGAATCCAGTGGCCGCAGAACGACGGCCAGGTGACCCTGAAACTGGAGCGCCTGACCGAAGCCAACGGCATCGACCATGGCCAGGCCCACGATGCCCTGGCCGATGTCCGCGCGACCATCGCCATGGCCAGGCTGGTCCGCAACAGCCAGCCGAAGCTGTATGACTATCTATACCGGCTGCGCAGCAAGCAGATGGTGCTCGAACAGATCCAGCTGTTACAGCCGCTGGTGCACATCTCCGGGCGCTTCTCCGCTGCGCGGCATTTCCTCTCGGTGGTGCTGCCGCTGGCCTGGCACCCGCGCAACCGCAATGCCCTGATCGTCTGCGACCTGAGCGCCGATCCGACGCCGCTGCTCGAGTTGGATGGCGATACCTTGCGTCAGCGCCTGTATACCCGCCGCGAGGACTTGGCCGAGGGCGAGTTGCCGGTGCCGCTGAAACTCGTGCATATCAACCGTTGCCCGGTGCTGGCGCCACTGGGCGTGCTGCGCGAGCAGGATATCCAGCGCCTGGGCATTGATCGGCAGGCCCAGCAGCGGCACCAGCAGGCGCTGGTTCAGGGCAAGTCCGACTGGCACGGTAAGCTGGTGCTGATATATGCCGAGGAAACTTTTCCGGTGAGCGAGGATCCGGAGCAGCAGTTATATGACGGGTTTATTGGCGATCGCGATCGCCGTCTCTGCGAACAGGTGCGCCGCGCCGAGCCCGCACGCCTGGGAAAAGAGCAATGGCCGTTCGATGATCCGCGGCTCGTAGAACTCTTGTTTCGATATCGCGCGCGGAATTTCCCGGAAACTTTATCGAGCACCGAGCAGCAACAATGGCAGGATTTCTGCCGGCGTCGCTTGAGTGTGCCCGAGTGCGGCGCACCCAATACCCTGGCGAACTTTGAAGTGGCCTTGGCTGCACAGCTCGAAAACTCTGGGCTGCAAGGCCGGGCGTTGCTGGAAGAGTGGCAACGCTATGCCGGAAAATTGCGCGAGCGCTATTGCCTGTAGTGGCGTTAATAGTTTTCGCGGAAATAAAAAACGCCAGCATCGGCTGGCGTTTTTCTATCGGCGCGCGGCTCAACCCAGCAGGGTGGCCCAGCTCTCGACGGTATCGGCGCCCCACTTGGCCTTCCATTCCTTGAGGGTCTTGTGGTTGCCGCCCTTGGTCTCGATGACTTCGCCGGTATTCGGGTTCTTGTATTGTTTGACTTTGCGTGCGCGCTTGCTGGTGGTGGTCTTGGCGGCGCGCGGCGCTTTGCTCAGTTTGGCGTCCGGATCAAGCAGGGCGATGATGTCGCGCAGAGACTTGCCATAGCTGCCCATCAGAGCGCGGAGTTTTTCTTCGAACTCCAGTTCTTTCTGCAGCTTGCCGTCCTGCTCGAGGGACTTGAGGCGCTCTTGAAGTTCCTTGATGGCTTCTTCAGTGGCGCGGTACTCATTGATCAGCGACATGTCGGGGTACCTTATCTTGAGGTCAAGCGTTGGCGGATATTTGTAGCGCCAATAATAGTCAGTCAAGTTCTTCGCGTAAACCATGTAGTAAAGTTTTGTCGGTGTTTATTGTGCTATTTAACTTTATTGAACCGCTGTATTGCCGGCGCACTTAAACAGTGCCCGGCATGCGTCTGGCGGCGCGTGTCGCGGTTTTCCGGGGCAGCCGTTAGAATGGCGGCCTTCGCGATGTTTCTGGAGTAACACCCATGCGTACTTTCCGACTGGTGATCGCCTGTCCCGATGGGGTCGGCATCGTTGCCAAGGTGAGTAATTTCCTGGCCACTTATAACGGCTGGATCACCGAGGCCAGTCATCACTCCGACAATGACAACGGCTGGTTCTTCATGCGGCACGAAATTCGCGCCGATTCCCTGCCGTTCGACCTGGATGGCTTCCGCCAGGCATTCGCGCCTATCGCCCGTGAGTTTTCCATGGTCTGGCGCATTACCGATTCCGCGGTGAAGAAGCGCGTGGTGCTGATGGCCAGTCGCGAATCGCATTGCCTGGCCGATCTGTTGCACCGTTGGCACAGCGGCGAGCTGGATTGCGACATTCCCTGCGTGATCGCCAACCACGATGACCTGCGCAGCATGGTCGAGTGGCACGGCATTCCGTATTTCCACGTGCCGGTGGACCCGAAGAACAAGCAGCCGGCCTTCGACGAGGTGTCGCGGCTGATCGACCAGCACCAGGCCGATAACGTGGTGCTGGCGCGCTACATGCAGATCCTCCCGCCGGACCTGTGCCGCAAGTACCGTCACCAGGTGATCAACATCCACCACAGCTTCCTGCCGTCGTTCATCGGCGCCAAACCCTATCACCAGGCATCGCTGCGCGGCGTCAAGCTGATCGGCGCCACCTGCCACTACGTCACCGAGGAACTGGACGCCGGCCCGATCATCGAGCAGGACGTGGTGCGTGTCAGCCACCGCGACAACGTCGATGAGATGGTGCGCCTGGGCAAGGACGTGGAGAAGATGGTGCTGGCGCGCGGCTTGCGCTACCACCTGGAGGACCGCGTGCTGGTGCACGACAACAAGACCGTGGTGTTCGACTGATCGACGCTGCGCGTGGGCTTCGGGCCTGTCTGCGCCGTCGAACCCGAGAGGAGGAGATTGCCCATGGCCGACCCGAAACGCCCCGGTACCGCCACCCCGCCGCCCACCCTGGGCGAAGGCTGTACCCATCGTTATGACATCGAAGCATTGAGCGACGAGGACGGCACCGAGTTTCCCGGTGCCGCCGAGCTTTGGCGCGCCTTGCAGGACGCTGAGGCCGCCGCCGCGCCGCCAGCGAAGACGCCCGGCTAGGCGCGCTCGCGCAGGCCGATCAGGCGCCGCAGCAGCGGGCGCCCGGCCATCATGAAGAACACCGGCGCGCCGGCCAGCAGATAGAAGTAGTAGGTCACCACCCGCCAGACCAGGATGGCCGCCGCCGCGGTCGACTTGCCCACCAGCGGGCTGAGCAGCGCCAGCGACGTCAGTTCGGTGCCACCGGCGCCGCCGGGCAGCAGGGTGGCCAGGCCGGCGGCCAGGGACAGCAACTGGATCAGGAAGGTCCAGGCCCAGTGCAGGTCCACGCCCATCGCCTGCAAGGTCATGTAGAGCACGCTGAAGCGCAGCAGCCAGTGGCTGCTGGTGAGCAGGAACACCAGCAGCAGCACGCGTTTCGGCTGGCGCAGGCTGACGACGATGCTGTCGCGGAAGTGCAGCAGCTTGCGTGCCCAGTGCAGGCGCCGCTGCGCCTTTACGCCCAGGCGCGCCAGCAGGCGGCCGTTGCCGCGGATCACCCGGCGCTGGAAGCGCGCCAGCAGCAGCACCCCGGCGAGGATGCCGCCCAGCAGCAGGGCGCTGAGCAGCAGCGAGGATTTCAGGTTCGGGCTCAGGCTGTGCGACAGCGCGTAGCAGAGCACCCCTAGCAGGGCGCAGAGGAAGAACAGCAGGTCGCTCAACTGGTCAACGGCGAAGATCGCGCTGCTCTGTGCCGGGCGCATGCCTCGGCGGGCCAGCAGCGCCATCAGCGTCAGGGGCGCACCGCTACCGCCGGGGGTGGCATAGAAGGCGAACTCCGAGGCCATGACGATGCCGATCGACTGGCGCTGGCTCAATGGGCCGGTGCGTCCGGCGAGGAGCACGCGCAGCTTCTGCGCGTTGATCAGCCAGCAGAGCAGGATCATGCCGAGCATCAGCAGCAGGCTGTCCAACGGGAAGTGCGCGAGTTGTTCGAGCATCGGCCGGCCGCCGAGGATCAGCGGCACCAGCGAGGCACCGAGCAGGGCGATCAACAGCCACCAGGCACGGCTCATCGCGGTGCTCCGTGGCTCGCTGGGCAAGGGCAGGCGGGAATGGAACCATCCTCCGTTTCGCTGCGCGTCCTTATGTGTGGACGCGGGCTCAGGTGTGTTTCTCGGCTCTGCGGCGAGCGCCGAGCAAAGGCGCTCGCCGGCCGCCGGCGCGCTGCGTCAGTCAGCCTTGCGCTCGCTGCTGTCGGCGTCCAGTGCCTTGTTCTGCCAGCCATCTTCGCCGGGCAGGATCAGGTTGAGGACGATGGCGACGATCGCGCAGAGAGCGATGCCTTTCAAACCGAAGTCGTCCGGGCCGGTGCCGGAGCCGATCAGCACGCCACCGATGCCGAACACCAGGGTCACCGAGACGATCACCAGGTTGCGCGCCAGGGACAGATCGACCTTGTGGCGGATCAGGGTGTTCATGCCCACCGAGGCGATGGTGCCGAACAGCAGGCAGAGAATGCCGCCCATCACCGGCACGGGGATGCTCTGCAGGATGGCGCCGAACTTGCCGACGAAGGCCAGGCCGATGGCGAAGGCCGCCGCCCAGGTCATGATCTTCGGGTTGTAGTTCTTGGTCAGCATCACCGCGCCGGTGACTTCGGCGTAGGTGGTGTTCGGCGGGCCGCCGAACAGGCCGGCGGCCGACGTGGCCAGGCCGTCGCCGAGCAGGGTGCGGTGCAGGCCGGGGGTCTTCAGGTAGTTGCGGCCGGTCACGCCGCCCACCGCGATCACCCCGCCGATGTGTTCGATGGCCGGCGCCAGCGCCACCGGCACGATGAACAGGATGGCTTGCCAGTTGAACGCCGGGGCAGTGAACGCAGGCATCGCCAGCCAGGGAGCGGCGGCGATCTTGGCGACGTCGACGACGCCGAAGACGAAGGACAGCGCGTAGCCGACGATCACCCCGGAGATGATCGGCACCAGGCGCAGCATGCCCTTGCCGAACACCGCGACGATCAGCGTGGTGACCAGTGCCGGCATGGAAATCAGCATGGCGGTCTTGTAGGGGATCAGTTCGCTACCGTCACCGGCTTTGCCCATGGCCATGTTGGCGGCGATCGGCGCCATGGCCAGGCCGATGGAAATGATCACCGGGCCGATCACCACCGGCGGCAGCAGGCGGTCGATGAAGCCGGTGCCTTTGATCTTCACCGCCAGCCCGAGGAAGGTGTAGACGAAGCCGGCGGCGACCACGCCGCCCATGGTCGCGGCCAGGCCGAACTGGCCCTTGGCGAGGATGATCGGGGTGATGAAGGCGAAACTGGAGGCGAGGAACACCGGCACCTGGCGTCCGGTCACCAGTTGGAACAGCAGGGTGCCGAAGCCGGCGGTGAACAGCGCCACGTTCGGGTCCAGGCCGGTGATCAGCGGCATCAGCACCAGGGCGCCGAAAGCGACGAACAGCATCTGCGCGCCAGAGATGATCTGGCGCCACAGCGGGTCTTTGAATTCATCGACCATCGCTCAGGTGTCCTTCTGCTTGGTGCCGAAGATCTTGTCACCGGCATCGCCCAGGCCGGGCATGATGTAGCCGTGTTCGTTGAGGCCCTGGTCGATGGAGGCGGTGAAGATCTTCACGTCCGGGTGCGCCTCGTTGACCGCCTTGATGCCTTCCGGCGCGGCGACCAGGACCATGGCGCGGATTTCCTTGCAGCCGGCCTTTTTCAGCAGGTCGATGGTGGCGACCATGGAGCCACCGGTGGCGAGCATCGGGTCGATGATCATCGCCAGGCGCTCATTGATTTCCGGCACCAGTTTTTCCAGGTAGGTGCGCGCCTCCAGGGTTTCCTCGTTGCGCGCGACGCCCACGGCGCTGACCTTGGCCCCGGGGATCAGGCTGAGCACGCCGTCGAGCATGCCGATGCCGGCGCGCAGGATGGGCACCACGGTGATCTTCTTGCCGGAGATCTTCTCGACCTGCACCGGGCCGGCCCAGCCCTGCACTTCGCAGTGTTCGAGCGGCAGGTCCTTGGTCGCCTCGTAGGTCAGCAGGGCGCCGACTTCCTGGGCCAGCTCGCGGAAATTCTTGGTACTGATATCGTGGCGGCGCATCAGCCCGATCTTGTGGCGGATCAGGGGATGGCGAATCTCGAACACGGGCATGGACGGAGTCTCCCAAAGGGCTGGAAAAAAACGCGGTAGCGTAATGCATCTTAGGGGCTGTTGGCACTTTGTCGCGGGCGTGACGAAAGTTAAACGGCGCCTCCCGCCTTGGGCCATGATTGTGGGCGAGTTCTATCCGTCGGTACTTGCCCCTGGGCAGGGGTATGGGTACCTTTGCGCACTTTTTCCGGGAGGCCCCGCAAATGTCCGTCGATCTCGCGCATATCCGCCAAGTCATGGCCGAAGCCGATTGCCTGTACAACGACGCCGAAGTGGAAGCTGCCATCGGCCGTGTCGCCGAGGCGATCAACGGCGAGCTGGCCGAGTCCAATCCGGTGGTGTTCTGCGTGATGAATGGCGGTCTGATCTTTGCCGGCAAGCTGTTGCCGAAGCTGAACTTCCCGTTGGAATTGTCCTATCTGCACGCCACCCGTTACCGCAACGAGACCACCGGCGGCGAACTGTTCTGGAAGGCCAAGCCGGAAATCTCCTTCATCGACCGCGACGTACTGATCATCGACGACATCCTCGACGAAGGGCACACCCTCTCGGCGATCATCGACTTCTGCCGTCACGCCGGTGCCCGCAAAGTGCACACCGCGGTGCTGATCGACAAGGAACATAACCGCAAGGCGAGCCCGGACCTGAAAGCCGACTACGTCGGTCTGTCCTGCATCGACCGCTACATCTTCGGTTACGGCATGGACTACAAGGGCTACTGGCGCAACGCTCCCGGCATCTACGCAGTGAAGGGGCTCTGACGCATGGCCGCGCCGCGCTTCCTCGACCAATCGCTGTTCGCCGAACTGACCGCGAAGGCCGCTGCCAGTCCGCGCCTTCGCCAGCATTACAACCTGCATGAGATGGATGAACCCTGCCATCGCCTGCTCAATGCGCTGCAGCCGGACACCTACATCCAGCCGCACTGCCACCGCGACCCGAGCAAGGCCGAGAGCCTGATCGTGCTCAAGGGCAGCCTGGGCCTGCTGCTTTTCTCCGACAGCGGTGAACTGCTCGCCACTCGCGTGCTTTCGCCGCAGGGCGAGTGCGCCGGCGTCGACCTGCCGCCGGGAACCTTCCATGCGATGGTCGCGCTGGAACCGGACAGCCTGATGTTCGAGGCCAAGGCCGGTCCCTACGAGGCGCTGGCCGATGACGAGCGCGGTGCCTGGGCGCCCCGTGAAGGCGAAGCCGGCGCCGCCGACTACCTGGCCTGGATGCGCGCGCAGTTCGCCTGAGCCCTTGTCCCAGGCATGCATGCATCGATCGCGGTCGATGCATGCATGCCTGAATATGAATTTTTACCGACCAATCCCCTGCCTAATCTTCCGGCCTCGCTGACTCCTTACCGAGGTCCCCATGCCCCACCTGCTGTATATCGATGGCCAGTGGCAGCCCGCCGCCAGTGGCGCCACGCTGTGTCCGATCAATCCCTCCACCCGTGAGCCGCTAGCCGAGGTGGCGGCCGCTGGCGCCGCCGACGTGGCGCGTGCCGTGGCGGCCGCCCAGCGAGCCTTCGCCGACTGGCGGCGGACCAGCGGCGCCGAGCGCGCGGTCTACCTTCGCGGCTTCGCCGAGCAACTGGCGGCGCGCCGCGCGGCACTGGTCGAGCTGCAGATGCGGGCCAGCGGCAAACCGCGCCTGGAGGCAGACATCGACATTGGCGACGCCATCGCCACCTTCGCCTACTACGCCGAGCTGGCCGAAGGCCTGGATGCGCGGCAGAACGCCGAGGTGGCGCTGCCCGACGCGGGCTTCCGCGCGCAGACCCGCTTCGAGCCGGTCGGCGTGGCCGCTCTGATCGTGCCGTGGAACTTCCCGCTGGTGACCAGCGCCTGGAAGGTCGCGCCGGCTCTTGCCGCTGGCTGCACGGTGGTGCTCAAGCCGTCGGAAATCACCCCGCTGATCGAGTTGCTGCTCGGCGAGGTGGCTGACGCCATCGGTCTGCCGGCCGGCGTACTGAACCTGGTGCCGGGGCTGAGCGAGGCTGGCGCCGCCCTTGCCGCGCATCCGGGTATCGCCAAGCTGTCCTTCACCGGCAGCAATGCCGTGGGGCGCAAGGTGATGCAAGCTGCTGCCGAGCGCACTCTGCCGGTCGGTCTGGAACTGGGTGGTAAGTCGCCGATCCTGGTATTCGCCGACAGCGACCTGGATGATGCCGTGCAGTGGATCATCGCCGGCGTCTACTGGAACGCCGGGCAGATGTGTTCGGCCACCTCGCGCCTGCTGGTCGAGGCGTCCATCGCCGATGAGCTGCTGGCGCGCCTGAAAGTGGCGGTCGAAGCGCTGCGCGTCGGCGACCCGCTGGTCGGCGAAACCGACATGGGGCCGATGACCAGCGAGGCGCAGTTCCGCAAGGTGCAGGACTACCTGGCCATCGCCCGCGATGAGCGGCTGGTTTGTTTGACCGGCGGTGAGACCGGCGTCGGCTGGTGCATCCAGCCGACCGTCTATGTCGACGTGCCGCTGGACAGCCGCCTGTGGCGCGAAGAAATCTTCGGGCCGGTGCTCTGCGTGCGCCGTTTCGCCGACGAGGCCGAGGCTTTGCGCCTGGCCAACGACAGCGACTTCGCCCTGGCCGCCAGCGTGGTCAGTGCTGACCTCGAACGTGCCCAGCGCGTGGCCGAGCGGCTGGAGGCCGGACACGTCTGGCTGAACTCGCCGCAGGTGGTGTTCCCGCAGACCTCCTGGGGCGGCGGCAAGCGTAGCGGCATCGGTCGCGAGCTGGGGCCCTGGGGCCTGTCCGCGTTCCTCGACGTCAAGCACATCACCGCGCCACGTTAAGGCGTCGGCACCGCGTGCACGGCACAGAGGTCCTCGACCAACGCTTGCAGGGCCTGGTTGTGCGCCGGCTGGTCGCGCAGCAGCAGGCTGTGGCTGATGCCATAGCCCAGCTGGTCGGCCAGCAACGCGCGCATCCCACCCTGGTCGACCCAGCGCTGGGCATAGTGCGTCGGCAGATACCCCAGGTGGGTGCCGGCGCGCACCGCGTGGACCACCGCCTCCATGTTGCTCGCCAGCGCGGTGCAGCGTTGCGGGTCGGCCGGCAACTGCACATCCGCCTGGGCGTAGCCGTACTGGACCCAGGCGCAGGCTTCGAGGTCGGCTTGTCGCGGCTTGTCGCAGTCGAACAGTGGGTGGCCGCGACCGCAGAACACCGCGACCCGCTCGTCGTACAGCGGGCGGTAGCGCAGGCTGGGCAGTTTTCGCCCGAAACAGGCGATGGCCAGGTGCAGCTCGCCGGTCAGCACCTGGCGTTCCAGCGCGCTGGACGAGTCGATCGACAGATGCAGGCGCACGTCCTGGTCGCGCCGGTTGAAGCGTGCCAGGGCCTCGTGGATACGCGCTTCGGGCAGGGTCGCGATGTTGTCCGCCAGACCGATGCGCAGCTCGCCGACCAGGCGCCCGGCGAGCGACTGCACCTGATCGCGGAAGTCGCCCAGGGCGGCGAACAGCGCCTGGCTGTGCTCCAGCACCCGGCGCCCCTTCTCGGTCAGGCGGAAGCCGCTCTTGCCGCGTTCGCACAAACGGTAGCCAAGGCGGGTTTCCAGGCTGGCGATATGCGTGCTGATGGTCGACTGGCCCATGCCCAGTTCGTCCTGGGCCGCGGAGAACCCCCCGCGGCGCACCACGCTGGCGAAGATGCGCAGAAGACGCAGGTCAAGGTCGGAGACATTGTGCAGCATGGCGGGCTCCGTCATTCGTCAATGGCTATGTGAGTGCGGTAATGCATCGAACTCTATCAATGTGTGGGCGAGGCGACCACGCCGGAGTACGGGGCCGTCCGGGGGCGTGCTAGAGTGCCGGACCTGTCATCCGTGGGGTTCGTCATGTCGGTGCGCAATCTGTTCCTCCCTCTCGCTCTGGCGCTGGCCTGGCCTGCCATCGCCGCCGAGGCGCCGGTGGCCCATGGGCAGTTCCTGCCGCCGGACGAGGCAGGCGTGCGGGTCGATGCGCCGGATCAGCAGCAACTGTTGCAGGTCAGCGAATACAGCGTGGTGCTGGGTAATCAGCGCCAATCGAGCCAGCAGCCGATTCCGATCACCACGCCGGCGTTGCTGCGCCTCAAGGGCAAGCCGCTGAACAAGGGCGGCGAGATCACCCAGGTGCTGATCAGCTTCGACAGCGATGGCAAGAGCCTGAAGAAGCCCAGCTATGACAGTGCCAGCCACACCCTGAACTTGTACTACCCGCTGTCGGCCTATCCGCAATTGCTCGATCTGCTGCGTAACGGACCGGTGTACTGCCAGTTCCTCAGTTACCCCAACGGGCATATCTGGGCCGACCTGCACAGCGGCGCGGTGCGCGTGCGTTGAGCCGGGCGCCGTGGCAGGGTTAAACTGCCGCTTCCGTGGCGGCCGCCCATGCCGGGCTCCAGACCGTCGAGAGATGCCGTAGAGAGAAGCGAGCGATGCGTAAAGACAAGAAGCAGGTGATTGGCGAAGAGATCGGCGACGAGTCGATCAAGCTGTTCCTCGAGGTGGAACCGGCCGACGATACGCCGTCCTCGCTGCACAAGCTGATCAAGGCCTACCGTGGCCTGCGCATCGACGATTTCGAGCGTTTCGTGGGCTTCTTCGTCGAGGCCGGCCTTGACCTCGGTGCCAAGGATGCGAAGGGCCAGGACTTCATCGCCCTGATCCAGGATCAGCGCCTGGCAGAGCCCTATATCGAGGTGGTCAAGGCCGCTCGCGGCTGATCGACCCCGTGCTGAAAAAGCCCGCCTTGTGCGGGCTTTTTCATGGCCGAGGAATGGCCACTGCTCCTTGCTGCGCCGCCTAGACTTCAAGCAAACGACAACGAAGAGGCGAGGACGTAGCCATGCAGGTACAACCCTATCTGTTCTTCCACGGCCAGTGCGATGAGGCCATCGCCTTTTACCAGCAGGCGCTTGGCGCCCAGCTCAACGCTCTGATGCGCTACGAAGAAGCCCCCGGGCCCTTGCCGGTACCCGATGGCTGGGCGGACAAAGTCATGCATGCCAGCCTGCGGATCGGTCAGAGCGAAGTCTTTCTCTCCGATGGCCGGGGCGAGCGGCATGCGCCGTTCTGCGGCGTTTCCCTGTCCTTGACCCTGCATAGCGTGGTGGCGGCGGAAAAGGCCTTTGCTGCCTTGGCCGAAGGAGGGCGCATCGATATGCCCATGGAAAAGACGTTCTGGGCGCAACGCTTCGGCATGCTCAGCGACCGCTTCGGCGTCGGCTGGATGATCAGTTGCCGCTGAAACGAAAAAGCCCGCCGGGAGGCGGGCTTTTTCACTGCGCGTGGATCACTGATCCAGTTGCAGCTTCTGCCAGGTGTAGGCGTTGATTTCGCGGTAGGCCGCGGCATCGGTTTGCAGCTGCTTCTCGCGTGCCGGGAAGATTTCCTTGAGCTTGGCGGTCCACTGTGCCGACTTGTACTGCTCCGGGAAGCAGCGCTCGAGCAGGCCGAGCATGATCGAAACAGTCACGGACGCACCCGGCGAAGCACCGAGCAGGGCGGCGATGGTGCCGTCCGCGGAGGCCACCAGTTCGGTACCGAACTGCAGGATGCCGCCTTTCTTCGGATCCTTCTTGATGATCTGTACGCGCTGGCCAGCGGTTTCCAGACGCCAGTCGGCCGGGTTGGCCTGCGGGTAGAACTTGCGCAGGCTTTCCAGGCGTTGCTCCATGGATTGCATGACTTCGCGCACCAGGTAGCGGGTCAGGTCCATGTTGTCGCGGGCCACCGCCAGCATCGGCAGCAGGTTGCTGGTGCGTACCGACAGCGGCAGGTCGAGGAAGGAACCGTGGCGCAGGAACTTGGTGGAGAAGCCGGCATAGGGTCCGAACAGCAGGGATTTCTTGCCATCCACGACGCGGGTGTCCAGGTGCGGCACGGACATCGGCGGGGCGCCGACTTCGGCCTGGCTGTAGACCTTGGCCTGGTGGTGCTGGACCACCTCGGGGTTGTCGCAACGCAGCCACTGGCCGCTCACCGGGAAACCGCCGAAGCCTTTGCTCTCCGGGATGCCGGACATCTGCAGCAGCGGCAGCGCGCCACCGCCGGCACCGAGGAAGACGAACTTCGCGCGAATCTTGCGCGACTGGCCGTTCTGGGTGTTCTTCACATCGACCAGCCAGGCGTCGCCGTCACGCTCCAGGCCGACCACTTTCTGGAAGTAGCGGACTTCGGTGTTGGCTTGCTTGGCCAGGTGGGTCAGCAACTGGTTGGTCAGGGCACCGAAGTTGACGTCGGTACCGTGCTCGACGCGGGTCGCGGCGATCTGCTCGTCAGCCGGACGGCCCGGCATGGTCAGCGGAGCCCATTCGCCCAACTGGGCGCGGTCCTCGGTGTAGACCATCTTGTCGAAGGCGTGGTGCTTGCTGAGCACTTCGAAGCGCTTCTTCAGGAAGGGCACGTCCTTGCCGCGGACGAAACTCAGGTGCGGTACCGGGTTGATGAAGTTACGCGGCGAGCCGAAGGCGTGCTTGTCGACCAGGTGGGCCCAGAACTGCTTGGACACCTCGAACTGGGCGTTGATCTGCACCGCTTTCTTGATGTCGATCGAGCCGTCGGCGGCTTGCGGGGTGTAGTTCAGCTCGCAGAGGCCGGCGTGGCCGGTACCGGCGTTGTTCCAGGGGTTGGAGCTCTCGATGGCTCCGGATTCCTGCAGTTCGACGATTTCCAGCTTGATGCCGGGTTCGACTTCCTTGAGCAGGGTCGCCAGGGTTGCGCTCATGATGCCGGCGCCAACCAGCAACACATCCATAGCTTCGTAATCGTTCTGCGCCATTAACGCGTCTCCAAAATCATCAGCAGCCAATTGATGACATAGGGCCCTGGCGACGCCTTGGCGTTCGAGCGGGGCAGCCTGGAGTGAGGGAGCGTTTGGCGCTCATCCGGTCACTCTGGGCCGGGGCCGGTATGTCCGATTCTTCGCGACATTCGCGGTCGCGCTGCGCCGGTTGGCGTTGGCGCGACCATTCGCGGATGCCGTTACGACCGAGTTCGGAGGAGGGGAAAACGTACACCTTCGGGCTCGGCGGCTTCACGGCGGGGATCAAGGCATCCGCAAGTGCAACCAGTTCCGTCTCGGATGGGCCCTCAGGCGCCGGTGAGGACGGTTCCGGTGCCGACAAAGCTGTTCAGTGCTGCGGGGTCAGGCGTTAAGGGTGCTTCTACCGACGCAAAACTCTTCATTGCTCGCCACACTCTCGTGAAGTAGTGAAAAACCTTCAAATCACGCTCTTTTGAAGACGTGAAGCTCAAAGGGGGTCGTCGTTGCGGGCGGGTCCTGACTCCGTACGGAGGGGACTCGCGGCATCCATGCCAAAGCGTTCATCGCAACGTCGGTACAAAGCGTGTGGCCAATGGCCGCAGCGCAAGTGGCGACTCTCTATCGAAGGTGTCGGCGGAGGACTGGCGCGAGGCGCTGTCGCCCTACTGAACCCGAGCAGGAGGCGTCCTTATAATCGGGGGGCGATTATAGCGATGAAATGAAAAAAAAGCCCTTGGGCTTAGACTTTTTTACTAGGCCCGATCTCTTGATTTCGTTGCCTCGCGCGTCCTCGACGGGCGTGCTTCGCCTTGGTCGGAGGCGTTGGGGAACCTGAAACAAAGTGCCAGCGTCCAACTGTTTGAGCGCTATCAGGGCGCTCGGCCGACCGTTATACTGCCGGCCATTTCGAGCCCAACCAATGGAGATATGAGCATGCTGCAGCGTCTGTTGCTCAGCCTGATCGCCGCCGGCACCCTGGCCCTGTCCGGCTGCGCCCTCAGCCCGCAACAACTCAATCCGGACCCGGTGTTCAAGGGCCAACCGGTCGCCGTCGGCCAAGGCCAGCCGGTGGTGGTGAAAGTCGTCGATGGTCGTCAGAGCACCGAGCTGGGCACCCGTGGTGGCCTGTACTCGGAAACCAGTTCGATCACCGTGCGCAGCCAGGACGTGATTCCCAAGCTGCAGGCCCAGGCCGAGGTGGCCGTGCGTTTGCTGGGCTTCACGCCGTCGGCGAACGCCTATAACGCGCCGACCCTGACCCTGACGCTGGCCGAGCTGAAGTACCAGGCGCCGAAGGATGGCGTCTACGTGACCGAAGCGACCATTGGCGCGGCCTTCCGTGTCGATGTGCAGACCAGTGCCAACCGTTACACCGGCCGCTACGGCGCGTCCCTGGACCAGCGCTTCGGCATGGCGCCGAACCAGGCGACCAACACCAAGCTGGTCAGCGATGTGCTCAGCGATGCCCTGGACCGGGTATTCAAGGACCCGACCATCGCTCAGACCCTGAACCAGCGTTGAACGAACGACGGTGCGCCCGACTCGGCGCACTGGGTCCCATGAAAAAGCCCGGCGATGCCGGGCTTTTTCATGGGCGCTGGATACTCAGGCGGCCTGATGGAACGGGTCCGTTTCGTAGGCGGGCAGGCGCTCGTGGGTTTCCGGCAGGTCCAGGTGTTCGAGGCCGCTGGCCTGGCAGTAGACCAGCCAGTGGGCGTCCTGGACGTTGAAGGACAGTTCGGTGACGACGGCTTCGATTTCATCCAGGTGTTCGATCAGGTAAGCGTTTTCGTGGGCAACGATCTCGAGCATGGCGAATCTCCAAGGCTGATGGACCGGATGGCGAAATGGGACTAGCCAGTCACATGCCAGGCTGAGAGACACCCTTAGAACTCTTCTCGATAACCCTGACGCCTGTCGTGAATAAGACGACCGCGCTGGCTGCGCATTCCCCTGAGGGGATACAATCCGCCTCGTTTTTTTCAGTCCTATAACGAGCCTCCAGCGGCTCGTCGCATCATGCAGAACTCGGCCTCGGCGTATCTTCGCTATCGGGCGTGCAGTCCTGAAGTGGAGGTAGTGATGTCGCTGCAGGCGCTCTGGAATCTGTTCCAGGCCCATCCCGGTCGGGTCGTCAATGACCTGGCCATGTTCTTCGCCCTGGCAGGTGCCTGGCTGCTGCTGGCCACCCGTCGCCGCGAGCGCCTGGCCCTGGCGCGCCTGGTTGCCGACGGCGAGAGTCAGGCGCTGCCTGAGGTCGGCCATTCGACCGCGCGGGTCAATCGCTTCTTCTATCTGTTCGGTTTTGCCTGCCTGGGGTTGGCGCTGGGCATGAGTTTCTACAGCACCCACCTTTGACTGTGTGCACCGAAGCGATGCAAAAGGGTGCCCATGGGCGCCCTTTTCGTTCATTACCCCTGTCGCTTCAGCCAGCCTGGCGAAGACGGTATTGATTCAACACCGGGTTGGCGTACTGCAGGATCAGATAGGGGCGTTGTTCGCTCGGGCATGCCTGCAGGCGGCGCTGCCATTCTTCGCGGGCCTTCTGCAGTTCCTCGGCGCCGAACAGGCTCTCCGCCGTCGGCACGGCCAGTTCCGGCGCGCGCAGGTCGGACATCTCGTACGCCAGATAATGCACCGGGAACAGCCGGTAGTTGCCGAGGATCTGCCGATCCAGCTCGGCGGCGAGCAACTTGGCGTCGGCGTATTCACCTTCCAGCTCGGCGCCGAAGTTGATGTGCACCCGGCCTTTGTAGCCGGTGATGCCCAGGGCGATGCTGGCGTCGTCCTCGCCCGGCGCCTTGCGGTATTCGCCGGTGCTGGCGCGGGTGTACAGCTCGCGGGCCTTGGCCTGATCGCAAGGGTCGTATTCGTAGCTGATCGACACCGGGATCAGGTGCAGCTCACGGCTCACCTCGGCGAAGGGCTCGTCCTTACGGCTCATGTGGAACATTTTCAGGATCGCCGAATCGGTCCGGTCGTTACCGTCCTTGGCGCGGCCCTCGGCCTGGGCGATCCACACCGACTCGCGATCCTCGCGGATGGAGTGGTTGATGTAGGCCGACAGGGTGTTGTAAGCCGCCAGCTTCTCGCGCCGGCCGCTGATCGAGCGATGCACGATGAAGCTCTTGTTCAGGCGCATCAGGTCGCTGACGAAGGGCCGCTGCAGCAGGTTGTCGCCAATGGCGATGCGCGGGGTCGGCAGCTTGGCGTGGTAGATGGCGTAGTTGCAGAAGGCCGGGTCCATCACGATGTCGCGATGGTTGGCGATGAACAGATAGGCGCGGCCGGGCTTGAGCCGTTCGACGCCGGAGTAGGTGACGCCATCGGTGGCGTGTTCGATGGTCCTGTCGACGTAGGGCTCGAACTTGTCCTGCAGCTGGACCACGCTGCGGATTCCGGTGACTTCACGGGCCAGACGGTGGGCGATCAGCGGCCGCAGCAGCCAGCCGAAGGGGCCGGACAGGCGGGGATAACGATAACGCGCCAGAATGGTAAGGAAGGCGTCGTCACTCAGCAGGCGTTGCAGAACGGCTGGGACTTCGGCGTCGTTGTACGGTCGGATGGCTTCGAACTCGCCCATCATGCTCTCTTGTTCGTGGGTGTAACTGGCGCGGCCGTGCGTCTGGCGCAGGCGCTTCCCCCGGTATGATCAGTCCACGCGCAGTGCGGGGCTGTTTAAAGACCGCGGGAGTATAACGGAAGTCACAGGGGAACCAGCGATGCTCGAAACCCAGGCTTATACCTGCCCTTACTGCGGTGAGCCGGCCGAAGCCGTGCTCGACCTGTCCGGCGGCGACCAGAGCTACTATGAGGATTGCCCGGTCTGTTGCCGGCCGATCCTGTTCCAGCTATCCACCGATGGCGACCAATGGTCGCTGGACGTTCGCCGGGAGGACGATTGATGCTGCGAGTCTACGAACCCGCCGACCTCATCGAGGGCGAGTTGCTGGCGGCCATGCTGGCCAGCGAAGGCATAGTCGCTCACCTGGGCGGTCGTCACTTGCTCGGCGCCGTTGGCGAGTTGCCGATGCAGGGCCTCCTGCAGTTGTGGGTCGGTGATGCCGACGCGCAGCGCGCACGCAGCCTGATCGATGCGTACAATGCGGCGCAACCCTTGCCCGGCCCTGCGGACGATCCGGAGAACGCCACCGGCGTCTTGCTCTGCTGAGCCCCTGCTGGAGCGCCGATGACCGCCCGTTACGCCCTGTTCCGCTGGACTCGCGAAATCGCCGAGCTTCCCGGCTTCCCCAGTGATCTCGCCGCACGCTGGAATATCGCCCCCGGCGCGCAGTTACTCATGCTGCGAGACGACGCCGGCGGGCGTCGCGCCGAGATGGCGCGCTGGGGCCTGACCCCGGCCTGGCTCACCGATCTGTCGCGCACCCCGGCCCATGCACGCGCCGAGACCTTGGGCGAGCAGCCGATGTTTCGCGAGGCCTTCGCCCAGCGTCGCTGCCTGGTACCGGCCAACGGCTTCTATGAATGGCGTGGCGTGCGCAAGCGGCCCTACTGGGTGGCTGGGAGTAGCGGGCTGAGCTATTTCGCGGCTATCTGGGAGGCCTATCCGGTGAGTGGGCATACCTACCTCAGCCTGGCTTTGGTGACCCAGGCGGCCGGCGATATGCGCAGACCCTTGCTGCTGGAAGACGAGGGCGAGCGTGCCCTCTGGCTGGACCCGCAGACTCCGCGCAGCAAGCTGCTCAGCCTGTTGGCTCGGCCTCAGCTACGCCTGCGCGAACAAGCGCTGGCCAGCTTCGTCAACGATCCGACCTGCGACGGCCCGGAGTGCCTGACCCCGGCTTAGCGGTTCGGCGAGGCGCGAAGGGCGAGCCGCGCTCGCCCCCGCTTCCGAGAGTAGACGCCAGCGTCATACCCTGAACTGATTCACCAGTCGCCGCTGCTGCTCGGCCAGCTTGGTCAGCTCGGCGCTGGCTTGCGAGGCCTCGTCGGCACCGCCGGCCACCTGGTTGGCGACCAGGCCGATGTTGGCGACGTTGCGGTTGATGTCCTCGGCCACCGCGCTCTGCTCCTCGGCGGCGCTGGCGATCTGGGTGTTCATGTCGTTGATCACCGAGACCGCCTGAGTGATCGATTCCAGCGCCTGGGCCGCTTCGTTGGCGTGGCGCACGCTGTCGTCGGTCTTCTCCTGGCTGTCCTGCATCACTTGCACCACTTCGCGGGTGCCGTTCTGCAGTTGCTGGATCATCGACTGGATTTCCTGGGTGGCCTGCTGGGTCTTCTGCGCCAGGTTGCGCACCTCGTCGGCGACCACGGCGAAGCCGCGGCCCTGCTCGCCGGCGCGTGCCGCTTCGATGGCGGCGTTGAGCGCCAGCAGGTTGGTCTGTTCGGCGATGCCGCGAATGGCCACCAGGATGGCGTTGATGTTCTCGCTGTCGCGGGCCAGGGTCTGCACCACACTGACGGCGCGACCGATCTCCGTGGCCAGGGCCTGAATCGCCGCCGAGCTGCTTTCGACGATGCGTTTGCCCTGATGTGCCGCCTGGTCGGCGTGGCTGGCGGCTTCCGCCGCGTGGGTGGCGTTGCGCGCCACGTCCTGGGCGGTGGCGGTCATCTCGTGGACGGCAGTGGCCACCAGCTCGATTTCCGCCAGCTGCTTCTGCACGCCCTGGTTGGTGCGAATGGCGATGTCGGCCGTGTGCTCCGACGAATCGCTGACGTGCTGCACCGAGGTCACCACCTGGCCGATCATTCCCTGCAACTTGCCGAGGAAGGTGTTGAAGCCCTTGGCGATCGAGCCCAGCTCGTCGGCCCGGTCGCTGCTCAGGCGGCGGGTCAGGTCGCCTTCGCCCTGGGCGATGTCGTCGAGCATGCCGACCAGTTGGCGCAATGGCCGGGCGATGCCGTGGCCGACCAGCCAGATCACCAGCAGGCCGATGGCGGCGATGAGCAGGCCGACCAGGGTCATGCCCAGGGTGTCGGCGTCGCTCTGTTGCTTGAGTTCGCCCTGCAGTTCTTTCAACTCGCCGAGCACCGCCTGCCGGGGAATTTCCAGCATCAGCGTCCAGCGGGTGCCGGTATCGCCAACGGCGAACGGCAGGAAGAGCACGATGGAGTCGTGGGCGTTGTCCTGGGTGTACAGCGGCTCCTCGCCTTGCAGCTTGCCGAGGCTGGCCGCCTGGGTCGCGTCCAGGACGCTGCTGGCCGGCTCGCCAAGCTTGCTGACGTCCTTGGTGTAGGCCACCAGGCGGCCGTTGCTGGAGATCAGCGCCAGTTCGCCAGCACCGTCGTAGAGGCCGCTGTCGGCGTTCTTCAGCAGGTCCTGGATGAACGCCAGCGAAAGGTCGGCGCCCACCGCGCCACGGAACTGGCCGTTGACCAGGATGGGCGCGTTGAACGAGGACATCATCACCATCTTGCCGCCCATCTCATAGGGCGCCGGGTCGATCACGCAGGGCTTGAGCTTTTCTTTCGGGCACAGGTAGTACTCGCCCTCGCGGACACCGGTGGGCAGCAGCTTCTGACTTTCCAGGGTGTTGCCCATGGCTTCCACGGTGAGGCTGCCGTCGGCCTTGCGGTACCACCAGGGCATGAAGCGTCCGCTGGCGTCGTAACCCTGGCTGGCCTGTCCGGCGTAGAGGCTGTCCTGGCCGGCGAAGGCGTTGGGTTCCCAGCCGGCGAAGGCGTCGAGCAGCTTGGGGTTCTGCGCGACGGTCTGGCGCAGCAGGTTGGACATTTCGCCACGGCTGATGCCCAGGGTCGGCTTGCCATCGGCATCCTTCTGGTCCATCAGCATGTTGGCCTGGGCCAGGCCTTTGACCACCGTCAGCGGGTATTCCAGTTCGCGCTGGATCTGGCTGGCCTGAGCGCGGGCGAGGGCGACCAGGCGTTCGTTGATGACTTTTTCCAGCAGCGCCTGGGTGCGATCCTGCACCAGGGCCTGGGTCCGTCCCCCGGCGAACAGGGCATAGATCACCAGCGCTGCCACCACTGCCAGAACGCTGGCCCCTGCCAGCGCCACCACGGAAAACTGGATCGACTTGAACTTCATGACGAAATACCCGCGCACCAGAGAGGCCTGTTCCGCTGTATCGGCAGCGTTTCGGAAATTCCTTAGGCGGGGCTTGTAATGGGTTGTAACACCTTGTTTTTCGTCCTGTTGCCGGCTTTCCGGGGTCGGCCTACCATGCGCGCTGTCCAAGGGAGAATGAGCCACTGGAGAGCCATCATGTCCCATCCTTTCCGTTACATTGCCCTGGCAGCCGCCCTTTCCCTGGCCGGCTGCCAGCCGGTGAATACCACCAACGGCGGCGCCGTCGGGGTGCAACGTCAGCAATACATGTTCAGCATGCTGTCGAGCCAGCAGGTCGACCAGATGTATGCGCAGTCCTACCAGAAGACCATCGGTGAGGCGACCACGGCCGGCAAGCTGGATAACAACAGCGCCGACGCCAAGCGCGTCAAGGCTATCGCCGCGCGACTGATTCCGCAGACCGGCGCCTTCCGCCAGGACGCGCCAGGCTGGCAATGGCAGGTCAACGTGATCAAGAGCGACGAGCTCAATGCCAACTGCGGCCCGGGCGGCAAGATCATTTTCTACAGCGGCCTGATCGATAAGCTGCAACTGACCGACGATGAGATTGCCGCGGTCATGGGCCACGAGATCGCCCACGCCCTGCGCGAACATGGCCGCGAACAAATGTCGCGGGCCTATGCCGTGCAGATGGGCGAGAGCCTCGGCGGCGCGCTGCTCGGCCTGGGGCAGGGCGGCATGCAGCTGGCCGACCAGGTGGTGCAATACAGCCTGACCCTGCCCAACAGCCGGGAGAACGAGAACGAAGCCGATCTCATCGGCCTGGAATTGGCCGCCCGCGCCGGCTATAACCCCAATGCCGCGCTGACCTTGTGGCAGAAGATGGGGCAGGCCGGTGGCGACGCGCCGCCGGAGATTCTCAGCACCCACCCGGCGGACAGCACGCGCATGGCCAACCTGCAGGCCGCCATTCCCAAGGTGATGCCGCTTTACGAGCAGGCCAAGGGGCGCAATTGAGCCGCGCGCGCGACGCCGGTTCGAATGCCGTCGTGCCGGCCTGGCGACAGGCCGGCTTGTCCATCACCAGGGAGCGCCAGTGAAAATCGCAGTACTCGGAGCCACCGGGCTCCTCGGCCACCATGCCGCTCGCGCCATCAAGGCCGCCGGACACCAACTGGTGCTGATCCATCGTCCCTCCTCGCAGATCCAGCGCCTGGCCTACCTGGAACCGGAATGCCGGGTCGCCGAGTTGTTCGATTATCGCGGCCTGGAACGAGCGCTGAGTGGCCTGGACGGGGTGATTTTCAGCGCCGGCTATTACCCGGTGCGCCCGCGCCGCTGGCAGGAGGAGGTGGCCAGCGCGCTGGACCAGACCAACCACTTCTATGCCGCCTGCCAGCACAACAAGGTGCCGCGCATTCTCTATGTCGGTTCGGCGTTCGCCATGCCCATGCACCCGCAGGGCCTGCCCGGGCACGAGGGGCTGTTCTACGAGGGGCTCCCCACCGGCAAGAGCGCCTATGTGATGTGCAAATGGGCGCTGGACGAACAGGCGCGGGAGCAAGCCCGTGGCGGCCTGCCGGTGGTGATCGGGATTCCCGGCATGGCGCTCGGCGAGTTGGACATAGGCCCGACCACCGGACGCCTGATCACCGCCATCGGGCGTGGCGAGATGTCTCTCTATGTGCCGGGGCGGCGCAATGTGATCGATGCCGGCGAAGCCGGGCGTGGCCTGCTGCTGGCGCTGGAGCGAGGACGGGTGGGCGAGCGCTACCTGTTCACCGGGCACAACGTCGAAATGGCCGAACTGACCGCCACCATCGCGCGCCTGCTGGGCAAGCCGGCGCCCGCGCCCATGCCGTTGCACCGCGCGCGCGCCCTGGCGACGCTGGGGCGCTGGCGTTACCGCTTGACCGGCAAGCTGCCGTTGCTGGACGACACCGCCATCGAAGTGATGGCCGGCGGACAATTCCTCGACGGCCACAAGGCCCGCGAGGAACTCGGTTTCGAGAACCGCGTGGCGCTGGAAGATACCTTGCAGCGGGCCATCGCCTGGTTCCGCGCCAACGGCTACCTGTAGCGGCCGCTCACGGCAGGGCCTGCTCGGCGAAGGGGCGGTTCTGCAGGCCCATCTGGGTGCGAAAGCTCTCCATGTCGAACAAGGTACAGAGTTCCTGTACCTGGTCCTGGCTGTTGAACACCCAGAAGGCCATGGCCGGGATGCTCAGCACCTTGTCGCTGGCCGGGTAACCCAGGGCCGGCTGAGCGATGCTGCCGATCAGGGTGCTCCAAGTGAACACCTTGCGCCCTTCGGCGATGCATTCCTCGACCACCACCTGCAGGTCTGGCATGGCCGCGCGGATGTCCTCTACCAGTCGGCGGTAGCCGGCGCTGTCCAAGGGGTGTGCGGTGAAGGTGCTCTTGTAGAGAAAGTCGGCGCTGTGCAGTTGTTCGGCCAGCGCCAGGCGACCTCTGTTCCAGGTCAGGTCGATGTGCCGGTGCGCCAGGCGTTTCAGGTCCTTGTCGGTCATGGCTGCTTCCTTTCAGCGGGAGACAGCCATGACTCTAGACGCGCGCACCCAGGCGCACATTGGCCGTCATGCCGACGGCCGGCGCGACTTTGTCAGAACAGCCCGTTGAGTTTCGCCGCGTGCCAGGCGGCGGCCAGGCCGAGCACGGCGAAGGCGCTGGCGGCCAGGCGGCGGATCAGCACCAGCGGCAGGCGTTCCGCGGCGAAGTTGCCGGCCAGTACCACGGGCACGTTAGCCAGCAGCATGCCAATGGTGGTGCCCATCACGACCAGCCAGAAGTGCGGGTACTGCGCGGCCAGCATCACGGTGGCGACCTGGGTCTTGTCGCCCATCTCGGCGAGGAAGAAGGCGATCAGGGTGGTGAGGAAGGGGCCGAACTTCTTCAGACCGCCTTCGTCGTCGTCGAGCTTGTCCGGCACCAGGGTCCAGGCCGCCACGGCGAGGAAGGAGGCCGCGAGCAACCAGCTCAGGGTGGCTTCGGAGAAGAAGGTGGAGACCCATTTGCCCACGGCGCCGGCGGCGAAGTGGTTGGCCAGGGTCGCGGCGATGATGCCGCCGATGATCGGCCAGGGCTTGCGGAAACGCGCGGCAAGGACGAGGGCGAGCAGTTGCGTCTTGTCGCCGATTTCGGCGAGGGCAACCACCAGGATGGGGACGAACAGGGATTCCATCAGGCTTCCTAAGGGGCGGGTCGACTCATCACCATGACACGCGCCATCTGCCCGCCCCGGGTCAGATCGCTCGTGTCATAGGTCTTGTCAAACCCTGGGCCGCTGGCGCGGGCCCGGGTCGCACGCGCCATGGTCTGCGGACCAAGTGTGTTGACGCGTGCCGGGCGAGGGTGCCGGACGGCGCCACTCGCGGGAGACTACTCCCCTAGGACGGGGCGCATTCTGCCCAAGTCCCGGAGCGTCGGCAAGCCTGGGCTCAATCGACGTCGCGGCGGGGCGCCGGCGTTCAGCGCCGCTTGGCGCTGTAGATGCGGAAGCCGTCGGCTTCGGCGAGGGTCCGGCAGGCGCCGAGGTGTTCCTCGATCAGCGGCGGGTATTTGAGGAAGCTGTTGGCCACCAGGCGCAGTTCACCGCCGCCATCGAGGTGCCGGGCGGCTTCGCGCAGGAGCTGTTCGGTGGCCTGGTAGCTGGTGTGCACGCCCTGGTGGAAGGGCGGGTTGCTGACGATGGCGGCCAGCGCCGAGGGCGCCGCGTCGATACCGTCGCCGGCGCAGACCTCGGCCTCCAGGCCATTGGCGGCCAGGGTCAGGCGGCTGCTGGCCACCGCGAAGGCGTCGACGTCGAGCAGCGTCAGGCGGCTATCCGGGTAGCGCCGTTTCAGGCTGGCGCCGAGCACCCCGGCGCCGCAGCCGAAGTCCAGCAGGTGGCCGCTGGGCAGTCCGTCGAGGTGTTCCAGCAGCAGCGCGCTGCCGCGATCCAGGCGGCCGTGGGCAAAGACGCCAGGCAGGCTGACGACCTGCAGCGGGCCATCGCTCAGTGGCAGCTCGTAGCGTTGTGCCAGGGCCAGCAGATCCGGCGTCGCCGGTGCCACGTCGATCGGGCAATGCCAGAGCTGGCAGTGCCGCGCGCTGTCCAGTTTGCCGGTCTTGCCGAAGGCCGCCAGTTGCTTGCTGGCGCGTTCGACCCCGGCGCGTTTCTCGCCGACCAGGTACAACTGGCCATGGGGCACGCGGCTGGCCAGCGCGGCGAACAGGTAATCAGTCAGCTCGCGGGATTTCGGCAGGAACAGCACGGCGGCGTCGAACGTGCCGGCCGGCGGCTCGACGCCGAAGTGCGTGCGGCCGGGAAAGCGCGTCTGCAACTGGCTCTGCTCGCCAGCGTGCCAGCTCCAGCCCTGGGCGTGCGGCAGTTCGCCGAGCAGGCCGTCGGCCGGCAGACCGGCGAGCAACACGCGGCCGGAAAAACGCTCGGCCTGGCGGAGCAGAACTTCGCTGCAAGGGTCCATGGCGCCTCTGGACATGGGGGCTCCTCGAAAAAAGGGTGCAAGCTTAGCAGGCTTGCCCGCGCGCTTCCCGCCCGACTGCCGTGCGGCGCCGGGCTGCGCTCAGGCGTTGACCACCCGCAGCGCCTGGCCGGCGAAGAATGCCACGGCATTTTCCGCGACCTGGGCGACGATGCGCTGGCGTGCTTCGCGGCTGCCCCAGGCATTGTGCGGGGTGACGATCAGTCGCGGGATGTCGGCGGCCAGCAGCGGGTTGCCGTCCTTCGGCGGTTCGACGCTGAGCACATCGGTGGCGGCGCCGCCCAGGTGGCCGCGGCGCAGGGTATCGGCCAGCGCCTGTTCGTCGATCAGGCCGCCGCGCGCGGTGTTGATGAGGAAGGCGCCGGGCTTCATCAGGTCCAGCTCGCGCTGGCCGAGCATGCCACGGGTCTGCTCGTTCAGTGGGCAGTGCAGGCTGAGGGCATCGACTTGCGGCAGCAACTGCTCCAGCGGCAGGCGCTCGGGACGCGCCGGACGGCCAGGCAGTTGGCCGAGCAGCACGCGCATGCCGAAGGCTTCGGCCAGGCGGCCGACGGCGCTGCCCAGCTCGCCGTGGCCGAGCAGGCCGAGGGTCTTACCCTCCAGTTCGACGATGGGGAAGTCGAGCAGGCAGAACTGCGTGGCCTGCTGCCAGCGTCCGGCGCGCACCGCTGCCTGATAGTCGGGCAGCCGGGTGGCCAGGGCCAGCAGCAGGAGGATGGCGTGCTGCGCCACCGAGGCGGTGCCATAGCCCTGGCAGTTGCACACGCGGATGCCACGGGCGCGGGCGGCGGCCAGGTCGACGTTGTTGGTGCCGGTGGCAGTGACCAGGATCAGCTTCAGGTTCGGACATTGCGCCAGGGTGGCGGCGTCGATCGGCGCCTTGTTGCTGATCGCCACGCTGGCGCCGCGCAGACGCGCAGCGATCTCGTCCGTGGCGCTGGCGGCGTGCAGGGTCAGTTCGCCGAACACCTCGCGCAGCGGTTGCAGGTCGAGGTCGCCGAGGTCGAGGGAGGCGGTGTCGAGGAAGACGGCGCGGGAGCTGTTCATCGGTGGCTGTACCTTTTGCAGTGCGGCTAAATGCGGATAATCGTGACAGGCGTAAGGTTGTCAGCCTAACGGTTTTCGCTGAAGAGGAGGGGAGTGGGTATGTACTGGGCGGAGTTTCTTACGGTGGCGCTGATCCACCTGCTGGCAGTGGCCAGCCCGGGGCCGGATTTCGCCGTGGTGGTGCGCGAAAGCGTGAGCCACGGGCGTCGTGCCGGAACCTGGACGGCTTTGGGTGTCGGCTGCGCGATCTCCATCCATGTCACCTATTCGCTGCTCGGCATCGGGCTGATCGTTTCGCAGTCGATCATGCTGTTCAACAGCCTCAAGTGGCTGGCTGCCGCCTATCTTTTCTACATCGGCATCAAGGCCCTGCGCGCCAGGCCGGCAGCGGCGGGCAGCGACGAGATGGCGCCGGCTCCGGCACTGCGGACGCCGCGTGGCGCCTTCGTCGCCGGCTTCGTCACCAATGGCCTGAATCCCAAGGCGACCTTGTTCTTCCTGTCGCTGTTCACCGTGGTGATCAACCCGCATACGCCGCTGCTGGTGCAGGCCGGCTATGGCGTCTACCTGGCGTGCGCCACGGCCGCCTGGTTCTGCCTGGTCGCGCTGCTGTTCAGCCAGCAGCGCGTGCGTGCCGGCTTCGCCCGCATGGGCCACTGGTTCGATCGGGTGATGGGCGTGGTGCTGGTGGGCCTGGGGATCAAGCTGGCGTTCACCGAGTTGCGCTGAGGCGCGCCCGTCGCCGCTGACTCGCTGGCCTTTGTCCTCGCGCCCTGGCCGCGCGGGACGGAAACGCAAAGGGCGCGGCAGGTGCCGCGCCCTTTGCGTTGCTGCTGACGCTTAGAGCAGTTCCACGGCGACCGCGGTGGCTTCGCCGCCGCCGATGCACAGCGAGGCGATGCCGCGCTTGCCGCCTTTCTTCTGCAGCGCGTTGATCAGGGTGATGATGATCCGCGAGCCGGTGGAGCCGACCGGATGGCCCTGGGCGCAGGCGCCGCCGAAGACGTTGACCTTGGCGTGGTCGAGGCCGTGCTCGCGCATGGCCAGCATGGTTACCATGGCGAAGGCTTCGTTGATTTCGAAGAGGTCGACATCGTCCTTGTTCCAGCCGGTCTTCTTGAACAGGTTGCTCATGGCACCGATCGGCGCCAGGGTGAACTCGCTCGGGTCCTGGCTCTGGGTGGCATGGCCGACGATCTTGGCCAGCGGCTTGAGGCCACGGCGGGCGGCTTCTTCGGCGGTCATCAGGACCAGTGCCGAGGCGCCGTCGGAGATCGAGCTGGCATTGGCCGCGGTGATGCTGCCGTCTTTCTTGAACGCCGGCTTGAGGGTGGGAATCTTGTCGAGATTGGCGGTGAGCGGCTGTTCGTCGTCCTTGACCACGATGTCGCCTTTGCGGGTGCTGACGGTGACCGGAACGATCTCGGCGTCCAGCGAGCCGTCCTTGATCGCGGCCTGGGCGCGCTTCAGCGATTCGATGGCGTAGGCGTCCATCGCTTCGCGGCCGATGCCGTACTGGTCGGCGGTGTCCTGGGCGAAGGAGCCCATCAGGCGGCCGGTGCGGGCGTCTTCCAGGCCGTCGAGGAACATGTGGTCCTTGATCTCGCCGTGGCCCATGCGCAGGCCGCTGCGGGCTTTCTCCAGGATATAGGGCGCGTTGGACATGCTCTCCATGCCGCCGGCGACCATCACGTTGTTGGTGCCGGCCTTGAGCAGGTCATGGGCCAGCATCACTGCCTTCATGCCCGAACCGCACAGTTTGTTGATCGTGGTGCAGCCGCTGGCGGCGGGCAGGCCGGCATTCAGTGCCGCCTGGCGGGCCGGACCCTGCTTGAGGCCGGCGGGCAGCACGCAGCCCATGATCACTTCCTCGACATCGGCGGCCGGGATACCTGCGCGGGCGACTGCTTCGCGGATGGCGGCAGCGCCCAGGTCGACGGCGGAAACACCGGACAGGCTGCCTTGGAAGCCGCCCATGGGAGTACGGGCGCCGCTGACGATGACGATTTCGGACATGACAAAACTACCTCTGGCTCTTGTTCTGGGATCGGTCGTGAACGACCGTGCGCGGCGATTCTACCGCGTGACCGGATCAGGCCAAAGAGTCACCAGCAAATCACTCTTTGGATGGATGAATGGTCATCGAGCCGGGCCTAGAGTCTTTAGCCATCTCTTCACCCTGATTGCCCGACAGGTACGCCGAACATGCTCAAGACCCGAATCATTCCCGCTGCGAGCAACGCCTATCAGTACCCGCTGCTGATCAAGAGCCTGCTGTTGTCTGGCGCGCGCTACGAAAAGAGTCGCGAGATCGTCTACCGCGACCTGGTGCGCTACAGCTACGCGACCTTCAACGAGCGCGTCGCACGCCTGGCCAACGTGCTCACGGAGGCCGGGGTGCAGGCGGGCGACACCGTGGCGGTGATGGATTGGGACAGCCACCGTTACCTGGAGGCGATGTTCGCCATTCCGATGATCGGCGCGGTGCTGCACACCATCAACATCCGCCTCTCGCCGGAACAGATCCTCTACACCATGAACCACGCCGAGGACCGCTTCGTGCTGGTCAACAGCGAGTTCGTCCCGCTCTACCAGGGCATCGCCGGGCACCTGACCACGGTGCGCAAGACCCTGCTGCTGACCGATGGCGCCGAGAAGCGCTGTGAGCTGGCGGACTGCGTCGGCGAATACGAGACGCTCTTGGCCGCGGCCAGCCCGGACTACGCTTTCCCCGACTTCGACGAGAACTCGGTGGCCACCACCTTCTACACCACCGGCACCACCGGAAACCCCAAGGGCGTGTACTTCACTCACCGCCAACTGGTCCTGCACACCCTGGCGATGGCTTCGACCATCGCCAGCCTGGACAGCATCCGCCTGATGGGGAACAGCGACGTGTACATGCCGATCACGCCGATGTTCCATGTGCACGCCTGGGGCACGCCCTATGTGGCGACCATGCTCGGTATCAAGCAGGTCTATCCGGGGCGCTACGATCCGGAATTCCTCGTCGAGCTGTGGAAGCGCGAGAAGGTCACCTTCTCCCACTGCGTGCCGACCATCCTGCAGATGGTGATGAACGCCAAGGCGGCCCAGGGCGTGGACTTCAAGGGCTGGAAGATCATCATCGGCGGCAGCGCCCTGAACCGCTCGCTGTACGACGCGGCCAAGGCCCGCGGGATGCAGCTCACCGCTGCCTATGGCATGTCCGAGACCTGCCCGCTGATCTCCTGCGCCTATCTCAATGAGGAGCTGCGCGCCGGCAGCGAGGACGAACGCACCACCTACCGCATCAAGGCCGGCGTGCCGGTGCCGCTGGTGGATGCCGCGATCATGGACGAGCACGGCCGCTTCCTGCCCGCCGATGGCGAGTCCCAGGGCGAATTGGTGCTGCGCTCGCCCTGGCTGACCCAGGGGTATTTCGAGGAGCCGCAGAAGAGCGAGGAACTCTGGGCCGGCGGCTGGATGCACACCGGCGATGTGGCGACCATCGATGGCATGGGCTTCATCGACATCCGCGACCGCATCAAGGATGTGATCAAGACCGGCGGCGAGTGGCTGTCCTCGCTGGAACTGGAGGATCTGATCAGCCGTCATCCGGCGGTGCGCGAAGTGGCGGTGGTGGGCGTGCCGGACCCGCAATGGGGCGAGCGGCCCTTCGCCCTGCTGGTGCTGTTCGACGGCCAGCGCCTGGACGCCCGTGGCTTGAAGGAGCATCTCAAGCCCTTCGTCGAGCAGGGACACATCAATAAGTGGGCGATTCCCTCGCAGATCGCCGTTGTTACTGAAGTTCCCAAGACCAGCGTCGGCAAGCTCGACAAGAAACGAATCCGCGTCGACATCGCTCGTTGGCAGGAGTCCGGCAGCGAATTCCTCTCCACGGTTTGATCCGCGGCCGCTCTCTCGGTCGTCCCCCTCGCGGGCCAAGCAAGCGCTTGGCCCGCGTCGTTTGGGGCGTTGCGCATCGGACGTTTCTCCGCCGCGAAGCCTGCCGGGGCCCTTGTAAGCGAAATCACACTTTAGAGCGATCAAGGTATCCAGAGGCGTCTCTATAGTCGCGCTACTCATAACAAAAACGTACATGGAGTAGCGTCGATGACAACATTGAAGACAATCTGGCGCCTGGCACGCTTGCCACTGGCCGTCAGCCTGGCCTCCTCGCTGGCCGCTCCCGCCTCGGCGGTGACCTTCAACATTGGCGAGATCGAGGGCTCCTTCGACTCGTCCCTGTCCGTCGGGGCCAGTTGGTCGACGCAGAATCCGGACAAGAACCTGATCGGGGTGAACAACGGTGGCAAGGGCCTGTCGCAGACCTCCGACGACGGCCATCTCAATTACCGGGCCGGGGAAACCTTCTCGAAGATCTTCAAGGGCATCCATGACCTCGAACTGAAGTACGGCGACAGCGGTGTGTTCCTGCGCGGCAAGTATTGGTACGACTTCGAACAGAAGGACGAGGGCACGCACTTCAAGGCGATCGACGACGAGGGTCGCAAGTCGTCGGCCCAGGCCTCCGGCGCCGAGTTGCTCGACGCCTTCGTCTATCACAAGTACAGCATCGCCGACCTGCCGGGTAACGTGCGCCTGGGCAAGCAGGTGGTGAACTGGGGCGAAAGCACCTTCATCCAGAACGGTATCAGTGTGATCAACCCGGTGGATGTCACCGCCTTCCGCCGTCCGGGCTCGGAAATCAAGGAAGCCCTGGTGCCGGTGAACATGTTCTACCTGTCGCAGAACCTCACCGACAACCTGTCCGCCGAAGGTTTCTACCAGTTGGAATGGCAGCAGACAGTGCTGGACAACTGCGGCACCTTCTTCTCCCAGCCCGACGTGGTGGCTAACGGCTGTACCCAGAACCTGGCCGTATTGAGCAACAACCGCTCGGCCATCAACGCCCTCAACGGCCTGCTCGGCCCGAGCCTGGCGGTGACCCAGTCACCCTGGGGCGAGGGCGTAGTGGTGCGGCGCGGCCCTGACCATGATCCCAGTGACAGCGGCCAGTACGGCCTGTCGCTGAAGTACTTCGCCGACAAGCTGAACACTGAATTCGGTGGTTACTTCATCAATTACCACAGCCGCCTGCCGATCTTCAGCGGCTCCAGCGCTTCGGTGGCCCAGGTCAACCAGATCAATGCCCTGGCGACCCGCCTCGCCGGCGTCAGTCCGACCCTGGCGGCCCAGGCCGCCGCCGTGGCCATGGCCGGTAACTCCAGTTACTTCATCGAGTACCCGGAGAATATCCACCTGTACGGCCTGAGCTTCTCCACCACGCTGCCCACCGGCACCGCCTGGAGCGGCGAGATCAGCTACCGGCCGAATGCGCCGGTGCAGCTGAACACCACCGATATCCTCTATGCCGGCCTGAATACGATCAACATCGGCGGCAACCAGCTCTATGACAACGCCTCGGTGCTCAACGGCCAGGCCGGCCAGGACATCAACGGCTACGAGCGCAAGGCAATCACCCAACTGCAGACCACCTTCACCCAGTTCTTCGACCAGGTCATGGGCGCCGAGCGTCTGACCATGGTGGGGGAGATCGGCTGGACTCACGTCGGTGGCCTGGAAAGCCAGTCCAAGGCGCGCTATGGCCGCGATCCGGTATTCGGCCCCGGTCCGCTGGCCGGCACCCTCAACGGCAAGCCGACCTGCGAGGCGCTGAACACCTCGACCCTGGCCGGTGGGCCGCAGAACAACGTCTCCCGCTATTGCGAGAGCGAAGGCTATACCACCGCCGACTCCTGGGGTTACCGCATGCGGGCGATCTGGGACTACAACGACGTCTTCGCGGGGGTCAACCTCAAGCCCAACGTGGCCTGGTCGCATGATGTCAGCGGCTACTCGCCCGGCCCTGGCGGCAACTTCGAGGAAGGCCGCAAGGCCATCAGCCTGGGCGTCGATGCCGACTACCAGAACACCTACACCGCCAGCCTTTCCTACACCAATTACTTCGACGGCAAGTACTCCACCCTGGTCGATCGCGACTTCGTCGCGCTCAGCTTCGGCGTGAACTTCTAAGCGTTGTCCCCGCCCGCTCGTGCGGGCGGGGCAAGGCAGAACCATCGTCGGTGGGCGCGTCCCGCCGGGCGAGCAGTAACGACTCACTTCGAGGACGACGCAATAATGAGAACAACAAGAATATTGCTGCAAACCGGCGCCCTGGCCCTCAGCCTGCTGGCCACCCAGGTGATGGCTGCCGTATCCGCCGCCGATGCGGCCAAGCTGAGTTCCAGCCTGACTCCGATGGGCGCCGAAAAGGCCGGTAACGCCGACGGCAGCATCCCGGCCTGGACCGGCGGCCTGCCGAAGAACGCCGGCAGCGCCGACAGCAAGGGCTTCCTCTCCGATCCCTTCGCCAGCGAGAAACCGCTGTTCACCATCACCGCGCAGAACGTCGACAAGTACAAGAGCAAGCTGACCCCGGGGCAGTTGGCGATGTTCCAGCGCTACCCGGACACCTACAAGATGCCGGTGTACCCGTCGCACCGCACTGCCAGCGTGCCCGATTCGGTCCTCGAAGCGGCCAAGAAGAACGCCAGCACCACCAGCCTGGTGCAGGGCGGCAACGGCCTGGAGAACTTCCAGACCGCCAACCCCTTCCCGATTCCGCAAAACGGCCTGGAAGTGATCTGGAACCACATCACCCGCTACCGCGGCGGCCATGTGCGGCGCCTGGTGACCCAGGCCACGCCGCAGGTCAATGGCAGCTACTCGCTGGTCTACTTCCAGGACGAATTCGTTTTCCGTACCGATCTGAAGGACTACGACCCGAGCAAGCCGAGCAACGTGCTCTTCTACTTCAAGCAGCAGGTCACCGCGCCGGCGCGCCTGGCCGGTAACGTGCTGCTGGTCCACGAGACCCTCGACCAGGTCAAGGAACCGCGCCTGGCCTGGCTCTACAACGCCGGCCAGCGCCGTGTGCGCCGCGCGCCGCAGGTGTCCTACGACGGCCCCGGCACCGCCGCCGATGGCCTGCGCACCTCGGACAACCTGGACATGTACAACGGCGCGCCGGATCGCTACGACTGGAAACTGGTGGGCAAGCAGGAGCTGTACATCCCGTACAACAACTACAAGCTGGATGATCCCAAGCTGAAGTACGCGGACATCATCAAGCCCGGCCACCTCAACCAGGACCTGACCCGTTACGAACTGCACCGCGTCTGGCACGTGGTCGCCACCCTGAAGCCGGGCGAACGGCACATCTACGCCAAGCGTGACTTCTACATCGACGAAGATACCTGGCAAGCCGCCGAGATCGATCATTACGACGGTCGCGGCACCCTGTGGCGCGTCGCCGAGGCCTTCTCGCAGTACTACTACGACCACCAGGTGCCCTGGTACACCGCGGAAACCCTCTACGACCTGCTCTCCGGTCGCTACCTGGTGCTGGGCCTGAAGAACGAGGAGAAGTCCGCCTACGACTTCAACTACAGCGCCTCGGAAAGCGATTTCACGCCGGCCGCCCTGCGTCAGGAAGGCGTGCGCTGAGTCCGCTGATCCCCTGCTGAACCGGCCTTCGGGCCGGTTTTTTTCATCCGCCTCCAGTGCCTGCCGGATTCCGCGCGTACCGCAGCGCGTCCGGCCGAGGGGCGGATTCCTCGGTGATGCCTTGGTTCCGACGGTCTTTTCCGGGGTTTTTGTCGTCCGGTGCGGCCGATGACTGACGGCGGGTTCCGAATGTCTTGCAGGAAAACGCCTGCTTCTGTAACAAATTCAACTTCAAATAGCCCGAGCAAGGGGCTAGGCTCGGCTGCACAGGACCCCAGTACAAGAGCAAGAGCAAAGCCAGGCGCATGACCGACTTCTCGACTCTGCCAGCGGTGGGCGACGCTGCCATGCCAGTGAGTGGCGGGCGTTTCTACCGTCCACCACTGCCCGCCGGCTATGTCTACCGGCCGCGCCTCTGCGAGCGTCTGCGCGCCGGGCTCGGCGGACGGCTGCTGCTGGTTTCGGCGCCGGCCGGTTTCGGCAAGAGTTCCCTGGCCATCGAGTTCTGCGAATCCCTCGGCCCGCAGTGGCGCAGCCTGTGGCTGGGCGTCAGCGCGCGGGACGGCGATCCGGGGCGCTTCCTCGAACGCCTGCTGGAAGGCCTGCGCCTCTACCATCCCAACCTCGGCGATGACGCCATGGCGTTGCTGAAGATGCGTCAACGGCACCAGCCGTTCGCCTTCGAGGCCTGGCTCGACGACCTGCTGGATGAGTTGAGCGGCTGCCTGTCCGCCGATGCGCCCCTGCTGCTGGTGCTCGACGACTATCACCTGGCCCAGGGCGCGGTGCTCGACCGCTGCCTGCAATTCCTCCTCAATCACCTGCCCGATGGTCTGCTCCTGCTGGTCACCAGCCGCCAGCGCCCGGACTGGCATCTGGCGCGTTTGCGTCTGTCCCGGCAGTTGCTCGAACTCGCCGAGCACGACCTGCGCCTGACCGGCGAGGAAACCGCTGCGCTGATTTCCGCCAGTGGCGCGCGGATCGACGAGGAGATCATCGAGCGCCTGATCGAGCGCAGCGAGGGCTGGATCGCCGGCCTGCGCCTGTGGCTGCTGGCGCACCCCGATGGCCTGTCCGAGCGGGGCTGCGAAGTGCCGCTGAGCGGCGCCGAAGAGTTGATCCGCGACTATCTGCTGGAAGAGGTGATCGACAAGCAGCCCGCCGAGGTCCAGGCCTTCCTGCAACAGACCGCGCGCTTCGAGCGATTCTGCCCCGAACTCTGCGATGCCTTGCGCGATGCCCATGACAGCGCGGCTATCCTGCAGCACCTGCAACGGCACCAGGTGTTCCTGGTGCCGCTGGATGAGCAAGGCCGCTGGTTCCGCTATCACCACCTGTTCTCCGATCTGCTGCTGGCCCGCGAGCTGCCGGCCTCCGGTCCGTCGGCGGCGTCCCTGCACCTGCGTGCCTGCCGCTGGTTCAGTTCCCAGGGAATGCTCGACGAGGCGGTCGATCAGGCGCTGCGCGCGGGCCACCCGGAAGTGGCGGCGAGCCTGGTGCAGAGCCTTTCGGAAGAACAACTGCTGGCCGAGCAGAACGTCGCCACCCTGCTGCGCTGGAAAATGGACCTGCCGGACAGCCTGCTGGCCAGTACGCCGCGGTTGATCGTGCTCTACGGCTGGGCATTGGCCCTGGCCTGCCAACTGGACGCCGCCGAGGAACTGGCGGCGCAACTGGCGCGTTTCCTGCCAGCGGCCGATGCCGTCACCCAGGCCGACCTGCTGGCGCAGTGGCAGGCGCTGGCCGGGGTCATCGCCCGGGGCCGTGGCGATATCGAAAGTGCCGAGCGGCATTGCGGCGAAGCGCTCGCCAGTCTTCCCGCGGAGCGCTCCGGGCCGCGCCTGCTGTGCCTGTCGAGCTTGAGCAACCTGGCGATTGTCCGCGGCGACGGCTGGCGCGCCCGCGCGCTCAACCGGGAGGCGCTCGAACAGGCGCAACGTTTCGGCAATCCGTTGTTCGAGGCGCTGGTGCACTACGACCGCGCGCGCGGGCTGCAGGCCCGTGGCGAACTGCGCCGCGCCGACGAAGAGCTGGAGCTGGGCCTGGCGCGGCTGTCCGGCTTGCCGGCGCATCGGCGCTATGCCGTGCGCGGCCGCTTGCTGATCTACCAGGGCTACCTGCGCAGTCTGGGCATGCAGACCGAGGAGGCGCGCAAACGGCTCAAGGCCGGCATCGACGAAGCCCGTGCCTGCCGCGACGTCAGCCTGGTCATCGGCTATGCCGTGCTGGCCTGCCTGGAAGGCCAGCAGGGCCAGTACACCCAGGCATTCGCCCAATTGGCCGAGGTCGAGCGGCTGATGCATGTGTGGGATGTGCCGCCGGTCTTCTACCTGTCGGTCATCACCCTGATCAAATGCGAACTGTGGCTCGGCCAGGGGCAGTTGGAACTGGCCGCGGCCTGGCTGGAGCGCCTGGGCGAAACCTATTCCGGGGAGCAGCCGGCCACGCCGCCCGAGTGCCATCCGCAACTGCCGTACTACATCGCCTTGTGGCAGGCGTTGCTGGCGCGCCATGAGGCGCGGCCGGAGGAGGCCGAGCGACGCCTGCGGAGCCTGATCGTCGCGGCGACACGGGTCGGCGCGCACATGCCGGTGCTCCAGGCCCAGGGACAGCTGATCTGCCTGCTGTTGCAGGATGGCCGCGAGGAGGAAGCCTGCGGGCTGCTCGAAGCGTCTCTGCGCGGGGCCATGAACGGCGCCCTGCAACCCTTGCATGTCGTCCTTGAGCAGGAGCCGGAGTGGTTGCGCGAGCAGTTGCTGCGGCGTCCACCTTGCCCCTTGCAGCAAGCCTTGCTGGCGCGTCTGCCGGCCCTGCCGGAACGCCCCGGAGTCTGCGCCGACGGTCTCAGTGGACGTGAGCTGGCGGTGCTCGAACTGATCGCCCAGGGCTGCTCGAATCAGCAGATAAGCGAGCGTCTGTATATCTCCCTGCACACGGTGAAGAGCCACGCCCGGCACATCAACGACAAGCTCGGCGTCGAGCGTCGCACCCAGGCGGTGGCGCGGGCCAAGGCCCTGGGGCTGCTACGTTAGCGGCGGGCGCGGCGCACGCCCCACGTTATTGCTTGGCTTCCGGCGGCGGCACGCTCAGGTCCAGGGCCTTGGGCGCCGCCGCGCCCTTCGCCGGGGCCGCCAACTGGCGCTGCATGTCGGCCTGGAGTGCCTGCAATACCGGCAGCAGATCGCGCAGGTTGTCGCGCACTTCGGCGTCGGGGTGCTGTTCGGCGAACTGCCGGATGCGCGCCAGCAACTGGCCGCGCACCTCGCCGGGCAGGTGGACAAAAAGCTCCGGCATCTGCTTGGACAGTTCGGCGCTGTACAGCACCAGGTCCTGGCGCTCGAACTGCGCGGTCAGGCCCAGGTAGTCCAGGGCGCTGCTGGTCAGCATCGAGGCCGCGGCCTTGGCTTCGCGCATGCCCTGCAGGCGCACCGGGTTGCGCTGTTCGCTCTGCGCCAGGGTCATCCAGAACTCCACAGTGAGATTGAACAGGATTGCCTGTTCGCGCAGCGAGTAGCTCATCAGGCCGAGCGCCTCCGCGCCATAGGGCTGCTTGGCGGCGCGGAAGTCGAAGTACAGGCGCATCAGCTCCTTGAGCTTGAACAGCACTTCGCGCGCCTCGTTCTGGCGCAGTTCCAGGGGCGCGTAGATGTTCATCTGCGGACGGAAATTGTCCTCGCTGACCATGCGCTGGTAGATCGGCCCGGTGAATTCGCCACTGCGCCGCGGCAGGCTGTTCTTCTGGCTTTCCTCGATCTTCTTCAGCGCCTCGATGAGCTGCTGGTAGTCGGCGCTGTTCCACGGGCGCTGGATATCCGGAATGCGCTGCCCGAGGTAGTAGAGTTCGTCGGCCGGGGCGAGCCGGCAGACAACCAGCAGCAGGAGGGTCAACGGCCACAGCAGACGACGGGTTGGCTTCGGCACGAACGGGCTTTCCTTGCGCGGGGCGAGTCGGCCTAGGTTAACCACGGGCGTGAACGGCGTCATCCCGCGCCTTGGTTGGGTGGCGAGCGGAAATCCGCAGCGCCGTGCGCGCACTACCTAGGTTGGGCGCGTTGCCCGCCGTGGCTGTGCTCTGATCCGCGCTGGAGCCCAACAAGAACCGGAGTATCGCGCCCATGTCCGTCAGTCAAACCCTACAGCCGCCCCTGGCCGCCGGCTTCGCCCGTTTCGGCTTCGGTGCCTTGCCGCTGGACGCCCTGATCGCGCGTTACGCCGCTCCCGCGAGCGGCTCGCGCTTCATCGAGGTCGATGGCTTTTCCATCCACTACCGCGATGAAGGCAGCCGTGACAGGCCGGTGCTGGTGATGATCCACGGGGTGATGGCGTCGCTGCACACCTGGGACGGCTGGGTCGCCGAGATGGGCCGGCATTTCCGCATCGTCCGCCTCGACGTGCCCGGCTTCGGCCTTACCGGCCCGGGGCGCGACAAGGAGTACAGCGGCGAGCGCATGGTCCGCGTGCTCGGCCTGCTCCTCGATCGCCTCGGCCTGGGCAAGGTCTCCATCGCCGGCAACTCGCTGGGCGGCTATATCGCCTGGAACTTCGCCCTGGCGCAGCCCGATCGGGTGGAGCGGCTGATCCTCGTCGATCCGGCCGGCTACCCCATGCACAAGGTGCCGCTGATGATCGCCAGCGCCGTGTTGCCCGGAGCCGGCCTGCTGATGCCGGCGTGGATGCCGCGCGCGCTGCTGGCCCGGGGGATCAAGGAGGTCTATGGCAATCCGCAGCGTATCCAGCCCGGCGTGGTCGAGCGCTACTACGACATCAGCCGCCGGCCGGGCAACCGCCGCTCGATGATCGATATCTTCCGCGTCCTGGTAAGGGTCAACCGCGAGGAACTGCACGCCACCCCGGCACGGGTCGCCGCGCTCAAGGTGCCGACGTTGCTGATGTGGGGGGAGCGCGACCGCTGGATTTCACCGACCCATGTGCCGCTGTGGCAGCGCGATGTGCCGGGTCTGCAGGTGAAGGTCTATCCGGGCGTGGGGCATATCCCCATGGAGGAAATTCCCCAGCAGACGGCGGCCGACGCCTTGCGCTTCCTGCATGCCTGATGCCGGCACGAACGGCCCCGGCCGCTGGGTCGGGGCTTCGCTCGGGTATCGCCGACGCTCAGCGTGGACAGCCGCGCGGGCAGTCGGCCTGGTGCCGCGCCCATTCCTGCGGGCTTATCGCCCCGTCGCCATCGCTGTCCACCTGGCTGAACCTCGGCGCCTTGGCGGCATTGCGTAACTGGCCGCCCTGTTTCGCCCGTTCGCTCATGCGCTTGCCGCGCGCTGCGTTGAATTCCTGTTCATCGATGCGGCCGTCGTTGTTCTGGTCGAATTCGGCGAATGTCGGCGGTCCTCCGGCGGGTACCGGGGCGGCCAGGGTCTGGAAACAAAGCGCGCCTGCGAGGGCGATCAGCAGGGCGCAGCGAACGAGCGGATGTTGCAGAACGGTCATGGTCCACCTCCGATTGTGGCTTTCAGCAACGGCTGGCCAGGTTGGGGTGCACGCAGGCGTTCGGTTCTTGTCGGGGCGTCGGCCGCGCATTGGCGCGGCGGCGACAGCATCAGGGGAGCACGAAACGGGCCGTGCCTACAGTCGGCCGTTTGCCGCAGGGGAGGGCATCGCCACACCCCGCGAGCGGCGTGGCCGAGCCGTGGGCTCAGCCGACCTGGGCCAGGGCCTGCCCGTCGTATTCCTCACGGACCTTGTAGAGCAGGTCGAGGTTGTTGTGCTGCCAGGGGTGGAAGTCGGCCTTGAAGAAGTCCAGGTATTCGCGGAGCAAGGGGCGGAACACGCCGTGCCGGCCCCAGCTCCATTGCAGGCCGTCGCGCCAGACCCGCCAGTTCCACAGCAGGCCATCGCGCTTGAGCATGTGGGTCAGGCCGCGGAAGGTGTCGAGGACGAAGAAGAAGGTGCCCATGAGCATCGCCCGGCGCAGCAGCGCGCGGCTGCCGCAGACCTGGTTATAGACGTCGAAGGCCACCGCCTTGTGCTCGGTCTCCTCCAGCGCGTGCCACCGCCACAGGCGCTGCATGGTCGGGTGGGCGCCTTGCAGGGTGCGCGGCTGTTCCAGCAGACCGTTGGCCATGATCGCGGTGATGTGCTCCAGCGCCGCCGTCGCGGCGAGCTGGCGCTGCGCGCTGAAGGTCTTCTGCGTGTAGCGGATGCGCGCCTGGGCCAGTTTCTCGATGCGCGTGATGTCGTAGCCGAGATCGCGCAGGCGCTGGCTGTAGACCAGGTGCTCGCGGCTGTGATGGCCTTCCTGGCCGATGAAGCCGCGGATCTGCTCCTTCAGCACCGGGTCGCTGATCTGTTCGCGGAAGTGGCGCACCGAATCGATGAAGAAGCGCTCGCCATCGGGGAAGAGCACCGACATGGCATCGAACAGGTGGGACTTGAAGGCGTCGCCGTCATGCCAGTGGCGCGGCAGCGGGTCGGGCAGATCGAAGTCCAGGTGCCGGGGCTTGATTTCCAGTCCTGCGGGGGTGGTGCTGGCCATGGCCGCTCCCTTGTTGTTGTGGGTTTCCATGGGGCGACTATGGGCTTGCGGGGGGAAGGCTCACAAGGTTATCTTCTGCCAACTTTCCGGTCATATCCGGCCAGCGGTCAAAACAAGAAAAGCCCATGAAGCAGCCGCTCAACTTCACCGCCGAACTGGTGCCGGTGGCCTACGCCCAGGCCCTGATCGACCTCGCCGAAACGCTCGGCGTGCCGCGCCAGCGCCTGTTCGAGCTGGCCAAGGTGCGTCCCGAGGTGCTCGACAGCCCCACCGGCCGGCTGTCCTTCATCGACTTCAACCTGCTCGCCGGCGCCGCCCTCGGCCACTGCGGCGAACCGGCCCTCGGTCTGCTGCTGGGGCAGCGGCTGAACGTCTCCACCCACGGCATCCTCGGCTACGCGGTGCTGTCCAGCGCCAACCTGGAGCGCGCCATCCAGTTCGCCCTGAAGTATTACCGGGTGCTCGGCCTGGCCTTCGACCTGGAGCTGGTCGAGGGCAACGGCCGTTCGCAGTTGCGCGCCAGCGAGTCGATCCCGCTGGGGCCGATGCAGCGCTTCGCCAGCGAAGGCCTGATGACCAGCCTGCACACCATTGCCCGCTTCCTGGTCGGCGAGCCGCTGCAGGGCGTGGAGCTGGGTTTCGCCTACCCCGAGCCGGCCTACGGGGCACGCTACGCGGAGGTGTTCGGCTGTCCGCTGGCCTTCGATCAGCCCTATCACTTCATCAGCCTGCCGACGGAGTACCTGGCGCGGCCCATGGCCCTGGCCAACCCGGCGACCGTGCAGATGTGCGAGCAACAGTGCGAAGCGCTGCTGGCGACCCTGGACGTGCAGGAGGGGCTGCTCACGCGCATCCGCCGCCTGCTGCTGGCGCGCCCCGGCGAGTTCCCCGACCTGGACAGCGCCGCGCGCGAGCTGCACACCAGCGGGCGCAGCCTGCGCCGTCACCTGTCGAGCCTGGGCACCACCTACCAGCAGGTGCTCGATGATGTCCGCAAGCGCCTGGCCTTGCAGTACCTGACCACCACCCACCTGCCGCTCTACGAGATCGCCTTGTTGCTCGGCTTCAACGACCCGTCGAACTTCCGCCGCGCATTCAGGAAGTGGACCGGCAAGCTGCCCACCGATTATCGCGGCGACTGAGCGCGGCAAGCGGCGGTGGATCGTCCATACTCAGACGGCGTGGCGCGCGGGGAGCGGAGGCGGCAGCGTTGGCCGTCGTGGACCGGCCGACGCATCGGCGCAAGGCACGCTGCCCAATTCCAAGAAGAGCGGGGGCATCGGGCATTCGTCGATCCGCGCCAACAAGGCGAGCCGCGCCTGTTGCAGTGACGCTTTGCAGAACGTCCGGAATGAGTGCCTGGCCGGCTTGATGGCGGTCGGTGCGCTCGCAGTGGTGAAGGACACCCGCATGAACGATTCCCGACGCGACGGTAGGGGGGAAAGCGGATGCCACACGACGGGAGCCTGCTCCAGGCGACGGTGATCTTCCTGCTGGCGGTGGTGATTCTCGTGCCGCTGGCGCAACGCTTGAAGCTCGGCGCGGTGCCGGGCTATCTACTGGCGGGCATCCTCATCGGCCCCTCGGTGCTGGGCTTGGTCACCAATCCACAGAACGTTGGCCGCCTCTCGGAAATGGGCGTGGTGATGCTGCTGTTCATCATCGGCCTGGAGCTGTCGCCGCGCCGCTTGTGGATGATGCGCCACGCGCTGTTTGGCGTCGGCTCGTTGCAGATGGGGCTGACCGGCCTGATCTTCGGGGGGCTGGCGTTCTATGCGTTCGGCCAGTCACCGCGCGCGGCCGTGGTACTCGGCCTGGGCCTGGCGCTGTCGTCCACCGCCTTCGGCCTGCAGGTGCTGGCCGAGCGCAAGGATTTGGGGCGAGCGCACGGGCGCCTGGCGGTGGCCATCCTGCTGTTCCAGGACATCGCCGCCATTCCGCTGATCGCCGTGGTGCCGTTGCTGGGCGGCGGCGAGGCCAGTGCCGGTGGCGGTATGCAGCCGCTGCTGGCGGTGGCGCTCGGCATCGGCGTGGTCATCGTCGGCGGCCGCTATCTGCTGCGTCCGGCGTTCGGCTGGGCGGTCGGTTCGGGCCTGCGCGACCTGTCCACCGCCACTGCGCTGCTGGTCGTGCTCGGCACCGCCTGGGTGATGGAGCACGTCGGCGTGTCCATGGCGCTGGGCGCCTTTCTCGCCGGCCTGCTGATGGCCGAGTCGCATTTCCGTCACGAGCTGGAGTCGCAGATCGAGCCTTTCAAAGGTCTGCTGCTCGGGCTGTTTTTCGTCGGTGTCGGCATGACCGCGGACCTGCGCCTGCTGTTCCGCGAGCCGCTGCTGGTGCTCGGCCTGACCCTGCTGCTGGTGGGCATCAAGCTGCCGCTGCTGTTCGCCATCGGCCGTCTGGCCGGCGGCCTGAAACGTGCCGAGGCCACCTGCCTGGGCGTGGTGCTGGCGTCCGGTGGCGAATTCGCCTTCGTGGTGTTCAAGCTGGCACTGGACCAGCGCTTGCTCGACCCGCAGGTGCACGACTTGCTGGTGCTCGCCATCACCCTGTCGATGGCGTTGGTGCCGCTGCTGCTGATCGCTCTGGCGCGCCAGCTGCGCGCCGAACGCATTACCGCCGAGGTGCCGGAGGCGGCGGCGCCGCCGGACGACGAGCCGAAGGTGGTGATCGCCGGCATGGGCCGCATGGGCCGGGTCATCGCGCGCCTGTTGCAGGCCCAGGGCGTACCGCTGGTGGCCCTGGATACCTCGGTGGACACCCTCGGCCGCTACGGCGGGGCGGGTGGCTTGCCGATCTTCTATGGCGATCCGACGCGCCCGGAGATCCTGCATGCGGCCAAGGTCGGGCAGGCCGAGCTGGTGATAGTCGCCACCGACGATCCACAGACCAACCTGAAGACGGCCGACCTGATTGCCCGCCTGTACCCGACGACCCGAGTGATCGCCAGGGCGCGCAACCGCCGACAGATGCTGCAACTGCTCGACCTGGGCGCCAATCCGGTGCGGGAAACCTTCCATTCCAGCCTGGAGATGGCCCGCCGCGCCTTCGTCGAACTGGGCGTGGGCGAGGAGCAGGCCGCGCTCTGGGTGCGGCGCTACCAGGCGCAGGAGGAGCAAGGCCTGATGGACCTGCGTCGCCGCACGAACCGTGGTGAGGCGGCGGACGGCGGAGGATTCGACGACGATCCCGCCGCTGCCGACAAGCTGCCAGCGCAGGACTAGCCGCCCGGGGAAGTGCCGCGGGCGAACCGGCGCGGGCCGCACAACGAGGGGCCGACCCACGGTGGTCGGCATGGAGGCAAGCGATGCAGTCAGGTTTCAAGCTGGACAGCGCCCTGTCGCGGGGCCTGCTCGACCTCTTCATCAAGGTCGGTCTGATCGCCGCCCTGGTGGTCTTCTCCTTCCAGGTATTCCAGCCGTTCCTGGAGCTGATGCTCTGGTCGCTGATCCTCGCGGTGACCCTGTACCCGCTGCAACGGCGGCTCAAGGCCTCGCTGGCGATCAAGGATGGCTGGATCGCCACGCTGATCGTCGTGTCCGCGCTGCTGGTATTGCTGGTACCGATCTACCTGCTGGTGGTTTCCATCGGCGACTCTCTGGATGACCTGGTGGCGGTGCTCAAGAGCGGTGCCTGGCGCCTGCCGGCACCGCCGGCTGCGGTGGCCGACTGGCCACTGATCGGTCCGCGCCTGCATGAGGTCTGGCTGGCGGCATCGGGCGATCTGACCACCGCGATGCACAGGCTGCTGCCGCACCTCAAGGGCACCGGGCGGGTGCTGCTGGGCGCCGCGGCCAGCGCCGGGGCGGCCTTTCTGCTGTTCATCGCGGCGGTCATCATCGCCGGGATCATCATGGCTTTCGGCGAGAAGGGCCAGCGCAGCGCCGAGCGCATCGCCAGCCGCGTCTCGGGACCGGAGCGCGGGCCGCGCATCGTCGAGCTGTGCACCGCGACCATCCGCGCAGTGGCCCAGGGCGTGATCGGTATCGCCTTCATCCAGATGCTCCTGATCGGCGTCGGCTTCGTCGTCGAGGGCGTGCCGGGGGCGGGGATTCTGGCGATCGCCGTGCTCCTGCTGGGCATCGTGCAGTTACCGGCGACCCTGATCACCGTACCGGTGATCGCCTATGTGTTTTCCACCGACGGTTTCGTCCTCCCGACCATCGTCTTCGCCGTCTACACCTTCGTCGCCGGCCTGGCCGACAACGTCCTCAAGCCGCTGCTGCTTGGCCGCGGGGTCGACGTGCCGATGCCGGTGGTGCTGATCGGCGCCCTCGGCGGCATGGTGGTCAAGGGCGTCATCGGCCTGTTCATCGGCCCGGTGATCCTGGCCGTGGCCTACAACCTGTTCTGGCAGTGGATCGACGAGCAGGCGCCGGCCCCTGATCCCGACGCCGGCAAGTCCGATTGAGTCGCCGGGGGCCAGCCATGCCGGGACCTGCCTGCCGCTCCGCGCTGATCCTGCCCGCCGTGCTGGCCGGTTGCATGCAGGTCGGGCCGGATTTCCAGCCCATGCGCGACCCCTGGGTGGCCGGCTGGCACAGCCCGTCGCTCGATCAGGGCAGTCGCCACGGCGTTTCCCCGGATTTCCGCCAGTGGTGGGCGGTGTTCGCCGACCCCAACCTGGATGCCCTGATCGCCGAGGCCGACGCGCACAACACCAGCCTGCGCGTGGCTGGCCTGCGCATCGCCGAAGCCCGCGCGCAACTGGCCATCGCGCAGACCGGGCGCTATCCGCAGCTGCAGCAGGTCCGCGCCGAGAGCCTCTACCTCAAGCGCGACCAGTCCGGTGCGGACAGCGCCCGCGACTCGGTGTTCTGGCAGTCCAGCCTGGGCTTCGAGATCGGCTGGGAGATCGATTTCTGGGGCCGCTTCAGCCGCGCCATCGAGTCCGCCGATGCCGCCTACTTCGCCTCCCAGGCCAACTATGCCGACGCCATGGTGCTGTTGCGCGCGCAGGTGGCGAACAGCTATTTCGCCCTGCGTACCGCCGAGGCGCGCCTGGACATCGCCCGTGAGAACGCCCGCCGCCAGGAACGCAGCCTGCAGATCACCGAGCGGCTGTTCCGCCACGGCGAGAACGATGAGCTGGACTGGCAGCAGGCACGCAGCCAGTACCTGGCCACCCAGGCGACCATTCCCGAGTTCGAGAACCAGGTGAATGCCTTGCACAACGCGCTGTGCGCCCTGATCGGTCGGCCGCCGGGGCCGATGCCGGAACTGGCGGCACGCTACGGGCAGCTTCCGCTGCCCGATCGGGCGATCCTGCAGGACGTGCCGGCCAGCCTGCTGCTGCGGCGGCCGGACATCCGCGCCGCCGAGCAGGCGGTGGCGGCGCAGTCGGCGCTGGTCGGCGTGGCGGAGGCCGACCTGTACCCCTCGCTGAGTCTGCTGGGCAGCATTGCCTGGACCTTCGTCTCGGCGGGCAACCTGCCCAATAGCGTTGATATCGCCGCCGGGCCCAGCCTGTTGTGGAATCCGCTGGACTACGGGCGGCGCAAGAATGCCGTGCGCGTGGAAGACGCGCGCCTGCAGCAGTTGATCGAGCTGTATCACCAGGATGTGCGCGAGGCGGCGCGCGAAGCCGACGATGCCGCCAGCAGCCTGCTGCGTTCCCTGCAGAGCGCGGGCATCCGCCACGACGCGTCGCAGGCCGCGCAGCGTTCGCTGAGCCTGGCCAGCGCGCAGTACCGCGAGGGCTTCGCCGACTTCCAGCGGGTGCTCGATGCCCAGCAATTGCTGCTGCAACAGCAGGACGGCTACCTGGTCAGCCGTGGCAATGCGGTGAGCAGCCTGGTGGCGTTGTACAAGGCGCTCGGCGGCGGCTGGGACAGCGCTCGCGCGCCGATCGACCCGGCGACCCGCCGGCAGATGCAGCAACGAACCGACTGGGGCGACATGCTCGATGTGCCGGCCCCCCAGGACCTAGGTGAGCCGAAATGAGCGACACCCCCGCTACGCCGTCCGCGCAGGCCCAGTCTCCTGCCACGCCGCCCGCCACGCCCGATCGTGGGATCCAATGGCTGTTGCTGCTGATCGTCTTGAGCCTGGCCTGGTACCTGCTCGCCGACCGCTTCACGCCCTACACCCAGCAGGCGCGCATCCAGGCCTATGTGGTGCCGGTGAGCGCTGAAGTGGCCGGCCAGTTGACGCGGGTCGCGGTGGGCAACAATCAGGAAGTGCACAAGGGCGACGTGCTGTTCGAGCTGGACCCGGAGCAATACCGCATCGCCCAGGCGAGGGCCGAGGCCGACCTGGACGCGGTGCGCCGGCAGATCGGCGCCAACACGGCCGGGATCGATTCGGCGCAGGCCTCGCTGGCGGCGGCGCTGGCCAACGAGCGCAAGGCGCGGCAGGACAGCGAGCGCCTGCAGCGTCTCTACCAGGAAGACCCGGGCACGGTTTCCGTGCGCCGCCTGGAGGGCGCCCAGGCGACCCGCGAACAGTCCAGCAGCCAGGTGGCGGCGGCCCGCGCCGAGGTCGAGCGGGCACGCGAGCAGCAGGGCGGCAAGGAGATGGACAACGCGCAGTTGCGCAGCGCCGCGGCGACCCTCGAGAAGGCGCGCCTGGACCTCGCGCGCACCGTGGTGCGCGCGGACGCGGACGGTTTGATCACCGACCTGCGCACCGACGTCGGCCACTACGTCGGTGCCGGCAGCCCGGTGATGACCCTGATCGCCATCCATGACCTGTGGATCAGCGCCGACATGACCGAGAACAACCTTGGCCACCTGCGTCCGGGCACGCCGGTGCTGGTGATCCTCGATGCGCTGCCCGGCGAGCTGCTGCACGGCCGCATCCGCAGCATCGGCTACGGCGTCAGCGTGGGCCAGAGCACCGCGCCGGGCTCGTTGCCGACGGTGCAGAACAACCGCGAGTGGTTGCGTTCCGCACAGCGTTTCCCGGTGATTGTCGAACTCGATCGCGATGTCCTGCCGGCGTTGAGCGACCTGCGCATCGGCGGGCAGGCCGAGGTCATGGCCCTGCCCAGCGAGGGCAACCCGCTGAACCTGCTGGGCCGCCTGTTCATGTGGTTCATGAGCTGGATGTCCTATGCCTATTGAGCTGCGCCGACGGCGCGCGCTACGCCTGGCCTGGGGCACCGCGCTGGGTCTGGCGGCCAGCTTCGGCCTGGGGCTGCCGGTACCGATCCTGGCGCCGGTCTTCGCCGTGCTGCTCCTGGCCATGCGCAGCCAGCCGCTGCCGCTGCGCGCGGCGCCCGCCCTGGCCCTGCTGGTGCTGCTCAGTTGCGGTAGCGGCCTGCTGCTGATTCCGTTGCTGCGGCATGCCCCGGCGAGCGGGGTGCTGCTGGTCGGCCTGGGACTGTTCCTCTGCTTCCGCTACGCCTTGCGCGGCGGCAATGGCTTGCTGGCGAACCTGCTGGTGGTCGGCCTGACCATGATCGTCGCGGCCGGCGCCAGCGATTTCGAACTCGCCCTGTCGGTGGTCGAGGCCATGGCCAAGGGCATGTTGCTGGCGACGCTCAGCGCCGCCGTGGCCCATGCCCTGTTCCCGGAACCGGCGAATGCAGCGGCGCTGCCGGCGGCGCCCTTGCCGAGCGCCGAGGACGTCGGCTGGATCGCCCTGCGCGCCACGCTCATCGTGATGCCGGCCTTTCTCCTCGCGCTGATCGCGCCGGACCGCTTCATGCCGCTGATCATGAAGTCGGTGAGCCTCGGCCAGCAGGCCGGCGAGACCCGCGCGCGGCACGCCAGCCGCGAGCTGATCGGCTCGACGCTGTTGGCCGGCGTGCTGGCGATCCTGCTATGGGGCGCGCTCAGTGTCTTCGTCCACCTCTGGATGTTCTTCCTCTGGGTGCTGCTCTTCGCCCTCTGGCAGGCGCGTCGGCTCTACGCGGCGGTGGCCACCCGGCAGAGCCCGGCGTTCTGGGTGAGCTGCCTGTCGACCATGCTCATCCTGCTCGGCCAGTCGGTGCAGGACAGCGCCGGCGGCCAGGACGTCTATCGTGCCTTCGCCGTGCGCATGGCGCTGTTCCTGGCCGTTTCGCTGTATGCCAGCGGCATGCTCCGATGGATCGATAGCCGCCGCTCGCGGCCGAGCGAAGCCTAGCGGGCCTCGCTGCGAGCAAGCGATCGGCGCGCCAGTGGCCGGCGTTGCGCGCCCGATCATCGTCGGCCAGGCCTTTGCCTCGACCGGGGTGTTGAAAGTGCGGGGCTGTTGGGGCCACCCTTTACGCCTGATGTGGGCGTGCCAGTGGCCGTGACCTTTCCGCCTGATCATTGCCATCGTCAATCACAGCGCACCCAACAGGTGCCAATAACCCTGCAGGAACATCCATGGAAGCCGCAAAACCCGCGCTGATACGAGAAACCTTCGCCGTCGGCCCCTTGCAGTGCAACTGCACCATCATCGGCGACCCGCTGACGAAAAAGGCCATCGTGGTCGATCCGGGCGGTGACCATGAGTTGATCCTGCAGCGCCTGGATGCCCTGGGCCTGAAGGTGGTGAGCATCATCCACACCCATGCGCACCTGGATCACTTCCTCGCCTCCGGCGAGATGAAGAAGCGGACCGGCGCCAGCCTGCACCTGCATCAGGACGACCAGTTCCTCTGGGACAACCTGGAAATGCAGTGCAAGTTGTTCGGCGTGCCCTACAAGCCGGTTCCGTCGCCGGACCAGTGGCTGCGCGACGACGAAGCGCTGGCCTGTGGCTGCGGTGTGGCGCTGCACACGCCGGGGCATACGCCGGGCTCCATGAGCTTCTGGTTCCCCCAGGCCAAGCTGCTGATCGCCGGGGATACCCTGTTCCGCCGTGGCATCGGCCGCACCGATCTCTGGGGCGGCGACTACGGCGCCATCGAACGCTCGATCCGCCAGCGTCTTTACACCCTCGACGAGGACGCCACTGTGGTCACCGGCCATGGCCCGGAGACTCGCCTGGGCGATGAGATGCGCGAGAACCCCTTTATCCGTGCCTGATGGCTATTTGCAGCGCAACGCGGAATTTTCGCGCTGTGCTGTGCTCTAATCTGCCGCCCGAAAATGGGCGTATCGCTACTCGAGGAGTCCTCCTTCATGTTCACCGCACGTCGTCTGTCCATGGTTGCGGCCGTAACCGCTTTTGCCCTCATGGCCGGTTGTGCCGCGCAGAATCCTTATGATCCCAATACCCAGGCTCCGCCCGAAGGTGGCGTGAGCAAGACCGTCAAGTACGGTGGTCTGGGTGCGCTGGCCGGTGCCGTCGCCGGTGCTGCCATCAACCACGACAACCGTGGCAAGGGTGCGCTGATTGGCGCCGCGGTAGCCGGCATGGCCGGCGCCGGTTACGGCTACTACGCCGACAAACAGGAAGCCCAGCTGCGCCAGCAGATGCAGGGCACCGGCGTCGAAGTGCAGCGCCAGGGCGATGACATCAAGCTGATCATGCCGGGCAACATCACCTTCGCCACCGACTCGGCCAACATCGCGCCGTCCTTCTATACCCCGCTGAACAACCTGGCCAACTCGTTCAAGCAGTTCAACCAGAACAGCATCGAGATCGTTGGCTACACCGACAGCACCGGCAGCCGTGCGCACAACATGGACCTGTCGCAGCGTCGCGCACAGAGCGTGGCCACCTACCTGACCTCGCAGGGTGTCGATGGCAGCCGGGTGAGCACCCGTGGCATGGGCCCGGACCAGCCGATCGCGAGCAACGCCAGCGCCGACGGCCGTGCGCAGAACCGCCGCGTCGAGGTCAACCTGCGCGCGCTGCCGGGCGCCCAGGGCAGCGGTGCCCAGGGCACCCAGCCGCAAGGCGCTCCGCAGCAGCAGTACCAGCCGCAGTACTGATTGCGCGGCAAGAAAAAGCCCGCCGTATGGCGGGCTTTTTCGTTGCGGCGGCGATTGGCGTCAGGCCTTGGCGGCCGCCGGGAATTCGCGGTGCAACTGACTCAGCAACTGGTCCTTGCGCTCCCAAAGCTGGTTGACCCAGCGCTGGAATTCGGCGCGATAGTTCTCGTCCTGGTCGTAGCTCTTGCCGATGAACTGGCGCGGGATTTCCAACTCCTCGAAACGCACCACCACCCGCTTGAGGCGGCCCGAGAGCAGGCACCAGAAGGTCGGGCTGCCGTCCGGGTAGTGGATGGTGATGTTGACCAGGGTGCGCAGTTGTTCGCCCATGGCATCGAGCACGAAGGCGATGCCGCCGGCCTTGGGCTTGAGCAGGTGCTGGAAGGGCGAGTCCTGTTGGTCGTGTTTGGCGCGGGTGAAGCGGGTGCCTTCGAGGAAGTTGAAGATGGCCACCGGAATGCGGCTGAACTTGGCGCAGGCCTTGCGGGTGGTGGCCAGGTCCTGGCCCTTCTTCTCCGGGTATTTCTCCAGGTAGGCCTTGCTGTAGCGCTTCATGAAGGGGAAATCCAGCGCCCACCAGCACAGGCCGATGACGGGAACCCAGATCAGTTGCTGCTTGAGGAAGAAGCGCAGCAGCGGCAGGCGGCGGTTGAGCTGGTACTGCAGGACGAGGATGTCGACCCAGCTCTGGTGGTTGCTGGTCACCAGGTAGGAGTGCTGGTAGTCCAGCGTTTCCAGACCCTCGACGTGCCAGCGGGTGCGCTGGACCAGGTTCATCCAGCCCTTGTTGCAGGCGATCCAGCCTTCGGCGATCAGGCTCATCAGCTTGCTGCAGGCCTGCTGGGTGGCAGAGAAGGGCAGCAGCAGCTTGATCAGCGACATGCCCAGCAGGGGAAGGCACCAGCACAGCGTACTGAGCACCAACAGCAGGCCGGCCAGCGAGCCGCGCAGGAAGTGGGGTAGAACATTCAGCATGAAGCAGTCCTTGTACATGGGCGCCATGATCGGTCGTGGCGCGTGGGCGGGGTCTTGGCCCCGGCTTGTTGCGATCGGCACTCCTGTGCCCGGCGTTGGCCTGTGCCGCCCCGGGGGGGCGGCGTCCTGCGGTCAATGGTGCTGCGTGTCGGCCTGAATCGCGGTGAGCGCGATGGTGTAGACGATGTCCTCCACCAGGGCGCCGCGCGACAGGTCGTTCACCGGCTTGCGCAAGCCTTGCAGCATGGGGCCGATGCTGATGCAGTCGGCGCTGCGCTGTACCGCCTTGTAGGTGGTGTTCCCGGTATTCAGGTCGGGGAACACGAACACCGTGGCGCGGCCGGCCACCGGGCTGTCCGGGGCTTTCTGCTGGCCGACGCTGGCGATGGCGGCGGCATCATACTGCAATGGCCCGTCTATCAACAGATCACTGCGTTTTTCCCGCGCGATGCGCGTAGCTTCCCGCACTTTCTCGACATCTGCCCCGCTGCCGGAGTCGCCGGTGGAGTAGCTGATCATGGCGACCCTCGGGGTAATGCCGAAGGCTTGTGCGGAGTCGGCGCTCTGCAGGGCGATCTCGGCCAGGTCACTGGCCGAAGGATCGGGATTCACCGCGCAGTCGCCATACACCAGCACCTGGTCCGGCAGCAGCATGAAGAACACCGAGGACACCAGGTTGTAGCCGGGCGCGGTCTTGATCAGTTGCAGCGCCGGGCGGATGGTGTTGGCGGTGGTGTGCACGGCGCCGGAAACCAGGCCGTCGACTTCATCGAGGGCGAGCATCATGGTGCCCAGCACCACGTTGTCTTCGAGTTGCTGCTCGGCCATCGGCGCGTTGAGGTTCTTGCCCTTGCGCAGGGCGACCATGGGCTCGACATAGCGCCCGCGGACCAGGTCCGGGTCGACGATTTCCAGGTCCTCCGGCAGGGCGATGCCGAGCATCTGCGCCACGGCGCGCACGTCGTCGGGCTTGGCCAGCAGCACGCAGCGGGCGATGCCGCGGGCGTGGCAGATCACCGCCGCCTGCACGGTGCGTGGCTCGCTGCCTTCGGGCAGGACGATGCGCTTGCCGGCGCGCGCCGCGCGTTGCGTCAGTTGGTAGCGGAACACTGGTGGCGACAGGCGCGGTTCGTGGGGCGCGCCGCAGCACTGGCGCAGCCAGTCGAAATCGATGTGCTCGGCGACGTACTCGGTGACCCGCTCGGCGCGCTCGCGGTCGTCCACCGGGATTTCCTTGTTCATCCGGCTCAGGTCGCCGGCGGTGTCGAAGGAGCCGGTCTTCACCGTCAGCACCGGCAGGCCGCCTTGCAGGGCGCTGCGGCACAACTCCATGATCCGCGCGTCCGGGGCCAGGCCGCTGCACAGCAGCAGGCCGGCCAGCGGCACGCCGTTCATGGCCGCCAGGCAGGCGGCGAGGATGATGTCGTCGCGGTCGCCCGGCACCACCACCAGCACGCCGGGCTTGAGCAGGTGCACGGTGTTTGGCGCCGAGGGCGCGCAAAGAATGATCTTCTGCACCCGCCGCTGCTCATAGTCGCCGGCGTTGAGCACGCTGGCATCGAGCAGCTCGGCGACGTCGCGGGTGCGCGGGGCGTTGAGGTCGTCCTGCCAGGGGATGCAGCCGAGCAGGCGGAAGGCGCCGTTGCGCAGCAGCGGCGAATGTTCCTGCAGGCGCGCCGCGTAGCGCCGGGCGGCGGCCTCGCCATGCAGCGGGCGACCTTCGTCGTCGTTATCGCGGACCTTGTTGAGGATCACCCCGAGCAGCTTCGGATCATGCGGGCCGCCGAACAGTTGGGCCTGGATTTCCAGGCGGTCGGAGAGTTCGTTGAGGGTCTCGTTTTCCGGCGCGGAGACCAGGACGACCTCGGCGTCGAAGCTCTTCGCCAGGTGGATATTGATGCGCGCGGCGTAGCTGACATGCCGGGTCGGCACCATGCCTTCGACGATCATCACGTCCTTGTCGGCGGCGGCCACCTGGAACTGCTGGATGATCTCCTCCAGCAACTCGTCGAGCATGCCTTCGCCGAGCATGCGTTCGACCTTGCTCAGCGCCAGCGGCGTGGGCGTCTTCAGGCCGTGGGTGCGCGCGACCAGCTCGCTGGAGCGTTCCGGGCCGTCGTCGCCCAGTTGCGGCTGGGCGATGGGTTTGTAGAAGCCGACCTTCAGTCCGGCGCGTTGCAGGGCGCGGATCAGGCCGAGGCTGATGGAGGTGAGGCCGACGCCGAATCCGGTCGGGGCGATGAAGAAGGTATGCATCCGGGCTCCTTAAGCCGTTCGGTTCGAGGTGGCCCTTGTGGGGCCGGGCAGGCGGCGCGAGCGGGGCATGCGTGCTGCCGGTGGCAATCTTCAGTCGAGCACGGCCAGGGTGTCGAGGGCGATCTGGCGTTCTTCGTTGGTCGGGATCACCAGCACCCGCGGGTGACCCGCGGCATGGATCGGCCCGCCGACGCCGCGCACGCAGCGGGCGTTGGCCGCGCCGTCGAGTTGCAGATCGAGGACGTGCAAGTGCTGCACCGTCAGGTTGCGCACCAGGGGCGAGTTCTCGCCGATGCCGCCGGTGAAGATGATGCCGTCCAGGCGTGGCAGCGCACAGGTCATGGCGGCCAGCGACTTGGCCAGGCGATAGCAGAACACCTCGATGGCCAAGGCGGCGCCGGCGTGGCCCTGCTCGCGTGCCTGTTCCAGCGTGCGCATGTCGTTGGACAGCCCGGACAGGCCGAGCAGGCCGCTGTCGTTGTTGAGCATGTGGTCGATCTTTTCCAGGCTCCAGCCCAGGGTGCGCGCCAGGTGGCTGTGCAGATTGGGATCGACGTCGCCGCTGCGGGTGCCCATCACCAGGCCCTCCAGTGGGGTCAGGCCCATGCTGGTGTCGCGGCTCTGGCCATTGGCGATCGCACAGGTCGAACTGCCATTGCCCAGGTGTGCCGACAGCCAGTTGCTGTCGCCGACCGCCAGTCCGCTCATTTCCGCGGCCTGGTGGCTGACGTAGCGGTGGCTGGTGCCATGGAAGCCATAGCGGCGCACGTGCTGCTCGCGGTACAGCGCATCCGGCACGGCGTAGCGGTATGCGCGCGGCGGCAGGCTCTGGTGGAAGGCGGTGTCGAACACGGCGATGTGGGGCAGTTGCGGATAGAGCGCCATGGCCGCCTCGATGCCGAGCAGGTTGGCCGGGTTGTGCAGCGGCGCCAGTGGCGCGGTGGCGCGGATCGCCTGGCGTACCTCGGCGTCGATCCGGCAGGCCTGGGTGAAGCGCTCGCCGCCATGCACCACACGGTGCCCGATCGCGTGCAGCGGGCCTTCCAGGGTCTGCTCGACCAGCGGCAGCAGGCGCGCGAGGGCGGCCTCGTGGGCGCCGCCGGCCAAGTCCTGGCTGTCGCTCTGTTCACCGCGCTGCCAATGCAGCACCGCCTCGGGCGAGCCGAGGCGCTCGGCCAGGCCATGCAGGAGAAAATCGCTGCGCTCCTCGTTGGCCAGGGCGAACTTGATCGACGAGCTGCCGCAGTTGATCACCAGGATGTTGCGCGCCGGCATGGTCACCTCATTCCTTGTCGTTGTCGGGCTTGCCGCCGCGAGCGCACCAGCCGCAAGGGAATGGCTGGCCGATCTGCGCCGCGCGGCGGGCCGGATCGAGCACCCAGGCGCGCGATTGCCAGGGTGGCTGGTGGCGCAGATGCTGGGTATGTCCGCAGGACAACACTGCCACCCAGTGGCCGTCCTCGTCCTGATGGAAGTCAAGCAGGCGCGGCACCTCGACGGCGGGCCATCCGTCAGCCTTCGGGTCGCATTCGGCCCCGGCGGAGCGTAAACTTGCCCGCTCTTCTTCTTTTTCCGAAAGGTTTCGTACCATGCAGATCGCAGCCAAAAAGGCGGTTTCCATCGACTATACCCTGACCAACGATGCAGGTGATGTCATCGACAGTTCCGCTGGCGGCGCTCCGCTGGTTTATCTGCATGGCGCCGGCAACATCATCGCCGGCCTGGAAAAGGCGCTGGAAGGCAAGCAGGTCGGTGACGAGCTGGACGTCTCCATCGAGCCGGGCGAAGCCTACGGCGAGTACAGCGCCGAGCTGGTCGCCACCCTGAGCCGCGAAATGTTCGAAGGCGTCGATGAGCTGGAAGTCGGCATGCAGTTCCATGCATCGGCTCCGGACGGCGGCATGCAGATCGTCACCATCCGCGACATCGACGGCGACGACGTGACCGTCGACGGCAACCACCCGCTGGCCGGCCAGCGCCTGAACTTCAAGGTCAAGGTGGTCCAGGTGCGCGACGCTTCCGCGGAAGAAGTCGCCCACGGCCACGTTCACGGCGAAGGTGGTCATCACCACTGATATCGCGCTCGCCGGGCCGATTGATGGCCCGGTGAAGCCCGGTCGGAACTGCTAAGCTGTTTCGTTGAAAGGCGCCTGCGGGCGCCTTTCGCACGCAGGGACGCCAGGGTTCTTTTCCCGATCCGACTGGGACGCGCCGCGCGGACGCTTTGTCTGGCAGGGCGCGGGGCACTTTGTGCCACATCAATTCCAAGGAGTACGCCATGAGCGCTTTCCACGATCTGACTCTGCACGGCCTCGACGGCCAGGATCTGCCGCTTGCCCCGCTGAAGGGCAAGGTCGTGCTGGTGGTGAACGTCGCCTCCAAGTGCGGACTGACGCCGCAATACGCCGCGCTGGAGAAGCTCTACCAGCAATACCGTGAGCGCGGTTTCGTGGTGCTGGGCCTGCCGTGCAACCAGTTCGCCGGCCAGGAGCCGGGCAGCGAGGCGGAAATCCAGGCCTTCTGCTCATTGAACTACGGCGTGAGTTTCCCGATGTCCGCCAAGCTGGAGGTCAACGGGCCGGAGCGGCACCCGCTGTATCGCTTGCTGGCCGGCGAGGGCGCGGAGTTCCCCGGCGACATCACCTGGAACTTCGAGAAGTTCCTGCTCGGCCCCGACGGCCGCGTGCTGGCGCGCTTTAGCCCGCGCACCACGCCGGACGACCCGGCACTGGTGCAGGCCATCGAGAAAGCCCTCGGCTGAGCCGGGTGGCGGCCTCCGCCCGAGGCGCTGCCCGCTTCGCGTCTGAGCGTCTCGGGCCGGCTGCCTGGCGCCAAGGGCGCTTGCGCCATTTCTGCCGGCATTTCGCCCGGACACTTCCCGCCCGTCCCGCGTGCGGTTTAAATCCTCCGATCGACCGAGGATGCCGCCGCCATGACCCGACTCATTTCCGAGTCCCCGATCCTGCCCGCCAGCCCCGCCGAATTGCGCCTGCTGATCGAGCAGCGGCGTTCGGTGCGGCGCTTCACCGACGAAGCGGTGCCGGATGCCGTGCTGCGCGATTGCCTGGAGCTGGCGACGCTCGCGCCCAACTCCTGCAACCTGCAGCCCTGGAGTTTCCAGGTCATCCGTGACCCCGAGCTGCTCCGCCGCCTTCACCCGGTCTGCCTTAACCAGAACGCCGCGCGTAGCGCCCAGGTCCTGGTGCTGGTCCTGGCCCGCCCGGACACCTGGCGCGAGGCCTGCCAGCAGATCATCGAACAATGGCCGGAGGCCGAGGTGCCGCCGCCGATCCGCGACTTCTATCGCCGCACCGCGCCCTTCCAGTACAACCAGGGGCCCTTTGGCCTGCTCGGTTGCTTCAAACGCTGGCTGGTGCGGGTCGTCGGCCTGCGCCGAGCCGTGATGCGCACGCCCAACAGTCGTGCGCAGATGCGCCTGTGGGCGGTGAAGTCCACTGCGCTGGCGGCGGAGAACTTCATGCTCGCCGTGCAGAGTCATGGTTACGCCAGTTGCCCGTTGGAAGGCTTCGACGACGTGCGCCTGCGCCGCGTACTGACGATTCCCCGCCAGGCCGTGCCGGTCATGCTGGTGGCGGTCGGCAAGGCCAGCGAGAAGGGCGTCTACAACCCGCGCCTGCGCTTCCCTCTGGAGCGCAGCGTGACCTGGCTCTGAGGCCGTTCCCGGCGAGCCGGGGCCGCGTTGGATTGTGAGCGCCAATCACCGATATCAATAGTGCTGGGCGGGGCGAGACGACCGGTCATATTCTCCCGGCCATGAACACCAGCATCCGACTCGACAAGCGCGACCTGATCCTTGCCAAGGGCTCCCAGGTCATGACCCGCTGCGGCTACCACGGCACCGGCGTGCAGGACATCGTCCAGGCCGCCGGCATTCCCAAGGGCTCCTTCTATCACTACTTCGCCAGCAAGGAAGATTTCGCCCTGCAGGCCCTGGAGCACCTCTACGGCCAGCGCCTGGGGCGCTACGCCGAGGCACTGGGCAATCCGCTGCTGGGGCCGCGCGCGCGGATACTGACCTACTACCGCGAGCTGATGGCGCACTTCTCGCGCCAGGAGAAGCTCGAATACCACTGCTTCATCGGCAGCCTGAGTTTCGAGATGGCCGAGCTGTCACCGGCGATCAGCGCCAAGGTGGAGACCATCCAGCAGCGCGCGGTGGACATCCTCCGCGCCTGCCTGCAGGACGCGCAGCGTGCCGGAGAGCTGCCGGCGGGCGAGGACTGCGCGAACCTCGCCGAATTCATCAGCAATGCCTGGCAGGGCGTGCTGTCGCGGCTGAAGAGCGGCGCGTCGCTGAAGCCCATGGAAGCTTTCCTCACTCGCCTGGAGCACCTGTTGCGGGCGTGATTTCCTTCAACCACTGACGAGACGACCGGTCGCCTGGCCGTCCCTGGAGTACCTTCGTGAGCGCATCCGTAGAGAGACTGTTCGAGCCTTTCCGCCTCGCTAACCTGGAGTTGCCGACCCGCGTGGTCATGGCGCCGATGACCCGTAACTTCAGCCCGGGCGGCGTGCCGCATGCCGACGTGGTGGAGTACTACCGCCGCCGCGCCGCCGCCGGCGTCGGCCTGATCGTCACCGAGGGCACCACGGTCAACCACCCGGCCGCCAACGGTTACCCGAACGTGCCGCGCTTCTACGGCGAGGACGCCCTGGCCGGCTGGAAGCAGGTGGTCGATGCCGTGCACGCTGAAGGCGGCAAGATCGTTCCGCAGCTCTGGCACGTCGGCGCGGTGCGCCGTCTGGGCACCGAGCCGGAACCGAGCGTGCCGGGCTATGGCCCCAGCGGCAAGGTCAAGGACGGTCAGGTGCTGGTCCATGAAATGACCCGGCAGGATATCCAGGATGTCATCGCCGCCTTCGCCCAGGCCGCCCGCGACGCCAAGGCCATCGGCATGGACGGCGTGGAAATCCACGGCGCCCACGGCTACCTGATCGACCAGTTCTTCTGGGCCGGCAGCAACCAGCGCAGCGACGAGTACGGTGGCAGCCTGGCCAATCGTTCGCGCTTCGCCATCGAGCTGATCAAAGCCGTTCGCGAGGCGGTGGGGCCGGACTATCCGATCATCTTCCGCTTCTCCCAGTGGAAGCAGCAGGACTACGGCGCGCGCCTGGTGGAAACCCCGGAAGCCCTGGGCGAGTTCCTCAAGCCGCTGTCCGAGGCGGGTGTGGATATCTTCCACTGCTCGACCCGACGCTTCTGGATTCCCGAGTTCGAGGGTTCCGAGCTCAACCTCGCCGGCTGGACCCGCCAGCTCACCGGCAAGCCGACCATCACCGTGGGCAACGTCGGCCTCGACGGCAGCGAGTTCCTGGCCTTCTTCGGCAATACCCAGGAGGTCGCCCAGCCCTCCGGTATCGACGGTCTGCTGGAGCGCCTGAACAACCAGGAGTTCGACCTGGTCGCGGTCGGTCGCGCCCTGCTGGTCGACCCGGATTGGGCGCTCAAGGTGCGTGACGGCCGCCTGGCCGACATCAAGCCGTTCAGCCGAGAGTCGCTGGCCACGCTGGCCTGAGTCGACGTACTACCCAGGCCCGCGCGGGGGTTCAGCCCCGGGCGGGCCTTTGGCTTTGGGAGGACGGTTTGTGGCGCAATTACAAAACTTTTCCGAGACGAAGGTTCCAGTATGCTGACTTAAATGTCGGAAACAGGCATTGTATGACCGCGATCACACAACAATAGGCCGGTACACGGCCAAAGGAGCAATACCATGCGGATTGGCGTGGTGGTGGATGCGACCTGCGACCTGCCCCCTGAATTCCTAGCTGCTAACAACATCCGCGTGATGCCCATCGGGATTCGCCTGGGCGAGCGCCGGATCATCGATGACCGTGACCCCGAGACTACCCTGCGTTTCTATTCCCAGGACCTGCCCAAGGTCGGCCCTGAGGATGGCAGCGAGCCGCTGAACGCCGCCGAGGTGCAGAACTGGTTCCTCGACCAGTTGGTGACCGACTTCGACTACGTGATCTGCCTGACCGTCAGCAGCGTGCGCAGTCCGATCTTCGAGAATGCCACCCAGGCGTCCTTCGGTCTGTTGCAGAACTACCGTGAACGCCGCGCGGCCGCCGGCATCAATGGCCCCTTCGCGCTGCGCGTGGTGGACAGCCAGACGGTATTCGCCGGGCTTGCCGTACTGGCTGCCGAAGGCGTGCGACTGCTTGCCGAGGACCAACATCCGAATGCCATCCGCACGCGCCTGGAGCAACTCAGCGAGCAGATGAACACCTTCCTGGTGGCCAACGATCTCGGCCACATTCGCCGCCGCGGTTTCCAGAAGGGCGACCGCAGCAGCATCGGCGATCGCCTGCGTGGCGCCTTCCTCGGCATCGGCTCGATGCTCGACATGAAGCCGGTGCTCAGCCTGGTGCATGGCGAAGACAAGCCGGTGTCGGTCTCGCCGAACTACGAGAAATCCGCCGAGCGCCTGCTCAATTTCGCCCGTGCGCGGGTCGAGGCCGGTGAGTTGCTGGCCCCGCACGTCTGCCTGAGCTATGCCGGCGATCCCTCGGCGTTGCGCGACCTGCCGGGGTTCGATGCGCTGGAGCAGAGTTGCCTGGAACGTGGCATCGCCGTGCACCTGGCCATGCTCAGTCCGACTGGCGGCATCAACCTGGGCGCCGGGGCGATGAGCCTGTCGTTCGCCGCCGAGCCGAAGCCCTTCGCCTGACTCACTTGCGCAGCGAGCTGGCGTTCAGCGCGGCGTCATTGCCGGTCGCGCTGGACGCCTGCAAGCGGCTGGCGTCCAGCAGGTAACCCTCGAAACGCTCGACGATGCTGCCCCATTCCAGGCGCCCGGCATGCTGGCGCGCGTTCAGGCGCAGATGGCGCAGATGCTCGCGATCGTCCAGCAGCCAACTGGCGGCGTCGATGAAGTCGGCTTCGTCGCCGGGCGTGGCCAGCGCGCCGTTGTAGCCATGGCGAATGTGCTGGGCGGCCGCGGCCTGGTCGAACGCAACCACCGCCAGCCCCGAGGCCAGCGCTTCGAGGACCACGTTGCCGAAGGTCTCGGAGAGGCTGGGAAACAGAAACAGATCGCCGCTGGCGTAATGCCGGGCCAGTTCCTCGCCGCGCTGCAAGCCGCAGAAGATCGCCTCCGGCAGCTCATGGGCGAGCTGGGCGCGCTGCGGCCCGTCGCCGACGATGACCAGGCGCAGCTTGAGCTGTGGGTGCGCCACGCACAGCTGGCGGAAGGTGCGTCCCAGCAGTGCCAGGTTCTTCTCCGCGGCCAGGCGGCCGACGTGCAGCACGGCGATGTCCTGCTCGGCGAGACCCCATTGGCGGCGCAGGGCGTCATCGCGGCGGCCGGGCTGGAACAGGCGGCCATCGACCCCGCGGGCGAGCTGGGCGATGTGCTCGAAGCCGCGCCGCTCCAGTTCCACCGCCTGGCTGGCGCTGGGCACCAGGGTGCGCAGGGTGCGGTTGTGGAACCAGCGCAGGTAGGCGGTGACCAGGCGGGTCAGCGGGCCCAGGCCGTAGTGCGCGCTGTATTGCTGGAAGTTGGTGTGGAAGCCACTGAGCGTCGGAATCCGCAGGCGTCGGGCGGCGCGCAGGGCGGCCAGGCCGAGCGGGCCTTCGGTGGCGATGTAGAGCACGTCCGGGCGCAGGCGTTGCCAGTGGCGCAGCAGTTTGTGCAGGCACGACTGGCCCCACTGCAGGCCCGGGTAGCCGGGCAGCGGCCAGCCGCGCGTGAGCAGCAGCTCGTCGTTGCTGTGACGGCCATCGTCGCCGCTTTGCCGCGGCCGCACGACCTGCACCCGGTGGCCGAGTTGCAGGAGACCGGCGGCGAGGCGGCCGAGGGTATTGGCGACGCCGTTGATTTCCGGTGGGAAGGTTTCACTGATCAGCGCGATGCGCAGGGGAGTCGTGCTCATGGGGGGCAGTTTCTGCCGACGTCATGTAGCTCATGTGAAAGACGGATGACAGCCATGTGACAGGGTTTTCCGGAGAAATCCGCGGCCGGTGCGGAAAGCGCCGCCTCAGAGCCTTCGCCTGCTCGTCACAAAGCACTGCTAGAGTTCAGCGGGTTTGATTTCCGACCAGTGGAGTCCGCGATGAGCGAAAAACCAGACGAGCGTTTGCCGGGCAACGATGACGATCAACTGCCTGATGCCGAGCGCCGCCGCTTCCTCGGTGGGGTCGCCGTGCTCGGCGCGGGCGTCGCCCTGGGCGGACTGATCGGCGAGGACGGCGCGCAGGCGGGCGAGGCGCAAGGGGCGCCAAGCGGCCTCGAGTCGAGCGGCGTCGAGCTGGACCGGGCGTTGCGCGAGCAGGTCAAGACCATCGTGGTGATCTATGCGGAGAACCGCAGCTTCAACAACCTGTTCGGCGATTTCCCCGGTGTGCAGAAGCCGCTCTCGGCGTTGCAACCGGCCGAGTACCAGCAGCGCGACCGCGACGGCAGCCTGCTGGAGAAGCTGCCGCCGGTATTCGGTGGTGTGCTGCCGCTCGGCCAGACCCTGGAAGGTGTGACCTATGCCGAGGGGGTGCAGTACCAGGTCGATCTGCCCAATGCGCCCTTCGCGCTCAAGGGCCCGCAAGGCGAAGACTTGCCGCTGGGCCTGGTGACCCGCGATCTCTGGCATGTGTTCTACCAGAACCAGATGCAGATCAATGGCGGCCGCAACGACCGGTTCGTCGCCTGGGCCGACTCTGGCGCGCTGCCCATGGGCTATTACGCGCAAACGCCGTACAGCCTGCGTCTGTGGGACCTGGCCAGGGACTACGTGCTTTGCGACAACTTCTTCCAGGGTGCCTTCGGTGGCTCCTTCCTCAATCACCAGTATCTGGTCGCCGCGACCGCGCCGGTCTACCCGGACGCGCATGACTCGCCGGCGCGCTCGCAGATCGCCACGCTGCAAAGCGACGACCCGGAGGACCCGCGCCTGAAGCCGCTGGAGGACTCCCCGGCGAGCGTCCAGGGTGGCCCGCCCAAGTTCGGTCCGAGCGCCCTCACGCCCGATGGCTTTGCCGTCAACACCATGCTGCCGCCGTACTGGCCGACCGCCCAGCGTGATCCGGCGCGGCCGGACTACGCGCTGCCGGCGCAGGCCAATGTGCTGGTGCCGCAAACACATGAGCACATCGGCGACAAGCTGAACAAGAAGGGCATCGACTGGGCCTGGTACGCCGGAGCCTGGCAGGCCACCCTGGAGCAGTACAAGATCTCCGGCGGTATCCCCAGGATTCCCAACTTCCAGTACCACCACCAGCCATTCAACTACTTCGTCCGCCTGGGCCCGGAGTATCCCCAGGAACGGGCGCGGCGACTGCGCGACGCGGGGCTAGGCGACGATCCGTCGAGCAACCGCTTCTTCGCCGACGCGCGCGCCGGCAAGCTGCCGCCGGTGACCTTCTACAAGCCGCAGGGCAACCTCAACATGCATGCCGGCTACGCCGATATCGCCAGCGGCGACCGGCATATCGTGCGGGCGGTGAAGCACCTGCAGGAGAGTCCGCAGTGGGCGAACATGGTCATCGTCATCAGCGTCGACGAGAACGGTGGCTGGTGGGACCACGTGGCGCCGCCCAAGGGCGATCGCTGGGGGCCGGGCACGCGCGTGCCGGCACTGGTGGTCTCGCCGTTCGCGCGCAAGGGCACGGTGGACCATACGGTCTATGACACCGGCTCGATCCTGCGCCTGATCACGCGGGTCTTCGACCTGGAGACCCTCGATGGTCTGAAGCGACGCGACGAGGCCATGCGCGCGCGCGGCCAGACGCCGATGGGCGACCTGACCGCGGCCCTGCGCCTGGGCGCCTAGCGCTGCGCCTTGCTGGCGGACTTGTCGGCGTACATGGCCTGGTCCGCCGTGCGCAGCAGCGACTCCAGGTCTTCGCCGTCGCGCGGGTAGAGGGCCGTACCGAGCGCGGCTCCAACCTGGACCGGCTGCTCGCCGGCGAATGGCCGCAGGCGTTGCAGTCGTGGTTGCAGCGCGCGGCGGATATTCTCCGCGACCTGCGCCGCGACGGCGTCGCTGTCGACCCGCCAGAGCACCACGACGAACTCGTCGCCGCTCAGGCGCGCCACCAGATCGCCCTGGCGCACCGCCAGGCGCAGGCGCTCCGCCACCTCGATCAGCGCCTGGTCGCCGGCATCGTGGCCATAGGTGTCGTTGATCGCCTTGAAGCCATTGAGGTCGATGAACAGCAGCGAGAATGACGCGCCCTGACGGGCGATCGCCCGCTCCAGGTTGCGCGTCAGGCCGACGCGGCTGCACAGCCCGGTCAGCGGGTCGTTGTTCAGCGCGGCGTGCATCTGGTGCAGGGCGTCGCCCAACTGGCCGATCTCATCGCGGCGCTCGACCGTGAAGTCGATGTTCACGCCGCCCTCGCCGAGCTGGCGCACGGCGGCCGAGAGGGTGCTCACGTCGCGGGTGATCCAGGCGGCGATCCGCCAGCTCAAGAGCAGCGCGCCGATCAGCACCAGGGCCAGGCCGACCGCGAGCATCAGCAGGTGCAGGTTCATTTCGCCGGCGAAGTCGCTCAGTGGCGCGGCGGTGACCACCAGCCAGTTGAGACCGTGGCCGACGTGCAGCACCTGGACGTACACCTGGTAGGGCGCACCGTCGAGGCGCATGCCAAAGGCGCGGGCCTCGCCCGGCATCAGGCTGGCGATGCCGCTTTGCCCGGCCAGCGCCTTGTAGACCTGGCGAATGCCATAGACCGGGTAATCCTGGGCGTAACGGCGGAACACCCCGGTGGTGATGGATTCCTGATCGTTGGCGGCGATCATTGCGCCGTTCGCCTCCATGACGAACGCCAGGCCGTGTTCGCTGATCCGCTGCGCGCGAGTGAAATCGTCCATCGCCTTGAGCGAGATTTCCGCGCCCAGCACCCCGCCGATGCGGCCGCTGCCGTCGGCCACGCCGCGAACCCGTGCCACCACCAGCTCCTGGCCGGAGAAGGACAGGTAGGGGGGCGTCCAGGTCAGGTTCGGACTTTCCCGGCCGACCTTGTACCAGGGGCGGGTGCGGACATCGTTGGGCAGACGCTCGTTGTCGGTGAGCTGCCAGCGCCCCTGCAGACCGCCGAGCAGTTGGTAGCTGCTGCGGGTTTCCACATCCAGGCGCATGAACATTTCGGTATTGCCGTCTTCATGCTGGGTCAGGCCGACCGCCTGCCCGCGCTGGTTGCCGTAGAACACCCGGTCGTAGGGCGGGGGAAACAGCATGGTGGCCTGCTTCAGGCGCTGTACCAGCTCGTCGCGTGCCGGCACCTCGCCCAGCTCGGCGACTGCCGGCAGGCCTTCCGGGTAGGCGACCGCGAGCATCACATCGAGCTTGCCCAGATAGTCCTCGAAGGTTTGCGCGATGCGCTGCGAGTTTTCCCACAACACCTTGGACGCATGGGTCTCCAGGCTGCTCTGGTGGGACAGATAGGCGAGCGCGGAAAAGGCCCCGGCCACCAGCAGCACCACCACGGCATAGAACAGCATCAGGGTGCGCCGCAGCGAATGAGAGCGGCGCAGCAGCAGGTTGAGCAGTCTGGACATGCGAGTGATCCGTCGGTGGCGATGGCACTGTCGGCCGGCGCGGGCCGCAGCCAACCCGGAGAAGCCGGGCTACGGATATTCTCGCGGGATGGCGTGCACGGATCAGTCGGAAGGGAGGCTTGGTTCTTGGTGAATTTTCCTACTTGTGCAGGTTTCCCCTGAACGGCGAAAGGCCGCTCGGCCCACGGCTTTTCCTCTGGCGGCTCAGCGCCCGCCTCGGCTGAGCGCCTGGTCGCCGCCCTCGCGCACCCAGAACAGCACCGCGCCGGCGACGGCAGCGGGCATGATCACCAGGTTGACCACCGGGATCAGCAGCGCCAGGTAAGTCACCCCGCCGAAGCCCATGCAGGCCCAGCGTTTGCTGCGCAGCCAGGCGAGCATTTCGTTCCAGCCGAGCTTGTGGTTGTCGGCCGGGTAGTCGATGTACTGCACGGCCATCATCCACACGCCGAAGATCAGCCACAGCGGGGTGGCGACCAGGTTGACGCCGGGGATCAGGCTGAGGATCAGCAGGCCGATGGCGCGCGGCAGGAAGTAGCCGAGCTTGCGCAGTTCGCGGCCGATGGTGCGCGGCACCATGGCGATCAGTTCGGTCCAGCTGAAGGAGGGGAACTGGTCGGTGCCGCGCACCACCACTTCGACCTTTTCGGCGAGGAAGCCGTTGAATGGCGAGGCGATGAGGTTGGCTACCAGGGTGAAGCTGAAGAACAGGATCAGCAGCACCAGCAGGACGAACAGCGGCCAAAGGATGAATTCGAGGAAACTCAGCCAGTGCGGCAGGCTCGGCATCAGCCAGGCGACCCAGTGGTTGAACTCGCGCACGGCAAAGCCGATCAGGCCGAGGAACAGCAGCAGGTTGACCGCCAGGGGCAGCAGCACGAACAGGCGCAGGCCCGGTCGCATCATCAGTTTCAGGCCTTCGCCGAGGTATTGCGGGCCGCTCAGGCTGGGCATGGAGTGTCTCCGTGGGAATCCAGGCTGCGACCTTAGCAGAGCCGCCCATGGCGCCGCGAGCCGTCTGTTTGGCCGCTCGCGGGGCTATTGCCCGGCGCGATGGCGCTGGTAGCGGTTGCGTTGGCCCTTGGCCTGGTACATGGCGCTGTCGGCGGCCTGGATCAGCCCGTCGGCGTCGCTGGCGTCCTGTGGATACACGGCGATGCCGATGCTGGCCGAGAGGAAGTCCAGGTGCTGTCCTTCCACCTGGTAGTCGGCGTTGAGGCTGTGCAGCAGGCGCTTGGCGAGGTTCTCCGCGAGTTGCCCATCGGCGTCGTCGAGTATCACCGCGAACTCGTCGCCGCCCAGGCGGAAGGCCATGTCCGGTTGCCGCAGATTGCCGCGCAGGCGTTCGCCGACCTGCTTGAGCAGGGCATCGCCGACGGCATGGCCGAAGCGGTCGTTGACCGGCTTGAAGTGGTCCAGGTCGATGTACAGCAGGGCCGCGCCCACGCCGCCCTGGGCGCGTTGCAGGGCCAGTGGCAGTTCCTCGTTGAAGGCCTTGCGGTTGCCGAGGCCGGTCAGGGCGTCGCGGTAGGCCATTTCCAGCAGCCGGTTCTGGTAGGCGACCTGCAGGCTGATGTCGCGGAGGATGCCACGCAGCCCGGCGATCCGCCCGTTGGCATCGAACATCGGCGAGACCCGGGTTTCGACATTGATGCGCTGGCCGTCGCGGCGGCGGAAGGGCGCGGCGAAGGTGGTTTCCTGTTCGCCAGCGCGCACCCGTTCATAGAGGTCGCGGGCGCGATCGGCGTCCGGCAGGTCGAGCAGTTGCCGGTAGGATTGGCCCAGCACCTCGTCGTTGCTGTAGCCGAGCATGCGGCAGAAGGCGCTGTTCACCCGCAGCACGATGCCGTCGTCGTCCAGCTCGAAATAGCCGTCGCGGATGCTCTCCAGTATCGCCTGGTCGCGTGCTTCGCTCTGCTCCAGGCGAGTGAGCATCCGATTGACTTCGCCGGCCAACTGGCCGATTTCGTCCGCGCCGAGGTCGCTCAGGCGCGACAGCCGCGAGGCGCTGCCGATGCCGGCGACTTCCTGATTGAGGCGCCGTACGCGGCGGATGATCCAGATTTCCAGCGCCAGGTAGGCCAGCAGCAGGGCGACGAAGGTGATCAGCAGGGTCATGCCGAGGAACAGCCGGGTGGCTTCCTGGCCCTGCTGGAAGGCTCGGCGCGTCTGGCTGATCTCGAAGCGGAACTGCGGCTCGCCGGTGGAACTCAGGTAGAGCAGGGTGGCCTGCTGCGTGTCGGCGTCCGCCACGCGCCGTGGGCTGAGCAGCGAACCGCCGTCGCGGCCGGGGATGTTCAGCGGCCGCCAGCCTTCCCCGGCCGCCGTTCCCGGCAGCACCTGCAGGCGCGAGTCCATCTGTTCCTGGAGGTACTGCAGGTGGCGCTGGTCGAGCAGGTAGCCAGCGATGATGGCGCCGACCGGCTCGGCCAGCCCGGTGTTGTCACTGATGGGATGGCTGAGCAGCAGCAGCGGCGCGCCATCCACCAGCAGCCACTGCGACAGGCTGTGGCCGGGGTCGCCCTGGAAGTCTGTCGCGCCCAGTTCGATGGCTTTCTTCAGCACGTCGCTTTGCAGGCGCGGCAACGCCGGCAGGGAACCGCCGGCCGGCACCAGATGCTCCAGGCGCTGGGTATCCCAGCGTTGGGCGATGACCTTGGCGTGGCTGTCGAGGTAGATGACGAAGTCGAAGTCGAGGTTGCCGAGCATGTCGATGTCGAGGTTTTCCTCGACATAGGTCTTCGTCGGCCGCGACACGAAGCGGTAGCTGGCATCCCACCAGGCGTAGCTGCGGACGATATCCAGATGGCGCTTTTTTTCGAAGTTGAGGCGATTGCCGAGGATGCGCACTTCGTCGTAGAGGTGCTGACGGTCGTCGCGGTCGAAGCGCTCGAGCAGGATCTGCTCGGATAGCAACCAGATGCCCACCAGACTGGTGGCGAGCAACGGCAGGAACATCCACAGCAGTCGGGTTCGTAGCGTCATTCCAGGAATGCAGGTCGGTGGAAGGCTCCCTGAGTCTAGCTGGCTCGCCGCCGAGCGGTGTGCATAGCCGCTCTCTATCGTGGGAATTGAGAATCGGCATTTCTGTGGCCAGCCTGCCCGGCCTTACCCTGCGCGGCATGTTTTGCTTCGCGAGGGTGGGGCGGTCTGCCGACGATTCGGAGTGAGCCTGACTTATCTCAATGTGTATTGGGAATCTTCTGTCAGACTTCAGGCCGTGGGTCACTCCACGTCAGCGCCGGTTCGCTCCTGTCGGTCGCTGCACTCCTCGCGAAACTGCGTTTGCCGGGAGCTGCCGCTCCTCCCAACCTTCCCCCTGGTACTTGGCAGCTCCCTTTTCTCTTTCTCGCTGAGGAATCCGTCATGTCTGAAGTCCGTCATGCCCGCGTGATCATCCTGGGTTCCGGCCCCGCCGGTTACTCGGCCGCCGTCTATGCCGCCCGCGCCAATCTCAAGCCGTTGCTGATCACCGGGATGCAGGCCGGCGGGCAACTGACGACCACTACCGAGGTGGATAACTGGCCGGGCGATGCCCATGGCCTCACCGGACCGGCGCTGATGCAGCGCATGCAGGCGCATGCCGAACGCTTCGAGACCGAGATCGTCTTCGATCACATCAACGCGGTCGATCTGACCGGCAAGCCCCTGGTCCTCAAGGGCGACAGCGCGACCTACAGCTGCGACGCGCTGATCATCGCCACCGGCGCCAGCGCGCGTTACCTGGGCCTGGCATCGGAAGAGCGTTTCATGGGCAAGGGCGTTTCCGCCTGTGCTACCTGCGACGGCTTCTTCTATCGCAACCGCGAGGTGGCGGTGGTCGGTGGCGGCAATACCGCGGTGGAAGAGGCGCTGTACCTGGCCAACATCGCCAGCAAGGTGACCCTGGTGCATCGCCGCGAGACGTTCCGCGCCGAGAAGATCCTCCAGGACAAGCTGCAAGCGCGGGTCGCCGAGGGCAAGATCGTGCTCAAGCTCAATGCCCAGGTGGACGAGGTGCTGGGGGACGACATGGGCGTCACCGGTGTGCGTCTGCGCAACGGCGACGGCAGCGTCGAGGAACTGAAGGTGGATGGCCTGTTCGTCGCCATCGGCCATACCCCAAACACCGCGCTGTTCGAGGGGCAACTGCAACTGAAGGACGGCTACCTGGTGGTCAACGGCGGCCGCGACGGCAATGCCACGGCGACCAATATCCCCGGCGTGTTCGCCGCTGGCGACGTTGCCGATCACGTCTACCGCCAGGCCATCACCTCTGCCGGCGCCGGCTGCATGGCGGCGCTGGACGTCGAGCGTTACCTGGATTCCCTGTAACGGCTCCGAGTGCCGGCGTGCAATGAAAAAGCCCCGCGATCGCGGGGCTTTTTCCTGTCTGCTGGGCGTCAGCCGCGCCGCGACAGTGGCTGCCGCTCGAAGCGCACGCCGGCCAGGCCGGTGGCCTGCAGGGCGCGGATGTTGGCGTGGTCGGTGCCCTCGGGGTTATCGCGCACCGCGCGGTAGTGCTCGCCGAAGGCCAGCAGGGTTTCTTCCAGGCTGAGGCCTTCGAGAATGGCGAAGCCCAGGGTCTTGCACGAACCCTCGTTCTGCCCGGCGGGGTTTTCCACCGTGCCGTTGCTGAAGGCGCTGGGGCTGTAGCTGTAGTGCTCGGCGATGAACGCCAGGGTATCGGTGAACAGGTGTTGCTCGCTGCGCAGGCGCGCGCGGAAATCGGTGAGGGTCATCAAGGCGGACTCGTCAGTGCTTCTTCGCGTTGTCGAAGGCGGCCTGCTGCTGCGGCGTCGCCTCCTTCTGGTACTTGGCCTTCCATTCGGCGTAAGGCATGCCGTAGATCTCTTCGCGGGCCTGCTCGGCGCTGAGCGCCAGGCCCATGTCGTCGGCCGCCGCCTTGTACCACTTGGACAGGCAGTTGCGGCAGAAACCGGCCAGGTTCATCAGGTCGATGTTCTGCACGTCCTTGCGCGTGCGCAGGTGCTGGACCAGCGTGCGGAAAGCGGCGGCTTCCAGTTCGGTGCGTTGTTCTTGGCTGAGGTCGATCGTGTCGGTGGCGGGCTTGGTCATCGCAGGGGCTCTCGGTTAGCGCGTCGTCGCGGGGCGTCGGGGCATTTCGGGGCTGCGCAGATGATAAGAGTCGGGTGCCGCGCCAGCAACGCCCTCGGGCCGAAAGGCGGAGGGCGTTGGTCGGCTCAGCGCTGTCCGGCGAGGGAGATCGACACCGACTCGGCGAAGCGCAGGGCGTGCGGCTTGTCGACTTCCACCTCGGCGTAGTGCACCGCCGGGTTGGACATCACCAGGTCGAGGATTTCCTGGGTCAGGCGTTCGAGCAGGGCGAAGCGGTTGCCCTCGACGTGGGCGAGGATAGCCTTGGTGATGGTGCGGTAGTTCAGGGCGTGCTCGATGTCGTTGACCTGCACCGCATCCTGCGCGGGGTAGAGGATGGTCAGGTTGATCAGCACGTCCTGCTTGTTGAGGATTTCCTCCTCCTTGATGCCGATGAAGGTGCGCACGCGCAGATCCTTGACCCGGATGCGCGCCATGCCCGGCTCGAGTCGCGTCATTTCACTTGCTCCGTCCGATCAGTTGCAGAAATTCCTGGCGGGTGTTGGTGGACGTGCGGAAGGCGCCAAGCATCACCGAGGTGTTCATCAGCGAGTTCTGCTTCTCCACCCCGCGCATCATCATGCACATGTGCTTGGCCTCGATCACCACCGCCACGCCGGCAGCGCCGGTAACCCGCTCGATGGCTTCGGCGATCTCGCGGGTCAGGTTCTCCTGGATCTGCAGGCGCCGCGCGTACATGTCGACGATGCGCGCCACCTTGGACAGTCCCAGTACCTTGCCGGTGGGAATGTACGCCACATGGGCCTTGCCGATGAAGGGCAACAGGTGGTGTTCGCACAACGAATACAGCTCGATGTCGCGGACGATCACCATTTCGTCGTTGTCGGAGGCGAAGAGCGCGCCGTTGACGATCTCTTCCAGGGTCAGTTCATAGCCGTGGCACAGGTAGCGCATGGCCTTGGCGGCGCGCTTGGGGGTGTCGAGCAGCCCCTCGCGGGCGGGGTTCTCGCCCAGGCCGAGGAGAATCTCGCGGTAGTGGCTGGACAGTGGTTCGTTCATGAATGCTTCCTCGCGCCCCGGCGGGCGGTCATTTGAGATGCCGGCCGCCGTTGACGGTCAAGGTAGTGCCGGTGACATAGGGGTTGTCCAGCAGGTAGCGGATGCCCTGGTAGATGACGTCCGGTCCGGGCTCGATGCCCAGGGCGGACTTCGCCAGGGTGCGCGCGCGGTAGTCGGCATCGTCCTCGGCGTTGAACATGACCAGCGCCGGAGCGATGGTGTTGACCTTGATCGCCGGGGCGAAGCGCGCGGCGAAGGACAGCGTCAGGTTGTCCAGCCCGGCCTTGCTGGCGCTGTAGGCGATGCGCCTGGCGCTGCCCTTGCGCGCGACGTCGTCGCTGATGTGGATGATGTCGGCGGGCTGCGAGCGCTCCAGCAGCGGCGCGCAGTGCAGGTTGATCAGGTAGGGCGCGAGCATGTGCACGCTGAACAGTTGGCGGAACGCCTCGGCTTCGTGGCCGGGCGCTTCGCTGATCCAGTCGGAGGCGTTGTGGATGATCGCGCGCAGGCTGTCGGTGTGGTCTTTCACCTGCTCGATGAAGGTGAGGATGCCGGCTTCGTCGGCGAAGTCCGCCGGCAGGCAAATCGCACCGCGTTCACGCAATGTCGCCAGGCCCTCGCGCTCGCGACGGTAGCTGACGATCAACGGCTGGCCGGCGTCCAGCAGGCACAGGGCGCAGTGCAGGCCGACACGCTGGCTGGCGCCAGTGATGAGAATCGGGGCGTTGCTCGAACCCATGCTGATCTCGCGAAGTGGGCGGTGAGGGGAAAAGACCCAGTAATGTGCTGGGGTAAAACTTATACCAGTCCATCGTTTTGTACAAATCATTTTGCCGCCCGGTGCCTGCCTTTATACGGCAACCTCTTGAAGCGTGGGTCTTTTCCGTTGTTCTGGTGGAATCCTGCAATTCTATTTGTGTACGAATTTTTGTTTTTGTATAGATTTTTGCGGGCTTGTACAGGGGCGTCGATGCCGCGTCAGCATCGCCTTGCGGCATAATGACGGGCCTTGTCGTGTGAACTGGGAGTCACCATGAAAGTCGCCATTCTGTCCGGATCGGTCTACGGCACAGCCGAAGAAGTCGCGCGCCATGCCAAGCGCCTGCTGGAGGCCGCCGGCCTGGAGACCTGGTACGAGCCGCGCGCCACCCTGGAGGCGCTCTGCGCGGCGGCGCCGGAAGCCTTCCTGGTGGTGACGTCGACCACTGGCCTCGGTGAACTGCCGGATAATTTCCAGCCGCTCTACTACGCCATCCGCGACCGCCTGCCGAACTGGCGTGGCCTGCCCGGCGCGGTGATCGGCCTGGGCGATTCCAGCTATGGCGACACCTACTGCGGCGGTGGCGAGCAGGTCCGTGAGTTGTACGCCGAACTGGGCCTGCGCGAGGTGCTGCCGATGCTGCGCCTGGATGCCAGCGAAACGGTGACGCCGGAAACCGATGCCGAACCCTGGATCGCCGACTTCATCGCGGCGCTGAAAGGCTGACACCGATGCATCCGCGCGCCCGCTACCTGATCGACAGCCTGGGGCTGGCCGAGCACCCGGAAGGCGGCTTCTACCGCCGCCTCTTCACCTCGCGCCAGTGCGACGCGGCGGGCCGAGCGCAGTCGTCGGCGATCCTCTTCCTGCTGCCCGCTGGCACGGTGAGTCGCTGGCACCGGGTCGATGCCGATGAACTCTGGCATTACCACGAAGGCGGCCCGCTGGAACTGCTGATCGCCGAAAGCCCCGCCACGCTGCGCCGGGAGCTTCTTGGCCCGGTGGGCGAGGGCAGCCTGCCGCAGCGCGCCGTGCCGGCCCGGGCCTGGCAGGCGGCGCGTTGCCTGGGCGACTACGCGCTGGTCGGCTGCACGGTGTCGCCGGCCTTCGAGTTCGCCGGCTTCCAGTTGCTCGCTGACGATGAACAGACGCAACGCGACTGGCCGCAACTGGCGGCGGACTACCCCGAACTGGTTTGACGCCGTGTGGCTTGCCAGGTAGCGCGCCACGCCCCGACGCTACGGCGGTGTGGGTTCGGAGGTTAGCGTTGAGCGAAGCGCTGCCCATCGCCTTGGCGGCCAGGCCAGCGCGTGGCTATCGCACAGCGCGCTTCAGCCTTCCTGCGCTTTTTCGGACTCGGCGGCACGCAGTGGGTTCTCCTTGAGCAGCTCCAGCCAGGCCCTGGCCGCGTGGGACAGGTAGGCGTCACGGCGCCAGATGAAGCAGATGTCCCAGCGCAGGTCCGGTTCGCTGAGCAGCACCCGCACCACGCCGGGCCGCTCGATCTCGCGGGCCACCGCGCGGGGCAGCAGCACCACGCCCTGGCCGGCGGCGACCAGCGCGCCGAGGAAGTCGGCCTGGCCGCTGCGACCGCCTTCGCGCGGCTCGAAGCCGGCTTCGTGGCAGGCGCGCAGCAGGCGGTCGTTGAGGGTGAAACTCTGCTGATAGAGCAGGAACGGCGTATCGGCCAGTTCGCGCAGGGCGATGCTCGGGCGTTCGGCCAGTGGATGGTCGGCCGGCAGCAGGGCATCCAGGGGTTCGTTACAGAATTCCTGCCAGTCGAAGAGTGTGTCGCTCGGCGTCAGGCAGCCGGCCAGCTCCAGCTCGCCGGCGCGCACCGCCTGTTCCAGGGTCTTGCTGCCGCCTTCCAGCAGGCGCACCTGGATCTGCGGGTAGCGCTTGCGGTATTCGGCGAAGCGCCAGGCGAACAGGGGATCGGCGCCGAGCAGCGGCAGGCCCAGGCGCAGTTCGCCGCGTTTCATCTGGCTCAGTTCGTCGAGTTCGGTGAGCAGTTCGCGGCGCAGGCGCAGCATGTCCTCGGCGCGGCGCAGCACCACGCTACCGGCGGCGGTCGGGCGGATGTGCGACCCGCTGCGCTCCAGCAACTGGACCTGCAGGCTCTGCTCCAGTTGGGCGACCTGCTTGCTCACCGCTGACTGGCTGGCATGGAGGATGGCTGCGGCCTGGGTGAAGCTGCCCTGGCGCACCACTTCGACGAAGCTGCGCAACTGACGGAATTCCATTCTGGAATGACTCCGATTCGAACAATTCGTTTTGGCGATACTAGCCCTGGTCTTATGCTGAGCGCCATCGAAAACCCCGTTCTTGCAGGTCTCCCCATGTTCCGCCGCGCCTCGCGTCTGTGCTTCGAGCTCGCCATCCTCATCGGCTTCTGGTGGTTCGGCGGCTGGCTGGCCCAGGCCTGCGGACTGCCGCTGCCCGGCGGGGTGATCGGCCTGGCGTTGCTGCTGGCGCTGTTCGCCAGTGGCGCGATCCGCCCGGCGTTGCTGCAGGGCGGCGCCGGCCTGCTGCTGGCGGAGATGCTGCTGTTTTTCATCCCGGCGCTGATGAGCCTGCTGGACTACGGCGCCTTGCTGCGCAGCCAAGGCTGGAAGATTCTCCTGGTGATCATGTGCAGCACCTTGCTGGTGATGCTGGTCACCGCGCTCTCGGTGGAGTGGATGTATCGCTGGAGGTCGCGCCATGAGCCTCGATAGACACGCCCTGTTCTGGCTGGCGCTGACCCTGGCCGGCTATCTGTTCAGCCGCCTGCTCTACCGCCGTGTGCGCTGGTACGGTTTTTCGCCGATCGTCTTCGTCCCGCTGCTGCTGTTCGCCGTGGCCATCCCGCTGCATGCGCACTATGCCGACTACGCCCGCGATACGCGTTGGCTGGTGACCCTGCTGGGCCCGGCGACCGTGGCCTTCGCGATACCGATCTGGCAGCAGCGCGGCCTGCTCGCGCGCCACTGGCCGGCGTTGCTGGTGGGCATGTGCGCCGGTTCCGCGGTGGCCATCGGCAGCTCCTGGGCCCTGGCCCGCGCCCTGGCTCTGGACGGCCCGGTGGCGCTGTCGCTGGTGCCGCGCTCGATCACCACGCCGTTCGCCATGGAAATGTCCCACGACCTCGGCGGCGTGCCGGAGCTGACGGCGGCTTTCGTGATGATCACCGGGGTCTTCGGCGCCCTGGCCGGCGGTGTGCTGATGAAGCTGCTGCACCTGCGTTCCAGCCTGGCCCGTGGTGCGCTGCTCGGCGTCGGCGCCCACGGTGCGGGGACCAGCCGCGCCTACGAATTCGGCGGCGAAGAAGGCTCGGCGGCCGGCCTGCTGATGGTCCTCACCGGGCTGTTCAACCTGCTCCTGGCGCCGCTGCTGGCGCTCTGCCTGTAGCGGCGCAGGCTACGGAGAACCTGCGCTGCGCCGGCATCGCCGCGCGAATCCCCCATCATTCATGCGGCGAGACTGTCATGCCGGCGACAGTCCCGCCCGCCACGCCTGACTAGACTGCCCTCGTCGAATAACAACAACCGATGAGGAACCGTCATGCACGCTGTCACTCCCCAGCCCGCCGCCAGCCTTCGCGACCAGGTCTCCGCCGCCGAGTGGCAGACCCGCGTCGATCTCGCCGCCTGCTACCGGCTGATCGCCCTGCATGGCTGGGACGATCTGATCTTCACCCACATCTCGGCCAAGGTTCCGGGCACCGAAGACTTCCTCATCAACCCCTACGGCATGATGTTCCACGAGATCACCGCGTCCAGCCTGGTGAAGATCGATCTGGCCGGCAACAAGCTGATGGACAGCGCCTATGACATCAACCCGGCCGGTTACACCATCCACAGCGCCATCCACGAGGTGCGCCATGACGTGGCCTGCGTGCTGCACACGCACACACCGGCCGGGATCGCGGTGTCGGCACAGACGCAGGGCCTGCTGCCGATTTCCCAGCAATCGCTGTTCGTCCTCTCCGGCCTGGCCTACCACGCCTACGAGGGCGTGGCGCTGAACCACGAGGAGAAGGCCCGGCTGCAGGCCGACCTCGGCGAAAACGGCTTCATGATTCTGCCCAACCACGGGCTGCTGACCTGCGCGGCGACCATCGCCGACACCTTCCTGATGATGTTCACCCTGCAGCGCGCCTGCGAAATCCAGGTGCTGGCCCAGGGCGGCGGCGCCGAACTGATCATGATCCCGTCGCAGATTCTCGCCGGGGCCAAGGCCATGGCCGCCGGCGTCACCCGCAACAAGCAGGGCCTGGGCGGGCAACTGGCCTGGCCGGCGCTGCTGCGCACGCTGGATCAGCGGAACCCGGGATACGCCGTCTGATGGCCTTGCCGGGGATTTCCCTGGGCGAGTGGCGCGCCCAGGGCAACGATCTGGATTTCAATGGCCACGCGATTCGCTACTGGGACGCCGGCAAAGGCGAGCCGCTGTTGCTGATCCACGGTTTTCCCACCGCCGCCTGGGACTGGCATTACCTGTGGTGGCCGCTGGCCGCGCGCTACCGGGTGATCGCCTGCGACATGCTCGGTTTCGGCGATTCGGCCAAGCCGCGCGGGCACGCCTACCGCATCCTCGAACAGGCCGATCTGCAGCAGGCGCTGCTGGCTCGCCTGGAGATTCGCGAGCCGTTGCACCTGCTGGTCCACGACTACGGCAACAGCGTCGCCCAGGAACTGCTGGCGCGGCATCGCGAAGGGCGCATTCGCCTGGCGTCCTGCGTGTTCCTCAATGGCGGGCTGTTTCCGGAGACCCATCGCCCGGTGCTATCGCAGAAGCTTCTGCTCAGTCCGCTGGGCGCGCTGTTCGGGCGCCTGTTCAACCGCGCCCGGCTGGCGGCCAATTTCGCCAAGGTGTTCGGCCCTCGCACGCAACCGAGCGCCGAGGAGCTGGATGCCTTCTGGAGCCTGATCGCCCGGCACGACGGGCCGGCGGTGATGCACCGGCTGATCCATTACATCCGCGACCGCCGCGAGCACCGCGAACGCTGGGTCGGCGCCATGCAGCACAGCGGTGTGCCGCTGCGCCTGATCGACGGTCCGCTGGACCCGATTTCCGGGGCGCACATGGTGCAGCGCTATCGCGAGCTGATCGCCGATGCCGACACCGTGCTGCTCGATGGCATCGGCCACTATCCACAGTGCGAGGCGCCGGAGCAGGTACTGGCGCATTACCTGGCGTTCCGTGCGCGGCTGGACGGGACAGTTTCGGGGGCATCTGCCGACGCTATCAGAAATGCCTGACGGATAAGCCGAGGGGAGCAGGCTAGGGTGGCGCATCTCCTGTCTTCGAGGCTTTGCCATGTCCTTGCATCCCATCCTTCCCGAGCGCCGTCCGCAGGGGTCCTGGCTGTTCCGCCTGCTGCTGCGCGGGCGCCCGCTGTTCCTCCTGGCCGGTCCGCTGCTCGGCATGGCCCTGTTCGGCCTGGGCTGCCTGGGTCTCTATCAGGCCTGGCTGACGGAGGCGCCGCTGTACGGCGTGGGCGCCGTGCTGGCGTGGCTCGGTGCCGGATCGGTGGCGGTGCTTTGCTCGGAGTACGACTGGTGGTTGTTCAAGCTGGGCCCCAGCGACAGCCTGGAGTGGCCGCTGGAGTAGGCATCATCCCCTGACCTTATCGGGCACCATTCAGCCTCGGCGGTCTTGGTTGTGACCGCCACCCGGCTGATCGACACTCCGCGAATACTTACCTGCCACGGAGTCTCCAAGCATGAGTGATGCCCTGCGTTTCGACGACAAGGTCGTGATCGTTACCGGTGCCGGCGGCGGCCTCGGCCGTGCCCACGCCCTGCTGTTCGCCAAGCATGGCGCCAAGGTGGTGGTGAACGACCTCGGTGGCAGCACCCACGGCGAAGGCGCCAATGCCTCGGCCGCCGACCGCGTGGTGGCGGAAATCCGCGAAGCCGGCGGCACCGCCGTAGCCAACCATGACTCGGTGACCGACGGCGACAAGATCGTGCGCACCGCGGTGGAGGCCTTCGGGCGCGTCGATGTGCTGGTCAACAACGCCGGCATCCTGCGCGACAAGACCTTCCACAAGATGGAAGACGCCGACTGGGACCTGGTCTACAAGGTCCACGTCGAAGGCGCCTACAAGGTGACCCGCGCCGCCTGGCCGCTGATGCGCGAGCAGGGCTTCGGACGGGTGATCTTCACCTCGTCCACCTCCGGCATCTACGGCAACTTCGGCCAGAGCAACTACGGCATGGCCAAGCTCGGCCTCTACGGTCTGACCCGCACCCTGGCCATCGAAGGGCTCAAGAGCGGCATCCTGGTCAACGCCATCGCGCCCACCGGCGGCACCCGCATGACCGAAGGGCTGATCCCGCCGCAGGTGTTCGAGCAGCTCAAGCCCGAGCTGGTCAGCCCGTTGGTGGTCTACCTGGGCAGCGCGGCCTGCCAGGACACCGCCGGCCTCTATGAAGTCGGCGGCGGCTGGATGGGCAAGGTGCGCTGGGAGCGCAGCCTGGGTTGCGGTTTCGATCCGCGCGCCGGGTTCGATGTCGAGGACGTGGCCGCGCACTGGCAGCAGATCAGCAGTTTCGAGGGCGCCGCGCACCCGGCGGACAACCTCGAAGCGCTGCGCGAAATGATGGCCAACCTGCAGAAATACGTGGGCTGATCCCCGCGGCGGAATGCAGTAAGGTGAAAGGCCGGCTCCGATGCCGGCCTTTTTCATTTCCGCCGCGGCGGCGCGCCGCGAGGAGATCCGCCGTGAGTGTGATCGTCGACAAGACTGGCCCGGTAACCACCCTGATCATCGATCGTCCAGCCGCGCGCAATGCGGTCGATCGCCCCACCGCCGATGCCCTGGTCGAGGCCCTGCGCGCCTTCGAGGCCGACGAGCAGGCGCGGGTCGCGGTGCTCACCGGCGCCGGCGGCACCTTCTGCGCCGGCGCCGACCTGACCGCGCTGGCCGAGGGCGCCGAGCGGCGCAACCGCCTGGAGACGGAAGGCGATGCGCCCATGGGGCCGAGCCGCATGCAGTTGAGCAAACCCTTGATCGCCGCCATCGAGGGCTACGCCGTGGCCGGTGGCCTGGAACTGGCGTTGCTCGCCGATTTGCGGGTGATGGCCGAGGATGCCGTCTGCGGCGTGTTCTGCCGCCGCTTCGGCGTGCCGCTGATCGACGGCGGCACCGTGCGCCTGCCGCGTATCGTCGGCCAGGGCCGGGCGCTGGATCTGATCCTCACCGGCCGTGCGGTGTCCGCCGCCGAAGCCCTGGCCATGGGCCTGGCCAACCGCGTGGTGGCGACGGGCGACGCGCGCGCCGCCGCCGAGGCGCTGGCGCGGGACATCGCCGGCTTTCCGCAGCATTGCATGCTGGCCGACCGCGCCAGCGTCTACGCGCAATGGGAACTGTCCTTCGACGTGGCCCTGGCCAATGAATTCCAGGGTGGCATGGCGGTGATCGACAGTGGCGAAACCCAGGCCGGGGCCGAGCGCTTCGCCGGGGGCGAGGGGCGCCACGGCAAGTTCTGAGTGAGCGCCTGCGCCGACAAGCGGGCCCTGCCAGCGATGCGCGTGCAGGGCGGGCTTGTGCGGGGGAGGCGCGGCGTCAGCCGCGCTGGATGATCACGTAGGTTTTGCGCACGGTTTCCTGGATGTCCCACACGCCCAGGCTGTTTTCCGGCAGCAGGAAGGCGTCGCCAGCCTGGAACGCGATCGGCTCGCCGCCATCCGGCGTGAAGCTGCCGCGACCGGCGATGAAGTGGCAGAACTCCTGCTCGACGATCTGCCGGCGCCAGCGTCCGGGGCTGCACTCCCAGATACCGGTTTCGACCTGGTCGGGGCGTTCCAGCGCGTCGACGCGGGTCTGCGAGACCGGCTCGCCGAGCGGAACGGCGACCGGGCTGGCTTCGCCGAGAGGGGCATGGGCGGTGTTCTTCAGGTGGGTGATCTGCATCGGGACTCCGGGTGGGTTCGGGGAGGTTGGCGGAGAGGCCGGCCGTTCAGCCGACCTTCCAGGTCATCAGGCTTTCCATGCCGGCGGCGAGCTTCTCCGCCAGGCGCCGGCGCCAGGCCGGGCTGTGGGGGTTGGCCAGCACCTCGTCCTCGAAGACGAAGCTGCGGATGATCGCGTTGTAGCCCAGCCAGCGGCAGGGCTCGGGCTCCCAGGCGCGCAGGCTGTCCTGCATACTGCGCTCGTGGATCACCCAGGGCTGGCGGGTTTCCAGGCTGTCGCGGCCGAGGATGAGGTCGGCCAGGGTGCGTCCGCCGAGGTTGGTCGCGCCGACCCCTTCGCCGCCGTAGCCGCCGGAAAGGGCGATGCCGTTGCGGCGGTCGATCAGCATGTGTGGGTGGAAGCGCCGCGACATGCCCAGATTGCCGCCCCAGGTGTGGCTGATGCGCACGTCCTTGAGTTGCGGGAACAGCTCGCCGAACAGGTAGCGGCGCAGGCCGACCTCGGCGTCGGTGAGGCTGAAGTCGCTGCGCAGCTTGCCGCCGAAGCGATAGCCGCCGCGCGCGCCGAAGGCCAGGCGGTTGTCCAGGGTGCGCTGGCCGTAGGTGACCTGGCGGCTGTTCTCGCTGAAGGCCTGGCCGCGCTCCAGGCCGATCTCGGCCCAGACCGCTTCGTCCAGCGGCTCGGTGGCCACCAGCATGCTCTGCACCGGTAGCTGGAAGTTGCCCAGGGGCGGCAGGGCGGCGGCGTAGCCCTCCACCGCCGGCACTACCCAGGACGCCTTGAGTTCGCCCCGGTCGGTGCGCAGCACGCCGGGCTGCCAGCCGCTCACGCGGCTCTTCTCGAACAGTTGCACGCCGAGGCGCTCGACCGCGCGGGCCAGGCCACGGGCCAGCTTGGCCGGCTGGATGGTCGCGCAGTGCGGGGTATGGATGGCGCCCAGCGGGCCGGCGATGCGCAGTTGCTGGTTCAGTTCGGCGGCGGACAGCCAGCGGTAGTCCTCCTCGCCCAGGCCCAGGCGACGCAGTTCGCCCAGGTGTTCGCGCAGGCGGCGCTCCTGTTCCGGGTAGCGCGCCGCGCAATACAGCACGCCGCCCTTGCGGTAGTCGCAGTCGATGCCTTCCTGCCGCAGCACGCGGCCGACTTCGTCGGGGATGCCGTGCAGCAGGTCCCAGGTTTCGCGCCGCTGCGCCTCGGGCAGGGCGCCGACCAGGCGATCCTCGCCGAGCAGGTTGCCCATCAGCCAGCCGCCGTTGCGCCCGGAGGCACCGAAACCGGCGGTCTCGGCTTCGACGATGGCGATCTTCAGGTGCGGTGCGCGGGTCTTCAGGTAATAGGCGGTCCACAGCCCGGTGTAGCCGGCGCCGGCGATGGCCACGTCGACTTCCAGCGTGCCTTCCAGGGCCGGACGCGGAATGAAGTCGTCATCCAGTTGATTCATCCACAGACTGATATGGCGCCATGCCGACATAGACGACTCCGAGAAGGGCTGAGCGGGGAATGCAGGCAAGCCTAGAAGCGCGCGCGCTTGCTGTCGTGCGCGCGGGTACGCGGAGAAAAGTCCGTGGCGCTCAGCCCTGGGTGTCGAGCTGGCGCAGGTATTCGCGCGGCGACAGGCCGGTGTGCTGACGGAAGCAGCGGTAGAAGGCCGAGAGCGAGTTGAAGCCGGCGGAGAAGGCCAGTTCGTCGATGCGCGTGGACAGCGCCGGACGCAGTTGCGCCATCAGGTGCTGCAGGCGCTTCTGGTTGACGTACTGGTAGAAGGTCAGCCCCATCACCTGATTGAGCAGGTAGGAAATCTGGTTGCGGGTGTAGCCGGTGGCGCTGGCCACCTGGGACAGGTCGAGGTCCGGGGCGAGGTAGGGCTGGGCCTTGTGGAAGTACTCTTCGAGGTCGTTGGCGAGCTGGCTCAACTGGCGCGGCGAGAGGCCCAGGCGACTGGCCGGCGGGCGCGGGTCGCCGGCGCTGCGCTGTTCGTCCGCGTGGCTGTCGCGGACCAGGATGGCGTACTCGTTGATCCGCCAGATCAGCCCGTCGCGCACGCAGATGGCTTCGCTGGAGTGGAACACCGCCAGGCGGCCGCTGAGGGTGATGGCGGTGCGGTACTGGAGGAAGGCGGTATCGCCGTCGACGCGGATGCGATCGATATGGTCGAGGAACTCGTCCGGGCGGCTCGGCATGGTCTGGCTGACGTAGTCGCGCAACTCGCCCAGGCGCATGCAGCGGTTCTGGAAGAAGTCGTTGTATTCGACCTCGGGGTGATAGAGCGCCAGCGCCGCGTCGAGATCGCGGCGCTTCCAGCTGTTGTGGTAGCGCAGGACCACCGCGCGGGTGATCTCCGTCAGTTGGCTGTCCGCCGGGGTAGGGATTGGGGGCTGCATGGGTGGCACAGTCTGCCGCAGACGCGGCGCCAGCGATAGAGGTGTCGGCGATGCATTATCCAGGTATTGGATGGCGTACTATGCTCACCGCCAATATGGCCAGGGAATGCCCGTGCTAGAGGGGGTATTCACTCTTTTGGATGAAGGGTGAAATACCACCTTGGTGCGCTTGGTGGGCAGGCCCCTGGCTGAGTAGCGTGTATCCACCTAGACACCGTCAGGAGTGCCGAATGACAAGAAAAACAAGGCGCGCGATCTTCAAGCCTCAATTGCTGGCCGCTGCTGTTGCCCTGGGATGCGCCGCCCAGGCTCAGGCCGTTTCGTTCAACGTCGGGGAGATCGAGGGGCAATTCGATTCGTCGCTATCGGTGGGGGCCAGTTGGGGACTGCGCGACGCCGATTCCAAATACGTCGGGACCCGCAATGGAGGCACGGCTTCGTCGCAGACCTCCGATGACGGCCGGCTGAACTTCAAGAAGGGCGAGACCTTCTCGAAAATCTTCAAGGGTATCCATGACCTGGAGCTGAAGTACGGCGACAGCGGCGTGTTCGTCCGCGGCAAGTACTGGTACGACTTCGAGCTGAAGGACGAGCACCGCCAGCTCTACGACATCAGCGACGATGGCCGCGATCAGGCCGCCAGGTCGTCCGGCGCCGAGCTGCTCGACGCCTTCGTCTATCACAAGTACAGCGTTGCCGACCTGCCGGGCACCGTGCGCCTGGGCAAGCAGGTGGTGAGCTGGGGCGAGAGCACCTTCATCCAGAACTCGATCAACAGCATCAACCCGGTCGACGTGGCCGCGTTCCGCCGTCCGGGCGCCGAGATCAAGGAAGGCCTGATCCCGGTCAGCATGCTCTACATGTCTCAGGGCCTGACCGACAGCCTCACCGCCGAGGGCTTCTACCAGCTCGACTGGGAGAAGACCGTGCTGGACAACTGCGGCACCTTCTTCTCGACCACCGACGTCGCGGCCAACGGCTGTAACAAGCTGGCCTACGCCGGTAGCGACTTCGACCCGAACCCGGCGCATGGCTACCGCTACCTGCCGCGCTCCGGCGACAAGGACCCGCGCGACAGTGGCCAGTGGGGCCTGGCCCTGCGCTGGTACGCATCACAGCTGAACGACACCGAGTTCGGCGCCTACATGATGAACTACCACAGCCGCAACCCGATCTTCAGCACCATCGCCGGCAAGGGCCTGGCCACCGCCAACGCCAACACCGGCGCGGCCACCGCGCAGTACTTCATCGAGTACCCGGAGGACATTCGCCTCTACGGCCTGAGCTTCCAGACCAACCTCGGCAGCACCTCGGTGGCCGGTGAAGTGAGCTACCGGCCGAACATGCCGCTGCAGCTCAACAGCACCGACCTCACCGTCGCCGCGCTCTACCCGACCACGCTGTTCGGCAACCCGATCTACACCAGCGGCCAGGCCAGCCCGGTGGCGGGCGACGTCATCCATGGCTACGTCCGCAAGCCGGTCACCCAGGCGCAGATGACCGTCACCCAGTTCTTCGACCAGGTCCTCGCGGCCGAGCGTCTGACCGTGGTGGGCGAGGTCGGCTACAACCACATCAGTGGCATCGACGACAGCGACCTGCGCTACGGCCGCGACTCGATCTACGGCATGGGCAAACTGCCCAGCAACTCGCTGTGCACCGGGCTGCTGAACGCCGCCAATCCCAGCGAGTGCAACAACAACGGCTTCTACACCAGCAACTCCTGGGGCTATCGCGTACGCGGCATCCTCGATTATCCGAACGTGATCGCCGGCATCAACTTCAAGCCCAACGTGGCCTGGTCCCACGACGTCCAGGGCTACGGCCCGAACTTCAGCGAAGGCGCCAAGGCGGTCAGCGTCGGTGTGGACGCCGATTATCAGAACACCTACACCGCCAGCCTCAGCTATACCGATTTCTTCGGTGGCGATTACAACCCGGTCAACGATCGTGATTTCATCGCCCTGAGCTTTGGCGTGAACTTCTGATCGGTCATTGAAGGAAGGAAACATGAGAACGAAACGAATTCTGCAGTGTGGCGCCCTGGCTCTCAGCCTGCTCTCCTGCGCGGTGATGGCGGCGGTATCGGCGGATGAGGCGGCCAAGCTGGGCAATACGCTCACCCCCGTTGGCGCGCAGAAAGAAGGCAATGCCGATGGCAGCATCCCGGCCTGGACCGGTGGCATCGACAAGAGTGCCGGCAGCGAGGACGCGCGTGGCTTCCTCAGCGATCCGTTCGCCGCTGAAAAGCCGCTGTTCGTGATCACTGCGCAGAACGTCGACAAGTACAAGGACAAACTGTCCGAAGGCCAGGTGGCGATGTTCAAGCGCTACCCGGACACCTACAAGATCCCGGTCTACAAGACCCATCGCACCTTCTCGCTGCCGCCGGAGATCTACGCCGCGGCCAAGGCCAGCGCGCTCAACGTGCAGCCGATCAACGACGGCAACGGCCTGGCCAATTTCGAGAAGAGCCGCTACTACGCCTTCCCGATTCCGAAGAACGGCGTCGAGGTGCTGTGGAACCACATCACCCGTTACCGTGGCGGCAACCTGGCGCGCACCGTGGTCCAGGTCACCCCGCAGACCAACGGCAGCTACACGCCGATCCGCTTCGAGGAAACGGTCGCCTTCCCGCAGAGCATGAGCGATGTGGACAGCAGCAAGACCGGCAACATCCTCCTGTACTTCAAGCAGGAGGTCACCGCGCCGGCGCGCCTGGCCGGTAACGTACTGCTGGTCCACGAGACCCTCGACCAGGTCAAGGAACCGCGCCTGGCGTGGATCTACAACGCCGGCCAGCGCCGCGTGCGCCGTGCGCCGCAGGTGGCCTACGATGGTCCGGGCACCGCGGCCGACGGCCTGCGTACCTCGGACAACTTCGACATGTTCTCCGGTGCGCCTGATCGTTACGATTGGAAACTGGTCGGCAAGAAGGAGATGTACATCCCCTACAACAGCTACAAGCTGGCCCTGCCGACCGAGAAGTACGACGACATCGTCAAGGCCGGACACCTCAACCAGGACCTGACCCGCTACGAATTGCACCGCGTGTGGGAAGTGGTCGGCACCGTCAAGCCCAGCGAGCGGCACATCTACGCCAAGCGCCACATGTACATCGACGAGGACAGTTGGCAGATCGCCGAGGTCGACCACTACGACGGTCGCGGCCAGCTCTGGCGCGTCGCCGAGGGGCATTACATGTTCAACTACGCGCACCAGGCTGGCGGCTACGTGCCGGAAGTCCTGTATGACGTGATCGCCGGCCGCTACCTGGCTCTGGGCCTGTTCAACGAAGAGAAGAGCGGCTATCGCTTCGGCGCCAAGGCAACCATGGCCGACTTCACCCCGGCCGCCCTGCGCAACGAAGGCGTTCGCTGATCCTGCCGGCCGGCGGCGCCCGCAACGGGCGTCGCCGGTCGTGTACGGAATCGCACACGGACTGTGTCCTATAGCGTGACATGCGTCCGGTTGATAATGCTTTTCCCGGAGCGCTCGCCTGCCTAGGCTCAAGGGTCAGGATCGGTCGAGACGCCTGCCCATGTTCACCTCCGCCAGAAGCCTGTCCTTTCTGCCTCGCTTACCCCCCCAACACGTGCCGCGCCCGCGCCTGCGCGATGCCTTGCTGCGCGATGACCATCGCCTGCGCCTGTTGCTGGCCCCGCTGGGCAGCGGCAAGACCGTGCTCATGGGTGAATGCGCGCGCGTCGCTCCCGCCGGTACCGCGGTGGTCTGGCTGGCGCTCGGCGGCCGGGCGCTGACCGGCGAGGCGCTGTGCCGGCGTCTGGCCGAGGCCCTGGGCCTGGCGCATAGCGACGAAGCCAGCCTGCATGCGCACCTGCGCGATATCCAGCAGCCGCTGTGGATCATGCTCGATGACTACCCGCGGGAGCCCGACAGCGGGCTGGATGCCAGCCTCGACCGGCTGTTGGCGCTCGCCTCGCCGCAGGTCGGCTGGTGGCTGGCCAGTCGCCGGCGGCCGGCGTGCAACCTGGCGCGCCTGCTGCTGGAGGGCGAATTGCTCGAACTGGATGCCGCCGCCCTCGGCATGGATGCGCAGGAACTGGGCGAGTTGCTCGAACGGGCCGGTCGGCACTGGTCCGCGGAGTTGCAGCATGCCTTGCTGGAACACACGGGCGGCTGGTGCGCCGGGGTGCGCCTGCGCCTGCTCGGCTTGCCCATCGAAAGCGACCCGCCGTTGCCGGCGCAGCTCGCCGAGGCTGGCCGTGCGCTGTTGCAGGAGTACCTGCAGCGGGAGGTACTCGACGAATTGCCCGAACCGCTGGCCGATGTCCTCTGCGGCCTGGCCCGGCTCAACCGCTGCTGCGCGGCGCTGGCCGGCTACCTGTTCGAGGACGCGCCGGGGGCGCTGAGCGAGTTGCTGGCCCGTGGCGCCTGTTTCCAGGCGGAAGAGGGCGCCAGCGGATGGTATCGAGTCACCCCGATGCTCGCCGCGCAGTTGGCCGAGATGGGCCGGACCCCGGCCAGCAGCCTGCATCGGCGTGCCTGCCAGTGGTACAGCCAGGCCGGCGACATGCATGCCGCCTTCGAGCATTCCCTGCGCGCCGAGCAGCCCGATGTCGCCGCCAGCCTGTTGCAGCGACTGACCGAGGAGCAACTGTTGCAGGGCCACAGCGTCGAGCGTGTGCTGCGCTTGCGCGAGGAGCTGCCCGCGGACCTGCTGCACAGCACGCCGCGCCTGCTCATTCTCAACGCCTGGGCGCTGCTCTTCGTCGGCCGCCTGGATGAAGCCGAAGCGCTGCTCGAACACTTCGCGCGCTTCCTGCCAATGCCCAACGAAGCGCGCCAGCGCGCCATGCTCGCGCAATGGCAGGGGCTGGCCGGCATGCTCGCCCATGCCCGTGGCCGTCCCGGCGCCCGCGAGTTGCTACAGGGCGCCCTCGACGAGCTGCCGCAGGAAGCCTGGGCGCAGACCCTGATCTGCCTGTCGGCGCTGAGCCAATTGGCGCTGGCCGACGGTCAGCTGGAAGAGGCGCGGCTGATCAACCGCGAAGCGCTCAAGCTGGCCCGCGAGCAGGGCAGCCGGTTGTTCGAGGCCTACCTGGAGATCGACCGCGCCTATTGGCTCGAGCAGCGTGGCGAGCTGTCGCGTGCCGAGACCCTGCTGCGCCGCGTGCAAGAGTCGTTGCTGGAGCTGCGCCAGGGCGGTTGCGCCATGACCGGCCGGGTGCAATTGCGGCGCGGCTGGCTCTGCCTGCGCCAGGGCCGCGAAGGCGAAGCACGCGCGCTGTTGCAGGCCGGCCTGCGCGAGGCGCGGCGCAGCCTCGACCCCTGCGCCATCTATGGTTACATCGGCCTGGCCATGCTCGATGCGCGCGACGACGACTTCGATAGCGCCTTCAACCGCCTGCTCGACGCGGAACGGCAGATGCAGCTGCGCCATGTCCCCGAAACCCTTTATCGCGGCACCCTGCTGCTCGCCAGCGGCGCCCTGAGCCTGCGCCGTGGGCGCCCGGCGCAGGCGCGGGAAGTGCTCGGGCGGGTGCTCGCGCGCTATCGCTGCGACGGCCTCAGCGCGCCGGCGGCGACCCCCGACCTGGTGTTCCGGGTGGAGTGCCAGCTGGCCCTGGCGGAAAGCTACGATGGCCAGCCCGGCGCGGCCCTGGCCCGGTTGTCCGGGATGCTCCCGGTCCTCGAACAGCAGGGGCGCATGGCGCTGGTCTGCGAAGTCTGGTTGGCGCTGGCCGAGACCTATGCCCTCGCCGGCCAGCCCGAGCAGGCCCAACTGGCGCGCGCCGAAGGGCTCGAACTGGTGCAGCGTTTCGGCCTGGAGGCGGCGCTGCTCGATGCCCGCCAGCGGCAGCCGGAACTGTTCGCCCAGGCCACCGGCCACGAGCTGCCGCCGTTGCTGAGCTTGCGCGAGCTGTCGGTGCTGGAGCTGATCGCCCGCGGCTGTTCCAACCTGGAAATCGGCGAACGCCTGTTCATCTCCCTGCACACGGTGAAGACCCATGCCCGGCGCATCAACGGCAAGCTCGGGGTGGAGCGCCGCACCCAGGCGGTGGCGCGGGCCAAGGAACTCGGCCTGCTCAAGGCCTGAGCCGGCTCAGTGCAGGGCTTTCTTCGGCAGTGCCGACGCTTCCAGGCGCCGGCGCAGCTGCCACTGCTCGGCGGCGTCGTCGCTGAGCAGCAGGGCGCGCTCCAGGTCGTAGCGCTCGGCCTGCGGGCAATCCAGCTGGCGATACAGTTCGGCGCGGGCCAGGTGGTCGGCGACGCTCGGTTCGCCCAGTTCCAGCACCCGTTGCGCATCCTTCAGCGCGGCCAGGGGCGCCCCCGCGGCCTGGTGCAACTGGCGCAGGTTGCGTGACAGGCGCTGGAGCATTTCCCGTGCAGTGGCGGTGAGCAGGTGGCTGGCGTTCAGTTCGACCTGCGGCCCCAGGTGGCGCGCCAGCAAGTCGCGGCAGTCGCGGGTGTAAAGGCGGCGGCCAGAGGTGGGATCGAGCAGGTGGTCGGCGCCCGGAACGCGGAGCAGGAAGCGCCCCGGGAAGTTGACGCCGACCAGCGGAATGCCTTCGCGTCGCGCCAGTTCCAGGGCGATCAGCGCCAACGACAGCGGTTGCCCGCGACGGCGCTGCAGTACCTGCGGCAGCAGGGCGGCGCGAGCCTGTAGGGGGAAGTCGTCGTCTTCGGCGAAACCCAGTTCGCTCAAGCGGCGCAGCAGCGCCTGGGCGCGTTCGGCGTCGCCCTCCAGCAGCGGCAGGCCGGCCGTCACCTGATGCGCCAGGTTATCGACGGCGTGCAACGCCTGCGCGGCCGGCAGGTGCGGCTCGTGCTCGACGGCGATCCACAAGGCCGCCTCGAACAGGTTCGGCGGCTCCAGGGCGAGGCAGGCGAAGCAGGCTTGGCGCGGGTCCATGGCGATCTCCAGTGGATAGAACCTTTTAACCACTGCGCGTGGCAAACGTCCAGTTCCTCGGTCGTCGGCGCCAGCGCTGGCCCCCCGGCCACTGCCTATACTGAGGGAGCCCGTTCACGCTGCCCGCCGTTCGCCGGGCCTGCCCGCATCAGCATGGGAGCGCCGCCGTGTTCGACATCATGGAAGCCACCCGGCTCGAGTCGTTGCACCTCGCCCAGGACCCGGCCACGGGACTCAAGGCGATCATCGCCATTCACAGCTCCCGGCTCGGGCCAGCCCTGGGGGGCTGTCGCTATCTGCCTTACGCGGACGATGACGCCGCGCTGCGCGACGTCGCGCGCCTGGCCCAGGGCATGAGCTACAAGGCCGCGCTGGCCGGCCTGCGGCAGGGCGGCGGCAAGGCGGTGATCGTCCGCGCGCCGCATGTGGATAACCGGGGCGCGCTGTTCGAGGCCTTCGGGCGATTCATCGATTCGCTGGGCGGCGCCTATGTCACTGCGGTGGACAGCGGCACGTCGAGCACCGACATGGACTGCATCGCCCAGCACACCCGCCATGTCACCAGCACCACCAGCGGCGGCGATCCGTCGCCGCACACCGCCATGGGCGTGTTCGCCGGCATTCGCGCCAGCGCCCAGGCGCGCCTGGGCAGCGATGATCTGGAGGGTCTGCGCATCGCCGTGCAGGGTCTCGGTCACGTCGGCTACGCCCTGGCCGAGCAACTGGCGGCGGCGGGCGCCGAGCTGCTGGTCAGCGACCTCGACACCGGCAAGGTGCAACTGGCGGTGGAGCAACTGGGCGCCCAGCCGATCGCCAACGAGGCACTGCTCACCACCCCCTGCGACATACTCGCGCCCTGCGGCCTGGGCGGCGTGCTGACTTCGCAGATAGTGGCCCAGCTACGCTGCGCGGCGGTGGCCGGCGCGGCCAACAATCAACTGGCGCATCCCGATGTCGCCGATGAGCTGGAGGCGCGCGGCATCCTTTACGCGCCCGATTACGTGATCAATTCCGGTGGCCTGATCTTCGTCTCCCTGCAGCATCAGGGCGAGGACCTGCCGGCGATCACCGCGCACCTGGCGCAGATCGGCAACCGTCTGACCGAGGTCTACGCCCACGCCCAGGCCGAACACCGCTCGCCCGCGCGGGTCGCCGACCTGATCGCCGAACGCATTCTCTACGGCTAGCGGCGCGGGCGAGCCGAGACCGCGCCGCCGCCGCTACCCGCGGCGGCCCGACAAGCGCTCCACCTACCCGGTGGGAAACGGAGGACGGTCATGGCGCCGAACGCATCCAGCCTTCCCTACACGCGCTACCTGGCGCCCGACGGCCAACTGGTCGGCGACCCGCCGGCCTGGGCCGATGACCGGCGCCTGTTGACCCGACTCTACCGGCAGATGGTGCTGACCCGCCTGTTCGACCAGAAAGCCGTGGCCTTGCAGCGTACCGGGCGGATCGGCACCTACGCGCCGACCCTCGGCCAGGAGGCCATCGGCGTGGGCGTCGGCTGCGCCATGCACGGCGACGACGTGCTGGTGCCTTACTACCGCGACACCGCCGTGCAGTTGCTGCGTGGCGTGCGCATGGAGGAAATCCTTCTCTACTGGGGCGGCGACGAGCGCGGCAGTGCCTATGTCGATCCGGCCTGCGCCGAGGATTTCCCCATCTGCGTGCCCATCGCCACCCAGGCCCTGCATGCCTGTGGCGTGGCCACGGCGATGAAGATTCGTGGCGAGCACCGCGCCGTGGTGACGACCTGTGGAGACGGCGCCACCAGCAAGGGCGATTTCTTCGAAGCCCTGAATGTCGCTGGCGCCTGGCAGTTGCCGGTGGTCTTCGTGGTCAACAACAACCAGTGGGCGATCTCGGTGCCACGGCGCATCCAGTGCGCCGCGCCGACCCTGGCGCAGAAGGCGCTGGGCGCCGGCATCGCCGGCGAGCAGGTGGACGGCAACGATGTGCTGGCGGTCTACGAGCGCGTGCGCCAGGCCCTCGAACGCGCCCGCCACGGCAAGGGGCCGCTGCTGCTGGAGTGCTTGAGCTACCGCCTGTGCGATCACACCACCGCCGACGACGCCAGTCGCTATCGCTCCGCCGAGGAGGTCAACCAGGCCTGGCGCGAGGAGCCGGTCAAGCGCCTGCAGGCCTACCTGGCGGCGCTCGGCGTGTGGAACGAGAGCTGCGAGCAGGCGCTGGTCGGCGAATGCCAGGGCTTGGTGCAACAGGCGGTGGAGCGCTTCGAGGCGACTGCGGCGCAAGGCCCGCAGGCGCTCTTCGACTCGCTCTACGCGCGCTGGCCGGCGGCCCTGGCGGAGCAGCGCGAGATGCTCGCCGAGCGCCTGGCGCGGCGCCAGGCCGCGCTCGCGGCGAACCCCGCGCAGCCGGGAGGGAGGCACGATGGCTGATCCGCAACGCAACCCCGAGCCGCGTTCGCTGACCCTGCTCGAAGCGGTCAACCTGGCGTTGCACCGGGCCATGGCCGAGGACCCGGACGTGGTGGTGCTGGGCGAGGACGTCGGCGTCAACGGCGGGGTGTTCCGCGCCACCCTCGGCCTGCGCGACGCTTTCGGCTTCAAGCGCGTGCTGGATACGCCGCTGGCGGAGAACATGATCGCCGGACTGAGCATCGGCATGGCCGCCCAGGGCCTCAAGCCGGTGATGGAAATCCAGTTCATGGGCTTCATCTACGCGGCCATGGAGCAACTGGTGTCCCACGCCAGCCGCCTGCGCAATCGCACCCGTGGCCGGCTGAGCTGCCCGCTGGTGCTGCGCACGCCGATGGGCGCCGGTATCCGCGCGCCGGAACATCACAGCGAAGCCACTGAAGCGATGTTCGCGCATATCCCCGGCATTCGCGTGCTGGTGCCTTCCTCGCCGGCGCGGGCCTATGGCCTGCTGCTGGCGGCCATCGACGACCCCGACCCGGTGATTTTCCTGGAGCCGACGCGGCTCTACCGGATGAATCCGCAACCCTTGCTGGACGATGGCCGGCGCCTGCCGCTGGACAGCTGTTTCACCCTGCGCGAAGGCGGCGATCTGACCTTGGTCAGTTGGGGCGCCAGTGTCCACGAGACGCTGCAGGCAGCCGATGTCCTGGGCGAGCGCGGCGTGCAGGCGGAGGTCATCGACGTCGCCAGCCTCAAGCCGCTCGACCTGGACACCCTGGAAGCCTCGGTGCGCAAGACCGGGCGCTGCGTCATCGTCCACGAGGCGCCGAAGAGCGGCGGCCTGGGCGCGGAGATCGCCGCCAGCCTTTACGAGCGCGCGTTGCTCGACCTGCAGGCGCCGATCCAGCGCGTCACCGCGCCGGACATCCCGCCGCCGCTGTACCGCCTGGAAACCCTGTACCTGCCGAGCGTGGCGGACATTCTGGCAGCCTGCGAGGGAGTGCTCAGCTATGCCTGAGGGTGGGGTGCGCGTCGGTGCCGGGTGGTTGTGCGCGGCCACCGCGATGAACAGACAGATGCCGTCGGAGAATGCCTATGAAGCACTTCAAGCTGCCCGACCTCGGCGAAGGGCTGCAGGAGGCCGAGATCGCCCACTGGCATGTCAGCCAGGGACAGCGCGTCGAGGCTGACCAGCCGCTGGTGTCGGTGGAGACCGCCAAGGCCCTGGTGGAAATCCCGGCGCCCTACGCGGGCGTCGTGGAAAAACTGTTCGGTGCCGAAGGCGATGTCCTGCATGTCGGTGAACCGCTGGTTGGCTTCGAGGGCGAGAGCAGCGATGCCGGAACCGTGGTCGGGCGCCTGGAGGGTGGCGGCGAAGCGGCGCGACACGATGTTTTCTTCATCGGCGCGGCACCCTCCACCCGTGAGCACCTGGCGCCGCGCGCCACGCCGGCGGTGCGCCAGTTGGCTCGGCAGCTCGGCGTGGAACTGGGCGCGCTCAGTGGCAGTGGGGCGGCGGGCCTGATCACGCGCGCCGACGTGGAAGCCGCGGCCGAGAGTGCCCGCGAGCGTTTTGGCGGCGAACGCCTGCGCGGGGTGCGGCGCAGCATGGCGCTCAACATGGCGCGCGCGCACGCCGAAGTGGTGCCGGTGACCCTCCATGGCGATGCCGACCTGCAGCGCTGGGGCGCGGCCCGCGATCCCTTGATCCGCCTGGCCCAGGCCATCGCCCATGCGTGTCGCGTGGAACCCGTGCTGAACAGCTGGTTCGATGGCAACGCCCTGGCCGTCCGCCGGCATGCGCAGCTCGACCTGGGCATCGCCGTGGACACCCCCGATGGCCTCTTCGTCCCGGTGTTGCGCAATGTCGGCCAGCGCAGCGCCGAGGACTTGCGCGAAGGCGTGGCGCGCCTGCGCGCGGACGTGCAGGCGCGCTCCATCCCGCCGCAGGAAATGCTCGGCGCGACCCTTACCCTGTCTAATTTCGGCACCCTGTTCGGCCGCTATGCCAGCCCGGTGGTGCTGCCGCCGCAGGTGGCGATCCTCGGTGCCGGCGGTATCCGCGACGAACCGGTGGCCTGGCAGGGCCGGGTGGAAATCCATCCGATGCTGCCGTTGTCGCTGACCTTCGACCATCGCGTGGTCACCGGCGGCGAAGCGGCGCGATTCCTCCAGGCGCTGGTGGAGGCGCTGGAGGCGCCCTCGGGCTGACGCCTGGACAAACGAAAGCCCCGGATGGGCTGTCCGGGGCTCGGGGGGAGGGTCAGGCGTCGGGCGTGGCGAAGAGTTCGCCGAGGGCTTCCGGCTGGTTCTTGAAGGCGCGGGCGAAGGCGTCGCGGTTCTTCGCCATGAAGATGCCGATTTCCTCGACCTGGGTTTCGTTCAGCGAGGGCACCGCCTTCTGCAGGACATCGGCCAGCGTCTCCGCCAGTTCGAGCATCTTGTCGTGCCGGTCGGCTTCTGCCTTATCCATGAACAGGCGCTCCGGATCGCGGCTGCTGCGGTACACCACTTCGACGGCCATTCATCACCTCTATGCCTTCTAGTCTGGGGGGAATTGAAAGTACTGGCTATTTATACAGTATCGAATTCGTCCCGGCTACTCCGTTGATGCGTGCCTTTTGCGCACGGCTGGCGCAATGATAGTGCCGCCCGGTTGACCGGGCGCTGGCGTTGCGCAACGGGGTGTGTGCGATGGCGGCTGTGGCGCGATGCCTGATCGGCCAGCGCCCCGCACCATGCTGGGGCGCTGTGCTTGCCGCTGGCGTCCGTGGCGCCAGGTGTTCAGGAGGCTATCGGCAGTCCGCGGCCTTCGGTCATGTCCGCCAGCAGGCGCGGGGCGCTGTCGCCCTCTTCGATGGCGATGCCGAAGCGGATGCTCTGGATCAGCCGCTGCAGCTGCTCCGGGTCTTGTAGCTGGCCGGCGCGGATCAGCCGCTTGGCGACCACGCCGCTGTCGCTGGAGAGGGTCAGGACGATGCTGCCGTCCGGCCGTTCGAGGCTGAAGTTGACCCGGTAGCGGTCCTGGAATTCGTCGCTGAGTACCTGGAAGGGGCTGTTCATATTCGATCCTTGCCTGGGGCATGGCGTGACCCTTCATGGACTGGAGGGCGTCTGCAAAAGTTCGCGGTCATATTGCCGCAGCCTCGGCGCGCTATGCGTGTCGAGGGTCAATGGCGTGTGACTTGCACGTACCACGCCAACAATCGCCGAAAGCAAGGGAGATACGACGAATGAAACTGGATTGGGCCGAACGCCTGCGGCAGCAAATGCACGGGGTCGCCGAGTCGCTCGGCAACCTGCTGGTCGAGGCCTTCCACTACCTGGCGCTGTTCGCCATCGGCGCCACGGTGTTCTGGTCGGCGGCGGTATCCTTCGTCGACATGGTGGCCAAGGGGCATGCCAGCATCGACGACATCCTGCTGCTGTTCATCTACCTCGAACTGGGTGCGATGGTCGGTATCTACTTCAAGACCAACCACATGCCGGTGCGCTTCCTCATCTATGTGGCGATGACCGCGCTGACCCGCCTGATGATCGCCGACATCCAGCACAACCATACGCCGGACGACGGCATCATCCTGGTCTCGGTGGCGCTGCTGCTGCTGGCCCTGGCGATCCTGGTGGTGCGCTATGCGTCGTCGCGCTTCCCGTCGCCGCCGACGAGCAAGGGCGGGGAGATCGGCCAGGCGTCCGACGACGAGCGCTGAAATCTCCCTAATCGCCTGCGGCGGCCCCCAGCGACTGGCGGATGCACTACCATCGGCGGATCGCGCCGCCGAGGGAAGACCCGCACGATGAAGGGCTGGAAGCTGTTCGCACCCCTGCTGATCCTGGTGATCGTCGCCATTACCCTGTACCTGCAGCTGCACACCCAGCCGCTGCTGTTGCAGGGCGAGGCGGACGCCACCGAAGTGATAGTCGCGTCCAAGGCCAAGGGCCGGGTCGAGCACCTGCACGTGCGGCGTGGCGACGAGGTGAAGAAGGGCGATCTGCTGATCAGCCTGAGCAGCCCGGAATTGCAGGCCCAGCTGGATTCCCTGCGCGCCGCGCGCAGCCAGGCCCAGGCGCAGCTCGACGAGTCCGTGCATGGCACCCGCGAGGAAACCTTGCGCGCCTTGCAGGCCAGTCTGCAGCAGGCCCAGGCCGAATTGCGCAACGCCGAACTCGATTACCAGCGCAACCAGGAACTCGCCGCGCGCGGCTTCGTCTCCCAGTCCCAGCTCGACCTGTCGCGGCGTGGCCACGATGTGGCGCGCAACCAGGTCGCCGAAGCCCAGGCCAATCTGGACCAGGGAAATCGCGGCGACCGAGAGGAAACCCGCAAGGCGCTGTCGGCCGCGGTGCGCCGCGCCGATGCCCAGCTCGCCGAGCTGGAGGCGCAGAGCGACGATCTCAGGGTGCTGGCCCCGGTGGACGGCGAGGTCGGTCCCATTCCGGCGGAAGAGGGCGAGCTGATCAACGCCTACAGTCCATTGCTGACCCTGGTGCGGCTGTCCGACAGTTACCTGGTGTTCAACCTGCGCGAGGACATCCTGGCCAAGGTGCGCAAGGGCGACAAGGTGGCGCTGCAACTGCCGGCGCTGGGCGATGCCAGGGTCGAGGCCGAGGTGCGCTACATCGCGCCCCTCGGTGACTTCGCGACCAAGCGCGCGACTCGCGCCACCGGCGATTTCGACCTGAAGACCTTCGAGGTACGGCTGTATCCGCTGCAGCCGGTGCAAGGCCTGCGTCCGGGGATGAGCGCGCTGTGGCACTGGCAGCAGTAAGGCGCAACCTGCAGCGCTTCGCCCAGGCGTTCAACACCGAGACGCGCCTCGCCGTGCGCAGCTGGACCATCCACTGGCTCGGCTGGCTGTGGCCGCTGCTGCTGTTCACCCTGATCAGTGGCATCTACCAGGCCGGGACCCTGCTGGACATGCCGGTGGCGGTGGTCGACGCCGATCACAGCAGCCTCTCGCGGCGCGTGGTGCGCGAACTCGATGCGGGTTCCCACGCCCAGGTCGAGGTCCTTGGCGGTGGCTTGCAGGAGGGCCTGCAACGCCTCCGCCGCGCCGCGGATTACGCGCTCCTTTACATCCCGCGGGATTTCGAGGCCGACGCCCTCGCCGGGCGCCAGCCCAAGGCCGAGCTTTACTACAACTCGCTGTTCTACTCCGCCGGCTACTACTCGACCCAGGACTTCGGCGGCCTGGTCAGCGCCCTCAACCAGGACCTGCGTCCACGCCTGGCCGCCGGCATGGGCCAGCCCCTGCCGAGCCTGGCGAGCATCAGCGTGGCCTACGAAAGCCTGTTCAACGCCAGCGGCAACTACATCTACTACCAGCAGTTCGCCGCCATCGTGCACCTGCTGCAACTCTTCGTGATCGTCGCCACCGTGCACGTGCTGGCCCGCGAGGCGCCGGAACTGCGCGCTTCCTCGCCGCACATCCTGCGGGCCAAGGCGCTGGGCGTGCGCCTGCTGGGCAAGCTGGCGCCCTACACGCTGATGTTCAGTACCTTGCTGATGGTCGAGCTGTTTCTGCTGGTGACCCTCAACGGCGCGAAGATCAACGGCAGCGTGTTGTGGATGCTGGCCATCACCCTCTGCTACGTCGCCGCGGCGCAGAGCCTGGGGTTGATCCTGTTCATCTTCACCGCCAACCGCTTCAGCGCCTACTCGCTGATCGGCCTGCTGATCGGCGTGGCGCAGACCTATTCCGGGGTGCTGCTGCCGGACCTGGCGATGCCGGAGATTGCCCGCCTGATCGCCATCGCCGAACCGCTGACGCATACCCTGCACGGTCTGTTCGACCAGTTCCTGCGCCAGGCGCCGGCGGAGTCCGGCCTGTACGCCTGCGCCAAGCTGCTGCTCTACCCGCTGGTCGCCTACCTGATCGCCAAGCAGCGCCTGCGCCGCCGGCTCGACCTGAGTCCGGCCTGACGGGCCTGAAGGAATAGCGCTGTGGAAAACTTCTGGGCCGTCCTCAAGCAATCGCTGCAGAACATGCTGGGCAAGCCGCTGTGGCTGATGATGGTGCTCTCGGTGTGCCTGACCACCTTGCCTTATGCGCACCGGACCATGGACGACCTGCCGGTGGCGCTGGTCGACATGGACCACAGCGACGCCTCGCGCGAGTTGGCGCGCCTGCTCGACGCGGCGCCGAAGATCGCCGTGCAGCACTACGGCGAACTGCCGGCGGCGCAGCGCGACCTGGCCTGGCGCCGGCTGTTCGGCATCATCATCCTGCCGGTGGACTTCGAGAAGCGCGTGCTGCGCGGCGAGGCGGTGACCATCCCGATCTTCGGCGACGCCACCAACCGCATGGCCAACGGGCAGATCCAGCAGGACATCAGCGCCACCTACAACGAGCTGTCGCTGCGCTACAACCAGGCGCAGCTAATGCGCGCCGGCTTCAGCACGGACCAGGCCAGCGTGCTGCTGAGCCCGGCCGTCGCCCAGCTCACCGACCTGTTCAATCCCGGCACCAGCTTCGCCGCCATCGTCCTGCCGGGGATGGTCACGCTGATCCTGCAGCACAGCCTGCTGCTCTCCTGCACCCGGGTGAATCTCAACCTACGCGGCGGCACGCCGCGCTCGCTGCGCCAGCCCGCGTCGACCCGCTTCGGCCGCTACAGCGCGCAACTGCTGATCTGGATGGTGCTGAGCATGCTCTTCTACGTGATCTGGCCGTGGCTGATGGGGTATCGCCAGACCGCGTCCTTCTTCATGCTCATGGGCCTGGTGCTGCCCTTCCTGCTGGCGGTGATCGCCCTCAGCGAGTTCCTCGCCGAGCTGCTGCCGTCGGAAGAGGCGGTGTACCTGACCATGACCTTCATCACCCTGCCGCTGTTCTACATGGCCGGCTTCACCTGGCCGCCGCAGGCCATGCCCGGCTGGGTGCAGGCGCTGGCCGACGCCATCCCCTCGACCTGGGCGATCCGCGCGGTGGTGGAAATGAACCAGATGAACCTGCCACTCTCGGCAGTGGCCGACCATATCCTCATCCTCTTCGGCATGGCCGCCGTCTACGGTCTGCTCGGCACCTTGATCTACCAGTACCGCAACTGGCGCTGGGATCAGACCAAGTCCTGGTGAACCGCGCGTGCGGCGCCAAAAAAATGGATTATCCACAGGGTTTCGCGACAAGGAGATCGCCATGCAAGGAAAACCACTACTGCCCCTTCTGATGTCTGTGCTGCTGGCGGGCTGCGGCTCGCTGCACACCGTGCGCAGCGACGAGACGCTCGACGTGAGGCATACGCTGCTCAATGGCACCTACTGCGACAGCATCCCGCGGGTGTACAGCGGCGTGGTCTACGACCTCTGCTGGTTGCACGGATCGCCCTACGGTGCGGTCGCCACCGACAGCGCCGGCAATGTGACCGCGCGGGCCTACCGCAGCGATGCCAGGTACAGTTTCGGCGATCCGATCTGGGCGCTGGCCGACATGCTGGTCTCCGGCATTACCGACACCTTCGCCTTGCCCTACACCCTCTACCGGCAGAACCGCGACGGCAGCATCCAACTGGTCCGTGACTGAGCGCCGCGCCCAGGGCATGCAGCCGTGGGCGCTAGACCGCCTTCGGCAGCGGCGCGAAGAGCGCGTCGATATCGGCGTCGTCGAGCTGCCAGTCGGCGCCGGCGCCTTCGAGGATGCCGGCGGCGAGGGCGGCCTTCTCGCGTTGCAGCAACTGGATCTTCTCTTCCACGGTGCCGCGGGCGATCAGCTTGTAGACGAACACCGGCTTGTCCTGGCCGATGCGGTAGGCGCGGTCGCTGGCTTGGTTCTCGGCGGCCGGGTTCCACCAGGGGTCGTAGTGGATCACGGTGTCGGCGGCGGTCAGGTTGAGACCGACGCCGCCGGCCTTGAGGCTGATCAGGAACAGTGGCACGCGGCCCTGCTGGAAGTCCTCCACTGGGGCGCGGCGGTCGCGGCTGTCGCCGGTCAGCAGGGCATAGTCGATGCCGCGTTGGCGCAGCGCCTCGCCGATCAGCGCGAGCATCGAGGTGAACTGCGAGAAAAGCAGCACGCGGCGGCCCTCGGCGAGCAGTTCGTCGAGCATGTCCAGCAGGTACTCCAGCTTGCCCGAGGTCACCGTCTTCGCCGTCTTGCCGCCCGCGGCCGGCGCCTCGCTCTGCACCAGGCGGATGTCGCAGCAGACCTGGCGCAGCTTGAGCAGCGCTTCGAGGATGATGATGCGGCTGCGCGCCAGGCCGCGCCGGGCGATCTCCTCGCGGACCTTGCGGTCCAGGGCCAGGCGCACGGTTTCGTAGAGGTCGCGCTGCGCTTCGCTGAGTTCGATGTGCTGGATGAATTCGCTTTTCGGCGGCAGCTCCGAGGCCACCTGCTCCTTGGTGCGGCGCAGCAGGAAGGGGCGGATGCGCGCGGCCAGGTGCGCCAGGCGTGCCTGGTCGCCGTGGCGCTCGATGGGCGTGCGGTAGTGCTGGGCGAACTGGCGGGCGTCGCCGAGCCAGCCGGGCAGCAGGAAGTGGAACAGCGACCAGAGTTCACCCAGGTGGTTTTCCAGCGGCGTGCCGGTCAGGCACAGGCGGTGCCGCGCGTTCAATTGGCGCGCGGCCTGGGCGGCCTTGGTCCCGGCGTTCTTGATGTTCTGCGCCTCGTCGAGGATCAGCAGGTGGTACTGCTGTTTGCCGAGCTTCTCGGCGTCGCGCGGCAGCAGCGCATAGGTGGTGAGGATCAGGTCATGCTCGGCGATCCGCGCGAAGTCGCGGCGGCGGCCGGCGCCATGCAGGGCGAGCACGCGCAATTGCGGGGTGAAGCGCTCGGCTTCGTCCAGCCAGTTGGGGATCAGGCTGGTCGGCATCACCACCAGGGCCGGCGCGCTGAGGCGCCCGGCTTGTTTTTCCAGGAGCACGTGGGCCAGCGATTGCAGCGTCTTGCCCAGGCCCATGTCGTCGGCGAGGATGCCGCTGGCGCCGACTTCGCGCAGCGTCTGCATCCAGCTCAGGCCTTCGTGCTGGTAAGCCCGTAGTTCGGCGCGCAGCCCCGTCGGCAGCGGCGCCGGTTGGGCGCGGTAGTCGCGCAGGCGGTGGGCGATCTCGCGCAGGTGCTCGCCGCCTTGCCAGTGCAGCGGCAGTTCCTCCAGCTCGCTGAGCCGCGCGGCGTCCGGCGCGCCCATGCGCAAGCGGCGCACCGGCAGCTGTTCGCCCAGGTAGAACTCGGAGATGGTGCCGAGCAGCGGTTTCAGCCTGCCGAATGGCAGGGACACGCGCAGCGGCCGTTCGGAGGCGGTCTGCCAGTTGTGCACCGGGCTGCGCCCGGCGTCCAGGCGCAGCACCAGTTGTTCGTCGTCGGCGTGGCGGGCCAGCGCCTGCGGGTCGAGCAAGGCCGGGCTGCGGCGGATCAGTTCGATCAGCGCCGGCAACAGGCTGATGCGCCGTCCCTCGATCTCGATGCCCAGCTCCAGGTCGAACCACTGGCGGTCTTCGGTCTCCTCGATCTCCGCGTACCAGCTCTCGACCGGGGTCAGGTCGAAGACGAACTCCGGGCGCACCTCCACTTCCCAGCCACGCTCGCGCAGCAGCGGCAGCCCCTCGCGCATGAACTGTTGCCAGGCGCCGTCGTCGGGCAGCTCGAACATTTCCCCGGCGCTGTCTTCCAGGGCATCGCTGCGGCGCATCGCTGGCTTGAAACCGAGCTGGCGCAATTGCAGGCGCAACTGGTTCTCGCGCTCCGGCTGGCGGCTGAGGCGGACGATGCGCTCATCGCGGAACAGTCGCAGCTCGCTGCCGGTCCGCGGGTTGATCGGTCCGGACACCGGCGTGTCGGCATAGAGGAAGGCGAGGGCGGCGCGGTGCCGGGCGATGTTCTGCATGCGCCCGCTGCGCAGGTCGAAGCCGCTGTGCACATGGCTGCCCAGGGTCAGGCGCGGGCGCGGGGCGAATTCGTCGCGCGCAGCGGGCGGCTCGGCTGGTGGGATCATCGGAGCTTCCTTCCGGCGGGCCCGGGGAAATACACAAACGCCCGATGATACCGCTAAATCCCCGCCGCCGCTGCGCCCGGCGGCGGATGCCGAGGCCCGCCCGAGGCGCTCGCGTTCAGCGGGCGAAGCGCCGCGCCGCGGCCACGCAGAGCAGCACCGCGGCGGCGACGCCGGCCATCAGCGGGCTGATCTGCTCGTGCAGCAGCAACCCGGCCAGGGCCAGGCCGAAGAAGGGTTGCAGCAGTTGCAACTGACCGACCGCGGCGATGCCGCCACGGGCCAGGCCGTGGTACCAGAAGAAAAAGCCGATGAGCATGCTGAACAGCGACACATAGCCCAGGCTCAGCCAGGCCGGCCAGGTCGCCGTGGTCAGGTTGTCCGGCCAGGTCCACAGGGTCAGCGGCAGCATCAGGGGCAGCGCCAGCACCAGCACCCAGCAGATCACCTGCCAACTGCCCAGGCGCCGCGACAGGCGTGCGCCCTCGGCGTAGCCCAGGCCGCAGGCGAGGATGGCGGCGAGCATCAACAGGTCGCCGAGGAGGCTGGCGCCGCCGCCCTGGGTCAGCGCATAGCCGGCGACCACTGCGCTGCCGAGCACGGAGAACAGCCAGAACGCCGGGCGTGGCCGCTCGCCGGCACGCAGCACGGCGAACAGCGCGGTCGCCAGCGGCAGCAGGCCGACGAACACGATGGCATGCGCCGAGCTGACATGGCGCAGGGCGAGGGCGGTCAGCAACGGGAAGCCGATCACCACGCCGAGGGCCACCACCAGCAGCGCCGGCAGGTCATGTCGCTGCGGCCGCTGCTGGCGCAGCGCGAGCAGGATGAGCGCCGCCAGCAGCCCGGCGATGCTGGCCCGGGCCAGGGTCAGGAAGGTCGGCTCGAAGGTGCCCACCGCCACCCGTGTGGCTGGCAGCGAACCACTGAAGATGAGGATGCCGAGAAAGCCGCTGAACCAGCCGCCGAGGGTGCCATTCATGGGGGTATCGCCACAGGGGAGGGGAGCCACGATGGTGCGCGGCGACGCGGCGCTCGACCAGTGACAGAACAGTACAATTCGATGAAACTGTCCTGACTTTTCATCAGTACAGTCGAGGCGGCCATGAGCCTGACCCTTGTCGACAGCGTGATCCACCAGGTCCGCGAGCGCCTGGCTGCGCGCAGCCTGGTGCCCGGCGAGCGGCTGCCGTCGATCCGCGCCCTGTCCGCTCACCTGGGGGTGTCCAAGAGCACCGTGGTGGAGGCCTACGAACGCCTTGCCGCCGAGGGTGTGATCGCCGCCCGGCGGGGCTCCGGCTTCTACGTCTGCGGCCACCTGCCGCCGCTGTCGCTGGCTGAAATCGGCCCGGCGCTGGATCGCAGCATCGATCCGCTGTGGATATCCCGGCAGGCGCTGGAAGCCGCCGAGGATTCGCTCAAGCCCGGTTGTGGCTGGCTGCCGCAAAGCTGGTTGCCGGAAGACGAATTGCGCCGCGCCCTGCGCCAACTGGCCCGCGAACCACGCGCGAGCCTGCTGGAGTACGGCCGCCCATACGGCCATCAGGGCCTGCGCGAGCAACTGTCGCGGCGCCTGGCCGAGCATGGCGTGCAGGCCGGCGTGCAGCAGATCGTCCTCACCGACGGCGGCACCCACGCCATCGACCTGGTCTGCCGCTTCCTCCTCGAACCCGGCGACGAGGTGCTGGTGGATGATCCCGGTTACTTCAACTTCCAGGCCCTGTTGCGCGCCCACCGCGCCGTGGCCATCGGCGTGCCCTACACGCCCAACGGGCCGGACGTGGAGGCCCTGGCCGGCATCCTGCAGCGCCACCGGCCGCGCCTCTACATCACCAACTCGGCGTTCCACAACCCGACCGGCGCGCAGCTCTCCCCGCTCGTCGCCCATCGCCTGCTGAAACTTGCCGAGGCCCACGACCTGCTGATCGTCGAAGACGACATCTTCGCCGACTTCGAGCATGAACAGGCGCCGCGCCTGGCGGCCTTCGATGGCCTGGCGCGGGTAATCCAGGTCGGCAGTTTCTCCAAGACCCTGTCCGCCTCGCTGCGCTGCGGCTATATCGCGACGCGCGCCGACTGGTGCGAGCAACTGGTCGATCTCAAGCTGGCCACCTCCTTCGGCAACAGCCCGTTCAACGCCGAATTGCTGCACCAACTGCTGCTCAAGGGCGGTTACCGCCGCCACCTCGACAGCCTGCGCGCGCGCCTGGCCGAGGCCATGGGCGAGACCCTGACGCGTCTGCGCCGGCTGGGCCTGCAACCCTGGCTGGAACCGCGCGGCGGGGTGTTCGTCTGGGCGCGCCTGCCGGGCGGCCTGGAGGCGGCGACGGTCTCCCGCGCGGCGCTGGCCGAGGGCATGGTGCTGGCGCCGGGGAATGTCTTCAGCCTCGGGCAGACGGCGCCGGACTTCCTGCGCTTCAACGTCGCCCAGTGCCAGTCGCCCAAAGTCTTCGAGATTCTCGCGCGCAGCATGTCTGCCTGAGTCGGCGGGCGAACGCTGCGCTCGGCTAGTCGCGGAAGGCCGCGCGGTACGCGCCTGGCGTGCCGCCCAGGGCGGCGCGGAAGCGGTTGGCGAAGTGACTGGCGCTGGAGAAACCGCAGGCCAGGGCGATCTCGCCGAGGGGCAGGTGGCTGCCGCGCAGCAGCTGGCAGGCCTGTTCCAGGCGTCGGGCCAGCAGGTACTGGTGCGGCGGCATGCCGAAGCTGGAACGGAACATCCGCGCGAAGTGGTATTCGGAGAGCGCCGCCAGGGCCGCCAGCTCGCCGAGGGCGAGGGGCTCGGCGAGGTGCTGGTCGATGTACTCCTGGACGCGCCGGCGCAGGGCCGGTGCCAGGCCACCCTTGAGCCTGAGGCCGTCGCGCCGGCCGACCTGGGTGAGCAGGGCGTGGTCGATCATCGCGTGGGCCAGGCTGCTGGTCAGCAGGCGTTCCGCCGGTTCGCTCCAGTCCATCCGCACCAGGCGGCGGAAGCGCGCGGCCTGCTGCGGGTCGTCGAGGAAGGTGCTCTCGCGCAGTTGCAGCTCGCGTGGCTCGCGGTCGAGCAATTGGACGCAGCCGAGGGCGAAGCGCTCCGGGCTGAAGTAGAGGTGCGCCAGGCGGATGTCGCCGTTGACGATCCAGGCGGACTCCTGGTCGGCCGGCATGATGCACAGCTTGTCCGGCGCGCCCGTGGCGCCGGGAGCGCCGCGGCGGAAGGTGCCGGTGCCGCCGTCGAGGTAGCAGGACAGCGTGTGGTGGTTCGGCGACAGGTAGTCGCGGGCGTCGTGGTGATTGCTCCAGATCGCCGCGGACAACCCGTCGCCCAGCTCGGCGCAACGCTCCAGGCGGGCGTTCGGCGAGCTGTTCATCGACTGGAAGACCTGTAGGTGCTGAATGGCAGACATGGGCGACTCCTGACAGTCACCACTCTACCCGCGCGCGCGAAGCTTGCCAGCCCGCAGGTCGCAATAAGCGCAAGAATCTGCAAGCGGCGGCGCGGCGGCGGCGGGAAACTGCCCGGCAGTCGACCGGAGATCGCCGATGAACCTCTCGCTCTACCTGCTCACCGTCCTTATCTGGGGCACCACCTGGGTCGCCATCAAGCTGCAAATGGGCGCGGTGGCCATCCCGCTGTCCATTGCCTACCGCTTCAGCCTGGCGGCGCTGGTGCTGTTCGCCATTCTCCTGCTCTCGCGACGCCTGCAAGCGCTCGGCCGGCGCGGCCAACTGATCTGCCTGGCCCAGGGGCTGTGCCTGTTCTGCGTCAACTTCATCTGCTTCTACACCGCCAGCCAGTGGATCCCCAGCGGCCTGATCGCCGTGGTGTTCTCCACCGCGACCCTGTGGAACGCGCTGAACGCGCGAGTGTTCTTCGGCCAGCGGATCGCCGCCAACGTGCTCGGCGGCGGCGCTCTCGGTCTGCTCGGCCTGGCCCTGCTGTTCTGGCCGCAACTGGTCGGCCACACGGCCAGCCGGGAAACCCTCTATGGCCTCGGCCTGGCCTTGCTCGGCACCCTGTGTTTCTCCGCCGGCAACCTGCTCTCCAGCCTGCAGCAGAAGGCTGGCCTGCGGCCGCTGAGCACCAACGCCTGGGGCATGCTCTACGGCTCGCTGATCCTGTTGACGATCTGCCTGGTGCAGGGCGTGCCGCTGAGCTTCGATGCCAGCCCGCGCTACATCGGTTCGCTGCTCTACCTGGCGATCCCCGGCTCGGTGATCGGCTTCACCGCCTACCTGACCCTGGTCGGGCGCATGGGCCCGGAACGCGCGGCCTACTGCACGGTGCTGTTCCCGGTGGTGGCGCTGAACATCTCGGCCTTCGCCGAGGGCTACCGCTGGAGCCTGCCGGCCCTGGCCGGGCTGGGCCTGGTGATGGCCGGCAACGTCCTGGTGTTCCGCAAGCCGCGGCCGGCCTTGCGCCCTACGCCTTCCACACCTGCGGGTTGACCAGGTTGCGCGGGCGTTCGCCGCGCAAGGCCGCTTCGAAGTTGTCCAGCGCGCATTCGGCCATGGCGCGGCGGGTTTCGTGGGTGGCCGAGCCGATATGCGGCAGGGTCACGGCGTTGGGCAGGGCGAACAGCGGCGATTCGGCCAGCGGCTCCTTCTCGTAGACGTCCAGGCCGGCGGCGAGGATGCGCTTGTTCTGCAGTGCCTCGACCAGCGCGGCTTCGTCCACCACCTGGCCACGGGCGATGTTGACCAGGATGGCGCTGGGCTTCATCAGTGCCAGTTCACGCGTGCCGATCAGTTTGCGCGTGGCCTCGGACAGCGGCACCACCACGCAGACGAAATCAGCCTCGCCGAGCAGTTCGTCGAAGCCGCAGAAGCGTGCGCCCAGTTCCTGCTCCAGCTCCACCTTGCGGCTGTTGCCGTGGTAGAGCACGTCCATGTTGAAGCCGAAGCGGCCGCGCCGGGCGATGGCCGCGCCGATGCGGCCGAGGCCGAGAATGCCGAGCTTCTTGCCGTGCACGTCGACACCGAAGTGGGGCGCGTCGATGGTGCGCTTCCACTGCCCGGCCTTGGTCCAGGCATCCAGCTCGGCGACGCGGCGGGCGGCGCTCATGATCAGGGCGAAAGCGAGGTCGGCGGTGGTCTCGGTGAGCACGTCGGGGGTGTTGGTCAGCGGGATGCCACGGGCGTTGAGGTAGGCCAGGTCGTAGTTGTCGTAGCCCACCGAGACACTGGAAATCACCTCCAGCTGGCCCGCTTGCGCGAGTTGCTTCTCACCCAGCGGGCGGCCCACGCCGATCATGCCGTGGGCCTGCGGCAGGGCGGCGGCGAACTGCGCGTCGATATCGCCCTGCTTGGGGTCAAGCACGCTGACATTGAAGTTGGCGCGCAGGCGCTCGAGGTGTTCCGGAGCCAGGCGGCTGAAGACGAAAACGTTCTTTTTCATGGCGTTGCGTCGGCAAGGGAGGGGAAGGAGGCAGAGCCTAGCATCCCCGGCGCCGCCATGGGTGAGGCGCCGGGGCGCGGTGGGCGATTATCGCTCGGCTCAGCGCGGGCGCACCTGGGCGCCGCCGACTTCCGCCTCATCGGCGGAGAGGATGCCCGGCAGGGTTTCGCGCAGGTAGGCCACCCAGGTCTTGATCTTGGCGTCCAGGTACTGCCGCGACGGATACAGCGCGTAGACGTTCAGCCATTGCAGGCGGTAATGCGGCAGCACCCGCACCAGGCTGCCGTCGCGCAGCGCTTCGATGGCCGAATAGGCCGGCAGCGCGCCGATGCCCATGCCCGAGCGGATCGCCTCGGTCATGGCGTCGCCGACGTTGACCTGGAACGGCGAGGGGCCGAGGGTGACCATTTCCTGGCCGTTGGGGCCGTCGAACAGCCACTTGTCCAGGGACATCACCGGGCTGAGCAGGCGCAGGCAGTCGTGCTCGATCAGCTCGGCCGGGGTGCGCGGCAGGCCGCGCGCCTCGATGTAGGCCGGCGAGGCGCAGAGGATGCTGTAGGTCTCGCCGATGCGTTGCGACACCAGGCCGGAGTCGGGCAGTTCGGGAGCGACCACGATGGCCACGTCGAAGCCCTCGTCGAGCAGGTCCGGCACGCGGTTGGCCAGGGTCATCTCGAAGCTGACTTCCGGGAACTGCTTGCGGTAGCCGGCGATGGCGCGGATCACGTAATGCATGCCGATGCCGGTCATCGAGTGCACGCGCAGGCGCCCGGCGGGGCGGGCGTGGGCGTCGCCGGCCTCGGCCTCGGCTTCTTCGACGTAGGCGAGAATCTGCTCGCAGCGCAGCAGGTAACGCTGGCCGGCTTCGGTCAGGGCGATGCGTCGGGTGGTGCGGTTGAGCAGCCGGGCGCGCAGGTGGGTTTCCAGATTGGCCACGGCCCGCGAGACATAGGCGGTGGTCGTGCCCAATTGCAGCGCCGCGGCGGTGAAACTGCCGGTTTCGGCGACGCAGGCGAAGGCGCGCATGGTTTGCAAAGTATCCATTCAGAGCCCCGGATCAGTAGGGAGACAGATTGTCACATGAGACCATCGGCAGCATTGTTTCATTACCGGTAATAAATAATCACATTTTCGCCGTCTTATCCGTTGCCTCCCGGCTCCCTAGAATTCAGCCGTCCGAATTGTTCTCTCGGCATCTTCTAAGCTGAATACCAGGCTAACCCCTCCAGGACTCCCAACCGTGTCGCGTCACCTCGTGAAAGGACTGGCGTTCGCCGGCTCCTTTGTCGTTTTCTCAACAATCGCCGGTTGCATCAGTACTCATGGCATTGCCCCTCAGGAACAACGCCTGGGCAATGACCAATTGGCCACCGACGCCGCTATCCAGTCCGCCAACCGCGACGCCAAGTGGCCGTCGGATCAGTGGTGGCGGGCCTATCGCGACCCGCAGTTGAATACCTGGGTACAGACCGCCCTGGACAACAGCCCGACGCTCTCCGAAGCCGAGGCGCGGGTGCGCATCGCGCTGTCCATGGCCGGCGTCGCCGAGTCCGCCGAGTCGCCGCAGGTCAGCGCCGACGCGTCGCTGATGCGGCACAAGTGGCCGGATGACTATTTCTACGGTCCCGGCACCCTGGCCAAGAGCACCACCTGGAACAACAACGCCGCCATCGGCTTCACCTACCCCCTGGATATCTGGGGGCGTGACCGCAGCAATACCGAGCGTTACATGAACGTGGCCTACATGACCGCCGCCGAGGCGCGCATGGCCCAACTGGAGCTGGAGAGCAACATCGTCCGCGCCTACATCCAGCTCTCGCTGCAATACGCCGAGCTGGACATCGCCGAGGCCATGCTGCAACAGCAGGAGCACATCCTCTCCCTGGCCGAGCGGCGCCTGGCCGGCGGCCTGGGGACTCACTTCGAAGTCAGCGAGGCGGAAGTCCCGCTGCCGGAAACCAAGCGCAAGATCGACGCCATCGAAGAGGAGATCGCGCTGAGTCGCAACCAGATCGCCGCGCTGGCCGGCAAGGGACCGGGCGCCGGCGCTTCGATCAAGCGTCCGAGCCTGACCCTGACCGCTCACCCCGGACTGCCCAGCGCCCTGCCGCTGGAACTGGTCGGCCGCCGTCCCGACGTGGTCGCCAGCCGCTGGAAGGTCGCCGCCCAGGCCAAGGGCGTGGACGTCGCCCGCGCCGAGTTCTACCCCAACGTCGACCTGGTCGCCAGCCTCGGCTACAGCGCCGTCGGCGGCGGCATGCTGGAGTTCCTCACCGGGCAGAAATCCACCTACAGCTTCGGCCCGGCGGTCTCCCTGCCGATCTTCGACGGCGGTCGCCGGCGCTCCCAGCTGGGCCAGGAATCGGCCGGCTACGACGCCGCCGTGGCGCAGTACAACCAGACCCTGGTCAACGCCCTCAAGGGCATCTCCGACCAGCTCATCCGCATGCACTCGATGGAGAAGCAGCAGGAACTGGCCGAGCAATCGGTGGCCGCGGCGCAGAAGACCTACGACATCGCCGCCAAGGGCTACGGCGGCGGTCTGACCGACTACCTCAGCGTGCTGAACGCGCAGACCCGCCTGTTCCAGCAGCAACTGGTCGCCCAGCAGGTCCATGCCGCGCGCCTGGAAACCCACGCCGGCCTGGTGGTCGCCCTCGGCGGTGGCCTGATGGACCCCAAGGACATGCCCAAGGAACGCAAGATGGTCCCGGACAGTGTCCCCGTGCGCCCGCTGAGCGAGCGCTGAGATGGCCGGCAGTCAAGTCCTGAGCCGCCTGCCTCAGCCCGGCGACCTGCGCCGCGCGCTGTTCGAGTGGGCGCGCAGCGACGGCGTCACCTGGGTCTACATCGCCAAGGTGCTGACCGCCGCGCTGCTCACCCTGTGGCTGGCCATGCGCCTGGAACTGCCGCAGCCGAGCACGGCGACCATCACCGTGTTCATCGTCATGCAGCCGCAGAGCGGCCAGGTGTTCGCCAAGAGCTTCTACCGCATCCTCGGCAGCATCATCGGCCTGACCGTGATGGTCGCGCTGATCGCCGTGTTCGCCCAGGAGCGCGTGCTGTTCCTGCTGGTGGTGGCGCTCTGGGTCGGCGCCTGCACCGCCGGCGCCGCGCGCTACCGCGACTTCCGCTCCTACGCCTGCGTGCTGGCCGGCTACACCGCGACCCTGATCGGCCTGCCCGCCACCCTGCACCCGGAAGCCGCCTTCATGTCGGCGGTCTGGCGGGTCCTGGAGATCAGCCTGGGCATCCTCTGCTCCATGCTGGTCAGCGCCGTGGTGCTGCCGCAGACCTCCTCGGCGGCCATGCGCAATGCCCTCTACCAGCGCTTCGGCGCCTTCGCCTGGTACGTTCTCGACAACCTCGGCGGCGGCCAGCGCCAGCGATTCGAAGCGGCCAACGTGAACTTCGTGTCCCAGGCCGTGGGCCTGGAGACCTTGCGCAGCGTCACCGCCTTCGAAGACCCGCACATGCGCATGCGCAGCGGCCGGCTGGCGCGCCTGAACAACGAGTTCATGGTGCTCACCACCCGCTATCACGCACTGCACCAGTTGCTCGAACGCCTGCGCACCCAGGGCGGCGATCGCGTCCTCGCTGCCCTGGAGCCGTGCCTGGACGAACTGCGCGAAATGCTCCTGCCGTGGAAGAGCAAGGCGCTCACCGACGTCGACGCGGCGCTCCTCGCCGAGCAACTGGAGGCGCGCCGCCTGCGCCTGATGCAGCGTATCCGCGACGCCCGCGAGGAATTGCGCGGCAAGGTCCAGGACGTGTCCGAGCGCCTGGACTTCAACACCGGCGCCGAGCTGCTCTACCGCCTGGTCGCCGACCTGCACGACTACGCCCTGACCCATGCCTCCCTCACCGAGCAGCGCCACGAGCGGGAGAACTGGAAGTTCGGTTTCTCGCCCAAGGCCAACCTGGTCGGCGCCCTGGTGTCGGGCACGCGCACGGCGCTCATGGTCCTGCTGTTCGGGGTGTTCTGGATCGAAACCTCCTGGCCCAGCGGCAGCACCTTCGTGCTCAACGCCGCTGCCGTCGCGGCGCTGGTCTCGGCCGCGCCGAACCCGTCGAAGATGGCCACGCAGATGGCCGTGGGCACCTTCTTCGCGGCCATCCTCGGCTTCTTCGAAACCTACTTCGTGTTCCCCCACCTGGATGGCTTCCCGATGCTCTGCCTGGCCGTGGCGCCGGTGTTCGCCTTCGGCGCCTTCCTCTCGCTGCGGCCGGGCTATGCCGGCTACGGCCTGGGCCTGCTGGTGTTCTTCAGCTTCGGCTCCGTTCCGGCGAACATGACGCTCTACGACGCCGGGCGCACACTCAACGAATACCTGGCCCTGGTGCTGTCGCAGAGCGCTGCTGCGGTGATGGCCGCGGTGATCCTGCCGCCGACCAGCGCCTGGCTCTGGCGGCGCCTGGAAAAAGACCTGCGCATGCGCGTGGTGCAGGCCATCAGCGGCAAGAGCGACGGCCTGGTGGCGACCTTCGAGAGCGGCACCCGCGACCTGCTCAACCAGGCCTATGGCGTCGCCGCCGGCCGCCCGGACGTGCAGCGCGGCCTGCTGCGCTGGATGTTCCTGGTGCTGGAAGTCGGCCACGCCATCATCGAACTGCGCAACGAGCAGGATAAACTGCCGCTCGAAGCCTGCTACGCCGAATCCGCGCCCTGGCGCAAGGCGATCCGCAGCATGGGCCGCGCGCTGATCCGTCTGTTCGTCCAGCCCGGCGAGGCCAACCGCGAGCGCGCCCTGGCCGCGGTCGAGTTGGCCATCGCCACCACCAAGGCCACCGAGGAGCCCTGCGCGCCGGACTTCGAGAGTTCGCCGCTGCGGCGCGTGGTCAGCTACCTGCACTTCATTCGCACGACCCTGCTCGACCCGCAATCGCCGTTGCGTGATGCCAGCCAAGGAAAAGCCAGCCATGTTGCTTGAAGACCTGCCACGCGAAGTGGCCTTCCACGGGGTCTACATGCCGACCCTGACCGTCCTGTTCATCGTCGCCGCGCTGATCAGCTGGGCCATCGACCGGATCTTCGCGTCCATCGGCGTGTACCGCTTCACCTGGCATCCGGCCCTGTTCCGCGTGTGCCTGTTCGCCTGCCTGTTCGGCGGCCTGTCCTTGACCGTCTACCGATAAGAGTTTGCCCACCATGACCTTGAAATCCGTCTTCAGCCTGCTGGCGACCCTGATCATCCTGACGGTCGCCGTGATCATCGGCCGCACCCTCTGGGTGAACTACATGGACACCCCCTGGACCCGCGACGGCCGCGTCCGCGCCGAGATCATCAACGTCGCCCCCGACGTCTCCGGCGTGGTGGTCAACGTGCTGGTGCGTGACAACCAGCAGGTGAAGAAAGGCGACCTGCTGATGCAGATCGACCCCGATCACTACCAGATCGCCGTGAAACAGGCCGAAGCCCTGGTCGCCTCGCGCAAGGCCACCCTGCAGATGCGCCTGCTCAACGCCAAGCGCCGCGCCGCCATGGACAACGAAGTGGTCTCCCGCGAGAGCCTCGACGACGCCAGCAACACCGCCGCCGCCGCCGATGCCGACTACCAGCAGGCGCTGGCCGCGCTGGATGCCGCCAAGCTCAACCTGGAACGTACCCAGGTGCGCTCCGCGGTGGACGGCTACATCACCAACCTCAACGTCTACCGCGGCGACTACGCCCGCGCCGGCGAGGCCAAGCTGGCGGTGGTCGACGAGAACTCCTACTGGGTCTACGGCTACTTCGAAGAGACCAAGCTGCCGCACATCGCCGTGGGCGACCCGGCCGAGCTGCAACTGATGAGCGGCGAACGCCTCAAGGGCCATGTGGAAAGCATCGCCCGCGCCATCTACGACCGCGACAACCCGGAAAGCCGCGACCTGGTGGCCGACGTCAACCCGACCTTCAACTGGGTGCGCCTGGCCCAGCGCGTGCCGGTGCGCATCCACATCGACCAGGTGCCGAAGGGCGTGTTGCTGGCCGCCGGCATCACCACCACGGTGATCGTCAACCCGGACAGCAAGAACCCGGTCGGCGAAAAGGGCGCGACAGCCCCGGCACAGTGACCCACAGACGGGAGCTTCGGCTCCCGTTTCCGTTTCCGCGGGGCTGCCAGGCGGCGTGGCGCTGGGGCCCAATCCTCCCGGCGGATAAAGCGTTCCGTTTCAGGCGCCCCCAGCTATGTTCCCTTGCCAGAGCGAGCCATGCCCGCGATGGGTATCGCTTCGCTCCAGGTCATCCCACGGCACGCGTAACCCACTGGCCCTGTGGGGTGTCGCTCGCGGCGTTCAGACCAGGCCGGGAGCGGCGAAGTGCGGGCGTACCGGGTAGCCGTCGAGCAAGGCCTGGACCTTTTCCTCGTCCAGGGCGCCGTTGAAGGGCACGCCCAGGGCCTGGCGGTGGATGCCGGTGGCCGCCAGCCAGAGGGTATCGATGCGCGCCGCCAGGGCGCCGGGCACGTCGGTCACCAGGGAGTCGCCGACGAACAGGATGCGCTGCGCACCGCGCGCTTGCAGTTGCCGCTGGACGATGCGGAAGGGCGCCGGGTCGGGCTTGCCGAACCAGTGCACCTGGCCGCCTTCCTCGGCGAAGGCCTCGGCCAGGCGGCCGGCGCCGAACACCGTCTTGCCGGCGGAGACCACCACGCGGTCCGGGTTGGCACAGAGGAAGGGCTTGTCCAGCGCCTGGCGCAGCGGCGCGAAGCGCGCGTCCAGTTCGTTCTGGGGAAAACTGCCGACGCCGAGGATCAGCGCAGCGCTGTGGATATCCGTGGTGAAGCGCGCGCGGATTTCCGCCGGCCAGGTGTCCAGGGAGTCGCCGACGCCGGCGATGTAGATGCCGCCGCGCTGGAAGTCGGGCTCGTGGTTGAAGGCGTCGATGGCCAGTTGCCCGGAGGTGGTGATGCCGCTGTACAGCGCATGCGGCACGCCGAGACGGGCCAGGGTATCGGCCATTTCCGCGACGCTGCGCGAGGCGTTGCTGAGGAACCACACCGGACGCCCTTCGTTGGCGCGGCGCTGGAGCCAGGCACGGGCGCCGGGAAAGACCTCGGCGCCGTCCATCAGCACGCCCCAGAGGTCGAGCAGGAAACCGTCGTAGTCGGCGCATAGCGCGTCCAGCCCGGCGTGCTCGATGAGGCGGGTATGGGTGACGGCGGAGAAACGGGAAATGGTCATGACGGGCCTGTCGCGTGTTCGAAGAGGGCTACCCTAACCCAGGTTGCTGCCCGCCGCCGCTGCGCGGCGGTGTCGCTCGCTCAGCGTGGCAACCAGCGCTGCATGATCGACGCACGGAACGCCCAGCAGGCCGCCAGCGGGTAGAACAGGTAGTTGAGCAGGTACAGCAGCAAGGCCGCATGGCTGGGCGGGTCGCGCCAGGCCGCCAGGGCCACCAGCGCCAGGTAGAGTAGCGCCAGCCCGCCGGCGTAGCCGCTCAGCAGGCGCCAGCGCTCGCCGCTGCTCGGCAGGCGGCCGACGCGGCGGGCGAACAGCCAAGCCATGGCGAAGCCGATGGCCAACGCCACCAGCAGGTTCACCGGCAGCAGGCTGTAGCGCAGCAGCGCGCGCAGGAGGGTGTTGAGGACGATGGCCAGCAGAATGCCGCCGAGGGCGTAGTAGCGGGTGGCGACGGGAGCCGTGTGCGACATCCTGGTTCTCCGGGTCAGAGTCGGCCGTCGAGGCCGAAGCGCTTCTTCAGTACCTTATCCAGCAATGCGCTGGGCAGCCAGCGCGCCAGCAGGGGCAGGGCGCGGCTGCCGTTGCCGACCCGCAGCAGGCGCGGGCGCGGCTGGCGCTGCACGGCGGCGAGCAACAGGCGCGCCAGTTCGGCGGCCGGGGTGGGGTTGTCCTGGGAGGCGGCGGCGCGCGCCTGGATGAAGCGACGCAGCGGCCACCAGGGCGAGTCTCGATCGACCAGCGAATCCATCGCGCGGCTGGCATTGGCGCCGAACTGCGAGGCGATGGCGCCGGGCTGCACTTCCAGCACCTCGATGGCGAAGGGCGCCAGTTCCAGGCGCAGCGCTTCGTTGAGCGCGTGCAGTGCCGCTTTGGAGGCGCAGTAGGCGCCGGCGAAGGGGGTGACCAGCAGGCCGGACACGCTGCCGATGTTGACCACCAGCCCGCGCCGCGCGCGCAGCAGCGGGAAGAGGGCGCGGGTCAGGCCGACCACGGCGAAGACATTGGTTTCGAACTGGCGGCGCAGGCCCTCGCTGCCGGCGTCCAGCAGCGGCCCCATGGCACCGTAGCCGGCGTTGTTGATCAGCAGGTCGAGGCCGCCGACCTCGCGTTGCAGGCGCTCGGCCAGGCTCGTCACCGCCGCTTCGTCGTTGACGTCCAGGCGCACGCCCTGGAAGCCGGCCCGGTTCAGCTCGGCGACGTCTTCCTCGCGCCGGGCGGTGGCCCAGACGCGGTAGCCGGCGCCCTGGAAGGTCTCGGCCAGGGCGCGGCCGATGCCGCTGGAGCATCCGGTGATCAGGGCGACGGGCTGGGACATGCGGCATTCCTTGGCGGGAGCGGGAGGTGCCTACCCTAGCCGATTGCCCCGGCCGGGCGGAAGCCGCCTTCAGCCGCCGAAATGTCCTTCGATGTGTTCGGCGCGGAATTCCAGGGTGCTGGCGCGGTAACCGGGACGCAGCGTCGGCAGCGGCAGGCAGTCGGCCCAGCTTTCGCCGCCGAGCAGCGCGCCGGGGCCGCTGTAGCGCGGGGTTTCGTAGAGGTTTTCCGCGAGGTCGGCGGTGTCGCCGGGACGGTAGGCGGCGACTTTCCAGTTCAGCTCCAGCAGCGGCGCCTCGCTGCCATTCTTCAGGTCCACGCGCAGCGGCCGGTCGGCCGGACACAAGGTCGGCGCGTAGCGGATGCGCAGTTCGAGGTGTTGCAGCAGGCGTTGCTCCTGGCTGTCCTGCCAGATCGCCAAGGCGATCACCAGCGCCAGCCCCACCAGCGCCGCCGCCGAAACCGGCAGGGCACGCGTCGGGTAGCGCAGCAGCAGGACGACCCAGGTGACGATCAGCAGAAGGCAGAACAGCATGTCGGGTTCCGGAGCCAGGACGCTAACCAGCGTAGCAGGACGTCTGGTCCGGAGGCGTGGGGCGGCCGCAAAAAAATCCCCCTCGACGGTCGGGCGAGGGGGCGTGGCGCCCAGGGCGAGGCGCCGCGACCAGCGGACATTCCCGGCCTGGCCGCACCGGCCTCCCCCGGAGTCGATGCGGGCCAGGGCAAGCCTCAGGCCAGGCCGATGAAGTCGTTGCTGGTCAGTGCGATATGACCCACCAGGTCGATCTGGAAGTCGGCCGCATTGTTGTTGTTGACGTTACCTTCCACATAGGTGTGGTCGACGCCGCCGACATTCACGTAGTGGAACTTCAATTGCGCCTGGTTGTTGAACTCGTTGCCTACGTTGTTCCATTCGCCGAGGAAGGTGAAGTGCTGGACTCCATTGGAGCCAGCGCCGTTGGTGCGGGCATCGATGGCGGAGAGGTCGATGCGGTCGGCGCCCTGGGTGAAGTCATTGATCACGTCGCGCGTGGTTGCACTGGTGCCGCTGTCACCGATAGCCGAGAACACGAAGGTATCCGCGTCCGCGCCGCCGCTGAGACTATCCCGGCCGGCACCGCCGATGAGGGTATCGGCACCGGCACCGCCGTTCAGCGTGTCGTTGCCATCCAGGCCACTGAGGCTGTTGGCATTGCCATCGCCGGTCAGGCTATCGCCGGCCGTGCTGCCGAGCAGGTTCTCGATACCGGCCAGGGTATCGCTGCCGGTCTGGCTGCTGCTGGAGGTGCCGGCGAGCAGGCTGACGGTGGCTGCGGCCGAAGTGCCCGAGAGGTCGTAGGTGTCGCTGTCCGCACCGCCGAAGTAGCTGTCGTTGCCGTCGCCAATGCTGGCGCGCAGGGTGTCGTTGCCGGCACCGCCGTCTATCCAGTCGCCCCCCGCGCCGCCTTGCAGCAGGTTGGCGGCAGCATCGCCCTGCAGATGGTCGGAGGCGGAGCTGCCGGTGATGTTTTCCACCGAGGTCAGGTTGTCGTTGCCGGTCTGCGCGCTGCTGGCCTGCCCTGTGCTCAGGTCGACGGTCGCCGCCGCGCTGGTGGCGGAGAGGTCGTAGGTATCGGTGCCGCTGCCACCGTCGTAGCTGTCGTTGCCGTCATTGATGCCGGCGAGGAAGCTATCGTTGCCGGCGCCGCCGAACAGGCTGTCGTTGCCGCCCAGGCCGTTGAGCTGGTTGTTGCCGTTGTTGCCGGTGATGACGTTGTCCAGGCCGTTGCCGGTGCCATTGATGTTGCCGTTGCCGGTGAGGGTCAGGTTCTCGACGTTGTTGCCCAGCGTGTAGTTGATCGAGGAGAGCACCGTGTCGTTGCCTTCCCCGGTGTTTTCCACCACCGAGTCGCCGTTGCTGTCGACCACGTAGGTGTCGTTGCCCTGGCCGCCGCGCAGGGTGTCGTTGCCGCTGCCGCCGTCGAGCAGGTCGGAGCCCAGGCCGCCGTTGAGCACATCGCTGCCGGCATAGCCGAGGATGATGTCCTGGTAGTCGGTGCCGTTGAGCGGGTTGTTGCTGAAGATGTTGCCTTCGACAAAGCGCCCGACGGCCTCGGTCGGCGCCGAATTGACCTGTTCGACCGTGCCGTTGTTGTCGGTGTAGGTCACCTGCACGCGAAGCTGCTGGCCGTACTGGGTGGACGTCGGTGCGAAGGTCGCCGCGTTGGCGCCGACGATATTGATCCAGGTGGCGCCCACCAGGGCCTGCCACTGATAGGCGAAGCCGCTCGGGGCGGGCAGCCCGTCGGCGTCCTGAATACCGCTGATATTCGCGCTCAACCGATACTGTGTCGGAACCGGTCGGCTCGGCGTGCTCGGCGCGGTGGCATAGCCGCTCACCACGATATTGCCGGTGGGCAGGCTGTTGTTGACGTTGAGGTTGACGGTGCGGTCGGCGAAGCGGACCTTCTCGACGCCGATCAGGATGTCGGTACCGTCCAGGTTGGCCGCGCCGACGCGATTGTCGATGATCTTGAAGCCGGTGATCGCATTGTCGACGAACTTGACGATGCTGTAGTCGGCCAGGTTACCGCTGTACACCGCCACGTCCGCCGCGCCGTCGGAGGTGCCCGGCGCGGTATGGTTGTCGCCGAGGACGAATCCCGGGCGGGCCGCCTGCAGACCGTTGAAGTGCTGGGCGAAGCCCTGGCTGGCGAGCAGGTGGTTGAGGTCGGCCAGGCGGATCGAGTCGCCGACGATCACGTCGTTGCCAGCGTTGCCCTGGGACACGTCGTCGCCGCTACCACCGATCAGCCAGTTTTCCGCGGCGTTGCCGATCAGCCCGGCGCTGGGTTTGCCCGGGTCGGCACTGTTCGCCCGGCTGTCGCCGAAGCGCGAGCCGATCAGGCCTTCGATGTCGGTGAGCAGGGCATTGAACGGCTGGAACAGCACATTGGTGCCGGGCGCTGCCACCACGTTCTGGTTGTTCAGGTCGGCGGCTGCGTCGAGGGCGATGTTGACGTCGCTGAAGGCGGCAATGTCGAAGCCGACGTCACCGATCGCTTCGTCACCGTCACCTTGGCCGGGGGCTCCACCGAGACCGGGGAGCAGGATGTCGTCGCCTTCGCCGCCGAACTCCTGGTCGCCGGTCGAACCGCCGGAAATGATGTCGTCGCCATCTTCGCCGAAGAGAATGTCCGGCCCATCGCCGCCGTAGATTTCGTCGCTGCCATCGCCGCCATGGACCAGGTCGGTGTCGCCACCGGCGTCGATGAAATCGTTGCCGGCGCCGCCGTACAGCTCGTCGATCCCCGCTTCGCCGTAGAGGTGATCGTTGCCGTTGCCGCCGATCACGATGTCGATGGCACCGGCGCTGGTGCCGGCGTAGATGATGTCATCGCCTTCGCCGCCATCGAGGAAGTCGTCGATATCGCCGCCGTAGATGATGTCGTTGCCCAGGCCGCCGTAGATGTGATCGGCGCCGGCCTTGCCGTCGAGGATATCGTCGCCGCCCTCGCCGTAAATGGTGTCGTCGCCGTCGCCGGCGTCGATCCAGTCGTTGTAGTCGCTGCCGGCGAGCACCTCGTGGGAGTTGTAGCCGACCGAAGGCGTGCCATCGGGATTCAGGCCTGCGTCCGGGCGGTAATCGCGGATATAGGTGGTGGTCGCGCCGGTTTCCGGGTTGACCAGGTTCACCAGCATGCCGTTGCCACCGATGCCGCCGCCACCGCCGGTGGAGTAGACGCCGACGTGGTTGGCATCGATCAGGTTGCCGTACTTGTGTTCGGATTTGTAGGCGGTGGCATCGGCGGGTTTTTCGCTCAACTCGATATGGCTGTCGGCGTAGGCGAACACGTCGCCGGCCAGGTGCCGGGCATCGGTGGTGCGTTCGATGATGTCCTTGAACTGCTCGGTGACCACCTGCTCGTTGAGGTTGGTCATCGCCGGCAGGCCGAGGTCGAGGCGGAACAGGTAGTAGAAGCGGTCGCCATCCATCAGCCGCTCCATCTGGTCCTCGAAGATGGCGTTGAAGGTGGTGCCCAACTGGCCGGTGTAGACGTGCTTCTCGGCCAGCCCGCCGATCCACAGGTCGATGTTGTTGAAGCCGTCGTAGCCGGCGATGTGGTTGCCGTTGGCATCGGCGCCTCCCGAGAGGAAGAGCGCCGCCTGCTCGGCAGTCACCTGGTAGGTGACGCCGCCGTTCACGTAGCTCTTGGCCAAGCCGGTCTTGTCGGCATCGATGATCGCCTGGGCGTGGGCCACATCGCCATCGAAGGAGTAGGCGGCGATGAAGTTCACCAGTGACTCGGGGTGGATCATGTTGTTGGCGAAGTCGCTCCAGCTGGTATAGGGCGTCAGCGCATCGACGATCAGGTTGGTGTGGTGCAGCGAGCCGCCCGGCTGGGCGCGCTCGGCGATCAGCGCATCATGGATCTGCTGGCGTGCCTGGTTCAGCGTCGGCAGACCGAGGTCGCGGCCGCGCGCCAGGTTGATGGTCGCCAGGTCGAGTGGCTGGCCGAGCAGACCTTGCTGCAGGGCCGGAGTGACGAACTCGTCGATCTCGTTGCTGACCTGCCGGGTCATGCCCAGGGCAATGGCGGTCGGCCCAACCTTGGCGAAGCCGGCGGGGTTGAGGAAGGCCTTCTCCAGTGCGTAATGGGTGATGGCGCCGGTCAGGTCGTAACTGCCGCTGGCGCTTTTCTCCAGCGCGTCGATGGTTTCGCGCAACTGCGAGTGGCCGAAGCGGAAGGCCGCTTCACCGTACTCCAGGGAAATGTTGGCGTTGATCCCCGAGTCATAGGTGACGAACTCTGGCAGGTCCGGGGTGATCAGCCGCGCGTACTGGTCGATGGCGACGTGCTGGTATTCCATCTCGACCGCCAGTTTCGCTGCGTAGAACAGTTTGTCCTGGTCCCAGGAAATCGCCCCGCCTTGCGCGACCAGGTAATTGCCGTCGTTGTCATGCCAGAAGCCGCCATTGCCATCGGAGACGCCCACCTGCCACTTGTGCGCGATGTCGGCATTATTCTGCGCGAGGATTTCCGCCTGCAGGTTGATCAACTGGACGTTGTGGTCTTCGTGGAAGACGTGGTGGATCGCGGTCAGGCCGAAGTTCTCGTTGACCCGGCCGTCACCGGCGATGTAGTGGTCGCCGACCGATTCCAGCAGCAACTCGTTGGCCACTCTGTACTCGACGGTGCCAGGCGCGGCCTTGATCGTGAAGTTGGAGAAGTCCACCAGATCGAACAGGGTTTTCACCGAGCTGTCCTGATAGGTGATGGTCATGCCGAAAGGATTCTGGGCGTTGAAGGTGATCGCCTGGATATTGCCGTCCAGGGCCATCAGCTTGGCCTGGTCGATATGCGCATCGTCGAAGTGCGGGTTCATGTCGAGCAGGATGGCTTCGTGGGTGTAGACCGCCTGGATGCCGTCGGCGCTGTTGCCATTGGCATCCAGTACATGGCCGGAGGCGTCGCGCACGCGGAAGTCGGCGATGTCGTCCCAGGTCAGGTCGTCGCGGCCGGTGGCGAGGACGTGGGCACGCAGCTCGCTCAGGGTCGGCAAGGTGCGGTGGGTGAGTTCGCCATTGAGTGTCCAGGCTGCCGCGTCGCTCAGGGTGTTGCCATCGAACAGTTCGGCACCCGCGCGGAAGTGCCCGGGGTTGTTCGGGTCTTCCACCCATTTGCGCAGCAACTGGGTGACTGCGTCATTCGAGCCATAGGTCTGGTTCTGGTCGATGTAGGGGGAATCCAGGTTGACGTACTGGGCCTGCCCTTGGGCGTCGGTGCCGGCGACGCTGGCGCGGTGCACCTTGATCGAGTACACCGGCTGGCCGTCCGCGCCGATGGCGCCGTAGAGCGGGTCGTCTGGCGACAGCGGAATGGTGATGGTGGCGTTCTGGTTGGGCTTGTCGATGAAGTCCAGGCCGTGATCGAAGAATTGCCCGAAGAGGGTGAACCAGCCGGTGGTCGAGGGGTCGCCGGCGACGGTGTTCTGGTTACGGATGAAGTACTGGCCGGAGCCGGGGGCTGAGGTGTCTGCTTCGCCGAGGTCCTTGAGCAGGCCCGGATCGCTGACGATGGCAATGCCGTCGGCGGTGTGTTGGATGTGGCCCTGGGCGTCCTTGGCGAAGGTCACGCCGCCGCTCACGACGGTCTGGCTGATCATGCGCGGCGTGTAGTCGACCAGCGATGCGCTCGGGTCGCTGTACAGGCTGCTGTTGTCTGCCTGCGGAGTCGCCCCAGCCGGCACGCCCAGTCCGCTCAGCGCGTGATTGCTCAGGTTCTGATGCACGTAGTGCGCGTAGTCGGCGTGGCTCAGGCGGATGAAGGTCTGGCCGAAACTGCCCCAGGCCTGGCCATCCTGGGTGAGATTGTTGAAGGCCCCGGAGACGTTACGCAGGCCGATGGGGTCGCGGGCGCCGTTGTACCAGGTCGACTCGCCGACGGGAATGCTCAGCGGGTCGAAACTGCCCATCACGCCGAGCATGTGAATCACGCCATCCGAACCGCTGTAACCGTAGAGGGCATCGCCATTGGCGTTGTAGCCGATCACCCGGATAGTCGGGAATTCAACCTGCTGCTGGAGGAACAAAATATCTTTCTGGTTGAGGGTGAAGGCTTTCAATTCGTACATGATAATCTCCAGGTGTCCTTTTTCGCGGTCGTTGTTCCTACTTCACATGTGTGAGCATCAAGGACGTACGAGCATGGCGAAAGATTCAAAGGTCCAATCAATTGCAGAGACTATCGTCGCTGACTCACCTGAGACGTTGGTCGAGTCCGATGATCAGACCAAGGTCCAGCCGAAAGACAAATCATTGTTCAACTTCGCACGTAATAAAGTGCGTGGCTGGAGCCGTTCCACCCAATTCGTGATCGCCGCCACCTTCATACTCGGATTGACCATGTTCTTTGTCGGCGATTTGGTCAGCGAACGTGTCAAAAGTGCCGCGCTGCAAAGTGCCGCGGAAGCCGGAGCCTTATATATGGAGGCGTTCCTGGAACCCTATGTCCAGGAAATGAACGAGCGTTCGGAAATATCCCAGGAGAGTATCGCGGCGCTCGATCAAATGCTGAATACCTCCTCGCTCAAGCGGCATGTGGAGTCGATGAAGATCTGGCGTCCGGATGGCACCGTGGTCTACAGCACGGACAAATCCATCCTGCGGCAGACCTTCGCCACGGATGAAATCGCCGGGGCGCTGGGTGGCCATGTGGTGACCGACCTGGAGGATCTCTCGCAGGACGAGAACCGCTTCGAACGCGCGCTGAATGTGCCCTTGTATGAGATCTATGCGCCGCTGCGCGACGGCAAGAGCGGAAAGATAGTGGCGGTTGGCGAGTTCTACGAACGCGCCGATGGCCTGGAAAAGGAAATCGCCAAGGTTCGTGGTCAGGTCTGGCGCGTGGTGGGAACCGCGACCCTGGCGATGCTGCTGTTGCTCTTCTTCATCGTCCGGCGCGGCGACGCCATTATCCAGCAACAGCAAGTGGCGCTGCGCTCGCGGGTCATCGAACAGGCTCGCTTGCACAGCAAGAACGCCATGCTGCAACGACGCATCGCCAAGGCCAATCAGGAGTTCTGGAAGATCAACGAGCTTACCCTCAGGCGCCTCGGCGCCGACCTGCACGATGGACCGGCGCAGTTGCTCACTTTGATCCTGATTCGCCTGGATGATCTGGCCGATCAACTGGAGGCCTGCGCCAAGCTCCCCGGCGATCGCGAGATCTACGAAAGCATTCGTGGCGCGGCCCAGGACGCGCTGCGCGAAGTGCGGGATATCTCCCGTGGTCTGGCATTGCCGGAAATCAGCGAGCTGAGCCTGCGCGAAGAACTGGCTCTGGTGGCCGGACGTCATGAGCAGCGCACCGGCAGCAAGGTCGAACTGGCGTTGGGCGAGTTGCCGGGGGATTTGCCTTTGCCATTGAAAATCTGCATCTACCGTTTCGTTCAAGAGAGCCTGAACAATGCCTTCATGCATGCCGGCGGCGCCGGCCAGCGGATCGTCGCCGATTATCGCAACAGACTCTTGTCTCTGACGGTCTGCGACTCTGGGCAGGGTTTCGAGGTCGCTGCGACGCCTATCGAAACCGACGGCCGAGGCCATCTCGGCCTGGCGGGCTTGCGTTATCGCGTGGAATCTTTTGGCGGTTCTTTCACTGTCGAGTCGGAACTTGGTGTCGGCACGCGGGTGCGGGCGCAATTTCGACGGTAACTATTCGCGCAAGGCTGGATTTAATGCTTATTGTCCTTTTTGAATCGTTGCCTGAGGCGTCAATCAGAACTCCTTGAGGTGGTTGAATTGTGGCGAAGGGCCGATTCTGCCTAAGTTCTCGCTTTCCCAATATCGGCGTAGCGCCGTCACAGCCTCCACGCGATTGCGCGCATGAAGTTTCTGCATGACACAGGTCATGTAGTACTTCACGGTCTTTTCGCTGATGGCAAGTTTCTCGGCCACCTCCTTGTTGGTCAGTCCCTTCGATACTTCACGAATGACCTGCTCTTCGCGATGTGTCAGGTCTATCTTCTTGATTTCTATTTCCCGGCGTTTGAAGTTACTCAGTAACTTGCGCTCGAACTCCGGGGTTATATGAATATCCCCACGCGCCACATTGCGGATGGCGGTCACCAGATCCGGACCGCTGATGCCCTTGAGCAGATAACCCCTGGCGCCGGCTTCCAGGGCGCAGTAAGCATCCTCCTCGGATTCGGAGACGGTGAGCATCAGGACTTTCACTTGCGGATGTTCGGTGGCAATGAAACGCACTGCGGAGAACGGGTCTCCCGGCATGTTCACATCCATCAGCAATACGTCCGGTTGCAGGCGCATGGCGATGGATTTCGCCTCGTCGGCGTTGGCACCTTGTTCCAGTACCTTGAAGTCGGCGCGTTTGCGCAAGGCGTTGGCGACGCCTTCGCGCAATAGCGGGTGATCGTCGACGATACCTATTCGTATGACGCTGTCCATGATGCGTTCCTGTTCGTGCTGGTGGATCGAGCGAAGTTGGCATTCGCGAAATTGAGCACGATGTGGTTCGACAAATATTTGACTGGCTGCGCTGTTCGGTCACAGCTCAAGCGCGTACGGGGTAGGCCGCATTGTCATGAGTAATAGCAGCTTGAGATGAAACGACAGGTTCGCTCGTCGGTTTCCCCGGCGCGGGCGTGACCGCCGGGATAGCGGAAATTCAGCGGGAGACGGCGGAAAAGCGTATGCCAGGGCGGTTCGCGGCGGCGATCGGCAAAACCATGGGCGGCCCGTGATTGGACTTAGGTCGCACGATTTTAGGGTGTCAAAGGCATGCCGAATTATCCGCGTGGCGCTCGATTAGTATTGTAAGCATTTGATTTATAAATGATTACTTTAATCATGCAGTGTTCGATAATCGGCCAGATGTGGGGCGCGCTTCTCGCCAGGCGCGCACGCTCTCCTAGTCTCAAGATGAAAACCGACTGGGCAGTGGCGCTGCGGCGGGATGGGCAAGGACTTGAAGTCGTCATGCCAGGCACAACGCACAGGGCTTCCCAGGGACCAGCCTTGGTGAACGAGCATGACGCACAGGAACGCAGGACCCCGCTCCGAACTCGCCGAAGCACTGTTTCGCCTGCGCCACACGTTCTATTGCCTGGCCGGCTTCAGTGGCGTGATCAACCTGCTGATGCTGACCCCGGCGGTCTATATGCTGCAGGTCTACGACCGCGCCCTGGCGAGCAGCAACACCACCACGCTGTTGATGCTGACCGTGCTCATGCTCGGGCTCTATGTGTTGCTCTCGCTGCTCGAAGTGATGCGCAGCACGGTGATCATTCGTCTCGGCAATCGCCTGGACATGGACCTCAACCGGCGGGTCTTCAGCGCCGCCTTCCAGCGTAATCTGCGGCGTTCCGGCAGCAGTCCGGCGCAGGCCTTGCAGGACCTTACCCAGGTTCGCCAGTTCCTCACCGGCAATGCGCTCTTCGCTTTCTTCGATGCGCCCTGGACACCGGTCTACCTGGGGATCGCCTTTTTCGTGCATCCCTTGCTGGGTTTCCTCACCCTTGGTGGCTCCTGCGTGCTGGTGGCCTTGACCGCGCTCACCGAGCTGTCCACTCGCAAGCCCCTGGCCGAGGCCAACGCCGCCGCCCAGGCGTCGGCGACATTCGCCAACAACAACCTGCGCAACGCCGAAGTGATCCAGGCCATGGGCATGTTTCCAGGTATCGCCCGTCGCTGGTTCGCCAGTCATTTGCGCATCCTCGGGATGCAGAGCCTGGCCTCCGACCGCGCGGCCTATATCGGTGGCCTGGCGCGCTTCGTCCGCATCGCCCTGCAATCGCTGATTCTCGGCGCCGGCGCCTGGCTGGCCATCGAGGGCAGCATCACGCCGGGGATGATGATCGCCTGCTCGATCCTCAGTGGCCGGGCCCTGGCGCCGGTCGAGCAGCTCATCGGTGCCTGGAAAAACCTGGTCATCACCCAACGCTCCTGGGCGCGCCTGCAGGATCTGCTGCGGGAGTTCCCAGAAGCAGCGCAGGCAATGAAGCTGCAGCGTCCGCTAGGTCTGCTGGCGGTGGAGAATGTCAGCGCCGGGGCACCGGGTAGCGGACTGCCTTTCGTGCAGGGGGTGAACTTCAATCTCGCACCTGGGGAGAGCCTCGGCATCATCGGCCCCTCGGCGGCGGGCAAGTCGACGCTGGCGCGTCTGCTGGTGGGCATCTGGCCGGCGCACAGTGGCAAGGTACGTCTGGATGGCGCCGATGTGTTTGCCTGGAACAAGGAGGAACTCGGCCCCTGGCTTGGCTACCTGCCGCAGGACGTCGAGCTGTTCGAGGGCAGCATCGCCGAGAACATCGCCCGTTTCGGAGAACTCGACAGCGACGCGGTGCTGCTGGCGGCCAAGCGTGCCGGCGTGCACGAGATGATCCTGCGTTTCCCGCAGGGCTACGACACCCGCCTGGATGCCGAGGGTGGCCCGCTCTCCGGTGGGCAGAAACAGCGCATCGGCCTGGCCCGGGCGTTGTATGGCGATCCCGGTTTGCTAGTGCTCGACGAACCCAACTCCAACCTCGATGACCTGGGTGAAAAGGCGCTGATCGAGGTGCTCGAAGACCTCAAGCGACGCCAGCGCACCACGGTGGTGATTTCCCATCGCCCCAGCACCCTGAAAACCGTCGACAAACTGTTGATGCTGCGCGAGGGCTGCATGCAGATGTTCGGTCCGCGCGATGAGGTTTTCGCCAGTCTGTGCCAGGCCAATGTGCTCGGCGGCGTGGCGTCGCCCACGCTGGCCGCGGTCAGGGGGAGGGAGTGAATGGCCCGTCTCGACGTGCAGCAGAAGCCTCTCATGCCGCCGGAGGCTGGCGCGCTGATCGCCGTCGATGCCCAGCGCCCGGCGCGCTGGGGCATTGTCTTGATCCTCGTGGCGTTCGGTGGATTCCTCCTCTGGGCTTGGCTGGCGCCGCTGGACGCCGGGGTGGTGGCGGCGGCGACGGTGAAGGTGTCGAGCGACCGCAAGGTCATCCAGCATCTGACCGGCGGAAGTATCGAAGCCATCCTGGTACGCGAGGGCGATCACGTGCGGCGTGACCAGGAACTGGTCCGCCTGGACGCCACCCAGGCGCTCTCCGAGCAGGGCGTGGTCAGTGCCCAGTACATCGTCTCGCGTGCCGTGGAGAACCGCCTGGAGGCCGAACGCGATGGTCTCGATGAGATCGTTTTCGACCCGCTATTGCTGAAGCGTTTCCAGGATTCACCGCAACTGGCGGCGTCGATCAGCCTGCAACGGCGCCTGTTCGCCGCGCGTCGTGCCAGCCTGGATGGCGAGGTCAGCATCCTGCGCGAGTCGCTGGTCGCCGCCGAGCGGCAGATGCAGGGCCTGCGCCAGGTGCAGGGAGCCCGCGCGGCGCAGCTGCGTTATCTGCAGGCCGAGCTGGACGGTGCCCGCCAGTTGGCGCAGGAAGGGTATATCCCACGCAACCGCATGCTCGAACTGGAGCGCAACGCCTCCGAACTCAATGCTTCTCAGGCGGAGAACCTGAACGCCATGGCTCAGGTCCGTGGCCAGGCGGCGGAGCTCAAGTTGCGCATCCTTCAGCAGGCCTACGACTATCGCAAGGAGGTCCAGGCGCAACTGACCGATGTGCAGAAGGAAAGCAGTACCTTGGCCGACCGCCTGCAGGCGCTGGACTACCAGGTTCGTCATACCGTCATCCGCTCGCCCATCGACGGCATGGTCCAGGGGCTCAGCGTCACCACCATCGGTGGGGTGATCCAGCCCGGCTTCAAACTCATGGAGGTCGTCCCGCTCAATGAGCCGCTGCAAGTCGATGCCATGGTTCCGGTGCAGGCCATCGACCGCATCGAGCCGGGCTTGCTGGTGAACATTTCTTTCCCCGCCTTCAACCATGTGCAGACCCCCAACATCCCCGGCACCGTGCTCACGGTCTCCGCCGATCGCATGATCAACGAGGAGAACAAGCAGCCGTTCTATCTGGCCCAGGTCCAGGTCACCCCGGCAGGCATGGTGATGCTCGGTGACAACCGCATCCGTGCCGGCATGCCTGCCTCGGTCACCATCAGGACCGGAGAGCGGAACCTGCTGAGCTATCTGCTCAAGCCCCTGCTCGACCGGGTGAGCCATTCCTTCAAGGAGCAGTGAGTGTCTACCCGTGTCGCTCTGGCCTTGTGCATCGCTAGCCTGGCTCCGTCAGTGCATGCGCTGGACCTGCGCGAGGCCTGGGGCATCCTGCAGTACCAGGGGCCGCTCTATCTGTCGGCAGTACACGAGCGCGATGCCGCACTGGAAAACCGCAACCTCGGCAAGGCGGGGTTGCTGCCGCAGGCCAACCTGAACGCCTACCAGAGCCATATCAATGGCACGCAGCGGCAGCCGGACGCCTACGGCCGCAGCCACGACAGCGATCTCAACTACAACGCCAAGAGTGCCGTGGTGCAGGTTCGCCAGCCGCTGTTCAACAAAGAGAAGCTGGCGACCTATCGGCAGGGCAAGCACCAGGCCGACATGGGCGAGGCGGTATTCGACGCCAAGGCCCAGGATGTCGCCGTGCAGTTGGCGGGGCGCTACTTTGACGTGCTGCTGGCACACCAGACCATCGAACTGGCCGAGGCGAAACTGCGCGCCTACGCGTTGCAGGTGGTTTCCACCACGCGCCGCCGGGAGCTGGGCGAGGGGACCGTCACCGATATCGACACCGCTGTCGCCCGGCGTGACCTGGCCAATGCCGAGCTGATCGAAGCCCGCGACCATCTGCTGGTGGCGCGCCGCCTGCTGCAGGAGCTGATTGGCGAAACGCCGGATACCATCGCCACCTTGCAGGGGAATTTCCCGACGCCAGGGCTGCAACCGGCCACCCTGTCCGAGTGGTTGCTGAAGGCGCGCGTCGACAGCCCGAACATCGCCGCGCGCCGACTCGGTGTGTCGGTGGCCGAGCAGGAGGTCGCCAAGGCCAGGGCTGGGCACTGGCCGACGCTCGATCTGGTGGCGGGCTACACCGCCGCCGACAGCGAGTCGCTTTCCACTCTTGACCAGCGCAACCGCTACGCCTCCATCGGCGTGGAGTTGAATGTGCCGCTGTTCAGCGGCGGCTATGTGAGTGCCCACGTGCGCCAGACCGCGGCCAGTCGCGAGCAGGCGGAAGATGACCTGAACGCCACCCGCGAAGCGGTCTTGTCCAACACCACGCGGGAGTTCCTCGGCGTGCAGAACGGCGAGGTACGCGTCCATGCCCTGGAGGTGGCTGTGCGTTCCAGTGAAAAGGCGCTGGCATCGGCGAAGAAGAGTTTCCTCGCCGGCAGTAGCACCAACACCGACATCCTCGACGCCGAGCAGCAGGTATTCAACGCCCAGCGCGATCTGTTCGAGGCCAAGTTGCGCTACCTCCTCTCACGCCTGCGCCTGGCCGCGCTGGTCGGTGCCCTGGGGGAGGACGATATCGACCAGGTCAATGCCTACCTGGGGCCGCAGTTGCGGTTCTGACCCGCAGCCGGCGGCCGGGCGTGAAGGGGTTCTTCGCGCAATGCCGGGGCGGGCGGCGCACAGGGCAGGTGCCAGCGGCGCTGGCCCAGCGCCGCGTTCTCGAGGCGGATCAATCCTCGGCCTGGTCGCGGAGGAACACCAGGCGATCGGCGGACGATTCTTCGGCGGCATAGCGATAGCCGGCGTAGGCGAAGTCCTTGAGCCCCTCGGGGTCGCTCAGGCGTTCCTTGATCACGTAGCGCGCCATCAGCCCGCGGGCCTTCTTGGCGTAGAAGCTGATGATCTTGTACTGGCCGTTCTTCAGGTCCTTGAACTCGGTGTCGATGATGCGCGCGTCCAGCGCCTTGCGCTTCACCGCGCCGAAGTATTCGGTGGAGGCCAGGTTGAGCAGCACGGCGTCGCCCTGTTCGGCCAGTGCCTCGTTGAGCCAGCCGCTGATGCGCTCGCCCCAGAAGGCATACAGGTCCTTGCCGCGCGGGTTGGCCAGCTTGGTGCCCATTTCCAGGCGGTACGGCTGCATCAGGTCCAGCGGCCGCAGCACGCCGTAGAGGCCGGAGAGCATGCGCAGGTGGCGCTGGGCGAAGTCGAAGTCGGCGGCGTCGAAGTCCTCGGCGTTGAGGCCGGTGTAGACGTCGCCCTTGAAGGCCAGCAGCGCCTGCTTGGCGTTGCCCGGGTTGAAGTCCGGGTGCCAACTGGCATAGCGCGCGGCATTCAGGCCGGCGAGCTTGTCCGACAGGCTCATCAGGCTGCCGATCTGCGCCGGGGTCAGTTCGCGCAGGATGCCGATCAGCGCCTGTGCATCATCCAGGTGCACGGGCAGGGTGTGGCGGTCGGTGACCGGCGCGGTTTCGTAGTCCAGGGTCTTGGCGGGGGATATCACCATCAGCATCGTGCGGTCTCCTCGAAGCGTCGGGCGATTGTAGGGACTTGCCGGAGCAGGCTCCAGCGCTGGGGGCGATCGAGGAAAACGACGGGGGGAGGGGCGCGAGGGGCAATCGTTCGGCATCGCTAAGCCGATGACTGGACTCATAAAACTAGCCCCATGCGGAGGCTCCGCCAAGGTATTTCGTCGTAGGAAGAAAAAAACACCGGTGATAAGGAAAAAGACTTTCTACCGTCACAATTTTTACGGTATTTGTGGAGTCGTAGACCGCCGAACCCTGCAGACAGGTGGCGGCCCCGGCCCGCACCTTTCTTGCAGTCCTCTCGAGCCTTGCATCGAGAGTTGGTGGCTCACCGCACGGCGGAGCGCTGTCTCGGCATTCCGTCGTACCGCCCCCAGAAGAGGTGACCCGCGTATGGATGACCACGGACGCTCCAGCACCACCCAGCCCATCTTCTACGTCCTCGATACCAACGTTCTGATTCACGATCCAAACGCGCTGCTGAATTTCCAGGAACACCACGTCGCCATCCCGATGACGGTGCTGGAAGAACTCGACAAGCTGAAGACCGGCAAGCATTCGGTGGCCGCCGAGTGCCGCCAGGCCATTCGCCTGATCGACCAGGTGCTGGGCGAGGCCTCGCCCGAGCAGGTCGAGGAGGGGGTACCGATCCAGCGCGGCAAGAGCGGCCCTTGCGGCAGCCTGTCGATCCTCATGAGCAAGCGCGCCGAGCCCATCACCTGGCTGCCGGAGCACCTCAACGACAACAAGATCATCAACCAGCTGGTCGAGCTGCAGAGCCGCAACAGCGCGCGCCGCGTGGTGCTGGTGACCAAGGACATCAACATGCGCCTGAAGGCGCGCGCCTGCGGGGTGGCGGCGGAGGACTACCACACCGACCAGTTGATCGACGACGTGGCCATGCTCTCGCGTGGCTATCACTCGCTGACCGGCTCCTTCTGGGACCGCGTGAGCAAGGTCGAGACCCGCCAGGACCACGGTCGCACCTGGCACCGCGTACAGCTCACCGACAACCTGCCGGCGGTGCACATCAATGAGTTCATCGTCGACGAGCAGGGCTTCGTCGGCTGGATCAAGGGCATCCAGCAGGACGAGCTGCTGATCCTCGACCTGCACCAGGAGCCGCTGCTGCACCAGGAAGCCTGGGGCCTGCGCCCGCGCGACGTGTACCAGTCGCTGGCGCTCTACGCGCTGCTCGACCCGGACATCCACCTGGTCAACCTGTCCGGCGCCGCCGGTTCCGGCAAGACCATCCTGGCGCTGGCCGCGGCCATCGAGCAGACCATGGTCACCAAGCGCTACCGGCGCATCATCGCCACCCGCAGCGTGCAGGGCCTGGACGAAGACATCGGCTTCCTCCCCGGCACCGAGGCGGAGAAGATGGAACCCTGGCTCGGCGCCATCACCGACAACCTGGAGGCCCTGCATTCGGACGACGAATGCACCCACGGCAGTGTCGATTACATCCTCAGCAAGGTGCCGCTGCAGTTCAAATCGCTGAACTACATCCGCGGCCGCAGTTTCCAGCAGAGCCTGATCCTCATCGACGAGTGCCAGAACCTCACCCCGCACCAGATGAAGACCATCATCACCCGCGCCGGCAACGGCTCGAAGGTGATCTGCCTGGGCAACCTGGCGCAGATCGACACGCCCTACCTGTCGGCCACCAGCTCCGGCCTGACCTACCTCACCGAACGCTTCAAGGACTTCCCCCACGGCGTGCACGTGACCCTGCAAGGGGTGCCGCGCTCGGTGCTGGCGGAGTTCGCCGAGGCGCACCTGTAGATAGCGCCAGGCGGCCATAGGCGCCAGTCGCTGCAGCCCCCCTCTCCCGTCAGGGAGAGGGGGAGAGGCGCGCGGCCAAGGGCACTCCCCGGCGTCGGGCGGAAGGCCGTTCGCGCTCGCACGCCGCTTCAGCCTGTTCATCGCCTCCGCCACGGTTGAGCGGCGGATAACCTCGGCGCTTATCCGTGTATGGACTCCTTCCGGTTCGCCAGTGCGTTTCTGCCCGGCTTCCGTGATACCTCCTTTTGTATACAATCCATCCACCAATGCGCCGTCCGCCGGACTTCCAGCGGGCCGCCCAGGGCGTACACTTGTCCCCATCGCCCGTCATACCCGGAGACTGTCCTTGCTCACCCATCTCGATTCCCAAGGCCGCGCCAACATGGTCGACGTCACCGACAAGGCCGTGACGTCCCGTGAAGCGGTGGCCGAAGCCCGGGTGCGCATGCGCCCGGAAACCCTGCGCCTGATCCAGGACGGCGGCCATCCCAAGGGCGACGTTTTCGCCGTGGCGCGCATCGCCGGCATCCAGGCGGCGAAGAAGACCCACGAACTCATTCCGCTGTGCCACCCGTTGCTGCTGACCAGCGTCAAGGTCGAACTGCAGGCCGAGGGCGAGGACTGCGTGCGCATCGAGGCGCGCTGCAAGCTGGCCGGGCAGACCGGGGTGGAAATGGAAGCGCTGACCGCCGCCAGCGTCGCCGCACTGACCCTCTACGACATGTGCAAGGCGGTGGATCGCGGCATGATCATCGAAAGCGTGCGCCTGCTGGAAAAACTCGGCGGCAAGAGCGGCCACTACCGGGCGGAGGCGCCGCAATGATCCACGTGCAGTACTTCGCCCGCTACCGCGAAGCCCTCGGCCTCGACGGCGAGCAAGTGGCCTGGGACGGCGCCTTCGCTCGCGTCGACGACCTGCGCGGCCACCTGCTGCAACGCGGCGGCGTCTGGGCGCTGCTCGCCGAGCAGAACCTGATGTGCGCGCGCAACCAGGAACTCTGCGGCCTCGACGAGCCCTTGCAGGACGGCGACGAAGTGGCCTTCTTCCCCACCGTGACCGGAGGTTGAGCATGGCCGTTCGGGTCCAACAAGCCGCCTTCGATCCCGGCGCCGAACTCAATGCCCTGCATGCGGCCAACGTCGGCGTCGGCGCGGTGGTCGGCTTCGTCGGCTACGTGCGCGATTTCAACGATGGCCGCGAGGTCGGCGGCATGTTCCTCGAACACTATCCGGGCATGACCGAGAAGGCCCTGGAGAAGATCGCCGCCGAGGCCGAGCAGCGCTGGCCGCTGCTGCGCCTGGAGATACTTCACCGCATCGGCCGCCTGGAGCCGGGCGAGCCGATCGTCTTCGTCGGCACCGCCAGCGCCCATCGCCAGGCCGCCTTCGATGCCTGCAACTTCGTCATGGACTACCTGAAGACCCGCGCGCCGTTCTGGAAGAAGGAAGACACCGGCGAAGGCCCGCGCTGGGTCGAAGGCCGCTGCAGCGACCAGGCCGCCGCCGAGCGCTGGAAGCGCTGAGCGCCTCTCTCGTCCGCGCCCTGCCCGTACCTCTTCCGGGGAATGGGCCGGGCGTCGCCGCGGCGTCAGGCTGGGGGCCTTTGCCTAACGCCCCGGAGCCGTTCCATGAGCCATCTGGCCACCCAGGATTTCCACGCCCTGCGCATCGCCGTACTGACCGTCAGCGACAGCCGCAGCCTCGACACCGACGACTCCGGCCGGAGCCTGGCCGAGGCCTTGCAAGCGGCCGGGCATGTGCTGGCCGAGCGCGCCCTGGTGACCGACGACATTCACCAGATTCGCGCGCGGGTCTGTGCCTGGATCGCCGATGCGCGCACCCAGGTGGTGCTGGTCACCGGCGGCACCGGCTTCACCGCGCGGGATAACACGCCGCAGGCGGTGCTGCCGCTGCTGGACCGGCGGGTGGATGGCTTCGGTGAGTTGTTCCGTGAGCTGTCGCGGGCGGAGATCGGCACCTCTGCCTTGCAGTCGCGGGCGCTGGCCGGGATCAGCAACGGCACCCTGGTCTGCTGCCTGCCCGGTTCGCCCGGCGCCTGCCGCACGGCCTGGCGCGAAATTCTGCTGGGCCAGTTGGACAGCCGCACCCGGCCCTGCAATTTCGTCGCGCATCTGAAAGTGTCGCGCCAGGGTTGTGGCGAGGGTTGTGCCTGCGGCAGCCGGGCCTGATGCGAACGCCGGCGCCCTCAGGCGCGCTGGCTGGCCAGGACCTTGAGCAGGTAGGCGACCTCTTCGTAGAGCAGCTCGCTCTGTTGCGCCGAGCAGCGTTCATTGTCGCGTCGGCGCAGGCCGTATTCGCTGAGGGTCAGGTGGGTGTGCGGGGTCAGCCCGTGGCGCGCCAGGCAGGCCGCCGCGCAGTGTTGCGGACAGCCGTCGAGGGCGATCAGCGGGCGGCCGTCGCGCGCTTCGTCCAGGCGCGAGGGCAGGGTGCCGATGCCGGCGGTGCAGTACATGTCCGCCAGCCCTTCACGGCACAGGCGCAGGGTCAGGTCGTTGGCCAATTGCGCGAGGTTCGAGCAGCCGGAACAGGAGCAGACGAGGGGGCGGTTGGACATCCGGCGCATCGGTGGCACCTCAGGGAAGATGGCCGAGAGTGTCCGGCGTGGATGGGGCGGGGTGGTTTGATCCAGGTCAAGGGCGCGGCGCCGGCGCGCGGCCGCCGGGTGACTTTCAGGCCAGGCGGTTTTCCACCGCCCAGACCGCCGCTTCGACCCGCGAGCGCATGCCCAGCTTGTGCAGCACGCGCTTGACGTGGACCTTCACCGTGCCTTCGGTGATGTCCAGCTTGCGCGCGATCATCTTATTGCTGGCGCCCTGGGCCAGTTGGCGGAGGATCTGCCGTTCGCGCTCGGTGAGTTCCTCGACGCGCTTGGGCTGCATGTCGCCGCGCAGGGCCTGGGCCAGCACCTGGGTCAGTTGCGGGCTGATGCTCAGTTGCCCGGTGGCGGCCTGGCGGATGTGTTCGAGCAGGCGCTCGGGCTCCATGTCCTTGAGCAGGTAGCCGTCGGCGCCGGCGCGCAAGACGTTGATCACGTCGGCGCGGTCGTCGGAGACGGTGAACACCACGATGCGCGCGTCGACCCCGGCCTCGCGCAGGGCGCGCAGGGTTTCCAGGCCGTTCATGCCTTTCATGTTGAGGTCGAGCAGGATCATGTCCGGCTCCAGCTCGGCGGCCAGGCGCAGCGCGGTCGCGCCGTCGCTGGCCTCGCCGACCACCCGCAGGTCGTCCTCCATTTCCAGCAGTTGGATCACGCCCTTGCGCATCATCGGGTGGTCGTCCACCAGCAGCAGGCGGGCGGGCTCGTGGCTGTTCATCAGGTGCTTTCCTTGTGCGTGCGCGGCGCCAGCGGGCGCGGGATGAAGCGCAGGCTGACCCGCGTGCCGCACGGCTGGCGCGCGGCGATGTCGAGCTGCGCGCCGAGGGTCTGGCCGCGTTCGCGGATGATGCTAAGGCCGTAGTGGCCGTCGCGGCTCTGCGCTGGGTCAAAGCCGATGCCGTCGTCTTCCACGCTGACCGCCACCTGGCCGTCTTCCTGCCGCGCCAGGCTGACCCAGGCCTGCCCGGCGCCGGCGTGGCGGACCACGTTGGACAGCGCCTCGCGGACGATCTGCAGGATATGGATTTCCTCGTTGGGGTTGAGCGGGATGTGCGCCAGGCGATCGTCCAGGTGGATGGCGATAGCGCCGCGCTCGGCGAACTCGGCCACGGTGTTCGCCAGCGCCGCTTGCAGGCTCGATTGCTCCAGGCTCAGGCGGAAGGTGGTGAGCAGTTCGCGCAACTGGCGATAGGCGCTGTTGAGGCCTTCGCGCAGTTCTTCCAGGGTTTCGTCGAGCTTCGCCGCCGGGGTGTCGCGCTTGAGCTGCATGCCCAGGCGGCTGACCTGGATCTTCAGGTAGGACAGCGACTGCGCCAGCGAGTCGTGCAGTTCGCGGGCGATGGTGCCGCGCTCGGCGAACAGCGCCAGGCGGCTTTCCTGTTCCTGTTGCAGGGTCAGGGCGAAGGTCCGCGCGATGTTGTCGCAGAAGGTCTCGACCAGCTGCCGCTGCCAGTCCTCCAGGCGGCCGTCGCCGGGTTCGATGAAGAGTTCGCCGAAGCGGTGCTCGCCGATGGCCAGCGGTTGCACCAGGCGTGGCCGCGCGTCCTGGGTGTCGTCGCCGCAGGCGCTGACGCAGGCGCGGCAATCGCCGGCGCGGCAGAAATCGGCGGCGACGCCGGTGGTGGTCAGCGTGCCGTAGGCCAGCTCGACGCCATCCTTGTTCAGGCAGAGGGTCACGCGGCCGGCTTGCAGCACCTGTTCCAACTGCTTCAGCAAGGGTTGCAGGCTGCGCTGGTCATAGGGGTCTTCGCCGAGGCGGCGGGCGCTGGCGTAGAGCAGTTCGAGGCGCTGGTGGCTGCGCGACAGGGCCTGGGTCTTCTCCGCCACCCGTGCTTCCAGGTCGCTGTACATGCCTTGCAGCTCGCCGGCCATCTGGTTGAAGCGCTCGCCGAGCAGGCTCAGTTCGTCCTCGCCGCTGCTGGCCACCCGCGCATCCAGCTCGCCATGGCCGAGGCGGTGGGCGGTGCGGGTCAGTTCGCGCAGCGGGCCGATCACGTGGTAGCTGAGGTCGTAGAGGCAGACGAAGACCACCAGCAGGCTGAGGAACAGGCACAGTCCCTGTACCGTGCTGAGCAACTGCGAGCGGTCCTCGGCGTTGTGCTGCAGGGTGCCGACGAAGGCGTCGATGTGCGCGACGAAGGTGTCCAGGTCGGCCAGCACCGGCGCCTGGGCGGCGTCCAGCGCGGCCAGCTCGGCGCGCAGCTTGGCGTGCTCGCGGCGCAGCGGCGCCTCGTCCCCGGCGCGTTGCAGCACGCGCTGGATGTCGTTGCCGGCCAGGCGTTGGCCGAGGGTTTCGAGCAGCGCCTGGCGGCGCGCCGCGGACGGCTCCAGGGCCAGGCGGTAGGAGAGCATGCGCAGCGAGCCGGCCTGGTTGATCACCGCCGCGTCCTGGTGCGCGTAGTCGGCGAACAGCAGGGCGCTGAACATGCCGATCAGGGCCAGCGAGACCAGCAGGGTGAGGTAGCAGCCGAAGCGCAACACCAGCGACGTGCGCAGCGAATGGCGCTCCAGCGCCGGACTACCTCCAAAGATCCGCTCGCTGCCGGCAGCCCCTGGCAGTCGCTCTGCTTTCATCACTAAACCCTTTTAAAACAATGAGTTGTCTATTCAGCTCGGGTGTACCTCGGAAGAGGTAGCGCGGCGCATGAGGACACGCCGGGGCTTCGGCTTCATTGACGCCCATCAAATGCGCGGTGGGTTGCCCTGCCTAGGGTGCCGGCAACGGTGGCCAGAGAGGGGAGGGCGCCATGCGATCGAATCGGCACAAGCAATACGTGGTACTGGGTATGAGTACCTTGTCGTTCGCGGTGAATTTCGCCGTCTGGACGATGTTTTCCATCATCGGTATCCGCATCAAGGCGGAGCTGGGCCTGAGCGAGGCGCAGTTCGGCCTGCTGGTGGCGCTGCCGATCCTCACCGGCTCGCTGGTGCGCCTGCCGCTGGGTCTGCTCAGCGACCGCTTCGGCGGGCGCATCGTGTTCTTCATCCACATGCTGCTGGTGGCCATTCCGATCTACGGCCTGGCCTTCGCCCAGCAGTACTGGCAGTACCTGGTCCTGGGGCTGTTCGTCGGCCTGGCCGGCGGCTCCTTCGCGGTGGGCATCGCCTACACCTCGGCCTGGTTCGAGAAGGAACGCCAGGGCACCGCCATGGGCATCTTCGGCGCCGGCAACGCCGGTGCGGCGATCACCAACCTGGTGGCGCCGCTGATCGTGGTCGCCTTCGGCTGGCGCATGGTGCCGCAGGTCTACTCGCTGGCCATGCTGGTCACCGCCCTGCTGTTCTGGTGCTGCACCTGGACCGACCCGGCCCACGCCCGCGACGCCGACGCGCCGCGGGCCGCGCGGCCGAGCCTGGCGCAGCAACTGGCGCCGCTGGCCGAGCTGCGCGTGTGGCGCTTCGGCCTGTACTACTTCTTCGTCTTCGGCGGCTTCGTCGCCCTGGCCCTGTGGCTGCCCAAGTACTACATCGCCGAGTACGGCCTGGACCTGAAGACCGCCTCCTTCATCACCATGCTGTTCACCCTGCCGTCCGGCCTGATCCGCGCCCTTGGCGGCTGGTTCAGCGATCGCTACGGCGCCCGCGCGGTGAACTGGGGCGTGTTCTGGGTGTGCCTGGTGTGCCTGTTCTGCCTGTCGTACCCGCCGACCACCATGACCATCCACGGCATCCAGGGCGATCTCAGCCTGGGCATCGCCCTGAACGTCTGGCTGTTCACCTTCCTGGTGTTCGTCGTCGGCATCGCCCAGGGCTTCGGCAAGGCCAGCGTGTACCGGATCATCCACGACTACTACCCACGCAACATGGGCACCGTCGGCGGCATGGTCGGTGTCATCGGCGGCCTCGGCGGCTTCTGCCTGCCGATCCTCTTCGGCTACGCCGCCGACCGCATCGGCGTGCGCTCCTCCTGCTTCATGTTGCTGTTCGGCCTGACCGTGGTCTGCATGGTCTGGATGCACTACGCGATCAAGCAGCAACGGCGCATCGACGGCCAGGCCTCGGTCGCCGATGTCGACCTGTCCCCCACCCTTTCCGCTCATCACTGAGGGAGTCCCGTCATGGGCACGATCGTCAACCTGCCAGAAAACGCCAACCGCGGGCCCTTGCTGCTCGACTGGCGCCCGGAAGACCCGGCGTTCTGGGCGCACAGCGGCAAGCGCATCGCCAGCCGCAACCTGTGGATATCCATTCCGGCGCTGCTCCTGGCGTTCTCCGTGTGGATGGTCTGGAGCACCGTCACCGTGCGCCTGAACAGCGTCGGCTTCAGCTTCAGCAACGACCAGCTGTTCCTGCTCGCCGCGCTGCCGTCGATCTCCGGCGCGACCCTGCGGGTGTTCTACTCGTTCATGGTGCCGATCGTCGGCGGCCGCCGCTGGACCGCGCTGTCCACCGCCTCGCTGCTGATTCCCTGCCTGTGGCTGGGCTTCGCCGTGCAGAACCCGGACACGCCATACTGGGTGTTCGCCTGCATCGCCCTGCTGTGTGGTTTCGGCGGCGGCAACTTCGCCTCGAGCATGTCGAACATCAGCTTCTTCTACCCGAAGAGCCAGCAGGGCACCGCCCTCGGCCTCAACGCCGGGCTCGGCAACCTCGGCGTCTCGGTGATGCAGTTCGCCGTACCGCTGGCGGTCACCGCCGGCCTGTTCGGCCCGTTCGGCGGCGCTCCCGAGCAGCTCGCCGACGGCAGCCAACTGTGGTTGCAGAACGCCGGCTGGATCTGGGTGCCCTTCATCGCCGTGGTGTCGTTGCTGGCCTGGTTCGGCATGCACGACATCGCCGACGCCAAAGCCTCGTTCCGCGAGCAGTCGGTGATCTTCACGCGCAAGCACAACTGGCTGATGTGCCTGCTCTACGTGGCCACCTTCGGTTCCTTCATCGGCTTCTCGGCCGGCTTCGCCATGCTCAGCAAGACCCAGTTCCCCGACATCAACCCGCTGCAGTACGCCTTCCTCGGACCGCTGGTGGGCGCCCTCAGCCGGCCGCTCGGCGGCTGGCTGTCGGACAAGTTCGGCGGCGCGCGCATCACCCTGTGGAACTACGTGGCCATGGTCGCCGGGGTGCTGGCGGTGATCGCCTTCCTGCCCGGCGGCAATGGCCAGGGCAGCTTCTTCGGCTTCCTCGGTGCCTTCATCGCCTTGTTCTTCTTCGCCGGCATCGGCAACGGCTCCACCTTCCGCATGATCCCGGTGATCTTCCGCAACCAGTGGGCCGCCCGCCTGCGCCGCGGCCTGGTCGATGAAGCCGGCGCGGCGCGCCACGCCAGCATGGAGTCGGCGGCGGTGATCGGCTTCTCGGCGGCGGTCGGCGCCTTCGGCGGCTTCTTCATTCCCAAGGCGTTCGGCACCTCGCTGGCCATGACCGGCAGCGCCGAGGGCGCCCTCTACGTGTTCATCGCCTATTACCTGAGCTGCATCGTCGTGACCTGGTGGTGGTACGCGCGCAAGGGCGCGGAAAGCCCCTGTTGATTCCGTCGGCGGACGACGCCTGGCGCCGTCCGCCCCACTGCGCCCGATCAGCGTTTGAACGCCCGGCCGCGGCCGGGTGAGGAGAGACCCATGAGTTACCTGCTCGACCGCCTGCAGTTCTTCAAGAAGAAGCAGGGCGAATTCGCCGATGGCCATGGCGAGGTCACCAACGAGAGCCGCGCCTGGGAAAACGGCTACCGCCAGCGCTGGCAGCACGACAAGATCGTGCGTTCCACCCACGGGGTGAACTGCACCGGCTCCTGTTCCTGGAAGATCTACGTGAAGAACGGCCTGATCACCTGGGAAACCCAGCAGACCGACTACCCGCGCACCCGCGCCGACCTGCCCAACCACGAGCCGCGTGGCTGCCCGCGCGGGGCCAGCTATTCCTGGTATCTGTACAGCGCCAACCGGCTGAAGTACCCGAAGGTGCGCAAGGCCCTGCTCAAGCTCTGGCGCGCGGCGCGCGCCGAGCACGGCGACCCGGTGGACGCCTGGGCGAGCATCGTCGAGGACGCCGACAAGGCGCACAGCTACAAGAGCCAGCGCGGCCTCGGCGGCTTCGTCCGTTCCAGTTGGGACGAGGTCACCGAGATCATCGCCGCGGCCAACGTCTACACCGCCAAGACCTTCGGTCCGGACCGCATCATCGGCTTCTCGCCGATCCCGGCCATGTCCATGGTCAGCTACGCCGCCGGCGCGCGTTACCTGTCGCTGCTCGGCGGCGTGTGCCTGAGCTTCTACGACTGGTACTGCGACCTTCCTCCCGCGTCACCACAAGTGTGGGGCGAGCAGACCGACGTGCCGGAGTCGGCCGACTGGTACAACGCCAGCTACATCATCGCCTGGGGCTCCAACGTGCCGCAGACGCGGACCCCCGACGCGCACTTCTTCACCGAGGTGCGTTACAAGGGCACCAAGACCGTCGCCATCACCCCGGACTACGCCGAGGTGGCCAAGCTCACCGACCTCTGGCTCAACCCCAAGCAGGGCACCGACGCCGCCCTTGGCATGGCTTTCGGCCATGTGATCCTCAAGGAATTCCACCTCGAACGGCCCAGCGCCTACTTCGTCGATTACTGCCGGCAGTACACCGACATGCCCATGCTGGTGTTGCTGGAAGACTACGCCAACGGAGCCTGGAAACCGACCCGTTACCTGCGCGCCGCCGACCTCGACAGCAACCTCGGCCAGGACAACAACCCGCAGTGGAAGACCATCGCCATCGATGAGGCCAACGACGAACTGGTCTCGCCGACCGGCGCCATCGGCTACCGCTGGGGCGAGGCGGGCAAGTGGAACATCGCCCAGCGCGAAGGCGGCGAGGGCCGCGAGACGCGCTTGCGGCTGTCGCTGATCGACGGTCCGGAGCACGCCTGCGAGGTGGCCTTCCCGTACTTCGCCGGGCAGGCGCATCCGCACTTCCCGGGGGTGGACAACGACGCCGTGCTGCTGCGCCGCGTGCCCTTCCGCGAGATCGCCGGGGCCGACGGCCAGCGCCTGCGCGTGGCCACCGTCTACGACCTGCAGATGGCCAACTACAGCCTCGATCGCGGCCTCGGCGGCGGCAACGTGGCCAGCTCCTTCGACGACGCCGAGGTGCCCTACACCCCGGCCTGGCAGGCGCGCATCACCGGCGTGCCGGCGGCGCGGGCGATCCAGGTGGCCCGCGAGTTCGCCGACAGCGCGCACAAGACCCAGGGCAAGGCCATGGTGATCATCGGCGCGGCGATGAACCACTGGTACCACATGGACATGAACTACCGCGCGGTCATCAACATGCTGATGATGTGCGGTTGCGTCGGCCAGAGCGGCGGCGGCTGGGCGCACTACGTCGGCCAGGAAAAGCTGCGTCCGCAGACCGGCTGGGCGCCGCTGGCCTTCGCCCTCGACTGGAGCCGTCCGCCACGGCAGATGAACGGCACCAGCTTCTTCTACCTGCACAGCTCGCAGTGGCGCCACGAAAAGCTCTCGATGCATGAGGTGCTGTCGCCGCTGGCCGACCCCAGGCAGTTCCCCGAGCACGCGCTGGACTACAACGTCCGCGCCGAGCGCATGGGCTGGCTGCCGTCGGCGCCGCAACTGGACCGCAATCCGCTGCGCCTCGCCGCCGCCGCCGAGAAGGCCGGGTTGTCGGTGCAGGACTACGTGGTCCGCGAGCTGAAGGACGGCCGCCTGCGCTTCGCCAGCGAGGCGCCGGACAGCCCGCAGAACTTCCCGCGCAACCTGTTCGTCTGGCGCTCCAACCTGCTTGGCAGCTCGGGTAAGGGCCACGAGTACATGCTCAAGTACCTGCTCGGTGCGAAGAACGGGGTGATGAACGACGACCTCGGCAAGGCCGGCGGCCCGCGCCCGCACGAGGTCGACTGGGTGGAGCAGGGCGCCGAGGGCAAGCTCGATCTGGTCACCACCCTGGACTTCCGCATGTCCTCCACCTGCGTCTACTCGGACATCGTCCTGCCCACCGCCACCTGGTACGAGAAGGACGACCTCAACACCTCCGACATGCACCCCTTCATCCACCCGCTGTCGGCGGCCACCGACCCGGCCTGGGAAGCGAAGAGCGACTGGGAGATCTACAAGGCCATCGCCAAGCGCTTCTCCGCCGTCGCCGTCGGCCACCTCGGCGTGGAGCAGGACCTGGTCACCCTGCCGCTGTTGCACGACACCCCCGGCGAACTGGCGCAACCCTACGGCGGCGGCGACTGGAAGGCCGGCGACTGCGCGCCGTTGCCGGGCAAGAGCATGCCCAGCCTGCACCTGGTGCAGCGCGACTACCCGAACCTGTACAAGAAGTTCACCGCCCTCGGCCCGCTGCTGGACACCCTGGGCAACGGCGGCAAGGGCATCGGCTGGAACACCGAGAAGGAAGTGACGCTGCTCGGCGACCTCAACCAGCGCGTCGCCGAGCCGGGCGTCAGCCAGGGCCGCCCGCGCATCGAAACGGCCATCGACGCCGCCGAGGTGATTCTCTCGCTGGCCCCGGAAACCAATGGCCAGGTGGCGGTGAAGGCCTGGCAGGCGCTGTCGACGATCACCGGGCGCGAGCACGCGCACCTGGCGTTGCCCAAGCAAGACGAGAAAATCCGCTTCCGCGACCTGCAGGCGCAGCCGCGCAAGATCATCTCCAGCCCGACCTGGTCCGGCCTGGAAGACGAACACGTCAGCTACAACGCCGGCTACACCAACGTCCACGAACTGATCCCCTGGCGCACCCTCACCGGCCGCCAGCAGTTCTACCAGGACCACCCGTGGATGCAGGCCTTCGGCGAAGGCTTCGTCAGCTACCGGCCGCCGGTCGATACGCGCACCACCGAGAGCCTGCTGAACAAGCGGCCCAACGGTAACCGCGAGATCGTCCTCAACTGGATCACCCCGCACCAGAAGTGGGGCATCCACTCCACCTACAGCGACAACCTGCTGATGCTCACCCTGTCGCGCGGCGGCCCGATCATCTGGCTCAGCGAGCACGACGCGGCGCGTGCCGGGATCGTCGACAACGACTGGGTCGAGGTGTTCAACGCCAACGGCGCCGCCACCTGCCGCGCGGTGGTCAGCCAGCGGGTGAAGGACGGCATGGTGATGATGTACCACGCCCAGGAGCGCATCGTGAACGTGCCCGGCAGCGAGACCACGCAGACCCGTGGCGGCCACCACAACTCGGTGACCCGCGTGGTCCTCAAGCCGACCCACATGATCGGCGGCTACGCCCAGCAGGCGTGGGGCTTCAACTACTACGGCACGGTCGGCTGCAACCGCGACGAATTCGTCGTGGTGCGCAAGATGGCCCGCGTCGACTGGCTCGACGAACCGCTGCATGGCGGCCTGGGCGGCGACGCCCTGCCGCGCCCGCTGCCCCAGGACATTTGAGGAGAGACGCCATGAAAATTCGTTCGCAAGTCGGCATGGTGCTGAACCTCGACAAATGCATCGGTTGCCACACCTGCTCGATCACCTGCAAGAACGTCTGGACCAGCCGCGAAGGCGTGGAATACGCCTGGTTCAACAACGTCGAAAGCAAACCCGGCATCGGCTACCCGAAGGCCTGGGAAGACCAGGACAAATGGAAGGGCGGCTGGGTCCGCACGCCGGCCGGCGACATCCGCCCGCGCATCGGCGGCAAGCTGCGGGTGCTCGGCAACCTGTTCGCCAACCCCGACCTGCCGTCGATCGACGACTACTACGAACCCTTCGACTTCGACTACCAGCACCTGCACAGCGCGCCGAGCGCCGCGCACCAGCCGGTGGCGCGGCCGCGCTCGCTGATCAGCGGGCAGCGCATGGAGAAGATCGAGTGGGGCCCCAACTGGGAGGAAATCCTCGGCGGCGAGTTCGCCAAGCGCCGCCAGGACAAGAACTTCGAGCAGGTCCAGGCGGACGTCTACGGTGAGTACGAAAACACCTTCATGATGTACCTGCCGCGCCTCTGCGAGCACTGCCTGAACCCGGCGTGCGTGGCCTCCTGCCCGAGTGGCGCGATCTACAAGCGCGAGGAAGACGGCATCGTCCTCATCGACCAGGACAAGTGCCGGGGCTGGCGCATGTGCATCTCCGGCTGCCCGTACAAAAAGATCTACTTCAACTGGAAGAGCGGCAAATCCGAGAAGTGCATCTTCTGCTACCCGCGCATCGAAGCCGGCCAGCCGACGGTCTGTTCCGAGACCTGCGTCGGGCGCATCCGCTACCTCGGCGTGCTGCTCTACGACGCCGATCGCATTCACGACGTGGCCAGTTGCGCGGAGGAGGGCGACCTCTACCGCAAGCAACTGGAGATCTTCCTCGACCCGCACGACCCGGCGGTGATCGCCCAGGCGCGCAAGGACGGCGTGGCGGACAGCGTCATCGAGGCGGCGCAGAAGTCGCCGGTGTACAAGCTCGCGGTGGACTGGCAACTGGCCCTGCCGCTGCACCCGGAATACCGCACCCTGCCGATGGTCTGGTACGTGCCGCCGCTGTCGCCGATCCAGAACGCCGCCCACGAGGGGCACATCGGCAGCGACGGCATGATTCCCGACGTCGAATCGCTGCGCATCCCCGTGCAATACCTGGCCAACCTGCTCAGCGCCGGCGACACCGCGCCGGTGCTGCTGGCGCTCAAGCGCCTGCTGGCGATGCGCGCCTACAAGCGCTGCCAGCAGGTGGAAGGGCGCGAGGATCTGGCGGTGCTGCAACGCGTCGGCCTGAGCGTGGCGCAGGTCGAGGAGATGTACCGCTACCTGGCCATCGCCAACTACGAGGATCGCTTCGTCATCCCCAGCGCGCACCGCGAGGAAGCCCTCTCGGATGCCTTCGCCGAGCGTTCCGGCTGCGGCTTCAGCTTCGGCAACGGTTGCTCCGGCAACTCCGCGCTGAACCTGTTCGGCGGCAAGCCCAGCGACCAGCGCGACATCATCCAGACCGTGCAGATACAGGAGTGACGCGCATGCCCAGCCCATCCCGAGTGCTCAAGCTGATCGCCCTGCTGCTCGACTATCCGAGCCCGGACGTGCGCGCGGAAAGCCTGGCGCTGCACGCGCTGATCCGTACCGCCGAGTTGCCGGAAGCCCGCCGCGACGGCCTCGCCGCGCTGCTCGACGCGCTCTGCCAGGGCGACCTGCTGGACGTCCAGGAGCGCTACGACAGCCTCTTCGAGCGCGGCCGCGCGCTGTCGCTGCTGCTCTTCGAGCACGTCCACGGCGAGTCCCGCGACCGTGGCCAGGCCATGGTCGACCTGCTCGAACGCTACAGCGCCGCCGGCCTGGCCATCGATGCCAACGAGCTGCCCGACTACCTGCCGCTGTACCTGGAGTTCCTCGCCCTCGGCGACGCCGAGGCGGCGCGCCAGGGGCTGGTCGAAGTGGCGCACATCCTGGCCCTGTTGGCGCAACGCCTGGCGCAGCGCGAGAGCCTCTACGCACAGGCGTTCGAGGCCTTGCTGGCGCTCGCCGGGGTCGCTCCCGAGCTGGCCGGGCAGTGCTACCAGGCGCAGCAGGAGGCGGTCGACGACAGCCTCGAAGCCCTCGACCGCGCCTGGGAGGAAACCCCGGTGAGCTTCACCGATCCCGCCGCCGGCTGCCCGTCGGCAAGCCCCCGGCGCCAGCCCGCAGGCGTCGAGCAACCATTGCAATGGGTCGCCCAGCCGGTGCCGCAGACGCACCCGCGGGCCACCCGCTGAGGAGTCCGATCATGTCCATCGATCTACTGATGTTTGGCGTCTATCCCTACGTCGCCTTGCTGATCTGCCTGGTCGGCAGTTGGGCGCGTTTCGACCTGGCGCAATACACCTGGAAGGCCGGCTCCAGCCAGATGCTCAGCCACAAGGGCATGCGCCTGTACAGCAACCTGTTCCATGTCGGCGTGCTGTTCATCCTCGCCGGTCATTTCGTCGGCCTGCTCACCCCGCCCTCGCTCTATCACCTGCTGATCAGCACGGAAAACAAGCAGTTGCTGGCGATGGTCTCCGGCGGCCTGTTCGGCGTGCTCTGCTTCATCGGCCTCAGCGGCCTGCTGCTGCGCCGCCTCAACGACCCGCGGGTGCGCGCCAGCGGCAATGCCTCGGACCTGATGATCCTGCTGGTGCTCTATGCGCAACTGATCCTCGGCCTGTCCACCATCGTCGCCTCGACCGACCACCTGGACGGCTCGGTGATGCTGCTGCTGGGCGCCTGGGCGCAGTCCGTCGTCACCCTGCAGCCGCTGGCCGCCGCCGAGGCCATCGCCCCGGTGGCGCTGGTCTACAAGCTGCACGTGGCGCTGGGTTTGACACTCTTCGTGCTGTTCCCCTTCACCCGCCTGGTGCACATCGTCAGCGCCCCGGTGTGGTACCTCGGGCGGCGCTACCAGATCGTCCGGCAGAAACGCCGGGTGGCTTGAAGCGGCAGCGACTGCCTGGGAGAACGGAGCATGTCCGAGTGGATCGACGGCCAGGGCCGGCGCATCGATTACCTGCGCCTGTCGGTGACCGACCGCTGCGACTTCCGCTGCGTCTACTGCATGGCCGAGCAGATGCGTTTCCTGCCGCGCCAGCAGGTACTGAGCCTGGAAGAAATCGAACGGGTGGCGCGGCTGTTCGTCGCCGGCGGCGTCGGCAAGCTGCGCCTGACCGGCGGCGAGCCGCTGGTGCGCCCCGGCATCGTCGACCTTTGCGCGCGCCTGGCGGCGCTGCCCGGCCTGCGCGAACTGTGCATGACCAGCAACGGCGCGCAACTGGCGCGGCATGCCAGGGGGCTCCACGCGGCCGGCCTGGCGCGCCTCAACATCAGCCTGGACAGCCTCGACCCGGCGCGCTTCCGCGCCATCACCCGCAACGGCGAACTGCGCCAGGTGCTGGCCGGCATCGACGCGGCGCAGGCCGCCGGCTTCGCCCGCATTCGCCTGAACTGCGTGGTGATGAAAGGGCGCAACGACGATGAAGTGCCGGCCCTGCTGGACTACGCCATCGAGCACGGCCTGGACATCGCCTTCATCGAGGAAATGCCCCTCGGCCAGGTCGGCCGCGCGCGCGGGGAAAGCGTCTGCTCCAGCGACGCGGTGCGCGCCATCATCGCCGCGCGGCATGAACTGCTCGACAGCACCGAGCACAGCGGTGGCCCGGCGCGCTACCTGCGCCTGGCGCGGCATCCCGGCACGCGCGTCGGCTTCATCTCGCCGCACACGCACAACTTCTGCGCCAGCTGCAACCGCCTGCGCCTGAGCGCCGACGGCCGCCTGCTGCTGTGCCTCGGCCACGAGCACGCGCTCGACCTGCGCGCCCTGCTGCGCCGCCACCCGCTGCACGACCAGCCGCTGCTCGACGCCATCCATGGCGCCCTGCGAGACAAACCGGCGCGCCACGTGTTTTCCCCCCATGGCGAAGTGCAAGTGCTGCGCTTCATGAACATGAGCGGCGGCTGAGACGCGCCGCCCCGCATGGGTATCGCGCTGCGCGCTTGGCCCATCCGACGGGTCGGCCGGGCTCGGGTATTGGGAGCGGGTGTTCGGGTGATTGACGTTATGTACTTTTTAGTCCAGATTGGACTTTATGTTCATTTCAGCCTCGCCCCACCCACGGGCGGGGCTTATAACGACAAGACCGTTTGCCAGGGTCATTCGTCCGGCGCCGCTGCCCGCAGCGCGCCGCCTCGCCCCGGATTAGGTTTCGACTGCCCATGAAGTACCGCTGCTCCCGGCTCGCCGCGCGCTCGGCCGGCGCCGGGAGGTTGTCCAACCACCCCGTTACGGAGTTGCATCGATGAACCTGAAATCCCTTCTGGGCAGCCTGCTCCTGGCTTCCCTGGCCGCTACCGCCCAGGCCGAGCAGGCGCCGCTGCGCATCGGCATCGAGGCGGCCTATCCGCCCTTCGCCTTCAAGACCCCCGAGGGCGGCATCGCCGGCTTCGACTACGACATCGGCAACGCCCTGTGCGCGCAGTTGCAGCGCAAGTGCCAGTGGGTCGAGCAGGAGTACGACGGCCTGATCCCTTCGCTGAAGGTGAAGAAGATCGACGCCGCGCTGTCGTCGATCACCATCACCGACGAGCGCAAGCGTTCGGTGGACTTCACCCACAAGTACTACTTCACCCCGGGCCGCCTGGTGATGAAGGAAGGCAGTCAACTGGACGCGCAGTTCAGTCAGCTCAAGGACAAGAACATCGGCGTGCAGCGCGGCTCCACCGCCGACACCTTCGCCACCCAGGTCCTGGCCAAGGCCGGCGCCAACGTGGTGCGTTACACCAGCCAGGACGAAATCTACCTGGACCTGCTGGCCGGGCGCCTGGACGGCACCTTCGCCGATTCCATCCCGCTGCAGTTCGGCTTCCTCGACACCCCGCGCGGCAAGGGCTTCGCCTTCGTCGGTCCGGCGTTCAAGGACCCGGCATTCTTCGGTGAGGGCGCCGGCATCGCCGTGCACAAGGGCAACGGCGAGCTGGTCGATCAGCTCAACGCGGCCATCGACGCCCTGCGTGCCAACGGCAAGTACAAGGAAATCGAAGGCAAGTACTTCAAGAGCGATATCTACGGCGACTGAGCCGCGCCGCCACAAAAAAGCGCCGGCCGACGCCCCCGCGCCGTCCCTTCGGGACGCGCGAGGGCGCTGGCCGGCTCTGTCGTCGCCGAGTGCCTTACTTGAGCACCGAGGCGAAGATGTTGTTCAGGAACGGGATGTTCTTCAGGGTGTTCTCGATGTTGCTGCCGATCAGCGAGCCGATCGCGGAACCGAAGCCGGCGCCCAGGTCGGGCAGGACGCTCTTCAGCGACACTTCGCCGATCAGCGGCAGGTTCACCGCGAAGGTGTTGCTGAGCTTGCCATAGAGGGCGCCGCCCACTTTGTTGCCCAGTGCGGCGAGTTGATCCTTGATGATGCCGGCGCCGGATACCTGGTCGATTTCCGCGGCGGTCAGTACGTGCATGTCGGTCATGATGCGTGAGCCTTCGTTACCCCAATGAAAGATCGCGGCCGGAATCCCGGCCAGCCGTGGTCACGCCGCGACGAACTGCGCGGTGCGTGCCAGGCGGCGGATTCTTCCTGGCCGGCGCACACCGGGCTATGCGGTGGACACCCATAGCAGCGTGGGAAGCGTCCGGCGCCGCGGCGCTCGATCCCTAGTGCAGGGCGCGCGCCGCTCTAGGACGGGGCAGGCGCTCAGACCTCTTGCTTGAGTTCCTTGAGGTGCTTGTAGACGGTGGCGCGGCCCATGTTCAGCACGTTGGCCACGTAGTTGGCGGCGCTCTTGCCCTTGAACGCGCCCTCGGCGTGCAGGGCCAGCACCAGTTCGCGCTTGTGTTCGCGGGTGAGCAGGTTCAGGCCCAACTGGCGCTGGCGCAGCCAGGCGTGGAGGAAGGTGTTGATGCGTTCCTGCCAGTCGTCGCGGAACAGCGCGTCCGGCTGCGGGATCACTTTGTTCGAGGAGAGGAACAGGTCGAGGGCGGCCTTGGCCGTCTCGAACAGGGTGATGTTGAGGTTGATGCACAGCACGGCGATCGGCTTGCCCTTGGGGTCGCGCAGCACGCTGCTCACCGAGCGGATCTTCTGCCCGTCCCAGTTGAGCTTTTCGTAGGGGCCGATGGTGCGCTCGTCGCTGTCGCCTTCGAGCATGTCCTCCAACGCCGAGTCGTCGCCGATCTCGCGCTTGGAGATGTTGTTGGCGATGTAGGCCACGCGCTGCGTGCCGAGGTCGTGGATGACCACTTCGGCATGCGGGAAGAACAGCGTGGCGATGCCATCGGCGATGGCCTTGTAGTTGTCGAGCGGGTCGTGGGGCGTGCGGGTCATTCGCTGGGCTCTCGCAAGGGGCCGCCGCGCGGGCGGCGCAGGCGAGTGTGCCGCATGCGCCGCCCGGCTGTCACGGTTCAGCCGGCCAGTCGCGCCGGCGACAGCAGCGCCGCGCTCAGGCCGTGGCGGGTCAGGTGTTCGGGCAGCGGCTGGCCGGTGATCAGCGCGGCGCTGGCCTCGCCCATGGCCGCCGAGGTCTGGATGCCGTAGCCGCCCTGGCCGGCGACCCAGTAGAAGCCGGGCGTCTGGGTGTCGTAGCCGGACACCAGGTCGCCGTCGGGGAGGAAGGAGCGCAGCCCGGCCCAGACGTGGCTGGGGCGGCGGATGCTCAGGCTGGTGTGCTCCTCGATCTGGTAGATGCCCAGGGCGATGTCCAGCTCCTCGGGCTGCACGTCGTGCGGCTCGACCGGGTCGGCGTTGGCCGGCGAGCCGAGCAGCATGCCGGCGTCGGGCTTGAAGTAGAAGGATTCGTCGAGGCTCACCAGCACCGGCCAGGCGTGGCTGTCCAGGCCTTCCGGCGGGGCGAAGAGGAAGGCTGCGCGGCGCTTGGGTTGCAGGCCCAGCGGAGCGACCCCGGCGAGTTCGGCGAGCTGGTCGCACCAGCCGCCGGCGGCGTTGACCAGCAGCGGGGCGCGGAAGCACTGCTGCGCGGCACGCACTTCCCACTGGCCGTCGACGCGGCCGATGGCCAGCGCTTCGTTGTCGAAATGGAGGCTGCCGCCGTTGCGGCGGATACCGCGCAGGTAGCCTTGCAGCAGGCCGTCGGTATCGATGTCGGCGGCGCTCGGGTCGAGCATGGCGCCGTGCACCTTGTCGCGGCGCAGCACCGGCACCAGGGCGCAGGCCTCGTCGGCGGAGAGCCACTGCATCTCCGGCACGCTGGCGCGGGCGCTGTCGAACTGACGGCGCAGCTCTTCGGCGTCGCCCTGGAAGTCCACGGTCAGCTCGCCGCGCGGGCTGAGGATCGGGTGCTCGGCGAAGTCCGCCGGCGGCGCGTCGAAGAAGGCGCGGCTGGCGGCGGTCAGCGCGCGCACCTGTGGCGTGCCGTAGGCCACCGTGTAGAGCGCCGCCGAGCGCCCGGTGGAGTGGTAGCCGGCGTGCGACTCGCGTTCGATCACGGCGACCTTGCCGTGGCGCGAGAGGAAGTAGCCGGTGGATGCGCCGGCGATGCCGGCGCCGATGATGAGGAAGTCCGCTTCGATCATGACTGGCTCCGTGGACGGCTCAGGACTGCGACAAATGGTAGAGGGCATTGGCCAGGGCGACATCTTCCAGGCCCAGGCCGATGGAACGGAAGAAGGCGTGGCGCCGGTAGTCCGGGCGCGGCGCGGCGCCGCTGAGCAGTTCCGCCAGGTCGCCGCGGATGGCGGCGCTGTCCCAGCCGTGCCGCTCGGCGGCGAGGCGCATTTCGCCGGCGCTGGCCGGGGTGGTGGCGCGGTAGTCGCAGTACACGTCCATCTGCGCCAGGGTGGCCGGCGGCACTTCGTGGGCGTGGGCGACGTTGGTGCTGATCGAGGTGATCAGCGCTGGATTGGCCAGGCGCGCCGGGTCCAGCACCGGGGTGCCGGAGGCGGTGCAGAGGAGGATCACCTCGGCCTCGGCCACGGCGTCATCGAGACTGGCGGCGGCGCGCGCGCGCCGGTCGATGGCGGCGAAGGCCGCGGCCTTCGCCGCGTTCAGGTTCGGCGAGAACACGCGGATGTCCCGCCAGTCGCGCAGGTCCGCGACATAGCGCAGGTGCGCCTGGGCCACCGCGCCGCTGCCGATGATCGCCAGGCCGCGCGCCTCGGGCTTGGCCAGGGCGTCCACGGCCACCGCGGTGGTCGCCGCGGTGCGCGCGGTGGTCAGGCTGCCGGCGTCGCACAGCAGCAGCGGCTGGCCGCTGTGCATGGACATCAGCAGGCTCCAGGCGGTGACCAGGGCTTTCGGCTGGCGGACCAGGTAGGGCGAGGTCTTCACCCCGTACACGCCCTGGCTGGCGAGCACACCGAGGTAGTTGATGAAGTCGCCGCCGCCGGCGGGGAATTCCACCTGTTGCTGCGGCGGCTGCAGCGCCTGGCCGCTGGCCAGTTCGCGGAACATGTCGCGCATGGCCTGGCGCACGTCGATGCGTTGCAGCAGTTGCTCGGCTTCGGCCTGGTGGATGACGCGGGGTGTGCTGGCGGACATGGCGAGACTCCAGGATGGAATAATTTTTCCATTCTGGACTTTTAAGTATTTTCCAGCAAGCGCCGTCGGCGTCAGCGGCGCAGCGCCGGGAGGAATGCCTGCAGGCTTTCCGGTAGGCGCGCGCGCAGGCTCGCGGTGAGGCTGTCGCGGTGCTTCTGGTAGGCGATGCCCAGGGCGATCAGCAGCAGGCCGACCAGGGTCAGCAGCACCGGGAACAGCAGCGAGTCGCGGAATACCTCGTAGGACAGGTAGCCGAGGTAGCCGGCCACGCCGAGGGCGCCGAAGACCATGAACAGCGGCCGCCGCAACAGCACGGCGAGGCCCATCAGGCCGAGGTTGATCAGCCCGTAGGCGGCCTTGCCCCATTCGCTGCCGCTGTCCATCAGGCTCAGGCCGCCCCAGAAGGCCGCGAGCCCGGCCAGGTAGCCCCAGAACGCATAGTCGCGGCGGGTGCGCCCATCGACCCAGAGGCTGGCGAGGATCACCAGCAGGCCGAACCACAGCGATACCCAGCGCCGCTCTTCCCAGCTGAAGGCGCTGCCATAGAGCGCCTCGCTGAGGTCCATGGACATGAACCACAGGGCGATCGCCATCGGCATGACGATGAAGGGGAAGGGCAGCAGGCGCAGCATCGCCAGGCCGACCAGCAGGGTCGCCACTTCCATCGCCAGCCAGCCGCTCTGCACCCAGAGGTAGTAGCTGTGGTAGTCGCCCTGGCTGTCGTCGAAGGGCCAGAGGCCGATGAGCCGTTCGCCGGCGAAGACCAGCAGGGGCGTCAGGCTGACCGCCACCGCGCCGAGCAAGCCACCGGGAATCGGCAGGCCGCGCTGCCAGAGATTGCGCCCGGCCAGGGTGAAGAGGGCCATGTAGAGGCCCGCGACCAGCAGCAGGGCGACGTCGCCGATGCCCATCCAGGCCTCGTTGAGCAGCCAGCCCATGGCCGCGATGATCAGCACGGCGCCGAAGTAGTAGGCAACATGGGCCAGCTGGAAGCTGGCGCGGGTTTCCGGTTGCTGGCGAAGGAATTCCAGCAGGCGCTGGTCCTGGCCTGGCTGAAGCACGCCGGCACTGACGGCGCGGGCGAGATCCTCGGTTTCGATGCGGATGGACATGCGGCGGGCTCCTTTCCCGGCTTGGCGTGCGGCCAGTGTACGCCGCTCGTCGTGCCGCAACGAAAAAAGGCGAAGCCCTGCGGCTTCGCCTTTTCGTTCACCCGGATGGGCGGATCAGTGCTTGCGCGGCACCGGCTTGAGCAGCTCGGTGGGCGGCATTTCGCAGTTGATCTTGCGCCCGAGCAGTTCTTCGATCGGCGGCAGGGCGAAGGCGTCGTCCTCGCCGGCGAAGCTGATCGAGGTGCCGGTGCTGCCGGCGCGGCCGGTACGGCCGATGCGGTGCACGTAGTCGTCCGGATCTTCCGGCAGGGTGAAGTTGATCACGTGGCTGATGGCGTCGACGTGGATGCCGCGGCCGGCGACGTCGGTGGCGACCAGGACGCGGATCTTGCCCTCGCGGAAACCTTCCAGGACCTTGATGCGCTTGTGCTGCGGCACGTCGCCGGACATCTGCGCGGCACTGATGCCGTCCTTGGTCAGGCGTTCTTCGATGCGCCGCACTTCGTCCTTGCGGTTGGCGAAGACCATCACGCGGGTCCAGTCGTTCTGTGCGATCAGGTTGTACAGCAGCTTGTACTTGTCGCTGCCGGCGACGGCGTAGACGTGCTGTTCGACGGTATCGCTGGCGACGTTCTCCGGCTCGATCTCGACGATCGCCGGGTCGACGGTCCACTGCTTGGCGAGGTTCATCACGTCGTCGGTGAAGGTCGCGGAGAACAGCAGGGTCTGGCGCTCGCCCTTGTACGGGGTCTGCCGGATGATCTGCCGCACTTGCGGGATGAAGCCCATGTCGAGCATGCGGTCGGCTTCGTCGAGGACCATCACCTCGACCATGTCCAGGTGCACCTCGCCGCGCTGGTTGAAGTCCAGCAGGCGGCCGGGGGTGGCGACCAGGATGTCGCAGTAGCGCGCTTCCAGGCCCTTGAGCTGTTTGTCGAAGTCCATGCCGCCGACGAAGCTCATGACGTTCAGCCCGGTGTACTTGGCCAGGGCCACGGCGTCCTTGGCGATCTGCACCACCAGCTCGCGGGTCGGTGCGATGATTAGCGCGCGCGGCTCGCCCATGTAGCGCTCTTTCGGCGGCGGGGTCTGCAGCAGCTGGGTGATGATCGAGATGAGGAAGGCGGCGGTCTTGCCGGTGCCGGTCTGGGCGCGGCCGATGGCGTCCTGGCCCTTGAGGGTGTAGCCGAGCACCTGCGCCTGGATCGGCGTGCAGTAGGGGAAGCCGAGGTCGTGGATGGCGTGCATCAGCCGCGGGTCGAGCTTGAAGTCGTGGAAGCGGGTCTTGCCTTCCTGCGGTTCGACGGCGAAGTCTTCCAGTTTCCAGGTGTCCACCACCGGCGCCTTGGGCTTGCGTTCGCGGCGCGGCTTGTCGCTGGCGGTCTTCTCGCGCGGCTTGTCGGCGCGTTCGCTCTTGTCCTGTTGCTCGGCGCGCGGCTTTTCAGCCTTGGGCGGGCGCGGGGCTTTTTCGGTATTGCCGCCTTCGGGGCGGGGAGTGCGCGGTTTGCGCGGGCGCTGCTCGTCGCTGGCGACAGGCGCGGCGGAGGAGGGCGCGGGGGTGGCCGGAGTGGCCGCGGGCTGCTGGGCGTCGGCCTTGCCGAAGATTTTCTTGAGTGCTTTGAGCACGGTGATCTCGTAGTGATTAAGGAATGAACGGCCGTCAGTGTAAAGCAAGTTGCCAGCCAGGCGAAATCTATGCTCGCCACCGCCCGGAAAAGCCCCGCGCAGGGCGCGCCGAGGCGCGCTCGCTCACTCGCAGAGGCGGTTGCGGCCGCGCTGTTTGGCCTTATAGAGGGCGCTGTCGGCGCGTTGCAGCAGGTTCGGCAGGCTTTCCTGGCTGGCCATCTGCGCCAGGCCCAGGGACACGGTGACGCCGGGCAGCACGCCGAGCGGCGAATAGAAGGAGTCGATCTGCGCCAGGCTCAGGCGCAGGCGTTCGCCGATCTGCCGGGCTTCGTCGCTGGACACTTCCGGCAGCAGGATGACGAATTCCTCGCCACCGAAGCGCGCCATGCTGTCCTTGGGCCGCAACTGGTTGCGCAGGGTATGCGCGACCAGGCAGAGGGCGTAGTCGCCGGCCAGGTGGCCGTGGCGATCGTTGTATTCCTTGAAGTGGTCGACATCCAGCATGAGCATGGACAGCGGTTGCTCGCTGAAGGCGCAGCGGGTGCTCTCGCGGTCGAAGATGTGCTCCAGCCAGCGGCGGTTGAACAACCCGGTGAGGGTATCGATGTTGGCGTTCTGCTCGGTGTTGAGGATGATCCGGTTGCCCTGGCGGACGCGCTCGCAGAGCACTTCCAGCAGGTTCTGCATGACTGGCGGCGATTGCTCGAACAGCCTCAGCAGGGACTCGCGGTGCAGGCGCAGCAGCGTGCTCGGCTGGGTCGCCACCACATAGGCGGATGGGTACTCGTGGTCGATGAAGCTGATTTCACCGGCACAGTCGCCAACGTCGAGGGTCGATACCGGCGAGTTGTCGAGGGAGCCCAGGTACACCTTCAACTGGCCCTGTAGGACCAGATAAAGGTAGTGATTGCGGTTGAATGGCGAGAGCAGCACTTCGCCGCATTCCAGCTCGCAGGCGCGGAATCCCTTCAGCAAGCGTTGCAGTGCCGTGGCGGTGACATTCTGGAACAGGCGCAACTGGCGCAGTTGCTGGATGTCCTGCTGCCATTGCACCGCTTTCATGAGAACGACGGCTTTCGATGGAAATCAAGGCTGTGCACGATGACTCTCCGTAGTCCATTTCGTACAGACGGAGTCTCAGTATTATTGACTTTCGCGGGCTGGCAATTCGCTACCCGCGGCGGACCGACCAGCGGTCGGCCCGCCGCGTCGATCACCCTTCGAGCAGTTCGAAGTGCACCGCGAAGGCACCCAGGCGGGACGCCAGCGCGGCGCGCGTGGCGGCGTCCAGGGCACCGACGAACAACTGCGCCTTCTGCCCGTGGCGTTCGTCGCTGACCACCTCGATGCGCGGGCGTGGTTGCAGCGTGCGGGTTTCCTCCTCGAACACCCGGCGGATCGCGTCCATGCGCAGCGCCGGCTTGAAGGTCTTGCCCACCGCCGTCACTGGCAGGGCGTCGAGCAGCCAGATGTCCTTGGGCACCGCCGCGCGTTCGGGCACATGCCGCGCGGCATGTTCCAGCAGGTCGGCGACGCTGACCTCGGCGCCCGGCTTGAGCTGGATATAGGCGACCGGCAGTTCGCCGGCGTGGGCATCCGGCTTGCCCACCGCGGCGGCCATGGCCACCGCCGGGTGGCGGTGCAGGGCTTCTTCGATCATCTGTGGGTCGATGTTGTGGCCGCCGCGGATGATCAGGTCCTTGCTGCGTCCGGTGAGCCAGATGTAGCCGTCCGCGTCGATGCGCCCGAGGTCGCCGGTGTTGAACCACTCGCCGTCGACCCAGATGCCTTTGTTCTTGTCGCTCTGCAGGTAGCCCTTGAACACCGTCGGGCCTTTCAGGCAGAGGTTGCCGATCTCGTCCACCGCGGCGTCGCGCAGGTAGCGGCCGTCGCCGTCGAGGAGCGCCACCTTGACCTGGCAGTAGGGCAGGCGCAGGCCGATGGAGCCCGGCCGCCGCTCGCCGCCGCGCGGGTTGCAACTGGTGCCGCAGGTGCCTTCGGTGAGGCCGTAGCCCTCGATGATCTTCAGTCCGGTGCGTGCCTCGAACTGGCGGATCAGCTCCACCGGCATGGGCGCCGCGCCGCAGAGGGCGAAGCGCAGGCTGGAGAGGTCGTGGCCGTCGCTGGGCACCTGCAGCAGCGCAGCATAAATAGTGGGCACGCCGCTGAAGCTGCTGACCCGGTAGCGCTCGACCAGTTTCCAGAAGTGTTCGATCAGCGTCGGGTTGCGGTAGCCCTGCGGCCCCGGCAAGAGCACCTGGGCGCCGCGATGGAAGGGCGCCAGGCCGGTGACCATGACGCCGTTGACGTGGAACAGCGGCAGGCCGCAAAGCAGCACGTCGTCCGGCGCGTAATCGGCGTTCAGGCCCATGATCTCGGCCATGGCCACTTCGTTGGCATGGCTGTGCGGCGCCAGCTTGGGCGTGCCGGTGGTGCCGCCGGTATGGAAATAGGAGGCGACCTCGTCGCCGTGGATCACCCGGCCGCTCTCCAGGTGGTCGTCCGGGCAGGCGGCGAGCGCCTCGTCGAAGTCCAGCACGCCTGCCGGCAGCGGGCCGCGCTGTGCCTTGAGCGCGGCGCGCTGTGGCTCGGGCAGGTAGTTGGCCAGGTCGACGCAGAGGATCGCGCTCAGCTCCGGCAATTCGTCGCGCAGGGCGGCGACCTTGTCCCAGAGGTCGCTGCCGGGGAAGGGCGCCAGGGTCACCAGCACCCGCGAATCGGCGGCGCGCACCAGCTCGGCGATGTGTTGCGGGTCGAGCAGCGGGTTGATCGCGTTGACGATCCCCGCGGCTTCGCCGCCCCAGATCACATAGTGGGTCTGCGGCAGGTTGGGCAGCAGGAAGGACACCGCCGTGCCCGGGCGCACGCCCAGGCGGTGAAAGGCATTGGCAGCCTGGGTGACGCGGGCGAACAGCTCGGCGTAGCTGATGCGCACCGGCTCTTCGTCGGCGCGGCCCTGCAGCAGGAAGTGCAGGGCGCTGTGCCCGGCGTGGCGCGCCGCCGAGCGGCGCAGCAACTCGTAGGTGCTGGCGGGCAGGTCGCGCTGCTCCAGCGGAACGGATTCCAGGGCTTCGATATCACGCAGACTGGCAATGCTCATGGCTTCTCGCTTGTTGGGGGATGCTCACAAGCGTTCGCGGAGCCAGGCGCCGATGTCGCCGATTTCCTCGTTGCTCACTTCGTGCGCCATGGGGTAGTCGCGCCATTGCGCGTCCACACCCTGGGCATGGAGGAAATCGTACGCGGCGCGGCCCATGTCGAACGCCACCACGTCGTCGTAGGTACCATGCAAACACAGGGCCGGCAGCTGCTTTTTGCTTTCCGGCAGCGCTATGCCGGCGCTGAATGTCGGCCCATAGGTGGACAGTGCCATCACCCCGCCCAGTTCGCCCGGCCAATGCAGGTAGGCGCTGTGCAGCACCACCGCGCCGCCCTGGGAGAAGCCGGCCAGGATGATGCGCCGGGCAGCGATACCGGCCGCCAGCTGGCTTTCGATCAGCGCGCTCACGCCGTCCGCCGAGGCCTCCAGTTGGTCTTCGTCGATGGCCCGCGCCGGCGCCATGGCCTTGATGTCGTACCAGCTCGGCACCGGCATGCCGTTGAACACCGTCACCGGGCGGGTCGGCGCCTGCGGCAGGATGAAGCGGGTGGCCGGCAACAGGCGTTGCAGCAGGCGCGCCACCGGCTCGAAGTCGTAACGGTCGGCGCCCAGGCCGTGCAACCAAATGACGCACGAATCGGCGGGCTGGGTGGGTTCGAGTAGCAAGGGCTGGGTCATCGAGGGCTCCAGGATGGGGCGGGCGCTCCGCCAGGGAGCGCTGTGAATGAACAGTCTGAGGACAAGGTTGCGAAAAGGCGCTCACCTGGCCCGCGCGGCATGGCTTGACGAGCAGGGAAACCGGCACGGCGACGCATTCTGGTATGGCGCTTGCTGTCTCCGCCACCAGGCCGCGCCGTTCCCGCTGGCGCCACACTCTATCCGACCCCCATCCGGAAACCAGTGCCGGCGGCGGGAACGCGGCGGCCGGTTGCACTGGCCGGCGCCTGCGCGCGGGCCCCCGATAGGCGTCCAGCCCGCGCGATCCGCGGGCGTGGCGAGAGGGTTGGCGCCGAGCGGTACGCATTCGCAGAGCCGACTAGACTCACCTGAGGTTTCCACTTCGATGCGCGGCGAGGGTAGCCGTGCGGCCGCCTCACGAGGGCGGGTGGGCCGGGACTCCAACCACTACAAGAGCTATTGGAGGTGATCGATGAAGATGGTGAAATCCACTCTGGCCATGCTGACTGCCCTGGGCGTGCTGGGCATCAGCGGCTTCGCCGAGGCGGGCGCGACCCTGGATGCGGTGCAGAAGAAAGGCTACGTGCAGTGCGGTATCAGCGATGGTCTGCCGGGCTTCTCCTACACCGACGCCAAGGGCCAGTACAAGGGCATCGACGTCGACGTTTGCCGGGGCATCGCCGCCGCGGTCTTCGGTGACGCCAACAAGGTCAAGTTCACCCCGCTGACCGCCAAGGAACGCTTCACCGCCCTGCAGTCCGGCGAGATCGACGTGCTCTCGCGCAACACCACCTGGACCAGCTCGCGCGACAGTGCCATGGGCCTCGACTTCACCGGCGTGACCTACTACGACGGTCAGGGCTTCCTGGTGAACAAGAAGCTCGGCGTGAGCAGCGCCAAGCAGCTCGACGGCGCCACCGTGTGCATCCAGGCCGGCACCACCACCGAACTCAACCTGTCGGATTACTTCCGCTCGAACAACCTCAAGTACACCCCGATCACCTACGACACCTCCGACGAGAGCGCCAAGTCGCTGGAGTCCGGGCGTTGCGACGTGCTCACCTCCGACCAGTCGCAGCTCTATGCGCAGCGCATCAAGCTGGGCAAGCCGGACGACTACGTGGTGTTGCCGGAAGTGATCTCCAAGGAGCCGCTCGGCCCGGCCGTGCGCCAGGGTGACGAGGAGTGGTTCGACATCGTTCGCTGGACCCTGTTCGCCATGCTCAATGCCGAGGAAATGGGCATCGACTCGAAGAACGTCGAGGACATGGCGAAGAACTCGAAGAACCCCGACGTCAACCGCCTGCTGGGCGCCGAAGGGGACTATGGCAAGGACCTGAAGCTGCCGAAGGACTGGGCGGTGAAAATCATCAAGGAGGTTGGCAACTACGGTGAAGTCTTCGAGCGCAACGTTGGCGAGGGCAGCGATCTGAAGATCAAGCGCGGCCTCAATGCCCTGTGGAACAAGGGTGGTCTGCAGTACGCACCGCCGGTGCGTTGATCCCTCGCGCCGGCGCCCGGAGTCGGGGCGCCGGCCCCTGTTTCGAACGACGCGAAGCCTCCCGGCGCGGCATGGGCGTGGTCCCGTGGCGGGCGGGAGCCTTCCGAGAGGGCTTCCATGCAAAATTCCGTCAAAGCCCGGCGCCCGAAGGGATTGTCGCTCAACGATCCGCAGGTGCGCGCCTGGGCTTTCCAGATCGTCGCGGTCGTCGCGGTGCTGGCGTTCGGCTGGTTCCTCTTCGATAACACCCAGGCCAACCTGGCCCACCGGGGTATCCAGTCCGGCTTCGGCTTCCTCAAGAACAGCGCCGGCTTCGGCATTTCCCAGCACCTGATCGACTACAGCGAGTCGGACACCTATGGCCGGGTGTTCTTCGTCGGCCTGCTCAATACCCTGCTGGTGACGGTGATCGGCATCGTCTTCGCCACGGTCATCGGCTTCCTCCTCGGGGTCGCGCGACTGTCGCCGAACTGGCTGGTCCGCAAGATCGCCACGGTGTACATCGAGACCTTCCGCAACATCCCGCCGCTGCTGCAGATCTTCTTCTGGTACTTCGCCGTGCTCGCCCAGTTGCCCGGGCCGCGGCAAAGCATCAGCGTCGGCGATCTGCTGTTCTTCAACAACCGCGGCATGCAGATGCCGGCGCCGATCGCCACCGACGACCTGCCGGCATTCCTCATCGCCATCCTTCTCGCGCTGGTGGCCTGGGCCGTGCTCTGGCGCTGGGCCAAGGTGCGCTTCTACGCCACCGGCAAGACCTTCCCGGTGTTCCTCTGCGGCTTCGCCACGCTGATCCTGCTGCCGGCGCTGACCATACTGCTGGCGGGGACGCCGCTGCACTGGGAAGTGCCGGTGCTGCAGGGCTTCAACTTCCGTGGCGGTTGGGTGGTGATCCCGGAACTGGTGTCGATCGTCCTGGCGCTGTCCATCTACACCGCCGCCTTCATCGGCGAGACCGTGCGCGCCGGCATCCAGGCGGTCAGTCACGGCCAGACCGAGGCGGCCGGCTCCCTCGGCCTGCGCCCCGGGCAGACCCTGCGCCTGGTGATCATCCCGCAGGCGCTGCGGGTGATAGTGCCGCCGCTGACCAGCCAATACCTGAACCTGGCGAAGAACTCCTCGCTGGCCGCCGGCATCGGCTACCCGGACATGGTCTCGCTGTTCGCCGGCACGGTGCTCAACCAGACCGGCCAGGCCATCGAGACCATGGCCATCACCATGAGCGTGTACCTGGCCATCAGCATTTCCATCTCGCTGCTGATGAACTGGTACAACAAGCGCATCGCGCTGATCGAGCGATAGGAGGCTGACATGGCAACCCACACCTTCAAGCCCGATCTGCCGCCGCCCGCGTTGAGCGTGGGCCTGGTCGGCTGGCTGCGCGCCAACCTGTTCTCCAACTGGTTCAACAGCCTGCTGACCCTGGTCGGGCTCTACGTCGTCTGGCTGATCGTCCCGCCGCTGCTGGAGTGGGCGGTGATCAAGGCCAACTGGAGCGGCGCCAGCCGCGCCGATTGCACGTGGGCCGGGGCCTGCTGGGTGTTCATCGGCACCCGTTTCGGCCAGTTCATGTACGGTTTCTACCCGGAGGAACTGCGTTGGCGCGTGGACCTCAACGTCCTGCTGGTGATCGTCGGCGCGGCGCCGATATTCATCCGCAAGTTCCCGCAGAAGCTGAAATACGCCCTGGCCTACCTGCTGGCCCTGCCGCTGGTGAGCTTCTGGCTGCTGCACGGCGGCTTCCTCGGCCTGGAGACGGTAGCCACCAGCCAGTGGGGCGGCCTGATGCTGACCGTGGTGATCGCCGCCGTCGGCATCGCCGGGGCCTTGCCGATCGGCATATTGCTGGCGCTGGGGCGGCGCTCCAGGCTGCCGGCGATCAAGGTGCTGAGCGTCACCACCATCGAGTTCTGGCGCGGCGTGCCGCTGATCACCGTGCTGTTCATGTCCTCGGTGATGCTGCCGCTGTTCCTCCCCGAAGGGCTGAACCTGGACAAGCTGCTGCGGGCCATGGTGATGGTGGTGCTGTTCGAGGCCGCCTACATCGCCGAGGTGGTGCGCGGCGGCATGCAGGCCATTCCCAAGGGCCAGTACGAAGCGGCCGCGGCCATGGGCCTGGGCTACTGGCGGACCATGGGCCTGGTGATCCTGCCGCAGGCGCTGAAGCTGGTGATCCCCGGCATCGTCAACACCTTCATCGCGCTGTTCAAGGACACCAGCCTGGTGATCATCATCGGCCTGTTCGACTTCCTCAACAGCATCAAGCGCGCCACCGCGGACCCGGCCTGGCTGGGCATGTCCACCGAGGGCTATGTGTTCGCCGCGCTGGTCTACTGGATTTTCTGTTTCAGCATGTCCCGCTACTCCCAGTACCTGGAGCGCAAGCTGGACACTGGCCACAAGCGTCGTTAGGAGTTCGTCATCATGTCTGAAGCCAGCAAGAAGAGCGTTCCGGCCATCGGCGATCACGTGATGATCGAGATGAAGGGGGTGAACAAGTGGTACGGCCAGTTCCACGTCCTCAAGGACATCAACCTGACCGTGCAGCAGGGCGAGCGCATCGTCCTCTGCGGGCCGTCCGGCTCCGGCAAGTCCACCACCATCCGCTGCATCAACCGCCTGGAGGAGCACCAGCAGGGTAGCATCATCGTCGATGGCACCGAGCTGACCAACGACCTCAAGCAGATCGAGGCGATCCGCAGCGAGGTGGGCATGGTGTTCCAGCACTTCAACCTGTTCCCGCACCTCACCGTGCTGCAGAACTGCACCCTGGCGCCCATGTGGGTGCGCAAGATGCCCAAGCGCCAGGCCGAGGAAGTCGCCATGCACTACCTGGAGCGGGTGCGCATCCCGGAGCAGGCCAACAAGTACCCGGGCCAGCTCTCCGGCGGCCAGCAGCAGCGCGTGGCCATCGCCCGCGCGCTGTGCATGAAGCCGAAGATCATGCTGTTCGACGAACCCACCTCGGCGCTCGACCCGGAAATGGTCAAGGAAGTGCTCGACACCATGATCGGCCTGGCGCAGAGCGGCATGACCATGCTCTGCGTGACCCACGAGATGGGCTTCGCGCGCACCGTGGCGAACCGGGTGATCTTCATGGACAAGGGCGAAATCGTCGAACAGGCGGCGCCGGACCAGTTCTTCGACAACCCGCAGTCCGACCGCACCAAGCTGTTCCTCAGCCAGATCCTGCACTGAGTCGCGCGCTCCGGCGCCCGGTCCCGGAACGGGCAGGGCGCCGCGCGTTCGTCGGCGACTTTCGCGGCGCCACGCTCATCCCGGGATTTGCCATCCCCCCGGCGCTTCGGCGTATCCTGCCCCTTCGCCCCGCCGCGCCCGCTCCACCCGGCGTATCGGCGCCCGCCCACGGGCTGAACTCGGTCGTCGGATCCTTGTCCCGATCTGTCGGGGTTCGTACCGTGGAGTCCCATGGATGGGCTATACGTTGAAGTAGCTCGATTCGCCGTCCGACTGAAGAGATATGCCTGTGAGCCTGACCCTTTCCCCGCTGAACATCAGCAAAGCCAAGGCCTGGAGCGCCCACGCGGTGACCGCCAGCGGTGTGATCCTGGCCCTGCTGGCCTTGCTGGCCCTGGTCGACAGCCGCCCGCAGGCCTGCCTGCTGTGGCTCGGCGTGGCGCTGCTGGTGGACGGGCTGGATGGCACCCTGGCGCGCAAGTTCGACGTCAAGGTGGTGTTGCCGCACTTCGACGGCTCCACCCTCGACCTGGTGATCGACTACCTCACCTACGTCTTCATCCCGGCGATCTTCATCTATCGCTACGTGCCGCTGCCGGCGCACACCGAGCTGCTCACCGTCGGGGTCATCCTGGTGTCGTCGTTGTTCTGCTTCTGCAACGTCAACATGAAGAGCCAGGACAACTACTTCGTCGGCTTCCCGGCGGCGTGGAACGTGGTGGCGGTGTATTTCTTCGTCCTCGAACCGGGCGCCTGGGTCTGCCTGATCACCGTGCTGGCGCTGGCCGCGCTGACCCTGACGCGGATGAAGTTCCTGCATCCCTTCCGCGTGCGTCAGTACATGGCGCTGAACATCGCCGTGACCTTCGCCTGGATGCTCAGCAGCGCCCTGCTGATCCTCCACCATCCAAGCGACGTGCCCTGGCTGCTGGGCCTGTGGTTCGCCTCCTCGGCCTATTTCATCGGTATCTGCCTGTGGCGCACCGTCGCCGAGTGGCTGGTCTGAGCGCCGGAGCCGGCGCCAGGCGCTGAACGGGCTGGCGGCCCTCCAGGCACGGGCCGAGCCTTGGCCGCTGGCGCGGAGCGCGCATGAGAACCATCGGTCGATTGCTATCGGATGCGTCTGATACGCGGCGCTTAAGGCTCGCCGTGGTCGGCGCCATGGGCTTAAATGACAGGCGACTCCGTCAGGAAGACTGCCATGATCACCCTGTTCCAGTTCCCGCCCGCCTTCAACGTCCCCAATATCAGCCCCTTCTGCCTGAAGCTGGAGACCTTCCTGCGTCTGGCCGGCCTGGAGTACCACGTGCAGCACGTCATGGACCCGCGCAAGGGGCCCAAGGGCAAGCTGCCGTTCATCAAGGTCGATGGCGAAGTCATCGCTGACAGCGAAGTCATCATCCAGGCGTTGCAGCGCCGCTACGCCCTCGATCTCGACGCCGGCCTGGACGCCCGCGGGCGTGGCTGGGCGGTGGCCATCACGCGCCTCTGCGACCAGCACCTGGCGCCCTTGCTGGTGTACTTCCGCTGGATCGACGGGCCTGGCTGGAAGCAGGTCGCGCCGGTGCTCCTGCGCGGCATCCCGGCGCCGCTGCGGCCGCTGCTGGGCGCCCTGGTGCGGCGCAAGATCCGTGGCCAGCTGGCCGGCGTCGGGCTGATGGCGCACAGCCGCGACGAACTGCTGGAATTCGCCCAGCGCGACCTCGAAGCCCTCGACGGCCTGCTCGGCGACGTGCCCTTCTTCGGCGGTGCGCAGCCCTGCAGCGCCGACGCGGCGGCCTATGGGATACTCGCCAACCTGATCCTCTCCACCCTGGAAACGCCCTTGAACCACATGGCGCGCGAATACGAACGGCTGGTCGCCTACTGCGAACGCATGCAGCAACGGGTCTGGTCATGAGCACGGCGCAACCCCGGCCCTGGTTCGTCTACCTGGTGCGCGCCGAGAACGGTGCGCTCTACTGCGGCATCAGCGACGACCCGCAGCGGCGCTTCGAGGCGCATCGCAGCGGGCGCGGCGCGCGCTTCTTCCACTCCAGCCCGGCCCAGGCGCTGGTGTATATCGAAGCCTGTGCCGGCAAGGGCGATGCGTTGCGCCGTGAGCGGGCGATCAAGGCGCTGGGCAAGCCGGCCAAGGAGCGCCTGGTGCTGGCAGGCGCCGCCGTGAGCGTGCCGATCAGTGCCATGGATGAGGCGTCATCCGCCTGAGTGGGTAGGACGCGGCTGACGGCAAGGGTAAGCTTGAGGGCCCTCTCGCCATTCAACGGAGCCCGCGCATGTCCGAGTTGATCCTGCACCACTACCCGACTTCCCCCTTCGCCGAGAAGGCGCGTCTGCTGCTGGGCTTCAAACAGCTGTCCTGGCGTTCGGTGCAGATCCCGCCGATCATGCCCAAGCCCGACCTGGTCGCCCTCACCGGCGGCTACCGCAAGACCCCGGTGCTGCAGGTCGGCGCCGACGTCTATTGCGACACCGCGCTGATCGCCCGTCGCCTGGAGCAGGAAAAGGCCACCCCGGCGCTGTTCCCCGAAGGGCAGGAATTCACTGTCGCCGCCTTCGCCCAGTGGGCCGATTCGGTGATCTTCCAGCACGCGGTGAGCCTGGTGTTCCAGCCGGAATCCATCGCCGTGCGCTTCGGCAAGCTGCCGCCGGAATTCGTCAAGTCCTTCGTCGCCGACCGTAGCCAGCTGTTCAGCGGCGGCAGCGCCAGCCGACTGCCGGCGGAGATCGCCCGCCAGCAGTGGCCGGTGTTCATGGCTCGGGTCGAGCAGCAACTGGCGCGCGAGGAGGGCGACTTCCTCTTCGGCGAGCCGTCGCTGGCTGACTTCGCCCTGGCCCACTGCCTGTGGTTCGTGCGTGGCACGCCGGTCACCGCGCCGCTGGTGGACGCCTATCCGGCGCTGTCGGCCTGGCTCGGCCGGGTGCTCGGCTTCGGCCACGGCGCGCACAGCGACATGAGCGCCGAGGAAGCGCTGCGGGTGGCCCGTGACAGCCAGCCGGCGGCACTGCCGGAAGAAACCTTCAGCGATCCCAACGGCTTCAGCGCCGGCCAGCGCGTGGCCGTCGCCGCCACCGATTACGGTGTCGATGCGGTGGAGGGCGAGCTGCTGCACGTCGGCAGCGAAGAGATCATCCTGCGCCGCGAAGACCCGCGCGCCGGCGTCGTGCATGTGCACTTCCCGCGCCTGGGGTTCCGCATCGAGGCGCGCTGAAGCGCCGGCGCAGGGCGGATAACCGCGCGGTTATCCGCCGTTGTGCGCCCAGCCCATCCTGCGGCGCAAGGGCCCGCACTTACTTGCGGCGCTTGAGCTGGTCGTGCAATTGGGTCGGCAGGCCGCGGATGATCAGCATGTCGCGCTCTTCGTCGTACTCCACCTTGCTGCCCAGCAGGTGCGCCTCGAAGCTGATCGACAGCCCCTCGGCGCGGCCGGTGAAGCGGCGGAACTGGTTGAGGGTGCGCTTGTCCGCGGGGATTTCCGGGGCCAGGCCGTAGTCCTTGTTGCGGATGTAGTCGTAGAAGGCGCGCGGTTGCTGCTCGTCCATCAGCTCGGAGAGCGCGTCCAGGGCCATCGGCTCGCCGATGCGCGCCTGGCTGGTGGCGTAGTCGACCAGGGTGTCGGTCTTCTCCCGCGCTTTCTCTTCCGGAAGGTCCTCGCTTTCGACGAAGTCGCTGAAGGCCTTGAGCAGGGTGCGGGTTTCGCTCGGCGCATCGACGCCTTCCTGGCAGCCGACGAAATCGCGGAAGTAATCCGAGACCTTCTTGCCGCCCTTGCCCTTGATGAAGGAGATGTACTGCTTCGAGGTCTTGTTGTTGCGCCACTCGGAGATATTGATGCGCGCCGCCATGTGCAACTGGCCGAGGTCGAGGTGGCGCGACGGCGTCACTTCCAGCGCCTCGGTCACCGCCACGCCCTCGCTGTGGTGCAGCAGGGCCACGGCCAGGTAGTCGGTCATGCCTTGCTGGTAGTGGCAGAACAGCACATGGCCGCCGGTGGAGAGGTTGGACTCTTCCATCAGGTTCTTCAGGTGCTCCACGGCCTGGCGGCTGAAAGCGACGAAATCCTTGCCGCCATCCAGGTATTCGCTCAGCCAACCGCTGAACGGGTAGGCGCCGGACTCATCCTGGAACAGCCCCCAGGCCTTGTTCGGCTTGGCGTTGTAGCTCTCGTTGAGGTCGGCCATGAGGTTTTCGATGGCCTGGGAATCGCCCAGCTCGGCCTCGCGCGCATGCAGCGTGGCGGGGTTGCCGTCGGGCTTCTTGTCGATCAGGTGAACGATGGCGTGACGAATCGGCATCTCGGACTCTGGCGTGGGAAAGGGTGGGGCGCCGCGGCAGGGCGCAAAGCCGCCAGTTTACCCGAGCTTGGCCGCGCGTGCCGCCTGGCCGGGCGCTAACCGGCGGCGCCGCGGCGTGCCTCGTCGGCGCGCGGAAGCGGGTATCATCGACGCCTTTGCTTCCAGGCTCCGGGCACCGACCGCATGCGCATTCTCCACACCTCCGACTGGCACCTCGGCCAGCACTTCATGGGCAAGAGCCGCGAGGCCGAGCACCAGGCCTTCTGCCGCTGGCTGGTGGGGCAGGTGCGCGAGCAGGCGGTGGACGCGGTGATCATCGCCGGCGACCTGTTCGATACCGGCGCGCCGCCGAGTTATGCCCGCGAGCAGTACAACCGCTTCATCGTCGACCTGCGCGCTACCGGCGCGAGCCTGGTGGTGCTGGCCGGCAACCACGACTCGGTGGCGGTGCTGGAAGAGTCCAAGGACTTGCTGGCCTGCCTCGGCACCCAGGTGGTGGCCGCCGCCAGCACCGACCTCGACGCGCAGCTGCTGTCACTGCCGCGCCGCGATGGCGAGCCCGGCGCGCTGCTCTGCGCGATTCCCTTCCTGCGCCCGCGCGACCTGCTGGCCAGCCAGGCCGGGCAGAGCGCCCAGGACAAGCAACTGGCCCTGCAACAGGCCATCCAGGCGCACTACCAGGCGCTGTTCGCCCACGCCCAGGCGCGCCGCGAAACGCTTGGCCGGCGCCTGCCGATCGTCGCCAGCGGGCACCTGACCACGGTCGGCGCCAGCGCCAGCGAGTCGGTGCGGGAAATCTACGTCGGCAGCCTGGAAGCCTTTCCCACCAGCGCCTTCCCGGCGGCCGACTACATCGCCCTCGGACATATCCACAGGCCGCAGAAGGTCGGCGGGCTGGAGCACATCCGTTACTGCGGCTCGCCGATCGCGCTGAGCTTCGACGAAGCGCGGCAGGCCAAGGAAGTGCTGCTGGTCGATCTCGACGACAACGGTCTGCGCGCGGTGACGGCCTTGCCGGTGCCGTGTTTCCAGGCCCTGCAATCCATCGCCGGCGACCTGCAAAGCCTGCCCGCGCAACTGGCCGAGGCGGCGCGCCTGGGTACGCCCGAACGGCCGGTGTGGGTCGAAGTCCTGGTTCGCGCCGACGACTACCTGAGCGATCTGCAGGTGCGCATCGAGGCGCTCTGCGCGGACCTGCCGGTGGAAGTGCTGCGTACCCGCCGCGAGCGCGGCAACGTCCAGGCCGGGCTGTTCAGCGAGGCCCGCGAAACCCTCGACGAACTCTCCGCCGAAGACGTCTTCGCCCAGCGCCTCGACGCGGAAACCCTCGAACCGGCGCTGCGCCAGTCCCTCAGCGGGCTGTACCGCGACGTGCTCGCCGAACTGCGCGAAGGAGAGGCCTGATGCGAATCCTCAGCCTGCGCCTGAAGAACCTCAACTCGCTGAAGGGCGAATGGAAGATCGACTTCAGCGCCGAACCGTTCCGCGACAACGGCCTGTTCGCCATCACCGGGCCCACCGGCGCCGGCAAGACCACCCTGCTCGACGCCATCTGCCTGGCCCTCTACCACCGCACGCCACGCATGAGCACGCTGTCGCAGAGCGGCAACGAACTCATGACCCGGCACACCGCCGATTGCCTGGCCGAAGTCGAGTTCGAGGTGAAGGGCCGCCGCTACCGCGCCTTCTGGAGCCAGCGCCGCGCCCGCGACAAGCTCGACGGCGCGCTGCAGGCGCCCAAGGTCGAGCTGGCGCGCATCGACAGCGCCGGCGGCGAGGGCGCAATCCTCACCGACAAGATCAACGACAAGCTGCGCCAGACCGAGCAGCTCACCGGCCTCGACTTCGAGCGCTTCACCAAGTCCATGCTGCTCGCCCAGGGCGGTTTCGCCGCCTTCCTCGAAGCCAGCGCCAACCAGCGCGCCGAGCTGCTGGAGGAGCTGACCGGCACGGAAATCTACGGCCTGATCTCGCAGCGGGTGTTCGAGCGCAGCCGCGATGCCAAGGCCGCCCTCGACCAGTTGCGCGCGCGCGCCGATGGCGTCGAGCTGCTCAGCGCCGAACAACGCGCCGAGCTGCAGGCCGAGGCCGCGCGCCTGCTCGCCGAGGAGGCGCCGCTGGGCGAGCGCCAGCAGGCCTTGAACGTGCAGCGGCGCTGGCGCGAAGACCTGGTCCGCGCCGAGCAGCAGCGGCAGCAGGCCGGTGCCCGCGAAAGTGCCGCGCGCCAGGCGCTGGACGCGGCCGCGGCGCAGTTGCAGCGGCTGGCCGCCAGCGAGCCGGCGACCCGCCTGCAACCGCTGCACGACGCCTGGCAGGACGCACTGCACGGCCTGCAGCAGGAGCAGCGTGCGCTGGACGATATCCACCGGCAACAAGGCGACAGCGCCGCGCAGGTCAGCCGCGGCCTGTGGCATGCCAGCCGCCTCAGCGCGCAGCTCGCCAGCCAGCGGCAGCGCGCGGCCAGCGAACTGGCCGAACAACGCCGGCAGCTCCAGGCGCAACTGGCGGCCAATCCCCAGCACGCGCGCCTGGGCGAACTACTCGGCGGCTGGCAGGCACAGTTCGCGCGGCAGCGCCAACTCGGCGCGGAACGCACGGCGGCGCAGGCACAGGCCGGGCAACTGGCCGCGCAGATCGCCGCGCTGGACGCTCAACTGGCCGCGCAACACCAGCGTGTCGGCGAAGAACAGGCCCGGCTCGACGCCGCGGGGCAGAACGAGGCCCGCCAGCAGGCGGCCTTGCAAGCCCTCTGCGGCGGCGCCAGCGAAGCCGAACTGCGCCAGCGCTGGCAGGCCCTGCAACAGCAAGGGCGCGTCTTCGACCGCCTGGAGCAACTGGCGCGCGCACGCGAGCAGGCCGCCGCCCAGGTCGCCCGTCTGCAACCGCAGGTGGCCGAGCTGATCCACGGCAAGGCACAGAAAGACAGCGAGATCGGCGGGCTGCGCGAGCGCTACAAGGCGCTCAAGCAGCAGGTCAGCGACAAGGAAAAACTGCTCGAACAGGAACAGCGCATCCAGGCCCTGGAGGCCTACCGCGCGCACCTGCGAGCGGGCGAGGCCTGTCCGCTGTGCGGCTCCCACGAGCACCCGGCGATTGCCGCCTACCAGGCACTGGATGTCTCGGAAACCCAGCAGGCGCTGAACGCCGCGCGCGCCGCCCTGGCTCGCCTGGAGAGCGACGGCGTGGCCCTGCGCGACGAACTGGCCGCGCTCGATGCCCAGGCCCAGGCGACCCAGCGGCAACTGGACGAGGCCCAGGCGCAACAGCGCCAGTTGGCCGAGGACTGGCAACGGCAAGTGGCCGAGCAGGACCTGGCCATCGGCGATGGCGCCGGCCTGGCCGTGGCCATCCAGCGCCACGAACAGGCCCTGGCCGAACTGCACGGCGCCCTGGCCGCCATCGACGCCGGCAAGGCCGCGTTGCACGGCGCCAGCCAGGCCCGCGAGGCGCAGGAGAAAGCCACGGCCGCCGCGCAACAACAACTGGCATTGCTGCAACGCGACCGCGACAACGCGCAGCAACGGCACAGCGAACAACAGCAGCGCCTGACGCAGGTGCAGCAGGCGCAGGACGAACAGGCGGCGGCCCTGCTTGCCAGCCTCGCCGGCTTCGCCAGCGCCTTGCCCGAAGATGGCGTCGCCTGGCTGGCCGAACGCGAGCGTGAATGGCGGCACTGGCAGCAGGCCCAGCAGCGCGACCAGCAGTTGCAGGTCAGCGAACGCGACGCGCAACGGGCCTGGCAGGACGCCGCCGCCCTGGCCGCGCAATGGCAGGCGCGCTGGCAGGCCACTGGCGCGGACGCGCTGGCCGAGCTGCCGCCCTGCGACGATGCGCAGGAACGCCTGAGCGCCGCCGAGGCCGAACTGGCCGCGGCGCAGACCCGCGAGCATGCCTTGCACGGACAAGCGCAGCGCCAAGGCGAACTGCTGCAACAACGGCGCGAGCAACTCGCCGAACGCGAGGGCGCCTGGCAGCAGGCCCTGCGCGACAGCCCCTTCGCCGACCTGGCGGCGTTCCGCGGCGCCCTGCTCGATGAGGCGGAACGCCAGCGCCTCGGCCAGCTCAAGGCGCAGCTGGACACCGCGCTGACTGAAGCCGTGGCCCTGCGCGCCGCCGCCGAGCAAGCCGTGCAGGCGCTGAACGCGGCCCCGGCGACAACGCTGGAACTGGCCGAACTGGACGCGCAGGGGCAGGCCCTGGCCGCGCAGTTGCGCGCCCTCGGCCAGCGCCAGGGCGAGCTGCGCGCGCAGTTGCAGAGCGACGACGCGCGGCGTGCCAGCCAACAGGCGCTGTTCGCGGAAATCCAGGCACAGGAGGCGGTCAACGACCTCTGGCAGCGCCTCAACGGCCTGATCGGCTCGGCCGACGGTGCCAAGTACCGGCGTTTCGCCCAGGGCCTCACCCTCGATCACCTGGTGCACCTGGCCAACCGCCAATTGCAGCGCCTGCACGGCCGCTACCAACTGGCACGGCGCAGCGACGGTGAGCTGGAGCTGGAAGTCATCGACACCTGGCAGGGCGATGTCGCCCGCGATTGCCGCACCCTTTCCGGGGGCGAGAGCTTCCTGGTCAGCCTGGCGCTGGCCTTGGCGCTGTCCGACCTGGTCAGCCACAAGACCAGCATCGACTCGCTGTTCCTCGACGAAGGCTTCGGCACCCTCGACGGCGAAACCCTGGAAGTGGCGCTCGACGCACTGGACAGCCTCAACGCCAGCGGCAAGAGCATCGGTGTGATCAGTCACGTCGAAGCCCTGAAGGAGCGCATCCCGGTGCAACTGAAGGTGCACAAGGGCGTGGGCATGGGCTACAGCCGGCTGGATGGGCGCTACGCGGTGAAACCCTGAGCCCCGAGGACGCTCGCTGAAAGCAGCGCTCGCGCCTTGCCTCACTTGAAAAGGAGGCAAGGCGAGATAGGCTCAAGTGCGCACGCTTCGCCGGCCAGCGCCAGCGCAGGAGCGGCATCCGGCTCGTCCCGGGCCGCATGGAGCGGCACCCACAGGGGCGGCAACGACAGGTAATCCGAACCCGTTGAGGTGATCTGCCATGAAGAAACCCGCGTCGACTCCGAAGAAGCCCGCAGCGCCCAAGACCGCCGCCGCCAAGCCCGCCGCTGCCAAGCCGGCGGCGGCCAAACCCGCCAGCAAGGCCAGCGCCGTCAAGGCCACAACGGCACCGCGCCGCGCGTCGGCCCTGGCCACCCCGTCCGACCTGAGCAAGGACGCCACCCGTGACCTCAGCGCCGCGCTCAGCCGCCTGCTCGCCGACGTCTTCGCCCTGTACCTGAAGACCAAGAACTTCCACTGGCACGTCAGCGGTCCGCACTTCCGCGACTACCACCTGCTGCTCGACGATCAGGCCAGCGAACTCTTCGCCATGACCGACCCGATCGCCGAGCGCGTGCGCAAGATCGGCGGCAACACCATCCGCTCCATCGGCCACATCGCTCGCGACAAGCGCATCTCGGACAACGACGCCGAGTACGTGCAGCCGCTGGACATGCTCGCCGAGCTGCAGCAGGACAACAAAAGCCTCACCGTCTACATGCGCGAAGTGCACGACCTGTGCGACGACTACCACGACATCGCCACCGCCAGCCTGATCGAGAACTGGATCGACCAGACCGAACAGCGCACCTGGTTCCTCTTCGAAACCAGCCGCCGTGGCGATGGCACGGGGCATTGAGACGATCCGCGGAAACCAGAAAGGCCCCTCGCGGGGCCTTTTTCTTACGCAGCGGCAACGGGGCATTCGAGGGCAAAGCGCGGCATGGCTATCGCGCTGCGCGCTCAACCCATCCTACGGGTGCCGCATGGTTGTGGGCTGGGCTTCGTAGGATGGCGTTGAGCGCAGCGATACCCATCACCTTGGCAGCCGGGCGACCGCATGGGTTTCGCGGGCTCAACCCATCCTACGCGGCTGCCTTGCTGAGCGAAGCGACGCCCATGCCGCGAACGCTGCGGCGTGCCGCCTGGACGCCGGGCAGTCGCGCTTGCATAGTGAGGGTCCGCCTTTTCCGCCGGGAGCCCGCCATGTTGATCCGCGCAGACGATTCGGCCTTGCTGATCGTCGATATCCAGGAACGCCTCTATCCGGCCATCGACCAGGCCGAGGCGATGCTCGCGCACAGCGTCTGGCTGCTCGCGGTGGCGCAGCGCATCGGTGTGCCGGTGCTGGCCACGGAGCAGTACAGCAAGGGCCTGGGGCCGACGCTGGGGGCGTTGCGTGAGCGCCTGCCGGCCACGGCCATTGTGGAGAAGATCGCCTTTTCCGCGCTGGCCGATCCCGGCCTGTTGCAGATGCCCGGCGGCGAGCGCCGGCAGTTCGTGGTCTGCGGCAGCGAGGCGCATGTCTGTGTGTTGCAGACGGTGCTCGGCCTGCTGGCGCTGGGACGCGAGGTGTTCGTGGTGGCCGAGGCGGTCGGATCGCGGCGCGCCGAGGACAAGGCCCTGGCGCTGCAGCGCATGGCCCAGGCCGGGGCGGTGATCGTCAACCGCGAAATGGTCGCCTTCGAGTGGCTGGAGCGCGCCGGCAGCGAGCTGTTCCGCGCGGTCAGCCGCGAGTTCATCCGTTAGCCATACCAGGCCCGGCGTTGCTCGGGCTGGTGGAAGGTCCAGGCGACGAAGCGGCTCTGTTTCTGGCCCTGGGCCATGTCCACGCTGCGTATCTGCCGCGCGCCGGCCTGCTTGAGGGCGCGGCGGAAGTCGTCGAGGTTACCGGCCTTGGATACCAGCGAGCTGAACCACAGCACCTGGGACGCGACGTCTTTGCTCTCCGCCGCCATGCGCTTGAGGAAGGCGATCTCGCCGCCTTCGCACCAGAGTTCGTTGCTCTGCCCGCCGAAGTTCAGCAGCGGCAGTTTGCGCGCCGGGTCGAGCTTGCCGAGGTTCTTCCATTTGCGCCGGCTGCCGCTGCGGGCTTCGTCCGCCGAGGCATGGAACGGCGGGTTGCACAGGCTGGCGTGGAAGCGTTCGTCGGCGTGCAGCAGGCCATGGAAGATGTGCCGGGCGTCGTGCTGCTGGCGCAGTTCGATGGCCTCGCCAAGGCCCGGGTTGCCGCTGACGATGCCGTGCGCCGAGGCCAGCGCGGCCGCCTCGATGTCGGAGCCGAGGAAGCGCCAGCCGTAGTCGCGGTGGCCGATCAGCGGGTAGATGCAGTTGGCGCCGACGCCGATGTCCAGCAGGCGCACGGCGGGGCCGCGCGGCACGCTGCCGGCGTTGTCCTCGGCGAGCAGGTCGGCGAGGTAGTGCAGGTAATCGGCGCGGCCGGGAATCGGCGGGCAGAGGAAGTCGGCGGGTATCTCCCAATGGGCGATGCCGTACTGCGCCTTCAGCAGGGCGCGGTTGAACACCCGTACCGCCTGTGGGTCGGCGAAGTCGATGCTCGGCTTGCCGTAGGGATTGCTGATCACATAGGCACCCAGTTCGGGGCTGACGGCGATCAGGCTGGGGAAGTCGTAGCGTCCCTGGTGGCGGTTGCGCGGGTGTAGCAGATCCGGCTTTTTCTGCGCCGGGTCGCGCAGCGGCTGGGTTTTCGGAGCGGGGCGTTTCGGCGGCTTGGACATGGCGGGCGGCGGGGCAGGGGAGCGGGCGACGATTTTCCCATATTTGCGCAGGGCTGCGCTGCAGGCGCGGGCGTCGATTGCGCTGTCGCGGCGCGTGCTCGCAGGGCATGGAGGGCGCCTGCCGCGGGCGAATGACGGCGGAGGCGTTATCCGCCGTTGCCGTGGCGCTGCGGCGCTTCAGGGATAGCCCAGCGCCGCCTTGATCCGCCCGAGGTGGGCTTCGATCCAGCGCGGGTCGATGGCGCCCCAGTCGCGGATGCGGTAGTGCCCGGCGTTGTTGCGTTCGCCGTCGTGTTGCTCGAACACGCAGTCGATGTCCAGTTCTTCCAGCGCCGCCAGGGTGTCCTGGGCGGTGCGCCGGGGCATGCCGGTGGCCTCCATCAGCGCCGGTACGCTGCTCGCCGCGCCGCTGTGGATCAGCCAGGCGACATAGAGGCGACGGTAGAAACTGCTTTTGGTCTTGCTGACGTCCATGGACCTTCCTTGTTGTGGCGGGGGATCAATGCAGCGGGAGCAGCCAGGGTACCAGCAACACGCTGACGATCATCACCAGAACGGTGAAAGGCACGCCAACGCGCACGAAATCGCCGAAGCGATAGTGACCGGGACCGAGCACCAGGGTGTTCACCGGCGAGGAAATGGGCGTCATGAAGGCCGCCGAGGCGGCCAGCGCGACGATCATCGCGAAAGGGTAGGGCGAGGCGCCCAGGGCCTTGGCCGTGGCGATGGCCACCGGGGCCATGAGCACGGCGGTGGCGGTGTTGGAGATGAACAGGCCGATCAGCGCGGTGAGCAGGAACAGGCAGGCGAGCACCGCGTAGGGGCCGGCGCCGCCGAGCAGCGCCACCAGGCCCTGCACCGCCAGGGCGATGCCGCCGGTCTTCTGCAGGGCCAGGGCGAAGGGCAGCATGCCGACGATCAGCACCAGGCTCTGCCAGTGGATGGCCCGGTAGGCGCTGTCCATGTCGATGCAGCGGAAGGCGCCCATCAGCAGGCAGCCGATCAGCGCCGCCAGCACGTTGGGCACCACCCCGCTGACCATCAGCAGCACCATCACGCCGAGGCTGAGCAGCGCATGCGGCGCCTGGCTGGCCGCTGGCGCGGCTTCGTCGACTTCGGCCGGCAGGCTCAGGACCAGGAAGTCGCGGCCCTGGCCCTGCAACTGGCGGATGGCCTTCCAGGTGCCGACCACCAGCAGGGTGTCGCCGACTTTCAGCTTGGCGTCGAGCAGGCCCTCGACCAGCGCCTCGCGGTTGCGCCGCAGGCCGACCACGTTGAGCCCGTACTGGCTGCGGAAGCCCAGTTCCAGCACGCTCTTGCCGAGCAGCGCCGATTCCGGCGGCAGGGTCACTTCGGCCATGCCCACCTCATGGGCGCGCTCGCTGAAGTAGTCGCCCTGCAGGCTCAGCGGTTCCAGGCCGTATTCGTGGTAGAGGGCGAGCAGGTCGCTGCCGGGGGCGAACAGGTCGACCAGCAGCACGTCGCCGGCTTGCAGCAGCAGGTTCGCGCTGGGGCTGAGAATCTTCGCGCGCAGCCGCGCCTGGCGCTCGATGGCGACCACGTTGGTGCCGCGCTGGCTGCGCAACTGCACCTCGCCCAGGCTCAGGCCGACCAGCCGGGAGTCGGCGCGGATGCGCAGGCGACGTTCCCGCCCGGCCAAGCGGTAGTCGCGGATCAGGTCGCTCAGCGAGCGGCGCTGGGCGGCATTGCCCGGCTCCTCTTCGGCCCGGCCCAGCCAGCGCCGGGCGAGCAGCATGTAGGCGACGCCCATGGCGAGGATCACCAGGCCGATCGGGGTGAAGCTGAAGAAGCCGAAGCCCGCGCCGCCCTCGCGCACCAGTTCGCTGTGCACCACCACGTTGGGGGGCGTGGCGACCAGGGTGAGCATGCCGCTGATCAGGCCGGCGAAGCTCAGCGGCATCATCAGCCGCGCCGGCGCTACCTGCATGCGCGCGGCGACGTTGAGCACCACCGGGATGAAGATCGCCACCACGCCGGTGGAACTCATCACCGAACCGAGGCTGGCCACCGCCAGCATCAGCAGCACCAGCAGGCGGGTCTCGTCGTTGGCGGCCTTGAGCGTCAGCCATTCGCCGATGCGGAAGGCCACGCCGGTGCGCACCAGGCCTTCGCCGATGACGAACAGCGCGGCGATCAGCACCACGCTGGGGTCGGCGAAGCCGGCGAGGGACTCCGCCACGCTGAGCACGCCGCTCAGCGGCAGCGCGACCAGTACCAGCAGGGCGACCACGTCCATGCGCGGGCGGTTGAGGATGAACAGGCTCACCGTGGCGGCGAGCAGCAACAGGACCCAGAGCAGTTGTGGATTCATGCTTTTCCCTAGCCAGGACGCGCTGGGCATTCGCCCGCCGGGGGCGGACGCAACGCCTCGATCCGTTGCAGCTTAGCGAAGCCGTGGCCAGTGAGCAGGCCCGTGCTGGCACGGGCCGGGGGATTTCACTCCAGGCGCGCCTGCGGGGTGATCTGCCGTGGATCGGTGCGCAGTTCGATCAGCGCCGGCTTGCCCGACTGCTGGGCGCGGCGGAAGGCCGCCGGGAAGTCCTCGCTGCGCTCGACCCGTTCGCCGTGGGCGCCGAAGGCCTGGGCCAGGGCGACGAAGTCCGGGTTGGCCAGTGCGGTCGCGGAGATGCGACCGGGGTATTCGCGCTCCTGGTGCATGCGGATGGTGCCGAGCATGCCGTTGTTGACCACGATGACGATCAGCGCGGCGCCGAATTGCGCGGCGGTGGCCAGTTCCTGCGGGTACATCATGAAGCAGCCGTCGCCGGCGAAGCAGACCACGCTGCGCTCGGGCTGGCGCAGCTTGGCGGCGATGGCGGCGGGGAAGCCGTAGCCCATGGCGCCGTTGGTGGGGGCCAACTGGCTGCGGGCGGCGCGGTAGCGGTAGAAGCGGTGCACCCAGACCGCGTAGTTGCCGGCGCCGTTGCTGATCACCGCGTCGTCGGGGAGCACCTCGTTGAGGTGCGCGACCACCGCCGCCAGGTCCACCCCGGCCAGTTCGGCGCTGGGCTGTGGCGCCGTCGAGTAGGCCAGGTAGTCGGCGCGCGCGGCGGCCGTCCAGGCGTCCCACGGGCGGTCGGCGAGCGGTTCCAGGCTGGCCAGGGCGCTGGCGATGGCCGGCATGCTGGCGGTGATCGGCAGGTCGGCCTGGTAGACCCGGCCGAGTTCTTCGCTGTCCGGGTGGACGTGGATCAGGCTTTGCGTCGGCCGCGGGCTCTGGATCAGGGTGTAGCCGGCGGTCGGCGTTTCGCTCAGGCGCGAACCGAGCACCAGCAGCAGGTCGCTGTCGCGCACCCGCTCGGCCAGCCTGGGCGCGACACCGAAGCCGAGTTGCCCGACGTAGTTTGGATGGCGGTTGTCGAACAGGTCCTGGCGGCGGAAGGACGCCGCCACGGGCAGGCCGTTGGCCTCGACGAAGGCTTGCAGGGCCTGCCGCGCGGCCTCGTTCCAGCCGCTGCCGCCGACGATCAGCAGCGGCTTGCGCGCTGCCTGCAGGCGTTCGCGCAGTTCCACCAGGGCACTGGCTTCCGGCGCCGCCTGGGCGATGCGCGCGGGCGCTGCGTCGGCGACCGCGGCGGAGCCGAACAGCACCTCCTCCGGCAGGCCGATCACCACCGGCCCCGGGCGGCCGGATTGGGCGACGCTGAAGGCCTGGGCGACGATTTCCGGGATGCGCCGGATGTCGTCGATCTCGGTGGCCCACTTGGCCAGGCCGCCGAACATCTGCCGGTAGTCGACTTCCTGGAAGGCTTCGCGGCCCTTGAAGGCGCTTTCCACCTGGCCGATGAAGAGGATCATCGGCGTCGAATCCTGCTTCGCCGTGTGCACGCCATTGGCTGCGTGGGTGGCGCCCGGCCCGCGGGTGACGAAGCAGATACCCGGACGCCCGGTGAGCTTGCCGTAGGCATCGGCCATGTTCGAGGCGGCCCCTTCGTGGCGGGTGACGATGGTGCGGATGCCGGGCGCGTCGTGCAGGGCATCGAGCACCGGCAGGTAGCTTTCGCCGGGGATGCAGTAGACGGTGTCTACCGCATTGCCCGCGAGGGCATCGACGAGAATCTGGCCGCCGTTGCGGACGGGAAGGTCGGACATGGACTTCAGGCTCCTGTGGCTGGCTGGCCGGGGCCGCCCCCGCTGAGGGCCGACGAGCCTCGGGGACGGCCCGGCGTGCCGATCTTCGGTGCAAAGCGCGGGGCGCGCCAAGCGACCTTTATTCCAGACTTCATTCCCTGGCGGAATGCTACCGCGCAGAAAAGCGAACGGCGCCCGAAGGCGCCGTTGCAGAGGCAGAACCCAACCTCAGAGGCTGGCGATCTTCTCGCGCTGCTCGATCAGCTTGGTCACGGCCTGTTCGGCCTCGGCCAGCTTGGCGCGTTCCTTCTCGATCACCTCGGCCGGGGCCTTGGCGACGAAGCCTTCGTTGGACAGCTTGCCGCCGACGCGCTTGACCTCGCCTTCCAGGCGCTGGATTTCCTTGTCCAGACGAGCCATTTCCGCGGCCTTGTCGATCAGCCCGGCCATCGGCACCAGCACCTGCATGTCGCCGACCAGGGCGGTGGCGGCCATCGGCGGCTCTTCGCCGGCGTCGAGCACGCGCACCGACTCCAGCTTGGCCAGCTTCATCAGCAGCGGCTCGTTGTCGGCCAGGCGGCGGTGATCTTCCGGCGAGGCGTTGGCCAGCACCAGGTCGATGCGCTTGGCCATGGAGATGTTCATCTCGCCACGGATCTGCCGCACGCCGAGCATCAGCGCCTTGACCCACTCGATGTCGCCTTCGGCGGCGGCGTCGATCTTCGCCAGGTCGGCCACCGGCCAGGGTTGCAGCATCAGGGTGTCGCCGCTCTTGCCGGCCTGGGCCTTGATGCGCTGCCAGATTTCTTCGGTGATGAAGGGCATGAACGGGTGTGCCAGGCGCAGTGCCACTTCCAGCACGCGGATCAGCGTGCGGCGGGTGCCGCGCTGGCGCTCGATGGGCGCGTTTTCGTCCCACAGCACCGGCTTGACCAGTTCCAGGTACCAGGCGCAGTACTCGTCCCAGATGAACTCGTAGAGGGCCTGGGTGGCCAGGTCGAAGCGGAAGGCGTCGAGCTGGCGGGCGACTTCCTGCTCGGTGCGCTGCAGCGCCGAGATGATCCAGCGGTCCACCGAGGACAGCTCGACCGGCTCGTCATTCACGCCGGTGTCCTGGCCATCGGTGTTCTCGATGACGAAGTTGGCGGCGTTCCACAGCTTGTTGCAGAAGTTGCGGTAGCCCTCGACGCGGCCCATGTCGAACTTGATGTCGCGGCCGGTGGAGGCCAGCGAGCAGAAGGTGAAGCGCAGGGCGTCGGTGCCGTAGCTGGAGATGCCCTCGGGGAATTCGGCCTTGGTCTGCTTGGCGATCTTCTCCGCCAGCTTGGGCTGCATCATGCCGCTGGTGCGTTTCTCCAGCAGCTCGTCGAGGGTGATGCCGTCGACGATGTCCAGCGGGTCGAGCACGTTGCCCTTGGACTTGGACATCTTCTGGCCCTGGCCGTCGCGCACCAGGCCATGCACGTAGACGGTCTTGAACGGGACCTGCGGGGTGCCGTCGGCGTTCTTGATCAGGTGCATGGTCAGCATGATCATCCGGGCGACCCAGAAGAAGATGATGTCGAAGCCGGTGACCAGCACGTCGGTCGGGTGGAAGGTCTTCAGGTATTCGGTCTGTTCCGGCCAGCCGAGGGTGGAGAAGGTCCACAGGCCCGAGCTGAACCAGGTGTCCAGAACGTCTTCGTCCTGGCGCAGGGCGATGTCGCCGAGGTTGTGCTTGGCGCGCACTTCCGCCTCGTTGCGGCCGACATAGACGTTGCCGGCATCGTCGTACCAGGCCGGAATGCGGTGGCCCCACCAGAGCTGGCGGCTGATGCACCAGTCCTGGATGTCACGCATCCAGCTGAAGTACATGTTCTCGTACTGCTTGGGCACGAACTGGATGCGGCCGTCTTCCACGGCGGCGATGGCCGGTTCGGCCAGCGGCTTGGTGGAGACGTACCACTGGTCGGTCAGCCAGGGCTCGATGACGGTGCCGGAGCGGTCGCCCTTGGGCACTTTCAGCGCGTGGTCGTCGATCTTTTCGAGCAGGCCGGCGGCTTCGAAGTCGGCGACGATCTGCTTGCGCGCGACGAAGCGGTCGAGGCCGGCGTAGGCGGCCGGCAGGCTGGCGTCGAACTCGGCGTTGACGCTGCCGTCGAGGTGGAACACCTGGGCCTTGGCGAGGATCGCCGCGTCCTTGTCGAAGATGTTGATCAGCGGCAGGTCGTGACGCTTGCCGACTTCGTAGTCGTTGAAGTCGTGGGCCGGGGTGATCTTCACGCAGCCGGTGCCGAACTCGCGGTCGACGTAGTCGTCGGCGATGATCGGAATGCGTCGGCCGACCAGCGGCAGGTCGATGAAGGTGCCGATCAGGGCCTGGTAGCGCTCGTCTTCCGGGTGCACGGCGACCGCGCTGTCACCGAGCATGGTTTCCGGGCGGGTGGTGGCGACCACCAGGTAGTCCTGGCCATCGGCGGTCTTGTGGCCGTCGGCCAGCGGGTAGCGCAGGTGCCAGAGGTGGCCCTTCTCGTCATGGTTCTCCACTTCCAGGTCGGAAATGGCGGTGTGGAACTTGGTGTCCCAGTTGACCAGGCGCTTGCCGCGGTAGATCAGGCCGTCCTCGTGCAGGCGCACGAAGGCTTCCTTGACCGCGTCGGAGAGGCCGTCGTCCATGGTGAAGCGCTCGCGCGACCAGTCCACCGAGGAGCCCAGGCGACGGATCTGCCGGGTGATGGTGCCGCCGGACTGCTCCTTCCATTCCCAGACTTTCTCCAGGAACTTCTCGCGGCCGAGGTCGTGGCGCGCCACGCCCTGGGCGGCCAGTTGGCGCTCCACCACCATCTGCGTGGCGATGCCGGCGTGGTCGGTGCCCGGCTGCCACAGGGTGTTGCGGCCCTGCATGCGGCGGTAGCGGATCAGCGCGTCCATGATGGCGTTGTTGAAGCCGTGACCCATGTGCAGGCTGCCGGTGACGTTCGGCGGCGGGATCATGATGGTGTACGGCTCGCCGGAACCTTGCGGGGCGAAGTAGTTGTTCTTCTCCCAGGTCTGGTACCAGGAGGTTTCGATGGCGTGGGGCTGGTAGGTCTTGTCCATGCGCGGCGGGACCCTGAATGCGGCTAGAAGACGGAAAACCGGGGAGTATAACGGCTGGCGCGGCCCTCCGGCCACCCGGCGCGAAGCGCCCACGGCCGGCGGGCGTCGAGGCGCTGCAACGCGGCATGGAATGGCGGCTGGGCGAGCGCCCGGCGCCAGGCGGAGACGCCGGGCATCATGTCGCTCAGCGCCATCCCGCGGCTGACGTCAGGGCTTGCGCTGGCTCAGCAGGCGTTGCAGGCGGGCTTCCAGGCGGCGGCGCAGTTCGGCTTCGATCTGCGGCACGAAGTCGTCGATGACGTCCTGCAGGATGAGTTGCGCGGCGGCGCGCAGTTCGCTGTCCAGGCGCGCCTGCTCGTTGACCGGCGGCACGGCCGGCCGGGCCGGTTGCGCCGCTGGCGCTGTCGGCGCGGCAGCCGTCGCAGGGGCCTGCGGTGGGCGTGCCGCGGGGCTGACCACGTCGTGGAGCAGCGGGATGTTGTCGGGCTCGAAGGATTCGGTGAGCAGCGGCGGTTCGCTGTCCGCTTCGCCCAGCAGGTCGTGGATCGACTCCAGGTCGTCCAGCAGGTGGTCGGGGTTGTGTGGTGGCTTGCGGCTTTCCATTTTACGGGCGAGGCCTTCTCAAAGGCGCGGCAGGCGGTGGTCTTGCAAAGGATAGCCCTGGTCGCGGTAGTAGCGGAAATTCTCCCGCGCCGCCTGGCGGATCGCGGGTTCTTCGACCACCAGCTCGGCGATGCGCGCGAACTCGCGGGCAAAGGCCGGCACCGTCAGGGTCAGGTTGATCAGCAGGTCGTTCTGTCCGGCCGGCGGTGCGCCAAGGCCGAGAATCACCGCTGTCTCGGCATCCTCCTCGGCGGCGTTGTGCGGGACGAACGCCTCGCCGCGGAAACTCCACAGGCGGGCGTCCAGGGTGTCCCGCTGGGCCTCGTCGGCGCACAGCAGGTAGACGCGCATGCCTTGCCGCCAGGCCTTGTCGGCGAGGCGGCAGGCGATGGTCAGGCGCGCGTCGGGATCGGCGCTGGGGATGACGTAGAAGTCCACGCGCGTCATGCCGGCGTGCCCTTCGCGCGATCGCGCAATGCCATCACTTCACGCGGTCCAGCAGGTACTGGGTCAGCAGCGGCACCGGGCGGCCGGTGGCGCCCTTGTCCTTGCCGCCGCTGATCCAGGCGGTGCCGGCGATGTCCAGGTGCGCCCAGTGGTACTTCTTGGCGAAGCGCGAGAGGAAGCAGCCCGCGGTGATGGTGCCGGCCTTCGGCCCGCCGATGTTGGCGATATCGGCGAAGGGGCTGTCCAGTTGTTCCTGGTACTCGTCGAACAGCGGCAGTTGCCAGGCGCGGTCGTCGGCGCTTTCGCCGGCCTTGAGCAGTTGTCGCACCAGCAGGTCGTTGTTGCCCATCAGGCCCGAGGTGTTGGCCCCCAGGGCGACGATGCAGGCGCCGGTGAGGGTGGCGATATCCACCACCGCGCGCGGCTTGAAGCGTTCGGCGTAGGTCAGGGTGTCGCACAGCACCAGGCGGCCTTCGGCGTCGGTGTTGAGGATTTCCACGGTCTGCCCGCTCATGGTGGTGACGATGTCGCCGGGGCGGGTGGCGCCGCCGCTGGGCATGTTCTCGGCGCAGGCCAGCAGGCCCACCAGGTTGATCGGCAGGCCGAGTTCCAGCACCGCGCGGAAGGTGCCGAAGACGCTGGCGGCGCCGCACATGTCGAACTTCATCTCGTCCATGCCCAGGCCCGGCTTGAGGCTGATGCCGCCAGTGTCGAAGGTGATGCCCTTGCCGACCAGGGCATAGGGCGCCTCGTCCTTCTCGCCACCGTTGTAGTGCATGACGATCAGGCGCGGCGGTTGATCGCTGCCCTGGGCCACGGCGAGGAAGGCGCCCATGCCCAGCTCGCGGAGTTTTTTCTCGTCGAGGACTTCCACCTTGAGGCCCTTGTAGGCCTTGGCCAGGGCCTTGGCTTCGTCGGCCAGGAAGCTCGGGTGGCAGAGGTTCGGCGGCAGGTTGCCGAGGTCGCGGGTCAGCGCCATGCCGTTGGCGATGGCCTGGGCTTCCTTGGCGCCGCGCTCCACGGCGGCGGCCTCGGCCTTGGTCGCGAGCAGGGTGAGTTTCTTCAGCTTGGGCGCATCGGCCTTCTGGCTCTTGAAGCGGTCGAACACATAAAGGCCGTCGGCCAGGGTTTCCACCAGCAGGCGCGCCTTGCCATGGGCGTCGCGGCCCTTGACGGTCAGTTCGCCGAGGGCCAGAACGGCGTCGCCGCCACCCAGGTTCTTCAGATTGCCGAGCACCGCGGAAACCAGTTTGCGGTATTGGCGGTCGGAGAGTTCGCGCTCCTTGCCGGCGCCCACCAGCAGGACGCGCTCGGCCTTGAGGTTCGGCAGGTTCTGCAGGAGCAGCGTCTGGCCGACCTTGCCGGCCAGGTCGCCGCGCTTGAGCAGGCTGGCGATGGCGCCACCGCTGGCGCTGTCCACGGCCTGGGCGGCGGCGCCGAGCTTGCGGCCTTCGCCGACGGCGACGACCAGGGTGGCGGTCTTCAGGGTTTCCGGACTAGCGCTTTTTACAAGGAATTCCATGGCAAGGTGTCCCCAGGACGAAGGGTCTGAATGGCGGGCGGGGCTGCGTGTACGGCTTGGCGTCTGTGCAGTGACAGGCCCGGCGAATCGCAGGATAATGCCGCGTATTTTTCACCGGACCGCAGGCTCGCGGACCGGTAGTGCCTCACGGCGGCTAGTTTGAGCGTAGCCGCCCGAGCGTGACAACCCTGGAGTGCCCGGTTTGATTGTCTTCCGTTACCTCTCCCGCGAAGTTCTGGTCACCATGAGCGCAGTCAGCGCCGTGCTGTTGGTGATCATCATGAGCGGCCGCTTCATCAAGTACCTGGCGCAAGCCGCGCAAGGCATGCTCGATCCCGGGTCGTTGTTCATGATCATGGGGGTGCGCCTGCCCGGGTTCCTCCAACTGATCCTGCCGCTGGGCCTGTTCCTGGGCATCCTGCTGGCCTATGGCCGTCTCTATCTCGACAGCGAGATGACCGTGCTGACCGCCACCGGCATGAGCCAGCAGCGCCTGCTGGCCTACAGCATGGCGCCGGCGCTGGTCGTTTCGCTGCTGGTGGCCTGGTTGAGCCTGTCGCTGGCGCCCAACGGCATCGCGCAGATGCAGTTGATCCTCAACAAGCAGGACGCCATGACCGAGTTCGACACCCTGGCGCCGGGGCGCTTCCAGTCGATGAAGGATGGCAGCCGGGTGACCTACAGCGAGCGCCTGTCGAATGACCGCACGCAGCTCGGCGGGGTCTTCATCTCCGACAAGAACCCGCCGCGCAACGGCCAGGAACGCGGGCTTTCGGTGATAGTCGCGGACAGCGGCGTGCAGCAGATCCACCCGGACGGCAGCCGCTACCTGATCCTCAAGGACGGCTACCGCTATGACGGCACGCCGGGCCAGGCCGACTACCGCGAAGTGAAGTACGACACCTATGGCGTCCTGCTGCCCAAGCCGGAAGTCAGCAGCGAGATTGATGACCGTGACGCCGTTCCCACCAGCCAGCTGATCGGCAGCAGCGATCCGCGCATGCGCTCCGAGCTGCAGTGGCGCCTGTCGATTCCGCTGCTGGTGTTCGTCGTCACCCTGCTGGCGGTGCCGCTGTCCAAGGTCAACCCGCGCCAGGGCCGCTTCCTCAAGCTGTTGCCGGCAGTGTTGCTGTACATGGCGTACCTTGCCTTGCTGATCACCGCGCGCGGCATGCTCGACAAGGGCAAGCTCCCCATGGCGTTCGGCCTCTGGTGGGTCCATGCGATCTTCCTGGCGATCGGCCTGCTGCTGGCGTTCTGGGAACCCCTGAGTCTGAAGTGGGCGGCGTCGCGCACGCGCTCCGGCAAGGAGCACAAGCATGCGTAAGATCGACCGTTACATCGGCAGCACCGTTTTCGTCGCCATTCTCGCGGTCCTTGGCGTGATCGTCGGCCTGGCCCTGTTGTTCAACTTCATCGACCAGCTGGGGGCGCTCGACCAGAGCTATACCCTGGCGGCGGCCATCAAGTTCGTGCTCTTGAGCGCGCCCGGCAAGATCTACGACATGCTGCCGATGGCGGCGCTGATCGGCTGCCTGGTCGGCCTTGGCACCCTGGCCACCAACAGCGAACTGACCGTCATGCGCGCGGCGGGCGTCTCGCTGTCGCGCATCGTCTGGGCCGTGATGAAGCCGATGCTGGTGCTGATGTTCGTCGGCATCCTGATCGGCGAGTACGTGGTGCCCTACACCGAAAGCACGGCGCAGAGCGATCGGGCCCTGGCGCAGAGCGGTGGCGGCGCGTTGAGTTCGCGCAACGGCCTGTGGCACCGCCAGGGCCAGGAATACATCCATATCAACGCGGTACAGCCGGAAGGCATTCTGTATGGCGTGACCCGCTACGATTTCGATGCGCAGCACCGCCTGCAGAGTTCCAGCTTCGCCAAGCGCGCGGTATTCCGCGACAACCAGTGGCAACTGGAAGAGGTGGTCACCACGCTGTTGCACCCGGAGGAGAAGCGCAGCGAAGTGCGGACGGCGCCGACCGAGCCCTGGAACATCCAGCTCAGCCCGCAACTGCTCAATACGGTGGTGATGGAGCCGGAAGCCCTGTCGATTACCGGGCTCTGGGATTACATCCACTACCTGAAGGACCAGGGGCTGAGCACCAACCGCTACTGGCTGGCGTTCTGGACCAAGGTGCTGCAGCCGGCGGTCACCGCCGCCCTGGTGCTGATGGCGATCTCCTTCATCTTCGGTCCGCTGCGCACCGTGACCCTTGGCCAGCGGGTATTCACCGGCGTGCTGGTGGGCTTCACCTTCCGCATCGCCCAGGACCTGCTCGGGCCGTCCAGCCAGGTGTTCAACTTCCCGCCGTTGCTGGCGGTGCTGGTGCCCGCGGCGGTCTGCGCGGTGCTTGGCGCCTTGCTGCTGAAGCGGGCGGGGTGAGCCGGATCAGGCACATTCGCCGTTGATTCATGGCGCTACAAAGAAAAAGCCGGCGTAAGCCGGCTTTTTCATGGGACAAGGCGTTCCGCTTCAGTTCCGCCCTTGGCTGTTCTTGCGCACGTCCTTGGGAATCTGCACCACCACGCTTTCCGAATAGCGGTCATGCCAGGTGCGCTTGTCCTTGTCCCAGAGCATCCACAGGAAACCGAGGCCACAGCAGGCCCAGGAGGCGATGGCGATGACGAAGCGCAGCAGTGCCTGCATCAGGCTGATCGGCGTGCCGTCGCGGTTCTGTACGCGGACGCCCCAGACTTGCATGCCCAGGGTCTGGCCCTTGTGGGTCCAGAACTTGGCGAAAAAGGCGAACAGGCTGACGAACAGCAGGCTGGAGAGCAGCGGATCGCCGATCAGGCCGCCCTGGTCGGCGAGCTGGCGCAACTTGTCGCCGCCGAGGATCAGGCGCAGCAGCACCTGTTGATAGAGCAGCGTGACCACCATCATCAGTGCCACGCACAGCAGGAAGTCGTAGAACATCGCGGCGCCGCGACGCAGCAGGTTGGCCGGCGGGAATGTCCCCGACGGCTGAAGCAAGGGCTTGGACATGGCGATTTTCAAGGCTCGGGCGTGGACAGGGCGGGGCGCTTCCCCGGATATCGGCGGGGGATTATACGGTCTTCCCCGCGTCAGGTTCGCTGGCCGGTTGACGCAGTGGCTGCGCGCAACGCCTGCAGGCGCCCCGGCGGAGACAAGCGGCGAACGGAAATTCCTTTGCCGTGCAGGGTTGCCGGGGGCGAGCGGGTATAATTCGCGCCCCACAAGCGAGGTGCCTGCATGAGCTGCAACAGCCGTAAGATCGACCAGCTGCGCCGGGAGATTCCGAACTTCTCCTGTGTACCCGGCTGCCACGACTGCTGCGGCCCGGTCACCGCATCGTCCGAGGAAATGTCGCGATTACCCGTGAAAAGCGCCGCCGAGCATGAGGCCGCCCTGGCCGAGTGGAACTGCGTGCACCTCGGTCCCAAGGGCTGCGAGGTCTATGACCAGCGCCCGCTGATCTGCCGGCTGTTCGGGACCACGCCGAGCCTGCCTTGTCCTCGCGGTCGCGGACCTGAAACCCCCACCGAGGAACAGGTCGTGCGCCGGGTCCATGCGCTGATCGCCAGTACCCGCCAGGTACTGGTTTAGCCGCCGGCCCATCCGTCGCCTCGGCCGCGCTTGTCGCGCACTGCTCCCTTCCCCACGGACGGCTGTCACACCGTGCGTCGGCGCGCGGACGGACGGCGTTTGCATTTTTTCGGTTGGTGACCATAAATTATCGTAATGAGATTTTTGTCTCATGAGTTGAGTCTGTCACCAACGCAAGAAAGGAGCTTTCCATGGCACTCTCACGCGAAGAAATGGCGCGCAAGATCGACGAACACTTCGGCTTCGAGGCGCGCGACGATGTCGCCGGCGTTCTCGCCACCCTCGCGCCCGACGTCGAACACGACATCGTCGGCTGGCCGGCTGGCCCGAGTCATGGCCGCGAGGGCGCCCGGCCGTTCTACGAAGCCTTGTTCGCCGATTTGTCGGACGGCCAGGTCAAGTCGCTGCGGCGTCTCTATGGGCCGAACTTCATGGTGGACGACGCGCTCTGGAGCGGCTGCGCGCCGGGTCGCCCGTTCGGTATCGAGGGGCACGGGCGGCCGCTGTCGTTCCGCTTGTTGCACGTCATCGAGTTTTCCGCCGCCGGGCAGATCAGCCGTGAGAACGTCTGGGTCGACCTGGCCGCCATCCAGCAGCAGCTGTCGCCGTCCGGAACCGCGCAATGACCCAGTCGAATCTGCGCCATCAGCAGAAGCAGCGGACGCGCCAGGCGCTGCTGCAGGCCGCCGCCGAGCTGATTCGCCAGGGCGGGCGGCCGACGCTGGAGGAAGTGGCGGCGCAGGCCATGGTTTCGCGCGCCACGGCCTACCGCTACTTCCCCAAGATCGAGGGGCTGTACCTCGAAGCCTCGATCGACGTGGATACGCCGCAGGCCGATCAGATCCTCGCCGGTGCGCCCGCCGGCAATGCCGTGGCCCGGCTGGAGCGCGTCGACGATGCGTTGCATGCCATGACCCGGGCCAACGAGGTCGCGCTGCGCATGATGCTCGCGCAGTCGCTGGAACTCAGTGCGCGTGGCGAGGCCGATGCCGTCCTGCCGGCGCGCCAGAACCGCCGCTCACCGCTGATCGACGCGGCGCTCGATCCGCTCGGCGAGCGCTTCAGCCCGGCGGCGCTGAAAACCCTCAAGCATGCCCTGGCGCTGGTGATGGGGCCCGAGGCGATGATCGTGCTCAAGGACGTACTGCGCCTGGACGATGCCGAAGCCCGCAAGGTTCGGCGTTGGGCGATCCGCGCGCTGGTTCAGGCCGCCCAGCCGAAAGCCAAGTAGGAGTCTCCCGATGAAACTGTCGATGCAAGTCTTCTGTGCGTGGGCGCTGCTGGCCGCCGCCAGCAGCGCCGCCATGGCGGCCGATCCCGCCGCCAGCGCCGGCCAGGTGGAGCGCGGCCGCTACCTGATCCGGGTTTCCGGCTGCAACGACTGCCACACGCCGAACTATGGCCGGCGGAACGGCCAGGTCGACGAAAAGCTCTGGCTCACCGGCGATGCGCTCGGCTGGTCCGGCCCCTGGGGCACCACCTATGCGACCAACCTGCGCCTGTTGCTGGCCGGCATGAGCGAGCGGCAATGGCTGCAGCACGCGCGCAGCATGCAGCCGCGCCCGCCGATGCCATGGTTCAACGTGCGGGCGATGAGCGATGCCGATCTCAAGGCCATCTACGCCTTCACCCGCGCCCTGGGCGCCGCCGGCGCGCCCGTTCCGGCCTATGTGCCGCCGGGCAGCAAGCCCATGGGGCCGGTGGTGCGGTTCCCGCAGTAGCGCGGGGGCTCGTCCGCGTCCGGCTCTGCCTCGCTCGCCGTCCGGGCGGGGATCGCCCTCAGGCCGCGGTTTCTCCGCAGAGCCTGGCGCTAGCGGGGTTCAGTGGGTGCTGACGCCGCGCACTTCGCGGGCCGTGCAACCGAATTGCTGGCGGAATGCGCGGGTGAATTGCGCCTGGTCGTTGAAGCCCCAGCGGAACGCCAGCTCGCCGATGGACAGGTGGCACTGTGGGTCGCGCAGTTGGCGATGCACCGCCTCCAGGCGCTGCTGACGCACCCATTCGCTGAGGGTGAAGGGCGTGCTGGCGAAGAGCTTGTGCAGGTAGCGCACCGACAGGCCGCAGGCGCTGGCGATGGACTGCGGTGACAGGTCCGGGTCGCCGAGGTTCTGCGCCACGTAGCGTTCGACGCGCGAGAGGTGCAGGGTGCTGAGATTGGAGCCTTCGCTGCCGAGCACCCGTTCGTCCTGTTGCAGGGCCAGCAGCAGGGTCGACAGGGCCTGTTCCAGCAGCAGGTGGCGGGCCGCCGCGGGGCAGGCGTCGAAGTGTCGGGCGCAGAGGTCGAGTTGCTCGACGAAGATGCGGCCCAGGCCCTGGGTGGCGTCGAAGCAGTAGCGGGTGTAGCGCTCGGGGCCACGCAGGTGGCCTTGCAGGGCGCGCTCCGGCAGCTTGAGCACCCACAGGTCGTTGTCGGCGCCGTAGTGGAAACGGTAGGGGGCATCGCCGCGCTCGACGATGAATCCGCCGGGGCTGCAGCTCAGTTGGCGACCGCCCTGCTCGAAGTGCACGTCGGCGCGGCGGGGTACGGTGACCAGATAGAAGGCATCGTGGTCCTGGCCGATCTGGGCCTTGCTGCGCGAGTAACCGAGCTGGCTGGAGCTCAGGTGCGACAAGCTGAGCGCGGTGCTCGGCGTGCTCCAGCGTTGCAGTTGGCCATCGAAGGGGCGGTCGGCGCTGAATTCGAGGCTCAGCGCGAAGTAGGTATCGCTGATGGCCTCGGCCCAGCGCGCCTGTCGTTCAGGCTGCGCCCAGCTGTGGGTCGATAGTTCTGTGGGCATCATTCGTCCTTTTTCAAAGAGGGCAGCATTGAAAAAAGGAACTGCAAGCAAGCTACTCAAGCAGCTCTTGTTATTGTTTGAGCAGCCCGGCAGCGCAAGGCTGCCGGGCTGGGAACACGCCGATATTCGGCGTGCGCGCCCGGGACATCAAGCGCCGCGCGTCACCCGGTAGGTGGCGGACGGTTCCAGGGTGGCACGCCAACCCGGGGGGACCACGATGTTGGTGGTGTCTTCCTCGATCACGCAGGGCCCGTGCACGGTCTGCCCCGGCAGCAGGCGGTTGCCGTCGAACACCGCGGTGGACTGCCAGTTGCCGTCGGCGCTGAAGAGCATCGGGCGCAGGTTGTCCGGCACCGCCGCCGGCGGATTGGCCGGGCCTTGCAGTTCCGGCTGAGGCGGTCGCGGCAGGTGGCCGATCACCGAGCATTCCAGGTTCACCAACTCCACCGGGCTGCCCGACTCGCTATAGGAGTACAGCGTCTGGTGGCGGCGGTGGAACGACTCGATCAGCTCGGCCAGCCCGCTCGCGTCCAACTGGTGGCGCTCCAGCTCGACGCTGCACTCGTGGATCTGTCCGAGGTAGCGCATTTCCAGGGTGTAGTGGCAACTGCTGGCTTCGTCGCCGAAACCATCGTCCCGCAGGTTGACCAAGCCCTGCTGACGCAGCTCGGCGAGGGCGCGGTTGAGTTGCGGCAGGTCGACGTGATCCGGGTCCAGGCGCATCGGCAGGCTGGTCAACTGGTCGTAGCGCACGTCCGAGAGGATCTGGCCGAAGGCGCACAGGCCCGAGGCCACCTTGGGGATCAACACGGTCTGCATGCCGATCTCCTCGGCCAGGCGCACCACGTGCATGCCCGCTGCGCCGCCGGCACCGATCAGGGCGAAGTCGCGCGGGTCGTGGCCACGTTCGATGGACACGCGGCGGATGCCGTTGACCATGTTCAGGTTCACCAGGGTGGTGATGCCGAAGGCCGCACGCTCGACGCTGATGCCCAGCGGATCGGCGATCTTGCTGCGGATGGCGTCCAGCGCCGCCTGGCGGTCGAGGCGGATGCTGCCGCCGAGCAGGGCGCCGTCCGGCAGGTAGCCCAGGGCCAGGTTGGCGTCGGTCACGGTCGGTTCGGTCCCGCCCTTGCCGTAACACACCGGGCCCGGCTTGGCGCCGGCGCTGCGCGGGCCGACCTGGAGCATGCCGAACTCGTCCAGGTGAGCGATGGAGCCGCCGCCGGCACCGAGGGTTTCCACCTGGATCATGGGGACGCCGATGCGCTGGCGGAGGAAGTCCACGTCCTTGCTGAAGTTGGTGCGTCCGGCGTTGGTCAGGGTGATGTCGAAGGAGGTGCCGCCCATGTCCACGGTGATGACGTTGTCGATGCCGAACGGGCGGGCCACCGACAGGCCTGCCTGGGGTGCCGAGGCCGGACCGGAGTTGATCGCGTTGACCGCGCGTTCGCGCATCACATGGCCCGGGGCCAGGCCGCCGTTGGACTGGAAGTAGCGCACCGGTTGCTGCGCGCCCAGCTCCTCGAAGAGCGCGTCGATGCGCTCGACGTAGCGCGCCATCACCGGGCTCAGGTAGGCGTTGACCGCGGTGGTGGAGGTGCGGGTGTACTCGCGGATCTGCGGGAAGACTTCGTAGCCGCTGCAGACGAAGACTCCCGGCAGCGCGGCGCGCACCAGTTCGGCGGCGCGTTTCTCATGGCTGGGGTTGCGCACCGACCAGACGAAGGAGATGGCCACTGCTGCCACGCCCTCGGCGCGGAAGTAGTCGATGGCGTCGTGTATCGCGCGCTCGTCCAGCGGGCTGTGCTCGCGGCCGTCGCCGAGGATGCGGCCGCCGATCGGGCGGCGCAGGTGGCGCGGCACCAGCATGTGTGCCTGGGGGTAATGGGCGTCGTAGCGGTGGCCTTCTTCCTTGTGGCCGAGGCGGATTTCCAGGCTGTCCTCGTGACCGGCGGTGCAGAGCAGGCCGACCTTGACCCCGGTGCACTCGATCAGCGCGTTGAGGGCGACGGTGGTTCCGTTGATGCACAGGTCGCAGTTGGCGATCAGCTCGGCCGGGGTGCGCCCGGTGGCCTCGGCAATCTGCGCGAGGCCGGCGCGAATGGCCAGGGTGCCGTCCTGTGGCGTGGAGGGGGCTTTGAACAACTGCACGCCGCCGTCGCGGTCGGCCAGGATGAAGTCGGTGAAGGTGCCGCCGGCGTCGATACCCAGGCGATATTGGTTGCGCATGTCGAATCTCCGGTCAGAACTGGCCGCGGCTGGCGCGGGTGGCGGTTTCGTCGAGGTGGCCGTTGGCGTCGAGGATCACGCCGTACTCCAGGGCCGCGCCCTGGGGCGAGACCAGGCCATTGCGGACGTCTTGCAGGACCGCGGCCACGGGGCGGCGCAGCGGTTCGCCGTAACCCCCTCCACCGGGATTGATGTTGATGATCCGCTCGCCGGGCTGGATGGTGAGCATGGGGTTCTGCGTGTAGTGCACCTCGTTGCCGTCGGCCTGGCGATGGATCAGCCGCCCGAGCTTGGGCTCCAGCAGCGCGTTGCGCGCGCCGGCGGCGCCGGCGGTGGGGAGCTGGCGACCTTCGCCGAAGCCAACCACGGTCATGGCGTGATCCAGCGGTTCGATTTCCAGGCGGGTGCCGGAGCCGCCGCGGAATTCGCCGGCGCCGCCGCTGTCGGCCATCAGGCTGTAGCGGTGGATGAGGATCGGATAGGCGTGTTCCAGCAGTTCGATGTCGCCGCTCATCAGTGCGCCGAAGCAGCACAGCGGGCCGCAGGCCGGCCAGCCATCCATCACCTTGTTGGCGCCGGCGCCGGAAATGATCGAGGCGAGGACCATGGTGACGTACTCGCTGTCGGCATTGCGCGGGTCGTGGCCGGCGATGTTGATGCCGCTGGCGTGGCCCCAGGAGGCGGTGACGCGTTGCGGCGAGGCCTGTTCCAGGGCCAGGCGCACGGCGTCGGCCAAGGTTTCCATCGGTGTGGTGGTGCAGTTGACGTGGGGGGCCGGCTCGGCGGCGTTGCACAGGGTGCCCTTGGGCCCGACGTCCACGCTCACGCAGCGGTATAGGCCTTCGTTATAGGGCGGGGCGACCTGGGCGAACATCATCAGGCCGAGGTACACGCCCGAGACCGTGTTGCCCTCGTAGGAGTTGATGAAGTAGGGCACCTGGGGCGGGCTGTCGATGCGGATGTGCGCCTGGTCGCCACGGATTTCCACATGGGCGGTGATGGCCAGCTCGCCCAGGCCGTGGCCGGAGTCCTCGAGCACCGCCGTGCCGCTGTAATTGCCGTCCGGTACGTCACGCAGCAGGGCGCGCATGTGGCGGTCGGCCATGTTCTTCAGCTCGGCGATGCAGGCGCGTACCTGCTCCACACCGTACTTGTCGAGCAGCTCCAGCAGGTGCCGCTCGCCGACGCGGCAAGCACCGTACTGGGCGTTCAGGTCGCCTTCCTGGTAGGGGCGCGCGCGCATGTTGGTGAGCATCAGGTTGATCACGTCTTCGCGACGCTTGCCCTTGTCCCACAACTTGACCGGCGGAATGCGCAGGCCTTCGGCGTAGATTTCCTTGGCGTCGGGGTTGTAGCCGGCGGGCACCGGGCCGCCGATGTCGGTGAGGTGGCCCTTGCAGACGGTCCAGAACACCAGCTCGCCTTTGTAGAACACCGGCTTGTACATGCAGCAGTCGAGGATATGGCTGCCCTTGTAGGCCGGATCGTTGTGGTAGATCACGTCGCCTTCGGCGATGTCGTCGGCGAAGTAGTCGGCGACGCACTTCATCGCGGGAATCAGCGAGCCCAGGTGGATCGGGATGTCCTGGCCCTGCAGGATCATCTCGGGGAGGTGATCGAAGAGGGAGTTGGAGTAGTCATGGGCCAGGTTGAACACACTGGAGCGGCCGGTTTTTTCCAGGGTCATGGTCATTTCGCGCTGCGCTGTTTCCAGCGCGCCTCGGACGACCGCAAGGGTGATCGGATCAACTGTTTTCATTGGGCACCAACGCTTTTTTCTTGTGCTTCGGGTGAGGGCCGCCGGCGGCGGCCCGTGCTGCATACGCTACGGCTGGCATGGGGTGGCTGGCTTGTCGCTGGGTGTACCCCTTGTTGCGTTTGGGTGCACAGCGGGCGACGGGCGTGGCCTCGTGGGGCGTCGGCTCAGAAGTAGTAGCCGATGTTGCTGTAGAGCTGGTTCTCCCACTGATTCGTACCGCCCGCGCCGAGGCTCTGGGTGTAGCTGCTGCCGCCGATGTACGGATCGTTCTTGCCATGCAGCCACTCCAGGGCGACCCACAGCGGGCCAACGCTGAAGGAGGTGCCGGCGATGAAGCGCTGGGAGTCTTGGAAGGCCCGCGGGTCCTTGTCGAACAGGCTGTAGTTGGCGTACAGCTTGATGCCCGACAGCCATCCGTACTGGCCCGGCACGCTGTAGCTGACGTCCGCCACGTAGAGGTTGCCCTTGGCGGCGACGTTGAAGGTGCCGTCGAAGCTGCCGAAGCTCACCAGGCGGTTGTCGCCGGGGTTCTTCGGGCTCATCTGCTGGCGCGCGGCCTGGGCCTGGAAGCCCCAGGCGCCCCGCTGCGCGGTGGCATGCAGGGCGGCCGCGCGGCGCTGGCCGTCGCGGCCGGTGTCCTGGTTCTCCAGGGTGGAGGAGAGCAGGGAGGCGCCGACCTCTCCGCTCCAGTCGCCCGCCTGATAGTGCCGTGCCAGGCGGCCGACGAGGATGTTCGACTCATGGTTGTCGCTGCCGTCCACCACGTAGGTGTCGGCGCTGGCAACGCTGGTGCCGTAGGTTCGTCCGCCGCGGCTGGTGCCCCGGCCCTGTTCCGCCGGGATCGGGTAATAGGCTCCCTGGAGGTCCCAGTCGGCGTGTTTGGCGAGGTACTTGAAGCCGATGTCCTGGGTGTCCTCCAGGCCGATCACGTTGCCCAGCGTCTCGAAGAAGGTGCTGCCGAAGTAGGGCGCCAAGCCGAAGGGCACGGCGCTCTGGCCGACCTGTAGTTGCTGTTCGGGGGTGAAGCGATAGCCGACCCAGGCGTACTCGGCGAAGGCGATGTCACCTACCTTGTCGGTGTACTGGAAGGGATAGGCGTCGCCGTAGAAACGGTACTTGGCGGCGGCGATCCAGGTGTCCGAGTGATAGTCGGCGGTGAGGAAGACGGTGTCGAAACTGAACTTCGAAATATCCCGGTCAGGGTCGTAGTCCAGGCGGCCGCGGATGGCGCCGCCGAGATCGAGGTGGTCGGTGATTTCCACGGCGGTGACCGGCTGGGCCAGGCCGAGGGTGAGCAAGGTTGGGTAAATCCAGGTAAGCCGAGTGCGTTGCAGGTGCATGGTCCGCTCCGGGGTTCTTCTTGTGATTGTGGGAGGAGGGGCCGCCCCGGCGGGGGCGGCCGGGGATCAGCCGAGGTCGCCTTGCGGCTGGGCGCGGCGCAGCAGGGGCAGCGCGAGGTAAGCGAGGAAGGCCACGGCGAAGGCGACCGGCGCCGAGGCGCTGGCCAGGGTCGCGTCAGCGGACAGGTGCAGGGCGATGCCCACCGCCGCCGACGCCAGCCAGGCCAGCAGGCCCCGGGCACGGAAGGCCGGCAGGGCGTCGATCCGGTAGCGTGCGCTGCGGGTGCCGAGCAGGTGGGCCAGGGTGATGGCGACCCAGCCGACGATGAACAGGCTCTGGTAGGCCAGCGCCTGGAGGATGTAACTGAACACGTCGAACAGCATCAGCAGGTAGACCAGGGCGCCGGTCAGCAGCGCCCAGGCCGTGTAGGGCACCTTGGCCAGGCCCAGGTAGGTGCAGAAGGCCTGCAGGTTCGTGGCGGCCAGGAAGAAGTTGCCGGTGTTGATGCGCGTCTGGCTGATCCAGACGAAGAGCAAGCCGCCGAGCCCCATCAGTTGGATGATCGCCAGGACCACCGAGACCTCGCTCAGGCCGCCTTCGCTGGGAATGGTCGCGGCGAGGAAGATGCCGACCAGGCCGTTGAGCAGGAAGGCCACGCTGTAGAAGGGCATGCCGAAGTTGATCCGCGCGTGGTAGCGGCTGTCTTCCTGCTTGCCGAAGCGGGCGTAGTCCCAGGTGTACATCATCAGTACCCAGACGCCCATGAAGTAGGTGAAGCAGTTCCACCAGCCGTTCGCCACCGGCCCGTCCTTGGGGGCGAGGCTCAGCCAGGCGGAGGAGTAGCCGTATTTGTCGATGGCCATGGCCACCGCGGCCACCAGCCCGACCAGGTAGAAGGGCAACAGCCAGCCGTTGAGCTTGTCGAGCCAGCGCATGGCGTTGCCGAAGATCAGCGAGACGCTGTAGACCACCACCACGAGGAACGCGGCGTGCAGTCCGAATCCCGGCAGATAGTGGTGGAGCGCCACTGCCATCACCGAACCTTCGAAGACGCCGTAGTAGATGGCCGTGGCGCTGAAGATCAGCGTCGCCAGCGCCGCGCCCGTGCGGCCGAACAGCACCTGGGAGAACTGGGCGACCGAGAGGCCGCTGGCGATGGCGTGACGGGCGATGACGGCGTTGATCGCACCATAGCTGAGCACCGACAGCACGAGCCCGATGAGCGCGTTCAGGGTGCCGAAGCCCATGGCCAGGGCGGCGGCGACGACCAGATAGAACATCGCGCTGCAGATCCCCCACCAGGCCATGGTCAGGGAGCCGCGGCTGAGCCGCTGCGCGTCCGGAATCGGGCCTTGTGAAGGCTCGGGGGATGATTGATTGCTCGAAAGTGCGCCAGCCATGACCGTTACCCTTGTTGTGTTGTAGTGAGGAGCGACAGAACGGTAAGGAAAAGCGGCCTGGCTGGATTGGCGTTTGACGTACCTGTTTTTGCGTTTGCGTGCACCCGGGGCGGTAGCGGGCGGGGGCTCGGCCAGCACGCGCTCGATGCCATGCTGCTTGGCGCCCGCGGATAGGCCATCCCGATGCTCGAAGAGGCCGGGTATCTGTCCACGGGCAGCGCGACGCTGGCGTTCGCAGCCAGGGTTCCGCTGTCTCTGCGATGGCGCTCCTGGGCATTCCGTAACCGATCCAGCGGCGGCTATCCTTCGGCTGAGCAGCCCTCCGCGACGCTGGGCGGCCGTGGTCGTGGCCCAGGGACGGCGGGGCGACTCGCGGCAGCATGCGCGGCCAGGCTGTATGGCAAGGGAATTGCTGACTTCGCAAGCGCGTTCATTGTCCAGGAGCCGGTATGCATCGCCACCCATTCGCCAGATTCGCTGTGTCTGCCCGTGCCTGGCAGTGGCGGCGACTCGGTGTCGGCCTGCTCTGGTTGGCGCTCGCGCTCCGCGGCGAGGCCGAAGAGCGTCCGCCTTTACGGGTAATGACCGATTACTGGCCGCCGTTCCGCATCGAAGGGCAGGATGGGCGCATCGGCGGCCTGGACATGGACCTGCTGGCCGAGTTGGAGCGGCGTACCGGCTTGCGTTTCGAGGTGCAGCGCGCGCCTTGGGCGCGGGGCCTGGCGGCCTTGCAGAGTGGGGCGGCCGATATGATGACCGGCCTGGCGCGCACCCCCGCGCGCGCGCACTACATCGACTACCTGCCCCAGCCCTACTACGCCTGCGCGCCGCGCCTGTACGGCTCCCAGGAAGTGGCGCCGAGCATCGCCCACTACGACGACCTGCGTGGCCGCACCATCGGCTACGTACTGGAGTCGGCCTACTTCGAGCCCTTCGACTCGGATACGCGGCTGAAGAAATTCGGCGTGAGCAACGAGGCGCAACTGCTGCAGATGCTGTCCCTGGGGCGGCTGCAACTGGTGATCGGCACCGACTGCCAGGTGGACTACGAACGACGCGATCCGCGCTTGGCCGAGCGTGTCGTCCGCACCCGCTTCCAGCCCGAGAGCCGAACCGACCTTTACATCGGCTTCTCCCGTCAGCGCCCGCTCGTCGCCGAACGCCAGCTCATCGAAGAGGCCCTGCGCCAACTCCTCGCCGAAGGCTGGGTGCAACGCGCCGCCGGCCGATATCAACCGGAAGCGCGCTAGGGCGCGTGAAGCGCGGGGGCTGCGCCTTCTCCGCGGCACATCCGTGCATGCCAGCGTTGCGATATCCGTCCTCCCAGCCGCACGGCTGACGTCGAGCCCAGGGGCATTGCGGGGCTGCGCTGAGTCAGGTTTCATGTGCCAAGGCTAGGCGGGGCGTTTCCGGCCTGCCATTCGAGGCCCCTGGGGGCGCGCCGACGTTTTCAATGGATGGGACGTCGACTGTCACCTGCCTGCCTCTGAGCATGTCCCACGGTTTCTCGACATATTGCCGATACACGTTAGAAGCTCCGCCAACGAGGCGCCGTGCTCAGGTCGTCCCAGCCCCTGATGTGCCAGCGCCGCGATGCCTTTGAATTCTGGAAATGGACTTTCCACTCTGGTGACCCTGTGAAGCGCGATATCCGACCGGCCGCCCTGTTATTGGTGGTGATCTGTATTTCTTTGGCACTGCTGACCGCCTGGCAAATCTGGTCGGCGCGGCAACGCACGCTGCAAGACATCAATACCGACAACCGCAACCTGGTCCAGGCGCTGGACACATACAGCGAAGGCGTCATCAAGCAGTGCGAGTTGCTGCTTCTGGGCCTTGTCGAGCGCGTCGAGACCGAAGGGCATGGGCCGGATCAGCTCAAGCGCCTGCGGGAACTGACCGACCGCCAGCAACACCTGTTGTCGCAGCTCAACAGCATCCTGCTCTTCGATGCCAAGGGCGACTGGCTGCTGTCCTCCAATGGCCCCATTCCGCCGCACGCGAACAGCGCCGACCGGGCCTTCTTCATCCATCACCGCGACAACCCCTCGCGCGCGATATTCATCGGGCCGCCGATTCGCAGCCGTTCCAATGGCCAGTGGGTGATCACCGTCAGCCGGCGCATCAATGACGACAACGGCAATTTTGCCGGGGTCGCCGTCGTGACCCTGGACATCGACAATTTCCTCAGCCTGTTCGGTCGCCTGGATGTCGGTCGTTTCGGTGCCATGAGCCTGACCAATACCAATGGCCAGATGCTGGTGCGCTACCCGCTGCGCGAACAGGATATCGGCCGTGACCTGTCCGATTCGCCGATCTTCACCCAATACCTGAAGCAGGCCAACGAAGGCAGCGCCAGCATGGTCTCGCGCCTGGATGGGGTGGAGCGCCTCTATGCGTTCCGCCGCAACGATCAGTTTCCGCTGGTGATCACGGTCGCCCTCGGCCTGGATGAGGCGCTGAGCACCTGGCGGAGCGGCGCCGAACTCTTCGCCGGGGTGGTGCTGGCCTTGCTGGTGACCATCGGGGTGATCGGGCAACGGCTGATCCTCGATATCCAGGGGCGTATCCGCACCAAGCAACAACTGCTGGCCGCCCGTGAAGACCTGCTCAAGGCCAATGAGCGCCTGGAGGTGCTCGCCTCCCAGGACCCCTTGACCGGCCTGGCCAACCGGCGCTGCTTCGATGAACGCCTGAGCAGCGAATTCCGCCGTGCCAGTCGCGAGGGTACGCCGCTGTCGCTGCTGCTGATCGATATCGATTACTTCAAGCGTTACAACGACACTTACGGCCACGTTGCCGGCGACGAATGCCTGAAGGCCGTCAGCCGGTTGCTCAGGGACTGCGCGAAGCGGCCAGGCGATCTGGCCGTGCGCTATGGTGGCGAGGAGCTGGCGCTGATCCTGCCCAACACCGACGCCAGCGGTGCGCGGGCCGTGGCCGGTCTGTTCCTCGAAAGCCTGAATCAGTGCGGCCTGGCGCATAACGCCAGTCCCTTCGGCATCGTCACTGCCAGCCTCGGCAGCGCCAGCGTGTCCGGCTATGGCGCGCCAGGCGGCGAGCTGGCACTGATCGACGCCGCCGACCGGGCTCTCTACCAGGCCAAGGAAGCTGGCCGTAACCAGTTGCGCAGCGCCGCGCCCGAGGACGTTTGAGCGCGCCGGTTACCCAGGGGAGGGGCGACGAGTCCGTTGGCCTGGCCTGCAGCGCATTCGCCGCTCGCTGGCCCTTCACGCATTGGCGGCCTTACTCCGCGGCTAGCCCGATCGGCGGCTAGCCGCGTTCGATCCACGGTGTTGGCCAAGGCAGATCCGTGCGCTGGCGCATAACAGCCTCTACGCTTGATGGGATCGCCTTGATCACCATCAAGCCGCTGTCGGGAGTTGGAGGAAAACTTGCTGCGTAGTCTCGGCAATTCGTGGCGAACTCCCGGCAACTACCTTTCAACAGAAGGGGAGTAACGATGGATAAGTACCAGCAAAGCCACAAGGACAAGCTGTTCAAACCGGATAAGACCGATCCGTACACAGAGGCGCACCGCCCCTCTGGATCAGCGCAGTGCCCAAACTGCAGTGCCAGATACCATGGAGGCCAGTGGACATGGCACACGGATACCTCCCAAGCGCCTGTCGAGGCATTCGTTTGCCCGGCTTGCCAACGCATCGCCGATCGAAAACCGGCTGGTCAGGTGAGGATATCCGGCGCCTTCCTGCAGGCACACGCCGAGGAGCTGACCAATCTGGTGCACAACACCGAGGCGCGCGAGAAACGGGATCATGCCTTGGAGCGCTTGATCGAGATCGCCAAGGACGCTGATGAGTTGGTGGTCACCACCACCGGCATGCATCTGGCCAATCGCATCGGCCATGCCCTGGAGGCCGCCTATGACGGCGAAAGCAGCTACCGATACAGCGATAGCGAGTTCTATCTGAGTGTCGACTGGCACCGAGACTGAGGCGAGTGCTCGGATGACGCGCTTGCCGATCACCCGTCGGGGGCATTATTCGTGAGCCAGCCCGCGGAAATGCCCCCAAGCGAACGATGCGCCCCAGCGCTGACGATTTGGCTGTTCCCGCCCCGAGGTGAACTGAATCAACGCAGGTCCTCGTAGGCGGGCAACCCTGGGCGCTGGAACCTTTGGAGGCATCCCGACATGAACATCAATGATGCGATCGCAGGCCGCCGCTCGACGCGCGAGTACACCGCAGAAGGCGTCGATGAGCTAGTCATCCGGCGCTTGATCAACGCCGCCGTACAGGCGCCCAGCGCGATGAACCAACAACCCTGGACTTTTACGGTGATACGCAATCAGGGACTGCTGGAGCGGATTTCGCGCGACGCGAAGGCCCACATGCTTGCGAGCATGCCGGCAAGCACCCACTCCGCGCGCTTCCACTCGATGCTCAATGATGCGAGCTTTCAGATTTTCTATCACGCGCCGGTACTCATCTTGATATCGGGGAAGGCTCAAGATCAGTGGATCCACGAAGACTGCGCATTGGCTGCCGAGAATCTGATGCTCGCCGCCCATGCCGACGGACTCGGCAGTTGTTGGATCGGTTTCGCCCAGGGTTTTCTCAATACAGCGGCAGGGAAGAATGCCCTGGGCCTGCCTGCCGAGTGGATGCCTGTCGCGCCCATCATCGTGGGCCACCCGAAGTCCGCGCCGGCTCCCGTCGCGCACGCGACGCCAGAGATCCGCTGGATCGACTGATCGGCGGTCTGCGCAGCGCCGATTTCCTTCAGCTTCGGCGCTGGCTTCCGAGCGGCAACATTGTCACTGCCGCGCGCTTGGCCGCCCACGTCCTGTAGTGAGCGGCAGGGACGAGCCAACCCCGGCACGCGTGATCGGCAAAGCGGCGGGCACGGTTTCCTCTTCCGGTCTGTGGCGGATGCGCGCTTGCCGGGTAGCGGCGCTATTCACTCTCGCCCTGATGGCTGGAGGAGCAACGAGCCATGATCGAGGTCCAGGTCTATCGCTATCACCCGGAGCAGGATCGGCAGCCCTGGATGCAGTCGTTGTCGTTGCCCGAGGCGTTCCGTGCGCGAATGGTGCTGGATGCGCTGGAGTTCCTGCACGAGGCAGATCCGACGCTGGTCTACCGGCGCTCCTGCCGCGAAGGTGTTTGCGGCTCGGATGGCATGAATATCAACGGCAAGAACAGGCTGTCCTGCATCACGCCGGTAGCGGAGGCGCTGGGCACGGCCAGCACGCTGATCATCAGGCCCCTGCCCGGAATGCCGGTCATCCGCGACCTTGTGGTCGACCAGCGTCTGTTCTTTCGGCAATACCAGAGCATCAAGCCCTGGCTGATCAACCATGAACCGGCGCCAGCCATTGAGCGCCTCCAGTCCCCCGAGGAGCGCGCCAGGCTGGACGGCCTGTATGAGTGCATCCTCTGCGCCTGCTGTTCCTCGCAATGTCCGTCCTGGTGGTGGAACCCGCAGAAGTACGTCGGTCCGGCCGGACTGCTGCAGGCCTGGCGCTTCATCAGTGACAGCCGTGACCAGGCCACGGCGGAACGCCTCGAGCGGCTGGAGGACCCATTCAGCCTGTTCCGTTGCCGCAGCATCGGTAACTGCTCATGGGTCTGCCCCAAGGGACTCAATCCGATGGGGGCCATTGGCAACATTCGCCGGGAGCTGTTGCACAAATCCACCTAGGCCGTCGGATCGAGCGCGCGGCTTCAGCGGCATGGCTGGCGTAGCGAACTTGAGCAGAGGTTCGATGCCAAATGATGAGCGGTGCGTTGCCCTTATGCGCCCTTCGTCCAGCTGCGGCTGGCAACGGGCAACTGGGCGGCAGCCAGTAAACTAGCCTTTATCGGGTTGGCGCCGTTGGCAATCCCGTCATCGACGGAGTGTCGGGCGCACTTGCCGTGGAGAATGACGCATGAGACCGCTTGCCGCTTTGCTGGATGCGCAGATCGATACGCTTCTTCCTGAACTGGAAGGGATTTACACAGATCTGCATCGTCACCCTGAGCTGTCGATGCAGGAGTTTCGGACTGCCGGCATCGCTGCTGACTATCTGGATGCCCATGGCTTCGATGTCAGCCGTGGCGTCGGTACGACCGGGGTCGTCGGAATTCTGCAAAACGGCGCCGGGCCGGTGGTCATGCTGCGTGCCGATATGGATGCGCTGCCGGTTACCGAAGCCACCGGCCTGCCCTATGCGAGCCAGGTCAAGGCGAAGGACGAGGATGGCGTCGAGGTCGGTGTTTCGCATGTGTGTGGCCACGACCTGCATGTGACGTGGCTGATGGGCGTCGCGCGCTTGCTGGCGGAGAATCGGGCTGCCTGGCGTGGCACTGTCCTGGCAGTTTTCCAGCCGGGCGAGGAGGTCGGTCGCGGAGCGCAGGGGATGATGGACGACCGCATGGCCGAGCGCTTTCCGAAGCCGGACATCATTCTTGGACAGCACGTGATGGTCGGCGAAGCGGGGACCGTCGGCTATCGCAGCGGGACCATTCTCTCGGCGGGCGACAGCCTCAAGGTCAAGCTCTTTGGCCGTGGCGCTCATGGTTCCATGCCGCACACCTCGGTCGACCCAGTGATCATGGCCGCCTCGACGGCCATTCGCCTGCAGACCATCGTTTCGCGCGAGATCGCCCCGCTGGACAGCGCGGTGGTGACGATCGGGGCGCTGCAAGCGGGCACCAAGGAAAACATCATTCCCGACGATGCCACGCTGAAGCTGAACATCCGTACATACGATGAGGGCGTGCGCGAGCATGTGCTCTCCGCGGTGAAGCGGATCTGTTGCGCGGAATGCATGGCTTCCAACGCACCGCGCGAGCCGGAATTCACCGCTCTCAATGCCTATCCGCTAACCGAGAACGATGCAGCGGCGACCGCCCGTGTGGCCGCTGCCTTCACAGCGTTCTTCGGCGAGCGTGCCTTCGAAACTCCACCCGCCCCAGCTAGCGAGGACTTCAGTATCTTCGGCCGGCGCTGGGGCGTGCCATACGTGTTCTGGATCGTCGGCGGCACCGACGCGCAGACCTATCGAATGGCGAAGGAGAAGAAGCAGCTCAACGCGATTCCGAGTAATCACTCCCCTCAATACGCACCGACGTTGCATCCCACGCTGAAGACCGGTTTGCAGGCGATGTTGGCCGCTGCGACTCCTTGGCTGGGCGAGTAGGTGAAGGGGGCATGAGCGTACACACGCTGTTCGTCACGCTGGATATCTTGGGTGTCTTCGCCTTTGCCATCAGTGGGGCCACGGCGGCCATGCAACGCCGCCTCGACTTATTCGGCGTGGTGGTGATCGCCTTCGTCACCGCGTGCGGAGGCGGTCTCGTACGTGATCTGTGCATCGGCGCCATTCCGCCGGCCGGGCTGAGTAACTGGATCTATCTTGCGGTGGCGATAGTCGCGGCGCTGACGACCATCGGTGCCTATCGGTTCGTCGAGCGACTTGCCTACCCGGTGTTGCTCTTTGATGCGGTCGGCTTGGGCTTGTTTGCCGTTACCGGCTCCCACAAGGCGCTGCAGTACGGCCACAACACCGAGGTGGCGATTCTGCTTGGGATGATCACTGCCGTCGGTGGCGGCGTGGGGCGCGATGTACTGCTCAATCGTGTGCCGGTGATCTTGCAGAAGGAAATCTATGCCTCCGCGGCATTGGTCGGCGCCAGCATCGAAGTGCTGGGAGAGGGCTCAGGCTGGTCAACCAACTGGTTGCCGTGGGTGGCGATGTCGATTTGTTTCGTCCTGCGCATGCTGGCCCTCAAATATGGCTGGCATATGCGTTGGGTCGCCATGCCGCGAGACTGAATCCGCAGAATGCCGGCGTATCCACCGTGAAACCTGGGGCGGTTCCGGGGATATCAGAGCCTGAGCTTCTTCGTTCGACTGTTCTTGGTCCCCTTAGGGCAAGCGCCGGTGCAGTGGCACAAGTGCTGGGCCGTGCTCACGCCTCAATGGCAGCAGCGGAAATCTCAGGCAACAAAAAACCGGCTCAAGGGCCGGTTTTTCGTGGGTTTCGGGACTGGGTGGGAAGTCCTGAAAAGTATCTGTGGTGCCCCGGGAGAGACTCGAACTCTCACTCTGTCGCCAGAAACGGATTTTGAATCCGCCGCGTCTACCATTCCGCCACCGAGGCAATGGCGGCGGAGTATAGGGAGGCGCTTTGCCTCGGTCAATCCACCTGATTGGTCAGCAATTGGCATTTCTATTAAGATATGCGGCCCTTCGAGATAGTCCCCCATGCGCGTCGCCGATTTTCATTTCGATCTGCCCGAGGCCCTGATCGCCCGCCATCCGCTCGCCGAACGTCGCGCCAGCCGCTTGCTGGTGCTGGACGGGCCGAGTGGCACCCTGAGTCATCGCCAGTTCACCGACCTGCTCGAGTACCTCGAACCGGGCGATTTGATGGTGTTCAACAACACGCGGGTGATCCCGGCGCGTCTGTTTGGCCAGAAGGCCTCTGGCGGCAAGCTGGAGATCCTCGTCGAGCGCGTGCTGGATAACCGTCGTGTGCTGGCCCATGTGCGTTCCAGTAAGTCGCCCAAGCCCGGCTCGACGATTCTCATCGACGGCGGCGGCGAGGCCGAGATGCTGCAGCGCCATGATGCGTTGTTCGAACTGGGCTTCGCCGAGGACGTGCTGCCGCTGCTGGAGCGCGTCGGGCACATGCCGCTGCCGCCGTACATCGACCGCCCGGACGAGGACGCCGACCGCGAGCGCTACCAGACGGTCTATGCCGAGCGCGCCGGTGCCGTGGCCGCGCCTACCGCGGGGCTGCACTTCGATCAGGGATTGCTCGATGCGATCCGCGAGAAGGGCGTGGAGACGGCCTTCGTCACGCTGCATGTCGGCGCCGGCACCTTCCAGCCGGTGCGCGTGGAGCGCATCGAAGACCACCACATGCACCGCGAATGGCTGGAAGTCAGCCAGCAGGTGGTCGATGCCGTGGCGGCCTGCCGCGCCCGCGGCGGCAGGGTCATCGCTGTCGGCACCACCAGTGTGCGTTCGCTGGAAAGCGCGGCCCGTGACGGCCAGCTCAAACCGTTCAGCGGCGACACGGACATCTTCCTCTACCCGGGGCGACCGTTCCATGTGGTCGATGCCCTGGTGACCAACTTCCATCTGCCCGAGTCGACCCTGCTGATGCTGGTCTCGGCTTTCGCTGGCTACCCGGAAACCATGGCTGCGTACGCGGCCGCGGTGGAGCAGCAGTACCGCTTCTTCAGTTACGGCGACGCCATGTTCATTACCCGTAATCCCGCGCCGCGCGGGCCCGAGGACTGATCCATGAGTTTCATGAAGTTCGAACTGCTGGCCACCGATGGCAAGGCCCGTCGTGGCCGCCTGAGCTTCCCCCGTGGGGTGGTCGAGACGCCGGCGTTCATGCCGGTGGGCACCTATGGCACGGTGAAGGGCATGTTGCCGCGCGACATCGAGGGCATCGGTGCGCAGATCATCCTCGGCAATACCTTCCACCTCTGGCTGCGCCCGGGCACTGAAGTGATCCAGAAGCACGGCGACCTGCACGACTTCATGCAGTGGAAAGGGCCGATCCTCACCGACTCCGGCGGCTTCCAGGTGTTCAGCCTGGGCGCGCTGCGCAAGATTAAGGAGGAGGGCGTGTACTTCGCTTCGCCGGTGGACGGCGCCAAGGTCTTCATGGGGCCGGAAGAGTCCATGGCGGTGCAGCGTGCATTGGGCTCGGACATCGTCATGATCTTCGATGAGTGCACGCCGTACCCCGCCGAGTTCGATGTGGCCAAGCGCTCCATGGAGCTGTCGCTGCGCTGGGCCAAGCGCTCGAAGATCGCCCATGGCGACAGCCCCTCGGCGTTGTTCGGCATCGTTCAGGGCGGCATGCACGAAGAGCTGCGCCTGCGCTCGCTGGAGGGCCTGCAGGAGATCGGCTTCGACGGTCTGGCCATCGGCGGACTGTCGGTGGGCGAGCCCAAGGAAGAGATGATCCGTGTGCTGGACTTCCTCCCGCCGCACATGCCGGCGGACAAACCCCGTTACCTGATGGGGGTGGGCAAACCCGAGGACCTGGTGGAAGGTGTGCGCCGCGGCGTCGACATGTTCGACTGCGTGATGCCCACGCGCAACGCGCGCAATGGTCATCTGTTCGTCGACAGCGGGGTGATCAAGATCCGCAACGCGGTGCACAAGCACGACGAATCACCGCTGGATCCGACCTGCGATTGCTACACCTGCAAGAACTTCTCCCGCGCCTATCTCTACCACTTGGACAAGTGTGGGGAAATGCTCGGCAGCATGCTCAATACCATCCATAACTTGCGGCATTATCAGCGGCTTATGGCTGGTTTGCGTGAGGCAATCCAACAGGGTACATTGGCCGCCTTTGTCGACGCCTTCTATGCCCGGCGCGGACTTCCGACTCCGCCGCTGGGCGATTGAGCCCTTTCCAGAATAAAGAATCGTGACAGGAGTATCCGATGAGCTTTCTAATTCCCGCCGCCTTTGCTGACGCAGCCGCTCCGGCAGCTGGTGCAGGTCCTGTCGGCACTGGTTTCGAGTGGGTGTTCCTGGTCGGCTTCCTGGTCATCTTCTACCTGATGATCTGGCGTCCGCAGGCCAAGCGTTCCAAGGAGCACAAGAATCTCCTTGCCGGTCTGCAGAAAGGTGACGAAGTGGTCACTTCCGCCGGTATTGCCGGCAAAGTGCTGAAAGTCGCCGAAGACTTCGTGGTGATCGAAGTGGCCGACAACGTCGAGCTGAAGTTCCAGAAGGGCGCCATTGCCGCGACCCTGCCCAAGGGCACGCTGAAGGCCATCTGAGTTCCTGGTATCCAGAAAACCAATCGACGGGGCGCATGAAGCGCCCCGCGTCATAAACGGGCGGTGTCATGCTCAATAAGTATCCCTTGTGGAAATACCTGCTGATCCTGGCGGTCCTGGCCGTCGGTTTCATCTATTCCGCACCCAACCTCTACCCGGACGATCCTGCCGTGCAGATCAGTGGCGCCAGCAGCGCGCTGCAGATCACTCAGGCTGACGTCGACAAGGCCAGCAAGGCCCTGAGCGACGCCGGGATCGCCGTCAAGGCCGGCAGCGTCAGCGCCAAGAGTGGCCTGGTCCGCCTGGTCAAGAAGGAAGATCAGCTGCCCGCCAAGGACATCGTGCGCCGCGCGCTGGGCGACGACTATGTGGTGGCGCTGAACCTGGCGCAGACCACGCCGAACTGGCTGCGCAGCATCGCTGCCCACCCGATGAAGCTGGGTCTGGACCTCTCCGGTGGTGTGCACTTCCTCCTCGAAGTGGACATGGACAAGGCCGTCGAAGCGCGTCTGAATGTCTACGAGAGCGAGATCAAGAGCGCCCTGCGCAAAGAGCACCTGCGTTACCGCAGTCTGCCGATGCAGGATAGCGGCATCCAGTTGGGCTTCACGGACAGCGATTCCCTGGACAGGGCCAAGGCGCTGCTGGCCAAGGACTATCGCGACTTCATCGTCACCGAGAGCACGCGCAATGACATGCAGGTGCTGCGCCTGGTGATGAGCACTGCGAAGCTGGCGGAAATCCGCGAGTACTCGATCAAGCAGAACCTGACCACCGTTCGTAACCGCGTTAACGAGCTGGGCGTCTCCGAGCCGCTGGTGCAGCGCCAGGGCGCCAACCGCATCGTGGTCGAATTGCCGGGCGTGCAGGACACCGCGGAAGCCAAGCGTATCCTCGGCAAGACCGCTAACCTCGAGTTCCGCCTGGCCGCCGAGCCGGACGCGCTCAAGTCCGCCACCGAGACCTTCGATTTCCGCGAACCGCGTCGCCCGCCGGCAACGCTGGAGCGCAGCGTGATCATCACCGGCGATCAGGTGACCGACGCCAGTGCCAGCTTCGACGAGAACGGCCGCCCGCAGGTGAACATTCGCCTGGATGGCCACGGCGGCGAGCTGATGAACCGCGCGACCCGCAACAACGTCGGCCGCAGCATGGCTGTGGTGTTCATCGAGCAGAAGCCGATCACCCGCTACACCAAGCAGGTGGTCGACGGTGTCGAGCAGGACGTCGCGGTCCAGGCGTTCAAGGAAGACAAAAAGATCATCAGCCTGGCGACCATTCAGTCTGCCCTGGGCAATCAGTTCCGTATCACCGGCCTCAATGGTCCGGGTGAGTCCTCGGAGCTGGCCCTGCTGCTGCGTGCCGGCGGTCTGGCTGCGCCCATGTACTTCGCCGAAGAGCGCACCATCGGCCCGAGCCTGGGTGCGGACAACATTGCCAAGGGTATCGATGCTTCCCTCTGGGGCATGATCTTCGTCTCCCTGTTCATCATCGTCATCTATCGCTTCTTCGGCCTGGTCGCCACCGTGGCGCTGGCGTTCAACATGGTGATGCTGGTGGCGCTGATGTCGATCCTGGGAGCGACCCTGACCTTGCCGGGTATCGCCGGTATCGTCTTGACCATGGGTATGGCGGTGGATGCCAACGTGCTGATCTTCTCGCGGATTCGTGAGGAACTGGCCGCCGGCATGTCCGTGCAACGCGCCATCCACGAGGGCTTCGGTCGTGCCTTCACGGCGATCCTCGACGCCAACCTGACGTCGTTGCTGGTCGGCGGCATTCTCTATGCCATGGGCACCGGTCCGGTGAAGGGCTTCGCCGTGACCATGTCGCTCGGCATTCTCACCTCGATGTTCACGGCCATCCTGGTCACCCGCGCAATGGTCAACCTGATCTTCGGCGGGCGTGACTTCAAGAAGCTGTGGATCTAAGGGGGCCTGGGATGAATATCAAGATCGGTACTATCAACTTCATGGGCGTGCGCAACGTTGCGTTCGCCGGCACCCTGATCCTGACCCTGATCGCCCTGGGCAGTTGGTTCACCAAGGGCATCAACTTCGGCCTGGACTTCACCGGCGGCACGCTGATCGAGCTGACCTACCAGCAGCCGGCCGAGCTCGGCAAGGTTCGCCAGGAATTGGTCAAGGCGGGCTACGCCGAGGCCGTGGTGCAGAGCTTCGGTGATACCAAGGACGTGCTGGTGCGTATGCCCAGCGAAGACCCGGAGTTGGGCAAGAAGGTCGCCGCTGCGCTGCAAGCGGCGGACACCGGCAACCCGGCGAGCCTGAAGCGTGTCGAGTACGTCGGTCCGCAGGTGGGCGAGGAATTGCGTGACCAGGGTGGTCTGGGCATGCTCATGGCGCTGGGCGGCATCCTGCTGTACGTGGGGTTCCGCTTCCAGTGGAAATTCGCCCTGGGCGCCATTCTGTCGCTGATCCACGACACCGTTATCGTCATGGGCGTGCTGTCGTTCTTCCAGATCACCTTCGACCTCACCGTGCTCGCCGCGGTGTTGGCGGTGGTGGGCTACTCGTTGAACGACACCATCGTGATCTTCGACCGGGTGCGTGAGAACTTCCGTGTGCTGCGCAAGGCCAGTCTGGTAGAGAACATCAACATTTCCACCAGCCAGACCCTGCTGCGGACCATGGCGACTTCTATCTCGACCCTGTTGGCCATCGCCGCGCTGCTGTTCTTCGGTGGTGACAACCTATTCGGCTTCTCCATCGCCCTGTTCGTCGGTGTGCTGGCGGGTACCTACTCGTCGATCTACATCGCCAACGTGGTGCTGATCTGGCTGAAACTCTCCAGCGAGGACCTGATCCCGCCGGCGACCAAGGAAGTCGACGATCGCCCTTGAGGTGCTGCGGCACTCGAAAACTCCCGCTTCGGCGGGAGTTTTCGTTTGTGGCGACTGAATGGTTGTTGAGTCGATTCTGTAGGGAGTGTCGCTGGGGAGTATTGGAACTTTCTCTGCCTTCGTTCGATCCAATCTCTGTAATCAGGCGAAGCCTGAACGGATAAGGACCAGGAGGTTTACGTGAACAAGTCGTTGCTCATCGGTACCGTGTTGGGCGCAGTGGGCGTTACGGCCGGGGGTGCAGTGGCCACGTACAGTCTGATGGACCACTCGCCATCCTATGCCGAAGTCGTCGCTGTGCAGCCCGTCAAGGAAACCATCAAGACCCCGCGCCAGGTGTGCAAGGATGTCGCCGTGACACGCCAGCGCCCGGTCAAGGACCAGCACCAGATCGCCGGTACCGCCATTGGGGCTATCGCCGGTGGCCTGTTGGGGAATCAGATCGGCGGTGGCAAGGGCAAGACCCTGGCCACAGTGGCGGGTGCCGTTGGTGGCGGATATGCCGGCAACAAGGTGCAGGAAGGCATGCAGGAGCGTGACACCTACACGACCACTGAAACCCGTTGCAGTACGGTCAATGACACCAGCGAGAAAGTCGTTGGCTATGACGTCAGGTATCAGATCGACGGCAAACCTGGCCAAGTGCGGATGGACCGCGATCCTGGCGGCCGGATACCGCTCGACAAGAATGGTCGATTGATTCTCGGCCAGGGCGTGCCGGCTCAGCAGTAAGGGCTTCCGAGTGTTCGAGAGGGCTCCGAAAAAGGAGCCCTCGTTTGTCCCGCGAGTTCAATAAAAAGCCCGGCGCTTGGCCGGGTTTTTTATTGGCTGGCTTCCGCTCAGCGTTTCAGCGATGGCGGCAGGTGCGGCTGGATGCTGGTCAGCAGCGCCTTGAAGCACTTGGTGTTGCCCGCCACGATGTGGCCTTTTTCGAGGAATTCATGGCTGCCGGTGAAGTCGCTCACCAGGCCGCCGGCTTCCTGCACCAGCAGTGCGCCGGCAGCCATGTCCCACTCGGACAGGCCGAACTCCCAGAAAGCGTCGAAGCGACCCGCTGCGACATAAGCCAGGTCCAGGCTGGCGGCGCCAGCGCGGCGAATGCCGGCGGTCTGGCCGACCAGTGCGCGGAACATGCCCAGGTAGGCGTCCAGGTTTTCCAATTGGCTGTCGCGGAACGGGAAGCCAGTACCCAGCAGGGCACCTTCCAGGCTCTTGCGGTTGCTGACCCGCAGGCGGCGGCCGTTAAGCGCGGCACCGCGTCCGCGGCTGGCGGTGAACTCTTCCTGGCGGACGGGGTCGAGGACCACGGCGTGCTCCAGGCGGCCCTTGTATTTGCAGGCGATGCTGACGGCGAAGTGGGGGACACCGTGGATGAAGTTGGTGGTGCCATCGAGCGGATCGATGATCCAGAGGTAGTCGGCGCCTTCACCGCTGCCCTCCAGGTATCCGCCTTCCTCGCCCATGATGCCGTGATTCGGATATGCCTTGCGCAGCGCGGTGACGATGCTCAGTTCGGCGGCGCGATCGACTTCGGTAACGTAGTCCTTGGCGTCTTTTTCGTTGACCGAAAGGGTGTCCAGGCGTTCGATGGAGCGGAAAATCAGTTCACCGGCGCTGCGAGCGGCGCGCAGGGCGATATTCAGCATGGGCTGCATGGAGAGGTCACCTGGGTCGTTAAAGAAAGCCGGCCATTCTACCAGAATTCCACGTTACTCATAGGGCGGCCTGTCGCTCGCGTGGCGCAAGACCCAGCGCTGCGGTAGGATTCCGTTCCTATTTTGGCTTTTGTGTGGAGTGCGCTGGCGTTGCTCGACAGAATTCGTGTGGTGCTGGTCAATACCAGTCATCCCGGCAATATCGGTGGTACGGCCCGGGCGATGAAGAACATGGGGCTGTCGCGCCTGGTGTTGGTAGAGCCGGAAGACTTCCCTAGTGGGGAGGCGGTGGCGCGTGCCTCGGGAGCGACCGATATCCTCGATGCGGCCCAGGTCGTTCCGACCTTGGAAGATGCACTGGTGGGCTGCAGTCTGGTGCTCGGCACCAGCGCGCGCGACAGGCGCATCCCCTGGCCCCTGCTGGATCCTCGTGAGTGCGCTACGACTAGCCTGCAGCATGTGCAGCAGGGGGGCGAGGTGGCTCTGGTCTTCGGGCGCGAGTACGCGGGTTTGACCAATGAAGAATTGCAGCGATGTCAGTTCCATGTACATATCCCGTCCAATCCGGAATTCAGCTCGTTGAATCTGGCGACGGCGGTGCAGGTGCTGGCCTATGAGGTGCGCATGGCCTGGCTGGCGGCCGAGGGGCAGCCGACCAAGCAGGAAAAGCTGGAAACCACGGCGATGCTCAACAGTTTGCCGGTGACGGCGGACGAGCTTGAGCGTTTCTATGCCCATCTGGAGTCGACCCTGGTGGGGATCGGTTTCCTCGATCCTGCCAAGCCGCGGCACTTGATGTCGCGCTTGCGCCGTCTCTACGGTCGCGCCGGGGTCAGCAAGCTGGAGATGAATATCCTTCGGGGTATCCTCACTGAAACACAGAAGGCCGCGCAGGGTGCGGCCTACAAGCGGAGTGACGATGATGTTTGAGCGTGTGCGCGAAGATATCCAGAGCGTATTCCATCGCGACCCGGCAGCGCGCAATGCCTTCGAGGTGCTCACTTGCTATCCCGGTCTGCATGCCGTCTGGCTGCATCGCTTGGCCCACCTTCTGTGGACGTCCGGATGGAAGTGGCTGGCACGCCTGGTCTCCAACTTTGGTCGTTGGATGACCGGTATCGAGATCCATCCCGGCGCCAAGATTGGCCGTCGCTTCTTCATTGACCATGGCATGGGCATTGTCATCGGTGAGACCGCCGAAATCGGCAATGACGTAACGCTCTATCAGGGCGTGACGCTGGGCGGCACCAGTTGGAACAAGGGTAAGCGCCACCCGACGCTGGATGATGGTGTGGTGGTCGGTGCCGGCGCCAAGGTGCTCGGTCCATTCACTGTCGGGGCCGGGGCCAAGGTCGGTTCCAACGCCGTAGTGACCAAGGAAGTACCACCGGGGGCTACCGTGGTCGGCATTCCTGGTCGGATCATCATGAAGGATGACGCAGAGCAGCAGGCCAAACGCCAGGCGATGGCCGAGAAGCTGGGTTTCGATGCCTATGGCGTGAGTCAGGATATGCCTGACCCTGTGGCGCGTGCCATCGGTCAGTTGCTGGATCATTTGCAGGCAGTCGATGGGCGCCTGGAAGGGATGTGCCAGGCGCTGACCGCACTGGGCAGCGACTATTGCGCCAAGAAGCTTCCGGAGCTGCGTGAAGAGGACTTCGCCGGCGTGAAGGGCGAGGAGGGCAAGGCGGCGCAGTGATGCGCGGTCCTGTCTTTCCTGCTACATTATGTCGCCCTTCGCTGGCTATTCCTGAGTAATTCGATAGGTCTTATAGTTGACTTAAATACTCGGAAATGGCATCCTCTCGCCAGTCCAGTGATTCTACCGGGAATGCTCCATGCGATTGACCACCAAAGGCCGCTATGCCGTAACCGCCATGCTTGATCTGGCGTTGCATGCTCAGCGTGGTCCGGTTTCTCTCGCGGATATTTCCGAACGCCAAGGCATTTCCCTGTCCTATCTTGAACAGCTGTTCGCCAAGTTGCGCCGTGGCAACCTGGTGACCAGTGTGCGCGGTCCTGGCGGTGGTTATCAGCTTTCCCGCGACATGAGCGGTATCCACGTTGCCCAGGTGATCGACGCGGTCAACGAGTCCGTCGATGCCACCCGCTGCCAGGGGCAGGGCGATTGCCACTCCGGCGATACCTGCCTGACCCACCATCTTTGGTGCGATCTCAGCCAGCAGATCCATGAATTCCTCAGTGGCATCAGTCTCGCCGACCTGGTCGAGCGCCGTGAGGTCCAGGAGGTCGCTCAGCGCCAGGACGAGCGTCGTTGTAGTAGCAACGGCAAGCTGCCGAGCCTCGATAAGATTGAAGCATCCGCCATCGAGTGAGCGGCTGCCCGCCTGTAGGAGTTACCTGATGAAATTGCCGATCTACCTCGACTACTCCGCCACGACCCCGGTGGACCCGCGTGTCGCTCAGAAGATGGCTGACTGCCTGCTGGTGGACGGCAACTTCGGTAATCCGGCTTCGCGCTCCCACGTGTTCGGCTGGAAGGCCGAGGAAGCCGTGGAGAACGCGCGTCGCCAAGTCGCCGATCTGGTCAATGCCGATCCCCGCGAAATCGTCTGGACGTCCGGCGCCACCGAGTCCGACAACCTGGCGATCAAGGGCGTCGCGCACTTCTATGCCAGCAAAGGCAAGCACATCGTCACCTCGAAGATCGAGCACAAGGCGGTTCTGGACACCACCCGCCAACTGGAGCGCGAAGGCTTCGAAGTCACCTATCTGGACCCGACCGAAGATGGCCTGATAACCCCGGCCATGGTTGAGGCGGCGCTGCGCGACGACACCATCCTGGTTTCGATCATGCACGTGAACAACGAGATCGGCACCATCAACGACATCGCTGCCATCGGCGAGTTGACCCGCTCCCGGGGCGTGCTGTTCCATGTCGATGCCGCGCAGTCCACCGGCAAAGTGGATATCGACCTGGAGAAGCTCAAGGTCGATCTGATGTCCTTCTCCGCGCACAAGACCTACGGTCCGAAAGGCATTGGCGCGCTGTACGTGCGCCGCAAGCCGCGCGTTCGCCTGGAGGCGCAGATGCACGGCGGTGGCCATGAGCGCGGTATGCGCTCCGGCACCCTGGCGACTCACCAGATCGTCGGCATGGGCGAGGCTTTCCGCATCGCCAAGGAAGAGATGCACGCTGAGAACGAGCGCATTCGCGCCCTGCGTGATTGCTTCTTCGCCCTGGTGGATGGCCTGGAAGAGTTGTATGTGAACGGCAGCCTGACCCAGCGCGTGCCGCACAACCTGAACCTGAGCTTCAACTACGTCGAGGGCGAGTCGCTGATCATGGCGCTCAAGGACCTCGCCGTTTCCTCGGGTTCGGCCTGTACCTCCGCCTCCCTGGAGCCGTCCTACGTCTTGCGCGCCCTGGGCCGCAACGATGAACTGGCGCACAGCTCCATCCGTTTCACTTTCGGCCGCTTCACCACTGAGGAAGAGGTCGATTACGCCGCCAAGAAGGTGGTGGAAGCCGTTTCCAAGCTGCGCGAACTCTCGCCGCTGTGGGATATGTTCAAAGAGGGTGTCGACCTGTCCAAGGTCGAATGGCAGGCCCACTGACCCGCCCCATAGAGAGTGAGGATTAGCCATGGCATACAGTGACAAGGTCATCGACCACTACGAAAACCCGCGTAACGTCGGCAAGCTCGACGCTGAAGATCCGGATGTCGGTACCGGTATGGTCGGCGCGCCGGCTTGCGGCGACGTGATGCGTCTGCAGATCAAGGTCAACGAGCAAGGTGTCATCGAAGACGCCAAGTTCAAGACCTATGGGTGTGGTTCGGCAATCGCCTCCAGCTCCCTCGCCACCGAGTGGATGAAGGGTAAGACCCTGGATGAGGCTGAGTCGATCAAGAACACCACGATCGCCGAAGAACTGGCCCTGCCGCCGGTGAAGATCCACTGTTCCGTGCTCGCCGAGGACGCCATCAAGGCGGCCGTGCGCGACTACAAGCAGAAGAAAGGCCTGCTCTAAGGCGCTCAGTTGAGTAAGGAGTTCCCATGGCCATCAGCATGACCGAAGCCGCCGCCAATCATGTGCGCCGCTCCCTCGATGGGCGCGGCAAGGGCGAAGGTATTCGTCTTGGCGTGCGTACCACCGGGTGTTCCGGCCTCGCCTATGTGCTCGAGTTCGTCGATGAGTTGGCGCCAGAGGATCTGGTCTACGAGAGCCATGGCGTGAAGGTCATCATCGACCCGAAAAGCCTGGTGTATCTCGATGGCACCGAGTTGGACTTCACCAAGGAAGGCCTCAACGAGGGCTTCAAGTTCAACAACCCGAACGTCCGTGGCGAGTGTGGCTGCGGCGAAAGCTTCAACGTTTGAGGCCGGGTGTGGGTAGTCCTTGCTATTTCGCGCTCTTCGATCTGCAGCCGGACTTCCGGGTCGACCTGGATGCGCTGGGTAACCGTTATCGGGAACTGGTGCGCGGTGTTCACCCGGATCGTTTCGCCGACGCCAGCGAGCGCGAACAGCGCCTGGCCCTGGAGCGGGCCGCTGAACTCAATGAGGCCTATCAGACGCTGAAGAGCGTGCCCCGGCGCGCGCTCTACCTGCTGACCCTGCGTGGCCATGCCCTGCCGCTGGAAGCGACGGTGCAAGACCCCGAGTTCCTGCTGCAGCAGATGCAGCTGCGCGAGGAATTGGAAGAGTTGCAGGACAGCGCCGACCTCGATGGCGTGGCCGCTTTCAAGCGCCGCCTGAAGGGCGCCCAGCAACAGTTGGAAGAGGCGTTCGCCAGTGTCTGGGACGATGCCGCTCGCCGCGCCGAGGCCGAGCGCCTGGTGCGCCGCATGCAGTTTCTCGACAAGTTGGCGCAGGAAGTGCGTCAGTTGGAAGAGCGACTCGACGATTAATCCGCGTGGCCCGCGCCGCGCCTGATAGTTAGAACAGCATGGCCTTACTGCAGATCGCCGAGCCCGGACAAAGCCCTCAGCCGCACCAGCGCCGCCTGGCCGTGGGGATCGACCTGGGCACCACCAATTCCCTGGTTGCCGCTGTGCGCAGTGGCGTCGCCTCGCCCCTGGCGGATGCCGAAGGGCGCGTGATACTGCCTTCCGCCGTGCGTTACTTCGCCGATCATGTCGAAGTCGGCGAGTCGGTCAAGCAGACTGCCGCGGAAGATCCTTTCAACTCGATCATTTCGGTCAAGCGCCTGATGGGGCGCGGCATCGAGGATGTGAAGCAACTGGGTGGGCAACTGCCATACCGCTTCAGTCAGGGTGAGTCGCACATGCCGTTCATCGAGACTGTGCAGGGCGCCAAGAGCCCGGTGGAAGTCTCGGCGGAAATCCTTCGCAGCCTGCGCTTGCGCGCCGAAGCCGCCCTCGGTGGCGAGTTGGTGGGTGCGGTGATCACGGTGCCGGCGTATTTCGACGATGCCCAGCGCCAAGCCACCAAGGATGCTGCGCGTCTGGCCGGTTTGCATGTCCTGCGTCTGCTCAATGAGCCGACCTCTGCCGCCGTGGCCTACGGCCTCGACAAGAACGCTGAAGGCGTCGTTGCCATCTATGACCTGGGTGGTGGCACCTTTGATATCTCCATCCTGCGCCTTACGCGTGGCGTATTCGAGGTGCTCGCCACCGGTGGCGACACTGCCCTGGGTGGCGATGATTTCGACCATGCGATCGCCGGCTGGATCATCGCCCAGGCCGGGCTCTCCGATGATCTCGATCCCGGTAGCCAGCGCCAGTTGCTGCAGGCTGCCTGTGCGGCCAAGGAAGCCTTGACCACTTGCGAGAGTGTCGAGGTCGTCCATGGCGATTGGCGTGGGCAGCTGGGCCGTGGCGAGTTCGAGGCGCTGATCGAGCCCTTTATCGCGCGTAGCCTCAAGGCTTGCCGCCGCGCCGTGCGCGATTCCGGCGTCGAGTTGGAGGAGGTCGGCGAAGTGGTCATGGTGGGCGGTTCCACTCGTGTGCCGCGTGTGCGTCAGGCGGTGGGCGAGCTGTTCGGTCGCGAGCCGCTGACCGATATCGATCCTGATCAGGTGGTGGCCATCGGAGCGGCCATCCAGGCCGATGCCCTGGCCGGCAACAAGCGTGGCGAAGAGCTGCTGTTGCTGGATGTCATTCCGCTCTCTCTGGGGCTGGAGACCATGGGTGGGCTCATGGAGAAGGTGATTCCGCGCAACACCACCATTCCGGTGGCGCGCGCCCAGGAGTTCACCACCTATAAAGATGGCCAGACGGCCATGATGATCCATGTGCTCCAGGGGGAGCGCGAACTGGTCAAGGACTGCCGCTCCCTGGCGCGCTTCGAACTGCGCGGCATTCCGCCGATGGTCGCGGGTGCGGCGAAGATCCGCGTCAGCTTCCAGGTCGATGCCGATGGTCTGCTCGCCGTGTCCGCCCGTGAGTTGAGTTCCGGGGTCGAGGCGAGCATTCAGGTCAAGCCGTCCTATGGCCTGACCGATGGCGAGATCGCGCGGATGCTGCAGGACTCCTTCCAGTATGCCGGCGACGACATGGCCGCCCGAGCCCTGCGCGAGCAGCAGGTGGAGGCCGAGCGCCTGCTGGAGGCTGTGCGTTCTGCGTTGGATGTGGATGGCGAGCGCCTGCTGGATGCGGAAGAGCGCGACGTCATCGAAGCGAACATGCAAACACTGCACGATCTGGCCTCCGGTAGCGATACCGCGGCCATCGAGCGACAGATCAAGCGTCTGTCCCAGGTGACTGACGCCTTTGCCGCGCGCCGGATGGATGCCTCCGTGAAGGCCGCCCTGGCCGGTCGTCGGCTCAACGAAATCGAGGAATAAGCGAAAATGCCGCAGATCGTATTTCTGCCCAACGCCGAGCACTGCCCGGAGGGCGCGGTGGTCGAGGCCCAGCCGGGCGAGACCATCATCAAGGCAGCGCTGCGCAATGGCATCGAAATCGAGCATGCCTGCGAGATGTCCTGTGCCTGCACGACTTGCCATGTGATCGTGCGCGAGGGCTTCGCTTCGCTGGAGCCTTCCGACGAGCTGGAAGACGACATGCTCGACAAGGCGTGGGGGCTGGAGCCGGACTCGCGGCTATCCTGCCAGGCGGTGGTCGGTGAGAAGGACTTGGTGGTCGAGATCCCGAAATACACCATCAATCAGGTTTCCGAAGGCCACTGAGCGGGGCGCGAAGCATGAGTCTGAAATGGACCGATGTGTTGGAAATCGCTATCCAGTTGGCGGAAAGCAAGCCGGAAGTCGATCCGCGCTACGTGAACTTCGTCGATCTGCACCGTTGGGTCATGGAGTTGCCGGATTTCACTGACGATCCCCAGCGCGGTGGCGAGAAGGTGCTCGAGGCAATCCAGAGCGCCTGGATCGAAGAGACCGACTGAGCGCGTCCCGGCGCTTGCTGTCTCGGCAGTCGGCTCGTCCTGCCGGCTGCTCTTTTTTTCGAACCCGCGTATAATTCGCGGGTTTTATCTTTAGGTGAGCTTCACAGAACCCCGTGTGGGCTCTTGCGGAGCTCGCCGGCCCGTCTGCCACGGGCCGGCTCCGCGCGTGCCAGCCGTCGTGCTGCTGCCGTCGTGCGGCTTACCCTGAATCACAGGAGCTCCTGGTCACCCCAGGGGCTTCTCAGCTTTACCAACCTTGCTTTCTGGAGTTTTCCATGGCCCTGCAACGTACCTTCTCCATCATCAAGCCCGACGCCGTCGCCAAGAACGTCATCGGCGAAATCCTGACCCGCTTCGAGAAGGCCGGTCTGCGCGTTGTCGCTTCCAAGATGGTTCAACTGTCCGCGCGCGAAGCCGGTGGTTTCTACGCCGAGCACAAAGAGCGTCCCTTCTTCAAGGACCTGGTTGCCTTCATGACCTCCGGCCCGGTCGTTCTGCAGGTTCTGGAAGGCGAAGACGCCATCGCCAAGAACCGTGAGCTGATGGGCGCCACCGATCCGAAGAAAGCCGACGCCGGCACCATCCGCGCCGACTTCGCTGTCTCCATCGACGAGAACGCTGTGCACGGCTCCGATTCGGAAGCTTCCGCTGCCCGCGAAATCGCCTACTTCTTCGCCACCACCGAGGTGTGCGAGCGCATTCGCTGATCCAGGCGAATGGGCGAGGGTGAATCCATGACTGATACCGCTGTTAAGGCCAACCTGCTGGGCATGACCAAGCCCCAGCTCGAGGAATTCTTCGAGTCCATCGGTGAAAAGCGCTTCCGCGCTGGCCAGGTGATGCAATGGATTCACCACTTTGGCGCCGAAGACTTCGACGCCATGACCAATGTCGGCAAGGCCTTGCGCGAAAAGCTCAAGGCCTGTGCCGAGATTCGCGGTCCGGAAATCGTCAGCCAGGACATCTCCGCGGACGGCACCCGTAAGTGGGTGGTGCGCGTGGCTTCCGGCAGTTGCGTCGAGACCGTGTACATTCCGCAAGCCGGGCGCGGCACCCTGTGCGTATCGTCGCAGGCGGGCTGTGCGCTGGACTGCAGTTTCTGCTCCACCGGCAAACAGGGCTTCAACAGCGACCTGACCTCCGCCGAAATCATCGGCCAGGTGTGGATCGCCAACAAATCCTTCGGCACCGTTCCCGGCAAGATCGACCGTGCCATCACCAACGTGGTGATGATGGGGATGGGTGAGCCGCTGCTGAACTTCGACAACGTCGTCACCGCCATGAGCATCATGATGGAGGACTTCGGTTACGGTATCTCCAAACGCAAGGTGACCTTGTCCACCTCTGGCGTGGTACCGATGATCGACAAGCTCGGCGAAGTCACCGACGTCTCCCTGGCGCTGTCCCTGCACGCGCCCAACGACGAACTGCGCAACCAGTTGGTGCCGATCAACAAGAAGTACCCGCTGGCCATGTTGCTGGATGCCTGCCGGCGCTACATCACCCGGCTGGGCAAGGAACGCGTGCTGACCGTCGAGTACACCCTGCTCAAGGATGTCAACGATCAGCCTGAGCATGCCGAGCAGTTGATCGCATTGCTCAAGGATTTCCCTTGCAAGATCAACCTGATTCCGTTTAATCCCTTCCCTCATTCCGGGTACGAGCGGCCGAGCAACAACTCCATCCGTCGTTTCCAGGACATGCTGCACAAGGGGGGATTCAACGTTACGGTGCGCACCACCCGTGGCGAAGATATCGATGCCGCTTGTGGCCAATTGGTTGGACAGGTGATGGACCGCACCCGTCGCAGCGAACGTTACATTGCCGTACGCCAGTTGGCGTCGGACGCCGAAAACGCACCGACCGCCAGTACTCGAAACTGATCAGGGGAGGATTCCGATGACCTTGCGCGCCGCGCTGTTCGTACTGTTGGCTTCTGTGCTGGCGGGTTGCGTGACGACCGGAAAGCAGGATCCCCTGACCACATCCAAGGGCCGTCTTGAGGCCCGCGATGCCTACATCCAGCTAGGCATCGGCTATCTCCAGTCGGGTAACACCGAGCAGGCCAAGGTGCCGCTGCGCCAGGCGCTGGAGCTGGATTCTTCCAGTGCCGACGCCCACGCGGCACTGGCCCTGGTCTACCAGACCGAGATGGAACCGAAGATGGCCGAGGCCGAATACCGCAAGGCGCTGTCCTCGCGCTCCGGCGACTCGCGCATCCTGAACAACTATGGCGGCTTCCTGTTCGAGCAGAAGCGCTATCAGGAAGCCTTCGACGTGTACCAGAAGGCCGCCTCCGACGGTATGTACCCCGAGCGTTCGCGGGTCTTCGAAAACCTTGGTCTGGTGAGCCTGCAACTGAATCAGCGGGCTCAGGCCAAGCAGTTCTTCGAGAAGGCCCTGCGCCTCAATCGCCGGCAGCCCAGCGCGCTGCTGCAAATGGCGCAGCTCTCCTATGACGAACGGCAATACGTGCCGGCGCGCACCTACTACGACGAATATTTGAAGCAGGGCCAGCAAAGCGCCCAGAGCCTGTTGCTCGGCGTCCGGCTCGCCAAGGTCTTTGATGACAAGGACACGGCGGCCAGCTATGGCCTGCAACTGAAGCGCCTGTATCCCGCTTCTCCCGAATACCAGGCATACCAGGCAGAGAAATGATGAAGACGTCGCAGCCAGAGGTCCTAGCATCGACCCGCGCGAATCCCGGTGAAGCCCTGCGCCAGGCGCGCGAGAACAGGGGCTGGTCGACCACTCAGGTAGCCGCTCAACTGAACCTGACCGAAGCCTCGCTGCACCATCTCGAGCAGGGCGCTTTCGATAAGTTGCCCGGGCACACCTTCGCCCGTGGTTACGTGCGTGCCTATGCCAAGCTGCTGGGCATGGACCAGGCGCAGATGGTCAACTCCTTCGACCAGTACACCGGCACCGACGCCACCGGCAGCACCGTGCAGAGCCTTGGCCGAGTGGCCGAGCCGATGCGCCTGTCGCGCAACCTGCTGCGTCTGTTCAGCCTGGTGCTGCTGGCTATCCTGGTGGGCTTTGGCTATTTCTGGTGGCAGGAGCGCTCCGGTCGCAGCCTGGTCGAGAACACCAACCTGAACATGGAGCACGTCGAAGTCGAGAGCGCCGACGGCACCACTGAAATCCATACCCTGGACGAGCCGGAAGATCAGGCCGTCGCGGAAGACAAGGCGAACCCTCCGTCGCCGAGCGCGCCGGCCGCCGATACGGCCGCGACGCCTGAGCAGGGCGCCGCAGCGCCGGGTGTTCCGGCCCAGCCGACGGCTCCTGCAACAGTGGCCGTTGTGCCCGCTGCGAGCGCCCCGAGCACCGTCGAAAGCGCTCCGGCCGCTCCGCTGGCGCACGTTGCCCAGCCGGCACTGCCTGTCGCCGCTCCCGTGGCTCCTGTTGCGCCCGTCGCACCGGCCAGCGCGCCGTTGCAGCCCGCGGAGCCCGTCGTGGCGGCGGCTGGACAGGGCGTGGTCAAGGTTCAATTCGTCGCCGATTGCTGGACCCAGGTCACCGATGCCGATGGCAAGGTGCTGGTCAGTGCCTTGAAGCGCAAGGGCGATTCCTTCGAGGTCGCCGGCAAGGCGCCCGTCGAAGTGCGCCTGGGCTACGCCCGCGGTGCCCAGGTCAGCTACAACGGCCAGCCGGTCGATGTTTCGCCGTATGCCCACGGTGAGACCGCACGCATGAAGTTGGGTGGACATTAAGATGCATTGCGCTTCTCCGATCAAACGTCGCCAGTCCCGCAAGATCTGGGTTGGTTCGGTGCCGGTGGGGGGCGATGCGCCCATCGCCGTGCAGAGCATGACCAACACCGATACCCTGGACGTCGCTGCCACCGTCGCGCAGATTCGCCGCCTGGAAGACGCCGGCGCCGACATCGTTCGCGTCTCGGTGCCGGACATGGACGCCGCCGAAGCCTTCGGCAAGATCAAACAGCAGGTTCGCGTGCCGCTGGTCGCCGATATTCACTTCGACTACAAGATCGCCCTGCGCGTCGCTGAACTCGGTGTCGACTGCCTGCGCATCAACCCGGGCAACATCGGTCGTGAAGACCGTGTCCGGGCCGTGGTCGACGCGGCCCGCGAGCGCAACATTCCGATCCGCATCGGCGTCAACGCCGGCTCGCTGGAAAAGGACCTGCAGAAGAAATACGGCGAGCCGACCCCCGAGGCCCTGCTGGAATCGGCCATGCGCCATGTCGATCACCTCGACAAGCTGGACTTCCAGAATTTCAAGGTCAGCGTGAAGGCCTCCGACGTGTTCATGGCCGTCGCAGCCTACCGCTTGCTGGCCAAGCAGATCGAACAGCCCCTGCACCTGGGCATCACCGAAGCCGGCGGCTTGCGTTCCGGTACGGTGAAGTCCGCGGTCGGCCTGGGCATGCTCCTGGCCGAAGGCATCGGCGACACCATCCGCATCTCCCTGGCCGCCGACCCGGTGGAGGAGATCAAGGTCGGTTTCGACATCCTCAAGTCGCTGCACCTGCGTTCGCGTGGCATCAACTTCATCGCCTGCCCGAGCTGCTCGCGGCAGAACTTCGATGTGGTCAAGACCATGAACGAACTCGAAGGCCGCCTGGAAGACCTGCTGGTACCGCTGGACGTGGCGGTGATCGGCTGCGTGGTCAATGGTCCCGGCGAAGCCAAGGAGGCGCACATCGGCCTCACCGGCGGCACGCCGAACAACCTGGTCTACATCGACGGCAAGCCGGCGCAGAAACTCAATAACGACAACCTGGTGGATGAGCTGGAACGGCTGATCCGCGAAAAAGCGGCCGAACGGGCCGAAGCCGATGCATCGTTGATCGTGCGCGGCTGATCGCAACAAGGACCCTACGTGAGCAAGTCCCTGCAAGCCATTCGTGGCATGAACGACATCCTGCCGGAACAGACCCCGGTCTGGCGTTACTTGGAAAACACCCTGGCCAACCTCCTGGAAGGCTATGGCTACAGCGAAATCCGTCTGCCCATTCTCGAATTCACCGAGCTGTTCGCGCGTGGTATCGGCGAAGGCACCGATGTGGTCGACAAGGAGATGTACACCTTCCTCGATCGCAACGAAGAGTCGCTGACCCTGCGCCCGGAAGGCACCGCGGGGACCGTGCGGGCGATGCTCGAACACGGCCTGACCGGTGGCGGCCAGGTACAGAAGCTGTGGTACGCCGGCCCCATGTTCCGCTACGAGAAACCGCAGAAGGGTCGCTATCGCCAGTTCCACCAGATGGGCGTGGAAGTCTTCAACCTGCCCGGCCCGGACATCGACGCCGAGCTGATCGTGCTGACCTGGCGCCTGTGGAAACAGCTCGGCCTGTCCGATTCTGTGACCCTGCAACTGAACAGCCTGGGTTCCAGCGAGGCGCGTGCGATCTATCGCGATGCCCTGGTGGCCTATCTCAAGGAACGCTTCGATCAACTCGACGAAGACAGCCAGCGCCGCCTCACCACCAATCCACTGCGTATCCTCGACAGCAAGGTGGAGGCCACCCAGGCCCTGCTCGTCGGTGCACCGACCCTGCACGATTACCTGGATGAAGAGTCGCGTCTGCACTTCGACGGGCTGAAAGCACGCCTCGATGCGGCCGGCATCGCCTATGAGATCAATCCGAAGCTGGTCCGTGGCCTGGATTACTACGGCCGTACCGTCTTCGAGTGGGTCACCACCAAGCTCGGCTCGCAGGGCACCGTTTGCGCCGGGGGGCGCTATGACGGGCTGGTTAGCCAGTTCGGCGGCAAGCCGACGCCGGGCGTGGGCTTCGCCATGGGCGTCGAACGTCTGGTGCTGCTGCTGGAAACCCTGGGCCTGGTCCCAGCGGAACTCAGCCGTCCGGCCGACCTCTACTTCTGCGCCTTCGGCGAGCCGGCCGAACTGGCCGCCCTGACCCTGGCCGAGCACCTGCGCGACGTACTGCCGGGCGTGCGCCTGTTGGTCAATGCCGGGGCCGGTAGCTTCAAGAGCCAGTTCAAGAAAGCCGACAAGAGCGGGGCTCAGTACGCCTTGATCATGGGTGACGACGAGCTGGCGGCGCGCGTGGTAGGTTTCAAACCCCTGCGTGGCGAGGGTGAGCAACAGAACATAGGCTGGGATGCTCTGCCCGAGCACCTGGCGGCCTGCATCCAGCGGGCTTGAGAAAAGACCGAATAGGAGTATTGGGGTGACCACGCGTACCGAAGAAGAACAACTGGCGGACATCAAGGACTGGTGGCAGCGCAACGGCATGCCCCTGCTCACCGGTGCCGCGCTGGCGTTGGTGGTGGTGTTCGGCTGGCAGGCCTGGAAAAAGTACCAGGCCACCCAGGCGCAGAACGCGTCCATCCTCTACCAGCAACTGGTGGAGAGTTCGCTCACTCCGTCCGGTCAGCCGGATACCGCGCGCGTCGCTGAACTGGCCGGCAAGCTCACCAGTGAATATGCCGGGACCCAGTACGCCCAGTACGGCCGCCTGTTCGTCGCCAAGGTCGCGGTGGACGCCGGCAAGCTGGATGATGCCGCGGCCGAGCTCAAGGCCATCGTCGACAAGCCGGTGGACGCCACCCTCGGCGAGCTGGCGCGTCAGCGCCTGGCCCGTGTGCTGGCTGCCCAGGGCAAGGTCGAAGACGGCCTGAAGCTGCTCGAAGGCGACACCGACAAGGCCTATCTGGCCAGCCGTGAAGAACTCAAGGGCGACCTGCTGGTGCAACTCAAGCGCACCGACGACGCCCGTTCCGCCTATGAAAAAGCCAAGGCTGCACTGCCGGATGACGCCGCCGCCGGCGCCCTGCAAGTGAAGCTCGACGATCTCGCCAAGGGAGGTGCCTGAAATGCTGCGCTGGAAACATGTTGCGCTGCTAGCGCTGACCCTGCTGGCGGTTGGTTGCAGCAGCAACAGCAAGAAAGAACTGCCGCCGGCGGAGCTTACCGACTTCAAGGAAGAGGTACGCCTGCAGAAGCAGTGGAGCCGTTCGGTCGGCGATGGCCAGGGTGAGCTGTACGAGCTGCTCCAGCCCGCGGTCGATGGTTCGACCATCTATGCCGCGTCCGCTGAAGGCCGGGTCATGGCCATTCAACGCGAAAGCGGCGACGTACTGTGGAAGCAGGACCTCGAGCTGCCGGTTTCCGGTGGCGTCGGTGTCGGCGGTGGCCTGGTGCTGGTCGGTACCCTGAAAGGCGATGTGATCGCCCTGAACGCCGCCACCGGCGAGCAGAAATGGCGTACCCGCGTGCCCAGCGAAGTGCTGTCGGCTCCGGTCACCGATGGTGATGTGGTGCTGCTGCAGACCCAGGACGACAAGCTGATCGCTCTCGAAGCCAGCACCGGTAACCAGCGTTGGGCCTACGAGAACAGCGTGCCCGTGCTGACCCTCCGTGGTACCGGTTCGCCGCTGATCGCCGGGCGTCTGGCGATCGCCGGCCTGGCCAGCGGCAAGGTCGTGGCGGTGGATCTGCAGCGTGGTCTGCCGGTCTGGGAACAGCGTGTCGCGATTCCGCAAGGTCGTTCCGAGCTGGACCGCGTGGTGGACATCGACGGTGGCCTGACCCTGGTCGACAACACCCTCTACGTCGCCAGCTACCAAGGTCGCGCCGCTGCCCTCGATCCGGCCAGCGGCCGGGTGATCTGGCAGCGTGAAGCGTCCAGCTACGCCGGCGTCGCCGAAGGCTTCGGCAACGTCTACGTCAGCGAGGCCAGCGGCACCGTCGAAGCGCTCGATGGCCGCAGTTCCTCGTCGCTGTGGAGCAACGAATCCCTGGCGCGCCGCCAACTGTCCGCTCCGGCGGTCTTCTCCAGCAACGTGGTGGTGGGTGACCTGGAAGGTTACGTGCACCTGCTGAGCCAGGTGGATGGCCGCTTCGTCGGCCGCGAGAAGGTCGACGGTGACGGCGTGCGCGTGCGCCCGCTGGTCGTCGGCAGCTGGATGTACGTGTTCGGCAACAGCGGCAAGCTGGTCGCTTACACCATTCGCTAAGCTGTGTGTTACATGCCGGCCGCTGTCGTGTAACGGCAGCGGCCGGATTGTTTTCTGAGCGGGTGTTTTCACATGACCCGAGCGATGCTCGGCTAATTTGAAAGCACCTTCTGAATTTCTGCATTTTTCCTGGAGAGCCGCATGGTTCCCGTAATCGCCCTGGTGGGCCGCCCCAACGTCGGCAAGTCCACCCTGTTCAACCGCCTGACCAAGACGCGCGACGCCATCGTCGCCGAATACGCTGGTCTGACCCGCGACCGCCAGTACGGCGAAGCCAAATGGCAGGGCAAGAAGTTCATCGTCATCGATACCGGGGGTATTTCCGGTGATGAGGAAGGCATCGATGCGAAAATGGCCGAGCAATCGCTGCAGGCGATCGAAGAGGCCGATGCCGTGCTGTTCATGGTCGACTCGCGCGCCGGCATGACCGCCGCCGACCAGATGATCGCCGAGCACCTGCGCAAGCGGAACAAGCGCAGCTACCTGGTGGCGAACAAGGTCGATACCGTCGACCCGGACATCGCCCGCGCCGAGTTCAGCCCGCTGGGCCTCGGCGACGCGCTGCCGATCGCCGCCGCCCACGGCCGTGGCATCACCCAGATGTTGCAGGAAGCCCTCGGCGAACTGTTCCTGCCGGACAGCGATGCGCCGGAAGACAACGACGCCCCCGACGAACTCGAAGAGGTCGCCGAAGGCCAGGAAGCCAAGCGGATTCCCGGCCCGAGCGAAAAGGATGGCATCAAGATCGCCATCATCGGCCGTCCCAACGTCGGCAAATCGACCCTGGTCAACCGCATGCTCGGCGAGGAGCGGGTGATCGTCTACGATCAGGCCGGCACCACCCGCGACAGCATCTACATTCCCTTCGAGCGCAACGACGAGAAGTACACCCTGATCGACACCGCCGGCGTTCGCCGCCGCGGCAAGATCTTCGAAGCGGTGGAAAAGTTCTCGGTGGTGAAGACCCTGCAGGCCATCCAGGACGCCAACGTGGTGATCTTCGTGATGGACGCCCGCGAAGGCGTGGTCGAGCACGACCTCAATCTGCTCGGCTTCGTCCTGGAGACCGGCCGCGCGCTGGTCATCGCACTGAACAAGTGGGACGGCATGGATTCGGGCGAGCGTGACTACGTGAAGACCGAGCTGGAGCGCCGTCTGCTGTTCGTCGACTTCGCCGACATCCACTTCATTTCCGCGCTGCACGGCACCGGCGTCGGCCACCTGTACAAATCGGTGCAGGAGTCGTTCCGTTCCGCCGTGACCCGCTGGCCGACCAGCAAACTGACGCAGATCCTCGAGGACGCGGTGCAGGTGCACCAGCCGCCGATGGTCAACGGTCGCCGCATCAAGCTGCGCTATGCCCACCTCGGCGGTGCCAACCCGCCGCTGATCGTGATCCACGGCAACCAGGTCGACGCGGTGCCCAAGGCCTACACCCGTTACCTGGAGAAGACCTACCGGCGCGTGCTCAAGCTGGTCGGTACGCCGATCCGTATCGAGTACAAGGGCGGCGACAACCCGTTCGAGGGCAAGAAGACCCAGCTCACCGAGCGCCAGGTCAACAAGAAGCGCCGCTTGATGTCGCACCACAAGAAGGCCGAGAAGAAAAAGAAAGACAAGCGCAAATAGCGCTGCCGGGCTTCAGACGGCGGGCCGCAGGCGATACAGTAGGGCACCTTCCCCTCATCGCCTGCAGCCTGTAGCCCGAAGCCATGCTTACCAGCAAACTGCCCAACGTCGGCACCACCATCTTCACCCGCATGTCGCAGCTCGCCGCCGAATGCGGTGCGCTCAACCTGTCCCAGGGGTTCCCCGATTTCGACGGCCCCGCCGCCCTGCGCGAGGCGGTTGGCCGCCATGTCATGGCCGGCCACAACCAGTACTGCCCGATGACCGGCCTGCCGGCGCTGCGCGAGCAGGTGGCGGCCAAGGTCGCTGCCTTTTATGGGCGCAGCGTCAGCGCCGACAGCGAAGTGACCATCACCCCCGGCGCCACCGAAGCCATCTTCTGCGCGGTGCAGGCTCTGATCCGCCCCGGCGACGAAGCCATCGTCCTCGATCCCTGCTATGACAGCTACGAGCCTTCCGTGGAGCTGGCCGGCGGTCGTTGCGTGCATGTGCCGCTGAGCCTGCCGGGCTTCCGCATCGATTGGCAGCGCCTGGCCGATGCCATTACCCCGCGCACCCGCCTGATCTTCCTCAACAGCCCGCATAACCCCAGCGGCGCGCTGATCGACGCCGCCGACCTGCAGCGCCTGGCCGAGCTGATCCGCGCGCGCGAGATCTACCTGATCAGCGACGAGGTCTACGAGCACCTGATCTACGACGGCGTGCAGCACGCCAGCGTGCTGGCCCACGAAGAGCTTTACGCGCGCGCCTTTGTCATCAGCTCCTTCGGCAAGACCTACCACGTCACCGGCTGGAAAACCGGCTACGTGGTGGCGCCGCCGGCGCTGACCGCCGAGCTGCGCAAGATTCACCAGTACGTCAACTTCTGCGGCGTGACGCCGTTGCAATGGGCGTTGGCCGACTTCATGGCTGCGCACCCCGAGCACCTGCGCGAGCTGCCGGGCTTCTACCAGGCCAAGCGCGATCTGTTCTGCGACCTGCTGGGCGGCTCGCGTTTCCAGTTCCAGCGTGCCGCCGGCACCTACTTCCAGGTGGTCGACTACTCGGCGATCCGCCCGGACCTGGACGACGTCGCCATGGCCGAATGGCTGACCCGCGAACATGGCGTCGCCGCCATTCCGGTCTCGGTGTTCTATCAACAGCCCCCGGCCGAGATGCGCCTGGTGCGCTTCTGCTTCGCCAAGAAAGAGGAGACGCTGCGCCAGGCAGCGGAGAAGCTATGCGCGATCTGAGCCAATTGCCCGACCTCAAGCTGGCCCTGGTGCAGACCACCCTGGCCTGGCACGACGCGCCGGCCAACCGCGCGCACTTCGCCGGGTTGCTGGAGCAGGCCCGCGGTGCCGACCTGGTGATACTGCCGGAGATGTTCACCACGGGCTTTTCCATGGATTCCGCGGCGCTGGCCGAGGGCGAGGAGGGCGAGACCCATGCCTGGCTGCGCGAGCAATCCGCGCGGCTGGACGCGGTGGTCTGTGGCAGCCTGATCGTCCGCGCCGCCGACGGCAGTTACCGCAACCGCCTGCTCTGGGCGCGTCCGGACGGTGGCATGGCGCACTATGACAAGCGCCATCTGTTCCGCATGGCCGGCGAGAATCGGCACTACACCGCCGGCGAGCACCAGGTGCTGCTGGAATGGAAGGGCTGGCACATCCGTCCGCTGGTCTGCTACGACCTGCGCTTCCCGGTATGGAGCCGGGATGCCGAGGACACCGACCTGCTGCTCTACACGGCGAACTGGCCGGCGGCGCGGCGCCAGCACTGGAATCGCCTGTTGCCGGCGCGCGCCATCGAGAACCTCTGCTATGTCGCGGCGGTGAACCGAGTCGGCGAGGACGGCAAAGGGCACGCCTATTCCGGCGACAGTCAGGTGCTGGACTTCCAGGGCGACAGCCTGCTGCTGGCCGGTAATGGCGACGGGGTCTTCCACGCCAGCCTTTCGGGCCAGGCGCTGGCGGATTATCGTCAGCGCTTCCCGGCGAACCTGGACGCGGATCGCTTCGTCATCGAGCCCTGAGCCGCAGCGGCCGGTTGCCCTCAATAGGCGCTGGCCGCATCCAGCCTGTGGATATCCTCGTCGCTCAGTTGCAATTGCGTTGCCGCGATCAGGTCCGGTAGCTGTTCCAGGTTCGAGGCGCTGGCGATGGGCGCGGTGATGCCGGGACGGGCGATCAGCCAGGCCAGCGCCACTTGCGCCGGGGTGGCGTCGTACTCCTCGGCGACTTCGTCCAGGGCCACCAGGATGGTCATGCCGCGTTCGTTCAGGTAACCCTTGACCTTGTCGGCGCGCGCCTCGCTCTTGCCCAGGTCGGTATGGCTGCGGTACTTGCCGCTGAGGAAGCCTCCGGCCAGGGCGTAGTAGCAGATCACCCCGATGCCCAGTTCGCGCACCGTCGGCTCCAGGCGGGTCTCGTAGTCGGCGCGGTCATAGAGGTTGTAGTTGGGTTGCAGGCACTGGTAGCAGGGAAGCCCCAGGTGCTCGGCCACGGTCTTGGCTTCGCGCAGGCGCCGCGCGTCGTAGTTGGACGCCCCGATGACGCGCACCTTGCCCTTGTCGATCAGCTCGGCGAAGGCGCCCAGGGTTTCCTCCAGGGACGTGTGCGAGTCATCGCAGTGCGCCTGGTAGAGATCGATACGGTCGGTCTGCAGGCGTTGGAGCGAGCGCTCCACCGCCTGTTCGATATAGGCGGCGGAAAGTCCCTTGTGCCCGTTGCCCATGTCCATGCCGACCTTGGTGGCGATGATCACCTGGTCGCGCTTGCCGGTCTTTTTCAGCCACTTGCCGATGATGCTTTCCGATTCGCCACCGCGGTGGCCGGGGACCCAGCGTGAGTACACGTCGGCGCTGTCGATGCAGTTCAGCCCGGCGTCCAGCAGGGCGTCGAGCAGGCGAAACGAGGTGGCTTCATCGGCCGTCCAGCCGAACACGTTGCCGCCGAACACCAGAGGGGGAATGGTCAGCCCGGAATGACCCAGTTCGCGTGAGATCACCTGTCATTTCTCCTTACTGCGTTGTGGTTGAACCAGCATAGACCCTGTGTGGCGGTTGACATCCGAGCCGCCGCTTGGCCACTATCGGGGCCTGATTGACGCAACGGATGTCCCATGTCCCCTCTCTTCGACCACCCGCAGATTGCCAAGGGCCTCGACGCCCCGGCTTGCGCGTGCGTCGTCGTTGCGAAGAAATCGAAGAAACAGTCGCTCATTTGACCGGGGCGCTGTCCCGTCAGATGGGCTGACAGGACACAGAGCGCACAGGTCGATCACTCCCCACGCTTGATTCCCGCATCCCTCCCTGACGGCGACCAGACGGTCAGTTACTGGGAGTTATTGCCATGCCATCGTTTCGAGGAATCTGGGTCGCTCTGGTCACGCCGTTCCGGGGTGGAGAAATCGACTTCGCCGCCCTGCGCGGCCTGGTCAGCAAGCTGCGCGAGGAGGGCGTCGCCGGCTTCGTGGTCTGCGGCACCACCGGGGAGGCGGCGGCACTGAGCGAGGCCGAGCAGTTCGCGGTGCTGGACGCCGTGCTCGATTGGGTGCCGCCGGCACAGGTGATCATGGGCCTGGCCGGTAACAACCTGCGTGAGCTGCTGGCATTCCAGCAGGTGTTGCAGCGCCGCCCACTGGCCGGCCTGCTGGTGCCGGCACCCTATTACATCCGCCCCTCGCAGCAGGGCCTGGAGGCCTTCTTCCAGGCCGTCGCCGACGCTGCCAGCGTCCCTGTCGTGCTCTACGACATCCCTTACCGGACCGGTGTGCGCATCGAGCGCGAGACCTTGCGGCGCATCGTCCGCCATCCGCGAATCGCGGCGATCAAGGACTGCGGCGGCGACCCGGAGACCAGCATGGCGCTGATCGCCGATGGCCAGGTCGAGGTGCTGGCCGGCGAGGATGTGCACATCTTCAGCAGCCTGTGCCTGGGCGGGGTCGGTGCGATTTCCGCATCCGCGCATGTGCGCGCCGATCTCTATGTGCGCCTGGTGCGTGAAGTGGAAGCCGGCGACCTGGGCGCGGCACGGACGACTTTCTATCACCTGCTACCCTGGATGCAGGCGGCCTTCGCCGAACCTAACCCGGCGGCGGTGAAGGCTGCGCTGGCCTTGCAAGGGTTGATCGATGACGAGCTGCGTGAGCCGTTTCAGCCTTGTACGGCGGCGACCGTCCAGCGGTTGGGCGAAGTCCTTCGGCACTTGCAGACAGTCTCCGACCATTAAATCGATCGTTGCGGCGGCCTTTCCCCTATCATGGCGCCTCGTCTTACTCAGGTTCATTGAAATGCACAGCGAAACGCTCTATCTGCTGGACCAACTGGAAACCGCCGACATGCTACTCATCGACGGCTTGCACGCCTGGCAGTTCTCCCTCGATGAGGCGCTGCTCGACCGTGCCGACGCCGCGGCGCAGGCAGACCAGCCATTCGCCAGTGACGACGTGGTGCTGCGCGTGGAGTCGATCGATGGTCGTGAGCGGCGTGAATGGGCGTTCAGCTACAACGCAGTGATGGAGGCCACGTACGCGCCGGAAAGCGACACCTGGACGCTGCTGGCCGATGGCGTGGAGCACCAGTTGTGCTGCCTGGGAGCGGTATCCGCCAACGCTGACGACGAGTGAGCGTCGCGCTCCGCTCCTGCAAGGGGGCGGCGCACGGTAACGAAAAAGGGGCCCGAAGGCCCCTTTTTGCATTTCCGCGTCAGTCTCAGGCCGCTTGGGCCCGGCCCAGGGTCACTGCGCGGTTCAGGGCGCTGAACAGCGCACGGAAGCTGGCGGTGGTGATGTTTTCGTCGATGCCGATGCCGTGCAGCGAGCGGCCGCCTTCCACGCGCAGTTCGATGTAGGCCGCCGCGCGGGCGTTGGTGCCGGCACCGATGGCGTGCTCGTTGTAGTCCATGATCTCGACCGAGACCGGCAGCGCCGCGACCAGGGCTTCCAGCGTGCCCTTGCCCTTGCCGTGCCAGCGGTGTTGCTCGCCTTGGTGGACCACGTCGATATCGATGGCGCAGATGCCGTTCTCTTCCTGCAGGCGGTAGTTCTTCAGGGCGAACGGAGAGATCGCCTGGAGGTACTCGCTCTCCAGCAGGGAGTAAATCTGCTCGGCGGTCATCTCCAGGCCGAGGCGGTCGGTCTCGTTCTGCACGACCTGGCTGAACTCGATCTGCATGCGACGCGGCAGGCTGATGCCGTATTCCTGTTCGAGCAGGAAGGTGATGCCGCCCTTGCCGGACTGGCTGTTCACGCGGATCACCGCTTCGTAGCTGCGGCCGATGTCGGCCGGATCGATCGGCAGGTAGGGCACTTCCCAGACCGCGTCGTCCTTCTGCTGGGCGAAGCCCTTGCGGATGGCATCCTGGTGCGAGCCGGAGAAGGCGGTGTGGACCAGATCGCCGACGTACGGATGACGCGGGTGCACCGGAATCTGGTTGCACTCTTCGACCACTTTGCGCACGGCGTCGATGTCGGAGAAGTCCAGCTGCGGGTTGACGCCCTGGGTGTACATGTTCAGCGCCATGGTCACCAGGCAGAGGTTGCCGGTGCGCTCGCCGTTACCGAACAGGCAGCCTTCGACACGGTCGGCACCCGCCATCAGCGCCAGTTCCGAAGCGGCCACGCCGGTGCCACGGTCGTTATGAGTGTGCAGGCTGATGATGACGCTGTCGCGCTTGTCGATGTGACGGCAGAACCATTCGATCTGGTCGGCATAGTGGTTCGGCGTCGCGCACTCGATGGTGGCCGGCAGGTTGAGGATCAGGCGCTTCGCCGGGGTCGGCTGGAACACATCGATCACTGCATTGCAGACCTCGACGGCGAAGTCGGTCTCGGTGGAGCTGAAGACTTCCGGCGAGTACTCGAAGCCCCACTGGGTTTCCGGTGCGGCGTCGGCCAGGCGCTTGATGGTGCGACCGGCATTGATGGCGATTTCCTTGACCCCGGCCTTGTCCTGGTTGAAGACGATGCGGCGGAAGCTCGGGGCGCAGGCGTTGTAGTAGTGGACGATGGCGCGCTTGGCGCCCTTCAGCGACTCGAAGGTCCGCTCGATGAGGTCGTCACGGGCCTGGGTCAGCACCTGGATGGTGACGTCGTCGGGAATGTGGCCGCCTTCGATCAGCTCGCGGACGAAGTCGAAATCGGTCTGCGAGGCTGAGGGGAAGCCCACTTCGATCTCTTTCAGACCCACCTGCAGCAGGGTCTTGAAGAAGCGCATCTTCTTCGCCGCGTCCATCGGCTCGATCAGCGACTGGTTGCCGTCGCGCAGGTCGGTGCTCAGCCAGATCGGCGCCTTGTCGATGACCTTATCCGGCCAGGTGCGGTCGGGCAGGCTGATGGGGGTGAAGGCGCGGTATTTCTTCGACGGGTCTTTGAGCATGGTCATGGGCAAATCCTATTTTCTTTCGGGCCGGGCGGCCTGCGCGATAAACAATGAAAAGAGACGATGGGGTCGGGTTTCAGCCACGCAGTCGCGGGCTGACCAGGCGCAGGCAGGCGTGTTGGCGAAGCAGGATGAGGGTATGTGCGGTTTTCATAGGGCCAACCCTAGTGCCATGGGATGAAGATGGCAAGCATTGTGGGAAATTTGGTAGGAATCACCTTTTGTCTTTCATTACTGAGATTTTCTGCCAGATTTTATGTGTTTATTCGCGGCTGATTGCGTGGGGATTTTTCTGGCGCCTGTCCATGCGTCCCCGTGCCGCACAGGGTCGCGCTCCGGCGTGCATTGCAGCTTGTCCTTGGCCGGGGTAAAACGCTGCCAGACTGCGACCCCGCATCCAAGGACTTCCAGTGAGCGTTTTGCGACGACAAGGCAACCGGCAAGGCTCGGCGATCTGGCTGGCGTTGTTCGCCATGCTGATGATCCAGGTCGGCCCCTTGTTGTCGCAGTCGTTGCCTATGCAACCCGCTACGCAGGTCATGCATGGCCTGGAGGAACTGGCCTGCTCCGCAGAGCAGCGTGCCGTCGCCCATCAGGACCAGGACGCGGCGCAGCGCGCGCCGTTCTCCGCCGAGCACTTCATGGAGAAGTGCGCCTACTGCGGCCTGCTGATCCATAGCCCGGCGCTGGAGGCAGCGAGTCTGGCGTTGCCCGCCGACCTGCCTGGAGCGGAAGCGGCGCCGTCCGCTGTGCTTGCCCAGCGGACGCCCGCTTCGCCAGTGTTTCCCGGTGCGCGTTCGCGCGCACCGCCCGTCCCGATCGTCTGACCCTCGTCATCGTCACCGAAGGGGCCAGTGCCGAGCACTGGGCTCGCCTCGCTATAGGCGCGCTGCCTTGCGGCGCGTATCCACAAGAATGAATGGAGTTCCGCACCATGCGTAAAACCCTGCTTGCCCTGGCAGCGCTGCTGTCTGTCTCTTCCTTCGCCATGGCTCAAGACTACAAAGCTGGTGAGCTGCAGGTCGAACACCCCTGGTCGTTGCTGCTGCCGGCCAACTCGGCGAATGGCGCCGCGTACTTCGTGCTGCAGAACCATGGGCAGAGCGCCGACCGGCTGCTCGGCGCCGACACCGAACGTGCCGCCAGCGCCGAGATCCACGAGCACGTAAGCAAGGACGGCATGATGAAGATGCAGAAGGTCGAGGCTGTGGATATCCCGGCCGGCACCACGCTGACCTTCGCGCCCGGCCACTACCATCTGATGTTGTTCGGTCTGAAGAAGCCGCTGGCTGACGGCGAGCGCTTCCCGCTGACCCTGCACTTCCAGAAGGCCGGCGACCTCAAGGTGGAGGTCGAGGTACAGCGACAGGCGCCGGCTGCCGCGGATGCCCATGCCGACCACGACATGCCCGGTATGAAGATGAACTGACGATCCTGCGCCAGACCGGCGGCGCCCGCTGCGCTGGGGCTGCCGGTCTGGGCGGCGCGGCCGGGCCTCAGGGCTTGAACGCGCCGATGAAGATCGCCGGGTCGACGCGGGTGTCGTTGAGGCTGACGTTCCAGTGCATGTGCGGCCCGGTCGCCCGGCCAGTGGCGCCGACGCGGCCAACCACGCTGCCGCGCGCCAGTTGCTGGCCGAGCTGCACGTCGATCTTCGACATGTGACAGAACATGCTGATGAAGCCCTGGCCGTGGTCGACGAACACCGTCCTGCCGTTGAAGAAGTAGTCGCCGATGAGGATGACCTTGCCCGCTGCCGGGGTCTTGATCGGGGTGCCGGCGGCGACGGCGAAGTCCAGGCCGGCGTGCGGATTGCGCTCCTCGCCATTGAAGAAGCGGCGCAGGCCGAAGGGGCTGGACAGTGGGCCGTCGACCGGCTTGTCGAGCTGTAGGTTGCTCGGCGTGCCCGGGCTGAAGCTGCGGTAGGCGCGGGTCTGCTCGGCCAGTTCGCGGTCGATGCGCTTGAGGTCTTCCGGCAGCGGATTGACTTGGCGAGTGTTCTTCAGGGTGATGCGTTGTTCGCGATAGTGCTTGTTGCCAACGTTGAAGCCGATGCTGCGCAGGGCTCCGGCCTGGCTGACCTCGATGCTCTGCGGGCCGGGGCTGGCGCTCAACGGGATGCCGACCACGGCAATCCAGTCACGGCCTTCCTCGCGCACCACCAGCACCGGCCGGCCCGCGTAGGTTGCGTGTGGCGCCGGGCCAGCGCTGCCCAGTTGCACCACGGCGACGCCGCCGGGCACCGGCTTGTTCAGCAGGCGGCTGATGAAACCTTCGGCCTGGACGGGCAAGGCGAGGGCGCAGGCGAACAATAGGCAGAACAGGCGGGACATGGATTGCTCTCGTCAGGATGGATGGCGCAGGGCATCCAGTTGCTGGCGCCACAGGTGTTCCAGCGGCTGGACCTGGGCGGGTCCATAGATGGCCGTAGGGTGGCCGTGGTGCCAGGCCCACAGCTGATCGCCGTAGTCGTAGTGCCACCATTCGCTGGAGAGATTGCTGAAGCCGACCGCGCGCATGGCGTTGAACAGCAGGCGGCGGCGGTCGCGAATCGCCCGGCCGTGGTCGTCGCTGGCATTTTCGTAGTGGCGGGTGTGCGAACGCGGCGTGGCTTCGTCGAACAGGCTGCCCATGTCCAGCCAGCGGCCGTCGCGGTCGCACAGGCCGACATCCACCGCGCCGCCGGTCAGGTGCGGGCTCGGCGCATCGGCGCGGGTGCTTGGCGGGGCGACGAATTCGCGGGTGCGCCGCGCCAGTTCGGCCGGCTCGGCATCCGCTTCGTGCTGGCGGAGGATGTTGTAGAGCGTGTCGTATAGATGCTGCTGCACGGCGAATGGCCGCCAGGCGTCGAGCACCACCAGGCGCAGGCCATCCGGCAGCAGGCGCGCGGCTTGCAACAGACGCTGGAACACCCCGCCACGGGCATGGCACTCCGCCGGCGCATTGGCGATGCCGAGGCGATGGTAGGCCGGCCAGACCAGGAAGCCCTGGCTGGTGCCGAGGGGTTCCAGCGCCTCGCCGCAGTCGACGATGGGCAGGCGGAATGCCGCGGCCCAGTCGGGTTCCGGCGCGTCGGGAAGCGGGGCGAGCAGATCGATCACGGTCGGTCAGTCCAGAAGCGAGAGGGTTACCGGGGCCTGGTGGTTGTCCTCGACGCGCACCGACAGTTCGCCTTCGCCGAGCTTCGCCGTCAGGCGTTGGCCGGGCTGCGTCTGTGCGGCGCGGCGCACCGCCTGGCCCTTGTCGTCGAGGAGGATGCTGTAGCCGCGCCCGAGGGTCGCCAGCGGGCTGACGATGTGCAGGCTCTGGGCCAGGCCGTCGAGGCGCTGGCGCTGTTCGCGCAGCAGCGCCTGGGTGGCTCGGGGCAGGCGCGCGGCCAGGCTGTCGAGTTTTTGCCGCAACAGTGCCAGGGCGCGTCCGGGGTGTTGCGCGGCGAGGCGCGTATCCAGGCGCGCCAGGCGTTCATGGCGTACCTGTGACTGGCGCTCGAAGGCACGGCGCAGGCGCATGTCCAGGTCGTCGAGGCGTTGTGCCTGCTGGCGCAGGCGCTCGCCGGGGTGGCGCAGGCGCCGGGCGGTGCCTTCCAGACGCAGGCGCTCGCGGGTCAGGCGGTCCTGGATGCGCAGGATCAGCCGGCGCCGCAGGCTGTCCAGGCGCTGTTGCAGGTCGCCGGTGTGCGGCGCCAGCAGCTCGGCGGCGGCCGAGGGGGTCGGGGCGCGCATGTCGGCGACGAAGTCGCAGATGGACACATCGGTCTCATGGCCGACGGCGCTGACGATGGGCGTGACGCAGGCGGCCACGGCACGCGCGACAGCCTCTTCGTTGAAGCACCAGAGGTCTTCCAGCGAGCCGCCACCACGGGCCAGGATCAGCGCGTCGAAATCTTGCGCATCGGCCAGGGCCAGGGCGCGGACGATCTGCGCGATGGCGTCGCGGCCCTGCACGGCGGTGGGCACCAGGGTCAGCTCGACCTGCGGTGCGCGGCGGCGGAATACGCTGATGATGTCGCGAATCACCGCGCCGGTAGGGGAGCTGACGATGCCGATGCGTCGCGGATGCGCCGGCAGGGGGCGCTTGCGTTCGGCGGCGAACAGGCCTTCGGCGGCGAGCTTTTCTTTCAGCGCTTCGAAGGCCAGGCGCAGGGCGCCGTCACCGGCGGGTTCGACGGCATCGGCGATCAGTTGGTAGTCGCCACGCCCTTCGAACAGCGAAACCTTGCCGCGCACCCGCACGGCCAGGCCGTCGCGCAGCGCCTGGCGTACGCGCAGGGCGTTCTGCCGGAACAGCGCGCAGCGCACCTGGGCGTTACTGTCCTTGAGGGTGAAATAAAGGTGGCCGGAGGCAGGGCGGGCGAGGTTGGAAATCTCGCCTTCGACCCACACCTGTGGGAACACGTCCTCCAGCAGGTGGCGGGCGCGTTGGTTGAGCTGGCTGACGGTCAGTACCTCGCGGTCGAGGCCGAGCCGTTGGAACGGGTCGTTGAGCATGGCGCAGGATGATAAGCCCGGGCGTTGCCGAGGGCCAGCGCGCGCGTCGTCGCCTGCGTTGAGCGGCGGCCGGGAGCTGAGGTATAATGCCGCGCTTCCATTTTCCCGCCTGGGAGCCCCCGCGATGCTGCGTATCAGCCAAGAAGCCCTTACTTTCGACGACGTCCTCCTGATTCCCGGTTATTCGGAAGTCCTGCCCAAGGACGTGAGCCTGAAGACCCGCCTGACCCGTGGCATCGAACTGAACATCCCGCTGGTGTCCGCCGCGATGGACACCGTCACCGAATCCCGTCTGGCCATCGCCATGGCCCAGGAAGGCGGCATCGGTATCATCCACAAGAACATGAGCATCGAGCAGCAGGCCGCCGAGGTGCGCAAGGTCAAGAAGCACGAGACCGCCATCGTCCGCGACCCGGTCACCGTGACCCCTTCGACCAAGATCATCGAGCTGCTGCAGATCGCCCGTGAATACGGTTTCTCCGGCTTCCCGGTGGTGGAAGAGGGTGAACTGGTCGGCATCGTCACCGGCCGCGACCTGCGCGTGAAGCCGAACGTCGGCGACACCGTGGCGGCAATCATGACGCCGAAGGACAAGTTGATCACCGCCCGTGAAGGCACCCCGCTGGAAGAAATCAAGGCCAAGCTCTACGAGAACCGCATCGAGAAGATGCTGGTGGTCGACCAGAATTTCTTCCTGACCGGCCTGGTGACCTTCCGTGACATCGAGAAGGCCAAGACCTACCCGCTGGCGTCCAAGGACGAGCAGGGGCGTCTGCGCGTCGGCGCCGCCGTCGGCACCGGTGCCGATACCGGCGAGCGTATCGCCGCGCTGGTCGCCGCCGGCGTCGACGTGGTGGTGGTGGACACCGCCCACGGCCACTCCAAGGGCGTGATCGACCGCGTGCGCTGGGCCAAGGAAACCTTCCCGCAGGTGCAGGTGATCGGTGGCAACATCGCCACCGCCGAAGCCGCCAAGGCGTTGGCCGAGGCTGGCGCTGACGCGGTCAAGGTCGGTATCGGTCCGGGCTCGATCTGCACCACCCGTATCGTCGCCGGTGTCGGTGTGCCGCAGATCTCGGCCATCGCCAACGTCGCCGCGGCCCTCGAAGGCACCGGCGTACCGCTGATCGCCGATGGCGGCATCCGTTTCTCCGGTGACCTGGCCAAGGCCATGGTGGCTGGCGCCTATTGCGTGATGATGGGCTCGATGTTCGCCGGTACCGAAGAGGCACCGGGCGAGATCGAACTGTTCCAGGGCCGCTCCTACAAGTCCTACCGTGGCATGGGCTCGCTGGGCGCCATGGCCGGTTCGCAAGGCTCCTCCGACCGTTACTTCCAGGACGCCTCGGCCGGCGCCGAGAAGCTGGTTCCGGAAGGCATCGAAGGTCGTGTGCCGTACAAGGGCGCGCTGAGCGCCATCGTCCACCAGCTGATGGGTGGCCTGCGCGCCGCCATGGGCTACACCGGCAGCGCCGATATCCAGCAGATGCGCACCCAGCCGCAGTTCGTGCGGATCACTGGCGCCGGCATGGCCGAGTCCCATGTGCACGACGTGCAGATCACCAAGGAAGCCCCGAACTACCGCGTAGGTTGAGGCTTGCAGTAATGAGTTCGTCACGGGGCTGTCTGATTCAGCCCCGTGTCGTTTAGGAATTCCGCTTTCCAGAGAGACGGCCATGGCCCAAGACATTCACGCTCACCGGATACTGATCCTCGACTTCGGCTCCCAGTACACCCAGTTGATCGCCCGCCGCGTGCGCGAGATCGGCGTGTACTGCGAGATCCACCCGTTCGACATGAGCGACGAGGACGTTCGCGCCTTCGCCCCGCGCGGGATCATCCTCGCCGGTGGTCCGGAGTCGGTCCACGAACTGAACAGTCCGCGTGCGCCCAAGGCGGTCTTCGACCTGGCGGTGCCGCTGTTCGGCATCTGCTATGGCATGCAGACCATGGCCGAGCAGATGGGCGGCAAGGTGCAGGGTTCGGACCTGCGCGAGTTCGGCTATGCCCGCGTCGACGTGGTCGGCAAGGCGCGCCTGCTCGACGGCATCGAAGACCATGTGGATGAAGACGGCGTGCTCGGTCTCGACGTGTGGATGAGCCACGGCGACAAGGTCACCGACATCCCCGCCGGCTTCCACATCCTCGCCAGCACCCCGAGCTGCCCGATCGCCGCCATGGCCGATGATGCCCGTGGCTACTACGGCGTGCAGTTCCACCCGGAAGTGACCCACACCAAGCAGGGCCTGCGCATCCTCTCGCGCTTCGTCCTCGACATCTGCGGCTGCGAAGCCCTGTGGACGCCGTCGAACATCGTCAACGACGCTATCGCCAGCGTGCGCGCTCAGGTCGGTTCGTCGAAGGTGCTGCTCGGCCTGTCCGGCGGCGTCGATTCCTCGGTGGTCGCTGCGCTGTTGCACAAGGCCATCGGCGACCAACTGACCTGCGTGTTTGTCGACAACGGCCTGCTGCGCCTGCACGAGGGTGACCAGGTGATGGCCATGTTCGCCGAGAACATGGGCGTCAAGGTGATCCGTGCCAACGCCGAGGAGATGTTCCTCAGCCGTCTCGCCGGCGTTTCCGATCCGGAGCAGAAGCGCAAGATCATCGGTCGCACCTTCATCGAGGTGTTCGACCAGGAAGCGACCAAGCTGCAGGATGTGAAGTTCCTCGCCCAGGGCACCATCTACCCGGACGTGATCGAGTCGGCTGGCGCCAAGACCGGCAAGGCCCACGTGATCAAGTCGCACCACAACGTCGGCGGCCTGCCGGAAGACATGCAGTTCAAGCTGGTCGAACCGCTGCGCGAACTGTTCAAGGACGAAGTACGCAAGATCGGCCTGGAGCTGGGCCTGCCCTACGACATGGTCTACCGCCACCCGTTCCCCGGCCCGGGCCTGGGGGTGCGCATCCTCGGCGAGGTGAAGAAGGAGTACGCCGACCTGCTGCGTCGCGCCGACCATATCTTCATCGAAGAACTGCGTAACTTCGATTGGTACCACAAGACCAGCCAGGCCTTCGTGGTGTTCCAGCCGGTGAAATCGGTCGGCGTGGTCGGTGACGGCCGTCGCTACGCCTGGGTCGTGGCCCTGCGCGCAGTGGAGACCATCGACTTCATGACCGCACGCTGGGCACACCTGCCCTACGAGCTGCTGGAGAAGGTCAGCAACCGCATCATCAACGAGATCGAAGGCATCTCGCGGGTCACCTACGACGTGTCGAGCAAGCCGCCGGCGACCATCGAGTGGGAATGATGTGAGCGACAAGGGCAGCCAAGGCTGCCCTTGTCGTATCTGCGCGACGGCCAGCGCGGCATTTTGTGTGCGTGGGTGGCTCGTCAAATCTAAACCTAAATGAGAGAATCTATCATTTCCAGGTTGTAGCCCCGTCCGGGGTTGGGAGTTCCATGAGCTTTACCCGCAGACAAGTACTGGGAGGCCTCGCCGGTCTCACCGCGCTGGGCCTTGGCGGCGTTGGCGCGCGTCTCTGGCTGGCGCGCCCGCAGGTGGCGGCCGAGCATGACTACGAACTGATCGCCGCGCCCCTCGACCTGGAGCTGGTGCCCGGACACCAGACGGCGGCGCTGGCTTATGGCGGCCGCTTCCCCGGAGTGGAAATCCGTGGCCGCCAGGGCGACTGGCTGCGAGTCCGCTTCACCAACAAGCTCGATCAGCCGACCACCATCCATTGGCATGGCATCCGCTTGCCGATCGAGATGGACGGCGTGCCTTACATCTCCCAGCCTCCGATCCCGCCCGGGCAGAGTTTCGTTTACCGCTTCAAGACGCCGGATGCCGGTAGCTACTGGTATCACCCGCACCTGATGAGCAGCGAGCAACTCGGTCGTGGCCTGGTCGGCCCCTTGATCATCGAGGAGCGTGAGCCGACCGGCTTCAGCCAGGAAAAGATTCTCTGCCTGAAGACCTGGCATATCGACGAAGCGGGTGCCTTCACCCCTTTCAGCGTGCCGCGCGAGGCCGCTCGCGAGGGGACTCGTGGCAGCCTCTCGACCATCAATGGCGAGCACCTGCCGGTGATCGAGCTGGCGGCGGGGCAGATCACCCGGCTGCGTATCCTCAACCTCGACAACACCGTGACCTATCGCCTCAACCTGCCGGGGGGCGAGGCGAAAATCTATGCCCTCGACGGCCATCCGGTGGCGCCGCGGGAGTTCAAGGAGCAGTACTGGATCGGTCCGGGCATGCGCCTGGAGCTGGCGATTCGCGGTCCGGCGGTCGGCGCCGAGCTGTCCCTGCGTGACGGCGTGGTGCGCCTGGCCACGGTGCGCGGTGTGGCGCCGACCCAGGCGGCATCCGCGGAGTGGCCGGCGGCCTTGCCAGGCAACCCGGTCAGCGAGCCGGACCTGGCCAAGGCGGAGACCCTCAACTTCAAGTTCGAATGGGTCGGGGCCATGTCCGAATACGCCTCTGGTCAGGAGCGACCGTCGCTCTGGCAGATCAACGGTGTGGCCTGGCAGGGCGGTGAAGAGCACAAACACAACGGCCCGCCGCTGGCCAAGTTGAAGCTGGGGCAGAGCTACATCTTCACCCTGCGCAACATGACCCAGTACCAGCACCCGATTCACCTGCATGGCATGGCGTTCAAGGTGCTCGACTCCAACCGCCGGCCGATCATTCCGTACTTCACCGACACCTATCTGCTGGGCAAGAATGAAACCGCCCGCGTCGCCCTGGTGGCGGATAATCCGGGCCTGTGGATGTTCCATTGCCACGTAATCGACCATATGGAGACCGGCCTGATGGGGACTATCGCCGTGGGGGATGCATGGTGCGGCTGACCAATAGCAAGGGGCACCCGACCGTGAAAGGGCTGCGCCCGGTCATCGATCGCAGCCGCGACCTGGAGTTCATGCGTGAGGCCCTGGCGCTCGCCGCACAGGGCGCTGCCCTGGGCGAAGTGCCGGTCGGCGCCGTGCTGGTGCTGGGCGGGGAAGTCATCGGCCGTGGGTTCAATCAGCCGATCAGCGCCCGCGATCCCAGCGCCCATGCGGAGATGGTGGCGATCCGCATGGCTGCCGCCGCGGCGAGCAACTACCGCCTGCCCGGCAGCACCCTCTACGTGACCCTGGAGCCCTGCAGCATGTGCGCCGGCCTGCTGGTGCATGCCCGCATTCAGCGCCTGGTCTACGGCACCCTGGAGCCGAAGTCAGGGGTGGTGGTCAGTCGTGGCGAGTTCTTCGCCCAGGACTTCCTCAATCACCGGGTGCTGGTGGAGGGCGGGGTTCTGGCGGAGGAGTGCAGTGCCATGCTCTCGGCCTTCTTCAAGGCGCGGCGCAAGGGCTGAGGCGCGTTGGGCTGCCGCCTTGTCGGCCGGCAGCCAGCGAGCAAGCGGCAGGCGAGGGCGCGTTCGACTGCGATGCTCGCCCCGGAGCACGGAGGCGCCGCGCCTCAGAGCTTCTCGTCGGGGTTTTCGGGTGGGCGGGTCTTGTTCACACCGGGCAGGTGAAGCCCGCTCTCGGCGAGCTGGCCGCCTTCCATCTGCGGTTGGGTCACCCAGGTGAGGATGTCGTAGTAGCGGCGGATGTTCTGCACGAAGTGCACGGTTTCGCCGCCGCGCGCGTAACCGTTGCGGGTCTTGCGATACCACTGCTTCTGCGACAGCCGCGGCAGCATCTTCTTGACGTCCAGCCATTTGTTCGGGTTCAGGCCTTCCTGCTCGGCGAGCTTGCGCGCGTCGTCCAGGTGCGCGCTGCCGATGTTGTAGGAGGCGAGGGCGAACCAGGTGCGGTCGGGCTCCTTGATGCTTCCCGGCAGTTCATCCTTGACCTGGCCGAAGTACTTGCTGCCGCCCTGGATGCTTTGTTTCGCGTCGAGGCGGTTGGACACGCCCATGGCCTGCGCCGTGCGGTTGGTCAGCATCATCAGGCCGCGCACGCCGGTCTTGGAGGTGGCATCGGGTTGCCACATGGATTCCTGATAGCCGATGGCCGCGAGCAGGCGCCAGTCCATCTGCAGGTTCTGCGCCGACTGGCGGAAGTGTTGTTCATAGCGCGGCAGGCGCTGCTGCAGGTGCTGGGCGAAGGTGTAGGCGCCGACATAGCCGAGAACGTCGACGTGGCCGTAGTAGCGATCCTTGAGGTTCTGCAGGGTGCCGTCCTGCTTGGTCTTGTCGAGGAACTTGTTGACCTCGTCGAACAGGCTGTTGTCGCTGCCCAGTGGCAGGGCCCAGGCCAGGCCGCGGGCGTCGCCGAGATCGAAGGCGACGCGGACGTTGGGGAAGTACACCTGGTTCATCGCCAGTTCGTTGGAGTCGATCAGCGTCAGGTCGATCTCGCCGACATCCACCTTGCCCAGCAGGTCGACCATTTCGTCGGCATCGGACTCTTGGTACTGCAGTTTCGGGTAGCGCTTTTTCAGCTCGGCCAACTGGGCCGCATGGCTGCTGCCCTTGAGCACCATGATGCGCTTGCCGACCAGGTCCTCGGGGCGGGTCGGGCGCGGGTCGCCGTTGCGGTAGACAACCTGCGGGGTGACGTCCAGGTAGGAATGGGTGAAGCGCACCTGGGCATCGCGCGCGCCGCCCGGGGTGAGGCCGGCGGCAGCCAGGCTGGGGCCGTCCGGCTGGCTGAGCTTGTCATAGAGGTCGTCGAGATTGTCGGCGGTCTCGATTTCCAGCTTGACGCCCAGGTGATCGGCGAAGCGCTTGGCCAGTTCGTACTCGAAGCCGGTATCGCCGTTGCGGTCCTGGAAGTAAGTGGCCGGGCTGTTGCGGGTGATCACGCGCAGCACGCCGTCCTTCTGCACGCGCTCGAGGGCTGTCGGGACTTTCGCCTCGCTACAGCCGGAAAGCAGCAGAAAGATACAGGTCGCCAGGAACCAGGCGGTGCGACGCACGCGGGACACAGTCAGGGCAAACATCGGCGCAGTATACGCTAAGGCCGTGGCGCTCAAATATCTCGACAGTCCAGGGCGTCTCTGCTAACCGGCGGCGCCAGGTCGCGGCTGCCGGGCCTTGTGCGCGGGGCATGGGGAAACCCCTGGGCGTGTTCGTCGATGAGCGGCAACCCGCCGATGTCCGCCGACCGGCGCGAGCCGCTTTCGGCCGAGCTGCGGGTGCCGCCGGGCGGCGCTTTGCGGTAGAATGCACGGCCTCTGCGGGTCGGCTCGTCCGGCCCCCATACTCTCCCGTCTCCAGAGGCTGTTCCGACAATGCTGATCCTGCGCGGCGCTCCCGCCCTTTCCGCCTTCCGCCACGGCAAACTGCTCGACCTGCTGACCCGGCAGGTACCCGCTGTCACCGGGCTGTACGCCGAGTTTGCGCATTTCGCCGAAGTCAGCGGCGCGCTGACCGCCGAAGAGGAGCGGGTGCTCGGCCGCCTGCTGAAGTACGGTCCGAGCGTGCCGGTGCAGGAACCCAGCGGCCGTCTGTTCCTGGTCCTGCCGCGGTTCGGCACCATTTCGCCGTGGTCGAGCAAGGCCACCGATATTGCCCGTAACTGCGGCCTGGCGAAGATCGAGCGGATCGAGCGTGGCATCGCCTACTACGTCAGCGGTGAACTCTCCGAGGCGGATGCCCAACTGGTCGCCGCACGCCTGCATGACCGCATGACCCAACTGGTACTGGCCGACCTGGATGCGGCTGCCGGCCTGTTCAGCCACGCGCAACCCAAGCCGCTGAACGTGATCGATGTCCTCGCTGGCGGCCGTCCGGCGCTGGAGAAAGCCAACCTGGAACTCGGCCTGGCCCTGGCCGAGGACGAAATCGATTACCTGGTGAAGAGCTTTGGCGAACTGGGCCGCAACCCGCACGACGTCGAGCTGATGATGTTCGCCCAGGCCAACTCCGAGCACTGCCGGCACAAGATCTTCAACGCCAGTTGGGACATCGACGGCCAGGCTCAGGAGAAGAGCCTGTTCGGCATGATCAAGAACACCTATGAGATGCACCGCGAAGGCGTGCTGTCCGCCTACAAGGACAACGCCGCGGTGATGACCGGCTTCGTCGCCGGCCGCTTCTACCCCAATCCCGAGACCCGTCAGTACGCCGCCAGCGAAGAGCCGGTGCACATCCTGATGAAGGTGGAGACGCACAACCACCCGACCGCCATCGCTCCGTTCCCCGGCGCCTCCACCGGTTCCGGCGGCGAGATCCGCGACGAAGGCGCGACCGGCCGTGGCGCCAAGCCCAAGGCCGGCCTGGTCGGCTTCACCGTGTCCAACCTGAACATCCCGGGTTTCGAACAGCCTTGGGAAGTGCCTTACGGCAAGCCCGAGCGCATCGTCACCGCGCTGGACATCATGATCGAGGGCCCGCTCGGCGGCGCGGCCTTCAACAACGAGTTCGGCCGTCCCAACCTGACCGGCTACTTCCGTACCTTCGAGCAGGCGGTGGCCACGCCGCGCGGCGAAGAAGTGCGCGGTTATCACAAGCCGATCATGATCGCCGGTGGCATGGGCAACATCCGTGAAGACCATGTGCAGAAGGGCGAGATCAGCGTCGGCGCCAAGCTCATCGTGCTTGGCGGCCCGGCCATGCTCATCGGCCTGGGCGGCGGCGCCGCTTCGTCCATGGCCACCGGCGCCAGCGCCGCGGACCTGGACTTCGCCTCGGTGCAGCGCGAGAACCCGGAAATGGAGCGTCGCTGCCAGGAGGTCATCGACCGCTGCTGGCAGATGGGCAGCGACAACCCGATCAAATTCATCCACGACGTTGGCGCAGGCGGTATTTCCAACGCCCTGCCGGAGCTGATCAACGACGGCGGCCGCGGCGGTCGTTTCGAGCTGCGCGCGGTGCCCAACGACGAGCCGGGCATGAGCCCGCTGGAAATCTGGTGCAACGAGTCCCAGGAGCGCTACGTGCTCTCGGTGGACGCTGCCGACTTCGACACCTTCAAGGCCATCTGCGAGCGCGAGCGCTGCCCGTTCGCAGTGGTCGGCGAGGCCACCGAAGAGAAGCACCTGACCGTTTCCGACAGCCACTTCGGCAACAAGCCGGTGGACATGCCCCTCGATGTGCTGCTCGGCAAGCCGCCGCGCATGCATCGCTCGGTTTCCCGTGAGGCCGAGTTGGGTGACGATTTCGCCGCCGCGGCCCTCGACCTGGGTGAGGCGACCGATCGTGTGCTGCGCCACCCGGCCGTCGCGAGCAAGAACTTCCTGATCACCATCGGCGATCGCACCATCACCGGTCTGGTCGCCCGTGACCAGATGGTCGGTCCCTGGCAGGTGCCGGTGGCGGATTGCGCCGTCACTGCCACCAGCTTCGATGTCTACACCGGCGAAGCCATGGCCATGGGCGAACGCACTCCGCTGGCCCTGCTCGACGCGCCGGCGTCCGGACGCATGGCCATCGGCGAAACCATCACCAACCTGGCCGCATCGCGCATCGACGCCATTTCCGACATCAAGCTGTCGGCCAACTGGATGGCCGCCGCCGGTCACCCGGGCGAGGACGCGCGGCTGTACGACACCGTCAAGGCGGTGGGGATGGAGCTGTGCCCGCAGCTGGGCATCACCATCCCGGTGGGCAAGGACTCCATGTCCATGAAGACCCGCTGGCAGGACGGCGACAGCGAGAAAAGCGTGACCGCGCCGATGTCGCTGATCATCTCCGGCTTCGCCCCGGTCAGTGACATCCGCAAGACCCTGACGCCGCAATTGCGCCTGGACAAGGGCGAAACCGACCTGATCCTGATCGATCTCGGACGTGGCAAGAACCGTCTCGGCGGCTCCATCCTGGCACAGACCTACGGCAAGATCGGCCGGCAGGCGCCCGACCTCGACGATGCCGAAGACATCAAGGCCTTCTTCGCGGTGATCCAGGGCCTCAATGCCGACGGACATCTGCTCGCCTACCACGACCGTTCCGACGGTGGCCTGCAGGCCGCCGTGCTGGAAATGGCCTTCGCCGGCCACTGTGGCCTCGAACTGACCCTCGATGCCCTGGCTGCCAGCCGTGAAGAGCTGGGGGCCGCGCTATTCAACGAGGAGCTGGGTGCGATCATCCAGGTCCGCGAGGACGCCACGCCGGAAATCCTCGCGCAGTTCAGCGCTGCCGGCCTGGGCGACTGCGTCGCGGTCATCGGTCGTCCGGTCAGCGGCAACAAGATCGAACTGACCTTCAACGGCGAGTCCGTCTACAACGCCGAGCGTCGTCTGCTGCAGCGCACCTGGAGCGAGACCAGCTACCAGATCCAGCGTCTGCGCGACAACGCCGACTGCGCCGATCAGGAGTTCGATGGCCTGCTGGCGGAAGACAATCCCGGCCTGTCGGCCAAGCTCAGCTACGACGTCAACGACGATGTCGCGGCGCCCTACATCAAGAAAGGTGTGCGCCCGCAGGTGGCGATCCTCCGCGAGCAGGGCGTCAACGGCCAGGTGGAGATGGCCGCTGCCTTCGACCGTGCCGGCTTCACCGCGGTGGACGTGCACATGAGCGACATCCTTTCCGGCCGTGTCAGCCTGGAAGCGTTCAAGGGCCTGGTGGCCTGTGGCGGCTTCTCCTACGGCGACGTGCTCGGCGCCGGCGAGGGCTGGGCCAAGTCGATCCTGTTCAATGCCCGTGCCCGCGATGCCTTCCAGGGCTTCTTCGAGCGCAAGGACAGTTTCGCCCTGGGGGTGTGCAACGGCTGCCAGATGCTCTCCAACCTGCATGAGCTGATTCCGGGCACCGAGTTCTGGCCGCACTTCGTGCGCAACCGCTCCGAGCAGTTCGAAGCGCGCGTGGCCATGGTCCAAGTGCAAGAGTCGCAGTCGATCTTCCTGCAGGGCATGGCCGGTTCGCGCTTGCCCATCGCCATCGCCCACGGCGAAGGCCATGCGGAGTTCGAGAGCGCCGAAGCGCTGCTGGAAGCCGATCTGTCCGGTTGTGTCGCGCTGCGTTTCGTCGACAACCAGGGCAAGGTCACGGAAAGCTACCCGGCCAACCCCAACGGTTCGCCGCGCGGCATCACCGGCCTGTCCAACCGCGACGGCCGCGTGACCATCATGATGCCGCACCCGGAGCGTGTGTTCCGCGCCGTGCAGAACTCCTGGCGTCCGGACGAGTGGGAAGAGGACGGCGGCTGGATGCGCATGTTCCGCAACGCCCGCGTCTGGGTGGGCTGAGCCCGAGACCCGGAGCGCCCTTTTCCGCCAGGGAAGGGGCCGCGCAGCAGAAGAAGGGAAAGCCTCGTGCTTTCCCTTTTTTTTCAGGCGCCGATCGAGGCCGCGCTGGGCCTGGGCGGGATGCGCGGCGGCGCTTTCCGAGCGGTGCTGGACGAAGGATGGGGGGCGCCAGTGACCTTTTATCGGAGAGTAGGCCGCTGGCAAAGCGGAGGTCTGTCACAGTTTCGCTGATCCCCGTTGTTCCTTCAGAACGTGAAGGCGGTCGCGCGGTCGAACTTTTGTCGGGCTGAGGTTTAGCGTGATAAGGCAAAGTGCCACTATTTGTGGCAGCATTTGCGCCTCGACTTCCAATCCGGTCCAGTCTCTCGACACGGAGCGCTTGATGTACAAACTCTGTTTCTATGTTCCAGAAAGCCATCTGGAAACGGTGAAGAAAGCGGTTTTCACCGCAGGTGCAGGACGCATCGGAGCCTACGACAGCTGCTGTTGGCAGGTACTTGGCACAGGTCAGTTCCGTCCGTTGCAGGGCAGCAAGCCGTTCCTCGGTGAGGTGGGGCTGGTCGAACATGTCCCTGAATGGCGGGTTGAGTTGGTGGTGGCCGACGAGCTGATCCACGACTCGGTGAAGGCCCTCAAGGCCGCGCATCCCTATGAGACGCCGGCCTTCGAAGTCTGGCGGTTGTCGGACATGGTGTTCTGACGCGTTATTGCCGCTAACGAAAAAGGCGCCCTTGGGCGCCTTTTTCAATTGTCGGTCGTGGACCGCATATCAGGGGCGGATCTCGATCAGCGTTCCATCCTTCACCAGGCTCCAGACTTCGCGAATATCGGCGTTGGTCATGGCGATGCAGCCATTGGTCCAGTCGAGGGTGGAAAAATACCACTCCGGGTACTGGTCGCTTTGCGGGGTGCCGTGGATCATGATCATCCCGCCGGGAGCCAGGCCCTTGTCGCGGGCGCGCGCAACGTCGCGGGCATTGGGGTAGGAGATATGAATGGAGAGGTTGAACTTGTCGCTGGTCTTGCGCCAGTCGATCCAGTAGAAGCCTTCCGGCGTGCGGTTGTCGCCCTCGGCGAACTTCGGTCCGCGCGGGGTCTTGCCCAGGGAGACGCGATAGCTCTTGATAATCTTGCCGTTGCTCAGTAGATGCAGTTTGTGCTCGGACTTGACGACCAGGACCTTGTCGATATGGCCCTCCAGCGTCGGCGTGGCGTTCGCGTGCGTCAAGGCAGCAAAGGTCAGGCTCAGAAAGGCAAGCAGCCAGCGCATGGAAACAACATCCCCCGGATCTATCAGAAAAGCGCCGCGAACGGCAGTGCACGGTATTCAGGTCTTCTTGTAGTGGCCTTGCATCGGTGCAATGGCCTCGTTGCGTACCGGGAAGTCCTGTCTCTGCCGGTCGCCGAAGAAGCATTCTAAGGTACGGCCCACGGTCGGGAAAGCCAGCTCCGACCAGGGAATGCCTGTTTCTTCGAACAGTTGCACCTCCAGGCTCTCTTCGCCGGCGGCGAAATCCAGGTCGGCCAGCTCGGCGCGGAAGAACATGTACACCTGGCTGATGTGCGGCAGATCGAAGAGGGTGTACAGCTTCAGGTTGCTGACCCGCGCGCAGGCCTCTTCCAGGGTTTCGCGGGCGGCGGCCTGTTCCAGGGTCTCGCCGTTCTCCATGAAGCCGGCCGGTAGCGTCCAGTAGCCTTGGCGGGGCGCGATGGCGCGACGGCAGAGCAGGACGCGGCCCTCCCATACCGGCAGGCAGCCGGCGATGATACGAGGATTCTGGTAGTGCACGGTCTGGCATCGGTCGCAGATGTAACGCGGCCGGTTGTCGCCGCTGGGAATGCGCAGACTCACGCTGGCACCGCACTGACTGCAGAATTTCATGCCGTTTCCTTGTTCGGAGTTATTCCCATCTTGCTCGTCCGAGGCCGCGCCCAGCAAGGGGTGGGGGTTGGGTGGGGCGGGCTTTCATGCCATGATTCGTCAATTAATGACAGTGCCTATACGCAGGATGTCCGCATGCTGGACGAGCTGCGCCAGCGCATCGCGGCGCACATCCCCGAGAACCTGAAGAGCGACCAGAGCCTCCCCGAAGCGGCGGTGCTGCTGCCTATCACCCGTAGTGAAGAGCTGGTGCTGACCCTGCGCGCCAGCGGCCTGTCCACCCACAGCGGTGAGGTGGCCTTCCCCGGCGGGCGGCGCGATCCTGGCGATGTCGACCTGATCCACACCGCCCTGCGCGAGGCAGAGGAGGAAATCGCCTTGCCGCCGAGCCTGGTGGATGTGGTCGGTCCCCTGAGCACCCTGGTCTCGCGCCACGGCATCCAGGTAACGCCTTTCGTCGGTTTCGTTCCCGATTTCGTCGAGTACAAGCCCAATGACGGTGAAATCGCCGCGGTATTCAATGTGCCGTTGGCGTTCTTCCGCGACGATCCGCGGGAGATGACCCATCGCATCGATTATTTTGGCCGCAGTTGGTATGTGCCCAGCTACCGTTTCGGCGAATACAAGATCTGGGGACTCTCGGCGATCATGGTCGTCGAGTTGGTCAACCTGCTGTTCGACGCCCGCATCGACCTGCACCAGCCGCCGCCGCGCTTCGTCACACTGCGTTGAGCCGGATGCCGGCACAAGAAAAACATGCCTGAGGACTTTCCGATGAAATACCGCCTGGGCCAGGCCCGAGTCGAAACCCATCCCGACAGTTGGATTGCGCCGAACGCGGCGGTGATCGGCAAGGTGCGCCTGGAGGCTGGCGCCAGTGTCTGGTTCAACGCCGTGCTGCGTGGCGACAACGAGCTGATCCACATCGGTGAGAACAGCAACGTCCAGGATGGCACCGTGATGCATACCGACATGGGCTTCCCGCTGACCCTCGGCAAGGGCGTGACCATTGGCCACAACGTGATGTTGCACGGCTGCACGGTGGACGACTACAGCCTCATCGGCATCAACGCGGTCGTGCTCAACGGTGCGAAGATCGGCAAATACTGCATCATCGGCGCCAACTCGCTGATTCCCGAGGGCAAGGTCATTCCCGACGGCTCGCTGGTCATGGGCTCGCCCGGCAAGGTGGTGCGCGAGCTGACCGAGCAGCAGAAAAAGATGCTCGAAGCCAGTGCCGCACACTACGTGCACAACGCCCAGCGCTACGCCCGCGATCTGGCCGAGCAGGAAGAATGAGTCAGGAGCGTCCGGTCGTGTCGCCCTGCGTGCATGTCTGTGCGCTGGACGACAACGACATCTGCCTGGGCTGCCAGCGCAGCGCCGACGAAATCACCCGCTGGGGCCGCATGGACAATGCCGAGCGCCGCGAGGTGCTGGCGCGCTGCCATGAGCGGGCCCGCGAACAGGGCGTGCTGATCTAGATCGCCACCGCCCCGAGCGAAACTTTCCATTCCCGAGGTTCAACGCAATGCCCCGTATAGGAACTCCCCTGTCGCCGAGCGCGACCCGTGTACTGCTTTGCGGCTCCGGTGAGCTGGGCAAGGAAGTGGTGATCGAGCTGCAGCGCCTGGGTTGCGAAGTGATCGCCTGCGACCGTTACGCCAACGCCCCGGCCATGCAGGTCGCGCACCGTAGCCACGTGCTCAGCATGCTCGACGGCGCCGCCCTGCGCGCGGTGATCGAGCAGGAGAAGCCGGACTACATCGTTCCGGAGATCGAGGCCATCGCCACCGCCACCCTGGTGGAGCTGGAGTCCGAGGGCTACACCGTGGTGCCCACCGCTCGCGCCGCGCAGCTGACCATGAACCGCGAGGGCATCCGCCGCCTGGCCGCCGAGGAGCTGGGGCTGCCGACCTCGCCCTACCGCTTCGCCGACAGCATCGAGGAGTACAGTGCAGCCGTCGCCGCGGTGGGCTACCCCTGCGTGGTCAAGCCGATCATGAGTTCCTCCGGCAAGGGCCAGAGCGTGCTCAAGTCCGATGCCGATCTGCAGGCCGCCTGGGATTACGCCCAGGAAGGCGGTCGTGCTGGCAAGGGCCGAGTCATCGTCGAAGGCTTCATCGACTTCGACTACGAGATCACCCTGCTCACCGTTCGCCATATCGGCGGCACTACCTTCTGTGCGCCCATCGGTCACCGCCAGGTGAAGGGTGACTACCATGAGTCCTGGCAGCCTCAGGCGATGAGCCCGAAGGCCCTGGCCGAATCCGAGCGCGTGGCCAAGGCGGTGACCGAGGCGCTGGGCGGCCGCGGCCTGTTCGGCGTGGAGCTGTTCGTCAAGGGCGACCAGGTGTGGTTCAGCGAAGTTTCGCCGCGCCCCCACGATACCGGCCTGGTCACGTTGATCTCCCAGGACCTTTCCGAATTCGCTCTGCACGCGCGAGCCATTCTCGGTCTGCCGATCCCGGCGATTCGCCAGTTCGGCCCCTCGGCCTCGGCGGTCATCCTGGTCGATGGCGACTCGCAGCAGGTCAGCTTCGGCAACCTTGGCGCGGCGCTGAGCGAGCCGGACAGCGCCCTGCGCCTGTTCGGCAAGCCGGAAGTCCAGGGCCAGCGGCGCATGGGCGTCGCCCTGGCGCGCGCCGAGTCGATCGATGAGGCGCGCGCCAAGGCGACCCGTTCGGCCGAGTCGGTCGTCATCGAGCTGTGAGTCGTTGGGCAGGGTTGGCGTGGTGGGTGGCGCTACTGCCGCTGCTGCCGCTAGCTCTGCCGTTGGCCGTGCACACTCGGCGCACGGCCTTGCGCCTGGCTCCGGCGGCCGGGGCCTGTCAGGGCGTGGTTGGCGTCGATTGTGCCGGTGAGCCGCTGCGCCTGCTCCTGCTCGGCGAGTCGACGGTAGCCGGCGTCGGTGCATCCTGCCTGGATTTCGCCCTGGCCGGGCGTTTGGCCAGCGCGCTCTCGGCGCGCCTGCAACGGCCGGTGTCCTGGCGCGCCTTGGGGGAGAATGGCATCACCGCCAGCGAGGCCTGTGTGCGCTTGTTGCCGCAAGCCGCCGGCGATTCCTATGACCTTGTCGTGCTGGTCTTCGGGGTCAACGACACCACCCATTTCAGTGCCGGCGAAACCTGGCGCTGCGCATTGCAGCAGTTGATCGCGCATTTTCGCGCGGCCGGTGCCTCGGTGGTCTGCACCGCGGTTCCGCCGTTGCAGCACTTCTCCGCCTTGCCCTGGCTGTTGCGCCAGATGCTCGGCTGGCGCGCTGGCTTGCTCGACCGCCAGTTGCTCAGCCTGAGCCAGCGCGAGGGCGCGGGGCATTGCGCAGTGAGCCTGGACATGCGCCCGCAGTTCCTCGCCATCGACGGCTACCACCCGTCCGCCCTGGGCTACCAGGTGTGGGGCGAGCACCTAGCCGAGTGGCTGGTGACGCGTTGGCGCGGGAGCGGCGGATAACGCCCGAGGCGTTACCCGTCCTATTGCCGAAGGGCCTCAGCGAATGCTGTCGAGATCCTGCTCGCGGGTTTCGTGCAGGCAGAGCACGGCCAGCAGGCTCACTGCCGCGGCCACCGACACATAGCCGCCAACCCAGCTCAGGCCGCCCATGCCCACCAGCTTCTGGGCGATGTAGGGCGCCACCGAGGCGCCGAGAATGCCCCCCAGGTTATAGGCCGCCGAGGCGCCGGTGTAGCGCACCTGGGTGGGGAAGAGTTCCGGCAGCAGGGCGCCCATGGGGGCGAAGGTGACGCCCATGAGGAACAGCTCCAGGGCCAGGAAGATCGCCACCTCGATAGAGGACCCCTGGCTCAGCAGCGGTTGCATGGTGAAACCGGAAACAATGGCCGCAAGGCAGCCGACGATCAGCACCGGACGACGCCCGAAGCGGTCGCTGGCCCAGGCCGACAGTGGCGTGGCGGCGGCCATGAAGAGTACGGCGAAGCACAACAGGCCGAGGAATTGTTCGCGGCTGTAGCCCAGGCTGGTCACGCCGTAGCTCAGCGAGAACACCGTGGAGATGTAGAACAGCGCGTAGCACACCACCATGGCCAGGGCGCCGAGCACTACCGGTCGCCAGTGGTGGGTGAAGAGTTCGGCGATCGGCAGGCTGGCGCGCTCCTGGCGCTCCATGGCCTTGGCGAACACCGGCGTCTCGGCCAGCGTCAGGCGCACATAGAGCCCAACCACCACCAGCAAGGCGCTGAGGATGAAGGGGGCGCGCCAGCCCCAGGCGCGGAACTGTTCTTCGCTGAGCAACATGGCCAGGCCGAGGAACAGGCCGTTGGCGGCGAGGAAACCGATCGACGGCCCCATCTGCGGAAACATGCCGAACCAGGCGCGGCGGTGTTTGGGCGCATTCTCGGTGGCCAGCAGCGCCGCGCCGCCCCATTCGCCGCCGAGTCCCAGGCCTTGGCCGAAGCGCAGGAGGCAGAGCAGCGCCGGCGCCCAGTCACCGATGCGCTCGTAGCCTGGCAGCAAGCCGATCAGGGTGGTGGACAGGCCCATCAACAGCAAGGAGGCGACCAGGGTCGACTTGCGCCCGATGCGGTCGCCGAAATGGCCGAACAGCGCCGAGCCCAGTGGTCGGGCGAGGAAGGCGATGCCGAAGGTGATGAAGGCGCTGAGCATCTGTGCCGCGCCAGAGGTCTGCGGGAAGAACACCGGACCGATTACCAAGGCGGCGGCAGTGGCATAGACGTAGAAGTCGTAGAACTCGATAGCGGTGCCGATGAAGCTGGCGACCGCGACCCGCGCGGTGGAGTTGGCGGGGCTGTCGTTGGCGGTGGCAGCGAGGCTGGCGGAGGTCATGCAGGAAATCCCTGTCAGTCATGGCCGGCGACGGCTCTGGCGGTCGTGTCCGGCGGGCATTGGAAGCGTTGCCGCTGCGCGAGGGGGAAGCGCTGTCCGGGTGCGGGCAGGGCGGTGGCGTTCGCACAAGGTCGAGGCGAGGCCGGTCGCTTCTCCGGGCGATGGCGCGGGGCCGGGCTCGGGCTGGCGGGCGATTGACTGGCCACGGGCATGGCGCGGATAGCGCCGGCCGTGGCGGGATGCTGGGTAAGCAGGCGCTGATTATAGGGCGTGGCCGGGCCGCTCAGGCAAGCGCATTACTGGTCCCGTCGGCGGGGGCGGCGGCACGCCCGGTGAGCCAGACGCGCACGCTCTTCACGCGGTTTTCGCCGGATTGCAGGATCTCCAGGCGATAAGGGCCGATGCGTAGGCATACCGCGCAGTCGGGGATCTGCTCCAGGGCTTCGGTGATCAAGCCGTTGAGCGTCTTCGGGCCTTCGCTGGGCAATTGCCAGCCGAGGGCGCGGTTGATGTCGCGAATGTTCGCCGATCCATCGATCACATAGGTGCCGTCGGCCTGGGGATGGATATCCGGGTTGCGCAGGGCATCGGCGTTGCTGAACTCGCCGACGATCTCTTCGAGGATGTCCTCCAGGGTGATGATGCCGATCACCTCGCCGTATTCATCCACCACGATGCCGATACGGCGTTTCTGCTTCTGGAAGTTGATCAGTTGCGTCGCCAGCGGCGTGCTTTCGGGGATGAAGTAGGGTTCCAGGCAGGCGGCGCGCAGGCTGTCCTTGGTCAACTGGTTGTGCGTCAGCAGGCGCGCGATCTGGCGCATGTGGACGATGCCTTCGACTTGATTGATGTCGTTGCGGAACACCGGCAGGCGCGTGTGGGTGGTGTTGCGCAACTGGCTGATGATGCTTTCCAGTTCATCGTCCAGGTCGATGCCCTGGACTTCATTGCGCGGCACCATGAGGTCGTTCACGGTGATCTTTTCCAGGTCGAGGATGCTCAGCAGCATGTTCTGGCGGTTGGCGCTGAGTTTTTCGCTGGAGTCGCTGACGACGCTGCGCAACTCGTCGTTGCTCAGTGGCTTGCGGTTGCGTTGGCTGGGCTCCAGGCCGCAGAGGCGCAGAATGGCGTTGCTCACGCCAGTCATCAGCCACAGCAGCGGGCTGAACAGGCGTTGCAGCCACAGCAGCGGTAGGCTCGCGGGGAAGGCCACGCGTTCCGGGCGCAGGGTGGCGTAGGTCTTCGGGGTGATCTCGCCGAAGATCAGCAGGATCAGGGTCAGGGCGATAGTGGTCGGGGCCACGCCGACATCGCCCCACAGGCGCAGGGCGAGGAGGGTCGCCAGCGACGAGGCGATGATGTTGACGAAGTTGTTGCCGATGAGAATGGTGCCGAGCAGGCGGTCGGTGCGTAGCAGCAGCCAGGCGGTGCGCCGCGCGCCCCGATGGCCCTGCTTGGCCAGGTGGCGCAGGCGATAGCGATCGAGGCTGAGCACGCCGGTTTCGACGCTGGAGAAGAACGCCGAGCAGAGCAGCAGCAGGACCAGCAGGCCGAACAGGTAGCCGGGGTGGATATCGCCCATGCGTGGCGCTTCCTACTTATATATGCAGGATGAATTCCTTCACCAGCTTGCTGCCGAAGTAGGCCAGCATCAACAGGCAGAAACCGGCGAGCGTCCAGCGGATCGCCTTGTGTCCACGCCAGCCGAGCTGGTGACGGCCCCACAGGAGGACCGCGAACACCACCCAGGCGAAGCAGGAAAGGATGGTCTTGTGCGCCAGGTGCTGGGCGAACAGGTTGTCGAGGAACAGCCAGCCCGACAGCAGCGACAGCGAGAGCAGGATCCAGCCGCCCCAGAGGAAGCCGAACAGCAGGCTTTCCATGGTCTGCAGCGGCGGGAAGTTGCGGATCAGCCCGGCCGGATGCTTGTGCTTGAGGCGATGGTCCTGGATCAGCAGCAACAGCGCCTGGAAGACCGCGATGGTCAGCAGGCCGTAGGCCAGCACCGAGAGCAGGATATGCGCGAGGATGCCGGGCTGTTCGTTGATCGGCTCCAGGGTGCCATGGGGCATCAGCACCGCCAGCAGCGCCGTCAGCGTGCCGAGCGGATAGAGCAGGAGCAGGAGGTTTTCCACCGGGATGCGCAGGCAGGCCAGCAGCGTGATGCAGATCACGGCGGCGGAAATCAGGTTGGCCGCGTTGAAGAAGTCCAGCACCAGTCCGTTGGCGGTCAGCAACTGCGGCAACAGGCTGAGGCCCTGGGCGAGCAGTGCGATGAGACCGAGCACCAGGAGCAGGGGCTTGTTCGGTGCGGCGCGGCGCGCCAGGCTTGTGCCCTGGTAGGCCGTGGCGCCGAGGTAGAAGGCGGCGGCGATCAGGCTGAGCAGCAGAGGATGCATAGGTCCTTGGAACAATCCATCGAAAGGCGCTGAGTTTGGCACATATCGCCCGTGGCGAGAAAGCAGCCGGGAACAGTTCCCATGCCCCTGGCAAGGCTGGCTTGAGCCGTTCCGGCGCGGCGCGGGCGCGGATGGATCATCGGCGGTGTCTGCCGTCGGCACACTTGGTTATAATCCCGCGCCTGCTGCCACGCCCACCCCGGCTCGCATGAGCCTGATAGGAACGCGCATGTTCGAAAACCTTACAGACCGCCTCTCGCAAACGCTGCGCCATGTCACCGGCAAGGCCAAGCTGACCGAGGACAACATCAAGGATACGCTCCGCGAAGTGCGGATGGCCCTGCTCGAGGCCGACGTGGCCCTGCCGGTGGTCAAGGACTTCGTCACCAAGATCAAGGATCGCGCGGTCGGCACCGAGGTGTCGAAGAGCCTGACGCCGGGTCAGGCCTTCGTGAAGATCGTTCAGGCCGAGCTGGTCGAGCTGATGGGCGCGGCCAACGAGGACCTGGCGCTCAACGCCGCGCCGCCGGCGGTGATTCTCATGGCCGGCCTGCAGGGCGCGGGCAAGACCACCACCGCCGGCAAGCTGGCGCGCTTCCTCAAGGAGCGCAAGAAGAAGTCGGTCCTGGTGGTCTCCGCCGACGTTTACCGGCCCGCCGCGATCAAGCAGCTGGAAACCCTGGCCAACGATATCGGTGTGACCTTCTTCCCCTCGGACACCAGCCAGAAACCGGTGGATATCGCCCAGGCGGCGATTCGCGAGGCGAAGCTGAAGTTCATCGACGTGGTCATCGTCGATACCGCCGGCCGTCTGCACGTCGACGCCGAGATGATGGACGAGATCAAACAGGTCCACGCGGCGATCAAGCCCGTGGAAACCCTGTTCGTGGTCGATGCCATGACCGGTCAGGACGCCGCCAACACCGCCAAGGCGTTCAACGATGCCCTGCCGCTGACCGGCGTGGTGCTGACCAAGGTCGACGGCGATGCCCGTGGCGGCGCCGCCTTGTCGGTGCGCGCCATTACCGGCAAGCCGATCAAGTTCCTCGGTATGGGTGAGAAGAGCGAAGCGCTCGATCCCTTCCATCCGGACCGCGTGGCCTCGCGCATCCTCGGTATGGGTGACGTGCTCAGCCTGATCGAGCAGGCCGAGCAGAACATGGATCGCGAGAAGGCCGAGAAGCTCGCGAAGAAGATCAAGAAAGGCAAGGGCTTCGACCTCGAAGACTTCCGCGACCAACTGCAACAGATGAAGAACATGGGCGGCCTCGGCAGCCTGATGGACAAGCTGCCGATGCTCGGCGGGGTCAACCTGTCGCAGATGGGCAACGCGCAGAACGCGGCGGAGAAACAGTTCAAGCAGATGGAGGCGATCATCAACTCCATGACCCCTGCCGAGCGCCGTGATCCGGAAGTCATCAGCGGTTCGCGCAAGCGCCGCATCGCCCTTGGTTCCGGCACCCAGGTGCAGGACGTCGGCCGGCTGATCAAGCAGCACAAGCAGATGCAGAAAATGATGAAGAAGGTCACCGCCAAGGGCGGCATGGCCAAGATGATGCGCGGAATGGGCAGCATGTTCCCCGGCGGCATGCCGAAGATGTAAGCCGCGCAGGGCCGCCCGAGTGGCGGCCCGACTAGCTGCGGCTTGCAGCGCTGTGCTTTAACTCATAGAATATGCGGCCTTTCGGGCACCTGTGCCCTGGGGCTGCATTTCTTTTTTTGCAAGCAAACTAATAGGAACAACGTACGCATGGTAACCATTCGTCTGGCTCGTGGCGGCTCCAAAAAGCGCCCGTTCTACCACCTGACCGTGACCAACAGCCGCAACGCTCGTGACGGCCGTTTCGTTGAGCGCGTCGGTTTCTTCAACCCGGTCGCCACTGGCGGTGAAGTTCGCCTGTCCGTCGACCAAGAGCGCGTCACCTACTGGCTGGGCCAGGGCGCACAGCCGTCTGAGCGCGTTGCTCAGCTGCTGAAGGACGCTGCCAAGGCTGCTGCCTGAGTAGTATGAGCACGATGCCTGCCCCCGCCGAAGACCTGGTCGTACTCGGCAAGATCGTTTCGGTGCATGGCATTCGTGGCGAGGTGAAGGTGTATTCCTTTACCGACCCGTTGGACAACCTGCTGGACTACCGGCGCTGGACGCTCAAGCGTGGCACCGAGGTTCGACAGGCTGAGCTGGTCAGTGGCCGCGTACAGGGTAATGTCCTGGTGGCGAAGCTGAAGGGACTGGATGATCGCGAAGTCGCCCGCACCTATGCGGATTTCGAGATCCTGGTGCCGCGCAGCGAGCTTCCGGAACTGGACGACGGCGAGTACTACTGGAGCCAGCTTGAAGGTCTCAAGGTGATCGATCAGAGCGGGCAACTGCTCGGGACAATTGACCATCTGCTGGAGACCGGCGCCAACGATGTGATGGTGGTCAAGCCCTGCGCGGGCAGCCTGGATGATCGCGAGCGACTGTTGCCCTACACGGAGCAATGCGTGCAAGCGGTGGACCTGGCAGCTGGCGAAATGAGGGTGGACTGGGACGCCGATTTCTAACCCGCAGGGTAGGAGCTTTCGCCCATGTGGATTGGAGTCATCAGCATCTTTCCGGAGATGTTTCGCGCCATCAGTGACTACGGCATCACCAGTCGTGCGGTTAAGCAGGGGCTGATTCAGCTCGAATGTTTCAACCCGCGAAGCAATACCGAGGACCGTCACCAGACGGTGGACGATCGGCCTTTCGGCGGTGGTCCGGGAATGGTGATGAAAATCAAGCCGCTGGAAGGCGCGCTGGGCGATGCTCGGCAGGCCGCAGGCGGGCCGGCGAAAGTGATTTACCTGTCGCCGCAGGGCCGCAAGCTGACGCAGGCGGCCGTGAAAGAACTGGCGAAAGAGGAGCGTCTGATCCTCATCGCCGGGCGTTACGAAGGCATCGACGAGCGCTTCATTGAAGAGCATGTCGATGAGGAATGGTCGGTTGGCGATTACGTGTTGTCCGGCGGTGAGCTGCCGGCGATGGTGCTGATCGACGCGGTCACGCGTTTGTTACCCGGGGCATTGGGGCACGCGGACTCCGCAGAGGAGGACTCCTTCACGGATGGCCTGCTCGATTGTCCGCACTACACCCGACCTGAGGTGTATGCCGACAAGCGTGTTCCTGAGGTGCTGCTCAGCGGCAACCACGAACACATCCGGCGCTGGCGTTTGCAGCAGTCCCTTGGTAGGACTTGGGAACGACGTGCCGATCTTCTGGATTGCCGCTCGCTTTCTGGAGAAGAGAAGAAGCTGCTGGAGGAATACATCCGCCAGCGGGACGATAGTTAACGTATCGATGGCCGGCCAGAAGCCTGCCTTAGGAGCACAAGATGACCAACAAGATCATTCAGCAGATCGAAGCTGAACAGATGAACAAAGAGATTCCGGCGTTCGCCCCTGGCGACACCGTAATCGTGCAAGTGAAAGTGAAGGAAGGCGACCGTCAGCGTCTGCAGGCCTTCGAAGGCGTCGTGATCGGCAAGCGTAACCGCGGCCTGAACAGCGCTTTCACCGTTCGTAAGATCTCCAACGGTGTCGGCGTAGAGCGTACCTTCCAGACCTACAGCCCGCTGGTCGACAGCATCAGCGTCAAGCGTCGCGGCGACGTGCGCAAGGCCAAGCTGTACTACCTCCGCGACCTGTCCGGCAAGGCAGCGCGCATCAAGGAAAAACTGGTCTAAGCCTTACGGCCTACCAGTCGATCCAGAAAAAAGCAGCCCAAGGGCTGCTTTTTTCATGCTCCGTATTTTTCCGTTACTGCCCCATGGCAGCGCACAACAAGTACAACACCCGCGGCACCGGCAGCCACTTTCATTGCAACAGGTAGCAGTGGCATGAGCCCCAGAGAGCAAGAAATCCTCCGGCGTACCCAACTCTCCGAAACCCGCGTGACCAAGGCGGTGTTCCCGCCCACCACCAATCACCACAACACGTTGTTCGGCGGCACCGCCCTGGCCTGGATGGACGAAGTGTCCTTCATCGCCGCGACACGCTTTTGCCGCTTGCCGCTGGTGACCGTGTCCACCGATCGTATCGACTTCAAACACCCGATTCCCGCCGGTTCCATCGTCGAGCTGATCGGGCGCGTGGTGAAGGTAGGCAACACCAGCCTGAAGGTCGAAGTCGAGGTGTATGTCGAGAGCATGTCCGTCGATGGGCGAGAGAAGGCCATTCAGGGCCTGTTCAGTTTCGTCGCCATCGACGACGAGAAGCGTCCGGTTCCGGTGCTGCCCGGCTTCACCGAGAGGGAAGCGGCGCTCGCTTAGGGGCGCAGGCTGACGCGCAGGGACGCGCGCGAGAGATCGATGTCCTGCAGGCTAAGGCTGCCCATGCTCTGGCCTTGTGGCGCGCCGGCGATGCGGATGTTGTCGAAGCGCATCTCGCCGATGGAACTGGGCAGGCGCAGGCTGAGCGAACCGTCGGGGTTGAGTGTGGAGGCCATGCGCGCGGTGTCGTAGACCACGTCCTTCATCGAGGTTTCCGCTTGCAGGCTGTCCAGGACGGGCATCACCAGGCGCGCGAGATGCTTCACCGCGTCGCTGCTGTCGCCGCTCTCCGCGTTGACGAACAGGCTCTGCAGGGTTTCGTCGAAGCCCTGGGCGCTGACGCCGCTCATTTCCGCGTCACTCAACGGGCGGAGACCCTTGGCGACTTCCTGGCGCGAGTACTGGATTGGCAGTTGCTGGCGTTGGATGTCGGCGCTGGCCATCTGCCAGGGGCCGAGCAACGCCGCCACCAGGGTAGCGGCCAGGCGCAGGTTGTTTTGCTTTTTCAGCGCCTTGTGCAGTTGCCGTTCGCTGATCCAGCCTTGCTCGACAAGGGTTTCCCCCAGGCGCAGACCATTGCTGAGTTGTAGCAGGATGGCCTGTTCCAGCTGTTGGTAACTGATCAGGCCTTTGTGGACGAGAATCTGGCCGAGGCGGGAGTTCTGATGGTTGGGCATGGCGGTGTGCTGCTGAGCGTTGGAATGATGGCTTCTTGGAATCATTGTTCGTCGGGCGCTTTCTGTCACCCATCTAAGGATAGGCAGGCGAGCCGCTTGTCAGGCTGCCTGATCCGGCGTTTCCAGTCGCTCGACTGCCGGCCTGCCTGTGCGGCCTCCCCGAACGAGGCGGATCGCTGGTCGCCAAGGCCTTGGCTGTGGAAGACTAGTCACGCCATTTGCTTCAGTACCCAATCCTGAATGACTCCCGTAGCGCACCCGCTGATCGACCGTTTCCTTGATGCCCTGTGGTTGGAAAAGGGCCTTTCCGATAACACCCGGCTGGCCTATGGCAGCGACCTGGCGCTGTTCAACGGCTGGCTCGACGAGCGGGGCCTTAGCCTGGACAAGGCCGGGCGCGAGCTGATCCTCGATCATTTGGCCTGGCGCCTGGCGCAGGGCTACAAGGCGCGCTCGACCGCGCGTTTTCTGTCGGGCGTGCGCGGTTTCTATCGCTACTGCCTGCGCGAGGGGCTCATCGTTGAAGACCCGACCCTGCTGGTGGAGTTGCCGCAATTGGGCAAGCCGCTGCCCAAGTCGTTGTCCGAGGCGGATGTAGTGGCGCTGCTGGCCGCGCCGGAAACCGAGGACCCGCTCGGTCTGCGCGATCGCGCGATGCTTGAGGTTCTCTATGCCTGCGGGTTGCGGGTGAGCGAGCTGGTCGGCCTGACTCTGGAGCAGCTCAACCTGCGCCAGGGCGTGGTGCGGGTGTTCGGCAAGGGCAGCAAGGAGCGCTTGGTGCCGCTGGGCGAAGAGGCGATCGTCTGGATCGAACGCTACCTGCGCAACGCCCGTGGCGACCTGCTCGGCGGACGCCCCAGCGATGTGCTGTTCCCCAGCCTGCGCGGCGAGCAGATGACCCGGCAGACTTTCTGGCACCGCATCAAGCTGCACGCCAAGGTCGCCGGAATCGGCAAGTCGCTGTCGCCGCACACGCTGCGCCATGCCTTCGCCACCCACCTGCTGAATCATGGCGCGGACCTGCGCGTGGTGCAGATGCTGCTGGGCCACAGCGACCTTTCCACCACGCAGATCTACACCCATATCGCCCGCGCACGCCTGCAGGAGCTGCACGCCCAGCACCACCCGCGAGGATGAGCGCGGCCCTGGCCGATGCCTTGCTGCGCGCCACACGACGGCCGGCTCCCGCCGAAGCCTTCTGAGACATGCGCGGGCTCGGTCACGCGCGCCCGGTGTGGTAGGCTTCGCCGATCGATCACAGGAGTTCTCCATGCGTCTGTCCCGAATCCTGGCTGCCGCGGCCCTCGGCCTTGTCAGCACCCTCGTCCTGGCCGCCGAGCCCGACCAGGCGATCCGCAAGAGTTTGCAGTCGTTGCAACCCGACCTGCCCATCGAAAGCATCAGCGCCAGCCCGCTGCAGGGCATCTATCAGATTCAGCTCAAGGGCGGCCGCGTGCTCTACGCCAGCACCGATGGCCAGTTCATCGTCCAGGGCAACATCTACCAAGTGAAGGATGGCGCGGCCACCAACCTCACCGAAGTCGCCGAAAGCGCCTCCGTCGCCAAGACCATCAACGCCATCCCCGCCAGCGAGATGGTGGTGTTCCCGGCACAGGGCCAGGCCAAGGCGCACATCACCGTGTTCACCGATACCACTTGCCCTTACTGCCAGAAGCTGCACGCCGAGGTGCCGGAGCTGAACAAGCGCGGTATCGAAGTGCGCTACCTGGCCTTCCCGCGGCAGGGACCGAAGTCGCCGGGCGACCAGCAACTGCAGGCGGTGTGGTGCTCGAAGGACCGCCAGGCGGCGCTGTCCGACATGTTCCACGGCAAGGAGATCAAGGCTGCGCAGTGCAGCAATCCGGTGGACAAGCAGTTCGAACTGGGACAGATGGTCGGCGTGCAGGGCACCCCGGCGATCATCCTGGCGAACGGCCAGATGCTGCCGGGTTACCAGCCGGCCGGCGAAATCGCCAAGCTGGCCCTGGACGCCAAGTGATGCGGGCCTCGCGCTCGATTGACTAATAAAGAACCGCTTCGTAATGTGCGGTTCCTTTAACTATGTGGCCGGGCTCTTGCCCGGCCTTCGTTCGGCACTCCCTGACTCCGGACACGCCCGCCTTCCAGCGGGCGCCGTGCATTCGGGGAGCGCTTCGATGCTGCGATGATGGGGAGTTTCAGCGTGAAACCGGTGAAAGTGGGAATCTGTGGGTTGGGGACCGTCGGTGGCGGTACCTTCAATGTACTCAAACGCAACGCCGAGGAGATTGCCCGCCGTGCCGGGCGTGGTATCGAGGTTGCGCAGATTGCCGCCCGTCGTCCCAATCCGAAATGCGAAACCGGCAGTACCCCCATCACTGCCGACATTTTCGATGTGGCGAACAACCCGGAAATCGACATCGTCATCGAGCTGATCGGCGGCTACACCCTGGCGCGTGAGCTGGTGCTGCAGGCCATCGAGAATGGCAAGCACGTGGTCACCGCGAACAAGGCGCTGATCGCCGTGCACGGTAACGAAATCTTCGCCAAGGCCCGCGAGAAGGGCGTGATCGTCGCCTTCGAAGCGGCCGTCGCGGGCGGCATCCCGGTGATCAAGGCGATCCGCGAAGGCCTGGCGGCCAACCGCATCAACTGGCTGGCCGGCATCATCAACGGCACCGGCAACTTCATCCTCACCGAAATGCGCGAGAAGGGCCGTGCCTTCGCCGACGTGCTCAAGGAAGCCCAGGCACTGGGCTATGCCGAGGCCGATCCGACCTTCGACGTCGAGGGCATCGACGCCGCGCACAAGCTGACCATCCTGGCATCCATCGCCTTCGGCATTCCGCTGCAGTTCGACAAGGCCTACACCGAAGGTATCACCCAGCTGACCACCGCCGACGTCAACTACGCCGAAGCCCTGGGTTACCGCATCAAGCACCTGGGCGTGGCGCGCCGTACCGAGCAGGGTATCGAGTTGCGCGTGCACCCGACCCTGATCCCGGCCGACCGCCTGATCGCCAACGTCAACGGCGTGATGAACGCCGTCATGGTCAACGGCGACGCCGCCGGCAGCACGCTGTTCTACGGCGCCGGCGCCGGCATGGAGCCGACCGCTTCCTCGGTGGTCGCCGACCTGGTGGACGTGGTCCGTGCCATGACCGCCGATCCGGAGAACCGCGTACCGCACCTGGCCTTCCAGCCGGACTCGCTCTCCGACCACCCGATCCTGCCGATCGACGCCTGCGAAAGCGCCTACTACCTGCGCATCCAGGCCAAGGACCACCCGGGTGTACTGGCCCAGGTGGCGACCATCCTCTCCGAGCGCGGCATCAACATCGAATCGATCATGCAGATGGAAGTCGAAGAGCATGACGGTCTGGTGCCGATGATCCTGGTTACCCACCGGGTGCTCGAGTCGCGCATCATCGAAGCCATCACTGCGCTTGAAGCCCTGCAGGACGTGGTCGGCAACGTCGTACGCATCCGCGTCGAACAACTGAACTGAATCGAATGCGGCGGGTAGCCCGAAGCGCCCGCCGCCAACCCGAAGGTTTCACACCATGCGTTACATCAGTACCCGCGGCCAGGCCCCGGCCCTGAACTTCGAAGACGTGCTGCTCGCCGGCCTGGCCAGCGATGGCGGCCTGTACGTACCGGAAAACCTGCCGCGCTTCACCGTCGAGGAAATCGCCTCCTGGGCCGGCCTGCCGTACCACGAGCTGGCTTTCCGCGTGATGCGCCCGTTCGTTGCCGGCAGTATCTCGGATGCCGACTTCAAGACGATCCTCGAGGAAACCTACGCCGTCTTTGCCCACAGCGCCGTGGCGCCGCTGCGCCAGTTGAACGGCAACGAGTGGGTGCTGGAGCTGTTCCACGGCCCGACCCTGGCGTTCAAGGATTTCGCTCTGCAACTGCTCGGCCGCCTGCTCGATCACGTGCTGTCCAAGCGTGGCGAGCGCGTGGTGATCATGGGCGCGACCTCCGGCGACACCGGCTCGGCGGCCATCGAAGGCTGCAAGGCCTGCGAGAACGTCGACATCTTCATCATGCACCCGCACAACCGTGTGTCCGAGGTGCAGCGCCGGCAGATGACGACCATCCTCGGTGAAAACATCCACAACATCGCCATCGAAGGCAACTTCGACGACTGCCAGGAGATGGTCAAGGCCAGCTTCGCCGACCAGGGCTTCCTCAAGGGCACCCGCCTGGTCGCGGTCAACTCGATCAACTGGGCGCGGATCATGGCCCAGATCGTCTATTACTTCCATGCCGCCCTGCAGCTCGGCGCGCCGGCCCGTTCGGTGGCCTTCTCCGTGCCCACCGGCAACTTCGGCGACATCTTCGCCGGTTACCTGGCGCGCAACATGGGCCTGCCGGTCAGCCAACTGATCGTCGCGACCAACCGCAACGACATCCTGCACCGCTTCATGTCCGGCAACCGCTACGACAAGGACACCCTGCACCCGTCGCTGTCGCCATCCATGGACATCATGGTGTCGTCCAACTTCGAGCGCCTGCTGTTCGACCTGCACGGCCGCAACGGCAAGGCCATCGCCGAGCTGATGGATGGCTTCAAGGCCACCGGCAAGCTGTCCGTCGAGGACGATCGCTGGAGCGAAGCGCGCAAGCTGTTCGACTCCCTGGCCGTGGATGACGAGCAGACCTGCGCGACCATCGCCGAGGTCTACGCCGAATGCGGCGAACTGCTCGACCCGCACACCGCCATCGGCGTGCGCGCCGCCCGCGAGTGCCGCCGCAGCCTGGCTATCCCCATGGTCACCCTGGGCACTGCGCATCCGGTGAAATTCCCGGAAGCGGTGGAGAAGGCTGGTATCGAGACGGTCCCGGCGCTGCCGGCGCACCTGACCGACCTGTTCCAGCGCGAAGAGCGTTGCACCGTTCTGCCGAACGAACTGGCCAAGGTCCAGGCCTTCGTCAGCGCCCACGGCAACCGTGGCAAGCCGCTCTGACGGCGACCTGCTCGGTGATGAAAAAAGCCCGCCATCCGGCGGGCTTTTTCCTTTTTCAGACGGAATCCTGTCGAGAAAACAGAACTTTTTCGAAACCTCCAGGGTCTTTGCCCCGTGCCTTTGCAGTTCGACAGGAGATATCTATGGATCGGCTGGATCAGTTGCTCAGCGACACCTTCAGTCCTTACACCCACCACCTCGGCCCGGCCCGACCGGATGGCGGCAGGGTTCTGACCCTGAAAAACGCAGAAGGGGAGACCGTGCTGCGGCGGGTGATCGCCAGCGAGCACCTGGGGGACGCCCGGCGTTGCGAAGAGGCCATCCAGACCATCGGCCGCGATCTGGCGGTGCAGGAAGGGCGCATTGGCGAGGAGGTGATCCAGGCCTTGCGCCAGCGCGCCGCCCAGGTATTGAACTACGACGCCTGAGGCCCAGGCGTTTCGACAATGCCGCCCACTGGGCGGCATCGTCTTTTCTGGGGCTTGCTCGTCGTCGCTGGAGCTTGCCGCTTTTGCCGTTCCGCGCACGGCCAGCGCTGTGCGAACGCCAACCGCTGGCGTCGTTCAGATCGCCCCATCGCGACGCAGCGCGGCAATCCGCTCGGCGTCGTACCCCAGCCCCGCCAACAGCTCGTCGGTATGCTCGCCCAGTTCCGGGCCGATCCAGTCGGCCGAACCGGGCGTCTCGGAGAGCTTGGGCACGATGCCCGGCATCTTGAACGGCTTGCCGTCCGGCAGCTTGGCCGACAGGAACATCTCGCGGGCGAGGAATTGCGGGTCGGCGAACATGTCCTCGGCGGAGTAGATGCGGCTGGCCGGCACCTCGGCGCCGTTCAGGACATCCAGCACGTGCTGCAACGGCAGCGAACGCGCCCAGCGGTCGATCACCGCATAGAGTTCGTCGCGGCGCGCATCGCGGCCGGCGTTGTCGGCCAGTTGCGGGTCCTCGGCCAGGTCCTGGCGACCGATGGCCTGCATGAAGCGGCGGAAGATGGCATCGCCATTGGCGGCGATCTGCACGTGCTTGCCGTCGGCCGTGGTGTGCACCGAGGACGGCGTGATGCCGGGCATGATGTTGCCGCTGCGCTCGCGGATGAAACCGAACACGTCGAACTCCGGGACCATGCTTTCCATCATGGCGAACACCGCCTCGTACAGTGCCACGTCCACCACCTGGCCCTGGCCGCCGTTGACTTCGCGGTGGCGCAGCGCCATGAGCGCGCCTATCACTCCCCAGAGCGCGGCGATGGAGTCGCCGATGGAGATGCCGGTACGCACCGGCGGGCGGTCTTCGAAGCCGGTGATGTAGCGCAGTCCGCCCATGGACTCGCCGACCGCGCCGAAGCCCGGCTGGTCCTTGTACGGCCCGCTCTGGCCGAAGCCGGACAGGCGCAGCATCACCAGTTTCGGGTTGAGCGCGTGGAGCACGTCCCAGCCCAGGCCGAGTTTCTCCAGCACGCCGGGGCGGAAGTTCTCGATGAGGATGTCGGCGTCGGCGAGCAGTCGCTTCAGCACCTCGCGGCCGGCCTCATGCTTGAGGTTGAGGGTCAGCGAGCGCTTGTTGCGCGCCTGCACGAACCACCACAGCGAGGTGCCCTCGTAGAGCTTGCGCCATTTGCGCAAGGGATCGCCGCCGTCGGGCGACTCGATCTTGATCACCTCGGCACCGAACTCGGCGCACAGGCGCGCGGCGAAGGGGCCGGCGATCAGGGTGCCGAGTTCGATCACTTTGAGGCCGGCGAGGGGTTTGGCGGTGGCGTTCATCGAGGCATCCGTTGGTCAGGCAGTGGGGCGACTCTAGCGCGCGTGCGGCCTGGCGGGTAGTCCGGGGTGCCGGGGGCGTGCCGCCAAGTCCTTTCCGTCAGAGGCATCTGACGCGTAGAGTAGGGCGTACTCCCAGTCCTTTTTCGCCCCTCCGGCCCGGTATCCACTCATGCGTGCCCTTGCGTTCCCTCTGCCTCCAGGCTGCTCGCCGCGACCGCTGCGGGGCGAGGCATCGAGCGGGGAGGAGGGCGCATGCTGCTGAATGTACCGACGCTGGTCGCGGTGGACCTCTACGTAGTCACCCTGGTCGGCGTGCTGATGGCCTTCGCCTGGCACAGCGGCCGGCGCGACCCGACCCTCGGCTACATGAGCGCCATGCTCCTGCTGGCGGCGCTGTCCACCCTCCTCATCGGCTTGCGCAGCGTCGGCCTGATCGGCGTGTCGATCATCCTCGGCAACATGGTCATGATGCTGTGCTGCGCCATGCTCTGGACCAGCATGCGGGTATTCGCCGGGCGTTCCCCGCACTGGCCGGGCATCGGCGCCGGGGCGCTGGTCTGGCTGCTGCTGTGTCTCTGGCCGGCGTTCTACCAGTCCATGCCGGCGCGCATCATGGTCAACTCCGCGGCGACCTCGCTGTATTGCCTGCTCGCGGCCTTCGAGCTGTGGCGCAGCCGGCGCCAGTTGGAGGTTTCGCTGCGCCCGACGCTGGTCCTGCTGCTGTTCCACGCCAGCTTCTACAGCGTGCGCCTGTTCCTCGATCGCGGCACACCGTTCGCCATTCCCGATGGGCCGGGGGCAACCTTCTTCGCCGTGCTGGTGTTCGAGACCATGCTGATCGCCGTCGGCCTGGCCTTCACCACCCTGACCATGGTCCGTGACCGGGCTGAGCTGAAACTCCGTTCGGCGGCCCTCAGCGACCCACTCACCGGGATCGGCAACCGCCGCGCTTTCATGGAGTCCGGCGAGCGCCTGCTGCGTCTCTGCGCCGAGCGCGACGAAACGGTGGCCCTGCTGGTCTGCGACCTGGACAACTTCAAGCGCCTCAACGACGCCTTCGGTCATCCGGCCGGCGACCAGGCGCTGATGGAGTTCAGCCGCATCACCGCCTCGCGCATGCGTCGCCAGGACGTCTTCGGCCGCATCGGTGGCGAGGAGTTCGCCTGCCTGCTCGCCGAGGCCGGCACCGAAGCCGCTTGTCAGGTGGCCGAGCGCATTCGCCGCGAGTTCGCCGAACTGCCGTTCATCGCCGACGGCATGCTCAGTGTCAGCATCGGCGTCGCCACCAGCGCCGAGGCCGGCCATGACCTGGCGCGCCTGCTGGCCCTGGCCGATCAGGCGCTGTATCTGGCCAAGTCCAGGGGGCGCAACCGCATCGAGCGCTCGACCCCGCGGCCGGGCGCCGAAGGCCGCAGCCGTGGCTGACCGGATAGGCGCAGCAGGCCGGGTGCAATCAAGGTAGACTTGCCGCCTTCGCATAGACGGGATCGACCATGGCCCTCTCCGCCACCCCTTACAAAGCCGACATCAGCCTCACCGACCTCGACCGCGGGGTCTATGAAACCCTGCGTTTCACCGTTGCCCGCCACCCCTCGGAAACCGAGGAGCGCCTGGTGGTTCGCCTGCTCGCCTATGTGCTCTGGTACAACGAGCAGTTGGCGTTCGGCCGCGGCCTATCGGACGTCGATGAGCCGTCGCTGTGGGAGAAGAGCCTGGACGACCGCGTCCTGCACTGGATTGAGGTTGGCCAGCCGGACAGCGAGCGCCTGGTGTGGTGCTCGCGGCGCTGCGAGAAGCTCTCGCTGCTGGCCTACGGCAACCTGCGCGTGTGGACCACCAAGGTCCTCGACGGCGTCCGTCACCTGAAGAACCTCAATGTCGCGGCCGTTCCCCAGGAGCCGCTGGAGGCTCTGGCCAAAGACCTGCCGCGCTCGATCAACTGGACGGTGATGATCAGCGAGGGCACGGTGTTCGTCACCGACGAGAACGGCCAGCATGAGTTGCAGCTGGAATGGCTGATGGGCGAGCGCTGATTCGCCCTGGCCCGGCCCGGGCCTGCTCATCGACACTCGCTGAATTCCGCACCCGCGCCTGTTCGCGCCCTGCCGTGCGCTAGCCGGCAAGGCGCGATGGCGAGCCGAAAGGATTGGAACACCCTGATGCGTATCGACCCCCGCCCGCTCCCGGACACCCTGCCTGACCTCGGTGACCTGCCGCCGCTGTTGACCCGCCTCTACGCCGCCCGTGGCGTGAAGTCCGCCGAAGAGCTGGACAAGGGCCTGGCGCGGCTGATTCCGTACCGTCAGCTCAAGGGCATCGATGCCGCGGTGGCGTTGCTGGTCGATGCCCTGGAGCAGCGCCAGCGCATTCTCTACGTCGGCGACTTCGACGCCGACGGCGCCACCGCCAGCAGCGTCGGCGTGCTGGCCCTGCGCATGCTCGGTGCGGCCTGGGTCGATTACCTGGTGCCGAACCGTTTCGAGTACGGCTACGGCCTGACCCCGGAAATCGTCGCGGTGGCCCTGGAGAAGCGCCCCGATCTGCTGGTCACGGTGGACAACGGCATCTCCAGCATCGACGGCGTCGCCGCGGCCAAGGCCGCCGGCCTGCGCGTGCTGGTCACCGACCACCACCTGCCCGGCCCGCAACTGCCGGCGGCGGACGCCATCGTCAACCCCAACCAGCCGGGTTGCGAATTCCCCAGCAAGGCCATGGCCGGGGTCGGCGTGATTTTCTACGTCATGCTCGCCCTGCGCGCGCGCCTGCGCGAACTGGACTGGTTCGCCCGCAGCGGCACGCCGGAGCCGAACCTCGCCGAACTGCTCGACCTGGTGGCCCTGGGCAGCGTCGCCGACGTGGTGCCGCTGGATGCCAACAACCGCATCCTGGTGCACCAGGGGCTGGCGCGCATCCGCGCCGGCCGCGCCCGTCCGGGCCTGCGCGCGGTGCTGGAAGTCGCCGGGCGCGACTGCCGGCGCATCACCTCCACCGACCTCGGATTCATCCTCGGCCCGCGCCTGAACGCCGCCGGTCGCCTGGACGACATGTCCCTGGGGATCGAATGCCTGCTCTGCGAGGACGAGGCCCTGGCCCGCGACATGGCCGTGCAGCTCGACCAGCTCAACCAGGACCGCAAGGCCATCGAGCAGGGCATGCAGCGCGAGGCCCTGGCGCAGCTCAAGGAGCTGCCGCTGGAGGAAATGCCCTTCGGCCTGTGCCTGTTCGACCCGGACTGGCACCAGGGCGTGATCGGCATCCTCGCCTCGCGCCTGAAGGAACGTTACCACCGTCCGACCATCGCCTTCGCCGACGCGGGCGACGGCAGCCTCAAGGGCTCCGCGCGCTCGGTGCCGGGGCTGCACATCCGGGATGCGCTGGACGCCGTGGCGGCGCGCCATCCGGGTCTGATTAGCAAGTTCGGCGGGCACGCCATGGCCGCTGGCCTGTCGCTGCCGCAGGAGCATTTCGGCGCCTTCTCCGCGGCCTTCGACGCCGAGGTCCGGCGCCAGCTCAGCGAGGACGACCTGACCGGCCGCCTGCTTTCCGATGGCCAGCTCAGCGCCGAGGAGTTCCACCTGGAACTGGCCCGCGCCCTGCGCCAGGCCGGTCCCTGGGGCCAGCACTTCCCCGAGCCGCTGTTCCATGGGGTGTTCCAGATCGTCCAGCAGCGCGTGGTCGGTGAGCGTCACCTGAAACTGCTGCTGAAGACCGAATGCGGCTCGCTGCAACTGGATGGCATCGCCTTCAACGTCGACCGTGAGATCTGGCCGAACCCCACGGTGCGCTGGGTGGAGATGGCCTACAAGCTGGACGTCAACGAATTCCGCGGCAACGAAAGCGTGCAACTCATGGTGGTGCACCTGGCGCCACGCTGAGCCTCGGGCGGCGCGCCGGGCGCCGTTCGTCGCTGCTTTTCTCCCTGCCTGGGCGCATCCGCGACTACAGTTGAAGTGTCACGCATTCGTTCAAAGACCGAAGGGAGTGTTGCCATGAGCCAGCTGTTCGAGCCCCTGACCCTGCGTCAATTGACCTTGCCCAACCGCATCGCGGTTTCCCCCATGTGCCAGTACTCGGCCAGTGACGGTCTGGCCAACGACTGGCACCTGGTGCACCTCGGCAGCCGCGCCGTGGGTGGCGCGGGGTTGGTCATCGTCGAAGCCACCGCGGTGGTGCCGGAGGGGCGCATCACCGACCGTGACCTCGGCCTCTGGCAGGACGAGCAGATCGAGCCCCTGCGCCGCATCACCCGCTTCATCGAATCCCAGGGCGCCGTGGCTGGTGTGCAACTGGCCCATGCCGGGCGCAAGGCCAGCACCTGGGCGCCCTGGCTGGGCAAGCCAGGCTCGGTGCCGGTCGCCGAGGGCGGCTGGATTCCCGTCGCGCCCTCGGCCATCGCCTTCGATCCCAAGCACGCCACGCCGACGCCGCTGAGCGAGGAGCAGATGGCCGAGGTGGTGCAGGCCTTCGTGCACGCCGCCGAGCGCGCCCTGGCGGCGGGTTTCAAGGTGGCGGAGGTGCACGCGGCCCATGGCTACCTGCTGCATCAGTTCCTCTCGCCGCTGTCGAACCAGCGCCGCGACCAGTACGGCGGTTGCTTCGAGAACCGCATCCGCTTCCTCCTCGAAGTGACGCAGGCGGTGCGTGAAGTCTGGCCGGAGCAGCTGCCGCTGTTCGTGCGCCTGTCCGCCACCGACTGGGTCGAGGACGGCTGGAACCCGGACGAGACGGTGGAGCTGGCGCGGCGCCTGAAGGCCCTGGGCGTCGACCTGATCGACGTGTCCTCCGGCGGCACCGCGGTCAATGCGGAAATCCCGGTCGGGCCGGGCTACCAGACGCAGTTCTCCGAGCGGGTGCGCAAGGAGGCCGAGATCGCCAGCAGCACCGTCGGCATGATCACCGCGCCGGTGCAGGCCGAGCACATCCTGCGCACCGGCCAGGCCGACCTGATCCTGCTCGCCCGCGAGTTGCTGCGCGAACCCTACTGGCCGCTCAACGCCGCCGAAGAGTTGGGCGGCGAAGCGGTGCCCTGGCCGCCGCAGTACCTGCGCGCGGCCCATCGCGGCACGCCGGCGCGCAAGCCGTTCGGCGACGCCTGAGGTCCGCTCGGCGCCCTTTCGGTGGGGAGGGCGCCCGGCGAACGGCAACGGGATGTGAAGTGGATCGCATCTCTGGGCATTGCTGCTATTCTTGCGATCGATACGTCAGGACGACGGATTTTTCTGTAGGAGATCGCATGGACGCCCGTGTCTCACCCACTGTCGTGCCGGAGTCGGAAATCGCCCTGCTGGCGAACATTCTGGCCATGGCTACCCGCAACATGTCCGCCATCAGCGCGCTGCTCAGCCAGCTCTCGCTGGAACTGGGGCGCAGCGCCGACCCCCATCTGCAGCAGGTCGGCCAGCGCGCGCTGGGCGATATCGGCCACTTGTCCGCGGCGCTGGACACCCAATGGGAGCTGATCGGCAGCCTGGCGCGCTTCTGCCCGCTGCTGGCGCGCACGCCGCTCGGCGGACAACCCCTGCTCACGGAAATCCACATCACCCAATTGCCGCGCCAGGGCTAGCCAAGGTGCGTTGATCGGGATCAGCCCTGACCTGCGCGCAGGCGTCTAGCCTTGCGGGGTCTGTCCAGAAAAGGAAAGCGGCCATGAAAGCCCTGATTTATCGCGGCGTTGGTGACATCGCCCTGGAAGAACGTCCCGATCCGCAACTGCAGGCGCCCGGCGATGCCGTGGTGCGGGTGCTCAAGACCACGCTGTGCGGCACCGACCTGCACATCATCAAGGGGGATGTGCCGACCTGTAAGCCCGGTCGCATCCTCGGCCACGAGGGCATCGGCGTGGTCGAGCAGGTCGGCGCGGCGGTCAGCCAGTTCAAGCCCGGCGACCGCGTGCTGATCTCCTGCATCAGCGCCTGCGGCAAGTGCGATTTCTGCCGCAAGGGCATGACCTCCCACTGCCGCACCGGCGGCTGGATTCTCGGCCATCTGATCGACGGCACCCAGGCCGAGAAGGTGCGCATCCCGCACGCTGACACCAGCCTCTATCCGATCCCCGCCGGGGTCGATGACGAGGCCATGGTGATGCTCAGCGACATCCTGCCCACCGGTTTCGAGTGCGGTGTGCTCAACGGCCGCGTGCAGCCCGGCGGCAACGTCGCCATCGTCGGCGCCGGACCGGTCGGCCTGGCCGCGTTGCTGACGGCGCAGTTCTACTCGCCGGCGCGGATCATCATGATCGACCTCGACGACAACCGCCTGGAGGTGGCGCGGCGTTTCGGCGCCAGCGATTGCATCAACGCCGCCGACAGTCAGTTGCTGGAGAAGGTCAAGGCGCTCACCGATGGCCTCGGCGTAGACAGTGCGGTGGAGGCGGTGGGCGTACCGGCGACCTTCAGCCTGTGCGAGAACATCATCGCCCCCGGCGGCGACATCGCCGTGCTCGGCGTGCATGGAACCTCGGTGCCGCTGCACCTGGAACGCCTCTGGTCGCACAACATCACCTTGCGCACCCGGCTGGTGGACGCGGTGACCACGCCGCTGCTGCTGAAGAGCGTGCAGTCCGGCAAGCTCGACCCACAGCAACTGATCACCCACCGCTTCGCCCTGGCGGACATCCTCAAGGCCTACGACACCTTCGGCAAGGCCGCGCAGAACAAGGCGTTGAAGGTCATCATCGACGCCTGAAGCCATTGCCTGCCGGGCGTGTCGGGGCGGCAGCTGCAGCGTTGCGTGTCATGCGCCCGTGGGCTGCGGCCGGTGGATAACGCCGGGGCGTTATCCACCGGCGGCGATCACTGCCCGGTGCGGGCCAGTTCGAAGGTCAGGCGCAGGGCCCAGGGTGCGTCGCTGTCGCCGACCCGGATCGGTTGCAGCAGGTCGACCCGGCCGCCTTTCTGCTGCTGCCAGGCGCGGCCTTGGGCGATCGCCGTGCGCGCCTCGGCGGGCAGATCGTCGGCCTTGTTGCCCAGGCGGGCCGGGTCGGCGTGGGTGACATAGGTGCCGGCGTTGGACAGCAGCTCGTAGCAGCCGTTGCCCATCGGCGTCAGCTTGCCCAGGCTTTCCTGCAACTGGTGCAGGGTGTAGTCGGCGCCGAGGATGCCGAGGAAGCGGCCGTTGTAGTACATCGGCGACATGAACGAGGTCATTAGCACGGTGCTGCCGGCCACGGTGTATTCGTAGGGCTCCATGAACACGTCGCGGCCCTTGTCGCGCGGCACCTGGTACCAGTCGCCGGAGCCATCGTTGCGCTCGTAGCCGACCAGGCATTCGCGCTGGAGCACTCCGCTGCCACGGTGCCAGTAGGCCATCAGGCGGCCGCTGTGGTCGTATCCGGGGGCATCGACGAACTCGCTGTCGCGGCCGTCCAGGGCGTCGGGCTCGCAGCCACAGGCGAAGGCCAGCAGATCGGGGTTGCGCGCCAGGTACTCCTGCATCACCGCGTCCACCTGCTCGCGTTGCGGACCGAAGTTGCGCGCTTTCATGCCGACAATGAAATTCTTCAGCCCATAGAGCGCCGTGGCCATCACCGCGAAGCGGCTCTCCAGGCGCTGCGCTTCGCTGGTCAGCAGCACGCGCGCGGTATCCAGCAGGCTGGAGTGCTCGGCCTGTTCGACATCGGCCAGGGCCTTGGCGCTCTCGTTGCGGATCGAGGCGACCACGGTGCCGATATCCGCGGTGGCGTTGGCCGACTGCGTGGCCAGCCGGCGCACCTCGTCGGCGACCACGGCGAAGCCACGGCCGCTTTCACCGGCGCGGGCCGCTTCGATGGCAGCGTTCAACGCCACCAGGTTGGTGTTCTTGGCAATCTGTTTGATCACCTCGGAAACCTTGCTGATTTCGGTCCAGCGAACGTTGAGGTCTGCGATCAGTAGCTTGACCTGGTCGATGGTCGAACGGGTTTCGTCGGTGGCGTCCGTTGGCTTGCTGGTAGAGCGTTGGGGCGTGCTGTGCATGGCGGCTTACTGGCTTGGCGGATCGTTCCTGATCCCCTCGGGCGGGGGCGTTTGCGGCAGTGATGATGCAATGAAAAACGGCGGTCCGTACGTTGCGGACCGCCGCGTGGGGCTTACCAGCCCAGTTGCTTGTGCAGGCCCAGGGCATCGTAATAGTCGCCCTGGTAGAGGATCTTACCGTCCTTGATCTTCACGAAGCTGACGCCATCGAAGGACAGCGGCTTGTTGGTCGCCGGCGTCTGCGCGTCCCAGGCGCCGGTGTTGGTGCCGCTGAAGGTCCACTGGAAGGCGATGCCGTCCTTGCTGACGATCGGGGTACCGTTCATTTTCCACTTCAGGTCCGGCACGGCGTTGACGAACACCTTGATCACATTGTCGCGCGCGGCTTCGCGGCCTTTCTGCGGGGTGCCCACGGTGACGTCGAAGTACTCCACGTCCTTGGCCATGTAGCTGGCCGCCTTCTCGGCGTCGTGGGCGTTCCACGCCGCCATGTAGGCGTCGACGATCTGTTTCGGCGTTTCATGGGATGAGGCGTTGCCGGCCTGGGCCAGGCTGGCGAACGTGAACAGCGACAGCAGGTAGAACGCTCTGACGAGGTGACGCATGCTTGCCTCCGTTGCGGGCGGGCCCGCGGGTGTCTGGGCCTCTGGCCCGGGTTCGGCGTGCTGGTGTCACTGCGCGCCAGCATGCCGCAATCGCTGCCGCCGGCGCCGCGCTTGCGGCGCCGGCGGGGCCGGACTCAGGCTGCTTCCTGGGCCAGGCCGGGGTTGCCGGTGTTCGCCTTGCCACTGATTTTCCAGGCGTCGCCGGCCGGGGCGGTGCCACGGTCGTAGGGCTTGCCGAGCCACATGTAGACCAGCCCGAGGCCGATCACGATGAGGGTCGTCAGGACCATCGCGTAGTTGATGTACCACGGCGACGCCGGGCTACGCGGCCAGGCCATGTTGACGATGGCGCCGAGGCCGTAGACCAGCGCGCCGATGTTGATCAGCGTGCCCCACTTGCCGAGGCTGAACTGGCCGCTCGGCACCCAGCCGCGGGCACGGGCGAACAGCGCGGCGACGACGATCATCTGGAACGCCAGGTAGATACCGATGGCGGCGAAGCTGACGATGGTCGCCACGGCATCCTCGAGGACGAAACCGAGGCTGATGATGCCCGCCGGGATCACGCCGCAGATCACCAGCGCCGGCACCGGCACATGGGTGTTCGGCGACAGGCGCCGCAGCAGCGCGCTACCGACGATCATCTCGTCCCGCGCATAAGCGTAGAGCAGGCGGCTGGCCGCGGCCTGCAGGCTGATCACGCAGGAGACGAACGACACCGTGACCACCGCCATCACCACGCGCGAGCCGATCGGGCCGAAGGCGTTGTTGAGGATGGTGCCGACCGGGTCGGTGTCGGCGCCGGAGATCACCTTCTGCATGTCCGGCACGGCGAGGATCAGCGCCAGGCAGGCGAACATCGCCGCCACGCCGCCGATGTAGATGGTCATGCGCATGGCCTTGGGAATGCGCTTGCTCGGGTTGGGGGTTTCCTCGGCGACGTCGCCGCAGGCTTCGAAGCCGTAGTAGAGGAACATCCCGGCCAGCGAGGCGGTCAGGAACGCCGGCAGGTAGGAACCCTCGGCGGCACCTATGCCGAAGGTGTCGAACAGTGCGCTGAACGGCTGATGACGCTCGAACAGCAGCAGATAGACGCCGACCACCACGGCGCCGGCCAGCTCGCAGAGGAAGCCGAACATGGCGATGCGCGCCAGGGTCTTGGTGCCGCTGAGGTTGATCAGCGTGGCCAGCAGGGTCAGCACCAGGGCGACGTAAATGTTAGTCGAGGCGCTGGGCGCGAAGCCGAGCATGGCGGCGATGTACGGGCCGGCGCCGACGGCGACCGCGGCGATGGTCACGCACAGCGCGCAGGCGTAGATCCAGCCGACCATCCAGGCCCAGCGCTTGCCGACCAGGCGGCGGGCCCAGGGGTAGACGCCACCGGAAATCGGGAATTGCGAAACCACTTCGCCGAACACCAGACAGACCAGCAACTGGCCGAGGCCGATCAGCAGGTACGACCAGAACATCGGCGGGCCGCCGGCGGCCAGGCACAGGCCGAACAGGGTGTAGACGCCGACCACCGGCGACAGGTAGGTGAAGCCGAGGGCGAAGTTCTCCCACAGGCTCATGCTGCGATTGAAGTTGGAGGTGTAGCCCAGCGCGCGCAGTTGTTCTGCGTCGCGGTCGGCTGCGGATGACACGCTCATGTGATTTTCCTCGTGTGTGGGCAGCGGTGTGAAACCGGCTGACGTCACCGTCTGCCTGCGCCCCTTTGGGCTGTTCTTGTTGTATGGAGCAACTGCTTCCCGTTGAGGAGACATCCCCCTCGCGGCCTGCGCGCCGGGTTGCGCGCAGGGTCGGGCCTCACGATGAAACACCCGAAGCTCCCCTGCCTCGGGGGACGAAGCCGCCAGGCCCCGTCGGGTATCGGGCAGACCCGCGCTGCCGGCGCCCGGGCCGACAGCGCGGATGCGCCGGATGGGCTTAGTGCTTGAACATCACGTGGCGGATGGCGGTGTAGTCCTCCAGGCCGTACATGGACATGTCCTTGCCGTAGCCGGAGTGCTTCACGCCGCCGTGCGGCATTTCGCTGACCAGCATGAAGTGCGTGTTGACCCAGGTGCAGCCGTACTGCAGGCGCGCGGCCAGGCGGTGGGCGCGGCCGACGTCGGCGGTCCACACCGAGGAGGCCAGGCCGTAGTCGGAGTCGTTGGCCCAGGCCAGCACCTGCGCTTCGTCGTCGAATTCGGTGACCGAAACCACAGGGCCGAAGATTTCCCGACGCACCACTTCGTCGTCCTGGCGGGCGCCGGCGAGCACGGTCGGCTCGAAGAAGAAGCCGGGGCCGTCGACGCGCTTGCCGCCGGTGACCACTTCGATGTGCGGCACTTGGCGGGCGCGTTCGACGAAGCCGGCGACGCGGTCGAGGTGCTGCTGGGTGATCAGCGGGCCGAGTTCGGTGCTCGGATCGTCCTGCAGGCCGTACTGGATGCTGCCCACGGCGGCGCCGAGCTTCTCGACGAACTTGGCGTAGACGCCTTTCTGCGCGTAGATGCGGCAGGCGGCGGTGCAGTCCTGGCCGGCGTTGTAGAAGCCGAAGGTGCGGATGCCTTCCACGGCGGCGTCGATGTCGGCGTCGTCGAAGATGATCACCGGGGCCTTGCCGCCCAGTTCCATGTGCATGCGCTTCACGCTGTCGGCGGTGCCGGCGATGATGCGGCTGCCGGTGGCCACCGAGCCGGTCAGCGAGACCATGCGCACTTTCGGGTGGGTGGTCAGCGGCTCGCCGACGCTCGGGCCGCGGCCGAAGACCATGTTGACCACGCCGGCGGGGAAGATCTCGGCGATGAGTTCGGCCAGCTTCAGGGCGGTCAGCGGGGTCTGCTCGGACGGTTTGAGCACCACGGTGTTGCCGGCGGCCAGGGCCGGGCCGAGTTTCCACGCGGCCATCATCAGCGGGTAGTTCCAGGGCGCGATGGAGGCCACCACGCCGATCGGGTCGCGGCGGATCATCGAGGTGTGGCCCGGCAGGTATTCGCCCGCGGCGGAGCCTTGCAGGCAACGGGCGGCGCCGGCGAAGTAGCGGAACACGTCAGCGATCGCCGGCAGCTCGTCGTTCAGCGCGGCGCTGTACGGCTTGCCGCAGTTGTTCGATTCCAGGCGGGCGAGTTGCTCGGCGTGGGCGTCGATGGCGTCGGCCAGTTTCAGCAGCAGCAGCGAGCGGTCTTTCGGGGTGGTCTGCGACCAGCCGTCGAAGGCGGCATCGGCGGCCTGCACGGCGGCGTCGACCTGGGCCGGGGTGGCCTCGGCGATTTCCACCAGGGTGCTGCCCAGGGAGGGGTTCAGGACGGCGAGTTTCTCGCCTTCGCCAGCGACCAGTTGGCCGTTGATCAGGAGTTTGGTTTGCATCGGTAAGTCCTCTTTGTCAGGAGCTTTGCGGCGAATTCGTCGGTATTTTTTTGTGTGGGGCCGCCAGTCATGGCAGTCCTGAGGGGTTCTGTGTCGCTGTCATTTCCCGCTCCCCGCCACGCCTTCGCCACCCTTGGTCAGGTAGTAGGCGCCGAGGATCGGCAGCATGGTCACCAGCATCACCAGCATGGCCACCACGTTGGTCACCGGGACGTCGCGCGGGCGGGTCAACTGGTTGAGCAGCCAGATCGGCAGGGTGCGTTCGTGACCGGCGGTGAAGGTGGTGACGATGATTTCGTCGAAGGACAGCGCGAAGGCCAGCATGCCGCCCGCCAGCAGCGCCGAGCCGAGGTTCGGCAGGATCACGTAGCGGAAGGTCTGCCAGCCGTCGGCGCCGAGGTCCATGGAGGCTTCGATCAGGCTGTGCGAGGTACGGCGGAAGCGCGCGATCACGTTGTTGTAGACGATCACCACGCAGAAGGTCGCATGGCCGATGACGATAGTCAGGAAGCCCGGCTCGATGCCGAGGGTCTTGAACGCCGAGAGCAGCGCGATACCGGTGATGATGCCGGGCAGGGCGATCGGCAGGATCAGCATCAGCGAGATGCCTTCCTTGCCGAAGAAGTCGCGGCGGTACAGCGCGGCGGCGGCCAGGGTGCCGAGGACCATGGCGATCAGGGTGGCGATGCAGGCGATCTTCAACGACAGCTCGATGGACTCCAGCACGTCCTGGCGAGCGAAGGCGACGCTGAACCAGTGCAGGGTGAAGCCCTGCGGCGGGAAGCTGAAGGCCGCGTCTTCGGTGTTGAAGGCATACATGAAGATGATCAGGATCGGGAAGTGCAGGAACACCAGCCCGCCCCAGGCGGCCGCTTTCAGGCCCCAGGAAGCTTTCTCAGAGTGCATCGAAGGCCCCCAGACGTTTGACGATGGACAGGTAGACGGCGATCAGCACGATCGGCACCAGGGTGAAGGCGGCGGCCATCGGCATGTTGCCGATCGCGCCCTGCTGGGCGTAGACCATGCTGCCGATGAAGTAGCCCGGCGGGCCCACCAGCTGCGGCACGATGAAGTCGCCGAGGGTCAGCGAGAAGGTGAAGATCGAGCCGGCGGCGATGCCTGGGATGGACAGCGGCAGGATCACCTGGAAGAAGGTCTGCCGCGGGTGCGCGCCGAGGTCGGCCGAGGCTTGCAGCAGCGACGGCGGCAGGCGCTCCAGGGACGCCTGGATCGGCAGGATCATGAACGGCAGCCAGATGTAGACGAACACCAGGAAGCGCCCCAGGTGCGAGGTCGACAGGGTGTTGCCGCCCACGCCCGGCAGGCCCAGCAGCAGGTTCAGCAGTCCCTCCAGGCCCATGTGCTGGACGAACCACTGGGCGACGCCGCCCTTGGCCAGCAGCAGGGTCCAGGCATAGGCCTTGACGATGTAGCTGGCCCACATCGGCATCATCACCGCGATGTAGAAGAAGGCCTTGGTCTTGCCCGTGGTGTAGCGCGCCATGTAGTAGGCGATGGGGAAGGCCACCGCGCCGCTGGCGATGGACACCGCCACGGCCATCAGCAGGGTGCGCTGGATGATGTCGTAGTTGGCCGGGGCGAACAGCGAGGCGAAGTTGGCCCAGGTCAGCTCCGGCGTCACCGTCATGGTGAAGTCGTCGAAGGTGTAGAAGCCCTGCCACATCAGGGTCAGCAGCGAGCCCAGGTAGATCGCGCCGAACCACAGCAACGGCGGCACCAGCAGCAGCGACAGGTACAGGTTCGGCTTGCGGTAGAGCAGGTTCGACAGGCGCCGCAGCGGGCCATTGCCCGCCACCGGCGGCGCGGCGTTCAGCGTCAGTTCCATCTCAGGCACCCTCGTGCAGGGCCACCATGGCCTCGCGCGCCCAGCGGGCGGTGACGCGCTGGCCCGGCTGATGGGCGACGGCGGCGGCATCCCACTGGTTGTTGGCCTGGCTCAGGCAGAGGTTCTGGCCGTTGTCCAGGCGGATCTCGTAGCGGGTCGCCGCGCCCTGGTACTGGATGTCGTGCAGCAGGCCGCTGATTTCCACGTCCGAGGGATTGCGCTCGCCCTGGGCGAAACGGATGTGCTCCGGGCGGATGGAGAACGGCCGGGCGTTACCGGTGATCAGCGTGGCGAGATCGCCGCGCAGCACGTTGGAGGTGCCGACGAACTCGGCGACGAAGGGCGTGGCCGGCTGCATGTAGAGATTGCGCGGGGTGTCGACCTGCTCGATGCGGCCCTTGTTGAACACCGCCACGCGGTCGGACATCGACAGCGCTTCGCTCTGGTCGTGGGTGACGAAGATGAAGGTGATGCCGAGCTGGCGCTGCAGCTTCTTCAGCTCGCTCTGCATCTGTTCGCGCAGCTTCAGGTCCAGCGCGCCGAGCGGTTCGTCGAGCAGCAGCACGCGCGGGCGATTGACCAGGGCGCGGGCCAGAGCCACGCGCTGGCGCTGGCCACCGGAGAGCTGTGCCGGCTTGCGCGAGCCATAGCCACCGAGGGCGACCATGCCCAGGGCTTCTTCGGCGCGCTTGAGGCGCTCGCCCTTGGCCACGCCTTTCACCTTCAGGCCATAGGCGACGTTCTCCAGCACGTTCATGTGCGGGAACAGCGCGTAGTCCTGGAACACGGTGTTCACGTCGCGCTGGTAGGGCGGCAGGCCGGCGGCCTCCTCGCCGTGGATGCGGATGGAGCCGGCGCTGGGCTGCTCGAAGCCGGCGATCAGGCGCAGGCAGGTGGTCTTGCCCGAGCCCGATGGGCCGAGCATGGAGAAGAACTCGCCGTCCTTGATATCGATGGACACCCGGTCAACGGCTTTCACCTCGCCGAACTGGCGGGAAACCTCGGTGAATTGAACAGCGGGGGTGGTCATGTTGCACGCTCCAAGGGGCAGGGCGTCGAGGCGCGATGGCCCCGCCCGGAAATCTGAATTCGGGTGAAACGGGATAAACAGGGAAACGTCATGTCGTTCAGGCCGCGTCGCGAGCAGGCCCGCCGGACGCAGGACGGGGCGGGCTCGGCGAAACCCATCGGCCGCGGGCCGATGGCAATCGCCGCGCTCGTTCCATCCCGCGCTCGGCGAACCGCCCCGGGCTTCCGCTCAGGGCTGCTCGTCAACTGGCGGGATGACGCTTAGCGGCCGCCCATGATGCCGATGTAGTCCTGGGTCCACTTGCTGTAAGGCACGAACTTGCCGCCTTCGGCCTGCGGGGTCTTCCAGAAGGCGATCTTGTCGAACTGGTCGTAGCCGTTGGTGCTGCAACCTTCGGCGCCGAGCAGTTCGCTGGCCTTGCAGCCGGCCGGGGCCGCCGGTACCGAGCCGAACCAGGCGGCGACGTCGCCCTGGACCTTCGGCTCCAGCGACCAGTTCAGCCACTTGTAGGCGCAGTTCGGATGCGCGGCTTCGGCGTGCAGCATGGTGGTGTCGGCCCAGCCGGTGACGCCTTCTTTCGGGAACACGGTGGCGATCGGCTGCTTGTCGGCCTTGAGCGCGTTGGCCTGGTACGGCCAGGAACTGGACGCGGCCACGCCCTCGTTCTTGAAGTCGCTCATCTGCACGGTCGCATCGTGCCAGTAGCGGTGGATCAGCTCATGCTGCTTGCGCAGCAGGTCCAGCACGGCGGCGTACTGCTGCTCGTTGAGCTGGTAGGGGTCCTGGATGCCCAGGGCCGGCTGGGTGGCCTTCAGGTAGAGCGCGGCGTCGGCGATGTAGATCGGGCCGTCGTAGGCCTGTACGCGGCCCTTGTTCGGCTTGCCGTCGGGCAGGTTCTGCGCCTCGAAGAGCACGCTCCAGCTATCCGGCGCCTTGGGGAAGACCTTGGTGTTGTACATCAGCACGTTCGGGCCCCACTGGTAGGGCGCGCCATAGGTCTTGCCGTTGACGGTGTACCAGGGCGCGTCTTTCAGGCGCGCGTCGACGTTCTTCCAGTTGGGGATCAGCTCGGGGTTGATCGGCTGCACGCGCTTGCCATAGATCAGGCGCAGGGAGGCGTCGCCGGAGGCGGTGACCAGGTCGTAGCCGCCCTTGGCCATCAGGCTGACCATCTCGTCGGAGGTGGCGGCGGTCTTCACGTTGACCTGGCAGCCGGTGTCTTTCTCGAACTGGGTGACCCAGTCGTAGGCCTTGTCGGACTGGCCGCGTTCGATGTAGCCCGGCCAGGCGATGATGTCCAGGCGGCCTTCGCCGGCACCGACGGCCTTGGCGGCGTCGGCGGCCTGGACGCCGGCGCTGGCCAGCAGGGCGGTGGTGATGGCGCTCAGCAGTGCGGTCTTGCGCATCGGGTGTCTCCCTCGTTGTTGTCTCTATTGGTGGGGCAGTCGCAATAGGTGTCGTGGCCTCTGCGGGCCTTTTCTTGTTGCTTTACAACGGCGCCGGCCGGGGCGGGCCGGCGCCGCTTTCAACCCAGTTCCTGACCGTGGCGGGCCATGATGTGGCGCACCACGCTGTAGTCCTGCAGCGAATCGCTGGACAAGTCCTTGCCGTAGCCCGAGCGCTTCAGGCCGCCGTGCGGCATCTCGCTGGCGAGCATGAAATGGGTGTTGATCCAGGTGCAGCCGTACTGCAGGCGGTTGGCGATCTGGAAGGCCTTGTCGAGGTTCTGCGTCCACACCGAGGAGGCCAGGCCGTACTCGGAATCGTTGGCCCAGTCCACCGCCTGCTCCAGCTGCTCGAAGCGGGTCACGGTGACCACCGGGCCGAACACCTCGCGCTGGACGATCTCATCCTGTTGCTTGCAGCCGGCCAGCAGGGTCGGCTGGTAATAGAAGCCGGGGCCGGAGTGCACGGCGGCGCCGGTGATGCGTTCGATGTGCGGTTGGCCGAGGGCGCGTTCGACGAAGCTGGCCACGCGGTCACGCTGGCGCGCGCTGATCAGCGGGCTGATCTCGTTGTCCTGGTCGCGCTTGCGAGCGAAACGAATGCTCGCCACCGCTTCGCCGAGTTCGGCCACCAGGCGGTCGTGGATGCCGGCCTGGGCATAGATGCGGCAGGCGGCGGTGCAATCCTGGCCGGCGTTGTAGTAGCCGTGGGTGCGGATGCCCTGGACCACGGCATCGAGGTCGGCATCGTTGCAGACGATCACCGGCGCCTTGCCGCCCAGTTCCAGATGGGTGCGCTTCAGAGTGCGCGCGGCGGCCTGGAGGATCTTCTGCCCGGTGACGATATCGCCGGTCAGCGAGACCATGCGCACGCGCGGGTGGCTGACCAGGTGGCTGCCGACGCTCTCGCCGCCGCCGCAGACGATGTTGATCACCCCGGGCGGGAGAATGTCCGCCAGCGCCGGGGCCAGCGCCAGGATCGACAGCGGCGTGTGTTCGGAAGGCTTGAAGACCAGGGTGTTGCCGGCGGCCAGGGCCGGAGCGATCTTCCACGCCGCCATCATCAGCGGGTAGTTCCAGGGCGCGATGGAGGCCACCACGCCGACCGGGTCGCGGCGCACCATGCTGGTGTGTCCGGGGATGTATTCGCCGGCCAGTTGGCCTTGCTGGCAGCGCACCGCGCCGGCGAAGAAGCGGAACACATCGGCGGTCGCCGGAATATCGTCATGACGCGCCAGGTGCAGCGGCTTGCCGCAGTTCAGCGCTTCCAGACGGGCGAGGCTGTCGGCGCGCTTGTCGATGGCGTCGGCGATGGCCAGCAGGATGCTGGAACGCTGTGCCGGGGTGGTCCGCGACCAGGCCGGGAAGGCACGATGCGCGGCCTCGATGGCCTGTTCGAGCTGATCCAGAGAGGCGTCGGTGACCTTGACCAGGGTCTCGCCGCTGGTCGGGTTGAGAATCGCCTCGGGCATGCCCTGGCCAAGCGTCAGCTGACCATCGATCAGCAGCTCGGTGTAGAGGGTCGGGGTGCTCGCAACGGCGTTCATCTTCGCGGCTCGGGTCTTCTCTGTCTTGTTCTCGGTGGCCATGTGCATGCTCCGGGGAGGGCGGTGCCCGGAACTGGCCCTTTATATGGATCGAGAGACTAGAGTCCGGGCTTGAGGTCGACAAATTCTAAATACTGAAAGCAGCCTTCGATTAAATCGAAAGCCGCTTGCTGTTCGGCTGCTCGCGGGCGACGGTCAGGAATGGGTCCACCAGCGCCGGTCGCGCGGTGCCGCGACGCCAGGCCAGACCCACGTCGAGCGGCTCGCTGAGGTCCACCAGCGGCCTTGCCTCGATGATGTCGCCTTCCAGCGACCAGGGCCGGTAGGTCATGTCCGGCTGGATCGACAGACCGAGGCCGGCCGCCACCAGGCTACGCACCGCTTCCACCGAGGCGGTGCGCAGCGTGACCTGCGGCACCAGCCCGGCGCGCGACCAGATGCGCTGGGTGTGCAGGCCCATCTCGTCGGCGTTGAGCTGGATCAGCGGCTCGCTGGCGATGTCCGCCAGGGCGATACTGTCGCGCTCCAGCAAGGGATGCTGCGGCGGCAGCCAGAGGCGGTGCGGCGAGTGGGTCAGCACCTCGGTCTGCAGGGCGTGGCGGTCTTCCAGGTTGGACAGGATAAGCACGCCGACATCGATCTCGCCGCTGACCAGCAGGTGTTCGATATAAGGCCGCTCGTCCTCCACCACGCGCGTCTGCACGTTGGGGTAGGCGCGCTGGAAACGGTTGATCAGGTCGGCCAGGTAATAGCCGGCGACCAGGCTGGTCACGCCGATGGTCAAGTGCCCGGCGACCTGGTCGGTGCTCTGCTGCAGGCTGCGCTTGGCGTTCTCCACGGTGGCCAGGATCAGGTGCGCCTGGCGCAGGAACTGATGGCCCTGGTGGGTCAGCGTCATGCCCTTGGCATGGCGCTCGAACAGACGCACGCCGATCTCTTCTTCCAATTGCTGGATGGCCAGGGTCAGCGTCGACTGGGAAATGAACACCGCCTGGGCGGCAGCGGAAATCGAACCGGTCTCGGCGACGGCGATGAAATGGCGAATCTGGCGCAGCGTCATCATGGGGCGGTGGACCGCAGGCTGAATCGAAGAGGGCAGGGTGCCGCCATCGCGGGCGGCATTCCAGGGCTATTCGATAGGCTTTATCGAAAATCTATAGGAGCATTCTTTTAAATAGAATGAAAGTTCTGATTCCAGTGCTTCCGTAGGATGGCGTTGAGCGAAGCGATACCCATCAATGGCGCTGGCTCGTTTGCTCCTGCGTTGCTGGTGCCAGCGGGCCCCGCCGGCGATCGCGCGCAGGCGGCGTTCCTCGACAAATGGCCGGGAAAACGCTGACAGATATTGCCGTCTGAGTGCCCCCCTGCTCATGGCGATTTCCTACTCGGGGGCTGTGCTAGCGTCAGCCGCGCATTGCCCATCAGCCGCGACACCACAGGAAATACGCGATGAACACCAGTGATCTGCTCGAACAACTGCTGCGCGCCGGCCAGGCGTCGCTGACACAACAGGGCGCCAACGCCCAGGCACATGACGCCGGACTGGGCGGCCTCGGAGGGCTGCTCGGTGGTCTTCTCGGCGGCAGCGGCGCTGGTGTGGGTGGCTTGGGCGGGTTGCTCGGCGGCCTGCTGGGCGGCGCGGGCTCCCTGGGCGCCGCGCGCGGTGGCGCGAGCTACACCGCCCTGGCCTCGCTGGGCATGCTCGCCTTCCAGGCGTTCCAGAGCTGGCAGCAGCAACAGGCCAGCGCGCCACAGCCGGCACCGCGCACCCTCGACCAGCTCGACGGCAGCGAAGCCGAAGCGCACAGCCACGCCATCCTCTGCGCGCTGATTGCCGCAGCCAAGGCCGACGGCCGCATCGATGAGCGGGAACAGCAGGCCATCTACGCCGAAATCGCCCGCCACGCCGACGAGCCGGAACTGCAAGCCTGGCTCGATGCGGAAATGCGCAAACCCCTGGTCGCCGCCGACGTGGCCCGCTTAGCCAGCGATCCCGGCATGGCCGCGGAAATGTACCTGGCCAGCGTGCTGCTGGTGGACAGCCAACAGGAAGCCGAACGCACCTACCTGGACGAACTGGCCTATCAGCTCAAGCTCGACCCCACCCTGCAAGCGCATCTGGAACAACAGGCCAAGGGCGGCCAGGCTGGCTGAATGCCGGCCCACGGGGCCGTGGGATGGGCCAGGCACAACGACGGGAATCGCTGCGCTCGACCCCTCCTGCGACTGCCTAGGGGCGGCCACGAAAGATGGGGATTGGCGGATAACGCGTGGCGCTTCATCCGCCACCTGTTCACCGGCATCCACTGAACCGCGCCGCAGCCCGGGTACGGCGCGTCGGGCCTCAGCCGATCCGCATCACCTGCGGCAACTCGCCGAGCGGCACCCACACCTGCCCCTGCCAATCGAGCACGCTCAACTGCTGCTGCTCCCAGCGCAACAGCCGCCGCCGCGGTGCGTCGCTGGATACCGAGCCCGACGCATCGCGCAGGCTCGGCACCACCGAATGGCTGATCCACTGGCGGATGCAACGGTTCTCCGGGTGGTGGAAGTGAATCAAGGTGGCATACACCCCCGACTCGCTGAGCAACTCGACCTCTTCGGCCAGGCCGTTATCGTCGCGCAGCACCGCGCGGCATAGCTGGTCCGGGTCGAGATTGCGCGCGAGGCGCTCTTCCAGAAAGGCCTGCATCAACTTGCCGAGATCGCGCACGACGAACCAGGGCTGGCCTTCGATCAGCAAGGCGCGGAGACGGCGTTTGTGGCGGTAGAAGTGGGTGGGGTTAAGCAGGGTTTGTGTGGAAGTGGTGAAAGAGGAAATAGACATGGATGGTGCGTCCTTTTCGATACGCTCCATGCTGACGGGCATGTATTCCGCCGTGAGGGTGTGTTCAGCACCATGGGGCGAATCCAGATGCTTGGACGGAGAGGGTCAACTGGGGCTGCTTAAGGCCAGAAGCGGTCGATAAACCTCTGGAACTAGGCTGCTAGTTAGGGTGGTAGGCGAGCTTTCTAACGGTTAGCTTGGCTTCATTACCGCCTCCCCCCGAAGCGATCCGCACGCTTGATCTGTCGGCGTCACCCAGTCGTTACTGACGCTGAACCCGAGCCAAGAATTGCTGTGCGGCAGACATCCAGAATTTCATCTGCCAGTGGGGAATCATCAGGGCAAGCCCGGGACAGTACGAGCGCACCAAGCGCATGGGCAATAGTGTCAATCGCTCTGGCGCGTGCGTCTCGTAGCGCCTCCTCAGTGCCTGCTGATCCTTCAGCGAGTACCTCGGCAAGTATACTTTCGAGTCCCGCCGCGAACGTCGCCTTGACCGCCTCTGACTGACGTGCCGCGTCGCCGCACAGGGCCGCCAGTGTGCAGCCGCCGCTGCGGTCGTCGCGATGCTTACGTGACACGTAGTGCCCAATGAAATCGGCCATATCCACGCCGTCCATCAGTGACTTCGTCTTGGCCACCCCGCACGCGGCAGCTTCTGCCATCAGCTCCGCCTTGGAACGGAAGTGCCGGTAGAACCCGCCGTGGGTGAGGCCAGCAGCTGCCATCAGCTCCGCCACACCCACGCCGTCGTATCCGCGCTCACGAAATAGCGTGCAGGCCGTTTCGACTATGTGCGCTCGATTTGCCTCTACCTGCGCCTTTGTAACCTTCATGCCCGGCTCCTCTTTCTGCCGCCTTCTACCCGGCAAGAATACATTGATGTTTGTCATCATCAAAACCTTTGACTATTTTGATTATGGTCATCATCATAACTGTCGTCAGCGTCAGAAGGCGCTCCGCAATCGCTGTGGAAGCGATTGCGGATAACGCTTCTGGCGCCCTACAGACAAAGAGACTTGCCGGCGAACTTTGCTCATTCCATTTTCAGGTAGCCCTCACATGTCCCAATCGGCTTCGCTCAACACAAATCCTCTGGCGCAACAGCTCCGCCTGCCCAACGGCAGCATGTTGCGTAATCGCTTGGCCAAGGCGTCCATGAGCGAGGCGCTGGGCACCTACGACAACCGCCCGACCCTGGGGTTGGTCACGCTTTACCAGCGCTGGGCCTCATCCGGCATCGGACTGATCCTGACCGGCAACGTGATGATCGATCGACGGGCACTGGGTGAGCCGGGCAACGTGGTGATCGAAGACGAAGCGGATCTGCCTATCCTGCAAAAGTGGGCGCGCGCCGCCACCGATCAAGGTGCCGCCATCTGGGTGCAGCTCAACCATCCCGGCAAGCAGTCAACCAAGGGCCTGAATGAGCGCAATATCGCGCCATCGGCGGTGCCATTTCGCGAGGATATGGCGGCGTTTTTCGATACGCCCCAAGAAGCCACCAGTACAGAAATTCAGGACATCATCGAGCGCTTCGGCCGTAGTGCCGCCATCTGCAAGAAAGCGGGTTTCAGCGGTATCGAAATCCATGGCGCACATGGCTACCTGATCAACCAGTTCCTTTCACCGCACCACAACCAGCGCACTGATCAATGGGGCGGCTCTCCGGAGAACCGCCGCCGCTTCCTGCTGGCCGTCTATGCCGAGATTCGTCGCCAGGTGGGCGCCGACTTCCCTGTGGCGATCAAACTCAACTCCGCGGATTTCCAGCACGGCGGCTTTACCGAAGAAGAGTCGCTGGCAACGATTCAAGCGCTTGTCGATGCCGGCATCGATCTGATCGAGATATCGGGCGGTACTTATGAAGCCCCAGCCATGAGCGGCACACTCCAGGAGCAGAAGAAGGCATCCAGCGTGGCGCGCGAAGCCTACTTCCTCGAGTTCGCCGAAAAAGTGCGCGCCGCGGTGCAAGTACCCCTGATGCTGACCGGTGGTTTTCGCAGTGCTGCCGGTATGAATGCGGCGCTGGCTTCCGGCGCAGTGGATGTCATTGGCCTGGCGCGGCTGCTGGCGATCGACCCTGACGCGCCAGCCGCATTGCTGCAGGGCAGGGACAGCGCACAACGGGTGCGCGCCATCAAGACAGGCATCAAGCCGATCGACCTCATGGGGCTGATGGAGATTCTCTGGTACTCCCTGCAACTCAAACGAATCGCCAGGGGCGGCGAGCCTCGCGCCAACGAGAGTGGCCTGCTGGCGTTCGTGAAGTCGCTGGCCATGAGCGGTTGGGGCACCTATCGCACGCGCCGCCTCCGCGCGCGCAACTAAGGCGCGCACTCAGCGACAGCACTGATTCAACTGCGCTTTAAGCAGTTGCCAGAAGACTTCACTAATTCAGGTACAGCTATGACTTCCAACACTCCCGTCGCACTGGTCACCGGTGCCTCATCCGGCATTGGCGAAGCCACGGCCAATCGGCTGGCGAAGGCTGGCTATAAGGTTTATGGCACCAGCAGGCGCGGAGCCAAGGCCGCGCAAAGCGCTATCACGATGCTGGCTCTCGATGTCACCGATGATGCGTCCGTATCCGCGGCGGTCGGCGAATTGATTCGGCTTGAAGGGCGTGTCGATCTGTTGGTGAACAATGCCGGATTCGGCATTGCCCCTGCCGGTGCAGAAGAAAGCTCGATCGAACAGGCCCAAGCGCTCTTCGACACGAACTTCTTTGGCATTGTGCGCATGACCCGCGCTGTGGTTCCGCACATGCGCCGCCAAGGCAGCGGCCGAATTATCAACATCGGCTCGATTCTGGGCGTCGTGCCAATGCCTTACATCGCGCTGTATGCCGCCAGCAAACACGCAGTAGAAGGCTATTCGGAAGCCCTTGATCACGAACTGCGCACACGTGGCATTCGCGTTGTGGTTATCGAGCCGGCCTTTACCAAGACCTCATTCGAGGCGAACACCATCGATCCCGATGCCACGCTCGACGAGTACCGCACTGTCCGTGCGAGCCTCGCCAAGGTGTTCAGCCAATCGATGGCAAGTGCCGATGATCCAGACGTCGTTGCCCAGACCGTGCTGAAGGCAGCTAGCGCCGCGCGTCCCAAACTGCGTTACACCGCGGGTGTCGCCGCTGGCCGCCTGAGCCTGCTGCGCACCTTCGCCCCTGCAGGAATTCTCGATGCTGGCATCCGTAAAAGCCTGCAGCTCGATGACTAAACCGCTGCAAACAATGGATGACCACAAGCATACCCGGCGAGCGCATTCAGCTACGACCCGGATTAGGAGTGGATGGAAAAATTCACAGTCCTTTATAGGACACCCACAGGAGTTCTCAAATGAGCAGAACCGTTGAGTTTTTCTTTGATTTCGTCAGTCCCTACAGCTACCTGGCGTATAGCCAGCTAGACAGCCTGCAGGCGGATATCAGTCTGCGCCCCATGCATGTATTGAGCGTTATGAAGGCCGTTGGTAATACGCCAACCACCGTCACTTGTGCCGCTAAAGGGCGCTACGCCGGTGCCGACCTCGCGCGCTGGGCACGCCGCTATGGCGTCGAGGTCAAGCGCCCGGACATGCGCGCGATGAACAACGCCGCCTGCGCACGAGCCGTGCTTGCTGCGCCGTCCAGCGAGATTGCACGGCAGATCACCACCGCGCTTTTTAATGCCTGCTGGCGGGACGGGCAGACCCTGACCACTACCGCCGAAGTGCTCTGCGTGCTTGAGGCAGCAGGCATCGAAACTGCGAGCCTGGCTGGCCAGATCGATGCACCAGAAACCCTTGAGCGGCTGGAAAAAAACAACCAGGAAGCGGCCGATCGCGGCGTCTTTGGCGCACCGAGTTTTTTGCTCGGGGATAGCTTGTTCTTTGGTAACGATCGACTTGATTTTGTTCGCGAACATTTGGCAGGGGCATAAACATCATGACTACAGCTACTCAGCAACCACTGGCACTGATTACCGGCGTCGGCCCAGGTGTCGGCTCATCCCTGGTTCGTCGATTTGCCCAAGGCGGCTATCGCGTTGCGATGATCGCTCGCGACACTGCCCGGCTGGCCGAACTTGAGGCCGAAGTGCCCGGTGCATTTGCCATGCCCTGCGATGTCACCGACGTAACGACCCTTAAACAGGTGGTCGAGCAGGTTGGCGCCCCGCAAGTTGTGGTGCACAACGCAGTAGGCGGCTCCTTTGCCCCCTTCCTCGAGACCGATCCGGAAACTCTGCGCCGTAACTTCGAAATCAATACCATGGCACTGCTGAACCTGGCGCAAATGGTGGCCCCGGCGATGATCGAGGCAGGTGAAGGCGCCATCGTCGTCACCGGCAATACCTCGGCGCTGCGTGGCTCACCCAACTTTGCCGGGTTCGCGCCAACCAAGGCTGCGCAACGCATTCTCGCGGAGTCGCTGGCTAGGGATCTGGGACCCAAAGGGGTCCACGTGGCTTACCTGGTCATCGATGCAGTAATCGATGTGCCATGGGCACGCGAGATGTACAGCAAAGCACCGGATGATTTCTTCATACAACCCAAGAGCATCGCCGCTGAAGTTTTCCACTTGGCACATCAGCCCAAAGATGCCTGGACCTTTATATCCGAAGTGCGCCCCTACCGCGAAAAGTGGTAAGGACCGTAGGAAAGGCATAAATCGCCCGGCGCTCGTACACACCTCAGAATGGTTGCCTTGGGTCTGTTGCCGTCGGTCGTGATGGACCGATAGTTAGTGGCAGCCGGGCGGCGTCGTTTGTCAGTCATGAGTGGCTATTTGCAAGCGGTCGCTTCGGGTCGAAAGCAGCCAAACACTGGAATACCGAGAACGAATAACGCCCTTGGCGTCATTCGCCCTGGTATGCCGTCGCCCCGCCAGCCCTTTGGCCGCCCACCAGTATCTGCTGCTCCCGCTCGCACAGTTGCAGCAGGAAATCCCACACCAACCTCAGCCGCACCGAGCGGTGCAGTTCGCGCCGGGTGCACATCCAGTATTCCCGCTCGATGAATTCTTCCGGCAGCACCGGTACCAGCCGTGGGTCGTGCAGGCCCATGAACTGGGGGAGGATGGCCAGGCCGATGCCGGCCTGGGCGGCCTGTTGCTGGGCGACCACGCTGGTGCTGCGGAAGACCACCTGGGGGTGGCGGCAGAAGCTGTGGTGGAACATCAGTTCCTGGCTGAACAGCAGGTCGTCGACGTAGCCGATCCATGGGTGTTTGCACAGGTCTTCGCGGTCGCGCAGTGGTGGGGCATTTTCCAGATAGGCCGGGCTGGCGAACAGGCTCAGGCGGTAGCGGGTCAGGCGGCGGCTGATCACCAGGTCGGCGTTGGGCCGTTCCAGGGTGATGGCGATGTCCGCCTCGCGGTTGGTGATGCTGACGAAGCGCGGCACCGACACCAGTTCCACTTCCAGGCCGGGGTATTGGCGCATCAGCTCGCCCAGGCGCGGGGCGAGGAACATGCTGCCCAGGCCTTCGGTCACGCCTAGGCGTACCTGGCCCAGCGGGCTGATGCTCTGGCTCATTTCTTCCTGGGCGAGGAGGGCGGTGTTCTCCATCGCCTCGGCGTGCTTGAGCAGCGCCTGGCCGGCCGGGGTCAACTGGTAGCCGCCGGTGTGCTGGGCGAACAACTGGGTGCCGAGGTCGCGTTCGATGTTTTCGATGTGCCGCGCCACCGTGGCGTGGGTGGTGTTCAGGCGTTTCGCCGTGGTCAGCAGGCGGCCGCTGCGATGCAGCTCGAGGAAAAAGCGCAGGTCGTTCCAATCGAACATGGCGGCCTCATTGTTAGAAAACGAACAGCGGTTGCCCTGAAACGTTTGTTTTTTTATCGCGAATGAGCGACTAGCCTCAAGCTCACCGTCACCACCCGGCCACGAACCCGCGAGCCAGAGCTGCCCTGGCGAGACCACGGGGGACGCCACGGGTCGATAACAAGAACAATGAGGTCACCCATGCTCCAGGCACTGGACGCTTACGACTACCTGATCGTCGGGGCCGGCCCCGCTGGCTGCCTGCTGGCCAACCGCCTGTCCGCCGAGCCGAGCAACCGCGTGCTGCTGCTCGAAGCCGGCGGCCCGGACAATTACCCCTGGATTCATATCCCTGTCGGCTACCTCTATTGCATCGGCAACCCGCGCACCGATTGGTGCTTTGACACCGAGTCGGTGCCGGGGCTGAACGGCCGCGCCATCAAGTACCCGCGTGGCCGCGTGCTCGGCGGCTGTTCGTCGATCAACGGCATGATCTACATGCGCGGCCAGGCCCGCGACTACGATGGTTGGGCCGCTGCCGGCAACCCCGGCTGGGGGTGGAAGGAGGTGCTGCCGCTGTTCCTCGGCATGGAGGACCACTTCGCGGGCGACAGCGCCATCCACCACGGCGGCGGCGAATGGCGGGTGGAACGCCAGCGCCTGTCCTGGGAAATCCTCGATGCCTTCCGCGCGGCGGCGGCGCAGAGCGGCATCGCCCCGCTGGAGGATTTCAACGGCGGCGACAACGAAGGCTGCGGCTACTTCCAGGTCAACCAGCGCAGCGGCGTGCGCTGGAATGCCTCCAAGGCCTTCCTCCGGCCCATCGCCAAGCGGCCGAACCTGACCGTGCTGACCGGCGCCGAGGCGCAGCGGCTGATCCTCGAAGATGGCCGCGCGCGGGGCCTGCTGGTGCACTGGCAGGGCGCCGTGCGGGAGCTGCGTGCGCGCCGCGAGGTCATCCTCTGTGCGGGCGCGATTGGTTCGCCGGCGATTCTGCAGCGCTCCGGCATCGGCCCGCGCGGGCTGCTCGAACGCCTCGGCATCGGCGTGCGCCATGCCTTGCCGGGCGTCGGTGAGAACCTGCAGGACCACCTGCAACTGCGCCTGATCTACCGCATCAGCGGCGCGCCCTCGCTGAACCGCATCGCCGCCACGCCCTGGGGCAAGCTGGGCATGGGTCTGGAGTACCTGTTCAAGCGCAGCGGGCCGCTGTCGATGGCGCCGAGCCAGTTGGGCGCCTTCGCCAAGTCCGATCCCGGCCAGCCGTCGGCCAACCTCGAATACCACGTGCAGCCGCTGTCCCTGGAGCGTTTCGGCGAGCCGCTGCACAGCTTCCCGGCGTTCACCGCCTCGGTCTGCGACCTGCGCCCGTTGAGCCGCGGCAGCGTGCATATCCGTTCCGCCGAGCCGCGCGACAAACCGCTGATCCAGCCGAATTACCTGAGTCATCCACAGGACCTGAAGGTCGCCGCCGACGCCATCCGCCTGACCCGGCGCATCGTCGCGGCACCGGCCCTGGCGCGCTACCGGCCGGAGGAATACAAGCCCGGCGCGGACTTGCAGAGCGAGGAAGACCTGCGGCGCGCGGCGGCGGATATCGGCACCACCATCTTCCACCCGGCCGGTACCTGTCGCATGGGCCAGGGCGAGGGCGCGGTGGTCGATAGCCAGTTGCGCGTGCATGGCATCCCCGGCCTGCGCATCGCCGATGCCTCGATCATGCCGACGCTGACCTCCGGCAACAGTTGCTCGCCAGTGCTGGTGATCGCCGAGAAGGCCGCGCGGGCGATTCTCGCCGAGCCGGCGCGGCAGGCCGAGGTCATCGCCGGCGGCGCATCGGAGGAAAGCGTCTTGCTGTGAACCACGCCCCCCCACTCGGACGTACGACGAACCGGCAACGCACGGCGCTGGCCGTGGCGGTCGAGGCCGAAACAACAAGAAAAGCCCCCGCAGGGGCAGGAGAGCCGCAATGACCGAAATCGCACAGACCCAGGCCTATGAACGGCGGGCATCCAGTGCCCGCGAAGAGCGCAAGGTGATCTTCGCTTCGTCGCTGGGCACCGTCTTCGAGTGGTACGACTTCTTCCTCTACGGTTCGCTGGCGGCGGTCATCAGCAAGCAGTTCTTCGCCGGGGTCAACGACACCACGGCCTTCATCTTCGCCCTGCTGGCCTTCGCCGCCGGCTTCCTGGTGCGACCGTTCGGCGCCCTGGTGTTCGGCCGCCTGGGCGACATGATCGGGCGCAAGTACACCTTCCTCGCCACCATCCTGCTGATGGGCCTGTCCACCTTCGGTGTCGGCCTGTTGCCGTCCTACGCCAGCATCGGCGTGGCCGCGCCGATCATCCTCATCGCCCTGCGCCTGCTCCAGGGCCTGGCCCTCGGCGGCGAGTACGGTGGCGCGGCGATCTACGTCGCCGAACACGCCCCAGCGAACAAGCGCGGCGCCTATACCAGTTGGATTCAATGCACCGCCACCGGCGGCCTGCTGCTCTCGCTGCTGGTGATCCTCGCCTGCCGCCAGTTCACCGGCAGCGACTTCGAGAGCTGGGGCTGGCGCCTGCCGTTCCTGCTGTCCATCGTGCTGCTCGGCATCTCCACCTGGATTCGCCTGTCCATGCAGGAATCGCCGGCGTTCCTCAAGATGAAGGCCGAGGGCAAGCTCAGCCGCTCGCCGCTGAAGGAGTCCTTCACCCGCTGGAGCAACCTGAAGATCGTGCTGATCGCGCTGTTCAGCATCAACGCCGGGCAGGCGGTGACATTCTACGCCGCGCAGTTCTACGTGATGTTCTTCCTCACCCAGGTGCTCAAGGTCGATCCGGCGCTGGCCAATACCCTGCTGGTGATCTCCCTGGTGATAGGCGCGCCGCTGTTCGTCGTCGCCGGCTGGCTCTCCGACAAGGTCGGCCGCAAGCCGGTGCTGCTCACCGGCCTGCTGCTCGCCACCGTGCTCTATTTCCCGCTGTTCAAGGCCCTGACCCACTACGCCAACCCGCAGATCGACCAGGCCTCGCGGCAGGCGCCGGTCACGGTGCAGGCCGACCCGGCCACTTGCACCTTCCAGTTCGATCCGGTCGGCAAGGCCAAATTCGACAGCCCCTGCGACAAGGTCAAGACGCTGCTGGTGAAGGGTGGCGTGCCCTACAGTTCGGTGGCCGCGCCGGCCGGCAGCGAGGTGCTGGTGACGGTCGGCGAGCAGCGCATCCAGGGCTTCGACGCCGCCGCCCTCGGCGCCGCGGTGAAGGCCGCCGGCTACCCGACCCAGGCCGACTCCGCGTTGGTCAACCGGCCCATGGTGGTGGCCATCATCGTCGCCCTGATCCTCATCGCCACCTGCTGCTACGGCCCGCTGGCAGCGCTGATGGTCGAGCTGTTCCCGACGCGCATCCGCTACACCTCGCTGTCGCTGCCTTACCACATCGGCAACGGCTGGTTCGGCGGCCTGCTGCCGACGATCTCCTTCGCCCTGGTGGTGTACACCGGCAACATCTTCTACGGGCTCTGGTATCCGGTGCTGATCACTGGCTTCAGCCTGGTCTGCGCGCTGCTGTTCCTGCGCGAGACGCGGCACAACGACATCCACGCCGACTGACGACGAGCGCCGCGCTCAATTGCCCTTGGGCGCGGCGCCTTCCAGGGCGGGTGGTGTTTCAAGGGGAGATGGCTGGAGTGGCATCGGTGCTGGCCGTATCGCCATCGAAAACTTTTGCAAAAAGTTTCCGCGCCAGCCCTTAAGACATCGCCGTTCAGGCCGTAAACAAGCGGGTTCCCTGTTTGGCTGAGGTCGTTCCATGAGCTGGCTTGTCGGTTGCTTGCTGTCGTTCCTTGCGCTTTCGGCCAGTGCCGCCGAGCTGCGCATGCTCACCGACAGCCATGCGCCGCTGCAATTCCAGCAGGGCAACGAGTTGGTGGGGTTCGGCGTGGACGTGGTGCATGAGCTGGCCGCGCGCACCGGCGATAGCGTGCAGGTGCAGCAGATGCCCTTGCTGCGCGCCTTGCGCAATGCCGCCAGCGAGCCGGATACCGGGGCCTTCACCGTCCTTCGCAACGCCGAGCGCGAGCCTCGCTACCAGTGGGTTGGCCCCCTGCTCGAGGTGGATATCGCGCTGTATTCGGCGAAACCCCTGCAACCAGCGATCACCAGCCTGGAACAGGCCCGCCGGGTCGGGCGCATAGTCCTGCCGCGCAAATGGTCGTCCTACGACTACCTGCGCCAACAGGGCCTGAACAACCTCTACGGCGTGGACACGCCGGAGCAGATGATGCACCTGCTGCAGATCGGCCGCGCCGATCTGGTGGCGGTCGATACCATCAGTGTCGCCACCCTGGCCCGGGAAGTCGGCCTGTCGCCTGGCGAGTTGCATTTCCAGATGCCGTTGATCGCCGGCCATGGCTACATCGCCTTCTCGCCGCAGACCGACCCGGCGCTGGTCGCACGCTGGCAGCGGGCGCTGGACGAGATGCAGCGCAATGGCCGCCTGCGACAGCTCCGCCAGCGCTGGCAACTGGACCGTCCGACGCGCTGACGGCCGCCCCTCGGCCGAGGGCGCGGGACCGCTCCGGTGCACACCTTGGCAAGCCTTCTGTCTGCCAAATCAATTACGGCATAAAATTATGCTTAAATTGTTTTTGCAGTTCGATTCTTTCACTGGAGGCTACCGCCATGAAAATCAGAACCTCGGTTTTGCTGCTCCTTCTCACCCTCTGCGTCCCGCCCCTCGCCAGCTTCGCCGCCGATACCCGTGGCAGTGCCGACAGCGCGCAGTCCCAGGCACTGACGACCCGCCTGGCCTTGCGCGACCTGTGGCTGGAGCACATTTTCTGGATTCGCAATTACGCGCAGGCGAACCAGGCCGGCGATAGCCGCCAGGCCGCGGTGGCCAGCGAACAGGTGGTGAGCAATGCCACGACCATCGCCAACAGCCTGGCCCCGCTCTATGGCCAGCCGGCGGCCGACCAGTTGCTCAAGTTGCTGGCCGGGCACTGGGGCGCGGTGAAGCATTACAGCGACGCCAGCGTGGCGAAGAGCGCCGCCGGCCGCAAAGCCGCGGTCGCGGAACTGACCAGCAACGCCGCCGCGCTTGCCAAGTTCCTCGCGGCAGCCAACCCTTACCTTCCCGAGAATGACCTGCTCGCGATGCTCGGCACCCATGGCGCCCAGCACATCGCCCAGATCGATCAACTGGCGGCGCACGACTACGCCGCCGAGGCCAAGACCTGGCAGGCCATGCGCGCGCACATCCTGATGCTCGCCGACACCCTGGGCGCCGCGCTGGTCAAGCAATTCCCGGACAAGTTCTGACGCCGTCACGAGGTAGACGCATGCTTCAAGGATTGGGCCGCACCCAGCAGGACCTGCTCACCGCGCTGCTCTACCGGGCGAGCGGGATGAGCATCGACGAACTGGCCGAGCAGTTGGCCGTGACCCGTACCGCCGTGCGCCAGCACCTGGCCGCCCTGGAGCGCGATGCCCTGGTGCTGCGCGGCACCACCCGGCCCACCGGCCGCCGCCCCGAGCAGTTGTATCTGCTCAGCCCGCGCGGCCGGGAGCTGTTCCCCCGGCAGTACCAACTGCTCGCCGACCTGCTGATCGGCGAAATCGCCCAGCTCGTCGGTCACGACGCCCTGGTCGCGCTGATGCGCAACCTCGGCACGCGCATGGCCGCCGGGCTGGAGCAGGCCACCGTGAGCGAGGCGCGCATCGTCGAGCACATGAACGAGACGGGCTACGCAGCGCAGGTGTTCGCGCGCAGCGCGGGCGAGCCGGAAATAGTCGCGCACAACTGCGTCTTCCATCACCTGGCCAGCGCCCACCCGGAAGTCTGCGAACTCGACCTCGCGCTGATCGGCACGCTGGGCGGCGGCAGCGTCGAACACCTGGAGTGCATGGTGCGCGGCGGCCAGGTCTGCCGCTTCCACCTGCGGCGGCCGTCCTGAACCGGCGCTACCTGCCAATGGCCGTCCTTGAGGCGCGGGCTGCCGCACGATCGTCTGCGGGCCAACCGTGAAGTCAGCGTAGAATCCGTGGCTTTGCATGGGAGCCCTTTATGTCCATCACGATCAGAACGGTAAGCGCCGGTGAAACGGCCCAGGCGGCGGCCGCCTTGTGCGAGTTGTGGCCGAAATACTCTCAGGCTGAAGTCGTCACCCAGGTCGATGAGTTGCTGCGCCCCAATGGCTACCACCTGATCGGCCTGTGGGCCGACGACTCGCCCATCGCCGTCTGTGCGCTGGGCTATCGGATTCAATACTCGCTCTGGCTGGGCAAGTCGCTGTACGTGGTGGACATCGCGACCCTCCCGGAATGGCGCGGCAAAGGCTTTGCCGCGGAGTTGATGGCGTGGGTCGAGGCCGAGGCCAAGCGCCTGGGCTGCTCGGCCGTGCACCTTGACTCCGGGGTGGGCGTGGACCGGGCCGCGGCGCATCGGCTGTACATGCAGCGCCGCTATCAGATCGCCTGCCACCACTTCCTCAAGCGCCTGAACTGACGCCCGAACCGGCAAAGCGAGCAGGGCGGGTCGCTTGGACCGAGGCCCGCAGGCCAGCCTGAGGATCGGGCGGCGCGCGTGCCGGGTTCTCGTGGGGCGACTGCCTTCGCTCGCGCCCGTGCTTCGCTGCCATCGGACGGCAGGTGTTCGTACAGGGCCTTGCACTGCCCGCCACGGAGCCCTGGGAGAACGCTGGCCAGCGCTCAACGCCTACCCGCCTTCAGCCCGCGCCGAGGGATGATCCCTCGGCGTAAGGCTCCCGCGCGGAGGCTCGCGCTGTCGTCACTGACGCTGACGGCTGGCCATTTCGCTGAGTGCGCTGGACACCCCATGCAGGTTTTTACTGGCCTCTTCGGTGCGCCGCACACTGTCTTGATTATTCGCCGCGATCACCACCAGCTCACTGAGGTTGCGCGACACATCTTCGGCGACTAGCGTCTGCTCTTCGGCGGCCGTCGCGATCTGCTGGCTCATGTCGTGGATGGTCTGCACGGCGGTGGTAACGCCGTTCAGAATCTTGCCGGCCGACTGGACCTGATCAATGCCGTTCTCGCTACTGCGCTGGCTGCTCTCAATCGCCTGAACCGCACTCGATGCGCCTTTTTGCACGGCGGCGATGATGGTGTTGATTTCTGCCGTGGACTGCGCGGTACGTTGCGCCAGGTTGCGCACCTCATCGGCCACCACGGCGAAGCCGCGACCCTGCTCACCGGCCCGCGCCGCTTCGATGGCGGCATTGAGCGCGAGCAGGTTGGTCTGCTCGGCAATGCTGTGGATGACCGCAAGCACTTCGCCGATTCGCCCGCTGTCGGACTCCAGGCGATGGATGACTTTGGCGGCGCTGGTGATTTCGTCACGGATATCATTGATGCTCTTGACCATGCCGAGCATGGCCTTCTCACCTTGTTGGGTGGCTCGTTCGGCATCATCGGCGGCGCGTGCCGCCTGCGCGGTGTGGCTGGCGACTTCCTGGGCCGCGGCGGACATTTCTTCCATGGCCGCGGCGACCTGATCGGTGCGTAGGCTCTGGTCCTGAATGCCTTTGCCCATGTGGCTGGAAATACTGTTCAGCTCATCGCTGGCGGCATCCATCTGGTCCGTGCTTTTTTTCAGGTTGGCGAAGGTGTCTAGGAGAAAGTCACACAGCGCATTGGCGGCTCTCGCCAGGCGGCCCAGTTCGTCGCGCCGATCATTGCCAGCCGCCAGCAGGAAGTTTCCCTGAGCGAGTTGAATGATGTGCTCCGTCATCTTTCCGATCGGCTGGATCAGACGCTGATTGATGAACCCCGTGACAATGAAAAATATCAGCACGCTGATGGCGAGAAGCACGAGGCTCCCGACCAGCCGGGTGCGATTGCTCTTTTCGTCGATCTTCGCCAGCTCGTCCTGGTTGCTCTGGTACACGCCTTCAACCAAGCCATTCATTTTCTCGCTGACGGCAAGCGTGTCGGCGGCAGCGAATGCCGCGGGATCTCTGCGATAGCGTTCCCCCAGCGCCTGATGCAGTTGGAGCAACTGCGCGATCGATGTCGTTAGCGGCTGGCCAAGGTTCAGCTCGGCCAGTTTGCCCAGGGCGTCTTTGACGTTGCGCTCTTCGCTTTCAAACGCAGCCAAGCTGCGCTTCGATGCCTCGGCGTCTTGCCGTTCCTCCGCGAGCCGCAATCCCTGGAACTGCAGTTTGAGCGCCAGATTGGCCTGATTGACGAGCCTTGAGGCGTGGACGGTATTTCCAAGCAGTTCGTTGTAGGCGTGCTGGTAGTTGGAGAGGCGGTCAAAAAGCGTCAGCGCCGAGAGTGAAACCAGCAGCAAGCTGGCACCCAGCAGGAATAACAGTTGCGTACGCAAGGAGTTCTTGAAAAACATCATGCGGATCCTTTTTTATTCGACTGAACTTATGAAATCCCTGGGTGTTACCGCTGAAAACACAAGGTTCATGACCGCCTTCAACAACCTCGCGCGACCTGTTCGATCAACCTTGCTGGCAAAGGGTTTTCGTTCGGAACTGTGCCACTGGCGGCGCCGCTGCCGTGAACGGACGGCACCGCCGGGCGACGCTTACTTGAGGGTCTTGAGGTAAGCGATCAGATGCTGGCGATCCTCGGCGCTGGCGAGACCGGGGAACATCATCATGGTCCCTGGCACCATGGCCGCCGGATTGGTCAGCCATTTGTCCAGGCTGGCCTCATCCCACTGTGGCTTGGCGCTCTTGAAGGGTGCGGAATAGGCGAAGGCGGGAGCCTGGCCGCCAGCCCGGCCATAGACGCCATGAAGGCTCGGGCCCATCTGGTTCTTGCCGGCTTCGGTGCTGTGGCAGTAGCCGCAATTGGCGGCGAAAAGGTTCTTGCCCTGGTCGGCATCGCCCTGGGCCAGGACCAGGGGGGAGGCCAGCAACAGGCTGGCGGCGAGCAATTGCTTGCGAATCATGGATATTCCTGCGGATAAAAAGAGGCCCCGCCAGAACGCGTCTGGCGGGGCACCGGTTTTCTAGAACTTGTTGGCGAGGTCGATGCCCGACTTGCCCGGAGACAGGATGTTGTTCGGGTCCAGGGCACGCTTGATGGCGTGCTCCACCTTGCGCTTGACCGGGCCATAGATCTGCGCCACGCGCTCCTGGAAGGCGGTATTCACGCGGTACACCGCGTAGCCTTCCTTCTCGAACTCATCCAGCAGTTCGGCGAAGCAGTCGTGGGCGCGCTTGGTTTCCTCCGGATCGGTGCGATCGTAGAGCACGTCGATCACGTGGTGCATGTCGCGCCAGCCGACGATGAACTCGCCGGTGTAGTCCAGGCCGTGCTTGTTGAGGATCTTCTTGGCCAGCACTTTCTGCTTGTCGCATTCGCTGCCACGCGCCTGGCTGACCGGGGCGAACCACATCGAGCCACCGCCGCCGCGCCAGTTGTACAGGCCGAATTCCTGCAGGTTCGGCACACCGCTCATCAGCTCGGCGCGGTACTTGAAGGGCTGGGTATCGCCGGCCTGCTCCTGGGTGACGATCCGGCCCTTGCCGGACTTCTTCACGGTCTCGGTGACGATCTTCCAGTTCACTTCGACCTGCTCCGCGGTGCCGTACAACGCCGCGTAGACGTTCCACTGGCCCAGGCCCTTGTCCTTGATGATCTTCTCGATCACCGCGTCAGGCGTGGCGCCTTTCTCGCTGATGTAATCGGAGCGGCGCACGCTGATGCCGCCGGCTTCCCACAGGGCGTTGGCGATCACCACGGCGTTGGGGATGATCTGGGCGATGCGCAGGGGGCGAATCATCTCGACGATGTCGGCGATGTCGGCCTCGTTGTCATAGACGATGCTGAACGGCTTGAAGACCGGCGGCTTGGGCATCAGCCAGAAGCCCATCTTGGTGCAGATGCCGTAGTTGGCCTGGGTGAACATCCCGTCCAGGGTCGGGCCGTAACCCCACTTGAATACTTGCCAGGCCTTGTCGCCCTTAACCCCGCCCATGCCGGTGCGGTAGATGTCGCCGTCGGCCAGCACCACTTCCATGCCGCATTGCATGAGGAAGTGCTCGCCATAGGGGGTGTAGCCCACGCCGCGGTCCATGGTGTTGCCCACCGGGCCGGCGATCGCCGAGGGCGCGGAGAAGGACAGCATCAGCGGGAGGTTGTTTTCCTGCAGGTAGTCGTAGAGCTGGCCATAGGTCACGCCGGGCTCGACCAGCGCGGTGCACAGGTCCGGGTCGACGTGGATGATCTTGTTCATCTTCTTCAGGTCGAGGATGACCTGGCCACGCTGTGCCGGCGCCGCCGAGCCATAACCGAAGTTGCGGCCGGTGGAGATGGTCCAGATCGGGATCTTGTGCTCGTTGCAGATTTTCACCACGCCCTGCACCTGCTCGACGGAGGTGGCGGTGACGGCGGCGGACGGCGCGTGTTCGGCGTTATCCACGGGCATCATGATCTTGTTGTAGGGGATCAGTTGCTCGTCCTTGACCAGGACGTTCTCTTCGCCCAGCAGCTTGCGGAACTTGGCCAGCGCTTGCTCGAAGTTGGCGGCGTCCACGCCGCGCGGGAGCAGTGTCTTGTTGGTTTGCTCGGTCATTTGATTAGCTCCTTCAAGCCTCGATCGAGAACGAAACGAAATTGCCAGTCAGCGGCGCCGAGCGGCTAGCGATAAGCGGTGCTTGTCCCGGGTTGGCATCGCCCAGCGAGGCCAGGTTGTATCCCAGGGTGGCGGCCCACTGCTCTGAGGCGGCGGCGCTGCGTGCGGCGGCGCCCAGCTGCAGGGGTTTCTGCGGGCCGAGCAGGCGCTGTTCGCTGAGGCTGAACCCGCTGCCACAGGCATTCAGGTGCAGGCCGAGCTGCAGGGCGCAGCCATTGGCGGCGTCCGCGCTGAGGAGGCGGTGCTGCGAGCGGTTGAGGCTGGCGCTGTGCTGGCCGAGCCATTGCACGCGGGCGCCGCTGCTGCGCGCCACGTCAACGATCAGGGCGGCGCTGGCGTCGTCCACCAGGCCGATGATGCGTTGTGGCTGACCGCTGCGCAGGCGCTGCTGCAGGCTCAGGACGAAGTCCAGGCTGAGGTCGCTGCGCTGCACCTTGAACTGCTGGGCGGCCGGGTTGGCGTTGACGCCCTGGAGGAAGGCGGACTTGGCCACCTCGGCACTGACCAGGACCAGCGTGGGGCGCGTTGCGGCGCGGCCCGTCGCGGCGTTGGCCAGGGCCAGGCCGGAGCCGCCCAGGGCCATGCTCGCCACGCCCGCCAGGCTGCCCAGGGCCATCCCTTTGAGCAGGGAACGACGTTCGACGTTCATGCTGAGCTCCTCAGGGTTTGGCCGCAGGTGCCGGCGCTTTGGAAATGTAGTCGGCGACCTGCTGCAGGGACTTGTCGTCAATGAAGGAGGCTGGCCACGCCGGCATGGCGCGCAGGCCGTTGCGCGCCACCGCGGTGATGTAGGGCGCCGGCAGTTGGCGTCCCTTGAGCACCGGCCCGATGTTGTGTTCATGGCAGCGGCCGCAGACCTTTTCGTAAACGTTCTCGCCGCCTTTCCAGACGCCGTCGCCGTCAGCGAAGGCAGTACCAGCTAGCACCACGAGCGGCAGGGCAAGGCAAGCAGCGAAGGTCCGTTTCACAGCCGAGTTGTCGAGCAATGAGGACATTTCGTACTCCATATTGTTATTGGGATGGTTCATGGAAGCGCCAGCGGCCGTATCAGAACGGGTACGGCCGAGGCGCGTGTTGCAGGGTGATCCAGTGGTCGGTAGTGAACTCATCGATTGCCCAATCGCCGTTGAAACGACCGAGACCGGAGTTCTTCTCGCCACCGAACGGCGCGTTGGGCTCGTCGTTGACCGGGATGTCGTTGACGTGAGTCATGCCGGCATGGATGCGCTGGGCGAATTGCACGCCGCGCTCCAGGTTGGCGGTGAACACGGCGCTGGACAGGCCGTACTCGCTGCTGTTGGCCAGCGCCAGGGCATGCTCGGCATCGCGTGCGGACTGGATGCCGACCAGCGGGCCGAAGATTTCTTCGCGGGCGATTTCCATGTCCGCGGTGACGTCGCCGAACACATGCGGCGGCATGACGTTGCCCTGCGGCTCGGCGCCGACCAGCAGCGTGGCGCCCTCAGCCTTGGCCGTGGCGATCTTGTCGCGCAGGCCGGCCAGTTGCTTGGCATTGATCACCGGGCCGACCACGGTCTCCGCCTTGCTCGGGTCACCGTAAGGCAGCGCCTTGACGCGCTCGACGAAGCGCCGGGTGAATTCTTCCAGCACCGGCTGCTCGACGATGATGCGGTTGATGGCCATGCAGATTTGGCCCTGGTGGAGGAACTTGCCAACCACCGCGGCGCTGACCGCCTGCTCGAGATCGGCATCGGCGAGGACCACGAACGGGCTGTTGCCGCCCAGCTCCAGGGCGACGTGCTTGAGGTGCTTGCCGCCACTGGCGATACGTCCGATGTTGCGGCCAACCTCGGTCGACCCGGTAAAGGAGATGAAGGCCGGAACCGGGTGCTCGACGAAGGCGTCGCCGATCTCGCTACCGGAGCCGACCACCACGCTGAGCACGCCGGCAGGCAGGCCGGCTTCCTCGAAGATCCTCGCCAGCAGCAGACCACCGGTCACCGGGGTGTCGCTGGCCGGCTTGACCACCACGGCGTTGCCCAAGGCCAAGGCCGGCGCCAGCGAGCGCGCGGTCAGGTGCAGCGGGAAGTTCCACGGGCTGATCACGCCGATCACACCGAGCGGCGCGCGGTACACACGGCTTTCCTTGCCCGGAATGTTGGAGCCGAGGATGCGCCCGTGCACGCGGTTCGGCAGGCTCGCCGATTCCAGCGTGATGGCGCGCGCCGCGCCCCATTCCACCTGTGCCTTGATGCGGGTGCTGCCGGACTCGCGGATGAGCCAGTCGATGATCTCTTCGCGGCGCTCGTCAAAGATTTTCACCACATTGAGCATCACCTGGGCGCGTTCGGCCGGCGCTTTGGCGGCCCACTCGGCCTGGGTTTCGCGGGCCTTGCGGTAGGCCTCGTCGAGATCCTCCCGATTGGCCTGGCTGATGCTCAGCAGGCTCTTGTGCGTGAAGGGGTCGGTGACCTCCAACTGACGGCCGGCATTGCCGGCACGCCATTGGCCGGCGAGCGGCAGCAAGTGCAAATCCTGATAGGCAGGGCGGGTAATGTTCATCGTGCTTCTCTCTTATCGATGTTGTCTGACCACGGCAGGGCCGCAGGCCTTGGATTCCAGGTTCATGGCGATCGCGCAGCGTGTCGGCTCAGCACTGACGTGGCAGGCCTGGACCCGAAAGGGGGAGCGCTTTGATTAGCAGAAGAGTAGCCGCGATAGATAAATGCGGCGGATGTCAAGGGGTGAAGGAGTCATTGTCATATTGTGGTCACCTTCGAAATGAGCGGGTGACATGCACATAACAACAATCATGCCATTCTGTTTTTTTATGAAATTTCTTTTGGAAACAATGGCTTGAAAATGATTTAGGCGGCGACAAGGTGTCGCAGGTGATTCGCCTCGGATGGCGCTGCGGATTTTTGTGCAGAGAAATCCGCGCGACTGAAAAAAGCTCTCCGGCTGCCGGGAGCGAAAGTCTGTGCGGTTATCGGGCAGTCAATGGCGCAATGGGGATGAGTGGCGGGCTGTGTCGATTGACCCGCCAAAGGCTGTCCGCATACTGCAGGGCCATCCATGATTTCTTTCTGTTGCCATGACTCGTCAATCTCCGAGTAATACCGGCCAGCCTGCGAACAAGGATTTCATCAAACAGCTGCTGGGCCGGCAGATGCGCCTGATCGTCGACCGCTCCAGTGAGCTGGGTGCCGGTGGCATGCCGACCGCAGAGCAGTTGGCGGAAACCGTGGCGTTCACCCCGGATGCCGGCTCCATCTGGCTGTGCGGCCAGCGCATGATGCTGATGCAGGGAACGGCGTTCGGCGCCATTCGCCGTGAGCTGATCGACGCCCTGGGGCTGGACAAGGCGCGTGGCCTGCTGACCCGCATCGGCTGGCAGGCCGGCGCCCGCGACGCTGCCCAGGTCCGCGCGCAGTGGCCCGAGGGCGACCATGCCAGCCTCTACAGCGCCGGCCCGCGGATGCATATGCTCGAAGGCATGGTCAACGTGGAGGTGATCCAGATGGAGATCGACTCCAGCGTGGGGCACTTCTATTCCGAGTTCCTGTGGCACCACTCGCTGGAGGATGACGAGCACATCGCCGCCTATGGCCTGGGTAACGAACCGGCCTGCTGGATGGAAATCGGCTATGCCAGCGGATATGCCTCGTCGCTGCTCGGCCGCCTGGTGGTGTTTCGCGAGCTGGAATGCCGGGCTACCGGGCACCAGGCCTGCCGCATCATCGGCAAGCCCGCCGAGCAGTGGGATGACATCGACGTGGACTTGGCCTACCTGGATGCCGGCGAGTTTCTCGGGCGCAGCGTCTACGCCTCCACCTCGGCTGGCGAGACGGCGGTGGCCGAGCTGGCCGAGGTCGACGGTGACAATAGCGTGGTCGGGATCTCCGCCTCGTTCGTGGCCGCCACCCAGCGGCTGCAGCGCGTGGCGCCGACCCAGGCCACCGTGTTGCTCATGGGCGAGTCCGGCGTCGGCAAGGAGCTTTTTGCCCGCACCCTGCACCAGGCGAGCCTGCGGCATGGCAACCCACTGATTTCGCTGAACTGCGCTACCCTGCCGGAAAACCTGGTGGAGTCCGAGCTGTTCGGCGTCGAGCGCGGCGCCTTCACCGGCGCCGACCGTTCGCGCCCCGGGCGCTTCGAGCGCGCCAACGGCGGCACCCTGTTCCTCGATGAGATAGGCACGCTCAGCCTCAGCGCGCAAAGCAAGATACTGCGCGTGCTGCAGGAGGGGGAAATCGAGCGGGTCGGCGGCATCACGCCGATCAACGTGGACGTGCGGGTGATTGCCGCGACCAATGTCGATCTGCGCCGCGAAGTGGAGGCCGGGCGCTTCCGCGAAGACCTGTTCTACCGGCTGAATGTTTTCCCCATCAATCTGCCGCCGCTGCGCGAGCGCCGCGAAGACATTCCGCTGCTGATGAGCTACTTCCTGCGCAAGTTCAGCATCCGTCATGGCCGGCAGCTGGCCGGCTTCACTCCGCGCCTGCTCAATGCCCTGCTGACCTACCGCTTTCCCGGCAACATCCGCGAGCTGCAGAACCTGATCGAACGCGGGGTGATTGTCGCCGGCGATGGCGAGGCAATGGATGTCATCCATCTCGCCGAAGGCAATTCGTCGCTGTTCACTGCGCCGGTCGGCTTGACCGCCGAGGGGCGCCTGTCGCTGACCCATCCGCTCGGCGAGCGAGCCGACGCTTCGCCGTCGGTGCCTGAACTCTCGGCCAGCGCCTGGGGCGGCGGCGCCGGCGAGCGCGAGCTGGCCTGTCTGCAGGCCTTCATCGCCGGACAGGACCCGACGCTGGGCACTTCGCTGGAGGAGATCGAGCGGTTGTTGGTGCGCATGGCGCTGAAACGCTCCGGCGGCAACATCACGGCGGCAGCGCAGATGCTCGGCATGAGCCGGGCGCAAATCAGCTATCGGCTGAAGGGGCGCTGACGGCGTCGCTCTCCTGGTGAATGAAAACGCCCCGCGAGCCTCAGGCCGCGGGGCGTTTTCATTGATGCCGGGAGCGGCTCAAAGCGGCGTGGTGAACTTCAGCCAGACGGTCTGGCCTTCGGCGCGGTTGCGCACGCCGCTTTCCTGCTGCCACTTGGCGCTCAGGGACCAGCCGTCCTTGCTGCTGAACTGCACCGCCGGGCCGATGGAGAAGGAGCGGCCGCGGTAGCCGTTGGTTTCCTCGACCAGGGCGGCGGCGGCGCAATTGGAGGCGCTGCACTTGTCGTCGGTGACCTGCTGGTAGGCGTGCCCGCCGACACCGACCACCCAGCTGTTGCCGACACCCCAGCCGAGGGTGTAGTCGGCATGCAGCTCCTGGCCGGACTGATAGTGGGTGTCCTTGTTTTCAAAGTTGTAGTCGTACATCAGACGCACATCGGCGTTAAGGCCGTGGGGGTTCGCATAGGTCATGGCATACACCGCTTCCACGGTGTAGTAGTTGTTGCCCAGGTTGATGATGTCGTTCTTGTCGTAGGCGCCCGTGGGCAGGACGAAGTCGACGCCCGTGGCCATGTGCAGCTTGTCACTGAGGTGGAAGCCGACGACCGGGCCCAAATGCGCATCGCCGATGCCGCGCTTGCTGTCATGCGGACCGTTCTTGATGTTCAGGCGCATATCGTTGAGTGGCAGCAGGGCGTGAAAGCCGAGGTCGCCGCCAAGCACCTTCTGCTCGGTCACCCAGACGAAACGAGGCACGACGGTGGTGACGCGCAGGTCGATGTCGGCCGCTTTGTTCCCTGCGTTGTCACGCACGGATTTCGCTTCGTAGTTACCGGTGAAGATCTGCCCATAGGTCCCCGGCGGCGGCAGAATGCCCATGCCGTAGATTTCGATACCCATCGGCCAGGAGGACAGGCCGCCTTCGGTGGCAAGGGCCTGGGAGGCACTGCAGGCAAGCAGCAGACCGCTACCGAGGGCAAAGACGGAGGCGAGAAGAGGATTTTTATGCATAGAAGGCCAGCCTTGTTGTTATTGGATTTCCCGGCGGCAGAGCCGGGGGAGCCTGCAATTCAACTTGTGTGCCATCTTCTGCTTTCGATAAATTCCTTTTAAATCAGATAGTTACAAGTAAGTAAAAATCCGGCCTGGCGATTTTTAAGCGCCCGGACAAGGAAACTCTTAAGAAAATTCGCGACCTGAGCGGAGCGCGCCGCGTTCATGGCAAAGCATGCGGATGCCCATCGGTGCGCCGGAAGTCGTTGGGCGACAGGCCAGTCAAGCGGCGGAAGAACCTTGAGAAATACGCCGGATCATTGAAGCCCAGGTGCTCGGAAAGCTGGCTGATGCTCATGTTCGTATAGGTCAGGTTGCGTTTGGCTTCCAGCAGCAGGCGCTGGTGAATGATCTGCAGCGCCGTATGTCCGACGAACTGCCGGCAGAGCGCATTCAGGTGCACGCTCGAAATACCGACGCGATGGGCCAGGTCTTCGACGCTGGGGTGCTCGGTGTAGTGCTGCTCCACCAGGCGGATGTACTGGGCGAGGTATTGATTGTTGCGGTCGTCGCGGTTGTTCGGCTGCTGCGACTGCTGGTTGCGGCTGATCCATACCACCAGGACGTTGACCAGCGAGCGCAGCATCAGGTCCCGCGAGGGGGCGCTGCTTTCGTACTCGCGGTGCAGGGTGCTGAACAGGGTGTCGATGAAATCCCCTTCGGCGCCGACGGAATAGCTGCCGGCCGTGGCCAGAAGCGCCAGGGGCGAATCCAGTTGTGCCTCCATCTGCGCGACCAGCGGCGCAGCCAAGGTCAGCACGTAACCCTCGATGTTGGCGCCGAACTGGAAGCCATGCACGCACAGCGGCGGAGTGACCTGGATCGAGGGTTCGCGGATGTCGATGCGCTGTCCCTCGATCTCGACCACGGCTTCGCCTCGGCGCACATAGAGCAGTTGCAGCAGGTCCGCGTGCCGGTGCGGCTTGATTTCCCATTGGTACAGACTGCTGCGCTGGTGAATCGACTCACAGTGCATGAGGTCGGTACTGGGCCACGCCTGGTTTTCGCCATACAGCTTGAAAATAGGAATGCCGAGGGTCTGGGCTTTCATCGTATGGACACGGCCGGGCAGGTGGGTTAACGGGCTCTGTAGAGTGTTCGTTGATCGAACGGTGTTTCTAAAAGTACCAGTATCTATTGATTTATAACCTTCTTTTCCAATTTCTATAAGCAAAAATGCAGGAGCAAGTCGTATCCACAGATTCCAGCCCCGGCATCGGAAAGACTGGAATATTCATGCGAGATTAAAACAATGAAAACTCAGGTTGCCATCATCGGCGCCGGTCCTTCCGGCCTTCTCCTTGGTCAACTGCTGCACAAGGCAGGGATTGAAAACATCATCCTGGAGCGTCAGACCGGCGATTACGTGCTGGGTCGCATCCGTGCCGGCGTCCTTGAACAAGGGACTGTGGATATGCTCCGTGAGGCCGGTGTTTCGGCGCGCATGGACGCCGAAGGTCTGGTTCACGAAGGCGTCGAACTGGTCTTCGACGGCAAGCGTGTACCGGTGCACCTGAAGGAGCTGACCGGCGGCAAGACCGTGATGGTCTATGGCCAGACCGAAGTCACCCGTGACCTGATGGAGGCCCGCGCCGCGTCGGGCGCACCGATCATCTACTCCGCGGAGAACGTGCAGCTGCACGAACTCAAGGGCGAGAAGCCCTACGTCACCTATGAGAAAGATGGACAGACCCATCGCATCGACTGCGACTACATCGCCGGCTGCGACGGCTTCCATGGCGTATCGCGCAAGAGCATCCCGGCGGGCGTGCTGACCGAGTACGAGCGGGTCTACCCGTTCGGCTGGTTGGGCCTGCTGTCCGATACGCCGCCGGTCAACGAGGAGTTGATCTACGCCCAGCATGAGCGCGGCTTCGTCCTCTGCAGCCAGCGTTCGCTCACCCGCAGCCGCTACTACCTGCAGGTGCCGCTCACCGACAAGGTCGAGGAATGGTCCGACGAACGTTTCTGGAACGAACTCAAGGCCCGCCTGCCGCAGGAAGTCGCTGACAAGCTGCTCACCGGCCCCTCGCTGGAAAAGAGCATCGCCCCGCTGCGCAGCTTCGTGGTCGAGCCCATGCAGTACGGCCATCTGTTCCTGGTCGGCGATGCCGCCCATATCGTGCCGCCGACCGGCGCCAAGGGCTTGAACCTGGCCGCCTCCGATGTCTGCTACCTGTATCGCATTCTGCTCAAGGTCTTTAAGGAAGGCCGCACCGATCTCTTGGAGAAATACTCCGAGCTGGCCCTGCGCCGGGTCTGGAAAGGCGAGCGCTTCAGTTGGTTCATGACCAACCTGCTGCACGACTTCGACGGCCATAAGGACGCGTGGGACCGGAAGATGCAGGAAGCCGATCGCGAGTACTTCCTCAACTCCCATGCCGGCCTGGTCAACATCGCCGAGAACTACGTGGGCCTGCCCTACGAAGAGGTCCGCTGAGCGACCGTCCCAACGCCCGTGCAGCGCGCGGGCGTACTTGAAGTTCCGAGGAGGTCATCATGGGTCTGTTCGACTGGAAGCACTGGCTGGTCATCCTGCTCGTCGCGCTGGTGCTGTTCGGCAGCAAGCGCCTGAAGAGCCTGGGCGCCGATCTGGGCGAAGCCATCACCGGTTTTCGCCGTGCCGTGCGCAGTGAGGAGCAAGCCGCGCCGGCGGAGGCGTCGGCGCGCCTGGACAGTGCTGCCGAGGTCAGCGGCAAAGACACCGCCAAGCGTTGAGCGAATGACGCCCGGCCCGGCTCCCGCCGCCATCCCGCGACGAGGCGCCGAGGGCGTATGAATGGGAAGGCGTTATCCGCCGCCACGGCCGGCGGCGGCTAACGCCGGCCATGCGCCTCGCCAGCGCGCTCCCTGCCGCCGGCGATGCGTGATTTTCTGCGCGCCTGGCGCACCCACGGAGGCGCAACGTCGCCGAATGCGACGGCCTTCAAGTTCACGCAGCGAGCCCGTGAACCTCTTCCTGGCTCCCACAGTCTCATCGCCAGTTCGGAGCCTTCCTACCGAAAAATCGGCGTTGCGCTCCTCCGTCCGTCCCATTCAGAGCCGCTGCCGTTCATGCGCCGATCCGTCCGTTTTGCTCGCCTCCTCCCGCTTTGCCTGATTCCTCTGCAGCCCCTGCTTACCAGCCCCGCCCAGGCCAGCGGCGAACGGCAACTGGCGGCGGCGATCAACGATTACCGCGCCCACCCCGCGCGTTGCGAGGGGCGCCGGGCGCCGGTGCTGGCGCCGTTGCAGCTGAAGTCGAGCCTGGCCTTGCCGGTCGGCGAGGGCGGCGCCTTGCGCGAGGCGGTGAGGGACAACGGCTATCAGGCTGTGGCCGTGCGCAGCATTCGCCTGGCCGGGGCGGAGGATGCCGACGCGGCGTTCGACCTGCTGGAAGAGCGTTACTGCGGCGCCTTGCTCGATGCGCAGTACGCCGATATCGGCATCAGCCGCGCCGGGCGGGAGTGGCGCGTGGTGCTGGCGAAGCCGCTGCTGGATAGCCGTCTGAACGACTCGCGGGCGACGGACAAGACGCTGCTGGCGCAGGTCAACGCGGCGCGCGCCAGGCCGCGCCTGTGTGGCCGCCAGCGCTTCGGCGCGGCGCGACCGCTGACCTGGAACGCCGCGCTGGGCACGGCGGCGCAGCGGCATAGCCGGGACATGGCCGAGGAAAACTACTTCTCCCACCAGGACCCCGACGGGCGCATGCCCGACGACCGCGCGCGGGCCGCGGGTTTCCGTGGCCGCCAGGTTGGCGAGAACATCGCCGCCGGGCAGGGCTCGGCGGCCCAGGCGATGGCCGGCTGGCTGGCCAGTCCGGGGCACTGCGCGAACCTGATGAACCCGCTGTTCACCCAGGTCGGCGCCGGCTACGCGACGGATTCGCGCAGCGACCACGGGGTGTACTGGACGATGGATTTCGGCGGCCGTTGAACGCACGAGGGGCCGCGTCATGCCGGATGACGCGGCCCCTCGCGGAGACCGGGACGCGCCGTGCGCGTCGCGGTCGACGGGCGATCAGTGCGCCGGGCGGTTGCGGATGGTCTTGAGCAGGTCTTCCGGGGTGATCTGGCCGACCACCTGGGTCGCCGCGCTGCCCGGCTGCGGCAGGTCGAGGATGTGCCCCTTCATCTTGCCGATCACATGCATTTCGCATGGCTTGCAATCGAACTTCAGGGTCAGCACTTCGTCGCCGTGCACCAGTTGCATGGGCGCGACCTTGGTGCGCACGCCGGTGACGCCCTTGGCCTGTTTCGGGCACAGGTTGAAGGAGAAGCGCAGGCAGTGCTTGGTGATCATCACCGGCACTTCGCCGGCTTCCTCGTGGGCCTCGTAGGCGGCGTCGATCAACTGCACGCCGTAGCGGTGGTAGAAGTCGCGGGCCTTCTGGTTGTAGACGTTGTAGAGGAACGACAGGTGCGACTCCGGGTACACCGGCGGCGGCACGCTGACGGCCTTGCGCGCGCCACGCGGATGGGCGGCGACGCGCGCGGCGGTGAGCGCTTCGATGGCTTCGCGGCGCAGGGTCTTGAGCTGTGAATTGGGAATGAAGTAGGCCTGCGGCGCGTCCAGTTCGACGCTTTCCGCGTGGTACTGGGTGGTGCCCAGCTGGCCGAGCAGGTCGCGCAGTTGTTCCAGCGCCTGCTCCGGCTTGTTCGCCACGCCGAAGGGGCCGTCGAGGGCGACTTCCACGCGCACGCCTTCCTCGCTGGTGGCGGCCAGGCGCAGTTGCTGCTCGCCCAGGCTGGCCTGCCAGCGCAGGCCGACGCGGCGCTCGGCGGAGGTCTTCTGCAGGGCCTGCTGCCAGTTGTGGTCGAGGTTGCGGCTCAGCGGATGGTTCGGGCGCAGGCGGTACAGCCCCTCCGGCATCTCGTTCGGCTCGACGCGGTAGCGCCAGCGCGGCGCGCCGTCTTCCTCGAATTGCTCCAGCAGCTCGGCGATGTTGGCGCGGAAGCCGACCACCTCGCGCTTGACCAGCACGTTGAGGCCGTCGCCGTTGGACAGCGGCTCCTGGGTCACGGCGATCAGGTCGCGCTTGCCGACCTTGAGCACTTCGCCCACCGGCAGGCCGGTGAAGGTTGGCGAGTCGAAGGCGCCGATGTCGACCTTGCGCTCGTTGACGAAGTAGTCGGTGCTGCCACGGTGGAAGGTCTTGTCCGGGTCGGGCAGGAAGAAGTGCTCGGTGCGGCCGCTGGAGGCGCGGGCCAGCTCCGGGCGTCCTTCGAGGATGCCGTCGAGGCGCTGGCGGTAATAGGCGGTGATGTTCTTCACGTAGCCCATGTCCTTGTAACGCCCTTCGATCTTGAACGAGCGCACGCCGGCATCGACCAGGGCGCTCAGGTTGGCGCTCTGGTTGTTGTCCTTCATCGACAGCAGGTGCTTCTCGAAGGCCACCACGCGGCCCTGGTCGTCCTTCAGGGTGTAGGGCAGGCGGCAGGCCTGCGAGCAGTCGCCACGGTTGGCGCTGCGCCCGGTCTGCGCGTGGGAGATGTTGCACTGCCCGGAGAAGGCCACGCAGAGCGCGCCGTGGATGAAGAATTCGATGGCCGCGTCGGTTTCGTCGGCGATGGCGCGGATCTGTTGCAGGTTCAGCTCGCGGGCCAGCACCAGTTGCGAGAAGCCGGCCTTGTCGAGGAACTTGGCCCGCTCCAGGGTGCGGATGTCGGTCTGGGTGCTGGCGTGCAGCTCGATCGGCGGGATGTCCAGTTCGAGCACGCCCATGTCCTGCACGATCAGCGCGTCGACGCCGGCGTCGTAGAGCTGGTGGATCAGCGCGCGCGCCGGCTCCAGCTCGTCGTCGTGGAGGATGGTGTTGATGGTGACGAAGACCCGCGCATGGAAGCGGTGGGCGAATTCCACCAGCGCGGCGATGTCGGCCACCTCGTTGCAGGCGTTGTGCCGCGCGCCGAAGCTCGGGCCGCCGATGTACACGGCATCGGCCCCATGCAGGATGGCCTCGCGGGCGATGTGCACATCGCGGGCGGGGCTGAGGAGTTCCAGGTGGTGTTTGGGTAGGGACATGGCAATGGCATCCGGCACGCATGGGGCAGGGCGCGCATTGTAGCGGCCCGGCGCCGCGCCGGCATCCGTGGCGCGCCGGACGGCCCGCCGCGCTAGAACAGCGCGAGCTGGCGGTCGATCAGTCGCGCGAAGTCGTCGCCGACGAAGGGCAGGATGGCGTCGGCCACGGGCTGCAACTGGCGCGTCAGGTAATGCTCGTAGTCGATGGCCGAGTGGCGGGTTTCCAGGGGCTCGGGGCCGGCGACGGTGATCAGGTAGCTGATCCAGCCGCCGTGCTGGTACTGCCGGGGCCGGCCCAGGCGCGCGTTGTATTCGTCGGCGGCGCGGGCGGCGCGCACGTGCGGCGGGACGTTGCGCTGGTAGTCGGCGAGGCGCCGGCGCAGGCGCTTGCGGTAGATCAGCAGTTCGTCGAGTTCGCCGGCCAGGGTCTGGCGCACGTAGTCGCGCACATAGTCCTGGTAGGGCTGGCGCTTGAAGATGCGCTGGTAGAGCTCCTGCTGGAAGCGCTGGGCCAGCGGCGACCAGTCGGTGCGCACGGTTTCCAGGCCCTTGAAGACCATCTCCTCGCTGCCGTCGGCGCGCCGCACCAGGCCGGCGTAGCGCTTCTTGCTGCCTTCCTCGGCGCCGCGCACGGTGGGCATGAGGAAGCGCCGGTAATGGGTTTCGTATTGCAGTTCGAGGGCGCTTTCCAGGCCGTATTCCTCGCGCAGGTGCGCGCGCCACCAGGCATTGACCCGCTGCACCAGGGCGCGGCCGATGCGCTCGGCGGCCTCCTCGCTGTGCGCCTGGCCGAGCCAGACGAAGGTGGAGTCGGTGTCGCCGTAGATCACCTGCTGGCCCTCGGCCTCGATCAGCTCGCGGGTGCGGCGCATGATCTGCTGCCCGCGCAGGGTGATCGAGGATGCCAGGCGCGGGTCGAAGAAGCGGCAGCCGCTGGAACCGAGCACGCCGTAGAAGGCGTTCATGATGATCTTCAGCGCCTGCGACAGCGGTTGGTTGCCGTCGCGCTTGGCCGCCTCGCGGCCCTGCCAGACGCGCTCGACGATGGCCGGCAGGCAATGTTGGCTGCGCGAGAAGCGGGCGCCGCGGAAGCCTTCCACCGCGTGCGCGTCGTCGGCTTGGCGCAGGCCCTCGATCAGCCCCACCGGGTCGATCAGGAAGCTGCGGATGATCGACGGATACAGGCTCTTGTAGTCGAGCACCAGCACCGATTCGTAGAGGCCCGGACGCGAGTCCATGACGAAGCCGCCGGGGCTGGCTTCCGGCGCTTTCTCGCCGAGGTTGGGGGCGACGAAACCGAGGCGGTGCATCGGTGGCAGGTAGAGGTGGGTGAAGGCTGCCACCGAGCCGCCGCTGCGGTCGGCGGGCAGTCCGGTGACGCTGGCGCGTTCGAGCAGAAAGTGCAGCAGTTGGGTCTTCTCGAAGATCCGCGTGACCAGCTCGCAGTCCTTGAGGTTGTAGCGCGCCAGGGCCGGTTTGTCCTCGGCGAACAGGCGGTCGATCTCGGCCATGCGCTGGTACGGGTTGTCGATCGCCTTGCCTTCGCCGAGCAGGCTCTGGGCGACGTATTCCAGGCTGAACGAGGGGAAGCTCCAGGTCGCCGAGCGCAGCGCCTCGATGCCGTCGATGATCAGCCGCCCGGCGGCGTCGGCGAAGTAGTGCGCATTGCGGCTGGCGTGCTCGCGCCAGCCCATGGCGTCGCCGTCGCGGCCCAGGCGCAGCGGCACCTGGAGCCGCTCGGCGTGCTCGCGCAGCACGCGCAGGTCGAACTGCACCAGGTTCCAGCCGATGATGGCGTCCGGGTCGTGGCGGGCCAGCCACTGGTTGAGCCGTTCCAGCAGCTCGGCGCGGCTGGCGCAGTAGTCGAGGGCGAAGTCGATGCCGCTGGCGTCGCCGTTGGCCGGACCGAGCATGTACACCTGGCGCTGGCCGCAGCCCTCCAGGGCGATGGAGTAAAGCTCGCCGTGCAGGGTGGTTTCGATGTCCAGGGAGACCAGGCGCAGGCGCGGCCGATAGCTCGGCGCCGGCTTGAGCTGGGCGTCGTGCAGGATGCCGTCGGCTCCCGGCGTGCCGCTGAAACTCACCGGCGCGGTGATGAAACGCTCCATCAGGTAGCGTTCCGGCGGGCGGATGTCGGCCTCCAGCACGTCGAGACCGGCTTTGCGCAGGCGCTTGTCGATATCCAGCAAGTGGCGGTGCTGGCGGCAGTAAAGACCGAGCACCGGGCGCTGCTGGAAGTCGCGCAGGCCGAGTTCGCGCAGCTCCACGCCGCTGTCGCCGCGCAACTGCTGCTCGACGCGCGCGCGCTGTTCGGCGGGAACGAAGGCCACCGAGGTCTGCAACGGCAGGCGCAGGCGGCGCGGGCCGGCGTCGGTGGCCAGCCAGAAGTCCACCTCGGTGCCGGCGGGCGTGTCGCGCCAGTGCCGGGTGAGGACGAAGCCCTGCTGTGAATCCACCGCTCAACCCCTGGGAAATTTCGTTCGGCTGGCGATTCTACCGGGCGGCCGCCACACGCGCCCGGTCCGCCTCGCGCTTTTGCGACACGCGGGCTGGGATGAGCTCGGCGGATTCATTTTTCCGCCTTTCTCACCGAGAATGGCCGCCCTTTTCCTGTCCGGTCCCTGTCATGAATTCCGCAGCCCTCGGCATCCTGCAGCAGCATCTGCTTAACGCCCTGGCGAGTCCGCCCGCTGAAGTGCGCCGTCTGTTCCATGGCCGTGGCCGGCGCTGGCCGGGGCTGGAGCATGTGACGGTGGACTGGTTGCAGGGCGTGCTGCTGGTGTCGCTGTTCCGCGAACCGGCGGCGGACGAACTGGCTGCGCTCGACGCCATGCTGCGCGGCCTCGGCGCGACGCCCGAGTGGCGCGCCAGCGGCGCCGAGGCGCTGTTGCTGCAGCACCGCTATCTGCCGGACAGCGCCATGCAGGCGTTGCTCGGCGAGGTGCCGGAGGAGCGCGTGGTCAGCGAGAACGGCCTGCGCTATCTGCTCGACCTGGGGCGCAAGCAGAACAATGGGCTGTTCCTCGACATGCGCTATGGCCGCCAGTGGGTGCAGGCGCGGGCGGCGGGGCAGCGCGTGCTCAACCTGTTCGCCTACACCTGCGGCTTCTCGGTGGCGGCCATCGCCGGCGGCGCCGCGCGGGTGGTCAACCTGGACATGGCGCGCGCCGCGCTGAGCCGGGGGCGCGACAATCACCGGCTGAACGACCACGACCTGAGCCGCGTGGAGTTTCTCGGCCATGAACTGTTCAAGTCCTGGGGACGGGTGAAGAAGTCCGGCCCCTATGACCTGGTGATCATCGACCCACCGTCGTTCCAGAAGGGCAGCTTCGCCCTGGGCAAGGACTACCAGCGCATCCTGCGCCGCCTGCCGGAGTTGCTGGCGCCGGGCGGCTGCGTGCTGGCCTGCGTCAACGATCCGTCCATCGGCCCGGACTTTCTCATCCAGGGCATGGCCGCCGAGGCGCCGCGACTGACCTTCGTCGAGCGCCTGGAGAACCCGCCGGAGTTCGCCGACATCGACCCGGACGCGGCGCTCAAGGCCCTGGTGTTCCGCGACGGCGGCGCCTGAGCCGGGCTGGCACGCAATCTGCTCCTCAGCCTGCTCATGGCGGCGGACGACAGTTTTCCGCCGCCCGACGAACCGGCTGACGGAGCGATACCGCCATGCGTTTTTCCTGCAATGGTTGCGGCAAGTGCTGCCATGACCACCATGTGCCCCTGACCCTCGCCGAGGCCCGCGACTGGGCCAGTGACGGCGGCGCGCTGATCATCCTGCTGGAGGCGGTGCTCGCCGATGGCTCGGGCCTGCCGGCGGGCCAGCGCGAGCATGTGCTGCGGCGCTCCCTGGCGGTGCGCTGCGGACAGACCCGCGCGCACCTGGCCATCACCTTCGCCGCCTTCAACCAGGGCGCCTGTCGCCACCTGGGCAGCGACATGCGCTGCGCCATCTACCAACGCCGCCCGCTGGTGTGCCGCATCTATCCGATGGAGATCAACCCGCACATTCCGCTGCGCGCGGAGAACAAGGACTGTCCCGCGCAGGTCTGGGAGACAGGCCCGGAACTGATCGTCGGCGGCCAACTGGTGGATGCGCAACTGGCCGAACTGATCGAGCGTTCGCGCCAGGCCGATCGTGAAGAGATCGCCGCCAAAGCGGCCATCTGCCAGCGCCTGGGCATCAGCACCAGCGCGCTCAAGGGCGACGGCTTCACCTCCTACCTGCCGCAGCGCGAGGCCTTCCTCGACGCCTTGAACGAAGTCCAGGCGCAGAGCCCGGAACAGTCCGAGGCCGACTGGGCGCTGCATGTGTCCAACGCGGCCCTGGCCCGGCAGCTGGAAGAAACCGGGGCGATGATCGCCGCCATCCTCGCCGACAACTGCTCCTTCATCGCCCTGCGCGCCGACGCCGCCTGAGGCGCCTCCGGCCCGCCCCGGCAAGCGCGCGGCGGGCCATGTCGATCCAGGCCGGTGCTTCCCCGCGCCCCGGCGATTTTGCGCACTGCCTTGGAAAACGCCGAGATCGAACAGGAATAAAGCCTGCGTATCCCTGATGCTGCGGATAATATAGGCAGCCTTTTCTGCCGTAACCGTAGGCGGCCGGGCAGGGCCCGCGCGCGATCCGCCCTACGAAGGACTCAGAGCATTTCAGGGGAACACTGTGAAGAACTGGACTCTCCGCCAACGCATCCTTGCCAGTTTCGCGGTCGTCATCGCGATCATGCTGCTGATGGTGGTGTTTTCGTACGTCAGCCTGCTGGCGGTCGAGCGCGAAGCGCGCAAGGTCAGCACCGATGCCATGCCCGGCACCTATGCGCTGACCACCATTCGCACCACCTGGACCGACACCATGATGAAGGCCCAGGTGCAGGTCGGACTGAGCGACGGCAAGCCGCTGGACAGCGCCGGGCGCCAGAGTTTCCGGGCCCTTCACGACAGCCTGCTGGAGCGTATCGGTAGCTACGAAAGCACCGTGCAGGACCAGCACGACCGTGACGCGCTGTTGCGTTTCCGGCAGCAGGCCGATGCCTTCAACGGCCAGCTCGAACAACTGCTCGATCTTTATGGCAAGGACCGCGAGGCCGCGCGCCGGGTGTTGCTGGAAGAGCTCATTCCCGCCTGGGACAAGGGCCGGCAAACGCTCGGCGAGATGATCACCCTGAACAAGGCGATCGCCGACACGGCGGCCGCGGCCATCGTCCGCAAGGTCGAGATCGCCGAGATCACCATGATCGTGTCGCTGCTGCTGGCGCTGCTCATCGCCGGCGTCTGCGGCGTGCGCCTGATGCGCGCGATCACCAGCCCGGTGGGCAAGGTGGTGGACGTCTTCGGCACCCTCAGCGGCGGTGACCTGACCGCGCGCCTGAAGCTGGGCCGCGAGGACGAGTTCGGCGCCATCGAGAGCGGCTTCAACGGCATGGCCGAAGAACTCAAGGGCCTGGTCTCGCAGGCGCAGCGCTCGGCGATCCAGGTGACCACCTCGGTGACCGAGATCGCCGCCACTTCCAAGCAACAGCAGGCGACGGCCACCGAGACGGCGGCCACCACCACCGAAATCGGCGCCACCTCGCGGGAAATCGCCGCCACCTCGCGCGACCTGGTGCGGACCATGACCGAAGTGTCGGTCGCCGCCGAACAGACCTCCACCCTGGCCGGCTCCGGCCAACTGGGCCTGGCGCGCATGGAGGAAACCATGCACCAGGTGATGGGCGCCGCCGAGCTGGTCAACGCCAAGCTGGCGATCCTCAACGAGCGCGCCGGCAACATCAACCAGGTGGTGACCACCATCGTCAAGGTCGCCGACCAGACCAACCTGCTCTCGCTCAACGCCGCCATCGAAGCGGAGAAGGCCGGCGAATACGGCCGCGGCTTCGCCGTGGTGGCCACCGAGGTGCGCCGCCTGGCCGACCAGACCGCGGTGGCGACCTACGACATCGAACAGATGGTCCGCGAAATCCAGTCGGCGGTGTCCGCCGGGGTGATGGGCATGGACAAGTTCTCCGAAGAAGTGCGCCGTGGCATCGACGAAGTCGGCCAGGTCGGCGAGCAACTGTCGCAGATCATCCAGCAGGTCCAGGCCCTGGCGCCGCGCGTGCAGATGGTCAACGAGGGCATGCAGGCGCAGGCCACCGGCGCCGAGCAGATCAACCAGGCGCTGGTGCAGCTTGGCGAGGCCACCGGACAGACCGTGGAGTCGCTGCGCCAGGCCAGCTTCGCCATCGACGAACTCAACCTCGTGGCCAATGGACTGCGCAATGGTGTCTCCCGCTTCAAGGTCTGACGAGCGCGCCTCCGGTCGCCTGTACCTGCAGTTCCGCCTGGGGGCGGACCGCTACGCCCTGGACGTGCGCGAGATCGCCGAGGTGCTGCCGCTGGCGCGTTTCAAGCAGGTGCCGGAAGCGCCGGCCTGGGTCGCCGGGCTGTTCGTCCATCGCGGCGAGCTGTTGCCGGTGCTCGACCTCAGCCAGATCGCCTGCGGCCACCCGGCGCCGCGCCTGACCAGCACGCGCCTGGTGCTGGTCGACTACCGCACCGGCGGCGTCGGGGCGCCGCGCCGCCTGGGGCTGATCCTGGAACACGCCAGCCACACCCTGCGCCGCGACCCGGCGGCGTTCCGCGACTACGGCCTGGCGCGCGGCGAGGCCCGCTACCTCGGCCCGGTGCTGGAGGATGAGCAGGGCCTGCTGCAACGCGTGTGCATTGACGATCTGCTGCCCGAGTCGGTGCGCGCGCTGCTGTTGCAGGCCGCCGAGGAGCCGCCGCGATGATCGACGCGCGTTTCAGCCAACTGCTCAAGGAGCGCATCGGCCTGGATGCCGATTCGGTCGGCGCGGCGGTGGTCGCCCGCGCCGTGCGCCAATGCGCCAATCGCGTGGCGGCGGGCAATGTCGAGGCCTACTGGCAGCGCCTGCAGGACTCGGCCGAGGACGTGCAGGCGTTGATCGAGGCGGTGATCGTCCCGGAGACCTGGTTCTTCCGCTACCCGGAATCCTTCGCCGCCCTGGCCCGACTGGCCAGCCGTCGCCAGCGCGAGCTGGCCGGCGCGCGGCCGCTGCGCATACTCAGCCTGCCGTGCGCCAGCGGCGAGGAACCCTATTCCATCGCCATGACCCTGCTCGACGCCGGCCTGCCGGAGCAGAGCTTCCAGATCGACGCCCTGGATATCAGCCCGGCCATGCTCGAACGGGCGCAGCACGGCCAGTACGGGCGCAATTCCTTCCGCGGCAGCGAACTGGGCTTCCGCGAGCGCTATTTCGTCGCCCAGGAACACGGCTACCTACTGGACGAGCGGGTGCGCCGCCGCGTGCGCCTGCGCATTGGCAACCTGCTGGCGCCCGGCCTGCTCGCCGAGGAACCGGCCTACGATTACCTGTTCTGCCGCAACCTGCTGATCTATTTCGACCGCGCCACCCAGGAGCGCGCGGTGCAGGTGCTGCGGCGCCTGGTCCGCGACGATGGTGTGCTGTTCATTGGCCCGGCGGAAGCCAGCCTGCTGTCGCGCCAGGGCATGCGCCCGCTGGGCGTGGCGCAGTCGTTCGCTTTCTGCCTGGAGCACGAGCCGCCGGCGGCGCCGCTGGCCACGCCATTCAAGAGCCCGCGCGCGGTCGTCCGGCAAGCCCCCGTCCGGCCCCAGCCGCTGCGGTCGACGCCACGCCGCCCGGCGATCCCGGCCAAGGCGCCGGTGGCGGGCGAGGACAGCCTCGATGCCGGATTGGCGGAGGTCGCCCGGCTGGCCAATCAGGGCGACAGCGAACGGGCGCGGCAACGCTGCGAAAGCCTGCTGGTCAGCCACGGCCCCTCGGCGCCGGCCTATTACTGGCTGGGGCTGCTCAGCGATGCCGGCGGGCAGGCCGAGCAGGCCCTGGGGTTCTATCGCAAGGCGCTGTACCTGCAACCCGATCATCAGGAAAGCCTGCTGCACCTGGCCGCGCTGCTCGCCGCGCGCGGCGATGCCGAGGGCGCGCGGCGCTTGCAGGAGCGCGCCGCGCGAGGAGTGAAGCGCGATGTTTGAGCAGAATTACCGATTGCACCTGGATGCCGCCGCCGAGGTGCTCGACGACTGCTGGAACCGCATCGGCGTGCGTGGCGACAAGAGCTGCGCGCGCCTGGCCGAGCACGTCCGCTGCCTCAATTGCCCGGTGTTCGCCGCCGCCGCCACGCGCCTGCTGGACCGCTACGTGCTCGGCGACGAAGCCGCGGAGGCCACGAGCGTTGAGCCCGCCGAGGCGGTGGAGGCGCTCGGCGAGGCGCACCTGTTGTTCCGCCTCGGCGCAGAGTGGCTGGCCTTGCGCACCCTGGCGCTGGTCGAGGTGGCGCCGGCCTGCCCGGTGCATTCGCTACCGCATCCGCGCTCGCCGGCGCTGCTCGGTGTGGCCAATGTGCACGGCACCCTGGTGGCCTGCCTGTCCCTTGCCGAGCTGCTCGGCCTGGCGCCGGCCGCCGCGCCGGAGGAGGGCGGTCGGCGCGTGCCGCGCATGCTCATCCTGGCCGCCGCCGGAGGCCCGATCGTGGCGCCGGTGGACGAGGTGGATGGCATCCACCCGCTCAATCCGGCCCGTGAGCGCTCGCTCCAGGCCGGTTCCTCGCGCTTCACCCAGGACGTCTTGCTGTGGCGCTCGCGTAGCGTGAGCCTGCTCGATCACCAGGCGCTGCTAGCTGCCGCGACGCGGAGCCTGGCATGACTCCTGACCAAATGAAGGACGCCTCGCTGCTGGAACTGTTCCGCCTCGAGGCCGAGGCGCAGACCCAGGCGCTCGGCCAGGGCCTGCTGGCGCTGGAACGTGACCCGCGCCTGTCCCAGGAGCTGGAAGCCTGCATGCGCGCGGCGCATTCGCTGAAGGGCGCGGCGCGCATCGTCGGCCTGGACAGCGGCGTGCAGGTCGCCCATGTGATGGAGGAGTGCCTGGTCGCCGCCCAGGAAGGCCGCCTGCTGCTCAGCCCGGAGCATGTCGATGCGCTGCTGGCCGGCACCGATATCCTCCTGCATATCGCCGATGCCGACAGCGCCCGCGCCGAACAGGCGAGCCTGGCGGTCGCGGCGCTGGTGGAGCGCTTGCAGTCATTGCTCGGCGAGTCGCCGGCACCGGCCAGCGCCGCCGCCGTGCCGCTCACCGCGCCGCCGCCGCTGGTTGCGCCGATGGCAGCCGCCGACGAACCCCAGGGGCTCGCCGAGCCGGCGGACGCCGCTGAGCCAGCGGAGTCGAACGAGCCACGGCGCGCCGACGGCGGCGAGGCCAGCGAGCGGGTGCTGCGGGTGACCGCCGAGCGCCTCAACCAATTGCTCGACCTGTCCGGCAAGGCCCTGGTCGACTCCCAGCGCCTGCAGCCGCTGCAGGTGTCGCTGCAACGCTTGAAGCGCTTGCAGGCCGGCGCCAGCCGCTTGCTCGACAGCGCCCGGGACAGCGTCTGCCCCAGTCTCGATCCCCAGACCCAGGCCTTCCTCGCCGATGCCCGGCGCCTGCTGGGCGAGTGCCAGCAACTGCTCGGCGAACAGATGGTCGAGCTGGACGAATTCGCCTGGAATACCGGGCAACGCGCTCAGTCCCTCTATGACACCGCGCTGTCGTGCCGCATGCGGCCCTTCTCCGATGTGCTCGCGGGCCAGGCGCGGATGGTCCGCGACCTCGGTCGCGAACTGGGCAAGTCGGTGCGCCTGGAGGTCGACGGGGTCTCCACCCAGGTTGACCGCGAGGTGCTGGAGAAACTCGAAGCGCCGCTCACCCATCTGCTGCGCAATGCCGTCGACCATGGCATCGAAACGCCGGACCAGCGCCGCCGCGCCGGCAAGCCCGAGCAGGGCCTGATCCGTCTGCTGGCGCGGCACCACGCCGGCATGCTGGTGCTCGACCTGCGCGACGACGGCGCCGGCGTCGACCTCGAACGCTTGCGCGCCAGCGTGCTCCGCCGTGGCCTGGCCAGCGCCGAGACGGCGGCGCGCCTGAGCGAGGAGGAACTGCTGGCGTTCCTCTTCCTGCCCGGCTTCAGCCTGCGCGAGCAGGTCACCGAGGTGTCCGGTCGCGGCGTCGGCCTCGACGCCGTGCAGCACCTGGTGCGCCAGTTGCGCGGTGGCATCCGCATGGAACAGCTGGCGGGGCAGGGGACCTTCTTCCACATCGAGGTGCCGCTGACCCTATCGGTGGTGCGCAGCCTGGTGGTGGAAGTCGGCGGCGAAGCCTATGCCTTCCCGCTGGCGCATATCGAACGCATGCGTCGATTGGCGCCGGAAGACATCGTGCAGATCGACGGCCGCCAACAGTTCTGGCACGAGGACCGCCACGTCGGCCTGGTGGCCGCCAGCCAGTTGCTGCAAAGCCCCGAGGGCCGCGCCGTGGAAGGCGACATCCCGCTGGTGCTGCTGCGCGAGCGCGAGGCGGTGTACGGCGTCGCGGTGGAGCGCTTCATCGGCGAGCGCACCCTGGTGGTGATGCCGCTGGACCCGCGCCTGGGCAAGGTCCAGGACGTTTCCGCCGGCGCCCTGCTGGACGACGGCACGCCGGTGTTGATCCTCGACGTCGAGGACATGCTGGTATCCATCGGCAAGCTGCTCGCCAGCGGCCGTCTGGACCGCATCGACGGCGGGACGCGCCAGGGCGCCGCGCGGCGCAAGCGCGTGCTGGTGGTGGACGACTCGCTGACCGTGCGCGAACTGCAGCGCAAGTTGCTGCTCGGCCGCGGTTACCAGGCGGCGGTGGCGGTGGACGGCATGGATGGCTGGAACGCCCTGCGCGCCGAGCCGTTCGACCTGGTCATCACCGACATCGACATGCCGCGCATGGACGGCATCGAGCTGGTCGGGATGATTCGTCGCGACAGCCGTTTGCAGTCGCTGCCGGTGATGGTGGTGTCCTACAAGGATCGCGAAGAGGACCGCCGACGTGGTCTGGAAGCCGGCGCCGACTATTATCTGGCCAAAGCCAGTTTCCATGACGAGGCGCTGCTGGATGCGGTGTTCGACCTGATCGGGAGTGCCCAGGGATGAAGATAGGGATAGTCAACGACATGCCGTTGGCGGTGGAGGCCATGCGCCGCGCCTTGGCCTTCGAGCCGGCGCACCGTGTGCTCTGGGTCGCCGGCAACGGCGCCGAGGCGGTGCAGATGTGCGCCGCGCAGACCCCGGACGTGGTGTTGATGGATCTGCTGATGCCGGTGATGGATGGCGTCGAAGCGACCCGGCGGATCATGGCCGCCTCGCCCTGCGCGATCATCGTCGTCACCTCCGACCTGGAGCTGAACCTGGCGCGGGTCTTCGAGGCCATGGGCTGCGGCGCGGTGGATGCGGTGAACACTCCGCTGCTGGGCGTCGGCGATTCGCTGCAGGCGGCGCGGCCGTTGCTGCGCAAGTTGCAGAACCTGGCCTGGCTGTCGGCGCCGGGCAATAGCCGGCCGCGCCCGGAAGGCGTCACCCGCGATGCCTCGCTCAGCGCGCGGCGGCTGGTGGCGGTGGGTGCGTCGGCGGGTGGCCCGGCGGCCCTCGCCGAGTTGCTGAAACGCCTGCCGGCGAGCTTTTCCGCGGCCATGGTGGTGGTGCAGCACGTCGATGAGGTCTTCGCGGCCGGCATGGCCGACTGGCTGGCCAGCCAGGCCCCCTTCCCGGTGCGCCTGGCGCGTCAGGGCGAGGTGCCGCAGCCGGGCTGCGTGCTGCTGGCCGGCACCAACGATCACATCCGCCTGCAACGCAACGGCGAACTGGCCTACACGGCGGAGCCCAGCGGGCATATCTACCGGCCGTCGATCGACGTGTTCTTCGACAGCGTGGTGGAAAACTGGGTCGGCCAGGCGGTCGGCGTGCTGCTCACCGGCATGGGCCGCGACGGCGCCCAGGGGCTCAAACACATGCGCGAGCGGGGCTTCCTGACCCTCGCCCAGGACCAGGGAAGCAGTGCCGTCTACGGCATGCCCAAGGCCGCGGCAGCGATCGGCGCCGCGTCGGAAATCCGTTCGCTGGGCGAGATCGCCCGGCGTTTGGGCGAACTGTTCGGCTGATATCCGGAGGGAGCGCCAGCGGCGCCCGAAGCAACGATGAATCCATTCGAGAACCCCAATTCCCTGTTCCCCCCGGACGATACGGCGGTCATGGTCCTGCTGGTCGACGACCAGGCCATGATCGGCGAAGCGGTCCGCCGTGCCCTGGCGGAAGACATCGGCATCGATTTCCACTTCTGCTCCGACCCCAGCCAGGCCATCGAGGTGGCCCTGCAGATCCGCCCGACGGTGATCCTCCAGGACCTGGTGATGCCCGATACCGATGGCTTGGTGCTGGTCCGCGAATACCGTCGCAACCCGCTGACCCGCGACATTCCGATCATCGTCCTATCGACCAAGGAAGACCCGCTGGTGAAGAGCGCGGCCTTCGCCGCGGGCGCCAACGACTACCTGGTCAAGTTGCCGGACGCCATCGAACTGGTGGCGCGGGTGCGCTACCACTCGCGTTCCTACCTCGCCCTGCAGCAGCGCGACGAGGCCTACCGGGCGCTGCGCGAGAGCCAGCAGAAGCTGCTGGAAACCAACCTGGTGCTGCAGCGCCTGATGAACTCCGACGGCCTCACCGGGCTGTCCAACCGCCGGCACTTCGACGAGTACCTGGAAATGGAGTGGCGCCGCGCCCTGCGCGATCAGAGCCAACTGTCGCTGGTGCTGATCGACGTGGACTACTTCAAGGCCTTCAACGACACCTTCGGCCACCTGGCCGGCGACGAGGCGCTGCGCCGGGTCGCCGCGGCCATCCGCGAGAGCTGCGGGCGCTCTTCCGATCTGCCGGCGCGCTACGGCGGCGAAGAGTTCGCCATCATCCTCCCGGGCACCTCGCCGGGCGGCGCGCGCCTGCTGGGGGAGAAACTGCGGCTGACGATACAGGCCATGGCCATCCGCCACGAAACCCCGCAGCCGGGCTCGGTGCTGAGCGTCAGCGTCGGCGTCGCCACCCTGACCCCGCAGGCTGGCGAAGGCTGCCGGCGGCTGATCGAAATGGCCGATCGCGCGCTCTACAACGCCAAGCGCGGCGGGCGTAACCGCCTCGGCGTGGTCGAGGCGCCCGGCGTCTGACGACTGTCCCGCTCCGGCGCGCGCCGGGGCGCGGCGTGCGTCGGTCGCATCGATGCGTTCCGGCTGACGCATAGCCGCTCACGGGCGGCGATCTCGGGTATACTTCCGGGTTTTTCCACGCCTATCGCCTGTGAGTGTTGTCCGCCATGGAAATCAATCCGATCCTCAACAGCATCAAGGACCTGTCCGAGCGCACCCAGTCTATTCGGGGGTATCTTTGACTACGATCTCAAGCATGATCGTCTGGTCGAAGTAAACCGCGAACTCGAAGACCCGAACGTCTGGAACAATCCGGAGTACGCCCAGAACCTGGGCCGCGAGCGCGCCACCCTGGCGCAGATCGTCGAAACCCTGGATGACCTCAGCAGCGGCCTGGCCGATTCCCGCGACCTGCTGGACATGGCCGTCGAAGAAAACGACGAAGGCGCGGTGAACGACGTCGCCAGCGAAGTCGAGCGCCTGCGCACGATCCTCGAGAAACTGGAATTCCGCCGCATGTTCAGCGGCGAGATGGACCCGAACAACGCCTACCTGGACATCCAGGCCGGCTCCGGCGGCACCGAGGCCCAGGACTGGGCCAACATGCTGCTGCGCATGTACCTGCGCTGGGCCGACAAGCACGGCTTCGACGCCACCATCATGGAGCTGTCCGAAGGCGAAGTCGCCGGCATCAAGGGCTGCACCGTGCATATCAAGGGCGAGTACGCCTTCGGCTGGCTGCGCACCGAGATCGGCGTGCACCGCCTGGTGCGCAAGAGCCCGTTCGACTCCGGCAACCGCCGCCACACCTCGTTCACCGCGGTGTTCGTCTCGCCGGAAATCGACGACAACATCGAGATCGAGATCAACCCGGCCGATCTGCGCATCGACACCTACCGTTCCTCCGGCGCCGGCGGCCAGCACGTGAACACCACCGACTCGGCGGTGCGGATCACCCACATCCCGACCAATACCGTGGTGTCGTGCCAGAACGAACGCTCCCAGCACGCCAACAAGGACACCGCCATGAAAATGCTGCGGGCCAAGTTGTACGAGCAGGAAATGCAGAAGCGCAACGCCGCTTCCCAGGCCCTGGAAGACAGCAAGTCGGACATCGGCTGGGGACACCAGATCCGCTCCTACGTGCTCGACCAGTCGCGGATCAAGGACCTGCGCACCGGCGTCGAGCGCAGCGACTGCGACAAGGTGCTCGACGGCGATCTCGACGAGTACCTCGAAGCCAGCTTGAAACAAGGCCTGTAACGGCCATTTCGCGGGGACGGGCCGGCTCGCGCGCAGCCCGTTCTCGATCCAACCATTTTGAATACGCGCCAGGCAGACAGAACGACCATGAGCGACCAACAACTCGACCAGCACGAACTGCAACAGGAAGAAAACAAGCTGATCGCCCAGCGCAAGGAAAAGCTTGCCGCCGTGCGTGAAGCCCAGGCCATCGCCTTCCCCAACGACTTCCGCCGCGACGCCTATTTCGCGGACCTGCAGAAACAGTACGCCGACAAGACCAAGGAAGAGCTGGAAGCCGCAGCCATTCCGGTCAAGGTCGCCGGTCGCATCATGCTCAACCGCGGCTCCTTCATCGTCCTGCAGGACATGACCGGTCGCCTGCAGGTGTACGTCAACCGCAAGACCCTGCCGGAAACGACCCTGGCCGAGGTGAAGACCTGGGACCTGGGCGACATCATCGGCGCCGAGGGCGTGCTGGCGCGCTCAGGCAAGGGCGACCTGTACGTCGACATGAGCAACGTGCGCCTGCTGACCAAGTCGCTGCGCCCGCTGCCGGACAAGCACCACGGCCTGACCGACACCGAGCAGCGCTATCGCCAGCGCTACGTCGACCTGATCGTCAACGAAGAAGTGCGCGAGACCTTCCGCGTGCGCTCCCAGGTGATCGCGCACATCCGCCGCTTCCTCAGCGAGCGCGGTTTCCTCGAAGTGGAAACCCCGATGCTGCAGACCATCCCCGGCGGCGCCGCGGCCAAGCCCTTCGAGACCCACCACAACGCGCTGGACATGCCGATGTTCCTGCGTATCGCCCCGGAGCTGTACCTCAAGCGCCTGGTGGTCGGTGGCTTCGAGAAGGTCTTCGAGATCAACCGCAACTTCCGTAACGAAGGCGTCTCGACCCGGCACAACCCCGAGTTCACCATGCTCGAGTTCTACCAGGCCTACGCCGACTACGAAGACAACATGGACCTGACCGAGGAACTGTTCCGCGAGCTGGCCCAGGCGGTGCTCGGCACCACCGACGTGCCCTACGGCGACAAGGTCTTCCACTTCGGCGAGCCCTTCGTGCGTCTGTCGGTGTTCGACTCGATCCTCAAGTACAACCCGGACATCACCGCGGCCGACCTGCAGGACATCGACAAGGCCCGCGCGATTGCCAAGAAGGCCGGCGCCAAGGTGCTCGGCTTCGAAGGCCTGGGCAAGCTGCAGGTGATGATTTTCGAGGAACTGGTCGAGCACAAGCTGGAGCAGCCGCACTTCATCACCCAGTACCCGTTCGAGGTGTCGCCGCTGGCGCGCCGCAACGACGAGAACCCCAACGTCACCGACCGCTTCGAGCTGTTCATCGGCGGCCGCGAGATCGCCAACGCCTACTCCGAGCTGAACGATGCCGAAGACCAGGCCGAGCGCTTCATGCAGCAGGTCAAGGACAAGGACGCCGGTGACGACGAGGCGATGCACTTCGACGCCGACTTCGTCAACGCCCTCGAATACGGCATGCCGCCCACCGCCGGCGAAGGCATCGGCATCGACCGCCTGGTGATGCTGCTGACCAACTCGCCGTCGATCCGCGACGTCATCCTGTTCCCGCACATGCGCCCGCAGGCCTGAGCCGGAACCCTGAAAAAGCCGCCTTCGGGCGGCTTTTTTCATGCCTGTCGCGCGCGGCTCGCCGGCTTCGCCCCGGCGCTGAATCCGCCTCGTCCACGCGCGTCCGGGTCCATACTCGAAGAGGGTGCGCAGGCCGGCGTGGCGCGCGGAAAAAAGCCGTCCGTGGCAGGCCCGCCGGCGTGACTTCGGCGAGGCACCACCGGTCATATACGCGGGCGGCTCCGGCAGGGTCCGCACCTCGTTGATTCGCCGATAAAAAGTCCAAACAATGCGTCATTACGCCGCCGAGCGGAGGAATTACCGTGTCCCCAGTGCCCCACAGTGACAGCGCCGCCGAGGCCGCCAGCGCGGTTGCCGGAAGCGTTCAGTACCAGGGCCGCAAGGCCGCCCGACAGGGAAGCGAACAGCGTCGCCAGGCGATCCTCGACGCCGCCCTGCGCATCATCGTCCGCGAGGGTGTGCGTGCCGTGCGCCACCGCGCGGTGGCGACCGAGGCCGGCGTGCCTCTGTCCGCCACCACCTACTACTTCAAAGACATCCAAGACCTGATCACCGACACCTTCGCCCTCTTCGTCGAGCGCAGCGCCGAAGCGCTGGCGGCGTTCTGGGCCAGCGTCGAAGACGATCTGCAGGCGATGGTGGCGAGCCTCGCCGGCAGCCAGCAGGCGCGCCAGGAGCTGGTCGAGCGCATCGTCGAACTGGCCATCCAGTACGTGCTGACGCAACTCAACGAGCGCCGCGAGCACCTGCTGGCAGAGCAGGCGTTCCTCCAGGAAGCGCTGCTCAATCCGCGCCTGGAACAACTGGCGCAGAGCCACAGGCGCATCCTTTCCCTTGGCGTGGTGCACTTCTTCCAGGTGCTGGGCTCCGGGCAGCCGGAGCAGGACGCCAAGGTGTTGACGGCCATCATCCTGCAGATGGAGTATCAGGGCCTGCTGGATGGCGTGGAGCGCCTGGATATCTCCGAGATGCGCGCCATCCTGACCCGCTATCTGTATCTGGTCCTTGGGCTCTGATGCCGCCGAGGGCGACATTCATGCCGGTATCCCGCCTGCTCGCGAGGGACGCCTGAGGAGAGTTCGATGAAAGCCTGGCGCGCCCTGTTGTTATTGAGCGTCCTGCTGCTTGGCGGCTGTCTGGTGACCTTCAAGGAGCCCATCGCAGCGCAGGAGGCCGCGCCGGCCCAACTGCTCGGTCAATGGTCGCGGATCGACGAATACGGCGAGGAGCAGTTCCTCGAAATCAGCCGCAACGGCGACAACCGCTACCGCGCCTTCAGTTACTTCGACGACAGCGGCAATACCGACAGCGCCGAGGACCTGCCCTTCACCGTCACCCATCACGGCCAGCGCTGGTACTTCTCCGCCGGCCTGCCGAAGAGCCAGGGCGGCAACTTCGTCCTGGCCGGATTCGAGATCACCGACAAGGACGAACTGGTGATCTACAACCTCGACGTCGAGCAGATCCTCCAGGGCCTGGACAAAGGCGCGCTGCAAGGACAGAAAGTGGACAGCGAGCAAGGCCCCGGCGCCCTGGTGAACAGTCCGCTGGACAAGGTCTTCGCCTACCTCGACGACCCCGCCAATGCCGATGTCTTCGTCGAAGCGCTACGCTTCCAGCGTGTGCCCCAGAAGGAAAGCCCATGAATTCCCGGCGCAAGAACAGCTCGCCCAGCGAGTACCAGCAGATCATCCGTGGCCTTTCCGATCGCCTGGTCGAGGCGCAGACGCCGATCCGCGTGCTCGATGCCATCAAATGGGATGACTCGATCCGCGAGGACTTTCTCAAGGGCCACGGCAAGCATGCGCCCAAGGTCGATCGGGACTACTACGACAGCCGCCCGCTGGCCTTCGACAGCGTCGCCAAGAAGCAGGAATTCCAGAACCTGGAGCGCGACATCACCCGGCTGCTCGGGCAGTTCAACCCGGTCGGGCAGATCATGCGACGCATGTGCCGCGAGTACCGCATGGTCATCCGCATGCTCGAAGCCCGCGGCACCCAGGACTTCGGGCTGATCTCCCAGGAACTCTACGGTTCGGCCTCGGACGCCTTCCATGCCGGCGACCCGACCCTGGCCGACCTCGGCCTGATGCTCTCCGATTACCTGAACAACATCGCCCACCGTGGCGACCTCAAGGACGAACCCAAGACCCTCACCGCCGGCCAGGTGGTGAACATGCTGCAGGAACGCCTGAACCTGGTGTTCGGCGAGGCCGAGGGCACCATCCGCGTGTTCGAGTCCGACGGCATCGTCGCCGACGCCGCGGCCGGCGCCGACTACATCAAGGTGCGCGCCGATGCGCTGTTCAACGAGCGCGACGTGCGCGCGCTGGAGGTCCACGAGGGGCTGGTGCATGTCGGCACCACCCTCAATGGCCTCAACCAGCCGATCTGCACCTTCCTCGCCAAGGGCCCGCCGTCCTCCACCGTGACCCAGGAAGGCCTGGCCATCCTCATGGAGGTGATCGCCTTCGCCTCCTACCCGACGCGCTTGCGCAAGCTGACCAATCGCACCCGCGCCATCCACATGGCCGAGGAGGGCGCCGACTTCATCGAGGTGTTCGAGTTCTACCGCGAGCAGGGCTACAGCCAGGAAAGCAGCTACCAGAACGCCAGCCGGGTGTTCCGCGGCTCGACGCCGAACGGGCTGCCCTTCACCAAGGACCTGTCCTACCTGAAGGGCTTCATCCTGATCTACAACTACATCCAGCTCGCCGTGCGCAAAGGCAAACTGGAGCAGATTCCCTTGCTGTTCTGCGGCAAGGCCACCCTGGAAGACATGCGTACCCTGCGGCAATTGGTGGACGAGGGCCTGGTGGTGCCGCCGAAGTACCTGCCGCCGCAGTTCCGCGACCTCAATGCGCTGTCGGCCTGGATGTGTTTCTCCAACTTCCTCAACCACCTGAGCCTGGACCGCATCGAAGCCGACTACGCCAACATCCTGTAAGCGGAGCGCCGTGTCACCCGCAGGATGGCGTTGCGCGGAGCGATGCCTGTCACCCGTGTTCGCCGGCTCAGCCGCGCCCGCCGTGTGCGTGGCAGCGGACCATGCCGGCGGCAGTTGAATACAAGGACGCGCCACTGATGAATGTTCGCTTCAAGGCTGTCGCCGTAGCCCTGCTGCTCGCCCTCGGGGGCTGCAGTTCGCTGCTGTTCTATCCCAGCCCCGACGTGGCCATCACGCCCAAGCGCGCCAAGCTGGAGTACCGCGATGTCAGCATCACCACCGCCGATGGCGTGAAGCTGGCCGGCTGGTGGTTGCCGGCCAAGCCCGGCGTGCCGGTGAAGGGCACCGTGCTGCACCTGCATGGCAACGGCGGCAACATGGCCTGGCACCTGGGCGGCACCTTCTGGCTGCCCAAGCAGGGCTACCAGGTGCTGATGCTCGATTACCGCGGCTACGGACATTCCGCAGGCGACCCGACGCTGCCGGAGGTCTACCGCGACATCGACGCCGCGTTCACCTGGCTGGAGCAGGCGCCGGAAACCCAGGGCAAGCCGCTGATCCTGCTCGGGCAGAGCCTGGGCGGCGCCCTGGCGGTGCATTACCTGGCCGAGCATCCGCAGCGCCTGCATCAGCTCAACGCGCTGGTGCTCGATGGCGTGCCGGCCAGCTATCGCCAGGTCGGCCGCTATGCCCTGAGCAACGCCTGGCTGACCTGGCCGCTGCAGGTGCCGTTGTCCTGGCTGGTGCCCGACGGCGACAGCGCGATACGCGCCATGCCGCGACTTTCTGGCGCACCCGTGCTGTTCTTTCACAGCATCGACGATACCATCGTGCCCCTGGACAACGGCCTGAGCCTGTACAAGGCCGCCCGCCCGCCAAAGGTGTTCCAACTGACCCGCGGCAACCATGTGGAAACCTTCGGCGATCCGACCTGGCGTGAAGTGATGCTGCGCTTCCTCGACGATCCGCAGCATTTCAGCGGCCTGCGTCGTCTCGCCGAAGTCCCCAACAGCGACCCGCCGGCGCAGCCGGCCAGCAACTCCCAAGGCAAACCATGAGCACATCCACCGACCGCAACATGATTCCGTACATCCTCACCGCCATCGGCAGCGTCTTCGCCAGCGTCGCGGTGCTCTGGTTCTATGGCTACGTGCATTTCGCCAAGGAGGAGGACGCCCTGCTGCTGGCCGACTTCACCATGCTCAAGAGCGTGCCCGGCGAAGACATCAAGCTGTCGCTGGAGCCGGCCAACCAGGTCGCCCAGTGCATCGATGGCGTGCTGGTGCTGCTCGATACCACCCAGAAGGGGCTGTCCGGCGTACTGGTCGACAAGCAGAAGCACGCGGTGCGCTGCGCCGGCCAGGAAACCCCGCAGCAAGTGAAGTAAGAGGCGGCCCGGTGAGCAGCATCCGGGTCTGGCAGGGCGACATCACCCGCCTGGCGGTCGATGCCATCGTCAACGCGGCGAACACCTCGCTGCTCGGCGGCGGCGGTGTCGACGGCGCCATCCATCGTGCCGCCGGCGCGGAACTGCTGGCCCACTGCCGGCTGCTCGGCGGTTGCCGCACCGGCGAAGCGAAGATCACCCCGGCCTTCCGCCTGCCGGCCCGCTACATCATTCACACCGCCGGGCCGGTCTGGCGCGGCGGCGAGCATGGCGAGGCGGAGTTGCTCGCCGCCTGCTACCGCAACAGCCTGGCGCTGGCCGAGCAGCATGGCCTGCAGAGCATCGCGTTTCCGGCGATCAGTTGCGGCATCTACCGCTTTCCCCACGAGCTGGCGGCGCGCATCGCCATCAGCGAACTGCGCCGTGCGCAAGCCGCCGATGGCAGCCTGCGCGAGCTGATCCTGGTGCCCTTCGGCGAAGACATGGCCAGGCTCTACCAGCGGCTGCTGGCCGAGGCCTAGGGCCTGCGGCCTGGCGCTCCGGCAGGCCGTCCCAGCGGCGGAGCTGGCGGCGTCCGCGGCGGTCGCTTCAGGGGCGGATGCGCAGCAGGCGCAAACCGTTGAACACCACCAGCAGGCTGGCGCCCATGTCGGCGAACACCGCCATCCACAGGGTGCCTTCACCGGTCAGGGTGAGGGCGAGGAACAACGCCTTGATGCCCAGCGCCAGGCTGATGTTCTGCAGCAGCACGGCGTGGGTGCGGCGCGACAGGCGGATGAACTGCGGTAGCTTGCGCAGGTCGTCGTCCATCAAGGCCACGCCGGCGGTTTCGATGGCCGTGTCGGTGCCGGCGGCGCCCATGGCGAAGCCGATATCGGCGCGGGCCAGGGCCGGCGCGTCGTTGATCCCGTCGCCGACCATGCCGACCCGCGCGCCGCCGTCCTGCAGGGCTTTCACCTCGTTCAGCTTGTCTTCCGGGAGCAGGTTGCCGCGTGCCTCGTCGATGCCTACCTGCTGGCCGATGGCGCTGGCGGTGTGCGGGTTGTCGCCGGTGAGCATGAGGGTCTTCACGCCCAGCCGATGCAGTTCGGCGACCGCTTCGCGACTGGTCTCCTTGACCGTGTCGGCGACGGCGAACAGCGCCAGCGGCCCCGTGCCATCGAGCAGCACGATGACCGTCTTGCCCTGCCGTTCGAGAGCGTCCAGACGCGCCTCCAGGTCGGCCGAGCAGAGCCCCAGCTCCTCCACCAGGCGGTGGTTGCCCAGGTGGTAGAGGTGGCCGTCGATCTCACCCTTGACGCCGCGTCCGGGGATGGCCGCCAGCTCGCTGACCGCATACAGCGCCAGGTTGTCCGCTTCGGCGGCGCGCGCCACGGCCTGCGACACCGGGTGGTCGGAACGCGCCGCCAGGCTGGCGGCGAGCGCGCGGACGCCGTCGCTGTTCTCGCGCAGGGCCTGGTAATCGGTCTGTCGCGGCCGGCCTTCGGTGAGCGTGCCGGTCTTGTCCAGGGCCAGCCACTGCAGTAGCCGTCCGAGTTCGAGGAACACCCCGCCCTTGATCAGGATGCCCAGGCGTGCCGCCGCCGAGAGGCCGCTGACGATGGTCACCGGGGTGGAGATGACCAGCGCGCAGGGGCAGGCGATCACCAACAGCACCAGGGCGCGGTAGACCCAGTCGAGCCAGGCGCCGCCGAAGGCCAGCGGCGGCAGTAGCGCGGTAGCGATGGCGATGAGGATCACCGCCGGGGTGTAGAGGCGGGCGAATTGGTCGACGAAGCGCTGGGTCGGCGCGCGCGAGCCCTGGGCTTCTTCCACGGCATGGATGATCCGCGCCAGGGTGCTGTCGTCGGCGCTGCGCGTGACGCGGTATTCCAGCGCGCCCTCGGCATTGATGCTGCCGGCGAACAACGCGTCGCCCGGCTGTTTCTCCACCGGCAGGCTTTCCCCGGTGATGGGCGCCTGGTCGACGCTGGAGCGGCCCTCCAGAACCTCGCCGTCGAGGGCGATGCGCTCGCCCGGCCGCACGCGCACGCGGCTGCCCAGGGCCACGGCTTTCACCGGCAGATCGCGCCATTCGCCCTCGACCAGCACCGTGGCCTGCTCCGGGGTCAGTTGCAGCAGGCCGCGAATGGCGTTGCGCGCCCGCTCCAGCGACTTGGCCTCGATCAGTTCGGCGATGGCGAAGAGCACCGCGACCATGGCTGCTTCCGGCCACTGGCCGATGAGCACGGCGCCGGTCACCGCGATGCTCATCAGCGCGTTGATGTTCAGGTCACGGTTCTTCAGGGCGATCCAGCCCTTGCGGTAGGTCGGCAGGCCGGCGCCGAGGATGGCCAGCACGGCGAGCGTGGCGACCAGCCAGCGCGGGCCGACGGCGAACCATTCGAGGGCTTCCGCCGCCAGCGCCAGGCCGCCGGCCAGGGCCAGTGGCCACCAGGGCTTGTGCGGCGTGGCGGGGGCCGCGCCGGTGGCGCCGTCGTCCAGCGGCTCGGCCTGCATGCCCAGGGAGGCGATCAGCCGTTGCAGCGGTTCCAGGCTGTCGAAGCGATGCTGCACCTTGAGCAGGCGCTGCATCAGATTGAATTCCAGTTGCTCCACCGCCGGCAGCTTGCCCAGCGCTTCGCGCAGCAGGCGTTCCTCGGTGGGGCAGTCCATGGCTTCGATGCGCAGGCTGCTCCAGCGCAGTGCGCCGCTGGCGGCGGCCTCACCGGCGGTCAGCGGCACGGCGGCGCTGTGCGGCTGGCGGTGGCTGTGCTCGTGCTCATGCTCATGCTCATGCTCATGCTCATGCGCGTGATGGTGATCGTGGCGCTGTGCAGGGCCATGATCGTGGCATTGACAGTGCCCGCATCCAGGTTGGCGGCTGTTGGCATCGCTCATCAGGTCGGTTCCCATTTGACGGTATGGCGGCGATTGCACACCCTGTAGCCACTACAGAGTCAAGCGGGAACCTCAGCGTCCTTGCCTTGTGTCAGGCGCGGCGGTTCTTTTCAGGTGGATCAGCAGGAGGATCAGATGAAGATCGGCGAACTGGCCAAGCTTACCGGCTGCCCGGTGGAAACCATCCGTTACTACGAGCGCGAGGGGCTGCTGCCGGAGCCGGCGCGCTCGGGGGGCAACTACCGGCAGTACGACAACGGCCACGTCGAGCGGCTGTCGTTCATCCGCCATTGCCGCTCGCTGGACATGACGCAGGAGGAAATCCGCATCCTGCTCGGCCTGCGCGATCGCCCGGAGGCCGATTGCGGCACGGCCAACCGGCTGATCGACGAGCATCTGCACCATGTCGAGGTGCGCATCGCCGAGCTGCAGTCGCTGCGCCAGCAGTTGCAGGACTTGCGGGCCCGTTGCAGTGGCAGCGGCAGCAGCGAGGACTGCGGGATCCTGCGGGAACTGGAGCTGCCGGCCGAACCCTCCAGCGTGCCGGAGGCCTGCGCCGAGGCCGGGCATCTGCATGTGCCCGGCGTTCACCGGCGGCATTGAGGGCCTCAGCCCATGGCGGAGAAATAGCCAGAGGCCATCGGGGCGCCGGCGGCCCGGCGCACTCGCCGGGCCGAAACCAAGCCGGCCCCTGGGCCAGGGCTGGGAAAGCCGCGTCGACGTCAAGAAAAAGCCGGACCATGGGGTCCGGCTTTGTCCGCGCGTTGCTGCTCTATCAGCAACAGGTGCAAGAAGCAGGCAATCAGCTCGATATGATTTGCACCTGCTCTGCCTGAATACCTTTATCACCGGAGATGGCCAGGAAGGTCACATACTGTCCTTCGTTCAGGCATTGGCGGCCACCGCCCTCGATATCTCCATAGTGCACATAGATGTCATTTCCCTCCTCAGGCTTGATGAAACCGTAGCCTTTCTTGGCATCGAACCATTTGACGACTCCGGACTGACGTGTAGCCATTGCTGGTCTCCAAAATGAGTTCTCGCGGCTCAGCAACAGTTCTGGCCGAGACTGGCTGCGCGCTCGGCTGACAGAGAGAAAGAGGGGGCAAACCCTGGATCGGGAGGCCGCAAAACGGTGCAAGCAGTGGTTTCACCATACGCCCTTTCCCCTCAGGGAATCGGTTTATTTGCCGACAGGACTGGCCGCATGGGGGCATGGATCGGCAGGCAGGTTGCGCCGAACGGGGCAGTGGCGACGCGGAGCGCTATCCGCGCGGGCGGGGGAGTGACAGGCGTGGTTGGCTTTGCACGGAAACCACCCATGCAGGGTGTGGTTTCGTCCAGAGTCTGGGGCGGATGGCCTGTTCGTCGCGTTGTTCTCTGCCTGCTAGACCGCAGGTGGCTTCCACCCAGCGCACCGCCTGGCCTGTTCGTCGGGCGATCGCCGTCCGCTGGCGAGTCTGGACGCTCCTGGCCGCGCGGGGGAGATCACCCGTCTCAGGTTTGGCTGGGCTCTTCCTCCGGCTCGTTCAATTCATGCAGGTACTTGCGCGACAGTTGCAGGAAGCGCGGAGTCGGGCCGATGTCTTCGTACAGCGGGTCGCCCTGTTCATCGAGCGCCACCACCTTCTGCCCCCTGACGTAGGGGAAGCTCGCCTCCAGTTCTTCCAGCGCCGAGCTGACCAGCTCGCCGAGCAGTTCCTCGACGCTGCGCTTGGGATACATATCGTGCAGCGCGGCGAGGCGCGCGGCGGTTTCCACGTCCAGGGGAATACTGTAGTGATGGCTGGTCAGGCGTCCCCTGGCGCTCTGTTCCCAATGGCGTACCAGATCGCGAATCTTCATGTTCACCTCGTGGGCCGGCTCGTGGCCGGCGTGGCGGGCGGCCCTCGTGGGGTCGGCCCTGGTTTTTTCCCGAATCGTTCGGGATCACTTTCAGCCTAGACGCTGTCCGAGCAGGACCACGGGCGTTCGTCGCATGCTTGTCAGGCGCCGTCGCCAGCCGCAATTTAGGCTTAGAACGAAACGTCACCGGGCGCCGGCCGTTGTCGTGCCGCCCCCGGACCACCTCGCAAGGAGAACCCGCCATGCCGGATATCGATGCGCGCCTGCGCGAAGACGTACATCTGCTGGGCGAGCTGCTCGGGCAGACCATCCGCAACCAGTACGGCCAGGCCTTCCTCGACAAGATCGAACTGATCCGCCAGGGCGCCAAGGCGGCCCGGCGTGGCTCGGCGGAGGGGGCGAAGCAGCTCACCGCGACCCTCGACGGCCTCGGCGAGGATGAACTGCTGCCCGTGGCGCGGGCGTTCAACCAGTTCCTCAACCTGGCCAATATCGCCGAGCAGTACCAGCGCATTCGCCGGCGCCAGCCGAAGGAGCCGGAAGCCTTCGAGAACCGGGTGCTCGGTGAGTTGCTCGGACGCCTGGGCAAGGCCGGTTTCGCCCCCGAGGAACTGGCCAGGCAACTGGCCGCGCTGGATATCGAGCTGGTACTGACCGCGCACCCCACCGAAGTGGCGCGGCGTACCCTGATCCAGAAGTACGACGCCCTGGACGCCCAACTGGCGGCGCAGGATCACGCCGACCTGTTGCCGGAAGAGCGCCAGCAGGTGCGCCAGCGCCTGCACCGGCTGATCGCCGAGGCCTGGCATACCGATGAAATCCGTCGCACCCGGCCGACCCCGGTGGACGAGGCCAAGTGGGGCTTCGCGGTGATCGAGCATTCGTTGTGGCAAGCGCTGCCGGACTTCCTCCGGCATGTCGACGACACCCTGCACGCCTGCACCGGCCAGCGCCTGCCGCTGAGCGCGGCGCCGATCCGTTTTGCCTCCTGGATGGGCGGCGATCGCGACGGCAACCCCAACGTCACCGCGGCGATCACCCGCGAGGTGCTGCTGCTGGCGCGCTGGATGGCCGCCGACCTGTACCTGCGCGATGTCGATGCGCTGGCGGCGGACTTGTCCATGCAGCAGGCCAGCGCGGAACTGCTGGGCGAAGTAGGGCAGGTCGCCGAACCCTATCGCGCGCTGCTCAAACAATTGCGCGAACGCCTGCGCGCGACCCGTGCCTGGGCCGAGCGCGCCCTGCATGGCGATGAGGAGCCGAGCGCGGATGTGTTGCAGGACAACCGTGAACTGCTCGATCCCCTCGAACGCTGCCACCGCTCGCTGCATGCCTGCGGGATGGGCGTGATCGCCGATGGCGCCTTGCTCGACTGCCTGCGCCGCGCCGCCACCTTCGGCCTGTTCCTGACCCGCCTGGACATTCGCCAGGACTCCAGCCGCCACGCCCGCGCCATGAGCGAGATCACCGAGTTCCTCGGCCTCGGTCGCTATGAGCAATGGGGCGAGGCGGTGCGCCAGGAATTCCTCCTCGAAGAACTGAACAACCGCCGGCCGTTGCTGCCGCCGGACTTCCCGGCCTCGGCCGAGACCGCCGAGGTGCTGGCTACCTGCCGGGTCGCCGCGGCGGCGCCGCCGGCCTCGCTGGGCTCCTATGTGATCTCCATGGCCGGCCAGCCCTCCGACGTGCTGGTCGTGCAACTGTTGCTCAAGGAGTGCGGCCTGCGCCGGCCGTTGCGCGTGGTGCCGCTGTTCGAAACCCTCGCCGACCTGGACAACGCCGGGCCCTGCGTCGACCGCCTGCTCGGCCTGGACGCCTACCGCGAAGGCCTCGCCGGCCCGCAGGAAGTGATGATCGGCTACTCCGACTCGGCCAAGGACGCCGGCACCCTGGCGGCGGCCTGGGCGCAGTACCGCGCCCAGGAAGCGCTGGTGGAGATCTGCCGGCGGCATGGCGTCGAGCTGCTGCTGTTCCATGGCCGCGGCGGCACGGTCGGGCGCGGTGGCGGTCCGGCCCACGCAGCCATCCTCTCGCAGCCACCCGGCTCGGTGGCCGGGCGCTTCCGCACCACCGAACAGGGCGAGATGATCCGCTTCAAGTTCGGCCTGCCGGGAATCGCCAGGCAGAACCTCAACCTCTACCTGGCCGCCGTGCTGGAGGCCACCCTGTCGCCGCCGCCAGCGCCGGAGCCGGCCTGGCGCGAGGAAATGCAGCGCCTCGCCGCCGATGGTTTGGCCGCCTACCGCGCGGTGGTGCGCGACACCCCGCAGTTCGTCGATTACTTCCGCGAGGCCACCCCGGAACAGGAACTCGGCCGCCTGCCGCTAGGCAGCCGGCCGGCCAAGCGCCGCGAGGGCGGCATCGAGAGCCTGCGGGCGATTCCCTGGATCTTCGCCTGGACCCAGACACGGCTGATGCTGCCAGCCTGGCTGGGCTGGGAGAGCGCGCTGCTGAACGCCATCGAGCGCGGCGAGGGCGCGCTGCTGGAGCGCATGCGCAGCCAGTGGCCGTTCTTCCGGGCGCGCATCGACATGCTGGAAATGGTCCTGGCCAAGGCCGACGGCGAAATCGCCCAACTCTATGACGACCGCCTGGTGCAATCGGAACTGCGACCTCTCGGTGCGCATTTACGCGACCTATTGTCGCAGGCGGTGCGCGTGGTACTCGGTTTGACCGGGCAGTCGCGGTTGCTCGCGCAGGCCAGCGAAACCCGCGAATCCATTGCCATCCGCAATATCTACCTGGACCCGCTACACCTGCTCCAGGCTGAGCTTCTGGCCCGCTCCAGACGTTGCCAGGGCGACGCCTGCGGAGGCCTGGAACAGGCCATGCTGGTCACCGTGGCGGGCATTGCGGCGGGGCTGCGCAACACCGGCTGAGGCCTTGCCGACGCCACTTTGCGGTGGCTTGTGCGCATGGGGTGCGCTGTGTATCTTGAACGTCCTTTCGGCGCTTTCCTGCGCCATTCCAAGCATGTTCAGATTGGCCCCCTGCGGCAGATCCGGGATTTCGCTTTTAACAAGACTAAGGAGCATATCGATGCGTGTGATTCTGCTCGGGGCGCCCGGTGCCGGCAAAGGTACTCAGGCTCGCTTCATCACAGAGAAGTTCGGCATTCCGCAGATCTCCACTGGCGACATGCTGCGCGCCGCGGTCAAGGCCGGCACCGAACTGGGCCTGCAGGCCAAGAGCGTGATGGATGCCGGCGGCCTGGTTTCCGATGACCTGATCATCAACCTGGTGAAAGAGCGCATCGCCCAGGCCGATTGCGCCAACGGTTTCCTCTTCGACGGCTTCCCGCGCACCATCCCGCAGGCCGAGGCCATGAAGGAAGCCGGCGTGACCATCGACAACGTGATCGAGATCGCCGTCGACGACGAGGAAATCGTCAGCCGCATGGCCGGTCGCCGCGTGCACCCGGCTTCCGGCCGCGTCTACCACATCCAGCACAACCCGCCGAAGGTGGCTGGCAAGGACGACGAGACCGGCGAAGAGCTGATCCAGCGCGAGGACGACAAGGAAGAAACCGTGCGTCACCGTCTGTCGGTCTACCATTCGCAGACCAAGCCGCTGGTGGACTTCTACCAGAAGCTCGCCGCCGTCGAAGGCACCCCGAAGTACAGCCGCGTCGAAGGCGTCGGCTCGGTCGAAGAGATCACCGGCAAGGTCCTCAAGGCGCTCAGCTGAGTCGCTTTCGGATCAGCACCAGAGGCCCGCTTGCGGGCCTTTGGCGTTTATAATGCCCGCCCTTTTTCAGCTTGCCGGACTTTCCCATGCCCACTCTGCTGGCCCTGGATACCTCCACCGAAGCCTGTTCCGTGGCCCTGCTGCACGATGGCCGCAGGTTCAGTCGCCACGAGGTGATCCCGCGCCTGCACGCCAAGCGCCTGCTGCCGATGGTGCAGGAGCTGCTCGACGAGGCCGGCATCGCCCTCGCCGCGGTCGATGCCATCGCCTTTGGCCGCGGACCCGGCGCCTTTACCGGGGTGCGTATCGCCATCGGCGTGGTGCAAGGCCTGGCCTTCGCCCTGGAGCGTCCGGTACTGCCGATCTCCGACCTGGCGGTGCTGGCGCAGCGGGCTTACCGCGAGCATGGCGTCAGCCAGGTGGCCGCGGCGATCGACGCGCGCATGGACGAGGTCTATTGGGGCTGTTACCGCCTGGAGCAGGGCGAGATGCGCCTGGGCGGGGCGGAGGCGGTGCTGCCACCGGAGCGCGTCGAGCTGCCGCGTGACGCCAGTGGCGACTGGTTCGGCGCCGGCACCGGCTGGGGCTATCGCGAGCGCCTGGCGGTCAAGGTCGCGGGCGAGGATGCCAGCCTGCTGCCGCATGCCGAGGACCTGCTCGATCTGGCCCTGTTCGCCTGGCAGCGCGGCGACGCCGTGCCGGCCGATCAGGCGCAGCCGGTCTATCTGCGCGACAACGTGGCGACGCCGAAAGCCGGTTGAGCCCCGCGCGTGACCGTCCGTTGCCGCCCGATTGCCAAGGGCGTGGGTGGTCGCTAGAGTTGAATCCTTATCCGCTGAGCCTTGAAGATGCGCATCGACGGCCTTTCCAGCCCATCCGTTTCGCCTGACCGCAGCAGCCGTGCCGGCTCCGCGGTCACGCCTTATCGCGAGGTCATGCGCGATGCGGAAGTGCGCCGCGAGCAGCCGTCCGCCACCTCGGCCAGCCAGGGCCTGGAGTCGCAGGCGCAGACGCGCCGGGTCGAAGCCAGCAACGCCAGCAGCAACGCCAGCCTGCCGATCGTCTTCAACGACAGCCTGAGCTACCAACGCCCCCTCAGCAGCCGCGCCGCCCAGGCGCTGGCCAGCTACAGCAGCACCGCCAACCTGCCGCTCTCCGCCAACGACGCCCCGGAAGTGCTGGGCATCGACCTCTACGCCTGATCCGATGACCGTGTTGCCTTACTTCCTGGGCTGCCCGTCCTGGAACGAGCCGGCCTGGCGCGGCACGTTCTATCCCCAGGATCTGCGCCCGGCCGAGACCCTGGCCTGCTACAGCCAGGTGTTCAACGCGGTGGAGGGCAACACTACCTTCTACGCCCGGCCGAACGCCGAGACCCTGCGGCGCTGGGCGGAGACCATGCCGGCGGCTTTCCATTTCTGCGCCAAGCTGCCACGCGACATCAGCCATGACGGCGACTTGCGTGAGCAGTTCGACGCCAGTCGCGCCTTCCTCGCGCTGCTGGCGCCGCTGGGCGCGCGGGTCACGCCGCTCTGGCTGCAACTGCCGGCGGCCTTCGGTCCGGCGCGCCTGGGCGAACTGGCTGCCTGGCTCGACGCATTCGCCGAGCGGCGTCTCGCCGTCGAGGTCCGGCATCCCGCGTTCTTCGCCAAGGGCGAGGAGGAGCGTGCGCTCAATCGCCTGTTGCATGAACGCGGCGTCGAGCGCATCTGCCTCGATTCGCGGGCGCTGTTCGCCTGCCGTTCGGACGCCCCGGCAGTGCTTCACGCGCAGTCGAAGAAGCCCAGGGTGCCGGTGCGCCCGGCGGCGTTCAGCGAGAGTCCGCAGGTGCGTTTCATCGGCGGCCCGGACCTGGATGCCAACCAGCCTTACCTGCTGCCCTGGGTGGACAAGGTCGCCGCCTGGATCGAGCAGGGCCTGACCCCGCATGTCTTCCTGCACACCCCTGACAACCACCTCGCCGCCGCCCAGGCGCAGCGCTTCCACCAGTTGCTCGGCGAGCGCCTGCCAGGGCTGCCGGCGCTCGCCGTGCCGACCCCGGAGGTCGAGCAACTGGGGCTGCTCTAGCGCCTCGCGCGCTGCCGTGGAGGAGGCTAACCTGCTGCTTCTCTCACCCCCGCAAGGAGCGCTCCATGATTACCCAGCGAGAACGCGGCCTGGCTTTCCAGGCGTTGCACCAGCGCGACGGCCTGTTCGTGCTGCCCAACCCGTGGGATGCCGGTTCGGCGAAGATGCTCGCCGGCCTCGGCTTCCAGGCCCTGGCCAGCACCAGCGCCGGATTGGCGTTTTCCCTCGGCCGCTGTGACGCCGAAGGGGCGGTCGGCCGCGAGGAAGCCCTGGCCAACGCCCGCGCCATCGTCGAAGCCACGCCGCTGCCGGTGGCCGCCGACCTGGAGAACGGCTACTGCGATCACCCCGACACCTGTGCCGAAACCATCCGCCTGGCCGCCTCCATCGGCCTGGTTGGTGGCTCCATCGAAGACGCCACGGGGCGCCCCGAGGAACCGATCTATCCCTTCGAGCTGGCGGTCGAGCGGGTGCGTGCGGCGGTGCGCGCCGCGCGCTCGCTGGACTTCCCCTTCACCCTGGCGGCGCGGGCGGAGAACCTGTTGCACGGGCGCAACGACCTGGACGACAGCATCCGCCGTCTGCAGGCCTATGCCGAGGCCGGGGCCGACGTGCTCTACGCACCGGGGCTGAGCAGCCGCGAGGAAATCGTGGCGGTGGTCCAGGCGCTGGCGCCGTGCCCGGTCAACGTGCTGGTCGGCTCGCCGGCGCTGAAGCTGTCGCTGGAGGAACTGGCGGCGCTCGGCGTCAAGCGCGTCAGTCTCGGCTCGGCGCTGGCGCGGGTGGCCTATGGCGCCTTCTTCCAGGCCGCCGAGGAACTGGCCGGCGGTGGTCTGGGCGCGGTGCAGCGGGGCATGCCCTTCGCCCAGATCAATCAGCTGTTCCGGCGTTGAGCGGCCGGCTGCGCTAGAATCGGCGCTTTTTCACCGGACTGCCCGCATGAGCGACACCACCGACGCCCCCCGCATCATCGTCCAGGCCCTGGCGCCGCAGTGGCGTGAAGCCGCGCAGGCGTGGGCGCAGCGCCTGGGCCTGGAATATGCCGAACAGCGCGAGGCGGACTTCGCCCTGCAACTCGGTGACGAGGGCCTGCAGTTGCTGCAACTGGGGCCGGACTCGCCGGGGCCGGTGCGGGTGGATTTCCTCGAGGGCGCCACCGCGCACCGCCGCCAGTTCGGCGGTGGCAGCGGGCAGATGATCGCCAAGGCCGTGGGGGTCCAGTCCGGTGTGCGGCCCTTCGTGCTCGACGCCACCGCCGGGCTTGGCCGCGATGCCTTCGTGCTCGCCACCCTCGGTTGTCGGATGCGCCTGATCGAGCGCCAGCCGCTGATCGCCGCCTTACTGGAAGATGGCCTGGCGCGTGCCGCGGGTGATCCCGAGGTGGGCGCCATCGTGGCGCGCATGCCGCTCAGCCAGGGCAACGCCATCGAGCTGATGGGGGACTGGCAGGGCGAGGCGCCGCAAGTCATCTACCTCGACCCGATGTTCCCGCACCGCGACAAAAGCGCCCTGGTGAAGAAAGAAATGCGCCTGTTCCGCCCCCTGGTGGGCGATGACCAGGATGCCCCGGCCTTGCTCCAGGCCGCCCTCGCCCTGGCCAGCCACCGGGTGGTGGTGAAACGCCCGCGCAAGGCGCCGATCATCGACGGCGCCAAGCCCAGCCACAGCCTGGAAGGCAAGTCCAGCCGCTACGACATCTATGCGCTGAAATCGCTCAAGGGCTGACGCTCGGCGCCGCCGGCACGCTCGACAGCCATGTGGCAGCCGATCGATGGGAGTCGCTGCGCTCGTCCCATCCTACGGGTTGGTTCCTGGTTGGGCGGGGGGCTTTATGGCCGATAGGCGCGGAGGAAGAGTTCCACCACTTCGCGGACGTGGGCGTCGGCGTCTTCCGCGCTGGGCGGTTCGATGCAGCCGATCAGCAGGCGGAAGTGCGTACAGCCCTGCACCAGCATCAGGAAATGCTCGGCGGCGCTGCGCGCATCGCCCGCGCGCAGCGTGCCGTTGCGCTGGGCCTGGTCGATCAGGCGTTCCATCTGTGCGAGCACGCGCTGCGGACCGGCGTCGAAGAACAACTGCGATAACTGCGGGTTCTGCCCGCCCTGGGCGATCATCAGGCGGCTCAGGGCGATGGCCTCGTGGCTGTTGATCAGCCGATTGAAACCGCGCGCGATGGTCAGCAGCAGGGTCTCCACCGGGGCGTCGGCCGACGGTTCATGGAAAAGTTCGGGCAGCTGCTCGGCGCATTTGGCCTGCACCGCCTCGCAGAACAGCGTCTCCTTGTCGGTGAAGTGGCTGTACACGGTGAGCTTGGAGACGCCGGCTTCGGCGGCGATGGCTTCCATGCTGCTGCCGTCGTAGCCCTTGCTGACGAACAGGCGCTTGGCGGCCTCGAGGATCGCCTGGCGCTTGGCCAGGTCCTTCGGGCGGCCCGGGCCGTTGCTATGGGGAGTCTGGGACATGGTTACAATTTATATACTGGACTGGTCAGTTTTGTATTCTTACTATACCCGCGAGTATAAGAATTCAAACCCGCTTTGCGAAAGGTCATCATCATGTTCCGCCATGTCCTGTCCCTCGCTTTCCCCCTGGCCCTTTCCCTTTCACTGACCGCCTGCGGCAATGGCGAGCCGCTCAAGCCGTTGGCGCGCCCGGCCATGGTGGTGCAGCCGCAGCCGGCGCGTGCGGCCACCGAGGCCTATCCCGGTGAGGTGCGCGCCCGTCTCGAACCGGAATTGGCGTTCCGTATCGGCGGCAAGGTGGTCAAGCGCCTGGTGGAGACCGGCGAGCGCGTGCGGCGCGATCAGGCATTGGCAGAACTCGATCCGCAGGACGTGCGCCTGCAACTGGAAGCCACTCGCGCCCAGGTCGCCGCCGCCGAGGCCAACCTGCAGACCGTGCGTTCCGAGTACGCCCGCTACAAGACGCTGCTGGAGCGGCAACTGGTCAGCCGTTCGCAGTTCGACAACATCGAGAACAGCTACCGCGCCGGTGAGGCACGGCTGAAGCAGATTCGCGCGGAGTACGACGTGGCGCGCAACCAGGCCGACTATGCGGTGCTGCGCGCGCCGCAGGATGGGGTGATCTCGGCGCGCCGGGTCGAGGTCGGCCAGGTGGTGGCCGCCGGGCAGACGGTGTTCACCCTAGCCGCCGATGGCGAGCGCGAGGTGTTGATCAGCTTCCCGGAGCACGCCATCGAGCGCTTCCGCATCGGCGAGGGGGTCAGCGTGGAGCTGTGGTCGCAGCGCGACAAACGCTTCAGCGGGCATATCCGCGAGCTGTCGCCGGCGGCCGATCCGCAGTCGCGGACCTTCGCCGCGCGGGTCGCCTTCGATGGCGCCAAGGTTCCCGCCGAGCTGGGCCAGAGTGCCCGCGTGTATGTCTACAGCGAGGGCGCCGTGCCGCTCTCGGTGCCGCTCTCGGCGGTCAGCGCCGAGGCCGGCCAGGCCTTCGTCTGGGTGGTCGATCCGGCGACCTCGACCCTGCAACGCCGGCCGGTCCGCATCGGGCCCTTCGCCGAGGATCGGGTGCCGGTGCTCGACGGGCTGAAGGCCAGCGACTGGGTGGTCGCCGCTGGCGTCCAGGTCCTGCGCGAGGGACAGCAGGTCCGCCCGGTCGATCGCGACAACCGTTCGGTCAAGCTGCTGGCGAAGGAGTAACGCCCGATGCGCTTCAACCTGTCCGCCTGGGCCTTGCAGAACCGCCAGATCATTCTTTACCTCATGCTCCTGCTCGGCATCGCCGGGGCGTTTTCCTATACCCAGCTCGGCCAGAGCGAAGATCCGCCGTTCACCTTCAAGGCCATGGTGATCAAGACCAACTGGCCGGGCGCCACCGCCGAGGAAGTCTCGCGCCAGGTCACCGAGCGCATCGAAAAGAAGCTGATGGAGACCGGCGACTATGACCGTATCGTCTCCTTCTCCCGTCCCGGCGAGTCGCAGGTGACCTTCGTCGCCCGCGAGAACATGCGCTCCAAGGACATTCCCGAACTCTGGTATCAACTGCGGAAGAAGATCGGCGATATCCGCTACACGCTGCCGCAGGGCATCCAGGGGCCGTTCTTCAACGACGAGTTCGGCACCACCTTCGGCAATATCTACGCGCTGTCCGGCAAGGGCTTCGATTACGCGGTGCTCAAGGACTACGCCGATCGCCTGCAACTGCAACTGCAGCGGATCAAGGATGTCGGCAAGGTCGAACTGGTCGGGCTGCAGGACGAGAAGATCTGGATCGACCTGTCCAACACCAAGCTGGCCACCCTCGGCCTGCCGCTGGCGGCGGTGCAGAAGGCCCTGGAAGAGCAGAACGCGGTGAGCGCGACGGGCTTCTTCGAGACCGCCACCGACCGCGTGCAGTTGCGTGTTTCCGGGCGCTTCGATTCGGTGGAGGACATTCGCCAGTTCCCCATCCGGGTCGGCGACCGCACCTTCCGCATCGGTGACGTGGCCGAGGTGCGCCGCGGCTTCAACGATCCGCCGGCGCCGCGCATGCGCTTCATGGGCGAGGACGCCATCGGCATCGCCGTGTCGATGAAGAGCGGCGGCGACATCCTGGTCCTCGGCAAGGCCCTGGAAAGCGAATTCCAGCGCCTGCAACAGAGCCTGCCGGCGGGCATGGAGCTGCGCAAGGTGTCCGACCAGCCGGCGGCGGTGCGCGAGGGCGTCGGCGAGTTCGTCCGGGTGCTCGCCGAGGCACTGCTCATCGTCCTGCTGGTGAGCTTCTTCTCCCTCGGCCTGCGCACCGGCCTGGTGGTGGCGCTGTCGATTCCGCTGGTGCTGGCGATGACCTTCGTCTGCATGCGCTATTTCGACATCGGCCTGCACAAGATTTCCCTCGGCGCCCTGGTCCTGGCGCTGGGGCTGCTGGTGGACGACGCGATCATCGCGGTGGAAATGATGGCGGTGAAGATGGAGCAGGGCTACGACCGCCTCAAGGCGGCCAGCTTCGCCTGGACCAGCACGGCCTTCCCGATGCTCACCGGCACCCTGGTGACGGCGGCGGGCTTCCTGCCCATCGCCACCGCGCAATCGGGCACCGGCGAGTACACCCGTTCGCTGTTCCAGGTGGTGACCATCGCCCTGTTGGTGTCGTGGGTCGCCGCCGTGGTCTTCGTGCCGTACCTGGGCGACAAATTGCTGCCCGATCTGGCCAAGCGGCATGCGGCGAAACACGGTGGCAGCGAGCAGGGGCACGATCCCTACGCCAGCGCGTTCTACCAGCGCTTCCGGCGCCTGGTGGCCTGGTGCGTGCGCTACCGCAAGACGGTGATCGCCCTGACCCTGCTGGCTTTCGTCGGCTCCATCGCGCTGTTCCGCCTGGTGCCGCAGCAGTTCTTCCCGCCGTCGGCGCGGCTGGAGCTGCTGGTCGACCTGAAGCTGGCCGAGGGCGATTCGCTGGCGGCCACCGGCGAGCAGGTGGCGCGCCTGGAGAAGCTGCTCGCCGGGCACCCCGGCATCGAGAACTACGTGGCCTACGTCGGCACCGGTTCGCCGCGCTTCTACCTGCCGCTGGATCAGCAGTTGCCGGCCACCAGCTTCGCCCAGTTCGTGGTGCTGACCAAGAACCTGGAGCAGCGCGAACAGGTCCGTCAGTGGCTGATCGAGCGCATGGCCGAGGACTTCCCCACGGTGCGCACCCGCATCAGTCGCCTGGAGAACGGCCCGCCGGTGGGCTACCCGCTGCAGTTCCGCGTGTCCGGCGAACACATAGCCGAGGTCCGCGCCCTGGCCCGCCAGGTCGCGGCAAAGATGCGCGAGAACCCCCACGTGGTGAACGTGCACCTCGACTGGGAAGAGCCGAGCAAGGCGGTGTTCCTCGACATCGACCAGGACCGCGCCCGCGCGCTGGGCGTCAGTACCGCGGATATCTCGCAGTTCCTGCAAAGCTCGCTGACCGGCGCCACCGTCAGTTACTACCGCGAGGACGATGAGCTGATCGAGATTCTCCTGCGCGGCGACGAACGCGAGCGGCGCGACCTGTCGCAACTGCCGAGCCTGGCGATTCCCACCAACAACGGCCGCAGCGTGGCGCTGTCGCAGGTGGCGACCCTGGAGTACGGCTTCGAGGAAGGCATCATCTGGCGGCGCAACCGCCTGCCGACGGTGACGGTGCGCGCCGACATCTACGACGACTCGCTGCCGGCGACCCTGGTCAAGCAGATCTCGCCGACCCTGGAGCCGATCCGCGCGCAATTGCCGGATGGCTACCTGCTCGACGTCGGCGGCACGGTGGAGGACTCGGCCAAGGGGCAGAACTCGGTGAACGCCGGCATTCCGCTGTTCATCGTGGTGGTCATGAGCCTGCTGATGCTGCAACTGCGCAGCTTCTCGCGCACCGCCATGGTGTTCCTCACCGCGCCCCTCGGGCTGATCGGCGTGACCCTGTTCCTGCTGATCTTCCACAAGCCGTTCGGCTTCGTCGCCATGCTCGGGACCATCGCCCTGGCCGGGATGATCATGCGCAACTCGGTGATCCTGGTGGATCAGATCGAGCAGGACATCGCCCACGGCCTGGACCGCTGGCAGGCGATCATCGAAGCCACGGTGCGGCGTTTCCGCCCCATCGTGCTCACCGCGCTGGCCGCGGTGCTGGCGATGATCCCGCTGTCGCGCAGCGTGTTCTTCGGGCCGATGGCGGTGGCCATCATGGGTGGCCTGATCGTCGCCACGGCGCTGACCCTGCTGTTCCTGCCGGCGCTCTACGCCGCCTGGTTCCGGGTGAAAGAGAACGCCGCCTGAGGCGCCCTGGCACGAGGAAAAAAGCCCGGCACATGGCCGGGCTTTTTTTTCCTCGCGGGCGGCCCTCAGTGTGCGCTGAGCACCCGTTGCGCCAGGCCGGTGGCGGCCGCCGCGGGATTGCCGCGGATGCCTTTCTCCTGCTGGCCGATCACCTTGAACAGGCCATTGAGGGTCTGCTCGGTGACGTACTCCTCGATGCTGCCGTGCTTGTTGTCGAGCATGCCGAAGGTCGCTGCCTGGCTGGCGAGGGCGTTGTACTGCTGGGTCAGGTCGAACTGCTCGGTGGCCTGGGCGACGATGGGCAGGAAGCGTTGGCGCAATTGCTCGCCGCTGCTGCGCTTGAGGTACTGGGTGGCGGAGTCCTCGCCACCGCTGAGGATGCCCTTGGCATCGGCCAGGGTCATGTTCCTCACCGCCTCCGCCAGCAGCGTCCGCGCCTGAGGCACGGCGGCTTCGGCAGCCAGGTTCATGCGTTTTTCCAGCTCGTCCGCCCGGGCGCCGAGGCCCACTTGCTTCATCAGCCTGGCCGCCTGTTCCAGCCGGCCGGGCAGTTCGATGCGCACCAGCGGATCATTGGCGAAGCCACCAGGTTTGCCGAGTTGCTTGACGGCCAGTTGGACGCTTTGCTCCAGCGTGTCCTTCAGGCCATCGCTGGCCTCGTCCTGGCTGAGGCTGGACAGGTTCTGCGCGGAAACGCTGGCCGACAGCAGGGCGCCGGCCAGCAGTAGGGGGAGAGATCGCATCGTCGGGTGGTTCCAGAAGAGGACTTGCGTGGGCCCTCGCCGAGGTACTCGGCGAGGGGGAAGCACAGGGTCGGTGGCAGCGCTCGTCGTCGCGCCGTTCAGCGCACCGCGTCGACTCGGATGCGCAGCGGCTGCGGGTCGCTGCCGTCGAGCTTGACGCTGTGGCGCTCGGTGTTGGTGAAGAGCAGCCGGCCGGCGTTCTCGATGCGCGCGCTGAGCGCATAGCTGTGCCCCGGCTTGACCTGTTTCGGATCGTATTCGAGGGTGAAGGCGATCGGCACCTGCTGGCCGCCGGGCAAGGTCTGGTGCGCCAGTTCGAGCGCCGGGGCATCGGCCAGCGAGACATCCTGCAGACTCACCGAGACCTGGGCGCTGGGCGGCAGGGCAATGCGTTGCAGGTAGAACACCTCGCCGCGCAGCGCGGCTTTCGGTTCGGGGGCTGGCGATGCGCAGGCGCTGAGCAGGCCGGCCATGAGTACCAAGGGCAGGAATTGACGGTTCATCGATGCATGTCCTGGTGAGGTGGAAATCATCCGCTGCAGCATAGGTCGTTTCTCCGGCGGCGGTGCTTCAAACAGGGTTTTCCATGGCGCAAGTCATTCGGTGATCTTGTAGAAGTTGCTGTCGAACATATCCGTGTTGCGCCCATCGGTGAGGTTGTACAGCGAGTAGTTGCGCGCCAGCCTGGCGCCACCGTCGCGGGTCAGCGGCGCCCAGGCCAGGTTGGCGCGGCGCATGGTCGAGGTGGTCATGAGTTCGTCGAAGGGGATGGACACGTAGATGCCCTTGTCGAAGCTGCCTTCGCCGTACTGCTGCTTGGACGCGCTGGTCAGGGTCACCCAGCCGCCGAAGCGCACGCCGTTGCCGAACTCGCGCGACAGGTCGAGGGTGGTGCCCCAGTCGCGGGCCAGGTAGCGGCCGACGCTGACCGCGGCGAGGATGTCCTCGACATCGGTCTTCAGGTAGCCGGTGACGTGGCCGCTGAGCACCCGGTAATCGCGCAGGCCGAAGCCCTGGTCGAAATCGCGCTGGCGCACATAGTTGAGGTCGCCGCCCAGGGCCCAGCGTTCGCCCAGCGGGCGGTACAGCAGTTCGCCGCCGACGCCGGCGAACATCGCCTCCAGGTAGCCGCCGTAGACCATGCCGTAGAGGTCGCGGTCCAGGCGCTTGGCGCTGTTCAACTGGAAGGTCGGCAGGGTCACGTCGGAGCTGGTCCAGTACTCGCGCAGGTAGGTGCGCACCCGCGGCAGGTTGCTCGGCGCGTCGTACTTGAACTTGTCGAAGTTGTTCAGCAGGTTGGCGCTCAGCCCGCCGCTCCACCAGGTGTCCGGGGTGAAGCGGTATTCGGCGCTGGCATCGGCGGTGAACTGGTAGAGGAGGAAGCCATCGGGGCCACCGACGTTCTGCTTGTAGCCCAGGCCGAAGCCATAGCTGAACGGCTCGGGTGTCTGCTCGAAGAGCACTTGCTCCTGGTGCGGCAGCGGCCAGTTCTGCTCGGTGCCACGGCGCAGGTCGTCGAGCGGCCTGTCGTTGCGCACCACCTCGCGGAAGGTCTGGCGCGGCAGGCTGGTCTCGGTCACCGGCATGTCGTAGCGCTTGTCGACCAGGGTGAACCAGTCGATCTGCTCATCGACGCTGTTGTCGAGGATGCGCGCGGCGCGGCCGAGCGCCTTGGGCGGATAGAGGTAGCGGGTCTGCTCGCCGTAGACGATCAGCTCCGCGTCCTTGCGGGCGATGCGCTCGACCTTGTAGCCGGCGTTCGATTCCAGGCGTTGCGACACATGGGCCCAGTCCACCTGCTCCGGGTGCAGGTCCGGGGCCTTGGTCGGCAGCGCCTCGGCCACCGGGTCGGAGACCTTCGCCGGGGCCGCGCGGGTGGCGAAGTTGGTGTGCAGGGTGATGCCGAACATGGCGGTGTTGCCGCGCTCCCAGCCGGCGTGCAGGTCCACCGCGTCGCCGGCCTTGAAGACGAAACCGAGGTTGATCGGCGAGCGCTGGTCCTGATTGTTGTGCTGCGGTTCGTGGCGGTAGTCGTTGCCGTCGTACTCCAGCTTCAGCGCCAGGCGCTCCCAGGGGGTCTGCCAGAGCAGGCCGCCGAACAGCGCGGGCGAGCCGCGGAAGTAGGCGCTGGTGTCGAAGGAGCCGGCGCTGTTCACGTCGCTGTTCGGCGTGGGGCGGTGGTCGAAGCGGTCGTCGATCCAGCCCAGCGGGTTGGCGAAGTCGCCGCGATTGCCGATGTAACCCCAGGCCATGCCGAGGCTCAGGTCGAGGTCGCCGAAACGCTTGTTGCCGACCAGGTATTCACTGGAGAACAGCCCGGTGCCGCCGACGTCGCGGCCGCCGATCGCCAGTTCCGGCAGCCAGTGGCTTTCGCGCAGCAGGCGCAGTTTGGCGTCGACCGCCTTGTCCTTGTAGCTCTGGTTGCCGCTCAACTCGTCCGGGCCGTAGCGCCGGTTGCTGATCGAGGTGTAGCGGAAGGAACCTTCCAGCCAGTCGAAGGGTTGCAGCGAGAAGCTGTAGCGCGAATAGGGATCGACGCGGTTGGCGTTGATGCTCACCTCGCCGGCCTCGGCCATGCGCGCGGTTGGCGTCTGCAACAGGCCGACGCCGCCGAAATCGTTCTGGGTCGGGCGCGGCTCGCCCTGGGCGATGGCCCAGGGCAGCAGCAGGCAGAGCGAATAGCGCAGCTTCATGGGGCCGTCTCAGGCAAGGGTTGGGTCGCGAGGAAGGCGGCCATCTCTGCGCCCAGGCGCGGGAAGGTGCGGGCCGCGCCGGTGGCCTTGAGCGGCCGCAGCAGGGTCGCGCCGGGCGCCACCGGCGGACCGTCCTGGCGGTTCCACAGGGCGATGCCGAGGCGGATGACCTGGCCGTCCGGCTGGATCAGGTAGAGGTAGTCGGGGTCCGCTTCCGGCAGTGCCGGGCATTCTTCGAGGTAGTCGCGCGCCTGGCGCAGCGGCGCGAAGGCGAGCTGGCACTCGCTGGCCACGGCGCCGACGACCCGCAGCGTGGTCGGCCGGCGCGGGAAGAGGAAGCGATCGCCGGGTGCGACCAGAGGGTTCTGCGCCGGCTGCACTTCCACCGTCACCGGATCGAGCACCTGCACGCGGCGGCCGGTCACCGGCAGCGCGGCGAACGTCGTGTACAGGCGCTTGGCCAGGGCCGCGCGGCCCGGCTGACGATCCAGCAGCGCCTTGTTCTTGAGCAGGCCGAGGTCGAACAGGATGCCGGCCTTGAGGCGTTTCTGCGCCGGCTCCAGGGACGGCTGCAACCAGGCGGCGCCGAGCCAGAAACCTTCGGCGTTGACCTGGCTGGCGCGGAACACATCGGCCAGGCGGGTCTCCGGGCTGACCGCCAACGCCCCCGGCGCCACGGCATCGCCACGCACCTCGACGCTCGCCTCGACCAGCGTTTCGGCCCTGGCCTGGGCACCGAGCAGCAGGGCGCAACAGGCGATCGAGAGGACACGGCGGATGCTCATCGGCCAGCCCCCCGGTAGGGCCGCAACTGGGTGATGGCGACCTGCAGCTCGGGCGTGAGCTGCTGGCGGCTGAGCATCACGAAACCGTCGGCGGGATCGACCCAGTAGCTATTGGTGGCGTCCATCCCCAGCAGTGGAGCGCTGAGGCGTTCGTCCACGCGCAGCAGCGAATAGTCGCGTTCGAGTATCCGCACCTGTTCCAGGCCGACCTTGTGGAAACGGCTGTGCAGCGGCACGCCGAGCCGGTAGCCGCTGGCCAGATCGATCCAGCGCTCGCTGGTCTGACCGTCGGCGACCCGGTGCAGGCCGCCGTGGAAGGGCGCGTCGGCGGACAGCCGGGTGGCGGCGAGGTTGTCGCTGAAGCCGACGCTGCGCACCACCAGGCCGTCGCGCAGCATCAGCACCTGGTTCGACGAGGCCATCCAGTACTGCAGGTCGCCCTGCTGGCGCACCAGGGCCATCACCGCCTCGCCGGCGGCGGTCTGCAGCTCGATCTGGTAGTAGGGCAGGGCGTCCACCTGGGCCTGGCTCAGGTGCAGCGACGGCGGGCCGCTGCTGGCGGCGCTCAGGGTGTCCCAGGAAGCCTGCATCAGCGGATTGCAGGCGCACAGCGAGAGCGCCGTCCCGCTCAGGACGGCGAAGCGAAGTAACCTCATGGCGTGGCGTCCGGGTCAGTTCTTCATGTCGTTCTTGATGCTGGCGCCGGTCCCGAGGATGCCCGCCGAGGGCACCAACTGGCTGATGAAGCGGTTCCAGCGGGTGATGCCGGCGGGGCCGACGTAGACCACGTCCTGCGGCTGCAGGTTGAAGCGTTGCGCGAGGATGAAGGCGGTGGGCGACTGCGCGTCCAACTGGAAGACCTTGGCCGGCTCGCGTTCCAGGTCCTCGACGCCGCGGATCACGTAGACCGCCTTGCCGCTGGCGGTGGTCTGGTTCAGCCCGCCGACGCTGCCCAGGGCGTCGGCCAGGTTGAGGTCGCGGGTCTTGTAGGTGATGGCGCGCGGGTTGCCGACCTCGCCCATCAGGTAGACCTTCTTACGGTCGTTGTAGGGCAGGTGGATCTGGTCGCCGTCTTTCAGGTAGAGGTTGTAGAGGTCGCTCTGGCGGTCGTTGAGCGCGTCCAGGTTCAGCGAGTATTCGCGGCCATCGCGCTTGAGCTGGAGGCCGGAGAGGTCCGCCGAGGTGCTATCGACACTGGCCACGCCGATCGCCTCCATCAGGCTCAGCGGCGTGGTGGTGATGGGCTGCGGACCGGCCTTGGCGAAGGCGCCGGTGAGCACCACCTTCTGGCTGGCGAAGCGCAGGATCGCCACGTCCACCTGCGGCGCTTCGACGTATTCCGCCAGCCGGCTGGATATTTCCGTGCGCACTTCCTCGATGTTCCGGCCGGCAACGCGAACCTTGCCGATGTACGGGTAGAAGAGGGTGCCGTCGGGGCGAACCAGCCGGCCATTGGCGTCGCTCTGCTGCTGGGAGCCGGAGGGGGTGGTCAGCTCGGGATGGTCCCAGACGGTGATGTAGAGAACGTCGCCAGCGCCAATGCGGTAGTCCTGAGGCTGGTAGGTCAGCAACTCGGCGGGGACTTCATCCGCCTTCTCCGTCGCGGCCTCCACGGCCAGCAGCTTCGGGGTGATCTGCAGCAGCTCCACGCGACTGCTCTCGGCCGTGCCATCGCGGACGATGCGGCTGGTATCCATATTCTGGCCAGGGGCGAACATGCAGCCCTGAAGCGAAAGAGCGGCGACAACGGCAACGGACAAGGAGCGGATCATGGGCAGGGCTGCTATTGAGTCGTACAACATCGCCGCTGGAGCCGGGCGATCGTGCATGAGGTGGCTGGAATGTCTTGAATAGGCCCGCCCGTGCGGCGGCGGGCGGCGCAAGCGACTGGCGGGCGTCAGCGCTGGGTGCCGGTGGTGCTGGTGGTCCCGGCGCTACCCGGCGCGCCATCCTGGCTGCCCTTGCCGCCGCCGTTGCCCTGGGTCGCGGCAACTCCGGCGGCGACCGCCGCGGCACCGACACCGACCACCGCGCCCGGCGTGACCTTGCCGGCCAGCGGCGTGGGCAGGGTCAGCGGCGCCGCTGGCGGCGGTGGCGCAAGGCGGGTGTTGGCGGGGTCTTCGGCGGCCAATAGCGAAGCGCTCAGCGCCGCCAGAACGGCGAATGTCTGTAGATCTTTCACGGGAGGACTCCAGCGGATGGGGTCGTGTTATCGACGGAGGAAGGCTAGGGATAGCGCGGGGGCCGAACAATCAGAAAAACACCCGCCGAGCGAAGGGTTTTCCTGCACCGCGTGTGGCTTTTCTTTCCGTGAGCGCCGTAGGCCTTGTCGACAGGCGGCAGGCCGCCCGTTCAATAGGCGTTCTTGTGCACGAAGCCCTTGAACACGGTGAGGAAGACGATCTTCAGGTCCCACCACAGCGACCAGTTGTGGATGTAGGCCAGGTCGTGCTCGACGCGCCTCTGCATCTTGTCCAGCGTGTCGGTTTCGCCGCGCCAGCCATTCACCTGGGCCCAGCCGGTGATGCCCGGCTTGACCTTGTGCCGCAGCATGTAGCTGCTGATCTGCGCGCGGTACTGCTCGTTGTGGGCGACCGCGTGCGGGCGCGGACCGACGATGGACATGTCGCCCAGCAGCACATTGATGAACTGGGGCAATTCGTCGAGCGATGTGCGCCGCAGGAAGGCCCCCACCGGGGTGATGCGGTTGTCGTTGCGGGTGGCCTGGATCACCGCCGCGCCGTTCTCCATGACCCGCATGCTGCGGAACTTCCACACCTCGATCGGACGCCCGTCGATGCCGTAGCGCTTCTGCCGGAAGAACACCGGACCGGGCGAACTGAGCTTCACCGCGGCGGCGATCAGCGCCATGGGCAGGGCGATCAGGCAGAGGATCGTCGCCGCCAGGACGATGTCCTCCAGGCGCTTGATCAGGCTGTTGGCGCCGGTCATGGGGCTGTCGAAGATACTGATGGTCGGCACGCCGTTGATGTTCTGGCTGCGCGCATGCAGCAACTCGAACACGAACACATCGGGAACGATGTAGACCGACACCGTGGTGTCGCTGAGCTGCGTCACCAGCCAGCGGATACGCTCCTCGCTGCGCATCGGCAGGGCGATGTAGACCCGATCGATCTCGCCGGCGCGCGCCTGCTCGACCAAGCGCTCCAGGTTGCCGGAAATCGGCAGGCGCACCTTGCCCTGGGCGAGGCTGACCGGCTCGTGGTGCCTGTCGTCGAAGAACCCCAGCAGGTCCAGCCCCATCCACGGCGCCCCGGCGATATGACTGGCCAGGCGCTGCCCCACGGGACCGGCCCCGGCAATGGCCACCGAGCGCGTGTTGAAGCCATGACGGCGCAAGGCATTGAGCGACGTGCGCAACAGCACGCGATAGCCGCACAGACTGACCAGCACCAGGGCGAACCATTGCAGCAGCAGGGCATCCCTGGGCTGCGACTCGAACTTCAGCAAGTGCCCGAGCAGAAACACCGCGACGAAACTCATCGCCCAGATACCGCCCGCCTTGCGCAACTCCTCGCGAATCCGCTCGCCACGCCAGGAGCCGTAAAGCTGGCCGAAATCGCTGAGCTGATAGAAGACCACCAGCGCCAACAACGCGGATATGACCTGCTCGTTGGCGATCGGCAGACCGTTCGCACGGATCACGACCGCCATGCCGGCGCTGATGACGCATAGATCCAGAAGCTTTTGCAGTACGGAAACACTGGCCTGATGGGCGCGCAGGATTCCGCGGTCAGTAATATTCATAGATATCACCTTCAAATATCCGCATCGAATAGCAGGTATTCGCGCTGGATAGTTCAGTGGTGCCTGATGACAGCCGTGCAAAAACATCCCGTGAAATAAATCAATCACAGTGCTGTCGATGGGTTTGAAAAATAGTTTGGCGAAGAAAGGGAAGAAAAGTCGCAGGAATATCAGTCGTTATATGAAATTCAGGTTGGGGATACTGCGCCGCGGGCCGTGGGGGAGAGACCGGGATACCATTCCGTGAGCAGTTGCTCATAGGCGGTCAGTATCTGTTCCCAGTTAAAACACTCCTCGAAGCGCTTACGGCTCGCTTCTTTCATTCTCAATACTGCGTTGTCATCGGCAAGCAGTTCATCGAATAGCTGTGCACAGGTTGATTCGTTCTCGAAATAAGACGCACCCGGACCCGCCACCCAACGATTGAATTGGTTGTCATGGGCTATGACCGCACAGCCGGCCCCCATGGCTTCTACGAGAGAAGGGTTGGTGCCACCGACACGATGTCCATGTAGATAGAACCTGCTATGGAAACGCAGCGCCTGAACGACGGGGGCATCGTATATTGCACCAGGGAAAGTGACTTCCTCGCTGGCGGATTCGATAACCTGATGATGGAATGGGTTGCTGTCCGGGTTGAAGTTTCCGAGGACCACGAGTCTGTGGTTGCGCTTTTTCTGGCTGAATGCCTTGACCATTTCTAGAAAAGAGTTTTCTGGTTCCGGTCTGGCAATGATGACGGAAAACTGATTGGGCTTCAGGTCGAATCTGCTTAGCAATCCCTCGTCCGCGTTGACAATCTCGTCGCCACCATAGGGGATCATGGTGATCTTGTCCGTGGACACGCGGGTCGCCAAGTGCTCCTTGATTTTCGGATGGTCGGCAATCAGGTGGTCGCCAATCCAGCAGCCCAGTCGCTCATTGATCCAGAACCAGCTCTTGGCAAGTTTTCCCCACTTGTCCCGGCGCCACTCAATACCGTCCATATTGATGATGTTGGTTTGGCCTTTGAGACGTTGCAGAAGATTGAACAGGGCAGTGTTGTAGCCAAGAGTAAGGAATAGCCCATCTCTTTTTAGCGCGTGATGGACAGCCTTCCAGTCGAAGATGAATGTTCCAATTGCGCCACGTTGGGAGATCGGGATGTGGATCAGGTTTATTCCGTTCCATTTATTTTCCCACATGGTCTGCCCTACATCATCCTGACAGTAGACTGTGACGTTCCATCCTCTATCGTGGAGATATAAGGATAGTTTCTCAGCGAATGTCTCAAAGCCGCCGTGGTTGGCAGGTAATCCTCTGATTCCTAGTATTGATAGTTTCTTGGTTTTCATGTCTGCTTAGTTTCCCGAATTTTGTGTTTCCGTATTTAAAACTTATTGCCAGGCAAATCCCGAGGAGCATTCCATATCTAGGGGTCTCTATGTTTGAATTTACGATAAATTGAAGCGCTATGATTAATTGGAACCATATTCCTGATTTTTTTAATATAGAAAATATGGCTAAGAAGAATGGGATTGAAAAAATAAGCCCTAGGTGGACGGTTGCTTGTAGGAAGTCATTGTGTGCTGTTACAAGTACATATTTGTAGCCAAGTTCACTGCCTAGCATTTTGGGGTAGTCTGGGTTTATGTATTGCTGTCCGGCACCTATGCCCCAGATCAATTGATTTTTTATGTATTCAAGGTTTACAGTCCATATTAATAGTCTGGATCTTATCGTGTCGATTTTTGAGATGTTCTCAAGGTTTAGAAGTGCTTCGTTTATTCTTTCGTTGAAAGTAATTATTAATAATGATGAGAATAGTATTAGAGTTAGGGTTATGGCTGTTTTTTTGGGTTTGTCATTCTGTATCGAGTCTAATGCAAGCACTAAGATCATTATTGAAAGCCCTGTTCTGCTTGCAGTCATGGTTACTATTAGTGCTGAAATGCCTATAAATATATATTTTTCTGTTTTGGTCTTTGTAATGTTTATCCATATTCCGCAAAGCGCTAATAAGGAGATGTAGTTTGCTAGAATGTTTTGATTTAAATGAGGTAGGTTTAGTCTGTTATTACCGGATGTTGAAAACATGAAAATACAAAGAGTAAAAAATACAAATAATGTCGTCAAAAAAATTGCATTTCCATTTTTTCTATCATTCTGGAGGTTTTTCTTTTTCATTAGCATGTGAAATGCTAAGAAGAAAACAATTATTCTTATATAGCTCCATGCGTATACGAAGTAGATGTACTGATCTTTTATTTTGTCAAAATTTGATACGTAATTTGCTAGAATTATTGAAGGTAACAATAGTGAGGTTATTAGTATTTTTGGCTCTATTTTTTTGTAAAATATATTTGTAAATACAAATATTGAAAAAATTACGTCTAGGCTCGTTAGTAGTGTGTACTCTTCTCCTCCGGTCAATACGACTCTTCCCCAGTACTGGTCTATTGCGTTTGAATATCCTGCTATGGCAATTCCGGCTGAGATTATAGTTTTTTCGCTTGGCCTAAACAGGCAATGTATTATTATCCCCAGGAAGAATAGGTTTGCTATGGTGGCTCCTACTAAATACACGAATAGCTCCCGGTCTTTTATATTGTTTCTATGTTGTTTTTCTCGAATAGAATTTTTATTTTCTGCAATTCTTTGTTTTCATTTGTTATTTCATCTATTCCTATTGATGTTATTTTTGAGTTTGGTAGAAGTCTTCTGGAGTTTAGTAGGGATGTGCTGCAGTAACTAATGATGTGGTCAGGGTTGTACTTCATGATTAATTCCTCTGCTGTCAATAGGTTGCTTTCTTTTTCTTCGACTTTGTTTCTTATTTCTATTGATTTTGATTTACTCTCTGGGTGGCTTTTGAAAAATACGATATTGAAGTTTTCCTCCATGTACTTCTTGGCTTTTTCTCTCAGTGCTTTTGCGGTTTTTTGATTCAAAAAATTCTCAATAGGTTGGTCTATGAAAAAGGCTTCGTATTTTTGATGTGTTTCCTTTGAAAGATTCGTTGTTGGTATTTTATAAGTCTCTTTAAATACGTTTCTTTTAAATAGATCCTCTGGAGACGTGAACCAGCCGTAGAGCCTCTTCGGAGGGTGTGCGTCAATTCCAGAAAGGTGGCCAGAGTATGCTTTGTACTGGAACGGCGTAAACATTGTTATGTGTCTTCTTTTTCTTGATATTCTGTCTATTTCCTTGTTTCTTTTGTTGTCGTAGTAATTTAAAACTCCATCTTCGATTATGGTTATTCTTTTGGCATTTCTTCCAAAGAATAGAGTGTTCCCAAGTAAATGGTCTGGGTGGGGTATAAAGAGGTTATATTTTTTGAATTTCGCCGTGATTGCTACTTTCATGCATATAAGGAGAAAGGCAATTTTGCTTTTTTCTGATCGCTCTATTGTTATGCACTTTGCTGACTTGGTCTTTCTCTTTGAGAAATTTATTGTTGTTATGTTTTTGCAGTCTATTTGGTTGGCTATGGAGTCCCATAGTAATGAATGGTAATTCGTGTAAAGTAGGCATATTTCCTGAGTTTCTTTCATTTTTATTTAATGGATTCCAGGTTGGCGGGGGAGTTTGCTTTTATATTGTTTTTGGCTTTTTTTCCTAATATTCTTTTTATTTCCTTTGGGGGTGCTCCATATCCTGGTCTTACACTTCTGATTGACTCGGCTGTTATTGTTTCTCCGGCGTTAATGTTCTTTGTAAAGTACAGCGATCTTCTAAATTTCACATTCGCCGCTTCGCTTTCCTTGCACCCGTAATCCACCTTCCCCAACGCACGCCATGCCGTCTTGCTATTGCGGCACAGTTGCTCCAGCTCCGCCGGCTCCAGGGAGAAACTGTCATCCGGCCCGCCGCCGTTGCGATCCAGCGTGAAGTGCTTTTCGATGATCGAGGCGCCCAGGGCCACGCTGGCGATGGCGGTGGTGTTGTCCAGGGTGTGGTCGGACAGTCCGGTGACCAGGCCGAAGCGCTGGCGCATATCGGCCAGGGTGTGCAGGTTGTAGTCCTCCGCCGGGGCGGGATAGCCGCTGACGCAGTGGAGGATGGCCAGTTCCCGGCAGCCGCCTGCGCGCGCGGCGTCGATGGCTTCCTGGATTTCCTCGGCGTCGGCCATGCCGGTGGAGATGATCATCGGCTTGCCGGTACTGGCGACGTACTGGATGAGTGGCAGGTCTACCGCTTCGAAGGAGGCGATCTTGTAGGCCGGGGCGTTGAGGTCTTCCAGCAGGTCGACGGCGGTGTTGTCGAAGGGCGAGCTGAAGATCGTGATGCCGAGTTTCCGTGCATGTTCGAACAGCGGCGCATGCCAGTCCCAGGGCATATGGGCTTCCTGGTAGAGCTGGTAAAGCGTCTTGCCGTCCCACAGGCCGCCGTGGATCTGGAAGTCTTCGCTGTCGCAATCGAGGGTGATGGTATCGGCGGTGTAGGTTTGCAGCTTGACGGCATCCGCGCCGGCTTTCTTCGCCGCTTCGATGATGCGCAGGGCGGTGTCCAGTTTGCCGTTGTGGTTGGCGGAGAGTTCGGCGATGACGTAGGGCGGGTGGTCCTGGCCGATGGCCCGGCCGGCGATGGATATATGCGCAAAGTCGTTCATTTCGATTCCTCGGGACTGGCTTTCCACTCGCTGGCGAGCAGGCCGAAGCAGTAGATGTCGTGGTACTTCTCACCGCAGAAATGCTGGGCGCGGAGCAGGCCTTCCTGCTGGAAGCCGAGCTTGCGGTGCAGGTGGATCGAGCGTTCGTTGTAGGCCAGTACCTGAGCACTGAGCTTGTGCAGGCCACGGTTGGCGAAGGCGAATCGCAGGGCGCTGCTGGTCATGCAGGTACCGGTTCCGCGTTGCGCATCGGGTGCGACGTAGAAGCCCCATTCGGCGATCTCGCCTTGGGCCTTGTGCGTGAAGTTGAGGTATCCCCAAGGCCTGTCGCCGACCTCATAGATCAACAATTCCTGGCGCGGGTCCTGGCTGACCCGCTCGAACCAGCGCAGGTGCTCTTCCAGTTCGATGTGATGTTGGTTGCACATGTAGCGGCTGATGGCGGGGTGGTTTCGCCAGCTCAATACGAGCGGCAGGTCTGCCCGCTCAAGTGGTCTCAGGCTGTGCATGGGGGTTCTCTGTCAGTCGAATGAGGGCTTGCAGAACGCGTCCGGTACCTTGCCCGTCGGTGATGGCGGCCGCGGCCCGTGCCATTTGCTTGAGGGAGCCGGGGGCGCGGAGCTGGTCGAGGCAGGCCGGCAGCGCCGAGGCAATCTGCTGCGGCGACTCGATCAAGAGCGCGGCTCCGGCGTTGCGCAGGTGCTCGGCGACGGCGCGCTGATTGTCGGCGAGGATGACCATGACGCTGGGGACTCCCAGGCAGCAGCGCTCCCATGACGTCGAGCCGGCGGCGCCGATTGCCAGGTCGCAGCCAGCCATCAGCTTGGCCATGGCCGGCGTGTCGACCAGGACTTCGGTGGGGCATGGCATCTCCCCGGCCTGTGCTTGCACGGATTCCAGCCATGGCGCGGTCGAGCCCATGACGACTTGAATCCTGTCGTGCTGCCGCATGAGCGGATGCAGGCTGCCGAGGATCATTCCCGTGGCGTTGGGACGATCCATACCGCCCATGGAGATGAGCAGGTTACGCAAGGGGCGCTGCTCCCGATCCGCCAGGCTGCGCAGGCGCCATGTGGCGAACTCGGGACGCAGCAGCGCGAAGCCGGGGCCGATGAGCCGCTTGCAGTCCGACGGCACCAGGCTCTGATAGTCCTCGGGCCTGCGCCCCAGATTCTGGTCCAGCAACAGGTCGCACACATGCGCCCGGTCGGCCAGGTCGTCGATCACCATCAGGTGGCGACAGTGCCCGGCGAGTCGCTGCTCCCAGCGTCGTTCGATGGCGTAGTGATCCACCACCAGCCAGTCGGTGCCGGCGGCGCCGAGCGCCTCGGCGGTCTGTCGCGCGTCCTCGGCCCAGGTGGCGCCCAGCCAGGCGGCATGTGCGGGGCCCGCTGATGCCTCGCCGACGTTGTCGTCAGCGCCGGGCAGTACGCTCAGGCGATGCCCGCGCTGGCTGATGTGGGCGATCAGGTGGCCCGGATGCTCCCGCGTGATGAAGTGGCAGGCGGCGCCCGCCGCGCGCAGGGCGTCGGCCAGGGTCAGGCAGCGCATCAGGTGGCCGCTGCCCATGCGCAACGACGCATCGACGCGGAAAGCAAATGTGCTACTCACTGATTTCACCAGCAGGTCCAGCCACCGTCTACGACGATATTGGCGCCATTGACGAAAGAGGATGCCTCAGACGCTAGAAACAGCGTTGGCCCTTTGATCTCATCAGGAGTCCCGATTCGACCCATTGGAACTTTTTGAGCAAGAGTAGAAATAAAAGTCGGGCTAGTGCGCTGGACTGTCTCAGATGGAAACGGACCAGGAGAAATTGCGTTGACGCGAATTCCCTCTTTTCCGAATTCGCATCCCGCATATCGTGTCCAGTGCAGCAACGCTGCCTTGGCTGCACCATAAAATGGTGGATTGGCACCGCTTGCTAATTCGTAAATTCGCTGATCAGGACTGACCAACGCGTACATCGAAGCCAGATTGATGACAGAGGCGCCAGCACAATCTTTCACTGCTTGTCGCAAATTGGGTAACAACGACTGCAAAAGCCTGTGAGTCGCAACCATGGTCACGTCATAACTGGCTGTATAGGCTTTAGTATCGACCAGCTCTATGTTGCCAGCTCCTCCGACATAAGCGTTATTGATCAGGATATGTAGAGGGCGCCTCTGCATATTTATGACAAAACGCTCAACGGCCTCGGGGGAGGTGATATCGAATGGCGCGCTTTCCGCAGAGAGCCCTGCGGCCCTCAGGCTGGCTACAACTTTCTCGCTGCGTTCGAGGGAGCGCGAATTTATTAATACCATGGCTCCTGCCTCGGCTAGTATCCAAGCCATTGAGGCACCTAGGTGCCCAGTGGCACCAGTTATCAATGCCGTTTTCCCTTCAAGTGAAAATATATTCACGCCCTTGTTCATGCCTGGCTCCAATAAGCCGGATTCAGTGACCTTTCTTCAAGGTGCGGACGGCTAGCTACAATGGTGTTAATTTCTTGCCGACTGAGATCCGGACTGCAGAGTATTTTGATATTTTCATAAAGCTGAGCGATGGACTCCATACCGATAACCAGTCCATCCACCCAATCCAAAGATTTGACAAAACTCAGGCAGAAGTCAGTTACTGAAGTCCTTTTTGCATTACGACTCTGTTCTGCAAGCCAGTTTATGATCGGATCTGGATGCAAGATATTAGCCTTGCGCCAAAGCTCCGTATCTGTGCTTGGTAAAAGCCCTTGAAGAAGAGTGCTGCGGACATGAACAAAAAGTTCCCTCCGCTGCTTTTGAGTGCGGATAATGGGAGCCAGATGATCCCAACGATAGTCGAGTACGTTGAGAGGGATCTGGATGAACCCGACATTCGCTACGGTTAGTGTCAGTTCCAGTTCTTCAGGGGTCTGTACGGAGACCCCCAATGTTCTCAAGTTTCCACTTGCCTTGTGCTCCAAGAGCCTGTTCCAGACTGCGCCATTCCAGGCATTCATGTGAGTTGCTCGGTGCAACATCAATACATCAAGGCTTTGCATGCGCAAGGCGGAACATGACTTGTAGATGCTGGCATCAACAAAGGCGTTGACTATTGGTGCTGTAGCATTCGCTGGGCAGTTTGCCAGGGGGGACAGTTTGGTAATCACTCGTGCCCGCCCTTCCCAGCCAGACTTGAGGACATTGCCGATGACCTCTTCGCTACTGCCATATGCGCGTGCCGTATCTATATAAGTTACGCCATTGGCTATGGCAGTCTTGATCAGCTTTTCCGCTGTTGCCTGACTCGGTTGTCCAGTCATATTGGCAATGCCATAGTTAAAGCCGAGTTGCGCCGCCCCCAGCACTAACTTACTGGCCGGTAATGACTGCTGTGGTTGGAAGATGCTGTTATCGAGGCGTTGGATTAAGTCAAAGGCAGACACCTTCACGGCATCTTCAATACCGAAAAATACCTGCTGGATAGCGATGTAATCATCAAGGCAATCAACGGTGCAGCGAAAATGGCCTTTGGCTAGTTCCTTGTATTTCTCGAAATAGGTTTCACCAAATATGCGCTTTATATAGGGAGTAACATGCTCTTGGTCATGCTTGCTTAGAGCAGGAGAAGCTGCTGCTTCTCGCAAATGACATAGACGAGTCAGCTCTGCGCTCATGCCATAAGGCAAGCCGGATCTGTCTCCGTTGCAGCACAGATAATTCAGTTTTCTCTGGATGAACTCCTGTTCGATATCGTCCAGCAATGCTCCATCTGGAAAAACATTATCCGCAGTCAGTCGAAAGACCAGAGTGTCATCCTCATAACCTTCAAGGGCTCCAACGATTCGCTCCAGCGTATTATCCAGGTCGCCTCTAAAGCAGTGGAGGCCATGGCGTGTCAGCAATTCTGCTAAAGCGTCATCCGTCGCCTCTCTGGAGGTGGCGACGATAACCTTTCGACCTGTATTGGCTGCTCGCTCGGCAGCCAATACAGCGAGTGGGATACCGTTTACGGGCAGCAGCACTTTTCCCGGCAAGCGCGAGGAGTTGGTACGAGCCTGTAGGACAGCCACACTTTTCAAGAGAAAACTCTCAGCAGCGCGGAAACCACTTCATCCTGCTGCTCCACACTCATGGTCTGGAACATGGGCAGGCTGATCGCCTCGCTGTAGTAGCGCTCGGCCTGTGGATAGTCGCCGTCGCGGAAGCCCAGGGCGCGGTAGTAGGGCTGCGTATGCACCGGGATGTAGTGCAGGTTGACGCCGATGCCCAGGGCGCGCAGGCGCTCGAAGATTTGCCGATGGCTGGGGCGGCATTGTTCGGTCTTCACGCGGATCACATACAGGTGCAGGCCGGAGTAGCTGTCCGGGTGTTGCCAGGGCGTGATGACCACCGGCAGGTCGGCCAGCCGCTCGTCATAGCGCCGCGCCAGGGCATGGCGCCGCGCCACGTAGCTGTCCAGCCGCTGCATCTGGCTGAGGCCCAGGGCGGCCTGCAGTTCGGTCATGCGGTAATTGAAGCCGAGGTCGATCTGCTGGTAGTACCAGGGGCCATCGGCGGCATGGGTCATCTGCGCGGGATCGCGGGTGATGCCATGACTGCGCAGCAGCGCCATGCGTTCGGCCAACTGCGCATCGTTGGTCAGCGCCATGCCGCCTTCGGCGGTGGTGATGATCTTCACCGGATGGAAGCTGAACACGCTGATGTCGCTGTAGCGGCCGTTGCCGATGAACTCGCCGCGGTACTTGCCGCCGATGGCGTGGGAGGCATCTTCGATGACCTTGAAGCCATAGCGCTGCGCCAGTTCGTGGATCGCCGCCATGTCGCAGGGCTGGCCGCACAGGTGCACGGCGACCACGATCTTGGGCAGCGCGCCATTCGCCTCGGCTTCCTGCAGTTTGGCGGCGAGGGCCTTGGGGCAGAGGTTGTAGGTGCGCGGATCGATATCGACGAAGTCGACCTGGGCGCCGCAATACAGGCCGCAGTTGGCCGAGGCGACGAAGGTGATGGGCGTGGTCCAGAGCCGGTCGCCGGGGCCGAGCCCCAGCGCCAGGCAGGCGATGTGCAGGGCCGAGGTGGCGCTGTTGACGGCCAGGGCGTGCCTGGCTCCCACGTGCGCAGCCACGCTCTGTTCGAAGCGCGGCACCATGGGGCCCTGGGTCAGGAAGTCCGATTTCAGGACCTCGATGACCTGGGCGATATCCGCGGCGGTGATGTCCTGGCGACCGTAGGGAATCATCAGATGCTCCCGATCTTCGCGTGGTTGCGGTCGATCCAGGCGCGCAGCGCGTCGTCGCTCATCCAGTCGCTGTTGTTGTCGCTGGCGTAGACGAAACCTTCCGCGACCTTCTTGCCATCCTTGATGCGCTTGGTGCAGGTCGCCCAGTTATTGATGGTCGGCAGGATCTTGAAGTGTTCCGGGTACTCGTAGGTGTAGTAGGCGTCTTCGACGCTGATCATCTGCTCGTGCAGCTTTTCGCCGGGACGAATGCCGATGACTTCCTGGCGCGCCGTGGGGGCGACCACGCGGGCCAGGTCGGTGACTTTCATCGAGGGGATCTTCTTCACGTAGATCTCGCCGCCCTCCATGTCGTCGAAGGCGTGCCAGACCAGTTCCACGCCTTCTTCCAGGGAGATCATGAAGCGGGTCATGCGCTCGTCGGTGATGGGCAGAACCCCGCTGTCCTTGATCGACATGAAGAAGGGGATGACCGAGCCGCGCGAGCCCATGACATTGCCGTAGCGGACCACGGAGAAACGCGTGTCGTGCCCGCCGGAGTACGAGTTGCCGGCGACGAACAGCTTGTCCGAGGCGAGCTTGGTGGCGCCGTAGAGGTTGATCGGGCTGCTGGCCTTGTCGGTGGAAAGGGCGACCACGCGCTTGACACCCTTGTCGATGCAGACGTCGATCAGGTTCATGGCGCCCATGACGTTGGTCTTCACGCACTCGAAGGGGTTGTATTCGGCGGTCGGTACGATCTTGGTTGCGGCGGCGTGGACCACATAGTCGACACCGTCCAGGGCGCGATACAGGCGTTCGCGGTCGCGCACATCGCCAATGAAGAAGCGCACGCGGTTATCGCCCGAATACTTCTTGGCCATGTCCCACTGTTTCATTTCGTCGCGGGAGAAAATAATGATTTTCTTCGGGTTGTATTTGGCCAGTGTCATGGGCACGAATGTATTGCCGAAGGAACCGGTTCCGCCGGTGACGAGGATGGTTTTATTGCTGAGCATGAGGTAGATCCTTGATTCAGGCTTTTGCTGAATTTGTATAAGAGCGAGTGGTCAGGTTGTTTTTGATGAGGGCGAATGCCGTAAACTTCCAGATCAGGATGAACAGGAAGGAAGCGAACAGGGATATGGCCACGGCCAGGTTCTTGTCGTAGGCCGACAGTATCCACACCAGGAGAATGAAGAGTGGCAGCGTCAGAAGGTGGCAAGTGATGATGCTGCGGTCGCGGCCCACGGCATAAAGCGCATAGTGGGGGATCATGCCCAGTCCATAGACTGTGGTGGCCGCGAGAATCCACGGGAACATATTGCGGTGGGTGATATAGATATCCTTGCCCAGCCATTGCAGTAACGGTGAAATGAGCAGAAGTGCGGCAATGAAGAATGATCCACTGACGATCGATGTCTGCCGGGTCAAGTTGGCCAATGCCTTGTTGAACTCGATCATGTTGCCTTTCTGCCAGGCATTGACCATGGCGGGATAAGTAAAAGAAAAGACGCCGGCATCGAGGAATGACATCAAGGCATTGCCGATATTCATATAAAGCACATAGGCCGCTAGAACTTCCGCGCCGGAAAGTATCTGTAGCCAGTAACGGTCGAGGGTCAGAACGCCACGAATCGCCAGGGTCGCGATCAGCAAGGACGCGGCAACTTTCAACCCGCGACCGATCCAGGCCCAGTCGATGCGCCTGTGCCAGCCGCCCAGCTTCAGCCGCCACAGCCGGTGGAGGCCCAGGGCGAGGCCGCAGAGGCCGCCGAGGCTCCAGCCGCCCAGCACGTAGTCGAGGCTGCGGGTCTCGGGCGCCAGGAGCATGAGCGCGACGATGGCGATAGCCCAGATGCCCTGGCGGAGGAACAGGATGACGCTGGCGATGAGCGGCTCGGAGATGGCGATCAACAGCCGGCCAAGCTCCTGCGTCAGATGCTCGATAACGATCAACAGAAAGAACCAGCCGGCGAATCGCCAGGGCAACAGTCCTTCAATGAAAATCAGTGTGAGCAGTGGCAATACGATCAGATAAAGCAACAGCGAGATGGCCGCCTGGCACTTCAATAATCCGCCCCACTGGCTCATGTCATGTTTTGCGATTTCCCGGGTGGTGAAGGTGTAGAAGTCGAAGCCGAGCAGATATAAGGCATAACCGATGGTTGCACTGAGCAGGCCGAATACACCCAGTTCGGCCGGTGCGAGAAACCTGGCCAGCAGAAAGACCAAAAGGAACTTGCTGGCCATGGTAAGAATTCTCAAGGAGAGGCTGAAAATTCTGATCAGCTTTGTGTTGTTCATCGTTGATGGCGTGTTTCAGGTATCAGGGCGGGAATTTGGTTTTTTGCTTATTTGAAGCGGAATTTTCTTGATTCGATCGACCGCCTGACTCGGCCGTCCAAGCGGACACGCTACCGCCCCAGGATTTATCGTCGGATTCCTCAAGACGTGGATGAGTGGCTGAAGGTTAATTGGCCATGACATGTCAAGGTGATGGCCTTATTAATATTTAGGAGTTGGACGGGTGAAACTTATTTCTGCGCATTTTTTATACGCTTGAAAGGACGTGCAGTGATTCTAGGTGGTGGCTTCGTAGGTCGTGGGTGACTTGCGTTGTCAGATAAATCGCCGGGCGCGGAAGTTTGTCGTACCTGAGGTGCTTACTATTTCCGAGGCACCGGGGTTTATTTCATTTTTCGGCAATGCTCACTCGACTGAGTGGAACTTTTACCAGGGCGTCTCTTTGCAGCAGTTTCAATAGCAGCACTACCCGCTCGTCTCCGTCCCTGGCCAGGAAGATGGCGTCGATCTGGCGCAGGCCGGGCTCGTCGATCCTGACGCTGTCGCCCGGCAGGAGGGCGGGGATGATCGAGGCAGCCGGGGGCCGGTTCAGCCTGTCGATCACCTCTTCGGGAACGGCCGTGGGGCGGCCGCCGAAGGCGACGATCCGGGTCACGCCGCGGGTGGAGCGGATCGGCAGCCAGTTGTCCTCGACCTTGTCCAGGTGAATGAACAGGTAGCCGGGGAACAGCGGCTCGTCGAGCACGCGCAGTTGGCCCTTGTGCAGCGACTCGATGCTGTGCAGCGCTTGCAGGCAGCGATAGCCCTGGCGCTCCAGGTGTTCCAGGGCGCGCTGGTCCTGGCGCGGTTTGCATTGCAGGAGGTACCAGCGTTTGGCGCTTGAGTCCGACATGCGTTGAATCCTTGCAGGACTCACGGCGCCTGCTGCGTGCTGGGTTCCGACGGAAAGGGAACGCCGGGGCCGTTGGCGGCCGCGGGCGTCGATCAGTCTTTGTCGGACGTGTACTCGTAGTGGTAGTAGCCGTAGCTGCCATAGCCGTAGTAGGCCGAGGCACGCCTTTCGATGCCATTGAGGATGGCGCCTTTGAGTTCGATGCCGTTCTGCGCGAAGCGGCGGATGGTCAGCTCGATCTCGCGCGGCGGGTTCAGGCCGAAACGGGTGACGATCAGGTTGGTGCCGGCCTGCCGGCCGACGATGGCGGCGTCGGTGACGGCCAGCAGCGGCGGGGTGTCGAGGATCACCAGGTCGAAGCGGCGGCTGGCCTCTTCGAGCAGCGCGGTGAAGTTCGGGTGCATCAGCAGTTCCGACGGGTTCGGCGGAATCTGTCCGCGCGGCAGGAAGCTCAGGCAGTCGATTTCGCTCTGGCGCACGGCGCTGTCGAAGTCGCAGCGTTTCGCCAGCAGGTCGGAGAGGCCGTTCTCTTCGCTGGTGCCGAGGATCTTGTGCAGGTAGCCCTTGCGCATGTCGACGTCGATCAGCAGCACCCGTTGCCCGGTCTGGGCGATCACCGCCGCCAGGTTGGAGGAGACGAAGGTCTTGCCGACGAAGGGGCTCGGCCCGGAGATCATCAGGCGGTTGTCGCCGGCTTCGAGCATGGCGAAGTGCAGGCTGGTGCGCAGGCTGCGCAGGGCTTCCACCGCCAGGTCGGTCGGGTGGGCGATGGACAGCAGCGGGGCGGCCTTGGCGGAGCGGCCCTGGCCTTTGTCGCGCGTGCTTTCCTCGGATTTCTGCAGGACGCTGAAGGGCACCGAGGCGTAGACCGGCAGGCCCAGTTGCTCGATCGCCTCGGGGGTCTCGATGCCACGGTTCAGGGCGCGGCGCAGCAGCACCAGGGCCACCGAGCAGAACAGCCCGAGCAGCGCGGCGACCAGGACGATCAGGGCCTTCTTCGGCTTGATCGGTTTGGTGATGTCGACGTCGGCGCTGTCGATGATGCGCACGTTGCCGACGGCGCCGGCGCGCATCACGTCGAGTTCCTGGGCCTTGTTCAGCAACTGGGTGTAGATGGCGGTGCTGACTTGTACGTCGCGGGTCAGGCGCAGCAGTTCCTGCTGGGTTTCCGGCAGGCCCTCGACCCTGTGCGTCAGGCCGTTCTGTTTCGCCGTGAGTTCGCCGATCTGCTTCTGCAAGGCCTGGTAGGCCGGGTGCTGCGGGGTGAACTTGCGGTCCATCTCGGCTTTTTGCAGCTTGAGTTCGGAGATATTGGTGTCCAGCGCCACCACCTGGTCGAGCAGGGCCTTGGTTTCCAGGCTGATGTCCGCCGACTTGGCGTGGGTCTGGTAGGCGCTCAGGGCGTCCTCGGCCTTTTCCAGTTCGCGGCGCACTTCCGGCAACTGGCCGCGGAGGAACTCCAGGCTGGAGGCGGCCTCGGCCGAGGCGCGTTCGACGTTCTGCCGCACGTAGAGCTTGCTGATTTCGTCCAGCACCCGCAGGGCGCGGCTCGGTTCGGCGTTTTCCAGCGATAGGCTGATGATCCCGGACTCCTTGCCGGTCTCGCCGACGTTGAGCTTGTCCTGGTAACGCAGGATGGTGGTCAGGCGGCGCTCGCGAACCACCTTGAAGCGGGTACCGGGGTTGGCCTGCAGCGCGCGTACCTGGAGGGTCACGCCGTTCTGCTGGCTGCTTTCGCCGACCTTGCCCTGGAGCAGCAGGTCGTCGTCATCGTTGAGCAGGCTGAAGCTGCCGTTTTCCCCGGCGACCAGCGTCAGGCGCTTTTCCAGCAGGGCGTCGGGCACATCCAGCTGGAAGATATCCAGGGACTCTCCGCCCCAGCCGAAGCGGCTCATGCCGAGCAGCGGCGCGGCCACCTCATCCGGGGTTTGCGGCTGGAAGTGGCGGGCGATGAAGCCGCCGAGCAGCGGGAAGCGACTGGGCTCCGCGACGATGTTCAGGCGCAGGTTATCCACCGCCTTGCCGATCACCGCGCGCGAGGTGATCAGCTGGATTTCCGTCACCGCCTGGGACTGCGCGCCGAGCAGGTCGCCCATATCGGAGAGGCCGGGAATGCTCGGCTTCTTGGCTTCGACCTGGACGCTGGCGTCGGAGCGGTAGATCGGTGTCGCCAGCAGCGCATAGGTCGCGCCCAGGGTGGTGAAGGCCGCGGTGATGCCGGCGATCAGCCATTTGTGATCGATCAGGGTGCCGAGCAGACCGAGCAGGTCGATTTCATCATCGTCCGGGTCTTGCATCGCTATCGCGGGTTGCTGCTGCATGGGGAGGCTTCTTTACCGATTGGGCTGGCGAATGGGATTGAGGCGCACGCACCAGGCGTCGACGCCTTCCTTGATCAACGCATAGGCATGCTCGAACGCTGCCGGGCCTTGCCGGTAGGGATCGGGAATCTCTCGGTCGTTCTGCCATTTGCCCAGCAGGAAGGTCTTCCCGCGGGCTTCCGGCGCCACCTGCAAGACGCCCTGCAGGTGGTGGTGTTCCATGACCAGCACCAGATCGGCTTCGCGCAGCAGTTGTGCGTTCAGTTGCCGTGCGTGGTGTTCGCGGGGCTGTTCACCCTGCCGTTGCAGGAGTGCCAGGGCGTTGCGCTCGATGGGGCTGCCGGCGCGTGCGCCGAGGCCGGCGGAGCTGACCTGTATGTCAGTGGCGGCCAGGCATTGGCGCAGCAGATGTTCCGCGGTGGGGCTGCGGCAAATGTTGCCGACACAGACGACCAAGACCTTCTTCAACACAACGGCATCCCAGGAGTGAGCTGGTTAGGAAGGCCGCGAATTTAAGAGGGGGGAGGGGGGGAAGCAATGCGAATAATCTCAAACTGACATGGCTCGGAATTTTCTCCGGCGTCACTCTGTCGCAGTGCGCGAATGCTGTATTTCGGGCATTGCCGGGGCCTCGGCGGCCCCGGTTTTTTTCAGGAATGAATCAGGTAGGCGCGTTGTCGCCGCTGCCCGGACGCTCCAGGGCGACCTGGCGGATCGACAGGCGGATTTCCGCCGGCAGCACGCGCTTGGCGACGCCCTCGGCCAGCTCGCCGAGCTTCTCGTGATAGCCGAGCTTGCCGGCCTCGTCCTTGCGCAGCACGCGCTGGTCGAGCAGGGCCTGGATGAAGTTGCGGAACAGGGTCTTGTCGAAGAACTCTGGCGCATTCAGGCCATGCAGGATCGACAGACGCTGGGCCATGACCGTGCACAGGTCTTCCAGTTCCTCGGCGCCGAGCTGGTGCTGGCCGGCGTTTAGCAGCAGGGCGATGGCCATGTAGAAGCGCTGCAGGGTCTGGTTGATGGCGCGCGCCAGCAGGGTCAGCAGCACGTACTCGCGGGAGCTGGGCGCGGGGCGCAGGTAGGCGTCGCCGTCCTGGCGCAGCAGGCCCTTGTCGACCAGCGCCGCCAGCCATTGGTCGACCACCCCGTCGAGCTGCCCGAGGTCCCAGCGGATAAAGAGTTCCGCCTGCAGGTAGGGGTAGAGCGCGCGGGTGTAGTTGAGCAATTGCTCGCGGCTGATCCGCGCGTTGCTCTGGAAGAAGCTGGCCAGCAGCGCCGGCAGGGCGAAGACGTGCAGCACGTTGTTGCGGTAGTAGGTCATCAGCACCGCGTTCTGCTCGTCGAGGTAGAGGATGCGGCCGAGGGCGTCTTTCTGCTCGGCGAGCAGGTCCATGCTCTTCACGTATTCGATCAGCGCCTGGCCGTCGCCGTCGGGGAGGGTCGCGCTGGGCGAGTAGGGCACCTTGCGCAGCAGCGCCAGGTAGAGGTCGAGAACGCGCGCCAGGGCGCGTTCGTCGAGGGCCAGGCGCGAGGTGGAAAGCAGCGCCAGGGCGACCAGGTTGACCGGGTTGATGGCGGCCGCGTCGTTGAGGTGACGGGCCACCTCGCTGGCCAGTCGCTTGGTGGTCTGCGACAGCCATTCGGGACGGAACGCCGCGTCCAGCGCCTGGTTGCGCCAGCCGGGCTGTTGCTGTTCGAGGAAACTGTCGAGGTGGATCGGCTCGCCGAAGTTCACCCAGACCTGGCCGAAGCGCTGGCGCAGCGCGCCTATCACTTTGAACAGGTCGAAGATGGACTCCTTCTTCTTCGCCGCGCCGCGCAATTCGCCCAGGTAGGTGCGGCCTTCGAGCACGCGCTCGTAGCCGATGTACACCGGCACGAAGACGATCGGCCGGCGCGCGTCGCGCAGGAAGCTGCGCAGGGTGATGGCGAGCATGCCGGTGCGCGGCAGGAGCATGCGTCCGGTGCGCGAACGTCCGCCTTCGACGAAGTACTCGGTGGGGAAGCCGCGGGTGAACAGGGTGTGCAGGTATTCGTTGAACACCGCGCTGTAGAGCGGGTTGCCCTTGAAGCTGCGGCGCATGAAGAAGGCCCCGCCGCGCCGCAGGATGGAGCCGATCACCGGCATGTTGAGGTTGATGCCGGCGGCGATGTGCGGCGGCGTCAGGCCGTTGCGGAACAGCAGGTAGGACAGCAGCAGGTAGTCGATATGGCTGCGGTGGCAGGGCACGTAGACGATCTCGTGCCCCTGGGCGACGTCCTGCACCCGCTCGATGTGGTTGACCCGCACGCCCTCGTAGAGCTTGTTCCAGAACCAGGTCAGGGTCACTTCGAGGAAGCGGATCACCGGGTAGGAGACGTCGGCGGCGATCTCGTTGGCGTAGCGCAGCGCCGTGGCCTCGGCCTTGTCCTGGGAAATCTTCTGGGTATCCACCTCTTCCTGGATCGCTTGGCGCACCAGCGGCGCGCGCAGCAGGCCTTTGACCAGGGTGCGGCGATGCGACAGGTCCGGGCCGATGACCGCGGTCTTCTGGTTGCGGAAGTGCACGCGCAGGATGCGCTGGACCATGCGCTGGGTGCGCTCCTGGCCTTTGTGCTGATCGACCAGCTCGCGCAGTTTGATCGGGGTCGAGAACTGTACCCGCGTCTTACGCCCGAGAATGAGGATGCGCGCCACCTTGCGCAGACGTCCGGTGACCGCCCAGTTGTCGGCGAACAACAGCTTCCAGGCGCTCTTCTCGCTGTCCGGCGATTGCCCCCAGAACACGCTGACCGGCACGATCTGCGCGTCGTCGACACCGTTCTGGCCGATCGCCGCGAGCATGCGCATCAGCGCCGGCGGCGCGCCACGCTTGTCCTGGCGGCCCAGCCAATCGGGTTCGCGGGTGAGGTAGAAGAAGGCGGCCGGCTCGATGCTGTCGCCCACCGCCACTGGCATCACCGGGCGTGGCAGGCCGGCCTTGCGGCATTCCGTGTCGAGCACCGCCAGGTCGCTCACCGAGGGCTGCTGGAGCACGTAGAGGACCGGTTTGTTGCGGTCGATCTTCAGGCTCAGTGCCGATTGGTTGATGGTTTCCGAACGTACCCAGAGGTACAGCAGGCGGCGAAGGGCGCCAAAACCAAAGCGGCGGAACGGATAACGAGGCATACGGGCTCTGCTGGCAGTTGAGACGGACCCGGCGTCAGCCGAGCGGTCGCTAGTTTGCCGCAATCGCCAATCCGGCAAAAGTGCGCAGGCGCGGCACCGGACGGGGTGGCGCCCCTTCCGCCGGGGGATGACGGAAGGGGGCTGGGCTGCATCAGTCTTCTTCGCCGAACACCGTCTTGGAGATGGCGTGCAGGCCGTTATTGAATTGCACGGTCTCGTTGAAGCTCTTGACGATGGTGCTGAAGCGTTCCTTGGCGCTGACCAGTTGCTTGAACTTCTCGTTCAGTTCCAGGTTGCGCCGCTGCAGCGTGGCTTCGCGCTTCTCGAACTCGGCCAGGCGCTGGCGCAGTTGCTCGGCCAGCTCTTCGTTGCGCTGCTGCTCCAGTTGCAGGGCTTCGGCGCGCTTGATGCTGCTGCGCTCGCGTTGCTCGATGTTCTCCGCCAGTTGCTGCAGGGCGGCGCTGCGCTCGGCGAGCAGGCGCGAGTTGTTCTCGGCGGTCTGCTCGACAGTGGCGCGGTCGCGCTGCAATTGGCTCTGCTGCTGGCGCAGTTGCTCTTCCTTCTCCTGCAACTGGCGCTCTTTCTCCAGCAGGTTCTGCTGGCGGCTTTCCAGGCCATCGCGCTGCTTGTCGGCTTCCAGCTTCTGCTGGGCCAGTCCACGGGCCATACCGGCCAGGCTGTCGAGGGTCGATTGCACGTCGTAGAGCATGTGCTCGGTGTCGGCACCAGCGGCTTCCAGCGGCAGAGCCGAGGCGGCGTTTTCGCTGGCGGTGGTCGGGCTTTGCGGCGGGGTGGGGTAGGTAGGCATTGCTTCGGTCTGGCTGTCTGGTTGAAGTGACGGGTGTTCTGCGGCGGGCTTGTCCGCCTCGCTCGGCGCTTCGCTGCGCTCCGCGTCCTGCGCGGGGGCTTCGTCGGCGGGCGGCGGGGTGCTGTCGCCGGCCTCTGCGCTGGCCGGCGCTGCTTCCGCCGCGCTGTCGCCCTCGCTGCTGGCGGATTCTGCCTGTGGTGCGGCGGCCGACTCCGCCTGCTGGGCGGCTTCGCTGGGTTCGTCGGCGCTGGCGGCGGCGCGCTCGTCGGTTTCCGGGGCGGCTTCCGCGCTCGGGCTCGGCGCGCTTTCGGCAGGTGCGCTGGCCGGCGCAGCGGTCGGCGTGGCCAGGCTGGCGGTGTGGGTCGAGCTGGCGCGCGGCAGGCTATAGTCCAGGCCCATGGCGGCCGGCCCCTGCATTGCCGTGGGCAGGCCCTGGGCGCTGGCCAGCGGGGTTTCCAGGATCGGCCCGCAAGGCTTGCCGAGCTGCCCGGCAATGAGTTTTTCCACCAGCTCCTTGTTGATGCTGGCGGCGCGGTGGTCCTTCATCGGGGCCGGGGCCAGTTGCAGCTCGGAGAGGTCGATCAGGTGATAGCCGGAGGGTTTTTTCAGGTCGCTCATAGCGTGGTATCCCTAACGATTTGTCTGAAGGCCTGGATGGCGGCTTGCCAGTCGAGTTCCGAGTCCAGCCCTCCAAGGCTGTAGCGTTGGCCGTGCTTGCGCAGCGCGGCGATGTAGACGCGGGAGTAGCCGTCCTGGGTGTCTTCCTGAATGCTGTAGACCACGAAGTTCTGGCTGATTCTGGGGATGGCGAAGCTGCAGAGAACGTTGGCGTCGAGCACTTCCCGCGAGGGAGTCTCGATACGAATGGTGCGTGTCGTCATGGGGGGTGCCCTGTCAAAGCGCATGCTGGCGCGGTGACTGCGTACTCTAGGGAGGGGGCTGGGAGCTGGGCATTGGATAAGACTGGGTACGACCGAGGAAATTTCTGATCGTTTGTTTCGGGATTCCCTCGATCCCACGCAGCATTCGGCAACTTTTCCCTTTGCCGGCTGTCTTGCTTTCGCACCGGGCGCTTCATATAGTCCGGCCGGCATTTTGGGAGCCTGTCTCCGCTGCGTGTTCCGGGTGTCGAGACGGGTCCTGTCGGGGGGTCCCTTCGCCAGGACGGTCGGGGCCCTTACCGCAACGGTGAGAGACCATGATCGAAATAAGCAGACTCACGAAGCGTTTTGCGCAGCACACCGTCGTCGATGACCTGTCGTTCAGTGTGCGCCCGGGGGAAGTGCTGGGTTTCCTCGGCCCGAACGGGGCCGGCAAATCCACCACCATGAAGATGCTCACTGGATTCCTCGCGCCCAGCTCGGGCACCGCGACCATCCACGGTTTCGACATCCAGACCCACACCCTGCAGGCCCAGCGCCTGATCGGCTATCTGCCGGAAGGGGCGCCCTGCTATGGCGACATGCGCGTGCGCGCCTTCCTCGAATTCATCGCCGAGGTGCGCGGCTACCGTGGCGCCGAGAAGCGCGAGCGGGTCGCACGGGTGGTCGCGCAGCTGGAGCTGGAAGGGGTCCGCGAACAGAGCATCGAAACCCTCTCCAAGGGCTTCAAGCGGCGTGTCGGCGTGGCCCAGGCGATCCTCCACGATCCGCGCGTGCTGATCCTCGACGAGCCCACCGACGGCCTCGATCCGAACCAGAAGTACCAGGTCCGCGAACTGATCGGTCAACTGGCCAAGGAGCGCATCGTGATCATTTCCACGCACATCCTCGAAGAGGTCAGCGCGCTGTGCAGCCGCGCCCTGGTGATCGCCAACGGGCGCCTGCTGGCCGATGACACGCCCTTCGAGCTGGAGCGGCGTTCGCGCTACCACCAGGCGGTGACCCTGGTCGGCGACAGCCCGCTGGACCGTGAGGCGCTGGCCGCGCTGCCGGGGGTGGCGGGGGTGGAAGACAATCCGCTGGAGCACAGCGTGACGGTGCTGGCGCAGCCGGGGCAGGTGATCTTCCCGCAGGTCAACGCGCTGATCGCCGCGCACGGCTGGCGCATCCGCGAACTCGACGTCGAGCGCGGCCGCCTCGACGAGGTGTTCCGCAGCCTGACCCGGGGAGAGGCGGCATGAAGCAGCTACCGGTGATCTTCAAGCGCGAGCTGGCCAGTTACTTTGCCACGCCGCTGGCCTATGTGTTCATCGTCATCTTCCTGGTGCTGTCCGGGGTCTTCACCTTCTACCTGGGCAGCTTCTACGAGCGTAACCAGGCCGACCTCAATGCCTTCTTCAACTTCCATCCCTGGCTCTACCTGTTCCTCATCCCGGCGATCGCCATGCGCCTCTGGGCCGAGGAGCGCAAGTCCGGCTCCATCGAGCTGTTGATGACCCTGCCGATCACCCGCTTCGAGGCGGTGGTCGGCAAGTTCCTCGCCGCCTGGGTGTTCGCCGGCATCGCCCTGCTGCTGACCTTCCCCATGGTGCTCACGGTCAACTACCTGGGCGAGCCGGACAACGGCGCCATCCTCGCCGGCTACCTGGGTAGCTGGCTGCTGGCCGGCGCCTACCTGGCGATCGGCTCGTGCATGTCGGCGCTGGCGAAGAACCAGGTGATCGCCTTCATCCTCGCTGTGGTGGTGTGCTTCCTGTTCATCGTCAGCGGCTTCCCGCTGGTGCTCGATGCCTTCAGTGGCTGGGCGCCGCAGTGGCTGCTCGATGCGGTGGCCTCGATGAGCTTCCTGATTCGCTTCGATGCGATCAGCAAGGGCGTCCTCGACCTGCGCGACCTGCTGTTTTTCGTCAGCCTGATCGCCGCCTGGCTGGCCGCCACGGCGGTGGCGGTCGACCTGAAGAAAGCCAACTGAGGAGCCGGACATGAAGAAAGTGCTGTATTCCGGGGCCGGGCTGCTGGTCATCGCCCTGCTGTTCCTGGCCTTCAATCTGCTCTCCGGACTGGCCTTCACCGGCGCGCGCCTGGACCTCACCCAGCAGAAGCTCTACACCATCACCGAGGGCACCAAGAAGATCCTCGGCTCCATCGACGAGCCGATCAACCTGTACTTCTTCTACTCGGACAAGGGCACCAAGGAGCTGGTCTCCCTGCGCAACTACGCCAAGCGCGTCGAGGAACTGCTCAAGGCCTACGAACGTCAGGCCGGCGGCAAGATCCGCCTGCACATCATCGACCCGCAGCCGTTCTCCGAGGAGGAGGACAAGGCGGCGGAGTTCGGCCTGCAGGCGGTGCCGCTGTCCCAGGGCGGCGATAGCCTGTACTTCGGCCTGGCCGGGACCAACGCGCTGGACAATACCGAGGTGATCCCGTTCTTCCAGCCGGACCACGAGGAGTTCCTCGAATACGACCTCAGCCGCCTGATCCAGGGGCTGGCGCATCCGCAGCGGCCGGTGGTGGGGCTGCTGTCGACGTTGCCGATGAATGGTGGCTTCGACATGCAGACGCAGCAGCCGAGCCCGCCGTGGATGGTCCTGGAGGAGATCCGTCAGCAGTTCGACCTGAAGAGCATCAAGGCCGACGCCGACGAGATTCCGCGCGAGATCAGCGTGCTCCTGCTGGTCCACCCCAAGCACCTGCCGCAGCAGACCCTCTACGCCATCGACCAGTTCGTCCTGCGCGGCGGCAAGCTGCTGGTCTTCGTCGATCCCTACAGCGAAGCCGACAAGGCCTCGCCGATGGCCGCGCTGGAGGGCGGCGGCGACCAGGCTTCCGACCTCGAACCGCTGTTCCAGGCCTGGGGCCTGCGCCTGTTGCCGGGCAAGGTCCTCGGCGACGGCACCTACGCGATGTCGGTGAGCATGGGCCAGGGCCAGCGCTCGGCGCACCATCCGGGCTGGCTGAACCTGGACGCCAAGGCGCTCGACGCCAGCGACGTGAGCACCGCCGGGCTGAACAACCTGACCGTCGCCACCGCCGGCATCCTCGAACCGCTGGCCGGGGCGAAGACCCGCTTCACCCCGTTGATCCGCAGTTCCGCCTACGCCATGCCGTTCGATGCGCAGCGCTTCGCCAGCCTGCGCGATCCCGGCGAGCTGATGGGGCTGCTCAAGCCCACCGGCGAGCGTTATGCGCTGGCCGCGCGCATCCAGGGGCCGGCGCGCAGCGCTTATCCGAACGGCATCGAAGGTCGCAAGGACGGTCTGCCGGGCGCCGACAACATCAACGTCATCGCCGTCGCCGATAGCGACCTGCTCAGCGATCGCATGTGGGTGCAGGTGCAGGACTTCTACGGGCAGCGCCTGCCGCAGCCCTGGGCCGACAACGCCAGCTTCGTGATCAATGCGCTGGATAACCTGGCCGGTTCGGATGCCCTGATCAGCGTGCGCTCGCGCGGCCGCTTCAGCCGTCCGTTCAGCGTGGTCGATGAGCTGCAGCGCCAGGCCGAAGCCAACTTCCGCGAGAAAGCCGATGCGCTCAAGCAGCGCCTGGCCGATACCGAGCAGAAGCTCGCCGCGCTGCAGAACCCGGACCCGGGCAAGACCCAGGAATTGACCCTGGAGCAGCAGGGCGCCCTGCAACAGTACATCCAGGAGCGCGTGCGCATCCGCAAGGAACTGCGCGACGTGCAGTTCCAGCTCAACGCCGATATCGACGCGCTGGGACGCAAGCTGAAACTGATCAACATCGTGCTGGTGCCGTCGCTGCTGACCCTGGGCGTGCTCGTCCTGTGGTGGTGGCGGCGCCGGCGCCAGGCGTGAGGGGGCTTTCATGCAACGCAAGAGTCTGGTCCTGCTGCTGCTTCTGGCGCTGCTCTGCGGCGGGCTTTACGCCTGGCTGCAGCGTGAGCCGCAACGCCTGGCGCCGAGCGACACCCGCTACCTCCCGGGTCTGCAAGCGCAGCAGGTGAGTGCCGTGCAGATCCAGCGTCCCGGCCAGCCGAGCATCCGCGTGGCGCGCCAGGACGGGCGCTGGGTGATGCCGGCGAAGGCCGACTACACCGCTGCCGGGCGCCTGATCGGCGACCTGCTGCACGACCTCGCGGAAGCGCGCAAGGTCGAGCCAAAGACCCGCGATCCGGGCAACTTCGCCCAGCTCGAACTGGCCGACCAGGGCCCGGGCGCCGCCGTGCGCCTGACCCTGGAGCGCACCCAGGGCGGCCCCTTCGACCTGCTCATCGGCAAGGCCGTGGCGCCGGGCGGACGCCTGGTGCGCAAGCCGGGCGAGGATCAGGTCTGGCTGATCGACAAGGCGCTGCAACTGCCGCCGAACGAGCTGGACTGGCTGGATCGGCGGGTGACCAGCATCCCCTTCGAGAAGATCGCCGAGGTCTCGGTGAGCTATCCGGGGAGCGAAACCCTGACGGTATTCCGCAACCAGGCCGGCGAGCCCAACCTGCAGGTGCGCCAGTTGCCTAAGGACGCCCGGCTGGCCTACGAGGCGGTGGCCAACGGCATGGCCACGCCCTTCGCCCAATTGATCTTCACGGAGGCCGTGCCGCTGGACCAGGTGGCTTTCAAGGACGCGCCGCGCCTCAGCCTGAGCCTCAAGACCCTGGACGGTGCCAGTCTCAGCGGGCGCGTGCAGGAACAAGGCGGCCAGCCCTGGCTGATCCTCGAGCGTGTCGAGGGCTTCGCCGACGGCCAGATCCAGGCGCGCCCGGGCTGGGCCTATCGCCTTCAGGACGCTGCCTACCAGGCGCTGTCGCGGCATCTGGGGGACTTCATGGCGAAGAAATCCTGAGGCGAATCCGGCGCCGCGCCCTCGCTTGCACGGCGCCGGATTCACCCACGGGGCCGGCTCGGCATACTGCGGAAATGTGAACTGGCGCACAGATAGGTGCGGGGTATTTGCCCCCGAGAGAGCGCCTTGCCAAGCACCAAAATGGCCCTGGAAGCCCCGAAATATGGCACTTTGGCCGCTTCGGCCAGTGTCCTGGGGGCAGGATGAAAAATAGCTTTTCAGCTGTAACTTTTGATTTATATACTCGGGCGCGCGGTCGTCATTGGGGTGTTATTCGATTCCCTATCCAACTTGGCTTCGGCTCTGCTTGGATAGCGCGGACAACCCTCCGCCTGTCGAGCCGTTGCAGTCCTCTTTCCGGGGGCCACCCAAAAATAAAATTGCAAGTTGGAGAGTGTGGTAATGGCTGATCGTGAGGTCGGAACCGTCAAGTGGTTCAATGACGCCAAAGGTTATGGATTCATTCAACGCGATAGCGGTCCGGACGTTTTCGTTCACTACCGTGCCATTCGTGGCGATGGTCACCGCTCCCTGGTCGAAGGCCAGAAAGTGGAGTTCTCGGTGATCCAGGGTCAGAAAGGCCTCCAGGCGGAAGACGTCGCCAAGGTCTGAGCCCCCGAAATCAAAGGCCCGTCGCAAGACGGGCCTTTGATTTTCAGGTCCGCGCAGCGCGATCGGACCTGCTTGTCGCAGCACGGCGCCGCGTGTCGCGGATTGCGCCGTTTTTTCGTTTCAGCCGGTTCGCCAGGTGATTTCTTCGACGCCCTCGGCGCTCACCTTGAGCCAGCGGTCGGCATCTTCCTCGCCCTGTTCCTCGCTCCAGCTACCCGGCGCGCAGCGCACTTCCACGCCCAGCGCGGCATTCGCCGCCTTCGCGCAGGCCAGGTCGTCGTCCCAGGGCGTCGCATCGCTGTCGATGAACAGGCTGTGCCACTTGCCCACGGCTTTCGGCAGCCAGGTCAGCGGAATCCGCCCGTGCGGGCTGTCGGCCTCGCACTTGAAGGTTTCACCCTTGGCCCGCCACTCGCTGCAAGGGCCCAGTGCCTGCGCCAGCCATTCGCCGACGGCGGCCTGGTCGGCATCCTTCAGGTAGATCTCGATATCGGGTTGGCGCATGCGGTCCTCGTTAGTGATCCAGGCGTTCCAGCCAATCGTAGCGTACCGCGACCGTTACCTCGAAAGGCTCGGCGAGGATGCGCTCGCGGCGCTGCGGGTTGACCCGCCAGCCGTGCGGGGTCATGGCCAGTAACTGCTCGCGGGCCTCGCGGCTGTCCAGGGCCAGACGGAAGTCCAGGGTTTCGCTGTGGGCCAGACGCAGGCTGTCCGGCAGGTCGGCGAGGTGCTTGTCGTCAACGTACTCGCGCACTTCGTCGTAGAGGCGTTGGCGCAGTTCCAGCAGGTGGTCGCGGGCCGGGCCCAGGCGCAGCACGCCGCCGCCGGGCACCAGCAGGCGCGCCGCTTCGTTCCAGTCGATCGGGCTGAAGACGCTGGCCAGCAGTTGGCAGGAGGCATCGGCCAAGGGCACGCGGGCCATGCTGGCGACCATCCAGGTCAGTTGCGGGGCACGGCGGCAGGCGCTTTTCACCGCCTCGCGGGAAATGTCCAGCGCGTAGCCGTCGCTGCCCGGCAGGGCCTCGGCCAGTTGCGCCGTGTAGTAGCCTTCGCCGCAACCGATATCCAGCCAGCGTGCCGGCGCGCGTTGCGCGGCCAGTTCGGCCAGGCGCCGGGCCAGCGGCGCGTAGTGGCCGGCGCTGAGGAAGTGCCGGCGGGCTTCGACCATGGCGGCGTTGTCGCCGGGATCGCGGCTCTTCTTGTGCTGCACCGGCAGCAGGTTCAGGTAGCCCTGGCGGGCGCGGTCGAAACGATGTCCGGCGGGGCAGACCGCGCCGTCGTCGAGGCGCTCCAGGCGCGCCAGGCAGATCGGGCAAGTGAGCATCTCAATTCCCTTGGCGCGGCGGGCCGCTCAGCAGGGTGGTCGGCACGCAGCGGCGGCGTTGGCCGAGCTGGTAGGCGCGCAGCGAATAGCGGCGCGTCGGCGCCGGTGCCGGCGGTGGGATCTCGGGCTGGGTGGCGCCGAGGCAGAAGCCTTTGTTCGATCCGCTCATGCCAGCAGTCGCACCAGGGTCTGGTAGTAGATTTCGCTGAGCAGGTCGAGGTCGCTGGCCAGGACCCGTTCGTTGACCTGGTGGATGGTCGCGTTGACCGGGCCGAGTTCGACCACCTGGGTGCCCATGGTGGCGATGAAGCGGCCGTCGGAGGTGCCGCCGGAGGTCGATGGGCTGGTGTCGCGGCCGGTGACCGCCTTGATGCTGGCGGCCACGGCGTCGAGCAGTTCACCCGGCTCGGTGAGGAACGGTAGGCCGGACAGCGCCCAGTCGATGTGCCAGTCCAGGCCGTGCTTGTCGAGGATCGCGGCGACGCGCGCCTGCAGGCCTTCGACGGTGGATTCGGTGGAGAAGCGGAAGTTGAATACCACCACCAGTTCGCCGGGGATGACGTTGGTCGCGCCGGTGCCACCGTTGATGTTGGAGATCTGGAAGCTGGTCGGCGGGAAGAAGGCGTTGCCGTCGTCCCAGTGCTCGGCGGCCAGTTCGGCCAGCGCCGGGGCGGCCAGGTGGATCGGGTTCTTCGCCAGGTGCGGGTAGGCCACGTGGCCTTGCACGCCGCGTACCGTCAGCTTGGCGCCGAGGGAGCCGCGACGGCCGTTCTTCACCACGTCACCGACCAGGGTCGTGCTCGACGGCTCGCCGACGATGCACCAGTCCAGGCGTTCGCCGCGCGCGCGCAGACGCTCGACCACGGCCTTGGTGCCGTGCTGCGCCGGGCCTTCTTCGTCGCTGGTGATCAGGTAGGCGATGCTGCCACGGTGCTCGGGATAGTCGGCGACGAAGCGCTCGGTGGCGATGATCATCGACGCCAGGCTGCCTTTCATGTCCGCCGCGCCACGCCCGCAGAGCATGCCTTCGGCGTCGATCAGGGCCTCGAACGGCTGGTGCTGCCAGGCCTGTTCCGGGCCGGTGGGGACCACGTCGGTATGCCCGGCGAAGCACAGCACCGGGCCTTCGCCGCCCGCACGGCCGGCGCGGCGGGCCCAGAAGTTGTCCACCTCTTCGATGCGCATCGGCTCCAGGGCGAAGCCGCAGGCGGCCAGGCGTTGCATCATCAACTGCTGGCAGTCGGCATCGACTGGGGTGACGGAGGGCCGGCGGATCAGCTCGCAGGCGAGGGCCAGGGTCGGCGACAGGGACATGGAGGGGGCATCCTGGGGGTGAAACCGAAAAAGGCGCACATCTTAAAGCAAAAACGCCGGCACTGGGCCGGCGTTCAGCGGAGCGGGACGTCGTTCAGCCGACCTGCTCGGAACCGCTCAGGACTTCCTCTTCGCGCGGCTTGGGCAGCGACGAGAGCAGGGCCATGATCAGCGCCGCCAGGTAGGGCAGCGACTGCACCAGGAGCATCGCCACCCAGAACATCAGGTCCGGGCTGGGCACGCCCTGCACCAGCACGATGCCCAGGGCCGCGCCCCACAGCAGGAGCATCACGAACAGCTCCTCGCGGGCTTCCGCAAGGGCCAGCAGCAGGCCGTGGCTGGAGCGCATCTTCGGCGTGCGGAAGAACGGGATCGAGCTGGTGACGAAGCCGTAGAGCACCGCCTTGGCGATGGTGTGCGACAGCGACAGCCCGGCCAGCGCGGCGAAGAAGGCGTCGCGCAGGTTGACCCCGACGGTGCGCCGGTAGAGGAAGAGGATCTTGCCGACCTTGAAGGCGAACAGCGTCAGCGGCAGGATCGCGAAGATCAGCAGCGGCGGGTCGACGCGCTTGGGCACGATGATCATCGCCGCCGACCAGAGCAGCGCGCCGACGGTGAAGAAGATGTTCATGCCGTCGGCGATCCACGGCAGCCAGCCGGCGACGAAGTGGTAGCGCTGGCCGCCGGTCAGCTTGCTGCCGTCCGGGCCGCGACCGCGCAGCAGGGCATCGGTGTGGCGCTTCATGATCTGGATGGCGCCATAGGCCCAGCGGAAGCGCTGCTTCTTGAAGTCGATGAAGGTGTCGGGCATCAGGCCCTTGCCGTAGCTGCGCTCGAAATAGGCCGCCGAGAGGCCGCGCTCGAACACCCGCAGGCCCAGTTCGGCGTCTTCGGTGATGCACCACTCGGCCCACTTCAGCTCGTCCAGCACCTTGCGCCGGACCATGGTCATGGTGCCGTGCTCGATGATCGCGTCGCGGTCGTTGCGGGTGACCATGCCGATGTGGAAGAAGCCCTTGTACTCGGCGTAGCAGAGGCGCTTGAAGGTGCTTTCGTACTGGTCGCGGTAGTCCTGCGGCGACTGCACCACGGCGATCTGCGGGTCGGCGAAGTGCGGCACCATGTGCTTGAGCCAGTCCGGTTCGACGCAGTAGTCGGAGTCGATCACCGCGATCACTTCGGCGTCCGCGGCGACGAATTGCAGCGCGTAGTTCAGCGCGCCGCCCTTGAAGCCGGCCAGCGGCGCGACGTGGAAGAAGCGGAACTTCGGCCCGAGCAGCTCGCAATGCGCCTGCACCGGTTCCCACACCGCCGGGTCCTTGGTGTTGTTGTCGATCACCAGGACCTCGTAGTCCGGGTAGTCGAGCTTGGCCAGGGCGTTCAAGGTTTCCTTGAGCATCTCCGGCGGCTCGTTGTAGCAGGGCACGTGGATCGACACCTTGGGCCGGTACGCCTCGTCGGCGGTGACCGGCAGGAACAGCCGGCGGCGCTTGCGCGTCCACACCGCTTCGGCCAGTTCGTGGGCCTCGGTGAACAAGACGATGACCACGCCCAGCGCGCCGATGCCGAGCAGCGCGCCGACGGTCAGGCTGAACCAGGTGCTGTATTGCTGGCTGTAGTCGTAGCCGATCCACACCAGGATGGTGGCGCAGGCGAACGAGACCACCGCGAGGAAGGTCCGGCCGCGCTGGCGCAGGGCGCTACCGTCGATCAGCAGCAGGGTGAAGGTGAGCACCGCCAGCACCACCGAGGCGATGGCCAGCACGCGCCACTTGGGAATCGCGACGATCGGCCCCTGGAAGTTGAACTTCGGTTGCCGCTCGGCGTTGTACACGCCCCAGTAGGCGCCCACCGAGCCTTCGTCACTGGATTTCCACGGCTGGTCGAAGGCCTCGACGACGAAATAGTTGTAGCCCTTCTTGTTCAGCGCGTTGGTCAGCTCGCGGAGGAACACCGCCTGGTCGGAGGGCGTGGCGGTGGCGCCGCCGCGCATGCGGCCGTTGCTCGGCCAGCCGACTTCGGCGAGCAGCAGCGGCTTCTTCGGGAACTTGGCGCGCAGGTCGCGGGCGCGGTCGAGGACGAACTGCACCGAGTCCGCCATGGGCATGAATTCCCAGTAGGGCAGCACGTGGGCGGCGATCAGGTCGACGTGCTTGGCCAGTTCCGGGTACTTCTCATAGATGTGCCACTGTTCGGCGGTGGTCACCGGCACCTTCACCGCGGCGCGGACCCGGTCCAGATAGCCGATCAGTTGCTCGCGCGTCACCTCGCGGCGGAACAGCGCTTCGTTGCCGACGATGACCCGTACCACGCTGCGCGAGCTGTTGGCGAGTTGGATGCCGCGGGCGATTTCCGCCTCGTTCTCCGCTTCGTCCGGGCCGATCCAGATGCCCAGGCTGACGCGCAGGCCGTATTCCTCGGCGAGGAAGGGAATGTCCGCCAGGGTGCCTTTGGTGGAGTAGGTCCGGATGTTGTCGGTCTGTTTGGCGATCAGTTCCAGGTCCGAACGAATCTCATCGTCGCTGGGGAAGCGGCCGCTCTGCGGGCTCTGGTCCAGGCGGAAGGGCGAGAAGGAGAAGCCGGAAACGCTTTCCGGCCAGTCCGGCGCGCTCACCGGGCGGTTGTACAGGGCCCAGATGCCAGTGAAGAGCGCGGCCAGGGCGACCATGACAACCAGGTTGAGTCCGTGCTTGCGTGATGACATAGAGCGATCGGGTTCCAGTCGGTGGAACGGGTAGTGCCGGGAGCGGGTCGGCGCGCATCCTACCCCGCGACCCCATGAGTGTATAGCTCCCGTCCGGCGCCTGGCGCCAGCCCGCGCGGCCGCGCGTGGAATACTCGAAGCGGGCGGCGGCAGCCCGTCGGGCGTCGACTCGTTCGCGCGATACGGCACAAGGCGGCGGCTTCCGATAAAATGCCGGCCGGTTTTCTGGAGGCAGTGTGATGGTTGTGGACGAGCAGCGTTTCGGCGGTATCGCCCGTCTCTATGGCAGGCAGGGGCTGGAGCGCCTGGCCGCCAGCCATGTCGCGGTGGTCGGCATCGGCGGAGTGGGTTCCTGGGCCGCCGAGGCACTGGCGCGCAGCGGTGTCGGCGAGATTTCCCTGTTCGACCTGGACGATGTCTGCGTGACCAACACCAACCGCCAGGTGCATGCCCTCGACGGCGCGGTGGGCAAGCCCAAGGTGGAGGTGATGGCCGAGCGCATCCGTGCCATCAATCCGGCCTGCCAGGTGCACGCGGTGGCCGATTTCGTCACCCGCGAAACCATGGCCGAGTACATCACCGCCGACCTCGACTACGTCATCGACTGCATCGACAGCGTGCCGGCCAAGGCCGCGCTCATCGCCTGGTGCAAGCGGCGCAAGATCCAGGTGGTGACCACCGGCGGCGCCGGCGGCCAGGTCGATCCGACGCAGATCCAGATCGCCGACCTCAACAAGACCTTCAACGATCCGCTGGCGGCCAAGGTGCGCTCGTTGCTGCGCCGCGACTACAACTTCTCGCGCACGCCGGGCCGCCACTACAGCGTGCCCTGCGTGTTTTCCACCGAGCAACTGCGCTACCCGAAGCCGGACGGCACGGTTTGCCAGTCGAAGAGCTTCGTCGGCGAGGGCGTGAAGCTCGACTGCGCCGGCGGCTTCGGCGCGGTGATGATGGTCACCGCCAGCTTCGGCATGGCGGCGGCGGCCAAGGCGGTGGAAAAGCTGGTCGCCGGCGCGCGGCGGCCGTCGGAGCGCAGCCAGCCGCAGGCCTGAGGCCCGCTCGCGCGCCGTGCCTGGCGCTTCAGCCAAGCAGCGTCGGCGTGTCGCGGTTGCGCTGGAGCGCCAGCAGCAGCGGGAGCACCGCCAACGCCGCGAGCAGGTGCTTGAGGCTGTGCCCGGAGATCAACTCGCCGCTCAGCTGATAGAGGGGCGCATCGGCCAGTTCGCAGAGCTTGGCCAGGGCGTAGAGCAGCACGCATTGCCCGAGGCGGAAGGCGTAGCCGCCCGGCTGCGTGCGGCAGCCGGCGAGCAGCACCAGCAGCAGCATGCCGCCGCCCTGCAGGATGACCCAGGCCAGCAGGTTGCCCGATGCCCGCCAGGCCCACAGCGCCAGGGCGCTGCCGAGCAGCACCAGGGCCACCGCGCCGTAGCCGGCGCGCAGGCCGGCGCGGTCGGCGATGGCCAGGCCGAGCACGCCAGCGAACGACACGCCCATGCCGATCCGGTCCCAGAGCAATCCCTGGTCGTCCGGCTGCAGGTGATACCAGGCCGAGCCAAGCCCCGTCAGCAGCAGGCCGATGGCCAGGGTAGCGGCCAGGCCGCTCCACAATGGCTGTTCGATGCGCCGCAAGTTGCCCAGGCCGAGGAGGCCGAGCAGCACGAAGGGCAGGTTGCTCAACACATCCAGTGCGTGCGCCAGCCCGAACAGGCTGCGCTGGTCGGCGAGGGCGTGGTAGTGCACGGCCTGGTCGATCCGTGGGCCGAACATCGCCAGGATCACCAGGACCAGGGCGAAGCCGAGCAACAGGTCCGTTCCTGCCCCCTTGCGCTGGGGGTTGGGCGAGCTGGCGGTATTTCGTGAAAGCGACATGGCGTTCTCCATTCGGTGTGCGCTGACGACCTGCCGGAGTCTGTGCCGGGTATTGCTGAAAGTCTTTCAAAAAGGAACTCAGTGGAATATAGGTATGCCTCGGGTTCACTAAAGGAATACCTATGAGCGGCAGCATCGATCTGGTCATGGCCATCAAGCGCGAGCTGAAAGCGCTGCAGATGACCTATGCGGACCTCGCCCGTGCGCTGGACATGTCCGAGTCGGGCGTCAAGCGCATGTTGGCCAGGGAAGACATGTCGCTGTCGCGGGTCGATGCCATCTGCCGCGCCCTCGGCCTGGACTTCGCCGACCTCGCCCGGCGCGTGGTGGAGGCCCAGCCGCTGCTGCGCTCGCTGACCCTGGAACAGGAGTTGGCGGTCGTCAGCGACGAGCAGTCGCTGCTGGTGGCGATCTGCGTGCTGAGCCAGTGGACCGCCGAGCAGATAGTCGCCACCTACCGCCTGAGCCTGCCGGAGGTGATTCGCGCGCTGGTGCGCCTGGATCGCATCGGCGTGATCGAGCTGAAGCCGCTGAACCGCTACCGCCTCAAGCTGGCCAAGACCTTCCGCTGGCAACCCGATGGGCCGGTGATGCGCTTCTTCCGCAAACACGCGTTGCAGGACTACTTCGCCGGCAGCTTCGCCGAGAGCGACGAAGCCTTGCTGCTCAGCCATGGCCGGATCAGCCGGGCGCTGGCGCCGGCCTTCATCGAGCGCCTGCAACGCCTGGCGCAGGATTTCGCCCAGCAGCACCTGGCCGACCAGAAGATTCCGCAGGAAGACAAGGAAGGCTACACGCTGGTGTTGGCCATGCGTCGCTGGGAGTTTGCTGCGTTCACCGCCCTGCGCCGTTGAGCGTGGCGTGGCGCGGCGCGGGCTCAGCGGGCGCCGGCGCTGGACAGTTCGCGCATGCGTTGCAGCACGGCGTTGAGCCCGTTGCTGCGCGATGGCGAGAGCTGGCGGCCGAGGCCGAGGCGGGTGAACCAGGCGCCGAGGTCGAGCGTCGCCAGTTCGGCGGTGCTCAGGCCTTCGACCCGCACCAGCAGCAGTGCCAGCAGGCCGCGCAGCAGGCGCGCATCGCTGCTGGCGCGGAAATGCCAATGGCCGTCGCGCTGTTCGGCCAGCAACCAGACCAGGCTTTCGCAGCCGTGCACGCGGTGCTCGTCTGAGCGCTCGGCGGCGCTCAGCGGCTCCAGCCGGTCGCCCCATTGCATCAGCAGGCGCGCGCGCTGCTCCCAGCCGGATTGGCTGGCGAAGGCGGCCAGGGCCTGTTCGGCGGCGGCGGGCAGGCTCATCGCAGCAGCTCCAGGGCGTTGTCCAGGGCGCTGAAGAAGCGCTGCAGATCGCTGTCGTCGTTGTACAGTCCGAGGGACACGCGAATCGCGCCGGGCAGGCCCAGGCGCTTGAGCAGCGGCATGGCACAGTGGTGCCCGGCGCGAACCGCCACGCCTTGCTCGCTGAGCAGGTGGGCGAGATCGGCGCTGTGCACGTCGCGCACCGTGAAGCTGGCCAGGGCGACCTGTGGTTCGCCGAGCAGGCGCACGCCGTCGCGGGCGCGCAGGCCGGCGACCAGGCGCTCATGCAGCACGCCCTCGTGGGCGGCCAGCGCAGTGCTGTCCTGGGCCAGCAGCCAGGCGAGGCTGGCGCCGAGGCCGAGCACGGCGGCGATCGGCGGGGTGCCGGCCTCGAAACCCAGTGGCGCGGGACGGAACTGCGCCTGCTGGTAGTCGGCGACCTGCACCATCTCGCCGCCGAACTGCCAATGGTGCAGCTGGCGCAGGGCTTCCTGGCGGCCCCAGAGCACGCCGAGGCCGTCCGGGCCGTAGAGCTTGTGGCTGGAGAACACGTAGAAGTCGCAGCCCAGCGCGGACAGATCGTGGCGCCCGTGGACCACGCCCTGGGCGCCGTCGACCACGCTTAGCGCGCCCTGGGCGCGGGCCATGGCCAGCAGCTCCGGCAGCGGCTGCCAGGTGCCGAGGACGTTGGACAACTGGCTCACCGCCAGTACGCGGGTGCGCGGGCCGATGAGCGGCGCGGCCGCGTCGAGGTCGATGACCCCGCGATCGTCCAGCGGCAGCACCAGCAGCTTCGCCTGGCGGCGCAGCGCCAGTTGCTGCCAGGGCAGCAGGTTGGCGTGGTGCTCCAGGGCGCTGACGACGATCTCGTCGCCGGCGCCGATCAGGTGCTCCAGGCCATAGGCCAGCAGGTTCAGCGCTTCGGTGGCGCCATGGCTGAAGATCACTTGCTCGGGCACGCCACCGAGCCAGCCGGCGAGTTGCTGGCGGGTTGCCTCGAAGGCGCGGGTGGCACGCTCGCCGGGCAGGTGCTGGGCGCGGTGCACATTGGCCGCGCCGCTGGCGTAGTAGCCGGCCAGGGCGTCGATCAGCGCCTGCGGCTTCTGCGCGGTGGCGGCGCTGTCGAGGTAGGTCTGGCCTTCGGCTGCCAGGGCGGCCAGGGCGGGGAAGGCGGAACGCCAGGGCGACGAAATGGACATGGGCCTGTTCGCTTGCGGGAATGGAAAACGGGGGCCGCAGCCCCCGCTTTACAGCTTAGAACCCTGGCGCCGGAGCGGCATGCCGCGCCCGGCGCAGGCGATCAGTTGTGCGCGTGCAGCGCTTCGTTCAGCTCGATCGCGGTCTTGTTGGTCTTGCACTCCACCGCGCCGCTCTGCGAATTGCGGCGGAACAGCAGGTCCGGCTGGCCCGCCAGGTCGCGGCCCTTGACCACCTTGACCAGGTTGTTCTGGTCATCCAGCAGGGCGATCTTGGTGCCGGCGGTGACGTACAGGCCGGCTTCGACGATGTTGCGGTCGCCCAGCGGGATGCCGATGCCGGCGTTGGCGCCGATCAGGCAGCCTTCGCCGACGCTGATGACGATGTTGCCGCCGCCGGACAGGGTGCCCATGGTCGAGCAGCCGCCGCCCAGGTCCGAGCCCTTGCCGACGAACACGCCAGCGGACACGCGGCCTTCGATCATGCCCGGGCCCTGGGTGCCGGCGTTGAAGTTGACGAAGCCTTCGTGCATCACGGTGGTGCCTTCACCGATGTAGGCACCCAGGCGCACGCGGGCGGTGTCGGCGATGCGCACGCCGGCCGGAACCACGTAGTCGGTCATTTTCGGGAACTTGTCCACCGAGAAGACTTCCAGCAGCTTGCCCTTCAGGCGCGCTTCCAGTTGCAGCTCGCCCAGTTCGCCGAGGTCGACGGCGCCGATGTTGGTCCAGGCCACGTTCGGCAGCAGCGGGAAGATGCCCGAGAGGTTGACGCCGTGCGGCTTGACCAGGCGGTGCGAGAGCAGGTGCAGCTTGAGGTAGGCCTCGGGGGTGGAGGTCGGTGCGGCGTCTTCGCTGAGCAGGGTGGCGACCAGCGGCTTCTGGCTTTCCGCCAGGCGGTTGAGCAGGGCGGACTGGGCCGGCGCCACGGCCTTCAGCGCGTCGGCCAACTGGTAGGCCTGCTGGTTGCTGAAGGTGATGGCCTGGTTGCCGCCGCTGAAGCCGAGGATCGGAGCGATGGCACCGACCAGGCTGGCATCCGGGTTGAGCAGCGGGTGCGCGTAGAAGACTTCCAGCCAGGTGCCCTGGCGGTTCTGGGTGCCGACGCCGAAGGCCAGGCTGAACAGGGAGTGGGACATGAGCGGTTCCTCGAATGGATAAGACGGTCAGGCCGGTCGGCGGCTGAGCAGCAGGCCCAGGCCGGCGCTGCCCAGCAGCGCGGCGCAACCACGGTTGAACAGGCGCCGGGCGCGGGCTCCGGCGAGTAGCTTGCCGAGGTGGACCCCGGCGAGCCCATAAAGGGCGATGGCCAGCCATTCCAGGATCAGGAAGGCGCAGCCGAGTTGGGCGAACTGGGCGCCCACGGGTTGCCGCGGATCGACGAACTGCGGCAGGAAAGCGGTGAATATGAGAATGGCCTTGGGGTTGCCGGCGGCCACCCAGAACTCCTGGCGGGCCAGGCGCCAGAGGCTGCCCTTGGCCGATGTCGCGGCATTCTGCTGGAGATCGCCGGCAGGCGCACGCCAGAGTTGCACGGCCAGCCACAACAGATAGGCCGCACCGACCAGCTTGATCGCCAGGAACAGCCAGGCCGAGGCCTGCAGGACCAGCGCCAGGCCGGAAGCGGCCAGTGCCAGCATGCCGCTGAAGGCCAGCAGGCGGCCGAGGCCGGCCAGGCTGGCGCGCAGCAGGCCGAAGCGCGCGGCATTGTTCAGCGACAGCAGATTGTTCGGTCCCGGCGCCAGGTTCAGGGCGAAACAGGCGGGAAGGAACAGGGCCCAGGCGATGTCCATGCTGGCTTCAACCCAGGGCCTGGGCGTACTGGTCGGGCTTGAACCCCACCAGGGTGCGTTCGCCGAGGTCCAGCACCGGGCGTTTGATCATCGACGGCTGGGCCAGCATCAGTTCGATGGCGCGGGCCTCGTCGAGGTCGGCCTTGTGCGCCTCGTCCAGTTTGCGGAAGGTGGTGCCGGCGCGATTCAGGATCGTCTGCCAGCCATGCTCGCGGCACCATTGCTGCAGGTGCTCACGGTCGATGCCGCTGCTTTTGTAGTCATGGAAGATGTAATCGACGCCATGTTCGTCCAGCCAGCCGCGGGCTTTTTTCATGGTGTCGCAGGCTTTGATGCCGTAGATCGTCCGCTGGCTCACGGGGCAGCTCTCCTTTTCATCAGCTCATGCGTTCAAGCGCGCGATTATGCCATTTCCCGTGGCGTTGCGGGGGTGTCCGGCGTCCTGCGGCGAACGGCAACAGACTATTGCAGCAATCGAGGCTGAAGCCTGTCCGCCGCGGTGTTTAAATGAGGCGCCACGGGCTGACGGCCTGGGAGATCGTCAATGCAAACTGTCTACACCGTGCTCATCCTGCTCCTGGTCGTCGGCGGCACCCGCTTGCTCGCGCAGTTGCTGCCGCTGCCGTTGCCGCTGATCCAGATCGCCACCGGCGCGCTGCTGGCCTGGCCCAGCCTGGGACTGCACGTGGCGCTCGATCCCGAGCTGTTCATGTTGCTGTTCATTCCGCCGCTGCTGTTCGCCGATGGCTGGCGCATGCCCAAGGGTCAGTTCTGGCAGATGCGCTGGCCGATCATCACCCTGGCCTTCGCCTTGGTGCTGATCACCGTGGTCGGCGGTGGCGCCTTCATTCACCTGTTGATTCCCGAGGTCACCTGGGCCGCCGCCTTCGCCCTGGCCGCGGTGCTGTCGCCGACCGATGCCCTGGCGGTATCGGCCATCGCCCAGGGCCGCCTGCCCAAGCGCCTGATGTCGGTGCTGCAGGGCGAGGCACTGATGAACGATGCGTCCGGCCTGGTGGCGTTCAAGTTCGCCATCGCCGCGGCCCTGACCGGCAGTTTCTCCTGGATGGATGCCGGCCTGCTGTTCGTCACCGTCGCCCTCGGCGGGCTCGCCTGCGGCATCTTTCTGAGCTGGCTGCTCGGGCGTATCCGCGCCTGGATGATCCAGCGCGGCTGGGATGACCCGGCCACCCATGTGGTGCTGATGCTGCTGCTGCCCTTCGCCGCCTACATGCTCGCCGAAGCCGTCGGCGTGTCCGGTATCCTTTCCGCGGTGGCGGCGGGGATGATGCAGAGCTGGGTCGATCTGCTGCCGCGGCAGACCCATACGCGGCTGCTCAACCGGAGTGTCTGGTCGATGCTCGAATTCGCCTTCAATGGCGTGGTCTTCCTGCTCCTGGGGCTGCAACTGCCGGACATTCTCAAGTCGGTGTCGCAGCACGCCGGCGATGGCCTGTGGCGCTCTTCGCTGCTGCTGTTCTATGTGCTGGCGGTGTATGCGGTGCTGCTGTTGCTGCGCTTCTGCTGGGTCTGGTGCTACTGGAAGCTGTCGGTGCGCGTCGAGCGCTGGTGGGGCATCGAGCTGGGCGGCAAGCCGGGCGAGCCGATCCTGCGCCTGTCGGCGATTTCCGCACTGGGCGGGGTGCGCGGGGCGGTGACCCTGGCCGGCGTGCTCTCGGTACCGATGCTGCTGGGCGATGGCTCGCCGTTCCCGCAGCGTGACCTGATCATCTTCATCGCCGCCGGGGTGATCCTGGCCTCCCTGCTGCTGGCGACGGTCGGGCTGCCGGTCCTGCTGCGTGGCCTGCCGGTGGCGAGCAACGATCAGCACGAGCTGGAACTGCGTTCGATCTGGCGTCGCACCGCGGTGGCGGCCATTCACATGCTCGAAGCCGAGGAGTTGCCCAGCGGCGAGCAGGTGGATGCCGAAGAGGCGGCGGGCTTGGCGGAGGTCAAGGCGCGTCTGATGGCCGAGTACCGCCACCAGCTCGATCCGGCGCCGGACAGCGGCGAAGCGCGCGAACGTGCGCGCAGCCTCGATTTGGCCGACCAGGCGCTGCGCATCAAGGCCCTGCGCGCCCAGCGCCTGGAGCTGTATCGCCTGCGTCGGGAAAACCTCATCGACGACGAAACCATGCGCAAGGTGCTGGGCGAACTGGATGTGCAGGAGGCCTGGCTGACCAGCAAGGCCGGGCGCTGGGTATAGGACGGATAGGCGTTCGCGGCTATCCGTCCTGGCTGGCCTCAGAGCCCCTGGGTGAAGCGTTTGATCCGCTCTGCCGCTTCGACGCATTCGGCGAGCGGGGCGACCAGGGCCATGCGCACGCGGTTGGCGCCGGGATTCTCGCCAGCCACTTCGCGCGACAGGTAGGAGCCGGGCACCACGGTGACGTGCTGTTGGGCGAAGAGTTCGCGGCAGAAGCTGGTGTCGGCGATCGGCGTCTTCGGCCACAGGTAGAAGCTGCCGTCCGGGCGCCGCACGTCGAGCACGCCAGCGAGAATCTCCAGCACGGCATCGAACTTCTCGCGGTACAGGTCGCGGTTGGCGCGCACATGGGCTTCGTCGTTCCAGGCGGCGACGCTGGCCAGTTGCGTCTGAACCGGCATGGCGCAGCCGTGGTAGGTGCGGTAGAGGAGGAATTTCTTCAGCACCTCGGCGTCGCCGGCGACGAAGCCGGAGCGCAGGCCCGGCAGGTTGGAGCGCTTGGACAGGCTGTGGAACACCACGCAGCGCTTGAAGTCGGCGCGGCCGAGTTCGGCGCAGGCGCTGAGCAGGCCGGGCGGCGGGCTCTGTTCGTCGAAGTAGAGTTCGCTGTAGCACTCGTCGGCGGCGATGACGAAATCATGCTCGTCGGCCAGGGCGATCAGCTTTTTCAGGGTTTCCAGCGGCACCAGCGCGCCGGTGGGGTTGCCCGGCGAGCAGAGGAAGAGGATCTGGCAGCGTGCCCAGACGTCCGCCGGCACGGCGTCGAAGTCCGGGTTGAAGCCGTTCTCCTCGCGGCACGCCAGGTAGTGCGGCTGGGCGCCGGCGAGCAGGGCCGCGCCTTCGTAGATCTGGTAGAAGGGGTTGGGGCTGACCACCAGGCCAGCGCTGCTGCGATCGACCACGGTCTGGGTGAAGGCGAACAACGCCTCGCGCGTGCCGTTCACCGGCAAGACGTGGCGGGCCGGGTCGAGCCAGCCGGCCGGCACCTTGAAGCGGCGCTCGCACCAGGCGGCGATGGCTTCGCGCAGCGCCGGGATGCCCAGGGTGGTCGGGTACACCGCGAGCTGGTCGAGGCTGGCCGCCAGGGCTTCGGCGACGAAGCTCGGCGAGCGGTGCTTGGGTTCGCCGATGGACAGCGCGATGGGCGCCAGCCCGGCCGGCGGCTGGGCACCGGCGAGCAGGGCGCGGAGCTTCTCGAAGGGATAGGGCTGGAGCAGGTCGAGGGCTGGGTTCATGGTTGTCGCTCGTTAGATGCTGATGCGCACCGGCACGGTTTCCTGACCGTTGGCCTGTGACAGTTGTTCGACCAGGGCGGTCTGCAGTCGCTTGCACAGCTCCGGGTCGGAAAGCGGTTGGTGCTTGGCGTCGGTGACGAAGAACACGTCTTCCACGCGCTCGCCGAGGGTGGCGATCTTGGCGTTCTGCACCGACAGGTCGAAATCGAGGAACAGCCCGCCGATGCGCGCCAGCAGGCCGGGGCGATCCGGCGCGGTGACTTCGAGCACGCTGACCTGGCGCGCCGCGTCGGTGGAGATGGTCACCACCGGCGCGAAGGCGAAGTGCTTGAGCTGGCGCGGTACGCGGCGCTGGATGATGGTCGGGTAGTCGGCCGGGTTCTTCAGCGCGTCCACCAGGCCCTGGCGGATTTCGGCGATCCGCTGCGGGTTGTCGCCGATCGAGCCGCCGTCGGCGTCGAGGACGATGTAGGTGTCGAGGGTGAACTGGCTGGTGGAGGTGATGATCCGCGCATCCTGAATGTTCAGGTTGAGCTGGTCCATGGCCGCCACGGTCACGGCGAACAGGTCGTGCTGGTCGGCGGCGTAGATGAAAATCTGCGTGCCGCCTTCGAATTCGCGCTGGGTGGTTTCCTTGATCAGCACCAGCGGCGTGCCGTCGTCCGGGTGCTGGAGGATGGCCTCGGTGTGCCAGGCAACGTCCGCGGCGCTGTGGCGGAGGAAATAGTCGTCGCCCAGTTGGCTCCAGAGTTGCTCGGCGTCGTCCTGGTCGATGCCGTCGCGCACTAGGATGTCGATGGCCGACACCTGGGTCTGGCGAATCTGCTCCTCGCGGTCCAGCGGGTTCTCCAGGCCACGGCGCAGGGCGCGCTTGGTCTCGGTATAGAGCTGGCGCAGCAGGCTGGCGCGCCAGGAGTTCCACAGGCTCGGGTTGGTGGCGTTGATGTCGGCCACGGTGAGCACGTAGAGGTAGTCCAGGCGGGTCTGGTCGCCGACCAGTTGGGCGAAGTCGAAGATCACCTGCGGGTCGGAGAGGTCCTTGCGCTGCGCGGTGGTCGACATCACCAGGTGGTGCTGCACCAGCCAGCCGACCAGCGCGGTATCCCACTGCGGTAGCTGATGGCGCTGGCAGAACTGCTCGGCGTCCACCGCGCCCAGTTCCGAGTGATCGCCGCCGCGGCCCTTGGCGATGTCGTGGTAGAGGCCGGCGAGGTAGATCAGCTCGGGCTTGGGCAGGCGCTCCATGATCTTGCTGGCCAGCGGGTACTTCTCGGCCATGTCCGGGCGCTGCAGCTTGCGCAGGTGCTTGATCAGGTTGAGGGTGTGCGCGTCCACCGTATAGATGTGGAAGAGGTCGTGCTGCATCTGCCCGATGATCAGGCCGAATTCCGGCAGGTAGCGGCCGAGGATGCCGTAGCGGTTCATCCGCCGCAGGTTGCGGTGGATGCCTTCCTTGCACTTGAACAGCTCGATGAACAGGCTGGTATTGCGAATGTCGTGGCGGAAGTCGTCGTCGATCAGGTGCCGGCTGTCGCGCAGCAGGCGGATGGTGTCGGCGCGCGCGCCCTTGATCTCCGGGTGCTGGGCCATCAGCACGAAGATTTCCAGGAGGGCGAAGGGGGTGCGCTTGAAGACGTTGGGGTGCGTGACTTCGAGGTAGCCATCGCGGACCTGGAAGCGGCTGTTCAGCGCTTGCACCTGGCCGTTGTCGCCGGCGCGCAGGATGACCTCTTCGAAGTGCTGCATGATCAGGTCGCTGAGTTCGGAAACCGCCATCACCACCCGGTAGTACTTCTGCATGAAGCGTTCGACCGCCAGCTTGGCGTCGTTGTCCTGGTAGCCGAGCAGCCCGGCGATGCGCCGCTGGTGATCGAACAGCAGGCGGTCTTCGGCGCGGCCGGCGAGCATGTGCAGGGCGTAGCGGACCTTCCAGAGAAACTCCTGGCAGGACGCCAGCACGCTGGACTCGCTCTCCACCAGGAAGCCTTCCTTCACCAGCGCATGCAGGTTGAGGCTGCCGAAATGGCGCCGGGCGACCCAGAGGATGGTCTGGATGTCGCGCAGGCCGCCGGGCGAACCCTTGACGTTGGGTTCGAGGTTGTACTCGGTGTCGTTGTACTTGGTGTGGCGGTGGATCTGTTCCTTGCGCTTGGCCATGAAGAACTGCCCGCTCGGCCACATCTGCCGGGCTCCGGTGGCTTCCAGCATGCGCTGGCGCAGCAGGTCCGGGCCGGAAATGGTGCGGCATTCCATCAGGTTGGTGACCACCGTCAGGTCGGCGCGCGCTTCCTCGGCGCATTGCGCCACCGAGCGCACGCTCTGGCCGACTTCCAGGCCGATGTCCCAGAGCAGGGTGAGGAAGCCTTCGATGGGCTCGCGGAAGACTTCCTGGTCCTCGCTTTCGAGGAGGATGAGGATGTCGATGTCCGAATGCGGGTGCAGTTCGCCGCGGCCGTAGCCGCCGACGGCGACCAGGGCGATGTCGGCGTCCTCGCTCCAGGAGAAGCGCTGCCAGGCCTGTTGCAGGATCTGGTCGACGAACCAGGCGCGGTCTTCGATCAGTCGGCGGATATCGCGCCCCCCGTTGAAGCGCGCGTCGAGCACTTCATTGGCCTGGCGAATGGCTTTCTTGAACGCCGCGATGGGGCTGGATTTCAGGGCCAGTTCCGCCTGGAACTGCCCACGGTCGAACAACTCGGGATCCACCTGTGGCATGGCGGCCTTCCTAATTCAGGTCCTGGGGGAGGGCAGGGACAAGGCGCCGATCGGGCCTGTTCGCTCAGCGCCAGGCCCGGGGCTGTGCCGGGCTGGGATTTCTATGTTCTACCCAGCCGTCGGCGAGATTGCAAACGGCGTTACGGCCCGACGCGGGCGACGCTTTCGTCGTTGCGCAGGGTGAGGATTTCGTAGCCGTCGGCGGTGACCAGCACGGTGTGCTCCCACTGCGCGGAGAGCTTGCGGTCCTTGGTGATGGCGGTCCAGCCGTCGCCCAGCAGGCGGGTTTCCGCGCGGCCCTGGTTGATCATCGGCTCGATGGTGAAGATCATCCCTTCCTTCAGTTCCAGGCCGGTGCCGGCGCGGCCGTAGTGCAGAACCTGCGGCTCCTCGTGGAACACCTTGCCGATGCCGTGGCCGCAGTACTCGCGGACCACCGAGAAGCCATTCTTCTCGGCGTACTTCTGGATCACCTCGCCGATGTCGCCCAGGTGCGCGCCCGGCTTGACCACGGCGATGCCCTTGTACATGCATTCCTGGGTGATCTGGCAGAGGCGCTCGGCCCACTCCGGCGTCTTGCCGACCAGGAACATCTTGCTGGTGTCGCCGTGGTAGCCGTCCTTGATGACGGTGATGTCGATATTGACGATGTCGCCTTCCTTGAGCGGCTTGTCATTGGGGATGCCGTGGCAGACGACATGGTTGATCGAGGTGCAGATGGACTTGGGGAAGCCCTTGTAATTCAGCGGCGCGGGAATGGCCTGCTGCACGTTGACGATATAGTCGTGGCAGATGCGGTCCAGTTCGTCGGTCGTGACCCCGGGCTTGACGTGCTCGCCGATCATTTCCAGCACTTCGGCGGCCAGGCGGCCGGCGATGCGCATTTTTTCGATATCTTCGGGCGTCTTGATGGTGACGGTCATAGAGTTCTCGGACGCAGGCGGAAAAGTCGCTATGGTAACAGCTTCGGGCTGCAAGCCATAAGCCACAGGCTCCGCCAGTAGCCTCGCCTGCCTTTCTGTGATATAAAGCGCCCCGCTTTTGCCGGCTATGGCCTGGCGAGAGCCTTAAACCCACACATGCATCGACACGATGGCCTGGGTGCCCGCAAGGGTTGGTCATTGGGATGCATGGAGGCCCAACCCGACTTATCGAGGAACAATCATGTCCCAAGTCAACATGCGCGATATGCTGAAGGCCGGTGTGCACTTCGGCCACCAGACCCGTTACTGGAACCCGAAAATGGGCAAGTTCATTTTCGGCGCGCGCAACAAGATCCACATCATCAACCTGGAAAAGACTCTGCCGATGTTCAACGAGGCCCTGACCTTCGTTGAGCGCCTGGCCCAGGGCAAGAACAAGATCCTGTTCGTCGGCACCAAGCGTTCCGCCGGCAAGATCGTTCGCGAAGAAGCTGCCCGTTGCGGCATGCCCTACGTCGACCACCGTTGGCTGGGCGGCATGCTCACCAACTACAAGACCATCCGTCAGTCGATCAAGCGCCTGCGCGACCTGGAGACCCAGTCCCAGGACGGCACCTTCGCCAAGCTGACCAAGAAAGAAGCCCTGATGCGCACCCGTGATCTGGAAAAACTGGATCGCAGCCTGGGTGGTATCAAGGACATGGGCGGCCTGCCGGACGCTCTGTTCGTGATCGACGTCGACCACGAGCGCATCGCTATCACCGAAGCCAACAAGCTGGGCATCCCGGTCATCGGCGTTGTCGATACCAACAGCAGCCCGGAAGGCGTCGATTACGTCATCCCGGGTAACGACGACGCCATCCGCGCCGTACAGCTGTACCTCAGCGCCATGGCTGATGCCGTGCTGAGCGGCAAGCAGAACGCTGTAGGCGGCGCTGACGAGTTCGTCGAAGAAGCGCCGGCTGAATCCGCCGAAGGCTGATTCCAGGACGTCCAGACGTCCAACGGTGCGCAAAAAGGGGGCCTGGCCCCCTTTTTGCCACCCCTGAATTCCGCCCGGCCAGCCGGGCGATCTGGTTTTGAGAGCTACTCAAGAGGGTTTCCAAATGGCAGAGATTACTGCAGCACTGGTTAAAGAACTGCGCGAGCGCACCGGCCAGGGCATGATGGAATGCAAGAAGGCGCTGGTTGCCGCCGAAGGCGACATCGAGAAGGCCATCGACGACATGCGCGCTTCCGGCGCCATCAAGGCCGCCAAGAAAGCCGGCAACATCGCCGCTGAAGGCTCCATCGCGGTCAAAGTGGCCGACGACGGCAAGGCTGCCACCATCATCGAAGTCAACTCGCAGACCGACTTCCTGGCGCTGCAGGACGACTTCAAGGCGTTCGTCGCTGCCAGCCTGGACAAAGCAGTCGCTCAGAAACTGACCGACGCCGCTCCGCTGATCGCCGAGCAGGAATCCGCCCGTGAAGCGCTGGTCGCCAAGTGCGGCGAGAACGTCAACATCCGCCGTCTGGCTCGTGCCGAAGGTGACGTGGTTGGCGCCTACCTGCACGGCCACCGCATCGGTGTTCTGGTCACCCTGAAAGGCGGCAACGCCGACCTGGCTCGTGACATCGCCATGCACGTTGCTGCCAGCAACCCGCAGTTCCTGGACCCGTCGCAGGTTTCCGAGGAAGCGGTTGCCAAGGAAAAGGAAATCTTCCTGGCGCTGAACGCCGAGAAGATCGCCGGCAAGCCGGAAAACATCGTCGAGAACATGGTCAAGGGCCGTATCGCCAAGTTCCTCGCCGAAGCCAGCCTGGTCGAGCAGCCGTTCGTCAAGGATCCGGAAGTCAAGGTCGGTGATCTGGCCAAGAAAGCCGGCGCCGAAATCGTTTCCTTCATCCGCTACGAAGTGGGTGAGGGCATCGAGAAGGTCGAGGCCGACTTCGCTGCCGAGGTTGCTGCTCAAGTAGCCGCTTCCAAGCAGTAAGACAGTCTTCGACTGTCGCCCCGCAAGAGGCTGCCCGCTCACGCGCGCGGCCTCTTCGTCAAACTGGGGAAGCCATTCGGGGGTGGTTTCCACGGCACGGGCCCGCCAGGCGGGGTAAGGGTGCCGTAAGCGTGGCTGGTCCATGCTTCCACGATCGGCGCCGCGCGAGGCGCCAAGCATTCATCATCGCCGCAGGAGAAAAAGGTCATGGCTCAGCAGCTGAGCGCTCGTCAACCTCGCTATAAACGCATTCTTCTTAAATTGAGCGGCGAAGCCCTGATGGGGAGCGAAGAGTTCGGTATCGACCCCAAGGTGCTGGATCGGATGGCCCTGGAAATCGGCCAGCTGGTCGGGATCGGTGTGCAGGTCGGTCTGGTGATCGGCGGTGGCAACCTGTTCCGCGGCGCCGCGCTGTCCGCCGCCGGTATGGATCGCGTGACCGGCGACCACATGGGCATGCTCGCCACCGTGATGAACGGCCTGGCCATGCGTGATGCCCTGGAGCGCTCGAACATCACCGCGATCGTCATGTCGGCGATCAGCATGGTCGGCGTCACCGACCATTACGACCGTCGTAAAGCCATGCGCCACCTGAAGAGTGGCGAGGTGGTGATCTTCTCCGCCGGTACCGGCAATCCGTTCTTCACCACTGACTCCGCCGCCTGCCTGCGCGCCATTGAAATAGATGCTGACGTCGTGTTGAAGGCGACCAAGGTCGATGGTGTGTACACTGCCGACCCGTTCAAGGACCCGAATGCCGAGAAGTTCGAGCGCCTGACCTACGACGAAGTGCTTGACCGCAAGCTGGGCGTGATGGACCTGACGGCCATCTGCCTGTGCCGCGACCAGAAAATGCCGCTGCGGGTGTTCAACATGAACAAGCCGGGCGCGCTGCTGAATATTGTTGTTGGTGGTGCCGAAGGCACCCTGATCGAGGAGGATTGAAATGATCAACGAGATCAAGAAAGAAGCGCAGGAGCGCATGGGCAAGACCCTGGAAGCGCTGGGCCACGCCTTCGCCAAGATTCGTACCGGCCGTGCTCACCCGAGCATCCTGGATAGCGTGATGGTTTCCTACTACGGTAGCGATACGCCGCTGCGCCAGGTGGCCAACATCACCGTCGAGGACTCCCGTACCCTCGCGCTGAGCGTGTTCGACAAGAGCATGATCCAGGCCGTCGAGAAGGCCATCATGACCTCCGATCTGGGCCTGAATCCGGCTACCGCCGGCACCACCATCCGTGTTCCGATGCCGGCGCTGACCGAGGAAACCCGCAAGGGCTTTACCAAGCAAGCCCGTGCCGAGGCCGAGCAGGCTCGCGTTTCCGTGCGCAACATCCGTCGTGATGCCCTGGCTCAGCTGAAAGACCTGCAGAAAGAGAAGGAAATCAGCGAGGACGACGAGCGTCGCGCCGGTGAGGAAATCCAGAAGCTCACCGACAAGTTCGTCGCCGAGATCGAAAAGGCCCTGGAGGCCAAGGAAGCAGACCTGATGGCTGTCTGACGGCCGGATGACAGTCATGGACAAGACCAAGCAGGTGGCCGCGGTGCCACGTCACGTGGCCATCATCATGGACGGCAACAACCGTTGGGCGAAGAAGCGCCTGCTGCCCGGTGTTGCCGGGCACAAGGCCGGTGTCCATGCGGTTCGTGCGGTGGTCAAGACCTGCGCCGAGGCCGGCGTCGAAGTGCTGACGCTGTTCGCCTTCTCCAGCGAGAACTGGCAGCGCCCGGTCGAAGAGGTCGGGGCGTTGATGGAACTGTTCCTCATGGCGCTGCGCCGTGAGGTGCGCAAGCTCGATGCGAACGGCATCCGTCTGCGCATCATCGGTGATCGCAGCCGCTTCCATCCCGAGCTGCAGGCCGCCATGCGCGAGGCGGAAAATCTCACCGCCGGGCACAAGGGCCTGCTGCTTCAGGTGGCGGCCAACTATGGCGGCCAGTGGGATATCACGCAGGCGGCGCAGCGTCTCGCTCGTGAGGTGCAGGCTGGTCATCTGGCACCCGAGGACATCAGTCCCGGGTTGATTCAGGGTTGCCTGAGCACCGGCGACCAGCCCATGCCCGACCTGTGCATCCGCACCGGCGGCGAACATCGCATCAGCAACTTCCTGCTCTGGCAGTTGGCTTACGCCGAGCTGTACTTCTCCGATCTCTACTGGCCGGACTTCAAGAGCGCGGCGATGCGCGAAGCCTTGGCCGACTATGCCACCCGCCAGCGTCGCTTCGGCAAGACCAGCGAGCAGGTTCAGGCCGAGGCGCCTCCGTCATGTTGAAACAACGAATCATCACGGCGCTGGTGCTACTGCCCATTGCGCTGGGTGGTTTTTTCTTCCTCGACGGCGCGGCTTTCGCGCTGTTCATCGGCCTGGTGGTCGCTGTCGGGGCGTGGGAATGGGCGCGTCTGGCCGGCTACAACGAACAACCGGCGCGCGTCTGCTACGCCGCGGCGGTCGCCGCGGCGATGGTGCTGCTGTCCTGGTTGCCGCAGCTGGCCGGGGCGGTATTGCTGCTGGCGGTGCTCTGGTGGTTGCTGGCGACGGTCATGGTGCTTACCTACCCGGACAGTGTTTCCAGTTGGGGCGGGCGCTGGCGCCGGCTGCTGATCGGCCTGCTGATCCTGTTGCCGGCCTGGCAGGGCCTGGTCGTGCTCAAGCACTGGCCGTTGGCCAACTGGCTGATCGTCGCTGTCATGGTGCTGGTCTGGGCCGCCGACATTGGCGCCTATTTCTCCGGGAAGACCTTCGGTAAGCGCAAGCTGGCGCCCAGGGTCAGTCCGGGCAAGAGCTGGGAAGGCTTCTACGGTGGCCTGGCATTCAGCCTGGCGATCACCTTCGCCGTGGCCATCTACCGCGACTGGACCGTGCGCGAGCTGCTCCTGGCGTTGCCCGGCGCCGCCGTCGTGGTCGCGCTTTCGGTGGTC
>NZ_FNDS01000011.1 GCF_900099785.1 Pseudomonas panipatensis | reverse complement strand
GGTTGGGTGTGTAAGCGCTGTGAGGCGTTGAGCTAACCAATACTAATTGCCCGTGAGGCTTGACCATATAACACCCAAACAATTTGGTGTTAGACGGTGAAGTCGACGAACCGAAAGTTCGCAAGAACCGCAAATACCTGAATCACATACCCGAATTCGGATGAGCGTTGAAAGACGGGCATCCTAAAGAATTGCTTGACGACCATAGAGCGTTGGAACCACCTGATCCCATCCCGAACTCAGTAGTGAAACGATGCATCGCCGATGGTAGTGTGGGGTTTCCCCATGTGAGAGTAGGTCATCGTCAAGCACCTATCCCAAAACCCCTGGTCAGCAATGACCGGGGGTTTTGCTTTTGCGCGCGGAAAAGCTCGGAGCCCCTCACGCCTGTACTCGCGCGGGATCGGTGGTGCGAGATTGCAAGGCAATGGGACATCAGTGACGGGCTTGCCTGGGCAGGTCGAGCCAGGGCTTGCTTCAGTGCCGGTGATTCAGGGCACCAACGCCCCTACGATGGTGAAAGTCGCAGACGGGGCGTGGTGCGTTCGGGTCATTCAGCAGATGCGCGGCAGTTGCTCGCCGGAGAGCCAGTCGACGATGCGCCGGCCGCCGAAACGGGTCTGCATTTGCACGAAGCCATGGTTGTCTTCGATGACGCTGCCGATGCGCGCGGCATGGCGGCCCAGGGGGTGGGCGCGCATGACGTCGAGCAGGGCGTCGACGTCGGTTTCGGCGCAGATGGCCACCAATTTGCCTTCGTTGGCCACATAGAGCGGATCGAGGCCGAGCAGTTCGCAGGCGGCCTCGACTTGCGCTTGCAGTGGAATGGCGGCCTCTTCGATGAGCATGCCGACGGCGGATTGCCCGGCGATCTCGTTGAGGGTGGTGGCCAGGCCGCCACGGGTCGGGTCGCGTAGTACGCGCAGACCGGGCGCCACTTCGAGCATGCGCGCGACCAGCTTGTGGAGGGCCGCGCTGTCGGAGAGGATCTGCGTTTCGAACTCCAGCGACTCGCGTTGCGAGAGGATCGCCACGCCGTGCTCGCCAATGCTGCCGGAGAGCAGAATCGCATCGCCGGGGCGGGCGCGATGGCCGCCGGTATCGATGCCTGCGGCGACCACGCCGATGCCGGTGGTGCTGATGAAGACACCGTCGCCCTTGCCGCGTTCGACCACCTTGGTGTCGCCGGTGACGATCGCCACGCCGGCCTCGCGCGCCGCACGCGCCATGGACGCGACGATGCGCTTGAGGTCGGCGAGCGGGAAGCCTTCTTCGAGGATGAAGCTGGCGGCCAGGTACAGCGGCCGCGCGCCGTTCATGGCGACGTCGTTGACGGTACCGTGCACCGACAGGCTGCCGATGTCGCCGCCGGGGAAGAACAGCGGCGAGATGACATGGGCGTCGGTGGCCATGACCATGCGTTCGCCCGGCGCCAGTGCCGGAACGAAGGCCGCGCCGTCGTTGCCCTGGCGCAGCCAGGGGTTGTCGAAGGCGCTGACGAAGAGTTCCTCGATCAGTTGTGCCGCGGCGCGGCCACCGGCGCCATGGGCCATCTCGACCTGGCCGTCGCGCAGGTTCAGTGGGCGGACGTAGCCTCGCTTGACGGGGGAGTGCGGGTTCATACGGCGACCACCTCGATGTCCTTGTAGCGCCCGTAGGCATAATGCGCGGCGCAGGCGCCTTCGTTGGAGACCATGCACGAGCCGACCGGGTTTTCCGGGGTGCAGACGCTGCCGAACAGGCGGCAGTCGATGGGCTTCTTCTGCCCGCGCAGGATCGGCCCGCATTCGCAGGCCTTGTGGTCGGGCACCGACTGGTAGTGCAGGCCGAAGCGCGCTTCGGCATCGTGGCGGGCGAAGGCCGGGCGGATGCGCCGGGCGCTCGCCGACATTTCGCCGAGGCCGCGCCATTCGAAGCTGTCACGCAGTTCGAAGACCTCTTCCATGAGCGCCTGCATGGGCCGGCTGCCCTGTTCGCTGACGGCACGGATGAATTCGTTTTCCACCTCGGCGCGGCCATCGTTGACCTGGCGCACCAGCATGAGGATGGCTTGCAGCACGTCCAGCGGCTCGAAACCGGCGATCACCACCGGCTTGCGGTAGCGCCGGGCGAACTCGCCGTAGGGCGCCGAACCGATGACCACGCTGACGTGGGCCGGGCCGACGAAGCCGTCGAGCGGCACCGCCTCGTCCGGCGGCGTGTCGAGGATGTGCGCGATGGCCGGCGGGGTGAGCACGTGGCAACAGAGCACGCTGAAGTTGTCCAGGCCGCGCCGGGCCGCTTCGCGGATGACCAGCGCGGTCGGCGGCGTGGTGGTTTCGAAGCCGACGGCGAAGAACACCACCTCGCGGCCGGGGTTGGCCTCGGCGATCTTCAGGGCGTCCTGCGGCGAATAGATCATGCGGATGTCCGCGCCCTTGGCCTTGGCGCGCAGCAGCGAGAGGCCGTCGGAGGCAGGCACGCGCAGGGTGTCGCCGTAGCTGCAGAGGATCACCCGCTGTTCCAGGGCCAGGCGGATGGCCAGGTCGATGCGGCCGATCGGCAACACGCAGACCGGGCAGCCCGGGCCGTGGATCATTTGCACGTTGGCCGGCAGCAGGTCGCTCACGCCATAGCGCGAGATGGCATGGGTGTGACCGCCGCAGAACTCCATGAAACGGTATTCGCGCTCGGCCAGGGCCGCTTCGTGGATGCGCGCGGCGATTTGCTGGGCAAGGTCGCCGTCACGGTATTCGTCGATGTACTTCATAGGGATTCCGCCTGGGCGCGACTCAGCTCGCCGAACATTTCCAGGGTGCGTTGGGCTTCTTCCGGGTCGATCAGGCCGAGGGCATAGCCGACGTGGACGATCACGTAGTCGCCGACGTTGGCTGCGCTGACCAGCGCCAGGGAGATTTCCTTGCGGATCCCACCGAGATCGACCAGGGCGAGATCGTTCTCGCGCAGCTCGACCACGCGGGCGGGGATGGCTAGGCACATGCGGGGTGTTCCTCCTGCGGCAGCGCCGCCTGACAATCAAGGGCGGGCCAATGCGCGGCGATCCAGGCCTGGCCGAGGGCCAGGCCGGCGTCGCCGCAGGACACGCTTTGCGCGCTGAACACGTGGCGTCCCAGGTCCAGCAAGTGCTGGCTGAGACGCGCACTGAGCAGGCGGTTGGCGAAGCAGCCGCCGCCGAGCAGCACCGGCAGATCTCCGGGCTGGCGGCGCACCCAGTCGGCCAGGGCGGCGGCCAGGGTCAGATGGAACAGCGCCGCGCCTTCGCCGGCGCGGCCCTCATCGGCCAGCACGAAGAGCCGCGCGAGCAGCGGCAGCAGGTCGAGCAGGCCGTCGTCGCGAATCCGCCAGAGCCCTTCTTCGATGGCGGGCGCCGCGTGGCTCGCCAGGTATTCGCCGGCCAGGCGCTCGAGGGCGATGGCGGCCTGGGCTTCGAACGCCTGGCGCAGGCTGAGGCCGAGAATCCCGGCGGCGGCGTCGAACCAGCGTCCGGCGCCGCTGCTCGGCGGGCAGTTGAGCTGGCGTTCGAGCATGCGTACCACTGTGCCGACGGCCGGCGCACCGACCAGCGGGGCGAGGCGCACGGCGATTTCCTCGCGGCGGCCAAGCAGGTGCAGCGCGCTGGCCACCAGGCGCCAGGGTTCGCGGGCGGCGATATCGCCACCGGGCAACGGAAGCGGCAGCAGCGAACCGCGACGCTGCCAGGCATCCGCCGCCACCCAGAGCAGTTCGCCACCCCAGGCGGCGCCGTCGCTGCCAAGGCCGACGCCATCCAGGGCCAGGCCGATCGCCGGGCCTGGCAGGCCATGCTCGGCCAGCAACGCGGCAATATGCGCGTGGTGGTGCTGCACGCCGAAGGCTGGCACGCCCAGGCGCGAGGCCTGCTCGATGGCCAGTTGGGTGCTGTAGAAGTCCGGGTGCAGGTCGTGGGCGATGGCTCTGGGCGTGGCGTCGGCGCAGGCGAGCAGGGTGTCCAGCGAGCGTTCCAGCGCCAGGCAGCTTTGCGGATCGCCCAGATCGCCATGCACCGGCGACCAGATCGCCTGGTCGCCCTGCAACAGGCAGGCGCTGTTCTTCAGCCAGGCGCCGCAGGCCAGCACCGGCGGCCAGACGTTGGCGTTGGGCAGTGTCTGTGTGTGCATGTCAGTCACGCTGCGCCTTGAGCGCGGCCAGTTCGGCTTCCAGGGCGGCGATCCGTGCGGCGCGCGGATCGGCTTTCGCCGCGCCGTCGAGCAGCCAATCCAGCCAGGCGTCCAGGCCGCTGCCGTCGCGGGCGCTGAGCTGGATCACGCGCAGCCCCGGGTTGACCCGATGGGCGTATTCCAGGCAGCGCTGCACGTCGAAGTCGAGGTGCGGCAGCAGGTCGGTCTTGGTCAGCAGCATCAGCCGCGCGGCGGCGAACATGTCGGGGTACTTGAGGGGCTTGTCCTCCCCCTCGGTGACTGAGAGGATCGCCACCTTGGCCGCTTCGCCGAGGTCCCAGAGGGCCGGGCAGACCAGGTTGCCGACGTTCTCGATGAACAGCAGGCCGGCCGGTTCGCCAGCGCCGGGCAGCGGGCGCAACGGGCTCTGCACGCTGGCGGCCGGCGTGCCGCGGAATGCCGCCGGCGCGTGCTGATGCTGATGTCCCGCGGCATGCAGGGCAGCGTGCAGCGGCAGGCGCGCATAGGCCTCGGCGACCATGCGCGCGTCCAGGTGGCAGCCCTTGCCGGTATTGACCTGGATCGCCGGTACGCCGGTGGCGCGAATGCGCTCGGCGTCGTTGCGGGTCTGCTGGTCGCCTTCGATCACCGCCAGCGGCAGCGCCGGCTTGCGCCGGCGTAGCGCGTCGAGGGTGGCGCAGAGCAGGGTGGTCTTGCCGGAGCCGGGGCTGGATACCAGGTTCAGCGCCAGCACCCGGTGGCTTTCGAAGTCGGCACGGTTGAGCACCGCCTGGCGATCGTTCTCGCCGAGCACGTCCTGCTCGATGCGAATGGTCCGCGCCTGGCTGACGCCGGGCAGCGAGACCTGCGCGGCGCCGAGGCCGTAGTGCAGGTCGCCGGCGGCATCGACGCTCGCGCCGGTCGCTGTCAGCGTGGTGTCGCCCGGCGGGGTCGAGGTGGCGTTCTCATGGGTATGGCCGCTGGAGCAGCCACAGACGACGCACATGGCGTTCCTCCTGGATTTCAACAGTCAGTGATCCTCGACCTGCAGGTCGAGGATGCGCAATTCGGTGCCGCTCGTGGGTTGCAGCCAGAAGCCGCCACACTGTGGGCAGGGCGCGCCGCGCTCGACGAGCGCCACGCTGGCGGAGCAGTCCAGGCACCAGGCCTGGCCTTCGGGTTGTTCGATGTCGATGCGCGCGCCGTCGAGCAGGCTGCCCGGGGCCAGGGCTTCGAGGGCGAAGCGCAGCGCCTCGACTTCTACCCCGGCGAGCTTGCCGGCTTCCAGGCGCAGGCGGCTGACGCGGACGAACGGGTCCTTGCGCGCCGCGGCTTCCACGGCGGCGAGGATACCGCCGGCCAGACTCACTTCATGCATGCTGCGGCGCTCCTCGGTCGCTCGTCATTTGCTCGGGGCTGTGGCCCGCGTCCATTTCCAGCCGGTAGGCCAGGCAGGGGTCGAAGGCCGCCAGCAACAGTTCGGCCTGGCGTCGCCCGCTCGCGCCAGAAGCGGGCAGGGCTTCCAGGGCCTGGGCCAGTGCGCCGCGAGGATGCAGGTTCCACTCGGTCGGCGCCAGCACCTGGTAATCGCATACTTGCATGCCGTTGGCGCCGGTTTCGAGATGCACGCGATGAAGCAGCAGGCCACGCGCGGTTTCGCACCAGGCCAGCGCCTGGCATTCGCCGACGGCCAGGGCGCCGAGGGCCAGCGGCCGGGGCGCCTCCAGGCTCAGTTCGGCGAGATCGGCCAGGCGCGCGCCAAGGCGCAGCCAGGCATTGCCGTGGCGTTGCGGATGGGCTTCCCAGGCGCGGGTCCAGGCGCCGGTTTCGCACGGCTGGCCGTCCAGCTCGGGCTGGCGGATGAAGGCGTCGCCCTGGCGCAGGTTCTGCTCGACGGCCAATAACCTGGCGGGCGCGACCGGCAGCGCATGCACCGGCAGCAGCAGCGCTTCGGCCTCGTCCCGGCAGTCGCGGAGCAAGCGCGCCAGCCAGTGCCGGCCGCGCGCGCTCCAGTCCAGCAGGGCCTGGCGCGGGCCCTCGCGCCAGGCATCCAGCCAGGCCTGGGCCGAGCCCTCGAACCAGGCATCCAGGCCCTGCTGCGCCACGGCGGAGAGGGCCAGCGGGTCGGCCGTGGCGCCGCCGAGCAGGCCCGGCCAGTCGAGGACGATGCGGCGCAAGTGCTCGCGGCGGGTTTCCGCGTGCAATGCCTGGCGTGCGGCGTCGCTGGCTTCGGCCGTGCCTTCGCGGGCGGCCTGCAGCGCCAGTTCGGCGGTCAGCCGGTGGGCCTGGCCGCACAGGCTGTAGAGCAACGGCAGGCGTTGCGCGGCGGCCTCCGCCGGTTGTCCTTGCAGCAGCCGCGCGGCCAGCGGCGGACGGCCGCCGAGCAGCGCCGGCCGCTGGCCGGGGCGTACCCGCAGCGAACCGGCGAGTCGCGCCAGTCCCGCGTCGCCGGTCATCCCGCGGCTCCCGGCAGGCGGCCGAACAGCAGGGCGCGGCGGTTGAGGGCCGCGCGCTGGTTGCTGGGCGCCTGGCGCAGCAGGGCGAGTACCTGGGCGGCGGTGTCGCGCGCGCTCTGTTGGTCGGCGAACTCGAACATGGGCGAGAACAGCGAGCAGCTCTGGTAAGGCCCGAAGACCTCATCACGGGCGCCGATGAAGCTCAGCCGCTGGCCGCCGAAGTGGTGTTCGAGCAGATCGCCGTCGGCCGGCGCGGCGGCGCGGTGGTCCGGCAGCCAGATCAGGTTCATGCACCAGGGCGTGATGAGCACGCCGAGCAGGCCGGGGCTGGCGTCCTCGCCGGCCGCTTGGCGGGCGAAGCCGAGGGTTTCCACCTGCAGCGCCGGATTGACCAGCGGCAGACCGCGCATGCGTGTCGCGGCGATGTCGCGGAAGCGCGCCGCCAGGGCCTCGGCGCGCTGCGCCGCGGCGCTGTCGGGGGTGGCTGCGGGCAGGACCGGGTCAGTCATCGAGCACCATGAATTGCTCGGCGTCGCCGTCGCAGTTGGGGCAACGCCAGTGCGCCGGCAGGCGCGAGAAGGGCGTGCCCGGGGCAATCTGCCAGACCGGGTCGCCCTGCGCCGGGTCGTAGACCCACCAGCAGATCTTGCATTCCAGGCGGCTGTCGTCGGCCAGCCGCGAGCGGTCGCCGAGGTAGCTGCCTTCGAAGCTCGGGCGCTCGCTCATTGGCCGGTCCCCGCGCACTCGCCCTCGAACCACTGGATGATGTCCTCGAAGCGCTCCAGCGAGTCGGCGATGTCTTCCGGCGCCGCGTGGACCACTTCCGGCAGGTCGGTGACTTCGATGGTGTCGAGGATCAGCGCATCCTGCGAGTTGAAGTAGCGCACCCGCCAGCAGTTACGCACCTGGGTACTGCTGATCCGGCAGTTGCCGTAGCCCCGCGCCAGCACCAGCACCGGGCCGACGCCGAGGCGGGTGTCGAGGAAGGGCACGTCCTGTTCCGACAACGGCAGCAGGGTCAGGTTGATCACGTGGGCGGCGTCGCCAGCCTGCCAGCGGGCGGTGCGATCCTGCAGTTCGGTGAGGATCGCCGGCGCGTTCATCACGCCAGCAGGCAGTGGCGTCGGCAGCTCGAAGGCCGCCGTGTTCGCGCCGTTCACCCGGGCCGCGCGGCGCAGCAGCGCCGGAGCGGCGTCGACGTCGATGTGATCATGGCCTTCGCCGAAGACCCGCCAGACGCCGGCGAAGATCGATTCCTGAATGCGCACGCCCGGTTCGCCGCCGACGCGGGCGCTGACTTCGCCTTCGCCGAGCAACTGGTCGAGCAATGCCCGGTCGCCCTCGGGGTAATGGCGCAGGTCGAGGCTCGGCGGGTGGTCGCCGGCATGCCGGCTACGCAGCATGTGGAGGATTTCGCGCAGGGCGAGGCGGGCGCCGGGCAGGCTGTCGAGGGTCTCCGGCTCGGGCAGTTGCGGCAGCGCGTGGGTGTACATGCCCTGCGGCATGCTGATGTATTCCAGGGTGGCGTCGTCCTCGGGTTGCGAGCCGGGGCCGAGGTTGACCAGCGGGATGTAGTTCAGCGGGTCCATGGGGGTCGCTCCGTTCAATGGCAGCCTCCGTTGGCGGGGCTCGGTGCCTCGCTGCGCAGCGGGATGAGCGCGTTGCTCATCTGCAGGGCGTTCTCGGCCAGGCGCAGGTACTCGTCCCAGTCGCGCATGCCGTCGATCTGGGTGACGTAACCGCCGTCGCGCAGCCAGATGATGCTCGGCCAGCGGCGCAGGGCGAAACGCTCGGCGAGCGCCTGTTCGTCTTCGCGGCGGGCCACGCCGAGGCGCAGCACGCGGTCGTGGTGGGCGCCGAGGGTCTTGCACAGTTCAGGCAGGACCACGGCGACGTCGAGGCATTCGGGGTAGCGCTGCGGATCGCCGCAGAGCAGCAGCAGGCTCTCGCCGGACTGCGCCAGCCAGGTGTCGAGGTTGTCGTGGCCGACCCAGGCCGCGCCGAACTGTTCCACCAGGCGGCTGACCAGCGGCGGCACGGCGGGCGTGGCGGGAATGGGCGCCAGGAAGGCGGCGGATTCGCTCATGAGGGTTCCTTGGTGGTGGGCTGGCCGAGCAGGCTGGCGAGGTGTTCGGCGCTCATCGCCGAGGGCAGTTCGAACGCGACGGCGCCGCTCGATGCGTCGGCGTCGCCGCACAGCGCGGCGTCGAGCATGGCCAGGGTCGCTTCGATTTCCGCCGCGCGCGTGGCGTCCAGGCGCTCGCGCGCGGCGTCGAGGAACACCAGCAGCCAGTCGCCGCTCGCGCAGTCGCCGACCAGCGCGGTGTCGATCCGCCGCGTCTGGCCTTGGCGATCACGGCACAGTGCCGCGCCGGGGCTGGCGGAGAGCACGTACATGGGCAGGCCGATGCACATGTCAGCTGCGCCGCGCGAGGATGCGTTCGTCGCCGATGCGGCAGGCATCCTGCTCGCTCGGGCGTTCGCTTTCGTAACGTTGCAGTTCGAGGTGGCGCAGCGTCACCGCCTCGTCCTCGGGTAGCGCGCTGGTGCGCGGGCGCGGCGCGGCGCCCCAGTCGTGCAGCACCTTCAGCGCTTCCTCGATGGCCAGCTCCAGGGCCGCCTTGACGCTCGGGCGCAGGCTGCCGCCGTAGTCTTCCATGTACTCCGGCTGGCAGCCCATCAGCAGCACCTGCTGCGGGTAGTGGCCGGTGAGCTGGGCGAGCATCAGCACTTCCTGGAAGCCGGTCTGGTGCAGGCTGAGCTTCTTCACCCCGAGGAAGCGTGGCACCTCCTCGTTGGCGACGAACTTCAGCGTGCCCGGGGCCATGTTGTAGTCCACCGCATCGAAGATCAGCAGGTAGTCGGCCTGCTGGACGTGCTGGATCAGGTACAGGCCCTGGGTGCCACCATCGATCAGGGTGACGTTGTCGGCGAACTCGTAGCGCTGTTGCAAGGCTTCGACGCAGCGCACGCCGAAGCCTTCGTCGGCCCACAGCAGGTTGCCGATGCCGAGCACGGTGATGCGTGGCGCGGGGTTGCCGTTGGTTGGCTGGGATGGGGTCATTTCTTGAAGGTCTTGTAGCCGGAGATGATGCCGCCGATCAGGCTCAGGCGGCCGCAGATTTCCTCGCGCACGGCGGCGTAGATGTGCAGCATGACGAACAGGATCAGCAGCCACATGCCCAGGTGGTGGAGGACGTGCACGTTGTTCGACTGGCCGAGCAGCGGCAGCACCCAGCCGAACGCGCGTTCCTGCCAGGAGCCCATCTGCGCGCCTTCGCCGTAGAGGGCGAAACCGGTCACCAGCATGAACAGCGAGGTCAGCAGGAAGACGAAGACCATGGCGAAGCGCGACAGCGGATTGTGGCCGAAGGTCGGCGCCGGCACCGGGCCGATGAACAGGTAGTAGCGCAGCCAATCGGCGAAGTCGCGCCAGTAGGCCTTGCTGGTCAGCGGCACCCAGAACAGCTCGCGGGCGTGATGGTTGCCCACCAGCGCCCAGTAGGCGCGGCCGATGATGCCGACGGCGAACAGGTAGGCCGCGGCGAAATGGGCGAAGCGGATATAGCCCATGAGGAAGTTGGCGCTGGCTTCGCCGGGCTGGGTCGGCAGCGGCGAACCGATGAAGTAGCCGGTCACCGCCAGCACCAGGATGCAGGCGGCGTTGATCCAGTGCCACAGGCGTACCGGCGCCTCGTAGACGTACTCGGCGCGCCCGCTGGCGGGGTCGCAATGCTCGGACATGTCGTCACCTCGAAGGAGCCGGGCGCGCGACGGCGCCCGGCGGATGGCTGCTTGGCTCACTCAACGCACCGTGATCGTGCTCAGCTCGGCGCCGTCCTCGCTCATCACGTGGGTCGCGCAGGCCATGCAGGGGTCGAAGGAGTGCAGGGTGCGGAGGATTTCCAGCGGCTGCTCGGCGACCGCCACCGGGGTGTTCATCAGCGCCGCCTCGAAGGCGCCGATCTGCCCCTTGCTGTCGCGCGGGCTGCCGTTCCAGGTGCTCGGCACCACGCACTGGTAGTTCTCGATGCGCCCGTCCTTGATGCGAATCCAGTGGCCCAGCGCGCCACGCGGCGCGGCGACGGCGCCGACACCCTTGGCTTCGGCCGGCCAGGTCTTCGGGTCCCACTTGTCGACGTTGGCGGTGGCGCGGTCGCCGTTGCGGATGTTGCCCATCAGCTCGTTCCAGTCGTCGACCATCATCTCGGCGCAGTACTCGGCTTCCAGCGCGCGGGCCAGGGTGCGGCCGATGGTGCTGGGCAGCAGTTGCTTGGCGCTGTAGTTGGTTTCGCTCAGGCCGAGCGCCTTGGGCAGGTCGTGGTTGACCGCCTGCAGCGAGCTTTCCAGTTGCTCCTTGACCCGCTGGCAGTGCGGGTTGCCCTGGCGCGCGTGGGCGTAGCCGAGGATGTAGCGGGCCAGCGGACCGACCTCCATGGCGTGGCCGCGCCAGCGCGGCGACTTGACCCAGGAATACTTGGCGCTTTCGTCCACTTCTTCGATCGCGGTGCGCGTGCCCTTGGTCCTGGCGCCCAGCTCGTAGTGCGGCTCGGTGATGCCGTCCCAGGGGTGCAGGCCCTTGTCGTTGTCCGGGTACTGGTACCAGGAGTGGGTGACGAACTCCTGCACCTGTTCCGGGTCGCGCGGGTCGACCGGGAGAATCTCGTCCCAGTTGCCGTTGAGGATGGCGCCACCGGGCAACTGGTTGGTGCGCTCGTCGTAATTGACCTTGGCGTAGGTGCCGTAGTCCATGACGTTGCTCGCCGCCAGGCCGCCGCCGTGCAGCCAGCCCTTCTGCTTGTACAGGGTGCCGATGGCCAGCACGTCCGGCACATAGACGTTGCGGCAGAAGGTCAGGGCCTCGTCGATGCGCGCGCGGACGAAGTTCAGGCGCTCCATGTTCAGCGGCGCGCCGGCGGCCAGGTCGCCGTCGATATTGATCGCGCAGGGCACGCCGCCGACCAGGTAGTTCGGGTGGGGGTTCTTGCCGCCGAAGATGGTGTGGATCTTCACCCATTCCTTCTGCAGGTCGAGGGCCTCCAGGTAGTGGGTGACGGCCATCAGGTTGGCCTCCGGCGGCAACTGGTAGGCCGGGTTGCCCCAGTAGCCGTTCATGAACGGCCCGAGCTGGCCGCTTTCGACGAACTTCTTCAGGCGGTTCTGCACGTCGCGGAAGTAGCCGGGCGACGACAGCGGGTGCGCCGGCGAGACCATCTGCTGCAGCGCCGAGGTGGCCTTGGGGTCGGCCTTCAGCGCCGACACCACGTCGACCCAGTCGAGCGCGTGCAGGTGGTAGAAGTGCACCGCGTGGTCGTGGACCTGCAGGGTCTTGGCCATCATTTCGCGGATCAGGTGGGCGTTCGGCGGGATGCGGATACCCAGCGCGTCTTCCACCGCGCGCACCGAGGCCAGCGCGTGGCAGCCGGTGCAGACGCCGCAGATGCGCTCGACGAAGGCCCAGGCGTCACGCGGGTCGCGGCCCTTGAGGATGACTTCGAGGCCGCGCCACATGGTGCCGGTGGACACCGCGTTGCGGATGACGTTGTTGGCGTCGAGGTTGACCTCGACGCGCATGTGCCCCTCGATGCGGGTCACCGGGTCGACGACCACGCGGCGGCCGCTATTGTCCAGGTCGAAGCCTTGGGTCGAATAGGTACTCATGGATCAAGCTTCCTGTGCTGCGCTCAAGCGTCGTGCGTCGAGGTGGGCGCCTTGCCGTTGCTGGCGCGTTTAAGGGCGGTGACCGCGGCGTGCGCGGTGAGGGCCGCGCCGACCGTGCCGGCGGCGGCCAGGCCGATCTGGTCGGCGTTGGCCTCGACGCCGAAGGCGTTGACGTCGCTCAGGTGCTGGTAGAACGAGCCCTTGTCCCAGAAGCCTTCTTCGGAGCAGCCGATGCAGCCGTGGCCGGACTGGATCGGGAAGCTGGTGCCGCCGTTCCAGCGCACGGTGGAGCAGGCGTTGTAGGTGGTCGGGCCTTTGCAGCCGACCTTGTACAGGCAGTAGCCCTTGCGCGCCGCGTCGTCGTCCCAGGACTCGACGAACTGGCCGGCGTCGAAGTTCGGCCGCCGGTAGCACTTGTCGTGGATGCGCTGGCTGTAGAACATCTTCGGCCGGCCCTGGCGGTCCAGCTCGGGGATGCGGTCGAAGGTCAGCATGTAGGTGATCACCCCGGTCATCACCTCGGCGATCGGCGGACAGCCGGGCACCTTGATGATCGGCTTGTCGGTGATCACCTTGTGGATCGGCACGGCCTGGGTCGGGTTCGGCTTGGCCGCCTGCACGCAGCCCCAGCTGGCGCAGGAGCCCCAGGAGATGATCGCCTTGGCGTCGCGGGAAACGCGCTTGAGCTGCTCGATGAACGGCTTGCCGCCGATGATGCAGCTCATGCCGTCCTGGTTCAGCGGCGGGTTGCCTTCCACCGCGAGGATGTAGTTGCCCTTGTACTTGGTCATCACCTCGTCGAGGATCGCCTCGGCCTGGTGGCCGGCGGAGGCCATCAGGGTGTCGTCGTAATCCAGCGAGATCATCGACAGCACCACGTCCTTGGCCAGCGGGTGCGCCGAGCGGATGAACGACTCGGAGCAGCAGGTGCACTCCAGGCCGTGCAGCCAGAGCACCGGGGTGCGCGGCTTGTTCTCCATGGCCCATGCGATCTTCGGCATGAATGCCGGGCCCAGGCCCAGCGACGTGGCGGTCAGCGAGCAGAACTTGACGAAGCTCCGCCGCGAGATGCCTTGCCTGCGCATCACCTCATAGAATGTTTCGATCACCTGATTTCTCCTCGGCCAGGCATGTCTTTCTCGTTCGTTGTGGCGCGCGCCAACGCGCATGGCGTGGCGTGCGCGGCGACCGCGACGGGCACTCGGCGGCCGTCGGCGCCGGCGATGCTGCCGGCGGCGTCGCGATGTCGCGGAAAGGGGTGGCAGCCGGGCGGGTAGGGGGTGGACGGGGCGGCTGCGGACATTGGATCTACTGCGTGTGACTGCGATGCCTGGTAACTACAAGACCTGTGCCATTTCGCCGCACGGCCGCCTGCGACTTTTGTCGTAGGCGGCGAAGCCCTTGTTTCCTGGGCTCTGCGTCCGCGCGCGGGGTGGGCGGGCGCGCGCCGTGCAATTGAGCTGGAAGAGTAGTTTCCAGTGATGGCGCGAAAGTGGAAAGTAAGTGTTCACTGCGCCGTGCCGGCCGGCGCCAGGTCCAGGCGGTCGTAGCCCTTGTAGCGATAGAAGGCCCAGGACAGCAGCCAGGTGCCGGCGAAGAGGCCGACGATCAGATAGCCGAGCAGGCCGAAGTTCTCGTTCAAGGCGGCGACGAAGCGCCACACGGGGCCGTCCAGCCCGAGCTGCTCGGCGAGCAGATGCAGCGCCTCCATTCCGCCCACCAGCAGCGCCACCAGCACCGAGGCCGAGGTGATGGTCAGGTTGTAGTAGAGCTTGCGCGCCGGGCGGACCTGGGCCCAGCGGTAGGCGCCGGTCATCAGCACGCTGTCGGCGCTGTCGACCAGGGCCATGCCGGCGGTGAACAGCGCCGGGAACACCAGGATCGACCAGATCGGCAGGTTCTGTGCGGCCTGCGCGGCGGAGATGCCGAGCAGGCCGATTTCCGTCGCGGTATCGAAGCCCAGGCCGAACAGGAAACCCAGCGGGTAGAGCTGCCAACTGCGGCGGATCAGGCGGAACAACGGGCGTACCAGGCGGGCGATGAGGCTGCTGCCGGCGAGCAGGCCGTGCAGCTCGGCCTCGCCGACCCGCTCGCCCTGGCGCGCGCGGCGGAAGGCGCGGTACACCGAGCGCAGGATGATCAGGTTGAGCAGCGCCACCAGCAGCAGGAAGGTCGCCGACACCGTGGTGCCGATCAGTCCGCCGATACCGTGGAAGGCCTCCAACTGCGCCTGCACCCGCGAAGCGCTGAGGGCGATCGCCAGGGAGGCGAGGATCACCACGCTGCTGTGGCCGAGGGAGAAGAACAGCCCGACGCTGGCGGTGGGCTGGCCGTCGGCGATCAGCTTGCGCGTGGCGTTGTCGATGGCCGCGATGTGGTCGGCGTCCACCGCATGGCGCAGGCCGAAGCTGTAGGCGAGGACCGCGGTGCCGAGCAGCAGCGGGTAGTCGCGGAAGGCGATCAGGGCCCATAGCCAGGCCAGCGCATTGACCGTGAACAGGGCAAGGAAGAGGGCGCTGACGCGCTGTTTGAAGGCACGCGGCGTGTCCGGGCTAGACATATCGGCTCCAGCGAGGGGTATGAAGAAAACGGATTTCTTCATACAAGCCCTGTGCCAACCCCGCCGCGTCCTGGCTGAAGAGGCTGCGCCGACGCTGCTGGTCAATCCCTTTGCAGTGGCGGTGGCGGACTGGAAAGTGGCTTTCCGCCGGCGTCAGCCCAGCGCCGGCAGGCGCAGGGTGAAGAGCGCGCCGCCGTCTGGGTGGTTGCCGGCCAGCAGGCTGCCGCCGCAGCGTTCGACGATGCTGTAGCTGATCGACAGGCCTAGCCCGGTGCCCTGGCCGACCGGCTTGGTGCTGAAGAACGGCTCGAACACCTGACTCAGGTGCTCTTCGGCGATGCCCGGGCCGTTGTCGCGCAGGCGCAGGGTCACCCAGCCGGGCGTTTGCTCGACCGCGATCCACTGCTCCGGGGGCGTGCGTCCGGCGGCGCGCGCGGCGTCGTAGGCGTTCTGCATGAGGTTCATCAGCACTTGCAGCAGTTGCCCGGCGTTGCCCTGCACCCGCGGCTCGGATTCGGCCTGCCAGTGCACCCGCAGGTCCGGCGCCACGCCACGGGTGATCCAGTGGATGGCCCGCTCGATGACCTCGTTCAGTTGCACCTCGCCGAGCTGTTCGCGGTCCATGGCGGAGAAGCGCTTGAGCGCGCTGACGATGTCGGCGGTGCGCTGCGCGCCCTCCATGGTGCCTTCGATCAGCGACGGCAGGTCGGCCAGCAGCGGGTCGATGCGCAGTTGCCGGCGCAGGGCCTCGCGTTGCTCCAGCGGGGCGTCGTCATGCACCGCCTGCAGGTAGCGTTGCAGGCGTTCGCCGTAGCCGCCGAGGACATGCGCATTGGCCAGCACGAAGCTGATCGGGTTGTTCAGTTCGTGGGCGACGCCGGCCACCAGGCGCCCCAGCGAGGCCATCTTCTCGGCGTGCAAGAGTTGCTGCTGGGTGCGCTTGAGCGCCTCGTGGGCCTCGTGCAATTGCCGATAGGCGTGCTTCAGCTCACCGAGCGGCCGCCCGACCAGGACGTGGCCGAGGCAACGGCCATTGGCGTTGCTGCGCACGGTGCAACTGAGATCGACCGGCAGCAGCGCGCCGTCGGCACCCTTGAAATTCACCTCCAGGCTGGCGCTGGCGTTGGGCCGGCGCAGGCCGCCGAGGGTCTTGCGCAACTGCGCGGCGCTGGCGCTGTCGCCGAGCAGCGCATACACCGGGCTGCCGCGCAGTTGGGCTTCGGTGGCGCCGACCAGGTCGCGCAAGGCGTGGTTGGACTCCTCGATGTGCCCTTCCGGGTCGCAGGCCAGGAGGATGTCGGACATGGAGGCGAGCAGCCCGGCGATGAACTGTTGGGACTGCTCCAGCTCGGCGTTCTTTTCCTCCAGGGCGATCTCGTCCTGGACCAGCTGCGAGTAGACCTCGTCCATCTTGCCGATCACTTCCAGCCAGGCGTCCTCGTCGAGGTGGGCCGGCGGCTGCCTGCGCGCCATGATCGTCAGCTCTTCGGATGCAGGTGCGGGTGGGGGTGCGCGTCGGCGGCCGCTTCCACCGGGATCAGGTTGAGCTGGCCATGGCGCACGCCGCGCTCGGCGCTCAGGCGTTCGGCGAAGGCCCGCACGCGCGGCAGCGGGCCCTTGAGCATCAGGCTCTCCAGGCAGTGGTCGTGGTCCAGGTGGACGTGCTGGCTGGCGATGGTCAGGTCGTGGTGCTCGTGCTGCAGGGCCATGACCCGCTCGGCCAGGGTGCGCGCGTGGTGGTCGTAGACGAAGCTCAGGTTGGCCACGCAATGCAGCGACTCGGCTTCCTGTTGCAGGCGCGCCTGCTCGATGTGGCGGCGGAGGATGTCGCGCAGCGCTTCGGAGCGGTTGCCGTAGCCCTGGGCGCGGATCAGCCGGTCGAGTTCCTCGGCGAGGCCGCTGTCCAGGGAGATGGTCAGGCGTTCCATGGCGGTTCTCCGGGTCAATGCACGGTACAGACCATGCAGGGGTCGAACGAGCGCACGATGTGTTGCACCGCCACCGGGGTTTTCTCGCCGGGGCGCACCGGGGCGCCTTGCAATGCCTGTTCCAGCGCGCCGGGGCGGCCCTGGGCGTCGCGCGGCGAGAAGTTCCAGGTGGTCGGCGCGATGATCTGGTAGCTGGCGATGCGCCCGTGCTCGACGCGCAGCCAGTGGCCGAGGGCGCCGCGCGCGGCTTCGTTGAGGCCGACCGCGCTGCCGCTGTCGGGCAGCGCGGCGTCCAGGTAATAGGGCTCGCCGGGGCGCAGCGCGAGCAGCCAGCTTTCCATCAGCGGCACCACTCGCGCCAGCTCCACCAGGCGTGCCAGCAGGCGCGTGTAGACACTGCCGCCGCAGCGCGCCGCGGCGTCGCGCAGCAGTGCCTGGCCGGCGACCAGTTGGCGCGCCAGGGCGCCGGTTTCCAGCACCGCGCCGGCCAGCCGGGGCGCCTTGTTCCAGGTATAGGCGGCGGGCTTGTCCGGGCTCGGCTCGGTTTCGCCGCGCGCCGGGTGCAGCGGCCCGGCGCTGTCGTCGAGCCAGGCGTGGCTGGCGTCTTCGCGGATGGCGCCGAGGTCCAGCGCTTCGACCTGGGCACTGGCGGCGTTCCACAGGCCACGGGCGAACACCAGGCTGCCGTCGGCCTGCGGGTAGGCGCCATAGGACAGGTAGAGTCCCGGGCCCTGCCCGAGATGCTCCAGGCCGCTGTCCTGGACGATGCGCAGGAAACGGCGCAGGTCGCCTTGCTCCGGCGCCTCGGCGTACCAGGCCCAGAGCTGGCCTTCGCTGGCCAGCTCGGCGATGCGCTCCAGCGGCGCGGCGAACAGCTCGCTTTCGAGGAACTGGCGGAACTCGCGCACCCGCGCCAGCAGGCGCAGGCGTTCGGCGGCGTCGAGCGCGCGGGTGGAGCCGCCGGGATGCACGGAGCCGGTGTGCGGCCACTTGCCGCCAAGGGTGCCGATCAGGTCCAGCCAGCGCTTGCGCGCGGCCAGCGCCAGGCGCTGCTGGCTGCCGCTGTGCGGAGTGAAGCGGGCCACGGCGTCGGCGTACCAGGGGCGCTCGGCGTACAGCGGGCGGACGAAGTCCGGCATGAAGAACAGGTAGAAGTGGCTGAGGTGATCGGCGAGGTTTTCCGTCGCCGCCATCAGGTTGGTGGCGATCAGCCCGTTGGCCGGCGGCTGCACCCCGGCCAGCTCGGCCAGGGCGCGGGCGGCGGCGACCGACTGCGACACCGAACAGATGCCGCAGATGCGCGGCGCGTAGACCAGCGCGTCGAGCGGCGCGTGGTTCAGCAGAATCTGCTCGAAACCGCGGTACATGGTGGCGTTGACCTGGGCCGAGCGCACCTGGCCATCCTCGATCTCCAGTTGCACTTCGAGGTCGCCTTCGACGCGGTTGAACGGGCCGACCAGCAGACGTGTCATGACGGGGCTCCCTAGCGCCGGGTGGGGCGGATGGCTGGCGCGATCAACGGGTGGTCGGCGGTGGCGTTCTGCTTGACGCGCTCCGGGGTGGCCGATTTCGACAGCGCGGCGAGGGCGACGAACCAGGCCTTGGGCATGTCGGTCGGCAGGCCGATGGGGATGCCGGCGCGCTTGGGCGTGAGGTGGAAGGCATGCCCCGGCTCCTCGAAGCCCGGCGCCGTGCAGTTGATGCAGGCGTAGCCGCCACGGGTGCAGGAGCCTTCGCCGTTCCACAGGCGGGTGTTGCAGTCGCCGTGGGCCTGGGTGCCCTTGCAGCCGAGGTTTTCCATCATGCAGCCGAGGTCGGACGGCTTCACCGCGCTGGCCTTGTACTCGTAGAACTCGTTGCGTGTGCAGCCGTGGTGGACCAGTTGGTCGGCATAGAAACGCGGCCGGCCGAGGGCGTCCAGATCGGTCTCGGCGAAGAGCCCGGCGGCCAGCGCCATCAGACTGTCGGTCACCCAGCCCGGATGGGTCGGGCAGCCGGCCACGTTGATCACCGGCAGGCCCTTGCCCGAGCGGTAGTCGGCACCGAGCACGCCGCCCCGGCGCTCGCCGTCGTACTGCAAGCCGCAGGCGTCGGTGGGGTTGCTGCCGGCGGCGGTGATGCCGCCGAAGGCCGCGCAGGTGCCGATGCCCAGGCAGTAATCGGCGACCGCGGCCAACCGGCGTACCCAGTCGATCATCGGCACGCCGGTGCCGGCCAGCAGGTGGAAGCGACCGGTGCCGTTCGGCCCGCGCAGCAGCGCGCCCTCGACACACAGGGCATCCAGGTGGATACGCCCGGCCAGGCAGTCGTCGAGGATCGCCAGCACTTCATCGCCGCTTTCCAGCGACAGCGAGGGGTGCCAGAGCAGCTCGATCCCGGCGTTGCGCCAGAGACCGGCGAAATCCTGGGTATCGGCGCACAGCAGCGACATGTTGCAGCCGCCGCAGCCGCCGGATTGCAGCCAGAGCACGCGGAACGGAGCCTTGCTCATTGCGATTCCTCCAGGCCGAAACGGCGCAGCTTCTGCCGCAGGCCGACGCGCGAGAGGCCCAGCTCCCGCGCGGTGTGGGTCTTGTTCCAGCGGTGCCGCAGCAGCGACTCCCTGAGTATGCTGGCTTCGATGGCGTCGAGCTGCTCCTGCAAGGTGCCGCCGGGGCTGGACGCCGGCGCGGCGCCGGCCAGCGCGCTGCGCGCCTGTCCCTGCAGGACCCGCCAGGAAAAGGCGCGGGCGCCGATTTCCGCGCCGTCGGAGAGCGCCGCGGCACGGTAGATCTCGTTGCGCAGCTCACGGATATTGCCCGGCCACGGGTAGCCGAGCAGGCTGCCGAGGGCGTCGGCGGCGAAACGCAGGTCGGGCAGGTCGAGTTCCTGGCTGGCGTCGGCGAGCAGCTTGTTGGCGATGGGCACCAGGTCGCCGCTGCGCTCGCGCAACGGCGGCAGGGCCAGGGGCACGCTGGCCAGGCGGTAATAGAGGTCGCTGCGGAAGCGCCCGTTGCGGACTTCTTCTTCGAGGTCGCGATGGGTCGCGGCGATCACCCGCACATCCACCCGTACCGGGGTGGTGGCGCCGACCGGGCGCAGTTCGCCCTCCTGCAACACGCGCAGCAACTTGACCTGGAAGGCCGGCGAGGTGTCGCCGATCTCATCGAGGAACAGGGTGCCGCCGTGGGCGCGCTGGATCAGCCCGACGTGGTCCTGGTGCGCGCCGGTGAAGGCGCCGCGCTTGTGGCCGAAGAGTTCGGATTCGAGCAGCGAGTCCGGTAGCGCCGCACAGTTTTCCATGACGAAGGCATTGCTGGCGCGCGGGCTGGCGTAGTGGATGGCGCGCGCGAGCAGCTCCTTGCCGGTGCCGGACTCGCCGAGCAGCAGCACCGAGAGATCGAAGCGCGCCACCCGTGCGGCCAGCTCGCAGAGGGCGTCCAGCGGACCGCCGGGGGCGCGCACGATGCGTGAGAAATCGAAAGCGTCGCGCACCTTGTCCAGCGTCTGCTGGCTGCGCCGGCGCAACACCGGCGTACCGGCGCGCAACTCGACGTCCAGGCGCTGCATGTGGTTCTGCAGCGAACGGCTCTCCACCGCGTTGCGCACCGTCGTCAGCAGGTGCTCGGGCAGCCAGGGCTTGAGCAGGTACTGGTAGATGCCGGCATGGTTGATGCCGGCGATGATGTCTTCCGAGTCGGTGTAGCCGGAGAGCACGATGCGCACCACGTCCGGCCAGCGTTCGCGGGCTTCCTTGAGAAACTCGATGCCCTGGATGCCGGGCATGCGCTGGTCGCAGAGAATCACCGCCACCGCGTGCTGTTCGAGCAGTTCGCGGGCCTGCGCGGCCGAGTCGGCCAGCAACACCGAGAACTCCTGATTCAGCACCCGCGACAAGGCTTCCCGCGAGCGCAACTCATCGTCCACCACAAGGACAGTCGGCAAGCTGGATTGCGGATCGTAGCTGGAGGTCATGGGCAGACAGGACAGGGATCGGGACGGCGCCGAGGCGAGCCGGGTCGCGTCGACGAGAGGGCGAAATACTAGCACGCGGGCCGGAAAGGGATGTCCGCTTTTTCCTCGGACGGGCGCCTGGCCACCCCGGCACAGAGCGCCCGCTTCCGTCCGGCCAGTCGCCGTCTGCGCAGGGGCCGGCGGGAGTAAACTCTTGCCAAGGCACCGGCACGCGACCGATGCCGGGCGGGGGAGCGGGAACCTCTCCCGGTGCATGCCAGCCACGCCGGAATCATCGGGATCATGGGCCGGCGTCGTGCCAGAGGATGTGCGCCATGAGCATGGCAACCCGCTTGCAAAGCTGCCTGACCCAGCACCAGTCGCACTACGACCTGCTGTCTCACACGCAATCGATGACCACCCGCGAAGCCGCGCGCCGCGCCGGCATTCAACCGCAACAGATGGCCAAGCCGGTGATCCTCGACGACTTCCAGGGGCACTGGCTGATGGCCGTGGTCCCGGCCAGCCGCCAGGTCGACCTGCACAAGGTGCACAAACTCACCCGGCGCAACTGGCGCCTGGCCAAGGAACGCGATCTCGGCGAGCGCTTCGAGGACTGCGCGCTGGGCGCAATACCCGCGGTGGGCAACGTCTTCGGCCTGGAAACCCTGATCGACCAGTCCCTCAGCGAACAGTCGGACATCTACTTCGAAGCCGGCGACCACAACGCCCTGGTGCACATGACCAGCCAGCAGTACCTGGACCTGATGCCCGACGCCCGCCTGGGGCGCTTCTGCGAATGACCCCGCGTCCTGGCGCCGGGCGACCGCATGGGTTTCGCGGGCTCAACCCAGCCTACGGCGCCGCGCGGGTATGGCCGGGTTTCGTAGGATGGCGTTGAGCGCAGCGATACCCATCGCCCTGGCGGGGCGACACCGCATGGGTTTCGCGGGCTCAACCCATCCTACGGCGCCATGCGGGTATGGCCGGGGTTCGTCGGATGGCGTTGAGCGCAGCGATACCCATCGGCCTGGCGGGGGACACCGCATGGGTTTCGCGGGCTCAACCCAGCCTACGGTGCCACGCGGGTGTGGCTGGGTTTCGTAGGATGGCGTTGAGCGCAGCGATACCCATCGCCCTGACCCATCGCCCTGGCGGGCTGACACCGCATGGGTTTCGCGGGCTCAACCCATCCTACGGTGCCAGGCGGGTATGGCCGGGGTTCGTAGGATGGCGTTGAGCGAAGCGATACCCATCGCCCAATCGCCGTGCGGGTCCGTCAGTAGCTGAAGAAGCCCTGGCCGCTTTTGCGGCCCAGGCGGCCGGCGGCGACCATTTCCTTGAGCAGCGGGGCGGGGCGGTATTTGCTGTCGTTGAAGCCGTCGTAGAGCACATTCATGATCGCCAGCAGGGTATCCAGGCCGATCAGGTCGGCCAGGGCCAGCGGGCCGATGGGGTGGTTGCAGCCCAGTTGCATGCCGGTGTCGATATCGGCGGCGCTGGCCAGGCCTTCCTGCAGCACGAAGATCGCTTCGTTGATCATCGGCACCAGGATGCGGTTGACCGCGAAGCCCGGGGCGTTCTTCACGCTGACCGCACGCTTGCCGACCAGCTCGGCGAAGGCCACGGCCTTGGCGTGGGTTTCGTCGGCGGTCTGCAGGCCACGGATGACTTCCAGCAGGCCCATCACCGGCACCGGGTTGAAGAAGTGCATGCCGATGAAGCGTTGCGGGTTGCGCACCACCACCGCCAACTGGGTGATGGAAATGGACGAGGTATTGCTGGCGATCACGCACTCGGCGCCGACCAGTTCGTCGATCTGGCGCAGGATGCGCAGTTTGAGTTCAAGGTTCTCGGTGGCCGCTTCGATGACCAGGTCGGCGTCTTTCAGCACCGCGTAGTCGGTGCCACCGTGGATGCGCGCGAGGATGCCGGGCTTGTCGGCGGCGGCCAGCTTGTCCTTCTTGATCAGCCGGTCGAGGTTGCCGCCGATGGTGGCCAGGCCGCGTTCGACGGCGGCGTCGGAGATGTCGAGCATGGCCACCTGCAGGCCGGCCGCGGCGCACACCTGGGCGATGCCGTTGCCCATGGTGCCGGCGCCGATCACGCCGACCTTGCGCATGCCGAGGGTGGAAGCTTGGGTTGTCATTCTTCTGGTTCCTCTCTGAGACGAAGCGGGGGCGCCGGGCGCCGGCGGCGACAATAGCGCACCCGGCGGGTCGAGGCGACTGTGCTGCGCTCCGAGGCTTGCTTGCCAGCGCCGGCCGCGCTCTCTATCCTCGCCCGGCCACGGTCAATCCCGTGGTCGACCTTGGCCGGTCGCGAAACCAGAGACGCGTCACTGACACCGCGGGCCTTCGCTCGTCCGGTGCATCAATGGCGGCTGCGTGCGGGACACCCTCGGGTGTGCCGGACCTCTGGTTCCGGTCGGCCAACCCGTGCGCAGTCGCCTCCCTCTCGTTTGGCCGCGAATGGAGGCGATCCCATTACCAGAGGATCGAACCCCATGAAAGCGCTTACTTCCACGCTCACCGCTACCACCGAAACCACCCCCTTCGGCACGCTCGGCTGTATCCGCGCCGGCCTGCCGGTACTGGAGGTGCTGGAACAGACCGCCAGCCTGCTCGAATGCGCCGAGGCCACCGGCCGCGAAGCGGCGTCGCTGGATGCCGAACAGGGCCGGCACCTGGCCTGGGCCAGCCTGGCGCTGCTGGAGCAGGCCCGCGCCGCGCTGAATGCCGCCGTCGCCGGGCTGTACCGGCAGCGCCGCGAGTCGGCCTGAGGCGCGCACTAGACGGTTGGGCTGAGGCGTTGCGCCGCGCTGCTGTCGGTCGCTTGATCGCACTCGCTCAAGCGGCCGTGCGCCAGGCGCAACAGTCGGTCGAACTGCGCCAGGCTGCTTTCGCGGTGGGTGACCTGTAGCACGGCGGTGCCTGGCCGGCATTGGCGCAGGCGCTGGAGGAAGGCGGCCTCGCTGGCCATGTCCAGGGCGGCGGTGGCTTCGTCGAGAATCAGCAGGTCGCTGGCGTGCAGCACCGCGCGGGCCAGGCCGATGCGCTGGCGTTCGCCGCCGGAGAGGCGCTGCTCGACGCTGCCCAGATCCTCGTCGAACCCGCCCGGCAGGCGCTGCAGCAGGTGCTCGATGCCGGCGATCCACAGCGCCTCGTGCAGCCGCGCGTCGTCGGCGCAGACCTGGTGGAAACCCAGGTTGTCGCGCAGGCTGCCCTGCACCAGGGTGGTCAGCGCGCCGGCGTAGCCGATGCCGGGTGTCGGCGTGCTCCAGCGCAGCGTGCCGGCGAGCGCGTGCAACTCGCCGAGGAGCAGGTCGACCAGGGTCGATTTGCCGGCGCCGGATGGGCCGCTCAGCGCCAGCCATTGCCCCGCCGCGCAACGCAGGTCGAGGGCCTGGAGCACGTCCTGCTGGGCGCCCGGATAGCGATAGACGAGGCCCTGGGCGTCGAACAGCAGGCCCGGCGCGGCGCCGTCCTGGCGTGTGCGCGAACCCGGCTCGGCGGGGTCCGTCAGGCTCGCGGCGAAGGCATTGAAGGACGCGCGGCCGAAGGCGAGCGTGCGCAGGCTGGTGGCCATGCGCCGCAGCGATGGCAGCAGGCGCACGGCGGCGACGCCGAACAGGGCCAGCGGCGCGCTGTCGTTGCCCAGCGCCAGGTGCCCAGGCAGCAGCAGGGCGACGCCGCCGAGGGCGAGCAGAAACAGTGCTTCGACGATCGGCAACTGCATGTCGGCGAGGGTGCGTTCCTGGGCCATGGCGTGGGCGAAGCGCCGCGCCAGCGGGCGGTAGCCCGCGAGTACCGAGCGCTCGCGGGCATAGAGGTGGATCTCGCGCAGGCAGGCGACGCTGTCGGTGACCCAGCGCTGCATGTCCGTCAGCGTCCGCGCGCGCAGCCCGCCGCCGCTGAAGCGCTGCAACAGCAGGTGACTGGCGCCGGCGCCGAGCAGCAGCGCGGTGCACAGCAGCAGGCCGGGCCAGAGGCCATGGCTGAGCAGCAGGGCGAAGAGCATCAGCGCCAGCAGGGATTCGCTGAGCAGCTCCAGCAACGGCAGCACGCGGCCCTGGATGATGCGCGGCGCGACGTGGTTGACCAGGGTGTTGCTGCCCTGGGCGTGGCGGTCCAGGCGGGCACTGGCCGGGCGTTGGATTTCACCGTCGAGGGCGCGCAGCGACAGGGCCTGGGTCCAGCCGACGATCAGCCGCCCGCGCCACCAGCCGAGCAGCGGTGCGAGCAGGCCACGGAACAGCAGCAGGGCGCCGCCGAGCAGCAGCAGCGGCGACAGCGGGCTGCCCGCTTCAACCGTGCGCAGCAACACGCGGCTCCACCCCTGGGGCACGGCGTCGGGTGTCAGCAGCAGCGCCAGCAGCGCGGCCAGCAGCCCGGCGGAGCAAGCCTCGACCAGCGCCCGCGCCGGCAGCAGCAGGCTCATCAGGGCGATGCTCGTGCGGCTCACGCCGCAACGGCGCAGGCAACGCAGGGTGGCGCTCAGCATGGGGACGTCCGCTGCGGGTCGCGGTCTGGCCGCTGGCCCAGCGCGATCAGTGATTTGCTCAGCCCGAACAGGCGTTCGTCGAGGATGGCGGCGCCCGGGAACAGGCCTTTCAGGGTTCGCCGGTCCAGCAGCCGCGCGCTGTCGACGATCCGGCGTGCTTCGTCGAGCGAGGCGGCGCGGCGCCAATGGCCGAGACGGAACTGCCGCACCAGGCGAACACGCAGCGCGTGGGGCAGCCAATGGAAGAAGGGGGTCATGCAGTGCGGCTCGATGGGGAACCAGGCGTTCGGTGTCTGCACGAAGTAGCGCTGCGCGACGCGGCGGATCTCGCCGGCGAAACGCTGCATGCGCTGGTGGTCGCCGACATGTTCGAGCACCGAGTTGGCGTGCAGCACATGGATGCTCTGGTCGGTCCAGGCGGACAGGTCGCAGCCGTCGCCCTCGACGAAGCGGAAGCGGCCGCTGGCGGCCAGCGGGCGGATACGCCCGGGCAGGTTGAGCAGGGTGATGCTGACCCGGTGCCGCGCGAGGAACTCGTCGGGCACTATCGTCCAGTAGCGCAGGGTGCCCCCGACATCCAGCAGGTGGACCTCGCCATGCTCGGCGAACGCCTCCTCGATCAGCCGCAGCAAGGGGCCGATACGCCTGGCGCGCAGGCGCGAGCCGAGCGAGCGCGGATTGCGGTAGTCGGCCAGGCGGCGGGCCAGGCGAGTGAGCGGCGGTACGCTGTTGGCGGTCATGCGCGCTGGCTCTGCGCGTGCAGTTGGCGGTAGACGCCGGCCAACTCGGCGGCGCGGCGCTGCCAGGTGAATTGGCTGCGTACCGCCTCGATCACCTCGGCGCTGACGCGGCGCCCGGCGGTCTGTTTCAGGCAGGCCGCCAGGGCCGGGATGGCGCCCAGCGGGAAATGCGCCTGCCAGCCGACCCGTTGGGTAATGGCGCGATTGCCGTCGATATCCGAGCAGGCGATCGGCACGCCGGCCAGCAGCGCTTCGAGAATCACCGTCGGCAGGCCTTCGCGCTCCGAGGCCAGCACCATCAAGTCGCATCCGCGCATCATGCGCTGGGTCGCCGCATCGTCCTGCCAGCCATGGAAGCGCACGCGGGTGCCGACGCCCAGGCGTTGCGCCAGGGCTTCCAGGCGCGGGCGGTCGTCGCCGCGCCCGACCAGGTGCAGCACCGCCTCGCCGAGAGCGGGGTCGCGCAGCGCGGCGATGACATCGTCGAGGCGCTTGATCGGGTCGAGCCGGCCGATCGAGAGGATCGCCGGCTGGCCGTCCAGGGGCTGGGCGGGCAGGTCCGCGGCGCTGCCGGCGTCGTCGATGCAGTTCGGCACGATCAGTGTCCGCCGCGGCTGCAGGCCACGGCGGACGAGGTCGGCCGGCCAGCCGTCGTGGAGCAGGATCACGGCCTGGCTGCGGCGCATCAGCGAGCGCTCGACGCTGAGGTCCCAGGCACGCTTGAGCAGGCGTTTGCCGCTGCCACCGCTGTCGTAGTAGCAGTGCGGCGTGTACAGCACCGGGGTGCCGCGCAGTGCCGCCAGGTGGGCGGCGGCGGCGGCCAGCGGGGTGCGCGCGCCATGCACGTGGAGGATGTTGTTGCGGGCGATGGCGGCGCCCAGGGCGGCGTAGCTGCCGCGACTCAAGGTGTAGGGGCCGGGTTCGGCGTCCACGCGCGGGGCGAGGATTTCCAGGTGCAGGTCGGCTTCTCCGGCCAGCGCCAGGGCCAGGCCGTGGATATGCCGGGCAACGCCGCTGGAGCGCGGCTCGAATTCGCGACTGACGTGCAGGACGCGGATCATCGCGTGCCTCCCGGGGTGGACTCGCGGTAGCCGCGCAGGAGGCCGAGGAGGGCGCCGCTGGGCGTGGCGAAGACTTCGTCCAGCCAGGCCTGCATGGCGCGCCGGGTGTCGGCGCGGAAGGCGGCGTCCGCGCCCAGACGCTGCAGCAGGGCCTGGGCCTGTTCGGCGTTGGCCACCCGCAGAGGGCTTGCCAGCAGGCTGCGCGCCCCGGCATTGCCGGGTTCGGCGAAGTCCAGGGCGGCGACCCAGTGGCCGGCCAGGGCGGCGTCGAGCATGGCGGTGGAGCAATAGCCGAGGACCAGGCAGGTGCCGTCGCGGTCGTCGCGCAGCAGCCGGTGCGGCGCCTGTCGCAGCCTAATGTTCGGCAGCGCCGGGTAGGCAGCGGCAGCTTGCTCCTGGGGGTGCAGCAGCACTTCCAGGGCCACGCCGCGCGCGGCGAACTCGCTGACCAGCTCGCGCAGGCGTTGGCCGAGACCGGGGCCGAAGACGCCGGCATGGGTCTGCGACAGCAGGGCGATCCGTTGCGGGGGTGCCTCGGCCAGGCGGCCTTGGCCGCGTCCGAGGGCGTCGACCAGCAGGCGCGCCGGTGCGCAGCCCGCGGCGAGGAACAGGCGGCGGCTGCTTTCGCCCCAGAGCACATGCCAGTCGGCGCGCGCGGGGAAGAACTCATCGCTGGGCAGGCCGTGCTGCAGGCAGATCGCCGCAAGCCCCTGGGACTGCGCGGCCTGGCTCAGCAGGTCGAAATCGTTGTGCAGCAACAGCACCCCGCGGCGTCCGCTCAGGCTGCGCGCCAGGCAGGCGCGCCAGAGCGCCAGACGGCCGGCGCCAAGGGCCAGCAGCAGTGGCCAGCGGCGCCGCCGCGCGGCGCTGAAGGCGCGCAGGCTGTTGATCAGGTCGGCACCGCGCGGACGGGCTGGGGCCAGGCGCGGCAGTTCGCTCGGCAGTTCGTCGGCGCGCAGACGCGGATGGGCGAGGATCACGGCCGGCAGGCCGGCGTCGCGGCAGGCGTCCAGGCTGCGCGCCAGGGTCTGCCAGCCACTGGCGCCGGCGAGGCTGCAGACCAGGATCGCCTGGGCCGCATCGCTGGCCGGCGCGGCGGCGGATTGGCCGCGGCGCAGCAACAGGCCGGTGTCGCGCAGCCAGGCCGCGGCGGCGCGCGCCACGGCCGGCCAGCCGTCGGCGTGGCGGCGCAGGAAGAAGAGTTCATGGCGCAGCGCGGCGGCCTCGGCGCCGAAGCGTCGCAGCAGGTCGTCGTGATAGTGGGCGAAAGCGCCCTGGCGCGGCGGGGGCGAACTCATCCGGCGCGGTTCCTCGGTTGCGTGGCGCGCAAACGCTACAGAGGAACTGGCGATTTGCCAATGCTCAGCGCGCGTGCCTCTCGCCGTGGCCCGTGCGGCTGATTAGAATCGCGCCTTTGTTCATGAATCGCCGTGGCCACGCCACGGATCGCCAGGAGTCAGCCTTGTGAACGGGGCCGAAGTGCAAGCACGGATGCCGATGCCCAGCGCCAGCCTGTTGGGCCAGAGCCTTTGGCTGCTCGGCTTCGCCGGTGAGCCGGCGCTCGCTCCGGCGCCGGGCCTGGAAGCCTTCGTGCGCCACCACGGGGTGGCCGCCCTGCTCGACGCCGGGCGCCTCGCCCAGTTGCCGGAGGAACGCGCGGCGAGCCTGAAGGCCGAGCAGCGGCAGGTGGTCCTGCGTGCGTTGCAACTGACCGGCACGCTGCGCCAACTGAGCCGGCGCCTGAGCGCGGCGAATATCGATTACCTGGCGCTGAAGGGCCCGGCGCTGGCCCGGCAGGTCCATGGCGACTGTGCCGCGCGCACGGCGCTCGATCTCGACATCCTGGTCCGCCCGGAGCAATGGCCGGCCGCGCTGGAGGTATTCGCCGGACTCGGCTACCTGACCCCGGAAGCACCGGCGGCGCTGCCCAGCGGCACTCACGAACTGCTCCTGCGCCACCCCGACGGCTTGCCTTGCGTCGAGCTGCACCGGCGCCTGTTGCGCCGCCGCCATGCGTTGCTCGGTGACGATTGGTCCTGCCCAGGCGGCAGCGTCGACCTGCAGGGGCAGGCGGTCGCCACCCTGGCGCCGGCGATCGGCTTGCCCTACCTGGCGGCGCATGCCGGCCAGCATCTGTTTCGCCGCCTGATCTGGCTGCTGGACATTCTGGCGCTGATGCGCCTGCCCGGATTCGATGCGGCGCAAGCCGCGCGCATCGCCCGCCAGGCCGATCTGGAAGGCCCACTGGGGGTGTGCCTGGCCTTGCTGGAGCGCCTTTTCGGTTTCGCTGCGCCAGCCGAGCTGGCAGCGCTGACCAACCTGGGGCGGGCGCAGAGGGTCATGTTCGAGGCGGCGCTGCGGGCGCTGCAGGGCTGCCACTCCGACGCACAGGTCGCGCAATCCCTGGGCATGGCCCGGCGCGTCTGGCTCGACCTGTGCCTGCAACGCACCCTGGCCGGCCGCCTGCAGTCGCTGTGCGACTGGTTCAGCCCCACCGGCAAGGACCTCGCCTGGTTGCGCCTGCCCCGCGCGGCGGCGTTTCTCTATCCGCTGGTGCGCCTGGCGCGCCTGGTGTCCCGTGAACGCTGAGCGGCGCGGCCGCCGGCTGCTGCTGATCGGCGACGGGCTGTCGCCGGCGCTGCGTCAGTGGTTGCGCAGTGGCGTCGAGCGCGGCGCCGTGGTGGTCGCGCAACGACCGGTGCGCGAGGCGCTGGAGTGGCTGCGCAGCGACCCACGGCGCAAGCAGGTGGACGAGTTGGTCGTCGCCGCCGACCAGCTCGACGCCAGTACGCGCCTGCAGTTGCTCGCGCTGATCGGGCGTCGCCGGCTGTGCCTGGTGCGCGCCGAGGGCCCCGCGCCGGAATCTTTCAAGCCCGCCTCGGAGCGGGGCAAACGGCTCTTCGATGCCGCCGCCAGCCTGCTGCTGCTGACACTCCTCGGCCCGTTGCTGCTGCTCATCGCCCTGGCGATTCGTCTCAGCGACGGTGCCCCGGTGCTGTTCCGTCAACGCCGCCTGGGGCGCCAGGGCCGGCCGTTCAGCCTCTATAAGTTCCGCACGCTGCGGGCCAGCGCGTGCGCCGATCCGCTGGCGCCCCAGGTCATCGCCGGTGATCCCAGGGTGACGCGACTCGGCGCGCTGCTGCGGCGCTGGGGGCTGGATGAGCTGCCGCAGTTGTGGAATGTGTTGCGCGGCGACATGTCGCTGGTCGGCCCGCGCCCGCACGCCATCGCCCACGACCTGCTGTATGCCGGGCTGCTCGACGGCTACGCGGCACGCCTGGCGGGCCGCCCGGGCATCACCGGGCTGGCCCAGGTCCTGGGCTGGCGCGGCGAAATTGCCGAGCTGGAGGATATGCGCGAGCGCCTGCTCGCCGACCTGAGCTACTGGCGCCGGCGCAGCCTGCTGCTGGACCTGCGCCTGCTGCTGGGCACCCCGCTGGCGCTGTGCCGGGCGCGCAAGCCGTCCGCGCGGCGGTCGCGGCGGTTGCGGCGGCGGGCTTTGGTCGAGCGCTCGCCGGTCGACCTCGACCGCCGCTGAACTCAGCCGCGCGCGGCGCAGCGCAGCAGGCGCACGGCGGCGCGTGGGTAGCCGTTGCGCAGGCTCCAGGGGCGAATCTGCGCGCGGATGCTGTCGGCCACGCCGGGCAGCGGGACTGGGGCCGGTTCGATGACGGCCGGTGCCGTTTGCCCAGCCGTGGGGCGGGCGAACACGCGCAGGTTGCCGGGATAGATGCCATGGGCTTCGCGGCTGATGTACCAGGGCGTGAAGCCGCTGCGCTGGAGCAGGGCGGACAGGGACGCGGCACTGAAGTAGCTGCGGTGCGAGACGTGCACCTGCCACAGGCCGAGGCTACGCCAGTCGGCGAGGATGTCCGGCACTTCGATCACCAGCCAGCCCTGCGGGTCCAGCGCGTTGGCCAACTGGCGCAAGGCGGCGCCGGGATCGGCCAGGTGTTCGAGGACATGGAACATCACGGCCAGCCTGGGCACGAAGGGAAAGCGGCTGTCCGCCGTCAGCGGCGCGTGCGCGACCTGGCCGGCGAGGCCGAGGGTGCCGCTGAGGTAGCTGTGCTGGGGGGCGCCGGGTTCGAGACCGAAGAACTCGCGGACCCCATGTGCCCGGCAGGCATCGAGGAAGAAGCCCATGCCGGCGCCGACTTCCAGCACCCGCTCGGGCATGCCGATGACATCGCGGATGGCCTGCAAGCGATAACCGGCCATGAGGCGGAAACTGCCCAGATTGGCGCTCGTCAGGCTCATCAGGCGCGGATAGACGTGCTCATAGAAGCGCTCCTCGGCCTGCCCGCTGAGGCCACGGGCCAGGTGGACCAGGCCGCATTGGCGGCAGATGGAAAGGTCCACGCGCAGGAAGTAACGGTCCTGGCGCCAGATCCGCTGGCGATCTTCGACGCCGCAACCGGGGCAGGGCAGTGGGCTCATTTGCCGGTCTACCCGGAGCAGCTCGGAGAGCAGCGACCAGCGACGCTTGAGTGACATGGGCGGTCCTTGGCGATGACGAAAAACGAAGCGGGCAATCTGCCCACTTAAGCGTCGTTCGGCAAGCCTCGTGCTGGGCCGCGCGAGGCTGACTGCTTTATGATGCGCGGCCTGGACGCAAGCGTGACGTCAGCAGGGGGCCGTGAGCCGAGTGCAGCTAGTTCTATCCGTCGATTCCATCCACCACCCGCTCACCGGGATCGGTCGCTACACCCTGGAACTGGCGCGCCAGCTTCAGGCGCGCACGGACGTCCAGACCCTGTACATGGGCGCTGGCCGCCTGTTCGAGACGCTGCCGGCCTGTCCCGAGGCGGCGCCCGCGTCGCGCCGCTGGCTGGAGCGGCTGCCGCGCCCGGCCATCGCCCTGGGCGCCTACCGGCGCTGGGTCGCCGCGCGCCATGCGGCGCTGCTGCGCGGCCACGAGCAACGCCTGCTGCATGGCACCAACTATTACCTGCCGGCCTTTGCCGGGAGAAGCCTGGTGACCATCCACGACGCGTCGGTCCTGCTGCACGCGCGCAGCCACCGGCCCGACCGGGTGCGTCATTTGCGCGAGGTGGTGGCGCGCTCCCTGCGGCAGGCGTCGCTGGTGCTCACCGTTTCCGAGTTCTCCCGGCGGGAAATCGCCGAGGCCTGGAACTACCCGGAGGAGCGCATTCAGGTCACGCCGCTGGCAGCCGCCACGGATTTCCATCCGCGCGATGCCGCGCAGATCGCCGCGGAACTGGCGCTGCTCGGCCTGCGGCCGGGCGCCTATTGCCTTTATGTCGGCACCATCGAGCCGCGCAAGAACCTGGCGACCCTGTTGCGCGCCTACGCCGGCTTGCCGCTGGAGCTGCGCCGGTGCTACCCGCTGGTGCTCGCCGGCCATGCCGATTGGCCCGGCGATCCTGTGCTGGCGCGTATCCAGCAGGCCCAGGCCGAAGGCTGGCTGCGTTATCTCGGCTTCGTTCCGGCGCGTCTGCTGCCGCTGTTGCAGGCCGGTGCGCGGCTGTTTGCCTATCCCTCGCGCTACGAGGGGTTCGGCCTGCCGATCCTCGAAGCCATGGCCTCGGCGGTGCCGGTGGTCTGCGCCGACGCCGCGTCGCTGCCGGAAGTCGCCGGCGATGCCGCCGCCTACGCGGCGCCCGACGATTGCGACGGCTGGACGGCGCTGCTGGCGCGCGGGCTCGACGACGCCGGCTGGCGCGCGCAGGCGATCGAGCGTGGCCGACTGCGCGCGGCGAGCTTCAGTTGGGCGCGCTGCGCGGCGCTGACCGTCGCCGCCTATGCTGCCGCGCAGCGCTGAAAAGGGCCGCCGCGCCGCATTCGACAGGGCCATTCGGGGCATGTGAGAATGCGCCGCCGCTGGCCGCCGGCCAGTATCGGCATTCCTGTCCGACCCCTGTTCTGTGATGAGCCCATGTCCCGTATCCGGTTCTACCGTGCCTATTGCCTGCTGATCGAGAGCGAGATTCCGCTGGCGGAACTGCTCGATGCCGAGGCGCCGGCCGCGGACCAGTCGGTGGACGTGCGCATCCGCCGTGGCAGCGTGGGCCCGGGCGCCGCCGACGGTCGCCGGCAGACGGGCCCTTTGATCTGGTGCGCCGACGATCAGCTGTGGCTGGAAGTGGCCGGCATCGCCCGCTTTCTGGTGCGTGGCGGCACGGAAATCGTCGTCGAGGCCGAGCCCGGCATGGACGAGGAAAGTGTGCGGCTGTTCCTCCTCGGTTCCGTCTTCGGGGCCTTGCTGGCGCAGCGTGGCCTGCTGGTGCTGCATGGCAACGCGGTGCGCATCGGCGAGCAGTGCCTGGTCTGTGTCGGCCCCTCGGGCATCGGCAAGTCGACCCTGGCGGCGGGTTTCGCCAAGCGCGGCCATACGCTGCTGGCCGACGATGTGGTGCCACTGGATGACGAGGGCAGGGCGCTGCCCGGTTTTCCCCGGGTCAAGTTGTGGCAGGACTCGGCCGAACAGCTCGGCGTCGATACCCGCGAGCTGCGGAGAATCCGACCGCAGTTGGCGAAGTACAACTACCCCCTGGGCGAGCGCTTCGAGCAGCAGCCCCTGCCGGTGCGCTGGATCTATGTGCTGGAAAGCGCGGCGGTCGAGCAGCCGCAGTTCTCGCCGATTCTCGGCATGCAGCGCTTTCCGCCGCTGCTCGACAATACCTATCGCCTGCGCTTCCTCAACGGCATGGGGCGCAAGGCCGAGCACCTGGCGCAGTGTGGCCGCCTGGCCGCGCGCAGCCACCTGGTGCTGGCACGGCGGCCGAGCGAGGGCTTCGACCTGGACCGGCTGATCGACAGCATCCTCGACGATCTGCGCGAGCGTGCCTGAGCCATGTCCGCACTCTACTGGCTGGCGTCATACCCGAAATCCGGCAATACCTGGTTCCGCGCGTTTCTCTGCAACCTGCTCAGCGCCGCCGAGCAGCCGGTGTCGATCAATGAACTGGGCTCGGGGGTCATCGCCAGCAGCCGCCGCTGGCTGGACGATGCGCTGGGCGTGGACAGCGCCGAGCTGTATCCCGACGAGGTCGACGGCCTGCGCCCCGCCGTCTATCGCTGGAAGGCGCAGCACGAGGCGCTGGCCTACCACAAGATCCACGACGCTTGCCTGCCTAACGCCGCCGGCGAAATGATCCCCGCGCCCGATGCGGCGGCAGGCTCCGTGTACATCGTGCGCAATCCGCTGGATGTGGCGCCGTCGCTGGCCAACCACCTGGGCCGTTCGCTGGACCAGGCGATTGATTTCATGGCCTCCGCCGAGTCCGGCTTAGGCCGTTCCCGGCGCGGCTTCTCGCTGCAGGTGGCGCAACGACTGTCGTCCTGGTCCGGCCATGTGCAGAGCTGGCTCGACGGCGCCGGTCCGCGGCTGCTGGTGATCCGCTACGAGGACATGCTCGCCGACGGCCCGGCGACCTTCGCCGCCGCCGCGCGTTTCCTCGGTCTACCCGACGATAGCCAGCGGATCGAACGGGCGATTCGCTTCAGTGACTTCCGCCTGCTCGCCGCGCAGGAGGGCGAGTCGGGCTTCAAGGAACGCCCCAAGGTGGCCGCGCGCTTCTTCCGTCGTGGCGAGAAAGGCGCCTGGCGCGACACCCTCGGTCCCGACCAGGTGCGTCGCGTGGTCGCCGCGCATGGGCCGATGATGGCCCGTTTCGGTTATCTGGATGAGGCACTGGCGTGGCTGGAGCAGACCGCCTCGCCCGCCCAGGAGGTAATGCATGAGTGACATGGGCGACGCCGCGCCGGGCAGCGAACTCCCCGATGCCAGCCTGGACGCCGCGGCGACCTTCGGCGTGGCCATGCCCTGGCGCGTCCCGGGGTATTCCAGCGGCGGGCCCCAGGTGCCTGCGCGCGATCCGCACTATCGCTTCGACGCCGAGGCCTGCCGCGCCATCCTGCTCGGCTTCGCGCACAATCGCCGGGTCTACCTGCATGGGGTGCAAGGGGTCGAGTGTTCGAATCACTCCGTCCCGACCAACAAATTCAACGACTTAGCCACCTTCGGGTGGCTTTTTCGTTTCTGGCCCAGTGACTTTTCAAGTGACATGGCCAGTTTTCGATTATCCCTGCCTCCTTTTCAGGATCGTCAGCGCCGGTGCGCGACTGTCGGTGGCTGATACCTTGTTGGCTGCCTCAATCAGCTGGTCCAACTCCGCCGCGGAGTAGTGGCTGGTGATGCTGCCGTTCTTGTGGCCCAATAGGGCCTTCCGATCCTCTTCGGTAACACCCGCTGCCCGAAGCCGTCTGCCAAACGTGTGCTTCAGGTCGTGGATACGCAGAGACCGATAACCAGGGTGCGCCGGCGTGCGATGGGCTTTCTCCCACTTGTCCGCCGCTCGTACCCTGGCCTTCTTCCAAGCGCTGTCGTTCATCCGGTGAACCGCCGTCGGCCCGTTCTCGTCAGGCTTCCCGTATGGGAAGACCAGGCTGGCGTGCATGCCGCGCTGCCCCTCGATGATCTTCCTGGCTACATCGTTCAGGACGACAAGGCGCTCCTCGCCATTCTTCACGCCAGACTTCTCGTGGCGCCCGCCGAACCCGTCCGGGATCAGGAACACGCTCGTCCCCAGTTCCGGAACCGCGATCTCCCACTCCCACCTCAGCTTGCACACTTCCTGCTCACGGCAGCCGGTGTTCACCTTGAACAGCGCCATGCGCAGCAGGTGATCCGGCAGCTCGGCGAACAGCACCGACTGCTCATCCCAGGACATCGGGTAGGGCTTCCGGGCCGCCTTCTTCTCATTCAGCTTGGTGATCATCGGCACCGTGTCGAGCCATGGCCGCTTCTGCTCATCTCGCCACTTCCGCGCGCAGAGGTTCAGGATGCGGATCACGCGCTCGAGCGCGATGTTGATGGTCCTCGGGCTGGCCGGCTTGCCTTCCTTCGGGTTCAGCCTGTCCTTGATGTACGGCGCCAGGGCTTCGTCGTCGACGAAGGTCAGCGCCAGGCCGCCAAGGTACGGGTCGAGCTGCTCCAGGTAGGTCGCCGTGAGCTTGATCGACGGCATGTCCTTGTTTTCCAGCAGGTAGCGTGTCGCCGCCTCCCGCCAGATCTTCACCTCGCGCACGCCGTAGACCTTCTGCTGCCGCTTCTTCTCCAGCAGGTGGATTAGGTACTGCTCGGCTTCTTCCCGGTCACAAGTGCCAGTGCTCTCTTGAATTCGTTCTCCTCGGTAGACTTTGTCGATTTTCCAGATGCCGTTCGGCTGCCTCTGGAGCCCTGTGATTGCTTTCTTTGCCATGGCAATGCTCCGTTGCCCTGGCGCTCGCTGCGGGAATGATTGTTGTCCCCAGCGCCAGGCTTTTCAATTGATGCTTTCTCGACGTAGGAATCTGCCCAGGCATCGAGTTCGAGACGATCGAAGGCAACACCCTGTTTCCCGATGGGAAATTCTCGGATGTGCGGCCGGACGGTCTTGTTGAACTCATCCCGGCACATGCCGAGATAGGACGCTGCGTCCTTTGCCCGGATGAATCGCGGGACAAAATGAGGCTGTCGCTGCCGGTCGGCCGGCGGCGCAAGAAGGGCGGACATGGCAATACCTCATCGCGCCGACGGGCTCGTGCCGGCCGGCGATGTTGGAATGGGGTTGGGGTTTAGCGCTGGAGGAGGGCGCGGAGTTCGTCGGCTTCCGCAATGTCTCGCTCGTACTTCGGTCGGATTGCTGGGTGATCCTTCGTTCCGCAGTAAGTCGCCTCAACCTCGATGCGAAGACTTTCCTCGATGCGCTCCAGCAGCTCCTTCGGCACCAGCACCTGGTCGGCGGGGATGGCGCGGTTGTTCCATTGCTCTATTGCGGCAGCGTGCCACTCTCCATCATCTGGGTATCTACGGCGGACCTCTCCTGCGCTTGCATCACAGCCTGCGCAGCGTGCATCTCCCCACCGATACGTGCTGCCATCATTGAATGTCAGCCCGATATGTCCGCAGAACGGGCAAGGCTTCAGCTCAGGCATGGCCGTCTCCCTCCTTCTTCTCCCAGTGCCCGTCTCTCCAAGTCCATGGCTTCCACCAGGTGGAAAGACTGACCCAGCGCTCAATGCTGTCGTAATAGGACTGAGTGCTTCCGCAGTTGTGGCAAGTCGATAACTCCGGCCAGCTATTGCAGAAACTGCTGTTGTGCGATTCGGAGTCGCAGTGCGCATCACACTCCCGGCACCGCGTAATTAGTTGGTAGCCGCTCATGACTCCCTCCCCTCATCGAGCAGCTCCCGCAACTCCCTACGCATCGCATCAACCTCCTCACGCCAGTTGTCGCCGATGGTGCTAGTGATAATTCCGTGGAAGTCGTGGCTGCGTATGGCTGCGAGGACGAGATCGATGCGGCGCAACAGCCCTTCGCTCACCGTCTTGCTGTTGAGGCGCGCACGCGCTTCCCATGCCGACAGCGCTGTCTCGCGGAACTTGTAGAAGCCCGAGTCTTCCCACCATTCTTCGAATGCGCCGTCCTCGTCAACCACCACCCTTGCGCGCAGGGCTGCGACTTCCTCCCTGAGCGCCTGGGTCTCGGATTTTGCAGCTTCAATTCTGTCGTCCGCCACGCTGAGCGCTTCGTGCATCTCAGACAGGAGAAGACCTTTCTTCTCTAGCTCCGAATTGAGTGCGCGCCGCGTTCCTTCAGCGGCTTCCATGTAGTCGTTTTTGTGCTGCCGCAGGGCCGCCACCTGCTGCTCAAGAACCTGATACGGAGTAGGCCGCCCTTCGACTCTTGCCGCGATCATCGCCCAGACCGTTTCGTATTCCGGCCAGTCGCTCTCGACCACAACGCATTCGCTAGTGGGGATTAGGTGTTTGTCCAGCCATACCCGTAACTCTTGCTCAAGCGAGTCGTGGACCCTGCTTTCCGCAGAAAGGTGTTTGCGCTTGATGACGATGAAACGCGCTTCGCGTTTGAACTCACTCATGATCAAAAACTCCCTTCGCTGGCGCGAGTCCTTCAGTACCAATCCACCTCTTTGCCTGAACGTCCTGGATGAACAGCTCTAGCGTGGTGATGGCGCTGTTGTACCCGCGCTGCCAGTCGGATGGTTTTGAGCGCTGCTCAGCACGCAGGCGCTGAATACACTCAAGTATTGTTAGCTCAGCTAGAGCTCTGTTCTGTTTACGCTTCTTTGCGTCTGCAACAGGGCTCTTGAGCTGAGGAAGATTGCGTAGGCATTCAGGCGTATAGGTCATGGGTTACGCACCTTTTCGTTGGTGTCACCGGAATGGTCATTCCCTACTAGCTGAGGCGCGGAGGCGAGCGAACGCAGCGCTTCCATGATTTCGTTAAGACTGATGGTGTAAACCGGACCGTCTGTTGGAAGCGCATTTCCGGATTTTCTACATGCTTCATCCAGCGCTGCTTCGAGCGCCTTGTCCAAGTCAGAAGCATCCGGCACCTGCCCAGCCTGGGCGTCAGGCAGCGCCTCGTACAGTGCTTCCAGCTTCTCGTCGATGCAGGTAAGGCAGACATAGCCACCCATCCAATCAACGCGCAGCGGTGTGTGCTTGCGTACTCCGCAGCCTGCGCAGTTGGTTTCCTGCTCGCTGGCGTAGGTCCATTTCTTCGCCTTCCCAGCCTGGGCGACCGGGACGGCGATCTCTTCGCAGGCCACCAAAACGTAGCGCGCGCCGCACTGCGGACAGGCAGCCGCCATGCAGTTCTCGCTCTGACAGCCAGGGCACTTGTCCTCGGACGGGTCTGGCCCGGTCCAATCGCAATCGTGGCAGGCGGCCAATTCATCGGCTGCGTCGTTGATTCCGTAGTGACCACACCCAAAGCATTGACGCGCCTCGACGTGTACCTTCCCACCCTCCAGCTCGGAGAGCCGGGACTGGGCGGCGTCGCATTCTGCCTGCATGCGGTAGTAGTCCTGCTCTCGCTCACGGGATTGCGCATACTCGCCTTCAAGCTCAGCCCGCAGCACCCCGACGATGCGGTCGTGCTGGGCGAGGGTCATCAGTTCGCGACGCTCAACGGTATAGGAGCGTTCGAACTCCTCGCCTTTCCCTGGGTGCCAGAGACTCCAGCCAGTTTGCGGGCCTGCGGTGACGCGGTACTGCCACGCCACCACCTCCGGCCGCTCCAGCTCCGGCCTAAGCGTTTCGCTCGGTGCCTCATTGAACTTGTCGGCGTGTGGCGCCAGGCCGAGCGGGTCAAGCTCCGGCGCAGGGGAGGGTTGCGCCAGGCCTGCGCCACTGAACAGCATCACCGCCTTGCGCGCATGGATATCGGAATAGGCCTCGATGATCTCGCGCACGTCCTCTCGATCGTCCGGCAGGTAGCCCGCCAGCATCTCGTCCAGGGCGATGGTCGTTCCATGCTTCGGCAGTCGGATGGATTCCAGTGCGCCGGGGGCGTTCCAGTTGCACTGGTCAGCAGTGTGCCCTCCCGCACCGCAGAGGGTGCAGGCTTTCTGTTCGGTCATTGTTCAGTCCTCGGGGTATTGGCGGGTGCCGCGCTCGCCCTGGTCGGCGTCGTTGGCGATTTCGTTGAGCTGGCGCGCGAGCTGGCGGATCTGCTCGGGCACCATGAAGAGGGTTTCGGGCAAGCCCTCGATGCGGCAGTACCCGCCATCCATTGCCTGGCGGTGCTCGACGGTCAGTTGGATGGCTTGCATGGTGTGGGCTCCTTCGGCGGATGGCAGCGGAAGCACGGGCACTCGCCGATGCGCTTTCCGGTAGTGCGGCAGATACGAGGGGCTGTCACGGCTTTACCTCCGGCGCCGGCGGAAGCGGCATCCAGTGGGTCACGGCCCGATCCTCGCCGAGCTCATCCAGCGGGAAGGTCCAGCAGGCGAATCCTGTCTTGGCTCCGTGCCAGTAGGTGGCCCAGCCGACGCCAGGCTGCCCATCGTCGAAGAGAACCGCCACGGTGCCCTGCTCCTCGGTGGGCAGGCACTCGGCGATGGATATCCATTGGCGACAGTCCTGCTGGCCTCGGGCGCGCCCCATGGCATAGGCCTCATCCTGGAAGGCGATCAGTCGGTCAGCGAAGTGCTCGGTGTGGCGACTGTGCAGGGCTTCGATTGCCGACTGGTCGGCGGGGTGGTTGTTTGCAGACACAGGAACTCCTCACCAGCTAACCTGCTGGCTTTCGTTAAAGGGTGAAGGTGATGGGCCTGAAGAAGCCGAATAAGCAGCTACGGAGAGAGCTGCAGGACATTGCGCACATGGGGGAAGAAGCTGCCCATGTGATCTGGCAGGTGGTTAAGACGCTGCCGGAGGATCAGGTAGAGGTACTGATGCAGGCCGTGGGGCTGGTGCATGAGTGCGTCGACAAAGCAAATGCCCTGGCGGACAGGGTGAAAGCCGGGGAGGTCATTGCGACCTGACACCGTAGTGGCGCAGTGCCTTTGGGTGGAGTAATTTCGACTGCTCTACTGGGCTCTTTGGGAGGGGAGTTCGATGGACATTTCGATTCAGCGAGTTGAAACCCTAGGCCCGGACATTTGGCAGGTGCATGCCTGCGGCGCTGTCTTCTCGTTCGGCGACCAGTCCTCAGCTGTAGCCTTTGCCGACAAGCTCAAGGAGCGCGTCGAGGCTGACCACCACATCTCTGAGAGTGTTCTGCAGCGCTGGGCTGAAGAGCACAACCGCATGCTCGACACCGACCTGTCCTGAATTCCACCGGCTGGCGCTGCGGTATTGATTGGGGTACGGTCGAGGCCCGGCATGGGGCCGGATCAAGGAGATGGAATGCCGCAGGAACTTACGTTGGTCTTTACGGCGGTGATTTCAGCACTTGCGGCCTTAGGTGGGGTCGCCCTCACATGGGCACTTGGGAATATTTCTGCGGAAGGTAAAGATCGCCGTCTCGAGCGAGAGAGTTGGCGCCATCGCCTGGAGGATCGATATCTTCAGATACTGACTGATATAGACATATTCCTTCGGCGTGCAAAGAAGGGTGTCAATCTTGATGAAAGTCTCGCCGCATTGGGCGCAGCAATCTTGATATCGGCGGGGGAGCCAGTGAGAGATAGATATAACGCTCTTGCTGAGGCGATACAGGAAATGCTCGATGCAGTGGAGGGCAGCAAGGCATTAATGGGCTATGCGGATGAGCACCCCAGGGCATGGGGGAAGATCATCAACGCAAAGCTTGATTTGGCTTCCACGATGCGGTCCGAAATCGAAGCACTGCGCAATTTCTCCAACTGATCATGCTGCGGGCTCCTTGGTGTCGTTGAAGATGTCGAGCAGGCCTAGTCGCCGCACATGCAGTCGATCAGGTCTTCCTCGTCGGAGAAGTCGAGCTCTAGCGGCATCTGGCGGCCGATCTGATCGGCCATCCATGCCAGAGCTCGGTAGTTTGGCCTGTCCTTCCGGAAGACCTGGCCGCTGCGCTCCTCCGCTTCGATCCACCACCGAGCGCACTCGGGGTTCTCTACGATGGCGCGCAGGATCTTCTCGGGTGACTTGAGGAAGCAGAGGTCGCAGTTGCCAAGGTCGGAATCGATACCCAGGTCGAACAGTTGGCGAGCCCAGAAGCTATTCACGTCTGCCTTCAGCACGCCGGCGTGATACATCGGGGTGACGTTGTCCCAGCGGTTCGAGCCCTTCTGGTTGGCAGCCATCATTCGGTGATACCGCTTTGGCTCGTCGGCGCGGATGCCGATGATTGCGTCCCAGGAGTCGAGGCCGAGCTCGTCGCGCATGTACCAGGTACTGGCCTTGATCTTCATGCGGTCGGTGCACATGCGGTTTACTGGGTTCGGCAGAATTGGTGGTTCGCCTTTCTCCTCTCTGCGGTAGTCTGCGTAATAGCGGAGCATCAGGTCGAAGGGCTGGCCGTCGCGGCTGGCATTCTCGTAATTGACTACCTTCCAACTCAGTCCTTGACCGTACACACCGTCGAATTCCAGCCAAGTGATCGGCACACCCCAGTGGCGCTGGCACTCACGGATGAAGTCCAGCGTTTCCGGGCGTTCCTTCCCGGTGTTCTGGAAAGTCACGTGCACGTCGCTGGGAAGCTGTCCGCCGTGTTCCTCCAGGATGTGGTAGAGCATGAAGCCGGACGAACGCCCGCCGCTGAAGCCGATCTGCGCCGGCCCAGTGATTCGATAGGGGGTCATGGTTTCTCCAGGTAGAGCGCCGCCATAAGCACTGCCGTGGCATTGCTTATCCGGCGTAAGCGGTGTTTTGAGGGGGCTTAGGCGGCCTTCTGCTGATTCCAGGCGCCCACGGCATCGAACACCCGCGCGGCCTGCTCCTCGTCCAGCGAGACGGCGGAGGGAATGGCAATCCAGCCGGACGCCACCAGGTGGTTCGGGTTGCACTCGTCGCGCAGGGCTCGATAGCTCTGCTCGATGGCATCACTCAGATGCTCGGCGCGGTAGATTCCCTGTGGCGCGATCTCGATCGACTTGATGTAGCGCTGGCCGCGCTGGTCGATGCACAGCGCGCTGATGTAGATCGTCCAGCTGTGGGCGATGTCGCAGACCGCATCGGCGATCCGCTGGCCCGGCGGGATGTTCTTGCAGTTCTTCCAGTTCACCATGCCCTGGCGGCCGCTCGGGTCGATGTTCACCACGGCGACGTGGTTAGTGCTGAGCATGGCCCGGCAGGAACGCTCCAGCCGCGCACGCATGTTGTGGGCCTTCCGCTTGCTCATAGGGCCTCCGCGAGTTTTCGAAGCCAGAGGCGCTCCGTTCGGCTGATGCCGGTGCGGCGGCGCTTCAGGACGGTGTCGGGATCTATTCGCTTGGAGCGAGGTGGCATGGGTTTCACGTCGGTGAAGCCTTCCACCTGCTGGGGCTTGATGCCGCTCGCCGTGACGAGCTCGGACAGCCAGGCAGCATCCGCCGCCCGGCGCTCGGGGGTTATTTTGCAGATCATGGGGATGCTCGGGGTGCTGGGCGCCGTTGCGACACCCGGGTGGCGAATCAGCGCGCGCGGAGCGCCTGAACAAGGTAGGGATCGACGTCGGACTGGCGCAGCAGCCACGCCTTGTAGTCGCTCGGCACCTGGTTGATCGGCGTGCCCTTGTGCTTGCCGTAGGGCATGACCGTAGGGATTCGAGCCTTCTCGCTCAGCGCATGGACTTCTTCCCAGGTGTCAGCCGCGTGCCCGGCATCCATGGCGACCTCGAGTAGGAAGCGGAGGACGATGGCGCAGTTGCGGACGTCATCGAGCGCTGCGTGGGCGTTGCGCAACAGTTCACGAGCCTTCGCCTCACGGCCGCTGCGCCGTGCGATCAGGTACATCATGGCCGACTGGGTGTGGCTGTCCTTGTCCGGAAACAGGAAGCGGCTCAGCGCCAAGGTGCAGATGCGCTTGATGGCGGGGTTCTCGCCGGCCATGCGCCAGTCGAAATCGACGTTGTGGCCGATCATCAGGAGCGGGCCGGTGGGGAGGGCGAACTCCTTCGAGTCGCGGCAGCCGACCAGGTCCTGGCATATGATGTGGTGCACTGCCTGGGCGCCAAGGCTGATAGGCACGCTCGGCTTGAAGCGCTCCTGGTAGTGCGGGAGATCCTCCGGAGCCATTGCTGCGAACTGGTAGGGCCGTTCGGGAAGCTCCAGCCAGGCTGCCTCGATGATCTGGTCGGTCTGGTGGTCGGTGCCGGTGGTCTCGGTGTCGAAGATGATGGGCTTCATGAGCCCTCCTTGAATAGGGGCGGCCAGCGCGGCCGCCTGGGTTGGAAGGTCAGGCCGCGGCCTGGTGCTGGTGGTCGGCCAGGTGGCCAGCCTCAATCCATACCGCCTGCATGCCATCAGGCACCTTCGCCATCGGCTCCTTCAGCGTGCCGGCGATGATCACGGTATCGAGCGAAGCGTTGCCGGTGACCGCGCGCAGCAGCTTCACGGCCTGGCCGCGGCTCGGCAGGTCCAGCACGTCGAGGCGGTCCAGTAGGGCCAGCTTCAGCCCCGACAGAATCGCGATCGCCAGGGCCAGCGTGGTATCGCACCGCCAGCGCTCCGACTCCGACAGCAGACCGTAGAGCCGGCCGCCGAAGGTCACGTCGATGTCTGCGCTGATCTGCACCGGCAGCCAGCCGGCGGTGGCCGACATATCGCCGAGCAGCTTGTTCACGGGTCCGATGGCGTCCGCCAGGATCTCCGCCGGAATGCCGGAGGGCGACAGGGCGTCCGCCAACGCGCTCCAGGCGCCGACCTCGATGTGGAAGCCCGCGGCCTTCCTGATCACGTCCTGGCGCCGGGTGGCGGCGTCGAACGCATCCTGAAGCGACTGCAGCTTGGCCTGCACGCGGTCGCGCACCTGGCGCAGCTCGTTGATGGCCTGCTCGCCGTTCTGGATGGCCTCGGCGCTCAGTGCCTCGATGGATTCTGCCTCCAGCGCAGCGATCTGCGCGGCAGCGTCCTCGCACTCCTTCAGGTCGCGCTGGCTGTTCTGCACAGCGCGCTGGGCGACGGCCAGATAGCCGCGGTACTCGGCCAGGCGCTTGGCGGCTTCTGGGTCGGCGACCTTCTCCGGCGGCTGGTGCGCAACCAGCTTTCCGTCCTGCAGGTCAACTACGCCCTGGCAGTGGGGGCAGGTCAGCGGCTCGTGCGCAGGTTTGCCGGCGGCAGCCGTCTCGGCGGCCATAACCTTCTCGGACCACTCGTCCTGCAACTGTTCGTCGGTGGTCAGCTTATTGCGGCGGCGCTCGGCCAGGCCGGCGACCTCTCGCAGTTGGGCGATCTTCGCTTGGCGCTGTCCGGCGGCCGCTGCTGCCTGCTTGTGCGCGCCCAGGGTCTGCTGGGCCTCGGCCAGATCCTGCTCGGCGCCCTGCAGCTCGGCGCGCGCGGCGTCGACGTCCTCGGCGTTGACCACAACCTGCGGCAGATCCGGCTCCCAGCCCTCGGCCTTGTCGCTGCCGTAGTTCTCGCCGGTGATCGCCTTCCAGGCGCCGCGTGCCTCGCTGGCGTAATCCTTGGCCTGGGCGACGGCAGCGGGAAAGCCGGAGCGGAGCAGGGGCTTCACCTTCTCGAACAGCTGCAGGTCGATGCCCTTGGCCTGGATGCGCTTGGCCACTTCCGCCGGGCTGGCGCTGGCGCCGGTCAGGCTGAACAGCAGTTTTCGGCGCTCGTCGGCCTTCTGCGCAGCGAACAAGCTGGCGTCCAGCACGAAGGGAAGGAACGGCGCATCGACCAGGGGCGAGCCCTTGCCGGCCGGCAGCGCGATGCCGCAGACCTGCTCATTACCATCGGCGTCGAGCCAGGTGACGCGGGCCTCGCCCTTCTTGGCGCCCTCGTTGACCAGCTGCGCCATGTCCTTCTTCAGCGACACGCGCCGCGGCTGGCCGGTGAAGGCCATGCTGATCGAGTCGAGCAGGCTGCTTTTACCGGCGCCGTTCGGCCCGGCCACCAGCAGCAGGGGAGCAGAAACAACAAGGGCTGCATGCTGCAGCCCTTGGACGTTGGTGATTTCGAGGTTCGTGATGCGCATGGATCACTCCAGGTTGACGGGTTCGTCGGTAGCCGGCGGCGCGGCTACGGTTACTCGGTATGCATTTAAGTCCGGGGTGGTACCTTCGGTTTCGAGGACGATCACGCCGGCGTCCAGCAGCTGCAGAGCGACGCGCAGCGCCTCGTCGGTGCTCAGGGCGAAGCGCGATTGCAGCCACGCCACGTCCAGCGAGTCACGGCGCAGCACCAGAGTGGTGATGTCGTCGAGAGTGTGGCCGCCGAAGGTCTCCGCCTGGCTGGCGCCGGCGAGCAGGTCCTCGCCATAGCCCTGCTCGCCGCCGGCCCAGGCGCCTTCCTCCTGCATGTCATGGTCGCCGCCGTTGAGCTCCAGCTCGTTCTGGTCCGGATCGGGCTGCACCTCTTCCATGCCCTCCAGGTACTGGGCGGCGTCGGCCACTACCAGCATGCAGACTTTGCCGGTGCGGTCGATCAGGTCGTGGCGCAGCGGGTTGAACTGGCTGACTTTGAAAGTGGCCTTGATGCCTTCCTTGATCGCCACCGACTCGAGGATGCCGTCGATGGCCGGGCGCTCGCCGGCAGAGATCAGCTTCACGGCGTGCTTCACGGCGCGGTCAACGGTGCTGCGCAGGCGGTCGATGACGTCGGCCTGGCGCTTCTCGGACAGCTTCGGCCAGACGTCCGGCAGGACGCGGACCTCTTGCAGAAGGACCTGGAGCAGGTCGCGCCCGAGGGTTTCGGCGGTGATCGAGACGATGGAGGGCGTCGGCTGGTCCTCGGAGATCTGGTCGACGATGTCTTCAGCGATGGTGGCGGCGGCTTGTGCGGTCATTTGCTGGCGTTCCTACTGGTTGGCGATGCGTTCGAGGGTGGTGTGCTGGGATTCGCTGAGGAACATGCGCGCGCCGAAGCGTTGAAAGTTGGCGCGCATGTCCGCGGTGAATTGCTCTTCCCAGGTGTTGGCGGCGTTGAGTTCGGCGGCGCCGAGGAGCGTGGTGAACTCCTCGACGCGCTCGAACTGCTCTTCGATGGTCTGGCTGGCCATGGCCGGTTACTCGAAGTTGAGGCCTTCGTCGTCGCCGGCGCCCTGCTGCTGGGCGCTCGGCTCGACGATTTCACCGGTCTCGGTGTTCACGCCCTCAGGCACCTCGGCCTCTTCCTCAACGTCGACCACCGCTGGCGGCTCGGGCTCTCTGTCGCGAAGGTCGTCGACGTGCACCGGCGTGGCCTCGCCCTGGATGTCGGTGTCGCGGGGCTCGATGTAATCGTTGAGCTCCTCGACCGTTTGCAGGCCCATCAGCAGCTCGGGGGCGTACAGGCGGCCCAAGAGGCTCGCCGCGCGGTAGCGCAGCATGACCTCGGGCATGGTCAGCCACTTGCTGCCGTTCTTGGTCAGCCAGCCCTCGTCGATGGCCATCTGCATGGACACGGTCGGGCCATCCAGGCGATCGCCGGTTTCCTTCTCGATCACCCAGGCCGTGCAGGTGCGGTGATGGATCTTCGCCTTGCGCTTCTCGGTGACCTTCTTCCCGTCCTTCCAGAAGGTGGTGCTGTACTCGATCTCCTCGGCCTTCCCGGGCTCGCTCAGGTCGAAGCGCAACGGGCTGAAGCGGCCGCAGCTGTTGATCGAGGCGATGATGAACTGGCTGGACCAGCTGGGCCGGCCTTCGATGACGTAGAGGTTCTGCATAACCATGAGTGGGTCGGCGCCCATGCGCTGGGCCATGTTCAGCGCCACGATGCAGTTCGGCAGGCCGGCGCCATTCGGGGTGTGGCCGACGACCTTGCCGTACTCCTTGACCTCGGCGAAGGCGCGGTACTGGACCGGCACCAGGGTGGACGCGCTGAGTGCCTTGGCGACGCGTTGGATCTGTTCGAAGCCGGCGCCGGTCAGCAGCGACATCGGGGCATCACTGGCCTTGGCTACAGCGCTGGTTTGCAGGCTTGCGAGGGTGGTGGTCTGGCTCATGCCGCGTGCTCCTTGTAGCCCATGAATTTTCGGTAGTCGGCTTCGCTGGCGATGCTCACCCGGCGGTGCTCGTCGGGCTTGTCCGGCTTGTTGTTCTGCTTGCGCTGGGATTCCAGGAAACGCTGGCGGTCCCACACGCGGTGATGGCTCACGATCTCCCGGTACTTGCCGGTGGGGTCGGTGAGGCGGATGTAGATGTCTTCTGCCTTCATGGGCTTCCTCATTCGTGGTAGGGGCAGGTCGCCCAGCGCGGGCAGTATTTCGGGCTGCACAGCGGGCTTTGCGGGTTCGGAGGGAAGAGGCCGCTGCGGAACATGTCCGCAGCGAAATGGATCAGGCCTCGGTGCTCTTCGGTGCCGACCATGACCTCGCGGGCGCCGATGATTTCGCCGGTCGCCGCCTCGGGCTTGCCCTTGGTCTTCAGGCCGATGATCTCGGCCGGCGCCGTGATCCGGTCACCGGTGGTGTGCTCGTAGAGCAGCTCGTAGGTACCGATCTGCGGCTTGTGGCCCTTGGTCTTGGCCGCGCCATGGCTCACTGCGGCGCCGCCGGTCTTCACGTCGGCGATGCCGATGCCGTAGGAGTCGCGCTTGATCCGCGCCCGGTCCAGCTGGCCGGTGAGCCGGACGATGATCCCGCCGCCGCAGTCGATCTCCATCGGCTTGGTGGTCAGCTCGACGGCCACGAAGTCGTAGTGCGGGCTGATGTCGTTGCAGTACTTCGTGTGCAGGGCCAGGCCGGTGGCCTCGGCCTCACGCATAGAGAGGTCGGCGCCGCGCCAGTCCACCTCGAACTCTGGCTGCTGCAGGGTGTGCACCAGCAACTCGGACGCATCGTAGGCACTGATGGGCTCACCATTCACCCGGGCGGCGTCGAAGGCAGCGGTGCTGGCGTGGATCGCGGTCCCCAGCAGCGCGCGCGGCGAGGAGGGGCTGCGAATCTTGAGGAGGTGGACGCCTTCCCATTTGAAAGCGCAGTCGAACAGCGCGCCCCAGGACGAGGCGCGCACCGTGGTTACGGAGTTCATGGGGTTCTCACTTCGCAGCGACGGCCGCGACAGGTTGCTCGGCCGTCAGGTGGCCGCCGAGGGCCGGGCCGATGATCAGGGAGAGGTAGAGGGCGACGGCACCGAAGGCGCCGAGGAGAGTGGCTTTGCGCTTGGCGTTCATGACGGCGTAGCCTCCGGCTCGATGTGCAGCCAGGTCCGCTGCAAAACGTCCACGGCGCGTGCGGTGCCGCAGTACTTCTCGATGCCGCGCGCGGTTTTGCTGATCACCATCTCTCCGGCTTTCCGGACATCCTCCGGCGTGGCGCAGCCGCAAGCGCGGAAGTACTGGCCAAGGAGGTGATCCGCCAGCGCATCGGCTTCCTTGGAGGTGATCATCGCCGCACCCCCAGACTCTTCCGGCCACCCTTGATGGTCAGCGCCATGCGGCGTGGCAGGTTCGCCACTAGGGTCTCGCGCGGTAGGCCGAGCGCAGCGGCAACGTCGGCGCCGGCCGGCATGATCATCCGTTCGACTTCGGCCAGCTGGTCGTCAATGAGCGAGGTGACAGGGCGCGTGGACATGGTCCGTTCCTCCAATGAGTTTCACGATCTTCTGTTGGCGCAGCTCGGCGCGGCGCAGACGGACTGTGGTGGCGGCTTCCTTCGTCAGCACCAGCTCTTGCCGGTCGCCGATGTCGCCCAGGGCGTAGGCCATCTGGATCATCCCGATTGCCACGTCGTCGCTCGGGTAGTCCGAGCGGGACTGCCGCTCGATCTCATGCCTGATCAGCTTCCAGGCCTTCTCGGTTCTGCTGGTCATCGCTGGTGTCCTCGGGTTCGTCGTCAGGCTCCGGATCGGGCTGATCCCAGAGCGGGTCGCTCGCCAGGTCGTAGGCGAGCTGCGCATTGCCAAACGCCGCGCGACTGCGGCGCTCGCGGTAGCTGGTGAGCATGGGGATGTCCTCGGTGTCGCCGGCATGCGGATGAACGCTCGCGCCGCCGGGATGACCCGATGGGGAGGCGGGGAGCGTTCATGCGGATGCGGGCGGAAAAAGAACCCGGCCGAAGCCGGGCGAAGGATGGGGGTCTGATGCTCGTCGCATCGGAATAGGTGGCCGGAGCTGATCCCGGCATTTCGCGTACAAGACCTTGAGTCGTTTCACCCCAGCGACTTCTGGGAGACTCCGCACTTGGAGTTACAAGGCCCCTCCGGTCAGCCCCGGCATTCACCTATTCCGATGCGCCCTGGCTGGGCCAGGGGATCGGGTCAGGCGTACATCCGCACCGTGACGTAGCCATTGCTGGAAACCACATGATCCCAGCGGTTAAACCAGATGATTCCGCCGAACTTCTTCATGGCGGCCTGGCGAACCTGGATCACCACGTCATCTGGCGTTTCACCTTTCTCAGGCAGCGCGAGCCAGTCCAGGCGCTCGCCGTTGCTCAGGTGTCCATCGACGTTGAACTGAGCCATCTCTCATCCCTCAATCTGGAAGTGGCGGCGTGCGACCTGCTCCCCGATTTCATCGAGAAGGTTTTCCGCGCCGAAGTGGTTAACGATCTGCTCGATGTCGAAGTTCTCCAGCACCGAGGCGCCGTCCGCATCGAAGGCCGAGACGCCCACCGTCGTGCGACTGGAAGGGTCCACATCGATCTTGTAAGCGTTGAAATTCAAAACGCTGATGTTCATCAGCCCATCCTCCTGGTTGTCATCCCAAAGCCGCCTCATCGAAGCGGCTTCAGTGATGCTCGGTGTCGCCCCGCGTTCGCCTAACTGGGCTTCTACAACCCGCGGGTGGTGCTTCTGGCTGTCGATGCCGGATTACTCGCCATCCGGCCGGGCACTCCATCTCGCTGATTCCGCTGTGCCGGTGGCGCGCCTTCGTCTCAGGCATCCGGCAGGGAGCAGTCGCAGCGCGCCTCGGTGGTTGCTGGCTCCAGTCGCACCAGCAGGTCGAGACGGCCCGGTAACCAGAGCCAGGCATGGGCGGGTTCTCCCGCAATAGCAGTCGTGTTTTGCCTCCGTCGCTCAGGCGAACCTGTCGGGACTGCGGAGGGATCGAGATTGTGAAAGAGCGCGGCTCGGTGGCCTGGCCGGCGGTGTGTTGCCGGTGTGATTAGATAATCACGCAACGTGTTTATTCTGTCAAACACAAACCGTGATTTATTTTTCTGCGGGCATGAAAAAGCCCGCGCTCGGCGGGCTTCGTCGGAATGGGGTTGGCTACCAGTCGGTGCCGGGGTGCGGCCAGGACACCTCGACGGTTCCGTCCTGTAGGCGACTGAGCGTGACGGAATCCTCCTGGCCGAGCTCATCGAGGAGCTGCAGCCAGGCCTCCTCGGGCTCATCCGGCATGCGCGAGATGACGGAGCGGCGCTCCAGCTGCGCGCGCGGCGTCAGCAGTTGCTTCTGGATGCGCAGGGCCAGGAGTTCGTAAGGGGTAGGGGTGTGTTGCACGACTGCTTTGCGGGCCATACAGGCTCTCCTATGCTGTATGGATATACAGTATTCCGACGAACGGCATTCGGCAAGCAGGAAAAGAAAAGCCCGGCTCTAGGCCGGGCTTTCTGGGATGGAGGGCGAAGAATTAGAGAGTGCCGCGCGGCTGCTTCGCGTCGATCACGCGCCCGATGATGTCCCAGGCATCGTCCATCTCGACCGGGTCGAACTTCGTGTTCAGTGGCATGAGGTATTCACGGCCGGCGTCGTAGATGTACTGCTTGAAGGTGGTCTCGCCGTCGCGGTGACGGGCGATGTAGAACTTGCCGCTGACCAGGTCGAAGCCCTCGGGCTTGATCAGGATCGGCGTGCCATCCGGGAAGCTCGGCGGCGTGGGCGACGTCATCGACGGTCCCTTCACGATCAGCCAGTAGCCGTGCGGGCCGGCGTTCTCGGTCGACGGCAGCCAGTCCTCGGCAACGCCAGGCGCGAAGTTGTCCGGCGAGTCGGCGCGCTGGCCGGCGGCGACCCAGCTGATCACCGGGTAGGTGCGCGGCTCGCGAGAAGGCTGCAGGGCCATCTCGACGTTCTGCAGGCGCTCGCCCGGGGCCCTGGCCGTGCCGATCAGGTCGGCAACGGAGATGCCGAGGGCCTTGGCCATCAGCTCCAAGTCATCGAGCGAAGGCTCTCGCGTGTCCTTCTCATAGTTGCCGATGCGCGATTGAGATCCCCACCCGCAAGCCTTGGCCAGGCCGGCCTGGGAGATGCCCTTCAGTTTGCGGAAATGCGCGATGCGCGAGCCGAGAGTGTCCATGCTCGGGATTGTAATCACGCTCTGAAATAAATCCCGTTCACTAATTGTGTTTGCACTCATCACGTTGCGTGTTTATCCTGTTTGCAATGACTCACATGGAGCCAGTCAATGAACCGTATTCGTGAAACCCGCGAGGGCGCCCGGATTTCCCAGGCCACGCTGCACCGCCGCCTCGGTTGGAAGCAGTCGCGCCTGGCGAACTACGAAAGCGGCGCCCGAACCCCGAGCCTCGATGACTCTCGCGCCATCGTTGCTGCCCTGAATGAACTCGGTGTGGCCTGCTCTCTCGGGGAGGTATTCCCCGAGCCTGAGCAGTCGGCCATTCCCGTCCAGATGGCGTCCTGACCATGTCCACGACTCAATTGGACCAGGACCAGACTGTAAGAGCCCGCAAGAACATGGCTCTTCTCATGCAGCGTCTTGCGTCAGTCGGCAACGCGCCAGTGGCAGTTGCAATCGGTTGCGACGAGGCAACCGTCAGCCGGATGAAGCCGGAGAAGTTCCAGCAGTTCTGCGAGATCCTCGCTGTGCTGGACCTGAAGGTCGTGCCCAAGGGCATGCGCTGCTTCGACGAGCGCGACATCGAGGCGATCCTTTACCAGGCCAAGCGTTGGATGGATCACGTCCAGGGCATTGACCAACTCGTGTCGGACTGACGATGCCGTCCTTCCTGATCTGCGACGCCGAATGGGACGCCTTGGTGGACGAGCCGCATCAGCTGCTCAAGGTCTACTGCGCGATCCGCATGCACATGGACTACCGCACCGGGTTCTCCGGCGAGGTACGGCGCCTGAGCGAGCAGATGCTGATCGAGGTCTTGAGCATACCGGCATCACCCGGAAGGCCCGCGCACAAGGCCACTCGCAAGGAAGTCCGCTACGCCATCGACGCCCTTGTTCGCCGCGGTCTCCTTGAGCCGATGGGGAGCATTGGCCCCTTCGTTTTCCACCTTCCAAAGGCTGAACGGGATAGCTCCGTCTCCGGGAGGTGGGGCCAGAGGTTTGCCGCAGGTGGGGCCAGACCTGGGGCCGTAGGTGGGGCCAACGAAATTCAGCCGGAATGCGCTGATTTACTGGCTTACAGCGAATTCGACGAGGAAGGCGGGGCCGGAGGTGGGGCCGGAGGTGGGACGGAGGTGGGGCCTGAGGTGGGGCCCACATCCGGACTTCCTCCTAGAGAACTTCCTACTTCCCTTCTTCCGCACGCGAGTCACGACCCGCCCGATCGCTTCCCGATGCACGACGCCTGGAAGCCAAGCCCCAGAGGGTGGCCGGCGACGTTGATGAGGATCGGGATGCAAGGGTTCCAGCTGCGCGACGACGACCTCCTTGAGTTCCGCAGCTACTGGGTCAATCGACCCGAGAAGTACCAGTCCCAAGGCCAGTGGGAGCACGAACTGGCGAAAGACCTGAAGCGCAAGAGCCGTTACGACCAGACTAGGAGCAGCCATGGACAACCACTCGGATCAGCAGGATCTCCCCAAGGCCAAGCCGGCTATCCTGCCGCCCAGCGCGGCCTCTCTCGTCGACAAGGCCCTCTCTCAGCCGTCGACCGAGTCAAAGCCAACGTCGCAGCCAACGAAGCTGCCCGACAGGCTGCTGGAGCGTCTCTGGGTGAAGATGACGGAGATGTACGGGCACCGCTGGACGTCGAGTTTTGGCGACAACCCGAATCCCGATAGTGCCTGGGCGACCGTATTGCACGGCCTGACCGGCCAGCAGTTGGCCAATGGCCTGGCCATCCTGGTGCACAAGGGCACCGAGTTCGACTGGCCTCCGCCGGCGAACGTCTTCCGCGCGCTGTGCCTGGAAGTGCACGGCTTGCCGCACGAGGACGAAGCCTGGGAGCAGGCCCTGCGCGGCGTGTACGGCCACGAGGCGGTTCGCATCGCTGCCAAGGCCACCGGAACCTGGGACTTGAAACAAGCCAAGCTGAGTGACAAGTCGCTGCGCAAGGTGTTCTCCCGCAACTACGCGATCGTGAAGGCTCGTGCCGCCATGGGTAAGCCGCTCGATGGCGAGATCCCGAAGGCCATCGCGTTCGAGGAGAAGACTCCGATGCAGGTGCAGTTCGCCAACAGCCACCGCGAGGCCCGCGATCTGATCGCCGCCCAGGGCCTGCCGACCGATCCGAAGCAGGCGCGCGAGCTGCTGCTGGCGAAGATGGGATTGCGGCGTCGCAAGGCTCCGGAGGTGCGCCGTGAGTTCTGACCTGCGCCCTGTAGTGTTTACCGTCCCCGGAGAGCCAGTGGGGAAGGGCAGGCCGCGTATCGGCCGCGTCGGCGCTCATGCCCGGATGTTCACGCCTCCCAAGACGGCAAGCTACGAGGGGTTGATCGCGCACAGCGGCCAGCAGGCGATGGGGGAGCGCTCGCTGCTGGAAGGGCCGGTGATGGTCGAGATGGACATCGCCCTGAGCATCCCTCAGTCGATGTCGAAAAAGCGGAAGGCCCAGGCCATTGCCGGGCAGCTGTTCCCGACCAAGAAGCCCGACATGGACAACGTGATCAAGGCGATTTACGACGGCCTGAACGGCGTGGTTTGGAAGGATGACGTGCAGGTCGTGAAGGCGGTTGTGGGGAAGCGCTACGGCGAAACGCCGGGCGTTCGCGTGAAAATCGTCCCTCTCCTCGAGGGCGAGCAGTGACTACGGAAAACTACAGGGGAGGGGTGGTATGAAACTCATCAGCGCACGGCAGGCGTGGCACGACTGCATGTACGAGAACCGCGATTCGACGCTGGCGGTTGCAGCGCAGAAGGCTCTGCTTGGCAAGAAGGGGCGGGTCGCCAACGAGACGCACCCGGACCGCAAGGAAACCAACGGGCGCTGCGCCCACATGCTGGCTGCCGGGCTCGTTCAGGCCGCCATTCTCACCCTGCCGAAACCGCTGCAGCACTTCGGGCACACGCTGTACTCGCCGCTGGCCAACGGTAACGACCTGGCCATTGCCCACGGATTGGTGTGGCTGGGCTCTGGCCTTGGCGGTCAACTCACCGCTCGACAGAGCGAGCGCGCCTACTGGATGGCTATGGCGGCGATCAACTCGCACAAGCGGGCCGTCAACGGCCGCGACGTGCTAGCCCCCAGCGAGGTGTGCCTGTTCATCGAGGAGCGCCTCGGCTGCCGCATCGATCCGTGCAACTGGGCGCGGGACTACGCCAGTACCTGGGAACGCCTGGCCAAGCACATCGACCGACTCGACGCCCAGGCCTTGAAGCCGGTCGCCGATGTGGTAGCGTGCGAGCAGGGGTGGCGCCGTGGTCCGGGCTGGCGGTGGTTGCAGGAAGACCGCGATGTGGTCGCCGAGCATCGCGCCCAGCGCTACGCGCAGCACCGGGACCAAATCAACGCAAGCCTCTGCAAGCGCCTGCAGGCGATGAGCGAGAAGCAGCTGGCGGCCTGGGCGGCCCGCATGAAGACCTACAGCGCCGCGTACCGTGCCGAGTGGGGTGACGACGTCCTGGAGCAGCCCGACGTGCACCGCCGTTACCACGACCGAGTAGCTGCCTACTGGAGCCAGCGCGAACGCTTGAAACAGGTCGCTTGACGAGTTGAAGAGCATTTCGGTACTGTTTCGCCATCGTGCATAGCTACACCCCAAGCACAAACACCTTCCGAGACCCCGGCCACTGCGCCGGGGTTTTTCGTTTCTGCGCTCCGGCGCTTGCCCGGCCTTGTACGTCACCGGGCGTTTTCTTCCTGGAGATCCCCGATGGAACCGACCACGACGTTTGGCGGTAGCGCCGTGCTCGCGAAGTACGGCATCGCTATCGCCGGCTTCGGCGGAGCGATCCTCTCGCTGTCGTTCCTGAAGGGATTGACCCGCAAGCAGGCTGTCGCGGCAGTGCTCACCGGATTCGGCTGCGCCTACTACTGGACAGCCCCGCTGGCATGGTGGCTCGGGCAGAAGTATCAGATGCCCACGGACGATCGCTTCCTGTGCGGCGTGGCCTTTACCATCGGCCTGTTGGCGATGAACATCATTCCGGGCCTGAAAGCCGCAGCGGAGCGCTTCCTGCCTGTCGGAGGTGCCTGACCATGACTTCCATCCTCATGGGCCTGGACGCCGTGCTATGCATTCTTGTGGTTCTCGCCGCGCTGGAGTTCCTGCGCGCTGTCCACTTGTTTGAGCATCCCGTGCTGAGCCTGTCGTTTTACCTGGTTGCCATCGGCGCCTTCGGGCTGCTGTGGGAGCTTGCTCGCGGCTCGGTTGTGAGCCCCTGGAGCGTTCTGTTGCATGCCGGCGTCGTTCTGTACGCATGGGCCCACCGGCACGAAATCTTCCAGCACGACTGGCATTGGAACGGGGTGGAGCGGAGGGGAAAGGGCCGCATCTAAGTGCGGCCCGGTTGTTCATGCCTTTTTCAATGCTTCCTGGATGCTGTCTGCGATTGCGCTCAGATGTTCCGAGTAATCACGGGCGTTTCCGCTGACGCTGCCGCCGTTAAGCTTTGCCGCTACCAGTTCTGCAGCAGCGGCAACGGCATAGGCGCGGCGGGACGAGGCGTTATCGTTCTGACTTTCGGATGCGTAAAAAATGGCATGGCCCAGAGGGGAGAGAGACATCACAGCTTCCTTTTGTTGATGGTGAAAGATGGATGTGATGTCGACTTGAAGCCTTTCAAGGGGCTCCGCCAATTTTTCATTGTTTGAGGGTGCGACACGATGGCGCTGACAGACAAACAGCGCCGCTTCGTCGACGAGTACCTGGTCGACCTCAACGCTACCCAGGCCGCGATCCGGGCCGGCTATAGCAAGCGGCGCGCCTCCGAGATTGGATCGCAGCTGCTGCGCAAGCCTGCCGTCGCTGAAGCCATCAGCGCGGCCCAGGTGGAGCGCTCGCAGCGGACACAGATCGACGCCGACTACGTGCTCCGCCGGATGGTCGAGATCGACCAGATGGACGTCCTGGACATCATGACGGACGACATGGAGTTGAAGCCGGTCAGCCAATGGCCTCGCGTGTGGCGCCAGTACCTGAGCGGCTTTGACCTGGCCGAGATGTTCGAAGGGCGCGGAGAAGAGCGCTCCGCCGTCGGCATCCTCAAGAAGATCAAGTGGCCTGACAAGGTGAAGAACCTGGAACTGCTGGGGCGCCACTTCGGCATGTTCACGGACAACCTGGCGGTCACAGGCAAGAACGGCGGCCCAATTCAGACCGTGACCACGGTCACCGATCCGCAGGAGGCCGCGAAGATTTACCAGCAGCTGATGACCCCCTGATGCCCATCCCATTCCCCTTCGACTTCCGAAAGCCGGACTATGTCCAGGTGTTCGAGTGGAGGGTGGAGCGACTGCGGCGCATTCGGGAGAATCCCAGCGCCCTATCGGCGCTGAAGCTGTTCTACCGGGACAACCCGGCCCAGTTCATCATCGACTGGGGCATGACATTCGACCCGCGCAACGTCGAGCGTGGCTTGCCGGCGATGATCCCCTTCCTGCTGTTCCCGAAGCAGGAGGAGTGGGTCGACTGGTTCATGGATCGCTGGAGATCGCAGGAGCCTGGCATCACCGAGAAGACCCGCGACATGGGAATGTCGTGGCTCACAGTCGGCCTGGCTGACACGGTGTGCCTGTTCCACCACGGCGTGGTCGTCGGTTTCGGCTCCCGCAAGGAGGAGTACGTCGACAAGATCGGCTCCCCCAAGAGCCTGTTCTGGAAGGCACGCGAGTTCATGCGCCTGCTGCCGGCAGAATTCCGCGGCGGATGGGACTCAAGCAAGCACGCGCCGCACATGCGGATCATGTTCCCCGACACCGACTCGGTGATCACCGGCGAGTCCGGCGACGGCATCGGCCGCGGCGACCGCTCCAGTTTCTACATCGTCGACGAGTCGGCCTTCCTGGAACGGCCTCAGCTGGTCGACGCATCATTGTCGGCGACCACCAACTGCCGGCAGGACATCTCCACGCCGAACGGCATGGGCAACTCGTTCGCCCAGCGCCGGCACGGCGGCAAGATCAAGGTCTTCACCTTCCACTGGCGGGATGACCCCCGGAAGGACGACGCCTGGTACGCCAAGCAGGTCAACGACCTCGACCCGGTCGTCGTAGCGCAGGAGATCGACATCAACTACTCGGCCTCGGTCGAGGGTGTCGTGATTCCGTCCGCCTGGGTGCAGGCCGCCATCGGAGCCCACCTGAAGCTCGGCGTCGAGCCGACCGGCATGCGCCGCGGCGCTATGGACGTGGCCGACGAGGGCGCGGACAAGAACGCCTTCGCTGGCCGACACGGTTTCCTGCTGGACTTCCTGGAGTCGTGGTCCGGCAAGGGTGGCGACATCTACGGCTCGGTGGTGAAGAGCTTCGCCATCTGCGACGAGCGCAACTACGAGGGCTTCGACTACGACGCTGATGGCCTTGGCGCCGGCGTGCGCGGCGATGCCAGGGTGATCAACGAAGCCCGGCACGAGGAAGGCAAGCGCCGGATCGACGATTCACCCTTCCGCGGCTCTGGCCCCGTCTTTGACCCCGAAGGCGAGATGGTCAAGGAGCGCAAGAACAAGGACTTCTTCGCCAATGCCAAGGCGCAGGCCTGGTGGGCGCTTCGCATGCGCTTCCAGGCGACCTACCGCGCCGTGGTCGAGGGAATGGAGTTCAACCCCGACGACATCATCAGCATCTCGCCAGACCTGGCAGAGCTTTCGACGCTGACGATGGAGCTGTCCCAGCCGACCTACACCATCAACCAGGTGGGCAAGATCGTTATCGACAAGGCCCCCGAGGGCACGAAATCGCCGAACCACGCTGATGCAGTGATGATCTGCTACCAGCCGGCAACCCGAGCATTGGACATCTGGAACAGGCTGGCAGGCTGATGAGCAAGAAGAACGCACGGCAACAGCAGCGCCTGGCAGCCCGGATCACCCACGACACCGACCGGGCGCGGAAGTCGTTCGTCACCGCGGACAGCTTCCAGAACTTCGCCGCGCGCGTCGGCCTTGGCACCGCGAACCAGAACAACGCGAGCCAGTACGGCTTCGACCTGGTCAGCCGCAACCGCGTGCAGATGGAGGCCGTCTATCGCTCCAGCTGGCTCGCCGGCATGGCCGTGGATCTGGTCGCCCAGGACATGACCCGGGCGGGCATTGAACTCGTGTCCGACATGAAGCCCGAGGACAAGGACAAGCTGAACCAGTCCCTGGAGCGCCTGCAGATCTGGAACCAGCTCTGCGACAACGTGAAGTGGTCGCGCCTCTACGGCGGCTCGATCGCCGTGATGCTGATCGACGGCCAAGACGTCAGCACCCCGCTGCGCCTGGATAGCATCGGCAAAGACCAGTTCAAGGGCCTGCTGGTGCTGGACCGCTGGTTGGTGCAGCCGTCGCTGGAGAACCTAGTTACCGAGCTCGGCCCGAACCTGGGCAAGCCGAAGTTCTACACCGTGGTTGCGGATGCCCAGGCGCTGATCAACCAGCGCATCCACTACAGCCGGGTCATTCGCCTTGAGGGCGTGCAGCTTCCCTACTGGCAGCGTATCGCCGAGAACGGCTGGGGTCAGTCGGTGCTGGAGCGCCTGTGGGATCGCCTGATCTCCTTCGATAGCGTCAGCGCGGGCGCTGCCCAGTTGGCCTACAAGGCGCACCTGCGCACCTACAAGATCGAGAAGCTCCGCGAGCTGATCGCCACCGGCGGCAAGGCCTTCGAGGCCGTCGTCAAGCAGATCGACCTGATCCGGCAGTATCAGTCCAACGAGGGCATGACCCTCATGGATGCTTCGGACGAGTTCGAGGCGCACCAGTACACCTTCTCCGGCCTGGCCGAGCTCAAGCTCAGCTTCGGTGAGGAGTTGTCCGGCGCGCTGCAGATTCCCCTGGTGCGCCTGTTCGGGCAGTCACCGGGAGGCTTGAACAGCTCCGGCGACAGCGACCTGCGCACCTACTACGACAACGTGGCCGCCTGGCAGGACCGCGACCTGCGGCCCGGCATGACCACGCTGCTTGAAGTGGCTTCGCGCTCGGTGCTGGGAAAGCCTATGCCGGATGGCTGGGACTTCCAGTTCCGCCCGCTCTGGCAACTGACCGACACCGAGAAGGCGGACATCGCCAGCAAGGACACCCAGTCGGTCGTGCAGGCCTACGAGGCGCAGCTGATCGGACGGTCGACGGCTCTGAAGGAACTGCGCCAGTCCAGCCAGACCACCGGCCTCTGGTCGAACATCACCGACGAGGACATCGAGGAGGCGGAGAACGACCCGCCGCCTGGTGCCGAAGACCTGGACCCTCCAGATGCGAACGATCGACCGGAAGAAAAACCGGAATCCGGTCAGGACCAGCCGAGCGGAGCGTGAGTACCAGCGCAGCCTGACCCAGGTGGCGCGGCAGGTCGGCGCGATCATCAACGGCTTCCCGCCAGGTGATCCGTCGGCTGAGCCGACCATCAGCCAGATCCTGCGCAAGTACGCAGACGCACTGAACGACTGGGCCATCGCCACCGGCGCCAGGATGATCACCGAGGTCAACCAGCAGGACCGCAAGGCCTGGGCTGCGAGGACCGAGGAGATGTCCAAGGCGCTGCGTGACGAGATCCTGCACGCCGACACCGGCACCGCGATGCGTGGGCTGCTCAGCGAGCAGGTGACGCTCATCAAGAGCATCCCGCTCGACGCCGCCCAGCGCGTGCACGAGCTGACGCTGCAGGGCATAGAGGACGCCACCCGCGCGAACGAGATCGCCAAGGAGATTCGGCGCTCCGGCGAGGTGGCCGCCAGTCGAGCCCAGTTGATTGCCAGGACCGAGGTATCGCGCACCGCGGCGACGCTCACCGAGGCACGCGCCAAGGCGACCGGCAGCGAAGGCTATATCTGGCGGACCGCCCACGACGGCACGGTCCGCAGCTCGCACAAGGCCATGGAAGGGAAGTTTATTCCATGGTCCTCGCCTCCCACCCTGGACAAGCTCACCGGCCACGCAGGCTGCCTGCCGAACTGCAGGTGCTGGCCTGAACCAGTGATCCCCGAATAGCACCCGCCGTCCTGGCGGGTTTTTTACGAGTGCATGCCATGCGAGTGCATACGCGAGACGAAGCCGCGCGCTGGTTCACGCCCGAATACCTGAGTCCCAGGCAGCGAATGACCCCCGAGGGCTTTCTGCTGTGCGAGTCGGTCCCGATCGCGCGCACCGGAACGCTCCTCTATGCCGAAGGTGAAGTGCCGGTCGACGCCAGCTACGCGGGCGAGATCGTCATCGAGCGCAACGCCGACGAGGTATTCCGCGCCGAGACGTTGGCCAGCTTCGAAGGCAAGCCGGTCACGCTGAATCACCCCGACGACTTCGTGACCCCGCAGAACTGGCGGCAGCTGAGCGTCGGCATCACCCAGAACGTCCGCCGGGGCGAAGGCGTCGAGCAGGACCTAATGCTCGCCGACCTGCTCATCACCGACGCAGACGCCATCAGCGAGGTCCGCGACGGCCTGCGCGAGGTCAGCTGCGGGTATGAGGCGGACTACGAACAGTTGGCTACCGGTCGCGGTCGCCAGCTCAACATCGTGGGCAACCACGTAGCCCTGGTAGCGCGAGGCCGCTGCGGCCCGCGATGTGCAATTGGAGACTCCGACGATATGAAAACCAAAGACGCCGCCAAGCCGAAAGGCCGCCGCACGGTCTGGGATCGCATCATGACCGCCTTCCGCGCCAACGATGCGGAAGCCCTGGAAGAAGCCCTGGAAGAAGCCAAGGCCGCCACCGCCGACGAGGAGTCGGAGGAGGAAGAAGAGGGCAAGGAGAAAGCCAAGACCGGCGACTCCGCGACCCTCGATGCCATCCGCGCGCTGTCGGCCGACATCAAGGCGCTGACCAAGCGCGTCGGCGACATGGAAGCCGAGAAGAAAGAAACCGAGGACGAAGACGACGAATCGGAGAAGAAGGAAACCGAGGACGACATCCTCGAAGCCGAGGAAGCCACTCACAACCCCGATGCTGCCGGCAAGACCTACACCGGCGACGCCGCGGCGATGTCCGACCTTCGTTCCCGTGCCGAGATCCTGGTCCCCGGTATCACCTTCCCGACCCGCGATGCCAAGGCGAAGACCGAAGACCATGTCTGCGCCTGCCAGCGCGCCGCCTTGGGCAAGGCCATGCAGACCGAGGACGGCAAGGCCGCTGTCGAGCCGTTCCTGCTCGGTAAGCCCCTGGAAAAGCTCACCGCCGACCAGGTGGCCAGCGCCTTCATCGGCTCTTCCGAGCTGATCAAGGCCCGTAACAACGCCGCCGGCGCTCGCTCGGCGATCTCCACCAAAGACTTCGGGCGTCCCGGCGACGTGGCCGCCATGAACGCTCGCAATCGCGAGTTCTGGAATGGCCAAGGCCGCAAATAATCGAGGAACCTCTCCATGGGTAACGCAATTCTTTACCGCATGCCCTCGGGCATCCCGGGCGACGTAAGCCGCCCGTCTCAGTCCACCATCGAGTCGGTGCTGCTCGATTCGGCGAACCCGTTCGCTGGCTTCGGCCTGTTCGGCAAGATCGTCTCCGGCAAGTTCATCCCGGTCGGCGCTGGTGATGCCGCGACTGCCGTGTACGGCCTGTACGTGCGGCCATACCCGGCCACCGGTGGCGCTGCCTCCGACCCGCTGGGCACCTCCACTCCGCCACAGGGCGCCGGCATCGGTAACGCCCTGCGTCGCGGCTACATGACCGTGAAGAACAACGCCGGCACCCCGGCCATGAACGGCCAGGTGTACGTGCGTGTCGCCGCGGCTGCCGCCGGCAAGCCCATCGGCGGCATCGAGGCGGCTGCCGACTCCACCAACACCATCGCCATCACTGGCGCGATCTTCCTGGCTGCTGCCGATGCTGCCGGGAACGTCGAAATCGCCTACAACATCTGACGGAGATAGCTCGATGAGCAACCTGATCCTGCCGCGCGCTATCAAGCGTGCGTACACCCGCGACGGTCTGATGACCTTCGACCGCCAGACCATCGACTCCGCCGGTGTATTCCTGATCGGCGAGCTGGAGCGTCTGGACCAGAACCTCCACGAGCCGCTGGCGTCCGTGACCTGGTCGCGTGACATCCAGCTGCGCGAGGATGTCAGCATCGCCGACGAGATGTCGTCCTTCACCAACTCCAGCTTCGCTGCCGCTGGCGGTCCCAGCCCGAACGGCAAGAGCTGGATCGGCAAGGACACCAACGCCATCGCTGGCATCGCCCTGGACATCGGCAAGACCGCTACCCCGCTGAACCTGTGGGGCATGCAGCTCGGCTGGACCATCCCGGAACTCGAGTCCGCCCAGAAGCTCGGTCGTCCCGTCGACCAGCAGAAGTTCAAGGGCATGCAGCTCAAGTACCAGATGGACGTCGACGAGCAGGTCTACATCGGCGACTCCGGCCTGGGCCTGACCGGCCTGGTCAACGGTGCGTTGGTAACCAACGTCTCGAACGCCGTGACCGGCAACTGGTCGTCGGCCACCGACCCCAAAACCATCCTGGCCGATGTGAACGAGCTGCTGAACAGCGTATGGGCGGCCTCCGCTTTTGCTATCTGCCCGAGCGAGCTGCGCCTGCCGCCGACGCAATACAGCTTGCTGGTAAGCACCCTGATCAGCTCCGCCGGTAACATCTCGGTGCTGGAGTTCCTGCGCATCAACTGCCTGTCGAACTCCATCAATGGCCGGCCGCTGAACATCCAGCCGCTGAAGTGGCTGACCGGTCGAGGCGCCTCCAACAAGGACCGCATGATCGCCTACACCAACGACATGGAGCGCGTGCGCTTCCCGCTGGTTCCGCTGCAGCGCACTCCGCTGGAGTACCGCGGCATCCACCAGCTGACCACCTACTTCGGTCGTCTGGGCGGTGTAGAGTTCGTCTACCCGGAAACCATCGGCTACCGTGACGGCATCTAAGCCGAGGAGCAGAGCATGAAGTACCTGAACGTGCTGACGGGCTTTATCCTGACCCTCGCCGATGGCGCCAAGCGCGAGTTCGAGGCGGGCCTGCAAGAGATCGAGGACGACCTGGCGGATCACTGGTATGTCGCTGCCCACAGCGAGCCACTGACCGCCAAGCAGGCCAAGGCTCTGCAGGCTGCGTCGGCCGCTCCGGAACCGGCTGCCGAGCAGCTTGCGCCGGAGCCCGAGCCCGCCGCTGAACCTGAAGCCCCGGCCGAGCCGGTAGTCGACGCACCCACCGAGAGCTGATCCATGGATGCTGCCAAGTTCCGCCAGGACTTCCCCGAGTTCGCCGATGTCACGAAGTACCCCGACTACGCGGTGAACCTCTGGCTGGGCTTGGCCAGCACGACGCTACCGGCTGACCGCTGGTGCGACTACCTGGACATCGGCATGGAGCTGTTCACGGCCCACAACCTGGCGCTGGCCGCCGGCAACCAGGCTACGGCCGCGGTTGGCGGTGCTCCCGGCCAGGTGAAGGGGCCACTGACCAGCAAGGCAGTCGACAAGGTCAGCGTCGGCTACGACAGCGGCGCTGCCGCGCTGGAGGATGGCGGGTTCTTCAACCTGACCACCTACGGCATCCAGTTCCTGCAGCTATCGCGCATGATCGGCTCTGGAGGCATCCAGCTGTGACGATGAAGGTGACGAAGGACAACGTCGGCAAGCTGCTGGCGTCGATCCAGCGCCTCGTCGGGCAGGAGGTTCTCGTCGGCATTCCGGCCAGCCAGGCCGAGCGCAGTGACGAAGATCCGCAGCCGATGAACAACGCCCAGCTCGGCTACGTACACGAGAACGGCTCACCGGCGCAGAACATCCCGGCGCGCCCGTTCCTGATCCCCGGCGTCGAAGACACTGAGGAAATTTATACCGGCCACCTGAAGAAGGCAGCCGCCGCGGCAATGGACGGCGACAACACCAGGGTGCAGGCGGAGCTTAATGCGGCCGGCCTGGTCGCCTCTGCAGGCGCGCGCAACAAGATCACCACCGGCGACTTCGTGCCGCTGTCGCCCGCAACCATCCGCAACCGGCGGAAGAGCCGCGGGACCAAGTCCATGCGCGCCGCCGAGAAGAAGTACCTGGAGCTGATCGCCAACGGCGCCACGCCGGAGCAGGCCCAGGACGAGGCCGGCATCCGGCCGCTGATCAACACCGGCCAGCTTCGCAACTCGCTCACCCACGTCATCCGCAAGAAGGAATAGCCCCATGGCTCAGCTCGACGTCACTGAAGTCCTGCTAGATCCTGACTTCATGGACTCGGGCTTGGTCTGCAAGCGCTCCACCCAGGCCGTCGGCGACAACGGGCGCGCGGCGAACGCGACAACCTCCATCCCGTTCGCCGGCGTGGTCACCAGCGACAAGGGCGACATCCTCGAGCGTCTGGCCGGCGGCGAGCGCAAGAAAGGCTCGATCACCATCCATACGATGTTCCGGCTCACGGCCGGCAGCGGCGAAGATAGCATCTCCGACATCGTCACCTGGCAGGGCCGCGACTACACCGTGGCCAACGTCAACGACTACAGCCACTTCGGCCGCGGCTTCGTTGCCGCTTCCTGCGACCTCCTACCACTGGCGGGATAACCCATGGCGAACACCTCAGCAACCGGCGGCTACCTGTCGCCGGTGGGCACGCCTACGCCTGCAGATGAGGCACTGGAGGACATCCTGCAGCCTATGGTCGCCGGCATCACCGGCCTGGCGGGCAAGTACGTCCGGCCGCGCTGGCAGCCAGGCAACCCCAAGCAGCCGGAGCCGACCGTCAACTGGTGTGCTATCGGCGTGATGAACACCAAGTCTGACGCGAACCCGGCCATCGAGCATGACGGCACCGGCGACGGCGAGGACCAGTACCAGCGCCACCAGGATGTGATTCTGCTGGCGACCTTCTATGGGCCGAACGCCCAGGGCTACGGCCAGATGCTGAGCGACGGCATGTACGTCCCGCAGAACAGCGAAGCTCTGCGCGCGCAGAACATGGCCTTCGTCGAGGCCGGCGAACTCATCGCCGCGCCAGAGCTGATCAACCAGCAGTGGGTTCGCCGCTACGACCTACGCATCCGGCTACGCCGGAAGATCGAACGCACCTACCCGGTGCTCAACATCCTGTCCGCCGACACCCCGGTCATCACCGGCTGACCTCTCTCGGAGAAATCAATGCCTACTCTCGCCGTTTCGGACGTGGTCAACGTCCAGATCGTCATGTCCCCCACGGCGGCAGCCACCCGAGACTTCGGCGCGCTGCTGATCCTGGGCTCGTCCAGCGTGATCGACACCAACGAGCGCATCCGCAAGTACTCGACCCTCGACGCTGTAGCCTCCGACTTCGGCACCAGCGCGCCGGAGTACCTGGCTGCCAACTTGTTCTTCAGCCAGTCGCCGCAGCCGGCCGAACTCTATATCGGCCGCTGGGCAGAGGCTTCGTCGTCTGCTCGCCTGAATGGCGGCGCGCTGTCGATCGCCCAGCAGGCGATGTCGAACTTCACCAGCATCACCAACGGCTCGATGAAGATCACCGTCGACGGAACCTTGAAGACCCTGTCGGCGCTCAATTTCAGTGCCGAGACGAACCTTAACGGCGTGGCCTCGGTCATCACTACCGCCCTGGCCGGCGCCACCTGTGTCTGGAACGCCAACTACTCGCGCTTCGAGATCACCAGCCCGACCACCGGTGCGACCTCAACGCTGACTTATGCCAGCTCCACTGGCTCCGGCACTGACGTGTCCGCGCTGCTCGGCCTGGTAACTGGTGTGGCCTCGGCCCCGGTCGGCGGAATCGTCGCCGAGTCGCTGCTGACCTGCGTTACCAACCTGGCCTCCATTTCGGCCGACTGGTATGGCCTGTTGGTCGCTGACACCAGCCCGACCGATACCGATCTGCTCGGCGTGGCCGCCTTCATCGAAGGTGCATCGCCGTCGCGCATCTTCGGCATTACCACCCAGGCCGCCACCGCGCTGGACCCGGTCAGCACCACCGACCTGCCGTACAAGCTCAAGGCCGCCAACTACAAGCGCACCTTCTGCCAGTACTCCAGCTCCAGCGCGTATGCAGCCGCGTCGATCTTCGGTCGGGCCTTCACTGTGGACTTCCAGGGCAATAACACGACCATCACCCTGAAGTTCAAGCAGGAGCCTGGCGTCACCGCTGAGAGCCTGAACGAAACCCAGGCTAAGGCGCTAAAGGCGAAGAACTGCAACGTCTTCGTCAACTACAACAACGATACCGCCATCATCCAGGAAGGCGTCATGGCCAATGGGTACTTCTTCGATGAGGTACATGGGCTGGACTGGCTGCAGAACGACCTTCAAACCGCCGTCTTCAACGCGCTATATACCAGCCAGACCAAGACTCCTCAGACCGATCGCGGCGTGAATCGCCTGGTAACTGCCATCAACGACCGCATGGAGCAATCCGTGAATAACGGCTTGTGCGCGCCTGGGCAGTGGAGTGGACCGGCCTTCGGCGCCCTGCAGACCGGCCAATACCTGGCGGCCGGCTACTACACCTATGCGCCTCCGGTAAACAGCCAGTCGCAGGCCAATCGGGAAGCGCGCAAGGCGCCGACCCTTCAGGTCGCGGCCAAGCTGGCGGGCGCTGTGCACTTTGCCAACGTCATCGTCAACGTCAACCGCTGATCGGAGCAGACCTGAATGAGCACCTATAGCTTCCTCGATGTAAACGCGACCCTGTCCGGCGCCGGCGCGATGATCGATCTGGGCGCCGGATCTGCCAACGCGGAGGAGGGCATCTCCATAGTCATGGCGGGCGACAAGAACACCATGACCGTCGGCGCTGACGGCGAAGGCATGCATTCGCTGCATGCCGACAAGTCGGGCCAGGTCACCGTCCGCTTGCTGAAGACCTCGCCGAAGAACGCCCAGCTGATGGCGCTGTACGACGCCCAGTCGCTGAGCTCCTCGGCATGGGGGAACAACATCATCACCCTGACCCATTCGGTCAGTGGCGACACCACTGTGGCGCGCTCTTGTGCCTTCAAGAAGCGCCCCGATCTGAACTACCGCAAGGACGGCGACATCGTCGAGTGGACCTTCGACTCCATCAAGATCGACGGCATCCTGGGGACCTACTGATGGCTGAGTTCACCGTAAACGGCCAGTGCTACCGAACCGCTAAGCTCGACGCCATGCGCCAATTCCACCTGTCGCGCAAGATCGCTCCGATCATTCCGGCGCTGATCCCGGTGTTCTCCAAGTTGGCCGAGAGCCAGAGAGCTGAGGGCGCGAAGCCGCTGAGCAACGACCTGACCGGCATGGCTGAGTTGTTCGAGCCCTTTGCCGGAGCTATCGCTGGAATGTCGGATGAAGCTGCGGAGTACGTGATGGGCACCTGCCTGTCCGTGGTGCAGCGGCAGCAGGGCACGACCTGGTCGCCGGTCTGGAGCGACCGGCAGAAGGTCTGCATGTTCGACGACATCGACGCTGGTGTGATGGTGCAGCTTGCTGCCTTCGTGGTGCGCGAGTCGCTCGGCCCTTTTTTGGCCGGACTCCTGTCGACCTCGGCGCAACCTCAGGCCCAGGCGTAGAGCTTGCCGTCCTGCCTGAGGGGCTCGACTGGCTGCTCCTGCCGGTCGCCGAGGGCATGTGCAAGTACGAGTCCCTGCTCGACGGGACACTGGATCTGGCGGATATCGCCCTGATGAACGACTGCCTCCTGGTGCGCGCTGAGAACAAGGCGCGCCTGCAGAAGGCTATGGAGTCCAAATAAATGGCCGATTCCGATGTGATCAAGGAGTTCCTGGTCGGGCTCGGCTTCAAGGTGGATGAGAAGGGGCTGAAGACCTTCACCGGCGGCATCGACAACGCCACCAAGGCGGTGACCAAGCTGGTCACCACGCTGGCCGGCGCATCGCTGACTGTCGCTGCCGGAGTCTCGGCCTTCGCCTCGAACCTGGAGGGCCTGTACTACGCGGCGCAGCGAACCGGTGCCGCGGCGGATAGCCTGAAGGCTGCCGATTACGCAGCGCGCGATCTAGGGGCGTCCGCCGGCGAAGTGCGTAGCTCCCTTGAGGGCGTGGCGCGCTTCCTGCGCGATAACCCGGGCGGCGAGGGCTTCCTGCAGAGCCTCGGCGTCCAGACGCGAGATGCCCGCGGCAACATCAAGGATACCGCCGACATCCTGGTCGGCCTTGGCCAGCGACTGCGCTCGATGCCGTGGTATCAGGCCAAGCAGTACGCCTCGATCCTCGGCGTCGACGAGAACACGCTGCGCGCCATCATGAATGGCGAGTTCGGCCGCAAGCTCGAGGAAAACCGCAAGAAGCTCTCCGGCGCCGGTCTGAATCAGGCGACCCGCGATGCTCACCAGTTCATGACGGAGCTGCGCGGAATCGGCCTGCAGTTCGAGACGCTGGGCACCCAGGTACAGGCCGAGCTGATGCGCCGGCTTGGGCCGGAGCTGGCGAAGTTCTCCGACTGGTTCGAGAAAAACAGCCCAATGATCGCCGGCCGCATCGTCGACGTCACCGAGAAGCTGATCACCCTGGCGCAGGATTCCGAGCCGTACCTGAAGTCGGTCTACGATTTCTTCGTCAAGCTGGACCAGGCCACTGACGGCTGGAGCACGAAGATCATCGTGTTGCTCGGCCTGATGCGCATGCTGGGCCTGACTTCGCTGGTCACCGGCATCCTCAACCTGGCTGCGGCGTTCGTTCGGCTCGGCGGCGGGATCACTGGTGCTTCGACGGCGGCGGCTGGTGCTTCTGCTCTTTCTACGCTGGTCGTGGGAGCCGGCGCGATGCTGTATTCGCCATCGCTCAACGAGGGCGAGGACGCAGAGGTGGCCCGCATCCGTCAGGAGAAAGGTCTACCAGCGCAGGAACCGAAGACACCGGGCCTCGATGCCGCTGCAAACGCCTGGCGCACGCTGCAGGGCGTCGACAAGGACAAGTCGACCTTCGCGATGGATTTCTTTCAGGCGCAGGGCTGGGCGCCGCACCAGGCGGCAGGAATCGTGTCTAACCTGGCCGCTGAAAGCGACCTGAATCCTCATGCCATTGGTGATTGGGGAAGGGCTGCCGGGCTTGGCCAATGGCACCCGGATCGCCAGCAGGCGTTCGAGAAATTCGCCGGCTTCAGCCTGCATGATCCGCGCGCGGACTTCATGAAGCAGTTGGAGTTCGTCCAGTACGAGCTGACCCAGGGTGCCGAGCAGAAGGCCGGGAAGCTCCTCATGGCCGCGCAGAATGCCCAGGACGCCGGATCGGTTGTCTCGCGCTACTACGAACGCCCTGCAGCGGCTGATGCCGAGGCGGCCAAGCGCGGCGCCATGGCGGTGCAGATGACCCAGAAGACCGATATCCATGTCAACGGCGGTGGCGACCCGAACTCGACCGCCCAGGCGGTGGCCGGTGCTCAGGGGCGCGTCAATCAGGACATGGTCCGCAACCTGAACACGGCGGTGCAATGAGATGCCCAACTTCGCAGGCCTGATCACGATCGACCCCAAGCGATCGATCGGCTCGATCACCGCGATGGTGACGCTGGAGGAGGTGAGCACTGACACCCTCCAAGTCACCGAGCACCCGGTCGAGCAGGGCGCCAACATCAACGACCACGCCTTCGTGCAGCCTTCGGAGGTGGTGATCCGCTGCGGCTGGAGCAACTCCAGCCTTTCCGGTCTGCTGTCCGGGATTGGCCAGTCGGTATCTGCTCTTTTTGGCGGATCGGCGTTCGGATCCGACTACGTGTCGAGCGTCTACAACCAGTTGCTGGCGCTGCAGCAGTCCCGTATTCCCTTCGACGTATCGACCGGGAAGCGGACGTACCAGAACATGCTGATGCGCAGCCTGGCGCTGACCACCGACCCGACGTCGGAGAACGCGCTGATGTGCACGGTGGTTTGCCGCCAGGTGATCATCGTGCAGACCCAGGCGACCACGCTGCCACCGCGCGACAGCCAGGCGACTCCGCAGGCCACCGGTGAGGTGGCGAACATGGGCACCAAGCAGGTCGCCACGGCCTACCCGGCCCCGGGCGGCTGGCAGCCACCGAACGGGTGAGGCATGGCCAACTACGAGATTCCGCTGTCCGCAGAAGGCCAGCGCTTCAGCATTTCCCTGAGCGGCACCGAGTACCAGCTGCGCGTGCAGTGGCGGAACGCGGCCGATGCCGGGTGGACGCTGGATATTTCCGACTCCAGCGGTAACGCCATCGTCAACGGCATCCCGCTGGTGACCGGCTGCAACCTGTTGGCGCCCTATGGGCACCTTGGATTCACCGGAGTGCTGTGGGTGCAAACCACGGCCGATCCTGACGCGGTACCGACCTTCGACAACCTCGGAAATGCTTCGCACCTGTACTGGTGGACGGATCAGTAGTTGAAAGATGTGCCGGCATTGGTCTTTTTGGCCTCAAGCTCCTGCTCGATACAGCTCTGCAGGATCATGTAAGAGCCGGCCCCACTGGCCTTGGCGACCATAGTGCAATGGCTTTGCATGGTTTCAGGAATGCGCCCCCAGGTTGGTTTGAGCTCGTTGTACGCAGACTGCTCCATCTCCATGCAACTGCCATAAATCATCTCCGATGGAGAACCACTCGCAGAAGAAACCTTCCGGCATTGCGCCGCCGCGTCGAAGCGAGGAATTCCGCTGGATGAATCCGGCTTCCGGCATTCGACCCAAGACTTGTCTGCGCCAATTGCATCATCCGGTCCCCAGCACCAGCCGCGCGACTGAAGCTCTTTGTAGGCTTCATCCCTACGGGCACATTCTCGCTGAGCATCTGGCCGATCACGGCACATGTCATTCATTGCTGAGTAGACGGATACCAAGTTGGGTAGGTTTGCAGATGCCAGGTCGGAGGTGTAGGGGTCTTGCCCGGCGAAAGCCGTGCCACAAGCGACAACAACGAATACCGCGGCAGGGATGCCTTTCCAGAGCATTTGTCGATCATCCTGAGGAAAAGCGATGAGCGTACCCCAATACCTCCGCCAGATCAGCCTGAAGATCGGCAACGACGAGACCGCGCTCGACCTGTCGGACCTGCGCATCCGATTCTCGATCAGGCGGGGCGACCTGAAGACTCCGAACTCTGCGGACATTCGGGTCTACAACGTCAGCGACCAGACGGCGCAGCGCGCGCAGAAGGAGTTCGAGCGGATCGTCTTGCAGGCCGGCTACGCCGGGAACTACGGGGTGATCTTCGACGGCACCATCAAACAGGTGCGCCGCGGCCGAGAAAGCCAGACCGACACCTACCTCGACATCACTGCCGCCGACGGCGACAGTGCCTACAATTTCGCGGTTATGAATGCCTCACTGGCTGCCGGCTCGACGCCGGACGATCACCTGCAGGTCGCACTGCAGGCCATGGCCTCGCGAGGTATCACCATGGGGCAGGGCATGACCCTGTCGGGTAACAAGCTGCCGCGCGGCAAGGTGATGTTCGGCATGGTCCGTGATCACCTGGACAACCTGGGGAAAACGCAGGATCTGAGCTGGAGCTTGCAGGATGGCCAGCTGACGCTGATCCCGAACACCGCCTACCTGCCAGGTGAAGCCGTGGTGGTCACCTCGGCGACCGGCATGGTCGGCCTGCCTGAGCAGACCCAGAACGGCATCACCGTGAAGATGCTGCTGAACCCGAGCGTGAAGGTCGGCCGGAGGCTGCAGATCGACAATGCCAGTATCCAGCAGTACCGGTATGGCCTATCGCTCGGGGACACCAACTCCAATCAGTGGGTGAAGAACAGCTCGTTCCTTTCGGCCGACGGCTTCTACCGCTCGATCGTGGTGAACCACTCGGGCGATACCCGCGGCAATGAGTGGTACACCGATGTCATCTGCCTGGCGGTGGACGCAACCGTCCCGCCGGGGCTGCTCGACCGCCCAGAGACACCTGGCGCTGTGGCGCCGGCTGGGCCGGTCAAGCCCTACGGCTAGGGCCGCTTGTATACCGACTTGATGACTCGCGCGCTGCCCGACTTGTTCACGGTTGCGGTAACGAACGCAGCTTCCGGCAGCCTCATTGTCTCGCCGTTGTCGTAGACGACCACGACATCGCCTCCGATCAGACGGCCCCAGCACGCCTTCGATGGATAGGTGACCGGCGAGGTGTACTCGCGCATGTCTTTGGCGTTGACGAGTGGGAGCTTACAGGGGCGGTCCTGATAGAGGACCTGCTTCGCGGCTCGAGCATCGAACTCGTCGCCCACGTACCGGCGCCCGTCCGCTGGATCGAACAGCACCGTTTCTGCTGCAGCAGATCCACAAACGGCCAGCAGTCCCAACAGCAACATCTTCTTCATGGTGATCTCCTTGGACAGACGCGAGCGGATGCTTGATCCGATCGAGTGGGTTTCCATCGCCTTTGGCGGCCTGCAGTCGAAACTATGGACCGCGCTGCCCGGCATTATCCAGAGCTTCGATCCAGTTGCCATGACCTGCGTGGTGCAGCCTGCCATCCAGGCGCTGGTGCGTGATGAGGCCGGCAACCTGTCGCCGGTCAACCTTCCGCTGCTGCTTGACTGCCCGGTGCAGTTCCCGGCCGGCGGTGGTTGCACGCTGACCTTCCCGGTGAAAGCCAACGACGAATGCCTGGTGGTGTTCGCCTCGCGCTGCATCGACTCATGGTGGCAATCGGGCGGCATCCAGGCCCAGGCCGAACTGCGCATGCATGACCTATCGGACGGATTCGCGCTGCTGGGATTTCGATCCAAACCGAGGGTGATCGGGGCGGTCAGCACCAGCGCGGCCCAGCTGCGAAGCGATGACGGCGCGACCTTCGTGTCCGTGGCGCCCGGCGGTGCTGTGGCGATCACTGCTCCCGCCGGCCTGACGATCAATGCCGACGTGACGGTGAACGGCAAGGTGACCACTACCGGCGACGTGAAGGCCGGGACGATCAGCCTGCAGACCCACAAGCACACCGGCGTCACGACCGGCAGCGGCACCAGCGGAGGCCCGACGCCATGAGGTATCGAAAGCTCGACGCCGCGGGCGACTACAGCTTCGGCAGCGGCTCGGCGGACTTCTACGTCAACTCGCCGGAGGCCGTGGCCCAGGCCGTGCTCACCCGCCTGGAGCTGTTCAAGGGTGAGTGGTTCCTCGACACCGCCGACGGCACGCCCTGGAGCACCGAGGTGCTCGGCGAGGGCACGCGCGGCACCTACGACATGGCGATCCGTAACCGCATCCTCGGAACGACCGGCGTCAACCAGATCGACAGCTACGACAGCACCTTCGACGCGGACGCGCGGAAGCTGTCGGTCACCTGCACGATCACCACGGCCTATGGCCAGACCACCATCAGCGAGACGCTCTGAATGGCCTCTTCGACCGCACCGACCATCGATGCCAGCGGCATCTCCGCGCCGAACTACGCCGATTCGCTGGCGTACCTGCAGCAGTCGTTCCGCTCGATCTACGGAGCGGACGTCTACCTGGGCAACGACAGCCAGGACGGACAGCTGCTGAGTGTGCTGGCGCTGGCCATCAGCGACGCCAACGCCGCCATCATCTCCGCCTACAACGCCTTTTCGCCGAACACCGCCCAGGGCAACGGTCTGTCGAGCAATGTGAAGATCAACGGCATCAGCCGCGGAGTGGCCACTAACTCGCAGGTCGACCTACAGGTGGTTGGCCAGGCAGGTACAGTGATCACCCAGGGCATCGCCCGGGATGTGAACGGCAACAACTGGGCACTCCCGGCCACCGTTACCATTCCGCCGGCCGGCACGATCACGGTGACCGCGACGTGCACAACGTCTGGCGCAGTCGCCGCCGGCATCGGCCAAGTGAACATCATCGCCACGCCGACTCGCGGTTGGCAGTCGGTGACCAACGCCTCGGCGGCAGAGCCGGGCGCTCCGGTGGAGACCGACTCCGCGCTCCGCCAACGGCAGCAGGTCTCCGTCGCGTTGCCGTCGCGCACAGTGCTTGAAGGTACAACCGGCGCTGTGGCCAACATCACAGGCGTCACCCGGCTGGCGACCTATGAGAACGACACCAACTCGACCGACGCCAACGGCATTCCGGCGCACTCCATCTCGCTGGTAGTTGAAGGCGGGGACGCGGCGGCCATCGCCCAGGCCATCGCCGACAAGAAAACCCCTGGGACTGGCACCTACGGCACCACCTCGCAGACCGTGACCGATGTCTACGGGCGCCCCCTGACCATCAACTTCTACCGGCCGACCTACCAGGCCATAACCGTGGCGATCTCTCTGAAGGCCCTCGCGGGCTACAGCTCAAACGTCGGCGCTGCGGTGCAGCAGGCAGTCTCGGACTACATCAACGGCGTGGCCATCGGCGGCGGCCTGAGCAAGGCGGTCGAGTGGGCTGACGCGATCACTGCGGCCAACAGCGTGGCCAACAGCAACACCTTCAAGCTGACCGCACTGACTATCACCGGTCCTGGTGGCGCTGGCACTCCTGATGTGGCGCTGGCGTTCAACCAGGCGGCCAGCTGCGCCCCAGCATCTGTAACCCTGACGGTGACCTGATCCATGGCCGACATCTCCGATTACCTCGGGCTGATCACCAGCGAGCATTCCGACAAGCCGAAGTTCATGGCCACGGTGCAGGCAGTGCTGCAGCCTCTGGTTGATGTGATTAATGCTGCCGATGGATTGGCGGCTAACTTCGACCTGGATGTGGCCATCGGTGCGCAGCTCGATATCGTCGGTCTGTGGGTAGGCATCAGTCGCCATGTCAAAACCCCTCTTGCAGGCGTCTATTTCTCATTCGATATCGACGGTATCGGTCTCGATCAAGGGGTATGGAAAGGGCCATTCGACCCTGACTCAGGCGTCGTGTCTCTCGACGATGACACCTACAGGCTCCTGATCAGAGCAAAGATCGGGGCAAACCATTGGGACGGAACGCTGGGTGCGTCGAAGGCAATCCTCGACTTGGTGTTCAGTGGTGCCACGCACGTGTTTATCCAGGACAACCAAGATATGTCGATGACCATCGGCGTATCAGGTGCTCGCCCAACACCTCTTGCCCTGGCCCTTCTAACCGGCGGCTACATCCCGATAAAGCCCGAAGGCGTAAGGGTCGACTACTACGTCGTCACCAGTGTTGACGGGCCTCTCTTTGGCTTCGACATCATCAATGAATACATCGCCGGCTTCGATCAAGGTAGCTGGGGAACCGTCTACTCCTAACTGGAGAACTTCATGGCAAATAATGACTTCCTGCCGTTTGCCGGCGGGGCGGGTTCGAACGTCCTAACGCAGAGCGCCTATGCCGCGCTGGCCGCGCGTACAGCAGGGTTTTCGGCAGGTACGGCTCAGTCTGCGCAGTTGAACAAAGTTTGGCGCCAATCTTCAATTATGGCGGCAGTCCTTGCGCAATTGATTGTCGATAAGACAGGGCTTGATGCAGTCGATGACGGCACTACGGCGACCTTGCTTGCAAATCTCAAGTCAGCACTTTCGATTGGCGTGACCGCCGCGCAGTTTGATGCCTCGACCAAGTTGGCAACAACGGCATTCGTGCAGAACGCCCTGGGCAACATCAAGGCATTTCAGGCTGTGACGGCGAATACCGCGCTGACCGCCGCGCAGGCGGGAACCTATGTCTGCTCCAATGCCGGGACCGGCGCCGTAAACCTGCAATTGCCGCTGCTGAGTTCGGTTGCGCCTGGTGCGACTTTTGTGATCTCGCACATCTCCAGTGCCATGTCGAGCTTCGCGGTAGGCGCTGCTGGCTCCGATCTTCTCGTCTTCCTCGACTTCGCTACGCAGCTTACGCCCTACGTCATGGCTAAGGGCGAGACGATTGTTGTCGTGTCCACGGGCTCTGCCTGGAAAATCATGGCGCGCACAGACGGCATCGCAAATGGGCGCCTTATCGGCGTGCAGGTTTTTGCCTCAGCAGGCAGCTTCACCTACACGCCAACCGATGGAACCAAGTCGGTTGTTGTTGAGGCAGTCGGTGGTGGCGGTGGCGGTGGTGGTGCCCCTGCATCTGGCGCGGGTGCCATTTCTGTGGGTGGCGGCGGGGGTGCCGGCGCTTATGCCAAGAAACGAATTACCTCAGGATTCGCCGGGGTAACTGTGACCGTTGGCGCAGGCGGAACTGCCTCGGCTGGGGCGACAGGGGGCGCGGGCGGTAGCTCCTCGTTCGGTGCCCTGCTCAGCGTCGGCGGGGGGGCAGGGGGCGCGACTGGTGGTCCAGCAGGCTCCTGCTTCTTCGCCAATGGCGGCAGTGGATCGTTAACTATCAGCGGATCTCCTGACGTCTCCAGCAGCGGTGGGATCGGATTTGCCGGATATGGAATTGTCGGCACCGGATATCTGCCCGTTGGAGGCTTCGGCGGGGCTTCCTATTTTGGCATGGGGGGTAACGGAGGGTCTGGCTCTGTCGGCGGCGCGGCACAAGCAAAAGGCTCGGGAGGCGGTGGCGCTGGGATCGGCGTCAGCGCTTCTGCACTCGCCGGCGGGGTCGGCGCGTCGGGCATGGTAATTGTCTGGGAGTACGCATGATGAAAACGTATGCGCGGATTGAGGACGTGGTCGTTGTCGAGCTGTTTGAAACTGACGGCGATATCAGCGAGATGTTCCATCCTGACCTGGTCTGGGTCGTAGTACCTGATGGCGCGGATGTAGCCTGTGGCTGGACCTATGCCGCGGGAAAATTCTCCGCGCCAGTCGTTCCTGCGCCGACGGCAGAAGAGATGAAGGCCAAGATCGCCGAACGCCGCTGGCAGCAGGTGCAAGCTGGCACCAATGCGGATGGCGTCCATCTGGACACCAGCGACACCAGCCAGGTGAAGATCACCGGCGCAGCCCTGGAAGCAACACTCGACTCGACCTATAGCTGTGACTGGAAGGCGGCCGACGGTAGCTGGGTGACCCTCAGTGCCACGCAGATCCTGGCCATTGCTCGGGCGATGCGGGCATACATCCAGGCGTGCTATGACCGTGAAAAGGCCCTGGCGGAAGAGGTCGATGCCGGCACCTTCACCGAAGCAATGCTCGACGAAGGCTGGCCGACATGAGCCGGTTCCTGACCACGCTGAAGACCGAGCAACTGGGGAAGTGGAATCACCGACTGTTGGCTGACCTGGTGCTCGAGGATGACCTCGGCACGTTCACCGCGCCGGCAGGCTTTGAGACGAACTTCGCCAGCCTGCAGGTGCTGCACAACGCCGTGCTCTTCGTGTTCTTCGCCCTGGTCGCCGGTTACGGCAACCTCGCAGCGACCATCCACGACCAGCTGTACACGGCCGGCCAACTGCCCCGGAAGGACTGCGATGCGGTGTTCTACCGCGCGCTCCGCGCCGAGGGGGTTGCAGCCTGGCGGGCCTGGATCATGTGGGCCGGCGTCCGAATCGGCGGTGCATCGCACTACACCAAGACCCGGCCCAGCGCCGGGTCTTCTGTTTCTGGAGGCCAGTAATGCCCATCACCGAGCAGCAGTTGCTGCAGATCCTTCCGAACGCCGGCCCTCGAGCCGGCGTTTTCGTTCCTGCGCTCAACCGGGCGATGATCCGCTTCGGCATCACGTCGAACGTGCGCATGGCCGCCTTCCTGGCCCAGGTCGGGCATGAGAGCGCGCAGCTCACCGCGCTGGTCGAGAACCTGAATTACTCGGCCCAGGGCCTGGCCAACACCTGGCCAAGCCGGTATCGCGGTGCCGATGGGCAGCCGAACGCACTGGCGAACCAGATCGCGCGTAACCCGCCGTTGATCGCCAATACGACCTATGCCGGCCGGAACGGAAACGGCCCGGTCAGCTCCGGTGACGGCTGGCTCTACCGTGGCCGCGGCCTGATCCAGATCACCGGGCGTGCGAACTACCGCGCCGCTGGCGCCGGGATTGGCCAGCCGCTGGAGGATCAGCCGCAACTGCTCGAGCAGCCTGACTTCGCCGCGATGTCGGCCGCATGGTGGTGGTCGGCCAATGGCCTGAACGACCTGGCCGACGCCGGGCGCTTCGACGACATCACTCGACGCATCAACGGCGGCTTGAATGGGCAGGCCGAGCGCCTGGCGCTGTGGGCCAAGGCCAAGGAGGTGCTTGTATGAGCGCCTTTGTTCAGTTGTCGCCGATCCTGGAGCGTGCCGACGACCAACTGTTCTTTCTTTGCCCCGGCTGCCAGATGCTGCATGGCGTCAACGTCAACCGTGCCATGCCTGGACCTGGTTGGGACTGGAACGGCGACGTGAACAAGCCGACCTTCAGCCCTTCGATCCTGGTTCAGTACTGGTGGGGCGAACAGCGAGAGGATCGCCGCTGCCACTCCTTCGTCCGAGATGGTCGCATCGAGTTCCTGAGCGACTGTACCCATGCCCTGGCCGGACAGACGGTCAACCTTCCCGAGATCGGAGACTACTGATGCTTCTCAACTACTGGAAGCCGCTCGCCCTGGCGCTGCTGATCGGCGCCGTCGGCGCGTTCTGCTGGCAGCAGGGCAGCTCCCGCGCCGATGCCGCCTGGCGGGCGAAGTGGGAACGGCACCTGGCCGCCGATGCTGCGGAGACCGCCAAAGCCCAGGCCGAGCAACGCGCGATCGAGCAATCCCGCCAACAATCCATTTCAAAGGTGACACAAGATGCCCAACGTGAAATCGACCGCGCGGCTACTGATGCTGCCGCTGCTCGCGCTTCTGCTGGCAGCCTGCGGGACGCAGCCGACAACCTCGCACGCAGACTGGCAGCAAGTGAAGCCGGCCGCGATACCTGCACTGCCGGAGCAAGCAAGGCAGCTGCCGCCTCCGCCCAGTTGCTCGCCGACGTGCTCAAGCGCGCTGACGAAAGAGCGGGAGTCCTGGCGGAGGCTTTTGACCAGTCCCGCACCCGGGGGCTAGCGTGTGAGGCAGCGTATGACGCGCTGCGGTGAAGCTATATAAAGGAAGGGATTCGCCCAGAACCGGGCAGGGAAGGGCCAGTGACTTTCCAAGTGACATAGTCACTCGCTGTCCGGCATGGTGAGGCGTTCATTGCAGCGAAGCGCCAAGGAAATAAGGCCTCCCGCGCGGGGTAGCGGTGTGACGCTCACGCATGGCCCGCATGGCAGCGGCAAGAGCAGCCATATCGAGCAGGTCGCGGCGCGCCTGAACTGGCCGTGCCTGCGCATCAACCTCGACGGCCATGTGACCCGCGCCGACCTGATCGGCCGCGACATGCTGCTGCTGCGCGATGGCCGTCAGGTCAGCGAGTTCGTCCCCGGCCTGCTGGTCTGGGCGCTGCAGCGGCCAATGGCGCTGATCCTCGACGAGTACGATGCCGGTCGCCCCGACGTGATGCTGGTGCTGCAGCGGCTGCTGGAAGCCGATGGCCGGCTGACCCTGCTCGACCAGAACCAGGTGCTCACGCCGCACCCGGCCTTCCGCCTGTTCGCCACGGCGAATACCGCCGGGCAGGGCGATGGCAGCGGCCTGTATGCCGGCACCCAGGCGTTGAACCAGGCGCAACTGGATCGCTGGAGCGTGGTGGCGCAGCTCGATTACCCGGCGCCCGAGCAGGAGCGCGCGATCCTCGCCGCGCGCGTGCCGCAGGTGCCGGCGCCGATCCTCACGGCAATGCTCAACCTGGCCGGACTGGCGCGGCGGGCACAGGCCAACGGCGATCTGTCGTCGCTGCTGTCGATGCGCAGCCTGATCGCCTGGTGCGAGAACCATGCCTTGCTCGGCGATGTGCGCCTGGCCTTCCGCCTGGCCTTCTACAACCGCTGCGACGACAGCGAGCGCGCCTTGCTGGCGGAAATCTTCCAGCGTTGTTTCGCTGAAGAACTCCATGGCGACAGCGCCGGTTCCACGCATGACTGAGCCAGCACGCCGGGCCAACGCGCTGGCGGCCTGGCAGCGCACCTATGCCGATGGCGGCGGGTCGCTGGCGGCCTGCGCCGTGCCTGAGCGCGGCGCGGCGGATGCCGAGGCGGCCTGGGCGCACTGGCACCGGGCGCCGGCTGCCGCCGACCTCGATGCGTCCCTGCGGCCCTGGTATGACGCCCTGGAACAGGCGCGGGTAGAAAGCCTGGCTGCCGCCGACCTGCCGGGCATGCGCCTCAACCTGGCGCGTCGCCTCGATCAACTGGCCGGCGCCGATCTGGCGACCTGGCTGTACCGCGCCGCTCGTGCGCGCCTGGCCGATCCGTCAGGCATGCCGCCACCACCGCCGTCCGCCGCGAGCGGGCAGGGCGCCTCGGCGTTGCGCAAGCTGGCCTTCTGGCGCCGCCCCGACAGCGCGCCGCCTTCCCCGGAAATGCTGCAACGCCTGCTGCTGGAAGCCCTCGACGCGGTGCGCGACTGCCTCGCCGATGGCCGACGTTATGCCGAAGCGTTGCAGCCGCTGTTGGCGGCGTGCGCGCGCTATGGCGCCGCCCCTGCCGTGACGCTGCCTCAGGCGCTCGTGGCGCTGGCCGCCGATGCTGCACTGCCCAGCGCCAGCGCGGGCGCGGAGCTTGCCATGGCGGCGCCAGCGGCGCAGGGCTATCGGGTCTATTCCACGGCCTGGGACGAATTGCTCGGAGCGCGTGAGTTGGCCGCGCGGATGCCCGCGGGCGGCTGGCCAGCGCTGCCGCCCGCGGATATCGCCAGCCGGCGCCTGGCCGTGCGCCTGCAACGACGCTTGCAGGCCGCGCGGCTGCGGCGCTGGTCGTTCGGCGAAGAGCAGGGCCTGCTGGACAACCGCCGTCTCGCCAGCGCGCTCAAGCAGGGCGGCGCTGAGCGGATCTTCCGCCGCGAGGGCGAAGCGCCGCAGGCGGAGGCGTGCGTCACCCTGCTGGTCGACCAGTCCGGCTCGATGCGCGGCCAGCCGGCGCTGCTGGCGGTGCAGGCGATCGACCTGGCGGTCGCCGCGCTGGAGCGCTGCGGCATTCGCTGCGAGGTGCTCGGCTTCGCCACTGCCGAGGGCCTGGACAATCCGCTGCGGCGCGCCTGGGAGGCCGCCGGCCGGCCGCCCGCGCCGGGGCGTCTGAATGCTGTGCGGCATGTCGTCTACAAGACCTGCGGGCAGCCCTGGCGCCAGGCGCGGCGACAGCTGCCGTGGCTGCTCGATGCCACGGCCGGGGTGGAGAATATCGACGGCGAAGCCCTGGCCTGGGCGGCGCGGCGCCTGGCGCGTCAGCCGGAGGCGCGCAAGATACTGCTGGTGATCGGCGACGGCGCGCCCTGCGATGCCGCGACCCGCGAGGCGAATGGCGCGTCCTTCCTCGACGATCATCTGCGTGCGGTGATCGCCGCCATCGAGGCGGGGCCGATCCATCTGGCCGCGCTCGGTGCCGGGCAGAATGTCGGGCGTTTCTATGCGCGCTCGATGACCTTGCGCGCGCCGGAACGGATCGCCGCGCAATTGTTCGAGCAGTTGGCCGAGTTGCTGGATGTCGGCGGGGAGAGAAGATGAGTGCGATTGCCGGTTTGATCCGCCTGGATGGCACGGCGCCCGATCGCGCCACCCTGCAGCGCATGCAGGCGGTGCTCGCGCCCTATGGCGCCGATGCCCAGCGGCAGTGGCGCGAGGGGCCGGCGGGGCTGCTGCATTGCCTGCTGCGCATCACCCCGGAAGACTCGCTCGATCAGCAACCGCGCCTGGACCCGGAGCGGCGCTGCGTGGTGCTGTTCGACGGCCGCCTGGACAATCGCCGCGAACTGGCCGCTGAGCTGGGCCTGGGCAGCGCCGAACTGGCCCTGCTGGCGGACGTCGATCTGGTCCAGCGCGCTTGCCTGCGCTGGGTCGATGCGGCGCCGGAACACCTGCTGGGGAGTTTTGCCTATGCCTGCTGGTGGCCGGCGCAGCGGCGCCTGGAACTGGTTCGCGATGCCATGGGCGGGCGCCCGCTGGTGTGGTTCCAGGGGCGTGGTTTCTTCGCCTTCGCCAGCCTGCCCAAGGGGCTGTTCTGCATTCCCGGGGTGCCGCGGGAAATCTGTCAGGCCAGCCTGGCGGAACGCCTGGCGCAGTTGCCGATGTCCGGTGCGCAGACGTTGTTCAAGGACATCCGTCGCGTCGAGCGCGGCCAGTTGCTCAGTGTGCAGGGCGAGCGCCTGGAGTGCCGCCAGTATTACCGCCTGGATCCTCGACGCGAATTGCGCCTGGGCAGCGACGACGAGTACCTGGAAGCGTTCAGCGAAGTCCTCGAACGCTCGGTCGCCAGTTGCCTGCGCGCGGCCGGGCCGCTGGCCTCGCAACTGAGTTCCGGCTTCGACAGTGGCACGGTCACTGCCCTGGCTGCGCGCCAGTTGGCGCGCAGCGGGCAGCGCCTGACCGCCTTCACCGCCGTGCCGCGCGAAGGCTTCGCTGGGCCCGCGCCCAAGGGCCAGCATGCCGACGAGGGGCCGGGCGCGCGGGCCGTGGCGGCGCGCTTCGCGAATATCGACCATGTGCTGATCCGCGCCAATCCGCGCGCGCCGCTCGATGTCCTGCGGACGCTGACAGAAGCCATGGACTGCATGCCGATGTACGCGGTCAACAGCCTCTGGCTGGATGCCATCGAGGCCGACGCGCAGCGTCGCGGTGTGCGCGTACTGCTGAACGCCAACGCCGGCAACATGACCATTTCGCACACCGGCCTGGCCTACCTCGCCGAACTCTTCGGCAAGCGCCGCTGGCGCGATTGGTGGCGTGAACTGGCGGCTTGCCGCCGTCGCCATCCGCTGGCGCGCCTGTTGCGGCTTTCCGTGGAACCGCACCTGCCGCTGCCGCTGTGGCGCCTGCAGGCACGCCTGAGCGGCACGCAGTTGCACCTGGAGAAGCGCAGCGCCCTGCATTCGCGCTGGCGCCAGGGCACGCACCTGGAGGCGCGCGCCAAGGCCCTCGACTGGTTCCTCGAACGGCCGCGCTGGAAGGACTCGCGGCAGATGCGCGCCGCCGTGCTGAACCGCGGCAATGCCGCCGAGCCGGCGATCGCCGCCAACCTGCGCGGCCTGGAACTGCGCGACCCGACCGCGGACCGGCGGCTGGTGGAGTTCTGCCTGAGCATTCCGGAAGACCAGTACCTGCGCGATGGGCAGACGCGTTGGCTGTTGCGCCGCCTGGTCGGCGAGCTGTTGCCGCCGGAGGTGCTGAATGCGCGTAGCCGTGGCTATCAGGCGGCCGACTGGTACGAAACCCTGGGCGCCGCGCTGCCGGAATTGCGCGAGGAAATGCAGCGCCTGACGAGCCATGCCGGTGCCGCGGACATGCTGGATCTGCAGGGCATGAGTGCGTCGCTGGAAAACTGGCCCGCCGCGGGCTGGGAACGCCAGGCGGTGACGGAAGAGTACCGCGCCAGGCTGATGCGCGGCCTGGCAGTCGGCGGCTTCATTCGTTACGTGGAAAGCGACAACCGCTGACGACGTCGAGTGCGTCTTCAGCGGCCGCCGGGCAGATCAGGAGAAAGTGGTAACGCCATCGGTGAAGCCGGCAGCTTTGCGCGTCTGGCTCGTGTCCAGGGTGCTCAGGGTCGGCGCCACGTAGGGTTTGCGTCCGTCTTCGGTGGCTTGATTCGGGGTTTCGCTGACGGGCTGGTCCATGGCAGCAGGGTTATGCTCGGTCATCCGGACTCCTGGAGGTGGCTCAAGTTGAAAGAATGCAGCGGGCTGCATTTGAGCATCGCGAATTAGCGAAGTCCAGACCTCTGATGGCCTGTTGCCGCCCGCCAGGGCCTTTGCTACCGTGCCGCCTCCGCTCACCGTCCCCTGCCAAGGTCCCCGCCGATGTCCGAACTCAGCCTGCACAGCCGCGTCCAGCGCCACCCCGATCTGGTCGTCGCCGACATGGATGGCGAAGTGGTGATGATGAGCATCGAGCGCGGCTGTTACTACGGCATCGGCGGCGTCGGCCCGCGCGTTTGGGAGTTGCTCGAACGCCCGGTCACGCTGGAAGCCCTGGTGCAGAGGCTGTGCGCCGAATACCAGGTCGATGAAGCGCGCTGCCGCGACGATCTGTTGCGCTTCGTCGGCGGCCTGCTCGACAACGGCATCGTGCAACTGTGTTGAACCGCCCGCGCCGATGCTGAGCCTGGCCCGGCGCAAGCTGCGCGCTCTGGCGCGCCGACCACGCTTCGTGCGGTTCTGGCTGATGCCCATTTGCGTGCTGCTTGGCCTCGGCCGCGTACTCGTTGCGCTGCTGCCCTTCGCCCGCCTGGCGAGCTTTCTCGGGCGGCGTTCGCCACTGGACACCCCGGCGCCCGCGCTGGATACCCGGCAACGGCGCAGCGCCGAGCTGATCCGCGAAACCCTGGCCCTGGGCGCGCGGCATACCCCGTGGCAGTCGCACTGCTTCGCCCAGGCCCTGGCCGCGCGTGCTCTGCTGGCGCTGTACCGGGTGCCCTGCGTGAGCTATTTCGGCGTCGCGCGCGATGCCGCCAGCGCGGGGCTGGAGGCGCACTGCTGGGTGGTCGCCGGAGACCTCGATGTCTGCGGCGGCGCCGGGCAGCATCGCTTTACCCGGGTCGGCTGCTTTCTCGGCGGTGGGCACCGGTGCTGAGGCGCGGGCTGCCCTTGCTGCTGCAATGGCTGGCGAGCCTCTACGGCGCCGCCGTGTCGCTGGGCCTGTCGATTCTGTTCGCGCGCAGCATGGGCGCCGGCGGCTTCGCCGACTACGCCTTCCTTTATGCCCTGGCCACGCTGCTGGCCTTGTTGCAGGACGCCGGCTTGCGCACCTTGCTGCTGCGCGAGCGCGTGGCGCCGTCTGCCGCGCCGGGTGCCCCGGCGAGCGCCTTGCCCGGTATCGCGCTGGGGCATCTGCTGGCGGTCAGCGCCTTGCTGATGAGTCTGGCGGCGCTGCTCGGCAAGTGGCTGGACGCGCCGGCGCTGATCGCGGCGATCGCCTGCTTCGGCGCCATTACCTGGTCGCAGTGGCTGTCCGCCTGGCTCAAGGGCGCGGGCCTGTTCCGCCGCGACGCACGCTGGCAGATGCTCGGGCGCAGTGCCAGTGCGCTGCTGATCCTGGCCGGCATGGCGCTGTTCGGGCCGCGCCCGCTGGTGATCTTCAGTGCCTGGGCGTTGGGCCTGGCGCTGGTCTACCTGGTGCTGTTCCGCGGCGACTTCCCGGCGACGCCGCGCTGGGATCGGCAGGGGCGGGTGCATCGGCAGGCGCTGGCCTTCCTCGCCGTCGATCTGTTCTCCACGCTCTATCAACGCATCGACATTCTCATCCTGCGTGGCGTCCTCGATGATGCCGCCGAGGTCGGCCGTTACGCCGCCGCCTACCGGCTGCTCGATGGTGTGTTCCTGTTGGCGGCGCCGGTGGCGCTGATGCTGTTCCGCCGCCTGCGCTTGGCGGCGGACGACCCCGGAGGCTTCGCCCGGCTCGCCGCCAGGGCCCTCGGCCAGGCCGCGCTGCTCGGCGCGTTGCTGGCGCTGGCCGGCTGGACCTGCGGCGCCTGGTTGCTCGGCCGGCTGTTCGGCGCCGAGTTCGCGCTCGGCGCCGGGCCACTGATCGGCTGGCTGTTCAGCAGTCTGCTGTTCGCCTTGCCGAACTATGTGCTGACCCAGGCGGCCATCGCTACCGGGCGTGAGCGCTGGTTCGCCGGCAGTGCCGCGCTGGCGATGCTGGCCAACCTGGCGCTGAACCTGTTGCTGGTGCCCTGGCGCGGCGCCGAGGGCGCGGCCTGGGCCACCCTGGGCACCGAGGCGGTGCTGTGCCTGGCGCTGGCGTATGGATTGCGTCGGCCCGAAGCGGTCTCCGAGAAAAGCCGGCCTGGCCAATTGCCTGCCTCCTAGGCCTGTGGCAAAGTCCGTCAGTTTTTTCTGAACGCCCTCAGAAGGCGTCTGGATTGCCGCTTCGCGCGGCGGTGCGCAAGCACCTTTCTTTCCATTCGGGGAACTTCTCATGCAACCCTTGGCTGAGCGGAACGCGCTACGCGCCGTTCCCGGCGAAACCTCATTGGCCGAACTGGCCCTGATGCTGTTGCGCTTCTATCGCCGTTTCGGCCGCCTGCTGTTATTGCCGGCGCTGCTGGCCTCGCTCGGCGCCGCCTGGTGGACGGCGCAGCATCCGGTGTACCGCGCCAGTGCGGTGATGGACGTGCCGGGGCTCAGCCTTGAAGAATGGCGCCAGGTGCTGCCGTTGCTCTGGGACCCGCGCTGGGTGGCCGCCTCGATGCCGGACGATTCGCCGGCGGCCGCGGCTTTCCAGCGCCAGGCGCTGAATCCCGCGTTCTGGGACGAGCGGGTACAGTTCCGCACCGCGCTGCGCCGCGACGACCTGCGCAATACGCCCAATGCCGATGTGCGGAACACCCGCACCCTGGGCCTGGAGATGAGCCTGCCGGTCGTCGATGAGCGCCAGGCGCAGCGCCGCTTCGACAGTCTCGCCGGACATATTCGCCAGGCCTTGTTGTGGAATGAGCTGTCCGGCTTCGTGCGCGAGCGCCAGGCCGAACTGGCCAGCAGCCGCCCGGCCCTGCAAGTCAAGATCATCAAGGCGCGCTTCGGGATCGAACAGAACCGCCAGCGCATGGCCAGCATGCAGGCCCTGCTGCAACGCTATCCAGAGCTGCGCAGCATGAACGCCAGCAGCGTGACCACGGTTCAGGAAGGCGGTGCGAGCTACCTGGCGCCGATGACGCAGATAGTCGCGCTGGAAGCCGCCAACGCCAATGCCGAGGCCGAGGAGCGCCAGGACCGCCGGGAGCTGGAGCGGCTCGACTGGTACGCGAAACTGCTCGGCGAGGTGGACGCGGTGATCCGTGACAGCACCTCGGGCACGCAGCTCGCCGACTACTTGCGCAAGCAGCAGTCGAGCGTGCTGGGCGGCGTCCAGGAGATCCCTGACGTGGCGCGCCAGGTGGCCGACGAAATCAATCAGAAACTCGAGGGCGCGAGCTTCCGCGAGCGTACGAGCCTGTTCAAGTCCAGCGTCGCCATCGGGCAGCGGCCGATCGCCGCGCGCAATCCACTGCTGGTCGGCCTCGGTGTGTTCGCCCTGGTCCTGGGCGGGCTGTCCTTGCTGCTGGCCGGCAAGCTGGCGTTGCGCCGCTCCGACGCCCGCTTGCCGGCGCCGCTGTTCCCCTGGCTACCGGCGCCGTTGCGGCGGTGGCTGCTGACGGCCGATGCGCGATGAAGCGCCTGCTGATTACCGGCGGTGCCGGCATGATCGGCCGCCGCGTGACCGCGGCCTGGGTCCGCGCGGGCGGCGAGGCGGCGGTGTTCGACGACCTTTCCAGCGGTTTGCCGATGCCGGCCGCCGCGACCCTGAGCCTGCGCGGCGACATTCGCGATGGCGAGGCGCTGAGTCGCCTGTGCCGGGATTTCCGGCCGCAGGCAATCATGCACCTGGCCGCCGTGCACCACATCCCGACCTGCGAGCAGCGCCGCCGGCACTGCCTGGAGGTCAACGTGGCCGGCACCGAGCAGGTGCTGCAGGTGGCCGAAGAGGCGGGCGTGCGGCGGATCGTGCTGGCCTCCAGCGGCGCGGTCTATGCCTGGAGCGACGGCGCCCTCGGCGAGCAGGCCAGCGCGCTCGACGCGTGTGACAATTACGCCTTGTCGAAGCTCAGCAACGAACGCCAGCTGCGCTTCTGGTGCGAGCGCGGCGCTGGTGTCGGACGGGTCGCGCGGATTTTCAACAGCATCGCCCACGACGACCCCAACGGCCATCTGATCCCTGAGGTGCTGGCGCAACTGGGCGCCAGCGGCGGCGCCGAGGCGGAAGTGCGCCTGGGCAACCTCAGCCCGCGCCGCGACTACCTGCACGCCGACGACGTGGCCCAGGGGCTCTTGGCCTTGCTCGGCGACAGCCGCGCCGATCAGCCTTACGACGTCTTCAACCTGTGCACGGGGGTCGAGCATTCCGTCGAGCAACTGGTGGCCGAGATCGGCCGCGCGCTCGGCCGCCAGGTGCGCATCCGCGTCGATGACAGCCGCCGCCGGCGCGTCGACCGCCCCAGCCAGTTGGGCGACCCGTCGCGGGCCGCCGCGCTGCTCGGCTGGCGCGCGCAACTGGACTTCCCGGCGGCGATCCGCCGCGTGCTGTCGCCGGCGTGATGCAGCGGTCGCGCAAGCCAGCCCTGGGCGGCCGTCGCTCCGCGCCTCGGCAACCGGGCGCCAGGGTCTGCCCATGTTGAAACGCGTTGGCGCGGCGGCTGCGGTCTACGCCGTCGGGCAGTTGGCCAACCTGCTGTTCCAGGGGCTGCTGATGCAGCACTTGGGCGCGGCGCTGTACGCCGAGGTCGGCCTGGCCCACCTGCTGTTTCTCAGCGTGCTGTTCGTCGCCGATCTCGGCTATGCCTCGCTGTTTCTCCGCGAGCGGCCGGACGCCCCCGGATGGCTGCGGCGCTGGCGCCAGGCGCTGGGCCATCGCTTGCTGGCCAGTGTCCTGCTGTATGCGCTGGTGCTGCTCGGCTGGCGCCTGCATTACGGGCCCGGCAGCGCGGGGCTCGACTATCTGTGGGCGGCGGCGCCGGCGGCAGTGTTCGCCCTGGGCAACTGCGCCGCGCCGTTCATGGCCCGTGGCGAGCGCCTGCGCGGGGTCGCCATGCAGCAGATCGCCTGGCCGGTCGCGCTGCTGGCCGGCATCGTCGTGGCTGCCGGACTCCCCGGGCAGCCAGCGCTGGCCGCCGGCCTGGCGGTGAGCCTGGGCTACTTGGCGCAGGCATTGGTCAACCTGTACTGCTTCCGCCGTCCGGCGGCCCTGCTGCCGACCTTCGGCCGCGGCGAGCCGGCGTTGCTGCGCTCGGCGCTGCACATCGCCGCGATGGGCATCGCCGGCACCCTGCATGAGCGTCTGACGCCATTCCTGCTGGCGCCCCTGGTGCCGACCCTGATGCCGGCCTATCTGTTGCTCGGGCACCTGTTGAGCGGCCTGTCCGGGGTCTTCGTGCAGCTCAATCGCCTGCTCACCGCCGAAGCCAGCGCGCAAGCCAGTCAAGCCTGGGCCTCGCGCCTGGCGTCGCTGCTGCTGGTGGGCAGTGCCGGGCTGTTGCTGCTGGCGGCGGCCGGCGTGCTGCTGCGTGGCGTGCCGGCGGAGCTGGCGTTCTGGCAATTGGCGCTGCCGCTGCTGCTCGGCTGGAGCCTGTCCAGCGCCAGCGGCCTCGCCGCGGCGCTGCTGATCGGGCGTGGCCGCGAGCCGGTGCTGGCGCGGGCGATCCTCGCCGGCCTGGCCGTCAGCGCCGTGTTGCAACTCGGCGGCGCTGCGCTGGGGTCGGCCGAGATCATGCTCTGGGGCCGACTGTGCTGCCTGCTCGGGCTGGCCTGGCTGTCCCTGCGCCTGCTGGGGCAGCGCCTGAATCGCACCGGGATCGCCGTGTTGCTGGCCTGCCTGCTGCTCGCCGGCGCCAGCGTCAGCCTATTCTGCTGGGCCGCCAGCCTGGCGCTGTTCGGCGCGGCGCTGGCACGACTCGGCCGGCGCCGCCACGGGCTGTTCCGGCGCGCAAGGCCAACGGCCGTCGGCACTGGTCACGGGGAGCCGTTATGTGCGGAGTAGTGGCGCTGCGCTCCTGGCGCCCCGGCGATGACCTGCGCGCCCAGGCGTCCCGGGGACTGGAGGCGATCCGCCGGCGTGGCCCGGATGGCCAGGGACTGGTCCTGGAAACGGCGCCGGTGCCGACCGCGCTGGGTCACCGGCGCCTGTCGATCCTCGATCTGAGCACGGCGGCGGAGCAGCCGATGCGCTGCCCGCTGAGCGGCAACCTGCTGGCCTTCAACGGCGAGATCTACAACTTCCTCGAATTGCGCCGCGAATTGCAGGCGCTCGGCCATGTGTTCCACACCGACAGCGACAGCGAAGTGCTCTTGCAAGGCTGGCTGGCCTGGGGCGAGGGGCTGTTCCAGCGCTGCAACGGCATGTGGGCGCTGGTGCTCTGGGAGCGCGCCAGCGGCGACCTGGTGTATTGCCGCGACCGTCTCGGGGTCAAGCCGCTGTACCTGCACCACGACGGTCAACGGCTGATGCTGGCCAGCGAGATCGGCGCCATCGCCGCCATGCTCGGCGGCTACCCGCGGCCGGACCCCCAGGCCGCCTTCGACTTCCTCTGTGTCGGCCTCAGCGACCATGGCGGGCGCACCTTCTTCGACGGCATCCGCGCGGTGCAACCGGGCTGGGTGCATCGCCTCGACCGCCACGGTCGCGGCAGCGCGCGGCCCTATCACCAGTGGCCGCAGACGCCGCAGCCGGCGCCATCGGCGGACGAGTTGCAGGCGCTGGTGGAGGACGCCATCCGCGTGCGCCTGCGCGCCGACGTGCCGACGGTCAGCCTGCTTTCCGGGGGCCTCGACAGCTCCATCATCACCACCCTCAGCCTGGCTGCCGGGAACCTGCCGCGAACCTGTTTCGCCGGTGCCTTCACCTATGGCTACCTGGACGAGCTGGGGACGCGCTTCGACGAGACCGAGGCCGCCGCGCGACTGATGCGCGGCCTCGGACGCGAGGCGGCGCACCATGTCCAGCGGGTCGCCACGCTGCCCGACGAGGACGAGCTGCAGGCGCTGGTCGTCGCCCAGGGCGAGCCGTTCTGCACGCCGTCCATCCTCGCCAGCTTCCGCATGTACCGGGCGATTCGTCAGGCCGGCTACAAGGTGGTGCTGTCGGGGGAGGGCGCCGATGAGCTGTTCGGCGGCTACATCAAGCTGTACCAGGCACTGGCCGCCCGTGACGCCTTGCACGCCGGGCGAGCCGGACAGGTCCTGCGCGCCTGGCGCGATGCCGCGTTCGAGCCGCGACTGCTGCTCAACCGCCTCAGCTGGGATCTGCCGACGCCGCTGCTGGGCCGCCTGCTGCGGCGCCAGCGGCCGAGCGTCGCCTGCATCGCCGACGGTCTCTGGCACGCCCAGCAGGAGCGCTTCGCCGCGCTGCGCGAGGACCGCCGCGCGTCGCTGGACGGGCGCATGCGCGCGGACGTGCTGCGCACCAACCTGCCCATGGTGCTGCGCATGACCGATCGCAACAGCATGCATTTCGGCGTGGAAGTGCGCTCGCCCTTCATCGACTACCGCCTGGTCGAGCGCATGCTGGCGACCCCGGCGCAGACGCGCATGGGCGACCGGCGCGGCAAGGGCCTGTTGCGCGATGCCTTCGCCGGACGCCTGCCGGAGGCCGTGCTGCAGCAGCGCAAGAGCACCGGCTTCGGTCACGCCGAGCAGTTCCTGGTGCAGGCCATGCCCTGGCGCCAGGCGCTGGACGCCCTGCCCGAGGCGGCGAACGAGTTCATCGACGTCGGCCGCCTGCGTGCCGAGCTGGCGCGGGGTAACGGGCACAGCACCCTGTGGCTGGCGCTGTCCTTCGCCTTCTGGTACCGGAGCCTGTATGCCTGAGGCGCGGCGGTTCGAACTCGGCTTCGATCACGGCCAGTGCCGCTTCTGCGGCAGTAGCCTGGGGCAGCGCGAATTCTGGACGGAAACCTACGCCGGCAGCGGCCAGAGCCTGCGCCGCTGCGGTCACTGCGCCGGGGTCTACCTGGCGCCGGATTTCACCGCCGACGGTTTGCAGCGTTTCTACACGGAGCACTACCGGCGACTGTTTCCGGCCGAAGTGGCCTGGCGCGACAGTGCGCGCTTCTTCGCCTGGCGCGGTGACGCCGAGCTGGCGCGTCGGCGCCTGGCGCTGATCGCCGGCCAATTGCCGGCGGCGGCCAGGCTGTTCGAGATGGGCTCGGGATTCGGCGCCTTTCTCGGTGAAGCGGCGCGCCTGCGGGCGGACCTGCGCTTGAGCGCCAGCGAGCCGGACGCCAGCCATCGTCAGCGCTTGCTCGGCTCTGCGCGGGTCGCCTTCGTCGAGGGGCCGGGCGTGCTGCCCGACGCCAGCCTGGACGCCCTGGTCGCCTTCCATGTGCTCGAACACCTGGCCGATCCGCGCGGGTTCCTGGTCGAGGTCGCGCGCCTGCTGGCACCGGGCGGACTGGCCTGGATCGAGGTGCCGGACCTGTTCGCCGACTGGCGCTCGCGCAACTACGTGCAGCCGGCGCACCTGAGTTACTTCGATGCCGAGCTGTTGGCGCGCCTGGCGCGGGCGGCCGGCCTGGAGGTGCGTTACTGCGGCAGCCACCCGGCGGGCGGCGAGCTGGCGGAGAACCTCTGGCTGGAGCTGCACGCGGCGCACGGCAGCGGCGCGGCGCCGCTGGAGGCCGCCACGGCGGCGCGCCTCGCGGCCATCGACGGGCGCCTCGAACGGGTCGCCTGGGGTTGGCGCGAGCGTCTCAAACGGCTGCTCAAACGCACCGCGTTGGGCCTGCTCGGAGCCGGCCTGGTCGGCGAATGGCAGCGCTGGCGGCAGTACCGCCGCCGCCAGCGGGCGGAGGCGCCATGAGAAGACTCTGCTTGAGCCTGTTGATCCTCTGGGTGCACCTGGGCGACCTGGCGAGCGCCTGGCTGTATCACGGTGGCGCCTGGCCGCAGGCGGCGCAACTCCGCCCGCTGCGCGATCTGCTGAGCATCGCCCTGGCGCTGGCCTGCCTGCTCACCCTGCGTCTGCCGACGAAGCTGCTGCTGCCGATCCTCGCCTATGGCGCGCTGGCCGCGCTCTACCTGCTGGCCGGCTGGGGGGAGGGCATGGCCAGCGGCATCCTGGTCGGTTCCCTCGGCACCTTGCTGATCCCCATGCTGTTCTTCCTCGCCGGCTATTACGGCATCCGCGACCGCGTCGATCTGCGCCGCGCGGCGAGCCTGTTGCTGCTGCTGGGGATCGCCAGTGCGCTGTTCGGCGCCTGGGATCGCCAGCACAGTGAATTCTGGATCGAGGTCGTGCGCTACCCGGCCTACATCCTCGATGTGAAGGGGGTGCTCATCGGTGCCAACCCGGATACCGGCCTGCCGTGGAATTTCTACGGGGGCGAGGAGTTGCAGCGGCGCGCCGCCGGCCTGCTCGCCGCGCCGCTGGCCCAGGGCATGTTCCTGGCGGTCACTGCGCTGCTCGCGCTGGCCTTGCGCCCGCTCGGCGCGCGCTGGCTGGGCATGCTCCTGTGCGGCTTGCTCTTCGTAGGAATCTGGATGTCCGGCACGCGCGGCGCGATGCTCGCCGGCGGCATCGCCGTGCTCGGCTTTCTCGCCAGCGCCCGTGGCTTGTTGCGCAGCGCCTTTGCGCGGCTGGCGTTGAGCGCGGCAGCCTTGCTGGCGATCGCTTTCGCCTCCTACGGCATCGTGCAGATGAGCCTGGAGATGCGCGACGGCTCGACCGTCGGCCACTGGATGGCGTTGCAGAAGAACCTCGCCGACCTGCCCCAGGTGTGGCTGCTCGGCGCCGGGCTCGGCCACCAGGGCGGCATCGCCGCGCAGAACGGTCTGTCGATGGTCGGCGGCGGTGAGGGTGCGCTGTTCAGCGTGGCCTTCCAGCTCGGCGTACCGACGGCGCTGGTGTTCCTCGCCTTTTTCCTGTCCGTGGCCCAGCAGCTCTGGCGGGCCTATCGCCACACCGGCGACTCCCTGGCATTGGCCCTGTTCTGGCTGGCCCTGGGGATCGCCACCACTTTGATCAGTTCCGAGCATGTTCTGTCGGTCTCCGCAACGGCAGCCTTCTGGCTGATGTGTGGCGGCGCCTTGCGCGCCAACGCCGTCGCCGCTGCCGTCGCCGAGCCGCGCGTGGCTATGGAACCCGGGAGTATCGATGAATAAGCGCGTGCGGCTGTTGGGCTGCCCCCTTGACCTGCTCAGCCAGGCGCAACTGCTCGATCGCGTCGCCCAGGCGGTGGACGACGGCAAGCGCCTGCGGATCGAGGGCTTGAACGTGGCCAAACTGGTCGATGCGCGCTGCGACGATGCGCTGCTCAGTGCCCTGGAGGAGGCGGAGGTCGTGCATGTCGATGGCATGGGCATCTCCCTCGGCCTGGCCTGCCTGGGGCGCCGCGCGGCCGAGCGGGTCGCCGGCATCGATCTGATGCAGACGCTGTGCGCCGACGCGGCCCGGCGTGGCGCCTCGGTGTACTTGCTCGGCGCGCGCCCGGAGGTGGTCGCGCAGGCGGCGGTGCATCTGCGCGAGGCGCATCCGGGGTTGCAGATCAGCGGGGCCCGCGACGGCTATTTCGCCGTGGAAGACGAGCCGGAGGTGGTGGCCGACATCCGCGCCTCGGGCGCCGAACTGTTGTTCATCGGCATCAGTTCACCGAAGAAGGAACGCTTCCTGCGCGAGCACTGGCAAGCCCTGGGGGTCTCCATCGGCATGGGCGTCGGCGGCTCCTTCGACGTCATCTCCGGCCTGCTGCCGCGGGCGCCGCTATGGATGCAGCGTTGCGGTCTGGAATGGCTGTTCCACCTGCTGCTCGAGCCGCGCCGCCTGGCCGGGCGCTACTTGCGCACCAACCTGGTGTTCTTCTGGCTTCTGCTGCGCGCACGCCTGCGGCGCAGTAACGGCCTCGTCGGGGAAAGCCTGCAGCCATGAGCGCGGCGACCCAGGCCCGCCTGACGGCGCCGACCTGGCTGGTCGCGCTCTGCGTCCTCGGCTATCTGGCCTGCAGCCTGCAGCAGGTGGTGATCGGTCATTCCCTCGGCGTCGGCCTGTCGCTGGGTTCCATGCTGTTGCGCCTGTTCGCCGCCGGCATCGCGCTCTGGGCCCTGGCGCGGCATGGCGTGCCACGCCCGTTGCGCTTGCCCGGGCTGGCCATCCTTGCCTGCGCGCTGGCCCTGGGGTTATCGGTGCTGGCCTCCGAGCATGCCGACATCGCCAGCCGCCATGCGCTGCGCTACGGACTCGAACTGCTGTCGCTGTGGGCCATGCTGAACCTGGCGCTGGCCTGGCCGGCCTGTCTGCTGGCGGCGGCGCGGGCGGCGTTGATCGTGCTCTGGCTGGGCCTGGCGCTGGCCATTGCCGTGGCCCTGGACTTGCCGCAGGCGAAGAGCCTCTCGCTGGCCTTCCATGTGGCGGACACCTTCAAGTACCTGCCGCGGGTTTCCGGCTTCTACGAGCATCCGGCGTTGCTGGCGGCGAGCGGGGTGCTGGTCGCGCTGCTGGCCACGCAGCTCCTGCGCGAGGGCTACTGGAGCCGCCGCAGCTGGCTGGCGGCGCTGGGCGGGGCGCTGCTCGCGCTCTTGCTCAGCGGGGCGCGCAACCCCTTGCTGGCCCTGCTGGCGTTGCTCGGCCTGTGGCTCTGGCAGCGCCGTGGCGCGGCGCGCGCATGGCGCCTGGGGCTGCTGGCGTTGCTCGGCGTCGGCCTGCTGCTAGGGGGCGCGATCGCCAGCCGTTACGCGGAGATCACCAGTGCCAGCCGCGAAGGCTTCCTCACCGCCTTTTCCCTGGGTCGCACCTACCTCTGGGCTGGCGCATTCGAGGCCTGGCGCAGCCACCCCTGGTTCGGCCTCGGCGCGGGTGTCTACCAGTACCTGGTGCCGGACTACACCGGCGGGCGTTTCGACCGCGGCGAACTGCACGCGCACAACCTCGTGCTGGGCGTGCTCTCGGAGACCGGGCTGGTCGGACTGCTGGCCTGCCTGTTCCTGCTCTATGCGCTTTGGCGCCCCTGGCTGAGCCAGCGTGGCGCGCCCGGACGCGGCTGGGCGCTGGCCTGGCTGCTGGCGCTGCTGAGCCTGGGGCTCTTCGATTTCTACCTGCCCTTCTACAGTTTCACCCTGCACGCCGCGCTGGCCGTCGCCTTGCTCTACGCGCTCTATCCTGGCGCGCGCGCTGGCGCCATGCCCGGGCCTTGAGGCTCAGGCATCGCGATGCCCGGCGAGGAAGCGCCCGAAGCCGGTCTGTTTGCCCAGTTCCTCGGCGAAGCCCTGTTCGCGGCGGTAGGCGATGCGGCCGTTGATCAGGGTGGCCTCCACCGCGGCGTCGTTGCGCTTGACCAGGCGCGGCAGGCCGAGGACTTCCATGGGCGCGACGCTGACCGCGTCGAGTTCTTCGGTGAGGCCTTCGGGATTGACGATGGCCAGGTCGGCGCGGTCGCCGACGCGGATGTAGCCGGCGTCGATGCCGGCGAAGTCAGCCAGCTCGCCGGTCAGCCGGCGCACCGCGTGGCTGACCGACATGAAGGGCGTGCCGGCCAGTTCGGCATCGCGCACGTACTTGAGGAAACGCAGCGGGAAGTTGTACTGGGCGTGCGAGGCCAGGTGCGCGCCGGAGTCGGCGAAGCCCGGCTGGGTCCAGGGGCTGGCCAGCAGGCGCTGCATGATCTGCGGGCGGTGGTTGCCGTAGCAGGTGTTCCATTTCAGCGCTTCGCGGTACTCGCCGGCCAGGTCGAAGAAGGCGTCCACCGCATCCTGGCCGCGCTCCCGGCCGATCTCCTCGAAGTTGCGCCCGACCAGGCGTGCGTCCGGGCACTCGATCACCCAGCAGTCGGACAGGTCGCGATGCCACAGGCCACGGCTGAAGGTGGCTTTGAGGTCGCGCTTGAAGCGGGCGCGGAAGGCTGGCTCGCGGATGCGCGCATAGAGGGTTTCCGGGTCTTTGATATCGCGCAGGGTTTCGCCGGCGCCGAACTCCTCGAAGCCGTTCATGTTCAGCCCTTCGATGCGCACGTTGAACGGCGCCGGCAGGGTCTGCCAGCGGAAGTGCCCGCGCAGCAAGCGGTTCGCCAGCCAGCCGGAGGCGCGGGTGATGCGGTGCATGAACGGCTGCGACTTGAGGTCGAGGGCGGTGAGCATCGAGCATTTCAGCGGCCGGCGGAACCAGCCGTGGGCCTGCCAGAGGAAGGCGAACACGTTGATCTTGGTCACCGCGTTGGGCGCGCCCTGCATCAGCGCGCCGCGCCGGCGCAGCACGGCGAACAGGCGCGAGAATTCCCGCCAGCCGGCGAAGGTGGAGGGCAGCGGGCTGGACCAGGCGCGTTCGCCGTCCATCTTGTCGAGGCGCGTGGTCATCACCGACAGGCCGATGCAGCCGGCGTCCAGCGCTTCTTCGAGCAGTTGCTCCATGCGCTGCAGCTCGGCCTCGCTGGGCTTCACCTTGCGGGTGGCGCGCGCCAGGCCCATGACCGCCACGCGCAGTTCCGAGTGGCCGAGGAAGGAGCACAGGTTCGGCCCCAGCGCCTGGCGCTCGTAGAAGGCTCGGTAGCCGGCGGCGTCGCGCCAGTTGCGTTTCTCGCGGAGGATCGGCAGCACGCACTCGCGCGGCACCGCTTCGACGCGGGTGAACAGGTCCGAGCAGTCTTCCGCCTCGCCCAGCACCATGCTGATCGAACAGGAACCCAGGGCCACGCTGGTGACGCCATGGCGCACCGATTCCTTCAGCGCCGGCGCGGCGATGGCCTCGGCGTCGTAGTGCGAGTGGATTTCGAGGAAGCCGGGGGTGACCCAGCGGCCGCTGGCGTCGAGCACCTGCGGGCAGCCGCTTTCCTCCAGCGGGGAGGCGCTGAGGGTGTCGATGCGTCCGGCGCGGATGCCCAGGTGGCGCGGTACGCCGGGGGCGCCGCTGCCGTCGAAGTAGAGGCCGTTCTTGATGATGATGTCGTAGCTCACGTCAGGCTCCAGGGTGACAGCAAAAGGGTCCCGCTGAGCAACAGCAGGGCATGGATGGCGAAGCGCACTTGGCGCTCGGCGAAACGCTGGTGCAGGCGTTCGCCGAGCCACAGACCGAGGGGCAGCAAGGGTGCGTAGGCGAGTACCCGCGGCAGTGCCGGGAGCAGCCGGCCATCGTGGAGGAAGGCCAGGCTGAGCAGGCTGTTCAGGCTGAACCAGACGCTCACCAGGGTGGCGCGCAAGCGCGACTTGTCCAGCCGCTGGCTGGCCAGGGCGTAGACCAGCAGCGGCCCGCCGGACGCGAACAGGCCATGGCAGATGCCCGCCGCGGTGCTGGCCAGGCGCAGCACCCAGCCGGGGGTATGGCCGCTGGGCGCGTTGCCGGCGAGCAATTGGCGGATTTCACGGGCGGCGAACCAGAGGATCAGCAGGCCCAGGCCGCGCTTGAGCAGCGCCGGGTCGAGCCAGGGCAGCAGCAGGTAGCCGACCAGGGTGCCCAGCAGCAGGCCGGGCAGCAGGCTGCCGAACAGCAGGCGGGTGTCGATCAGGCGGTGGTGGCGACACACCAGGTAGCCGCTGAGGGCGACGTTCAGCGGCAGCAGGATCGGCAGCAGGCGATCGACCGGCATCAGCAGCGCGCCGAGGGACAGCGCCACCACCACGCTGCCGAAGCCGGTCAGCGCTTCGAGCGTATAGGCCAGCAGGATGAAGGCGCCGAGGGCGAAGGCGGGAGCGGACATGCGCGGGACTCAGCGGCGGCTGTCGGCGAGCGCCGGGACGAGCGCCGGCGCGCGGCGCGACCAGTACAGCGCCAGGGCCAGCCCGGAGAGCAGTTGCCAGCAGCCCCAGAAGGCGGCGATCAGCAGCATGCCGCCGGCCTGCGGGAAGAACGTCAGGATCAGGGCCATGCCCAGCGCGGAATTGTGGATGCCGCTTTCCAGGGTCACCGCGCGCACGTCGGCTTCTTCCAGCCGGCTCAGGCGCGCGCAGAGGTAGCCGAGCAGCAGGGCGCTGCCGTTGAGCAGCAGGACCAGCCAGAAGAAGGTCTGGAAGTGCGCGATGAACTGGCGATAGTTGCCGGCGAACGCCGCGCCGACGAAGGCCAGCAGCACCAGCAGCGAGAGGCTGCGCAAGGGGCGTTCCAGACGCCTCGCCAGGTGCGGCCGGCGCCGGCCCAGGGCCATGCCGGCGAGCAGCGGCAGGAGCAGCACCAGCACGACCATGGCGAGCAGTTGCAGCGGCTCGATGCTGATCTGCGTGAGCAGCGCGCGAGTGCCGGGCGCGAGTCCGGCGTAGAGGGCGAAGTTGAGCGGCGTGAAGAGTCCTGCACAGAGGCTGGAGACGCCGGTGACGCTGGCGGAGACGGCGACGTTACCGCGCGCCAGCCAGGTCATGACATTGGAGAAGGCGCCGCTCGGGCAGGTCGCGACCAGCAGCATGCCCAGGGCCAGTTCGGGCTCGATGGGCAGCAGGTTGGCGAGCAGGCAGGCGCCGGCCGGCAGCAGCAGGAATTGCACCAGCATGCCGATCAGCGGCGCTTTGGGCGCGCGCAGGATGCGCAGGAAGTCCTCGCTGCGCAGTTCCAGGGCCAGGCCGAACATCATCAACGCGAGAATCCCGTTGAGTGCCAGCATGGAGGCGGCGGAAAATTCCAGGTGGACGCTGGGCATCAGACCGCTCCTCGCAGGATCGGCGGGGTGCGGCGGGGAGCCGGCAAGGCGGCGGAGCAGGGTAGGTTGGGCATGCAAGGCGTTCCGATTTGTCTTTCTCGTTGTAGTTCGCAAGCATAGGGGCCCGTCGTGGCCGGCGTATCGGCTCAATCAGGACCTTTTACGGTTAATTCAGGACCATGAATCAGTCGCCCTCGGTCACCATCCATTACGCCCAAGGCATCCTCCAGGCCGCCGAGCGCCTCGGCCTGGCGCTGCCGCCCGGCCTGCGCGAACTGGGCCGCGAGGCGCGTATCCCGCTGGCGCGCCAGGACGAGCTGTGGGAAGCCTTGTGCGCCAGCAGCGGCGATGCGCTGATCGGCCTGCGCCTGGGCAGTGCCTTGCAGGTCGGCCATCTGGATATGCTCGGCGCCTTGCTGATGAGCTGCGAAACCCTTGGCGAGGCCCTTGAGGCGTTGCTGGAGTACTACCCGATCATCGGCGAAGGCAGCGATTTCAGCCTGGAGCGCGCCGGCCAGGCGGTCAGCCTGGGCTACCGGCCGAGCTACCAGCGGCGTCGCGCCGAGCGGGTTGAAGCGGTGCTCGCCAGTCTGGTCCACCTGACCGCCTGGATCACCGGCGGCCGGGTGCGCCCGCAACGGCTGCTGATCGCCCATGCGGCGCCCGCCGAGGTCGAGCGTTACACCGAGCTGCTCGGTGTCACGCCGCTGTTCGATGCCTCGGTGAATGCCCTGCAATTCGCCCCGGCGGACCTGGGCGTGGTGCTGATTCAGGCCAATGCGCCGATGCGCGAACACCTGCGCGCGCTGGCCGACGCGCAGTTGCAGCGGCTCGGCGCGCAAAGTCTGGCCGCCCGCGTGGAGCAACTGCTGCGCGCGTATCCCGACTGGGGCAAGGAGCGCATCGCCGAGCAGTTGCAGCTCAGCGGCCGCCACCTGAACCGCAAGCTGGCGGAGCAGGGCAGCAGCTTCAAGCTGCTGCGCGAGCAGGTGCTCTACGCCATGGCCGAACGGCTGCTGCGCGAATCGCCGCGCCTGGCGGACGTCGCCGAACGCCTCGGCTTCTGCGACGAAAGCGCGTTCGCCAAGGCCTTCCGCCGCTGGAGCGGGATGACGCCGGGGCAGTTTCGCCAGTCGCTCGAGTGAGCCGCCACGGCGTCGGCGAGGAAAACCTTCGCTCCCGGGCTTTCTCAGCGCCAGGCTGCTCCGGTAGCATTCGCGCCGGCCTGGCTTTGTGCCAGGCCACCCGCCGGTGCGCCGGCCGCTTCCTTGTTCGACGGCTAGTCAAGAGATCGTATTCATGCAGGTTCAAATCGAGCTGGAACGGCGGTTCTGGTTCCTGATAGTGGTCGCGCTGTTGTCGTTGCTCTGCCTGTGGGGCATCGGCGACATTGCCTTCGTCAGCCTCAACGAAGCGCGGCGCGCGGTGACCGTGCGCGAGATGTTCCAGTCCCACGACTGGCTGCTGCCGCGCATGAACGACGAGTTGTATCTGGCCAAGCCGCCGTTGTTCTACTGGCTGGCGCTGCTGCCGGTGAGCCTGTTCGGTGCGGTCTCGGAATGGGCCGTGCGCCTGCCGTCGGCGCTGTTCGCCCTGGCCTCGATGGGCGGCGCCTACTACTGGGGCAGCCGTCTCGGCGGACGCGGCATGGGCATCTTCGCCAGCCTGTTCCTCGCCGCCAACGCCAGCTTCAGCCAGTTCGCCCGCGGCGCCGAGATCGAGATGACGCTGACCGGCTTCTGCTTCCTCTCGCTGCTCTGCGCCTGGGTCTACATCTTCCATGACGGGCGCCGGCGCTGGTCGATCCTCAGCTACCTCCTGCTCGGTGGCGGCCTGTTGACCAAGGGCCCGGTCTGCCTGTTGCTGGTGACCCTGCCGGTGCTGCTGTTCTCGCTGCTGCAGCGCGGCACGCGCGCACGCCAGTATCTGTGCGACCTGCCAGGCTGGCTGATCGCCCTGGGGCTGGGTGTGTCCTGGTACCTGGTGGTGACCCTGCACGAGGGCCTGGGCGTATGGCAGGCGATCTTCAAGCAGGACATCATCGACAAGGTCAGCGGTCAGGCGCCTGACCACTGGTACGCCTACCTGCTGTATGTCGGCGGCGACTTCTTCCCCTTCCTGCTGATACTGCTGGTGCGCCCGCGCCAGCTCTGGCGGCAGATCAAGGACAACCCGCAGCTCAAGCTGCTGCTCTGTAGCGTGCTGGCACCGCTGCTGGTGTTCTCGCTGTTCAGCGACAAGCACGCCAAGTACCTGCTGCCGGCCTATCCGCTGTTCGCCCTGCTGCTGGCCTTGCACTGGATGCAGGTGCTCGGCGCCCTGGGCGGCTGGAAGCGCCGCGTCCTGCTGTGGACGCCGCTGGTCCTGGTGGCCTGCTTCGTCGGCTTCTTCACGCTGGCGCAGGCGCGGGTGTTCGCCTACCGGGTCGAGGCCCTGCCGGCGATCACTCGCGTCGCCGAGGCGCATGCCGAGCTGCCGCTGTATACCCTCGGCGTGCCCGACATGCGCCTGGTCTACTACGCCGGCCGGCCGGTGCGCACGCTGAACCCGGAGGCGCTGGCCAGCGTCGACAAGGGCCTGCTCTTCGTCGAAGGCAAACTGCCCGAGACGCTCGCGCTCGACCCGCGCTGCGTACAGCCGCCGGTCAAGCGCTACCTGAGCAAACGCAAGGATCTGCAGGTGGTGCTGCTCGGCAGCGCCTGCGCCGCGCCGCCGGCCGTGGCGAACTGAGCGCAGGATGCGCGCCCCACCAAGTTTGCCCAGAGGCAGCGCCAGTCCCGCCGGGTTCGCGCTCCGGGGCGTTGGCCAGGGTGGCTCAGGGCTCGTTGGTTTCGCCCAGTTGCGCATCGACGCTTTCGTCGATGCTCACGCCGTGGCGGAAGCGGTGATAGAGGAAGCCTCCCAGCGCGCCGGATATCACGAACAGCACCAGTGCGCCGCCGATGCGCAAGGTGGGATCGACATTCACGCCACTGCCGACCAGGGCGAAGATCAGGCTCTGCGGCAGATAGCCGATGAAGGTGGCGGCGAGGAACGGCAGCAGCCGCGCACTGGAAATGCCGGCGGCGAGGTTGGTGAGGATATTGCTGCCGACCGGTAACAGGCGGATCAGCAAGGTCATGGCGAAGGGGTGTTGGTGGATGAACCGGTCGAAGCGCGCGGCCCTACCGCCCAGGCGCTTCTGCAACGGGCCACGGCCGAAGAAGCGCGCATAGACGAAGGTGGCCAGGCAGCCGAGCAATGCGGCCAGGGTGCCGAGCAGGGTGCCGGAGAGCAGGCCGAAGGCGTAGCCGGCGAGGAAGCCGATGATCTGCCGGGGCAGGCCGAGGGCGGTGAACAGCGTGCCCATGGCGAGGAACAGCAAGGTGCCTTCGACGCCGTGTCCGCGGACGTGGGCATCGATCCAGGCCTCATTGGCGGCGTTGCCCAGGTCGCTGCTGTTGAACAGGTAACCGAGCAGCGCCAGGCTGAGCATCAGTCCCGCCCCTTTGAGCAATACCCGTGCGCTCAGCATTGCCTGGCTCCGGCCGCCTCGGCGGAGCGGTGGGCGGCAGCCCGTGGCTGATGGTGGATGGCTGGTCTCGACATGCGTGTTCTCTTTCTCAGGCGTGCGGCTTTCATTTCCGAGCATAGCCAGGGTTGGCGCCCGGCGAAGCGCGGCGCCGCCGGGCGAGCGTCGGCGTGCGGATCACTCGGCGCGCCAGACCAGCGCGGCCTGGCCTAACGCCTGCCCTTGGGCATCCTGCAATTGCCAGAGCTCGCCGTTGACGATACGGAAGGCTTGGCCGTCGCGGGTGAGGCGGATGCCGCCGTAGCCGCTGGCATAACCGTGCTGTTTCACCGCGGCGAGAATCGCGTCGCGGTCTTCCTGGGCGTCCGGCCCCGCGCTCAGGCGCGAGGGCAGGCCGATGAAGGCTTCCTCGCTGTAGCCGAAGGCGCCACGGGCGGCGGCGTTGACGTAGATGAAGCGTGGGTCGGCGCTGGCGTCATGGGCCAGCAGGGCGAACGGCGCCTGCTCGTCGATCCAGCGCAGGCGCTGCGCTTCCGGGCCCTGGTAGAGGCCCTCGGCGAGGGACTGGCCGCGGTAATGACGGTAGGCGTCGTCGATGCGCTGCAGCAGGTGCAGCCTGTTCAGGGGGGCGCTCATGGCGATTGTCGGCTCGGCGGTCGATGGCGGGTGGCGCATTCTACCCGCCATGAGCGCGCCCCTGGAGGGCGATTTCAGTCTCGTGCTGGCGCGCTGGCGGCGGCCAGCGGGGGAAACTCTTCCGGGCTGAGGGTTTCCTTTTCCAGCAGCAGCCGGGCGCCCTCATCGAGATCGTCGCGGCGGCTTTCGAGCAAGGCGCGGGCGCGCTCGTAGGCCTCGTGGATCAGCTCGCGGACACAGAGGTCGACTTCCCGCGCGGTTTCTTCCGAATAGTCCTTTTCGCGCATGCCGCCGATGTGGCCGTTGTCGCCCAGGTAAGGCGTGGATTGGCGCTCCAGCACCGCCTGGCCGAGCGACTCGCTCATGCCGAAGCGGGTCACCAGTTGCCGGGCGATGTCGGTGACCTTGGCCAGGTCGTCGGCGGCGCCGGTGGAAATTTCGCCGAACACCAGGGATTCCGCCGCGCGCCCGGCGAGCAGCACGACCATGCGGTCCTTCAGTTCCTGGCGGCCGATGAGGAAGCGGTCCTCGGTGGGACGCTGCAGGGTGAAGCCCAGCGCGCCGATGGAGTGCGGAATGATCGACACCTTGTGCACCGGGTCCATGCGCGGCAGGGTCGCCGCGGCCAGCGCGTGGCCCATTTCATGGTAGGCGACCACCTTGCGCTCGGCGGGTTGCAGCAACCGGCTCTTGCGCTCGGCGCCGGCGACGATGCGCTCCACCGCGGCATTGAAGTCAGCCATGCTCACCGCTTCGCCACCGCGCCGGGTGGCGCCGATGGCCGCCTCGTTGACCAGGTTGGCCAGGTCGGCGCCAGTGAAGCCGGTGGTGATCGCGGCGATCTGCTCGCTGTCGACGTCCGGGCCGGCGGTGATGCGCTTGAGGTGCACCCGCAGGATCGCCGCGCGGCCGCGCCGGTCCGGCCGATCGATGAGGATCTGCCGGTCGAAGCGGCCGGCGCGCAGCAGCGCCGGGTCGAGCACTTCCGGGCGGTTGGTGGCGGCCAGCAGCACCACGCCCTCGCGCGGGTCGAAGCCGTCCAATTCGGCGAGCAGTTGGTTGAGGGTCTGTTCCTTTTCGTCGTTGCCACCGAAGGCGCCCAGGCCACGCATCTTGCCGAGGGCGTCGAGTTCGTCGATGAAGATGATGCAGGGCGCGGCCTTGCGCGCCTGCTCGAAGAGGTCGCGGACCCGCGCCGCGCCGACGCCGACGAACAGCTCGACGAATTCCGAGCCGGAAATGGAGAAGAACGGCACCCCGGCCTCGCCGGCGACCGCCTTGGCCACCAGGGTCTTGCCGGTGCCGGGCGGGCCGACCAGCAGGATGCCCTTGGGAATACGCGCGCCGAGCCGGCTGTAGGTCGGCCGATCCTTGAGGAAGGACACCACTTCCTGCAGTTCCGCTTTGGCTTCGTCGATACCGGCGACGTCATCGAAGGTCACCCCGGTATCGCGCTCGACGAACACCTTGGCCTTGGACTTGCCGACGTTGACCATGCCGCCGAAGCCCTGCTTCTCCGCCATGCCACGGAAGAAGAAGGTCCACAGGGCGAAGATCAGGATGAAGGGCAGCAGCCAGCCCAGCCACTTGCCGGCGGTGTTCTCGCCGACGCCATTGAACTCCACGTTGGATTTCTCCAGCTCCGCCGCCAGTCCGGGCTCGACACGGTTGGTGGTGAAGCGGGTGCGGCCCTGGATCGGCTCCTTGAGCGTACCGCTGATGCGTTCCTGGTCGACCTTCAGGTCGCTCAGCTTGCCGGCCGCCAGCAGGCGCTGGAACTCGCTGTAGGGGATGGGCGCCTCCGCCGAATAGTTCCCCAGCCAATTCTGCAGGATCAGCAGGATGCTGAAGGCTGCGATGAAGTACCAGAGGTTCCATTCGTGATGCTTTTCCATGGGCCAGTCCTATTCGGTGGGCGGGTGGCGAAGGTTCGATTGAGGCAATGGATCATTGCAGAGGCGTGGCCGCTGACGAGCGACGCCGATCAATGCATGAACGCTATATCGACAGCTTAGTTTCTCCAGAAAAACTTCTCGTGCTCGCCGCAGCGGCGTGGCCACCGTGCGCCGAATGCTCTTCTAGCGCTCGACAGCTTAATCAAGATCAACGACAGCGGAAAAAGTCGGCGCAATCTGGAGCAGCCTGATGACGGAGGATGAGGAGATGGCCCGACATTCGTTGGCGACGCCCATGCGCGATCGTACCGAGGCCGGACAGTACCTGGCCCAGTTGCTGTCTGCCTACCGCCAGCGCAGCGATACCATCGTCCTGGCGTTGCCGCGGGGCGGTGTGCCGGTGGCGTTCGAGATTGCCACGGCGCTGGAGCTGCCGCTGGACCTGCAACTGGTGCGCAAGCTCGGCGTGCCCAGTCACCCGGAGCTGGCCATGGGCGCGATCGCCAGTGGCGGCGTGCGGGTGTTGAACCGCGACATCGTCGCCTATGAAGCGCTCGATGAGCGAGTGATCGAGCGCGTCGCCGAGCGCGAAGGCGCCGAATTGCAGCGCCGCGAGCGCGCCTATCGTGGCTCGCGGCCGGCTCCCGAGCTGCGCGATCGACTGGTGATCCTGGTCGATGACGGCCTGGCCACCGGCGCGACCATGCAGGCGGCGGTGGAAGCGGTGCGTCGGCAGGCGCCGGCGCGCATCGTGGTGGCCGTGCCGGTCGGTTCGGCGGAGGCGGTCGCCGATCTGCGCCAGCGGGTGGACGAGGTGATCTGCCCGCTGATCCCCGGCATGCTCAGTTCGATCGGCCGCTGGTACCTGGACTTTTCCCAGACCTCGGATCAGCAGGTGCTCGACTTGCTCGAACGGGCCTGGCGGCGCGAGGCCGACGCCGGAGGTGAGCGATGAGCGCGCTGCCCGAGCGGCGCCTGCTCAGTCTCGACATCGAGGGCCAGCGCCTCGACGGCGAACTGTGCCTGCCCAGCGGCGCCAAGGGCCTGGTGCTGTTCGTGCATGGCAGCGGCAGCGGCCGCCTGAGCCCGCGCAACCAGCGAGTGGCCAGCTATTTCCATGGCCGCGGCCTGGGCACCCTGCTGTTCGATCTGCTCAGCGCAGAGGAACAGGCGATCGACGAGCTGACCCGCGAGTTGCGCTTCGACATTCCCTTGCTCACCGCGCGCCTGCTCGGGGTGATCGACTGGCTGGCCGCGACGCCCACGCTCGCGCCACTGCGCCTCGGCCTGTTCGGCGCCAGCACCGGCGCCGCCTCCGCGCTGAAGGCCGCGGCATTGCGCGGCACGCGGGTGGCGGCGCTGGTGTCACGCGGCGGCCGTACCGACCTGGCCGGTGAAGCCTTGCCCGCCGTGACGGCGCCGACGCTGCTGATCGTCGGCGGCGAGGACCGCGTGGTGCGCACGCTGAACCGGCAGAGCGGCGCGTTGCTGCGCTGTCCCCACGAACTGGCGGTGGTGCCGGGGGCGACCCATCTGTTCGAGGAACCCGGCGCCCTGGAGCAGGTGGCGCGCCTGGCCGCCGACTGGTTCGAGCGCTATCTGTCGGAGGCGGCCGCCTGACGCCGCAGCTCGATCTGGAACTCGGCTTCGTAGGGCGGTACGTGGCATTCGACGATATCGCGCGGGGCCACCTGCAAATGGATACCGACGATATCGGCGTGGACCGGCTGCCGGCAGACGTGGCGGTCGACCAGCACCGCGGTGCGAATGTCGCGTGCGCCCAGACTGGCCAGGTAGGCGCAGGTGCGCAGCAGCGAGTGGCCCTCGAAGAGCACGTCGTCGACCACCAGCAGGGTCACGGCGGACAGGTCGAGCGCGGCCAGTTGCGGGCTTTCGCTGAGGGCGGTGTGCGGATGCAGCAGCGCCAGGTCATCGGCGTAGCGCTTCACCTTCAGCGGGTAGAGCGGAAGCTCGGCGAGACCGGGATAGGTGGCCAGCCGCGTTTGCAGCATGCGCGCCAGGGGCTCGCCACGGCGCAGGATGCCGACCAGCGCGCTGCGCCCGGCCGGCAGCAGCAGGGCGGCGTGGCGGGCCATGGCGCAGAGCACGCCGTCGAGTTCCTCGGCATCGTAGATGACGCTGGTTTGGCTGGACATGCGCGGCTCCCCCTCGATCGTCTGCCTGGCGCTCGCTGTTCACTATAGCCGCGCGCCTGGCCGCCACCGCCGGAGCGTGCGGCAACGCCGCAGCCAACCGGCCGCGTTTGATAGGGATCAAGGACTTTGCCGGGGGCCGTACCAGACTGAGCCAACGGTGAACGGCGAGGGCGCGCGCATGGCGCGCTGGGCCTGTGCCTTCGCTACCCAGACCGCGGCGAACGCCGCCGGCGGCAGGCAACCTCGGCCAGCGCGGCCGACCAGGAGAAGGCCCATGGCTGACCATCCACCCGGCATCGCCGCGCCCGGCGCGCTGCTCACCGACCTTTACCAACTGACCATGCTGCAGGGTTATTTCGAGCGCGGCATGTTCGACACCGCGGTGTTCGAATTCTTCGCCCGCAAGTTGCCCGCCTGCCGCAATTTCTATCTGGCCGCCGGACTGGAAATGGCCCTGGACTACCTGGAACAACTGCACTTCAGCGACGCCGAACTGGCCTGGCTGGACGGCCTCGGGCGCTTCAGCTCGGCCTTTCTCGACTACCTGGCCGGGCTGCGCTTCAGCGGCGAGGTGCAGGCCATGCCCGAGGGCACGCTGTTCTTCCCCCAGGAGCCGATACTGCGGGTCACCGCGCCGCTGCCAGAGGCGCAACTGGTCGAGTCGCGGCTGATCAACCTGCTGCACTTCCAGAGCCTGATCGCCAGCAAGGCGCTGCGCTCGGTGCTGGTCGCCGATGGCCGGCTGCTGGTGGATTTCGGTCTGCGCCGCGCCCATGGCGCGGAGGCGGCGATCTTCGCCAGCCGCGCGGCCTACCTGGCCGGATTCGACGGCACCGCCACGGTGCTCGCCGGCGCGCAGTTCGGCATTCCGCTGTACGGGACCATGGCGCACTCCTTCATCCAGGCCCACGACAGCGAGGAACTGGCCTTCGAGCACTTCGCCCGCAGCCTGCCCGAGGGCTTGCTGCTGCTGATCGACACCTATGACACCGAGGCGGCGGCCGCGAAGGTCGTGGCCCTGGCGCCGCGCCTGGCCGCCAGCGGCATCCGCGTGCGCGGCGTGCGCCTGGACAGCGGCGACCTCGGCGAGCACGCACGGCGGGTGCGGCGGATACTCGACGACGGCGGACTGAAGGAGGCGACCATCTTCGCCAGCGGCAATGTCGACGAGTACCTGATCGCGCGGCTGCTGGAAGAGGGCGCGCCGATCGACGGCTTTGGCGTCGGCACCCATCTGGACACCTCCGCCGACGCCCCGGCCCTGGACTGCGCCTACAAGCTCCAGGAATACGCCGGCAAGCCCCGCCGCAAGCGCTCGGAGGGCAAGGTCACCTGGCCGGGGCGCAAGCAGGTGTTCCGGCGCTTCGACGAGCACGGCCACTGCTGCGGCGACACCTTGAGCGTGGAGGGCGACCGCATCGAGGGCACGCCGTTGATCGTGCCGGTGATGCGCGGCGGCCGGCGCTTGCAAGCCTCCCCCAGCCTGGAACAGGTGCGCGCGTATGTGCGCGGCCAGGTCGCCAGCCTGCCGCCGGCGTTGCGCCGCTTGCCGGCCGCCGAGGCCTACCCGGTGCAGGTGGCGCCGGCGCTGGAGGCCCTCGCCAGGGAAGCGGACCGCCTGATCGGGCTGGCGACGGCCGGCCCGGCGCCGTCGGCGCGCTAACCGCTAGCGCAGTTCGACGCCGGCGCTGCGCATTGCCGCCAGCGCCGCGTCGAGCGAGCCATCGAGGTCGATGGCGCGGCAGGCCTCTTGCAGCAGCACCACCGCGAAGCCTTGGCGGCGCGCATCCAGCGCCGAATAGAGGACGCAGTAGTCGGTGGCCAGGCCGGCGAGGAACAGCCGGCGGAAACCGCGCTCGCGCAGGTAGCCGGCGAGGCCGGTCGGCGTGCGCCGGTCGTTCTCGTAGAGCGCCGAGTAGGAATCGATGTGGCGGCGATAGCCCTTGCGCAGGATCAGTTCGGCGTGGGGAATCCGCAGCGCGGGGTGGAACGCCGCGCCGTGGCTGTCCTGCACGCAGTGGTCGGGCCACAAGGTCTGTTCGCCGTCGGCCAGCGGCAAGCGCTCGAACGGGCGCCGGCCGGGGTGGCTGCTGGCGAAACTCTGGTGGCCCGGCGGGTGCCAGTCCTGGGTCAGCACCACATGGGCAAACTTCGCAGCCAGTCGGTTGATCGACGGCACCACTGACTCGCCGTCGGGCACCGCGAGGGCGCCGCCGCTGCAGAAGTCGTTCTGCACATCGATCACCAGCAACAGGTCGTCGTCGCGTGGGCTCAGTTCAGCGTTCAGCACCTGCCGTGCTCCTGTTCAAGGGTGTAGGCCTCGCGCAACCATGCCGCCACCAGCGCGGAGGAATCCAGGATATCCAGGCCCTGCGCGCGCTGCTGCGGCGTCAAGCGTAAGGGCACCACGCTGTCGCAGATGACCACGCGTTCGATCAGCGGCGTCTCCAGCAACTCGGCGCCGGCGGTGAACAGACCATGGGTGGCGGCGGCGAACAGACGCGCGGCGCCGGCGGCATGGCAGGCCGCGGCGGCGCGCAACAGGGTATCCCCGGTGCTGATCATGTCATCGAAGAGAATCGCCACCTGGCCGGCCACCGCGCCGACCAACTGGCCGCCGCTGAGCTGGTCGTTGTGGCGGAATTTCTCCGTGTAGGCGGAGCCGATCGGGCGCCCGAGGCGTTCTTCCAGGGCCAGGCGGAACTGCTCGGCGCGCTTGATCCCGCCGGTATCCGGCGAGACCACCACCAGGTCCTCGGTGGGCAGTAGGGCGGCGAAGTGGCTGGCGAACAGGCCGGTGCTTTCCAGGTTGTCGGCGGGAATGCGGAAGGCGTTGTCGAAGGCCGCGACGTTGTGCACGTCCATCGCCAGCAGGCGGTCGACGCCGCTCGCCTCCAGCAGGGTCGCGACATAGCGGCTGATCACCGCATCCTGCGGCCGGGTGCGGCGCTCCTTGCGCCCGTAGCAGAGGTACGGGGTGACGACCTGCACATGGCGCGCGCCGGCATCCTTGAGCGTTGCGCAGAAGAACAGCAGGCGGCAGAGCTTGTCGTTGGCGCTCTGTCCGGGCTCGCCGTACAAGCCATGGAAGACCACCACCTGGCGGCCGCTGACCGGCGCGATCGGCCGGCTCTTGTGCTCGCCGTCCTCGTAATCGCGCTCTTCGTGCTCGGCCAGCGCGCTGCCCAGGTAACGGGCGACGCGCTCGGCGAAGTCGCGGCTGCCGTTGAGGGCGAACAGCAGGGGCGGGGTGGCGTGCATGATCGGTCGACTCCGTGGGCGGGGCGGCCGGCGGGACGGCGCGCAACGCGGATTGGTTGCTTGACCCAGGCGATGATGGGAAGCCCGCGGGCAGCGCACTTTGATCCTGATCAAGCCGGCGCCGCTGCCGGCCGGGCGAACGCCCTGGCGATAGTTTGATGCCGATCAAACCGCCCGCACGGTCCTGTACCTAGCCTGAATTCTGCTTCGAGGCGAGGAACCGCGACCAACTGCTCGACCTGCTCGCCGCCAGCGGCAGCCGGTCCAGCGCATGCACGGATGCCCAGCAACCAGCACGGCCGGGGTAGCCGGGGAGAACCAGCATGCGTCCGCCGATCATCGAGAAAACCGCCAGCGACCTGCGCCTGCCGCCCAACTGGCCGGCCAGCGAGCAGCCGGGGCCGTTCTTCTGGACCACCGAGGCCGCCGCCCTGGCCGGACTGCCCGGTGGCGGGCTGAACCTCGCCTACGAAGCCGTCGACCGCCACGCCCGCGGCGACCGCGCCGAGCACATCGCCCTGCGCCTGCTGGACGGCGAGGGCGGCAGCCGCGACATCAGCTATGCGCAACTGAGCGCGCTGAGCAATCGTTTCGCCAATGTCTTGCGCGGCCTCGGCGTCGCGCCGGGGGCGCGGCTGTTCATTCTCTGCGAGCGCGGCCTGGAACTGTTCCTCGGCGTCCTCGGTGGGCTGAAGAATGGCTGCGTGGTGTCGCCGCTGTTTTCCGCCTTCGGCCCGGAGCCCATCGCCACGCGCCTGCGCCTGGGCGAGGGCAGCATCCTGCTGACCAGCGAGACGCTGTATCGGCGCAAGGTCGCCGGCATCCGCGCCGAGTTGCCGGCGCTGCGCCATGTGCTGGTCCATGGCCAGCGCGCGGACGAGCGAGTGGCGCACGGCTGCCTCGACCTGCAATCGCTGATGGCGCAGGCGGACGAGACCTTCAGCATCGCCCGCACCCGCGCGGACAGCCCCTCGCTGCTGCATTTCACCAGCGGCACCACCGGGATGCCCAAGGGCGCCCTGCATGTGCACGGCGCCGCGCTGACCCATTACGTCACCGGCAAGTACGCCCTCGACCTGCACCCCGAGGACATCTACTGGTGCAGTGCCGATCCGGGCTGGGTGACCGGCACCTCCTACGGCATCCTCGCGCCGCTGCTGCTCGGCGTCACCAGCATCGTCGACAGCGCCGAGTTCGACGCCGAGCGCTGGTACTCGATCCTCGAACAGCAGCGGGTCAGCGTCTGGTACACGGCGCCGACGGCGATCCGCCTGCTGATGAAGGCCGGCGTGGCGCTGGCGCAGCGGCACCGCTTCCCCGATCTGCGCTTCATCGCCAGCGTCGGCGAGCCGCTGAACGCCGAGGCGGTGTGGTGGGGCAAGGAGGTGCTCGGCCTGCCGATCCACGACAACTGGTGGCAGACCGAGACCGGCGGCATCATGATCGCCAACCTGCTCGCCTGGCCGATCAAGCCGGGCTCCATGGGCAAGCCGCTGCCAGGGGTCGAGGCGGCCATCATCGAGCACCGCGAGGACGGCACGTTGCGTTTCCTCGCCGCTGGCAAGGTCGGCGAGCTGGCCCTGAAACAACCGTGGCCGGCGATGTTCCGCGCCTACCTGGGCCAGGAGGAGCGCTACCGGCGCTGCTTCGCCGGCAACTGGTACCTGAGCGGCGACCTGGCCCGGCGCGATGCCGATGGCTACTACTGGTTCGTCGGCCGCGGCGACGATGTGATCAAGTCCGCCGGCCACCTGATCGGCCCCTTCGAAGTGGAAAGCGTGCTGATGGAGCACCCGGCGGTGGCCGAAGCCGCGGTGGTGGGCAAGCCCGAGCCCTTGCTCGGCGAGCTGGTCAAGGCCTTCGTCGCGCTCAAGGACGGCTACCAGCCCAGCGCGGCATTGCACGACGAGTTGCTCGGCCATGCGCGCAAGCGCCTGGGTGCGGCGGTGGCGCCCAAGGAGCTGGAGTTCCAGGCGCAGTTGCCGCACACGCGCAGCGGCAAACTCATGCGCCGCCTGCTCAAGGCGCGCGAGCTGGGCCTGCCCGAAGGCGACACCTCGACGCTGGAGAACCCCCGATGAACGACGCGCTGATGGCCTACCCGCAGGACGTCGCCCTCGGCCTGCTGCACGACATGCTGCGCATCCGCCGCCTGGAGGAGCGCGCCGCCGAACTCTATGGCGAAGGCAGGATTCGCGGCTTCCTGCACCTGTATATCGGCGAAGAGGCGGTGGCGGTCGGCGCCGTGCATGCCCTGGCGGCCGACGACGCGGTGGTCGCCACCTACCGCGAGCATGGCCATGCGCTGCTGCAGGGCATGCCGATGAGCACCATCATGGCCGAGATGTTCGGCAAGGCCAGCGGCTGCTCGCACGGTCGCGGCGGTTCGATGCACCTGTTCGACGCCGGGCGGCGCTTCTTCGGCGGCAATGCCATCGTCGCCGGCGGCCTGCCGCTGGCGGTCGGCCTGGCCCTGGCCGAGCGCATGCAGGGCGGTTCGCGGATCGTCGCCTGCTTCTTCGGCGAAGGCGCGATGGCCGAAGGCGCGTTCGCCGAGTCGCTGAACCTGGCCGCGCTCTGGCAGTTGCCGGTGCTGTTCTGCTGCGAGAACAACCTCTACGCCATGGGCACGGCCCTGGCGCGCTCGCAGGCGCAGACCGACCTTTGCGCCAAGGCGGCGGCGTTCAAGGTCGCCGCCCAGGCGGTGGACGGCATGGATGTGCTGGCGGTGCACGCGGCTACCCGCGATGCCGTGGCGCGGGTACGCGGCGGCGCCGGCCCGGCGTTCGTCGAGTACCAGACCTACCGTTTCCGCGCCCATTCGATGTTCGACCCCGAGCTGTACCGCGACAAGGCCGAGGTGGCGAAGTGGAAGGAGCGCGGCCCGATCCACAGCTTCAGCGCGCGGCTCAAGGCGTGCGGCCTGCTCGACGAGGCCGGCTTCCTGGCCCTGCAGGCGCAGGCGGAGGCCGAAGTCGAGGCCGCCGTGGCCTTCGCCGAAGCGGCGCCGCTGGAATCGCCGGCGTCCTTGCTGGCCGACCTGTACACCCCGCAGGTGGCGCCATGAGCCGTCGCTGCAGCTACCGCGAAGCGTTGCGCGAGGCCCTGCGCGAGGCCTTGCAGCGCGACAGCCGGGTGTTCCTGATGGGCGAGGACGTGGGCCGCTACGGCGGTTCCTACGCGGTGTCCAAGGGCTTGCTGGAGGCGTTCGGCGAGCAGCGCATCCGCGACACGCCGCTGTCCGAGCTGGCCTTCGTCGGCGCCGGCATCGGCGCGGCCCTCGGCGGCATGCGTCCGATCGTCGAGATCATGACGGTGAACTTCAGCCTGCTCGCCCTCGACCCGATCGTGAATACCGCCGCCACCTTGCGCCACATGTCCGGCGGGCAGTTCTCCGTGCCCCTGGTGCTGCGCATGGCCACCGGCGCCGGGCGGCAACTGGCGGCGCAGCATTCGCACAGCCTGGAAGGCTGGCTGGCGCACATCCCCGGCATCCGCATCCTCGCCCCGGCGACCCTGGAAGACGCCCGCGGCATGCTCTGGCCGGCGTTGCAGGACCCCGACCCGGTGCTGATCTTCGAACATGCCCAGCTGTACAACCTGGAAGGCGAACTGGAAGAGGGAGTGGCGGTGGACATCCATTCGGCGAAGGTCCGCCGTGGCGGCAGCGACCTGACCCTGATCAGCTATGGCGGCACCCTGGGCAAGACGCTGGCCGCCGCCGAGCAACTGGCGGGCGAGGGCATCGACGCCGAAGTCATCGACCTGCGCGTGCTGCGGCCGCTGGACGAGGCGACCTTCCTCGCCTCGGTGCGCAAGACCCGCCGCGCCCTGGTGGTCGACGAAGCCTGGCGCAGCGGCAGCCTGGCCGGGGAAATCATCGCGCGGATCGTCGAGCAGGCGTTTTACGAACTGGATGCGCCGCCGGCACGGGTCTGTTCGGCGGAGGTGCCGATTCCCTACGCGAAACACATGGAAGAGGCGGCCTTGCCGCAGGTGGCGACGATAGTCGCAGCGGCCCATGCAATCTGCGGCTGACGGACGGGCGAGGGCAGCATGATCGAATTCAAACTGCCCTCGCTGGGCGCCGACATGGACGAGGGCACCCTGCTCGAATGGCGGATCAAGCCCGGCGAGCGGGTCGAGCGCGGCCAGGTGGTGGCGGTGGTGGATACGGCCAAGGCGGCCATCGATGTGGAGTGCTGGCGCGCCGGGGTGGTGCAGGCGTTGCTGGTCGAGCCGGGCAGCAAGGTCGAGGTCGGCACGCCGATCGCCACCTTGCTGGAGCCTGGCGAGCAGGCGGACAGCGGCGCACCGGGCAAACCTGGGGCGCCGGGAAAACCTTTGGCGCAGGGCAAACCCGGCGCGGCGCCGGCGCCGGCGCCAGGCGAGGAAGCCCCGCCGGCAGCGCAGCGGGCACGGGTGTCGCCAGCGGCGCGCAAGCGCGCGCAGGAACTGGGCGTCGATCCGCTGGCCGTGCATGGCAGCGGCCCGCAAGGCGCGGTGACCCTGGCCGACGTGGAGCGCGCCGCGACCCAGGGCGCGGTCAGCGACCGCGCGCGGGCCATGCGGCAGGGCATCGCCGCCGCCATGAGCCGCTCGAAACGCGAGATTCCCCACTATTACCTCGCCGAGCGCATTCCCCTCGGCCGGGCGCTGGCCTGGCTGGCGGCATACAACGCGGCGCGCGTGCCGGAGCAGCGCCTGCTGCCCGCGGTGCTGCTGCTCAAGGCGGTGGCCCTGGCGCTGCGCGACCATCCGCAGTTCAACGGCCACTGGCTGGACGGCGGCTTCCGCGCCGCCGAGGGCATTCACCTGGGGGTGGCGATCGCCTTGCGCCAAGGCGGCCTGCTCGCACCGACCCTGCAGGCGGTCGCGGAGAAATCCCTGCCCGAACTGATGCGCGAACTGAGCGAGCTGGTGCTGCGCGCGCGCACCGCTAGTTTGCGCAGCTCCGACGTGAGCGCCGCCGGCCTGACGGTCACGCAACTGGGCGAACAGGGCGTGGAAACCGTGTTCGGTGTGATCTATCCGCCGCAGGTGGCGCTGGTCGGCTTCGGCCGCATCGTCGAGCGGCCCTGGGTCGAGGCCGGCGAGGTGCGGGTCGTGCCCTGCGTCAACGCCAGCCTGGCGGCCGACCACCGGGTCAGCGACGGCCACGCCGGCGGGCTGTTCCTCAGCGAAATCGCCCGCCTGCTGCAAGCACCGGAAACACTCTGAGGAGCCTATCGATGGACGAACAGCAGCTGCGCCAACTGATCCTGCGGACCTTGCACAGCGTGGCGCCGGAAATCGACCCCGAGGCCCTGCGCGGCGATCGGCCGCTGCGCGAGGAAGTCGACCTGGACTCGATGGACTGGCTGCGTTTCATCAGCGCGCTGCACCAGCAGACCGGCATCGCCATTCCCGAGTCCGACTACCAGCGCCTGGTCAGCATCGACGCCCTGGTGGCCTATCTGCGCGAGCGCCGCCCGCTCGCCTGAACGGCGTGGCGCGCCGGCGCCGGGGGGCTTGTTTGATGCACATCAACATGCTCGGCGACGGCTCGGCGCAAAAGAAAAAGCAGGGGGCGAGCGTGATCGCTGTTGCGCTTGTCGCTATCCGGTACCGAGACCGCGGGCTGTTGCCCGGGCGATCCACCTGGAGGTGTTCCATGTCCAAGTATCAGCATCTGCTTCTGCTGGCCCCCGCCGAGATGCGCCGCAGCCCGGCGTTCGAGCGGGCGCTGGCGCTGGCCGGGGCGACCGGCGCGACGCTGCACATCGTGATTTTCCTGCATCCGTCGAGCCTCGAAAGCGGCTGGCTGGCGCCGCAGGAAGCGCCGCAGGAAGTCCGCGAGGCCTATGTGCAACGCCATCGCGAGTGGCTCGACGAGCAGGCCGCCAGCGCCCGTCGCCAGGGCCAGCAGGTCAGCAGCGAAGTGGCCTGGGTCGAGCATCCGCTGCAAGACATCATCCTGCACGTCAGGGAAGCCCGCGCCGATCTGTTGATCAAGGACGTTCAGCACGAGTCGGCGCTGCACCGGGCATTTGCCACGCCGCTGGACTGGCAGTTGCTGCGCGATTGCCCGATACCGCTGTACCTGGTGAACCGCGCCGAGCAGCCATTGCCGCGCAAGGTGGTGGCGACGGTCGATCCTTTCCATGCGGAAGGGCAGATCCATGCGGTCAACGAGCAGATCATTGCTGCGGCGAGGACCCTGGCCGACGAATGCAGCGCCGAATTGCACCTGCTGCATGTGTTCGACCCGTCCGGCATCTATTCGGTGGAACGCGGGCTGGGTGCGATGCCGCTATCGGCGGGGCTGAGCGATGGTGTGCGGCAATCCCAGGAGGACGCCTTCGAGCTGCTGGCCGAGCGCCACGGAATCGGCCAGCACCAGCAGCATTTCCTGGTCGGCTCGGCGGCGCGGGTCATCGCCGAATTCGCCGAACGCGAGCAGGTCGACGTGCTGGTCATGGGCACCACGCACCGGCGCGGCCTGAACAAGCTGCTCGGCAGCACCGTCGAACATGTTCTCTACCGCGTGCCTTGCGGCATCCTGGCGATCAAGCGGAAAGACAGCGCGCCCTAGGCCGCTGCAAAGCGCGGCTGCCTGAGTTCGCCGCGGCGCGCTGGGCGGCAAGTCTCGGAAGGGCCGCGCGCGGGAGCAGATGAGATTGACTCGCGTCGCTCGTTCCGAGCGCTCGGAGGGCCTTCCGGGCATTCGCTGTCACCAGCGCAGGCGGGCTATTGCGCTTTTCCCAGGGCATACATGTAGCGGCGGCAGTGCTCCAGGTAGCCTTCTTCATGGCGTCCGATCAGTTGGACCACGCTGGTCCATAACCAGGAGGGCGCGTCGAGCGTCCTTGAGCGGTTGAGGCGCAAGTCGGCCAGCCAGTTCTTGCGTGTGCCTTCGTCCATTTGTCGAGCATGGGCAATGCCCAGCACACGGGCCAGATAGTCTGCCGCCGCCATGGCCTCCTGGCGGTTCAAGGTGTCCAGTTCCAGCTTGAGGTCTTGCGGCAGCAACTCGCGGACAAACACGCCGTGATCGAGGAAGCGTGTCGCCATCATGCGCTTGCCGAGCGTAGGGGAAAGTTGCCGGGCGCCTTCGAGCACGCGATGCGCGTTATCCCGCGGCATATGTACGTGAGCGCCGCGGGGAGCCGCTGCCCTCACGGCTTCTTTGACGTCGATCAGGCAGTAGTCCCGTTCATCAGCTTCGCCAACGCTCAGCAAGACGGCATAGCGCAGCAGGCCGAGCGAACTGCAGCCCTTGACCCAGAAGGCTGAATCGAGCATCGCCACACGGGCATCCGCCGCCCGGCCTTGCAACGCACTGACCAGCCGCTGCAGGGCGGGGGTCGCGCAGAACGCCTCGATGGCGGCGCTCTCCGCGCGCGAAAGCGGCCAGAAGTGCCGGCCAAGGGGGAGGCTGGGGCGCGTATTGCTCACGCGAGCATGGGCGAGATGTTTCCAGGTACGTTCGACCGCGTCGCGCATGCAGGCCTGTACCTGCGGCGGACGCTTCGGCATGCCGGCTGGTGCCTCCTCGAAAGACGCTTCGTAGCCTCGCATCATGGCTTCCAGCATGTGCGCCGTCGTGACGCCGGGCAGATCCGAACCCCGCACTGCGGTGGCCAGCGACAGTGCCAGGCGGACCAGATCATGCACGGGGTTGCCAATGACGCTCTGGTCGAGATCGCGGATATGGATATCGATGCGTCCATGACGATCGGCGATCGGCCCCAGGTTGCCTACGTGGCAGTCACCACAGATCCAGACATTGGGGCCATGCGGTAGCGTCCTGCCCCGCTGACTGTGCAGCCATTGGTAGAAATGCACGGTGCTGCCGCGCAGATAGGCGTGCGCCGAACGTGCCATTTTCTCCTGGCGAAGGTGTCGGAGTAGCGCTGTGCGTTCTTCTGGGCGCGGCAACTTCATCTGCTCACTCCGTGGGGCTGGCCAAAGCGCCGGGGGCGACGCTTCAAGTCATCGTGCCTCTAGGCAACGGGCCGTCGAGGCGCGCGGAAATACTGGCGCTGCCCCGATGCCGCCGGCTCGAACGAGGCTTGCCGCTGTGCTGCCTGCGAGTCCTGGCACGTGCCGCCTGGACGATTCCGCGCCTTGTCGAATGGCCATAAAAACAGACCCAGGGATGCTCATGAGCCTGTTCCCCGGAGGCCGCCCGGCGGTTCACTTCAGCGACCGCCGGTGTCCGGCGATTTCACGAGGATCGCCGTGGCCAGCTCCTCGTCGCTCGCCTGCAAGCCGGGATGTTCGCGGCGGATCTGCTGCAGCGCGGCCTCCAGGTAAGCGCCGCGGATGCCACCGTCGCTGGCGATGAAACTGCTGGCATCGTCCTGCGCGGCAACGACGACCTTCTTGTCCTTGAAGGTGGAATACAGCGAGGCGGAAATCCCCGCGGAGGTGGCGACATCCTCTGCATCCACGCTACGGGCCAGCGCCGAGGCGACGGGCAGGCAGAGCGACAGTGCAGCGACGACAACTAGTGTGCGGCTCATGGCAAAGACCTCTTGCGAGCAAGACAGCCCACTGAGTCAGCGTCCTGGTGCAGGCGGGAGTTCCCGGTCGTCGGGCACGGGTCTTCGCCGCCCGCTGGGCGCGTTGCTCACTCAATGGCTGAAAACATGCCTCCATGCAGCCCTTGAATGCGATTCCAGACGGTTAGACGAAGGGTTGACCTGCGAACCCGCGAGGCAGTCGCTGGCGCCCGGGTATGGCGGCCAGCTTCTGCATCCAGGCGGCGCGCCACCGGTAGGCGGCGTGAGCGATCTTCGCGGTTTGCCGTGCCGCTCTGCGCGCGGCGTTCCGTTCGATCCGGCGAGCATCCTGGAACGCGTCGGTGGCGCGGCAGCTGCGACACTTCACCCGCGCCACTTCCGTGGTGGAGACAAGCGTGTCGCCGTGGCGGCCGCAGGCGAGATGCCCGTCGACCTTGAAGTGGGTAACGTGGATAGCCATCTGTGCGTCTCCTGCGCAGTGAGTGCGGTACAGCGCAGCAACAGACAACGGCCTACCACATCTCAGGGTTGGAAAAGCCGTATCCCTGGCAGCTCCGCCACCTTGCTGAAATGGCTATTCCCTGGAGCTTCAAACCTGTCCGCGGTTCGATCGGTGGTGATCCCATCCTTTAAGGATAGATCAGGCGAAAGCGGCGCCCCGTGCCGGCCGGCGGCAATCGAGCGGGCCGCCGGCGCGACACTCAAGCGGACACCCCGAACAAGGCGCCGACGCCGGCGGTCAAGGCCATTGCCAGCGCGCCCCAGAAGGTCACGCGCGCAGCGGCGGTCATCACCGAAGCGCCGCCCACGCGGGCGGCGAGGGAGCCGAGCAGGGCGAGAAACACCAGGGAGCTGGCCGAAACCGCCCACATGAGCGCGGATACCGGCAGCAGCATGACGACCAACAGCGGCAGCACCGCCCCCAGCGAAAAGGTGGCGGCCGACGCCAGGGCAGCTTGCACCGGGCGCGCGGCAAGGGTATCGGATATGCCCAGTTCATCGCGCCCATGTGCGCCAAGCGCATCGTGCGCCGTCAACTGGGTGGCGACCTTGGCGGCCAGCTCCGCATCGAGTCCACGGCGAACATAGATGGCCGCCAGTTCCGCGTGTTCATGCTCGGGGAAGGCCGCCAGCTCGCTACGCTCCCGCTCCAGATCGGCATGCTCGGTGTCGGCTTGCGAACTCACCGAAACGTACTCGCCGGCTGCCATCGACATGGCCCCGGCGACGAGGCCGGCAACGCCGGCGACCAGGATATTCGCCGATGTCGCCCCCGCGGCCGCCACCCCCAGGATCAGGCTGGCCGTGGAGACAATGCCGTCGTTGGCGCCGAGAACCGCCGCACGAAGCCAGCCGACGCGCTGCGTTCTGTGTCGTTCCAGGTGCCTCATGACGGCCACCCCGCTGCAAGCCGGCGGAGGGTGATCCGCAGCCTTGGCAAGGCGGGCCGTCGAGTGGGGCGTGGCAGTGGCGATGCCCTGTGTGTGCTGCGCTTCATGGGTCATTCCCTGGGAGTCGAGAGGTTCGCGTCAGGTGGCAAGATTAGCTGTCCACACCGGGACCGGCAGGTGGCTCCGGCTTGGCCGGCGAGCTGCGTTCTTCCTTGTGTCGATCGGTGGCGATTTCGACGGCGATGGCCGCGGCCTGCTCGGCAGGCATGCCTTCGCTCCGCCGCTCATACTCCGCCTCGCCGCGCTCGTCGCTCTTGCGCGTCGTCACGTCGGCCGCTTGTTCCTGCTGCCCCGGCAGCTCGACCCGCAGCTCCTGGATGAGCATCAGCAGCGCCGCCGCCACGGGCAGGGACAGCAGCGCCCCCGGTATACCCAATAGAACGCCGCCGGCCAAGAGCGCGAAAAAGATCACCGACGACGGCAGGCGCAACGCGCGTCCATAGATGTGGGGCACGATCAAGCGGTTCTCGACCTCCTCGTAGGCGAGCATCAGCAGCAGCACGATGCTGGTGACGGTGAAGCTCTTGCTGAGCGTGACCCCCACCACGGCGACCAACACCAGCAGGCTGCCGATGTAGGGCAGGATGTCGGCGGCGCCGGCGAACACCGCGATGGCCAGGGCGTTGGATACACCGCAGGCGGTCAACAACGCGAAGACGAACAGGGCCATGCAGGCCGAGGTGATCACTTGCCCGCGGATGTAGCCACCGACGATGGTTTCCAGGTTCAGCATGACTCGGGAAAGGCGCACGTGGTGGGACATGGGCAGCAGCAGAAACAGGCCGCCGCGCAGGCGATCCCGGTCGAGCATGATGTACAGGGCGAGAAACACGGCGCTGAGGATATACGCGAAGATCGCCACCACACTGCCGGAAAGCTCTAGCACGCTCGAGACGCTCAGCGTGACCAGGTCGCCGACGCGCAGCTCGCGGAGCATGTCCGCCAGGGGGTTGGTCAGGTGGAAGCCTTCCAGCCAGCCGGCCAGGCGCTCGCGCATGGCCGCCTGTTGATCGACGAGGCTGCTTACCTGCGCGATCAGCGCCGGAATCGTCAGGGTGATGAACAGCACGCTAGCCAGCATCAGCCCGCTGAACACAATGGCGATGCCCAGCCCTCGGCTGATGCGGCGTGCCTCGAAGAAGCGGACCGCGGGGCTCACGCTGCCGACGATGATGAGTGCGGAGACCAGCACCAGGACCACCGGCAGAATCCGATTCAGCACCCACAGGCCGGGGATGATGAGGGCCAGGAGAATCAGGGTGCGCGCAGAGAGTTCGATGCGAATCACCCGGCGCGGCTTTTCCTCCGGAGGGCGTTCATCGGGGGCGCCAGTGGACACCATTTCACCTCCGTTCCCGCAGGACCCTCGGGATCGTCGTGCGGCCTGCGCTGATGTGGCATGCACGCTCCAGGCTGCAAGACTGGCCGCGCATCAGTAGCGACGGATGCTGCCGTTTTCGATCCTGACCCGATCGCCCACTCTCAAGCCGCCGGTGCTGCTCTGGTTCAGCGTCTGATAGGAGCCATCGTCCATGCGGACCCTGATGTTGTAGCTGGTGGTCGGCGCCTGATTGCCTTTCTCGATCTGGTGCCCGATGTAGGCGCCACCCGCCGTGCCGGCGACCGTCGCGGCTGTCTTGCCAGTCCCTGATCCGACCTGGCTGCCGGCGATACCGCCGACCACGGCACCTGCCAGGGTGCCCAGGCCGTACCCCGTTCCGCCGATGCCTTGGTAGCTTTGCTGGACGGCGTCGATGGATTGCACCACGCCGGTACCGGAGTAGGTCGAGTTCGCCGGTGCGCTGGTTTGACCGTTGTAGGTCGTTGGACTCGAGCTGCCTCCGTTGGGATAAAGCGGCGCGCAGGCGCTGAGGGCAAGGGCGCAGACCAAGCCGACGATGAGGCTGGGGCTGATCATGATCCTCATGGCACATCTCCTCTACTGATGGTTACCAAGGGCGCCATGCCATGCTCAGTCGCTGCGGTAGGCCGCATCCTCACCCGATCTGCGAAGGAGCGAGGGCTGGCGAACAAGCACCTGGAAGAGGCCCGACCATTGAACCGCTCACGCCCGTTGGGGCATGGCTGCGCTGAGGGGCTTGCGGATCACAGGCGTCCCATCAGTACCAGGATGAGGACGATGATCAACACCAGGCCCAGTCCGCCACTCGGGTAATAGCCCCAACTGCGGCTATGCGGCCAGGTGGGGAAGGCGCCGATCAACAAGAGGATCAGCAGGATCAACAGTATCGTCCCCATGCCCATGGCGATCTCCTTCTGTGGGTGAATGCAACGCGCTGGCAAAACTGCGCCGCACCGAAGTGCGTATGAAAAGTCTGAGTTCAAAGGGGACTTGTTTCAGTTCGATAGCGCACATTGAGTGGCATGTATTGCGGCGTTGCATGGCGGGCGAGCCGCGGCGCGGATGGGGACGGAGGTTTATTCGTCGCCACGCCACGCTGACGCTCGAACGACTAAGTGCGTCGGCGCACCGACGCGCCGGTGCTGGCCTGCCACCGTTGCGCTCCCGGTTTCTTGCAGTTTCGCGAATACCGGGATGCATACAGAGGTCAGCATGAACAGAACGATCAAGCACAACGTCGCCAGCGGTTCGCCGAAGACCGGCAAGCCGAGTCGTCCGCAGTCCGCGACGAACACCCAGGTGGAGCGCGCGCCCGAGGCAACCTCCAGCATGGACAAGGATGTTCGCAAACCCTCGCCCAGGCATGGGCAGCAGCAGCCGGCGCTCAAGGCCCCGGGCAAGGATCGCCTCCGCCCGCCCGCGCAAGCGGCGGATTCCCGGCAGGGAGGGAAGAAATCGTGAAAATCCCCAGCTCGGATCAACTCAAGGGCAAGTGGAAACAGCATGTCGGCGCGGCCAAGGTCGCCTGGGGCGAATTGACCGAGGACGAGTTGCTGAAATCGCAAGGGCACAGCGAGAAACTCGCGGGCCTGATCGAGGAACGGTACGCCATTACCCGTGATGCCGCCGACGCGCAGGTCAAGCGCTTTCTCAACACCCTGCAATAACAACCACAGGTGCGATTCTGCCGGCCCGGCTTAGCCAAGTGTGCAACGCCGGGCCGGCAGCTCCCAGGGATGGGGCCGCCCAGGGCGGACGCAAGGTGATCCCTGTCAACAGCTCGGAAATCGCCGTGAGCACCCTCAACGGCATCGTCACCCTCAGCGGTGGGCTGGCCAGCCGCGCGGAGCGCAGCCTGGCCATCGAGCTGGCGTCGAACGTCCGCGGGGTCAAAGGGGTACAAGCGACGAGGCTGACCTACTGAGCCAGTCGCTTAAAGGACGTCCGAGCGGCGAGACCCGCTGCACGGCACCTGGCGCTGCGGTGGAGAGCCACCAAGCGGCGGCGAGGTCAGCGGGCGTTGCCCAAACGATGGCGAAAACCGTGCAGGCGCTGGGCTCGGCCGCATCGCTGCGGCGCTGGCGGCCGAAAGAAACGCCTGGTCGGCTGGGCACGTAAGGCAGCAGGCGATCGGTCTCCTTCTTCACCACCGCGTAGCATTCGCAACTCAACTCTTCCAGCCGGGCGCGGTCGAGCACGGTGATGTGTCCCCGGCTGTACTCGATCACGCCTTTCTTCTGCAGCCTGCCGGCCGCCTCGGTGACGCCTTCGCGGCGCACACCGAGCATGTTGGCGATCAGCTCCTGGGTCATGGTCAGCTGGTTGCTCGGCAGACGGTCGAGGGACAGCAGCAACCAGCGGCAGAGCTGCTGGTCGATGGAGTGGTGGCGGTTGCACACCGCGGTCTGGGCCATCTGCGTGATCAGCGCCTGGGTATAGCGGAGCATCAGTTGCAGCATCTCGCCGTGGCGATTGAATTCGTCCTTGATCCTCTGCCCGGATAGCCGATACACGGTGCCGGCGCTCTGCACGACGGCCCGGCTCGGGGTGCTTTCGCCGCCCATGAACACCTCGACGCCGATCAACCCTTCGTTGCCGACCACGGATATCTCCGCCGAGGCACCGTCTTCCATCACGTACAGCAGCGAGATGATGGCGTCGCTGGGAAAGTACACGTAGCGCATGGCGTCCCCGGATTCATAGAGAACCTTGCCGAGGGGGAGTTCTTGCAGTTCCAGATGGGGGAACAGGCGCTCCTGCACAGCGGCAGGCAGTGCGGCCAGCAAGTGGTTGTGCAGGGGGGAGGGGTTCTTTGACATAGCGGCACTGTTGTTTTCGGATAAACCGTTCCACCGCCACTCAGCATAGACCCGTTGCCGACGTCGGCCAGCCGCCGCGGCTGCGCCGCTGCCCGAAGCAGCGTCCGGCCGACGCACGGGGCCCCGGCCGCAGCGCATTGCAGGCGCTTTCAGCGCGCCTTGAGTGCGCGGTCGACCATCGCCTGCGCCTGCTGCAGGATGGCTTGCAGGTGGGTACGGCCCTTGAAGCTCTCGGCGTAAATCTTGTAGATCGCCTCGGTGCCGGATGGCCGTGCGGCGAACCAGCCGCTGGCGGCACTGACCTTGATGCCGCCGATCGGCGCCTGGTTGCCCGGCGCCCGGTCGAGCACGCTGGTGATCTTCTCGCCGGCCAGTTCGCCGCCGGCCAGTTCTGCCGGGGAGAGTTTCGCCAGGCGGGCCTTTTGTTCGGCGTCGGCCGGCGCTTCCAGGCGGTCGGCCAGCGGGTCGCCGAGTTCGCCGGCGATCTCGCGGTAGCGCTGGCCGGGATCGCGGCCGCTGCGGGCGGTGATTTCCGCCGCCAGCAGGGCCGCGACCATGCCGTCCTTGTCGGTCGTCCAGGTCGTGCCGTCGTGGCGCAGGAAGGAGGCGCCGGCACTTTCCTCGCCAGCGAAACCGAGGGAGCCGTCGAGCAGGCCATCGACGAACCATTTGAAACCCACCGGCACCTCGTACAGGCGGCGCCCGAGGCGGGCGGCCAGGCGATCGATCAGCGCGCTGCTGACCAGGGTCTTGCCGACGGCGGCGGCCGGGCTCCAATGCGGGCGGTGGCGGAACAGGTAGTCGATCATCACCACCAGGTAATGGTTCGCCGGCAGCAACCCGCTGCTGTGGCTGACGATGCCGTGGCGATCGTGGTCGGTGTCGCAGGCGAACGCCAGGTCGTAGCGCTCCTTCAGGTCGAGCAGGCGCTGCATCGCATAGGGCGAGGAGGGGTCCATGCGGATCTTGCCGTCCCAGTCCAGGGACATGAAGCGAAACCGCGGGTCGACGCTCTCGCTGACCACCTCCAGATCGAGCCGGTAGCGCTCGGCGATGGCCCGCCAGTAGTGCACGCCGGCGCCGCCGAGCGGGTCGACGGCCAGGTGCAGGCCGGCCGCGCGAATGGCGGCGAAGTCAATGACCTGGGCCAGGTCGCAGACGTAGGCGTAGAGGAAATCGTAGCCATGGGTATTGGCGACGAAGCGGGCGAGGGCGAAGGGTGTGCGCCGCACGTCCTTGAGGCCGTCGGCGAGCAGGGCGTTGGCGCGCGCCTCGATCCAGCCGGTGACGTCGCTGCCGGCCGGGCCGCCGTTGGGCGGGTTGTACTTGAAGCCGCCGTTGTCCGGTGGATTGTGCGACGGGGTGATGAGGATACCGTCGGCCAGTCCGCTGCTACGCCCGCGGTTGTAGACCAGGATGGCGTGCGAGACGGCGGGCGTCGGGGTGAACTCGCCACCTCGCGAGATCAGGCTTTCCACGCCGTTCGCGGCAAGGACCTCCAGGGCGCTCTCGAACGCCGGCTGCGACAGCGCGTGGGTGTCAGCACCGACGTACAGCGGGCCGTCGATGTGCTGCTGCTTGCGGTAGTCGCAGATGGCCTGGCTGATCGCCAGAACGTGCCACTCGTTGAAGCTGCGCTCGAACGGGACACCACGGTGCCCGGACGTGCCGAAGGCGACCCGCTGCCCTGGCTCGGCGGGATCGGGACGCAGGTCGGCGTAGGCCGCGAGCAGCTTGCCCAGGTCGATCAGTTGTGACTCGGGCGCCGGTTTGCCGGCGAGTGGGCTGATGCCGGTACTCATGCATGCGCCTCCCGTGGTGACGGCCGTGGCGGCCGCCAGGCGGGGCGAGTGCCCCAGCCAATGCTCATGGTGCGCAACGCCAGCGTGGTTCGACGTCTGTGCTCGTCTCGTCGATGCGATGCAGTGAACGCGGCGGATTCGCCACGCTGGCCAGCGCTGAAATCGGGCGGTTGGAGGAGGCGCTGGTTGGCGCGCAGAGCGAACGCTCAAGCGAGGTCCCACGGCGTACTTCATCGCTATCGGAAGAGTCGATCATCACCTAGTGCCGGGTCACGATTTATCCTGCGTCTACCCTGCGAGTGTAGGCGACGACTGTCTGTTCGGTAGCGTACCCAGGGCACCTCGCCTATCGCTCGGCTCCCGCCCCGGCCTTGCCCGGCGCGCAGCGCAAGCTGGTGCGGGCACCCCGCAGCGGAACGCGGCGAGGGTATGCGCGGTAGCGCACCGACGCGCTGGCCTTGGGTTGCCATTGTCTGTCGCCCGACACCTTGCACGCACGCGAGAGTGGGATGAACCCAGAGGTCTCTATGAACAAGTCAGGCAAATCAGTCTCGAACGACGCAACCGCCCCCTTGAAGGGGCAGTCCCATCCACAAGGCATCCGCAACCAGGCGCCGCGGCTGTCGAAAGCGGAAAGCTACTCCAACCCGAAAACCAGGGCTGACGCCGTGCTGCAACAGCCTGAGGCTGCCGCAGCGCCCCATCTGGCGAAGAAATCGAAAACCCCTGCCGCTGCGCCGCGGCATGCCGCCCGTGGTGATGACGACCTGATGAGCCAGGAGCAGGAGAAATCATGAGACGCACGGCGGCGGCAGGCTTCAGGCGGCAATGCCGGCACCTGCTGAACCTCTGCCGGCGGGCCTGGCGCCAACTGCGCGGAAGCCCATTCGGGAGAACCGCGCCTGGTGCTTCGGCGGCGCAACAAAGCCGTGCCGACCAGGTTGCCGCTCGCTATACCGAGAATGCGCGGAAATGCTCCGAGCACTAGCCTGTTGTCCGAAGTAAGCCTGATACCGAGAGAGGGCCTGCGTGCAGAACGCCGGCCCTCTCTCGGTATTTCGACGCGCTGGCAAGGCTGCCAGCGGCGGTGAGGGGCGATCGTCAGATCAATTGGTCGATCAGCACGGCATTGGTGTAGATCAGACTGCCGTCGCTGGCCCGGTGCCCGACCAGGTGGAATTGTCCACGCTGACTCTCGTCCAGGTAGACGCGCATCCTGCAGTCGGACAGGGGGCCGCATCCCGCCGGTAGGTTCAGGTCGAGCGTGGTCATGTCGACATCGACCATGACGTCCGGCTCATGGGTTCTTTGTAAGTATTCCTCTGCCTGCTCCAGATGCAGGTGATCGGTTCCGTTCAGGTAGAAATGGATGTCTTCGAGCGGAGTGGATTTCTGCTCGCTGCCGGTTTTGCACCAGCCTTCGATGGTCAGGGTACTCATGGTCGGGGCTACCTTCTGTGTACGTTCGCGGATGTGCCTGCTGGGTCTCCCGGCGCGGATCGGGAGATCCGCGCCGGGGCGCTAGCGGCATGGCGATGAGGGGCGGTGAGGATCGATGCGCTAGTCGTTCCAGTGGAAGTTCAGCGTGCCTGTGGACTTGCCATCGAGTGCAATGGTGTTCCTTTGTTGATTGCCGTTCAGCGTTGCCAGGACGATATATTTACCCGCTGGTAGTTTAACGTAGATCATGGGGCCGACCTGGCTCAAGGATAATAAGGAAGCTCCTTTCGTATCCTGGATCACGACATCAACGCTCCCCAAGTATTGATTGCTAGGCCCTGAGGAGAATGTCATGTGCAAGTTGTAACCCTGCGTCTGTTTCAGCGCCGTTGATTCATCCAGGCCAATGCCGCCAGTCAAATAGCTGATGCCGTTCTGTACTTGCGGCTGTAACTGTACCGAATTGTGATCGATCGGCTGATCGGCGGCTACGGCAAATGCGATCGAGGAAACGCCCAGGAATAATGAAAAAGCGATTCTCGAGAGTACGGATCGATGACTGTATTTCATGAGAACTGCTCCTAGATTCGTCTTCGAATCAATAGATTCACCACCTGCTCAAGGTCATTTCGCTTCGTGGCCTATGACGCCGCCAATTGCCGCCCCACCAAGGGTTCCCTTGGTGCTGCCTCCGGTCAGAACGGCCCCGCCTACGGCACCGACACCCGCGCCGATGGCGGTATTTCGTCCCTGCGTCGACATGGTCGGGCAACCTGCCAGACTGATGAGCGATGCGACGACCAAGGTGCTTAGCGTGAATCTATTGAAAACGTTCATACATGTTGTCCTGTTAACAAGCAGTGATCTGCTTATCAAACAGAATGCGCTCGGCGCGTGGCCAGGTCTGTACGCCAGGGCACACATGCCAGATAGTTTGCTTGCTGGAATATCGAAATGAACTTTTTGCGCTGCAGGACTTACTTTGGTGAGTTTTAAGTTGTCGATGGAATATCAATGACTGAAGTTTGGCTGTTGCCCTTTTATCGGCCCTATCGGTAATTCAATGATTCAAAGTCGCGCGACTAGATATATCCGCGCCGATCGAACGCTGGTCGATGTCTGTCGCCAAGTGTCCCGGGCAGCAGGCACGCCGCTTTTCGTGCCGTGTGCGTTGCCACGGGCGCTGGCCTTCAGGGTGAAACGAGCGGTGGCGCTGGTGCGTTTGCGCCAGGCAGCGGCACGCCCGCTCTGGCGTCAGTGCGCACGTCGCTATCGTGGGCCAGAACGACGCGGCCGTCCCAATGGGCGCTGCTGGCCGCGTCGCTCCGGGTAGCGAGGCGCGATGTGGCGAGGCTGGCGAGCAAGCGGTCGCGCGCCCGGTTCATGTCCGGCTGTCGCCATTCCAGGGTGAGCAGCGAGAGGTAGTGGACGAGCCGCTCCTCGACCACCGAACCGACCCAGAGCGACGCTGAGTCGCCCTCGTCGAGAGTGACGTCCGCGGGCCACAGGCGCAGCACGAAGCGAGACGCCTCGGCGGCGTCCGGGTCGGCCAATGCCAGGGTCAGCTCGGGTAGCCGCCCGCCGGCGAAAACCGCAATGAGCGGGCGTTCGCCTGGCGCGGCGCTGGGTGCCAGCCAGGCCAGGGCGCCGCTGCTGCTCCAGGGGACCGGGCGGTACCAGCCCTGGCGTTGCAACAGCGCCTGCAGGGCGCTCAGGCTGCCCGCCCATTGCAGAGCCAGGGGCTCTTCGATTTCCCCGGTGATCTCGACACGCCGAGCGGGAAGCTGCTGCCAGCCAGTGTTCCACCAGGTCTGCGTGGACATGCGCTGGGTCCGCTCTTGCTGCGCATAGCGCGCAACGTCGAAGGCATGCTGGCGATGGATGTGCAGGCCTCCGGCAAGACTCAGCGTGGCGACCGCGACGATCAACAGCCCGACGGCGCCGACCGCTTGCGCGGGCTTGCGCCGGTAGGACACACCGAGCGACGTGAGCCAGGCGCAGGCGAAGGCCAGCCCGCCGACCACGTCCGAGAACCAGTGGGCGCCAAGGTAGAGCCGTGACATCGCAATGCCGAGCACCAGGCTGACGGCGCAGACGGCAAGCGGCAGGCGCCAGAGCGGCCGCAGCGCGGGAATGAGCAGGACGGCGAGGAAGCCATAGAGAATGGCGTTGACGGTGCTATGGCCACTGGGGAAGGAAAACGCACTCCAGCCGGTATAGAGCATCTCCCCGGGGCGGGGGCGGTGCAGCGTGACCCTGATGACGCTGTTGAGCGCCGATGCGCCGGCGATTGCCACCAGCCAGTAGGCCGCCGTGCGCCAGGCGCGCTTGCCTGCCAGCCACAGGAGCACGGCCAGCGTCACCGCCAGCACCACGACGGTGTCGCCCAGTTCCGTCATGGCGATCATCAAGGCGTCGCCGGGGGCCGTGCGCAAGTCCTGCAGGGCCTGGTAGATCGCGCTATCGGCGCGCACCAGCGGATCACCGCTGACCACATCCTCGAGAATGCCGAAGAACAGCCAGGCGGACCCCACCAGCAGCACGGCCAGGTAGGCCAGGCCTCGCGCATCGGGGCGCGCCGGGTCCAGCAGGTTGAGGATGAGCCTCGCCCAGCGGTCGTCGCGAGCCGCCGCCCAGGTACGCAGCCGCTGCAGAGCGCCGCTCAGCAGCGGCAAGCCGCGAGCCAGCGTGAAGCGCACGAGATGGCTCGTCCCCCAGACCAGCAGGACCAGCAGGACGACCAGGGCCGCCAGCGGCTTGGCGGCCGCGCCGAACAGACTGAACGAGGCGCCGATCAGCACGCCCGGCAAAATGTGCACCGGGGCCCAGGTGAGCGCGGAAAGCAGGTTGGCGGCGTAGAAGCGTCTCGGCGGCATCTTCAGCACACCGGCCAACAAGGGCACGAAAGCGCGCACGCCCGGCGTGAAACGGGCGAGGAACACACTCTTGCCACCGTGCCGGGTGAAGAACAGCTCACTGCGCGCGATGAAGCCGGAAAAGCGCTTGAACACGCGGGCATTCAGGACCTCGCGGTGATAGCGATGCCCCACCCAGTACGACAGGCCGTCCCCCAGGATCGCCCCGGCCACGGCGGCGGCGAGCAGGGGCCAGAGCGTCACTGCACCACTCGGCACCAGCGCGCTGATCGCGATGATCACCGCCGTGCCAGGCACCACGGCGCCGATCACCGGGATGGACTCGGAGAGCGCCAGTAGCAACACCACCGCATACGTCAGCTGGGGGTGCTCGGTGATGAACGCAATGAGGGAAGAAAGCATCCGACCGCCTCAGAGAATGGGGGGAGCAGAGGAACCCGTCGGGTGCCATCGCCACGCCTGAAACCCGCCGCCCGCGCAAGGCGAACCCTTGGACCGCATCTGCCAGCGGAGTGCAAGACGACCAACGCTTCGCATCGATTGCTGCGCGCTCGACCGCTTGGATTCTCGCTCAGAGATTAGCTCCGTCGGCACGCTGAGGCTCCCGCCTCGGACCAGGAGGCGGGATACTGCCCCCTTACCCCCCCTTGGTTAGCCAGTCTTCATCAGCGTGGAGGCGGCTGTAACAGCGATTCAATTGATATAGAGTTCGAATGACATAATCACAGCCGACTCATACCAGAGATAGATAAATGCCCACTGAAAGCTACGACCAGATAGCGATTTTCTCAGTGGTTGCGCAAGAGCGCAGTTTTACCCGTGCCGCGGCCAAGCTGAACATGTCGCAACCTGCATTGAGCCGGGCCATGCGGCAGTTGGAGGAGCGACTGGGGGTCAGGTTGTTGGCACGCACGACTCGCAGCGTTTCTCCCACCGAGGCGGGGGAGCGTCTGCTGCGGGTCGTCGCGCCCAAGTTCGAAGAGATCGACAGCGAGTTGGCGTTGCTCAGCGAGTTTCGCGACAGGCCGGCGGGCACGCTGCGCATCACCGCCGGCGAGCATGCCGCGATCACGCTTCTGCAACCGGTGCTGGCGAAGCTGCTGCCCGACAACCCGGATCTGAACATCGAGATCATCGTCGACTACGGCCTGACCGACATTGTCGCCGAAGGTTATGACGCTGGCGTGCGCCTGGGTGAGCAGGTGGCCAAGGACATGATTGCCGTGCGCATCGGCCCGGACATGCGCATGGCCGTGGTCGGCTCCCCCGCGTATTTCCGCCGCTATCCACTTCCCAAGGTCCCGCGCGACTTGATGCAGCACAACTGCATCAATGTCCGCTTGCCGACCTACGGTGGCATTTTTTCCTGGGAGTTCGCCAAGAAGGGGCAGGAGGTGAAAGTGCGCGTCGAGGGCCAACTGGTATTCAACACCCTGGCCCTGCGCATGGAGGCGGCTCTCCAGGGGCTGGGGCTTGCGTATCTGCCCGAGGACCTGGTGCAGGCCCACCTGGCCGATGGGCGCCTGATTCGCGTACTCGCGGACTGGTGCGAAGCCTTTTCGGGCTATCACCTCTACTACCCCAGCAGGCGCCAGGCTTCACCGGCCTTCACCTTGTTCCGCGACGCCCTGCGCCATTCGGCTTGATTGCCGGGGCCGCGCCCTGGGCCAGCCTCAGAGCGATCCCCAAGAGAGCACGTTACCCGCGGCCGCTATTGATTGATGAACGGCAACAGTCAGATTCGATTCATACCAGATTCACATAAAAGCAATAGGCGTTCGACCGCTAATCAGGGGGGAGCGGCAGGTCTATCCTCAGCTGCGTATTCAGGCTCGGCATGTCGCGAAGACGTTCGCAGGAACAGGTCGTTGCCATCAGTCATCACGAGGAACCCTATGAACACCCTGACCCCGAACAATGGCGTCGATATTCCGCTACTGGGCTTCGGCGTCTTCCAGATCAGCGACCCGGCGGAGTGCGAGCGCGCCGTGCTCGACGCGCTGGAGAGCGGCTATCGGCATATCGACACCGCCGCGTCCTATCAAAACGAAACCCAGGTGGGTAATGCGCTGCAACGCAGTGGCCTGGCGCGAAGCGAGCTGTTCGTCACCACCAAGCTGTGGTTGCAGGACACCAACTACGAAGGCGCCAAGGCGCAATTCGAGCGTTCGCTGAAGCGCCTGCAGCTCGATTACCTGGACCTGTACCTGATTCACCAGCCCTACGGCGATGTACACGGCGCCTGGCGTGCCATGGAGGAACTGCAGGAGGCCGGCAAGGTGCGCGCCATCGGCGTCAGCAACTTCCAGCCGGACCGCCTGGCCGATCTGATGGCGTTCAACCGCATCAAGCCCGCGGTCAACCAGGTCGAGGTCAACCCCTTCAACCAGCAACTGCATGCCGTGCCCTGGATGAAAGCCAAAGGCATCCAGCCGGAAGCCTGGGCGCCCTTCGCCGAAGGCCGCAATCACCTGTTCACGCACCCGCTACTCACCGACATCGCCCAACGCCACGGTAAATCGGTGGGCCAGGTCGTCTTGCGCTGGGTCGTCCAGCGTGGCGTGGTGGCGCTGGCCAAAACCACTCGCAAGGAGCGCATGCAGGAAAACCTGGCGGTACTGGACTTTGCACTGTCCGACGATGACATGAACCGGATCACATCCATGGATACCGCGACCAGTGCGTTCTTCTCCCACCGCGACCCGGCGATGGTCGAATGGCTCACCGCACGAAAACTGGACGTGTGACTTCGCCCCTGGTCATGAAGCGGATGAGCGCCGACCGCGCGTTGCCGCTTTGACGCAAGCGGCAGCCCCCACGCGCGGACCCGCGACGGGGGCAGTCATTAGCGCCCGGGCCCGCCCGCCGACGGGCGCCGCTAGACCGTCTCGGCGGACTCCTTCAGCGCTGCCTGCACCAGGGGGTGCAGGGTCGTCGTCGCTTCGTGCTGCGCCAGCCAGGCCGCCAGCTCCCTGCGCATGGCCGGGGTCCAGAAGCTCTGCAGGTGTTGGCGCACGTCGCGCGCGGCCTGGGCGCTGTCCGGTTCGCTGGCGAAGAACTGGGCGATCTGGTTGGCCATCTTGATCAGGTTATCGGTGCTCATCGACGGACCTCGGCGTTCCCGCTGTGGCGGCGCTCCTTGAGCAGGCGCCGTTGTTCGTCACTGAAGGCCTGGTAGCGTTTCTGCCATTCCGAAGGCTGGTAGACCCGCACGACCTCTACCGCCGTCACCTTGTATTCCGGGCAGTTGGTGGCCCAGTCGGAGTTGTCGGTGGTGATCACGTTGGCGCCCGATTCCGGGAAGTGGAAGGTGGTGTAGACCACGCCGGGCGCCACCCGCTCGCTGATCCGCGCACGCAGCACGGTCTGCCCGGCGCGGCTGCCGACGCCGACCCAGTCGCCGTCGGCGATGCCACGGCTTTCGGCGTCGCTGGCGTGGATTTCCAGGCGGTCCTCCTCGTGCCAGGCGACGTTGTCGGTGCGCCGGGTCTGGGCGCCGACGTTGTACTGGCTGAGGATGCGCCCGGTGGTCAGCAGCAGGGGGTAGCGGCTGTTGACCTTCTCTTCGGTGGGCACGTAGCCCGTGAGCATGAAGCGCCCCTTGCCCCGCACGAACTGCTCGATGTGCATGGTCGGGGTGCCATCCGGCGCGGCGTCGTTGCATGGCCACTGCAGGCTGCCGTGGCGATCCAGCTCGGCGTAGCTGACGCGGGTGAAGCTGGGCGTCAGGCGGGCGATTTCGTCCATGATCTGCGACGGGTGGCGGTAGTCCATCCGGTAGCCGAGGGCGTTGGCCAGGGCCATGGTGGCCTCCCAGTCGGCCTTGCCGCCCAGGGGCTCCATCACCTTGCGTACCCGCGAGATGCGTCGTTCGGCGTTGGTGAAGGTGCCGTCCTTTTCAAGGAAGGAGCTGCCCGGCAGGAACACATGGGCGAACTTGGCCGTCTCGTTGAGGAAGATGTCCTGTACCACCACGCACTCCATGGCCGACAGGGCCGCGGTGACGTGCTGGGTATTGGGGTCGCTCTGGGCGATGTCCTCGCCCTGGCAGTAGAGCGCCTTGAAGGTGCCGCCCAGGGCCGCCTCGAACATGTTGGGGATGCGCAGGCCGGGATCGGGCTGCAGGGTCACGCCCCAGGCCTGCTCGAACTGGGTGCGCACCGCCTGGTTGGAGATGTGCCGGTAGCCGGGCAGTTCATGGGGGAAGGAGCCCATGTCGCAGGAGCCCTGGACGTTGTTCTGCCCGCGCAGCGGGTTGACCCCGACACCCTCGCGGCCGATGTTGCCGGTGGCCATGGCCAGGTTGGCGATGCCCATCACCGCGGTACTGCCCTGGCTGTGCTCGGTGACGCCCAGGCCGTAGTAGATGGCCGCGTTGCCGCCGCTGGCGTAGAGCCGCGCGGCGGCGCGGATCTGCTCGGCGGGCACGCCACAGACCGGACCCAGCACCTCGGGGGCGTTCTCCGGCAGGCTGACGAAGTCGCGCCAGAGGCTGAAGTCCGCCGCCTCGCAGCGTTCCTCGACGAAGCGCTGGTTGACCAGTCCCTCGCTGACGATGACGTGCGCCAGGGCGTTGAGCATGGCCACGTTGGTGCCCGGACGCAGTTGCAGGTGCAGCTCGGCGTGGGCATGCGGCGAGTCCACCAGGTCGATGCGCCGCGGGTCGATGACGATCAGCCGGGCGCCCTGGCGCAGGCGCCGCTTGAGCTGGGAGCCGAACACCGGGTGGGCGTCGGTGGGGTTGGCGCCTATCACCAGGATGACGTCGGCCTGCATCACCGAATCGAAGCTCTGGGTTCCGGCGGACTCGCCCAGGGTCTGCTTGAGGCCGTAGCCGGTGGGCGAGTGGCAGACCCGCGCGCAGGTGTCGACGTTGTTGTTGCCGAAGGCTGCGCGCACCAGCTTCTGCACCAGGTAGGTTTCTTCGTTGGTGCAGCGGCTGGAGGTGATGCCGCCGATGGCGTCGCGCCCGTACTTGAGCTGGATGCGCCGCAACTCGCTGGCCGCGTAATTCACCGCTTCGTCCCAGCTGACTTCCTGCCAGGGATCGTCGATGTGCTTGCGGATCATCGGCTTGGTGATGCGGTCCGGGTGCGTGGCGTAGCCCCAGGCGAAGCGTCCCTTGACGCAGGAGTGGCCATGGTTGGCCTGGCCGTTCTTGTCCGGGACCATGCGCACCAGTTGCTCGCCCTTCATCTCGGCGCGGAACGAGCAGCCCACGCCGCAGTAGGCGCAGGTGGTGATGACGCTGCGCTCCGGCTGGCCGATCTCCACCACGCTCTTTTCGATCAGCGTGGCGGTGGGGCAGGCCTGTACGCAGGCGCCGCAGGACACGCATTCGGAGTCGAGGAAGTTATCACCGCCGGCGGCCGCCACCCGCGACTCGAAGCCGCGCCCCTCGATGGTCAGGGCGAAGGTGCCCTGGATTTCCTCGCAGGCGCGCACGCAGCGGTTGCAGACGATGCACTTGCTCGGGTCGTATTCAAAGTAAGGGTTGGAGACGTCCTTCGCATCGCTCAGGTGATTGGCGCCGTCGTAGCCGTAGCGCACCTCGCGCAGGCCCACCTGGCCGGCCACGCTCTGCAACTCGCAGTTGCCGTTGGCCGCGCAGGTCAGGCAGTCCAGCGGGTGATCGGAGATGTACAGCTCCATCACGTTGCGCCGCAGGCTGGCCAGCTTGGGCGTCTGCGTGCGAACCACCATGCCCTCGCTCACCGGGGTGGTGCAGGAGGCCGGGTAGCCGCGCATGCCGTCGATTTCCACCAGGCACATGCGGCACGAGCCGAACGCCTCCAGGCTGTCGGTGGCGCAGAGTTTGGGAATGCTGGTGCCGAGCAGCGCGGCGGCACGCATGACCGAGGTGCCGGCGGGCACGCTGATCGCGCGGCCGTCGATGCTCAGGCTGACCTGCACCTCGCTGTCGCGGGCCGGGGTGCCGAGGTCGATGTCGCTGGTGGGGTCGAAGAGAGTGATCACTGGTCGGCCTCCGGGGTCGCCAGACCGAAGTCGGCGGGGAAATGCTTGAGGGCGCTGGCCACGGGGTAGGAGGTCATCCCGCCCAGGGCACAGAGCGAGCCGTATTGCAGGGTGTCGCAGAGGTCCGTCAGCAGTTGCGCCTGTGCCTCGCGGTCGCTGATGTCGGTGGCGGCGATCAGCCGGTCGACCACTTCCACGCCACGGGTCGAGCCGATCCGGCACGGCGTGCACTTGCCGCAGGATTCCTCGGCGCAGAAACGCAAGGCGAAGCGCGCCATACGGGCCATGTCCAGGCTGTCGTCGGCCACCACCACGCCACCGTGGCCGAGCATGGCGCCCATGGCGGCGAAGGCCTCGTAGTCCAGCGGCGTATCGAATTGCGCAGGCGGCACCCAGGCGCCCAGGGGCCCGCCCACCTGCACGGCCTTCAGCGGGCGACCGCTGGCGGTGCCTCCGCCGTAGCCTTCCACCAGCTCGCGCAGGCTCAGGCCGAAGGCGCGCTCCACCAGGCCGCCATGGCGGACGTTGCCGGCCAGTTGGAAGGGCATGGTGCCGAGCGAGCGGCCCATGCCGAAGTCGCGATAGAACGATGCGCCCCGCGCCAGGATCAGCGGCACCGAGGCCAGGGTGAGGACGTTGTGCACCAGGGTCGGCTGGCCGAACAGCCCCTGCAGCGCCGGCAGCGGCGGCTTGGCGCGGACCACGCCGCGCTTGCCCTCGATGGACTCCAGCAGGGCGGTTTCCTCGCCGCAGATATAGGCACCGGCGCCGACCCGCACCTCCAGGTCGAAGACACGGCCGCTGCCGCCAACGTCCGCGCCCAGATAGCCGGCCGCGCGGGCGATTTCCAGGGCCTGGTTGAGGGTGGCGATGGCATCCGGGTACTCGGAGCGCACATAGAGGTAGCCCATGCTCGCGCCCACGGCGAGGCCGGCGATGGCCATGGCCTCGATCAGCAGGAAGGGGTCGCCTTCCATCAGCATGCGGTCGGCGAAGGTGCCGGAATCGCCCTCGTCGGCATTGCACACCACGTATTTCTGCGCGGCCTGGGCATCGCGCACGGTGCGCCACTTGATGCCGGCGGGGAAGGCCGCGCCGCCACGGCCACGCAGGCCGGAGTCGAGTACCGCGGCAACCACATCGGCGCCGTCCATGCCGAGCGCGCGGGTCAGGCCCTCGAAGCCGCCATGGGCGCGGTAGTCGTCCAGCGACAGCGGCCGGGTGATGCCGGCGCGGGCGAACAGCAGGCGTTGCTGGCTGTGCAGATACGGAATGTCTTCCACCGGCCCGAGTGCGTGCGGATGGCTGGCGGGATCGCCAGCCAGGGCGTCCAGCAGGGCGGGCACGTCCGCCACCGTCAGCGGACCGAAGCCCAGCCGGCCGCCAGCGCTTGCCAATTCGACCAGCGGTTCCAGCCAATAGAGGCCACGGGAGCTGGTGCGCTGCAGATCGAGCGGCAACTGCCGGCGCTCGGCTTCGCGGACCAGCGCGGCGGCCACGTCATCGGCGCCGACAGCGCGGGCGAGCGAATCGCAGGAGACGAACAGCGTCAGCATGTTCCGTCCTCCAGGCAGTCACTCACCAGCTCGCGCAGGCGTTCGGGAGTGAGCCGTGCATGCACGCGGCCATCCAGCTCCAGGGCCGGTGAACAGGCGCAGGCTCCCAGGCAATAGACCGGGCGCAGGGCGATCTGTCCGTCGGCACTGGTGCCGTGGTCGTCCAGCGCCAACTGCTCGCGCAACTGCGCGGCCAGGCGCTCGGCGCCCATGCTCTGGCAGGACTCGGCCCGGCACAGGCGCAGGGTATGGCGCGCCGGCGGGGTGCTGCGGAAATCGTGGTAGAAACTGATCACGCCGCGCACTTCAGCCTGGCTGAGGTTGAGGGCATGGGCGATCTCTGCGATGGCGGCGGCGGGGATGTAGCCGCAGCCCTCCTGGATGGCGTGGAGGATCGGCAGCAGGGCTCCGGGGGTGTCCTTGTGGCGTTCCAGCAGGCGGTGAATCAGTGGCAGGTGAAGCATCTCATCAGGCATACAGCGTACCTCGGCATCACGAACGACACGGCCGCGTCGCGGCATCCGTTCGGTGTCTCCGGCTGCGGCGTACCGGCCACGCCACGCAAGCGTCGTTGATCCGGTCGCCCTCCCTGCACGCCGGCCAAGCGTCATTAGTGCGCCTGGTCCGGGGCATTCTGCAAGCTTGCCATCGTTGCCGCCCGAAGATTGCACCCAAGCGACCCATCGCGTCCTGAAACCGACCTGACGGTGCAGCGGCCCGCCGGCGAGCCACGGGCGCCGCCAAGACTGGGCGGACGCTGTGCTCATCGCCGGCCGCGGGAAGAGCAGGGAGCGGTATTGCCCGCTCCCTGGCCAGGCTCAGTGGCCTTCGCTGGCGTTGAACATGGTCTTGGCGTAGATCAGCCCCAGGCCGTAGGCGCCGCCGTGCTCGATGGAGGTCTTCACGGTCTGGTCGTAGGTCTCGCTGCGGGCCCAGTCGCGCTGCAGTTCGAGCAGGTATTGCAGCGCGGTCATCGGTCGCGCGCCGAGCTGGATCATGCGTTGCATGGCCATTTCGTGGGCCTCGTCGGAAACGTCGCCGCAGGCATCGGCGATGACGTAGACCTCGAAGCCCTGGTCCAGCGCGGACAGCGCCGGACCGACGATGCACACCGAGGTCCAGAGCCCGGCGAGGACGATCTTCTGCTTGCCGAATCCGTTGACTTCGACGGCGATCCGCGGGTCTTCCCAGGTGTTCATGCTGGTGCGGTCGATGACCTTGTGCTCGGGAAACACCGACTTGATCTCACTGAAGATCGGTCCGGAGAAGCTCTTCTCGGCAACGGTGGTGAGGATGGTGGAAACTCCGAATTCCCTGGCCGCCTTGGCGACCAGGGCGGCGTTGTTGCGCAGGGTCACGGCGTCGATCGACTTGGTGGCGAAGGACATCTGCGACTGGTGGTCGATCATGATCAGGGTGTGATCGGTGGGGTTCAGCAGGGTCTTGCCGGGAACGGCGGAAGCGGTGGCCATGGTGCTTTCTCCTCGGGATGGGGCGCGCCTCGCAGCACGCAAGGTGTCGCCGGCCGGAATCCGGCGGGCTGGCATGACTATCGCCTCGCCACCCGCGCATTTATTGGACCGCTGTGCTTGGCGCCCGGCCCGGAACGGCGGGTCGAGCGGCCACGGCATGCAAACTGGAACGCGATGGAGGAGGGTGAAGCAATGAAGACAGTCGCCATGGTGCTCTACCGCGATGTGTTGATGCTCGATGTGGCCGGACCGCTGGAAGTGTTCTCCATCGCCAACCGCTACCTTCCCGAGGACCAGCGCTATCGGCTGCTCACCCTGTCGGAAGATGGCGAAATGATTCGCGCCTCCTGCGGCCTCGGACTGCAGGCGGACCTGCGCCTGGAGCAGATGCCGGCCGGGGTCGACCTGCTGCTGGTGCCCGGCGGCCCAGGCGCCTACAGCGGCGAGAATCATGCCCTGCGCGCCTGGCTTCCGGCGGCGGCGCGCCGCGCGAAGCGCTATGGCGCGATCTGCACCGGGGCCTTTCTGCTCGGCGAGGCCGGACTGCTCGACGGCTATCGCTGCACCACCCACTGGAACTATCTGGAGCGCCTGGCCAGCCGTTTCCCGGCGACGCGGGTGGAGCCTGAGCAGGTCTACGTCATCGATCGCAACCTGATCAGCTCCGGCGGCATCACCGCCGGTATCGACATGGCGCTGGCGGTGCTCGCCGAAGACCATGACAAGGAGGTAGCGCTGGAAGTGGCCAAGGTGCTGCTGGTGGTGATGAAACGACAGGGCGGGCAGACCCCTTATGCGCCGCTGCTGGCCGCGGTGGTGCGCGACGGCTCGGCGATCGCCCGCGTGCAGGCATACGTGGTGGATCACATCGAGGAAGCCTTCACGGTCGGGCGCATGGCCGAGCTGGCGGCAATGAGCCCGCGCAATTTTTCCCGGGCGTTCCAGCGCGAGCTGAAGCTGACGCCGATGCAGTACGTGCAGAACGCGCGCATCGACCATGCCCGCAAGCTTCTGGAAAGCAGTGACCTGCCGCTCAAAGTGATTGCCTGCCGCAGCGGTCTCGGCAGCGCGCGGCACCTGCGCACGCTGTTCAGCGAACGCATCGGCATGACACCCAGCCAGTACCGTCTACAGTTCGGTTGCGGTTGACCGTCTTGCGCATCCAGATTGGCCGAATCCTTCCCTCTGGGTGAGTTGCGCTGTCACCGAGTGCGAGGAGAATACCCCTATCCACAGACAGGGGCGCGCCGCCCCGATCCGTCCGATGTCGCTCGGAGGCACGGAAGTAGGGCGATACGGCCGGTGATGGTGAGGGCAGGACATGAATCCGATCATCCAGCAACACGCCGAGACGGTACTGCAGTTCGGAGACTTCCAGTTCCATCCCTACAAACGCCTGCTGCTGCAGGGCGAGCGTCCGGTGCGCATCGGCAGCCGGGCGCTGGATATCCTCCAGGTGCTGATTGCCAGGCCCGGCGAAATCATCGCCAAGGAGGCGATCATTGCCCAGGTCTGGGGCGATACGGTGGTCGAGGAGATCAACCTGCGCGTGCACATCGCCGCGCTGCGCCGGGCGCTTGGCGAAGGCCGCACCGGTGAACGCTACATCGCCAACGTGCCATTGCGCGGCTATGGCTTCGTCGGCATGGTCGAGACACAGGTCTTGGCGGCCGGCCAGGCGCTGGTCTCCCCGGTCACTCCCGAAGGCCGCCTGCCGGTGATGCTGATGGGCTTGGTCGGGCGCGACAGCCTGATCCGGCGCCTGCTGGCGCAGTTGCCGCACACGCGACTGTTGACCCTGGTCGCCCCCGGAGGCATGGGCAAGACCTCATTGGCGATCCACGCCTGCGAGCGGCTTGCCGAACGCTACCGGCGCATCGGTTTTCTGGACTTGTCGAGCGAAGCGCAGGGCACGTCGCTGGTCGAGCGCCTGGCCGGGTTCTGCGGGACGGACACAAGCGCGTCAGCACTTTGCCTGCTCGACAATTGCGAACACCTGGCCGGTGCCTGCGCCGGGGCGGTCGAGCAGGCGCTGCGACAGAGTCCCGGCTTGACCATCCTCGCCACCAGCCGCGAGCCCCTTCACGCGGAGGGCGAACACGTGCTGCGCTTGCCCCCGCTGGACCTGCCGGAGCACAACGAGCTGTCGCTGGCCGAGGCGCTGAAATATTCGGCAGTGCAGCTGTTCGTGCTGCGCGCGCGCGAAGTCTGCTACCCATTGCGACTGAAGCCGGCACAGGTTCCCACGATCATCGAGATCTGCCGGCGCCTGGACGGTATCCCGCTGGCCCTGGAAATCGCCGCACGTCAGGTCGACATCCTGGGGCTGGACGGCCTGATGGCGCTGCTCGACTCGCCGGTGCACCTCGGCATGCCCGGCAGACGCACCGCCCCCGCGCGTCAGCAGAGCCTGCGCGCGACCTATGACTGGAGTTTCAGCCTGCTCAGCGCCGCCGAGCAGCAATGCCTGCGCCTGCTCGCCCGGCTGGGCAGCGCCTTTTCCCTGGAGGCGGCGGTCGACGCGCTTGGCGGAAGCCTGCTGTGCCAGGATTGCCGCTTCGCCGCGGTCTGCCGGCTGGCCGACAAATCGCTGCTGCAGGTGGAGCAGGGCGCGAATGGCGTGCGCTTTCGCATACCCAACACGGCGCGCACCTACATGCTGGAAATGCCGCCGCTCAGCCTGCCTGGCGTTGCCATCCCCGCGGCGTGATGCCTTCGAGCTGGCTGAACGTCCGGCAGAAGTGCGCCTGATCGAAGAAGCCGCATTCCAGGCCGATTTCCGCCAAGGTGCAGTGGGCCTGCATCAGCAGGCGCTTGGCCTTTTCCACGCGCTGGCGCCGTAGCCAGGCATGCGGCGACAGCCCGGTGCTGACCTTGAACTTGCGGGTGAAGTCACTGCGGGACAGGGCGCAGGCCTGCGCCAGGGCGCTGACTTCGATGCCCGCGTCGAGGTGTTCCAGCAGCAATGCCGTGGCGCGCTCCCGTTGCCAGTGGGCCAGGCCTCGCCGGCTGCCAGCCGGCGGGTCTTGGCAGGTCATGGACGCAATGCGGGTTTCCATCGGTGGCGTCTCCCGGCTTTCCGTGTTGGGTCCGATTCTTCGAGGGGCGCGCGCGGTGGGCCAGTTAAGCCTGGTTAAACCTGGTTAACGGCGCACGCCCGAGCCGCTCGTCGCCTGCCGCGCGGCAATGCAGCACATGCGTGCAATTCGGCGCGACGCGGCACGGTGATAGTTGATCCGACGACGGACAACTTCACCGGTACGGACATGAGTGCTACCAGCATCGATCTGAACAGCGTGGTTACACTGGTGATCCACCACAAGGTGCGCAGCGAGGCACTGCCGCGCTACGAGGCCTGGCTCAGGCGTGCGGTCAAGGAAGCGCGCAAGCAGCCCGGCCACCTGGGGGTCAACGTGATCCGCCCGGATGGCGAAAGCGGCATGTTCACCACCGTGGTGCGTTTCGCCGACGCCGGGCAGTTGCAGGCCTGGATCGATTCGGCCGAGCGCGCCGCGCTGATCGAGGAGGTATCGCCCCTCCTGGAGGAGGGCGACCACCCGCTGGTGCACGCCGACGCCGAGTTCTGGTTCACCCCGGAGCGCGGCGGGCGCGCCCAGCCGCCGAGGTGGAAGCAGGCGCTGCTGACCTACCTGGTGATCGCTCCGCTGACCATGCTGATACCCAAGCTGTGGGCGCCGGTATTCGCCCGCTATCCGCTACTGGGTGGAATGGTCCCGAGCAATCTGCTGATCACCCTGTGCATCGTCCTGCCAGTGGTGTTCCTGATCATGCCGTGGGTGACACGCCTCTGTGCCGGCTGGCTCAGCGCGAAATGACGCCCAGGCCGTTACGACCCTGTTCCTTCCAGACAACCACAGGAGTTTCCCATGAGCACCTTCCTCACCCGTGATGGCAGCGAGATCTATTACAAGGACTGGGGCAGTGGCAAGCCCGTGCTCTTCAGCCATGGCTGGCCGCTGGACGGCGACATGTGGGAAGTGCAGATGGAATACCTGAGCCGCCGTGGCTATCGCACCATCGCCTTCGACCGTCGGGGCTTCGGTCGCTCCAGTCAGCCCTGGAACGGCTACGATTACGACACCTTCGCCGACGATATCGCCCAATTGATCGAGCACCTGCACCTGCGCGAAGTGACCCTGGTGGGCTTCTCCATGGGCGGCGGCGACGTCACCCGCTACATCGCCCGCCATGGCAGCGCGCGGGTCGCCGGCCTGGTCCTGCTCGGCGCGGTGACGCCGATCTTCGGCCGCACGGCGGACTACCCGCAGGGTGTCGATGGCGCCGTGTTCGATGGCATCCGCGCGGGCCTGCGGCAGGACAGGGCGCAGTTCATCGCCGATTTCGCCAGCCCCTTCTATGGCATCAACCACGGCCAGAAGGTGTCCCAGGGCGTGCTCACCCAGACCTTGAACATCGCCCTGCTGGCGTCGATCAAGGGCACCATCGACTGCGTCACGGCATTCGCGGAGACCGACTTCCGCGCCGACATGCCCAAGGTCGATGTGCGTACCCTAGTGATCCACGGCGATGACGACCAGATCGTCCCCTTCGAGACCACCGGCAAGCTGGCCGCACAACTGATTCGCGGTGCCCAACTCAAGGTCTACGCCGGTGCGCCCCATGGCTTCGTCGTGACCCACGCGCAGCAGCTCAACGAAGACCTGCTGGCCTTCCTCGCCGGCTGAGACAGCCCTGGAGTCGACCTATGAACAGCGCTGATCTGATCCTGCACAACGGCAAGCTGCACACCGTCGATCCCGAGCGCCCGCAGGCCACTGCGGTGGCCATCAAGGACGGCAGGTTCCTCGCCGTCGGCAGCGACGCGGAGATCATGGCCCATCGCGACGCCGCCACCCAGCTCATCGACCTGCAGCGGCGCACGGTGATCCCCGGCCTCAACGACTCGCACCTGCACCTGATCCGCGGCGGCCTCAACTACAACCTGGAACTGCGCTGGGAGGGCGTGCCGTCGCTGGCCGATGCGCTCGACATGCTGCGTCTGCAAGCGCAGCGCACCCCTGCGCCGCAATGGGTGCGCGTGGTCGGTGGCTGGAGCGAGTTCCAGTTCGCCGAGCGGCGCATGCCGACCCTGGACGACTTGAACAAGGCCGCGCCAGACACCCCGGTGTTCGTCCTCCATCTGTACGACCGCGCGCTACTCAACCGCGCCGCGCTGCGCGTGGTCGGCTACACCAGGGACACACCGAACCCACCCGGCGGCGAGATCGTCCGCGACAGCAATGGCGAGCCCACCGGCATGCTGGTGGCGCGGCCCAACGCGATGATCCTCTATGCCACCCTGGCCAAGGGACCGAGGCTGCCGCTGGAGTACCAGATCAACTCGACCCGCCAGTTCATGCGCGAGCTGAACCGCCTCGGTCTGACCAGCGTGATCGACGCCGGCGGCGGCTTCCAGAACTACCCGGACGACTACCAGGTGATCCAGCAACTGGCCGACGCCGACCAGCTCAGCGTGCGCATCGCCTACAACCTCTTCACCCAGAAGCCCAAGGACGAACTGGCCGACTTCCAGCACTGGACCCGCACGGTCAGCTACGCCCAGGGCACCGACTATTTCCGCCACAACGGCGCCGGCGAGATGCTGGTGTTCTCCGCCGCCGATTTCGAGGACTTCCTCGAACCGCGTCCAGACCTTCCGCCGAGCATGGAGGCCGAACTCGAACCCGTGGTGCGCCATCTGGTGGAGAACCGTTGGCCGTTCCGCCTGCACGCCACCTACGACGAATCCATCTCGCGCATGCTCGATGTGTTCGAGAAGGTCGACCGCGAGATTCCTTTCAACGGCTTGCCGTGGTTCTTCGACCACGCCGAAACCATCACCCCGCGCAACATCGAGCGGGTGCGCGCACTGGGCGGCGGCATCGCCATCCAGGATCGCATGGCCTTCCAGGGCGAGTACTTCGTCGACCGCTACGGCGCCAAGGCCGCCGAGACCACGCCGCCGATCCAGCGCATGCTCGCCGAGGGCGTGCCCGTGGGGGCCGGCACCGATGCCACGCGCGTGTCCAGCTACAACCCCTGGACCTCGCTGTACTGGCTGGTCAGCGGCAAGACCGTCGGCGGCCTGAGTCTGCAGGCGCAAGGCCTGTCGCGCGAGCTGGCGCTGCAACTGTTCACCCACGGCAGCGCCTGGTTCTCCTCCGAGCAGGGCAAGAAGGGCCAGATCAAGGTGGGCCAGTTGGCCGACCTGGTGGCGCTGTCGGCCGACTTCTTCAGCGTCGAGGAAGAGGCGATCAAGCGCATCGAGTCGGTACTCACCGTGGTCGGTGGCAAGGTGGTGTACGCCGCCGAGGACTTCGACAAGCTGGCGCCGCCAAGCTTGCCGGTGCTGCCGGAGTGGTCGCCGGTGGCCAAGGTGCCGGGGCACTGGCGCCCGCAAGCGCCGTTGCAGCGCACGGTGCACCAGTGCGTCGGCGCCTGCGCGGTCCACGGCCACGGCCATGAGCGGGCGCGCACGAAGGACGTCCCGGTCAGTGACTTCGCCGGCTTCTGGGGCGCCTTCGGCTGCTCGTGCTTCGCCTTCTGAGCCGGACCAGGAGGGCAGCGGCCTCGCTTCTCGACGCGCGGGTCAGCGAATCCGCAACAGTCGATCCAGTGACCAGTTGCCGCCACCGCGGGCGATGAGCAAGAGCAACAGGCCCGCCCAGGACAGATGAGTGGGCCAGGCGTCGGGGTAGACGAACACCTCGATCACGCTGGTCATACCCAGCAGCGCCAGGGCCGAGAGCCTGGTTCCCAGGCCGAGTAGCAGGAGTAGCGGGAACAGGTGCTCGGCGTAGGCGGCCAGGTGCGCGGCGATGTGCGGTGGGATCAGCGGTAGCGCGTATTCGCTCTGGAACAGCTCATAGGTGCTCGGGGTGATGGTGAGGATGCCCTCGACCTTGGTGCGTCCGGAAAGGAAGAAGATCGAGGCAATGCCCAGGCGCGCCACCAGGCACAGGAAGGACTCGCCGAGCAGGCGCTGCAGGCCGTCGGCCAGGAGGTTCCAGCGCTGGCGCAGAGCGTGGCCGGGGTGGGGGAGGTGGATGATGTCCATGGCGGGCTCCTTCAGCGGGGCAGGGTGAGCGGGGCGAACACGGCGGCGCCGAGCAGGCGGCCGAGCAACGCGGTGAAATCGAGATCGGCCTGGGCCCGCAGCGCCAGGGACGAGGCGCTGTCGAGGTCGAGGCCGCTGCGGCACGCGTCGAGGAAGGCGCAGGCGCCACGCTCCAGGGGTTGCCAGGCGACACCCGCGGGGCCGCCGACCAGCAGGGCGCCTTCGCCGTGCCAGGGAATCTCCTCCGGCAGCGGCAGTGCTTCGCGGTTGTAGCGCCACAGGCTGTAGATCGGCTGCCCGGCGAACCAACGCCAGCGAACTCCGGCGCGCGGGCGCAGGCCACAGCGGGCGAGGTCGGTGGCGCTCATGCCGGCCAGATCGGCACGTTCGAGGCAAGGCTCCTGTACGGCGCTGAAGGCCTCCAGCCACAGGCGGTCCAGGCGCGCCACGTCGGCCAGGTAGGGCAGTTCGCGGCTGGCGTCGAGGTTGCCGAGGAAGTCGGCGAAATCCTCGCCATAGAACAGCAGGCGGGCATCGCTCGGTGGCGACTGCCGGGCGTAGCGGGTCGCGGCGGCCTCCAGCCAGGCGCGGCCGACCAGGCGTTCGACAGCGGGATGGTTGTCGCACAGGGCGTCGACACAGCCCTTGAACAGCGTGTTGCGGTAGACCGCGAAACCGGGCTGCGCGGTCAGCGCCGCCAGGTCGTCGGCGGGGCCTTGGTAGAGGGCGTCGATGAAGGCGTCCTGGAAGCGTCCCAGTGCGTTCATGCCGTGCTCCGTTCGAGGTTGAGGAGGGTCTGGGCGATTTCGCGCTCGCCGAGCAGTTCAGCGAAGGCCGGGATGTGGCCGTCGCGCTCGATCAGCGTCGGCCGTGGGCCGATACGCTCAACCAACCCCTGGTAGAGGGCCCAGACGGCCTCGGCAATGGGCGCATCGTGGGAGTCGATCAGCAATTCGCCACCGGCGTCGTGGCTGTGCCCGGCCAGGTGGATTTCGAGGATCGCCCCGGCGGGGAAGCGCGCCAGGTAGGTGCCGGCGTCGAAGCCGAGGTTGTGTGCGCTGACGTGGACGTTGTTGACGTCCAGCAGCAGGCCGCAGCCGGTGCGCTGCGCCAGCTCGGCGAGGAAGTCGATTTCGTCCCAGGCGTGGCCGTCCAGGCGCAGGTAGTGGCTGGGGTTTTCCAGGGCGATGCGTCGGCCCAGGGCTTCCTGGGTGCGTTCGATGTTGTCGGCGATGCGCAGCAGCGCCGCGTCGCTGCGCGGGAACGGCAGCAGGTCCGGGTGGTAGTGGCCGCGCCAGGTGGACCAGGCCAGATGTTCCGAGACCAGCGCCGGCTGCACGTGCTCGATGAGCGCGCGCAGGCGCTGCAGGTGCGCGGCGTCGGGCGGGGCATCCGCCGCCAGGGACAGCGACACCCCGTGCAGCGATAGCGGATGGCGCTCGGCAATGCGCTCCAGCCAGGCGAGGCGGGGGCCGCCGACCATGTAGTTCTCCGGGTGGACCTCGAACCAGAGGCCCTCGGCGTCGCAGGCCAGGGCCTCGGCGTAGTGCTCGGCCTTGAGCCCCAGCCCGGCGCCCAGATTGTGCGATGCGTTCATGGTCGGCGGCCTTCGATCAGGACTTCATCGGGGTCAGCGAGCCCATGCCGTGGGGCGTTTTGATCGAGGTGCAGGTGCCGGCCGGGACATTCTTCCAGTGCATGCCGTCGTAGTCCTTCTTGGCGCTGCCGGCGCAGGTGGTGCCAGCGCCGGCCTTGCAGTCGTTCTTGCCGGCCAGGGCCACGCCGTAGCATTTCTCCATGGCCGCGGCGGTGCCGGCCTGGGTGTTCATGTCGTCGGCCAAGGCGGCGCCGGCGAGGGAGGCGAGGGCCAGGGCGGCGGTGGCGAGGGCGATGCTTTTCATGGTGCGGTCTCCGAAAGGTGTGTTGGCCGGTGGTGGATTACCCTCGGCTCATGAACCAGTTCGTCGACTGCGCCGATCCGGTTACAGCGGCACGAAGATTTTTTTGAGATTTCTTTCTTGGCGCCCTAACGTATTGAACGGCTGCCTGTTTTTTTTCAGGCGGCGGGGTGCGTGCGCTGGCTGGTGCGCGCCTTCGAGAAAAAATTCCTCTGTGGTGTAACCAGGACGGCCGATGCAGCGAACTACCAGCCAGGAGCAGTTGAACGCGCGCGAAGCGCAGCTGCAGGCATTGCTGTTGCGCGGTATGGATGGCGATGCGGCGGCCTATCGGGAGTTCCTCGTCGCCCTGGGCGCGCACCTGCGCGCCTTCCTGCGGCGGCGCCTGGCGCAGCGCCCGGCGGAGGTCGAGGACTTGTTGCAGGAAGTCCTGCTGGCGGTGCACAACGCCCGCCACACCTATCGCGCCGAGCAACCGCTGACCGCCTGGGTGCAGGCCATCGCGCGCTATAAACTGACCGACCATTTCCGCGCCTACGCTCGCCGTGAGGCGCTGCAGGACCCGCTGCAGGCGGACGATGAACTGTTCGCCAGCGAAGATGATGAGCCGGCGCAGGCCAGCCGCGACCTTGCTCGGCTGTTGCAGCAATTGCCCGAGCGACAGCGTCTGCCGATCGTGCATGTGAAGCTCGAAGGGCTCTCGGTGGAGGAAACCGCGCGCCTCACCGGGCTTTCCATTTCGGCCGTGAAGGTCGGCATCCACCGTGGGCTGAAGCTGCTCGCTGGCATGATTCGAGGTAAGCGAAACGATGAAGACCGATGAGCTGATCGCCATGCTCGCCGCCGGCGAAACGACGGTGGACCGGCATGTCCTGGCCCGACGCTTCGCACTGGCGCTGCTGGGCGGAAGCCTCGGCGCGCTGCTGCTGATGGCGGCACTCTACGGCGTGCGCGCAGACCTCACCGAGGTAGCGCGTACGCCACTGTTCTGGGCCAAGGTCGCGCTGCCAGCCAGCCTGGCGTCGCTGGCGCTATGGCTTTCCAGCCGCCTGGCGCGCCCCGGGGTGAAGGGCGGCGGCGCCTGGCTCGCACCGTGCTTGCCGGTGCTGCTGGTTTGGCTGGGCGCTGCCCTGGCGCTGGCCGGGGCGCCGGTCGAGGCCCGCGCCGAGCTGATATTCGGTCGCACCTGGCGCACCTGCCCGCTGAACATCGCGCTGCTCTCCGTGCCGGTGTTCATCGCTGTGTTCTGGGCACTGCGCGGCCTGGCGCCGACCCGCCAGCGCCAGGCCGGTGCCGCCGGCGGCCTGCTCGCCGGGGCCACCGCGACGCTCGCCTACTGCCTGCATTGCCCGGAGATGGGCGTACCCTTCTGGGGCATCTGGTACTTGCTGGGCATGCTCGTCCCGACGCTGCTCGGCGCCGCCCTGGGACCGCGCCTGCTGCGCTGGTGAGGGTGGCTCAGGGCTTGGTTGGCGCGACTTTGTCGAGGATCTGCCGGGCCAGCGCGTGGTACAGCGAGACCGGGGCGATCCAGCCGGAGATGGCCGCGGCCATGACCGTCGCCGCGAGCATCGGGATCACCAGGTCGGGGCTGTGCGACAGCTCCAGCACGATCACCGAGGAGGTCAGCGCCGCGCGGGTTTCCTCGTAGCCGGTGCCGAACACATGGCTGCCCGAGGCCAGCCCGAACAGCGCCAGGATCAGTCCGGCGATGGTGCGCCGGCCGAAGGCATAGATGACTGCCGCGCCGACATGCAGGGTAGGCCCCTCACGGCCAACCGAGCCGCCCACCAGCGGGGCTCCGACCCAGAACGCCAAGCGCTGCCGCCACTCGCGCCAGCGCGGTCGCTTGAAGCGTCGCGGCGGAATGACGGCACTTTCGGTGGATTCGCTGGGCGAGGGGGCTGCGTCGAGGTGCTCTGACATCGCTGGGAGCTGGCATCGGCGGAGGGGTGCGCGATTATGGCCGCATTTTGTCCGATCTAGGCATTGCCGCTGGCGGACATGATTCTCCGACCGCTACCCCTTGATCTTCATCTTTTTGACAGAGTGCGCCCGCTGTTCGTCTAGAGAGTTGTAATAGGTGTTCTGGGTGGTACTTAAACTGTTATGACGCAGATCCGCCTGCAGATCTTTCATGTCGCGATGCGGAGCATCGAATGTGGCCGAGGTATGGCGAAGCCAGTGAAGTGACGCGGAGCGAAGCTGATCGACTTCGTCATCGCTCCATCCGTCCTCGCTCATCCTGCTGAGCGATTGATCGAAGACCTCTTGGAGAAGCAGCCTGATATGTCGATCGGACAGTCCGCCGCGCCCTTTGAGCGTGCTGAGCAATGGCCGTTTCTCATGGGGTGAGGGTAGGGCAGGCAGCTGCAAGTGTTTGCGATAACGCGTCAGATAGGACTCGATGAACTCATCGCGCACGCTGATCTTCGCTGCCTTATTGCCTTTCCCCACGACGTGAAACCACCAGTTCCCGGCGCTATCCCGTCGGAAGTCGCCCATCACCGGCTGCCAATTGTCACGCCCGACCAGGTCAGACACGCGCAGGTACATCGAGAACAGCGTGGCGACGATAAAAAGGGTTCGCTCATGTTCAGGGTTCGCAGCCGCCATAAGTTCGGCCGTCTCGATGACGAAGCTCCACTGCAGTTGCGTCAGCGAGCGCGAGGCGACGTCCAGCGTATTGCGTTGCTTGTAGATCGATTTCTGCTTCACGGCCCTGAAGGGATTTACCTCGGTGAAGCCTTCGTCAATCGCGTGTTGGAAGAAGCTGCCACACACCGCGAACACTTGGGCGACCGACCCCTGGGACATTTTGTAGGTGGTCGAGGGGAGGGCAGACAGGGTTTCCGAGGCGATTTTCCGCTCGCGTTTCGGCACGGTCGAGGCAAAAGGGCGCCAGCGCTCGTTCACGGAATAACCGTCGGACTCGCTTTTCGTCCTGCCTCCCTGGCGCACGAAACGCGACTTGACGACCGGGCCGATCCACTCCGAGGGAGGATTCAGGCAGAACTCCATGAAGGCTTCGGCATCCCGACGACGTAGTTCGATCAAGGGCTTTTCCGCCACCAGAACGGCCCAAAGCAGCAGCCGCTCGACATGGGTTCGGTAGGAGTTATAGGTGGCCTCATTGCCTGCGTAGGACTTGAGAAAGCCTCGAACGGCCAGATAACTCTCAATGGCCATGGTTTTCTCGGGCAATCCCCGCAGGTACCCGAGAACGACAGGCAACTCCGAGCTGAGCCCGAAGAAATTGAGTTCATGAAAACGGTCGAATGTATCGAACAGCGGCTGTGGCGATTGAGGCATGAGAGAAAATAGCGCCGGGCACGAGGCACTCTAGAATGGCGATTTCCCGGGTGTTACGCAATATCCGGGTCTAGCCATTATCGGATATTGCATTCATGTATCCCTCCATCCGGTAGGAGAGCCATCCAGTTGGAAAGCCAACAACTTAACCAGCCACACCGGTAATCGGCTGAGACGTGAAAGGATTCTATTGATTAATAACCAGAGGCCTGATTTCTACGCTTCAGCGAGCTTGAACCATAGCAGGCATCGGTATTACTGCGGACGGCTGAAAAATACAGAGCGTCTGCGGTCTTTAGTGACAGGCTCAGTATGGCGATGATCGTGGCTTAATTGATGAGCCGATCGCTGTACCAGCAAATGGATTCGAAACCAGTGCGCCATTAAATCCCAGCCATTCAAATGGGTGGAACCTTGTTCGCGATTGGCGCCATAAGTGCAACCACCAATTTCGGACGCAACAGCGATGGCCATTGGCATTTCAGCAAGCCGCCAGTGATCGCAACCAGTCGAGTGCGTGCAAATAATCTGTCATCGCCAGCCTGCGATCGAGCGAGGGCCCGGGTGGCACCAGCCGACACGACAGCAGTCGTGGTACAGAGAGCCCATGGTGCAGAACAGCCTCAGAATCGTGACGGCGAGGTTTTTAAGCCTGGTGTCGTAGATGCTTAATTAAAATAATTTACAAGCCTTTGTATCTAAAGGACTTTCCAGAGGACGCCTGAAGTGCGTTGATGGGATTTGGCATGATTTCTTGCTTTTAAGCTACATTCTGCTTGATTTATTGCCATATGGCGCACTGCATGTCGGCGGCAATGGCATATAAGTTATGAAGAAAATACATAAAGGGCAGGGGTTTATCTGGTCTGGCCAGGAGTGCATCTATGTTGCGTCGCTGGCTCCGGGAAGAGTCCAGATATATCTACAGCAAATCCAGCAGTACGAATCGGTCAACCTCGGCGAACTAACTCCGTTAAGTGTGAATAGCAAAACGAAAGAGATCGGTGACGTCTTCAAGGTTAGTGATGAGGCTTGGGGGAAAGCGCTATTAAGGTATGACTCAGTAGGGAAGTATAAGTGCGGCGACTGCTCGATTGATGAGTTAGCTCGAGAGCTTTCAGTCAGCGTCGCAAGAGCTTACGCGCTCGCAGCCACATACGACGAGGAGGCCGGCCCGCAATGCATGCTTCCCGCTGCAAGGGGACGAAAGCATGGCGTTCGTATGCTTCCTGTGCAGGTGGAAACTCTGATCAAGGAAGCAATAAAAGAGTACAAAGGCCCCGGGGTCACTTTCAAAAGTATATGGCGCGCTGTCCGGGGACAATGTCAAGCGGCTGGTCTGGCGGTCCCGTCGCAGGTGGCAGTTACCTCACGTATAATGGAGATGGATGAAGCCGAGCGTGCACGGCGAAGACTTGGTTTAAAGACTGCAAATGATACTCATCAGGCGCGCCCTGGAAAGGAAAAGATTAGCGCCCCGCTAGACAAGTGGGAAATGGATCACTGTGTTGTAGATTGCATTATCGTTGATGAGGTGACACGCCGAGCTCTCTGTCGGCCTTGGATGACATTAATTATTGATAAGCACACAAGAATAATTATTGGATACTACCTTTCGATTCATTCGCCTAATTCCTATAGCGTGGCAATGGCTGTAATGCATGCCGCTCTTCCCAAGGACAAGTGGCTGCGCGAACTTGGTGATAGAGATATAGATTACCCCTATTATGGAAAGCCCGAGGTCATAGGGGTTGACAATGCGAAGGAATTTAAGTCGCGAGTTTTTATTCGTGCGGCCGAAAAGTACGATATAAAAATAAAATGGCGCCCTATTGGGAAGCCGTGGTGGGGAGGGACTATTGAGAGATTAAATGGAACACTGAATATAGGGTATATAAACCTCCTCCCTGGAGCTACTTTGAGGAGTCATTTAATTCGCGGTGATTATGACAGCGAAAAAGAATCATGCATGACGTTTTCGGAGTTCAAGCTGTGGTTTGCGAGGGCGGTGCAGCAATATAATAATGAATACCATCGAATAATAAAGATGACACCTCATGAGAAGTGGGTAAAGTATTTTACAGATAATGGAGTCTTATCTCATCCTGCGCTGATTTCTAATCCTAGTGAGTTTAGTCTTGATTTTATGCCGGAGAAAGAAAGAGTTATTGGTAGATCGGGCATTGAGATGAATGGATTTATTTATTGGGCGCCGGAACTGGCTCCATATGTCGCTCCTGGGGTTGCTCGAAATGTTAAGTTTAATCCAAACTCAATTAGGCAGGTCTGGATTCAGATTCCGGAGCGAGGATATCTAGCGGTGCCATTTTCTGATCTTTCGCTATCGGATATGTCCCTTGAGGAGGCCAGGCTTGCGAAAAAGGATTTAAAGGAACACAGTCCCAATGCTGCAGAGACACGCGCAGAGCGAAGTCGAGCGATATCTAAACAAGCCGATAAAAATCGTGAGCTTATTAAAGAAGCTAAGATCTCGACCAAAAGGGCACGGAAAGCTTTTGAGAACGCAAGAAGTGATCGTGAGTCTCGAAAATCAGTTCCGTTCGTGGCGAGTGAAGTTGATGAAGTGCGTGAGAGTCCGCCAGTGGACGTTGATTATACGAAACCACCAGAAAAGTTTGAAATAGACCTCTGAGGGGCGAGCCGTGGCTGATTATGAGCATGTTTTGGAGGCCAGGCGTAACCTGGTGGACGCAGACGAGGAGACCCGGATCTGCGCCGTTCAAGAGGATGTTTGGATAAATTACCCGATTGCCGATCATGTCTTGCGTGTCGTTGGGGGGCTTCTAAAGGCGCCGATTAAGATTCAGGCAGAATGCTTGTTGGTTTCGGGCGCACCCGGGATGGGAAAAAGCGCTTTGTTTCAGCGCATCAATAAGCGTTATGGACTTAACTCAGAGGCTAGTAGCCGAATGGCGTGCTATAGCATGCTGGATGGAGGGGCCGGCTCATACAAGAGCTTTGCTGAACACATCGTTCGCGCGTTGACGGGGGGGCACTACGATAACCCTAGCCTACCAGACCCCGTGCTGCTTAACAGTGTGCGGGGGCTAGGTATAAAAGGGATAGCGATTGATGAACTCAATGAAATGCTTCTTTGCCCTTCGCGTGATGTCAGGAAGTGCCTGAGCTTGTTGAAAAAGATATCTGGCGCCCCATTCTCTATACCGGTGGTCGCTTTAGGGACCGAAGAATGTGAGAGCGTGATGGCCTTCGAAAAGCAGATGGCACGGCGATTCCAGCGCACGCAGCTCCCGCCGTGGAACGAGAGTGAGCACTTTCGTTCATTTCTAGCAAGTTATGAATCAACCTTGCCCTTAAAGCACCCTTCTAACTTGGCGTCGGAAAGCATTGTGAAGTTTCTAGTCCAAGCCTCGGAGGGAGTGCTTGATAATATGGTCAAAATCATATCGCACGCTGCAATTCTGGCGATCTTGGAGCGAAAGGAGAGAATAAGCATGGACCTATTGAGTCGAGGCCTTGTTCGTCCTGTATGCTGAGTGCATAGGGTGGATATATTGCCTGAAGAGTCAATGTCATCTTGGATCTTTCGCCAAGCTCATGCGAAAGAAATTTCCGCCAGCCACAGCGACGGGGCAGAGTTGCTTCGTATAGTTCAGGAAAAAGAGGATTTATACGACGTTGATTACGGATATGCTGTTAGCGAGCTCGAGCGTTTAACTGAATTGACCGGCGGGCTTCATGCGATGTCCCTTCCTGATCATAGCAGGCACTTAGTTTGGGGGATCAGCGACAATGGCTCCAGAGTATCATTTTGCTCGATCTGTATCGAGGACGATATCAGGAAGCACACTTTTCCAGTCTGGAGGGTTCAATGGTCATATTGCTGGTATACGGTCTGCCATCGGCACAAGTGTGCACTAACTACTCTCAGTGGAAATTATCGCCCAATAACTTTAAAAAATAGGGGACGTTGTGCATTCCGATTCACCGTAGAGAAAAATCACCCTTCATCTAAAGCATCCGCTGCCCCCAAAAGAAACGAACTGATCCCGAGGATTTCATTTCTATTGGAGCTGATCGAGTTGGCCTTCAAGATGCAGTCGCATATTGATAATCTGATTAATTTAAAGCACTCAGACCAAGCCTGGCGGGAGATATCCGCGATACGGGATTTCTGTGATGCCGCTATCTTTATAGAACGGGGCAGGGTCTGTCCACTCGCGCATGACTTGACTAAATACGCATTTGGAAGGTTGGCTAGGGAGTATCAGCTTGGGCCGCAGACGAGAAAATATGACCTGGAAGGTACATCTTGCCAAGAGAGGTGTGCCCGAACTCGATTGTCTGCACTTGCTGTTGCGGCTTGTGTATTTGGAGTGGAGGGGGCTTTGGATGGTTTGCAGAGACTTTCATCCGCGGGTAGAGAAATTGGAGTGCTAGTTCCCGTAACGATACCTTGGTTGTATACAGCGTCTGTAGGAGGGGTGGGCTCAATTTCCCGCAATTGGTGCCTTGACAGGGCGCGAGGTTACCCTATCGAGATAAGAGACAAGCTTCTCGAAATCTCCAGTGCACCTATAACCCCCAAGGAGATGGCGCCTACCAAGGGAATTCCTTACTCGAAAAGCTAAAAGCTTAAAGATAATTTTTATGATTGCGCATGGGGGTCAAGCCTAAGTGCTCAATTATCTGCTGGTAAGTCCATCCATCGTCCTTTGCCCACTGGGAGAACCCCTGTCGAAAAGACTTACTTGTCAAGTGCGTCTCTAATCCTGCTTGTATCGCGAGCTCCTCGATGATGTCGTTGATGCCCTGTGTTGAGATTCGATTTCGCTCAATGCGACCCCAGCGATTTATTTTTACGAAAAGAGCACCTTCCGACCGGCCTAGTATCTCTATCCAGGCTTTTAGTGCGGCCACAGGGCAATAATCAGCCATTGATGGAAGGTTGGCTACTCGCTCGCGCTCTGTGTCGCTGATAAGGATCTCTGCGCCTGAGTTTTTTCTGAGGTTTATATTTTCGATACGTAGCTTCGGAAAGTCGCAACCTCGAAGTCCCAGCCAGAATCCGACGAGTAAAATGGCTTGATTGCGGAGAGTGCGAGGATATTCTTGCTCAGCGAACTCGCGTGAATAGTTCTCTGCTCTTAGCTCTTGCGAGTTAATCATGTGCTTTATGGCGCCGAGGCTGAGTTCTTGGGGTTCATACTCGCTCCTTTTGGCTGTTCGCAGAGCCTCTCGCAGCAGTGCTTTCACTCTATAGGCGTCGAAGGGATGGTTGTAGCCGAAGTCCACGTGCCATGCTTTGATGGCAGAAATGCGCTGATTGATTGTTGAAGCGGTATAGCGTCCAAACATTGATGTTATGTATGAGCAAATGTCCTGCTCGGTTGCGGGGAGTTGGTATTTATGAGTATCTCGATAGTTATCTACCGCGCTGAGATAAACCCGATCAGTTGCTTCGCTGCGAGGAAGACGGCCTCTGGGACGAGGTGTGCTCGCTGGCTTAAGTTCAAATGACACGATTCGTCTCCCCAGGGCTTCTTGGCGGCACAAGATTCTCGGTCGGTTCTTCCATGGCGCACATGATTTATAGGACAGGTTAGGTAAGTGCGCAGGCTTTCGAACTATGCCTTCGGTCAGCCGCCTTGGGCTGCGGTCTTACGACGTAGTTGACGCGAGGACCTCAGTCGCGTGGAGGTCGATCGGATAGTCTGTGTTGACTTCTGCGCTGTTGTCCCTAGCGGTTATCGGAGGCAATAAGTCTGCAGCGCGACTGTTCAGCAATGAGCCAGCCTGGAAGTAGCCCATCACGGTAGGGATCGAACGGTGTTCTGTCATCGCCATCACCTCGCCCAGCGGCACGCCCTGGCGCCCGGCTTCGCTGACAAATCCCGACCTCAGACTGTGCGCTGCCCAGTCGCCGTCGAGCCCGGCCAGTTGCGCGCGACGCTGCACAATGCGCGCGACCTGATCGCTGGACAAGCCCACCGTTCCAACACGCCCGCCTTTATACACCCGCCGAAATAGCGGGCCCGTGGTGGCCGGTGCCGCTGTCAGCCAGGCGGTCAACGCCTGCGCGGCCGGCCCGCGCAGCGGCTTCTCCCGGCGCACGCCGTCGGTTTCAGTCTTGGTCGCGCCCAAGGCATAGAGCCAAGTGGCGGCGTCCAGTTGCCGCACATCGCTGACCTGCAGCCCTACCACTTCCGAGCGCCGGCGACCGCCGCCACTCCAGGCGAGGAGGAGGAGGGCCCGGTCACGCAGGCCGCGCACGCCGTCGCTGCAGGTGGCCAACAGTGCTTCCAGCGGTTCGCGTACCAACGCAGTCTTCTGGCGCACGCTGACACCCTGACGGGCCTGGGCCTTGCGCGCTTCGCGCAGCAAGGTCTTCACCGCGGCGCTGTCGGTCGGACTCGGCCATTTCTTCAGCCCATGCCACTTGGCGAGCACCGCCAGACGATGGCGCACGGTGTTGTAGCTCAGGGCGCCCGGTTTGGCCTTGACGCCAGCGCCGACCAGCGCGGCATCCAGGGTCGGTGGCAGCAACTGAACCCAATCACCGTCCTGCGGCCGGGCCAGGTGATCGACGATGAACTGTACCGCCACCGCCTCTGGCAGGGCGCCGGCGTCCAGGCCGCGGCCGTAGCGCAGCTGCAGCCAGGCGGCCCAGTAGGCGAGGGCGCTGCGGTAGCTGCGCAGGGTATTGGCGGCGCTGCCGGCGGCGACAAAGGCCGCCGCGGCGGCGCGCGCCTCAGCATCCAGGCGATCGGCGGCGAGCAGGGCGTTGTCGCTGAGTGGTAGCAGTAGCGTATGATTCATTACGTTAAACGTATTAAATAAACAGTTTTAATCGAATAAAGTCGGATAACATTCGTTTATCAGATCTAATATAGCCGGAGGCAGGCGATGGCGGTAGGCGTGGCGGAAGAGGCGGTGTTTGCCGCCGCCGATGCGGTGTTGGCGCGCGGCGAGCGGCCGACGGTGGAGCGGGTGCGCTTCGAGCTCGGGCGCGGCAGTCCGGCGCGGGTCGGAGCCTTGCTCGATCAATGGTGGGCGCTGTTGGCTCAGCGCCTACGCGGCGAAACGCGCCTACCGGCGCTACCGACGGAGGTGGCGCAGGCATTTGTCGCGGTATGGCAGCAGGCCGTGCTGTTGGCCGACGGCGTCGCCGAGCAGGCCTTGGCCGAGCGCCGCGCGCTGTTGGAAACCGAGCGTTTGCGCGTGGCCGCGGTAGAGAACGAGAGCCGTAAGGCCGAGGCACAGACTCGCCAGCAAGTGGCGGCCGCGCAGGCGGCGCAGCAGACCGCCGAGACCCGCCTGGCGGACCTCGAGCGTTTGCTCGAGCAACAGCAGGGGCGACTGGAGGAGCTGCAGAGCCGCTGCACAGTGCTCACCGACGAGCGCCAGGCAGCCCTGCAGGAAGCCAGTCGTCTGCGCCAGGAACTGCAAGCGGCGCAAGGCCAACTGATTCAGGAGCGCGACTCGACGGCCACCTATGTACGGGGTGTGGAGGATCGCGCGCATCGCGAAATCGATCGCGCCAGGGAAGAGAGTAGGGCAACCACCCTACAGCTTAAGGCCGCAGGTAAGCAGCACGAGCAGTTGCGCCAGCGTCTGGATACCGCGCTCGCCCAGCTCAGCGAAGCTCAGCAACTGGCCGCCGCTGAGGCGGCGCGCGCGGCCACCTTGGCGGAGCAATTGGCTAAACCAGTGCGTGCTAAGCGAACCAGCTCCAAGCCCGTCAAGCGACCGAAAAAGCCAGTCGTCCAAACTTAACCAGTGAGGTGCTGGCCGTCCTCGGTCTGCCCAGCGGAGTAGCGGGGGAGGTGGATCATGCGCCGCGGAGCAATCGCCAAGCAATGTCAACGACTGGGCTTGTCAGTGACCCGCGACTCGAGTGCAAATGCGCGACGAAAGTATCCTCCTGCCCCAGCCATTTCCGCTCAGGCCATCTGGATGTGCAGGAAAAGGTTCAGGCCGGCAGGCTCTGCTTCAATTCTGACTGACTCGCAGGCCAGGGCTGCTCGCCTCGCTAGGGCGATTAGCTGTTCGTCACTTCGATGCGTGAGGAACCAGCCGCCGAACTCCATGTAGGCTCGGGAATCGTTCGGTTCGGTGAAGTTGCCGACGACTTATTCTCCACCCGGGCGCAAGGTCTTCGACAGGACTTTGAGCATTAGCACAAACTCCCTGTCGTCTAGGTAGTCGAAAAGTCCGGCCGACCAGACGAGATCGAAGCGTCGGTGACCCGGCCTGAAGCGTAAGGCGTTCTGCATGTGGAGGGTGACATCTGCTCCACCGAGCAATGTCCTGGCATAGGCGATGGCTTTCTCTTCCTGATCGATGCATTCGAAGTGGATATGGCTTGCGGCGTGCCCCTGCAGGTAAGCGGGTCGACCGGTTTCTGCCAGGACGACACCGTTGAAGCCCAACCTGCCGAGGTCAAGCTCATCAACAAACACATCGACTACTCGAATCGGGTTGGTGTCCGCGACGTAGCCATCCAGGCTCTCGGGCAGCAACGTGCATTGACCTCGATGCTCGCCTTGGATGAAACGCTTCATGGACTGCCCCCGCTATGAGTGCCGACGACAGGATAGCAAGAGCACTGGCCACGTTTTTACACAGCCTGGGCCGATTGCTGTCGCTGGTGAGAGTCCGCCTTTGACCCCATGAGCACCAACACAGCGCCCACCCGCTGAATCATGCATGGACCGAAGAGTCTGAGATGCAGAAAGCGGGGCCTCTCTAAAGGCTCCGTTTTCTGTTCCAGCGAGCTGTCTCATGCCGGCAGGCAGGGCCCCGTGGGTGGTGATCCGGTTCCAGCAATCCCGGATGTGGTTGGCTCATGGCGCGGCGGGGGGGGGTAGCTGTCTTTTTGCCAGCCTCGGTGCAGTACGCCAGAACGGATTATTGGCTGCGAAACGGCGACTCCTATGAGGCGTAGGGCCCGTCGAGGTTTATCTAACTGAGGTCCCGAAAGCGCCTACCACCACGAACGCAGCCAAGCCTTTGCCTGAACGGGTAGCTCCGGGGACGCCTCGCCACCTTCGGTTACCGTGCCAATTTGAGCGGCGATTTCTTGTTGGTGGCCATTATGGCCTTTACCGAGCGCCCGTCATCGAAGGTGTTGATCCGGCCAGGTCCAGCGCGTCCGGGAGCTGCGCCTCCAACTCGGGACTAGCGGACGTTGAAGTCGGTTCCTAAGCGGGTAATGAAGATGGCTGGCGGGTAGGTACCTCTCCGGAAGGGCTGGTGCTTCCTTCTCCAGAGCGTCCCGTTATTGCCATTTAAGCGGCTAACGCACCTGCTCGACATACATGGCCCGGGGCAGCGCGGACGTCGCGACCTGTATCCGAATGTAGCGCTCCCTGCCTTGTCTTCCTGGGTCTTCAGGCCGACCAACAAGGCGTGCCTATCTTGGGTGTATAAAAACAATTGACGCAAATCACAATCATCAATAACGTATATGTAAAAGCGAACATCGAATATCGCACAGCGATACAGAGGTGCAAATTGTACGATCCGCTCGTTGATTCGAACCCTGGCCGTTCACAGCCGCACACCCCCTCCTACTGGGTCGATACGGCGGGTTCGCCGCCGCCGGACGACGGTCCCAGTCAGGGCAATTTGGAGGTCGACGTGGCAATCATTGGGGGCGGATACACCGGCCTCAGCTGCGCCTATCACCTGGCCCGTGAGCACGGGGTCAAGGCAGTCGTGCTCGAAGCGAACCAGACGGCGTGGGGATGCAGCGGTCGCAACGGCAGCTTCGCGCGGATCTCCGGTGGACGCGTGCCGCTGGCGACACTGGTGGAGAAATATGGCCGCGACGCCGCGAAGGCCTACTTCAACGAGATGCACCAGGCGCTGCAGACGACGCGCGACCTGATCCGCATCGGTGACATCGACTGCGACAAGCAGGCTGACGGCGTTTTCAAGGTGGCCAGTAAGGCCGAGCACGTTGCGGCACTCAAGCGTGAAGTCGGCATGTACAACAGCCTGCTCGATTACCCGGCGCGTTTCGTCGAAGCCGGGGACTTGCAGGGTGTGCATGCCGGGGCGGAGTCCTTCGGCGCACTGAACATGCCCGATGGTTTCAGCATGCATCCGCTGAAGCTGGCGTGGGGTATTCAGCGCATGGCCCGCGAAGCGGGAGCGAAGGTTCATCCCGGCAGCCCGGTGACGGACTGGTCCAGCAGCGCTGGCGGACATCGCCTGGTTACGCCGGGTGGGGTGGTCACCGCACGACGCGTGGTGGTCGCCACCAATGGCTATACCTCGCGTGAGCTGAGTCCGTCGCTCACTGGCCGCATTCTGCCGGTGCACTCGCAGATCATCGTAACCCGTCCGCTCCGCGCGCAGGAAAAGGCCGCCAGCCTGCCGGGCAGCGACTGCATGTTCGATACCCGCAACCTGCTGTTCTATTACCGCCGCCTACCCGATGACCGCATCCTGTTTGGCGGTCGCAGCGCGGTGAACGGCCGCGACGCGGAAAACCTGATTCACCGCCAGCGCCTGCTGGATGCGCTGTGCCGCAAGTTCCCTGTGCTGAACGGCATACAGGTCGACTACAACTGGGGCGGCTGGGTGGCGGTGACCAACAACTCTCTGCCGCACTGCTACCAGGTACCCGGCCTGCAGAACGTCTACACCGGCGGCGGCTACGCGGGCAGCGGCGTCTCGTTCTCGGTGCAGACCGGCAAGCGTCTGGCCCAGATGCTCAGCGGCGATTCCCGACCCACGCCCGTGCCTTTCCTTCACGAGGCGCCCAAACCCTTCCCGTTCCAATCCTTCCTGCGTGTAGGCCAGCGAATGGCATACGCCTGGTATCGCTTCAAGGACGCCGAATAAGGCGCACGTCCCACCTGGAGAAAGTGATGATCTACAGCGAATACCTCATCGACGGTGAACTGGTCCGCGGCCAGGGTGATGTCGAACGAATCCTGGCGCCCGCCGATGAAAGCGTGATTCACGAGCTGGCCGATGCATCGCCTGCCCAGCTCGACGCCGCCGTCGACGCGGCCGAGCGTGCCTTCCCGGGCTGGGCGCGCACGCCCCCGCGTCAACGTGGCTACCTACTGCTCAAGCTGGCCGACCGCATCGAGGCGGCGGCGACTGAGCTGGGTACCCTGGAAAGCCGTAACTGCGGCAAGCCGCTGCAGAAGGCCATCGGTCACGAAGTCCCCGCGGTGGCCGATGTGTTCCGTTTCTTCGCTGGTGCTGCGCGTTGCCTGCCGGGCAGTGCGGCGGGTGAATACGTTGCCGGCAGCACCAGCATGATCCGTCGTGATCCGCTGGGCGTGGTCGGTCTGATCGCGCCGTGGAACTACCCGCTGCTGATGGCTGCGTGGAAGCTTGCGCCGGCGCTGGCGGCAGGCAATACCGTGGTGTTCAAACCATCTGAACTCACCCCGCTGAGCGCGCTGTACCTGGCCCGCCTGTGTGCGGAAATCTTCCCGCGTGGTGTCGTCAATATTCTCTCCGGGCGTGGCGCCAGCCTGGGGGCCCAGCTCTCCGGTCACCCCAAGGTGCGCATGGTCTCGGTGACCGGCGACATCGCCACCGGCCAGGCCGTGGTTCGCGCAGCTGCCGGCAACCTCAAACGCACCCATCTGGAGTTGGGCGGCAAGGCACCGGTGCTGGTGTTCGCCGATGCGGACATTCCCGCAGCAGTGAGCATGCTGCGCACTGGCGGCTACTACAACGCCGGCCAGGACTGCACCGCGGCCTGCCGTGTGTACGTCGCCGAGTCGGTCCGCGAGCAGTTCCTCGACGCGCTGGTGCAGCAGGTTTCCACCTTGCACACCGGTCATCCCGAGGATGAGCGCAGCGACTTCGGTCCGCTGATCAGCCGTCGCCAGCAGGAGCGCGTGCAGGGCTTCGTCCAGCGCGCCGCCGCCTTGCCGCACAGCGAGGTGCTGGTGGGCGGGGAAATTCCCGACGGTCCCGGCTTCTTCTTCCAGCCCACCGTCATCGCCGGTGTCCGTCAGGACGACGAGATCGTTCAGAAGGAGGTCTTCGGGCCGGTGGTGTCTGTCACCTCGTTCGACGACGAGGAGCAGGTGCTGGCCTGGGCCAATGACAGCGAGTACGGTCTGTCCGCTTCGGTTTGGACCCGCGACGTGAAGAAGGCGCTGCGCACTTCCGCCCAGCTGCAATACGGCTGCGTCTGGGTGAACCAGCACATGACCCTGGCCACCGAGATGCCCCATGGCGGCCTGCGCCAGTCCGGCTACGGCAAGGACCTCAGCCTGTACGGACTGGAGGACTACACCAGCGTGCGCCACATCATGATCAGCATCGCCTAAGGCACGGCAACAACCTCACAAGAGTGCAGGGAAGGTAACGGGGACACGAGGTCCCGAGCGTTTCGCATCAACTGTCTAACTACAACAAACCAGGAGTTGAAAATGAAGCGAATCCAATGGCGCGTGCGTGCGCTGACAGTGGCACTGGGGTTGCTCGGCATGCATGTCCAGGCCGCGGAAACCGTCACTTTTGCCGGCTGGGGCGGCGCGTTGCAGGACGCCGAGCGCAAGGCGTACTTTGAGCTGGCGGCCAAGCACCACGGCCTGACAGTCAAGGAAGACACCATGGATGGCCTGGCAGCAGTGCGTGCTCAGGTGATGTCCGGCAAGCCCAAGTGGGATGTGGTTGAGTTGGCGTCCAACGATTGCGTGATGGCGGAGGCACAGGGGCTGACCGAGCCTCTGGATTACTCGGTGATCAACAAGGAGGGTGTGGCCGAGAACCTCTACGGCAAGAACTGGATCGCCAGCAACGCATACTCCACCGTACTGGCGTGGACCACCGAAGAGGATGCGGCCAAGCCTCGCACCTGGACCGACTTCTTCAACCCCGAGATAAAAGGCCCGCGCGCACTCTACCGCCAGCCATACACCACTCTGGAGCTGGCGCTGATCGCCGATGGCGTATCGCCCAAGGCGCTCTACCCGCTGGACGCCGACCACGCCTTCAAGGTGCTGCAGCGCATCAAACCGCAGGTGGTGAACTGGTGGAGCAGCGGCAGCGACTCGGCCCAGTTGCTGCGTAGCCGGGAGGTGGATTTCCTGTCGATCTGGGCATCGCGCGCCGATGAGCTGAAACGCTCCGGAGCCAAGGTCGATTACACCTACGACCAGGCGCTGCTCGACTATGACTGCGTGGTGGTGCCCAAGGGCGCCCCGAACAAGGCACAGGCCATGAAGCTGATTGCCCAGATCATGTCCGCGGAAAGCCAGGCCACGCTGGTCACCCTGATTCCCAACCCGCCGATCAACAGCAAGGCCTACGACACCGGTATCATTCCGGCGGACATGGCAGCACGCCTGCCCACCGCGCCGGCCAACGTCGACAAGGTCGCGTTCTTCGATCCGCGCTGGTGGCAGGACCACCAGGCCGAACTGCAGCAGCGTTTCGATCTGTTCATTCAGAACTGATCAGGGGAGGGGAAGCATGCACAGGATGATCCAAACCACCCTTGCCGGCGCTGTGCTGGCGAGTCTTTCCGTCATGGCACAGGCCGAGACGGTGACGTTCTCTGGCTGGGGCGGCGCCCTGCAGGATGCCGAACGCAAGGCCTACCTAGAGCCGGCGGCGAGCGCGCTGGGCATCGAGATTCGCGAGGACAACATGTCCGGCCTGTCGGCCGTGCGCGCCCAGGTGATGTCCGGCAAGCCCAAGTGGGACATCGTCGAGCTGGGCAGCAGCGAGTGCGCCCAGGCGGAAGAGGAGGGCCTGTCCGAGCCGCTGGACTACTCGGTGATCGACAAGGCCAACGTCGACCTGGCGGTGGTCAGCAAGAACTGGGTCGGCAGCCATGCCTACGCCACCGTGGTGGCGTGGGCCAAGGACACCGGGCACCCGGTGGCGCATAACTGGCAGCAGTTCTTCGACCCGCAGGTGAAAGGCGCGCGCGCCCTTTATCGGCAGCCCTGGCTGACCATGGAAGCGGCGCTGCTCGGTGATGGCGTAGCGCCGAAGGACCTGTATCCGCTGGATGTCGACCGTGCCTTCAAAGTGCTGGAGCGCATCAAGCCGCAGGTGGCCAACTGGTGGAGTGCCGGAGCGGATTCGGCGCAGTTGCTGCGCAGCCGCGAAGTGGACTTCCTGGCCATCTGGAACGGCCGCGTGGCGGACGTTAAGAGCCACGATGTCCAGGTCGACTACAGCTTCGACGGCGCCATCCTCAGCCATGATTGCCTGATAGTGCCCAAGGGCGCGGCCAACAAGGCACTGGCGATGAAGGTGATCGGCCAGATCCTCACGCCGGAAAGCCAGGCGCGCCTGGCCACGCTGATTCCCTACGCGCCGGTCAACAGCCAGGCCTACGCCACCGGCATCATCAGCGCGGAACAGGCTCGTCGGTTGCCGACCTCGCCGGAGAACGTCGACAAGGTGGTGATGATCGACCCGCACTGGTGGGTGAAGAACCAGACCGCCCTGCAGCAGCGCTTCGATCTGTTCATTACCCAGTAGGACGATGGGGCGCCTGCAGGCGCCCCGTCATAACAAGAAGCTTTACGCCTTACGGCATCGAGTCCGAGCATGTCCGATACCAAGCTTTCGACCTCCATCGATATCGAGAACGTCACCAAGACCTACGGCAGCTTCGCCGCCCTGGACAACGTTTCCCTGAACATCCGCAGCGGCGAGTTTCTCTCGCTGCTGGGGTCCTCGGGGTCCGGCAAGACGACGTTGCTCATGGCCCTGGCCGGCTTCGTCCGTCCCGACGCGGGGAGCGTGCGCTTCGGCGGTCGCGAGATGGTCTTCGAGCCCCCGCACAAGCGCGACCTAGGCATGATGTTCCAGAACTACGCGCTGTTCCCGCACATGAACGTGTTCCAGAACGTTGCCTATCCGCTGAAACTGCGTGGCTACAGCCGCGAGGAAATCCGCAAGCGGGTCGGTGAAGCGCTGGCCATGGTCGAACTGGACAAGCTGGTGGAGCGGCGCATCGACGAGATGTCCGGCGGCCAGCGGCAGCGCATCGCCCTGGCGCGTGCGATCGTCTTCGAGCCAAAGATCCTGCTGATGGACGAGCCGCTCTCGGCACTGGACAAGCGCCTGCGCGAAACCATGCAGCTGGAGATCCGTCGCCTGCACGAACGCCTGGGCATGACCGTGGTGTACGTCACCCACGACCAGCGCGAGGCGCTGACCATGTCCGACCGTATCGCGGTAATGAGCCAGGGCCGCATCCAGCAGGTCGATACGCCGGAGAACCTCTACGAGCGTCCGGCTAACCGTTTCATCGCCGAGTTCGTCGGCGAGTCGTCCTTCCTTCCGGTGTCGCTGCGCGAGGGCAAGGCATGGCATCGCGACCAGCCGCTCAACGCAGTGTTCAGCAATGGCAAGCTGGGCAATCCCCACCTGGTGATCCGTCCCGAGAAGCTGCAGTTCGTCGATGAAGGTGCGCAAGGTTTCAACCTGTTCCGCGGCCAGGTGCAGGACGTGATCTACCAAGGCGAGAGCCAGTTGCTGCAGATCGACCTGGGGCAGGGCGAGCAGGTATCGATCCGCCGTCCTTCGCGTAGCTCCTCCGGTGGCCTGCCTTCGCGCGGGGATGCCGTGGTGCTGGGCCTGCACCCGCAGGACTGCCTCATCGTAGGGGAATCGGCATGACCACCCTGAACCTCGACACGGCGCTGCACGGCAGTGCGCTGCGCCGCGCGACCCAGCGCCATGCGTGGCTGCTGCTGTCGCCGATGGTCCCCGCGCTGCTGCTGGTGCTAGTGACCTTCGTGATTCCCATCGGCTGGCTGTTCGGCCTGTCGCTGTTCGACGCGCAGGGCCAGCTGACCGTGGAAAACTACACGCGCCTGCTACAGCCGATCTACGTGCTGGCCTTCACCCAGACCTTCAAGGTCAGCCTAATCGTCACGGTCGCCTGCGTGCTGATCGGCTACCCTTATGCCTACTTCATGGTGCACGGCCCGCGTCGGTTGGCTGGCCTGGCCATGGCGCTGCTGCTGGTGTCGCTGTGGACATCGCTGCTGGTGCGAACCTACGCATGGCTGGTTCTGCTGCAGCGCCGGGGCGTGGTCAACGACCTGCTGATGTCGCTGGGCATCGTCGATGCGCCCCTGGCGCTGGTGCACAATCTGACCGGCACGGTGATCGGCATGACCCACATCATGCTGCCGTACATGATCCTGCCGCTGTTCGCCGCGATGAAGAGCATCAACCCGATCTACCTGCAGGCCGCCTCGACCTTCGGCGCCTCGCCCAGCCGGGCGTTCCGCGATGTGTTCCTGCCGCTGTCGCTGCCGGGCCTGGCCGCTGGCGCGACGCTGGTCTTCGTCCTCAGCCTGGGTTTCTACGTGACCCCGGCGCTGCTGGGGGGCGGCAAGGTACAGATGCTGTCGATGCGCATCGAGAGTGACGTGTCGATGTACGCCAACTGGGGTGCCGCCTCGTCCCTGGGGGTGGTGTTGCTGGTGGCGACATTACTGATCCTGTTCATCGTCAAGAAGATCGCCGGCCTGGGCCGGCGCAGCGAGTGAAGCCATGAATCGATCCTTCTCGCACCTGGGCGTGCAGCTAGCGCGCCGCGCCTGGCTCTACCTGGTGGTGGCAGCGACCATGCTGTTCCTGCTCACGCCGACCCTGATCGTGCTGCCGATGTCGCTGTCGGACGCTCGCTACCTGAGCTTCCCGCCCAAACCGCTTAGCCTGCAGCCGTTCTTCAACTACCTCGCCTCGGTGGAGTGGCGTGCCGCTACCCAGGTCTCGCTGATCACCGCCACTCTGACGATGCTGCTGGCGACCACGCTGGGTACGGCGGCGGCCTATGCGCTGCACAACAGCCAGCAACGCTACCTGGGTGTGCTGCGCGGTCTGATGATGGCGCCGATGATCGTGCCGTCGATCTTCACCGCCATCGGCCTGTTCTTCATCTATGCCCGACTGGACCTGAACAACAGCATCCCCGGCCTGGTACTGGCGCACACGCTGCTGGCGCTGCCCTACGTGATCATCAACGTGGGCGCCGGCCTGAAGAGCTACGACATGACCCAGGAGCACGCCGCCTGCATCCTCGGCGCCAGTCGCCTGCGCGCCTTCGTCGATGTGACCCTGCCGCAGATACGCTTTTCGGTGATCGCCGCGGCGATGTTTGCCTTTGCCGTGTCCCTGGACGAGGCGGTCATCTCGCTGTTCATCAGCGGCGGTGACAGCGCGACGCTGACCAAGCGCATGTTCAGCTCGCTGCGTTCGGAGATCGACCCGCTGATCGCCGTGGTCGCGACGCTGATGACCCTGCTGTCGATCGTCATGCTCGCCATCAGCCTCACAGCGCAACGTCGCGCCCAGAAGAGGGCGCGCGCATGAGCGCTGGCGTGCTCCGTCTGCCGGGCGCCACCGGGCAGGCGCTGTCGTTCAGCTGGAACGGACGGAAACTGACCGGGCTGGAGGGCGACAGCGTGGCCGAGGCGCTGCTGGCCAATGGCATTCGCGGTCTGGCGTTCACCCGCAAGGCGCATCGACCCATGGGGCTCTCCGGCTTCTATACCACCGGCGTGCTGGCTCGGGTCGATGGCGTGCCCAATGTCCGGCTGGACCAGTGCCGCTTGCGCGAGGGCATGCAGGTGTCCACGCAGAACTGCTGGCCGCAGCCGGGATTCGATCTGCTGCGCCTGGCCAGGCTGGTGCCTGCCGCCTGGATCCAGGGTGGCTTCGAGCACACCAACCTGGTGCCCAGCGGAGGTCGTCTGTTCCAGCGCTGGGAAGCCTTGCTGGCATTTCTCGCCGGGGTAGCGGAGCCTGCGTCCTCGCGGGCCCAGGTGGCCGTGCCGGAAGGTCGTCGCCTGTTTGCCGAGGTGCTGGTGATCGGCGCCGGGCCGGCCGGCTGTGCGGCAGCCAATGCCGTTGCCGCCCAGGGCCGGCACGTGCTGCTGGTGTCCCGCGGGAAGGCAGCTGGCGGGCTCGCCCGGCATGCGGGCGTCGATGTGCCCGGGCTGGACCCGCGTGTGGAGTGCCTGTTCGGCGTCGATGTCTTCGGGGCCTACCGGGAAGGCCAACTGCTGCTCGCTGCGCCGCTGGATGGCAGCGATGGCGCACTGGCCCTGGAAGCTGGCGAAGTGATTCTGGCCACCGGACGTCGTCCGGTGCCGCCCCTCGTACCAGGTACGTGGCTGCCCGGTGTGATGGATGCGCGCACCGCACTGGCGCTGGCCGCGGACCGGCGTATTGCGCCCGGAGCCTCGGTCGCGGTGCTGGGTACTGGTGAGCAGGATGCGCTGGCCCAACGCCTGCGAGCCCTGGGGGTGAATGTCGTGAGGGTGGCGCCTTTGGAGCGACTGCAGCGGATAAGTGGCTTCAACTGCGTGCGCGGCATCGAGCTGGAGGGTAAGTGCGCCTGCGATGCCGTGGTACTGGCCGGCACCGGCGCCTTCGACGATAGCTTGAGTTTCCAGGGTTCCGCCCAGGGGCGTCTGCAACTGGTCGGTGGTTTCAGCGCCTACCGGCGTGTCGGTGCCGCCGCCGATGCCGATGCGGCGTTGCCGGTCCGGCATTCCGCGGTGTTGCTGTGCCCATGCTTCGATGTGTCTGGCGCAGAGGTCGACCGCTTGCTGGAGCAGGGCGTCCAGGACCTGGAAGTAATCAAGCGCCTGACCTCCTGCGGTATGGGGCCGTGCCAGGGCCAGCCCTGCTGGCACTCTCTGCGCGATTACGTCGCCGCGCGCCTGGGCGTGCCACCGGCAAGCCTGAACAAACCCACCCTGCGCCCGCCGCGCAGGGCGCTGACCGTCGCCCAGGCTGCAGGCCTGGCGGATGTGGTGGAGCCGCTGCAATGATCGACCATCTTCCACTGCCGCCGCGCTGCTCGGTGCTGATCGTCGGTGCCGGTATCCAGGGCCTGTCGCTGGCCTTCAGCCTCGCCGAGCGCGGCGTGCGCGACATTCTGGTGCTGGACGCCGGCTATTGGCAGGGAGGTGCGTCGGGGCGCAATGGCACGCTCATTCGCGGAGCGTTCAGCTCGTCGGAGTGGACGCACTTCTTTGCTCATTCCAACCGCCTTTGGCTGGGCCTTTCGAGGCGCCTCGGCGAGAACGTGATGTACTCGCGGCGCGGCTACAGCATGATCGGCGAGCGCGACAGCACGGCCGAGCTGCTGCAGCGTACCCGTGAGGTCCACCGCGAATGCGGTATCGACTCGCAACTGCTCGATCCGGCGCAACTGCGCCACGTGCTGCCAGCCCTGGCCCATGAGCGTGTGAGTGCGGCACTGCACCTGCCCGACAGCGGCGTGGCGCCCCACCATGCGGCGATGTACGCCTTTCGCAAGGCCTGCGAGCGGCTCGGCGTGCGGATCGAGTACCGTACCCGTGTGGACGCCGTCGACCACAGCGCCGGGCGGGTGAGCGGCGTGCGTGTCGGGCAGCAGCGTATCCAGGCCGACACCGTGGTCCTGGCCGGCGGTGCGGACAGCAACGCGCTGGCGCAAATGGCCGGCGTGCCCCTGGAAGGCTACCCGATGCGCCTGGAGGCCATGGCCCTGGAGCCTACGCGGCCATTGATTGGCCCTGCCGTCGCCTTGCTCGACCGGCTCTGCTACATGCACCAGACTGCGCGTGGCGAAGTGGTGGGCGGTGCCGAGGTGGCCGAGCGGCCACAGGATAGCCTCGCTGCGGATGTGCCAGTGATGGCGGCCACGGCCAGAGCCTACCTGGAAATGTTTCCGCAACTCGGCCAGGCCCGTATCCTTCGCCAATGGGCGGGACTGGTGCATATTTCGCCGGATTTCGGCCCGATGCTGGGTGCGCACCCGCGTGTGCCGGGGCTGTTCATCAGCGCAGGCTGGTGCTACGGCCACGCCGGTGCGCCCGCCGCCGGCGACCTGTTGGCGCGCGCCATCGTCGAGGGAGTGGTGGACGAACGCATGCAGCCCTTCGCGGTCGATCGTTTCGAACGCGGCTGCCCGGTCGTCGAGCCGGGCATCGTACTGAGCCATTTTGAATGAATAACCGTGAACCGGAGCGTTGGTCCGGACTGGCCGAACGAGCCAGGAAAAACGCTCCATCTGCTGCCTTTCAAGGAACCCCGCCATGAGCGCCGTCGAAGATTCGCCTCTGTTTGTCACCGCGCTGTCCAAGGGCCTGTCGATCATCACTGCCTTCCGCAGCGGTCGGCCGAGCATGAACCTAGTCGAGCTGGCCGAGGCCACCGGACTGAACAAGAGCACGGTACAGCGGTCGGTGTTCACCCTCGAAGCCCTGGGCTATGTGGGCAAGGACCCCGACACCAAGCGCTATCGGCTGACGCCGCGCTCGCTGGACCTGGGGTCGGGCTACCTGCAGACCAGCGACCTGGTGGAGCGCTCCAACCCTTACCTGCACGAGCTCAACCGCGGGACCGAGGAGAGCTGCAACCTGCTCGAGCCTTGTGGCCTGGACATGCTCTATGTCGCACGTTTCCCCAGTCATCGGCAGATTTCCATCCATGTGCCGCTGGGTCGTCACCTGCCGATGTACTGCACGGCGGCCGGGCGTGCCTATCTCGCCGCGCTGCCGCCGGCGGAATGCGACGCCATCCTCGATGCGTCGGAGCTGGTCGCCCACACCGCCAGCACCATCGTTGATCGCCAGCGCCTGGGCGAGGTGATCGATCAGGCACGGCGCGACGGCTATGCCTTCGCCAACGAAGAGTTCTACGTCGGCGACATCAGCGTCGCCGCTGCCGTGGTTAACGCCAATGGCTATCCCCTCGGTGCGGTGAACGTCGCCGTGCCGTTCAGTCGCTGGTCGCTGGACGATGCAAGGCGTGACCTCGCTCCGAAAGTGATCAACACAGCCCGGTCGATCTCCAGCGCGGCGCGCAGCCTGCGCCCGATGACCTGACGCCAGGGCGGCAGCGCCGCCCGCTACCTCGACTTGCCCGCACTGTGCGCCTCCGGGCGCGCAACGGGAGCCTTTTGCTCCGCGAAAGAGGAGCGCCAAACTTGGGAGAAAGGATATGCGTGAAACCATGAAAGCGGCTGTGCTGCACCGTATCGGCGAGGCGTTGAGGGTGGAGTCGGTTCCGGTGCCACAGCCGGGGCCGGGCGAGGTGCTGATCAAGATCACCGCATGCGGCGTATGCCACAGCGACCTGCACGCCATCGATGGTGACTGGTCCTCGTTGCCGAGCCTGCCGCTGATTCCCGGGCATGAGATCACCGGTCACGTGGTCGCGCAGGGGGCCGGAGTGAGCGAGCCGGCTATCGGCGCGGCAGTGGGTTTGCCCTGGATGTACAGCGCCTGCGGAACCTGCGAATTCTGCCTGGGCGGCATGGAAACCATCTGCTCGAAGCGCGAATCCACCGGCTACAGCCGCCCTGGCGGCTACGCCGAATACATGGTCGCGCCGGCGGCCTTCGTCGCCAACATTCCCGACGGAGCGGACCTCTACGAGTTGGCGCCGATCCTCTGCGCCGGCGTGACAACCTATCGCGGCCTGAAGCGCTCTGGCGCCCGTCCTGGCCAGTGGGTCGCGGTACTCGGGATCGGTGGCCTCGGCCATGTCGCCGTGCAGTACGCGGTGGCCATGGGGCTGCGCGTGGCCGCCGTGGATGTCTCGGTCGACAAGCTCGAACTGGCTCGCAGCTACGGCGCGGAGTGCCTGATCGACGCCCGCAGCAACCCGGTGGAGACGCTGCGTGAACGGATTCCCGGTGGAGTGCATGCCGCGCTGGTGACGGCAGTGGCGAACGCAGCCTTCGAGCAATCGGTAGGCATGCTGCGGCCGGGCGGCACCGCGGTCTTCATCGGTCTGCCCGGCGGTTCGGCAGACACCGTGCGGGCGTCCATCTCGGCCATCGCCGGCTGGGAGCTGAGCATCACCGGCTCGAACATCGGCACCCGCCTGGACCTCAACGAAGCAGTGGCCTTTGCCGCTGCCGGCAAGGTGCGCGCGCAGATCGTCCGCGAGCCCCTGGAACAGATCAACGACATCTTCGAGCGTATGCGCCAAGGCAATCTGGTTGGCCGCACCGTGCTCGAAATCGCCTGAAAAACTGATGACCCACTGAAGGAATCCATCCATGAGCATTTCCCGCTTCCAGCCCAACAACGGCCGCCTCAGCCATGCGTTGGTGCACAACGGTATCGTCTACGTCACTGGCCAAGTGCCTGTAGATCGCACCCAGGATGTACGCGGCCAGACCGCCCAGGTGCTGGCGCGCATTGACGAACTGCTGGCCGAAGCCGGCTCCGACAAGGCGCACATCCTCTTTGCCCAGGTCTGGCTCAAGCACGCGGTGAAGGACTTCGCCGAAATGAATGCCGCCTGGGACGCCTGGGTACCTAAGGATGCGCTGCCGGCGCGCGCAACGGTCGAGGCTAACCTGGCCGCGGAGAACATTCTAGTCGAGATCGCCGTCCAGGCGGCGGTGCGGAGCTGATTCATGTCCACGGTCCATCACCTCATCAACGGCCAGCAAGTGGCTGACACCGGCCGCAGCGCCGACGTCTTCAACCCGTCCACCGGCGAAGCCGTGCGCAAGGTCCCGCTGGCCAGCCGCGAAACCGTGCAGCAGGCCATCGACGCCGCCAAGGCCGCCTTCCCGGCCTGGCGCAACACCCCGGCGGCCAAGCGCGCCCAGGTGCTGTTCCGCTTCAAGCAACTGCTCGAAGCCAACGAAGAACGCATCGTCAAACTGATCAGCGAAGAACACGGCAAGACCCTCGAAGACGCTGCCGGCGAGCTGAAGCGCGGCATCGAGAACGTCGAATACGCCACCGCCGCCCCGGAAATCCTCAAGGGCGAATACAGCCGCAACGTCGGCCCGAACATCGACGCCTGGAGCGACTTCCAGCCGATCGGCGTGGTCGCCGGCATCACCCCGTTCAACTTCCCGGCCATGGTCCCGCTGTGGATGTACCCGCTGGCCATCGCCTGCGGCAACACCTTCGTCCTCAAGCCGTCCGAGCGCGACCCCAGCTCCACCCTGCTGAT
>NZ_FNDS01000001.1:849783-850239 GCF_900099785.1 Pseudomonas panipatensis | reverse complement strand
CGAAGGCCTGCAACAGGGCACGCGCGATGTGGTCGGCGCCATGCACAGCAGCCACCAGCAGGCCCAGGGCAGCGTCAGCCAGGTCGAACAGGCGGTGGCCGCGCTGCAGCGGATCGGCGAGGCGGTGGGGGTGATCAACGACATGAACCTGCAGATCGCCAGCGCCGCCGAGGAACAGAGCGCGGTGGCCGAAGAGATCAACCGCAACGTGGCGGGCATCCGCGACGTCACCGAATCGCTCTCCGGCCAGGCCCAGGAATCGGCGCAGATCAGCCAGTCGCTGAACGAACTGGCCAACCACCAGCAACAGCTGATGGGCGGCTTCCGCGTGTAACGCGCTGGCGCCCATCGCCCGCCGGCACCGCATGGGTTTCGTTCCTCAACCCATCCTAAGCTGCGGCACGGCAAGACGGCCGGGGACGTAGGATGGCGTTGAGCGCAGCGATACCCATCGTG
>NZ_FNDS01000001.1:0-849308 GCF_900099785.1 Pseudomonas panipatensis | reverse complement strand
CCGGGGACGTAGGATGGCGTTGAGCGCAGCGATACCCATCGTGCTGCGCCGACCGCATGGGTTTCGTGCCTCAAGCCATCCTACGCCCCTGTGGCATGCCCCTCCTGGGGCGCGGGCCGGCCGGCTTCTTCAGAAGCCGAACAGTTGTCCCAGTTGCTCGCTCTGCGGATCGTCGCGGCGAGCGACCAGCGCGTAGTTGTAGTCGCCCTGGCTCCAGTAGCGTGTCAGCAGTTCACCGTCGTGGCGTTCGCCGCGCGGCAGCTTGCGATGCGTCGCTCCGGGCGGACGAATGAAGACGCTCAGGCGCCGCCCCTGCGGGTCCTGGTAGACCAGCAGCGCGGCGGCGCCCTCCTCGGTGGCGAGCAGGCGCGCACCCACCGCGCGCAAGCCCAGCCGGCCAAGGTCGGCGGGCAGACTGGCATGCTCCAGGTAGCGGCCGAGCCAGACGTCGAGGTTCTCGCCGGCGCCGGTGTCCAGGCGCATGCCGCTGCCATCGGTGGCGAACAGGCGGTAGGCCTGCACGGCATCGCGCATCGGCGCCTCGCCGCCGGCCAGGTTCATTTCGCGCGCCTGCCAGCCGCCCAGGCCACCGATGCCGAGGGCCAGCAGCAGCGAAGCCGCGACGGCCAATCGCGACAGGCGCCGGCTGCGCAGGCGCTGACGGATGCGTGCCGGGTCCAGGGCCGCGGCGGGCGCCGGCAAGGCGCCGACGGCCAGCGCCGCGCGCAACTGCTGCGCATCGCGCTTCCAACCCTCGACGCGCCGTGCGTCCTCGGGGTGATTGGCCAGCCAGGTTTCGATCCACTGTCGGCGCGACGCATCGAGCTGGTCGTCGACATAGGCGTGCAGGTCGTTTTCGCTGGGGATCATTTCGCTCATTTGAGTACCCGTAGAGAAGGTCGTCCGCCCTGCCCTTCGCTCAACGCGCGCAAGGCTTGGCGCGCCCGCGACAGGCGCGACATGACGGTGCCGATGGGAATGTCCAGCGCCAGCCCGACCTCGCGGTAGCTCAGGCCCTCGACGCTGACCAGGCTGAGCAGCGCGCGTTGCTCGGCGGGCAGGCGCTCGAACGCCTCCAGGGTCGAACGCGCGGTAACGATGTCCTCGGCCGAGGGCGCGTGTTGGTCGTCGCCGCCGAACAGCGCCAATATCCGCGCGTAACGCCGGGCGCGGCGCTGGCCATCGACGAACAGGCAATAAAGGATGGCGAACAGCCAGGCCCGCAGATCGCCGTCGGCACGGCGCCCACGCCAGGCGGACAGGGCCTTTTCCAGGGTCGCCTGGACCAGGTCATCGGCACTGCTGGCATTGCGTGTCAGCGACAGCGCGAAGCGCCGCAGGCGCGGCAGCATTTCGCGCAGCGAGTGATCATCCAGTTCGTTCATCACACTCCGGCGAGTGGCCGGCTCCAAGTGTCGGTGAGCCAGTGGGACGCACGGGCCGCCACTTTATTCCCCGGCGCCGACCGGCCAGTCAGCCGCTGTCCGCACAGGGGAATAAGCCGCCGCGCCGGGCGTCGTACCGGTTCATCGACTGCAGCCTAGCCCGAGGACGCTTGCCATGACAGACCCATCCGCGGCACCGCCGAACCTATTCCTGCGCTGGACCCTGATCACTGCCGCGGTCGGCGGCCTGGCCGCTTCCTTCGCCTATGCCGCCGGCTGGCTCGACCCGCAGCGGCTGACTCCGGCGAAACTGGTGAACAGCCTGGAGCGCAATGCCGGCGTGCATCCCGGCTACCGCCGCAACCATGCCAAGGGCCTCTGCGTGATCGGCCGCTTCGCCAGCAACGGCGCGGGCAGCGCCGTGTCCCGCGCCAGCCTTTTCCGCCAGGGCACCGTGCCGGTGGTCGGGCGCCTGGCGATCCCCGGTGGCAACCCCGCCGCCAGCGATGGCGCGGCAGCGCTGCGCAGCTTTGCCCTGCGCCTGCGTCCGGCCAACGGCGAGGAATGGCGCACCGGCATGAACTCCTCGCCGGTATTCGTGGTGAACAGCCCGCAGGGCTTCTACGACCTGCAACAGGCCTCGCAACCTCAAGCGGCGACCGGCAAACCCGACCCGGCACGCCTGGCCGCGTTCTTCCAGAACCACCCGGAAAGCGCCGCCTTCCGCCAGTGGGCCAAGGACACGACGCCCTCGTCGAGCTTCGCCAACAGCGCCTACTACGGCCTCAACGCCTTCGTCCTGGTCGACGCCGACGGCCGCGAACAACCTGTGCGTTGGTCGCTGCAACCGGAGGCGCCCTACCAGCCGCTGGCCGCGGCACAGCGCAACGAAAGCGATTTCCTCGCCGGCGAATTGGCCCAACGCCTGGCTTCGGGGCCGCTGCGCTGGCGCCTGCTGCTTACCCTCGGCGAAGCCGGCGATCCCACCGCCGACGCCACCCGCGCCTGGCCGCCGGAGCGCCGCAGCATCGACGCCGGCGAGCTGCTGATCGACCGCCTGCAGGCGGAACAGGGCGGCGAATGCCAGGACGTCAATTACGACCCGCTGATCCTTCCCGATGGCATCCGCGCCTCGGACGATCCGCTGCTCAGCGCACGCTCGGCGGCCTATTCGGAATCCTTCAATCGCCGTACCCGCGAACAGGCCGTCCTGGCGGCCAAGGAGCTACAGCCATGAACCACCAAGCCGACTGTTTCCCGCTGGCCCTTCGCTGCCTGCACTGGCTGATGGCGCCCCTGGTGATCGCCATGTTGCTGATCGGTGCCGGCATGGTCGCCAGCGTGTCGCCGCGCCATGCGCAACTGGTGGCGATCCACAAGCCACTCGGCGTGGCCTTGCTGCTGCTGGTGCTGCTGCGCATCGGCGTCCGCCTGGGCAGCCGCATTCCGCCCTTGCCGGTCACCCTGCCGGGCTGGCAGAAACGCGCCGCGCACCTGTCGCACCTGCTGCTTTATGTCCTGTTGTTGCTCCAGCCGCTGGTGGGCTGGGCCATGCAATCGGCCGGCGGCTATCCCCTGCCGCTCGCCGAGGGTTTCCAGCTGCCGCCGCTGGTCGCGCCCTCGGTGGCGCTGCACGCTTTGCTGCGCGGCGCCCACAGCCTGATCGCCTATGCCTTGCTGCTGACCATCCTGCTGCACCTGGCGGCCGCTCTGTTCCACGCGCTGATCCGTCGCGACGGCGTACTGGCCAGCATGCTCGGCGGCGCCGGAGTCCGACAATGAACGGGCGCGGATTGCCGCTGCTGCTGTGGCTCCTGCCGCTGCTCGCCTGCCCGGCCGCCTTCGCCGAGCCCGGCGACCCGCCCGCGGAGGACTACCACTACGGCATGCGGTTGGACATCGCCAAGGTGCTGCGCCAGCCCGATCTCGACTTCTGTGGCATCCGCGAGGTGGAAATGCTCTACCTCGATCATCAGGGCAAGCGGCACCTGCTGCGTTATCCGGTATGGGGCCAGGGTTGCCAGAACGAGGGTTGAAACGGCGCCCGTCGCGCCGCCTGCGCGGCTCAGGCGGCGGCGCGGCGCGGCAGCTCCACCTTTACCCGCAAGCCACCGAGTTCGCTGCTCTCCAGCGAGAGACGGCCGCCACAGGCCTCGGCGATGTCACGGGCGATGCCCAGGCCCAGGCCGTGACCGGCGACTTGCTCGTCGAGCCGCGTGCCGCGCGCCAGTACGCTGTCGCGCTGCTCTTCGGCGATGCCCGGGCCGTCGTCGTCGACTTGCAACAGGTAGTCGCCTTCGCGCTTTTCGACGCTCAAGCGCACCAGGCTGTCGGCCCATTTGCAGGCGTTGTCCAGCAGGTTGCCGAGCAGCTCCAGCAGGTCCTCACGGTCGAATGGCAGGCGCAGGCCGGGTGCGGCGCGGCAGTCGATGTGCAAGTGCGAGCCGTGAATCAACTGCAGCATTTCGCGCAGGCTCGGCAACTCGCCATCGCAGTCGAAATGCGCGCCCGGCAGGGCTTCGCCCACCAGTCGTGCGCGGCCCAGCTCGCGCGCCAGGCGCTGTTCGATCTGCTCCAGTTGCTCGCGCAAGACCCGCTGCAGCTCGGGGTGGGCGCGCACCTCGTCGCGCTCGGCCAGGCTGATCAGCACGGCCAAGGGTGTCTTCAGCGCATGGCCGAGATTGCCCAGGGCATTGCGCGAACGGCGCAGGGTGTCTTCGGTGTGCTGCAGCAGGTGGTTCACCTGCTCCACCAACGGCTCCAGCTCCTGCGGCACCTGGGTGTCCAGTTGGCTGCGCTGGCCCTCCTGCAATTGCGCGATCTGCCGCCGCACCTGCTCCAGCGGGCGCAACGAGCGGCGCACCGCCAGGCGCTGGAAGAACAGGATCAGCAGCAAGGCGACGAAACCGGCGCCCAGGCCGATCTGGCGCAAGCGTTGGAAGCTGCGCAGGATCGGCGTGTAGTCCTGCGCCACGATGATCTGCAACGGCTGGCCGAAACGCCGGTAGTCGCCCCGGAAGACCAGCAGGCGCTGGCCGTCCGGCCCCTCGGCCAGGCCGTCGCGCAGGCCGGCGCGCTCGGGCACCATCAGGTCGTGGTCCCAGAGCGAGCGCGAACGCAGGTCGGTCTGCTCGAAATGCAGTTGGAAATAGCGTCCGGAATACAGGCGCTCGTAGATGGCGTCGACGCGCTGCGGGTCGAGCTGCAAGCCCTCCGGACTGCGCGCGACCGACGCCAGCAGGCTTTCCGCCTCGTTCTGCAGGCCGTTGGCCAGGTAGCGGCGCAACCCCTGATCGAACAGCCAGAGACCGGCCTGGGCGAACACCAGGCCGATCACCAGCAACACGCTGGCGAGGCTGAAGCCCAGACGCCGCTGGATGGAAATCAAGGCGCGTTCCCCAGCACCCCGGTGAAGCGATAGCCCTGGCCACGGCGGGTCTCGATCACCTCGCGGCCGAGCTTGCGACGCAAATGGTTGATGTGCACTTCGATGACATTCGAGTCGCGCTCGGTCTCACCGTCGTAAAGGTGCTCGGCCAGATGCCCTTTCGACAGCAACTGGCCGGGGTGCAGCATGAAATAACGCAGCAGGCGGAACTCCGCCGAGGTCAGGTCGACCTCCTGGCCGTCCTGCAGAACGCACTGGCGCGCCTCGTCCAGGCGCAGGCCGGCGACCTCCAGATGTGCCTGGTTGGCCATGCCATGGGCGCGCCGCAACAGCGCCTGGATGCGCAGCGAGAGTTCCTCGGGGTGGAAGGGCTTGGTCAGGTAATCGTCGGCGCCGGCCTTGAGCCCGTCGATACGCTCGGCCCAGGAGCCGCGCGCGGTGAGAATCAGCACCGGGGTGGCAACGCCCAGCGCGCGCCACTCGCGGAGCACGTCGAGCCCCGGCAGGCCCGGCAGGCCGAGGTCGAGTATGACCAGATCATAGGGCTCGCTGGCCCCTTGCACGGCGGCGTCACGGCCGTCGGCCAGCCAATCCACCGCGTAACCCTGGCGCGTCAGGCTGGCCAGCAGTTCATCGGCGAGGGGCACATGGTCTTCCACCAGCAGCAAGCGCATCAGTCGTCTTCCTTATCCTTGAGGATGCGCCCGTCGCGGGCATCCAGTTCCAGCTCGCGGACCAGGCCATCGGCGGTCAGAAGCTCGATTTCGTAGATGTAGGTATCGTGTTTCCGGTCCAACTCGGCCTCCAGCACGCGTGCGCCGGGATAGCGTTCGAGCGCCGCCGGCAACAGGCTCGCGAAGGGCCGGATCACCCCTTCGCGCGTCAGCCGCAGGGCTTCGTCCTGGCTCAGGTCATGGGCCAGCGCCGACCCCGCGGACATCGCCAGGGCCAGCGCAGCCGGCAGCAGATAACGCAGAGGATAGGTCATCGGTGATCCTGTCGGTCCTGGGCTGGGTCAGCGAGCGGCGCATCCCGTTCGACCTGCCGATTCGCACCCGCGGCACCCTTCATACTGTCGCCATGATGCGGGCGAGCGCCGTGCGCCAGGTCAAGCGCGCTATCGTACACCGCGCCGACGGCTTGCTTCTCCAGCGCCTGGTCCGGCCCCTCGGTCCTGGCCAGGGCAAGGCCCACGGCGCTGGCGAGCGTGGCCGCGGCGAGCAGGGAAACGGGCTTGAACATCGGACGGGCTCTGGGAGACTGGCGATGGGTACAGACTAGCCTTAGGCCATTAACTCAAGCTGAATCAACGGCGGGGCGCACATTCACGCGCTGAAGTGGCTTGGTCGGCCCGGCGCAGCCCTTATAATCGGCCGCTCGAAGGAGAGAGCCCCGCATGACCGCCATTCACATAAAGTCCCCCGCGCTCACCCTCAAGGCGGGCGCCCGCGCCATGCGGCGCATCCGTGAACAGGGCCTGGCGCCCGTCGATGTCGGCATCCTTCCCGGCGCCGCCGGCGGCCCCAAGGCGCTCGGCATCCAGGGGCTGGACCTGGCGCTGTTCGGCGACTGGCTGCCGCGCGCACCGCGCGAACGCGCGCTGATCGGCGCATCCATCGGTTCCTGGCGCTTCGCCAGCGCCTGCCTGGCGGACCCGGTGGCGGGCCTCCGGCGCCTGGGCGAGCTGTATACCCAGCAGCGCTTCTCGCGCCATGCGGACATCGTCGAAGTCTCCACCCGTTGCTCGCGGATGCTCGACGACCTGCTCGCCGGGCAGGACGCCAGCGTGCTGGACAACCCGCACTACCGCCTCAACGTGGTGCTGGTGAAAAGCCACGGCCGCCTCGCCGACGACGGCAAGCGCACGCTCGGGCTCGGCCTCGGCGCGGTGATCCGCGATAACCTGCTCGGCCGCCAGCACCTGCACCGGCACTTCGAGCGGGTGATCCTCCACGACACCCGCCTGGCGCCGCCGCTGCAGCCGCTGCGGGACTTCCCCTCGCGCTGCCTGCCGCTCGCCCTCGGCAACCTGCGCCACGCCCTGCTCGCCTCCGGCTCCATCCCCATGGTCATGCAGGGAGTGCGCGACATCCCCGGTGTCGGTCCCGGCACCTACCGCGATGGCGGCCTGCTCGACTATCACCTGGACCTGCCCTACGCCACCGACGGCGTGGTGCTCTACCCGCACTTCACCGACAAGGTCATCCCCGGCTGGTTCGACAAGGGGCTGCCGTGGCGCCGTGGCGACGCCACCCGCCTGCAGGACGTACTGCTGCTGGCGCCCTCGCGCGAGTACCTGGCGCGCTTGCCGCACGGCAAGTTGCCGGACCGCAAGGACTTCAAGCGCTACCTGGGCGACGATGCCGGCCGCGAACGTTACTGGCGCCAAGCAATGGACGAAAGCCAGCGCCTCGGTGACGAATTCCTCGAACTGGTCGATGGCGGCCGCCTCGGCGAACGCCTGCGGCCGCTCGCCTGAAGACAATCCGCCAGGAGTCCAGCCATGCGTGTCCCCCAGCCCCTGCTCGCCCTGCTCCTCTGCCTGTGTTCAGCACCGCTGTTCGCCGCGCCTGGCGCTCAAGCGCGCGCCGAGATCGGCGCTCTGCTGAACTTCGTCGAGCACAGCGACTGCCACTTCATCCGCAACGGCAGTGAGTATTCGCCCGCGGACGCCCGCGCCCACTTGCAGCAGAAGCTCGACTACCTGGAAGGCAAGGACCTGGTGAACAGCGCCGAAGACTTCATCGAGCGCGCCGCCAGCAAAAGCAGCATGAGCGGCAAGCCTTACCAGGTGCGCTGCGCCGACGGCCAGCACGACGCTGGGGCCTGGCTGACGACAGAACTCAAGCGCCTACGCCAGGCGCCCTGAGCACAGCCTTGCCGGCACGGCCGGCAAGGCGCAAGCGATCAACCTGGCTGGCCGTCCACCCGCGGGCGCCAGAGCATCGGCCCGTAGCACCAGGCGAACAGCGCGAAGGCCGCCCCCCAGCACAGCGCCGCGAGGCTCAATCCGGCCACCGGCAGCCAGGCCACCAGGAACACCCGCGCCGTCACCCCCAGATTGAGCAGTGCGAAGGCCCAGGCCATCGCCGCGGGCGGGTTCAGCGCGCGGCCGGTATGGCCGAGGCTGACGCGGGCGATCATCGCCAGGATCAACCCTCCCACGCCGCCCACCGTCAGCGCATGCAGCGGCAGGCTGGCGGCCAGCCCAAGGCCCATGGCGGCGCCAGCCAGCCCCAGCAGCGCCAGGGCGATCCAGGCATAGGCCAGGTGCAGCGACCAGAGCAGCGGCACCCGCCAGAGATCGCCATCGCGCCAGCGCCACAGGCGCAGCAGATGGCCCGCGCCAAGGATGCCGAACAGCGGCGCCACGGCAGGCGTCGGTTGCAGGGTCAGGCCGGCGGCACTGAGCACGGCCAGGCCCAGGGTGCCCAGCAACAGCGCGTTGTCCAGCCAGGGCCAGGCCGCCACCTGGGCGCTACGGCCCAGGCCGCGCTGGGTGAAAAAGGGAATCACCCGCCCGCCGATCAGGCTCATCAAGGCGACCACCAGCCAGAGCGCGGCCAGCACCCCGCTGCGCAGCCAGGTCTCGTTGGCGCTGGCGATCCCGGCCATGGCCAGGGCATCGGCCAGGGTCAGCAACAGCAGCACCAGCAACACCGGGTAATTGCGTACCTGGCGCACCTGCCAGAGGCTGAGGCCGATGAACCAGGCCAGCGCCGGCGGGAACGCCAGCTCCACAGGGACCGCCAGCCACCAGGGCGCTCCCAGCAGCCAGGCCAGGCGCGCCGCCAGCCAGAGCATGGCCAGCGCGCACAAGGGTTTGCCGCTCAGCCCCGGACGGCCGGTCCAGTTCTGCACGGCGGTGAGCAGGAAGCCGGCGATGATCGCCAGGACGAACCCGAACAGCATCTCGTGACGATGCCAGCCCAGCCAGCCACCCAGCGGTTGCCAGCCCGGCAGCAGGCCCAGCAAGGCCCCCAGCCAGAGAACGATGGCCAGCGCGGCGAACAGCGCGCCGGCGAGAAAAAAGGGGCGAAAGCCCAGCCGCCACAGCGGCGGAATCGCCAACAGCAGGCGACGATCAAGCAGCAACACAGGCAGCCTCCCATCCCGGCTGGCGCATCTGCCGCTGGGCGATCAGACGCAGCACATAGCCCAGCTTGATCGAGGTCGGACCGAGGATGGTCAGGCCATGGGCAACCACCACCAGCGGCAGGACGAGCAGCCCATCGACGACGTAAGCCCCCGCAATGCCGGTCAGCAGCATGCCCGCCCCGGCCATCATCAGGCTGGCGGAGTGGGCCAGGTTGCGCTGCGGAGAGGAAAAGAAGCCTTGCATCACACACCTCCCGGTTGCTCGGGTTGGCTACGAAAAGTCACCGAGCTCCGGTGGCCCCGTAGAGAACCCAGGGTGGCCGGCCCGCAGGCCGGCCGGGTATTGCGTCAGGCCTCCAGCGCGCTGGCCGGGCCGAAGAACTCGTAGTGGCACTGCTGCTCGGGTACTCCCAGCGCGTGCAGATGGCGCTTCACCTGGGCCATGAACGGCTTCGGCCCGAGGAAGTAGGCATCCAGGTCGCGCTGTGCCGGCAGCCACTCGGCCAGTTGTTGCTGGCTGAGCAAGCCCTCGGCGTGCGCCTGGTCCTGCTCGCGCGGCTCGCTGTAGCAGAAGTAGTGCGCCAGTTGCGGGTGCTTCTGCGCCTGGGCTTCGATCCACTGGCGGAAAGCATGCACACCGCCGTGCCGGGCGCAGTGGATGAAGTGCACCGCGCGGCCGCTGGCCAGGGCGCGTTGCAGCATGGCCAGTGCCGGGGTGATGCCGACGCCGGCAGTGATCAGCGCCAGCGGCTTTTCGCTGTCGCGCAGGACGAACTCGCCGGCCGGCGGGAACAGCTCCAGCTCATCGCCTTCGTGGAGCTGGTCGTGCAGGTAGTTGGAGACCCGCCCTTCCGCTTCGCGCTTGACGCTGATGCGGTAGTCACGGCCATTGGCCGGCGCCGACAGCGAGTAGGTGCGGCGCAGCTCTTCGCCGTCGATGACCAGGCGCAAGCCAATGTACTGGCCGGGCTGGAAGTCCAGCAGCGCGCCGCCATCCACCGGTTGCAGGTAGAAGGAGGTGATCTCCTCGCTTTCCGCTTCCTTGCGGGCGATGCGGAAGCGCCGGGCGCCGCGCCAACCGCCGGCTTCGGCAGCGTTGCGCGCGTAGGCGGACTCCTCGGCGCCGATCAGAATGTCAGCCAGTTGCTGATAGGCCGCGCCCCAGGCTTCGAGGACCGCGTCGGTGGCGATCTCCGCCCCCAGCACTTCACGAATGGCACGCAGCAGGCAGGCGCCGACGATCGGGTAGTGTTCCGGCAGGATCTGCAGGGCAACATGCTTGTTGACGATCTGCGCGACCAGCGGGCCGAGCTGCTCCAGCTCATCGATATGCCGAGCATACATCAGCACGCCATTGGCCAGGGCGCGGGGCTGGTCGCCGGAGGCCTGGTGGGCCTGGTTGAACAGCGGGCGCACCTCCGGGTACTCGCTGAGCATCATCTGATAGAAGTGCCGGGTCAGCGCTTCGCCGCCGGTCTCCAGCAGGGGAACGGTGGCCTTGACCAGGGTACGGTGTTCGTTGGACAGCATGTGGATCTCCTCGAGAACGCAACACAGGTGGGAACTGCCTGGACCGTTTCAGGAAGCGTGCCAGCCCCACGGCCCGGCATTTTCGGGACTTCCAGGCCAGCAGAAGTCATAATGACCCTCACGCAATCGAGTCTTATCGACTACACAGAGGTCAAAATGACCAGCAACCCCCTGCTCGCCACCCTGCTGCCGCTGGTCGCCGACCTGTCCCGCGAGCTGCCTGACGAAGAGCGCTACCGCCGCCTGCTCGAAGCCCTGCGCCAGTTGCTGCCCTGCGACGCCAGCGCGCTGCTGCGTCTGGAAGGCGATCAACTGGTGCCGCTGGCCGTCGATGGGCTCAGCCCCGACACCCTCGGCCGGCGCTTCAAGATCGCCGAGCATCCGCGCCTGCAAGCCCTGCTGGAGAATCACGGACCGACCCGCTTCGCCGCCGACTGCGGCCTGCCCGATCCCTACGACGGCCTGGTGGACGGCCTGCACGGGCACCTGGAAGTCCACGACTGCCTGGGCTGCCCGCTGTACCTCGACGAGCAGCCCTGGGGCCTGCTGACCCTCGACGCCCTCGACCCGGAGCGCTTTTCCAGCGGCGACCTGGATAACCTGCAAGCCTTCGCCAGCCTGGCCGCGGCCACGGTCAAGGCCAGCCAGCGCATGCTCGACCTGACCCTGCGCGCCGAGCAGGAGCAACAGCGCGCCGACGCCTACCAGCGCGCCGCCGGCGAGGCGCCGCGCGAATTGATCGGGCAAAGCCCGGCGCATCGGCGCTTGCTGGAAGAGATACGCCTGGTGGCGGGCAGCGATCTGAGCGTGCTGGTCACCGGCGAAACCGGCGTCGGCAAGGAGCTGGTGGCTCAGGCCATTCACCACCACTCGCTGCGCCATGCCCAGCCGCTGGTCAGCCTGAACTGCGCGGCGCTGCCGGAAACCCTGGTGGAAAGCGAACTCTTCGGCCACGTGCGCGGCGCCTTCTCCGGCGCGGTCGGCGAGCGGCGCGGCAAGTTCGAGCTGGCCGACGGCGGCACCCTGTTCCTCGACGAGGTCGGCGAACTGCCCCTGGCGATCCAGGCCAAGTTGCTGCGCGTGCTGCAGAGCGGCCAGCTCCAGCGCCTGGGCTCGGACCGCGAGCACCATGTCGACGTGCGCCTGGTCGCCGCGACCAACCGCGACCTGGCCGAGGAGGTCCGCGCCGGGCGCTTCCGCGCCGACCTCTACCACCGCCTGAGCGTCTATCCGCTGCGGGTCCCGCCGCTGCGCGAGCGCGGCAACGACATCCTCCTGCTGGCCGGCTACTTCCTCGAACAGAACCGCCCACGCCTGGGCCTGCGCAGCCTGCGCCTGAGCCGCGAGGCACAGGCCGCGCTGCTCGGCTACCCCTGGCCGGGCAACGTGCGTGAGCTGGAACACCTGATCGGCCGCGCCTCGCTCAAGGCCCTGGCCGCCAGTCCGCAGCGTCCGCGCATCCTCAGCCTGGGCGTCGCCGACCTCGGCCTGGAGCAAGGCCTGGCGTTGGCGCCGGCCAGCCAGGCGACGCCGCCGACCGCTGCCAGCGGCGCCATCGCTGAACTGCGCCCGGCGCTGGACAGCTTCCAGCGGCAACTGATCGCCGCCAGCCTGGAGCGCCATGCGGGCAACTGGGCGGCGGTGGCCCGCGAACTTGGCGTGGACCGTGCCAACCTCAATCGCCTGGCGCGGCGCCTCGACCTCAAGTGACCAGCGCGACGCGGCGCGTCAGCTATCTTGTTAAGCGGACGCGACACTCGCCGGGGCGCCGCTCGCGCGGTCCACGAGGACGCTCCGAGGCAAACGGCTCGGCGCTCTGACCGGGCCTTCGACGACAGGAAGCTCCTATGCGCAGCGTTGCCATCGCCATCGCCCTGCTCGCTCTGTCGGGCTGCATCTCGCCCAACCAGGGCAGGCCGGTCGTCTATGACGACTTCCCCGTGGCCGAATACCAGGCGCTGCCAACCAGCGGCAGCGGCAGGATCAGCGGCCAGGTGTTCATGAAGACCCGTGGCGGCCAACTGAAGCTGGGCGCGGGAAAGGACGTCGCGCTGATTCCCGCGACCAGTTATACGGCGGCGCTGCGCAGGGCCTACGAGGAGAGTCGGCCCATCGTCGCCCCCGACCCGCGGCTGCTCGCCTATACGCGCCATGCCCAGGCGGACAGCGACGGAAACTTCGTCTTCACCCAGGTTCCCGCCGGCCGCTACTACCTCACCAGCGAAGTGACCTGGGAGGCCCAGACGAAATTCGGCCCGGCCACCCAAGGCGGATTCATCCTCACGCCGGTCACCGTGAGCGAAGGCCAGGAGGCGCGGGTGAAGGTGACCCGCTAGGTCCTGCGCGACAATCACCCGCGCGCGGAGACCTTTCGCCGAGAGGCGGCACCCGGCCGACCGGTGCCGGTCGGATCGGCGACGGGCAAGGAATCGGATTGGCCGCCAATGAGGGTACAATCCGCGCTCAGCAACGACTAATCAGTACATCAATCAGTACATCAGAAGCACGGGCCTTAACGAGAGGCCCGCTCCGCCTGAGCTACAGGACATCACGTGGAACTGTTCAAAGAATTCACCTTCGAATCCGCCCATCGCCTGCCCCACGTGCCGGAGGGCCACAAGTGCGGTCGCCTGCACGGCCACTCGTTCCGCGTGGCGCTGTATATCGAGGGCGAGGTCGATCCCTACACCGGCTGGATTCGCGACTTCTCCGAGATCAAGCAGATCTTCAAGCCGATCTACGAGCAGCTCGATCACAACTACCTGAACGACATCCCCGGCCTGGAAAACCCCACCAGCGAAAACCTCTCGCGCTGGATCTGGCAACAGGTCAAGCCGCTGCTGCCGGAACTGTCCCGCGTGCGCGTGCATGAAACCTGCACCAGCGGCTGCGAATACCGCGGCGACTGAGCGCCGCCCGGAAATGCAAAAGCCCCGCCGATGCGGGGCTTTTGCATGGGCCTGGACTCAGCGCGTGCCGGTCGCGCGGCCGCTCTTCTTCTTGCCGCCGAGCAGGTGCGAGAAGACCGCGTGCAGGTCGCCGGAAGCGCTGTCGCTCTCCAGGTTCAGCTTGTCGTCGATGTGCTCCATGTGGTGCATCATCAGGGTCACGGCCTTTTCCTTGTCGCCCTTCTCGATGGCATCGAGGATTTCGTTGTGCTCATCGAACGAGCAGTGCGAGCGACCGCTGCTTTCGTACTGGGCGATGATCAGCGAGGTCTGCGACACCAGGCTGCGCTGGAAGCTCACCAGCGGAGCATTCTTCGCCATCTCGGCCAGCTTCAGGTGGAACTCGCCGGACAGGCGGATGCCGGCGCCACGATCGCCGCGGGCGAAACTCGCCTGCTCCTGGACGACCATCTCGCGCAGCTCGGCCAACGCCTCGGCGCTGGCGTTGTCCACCGCCAGTTCGGTGATGGCGCGCTCCACCGTGCGCCGGGCGAAGAGAATCTGCCGGGCTTCGTCGATGCTCGGGCTGGCCACCACCGCGCCACGATTCGGCCGCAGCAGCACCACCTGCTCATGGGCCAGGCGTGACAGGGCGCGACGGATGATGGTGCGGCTGACGCCGAAGATTTCCCCCAGGGCCTCCTCGCTCAGCTTGGTGCCGGGGGCCAGGCGCTGTTCGAGGATGGCATCGAAGATGTGCGCATAGACGATCTCGTCCTGCGTGCCGGTGCGGCTCTTGCCGGCGCGCGGCTGCTTCTTGATCTGTTGCAACTGGTCGGTCATCGGTCCTGAACCTTGTGAGCGAGCCGTGGGCCTGGGCGTGGTCCGTGCGCCAGGCAGCCGGCACGACAAAATGATGGCGATCAGTGTACACAAAACACCCAACCCCGCGCACTCGCCACGGCGCCCCTGGGCACGCCGCGCCGGCTCACTTCGGCTGAGCGTTTTTCAACCAGCCGGAGACGATTCGACTGACAGATTGTTTGGAAATCGCCGGCGGAAACGTACGAAACATTATTTGAATTTTTTGTATACAACCTCATAATCGCTCGCGTGACATCCTGACCATTAAGTCAGAAAAACACCCTCACAACCTTCTGCCGCGCAAGGGACCAAGGTGAACCAGCCGACAGCAAGGACCAACAACAAGAGCGCTGAGGAGTACCCGCTGTGGAAAGCACCAAACAAGAACAACAAGTCGCCTATGCCGCCAGCCCGCCCACCACAGGCCTGCTCGAACGCCTGTTCAAGCTCAGCCTGCACCAGACCACGGTGAAGACCGAACTGGCTGCCGGCCTGACCACCTTCATCACCATGGCCTACATCATCTTCGTCAACCCCAACATCATGGCCGACGCCGGCGTCGACCACGGCGCCGCCTTCGTCGCCACCTGCCTGGCCGCAGCGCTGGGTTGCTTCCTCATGGGACTGTATGCCAACTGGCCGGTGGGCCTGGCGCCGGGCATGGGCCTCAACGCCTTCTTCACCTACACCGTCGTCCACACCATGGGCTACAGCTGGCAGATCGCCCTGGGCTCGGTCTTCATTTCCGGCGTGCTGTTCATGCTGCTGACCTTCACGCGTATCCGCGAATGGCTGCTCAACAGCATTCCACTCAGCCTGCGCTTCGCCATGGGCGCGGGTGTCGGGCTGTTCCTCGGCCTGATCGGCCTGAAGACCGCCGGCATCGTGGTCGCCAGTCCGGCGACCCTGGTCCATCTCGGCGACCTGACCAAGCCCGCCCCGCTGCTGGCCGCCGTCTGCTTCCTGATGATCGCGGTGCTCGAATACCGCCGCGTGTTCGGCGGCATTCTCATCAGCATCCTCACCGTCACCCTGGCCGGTGTCGGCCTCGGCCTGGTGAAGTTCGGCGGAGTCTTCTCGCTGCCGCCGAGCCTGGCGCCGACCTTCCTCGCCATGGACATCGCCGGCGCCTTCAACGTGACCATGATCAGCGTGATCCTGGCCTTCCTCTTCGTGCACATGTTCGACACCGCCGGCACTCTGATGGGCGTGGCTCAGCGCGCCCACCTGGTCCGCGACGACGGGCGCATCGAGAACCTGTCCAAGGCCATGAAGGCCGATAGCGCCTCCAGCGTGGTCGGCGCCCTGCTCGGCGTGCCGCCGGTCACCAGCTACGTCGAGAGCGCCGCCGGGGTCGCCGCCGGCGGCCGCACCGGACTTACCGCGGTGACGGTCGGCGTGCTCTTCGTCGCCGCCATGTTCTTCGCCCCGCTGGCCGGGATGATCCCCGCCTACGCCACCGCCGGCGCGCTGATCTATGTGGCCATGCTGATGATGGGCGGCCTGGCGCACATCGACTGGAAGGAACACACCGAGACCATCCCGGCGATCGTCACCGTGATCATGATGCCGCTGACCTTCTCGGTCGCCGACGGCATCGCCCTGGGCTTCGTGACCTATGTGGTGATGAAGGTCTGCACCGGCCGCCGGAAGGACGTGACCGCAAGCCTGTATGCACTCTGCCTGATATTTGTAGCCAAATTCATCTTCCTGTAACCTGAGCCAGCCCCTCCCCAGCCCTGGCGCCTGTGTGCCGGGGCTCTTTCTTTGCGCGAGATGCCAGCGATGAACGTGGACACCTGGCTGCTCTACAGCAGCGCCGCCCTGGTCGTGATTCTGATTCCCGGTCCGTTGTCGCTGCTGATGGTCAGCAACAGCCTGAACTACGGCCTGCGCCGCTCGCTGCCAGCCTTCCTCGGCGGGGTCTGCGCCTCCATCTGCCTGCTCAGCGCCTCGGCCCTCGGCCTGGGCGCCCTGCTGCTGGCCTCGGAAAAACTCTTCAGCGCGCTCAAACTGATCGGCGCTCTCTACCTCTTCTATCTCGCCTGGCAGAGCTGGCAAGCCTCGCGCGTGGCCGGCAAGCCCGCCAGGGTGGAGGAGCAGCCGGTCAATCCCGGCTTCCGCAGCCTGTTCTGGAAGGCCTTCGGCCTGGGCGCGAGCAACCCCAAGGACATCCTCTTCTTCGCCGCCTTCCTGCCGCAATTCCTCAAGGCCGACCATCCGCTCTGGCAGCAATTGCTGGTGCTGATCCTCACCTGGGCCGTGCTCGACTTCGCCTGCAAGCTGTTCTACGGCCTCAGCGCCCACGGCGCCGCGCGCTTCCTGCGCTCGGGCAGGGGCCAGGCCTGGTTCAACCGTGGCAGCGCGGCGCTCTTCGCCAGCGCTGGCGGGGCGTCCCTGTTGAGCCGCTGAGCCCCCGGCAGAGCGCAGCCGAGCGCCGCCCCTTTTCCACCACGCAAAAAGAAGCCCGCCATGCCGGCGGGCCAACAGAGACGCCACGAAGAGTCCGAGGGAAGTCGTGGATGGCGGCGAACTAGCTGCCGCGATAGGTCGAGTAGCTGTAGGGGGAAATCAGCAGCGGCACGTGATAGTGGTCGCTCTCGCAAGCAACGCCAAAGCGCAGCACCACCTGGTCAAGGAAGGCCGGCTGCGGCAATTGCACGCCACGACCGCGGTAGTAGTCGCCGGCATGGAACAGCAATTGATAGACACCGGCACGAAAATCAGCGCCCTGCAGCAGCGGCTCGTCACAACGGCCGTCGTCATTGGTCACGCGGCTGGCGATCAGCTCCAGTTGCTGGCCCTCCACGCGGTACAGCTCGATCCTGATGCCATGGCCGGGACAGCCGTGGGCGGAATCCAGTACATGCGTCGTCAAACGTCCCATGGGTCTTCGGCGGCGCCGGCATAGCGGCGCACACCCTCCTCCTTACAGTTGTGCAGTTTAGGTTGCACCGCGCGGCCCATGGCCGCCTCGGCGAGTGAAGAAAACATACGTTATCACCAACGAATTGTATACAAAAATCCAGCACCGCCCCGAAACGGACCATTCATCAGGCGCCGCACCATTTCGTCGCACACCAGCCACTATAGGACTTGCGCGGCAGCCACCTGACCGTTCAGGCAAGTTATTTGCTTGAAAGAAGCCTATCCAGAGCGTTGCCGATCGGTGCCACTCGGCGAAGCGGTGTATTTACATTCAGACACTCAACTTGTATACAATGTTGCCATTCCGGCTGCACGAAAGCGCCCACGGGCACGCACGCCGAGCCATCCACAAGAAGGAATACTGCAGTGAGCGCTGACTATCCACGCGACCTGATCGGTTACGGCAACAATCCTCCCCATCCGCGCTGGCCGGGCGATGCCCGCATCGCCCTGTCCTTCGTGCTCAACTACGAGGAAGGCGGCGAGCGCTGCATCCTCCACGGCGACAAGGAATCCGAGGCCTTCCTCTCCGAGATGGTCGCTGCCCAGCCACTGCAGGGCGTGCGCCACATGAGCATGGAATCCCTCTATGAATATGGCAGCCGCGCCGGCGTCTGGCGCCTGCTCAAGCTGTTCAGGAAATACGACCTGCCGCTGACCGTGTTCGCCGTGGCCATGGCCGCTCAGCGCCATCCCGAGGCGATCCGCCAGATGGTCAAGGACGGCCACGAGATTTGTAGCCACGGCTACCGCTGGATCGACTACCAGTACATGGACGAAGCCCAGGAGCGCGAGCACCTGCTGGAAGCCATCCGCATCCTCACCGAACTGACCGGCGAGCGCCCGCTGGGCTGGTACACCGGCCGCACCGGCCCGAATACCCGGCGCCTGGTAATGGAGGAAGGCGGCTTCCTCTACGACTCCGACACCTACGACGACGACCTGCCCTACTGGGACCCGGCGAGCAGCGCCGAAAAGCCGCACCTGGTGATCCCCTACACGCTGGACACCAACGACATGCGCTTCACCCAGGTGCAGGGATTCAACAAGGGCGACGATTTCTTCGAGTACCTCAAGGACGCCTTCGACGTGCTCTATGCCGAAGGCAGCGAAGGCGCGCCAAAGATGCTCTCCATCGGCATGCACTGCCGCCTGCTTGGCCGCCCGGCACGCCTGGCGGCGCTGGAGCGCTTCATCCAGTACGTCAAAGGCCACGAAAAAGTCTGGGTGGCGCGCCGCGTCGACATTGCCCGCCACTGGCACGACAACCATCCGTTCAAGGCCGAGGAGCGCCCATGAGCCGTTTTCAGACCCTGACCCCGGCGCGCCTCGACCGTGCCGCCTTCGTCGCCGCCTTCGCCGATATCTACGAGCACTCGCCCTGGGTCGCCGAAAAGGCCTACGACCTCGGCGTGGACGACAGCCTCAATGAGATCGAAGCACTGCAACAGCGCATGGCCGACATCCTCCTGTCGGCCAGCCGCGACGCCCAACTGGCGCTGATCAACGCGCACCCGGACCTGGCCGGCAAAGCCGCCGTGCGCGGCGAGCTGACCGCCTCCAGCACCTCCGAACAGGCCGGCGCCGGCATCCACCAATGCACCGCCGAGGAGTTCGCCCGCTTCAACGCACTCAACGACGCCTACAAGGCCAGGTTCGGCTTCCCCTTCATCAAGGCGGTGAAGGGCAGCAACCGGCACCAGATCCTCGCCGCCTTCGAAGAACGCATCCACAACACGCCGGAGCAGGAATTCCAGACCGCCCTGGCGGAAATCAACAAGATCGCGATGTTCCGCCTGCAACAGCTCTGAGCGAGCCACGGGCGGAAATTCAGGTAACCAAGGAGAACAAGATGAGAACCTACAACGCTCCCTTCGAGAAGTTCGTCAACCTCGCGGATGACCGCCTCGGGAGCAAGGTGATCAGTGTCACCGACGAATGGTTCGCCGCTGCCAGCCGCATGCTGCAGCCCACCGCCGCGGTGTGGAAGGAAGGCGTGTTCGATGACAACGGCAAGTGGATGGACGGCTGGGAGTCCCGCCGCAAGCGCTTCGAGGGCTACGACCATGCGGTGATCCGCCTGGGCGTGCCGGGCTCGATCAAGGGCGTGGATATCGATACCAGCTTCTTCACCGGTAACTTCCCGCCGTCGGCGTCGCTGGACGGCTGCTTCGTCGCCGAAGGCGACCCGAGCGACGACACCCAGTGGAGCGAAGTGCTGTCCTCGGTCGAACTGCAGGGCAACAGCCACCACTACCATGCCATCGACGACGACCGCCCCTACACCCACCTGCGCCTGAATATCTACCCGGACGGCGGTGTGGCGCGCCTGCGCGTATACGGCATCCCCTTCCGCGACTGGGCCAAGCAGAACCCCGACGAGCAGGTCGACCTGGCCGCCGCGCTCAACGGCGGCCGCGCCCTGGCCTGCTCCGACGAGCACTTCGGGCGCATGAGCAACATCCTCAACCCGGGCCGCGGCGTGAACATGGGCGACGGCTGGGAAACCGGGCGCCGCCGCACCCCGGGCAACGATTGGGTGATAGTCGCGCTGGGCCATGCCGGCATCGTCGAGAAAATCATCGTCGACACCCTGCACTTCAAGGGCAACTACCCGGAAAGCTGCAGCATCCAGGGCGCCTTCGTGAAGGGCGGCACCGACAGTCAGATCGCCACCCAGAGCCTGTACTGGCGCGAACTGCTGCCGAGCCAGAAGCTGCAGATGCACCAGGAACACAGCTTCATCGAGCAGATCAAGGAACTCGGACCGATCACCCACGTGCGCCTGAACATCTTCCCGGACGGCGGCGTCAGCCGACTGCGCCTGTTCGGCAAGGTCGCCGGGTAAGGCATCGACGCAGCCCGCCCGGCGGGGCGGAACGATCAACGAATACAAGCAGACCCACCATGCGCACCCTGAAAATCGAGCCACTGACCAAGCAAGCCTTCGCCCCGTTCGGTGATGTCATCGAAACCGACGGCAGCGACTACTTCATGATCAACAACGGCTCCACCCGTCGCTACCACAAGCTCGCCACGGTCGAGACCGCGCAGCCCGAGGATCAGGCGATCATCAGCATCTTCAGCGCCGAGGCGCTGCAGGTGCCCTTGCGTATCCGCATGCTGGAGCGTCACCCGCTGGGCAGCCAGGCCTTCGTGCCGCTGCTCGGCAACCCTTTTCTGGTCGTGGTCGCGCCCTATGGCGATGTACCTGTACCGGGTCTGGTCCGTGCCTTCCTGAGCAACGGAAGGCAGGGCATCAATTACCACCGCGGCGTCTGGCACCACCCGGTGCTGACGATCGAAAAGCGGGATGACTTCCTGGTGGTCGATCGCAGTGGTTCCGGGAACAACTGCGACGAGCATTTCTTCACCGAGGACGAACAGCTCCTCCTCGACCCCCACTCAAACCAATAAGAGAGGTCCGGAAGCTGGCGTGCCGGCGGACGGGCAAGAGGTAAAAGACTGTGGAAGCACATCTCATCGAATGGCTGAACCTGCTGGTTCGCTGGATTCACATGACGGTCGGCATCGCCTGGATCGGTGCCTCGTTCTATTTCGTCTGGCTGGAAAACAACCTCAACCGGGTCAACCCGCGCGACGGACTCTCGGGCGACCTCTGGGCGATCCACGGTGGCGGCATCTACCACCTGGAGAAGTACAAGCTGGCCCCGCCGAAGATGCCGGAGAACCTGCACTGGTTCAAATGGGAGGCCTACTCCACCTGGCTGTCGGGCGTCTGCCTGCTGACCATCGTCTTCTACCTGAACCCGAGCCTCTACCTGATCGCTCCCGGCAGCAGCCTGGCGCCGGCCGCGGCCATCGCCATCGGCATCGGCTCGCTGATCGCCGGCTGGTTCATCTACAGCGCCCTGTGCGACTCGGCCCTGGGCAAGACTCCGGCGCTGCTCGGCGTCATCCTCTTCGCCCTGTTGGTGCTGGCGGCCTTCCTGCTCAGCCAGGTGTTCAGCGGCCGTGGCGCCTACCTGCACGTCGGCGCCATCATCGGCACCATCATGGTCGGCAACGTATTCCGCGTGATCATGCCGGCCCAGCGCGCACTGGTTAAGGCCATCGAGGAAGGCCGCACGCCCGATCCGGTACTGCCGGCCAAGGGTCTGCTGCGCTCGCGGCACAACAACTACTTCACCCTGCCGGTGCTGTTCATCATGATCAGCAACCACTTCCCGAGCACTTATGGCAGCCACTACAACTGGCTGATCCTGGCCGGCATCGCCGCCATCGCCGTACTGGTCCGTCATTACTTCAACACCCGCCACAACGGCAACGGCTTCGCCTGGGCACTGCCGGCCGGCGCGGTGGGCATGATCGCCCTGGCCTTCGTCACCGGCCCGAACCTGCAGACCGCCAGCAGCGGCAGCGCCCAGGTGCAGAAGATCGAGTACCAGCCGTTGCCGGGCACCGCCATCGGTGGCAAGACCGCTGCCGAACTGGCCAAGGAGGAAGCCGCCAAACCGGCCCAGGCGCCGACCGCCCCGGTCCAGGCATCGACGGCCAGCGATGCGGACTTCGACAAGGTCCATCAGGTCATCGAGCAACGCTGCGCCGTCTGCCACTCGGCCAAACCGAGCAACCCGATGTTCAGCGCCGCGCCGGCCGGGGTGATGTTCGATACGCCGCAGCAGATCCAGGCCCAGGCCACGCGCATTCAGGCACTGGCGGTGGCGTCCCAGGTGATGCCGCTGGGCAACATCACCCAGATGACCCAGGACGAGCGCAACCTGCTCGGTTCCTGGATCGCCAAGGGTGCCCAGACCAATTGAGGGCGAAACCCGAGTGAACGAAAAACCGCACCCATGGGTGCGGTTTTTTTGCTTCTCCCCGCCACGAACGGCGTGGCCGGGGACGCCGGGATCAGCCGTTGAGACTGGCCGACTCCGATTTCTGCGGCGCGCGCAGGACGCGGTTATCGCTGAGGGGCAGGCCCTCCGGTCGATACCCCAGGCGCAAGCCGCCCCAATGCCGGCCATCGACCATGATCGGCACCGAAAGGTCGTGCATCAGCTCGCCGGTATCGCGGCAGTAGGTCTGCAGCAACAGCGCCTGCTGATGGCTGCCGCAACGGATGCCGGTGCGGTCGTCGAACATGCGTTTGCTGCGACTCTTGAGCATGTCCACCTGCAGATCGCCGCTGGGCGGCTGGGCGAAGGCGCGGTTATGCGTCGGCACATAGCCCTCGGGCGTGCAGGCGATGGCGAAGACCAAGCCCTCATGGCGCTGCAGCAAGTCTTCCTGGATGCGCGGCAGGACCTCGTCGGTGTAGCGGTCGAAGCGCGTCCGGTACTTCTGCGGCTGAGTTCCGGGCAGCGGCTGGTATTGACGATCGAACAGGTCCTCGGCGCTGATCCGCCCGTCTTCGATATCCGCGCTGAAGCGGGCAGCGATGGCGCGCGCGCCTTCGCGGGCGAGGTCATAGACACGCTGGTGGTAATCGTCCAGGCCAACCTCGGCCAGGCGCTCGCTGATCGCTTCGGCCTGCGCCTCCAGATGCACCGCGGCGTCCGCCAGGCGATGGGTCTGCTCGTCGCTGACGCGCAGGTCGCCACGCATGCGCTCGACCGCGGCGAACAGGCTGTCCAACTGGTGGCGATTGATTTCCGCGCCTTCGGCGATCTCGGTGATCTGCCGTTCCACGCTGGCGGCGTACCCGGCGATCCCTTCCAATTGCCGGCCGGTGTGTTCGACCTGCCCCACGCCCTCATCGAGATCGGCGGCCAATTGGCGAATCTGCTCGGCCACCTCCCCGGTACGCCGCTGGATGTCCTCGACCATCTGCCCGACTTCCTCGGTGGCCTCCGCAGTGCGTCCGGCCAGGCCACGCACCTCCTCGGCGACCACTGCGAAACCACGGCCGTGCTCGCCGGCGCGGGCCGCTTCGATGGCGGCGTTGAGCGCCAGCAGATTGGTCTGGCTGGCGATCGACTGAATCACCTGGGCCACGCGCTGGATGTCCTCGCTGCGCTGGCTGAGCGCTTCGATCAGCTCACGGCTGGCGCCGGCGCGGGCACTGAGTTGATGCATGCGCGCGATGGCACTGCGCAGTTCGCCGCGCCCGTCGTCGCTGGCGGCTCGCGCCTGGATGGCCGCGTCCATGGCCTGGCGGGCCAGGCTGGAGGTGGCGCGCTCGGTATGAATCATCACCTCGGCGCTACCGACGATCTGCTCGGCCGCGCTCAACTGCGACGCCTGGCGCTCCACCAGGCGCTGCACGGAATAAGACACGCCGGCGGCGGACAGTGCGTTGTGACTGGTGCTATGGGACAGATCGCGGGTCAGCGCCGCCATTTCCGGAGCGGCCGCCACGCTACCCGGCGCCGGCCGACGTTCACCGATGAACCAGGGCAGCCAGAGCAGCACGGCCCCCAGCAGCAGGCACAGCGAAAGCGGCCAGCCGCCCAGTGCCTGAGCGACGAACAGTAACAAAAGGCCGGCAGTCTGCAGGGAAAGAACGAGGAAGATACGCGAACGCGCGGGGTCCATTAGGGCACCTCTCCAGCCGCCAACCCTTCCGCCACACGGTGCGGAACGAGTTGCTCAGGCCCTGATTATTGTTGTCAGGGCCATTAGGCGACCAATCGCCACTGGCGGCTATCGTTCCTTAGTCGGTAGCAGGAGATTTCTGTAAGGCGATGTCGCATCACTACCAAGGTACAAGCCTTCCCCCCTGAACAGACAAAGGCGCGAAGCCGCCGAGCCCCACAAACGCGCAAGGAAACAGCCTTCGGCTGACGATGCCGAATCCGGGCAGCGCCCTCAGCCATTGCCGAGGAAGCGCCGCCGGTGCTCAGGCAAGGGCAACAGGCAATGCTCGTAACGGCCGAACAGCGCATAGCGGTTGCGCGCGATGCGGTCGTAGCACCAGTCGCGCAAAGCACGCGGCAACAGGCGCAAGCTGCGCAGATGACGCCAAGGCGCGGGCAATTGGCCGATCACGGCGAGGAACGCATCGCTCTTCTCCCAGGCCCTGGCGCCCTCGACATAGAGCATGGTGTCGAAACGCTCGGTCGGCAGGCCGAACCAGGCGAGGATCGCCTGCCCTTCCGGTGACTGCACACTGCACAACTTGATGGACTCGCCACGATCATGGCGGATGAGGAAGCGGCTCCAGCCATTGCACAGCCGGCAGACTCCATCGAACAGAACGACCTTGTCGCCTTCGTTCAGATGTGGGGGAAGTTGCATATTCCGGACTCCCGAGCACGCGTGAAAGCCGCGCCTGCCGAGTGTAAGCCAACGGAGCCCGGACTGATCCTGCGCCGCGACGGCGGGGCGCAGGATCAATCGCTGGCGCCGGACTGATAGCTGCTCTCGACGCAGCCATTACGGTCGAAATCGACACTGAAGACGTTCAGGTACCTGTCGTTCCAATAGGTACTGGTGCCGCCACCACGGGCGCTGCTCTGCTTGCTCGGGGTGCCGAACATGCTTTCGATCTCCTTGCGGCTCATCCCCGGAACGATCTCCTTGCGCACCATGGCGGTACGCAAGTCGCGCTCGGAAAGACCGGTGGAACACGCCGGCGCCTCCAGCGAACCACCCACCACCGTGACCCGCGTGCCGCCGCTCGCCGGAGCAGGCGGCGGCACCGGCTGCGCAGCGCTCGACGGGGGCGCCTGCATCGGCGCGGCGGGCGCCATCAACGCAGACTCGCCCACCCCGCTGGGACGAGGGTTCTGCACCTCCACCTGAAGCCCCGGCGCCTTGCCGTTCGGGCAACTCTGCTGGGTAAAGGTCACCCTGCCCTGCGCATCGATACACTTGTAGACCGTTTCCGCCTGGACCCCGGTGGCGCAGAGCAACAACGAAACCGCGACAGTCAATCCCTTCATACAGCCTCCCTGGCTGAGCGATTGCAGATTGACAGCTCTGACCCTCGGCGAGCGGAAAGTTCCGGAACGCGCGTACGGACTGCGGCGCAACCACCAGCGCCGCCGCCATCCGGTCGGCCTCGGCGACTGGCTTTCTGGTAAGATCGCCGCCTTCCCCATTGCCATGTTTTCGCCGGGCTCGAACCCAGCGGCGAACGCCTATACAGATCAGCATGCCCGAAGAATCCCCCGCACTCCCCCAAGCCACGCACCCTGAGCCCTCCCGCCGCTTCTCCGTGGCGCCGATGATGGACTGGACCAACACTCCTTAGAGCTACAGCAAATACCAGCCTCTCAGACCACCTCCGCTATTCATGTACCATTTCTGTACCGTTGGATTCCCTGAGCTTTTTCAGCGAGGCCTTGCTGCGCTACCTACCTTCGCACCTTCATAAAAGTCATCCATAATCATTGTTGACTATTTCGTGCCACCTATACGATGACATAGCTTAGTCTCGATAGAGCGGTGGGCCCCTTGATAAATGCAGCCTATATTCCATATGGACACGCTGGACGTCTGAGAGGAATTATGCGAGAAATTTTTAATTTAGCTGGAGAATAGGGAGACAAAATGCCGAAGGACTGGGTCGAAGAGCTTATGCAGTTGATGTGCGCGAGCAATCTTCCACAGGAAAACATCAGGACCGCTCAGCAGTTGAAACGCCGAAATTTTCCAGAATCACTGTATAAGTTTCGCGAGGTCAACGACTATTCCTTGAGCAATCTAAGAGACTCCACACTCCACCTAACTTTCGCGAGCAATTTTAACGACCCATACGACTCCGCAGTGAATTTTGATCCTCACTTCGGAAAATCTCATATCGAATTGTTACTAGAGCACACTGAAGGAATATACGAGGAAGATCGCCAATCGATACTGTGCGCAAGTGATCCGATTTTAGAGCTGGTTAAGCATGACTACTCTCAAATAGACGCAGCCACCCAGATTGGCGATGAGGAACTAGCGAAAGTAGCTACGGTGATAAAAGATAGTCACGCAAACTTTATTGCCAAGACCATCACTGAGATGAACAGGCAAATTCAGAACTCTTACAAAATCTGCTCACTCACCGAGCGACTGGACTCTTTGCCACTTTGGGCCCATTACGCCAAGGATCACACCGGTTTCGCGATGAGGTACGACTTTCGAGGTTTGCCGCCCGAAAACATGGTTGGCCTATTACTGTGGCCTGTCATATATAGTGGCGTTTTCAATGCTTCTAATTTACTTCGCGGGGCTAACTCAGGGAAGGCATTCAACAATTTGTTCGGCGTGATCGCTGCACTTCACAAATCACCCGACTGGGACTACGAGGAAGAGTGGAGACTGGTTTTACCAGACAGTAAGGACGAACCACCTAGAAATTTATTTGCTCCACTCAAAGCTGTTTATTTAGGTTCAAAAATTAGCGAGAGCAATGAGACATTAGTAATTAGGGAAGCGCACGCAGCAGGCATTCCTGTATTCAAAATGCGCTTAATTCCGCATGAATTTCGTATGGAAGCAGTACCTCACCCCCTATAATTATCAAAAGACCAATCGAAAAGTTAGTTCTAAATAGCACCTATCCTGTTGAAACAATAAAGCTTCAACTGCCTCGATGAATCTTTATCACAAAAGCGGGATCAGCCATGGTTATAGGATGGTTAAACTAGGTAAGTTCCCAAATCAGGCATACTGCCCGAACCAACTATAGGAGCATTGGAATGACAAAGCAATTTGACCCTCAGGCTAGCTATGATGTCGAGTTTCAGCAGATGAAGGTTGCTGAACTGGTGAAGGGGGTGTTCTATGAGATCCCCCCTAAATTCGAGGAAAAGAATGGGCGAGTTATCGACGGCCTCTATATGATCGGTGATCAGGTCATAGGGCGGATCGATGGACTGGCCATCATTAGAGCGGACGGTAGCCGGTTTGACTTGGTGCCTAAAGCCTAAGTTCTTCGTATAACAGCCACATTGAAAAATAGCTTACACATACGAGCCCGCCTTGGCGGGCTTTTTACAGGAAAATCTGCCAGATTCCAGCTCACCGAATCCCCTTCTGCACTTCAAAGGTGGGTACTGAAATCAACTAAAATGTTCTGCCTGCCCCCCAGCTCGATAGCGCCTATCGCACCACCCATAGCTGATTGAGCTTGGTGGTGTAACTCTGGCTCATCAGCTCCCGCCTCATGCCCCAATCAGGCTCGGCAGGAACCCCACAAGGCCGAACTGTCCCCCTTCCCCACTTCGCATTGATCGCGTCCATCACCGCCATGGCCTTGCCTGCACGCTCCGGCTGTACTTCGGCGAACAGGTCGCCCGTGAACTCACCAGGCTGCCTCAAATCCATCAGCAGCACCTCAGCCTTGCTGAAGGCGAACCCGGGCCGGTAGATCAGATCCAGCCCCTCGCCGGCAGCCTTCGTGATCACTCGGGTGTCATCGGTGGGGTACGGCAATTCCACGCTCACACCCTTCGCGAACTTCGGCTCGTCCGGGTTGAACATCCCGGTGCGAATGCTGACCTGCACCCTCTTGCAGACCGAGCCCTGGGCGCGCAGCTTCTCGCAGGCGCGCGCCGCGTAGGTGGCCACCGCCTCGCGGATCGATGCCAGGTCGTGCAGACGCTTACCGAACATCCGGCTGCAGCAGATCTCCTGCTTGGGCGGCGCTGCCTCTTCCAACTCCAGGCAGGCCACGCCGCGTAGTTCGCGTGCCGTCTTCTCGACAACCACGCTGAACTGTTTCCGCAATGTCCAGGAGTCGGCCTGGGCCAGATCCCAGGCAGTCTTGACGCCCTGGACGTTGAGGTGCTCCTGCATCCGACGACCAATACCCCACACGTCGCCGACGTCGCACGCCTTCAGTAACCGATCGCGGCGGGCCGGATCGCGGACATCGAGCACGCCCCCGGTCTGCGCCTGCCACTTCTTCGCGCCATGGTTCGCCAGCTTCGCCAGGGTCTTCGAGGTGCCGATGCCGACCCCGACAGGAATGCCGGTGCAGCGCAGCACGCGGGCGCGCATCTCTCGACCGACCCGCACCAGGTCGCCGGGTATACCAGTGAGGTCTGCAAAGCACTCGTCGATGCTGTAGACCTCCACGGCCGGCGCCATTTCCTCGAGGATTGTCATCACCCGCTGGCTTATATCGCCGTAGAGGGCATAGTTGCTGGAGAACGCCAGGATGCCCAGGCGCTGCAGCTTATGGCGAATCTTGAAGTACGGCTCCCCCATGGCCACGTGAGGCTTCGCGTCAGCGCTCCGCGCGATCACGCAGCCGTCGTTGTTCGAGAGCACGACGATGGGTGTCCTGGCCAGATCCGGGCGGAAGACGCGCTCACAGCTGGCATAAAACGAGTTGCAATCGATCAGCGCAATCGCGCGCTCAGTCATGGTCGTGGCACCGCACGCTGTATCGAACCACGCCCCATACCAGCAGCTCGTCGCCCTCCAAGATGTAGCGCGGCGGATACTTCGGGTTCTCGGCCCGCAGGATGACCTGGCCGCCCTCCTTTGCCAGGCGCTTCACCGTCGGCTCGCCGTTCACCGCTGCGATCACGATGTCACCCGGCTCAGCCTCGCGAGAGCGATCGACCACCATCAGGTCCCCGTCATGGATGCCCGCACGGATCATGCTGTCGCCGCCCGCTCGCACCAGGTAGGTGTGTGGAGCCCGCACCTGCAGGACCTCATCAAGGGAAATTTCGCGCTCAAGGTGATCCTGAGCAGGCGATGGGAAGCCAGCGGGGACACGGAAGGCGAACAGAGGAAGGCGGCGGCTACGAGCCACCAGGCGCGCGACTATGTCTGGAAGCATGAGAAACATCCGAATTACTGTATATAAATACAGTAATAGACTACGAGCATTTCCTACAATAGGTCGGGAGATAAGCGGAGGGCGTAGCGATGTGCGGACGAGTGGCGCAGTTTGATTCTTGGGAGGAGCTGGTGCGAATCATGCGCTGGCCAGGACCGGCCGAAGAGAAACAACAGGCAGAGCCGCGGTACAACGTGGCACCGACCACGCCTACTCTGCTGATGGTGAACGACGAAGGCGCGCTGATCGGTGAGCGTGTGAGATGGGGATGGCGACCGCACTGGGTGAAGGACAAGCCGGCCCCGATCAACGCCAGAGTGGAGAAAGTGGCGCACGGGCCGTTCTTCCGGGCGATCTGGCCGCACCGCGCCATCTGCCCCATCTCCGGCTGGTATGAATGGGTCGACGAGGGCGGACCGAAGAAGCAGCCCTATTTCATCCGACGTCGTGATGGTCAGGCCTGCCTGACTGCAGCTATCGGTCAGTTCCCCGCTGGCGACCGAGAGGCTAGCGAGCACGACGGCTTCGTGATCATCACCGCAGGCGCCCAGGGCGGAATGGTCGATGTCCACGACCGCCGTCCAGTAGTGCTGTCGCCAGAATTTGCCACCGAGTGGATGGACACGGCGACGCCCAAGGAGCGCGCCGAGCAGATCGCGCTGATTGAAGGAGAACCGGCAGACGCTTTTGAGTGGTACCCCGTAGACAAAGCAGTGGGCAACGTGCGAAATCAGGGTCCGCACCTGATAGAGGCAATCGGCCACCCATGAAAATCACCAAGCGTGGAAGATATCGCAACGACGGAACAACCGAGCTGGCTGACGATGAAATGAAAATTCGAATCGTCCATGCCGAGAAGCAAAATGACGATCTTGCTCTGCAAGTCAAAGGCAAAGACCAAGGCAACAACTATGTGTATTCCGTCATCCTAGATGACGATGAATTGCTGAAATTTGTTCGCCATCGACTCTCTCGTGCAGGCGGCGGCCGGGCAGAGAAAGCCGTTGGCGAGGGTGCTCTAGCAACCCTCGCTCAGCTTCTTTCAGCCTCCTCGAACTGAACTAGAAGAGCCCACCGAGCGCCGCAGGCTCCCAGTTCATGATCACCAACTCCCCTGTCAGCTCAGCCTGGCCTTGCCGGTGGTTGGTATTGCTGTAGCGGATGTCCAGGCGCTCGGTATGGAAGCCCTCAAACACACGGCGGATGTCGGGATGGTCATTGATGCTGACCATCACCTTGCCCTTGCAGCGCCGCATGAAGTCGGCCATCCGCTCGTACTCATCGAACGGGAATTCCACGCCATAGCCCTCAGTTTTCCAGTACGGCGGGTCCATGTAGTGGAAGGTGTGCGCGCGGTCGTATCGCTCAGCACACTCCAGCCAGGGCAGATTCTCGACGTAGGTGCCGGCCAGGCGCTGCCAGGCCGCCGACAGGCTTTCCTCGATGCGCAGCAGGTTGATCGCTGGCCCAGTAGTGGCCGTGCCGAACGTCTGCCCGCTGACCTTTCCACCGAAGGCATGGTGCTGTAGGTAGTAAAAGCGCGCGGCGCGCTGGATGTCGGTGAGGGTTTCGGGGCGAGTGATCTTCTGCCACTCAAAAACCTGCCGGCTGGAGATCGCCCACTTAAACTGCCTGACGAACTCCTCCAGGTGGTTCTTCACCACCCGGTAAAGGCAGACGATGTCGCCGTTGAGATCGTTGAGCACCTCCGTCGGTGCCGGCATCGGCCGGAGAAAGAAGAGCGCGGCGCCGCCGGCGAACACCTCGACGTAGCACTCGTGCGGCGGGAATAGCGGGATCAGACGGTCAGCCAGGCGGCGTTTGCCACCCATCCAGGGGAAGATCGGATTGGTCATTTGAGCAAGCCTTTACTGTATGGATAAACAGGTGTTAGGCTCCGCGCGCTTCGTGCACGAGGCGGGAGCCATGGCTGGGCTTGCAGGGATGTTCTGCAGGTTCGGCGGCTGGCGAGGTGTTCCAGCACCCCGCCGGTCGCTCCTTTTCACTTTGCCGGCGACGAGTTCGCCAGCAGTTCGGTCTTCCTGGCGCTGTCCGATGTCGTGCCGAACCAGAAGGCCATGACCACGCCCCAAGCGGTGGACAGGCTGCCAAGCATCAGCAGCAGCGCCTGCGAGTCAGCGACATGTAAGACGCCAAGCATCATGCCGGACAGGATGGCGAAATAGCCGAAGGTCACGATTATCGACAGCGCCGACGGCACCCAAGAGCGCTGGGCGACCTGCATCGCCCGGGCGTCCTTCCGATCACCGCTGGCCAACGCCTCCAGGTCGGCCGCCTGCTTGAAGCCGAGGGCCTGCATCTGCATAGCAAAGGCATGGTCGGCTTGCTTCACCGCCAGCAGTTGCTCGGGTGTGGCGCCGGAGATCGCTTGTTTCACCGCATCCGCGGTCTTATCTGACAGCCCCATGGCGCCCGCCGCGGCGTCAACCGCCAGACCTCCGAGCGGACCGCCGAGAGCTGTGCCGATCCAAGGGGCCAGCGACTTCAGTACCGATTGCCAGTCCATCATGCAGCCGCCCCCATCGCTTTCAGGTAGTTGGCCGGCCACTCCGTTGGCCGGGGCTTGCCGGGACGCCAGACGCGCGAGTAGAGCGACCAGCCGCCAGCGGTATCGCCCAGCACAGGAAGCGCCTGGACGTCGGTCCAGAGCAGCAGGCGCGCAAACGCCGCAGCCAGGATATCGTCTTGCTCGATCGCTCCCCACACAGCCTGCTCGGTCGGCTCAACACCGCGCTGCGCGCAGATACTGCAGGCAAGCTTGGTTGAGGCCGAGTGGGTCAGCACGCCATGCACGCCGCCGCCCCGCTCCATCTGCCAGAAGCCACGCGCTGGGCCGTTCCCCATCTGTCTTCGGTAGGTGAAGCCGGACTCCTGCAGGCCGATTCCGAGGATCATCGCGATGGCCGCAGGGCTGCTCATTTTCGCAGGCAGCAGGGACAGCGCCGGCTCGAGGACCGAGCGGCGCACCTGGATCAATTCCATAGGCATCTCCAGAAACGAAAATGCCCGCCTATCGGCGGGCATGGTGGGTGAAGGTATTGCTATCCTTCGGCCGCCAACTGGAGGTCGACCGATGAAGGAACAACGGACGTTGAATGGGCTCCGCGCCCACGTTGACCAGCTCCTGCAACAGGGCTGGAAGATCACCGCACGAGAGCCGCTGCTGCTGAAGTACGGCCGCAACCGACTCCGCTATGACTGCGGCATGCTGATCAGCGAGATCGACTCAGACCTCGATGTCGAACTGCGGCAAGCTCGGCGCCGAGCCTGACACCTCCCCATCCGTGATGAATGCGTTCTGTCCCTCCGGCACCGACGTGCCGCGGGCAACCACCTCGATGCCGTTGCGCATCTGGATGCGGCTGATGCCGGCCGCCGTGTCGACGCTGAGCACCAGCCCGACCGTCCGCGACCCGCCAGGCAGCAGGCCGATAAAGCGCTTCCAGGGGTTTACCGTGGCCATCAGTTGCCGCTCCCGTAGTGACGTTCGATCTTCAGGGTCTGCCAAACGCGGCTGGCCCCTACCCCGTCGGCGCTGATCTCGGTCCCCAGGCACAGGCCGCGCCAGGTCGTATCATCGTCACGGCATTCCGTCAGCATCGCCGGCAGCACCAGCCCCGGCGCGCTTCCGCCCTTCTCGAACAGCGGGATGCGCCGCGTCTCGATGGCCTGATTACCGCCCTTGGACAGTTCGCAGATCCCGCGCGAGCGCGCCACGTCGACGGTGGTGATCCAATCGTCAATGACATCCGCCGCTGGCTCATCACCCGCCGTGCCAGCTCGCCGCACCTGGACGCCCACGCCATAGTTGGCGCCGCTGACGTAGACGAAATTCCACTGGGGCTGCGGACTCCATTCACTGCCCCACTCCGCGACGATCTCCGTCGGGATGATGCAGTCCGGCACCGCGCCACCCCAGTACCAGGTGGCCTCGCGGTAGCGCGGCAGCACTGTGAAACCATCGGCGGCCATTTCAGGCCGCACAACGGCGCCGGCCACCTCGGCAAGCCGGTGGATGATCTGCATCGGGGTCTGGCTCTGGTAGCTGAAAGCGCCGGCCGGCAGGGTCCAATCGGGCGGCCCCATACCGACCGTGTCCCAGCTCGCAGAGAACCCAGTGTTCTGCAGCTGGTCGTCGATGATGTTGCGGGCGCTGACCATCGCCGCATTGAGGCCACTGCGTTGCGGCGCGTAGGGCGCGTCGAGCAATTGCGTGCGACTTGACCCACTGATGCTGTAGCGCTCGCTCGGGTGCTTACCGCTGCCGCTGTAACGCTCAACTAGGAAGCGCCACACCCAGCCGTTGATGGTCAGCTCGACCGTCTTCGGGCCATTGGCGTCCGGCACCACCAGGTTCAGCGAGGTGCGCCCGAACAGCTCGGCGCTGAACGACCAGGCGAAACTGTCGATATCCAGGTTGGCGCGGATGTTGGTGGCGTCCAGCGGCGTGCCGCTGGGCAGCACGACCAGGGTCACCGTGTTGGCGATCATGTAGGTCTCCAGAATGTCGGGTTCCTGCGGCGGATCGATTACCACAACAGGCCCGGGGTAGTCCGGGTAAACGATCCCGGTCGGCTTCGGATCGGTCGGCGTACCCCACCCCCACGGCATGGTGCGCATCTGTTCGAGGATGCGCGCTGGGGTAAAGCGCACCGACAGACCACTGTCCACGGGCTGAATGGCATGCTGCTGCGCCGTATAGTGGAAGTCGAAGAACACCGACGCCGTGGTGCTGGGAACGTAGCGCTGCCCTGAGAATGAAAACTCCACCAGCCCAGCCACCGGGATGTACAGGCTTGCAGCGCGCTCTGCCGCGGCATCGAAGCGCTCGCCGAACTCGTCGCAGCGATACCAGGCTTGACCGCTCAACGTGTCCTTCAGCGCAGGCCTCGGGCTATAGAGCAGCCGCAGGCGCACATCCTGCGGCGTGATCGAGCGGTCCCAGCCCAGGCGCCGCGCCAGATCCTTCTGGGCGACTGTGTCCCAGCGTCCGCCGGTACCGATGTCACGTCCCGCCACACGACTCCAAGCCGAGGCCTGCTGCTGGTCGATCTGCGGGGCAGCGTCCCAGCTTCCCACCTGGCTTGCGTCCAGGATCTCAGCGCGCCCCCACGGCCCAGCAGCGGACGCTTCCTTGGCAGCCACCGCGCCCCACTCCGAACGGCGCGCAGGGTCGAGCGGGCGGCGGGCCTTGCTCCAGCCCGCCGCCGTGTCATGGGTCAGCATCAGGTCACCTCAACAGGAATGGGGCCGCGCCCCTGCGGTGCGTAGTACCGGACCACCTCGGCCCGTGCGGTTCCCAGCGGCTGCGGCCCCTGCATGCTGTCGTCCCACCAGGCTGGCTCTGTCGTCGGAAGCTGGCCAGCCTGGGTGACTCGGTAGAGCCAACCCAGGAACACCGTCGGCCGGATCAGCGTGCCGACCGCAACACCGAGATTCGGCTGGAATACCGTGCCCCAGGTGTCTAGGGCCATGACATACACCTGACCGCTACCGGCCACGCGGAGATCCAGTGCGACCGATCCGCCTGCTGTAACCCCGTAGCCAGCAACACGCCACTCACCACTCGCCACCTGCTCGACAGCAACGACCTGTCGAGCAGCTGGCAAACCGTCGACCTTGACCACAGCAGCCAGTGTTGCCGGAACCCCACCACCACTGCCTGATCCATCATTGAGATCAAGGGCGAATGTCACGTCCTCGCTGATGGCTGGATAGCGCGAAGCGGCACGTTTAGGGACAGCAGTATCCAAGGCAGTTAGCAGCCATTGACCATCAACAGCCGATGCCACGAAGCGCTGCACAGCGTTGACGCCATCAGCAGCCACGAACACAGCCGACAATGTCAGCGCGCCTGGGTTCAGCATAAGCACAGACTTGCTGTTGGCTGTTTGCTTCCCATCACGAGTCAAACTGATCGTAATCTTCCGCAGCGCCACCCCGAGGCTCAAAGAGATAACCGGGACAGGGACCACCACCATGATCAACTCCAATCGCCAGGGTCAGCGCTCAGGAAGAATCCCTGATCTTGACTGTTCGCAAACATGGGATAGATCTGCTTTCCGCCTGGCAGAGCGAGGGGCTTCACTCGTGACTGCCAGGTGTCGCTCGCGCCGAACAATGGAAGCACGCTAGATAGCAACGAGCCGCACAAGGCGGGCTCAGACAGCAAGCCACGAAGCTGGCCAGCGTAGGCGCGTGCCCCCGTCGTGCCGTTCAATCCAGTCCCGTAGCAGGTCAAGGCACCGCGGAAAAGGAGCAGTCTATCTGGCACTAGCTTGCCTACAGCGCCAACTAGTCCCCCGGCAAAAGTGGCATTGGATGCTCCATACCGGGGGCTGGCACCTTGATCAATCAGGCCGGTGAACGGATTGCGCAATGCCATCCCATATAGACCACCACCAAAAGGCGCAATACCGGTGGCGTAGTTGCCACCCAAGGAAACGAACTCGGCGGGACCGGTCAGGCCAAGGGCGTTGATGTAGCGCCCGAAGTAGTGAGCCGTACCGTAGTACGCATTTGATGCATCCGATGTCGTGATCCCTCCTCCATAGCAGATAGATACCGTTTTCTCGTCAGCCGCGACCACCCAATGCGGGTTCGTGGATAAAACCCCATACGGATGGTAAAAGACCTGCCGCTCGGTACTGGAGGTGCCGTCGGACCAGCCAGCAGATCGGCGATTGGCCCCTGCGGCCAGAGCCGTTGTCCCATCGGTGATGGTCTCCATGATGTATACCTGAACGATGTTCGAGCCACTGGCAACGAAATTGATGTAGCCGTCCCCATTCCCCAAACTGAACCCCTGACCATCAGCGGACTGGTGGCCAACCGACCAACCTGCAGCAGGCTTCGATCCATAGCCGTTAACCAGGCAAGCCATCAGGATCTGCCTCAGCCGGGTGAGGAGGTCACCGGACAACACCGGCGCCCCCGTATCCAGGCTCGTATACACCCGAATCGTCATCAGTCAGCATCCCCTCGAATCTGCAGCTTGAACTGGTCGTCATCGACCGTGCCCTGGCCACTCAGTACCGTGCGCGCGATCCACAGCGGGCCCAAGGCCGAGTCGGTGTTGAAACGCACTGCGTTGGCCGCCGCCCAGCCACCGCCCCAACCGGCGGCGCGGATGGTGAAGTACGGCGTGTTGGTTTCCGGGTTGATCGGCGCGCAGTCGCTTGACGTAGTGCCAGTCGAGATCACCCCCAGCTTCTCCTCGACCACTTGGAACTGCGTCGCCGAGGTGAACACCAACGCCCACTTCCCATCGATCGTTCCCTGGTTTGTCACGATGGGCGGATAACTCAGCGTGTTGTAGTTCGCCGTGGTGGTGTCCCCGACGGGGACATCCGTCCAGTTCGGCGACCCGGTGCTCCAGGTCTTCTGTGTGAACCAGTGGTGATAGCGCGACTGCAGGTCGCCCCAGCTCACCGCGCTGGACACCATTGTGTCGTTGGCCGGCAGATCCCACGGCAGCGGCGAAGCCAGGCCGAGCTGCCCGCTGATCTGCACCTCGGTGCACAGCGTCATGTGCTCTACCCGATCACGCACCACCAGCGGCAGGGTCAGCGGATTGCCACTGGCATCCTGCAGCACCATCGGGTTGGCCCAGGTCACACGACCCAGTTCGCGGTTCACCGAGTAGCTCGCCGCGCGCAGGGCAACCCCGTTGGCGTCGACCACCTCGATTGCGGCCTGCTGCTGGCGAGCCAGTTGCAGGGTGCCGCCAGCCGCCGGGCTAGCCACCGTCGTCTGGGCGGTGTGCGCGATCACCAGCACATCGCCCTGCCGGTAGATCGGCACTCGGCCATCAGACGGCAGGCGCACCGGGTCCAGGCCGATCAGGCTGGCATCCAGCGGCAAGGTCGAGTAGACCACGCCGTTGTAGCGCAGCAGGATCGGAATCACCCGGATGTCGCTGGCTCCGGTCTGGTCGTTCAGGTTGCTGGTGAAACGCAGCCGCACGATGCCCGTAGCGATGTCCACCGTGCCCTTGATCACTGCCCCATTGAACACGCCGTTGGCGTCCGCCGTAGCCGTGACCACCTGCGCCGTGTCGACGCGCACTGCGGTGACCTGCAGGCTCCCAGCACGCAGCGGAGCCCCCGGAGTGCGGAAGGTCATCGCATTGACCGCGAAGCCCGCGTTGGTGGTCAAACAGGCCAGCAGCGTGACCGCCGAGCCGGCGCCCGCACTGTAGGTGCTCAGCGTGGCCGTGCGCGCGGCGTAGTCAACCGAGCCCACGGCCGTTCCGGCGTTGGTGCTGCTGCTGATGTTCTTGTACAGCACGCCCGAGCGGTCGACGTAGGTCTCGCCACCCCAGGTGAACACCAGCGAGCCAGGCAGGATGCTCTCGGCGATTCCCGGCAGCAGATCCAGCGTCACGGGCGCCACGGTCTGCACATCCGTCTGCGCACCGTAGCTCTGACCGTTGGCCTGGGCACGGATGCTCAGGGTGCCGCCGAACGACTCCATCAAGCTGGTGTTGGTGGTCACCAGTTGCAGGGTGTCCGGCTTGAACCCGTTCTTCTTGGTCGCATAGGTGTACTCCTTGAGGGTGTACAACTGCGCCGCCTGCAGGCTGAAGGCACCGGTCTGGTAGTTGATGCTCCCGGTGCGCCCAATCCAGCCGCCCGAACCGTTGTCGGTGATGGTGTTGTTCACCAGCACCTCGGACTCATAGACCGGCAGGGTGTTGCCGCTGCTGGTCACCCCCTTGTCGATGGCCGGCACCGCCTGCCGCTGCTTGGTCACCCAGCCGATTTGCACGCTGCCCGGCTTCAGCGGCGCGCCGGGAATGGTCCCGCTGCAGACGCCGCTGCTATCCGAGGTCACGGCCAGCGGGGTATCGGTAAAACTGCCCTGCTGATAGGCATGGGTGATGCCCGTCCCGGCATCCGGGGTGGCCACCAGCTCCATGCTCACCGTGCCGGCGGCGTAGTTGATCACCCCACTGCCACCGCTGCCGCTCAGCGTTCCATTGCCGGCGTCGGTGATGGTTTTGGTCACCCCGCCGACCTTGAAGGTCGCCGAGTAGGAGCCCGGCAGCAGGCCCTGATGCGGCAGGGTGCGGGAGACCTTGGCCTTGGCCTGTACGCTCACGCCCGTGCGCTGGGTGAAGGCCGCGCTGTTCTGGCCGACGTAGGCCCAGATCACCGAGCTGCCAACGTCCGGCAGTGCGTTCAGGGTCAGCGATACCGAGCCAGTAGCGAAGGCGATGCTGCCGGTGCCCTCGCCCGTCAGTTCGCCGTTGCCCGGGTCGCGAATTGTCTGCCACTTGCCCAGGGCCATGTAGCTGACTTCCAGCGTACCCGGCATGGGTGGCGCATCAGACAAGCTCAGGGTGTACACATAGCCACGATTTGACAGGTCGATAGGGATCTCACCCGTCACTGCTTCGCCCGTGGCCGCGGCGCCCGGCTGATAGCTGGCGGTCGCGCTGCCGGTAAAACCTGCGCCGGTGCGCGTCAGGTTGATCTCGCCGGTCTCGTAGTCGATGGTCCCCGCGGTGATCCAGTTGCTGCCGCTGATGAAGCGCAGCTTGCCGGCACTGTCGTCGGCGAACACGCCGCTGTTCACCGTGAGCGACAGCGTACCCGGCGCGCATGCAGTACCGAGGAAGGTGCGCGACTGGCCGCCGCTGACCATCGCCACGGTGAGGTTCACGCTGCGTGCCGGGCCGGTGGCCAGCACCAGGCGGCGCTGGTAGCCGGCCAGCTGGTCGATCAGTGCGTTTTCCCGGGTGGTGCTCGGCACCAACTGGGAATACACCGACTTGACCTTGAGGCTCAGCACGCCCTGGGTGACAGCCTCAGCCAGCGGGCTGATGCCGTAGTAGTGTGCAGCGTCGGCCACCTGGGTGGTCAGCACCTGGCTCTTGGTCGCCGCGGAGGTGCCCGTCATGACGGTGCCCGCCGGGGTCGGCGTGCCGCCCGCGAAGGCGTTCAGCAACGGCGAGCTGATCGACAGGTCCAGCCGGCGGCGGGTGAAGTTCACGAAGTTGCCGTTGCCATAGTCGTAGGTGAACGACTCCAGGCGGGCCTCCACCCCGGTGATACGCACGTACTGCGAGAGCGAACCGTTGACCAGTTGGTACACCTCACCGATCTCCGGCAGGCGCTGTTCCTCACGCTGGATGCCGGCGATGGCGCGCTGCCCCTGCAGCTGGTTGCCCAGCAGCTCGAAGGGCGCGGCGACCGCAGGCACCACGAAGGACTCGATGGCGTTGCGCGCGTCCTTGCGCTCATCGGTCTGGCTGCCGGTGTTGAACAGCAGCACCGAGACGCGCGGATCGGCCGGCGCCTTGGTCAGGATGGCGTGGCCACCGAGATAGGCGTCGGAGTTGGTCGAAACGACCCCGGCGAACACTTTCCGCAGGTTGATCCGGCCGGTGGTGCGGTCCAGGCGCGAGATGTCGGGGAAAAGGTTGTTCACCTCGCTGTCGACCACGGCCTGGCCTGTCGCGCGGCCGCCGCCGTCGTCCTCGTCGGTCAGACGCTGAGACTTGAGCAACTTGATGTCGTTGACGCTGATGGTCATGGATCACTCCAGCCAGAAAAGAAAAACCCCGCCGGAGCGGGGTGTTGGGTTATGGGTTGGCCGGTGGCGGCGCTACCGTGATCAATCGGAGGGTCACCTCATAGGGCTCATCCGGCCCCGGATTGACCGTGCGGAAGAGCTGGGTCGCCTCCAGCGGCGCCCCATCCGCTCGATTGAAAATCACCGAGAAGGAACGACCATCCGGCAGCGTGAGCGGCATCACGCGCAGGCGCTGGTCACGCAGCACCTCAAGCTGGCGAACGACCGACAACGGCGTCCACACGCCGCCGTTCGACTGCAGGGTGATCGGGCGACCGTGCAGCTTGATCCCCTCCTGCACCAGCAGAACGCCGGCCACCGAACGCTCCTGCTCCTGCGCCACAGCATCCCAAGTGAACTCGTCCACCCACTCGAACTGGTCATCCAGTTCTACCGAATCGAGCATCATCGGCTAGTCCTCAGTCCTGCCAGTTGAAGGGTATCCAGCAACGCAGTGCCGTCCTCTGGACTCTGTACCGCCACATCCACCGCGCCCTTCGGCGTCTCCAGGCGGATCACCTGCGTCGCTGCCGGCCAGGCGGTCGATGGTTGACTGGCTGCTGCCGCAGGCGCGGGGGCCTGGGCCGCGGCCTGCGCCTCGACGCGTTTCTGCTGCTCAGCCAGTTGCCGACGGTTGTTGGTCTCTTCCTCGATCTGCCGCAGCGTGCCCATGGCCGCCATGAGGTTCTGCACGGCATTCAGGTCACCGCCCGCCTGGGCGTCGGCCAGTTGCTTCTGCAGGTCAGCCTTGCGGCTGGCGAACTTGCTGCGGTCGACCGCTTCCTGCTCGCCACGCAGCCCGGCCAGCTCCTCCTGCAGGCTGGCCAGCGTCTGCTTTGAGCCCTCGCCAAGTTGCTGCATGCGCTGCTTGGCCGACTCGATGGTGCTCTCCAGTTGCCGCAGGTCGGAGTCGTTCAGCAGGTTCATGCCGTTGCGTGCCGCCTTGGCCTGCTCCACGAACGCGTTGGCGCTGATCGCCCCCTTGTCATAGCCATCGAGCAGGCCAAGTAGCTGCTGTTTCTGCTCGAGGAAGGACACCGCCACCCGGTCGCTGTCCGCCTTCATCGACAGCGCCCACTTGCCCAGCCCAGAGATCCCTGGCAGCGAGGCAGCACCCTCAAGCTTTCCCAGCTCCTCGCGCATCTGTTCCAGCGACTTGGTGGTGCTCTCCAGCGAGGTCGTGTCGATCTTGATGTCGGCGCTGGAGATATTCCTCAACTGGTCGAAAGCAGCCAGAGCCTCTTTGCTAAGTTCCGCCAAGGGCGACCGCGCGCCACTGATCACGCCTGCATAGAAGCTAGCGAAGCTCGACATGTCGGCCTTGGCTTCGGCAACGTTGTCCTTGGTTGCCTGGGCGCCCTTTCGGTCGTCCTCCATCTTCTGGCCGGAGATCCGCCGCAGCTCCTCAGTGGTGACGATGCCATCCTCCATGGCCTCGTTCATCATCTGCTGCGACTTGGTCAGCCCCTTGGTGCTCTCGGCGTTTCTGTCCGTTGAGGACGACAGTTGATCGGTACCAGCCTTCAGCTCCTGCTGCCGCTGGTTGGTCTTCTCGATCTCCCGGTTGTAATCAGTGGCACCGATAGCCCCGGTCTGGTAGAGCTTCTGCAACGCAGCGCGAATGTTGGAGATGTCCACATCCGTCTTGGCGTTGGCAATGGCATCCTGGACGTCCGCCAGGGTCGCCAGCGATGCCCCTAGGCCGGCGACCTTGGGCGCGGCTTGACCAGCGGCCTGCTCCAGCTTGCGGATCTTCAACGCGGCATCGTTGTGCGCCTTCTCATACTCCTCCAGGCTGATGCGTCCGTCGTGATAGGCGCTGTACAGGGCCTTCTGCAGTTTCTTCAGGGAGTCGACGCTATCGATCACATTGATCGCGGCCTCGGCCTCCTGGAAGCTGGCGACAGAAACCTTCGCTTCCTCAGCCGCCTTGCCAGTGTTGCGCAACTGCTCGGCGACGGCGTTATGCTGCTTCTCGTACTCCTGCAGGGTGATCTTGTGCTGGAGGTACTGTTCGAACAGATCTGCCTGTTTCTGCTTGAGCTGCCCGACTGCACGGGCCTGTTCATCTGTCGCCGATGCGGCTTTCTTGCTCGACCCCTGAAGGAAACCCTGACGGGTGATTACCGCATTTAGCGCTTCGGTGTACTCCCCCAGGGTCAGCCGACCAGCTGTGAAAGCCTCGTCGACAGCCTTCTTGACCGTGTCCAACTGCTTGGCGGTGTCGGAGAAGTTCACCGCCGCCATGGCGTTTTCGAAGCCGGTGATCGTGCTCTGGAAGTGCTTGAGCACATCATCCGATGTGCTCTGGATGGCGCGCTTCGCCTTAGAGACGCTCTGCTGGACGGACTGCGCTTGGGCATCGACGTTCCGCTGCACCTGACCGGTGACCGAGTTCCAGGTATCGCCAATATCCCTGGCATCCTGGGCAATGCCCCTGGCCATGTCGCCAGCTATTGAGAAAGCGGCGTCCCGGGCGGATTCCAGCCCTGCGACAAGCTTGTCGCCGCCGAACATCTCTGGCACCGCCCTGGCCACAATGGCCATCAGAGCCAAGGACCCGGACACTAAGCCGCTGAACATCATCAGCGCGGCCTTCATCGTGCCGGAGACCACGTTTTCCGCTACCCGGAAAGGGGCGATAATTCGGGTGGTCCAGGTAGCGACGGTATCGATCTTCTCGCCGAAGTCCTTGAGCCAGGCACTGCTCTCGTCGACGAGCTTGTTGAAATCGACCGTCAGCAACCGGCGCCCGAACTCCTCAATCTTCTCTGCACCCTGCACAAAGGCACTGGACAGGCTTTCCGCCAGAGCGTCGAGTCGGCCGTCCTCGTCCATCTTCTCGATGGTGTCAGCCAGCGCCTCCAGGCGGCCCTTCACGTAGTCGAGCGCGCCGGCCTTGGCGATGCGGTTGAGGAAGTTGGTCGCCGTGTCCTGCAGGTTACTGACCAACCCAGTGAGGCGGCTCATGTTCGCCGCGGCGGCGCCCGCCGAGCTGCGCCCCATTTCCGCGATCAGCGCCTTGATGGCATCACGTCCCAGCCGACCATTGCTGGCGAGCGTCATCAGCTCACCGGCGTTTCGCCCGGTGACCTTGGCCAGCATGTCCCAGGCGGGCACGCCACGCTCAACCAGCTGCAGAATCTCTTCGGTCTCCAGCTTCTGTTTGGCCCAGGCCTGGCCGACTGCGGAGGCGATCCCCTCCAAGCGCTCCATGCCGCCGCCGAGCTTCTCTGACTGGTCCTCAACCGACTGCAAGGTCCCGTTCATGGGATCGAGGCCGTAAGCCTTGAGCAGCGCGAAAGCGTCAGTCACCTCGCTCAGCTGCAGCGGCGTGTCCTTGGCAAACTTGGTGATCCACTCGGTAGCCTGTTCACCTGCCTGCACCGAGCCCATCAAGGAGGTCAGCCGTGTCTGCAGGCCTTCGAACTCGTCACCGGTCTTGAGCATCGAGCCGATGGCGTCGGCAACTGTGCGCAGCCCCTTGCCGACCAGGCCCAACACCGCCTCAACACCCATGAACGCCGCGGCATAGCCAACAACACGACTTACGCCGCGCGACATTGCCTCGCCTACGGCACCGACCCGCGAGGTGTGCTCGGCAGCCTGACGCGCGGCCCGTGCCTGATCGCGCTCGAGATCACGCAGAGCCTTGGCGTTGTCGCCGATCTGGCCCTTGGTCCGGGTGATCTCCGCAGCCAGCCGTTTCTCTTCGTCGGCCAGCTTGTTGGTGTCAACGCCAGCAGCCTTGGCGGCCTGCTCCTGCTCTGACAGCTTGGCGTTGAGAGTATCGAGGGTGCGCCGGAGGGTAGCTGCATCCTTCTCTGCGGCCTTCAGCGAGGTCTCTAGACCCTTACTGGCTGGGCTCTTATCGAGCGCGTCCCGCAAGTCCTTGATGGTCGCCTCGGCGCGCCCAAGCGAAGTCTCGGTGAGCCCGACCGCGCGCTGGGTATTGGTCAGACTGGTGACCAGGCCGCGGGCGCCCTTGGCATCGTCCATGGCGTGGTTGAGCTGGTTGGTCTTAGCGCGTAGCGCTTCCAGGGCCTCGGTGGACTGCTGAGCCGCGGGCGACATCTCGTCCTTACCGCGCAGAACGAACTGGATCAGGCGCTGGATAGGGTTGGCCATAGAAATCCTCGGGCATAAAAAAACCCGCCGAAGGGCGGGTTTCATGGATTGCGGCGACTCAGATTTTCAGATCAGTGATTTCACAACTGCTGCTGACCGCCTGGGAATGGATGAACCCCATATCGAAGTTCCTGAATGTGCGGGTCTGGCTCGGATTGATAATCTCGTAGATCGTTCGGGTGTTGCTGTCGATCTCCGTCTTGCTGGGCCCGAAATGGGTGCACTTGATCTCGATGTCCTTCACCGCCACCGGCCCATCATTGCGGATGGTGAAATCGGCCTCCAGCAGGCTGCCGCCCGCTTTCTTGCGACCGGTGAACTTCACTAAGACGGTGCTGGACTTGGCCTGGGCAAGCTGTTGTCGAGGACTTGACTCAGGCAACACTGGAGCGGGTGCCGTCGGAACATCAGCCGATGCAACTCTCGTGGGCGCAGATCGTGGCAACTTGGGCTGACTGGCAATAGCCCAGACCACTACCACCACCCCAACGAGAATGAACGGCCATACCGGAGTTTTCTTCTTGGTTGGCGTGCCACAGTTGGGGCACCCTCGGAGCATTCGCTTGTTCACTGGCTTACCGCAGCCGACGCATGCCCAAGATCCACTCGGTATAGGTTCTGGCTGAGGTGCCGGAGCTGGCCGCGGTGCCGCTTTGGCCTCGACTTCGCGACGAAGCTTGAGCTCCAGCGCTTTCTCGTAAAACGCACCGCAGTCAGGGCAACGCAAAGGGCTGCCGAAATCTGCCTGTGGAGCCTCATGATCACAACTTGGGCATTTCATAGGTTCCCTCCCCTGGAAATGACAGGAAATCTACCCCAGCACCACGGCAAAAGGCCATCCATGGCCATCCCGGCTTAAGCCGCGAGGTCCATCTGGCAGAACTTGGAAATGTCGTCGGCGACGACGGTCGAGTCGGCGAGCAGCTCGATGGGGCCAGTCAGCTTCAGGTAGTCCTGGCCAAGGATCGGCAGTTCCTGCAGCAGGCCGAACTTGGCGCGACGGATGCGCAGCGCGTAGGGCTCGCCCGACTGCGCATCGTTCAGGCCAGCGATGAACAGCTCGAACTCTTTCTCCGAGCTGTTGAGCATCTGCACCGCCGAACTCTTGCGCGGGGTGTAGCTGATCTTCACGCCGGTCGCGTCGATGTTGCTGTTGGCCAGCACCTGGATGCCATGGGGCGTCAGCAGGTAATCCTCGCCAGCGACGAGAGCCGTAGCGGCGGCCGTTTTGACGGTGACCGTCTTCGACAAGTCCGGCAGGTACTTGAACGGGATCAGCTCGAAAGCCACACCGGCGGAAGTATGCAGTTCGTCGGTGATCGCGGTGGTCGGCGCCACGATGATGCCGCCGCGGGTGATGGTCGCCACGTTTTCCGGTGTGATGTCGTAGAGGCCGATGGAACCGGTGACATCGGTAGCGCGGGTCCGCACGTTGCGGTTACCGCCGCCGCCCATGAAGTTGGCCAGCGCCTTGCGGTCGGAGGCATAGCTGAGCGAGAAGGCATCGCTGTTACCGAATGGCAGCAGCGGGTCCTGGGAGCCATAGAGCCGGCCGAACGCCTGGCCCTCGCCGATGAAGGAACGATCTACGGGTTGGAGCATGGTGATCTCCTGAAATGGGAGTGATTGGCTGCACGCGGCTTACTTGCCGGCAAGCTCGTCAGCAGGGTTATCCGCAGCAGGCTTGGCGGCCTTTGCCGGCTCGTCTTTCGGCGGCTCGGCGAAGCCTTTTTCCACGGCGTGCTGCGCCACGTCGGCGGGTGCCGGCACGGGCTTATCGGACTTAGCGAAGTGCAACACCTCGCTGCCGACGCGGAAATTGAAGGCCTTGGTGACCTTGATCTCGGGCATGGCGCCCTCCTGAAATGAGAAGGCCGCCCGGAGGCGGTCTGGTGGACTCAGAGTTTCTGGCTGTAGGTGAAGGTGATGGGGATGACGCGGTAACCCCAACGCCGGCCAGGTTCCGGCAGGCGCACAGTGGATGCCGGGAAACTGACCGCCACCAGGCCGTCCACCTGGATGCCCGCCTTCAGCCCCTTCAGCGCCTGTTTGATCGCCAAGCGCCCAGCGCGCAGAGCAGCGGCAGAGTCTGTGCCGCGCCCCAAGGCCACGACGTTGACCGTCCACTCCTCTTTCACACCAGCCGGAACCCGCTCTCGCTCGACGGTGTCGCCCTCCTGCAGGACGATCAGCTGGTTGGGAAGGTCGTCATCCTCTGCATCGAGGATCCCGGCCACCGAGTCTTCCATGACCTGGCCACCGAACAACGGAACCCCAGCGAGCAGGCCCAACAGCTGGACCATGATCGCGGCCTGAACATCGATCACGCTGCTCATGCGGGCACCACGTAGAAGGTGATCCAGTCCCCATCGTCGGCGTGGATGCCGTCGATGGCCCAGGTGTTGCCGTCCACATCGAGGAACGAGCCCTTGCGATCGAGCCGCGGCAGGAGTCGCCGACGTACCTCCATGGTCTGCACCCGATCCAGCGCGGGAGCGTCGATTCGCTCGACGCCCTTCTCAACGATGACGGCGAGCGCGCCCACCAGCTCAACACCATTGCGATCGCGATAAGACACCTGACCATCGCCGAGCGTATCGGCGATGGTTTCGTCCATGTCGTCGACCAGGTCGGTGAAGCCGGCCATGGTCAAATGGTGAGCTCGCGGGTGGCCAGCGGCCGGGTGCACAGGTGCAGGGGGTTGGACTGAGCCTCCCCCTCGACACCACGGCCCATGCGCATGACCTCCAGCTTGCCGTAGTACGGCAGGCCCAGAGTGTTCACGGTCTCCATCCAGTCGGCCGGCGCGAACACCGAGATGTACAACCCTTCGACACCCTCGGCGACGACGTAGGCGGTGTCGTCGCCCACGAACGGCACGCCACCCACCTTGCCGCGGTAGCGCTCCCAGGTAATGCCGCCGAACTCGAAGGGCTTACGGCGATCGCCGCGCAGGGTGGCAGCGGCTTCGCTGGCCAGGTAGGACTCACGCACCTTGTCGTGGCTGATGAACTTCTTCCAGAAGTTCCGGCCGCAGTAAGCGCGGGCACCGGTGCTGGACAGGCCGTAGAGCTCGTCTTCCTGAGCGTCCAGAACCTCGACGCACATCGCGCTGACATCGGTAGCCGCATTATCCAGCCCCATCGAGAAGGCCTTGGGACGTTTGATGCCGAACGACTGGTAGATGTCCACCAGCACGGTTTCACCGTCGGCGTCGATGACCTGCCCCTTGATTGCACCGATACGCTGGTACTCGTGGGTGGTGTCGAGCTGTCGACGCGCCTTGTCCAAGCGCGCGTTGACCACGTCCTGCACGCCCATCAGCTCGGTACGCGAGCCGAAAGCACGGATGCCCTGGATCTCGTCGGCGAGGATGGTGAACGGCTGCGGCAGGTGCACAGTGTTGAACGGGATCAGCTTGCGCTTATCCGCGATAACCGCCTGACCACCCGACCCGCGCGGCGCGGACGGTACCAGCTGCAGAGTGGTGCCGGACTTCTCGATCTGCTGGACGATGGTGGTACTGCCCTGCTCGGTGAACAGACCAGACGCGGCGATCTGGCCAGGGACAACGTGGTCATCGTTCAGGGTGAGGATCAGGTTGGCGACGTTGAACGCCTCGTCCTCGAAGATAGTGATTTCAGCCATGTAGGGCTCCTAGAAATGGCGAACCCCGCCGGAGCGGGGTTCATGGTGAAGGTGCAGTACGGGTTGAGGATCAGGGGCGGATAACGATGCCCAGGCCGGCCAGGTCGGCCGCGCCGTTGACATCCAGGCCAGTCAGCAGGCGCTCGATCACTTCGGCATCGCGCAGCACAGCGGTAGCCTCCACGTCGACCACCGACGCATCCACGGATGCATACAGGATGCCGTCGGCAGTGCGACGGCCGTCGTCGGTGCCGTCATCGTCATAGGCGGTCCACTCGCCCAGGCTGGCCTTCACCGCGAGCGTGAAACCGTCACCCACCACGAAGTCGGTGGAGCCATCGCCGAGGGTGAAGGTGAGGCCGCCACCGATGAAGGCTTGGCCGACATGGCCCTCGCCAACGAACTGGCCGGACGGGTCGTAGACCTCGAACACGCCGCCGTTTGCCGCGGCCTCGACGATGGTCAGCACGTGTGGGCCACTGGCGGCCGCGCTGGTCACTACGACCGAGCCGATGGTGCCGTTGCCGGTGTTGCCCGCCTTGGCGGTCGGGGTAAGTGCGTTGGCAGCGGTCAGCTGCGAGATCAGCGTACCGGCCCGCAGCAGGCCGGAGCCGGCAGTGATCACCACCACCTCACGACTGCGAGTGCCGTTGGCCTCCGAAAGGAGGAACTCGCCGGGGTGGATACCTTCGGTCTTGATGGTCATTGATGCGCTCCTTTCGAGGCGTTGGTACGACGCCTGGCGTAGATGTCACCAGGGTTCAGGGAATCGCCGGTCGACGACATCGGGTCGTCGTCCAGCGGGGTCTTGTTGTGGATTTCCACCTGGCTGCTGCGGGCGACGATCTTGTCGTACAGCTTCAGGCGGGCGCCGTCGGCATCCACACCGGACTCGATCAGCGCCTGGGCCTCTTCCGGCAGATTGGCCACCAGGCACACGGCCTTTACCGCTTTCGCGCGGTCCAGTTGGGCATGTACCGCCTCGCGACTCTTCAGGCCGGAGGCTTTGATCAGGTGCGACGCACAGTCCGCCAGGCCGGCCTTGGCGCACTCGGCGGTCAGCTCGGCGGCGAGTTCGGCCGCTTCTGCGCTCAGCGGCGGGTCCGCCGGCGGATCGTTGGCCGGAGGATCCGCCGGCGCAGGCCCCTGGTTTTCCAGCAAGGCACGAGCCGCTGCGGGAGTGTTGCGGTAGCGGTTCAGCACCTTGCCCAGACTGGCGTTCATCGCCACGGGCTCCCCAGCCCCGAGGATCTCGTCGACGAAGCCATAGGTCTTGGCCTCGGCTGCCGTCATCCAGGTCTCGTCGCTGATCAACTGGCGCAGCGTGGCGTCGTCAATGGTGAGCGGCCGATGCTGGTAGCTGGCCACGATGCCCTCGGCCGCCTTGTCCATCATGTCGGCCAGCTTGCGTAGGTCCTCGGCGTCACCGGCCGCGAGGGTCCAGGGGTTGTGAATCATGAACAGCGCGTTGTTCGCCATCTCGACGCGGTGCGCGCCGCAGGCCGCTACGCTTCCCGCGCTAAAGCAGGCACCATCGATACGTGCCGTGCAGCGCTCGCCCAATGCGCGCAGGGTGTTGTGAATGGCGATGCCGTCGAAGAGGTCGCCGCCAATGGTGTCGAAATGGACCAGCACCGGCGACACGCCATCGTCGACGGCCTTCAGGTCCTCGATGAAGTTGGCCGAGGTGATGCCCCAAAATCCGATCTCGCCGTAGATGTAGACCTCGATCGTCTTCGGCGCGCCGCTTTCCTCGCCCAGCGCCTTGACGCTGTACCAGTGTTCAGCCTGCAGCTCCGGGCTGGCCGATGCCTTGTTGAGGATGATCGGCTGAGCCGACGTGCAAACGCCGAGCATGCCCAGCGAGACCGCAAGGGCCAGGTGGTGAAACTTCATCATGGTTGAGTGTCCCCTTTGTCTTCCGCCGGGTTCCCGGTGTCGGTGGTGTAGTGAAGGCCCAGGCGCTCGGCGCGGGCGTTGTCGTCGGCGTTTTCCTGATCGATCTGCTCGGCGTCGTATCCCGTGCGCAGAACATGCTCGCTCCGACTGGCCAGGCCGCCGGCGATCTCCAGCAGCTTGCCTTGGACGTCCTGGACCGGGTGGATGTAGGCCCACCCTTGCGGGATCCACCGTGTCCGCAGGTACTCGCGGCGCCGAGTCGAGTAGTCCGGCAGCGTCAGCACACCGCTGAGCACGGCCGTGTCGAACCAGGCATTGCGAACTGGCCGACATAGTTGGAACACGTACACGCCAAACTGCGCCTGCTCGATGCGGCGCCGGAACTCGTTGAGCAGCACCCGGAGCGTTCGGTCACTGATGTCGCCCATGTCGCCGGTGAGCAGTTCGTAGGGCAGGTCGACACCGACCGCTGCTGCCATCAGCTGCTGTCGCATGAAGTCGACGTAGGTGTTGCCGGCATCCGGCGGGTCGGAAAACACGACCTCCTCCCCATCGAGCAGCTCCTGCATGGTGCCGGGCTCCAGCCCCACCATCGGCGCGCCATCCCGATCTTGCGTCGGCAGCAGGCCGGTCACCGGGTCGAACACCGGCGGCCCGTCCGCGCGAGCCGGCCGGGTGATGAAACCGGCGAACAGGTTGGACACCTCCTGCCGGAACAGCACCGCATCGTCGTAGTTGTCCAACGACTTGAGTCGCAGCAGGACCGGCGCCAGGCGTGGCACGCCACGCAGCTGGCCGCCCTCCAGCGGCTCGAAAATATGCAGCACCTGCTCCGCGGGGATGCGGTTCAACTGGTTGTAGCCGCGCCGCGGGGCGATGGGATCGCCCGGATGGTTCTGCCACATCCAGTACGCCACTCGCTTGCCGATGCCGTTGAACTCGATCCCGGCGCGTACCACGTTGCCACTGCGGGTCGTGAAGTTGCGATCGACGGGCACGAAGTCAGGCGGCAGCACCTGCAACTGGAGCGGCACTGCCAGCCCATCATCCAGGCGCCGGTTGCGCAGCCGGACAAAGCATTCGCCCGACTCTTCGACCATGCGCGCGATCATGGCCTGCAGGCCATAGAAGTCGGTGAGCCCATCGGCGTCGGCTTCGTCCACCCAGTCCTCCCACAGCAGGTTGACGGTTGCACGCAGATCAGCGTCCTCCAGCCTGGACCGCGGGGTGATACCGGTGCCGATCAGGTTGCTCACCCGCTTGCTGATCGCGCTGAAGGCATAAGGGTCATTCCTGACCGCTGCCCGCGAGCGCTTGCGCAGGGTGGGAAGCGCCGGGATGGCAACCGCATTAAGCGCCGCTTCCGGGGCATCCCAACCAGCGGCACGACGGCCCGTGCCGGCGCCTTCGTAGCTGTTGCGGATCCGCTTCGAGGTAATTCGGTATCGGGTGGCCATCAGATGCCCTTACCTCTGCTGTAGAGCCGCACCTGCCGCGGCCGTTTACTGGTTGCCGCGGCCTCGTAGGCGGCCTGCTCGGCGTATTGCTCTTCCAACACGCGGAGGCTGGCCAACTGCGCCCGGTCGACCTGGCGGTCTCCTTTGCGCACCGACTGCCCCTTATTGAGGATGTCGCGAATCGCCGCCCGGACCTCGTCCAGGCGCTGCTGTGCAGTGCTCATGGTGACCTCGCTCTATCGGCGGCTCAGATACCCGCTGCGCGAGGTCCGGCGGCCAGTTGACTGGGGTTGCGGTGAAGCGGGCCTTGCCGCCGAGGGCTGTGGCCGAGCAGGCTCCTCTGGCGCGTCGGGGGCCGCCTCATCAACAGCACTCGGCGCTGTCGGCACCTTTTCGGCGAACAGGCTGCCTTGTCCGACTGCGGCGCGCAGGCTGCTCCACTGCGGTTCGTGGTAGCGATGCAAGCCAAGGAACTGGGCGGCAGCCAGGTTGTACACCAGGAGGTCGAGAGCTTCGTTTCGCTCCGACTTGGCCTTGACCCAGTCGATGCGCTTGAAGCCCTTCACGTACCGGACCACCTTGCGCTCGGCCACGCACTGGTCAAAGAACTCCTCCGGCAGATCCGCCGAGAAGTGCAACGCGCCTGGGCCTGCCTCGAACTGGTAGCGGTTGTAGATCCAGTCCTTGGCCGTGTCGGTACCGACCATCCACAGCTCGGCGCCCTGCTTCTCGGTATTCCCCTTCCAAGTGACATCAACCTTCGACGGACGCTGTGCCAGGACGGGACGCCCACGCTTGCTCGCCCCCTTCACCGCCAGCACGTTCCGCCAGCGGCGCACGCGGGTGAACTGGTAGACCTCGTCGGTGTGGTGACCGCCGGAGTCGATGCACACGGCGCAAATCGACAGATCAACGCCACTGACGTGGCGATAGCGCGCCTTCAACTTCTCGTCGAGCAGCGCCCAGGTGCGCTCATCTGCCGGGTCGCCAGGGATCACCTGGAAGTCGACCGTCCAGCGCTCCATGCCCTCGCCCCAGCCCAGCACCAGCAGTTCCAGCCGGTTGTGCTGGGTGTCCACCGCAGCAGTGAGGATCAGTGCGCCGGCCGGCACCAGGCCCAGGCGGTGCCCCTCGGCCTCGGCGCGTTTGCGCAGTTCGGCCGCCTTGGTCATCTCCTCGGCGCTGTCCCACACCTTGGCCAGGCGGGTGTTGTAGAACACCTGCATGGAGCCGGGATCGCCCTTCTCCTGCAGCTTCTTGGCCTCGTCGTACTCCTTGGCCATGTCCGTCCAGCTCAACCAGCCCGGCGGAGCGTAGAGCGCGTTAAGCGTGAAGCTGACGGTTTCGCCGTCGCCCTTCGCATGCGCTCGCCACTCCCCCGCCGCCAGCATGTCGCCCTTGTGGTGCTCCTCGATCAGCGCGCACCCCGGGGTGCAGCACTGGTACTGGACCAACCTGTAGTCCTCGGTGTACTTGAGCCCTTCCCATTCCAGGACCTGCATCGTGCCGCAGTGTGGGCAGGGTACGTAGTAATGACGCTGGTCGCCCTGCTCGAACAAGTCGGCAATCCGCGACACCCCTTTCACCGTCGGCGAGCTGGAGTAGTAGAACTTCGCCCGGCGGCCAAAGGTCGAGCCGCGGGCCTCTGCCAGCTTCACCGGGTCGCCCTCGCTGTCGACGTCCTGCTCCCAGCGATCGATTTCGTCGCCGTACACATAGCGGGCCGACAGCTCCGCGAGGTTTGAGGCCGAGCCGGCCGTGGCGCAGTACAAGGCGCCGCCCTCGAACTCCTTGGTGTCGATGGTGTTCCGAGCATCGCGCGAGCGGGACTTCGCTACCCGCTCGGTCAGTACCGGCACGGCCTTGATCGTCTTGTCGATCCGGCCGGAGACACGCTTGCTCAACTTCTCGCTAGGCAGCAGAGCCAGGATGTTGGCCGGTGCCATGTGGATGCAGCCGCCGATCCAGTTGAGCGCCACCTGGGTCTTCATCAGCTGCGAGGCGATCATGGTGACCACCCGGCGAGCAGGGTGAACCGGAGATAGGCAGCGCTGCGGCTCGCGGGCGTAGGGGGTGCGATCAGTGTGGTATTTGCCAGGCTCAGCGGCGCCGGTATCAGCCGGAATCATCTGGTAGGCGTCGGCCCACTCATCGATCCACAGCTCGGGATCAGGCTTCAGGCCTCGGCGATATGCCGCCAGGTACACGGCGGCCCCGTCGACATAGGGTTGTTCCATGGCTCAATACGGCTCCTTGCCGGCCTGCTCCACCTCGGCATTGAGCTGCAGCAGCCGGTCGGCATCTTCCAGGGCCCGACGCAGCGCCTCGGTCAGGCGCCGCTCGATCTCCCACACGTCGGTCAAGGTCACCAGTTCGCCCGCCAACTTGGGCGGCACACCCATCAGCAGATCGCGCAGGGCGCGCGCAGCAGTGAAGGCTGCGGAATCCACTCGATCCCGTTCTACCAGCTCACCACGACTCTTCCGGTGCTCGTCCTCGGCCAGCAGGGCCAGAGCGTATTCACGGCGGGCACGGGCCTTCTGGTAGTCCGGGCCGGCACCTGGTGCAGCGGCAGCAGAAGCAAGAGGCGGACTTGGCGCTGCAGTCGGTACGAGGTGCGCATACACCCCCTTCTCAACCCGATCCTTATGGTGCCGCTCGGTGACACCGGCCTTGCTGGGGTCGGCGCTGACGGCTAGCAGCTGGTCGCTCGCCTCGACGTCGACCTTGCCGTCTACAGTGACCACCAGCTTGCCTTGCTTCACCAGCTTGGAAACGTAGGGGCGCGACCAGCCACGGCTGTCTGCGTATTCAGCCTTGGTCATGATCGTCATGAAGGACACCTGTTAACCGCAATGAACCCCGAGGGTTAACCCGATTAACCCCTGTTAACTAACTTCCAGGCCCAGCCACTAACGCGAAAACGAGGTTCGAATTACCCTTGCTGGGTCGGGCTCACCAGGGGCCCCCGGATAGGTTTCTGTAGCACGCCACATCCCACGCGACAGCCTTCCAGCTGTTTCTGTGGCACGTCACACACCCCCGAATAAGATTTTCGGCCAGGTCAGCGACCGCCCCGCCTGAAGCTGCTGGGCGTATCGCCAAGCCTGGCTTTGGCAAGGGCTTGCTCGATGTTGGCTTCGAGCCGGGCATCATCCTCGGCAATGCGGCGCACCACGTCGAAGAACTTGAAGCGCTCGCGGTACTGCGGCTGGCGGACGAAGGCGAGGACCATGACCAAGGTCTTGTCACGCCGCTCGCCGATGCCGATGGGCACCTTGCCGCGTCGCATCACGAAGTACGCCTGCTGATGCCCCTTGGCCAGCGACCTGGCGCTCTGCGTGGCGTTGCCCTTGAAACCTGCCCGGGACTCAAGCGCCCCGAGCCCGGACAGAATCTGGATCATCTGGCCCCGGCTCATGTTGCCGTACTGGTCCAGCCTGGCGCCTTCAGCCGGCACGATGAACAGACCTGCAGGCAGGATACCCTTGGCGCGCAGGTTGCGCTCCGACGCCTTGTCGACGCGGGGGCCGCCAAACACCTGGGGGGCGACCCAATCTTCCGGTGCCTGTCCCTTCGAGTTGTTGCTCTTCTCGTCCTTGACCCACAGCGATGCCTCAAGGCGGCTCGGCGTGGCGTTCAGAATGCGAATCGCGTTCTGCGTGAACGGCGTGGGTTGGTCGAAGACCGCATCGATTTCCGAGAGCAGCGCCTGGTTGGCCTGATTCGCCGTGTGGTTCATCGCGTCGGCGAGCACCCGGTTGGGCAGATCACCGCCAAGGCCGGCCAGCGTGGCAACAGCATCGTCCAGGTCCGCAGCCGAGATGCTGCCCTTCATTCCGAGCCGGGCTGCTGGCCAGGCACCTCGCACACGCCGAGCTTCTTCGCCGCCCAACGCTCATACAGCCCGACCGCCACCTCCGCACCGGCGGCCGCTGTCAGGCTGCCGATGGCGGCGGCGAGCAGCAGCGGCCCGCCGCAAGCGATGATGAGAAACATCACTGCCACACCACAGATGATTGAGGCGCCCGAACGCAGGGCCAGGCGCTTCAGCAGCACCCAACCACCGAGCCCCGCCTTGTCCGCTCGCCACATTTCACCACTGATTCCGCCCGCAGCTGCGCCCAGGATCAAGACCCACAAAGGCATATCTGCCATCGCCTGCTGTTCGCTCGTCATCATTCACCTCTAGTGGGCGAGTTATTTCTCCATAGAACCATCAGGTACCATGACCGGAAATACATGGAGGAAAACCGCATGGAGTACTTAACCCTTGCCTGCTCAATCGGAGCCCTTTTGATATCGGTCTTCCAAATGAGCAGAGAAGGCCGAAGCGACATGAAGGCGTTCCTTTGGAAGGTCTTTAACTGGACCAAAAGAGCATTTGGGTGGTTATCTCTCGTCCTTGTCTTTTGCATTCCAATCTCTGTCATGACCAGTTCGGTCTATGCATTCGTCCGCTTTGATGGCGGCCAAGGACCAGCCACGCGACATGAGGTGGTGATGCTGTTTCTGCACTTCTTCAACCTCGTCATGTACGGCAGCCTTTTGATGGTCCTAGTCGTCATAGGCATCAAGGCATACAAGGATTTGCAAAAGGAGATAGCTGAAAAGGAAAGCCCCTCCGAGGAGGGGCTTTCGGGGTGACCCGGGCCGGGGAGGCGCCGGGGCGAGCTGCACAGCACGTGCATCGGTTGATTCGGGCCGGCTACGCAGACCTCGAACATCGTGGCGACTTTTTACCCTTCGAGTGACAAACCGAAAACCCCCTGTTTTCGGTTCTTCCGCTTCGGAGCTGATCGGAACTCCTACGGAGCTGATCGGCGCCTTATGGCCCGACGAACGGTCATGAGCCGTCGCCGCGAAATAGCTCGTTGCCACGAGCCGCGTGCGCCCGTTTGGCCTGCTCATGGGCGGCCCGACGCATCTTGTCGCCCTCGCGTCCGGCCTCCTTTCGCTGTGTCCGCAGCCGCGCCTGGCGCACCTTCAGCTCGACCTCCACCAGCTCATGTAGGCGCTGCACGAGGCGGAAGTAACACCGCCGGCCTGCGGCACCGACACCCAGTTCCAGTACACGCACCTGCTCGTCCAGGGTGAGGCCGTGGGGGTTCACGTAGCGCACCAACGCCAGCCGGCACAACTGGACGCCGCCCTGCCCGCGCTCCACCGCCCCCAGTGCAGCCACCACCTCTGCTGCCACGTAGTCGGGCCCCGCGCCGGCCACCAGCAGCTTGGCGCCGTAGACACCGCCGCGAGGGGCACAGCCGCCGTATTCCATGATGGTCCCCATGGTGCTGGGCAACCCACCGGCCGAACTGGCGGCGCTCATCTGCTCGCCCCAATGGCGCATCAGCACTTCGATTTCCCCGATCATCGGGTGCTCTCCTCTACTTCTCGAGCAAGCTCTGCAGCTCGGGTAACCAGCGGCTGGAGCATCCCCATGAAGGCGAGGTAATCGGGAAGGCTGTCCGGCACCAGAACGTCGTCGACCATAAAGGCACCGTCGGATACACGGAACCACCAGCGGTAGTCACGCAGTCGGCTGAACACTCTCTTCTCAGGGTTGCGCAGATACAGGTCGTACACGCCAGCTACATCGTCGTGGTACTGCATACCCTTCTGCGCGGCGAATTCGCTTACCGCCCCCTCAAAGCCTCTGAAGGTGCCCTCGAAGTCGTCCATCGACGCTGCCAGGTGCTGGAACTGGCCGTTCTTGAACTCATACACCGCCATTTCTCTTTTCTCCCCTTCAACTGTCGGAACGTCGGAACAACTGTCGGAATACTGTCGGAATTATTTTTCAAATAAAAACAGTTACTTAACTCTTATTCCGACAATCCGACGGGTAATTTTAAAAAGCCTCACGGGTGTATGCGCGCGTACACGCGCACGTGAGAAAACCTCAAAAAGTCTGTCGGAATGTCGGAAACCTAGCGACACTAGGCGCAGCGCCCGTCGGGATGCTGTCGGAATACTGTCGGAATGTCGGAATCATCAGTCCAGCTCTCCCGGGGCAGGGATCGATCTTCGATTGAAGTGGGTACCGAACTTCCGGCATTCCTTCCCCGCCTCGGCCGCCCAATTGCGCCCCAGTTCTGCCTTGCGCGCCGCGAACTCCGGTGTCACGAAGATCCGCGCCGTCCTGAAGTCATCTCGGTCAGTCGGGTAACGGATGTCGGGCCGCTCGCGGAGCAGGTCCCGCGCCGCCTCCTGCAGAAAGTCCCGCTCTCGTCGCTTGAACTCGTTGGCCCCATCGCACCATCGGCAGAAGGACTGCCACAGATCTGCCTGTGTCACCGCCCCCGTCACCGGGAACTCGGTCTCACCGGCCATCCAACGCCGCACGAAATACCGCGGGGCCGCCAGGCTACCGTCGATCAACGCCTGCTTCTCGTCGTTTAGCGGGGGCTTGCTGTGCGGGCCGAACCCCGTGAGATCCAGGTTCATGAGGTAGTGGTAGAAGGACTCGATGCCGCCACTCTCGATCTCGCCCACCAGCGCCTGGAAGTAGCCCGCCGCCGGCACTCGGTCGACGTACAACACCAGGTAGCGCCGATCACCATCGTCCAGCGCCATAGGCACCGTCGAGTTGGAGAGGAAGACGAAGTTGAGGTGGTTGGCCTCCTCCCGCACCGGCATGTTCTTCTCGTTGATTTGCAACGTCTCGCCAGTTACCAGGTGCTTCAGCACGCCCTTGTAGTGCCTCATCTCCTCGCGGCTGACAACCTCCTCGGCCAGAGCGAACAGCTTGCGGCTCTGCCAGCCGGTGAACTGGCTTTCCAACTGGGCCTGACCGATGGTCGTGCCGTACTCGCCGTAGATCCGCCGGACGACCTGCTCCCACAGCAAGCTCTTGCCTGGGCCCTCCGCCCCGAACATCACCACAGCCGTGGCCATCTTCGCGCCGGGGTACTGGAGCGGGTAGGCGATCCACTTCAACAGGAACAGGTACTCATCAGCGCGGTTGTTGCACAGCAGGCCCAGGTGCTTGCGGATCAGCACGCAGCCGTCCGCCCCCCGAGGATCGGGTGTAACCTTGAACCCGTCGTACAGGTTGAGCATCACCGGATCGCATCGCTCGGTCGGATCGAACACCACGTCCTGGGCCATCTGCCGGTGCTCGCTTTCCTGCCACCACTTGTAGCGGGTGCGCCCTACAGCCTCCCGGATTGCGGAGAGTTTGATCAGCCGCGCCCGCTTACGGTCCCAGGCGGTGTCCGTCCCGTAGATGACGACGAAGTCCTGCAGCAGCTCCTGCTCGCTGATGCGGAAGCCCCCCGCGCCCCCCGGAGTGGGAGCGCCGGCCAGCTCGGCAGCAGCCGGGCCGCACTCAAGAGAAGGGGCGCAGGGAAGAGAGTCCTCCGGTTCTTCCGTCACCGCCTGGGACTCAGGGGGTTGCTGGACGGCCACGCGAGGGAACCCCTCAGGCGGGGGCTCCTCGCGCTTCGGCTCGCGCTCGATGCCCAGCATGCGCGCCGCCGCCTTCACCGCATCACCCTGGTTGCCGTTGTGCTCGAGCAGGCAGTACACGTCGAAGGCATCGTTCTGGTGCCCGTTGGCCAGCGGATCGGAGCCGTGGTGCGAGTACACGCGACCGTCATCGCTGATCGTCACGCCCGGTAGGCCGGTGCTGCTCTGCGGGCAAAGCCACTTCGCACCGCGCTTGATGTAGCCATGGGCAGCCAGCAGCGACTCGACGTCGTGCGCCTGGTTGAAGGCATCGATCACCGAGCGCGAGCTACCGGCCGGCGCCTTGGGCTTCGGCTTCGCAGCCTTCTTCGGGGCCGCAGCCTTGGGCGCCCACGGGCAGGCCGCCTCGGCGTCCCGCTTGAAGATGTCCCAGTTGTTCCAGATGTTCAGGAGGTCATTCGGTAGCACTGGCAAGCCATCTCCCGACGGAGGCGTCCGCCAGGTATAGGGCTTGCCGGTGCCCGGGTGAATGGATGGCGGCAGAAGGTCCTGCACCAAGCCAGCCCGCAGCTCGAAGACGGTGAAGCGCTTCAGGCTATCTGCCAGCGCCTGCATCTTCGCCTGATGCTCCGTGTCGCCCTTCTCTTTGGCAGCCAGGATCGCAGCCTGGGCCAACTTGAACTTGGAGCCATCCGGGTCGTTCTCGTTGGGCCAGCTCAGCGAATGCCGGCTTAGCTCGACGCCTTCCGGCAGGCGGAACATCACGCGGAAGCGCTCCGGGTTGCCCACCACAGTCGGGTAGGAGACCGGTAGCGCATCGAGGTCGAGTCCGAGCAGATCCCACAACACCTTTCGGGTAGAAGGCACGTCATCGACGTCCAGCGAACAGACGCGGCTTGGCCCGAGCACGACCCCCAGGTTGTGCTTCGGGTTCTTAGTCCAGAAGGCTTCAGCCTTGGCGGGGTCGGTGAGCTGCCCACCCGGGCGCTGCCAGCCCTTCCCCCGCGGGATCTTGTCGCCGGGCTCGATGTCCACCAGGGCCAGGCCGAACACTTCGATGTAGCGCCGCGCCCAGGCGGCAATCGGAGTGGTGTTCCCTGCCTGGGTCATGCGCCGCACTCCCACAACACTCTAGAAGCAGGCAACATAGCGCTCACACTGATCCGCATGGAGGTGATGAAGTGCAGGCTCTTATCTGCTGGTTCGAGCAACATCCAGGAACTGCCGGTTGGTTCCAGGCAATCGGGGTGATCATTTCCCTGATTGGCGCAATCTGCGTCGCTTCTTACCAAAACCGAGCCCAGAGAACTCTGGCCACCACTGAGCACCGAAGAAACGAAACTCAACGCCTCAAAACCTTCATCGCGCTCGGCGAGCACGCTGGTGAACTGGTGCGAACAAGCGACAGTCATCTGGGATCGGAGCAGCCTGAGCTCGTCGCGTTCTACACGGTTTCTGGCTACCAGCGGTCTTCGTTCGATGCTCTTACAAGAACCTTCTCTGCATTTCCCTACCTTGAACTCCCTGGCACCGAGACACTTAGCTTCGCACTCAGCTTGAGTGACTCGTTCACTCTTGCAAGTGAGTGCATTGCGGCTGCGGTCGAATGCTGGCCCCAGCGGCATGAAGCATTTGGTAGGGCATACAGATCCCTTACTGAAGAGCACTTGCCCAACATGGACTACTACCTCCAGGAATTGAGAACGATCTTGGAGAATCAAGCCGGCGATCTTAAGCATTGACCCTCTCCAGTAGGCTTTGACACTCATCGCAGCACTCGCATCCGGGCACCGCCAAGCGCCGCGCCGGTGGAATCGCCTCACCACACTTTTCGCAGTGGGTCGCGCTGATGCTGTATGCCGGCGCTGGGCGTTGCCGGCGGGCCAGCAGGCCCTGGCGGCGGTTCTCTTCCGCTTCCGCGGCTTGCTCGAGGACATCAGCCATTTGCCCGGCCCTCCAACAGTTTCTCCATGGACTGGCGCGCGCCGGCCATGATGCCCAGCACCGCACGGATCACGTTTGCACCGTGGTACTCCAGGTCGCTGACCTCGTGGGGCTCCCACTTGTTGTCGTCGGCACCCTTCTGCAGGCTGGCGACGAACTCGCCCTCTCGCTGCAGCAGCTCGCCCACGGCCTTCAGCGCCGATCCGGTCGCCTCGACTGCCTCCGGCGCGTACCAGACCGCCCCGGCAGGCCGCACAAGGGAGTCCAGCAAGCGCGGGTCCCGTGTCAGGCGAATGATGTCCTCCAGCTCGTCGGGGTTCAGCCACCGGCGTTCCTCGTCGAGCTTGAGTTTCTTCTGGAGATCCTCGTAGGGCAGGACCATGTCGTGGGCCAGGGAGGTCAAGCCTCCCCTGTAGTCGCGCCCGGCGCGGTAAAGCGCCTGGCGGAGATCGAACACCGGACCAGCGTCCGGTAGCAGGTCTTTCCGGCTCATAACCGTAAATGCTCCCTTTACGGTGTAGCCATCGAGCAGGGTTGGACCTACTCTATGGCCACGACCGATGCATGTGCTGTGTCGTCGTAAGCCGGCCAGGGAGTAGAGGCCCTATCCGGCACCCGCCGGCGCGGGGGTTCAGAGCCCCGCGCCGGCACTTCAAGCGGCTCGTGCCGACCGTTGTCGCCGGCCGACTTCGCGCAGCTCGTAAGCTTTGAAACTCCCATCCGGCATCTGGCGAACCCAGATTGAGCGGTCGGAATTGAGCATCTGCGATACCGAGCCCTGCGTGACGCCGATCAGCGCCGCTATCTCGGATTGCCCCTTGCCCTCGGCGAAGGCGCGGAAGGGAACTCCAATGTCCTCAGTCATCGACGTAGTCCTCGGTAAAGCCATGCCTCGAAATATTAGGCAGGGCAATTATTTGAGGCAAGCAAAATATTCGTCCAGCGATTTTGAACATATTGGCGAGCCTAATATGATCAACCGCATGAGCAACGAACTCCCCCCACACGTCAAAGATGAAGCCGCCAGGCTCAAATCCATCTATCAGGCAGCGAAGGCCGGATCGAAGGGAAAGCTGACGCAGGCCACTCTTGCCGAGGAATGCGGCTGGTCCTCACAGGGCACAGTCAGCCAGTACCTGAATGGCTCGATGGAACTCAACCTAGAGGCGCTCCTGAAGTTCGCAGGCGCTCTCCACTTCGAGCCACACAAAGTCAGCCCTCGCCTTGCGCCCATCTATCAGGCTGTGAGCAGAGGTTCGACGCCTGAGTCGGATACAGTAATAGGACCAGCAGGGAGGCTGTTGCCAGTGATTGGCTATGTTCAAGCCGGGGCGTTCTGCGAGGCGGTGGACATATTCCAGCCTGGCGACGCAGAGGAATGGGTAGAAGCAGGGGGTCCAGCTGGACCTCACGCCTTTATCGTGCGGGTTGAAGGCATCAGCATGATCCCTGACTTCTTCCCCGGAGATAAGGTGGTGGTCGATCCCGACCAAGAAACCAAGCACAACGATTTCATCCTGGCTAAACGCACCAGCGATCAGCACGTTACGCTGAAGCGCCTGCAGATTGAGGGCGGCGAGGCATACCTGCTAGCAACAAATCCCTCATGGCCCGACCGGATTATTCGCATGTCCGAGGAATGGATAATCTGCGGGAGAATCCGGCGAAAAATCGTCGACTTCTGACCTAGAGCCCGCCTATCGCGGGCTTTTTATTGGCCAAGAAAAGCGCCCCAACAAATATTTATTAGCCAGACTATTGACCGAAAAAATCTGCCAGGCTAATTTTTATCTCGTACCCACCTCTACCCTTGGAGTACGAGACATGCAATCGACACAGCACATGCCCAAAGCCCGCTGCCCGGTGTATCTGCATCCGGCTGCGGCCACCAGCCGCGAATCCGTCGAGGCCATCCAAGCCCGCACCGGACTGCTGGTGATCGTAGGCACTTCCCAGCGCGCCAGCCTCATTCAGCCGCGCCCTGTTGACCACAGCACGGACGCTGACTCCGGTCCGTGGGGAGGTGCCGCGTGACTGCCTACGCCCTAACCCCCATGGCCGCTGCCGCCCTGCAAGACATCGCAAACAACGGCGGCAGCGCGTCGATTCTGTTGAGCCGCCCAGCCGCCAGCATTCATGCGGCCGTTTGTATCGAGCAGGCCGGCGCGCAGATGGAGGCCGTGGTCATCATCGGCAACACGACCAACAGCCTGACCCTGCAGACGCGCGACAGCGCCAATGCCCGGCATCTTGCAGAGTTCGTCGAGGCCATCGCCAACGGCACCCTGGATACCGCCGCGGCGCCTGCCGAGACGGTCGCCGCTGGACACACCCTGCTCCCCTGCTGGAAGTGCAAGGGCGCGGCGATTGGCTTCGACTACTGCGCCCCCGGGCCTGGCACGCGCTTCCTCCACGGAGCCAAATGCCGGCATAACGACTGCCAGACCATCATGGACTGTGCCAGTGAAGCCGCTGCGGCAGACTGCTGGAACGCCATTCAAGCGGGCTCTGTTGACGACAACCATTCCGGTGAAGACGCCGATATGGTCAACCACCCGCCGCACTACAGCGGCCATCCCTCTGGCGTGGAGTGCATCCAGGTCACCGAGCGCCTGTCTTTTAACCTGGGCAATGCCTTCAAGTATGTGTTCCGGCATCGCGCCAAGAACGGCCACGAGGATCTGCTGAAAGCGCAGTGGTACCTGACCCGCGAACTCGAACGGAGCGACCTCGTCGGCATCAGCATTGGCGATCTGGACGCTAATACGCTGGCCAGCCGAATCGCTGCTCACGAGTGCTACCCAGTAGGCGCCTGCCTTGTCGCAATTGCCAACTACGAGCCCCAAGAGGCTATGCGCTGGCTCTCCAAGCTGATCGACGGCTGAGGCAGTTGTCATGAATCGGGACATCCGCCACGCAGCTGCCGCCCTCGGTGTCACTGAGCGTGCCCTGCGCGGCTTCCTCCGCCAGCACAAGGACCTGAACCACGACGGCACCCTCGCGGCCAAGCACATCGGCGCAGGGAACCTGTTCATGGACCCGCGCTCGCGCTGGAATCCGCGCCTCGGCATGTACACCCACTACAGCGTCGTGATGGTCACCGAGGCCGGCGTCGCCTGGCTGGCCAAGCGCCTCGGTGTGGACATCACCGTCACCCAGCACAAGGACGACGTGGCATGAACCAGACTCCGAACCCTATCGCCGACGCTGTCGGCACCCTCAAGCTGGTCGGTATGCACTTCGCTGCGCCCACTGCCTACCCGGCAGAAGTCCTACAGAGCGCGGCTGTCGAGTGCATCGAACGCCTCGCTGGCCTGCCCAAGGAGGCCGCTCAACTGGGACAGCTCTACACCGCCCTGCTCGCCGCTACCCCGCGCGGCTGGCTGCCGCACGTCACGCTCACTACCGATGCGGAGCGCCCCTTCGGTGCCGTCATCACTGACGAGGCCGGAAACATCGCCGCCCGCGGCATCGGCAAGAGCATCGAGGGCCTCGTCGCCCTGGTGTCGGCCCGCCTGCCCGTGGGGTGCGGGGAGGTATCAGCTTGAATCGGGAGGCCATCCACCAACTGACCCGGCTGGCCATGGCCACCCGGCTGGCGGCGCACCAAGACGCAGTGCCGGTCGCCGCCCGCATGGCGGACACCGCTGCGCAGATGGCACTGGCCCTAGAGGTCATCGACGCCCGGGAGTCCTCGCGCTACTTCGACCTGATCACCAACGCAATGAAGCACCGCCTGGCCGAGCTGCGTGCAGCGAAACTTGCCTCCACCCCCTGGACCAAGGAGGCCCGATGACCACCCTGGAGCAACTGTTCAAGCAGTGGGGCACTGCCACGCTCTCGCTGTCGGAGGTTCGCACGACCTACTTCCAGCACATCAAGACGGATAAGCGCCTGCGCGCACTGATCGAGAGCGGCGAGGTCGCGCTGACCATTCGCAAGCTCACCAAGTCCCGCCGGGAAAAGCCGGTGGTGTACCTGCAGGACCTGGCCGAGTTCCTTGACTCGCAGTCCACGCAAGCAGCTTGAAGAAAAGCGTCCCGGCGCACCCGGGTGGATCAATAGGGAGGAGTGGCAGCCATGTAACCGAGAACCCTGGGCAGGCCAGACCCATTCCGGCCGAGCCGACCAGCTCTCACATAAGGCGGCTTACGTGAGGCACGAAGGCCTGGAGACGGGCCTTCCCCAGGACGCTTTCCACCGAGAGCGCCCTGGGGAACACCAACCACCACCAACGAGGCACAGCACATGAAAAAGACCGACGTGAACGACTTCTTCGGCTCGCTGAATGCGGGCGTCTTCGCCAACCAGATCGGCACCGCGCTCTCTGATGTCGGCGCCGGCGTGGTCGAGTTCAGCAAGAAAGGCAAGGTCGTGATCACCCTGGAGTTCAGCCAGATTGGCGAATCCAATCAGGTGAAGATCAGCCACAAGCTCGACTACAAGGTGCCCACCAAGCGCGGCAGCCGCAGCGAAGACACCGCACTCGACACCCCGATGTACGTCACCCCGAACGGCCTTGAGTTGTTCCAGACGAATCCGACCGCCCAGCTCTTCAACCGCGAGCAGACCCCGGTCATCCCTCAGGACGCCTAACTCGTCCGCCCTCAACCTCTACCACATCAAGGAACACAGCACATGAAAGAAGCACTGCAACTGGTCCTCGCCAACGCCGTCGCTGCCGCCAACGTCCGCGTCACCGGCTCGGCCGGGGCCATGGCGGTCGTCCCGGAAGGCTTCAAGCTCCAGAACCTGGAGAAGCTAGAAGCGCACCGCAACCGCTTCCGCGGCGCCCTGACCACCTCCTCGTTGGCGGACTTCGTCACCTACGTGAATGAGCGCGCTAACGAGGAGACTCGCGGCTTCGTCGACAAGGACAGCATGTCCTGCCGCGTGATCTTCAACCTGGGCGACACCAGCCAGGCCGGCCACGGCGACGACATCGCCACCCTGACTCTGCAGCCGACTGCCGCCTACGCCGCCCTGCAGGCCATCGCCGGTCAGCGCCTGTCGCAGAAGGACCTGGCCGAGTGGATGGAAGATTGGCGTGATTTCCTGAAGGCGGTCACCCCGGACGATCAGGAAATGAACCTGGTCCAGGCCATCGCCGCCGTTCGCAACATCACCATCAAGGCCAGCTCCGAGCGGACCACCGTCGAGGGCAACTTCAACGCCTCGCGCAGCGCCATGGACCAGATCGAGGCCGCCAGCCAGGACACCCTCCCCGGCTCGCTCATCTTCACCTGCCAGCCGTACGACGGCCTGCCGCTGCGCAACTTCGTCCTGCGCCTGTCGGTGCTGACCGGCGAAGCCAAGCCAGTGATCAAGCCGCGCTGGGTGGCTGAGCAGCAGGTACGCGAGGAGATTGCGCAGGAGTTCAAGGACCTGCTGTCCGCCGACATCACCTCCACCGACCTGACCATCGGCACCTTCAAAGTCGGCGAATAACCCTACCCACGCAGCACCCCGCCGCCGGCCTCTACCAGCTCTTCCGGCGGCGGGCCCTGACGAGGACACAGCACATGCAGAACACCACTTATCACCTGATTATGCTCGGCCTGGCCATCGCCTTCGGCGTTGCCCTGCTGATCGCCTGGCGGACTACCCGTAACAGCCACGCCGCCGGCTACAGCCAAGGCTTCGAGGACGGCAAGCGCAGCCAGCTGGCCCACATCAACGCGCTACACGAGGACCTGGCCCTGCTCCGCGCCCGCCATCGCCTGGCCGATGCCGAGCACCAGCTCGAGCGCGAGCGCCTGATCCAGGACTGCGACAAACGCATCGCCTTCTACGCGCGCCGTACGAGCCCCTTCACCGAAAAGGACGCAGTCGAGCTGATGAAGATCAGCGGCCAGCTCCAGGTCACCGCAAACACCGCCCAGCGCATCGGCGCAACCACCCACCAAGCCCAGGCGCTGCGTGCCGCTGATTCTGCCAGCCAGATGGCAGGCCGCATCCGGGCCGTGCTGGCTGCGGATGACGCACAGGAGGACGCAGCATGAAGAGCGTTCTGGTATGCGGCCCGCAGGGCTGCGGAAAGACTCGCAACGCGACTCTGATCGCCGGTGCGCTAGATCTAACCAAGATCGTCGACAACTGGCAGATCGGGGATGAATTGCCGCTGGAAAACACGCTGATCCTGACCAACGCCGCGCCGAACTCACGCCCCTGGCCTGGCGAGAAATGGCTTACTTTCATGACCTACAACGAAGCCATGCAGCACGTGTACCGCCCGCCGCTCTGCATCTACCACGCGAGCTGCGCGGATGGCTTCGGCGCCGCCTGGGTCGTTCGGAAGGCGATGCCGCACGCTGAATTCCATCCCGCCCGTTATGGCGAGCCGATGCCGGACGTAGCAGGCCGTGTAGTTGTGCTGGTTGACTTCTCCTACTCACGGGACCAACTGCTACAGATGGCCGAAATCGCCAAGCGCGTCCTGGTTATCGATCACCACAAGACCGCCGCCGAGGCACTTGCCGGGCTCCCACAGGTCGCAGACGCCTCAAGCTGGGCACATAGCGGACGCGCCATCTCCACCTGCTTCGACATGGAGCGCAGCGGTGCCGGCCTGACTTGGGACTTCTTCTTCCCCGGACAGCCTCGCCCCGACTTGATCAATCACATCGAGGACCGCGACCTCTGGCGCTTCAAGCTGGAAGGGACGCGGGAGGTACAGGCCAACGTCTTCAGCTACCCCTACGACTTCGAGGTGTGGGACCAACTGGCAGCCACGCCCGCCGAGCAACTTCGCTCCGACGGTATCGCCATCGAGCGGAAACACCACAAGGACATCGCGGAACTGCTCAAAGCCCTCCGTCGCCGCATGACGATCGGCGGCTACGACGTGCCGGCGGCCAACCTGCCCTACATCCACTCCAGTGACGCCGGCCACGTGATGGCCCAGGGCGAGCCCTTCGCGGCCTGCTACTGGGATACGCCCGCCGGCCGTACCTTCTCGCTGCGCAGTGAAACCGATGGCCTGGACGTGTCTGCCATCGCCAAGCTCTACGGTGGCGGCGGACACCGCAATGCCGCCGGCTTCACCGTCAGCTACGAGCACCCGCTCGCACACAACGCCCCACCCCTGAAGTGCTTCCAGGTGGGCGACTACGACCTGGTTGCCGCTCACACCCCGGAGCAGGCCATCAAGCTGCTGTGCGCCTTCTGCGGATACGACTCCGACACCTTCAACCTGCTCGACGTGACGGAGTGGACCGACGCTCAACTGGATAGCGAATGCTTCGAGGAAGAAGGCATCACCCCTGCCGATCCATGGCGCGTTCAGTTCGCTGCTTGCGTCTACCCGCAGTACCTCGGCGGATGGGAGTGAACAAATGACCTCCATTCGCAGAGCTTTCAACGGCAATACAGCTCAAGAACAGAAGGCTCCGGGGCTACTGGCCTGGAGCCTCCTCGACCCAAGCATTCAGCAACAGCTCAAGCTCCTGAGCGCGGCGAACCAACTCCTTGCTTTGAACATCGTAGGTAAGCTTGTCGATGTTCTCATTTGCCAATACACCTTCGCCCTTGAGGGTTCTCATCAACCCTCGGAAGGCCCCTCTAAAGCCAAGAATTCCAACTGCTATCTCGGATGTTGGCGCCGCCGAGACATTAATTCCGTCCAGAACATCTCCGAGGTTGTGCTGCATTTCATCCCCAAAATGCCTGTACGGGCCAAAACCAAAGGAGTCCGTGCCAGTTTTGGACGCTATGTCCATGAGAAGAGTTTGACTTCGCACATCAGTGACGATTTGCGAAACCATGGAGCAGAACACAACATCCTGCCTCCGCTTTGCCTGGTCATCTCGTCGATCCTTCGCGCCCGCGATGTACATCGAGGCCAGAATCGCAACGACGGAACCAACTGCTTGCACCCAGGCCGGAGCATTGCTGCTGCTCCACGGCCAACCGGCCACCCACCAAAGCGCAACAGCAGCCAATGGCGAGACGAGCAGAGCAGCAAAAAGGCTGCGCACTGGCAGCCTGAAAGTTATCTCATCTGGCACTCCGGCCATCCTCTTGCCATCAATGAAGTTCGCAGCATGCCTATGGCGCTCTCAGCGGCCCAGGGGGTGGCAGCATGACCACCTTCCGCGAACTCACGCTTGCGCAGGCCAGGCCACTCCCCTGGTACGGCACCGACCTGGTGCCAGGCCAGCAGCACAACATCGTCAGCGTCTCCGGCGGCAAGGACAGTACCGCCACGCTGCTGGTGGCCATGGCGCACGGGGTGCCGAACCTCCGTGGCGTCTTCGCCGACACCGGCAACGAGCACGAGCTGACGCTGGAGTACGTCGACTACCTGGAGCAGGTAACCGGCGTGACCATCGAGCGCCGCCGCGCCGATTTCTCCCGACAGATCGCTGGCAAGCGCCGCTACATCGAAACCAAGTGGCGAGAGCAAGGCGTGGCCGAGACCATCATCGAGGCCGCCCTGGAGGTACTCCAGCCCACAGGCAACCCATTCCTCGACCTCTGCCTGTGGAAAGGACGCTTCCCCTCCCGCAAGGCCCAGTTCTGCACCGAGGAGCTGAAGCGCAACGTCATCATCGAGCAGGTGATGCTCCCCCTGCTCGACGACCAGAACATGGTGCTGTCATGGCAGGGCGTGCGTCGCGAGGAGTCGGAGGCGCGGCGCTACCTCCCCGAATGCGATGAGGTGGGCGGCGGGCTGTTCAACTACCGGCCGATCCTCACCTGGCCGGTGGAAGCCGTTTTCGAGGCCCACCGCTATGCCGGCGTAAAGCCCAACCCGCTCTACAGCCAAGGCATGGGCCGAGTTGGCTGCATGCCCTGCATCAACTGCCGCAAGGGCGAATTGCGCGAGATCGCCCTGCGCTTCCCCGAGCACATCGAACGCATCGAGCAGTGGGAGGATCTGGTCCAGCAAGCCTCGAAACGCGGCGGCGCGACGTTCTTCGCCGCCGCAAGCGCCAAACACCAGGCCGGCAGCATCCAAGACCTCAGCGCCGCGGAGATCGTCCGCATCGCCAACATCCGCCAAGCCGTGGAGTGGTCCCGCACCACCCGCGGCGGTATCCAATACGACCTGATGGCAGAGGCCGACGACGCCTCGGCCTGCTCCAGCGCCTACGGCCTCTGCGAAGGCGACTGGGAGCCCGTCAACGTGAAGGAGCTTGCAGCATGACCACCAACACCCAACAACTGGCCGCGCTCCTCGAACAGGCAGACGCCGCCCTCATGAGCGCCGAGTGCCATCAGTGGCTCAGTCAGGCCCGCAAGGACATCAACACCGCGCGCAACGCATTGACGAAAGCCATCCGCGAGCTGTCCCTGCAAACAGCCGTAGCCGAGGCGCTCAAGATTGAAAACAAGGAGCTGCGCGGCGCCGCCGCTCACTGGGAGAGCGAAGCAAGGTTCCTTCAGACGCAGCTTGACTCAGCGCGCACCGAACGTGACCGCAACAAACGCACCATCTGCGACATGGCCCTGGACATCGTCGCGGTTGGCGAAGCACTGGGCGTTCCCCCAGCAGAGCAGGTCGGAGGGACAGCCGAATTTGTCGACCTTATCCAAGCGTTGAGCAAGGACAAGGCCCGCCTCGACCGGCTCGACCAACTCAATGCCGCGCTGAACGCCAAGTACGGCACGACCTATCGGTGGCAGGTGATCGTCAATCACAACGTTAACCGCCTGATGCTGGGGCACCTGAAGTTCGATCTAAACGACCAGGACTGTAATGGCCTGCCGTCCTGCCGCGACGCACTGGATACCATCATGCCAGCCGAATCGCCTGCGCAGGGAAATGCCGCATGAGCTGCACGATCACCTACATGACCAGTCGCGCACCGGGCGCAGAGGACCGCGCACAGAAGCGCGGGACTCTGCCTCGCCGTCCTGTGCGCTGGCTGGCCAGCGTCTGGATGATCGCTCCCAACGGCGAGAAGACCACCCACTCCATCACAGTCCCCGCCTGCACAGCGCCTGATCTGGTTCCCGCCATCGGCGAGCGTATCGACGCCCTGGCGCAGGAGAACGGGAACACCTGCATTCAGTTCGGCTGGACCGCCAGCGCTCATGGAGCGCGGAAGCCGAGAGGGGCGAAACGATGAACACCGCTTTCCTGTTGATGGCTCAATACAATGGCGCGGCGATCATCCCAATAGATCGCGTCTGCGCCGACTACTTCAGCCACCTGACCCCGGAAATGTTCCAGCGCAAGGTAATGTCTGGTGACATCGACCTTCCCATAGTCCGCTTGGAAGGCAGCCAGAAGACCGCCAAGGGTGTTCACCTGGCCGACCTGGCTTCTTATCTGGACGCCAGGCGCTTGGCCGCCAAGAAAGAAAACGACCAACTTCACGGGCGCCACACCCGGCGAGCCGGCTAAGGGGCGGTCAGACCGCCCTTTTCTTCACCCGTGCACCCAAGTCGACGGGTGCCTCAATGATCCGATCCAGCCACTTCCACCCCTGATAGGGGTCACCGTTGCCACGCATGTGTGTATAGCGTCGCAGCGAGTTCCAGTCCCGATGGCCCGACACACTGGCCACACGCGGAATATCCCAGTCCATTTCAAACAGCCGGCTCACGCCGTCGTGTCGCAGGTCGTGGAAGTGCAGATCCTCAACACCGACGATCTTGCAGGCCCTGGTCCATGAGGCCGACACCGAATCACTGTTGTACGGGAAGATCTCGTCGCAGGCCTCAGGCATGGTCTCGATGATGCGCATCGCTTCGTCCGGCAGATGGCACCAGACATCGTTGCCAATCTTCTGCCCGGGATTCTTCATATCCCGCACCAGAACACGCTTGCCGGCCTTATCCAGATCAGCCCAGCGGATACGACAAATCTCTTCCTGGCGCCGGGTCGAGAAGATGGCGAAGGCCATCACCTTGGGCATGTTGATCGAGCTGGGCTTGCGCTTCTGCATCTCGAAGAAGTGCTCGAGCAACTTGTCGAGTTCACCCGGCTCCGGCCGGCGGTCGCGCTCCTTACTGCGGCTGACCATACCCAGCTTCTTCAGCACCTTCCGGGCATCACCCATTGCGTGCGCGTCGATCTCGAAGCCCCATGCGGGCCGAGCCACAGACAACACCGCCCCCAGGTGCGACAGGTCGTTACCGACTGTCTGCGCCTGCACCGCGCCGCCCTCCTTCCCCATTCGCCATTTGGCGTACTCGACAAGGGTTTGACTGCTCAGCTTGATGTCAGTGACATCGCCGAGCCAAGAGGCAGCGATTGCGGCCAGAGTCGCACGCTTGGTCTTGCCGAGCGGCCTGATAACCTCGTGCTCTTCCAGGTAGTGCTCGATGATATGCCGCAGGGTGCTCCCACCGCGGTTGGCGCGCTCAATCGCCCCCGGCTCGGCCAGCTCGGTCTCGCGCTTGCTCGCCCAGGCCTTGGCGGCCTGCTGCCGGTCGAACGTCTGGGATTCCTGATAGACTTGCTGGCCATCGCGCATGATCCTGATCTGCGCTGTATAACCGAACGAGCCGTCCTTGCGTTTCCGCTTTCTGATGGTCGCCATGGTGATTTGGTACACGAGCTTTCGGGCTTGGTACATTGTACCAACGAGGCGTCAGAAACAAGCGAAAACCCCGGAAAACGCCCCGAAACACGACGTACCGAAATGCCCGCCGAATCAGCTTCCAAGCCAGTAACCACGCACCCTGAGCCCTCCCGCCGCTTCTCCGTGGCGCCGATGATGGACTGGACCGATAGGCACTGCCGCTATTTTCTGCGTCAGTTGTCGAGCCATGCCCTGCTCTATACCGAGATGGTCACCACGGGAGCGCTGCTGCATGGCGACAGCCATCGCTTCCTGCGCCATGACGAGTGCGAACACCCGTTGGCGTTGCAACTGGGCGGCAGCGTACCGGCGGAACTGGCGGCGGCGGCGCGGATGGCCGAGCAGGCCGGCTATGACGAGGTCAACCTGAACGTCGGCTGTCCCAGCGACCGCGTGCAACACAATATGATCGGCGCCTGCCTGATGGCCCATCCGGCGCTGGTGGCCGATTGCGTGAAGGCCATGCGCGATGCCGTGGGCATCGCCGTGACCGTCAAGCATCGGATCGGCATCAACGGCCGCGACAGCTACGCGGAACTCTGCGACTTCGTTGGCCAGGTGCGCGACGCCGGCTGCCGCAGCTTCACCGTGCATGCCCGCATCGCCATCCTCGAAGGCCTGTCCCCCAAGGAGAACCGCGAGGTTCCGCCACTGCGCTATGAAGTGGCGGCGCAGCTCAAGCACGACTTCCCGGAGCTGGAGATCATCCTCAACGGCGGCATCAAGACCCTGGAGGAGTGCCGCGAACACCTGCGCACCTTCGACGGCGTGATGCTCGGCCGCGAGGCATACCACAACCCCTACCTGCTGGCCCAGGTGGACGCGGCGCTGTACGGCGCCGAGACCCCGGTGATCGGCCGCGCCGAGGCCCTGGCGCGGATGCGCCCCTACATCGAGCGGCATATCGCCGAGGGCGGTGCCATGCACCACGTGACCCGCCATGTGCTCGGCCTCGGCCAGGGTTTCCCCGGCGCCCGACGCTTCCGCCAGCTGCTCTCGGTGGACGTGCACAAGGCATCCGACCCGCTCCTGGTATTCGATCAGGCGGTCGAACTTCTCTCTGGCCGCTAGGTCCCGTTGAGCGCGGGGTTCGCCTCGGGTAAGGTCGTGGCATCCGCAACCGGAAGACCTGCCATGACCTCCAAGCTGGAACAACTCAAGCAGTACACCACCGTCGTCGCCGATACCGGCGACTTCGATGCCATTGCCCGCCTGAAGCCGGTGGATGCCACCACCAACCCCTCCCTGCTGCTCAAGGCCGCCGCCCTGCCCCGCTACGCCGAACACCTGGTCCGCGCCACCGCCGCCAGCCAGGGCGATGCCGGCCTGGCCTGCGACCGCTTCGCCGTGGCAGTCGGCAAGGACATTCTCGGGGTAATACCCGGCCGCATCTCCACCGAAGTCGATGCGCGCCTGTCGTTCGATAGCGCGGCGACCCTGGAGCGCGCTCGCCGGCTGATCGACCTCTATGCCGAACAGGGCATCGGCAAGGAACGCGTGCTGATCAAGATCGCTTCCACCTGGGAAGGCATCCGCGCCGCCGAGCAATTAGAGCGCGACGGCATCCAGACCAACTTGACCCTACTTTTCTCCTTCGCCCAGGCCGCCGCCTGCGCCGATGCCGGGGCATTCCTGATCTCCCCCTTCGTCGGGCGCATCTACGACTGGTACAAGAAGGCCAACAACCGTGACTACAGCGGCGCGGAGGACCCGGGCGTGCAATCGGTCTCGCGGATCTACCGCTACTACAAGGCCAATGGCTACAAGACCGTGGTGATGGGCGCGAGCTTCCGCAACCTCGGGCAAATCGAACAACTGGCCGGCTGCGATCGCCTGACCATCAGCCCTGACCTGCTGCAACAACTGGCCGACGACCAGGGCGAACTGCCACGCACCCTTCAGCCGGGTAACGGCGAGGCACGCCAGGTGCTGGACGAGAGCACCTTCCGCTGGCAGATGAACGAAGACGCCATGGCCACGGAAAAGCTGGCCGAGGGCATCCGTCTGTTCGCCCGCGACCAGGAGAAGCTGGAAGCCCTGCTCGGCGGGCGCTGAACGCCAGGCAGGCAGAAACGAACCGGCGCCCCAGGGCGCCGGCTTGCATTTCATCGGAGGGTTTCGCGCGGATCAGTGGCGCTCGAGCGCGTTCACCAGATCGTGGAAGGCTTCACGGTTGGACTCGTTGAGCCCCATCAGGATGCGATGGGCCTCCAGCACCTTGTTGCGCACCACTTCCTCGGACTGATCCTGCGGCGGCAGGTCGGTCAGGCATTCCGGGCACGGGATCGGGCGGTCAACGATGTTGAATACCTGATCGAAGCCCATGGACTGCAACAACCGGGTCATGTCCGGATTGGTGGTCACCAGGGTCGGCAACAGCCCCACTTTCTGCCGCGAAAGGATCGACAGCTTGGCCAGCAGGCCAAGGGTGGTACTGTCGATGCTCTGAGTTTCCGTGAGATCGATGATGATCGCCGTGAAATTCAACGCAGCGAAGATTTTTTCAATGGTGGCATCCAGCGCCGAACACAAGGTCAGTCGGACTTCGCCCACGAACTTCAGGACGAAGGAGCCATCCTGCTCGGCGAACTGGATTTTACCGGTACTCATGCAAGGTTCCTGCTCAACACCAGCAAGGCGATATCATCCGGCATCTCGCCCAACTTGGCCAGCCCGAAGACCTGGCGCAAGCCATCCAGCGTGCCGCCGGCGGCGACGACCTGCTCAGGCAGGATCGCCTCCTTTTCTTTCAATGTAGTCCCCGGCAGCACATCCAGGATGCCGTCGGAGAACAGGGACAGACTGAAGGACTTCGGCAAGTCCAGGGTCCGATCGTCATAGCTGGCCTCTTCGAACAGGCCGACCGGCAAGCCACGGCCTTCCAGATAGCGCGCCTCACCGTCGACATAGAGCACCGGCAGCGGCAGATGGCCGCCGACGCTGTAGGTCAGGCGATCGGTTTCCAGGTCGATGACCCCGCCAAGCATGGTCACGTGCTTGCCCAGCTTGCAGTTGATCAGTCCACGGTTGATGTGGCTGAGCACCTCGGATGGCTTGAATTTCGGCAGGCTGCCGCCACGGCGGGACTCATAGAGCAGACGAGTGGTCATGAACTTGAGCAGCACGGTGACGAAGGCCGAGGAAGCACCGTGACCGGACACGTCGGCCAGATAGAAGGCGATGCGCCGCTCGTCGACACGGAAGTAATCGACGAAGTCCCCGGACAGGTAAAGCGAGGGAATGATCTGGTGGGCGAAGCGCAAGCCATCGGCATCCCAAGGGGTCACCGGAAGCATGTTCATCTGCACCTGGCGGCCGGCGTTCTGGTCCTCCTGCAAGAGGTTCAGGCTGGCCTGCAGCTCGCGATTGGCGGTTTCCAGCTTTTCCCGGTAGCGCCGGTTCTCGGCACGCAGGAATGCACGATCGAGGGCGCGACGCACCGAATGCTCGAGCACCGCGAGATCTTCCAGCGGCTTGATCAGGTAATCCGCGGCGCCCAGGCGCAGCGCTTCGACCACATCGCTCATCACGCCAGCGCCGGAAAGCACGATGACGGGCGTCTCGACGGCCATTTCGCCGACCCGACGAATCAGCTCGAGACCATCCATCTGCGGCATGCGCAGGTCGCAGATCACCAGATCGGGAAGTTCTTGTTGGAATACCTGCAGTCCCTGCTGGCCATTATTCGCCTGCAGGACTTTGAAACCGCTGTCTTCGAGGTAGGCGGCGAGGCTTTCACGTACAACCTCGTCGTCATCGATGATCAGCAGCGTGGCACTGGGTTTGTGCATGGGTTATCCAGGCAAACGGCGCCGGAAGTGATGGAAATGGCGCGCATTGGGGTGAAAACCGCGCGGGTCGGATTGGACAAGGCGCAGACACTACTCCCATCCGTCCGAGGGTTCAAGACAGGCCCCGCCGGGGCGCGGAGATCAAGCTCCGCGCCAGGCTGCGCGCCGATCGGATCAGAAGTCGTCTTCGACCTTGCCATCCTTGACCTTGAACTCGCGGTTCTGCAGGTAGGCGTTGCGGATGAAGGTGTACTTGTCGCCGCTGATGAGTTTTTCCGACTTCAGCAGGTTGGCCCGGGTATCGACGATATCGACACCGTGCACGCTGTTACGCACGGCGACATTGTCGACATAGGGATAGGCGCCGCTATAGGCATCCGGGATCAGCGAAGGCGCATCGCGTACGGTGCTCGGGCCGAGGAACGGCAGCATCACGTAAGGACCGCTGCCCACGCCCCAGTAGCCGAGGGTCTGGCCGAAGTCTTCATCGTTGCGTTGCAGCCCCATGTGGGTGGCGACGTCGATGAAGCCCGCCAGGCCAAAGGTGGTGTTGAACAGCAGGCGGCTGGTGTCGACGCCGGCGTGCTGAGCCTTGCCCTGCAACAGGTCGTTGATCAGGTTGCGCACGTCGCCGATGTTGCTGAAGAAGTTATGGATGCCGTCCTGCACGAAGTTCGGCGTCACCTTCTGGTAGCCCTGCGCCAGCGGTTTGAGCGCATAGGTATCCAGGGTGTCGTTGAACACGAAGATCGGCCGGTTGACGCGCTCCCATGGGTCGTCCTCGCTCGCCGCCTGGGCCAGGAATGGAATCAGGGCCAGGCCGGCTCCAGCCAGCAGGCGAGCGCAGCGCTGCATCCAGTTAACGCCAAATGGGCGCATCGATGTATCTCCTGTGTATGACCAATCGAGCCGCTGAACCGGCCCTTGCCGGTGCGCAGTATATAGATACGCGCTCAGTTTGATGACACCAGGAATATTCCCGGTACGAACACACTCTGTTGCATGTTGCGCAACGCCCGACCTGCCGAGTCCACAGAAAAGCCTGCCACTGACAGCCGCTCGCTATCGCAACCGATACGTTCACGATAGCCAAGGGTCCGCGCTCTTGCCGGGCGCAACGCGTCCCGGGCAGCGCGCGCCCGGGACGAAATCCAGCGCAGCCACGCGCCGGAATGCCTGACCCGGCGCCAACAGCCGATCGCCCGCGGCGCTTCACCGTAACGTCACATTGAGCGGCTAGCCTGCGTCGTACCATTGCCCAGACCTACCTCCATGCCCGCATCCCCTGTCGACCTGCCCCGCTTCACCGCCCTGCTTTTCGGGCTCCGCGGCGACCTCGTGGACTTCGGCGCCCGCACCCTGCACCGCGCCCTGCAACAGAGCGTCCCGCAGTGCGCCCCCGAGCAGCTCGCCGAAGTCGCCGCCATGCCCCCCCTGCAAGCCTTGGCGCAGGTTCTCGGACGCCAGCCCGGCGCCGCTGAAGCGGAGGCTTTCCGGCAGGCCCTGGAGGCGGCCGCCGAGCACGCCGAAACCATCCCTGAAGCGCTGCCGGCGCTGCGCAGCCTGCACGAACAGGGCATCCCCTGCGCCTGGCTCGACGAGCTGCCGGAAAGCGCGTTGCAGCGCCTGTCGGCGCCCCTGGGGGATGCGATCCAGGGTTCGCTGGTAGACCAGGGCCGCCCATGGCCGGCGCCGGACGCCTGCTGGCAAGCCATGATCGCGCTGGGCATCCCGACGCTGGCCGGTTGCGTGCTGGTCAGCGGCCAACCGCGCCTGCTCCAGGCCGGGCTGAGCGCCGGCTTGTGGACCATCGGACTGGCCGCGAGCAGCCCCCTTTGCGGCCTATCCACCGCGGAAAGGGACGCGCTGCCGCCCCTGCAGCGCGACAAACGACGGGCACAGGCAACCCTGGGCCTGTATCGCCTCGGCGTGCATTCAGTCATCGATCACCTCGGCGAGCTGGACTCCTGCCTGCAGGACATCGCCAGCCGCCGCGCCAAAGGAGAGAAACCATGAGCAATGCCCGCCACAGGTTCCTCGACGAACTGGCCGAACGCTTCGCCAGCCATGGCGCCGAGCCCTACGGCGAGTCGGTCAGCCAGGCCGAGCACGCCTTGCAGTGCGCGACCCTGGCCGAGCGCGCCGGTTGTGCCGACAGCCTGGTGATCGCCGCCCTGCTGCACGACATCGGCCACCTCTACGAAGACCCGGCCACCATCGAACGCCGCGACCTGCGTCATGAAGAGTTCGGCGCCCATCTGCTGCGCGACCTGCTGCCGGAAGCCGTGTGGCAGCCCGTACGCCTGCACGTCGCCGCCAAACGCTACCTGTGCGCCGTCGATCCGAGCTACCAGGCCAGCCTGTCGCCAGCCTCGCGGCATAGCCTGAGCCTGCAAGGCGGCGCCTTCGAGGAAAGCGCGGCGCAGGCTTTCCTCACGGCTCCCTATGCCCAGGACGCCATCACCCTGCGCCGCCTGGACGACCTCAGCAAGGACCCGGCCATGCGCACCCCGGAGCTGCCGTACTTCTTTCCGCTGCTGGAGCGCCTGCTGCGAATTGACCGGCATCAGACACAGCTGCGCCCGGCGAGTTAAGCTGTCTGCCATGGCGATGGACCTCTGCCGTCACGGCAGGGGCTATCTTGGGTAGGCACCGCAGAAGGAAACCACCATGCCCACACGTGAACTCCGCGAATCCCTGCAGAAGCTGCGTGAGCAACTGGAACAGCAACCCCCGCTGGACGACGCGCAGCGCGCCGAGTTGCAGTCCCTGATCGATGACATCGAACTGCAACTGAGCAATGAGGAGGCGCTGACCAACGAAAGCCTGGTGGATGGCATCAACCTGGCAGTGGAGCGCTTCGAGATCAGTCACCCGACCCTGGCTGGCACCCTGCGCTCCATCGTGCAGAGCCTGGCGAACATGGGCATCTGAAGCCTGCGAAATGAAAAAACCCGGCCGCGGCCGGGTTTTTCGTATCCGCGCGTTACTGGCGCACCAGCCGGCGGTTGTCCGGGACGATGCTGTCGCTGCTGCGGTAAGGGTTGATGTCCAGCCCGCCACGGCGCACATAGCGCGCATAGACCGTCAGCCGGCTCGGCTGCAACAGGCGCTGCAGATCGAGGTAGATGCGCTCGACGCACTGCTCATGGAAGTCCTGGTGCTGGCGGAAAGACACCAGGTAGGCCAGCAGGCTGACTGGATCGAGGGCCGGGCCGCTGTATTCGACCACCAGCGTGCCCCAGTCCGGCTGGCCGGTGACCGGGCAGTTGGATTTCAGCAGGTGGCTGTAGAGCACCTCGTCGACGCGCCGGGTGTCGTCACAGCGCAGCAGCTCGGGGCGCGGCTGGTCGTAACGCTCTACCGTCACATCGAGGTCGTCGACACAGGTCCCCGGCAGGCTGGCGATACCGTCCGCCGCCACCTCATCGAGGCTACGCAGGCGCACCCCGACCGGCGCTCCGGCGGCGGCCGAGAGATCGCGCGCGAGCACTTCGCGCAAGGCCTCGCGGCTATCGAAGGCGCTCTGGTTCAGCGAGTTGAGGTAAAGCTTGAAGGACTTGGACTCGATGATGTTCGGCGAGTCCGCCGGAATGGTGAACTCGCCGATGGCCACCACCGGCTTGCCGCCGCGGGTCAGCCAGGACAGTTCGTAGCAGTTCCAGATGTCCACACCGCGATACGGCAGCGTCTGCGCGCTCAGCCCCAGTTCGGCCCACTTGGTGGCGCGAGCGATGGGGAACAGCAGCTCCGGCGCATAGGTGGAGACGTATTCGCTGGATTTGCCCAGCGGCGAATGTTCGGCGGGATGTTGCATGACAGGGACCTGCTGGATCGGATCGGCACAGGGGCGGCCCCTGCTCCACCCGCCGCAACGGCGGGCCGGGCAAGTGTATACAAATCGTCGGTCGCTTTCAGCAGCCCGGCGACCCGCGCGGCCAGCGGGCGCCGGCGAAGCGCCGAATCAGGGTTTGACGGTCAGGCTGCCGACCATGCCGGCCTGGTAGTGACCGGGAACGTTGCAGGCGAACTCCAGGTTGGTTGCCTTGCTGAAGGTCCAGGTCAGCTCGGCGGTCTTGCCCGGCGCCACCATCACGGTATTGCCGCCGCCATGGTGCATCATCTGGCCCTGACCCTGACCCATGGCCATGCCGCCCATATCACCCATGTCGTGGTCCATCTTGCCCATGTCGTGCTGCATGCCGCCGGACGCCATCATGTCCTGCATCTGCTGCATTTCCTTCTGGTGCTCGGCGTGCATGGCGGCGCTGCCGAGATTGAACTCATGCAGCAGCTTGCCCTCGTTGCGGATCACGAAGTGCACCGTCTCCCCCGCCTTCACCTCGAGTGCCTTGGGCTCGAAAAACAGGTCGCCGACCTTGATCTCGATGGTACGGCTGGCCTGCTCGGCCTTGGCCGGCTTGCCGAAGTCGAAGGTGCCGGAGGCGCTGGCGAAGGACGGCAGGCTGGTTCCGATGGCCATGGCCAGCAAGGAGACGGACAACAGATAGCGAAGGGACATTCGGGTATTCCTCGATTGGAAGCGTTGTCCACCATAGTGAAGAAGGGCAGCTGCCGCATGCCTGTCGGGAAGATTACAGTTATGTCAGCTCAGCCGCCTCGCCGACCCCGCAGGCTAGAATCGCACCGCTACGCGCCAGCCTGGAGGACACCGCGTTGAAACTCTTGATCGTCGAAGACGAACCGCGCATCGGCCAGTACCTGCGCCAGGGCCTGAGCGAGGCCGGCTATGCCGTCGACCTGTGCAGCGACGGCGGCGACGGCGAACAACTCGCGCTGAGCGGCGACTACGACCTGCTGATCCTCGATGTCATGCTGCCCACCCGCGACGGCTGGCAGATCCTGCGTAGCGTGCGCCAGGCCGGCCTGCCACTGCCGGTGCTGTTCCTCACCGCCCGCGACGCCGTGGAAGACCGCGTGCGTGGCCTGGAACAGGGCGCCGACGACTACCTGGTGAAGCCTTTCGCCTTCGTCGAACTGCTCGCCCGGGTGCGTACCCTGCTGCGCCGCGGTGGCCAGCAGTTGCAGGAAACCACCCTGCAACTGGCCGACCTGGAACTGGACCTCATCCGCCGCCGCGTGCAGCGCGGCGGCAAGCGCATCGACCTGACCGCCAAGGAGTTCGCCCTGCTCGAACTGCTGATGCGCCGTCACGGCGAAGTGCTGCCGAAATCGCTGATCGCCTCGGCGGTCTGGGACATGAATTTCGACAGCGACACCAACGTCATCGAAGTGGCCATCCGCCGCCTGCGCGCCAAGGTCGACGATGAGTTTCCGCAGCGCCTGATCCACACCGTGCGCGGCATGGGCTACGTGCTCGAAGAACGCCAGCCATGAGCCACGGCGACCCGATCCTGAGTTCGCGCATTTCCCTCGGCGCCCGCCTGAGCCTGCTGTTCGCCGCCTGCACCGCCGCCATCTCGCTGCTCGCCGGGGTGATCTTCAGCCACGCCAGCGAAACCCACTTCATCGAACTGGACCAGCAGGTCATGGCCGGTCGCCTGCCGCTGTTCCGCGAGCTGCTCGGTCCGGTCCGCGGCGTTGACGATCTGCCAGCGCACCGCGCCGATCTGGAGCGCGAACTGACCCGCCATCCCGACCTCGGCCTGCGCCTGTACGGTGCCGACGGCAGCCTCTGGCTGAATGAGATGCCGCGCATGAGCAGCGCCGGCACGGGCATGCCGGGCATGGCGATGGCGGGCAAGCCCGCCTACCGCGAGATGAACGCCGCGCTGGAGCCGAGCGATCCCGCCGGCCGTCGCCTGACCCTGGTGCTCGACATCACCCATCACCAGCATTTCCTGCAGCACATGCAGCGGCTGATCTGGCTGACCATGGGGCTCTCCGCCCTGGCCACCGCGCTGCTCGGCGCCTGGGCCACGCGCGCCAGCCTGAGCCCGCTGCGGCGCATGCGCGAGGTGGCCGCACGGGTCTCGGCGCAATCGCTGACCACCCGCCTGGATGTCGCCCAGCTCCCCGAGGAACTGCGCGGCCTGGCCAGCGAACTGAATGCCATGCTGGCGCGCCTGGAAGAGGCCTTCCAGCGCCTCTCGGCGTTCTCCGCGGACATCGCCCACGAGTTGCGCACCCCGCTCACCGCCCTGCTCACCCAGACCCAGGTGGTGCTGTCGCGGCCACGCAGCGAGGACGACTACCGCGAGGCGCTGCACGGCAACCTGGAGGAACTGCAACGCCTGACCGCGATGGTCAACGACATGCTGCTGCTGGCCAAGGCCGACCATGGCCTGCTGGTCCCCGGCCGGCAAGCGTTAGCGCTGGCCGATGAGGTAGACGCGCTGCTCGAATTCTATGCAGCGATCGCCGAAGAGCGCGGCATTCGCTTGCTGCGCGAAGGCGAAGCCAGCGTCCGTGCCGATCGCGGCATGCTGCGCCGGGTACTGGCCAACCTGCTGGACAACGCCCTGCGTTTCAGCAGCGACGGCGGCAGCATCCGCGTGCGCTTGCAGGGGCGCAGGATCAGCGTGGAAAACCAGGGCCCGGCCATCCCCGCCGAGCAGTTGCCACGCCTGTTCGACCGCTTCCACCACCGCGACCCGGCCGCGCAGGAGCGCCAGGGCGTGCATGCCGGCCTGGGATTGGCGATTTGCCGCTCGATCATCCAGGCCCACGGCGGCACCATCCGCTGCGAATCGGCGGACGGCTGGACGCGCTTCATCATCGAACTGCCCGAATAGCCCGCCGCGCAAGGCCGCGCGCCGCCGTCATGCACGGCGCGCGGCGAGCGGGGCCGGGAGCTGGGCTCAGATGCTCAGCACACCGCTGGCCACCAGGCGCGACTGCCCGGCGATGATCACCCGGTCACCCTGCAAGCGGCACCACAGCTCGCCACCGCGCGCCGAACACTGATAGGCGCGCATCTGCAGTTTGTTCAGCCGCTGCGACCAGTAAGGAATCAGGCTGCAGTGGGCGGAGCCGGTCACCGGGTCTTCGTCGATACCGATGGCAGGGGCGAAGAAGCGCGACACGAAGTCATGCTCTTCGCCACGCGCGGTAATGATGACGCCCTGCCAGGGCAGCCGGGCCAGCGCCGCGAAGTCGGGCTGGCAGTCACGCACGGCCTGCTCGGACTCCAGCAGCACCAGCAGCTTGTCGGCGCCCAGGACATCCACCGAATGGACGCCCAGGGCCTGCTCCAGCTCGACCGTGCTGCCCACTTCGCTGGGCGTCAGCGCCGGGAAGTCCAGGGCCAGGCGCTCATCCTCGCGGGTCACCCGCAAGGGGCCGGACAGCGAATTGAACTCCAGCCGCTCGCCCGGTTCGCCAAAGATCTCGAACAGCACGTGGGCGCTGGCCAGGGTCGCATGCCCGCACAACGGCATCTCCACCTTCGGCGTGAACCAGCGGATACGCCAGCCTTCCGATTCGCGCACCACGAAGGCGGTCTCGGCGAGGTTGTGCTCGGCGGCGATGTTCTGCATCAGCTCATCGGCCAGCCAGGCATCGAGGCGGTAGACGATGGCCGGGTTGCCGGTGAAGGGGCGGTCGGTGAAGGCATCCACCTGATGGAAATCGAGTTGCATGGGGCTCTCCTAGTCAGCGCAGCGCTAGCATGCCGGTTCGCGCCTCGCCGGCAGCGATACAGTGTGGATCTTTCACAACGGCACAGTCCCGGCCTCAGCTACGCCCGATGGCGGCGAACTGCGCCGCGGTCAGGCTGGCCAGGGTGTCGGCGCTCAACTCCACCTCCAGGCCACGGCGACCGGCGCTGACGTGGATGCTTGGGAAATCGCGGGCGGATTCGTCGATGAAGGTGCGCAGGCGCTTTTTCTGCCCCAGCGGGCTGATGCCGCCGACCAGGTAGCCGGTGGCGCGCTGCGCGGCGTTGGGATCGGCCATGTCGGCCTTCTTCGCCCCGGCGGCGTGGGCCAGCGCCTTGAGGTCGAGGCTGCCGGCCACCGGCACCACCGCCACCAGCAATTCGCCCTTCTCGGTGGCGGCGAGCAGCGTCTTGAACACCCGCGCCGCCTCCAGGCCGAGCTTTTCAGCGGCCTCCAGACCGTAGGACGGGGCTTTCGGGTCGTGCTCGTAACTCAGCAGACGGTGTTCGGCACGGGCTTTCTTCAACAGATCGATGGCGGGGGTCATGGCATTCCGGGAAGGTTCGCTAACGGGATGGCAGAAGCATAACCTTAGAGCCTCCGGTGTCGACCGCAAGACCGCCCGGCGCGCCTACGGCCCGGATGTCCGATTGTCCGAGAGCCGCTCCCGAGGGTATGCCGCCGCCCTTCACCCGGCGCGTGGAATGTCCTATGGTCGTTGGCGCACCCGACCATTCGGCGCCTCTGCCGGACGCAGCCCAAGGCGAATGTCATGACCGACAAGCAGAACAAGAAATACATCGTCGCCCTCGACCAGGGCACCACCAGCTCCCGCGCGCTGGTCTTCGACCATGACGCTAACGTGGTCAGCCAGGCGCAGCGCGAGTTCTCGCAGCACTATCCGCAGGCCGGCTGGGTCGAGCACGACCCCATGGAAATCTGGGCCACGCAGAGCGCGACCCTGGTCGAGGCCCTGGCCCAGGCCAGCATCGACTTCGGCGAGGTAGCCGCCATCGGCATCACCAACCAGCGCGAAACCACCGTGGTCTGGGACAAGCACAGCGGCCGGCCGATCCACAACGCCATCGTCTGGCAGTGCCGGCGCAGCGCGGACATCTGCGAACAGCTCAAGCGCGACGGCTGGGAAGACTACATCCGCGAGACCACCGGACTGGTGGTCGACCCCTATTTCTCCGGCACCAAGCTGAAGTGGATCCTCGACCGGGTCGACGGCGCCCGCGAGCGCGCCAGGCGCGGCGAGCTGCTGTTCGGCACCATCGATAGCTGGCTGGTATGGAAGCTCAGCGAAGGCGACGTGCACGTCACCGACTACAGCAACGCCTCGCGCACCCTGCTCTTCGACATCCACAAACGCGACTGGGACGACAAACTGCTCGCTGCCCTCGACATCCCCCGCGCCATGCTGCCGCAGGTGCGCGGCTCCTCCGAGGTCTACGGACAGGCGCGGGTCGGTGGCCTCGGCGTGCACCGCACCCCCATCGCCGGCATCGCCGGTGACCAGCAGGCCGCGCTGTTCGGGCAGATGTGCGTGGAGCCGGGGCAGGCGAAGAACACCTACGGCACCGGCTGCTTCCTGCTGATGAACACCGGCGACAAGGCAGTCAAGTCCAGCCACGGCTTGCTCACCACCCTCGCCTGCGGGCCGTGCGGCGAGCCCGCCTACGCCCTGGAGGGCGCGGTGTTCAACGGCGGCTCGACGGTGCAGTGGCTGCGCGACGAACTCAAATTGATCGACGACGCCCGCGACTCCGAATACTTCGCCAGCAAGGTCAAGGACAGCAACGGGGTGTACCTGGTGCCAGCCTTCACCGGCCTCGGCGCGCCCTACTGGGACCCTTACGCCCGCGGCGCGCTGTTCGGCCTGACCCGCGGCGTCAAGGCCGAGCACCTGATCCGCGCGACCCTGGAGTCCATCGCCTACCAGACCCGCGACGTGCTCGACGCCATGCAGCAGGACGCCGGCGAAGCGCTGCGTGCCCTGCGCGTGGACGGCGGCGCGGTGGCCAACGACTTCCTCATGCAGTTCCAGGCGGACATGGTGGAACGCCCACGGATGCGCGAGACGACCGCCCTCGGCGCCGCCCTGCTGGCCGGCCTGGCCACTGGTTTCTGGGGCAGCCTCGACGAGCTGAAGAGCAAGGCGGTGATCGAGCGCGTGTTCCAGCCGCAGCTCGACGAAGCGAGCCGCGCCAGACTCTACGCCGGCTGGAAGAAGGCGGTGGAACGCACCCGCGGCTGGGCGGCGGCGGATTGAACGGCGCCGCCGGCATGCGCCGGGCTTGCCGCGGACCGGCCGGCGGGCACGCGACGGCAATGACAGCCACGCCGCGCTGCGGCATCCTTGGGCTTCCCGCCCGACCGCGCGAGCCCCGTCGATGAACCTGCCCCCTCGTCAGCAAAGCATCCTCGAACGGGTCCGCGAGCGCGGCTACCTGAGCATCGAGGAGCTGGCGCAACACTTCGCCGTCACCCCGCAGACCATCCGCCGCGACATCAATCAGCTCGCCGAACAGGGCCTGCTGCGCCGCTACCATGGCGGCGCGGCCTACGATTCGAGCATCGAGAACACCGCCTACGACACCCGCGCCGACCAGATGCGCGACGAGAAACAGCGCATCGCCGAGGCCGTGGCCGCGCACGTGCCGGACAATGCCTCGCTGTTCATCAACATCGGCACCACTACCGAAGCCATCGCCCGCGCCCTGCTCGGCCACCGCAACCTGAAGATCATCACCAACAACCTGCACGTCGCCGCCACCCTCAGCGCCAAGGACGACTTCGAAGTCCTGATCGCCGGCGGCACGGTGCGCAGCGACGGTGGCGTGGTCGGCCAGGCGGCGGTGGACTTCATCCAGCAATTCCGCGTCGACTTCGCCCTGGTCGGCATCAGCGGCATCGACGACGATGGCAGCCTGCTCGACTACGACTACCAGGAAGTGCGGGTTTCGCGGGCCATCATCGACAACGCCCGGCAAGTGTTCCTCGCCGCCGACTCCAGCAAATTCGGGCGCAACGCCATGGTGCGCCTGGGACCGATCTCCCTGGTCGACCGCGTCTTCACCGACAGCGCACCGCCGAGCGCCGTCGCCCGCCTGCTGGCCCAACACAAGGTGCAACTGGAACTCAGCTGAAGCCGCGGGATTCATATCTGAAAATTCCCACGCACACGCCCGACGGTGCCGACTGCGCCTGGTCAGCCTTCGTTCATTCACCTATCCTGTTTTCGAATTCGAACATTTCGACGTTCACTTCCAGTCAAGAGGATGCCCCATGAGCCACGCCCACAAGCGCTCCGCTCCCCTGGCTGAGGTCTACGACCTGGCGGTCGTCGGCGGCGGCATCAACGGCGCGGGAATCGCCGCCGACGCGGCGGGTCGCGGCCTGCTGGTGTTCCTCTGCGAACAGGACGACCTGGCCAGCCACACCTCGTCGGCCAGCAGCAAGCTGATCCATGGCGGCCTGCGCTACCTGGAACAACACGAATGGCGCCTGGTGCGCGAATCCCTGGCCGAGCGCGAAGTGCTGCTGGGCAAGGCCCCACACCTGGTCAAACCACTGCGCTTCATCCTCCCGCACCGTCCGCACCTGCGCCCGGCCTGGATGATCCGCGCCGGCCTGTTCCTCTACGACCACCTCGGCAAGCGCGAGAAACTGCCGGCCTCGCGCGCGCTGCGCTTCGGCGCCGGCAGCCCGCTGAAAACCAGCATCGAACGAGGCTTCGAGTATTCCGACTGCTGGGTCGACGACGCCCGCCTGGTGCTGCTCAACGCCATGGCCGCCCACGAAAAGGGCGCGCATATCCACCCGCGCACGCGCTGCGTCAGCGCCCGGCGCAGCAAAGGCCTCTGGCACCTGCACCTGGAGCGCCGCGACGGCAGCCTCTACTCGATCCGCGCGCGCGCCCTGGTCAATGCCGCCGGGCCCTGGGTGGCGAGTTTCCTGCGCGACGAACTCAAGCAGCGCTCGCCCTACGGCATCCGCCTGATCCAGGGCAGCCACCTGGTGGTGCCGCGCCTGTACGAAGGCGAGCAGGCCTACATCCTGCAGAACGAGGACAGGCGCATCGTCTTCGTCATTCCCTACCTGCAACGCTTCAGCCTGATCGGCACCACCGACCGCGAATACCTCGGCGATCCGGCCCAGGTGGCGATCACCGACGCAGAGACCGACTACCTGCTGGCGGTGGTCAACGCCCACTTCAAACAGCAGTTGAACCGCGAAGACATCCTCTGGAGCTACTCCGGCGTGCGCCCGCTGTGCGACGACGAATCCGCCGAGCCGTCGGCCGTGACCCGCGACTACACCCTGTCGCTCCAGGGCGCGCCAGGCGAGGCGCCGTTGCTCTCGGTGTTCGGCGGCAAACTGACCACCTACCGCAAGCTCGCCGAAGCCGCGCTGGAACAACTGCACGCGTACTTCCCCGGCATGCGCCCGGCCTGGACCGCCAGCGCGCCGCTCCCCGGCGGCGAGCACCTGGGCAGCCCTGAACGGCTGGCCGACGAACTGGGCAAGCGCCACGACTGGCTGCCGGCCGACCTGGCACGGCGCTGGGCCAACAGCTACGGCACCCGCGCCTGGCGCCTGCTGCATCACGCCAAGCAACTGAGCGACCTGGGCGAACACCTGGGTGGCGGCCTCTACGCCCGCGAAGTGGATTACCTGTGCCACGAAGAGTGGGCCGAGGAAGCCGACGACATCCTCTGGCGCCGCAGCAAGCTGGGACTGTTCCTCAACGCCAAGGAAAAACGCCGCCTGGGCGACTACCTGAACAGCCAGCATCCGCATCGGCCGAAGATGCACGTAGCCTGAGACCCGCGCGGCCCATGGGCTACCGCCTTCGGGCATAATGCGCGGCGCCACGCCCGGTGGCGCCGCTGTTTGTCGAGAATTCCGTGGACCTGATGCTCAAGGCGCTGATCGGCGCCGCCGTGGTGGTCGTGCTGGCCGCCCTGTCGAAAACCCGCAACTACTACATCGCCGGTCTGGTGCCGCTGTTCCCCACCTTCGCCCTGATCGCCCATTACATCGTCGGCAAGAGCCGCTCGCTGGACGACCTGAAGACCACCATCGCCTTCGGCATGTGGTCGATCATCCCCTACTTCGTCTACCTGGCCGCGCTCTACCTGCTGGTCGACCGCTTCCGCCTGGAGCTGTCCCTGGCCATGGCCGCACTGGCCTGGCTGGTCGCGGCGACGCTCCTGGTGACGGTCTGGGTGCGCCTGCACTAACGCGGACTCACAACTGCGCGACGTGCCCCATGCTCTGGTGCGCGCGCAGATAGGGCAGCACCGCCGCCAGCAAGGGCGCCTTGAAGGCTTCCTGGAAGCGATGGGCCATGCCCGGAATCAGCTTCAGCTCCGAGCCGCGGACGTGCGCCGCCACGTGCACCCCATGCATCACCGGCAGCAGCGGGTCGGCGGTGCCGTGGATGACCAGGGTCGGCAGGTTCAGGCGGTTGAGCAGATCGACCCGGCTCGGCTCGGCGAGGATCGCCAGCAACTGGCGCTGCACGCCCTCCGGGTTGAACGCGCGGTCATAGGAGACCGCCGCCTGGCGCAGCAGTTGCGCGCGATCGTCCTTCACCGCCGGGCTGCCCAGCGCGGCGAGCAGGTCGGCCTGCTGCTCGATGGCCTGCTCGCGGCTGCTCGCCTCGCGCCGCGCCAGCAGGCGCAGCAGGCTGTCGCTGGGCGCGGGCAGGCCCTCGGCGCCGGAGCTGGTCATCACCAGGGTCAGGCTGATGACCCGCTGCGGCGCCAGGTCGGCAACGTGCTGAGCGATCATCCCGCCCATGCTGGCGCCCAGGACATTGGCCCGATCGATGTGCAGCGCATCCAGCAGATGCAGGGCATCCCAGGCCATATCGGTGAGGCTGTAGGGTGCGCTCACCGGCAGGCCGAGTCGGTAGCGGATCACTTCGTAGGTCAGGTTCGCCGTCGGCACCGGCGCGCGCCAGGCCGTCAGGCCGACGTCGCGGTTGTCGTAGCGAATCACCCGGAAACCCTGCTGGCACAGGGTCCGCACCACCTCATCGGGCCAATGGATGAGCTGCCCGCCGAGGCCCATGATCAGCAGCAGCGCCGGGTCCTTGGGCGACCCGATGCTCTGGTAGGCCAGGCGCACGTCGCCGACGTCCAGGGTCTCGGTGGGAACCCGTGGATCGCAACGATCGCCGGCAAAGGCAAGGAGAGGCGCCGCGCAGAAAAGCGCCAGCGCCAGGAGAAACGCTCGCATAGAAAAATCCGGAATGCAGAACCCCAGTGGAACGCGATTCTGATGAATTCCCGTGCGTCGCTCTGCCACACAACCGTGACACTTTGATGAAAGCTGCCGAGCGGTCGCGAAGACCGCCCGCTCACGCCCGTCCCGGCTCGCCGCGCGGCGTGGCGCCGCAGCGAGTCGACAGCCGTGCAATCATGAGACAAACTCAATCCTTGCTTTAAGAAATCAAGTTTTCCTCATGTTGGGACCGGCATCATGCTCGAACTGCGCCACCTGAAAACCCTGCACGCCCTGCGCGAAGCCGACAGCCTGGTGGAAGCCGCCGAACGCCTGCACCTGACCCAATCCGCCCTCTCCCACCAGTTCAAGGAACTCGAAGACCGCCTCGGCCTGTCGCTGTTCATCCGCAAGACCAAGCCGGTGCGCTTCACCAGCGCCGGCCTGCGCCTGCTGCAACTGGCCGACAGCGTGCTGCCGCAACTGCGCGCCGCCGAGCGCGACCTGGCGCGGCTGGCCGGCGGCACCGCGGGCCGCCTGCACATGGCCATCGAATGCCACAGCTGCTTCCAGTGGCTGATGCCGACCATCGACCAGTTCCGCGATGCCTGGCCGGAGGTCGAGCTGGACCTGGCCTCGGGCTTCTCCTTCGCCCCGCTGCCGGCCCTGGCCCGTGGCGACCTCGACCTGGTGGTGACCTCCGACCCGGTGGAGATCGCCGGCATCACCTACGTCCCGCTGTTCACCTACGAGGCGCTGCTGGCGGTGGACAACCATCACGCCCTGGCGAGCAAAGCCTTCATCGTCCCGGACGACCTGGCCAGCCAGACGCTGATCACCTACCCGGTGGAGCGCGATCGCCTGGACATCTTCACCCGCTTCCTCGACCCGGCCGACATCGAGCCGGCGCAGGTACGCACCTCGGAACTGACGGTGATGATGATGCAACTGGTGGCTTCCGGCCGCGGCGTCTGCTGCCTGCCGAACTGGGCGCTGCACGAATACAGCTCGCGCGGCTACGTGACCGCCAGGCGCCTCGGCGAGAAAGGCCTGTACTGCACGCTGTACGCGGCGATTCGCGCCGACATGCTCGACGCGCCCTTCATGCGCGACTTCCTGCTCACCGCCAAGGACACCTCCTTCGCCACCCTCGAAGGGGTCAGCGCGGCCAAGGGCTGAGTCGCTCGACGCGCCGCGTTCAGCCGCGCAGGGCGTTAGCCGCCCGATGTCAAGGCGTCAGCCCTGCCCCGCCGCCGCGGCATGTTCCGCGGCCCACTGCGCGTCGCGTTCGGCGACCCTGGCGAACACCGGGCGCGTGGTGACTTTGCCGAGGTAGCGCTCGATCGCCGGGGTCTTCGGCACCAGGCCGAAGCCGGTGGTCCAGGCCAGGGCGGAGCCCCAGAGCACGTCCGCTGCGGTGAAGCGCTCGCCGAGCAGGTACGGCCCCTTTTCCAGTTGGTTGTCGAGGGTCTTCAGCACGTCGTCGAAGCTGCCGTAGGGGCTGCGCGCCAGCGGCGCCGGCTCGCGGCCGAGGGAGCGGTCGGTGACGGCCGGCTCGAAGCTCGAACCGTAGAACACCAGCCAGCGCAGGTAAGGCCCGCGCAGCGGGTCGCCGATGGCCGGCGCCAGGCCGGCTTCCGGGTAGAGGTCGGCGAGGTAGATGAAGATGGCGCCCTGCTCGCTGACCAACGCCTCGCCGTGGCGAATGGCCGGCACCTTGCCCATCGGGTTGATCGCCAGGTAGGCCGGCTGGCGCTGTTCGCCGGCGCGCAGGTTGATCAGTCGCAGGTCGTAGTCGGCGCCCAGCTCCTTCAGCAACGCCAGGGTGCCGGAAGAGCGGGTCTGCGGGGCATGGTAGAAGGTGACGCGGCGATCGAGGCTCATGTTGGGTCTTCCTTGTGTGGCGTGGACGGCAGCGGCAAGCATAGACCGGCGCCGCCCGCCAGGCGCCGACGCCGATGAACGCGGTGCCAGCGCTCTTCCGCAACGCCAGCCGCCCCGGCCCGCGCCGTCATCGACCCGACGCCGAATCGGGTCCATGCTTGGGAGCAGGAGGTAGCCGCCATGACCCTAAGCGTCTTCGATATGTTCAAGCCCGGCGTCGGCCCATCCAGTTCGCACACCATGGGACCGATGCGCGCCACCCGCGAGTTCGTCGAGCGCCTGCGCGAGGCCGCCCTGCTGCTGCGCGTGGCGCGGCTGGAAGTGAACCTCTACGGCTCGCTCAGCGCCACCGGCAAGGGCCACGCCACCGACCGCGCCTGCCTGATCGGCCTGCTCGGCATCGACCCGGCGGATGCCGATCCGGCCGCCCTGGCGCCGCTGGTCGACGCCATCTTCGCCGAGCACAGCCTGGCCCTGGACGGCGAGCACGTCATCGACTTCGATCCGACCAACGACCTGGTCTTCCACGACGGCAGCCTGCCCGCGCACCCCAACGGCATGCACCTGCGCGCCCTGGACAACCGCGGCCTGCCGCTGGCCGAACGCACCTGCTACTCGGTGGGCGGCGGCTTCGTGGTCGACGAGGCCGACTTCAACACCGACCGCGCGCTGCCGGACAACCCCATGCCCTACCCCTTCCGCAGCGCCGAGGAACTCCTGCGGCTCTGTCACAGCCACGGCTTCCAGCGCATCAGCGATCTGATGTGGGCCAACGAACTGGCGCTGCGCAACGAGGCGCAGATCCATGCCGGCCTGGCGCACATCTGGGCGGAAATGCAGGCCTGCGTGCGCCGCGGCCTGGAAACCGAAGGCACGCTGCCCGGCGGCCTCAAGGTGCGCCGCCGCGCGCCCATGCTGTTCCGCCGGCTCAACGAGGCCGGCAGCGGCAACCTGATCGCCAGCACCCTCGGCGCCATGGACTGGGTCGACCTCTGGGCCCTGGCGGTGAACGAGGAAAACGCCGCCGGCGGACGGGTCGTCACCGCGCCGACCAATGGCGCCGCCGGCATCGTCCCGGCGGTGCTGCACTACTACGCGCACTACGCCAGCGACGCCGGCAGCGATGCCATCGAGCGCTACCTGCTGACTGCCGCGGCCGTCGGCATCCTGTGCAAGCTCAACGCCTCGATTTCCGGCGCCGAGGTCGGTTGCCAGGGCGAGGTCGGCTCGGCCTGCGCCATGGCCGCGGCGGGCCTGGCGGAAATCCTCGGCGGCAGCCTGGAACAGGTGGAGAACGCCGCCGAAATCGGTCTGGAGCACAACCTCGGGCTGACCTGCGACCCGGTCGCCGGACTGGTCCAGATTCCCTGCATCGAACGCAACGCCATGGCCTCGCTGAAGGCGATCAACGCCGCGCAACTGGCCCTGCGCGGCGACGGCCAGCACCTGGTGTCGCTGGACAAGGCCATCGCCACCCTGCGCGATACCGGACGCGACATGATGGACAAGTACAAGGAAACCTCGAAGGGCGGCCTGGCGGTGAACGTCATCGCCTGCTGACGACCGAGCGGCCCGGACGCCGGCGTCCGGGTCTTTTGCCAAATCTGAAAAAATAGTTAGCTTGCTTCCTTTTTTCCCGCCGACAGGCTACTTTCGCCGCCGGGAAGCCCGCCATAACAAGAATCCTTCCGGAGGCCGCCGAGCCATCGCGCCACGCCAGAGCACAGCGGCGCAAGGTCTGCCTATGCTCTCCAGGCCCGCTACGGCAACGCCCCCGGCACCAACCACCGTGATTCCGCCCGACGACTGGAGACTCCATGAACCTGTCGCTGCTCAGCCGTTATGCCTTCTTTGCCGCCTGTGTCCTCTTCACCCTGTTCAGCCTGCCCTTCCTCGGGCACGCGGAATGGCTCTGGCCGGTCACCCTGACCACCTTCGCCCTCAGCCTGCTGGGCGTCTTCGACCTGCTGCAGGCGCCCCACGCGGTGCGCCGCAACTACCCGATCCTCGGCAACATCCGCTACCTGGTGGAAGGCATCCGCCCGGAAATCCGCCAGTACCTGCTCGAAGGCGACAACGAGGCGCTGCCCTTCTCCCGCGCCCAGCGCGGCCTGGTCTACGCGCGCGCCAAGCAGGAGACCGCCGACAAGCCCTTCGGCACCCTGATCGACGTCTACGAGTCCGGCTTCGAATTCATTGCCCACTCGATCCGCCCGGCGCCGCTGGCCGACCCCAGCAGCTTCCGCGTCAACGTCGGCGGGCCGGACTGCAAGCTGCCCTATTCGATCTCGGTCTTCAACATCTCGGCGATGAGTTTCGGCGCCCTCAGCGCCAACGCCATCCGCGCGCTGAACAAGGGCGCGCGCATGGGCAACTTCATCCATGACACCGGCGAGGGCAGCATCAGCCCATACCACCGCGAGTACGGCGGCGACCTCACCTGGGAACTGGGCAGCGGCTACTTCGGCTGCCGCACCGAGGACGGCCGCTTCGACCCGGCGCGCTTCGCCGCGCAGGCCAAGAGCCCGCAGGTGAAGATGATCGAGATCAAGCTCAGCCAGGGCGCCAAACCCGGCCATGGCGGCATCCTGCCGAAACACAAGGTCACCGCCGAGATCGCCTCCACCCGTGGCGTGCCCATGGGCCAGGACTGCATCTCGCCGGCCTGCCACAGCGAGTTCTCCACGCCCAAGGAACTGCTCGACTTCATCGTCCGCCTGCGCGAACTGTCCGGCGGCAAGCCGGTCGGCTTCAAGCTGTGCATCGGTCATCCGTGGGAGTTCATGGGCATCGCCAAGGCCATGCACGAGACCGGCATCCTCCCCGACTTCATCGTCGTCGACGGCAAGGAAGGCGGCACCGGCGCCGCCCCGGTGGAATTCGTCGACCACATGGGCCTGCCGATGCGCGAGGGCCTGCTGTTCGTGCACAACACCCTGGTCGGCCTGAACCTGCGCGAGCGGATTCGCATCGGCGCCAGCGGCAAGGTGGTCAGCGCCTTCGACATCGCCAGCGTGCTGGCCATGGGCGCCGACTGGGCCAACTCGGCGCGCGGCTTCATGTTCGCCATTGGCTGCATTCAGAGCCAGAGTTGCCACACCAACAAATGCCCGACCGGCGTGGCCACCCAGGACCCGCTGCGCCAGCGCGCCCTGGTGGTGCCGGACAAGGCCGAGCGGGTCTACAACTTCCACCGCAACACCCTCAAGGCCCTGGCCGAGATGCTCGCCGCCGCCGGTCTCGAACACCCCGAGCAACTGCAAGCCAAGCACTTGGTACGGCGCGTCTCGTCCAGCGAAATCCGCCTGTTCTCGCACCTGCACTACTTCCTCAAGCCGGGCGAACTGCTCTCCGGCAACATCGAGGGGGAGTTCTACGAGCGAATGTGGCGCATGGCGCGCAGCGACAGCTTCGAGGCCAACGGCGCCTGAAGCCCCCGGCGATTCCCCGCGCGGCCTTCGCCCATGAAGGCCGCCCCACCCCGCGACTGAGCGCTCGCCCGCGAATTGGCGGCGAGCGCGAGACCTGCGCCCAACTACTCCCAACGGACGATTTGCGTCCGCCGCGCCGCCCATAGACTCCGCCTCGAGCGTTTCACTCCAAAAACAATCCAAGAGGCTCAGCCATGGCGCACGTGCGGGATACGCTAGCGGAGCGGGATATCGAGACTGCAACGGCAGTCTTTCCCGGCCCGGAGACACAGAGTTCGACCACCCCCAACCAGCGCCAGGGTTGGGGCCTGGTCCTCGGCCTGGCGGTGGTGCTGTGCATCGGCTTCGGCACCACGCTCAACTCCATCAGCGTGTTCACCGTGCCGATCACCCTGGCCTTCCAATGCTCCAACGAAGAGGCCGCGCGCGTCGCCACCGCGTTCCTGATCACCATGACCCTGGCCATGCCCCTGGCCGGCTGGCTGCTCGACCATATCTCGCCGCGCCCGGTGATGACCGCCGGCGCCCTGCTAGCGGCGCTGGGCTACCTGCTCGCCAGTTGGAGCCAGGACATCAGCCAGCTCACCCTGGCCATCGCCCTCAGCGGCGTCGGCGTCGGCGCCTCGACCTATGTCCCGGCGATCACCCTGGCCACGCGCTGGATCGTCCCCGACCGGCAGGGCCTCGCCTATGGCATCCTGCTCTCCGGCGCCGCCATCGGCGCCATCATCTTCCCCATGCTGCTCACCCAGGTCATCGTCAGCATCGGCTGGCGCAGCGCCATGCAGGCCGTGGCCGGCATGCTCCTGCTGATCTGCGTGCCCCTGCTGCTGTGGCTGGCGCGCATGCCCGAGGCCACCGCGGGCAAGCCGCACGCTGCGCCAGGCTCGCACCTCGATCCGAGCATCGGCGAGGCCTTGCGCATGCCGCGCTACTGGCTGTGGATCGCCATGCAGATGCTCCTCACCCTGAGCAGCATCGGCATCTTCATCGCCCTGGTGCCCTATCTCGTCTCGGCCGGTTATTCGGCGCAGCAGGCCGCCGCCTTTTTCGCCGGCACCGGCGCCGCGGCGTTCGTCGGCAACTTCGTCTTCGGCGTCCTGAGCTACCGCTGGAGCGCCAAGGCCATCCTGCTGATCGGCAACGCCATCGGCACCGGCGGCATTCTGTGCCTCCTCGCGGCGGGCCATCCGGCGTTCGGTATCGGCGCCCTGGCGCTCTTTGTGCTGACCTGGGGCTGCACCTTCAACCTGGTCAACCAGCTATCGCCGGTACTCTTGGTCGAGTCGATGGGACAGCGCAATTTCGGCGCCCTGCTCGGCATCGGCAACCTGATCGCCGGGCTCGTCTCGGCCCTCAGCCCGGAAGCCATCGGCTACCTGGTCGACGCCACCCACACCTACCGCCTCGCCCTGCTGCTCTGCGCCGCCCTGACGATCGCCGCGTTGCTGCCGATCGCCCTGCAGCAGCGACCGCGCGCCTGATCCCGGGGCTGTTCCGTGCCCGCCGCGCAGGCGTCGGGCAATGCGCAACGGGCCAGGTAGACAGGAACGAAAAGCGGGGCTGATCAGCCCCGCTCACGTCGGTAAGGTGATGTCGCGCCGCGCGCTCAGCGAATGTTCATTTTCGCCCAGTCCTGCGGCTCGATCTGCCCGGCGACCTGAAGCGCGCCTTTGTCGTCGCTGAACAGCACCAGCGACGAGGTGTATTCGGGGGTGCTCAGGTCATGGTGGTCGATGGCCTGGACGATCTGCGCCATGCACTCGCTGTGGGTGACCAAGACCAGGTTGCGGTGGGCGACCTTGTGCTGCAGGACGTTCTTCAGCACGTCACCCTTGCAGTCCGCCACCCAGGACTGGGCGATGACGTTGGCGCCGAACATCTGCTCGGCGGTCTGCGCGGTACGGGTCATCGGGCTGGCATAGACATCGGTATGGCTCAGGTCGAGCGCACGGTAGTCATGGCCGACCAACGCGGCCTGCTCGCTGCCGCGGACCGTAATGCCATCCGCCGCGCCCAGGCAGGGCGCGCTGGAACGATCGCACCGCTCGGCATGGCGAACCAGCATCACCACCTCACCCTTGCTCCAGTGCTGGGCCAGCTCGGCGGCGACGGGCACCTGGCCGTAGCTCAGCGACGGCAGGGCCACCGCGCCGCACACGCCCAACACCACGGCGCCGGCCAGGCCAGCCAGCCAGGCCAGGGAGTATTTGGATTTCAGCAGGGGACGAAACTTGCTCGGCGTCGCCAGCCTTCCAGCATCGATGGACCGTTTCACGTCAGAACTGGCCTCGCGCGCAGTTATGCAAAGGGAGCAAACCAACCGCCCAAGGTCAGATGCTGGGACAGCATCCTGCGCAGCTGAACGTGAAAACTCCGAGACGCATATGTGATGAAAATGTCATTCGACGGAGTCTGACAGACGACAGGGGGCGAAACGCCCCCTGTCGATCCGCCGGGATCGCCCGTCGCAGAAGCGACGCGGCGAACTCACCGGGTATGCGGGCGATCAGTCGCTGATGCCCTGAATGTCATTGAAGGTGGAAAGCACCGCATTGAGCGCATCCAGGCTGCGCTCCTTGTCGGGGGTCTTGGCATGCAGTTCGGTCACGGCGCGCTCCACCACCGCGTTCGCCGCCTTCCAGTCTTCCGGGCTCTTGCGGCGCATCTCGGCCGCCGCCGCACGCCACTTGCCCTGCAATTCCTCGATGCGCTGGCGCGCGGTCACGAAATCATCCGTGCCCACGGCATTCAGCGACTCTTCAGCCAGCCGGCCGTAGTCGGTCAGATCGCCGAGGGGCCCCTGTTGATCGTCCGTCTGGACACCACTGGGGGAGGCGGATTCCTCGCCCCATGCTGGGTTTTGGGCAATCGGGGACACCCCTACCAGCAGCGCCAGCAGCGCCGCCGTCAACACCGTCCTCGAAGTAGAACTCATCGTCTCGCTCCTGAGCGTGGCCAATGAAACTTCGTGGAGTGTAGAAGCTGAAATGTCAAAAATGCACGAAATGCCTGCCCGTCCTGGCGAAAAAACGCCAACCTCCGCCGCGCCATCGCCGGCCCACGGGTAGCGCTCAGGGGTGCAGGTAATAGACCTTGTTGACGATCACCCAGCGCTGCCCGATCAGCAGCAGCGACAGGTAGTCGGTGAAACGCAGGTCGAAGTAGTCGTCGATCAGCTTCACCGCGGCGGCATCGCCGGTCACGTCGATGGCCTGGATCTCCCAGAACGGCGGGCCGTTCACTTCGACGCTGCCGGCACCGAGGATGGCCGCGACGAAGGCGTCGAGGCTCAGCCACTCCAGCGCGCCCTGGTAGTGGCCGATGATCTTCGCCTGGGCATGGAAGGCCCGGCGCAGCCGCGCCTCATCGGCGAAGACCATGCCCTCGACGTAATCCTCCACCACCCGGCGAATCGCCGCCTCGGCACTGTGATCCCGGTTCTCGGACATAGCCATGCTCCCGCATTGCGGCCGCGCCGGGCCGCTCATCAGGCAACCTTAGCAGCGCGCTCCGGCAACGCCGCGCCAGCCGATACGCGGCGCCCCGCTCAGCGGTTGGTCTGCAGGCGGCGGCGCGCGGCGTGGCGCTCCAGGGCCAGGTCGATGAGGCGGCTGACCAGCTCGCTGTAGCTCATCCCGGCGGCCTGCCAGAGCTTGGGATACATGCTGATGCGGGTGAAGCCGGGCAGCGAGTTGAGTTCGTTGATCAACACCTGGCCGTCGGCGCCGAGGAACACATCGACCCGCGCCAGGCCCGAGCAGCCGAGCACCTGGAAGGCCTCGACGGCCAGTTGGCGAATGCGCTCGCTGGCCTCGGCGCTGATCTCCGCCGGCACCACCACCTGCGCCGCCTGGTCGTCGATGTACTTGCTGTCGTAGGAGTAGAAACCGTCGCGCACGACGATCTCGCCACAGCCGCTGGCGATCGGCTGGTCGTTGCCGAGCACCGCGCACTCGATCTCGCGGCCGTTCACCGCCGCTTCCACCAACACCTTGTCGTCGTAGGCCAGGGCCAGTTGCACGGCAGCGTCGTACTCGGCCGCGTCGCGCACCTTGCTGACGCCCACCGACGAACCCAGGTTGGCCGGTTTGACGAACAGCGGCAGACCGAGCTGGCGCTGTACCTCGGCGAAGGGCAGGCGCGCGGCGTTGGCGCGGGTCAGGGTGACGAAGGGGGTGATGGCGATGCCGGCGTCGCGCAGCAGGCGCTTGCTGATGTCCTTGTCCATGCAGATCGCCGAGCCCAGCACATCAGAGCCGACGAAGGGGATGTCGGCCATGCGCAGCAAGCCCTGCAGGCAGCCATCCTCGCCAAGGGTGCCGTGGACGATGGGGAAGATCACATCGACATGCTCCAGCAACTGCTGGCTGGCGGTTTCCACCAATTGCCACTCGGCCTTGCCAGGCACCACGGCGAGTTCACGATTGGAGCGGTTCAGCGCGATCAGCGCCGGGTTCTCCTGGTTGAGCAGGTAATCCGAGGCATCGTTCAGGTGCCAGCGGCCCTCCTTGTCGATGCCGATCAGCACCGGCTCGAACCGCGAGCGGTCGAGCGCATCGACAATATTCTTCGCCGACTGCAGCGATACCTCATGCTCCGCCGAACGCCCACCGAAAATCACCCCGACACGCAACCTGCTCATGACCCGGCTCCCTCACATTGATGGCGCTTCTTACCACGCCGTCCGGGATTTTTGTAGGAACAGCGGTCGGCGAAACCGACCCTCCCGCCGGAACGCATACCCCCAGCAACCGCCGCCACCCCGATTGACAGCCCCAAGCCGACTGCCTAACGTGGCCGCTCCGCCCCACCTGGGCGGTCAGGATTGGCGTCCTGTCTAGAGAAGGTGCTTGAGCGAACGCTCAGCGCCTTGCAGGGCTGCACCCACAATATGGGTGGGCCGTGCAGGGCATCTTCGGATGCGCCGGGACTCTAGCCGGTACGCCAACCTGTACGGTCCGCCCTCCCTGATTGGCGTCAGGACGCGGAAAACCAATCTTCTAGAGTGCAACCCCATGAACCTCACCGAACTCGCCCTGCTCCACCCGCTGGACGACAACACGCCCCTGGCGCTCTACGACGCCGCCCACGCTCGCCATCGCGCCCTGCGCGACATGCTCCACCTGCTGGCCGGCGCCCCCGACCTGGGCTCGCCCTCCGCCGACGTGATGACTGGCGCCCTCGCCTGCCTGGAATTCCTCGCCGTCGACAGCGAACGCCTGTACCAGGCGTCCCAGCGCCGTCGTGGCGCCGCTGGCGGATAGCGCCGAGGGCGTTTTATTCGCCGCAGGCAATGGATGGCACACGGCGGGTGATCGGTATCGCTGCGCTCAACGCCATCCTACGGGCGATGCCAACCATCCACCGTCGTGGCGCCGCTGGCGGATAGCGCCGAGGGCGTTATTCGCCGCAGGCAGTTGATGGCGCACGGCGGGCGATGCCGCCGACGGCGCTGATGGGTCGGCTCAGACCACTGACAGCTGGGTCTTGCGCGTTGGCGGTGGGAAGGCTGCGTCGAGCGCCGCCAGGTCGTCGGCGTCCAGGTGCAGCGTCAGTGCGGCGGCGTTGTCGCGGATATGCAGGCTGTCCACCGCCTTGGGGATGGCGATCACTCCCGGCTGGCGGATCAGCCAGGCCAGGGCCACCCGCGCCGGGCTGGCGCCATGCCGCTCGGCCACCGCGCGCAGCGCCGGATGGCGCAGCAGTCGCCCGCCCTGGCCGACCGGGCAGTACGCCATCAACGGCATGCGCTGCGCCTGGCACCAGGGCAGCAGGTCCCATTCGACGCCGCGCGCTTCCAGGCTGTACTGCACCTGGTTGCTGGCGCAGGCCGGAGCGGCCAGTTCGTCGAGGTCGTCGAGGTCGAAGTTGGACACCCCCCAGCGGCGGATCTTGCCGGCCTCGCGCAGGCGCTCGAAAGCCTCGACCGTCTCTGCCAGCGGGTACTGGCCGCGCCAGTGCAGCAGGTAGAGGTCCAGGTAGTCGCTGCCCAGGCGCTTCAGGCTGCGCTCGCAGGCCGCTGGAATGCCCTTGCGGCTGGCGTTGTGCGGGTAGACCTTGCTGACAAGGAAGAGGCCGTCGCGCTGGCCGCGGATGGCCTCGCCGACCACCGCCTCGGCGCCGCCCTCGGCATACATTTCCGCCGTGTCGATCAGCGTCAGGCCACGCTCGATGCCCTCACGCAGGGCCGCCACTTCGCGCCGGCGCGCCGTGGCGTCCTCCCCCATGCGCCAGGTCCCCTGACCCAGGGCTGGAACCACTGTACCGTCGGCGAATGCCACCGTTCGCATAGCCTGCTCCTCGTCGCTCAATGCCAGGGATTGTAGGTGCCGAAACTCCACACATGCCCCTCCGGGTCGCGGCAGGTGAAGCCCTGGCCGCCGTAATCCGCATCGCGGATATCGATGAGCATGTCCGCGCCCGCCGCCAGGGCGCGCCGGTACAGCGCCTCGATGTCGCTCACCACCAGGTACAGGCTCTGCGTGCAGCCACCGAGTTCGCTGGGGCTGCGCATCAGCCGGCCGTAGGCGTTGTCCACCGCCGGGGCGAGCATCAGCATGGCGCTGCCATCGGGCAGGCATAGCTGGGCATGGGCGATGCCGCCGTGTCCGTCGTCCACCAGCAGTTGCCGGCGAAAGCCGAAGGTGCTGCACAGCCACTCGATGGCCGCCGGCGCATCGCGGTAGCGCAGGCAGGGGATCAGGCTGGGATGGCTGGACATGGTGGTCTCCGTTGGGCTAAGGGCCCAGGCAGCATAGACGCGCAGCCGGCCGCCGCGACAGGCGCCGGCTCAGACGCGCAGGCGCCAGCGCCCGTGGAAGCGCAGATCGACCAGCGCCAGCGGCGCCACGTCGATGCAGTTGAAGGCCTGGGCGCCGGCCTGCAAAGCGTGCAAGACGGCGGCACGGATCACGGCGGGATGGCTGACGACGAGGATGTGGCCGTCGTCGCCGAAACCGTCCAGCCAGGCGCCGATCCGCGCGCACAGGTGCGCCTGCGACTCGCCGCCGTGGGGCGCGCTGGCCGGGTCGCTCAGCCATTCGGCCAGGGCCGGCGCCGCTTCCTCCTGCAACGCCGCCAGACTGCGCCCGCGCCAGGCGCCGTAGTCGCAATCGCGCAGGACATCGAGCAGCTCCACATCGCCGTGCCAGGCGGCGGCGGTCTGCCGGGCGCGCCATTCCGGTGCGCAGAGAATCCGCCGCGGCGCCTTGATTTCGGCGACCCGCGCGGCCAGGCGCTGCGCCTCGCCCGCCTCCAGAGGCTCGTCATCGAGGGCGAAGCGGCCATGGCGTTGCGCCTGGGTGCGCCCATGGCAGAGCAGGCTGATGCGCGTCGGCATATTGAAATTAACTCCCATTTACCGGCGCCCGGGGTTTACACTCTGCGGCGCTCTCGTAGCACGTTGTCATTTGGAAGGAAGCCGGTGGAAATCCGGCACGGTCGCGCCACTGTATTCAGCCCCAGGGCTGAGAGTCAGACCCTTCCCCCCACATCACCCTCGATTCCGGACGCGCAATCCTAGGAGGTTTTCATGGCTCATACAGCCACCCCAGCCCATTCCGGCAACCTGTCCCTTCCCGTCATCCCGCTCGCCGAGCTGCTGCCCTGGGCCATTTTCGGCGGCCTGCTGCTGATCCTGGCGCTGTACTTCGTCGGCGCCGAACAGGGCGCCACCTCGCTGTTCTCCGGCATGTACGTGCACGAATTCGTCCACGACGGCCGCCACCTGCTGGGCTTCCCCTGCCACTGAGGGATACCCCATGACTGGAACACTACTGCTGCGCGGGATGCTGGTCGGCATCCTGGCGGGGCTGCTCGCCTTCGCCTTCGCCAAGGTCTACGGCGAACCGGAGGTGGCGCGAGCCATCGCCTTCGAGGAACAGGGCAGCGCCCATCACCAGGCCAGCGAGGCGTCCGGCGCGCATGCGCACGCGGATGAGGAGGAGCTGGTCAGCCGCGAGGTCCAGGCCGGCGTCGGTCTGCTCACCGGCGTGCTGGTCTACAGCAGCGCCATGGGCGGCCTGTTCGCCCTGGTCTTCGCCTACGCCCTGGGCCGCGTCGGCCGCCTCGGCCCGCGGGCGCTGGCGGCGCTGCTGGCGCTGGCGGCCTTCATCGCCCTGTACCTGGTGCCCGGCCTGAAGTACCCGGCCAACCCGCCGTCGGTGGGCGACCCGGCGAGCATCCGCCAACGCACCCTGCTGTTCTTCCTGATGATCGCGGTGTCCCTGGCCGCCGCCGCCGTGGCGGTGAACCTGGCACGGCGCCTGATCGCCCGCCATGGCGTCTGGTTCGGCGCGCTGGCGGGCGTGGCCCTGTACCTGGCGATCTGCGCCGTGACGGCGGCGGTCTTCCCGGCCGTCCGCGAGGTGCCGGCGGACTTCCCGGCGGACCTGCTGTGGCAATTCCGCGTGGTCGCCCTGGGCATTCAGGCGATCCTCTGGTCGACCCTCGGGCTGGCCTTCGGCTGGTGGATCGAGCGCAGTCTGATCCGCCAGGGGCAATACGTACCGGCCTGAACGCCGCCGCGCCACACTCCAATTACGGGCCTCCATGCGAGGCCCTTTTTTGTGCCCGCGGTGCCCGCCGAGCCGGGCCATCGGCGGCGATTTCATCCAGCGCGACACGCCATTTCCCACAAACAAGCGCTTATTTGTTCTGAAAATTCACACGCGAATCTACATCGTTTCCGTCTAGCGCCTCTCAAGCCCCACTGCGGACAATCCCTGCTCCTTTGCCAGCGCACGCCGCAAGGGGCAGCCGCGCAGGACGCGCTCCGCACACGCCGCCGCACACCCGCTGCTCCTTGTCCGCACCCAGCGCCCGCCGTCCGACGGCAGGCGCCGCTGCTCAGCCGCCCCAGGAGCCCTCCATGAAAGCGCACGCCCTCGCCCTTCTCTTCAGCATCCCCGGCCTCGCCCTGTCGACCGCCTCGACACAGGCCGCGAACGTGCTCAGCGGGCAGATTCAGGTCAGGTTGCAGATCGAGCGCGGCTGCCAGATCAACAACGGCAGCAGCGGTATCAACAACGTCGACTTCGGCAGCATCGACTTCGGCAGCCAGACCGCCCTGTTCGCCACGGTCGAGGCGCAGCTCTCCGGCAACGGTGGCAACGGCATCAGCATCCAGTGCTCGCCCGGCGATGACGCCAAGCTGACCATCGTCAAGGGCCAGAACGACATCCAGGGCGGCGACACCGCCAGCCACGCCCTGGCCAATGGCAGCAAATACGTGCCCTACGAGCTGTACAGCGACAGCGGACGCACCAACAAGCTGGCCAATGGCATATCCCTGTCGTTCGCCGCCGACGGCAGCGCGCGCCCCTTCAACCTCTACGCCCGCGCCTTTGGCCAGGCGGCGCTGGTCCCCGGCACCTACTCGGACATCCTCAGTGTCCAGGTGGAGTTCTGAGCGGCCGCCCATGCACGCCCGAACCCCGAGTCACTGCTGCCTGGCACTGCTCGCCGCGCTCGCCGCGGAGCCCGCTGGGGCCATCACCACGGCCCCCCTCAAGGTCTCCGCGCGCATCGTTGCCGGCTGCCTGATCAACCCGGTGCACGCCGGCAATGACGCCAGCCTGGGCAACCTCGGCAGCCTGGATTTCGGCCGCCACCCGGCGTATCGCACCGGCCACCTGAGCACCCCGCTGATGCCGGGCAGCGTCGCTCTGCACTGCACGCCGGGGACGCTGCCGCAAATCAGCATCGACGCCGGCGTCAACGCCCAAGGCGGCCAGCGCCACCTCAGCGACGGCAGCAGCCTGCTCGCCTATCGGCTGTACACGGACGCCGCGTTGCAGCAGGAAATTCTGAGCCAGCCGATCGCCTTCACCCCCGCCTCCGATGGCCGCCTGCGCTTGTCGCTCTACGCCAGCGCGCAGTTGGACGGCCACCAGCCCGCCGGGCTCTACCAGGACGTGCTCACCGTGACCCTCACCTGGTGAGCCGCAAGGAGTTGCAGATGTCTCGAACGAGAGGTTTTTTCCAGTCCTGCGCAGCCGGCCTCGCCGGCCTCGCCCTGCTGCTCAGCCCGACCGCGCGGGCCAGCAGTTCGATCCTGATCTGGCCGATCGACCCGCTGCTGCGCCACGACCAGCGCGCCACCGCGCTCTGGCTGGAAAACCACGGCGAACAACCCAGCCTGCTGCAATTGCGCGTCTTCGCCTGGCGCCAGGCCGACGGCGAGGAGCATTACCACGCGCAACGCGAGGTCATCGGCAGCCCGCCGATGATCCGCATCGCCCCCGGCGAACGGCAACTGGTCAGGCTGACCCAGCTAAAGCCCGTCGCGGCCGCGACCGAGCAGGCCTACCGCATCCTCATCGATGAGATACCGACGCCGTCCGCGCCGGCCGCCGAGCCGGGCAACGCCGCCACGGTGCAGTTCCAGATGCGCTACTCGGTGCCGCTGTTCGTCCAGGGCGAAGGCCTCTCGCCGCGCCCCGACGCATCGCGCCAGGGCGACACGGCCGACGCCAGCGACGCGCAATTGAGCTGGCGTCCGCTCAGCGTGAACGGCAGGCACTACCTGGAAGTGCGCAACCAGGGCACACGGCACGCACGCCTGACGCGGGTCAGCCTGGAACACCAGGGCGCGACCCTGGAGGTCGCCAGCGGCCTGCTCGGCTATGTGCTGGCCGGCAGCCAGATGCGCTGGCCGCTCGCCGAGGCGGTCGGCACGGACGCCCGGCTGCGCGCCGAGAGCAACGGCGAGCCAGGAGAAATCCCACGCTGGCGGCCCTGAGCAGAGCCACCGGATTTGCCATGTTGAGCCGCCTGCGCGCGCCGCGACGGCAGGCCGTTCGGGCCTGGCCACGCCGCCTGCTGCTGGCCGGCGCGACCCTGCTGTCCGGCGAACTGGAGGCCCTGGCCGCGCCCCTGCCCACGCCGCCGCGCGGTCCCCTGAGCCTGCCCGACAGCACCCTGCTGGCGCTGGAGCTGGTGCTCAACCGCAAACCCAGCGGGCGGGTGTTGACGGTGGAGGTGCGCGACGGCGGCCTGCTGGTCGACGCCGGCGAACTACGCGCCGCCGGGCTGGCGCTGGACGCACGGCACAGCGGCCTGCTGCGCCTGGACAGCCTGCCCGAGGTCGAGACGCGCTACGAGGCCGCCACCCAACGCCTACTGTTGCAGGTGCCGACGCACTGGCTGCCGGCGCAACGGCTCGGCGATTCGCCGCCGCCAGCGCACGAGCAGGCCCACACCAGCTTCGGCGCCCTGCTCAACTATGAGGTCTACGCCGCCAGTGCCGAGCGCGGCGCCGACTACAGCTCGGCCTGGAGCGAACTGCGCCTGTTCGGCGAGTTCGGCACCCTCAGCCATAGCGGTGTCTACCAGCACGGCTATTCCGCCGCGGCCACGCCGTCGCGCTACCTGCGCTACGACAGCACCTGGCGCCACGCCAACGAGCGACACGCGCTGGCCGTCGAAGTCGGCGACCTGATCAGCACCGCGCAGAGCTGGAGCACGCCGGTGCGCCTGGGCGGCGTGCAGGTCTCGCGAGACTTCGCCATCCGCCCAGACATCGTCACCTACCCGCTGCCGCAGTTCTCCGGCGAAGCGGCGGTTCCGACCACCCTCGACCTGTTCATCAATGGCTACCGCAACGGCAGCTACCAGCTGGAGCCCGGCCCCTTCAGCATCAGCAACCTGCCTTTCATCAATGGCGCCGGGCAAGCGCAACTGGTGACCACCGACGCCCTCGGCCGCCAGGTCTCCACCCGCGTGCCCTTTTATGTCAGCAGCGACCTGCTGCGCCCGGGGCTGGCGGACTTCTCCGCCGCGCTGGGCAGCCTGCGGCGCAACTATGGCCTGAGCAGTTTCGACTACGGCCCTGGCGCCGCCAGCGCTTCGCTGCGCTACGGGATGACGCCCTGGTTCACCCTCGAAAGCCACGCCGAAGGCGCCGCCGAACTGGCCCTCGGTGGCCTCGGCGGCCTGCTGCGCCTGGGCAACCTCGGCGTGCTCAGCGGCGCCGTCGGACGCAGCCGCCTGCGCGGCACCGAGGGCGAGCAACTGAGCCTCGGCTACCAATACAGCGCGCCGCGTTTCAATCTGTCCCTGCTGCGCACCCAGCGTAACGCCGGCTATGCCGACCTGGCGCTGTACGACCAGTACCAGCGCGCGCCGCCGCTGCCCGGCTCGCCGCGCGCCGGGCACGGCAGCGCGTCGCTCAGCCGCAGCAGCACCCAGGCGACCCTCAGCGTCTCGCTGCAGCGCTGGGGCAGCCTCGGCGGCGGTTACTTCGACGTCGAGGCCGGCGACGGCAGCCGTACCCGCCTGCTCAACCTGTCCTGGAGCCGCTCGCTGTGGGGCAACGCCAGCCTTCACCTGTCCGCCACCCAGCAGATCGGCGCCGGCGGCTGGAGCAGCGCCGCGCAACTGGTGGTGCCCTTCGACCTCGGCGGGACCCTCAGCGCCAGCCTGGAACGCACGGCCGACCAAGGCGCGAGGCGCCGGCTCGATTACCACCAGGCCACGCCCAGCGCCGGCGGGCTGGGCTGGAACCTGGCCCACGCCGACGGCGACCAAGGCGGCCGCTACCAGCAGGCCAGCCTGACCTGGCGCGACGAGCACCTGCAGGTCCAGGGTGGCGCCTACGGTGACGCGCGCGGCTACACGCGCTGGGCGGACGTCGGCGGCTCGCTGGTCTGGATCGACGACGCCGTGCTCGCCGCCAACCGCATCGACGACGCCTTCGTAGTGGTCAGCACCGACGGCCATGGCGGGATTCCGGTGCACTACGAAAACCAGCTGGTCGGCGAAACCAATGACGCCGGCCACCTGCTGGTGCCCTGGAGCAGCGGCTACTACGACGCCAAGTACAGCATCGACACCCTCGGCCTGGCGGCGAATATCGAAGCGCCCAGCGTCGAGCGCCGGGTCGCGGTCAGATCCGGCAGCGGCTACCTGCTGCGCTTCCCGCTCCGCCGCGTGGTCGCCGCCAGCGTCGAGCTGCACGACACCCGGGGACGCCCGCTGCCCCTGGGTACCCGGATCAGCCGCGCCGACGGCGGCGAGGCCTACGTGGGCTGGGATGGCCTGGTCTACCTGGAAGGCCTGCGGGCGCGCAATCGCCTGGACGCGCGCCTGCCCGATGGCACGCACTGCCGCGCCGAGTTCGAACTGGACACCCGGATCGAAACGCTGGCCCAGGTGGGACCGCTGTCCTGCCGGCCAAGCCGAGACACGCCGACGCCAACAGGAGAACACCGATGAAAACGCTGCCATGGCTGGTACTGGGACTGGCGCTAGCGAGCGCCGGGCAGGCCTGGGCCGACACCGTCGTCAAGCAATGCCGGCAGGCCAGCGCACAAGCCTCCTTCGGCACCCTCAGCTCGCTGACCGTGCGCGACGAAGCGCAACGCCTGCTCAGCGGCGGCGGGATGAGCTGCGACCAGTCCAAGGGCACGCTGATCGGACAGTCCTGGATCAGGATGCAGATCGACCGCGCCAGCGACCCGGTGCTGACCCATGGGCAGACCGGCGAGCAGGTACCCTTCGCGCTCTACTCGTCGGCCAATGCCACCTCGGCGCTGGAGGCGGGGCGCCCCTACGACTACTCGACCTTCACCTTCCTCGGCAACGGCCCGGACCTCGGCAGCTTCCCGGTGTACCTGCGCACGGCCAAGGGCGCCAATGTCTCCGCCGGCACCTATCACGCCACCATCCGACTGCGCTGGTACTGGCGCATCTGCCTCAACGGCCAGGCCTTCGGTATCTGCAATATTCCGGGCTGGGACATCAGCCCCGGCCTGCGTGGCGGTTGCCTCCTCGAAGCCTGCACCCTGCCGCCGGACACCTGGGGCGAGGGCGTGCCGACCAGCATCCAGGTGAGTCTGGTGGTCAGCCCGGACTGTCTCATCACCGCGCCCGCCCTCGATTTCGGCAGCGCGCCCCTGGCCCAGAACTTCGACACCCAGCAGGGCAACATCACCATCCGCTGCACCAAGGGCGCTCTCTATAGCGTCGGCCTGAACGACGGCGCGCAGGCCGACGGCAAGACCCGGCGCATGGCCAACGGCGGCCATTACCTGGCCTACGAGCTATACAAGTCGCGCAGCAGCGAGCGCTGGGGCGCCACCGGCAGCGAGAGGCGCGCCAGCACCAGCGCCGAAATCAACCCCAACCAGTACGACGGGGTCAGCGGCCAGCGTTTCGACTACCGCGCACGAGTGCTGCCGGAGCAGAACACGCCGCCGGCGGGCATCTACCGGGACAGCGTGGTGATCGACGTGCAGTTCTGAGCCGCCGGGCCGCCCTCCCCCTTGGCAGTCCGGGGCTTTCCGCTATCATCGGCGCTACGTCTGCCGCAGATAAGGACATCCCATGTCGGTTTCTTCCCTGGTGACACTGGCCATCCTGGCCCTGCTCGTCTTCGCCGTCGTCGGCGCCTTCAACCAGTTGGTGACGCTGCGCAACCGCTACCAGAACGCCTTCGCGCAGATCGAGGTGCAGCTCAAGCGCCGCTACGACCTGATCCCCAACCTGGTGGAAACCGCCAAGGCCTACCTCCAGCACGAGCGCGAGACCCTGGAAGCCGTGATCGCCGCGCGCAACGCCGCGGTCGCCGGGCTCAAGGCCGCCGCCGCCGAGCCCGGTGGCGCCGCCGCCATGGCCCGGCTGGCCGGCGCCGAGGGCGCCCTGGGTGGCGCCCTCGGGCGTCTCAACGTGACCCTGGAGGCCTACCCGGACCTCAAGGCCTCGCAGAACATGCAGCAGCTCACCGAGGAGCTGTCGAGCACCGAGAACAAGGTCGCCTTCGCCCGCCAGGCCTACAACGACGCGGTGATGGAGTACAACACCTACAAGCAGTCGTTCCCCGCCGTGCTGCTGGCGCCGAGCTTCGGCCACAAGGTGAACGCCACGCCGCTGGAGTTCGCCGACAGCAAGCTCATCCAGGACGCCCCCAAGGTCGCCTTCTGATCGTGCGTAGCGCAGGGAGCGCGGCATGAACTTCTTCCAGCACCAGGACCACGCCCGCCGCCAGACCGGGCGCCTGATCCTGCTCCTGGCCATCGCCGTGACCTGCCTGGTGAGCCTCACCACGCTGGTGCTCGGCTGGCTCTGGCGGCACATCGGCGAGCCGGGCACGCACTGGACCTCGCCGAACAACCTGTCCAATGCCGACCTCTACCTGGGCGTGGCCCTGGTGGTGGTCAGCGTGGTGGTGGTTTCCGCCCTCTACAAGCAGAGCCAATTGAGCGCGGGCGGCCGCGCCGTGGCCGAACGCCTCGGCGGCAAGCTGATCAACCTGGACGCGCGGGGCGCCGACGAGCGCCGGGTGCTCAACGTGGTGGAGGAGATGGCCATCGCCTCGGGCACCCCGGTGCCGCCGGTCTATCTGCTCGAAGACGACGCGATCAACGCCTTCGCCGCCGGCGTGACCCCGCGCGACGCGGTGATCGGCATCACCCGCGGGGCCATCGGCCTGCTCAGCCGCGACGAGCTGCAGGGGGTGATCGCCCACGAGTTCAGCCACATCTACAACGGCGACATGCGCCTGAATACGCGCCTGGTGGCGCTGCTGCACGGCATCCTGGTGCTCGGCCTGATCGGCGAAGGCCTCCTGCGCGGGCTGTGGGACGCTGACACGCCGAGCGCCGCTCGCATTCGCGTGAGCGGCCGCAGCGGCAGCAGCGACACCTCCAGCGACTCGGGCAGTGGCTCCGGCTTCGCCCTGTTGCTGCTGCTCGTCCTCTCCGGCGCCTGCCTCTGGCTGCTGGGTTCGGTGGGTACCTACTTCGGCAACCTGATCAAGGCCGCGGTGAACCGCCAGCGCGAATTCCTCGCCGACGCCTCGGCGGTACAGTTCACCCGCAACCCGGCTGGCATCGCCGGGGCGCTGAAGAAGATCGGCGGCCACGGATCGCTGCTGGCCGCCCTGCACCGCGCCGAGTTCAGCCACCTGTACTTCGGCGACGGCGCGGGCGCCAGGCTGTTCGGCTTCGACAGCCATCCGCCGCTGCAGGAGCGCATCCGCCGCATCGAGCCGGGCTGGGATGGCCGCTACCCGAGGATCGAGCCACGCCTGGACACCCCGCTGCTCGGCCCCGAGGCCTGGCAGGCCGCGCTCGCCGGCTTCAGCGCCAGCGCCGCCGAACAGGCGATCGCCGCCATCGGCGAGCCACGCAGCGAACACCTGGCGCAGGCGCGCAGCACGCTCGACAGCCTCGACCCAACGCTGAGCAACGCGGCGCACAGCGCAGCCGGCGCCCAGGTGCTGATCTACGGCCTGCTGCTCGACGCCGACGCCGAGGCACGCCAGCAGCAGCGCGAGTTGCTGAGCAGCCGCCTCGACCTGAGCCTGGCATTCACCCTGGAACGCCTGGACGACGCCCTCCTGGCCCTGGCGCCGGGCCAACGCCTGCCGCTGCTGGACCTCGCCATTCCGGCGCTGAAGCAGTTGCCGCCAGCCGAGGTGGAAACGCTGCTGAGCAACATGGCGCTGCTGATCAAGGCCGACAAACGGGTCAAGCTGCTGGAGTGGACCCTGCTGCGCATCGTCGAACGCAACCTGCGCCCGGCCTCGGCGCGCATCGGCAACCTGGCCCTGGCCGAGCTGGCCGAGGAGTCGGCGATCCTGCTCGGCTTCCTCGCACGGCTGGACGACACGCCGGCGCTGTCGGCCGACCAGGCGTTCGCCGAAGCCTGGGCCAGCCTGCCCTTCCCGTCCCGGCCCCGCCCGCTCGCCGAAGCCGGCAGCCTGCGCGACCTGGAAGCAGCGCTCAGGCGCCTGACGCAACTGCGCCCGTTGCAGAAACCGCAACTGCTCAAGGCCATGGCGCGCTGCATCGAGTTCGACGGCCGCATCAGCGTCGCCGAGGCCGAGCTGATGCGCGCGGTGGCGGACATCCTCGATTGCCCGATGCCGCCGCTGCTGGCCAAGGCATAGGGCCGGCGCGGCAAACGAGCAAAAGAAAAGGGCCTCCGCAGAGGCCCTTTTTCATGACACGCAGCGCATCAGGCGCGACTGGCCGCGCCCGCCGGCTCGCCTTTCGACGCCAGGTCGAAGACGCGGTAGAGCAGCACCAGCAGGACCAGGAAGGCCGGGCCGATGTACAGGGCGATGCGGGTGTCCTCGAAGTACGCCATCAGCGCCACCACCAGCACCAGGAAGGCCATGGCCAGGTAGGAACTGAGCGGGTACAGCCACAGCTTGAACCGCAGCGTGCCGGCTTCGGCCACGGACAGGCCGCGGCGGAACTTGAGTTGCGCCAGCAGGATCATCGCCCAGGTCCAGATCGCGCCGAAGGTGGCGATCGAGGTCACCCAGGTGAACACCTTCTCCGGCACCAGGTAGTTCAGCAGCACGCCGAACAGCAGGGCGAAGATCGACAGCAGCAACGCGTTGCGCGGCACGCCGCCCTTCGAGGTCTTGGCGAACAGCGCCGGTGCCTGGCCGTGCTGGGCCAGGCTGTAGAGCATGCGCCCGGTGCTGAAGATGCCGCCGTTGCAGGACGACAGCGCGGCGGTGATCACCACGAAGTTGATGATGCCGGCGGCGGTCTTGATGCCGAGGCGCTCGAAGGTCATCACGAAGGGGCTGCCCTGGGTGCCGATCTCGTTCCACGGGTAGATCGACATGATCACGAAGAGCGCGCCGACGTAGAACAGCAGGATGCGCCAGAACACCGAGTTGATCGCTCCGGGGATGGTCTTCTGCGGGTTCTTCGCTTCACCGGCGGTGAGGCCGATCATTTCCACGCCGAGGTAGGCGAACATCACCATCTGCAGCGACATCAGCACGCCGCTGATGCCATGCGGCATGAAGCCGCCGTTGCTCCACAGGTTGGCGATGCCGGTGGCGACGCCGCCGTTGCCCAGGCCGAAGACGATCATGCCGCCACCGACCAGGATCAGCGCGAGGATGGTGACGATCTTGATCAGGGCGAACCAGAACTCGAACTCACCGAAGGCGCGGACCGCGATCAGGTTGATCGTGCCCATGCTCGCCAGCGCCGCCAGGGCCCAGATCCAGCGCGGCACCTCGGGGAACCAGATGCCCATGTAGATGGCGACCGCGGTGATTTCCGCGACGCAGGTCACCAGCCAGAGGAACCAGTAGTTCCAGCCGGTCAGGTAGCCGGCCAGCGGGCCGAGATAATCCTGGGCGTAGCGGGCGAAGGAGCCGGCGACAGGGTTGTGCACGGCCATCTCGCCGAGGGCGCGCATGATCACCAGAATGGCCAGGCCGCCGATGATGTAGGACAGCATGATGGCCGGACCGGCCATCTGGATGGCCTTGGCCGAGCCGAGGAACAGGCCGACACCGATGCAGGCGCCGAGCGCCATGAGTCGGATGTGCCGTTCGTTGAGATCCCGTTGCAGATCGTGGGACGACATGGGTTGCAACCTCGATGTTGTTGTTGGGCATATCAGCGGAAAACTCGAACGTGCGGTCGGGATGGGGAGGCGCCCGCGACGAGATGGCTTCGCCGCCGCGCTGGGGAGCACGGGGCGTCGATCGGTCTGGACGCTTCCGGAACTGCACACCGGAAGAGGCTGCCCGCCCTTGTGGAGCGGACGTGGGCATTGCGGGAGTGAACCACTGAGGTCGCCGCGGAGTGTTGCATAAGTTCGCCGGAGCGTCTGCCCCCGAATGGTGCAGAAGCATCCCGGCGCCAAGCGGCGAATCGACTCAGGCGCAGTCGTTCGCCAGCTCGGCGATCAGCAGCAGCGAACAGGGACTGCCGGTGTCCGGCCGGCACGGTTCGCCGAGGCGGCTGAGGCGCCAGCCGCTGGCGTGCAGCAGTGCCAGCCAGGACTCAAGGGTGCGGAAGTACCAGGGCATCGGTTCGCTGAATGCGTCGGCGAAGGCGGCGAAGGTCTCCAGCCGCCAGCCATCCGCATAGGCCTGCTCACCGCAGGCGCTCCAGGGATGCAGGGTCTGGATCAGCAAACGCCCGGCCGGCGCCAGCAGCCCCTGCAGGCCACGCAGCAGCGGTGCCAGGTCTTCGTCGAACAGGGCGAAGTTGCACACCAGCGCATCGAAACGCCCCAGCCCGTGCCCCGCCCCGGCGGCCAATTCGGCCTGCGTCAACACCTCGAAGCGCGCCCCGCCGGCCTGGCGCGCCGCCGCGATCAACGCCGGCGCGGCGTCCACCCCGAGCGCCACGCAGCCGCGCTCGCCCAGCGCCCGGCACAGCCAGCCCTCGCCGCAGCCGATGTCCAGCACGCGCCGTGGCGCCGCGGCCATGAGCGCATCGAGGATCGCCGCATCGGTGGCCAGGCGCCGGCTGTCGATGCGCTGCTCGCGCACCACGCGGGTCCAGGCCTGGGCGTTGGCCTGCCAGCTCTGCAGAATGCGTTGGTTGGGATCGCTCATGGGCAGGCTCCAGGCATGTCCAGGGGGCAGTCGCCAGAGTCTAGGCTCGACGGGCCAAGCCTGGTAGGCGCCGCTTGCCCGCGCCAAGGGAGCCTGCCGCGCGCGCATGCAACGCGACGGCAGCCGGTGCCCAGGGCGTTTTCGTGCACGGCCTACAGGCCCTTGGGCACGGCGAGGCCCTTGGTCGAGGGGCCGCTCTTCAACGGCTGGTGGCAACCGGCATCGCTGTAGGGCCCCGACAGCCGGACCCAGCCATCGCCGAGCGAGGTCTGGCTGCACGCCAGGTGGCCGTTGAGGCGGCTCTGCCACAGGTAGAACGGCATGGGCGCCGCCTGGGCGGCCAGGGCGAAGATGCACAAGCAGGACAGCAGAAGACGGCGCATGACGCAGGGGATTCCACAAGGGTTCGGCGGCATTGCACCCGGCCCGGCCGCGGAATGCAATCGGCCACGCAGATTTTCCGCCGCCGACTACGCTCTACATAAGGGGGGCCGCTGGTATGGGGGTCTTCGCGGCATCGGGATGGATGCCGGTCATCACGTCGGCGGAGTCCACTTACTCAAGCTTCACCAGGCTCAGGACGAACGGTCGCTGAGCGACGGTCGGGCAAGGCGAAAGCGATCGAGGACGCGCCGCTCAGCGGCGCTGCGTGAGCACCCGAGATCGCTTGCAACGCCGCACCGCCGCGCACAGGACCTTTTCGTACCGCGCCTAAGCATGGGCAGGTCGTGATATGGGTTCTACGGCGCACTCCGGTCAACAGCATTCACAACCGGGCAGCCCGGAGCCCGGTTTTTCCCCGAAAAAGCCTCGTTCCCCTCACCATCACCAGCGTTTCCTCCTGCTGCTGCTCTTCGTCCTGCCGCTGCTCGCGGCCATGGGCGCGGCGCTGCTCTATGAGGCGCGCACCTCCAAGCTGCAAGCGCGTGAACTGGCGCGCTATGCCGGGCAATTGACCTGGCAGGTCGATGCCGGCGCCAGCGCCCAGGTGGTCTATCCCAAGGACGGCCCCTTCGACCGACGCCTGGGCTACCTGCAATTGCCGGACTTCCTGCAACGCCTGCATGAGCGCAATTTCGTCACCCTCGACCAGGCGCGCTTCTCCCCGGCGCTGATGCAATACAGCGGCTACGGACTGTTCCCGCCCTATGCGGAGAAGGCCCAGGCCGGTATCGACGTCGCCGACTGCCGCGGCCTGCCGATCTACAACTTCCGCTATCCGCAGCGGCTCTACGGCAACTTCGAGGGCATCGCCCCGCTGATCGTGCAGAGCCTGCTGTTCATCGAGAACCGCGACCTGCTCGACCGCGAGCACCCCTACCTGAATCCGGCCATCGACTGGAGCCGTTTCACCCAGGCGGCGCTGGCCCAGGGCGGGCGGCTGATCGGCCTGGGCAACCACGCCCCCGGCGGCAGCACCCTGGCCACGCAGATCGAGAAATACCGGCACTCCCAGGACGGCCGCACCAGCTCGATCAGCGACAAGTTGCGGCAGATGGCCTCGGCCAGCGTGCGCGCCTACCAGGGCGGCGCGGAAAACCTGCCGGCGCGCAAGAACGTGGTGCTCACCTACCTCAACTCGGTGCCGCTCTCGGCGCAGCCGGGCTACGGCGAAGTCAGCGGGCTGCCGGACGGCCTGTGGATCTGGTACGGCGCCGACTACCAGCAGGTCAACCGCCTGCTCACCACCCCGGCCGGCGATGAAGCGAGCCTGCAGGCCCAGGGCAAGGCGCTGCGCCAGGTGGTCTCGCTGATGATCGCCCACCGCCGCCCCTCCTATTACCTGGCGCGCGGGCGCAAACCCCTGAGCGAGCTGACGGACAGCTACCTGCGCCTGCTCGCGCAGAACGGCATCATCGGCGAAGCGCTGCGCGACGCCGCGCTCAGCCAGCGCCTGGTGTTCCGCGATCCGCAAAGCCAGCCGACGGTGCAGCCGCTGGAAAACAACAAGGGCGTGAGCCTGGCCCGCACGCGCCTGGCCGGCATGCTCAACGTGCCGCTGTATGACCTGGACCGCCTGGACCTGTCCTTCAGCACCACCCTGCAGGACGACTTGCAGGAACAGGTCAGCGCTTACCTCCGGCGCCTCGCCGATCCGACCGTCGCCGCGCAGCTCGGCCTGTTCGGCGAGCACCTGCTGACCCAGGACCGCACCGCCGACGTGCGCTACAGCTTCACCCTGTTCGAACGCAGCGCCGACGGCAACCGTGTGCGCGTGCAGACCGACAGCACCGACCAGCCGTTCGACATCAACGAAGGCAGCAAGCTGGAACTGGGCTCCACCGCCAAGCTGCGGGTGCTGTCCAACTACCTGGAAGTGATCGCCGGGCTGTACCGCGACTACGCCGGCAAACCCGCGACGGAATTGCGCAAGGTGCCGGTGGAGCCGCTCGATGCCATCAGCCGCTGGTCCATCGACTACCTGATCGCCAACCCGCGCAGCGACCTCTCGGCGATGCTCGCCGCGGCCATGCAGCGCAAGTACTCGGCCAGCCCCTACGAAAGCTTCTTCACCGGCGGCGGCGTGCACACCTTCAACAACTTCCGTAAGGAAGACAACGGGCGTATCCCGACCATCCTCGATGCCCTGCGCGAGTCGATCAACCTGCCCTTCGTGCGCCTGCTGCGCGACCTGGTGCGCCATGACATGTACCAGAACGCCGGCAGCAAGGTGACGGTCCTGCAGGACGACAAGGACCCGCGCCGCCAGGCCTATCTGGACAAGTTCGTCGACCACGAGAGCCAGGTCTACCTGCTGCGCTTCTGGCAGAAATACCGTGGCAAGACCACCGACGAGCGCCTCGACACCTTCCTCGACGGCCTGCATCCGTGGCCGGTGCGGCTGGCGGCGATCCACCGCTACCTGCAACCGCAGGCCGACTTGCCGACCTTCACCGCCTTCCTCCAGGAACGCCTGAAGCAAGGCAAGTACAACGGCGAAGCGCTCACGGAAAAACGCCTCACCGACCTCTACAAGCGCTATGGCCCCGGCGCCTACGATCTCAACGACCAGGGCTACGTGGCCCGCGTGCACCCGCTGGAACTCTGGCTGCTCGGCTACCTGCAACGGCAACCGCAGGCCACCTTCAGCGACGCGGTGGCGGCCAGCAACGCCGAACGCAAACAGGTCTATGGCTGGCTCTACAAATCACACCACAAGGGCGCCCGCGACAAGCGCATCCGCATCATGCTGGAAGTCGAGGCCTTCCTCGACCTGCACCAGCAATGGAAGCAACTGGGCTATCCCTTCGACCACCTGGTGCCGTCGCTGGCCACCGCCCTGGGCAGCTCCGGCGACCGCCCGGCGGCCCTGGCGGAACTGATGGGGATCATCCTCAACGATGGCATTCGCCTGCCCACCCTGCGCATCGACAGCCTGCACTTCGCCGCCGACACCCCCTACGAGGTGCGCCTGGCGCCGCAAGCCAACGTCGGACGGCGGGTGATGACCTCGGAAGTCGCCAGCACCCTGCGCGACGCGCTGTCCCAGGTGGTCGACGCCGGCACCGCGCGGCGCCTCTCCGGCAGCTTCCGCCTGGCCAACGGCAACGCCCTGGTGATGGGTGGCAAGACCGGCACCGGCGACAACCGCATCGAAAGCTTCACCCGCGGCGGCGCGGTGAAGAGTTCGCGCGCGCTGAACCGCACCGCGACCTTCGTCTTCTACCTCGGCCCACGGCACTTCGGCACCCTCACCGCCTATGTCGCCGGCAGCGAATCCAGTGACTTCAAGTTCACCTCGGCGCTGCCGGTGCAGGTCCTCAAGGGCATGGCGCCGATGCTGCAGCCGTACCTGGAGCCGGGGATCGCCACTGGCTGCCATGCGCCCCAGGAGACCCTGCGCGTGAGCTGGCTGTAGGCGCCGCCGGGCTATCGCTGGTCCTGGACCAGGCGGCGGTAAAGCGTCTCGACCTGCTCCCGCGCCCAGGGCGTGCGGCGCAGGAAGGTCAGGCTGGACTTGATGCTCGGCTCGCTCTTGAAACAGCGGATGTCCACGCGCTTGGCCAGGCCATCCCAGCCGTACGCCTCCAGCAGGCGTTCGAGGATGACCTGTAGGGTCATGCCGTGCAGCGGGTCTTTGGGTTTGTCGGTCATGGCGATGTCTTCGCGGCGGACTCGGAAGCGCGGCACCTTACCCCAAGTCGCCGGCGGCGCACACCCGGCGGGGGTGCGGGCGGACGATGGGCGGCGTAGAATCCGCGCCACAGCCGCATCCCCATACCGATAACGAATCCTTCCCGCCTCTCTTGCGCCCAGGCCCGTCGCCTCGGGTCACCGTCGTCGCGCGCGACACGATTGCCTCCGGAACCGGGGATCGGCCTGAGCAACCCACTCACTCAGGAACCCCGATCCGTCCCCATGGATAGCCTCCGCAATACCCCGAACGGCAGTTGGCTGAGCGTGATCGCCCTGGCCCTCGCCGCCTTCATCTTCAACACCACGGAATTCGCCCCGGTCGGCCTGCTCAGTGACATCGGGCAGAGCTTCGGCATGCCCAGCGAGCAGGTCGGCCTGATGCTGACCCTGTACGCCTGGGTGGTGTCGCTGGCCTCGCTGCCGATGATGCTGGTCACCCGCAACATCGAACGCCGCCGGCTGCTGGTGCTGGTCTTCCTGCTGTTCATCGGCAGCCATGTGCTGTCGGGGTTCGCCTGGAACTTCACCACGCTGATGCTCAGCCGCATCGGCATCGCCTTCGCCCATGCGGTGTTCTGGTCGATCACCGCCTCGCTGGCGGTGCGCGTGGCGCCGCCGGGCAAGCAGGCGAAGGCGCTCGGCCTGCTGGCCACCGGCACCACCCTGGCGATGGTCCTCGGCGTCCCGCTGGGGCGGATGCTCGGCGAAGCCCTGGGCTGGCGCGTGACCTTCCTCGCCATCGCCGGGCTGGCGGTGCTCGCCATGCTCTGCCTGGCGCAGACCCTGCCGCTGCTGCCCAGCCAGAACTCCGGCTCGCTGCGCAGCCTGCCGCTGCTGTTCCGCCGCCCGGCGCTGGTCGCGCTGTACGTGCTGACCGTGCTGGTGATCACCGCGCACTTCACGGCCTACAGCTACATCGAACCCTTCGCCCGGCAGGTAGCCGGACTCAGCGGCGAGCGCACCACCCTGCTGCTCCTGCTGTTCGGCGGCGCCGGGGTGTTCGGCTCGATCCTCTTCAGCCGCTACAGCGAGCGCTTTCCACGCGGCTTCCTGGTCAGCGCCATCGCCGTGCTCGGCGGCTGCCTGCTGCTGCTCCTGCCGCTCTCGACGCAGCCCCTGCCGCTGCTCGCGCTGAGCCTGTTCTGGGGCGCCGCCATCCTCTGCTTCGGCCTGGCCCAGCAGGCCAAGGTGCTGCACCTGGCCGCCGACGCCACCGACGTGGCCATGGCGCTGTTTTCCGGGCTGTACAACATCGGCATCGGCGCCGGCGCGCTGCTCGGCAGCGGGGTGACCCGTGCACTGGGCCTGGCCCAGGTCGGTAATGTCGGCGCGGCGCTGGCCGCGCTCGGCCTGTCGCTCTGCGCCTTCAGCGCCTGGCGCTACGCCGACGCCCTGCGCAGCGGCAAGCGTTGAGCCTACCCGCCTGAACGAAAAAGGCCGCAGCCCCTCGCGGGACTGCGGCCTTGGCCAACGCAGCGGAAATCAGCGCGCCGGGACGGGCGCCGCTGCCGGTAGATGGGCTTCGGCGTATTCCGCCTCGGCTTCATCGAAGCGCTCGAGCATGGCTTTCGACGGTGCCTTGCCGAGCAGGCTGAAGACCACAATGGCGACGCTGGAGAGGATGAAGCCCGGGATGATCTCGTAGAGGCCGAGCCAGCCGAACTGCTTCCAGACGATCACGGTCACGGCGCCGACCAGCATGCCGGCCAGGGCGCCATTGCGGTTCATGCGCTTCCACAGCACCGAGAACAGCACCAGCGGGCCGAAGGCCGCGCCGAAACCGGCCCAGGCGTAGGACACCAGGCCGAGCACACGGTTGCTCGGGTTGGCGGCCAGGGCGATGGCGATCAGCGCCACCAGCAGCACCATGGCGCGGCCGACCCAGACCAGTTCGAGCTGGCTGGCGTTCTTGCGCAGGAAGGCCTTGTAGAAGTCTTCGGTCAGCGCCGAGGAGCAGACCAGCAACTGGCAGCTCAGGGTGCTCATCACCGCGGCGAGGATGGCCGACAGCAGCACACCGGCGATCCACGGGTTGAAGAGGATCTTCGCCAGTTCGATGAATACCCGCTCGTGGTTCTCGCTGACCGCGCCGGCCTGCTCCGGGTGCGCCGAGAAGTAGGCGATGCCGAAGAAGCCCACGGCCACCGCGCCGCCCAGGCAGAGGATCATCCAGGTCATGGAGATGCGCCGGGCGGCCGGAATCGACTTCACCGAATCGGCGGCCATGAAGCGCGCCAGGATGTGCGGCTGGCCGAAATAGCCCAGGCCCCAGGCCATCAGCGAGATGACGCCGACGAAGGACGCGCCCTTGAGCATGTCGAAGTTGGCCGCGTCCTTCAGCTCGATGGCGGCGAAGGTCGGTTCGGTGCCACCGGTGGCGAAGAGCACGATGATCGGCGTGAGGATCAGCGCGAAGATCATCAGCGAGGCCTGCACGGTGTCGGTCCAGCTCACCGCCAGGAAGCCGCCGACGAAGGTGTAGGCGATGGTGGCGGCGGCGCCGGCCCAGAGCGCGGTCTCGTAGGACATGCCGAAGGTGCTTTCGAACAGGCGGGCGCCGGCGACGATGCCGGACGCGCAGTAGATGGTGAAGAACACCAGGATCACCACCGCCGAGAGGATGCGCAGCACGCGGCTGTCGTCCTCGAAGCGGTTGGTGAAGTAATCGGGGAGCGTCAGGGCGTTGCCGTTGTGCTCGGTGTGCACGCGCAGGCGCCCGGCGACGAACAGCCAGTTCAGGTAGGCGCCGGCGATCAGGCCGATGGCGATCCAGCTTTCCGACAGGCCGGAGAGGAACACGGCGCCGGGCAGGCCCATCAGCAGCCAGCCGCTCATGTCCGAGGCACCGGCCGAGAGCGCGGTGACGAAGCTGCCGAGGCTGCGGCCGCCGAGGATGTAGTCGGAGAAGTTGTTGGTGGAACGGTAGGCGGCGAGTCCGATCAGGACCATGGCCGCGATGTAGATCACGAAAGTGATCAGGGTTGGCGTGTTGACGCTCATGGGGGCTCCCCTGCAGCTTGTTTTTATCCGGGCCCGGCGGGTAATCCAGGCCCTTGCGTGGCGGACCGGCGCGGGTGGCGCCAGCCCAGGCCGCGCACCTTTCGGCGCACGGCGGCGATGCGAAGCGACATGGATAGCCCAAGGGCCGTGCCGCTCCCATCAGAGCCCTTCTCCGCAAGACGGAGAAACGGCTGGTGTCGCTGTGGCATACGCTCCCTGGATAAGACAGGTACGCCTGAAATTCTCACCGGTAGACCGCCTTGGACATCCGCCTGGCGGTCGCAAGCCCGCAGCTCGCGCGGCCCGCCACCAGGGGGGAGCGGCGCGAGGGGCGCGGATTTTACTGCATCGGCGGTCGTTGGCCAGGGCCACGCGACGGAATGGCCGCCCGGCGCCGGCAGGTGCCGGCGGCCTCGGGGGCAGGTCACTCGCCCGCCATCCGGCCGTCAGCCTCACGCTGAAAAAACCGGATGGCGGAATCTAGTGGCTGCGCCACCCGGCTTTCTTGCGCAAGGCTCCGAAGTTTTTGCGAAAAACTCCGAAGCGCGCCGGGGCCAATGAAAAGGCCCCGCTCCATGGGAGGCGGGGCCTTGCCGGCGACACGGAGACGACGGCTACTGGCGCATGCCGCGTCCGCTCACCAGCAGGCGGATGCAGACGATGTAGAGCAGCACCGTGGCCACCAGCATGAAGGCGACGGCGACGCCGATCTGGATGTCGGAAACGCCGAGGATGCCGTAGCGGAAGGCGTTGACCATGTGCAGGATGGGGTTGGCCAGCGACACCGTCTGCCAGAACGCCGGCAGCATGTGGATCGAATAGAACACCCCGCCCAGGTAGGTCAGCGGCGTCAGCACGAAGGTCGGGATGATCGAGATGTCATCGAAGTTGCGCGCATAGACCGCGTTGATGAAGCCGCCGAGGGAAAAGATGGTCGCGGTCAGCAGCACCACCAGCACGGTGATGCCGACGTGGTGCATCTGCAGGCGGGTGAAGAACAGCGACAGCACGGTGACGATCACCCCCACCGCCAGGCCGCGCAGCACGCCGCCGACGATGTAACCGAGGAGGATGGTGTGCGGCGACACCGGCGACACCAGCAGCTCCTCGATGTTGCGCTGGAACTTGCTGCCGAAGAAGCTCGACACCACGTTTCCGTAGGAGTTGGTGATCACCGACATCATGATCAGCCCCGGCACGATGTACTGCATGTAGCTGAAGCCGCCCATGTCGCCGATCTGCCGGCCGATCAGGTTGCCGAAGATGACGAAGTACAGAACCATGGTGATCGCCGGCGGCAGCAGGGTCTGCGGCCAGATGCGCACGAAGCGGCGCACCTCGCGGTGGATGATGGTCTTCAGGGCGATGGCGTTGGCGCGCAGCTCGAAACTCATACGGCCACCTTCGACAGGTTCTTCTCGACCAGGGACACGAACAGCTCCTCGAGACGATTGGTCTTGTTGCGCATGCTCAGGACTTCGATGCCACGGGCGCCCAGCTCGACGAACAGGCCGTTGATGCCCTGCGCCTTCTCCACCTGCACCTCCAGGGTGTGGTCATCGATCAGCCGCGCGGGGTAGCCGGCCAGCGCCGGCGCCTCGCTCAAGGCCTCCTTGAGGTCGAGCAGGAAGGTTTCCACATGCAGCTGGGTGAGCAGCTTGCGCATGCTGGTGTTCTCGACGATGGTGCCGTGGTCGATGATCGCGATATTGCGGCAGAGCTGCTCGGCCTCTTCCAGGTAGTGGGTGGTGAGGATGATGCTGATGCCCTGCTGGTTCAGCTCGGTGAGGAAGTTCCACATCGAGCGGCGCAGTTCGATATCCACCCCCGCGGTGGGTTCGTCGAGGATCAGCAGGCGCGGTTCGTGGACCAGCGCGCGAGCGATCATCAGGCGGCGCTTCATGCCGCCGGACAGCTCGCGGGAGGCGGAATTGCGCTTGTCCCACAGGCCGAGCTGGGTCAGGTACTTCTCCGCGCGCTCCCTGGCGATGCGCACCGGGATGCCGTAGTAACCGGCCTGGGTCACGACGATGTCGAAGACCTTCTCGAACTGGTTGAAGTTGAACTCCTGCGGCACCACCCCGAGGCAGCGCTTGAGCCCGGCGGGGTCGCGGTCCAGGTCATGGCCGAACACGCTGACCGTGCCGCTGGTCTTGTTCACCAGGGTCGAGAGGATGCCGATGGTGGTGGACTTGCCGGCGCCGTTGGGGCCGAGCAAGGCGAAGAAATCGCCCTCGGCGACGTCCAGATCGATCCCCTTCAGGGCCTGGAAACCGTTGCCGTAGGTTTTCGTCAATTGACGGATGGAAAGCGCGGAACTCATGGAATTTCCCGTGGCTGGAGCGGCGGCGAAATGGAACAGCTAGATAAGGCCGCGCGCCGGCAAATGCAACCTTTACCGGTGCGCGGAACCCCTCAGGTCAGTGCCGTCATCACCGCCTTGCGATAGGCCGGGCGCTCGCGCAGACGCGCGTACCAGGCCGCCAGGTGCGGCAGTGGCGGGCGTTCGATGGGCATCTCGAACCAAGCATAGATGAAGCTGCCCAGCGGAATATCGCCCATGGCGAAATGCTCGCCGGAGAGATACGGCTGCCGCGCCAGGGTCTGCTCCGGCACCGCCAGGGCCTTGGCGCAGGCGTCGATGGCCGCGGCGATGGCGGCCGGGTCGCGCTGCTCCGGCGGGGTGCGCAGGGTGCCCCAGAACACCGTGCGGAACGGACCGGCGAAGGTCGAGGTGGTCCAGTCCATCCATTTGTCGGCGCTGGCGCGCTGCCGTGGGTCGTGTGGATAGAGGCTGCCCGGCGCGTACTGCGCCGCCAGGTAGCGGACGATGGCGTTGGACTCCCAGAGCACCAGGCCGTCGTCCTCCAGGGTCGGCACCACGCCGTTGGGGTTCAGCGCGCGGTACGGCGGTTCGTTGACCAGGCCAAAGGCGCCGCCGGCGTCGATACGCTCGTAGGCCAGGCCGGCCTCCTCCGCGCACCAGAGCGCCTTGCGCACATTGGAAGAATTCATCCGGCCCCAGATTTTCAGCATGGCGTGCAGCCTCTTGTTCTTGGCGTGACGACGAGGCCGCGGGACGGCCCGTTTTCGATGCAGGCACCCTACCGGGCGCCGCGCCAATAGAAAAGACGAGCGTACTGATGGTGACTATCGATTGCCGTCATGGCTCGCCGCTTCGCCCTGCAGATCGCCGGCCAGGGGCAGCGCCGCGGCGTCGAACAAGTGCGGATAGCAGTGCCGCAGATGGCCGAAGAACAGTGCCTCGGGCAGGTCGGCGAAATGGCCATGATCGCGCAGGTACTCCATGTGCCGCTCACCGTTGCGGTTGAACGGATGGAAGACACTGTCGCTGCGCCCATCGAACGCCAGCGGCAGCACGCCGAAGGCGTCGCACAGTTCGAGGTTGAAGGCCGGCGTGGCCTTGACCCAGCGGCCGTCGAGGAACAGCTCGGTATAGCCATGCATGGCGAACACCTCGCTGCCCAGCAGGGCCAGCAGGCGCGGCGTGGCCAGGTGGTTCTTCACGTCGGCCAGGCCGATGCGCGCGGGAATCCCGCAATGGCGCGCACAGGCGGCGAGCAGGATGGCCTTGGGCACGCAGTAGGACTGCCCCTCGCGCAGCGCATGGCTGCCCAGCAGCGTGCCTGGGTCGAGACTGAACACGTAGGGGTTGTAGCGGATGCCGTCGCGCACCGCGTAATACAGCGCCACCGCCTGCGCGCGCGGGTCCTCGCTGGCGCCGCGATGACGCTCGGCGAACTCGATCACCGACGGGTGATCGCTGTCCACGAAGCGGGCGGGTTTCAAGTAGTCCTGCATGGCGTGCTCTCCCTGGGGCGAGTCGCCAGTCTAACCAGTCCGCCCGCCGGGCCATCAGGGCGATCCGGACAAGCTCGCCGGGCATGCCGCCATCCCGTCACGGGCGGCCCGGCTACGCTGAAGGGATCGCCCGTGATTCCCCAAGGAGGAAAGCCCATGACCTGGCTCTGGTTGCTCGTACTCATCCTCGGCTGCGCCTGGCTGGCCCACCGGCGCAGCGCCCCGGCGCCGGCGCTGGGCATGATCGCCGTCTATCTGATCTTCATGGGCCTGTTCAGCCATGCCCACGGCTGGATGCTCGTCCTCTGGCTGCCCTGGCTGGCGCTGAGCGCCGTCCTGCTGCTGCCGGAGCTTCGCCGCCGGTGGTTCAGCGCGCCGCTGTTCGCCTGGTTCGAGAAAGCCCTGCCGCCGATGTCCGACACCGAACGCGAAGCCATCGAAGCCGGCACCGTGTGGTGGGACGGCGAGCTGTTCAGCGGCCGTCCGGACTGGAGCAAACTGCTCGGCTACCCGGCGCCGCAGCTCAGCGAGGAGGAACAGGCGTTCATCGACGGCCCCACCGAACAGCTCTGCGCCATGGTCAATGACTGGGACATCGCCCAGCGCATGGACCTGCCGGCCGAGGTCTGGGCCTTCATCAAGGCGCAGGGCTTCTTCGGCCTGATCATTCCCCAGCAATACGGCGGCAAGGGCTTCTCCGCCTTCGCCCACTCCCAGGTGGTGATGAAGCTGGCCAGCCGCAGCGGCGACCTGGCCTCCACCGTGATGGTGCCCAACTCCCTCGGCCCGGCCGAACTGCTGCTGCACTACGGCACCGACGCACAGCGCCAGCGCTACCTGCCGAGCCTGGCGCGCGGCGAGGATATTCCCTGCTTCGCCCTGACCAGCCCGCAGGCCGGCTCCGACGCCAGCGGCATGAGCGACATCGGCATCGTCTGCAAGGGACTCTGGCGCGGCGAGGAAGTCATCGGCCTGCGCCTGACCTGGGAGAAGCGCTACATCACCCTCGGCCCGGTGGCCACCCTGCTCGGCCTGGCCTTCAAGTGCCACGACCCGGAGCACCTGCTCGGCGAGCGGGAGAACCTCGGCATCACCCTGGCGCTGATTCCCACCGACACCCCCGGCGTCGAGATCGGCCGGCGCCACCTGCCGCTGGGCGCGGCCTTCATGAACGGACCGAATGCCGGCAAGGACGTCTTCGTGCCGCTGGACTGCATCATCGGCGGCCAGGAAATGATCGGCAAAGGCTGGATGATGCTGATGAATTGCCTGTCGGTGGGCCGCTCGATCTCCCTGCCGGCGGTCGGCACCAGCGCGGCCAAGGCGTGCGGCTACAGCAGCGGCCGCTATGCGCAGATCCGCGAGCAGTTCAACCTGCCCATCGCTGCCTTCGAGGGGATTCAGGCGGCCCTGGCGCGCATCGGCGGCAACGCCTGGATGATGGACAGTGCGCGCATCCTCACCGCCCACGCGGTGGACCTCGGCGAGAAACCCTCGGTGCTCTCGGCGATCCTCAAGTACCACCTGACCGAACGCGGCCGCGAGTGCATCACCCACGCCATGGACATCCACGGCGGCAAGGGCATCATCCTCGGTCCACGCAACTACCTCGGCCGCGCCTGGCAGAACGCGCCCATCTTCATCACCGTGGAAGGCGCCAACATCCTCTCGCGCAACCTGATGATCTTCGGCCAGGGCGCCATCCGCTGCCATCCCTACGTGCTCGCGGAAATGGCCCTGGCCCGGCGCGAGGACAAGGCGCAGGCGCTCCGCGAGTTCGACCGCCTGCTGCTCGACCACATCGGCTTCGCCGTCGGCAACGCCGCCAGCAGCCTGCTGCTCGGGCTCGGCCTGGGCAGCTTCGACACAGTGCCCGGCGACCGCGTCGCGCGCCCCTACTACCGTGGGCTGAACCGGCTGGCAGCGAGCTTCGCCCTGCTCACCGACGTCAGCATGATGCTGCTCGGCGGCGAACTGAAACGCCGCGAGCGCCTTTCCGCGCGCCTCGGTGACGCCCTCAGCCACCTCTACCTGGGCTCGGCGGCGCTCAAGCGCTACCACGACCTCAACCATGCCGAATACCTGCAACCGCTGCTGCGCTGGGCCATGGAAGAAAACCTGGCGAAAGCCGAGGAAGCCCTCGCCGGACTGCTGGAGAATTTCCCCAACCGCCTCATCGGCTGTCTGCTGAAACCCCTGGTGTTCCCCCTAGGCCGGCGCCACAAGGGCCCCAGCGATGCGCTGGACGCCGAGATCGCCGGCATCCTCGGCCGCCCGCTGGACGACCCGTCATTGCAGGCGATTCTCTACGGCACCTTCCTGCCCCACGGCGAACAGGACCCGATCGCCGACCTGGAGCGCGCCTACACGCAGTTGCGCGAGACAGCGCCGCTGCACCAGCAACTGCAGCAGGCCCTCAAGAACGGCGAGGTGCGACCGGCCGCCGGCCAGTCGCCGATCGACGCGGCGCGGGCCGCGGGCGTGTTCGACGTGGCTCAGGCGGAGCGCCTGCACGCCGCCGAAGCCGCGCGGCGCCGGGTGATCGATGTCGACGACTTCGCCAAGGAAGCGCTGCGCGGGCAGGTTCGCGATTGACGTCCGGCGAATCACGGCAAGGGGGTGGTACGGCGCCCTTGCCGTTTCGGCGCAAAGCATGCTCCCGCGCATGCCGTCGACCGATATCCGGCGCACACTGGAAGAATCCTGTGAATCGGAGAGCGCCGCCATGCGTATCGCCCCCCTGCTTCTCGCCGGTCTGCTGCTCGGCAGCCCTGCCCTGCGCGCCGACCCCTGGCTGTATCCGAGCCGCCCGCAGCCGGCGCCGGACCTGACCATCGACCCACAGCAGCGGCAGATCGACAGCCTCGAACGCCAGGCCGAGCAGCGCCGCCTGCAACAGCAGGACCAGCACTACCAATACGAAGACCAGCGCCTGCAGATGAAACAGCAGCAACTCAAGAACCAGCAGCAGAACCTCGATCGCCAGCGCCAGCAGCAGCGCCTGCAGGACCAGACACTGCAGCAGCAGCGCAACGACCTGCAGCAGTTCCGCCTGCAACAGCAGCAGCAACAGCTCGATCAGCAGCGGCAGATCAACGACAACCGGCGCCGGCAGTTGCAGTCGCAGCCCATCCGTTGAACGGCAAACCCCGGCAGCCACGGCGAAACCCGATATACTCCGCCGCCGTTTCAGCCGTATCCGCAGAGGACCCCACATGGCCATCTCCTACCTCGACCACCACATCGCCCTGCTCAAGCACCTGCGCATGATCCTTGGCGCCCTGGGCGAAGCCGAGCAGGTCCCGGAGGAAAACCACGGCCTGTTCCTCGAACGCTTCGACGAACTGCTCGATGAGCTACCGCGCGACCCGGTCGGCGCGCAGTACCTGGGTCAGGACCTGATCAGCCAGACGTTCCACCGCTACCCGCAGATCGCCCACCTGGTGCCGCGCGACCTGCTGTGGTTCTTCGGTGGCGACTGCCTGCACTTCATGCCCGACGAGGAAATCGAGCTGTACCAGCAGCTCGACGAGCGCCGGCACAGCGCCGAGGAAAATGGCGAGCCGTTCGACTGGACCACCGAAAAGCAGCTCCTGGCGCTGCCGGACGACACGCCCAAGCACTGATCCAGGGCACCGCGGCCTGCCGCTGCGGCGCGCCACGGCGTGGCAGTCAGCGCTCAGCGCGCCACCAACCCTCCGCCACTGAGCGGCGCTACCTTGAGTTCAGCGAAGGCCGCCTGCGCGCGGCTCCACAAGTCGAGGAACTCGAATCGGCCGAAGGTTCCGCGCAACCGCTGCGCCAGCTCGATGCGCTGCTGGTCCGACAGGGTGCTGGCGTCGACGCGGATACGCTCGCCGTTGAAGCCGAGCTTCAGGCCGTCGAACTTCAATTGCGGCAACACCAGCACCAGACGATCCAGCCACAACGCCGGAGCGGTATTGCGCTTGACCATGACATCGCCGCGCAGATTCTCCGCACCGAAGCTGTCCTTCAAGGCGCCCACCAGCTTGGCCCGCTCATCGATGCTGAGCAACTGTCCGCTGATATAGGTTCGCTGGCCACGGTTCTCCAGGGTGAAACGCGGTGGCTCCTCGACCACCGCCGACTGGCTCGGCGAGTCGGCCAGCGGCGGCGTGACGCCTGGGTGCTGGCATTGCTTGAGCAGCAGGGTGGCGGACAACAGTCCCAATCCCAGCACCAGCAAGCCCCGCCAACGGCCGATGCAGGTGAACGCTTCGCCCCATCGGCCTACGCGAATCGACGTCCGGCCAGCGGCGTCCCCCCGTTTCCATTCGGCGAGATAACTGGACGCATCGGCCATCGGCGAGGGCAACGCCTGGGGCGCTGTCGGCCCGCCCCGCTCCCCCGCCGCGCCGAGGGCGGCGAAGAGCGTCGGCAAGGACACGCCGATCGCCATGCGCACCGGCCCATGGGCCAGCCCGACCGACTCGCCGATGCTGTCGAGCAACTGACGATCGAACACCTGCTCCACCTGCGCGGCGGCGAGCGCGGGGGCCTCGCCGGCAGCGAGCCAGTTGCGCGCCACCGCCGAGAGACCGCGCGCCTGCAGCAGTTGCATGAAACCGGCAAGTCCGCCGCGTCCGCCACCAAAGATCAGGCCACTCAATATACCGAGCAGCCTTATTGTCTTTTCATCATTGAGCGCACACTTTCCGGAAACTTCAGCGACAATTTTCCCGATGAATTCGTTATGCATGATTCCACTATCCAGAATATGGATGGCGTGTTCACGAACCGATAATGACGAGCTGAAATAACACTTACTCGCCGCGAACCAGAGCGATCCGAAAGCCTTCGACCAAGCTGCAAACCTTGCATGACGGGGCTTTCGATACGAACACGCGCAGAAGGCGATATCTGAGCAAATCAGCCACCGCGCGCAAATAGGGACAATCCGAAATCAATATCGAATAATCTTGCAGCCTTTATAAAGAGGCAATGAAAGGGCACTTTCGCAAGACACTCCCGAATACTCAGCCCGGAAGAAAACCCGGCATATTCAGAAATAACCCATTCATTATTTCCCTCTCTCTGAACAGGTCGCGACGCGGCTGCGTCAATTCGCTCGCTGCGAACACCCCGAAGCGTCTCACCGGCCTTTGGGCCGTGTCTGATTCCCGCTCACTTCGGCTCTTGCCACCCTGCACGCCGCCTTTCGAGCAGATGAGAATCAACATGCCACGCCAGAAGCCCCCTCCTTCCAGCCGACCATCGACAGGCGAGCGCCCCGGGTTGCCGCGCAATCCAGCGCCGCGCCGACTCAAGGCGCTGCTGTTGCTCTGTCTGCTCGGCTCCAGCGCACTGCCGGCGCCTGTGCCCGCGGCCGAGCCAAGCAACGACATCGAACGCTTCGTGCGGGCGCTCTATCTGAACTATCAAGCCAAGGGCAAGCCGGTGCGCCTGAACGATCCCCGCGCCGACACCCTGATCACCGCGGATTTGCGCGCGGTGATCGAAGGCAACGCCAAGGCGCTCAACGGGGCCGCCGGGCTGCTGGACACCGATCCGCTGTGCGCCTGCCGGCAGCATGACTTGAGCGTCGAGCAGCTCAGCATCAGCATGAACGGCGAGAAGCGCGCCTCCGTCAGCGTCACCTTCATCAACCAGGGGTGGCGCCGCACGACACGCCTGAGCCTGGCGAAAACCCGTGCCGGCTGGCGCATCGACGATGTGGCGCAACCGAATATGCCAAGCCTGCGGCGTGCCCTGGAAAAGGAAAGTCGGAGCGCCATCGCCCAGCGTTCCGCCTGCGCGAGGCAAAACCGCCGATCGGAGCCATGAGGTCAGGAAGAAAAACGCGCAAACGAAAAAGGGTGCCCTAAGGCACCCTTTTTCTTGATCGTCACACTTGCTCGCAAGCGTATCGATCCGGATTGGAGCGGGAAACGAGACTCGAACTCGCGACCCCGACCTTGGCAAGGTCGTGCTCTACCAACTGAGCTATTCCCGCATCAACTTGTTGCACCCTCAGGCTCATGGCCTGAGGTTAACGCCATTACCGCATTCGCTTACCGCCGTGGCGATAATCGAGAATTTGGAGCGGGAAACGAGACTCGAACTCGCGACCCCGACCTTGGCAAGGTCGTGCTCTACCAACTGAGCTATTCCCGCAATGGCGTCCCCTAGGGGACTCGAACCCCTGTTACCGCCGTGAAAGGGCGGTGTCCTAGGCCACTAGACGAAGGGGACGCGGCCCGGAACTTACAACAGCTTTTCCGGCTTCTTCGCTTTGCCGTTTGGCTTTCGCGTCGAAGTGGCGCGCATTCTATGGAGCCTTTCGAAAGGCGTCAACCCTCATGGAAAAAATTTTTTAAATCAAAGACTTCTGGCCAATTTTTGATCCGCGGCTATGAGCACTGACAGCAAGTCATTACACTCCGGAAAAAACCTTCCGGGAGCTCTCAAAGGTGTCGCCACTCGTCATAACCGCCGTGGTCGTCGTCGGCATCGCCATCCTGATCGCCATTGTCTTCATCAACCAGCAGATGGAAGGTCGCAAACTGGAGAAAGCCCGGCAGCGGGCCGACTTGCTGGATCGCATCCGGCGCTGCTCGGAAATCGCCGAGACGCTGCCCGGCCAGTTCATGTCTCCGGAACTGAAACTGCTGCTCAGCCGCTTCGAACTCAACCTGAGCGAACGCTTGCTGAACCTCAACAAGCAAGAGCCGCAGATCGCCGAGCGCGCGGCGGAGCTGCGCCGACTGGTAGGCCAGGGCGATGCCATACAGGTACGCAACGCCGCGCAGATCATCCTCACCGAAGCCAAGGCCAAGGACGTGCGCTTCCTCTTCGAAGCGCTGCACACCCAGATCGGCCGTTTCGCCCAGGAAGGCCAGTTGCCACGCAATGACGCACAACGCTGGCTGAAAGAAATCCGCCACATGCTCACGCAACTGCACATCGAGTTCTTCAACAACCTCGGCCAACAGGCCTTGCAGCAGGGCCAGCCACGGCAGGCCCGGCTGGCCTTCGAGCGCGGCGTGCAATATCTGCAGAAGCAGGCCGACCTCGGGCGCTACCAGGCACAACTGCAACAGATGGAACAGCAATTGAGCCGTGCCAATGACCTGGTGCTGGAGAACAGCAAGCCAGCCGTCGAAGAAAACAGCGAGTTGACCGATGGCCTCAAGGCGCTGGAGCAGGACGACATCTGGAAAAAGAAGAACCTCTACGACGACTGACCGCCAGGCTGCCCTGGCGGCCAGCGTCACCCAAGGAGCATCAGCATGAGTTTGATCGTCTACGGCGCGCCACTCTCGCCCTTCGTCCGCAAAGTCCGGCTGTTCCTCGCGGAAAAAGGCGTGCCTTATCAGTTGGAGAACATCAACCCCTTCGATCAACCGGAGTGGTACGCCGACCTCAATCCGCTACGGCGCATCCCGGCGCTGCGTGACGGCGACGTCAGCCTGGCCGATTCCAGTGTCATCTGCCACTACCTGGAGGATCGCGATCCCGACCTGGCGCCGCTGTGCGGCGAAAGCGCCGTGGCCCGCGCGCGCATCAACTGGCTGGAGAAGTACGCCGACTACGAGGTCGCCCCGCTGGCCACCTTCACCGTGTTCCGCAACCGCCTGCTCAGGCCAATGCTGGGCAAGCCCTGCGACGAAGCGGCGGTACAGGACGCGCTGCTGGAGAAACTGCCACAGCATTTCGATTACCTGGAAGGCTGCCTGGGCGAGCACGAGTTCTTCGTCGACAACCGTTTCAGCCTGGCCGACATCGCCATCGCCAGCCAGTTGGTGAATATGCAGCACGGCGGCGAGAACCTCGATGCGCAGCGCTGGCCCAGGCTGGCCGCGCACTTCCAGCGAGTGCTGCAGCGCCCTGCCCTGCAGGAAGTCCTCAACGGCGAACGCGCCATGGTCGGCAAGATCCGCGCGCGCCTCTCGGCCTGACGACGACACGCCGGCATGAAAAAGCCCCGCCTTGGCGGGGCTTTTTCATGCCGCGGATCTCAGCAGTCGGTCAGGCGCAGGAAAATGCTCGCCAGACGCTCGATGCCGCGCTGATCCTCGATGCTGAAGCGGCCGATGCTCGGGCTGTCCAGGTCGAGCACGCCGATCAGCCGGCCATCCTTGACCAAGGGCACTACCAACTCGCTGTTGGACGCACTGTCGCAGGCGATGTGTCCGGGGAAGGCATGCACGTCTTCGACGCGCTGGGTTTCCCGCGTGCGCGCGGCGGCGCCGCAGACGCCCTTGCTGAAGGGAATGCGCACACAGGCGACCTTGCCCTGGAACGGCCCGAGCAGCAGTTCCTCATTGCGGTTCAGGTAGAAGCCGGCCCAGTTCAGGTCGCCCAGCTCATGGAAGAGAAAAGCGGAGAACTGCGCGGCATTGGCGATGAAGTCGCGCTCATCGGCGAACAGCGATTCCACCTGGGCCGCCAGCAGTTCGTAACCGGCCAGGCCGGCGCCGCTGTGTGGCAGATCGATCATGGGGTTTCTCCTTCGAGCAGTTGGCGGCCCACCCAGTAGCGCGCGAATTGATAGGCACAACGGCCGTTGCGGTTGCCGCGGCCCAGGGCCCAGCGGATGGCTTCCTTCTCCAGCGCCTCGTCCCAGTGGAACGCCAGCCCGGACTTGGCCGCCAGGACATCGACCCAATGCCGCACCACGCTGAGGAAGTGCTCCTGGGTGAAGGGATAGAAGGACAGCCAGAGACCGAAGCGGTCGGACAGGGCGATCTTGTCTTCCACCGCTTCGTTGGGATGCAGCTCGCCATCGACCATCTGCCAGTTCTCGTTGTCGCTCTGCTTCTCCGAGACCAGGTGGCGGCGGTTCGACGTGGCATACAGCAGGACATTGTCCGGAGCCTGCTCCAGGGAGCCGTCGAGCACGCTCTTGAGGACCCGGTAATCGCCCTCGCCGGCGTCGAAGGACAGGTCATCGCAGAACAGCACGAAGCGTTGCGGCTGCCCCTGCAGGTGCTCGACCACCCGCGGCAGGTCGGCCAGGTGGTCGCGCTCGATCTCGATCAGGCGCAGGCCGTCGCCGGCCAGTTCGGCGAGCAACGCGCGCACCAGCGAGGATTTGCCGGTGCCCCGGGCACCCCACAACAACGCATGGTTGGCCGGCTGGCCAGCGACGAACTGGCGGGTGTTGCGCGCCAGCTGGTCGCGTTGCTTGTCGACGCCCAGCAGGTCATCCAGGCGCAGCTCCAGACTGACCTCGAGCGGCTGCAGGTAGCCACTGCGGCCGTCACGGTGCCAACGGGCGGCCAGGCAGGCCTGCCAATCGATGGGCGCGCGCAGCGCCGGCAACAGCGGCTCCAGCCGCGCCAGCACGCTCTCCGCGCGGGCCAGGAAATCATTCAGTCGGGAATCCACGACAGTCTCCGTTGGAATTATTCAGCGAAATGTCGACAGCCTCTCGGCCGCCACGCCATCGGCAGCGCCGGAGCACTGCCGACAGGCGGCGGGGTTGGGCTATGCTAGGCGCCAGGAAAGCACTTTCGAGGCGAAGTACCGCACCTCATGGATATTGCGCTCACCCATCGCCTCTCGTTCAAGCAGGCCAGCCTCACGGTGCTGGTGGCATTCATCCTCGGCACCTTGCTCAGCCTGATCCAGGTGGGCGTCGATTATGCCAGCCAGGACGCCTCCATCAACCGCGAAGTGCGCGCGCTGCTGGATGTCAGCCACAACCCGGCGGCGCGCATCGCCTACAACATCGATGCCGAACTGGCCCAGGAACTGGTGGTCGGCCTGCTGCGCTCGCCGGCGGTGATTCGCGCCGAGATCATCGATAGCGCCAACGTGACCCTGGCCGGAGCCAGCCGCCCCGCCGCCGACAGCAGCCTGCGCGGGCTCAGCGACTTCCTCTTCGGCCATATGCGCGTCTACGAGGAACCGCTGTACATCGAGCACCAGCCCAGCGAGTCCCTCGGCGTACTGCGCCTGGACATCGACACCTTCGTGTTCGGCAACGACTTCCTGCGCCGCGCCGGAATGACCCTGATCTCCGGCTTCATCCGCAGCCTGTTGTTGTCGCTGATTCTCCTGGTGCTCTTCTATGGCCTGCTGACCAAGCCGCTGGTGAGCCTGATCGATGTGCTCAGCCGCCACGACCCGCGCTCGCCGACGCGCCTGCGCCTGCCCTGCCCGCCCGGTCACGAACGCGATGAGATCGGCGTGCTGGTGGAAGTGACCAACCGCCAACTGAGCCATATCTCGGTGGAAATGGAGCAACGCCGCGAAGCCGAGGATCGCCTCACCCAGTACCTCGCCGAACTGGAAAACATAGTGGCGGCGCGCACCGCCGAGCTGAAGGCGGCCAACGCCCGCCTGACCCTGTCGAACCAGGAACTGGACAGCGCCCGCCAGACCGCGCTGAACATGGCCCAGGCCCGCGCCACCTTCCTCGCCAACATGAGCCACGAAATACGCACCCCGCTCAATGGCCTGCTCGGCATGCTCGGCCTGGCCCTCGACGGTCCGCTCAACCCCGAGCAACGCCAGCAACTGTCCATCGCCCATGACTCCGGCAAGGTACTGGTGGAGCTGCTCAACGACGTGCTCGACCTGTCCAAGTTCGAGTCCGGCCAACTGCAGCTGGAGACGATTCCCTTCGACCTCGCCACCCTGGTCGAGGACACCGCCAACCTGCTCTCGCAGAACGCCGCGCCGGCGGTGGAGCTGACCTGCCTGATCAGCCCGCAGCTTCCCGCGCAGCTGGCCGGCGATCCGACGCGGGTGCGCCAGATCGTCAGCAACCTGCTGTCCAACGCACTCAAGTTCACCCGCCTGGGACGGGTCGATGTGCGCGTCGAGGCGCAGGCCGACGGCGTGTGCATCAGCGTCCGCGACACCGGCATCGGCATCGCCGAAGACGCCTTGCAGCGCATCTTCCAGCCCTTCACCCAGGCCGATGCCGGGATTACCCGCCAGTTCGGCGGCACCGGCCTGGGCCTGGCCTTGACGCGCAAGCTCTGCGAAGCCATGAACGGCAAGTTGACGGTCAGCTCGAAGCCCGGCCTGGGCAGCGAATTCAGCGCCCTGTTGCCGCTGCCGTCGCTGGCGCCGGCGGCCCCGGTGGAGCCCCTGCGCGGCCGGGTCATCGCACAATGTCCGGCCAGCAGCGGACTCGCCGAATTGCTGCAATCCTGGCTGCCGCACTGGGGGCTGGACTACCGGCGGCTGGATATCGACGCCAGCCTCGCCGGCGTCGAACTGGACAGCCTGATCTCGGACTGCCCGGACTGCCTCGTCGGCCTGCGCCGACACCTGCCGGATATCCCGGTATTGCTGGTCACTGCCTACGGCAGCTTCCTCGAAGCCGACATGGCCAAGCGCCTCGCTCCGCTGCGCCAACTGGCCCGCCCGCTGGGTCGCGCCACCCTGCACCAGGCGCTGCGCCAGGCCCTTACGCGACAAGCCAACCCGGCGCCGGGGGCCGCGCACAGCGAACAGCCGGAGCACTACTCGACGCGGGTGCTGCTGGTGGAGGACAACCCGGTCAACCAACTGGTCGCCAAAGGCCTGTTGCAGAAGCTCGGTTGCCAGGTGCGCAGCGTAGCCAACGGCGAAGAAGCCCTGGCGGCGCTGCAACAAGAGGCATTCGAGCTGGTGCTGATGGACTGCAACATGCCGCTGATGGACGGCTACGAGGCCACCCGGCGCATCCGCGAGAACCCGCGCTGGGCAGGTCTGCCGATCATCGCCCTGACCGCCAACGCCCTGCCCGAAGAGCGCGAACGCTGCCGTCTGGCCGGCATGGACGACTACCTGGCCAAACCCTTCCATCGGGATGAAATGGCCGCCGTGCTGGAGCGCTGGAGCCAAGCCAACGGGAACGGGAACGGGAACGGCGCATAAGGCGCCCGAGGCCGCGCCGCCGGAGAACGCCGCTCAGCCCTCGAGCGCCAACAACTGCCCGAGCAGGTCGTCCAGACGAGTGCGCAGCTCGCCCATGGCATTCAGGTCGAGCCCGCTGCGACAGAGCAGCTCTTCGCGCAACGGCAGCACCTGGTCGCGCAGGGCCAGCCCCGCGGCACTCAAGGTCAGGTGCACCTCGCGCTCATCGCGCTGGGCGCGCTGGCGCTGTACCAGCCCCAGTTGCTCCAGGCGCTTGAGCAGTGGCGTCAAGGTCCCGGAATCGAGCAGCAGGCGCTCCCCCAGGGCCTTCACCGACGGCTGCTCCGGCGGCCTGGCCTGCCACTCCCAGAGCACCAGCATGACCAGGTACTGCGGGTAGGTCAGGCCGAGCGCCTCGAGCATCGGCCGATAACCGCGGATGATCGCCCGCGACGCGGCATACAGGCGGAAGCACAGCTGATTGTCCAGCAGCAGCGCCTGTTCCAGATCCTGCGCACTCATTTGAGCAGCGCTTCGATCTCGCTCGCCAGGTCCTCCGGCTTGGTCAGCGGAGCGAAGCGCTTGACTACCTTGCCATCCTTGCCAATGAGGAACTTGGTGAAGTTCCACTTGATGCCCTGGCTGCCGAGCACACCCGGCGCGCGCTTCTTCAGTTGCACATACAGCGGGTGGGCGTCGGCACCGTTGACCTCGATCTTCTTGAACAGCGGGAAGCTGACGCCGAAGTTCAGCTCACAGAACTGCGAGATCTCGCCCTCGTTGCCCGGCTCCTGCTTGCCGAACTGGTTGCAGGGGAAGCCGAGCACCACCAGGCCCTTGTCCTTGTACTGCTGCCACAGCGCTTCCAGCCCCTTGTACTGCGGGGTGAAACCACACTTGCTGGCGGTGTTCACCACCAGCAGGGCCTTACCGCCGAAATCGGCGAGGGTCTTCTGCTCGCCCTTGATGGTCGTGCAGGGAATCTTCAGCAGTGCGTCGCTCATGACAAATGCTCCAGTGGGAAAGATGAGCACTAAAAATAGCGAGCAATTGAATTGCACACAATTTATATCTCGCAAAAAAGGCCCGCTAACCTAGCGGGCCCTGCTTCAGTCGCGCGGCACCAGCTTCAGCGCCGCCGAATTGATGCAGTAACGCAGCCCCGTCGGTCGCGGGCCATCCGGGAAAACGTGCCCCAGGTGCGCCTCGCAGTTGGCGCAGCGCACCTCGATGCGCCGCATGCCGTGGCTGAGATCCTCGTACTCGGCGATCGCCTGGTCCGACACCGGCTGGAAATAGCTCGGCCAGCCACTGCCGGAGTCGTACTTGGCGTCCGAATCGAAGAGCGCCGTGCCGCAGCAAACGCAGTGATAGAGACCCGGCGTCTTGGTCGCGTAGTACTCGCCGGTGAAGGCATGTTCGGTGGCACCCAGGCGGCAGATGTGGAACTGCTCGTCGGTCAGCTCTTCGCGCCAGGTTTCAAGGGGCTTCTCAATCTTGTCCATGCTGTACCTCGCAAACGGAAAAAAGCCCGGCCAGTCCCTTTTCCGGGGATCGGGCCGCACGTATGATGCGTGTCGTTAACGGCGGATTCAGAATCTGCCGCGCAAGGAGCCTTTAGCGATAAAAATGCCTTTTAATGGGCATTTTTTCGTTCATATCTCCGTTTTCCAGGCGTTTTTTCAGTTCCACCGCCAGGAAGCGCGACTTTCCGTACCCCGTCAATTGACGCCAGTCTGTCACCCGCGTTACAGCCTGCCAAGCCGAGCGCCCGCCGCCACGGCCGCTGAACGCGGGTTCGTCCACTTCGGGAACCCCATACCATGCAGGTCAGCAAATCGAACAAGCTCGCCAACGTCTGCTACGACATCCGCGGGCCCGTGCTCAAGCACGCCAAACGCCTGGAAGAGGAAGGCCATCGCATCCTCAAGCTGAACATCGGCAACCCGGCGCCGTTCGGTTTCGAAGCCCCGGACGAAATCCTCCAGGACGTCATCCGCAACCTGCCCACCGCACAAGGCTACAGCGACTCCAAAGGCCTGTTCAGCGCCCGCAAGGCGGTCATGCAGTACTACCAGCAAAAGCAGGTGGAAGGTGTCGGCATCGAGGACATCTACCTGGGCAACGGTGTCTCCGAACTGATCGTCATGGCCCTGCAGGCACTGCTCAACAACGGTGACGAGGTGCTCATCCCGGCGCCCGACTACCCGCTGTGGACCGCCTCGGTGTCGCTGGCCGGCGGCAAGCCGGTGCACTACCTGTGCGACGAGCAGGCCGGCTGGTTCCCCGACATCGCCGACATGAAGGCGAAGATCACCAGCAACACCAAGGCCCTTGTGCTGATCAACCCGAACAACCCCACCGGCGCGGTGTATTCGAAGGAAGTCCTGCTGGATATCGTCGAGCTGGCCCGCCAGCACAACCTGGTGGTGTTCTCCGACGAGATCTACGACAAGATCCTCTACGACGAAGCCCAGCACATCTCCACTGCCTCGCTGGCCCCGGACGTGCTCTGCCTGACCTTCAACGGTCTGTCCAAGTCCTACCGCGTGGCCGGCTTCCGCTCCGGCTGGATCGCCATTTCCGGGCCCAAGCACAAGGCCCAGAGCTACATCGAGGGCCTGGATATCCTGGCCAACATGCGCCTGTGCGCCAACGTCCCCAGCCAGCACGCGATCCAGACCGCACTCGGCGGCTACCAGAGCATCAACGACCTGGTCCTGCCCGGCGGCCGCCTGCTGGAGCAGCGCAACCGCGCCTGGGAACTGCTCAACGACATCCCCGGGGTCAGTTGCGTCAAGCCGATGGGCGCGCTCTACGCCTTCCCGCGCATCGACCCGAAGGTCTGCCCGATCCACAACGACGAAAAGTTCGTCCTCGACCTGCTGCTCTCCGAGAAACTGTTGATCGTTCAGGGCACCGCCTTCAACTGGCCCTGGCCGGACCACTTCCGCGTGGTCACCCTGCCCCGCGTCGACGACCTGGAGCAGGCCATCGGCCGCATCGGCAACTTCCTCAAGACCTATCGCCAGTAACGGCGGCCCGGTGGCGGAGACATTCATGGACCTGCAGATCGACGACTTCTACAAGGACGCCGCCGCCGGGTTGCTCATGCTCTACCAGGCGTTCCCGCGCAAGATCGCCCTCTACATCGAGGACCTGATCGGCCGCGAGGAACCCGACGAATTCGGTTTGCCCAGTGCGCGCCACCAGGCCTGCCTGGGTGCGCTGCTGTGGCTGGCCGAGGAAGGCTACCTGCGCTACGACAGCAGCATCCGTTACGAGGCGCTGGACCAGGCGGTGCTCAGCGAGAAAGGCTTCCTGCGCCTGAGCCGCGGCGTTCCCCACGCCCTGCACGACGATCCGGCGCTACCACCCAGCGTTCGCCGCCAGCAGGCCAGCCTCGCCCACCAACTGCGCGCGGCCCTCGCCGAACGACATGGCGAGCGCGTCGCCCGCCTGACCCGTCTACTCTTCGAAAGCGGGCCGGGGCGCCAAGAGACTTAGCGCCAAGAGACATAGTTTGAAATAGTCGCCGAGTTGAATCGACTGGGGGTCGACCGTATATACCCCGCATACTTTGTCATCGTCCCCGGGCAATCCTGTCCGACGAATTCGGAAGCCGCCGCCCAGCGCGGACTTCCCACTCTCAGCCGTGAGGAGAAGCTTTACGCCATGATGCGCATCCTGTTGTTCCTGGCCACCAACCTGGCAGTTCTGGTGATCGCCAGCATCACCCTGAAACTTCTCGGGGTAGACCGCTTCACCGGCCAGAACTACGGCAGCCTGCTGGTCTTCTGCGCCGTCTTCGGCTTCGCCGGCTCGCTGGTTTCGCTGTTCATCTCCAAGTGGATGGCGAAGATGAGCACCGGCACCGAGATCATCAACCAACCCCGTACCCGCCACGAGCAATGGCTGCTGCAGACCGTCGAGGAACTGTCCCGCGAAGCCGGCATCCGCATGCCCGAGGTCGGTATCTTCCCGGCCTACGAGGCCAACGCCTTCGCCACCGGCTGGAACAAGAACGACGCCCTCGTCGCCGTCAGCCAGGGCCTGCTCGAACGCTTCTCGCCGGACGAGGTGAAAGCGGTGCTGGCCCACGAGATCGGCCACGTGGCCAATGGCGACATGGTCACCCTGGCGCTGATCCAGGGCGTGGTGAACACCTTCGTGATGTTCTTCGCGCGCATCTTCGGCAACTTCGTCGACAAGGTGCTGCTGAAGAACGAAGAGGGTCCGGGCATCGGCTATTACATCGCGACCATTTTCGCTGAACTGGTCCTGGGCATCCTCGCCAGCATCATCGTCATGTGGTTCTCGCGCCGCCGCGAGTTCCGCGCCGACGCCGCCGGCGCTCACCTGGCCGGGAGCAACGCCATGATCGCTGCGCTGCAACGCCTGCGCGCCGAATCCGGGGTGCCGGTGCAGATGCCCGACAGCCTGACCGCGTTCGGCATCAACGGCGGCCTCAAGCACGGCCTCGCAGGCCTGCTGATGAGCCACCCGCCGCTGGAAGAGCGCATCGAAGCCCTGCGCAACGCACGCTGAACACAGCACCCGGAACGGCAAAAGGGCGACCCTCGGGTCGCCCTTTTTGCATGCCATCGATGCGCCGCTAGCCGCGGCGCAGGCGATAGACCACCTCTTCGAGCCGGCTTACGCCGCGATCGAGGAACTTCCAGTTCACCCCCAGAACATCGGTCCGCTCGACCTCCTCCACCTGCCAGCCAGCGAAGCGCTCGCGCACCTCCTCCGACAGCACCGCGAAGGGCGGACCATCCATCTGCTCCTGGGGATACTCCATCGTGATCAACAGCCCGAGCAGGTGCGGCGGCAGGATGGCCGACAGATGCCGCGCGTAATCCTGGCGCATGGCCGGCGGCAGAGCGATCAGCGCCGCGCGGTCATAGAGCGCCTGGCAGTCGCCGACATCGGCAGCGCCAAGGGCGAAGAAGTCGCCCTGCAGAATCTCCACATTGGCATGCCGGTAACGGCGCAAGGCACCCTGCTGCTCCACCTCGGGCTCACACCCCAGCCCGGCGAAGAAGTCCTGCACCGCGCGCTCGGCCAACTCCACACCCAGCACCCGATAGCCCTGCTGCGCCAGCCAGAGCAGATCCAGCGACTTGCCGCACAAGGGCACCAGCACGCGCGCGCCCTGCGGCAGTTGCAGCGACGGCCAGTGGCGGCTCAAGTACGGATTGACGTCGGCGAGGTGGAAACCGATTTCATTGCGCGACCAGCGCGCTTGCCAGAAGTCTTCATGCATGGCGATTGATCCCTGTGGCAGGCGGGCGAAGGGCCCGCATGGAGGCGGGTCTGTCCCGCCGGCAAGCCACATGATCGCCCATGCCCGGCCCCCTGGGCTAGCGACCGCGCAACAGCGCGGAGCATGCCCATGCCAACCAGCGCAACCAGGAGCGGCGCGGCGCATGCTCGCCCACAGCGCAGATGCCCAGACCGACCTGCCGACCCTTGATGTGGCGCACGAACAACAGGGTGCCATCGGCCAACTGAAGGCGATCCCCCACCCGGAGACTGACTACCTGCTGAATATCCCGCATCGATGCAATCCTCGAAATCGTGACGCCACAAAGGGAATACGGTGAGCAGACATAAACACACGCCAGCCGGGCGCACAGAGATCTGTTCCACAGCGTGAGCGCATCGCCCCTCCGACGGCGAGGCCAGGTGGAAAGAGGCCGCGGCACGCTCAGGCCCGGCAACGAGGGAAATCGGCCTCGGCCAGAAAACCGCCGCCCCCCCCTGAAGCCGGAGAGCGCCTCCCCAGGCGTGAAAGGCATCGATGAAGCAGATCGTCATGGTCGAAAACCCATACTGGATTTCGATTGATTCCAGCGTGAACATAGCGTCATCCAACGAGAGAGGCAGCCATGCTCCCTACCCTGTTCATTTCCCACGGCTCCCCCATGCTGGCCCTTGAACCGGGCGCCAGCGAAGCTCCCCTCAAGCGCCTGGCCGCCGAACTGCCGCGCCCCAAGGCAATCCTGGTGGTGTCCGCGCACTGGGAAACCCCAGACCTGCGGGTGACCAGCAGCCCTCGCCCGGACACCTGGCACGACTTTTACGGCTTCCCCCCCGAACTCTACGCCGTGCAATACCCGGCCCCCGGCTCCCCCGAACTGGCGCAGCGCGTGGTGGAGCTGCTGGCCGCCGACCAGTTGCCGGCCAGCCTCGACGCCGAACGGCCGCTCGACCACGGCGCCTGGGTGCCGTTGAGCCTGATGTACCCGGCGGCGGACATTCCGGTGGTGCAGCTTTCGCTACCGAGCCGTCTCGGCCCGGCCATGCAGGAGCGCGTCGGCAAGGCACTGCGTCAGTTGCGCGTCGAAGGCTATCTACTGATCGGCTCCGGCAGCATCACCCACAACCTGGGCGAGCTGGACTGGCACGCCGGCCCCGAGGTGATCGCGCCCTGGGCCAAGGCCTTCCGCGACTGGATGGTGGAAAAACTCGTCGCCAATGACGACCAGGCCTTGCTCGACTACCGCCGGCAGGCACCGTCGGCGGTGCGCAACCACCCCCGCGATGAGCATCTGCTGCCGCTGTACTTCGCCCATGGCGCCGGAGGTCCGCAACTGAACATCGAGCACAGCGGCTTCACCCTGGGCGCGCTGGGCATGGATATCTACCGCTTCGGCTGAGAACCCCAGCCCCAAGAAAAAGCCCCGCATCGGCGGGGCTTTTTCATTCACGCGAGAAGCGCTCAGTCTTCGCGGTAACGGCGCAGGCGCAGGGCCTTGCCGGCGACGCGGGTGTCCTTGAGCTTGGTCAGCAGGCGCTCCAGCCCGTCTTCCGGCAGCTCGATGAGGCTGAAGGTTTCGCGGATCTGGATACGGCCGATGGCCTCGCGGGACAGACCACCCTCGTTGAGGATGGCGCCGAGCAGGTTCTTCGCCGCCACGCCATCGCGTGCGCCCAGGGCGGTGCGGCAACGCGCCTTGCCCTCGGCCGGCGCGGCCATCGGACGGCGTTCGCCGGAACGCTCCGGACGCTCGCTACGTTCACCACGCTCGGGGCGCTCGCCACGCTCGAAGCGTTCACTGCGCTCACGCGGCGCAGCCGGCGTCAGCGGCTGTTCACGGCGCACCGACTCCAGGTCCAGCGCCTTGCCTTCGGTCAGCTTGGCCAGCAGCGCGGCGGCCAGGGTTTCCATATCGGTACCCAGGCGGCGGCACAGCTCGTCACGCACCACGCCACGGCTGGCAACGGCGGTTTCCAGCAGCGGCTGCAGGCTGTTGGCCAGGCGGCTCAGGCGGGCTTCGAGGACGGTCTCGGCATCCGGCAGGCGGACTTCACCGACCTTCTGCCCGGTAACACGCTCGATCACTTGCAGCATGCGCCGCTCGCGCGGGGTCACCAGCAGCAGGGCGCGACCTTCACGGCCGGCACGACCGGTACGGCCGATACGGTGCACGTAGGACTCGGGGTCGTACGGCATGTCGATGTTCAGCACGTGGGTGATACGCGCCACGTCGAGGCCGCGAGCGGCGACGTCGGTGGCGATGACGATATCCAGCGAGCCGTCCTTCAGCGATTCGATCACGCGTTCACGCTGGGCCTGGGGAATGTCACCGTTCAGCGCGGCGGCACGGTAGCCCTGGCGCTCGAGCAGCTCGGCGATGTCCAGGGTGGCCTGCTTGGTGCGCACGAAGCCGATCAGCGCATCGAATTGCTCGACTTCCAGCAGACGCAGGATCGAGGCAGCCTTCTGGTCGGCATGGACCATCAGGTGAACCTGCTCGATACGCGCCACGGTCTGGGTCTTGGCGGCGATGCGGACGTGCTTCGGCTCCTTCAGGTGACGTTCGGCGATGCTGCGGATGGAGGCCGGCAGGGTCGCGGAGAAGAGCACGGTCTGACGGCTTGCCGGCATGGCCTCGAAGATCACTTCGAGGTCGTCCATGAAGCCCAGCTTGAGCATCTCGTCGGCTTCGTCGAGAACCAGGCGCTCGACCGTGGTCAGCAGCTTCTCGTCGCGGCGCAAGTGATCGCACAGGCGGCCGGGGGTGGCTACCAGCACCTGGGCGCCCTGGCGCAGGGCCTTGAGCTGCGGGCCCATGGGCGCGCCGCCATAAACGGCGACCACACCGACACCCGGCAGTTGCTTGGAATAGGTTTCACAGGCGGTGGCCACCTGCAGGGCCAGCTCGCGAGTCGGCACCAGGATCAGTACCTGGGGCTCACGGCGGGCGGGGTCGATCCTCGACAGCAGCGGCAGCGCGAAGGCCGCGGTCTTGCCGGTACCGGTCTGCGCCTGGCCGATCATGTCGTGGCCTTCGAGGATCACCGGGATCGACTGGGCCTGGATCGGCGACGGCTCTTCGTAACCAACGGCGGCGATGGCTGCGAGAATATTGGGATGAATACCGAGCGCGGCGAAGCCGGCGGTTTCCTGGGTCATGGGTTTTGCCTCTTGATACATCCGCAAAGACCCAATAGCCAAGCTGCGCATGCCCTGTACGACAGTGAAGTCACCCAGGCAGCTGGAAGCGGGGATTTGCGAAATATGCTGTTGGAAGAATACGTCAAGGAAAAGTCCGCTGATGCGGACGCACAGCCAGAGCACACAGCTCCGAAAAATGCGGGTCCCGAACGGGGCCGTGAAAGGCCGGCGCGCATCATACCGGAAAATCCCCCTGCATGTGCGTCTTTTCCGATGCGGGTCGGCGAACGGTCGAAACTTGCACAGCCACCCGTCGCTTAGCTATACCGTGCAGGCCCCCGCCGACCCTGGAGCCATCCGCGTGAACCCGATCAGCGAAAACCGCATCACCCGTGAACGCCGCGGCCACCTGTTGCTGCTCGGCCTGAACCGCGCCGCCAAGCGCAATGCCTTCGACGAGCCGATGCTCGACGAACTGGTCCTCGCGCTCGGTGACTACGAGCGCGACCCGCAACTGCGCTGCGCCCTGATCTTCGCCCATGGCGAGCACTTCACCGCCGGCCTGGATCTGGCCAATGTCAGCGAGCGCTTCCGCAACGGCTGGCAGTTGCCGAGCGGCGCCATCGATCCCTGGGGCACCTTCGGCGGTCCGCGCCTGAGCAAACCGCTCATGGTCGCGGCCCAGGGCTACTGCTACACCATCGGCATCGAATTGATGCTCGCCGCCGACATCAGCCTGTGCGCCAGTAATGCGCGTTTCGCCCAGATGGAGGTGCGCAGAGGCATCCTGCCCTTCGCCGGGGCAACCCTGCGCCTGCCACAGGTGGCCGGTTGGGGTAACGCCATGCGCTGGCTGCTCACTGGCGACGAATTCGATGCGCACGAGGCCTGTCGCCTCGGCCTGGTTCAGGAAGTCTGGGCGCCGGAAGAACTGCTGCCCGCCGCCATCGCGCTCGCCGAGCGTATCGCCAGTCGCGCGCCACTGGCGGTCAAGGCCACGCTCGCCTCCGCCCGCCAGGCCTTCGACGAGGGCCAGGAGGCGGCTGCCCGTGCCCTGCCTGCCCAGGCCCAGGCATTACTGGCCAGTGCAGATGCCAGGGAAGGTTTGAACGCGATGCTGGAAAAACGCGAGGGCAACTTCAGCGGCAACTGACCGAGCGGGCCGCCGCGTCAGGCATGAGGGCCGGCAGTCGTGGCCCAGGGCCATGACTCACTGCGCCGGGCGCAAGGCCTCGATATAACCACGCAGCTTGTAACCCAACTGCGCTTCCAGGGTGCTCGCACGCTTCTTCAAAGCGCGCAGGTTCAACTCCTGGTCGAGGCTGGCGGGCACGAACATGATCACGTTGCCCTCCGGCACCGGGCACTCCCAGTAATGGTGGTGATAGCGCCCGCGCAGCAGCGCCGCCCCCAATGGCTTGCCATCGTCGGTGCTCCACTGGTTGATCACCAGCCAGCCACCGGGACGCAGGCGCTCGCGACAGGCGCCGAGGAAGCCCCAGGCCAGATGCGCCGGCGCCGGGCCAGTGTCGGTGTAGAGATCGAGGAAGATCAGGTCGGCCGGCTCGCACTCGGCCAGCGCCTCCACCGCATCGCCGATGCGCAGCGTCATCCGCGGGTCGTCGCGCAACCACAGGTGCTCACGGGCCAGGCGCGGAATGGATGGCCGCAATTCGATGGCCTCCACTTCATCCAGCGCCAGGTACTTCAGGCAGGCCTGGGTCAGCGTGCCCGCACCGAAGCCGAGGAACAGCGCTCGGCGCGGCTTGGCGTGGCACAGCGCGCCGAGCAGCATGGCCCGCGAATAGTCATATTCCAGCCAGTCCGGCTCGGCGACGCGCACGCAACTCTGCTCCACCTCGTCACCGAACTCCAGGTAGCGGAAGCCACCCTGCTCGACCACGCGGATCACCCCGAACTCATCGATCTCCTCGGCGATCAGGCGTGTTTCGCTCATGACCGCGCGCCCTCCGCGGAGGAAAAATGGGCAAGCGCAACGGTATCGATCCGGCGCCGAGAGCGACTGAATGACATTACTGGGGACACGCGATGATCCTTGGTCGACGAAGGCGGCCGGCAACGGCCGCCGGTTTGGGCGAGGCGCAAGAATACCAGTCCCGAGGCCGCCACCGATGTTCCGCGTCAAACCGTCCGCCACGGAAGCGGTGATACCATGCCCCATCGCCCGCCACCGCCGCACGAGCCACCGATGAGCCAAGTCTGGAGTCCCGATAGCTGGAGAAATTGCCCGATCCAGCAGCAACCCACTTACCCCGACGCCACGCGCCTGCATGAGGTCGAGCGGAGCCTGGCGAGCTTCCCGCCGCTGGTCTTCGCCGGCGAGGCGCGCGAGCTGCGCCGGCAGTTCGCCGAAGTCACCGGCGGTCGCGCCTTCCTCCTGCAGGGCGGCGACTGCGCCGAGAGCTTCGCCGAGTTCTCCGCGGCGAAGATTCGCGACACCTTCAAGGTGCTGCTGCAGATGGCGGTGGTGATGACCTTCGCCGCCGGCTGCCCGGTGGTGAAGGTCGGACGCATGGCCGGGCAGTTCGCCAAACCGCGCTCGTCCGGCGAGGAAACCCTCAACGGCGTGACCCTGCCGGCCTATCGCGGCGACATCGTCAACGGCATCGGTTTCGACGAAAAGAGCCGAGTGCCGGACCCGGAGCGGCTGCTGCAGGCCTACCACCAGTCCACCGCCTCGCTGAACCTGCTGCGCGCCTTCGCCCAGGGCGGTTTCGCCGACCTCCACGAAGTGCACCAGTGGAACCTCGATTTCATCGCCAACTCGGCGCTGGCGGAGAAATACAGCCAACTCGCCGGACGCATCGACGAGACCCTGGCATTCATGCGCGCCTGCGGCCTGGACAGCGCCCCGCAACTGCGCGAGGTGAGTTTCTTCACCGCCCACGAGGCGTTGTTGCTGAACTACGAGGAAGCCTTCATCCGCCGCGACAGCCTCACCGGCGGCTGGTACGACTGTTCGGCGCACATGCTCTGGATCGGTGATCGCACCCGGCAACTGGATGGCGCCCATGTGGAGATGTTGCGCGGCGTGGGCAACCCCATCGGGGTCAAGGTCGGGCCGAGCATGGGCGACGAAGAACTGATCCGCCTGATCGACGTCCTCAACCCGGACAACGATCCGGGCCGGCTCAACCTGATCGTGCGCATGGGCGCGGACAAGGTCGGCGACGGCCTGCCGCGGCTGCTGCGCACCGTGCAACGCGAGGGGCGCCAGGTGCTATGGAGTTGCGACCCCATGCATGGCAACACCATCAAGGCCTCCAGCGGCTACAAGACCCGCGACTTCGCGCGCATCCTCACCGAGGTTAGGCAGTTCTTCGAGGTGCACAAGGCCGAGGGCAGCTATGCCGGCGGCATCCACATCGAGATGACCGGGCAGAACGTCACCGAATGCATCGGCGGCGCGCGACCGATCACCGAAGCCGGGCTCAGCGATCGCTACCACACCCATTGCGACCCGCGGCTGAATGCGGACCAATCGCTGGAACTGGCCTTCCTGATCGCCGAGACCTTGAAGCAAGTGCGTCGCTGACGCGCCGCAGGCGGCGGATAAAGCGTTCCGCTTAATCCGCCCTACCCCAGCAGGGCCTTCAGGCGCATCCCCGTGGGCTTGCGGCAGCCCACCTGCACCGTCTCCAGTCCCAACCAGGCGGCCATCTCGCGCAAGCGTTCAGCCAGCGTCGCCAGCCCCGCCTCGCCCAGCGCCTGCTCCTCGTGCACGGCATGCACCGCCAGGCGCCCCGCCGCGCGCTCGGCACGCAGGTCGACTCGCGCGGCCAGGCGCTCGTCGAACAGGAAGGGCAAAACGTAGTAGCCGTATACCCGCTTGTGCTGCGGCGTATAGATCTCCAGGCGATAGCGGAAGTCGAACAGCCGCTCGGTACGCGCCCGCTCCCAGACCAGCGAATCGAAAGGCGACAGCAATGCGCTGGCGCGCACCCGGCGCGGGATCTTCGTGTCGGGCGGCAGATAGGCCGGCTGCGCCCAGCCCTGCACCCTGACTGCCTGCAACGCTCCATCCTCCAGCAACTCGGCCAGGCGCGCCTTGCTATCCGCCGGATCGAGGCGGAAGTAATCGCGCAGGTCCTTTTCCGTCGCCACCCCGAGGGCACTCGCGGCATGGCGCAGCAGGCCACGCTGCGCCTCGGCCTCGTCGACCTCCGGGTGTTCCAGGCATGCCGCCGGCAGCACCCGCTCAGGCAGGTCGTAGAGACGCTCGAAACCGCGTCGCCCGGCCACCGTCACCTCCCCCGCGGCGAACAGCCATTCCAGGGCGTGCTTCTCAGCGCTCCAGTCCCACCAGGGACCGGCACGCTCGCTGCGCGTGCTCAGGCTGCCGGCCCCCAGCGCGCCTTGCTCGCGCACGGCCTGCAAGACGCGCTGGATGACCGCCCGCTGTTCGACGCCAAAACGCGCCAGCTGCGAGTAGATGCCCTGCCCCGCTGCCGCCCGGCGCATGCGCCAGCGCAGCAGGGGGTACAGCGCCAGCGGCAACAGCGAGGCTTCGTGGCCCCAGTACTCGAACAGCCGCCGATGACGGCCGGCACTCCAGGCCGCCTCATCGAGCAGGCCCTGGGAGTAACCGCCCAGCCGCGAGAACAACGGCAGATAGTGCGAACGCACCAGCGCGTTGACCGAATCGATCTGCAGCACGCCGAGTTGCTCAATCAATTGCTGCAGGTGTTTGCGCTGCACCTGCGCGCGCGGCCGACGATTGGCGAAGCCCTGGGCCGCCAGGACCAGGCGCCGGGCCTCCTTAAGGGACAGTGAATCGACAGCGGACATGCGCACACTCCCTGAGCGGATCGTGGCTCGATCCTACGCCAAAGCCCGACTCCCTGGCATCAGACCGGCAGTGCCTTGGCCGTCGGCATTGGCTGCGGCCGGGCGAAGCTGAAAGCCTGCGCCGTCGGCCCGTGTTCAGCCAGGCTGCGCAAGGCGCGCAGCGCATCGGCGACATCCGGCAGTTGCCCGGCAGGCAACCACCAGAGCGCCAAGGTCGGCCCCGGCAGCTTCTCCATCCAGTCCTTGCGCTGCTTCAGCACCGTCAGGTGCTCGCCGGAATAGACGTAGTCCTGCAGCGTCTGCAGGGACTCCCAGAGCGACAGGTTGAGGATGATCAACGGATCGTCGAAGGCCTGAATCGCGGTGGCGTCGCCGGCCTCGGTCTGCAGGCGCCAGACGAAGCCCGGGCTGGCTTCGGCCAGGGCATTGATGTGATCCAGTTGTTCGACGAATCCGCGCATCAGCGGGTGGTCCATGGGAGCCCTGGCCCGGGCGATGTTGACCTGGGCCAGGTGGTAGAGCTGAGTCATGGCATTTCCTTTGCTGTTTTCATGAAGGGATCAACGCCGCAGGTGATCGACCCAGAACGGCTTCTCGACCTCCTCGTAGATATCCGCTCGGCTCAAGCCTATGTCCTTGAGCGCCGCATCGCTGAGGCCGGCCAGTGCCCGCCGCTGCCGCGCCAGCTCACGCCAGCGGCTCACCCGCGCCAGCACCCGCCGCCATCCGCTCAGAATAGGCAACTGAGGCGCCGACTTGAACGATATCGCTAGAAAACCCAATTGCGCTTTCATCATGCATCCCTCCGTGTGGGCTTGGCAGCAGTTTCCCGCCGGGCATAAGATCAATCCAACGAATCATTCTTATGCCTTGCATCTCGGAGTTTGATGAATGAGCAGCTTCCCGAGCATCGACAGCGAACTGTTGCGCACCTTCGTCGCCATCGCCGACCACGGCGGATTCACCCGCGCGGCCGAAGTGGTGAATCGCACCCAATCGGCGGTGAGCATGCAGATGAAGCGCCTGGAGGACGACGTGCTGGAGCGCAGGCTGTTTGAGCGCGATGGCCGCCAGGTGCGCCTGACCCCTGAAGGCCAGGTGCTGCTCGGCTATGCGCGACGCATCCTCAGGCTGCAAGGCGAAGTGTTCAACACCCTGCGCCAACCGCACATGGTCGGCGCGGTGCGCATCGGTACACCGGACGACTACGTGATGCGCTTCCTGCCGGATATCCTCTCGCGGTTCGCCCAGGCCTATCCGTTGGTGCAGGTCGAGGTCCATTGCGAACCCTCGGCGCAACTGCTCGCACGCAACGATCTCGATCTCTCCATCGTTACCCGCGAACCGGGCACCGAGATCGGCCAGTTGCTGCGCCAGGAGTCCTTCGCCTGGATGGCCGCGGAGAGCTTTTCGCCACAGGAACAGCGCCCCCTGCCCCTGGCGATGTTCAACAGCACCTGCTTCTGCCGCGCCTGGGCCTGCAACGCGCTCGAAGCCATGAACATCGACTACCGCATCGCCTACAGCAGCCCCAGCCTCTCGGCTCTGTTTGCCGTGGCCAGCGCGGGCCTGGCGGTGACCGCCCAGCTGCGTAGCCTGCAAACCGGCAACCTGCGCATCATCGGCGAGGAGGAAGGACTGCCGACGCTGCCCCTGGCCAGCATCGTGCTGCTGCGCAACCCGAGGCAGCAGTCGCCGGTGACGGAAAAGCTCGCCGAATACATAGTCGAAGGCTTCAACCACTGAGCCTCAGTGGCACAGCAGGAGCAGCGCGCAGAGCACCAGGAATAGGCACAACGCCACGCTCGGGCAGTGCATAGGCCAGCTTCACGCCCCAGGAAACGCTCAGCAGTCCGCCAGCCGCCAGGCAGACACCCATGCGCCGCCACCTGGCTGCGGCCGAACAGCGAGGTCAGCGCCGGCGTCGCCAATACCCCGCCACCGACGCCGAACAGTCCACCGAGGGAGCCGGCGCCCAGCCCCAGGACGGTGAACCAGGGCAGGTCTCTTGGCGGCGGCGTGTCGCGCGCCAACGTCTCGCCACGCAGTCGTAGCAAGAGATAGCCGGCCAATGCCAGGAGAAACACCACGAAAGCGCTACGCAGGTGCCCGGCGTCGAGGCGCCAACAGCCGCAGCCAGCGCCTGCTGGCGTTCCTTGGCGAGCGCTTCGGCTTCCCGCCGCCGTGGGACCGGGCACTGGCCGAGCATTTCCAGTGGCAGACGGAGTGACTGGTCAAGAAATAGCCATCACGCTAAATTAATGCGCAATTACCTATCCAGAGGCCAGCCATGAGCAAGCCACCAGCCCCCTGCGAACCGCTGAAGCTCGACAACCAGCTGTGTTTCGCCCTGTACTCCACCTCGTTGCAGATGACCAAGGTCTACAAGCCGCTGCTGCAAGCGCTGGGCCTGACCTATCCGCAATACATCGCCATGCTGGTGCTCTGGGAGGAAGACGGCATCACCGTCGGCGAGATCAGCTCGCGCATGCTCACCGACCCAGGCTCCCTCACCCCGCTGCTCAAGCGCCTGGAGGGCGAAGGCCTGATCACCCGCACACGCAGCGCCGCCGACGAACGCGTGGTGGAACTGCGCCTGACCGACAAGGGCCGCGCCCTGCGCGAACGCGCGCAGAGCATCCCGTCCTGCATCCTCGCCACCAGCGGCCTCTCGCTGGCGCAACTGGGCAAACTCAAGGACGAGCTGGTAACGCTCCGCGGTCATCTGCAAGGCGCGGAATAAGGCCTTATTCCACCTCTCGGATTCGCTTATTGCGAATTCTTCCAAATATTACCTTGCGCGCAAGATAACCTGAGACTAAATTCTGCCTCGCACACTTACTTAGCGCGCAATATTTTAACGAACAAATCACATCGGGAGACACCACCATGCACAGCATCAAAGCGCTCTACACCGCCACTGCCACCGCTACCGGGGGTCGCGACGGCCGCGCCGTCTCTTCCGACGGCATCCTCGACGTAAAACTCAGCACCCCGCGTGAACTGGGTGGCCAGGGTGGCGCTGCGACCAACCCGGAGCAGCTGTTCGCCGCCGGTTACTCGGCCTGCTTCATCGGCGCCCTGAAATTCGTCGCCAGCCAGAGCAAACGGCAGATCCCGGCCGACAGCTCGATCACCGGCAAGGTCGGTATCGGCCAGATCCCCGGCGGCTTCGGTCTGGAAGTGGAACTGAACATCAGCCTGCCCGGCCTGGATCGCACCGTCGCCGAAGAGCTGGTGGCCGCCGCCCATCAGGTCTGCCCCTACTCCAACGCCACCCGCGGCAACATCGAGGTACGCCTGAACGTCGCCGTTTGAAACCGCTCCAGCCCGAGCGCGACAAACAGCGGAAACGAAAAAGCCCGGCATCAAGCCGGGCTTTTTCCTGTCTCGGGTAAGGCTTAGGCCTTGACGCGGGACTTGTACTCGCCGGTGCGGGTATCGATCTCGATGGAGTCGCCGATTTCGCAGAAGGCGGAAACCTGGACTTCAGCACCGTTCTTCAGGCGGGCGGTCTTCATGACCTTGCCGGAAGTGTCGCCACGGACGGCCGGTTCGGTGTAGACGATTTCACGAACGATGGTGGTCGGCAGTTCGACGGAGATCACCTTGTCGTTGTAGAAGACCGCTTCGCAGACGTCGGTCATGCCGTCTTCGATGAAGGTCAGCACGCCTTCCAGATCGCCCTTCTCGATTTCGTACTGGTTGAATTCGGTGTCCATGAAGACGTACAGCGGATCGGCGAAGTAGGAGTAGGTCACTTCTTTGCGATCGAGGATGATCGGTTCCAGCTTGTCGTCAGCCTTGAACACGGTCTCGGTGCCGGCGCCGGTCAGCAGGTTCTTCAGCTTCATCTTCACGACGGCGCTGTTACGGCCGGACTTGTTGAACTCGGCCTTCTGGATGACCCAGGGGGCGCCATTGATGTTGGCTACCTGGCCGGCGCGGAACTCTTGAGCGGTTTTCATACGAATATCCGATTGGATTGGAGACAAAAACAGGGGACGTATCATATCCAATTTGTATAAAAACGCACCAGCCCCATGGCGAGATCCGGCTGCCGAGCGCATTCATCGCTCCAATGCAGCGCCCACTGCGTCCACTGTGGCAGCTGCCGCTCCAGTGCCGGCCAGGCCTCGGCCAACTCGCCGCGGCCATTCCACGCCCCCCAGCAGGCCAGCAGCGGCGCCTTCAGCCCGTCACTCATTCCGGCGGTATAAAGCGCCAGGAATGCATCCAGCTTATCCAGGTGAATGGCTTCTTCCTGCTCATAGATATGCCAGATGAACGGCCGCCCCGCCCACTGCGCGCGAACGAAGGAGTCCTCACCGCGAACCGCATTCAGGTCGCAGCTCCACAGCAACAGGTCGTAATCCTCCTGGCGCACGAACGGCAACACCTGAATACGCAGGTTGCCGCGCCTGTGCTGTTCGCCGACGGTCAGGCCGGGCCGGCCGAGCCATGCGGCAACATCCCCCAGCACCCGCCCCTCCGGCACCAGCAGGCAGGTCAGCCGATCAGCCCCAGCCAAGGCATCCAGCCATGTCGCCAGCACCGGGTTTTCGTAGGCGAACAGCGATATCAGCCGCTCGCCCTCGCCCACCTGCACGCCCATGGAGTCGAGAAAAGCCTGTCGCTGCGCGGGGTCGGCCTGGAAACGTCGCCGCCTGTCGAGCAGATCGGCCTCGCGAAGCAAACCGCCGGTACCGCGCTGGAATCCGGGAAAGAAGAAATACTTCTCCAGGCCGCAGGGCTGCATGGACGGCAGCCCATGGCAGGACTCCACCCAGCTCTCGGCACTGAGGTATTCGAGGTTGAGCCACAGCGGCCGGACAGCACGGCTGCGCATGGCCTCCACATAGGCGGCCGGGAGTGGACAGGCGAACGCCTCGATGACCACATCGGCCGCTGGAGTGTCGATCCACGCCGGCGGCCAGTGGCACACCTCGACGCCAGCCTGGGATTGCCGCGTCAGCCTCGGATCGGCTTGCGGACACAAGCGCGCGAAGGATGCCAGGTCATCGACCCAAAGGCGCACCTGCTGGCCATGCTCCCCGGCCAACTGACGAGCCAGACGCCAGGTCACACCTATGTCGCCGTAGTTGTCGACCACGCTGCAGAAAATATCCCAACTCGCCATTGCGTCCGCCTTGCTGACTGGATGCGCCAGTGTAGCAAGCGGAGCCCCCTCGGAATTTCCCCTTGGCCGCCTTAACCCGATGAATCTTTTGAAAAAAAGATTTGCCTTTAGGAATTCATTCGGATAAATTGCGCGCCTCGACAGACAAGGCGCTGTCGAAATTCTGGTGAGGTGTCCGAGCGGTTGAAGGAGCACGCCTGGAAAGTGTGTATACGGGAAACCGTATCGAGGGTTCGAATCCCTCCCTCACCGCCAGATAGCAACAAACGAAAAGCCCCGTGAATCCTAGCGATCACGGGGCTTTTCGTTTTCGCCGCGAAAAAGCGCCGGGCGAGAACACCCAGCCGCACCCAGTCACCGAAAGAGCTCTCCGTAAGCCTCCCGCCCCGCCAGCCGAGCGAGCGACCGCCAACGCCGCTACGCCCCTCCGCGATTGCGTAAAGCGCTCCATGCCAACCCTGACAGCGCCAGCAGACAGAATACTGCTCCCGAGTAGAACGCCATCGCCGGCCCAAAGCGATCCCACACCAACCCCGCCACGACACTGGCTATCAACATGGCCAGCCCACTGACCAGGTTGAACAAGCCAAACGCCGTGCCACGAAGCTCGGCCGGCGCAGTCTGCGCCACCATTGCCGCCAGCAACCCCTGAGTCATCCCCATGTGCAACCCCCACAGCCCCACCCCGAGCAACACCAGCAGCCAATGCTGGCTGACGCCCAACACCAGATCGGCCGCGATCAGCACGACGAGCCCCATGGCCAGGAGTTTCGGATGGCTCATCCGATCGGATAGCCAACCAAAGGGATAGGCAGTCAGGCTGTAAACCAGGTTCATGACCACCATGACCAACGGAACGAACGCCAGCGGAACGCCCTCCTGGTGCGCCCGCAGAACCAGAAAGGCCTCGCTGAAGCGAGCGAGGGTGAACATCGCCCCCACCCCGACAACCCGCCAATAGGGCAACGACAGACGCCGGAGGTTTGTCTTGGTGATGGGATTGCTACGGCGCCCACCGCTCTCCTGCCTGGGCTCATCGACACCGAAATAAAGCAACAGAACCGCCAACAGCGCGGGCAGGATGGCCACCCAGAAAACCGCCCTGAAATCATCTGCCCACAGGAGCATCAACCCAGCAGCCAGCAGGGGACCGGCGAATGCGCCGACGGTATCCAGCGACTGACGCAATCCAAAGGCCGCGCCTCGCAGGTGCACCGGCGTCAAATCGGCCACCAAGGCATCGCGCGGAGCGCCACGAATCCCCTTGCCAATCCGGTCGACGATCCTCGCCGCGAATACCGTGCCCAGGCCCATCGATAGGGCGAAAAAAGGCTTGGTCACGGTAGCCAGGCCGTACCCGAGCAGCGCCAGCCCCTTGCGCCTGCCCAGGTAATCGCTGAAGACACCGGAAAAGACCTTGATGATCAAGGTCACCGACTCTGCGATCCCCTCTATCAAGCCCACCGCCAGCGCACTAGCCCCCAACGTGGTCACCATGAACAGCGGGAGCAGGCTGTGAATCATCTCCGACGACACATCCATCAGGAGACTGACAGAACCAAGCACCCACACGCCCTTGGGGATTTGGCGCAGGGTGCTGATGGGCTTTTTTGAGGTAGGCATCTATGTCACTCCAATGAAGAGCGCGAACCAAGCGCTTGACCGGACCGAGCCCCAGCCCCGCCGATAAAATAGTCCAGGTACATCAGGCACGGATCGTCCTCCCGCAACAGCTCCCCATCCATCATCAGCATGGGCGTACCCGCACCAGTACGACACCCACCAGCCCCTCGACAGCACACAGCCCCCAAGGCGCCGGCAATAACCGTGACACCGTTCACAAAGCCAAGCACCGCCGGGCATCGAACTATCAAATTGACAATTTATTTACACAGCCATGGGGAGGATTCGAGACGACGAGGAGAGCCGAAATGAGACAGCGCCTTACAGCCCAGGTGGGCAGATCGTTGTATGTCGTCGAGACAAAGGACATCACCCATTTCACCGCCGAGGCGAAGTACGTGACCGTCCACAGCCCATACGGCGAACTGCTATTCGACGGAACACTGAAAGCTCTCGAGGAAGAGTTCAACGACGACTTCATCCGCATTCACCGCAGCTTCCTCGTACGCAAATGCCTGCTGAGCGACTTCCGCTGGAAGAGCAACAACTGGACCGTGCGCATCCACGGAACGACCATCACACTCCCCGTTAGTCGACGCAAGCAACAGGAAGTATCGGAATTGCTCGGACTGGAAACCCAAAAAAGCGCCTAGGCCAGCCGCGGCACATCGAATGCCGATTCACCCCGACTACCTCGCACACCCCGGCCGACGACCTCCACGGAACTATTGGAAACCCCTCGCCAGCTCTGCCTGTATGCATGCGCGATTCAATTGCTACGCGACAGCACGGCAGCGCCGGAAGAAACGCCCGGCAGCTCGAATGGAACGCACACGACGATTCTCCGAGCAGCAATCGAAATGGCGCACTCACTGGATCACATCCGACTTGCCTCGACGCACATATAAGCTGCTCACCGTCGAAATCAGCAGCGGAATCGGCCGATTGGTTACGCTTTAACCACCCAAGCGAATATCCCGAGAGTTTGCGTATAAAAGTTCGCGATAAGGTCTTGACAAGCAGAGCGCAAATCGGAGCGATCGATTCAATCAAACGCCTGACAAACAGATGAAGTTAGCCAATCGCTTTGGTTGCTCTTGCATTACTAGCGGCCACCCACAAGAAGTTGCCGGTTCGGCAAATGCTGACAGCCGAATTAGCACTTCAACGATAGCCATTCTCAGACGCCATGCCGCAGCCCGGAGCACCTGCCGCGGACCAGCCAGGCTCAGGGTCGCGCCTCAGGCGTCATTTGCACATTTTTTGCACAACTGCACGGTCCGATAACTGCAAACTCTGCTCCAACATGAAAAAAAAGTGCTCTACTTGCGCTTGGTCAGTTTACTTACTACAAGTAATGAGTACTATGTAGTCCGGCTAATTTCCCAGTCATGGGAGATTGCTTTTAATGGAAATGTCCACCTTAAGGGGAACACGATGAACAACGTTCTGAAATTCTCTGCTCTGGCTCTGGCTGCTGTTCTGGCCACCGGTTGCAGCAGCCACTCGAAAGAAACCGAAGCCCGTCTGACCGCTACCGAAGACGCCGCTGCCCGTGCTCAAGCCCGCGCTGACGAAGCCTATCGTCACGCTGACGAAGCTCTGGCCGCTGCTCAGAAAGCCCAGCAGACTGCTGACGAGGCTAACGAGCGCGCTCTGCGTATGCTGGACAAAGCCAGCCGCAAGTAATAGATCCTCGGATCTATTCAAAAAGCCGACCTCTCGAGGTCGGCTTTTTTGTGTCCTCGATTTCTTCGGGCAAGAAAAAACCCGCTTGACCTGGGCCAGCGGGTTTCTTCGACGATCAGAGAGAGATCAGGGCAACTGCTCGGGGTTCTGGCTCGCCGCCACCGGCGCATTCTGACCTTGCGCCTGCGGTTGGGCGATTGCCACGGGCAGTCCATCCTCGGCGGCCACTACCTCACGCACGACATTCCAATCCATCTGCATCTGGTTGGCGATGTCCTCGCGCTTGAGCAGGGCATTGATGACCGCAGTGTGCTTGTCGACCACCGACGGATTGCCGTGATCATCAATCGGCGTGTGCGCTTCGAGATAGATCTTCCCGCCGCTACGGCCGAATTTGTACGGCTCGTTGATGATGCGTACCGAGGTCCCTACCGGCACCAGCGGGAACAGATGAGTGACATCGTTGTTGTACATACGGAAGCAGCCGTGACTGGTCCGCGTGCCGATGCCGAATTTCTTGTTCGAGCCATGGATCAGATAGCCAGGAACCCCCAGCGACATCTTGTACGGGCCCAGCGGGTTATCGGGGCCCGGCGGAATCACGGTCGGCAGCGGATCGCCATCGGCGGCGTGCTCGGCACGAATCGACGCCGGCGGATACCAGGCCGGGTCCTTGGTCTTGGCGACGATACTGGTGTGCGCGACCGGCGAACCCCAGCCTTCACGACCGATACCCAGCGGGTAGGTGTAAACCACATTCTGCCCTTTCGGGTAGTAGTAGAGGCGGTACTCGGCGATGTTGATGACGATGCCTTCGCGCGGTCCCGGCGGCAGGATGAAGCGCGTCGGAATGATCACTTCGGTGCCGACGCCGGGCAGCCAGGCATCGACACCCGGGTTGGCGGCGATCATTTCCTGATAGCCCAGGTCATAGGTCTGACCCAGGTCAGCGAAGGTATCTTCGTACTTTGCCTTAATGACCTGCACTTGGCCGACGACATCCTCGCCCGGCGGCGGCAACGGCAGCTCTAGAGCAGAAACGGGGCCTGCCGAAAGCAGCGCGGCAAACGACAGCGAGCAGGCGGCGAAAACGCGGGACAGCATCCGAGGAATCCTTGACGAGAGCGGTTGGCGAAAAGGGCAATAGTGTAACACTCAGACCCCATTGACTGGGAGAGTTCAAACCAGCCAGGAGAAGCGTTCGCCGCGCTTTTCATTTTCCAGCCGTTTCAGGCACTCGACGCACAACCGACGATCCCGCAGCAATTGCCGCTCAGCCTCTCGCCAGAGCGGTTGCGCTGGCAGCAACCCACCGCAGAGGGTGCGATCGGCCGGGGTGCCGAGCTCCAACTGGCGGGCGACGAGATGCACGCGCACCTCGCGGCAAGCGAACAGATCGAGCTGTTGATCGGGCTCGATCAGCTGGTAAGCGAAGAGGGTCCAGGCGGGGCGGGACATGGTGGCTCCTGAAGGGTGCGCAAACATAGCGGAAAGCCCCCGCGCGGGGAAGCCTTCCAAGGTGTTCGGCACTCAGAGCATGGGCTTGAGTTGCGGCCACATATTATCCAGCAGACGCGGCTGGGCAACCGCGGCCGGATGGATGCCGTCGGGCTGCATCATGTTCGCGACGCCACCGACACCGTCCAGGAAAAAGGGTACCAGCGCCACCTTGTTCACCTCGGCGACATGCTGGAACACCTGGGAGAAAGCCTGGTTGTAGCGCTCGCCGTAATTCGGCGGCAGTCGCATACCCAGCAACAGCACCTTTGCACCAGCCTGCTGGGAGGCGGACACCATGGCGGTAAGGTTTTGTTGCATTTGCAGCAGCGGCAGCCCGCGCAGGCCATCGTTGCCTCCCAATTCGATCACCACCACCTGCGGCTTTTCACCGGAAAGCAGCGCCGGCAGGCGTGCCAGCCCACCGGCACTGGTGTCGCCGCTGATGGAGGCGTTGACCACCTTGTAGCTGGTCCCTTGCGCCTTCAGACGTTGCTCCAGCAGGGACACCCAGCCCTGGCTGGTATCCAGGCCCAAACCGGCGCTGATACTATCCCCGACCACCAGCAGCGTCTGCGCCGCGGCTTGCTGCGCGAGCAGGAGCAAAGCCAGGCAGCCGCTCAACAGCCATGTACGCATCGGACCCTCCATGAGCGAATGCATTCTTACCGCGCATCACCTTAGCAAGGTCGTGCCCAGCGCGGAAGGCGAGCTGACCATCCTCCACGACCTCTCCCTGCAGTTGCAGCGTGGCGACAGCCTGGCCATCGTCGGCAGCTCCGGTTCTGGCAAGTCCACCCTCCTCGGCCTGCTCGCCGGCCTCGACCAACCCAGCGGCGGCGGCGTGGTGCTGGCCGGGCACCACCTGGACAATCTCGACGAGGATCAGCGTGCGCGGGTGCGCGCCACCCATGTCGGTTTCGTCTTCCAGTCGTTCCAACTGCTCGACAGCCTCAATGCCCTGGAGAACGTCATGCTGCCGCTGGAACTGGAGGGCCGCGGCGACGCCCGCCCACGCGCCCGCGAGCTGCTCGAACGCGTCGGCCTGGGCCAACGCCTGACGCACTACCCGCGCCAGCTCTCCGGCGGCGAACAACAGCGGGTGGCGATTGCCCGCGCCTTTGCCGCCGAGCCCGACGTGCTGTTCGCCGACGAGCCGACCGGCAACCTGGATAGCGCTACGGGCGAGCGCATCAGCGACCTGCTCTTCGAACTCAACCGCGAGCGCCATACCACCCTGGTCCTGGTCACCCATGACGAGCGCCTGGCGCACCGCTGCCAACGGCAGATTCGCCTGGAAAACGGGCACCTGATCGAGCATCTGGAGCCCTGAATGAAGTCGCTGTCGCTGCCGCGCCTGTTCGCTCTGTCGCTGCGTCAACTGCTGCGCGAGTCCCACAGCGGCGAATTGCGCGTGCTGTTCTTCGCCCTCCTGGTGGCGGTGGCCGCCAGTTCCGCCATCGGCTACTTCAGCGCCCGTCTGAATGGCGCCATGCTGGTCCGTGCCGCCGAGTTCCTCGGCGCCGACCTGGTACTCAGCGGTACCCAACCGGCCAGCGCCACGCAGATCGCCAGCGGCACCGAACGCGGTCTGAAGCACGCCCGCAGCGTCGAGTTTTCCAGTGTCATCGCCACCGACCAGGGCATCCAACTGAGCAGTGTCAAAGCGGTGGACGATGCCTATCCCCTGCGCGGCGAACTGAAAAGCGCAGCGGCACCACTGCAGCCCGAGCAAGCCGGCGGCCGGCCGCAGCCTGGCGAGGTCTGGGTCGAGGCACGCCTGCTCAACAGTCTGGAATTGAAGGTCGGCGACAGCATCGAGGTTGGCCGGCAGAGCCTGCGCATCGCCCGCGTGCTGACCTACGAGCCGGATCGCGCCGGTGACTTCTACAGCCTGACGCCACGGGTACTGATGCACCTGCATGACCTGGACGCGACCGGCGTCGTGCAACCGGGCAGCCGGGTACGCTATCGCGACCTCTGGGAAGGTCCGGCGCAAAACCTCGGTGCCTATCGCACAGCGGTGGAAGGCAGCTTGGCAGCGAACCAGCAATTGCTCGACGCCCACCACGGCAACCGCCAGATCGGCGACGCACTCGACCGCGCCGAACGCTACCTGAACCTCGCCAGCCTGGCCGCCATCCTCCTCGCCGGCGTCGCGGTGGCGCTATCGGCCAACCGTTTCGCTGCTCGTCGCTTCGACGCCAGCGCCCTGCTCCGCTGCCTCGGCCTGTCGAGCCGGCAGACGCTGCTTTTATATAGCCTGCAACTGTTGGCCCTTGGCATAGTGGCCAGCCTGTGCGGCGCCCTGCTTGGCTGGCTGGCGCAGCTCGGCCTGATCGCGCTCCTCGGCGATCTGCTGCCGCCACAGATCCCCGCGGCGGGCGCCCTACCCGCCATCGCTGGCGTCGCCACCGGCCTGGTCGCCCTGGCGGGCTTCGCACTGCCGCCGCTGGCGGCGCTGGGCCGGGTCCCGCCGCTGCGGGTACTGCGCAACGATCTGCAGCCGGTGCCCATGCGCAGTTGGCTAGCCTATACCTGCGCGCTCTTCGCCCTCGGTCTGATCATGTGGCGTCTGAGTCTCGACCTGCGCCTGACCCTGGCTCTGCTCGGTGGCGGGGTCATCGCCGCCGCGCTGCTGGGCGGCGCCCTGCTCCTGGCCCTGAACGGACTGCGCCGCCTGCTGGCGCGCGCCAGCCTGTCCTGGCGCCTGGGGCTGGGCCAGTTGCTGCGCCACCCCTTGGCCGCTGCCGGCCAGTGCCTGGCCTTCGGCCTGATCCTCCTGGCCATGGCGCTGATCGCGCTGCTGCGCGGCGAACTGATGGACACCTGGCACGCGCAACTGCCCGCCAACGCGCCCAACTATTTCGCCTTGAACATACTGCCCGCGGAAAAAGCCGCCTTCGAAAAGCAGCTCAGGGACCTGTCACCGCATGCCGAGGCGCTCTTCCCCATGGTTCCGGGACGACTGGTGGCGGTGAATGGCCAGCCGGTACAGGCGCTCAGTGAAGACGTGCGCAGCGAACGCGCGCTGCAACGCGACCTCGGCCTGACCTGGTCGCAAGCCCTGCCGGCCGGCAACCAAGTGGTGGCCGGCCAGTGGTGGCAAGACACACCGGGCAGCGGCCTGCCGGGCGTCTCGGTGGAAGCGAAGCTCGCCGGCAACCTCGGGATCAAGGTCGGTGACCGTCTCAGCTTCAGTGTCGCCGGGCAGACCCGCGACGCCGAAGTGCGCAGCCTGCGCTCGGTGAAATGGGACAACTTCCAGCCGAATTTCTTCATGGTCTTCCAGCCCGGTACCCTCGGCGATCTGCCGGTGACCTACCTGACCAGTTTCTACCTGCCCTCCAGCGACCTACGCAGCCCGATCGAGCTGGCGCGTGCCTTCCCGACCGTCACTTTGCTGCCGGTGGACGTGCTGTTGACGCAACTGCGCAGCATCCTCGACCAGGTCACGCTGGCGATCGAGTACGTGCTGGTGTTCGTGTTGGCCGCCGGCTTCGCGGTTCTCTTTGCCGGCTTGCAGGCCACCCTGGACGAACGCCTGCGCCAAGGCGCCCTGTTGCGCGCGCTGGGCGCCGAGCGTGAACTCCTGCTGCGCACGCGGCGCAGCGAGTTCGCCCTGCTCGGCGCCGTCAGCGGCCTGCTCGCCGCGCTGGGCTGCGAGCTGATCAGCTATCTGCTCTACCACCTGGTCTTCGATCTGCCCTGGCATCCACACGCCTGGCTGCTGGCATTGCCGCTCATTGGTGCCCTGCTGGTCGGTGCCGCGGGCCTGCTCGGCACACGCAAGGCCCTGACGCTGAGCCCCCTGCACCTGCTACGCGAAGGCTGATCGGGTAGACTCCGCGCATCCCCTACGCAGTACGGAAAGTCCGCCGCCCCATGAGCCGCTACCGTCCGCCGCGCACCGCCGGCACCCCCCTGATCACCCCCGAAGGCGAAGCGCGCCTGCGCGCCGAACTGCACGAACTGTGGAACGTCCGCCGGCCACAAGTGACCCAGGCGGTGAGTGAAGCCGCCGCCCTCGGCGACCGCTCGGAAAACGCCGAGTACATCTACGGCAAGAAGATGCTGCGCGAGATCGACAGCCGCGTGCGTTTTCTGCGCAAGCGTCTGGAAAACCTCAAGGTGGTGCGCGAGCGCCCGGGCGATCCGAACAAGGTGTATTTCGGCGCCTGGGTCACCCTGGAAGATGAAGACGGCGAGCAGGCTCGCTACCGGATCGTCGGACCTGACGAACTGGATCTGCGCAACAACCTGATCAGCATCGACTCGCCACTCGCCCGCGCCCTGGTCGGCAAGGAACTCGACGCCGAGGTCCTGGTGCATAGCCCGGCGGGCGAGAAACTCTGGTTCATCATCGAAATCGAGTACCCACAGCCCTGAGCACAGGCGCCCCCGCTGCCACGAAGGCGCGGGGCCTGTCACTGGCGCGGTTCAGAGCGCCGGCGGGCGGCGGGTGATCAGGCCCTGACGGGCGACACGGGTGAGTTCATGGACCAGCGCCTCCAGCTCGGTCGTCAGCGGTGCCTGGACCACGGCGAAGTCGAAACTGTCGTCGGCGAAGCGGGCGATCTCCGGGAGATCGCGGGCGAACTGAATGAGGAAGGTGCGCGATCCCTGCCAGCGCTTCGGCCAGCCTTCGAGGTAACGGACCAGGGTTGGCTGATGATTGCCGCCAAGGAGAATACGCGGGTTACGCCGGAGCAGACCGGTGGTAATGGGGGCCAGGCGCACTTGGGGGTTGGCACAGGTCATGGTGTCATGTCTCCGCCTCTCGAGTCCTGCTGGACGCGGTGAGAGGCACACCGAACCAGCGCTTTAGCGGTATTTCGATGCCCCGGAAGGCATCCGCGCCCCGCAAGTTGCTACTTAAATCGGCGCTGAGCGGCATCCTAGAGAAGCCCCGGCGATACTGTCAAGGCGACTTCCGGTTGAGGAGAAAGCCTCCATGAGCACGCCACCTTTGCGGTTGTTCTTTGCCCTTCCCTGTCCGGACGACGTGCGCACGCCACTCTGCACCTGGCGCGACAGCCTGGCCATCGACGGCCAACCGGTAGCGCCGGCCAACCTGCACATGACCCTGGCGTTCCTCGGGGCGGTGCCGCGCGGGCGCAAGGCCGAACTTTTCGCGCTGGGGGCGGGAATGCCCCGCGAACCCTTCGATCTGCATCTGGACCAGTTGGTGCTATGGCGCAGCGGCATCCTCCATCTGGCGCCCAGCCAATTCCCGGAGGCGCTGCCCGCACTGGTCCATGCACTGCACCAGGCGCTGTGCGCCGGGGGCTTCGAGATAGAAAAGCGACCCTTTCGCCCGCACCTGACCCTGGCCCGGCACTGCCGCCACTTGCCGGAGGGCCAGGCGAGCTTCCATTGGCCGGCGCGCTCGCTGGTGCTGTACAGCTCGGAAAACTCCGCGCGCGGCACGCAATACCGTGCCATCGGTGAATGGCCGCTGCACGGCGCAACGCTGCTCAGCCCCGATTGACCGACGCCCAGCCGTCAGCGAAATCAAGGAAGCGGCGCAGCCCGGCGGTGGGGTATTTGTCGATGTGCAGGGCACGGAAAAAGGTGCGCCGCAATGGCCCCAGGGTATGCGCCAGCGCGACCAGTTCGCCGCGCGCCAGCTCGCCCGCCACCACTCTTCGCGACAGGCAACTGATGCCGATCCCCTTGGCCACCAGGTGCTTGATCGCTTCGGCATTGCTCACTTCCAGCGGTGCCTCCAGGCTACCGAGCCGCGGCAGCAACTGCTGCTCGAAGGTCACCCGCGTACCGGACCCCGCCTCGCGCAGGATCCAGCGCGCCGCCGCCAACGCCCCGGAGTCGAGCACACCGGCAGTCGCCAGAGGATGCCCTGGAGCCGCCACCAGCAGCAGTTCATCCTCGACCCACGGCAGCAATTGCACCTGCGGGTGCTGGATGGGCGCCTCGATGAAGGCCACGTCCAGGCGAAACTCGCAGAGTGCGGCGAGAATCTCGCGGCTGTTGGCGACCTGCAGTTGCAGGCGACTGTCGGGCAGTTCGGCCAGAAAGCCGGCCATGACCTGCGGCAGCAGATAACCACCGATGCTGCGGCTGGCGCCGAGGCTGAGCTGTACCGGCGCCTGCTGGAACAGCGCCTCCAGTTCAGCGCCCTGGTCGAGCAGCGCACACGCCTTGGGATAGAGGGCGCGGCCGTTGTCATTCAGCGCCAGGCGCTTGCCGCTGCGATCGAACAGGCGCGTCTGCAGTGTGCGTTCCAGCTCCTGCAGCGCCTGGCTGGCGGCCGACTGCGAAAGCGCGATGGCGGCAGCGGCCTGGGTGACGTTGCCATGCTCGGCGATGGCGGCGAAGGTGGCGAGCTGGCGGAGCGTGATGCGCGGGGCCATATCGGTAAAACCGTTTGATCCAATCAGAACAATCCGTTTCTACACTAAGAGTGCGCGCCGCACCATGACTGCACCTTACACAAGGAGTCCGTCATGCCTACCCTTTTGCGCCGCTTCCCCTTGCTGCTCCCCGGCGCCCTCCTGTGCCTGCTCATCGCTGGCGCCGCCCATCTCCTGGTCGCTATCCCCGAGCTCCAGCACCTTGGCCTCGGCAGCCTGACACTGGCCATCCTCCTCGGCCTGCTGGTCGGCAACCTCGGCGCCGCGCGTTTCGGCAAGCTGCGTCCGGGGGTGGAACTGTCGCGCCAGCAATTGCTGCGCCTGGGCGTGGTGCTGTATGGCCTGCGCCTGACCTTCCAGGACATCGCCGCGCTCGGTCCGGCGGCCTTGGTCATCGATGTGCTGATGGTCGCCAGCACCTTGCTCGTCGCCTGGTGGATCGGTGTGCGCTGGTTGCGCCTGCCGCGCGAAAGCGCCCTGCTGATCGGCGCCGGCAGCGCCATCTGCGGCGCCGCCGCGGTCATGGCGAGCAGCCCGGTGCTGCGCGCCCGCGCCGAACACACCGCGGTGGCGGTGGCCACGGTCGTGTTGTTCGGCACCTTGGCAATGCTGCTGCATCCACTGCTCTTCAGCTACCTGCCGCACCTGTTCGGCAGCAGCAAGGCCTTCGGTATCTTCAGCGGCTCGACCATCCACGAAGTCGCCCAGGTGGTCGCCGCCGGTCGTGCCATGGACCCGGCGGCCGCCGACGCGGCGCTGATCAGCAAGATGCTGCGGGTTCTGCTACTGGCACCGGCGCTGCTCTGCCTGGGGCGCTTCGGCGCCGCCGATGCGCAAGCCGGAGCCAAGCGCCGGTTGAACATTCCCGGTTTCGCCGTCGCTTTCCTCGCCGTGACCGCGCTGCGCTCGCTGGGCCTGGTGCCGGAATCCTGGCTGGCGCCGTTGCAGCAACTGGACGAAGTCTTGCTGGGGATGGCCATGGCTGCATTGGGGCTGGCCACCCGCCTTGGCGACCTGCGTCGCGAAGGGCCGAAACCGCTGCTGCTGGGGGCAGGCCTGTTCCTCTTCCTGCTGCTTGGCGGCGGACTGATCAACAGCGCGGTGCAGCACCTGCTGGGTTGATCGCGCCAAAAAGAAAAAAGGGCGGATGCCAATGGCATCCGCCCTTTTCGTCAGCGGCAGGATCAGCTGGACAGCTTGCGGTCCAGGGAGAAGGGACCGGCGCCGCTGATCAGCACCGCCACACTGATCATGATCAGGGTGAAGGCGTACTCGTAGCCACCGCTGGTAATGAAGAAGCCGTTGGCGATATGCACACTGAACACAGCCACCAGCATGGCGACGATCAACGGGATACTGGCCAGGCGCACCAGCAAGCCGAGCACCAGCGCCAGGCCACCGAAGAATTCGGCGGAGCCGGCCAGGGTCGCCATCAGGTAGCCGGGCGTCACCCCGAGGGACTCCAGCCATTGCGCCGTGCCCTGCAAACCCGGGCCGCTGAACAGGCCGAACAGCTTCTGCGAACCGTGGGCCATGAAGGTCAGGCCGGTGGTGATACGCAGCACGGCCAGACCAGCGCCGGCCTGGGTGGACATGATCGATTTGACGAGAGCGTTCATGGGGTAATCCTTATGCAGTGGAAGTGGGAGGCAACCGTTGTTGCTGTCCATCAATATAGACCATTAATTCGATATAAAAAGCGCAAAAAAGCGCTAAAACATATCGAACCAATAGATCACTTCCGTGCCGAGGCCACCCTCTGTCGAGGCTCAAGGCCATCACGCTCACGCTGATAAGCAAGATAGTACTTGTTGATACTGCTGACGTAGTTCACCACGCCCATGCCCAACTCACTGGCGGCGACCCGCTCCACCTGGAAGAACCAGCGGTTCGGATTCAAGCCACGGCGCCGCGCCTCGGCGCGCAACCCTTGGACCCGCTCGGCGCCAACGTTGTAGGCCGCGAGAATGAATGCCAGCCGCTCGCGCTCGTCCATGCGCGGACTGTTGAAATAGTCGCGGCGCAACATCGCCAGGTACTTGCTGGCGGCCTGAACGTTGTTTTCCTTCTGCTGGACCGAGCCGACGCCCACGCTGCGCGCCGCCGCCGGGGTCACCTGCATCAGTCCGGTAGCTCCCGAGGCGCCCTGGGCGCCGGCGTCCAGATTGGATTCCTTGAAAGCCACCGCCGCCAGCGCCAGCCAGTCGATGCGGTACTGCTCGGCATAACGCTGCAGCGTCGGACGCACCGCTTCCAGGCGCTTGCGGTCACCGCTCTCCAGCGGATTGCGCACCTGGTATGCGTGACGGTAGATACGCTGGAAGGCGCCATCCTGATCGGCCGGCGCCCGGTACTCCTTGAGGAAGCGATCGACGCTGGCGTGCAGCATGGGCGCGTCACGGCGCACGTACCACGTCATGCTCTGGCGGTTGTCGAGCACCAGATGACGGTCGACACGGATTTTCGGGAAGACCTTGGCCCAGCGCTCGGCGATCGGCTGCTCGACCACGGTGAAGGCGAAGATGCCGGCCTGGACCATTTCCAGCACATCCTCGACCGCCAGCGACGGGTCCACCCATTCGATGGACAGTGGCGCCAGACGCCGCTGGGCGAGACGTTCGTTGACCTGGCGGATGGCATCGCCGGCCGCACTGCCGGCGGGCAAGGCAATGGTGCGCCCGGCCATCTGTTCGAGGTGCGAGTAGCGGCGGCTGCCCTGGCGCGACACCAGCACCAATGGCACATCCTGACGCCACGGCAGACTGGCGCTGACGTTCTGGCCATCGAGCGCCGAGAGCAGTTCGCCCGGCGCGACCAGATCGCCCTCGCCGCGCTGCAACGCGGCCAGCAACTGGTCCTTGGCTTTGGGGATGAACTTGAGGGTCAGCGGCTTGCGCCCGGGAGCGCCGTCGTTGAGGTATTGCTCGAAGGCGCGCAGGCGGTTGTATTCGATGCCGATCTGCTCGCCCTTGATCTGGCCGAAGCTGTTACGGCTCTGGTTGACCAGCACGCGCAACACACCATCACCGCGGATGGCGGCCAGGTCACGGCCGTTGTCGCTGTCTTGCTGCCAGCTCTCCGGCTGGCTGGTCAGACGCGCGGCCGCCGGCAGTGGCAGTAATGCCACCAGGCACAGCAGAAGCAGAAACAATCGCGTCATCCAGGTCTCCAAGGGGCGGGAACCACCAGCGGTTCCCTGAGAACTCGACGGTTCCCGCAAGTTCCCGGCCATGCAAAAAGGGGCGCGAGCGTCTCACAGGAGGTATCGAATGCCAACCCGAAATTCCGGAAGCACTTTCACAAGTGCGCTTAAGTATCTGTTTTTAGGGCTTTTCTTAGAAAAAGCGCGGTTCTGCTATGCTGCCTGCCCGAACCCAGGGATGCACCATGCAACTGATCGACATCGGCGTCAACCTCACTCACCCCAGCTTCGCGCCAGAACGTGAAGCCTTACTCGCTCGTGCCTTCCAGGCCGGCGTCGAGCAATTGGTGGTGACCGGCACCAGCCTCGACGACAGCGAAGCGGCGCTAGGCCTGTGCCAGGCGCTGGACGACCAACAGCGGCTGTTCTGCACCGCCGGCGTGCACCCGCACGAAGCCAGCCAGTGGAACAGCGCCAGCGCCGCCGTGCTGCGTGGCCTGCTGGCGGAGCCACGGGTTCGCGCCGTGGGCGAATGCGGCCTGGATTTCAACCGCGACTTTTCCCCGCGCCCGCAACAGGAGAAGGCCTTCGAGGAACAGCTCGCCGTCGCCAGCGAACTGCACCGCCCGGTGTTCATCCATGAGCGCGATGCCAGCGAACGCCTGCTGGCCATCCTCAAGGACTTCCGCGACCGCCTGCCCGCCGCCGTGGTGCATTGCTTCACCGGCGAGCGCCGGACGCTCTACCGCTACCTCGACCTGGACCTGCACATCGGTATCACCGGCTGGATCTGTGACGAGCGCCGGGGCACCCCTCTGCAGGAGCTGGTGCGGGAAATCCCCCGCGGACGGCTGATGCTGGAAAGCGACGCGCCCTACCTGCTGCCACGCAGCCTGCGCCCCAAGCCCAAGCATGGGCGCAACGAGCCGGCCTTCCTGCCGGAAGTGCTGCGCTGCGTCGCCTTGCACCGTGGCGAAGACGAGGCCGACGTGGCCGCGCACACCAGCGCCTGTGCCAGAGCGTTCTTCGGCCTGCCGCGGCGCGCCGAATAAAAGGCGCGTCGCAAGGAAAACTCCTACACAACCCCCTCAAGAATGTTGCGCGACAGCCGCTAACCCAGGCAGCGGGGGTAGCTTGATCCTTATCAAGACAGCCTTCATCTTTTTCACGACAATGGCGGCCAAAAGCCACCATTCGAACGATAAGAAGCATTCCATGGCCGCCTGGATCCGCAATATCTCTCTGAAATACAAGTTCTGGGCCGTGAACGCGGTCGCCTTCCTCACCACCTTGCTGCTGGTGCTCTTCGCCATGAACCAGGAACTGGACGCGCGCAATCAGGCCGCGCGCCAGTCGGCCGAGGCGCAAGCCCGGCTACTGCAAGGCTGGCCCGCCGGTACGCCGCTGCCGGGCGCGGCCAACCTGCTGAGCTTCGCCAGCGGCAGTGCGCCGCAAGCGCCGGGTATCGACGGCCAGGCCCTCGCCCGAGGCAATGGCTGGGTCGCCCTCAACGGTGCCGAAAGCCCGCTGGGGCCTCTCGCCGGTGCCTGGGTGCAGGATCTCGGCAACGCGCAACGTGTGGCGGTGCTGGCGCCCGGTGCCGACCTCTGGCAGGTATTCAGCGAGCGCGCGCTGGCCTATGCCTTCGCCGTGCTGATCCTGATGCTGGCGCTGCTGGCGGCCTCGCAACTGCTGATCCGCTTCATCCTCACCCACCTGCTGACCTTGCGCGATGTCATGCTCCACGTCGAACGCAGCGGTGACCTCGCGGCCCGTGTGCCGCTGGATAGCCGCGACGAAGTCGGGCAGATGGCCACCGCCTTCAACGCCATGCAGGCCGGCTACCAGCGCGTGGTCGGCACCGTCGCCCAGGCGGCCGGCCGCCTCGACGAAGGCGCGCGGAGCATGGCCGAGAACATGGGCCAGGTTCGCCAAGGCATGCTCGGCCAGCAGAGCGAGACCGATCAGGCGGCCACCGCGATCAACGAGATGTCCACCACCGTCCACCACATCGCCCAGCATGCCGCCGACACCCGCGACCAGTCGCAGGAAGCCGATCGCCTGGCCGGCGTCGGCCAACAGGTGGTGGGCAAGGTCGGTGAATCCATTGCCGGCTTGTCCCAGGGCGTCCAGCAGACCGCCGAAATGATTCAGCAACTGGCCCAGGACAGCCAGAAGATCAGCAGCGTGGTCAGTGTGATTCACGGCATCGCCGAACAGACCAACCTGCTGGCGCTCAATGCCGCCATCGAGGCCGCCCGCGCCGGCGAAATGGGTCGCGGCTTCGCCGTGGTCGCCGACGAGGTACGCAACCTGGCCAAGCGTGTGCAGGACTCCACCGACGAAATCACCCAGATGATCAATGCGCTGCAGTCCGGCACCCGCGATGCGGTGGAGTTCATGCAGGAAAGCTCGTTCAAGGCCGATGGCTGCGTCGAGCAGGCCCAGGCGGCCGGCGAAGCGCTGGCGGCGATCGCTGGCGCGGTGGCGCTGATGCGCGAGAGCAATACGCAGATCGCCGTGGCCGCCGAGCAACAGAGCCAGGTGGCCGAAGAAATGACCCGCTCGGTGGTGGGCATTCGCGACGTCACCGAGCTGACCGTGCAGCAGACCGTGAACTCAGCCAGCACCAGCCATGAGCTGGCCGAACTGGCCGGCGAGCTGAGCCGCGCGATTCGCCAGCTGCGCCTGTAGAAGCGCCTCGCCGGATGCCACCCGGCGTCCGCCCTGAATGCCTATCGCCGTCATTGTCGACGGCGATTGGGCGCCCTCTCCAGGCAGCACCTAGACTTACTTCCATCAGCGCCCGACGGTTCGGGCGTTTTGCATGAGGGAGTCCGGTCATGGGCAAACGCCACCTGCATACCACTGTCTGGCACTGGCAGATCCCGGCTGACGAGCGCCAGCGGCACAACCTGAACCTGCTCGCCGCGCCGCTGTTCGTCGCCGCCGCGCTGACGCTGCTCAGCGGCGTGCTGCAAAGCAGCCCGAGCTGCGCCCTGGTGGGAGCCATCGGCGCTGTCGCGGCGCTGGCCATCCAGCGCCGTGGCCACGGCCTGCACGCCTGAGCGCCCCGCCTCAGCCGAAGAGGGTCACGGTCTGCCGGGAAATCGCCAGCAACTGGCCGTCTTCGCTCCAGCACTGAGCAGCCACATGACCATAGCCGTCGCGGGCATGCTCGATTTCGGCCAGGTAGCGGCACCAGCCGTTGGCCGCCAGAGTCGGCAGCGGCTGGATGAATTCGATGGTCCAGGTCAGCGAACTGGAGGGCGCCGGCGAGCGCAGGTGCGGCAGGGTCGCCGGCGGCCAGGCGTCGATCAGCGCCAGCAGGTGCGCGACCTCCATGGGCTCGGCGCCGACGCCCTCGCGGAAACGCATCCAGCCGCCCATCTCCCGCGCGCTGCTGGCGGAGAACGGCAGGCCGCCCACGGCCCAGCGCATGGCGATATGCCGCGTGAACGCGGGCATCACGCGGGGAATGAATGGCAACTCCTGGCACTCGTCGAGCGGCTTGAAGGCCGGTGCCGACAGGCCTTCGACCAGCACCGAGGATTCCCGTGGCAGACCGAAGCTGCCCTGCGCCAGCATCACCACCTGATCATTCTGCAGGACCCGGCAAAACACCTGGCTGACCGCCTTGCCCTCGCGGAGCGCCTCGGCTTCGAAACGCAAGGGAATCTCCACCTGCGCCGGCGCGACGAAGGTGATCGCCAACGAGCGCAAGGGTCTCCCCGCCGCCGTGACCGCACGCATCGCCTCATAGGCGAGCGCCGCCGTCAGCCCACCGAAACAGGTACGCCCCTGCGCCCATATCGGGGAAATCACCACGGCCTGCGGCGCACCGCGAACCGCTTGAATCAATTCGGTAAAGGTCATTTCCGCCTCGTGGGAAGGTGCTGCGACGGCCGATCTTAGGCGAGACGGTATGGGCAACGGCAAGCCTCCCGGAGCGCCTCCGGGGTCTCACTCACGAGGCAAATGCCACGCCATAGGCAGGCGTGATCCGGGGTTCAGCCCAGGGCTTTCGACAACCGTTCCAGGCTGCGATCGGCGTCGGCCTGGGCCAGGTCATGGCGGGCATTCCAATGCGGCTGCAAGGGCATCAGATCGAGTTCCCGCTCGCTACGGATCAGCCACTGCTCGTAGTCGTGCCACTCGCCCAGGGTGGCCTGGGCATCCTTCAGCGGGGCGAGCAAGCGTTGCGGCAACGGCGAGTCATCGGGATAGGCTTCCAGCGAGTAGCGCACCCGCTTGATCAGCAAGCGCAAGCGGTGGCGGTCGTGGGCCGGGTCGCGCAGGGCCAGGCGCAAGCGCCGCCACTGCTTGTCCAGGCGCTTGCGCACCTGCCTGTGCAAACCGTCGAGCACGCCGTGCCGCTCGGCGGTGCGCCACAGGCGCGGCCAGCCATCGAGCAGCATCAGCAGACGCGTCCACTGCGGGCTGGCGAGCAAGGCGACATAGCCGGAAATCAGCGCCGGACGACGCAATGCCACCGCCGCGGCAAATCCCTCGCTCTCCAACACCGGCAACAACACTTCAAGGTCGCGCAGCGGCCCGCTGAGGCGACCGACCTCGTTCAGCGCGCGTTCCACCTCGTCGATGCCGGGCATTCCCCAAGCCGGGTGCAGCAGGCTGCGCAGGCGCCGCACGGCGATGCGCAGGTCATGCAGCGCCTCGCTGTCGGAAGCGGCGCGCAAGCGTTCCGCGGCAGCGAAAAGGGCAACTTCCTGTTCGATGAGGTGAGCAACCAGATAATCACTGAAGGAAGACACGGCCGGCTCCTCGGGTCCTGGAATCTATGAGGTTAGTCGGCGCCAGCGCCAGGGCAAAGTTCGCCGTAGCCGGAGCAGGTGTCCGCGTAACTCGCGGGACGAGGAAACCCCCTGGCCGTAGCGCTGGCGCTCGAAGGCATCGACGAAGGCACGAATGTTCGCGGCCTGCTCCGGCAGCACCTGCATGGCCCGCTCGGCGAAGGCCCGCGGCCCTTCGCCGGCCTGGCGCCGCAAGCCCTGGCCGAGCAGCAGACGCTCGAAGCGCGCGAAGCTGCGCAACTGCGGATCGCGCGCCTGCCGCCAGGGTTTGAACAGGAACAGCGCCAGCAGGCCCAGCAGCAGCGCGCCAACGGCGACCAGGATGACGCCGAACCAGGCGCTGTCGAGGTTGCCGAACCAACGCCGCAGGATGTCGGACTGCTGCTCGCCCTGGTAGCCGAGCACCCAGCGCTGCCAGTCGTAGTTGAGGTTGTCCCAGGCCAGACGCAGACCGTTGAGAAAGCCGAAGCCCCGGTAGCGCAGCAAGGAGAACGGCGAATCGGCGAGGAAGCTGCCCTCGCCCGCCAGCGCCGCCTCCAGGCCGCGCTCGATGCGCTGCGGGGCGACCTGGAAGGTCGGATCGACGCTACGCCAGCCGACCCTCGGCTGCCAGTATTCGACCCAGGCGTGGGCGTCGAACTGGTGCACCAGCAGGTAATCCCCGGAGGGGTTCAGTTCGCCCCCCTGGTAGCCCGTCACCACCCGCGCCGGAATGCCCGCCGCGCGCAGGACGAAGGTCATGGCGCCGGCGTAGTGCTCGCAGAAGCCCCGCCGGGTATCAAACAGGAAACCGTCGATGCGTTCGTCGCCGGTAGCCGGCGGACGCAGGGTGTAGACATAGGGCTGCTCGCGGAAATGGCGGAGCACCGCCTGCACCAGCTCGGCCGGCTGCGCGTATTGGCTGCGCAGTTGCTCGGCCCAGGCACGCGTGCGCGGATTGCCGCGCGCCGGCAGTTGCAGGTCGCGGCGCAGCGCCGTGGCGCTGCTGTCGGGCTCGCGCAGCGCCTGCGGCCAGGACCTGGCGCGATAGAGGAACGACTCCTGCACCGGGCGCCCGCGCTCCAGGCGGAAATCGCCCATCAGCCGCACATCGCCAGCGGCGCTTTCGGCGACGTCGAGGCTGTACAGCCACGGCTGCGAACTGGGCGCCATGATGACCTGGTAGCTCAGCGCCGGCCCCTGCTTGCGCCACTCCGGCGACGGCTGGCCATGGCCCTGCCAGGCCTGGCTCCAGCGCGTACCGTCGAAGTTCTCCAGGGTCAGGGCGCGCCAGTAAAGCTGGTCCTGGGGCGGCGGCGGACCATCGAAGCTGACCCGGAAGGCCAGTTCGGAAGACTGGCTCAACTCGACGAAATCGCCGGGCATCATGGAATCGCTCAAGCCGGTGCTGGCCTTGCCACCGGGCAACGGCACCGACCACAGCGGCCCCATGCGCGGAAACAGCAGGAACAGCAGCAGCATCAGCGGCAACGCCTGGGCCAGCAGAGCGGCGGCCAGGCGCAGGGTGCGCCAGGGACCGTCGGCGAAGCCGCTCTGCTGCAGGCCGATGAGTGCCGCCAGCAGCGCGATGAGCGGCAACAGGCTGAACAGCGCGGCGGCGATGCTGGCGTCGAACAGGTAGCTGGTGGCCACCGCGAAGAAGCCGAGGAGGATCAGTACCAAGGCATCGCGGCGGGTCTTCAGCTCCACCAGCTTGACCACGAAGGCGGCGATCAGCAGCACCACGCCGGCATCCAGGCCGATCAGCGAGCCGCGCGACAGCCAGACGCCCACCCCGGCGGCGATCACCAGGGCCAGCTTGGCCAGGCCATTGGGATAGTTGGCGCGCATCCGGTAGACCTGCACGCGCCAGGCCGCGCAGCCCAACCAGAAGCCCACCACCCACAACGGCAGGTGCGGCAGATGCGGCAGGATCACCAGGGCCTGGGCCACCAGCAGCCAAGTCAGGGCGATGCGCGGGATCGGCTGGCGCTTCATGGCTGCACGCCGAACAGCGCCAGCTCGCGCAGGCAGGCGCCACGGTGGGCGTCGCCGCTGGCCACCGGCAGCTCGACGCCGGGCAGGCGCAGGCCGAAGGGCTGGCCGCGCGACGACAGTTGCAGCACCCAGTGACAAAGGCGCGACAGGCGCGACTCGAGATCGCCGCCGAGCAGATTGAAGTCCAGCCACAGGTTGCGCCCGGCCAGCGCGGCGAAGTCCTTCACCAGCAGCCCCTGGCCACGGGAGTAAGCCTTCCAGTGCAGGCGCCGGCGCGAATCGCCGCTCTGGTAGGCACGCAGCCCCTGGAAGTCGTCGACGCCCTGGCCGCTGGCGCGCAAGCCTTCCTCGGCATCGTCCGCCGGACCCGCTTCCAACGGCAGCTCGGCGGGCAGCGGCTGCGGATAGACCAGCCCGGCCTGCGCCAGGTCGAGCCAGCTCCAGGCCACCAACAGGCCCAGCGGGAAACGGCTTTCGACGCGCAGGCGCCCCGGCCGCAGCCAGCCGCGGCGTTGCGCCGGCAGCGCCAGGACCAGCTCCTCGGCGCCCTGGGCGCGCACGTCGGCATGCTGCAGATCGGCCTCCGACCAGCCGATACCGATGGCCCGCCGCGCCCGCCCCTCGCCTTCCAGGCGCACGCGGAAGCAAGACTGCTCGCCGACGAACACCGGCAGCGCGCCCAGGGCGGTCAGGCGCAGGCCGCCGAGGTTACGGTAGGTGTGCAGGATGGCGACGATGAACAGCGACATCAGCAGGAAGGTCAGGCCATAGGCCAGGCTGTTCTGGTAATTGATGGCAATCAGCAGCAGCAGGATCAGGGCCACGCCGAAAGCCACGCCCTGGCCGCTGGGGAGAATGAAGATGCGCCTCTGGTTCAGTTGCAGCGAGGGCGACGGCGGGATGCGCCGGGCGATCCAGCTCTGCCACAGCGGACGGACCTTCACCAGCATGCCGTGGCCTCCCGGTTCACAGCGCCGGGACCTCGCGCAGCAGCCACTGCACCAGCGCGCCGCCGCCGTGCCCGGACGGGTCGGCCTGGTCGCGCAGGCGGTGCCCCGCCACCGACGGCAGCACCGCCTGGACATCCTCGGGAATGACATAGTCGCGCCCGGCCAGCAGCGCCCAGGCGCGGGCCGCCGCGAGCAGCGCCAGGCTGCCGCGCGGCGACAGACCGAGGGCGAAGGCCGGTTGGCTGCGGGTGGCTTCGGCCAGGCGCAGCACATAGTCGACCAGCGCATCGCTGGCATGCACCTTGGGCACCTCGGCCTGCCACGCGGTCAATTCCTCCAGCGTGAGCAGCGGCTCCAGGCGCGGCAGCAGGTCGCGGCGCGCCTCACCGAGCAGCAGCGCCTTTTCCGCGGCGCGCCCCGGATAACCCAGCGACAGGCGCATGAGGAAGCGATCGAGCTGGGACTCCGGCAGGGCGAAGGTGCCGCCCTGGCTCACCGGGTTCTGCGTGGCGATGACGAAGAACGGCTCGGGCAGCGGGCGGGTCGCGCCCTCGATGGTCACCTGGCCCTCCTCCATGGCTTCGAGCAGTGCGCTCTGGCTCTTCGGCGTGGCGCGGTTGATCTCGTCCGCCAGCACCAGCTCGGCGAAGATCGGCCCGGGATGGAAGACGAACTGCCCGCTGTCCTTGTCGAACACCGAGGTGCCGAGAATGTCGCCGGGCAGCAGGTCGGATGTGAACTGGATGCGCTGGAAACTCAGGCCGAGGACACGGGCCAGGGCATGACTGAGGGTGGTCTTGCCCATGCCGGGCAGGTCCTCGATGAGCAGATGCCCGCGCGCCAGCAGGCAGGTCAGGGCCAGGCGCACCTGAACTTCCTTGCCCAGCAATATGTGGTCCACGGCCTTGAGACAGCTCTCCAGTCTGGCGCGCATCCTCACCTCTCGTTCGCTCAGGGGAAACCCCGATGCTACTGATCCGGCGCCAGGCGGAACAGGGCCGCCGCGCGCCCTTGACAACAAACTGTGAGCTGGCCGGCTCAACTGGCCAGCAATCGCTCCACCAGCCAGCGCGCCGCCGGGCCGAGGCTGCGCTGGCGCGACCAGACCACGTCCACCGCCACGCTGCGCGGCCAGCCGGGAACCTGCAACTGATGCAGGCGGCCGTTGGCGAAGCGCTGGTTCATCCAGCTCGGCAGCTCGACCCAGCCGAAGCCCAGCACCGCCATGTCCAGCAGCAACAGGTAGGTCGGCGCCGACCAGCAGCGCCCGCCCAGCGACGGCTCGGCGTCATCGATGAAGGTGTTCAGGCGCAGCTTGCGCCAGGCCAGCAGGTCCGCGCGCTCGACGCGTTCGAGCCGGGCCAGGGGATGCTCGCGGCTGACGAACAGGCCGAACTCGGCGCACTCGCCGAGGGTCGCCGAGCCGATGTCCGGCGGGTAGTTCGGCTGGGCCGCGAGCAGGCCGAGCACGGCCCGGCCCTGGCCGACCAGATCGAGCACATCGCCGTGCTCGGCGATCAGCCATTCGAATTCGATATCGGGGAAGTGCTGGTCGATTGCGTCCAGTAGCTTTTCGAACTGCTCCGACTGGTAGGTATCCGACATCGCCAGGGTCACCCGCGGCTCGATCCCCCCGGCCAGTTGACCGGCGAGCTGGCCGAGGCGGTCGGTGGCCATGAGCACCTCCTCGACGCGCCCGAGCAGCGCCTTGCCGGCCTCGGTGAGCCTGGGCTGGCGCGCGGAGCGATCGAACAGGTCGAGGCCGAGGTCGATCTCCAGGCGCGCGATCGCCTCGCTGACGGTCGACTGGCTCTTGCCCAGCTTGCGCGCCGCGGCACTGAAGGAGCCGAGGCAGGCGGCCTCGGCGAAGGCCTGCAGGGATTCGGGGGAGTACTGCACGCGACGCACCTCATCCATCGGTTTGACCGATGCTATCCAACTTCGAACAAGCCGTACAACCGATAAGAATAGCCGCCATCCGGCCTCGCGGCCGACTGCCTGGAGAATCGCCATGAGCGCGCAAAAATCGTTGAAGGAGCGGCTGCTCCACGCCCTGCTCTTCGAATTCACCGCCCTGCTCATCTGCGCCCCGGCCCTGGCCTGGCTGCTCGACCAGGCACTGGCGCACACGGGCGCGCTGACGCTGATGTTCTCCGCCATCGCCACGCTCTGGAACATGCTCTTCAACGCCCTTTTCGACCGCGCCCAACGGCGCCTGGGCTTTACCCGCACGCTGCCGGTGCGGGTGCTCCACGCCGCGCTGTTCGAGATCGGCCTGATCGTCCTGCTGGTGCCGCTGGCCGCCTGGTGGCTGGGCATCAGCCTGATCGAGGCGTTCCTGCTGGATATCGGCCTGATCCTGTTCTTCCTGCCCTACACGGTGGCGTACAACTGGGTCTACGACCTGCTGCGCGCGCGCTGGCTGGCGCCGCGCGAGGCACTGGCGCGCTCCTGAGCGGCGTTGCGCATTCGGCGACGGTACGCGAGGACAGCCGGGAGGCCGGCGCCTTGGCGCTCCGGCACGGAGGCGGGACAAGAAAAAGGCGGAGCAGGTCAGCCTGCTCCGCCTTTTTTTACTGCGCCGGCGATCAGGCCAGGGAGGCGACGATCTCGGCGAGGGTCGCGGCCGGGTCGGCGGCCTGGCTGATCGGACGGCCGATCACCAGGTAGTCGGAACCGGCATCCAGTGCCTGGCGCGGGGTCAGGATGCGGCGCTGGTCGTCCTGCGCGCTGCCGGCCGGACGGATACCCGGAGTGACCAGTTGCAGGGCCGGATGCGCGGCTTTCAGCGCCGGCGCTTCCTGGGCCGAGCAGACCAGGCCGTCGAGACCGGCCTGCCGTGCCAGCGCGGCCAGGCGCAGGACCTGTTCCTGCGGCTCGACATCCAGGCCGATGCCGGCGAGGTCGTCACGCTCCATGCTGGTCAGCACGGTCACGCCGATCAGCAGCGGCTTGGGCCCGTTCAGGGCGTTCAGGGTTTCGCGGCAGGCGGCCATCATGCGCAGGCCGCCGGAGCAATGCACGTTGACCATCCACACGCCGAGTTCGGCGGCGGCCTTCACCGCCATCGCGGTGGTGTTCGGGATGTCATGGAATTTCAGGTCGAGGAACACCTCGAAGCCCTTCTCCGCCAGGCTTTCCAGCACCGCCGGCCCGCAGCGGGTGAACAGTTCCTTGCCAACCTTGACCCGGCACAGCCTGGGGTCGAGCCGTTCGGCCAGCGCCAGGGCGGCTTCGCGGTTGGGGAAATCCAGGGCGACGATGATCGGGGATTGGCAGGCGGTCATGGGCTCTCTCGCGGCGAATCGAAAACGGCGCGCATTGTCGCAGAAAGCGTCGGCGCCGGGCAGCATCCGGCGACACGCTGCGCTGCCAGGGCCGGCGGCGTCCCCTGGGCTCAGACACTGAGGCGCTCGCGCAGCCGGCCAAGCATGCCCAGCAGGCTGCCGACGCGCTCGCGTTCGCGCTCTTCCTTGGGCTGCTCGGCCAGACGCGCGACCAGCGGCTGCGGCTGCGCGCGCCAGAGCAGGGCCTGCTCGGCGGCGGCCTTCAGGCCCTTCTCGAACAGGCCCCGGCGGATCGGCTTGGGCAGGTAACGGAAGATCTGCGCCTGGTTGATCAGCGCCAGCAGGTCCTGGGTGTCGCGGAACGGCGTGACGATCAGGCTGAGCAGGCGCGGATGGGCCTGGGCCAGGGACTTGAGCAGCGGCGCGGTATCCTCGCCGGCCAGCTTGAGGTCGCTGACCAGGATGTCGATGGGTTCGCCATTCAGCCGCACGATGGCCTCCGCCAGGTTGCGCGCGCGGTGCAGGTGGTGATTGCCGGCGCTGCAGAAGTCACCGACGCAGGCCAGGGTGTCGGGGTCTTCGTCGAGCAGCAGCACATTGAGCGGCGCGGCCAGGCGGCTGATCACCTGCAGGTCGGCGAGCGCCGGGCGGTGGCTGGCGATTTCCGCCGCCTGGCGCAGGGTGAAGGCCATTTCCTGCGGGTCCCAGGGCTTCGTCAGGTAGCGGAAGATGCCGCCGCTGTTCAGTGCCTCCACCGCGGCGTCCAGGTCGGAGTAGCCGGTGAGCAGGATGCGCAGGCAGTCCGGGGCGATCTCGCGGGCCTGGGCGAGCAGTTCGGCGCCGCTCATCTGCGGCATGCGCTGGTCGCTGACGATGATCTGCACCGGCTCGCTGCGCAGGCGCTCCAGGGCTCGCCGCGGATCGCTCTCGGTGATCACCTCGTAGTGCCGGCGGAATTGCATGGCCAGGCTGCGCAGGATGCGCTCCTCGTCATCGACGAAGAGGATGCGGGTGGCGCTGCCGGGCTTGGCCTGGCCGATCTGCGGTTGAAGCTTTAGCGGCTGGATCATGTCAGGCACTCCGTTTCAGTTCGCTGGCCTGCACGCGCGGCAGGCGGATGAGGAAGCGCGTGCCGCGTCCGGGCTCGGAGGCGACGCGGATGCTGCCACCGTGGTCCTGGATGATCTTGTAGCTGATCGACAGGCCCAGTCCGGTGCCCTGCCCCGGCGGCTTGGTGGTGAAGAACGGATCGAAGATGCGCGCCATGACGTCGGCGGGCATGCCCTTGCCGTTGTCCTGCACGGAAATGAACACCGCCGCCTCGTCGGCCCAGGTCTTCACATGGATGTGGCCGAAGCGCTCCATGGCCTGGGCAGCGTTGGTGAACAGGTTGAGCAGCACCTGGTTGATCTGCGAGGGGGCGCAGGCAACGCGCGGCAGCTCGCCCAACTGGCGGACGATCTCGGCCTTGTCCTTGATGCTGTTGCGGGCGATCAGCAGCGCACTCTTCACGCACTCGTTGAGGTCGACCTCTTCGCTCTTGGCGCGGTCCAGCCGGGCGAAGTCCTTGAGCCCGCCGACCAGCTCGCCGATCTGGCCCAGGCCATAGGCGGTGTCGCCGAACAGTTGGTCGAGATCGCCGAGCAGTTGCTCCAGCGGCGCCTCGCCCAGAGCCTGCTCGGCCAGCGCCAGGGCCTCGCCGAGGCGCGCCTGGCCTGCGCCCGGATCGTTCAGGCAGTCGACCAGTTGGCCCTGGGTCTCGGCCAGTTGCAGCAGCGGCAGGAGTTGCTCGCGGATCAGCTCGATGTTGTTGCGCACATAGCCCAGCGGGGTGTTCAGTTCGTGGGCGACGCCGGCGACCATCTGCCCCAGCGAAGCCATCTTTTCCGATTGCACCAGCTGCGCCTGGGACTCCTTGAGGTCGACCAGGGCCTTGCGCAGCACGCGGTTGCGCTGGTCGATACGCGCCTCCATGGCCTTGAGCAGGTCGAGCACGGTGCCCAGGCCGAGGTAGGCGCCCTCGCCATCGACCAGGATGAAGTCCTCGGTGATCGGATACTTGAGTTGCGCGGTCACCTGCTGCGCCGCCTGCTCCAGGCTCCAGTCGATGCTCACCAGCAGCGGCGTGGCGTTCATCACGTCGCGCACCGGCCGGCGCCCCCAGAGGTCGCGGCCGAAGCGCTGCATGAAGATGTCCTGCAGGGTGTAGCGGCTGACCAGGCCCAGCGGGCGGCGCTGCGCGTCCACCACCGGCAGCGAGAGGAAGGCACGCTGCTCGGCGGTGAGCAGGCGATCGGCGACGTCGCTGATGCTCATGTCGGCGGCCAACGGCGCAGCCTGGCGCAAGAGTTCGTGCAAGGCGCTGGTGGTCATCGACAGGTCTCCGCTGGCTGAAATGCACGCCAGTCAAACAGAGGCAGATTGCTGGCATGTGACAGCCGTCTCGGCCAAGCCAAGATTCACCCAAGCGTCACGCGCACTTAACAATCCCGCGCCAGCGCGCCCCGAAAAGCGCGCAACAGCCTGGCGCCTGCACCGTGACGAAGCAGAATCCAGCGGCCTGATGCGGCGATCCGTGGTGAAAACGACGCGATCCTGCGATTTGCGACAGCGCCGACGCGACTGGCACGCACGCTGCACGACGGTTCCGGTCGTGTCGTTGACCCTTCAGGGAGAACCCACATGAGCGCGCAACTCAAACCCACCCTCGGCACCCTGCACCTGTGGGGCATCGCCGTCGGCCTGGTGATTTCCGGCGAGTATTTCGGTTGGAGCTACGGCTGGGGCGTGGCCGGCACCCTCGGCTTCCTGGTCACCACCCTGCTGGTGGCCACCATGTACACCTGCTTCATCTTCAGTTTCACCGAACTGACCACCGCCATTCCCCATGCCGGCGGGCCCTTCGCCTACAGCCGCCGCGCCTTCGGCGAGAAAGGCGGGCTGGTCGCCGGCCTCGCCACGCTGATCGAGTTCGTCTTCGCCCCTCCGGCCATCGCCATGGCCATCGGTGCCTACCTCAACGTCCAGTTCCCGGCCCTCGACCCGCGCCACGCGGCGCTCGGCGCCTATCTGCTGTTCATGGGGCTGAACATCCTCGGGGTGAGCATCGCCGCCACCTTCGAGCTGGTGGTGACGGTGCTGGCGGTGATCGAGTTGCTGGTGTTCATGGGCGTGGTCGCGCCGGGCTTCAGCGTCAGCAACTTCGTCCTCAACGGCTGGGCCGGGGCGGACGGCTTCAGCGGCGCGGCGCTGGGCGGCATCTTCGCCGCCATCCCCTTCGCCATCTGGTTCTTCCTCGCCATCGAAGGCGCGGCCATGGCCGCCGAAGAAGCCAAGGAGCCGAAACGGACCATTCCCAAGGCCTACGTCAGCGGCATCCTGACCCTGGTGGTGCTGGCCATCGGCGTCATGCTGTTCGCTGGCGGCGCCGGCGACTGGAAGGCCCTGTCCGGGATCAACGACCCACTGCCGCAGGCCATGAAAATGGTGGTCGGAGCCAATTCCGGCTGGCTGCACATGCTGGTGTGGATCGGCCTGTTCGGCCTGGTCGCCAGCTTCCACGGCATCATCCTCGGCTACTCGCGGCAGTTCTTCGCCCTCGCCCGCGCCGGTTACCTGCCGCGCAGCCTGGCCAAGCTGTCGCGCTTCCAGACCCCGCACCGGGCGATCCTCGCCGGCGGCGTGGTGGGCATCGCCGCCATCTACAGCGACAGCCTGATCAACCTGCAGGGCATGAGCCTGACCGCGGCGATGATCACCATGAGCGTGTTTGGCGCCATCGTCATGTACATCATGAGCATGCTCAGCCTGTTCAAGCTGCGCCGCAGCGAACCGGACCTGGAGCGCAGCTTCCTCGCCCCCGGCTTCCCGCTGGTGCCGGGTATCGCCCTGGCCCTGGCGCTGCTCTGCCTGGTGGCGATGGTCTGGTACAACCTGGAGATCGCCGGCATCTTCGCCGCCTTCATGGCCGTCGGTTTCCTCTACTTCCAACTGACCGCCGCGCACCGCGCGAATGCGCCGGCGGACGTCATGCTGACCGGCGCCTGAGCCTGGCGCCGAGCGGGCCGCCCGCGCAGGGCGCGCCCGCCTCGGCGCACTGACAAGGCGGCCCCGGCGGGGTATGGTGGATATCCATCCTCACTGGAGAACAGCATGCCCTGGTACGGCTGGTTGATCATGATCCTCGCGCTCGGCTCGATCGTCGGCGGACTCATGCTGCTGCGCGACAGCGCACGCAAGCTGCCGCTGAGCGAGGAGCAACTCAAGCGCATCCACCAGCGCAATGCCGAAATGGATGCCCAAGACGCCAGCGACGGCAAGCGCTGACCCCCTCCCTCCTCGTTACCCGCAGCGGCCCCGGCCGCTGCCCCACCCTGGTTTCTCGCCTCCCGAATGCCGGCAAGCCATGGCATTTGCGCCAATCCTCCCCTCAGCCATGGCTAAGCACAGGTGAATTTGCCTAGACTCCGCCACCTGAATGGAGAAAGAGATGCTCAGGAAGCTCCTTCCGCTGTTGCCCGCCGTCCTTCTGCTCAGCGGCTTTGCCCTTGGCTTCGTGCAACCCCTGGGGCTATTGATCGGCGCGATCTACGTCACCTGGACCCTGTACGGCGAACCGCGCCTGCCCTGGGCGCTGTGGTGGCCCATCTGCCTGCTGGTGAGTTTCGCCCTGGCCGCCCACCTGCTGCCAGGCACCCAATCCTGGACCCTGTGGCCGTCGCGGCAGCTCAGCTCGGATGCCCCGGCCTATGCCCTGCGCCTGTCCTGGGACAAGGCGCTGGTCGGCGTCACGCTGCTGGTCTGGTGGCTGCGCCGGCCGGCAGCGGCGGTCCGCTCGCCGGACTACGCCGCCCTCGCCGTGGTCGCCACGTTGTTCGCCGTGCCCTTGCTGGCCGTGGCCTGCAAACTGGTGGTCTGGAACCCGAAATGGCCCGACGGGCTGTGGCTGTGGATGCTGGTCAATGTCGGGGTGATCTCGCTGACCGAGGAAGGCGTCTTCCGCGGCTTGTTGCAGACGCCGCTGGTGCAACGCCTCGGCGCCCCGGCCGGGGTCCTGCTGACCAGCCTGCTGTTCGGCCTGGTGCACCTGCCCTACAGCCCGACCTTCGCCGTGGTCGCCGGCGTCGCTGGCGTCGGCTACGGGCTGGCTTTCCACTTCAGCGGGCGCATGCTGGTGCCGGTCCTGCTGCACGCCACGGTGAACAGCGTGCACCTGCTGCTGCTCAGCTACCCGCTGCACCTGGGCCTCGACTGAAACGGCGCCAGCGGCGCCGAACCACCTGAGCCTCGGCGCCTTCAGTCGTCCTTGAGCACCATCAGCAGCGCCTGCTCGGCCAACTCGTCGAGCGTCAGGCTGCCCTCCTGGCGGAACCAGGTGATGGTCCAGGACAGCGCGCCGGTGAGAAAACGCCGGAGGATGAACGGATCGCCCTGGCAATAGCCGGCGGCGCGCGCCTCGCCGAGCACATTCAGCCACATCTCTTCATAGATATCGCGCAGGCCGAGGATGTAGGCCTGGCCTTCCGGCGACAGCGAGCGCCATTCGTAGACCAGCACCGCCATGGCCTCGCCGGTGCCGCCCATGATCGACTGCAACTCGCAGCGGATCAGCGCCAGCACCCGCTCGCGCAGGCCATCGGCCCCAGCCAGGGCGGCGCGCATCAGGGCGGTGTTGTAGAGGATGGTTTCTTCCATCACCGAGCGGAGGATTTCGTCCTTGCTCTTGAAGTGGTGAAAGATGCTGCCGGACTGGATGCCCACGGCACTGGCCAGGTCGCGCACCGTGGTGCGTTCGTAGCCCTTGCTGCGAAACAGATGGGCGGCGGTCTGCAATAGCTTGCCGCGGGCGCTCTCCGGATCGGTGAGCTGACCGGTCGCAACCAGCTCCAGCATTACGTCGCGGGCCTTTTGCTCATCCACGCTGTCGCTCTCCCCTCATCCGCCCTGTCGGGCATTGCGATTCGCGGCGATTCCGCAATCGCCACGCAAGTGCTTGTGTAAACAGGTGAAATGTATGCCTGCCCAGCGAACCAAGCAAGCGCTTGGCCATCATCGAGCTGGGGCTCTTGGCAGAAATGTCACTTTTCAACCAAGCGCTTGCTTGGTAATGTCCGACACACACCTTCGACGTCACGGGCAGAACAATGAACAAGACCGTACGCATCGGCTGCGCCTCCGCCTTCTGGGGCGACACCTCCACCGCCGCCGCGCAATTGGTGCGCGGTGCGGAACTGGACTACCTGGTGTTCGACTACCTGGCCGAAATCACCCTGTCGATCATGGCCGGCGCCCGGCTGAAGCAGCCGGACGCCGGCTACGCCAGCGACTTCGTCGAGGTCCTTGCGCCGCTGCTGGGCGAGATCGCCGGCAAGGGCATCCGCGTCATCAGCAACGCCGGCGGCGTCAACCCACAGGCCTGCGCCGCCGCCCTGGCCGCGGCCTGCGAGAAGGCCGGCGTGGCGCTGAAGATCGCCGTGCTCGAAGGCGACAACCTGCTGCCCAAGGCAGCCGAACTGGCCAAGGCCGGCACCCGTGAAATGTTCACCGACGCCCCGCTGCCGCCGCTGTGCGTGTCGATCAACGCCTACCTCGGCGCGCCGGGCATCGTCGCCGCGCTGCAGCACGGCGCCGACATCGTGATCACCGGCCGGGTGGTCGACAGCGCGGTGGTCAGCGCCGCCCTGGTCCACGAATTCGGCTGGGCCTGGAACGACTACGACAAGCTGGCCCAGGCCGCCCTGGCCGGACACATCATCGAATGCGGCGCGCAGTGCAGCGGCGGCAACTTCACCGACTGGGAAAGCGTGCCGGACTACGAGCACATCGGCTTCCCCATCGTCGAAGTACAGGCCGATGCCAGCTTCGTGGTGACCAAGCCGCAGGGCAGCGGCGGCCTGGTCAGCGAGCTGACGGTGGGCGAACAGATGCTCTACGAGATCGGCGATCCGCGCGCCTACCTGCTGCCCGACGTGGTCTGCGACTTCACCCAGGTGCGCCTGCAACAGGTCGGCACCGACCGCGTCGCGGTCAAGGGCGCCCACGGCCTGGCGCCGACCGGTCAATACAAGGTCAGCGCCACCTACCCGGATGGCTTCCGCTGCACCGCCAGTTGCCTGATCGCCGGCATCGACGCGGTGAAGAAGGCCGAGCGGGTCAGCCAGGCGATCATCGCCAAGACCGAGGAACTCTTCGCCGAGCGCGGCTGGGGACCCTACCGCGAGGTCAGCATCGAACTGCTTGGCAGCGAAGCCACCTACGGTCCCCACGGGCGCCGCCGCGACAGCCGCGAAGTGGTGGTCAAGCTGGGCGTGCGGCACAGCCGCAAGGAAGCCCTGCTGCTGTTCTCCCGCGAGATCGCCCAGGCCGCCACCGGCATGGCGCCGGGGCTGACCGGCATCGTCGGCGGACGGCCGACGGTGTACCCGGTGATCCGCCTGTTCTCCTTCCTGGTCGACAAATCCCAGTGCGAGCTGGCCGTGCGCATCGGCGAAGAACGCCACGTCACGGCCCTGCCGACACTGGAAGCGTTCGACCCGGCCAACCTCGCCGACGATCTGGCGCCACCGGCCGCCAGCGGCCAGGCGCTGGCCAGCGTGCCGCTGGTCAAGCTGGCGGTGGCGCGCTCCGGCGACAAAGGCAATCACAGCAATATCGGGGTCATGGCACGCCGGCCGGAATACCTGCCGTGGATCGCCGAGGCGCTCAGCGAGGGCGCGGTGGCCGAGTGGATGCAGCACGTCCTCGACCCGCAGCACGGGCGCGTCGCGCGCTGGTACCTGGCGGGCACGCACAGCCTGAATTTCCTCCTGGAGAACGCCCTCGGTGGCGGCGGCGTCGCCAGCCTGCGCATCGACCCGCAGGGCAAGGCTTTCGCCCAGCAACTGCTGGAGTTCCCGGTGGCGGTGCCACAAGCCATCGCCGATTCGCTCTGACACCTACGGCGCCTGACGCCTCCGGCGTTATCCGCCATCCGCCCGACATGAACGAGGAAGGCACCCGTCCCATGCGCTACGACTCGATCTTCAAACCCGGCCTGTTCGCCGGCCAGACCATCATCGTCACCGGCGGCGGCAGCGGCATCGGCCGTTGCACCGCGCATGAACTGGCGGCCCTCGGCGCCCATGTGGTGCTGGTCGGACGCAAGGCCGAGAAGCTGGAGAAGACCGCCGGCGAAATCGCCGAGGACGGCGGCAGCGTCACTTGGCACAGTTGCGACATCCGCGACGAAGAGGCGGTGAAGGCCCTGGTCGCGGCGATCCTCGGCGAACGCGGGCCCATCCACCACCTGGTCAACAACGCCGGCGGCCAGTATCCGGCGCCGCTCGCCTCGATCAACCTCAAGGGCTTCGAAGCGGTGGTGCGCACCAACCTGGTCGGCGGCTTCCTCATGGCCCGCGAAGTCTTCAACCAGAGCATGAGCAAAACCGGCGGCAGCATCGTCAACATGCTCGCCGACATGTGGGGCGGCATGCCTGGCATGGGCCACTCCGGCGCCGCCCGCGCCGGCATGGAGAACTTCACCAAGACCGCCGCCGTCGAGTGGGGGCATGCCGGCGTGCGGGTCAACGCGGTGGCGCCGGGCTGGATCGCCTCCAGCGGCATGGACACCTACGAAGGCGCCTTCAAGGCGGTGATCCCGACCCTGCGCGAGAACGTCCCGCTCAAGCGCATCGGCACCGAATCGGAAGTGGCCGCGGCCATCGTCTTCCTGCTGTCGCCGGGCGCGGCCTTCATCAGCGGCAACACCATCCGCATCGATGGCGGCGCCAGCCAGGGCAGCCGCGCCTTCCCGCTGAGCAAAGCCAAGCCCGGCCAGAGCCGCTCCTACAACGGCTTCCACCGCGCCTACCTGCCCGACGTGCTCAAGGACCAGGAGTAAGCGATGCCCGTCATTCAGTCCGAACTCGACATCCAGGGCGCAGATTTCGCCCGCAACCGCGAGGCCATGCTCGCCGCCGTCGCCAGCTTCCGCGAGATCGAACGCAAGGTGCTGGACAAGGCCGCCGAGGCCAAGGCGAAGTTCGACAAGCGCGGCCAGTTGCTGCCGCGCGAACGCCTCAACCTGCTGCTCGACCCCGGCGCGCCCTTCCTCGAACTCTGCTCGCTGGCCGGCTACAAGCTGCACGACGACAAGGACGGCACCCAGGCCGGCGGCGGCGTCATCGCCGGCATCGGCTACATCGCCGGGGTACGCTGCCTGATCAGCGCCAGCAACAGCGCGATCAAGGGCGGCACCATCTCCCCCAGCGGGCTGAAGAAGACCCTGCGCCTGCAGCAGATCGCCCTGGAGAACAAGCTGCCGATGGTGGCGCTGACCGAAAGCGGCGGCGCCAACCTGAACTACGCCGCGGAGATTTTCGTCGAGGGCGCGCGCGGCTTCGCCAACCAGGCGCGGCTGTCGGCCATGGGGATTCCCCAGGTCACCGTGGTGCACGGCTCCAGCACCGCCGGCGGCGCCTACCAGCCTGGGCTGTCGGACTATGTGGTGGTGGTGCGCGGCAAGGCCAAGATGTTCCTCGCCGGGCCGCCGCTGCTCAAGGCCGCCACCGGCGAAATCGCCACGGACGAAGCACTCGGTGGCGCCGAGCTGCACGCCCAGGTCGCCGGCACCGCCGAATACCTGGCCGAGAACGACGCCGACGGCGTGCGCCTGGCCCGCGAGATCCTCGCCGCCCTGCCGTGGAACGCGCAGTTGCCGGCACGCGCGCAGCGGCACTGGGAAGACCCGCTGTACCCGGCGGAAGAACTGCTCGGCGTGGTCCCGGCCGATGCCAAGAAACCCTACGACGTGCGCGAACTCATCGCACGCATCGCCGACGGCTCGCGCTTCCTCGACTTCAAGAACGAATTCGACAGCCAGACCGTCTGCGGCCACCTGCACATCGAAGGCCATGCCTGCGGGCTGATCGGCAATAACGGCCCGATCACCCCGCAGGGCGCGGCCAAGGCGGCGCAGTTCATCCAGCTCTGCGAGCAGAGCAACACACCGCTGCTGTTCCTGCACAACACCACCGGCTTCATGGTCGGCACCGAGTCCGAACGCCTGGGGGTGATCAAGCACGGCTCGAAGATGATCCAGGCGGTGGCCAACGCCCGCGTGCCCAAGCTGACGCTGGTGGTCGGCGGCTCCTACGGCGCCGGCAACTACGCCATGTGCGGCCGCGGCCTCGACCCGCGCTTCATCTTCGCCTGGCCGAACAGCCGCACCGCGGTGATGGGCGGCGCCCAGGCCGGCAAGGTGCTGCGCATCGTCACCGAGGAAAAGCACGCCAAGGAAGGCAAGGAAGCGGACCCGAAGATGCTCGACATGCTCGAACAGATGACCGCGCAGAAGCTCGACGCCCAGTCCACCGCGCTCTACGGCACCGCCAGCCTGTGGGACGACGGCCTGATCGACCCACGCGACACGCGGCCTCTGCTCGGCTATCTGTTGGATATCTGCGCCGAGGCCGAGGTCCGGCCGCTGAAGGGCAACAGCTTTGGTGTTTCGCGATTCTGAACGGAGGGCGGATGGCGCCACCGGCGTCATCCGCCGCATCGGCCACATGAGAGATTCAACGGAGAACGACACATGATCTTCACCCAGGAACACGAAGAACTCCGCCGCACCGTCCGCCACTTCGTCGACAAGGAAATCAATCCGCACGTCGAGCAATGGGAGAAGGATGGCCGCTTCCCCATCCACGACATCTTCAAGAAGGCCGGCGCCCTCGGCCTGCTGGGCATCTCCAAGCCGGAGAAGTTCGGCGGCATGGGCCTGGACTACAGCTACTCGGTGGTCGCCGCCGAGGAGTTCGGCACCATCCACTGCGGCGGCGTGCCCATGGCCATCGGCGTGCAGACCGACATGTGCACCCCGGCCCTGGCGCGCTTCGGCTCCGACGAGCTGCGCGAGGAGTTCCTGCGCCCGGCCATCGCCGGCGAGCAGGTCGGCTGCATCGGCGTCTCCGAGGTCGGCGCCGGCTCCGACGTGGCGGGCATGAAGACCAGCGCGCGCAAGGACGGCGACGACTACGTGATCAACGGCAGCAAGATGTGGATCACCAACTCGCCCTCGGCTGACTTCATCTGCCTGCTGGCCAACACCTCGGACGGCAAGCCGCACGTCAACAAGTCGCTGATCATGGTGCCGATGAAGACCCCCGGCATCAGCCTCAGCCCGCACCTGGACAAGCTCGGCATGCGCAGTTCGGAGACCGCCCAGGTGTTCTTCGACGACGTGCGTGTGCCGCAGCGCTACCGCATCGGCGCCGAAGGCGCGGGGTTCATGATGCAGATGCTGCAGTTCCAGGAAGAACGCCTGTTCGGCGCGGCCAGCGGGCTCAAGGGCATGGAGCACTGCGTCAACGTCACCATCGACTACTGCAAGGAGCGCAAGACCTTCGGCCAGGCGCTGATCGACAACCAGGTCATCCACTTCCGCATGGCCGAGCTGATGACCGAGATCGAGGCCCTGCGCGCCCTCACCTACCAGGCCACCGAGCTGTACGTCAGTGGCAAGGACGTTACCCGCCTGGCATCGATGGCCAAGCTCAAGGTCGGCCGCCTGTCCCGCGAGGTCACCGATGCCTGCCTGCAGTACTGGGGCGGCCAGGGCTTCATGTGGGACAACCCGGTGTCGCGCGCCTACCGCGACACCCGCCTGGTGTCCATCGGCGGCGGCGCCGACGAAATCATGCTCGGCATCATCTGCAAGCTGATGGGCATCCTGCCGGGCAAGAAGAAAGGCTGAACGAACACCACCGCGGGAGATACCGAACCCATGAGGAGCCCGGCATGAACGAACTGCCGAACTGCGAAACCCTGCTGCTGGAGCGTGACAGCGGCGTGCTGCACGTGACCCTCAACCGCCCGGACAGCCGCAACGCCATGAGCCTGGCGATGGTCGGTGAGCTGCGCGCGCTGCTCGCCGCGCTGGGCGACGACCGCGAGACCCGGGTGGTGGTGCTGCGCGGCGCCGGCGGGCACTTCTGCGCCGGCGGCGATATCAAGGACATGGCCGGCGCCCGCGCGGCGGGAGTCGATGCCTACCGCGAACTGAACCGCGCCTTCGGCAGCCTGCTGGAAGAAGCCCAGGCGCTGCCGCAGGTGCTCATCGTGGTACTGGAAGGCGCGGTGCTCGGCGGTGGCTTCGGCCTGGCCTGCGTGTCGGACATCGCCATCTGCGCCGGCAGCGCGCAATTCGGCTTGCCGGAAACCAGCCTGGGGGTCATTCCGGCGCAGATCGCGCCCTTCGTGGTCAAGCGCATCGGCCTGACCCAGGCCCGTCGCCTGGCCCTCAGCGCCGCCCGCTTCGACGGCCGCGAGGCGCTGCGCCTGGGCCTGGTGCACTTCGTCGAGGAAGACGCCAACAGCCTGGCCGAGCGCCTGCTGGAAAGCCTGGAACAGGTCCGCCGCTGCGCGCCGGGGGCCAATGCCGCGACCAAGGCCCTGCTGCTGGCCAGCGAAGGGGCGGACCTCGGGCCGCTGCTGGACAGCGCCGCGCAGCGCTTCGCCGAGGCGGTGAGCGGTGCCGAGGGCAGCGAAGGCACCCTGGCCTTCCTGCAGAAACGCAAACCCAACTGGGCGCGATAGACGCCTGTGCCAGAACGCCCCGCTGCATTCGGTGAGCGGGGTGGGAAGAGGGAAACCAGCCATGCCCAGCTTCAACAAGATCCTCATCGCCAACCGTGGCGAGATCGCCTGCCGGGTGATCCGCACCGCCCACGACCTGGGCTACCGCACGGTGGCGGTGTACAGCGAAGCCGATGCCGGCGCGCGTCACGTGCAACTGGCTGACGAGGCCGTGTGCATCGGCCCGGCGCAGGTGGCGCAGTCCTACCTGAACATCGCCGCCATCCTCGATGCCGCCTGGCGCACCGGCGCCGACGCCGTGCATCCGGGCTACGGCTTCCTCTCGGAAAACGCCGACTTCGCCCGCGCCTGCGAGGCCGCCGGCATCGTCTTCATCGGCCCGGATGTCGAGGCCATCCACCTGATGGGCAGCAAGCGCCTGTCGAAGATCGCCATGCTCGACGCCGGCGTGCCCTGCATTCCCGGCTACGAAGGCGCCGCCCAGGACGACGCGACCCTGGCCCGCGAGGCCGAGCGCATCGGCTACCCGTTGATGATCAAGGCCAGCGCCGGCGGCGGCGGCCGAGGCATGCGCCTGGTGCACGGCGCCGAGGAGCTGGCCGCGCAACTGCGCACGGCGCGCTCCGAAGCGCTGAACGCGTTCGCCAGCGCCGAGCTGATCCTGGAGAAGGCCGTGCTGCAGCCGCGCCACGTGGAAATCCAGGTGTTCGGCGACCGTCACGGCAATCTCGTCTACCTCGGCGAGCGCGACTGTTCGGTGCAACGCCGCCACCAGAAGGTCATCGAGGAGGCGCCCTGCCCGGTCCTCACCCCCGAACTGCGCCAGGCCATGGGCGAGGCCGCGGTGAAGGCGGCGGCGACGGTCAACTACGTCGGCGCCGGCACCGTGGAGTTCCTCCTGGATGCCAGCGGCGCCTTCTACTTCCTGGAAATGAACACCCGCCTGCAAGTCGAGCACCCGGTCACCGAACTGGTCACCGGCCAGGACCTGGTGGCCTGGCAGATCCGCGTCGCCGAAGGCCAGCCGCTGCCACTGCGCCAAGCGGACATCCGCCTGCACGGCCACGCCATCGAAGTGCGCCTGTATGCCGAAGACACCGGCAACGGCTTCCTGCCGCAGACCGGCGAGGTGCTGCGCTGGGAACCACCGGCGCTGGACGGCATCCGCATCGACCACGGCCTGCTCGAAGGCCAGGCGGTGACGCCCTTCTACGACCCCATGCTGGCCAAGGTGATCGCCTATGGCGCGGACCGTGACGAAGCCCGGCGCAAACTGGCGCGCGCCGTGGAGGACTGCGTGCTGCTCGGCGTCACGGGCAACCAGCGCTTCCTCGCCAATCTGCTGCGCCATCCCGAATTCGCCGCCGGCCGAGCGACCACCGCGCTGATCGGCGAGCACTTCGGCGACGACCCCAGCCTGCGCCCGCAAGCCCCCGACGACAGCGAGCTGGCCCTGACCGCCGCCCTGCTCTACCAGGCCTCGGCCACGGCCCGCGCGCATCAGCCCGGGCTGGCCGGCTGGCGCAGCGCCGGCAGCGCGCCCTGGCGCTTCCGGCTCAAGCAGGGCGAGCAGGTATTCACGGTGGACCTGGATGTCCTGGAAAGTGGCGCGCAGCCGCGCCTGAGCGCGCGCGTTGGCGACAGCGCGCTGGCGCTGCGCCTGCTGGCCTGCGACGGCCGCTGGGTCACGGCGGAGATCGACGGCGTGCGCCGCCGCCTCGCCTACCAGCAGCGCGGCGAGCGGCTCTGGCTGTACGGCGCCAACGGCAACCTGGAATTCAGCGATGCCAGCCACGCGCCGCCCGAGACCAAGGGCGGCGCCGCCTCGGGCACGCTGAAAGCGCCCATGGACGGCGCCATCGTCGACGTACTGGTGGCCGAGGGCGCGCGCGTCAGCAAGGGCCAACTGCTGCTGGTATTGGAGGCGATGAAGATGGAGCACCCGCTCAAGGCCGGGGTCGATGGCGTAATCCGCCGCATTCAGGTGAGCAAGGGCGAACAGGTCAAGAGCCGGCAACTGCTGGTGGAAGTCGAGGCCGAAGAGGCCTGAGGCAAGGCTGCTCGTCGGATGGGCTTCGCGTTGCCCCCATCCGCCGGGCCACCCCGACCACATACGGCAATCACAACGCGAACACGGAGCCAACCATGTCCCTGAAGGCCAAGACCCTGTTCATCACCGGCGCCAGCCGCGGCATCGGCCGCGAGATCGCCCTGCGCGCGGCGCGCGACGGCGCCAATGTCGTCATCGCGGCAAAGAGCGCCAATGCCCACGCGAAGCTGCCCGGCACCATCTTCAGCGTCGCCGAGGAAGTCGAAGCCGCCGGCGGCCGCGCCCTGCCCCTGCAACTGGACGTGCGCGACGAGGCCGCCGTGGCGCTGGCCATGGCCCGCGCCGCCGAGCATTTCGGCGGCATCGACGCACTGATCAACAACGCCGGGGCGATCAAACTGCTCGGCGTCGAGGCCCTCGAACCCAAGCGCTTCGACCTGATGTTCCAGATCAACACCCGCGCGGTGATGGTCTGCAGCCAGGCCGCGTTGCCCTACCTGAAGCAGAGCCAGGGCCACATCCTCAGCCTGTCGCCGCCGCTGAACATCGCCAACAAGTGGTTCGCCCAGCACGGCCCCTACAGCGTGACCAAGTACGGCATGAGCATGCTCACCCTGGGCATGCACGAGGAGTTCAAGAAGTACGGCATCAGCGTCAACGCGCTCTGGCCGAAAACCATGATCGCCACCGCCGCCATCGAGTTCGAGCTGGGCGGCCGCGATGCCTTCAAGCGCGCGCGCACCCCGGCGATCATGGCCGATGCCGCCCACGCCATCCTCAGCAGCGGCGGACGCAGCATCAGCGGGCGCCTGCTGATCGACGAGGAGATCCTCCGCGAACAGGGACAGAGCGATTTCGAGCAGTACCGCTTCGATCCCGCCGGCGGCGCGCTGGTGCCCGACCTGTTCCTCGACTGAGCCCGCGCCGCCGTGCCGCGAGGCCGGCGGCGCCTCTGCGCCAGTCATTCGCCCATCTGCCCGGCGCCCCGCGCGCCAGGGTCATAGCTAGGCTCCAGCGCCCGCCCTAGAGTCTGCGGGGGCGTCGGCACGCCCCCACGACAACGACAAAGGGCACGCCTCCATGAGCCACGCTGATCTGATCACCCCGACCCGCTTCATCGCCCAGTTGCCCGCCACCCTCGGCCGCGTCCCGCGCATGCTGCGTGGGCTCTACTACACCGGCCTGCGCAACCGCGAGAAGCCGCTGTCGCTGGCGTGGGCGCTGGAGCGCGCGGCGCGCCGCTACCCGGACAGTCCAGCCCTGCTCGATGGACAGCGGCGCCTGTCCTACGCGCAATTCAACGCCTGGGCCAACCGCCTGGCGCGTGCCTTCAAGGCCGAGGGGGTGGGCCACGCCAGCGTGGTCGCGGTGATGCTGGAAAACCGCGCCGAGCTGCTGCTGATCCTCGCCGCCCTGGCCAAGCTCGGCGCCATCGCAGCGTTGCTCAACACCACCCAGCGCGGCCAGGTGCTGAGCCACAGCCTGAACCTGGTCAGGCCGAGCCACTATGTGATCGGCGAGGAACTGCGGGCGGCCTTCGACGAGGTCCGTGCGACGCTGCAACCTGGCGTCGAACGTTGCCTTTGGGTGGCCGACGCCGACACCCTGGACACCCCTGGCGAGGCGCCGCACGGCTGGGGCAACCTGATGCGCCAGGCCCGCGGCCAGGCCAGCGATAACCTGGCCGACAGCGCGCGGGTGCGCCTGAAGGACGCCTGCTTCTACATCTACACCTCCGGCACCACCGGCCTGCCCAAGGCCTCGATCATGAGCCACGGACGCTGGATCAAGGCTTACGGCGGCTTCGGCCACTCCGGCCTGGGCCTGGGCAAGCGCGACGTGCTCTACCTGACCCTGCCCTGCTACCACAACAACGCCGTGACCGTGTGCTGGAGCGCCGCGCTGGCCGGCGGCGCGGCCATCGCCCTGCGCCGCAAGTTCTCCGCCAAAGCCTTTTGGCAGGACGTGCAGCACTACCAGGCGACCTGCTTCGGCTACATCGGCGAGCTCTGCCGCTACCTGCTCAACCAGCCGCCGTGCCCGGAGGAGCGCGACAACAGCCTCACCTGCATGATCGGCAACGGCCTGCGCCCGGCGATCTGGGGCGAGTTCAAGGCGCGCTTCGGCATTCGCCGCATCACCGAGTTCTACGCCGCCAGCGAGGGCAACATCGGCTTCACCAACGTGTTCAACTTCGACAATACCGTGGGCTTCTCCCCGGCCCCCTACGCCATCGTCCGCTACGACCTGGACAACGACCGGCCACGGCGCGACGCCAACGGCTTCATGCAGAAGGCCGGCAAGGGCGAGGCCGGCTTGCTGATCAGCGAGATCAGCGACAAGTGGCCGTTCGACGGCTACACCGACCCGGCCAAGACCCAGTCGGTGATCTTCCGCGACGTGTTCAAGAAGGGCGATGCCTGGTTCAACACCGGCGACCTGATGCGCGACCTCGGTTTCAAGCACACCCAGTTCGTCGACCGCCTCGGCGACACCTTCCGCTGGAAGGGCGAAAACGTCTCCACCACCGAGGTGGAAAACGTCCTCGGCGCCTACCCGGACGTGGCGGACGCGGTGGTCTACGGCGTGGAAATCCCCGGCACCGACGGCCGCTGCGGCATGGCCGCGCTGCGCCTGACCAGCGGCCGCGCGCCGGATGGCGCGGCCCTCGCCACGCACCTCGACCGCGAACTGCCGGTCTATGCCGTGCCGCGCTTCCTGCGCCTGCTGCAACAGGTGGAGACCACCGGCACCTTCAAGTACAAGAAGGCCGACCTCAAACGCTGTGCCTACGACCCGCGGCAGGTCAGCGAAGCGCTGTTCGTGCGGCTCCCCGGGGAGGCCGCCTACCGTCCGCTGGATCTGGCGCTATACGAGGCGATCCAGCGCGGCGAACACCGTTTCTGAGGCTGGCCCCGCGCTGGGGCGGAAGCGCGCGCTCAATTGCGGAAATGGAACTGCAGCTCGGCGCCTTGAATCTGTGAATGCCAGCTGTCGTCTTCGTTGCTGCGCAACTCGCGATCGCGCTGGATCAACCGGCCGCCGACCTGGAACGGGCTCTCCTCGGCCGGCTTTTCGGCGAACAGCGGCGGCAACAGAGGCTTCTCCTCCAAGGCCGGAGCGCCCTTGCCGGGCTTCAGGTCGTGCAGCAATTCCTTGGGCAGGCGCAGGTCGAGCGGCGCTGGCGGCAACGGCTCGCTCACGCTGGCCTCGGCTTCCGCCTTGCGCGGTTTGCTCGGCTGCGCAGGCGCCGCTGGCTTGCTGGCGGCCGCCGGCTTTTCCGCCGCCTTGAGCGGGGGCACGGCTGGCGCGGCCGGCTTCGCCGGGACGCCGGCCTGCTCCACACTGGGCACCGGGGCCGGCACTGGGGTGAGCGATGCCGCCGGGGCGCCAGGCGCAGCCTTGGGCGGCGCCGGCGAGTCGGCATCGCCGCACGCGCTCAGCAGGAGCGGAACAAGAATCAGCAAGAGACTACGGTGCAGCATGATGTCCGGGACAATGGCCAAAAAGCGCGCAATGCTCGCCTTAGTCGGCGGCCAATACAAGGGGCATGCGTCAAGCCCAAAGCCGTTCCGCTGGACGTTCCGCCCAACGGCGCACGCCGCCAAGGTGGCCGCCCCAGGCGCTGCGAGGCCGCCGTCGTCTCCATCCATGGCTTCAACGCCGCGCATCTGTAACGCCGCGTTTGGCCTCTGCGGCGTCTGTACCTGTTGCCCACTCGACGCCGCCACGACGAGCGGCGGGTGGCGCGCCCATGAAACGCGGCGGACGCCTACCACCTTGCCAGGGGCGAGCAGGCCCGCCCCACGCCCGCAGGCTCAGGCAGCGATCTGGCCTTCGTGGCAGAGCTGGCAGGCGAGCATGCCGAGGGTCATGATCGCCCGCTCGGCTTCACGGTCCCAGGGGATGCCGCAGGTCAGGCGCAAACAGTTGTTGAACTGCTCGGTGTTACTGAAGATCAGTCCCGGCGCGATACTGATGCCCTGTTCCAGCGCGCGCACGTGCAGCTCCTTGGTATTGACCTTGGCCGGCAGGCTGACCCAGAGGATGAAACCGCCCTTGGGCCGGGTCATCTGCGTGCCTTCCGGGAAGTACTGCTGCACCGCCAGCTGGAAGGCGGTCATGTTCTTGCGGTACTCCTGGCGGATGTAGCGCAAGTGACGGTCATAGCCGCCGTTCTCCAGGTAGGCGGCCACGCCCATCTGCGTCACCGTGCATGCCGAATGCGTGGTGAACGTCTGCAAACGGCGGATTTCCTCCTGGTAGCGCTCGGCGATGATCCAGCCGATGCGCACGCCCGGCGAGATGGTCTTGGAGAAGCTCGAGCAGTACACCACCCGCCCCTCGCGGTCATGCGATTTGAGCGCCTTGGTCTGGCCCTCGTCGAACATCAGCTCACCGTAGATGTCGTCCTCGATCACGCCGATGTTGTGCATAGAGGTCAGCTTGAGCAATTGCTTCTGGCGTTCCTCGGGAATGGTCCCGCCCAGCGGGTTGCTCAGCCGCGCGGTCAGCACCAGGGCCTTGATCGGCCATTGGTTGGCGGCCAGTTGCAGGGCCTCCAGGCTGATGCCGGTAAGCGGGTCGCTGGGAATCTCGATGACCTTGAGGCCGAGAATATCGGCCAGTTGCAGCAGGCCGTAGTAGCTCGGCGACTCGGTGGCGATCAGGTCGCCGGGGCGGGTCATCACGCGCAGCGCCATATGGATGGCATCGACACAGCCGTGGGTGATGGTCACCTGGCTGGGATCGACCATCACGCCGGCGTCGCGCATGCGGATCGCCACCTGCCGGCGCAGCGGCTCGTAGCCGGGACTGAACATGTAGCTGAAGGCGCGCGGGCTGGAGAAACGGGTGACCTTGGCCAGTTGCTGGTGCAAGGCACGGACCGGCAGGTAGTCCACGTGGGGCACCGCCGCGCCGAGGGGGAACACCCCTTCGCGCCGGGCTTCGGCGAGCACCTGGTTGATGATGCTGCTACGGGTGACCAGACCGGGCCGTTCGACGCGCGCGATATCCGGCGTCGAGGCGGTCAGCGCGGGCGTGCGGTGCACATAGAAGCCGGACTGCGGCCGTGCCCGGATCAGGCCCTGGTCTTCGAGGGTGGCATAGGCCTGCAGCACAGTGGCATGGCTGACATTGAGCTGGGTGCTCAGCTTGCGCACGGAGGGCACCCGCTCGCCCGGCTGGTAAACGCCGCGGCGGATGTCCTCGGCGAGTTGCTGGGCGATGCGTTGGTACAACAGCAGATTGCTCATGGCAGCGATCCCTCGAGTATTGGACCGAAACAGTAGCCAAATAATGGAAACTGTTCCAGAACAGTAGCAGGGAAACTTGCCGATACAGCTTCACGCTGACGACTGGAGCACTCACGCGCCGGCATTCAAGGCAGGCAGACCGGCCCAAAGCCTCTCCCGCGCGGCGGCAGCGGCAACGTGGCAGCACAAGCCCCATTGCCGCGGGCTCAACGCTCGGCGCCGAGCAGGCCCTTGTCGTCGGAGAAAACGATTTCGACCCGGCGGTTCTGCGCCCGGCCGAGGGACGACGCATTGTCCGCCAGCGGGTAGGCCTCGCCGTAGCCCTGGACCTGGATGCGCTTGGCATCGATGCCCAGGTCGGTGAGCACATCGGCCACCGCTTGCGCACGCTCCAGCGACAACTGCTGATTCTGCTGCTCGTCGCCTTCGTTGTCGGTGTACCCCTCGATGCGGATCACCCGGCGCGGATTGAGCTGGAGGAACTGCACCAGCTTGAGCACGGTACGGTTGGCGGCAGGCTTGAGCGCCGATTCACCGCTGTCGAACAGCACGTCGCCCAGGGTCAGCACCAGCCCGCGCTCGGTCTGGTTGGTGGCCAGGCTGACCATTTGCTCCTCCAGCCACTTGCCCTGCTCCTGAACGCTGGACAGCTTGGCCTCGCGCAAGGCCAGTTGCAGGCGCTCATGTTCAAGCTGCAACTTGTCCAGGCGCTCCTGGTTCAGCGCCAGATTGCTGCGTTCGCGGGCGATCTCGCTGTACCGCTGGCTGAGGTAGGCGTACTGCAGGACGTCGTCCTGGCTGCCCCAGTAACCGGCCAGGCGTTCGGCGCGCGCCAGCGATTCGCCGGCGCGAATCACGTCACGCGGCGCACTGTGCAACACAGCGGAATCGCCCTTGACCGCCAGGAACTCGCTGCGCGCCTGCTCCAGGGCCTGCTCCGGGGCGCGCTTGCTGGCGCAGCCGGTCAGGGCCAGCAAGGTCAGTGCGGCCGCGGATAGATGACGAAGGCTCACTTCACATCCCCCAACTGCTTGCGCAGGCGATGGATGCTCTTGCCCTGCTCCGCCACTTGCTCGGTGCTCTTGCGCGTCAGCACCCTGGCCTCGGCCAGGCGTGCGTCCAGCTCGGCCTGTTCGGCCAGTTGCCGGGCCTGCTTGTTGGCGGCGGCGCCGAGGGCCTTGCCGGCCGCCTGGTATTTGTCCTCGGCCATCTTGAACTCGGCATCCTCGTCGGTCGCGCCGACCGCCTTGGCCTGCGCCAGGGCCTGCTCGGTCAGGCGCATCTGCTCGGTGGGAAGCGGATCGTTCGCGCATCCCGCCAGGGCGAACAGCGCCAGCCCCGCGAGGGTCATCCTTCGATTGGTCACAAACGTTTCTCTACTCGGTGGGAGTGCCGGCGGCCCTGGATTGCTGGGCCTCCCAGCGCTGCATATTGCTCTGCAGCAAGCGCCGAGGAACGCCGGCGGCGGTCAATTCTGTCATTTTTTCCTGCAGTTGTCCGCGCAGCTCCGGCCCATAGCAGGGCGAGGCATGCGCCAGGGTCAGGTACAGCGCCTCGCTGGAAACCGGCGGGTCCAGCGGCTGCAAGCGCTGCGCGAAACCCAGCCGGGTGGCCGTCGCCAATCCCGGGAACCGCTCATAGAGCACATAGTCGGTGCGCCCCAGCATCAGCTTCTGGAAGGCCTGGGCCAGACTCGGCACCTCTTCCAGCATCAGCTTGCGCCGGGAAAATGCGTCGAAGTCCGCGCCAAAACTGTTGTTCACCAGGGTGCCGCCCTTGCGCCCACGCAGGTCATCCCAGCGCGCATAGGGGAAGACCTCGCCTTTGCGCACCCAGACCACGCTGTCGGTGTTGAGAAAAGCCGGCTGGATATAGTCCATCAGCGTCTGCCGCTCGGGGGTCAGGAAGGCGCCGGCGAGCAGATCGACACGCCCCAGTCGCGCCTCCTCCTGAGCGCGCGCCCAGGACCCGGTATAGCGCACATGGATGGTCAGGCCGAGCGCCTTGCCCAACGCCACCAGCAGATCGGCATTGGCCCCGATCAGGCGCTCCGGATGCGCTGGATCGCGCCAGAGAAACGGCGGGTACTCCGGGTTGCCGGTGGCCACCAGCATGGAGCATTGGCCGCTGGCGGCCTGGGCGCCCAGCGGCAGCGACAGACAGGACAGCAACAGGATGAGGCGTGGACGGAAGGAGGGCTGCGACATGGAGGCGTCTCGCGAACCGGGTAAAAGAACGGTCATACGGATAGCGATGGCATGCTAGCGTACTTCGCTCCCACCCACATCGGTCACAAGGATCATCGATGAAGAAAGTCCTGCTAGCCCTGGCCCTGTTGCTGGCCGCCGGAGCCGGCGTGCTCTACGCCTTCCCCGGCACCCTGCTGGCCGGCGCCCAACTGGTCGAGCAGACCCGTGCCGGCCTGACCGAGAAGACCCTGCCGGTCGACGGCCTGGACATTCACTACTACGAGGGCGGTCCGAGCGAGGCGGAAACCGTGCTGCTGGTCCACGGTTTCGGCGCCGACAAGGACAACTGGCCGTCGTTCGCGCGCCATCTGACCTCGCGCTACCACGTGCTGATCCCTGACCTACCCGGCTTCGGCGCGAGCAGCCAGCCGGCCGGCATCAGCTACGACGTCGGCACCCAGGCCGAGCGCCTGGTGAACTTCAGCAAGGCGCTGGGTATCGGCAAACTGCATCTGGTCGGCAACTCCATGGGCGGGCAGATAGTCGCGCTCTTCGCCGCACGCCACCCGCAGCAGGTGTTCTCCCTAGCGCTGTTCGACAACGCCGGTGTCACCGCGCCGCATCAGAGCGAACTCTTCGAGCGTCTGCTCAAGGGTGCCCCCAATCCGCTGGTGCTGACCCGCGCCGAGGACTTCCCCGCCCTGCTCGACTTCGTCTTCTACCAGAAGCCACCGATGCCGGAGCGCCTGCAGCACTACCTCGGAGAACGCGGCGTAGCACGCAGCGGACTGAACGCGCAGATCTTCAGCCAGTTGCGCGAGCGTTATATTCCGCTGGAGCCCGAACTGCCGAAGATCAGCGCGCCGACCCTGCTGCTCTGGGGCGATCGCGACCGCGTGCTGGATATTTCCAGCATCGACGTGATGAAAGCGCTGCTACCCCACCCGAGCGTGGTGGTCATCCGCGATTGCGGCCATGTGCCGATGATCGAGCGCCCCGAGGAAAGCGCGCGGTACTACCTGAGCTTCCTCGATGGCGTCCAGGCAACGAAGCTGGCCGGACACTGAGCCGCGCCAGAAAACGCAAAACCGGCGCCTGGGCGCCGGTTGCGGGAGACTGAGCCGCTCTTGCAGCGGCTCGGGCCTTGCGCTCAGAGCTGGATCAGATTGGGGATCTGCACGTCCGGATTGACGTCCTGCTCGTAATCGACCCCGGCGATCTCGAAGCCGAACAGACGCAGGAACTCGGTCTTGTAGCCGGTGAAATCGGTCAGTTGGTAGAGGTTCTCGTTGGTCACCTGGTCCCACAGCGCCTTCACCTTGTCCTGCACTTCCGGCTGCAGTTCCTTGTAGTCGGCACGCAGGCGGCCTTCGCCATCCAGGTGCGGCTGGCTGCCATAGAGGCTGTCACGGAACAGGCCGTCGACCTGCTCGATACAACCCTCGTGGGTGCCCTGCTCCTTCATCACCTTGAACAGCAGCGACAGGTACAGCGGCATCATCGGGATCGCCGAGCTGGCCTGGGTGACCACTGCCTTGAGTACCGAGACGCGGGCATCGCCACCGCTGGCGGCGAGCTTCTGGCGAATGCCCAGGACCTTCTGGTCCAGGTCCTTCTTGGCGGCGCCGATGGAGCCGTTCCAGTAGAGGTCATGGGTGATCTCTTCGCCCAGGTAGGTGAAGGCGGTGGTCTTCGCGCCGTCGGCCAGGACACCGGCCTCCTGCAGCGCATCGATCCACATCTGCCAGTCTTCACCACCCATCACCGCGACGGTATTGGCGACTTCTTCGGGGGTCGCCGGCTCCATCACGCTTTCCTTGATCACTTCCTTGTCGGTGTCCAGGCCACGGAAGTTGACGGTCTTGCCGACCGGCTTGAGCACCGAATTGAAGACCTCACCGGTCTTGGGGTGGGTACGGCGCGGCGCCGCCAGGCTGTAGACCACCAGGTCGACCTTACCCAGGTCCTGCTTGATGGTTTCGATGGTCTTTTGCTTGACCTCGTCGGAGAAGGCATCGCCGTTGATGCTGCGGGCATACAGGCCCTTGGCCTGGGCGAACTTCTCGAAAGCGGCGGAGTTGTACCAGCCAGCGGTGCCCGCCTTGGTCTCGCTGCCCGGACGCTCGAAGAACACCCCCAGGGTGTCGGCGCCGGCGCCGAAAGCGGCGCTGATGCGCGCGGCCAGGCCATAGCCGGTCGACGAGCCGATCACCAGGACCTTCTTCGGACCGTTGGCGATGGGGCCATTCGCCTCCACGTACTCGATCTGTTCCTTGACGTTGGCTTCGCAGCCGGTCGGATGGGTAGTGACGCAAATGAAGCCACGCACGCGCGGTTTGATGATCATGAAAACCTCGGTTGCTAGGTGCCGTTAGAACACATTCAGGAACTGGAGACGTCGCGCATTGTAGATGAGACACCTCATCTTGGGCCGCCAATCGTGACCAGCGGGTCGCAAGGCCTGGCAAAGCCACGGACGACGCGGGTTTTCCATTGGCGGAAATGAAAGAACCCGCTCCTGGGAGCGGGTTCTTTCAACAGCGGATCAGGCTCAGATGGCCTTTTCCAGCTCCGGTACTACCTCGAACAGATCGCCAACCAGGCCGTAGTCGGCGACCTGGAAGATCGGCGCCTCTTCGTCCTTGTTGATCGCGACGATGACTTTCGAGTCTTTCATGCCCGCCAGGTGCTGGATGGCACCGGAGATGCCCACCGCGATGTACAGCTGCGGCGCGACGATCTTGCCGGTCTGACCGACCTGCATGTCGTTCGGCACGAAACCGGCGTCGACCGCGGCACGGGAAGCACCGACAGCGGCGCCCAGCTTGTCGGCCAGGGCGTAGAGGATCTTGAAGTTGTCGCCGTTCTGCATGCCGCGGCCACCGGAGACCACGATCTTGGCAGCGGTCAGTTCCGGGCGGTCGGACTTGGCCAGTTCTTCGCCGACGAAGGCCGACTTGCCGGCATCGGCCGGGCCAGATACGGCTTCAACAGCGGCGGAACCGCCTTCGGCCTTGGCAGCGTCGAAGCCGGTGCCACGCACGGTGATCACTTTCACGGCAGCCGAGGACTGTACGGTGGCGATGGCGTTGCCAGCATAGATCGGACGCTTGAAGGTGTCGGCGCTGACCACGTCGATGATCTCGGAGATCTGATCGACGTCCAGCAGCGCGGCAACGCGTGGCAGGTAGTTCTTGCCGTTGGTGGTGGCGGCGGCCAGGACGTGGCTGTAGCCCTTGCCCAGCTCAGCGATCAGCGGCGCAACGTTTTCCGGCAGCTGGTGAGCGTAGGCAGCGTTGTCGGCGACCAGCACCTTGGAAACGCCTTCGATCTTGGCGGCGGCTTCAGCCACGGCACCGACGTTCTGGCCAGCGACCAGGACGACCACGTCGCCACCGATCTTCTTGGCAGCGCTTACGGTGTTCAGGGTGGCAGCGCCCAGGACGCCGTTGTTGTGCTCAGCGATTACCAGGATAGCCATCAGATTACTTTCGCCTCGTTCTTCAGTTTCTCGACCAGTTCAGCCACGGACTTGACCTTGATGCCGGCGCTGCGGGCAGCCGGAGCTTCCACTTTCAGGGTCTTCACGGTGGAAGCGGTGGAAACGCCGAGGGCGTCAGGGGTCACCACGTCCAGCGGCTTTTTCTTCGCTTTCATGATGTTCGGCAGCGACGCGTAGCGCGGCTCGTTCAGGCGCAGGTCGGTGGTGACGATGGCCGGCAGGTTCAGCGCAACGGTCTGCAGACCGCCGTCGATCTCACGGGTGACGTTGACCTTGTCGCCAGCGACTTCGACCTTGGAGGCGAAGGTGCCCTGGGCGTAGCCGGTCAGCGCGGCGAGCATCTGGCCGGTCTGGTTGTTGTCGCTGTCGATCGCCTGCTTGCCGAGGATGACCAGTTGCGGCTGTTCTTTATCGACCACGGCCTTGAGCAGCTTGGCGATGGCCAGGGAATTCAGTTCGTCGTTGCTCTCGACCAGGATGGCGCGGTCGGCGCCCAGGGCCAGGGCGGTACGCAGTTGCTCCTGGGCGGCGGTCGGGCCGACGGAGACGGCAACGATTTCGGTGGCGACGCCTTTCTCTTTCAGGCGTACGGCCTCTTCCACGGCGATTTCGCAGAAGGGATTCATGGACATCTTGACGTTGGCGAGATCGACGCCGGAGTTGTCCGCCTTGACGCGGACCTTGACGTTATAGTCAACCACTCGTTTGACAGCTACAAGAACCTTCATGGATTCCTCGTTTTTCTCCGGTGAATAGGAATGTCGCCAGACAGGCCTGGCCGGTAGTGCACGCCATCTGCGACTACATCCAGCGAGACCGCGACCGCAAAACCGTGGCTATCTTGACTGCATCGCCTTGGCGGGTCAATACACCTAAATACCCTTCCATAAGCCGCGGACCCCGATTCCATCAGGGTTTCACCCGATTCAAACAAACGTTTGTATTGCTCCAAACGGGGGGTATAACTATGCTTGGGCCTCTAGCTATAATGCGCCCCGCTCTGTCCGGGGTAGTGTACCCGGCCCATACCAACAAAATATGCCGTAGAGCCTTGAGTTAGGAGAGATCGAGAAGTGGAACGCGAATACATGGAATTCGACGTCGTCATCGTCGGCGCCGGCCCTGCCGGTCTGTCCGCCGCCTGCCGACTGAAGCAGAAGGCCGCCGACGCCGGTCAAGAGATCAGCGTCTGTGTGGTCGAGAAGGGTTCCGAAGTAGGCGCCCACATTCTCTCTGGCGCCGTGTTCGAACCGCGCGCGCTGAACGAGCTGTTCCCCAACTGGAAAGAGCTCGAAGCCCCGCTGAACACCCCGGTCAAGCGCGACGACATCTATGTGCTGAAGAACGAGACCGCCGCCACCAAGGTGCCGGACTTCTTCGTGCCCAAGACCATGCACAACGAGGGCAACTACATCATCTCCCTGGGCAACCTGTGCCGCTGGCTGGCCCAGCAGGCCGAAGGCCTGGGTGTCGAGATCTACCCGGGCTTCGCCGCCCAGGAAGCGCTGATCGACGAGAATGGCGTGGTCCGCGGCATTATCACCGGTGACCTGGGTGTCGACCGCGAAGGCAACCCGAAAGAGGGTTACTACACCCCGGGCATGGAACTGCGTGCCAAGTACACCCTGTTCGCCGAAGGCTGCCGCGGCCACATCGGCAAGCAGCTGATCAAGAAGTACAAGCTCGACAGCGAAGCCGACGCCCAGCATTACGGCATCGGCATCAAGGAAATCTGGGACATCGACCCGGCCAAGCACGACCAGGGCCTGGTGGTTCATACCGCCGGCTGGCCGCTGAACGACGAGAACCCGGGCGGCTCCTTCCTCTATCACCTGGAGAACAACCAGGTGGTGGTCGGCCTGATCATCGACCTGTCCTACAGCAACCCGCACCTGTCGCCGTTCGACGAATTCCAGCGCTACAAGCACCACCCGGTGATCAAGCAGTACCTGGAAGGTGGCAAGCGCGTGGCCTACGGTGCCCGCGCCATCTGCAAGGGCGGCCTGAACTCGCTGCCGAAGATGGTCTTCCCGGGCGGCGCGCTGATCGGCTGCGACCTGGGCACCCTGAACTTCGCCAAGATCAAGGGCAGCCACACCGCCATGAAGTCCGGCATGCTGGCCGCAGAGGCGATTGCCGAAGCCCTGGCCGCCGGCCGCGAAGGTGGCGACCAACTGACCAACTACGTCGAGGCGTTCAAAGCCAGCTGGCTGTACGACGAGCTGTTCCGCAGCCGCAACTTCGGCGCCGCGATCCACAAGTTCGGCGCCATCGGTGGCGGTGCCTTCAACTTCATCGACCAGAACATCTTCGGCGGCAAGATCCCGGTCACCCTGCGTGACAACAAGCCGGACTACGCCTGCCTGAAGAAGGCCAGCGAAGCGCCGAAGATCGACTACCCGAAACCCGACGGCAAGATCAGCTTCGACAAGCTGTCCTCGGTATTCCTCTCCAACACCAACCACGAGGAAGACCAGCCGATCCACCTCAAGCTCACCGACCCGAGCGTGCCGATCAGCAAGAACCTGCCGCTCTACGACGAGCCGGCACAGCGTTACTGCCCGGCCGGCGTGTACGAAGTGGTGAGCAACGACGACGGCAGCAAGCGCTTCCAGATCAACGCGCAGAACTGCGTGCACTGCAAGACTTGCGACATCAAGGACCCAGCGCAGAACATCACCTGGGTCGCCCCGGAAGGCACCGGCGGGCCGAACTACCCCAACATGTAAGGCCTGGCACAGAAAAAAAGGCTCCCCTATGGGAGCCTTTTTTCATGTAGTACGACCGTCCATGAACTACCGGCCGTCTCGGGACCTTGCAGTCACGGCTGCGGCCCCAGGGGAAAGAACTCCCCACCACTCCAGACGCCAAGCCATTCCCGGCCGTCGATTATCCGCGGCACCGCCAGTTCGACCATCTGATAGAAGACATTACGGTGGATCAGCGCCTCGAGGTTGCCACGCACCCGCACATAAGGCGCCGGCTCTTCACTCTGCGGGTCGATGCTGACGCGAATGGGATGCTCGGGCCCGGCAACGAACTCATCTTCGACATTGCTGGTGAAGCGCAGCGATTGTGCCTCCCCCTCCCCCTCCACCAGCATGACCACCGCTACGAAAGGTGCGTCATCGACACGGATGCCGCACTTCTCGACCGGCGTGACGAGGAAATACTCGTCGCCATCGCGGCGGATGATGCTGGAAAACAGCTTGACCATGGGCTTACGCCCGATCGGCGTCCCCAGGTAGTACCAGGTGCCGTCGCGGGCGATACGCATATCGATGTCGCCGCAGAACGGCGGATTCCACAAGTGCACCGGAGGCAGGCCCTTGGCGGCAGGAATCTGCGCCAACAGGTCGCCAGCCTTGCCTGGATCAGTCATTGGAACTCCTCTGTCGCCCTCACGCCGAGCAGGCTGCGGGCATATTCTTCCAGCGGCGGCCCCAGCAGGTCCTCTGGCTTGGCGTCATAGAACGTCAGGAAACCACCGCGACTGCGAATGGTAGCGCTGTCCACCAGGTAGCGGTTGGAGGTCTGGATCAGCATCACCTGGACCACGCTGCGATCGCGTCCTACCGCGTTGTCGGTGTCCTGATACTCCTCCCAGTTCCCCACGTTGTCCTCGCCCCTGGCGAAACGCGTGTAGAGCAAGTAGTCGGCCCCCGCTGCACGTGCCTCCTGCATGGCGCCGTCCAGGCCCAGCGGCGTCTTCGCCCGGCGCACTTGGGGGAAGTACTCGACGAAGCCGTTGAAGGTTTCCTCGGCCACCACATTGGGCCGTGCATAGGGATGCCCTGGCGGTACGAAAGGCCCTTGAGCGATGTAGATGAAGGAATCCGCCTGCAACCGCCAGTTGCCGGTACGGCGCGTCTGGCTGTGGTCGAGGAAACCGGCATCACCGAAGTAGTAACCAGTTCTCTCGGCCATGTCACTGGGCTTCATGCACCCGGCCAAGGCGACAAGGGCAAGGATCAACAACAGATAGCGCATGCAACATCTCCACGGCCAGCGTCGAAATACCGGCGTTCGGCGCAGCGATGCAGCTTCCGCGCCATCATAGCCCGCGCTGCCACTCCTGGCGCAGCCGTGCCTGCCCTGGCTGCTCGATGGCCTGTCTCACCTGGGCCAACAAGCGCGACTTGTCGGCACCGAGCACACCCTTGAGGACCAGGTAGTTGGACGCGTGATCGCTGCGGAACACGGTGTCGCGCAATTCCAGCCCCTGTAACAGGCGCTCGACCTCACCGAACAACTGTGCCTGGTTCAACGCCTGGAAGTCCGGGAAGCCTTCTCGAAAGCGTGCCTCGCCAGTCGGGAAACTGACGACCAGCGTGGACAGGAACTCTGGCTGCGCGGCGTTCATCAGCCGCGCCGAGTTATCCGCGTGTTGCTCGCTCAGGCGCTGACCACCAAGCCCGTTGAGAATCATCACCGAGCGCGTGATGCCAGCCGCGCCGAGCTTCTCCAGCGCCTCCAGGGTCGAGGCATAGGTCTCACCCTTGTTGACCCGCGCCAAGACTTCGTCGTCACCGGACTCGGCACCGACATAGGCCATGCGCAGGCCGGCGTCGGCCAGCTCCTTCAGCTCGGCCACCGACTTTTTGCGCAGGTTGCGCGGCAGGCAGTAGCTGGACACCCGCTCCACCTCCGGCAAATGCTCACGGATCGCCTGCAGGATGTTGAGCAAACGCCGCGTGGGCAGTACCAGTGCATCGCCATCGGCAAGAAAGACCCGCTGGGCGATCAACTGCTCACCGCAGTGTTGGATTTCCGCCAACACCTCAGCTTCATCGCGAGCGCGGAATTTCTTCTGCGGCTGTGTGTACATCTCGCAGAAACCGCAGTGATTCCAGGAGCAGCCGTTGGTTACCGGCAGAATCAGCGAATGTGCCTCGCTCGGCGGGCGGAACACCGGTTCGATGTAGGAGATCGGGAAATCGTGCATGGGGTCGGATTGATCCAGAATACGGGGCTAGCCGCCGATGATTTTCATCACCGTGACGCCCCCGGAGAAAGCCAGCTCCTGCTTATCGGCCAACGCCCTGACCAGCAGCCGCTGCAAGGCCGGAAGAGCCTGGTGCCGGGGCTTGTCGAACAGATCACCGACATAGTGGCGATTGCTTGACGACAGGCAGCCGTGCAGCCAGCCGGTGGAAGACAGGCGCAGGCGCGAACAGGTCCGGCAGAACGGCACGCTTTCGTTGGCGATGACACCGAAATAGCCCTGCCCCGGCACTTCGTAACGCAGCGCCGTGGCATCCACCGGCGCATCGGCCTGAACATAGGCATGGCGCCGGCCGATCACTTCGAGCAATTCCTCCAGGCCGACGAACTGGCGGGAGAAGGCACCGCCATCACGGGCCAGGTGGCCCATGCGCATCAGCTCGATGAAGCGCAACTCGAAGCCCCGCTCCAGGCAGTAATCCAACAGCGGTAAAACCTGATCGAGGTTCTGATCGCGCAACGGCACCATGTTGACCTTGATCTTCAACCCGGCGGCGCGGGCCTCTTCCAGCCCCTTGAGCACCGTAGACAGGTCGCCGCCACGGGCGATGGCGCGGAACGCCTCGGCATTCAGGGTATCCAGCGAAACATTCAGACGGCGAATGCCACAATCCAGCAGCAGCGGCAGCTTGCGCGCCAACAGTTGGCCATTGCTGGTCAGGCTGATGTCCTGCAGACCCAGCGTACTGACACTGTGCAGGAAGGCATCGAGTTTGGGACTGACCAAGGGCTCGCCGCCGGTGATGCGCAAGCGCTCGATGCCCGCAGCCTCGATCAGATAAGCGACACCCCGCGCCAGGCTCTCGGCGGAAAGCTCATCCTGCGCCGCGACCAGCCGCTTGCCGTCCGGCACGCAGTAGGTGCACGCGTAATTGCAAGCGGCGGTGAGGCTGACGCGGAGGTTGCGGAAGCGTCTGCCCTGGCGGTCGACGATCATGGACGACTCCAGCGGAAGTGGGTGCCTTCAGTATATGCCCGCCACACCCGGCGCATTTATCCGACAGCGACCGATCCAGGCGCCGAATACCGACTCAGGCGGTCGGCGTATCACTGTCGCGCTTGCGCTTGTTGCCCATGCGCACGCCGATGTCCATGAGGAACTGGAAGAAGCCTTCCTGATCTTCCAGCACATCGCGCCAGAACGGCGAGTGGTACAGCGCCACCGCGCCATGCACCAGCGCCCAGGCCGCGCAGTAGTGGAAATACGCCGGGACGTCTTCGAGCTTGCCGGCGGCGATGCGCTCCTTGATCAACTGGCTAAGGCGCTCGAAGTTCGATTCACGGATCTTGTGCAGCTCCTCGACCATTTCCGGCACCTGGCTGCTCTTCACCACCTTCTCTTCCAGGCGGTCGAACAAGCGGTAACGCTGCGGATCGCGCATGCGGAATTCGAAGTACGCACGCGACAGGCGCTCCTTGTCCCGCGCCACGTCCTCGGAGTGGAAGAGCGCAGCCAGATCGCGCTCGTAATCGAGCATCAGGCGCAGGTAGATCTCCGCCTTCGACTTGAAGTGCTTGTAGATGGTGCCTTTGCCGATACCCACGGCATCGGCGATCATTTCGACCGTGACACTGTCTTCCCCCTGTTCGAGGAACAGCTTGAGGGCGGTATCGAGGATTTCCTGTTCGCGACGTCGAAATTCGCGAACCTTGCGCGGCTCTTTCTGCATAAAAAGACTGTTCGGTCAAAAATAGTCAAAATCCGGAGCCGCGTATTATGCCTATCCAGCGCCAAATTGCACGGAACATCCGCCATGAATCGTTTTTCCCAGGAATTCCCCCAAGAGCCCGGTCTGCGTTACCTCAATCACGCGGCGGTCGCCCCCTGGCCACAACGCAGCGCGGACGCCGTGGCAGCCTTCGCTCGAGAAAATGTGAGGCTCGGCGCGCGTGACTACCCGCAGTGGCTGCTGGTGGAAAAGCGCCTGCGCGAACGCCTGACGCGCCTACTCAACGCCAACACCAGCGGCGATATCGCGCTGGTGAAGAACACGTCGGAAGCGCTGTCTTTCGTCGCCTTCGGGCTGGACTGGCGAGCCGGCGACCAGGTGGTGATCAGCGATCAGGAGTTCCCCTCCAACCGGGTGGTCTGGGAAGCGCTGAAACCACGCGGCGTGGAGGTCATTCAGGTCAGCCTGGATGGCATCGACCCGGAAGCCGATCTGCTCGCCGCTTGCGGCCCGCGCACCCGCTTGCTGTCGATCAGCGCGGTGCAGTACGCCAGCGGCCTGCGCATGGACCTGGAGCGTCTGGGCGCTGGTTGCCGTCAGCGCGGCGTGTTGTTCTGCATCGACGCCATCCAGCAGCTCGGCGCCCTGCCCTTCGACGTCCAGGCCTATGACTGCGCCTTCGCCATGGCCGACGGACACAAATGGATGCTCGGCGCCGAGGGCCTGGGCGTTTTCTATTGCCGCGCCGCCGAGCGCGAGCAGTTGGCCTTGCAGGAATACGGCTGGCACATGCTGGAGAACGCCGGCAACTACAACCTTGCCACCTGGCAGCCGGCGCACAGCGCACGCCGCTTCGAATGCGGCAGCCCGAACATGCTCGGCGGCGTGGCGTTGGACGCCAGCCTCAGCCTGCTGGAGGAAGTCGGCATGACGACCGTCGGCGCCGCACTGACGCAGTGCGTTCAACAGCTGCAAGACGGCCTGGCGCGAATCCCCCGTGCGCGACTGCACAGCCCGCAGCATGCCGAGCGCCGCGCCGGCATCCTGACCTTCAGCCTGGACGGCTGGGACAATGCTCACTTGCATGAGCGCCTCAAGGCCGAACAGGTCGTCTGCATTCAGCGCGGCGCGGGAATCCGCCTCTCGCCACACTTCTACACCCCGGAAAATGTGCTCGAGGACACACTGGCGATTCTTGACCGTCTGGCCAGGGAATAAGCTGAAAAACCGCGAGATCAGAAGGTCTGGATGGACGACAAGAACGGCAAACCCAGGGGCGAACGTGAGCCGTATTCCAAATCCGTTTAAAAAACTGCTGGGCGGTTGTGGACGGCCTGCCATCTTGGCCAATACTTCAAGTTACTGGCGTGCGGCATCTCCCCCCAAGTGTCCCGCCAGTGGAGGTACCGAGGATCGCGTACCTCATTGTTACACTCCTAATGGTCTTGACCCGGATTCATCCCCCAGAACCCGGGTTTTTTTTATCCGCAGAAAAAGCAGCGCCTACTCGGCACGCCTCATACGGTCAGTGGAAACAGGCGCCGGTAGTTGGCGCTGGTCTGTTCGGCCAGGGTCTCGAAGCTCACACCGCGCAACACCGCCAGATACTCGGCGACCTCGCGCACATACTCCGGCAGGTTCGGCTTGCCACGGTGCGGAACCGGCGCCAGATAAGGTGAATCGGTCTCCACCAGCAGGCGGTCGGCCGGCACCTGGCGGGCCACATCGCGCAACGCCTCGGCATTGCGGAAGGTGACGATACCGGACAGCGAGATATAGAAACCGATGTCCAGCGCCGCCTTGGCCATCTCCCAGTCCTCGGTGAAGCAGTGCAGCACGCCAGCCTGCGGCAGCGCCGCCTCGCGCAGCAGCGCCAGCGTGTCGGCGCGGGCCTCGCGGGTGTGCACGATCACCGGCTTGCCGGTGAGCTTCGCCGCCTGCAGGTGCAGTCGAAAGGCCTCCTGCTGCAATTCGGCGGCCTCGGGCTCGTAGTGGTAATCCAGGCCGGTCTCGCCGATGGCGACCACCCGCGGGTGGTTCAGCTCACCCAGCAGCCAATCGAGCGCCGGGGCACTGCCGGGCTCCAGATCGAGGGGATGGACGCCCACCGAGCAGTGCACGTCGGCATAGCGCTCGGCCAGCGCCTTGACTGCCCGAGCATTGTCGGCGCTGACGCCGATGCACAGGAACTGTCCGACGCCACGAGCGCGCGCGGCATCCAGCGCGGCATCAAGCGAGCCGCCATGGGCGGCCAGGTCGAGGCGATCGAGGTGGCAATGGGAATCGACCAGCATGGAATCTCTACTCCGAAAATGACGAAGCGCCCCGAAAGGCGCTTCCTGCGGTCCGCTGAACGGGCGGCCTACATGGTATGGGTCGGCCGGTCCGACTTCAGCGCCCCGGCCAGGTAGGTTTCGATCTTGTTGCGCGCGGTGTTGTCGCCATCGTTGAACTGTACGCCGATGCCGGCGGCACGATTGCCCTGGGCGCCCTTGGGCGTGATCCAGACCACCTTGCCGGCGACCGGAATTTTCTCCGGCTCGTCCATCAGGTTGAGCAACATGAAGACTTCGTCGCCGAGCTTGTAGGTCTTGTTGGTCGGGATGAACAGCCCGCCGTTGCGAATGAACGGCATATAGGCGGCATAGAGTACGGACTTGTCCTTGATGGTCAGGGACAGGATACCGTTACGCGGTCCCAAGTTCGGTGGCAAGCTCATGCGGCTGTCCTGGCAATGTTCCAATGCGGCGATTCTAGCCCGGTCCCGGCAAGCTTGCCCACTGTGCCAACAAGGCTTCGAGAAGCAGGGCACGGTTGAGGTTGGCCTTGTTCAGGACTTTCTGCCGCTGCGCCAGCAGCCAGTCCTGGAGCGTCAGAACCTTGGGCTGCGACGATTTCTCGGCCAGGTACTGAACCACTTTGCGCATGTCCGCCAGGCCCAGCCCGGCTTCGTCACGGGTCAGTTGGTAGCGCAGGATGCCCAGCGCCCAATCGCAGAACCAGTCGAACAGCAACGGCAAGGGAATCGCGTTCCAGCTCTCCGCCAACTGGCCGGGTGCGACCTGCTGTTTCAGCAGCTTCTTCACGCCATCGACCACCAGTGCGCGCTGCTCGCGCACGCCCTGCCCTTGCAAGCGCTGCGCAGTCAGCGGCGAGCCGCCGGCCAGCACCAGCAACTCATCCAGCGACTCCGGGGTTTCCCCCGGGAAGGCGGCAGCCAGCCAGGCGCGACTCTGCTCCGCGCTCGGCAGCGGACAGGCCTGCTGCACACAGCGGCTCTTGATGGTCGGCAGCAGGCGGCTGGGCTGATGGCTGATCAGCAGCAACACGGTATCCCCGGACGGCTCCTCCAGACTCTTCAGCAAGGCATTGGCGGCATTCAGATTCATCGCCTCGGCGGGCTCCAGCAGGACCACCTTGCGCCCGCCCAATTGCGCGGTCTGCACGACGAACTCCACCAACTCGCGAACCTGATCGACACGGATCGGCTTCTCCGGCTCCTCCGGCTGCAACTGGAAGTAATCCGGATGGGTGCCGGCGGCGAGCAGGTGACACGCCTTGCACTGACCGCAGGCCGCGCCATCGAGCGGGTGCTGACAGAGCAGGAACGCCACCAGATGGTCGGCCAGGACGCGCTTGCCGATCCCGGCGGGGCCGTGCAGCAGATACGCATGGGCATGCCGCGCCCGGCCGCTCAGCTGCTGCCAGAGGGCACGCTGCCAGGGATAGATATCAGCCATGCAGGCGCTCCAGCAGTTGCGGCAGCAACGCCTGCAGATCGGCCTGTACGGCGGACAACGGCTGCGCGGCATCCAGTACGCGATAGCGTGCGGGACTTGCCGCCGCGCGAGCGAGATAGGCCTGCCGCACGGCCTCGAAGAAGCCGCGATCTTCCTGCTCGAAACGGTCCAGCCGGCCACGCGCCGCGGCACGCGCCAGGCCTACTTCCACCGGCAGGTCAAAGACCAGGGTCAGATCCGGGCGCAAGTCGCCCTGGACGAAGCGCTCCAGCTCAGCGATGCGCGACTCCGGGACACCGCGACCGCCACCCTGGTAGGCATAGGTGGCGTCGGTGAAGCGGTCGCAGAGCACCACCGCGCCACGCGCCAAGGCCGGGAGGATGACCTGGGCGATGTGCTGGGCGCGCGCGGCGAACATCAGCAGCAGCTCGGTATCCACCGCCATCGGCTCATCGCTGGGCGCCAGCAGCAGCTCGCGGATACGCTCGGCCAAGGGCGTGCCGCCCGGCTCGCGGGTCAGTTGCACCTCGACACCACGCTCGCGCAGCAGCGCGGCCAGGTACTCGCGATTGGTGCTCTTGCCCGCGCCTTCGGGGCCTTCCAGGGTGATGAACAGGCCGCTCACTCGGCTCTCCTTTTATCGGTACTACTTGGCCGCCGGCGGCTGAGGCGCGGCAGAAGAACTCGTCACCGGCGCAGGGCTGGAACGGTAATCGGCGCGGCGCTTGATCTGGTACTCCTGCACGGCCTTGTTGTGGTCGTCCAGGCTGTCGGAAAACACATGGCTGCCATCGCCGCGAGCGACGAAATAGAGGCTTTGGCCTTCGGCCGGATTGAGCGCGGCATGGATCGAATCGCGTCCCGGCATGGCGATCGGCGTCGGCGGCAAGCCGGGAATCACATAGGTGTTGTAAGGCGTCGCTTCACGCAGATCGGCACGGCTGATCTTGCCGGTATAGCGCTCGCCCATGCCGTAGATCACCGTCGGGTCGGTCTGCAGCAGCATGTTTTTCTGCAAGCGACGAATGAAGACACCGGCGATCTGTGCGCGCTCCTGCGCCACCCCGGTTTCCTTCTCCACCAGAGAAGCCATGATCAGCGCCTGATACGGGTCCTGGTATGGCAGGTCCTGGGAGCGGCTGGCCCACTCCTCCTTGAGGATGTTGTCCATGTGCTGATACGCCTGCTTGAGCAGATCGACATCACGCACGCCGCGGACGTAGCGATAGGTATCCGGGAAGAAATGCCCCTCGGGCGCGACGCCAGGCTTGCCGAGACGTTTCATCACGTCCTCGTCACTGAGGCCGGCGAGGGTCTGCTCCAGTTTGGGCTGACGCGCCAAGAGATCGCGAAGCTGGTGGAAGGTCCAGCCCTCGACCAGGGTCAGGCTGTACTGCACGACATCCCCCTCACGCCAGATCGTGAGTAGGTCTGTCGCGCTCATGCCTGGCTTGAGGCGGTATTCGCCACTGTGCAGCGACTGCCCGGCCAGGTTGAAACGCCAGTAGAGGCGCAGCCAGAAGGCGCCCTGCAAGACGTCCTCGTCCTGCAAACGCGCCAGCATCAGGCCGGGCGTGGAGCCGGGGGGAACATCGAGCAGGCGCTCTTCGGTGAGTTGCAGCGGCTGTTGCAACGCGCGGCGCTGTTCCCAGCCCGCCAGCCCGAGCAGCAGACCAGCCAGCAGCAGGCCGCTTTCCAGCAGCACCAGCAGTTTGCGCTTCACAAGTCAGGAATCCAGAAGTTCGCCGAAATGGCTTTGCAGTTTACGGGTGATCGCCCCGACCGGCCAGGTATGCGCCTGCAAGCGACGCACCGGCCATACGCCGTAAAGGCTATTGCAGAGAAAGACCTCGTCCGCCTGCAACAGTTCGTCGTAGCCGATATCCCGAACCTCGGTGGCGATACCCTGGGCCGTGGCCCAGGCCAGCAACTCGGCGCGCATCACACCGGCCACCCCACAGCGGCTCAGCTCAGGCGTCAGCAGCCGGCCGTCACGGACCAGGAACAGATTGCTGAACACGCCCTCGATCACCCGACCGCTGTGATCGCGCATGAGCCCCTCGGCATAGGCGGGGTCGTCCCACTCGCCGCGCGCCAATACCTGTTCGAGGCGATTGAGGTGCTTGAGGCCGGCCAACAGCGGCTGCTCGGCAAGGCGGGTCGCACAGGGGAACAGGGCAATGCCTTGCTCGGCATTGGCCGGCGGATAAGCGGGCGTCGGCGAGCCAATGAGAATGCGGCTGACCTTGGCCTCGGCCGGCGGCGCATAGCCACGCAAGCCTTCGCCACGAGTCAGCATCAGCTTGAGCACACCGCTGCCGAGCCCGGCGCTGAAGCTGAGCAGCTCCTGCTCGACCAACTCAAGCGAGACCGCCAGGCGCAGGCGCCGCAAGCCCTCCTCCAGCCGCGCCAGATGCCGCGCCAGCAGGCGTGGCCTGCCGGCGGACACGGCAATGGTCTCGAACAGGCCGTCGCCGTAGGCCAGTCCGCGATCGCGCACGGACAGAACCTCGGCCGGCCGGCCGTCGACCCAGCTCAGCATCAGTCGCGGAACCGGCGGAACACCAGCGTGCCGTTGGTACCGCCAAAGCCGAAGGAGTTGGACAGCACCACGTCGATCGCGCGCTCCTTGGCCTGGTGCGCCACCAGGTCGAGGTCACAACCCTCGTCCGGGTTGTCCAGGTTGATGGTCGGCGGAGCGATCTGATCACGCAGGGCAAGCACGCTGAAGATGGCTTCCACCGCGCCGGCGGCCCCGAGCAGGTGGCCAGTCATCGACTTGGTCGAACTCATCGACAACTTGTAGGCATGCTCGCCAAAGACGGACTTCACCGCAGCGATTTCAGCGATATCGCCCGCCGGAGTCGAGGTGCCGTGCGCGTTGATGTAGTCGACCTGATCAGGGTTCAAACCGGCGTCGCGCAGGGCATTCTTCATGCAGCGCGCGGCACCGGCGCCATCTTCCGGCGGCGAGGTCATGTGATAGGCGTCACCGCTCATGCCGAAACCGACCAGCTCGGCGTAGATACGCGCGCCACGGGCCTTGGCGTGTTCCAGCTCTTCCAGGACTACGCTACCGGCGCCATCGGAAAGCACGAAGCCGTCGCGGTCCTTGTCCCACGGACGGCTGGCCTTGGCCGGCTCGTCGTTGCGGGTGGACAACGCCCGGGCCGCACCGAAGCCGCCGATGCCCAGGCCGCAAGCGGCCATCTCGGAACCGCCGGCAACCATCACGTCCGCCTCGCCATAGGCGATGTTGCGCGCGGCCATGCCGATGCTGTGGGTACCGGTGGTGCAGGCAGTGGTGATGGCGTAGTTGGGACCCTGCAGACCGAGGTGGATCGACAGGAACCCGGAAACCATATTGATGACCGAGCCAGGCACGAAGAACGGCGAAATACGCCGCGGCCCTTGCTCGAACAGCGAACGGCAAGTGTTCTCGATATTGGTCAGGCCACCGATGCCAGAGCCGATGGCGACGCCAATGCGCTCGCGATTGGCGTCGGTGATTTCCAGGCCGGAATCGCGTACCGCCTGGAAGCTGGCAGCCAGGCCGTACTGGATGAACAGGTCGAGTTTGCGGGCTTCCTTGGCGGACATGTATTGCTCGACGTCGAACCCTTTCACCGAGCCACCGAAGCGGGTGGAGTAGGCGGAAAGGTCCATGTGCTCGATCGGGGCAATACCGCTGCGGCCGGCGAGAATACCCTGCCAGGTGCTCGGCACGTCCACGCCCAGCGGCGAGAGCATACCCAGGCCAGTGATGACGACGCGTCTGCGCGACACTACGACTTCCTCTTGTACGAATTCACGGCAATTGCGCCGGACCACGACCAGGGCAGTCCAGCGCTAAAGAAAAGCCGCACGCCTTCGCAGGCCGTGCGGCTTCTTTCGTCGGGAAACGACGATTACTTATTGCTGGTGGGCAACGATGTAATCGATGGCTTCCTGAACGGTGGTGATCTTTTCGGCTTGCTCGTCGGGGATTTCGGTCTCGAATTCCTCTTCCAGAGCCATCACCAGCTCAACGGTGTCAAGGGAGTCGGCGCCCAGGTCTTCGACGAAGGAAGCGCTGTTGGTGACTTCTTCTTCCTTAACGCCGAGTTGCTCAGCAACGATTTTCTTGACGCGTTCTTCGATGGTGCTCATACCTTGTTTTCACTCCTATGGACAATCCGTGCAGCTGGGCTGCGGGTAAGTGTATAGAAAGGGTTTTCTGCATTTCAAGCTGAACGCCGACGCCCCTTCACGGCCACCCCAATGTTCTGTCTATAACCCAGATGCATCTTTATAGCGGATTTTAGACAGCCCATATGACACCTCCGCGAAAGGTAACGTCACATTCAACTCATGTACATTCCGCCGTTCACCGGTACCGTGGCGCCCGTTACATAGGCGGCGCCATCGGAGGCGAGGAATCCTACCACTTTGGCGATCTCTTCGGCTTGACCAAGACGACCCAGTGGAATCTGTCCGAGCAGCGCTTCGCGTTGTGCCTCCGGCAGCTCACGAGTCATATCGGTATCGATGAAGCCCGGCGCCACGGCGTTCACGGTGATGGCGCGGGAGCCCACTTCGCGCGCCAGCGCACGGGTGAAGCCCTCTAGGCCGGCCTTTGCAGCAGCATAGTTGGTCTGCCCGGCATTGCCCATCGCGCCGACCACCGAACCGATATTGATGATGCGACCCCAACGAGCCTTGGTCATACCACGCAGTACGGCTTTCGACAGACGGTAGAGACTGTTCAGGTTAGTGTTCACCACGTCGAACCACTCGTCGTCCTTCATCCGCATCAGCAGATTATCGCGGGTGATGCCCGCGTTGTTGACGACGATCAGCGGCTGACCGAGGTGCTGCTGGATGTGTTCGAGGGTCGATGCGACCGACTCATCATTGGAGACGTCCAGCACCAGGCCGGCACCTTCGATGCCATTGGCCTTGAGATATTCAGCGATCTTCTCGGCACCGGAGGCACTGGTGGCGGTACCGATGACGACGGCGCCAAGACGGCCGAGTTCCAGCGCGATAGCCTGGCCGATGCCGCGGCTCGCGCCCGTTACCAGGGCGACCTTACCTTGCAAACTCATGCTTATTTCTCCTGTTCAAGCCAGAGCCGCACGAGCCGCCGAAAAGGCGTCCGCGGAATCCAGATTGTGGGTATTCACACCCTTGGCGCAGCGTTTGTTCAAACCGGCGAGCACCTTGCCTGGGCCGCACTCTACCAGATCGCTGACACCCTTGGCGGCCAGCAACTGGACAGTCTCGACCCAGCGCACCGGGCTGTAGAGCTGCGCCAAAAGGTCACGCTTGAGGGTGGCCAGATCGGCCGGCACCTGAGCGCTGACATTCTGTACCAGGGAGATCTTGGGAAGCTGCCACTCAATGGCCTCGATCGACTCGGCGAAACGTTCTGCAGCCGGACGCATCAGCGCGCAGTGCGACGGCACGCTGACCGGTAGCGCAACGGCACGCTTGGCGCCACGCGACTTGCAGGCTTCGATGGCACGCTCGACAGCCTGGGCAGCTCCCGCGATCACCACCTGACCCGGCGCATTGAAGTTCACTGCACTGACCACTTCCCCCTGCGCCGCTTCGGCACAAGCAGCAAGGACGTCAGCATCTTCCAGACCGAGGATCGCGGCCATGCCACCAGTACCGGCCGGCACCGCTTCCTGCATCAATTGACCGCGGCGCTCGACGAGCTTCACCGCATCGGCGAACGCCAGGCTACCGGCGGCCACCAGAGCCGAATACTCGCCCAGGCTGTGTCCAGCGACATAGGCCGGCGCATTGCCCCCCTCATTCTGCCAGAGGCGCCAGAGGGCGATGGAGGCTGCAAGGATTGCCGGCTGGGTCTTGTCGGTTTGATTCAAGCGCTCTTCCGGACCTTCCTGCACCAGCGCCCAGAGGTCATAACCCAGAGCGACCGAGGCTTCGGCGAAGGTATCGCGCACCGGCGCGTGCTGCGCGCCCAACTCGGCGAGCATGCCGAGAGACTGCGAACCCTGACCAGGGAAAACGAAAGCGAGGGATGCGGACATTGCAAAGGGTCCCTTGTGTCTGTTTCGTCGAAGGGGAAACGCCGGCAGCAGCCTGGCGCATGGAACTGACAGTTGGATGACGGCCTTTCAGGCGCGGTCACATCGAAAAGTGATCTCTCTCCCGCGCAAGACTGAACGCCTCATGAGATCGCGAAAGCATACCCTCTTTTCCTGTCAAAAATCTCAATTCCCTTTTCTATCAGGAACTTAGAGAAGCGTCTCAAGACGCCCATGGAGTCGCTGAGGCAAGTTCTCGCGAACTTCGACCAAAGCCCGACGCAAGGCGCTCTGAATCCCCTCCTCGCCTGCACTGCCGTGGCTTTTCACCACGATCCCCTGCAAACCGAGGAAGCTGGCGCCATTGTGTCGAGCTGGCGTCAAATCCCCCCGCAGACGGCGCAGCAACGGCATGGCGACAAGACCAATGGCCTTGGCCGAAAGACTTGAGGCAAACAACTCCTCCAATCGACTGACCACCATGGCCGCCAATCCCTCGCTGGCCTTGAGCAGGATATTGCCAACGAAGCCATCGCAGACCACCACGTCAGCCAATCCACGGTAGAGACCATCGCCCTCTATGTAGCCGATGTAGTTGATCCCCTTTGCCTGCTCCAGCAGGTTGGACGCCAACTTCACCTGCTGGTTGCCCTTGATCTCCTCGGTACCGACATTTAGCAACGCAACCCTTGGTCGCGCCTTGCCCAGCGCCTCGGCAGCGACTGCGCCCATGACGGCGAATTGATAAAGGTGCTCGGCACTGCAATCGACATTGGCGCCCAGATCCAGCAAATGGCAATGTCCGGTCTGAGTCGGCACTGCGGTCACCATCGCCGGACGATCGATACCCGGCAAGGTCTTCAGCAGATAACGCGATAGCGCCATCAAAGCCCCGGTATTACCGGCACTGACGCAGGCGTGCGCCGCACCATCGCGAACCAGCTCCAAGGCAACGCGCATAGAGGAGTCAGGTTTGCCGCGCAGCGCTTGGGATGGACGCTCGTCCATACCTATGACTTCGCTCGCGTGCTGGATGTGCAGACGTGGCCGATCGACCGCAGGGACGCGGGCGCAGAGATCTTCAAGGAGGGAGGCCTGGCCAACGAGGACCAGTTGCAGGAAGGGATTCCCGGCCAAAAAGGCAATACAGGCCGGAACAATGCAGTGGGGACCGAAGTCCCCACCCATTGCATCAATCGCGATGATTGGTGCGGACAAGGATTACTCGTCAGAGCCCTTGTCTACGACCTTGCGGCCGCGATAGAAACCGTCCGGGGAGACGTGGTGGCGCAGATGCACTTCACCGGTGCTCTTTTCTACGGACAGAGCGTTCGCATCGAGAGCATCGTGGGAACGACGCATGTCACGAGCGGAACGGGATTTTTTGTTCTGCTGAACAGCCATGATTGATTAACTCCTAAACGTTTGGGTCACGCTTCAACTGCGCCAGTACGCTGAACGGGTTGGGACGTTCTTCCTCGCTCTCGCTCGGCTCGGGCGCTGCTGCAAATCCCGCCGGATGCTGGCATTCTTCAGGGTCATGGACCGGAACGATGGGCAAGGCGAGCAACAGCTCATCCTCGACCAAAGACACCAGATCGAGGGGTTCCTCTCCCACTTCCAGCGCATCGTAGCCCTTCGGCAGACCTTCAACCGTCTTACCTTCCTGAATGATGGCGAAATCGTATTCACCACCCACATGGAAAGTTGCCGGCTCAAGGCAGCGTTGGCATACCATGCTGACCTCAGCATCGAGATTGACATGCATGACCGCCAGCTTCTGCTCGTCACGGAAGAAGGAAAACTTCGCCCGGACATTGCCTTCACTGCTGGTCAACTGCTCGCAAACCCGCGGCATCTTGACGAGCGGAAGCTCACCTTCGAGGGTGGCTTCGCGCTCTACCAATTTGCGCGGATCGACGTGAGGTGGTATCGGCCCATTCAACATAAGCGCGCCATTATAGGGATGCCCCCGCCCCTGTCAAAGGAAATTAGCCATAAACCGCTGTATGGACAGCCCTTTTCGCTAGAATCGCCCCACTCTCGAAGGAGCCACCCATGCGCCCACTGATACTTGCCTCCAGTTCGCCCTACCGGCGCGAACTCCTGCAACGCCTCCGCCTGCCATTCGAATGCGCCAGCCCGCAAATAGATGAAAGCCCGCTTCCCGGCGAAAACGCCCGGCAACTGGTATGCCGCCTGGCGGAAGCCAAGGCACGGGCGCTTGCAGAACGCTACCCACAGCATTTGATCATCGGCTCGGACCAGGCCGCCATCAATGGCGAACGCATTCTCGGCAAACCGCACACCCTAGAGCGCGCAATGGAGCAACTCAAAACCGCCAGCGGCGCCAGCGTCAGCTTTCTGACCGGGCTCGCCCTGCTCGACAGCGCCAATGGCCAGTGCCAGGTGGACTGCATCCCCTTCACCGTCCACTTCCGCAAACTGGACGACGCACGCATACGCCGCTACCTGGAAGCGGAGCAACCTTTCGACTGCGCAGGCAGCTTCAAGGCCGAAGGCCTGGGCGTCAGCTTGTTCAGCAGTACCGAAGGCAGCGACGCCACCAGCCTGATCGGCCTACCACTGATCCGCCTGGTGGACATGCTGCTCAACGAGGGCGTGCAGATACCCTGAACCGAACAATGAAAAAGCCCGGCCAATGCCGGGCTTTTCTTTCACGCGACGGGCATCAGCGCAGTGCCGGCCCCTGCCAACCCATCCACAGCGCAAGACGCTCGGCAACGCTGGCACCGAGCTTCTTGGTGAATCGATCGAAAGGTGTTTCCTGGATGGTGTAGTCGACGATTTCCTTTTCCTTGATCACTTCCCGAGCCACATAACTACTACTGCCCAAGCCATCGATCAAGCCCAACTGAAGCGCCTGCTCGCCGGACCAGATCAAGCCCGAGAACAACTCAGGATGCTCCTTGTCCTTCAGGCGATCACCACGCCCTTTCTTCACGCTATCGATGAACTGCCTATGCGTGGCGTCCAGGACCCCCTGCCAGAACTGGGTTTCGTCCGCCTTCGGCGGCTGGAATGGATCGAGAAATGCCTTGTGCTCACCGGAGGTATAGACACGACGATCGACCCCCAGCTTCTCCATGGTACCGACGAAGCCGAAAGTAGCCGCAGTCACACCAATGGACCCCACCAGACTGGCCTTGTCGGCATAGATCTGATCAGCCGCACTGGCAATGTAATAAGCGCCGGAAGCCCCCAGATCGCTAACGACGGCATAGACCTTGATATTCGGATGCAAAGCACGCAGACGGCCGATTTCGTCATATATATAGCCGGACTGCACCGGACTGCCGCCCGGGCTATTGATGCGCAGAATGATGCCCTTGGTACCCGCATCCTCGAAGGCCGCCTTCAGCGCACCAACGATATTATCGGCGCTGGCCGGCTCGTCATCGGCAATCATCCCCTTCACTTCGATCAGCGCGGTATGGCTGGCACTGCGCGATGCGGTCTTCGTCAAACCACCCCAAGGCGTGAACATCGCCAAGGCAAAGAACAAATAAAAGAACGTCAGCAGCTTGAAGAAAACTCCCCAGCGCCGCGCCCTGCGCTGCTCCTCGACACCCGCGAGCACCGCCTTCTCCAGCAGCTTCCAGCTCTTGCCGTCGACCGCACCAGGCTCTTCCGCCTTCCATTCATCCGACATATCCACTCACCTCACCCTGCGGACTCGTTACCCGGCCATCCAGCCAGGCACGCAACTCATTGAAATGCTCGATTTCCAGACTCGGTCCGAACTCACGCAAAACCGACAAAGGCTGAGCGCCATAGGCTACCGCCACCGAATCCATTCCAGCACGCCGAGCCATCTCCAGATCGAACGGCGAATCGCCGACCATGAGCGCGCGTCGAGGATCGACACGGCAATGCGCAAGTATTTCATGCAGCATCCGCGGATCCGGCTTGCTCGCCGATTCATCCGCAGCACGCGTGATATCGAAGAAGCGCTGCCACCCCTGCCCTGCCAGCACTCGATCCAAACCGCGCCGACTCTTGCCGGTCGCCACCGCCAGACGGAAACCGCAATGGCGAAAATGCTCCAACGCGTCCATCACCCCCGGGAAAAGCGGCGAGGGCTCGGCCTCCAGCAACAGATAATGCTCGCCATAGTCGCGACGAAAGACACTCAGCGCCGCTGCATCATCGACTTCCGGGTACAGCGTCTGAATCGCCTCGGGCAACCCGAGGCCGATGATGCCCTTGATCGCCTCATCGCTACGCCAGGGCAAACCGGAGCGCCCGGCGGCCACGCGCATGGACTCGACGATACGCCCAATGGAATCGACCAGGGTGCCGTCCCAGTCGAAGATCAGCAGCGAGTAGTCAGGCATCCAGGCGCTCCAGGGTGCTCAGCCACATGTCATCCTCCGGCGCCTCCAACTCCAGCACCGAGCCATCCGGCATGGGCACCCGCAACTGCGCGGAATGCAGGAACAGCCGCTTGCCACCCAGCTCTCGTATCTCGCGGGAGAAATCCTCATCGCCATACTTGGCATCGCCAGCGATGGAGTGCCCGGCATGTTTGGCATGCACACGAATCTGATGGGTGCGCCCAGTGATGGGCCGCGCCTCGACCAGGGTGGCGAAGTCACCGAAACGACGCAGAACCCTGAACTCGGTCAGCGCATCCTTGCCCTCGACATTGACCTCGACCATGCGCTCACCGGAGCGCAGGTTGTTCTTCAACAAAGGCGCCCGCACCTGCTTCTTGGCTGCGGGCCAACTGCCGCGCACCAATGCGTGATAACGCTTGTCGACCGCATGCTCGTTGCGCAGAGCCTCATGCAGATGGCGCAGCATGCTGCGCTTCTTGGCGATCATCAGCAGACCGGAGGTATCACGATCCAGGCGATGCACCAATTCGAGATCCTTGGTGTCCGGACGCAACTGCCGGAAAGCCTCGATCACGCCGTAATTCAGGCCACTACCGCCATGCACGGCGATGCCTGCCGGCTTGTTGATGACGATCAGCGCCTTGTCCTCATAGACGATGGCGGCCTCCAGTCGCTCCAACAAACCCTGGGACAGCGGCGCCGGCTCGTCGCGCTCGGCCAGGCGCAATGGCGGGACCCGTACCACGTCCCCCGCCTGCAACTTGTACTCCGGCTTGATCCGCCCCTTGTTCACCCGCACTTCGCCTTTACGCAAAATGCGATAGATCAAGGTCTTGGGAACGCCTTTGAGCTGAGTACGTAAGAAATTATCAATGCGCTGACCGGCATATTCCGGCGCGACTTCCAGAAGCTGTACGCCGGAAGTCGGAGAGGAGGGAGTTGTCATGCGCGCATCATAGCAATTTTTCATTCAATTGAAGCACTTAATCATTGCTGTTATAGTCGGGACGCCGCCAAAAGTGGCCAGGCCTGCGGATGTTAGCGAAAAAGCCATCCCCACTGCCTGCAAACACATTGAACGGACATGAGGCAGTCCTGCGAAGCGTTGCCGCGGCGGATCAGCGATACCCCCGCCACAACGATTCGGAACCCGAGCCTTGAGACATGACGCACGGCTACCTCGGTAACCGTGATACAGCCAACCCGCTCCCGGATTCTGCGAGCGGCACCCGCTTCTTAAGGGAAACGTGCAGGGTGGAGACGCACAACTGTCGGATCGCGTAGCTTCTGCAGCCCTGATCCAAGACGCACTTCAATCGTCCGCCTCTGACAGTTGATTCCTCCTCCTGTGATTGCTTGTTAGATCATGACAAGCAGGAGACGTAGTCGCGACACGGCCTATCGATAGCCGAGCGTCGCTGGACACGGGAATGGTCCGCCGTTCCTGAGTACGCGCCTGAGCACCGACCATGAGAGTCGTGGGTGCCGATTGCCGTTTCCGGTAGCCCCGGAAACCATTGGTACTACATGAAAAGAATGCTGATCAACGCAACTCAACCCGAAGAGTTGCGTGTAGCGCTGGTAGACGGCCAACGCCTGTTCGACCTGGACATCGAGTCCGGCGCGCGCGAACAGAAAAAAGCCAACATCTATAAAGGCCGAATCACCCGCATCGAGCCCAGCCTTGAAGCCGCCTTCGTCGACTTCGGCGCCGATCGCCACGGATTCCTCCCCCTCAAGGAAATCTCCCGCGAATACTTCAAGAAGAACCCCGAAGGGCGCATCAACATCAAGGATGTGCTGAGCGAGGGTCAGGAAGTCATCGTTCAGGTCGAGAAAGAGGAACGCGGCAACAAGGGCGCCGCCCTGACCACCTTCATCAGCCTCGCCGGCCGCTACCTGGTGCTGATGCCGAACAACCCGCGTGCCGGTGGCATTTCCCGTCGCATCGAAGGCGAAGAGCGCAACGAGCTGCGCGAGGCGCTGAACGGCCTGAACGCTCCGGCGGACATGGGCCTGATCGTCCGCACCGCCGGCCTGGGCCGCAGTTCCGAAGAACTGCAGTGGGACCTGGACTATCTGCTGCAGCTCTGGGGCGCCATCAAGGAAGCCTCCAACGAGCGCGGCGCGCCCTTCCTGATCTACCAGGAAAGCAACGTCATCATCCGCGCCATCCGCGACTACCTGCGCCAGGACATCGGCGAAGTGCTGATCGACAGCATCGACGCCCAGGAAGAAGCCCTGAACTTCATCCGCCAGGTCATGCCGCAGTACGCCAGCAAGGTGAAGCTGTACCAGGACAGCGTTCCGCTGTTCAACCGCTTCCAGATCGAAAGCCAGATCGAAACCGCCTTCCAGCGCGAAGTGAAGCTGCCCTCCGGCGGCTCGATCGTCATCGACCCGACCGAAGCCCTGGTGTCCATCGACATCAACTCGGCGCGCGCCACCAAAGGCGGCGACATCGAGGAAACCGCCCTGCAGACCAACCTGGAAGCGGCGGAAGAAATCGCCCGCCAGCTGCGCCTGCGTGATATCGGCGGCCTGATCGTCATCGACTTCATCGACATGACCCCGGCGAAGAACCAACGCGCCGTGGAAGAACGCGTACGCGAAGCCCTCGAGGCCGACCGCGCCCGCGTCCAGGTCGGCCGCATCTCGCGCTTCGGCCTGCTGGAAATGTCCCGCCAGCGCCTGCGTCCGTCCCTCGGCGAGACCAGCGGCATCGTCTGCCCGCGCTGCAACGGCCAAGGCATCATCCGTGACGTCGAATCCCTGTCGCTGGCCATCCTGCGCCTGATCGAAGAAGAAGCACTGAAAGACCGCACCGCCGAAGTTCGCGCCCGCGTGCCCTTCCAGGTCGCCGCTTTCCTGCTCAACGAAAAGCGCAACGCCATCACCAAGATCGAGCTGCGCACCCGCGCGCGCATCTTCATCCTGCCGGACGACCATCTGGAAACCCCGCACTTCGAAGTGCAGCGCCTGCGCGACGACAGCCCGGAACTTCTGGCCGGCCAATCCAGCTACGAGATGGCCCACGTCGAGCACGAAGAAGTCCAGCCGGTCAGCGCCACCCGCACCCTGGTCCGCCAGGAAGCCGCTGTGAAGACCGTCGCTCCGCAGACGCCGGTACCGCAGCAGGTCGAACAGCCGCAGCCGGTCGAAGCCGCCAAGCCGATGCCGGAGCCGAGCCTGTTCCAGGGCCTGGTCAAGTCGCTGGTCAGCCTGTTCGCCGGTAATAAGCAGGAAGAACCCAAGCCGGCCGCCAGCGCCGAGAAGCCCGCCGCCGAGCGCTCCGCCAACCAGGAAGAGCGCCGCAATGGTCGGCAACAGAACCGCCGCCGTGACGGCAGCCGCCGTGACGAGGAACGCAAACCGCGCGAAGAGCGTGGCGAGCGCAACGAACGTCGCCGCGAAGAGCGCGCCGAACGGCCGAACCGCGAAGAGCGCCAGCCGCGTGAAGAGCGTGCTGAACGCCCGCCGCGCGAAGAGCGTCAACCGCGTGAAGAGCGCGCTGAGCGTCAACCGCGCGAGGAACGCCAACCGCGCGAAGAGCGTGCCGAGCGTCAGCCCCGCGAAGAGCGCCAGCCGCGTGAAGAGCGCGCCGAACGCCCGCCGCGCGAAGAGCGTCAGCCGCGTGAAGAGCGCGCCGAGCGCCCGCCCCGCGAGGAGCGCCAGCCGCGTGAAGAGCGTGCCGAACGCCCGCCGCGCGAAGAGCGTCAACCGCGTGAAGAGCGCCAGCCCCGTGAAGAACGTGGCGAGCGTCGTGAACGCGGCGAACGCCCGCCGCGCGAAGAGCGCCAACCGCGTGACGAGCATCAGGTGAGCGAAGCCGCCAGCCTGGAGGCCGAGGAACTGCCGAACGAAGAGCTGCTGGACCAGCAGGACGACCAGGAAGGCGCCGATGGCGAACGTCCGCGTCGTCGCTCTCGCGGCCAGCGTCGCCGCAGCAACCGCCGCGAGCGTCAGCGTGAAGCCGGTGGCGAAGAGCTGGAAGCGAGTGCCGAGGAAGGTACCGAAGCTGCAATCAGCCCTGCCGTGGTCGCAGGTAGCGCCGCACTGGCCGTGGTAGCCGAAACGGCTCTGCTGGCCGAGTCCAGCGAGCAGCCGAGCGAGGCCGCAGCCGCCGTCGAGGCCAGCAGCGTTGCCAGCGAAGAAACCCCGGCCACCAGCGAAACCCGCAGCGAAGCCAGCGCTGAGCAGATTGCCGAGTTCAGCCTGCAGCCGAGCGAGCCCGCTCCGGTAGCCGCGGCCGAGCAGCCAGCAGTCGCCGCCGAAGCAGCGCCGGTCGCAGCTCCCATCGAGTCCGCGCCGGAAGCAACCGTCGAGGCCGCGCCCGTTGTCGCACCGACCGTGGAAGTACAGCCGAGCGCACAGCCGGCCGCCAACGCCACGGGGCGTGCACTCAACGACCCGCGCGAGAAGCGTCGCCTGCAACGCGAGGCTGAACGTCTGGCCCGTGAAGCCGCAGCTGCCGCCGCCTCGGCTCCGGCTGTCGTCGAAGCACCCGCCGCGGTTGAAGTAGCGGAAGAAGTGGCCGCACCGGCCGCGGAAGCCACTGCCGTGGCAGAGGAGCACGCGCCGGTATCGACCAGCGAAGCGGTTGAAGCGCCGCAGGCCGAAGCTGCCGAACGTGAGCACGCTAGCGAAGCCGAGAAGGTCGAGGAAGACGCCGCAGTCGTGGAAAAACACCACAACTGATCGGCAAAGCAATGAAAAAGGGATGCTTCGGCATCCCTTTTTCATGCCTGCCACGCCGCGAGCCAGCCTTTGACAGGCCTCCCGACAGTCAGGCTCAGACGACAACGGGTTCGAGCAGCGGCTCAATGGCAACGAAAAAGGGCGGGGACCTAACGGCACCCGCCCTTTTCATTGGTGGTGGGCCTGCCTGCCCACACCGAAATCGAGCCCACTCAGTAGAGGTTCGGCTCCATCTCCAACTCGACGCCGAAACGCTGGCGGATGTCGTCGCGAATCCGCTCGGCCAGCCCCAGCAACTGCTGGCCACTGGCCCCGCCGTAGTTGACCAGCACCAGTGCCTGCTGCGCATGAACGCCGGCAGGACCATCGCGGAAGCCTTTCCAGCCCGCCTTGTCGATCAGCCAGCCGGCGGCCAGCTTGACCAGGCCATCGGCCTGCGGATAAGCCACAAGGTCCGAATACTCGCCGCGCAAGCGCTCGGCAAGGGAAGCTGGCACCAGGGGGTTCTTGAAGAAACTGCCGGCATTGCCAAGCTGTGCCGGGTCCGGCAATTTCTCGCGACGGATGGCGCAGATCACCCGCGCCACATCGGCCGGGGTCGGGTCACTGATGCCCTCGTCCGCCAGACGCTGACGCACCGGACCGTAATCGAGGTGCAAAGGGGCTTGCCGCGACAGGGCGAAGCGCACACGCAGGATCACCCAGCGTCCGGGCTCGCGCTTGAACAGGCTGTCGCGATAGGCGAAGGCACACTCCGCCAGGGAGAACTCACGCAGCGCGCCAGTCTGCCGATCCAAGGCCACCAGACTGTCGAAAACGTCCTTCAGCTCGACGCCATAGGCCCCGATGTTCTGCATGGGCGCGGCGCCAACGGTGCCAGGGATCAGGCTGAGGTTTTCCAGACCGGCCAACCCCTGCTCCAGCGTCCAGCGCACCAGGGCATCCCAGACTTCGCCCGCCTCGGCCTCGACGCACACCCTGATGCCATCATCGGCCAGGATGCGCACGCCGCGACTGGCCATGCGCAGCACCAGGGCGTCGACATCGCGGCTGAGCAGCAGGTTGCTGCCACCGCCGATCACCAGCAAGGGCAGATCCTCTTGCATCGCGGCGGCAATGCCTTCCTTCACCTCCTGGTCGTCATGGGCGTCGGCGAACAGCCGCGCCCGCACATCGACGCCGAAGGTATTGAACGGCTTGAGGGAAACATGCTTCTGCAGGACCAGCGTCACAGGCGTCTCTTCACTTCGAGCAGCAGGGCATCGCTGGCACGCTCGATCAGGTCCAGGACCTGCTCGAAACCAGCCTCGCCGCCGTAATAGGGATCAGGCACTTCGTCCAACTCGCCAGCATAGCGACGCAGGAACAGGTCCAACTCGGCCTCGCCGGCGCCCTGCCGCAATCGTTGGAGGTCGGCGAGATTGGCCAGGTCCATGGCCAGGATCAGGTCGAAGGCGGCAAAGTCGGCGCGACTGACCTGACGCGCCCGCAGCGACGATAGATCATAGCCACGCTTCAGCGCGGCGACGCGGGTCCGCGCATCGGGAGCCTTGCCCACATGCCAGTCGCCGGTGCCGGCGGAATCAACGCTGACGCGCGCCTCCAAACCGGCCTCGCGCAGCTTGTGGCGGAAGACGCCTTCCGCGGTGGGCGAACGGCAAATGTTACCCAGACAGACGAAAAGGACGCGCATCAAGCCCCCAGGATGCGCCGTACGCGCTCCAGGTCTTCAGCGGTATCCACACCGGCCTGCGGCGCTTCCAGGGCATCGGCGACATGAATGCGCACACCGTGCCAGAGCGCTCGCAGCTGCTCGAGGCACTCGGTATTTTCCAACCAGCACGGTCCCCAGGCCACGAAGTCGCGGAGGAAACGCGCGCGATAGGCGTAGATGCCGATGTGGCGACGGTACGGAACGCCCTTGGGGAGCGTGTCGCGATCCGCGGCGAAGGCATCGCGCGCCCAGGGCAAGGGCGCACGACTGAAGGTCAAGGCCAGGCCGTCGAGGTCGCTGACCACCTTGACCACATTCGGATTGAACAGCGCGCCAACCTCATGGATCGGTTCGGCCAGGGTGGCGATTCCGGCCTCTGGATGTGCCGCCAGGTTGGCCGCCACCTGGTCGATGATCGACGGCGGGATCAGCGGCTCATCGCCCTGTACGTTGACCACGATGGCGTCGTCGGCCAGCCCCAGGGCATCGGCCACTTCGGCCAGGCGGTCAGTCCCGGAATTGTGCTCGGCGCGCGTCAGCAGGGCTTCGGCGCCGAAACCCTGGCATGCGTCGAGGATACGCGCGTCATCGGTGGCGACCACCACGCGGGCTCCGGCGCTCTTGCGCGCCTGCTCCCAGACGTGCTGGACCATGGGCTTGCCGGCGATGTCCTGCAGCGGTTTGCCGGGCAGGCGGGTGGAGGCGAATCGGGCCGGGATGACGACGGTGAAGGCATGGCTCATCGAATGGTCTCTACGGCTCGCGGTTACTTGTCCAGACGCTCGTCGACGTTCAGCGTGCGGGCTTCGCCCTCGAGCATCACCGGGATGCCGTCACGCACCGGATAGGCCAGGCCGTCGACCTTGCAGATCAGTTCGGATTTGTCGTCGGTGAGCTTCAGCGGCCCCTTGCACAGTGGGCAGGCGAGAATATCGAGGAGTTTCGGGTCCATGCTGGAATCCTTGGAAAACAGGGGCAGGTAAGCTGCCTGTCAGCGCGCGATCAGACGCTCGAGGCGGGCGTCGAACCAGGCGACGAAGGCCGGGGAAGGCTGCGCGTCGACCGCGAGATACCACCAGTCGGGAGCGGCGAAGGCCCGGCATTTCACCGCATCCTTCTCGGTCATCAGCAGCGGCAGCGGCGGGCTGAATTGCAGCTGCTCGGCGCTGTAGGCCGCGTGATCCGGGAAGGCGTGCGGAACAGGCCGCCAGTGTAGCGCCTCGAGCGTTGCGAAGAAACGCTGCGGATTGCCGATGCCAGCCAGTGCGTGCAGGCGTTGACCGGGGGCAAAGTGCGCGAGCGGACTGGTCTGTCCGGATTCGAGGTTGACCAGCGCACTGGGGCGCAAGGTGAAGGAAAATCCGCCCTGGGGATCGCGGCTGGCACCGTTATACAGCAGCGCATCCACCGACCGCAGGCGCTCGGCCGGTTCGCGCAGCGGTCCGGCCGGCAGGCAGCGGCCGTTGCCGAGGCCACGCGCGGCGTCGATCAGCACCAACTCCAGGTCCCGGGCCAGACGGTAATGTTGCAGGCCATCGTCGCAAAGGATCAGGTCCAGCGCTTCTTCGCCGAGCAGCGCCTGCACGGCGCGCGGCCGATCCGGATCGATCATCAGCGGCACGCCGCAGCGCTGGACGATCATCAAGGGCTCATCGCCTGCCTGGGCGGCGCTGTGCTCGGGACGCACCCGCCAGGGCAGGCTCGGCGGCTTGGCGCCATAGCCGCGACTGACCACGCCGACCTTGAGACCACGGGCGCGGCAGTGCTCGATCAGCCAGAGAATCATCGGGGTCTTGCCGGTGCCGCCGACGGTGATATTGCCGACCACGATGACCGGCACGGGCGCCCGGTAGGCCTGGCGCCGGCCATCCAGATAGGCGGCGCGCTTGGCCGCTGCGACGCGGCGGTAGAGCAGTTCCAGCGGGCGCAGCAGCGTCAGGGCGGGATGGCCGCGATACCAGGCCGCCAGCAGACGATCGGAAAACGCCATCAGGGCTTGGCCGCCTGCGCCTCGACGGTGGTGATGCGCAGGTGGCTGAAGCCGAGCTTGCCGGCCGCATCCATGGCGGTGACCACCGACTGATGCGTGGTCTTGCCATCGGCGGTGATGACCAGCGGCAGGCTGTTATCGCCGGCGGACTCCTTCTGCATCGCCGCCATCAGCGTCGGCAGGTCGCTGTTGACCAGGTTCTGGCCGTTCAGCGCATAGTGTCCGCTGGCGTCGATGGCCAGATCCAGTTGCTTGATCTCGGAGGCCTCCGGCGGCGTGCCGCTGACCGCCTCGGGCAGCTCGACCTTGAGCTGCGTCGGACGGCTGAAGGTGGTGGTGACCACGAAGAACAGCAGCAGCACGAAGATCACGTCGATCAGCGAGGCCAGGTTGATGAAGACCTCGTCGCGAGCGGCATTGCCGCTTCTACGCCGGAATTTCACGCTTTTTCTTCCTCGGCGAAGTCGACTTCACGATTGCCCTGGACCATCTCCACCAGCTTGATCGCCTCCTGCTCCATGGCGATCACCAGCTCATCGACGCGGCGCAGCAGGTAGCGATGGAAGAACACTGCAGGTATCGCCACGATCAGGCCCGAGGCGGTGGTGACCAGCGCCTTGGAGATACCACCGGCGAGCACCGGGGCATTGGCCATGCCTTCGCCCATGAAGGCGCTGAAGATCTGGATCATGCCGAACACCGTCCCCAGCAGACCGAGCAGTGGTGCCATGGCGGCGATGGTGCCGAGCGCGTTGAGGTAGCGTTCCAGGTCGTGGATGACCCGCGATGCCGCCTCCTCGATGCACTCCTTCATGATCTCCCGGCCATGCTTGGAGTTGACCAGGCCGGCAGCGAGTATCTCACCCAGCGGCGAGGAAGCCTTGAGCTCCTTCAGTGCCTGGCTGTTGAGTTTCTTGTCCTTGATCTGCTTCCACACCTGCCCCAGCAGTTGGGGCGGAGCGACCCGACTCAGACGCAGGGTCCAGAGCCGTTCGGCAACGATGGCGGTGGCGGCGACGGAGCACAGAATGATCGGCAGCATCATCCAGCCGCCGGCTTGAACCAGTTCCCACACAGTGGCGAATCCCCTGAAAAAAAGTGGCGTCACTCTAGCACAGGGTCCAGGCTCCGCCGACCGCCGCTGTTCTCATTTTTCCCTCCAGAATCCAGCCTTTTCACGGATGCCTTCCGCTGGCTTCCGCGCCCCCAGGCGAATATGCAGGGCGCCCTCCCTGGCCAGGTCGTGGACGGCGATCCCCAGCGCGGAGAAGCGTGCCAGGACTTCCGCACTGGGGTGGCCATAGGCATTGTGCCGACCACGCGAGATCACCGCGGCGCGCGGCGCCAGGGCCTGCAGGAACGCCGCCGAGGAGGACGTTCGGCTGCCGTGATGGCCCGCCACAAGCCAGTCGGCATAGGGTCGTTGCCGCGCCGCCAGCCAGGCCGCCTCCCCCGCCGCTGGCAAATCGCCGGTGAGCAGCAGGCTCTCGCCGTAGGCCTCGATCCGTAATACACAGGAGCGCGCATTGCTTTCCTCCGCCGCCGGCCACTGCCAGGTGCTGAAGCGCACACCGTCGTGCCGCCACTCGGCCTCGCGGCAGGCCTCGGCAGCCAGTCCGGCCGGCAGCCGCTCGGGCTCCCCGCTGATGAGCCGCGCCACCGGGATAGCCTCGACCACCGCGCGGGCGCCACCGGCGTGGTCGTTGTCGGCATGGCTGATCAGCAGGCCATCCAGGCGCCGCACGCCCAGGCCGCGCAGGGTTGGCAGTACCGCCAGCTCGCCGAGATCGAAATCGCCGTGGCGCGCCCCGGCGTCGTAGAGCCAGGCGTGCTGCCGCGTGCGGATCAGCACCGCGAGCCCCTGGCCGACATCGAGCACACGGACTTCGGCATAGCCCTCGGCGGGCACCGCGCCGTGTGGCCAGAACAGCGGCAGCAACAGTGCCAGGCCCAGCGGCCGCAGCGGAATTCCCGCCGGCGCCAGGCACAGCAGCACGCCGCCCAGGGCCAGGGCAATGGCCCAGGCCGGGGGCGCGATTGGCTGCCAGGCCGGCGCCAGGCCAGCGATCGATTCCAGCAGGCGGAACAGGCAATCCAGCACACCGCCGGCCAGCCACAGCAGCCACTCGCCCAGCGGCGGCAGCAGCAACAACAGGCTGCCCAGCAACGCCAGCGGCACCACCAGCAATTCCACACAGGGCACCGCCAGCAGGTTGCTCAGCGCGCCACTCGGACTCAGCGGCAGGCCCAGGGCCAGCAACAACGGGATCAGCCCAAGCGCCATCAGCCATTGTGCTCGGAGCCAGGCCCGCCACCAGGGCCAGTGTCCGAGACGCCCGGCGAAGCCGAGGATCAGCAGCGCCACCGCGGCGAACGACAGCCAGAAGCCCGGCGCCAGGCTGGCCAACGGATCGACCAGCAGCACCAGCAACAAGGCCGAGAGCAGCGGCAGCCAGAAGCCCTGACGCCGAAAGCGCAGGCGCCAGAGCATGACCATCGTCAGCATCAGGCAGGCCCGCCGGGCCGGCACCTCCAGGCCGGCAATCCAGCCATAGCCCCAGGCGCCGAGCAATGCCAGGGCGCAGGCGCAGGGCAACCAGGGCAGGCGCGCCGGCCACAGCCCCCAGCGCGCCAGTGCGGCGATCAAGGCGTAGAGCAGGCCGCCGAGCAGAGAAATGTGCGAGCCGGAGATCACCATCAAGTGCAGGGTCCCGGTGTCCTGCAGGATCGTCCAGTCGCGCTTGCTCAGACCGCTGCCATCCCCCAGCACCAGCGCGACCAGGACCGCCCCCCGGCCGTTGCTGTCCAGCGCCAGCAAACGCTGGCGCCAGGCCTCACGCCAGTCCTCGAGCACGCCGGCCGCGCGCAGGCGTTCGCCGTCCTTAACGCGCCCCGTGGCGCCGATGTGCGCGGCGGCCAGCCTGGCTTCGTAATCGAAGCCGAACGCATTGGCCAGCCCATGGGGGCGCTGCAGTGTCACGGCCAGGCGCCAGCGCTCACCAGCCAGCGGCACTGGGCCAGCACGCCAACTCAGACGCAACCGCGGCGGCAAGGGCAGGCGTGAGCGGATCTCCTCCAGCTCGAAACGGGTGACCCCAGCGCGCGTGGCCGGCAAGCCAGCGACCCGCCCCTCCAGCCACAGGGTACGGCCATCCAGCGCCGGTGCCAGGCGCTGTTGCAGTGCCCAGTGGCCGTTCAGGCAGGCCCAGGCAAACCCCAACAGCAACAGGGCCAGCGGATAACTACGGCGATACAACAACGGCAGCGCGGCGGCGCTGAGCAACGCCAGCGACCAGAGTGGCGGCAGCTCCGCGAGAAAGCGCAGGAGCAAGAGTCCGGCGGCGAGCGCAATCATCCCTGAGCGCATGGGCAAACTCCGCGTAAACCGGCGTCTGAAGTAGCATGCGGTAACACACCGCCAGGCCCGGCAACCAATGGGTGTCATCTAGCTAGGCATAATGACGGCTGTTCGTCTGCCGGAGATTTCCTCCATGCCGCGCCGACTTTTCCAGCGCTACATGCCCAACCCCGAGCTGATCAGGAACCACCGCTCCCTGCGTTTTCTCGGCCCGCTGCTGCACTCGCCCAATCTCTGGCACCTGAACCGGCGCTCGGTCTCCCGCGCCATGGGCATGGGCCTGTTCGCCGCCTTCATTCCCATGCCGCTGCAAATGCTGCTGGCCGCCGCCCTCGCCGTCTGGGTCCGGGCCAACCTGCCGATCTCGGTGGGCCTGGTCTGGCTGACCAACCCCATCACCATGCCGCCGGTGTTCTACTGCACCTACAAAATGGGCGCCTGGGTCATGGGCGTGCCGCCGCGCAGCCTGCCGGAGAATCTCGACTGGGCCTGGATCAGCGCCGAACTCGCCCTGCTCTGGCAGCCGTTCCTGCTCGGCTCGCTGCTCTGTGGCCTGCTGGTCGGTCTGCTCGGCTACCTGGCCACCGATGGTTACTGGCGCTGGTGGATCGGTCGCAGTTGGCGCCGCCGCCAGGCGCTACGCAACCTGCGCCAAGGCCTGTGAGAAGACACCCAACGTGAAAAAGCCGCCCGGAGGGCGGCTTTTTCACAGGACGCAGGGTCACTCGTAGCGCAGCGACTCGGCCGGCTGGGTCGAGGCCGCGCGCCAGGCCGGATAGAGCGTGGCGAGGAAGCTCATCGTCAAGGCCGCGGCGCATACCAGCAGCACGTCCAGCGCCTGCACATCGGAAGGCAGGTAATTGATGAAGTAGACATCGGAACTGAAGATGTGGGTGCCGGCCAGCTTCTCCAGGGTGGAGACGATGGCGGTGACGTTGAAGGCGGCGATCACCCCGAGTGTGCCGCCGACCAGCGTGCCGATCACGCCGATCACGCTGCCCTGCACCATGAACACCGCCATGATCTGCCCTGGCGTCATGCCCAGCGTGCGCAGGATGGCGATATCGGTGCGCTTGTCGGCGACCACCATGATCAGCGTGGCGATGATGTTGAAGGCCGCCACCGCGACGATCAGCAACAACAGCAGACCGATCATGGTCTTTTCCATTTTCATCGCGCCGAACAGGCTGCCCTGGGTATGGGTCCAGTCGACCGAGCGGTAGCCAGCGCCCAGTTCGGTGGCGATCTGCGCGCCGATCTCGGGGGCCTGGAACAAGTCCTTGAAGGCAATGCGCACGCTCTGCACCTGGCCGGACTGCCAGCGCAGCAGGCGCGCGGCATCGTCCACGTGGATCAGCGCCAGGGTGCCGTCCAGTTCGGCGCCGACGCGGAAGACACCGACCACGTTCAGGCGCTGCATGCGCGGCGTGATACCGCCAGGCGTAGCGCTCGACTCGGGCACGATCAGCAGCAGACTGTCGCCGACATTGACGTGGAAGCGCCGCGCGGTGATCTCGCCGATCACCACCCCGGACTCGCCGGCCTTGAGCGCATCCAGGCTGCCCGCGAGCATGTGCGAGCCGATGATCGAGACCTTCGGCTCCTGCTGCGGATCGACGCCATCCACTTCGATCGGCTGCATCATGCCCTTGAAGGAGAGCATGCCGTCGAGCTGGGTGAAGGGCACCGCGCCGACCACCTCGGGATGCTTGCTCGCCGCCGCGGCCACGGCCGCCCAGTTGTCCAGCGGCGCGCCGCTGGACAACTGCAGCACCGCATGCGGGACCATGCCGAGAATGCGCGAGCGCATTTCCTTCTGGAAGCCGTTCATCACCGAGAGCACCACGATCATCGCCAGCACCCCGAGGGTCAGGCCGATCATCGAGGTCAGGGAGATGAAGGAGATGTAGTGATTGCGCTTCTTGGCCCGGGTGTAGCGCGTGCCGATGTATACCGAGAGAGGTCTGAACATATCGTCTGCGGCTCTGTCAGGCGGCGACCAGACGGCCGTCCTCCAGACGCAGCACGCGGTCCATCTGCTGCGCCAGGCGAGGGTCGTGGGTCACCACCAGGAAGGCGGTCTGCAGCGACTGCGACAGCTCCAGCATCAGCTCCTGGATGGAGTGTGCGGTGTGCTGGTCGAGGTTGCCGGTGGGCTCGTCGAGCAGCACCAGTTGCGGGCGATTGACCAGGGCACGGGCGATGGCCACGCGCTGGCGCTCGCCGCCGGACAGCTCCGCGGGCTTGTGCTGCAGACGGTGCTTGAGGCCGACCCGTTCGAGCAGCTTGGCGGCGCGCTCGCGCGCCTCGGCGATGGGCGTGCGGCCGATCAGCAGCGGCATGCAGACGTTCTCCAGGGCGGTGAACTCCGGCAACAGGTGGTGGAACTGGTAGACGAAGCCCAGCGCGCGATTGCGCAGCAGGCCACGCTCCTTCTCGTTGAGCGCCGACAGTTCCTCGCCGGCCAGCCAGACACTGCCCTGGCTGGGGGTGTCGAGGCCACCGAGCATGTTCAACAGGGTGCTCTTGCCCGAACCGGAGCTGCCGACGATGGCGACCCGCTCGCCGGGCAGCAATTCGAGCTGCACATCGGTCAGCACGTCCACCGACTGCGGGCCTTCCTCGTATCGCTTGCCCAGGTTGCGGCAGCTCAGGACCGTTCTGTCACTCATAACGCAATGCCTCCGCGGGCTGGGTGCGTGCGGCACGCCAGGCCGGATACAGGGTGGCGAAGAAACTCAGGATCAGCGCCGCGGCGCAGACCAGGATCACGTCCTCGCGCATCAGCTGCGAGGGCAGGTAATCGATGAAATACACGTCCGAACTGAGGAATTTGTGGCCGATCAGCCGCTCCAGCAGGGCGATGGCATCACTCACCTTGAGCGCGGCGAGCACGCCGAGCACGCCGCCGATCGCCGTGCCTATGACCCCGATGACACTGCCCTGGACCATGAAGATGGCCATGATCTGCCGCGGCGTGGCGCCCAGGGTGCGGAGGATAGCGATGTCCGACTTCTTGTCGGTGACCACCATGACCAGGGTGGAAATGATGTTGAACGCGGCGACCGCGACGATCAGCAGCAGCAGCAGGCCGATCATGGATTTCTCCATGCGGATCGCCTGGTAGAGGTTGCCGTGGGTGCGTGTCCAGTCGCGCGAGTAGAAGTCGTTGCCCTTCAGCGTGCGGGCGATCTCCCAAGCGGTGCGCGGAGCCTGGAAGAGGTCATCGAGTTTCAGGCGCAGGCCCTGGACCTGGCCTTCCTTGAAGCGCTGCATGCGCGCGGCGTCCTCGATGTGGGTCATGGCCACATAGCCATCCAGCTCGCCGGCGCCGACGTGGAAGATCCCGGCCACGGTGAAGCGCTTGATCCGCGGGAAGACGCCGGCCGGGGTCACCGAGACCTCGGGAGCGACGAAGGTGACCTTGTCGCCGACCTTCACGCCCAGGTTGGCGGCCGCCTTGTCGCCGATCAGGATGCCGAACTCGCCGGGTTGCAGGCTGGCCAGGCTGCCCTGCTGGAAGAAGTCGCCGATGATCGAGACCTTGCCCTCTTCGGCCGGGTCCACGGCGTTGATCAGCACCTTCTGCACCACGCCATTGTTGGTCAGCAGGCCCTGCATCTGGATGAAGGGCGCCACCTGCAGCACGTTGGGGTGCTGCGCCTTGATCTGCGTGGCCATGCCGCGCCAGTCATCGATCGGCTGGTAGGACTCGACGGTGGCGTGCGGCACCATGCCCAGCACACGGGTGCGCATTTCGTGGTCGAAGCCATTCATGACCGAGAGCACCACGATCATCACGATGACCCCGAGGGCCAGGCCGATCATGGACGTGAGGGAAATGAAGGAAACGAAGTGGCTGCGGCGCTTGGCGCGGGTATAGCGCGTCCCGATATAGACGGAAAGTGGTCTGAACATGTAGGGCCGGTTGCTAGGGTGAAGAGAGCGTCAGTCTGACGAGGGGCATCGGGCGTTCGGTCTGCTGTCGCTGCCCGTCTTTCCGGCACGCGGGTGGCGAGGGAGGACAGGCGGCTTTACACTCAGACCATCACTGCCGCCGTGGGTTCGCCATGTCCACTCCAGACGCGGATGACCGCCGCGAATACTACCGTATCGAAGATATGCTCGCACTGGAATTTCAGCTCCTGCCCAGTGACGCGAGCCCGGCTGCGCAGGCCCTGGTGGACGATTCGCCGCTGTTCAACCTGCTCGGCGACCTGCATCTGCTGGAGTTCGAGTCGCAACACCTGCTGCGCCAGATCAACGAGCGCGACCGCGCCCTGGCCGGCTACCTGAAAGTCATCGACAAACGCATCGACCTGATCGCCCGCGCCCTGTCCCAGGGCCTGCTGCACGAAGTCGGCACGCCGCAGCGGGTGATCCTTTCCGAAGGCGGCATCAGCTTCACCGCCAACGAACCCCTGGCGCTTGGGCAGATGCTCGGCCTCAAGCTGGTACTGCTGCCGCAAGCGCTCGGCCTGCGTCTGCGCGCCCGGGTGACCCACTGCCAAGCCCGTGGCCTGGGCGAATACGAGATTGGCACGCTGTTCGCCGAGCTGAGCGAAGCCCATCGCCAACTGCTGGCCCGGCACATCCTGCAGAAGCAGGCGGCCGAACGGCGCCTGGCCAAGGCCCGCGACGAATGACGGCGGAACGAGCGCCATGCCCATCGTTGCGCGCGACCCATCGAGCAGCCGCCAGGACTATCCCGACGCCAGCGCCTGCACCAAGCACATCGAGGCGGCGCGCCGGCACCGTCCATGGACTCTGAACACTCACTCTCCCAAGGAACCCCAGTGACTCTTATTTATGGCCATCGCGGCGCCAAAGGCGAAGCGCCGGAAAATACCCTGACCAGCTTCCAACGCTGCCTCGAACACGGCGTCAAACGCTGCGAGCTGGACCTGCACCTGTCGCGCGACGGCGAACTGATGGTGATCCATGACCCGACCCTCAAGCGCACCACCGGGCGCCGTGGCCGGGTTTCCGAACACCTGGCCGAAGACCTGGTGACCTACGACGCACGGGAAGGCGGACCGGGCTGGATACGCCCCTGCCCCATTCCGCGCCTGGCGGAACTGTTCGAACGTTGCGAGTTCGAGCATTGGCAACTGGAAGTGAAGAGCGCTTCGCGCGAGCGCGCGGCACGCACGGTGCAGGCGATTCATCAATTGGTGGGGCGTTTCGGCCTGCGCGAGCGCATCACCGTGACCTCCAGCTCGCGTACCGTGCTGCGGGCGCTGCAGCAACTGACGCCGGATCTGTCGCGTGGACTGGTCGCCGAATACGACTGGCTCGACCCCTTGAAGGTCGCCGCGCACTACGGCTGCGATCTGCTGGCGCTGAACTGGACGCTATGCACCCCGGAGCGACTGCTCAAGGCGCAGAAACAGGGGTTGCACGTGTCGGTGTGGACGGTCAACGAGCCGGCCCTGATGCGCCGGCTCGCTGATTTTGGCGTGGATAGCCTGATTACAGACTTTCCCGGTTTGGCCACTGCCACGATCGGGAATCGCTGAGCAGATTCCCCCCGACCGGCTCAGGCCGCCGGTCGGAGTACTTCAAAAAAGCCGGTTGAGGCCGTCGAACGCGGCAACCCGGTACGCCTCGGCCATGGTCGGATAGTTGAAGGTGGTGTTAACGAAGTACTTCAGCGAGTTCTGCTCACCCGGCTGGTTCATGATCGCCTGACCGATGTGCACGATCTCCGACGCCTGGTCGCCGAAGCAGTGCACGCCCAGCACCTGCAGGGTGTCGCGGTGGAAGAGGATCTTCAGCATGCCCACCGGCTCGTTGGAGATCTGCGCGCGGGCCATGCCCTTGAAGAAGGCCTTGCCGACCTCGTAGGGGATCTTGGCCGCGGTCAGTTCCCGCTCGTTCTTGCCGATCGAGCTGATCTCCGGGATGGTGTAGATGCCGGTCGGCACGTCGTCGATGAAGCGCCAGCTATCGTGCTCGACGATATTGCCGGCGGCCGAACGGCCCTGGTCGTAGGCAGCACTGGCCAGGCTCGGCCAGCCAATCACGTCACCGGCGGCATAGATGTTGGAAACCGAAGTGCGGTAGTTCTCGTCGACTTCCACCTGGCCACGGCTGTTGACCTTGATGCCGACGTTCTCCAGGCCCAGGCGATCGGTGTTGCCGGTACGGCCGTTACACCACAGCAGGGCGTCGGCCTTGATCTTCTTGCCCGATTTCAGGTGCAGGATCACGCCATTGTCCAGACCTTCGACGCGCTCGTACTCCTCGTTGTGGCGCACCAGCACGTTGTTGTTGCGCAGGTGGTAGCCCAGGGCATCGGAAATCTCGTCGTCAAGGAAGCTGAGCAGTTGGTCGCGGGTGTCGATCAGGTCGACCAGCACGCCCAGGCCGCTGAAGATCGAGGCGTACTCGCAGCCGATCACGCCGGCTCCGTAAATGATCAGGCGGCGCGGGGTGTGGCTGAGGGAGAGGATGGTGTCGCTGTCGTAGACGCGCGGGTGGTTGAAGTTGATGTCCGCCGGGCGGTAGGGACGCGAACCGGTGGCAATGACGAACTGGTCGGCGACCAGGCGCTCGACCGCGCCACTGGGAGTGACCACCTCGACGGTGCGCTCATCGACGAAGCTGGCGGTGCCGTTGAACATGTCGATGCGGTTGCGCGCGTAGTAGCCGGTGCGCGAGGCGACCTGCTTGGTGATGACCTTCTCGGCGCTCTTCAGCACGTCCGGGAAGGAGAACCAGCGCGGCTCGCCGATCTGGCGGAACATCGGGTTGGTGTTGAACTCGATGATCTGCTTCACCGAGTGGCGCAGCGCCTTGGACGGGATGGTGCCCAGGTGCGTGCAGTTACCGCCGACCACGCGACGGCTGTCCACCACCGCCAGCTTGCGCCCGTACTTGGAGGCGTTCATCGCCGCCCCCTCGCCCGCCGGACCCGTGCCGAGAATCACCACGTCGTAGTTGTAGACAGCCATGCGTACTCCTTAGAACAGGCCGGGACGCCCCAGCGGCGCTCCCGGCGAAGTCCCGGCGCCAGATGCGCCGGGCTCAGACGATCGATGATGGCAGCTTAGCCGTGCCGCAAAGCGCTGCACATTAGCGCTTGGTCGGCAGGTAGGCGAATTTTCCATCCACTACATGGCACGGCAGCCTTCAGCGCCGCGCCGGTTCCGGGAAGAGCTCGGCGAAGCGCGCGGTGGCGCGCGAGGCGAAGCCCAGCCCCTGGTGCACGATGAAATAGGCGGCCAGCCCCTGTTGCTCGGCGAAACGATAGCCCTCGTCGGGACCGAGCACCATCAGCAGGGTCGAGAGCCCGTCCGCGTGCAATGCCGAGCGGTCGACCACGGTCACCGCCGCCAGTTTGTGGCGCACCGGCGAACCGCTGCGCGCATCGAAGGTGTGCGAATAGCGCTGCCCACCCTCCTCGAAATAATTGCGGTAGTCGCCCGAAGTGGAGACCCCGTAGCCGTCCAGTTCCAACGAGCGCTCGACGGTACGCTCGCGCTCGCCGCTGGGCACTTCCAGGGCCACCCGCCAGGGCGAGCCATCCGGCTTGTGCCCCACCGCCTTGAGTTCGCCGGTGATTTCCACCAGGTAGTCGCGTACACCCAGCTCGGCCAGGCGCGCGCTGACCCGGTCCACCGCGTAGCCGGCGACGATGCTGTCGAAGTCCAGTTGCGCGGCCACGTCCTTGCACACCCGGTTGCCCTCGACATGCAGGTGCCGGTAGCCGACCCGCGCCTGCTCGCGCGCCAGCGCCGCCGCGTCCGGCACCGCTTCGCTGCGCGCCTGCGGACCGAAGCCCCAGAGGTTCATCAGCGGTTCCACCGTCAGGTCGAAGGCACCGGCGCTGGCCACGGACAGCTCATCGCCATAGCGCAACAGCGCCAGCATGTCTTCCGGCATGGCCTGGCAGGCGCCGGCCGGCAGGGCATTGAAGCGCGACACCTCGGAATCGTCACGGTAGGTGGAGAAGTGCCGATCGAGCTCGCCGAGAATCGACTCGACCTCGGCCTGGACACGTTGCGGCGCCGGGCTGCGTTCGGTCGGCAGGTACTGCACGGAATAGCTGCTGCCCATGGTCGGCCCGGTGAAGCGCTCGATGCGCTCGCCGCAGCCGCTCAATGCCGCCAGCAATACGCATAGCCAAATGCCCCGTAACACGCCACCTCCGATTGACCGGCCTGGAATCAGGCGGCGACCATTTTACCCGAAGCTGCGCCGCTTACTGTTTACCAACCGGCAAAGGTTCGTTGCTCAATCCGCGTTTTCCCGCCCCGTCTGGGCGACGGGCGCGCCGCCGCCGAGCGCCTTGTACAGCGCCACCAGGGCCAGGCGCAACTGGCTGTCGCTGTCGACCAGGTCGCGGCGCGCCTGCAACCAGTTGCGCTGCGCATCCAGCTCGACGAGAAAGTCGGTGAGGCCGCCGGCATAACGCGCCTTGGCCATCTCGTAGGCCTGGCCGGCGCTGCGCAGGCGCGCCTGCAACTGCTGGTTGCGCTGGCGCTCGGCGCCGTAGCCGCTGAGCGCATCGTCGACTTCCTGCCAGGCCTTGAGCACCGTCTGCTGGTAGGCCACCGCGGCTTCCTGCTGTTGCAGCTTGCGCAGGGTCACCTGGGCGCGCCGCCGGCCATTGTCGAACAGCGGCAGGCTCAGGCTCGGCCCCACCGCCCACTGCCGGCTGCCCCAGGCGGAAACCTGGCCGCCCTCGAACGACGAGTAGCCGAAGCTGGCGCCCAGGCGCACGCTCGGGTACAGCTCAGCCACCGCCACGCCGATAGAGGCGGTGGCGGCATGCAGTTGCGCCTCCGCCGCCTGGATATCCGGGCGCCGCCGCGCCAGCTGCGACGGCAGGCCCGGACTCAGGTCGGGCAGGCCGGCCGGCGCCGGGGCCGGGGCCGGGGCGGCCAACAGTCCTTGCAATTCGCCGGGGCGGGCGCCGAGCAGAACGCTGAGCTGGTTGAGCGCCTGGGTCTCGCCCGCCTGCAATTGTGGCAAGCGCGAGCGCAGCTCCTCCAATTGACTGCGCTGGCGCACCAGGTCGAAATCGTCCACCAGGCCACCATCGGCGCGCGCCTGGACCAGGGCCATGGATTCCTCGGTGGCACGCAGGTCTTCCTCGGTCACGGCGATCTGCTGCTGCACCCGGCGCACCTCGAAGTAACCGCGCGCGACCTCGCTGGCCAGCAACAGGCGCGCCTGCTCGAACAGCGCGCGCTGTTGCGCCACGCTGGCGTCGGCCGCCTCGATGGAGCGCCGCACGCGGCCCCAGAAATCGACCTCCCAGGAGGCATCGAAACCGGCCTCGTAAAGGGTGAAGGGCTGCGCCAGGGCTTTCACCAGTTCGTCGCTGTTGCTCGGCGCGATGCTGTCGATCATCTTCGCGCTGGCGCCACGCTCGCTCTGCCGCTGACGCTTGATATCCGCCGTGGCGTCGACATTCACCCCGCGCTGTGCCGCCACCATCTGCCGCTGCATGCGCGCCTGCGCATAGCGCAGCGCGGCGCTGTGCAGGTCGGGGCTGGCGCTGTCCGCGCGGCGCTGCAGCGCATTCAGGGTCGGGTCGGCGAACGCGGTCCACCACTGCGCCGCCAGCGGCTGCCCGGAGCCGCCGCTTCCGGCCAGCAGTTGCGGCGCCCCCGAATGCTGCGCCGCCCAGCTTGCCGGCGCCCGCACCTGCGTGGCGTGGTAGTCCGGCCCTACGGCGCTGCACGCGGCCAACGCCAGCACGCTGAGCGGCCAGAAGGAATGCGGAATACAGCGGAACGCTGACATGGCGGCCTCTGCGCTCAGGCGAGTCGGTTGCGGAACAGCCAGGCGGACAGCGGCAAGGTCACCGCCGCGACGCCGAGCATGGGTACGAGGTCGTGGGCCACGCTGGTCAGGCCGGCCCCCTCGAGATAGATGCGCTGGATCAGGTCGATGGCGAAGCGCAGCGGATTGACATAGGTCGCCATCTGCAAGCCTTCGGGCATGTTGCGCACCGGGGTGGCCAGGCCGGACAGCAGCATGATCGGCATGACCAGGACGAAGGTGTAGAGCATCGCCTGCTGCATGTTCAGCGATACCGCCGAGATCGACAGGCCGAGGCCGACGCAGGACACCATGAACACCAGCAGGCCGCCGTAGAGGTCGAGCAGCGAGCCGGCCATGGGAATACGGAACCAGAACAGCGCCAGCAGCAGCACCAGGCTGGCCTGCACCAGGCCGATGATGATCGGCGGCAGCGCCTTGCCGAGCATGATTTCCAGCGGCGAATAGGGTGTCACCAGCAACTGGTCGAAGGTGCCCTGCTCGCGCTCGCGGGCCACCGACAGGGCGGACAGCATCAGCGTCTGCAGCATGCTCAGCGAGGCGATCAGCGCGGGAATCAGCGGCCAGCGGGTTTCCAGGTTGGGGTTGTACCAGGCGCGCGTCACCACGCTGACCGGCGCCGCCGCCAGGCCACGCTCGCGGTTGAAGGCATCGACGATGCTCGCCAGCCCGGCCGCCGCCGAGCCGGCGGTGGTGGAGTTGCGCCCATCGAGGATGACCTGCAGCGGCGCGCTGTCGCCATGGTTCAGGCGCTCCTCGAAATCGGCGGGAATCTGCAGCACCAGCAGGGCCTTTTCGGCATCGATCACCCCGGCTATCTCGCGCGGGCTGTCCAGGGTCGCCACGCGCTGGAAGATACCGCTGCCGTCCAGCCGGTTGGCCAGGCGCATGGATGCTTCGCCCCTGCTCAGGTCGAGCAGCGCGTAGGGCGCGTTGTTGAGGTCGAAGGTCACCGCATAGCCGAACAGGATGCCCTGGGTCAGCACCGGGGCGATCAGCACCACGCGGTTGGCCGGGTCCTTGAGGATGACCAGCAGTTCCTTGCGCCAGAGGTTGGCCAGGCGGCGAAAGAAATCGACGAAGGCATGCATGTTCAATCCAGCCTCTTGCGCGTGGCCACTCGCGCCAGGCCGAGCAGCAGCGCGGCGTAGCCAGCGAGTATGGTGCAGTTCTTGATGATCAGCGGCCAGGGGTCGCCGGCGAGGAACAGCGATTTGACCAGTTCCATGAAGTAGGTCGCCGGCAGCAATTCGCTGACCACGCGGATGGCCAGCGGCACATTGCGCAGGTCGAAGATGAAGCCGGACAGCATCAGCGCCGGGAGGAAGCTGGCGATCAGGGAGATCTGGCTGGCGAGGAACTGGTTCTTGGTCACCGCGGAAATCAGCAGGCCGATGCCCAGGGCAACCAGCAGGTAGAGCATGCAACTGAACAACAGGACCAGCAGCGAGCCATACATCGGCACATGGAACAGAAAGCGCGCGGCCAGCAGACACAGGGCCAGGCCGAGCATGCCGACCATGAAGCAGGGAATGATCTTGGCCAGGAGGATTTCCACCGGATGCACCGGGGTCACGAACAGCGCCTCCAGGGTGCCGCGCTCCCATTCACGGGCCATGACCAGGGCGGTGAGGAAGGCGCCGACCAGGGTCATGATCAGCACGATCAGGCCCGGCACCAGGTACCAGGTGCTGGTGTTGGCGGCGTTGAACCACATGCGCTGCTCGATGCGCACCCCGCCCATGGCCCGGCCAGCATTGCGCGCGCTCTGCTTGGCGCCCCACAGCGCCAGGGCCTGGTTCAGGTAGTTGTTGACCCCGGTGGCGCGGGTGGCATCGGAGCCCTGCACCAGCAGCAGGAGCTGGGCATCGCCGTCCTGCAGGCGGCGGCTGAAGTCGCCGGGCAGGTAGACCAGGGCATCCACCTCGCGCGCAGCCATCAGCCAGCGGCCCTCCTCGAAGGAGCCCAGGCGGATCGGCTGCAGGTATTCCGAGGGGCTGATGCTCGCCAGCAGGTCGCGGGCCTGCGGCGCCGGGTCGTCCTGGACGATGGCCACGCGGCTGTGGCGCACGTCCAGCGACAGGCCATAGCCGAAGATCAGGATCAGCACGATGGGCAGGCCGATGCCGATCATCAGGTTGCTGCGGTCGCGCAGCAGCTGGCGCGTTTCCTTGCGCGTCAGCGACAGCAGACGTCGCCAGAAACCCTGGCTGGCCGGGCGCGCAGCGCTCATGCCGGGGCTCCCGCGGCGTGGTTGGCCTGTTCGCGGGCCTGCACCACGATCTCGATGAAAGCCTGTTCCATGTTCAGCGAACTGCCCACGCCGCCGGCCTGCTCGCGTACCTGCTGCGGCGTGCCCATGGCGAGGATGCGCCCGGCGTCCTGAATGACGATGCGGTCGCAGTACTCCGCCTCTTCCATGAAGTGGGTGGTGATGATGATGGTGGTGCCGCCCGCCGCCAGCGCCGTGATGCGCTGCCAGAAGCCGCGCCGCGCGAGGGGATCGGCACCGCTGGTGGGCTCGTCGAGGAAGAGGATTTCCGGCTCGTGGAGCAGCCCGACGGCCATCGCCAGGCGCTGCCGGTAGCCACCCGGCAACTGGCCGCTGGGCGCGCCGCCATGCCCGGCGAGATCGAACTGCCGCGACACCTGCTCGATACGCCGGTTCAGGTGGGCGCCATGCAGACCATAGGCGCCGCCGAAGAACTGCAGGTTCTCGCGCACCGTGAGGTTGCCGTAGAGAGAATACTTCTGCGACACGTAGCCAATACGGCGGCGCGCCTGGGCGCGGGCGTGACGCAAGTTCACCCCGGCCACCTGCAGGCTGCCGGAAGACGCCGGCAGCAGCCCGCAGAGCATGCGGAAGGTGGTGGTCTTGCCGGCGCCGTTGGGGCCGAGCAGACCGAATATCTCACCGCGCGCGACGGCGAAGCTGGTGCGGTCCACGGCGACGAAATCACCGAAGCGGCGCACCAGGTCCTTCACCTCGATCACCGCTTGCTCATCCGCGGCGGCGGCCTGGGCCGTGCCCCTGAGCGCCTCGACGTCCACTTGCTCGGCGCCGCTCTTGGCCCGCAGCAGGACCATGAAGCCGTCCTCCAGGCGCGACGCCACCTCACGCACCGGCGCGCCGTCGAGCAGGCTGCGCAGTCGCTGCGGATCGGCATCGCGCTGTTCGATGAAACGCACTTCACCGCCCTGCGGCACCGCATCGATGACCGTCTGCGGCTCCTGCAGCAAGCGTGCTTGCAGGGTACGCGCCGGTTGCCCGGCGGGCGGCACGGCGATCCGACAGAGGCCGTCGGCCTGCCGGCGAATATCGTCCGGCACGCCCTGGGCGAGCATCTGTCCCTGGTGCAACAGGTAGACCTCGGCGCATCGCTCGGCCTCGTCAAGGTACGAGGTGGTGAGCAGCACGCTGAGCCGCTCCTCCTGCACCAGTTGCTGGACGATCTCCCACAGCTCGCGCCGCGACAGCGGATCGACGCCCACAGTGGGTTCATCGAGCAGTAGCAGTTGCGGCAAACGCACTAGCGTGCAGGCCAGCCCGAGCTTCTGCTTCATGCCGCCGGAGAGCTTGCCCGCCGGGCGTTCGGTGAAGCGCGTCAGGTCGGTCATGTGCAGCAGGCGCTGGTAGCGCTGCTGGCGTTCCTCGCGGCCGACGCCGTGCAGGTCGGCATAAAGGTCGAGGTTTTCCTGCACGCTGAGGTCTTCGTAGAGGCCGAAGCGCTGCGGCATGTAGCTGATGCGGTCCTGCACCGCCTGCGGATCGGCGCCGACATCCACGCCGAGCACGTTCAGGCTGCCGCGGTCGGCACGCATGAGGCCGGCGACCAGACGCAGAAAGGTGGTCTTGCCGGCGCCGTCCGGACCGACCAGCGCGGTCAGGCTGCCCTCGCGCACGCGCAGGTCGATACCGTGCAATGCCTGCACGCGCTGGCCGGACTCCTTGACCAGGAACTGCTTGGCAATGCCCTGGGCATCGATCACATACGGCGAGGGCATCAGCGCGCGGTCCCGTCCTGCGCGACCCCGGCCTGGTCGGCGCGGGCGATGCGCACGGTGGCGGGCATGCCCAGGCGCAGGCGGTTGTCCTTGTCCGCCACCAGCACGCGCACCTCGTAAACCAGTGCCGTGCGCAATTCCTCGGTCTGCACCGCCTTGGGAGTGAACTCGGCGACGTCGGAGATATAGCCGATGCGTCCGTCCACGGGTTGTTGCGGCTGGCTGTCGGTCGTCACGCTGGCGCGCATGCCGGGGCGGATGTGGCCGAGCTGCGCTTCGTTGACATAGGCACGCACCCATTTCGGATCGCTGATCGCCAGGGCATAGACGGCGCGCTGCGGCGACGCCATGTCGCCCGGTTCCAGCAGGCGCGAACGCACCAGCGCATCCTGCGGGGCACGCAACTCGCTTTCCGCGAGGTTGTGTTCGAGCAGCGCCAGTTGCGCGCGCGCCGCCTGCAATTGCGCCTCGGCCTGGGCGATGTCTTCCGCGCGCGGACCGATCTGCGCCAGGCGCAAGGCCTTCTGCCGCTCCTCCAGCTGGGCCTGGCCGACCTTCAACTGGGCGCTGGCGTTGTCCAGATCCTGCTGGCTGACCGCCCGTCCGCCGGGGCTATTGGCGCGAATGCCCTGCAAGCGATGCAACTGGGTAGCGGCCAGATCGACCTGCGCCCTGGCCGCCTCCGCGAGCGCCTTGGCCTGGGCGATCTCCTCCGGCCGCGAGCCGTTGTGCAAGCGCAGCACGCTCTGCTCCTGAGCGGCGATCTGCGCCTTGGACTGCTCGATCTGCAGGCGCAGCACGCGCGTGTCGAGGGTCGCCAGCACCTGGCCGGCCTTGACCGCGTCGCCCTCCTCCACGCGCATCTCGGCGATGCGCTCACTGCCGGTGAAGGCCAGCGAGACCTGGCGGATGTCGACGTTGCCATAGAGCACCAGGTCGCCGCTGCGATCCTCGCCGGAGCGCTGGTACAGCCAGATAGCCGCCGCGACCAGCAGCAGCAACGGCACGACGATGACAAGCTTCTTGCGCATGATGACGACTCGCGACCCTTTGGCGACAAAGGCAAGCATAGACAACGAATTCAAATTTGAATTTGATATCGCGCAGTTCTAGGCTCAGTTGACCCCATCGCCAAGACGCGCCCATGCCTGGAATCCCCAACAGCGGCCAACACCAGCCCCCACGCACGCCGCGCGCGGATGGCGAGGCCACCCGGCAGAGGATTCTCCGGGCCGCCGGACAACTGTTCGCCGAGCGCGGCTACGCCGAAACCACCAGCAAGGCCATCTGCGCACTGGCGCAAAGCAACCTGGCCGCGGTGAACTACCACTTCGGCAGCCGCGAAGGGCTGTACCGCACCCTGCTGCGCGACATGCACCGTTACCTGATCAGCTACGACCAGCTCGAACGGCTGACCCGCAGCGCCCTGGCGCCGCGCGACAAACTCGCCGGGTTGATCGACGCCCTCACCCTCAACGTCACCCAAGGCGAGCGCTGGCAGGCGCGCCTCTGGGCACGCGAGCTGCTTTCGCCCTCGCCGTTTCTCTCGGAACTGATCGACCAGGAAGCCATGCCCAAGGTGCGCCTGGTGTTGAGCCTGCTCAGCGAGATCACCGGCATCCCGGCCCAGGACCCCGCCCTGCTGCGCTGCCTGCTCAGTGTGATGGCGCCCTACCTGATGCTGCAGGTGGTCAATCGCGAGATTCCCAGCCCGCTGACCGGGATCTTCGAACAGACCGCGGAAGAGCTAGCGCAGCACCTGAAGACCTTTGCCCTGGCCGGGCTGGAAGCGCTGGCACTGGAGCATCGGAAAGGCACCTTGTAGCGCCGCCGGTGCCTGGCTACCGGCGACGCTCAGCGCTGGCTCACCAACCGAGCCGACATGAAAAAAGTCCGCACCCCGGTGGGGATGCGGCCTTTTCAAGGCGCACGGCTGGGCTGGGTCAGGCGGAGACCCGCGCCTCGCCTTTGCGCTTGATCAGGTAGCAGACGCCCATGAAGACCACCCACACCGGGATCGCATACACCGACACGTCGATACCCGGAATCATCAGCATGATGCCGAGAATGAACAGGACAAAGGCCAGGCACAGGTAATTGCTGAACGGATACCACAGCGAACGGAACGCCGGCGTCACGCCTTCGCGGTTCTTCGCCCGGCGGAACATCAGGTGCGCCAGGCTGATCATCGCCCAGTTGATCACCAGTGCCGCCACGACCAGGGACATCAGCAGTTCCAGGGCGCGCGCCGGAATCACATAGTTCACCACCACGCAGGCCAGGGTGATGAACGCCGAGACGCCGATGGCCAGCATCGGCACACCGCGGTCGTCGACCTTGGCGAAGGCGCGTGGGGCATCACCCTGCTCGGCCAGGCCGTAGAGCATCCGGCTGTTGCAGTAGACGCAGCTGTTGTACACCGACAGCGCCGCGGTCAGGACCACGAAATTCAGCACGTTGGCCGCGATGTCACTGCCGATCAACGAGAAGATCTGCACGAAGGGGCTGCCGCTGTAGGGATCGCCGGAGGACGACAGGGTCGCCAGCAGCTTGTCCCAGGGATACAGCGAGAGCAGCACGGCCAGCGCGCCGATATAGAAGATCAGGATGCGGTAGATGACCTGGTTGATCGCCTTGGGGATCACCTTCTTCGGCTCCGAGGCCTCGGCCGCGGTAATGCCCACCAGCTCCAGGCCACCGAAGGAGAACATGATGATCGCCAGGACCATCACCAGCCCCTTGATGCCGTTGGGGAAGAAGCCGCCATGGCTCCACAGGTTGCTCACCGAGGCCTGCGGACCGCCATGCCCGCTGAGCAGCAGGTAGCAGCCGAGCAGTATCATGCCGATGATCGCCGCCACCTTGATGATCGCGAACCAGAATTCGGTCTCGCCGAAGGCCTTGACGTTGAACAGGTTGATGGCGTTGATCAGGACGAAGAACACCGCCGCGGTGACCCAGGTCGGCACGTCCGGCCACCAGAAGTGGATGTATTTGCCGACCGCGGTGAGCTCCGACATGCCCACCAGGATGTACAGCACCCAGTAGTTCCAGCCGGACATGAAGCCGGCGAAACCACCCCAGTATTTGTGCGCGAAGTGGCTGAAGGAACCGGCCACCGGCTCTTCGACGATCATCTCGCCGAGCTGGCGCATGATCAGGAAAGCGATGAAACCACCGATGGCATAGCCGAGGATCATCGACGGGCCAGCGGATTGCAGGACACCGGCCGAGCCCAGGAACAGGCCGGTACCGATGGCGCCACCCAGAGCGATCAGCTGGATGTGGCGATTCTTCAGGCCGCGCTTGAGCGAGCCTTCGTGCAGATGGGGGTGTCCATCCATTGCGGGGTTCCTCGGTAGAGGGGTGGGGATCTTATCGTTATCTCTGGAACGAAAAACGGGAGCCCGAGAGCTCCCGTTTTCCTGGATCGCCTGGCTTAGCGCGGGAAGGCCGGCGGGTTGACCCCAGCCATGTCTTCCATCACGCGGACCACCTGGCAGCTATAGCCGAACTCGTTGTCGTACCACACGTAGAGCACGACGCGGTTGTCGTTGCAGATGGTGGCTTCGGCATCGACCACACCGGCGTGGCGCGAACCGACGAAGTCGGTGGAAACCACTTCCTGCGAGTTGACGAAATCGATCTGCTTCTGCAGGTCCGAGTGCATGGCCATCTGGCGCAGGTACTCGTTGATCTCTTCGCGGGTGGTGGCCTTCTCCAGGTTCAGGTTGAGGATGGCCATGGAGACGTTCGGCGTCGGTACGCGGATGGCGTTGCCGGTCAGCTTGCCCTTCAGAACCGGCAGGGCCTTGGCGGCGGCGGTGGCGGCACCGGTCTCGGTGATCACCATGTTCAGCGGGGCGCTGCGGCCACGACGGCTGCCTTTGTGGAAGTTGTCGATCAGGTTCTGGTCGTTGGTGTACGAGTGAACGGTTTCGACGTGGCCATTGATGATGCCGTACTGGTCATTCACGGCCTTGAGCACCGGCACGATGGCGTTGGTGGTGCAGGAGGCGGCGGAGATGATCTTGTCGTCGGCGCTGATGTCGCCATGGTTGATGCCATGCACGATGTTCTTCAGCGCACCCTTGCCAGGAGCGGTGAGGACCACGCGGTCGACACCCGGGCACTTCAGGTGCTGGCCCAGGCCTTCGGCGTCGCGCCACTTGCCGGTGTTGTCGACCAGCAGGGCGTTCTTGATGCCGTACTGGGTGTAGTCGATCGACGCCGGGTCGTTGGAGTAGATCACCTGAATCAGGTTGCCGTTGGCAGTGATGGTGTTGCTGGCTTCATCGATGGTGATGGTGCCGTCGAACGGGCCATGCACGGAGTCGCGGCGCAGCAGGCTGGCGCGCTTGACCAGGTCGTTCTCGGCGCCCTTGCGGACGACGATGGCGCGCAGACGCAGGCCGTCGCCACCACCGGTCTTCTCGATGAGGATGCGCGCCAGCAGGCGGCCGATACGGCCGAAGCCGTAGAGCACGACGTCGGTGCCTTCGCGGCCGGAACCGTTCTGCTTGCCGACCACATCGGCCAGCTCGTCCTTGACGAACTGCTCGATGCTGCGGCCGTTACCGTCGGCCTTGAACTTGGCAACCATCTTGCCCAGGTCGACCGACGCGGCGCCGAGCTTCAGCTCGCTCATGGCCTTGAGGATCGGGAAGGTGTCGTGGACCGACAGTTCGACATCGTCGGCCAGGCGGTGACGGGCGAAACGGTGGGCTTTGAGGATCGCGATCACCGAACGGTTGATCAGGCCACGGCCGTAGATCGAGGTCACCACATTGTTATTGCGGTAGAGCTGGCCGATCAGCGGAATCATGGCTTCCGCGAGGGCTTCACGATCAATCCACTCACCGAGACACTGGTCGGGCTTCTGAGTCACGGGCAATACCTTCCACATGTAGGAGAAGAAAAAAGGGGCTACATTATGACGGCGCACGCAATCGCCGGCAATCTGCAGCGCTGCAAAGACTGACAGCCGTCAATCCGGATAGTTACAATCCCGCCGGTCAAATTCCTGACCGGAGCCCGCTACGCCCGTGTCCGTATTGCGCATTCCCGCCCTGCCGGCCGCGGCCGGCAAGCAAACCTGGGGCAACCTGCCCGGCGCCACCCTGAGTCTGGCCATCGCCGAAGCCGCCGCCCCGGCCAAACGTTTCACTTTATTACTGACCGCCGACAGCCAGAGTGCCGAACGGCTGGAGCAGGAGCTGCATTTCTTCGCTCCCGATTTGCCGGTTTTGCAGCTGCCGGACTGGGAAACCCTGCCCTACGACGTCTTTTCGCCGCACCAGGACATCATTTCCGAGCGGATCGCCACTCTTTACCAGTTGCCGGAACTGAAGCACGGCGTGCTGGTGGTGCCCATCACCACGGCCCTGCACCGCCTGGCTCCGGCGAAATTCCTGCTCGGCAGCAGCCTGGTGCTGGATGTCGGGCAAAAGCTCGATGTCGAACAGATGCGCGTGCGCCTGGAGGCCGCCGGCTACCGTTGCGTGGACACCGTCTACGAACATGGCGAGTTCGCCGTGCGCGGCGCGCTGATCGACCTGTTCCCGATGGGTAGCGAACTGCCCTACCGGATCGACCTGTTCGATGACGAGATCGAGACGCTGCGCACCTTCGACCCGGAGAACCAGCGCTCCATCGACAAGGTGCAGAGCATCCGCCTGCTGCCGGCGCGCGAATTTCCCCTGCGCAAGGAGGCGGTGACCGGCTTCCGTAATCGCTTCCGCGAGCGCTTCGACGTCGACTACCGGCGCTGCCCGATCTACCAGGACCTGGCCAGTGGCCTGACGCCGGCGGGGATCGAGTACTACCTGCCGCTGTTCTTCGAGGAGGGTGAAACCTCCACCCTGTTCGACTACCTGCCGCAGGACACCCAGGTGTTCTCCCTGCCGGGCATCGAGCAGGCCGCCGAACAGTTCTGGAACGACGTACGCAACCGCTACGAGGATCGCCGCTTCGACCCCGAACGGCCGCTGCTGCCGCCGGCCGAGCTGTTCCTGCCGGTGGAGGACTGCTTCGCCCGGCTCAAGCACTGGCCACGCGTGGTGGTCAGCGCCGAGGACGTCGAGCCGGGCGTCGGCCGCGAACGCTTCCCCGCCGAGGCGCTGCCGGAACTGGCCATCGAAGCCAAGGCCAGCGAGCCCTTGGCGCGCTTGCGCCGCTTCATCGAGGAATTCCCCGGGCGCATCCTGTTCAGCGCCGAATCCGCCGGGCGCCGCGAAGTACTGTTGGAATTGCTGGCGCGCCTGAAGCTCCGCCCCGGCGAGGTGGATGGCTGGGCGGCGTTCCTCGCCCTGCCGGAACGCCTGGCCATCACCATCGCGCCGCTGGACGACGGCCTGCTGCTGCAGGACGGCGCCAAGGGCGTGGCACTGATCGCCGAGAGCCCGCTGTTCGGCCAACGCGTCATGCAGCGCCGGCGCCGCGAAAAGAGCCGCGACGGTGGCGAAAACGTCATCAAGAACCTCACCGAGCTGCGCGAAGGCGCGCCGGTGGTGCACATCGACCACGGGGTCGGTCGCTACATGGGCCTGATCACCCTGGAGATCGACGGGCAGAACGCCGAATTCCTCGCCCTGGCGTATGCCGACGAGGCCAAGCTCTATGTGCCGGTGGCCAACCTGCACCTGATCGCCCGCTACAGCGGCAGCGACGATGCCCTGGCGCCGCTGCACAAGCTCGGCTCGGAAACCTGGCAGAAGGCCAAGCGCAAGGCTGCCGAACAGGTCCGCGACGTCGCCGCCGAACTGCTCGACATCTACGCCCGCCGCGCCGCGCGCAAGGGTTACGCATTCAAGGACCCGCAGGTCGACTACGCGACCTTCGCCGCCGGCTTCCCCTTCGAGGAAACCCCGGACCAGCAGTCGGCGATCGACGCGGTGATCGCCGACATGCTCGCCGACAAGCCGATGGACCGCCTGGTCTGCGGCGACGTCGGCTTCGGCAAGACCGAGGTGGCCATGCGCGCGGCCTTCGTCGCCGTGCACAGCGGCCGCCAGGTGGCGGTGCTGGTGCCGACCACCCTGCTCGCCCAGCAGCACTACAACAGCTTCCGCGACCGCTTCGCCGACTGGCCGGTGACGGTCGAGGTCATGAGCCGCTTCAAATCGGCCAAGGAAGTCGAAGGCGCCGTGCAACAACTGGCCGAGGGCAAGGTGGACATCGTCATCGGCACCCACAAGCTGCTGCAGGACGACGTCAAGTTCAAGAACCTCGGCCTGGTCATCATCGACGAGGAGCACCGCTTCGGCGTGCGCCAGAAGGAGCAGCTCAAGGCCCTGCGCAGCGAGGTGGATATCCTCACCCTCACCGCCACGCCGATCCCGCGCACCCTGAACATGGCCGTGGCCGGCATGCGCGACCTGTCGATCATCGCCACGCCGCCGGCGCGCCGGCTGTCGGTGCGCACCTTCGTCATGGAAGCGCAGAACACTGTGATCAAGGAGGCGCTGCTGCGCGAGCTGCTGCGCGGCGGCCAGGTCTACTACCTGCACAATGAGGTGAAGACCATCGAGAAGTGCGCCCGCGACCTGGCCGAACTGGTACCGGAAGCGCGCATCGGCATCGGCCATGGGCAGATGCACGAGCGTGACCTGGAACGGGTGATGAGCGACTTCTACCACAAGCGCTTCAACGTGCTGGTGGCCTCGACCATCATCGAGACCGGCATCGACGTGCCCAGCGCCAACACCATCCTCATCGAGCGCGCCGACAAGTTCGGCCTGGCCCAGCTACACCAGTTGCGCGGCCGCGTCGGGCGCAGCCACCACCAGGCCTATGCCTACCTGCTGACGCCGCCGCGCAAGCAGATGACCCCGGACGCCGAAAAGCGCCTGGAAGCCATCGCCAACGCCCAGGACCTGGGCGCCGGCTTCGTCCTGGCCACCCACGATCTGGAAATCCGCGGCGCCGGCGAACTGCTCGGCGAAGGCCAGAGCGGGCAGATCCAGGCGGTCGGCTTCACCCTTTACATGGAAATGCTCGAGCGCGCGGTCAAGGCGATCCGCAAGGGCGAACAGCCCAATCTGGAGCAGCCGCTGGGCGGCGGTCCGGATATCAACCTGCGGGTGCCGGCGCTGATCCCCGAGGACTACCTGCCCGACGTGCACGCCCGGCTGATCCTCTACAAGCGCATCGCCAATGCCGTGGACGAAGACGGCTTGCGCGAACTGCAGGTGGAGATGATCGACCGCTTCGGCCTGCTGCCTGAACCGGCGAAGAACCTGATACGTCTGACCCTGCTGAAACTGCAGGCGGAAAAGCTCGGCATCGTCAAGGTAGATGCCGGACCGCAGGGTGGCCGGGTAGAATTCGCCGCCGATACCTGCGTCGACCCGCTGTTGCTGATCAAGATGATCCAGAGCCAGCCGAACCGCTACAAGTTCGAAGGCGCGACCCTGTTCAAGTTCCAGGTGCCCATGGAGCGCCCGGAAGAACGCTTCAACACCCTCGAGGCGCTGTTCGAACGCCTCGCGCCCAACAAATCCTAAGGACCAGTATGTTCCGCTATCTGTTGCTGTTGCTTGTCCTGCTCGCCCCCGCGAGCTTCGCCGACGACCTTTACCAGGTCGAAGTCATCCTGTTCCAGCAGGACGGCGACATCGTCCAATCCAGCCAGCCGGCCCCCGACGACTGGGCCAAGGGCGCGCAGCCGCCGGCGCCGGACAGCCGCTGGCCGACCGCCCTCGACGCCCAGGCCAACAAACTTCGCCAGACCCAGGGCTATCACGTGCTGATGCACAAGTCCTGGAAACAGAGCATTGGCGAGACGCCGGTCAAGATCGCCCTCAACGAAGGCAAGGAGCAGGACGGCCACTTCCCGGTGGAAGGCACCCTGACCCTCAGCATGCAGCGCTTCATCGACACCCAGACCGACTTCTGGATCAACCGGTTCGGCGCCGACGGCTTCCTCGCCAGCAGCCAGCACATGGTCCAGGACGTGCGCCTGAAGAACGGCATCCTGGCCTACCTCGACCACCCCAGCCTGGGCATGCTGATCAAGGTCAGCCCGCTCAACGCCAAACCGGCCAGCCCGCCGCCGCCCGGCATGGACGAGGACGCCCCGAGCGGCGCGCAAGCACCGCAGCAGCCAGCCCCCGCCGCGCCGGCCAATGGCGGCTTCGACGCCCCGCCGCCGAGCGAACCCGCGCAGTAAATGAAAAAGGCCGCAGCGATGCGGCCTTTTTCATGGACGTGTCCCGTCGTCAGTTCCGCGGGCGACCTCAGCCCACCAGCACCCGCGCCAACACTTCACGCACCTTGCCGATGCCCTGCTGCAGCGCCTGCTCGATCTCGGCCATGGTGATGATCCCGCTGGACTTGCCGGCCGCCGGATTGACCACCAGCGACAGGCAGGCATAAGGCAGCTCCAGTTCACGAGCCAGCGCGGCCTCGGGCATGCCGGTCATGCCGACGATGTCGCAGCCATCGCGTTCGAGCTTGGCGATCTCCGCCACGGTCTCCAGGCGCGGCCCCTGTGTCGCCGCGTAGACGCCGTGGCTGCTGTGCGGATAGCCGAGCGAGCACAGCGCTGCGATCAACTGCTGGCGCAGACCTTCGTCATAGGGGTGGCTGAAGTCGATATGGGTGACATGATCGATGTCGCCCGCGAAATAGGTGTGTTCACGGCCCCAGGTGTAATCGACGATCTGGTGTGGCACGCACAGGTGGCCGCTGCCCATGGCCGCATGAATGCCGCCTACCGCGTTCACCGCCAGCAGCGCTTCGGCCCCGGCCTGCTTGAGCGCCCAGAGGTTGGCGCGGTAATTCACCTGGTGCGGCGGGAAGCGGTGTGGATGGCCATGGCGCGCGAGGAACAGCACCTCGCGCCCGGCGTATTCACCACGCTGGATGGGCGCCGATGGCGCGCCATAGGGCGTATCCAGGCTCAGCGAGTCTTTCAGGGTCAGGCCTTCCAGTTGGGTCAGCCCGGTGCCGCCGATGATGGCGTAGACGGTCATAGCGAATCCTCAGTCGATCAGTTGCGCCGCGCGCAGTTCTGCCACGGCCTGCTGCCAGCGCGGCAGCTGCTTGTATTCAGTCCCAGGCCAGGCCTTGGCGCGCATCCGCGGCAGGCGTGCGGGCGGGCTGACTTTCAGGCGCTGCAAGGCGCCCAGGGCCAACTCGGCGGCGGCGCGGTCATTGCACACCAGCCCCATGTCGCAACCGGCACCGAGCGCCGCCTGAATGCGGCTGGCGGCATCACCGACGACATGGGCGCCGGCCATGGACAGGTCATCGCTGAAGATGACCCCATCGAAGCCCAGCTCTCCGCGCAGGATGTCCTGCAGCCAACGGCGCGAGAAGCCGGCCGGCTGCGCATCGACCTCGGGGTAGATGACATGGGCCGGCATCAGGGCATCGAGCTGTCCGGCCAAACGCTGGAACGGTACCAGGTCGGTACGGCGAATCTCCGCCAGGCTGCGCTCATCCTCGGGGATGGCCACATGGGAGTCGGCTTCGGCCCAGCCGTGTCCGGGGAAATGCTTGCCGGTGGCGGCCATGCCTGCCCCATGCATGCCACGAATGAAGGCGCCGGCCAGTTGCGCCGCGCGCTCCGGGTCGCCCTCGAAGGCACGGCTGCCGACCACCGCACTGCGCTGGTGATCGAGGTCGAGCACCGGCGCAAAGCTCAGGTCCAGACCGGCCGCCAGCACCTCGGTGGCCATCAGCCAGCCGCACTGCTCGGCGAGACGCTCGGCATTGGCGTTATCGGCGATGGCACGCATCGCCGGCAACCGCAAGAAGCCCTGGCGCAAGCGCTGTACCCGCCCGCCTTCCTGGTCCACCGCCAGCAGCAGGTCCGGGCGAATCGCACGTACTGCCGCGCACAACTCGCGCACCTGGCGCGGGCTTTCGATGTTGCGGGCAAAGATGATCATGCCGCCCACTTCGGGCTGGCGCAGGATGTGGCGGTCGTCGGCGGTCAACCAGGTACCACCGATATCGAGCATCAGAGAGCCATGCATAGGATTTCCTTAAATGATTGCCGCCGTCCGCCAGAGCGGCTGGGGCGATTCGTCGAGGCGCACGCGGCAATGAAGCGGTACACGTGGAAAGAGCGCCAGCAGATCGGCGTTGCGCAAGCGCACGCAGCCGTGGGACAGCGGAATGCCCATGGGTTCGCAGTCAGGCGTGCCGTGCAGGTAAATGTAACGACGGAAGGTATCCACCGGCCCCAGGCGATTGACGCCGGGCTCGCAGCCACTGAGCCAGAGAATGCGGGTAAGGATCCAGTCTCGACCGGGGAAGCGCCCATGTAACTCGGGCGTCCAGACTTCACCGGTCCAGCGCCTGCCACTAAGCACCGCGCCGGCGGGCAAGCCGTCGCCGATCTTCGCCCGCACCTGATGCAGGCCGCGTGGCGTGCATCCCGAGCCCTGGCGCTCGCCAGGGCCGGCCAGCGCGGTGGACACGGGACAACGCAGCATCAGGCGCTCTCCGGCGAAACCGTAGAGCGCCTGATCGGCAAAGGAAATGTGCAGCAGGTCAAGCAGATCGGCCATGGGCCGCTAGCTTAGCCGATCGCCCAAGGCACGCCCAGCGGCCTCAAGCCTTGGCGGGCGCCGGCGATTTGTTGCGGGGCTTGAGCTGGGCGCCGGCCAGGGATGGATCGCTGACACCGCTGTCGGCGCGCATGCCCGCAGCGAGGAACGGCACCATCAGGCGCATCACTTGCTCGATGGAGGTACTGACGCCGAAGTCGTTCTCCGCCATCGCGCGCAGCGCCTTGATCCCGGACATACTGAACGCAGCGGCACCCAGCATGAAATGCACACGCCAGAACAACTCGATGGGGGGAAGACGCGGCGCCGCTTCGTTGACCAACTGCATGTAACGACGGAAGACCTTGCCGTAGACCTCTTCCAGATACTTGCGCAGGTGTCCCTGACTCTGACTGAAGGCCAGGCCGAGCAGACGCATGAAGATCGACAGATCGTTGCCGCTACGCGGTTTCACCGCCATCGCCTGCACCACCAGCAATTCGAGCAGCTCTTCCAGGGTTGGGCGCGGTGCGTCGGGCTTGGCCTGACGACGATCCAACTCTTTTTCCAGACTGGCGCAGAACGGCCCGAGAAAGCGCGAGAAGACCGCCTGGATCAGCGCCTTTTTCGAGCCGAAGTGGTAGTTCACCGCCGCCAGATTGACCCCGGCTTTGCTGGTGATCAGACGCAACGAGGTTTCGGCGAAGCCTTTTTCCGCGAACAACTGCTCCGCAGCATCGAGGATGCGTTCAACGGTTTCCGACTGGGCCATGGGCACTCTTACCTGACAAACACTTGTTTGAAACTTACGTTTCACTGCAAGCCATTGTCAAGCAACGCGGGGAGAATTGTTGCAGAAACTCGGGCAATGCGACGAACGATACCAGCAAGACGCCTGCCAGGTCCTTCAGGTTACATCAGCCTCCTGCAATTCGCCCCGGCGAAATAATTCGTTGCCAGCGCCAAGGCACTGTATATAATCCCAGCAACTGTATAAAAAGACAGAGTAGGGACATGCAGAAGCTGACGCCGCGCCAAGCCGAGATCCTCGCCTTCATCAAGCGTTGCCTGGAAGACAACGGTTACCCGCCGACCCGCGCCGAAATCGCCCAGGAACTGGGCTTCAAGTCGCCCAATGCTGCCGAGGAACACCTCAAGGCTCTGGCCCGCAAAGGGGCGATCGAAATGACGCCAGGCGCCTCGCGCGGCATTCGCATCCCCGGCTTTGAACCCAACACCGCCGCCAACGACGATGAACTGCCGATCATCGGCCGTGTCGCGGCAGGCGCCCCGATTCTCGCGGAACAGAACGTCGAAGACGCCTGCCGCATCAATCCAGCCTTCTTCAACCCACGCGCCGATTATCTGCTGCGCGTGCGCGGCATGAGCATGAAGGATGTCGGCATCTTCGATGGCGACCTGCTCGCCGTGCATGTCACCCGCGAAGCGCGCAACGGCCAGATCGTGGTCGCCCGTCTCGGCGAGGAGGTCACGGTGAAACGCTTCAAGCGCGAAGGCAGCAAGGTCTGGCTGATCGCCGAAAACCCGGAATTCGCGCCGATCGAAGTCGATCTCGAAGAGCAGGAACTGATCATCGAAGGCTTGAGCGTCGGCGTCATCCGCCGCTAACAGGAGGCACCATGCAGTACCCCCAGCCGCTGAACATCGCCCAACTGCCCCTCTTTCAGGAAGCGCTCTGGGCCAACGCCAGCGAGCCACTGCTGATGCCTCTGGTAGAACCGGATCGCCTCGAAGAGCAGGCGTTCAGCGAAATCTCGCTACGCGGTCTCCCTGGAAACTGCCTGACCTTGCTGGCACCCATTCTGCGCGAACTCAGCGAAGAGCAAGACGCCCGCTGGCTGACCTTGATCGCCCCGCCTGGCAGCCTGACGCCTGACTGGCTGCGCAAAGCAGGAATGAATCGCGAGCGCATCCTGCTGCTGCCGGCCCGCGATCAGGCGGCGGCCCTGAGCCTGGCCTGCGAAGCGTTGCGCATGGGGCACAGCCACACCGTCGTGAGTTGGCTACCGGCACTCAGCGGCAGCGCCCGCGCGCAACTATCCCGCGCCGCTGTCGTCGGACAGGCGCAGAGTCTCAATATTCGCTTGGGATAAAGGGACGTGAAATCAGTGCAGGACGCGAGGCGCGCCGTCCTGCTCGACATCGCCACCTTCAGCGAGGCGGCCGGCCATTTGCACACCGACATTGAACATCGCCTTGGCGATCTCGATATGCTGGCCCTGCAGGAAACCCTTGGCATCGCTGGAGAACTCCAGGGTCACCAGCGCCTCCTCATCGTCCGCGCGACGCAGCACGATGCGCCCGTCGGGCAGCTCTACGATTTCCAGAAATGAGGTCGGCATGGCAAAGTTCTCTCACAGCAGAACGCGCATTGTAACAGTCATGGCCGCCATGCCCTAGCCCAACCTACCCCAATCCACCCTCGCCCAGGATGGATGGCTCATCACAGCTCAGTCAGTGCCCCACGGAAACGCAGGACCATTTCCTTCAGCGACTTGCGCCAGGCCTCCAGCTCGGCATTGGCCAACGGCTGCGGCTCGTCGGCATCCAGGCTGACAGCCTGGATCAACGGCTGGGTCGGGTCCGTCTTGACCTTGCGCGGCTCACTCGGCGGCTGGAACAACGCCGCATAGGCAGCCAGGAGACGAGCCAACCAGGTTTCCGGCTGCTGGACCAACTCCACCAGTTCAGCCAGCTCAGGGCTTGGCGCGGCGGCCAGCACCTCGGCATTCAGCAGCAGCTCGACGCGCGGGGCGGCGGCTTGCGGTAGCCGATAATAGCCGGCGATTTCATGGGCAACGCCCAACACAGCGCCGTACAGATGGAAAAGCGCTGCTTCTCGCTCTGCCTGGATCAACGCCTGGGCATTCATCGCGCGGCCGGATTCGGCATTGCGCCAGGCCTCCAGAGCCAAGCCAGCGAAGTACAGCTTCTGATTGGTGCGGGTATAGAGTTCTTGAGCCATGGGCGCGCCCTCCTGCGGTCATTCGGCAGTATATGCGCGCCCCGCCAGGCGGGGCGCGCCATACATCAGCGCTTGTCTTCGACCTTCCACTTGCCGCCGTCGAAGAACGCACGCCAGCCGGTGGGCTTGCCATCGACTTCGGACTGCACGTACTGCTCCTTGGTCTTGCGGCTAAAGCGGATCACCGCCGGGCGGCCATCCGGGTCCTTCTGCGGCGCCAAGAGCAGGAAGTGGTACTTGGGATCCAGTTCATCCTTGTGCGGAATCAACTCGCCAACCAGCGGCGCGCGAGTCTCGCGATTCTTCGGGAACTGGCTGGCGGCGAGGAACAGGCCGGAGGCGCCGTCACGCAGCACATAGACGTCGTCGACCTTTTCGCACTTCAGTTCGGGCATGCGAATGGCGTCCATCTTCGGCGGGGCCGGCTCGCCATTCTTCAGCAATTTGCGGGTGTTCTTGCAGCTGGCATTGGTGCAACCGAAGAACTTACCGAAACGGCCGGTCTTGAGCTGCATCTGGCTGCCGCACTTGTCGCATTCCAGGCTCGGACCTTCATAGCCTTTGATGCGGTACTGACCTTCCTCGATCTCGTACCCCAGGCAGTCCGGGTTGTTGCCGCAAATGTGCAGCTTGTGCGTCTCATCCAGCAGGTAGGCGTCCATCGCCGTGCTGCAGATCGGGCAGCGGTGCTTGCCACGCAGCACGCGGGACTCCGACTCACCCTCGTCATCCGCGGCGATCTCGTCGCCCGGAATCAGGTTGACGGTGGCCTTGCAGCGCTCTTTCGGCGGCAGGCTGTAGCCGGAACAACCGAGGAACACCCCGGTGGAGGCCGTGCGGATCATCATCGGCCGACCACAATCGCGGCAGGGAATATTGGTCGGGGTCGGCTGGTTAGCGCGCATCCCCTTCTCGCTGACCTCGGCTACTTCGAGCTTTTTCTTGAAGTCGCCATAGAACTCGTCCAGCAGGTGTTTCCAGTCGCGCTCGCCCTGCGCCACATCGTCGAGATTCTCCTCCATGCCGGCGGTGAAGCCGTAGTCCATCAGGTTGGAGAAGCTCTCGTTGAGGCGGTCGGTGACGATGTCGCCCATCTTCTCGGCATAGAAGCGCCGGTTGTGGGTGGTGACGTAGCCACGCTCCTGGATGGTCGAGATGATCGCCGCATAGGTGGACGGGCGACCGATGCCGCGCTTTTCCAGCTCCTTGACCAGGCTGGCTTCGGAGTATCGCGCCGGCGGTTTGGTGAAGTGCTGGCTGGGATCGAGCGTGAGCAGCTTGAGCAGCTCGCCCTGGGCCATATCCGGCAGGACATCGTCCTCGCCCGGCTTGCTCTGCTGCGGCAGCACCTTGGTGTAGCCATCGAACTTGAGGATGCGGCCCTTGGCGCGCAGCTCGAAGTCACCGGCGGCGACGCTGACGGTGGTCGACAGGTACTCGGCCGGCGGCATCTGGCAGGCGACGAACTGACGCCAGATCAGGTCGTAGAGGCGCTCGGCATCGCGCTCCATGCCGGACAACTGAGTGGGCTTCAGGTTGACATCGGACGGGCGGATCGCCTCGTGCGCCTCCTGGGCGCCTTCCTTGCTCGAATAGAAATTCGGCTTGGCCGGCAGGTATTTCTTGCCGAACTCGCTGTCGATGAAGCCGCGCACCATGTCGATGGCGTCGGCCGACAGGTTGGTCGAGTCGGTACGCATATAGGTGATATAGCCAGCTTCATACAGACGCTGGGCCATCATCATGGTCTTCTTCACGCCGAAACCGAGGCGGTTGCTCGCGGCCTGCTGCAGCGTAGAAGTGATGAAAGGCGCGTTAGGACGGCTCGACGTCGGCTTGTCTTCGCGCTTGGCCACCGTGTAGGCGGACGCTTTCAGCTTCTCCAGCGCGGCCATGGCCTGGGCTTCGTTCAGCGGCTTGAAGGCCTCACCCTTTTCACGGACGACCTCGAAGCGCGCCTTTTCGCCCTTGGGCGTGCCCAGATCGGCGTGCACCTCCCAGTATTCTTCCGGAACGAAGGCGCGAATTTCACGCTCGCGCTCCACGACCAGTTTCACCGCTACCGACTGCACACGCCCCGCGGACAGGCCGCGAGCGATCTTCTGCCACAGCAGCGGGGAAACCATGTAGCCCACTACGCGATCGAGGAAGCGCCGCGCCTGCTGGGCATTGACCCGGTTGATATCGAGCTCGCCCGGGTGAGAGAAGGCCTCCTGAATGGCCTTCTTGGTGATTTCGTTGAACACCACGCGCTTGTAGCGGGTGTCATCGCCACCGATGGCCTCGCGCAGGTGCCAGGCAATGGCTTCCCCTTCGCGGTCCAAGTCGGTTGCGAGATAGATGGTGTCGGCGTCCTTGGCCAGGCGGCGCAGTTCCTCGATGACCTTTTCCTTGCCGGGCAGGATCTCGTACTTGGCTTTCCAGCCGTGTTCCGGATCGACGCCCATGCGCGTGAAGAGCTGCTTCTTGGCCTTCTCCTTGGGCGACAGCGCCGGCGCTTCCGCGGCAGTCTTGCGACTCTTGGCGGCTGCCGGTTCCTTGGCACTCGACGATCCGCTGGTGGGCAGGTCGCGGATATGGCCGATGCTCGACTTCACCACGTACTGGTTGCCCAGGTACTTGTTGATGGTCTTGGCCTTGGCCGGTGATTCCACGATGACCAGCGATTTACCCATGGATCGGAAGATTCCTGCGTCGAAAAGATGAATATAAGGAGGGAGGCGCCCGGAACGGCACCGCTATATATAGTGGCGGTCCGCCCAAGGTCAAGCTCAGGATTTGCTGGAGCTGGCCTCTACCAACTTCAGTGGATCATTTTCTGGGGTTATCAGAGCAAAGCGTGGAACCAGCTCTCCGTCCACCTCGACCGCTTCGGTGAACATGCTCAAGGGACGCGCCCAGAGCCCGAATTCGCCGTAAAGCGCCTGGTAGATGACCAGCGGTTCGTCGCTTTCCGAATGCCGCGCCACACCGACGACGCGGTACTGCTGGCCCTTGTAATGACGATAAAGCCCTGTCTGCAATGGCATCTCAGCTCTCCCTCGGCCTGCAAAAAAGCCGCGATTCTCCAGGGCCCGGGCGCCACAGGCAATCCCATGGCGCACGGAAAAACGAAAGCCGGGGCACAAGGCCCCGGCTCGTCCATCTTCGATAGCTTAGACGGGACCGCCTTAAACGCGCTCGAAGACAGTGGTGATGCCCTGGCCGAGGCCAATGCACATGGTCGACACGCCGAGGGTGCCGCCGTTCTGCTTCATCACGTTCAGCAGGGTGCCGGAAATCCGTGCACCGGAGCAGCCGAACGGGTGACCCAGGGCGATGGCGCCGCCGTGCAGGTTGACCTTTTCTTCCATCTTGTCGAGCAGTTTGAGGTCCTTCAGCACCGGCAGAGCCTGTGCGGCGAAGGCTTCGTTGAGCTCGAAGAAGTCGATGTCATTGATGCTCAGGCCAGCGCGCTTGAGCGCTTTCTGGGTAGCCGGCACCGGGCCGTAGCCCATGATTGCCGGGTCCACGCCTGCCAGGGCCATGGCGCGAACCACGGCCATCGGCTGGATACCCAGGTCCTGGGCGCGCTGGGCGGACATCACGATCATGCAGGAAGCGCCGTCGGTGATCTGCGAGGAAGTCCCCGCGGTCACGGTGCCGCCTTTCGGGTTGAAGGCCGGCTTCAGTTGCGCCAGGGCTTCCACGGTGGTTTCCGGACGGATGGTCTCGTCGAAGTCGAAGACTTTCAGGAAGCCGTTCTCGTCATACCCTTCCATCGGGATGATTTCGTCTTTGAACTTGCCTTCCTGGGTCGCCTTCCACGCCAGACGGTGCGAACGGGCACCGAACTGATCCTGGGCTTCACGGGTAATGCCGTGCATCTTGCCGAGCATTTCCGCGGTCAGGCCCATCATGCCGGAGGCCTTGGCGGCGTGCAGCGACAGGTGCGGGTTCGGGTCGACGCCATGCATCATGCCGACGTGGCCCATGTGCTCCACACCGCCGACGACGAAGACGTCACCGTTACCGGTCTGGATCGCCTGCACGGCAGTGTGCAGGGCGCTCATCGACGAGCCGCACAGGCGGCTGACGGTCTGAGCGGCACTGGTGTGCGGGATCTGGGTCATCAGCGAGGCCATGCGCGCGATGTTCCAGCCCTGCTCCAGGGTCTGGTTGACGCAACCCCAGATGACGTCCTCGACTTCCGCCGGGTCGACCTTCGAATTGCGCTCCAGCAGTTTGCTGATCAGGTGCGCGGACATGTTCTCCGCGCGGGTGTTGCGGTGCATGCCGCCCTTGGAACGACCCATCGGGGTGCGGCCGAAGTCGACAATGACGGCGTCTCTCGGATTCAGGCTCATAAATTCACTCTCGCTCTATTCGTTGCGCACTCAACCGAAGAACTTCTGGCCGTTCTTGGCCATTTCACGCAGCTTCGCGGTCGGGTGGTACAGCGGGCCCAGATCGGCATACTTGTCGGCCAGGGCGACGAATTCGGCTACGCCGATCGAATCGATGTAGCGCAGCGCACCGCCACGGAAGGGGGGGAAACCGATGCCGTAGATCAGGCCCATGTCGGCCTCGGCGGCGGTCTCGACGATGCCGTCTTCCAGGCAACGCACGGTTTCCAGGCACAGCGGGATCATCATGAAGTTGATGATGTCTTCGTCGCTGAGTTCACGCTGCTCGACCACGATCGACTTGAGCAGTTCGTAGGCCGCCGGATCGCTGACCTTCTTCGGCTTGCCGCGCTTGTCGGTTTCGTAGGCGTAGAAGCCCTTGCCGTTCTTCTGGCCCAAGCGGTTGGCTTCGTACATGACGTCGACGGCGGTCTTGCCTTCAACGGCCATGCGATCCGGGAAGCCTTCGGCCATCACATCGCGGCCGTGGTGGCCGGTATCGATGCCGACCACGTCGGACAGATAGGCCGGGCCCATGGGCCAGCCGAACTTCTCCATGATCTTGTCGATGCGCGCGAAGTCGACACCGAAGCCCAGCAGCTTGGAGAAGCCGCCGAAGTACGGGAAGAGCACGCGGTTGACCAGGAAGCCCGGGCAGTCGTTGACCACGATGGGGTTCTTGCCCATCTTCTTGGCGTAGGCAACGGTGGTGGCAACGGCCACGTCGCTGGACTTTTCGCCACGGATGACTTCCACCAGCGGCATCATGTGCACCGGGTTGAAGAAGTGCATGCCGACGAAGTTTTCCGGACGCTTCAGGGCCTTGGCCAGCAGGCTGATGGAGATGGTCGAGGTGTTGGAGGCGAGGATCGCGTCCTCTTTGACCGCCCCTTCCACTTCGGCCAGCACGATCTGCTTGACCTTCGGGTTCTCGACCACGGCTTCGACGACGATGTCGACGTTACCGAAATCGCCGTAGGACATGGTCGGGCGAATGGCGTTCAGCGCTTCGGCCATCTTCGCCGGGGTCAGGCGACCTTTCTCAACGCGCTTGCCGAGCAGCTTGGAGGCCTCGTTCAGCCCCATCTGGATACCCTCTTCGCGGATATCCTTCATCAGGATCGGGGTGCCCTTGACTGCCGACTGGTAGGCGATGCCGCCGCCCATGATGCCGGCGCCGAGCACGGCGGCCAGTTTCACGTCCTTGGCGACTTCGTCGTATTGCTTGGATTTCTTCTTCAGTTCCTGGTCGTTCAGGAACAGGCCGATCAGGCTTTCCGCGACCGGGGTCTTGGCCAGCTTGACGAAGCCCTGGGCCTCGATTTCCAGCGCCTTGTCACGACCGAAGTTGGCGGCTTTCTGGATCGACTTGATGGCTTCGACCGGCGCCGGGTAGTTCGGCCCGGCCTGGCCGGCGACGAAGCCCTTGGCGGTCTCGAAGGCCATCATCTGCTCGATGGCGTTGAGCTTGAGTTTCTCCAGCTTGGGCTGGCGACGGGCCTTGTGATCCAGCTCGCCGACGATGGCGCGCTTGACCAGGTCCAGCGCGGCGGCCTGCAGTTGCTCAGGGGCGACCACGGCGTCGACGGCGCCGACTTTCAGGGCGTCCTCGGCGCGGTTTTCCTTACCGGAGGCGATCCACTCGACGGCGTTGTCCACGCCGATCAGGCGCGGCAGGCGCACGGTGCCGCCGAAGCCCGGATAGATACCCAGTTTGACTTCCGGCAGACCGATCTTGGCGGTGGCGCTCATTACCCGGAAGTCGGCCGACAGGGCCATTTCCAGGCCGCCGCCGAGGGCGATGCCATTGATCGCAGCGACGGTGGGCACGTTCAGGTCTTCGAAGTCGCTGAAGATATTGTTGGCTTCGAGGTTGCCGGCCAGCAGCTCTTCGTCGGGCAGCTTGAAGTTGTCGACGAACTCGGTGATGTCGGCGCCGACGATGAACACGCCCTTGCCGCTGGTCACGATCACGCCCTTGACGGACGCATCGGCCTTGATGGTATCCACTGCCTGACGCAGTTCATTCAGGGTGAGCCGGTTGAACTTGTTGACGGACTCGCCCTTGAGGTCGAAATTCAGCTCGACGATGCCGCTCTCAAGAGCCTTAACCGTGATGGCTTTACCTTGGTAAATCATCAACTGATCTCCACGCTAGGGAAGCTTGAACTCACGCACCGGTCGCCGTGTATCGGGACGCTCTGCAGTCGCCGAGCATAGTCCCAAAGCCTGCGGCACACCCGCCGGTGCGATAGCCGGGGCGACATGTTCGAGTCTGTGTGACTAGCAAACGCTCGATTCATACGCCCGTTTGATTCGGGTGTGCACACCTTCACGGAAAAGCGCTGGCTTGTCAATCGGCAGGCGGCTGCGGGAAAGCCGGCGAAATGCCTCTGGCTCGCTCTATTCAGCAGGGGATTTTCCCGCCATTCAGCAAAAGCATGGGCCAGGTACCGGCCGATGGAACGGCCGTTCCGCCGGCAACTGGCCAAAGCCCCCGGACGCGCGTTAGAGTCCGCCAGGCCGGTTGCCGCGCCGCGCAATCCGGCAGAAGAAGAAAAAGAAGCCCAACGGCCCCAAGGAGATGGATCCATGCCACGCCGACCGCTGGCCCGCCTGCTGTCCTCGCTGATTCTGTCCGCCCTCCCCGCCCTGGCCGCCGCCGCGCCGGCCGAAGATCTCCTCGCCGTCCACCAGTTGCGCCTTGCCGCGCAGCGCAGCCTCAGCGATTTCTTCATGCTCACGTCGATGGAAGGTGACCCGCGCTACGTCAAGCTGATCGACAGCTCGACGCAAGACGCCGACACCCGTGTCACGCAGCTGGGCGACATGCCCGGCGAGGCTTCCCGCCAGTTGAAAAGCCAGTTGCAGACGCAGTGGAGCGCCTACAGGCAGGCCCTGATCGCCCAGACCCAGGCGCAGAAACAGAATGGCTACAGCGATTTCAAACCGCTCGGCGACCTGGCCACGCAGAACCGCCAATTGCTCGACACTGCGGAACAGCTGTACGGCAAGATTCAGGAGGAAAGCGGCCAGCAGGTGCCGCCGCTGACGCAGCAAAGCCGCGAGCAGAGCGTGCTGATGCAGGCCATCACCTGGAACTACGTGTCACGCAACGCATCGGTCGGCGCCAGCCCGGTCAGCAGCGACGACCAGCAACCGCTGGACGACCTGACCAATCGCTTCGCCATCAATCTGCTGAAGTTGCAGCAGGCGCCGCAGACCACCCCGGAAATCGGCAAGGAACTGCACTCCATCGCCATCAAGTGGCACTACATCGAGAAGTCACTGCAAAGCGCCGCCCAAGGCAGCGTGCCCTTCCTCATCGACAAGTACTCCGATGGCATCATTGCCGATCTGGAGCAGATCTCTTCGCTTTATGCCGCGGCGCAACAGTGAATGCGCCGATCAGGCGCGCTGCGTGAAGAACGCGAGGATGCACTGCAGATCGGCGCTGTCGCCATGCTCACCCCAGTAGAGCGCGATGAACTGCGCCGATGCCTCGACCTTGTACACATCCGCCGGCAGGCCGGCCAGCGCGCTCGCCAGCTCGGTGTCGGCGCAGGGCTCGCGCCAGCGGTCCAGCCAGACGCCCGGCGCGCTCTGCCAGTAATCCCAGGTATCGGTGCGGCCCCGGCTGCGCGGCCGGTGATATTGCGCGCAACTGCGCGGCGGCTGACGCTCCAGCCAATGCGGCCACTCCTGGCGCGCCATCTGCATGGCCAGGCCCAGGCGCCGCGCCTCCAGACGCAGATTCATCTGCCCGCGCTGGCCGCGCGATGGCAGCAGCCAGGTCAGCGGGCTGAGCACCAGGGCGAGAAGCAGGATCACCAGCCAGACACTCATATCAGGTATACCCCGGCCCGACGGGCCATACTTGTATTCATTCAGTCCTCCGGAGGAGACACTCATGCCCTATCAACACATTCTGGTCGCGGTTGATCTGACCGATGAATGCGACCCGGTGATGAAACGCGCCGTGGCACTGGCCGCCAGCACCCAGGCCAAGCTATCCACGGTGCACGTGGTCGAACCCATGGCCATGGCCTTCGGCGGCGACGTGCCGATGGACCTGTCGATGCTGCAACAGCAGCAGTTCGACCAGGCCAAGGAGCGCATGCACCAGTTCACCCTCAGCTACCCGCAGGTCTCCGTGGCCCAGAGCCACCTGGTCTACGGCCAGCCGCGCCAGGAAATCCACCGCCTGGCCAGCGAGCAGGGCTGCGACCTGATCATCGTCGGCAGCCATGGCCGCCACGGCCTGGCCCTGCTGCTCGGCTCCACCGCCAACGACGTGCTCCACGGCGCCCCCTGCGACGTGCTGGCGGTGCGCCTGCAGAAAACCGAATGAAGCCAGGCGCGACGGGCGGGCCAAGGGCGCCCGCCGCGCTCATGGGGTCAGGGCAACATGGCGATCAGAACAGGTCGCCACCGCTCATCAGCATCGGGCGGACCTTCTGCAGCTGCGCCTCCAGCGAATAGCTCATGCTTGATGACATCGAGAAGAAGCTGAGGAACGCCTTGAGGTTGGAGTCCCCCAGGCACGTGTCGTGGATGCGTTGCCAGAATGCCTGGTTGACCAGTTGCAGCTGCTGGAACAGGCGCACCAGGCCCTTCAGCTGCCAGTCGGCGTGGCGCCCTTCGCGGTAGTTGAAGTACTGCCGCATCAGGTACAGCGAAACCGCACGGGTGGTGAATTCCTGGTTGCTGGCAAAGGGCAGGTGCTGCTGTGCCATGGGCCTGAGCTTGGCCAGCAACGGGCAGGCGCTGGTGGCCATGATCACCCCCAACAATGCCCGCAGGCCCTCCTCCAGGCCGACGTGTTTGCGGTATTCACGCTCCGGTGTGCGCACCCGCGCCTCGACCTTGGTGAATGCCGGCAAACCGCGGAAATCCTCGATCACCCGATACAGGTCGACCGCCGCCGGGCAATGGCTGTACTGCTCGCGCGACAGCGGGCAATTGCTGCATTGGTTGCATTCCAGGCGCGTCCATTTCGGTGCCTCGGCCGCCCGCTCGCGGTCGTAGCTACGCTCCAGTTCGATGCGGTAGCTGAACTCGTGCTCATCATCCAGGGTGATGCAATAGTCGATTGTCATTCAGACATCCCAAATCATCCATCGCCGATGCATCGGCTCGCCCTCGGGCCCCGCGCCCGCGGCGAACGGCTCACTCTTCCAGTTCGGCCCAGCGCTCGATCAGCCGGTCCAGTTCGGCCTGCAGACTGCTCAGGCGCTCCAGGGCCACGCGGGACTCCTCCTGCGGGCGCTGATAGAAATCCGCTGCCGCGGTTTCTTCCTGCAGCGCGGCCAGCTCGGCTTCCAGGGCGTCGATCTGCCCCGGAATGGCTTCCAGCTCGCGCTGCAGCTTGTAACTGAGCTTTTTCTTCGCCGCCGGCGCTTCCGTCGCGGCCGGCGCCGGAGCCGGCACGGGTTCGCTGGCGACGGCCTTCTCGACCTTCTCATCGCCCACGCCGAGCAGGCGCGGCGAGCCGCCCTGGCGCAACCAGTCCTGATAACCGCCGACGAACTCGCGTACACGCCCTTCGCCTTCGAAGACCAGGGTGCTGGTCACCACGTTGTCGAGGAAGGCCCGGTCGTGGCTGACCATCAGCACGGTGCCCGGGAAGCTCAGCAGCACCTCTTCCAGTAACTCCAGGGTTTCCACGTCGAGATCGTTGGTCGGTTCGTCCAGCACCAGCAGGTTGGCCGGCTTGCTGAACAGCTTGGCCAGCAACAGGCGTGCCCGCTCGCCACCGGACAGCGCCTTGACCGGGGTACGCGCACGCTGCGGGGCGAAGAGGAAGTCGCCGAGGTAACTGAGAACGTGGCGGTTCTGCCCATCGATAGTGATGAACTCGCGGCCTTCGGCGATGTTGTCGATCACCGTCTTTTCCGGTTCGAGCTGGTGACGCAATTGGTCGAAATAGGCCACTTCCAGGCGCGTGCCGACCTTGATGCTGCCGGAGGTCGGCTGCAGATCGCCGAGCAACAGCTTGAGCAGGGTGGTCTTGCCGGTGCCGTTGGCGCCGAGCAGGCCGATACGATCGCCGCGTTGCAGGACCAGGGAGAAATCACGGATCAGCGGCGTACCGCCGGGATGGGCGAAACCGATCTGCTCGGCGACGATCACCTGCTTGCCGGATTTCTCCGCCGTCTCCAGCTGGAAGCTCGCCTTGCCCTGGCGCTCGCGGCGCTCGGCGCGTTCGTTGCGCATCGCCTTGAGCGCGCGCACCCGACCCTCGTTACGGGTACGGCGGGCCTTGATGCCCTGGCGAATCCAGACTTCCTCCTGGGCCAGGCGCTTGTCGAAGAGCGCATTGGCCGCCTCCTCCGCCGCCAACTGTTGTTCCTTGTGCACCAGGAAGCTGGCGTAGTCGCCTTTCCAGTCGATCAGATGACCGCGATCCAGTTCGAGGATGCGGTTGGCCACCGCCTGCAGGAAGGCACGGTCGTGGGTGATGAACAGCACCGCGCCCTGGAAACCGGAGAGAGCCTCTTCGAGCCAGGCGATGGCGCCGATGTCCAGGTGGTTGGTCGGCTCATCGAGCAGCAGCAGGTCCGGCTCGGCGACCAGCGCCTGGGCCAGCAGCACGCGGCGGCGCCAGCCACCGGAAAGCTCGGAGAGGGTCTTGTCCGCCGGCAGTTGCAGGCGGCTGAGGGTGTTTTCCACCAGTTGCTGCAAACGCCAGCCGTCGCGGGCCTCCAGCTCGTGCTGCACCCTGGCCAGTTGCGCCAGGTCGTCTTCGGTCTCGATGTGCTGGCTCAGGTGGTGGTAACGGGCGAGCAACTCGCCAACGCCGGCCAGGCCCTCGGCGACCACGTCATAGACGCTGCGCTCGTCGGCCACCGGCAATTCCTGCGGCAGTTCGCCGATCTTCAGCGAAGGCGCGCGCCAGATGTCGCCGTCGTCGGGCATCTGCTCGCCCTTGACCAGTTTGAGCATGCTCGACTTGCCAGTGCCGTTGCGGCCGATGATGCAGACCCGCTCGCCCCGCTCGATCTGCCAGGACACCTTGTCCAGCAGCGGCGTGGTGCCAAAGGCAAGGGACACATCGGTGAACTTCAGCAAAGTCATGGGGCATCTCCGAAAACTGGGGGCGCAGTGTAAGGGAAAGTCGGCAAAAGTCAGAGTCTCAGACGCATGAGCGGGCATCTTCGGCCAGCGGTCGCAAGGCCCAGGCGGTGCTTCCGCCTCCCTCCCGCAACAGGCTAAGCTAGAGCCTATCGGCGTCGGCCTGCGCTACGCCTTAGATTCACCTGCCCGGAAGAGCCATGCGCGGTCGCCTGTCACTACTGTTTTCCTGCCTGATCCTCTCCCTGACCAGCGCCGTTGCGGCGCAGGCCGCGTCCCTGACACAACAGCGTCAGATGTACGACGAAGCCAAGGCCGCCCTGGCCCGTGGCGACAGCGATCCCTACCTGCGCTATCGCCAGGCCCTGGCCGATTATCCGCTGGAGCCGTACCTGGCCTACGACGATCTGACCAACCGTCTGAAAAGCGCCAGCGATGCGGAAATCGAGGGCTTCCTCACCGAGCACGGCGACCTGCCGCAGATCAACTGGCTGAAATTGCGCTGGCTGCGTCAACTGGCCGATCGCGAAGACTGGAAGACCTTCCTCACCTATTACGACCCGAAGATGAACTTCACCGAGCTGGACTGCCTGTACGGCCAGTATCAGCTCAGCCACGGGCAGAAAGCCGCCGGCTACGCCAGCGCGGAAAAACTCTGGCTGGTGGGCAAGTCCCAGCCGGATGCCTGCGACACCCTCTTCGGCCTCTGGCAGGCCGAGGGCCAACTGACCGAAGACATGGTCTGGAAGCGCCTGAAACTGGCCGCCGAGAAAGGCAACTACGGCCTGGCCAGCACACTGGCGCAACGCCTGCCGAACCTCGGCGTCCTCGGCCAGTTGATGATCAATGTCGCGCAGAACCCCGCACAACTGAGCCAGACCGGGCGTTTCGAGCAGCGTACCCACGCCATGGCCGACGTCGTCGGCCTCGGCCTGCGCCGCCTGGCCAAGCAGGAGCCGGAGCGCGCCATCGACCTGCTCGAGCACTACGAGAACAGCCTGCCCTTCTCCAGCGAGGAGAAGGTCAACATCGCCCGCCAGATCGGCCTTGGCCTGGCCCGCCGCTTCGATTCGCGCGCGCTGCCGCTGATGGCCAAGTACGACCCCGAACTGCGTGACAACGATGTCAGTGAATGGCGCCTGCGCCTGCTGATGCGCCTGGGCCGCTGGGAGGATGCCTACCAGTTGACCCGCCAGCTGCCCAAGGAACTCGCCGAGACCAACCGCTGGCGCTACTGGCAGGCGCGCACCCTGCAACTGGCGCAACCGCAGAACAGCGCGTCGCTCAATCTGTACCAGCCGCTGGCGCGCGAGCGTGACTTCTACGGCTTCCTGGCCGCCGACCGGATCAACGCGCCCTACCAGTTGAACAACCGCCCGGTACCGGTCAGCGCCCGCACCATGCAGTTCGTGCGCAACGCCGCCAGCACCCGCCGGGCGCTGGAGTTCTATGCCCGTGGCGACGTCATCAGCGCGCGCCGCGAGTGGTACTACGCGGCGCGCGTGTTCAACCGTGAAGAGCTGCTGGCCCAGGCCAAGATGGCCTATGACATGCAGTGGTATTTCCCGGCGATCCGCGCGGTCAGCCAGGCGCAATACTGGGACGACCTGGATATCCGCTTCCCGGTGGCGCACCGCGCCAGCCTGGTGCGCGAAGCCCGCGCCCGTGGGCTGCACTCCAGCTGGGTGTTCGCCATCACCCGCCAGGAAAGCGCCTTCATGGCCGATGCCCGCTCCGGCGTCGGCGCCACCGGCCTGATGCAACTGATGCCGGGCACCGCCAAGGAGACCGCGCGCAAGTTCGGCATCCCCTTCGCCTCGCCGCAGCAACTGGCGATGCCGGAGGTCAACATCCAGCTCGGCGCCGCCTACCTCAGCCAGGTGCAATCGCAGTTCAACGGCAACCGCGTGCTCGCCACCGCCGCCTACAACGCCGGCCCGGGCCGTGTCCGCCAGTGGCTCAAGGATGCCCGCCACCTGTCCTTCGATGTCTGGGTGGAAAGCATTCCCTTCGACGAAACCCGCCAATACGTGCAGAACGTGCTGTCCTACGCGGTGATCTACGGCCAGAAGCTCGATGCGCCGCAGCAACTGGTGGACTGGCACGAGCGCTTCTTCGACGAACTCTGAGCATTCGGCTCGTCCGCCCCGGCTTGGCTGGCGGACGAGCCTGAAACCCATCGCCAGAGCGCCTCTCCCCCACCTGTCCCCGCCGCGCACAGCGAGGCGCTCCGCGTGTCGCCGGTAGCGCAGCGCGCCAGCCCCCCCCGCCGCACAAATCACGGCACCCGCAGATCTTCCGACCTATGCTTGCCACTACTGCCCGGCGCGTTTGGCGGCAATCCGGGCCGATATCTCGGTCCGCTGGCCTTGCGGGGAGAAGCGTCATGCACCCTGTTCATCGCTATACCGCCATGCTGCTCGCCGTCCTGGCCCTGGCCAGCCATTCAGCAGGCGACGGCCCCTGCGCCGCCGAAGCAGCGACGACGCCGGCCGAGGCGCCGACCACCGCGCCCTCCACAGCCGCGACGCCTGCCACCGCGACGGCGCCCGCCGCGACGATCGGTGCGAGCGAGGCCGTGTTCAAGCCGGAAGAACTCGACCAGATGCTGGCGCCGATCGCCCTCTACCCGGACGCGCTGCTGGCGCAGATCCTGATGGCGGCGACCTATCCCGGCAACGTCGCCGATGCCGTCGCCTGGTCCAAGGCGCACCCGGACGCCAAGGGTGACGACGCCGTGCGCCAGGTCGCCGAGCAGTCCTGGGACCCCAGCGTGCAATCGCTGGTGGCCTTCCCCGAGGTCCTGGCCACCCTCGGCCAGGACCCGATCTGGGTCCAGCGCCTCGGCGATGCCTTCCTCGCCCAGCCCAACGCCGTGATGGACTCCGTCCAGCGCCTGCGCCAGCGCGCCCAGGCCGCCGGGCACCTGAAATCCAACGAACAGATGAAGGTTTCAGCGCAGCCGGCCGCGCCGACCAAGGCGGCGGAGCCAGCCAGCGCGACCCAGACCATCATCATCGAGCCCGCCGATCCACAGGTGGTCTACGTTCCCAGCTACGACCCGAACGTGGTCTATGGCAGTTGGCCCGCGCCGTCCTATCCGCCGACCTACTACCCGCCGTCGCCGGCCTACACCATCGGCACCGCGCTCGCCGCCGGACTGGCCTTCGGCGCCGGGGTGGCGATCATCGATTCGCTATGGGGCGACTGCGACTGGGGCCATGGCGATGTCGATATCGACGTCAACCGCTACAACAACCTGAACAGCAACCGTCAGCTCAATGCCAACCAGAAGACCTGGCAGCACAACCCGGTCAATCGCCAAGGCGTGCCCTACCGCGATCGCGCCAACCAGGAGCGCTACGGCCGGCGCCTGGAGGGCGGCGAGCAGCGCGCCGCCCTGCGCGGCCAGGACAGCGCGCGCGCCGCCGATCGCGAGCGCGCGCGGCAGAGCCTGGCGCAGCGCGGCATCGAAGCCCCGGCGACGAGCAATCGGCAGGCCCGCGAGCGCGCGCAAACCGCCAATCGCGACCTGAGCCAGCGGGCCAACAGCCGGCAGCGCGAACAATCCGGCGCAGCAGTGCGTCAACGTAGCGCCGACAATCCCAAGGCCCGGCAGCAAGCGCGCGAGCGTTACGCCAGCGCACAGGGCCCGCGCAACAACGCATTCGCGGATGCCCGCAGCCCCACGCAATCACGCGCCAACTTCGAGCGTGGCCAAGCCAGCCGCGCCAACGCCAGCCGGCCTCAGGCAGAGCGCGTCGGCCGCCCGGTGCAACGTCCCGCCTCCGCGCCATCGCGGAGCGCTGGCGGACGCAGACGCTGAGAGGAGAATCATCCATGCATGCCGCGCTGCGTCCCCTTCTCGCTTCACTGTTGCCCCTGCTGGCTCCGCTGGCGTTCGCCCAGCAGGTGTTTCCCACCCCCGATGCCGCCGCCGCGGCCTTCGTCGCCGCGCTGGGCACCCAGCATGCCGATGCCGCGCGCCTGGCGGCGCTGCTGGGCGAGGACTGGCGCAACTACATCCCGGTCAAGCGGATCGAGCGCAAGGATGTCGATGCCTTCATTGCGCTCTACCAGCAGAAGCATGTGATCCAGCCCGAGGAGGATCACGCCCACCTGGCGGTCGGCAACGAGGCCTGGGTGCTGCCGCTGGTCCTCAGGCACGGCGCGCATGGCTGGGCCTTCGACGCCAAGGGCAGCGTCGAGGAGATTCGCTTGCGCCGCATTGGCCGCAACGAGTTGGCGGCGATCCAGGCGGTGAAGGCCTATCACGATGCGCAGATGGACTATGCCGAGGTCGATCGCAACGGCGATGGCGTGCTGGAGTACGCACAGAAGTTCATGAGCAGCAACGGCAAGTTCGACGGCTTGTACTGGGCGGAAGCGCCCGGGGTGGAGATCAGCCCGCTCGGCCCGCTGTTCGGCGACGCCAAGCCCGGCGGCGAGTGGCACGGCTATCAGTATCGGATTCTCACCGCGCAGGGGCCGTCGGCGCCCGGTGGCGCCTACGACTACCGGATCGCCGGCAAGATGACCCGCGGCTTCGCGCTTGTCGCCTGGCCAGCCCGCTATGCCGACAGTGGCGTGATGTCCTTCATGATCAGCCACGATGGCGAGGTGTTCCAGAAGGACCTCGGCCCAGACAGCGCCAAGATCGCCAAAGCCATGCCACGCTTCGACCCGGACAGCAGCTGGAGCGAGGTCAAGGACACGGCCGCGCCCTGAGCCGCGTCAGCCGACGGGAGAGCGGGCAGCCCCGCGCTACTCCAGCACCTCGACCGGCATGCCGGCATGGAGTTCGCCCGTGCCCAGGGCAATCAGGTTCTGCCCGAAGAACACTTCGCCCTCGCGCTCCCGATAGGTCTTCAGGGTCGTCAACGGCTCGCGATCGGCGGAACGCTCCCCGGTCTGCGGGTCCAGCGTGGTGAGAATGCAGCGCGAACAGCCCTTCGCCACGCGGAACGCCAGGTCGCCGATGCGGATGCGTTTCCAGCCGTCCTCGGCGTAGGCGGCACTGCCAGCGACCACCAGGTTGGGGCGGAAGCGCAGCATCTCCAGCGGCCGGCCGACCCGCGCGACGAGATCGTCCAGCGATGCCTGGCCGATCAGCAGCAAGGGGAAGCCATCGGCGAAATGCACCCGTTCGCCGGGCTCGGCGTAAGCAGTGTCGACCTGCCGGGCGCGCTGCTCGGGAATCTGCACCAGCCGGCAGGGGCGGCCGAGGAAGCGGCTGAGCCAATCGGCCGCCGCATCGCCAGCGTCCGGCACCTGCAGGCTGTCGCGCCAGATGGTCACGCCGCGCAAGCCGTCATCCTGCCCAGGCACCTCGACGTGCAGTTCCGCCATGCCCGGCGCGCTGAGACGCAGGCTGTGCCCTTCCTCGCCCCAGCGGGCCTCGATACGCCCCATCTGCGGCAGCAGGCGTTGGGTGAGAAAACGCCCACTCGCCGCCTCGACCACCATCCAGCGACGATCGCCCACCAGCCCCAGGGCATCCAGGCGCGCGACCTGAAGCCTCTCGGCCATGCCGGACTTGAGCGGGTAACGGTAGAGGGCGCTGAGGCTGATCATCGGACGGCTTCCTTGTGCACGGCAAAGCGTCCTTATACGGCCGGCCATGGCCGACCGCAACGGCTGCGCGCCCGCCGCGCAGCGGGCAGGCACGCAGTCCGGGTCAGGCGGGGAGCTTTTCCAGGCGGCGGCGGATCACGTCCACCAGCAGGTCGGGCTGGAATTTGGAAAGGAAGTCGTCGCAGCCGACCTTGCGCACCATGGCGTCGTTGAAGCTGCCCGACAGCGAGGTGTGCAGGACCACGTAGAGGTTGCTCAGGCGCGGGTCGTTGCGGATCTCGGTGGTCAGGCGGTAGCCGTCCATTTCCGGCATTTCCGCGTCGGTGAAGATCATCAGCAGTTTTTCGTCGAGGTCTTCGCCGGCATCGGCCCAGGCCTTGAGCTGGCGCAGCGCGCGCAAGCCATCGGTGGCCACATGCAGCTTGAGGCCAAGCTGGCCGAGGGTGTCGCGCAACTGGGCGATGGCCACGCTGGAGTCGTCCACCAGCAGCACTTCACGGCCACGGGTCTGCGCCAGCAGGTCGGAATCCAGGCGCTCGGCGGAGACGCGGGTGTTCATCGGCACGATCTCGGCGAGCACCTTCTCGACGTCGATGATCTCCACCAGGCGCTCGTCGACGCGGGTGATGGCGGTCAGGTAATGCTGGCGCCCGGCGCCGCCCGGCGGCGGCTGCACCGCTTCCCAGTTGAGATTGAGGATGCGTTCCACACCGCCGACCAGGAAGGCCTGCACCGAGCGGTTGTATTCGGTGACGATGATGGTGCTGCGCTCTTCGGGGCGCAGCGGGCGCATGCCGATGGCGTGGGACAGGTCGATCACCGGCAGGGTCTGCCCGCGCAGGTTGATCACCCCGCAGATCATCGGGTGACGCTGCGGAATCAGGGTCAGGCGCGGCAGTTGCAGCACTTCCTGAACCTTGAACACGTTGATGGCGAACTGTTGCCGGCCAGCCAGGCGGAACACCAGGATTTCCAGACGATTCTGCCCCACCAGTTGGGTGCGTTGATCGACGCTGTCGAGAATACCGGCCATGCCTGCTCCTGAAATCGGATTGAGTCGCGAACGCTATCGGCCGGTATTCCGGCGGCGAAATACTGGCGCCGCGCCATCATGCATCAGATGAGTCCGAAGGACCACTCCCTCCGCCCAAGGTGGTACGCAAGCGCAGGCGGCGCGGCGGCCGCTCACGCCGGGTAGCCGGTGATCTCGCGGATGCTGCGGTACAGCGGCTTGAGCTGGCGATACATGCGCTGGTAGACCTCGCGGTACAGCCGCTCGTAGGTGCGCCGCGCCTCGGGCCGTGGCTGGAACACCTGGCCAACGCGGGTCATGGCGGCGATGGCGCTGGCGAAGTCCGGGTACAGGCCCAGGCCGACCGCGCAGTCGATGGCCGCGCCCAGCCCGGAGGCTTCGTAGACATGCGGGCGTTCCGCCGGCAGGCCGAAGATGTCGGCGGTGAGCTGCATGGCGACGTCGCTCTGCGAACCGCCACCGGCCACGCGCAAGCGCTCGATGCGGGTGCCGGAGCGCTTCTCGATGCGCTCCTTGCCCTGGCGCAGGGCATAGGCCAGGCCTTCGAGGATGGCGCGGTAGATGTGCGCGCGGGTGTGCACGTCGCCGAAGCCGATGATCGCGCCCTTGGCCTCCAGCCCCGGCTCGCGGATGCCCGGCGTCCAGTACGGCTGCAGCATCAGGCCCATGGAACCGGGCGGCACCTGCTCGACCAATTCGTCGAACAGCTTCTCCGGCTCTACGCCCAGTTCGGCGGCACGCTGCATCTCGCGCAGGCCGAACTCGCGCTTGAACCAGCTGACCATCCAGAAGCCACGGTAGATCATGACCTCGGTGTTGAAGTGGTCGGGAATCGCCGCCGGATACGGCGGAATCAGCGGAATGGTTTCCAGGTAGCGCGCGCGGGTGGTGTTGATGGTCGCGGTGGTGCCGTAAGACAGGCAGGCCACGCTCGGCTCGATGGCGCCGGCGCCAAGGACTTCGCAGGCCTTGTCGGCGCCCGCGGCGATCAGCGGCAGCCCCTCTGGAATGCCGGTATGCCGACTGGCCTCGGCACTGATCTCGCCGAGTTTCTCACCCGGCTTGAACAGCGCGGGCAACTGTTCCGGCCGCACGCTCACCGCCTGCCACTTCCAGTCGCGCGGCGCCGCCCATTTCAGGCGCTTGTAGTCGAACGGCAGGTAGGCGACGCTGCAGGCCAGGGAGTCGACGAAGCGCCCGCACAGGCGCTGGGTGAGAAAGCCGGACAACAACAGCACCTTGTGCGTGCGCGCATGCAGTTCCGGTTGCTGCTGGGCCACCCAGTTGACCTCGGCCTGGCTGCGAAAATAGTCCACCGCGCCCTCGGCGCCGACCAGCTTGAACAGCCAGCCCCAGGGGCCCTCGATCCTGCCCTCGAGCGCGGCGCGGCGCTGGTCCAGCCAGAGGATCGCCGGGCGCAACGGGCGGCCCTGCTCATCGACATGGATCAGCGTGCCGCGTTGGGTGGTCAGTGACACCCCGCGGATGCGACGGCGATCGATGCCGCTCTGTGCCCAGAGCTGCTGGCAGGCTTCGGCGAGCTTGGCCCAGTAGTACTCCGGGTCCTGCTCGGCCCAGCCGGGCTGGGTGGAGTAGTAGGCCTCCAGCTCGACCTTGCCCTTGCCGACCAGGTTGCCGGCGAGGTCGAAGAGCAGCGCGCGCACGCTCTGGGTACCGTTGTCGATGGCCAGCAGGTAGCTCTGTTCGCTCAAGGTGCGATCCTTCTTGTCATGGGTCTTGCCGATGCTGGGTATCGCTGCGCTCTCCCCCATCCCACGAAGAGCGCAGGGCCCGGCGTGGGATGGATGGAACTTGCGATAGCCATCACCCCTCACCCGGCAGGCTGTGGCAGCGCCGCCAGAGGTCCAGGTAGGCGCGTTCTTCTTCGTGCCAGCGAGCGTCGTCCCAGCCCAGGCGCGCCTGGCACAACGCGCGGATGGCCGGCAGTTCGGCGGCGCCGCCGTTTTCCAGCAGCAGGCCCAGGCGCGTGCGGCGCAGCAGCAGGTCGTCCAGGTGCAGGACCAGTTCGCCCTCGGCGGCCCAGGCCAGTTCGGCCCACAGGCAGTCGGTGTCGCCGACGCGCTCGCCGCCCAGCTCGCCGAGCAGGCGCGCTACCTGGGGCAGCGCGCCGCCATGGCGGCCGCTCAAGCGCCGTCGTTGCCGCGGCCCCAGGCCAGGCAAGTCGCCAACCGCTGGCTCGGCGAATACCGCGGCGCCGTGATCCTCCCATTCGCGCCCGAGCATCGGCGCGCAAGCGCGCAGCACCTCCAGCGCCAACAGGCGGAAGGTGGTGAGCTTGCCGCCGGCCAGGGTCACGCAGCCCGGCTCGACCCAGAGCGCGTGTTCGCGCTTCTCGTCGGACGGCTTCTTCTGCAGGTCCCCCGTGCTGACCACCGGGCGCACCCCGGCCCAGGTCGAGCGCACATCGGCGGCGCGGATGCGCGCGGCGGGAAACTGCTGCGCACAGGCGGCCAGCAGATAGTCCAGCTCTTCGCTGCCGATGCGCGCCTCCGTGTCGAGGCTGCCGCGATGATCGAGGTCGGTGGTGCCGACCACGGTGGCGCCTTCCCAGGGGAAGACGAACACCGGGCGCTTGTCCGCCGCGTGCATGAAGCTGAAGGCATGGGCCACCGGCAAGCGCCAGGCCGGCAGCAGCAGATGGCTGCCACGCAGCGGGCGGATATGCTCGTCGCCGTCGACGCGGCGCAACTGGTCGGCCCAGGCGCCGGTGGCCAGGGCCACGGCGCCGGCACGGAAGGTGAAATGCCCGCCGCCTTCACGGTCCTCGGCGAGCAGGCCGCAGACCCGGCCGTTGGCGCGCCGCAGCTCCCGCACGCGCAGCCCGTTGAGCGCCTCGCCGCCGTCGCCACGGGCCTCGCTCAGCACACGCATCACCAGGCGCGCGTCATCGACCAGCGCATCGGCGAAACGGGTGCCACCGAGCAGGCCGTCCTCCTTCAGCCCCGGCGCCAGGTAACGCAGTTGCCGTAACGGGTAGTAGAGGTGGTTGCGCCGCCCGGCCAGGGCGTCGTACAGCGCCAGCAGCCCGCCGAACACCCGTGGGCCGGGAAAGCCGCCACGGTAGTGCGGCATGATGAAGCTCAACGGCTCGACCAGCCCCGGCGCCTCGCCGAGCAGGCGCTGGCGCTCGCGCACCGACGCCAGGGTCAGGCCGAGCTGGCCCTTGGCGATGTAACGCAGGCCGCCGTGGACCATCTTCGACGAGCGACTGGAGGTGCCCCAGGCGAAATCGCGCTGCTCAATCAGCAGGCAGCGCCAGCCGCGCCGCGCCGCCTCACGGAGAATGCCGGCACCGGTGATGCCGCCGCCGACCACGAGCAGATCCCACTCGCGCGCGGCCAGTTCGGCCAACGCAGCTTGGCGCCAGGCGGCGTTCCAGGCAGTCATGCGTTCACTCCTGCAACAGGGTGCCCGGGTTCAACCGGCCGGCCGGATCGAAGTGCCCGGCCAGGACGCGCAGCGTGGCCATGCCCAGTTCGCCTTTCTCTGCCGCCAGGTAGGGAGCGTGGTCCTTGCCCACCCCGTGCTGGTGACTGATGGTGCCGCGATTCTCGACGATCACCCGGCTGGCGCTGTCCTTCAGCCGGCGCCAGCGTTCATGGGTGGCGGCATAGCTGGCCGCCGGACGGAATACGTAGGTGGTGTAGATACTCGAACCCTCGCCATAGACGTGGGACAGGTGGCTGAACACATGCACCCGCTCGCCTTCCGCCGTCAGACCGTCGCGCAGGCAGGCCTCGATGCGCTGCATCAGGTTGTCGACGTTCGACCAGTCGGTGGCGGTCTCCAGGGTGTCCACCACATAGCCGGCCTGCCAGAGGGTCTCGCGCAGATAGGGCGAGCGGAAGCGGCTGGCCTCCCACTTGCGTCCCAGCAGGGTGCCGGTGAACACCCCACCGAAGCCCTTGAGCAGCCGTCGCGCGGCTTTCAGCGAGGCAGCGTTCTGCGCGCGCGCGCCGGTGACGCCGACGGTCAGCATGCACTTGCCGTCGCCGGCGCCGCGCAGCTTGAGGTAGCGCTCCAGCCAGGCGATCGACCGGGGATGGCCGGCCAGGGTCAGCTGCGTGCGGGTTTCCACTGCGTTCGACAGGCGCAGCATGGACAACGGCACCCGCGCCTGGGCCAGGCGGCGGATGGCGCGCAGCCCCTGCTGCCAGGACGGCAGGAAGACCACATGGAAGTTCTCCTGCTCGGGCAAAGGCGAGACACGCACCTTGACCGAGGAAATCACCCCGAAGCGCCCTTCCGAGCCAAGCACCAGCTCGCGCAGGTCAGGGCCCGCGGAGGACGCCGGGAAGGTCGGGATGTCCAACGGCCCGGCGAAGGTTTCCAGGGTGCCGCCAGCGAACAGTTGCTCGATGCGCCCGTAGCGCAGCGACTGCTGGCCGCTGGAACGGCTGGCGACCCAACCACCGAGGGTCGACAGCTCCCAGGACTGCGGGAAGTGGCCGAGCGTGTAGCCACGGGCGCGCAACTGGCTTTCCACCTGTGGGCCGTTGGCGCCGGGGCCAAAGGTGGCGACCAGGCTTTCCTCGTCCAGTTCGAGCAGACGGTTCATGTGCTCCAGAGACAGCGTCAGCACGGCTTTGGCCGAGTCCGGCGGATTGATGTGGCCGGCCACCGAGGTGCCGCCGCCGTAGGCGATCAACAGGCAATCCTGCTCCGCCGCGTAACGCAGCAATTCGCGAATCTGCGCGGCGCTCTGCGGGTAGGCGACGCCATCGGGAAAGCGGCCGAACTCACCCTCGCGCATCGCCAGCCAGTCCGGCAGGCTCTGCCCGCGCGCATGCAGCAGGCGGTCGAGGGGCTCGCGGACGACCAGCGGATGCTCGCCCAGGCGCGAGGCCGGAACCTTGGCCAGCACCGTCTCCAGCGTGGCGTCGGCCAGTTTCAGGCCGCCTCCGATTTCACCGGCGAGGAACTCGCGGCCCTGCACCGGCAGCGCCATCGACGTCGTTTCCTCACCCCAGCCATTCCAGCGTCGCATGCCTGCCGCCCTCCTATTCCGGTCGCTCGCAATGGCTGCCTATACTAGTCGGCCGCCTGGCCCTGTCACTGTCGGATCGGGACAACGCCAGTCGCCGATAGAGCCACCAGAACAAGAGCGACGCCATGCACGCCCTCGGCTACACCTCCGTCCCCGCCCTGCTCAAATACCTGCGTCAGGCCGAACATCTCGGCCTGGATGTCGATGCCGCCCTGCACGCCGCCGGCCTCACCCGCGAGCAGCTCGCCGACAACAGCCAGCGCCTGCCCAGCGAAGCCCATGAGCGTCTACTCGCGCACTTCTGTCATGGCTCCGGCGACCCGCTGTTCGGCCTGCATTCGGCGCGCTTCGTGCAGCCCGGCTCGTGGAGCGTGCTCGGCTACATCACCATGAACTGCGCGACCCTCGGCGAAGCGATGCAGCGCATCATGCCCTACGAGAAACTGGTCGGAGACATGGGCGTCAGCCGCATCGAGCCCGACGATGGCCATGTGCGGTTGATCTGGACCTGCCGCCACCAGGCCACGGAAATCCGCCGGCACATGGTCGAGAACGTGCTCGCCTCCTGGCTGCTCTACGCGCGCTGGATCGCCGACTTCGACGGCTCGCCGCAGGAGGTCTGGTTCGAGCACGCCCAAGCGGCTGGCAGCGATCTGGAGGAATACGAGCGCTTGTTCGGCTGCCCGGTGCGCTTCAGCCAGCCTTGCAGCGCCCTGCTGGTGCCAATGCGACTGCTCGCCCTGCCGCTGCGCCAGGCCGACGCCAACCTGCTGCGCACCCTGGAAGAACACGCCCTGGCGCTGATGGCCGAACTGGACGACGACGAGCCACTGCCGCTGCGGGTGAAGAACGCCCTGCGCCTGCTGATGAAAGACGGCCTGCCGCGCAAGGAACGGGTCGCCGAACGCTTCGAGATGACCGTGCGCACCCTGCAGCGCCACCTGCAACAGGCCGGTACCAGCTACCAGCAGATCCTCGACGGTCTGCGCCAGGAGCTCGCCGAACACTATCTGCTGCACAGCGACCTGCCGATCCAGGACATCGCCCAGTATTTGGGCTTTACTGAATCGCGCTCGTTCCATCGCAGCTTCAAGGGCTGGACCGGGCAAACACCCGGGGAATACCGCAAGTCCGCCCCTCGTCACTGAGCATCGCCAGCGCCGTATCGCCCCCGTCACGAACGTGGCGGGGAACCGTCATCACGTCAAAAAAACGCCATGAATACAAAAAAGACATTGAAAAGCCATCATGGAATGTGATTAATTCGACAAAAAATGACTCAGCCGTAATACAACCACGCAAAATAACAACCAAGTAACGGCTAGATAACTGTCAGAAAACAGCTGAATGACAATTCAGTGACGTTTACTGCCGACGGTTTAATGACGCACATAGTATCGGACGTAACGCGCCCTAGCCGGCAAGGAAGTTGTTATGCGCATGCAGTCGACGGAAAGCCTGTTATTCGCCCGGCCCAGCCTGGTCGAATACTTCATCACGGGGGTACGCCTGGCCCATTGGCTAACGGCTGTCGCTCCGGCATTGCTCCTGCTGCTGCTCGATAACGTACCCAGCGACGAGCGTGAAAACTTCTTTGCCATCTCGCTGTTCTTCGGCCTGCTCAGCGTGATCATGTTCCAGGCCCTGGGCATCTACTCCGAAGCGATCTTCAGCAACCTGCTGCGCTTCCGCCTGACCTTCTTCGCCTGGTCGGCCTCCTTCGGCATGTTGTTGTTCATGCACCAGGCGCTGAAGCTGCTGCCCTACATCCCCGCCTGGCACATGGGCCTGTGGTTCTGCGCCAGCCTGGTGCTGTTCGGCCTCGAGCGCCTGTTCATCCTCTGGTGCTTCCGCCGGCTCATGCAGAACAAGCACTACCTGCAACGCACGGTGATCCTCGGCGCGACGGAGAGCGGCATCCATCTCGCCCGCTACATGCAACGCAACGGTGACATCCGCTCCGGGCTGATCGGCTTCATCGACGATCGCGCCAGCCGGCTGCCCGGCGAACTGGCGGGCCTGCCGCTGCTGGGCAACTCCGCCGACCTGGAGCGCATGGTGCGCAACGAAGAGGTCAGCCAGGTGCTGGTGGCCCTGCCCTGGTCCGCGGAGAACCGCATCAGTCAGATCATCCAGCGCCTGCGCCGGCTGCCGGTCAACGTGATGATCGTCCCCGACATGGTCGCCCTCTACCAGGCGCACAACCGCATCACCGAAGTTTCCGGCCTGCCGATGTTCAACGCCTCGCTGGTCCCGCTGCGCGGCTGGTCGCCCGTGTTCAAGCGCCTCGAAGACATCGTCCTGGCACTGCTCTGCATCGCCCTGTTGTCACCGCTGATGCTGCTGGTGGCGCTGGCCGTCAAGCTCGATTCACCCGGCCCGGTACTGTTCCGCCAGAAGCGCTTTGGCTACAACAACCGCCTGATCGAAGTCTACAAGTTCCGCTCGATGTACCAGCACCTGGCCGATGCCGACGCGCAGCGCCAGACCACCCGCACGGACGACCGCATCACCCGGGTGGGCCGCTTCATCCGCAAGACCAGCCTCGACGAGCTGCCGCAACTGTTCAACGTGCTCGCCGGCAGCATGTCGATGGTCGGCCCGCGTCCGCATGCCACGGCGACCAAGGCCGCCGGCCTGAATTTCGAGGAAGCGGTCGAGGAATACACCGCGCGCCACCGGGTCAAGCCGGGTATCACCGGCTGGGCGCAGATCAATGGCTACCGCGGCGAGACCGACACCCTGGAAAAGATCGAGAAGCGTGTGGAACACGACCTCGAGTACATCGAGAACTGGTCGCTCTGGTTCGACCTTTACATCCTCTGCCGCACCCTGCCCGCCCTCCTCGACACCAAGGAAGTCTACTGACGTGACCCATTCAAGCACCCTGCTCCCGTGCATCGTCGCGGGCGGTTCCGGCACACGTCTCTGGCCGGTTTCGCGCGCCACCCTGCCCAAGCCCTTCATCCGCCTGGCGGACGACCAGAGCCTGCTGCAGAAGACCTTTCTTCGCGCGACGCGACTGGCCGAAGTGGATCGCGTACTCACCGTGACCAACCGCGAGGTGTTCTTCCGCACCCTGGATGAATACCGCGACAAGCGCGTCACCAAGGCCGCGCCGAAGCTGGACTTCCTGCTCGAACCCTTCGGCCGCAACACCGCGCCGGCGATCGCCGCCGCCGCGCTGCTCGCCGAGCGCCTGTATGGCGCGCAGACACAATTGCTGGTGTTGCCGGCAGACCACCTGATCCGCGACGAGGCGGCCTTCGCCCAGGCCGTGAGCCAGGCCCGCGAGCTGGCCGCGCAAGGCTACCTGGTGACCTTCGGTATCCGCCCGCACTGCGCCGAGACCGGCTTCGGCTACATCGAACAGGGTGATGCCCTGGCGGCAGGCGGTTTCCGCGTCGCGCGCTTCGTCGAGAAACCCGACAAGGCCCGCGCCGAAGCCTTCGTCGCCGATGGCCGCCATCTGTGGAACGCCGGCATGTTCTGCCTGCCGGTGGATGTGTTGCTGGCCGAATTCGCGGCGCTGGCGCCCGAGGTTCTGGACAGCGTGCGCGCCTGCCTGGAACGCAGCCCACTATCGGAACACCCGCATTACCGGCAGGCCGAACTGGACGCGGAAAGCTTCGCCGCGGTGCCGGACATCTCCATCGACTATGCCGTCATGGAGCGTTCGAGCAAGGTCGCGGTGGTGCCCTGCGAGCTGGGCTGGAGCGACATCGGCTCGTGGCAGGCGCTGGGCGAGCTGACCCCGGCCGACGCCGACGGCAACCGCATCATCGGCGAAACCGTGCTGCATGACGTCAAGGGTTGCTACATCGACGCGCGCAGCCGGTTGGTCGGCGCGCTGGGCGTGGAAGACCTGATCATCGTCGACACCCCCGACGCCCTGCTGATCGCCGCCGCCGACCGCTGCCAGGACGTGCGCCTGCTCACCCGCGAACTGCAGCGCCGCGACCATGACGCCTTCCGCCTGCACCGCACGGTCAACCGCCCCTGGGGCACCTACACCGTTCTCGAAGAGGGCGCGCGCTTCAAGATCAAGCGCATCGTGGTGCGCCCCGGCGCCTCGCTGTCCCTGCAGATGCACCACCACCGCAGCGAACACTGGGTGGTGGTCTGCGGCATGGCCAGGGTCACCAATGGCGAGAGCGAGTTCCTCCTCGCCACCAACGAGTCGACCTTCATTCCCGCCGGCCATTCGCACCGCCTGAGCAATCCCGGGGTGGTCGACCTGGTGATGATCGAGGTGCAGAGCGGCGAATACCTGGGCGAGGACGACATCGTCCGCTTCGACGACATTTATGGCCGCACCCCGGCCAAGGTGAGCGTGCCCTGATGCGTCTGGCGCTGATCATCCCGACCCGCAACGCCTCCGCGCACCTCGACCGCCTGCTGCCGGCGCTCGCCGCGCAGACGCGCCAGCCGGACAGCATCTTGGTGCTCGACAGCGAATCCAGCGACGACACCGTGGCGCGCTTCCGCGCATTCGGCGCGCGCGTCGAGGTGATCCGCGTCGCCCAGTTCAATCATGGCGGCACGCGGCGCCTGGGTTGCCAACTGGTGGAGGCCGAGGCCCTGCTGTTCCTCACCCAGGACGCCATCCCCGCGGCCCCCGACAGCTTCGCCAGGCTGCTCGCCAACCTCACCCTGGAAGCGGATATCGGCGTCGCCTACGGCCGCCAACTGCCGCACCCGGACGCCGGCCTGCTGGCGGCCCAGGCGCGGCAGTTCAACTACCCGTCGCAGAGCCGCACCAAGCGCATGAGCGACGCCGACGAACTGGGCATCAAGACCTGTTTCAGCTCGGACTCGTTCGCCGTCTACCGCCGCGACCTGCTGGAGGCCGTCGGCGGCTTCCCGAGCAACGTCATCGGCAGCGAAGACGCCTACGTCGCCGGGCGCATGCTGCTGGCCGGCTACGCGGTGCGCTATGCCGCGGACGCCTGCGTCGAACATTCCCACGATTACCGCCTGGTCGAAGAATTCCGCCGTTACTTCGACATCGGCGTGTTCTATGGCCGCGAACGCTGGCTGCGCAACACCTTCGGCAAGGCCGAGGGCGAAGGCCAGCGTTTCGTCCGTGCGGAAATCAATGCGCTACGCGCGGTGGGAGCGATCGCACGCGTTCCCGAAGTCCTGTTGCGAAGCACCCTCAAGCTCCTCGGCTATCGCCTCGGTTACCTGGAGCGCTACCTGCCCCGGCAGATGAAGCGACGCCTGAGCATGTTCCCCGGTTACTGGAAGTGAGCCAAACAATGTCCGACAGGAAGTTCATATCGATGAAACGCCCCCTGCTTCTGCTGGCCATCCTCATGATGGCCGCCTGCACCACGCCGGCACGCATCCCGACGCCGGACAACGACAGCGTCGAGGCCGGCAAGCGCGCCCTCGAACAGTTGGCGCGCATCCCGCAGGCCGAGGAGCGCGTGCGCATCGGCGACCAGTTGCGGATCGTCCGCGATGCCGGGGAAATGCCGACCCTGTCGGCCTTCAACGTCAGCACCATCTATGAGCTGACGCTGTTCACCGTGCTCAATGACGGCACCATCTACTACCCCTTCGTCGGTCGCATCCAGGCCGCGCGGCGCACGCCGGGCGAGATAGCCAGCGAACTCACGGAACGGCTGCGCAGCGTCTACCGGCAACCGCAGGTGACGGTGAACATCAACCAGGCGCCGGGCAACACCGTGTTCGTCGGCGGCGCGGTGCGCAACCCGTCGGCCCTGCCGATTCCGGCAGCCAGCACCATCGACCAGGCGATCATCGGCGCCGGCGGCATCCTGCCGGTGGCCAACGCCACCAAGGTGGCGCTGTTGCGGGAAGACCGCTCCGGCACCTACCAGACCTATTTCCTCGACTACAGCCGGCTGCTCGCCGATGGCGGCCACCGTCCGGTCGCCCTGCAGCGCGGCGACATCGTCTTCGTGCCCAAGTCCGCCGCCGGCGACCGCATCGATGGCGTCGATGTCTATCTCAACCAGCTGATCCCCTTCACCAAATCCATTGGTGTCGGCGCGGCTTACAACTTCAACCACTGAGGAGCAACTCCCATGATCGAGATTCGCTCCTACCGCGATCTGCTGCGCCTGTTCTTTATCTTCAAGCGCGAATTCAAACTGGCGGCCCTGTTCACCCTGGCGGTGATCGTCCTCGGCGCCTTCCTGCTGCCGGCCAAGTACGAGTCCAGCGCGCGCTTGCTGGTCAAGCCGGGCCGCGACTCCGCGCTGCCGATCGAAATCAGCGATCGCCAGACCCAGGTGATCCCCGTCACCCAGCGCGACCCCATCGTCGACGAAGAGCGCATGCTCACCGGCAGCCCCATCGTGCGCAAGGTCGCCGAGCGCTACCTGGAAATCATCGCCAACCAGCCGCCGCCCGCCGGCATCTGGAAACGCACCAAGTGGTATGCGAAGAAAGCCACGGGGGCGGTCTTCGACGGACTGCGCGCCGTGCTGGAAACCTTCGGCATCGTCGAGGAGCAGACCCCGGTGGAACGCCTGGCCGGCGACCTGGCCAAGAAGTTCGAGGTCACCCACGCGCCCGGCTCCGCGGTGATGGACATCAGCTTCGTCTGGAACGACCCCGAGGTCGCCCAGGCCGTGGTCAAGAGCTGGATCGAGATCTACCAGGAAGAACGCACCCAGGCCCTGGGCCGCAAGAGCCTGTACACCTTCTATGAGATGCAGAGCTCCAGCGCCGCGGCGCAGATCAAGAGCTACAAGGAGCAAATCCTCAAGCACCTCAACGAAATCGGCGCGGCGAGCATCACCGATCGCCTGGAAGACCTGTCCGAGCGGATCAACATCCTGCGCGGCGAACGCTTCAACACCCTGCGCCAGATCGCCTCGTCCGACAGCGCCCTGGCCTCGACCCGCAAGCAGCTCGTCGGCCTGCCGCAGGAAGTGGTGACCGTCCGCCAGATCGCGCTCAACCCGGCGCAACAGGACCTGCGTCGCCTGCTCAACCAGAAGCGTCTGGAACAAGCGGACATGCTGCGTACCTACACCAACGACGCGCCGCCGATGAAGGCGTTGCAGGAGTCGATTCGCGCGCTGGAACAGGACGTGGCCAAAGAGGGTGCGACGGTACAAAGCTCCGAGGACCGCGCGCCCAACACCCTGTCCATCCACCTGCAGCGCGTGCTGCTCGACGAAACCAGCAACAACAACGCGCTGCGCGCGCAACTGGCCGCCCAGGAAAGCCAGTTGAGCGACCTGGAGAAACAACGCCGCGATGCCATGGCGATCGAGCCGGAGCTGGCGCGCCTGCAGCGCGAACTGACCGCCGCCGAGAAGAACTACGCGCTCTATACCGACAGCCTGGAGAAATCGCGGATCGACCGCGAACTGGACAAGAGCCAGATCAGCAACATCGCGGTGATCGAGGAAGCCACCCTGAACCCCGCGCGGGTCTTCCCCAAGACCCTGGTGATGCTGCTGGTGGCGGTTCCCTTCAGTGCCTTCGTCGGCCTGCTGGTGATCTACCTGTGCTACCTGCTCGACCAACGCATCCATGACGGCGGCCTGGCGGAAAACAAGTTCGGCCTGCCGCTGTGGACCACCCTGCCGGAGCTGAGCAACGGCACCGCGGAGAGCAGCAACAGCTTCATGGCCAGCATCTACCGGCTGTACGGGCTGCTGCCGTTCGAGCGCATCGAGCGCGAGGGCCTGGTCCTCGGCCTGACCTCGGCGCGCCACGGCGAAGGCGTCAGCTTCGTCATCGAGCAACTGCGCCGCATGCTGGAACAGAACCTCCTGTCGGTGCGTGTCGGCGGCGACCAGCCGGCGCGTCCGGGTGAAGTGGTCCTGCTCGACGCGGCGGCGCTGCTCGACAGCCGCGAAGCCTTCGTCAGCCTGCACCGTGCCGATCTGATCGCGCTGGTGGTGGAGGCACAGAAGAGCACGGTGCCGGTGGTCCAGCACGCCCTGACCATCCTCAACACCGCCTTTGGCAAGGTCGATGGCATCATCATCAACCGCCGCCGCTTCGAAGTGCCCTATCGCGTCCTGCAGCGCATCGAACGCTACCGGAGCGCCTTCTGATGCGCATCGCTCTGCTCGCCCCGCTGCCCCCGGAAAGAAATGGTATTGCCGACTACGCCAACCATTTCCGCGCGGCGCTCGAGCAGAACGGCGTGCAGGTACTGACGCCGCTGGCCGGCTGCCCGGCCACCAGCGATGCGCTGCAGGCACGCCTCGACGCCTTCGACTGGAACGGCGTGGACCTGGTCCACGCCGAACTCGGCGGTGGGCGCCTGATCGAGTTCCAGGCGCTGCAGCGACTGCGCCAGCGCTTTCCGCGCCTGCCGCTGACGGCCACCGTGCACGACCCCGAACGCCTGGTCTGGCGCCGCGCGCGGATGCCCTGGCCACTGGCCTGGGCGCAACGCCTGCCGAGCCCCTTCCCACAGGCCGCGACCCTGCTCTGCGACCCGCTGACGCTGAGCGAGGAGCGGCGCCTGGCCGCCGGACTGACCCGCCTGATCACCCTCACCCGCCTCGGCGGCGAGTGCCTGGCCAAGCGCATGCGCCTGGCGCCGGGGCAGCTCGCGGTCATCGCCCACGGCAACCTCGACATCGCCGCCGCGCCACCGCCGCCCCTCGAACCACTGCGCCTGCTGTATTTCGGCTTCATCTACCGCGGCAAGGGCATCGAAGACCTGTTGAGCGCCATGGCCAAGGTCTTCGAGCGGCAACCGGCCCTGCGCGAACGGCTGAGCCTGACCCTGGCCGGCGGCACCGCGGCGGAAATGGCCTTCGGCGGCCATGGCGACTACCTGCAGCAGCTGCAGGCGCTGATCGCCGAACTCAAGCTCGGCGCCAGCATCCAGTGGCGCCTCGACCTGCCCGCCGAGGAAATTCCCGCGCTGATCCAGGCGCACCACGCCCTGGTTCTGCCCTACCGCGAGTCGAAGAAGCTCAGCCTGCTCGGCGCCCAGCGCGGCACCAGCGGCGCGCTGTCCTGGGCCGCTGCCTGCGGACGCGGCGCCATCACCTCGGATGCGCGCGCCTTCGCCGAGGAGGTCGCCGAGGGCAATGGCGCGATCTTCCCCCAGGGCGACGTCGATGCCTTGGCCGATCGCCTGGAAACCCTGGCGCACCATCCCGAGCTGGCCCTGAGCTGGGCCGAGCGCGCCGGCGAAATAGGCCATGAGCGGCGCTGGACGGAAACCGCGCGGCGCTTCAAGCAGGTCTTCGCCGACGCCTGCGCGAGGAGCGCGGCATGAAGCGCAGCATCATCCTGGCCAGCCTGGCGCTGGTCGGTCTGGTGACCTTCCTCGGTCTGCGCAACGAGCGCGCCGCGGCCCAGGAGCACCGCCTACAGGCTCCGCGCAGCGTGGTCTGGAAGGACTTCCTCGGCGTCAATGCACAGTTTCTCTGGTTCGCCCCGGAGCGCTACCAACAGCAGATCGACCGCCTGCAGGCCCTGGGGCTGCAGTGGGTGCGCCTGGATCTGCACTGGGATCGCCTGGAGACCGCGGAAAACCAGTACCAATTGGCCGACCTCGATCACCTGGTGCAAGTGCTCGGCGAACGTCAGCTCAAATCGGTCTTCTATCTGGTCGGTTCGGCGCGCTTCATCACCAGCGCGCCCGTCGAATCGCCCTACCAGGACCAATACCCGCCGCGCGACCCGGCAGTGTTCGCCCTGCGCATGGCCCTGCTCGCCCAGCGCTACCCCAGCGTCGACGCCTGGCAGGTGTGGAACGAACCCAATCTGCTCGGCTTCTGGCGGCCGCGAGCGGACGCCGCCGGCTATGCCAGGCTGCTCCAGGCCAGCGCCACGGCCCTGCGCCAAGTGGCACCGGAGAAACCGGTGGTGGCCGCTGGCATGGCCTTCTTCAGCGACCTGCCCGGCGGCCAGTTCATGTTCGATCAGCTCGGCACGCTGAACGCCCAGCAACTGCACACGATCGCCGCCTATCACCCCTATACCCAGCTGCCGGAAGGCAATCAGCCGGGCAGCGACGACTTCATCGGCCGCGCCCGCCAGCTCAACGCCACACTGCGCGCCTCCGGCGTACCCGCCATCTGGGCGACCGAATGGGGCTGGTCGAGCTATGCCGGCCCCAAGGAAGCCCAGGACATCATCGGCGTCGACGGCCAGGCCGATTACACCCTGCGCCGCCTGGCCCTGATGGCCACCCAGGACTACGACCGGGTGTTCCTGTTCACCCTCAACGACCTGGACGCCCGCGCCAGCGTGCGCGACCAGAACTATGGCCTGCTCGACCTCGACGGCCAGCCCAAGCCGGTTTACCTGGCGCTGCAACGCTTCCTCCAGCGCAGCGGGCCGAGCCTGAAACCGGAAGCCCCGCCACGACTGGGCGCGACCGTCGATGGCCTCTACAGCATCGCCTGGACCCGCAGCGACGGTAGCCACCTGTGGCTGTTCTGGGCCGCGGACGGTGGCGAAGCGAAACTGCCGGCCCTGAACAACGCGACCCTGTACGATCCGCTGAGCGGCGAGGAAACCCGCCTGGATGCCAGCCAGGGCCTCGCGCTGAAGGTCAAGCCGACGCTGCAGATGCTCACATGGGAGTGACGACCGGCATGCGCATCCTCTGGATTCTTCCCTACTCGCCCTGGCCCACCACCAGCGGCGGCAAGACGCGCCAGTACCAGATGCTGCGCAGCCTCGCCGCGCGCGGCCATCGCATTACCCTGCTGGTGCAGAGCAAGCAGCCGCTCGCGGCCGCCGATCGCGCCACGCTCGCGCCCCTGCTCGAACGCCTGATCGAGCTGCCCAGACGTCCGCTGCGCAGTCTGCGCACCCTGATCGCGGCGCTGTTCGCGCCGACGCCATTGCTGGCCAGCGTGAACGGGCTGAATCCCGCGCTGGAAGCCACCTTCGACAGCCTGTTGGCGGAGCACTGGGACATCGTCCAGATCGAGCACAGCTATACCTTCCAACCCTACGAGGCGGCACTGCGGCGGCACGCCCAACCGTTCGTGCTGACCGAGCACAATGTCGAATCCTCGCTCGGCGCCGCCACTTACGACCGCCTGCCACGCTGGGCGCTGCCCTTCGTGCGCTTCGACCAGTGGCGTTACCGACGCTGGGAGCGCCGCGTGCTGAGCCAGGCCACGCGCCTGGTCGCGGTCACCGCCGCCGACGCCGCAACGCTCTCGCGCATCGCCGGCCAGCCGGCAGCCGTGGTGGTGAACGGCGTCGACTGCGAGCAGTTCGCGGCGGTGCGCCCGGCCGCTGGCAGCCAGCGCATCCTGTTCCTGGGGAATTACGAGTACGCGCCCAACCTCGATGCCGTCGAATGGGCGCTGGCGGAAGTGCTCCCGCGCCTGTGGAAACGTCACCCCGGAGCGCGCTTCTGTGTCTGCGGCCATGCCCTGCCGACGACCTGGGCCGAGCGCTGGCCGGACCCGCGCATCGAATGGCGCGGCTTCGTCAGCGACCTGCCGGCGCTACAGGCGCAATCCGCGGTCTTCCTCGCGCCGCTGCGGCACGGCGGCGGCTCCAAGCTCAAGGTGCTCGAAGCCATGGCCGCCGGCTTGCCTCTGGCCAGCACCTCGCAAGGCGTTTCCGGGCTCGCCGTGGAAGCCGGCGTGCACTACCTCGGCGGTGACGACGCGGCGGCCCTGGCCGACGGCCTGGCACGCCTGCTCGATGACCCGGCCATGGCCGCGCGCATCGCCGAGCATGGCCGCGCCTATGTGCGCCAGGCACACGATTGGGGCGTGGCCGCCGGCCAATTGGAGGCGGTCTACGCCGACCTGCTCGGGCATCCGCTGAAGGAGGCCTCGGCATGCGCATAGGCCTGGACTACCGCACCGTCGCCGCCTCGCCGCGCTCCGGCATAAGCCGCCAGGTCCTGGCCATGGAGCGGACCCTGCGCGCGCTGCCGGGCGTGGACCTGCTGCGCTTCGCGGTGGCGCCGCTGGGCGACCCCTTGCGCCAGACAGTGCAATGCCCACCCTGGGGCTGCCCGTCGCCCGCCATGCACCGGCCACACCTGCGCCTGCGCTTCGAGCTCGGCTATCTACCGCGCGCCCTGCGCGAGCTGCGGGTCGGTCTGTACATCGCCAACTTCAACATGGGCTTGCCGCTGCCGCCCAAACCGCGCGGTACGCGCTATGCGCTGCTGCTCCACGATCTGTTCCAGATCACCTTGGACAATTACCACGCCAATCGCCTCAAGGCCTCGGTCTACCAGCTCAGTGACCGCCTCTCGATCCACTACGCGGTACAGGCCGCCGACCGCATCTGGACACCGTCGCAATACACCGCCGACGAGGCAGCGCGGCTGTTTCCCCGGCACGCCGACAAGCTCCGGGTGCTGCCGAACCTGGTGGATGGCTTCGCGGGCGCGCCGGCCGATCCCCAGCGCCTGAACCTGCCGGCGCGCTACTGGCTGCTGGTCGGCACCCGCGAATTGCGCAAGAACGTGCCCTGGTTCGTCGATGCCTGGCACCAGGCGCGCACCCGCTTCCCCGGTGTGCCGGAATTGCTGCTGGTCGGCAGCCTCGACCATCTGCCCGAACATCAGCGCAATCTGCCCGGACTGTACGCGCGCGGCGATCTCGACGACGCCCAACTGCATGCGGTCTACCTCGCCGCCGAGCGCCTGTGGCAACCGTCCTATGCCGAAGGCTTCGGCCTGCCGGTGGTGGAAGCCCTGCGGCTCGGCATCCCGGTCGCCGTGGCCAGCGGCTCTTCCCTGGATGAAGTGGCGCCCCCGGACGCACCGCGCTTCTCACCCAACGACGCAGCGGCGCTGGTCGAGCTGATGGCTCGCCTGGCCTCCCCGCCCGCCCCTGACCGCGCCGCCCTGCGCGACTGGGCGGCACGCTTCGATGCCCATAGCTATAGCCGGCGCCTGGCCGAGCTGATCGAGGAACTACAACCGTGATGCCGCTCGGAAAGCTCATTGCCATTGTCATTGGCCTGGCCTTCGGCGGGTTACTGCTCGCCCTCTCGCCGGCCAAGGCCGCCGCCGCCGTGGTTGGCGTCGCCGCGGTGCTCAGCATCGTCCGCTACCCGCTGGCCGGCCTGCTGCTGTTCGCCCTGCTGGCCACCTTCATGCCCTACTCGACGGTCAACCTGGGCATACGCACCACCGTCAGCGAAGCGCTGCTGGCACTGACCTGGGGCGCCGTGCTCTGGCACAGCCTGTTGTCGCAGTTGCCGGTGATTCGCGACAAAGGCCCGACCGAGCGCTGGCTGCTGGCGCTGATGCTGTTCACCTGCCTGCCCTTCGTCGTCGGCCAGTTGAGCATCCAGGCCCAGACCAGCGGCCTGGCCAACTGGCTGCGCTGGCTGCTCAACCTGTCGACGCTGTTCCTTGCCCTGCGCCTGCTGCAAGAACCGGACAAGCGCGAGAAGCTGGTGGTCTGCCTGTTGCTCGGCACCCTGGCCATGCTGCTGTTGTCGATCGGCGTGTTCATCCGCTCCCGCTCGGCCTCGGGCATGGCGCCGGTCCTCACGCTGTTCCACTACGCCAACCTGGAAAACCTCGAATTCGGCCTCAACGCGCTGTCCTCGCGCATGGGCTCGCCGTGGATGCACCCGAACGCCACCGGCGGCATCATGGCCCTGCTGCTGCCGCTGGCGTTCTGCTTCGGTCTGGCCAACCAGGGCTGGCGGCGCCTGCTCGGTCTCAGCGTGGCGGTGCTCGGCGCGGCGGCGTTGCTGCTCTGCAGTTCGCGCGGCGCCATGGTCAGCCTGACCCTGGTGCTGATCTGGATGTCGCTGCGCAAAGTGCGCTACACCGGCCGCCTGCTATTGCTCGGCGCCGGCCTGGCGGTGCTGCTGGTGATGAGCTATCCGCCGTTGCAGGAGCGCCTGGCGACCATCTTCTCGCCACAGAACGCCAGTACCGAGGTGCGCGTCGACGAATACCGGATGTTCCCCAAGGCGGTCGCCGCCTACCCGCTGGGTATCGGCTTCAAGGTCGATCCGCCGGTGCCGGGCACCAACCTGCTGGGGATCTCCAACCTGTGGCTGAACTTCGTCTACAAGACCGGCCTGGGCGGCATGCTGCTGTTCATCGCAGTGACCTGGCACTGGTGGCGGGAGACCCGCCCCGAGCCCGGACCGATCCGCCTGACCCGTGACAACGCCATCTGGCTCGGCAGTTGCGCCGGCGTCATGGCGGCGCTGGTCAGCGGTCTGTTCGACCACTACTTCAGCTTCGCCCTGGTGATGATCGCCCTGTTCTGGCTGCTGCTCGGCCTCAATCTGCTGGAAGCCCGCCGCCTGTTCGGCCAACGCCGCGCGACGCGCAAGCTCGACGGCCCGGCACTGCGCCCGTCGGCGCGGCCGGTGGAGTAAAGCCATGCTCGGTGCAGCATCCTGGTTGACCCTCGCCTCGCTGCTGGGCCTCGGCCTGGGCTTCGCCCGCGAATGGCTGCTGGTCGGCGCCTGGGGCGCCGGCGGGCAGAGCGATGCGTTTCTGGTGGCGTTGTTCCTGCCCGAAGCCGTGCGCATCTCCCTGGCCGGCGGTCTGCTCAGTGCCGCCGCCCTGCCGCTGTACCTGGAGCGAGACGAACAGCAACGGCCGGGCTGGCTGGCCGCGGTGCTGCCACAACTGACCGGACTGGCACTGCTCGCCAGCCTGGCCCTGCTGCTGCTCGCCCCCTGGCTGGTTCACGTGCTCGGTCCGGGCCTCAGTGCCCAGGGCAGCCTGCTTGCCGGCGACAGCCTGCGTCTGCTCGCCTGGTGCCTGCCCGGCCTGGTACTGCATGCGCTGCTGTGCATCCCGCTGCAGGCGCGCGAGCGTTTCGTGCTGGCCGGTACCGGCTCGCTGCTGTTCAACCTGCCGCCGGTGCTGTTCCTCGCCACCCAGGGCAACCACAGCTCGCCGTCCGGGCTCGCCCTCGCCTTCATCGGCGGCAGTCTGCTGATGCCGGCGGCGCTGCTGCCGTCGCTCTGGCAGCAGGGTTGGCGGCCCTGGCACCTGAGCCGTTCGACCCGCGAACTGCGCCAACTCGCGAACCGCCTCGGGCCGCTCCTGGCAAGCAACGCCGCGAGCCAAGGCCTGGCCTTGCTGGAGCGCCTGGTGGCCTCCCTGCTGGGCGAGGGCGTGGTGACCTGGGTGAATTTCGCGCGCAAGCTGATGAACCTGCCGCTGGTCACCCTGATGAGCCTCAACCAGGTGCTCCTCGGCCTGATGAGCGGCCGCGCCGACCACGAACGCCTGGGCTTGCTGCGCCGCGGACTGGATACCGCCAACCTGCTGGCCCTGCCGGCGGGCATCGGCCTGATCGGCGCGGCGCCGGCGCTGGTGGCGCTGTTGCTGCCGCAGCAACCGGCCGGCGGCCCGCTGCCCCTGCTGCTGGCCGGCTTCTCCCTGTCACTGGTGTTCGGATGCGGCAATGCCATGCTCGCGCGCTATGCCTATGCCGCCGGCGATACGCGCCAGCCGCTCTACTGCGAACTGCTCGGCAGTACGCTCAACGCGCTGTTGCTGGCCGCTCTGCCGCCGCTCTTCGGCTTGCTCGGCATTCCCCTCGCGGCCCTCGCCGGGGTGATCGCCACCGGCCTGCTGCTGATGCGTCGCCTCGACCTGCTCGGGCGCTTGCCCTGGGTGCGTCAATGGTCGATCGACTGCGTGCTGCTGGTTCTGGCCGGCGGCCTGCTGTTCCCGTTGCCCGGTCCCTGGCTGCAACTGCTGTCGAGCAGTCTCGCCGGGGCCACGGTGCTGCTCGCACTGGCGCTCTGGTACCGCCCGTGGCGGGCGGCACGCCCATGATGTTCGCGCCGGGCGGCAACGGCCAGCCGGCGCAGGTATAGATTCAGGAGTCGGAACATGGAAAAACGCTGGGTACAGATGGATGTCGCCAAAGGGGTCGGCATCCTGATCATCGTCTTCGGCCACGGCTGGTTCGTGGCCAATTCACCGGACCTGCTCTATCCGATACTGGCGTCTTTCATCCTGCCGCTGTTCTTCTTCCTGTCCGGGGTCTTCTTCAAGCCGGAGCAGCCCTTCTGGCAGACCGCCATCCGCAAGGCCGACGCGCTGCTCAAGCCGTTCTTCGTCACCATGCTGGTGTACGTGGTGATACGCGACCTGCTGCGCCACCAACCACTGCTGGCGGACATCGGCGGCGTTTTCTACGCCTCGGTGGATACCATTCCCTGGCAGGCGCTGTGGTTCCTCCCGCACTTCTGGCTGGCCACCCTCTATGCCTGGGTGTTCCTGCGAGTGGTGCGCCTGTTGCAGCTGTCATTGCCGCTCAGTTGCGCCCTGGTCGCCCTGCAACTGCTGTTCGGCATCCTTTGCCTGGGCTGGTTCTGGCAGATCCCGGTGACCTTCGGCGAACATCAGTGGCTGCTGCCCGGCCTGCCGTTCAGCCTGGAGATAGTGCCGATCAGCAGCACCTTCTTCATCTACGGCTACCTGCTGCGCGGGCGGCTGCGCGAGCACCGCAGTTCGATCTGGACGCTGCTGCTGTCGGTGCTGATCTTCGCCGCCCTGTTCCTGTACAGCCACGCCAGCCAGGACCTTGCGCAACGCCGCTATGACCATTGGTTCTGGAGCAGCGCGATGTCCGTGTGCGGCGTCTACCTGTGCTGGGCGCTGTCGGGGGTGCTCATGCAGGTGCCCTGGCTACGCGGGCCCATGAACTACATTGGCCAGTCGACGCTGATCCTGCTGATCTTCCACGGCGAGATCCAGCACAAGACCTTCGCCCTGCTGGAATACCTGGGGCTGCCCACGGTGCTGGCGGCGAGCGTGGCCCTGGTGGTGGCGGTGGTCGTACCGTTGCTGATCGGCGAACTCATCAAGCGCGTCGCCGTGCTGCGCTGGTTCTACCACCCGTTCCCGCAAAAGAAGCGCCCGGGCGTAAAGCCGGGCGCTCTGCAAACACCAGCGAAGCCCTGAACCCGGGCTTCAGCCGAAAACCGCGCTGAACGGAATGAAGGCGACCGCTTCGCCTTCTTCCAGCGTCCGCCCTTCGCGCACTTCCACCAGGCCGTCGGCCCAGGCGGCGCTGCGCAGGACGCCGGAGCTCTGGTTCGAGTGAAGCACCGCCCGGCCGTTTTCCAGGCGCGCGCGCAGGTACTCGCGGCGATTACCGGCATGCCGCCAGGCGAAGCCGGCCGGCACCTCGATGCGCAACGGCACCAGCGCGTCGACGCCCAGCCGACACAGCAGATAGGGGCGCGCCAGCAGGGCGAAGGTGACCAGGGTCGACGCCGGATTGCCCGGCAGGCCGATGACCGGCACTCCGCGATAACGCCCCACGGTCAGCGGCTTGCCCGGCTTGATCGCCAACTTCCACAAAGCCAGTTCGCCGGCTTCGCGCAGGGCGGCGCCGAGGAAGTCCGCCTCGCCCACCGAGACGCCGCCGGTGGACAGAATCAGGTCGACGCCGCCGAGCGAGCCGAGCATGGCGCGTGTGCGCGCCAAGTCATCGGGCAGGATACCGGCGTCCTGCACCTCGCAACCGCTCCCTTCCAGCCAGGCCTTGAGCAGGGTCCGGTTGCTGTTGTAGATCTGCCCGGCGCGCAGCGGCGTGCCCGGCTCGACCAGCTCATCGCCGGTGGACAGCAGAGCCACGCGAGGCCGGCGACGCACCAGCAGTTGCGCCTTGCCGAGCGAAGCCGCCAACCCCAGTTCGATGGCGCCCAGGCGCGTACCGGCCGGCAGCACGCAGTCGCCACGGCGGGTTTCCTGCCCTTGCGGGCGAATGTGCTGGCCCGCCCTGAGGGGCTGGAGGAAGCGCACGCGGCCGTCGGCGAGGACCTCGGCGTTTTCCTGCATTTCCACGCAATCCGCGCCTTCCGGCAGCGGCGCCCCGGTGAAGATGCGCGCACAGCTGCCGGCCGCCAGCGGCGCGGGCGCCTGGCCGGCGAAGATTTTCTGGCTCACCGGCAAGGGCTCGCCCTGCCAGTCGGCCAGGCGCAGGGCGTAGCCGTCCATGGCGCTGTTGTCCCATGGCGGCAGGTCGAGGCTGGCCAGCAGCGGTTCGGCCAGCACGCGACCAGCGGCCTCGGCCAGGGGCAGCGATGCGCTCTCCAGGATCGGCTCCTGCCGCGCCAGCGCCAAGAGACGCGCCAGGGCCTCTTCAACCGGCAACAGGCCAGGCTTGTCGCAGCAGCTCATCCGCGGCTCTCGCAAGGCGCTGCCTGCTTCAGGTGCGGGACGAAGTTGCATGGGCGGTGGCGGGCATCCAGTTGCTCGCCGAGGATGCCGTCCCAGGCGGTCCGGCACGCATTGGTCGAGCCCGGCAGGCAGCACACCAGGGTGCCGTTGGCCAGGCCGGCCAGGGCCCGCGACTGGATGGTGGAGGTACCGATATCGGCCACGGAAATCTGCCGGAACAGCTCGCCGAAACCGTCCACCTGTTTGTCCAGCAGGCAGCTCACCGCCTCGGGCGTGCTGTCGCGTCCCGTGAAGCCGGTACCGCCGGTGATCAACACCACCTGCACCTCATCCTCGGCGATCCAGGCCGCCACCTGGGCGCGGATACGGTAGAGGTCGTCCTTGAGCAACACACGGGCGGCAAGGTGGTGGCCGGCGGCCTTGAGGCGATCGACGAACAGCTGGCCGGAGGTATCGGTTTCCAGGGTGCGGGTATCACTGACGGTAAGGACGGCGATGTTCAGCGGCACGAATGCCTGCGCGGCCGAGTGACTCATGGCGGGGGCCCTTGCTTGTGAGAAAAGGATGGCCGGTGTTATATCACAGGCCCGTTCCGGAGACCGCGCCATGCCTGACACAGCCCTGCCCCCCTGCTCCGTGCTGCTGCTCGCCGGCGGACGCGGCCAGCGCATGGGCGGCCACGACAAGGGCCTGCTGGAATGGCGCGGGCGACCGCTGATCAGCTATCTGTACGAGCAGGTACGACCGCTGAGCGACGACCTGATCATCTCCTGCAACCGCAATGCCGAGCGCTACCGGCCCTATGCCGATCGCCTGGTGCAGGACGACACCCCGGACTACCCCGGCCCGCTCGCCGGCATCCGCGCCGGCCTCGCCGTGGCACGCCACCCCTGGTTGCTGGTACTGCCGTGCGATGCGCCTTGCATAGACGCGGCGCTCCTCGACAGCCTGCGCCGCGCCTCGGCCGCGGCGCCCGACGTCGCCCACATGCTGCGCGCTGGCGAGCAATGGGAGCCGCTGTTCTGCATGCTGCCCCGCAGCCTGGCGGCGCCACTGGAAGCGGCCTGGCAACGCGGCGAGCGCAGCCCGCGCCATATCCTGCTACCGCTGGGCGCACAGGCCGTCCCCTGCGAGAAAGATGACCCGCGGCTGATCAACCTGAATACGCCGGAACTGCTGCAAGGCTCGCCCCAGGAGTGACTCGGGCGCTGGCGGCACATCGGGGGAACTTTGCCGGTCGAAGCAATGTCGGAAAATTCGTACTCAATTTTTTGTAATGCCGTACAGGAGATTTACGAATGATCAAACGGGCGCTTCCAGCCTTCCTGCTCGCCCTGGGTTTTGGCGTTCTCGCCGGCTGCTCCAGCCCCAGCGTCGTCACCTTGAACGACGGTCGTGAAATCCAGTCCACCGACACGCCCAAATATGACGAGAAGTCCGGCTTCTACGAATTCGAACAACTGGACGGCAAACGTGTGCGCATCAACAAAGACCAGGTGCGCAGCGTGAAGGATCTCTGATCCACCACCACTCGCCTTGCCAGCCGTCTCGACGCCCCACAGGACGCTAGTGTCCTGTGGGGCGTCGGCTTTCTGCGCCGGAGAAAATCCGCCAACGAAAAAAAATTTTCGCTAACCCCTTGTGCATCAAAAGTTTTTCGGTAGAATGCGCGCCATCAAACGGAGCGTAGCGCAGCTTGGTAGCGCGTCTCGTTCGGGACGAGAAGGTCGCTGGTTCGAATCCAGTCGCTCCGACCAAATCCCGAAAAACCCGCCTTAATCGGCGGGTTTTTTATTGCCCGCGTTTTTTCGCCGCGCAACGCCCGCCATCGCTGACGGGCTGTTTCATCGCGAGAATTCAGTCCTGGCCGGAGCGGCGCATGGCGACTTGCGCCAGAGCCGCCCAGTCACGCTCACCATCGCCCTGGGCGATCGCCTCCAGCAGGTTATCGCGCAGCACACTGGCGAATGGCAGCGGTACGTGCCGGCCCTGCCCCGCCGACAGCGCCAGGCCGACATCCTTCAAGCCCAGCACCAGACGAAACGCAGCCGGCTCGTAGCGCTGCGCGGCGATCTGCGCCCCGTAGTTGCGGTACACCGGCGCGTCGAACAGGGTGCCGCTCATGATCTCCAGTAGCTGCGCCGGCTCCACACCGAAGCGCTTCACCAGCGCCGAACTCTCGCCCATCGCTTCGATGGCGCTGGCGATCATGAAATTGCCGGCAATCTTCACCACCGCCGCACGCAGTGGGTCCTCGCCCAATGGCCAGGTCTTCTGGCCCATGGCGTCGAGCAGCGGCTGAACCGTGGCGATGGCCTGCGCCGGACCGGCGGCGAGGATGTTCAGCTTGCCGGCGGCGGCCACATCGGTACGCCCGAACACCGGCGCCGCGACGTAGACCACACCTCGCTCGCGATGCCGCGCCACCAGTTCGCCGACCAGATCGACGGAAAGCGTGGCCATGCCCAAATGGATCAACCCCGGCTTGGCGGAAGCCAGGGCGCCGCTGTCGAAGATCACCGCGCGGGTCGCGGCGTCATCGGCAAGCATCGAGATCACCACCTCGCCATCGAACGCCGCGACCGGGTCCGCCGCTGCCGTCGCTCCGAGGGCGAGCAAGGGCTCCAACGCCGCCGCCGAGCGATTCCAGACGCGGACCTGGTGGCCGGCCTTGACCAGGTTGGCCGCCATGGCCGCGCCCATGCCGCCGAGCCCGAGAAATCCGATGTTCATGCTGCAGTCCTCTCTATGAGCAATGGATAGCCGCGGCGCAGCGAGCGGAGCACGGCCCAGCGCCGGGCAATCCGAAGGGAAAGTGTCAGCCGCGCAGGAAGGCGGCGATCTGTTCGGCGTCGAACGGCCAGTTCAGCTCCGCACCGCTGTCACAGCGGCGCAGCACGGGGATGCTCAGGCCATAGCGGGCCACCCACTCCTCGCGGTCGGCAATGTCCACCAGTTCGACCAGCAGACCGTGTTCGACGAAAGGCATCAGCACGGCTTCCGCCACTTCGCAAAGGTGGCAGCCAAGGGTGCCGAACAACTGGCATTCAGGGTTCATACCATTCTCCATGCGTCAAAGACCGGCGCCGCGCAGCAGGCTGTCCGCAGCGTCGCGAGCCTCCAGCGCCTGATCGGCGGGGCCATGCATGTGCGCCATGACCAGCACGCCCTCCGCCAGATATTGCAGCTGTCGCGCCAGTTTAGCCGGCTGTTCGGCACCCAGCCGTTCCAGTTGCGTGCGGAAGAAGGTCTCGATGAATTGCTTGTGCTCGGCCGCCAGGCGGTGAATGGGGTGCGAGCGGTCATGGAACTCGGCGGCGGCATGGATGAACGCGCAGCCACAGAAGTCCTGCTGCTGCAGGAAGGCATGCAGGCCATCGAACATCGCCAGGATGGCCGCGCGCGGCTCCGCCGGCATGCCTTCGCGGACTCGCTCCCGCATGCGCGCGTGGCGCTCTTCCAGCGCCGCCATGATCAACTCGTCCTTGGACTTGAAGTGCTTGTACAGGGTCATCTTCGCCACGCCGGACTCAGCGAGGATGCGATCGATGCCGGTGGCGTGATAGCCCTCGCGGTAGAACAGATCGAGTGCGGTATTGAGCAGCAGCTCGCGCTTGCTGGAAGCCGGTTTACTGGATGACATGGGCACCTCCTGGCCCGCCATTATGCGCGAGCCGGCCGCGGCATGTACCGCCTGCCAGGCAAAGGGAAATGGGCGAGTGAAAATTTCCGCTTGAACTATACAGACCTGTCTGTCTAATATCCATCACAGCACTTCCGCACGCCCCACCAACCGCCCAAGCCCAAGGGAACTCAGCCATGAAACTGCACGATGTCCCGCTCTCCGGTAATGCCTACAAAGTCCGCCTGTTCCTTAGCCTGATCGGCCAGAAGACCGAACTGATCAACGTCGACCTGCGCACCGGCGCGCACAAGCGCGCCGAGTTCCTCGCCATCAATCCACGCGGCCAGGTTCCCGCGCTGGAGGACAGCGACTTCGCCCTTGGCGACTCCCAGGGCATCCTGGTCTACCTGGCACGGCGCTATGCCGATGAGTCCTGGTATCCGCTGGATGCGCAAACCCAGGGGCGCATCGCTCACTGGCTGAGCTTCGCCGCCAATGAAATCCAGCACGGCCCGGCCGATGCGCGGGTGATCCTGCTGCTCAAACGCCCAGGGGATCTGGCCACGGCACAAGCCAAGGGACGCCAGGCGCTGGAACTGCTCGACAGCGAATTGTCGCGGCACACCTGGCTGGCACGCACCGCGGCACCGAGCATCGCCGACGTGGCGGTCTACCCCTATGTGGCGCTGGCTGGCGAAGGCGGCCTCGAACTGGCGGGCCACCCGCATGTGCTGGCCTGGCTGGATCGCGTACGCGCCCTGCCCGGCTACCTGCCGTTACCGGCGCTTTGAACGAGCATGGACAGCCCCTTCCATCCCGGCGAACTGGAGATTCAGGCGCGCGCCGGCGTCCGCGACAAGATGGCCGATTTCGGCGCGCGCGCGATCCGCGACTTCATGCCGGAGCAGCACCGGGAATTCTTTCCGCTGCTGCCCTGGCTGCTGGTCGGTAGCGCCGACGCCGATGGCCAGCCCCAGGCCTCGGTGCTCTGGGGCCCGCCGGGATTCGCCCATTCGCCGGAACCACGGCTGTTGCGGGTCGAGGCCTCGCCCGAGGCCGACGACCCGCTTGCCGCCAACCTGACGACGGGCGCCCGCCTGGGTCTGCTCGGCCTGGAACTGCCGACGCGGCGGCGCAATCGCCTGAACGGGAGACTGACGGCGGTCGATGAGACGGGCTTCGTCCTGCACGTGCAACAGTCCTTCGGCAACTGCCCGAAGTACATCCAGGCCCGCCACTACGCGCCCACCCCACGAACCGCCGCGCCAAGTCTCCAGGGCCACGGGCTCGACCCGGCCTGGCTGGAACTGGTGCAACGCAGCGACACCTTGTTCATCGCCAGCCAACACCCCGCGGGGGATAACGGCGGGGTCGACATTTCCCATCGCGGCGGCCATCCGGGCTTCGTCCGGCTTGGCGCGGACGGCCAGCTCTGGCTGCCGGACTATCGCGGCAACCACTACTTCAACACCCTCGGCAACCTGGCGCAGGACGCGCGCTGCGCCCTGCTGTTCGTCGACTTCGCCAACGGCGACCTCTTGCACCTGGAGGCCCGCGCGCGGATTCACTGGCCGCAAGACGCTGCCCGCCACGGCCTGGCGATGCCTGCCGGTGCGGAACGCCTGCTGAACCTGCAAGTCGCTCGCTGGACCCTGCGCCCAGGACGCCTGCCCCTGCGCTTCGGCGCCGCCGAAGCCTCTCCCTTCCTGCCCGAACATGGAGTGTGAAACATGCGCTCAGTCCTTCTGATCCTCGCCCTGCTGGCAGGGATCGCCAGCCTGCACGCTGAAGCGGCAGGCATACGCTTCGCCCTGGTGCGCACGTCCGGGACCAGCACCCTGGAGGCCCTGAGCGTGGCTGGCGGCTCCTGGATACACCGGGCCCGCTTCAACCACACGGCCGTGCTGATTCAGCACCACGCCGCGACACTGCTGTTCGATACCGGCCTGGGCAGCCACGCCAGGGCACAGTTCGATCAGGACATGCCCTGGTGGGGCAAGCCATTGTTCCGCTTCGGCGAGGTGAAGCCGGTTCGCGCACAACTGAACGGCAGTGGCATCCGCGTCGATCGCATCCTGCTCTCCCATGCCCACTGGGACCATGCCTCGGGCCTGTCGGACTTTCCCGACGTGCCTGTCTGGGCGCCCTATGAAGAAATCGAATACGCACAAACCGGCACCCCGCCGGCGGTGTTCCCCAGCGAATTCAGTCGCGGCACCCGCTGGACGCCTTACGAATTCTCGTCCGGGCCGTTCCTCGGCTTCGACGCCAGTCTCGACCTGTTCGGCGACGGCAGCCTGGTACTGGTGCCCATGCCCGGTCATTCGCCTGGTTCGGTCGGCCTGTTCGTCACCCTGGAGGACGGCCGGCGCTTCCTCTTCAGCGGCGACACCAGTTGGCGGCTCTCCGCCTTCGATGGGCCGCACGAAAAGTTCTGGATCAGCCGGAAACTGGTCGACCAGGACCGCCAGCGGACGCTGGCGGCGCTCGCCCGGGTCCGCCTGCTGATGCGCGCCCACCCGGAGATCAGCGTAATCCCGGCCCACGACGCCGATGCCCAGGACCGCCTCGGCTACTACCCGACCTGGATTCAGTAGCGAAAAGTCGGTTTCATCGAGCGAAATTTACCTTCCTTCCTTCGGCTATTTCTTTCACTGCTCATTGGCAAGCAAATCAGCGGGATATCTGCGTAAACAGCGACTAAGGTCTAAGAGTCGGACAAAAGCTGTAATGATTTAGTAGACAGGCTGTAACAGATCGACATGCCGGTACGGATCCGGCATTACCGAACTGCACCCCGCGCTCGAGGAGACAATAACAATGAGCAAGACCCCGATCGCCCGTGCCGTGGCTCTGTCCACGCTGGGTACCAGCTTTATCCTTCCATCCCTGGCTCACGCCGACTTCATCTCGGATAGCAAAGCCAGCGTTGAACTACGCAACTTCTACTTCAACCGCGACTTCCGCAGCTCCACCTCGGCCCAGCAGAGCAAGGCTGAAGAGTGGGCCCAGGGCTTCATCCTGCGCTACGAATCCGGCTACACCGACGGCACCATCGGCGTTGGCGTCGATGCCATCGGCATGCTGGGCCTGAAGCTGGATTCCAGCCCGGCGCGTTCGGGCACCGGCCTGCTACCGAAGACCGCCGACGGCTCCGCCCCGGACGACTACAGCAAGCTGGGCATGACCGCCAAACTGCGCTACGAAAAGAACACCCTGAAGATGGGGACACTGATCCCCAAACTGCCGGTCATCGTGCCCAACGATACGCGCCTGCTGCCGCAGGTCTTCCTGGGTAGCGCGGTGAACTCCACGCAGATCGATGGCCTGACCCTCGATGGCGGCCGCCTGAACCAGACCAACCTGCGCGATTCCACCGATTACCAGGAAATGACTGTCACCACCGGTGGCAAGAAGAACATCAGCTTCGCCAAAGGCACCACCACCAACGAATTCGACTTCGCCGGCGGTACCTACCAGTGGAACAAGAACTTCAGCACCGGCTACCACTACGGCGAGCTGAAGGACTTCTACAAGCAGCACTACCTGACCGCCGTCTACAACCTGCCGATCACCGATGGCCAGTCGCTGAAGTCCGATATCCGCTTCGCCAAGTCCACCGACGACGGCACCAGCAACGTAGACAACAAGGCGATCAACGCCATGTTCACCTACAACCTGGGCTACAACGCCTTCGGCCTCGGCTACCAGAAGATGAGCGGCGACACCGGCTTCGCCTACATCAACGGTACCGATCCGTACCTGGTGAACTTTGTGCAGGTGCTGGACTTCGCCAACAAGGACGAGAAATCCTGGCAGGCGCGCTACGACTACAACTTCGCCGGCCTCGGCATTCCCGGCCTGACCTTCATGACCCGTTACGTGAAGGGCACCGGCATCGACCAGTTGACCACCAGCGAGGATGGCCACGAGTGGGAACGCGATACCGACATCGCCTACGTCTTCCAGGAAGGCCCGGTGAAAGGTCTCGGCATCAAGTGGCGTAACGCGACCACCCGCAGCAACTACGCGCAGAACAGCACGTCCAGCAACTCGGTCGACGAGAACCGTCTGATCGTCAGCTACACCATGCCACTGTGGTAAGAGCCGCTTGACGGAGGCCTCGGCCACCCACGACGCATGGGTGGCCGATCGGCGGGCTTCCGCGACAACACCTTTGGTTTGAGCCCCGCCCTGGCGGGGCTTTTTTCTGGCCGCGCGAACCATTGCGAAAGATGCGCCGAGCAGCATCGACAAAGGCGCCCGGCGGCGTGAATACGCAGACGGGAAGAGCGGCCCGCAGGAGCCGCCCGATCCGCGTTACTCGTGGCTGACCGCACCGATCTTGTGGATCGACAGATCAGCCCCGTAATACTCCTCTTCCTGACTCAGACGGATCCCCACGGCCGCCTTGATGCCGCCATAGACCAGCAGCCCGCCGGCGAAAGCGATCAGGACGCCAGCCACGGTCCCCAGCGTCTGGCTGAGCAGACTGACCCCACCCAGGCCACCCAGCGCCTGCTGGCCGAACACCCCACAAGCGATGCCGCCCCAGGCACCGCAGAGGCCGTGCAACGGCCATACGCCGAGCACGTCGTCGATCTTCCAGCGGGTCTGGATAAGGGTGAAGACCCAAACGAACAGGGCGCCGGCCACCAGGCCGGTGGCCAGGGCGCCGACCGGGTGCATCAGGTCGGAGCCGGCGCAGACCGCCACCAGTCCGGCCAACGGGCCGTTGTGCAGGAAGCCGGGGTCGTTGCGACCGACCAGCAGCGAAGCGACCGTCCCCCCGACCATGGCCAGCAGCGAGTTCACCGCCACCAGGCCACTGGCGTTATTCAAGGTCTGCGCGCTCATCACGTTGAAGCCGAACCAGCCGACGATGAGGATCCAGGAGCCCAGCGCGAGGAAAGGAATGTTCGAGGGAGCGAAAGCCACCAGCCGGCCATCGCGGTAGCGACCATTGCGTGGGCCGAGCAACAGCACCGCAGCCAGCGCCAGCCAGCCACCGAAGGCATGCACCACGACCGATCCGGCGAAATCATGGAAAGGCGCGCCGAATTGCAGTTTCAGCCAATCCTGCAAGCCATGGTTGCCGTTCCATACCAAGCCTTCGAAGAAGGGATAGAGAAAGGCAACGATCAGTGCCGTGGCGCATAGCTGCGGGGCGAACTTGGCGCGCTCGGCGATGCCTCCGGAAATGATCGCCGGAATGGCCGCGGCGAAGGTCAGCAGGAAGAAGAACTTGACCAGCGCATAGCCGTTCTCCGCGCTCAGCTCCGACGCCGGCCTGAGGAAGTTGACGCCGTAGGCGATCCAGTAACCGACAAAGAAATACACCAGGCAGGAAATGGCGAAGTCGGAAAGAATCTTCGACAGCGCGTTGACCTGGTTCTTTTGCCGCACGGTTCCGACTTCGAGGAAGGCGAAACCGGCGTGCATGGCCAGAACCATCACCGCGCCAAGCAGGATAAAGAGCGTGTTGGAGCCGTGGATCAGGGTTTCCACGGCACTGTTCAGGTTTTCCATAGCGATCGGCAGCCCTAGATTGAATCGAAAAGCACCAAAACAGCCCACTGCCACGAATAGTCGCACCAGCATGAAGCAGATGCGCACCGGGAATGCTCGAAGGCCTGCCCCAGAACGCAGCAAGCGCTCCGTGACAGACACCTCACCGATTTGGCTTTTTTCTTTTATTTCAAATGGTTAGAAGAAATTCCGGCGACCCTTGGATATCCCTGAACGCCCCTCGATAGGGCACTCTCACCGGCTTTCGCACCACAGAGTTGCAAGCGGCATACCATCGCGCGGGCAAAGCAAAGCCCGTTGAAGTGGTCTTCACTGAAACAGACGTGCTCGCCGGAAAGGCTAGACCGTCTCGCCGTCAATTTATGGGAAACTTCCCGCAGCCAAGGGGCTCGACCGTATTGAACCCCGCAACCTCAAGGAGCCTCACATGCCACGCAAGCCCGATGTGAACACCGCCAGGGACGAACTGATGGCCGAATTCCAGGCCTTGGTCGCCGATACCGAGAAACTCCTGCAAAGCTCCGCTGGCCTGGCCGGCGAAGAAGCCGAGCATTTGCGCGATCAACTGCGCACCGGCTTGAGCAAGGCCCGCGAGCGGATCGACTCCGCCCAGGGCCTGCTGCGCGATCAGAGCAAGGCCGCAGTGGACGCCACCGAAGACTACCTGGGCGATCACCCTTGGCAGGCCGTGGGCGTGGCCGCCGGCGTCGGCTTCCTGCTCGGCCTGTTGGTGGGGCGGCGCTGATCCATGAGCGACGGTAAGGACGCCGCTGGCGCCAATCAGGGCAACAGTCCCTCCCTGCGGCGCTTCGGCGCCGCTTTCATCGGCCTGCTGCAAGGCCATGTCGAATTGTTCGGCCTGGAGCTGCAGGAGCAGAAGAGCCGTACCCTGACGCTGCTCCTGTTCGCCGGGCTCGGCCTGATCTTCGCGCTGCTGCTGATCATGGGCCTGTCGCTACTGGTATTGCTGGTGTTCTGGGACAGCTACCGAATGACCGCGGCCATCGGCCTGTGCCTGTTCTATTGCCTGGGCGCCGGACTCTGCGCCTGGCGCCTGCATGGTTTGCTCGACGAAGACAGCTCGCCCTTCGGCGCAACCCTCGAAGAATTGGCCCGAGATCGGGAGCGCCTGCTGCCATGAGTGAACTCCCGAACCTGCCCGCCCGTCCTTCGCGCCGTGAAATGCGCAAAGCCATCGTTCGCCTGCGCCTGGAGTTGCAGCGCCAGCAGTTGCAGCAGGAAGCCCAGTTGTTGCTGCAGCCCTTGCGCCAGGCCCGCGACCTCGGCCAGAGCGTGCGTCAGCAACTGCACGGCTTCAGCCCGCTGTGGGCCGCCGGCGGTGGAGCCGCAACGCTCGCCTTGCTGCTCGGACGCAAACGCCGCTGGCTGCGTCTGCTGCGCCTGGGCCTGATTCTCGCGCCCCTGCTGTTCAAGTTGCGCCAGCAAACCACGGCAACGACAAAGGCTGAATCCGATCCGCCTTCCTGAGCATGCTGGCTGCATTCTTGCTTAAGGTGATTCTGAACGGAGGCATCGGCATCGCGCCTCCCCGATTCCTCACCACTAAGGATGTGTCCCTTGATCGATGGGCAACCGATCGCCTGCTTCCAGCCCTTCATCGACACCGCCACCGGACTGATCGCCGGTGTCGAGGCCCTTGGCCGGTTGCGTAGCGCCGATGGCAAGCTGACATCCGTCGGCCCGCTGTTCTTCGATTCCAAGGTTTCCCCGGCGGCGTTGCGGCGCCTCGACCGACAGATACGCGACGATGCCCTCGCGCGCTTGCGCGAGGTGCCCGACGACTGGTTCCTCAGCCTGAACATCTCCCCGCGCTGGATCGGCCGTCTGCGCCCCAACCAGCCACTGCCGAGCCTCAAGCAGTTGCAGCAGCACGGCGTCGATCCACGCCGCGTGGTATTCGAGATCACCGAACTGAGTGGCGGCAACCAACGCTTGCCGGAGGTGGTGGCGCGCTACCGGGAAGCGGGCGCGCGCATCGCCATCGACGACTTCGGCGCCGGCTATTCGCAACTCGACCGGGTGCTGACGCTGCAACCGGACATCCTCAAGCTCGACATGCGCCTGTTCCAGCAGGCCGCGCGCGGCGGCCCCAGCGGCGAAGTGGTCAAGGCCCTGGCACAGATGGCCGAGAAGACCGGCTGCTGGATCATCGCCGAAGGCGTGGAAACCGAAGCGGAGATGCACTTCGCCCTCGAATGTGGTGCCCGCTTCGTACAGGGCTTTCTGTTCGCCCGGCCCGCTCTGGAGTTCCCCCCCAGCGATGCCTATCTGGGCGCGTTCAGCCAACTGCGCGACCACTATGTGCGGCGCAAGCTGCAAGAACGCGGCAGCCTGGTGCAGTTGCGCCGGCAACTCGCCGAGCTGATGAATGGATTGCGCCCCTGGGCCGAAAGCGGCGCCATGCTCAGCAGCCTTCCGGCCCCCGAAGCCTTTCCGCGCCTGCTGCGCATCTACCAATGCGACCGCCACGGCACGCAAATCTCGCCGAACCTCGAATGGAACGGACTGTTCTGGAAGGAGGATCGCCGCTATGTCGGGCACAACTGGTCCTGGCGCCCCTACTTCTACCAACTGCTCGCCGAGGGCTGGGAGGAGCGCCGCCTGACACTCTCCAACACCTACCGCGATGCCACCTCCAACCAATACTGCATGACCGCCGGACAGTTCATCGACAATGGCCGCCGTCTGCTGCTAATCGACATCGATGCCGAAGGGCTGTGACAACCGCCGATTGAGATTGCCGTCTGCAGCGGGTAGCGTGACGCCCATCCCTCGATAATTGGACGAGCGAATGGACTGGCATACCCTGCTCCCGCGAGAGCGCCTCGGCAAACCCGTGCACAGCGACACGGAACTCGGCCGCAGCGCCTTCCACAAGGACCACGACCGCATCATCTTCTCCGGCGCCTTCCGCCGCCTGGGGCGCAAGACCCAGGTCCACCCGGTATCCAGCAACGACCACATCCATACCCGCCTGACCCACTCGCTGGAAGTCGGCTGCGTCGGCCGCTCCCTGGGCATGCGGGTCGGCGAGATGCTGCGCAGTGAACTGCCGGAGTGGTGCGATCCCAGCGACCTGGGCGTGATCGTGCAGTCCGCCTGCCTGGCCCACGACATCGGCAACCCACCCTTCGGTCACTCCGGCGAAGACGCCATCCGCCACTGGTTCCAACAGGCCGCCGGACGCGGCTGGCTGGACGACATGGATGCCGACGAGCGCGCCGACTTCCTGCACTTCGAGGGCAACGCCCAGGGCTTCCGCGTCCTCACGCAACTGGAATACCACCAGTTCGACGGCGGGACGCGCCTGACTTACGCGACGCTCGGCAGCTACCTGAAATACCCCTGGACCGCGCGCCATGCCGACTCCCTGGGCTACAAGAAGCACAAGTTCGGCTGCTACCAGAGCGAGCTGCCGCTCCTCGAACAGATCGCCGCCAAGCTGGGCATGCCGCAACTGGAAAACGAGCGCTGGGCACGCCACCCGCTGGTGTACCTGATGGAAGCGGCGGACGACATTTGCTACGGCCTCATCGACCTGGAAGACGGTCTGGAAATGGACCTGCTCGACTACCCGGAGGTGGAAGCCCTGCTCCTCGATCTGGTCGGCGACGACCTACCGGAGACCTATCGCCAACTGGGCCCGCAGGACTCGCGCAGACGCAGGCTGGCAATCCTTCGTGGCAAGGCCATCGAGCACCTGAGCAACGCCGCCGCCCGCGCCTTCGTCGAACAGAAGCGCGCCCTGCTGGAAGGCAGCCTGAGCGGCGACCTGGTGGAACACATGAGTGGTCCGGCCAAGCGCTGCGTGCAGCAGGCCAAGGCCCTGGCCAGGGAGAAGATCTTCCAGGACAAGCGCAAGACACTGCATGAGATCGGCGCCTACACCACCCTGGAAATCCTCCTCAACTCTTTCTGCGGAGCCGCCCTGGAGCAGCGCGGAGGGCGTACGCCATCGTTCAAGAACCAACGAATCCTCGATCTGCTCGGACATAACGCCCCGGACCCGCAGTGGCCCTTGTACAAGGCCTTCCTGCGGGTCATCGATTTCATCGCCGGGATGACGGACAGCTACGCCACTGAAATGGCGCGCGAGATGACCGGGCGTTCAAGCCCGGTTTGATTCTCTTCAGGCCGTCGCGGGCTTGTCGTGCCGCCGCTGGGCAGGCGCGCCAAGCTCCGAAGGCGAACGCCCCTCGTCGAGCTGCTGCAGATAGCCGTTCAGCCGCCCCTGCAGTGCTTCCAGCGCCCTCTGCAACTGCTGGACGCAGCGACGTATCTCGGCGAATTCCGCATGATCGACGCAGGCCTTCTCCAATTCCGCGCAGCAATCGCGCAACAAGCCGGCGCCGACCAGGCGCGCCGCGCCCTTGATGCGATGCGCCAGCTCGCCCAGGCGCTTCCAGTCCTGCGTTTGCAGCAACGGCTCGAGTAACCCCGCATCCGCCTCGTTACTGGAAATCAGTTCGACGATCAGGCTGCGAATGAGGTCCGAGTTGTCGCCCGTCATCTCCGCCAATGAATGGAAGTCCAGGTCATCCTCCGGCAGCGCTTCGACTGGCGCGGACGGCACTACCTCACTGGTGCGCTGGATGTGCTCCAGGTGGACACGCAGGTGCTCCAGGCTGATGGGCTTGAACAGGCAATCATCCATCCCCGCCTCCTTGCAACGGCTGATCTCATCCGGCTGCGCATTGGCGGTGAAGCCCAGAATCGGCATGCGCGCCAAGCCATTTTCCCGCTCGATCTCACGGATGCGCCTGGCCAGGCTGTAACCGCTGAGCACCGGCATGTTGCAGTCGGTGATGACCAGGTCGAACTCGCCCGGCCGCCACAACTGCAGCGCTTCGCCGCCATCCATCGCCATCACCAGGTTGTGTCCGAGATGCTGTAGCTGCTGGGCCAGCAGCATGCGATTGGCGGGATGGTCGTCGACAATCAGGATGCGCATCGAAGACCGTGGCACAGGGGCGAGGAAATTGATGGCCGGCTCGACTTCCGCGATGGGTTCGAGCACTTGCAGCACCAGCTTGACCTGAACCTTGGTGCCCTCGCCCGGCGTGCTTTCCAGGCGCACCGAGCCGCCCATCATTTCCGCCAGCTTGCGGCAGATATTCAGCCCCAACCCTGTGCCGCCCTGGTTCGCACGGCTACTGTGGGACACCTGGCTGAAGGGTTCGAACAATTGCCGCTGGTCCTCCTCGGCGATACCGATGCCACTGTCCTCGACACACACCTCCAACGCCAGCCGGCTTCCCTGCAGCGGCTCACCCGCCACCCTGACCCACACGCTGCCTTGGTCGGTGAACTTGATGGCATTGCTCACCAGGTTGGACAGGATCTGCTTGAATCGCAGCGGGTCGATCAGCACATCGCAGGCCGCCTCGGTCTCGATCTCCAACTTGAGCTGCAAGCCTTTCTGCCGCGCCAGGCCGTCGAAGACCCGCGCCACCGACTCGATCAGCTCGCGCAGCTTGGCGCGCTCGGGCAGCAAGGTCAGGCGACCGGACTCGATCTTGGCGACATCGAGGATGTCGCCGATCAGCAAGAGCAGGGACTTGGCCGACTCGTAGGCGACCTCGATGGGCCCCACCTCCTTGCACGAGCCACACTTGCTGCGGGTCAGCGACAGTTCGAGCATGCCGATCACCGCATTCATCGGCGTACGGATCTCATGGCTCATGGTCGCCAGGAAGGTGCTCTTCGCCCGGCTGGCCGCCTCGGCCTGCTCCTTGGCGATTTCCAGCAACTGCAGCAGGCGCTCTCGCTCGGTCACGTCGACCCAGCCACACACCATGCCCAGCTCGCCGCCCTTATGGCGCCGGTAGGGCGTGACCCAGTGGTAGACCTTGTGCACCTCGCCATTGAAGACCATGACCCGGTCGCCAGCCCTCGGCTCTCCGTCAGCCATGATCTGCAGATACTCCGCATGCAGCGCCTCGGCTTGTTCCGGCGCCAGCCAGGTGCAATCCCTCAGCAAGGTGCCGAGGCACGTCTCCTGCGTCATGCCGGTCGCCTCGAGGAACGCGCGGTTGCAGCTCAGCAGGCGGCCCTCGGCATCGCGCACGGACACGGGCTGGGGAATGCCATCGATCAGCGCGCGCTTGAACTCCAGGCGGTCCTGCAACTCCTGCTCGGCCAACTCGCGATTGCGTACCTTGACCAGCAGATACCAGTTCCACAGCAGAATCAGGGCCAGCAAGGACAGGCCGCTCCAGAGCAGCCAGTAGAACTGCGAGCGATAGCCTTCCCAGATGCTGTCGGGGGCGGCGCCGCTGACCGACCAGCGTCCGATGATGTTGGCCATGTCCTCCGGCGAGATCGCCAGCAGCGCCTTGTTGAGGATGCTCAGCAACTCCGGCTCGCCCCGCGATACCGCCATGGAGAACTGCACGGGATCGCGATCCAGGGACGCAGCGATCCGCAGGTCCTGGTAATAGCGGGTGATCATGAAGGTGGCCGTCAGCATCGGATGCAACGCCGCGTCCACGCGGCCGTCCTGAAGCAAGGGCAAGGTATCGGCGAAAGTGTCGACTTCGACCAGGTGCACGTCGGGGAAATTGGCATGCATGTACGGAACCAGCGCACTGCCCTGAGCGACGGCCACCCGCTTGCCCTTCAGGTCGTTGATGTCGTGCAACCACTCGTTGGACTTGCGCGAAAGAATGACGTAGGAGGTGCTCAGATAGGGCCGGGTAAAGTCCATCTGCTCCTCGCGCTCGGGCGATGGGCTGATGGCGGCCAGGGCATCGACGCTGCCCCGGCGCAACTGCGTCAGCAAGTCCGGCAGGGAGGACGTTGGCCGTACCTCGAACTGCAGCCCGGTGCGGGCCTGGATCAGATCCAGCAGGTCGGCAACGATGCCGCGGAAATTGCGCTGAGAATCGAAGAAGGTCAACGGCGCCAGTGTCTGGTTCACCGCCAATCTCGGCCTGGGATGTTTTTCCAGCCAGCGTTGCTCCTGCGGGGTGAGGATCAAGCGGTGATTGGAAATGGAGAATACGCCGCCGACGCTCCAGCGCCGCTGGATCGACAGCCTCTGCTGAGCGCCAGTGCTATCGAGTGCCTGATTGATGATGTAGAGCAAGGGACTGCCCGAACTCTTCATCGCGAAGCTGAAGCCGGCCCCGTTGAAACTGGCGAAATTGAGCAGCTTCAGGTTGACCAGATAGCCCTGGCTGATCAGGTACTGGGCGCTCAGGGCATCGCCGACATAGGCGTCCACCTGCCCCAACGCCGCGGACTCCAAGGCCCGACGGACCGAGTCGAAGTACACCACTTCAGCCTTTGGGTAGTAGGAGCTGAGTTCCTCCCTGGAGAAGTAGTCGGCAACCACCGCGATGCGCTTGCCGGCCAACTGGTCGTCATTGGCCAGGTAGAGATCCTGCGGCCCAACGACCACCGGCTGATTGACGGAATATGGCTTGGACAGTTGCAGGCCGGGCGCCTGAACCTCGAAGCTGGTCGCTCGGCTGAGCAGGTCGATTTCCCCCGCTCGCAAGGCCTCGATGGCGGCAGCCCGGGAGGGATAGCGGCGGACCTCCATCTTGACGTTAAGCGTTTCACTCAACAGCCCCAGATAGTCCGCGGTCACCCCTTCGAGTTCGGCGCCGCTGATGGTGATATCCAGCGGCGGGTAGTCCGGCGCGGTGACACCCACCACCAGGACGCGCTTATCCCGCAGCCACTGCCAATCGCCCTCCGGCAGGTTGACATGCAACTTGTCAGCATTGACGCGCGCCAGCAGTTCCAACGGAACCCAGGGCTGAGGGGCATCAGGAGCAGAGCACCAGCCAGTCGCCCAGATGAAGCTAAGGGCGAAAATGGCCAGGAGCCGCCTGTACCAAGCAGTCATCCCACACCTCAGACCAAAGCGTTGCGCTTGGCGAACTCGATCAGATCTACCAACGAATGAGCGTTCAGTTTCAATAACAGACGCGTCTTGTATGTACTGACCGTCTTATTACTGATGAACATCTGCTCGGAAATATCCTTGTTCGAATAGCCATTGGCCAAATATTGCAGAACTGACATTTCCCGATCGGAGAGGCGCTGAATGAGTTCATGATCATCCATGCTCCCATTATTCTTACGCACAGGCCGCACCGCAGCACTGGGGAAATAGTTATATCCCGCGATCACAGCGTTGACCGCGCTGACCAACTCGGACAATCCACCCTGCTTGCAAACAAAACCCGACGCGCCTGCCTGCATGCAGCGCATCGCATAGAGCGACGCACTCTGGCCGGTGAGCACCAATATTTTCAGCGGCAGGCTGAAGGCGGAGAGACGGCTGATGACCTCCAGCCCGTCGAGCTTCGGAATACCGATATCCAGGACCACCAGGTCTGGAATCAGCTCCTTCACCAAGGACAGCGCGTCAACGCCGTTATCGGCCTCGCCTATGATGGTATGGCCCTCTTTTTCCAGCAGGGCCCGCATTGCCATTCGGATAACCGGATGGTCGTCGACAATTAGCACTTTACTCACGATCACTCTCCTACAGAATTCACAGACTTCCCAAGAGCCCTCCGTAAGATATCGTCCAAGAAAATGCTGTCGAGACGAACATGGCACACTTTTAGTGTCTTAAGTAAATTCCTACATAATAAAAAACCAATTCCGACGCCATAGAAACAAAAGCCCCACCCAGGCCAATTATCACCAATAAATCGTCAGAAATTTCCCACGCGGCTATTGGAATATTTTTAATTCAAAGTCTTTCATGGCCCGGCACACTTCAAACTTTGTCGAAATCGGTAAATCCCATGAACAATTCAACCCTCTTGGTACTGGAGGACCATGCATTTCTGCGGCAGGCGACCGTGCATGGCCTGCAGACGCTCGGCTACGAAAAGGTCCTGGCCGCCGCGGAAGGCAACGGCGCCATCGAGTTGCTGAGGGATGAAGGGGGAGTCGACATTGCGATCTGCGACGTACGCATACCTGGCATGGACCTTATTACCTTCCTGCGTCTCGCCGCGCGGGAAAAGCTGGTCAAGGCGATCATCGTGGTCAGCGATATTCCCGCCGACCTGCGTCGCGCCATCGCCCATATCGCCACGCTGCACGGCCTGGCGGTGATCGGCGAACTGGGTAAACCGCTGCAGATGTCCAGCCTGCAGGCACGCCTCAAAGCCTTCAACCCGGAACCGCCGGCGCTCCCTTCGCCGACCCGGCCGACACCGACAGCGCTGGAAGTCTGGCGGGCCATGCAGAATCGGGAGTTCAAGGCGTTCTACCAGCCCAAGGTCAACCTGAAGACCCTGGAGACCGTCGGTGCGGAAGTGCTGGTGCGTTGGGAACACCCGGTGCACGGACTGCTCCGGCCAGCCTACTTCCTCGCCGCGATTCGTCAGATGAAGCTGCTGCCGGACCTGTTCGAACTGGTCCTGGGCCAGGCGCTGGATTTCGCCCGACGCGAGCAGTTGAACGGCTCGCCGAAGGAGCTGGCGATCAACATGGACGTGGAAGTGCTGCAACAGAAGGATCTGGCCGCTCGCTTGCAGGCGCAGTTCAAGCAGACCTGCATCGCCACCCACAGCCTGACGTTCGAGATCATCGAGGGCGGACTGGTGTCGACGCCATTGACCAGCCTGGAGAACCTCGCCCGCCTGCGGCTGATGGGCTGCAATATCTCCATCGACGATTTCGGCACCGGCTATTCCTCGCTGCAGCGGCTCTGCGACCTGCCATGCAACGAGATCAAGCTGGACGCATCCTTCATCCGCGACATGCAGGACAACCCACGGGCCTACGAATCCGTTGCCGGCACCATGGCGCTGGCGCGGCACCTGCAATTGCGCGTGGTCGCCGAAGGCATCGAGACCTTGGAGCAACTACGGCAGATACGCGAGCTGGGCTGCCAGTTGGGGCAGGGTTTCCTGTTCTCCCAGCCGCTCTCGGAAGCAGAGTTCCGCGAATGGCCCCGCAAGGCGCAAGCGGAAGCCCTCGACCCCATGCGCTGGCGTTTCGAATCCCCGGCCGGCGAAAACATCCCTTCCTCGCCGCCCCTGTGACACCGGCAGTCGCGCCCACCAGCGGTGCGGACGGACGCAAGCCGCCTGTGGCTCAGGCCGACGCGTGAATCGGCTGTCCCGGATACCAGGCGTCCTGCAGTGCGCTGACCGTGCTGCCGCTCAGTTCGGCCTGCTGCTTCAGCCACGCCTCCACCGCCACGCGCTGTGCCTCGCTGACCGAGCCACGACGGGCCAGGCAGACGAAGCCGAAATCATCACAACCGGTGTAAGCCAGGCCATTGGCCTCGATCGCCTGATCCAGGAATCGCGTCAGGAAAGCCTGCACGGCGTCGCTGGCCAAGCCTTGCTGGTATTGAAAACTCAGCTCGAACCCCAGTTCCTGGAACTCATCGACGCAGAGCTTCTTGCGCAAGCGACGGGAACGATTGGTGGCCATTTGACGAATCTCCTCGATTAAGAACGGTAAAACCGGCTCCCCGCGCACGGCGGCTGCCGTGAATTCGCGTGGAAACCGGCCGGCACTCTACCAGCTTCGGCCGCCCCCTCCCATGACATCCTGTACCGAAAGCCGAGCACATCCATTGGCGGCTTGCGGCATAATGCGCCGGCGCATTCCTTATCCAATACGGGAATCGTCTATTGTCAGTGTTTCTTTTTTGTCACCTTTTCAAGTCAATGCCCTGACCCGGGATTTCACTTTCAAACATGCTCAAATCACTGCGTATTCTCGCCCTCGCCACCCTGTTGCCCTTCACGCTGCCGTCCCTGGCGCAGATCAAGACCACCCTTCCGGAAAGGGTGGAAAAGGCCCTCAAGGCCAGCAAGCTGGAAGACAACGCGCTGTCCCTGGTTCTGATCCCTCTGGATGGCCCTGGCAACCCCACCTATTTCAATGCCGACGTCTCGGTGAACCCGGCGTCGACCATGAAACTCTTCACCACCTATGCCGCCCTGGAACTGCTCGGCCCCACCTACCAGTGGAAGACCGAGTTCTACACCGACGGCCAACTGAAGGACGGGGTGCTCAACGGCAACCTCTACCTCAAGGGTGGTGGCGACCCGAAACTGAACCTGGAAAAACTCTGGCTGCTGATGCGCGATCTGCGCGCCAATGGCGTGCTCAAGGTCAATGGCGACCTGGTGCTCGACCGCAATTACTTCAACCAGCCGCAGCTACCGGTGTTCAACGATGACGGCGGCGACGACAACAAGCCCTTCCTGGTCGGCCCGGACTCGCTCATGGTCAACCTGAAGAGCGTGCGCCTGGTGGTGCGCACCGAAGGTGGCCAGGCGACGGTGATGATGGATCCGCCGCTGGCCAACGTGCGCCTCGAGAATCAGGTCAAGGTCACGCCCCCGGCTACCTGCCCGGCCTGGCCGAAACTGCGCTTCATCCCGGAAACCCGCGCCGATGGCACCGTGCTCAACGCGGCCGGCGAGATTCCCCGCGGTTGCAGCGCGCAGACCTACATGTCGCTGCTCGATCATCCCGCCTATACCGCGGGCGCCGTGCGCGGTATCTGGCAGGAGCTGGGCGGCAGCATCAGCGGTACGGACCGCCAGGGCAGCGTGCCGAAGAACGCCACCCTGCTCGCCCGCGCACTGTCCCCGGACACCGTGGAGATCATTCGCGACATCAACAAGTACAGCAACAACACCATGGCGCAGCAGTTGTTCCTTTCGATTGGCGCGCAGTACCGCAACAGCGCCGACGGCGACGACTCCAAGGCCGCGCAACGGGCGATCCGCCAATGGCTGGCGCGCAAGGGCATCACCGCCTCGCACCTGGTGATGGAGAACGGCTCCGGCCTGTCGCGTGACGAACGGGTCAGCGCCCGTGAGATGGCGGCGATGCTGCAAGCGGCCTGGCACAGCCCGTCCGCGGCGGAGTACATCTCCTCGCTGCCGATCGTTGGCGTCGATGGGACCATGCACAAACGCCTGCGCCACACGCCGATGACCGGTGAGGCCCACGTCAAGACCGGCACCTTGAATACGGTGCGCGCTCTCGCCGGCTTCAGCCGCGACGCCAAGGGCAACAACTGGGTGGTGGTGGCGATCCTCAACAGCAACCGGCCGTGGGGTGCGTCCTCGATCCTCGACCAGGTACTGCTCGACCTCTACGCCTCCACCCGCGGCCAGTGATCCCGGCCGCGGGCGGCCGGCGCATCAGCGCGCGCTGATGCGCCAGGCCCGGTGGATCTTCGGATTGCGCGCGAAATCCGGGTCCAGAGTTTCGGCGCTGATCTCCTCGACCTGATAGCGTGTGGCGAGGCCCGGCTCCAGCTCGAACTTGCGGAAGTTGTTGGAGAAGTACAGCGCCCCGCCCTTGGCCAGGCGCGTCATGGCCAGGTCGATCAGCTCGACGTGGTCGCGCTGGATGTCGAACACGCCTTCCATGCGCTTGGAGTTGGAGAAGGTCGGCGGGTCGATGAAGATCAGGTCATATTCGCCACGATCCTCGCGCAACCACTCCATAACATCGCTCTGCACCAGGCGCTGCTTGTCGGAGAAACCGTTCAGTGACAGATTGCGCCGCGCCCAGTCCAGGTAAGTCTTCGACAGATCGACGCTGGTGGTGCTGCGCGCGCCGCCCTTGGCCGCATGCACGGTGGCGGTGGCGGTGTAGCAGAACAGGTTGAGGAAGCGCTTGCCGGCGGCCTCGCGCTGCAGGCGCAGGCGCATCGGCCGGTGGTCGAGGAACAGCCCGGTGTCCAGGTAGTCGGTGAGATTGACCAGCAGCCTGACGCCCCCCTCCTCGACCTCCATGAAGCGCCCTTCGCTGTTCTGCCGCTCGTACTGCTTCTTGCCGGCCTGGCGCTCGCGGCGCTTGATGACGATGCGCTCACTGGGAATGCCCAGCGCCTGTGGTAGCGCGGCCAGGGCGTCGAGCAGACGCCCCTGGGCCTTCGCCGGATCGATCGACTTGGGCGCGGCGTACTCCTGCACGTGCACCCAATCGCGGTACAGATCGACCGCCAGGGCGTACTCGGGCATATCGGCGTCATACAGGCGATAGCACTCGATCTTCTCCCGGCGGGCCCACTTGCCGAGTTGCTTGAGGTTCTTCTGCAGGCGGTTGGCGAACATCTGCCCGCCTTCGCTGAGGCGGGCCTGCTCGACCGGCACCTGGGCCTGGCCATCCTGCGCGCTGCGCGCTTCGCCGCGCTCGCCCCGCTCACCGGTGACGAACTGACGCGGTTCCACATCGAACATCAGCAGCTTGCACGGCAGCGCGCCGTTCCAGAAGGCGTACTGCTTGTGGCTGCGAATGCCCATGCGCTTGCCCAGCTCCGGGGCGCCGGTGAAGACCCCGGCGCTCCAGCCCAGGCAGGCCTGGCGCAGGCGTTCGCCCAGATGCTGGTAGAGGTACAACAGGCTCGCCTCGTCGCCCAGGCGCTCGCCATAGGGCGGGTTGCAGATCACCAGACCACGCTGCCCCTTGTCCGGACGCGGCTCGAAGGTGGCCAGTTCGCCCTGGTAGACCTTGACCCATTCGGCCAGCCCGGCGCGCTCGATATTGTTGCGCGCCGGCTGGATCAGCCGCGGATCGGCCTCGTAGCCGCGAATCCACAACGGCGGCTTGGCCAGGCCGGCGGCGGCGCGCTGCTCGGCTTCGCTGAGCAGCTTGCGCCAGACCGCCGGGACGTGCCCCAGCCACTTGTCGAAGCCCCAGCGCTCGCGCTTGAGGTTGGGGGCAATGTCGGCGGCCATCAGGCCGGCCTCCACCAGGAAGGTGCCGACACCGCACATGGGGTCGGACAATGCCCCGCCTTCGGCGGCGATCTTCGGCCAACCGGCGCGAATCAGGATGGCCGCGGCGAGGTTTTCCTTCAAAGGCGCGGCGCCCTGCTGCAGACGGTAGCCACGCTGGTGCAGGCTGTGCCCGGACAGGTCCAGCGACAACACCGCCTGACCACGATCCAGGTGCAGGTGCACGCGGATATCCGGATTGACCTTGTCCACCGTCGGCCGCCGACCGAACTCGGCGCGCAGATTGTCGACGATGGCGTCCTTGACCTTGAGCGCGCCGAAGTGGGTGTTATCGATGCCCGAGCCCTTGCCGCTGAATTCCACGGCCAGGCTGCCACCGGCATCCAGGTGCTCGCTCCAGGAGACCGCGCGCACGCCGTGGTAAAGATCCTCGGCATTGCTCACCGGGAAGCGCGCCAGCACCAGCAAGACACGGTTGGCCAGGCGCGACCAGAGGCACAGCCGATAGGCACTCTCCAGGTCGCCCACGCCGCGCACCGCAGAGACCTGCGCGCGCGCTTCGCCGAGCCCCAACGCCTGGGCCTCCTCCAGCAGCAGGCCATCGAGCCCCTTGGGGCAGGTCAGGAAGAGTTCGTAGTGTTCCGCCATTAGATTTCCCGGGCCGCAGCCCTTTTCAGCGAGGCTACCTGGCCTCTTGAGCGTAGTGTCGCGTCAGCACGCCTGACCCTACACCATGAATTCTTGTAAACCCGGTTTCGCAGCGCGACCCGGAGTCGCAGGCTCGGCCCGCTCGTCGGGATGAGAGAGGCTCTCAATTGCACGAGCAATTCGTCGCCTCTCGGGTATAAGCCCCGTCACATGCGGGCCAGAGCCGTTCAACGGAGGCCCGGAGCGAAAGAACTTATGGCCCGAACCCATAAGAGTTAAGTCTTTATGACAAATTGGTCGTTCACAGTCGCAGAGACCATGGTTTAGAACTCAGCTTAACCCGTCGCCGCAAAGGTGGCGGGAGGGGCCTGTCACGCCGGCAACCGGCCCCTGTGGCGGAAACTTCCGCCAGGCCTCCCTGGGGGGCCAACGGGACATAACAGTCAACAAGTGAGGGCAATACCCTATGAGAAGACTTAAGCGTGATCCGTTGGAAAGAGCCTTTTTGCGTGGTTATCAATACGGTGTCAGTGGTAAATCCCGCGATCTCTGTCCGTTCACCCATCCCGAAACCCGGCAATCCTGGCTCAACGGCTGGCGCGAGGGCCGCGGCGACAACTGGGATGGTCTTACCGGCACCGCCGGTCTTCAACGTCTGAACCAGATGCAACACGCAACCAGCTGACCAAGGATCACACCGATTTCCCCAAGCACGCCCCATCCGGGCGGCAGGGCGCAAGCCCAAGGGCTCCGAAAGGAGCCCTTTTTATTGGCCCACGCGCCGCGCCGCGGCGATCGCATCCACCGCTTCTCGGATCAACGCAGGGCCCTTGTAGATGAAGCCGGAATAGATCTGCACCAGGCTGGCACCGGCGGCGATCTTCTCCGCCGCATGAATGCCTTCGGTGATGCCGCCGGCGGCGATGATCGGCAGACGGCCACCGAGTTCCCCAGCCAGCACCTTGACGATGTGCGTGCTTTTCTCGCGCACCGGGGCGCCCGACAGGCCACCCGCCTCGTTGGCGAACGGCAAGCCTTCGACGCCTTCACGCCCCAGGGTGGTGTTGGTGGCGATCACCGCATCCATCCCCGCTTCCACCAGCGCCGCCGCCACCAGGGCGGTTTCCTCGTCGCTCATGTCCGGGGCGATCTTGATCGCCAGGGGCACCCGCCGGCCATGCTGCTCGGCGAGGTCTTCCTGGCGCAGGCGCAGTGCTTCCAGCAATTGCTTGAGCGAGTCGCCGAACTGCAGGCTGCGCAGACCCGGGGTATTCGGTGAGCTGACGTTGACCGTGACATAGCTGGCGTGGGCATAGACCTTGTCCAGGCAGATCAGGTAGTCGTCCACCGCGCGCTCGACCGGGGTATCGAAGTTCTTGCCGATGTTGATGCCCAGCACGCCACGGTACTTGGCCGCCTTGACCCGCTCGATCAGATGGTCGACGCCGTGGTTGTTGAAGCCCATGCGGTTGATGATCGCCGTCGCCTGGGGCAGACGGAACAGCCGCGGCTTGGGGTTGCCCGGTTGCGGGCGCGGTGTGACGGTGCCGATTTCGATGAAGCCGAAGCCCAGCTGGGCGAAGCCGTCGATGGCGTCGCCGTTCTTGTCCAGGCCGGCGGCCAGACCGACCGGATTGGCGAACTCCAGGCCCATGACCTTGACCGGCAGGCTGGCCGGCGCCTTGCTGAACAGGCCGTTGAGCCCGAGGCGGCCGCCGGCGCCGATCAGATCGATGGACAGTTCGTGGGAGGTTTCCGGGGAGAGTTTGAACAACAGCTCGCGGGCCAAGCTATACATGGTCGGGCATCGGTCGGCAAAATGGGGCGTTATTATAGCTGGCCGGCCACGCATCAGGCGAGGCACCAGGTCGCAGGGAGCCGCACCTGGCCGATGAGCCGAAACCACAAGGAGACGTTTTTTGTCGAAGCACGGACGCACAATCGTCGCTGCCTTTCCTATGCTTAGAGCTGTCCGGGGCATGCCCAGCATGGCATCCCCCGTATCGGCCCACCGGCTACCAGGAGCTTTGCGCCGCCCATGAGCCAACCCCGCATGTCCCAACGCCTCGCTGCCATTGCCCAACGCCTGGGCCTGGGCGCGGCGGACGCGCAGAAGGTGTTGCAGCGCAGCCGCGCCCTGGCACTGCCATTCAGCGCTCCGGAACGCCCAGCCTCGGGTATCGGCTGGCAATCCGGGCCACCGCTGCATCGCCTGATCGATCTGCCACGCGGCGCGCTGTCCGGCCCGGTACAGGAAGACAAGGCACGTGCCCACGCGGTGCTGAAGAGGCTGGTGGCAAAGCACCGGGAGGAACGCCCCGCCATCGACCTGCGCGAGGTCGACGGCCTGTGCAGCCGCGGCCCGTTGCTCGACAGCCGCCTGTCGAGCTTCGAGGAACTGGCCGCCAGCGAGGCCTGCCGCAAGGTTCGTATCATCAGCTACAAGGATTTCAGCAAGGCCCTCGGCCTGGCCCTGCCCGACTTCGAGCGCAAGGCCACGCTGCGCCTGCGCCAGGCCGACTGGCATGCCGAGCGACTGTTCTGGGACGAGGAAAGCCACCCCTGCGAATTCGCCTGCGCGGTGGCCTACGCGCGTCGCCGCGGCCTGGAGATCCGCCTGCCGGCAACGATCGAGCATTACCACCTGCAAGGCAGCGCGCTGGACGAACTGCAGCAGCGCTATCACCTGCTTGCCATCCCCACCCGGGCCTGGAGCGACCCCGGCTTCATGGGCCTGCTGCTGGATACCGGGCTACCCTATGCGCGCTTCGGCCTGTTCAACAGCGAAACCCCGGAGAGCCTGCTGCTCCCCAAGGATCATCCGCAGGCCAACGCCTTTGGCGAGGGCCTGCGCGAAATCGGCGCGCCTGATCTGGTGGCGTACCTGCGCGCCTGTCTCAGCGAGCGCGACTAAGCCTCGCCCTCGCCCTCGCCCGGCGGCGCCGGTTCCTCTTCGCGCTCTTCTTCCTCGCGCAGGCGTTCGAGCACTTCGCGGTGGCGCGCCCGCCATTCCTCCAGGTCCATCTCGCTGTTCTCCAGCAAGGTGGGATAGCGCTGCACCAGGTAGACCGCGGCGCGTTGCGCCGAGTCGGCGATCTTCCAGGCCACCGAGGTGGAATCGAGCGGCCCTTCGTAGGTGATCCAGCGGCTGAAATCCGGATAGACGCTGCAGACCTTCTGGAAATCCTCGTCGTGCATGCGTTGCAGACCCAGCTCGATATTCTCGACGCTCTTGGTCTTCATGCCGACGACTTCGGCGAACTCCCTCCGGCTCAGCCCCATCAGCTCGCGCAGGCCGCGCAGCCGTTCTCCAGCGGTGAATAGGAAACGTTTCTTAACCATCTGTCATCCATGTCCGAATAATCGGGGAAGCCCTTTTTACTCCTAGAAATTAGGATAACCTCCGCGCAGAACCGACGAAATTATTCGTCTTGGAAGGCGCTGGTCATGGTGCAGGATGCCGCATGAAAGGGAAAGAAACCTTCTCCGTAGAGCTGTCGGAACATTCCTATTACCTCACGCTGGAACGCTTCGCCGAACTGATCGGCATGGCCGATCAGCTACCGCTGCTGGAAAACTGGATCGACGCCGGTGCGCTGCCGATGCGCCAGTTCGGCGAACAGCGACTGGTGGATCTGCGCGCGCTGCTTGAGCGCCAGGAGCGGTCCGAGGAATGAGCCGCGTGGAGTTGCCCAGGCTGTGCCGCCACGTCACCGATCTGGTGCGTGGCCGCCCTGTGCGCCTGGACGACGCCGAGTGCCAGGTGCTGCAGCCGTTCATCAGCATGGGCCTGCTGGAGGTGCAGGCCGCGGATCGGCCCGGCGCTGCCAGGCGCTGCCGCTGTCACCACCCGCGCCTGTTCGAATTCCACTTCTACTATCGCTGGCTACCGCAGAACGCCCACCTGTTCCGCCCGCAGCAGAGCCCGCCGCGCAATCACTCCTGACTGGCGCGCTGCAGGCTTTCGTAGGCCGGCGCCGCCGGAATGCCGACTTCCACGCAGAGCGCCATGACCCGCTCCAGGTCTTCGCGGTAGACCAGCACCGCCTGCAAGGCGTCATCCAGCGGTTCGCTGAAGTTCACCAGCACATAGCCACCCTTTTCCGGGTAGAGCGCGCTCAGTTGCACCTGGATACGGTTGAGCGCGGTGAGCGGCTCGGTCTTCTGCAGCTGCTTGGGCTTGAGCACGAAGGACACGCTCTTATCGAAAGAGGCGACTATTTCGGCGAACAGGTCGGCGTAGTTGTCGGCCTGGAAGAGCACGATCTCCGGCAGGCTGCCGACCACCACCCACTCGCCCAGCGGAATCGGGAAGCTGTCGTCGTAGTTGATGTCCGGATTGGCCGCCAGGAAGGCTTGCGGGTCGGCATAGGCCGCGGCCGCTTCCTCGGCGATCTGCTGGATTTCCTCGGCGCCCAGGCATCCCGAGCTGATCAGGGTGATGAGTTCGACGAGTTGCTCTTTCATGGGACAGGTCCTACCGAGGAAATGACAAGGCCGCGAAGAATAGCCGGAAACGCCCGACGATGTCGCACCGGGGAACCTTCCGCGACGGCCAGGGGTCGGAAGTCACCGCAACGATAAGCACTATCGAACAGGATGATTTCCGCCGCTGACGAGGCATCGCTAACCTGCCAGCGTTCCCATTCCGCTAAACCCAGGGTGCATTCATGCCCAGATCCTTCAGCCTCCTGACGCTTGCCCTGCCCGTGCTGCTGCTGGGCTGCGCCGCCCAGCCGCCGCACGAGGACGACGCGCGTGCCTACAGCAACAGCGAGGTCAAGGCCTTCGCCCTGAAGATGCTCGGTGGCAGCAAGCTGTCCGACGACTACTACGCCAAATACCGCCGCGCCCTCACCGAAGACCACGACGCCGCCGCGCGCAAGAGCGGTAGCTGAGTTCCCTGCCGAAACGTCCCCTCCCGCCGAAAAAAAGCCCCGCACAAGGCGGGGCTGAACAGTAAGGCGGTGTCCTGTCGCTGACGCGTCAGGGGATGCACACCCCGTGCTGATTGCTCTGCGCCAGGTCCAGCAGTTCGCGGTTGGCCACCGCGTACATGGCGTAGTCGGTACTGGTCGAGGCACGCAGTTCGCTGAGCATGGTTCTCCAGCGATTCACCATCGGCCGATGCTGCTCGATCCATAGCCCCACGCGCTCGCCGATATCGGCCGGGCCGTCCTGCATCTGCAGGACCGAGACGGTGATAGCCCGCTGCTGCCAGTCGAGATCGTCGCGGAAGGCTTCGCGGGCCAGGGCCTGCCAATTGTTGTCCACCGGCAGCCCGCTGAGCTGCTGCAGATACCAGGTCAGTTCCAGCTCGCTGCCCAGGGCGAAGTAGGCACGCGCCACCTCGGCCGGGTCGCGGCCGGTGAGGTCTGCCGCCTCGACGATCGGCAGCAGCGTGTACAGGTGGCTGGTACCGGCCACCATCCGCGCCAGTAGCTCCGGCACGCCGGACTCGACATAGGCCTGGTAGCGCGCCTGCCACAGCTCGCGGGTCGGGCCTTCGAGCAATTCATCCAGCTTCAGCCCAAGGGCGGCGATGCGCGGACCGAAGTGCGCCACGTCGCGCGCGGCGTCCTGCTCGTTGCGTCGGCTGCGCAGGAACCAGCGGGTCGCGCGGCGGCCCAGGCGCATCAGCTCGTCCATCAGGGTCAGCTGGACGTCCGCCGGCACCTGGTAGTCGAGTTGCTCGATCTGCCGGAACCAGTGCGGCAGGTGGAAGACGTCGCGCACGATCACGTAGGCGCCGGCGACGTTCGCCGGGGTCATGCCGGTGGACTCCTTCAGGCGCTGCACGAAGGTGATGCCCATGTGGTTGACCAGATCGTTGGCGATCTGCGTGCTGACGATCTCGCGCTTCAGCCGGTGCTTGCGCATGGCGCTGCCGAACTTGGCCACCAGGGTCTGCGGGAAGGCCGTTTCCATGTCGCGGGTGAGGTAGTCGTCGTCCGGCACCAGCGACTTGAGCAGCGACTCCTTGAGGTCGATCTTGCTGTAGGAGATCAGCACCGACAGCTCGGCGCGGGTCAGCCCGCGACCGGCGGCGATGCGCTCGGCCAGCTCGTCGTCCGAGGGCAGGAACTCCAGGGCGCGATCCAGCTTGCCGCGCGCTTCCAGGTCGCTCATCAGTCGCTTGTACTCGGCGATGCGCTCGCGGGCGCGGCGCTCGGCCAGGGACAACGCCTGGGTCTGCTTGTAGTTGTTGCCCAGCACCAGGTCGCCGACCTGCTCAGTCATCTCGGCGAGCAGGCTGTTGCGCTGCTTGCCGGTCATGTCGCCGGCGGCCACCACCTCATTGAGCAGGATCTTGATGTTGACCTCGTGGTCGGAGCAGTCCACGCCACCGGCGTTGTCGATGAAGTCGGTGTTGCAGGCGCCGCCGTTGAGGCCGAACTCGACCCGCGCCAGTTGGGTCATGCCGAGGTTGCCGCCCTCGCCCACCACCTTCACGCGCAGTTCGCGGCCGTCCACGCGCAGGGCGTCGTTGGCCTTGTCGCCGACGTCGGCGTGGCTTTCCTTGCTCGACTTCACGTAGGTGCCGATGCCGCCGTTCCACAGCAGGTCGACCGGCGCCTTGAGCAGCGCATTGATCAACTCGGTGGGCGTCAGGCGTTCGGCCTGGATGTCGAAGCGTTCGCGCACTTCGGGGCTGAGCAGGATGCTCTTGGCGCTGCGCGGGAAGACGCCGCCGCCGGCGGAGATCAGCTTGGCGTCATAGTCCGACCAGGCCGAGCGCGGCAGGTTGAACAGGCGCTGGCGCTCGGCGAAGCTGGCCGCCGGGTCCGGGTTGGGGTCGAGGAAGATGTGCATGTGGTTGAAAGCGGCGACCATCTGCAGCTTGTCGGACATCAGCAGGCCGTTGCCGAACACGTCGCCGGCCATGTCGCCGATGCCGATCACCGTGATGCTGTCCTTCTGCACGTCGATGCCGCGCTCGCGGAAGTGTCGCTGCACGGAAACCCAGCCACCGCGCGCGGTGATGCCCATGCCCTTGTGGTCGTAACCGGCCGAGCCGCCGGACGCGAAGGCGTCGCCGAGCCAGAAGCCGTACTCGGCGGCGATGCCGTTGGCGATGTCGGAGAAGGTCGCGGTGCCCTTGTCGGCGGCCACCACCAGGTAGGGGTCGTCCTCGTCATGCCGGACCACATTGGCCGGCGGCACCACCTCGCCCTCTTTCAGGTTGTCGGTGATATCGAGCAGGCCGGAGATGAAGATGCGGTAGCAGGCGATGGCTTCCGCCTGGATTTCGTCGCGGCTGCCGCCCACCGGCAGGCGCCGCGGAATGAAGCCGCCCTTGGCGCCGACCGGGACGATCACCGCGTTCTTCACCTGCTGCGCCTTGACCAGGCCGAGCACCTCGGTGCGGTAGTCTTCCTCGCGGTCGGACCAGCGCAGGCCGCCGCGGGCCACTTTACCGCCGCGCAGATGCACGCCTTCGACGCGCGGGCAGTAGACGAAGATTTCGTACTTCGGCACCGGCTTGGGCAGCTCGGGAATCGCCTTGGGATTGAACTTGAAGCTGAAGTAGCCCTTGTTCTGGCCGTTGCCGTCGGGCTGGTAGAAGTTGGTGCGCAGGGTGGCCTTGATCAGGTCCAGGTAGCGCCGCAGGATGCGGTCTTCGTTGAGCACCTGAACGTTGTCGAGGGCCGCGAGGATCGCCTGTTCGAGCTTCTGCTGCTTGTCTTCCAGGTCCTCGGCGGTGAGCTTGCGCGCCAGGTAGAAGCGCGTCTTGAACAGGCGCACCAGTTCGCGGGCGATATCGACATGGGCGTGCAAGGCACTGGCGATGTAGCCGAGGTCGAAGCCCAGGCGGATCTGCTTGAGGTAGCGTGCGTATGCGCGCAGCAGCGCGACGTCGCGCCAGGCCAGGCCGGCGGTCAGCACCAGGCGGTTGAAGGCATCGTTTTCGGCATCGCCGTTGACGATGTGGACGAAGGCGTCCTGCAGGGTTTCGTTGAGCTGCTGGATGTCCAGGTCCAGGCCTTCGGCGTAGGTGAAGGCGAAGTCGTGAATCCAGTACTCACGGCCATTGGCGTGGCGCAGCCGGTAGGGGAATTCGCCGAGCACGCGCAGGCCGAGGTTCTCCAGGATCGGCAGGACATCCGACAGCGCCAGCGGCGTATCGGCGTGGTAGAGCTTGCAATGCAACTGCCGTTCGCCTTGCGCCAGCGGCTGGTAGAAGCTCATCACCAGCGGGCGGCTGTCGGACAGGCTGAGCAGGTGCTGCAGGTCGACCACCGCGAAGTGCGGCGCGAAGCGTTCGCGGTAACCGGCGGGGAAGCCTTTCGGGAAATCTTCGAGGATGTTGGTGCCCTGGCCTTCACCGAAGTTCTCCACCACCATCGCGGCGTAGTCGTCCTGCCAGGAACGGCAGGCCTGCACGGCCTCTTCTTCGAGACGCTTGGGATCGATGTCGATGCGGGTCTTCGGATCGACGCGGAGGATGAACTGCACCCGCGCCAGGGTCGATTCGGAGAAGAAGGTCCAGAACTCGCAGTCGCTGGCCTTCAGGCGATCGCGCAGGACCTGCTCGATCTTGATCCGGGTTTCCGTGGAATAGATGTCGCGCGGCACATAGGCCAGGCAATAGACGAAGCGGCCGTAGGGGTCCTTGCGCAGGAACAGGCGGATCTTGTTGCGCTCCTGGATCTGCACGATGGCCAGGGCGGTGCTGAACAGCTCGTCCACCGAGGTCTGGAACAGGTCGTCGCGCGGCAGCACTTCGAGCACCTGGGCCAGTTCCTTGCCCAGGTGGCCGTTGGCATCGAAGCCCGAGCGATGGCCGACTTCGGCGACCTTGCCGCGGATGAAGGGAATCTGGTTGACGCTTTCGTTGTACACCGAGGAGGTGAACAGGCCCATGAAGCGGAACTCGCGCAGCACCTTGCCCTTGGCGTCGATCTCGCGGATGGACACGTAGTCCGGATAGGCCGGGCGATGCACGCGGCTCGGCTGAGCGGCCTTGGCGAAGGACAGCAGCAGCGGCTCGCGCAGGTAGGCGACGGCGTATTCCTCGATATGCAGCTCGTCCTGGCTGAGTCCGGCGCGCAGCAGCTTGGTCACGCCGAGGAAAGACTTCTCGTCGTAGATGATCCGCCCGCCATCGCCTTCGTCGGCGACGGTGAACTCCTCGTAGCCGAGGAAGGTGAAATGGTTGTCCAGCAGCCATTCGAGGAAGGCGCGAACCTCGCCGACCTCGTCGGCGCGGGCCTTGGCCTTCGACTTGCCGAGCCAGGCCAGCAGCTCTTCGGCCTTGCCGCGCATGGCGGGGAAATCGGCGACCGCCTGGCGCACCTCGCCGAGCACATCGAGCAGGGCCTTGTCCAGGGTGCGCAGCTCACCCACATGGGAGGCGCGGTCGATCTCCAGGTACATCAGCGATTCATGCCGCACGTCCTCGCCCTGGCTGTTCTTCGGCAGCAGTTCGAGCAACTCGCCCTTTGCATTGCGGCGCACGCTGACCACGGTGGTCTGCAGGGTGTGAATGCTGTAGCCGCGGCGGTTCAGTTCCATGCGCACCGAGTCGACCAGGAACGGCTGGTCGGGGTGCAACACCTGCACCGCGGTATGGGTCGACTGCCAGCCATGCTTCTCGTAGTCGGGGTTGTACACCTGCGCGACCGGCTCGGCGGCGTTGAAACGTTCCAGCAGGCGCCAGGACGACAGGGTGCAGCCAACCAGGTCGGTCAGCCGGCGCTGGGTCAATTCGTCGAGGGAGATGAGGCTGAAGAACTGCTCAGCGAAAAGGGCTACTTGTGGCAGCACCTTGTCGCCGACATGCTGCGCCAGGGCCGATTGCAGTTGCTGCTGGAAATCGGCTTTGCTGGCCGCGGTGAAGAACGCCATGGTTGTACTCCGCTTGGCTCGTTTTATTGGCTTTCAGCGTAGATCGCTTATTCGCGCTCGGGAGGTCGTCACAGGGATAGCTGGCAGTGTGACGCCGCGACCGACGACCGAGACCGGCCGGTCAGCGTGGCTCGCCGAGCTTAACGAGGTCGGAGCCGACTCGGCTTATGGGGGTGCGACATATTCGTTCAACGCCTTGCAGGAAGGCGGGACTCCCGTGCCAGTTGGCCACTGCCTTCATGGGCCGCCGCGTCCCGCGACGGACGCCAGGCGGATGGCCGAACCTCCGGCTCAGCGCTGGCCGCGCGGGCGTTCGGCGGGACCTGCGAGGTATTCGAGCGGGCATTCCTGGCGGGCGGCATCGAGTGTGCGCGCAAACGCATCCAGGCCATCCCGCTGCGCCTGCAAGGCATCGATCTGCGCGCCCAGTTCGGCCTTCTTGCTGGCAATCGCCTGCTTCGCCAGCTCCCAGGGGAAGGCATCGCCGTGGTGGCCGTCGAGCATCGTGCGCAGCTCCCGGAGCTTGAAGCCCATCTGCTGGGCGCACTTGATGAGCATCAGGAATTCGACGCTCTGCTGGCTGTAGACGCGGTACCTGCCCTCGCGCCGGGGCGGCGGCAGCAGGCCGATGTCCTCGTAGTGGCGAATGCTCTTGACCGTGGTGCCCGAGAGCCGGGCGGCTTTGCCGATGTACATGAAGATCCATCTCGATGAGCGAACAGAGCCCGGCGTCAGTGACGGGCCACGGCCCTGGCCTGTTCCAGCCAGGCCTCGCGGCGCGACGCGCTGGAGCCCAGGATAGGTCCGCAGGTCAGGGTCTTCAACGGCTTGATGCCGCAGAACGCCAGGGTGGTCTTGCGCATCTGCTGCAGGCCGGGCATGCGGTAGACCCATTTGAAATACCAGGGCGGCGTGTCCATGGTCGCCAGCAGGTGCGCGCTCCGGCCCTTGAGCAACGGCTGTGGAAAGGCCTGGCCTGCGCGGTACTTGAAGGCGAAGCCGGGGAGCAGGACCCGGTCGAGGAAGCCTTTCAGCAAGGCCGGGACGCCCCCCCACCAGATCGGGAAGACGAACGTCAGGTGCTCAGCCCAGCCGATATCGGCCTGGGCTCGCTGCAGGTCCGGCTCCAGCGGCTGAATCGCGCGATAGCCCGCATGCAACAGCGGATCGAAGCGCAACTCGCCCAGGCGCAGCAGGCGCACGTCGTGACCGGCCGCCTGGGCCGCCTGCACGTAAGCGTCGGTCAATGCCCCGCAGAAACTGTCGGCGGACGGGTGCCCCAGAATCACCAGCATGCGTTTGCCCATCGAGCGTACTCCTGAACAGAAAGCGTCCAGGCTAGGGTCTGCCCCTAGGGGGAGAGTCAAGGCAGCGCCGGCTGGCGCCTCGCGCACCGTCCCTTCGCGGCGCTGCGGGCTAACCTGCACGGCCGCTCACCGATGCAGTAAAGTATGGGCCCCGATCGGCCGCGTCCGGCCCGTCACCCCCAGTCCAGGAATCCCCTTCGATGGAACATCGTGAGTCGCTTCTCGCGCTGCGACATTATCTTTCCAGCCAGATCCTCGGTCAGGAGAAGCTCATCGAGCGGCTGCTCATCGCCCTGCTCGCCGACGGCCACCTGCTGGTCGAGGGCGCGCCCGGATTGGCCAAGACCAAGGCCATCAAGGACCTCGCCGAAGGTCTGGAAGCCGAGTTCCACCGTATCCAGTTCACCCCCGACCTGCTCCCGGCGGACATCACCGGCACGGAAATCTACCGCCCGGAGAACGGCACCTTCGTCTTCCAGCAGGGGCCGATCTTCCACCACCTGGTGCTGGCCGACGAGATCAACCGGGCACCGGCCAAGGTGCAGTCGGCGCTGCTCGAAGCCATGGCCGAGCGCCAGGTCAGCGTCGGCCGCACGACCTACGACCTGCCGCCGCTGTTCCTGGTGATGGCGACGCAGAACCCGATCGAGCAGGAAGGCACCTACCCGCTGCCCGAGGCCCAGCTCGACCGCTTCCTCATGCATGTGAAGATCGGCTACCCGGAAGCCTCGGTGGAGCGCCGCATTCTCCAGCAGGCACGTGGCGAGGCGCTGCATGGCGAGTCCAAGCCGGAGCGTCGGGTCACCCAGGAATCGATCTTCGCCGCGCGCCAGGAAATCCTCGGCCTGCACATGGCCGACGCGGTGGAGGAATACCTGGTGCAACTGATCATGGCCACCCGCACCCCGGCCAAGTACGACGCCGAGCTGGCCGAATGGATTTCCTACGGCGCCAGCCCGCGCGGCTCCATCGCCCTCGACCGCTGCGCGCGCGCCCATGCCTGGCTGGCCGGCCGCGACTTCGTCAGTCCCGAGGATATCCAGGCGGTGCTGTTCGACATCCTGCGCCATCGCCTGATCCTCACCTTCGAGGCGGAAGCCGCGGGGATCGACCAGGACCGCGTGGTCCAGCGCATCCTCGACGTGGTTGCCGTGGCTTGATGCACAGTGTGCTTGCGCCCGGCGTCGCGGTCAGCCTGCAAGAGCTGATCGACATCCGCCATCGCCTGCGCGAAGTCCAGCTGTTCTCCACGCCGGCGCGGCGCAGCCCGCTGATCGGTCTGCACCACTCGCGCCTGCGCGGGCGCGGCGTGGACTTCGACCAGGTGCGGGTGTACCAGGCCGGCGACGACGTGCGCACCATCGACTGGCGCGTCACCGCGCGCACCCAAGAGCCGCACACCAAGCTGTTCCACGAAGAGCGCGAGCGCCCGGTGTTCGTCATGGTCGAGCAGAGCAGCCGGCTGTTCTTCGGCTCCGGCCTGTGCCTGAAGTCGGTGCTCGCCGCGCGGGCCGCCGCCCTCCTCGGCTGGGCCGCGCTGGGCCACAACGACCGCATCGGCGGCCTAGTGCTGAGCGACAGCGACACCCACGAAATCAAGCCGCGGCGCAACAAGCAGAGCCTGCTGCAACTGCTCAACCTGATCGTCCGCGCCAACCACGCGCTGCTCACCGGCACCCCGCCGGCAACCCCCAGCGACGGCTTCGGCCCGGCCCTGCGCCGCGCCCGCGAAGTGCTGCGGCCGGGCAGCCTGGTGATGATCGTCTGCGACGAACGCGCGCTCGGCGCGACCCCGCAAGGCGACCTGGCCGAGCAGCAATTGAGCCTGCTGGCGCGGCACACCGACCTGGTCCTGCTGCCGGTCTCCGATCCCCTCGACCACGCTCTGCCGGCGGCCGGGCTGATGCGCTTCAGCCAAGGCGCGGCGCACCTGGAGCTGGACACCCATATCGACGAACAACGCCTGGCCTACCGCGCCCTCGGCGAGGCCCGGCGCGAACGCTGGAAACGCCTCAGCCAGCGCCTGGGCGTGCCGCTGCTGCCGCTGAGCACCCAGGAGGAGCTGGTGGAACAGTTGTGCGACCAGTTGGAACAACACCAATCGGGACGCCGCACATGAACCCGCTCGACGCCCTGGCGCCGCTGATCGAGCCGCCGGCCATCGGCTGGTGGCCACCGGCGCCCGGCTGGTGGTTGCTGGCGCTGGTGTTGCCGGTGCTAGCCTGGGCGCTGTGGCGGCAACGCCATCGGCTGCTGCCGCGCCAAGGCGCCAGTGCGCCCCAGGAGGCGCCGCTGGACCCGCTGCGGCTGGCCGCCCTGGAAGAACTGGCGCAGTTGCCGCGCCCCTACGACGGCGTGCCCGCCGGCCCCTGGCTGCAAGCCATCAATGCCCTGCTCAAACGCCTGTGCCGGGCGCGCTGGCCGAACGACAACAGTCATACCCTCAGCGGCCGCGCCTGGCTGGCCTTCCTCGACAACCGCTGTCCGGCCGCCGGCCTGACCCGCTGGATGATCCTCGTCGAAGGCGGCTACCGCGCCGAATGCCGGCTCGACGACAAGGCCATCGAAGGCCTCAACGCCGCCGTGGAAACCTGGGTACGCAAGCATGTTTGAGTTCGCCTGGCCGTGGATTTTCCTGCTCGCCCCGCTGCCCTGGGTGCTGCGCCTGCTGCTGCCGACCGCGGACAGCGGCGAGGCCGCGCTGAAAGTCAGCTTCCTCGCCGAACTCGAAGGTCTGGCCGGCCGCCGCGCCCGCGCGCGCCTGCCGGCCTGGCGCCTGCAGGCGCCCTTCGCCCTGCTCTGGCTGTTGCTGCTGCTCGCCGCGGCACGCCCGCAATGGGTCGGTGACCCCTTGCCGATCCCCGCCAGCGGCCGCGATCTGTTACTGGCGGTGGACGTCTCCGGCTCGATGGACACCACCGACCTCAAATGGCAAGGCGCTGAAATCAGCCGCCTGGGCCTGATCAAGCAACTCTTCGGTGACTTCATCGAACAGCGGCACGGCGATCGCGTCGGCCTCATTCTGTTCGGTAGCAAGGCCTACCTGCAGGCGCCGCTGACCTTCGACCGCCACGCCGTGCGGGTCTGGCTCGACGAAGCGCTGATCGGCATCGCCGGCAAGGACACCGCCCTCGGCGACGCCATCGGCCTGGCGATCAAGCGCCTGCGCCAGCGCCCGGCGGAAAGCCGCGTGCTGGTGCTGATCACCGATGGCGCCAACACCACCGGCGCCATCGACCCGCTGACCGCCGCGCGGCTGGCCGCGGAGGAGCAGGTGAAGGTCTACACCATCGGCATCGGCGCCGATCCGCAGGGGGAAAGCGTGCTCGGCATCCTCGGCCTGAACCCCGGCCTCGACCTCGACGAGCCGACCCTCAAGGCGATCGCCGCGACCACCGGCGGCGAATACTTCCGCGCCCGCTCCGGCGAGGAACTGGCGAAGATTTCGGCGACCCTGGACAGCCTCGAACCGGTGGCGCAGAAGCCGACCCAGGCGCGCCCGGCGCTGGCACTGTACCACTGGCCGCTGGCCGCCGCGGTGCTCTTCAGCATGCTCTTGGTGGCCCGCGAGCTGTGGCCGCCGGAAGACTGGCGCTGGCCGCAACGCTGGCCCTGGAGGCGCCCATGAACCTCTGGCCGCACCTGCTGCGCCCCGGGTGGCTGCTGTTGCTGCCGCTGCTCGCCTGGCTGGTGTGGAAGCTGCTGCACCGCCAGCGCCGCGCCGGACGCTGGCAACTGCTGCTGCCGGCGGCCTTCCACCCCTGGCTGCTCAGCGGCGGCAGCGGCCGCGCCGACCGCCGTCCCTGGCTGTACCTGGGACTGGCCTGGCTGCTCGCCGTGCTGGCCCTGCTCGGACCGAGCTGGCAGCAGGTCGAGCAACCGGCCATGCAACGCAGCGATCCGCTGGTGGTGATCCTCGAACTGACGCCGCAGATGCTCGCCACCGACCTGCAGCCGACCCGCCTGGAGCAAGCGCGGCGCAAGATCCTCGACCTGCTGCAGGCGCGCAGCGACGCGCAGACCGCCATCGTCGTCTACGCCGGCAGCGCGCACACCCTGGTGCCGCTGGCCAACGATCAGCTCACCGCGCGCAACCTGCTGGATGCGCTCAAGCCATCGATCATGCCCGTGCCCGGGCAGCGCGCCGACCTCGCCGTGAGCCTGGGTCTGCAACTGCTCGAACATGGCGCCGAGGGCAGCGGGCGCCTGCTGCTGATCAGCGGCGCTCTCGATGCCAGCGAGCAGCAGGGCATCCGCAAGGCGCTGCGCGGCAAGGGCAAGGACTTCGCCCTGCTCGCCGTGGGCAGCGCCGCCGGCGCGCCCATCCTGCAGGAAGACGGCACCTACCTGAAGGACAGCCAGGGCAGCATCCTGCTACCACGCCTCGACGAAGCCGGGCTGCGTCAGTTCAGCGACAGCCTGGACGCCGGCTACCAGCGCCTGAGCGCCGGCAACCGCGACCTGCGCGCCCTCGGTCTGCTCGACAGCAACCGCGGCCTGGCGGCGACCGGCGAAGACGCCATGCTGCGCTTGCAACGCTGGGCCGACCAGGGCTACTGGCTGCTGCTGCCGTTACTGTTGCTCGCCGCCTGCGCCGGGCGCCGCGGCTGGCTGTTCTGCCTGCCGCTGCTGCTGCCGCTGCTGTGGGCGCCGCCGCAATCGGCCAACGCCTTCGACTTCGCCGACCTCTGGCTGCGCCCGGACCAGCAGGGCCAGCGCCTGCTCGCCGAACAGCGCGCGGAAGACGCCGCGCGCCGCTTCGAGGATTTCCGCTGGCGTGGCGTCGCCCTCTACCAGACCGGCGACTATGCCGGCGCGGCCCAGGCCTTCGCCCACGGCGACACTGCCGCCGACCACTACAACCGGGGCAACGCCCTGGCCCGCCAGGAGCAGTACGAAGCCGCCATCGACGCCTACGAACTGGCCCTGGAGCGCGCGCCAGGCTTGCAGCAGGCGCAGCGCAACAAGGCCCTGCTGGAAGACCTGCTGCGCCAGCGCGCGGCCGAGCGTCAGGCGGCGCAAACGCCGCCGAAGCCAACGGAAAACCCCCGCAGCAGCGAACATGGCGAGAACACGCCGACGCCATCGAGCCAGGCGCCGGAACAGCCGCTGCACCCCGGCGAGGAACGGCCATCGCAGCCGACCGCCTCGGCGCGGATACCGGCGCCCGCCGACCTCGGCCCGCCCAGCGCCAGCCGCAGCGGCGAAGCGCCGCAGGGCGCCGCCACGACGGAACTCCCGGCCGCGCCGACGGCCGAAGCCACACTCAGCGATGAACGCCGCCAGGCCCTGGAACAATGGTTGCGGCAGATTCCCGACGAACCCTCCGAATTGTTGCGGCGCAAGTTCTGGTATCAACAGCAGCAGCGCCAGGAAAACACCCCATGAAACGGCTGATCTGCCTGATCCTGCTCAGCCTCGTCGCCCTCCAGGCCGAGGCCAGCCTCACCGCCAGCGTCGACCGTGCACGCCTGAGCGCCGGCGAGAGCGTCGATCTGACCCTGGAGTCCGACGACCCCACGCTGTTCGGCAAGCCCGATATGGCGCCGCTCGACGCGCAATTCGAGATCCTCGCCACGCGCCAGGTGAACCACCTGACCACCCTCAACGGCAAATCCCAGGCCACCACCCGCTGGATCGTCACCCTGCAACCCAAGCAGACCGGCACGGTGGTGATCCCGGCGCTGCGCCTGGGCAACAACGAGTCGCGGCCGATCAGCCTGCATGTGCTCAAGGCCGACGAAGCGGACAGCGAACAGACGCTGTCGCCGGTGTTCATGGATGCCAGCGTCGATCAGGAAGAGGTCTACGTGCAGGCCCAGGTGATCCTCACCCTGCGCATCTATCACTCGGTGTCGCTGTACGACGACAGCAGCCTGAGCCCGCTGCAGATCGCCGACGCCCGGGTCGAGCCGCTCGGCCAGCCGCGCACCTATGAGAAAGAGATCAACGGCGTGCGCCATGGCGTGATCGAGATGCGCTACGCGATCTTCCCGCAGCGCAGCGGCGAGTTGCTGATTCCCGGCCAGACCTTCAGCGCCACCCAGGTCGCCCGCGCCAGCGGCAATACCCCGCAGCCCTTCGGCAACCGGCCGGGCAAGCAGGTGCGGGTCACCTCACCGGACATTCCGCTGCAGGTCAAAGCCAAGCCCGCCGAGTATCCCGCCGATGCGCCCTGGCTGCCGGCGCGCGCCCTCAGCCTGAACGAAAGCTGGACCCCGCAACCGCAACAGGTCAAGGCCGGCGAATCGCTGACGCGCAACCTGATGCTGCGCGTCGAAGGGCTCTCCAGCGCGCAACTGCCGCCGCTGCCGCAGGGCTTGCCCGCCGGCCTGCGGCACTACCCGGACCAGCCGAAGCTGGCCGAGCAGCAGACCGACCAGGGGCTGGTCGGCAGCCGCGAAGAGCGCGAGGCGCTGGTCCCGGACCAGGCCGGGCAACTGATCCTGCCCGACCTCGACGTGGTCTGGTGGAACACCCAGGAGAATCGCCTGGAGCACACCACCCTGCCCGGCCGCACCCTGAGCGTGGCAGCCAACCCGCAACTGGAGGCGCAGGACCAGGCGCCGCTGGCCAGCGCAGCGCCGGCCTCCGTCTCGCCGCGGCTGTGGCCCTGGCAACTGGCGACCGTCCTGCTGTCGCTGACCAGCCTGCTCGGCTTCGGTCTCTGGTGGCGCGCCCGCCAGCAACCAGCGGTGATTCGCGCGGCGGCCAACGCACCGAGCGCACGCAGCCTGCTCGACGAACTGCGCCGCGCCTGCCAGGCCAACGACCCGCACGCGACCCGCCAGGCCCTCGACGCCTGGGCCCGCCAGCAACCGGAAACCCTGGCCGACATGGCGGCGCGTTTCGTGCCGCTGTCCGACGCCCTGGACAGCCTCAACGGCGCGCTCTACAGCGACAGCGAAGGCGGTCACACCTGGCAGGGCGAAGACCTCTGGCGGGCGATCCGCGCGCTGCCCGACGCCAGCCTCGCCACCGGCACGCCGCAGGAAGGCGCCAGCCTGCCACCGCTCTACCCGCGCTGAGCCGGTCGCCGCGCCACTGGCCGCTTGCGGCTGCACGCGGCGTCAGCCGCCCGGGCGGCAGCGCATCAGCCCGCCGGCGCCAGCACCGCGTCCTTGAACGCCTCGTCCAGCGGCACCTGGTAGCCGATGGCCAGGCGGTTGGTCTCGTTGGCCATGGCCACCACCGCCAGCAGTTCGCCGAGCATGGCGTCGTCCATCCCGGCCTTGCGCGCGGCGGCGCTGTGCGAGCCGATGCAGTAGTTGCAGTTGTTGGTGGCGCTCACCGCGACGTAGATCAGCTCCTTGACCAGTGGATCGAGGCTGCCCGGCGCCATCACCTCCTTGAGGCTTTCCCAGGTCCGCCGCAGGGTCGCCGGATGATTGGCCAGGGCCTTCCAGAAGTTGTTCACGCGGTCGATCCGCCGGGTGGCCATGATGTCGTCGAAAACCGCGCGGACTTCCGCGGACGCTTGTTCGTACTCGATCAGTTGCAGGGACATGCGCAGCGCTCCATATGCTCGAAAAGTTATAAGAATCTAGAAATTAATAATTGGATTATCAAGCTCGCTCTGAAGAAAGATGCAACCTCCATCCGCATCGCATCAAGGAGAGACGCTCCATGCCCCGTTCCCGCCTGACCTGGCCGCTCCTCGCCGCCGCCCTCCTGCCGACCCTGGCCAGCGCCGCGCAACCCGGACTCTGGGACACCTACGCGCAGTTGCACGAACACACTTGGGTCGACCTGACCCATGCCTTCGACAAGGACACCCCGCACTGGAAAGGCTTCGAGCCGATGCAGCGCCAGACCCTCTACACGGTGGACAAGGACGGTTTCCAGGTCGAGCTGTACAGCCATGTCGGCCAATGGGGCACCCACGTCGACCCGCCGCTGCACTTCCACAAGGGCCTGCGCAGCGTCGACCAGATCGAGGTCAAGGAACAGTTCCTGCCGCTGGTGGTGTTCGACATCCACCAGCAGGTGGCGAAGAACCCCGACTATGTGCTCAGCCTCGCCGACGTGAAGGCCTGGGAAGCCAAGCACGGCCCGGTGCCCAAGGGCGCCTTCGCCGCGCTGCGCACGGACTGGTCGAAGCGCTGGCCGGACCAGGCGAAGATGCAGAACCTCGACGCCAAGGGCGTGGCCCACTATCCGGGTTGGAGCAAGGAAGCCCTGGCCTATCTCTACGAGACGCGCAAGATCACCGCCTCCGGCCACGAGACCACCGACACCGATCCGGGCCTGGCCACCAGCAAGGACGACTACTCGCTGGAGTCGTACATCCTCGGCACCAACCACTACCAGATCGAGCTGCTCGACAACCTCGACAAGGTGCCCGAGGCAGGCGCCCTGGCCGTCGTGAGCTTCCCGAAGATCGCCCAGGGCACGGGGTTCCCGGCGCGGGTGTTCGCGATCCTGCCGTAAGCGCGGGCAGCCGGGATGGCCATCCGCCGATCCAGAAAAGACAAAACCGCGGCCGGGGCCGCGGTTTTGTCTTGGGCAACGCTGGCGATCAGTGGGCGAAGATCGACGCCTTCTTCAGCCGCAGCTTCTCCGGTTTGATCAGGAAGCGCGCCAGGGCCGGCAGCAGCCAGAGCGCGCCGAACATGTTCCACAGCAGCATGAAGGTCAGCATCAAGCCCATGTCGGCCTGGAACTTGATCGCCGAGAAGATCCAGGTGGCCACGCCGATGGCCAGGCACAGGCCGGTGAAGAGCACTGCCTTGCCGGTGGATTTCAGGGTCTCGTAGTAGGCCTCCTGCAGAGTCAGGCCCATGCGCAGGAAGGACTCCAGACGGGTGTAGATGTAGATCCCGTAGTCCACGCCGATGCCCACGCCGAGGGCGATCACCGGCAGGGTGGCGACCTTCACGCCGATGCCGAGCATGGCCATCAGGGCATTGCCGAGGACCGAGGTGAGGATCAGCGGCAGGACGATGCACAGGGTCGCGGCGAGCGAGCGGAAGGTGATCAGGCACATCACCGCCACGCAGATGTACACCAGCACCAGGATGGTCAGCTCGGACTGCTTGATCACCTCGTTGGTGGCCGCCTCGATGCCGGCATTACCCGCGGCGAGCTTGAACTTCAGGTCGCCCTTGTCGTTGTCCTTGGCGAACGCCTGCACCGCCTTGACCGCCCGGTCGAGGGTCTCGGCCTTGTGGTCGTTGAGGAACACCAGCAGGGGCGCCAGCGAGCAGTTGGCGTTGAACAGGCCATCGGCGCGGCTGATCGAGTTGTTCAGCACGTCCTTGTTGCGCGACAGGCTTTCCCATTTCAGGTTGCCCTCGTTCATGCCCTTGATCATCTGCTTGGAGACGGTGACCAGGGAGATGGCCGACTGCACGCCCTCGGTGTTTTCCAGCTTCCACGCCAGTTCGTCGATGGCCGACAGGGTGGCGTGGCTGGAGCAGCCTTCCGGCGCCGACTCGACCATCACCACCAGCACGTCGGAGCTGGTCGAGTAATTGCGGATGATGAAGTCGTTGTCGAGGTTGTAGCGCGACTCGGGACGCAGTTCCGGCGCGCCCTGGTCGAGGTCGCCGATCTTCAGGTGATGGCCTTCCCACATGCCGCCGGCGAACATCACCAGGGCGATGAGGATGGACACCGGGGCGACCTTGGAACTGGCGAAGTTGGACAGCAGGCGCCAGAACGGATGGTCGATCACCGCGTCGCGCTTGCTGCGCTCCACCGCGCGCTTGCTGATGCCGATATAGGAGATCGCCACCGGCAGCAGGATCAGGTTGGTGAAGACGATCACCGCCACGCCCACCGACGCGCCGATGGCCAGCTCGCGGATCACGCCGATGTCGATCACCAGCAGGGTGATGAAGCCCACGGCGTCGGCGAGGATAGCGATCATCCCCGGCAGGAACAGTTGGCGGAAGGTGCGCCGCGCCGCCAGCAGCGGGGTTTCCGCATCGCTGGACTGCAGGGCGATACCGTTGATCTTCTGCACACCGTGGGAAATGCCGATGGCGAAGATCAGGAACGGCACCAGCATCGAGTAGGGGTCGAGACCGAAGCCGATGGTGTGCAGCAGGCCGAGCTGCCAGATCACCGCCACCAGGGTGGTGGAGAGCACGGCGATGGTGCTGCGCACGCACTTGGTGAACCACAGCAGCAGCACCAGGGTGATGACGAAGCAGATACCGAAGAAGCCCACCACCATGACCAGGCCATCGATCAGGTCGCCGACCTTCTTGGCGAAACCGACGACGTGGATTTTCACGTTGGGGTTCTGCACCTGGTACTTGTCGCGGATCTTCTCTTCCAGCTCATGGGAGAACTGGCGGTAGTCCAGCTTGAGCAGCTTGCTCTGGTCCTGCGGGTCCGGGTAGACCTCCAGCAGCGGCACGTCGACGATGCTCGACTTGAAGTTGTTCGCCACCAGACGGCCGATCTGCCCGGACTTGAGAACGTTGTTGCGCAGGTTGTCCAGGGCCTTGGCCGAGCCGTCGTAGGTCTGCGGAATGACCTCGCCGCCGGCGAAACCTTCCTCGGTCACTTCGGTCCAGCGAACGCTCGGGCTCCACAGCGACTTGAGGCCGGAACGATCGACGCCGGGGACGTAGAACACCTCGTCGTGGATCTGCCGCAGGGTCTCCATGTACTCCTTGGTGAAGATGTCGCCGTTCACCGCTTCCACCGAGATGCGCACGGTGTTGCCGAGGTTGGAGAGGTCGTTGATGTGGCCCAGCATGTTCTGGATGAACGGATGCTTGAGCGGAATCATCTTCTCGAAGCTGGTCGACGGCCGCACCTGGGTCGCTTGGTAGCCGAGGAAGACGGTCACCAGCAGGCAGAGGAAGATCACCACCGGCCGGTTGTTGAAGATCAGGCGTTCGAGCAGAGTCGCCTTGTCCTGATGATGCGAGTTCACTGCGTTCATTGCGGCTCCCCGGCTTATTGTTGTTCTGTCAGCTCGGCGCCAGTCGCCGAAGCCAGGTGAATGCCGCCCTGACCGACCAGCACCAGGTTGCCGTCGGCGGTGGCGCCGACGCCGGACAGCGCCAGGCGATCGGGACGGTTGTAGATGCTGAAGGTCTGGCCGTCGTCCTTGCTTTCCAGGACGCTGCCGCCGTTGCCGACCACCACCAGGGTGCCGTTGGGCAGCAACGCGCCTTCGGCCAGGCCGAATTCGAGATTGCCATCGCCGGCGACCGGCAGTTCGACCTGCTGCCAGTGGTCACCGAAATCGCTGGAGCGGAACAGGTGTCCACGCAGGCCGTAGACCAGCACGGTGCCGGCCTGGGCGGTGCCGGTCGCGCCGAACAGCGAGCCCTCGTAGGGCCCCTTGAGGCGCTCCCAGGTGGCCCCCCAGTCCTTGGAGCGGAACAGGCTGCCAGACTCGCCGACCACCAGCAGGCCGGAATCCTTCACTGCGGCAATGCCGTTGAGGTGGAACTGGTCTTCGTTGTCCAGGCGCGCGCTGACGTCTTCCCAGCTCGTGCCGCCGTCGTGGGTTTCCAGCAGCGCGCCGTAGGCGCCCACGGCCAGGCCGTGCTGCTCGTCCTGGAACCAGACGTCGAGCAATGGCGCTTCACGCTTGAGGTCCTGGAACTGGCGGGTCCAGGTGGCGCCGGCGTCCTCGCTGACGAGGATCTGCGCGTCATGCCCGACCGCCCAGCCCTTCTTGTCGTTGACGAAGAACACCGCGGTGAGCAGTTGGCGGGTCGGCACCTTGGCCTGGGTCCAGTGCTTGCCGTTGTCGTCGGAGTAGAGAATGTGGCCGTGATCGCCCACCGCGACCAGGCGCTTGCCGGCATGCGCCAGGCTGAGCAGCAGGCTGCTGGTGGCTTTCGCCGAAACGATGGCGTAACTGTCGGTGCCGGCCTCGGCCGCCACGCTGGCGTGCACGGGAGCGGCGCAGAGCCACAGGAGGGAGAACGCACCGAGCAGCGACAGCGACTTGCGCAGCGGCGAACAAGAACACTGGGCCGGCTTGCCAGCCGCGATCGCGGACTGCTCGCTCAAGGCGCGCCAGAGGGGCTCACGCATATGCCTTTACCTCTTCTTTTTATTACTGGCGGATATGGAGTGGGCGTTATATAGCCAGCCTTTGTTCAGGCTGACAATTAACCGCGCGTTATCTTTTGTTAAGAACCAGAACACTCATCCAAAAGGATTAAGAAGTTCCAGAAGCCAGGCGCCACGCGGGTTACAGGGTTTCGCAAAAGGATACCGACAGTAACACTTCGAGCAGTGGCGCCACGGCGAAAACAGGCCACGGGAAGTCTTGCCTCAACTCGCCGCCACCCTGCATGAGCGGCATGCGGAGGCCCCGGGCAGCTGCTCAGCGCGTGCCGCGACGGCGCAGCGCCGAAGGGCTGAAGTAGTCGTCGGCGGGCGACGCCTGGGAGAAATCGAGCGTCTGCGGCTCTTCGTTGTCGAGGTTCTGCACGTGGTAGCGGTGCGCGCGCAGATCGTGGAACACGTCCACTGCGCTCCAGGTGGCGGGCAACTCGTAGAAGTTCTTCAGGTAGGCCATGGATACCCGCCACAGCTCGCCGCGACCGTCGTACTGGTCGACCACCGCGGCGCTCCAACTGTCCTCGTCGAGGAACAGCACGCGCTTGGAATAGATGTGCCGCGCACCGGGCTTCAGGTCGCCTTCCACCACCCAGACCCGGTGCAGCTCGTAGCGCGTGTAGGCGGGGTTGAGGTGATTGGCGCTGAGCAACGCCCGGTAGCTCACCGCCGGACTGGTGATCCGGTAGTTGTCGTAGGGGATGTACAGCTCGCGCTTGCCCAGCAGCTTCCATTCGTAGCGGTCCGGCGCGCCGTTGAACATGTCGCTGTCATCGACGGTGCGCAGTCCGTCGGCCGAGGCAACCGGCGTGTCGTAGGCCAGGTTGGGCGCGCGCCGCACGCGGCGCTGGCCGGCGCTGTAGCCCCACGCCTGGCGCGGCTCGACGACCTGGTCGAGGGTCTCGTGAATCAGCGCGGCATCGCCGGCCAGCCGGGCCGGGCCCTTGGCGAAAGAGAGGACGTAGAACAGGATGTTGTTCAACCCGGCGAAGTCGCCGCCTTGGCGGTAGTACTTGAACAGCGCTTCCTGCTGCGTGGCGACCAGGACGTAGTCGCCGTTGCGCTGTACCGTCGCCTCCGACGCGCGGCGCACCACGTAGGTGCCGCGATAACGGGCGATGTGGTTCCACAACGCTTCCAGGCCGTTCTGCGGCAGCGGAAAGGGAATCCCGCCGAAGGCATCGACGAAGCCGTTGCCCCCCTCCGCCAGCCGGGCGCGGGTGGCATTGGCGAAGGTGTTGTCATACACCCATTGCGGCGCCGAGCCACTGCGCCGGCTCGGGTAGACCGGCATCCGGAAGGTCTCCGGGTAGGTGTTGAACAGGGCGATCTGGCCGGGGCTGAGATTCGCCTTGTACTTGTCCAGGTTGCCCTTGCTGATGGTGAACAGCGGCTTGTCGGCGGCGAACGGATCGATATGGTGCTGAGCGGGCGTATACCCCGCTGGCGCCCGAGTGATGCCGCCGGTCCAGGCCGGGATGCTGCCGGCGGCATTGCCGGCGCGCTCCGCGCCCAGCGGCGTCAGGCTGCCATGCAACTGCGCCGCCGCCTCGGCGGAAACCGCCGCATGGGCAGCGCCGGCGACCGTCAGGGCGAGCGCCGCGGCGATCGAATGCAGGGGGCGCATGGGGGTTCTCCGATGAATCATGCGTTCACAACGAATACCTGGGGCTGACGCCGATCTCATCCTTCGCCCACCGCCGAGCCGCTGGGCGCGGAACCGGCAGGCAACAAAAAAGGTGTTACCGACCCGGTCGGTAACACCTCCGCTGCTTGACCCCGATCAGGCCAGGCTTTTGCTCACCACTTCGTAGACATCGCTGGACAGCTCGCCGGACGCGAGGATGCGCTCCAGCTCGGCGCGCATCTGCGCCTGGCGTGCCGGCGCGTACTTGCGCCAGCGGGTCAGCGGCGCCAGCAGGCGCGAGGCGATCTGCGGATTCAGCGCATTCAGCGTGATCACTTGGTCGGCCAGGAAGCGGTAGCCGGAACCATCGGCGCGATGGAAGTTGATCAGGTTCTGGTTGGCGAAGGCGCCGATCAGCGCACGGATCTTGTTCGGGTTCTTCAGCGTGAAGGCGGCATGCCCCATCAGCGCCTGGACCCGCTCCAGGCCGCCCGGCAGGGTGCAGCCGGCCTGAACGCTGAACCACTGGTCCATGACCAGCGGATTGTCCTGGAAGTAGTCGGCGAACTGCGCCAGGCCCTTGGCCTTCTCCGCCTCGAACGGCGAATTGACCAGCACTGCCAGGGCGGTGAGGCGTTCGGTCATGTTGTCGCAGGCCTCGTACTGCTCCAGGCAGGCGGCCAGGACGTCCGGCTTCTCGCTGAGCATCAGGTAGGACAGCGCGATGTTCTGCAGGCTGCGCCGGGCGATGTGCTCGGCTTCGGCGACGTAGGCGGTCTTGCGCGAGGCCTCGCGGTTGGCTTGGTAACGCTGCCAGAGCGGCTCGTACAGGGCCTCGGCGATACGCCGGCGGGCGAACTCGCGGGCGACGTGGATGGCCTCGACGTCGGCCTCCTCGCTCAGCTCGGTGAGGTAGGCCTCGCTGGGCAGCGACAGCATCTCGGCGACCATCGCCTGGTCCAGGCCGTTGTCCTGCAACAGGGTACGGAAGGCGACCAGCAGACGCTCATCGAGCAGCAGCGCATCGCCACGCTGGCGCTGACCGACCAGTTCCTGCAGCACCTGCACGGAGAGCTGCTGGCCGGCCTCCCAGCGGTTGAAGCCGTCCTCGTCGTATTGCATGAGGAACATCAATTGGTCGCGGTCGTAGGGGAAGCTCAGCTTGACCGGCGCGGAGAAGCCGCGCAGCAGCGAGGGCAGCGGCTTCGCCTGCAGACCGACGAAGCTGAAGGACTGCTCGGCCTGGTCGATCTGCAGCACGCGGTTGCTGCCATGGGCGTGTTCCTCGCCCTCCAGGCGCAGCGGCAAGGGATTGCCGAGGTGGTCCAGCAGGCCCATTTCCACCGGGATGACGAAGGGCTGCTTGTCTTTCTGTCCCGGGGTCGGCGGGCAGCTCTGGCGGAATGTCAGGGTGTAGCGTCCGCTCGCCGCGTCGAAGTCCTCGGACACCGCCAGGCGCGGGGTGCCGGACTGGCTGTACCAGCGCTTGAACTGGCTCAGGTCGACGCCGTTGGCATCTTCCATGGCCTTGACGAAGTCGTCGCAGGTCACCGCCTGGCCGTCATGGCGCTGGAAGTACAGGTCGCTGCCCTTGCGGAAGCCCTCGGCGCCGAGCAGGGTATGGATCATGCGTACCACTTCCGAGCCCTTCTCGTAGACGGTCAGGGTGTAGAAGTTGGAAATCTCGATGAAGGAGTCCGGGCGCACCGGATGGGCCATCGGGCCGGCATCCTCGGCGAACTGGTTGGTGCGCAGGAAAGCCACGTCCTCGACGCGCTTGACCGTGCGCGAGTTCATGTCGGCGGAGAATTCGCTGTCGCGGAACACCGTGAAGCCTTCCTTGAGCGACAGCTGGAACCAGTCGCGGCAGGTCACGCGGTTGCCTGACCAGTTATGGAAGTATTCGTGGGCGACCACGCCCTCGACGCGCTGGTGCGCGGCGTCGGTGGCGGTCTCGGCCTTGGCCAGCACGCAACTGGAGTTGAAGATGTTGAGCCCCTTGTTCTCCATGGCGCCCATGTTGAAGTCGTTGACCGCGACGATCATGAAGATGTCCAGGTCGTACTCGCGACCGTAGACCTTCTCGTCCCAGCGCATGGCCTTCTTCAGGCTGTCCATGGCGTGCTGGCACTTGTCGATGTTTTCCGGCTCGACATAGATGCGCAGGGCCACCTCACGCTCGCTCAGGGTGGTGAAGCTGTCTTCCACGCACCAGAGGTCGCCGGCGACCAGGGCGAACAGGTAGGCCGGCTTCTTGAACGGGTCCTGCCAGGTCGCCCAGTGCCGTCCGCCCTCTTCCGCGCCGCTGGCCACCGGGTTGCCGTTGGACAGCAGCACCGGGTAGGCATGCTGCTCGGCGGACAGCGTGGTGGTGAAGCTGCTCATCACGTCCGGGCGGTCGAGGTAGTAGGTGATCTTGCGGAAGCCTTCGGCCTCGCACTGGGTGCAGAACATCGTGCCGGACTTGTACAGGCCTTCCAGGGCGGTGTTGCTTTCCGGGTGGATGCGCACCGTGCTGTCGACGGTGAAGGTCCTGGCGGTCGGCTGCAGGGTCAGGTGGCTGTCGTCGAGCTGGTACTCGCCCTCGTCCAGCACGCGGTCGTCCAGGGCCACCCAGAGCAGCTCCAGTTGCTGGCCGTCGAGCACCAGCGGCGGCAGGCCGTCGCCGAGTTCCGGGTTGCGTCGCATGACCAGTTGCGCATGGACCAGGGTGTGATCCTCGTACAACTCGAAGGTCAGGTTGGTCTCGTCGATCAGGTAATCGGGCGCCTGATAATCCTTGAGGTAGATGACTTTCGGTTGTTCGGTACGCATGGCTTGTGGCCCCTTGGCAAGACGACCGGCGGATCACGCCGGCCGGGAGAACACGTTAAGCACTGACGGCGAGTTGGTACGCCGTGTACTTGCGGATATTGATGACGCCGGTATCGAAGATCAGGTACTGGCCCTTGATGCCGTGCAGGGTACCCTCGACCACCGGCGTCTTGTCCAGATCGAAACTGGCGATCTTCGCCGGATAGGCCTGCACCGGGTAGGCGATCTCGATGGGTTCGAGGTCGCTCAGCGGCTGGATCGCCTGCAGGCCGAAGCGCTGCTGCAGGTCGCGCAGCCCCTCGGCGCAGCGATCGAACAACTGCTCGCGGATCGCCACCAGGTCGAGCGGCTCGGCCTCGCCCTTGAGCAGCGCGCGCCAGTTGGTCCGGTCGGCGACCTGGCTGCGCAGCAGGTCTTCGACGAAGCCGGACTGCTGGCGGATGGCCACCCGCAGGATCGGCAGGGCCTGGCGCGCGCCCTGGTCGATCCAGCGGGTCGGCACCTGGCTGGCGCGGGTGATGCCGACCTTCACGCCCGAGGAGTTGGCCAGGTAGACCACGTGATCGGTCATGCAGAAGCGCTCGCCCCACTCCGGCTCGCGGCAACTGCCCTCGAAGAAGTGGCACTTTTCCGGGCTGACGATGCAACTGTCGCATTGCGCCAGCTTGCTGAAGCACGGGTAGCAGTAGCCCTGGCTGAAGCTCTTCTTGGTCTTGCGCCCGCAGTGGGTGCAGAAGATCGCGCCGAGGTACTCCAGGCGCAGGGTCTTGCCCAGCAGCGGATTGACCGGCAGCTCCTCTTCGCCGAGGCGCAAGGCGTACTGCACGGGACCGGGGCTATCCAGGCGCGCCGACATTTTGCTCAGGGCGCCACGTCCGAGTTCGATCATCAGTGCAGGGCGTTGGATTTGAACAGCAGGTTGGGGATCGGCTCGGCGTGCGAGGCGCACTCCTGCGGCCCCATGTAGCCGGTGCGCTGGTCCTCGGGGAGGTTCTGCTCCTCCCAGGCGATCATCGCCTGCAGGCACAGTTCCCGCTGTTCCTGGCTCAGCTTGCGGCCGTCCGGCCACTTGCCGATCTCCACGGCGAGCTTGAGGCTCTCGTAGATTTCCGGGGTGATGTTCTCGATGGTTTCGGCGAAGGACGACATGGGCCGGCTCCTGGGAAAGGACAAAGCCGGCATTCTACCGGGCCCGGCGCTTTGGCGCACGGGCAGAGGTCAGGCGGTAGCGGCTTTGCCTGGGGCGCGCGAGCCGTGGGACGGCATGTGGCGAAGCGATCCCCATCGGCAGCGGATAGGGATCGCCGGCTCAAGCCGGCCGGCGACGCGCCAGCAGACCGCCGAGCAGGCCGCTCAGGCAGCCGGCGAGCAGGCCGCCGACATGCGCGCCGTTGGCGATGGAGCCGAAGCCGAGCAGGTCGATCACCCCGGACAGGCACACCAGCAGCCAGATCAGCATCATGCCCACCACGCCCTTGGGCAGACGGTAGGCCGGGGTCGGCGCCAGCCACTGGAAGATCCAGCAGTGCCCGAGCAGCCCATAGAGCACCCCCGACAGGCCGCCGAACAGGCTCGGACCGGACGCCAGATACTGGGCGACGTTGGACACCAGGCCGAAGCCCAGGCTCAGGCCGAGCAGCATCGGGCCACCCTGGCGGTACTCGATGCGCCGGCCAAGCTCCCAGTACCACATGGCGTTCATCGCCAGGTGCAGCCAGCCGAAATGGATCAGCATCGGCGTCAGCAGGCGCCACCACTGACCGGCCGCCAGGCCATCGGCCAGCGGCCGGAACAACACGCGGTCCTCGCCGACCAGGCGGAAGTCCTGGAAGGTCAGCCAGTGCAGGGTGTCCGGGTTGCTGCCGAGCAGGGTCAGGGCGGCGACTACGAAGGTCACCAGCAGCACCGCGGAGGTGGCCTTGCTGGCCTTGACCTGTTGCAGGAAGGCGCCGCCGCGGCGCCCCGGCTCGACCCTGCCGACGAGCTGCGGATCGCCCTCGGGATAACGCCGGTAAAGCTCGCGCACTTGCTCGGCGAAACGCTCGTCGGGCACCCAGAGCACCTGCTCGCCGGCCTCTTCACTGACCCGGAAGGGCAGGTTCAGGCGCTGCAACAGACCGACGAACCCGGCCAGGTCCGTCGACAATGGCAGGCGCATCGCTTCGACCGCACTCACTCGTTCTCTCCCGGACGCGTCACGTCCACCCATACGAATTTATCGCGCTGCAGGCGTGTTTCGTCATCCAGGCGATAGGCCACCAGCTTGCCGTACATCACCGCGCTGTAGTCCAGGCAGGCCAGGTTCGGGCGGATCGGCGCGGGCGTGCCGCGGCGCCAGTAATGGCCGACGAACAGCAGCGGCTGGTCGTCGCCGTAACTGAGCAGGCTGGACTTCTGCTCGGCGCTCAGGCGCTCGCTGGCCACCTCGTCGGGCAGCGCATCGGGCTGGAAGACGATGTCGCCGTAGGTCTCCGGCTCGCGGTCCTCGGCCCAGAACTTGGTACGGAAGAAGGCGCGGGTGTAGCCGTCGCTGCTGGTCAGGGTCATGCCGTTCGGCAGGCGCATGTCGGTGCCGCGCAGCAGGCGGTTGCAAGCCTGGTAGGCGAAGCTGCCGTGTTCGGCGGTGGCCTTGATGAAGTCCATGTCGATGCGCCCGTCGGGGAACTGCTGGCGGAGCGTGTCGATCAGCCCGCCGTCCCAGCAGGCATGGACCATGCGGAAACGCCCGGCATCGAGGAACAGCGGCAAGTCCTGGAACCAGGCGAGGAAGTCCTGCCAGTCGCGCGGATGGTCGACGAACTGATCCAGCGTCTCCTGGATCAGCCGGGCGTGGCGCGGCGTGTGCTCGCGCACGTACTGGTGGCCGCTGCCCGGCGGCGCCGGTGTGGACCAGCCGAGCAGGTTGAATTCATGGTTGCCCATGATGCACAGGGCTTCGCCGGCGGCGACCATGTCGTGCACCCGGTGCAACGCTTCGCGGATGCGCGGGCCACGGTCGACGATATCGCCGAGGAACAGCGCCTGCCGCCGCGGATGGCGCCAGACGCCGCCGCGCAACTGGTAGCCGAGGCGCTCCAGCAGGCGGTCGAGGGTGTGTGCACAGCCATGGACGTCACCGATCAGGTCGTAGCCACGGCCAGGGTCGAGTTCGGTCACTCGTTGCCCCCGAGGCGGCTGCCCCAGCCCAGTTTGGTCCGGCAGACTTCGTAGTAGTTGTGGTCGATCGGGTGGATCAGGCGCAGCTTGTGCGGCTTCTTGCTCACCGTGACCATGTCGCCGGGCGCGCAGGTGAAGTGGTTCTGCCCGTCGCAGGACACCTGCGGGTAAATCTGCAGGTTCGGCGACACCACGATCTTCAGTTCGCTGTTGCCGTCGACCACGATCGGCCGGCTCGACAGGGTGTGCGGATACATCGGCACGATGACGATGGCATCCAGCTTCGGATGCATGATCGGCCCGCCGGCGGACAGCGCATAGGCGGTGGAGCCGGTCGGCGTGGCGACGATCAGGCCGTCGGCCTTCTGGCTGCAGACGAACTGGCCGTCGATGTGCAGTTCGAACTCGATCATCCGCGTCGACTTGCCGGGGTGCAGCACCACATCGTTGAGCGCGTCGCCCTGGCCGATGGACTCGCCGTGGCGGCGCACCTGGGCATCGAGCAGGAAGCGGCTCTCGACGATGTACTGGCCGCCAAGCACTTCGGCGACCTTGGATTCCAGCTCGTCCGGGCGGATGTCGGTGAGGAAGCCCAGGCTGCCCCGGTTGATGCCCAGCACCGGCACCTTGTGCCGGGCCAGCGCGCGCGCCGCGCCGAGCATGCTGCCGTCGCCGCCGACGACGATCACCAGATCGCAGATCTCGCCCATGATTTTCCGCGAGCAGGTCTGCAGGCCATGGCCGGGGAGGACTTCGGCGATGGTGTCTTCGAGGATCACATGCAGATGCCGCTCGATGAGGAAGCGCTTCAGCCGGCGAATGGTTTCCAGCACCTGCGTGCTGCCGAGGCGGCCGATGATGCCGATATTGCGGAAGGGTTCCATGAGACTCCTGGCGGCTGTGCGAGGCGGGAATGCGCGGGATTATGGGCGAAACGCCCGAACAGCGGCAAACTCACGCATCCATTGCCATCCCCGGCTAGTCTGCACAGATGAATTGCGCACCGCTCCCGTCACCCGCCTGGCTCGACGAATTGCTGCAACGCCTGCGCCAACCCCAGGTCCGCGACCTCGCCTGGACGCTGCTGTCGGCGCCCCTGCTGCAGCGCACCGCCCTGCCCCAGCGCCACCCGCTGGCCGCCAGCCGCTGGCTCGGCGAACCGCAGCGCCTGGCCGATTGGCTGCTGGCCCTGGAGCAGGCCCCGGAAGGCCTGCGCGCCTGGCTGCAAGCGGCGCCGCAGCAACGCCTGGGACGCTACTACGAACGGCTCTGGCAATTCGCCCTGGGGCAGGCGCCGGACCTGCGCCTGCTGGCCGCCAACCTGGTGGTGCGCGAGCACGGCCATACCCTCGGCGAGCTGGACCTGCTGCTGGAGGACGATGACGGCCTGCACCACCTGGAACTGGCCATCAAGCTCTACCTCGGCCCGGCCCGCGCCGGCCCGCGCGAATGGCTCGGGCCCGGCAGCGAAGACCGCCTGGCGAACAAACTGCAACACCTGTACCGGCACCAGTTGCCGCTGTCGTCGACGCCCGAGGGCCGCGCGCTGATCGCCGCCTACAGCACGGCACCGGTGCAGGCCGCGCTGTGGCTCGGCGGCTATCTGTTCTACCCCTGGGCGGAAGCCTGTCGGCCGCCACCCGGGGCCGACCCGGCGCACCTGCGCGGACACTGGCTGCACCGCCGCGACTGGCCGGACTACCGGCGCCAGCGCGGCGGCCGCTGGCAGCCGCTGCCACGCGGCGAATGGCTGGCGCCGGCACGCAAAGCGCCGGCGCAGTGCTGGAGCGATGAAACCCTGGAGAGCTGGCTGCAGCAATTGCCGATGGATGCCTTCCCGCAGTTGCTGGCGCGCCTGGAAGAAAGCGACGGCGAGTGGTGGGAGCGCGAACGGCTGTTCCTGGTCGGCGACCACTGGCCACAGGTGCACAACGGCTATTCGCGCTGAACGACCCTGGCGCCGGCGCCCCTTCCGCCGCCTAGACAGGACGCTCGGCTGCCGCGGCCAGCCGCTGTAAGCGCTGCTCCATGGCGCGGCGGCCCTGCAGGCCGCCGGAGTGCACGGCGATCAGGCGACTGCCGCGGGCGATCCGCCCGGCGCGCAGTTCATCGTGCAGCGCCAGCAGCAGCTTGCCGGTGTACAAGGGCTCCAGCACCACCCCGCTGGCCGCCTGGAAATCAGCCATGAAGCGCGCCAGTTCGCCATCGACCTTGCCGAAGCCGCCGCGGCTGGCATCCAGCAGCCGGTAGCCGGCGTCGGCTCGACCGGCCTCGCCCAGCAGGCGCGGCAGCATCTGCTCGACGCCGTGTCCACGCGGCACCGCCAACGCGCCTATCAGCTCATGGGCCCCGGCCTCGCCAATGAGCAGGCCGGCCAGGGTGGTGCCGGTGCCGCAGGCAACCCAGAGCTGTTGGTAGTCGCGCCAACCGATGAGCGGCAATTGCTCGCGCAGGTGCGCCACCAGCCCGGCGCATCCCTCCGCCCCCGCCAGCCCGCCACCGCCCTCGTCCACCGGCAGCAGTCGCGGGTAACGCTCGCGCCAGGGCGTCCAGAAACCCGGCGCATGGCGCTCGCGATAGCCGGCATAACCGAGCCAGTGCAGGTGCATGCCGAATGCGTGCAGGTCACGCACCGTCGGGGTGTCCTGCTCCAGGCCACGTAACAGTCCAACCGTGGCGAAACCGAAACGCGCACCGGCGGCGGCCAGGGCGTGCAGGTGATTGGAATGGGCGCCGCCGAGGCTGATCAGCCCGTCGCAGCCGCGCTCGGCGGCCTGCCGCAGGTAGGGCGCGAGCTTGAACCATTTGTTGCCGGACACCTGCGCGTCGACCAGGTCCAGGCGCAGCAGGGCCAACTCGACGCCGGCCTCATCCAGCCAGTCGAGTCGCACGGGGTGCAGGGTCGGGCGCGGGCGCCAATCGGGGAACTGCAGGATGACGACCTATCCGCTGGTGACGCTGCGCAGGCGCCCGCCGCTCTTGTGCCGGCTGCAACAGTTGCTGTCGCCGATGATGAAGCGTCCGGGGGTATCCACGCGGTCGATCGGCAAGGCACAACGCTCGCCGTTGGACAGACGCCCGTCGCACGTCGGCTGCTGGTAGTGCGCCAGCCATTGCCGGTACTGATCCTCGGAAACCAGGCATTTGGCCGCGGCGTAGGCCATGGGGTTTTCCTGGTAGCGGCCGATGTCCTGCAACGGAATGGTCAGGTGCCCGGCGCCCGGATGGTAGACGACGAAGATCACCCCCAGGGCGGCGAGTCGCTCCAGCGCCGCATGGTCGGCGCTACCGGCCTTGGCCGCCAGGCTGACGAGTTCCCGGCGCAGGGCCTCGTTATCCAATTGCAGCTGTCGGTCCAGTTCGTTGCGGTAGCTCAGCTCGGCATCGCGGATGGCCACCTGTTCCTTGTATTGCGCGACCACCGCGGCGACCTTGGCATTGGCCTCGTCCTCGAACTGCGCGCGCAACTCCTCCAGCTCGGTGCGCCCCTGCTGTTCGATGCTGCGCAGTTGCGCGGTCAATTCCTCGCGGCCGCGCTGGAAACCATCGATCCGCTCGTCCAGCTCCTTGCGCAGCCCGGCATTGATCTCTTCTTCGCGCTTGAGCCCCTGGCGCAACGCAGCCAGTTCGGCCTGCAACACCGAGATCTGCTCGTCGGCGCTCAGGCGCAGGCGCTCCAGTTCCTCCTGGTGCTGCCGGCCAAGGTCGGAGAGATGCGATTCCTGCCGGCTGAGCAATTCGGCGGTCTGCTGCCGGTGCTCCTCGAGCATTGCCTCGGCCAGTTTTTCCGCCTGCTCGCGGGCTTCCTCGGGCGGCGCGTACCACTGGTGCTCGGCGGCCATCTGCAAGCGTTCCGGCTCGACCGCAGCCGGCACCTCCTCAACCAGCAGGCCGAGGTTATTGCGCTTGATCGCATCGCGGATCATCGCCAGGTGGTTGTTGCCGGAAACCAGGCTGGGGTCCCACAGGTGCATCTGGTGCCAGGACACCGGGCACTGGCTGCGGCACGCCAGGCGAATGGGCCCGGCGCCCATGTCCGGGCCCCGTCCGGCGCGCTCGGCGAGCTGCCGCAGGGGCAGGTTCCAGCCACGGTCGGCGGCGCCGCTTTCGTCGAAGTCGAGGTAGAAGAACACCGTCGCCTTGACCTGCAGGCGCGGGTTGATCAGCACGTAGGCCAGGCGCAACTGCTGGTCGGTGAATTCGGGCATCTGCACGATGTTGTCGAGCACCGCCTCGAACTCGGGGTAGAGCATCTCCTTGCAGACCCCGAGATCATTGAAGAACACCACGGCCTCGACCATCTGCGGCTTCTTCTGGATGCTCATGGCTGGACCTCTGACGGTGCGGATAGGATCGGCAGGGTGGCGCCAGCCATGGGCCGGCGGCGGGACATGGGACGCCCGCTACTGGGCCAAGTCTAGGGGAAAAAATGTCGCAGGCAATGTGATTGGGTTGGCAGTCACCCCGCCCGTTGCGCGCGGGGCGACGTGCGGCGGGGCGAAACTGTGACCCGGTCGCCGCTTCCTCGCCGGCCGGGACACCCGAGGGCGTCCCGGCCGGGTCGCTCAAAGCTCGGCGGCCAGGCGCGAGCCCTGGTTGATGGCACGCTTGGCGTCCAGCTCGGCCGCCACGTCGGCACCGCCGATCAGGTGCACCCTCTGCCCGGCGGCAACCAGCCCATCGTGCAGCTCACGCAGGGGTTCCTGGCCGGCGCAGAGGATCACCGTGTCCACGGGCAGCACCTGCGGCTCGCCTTCGCCGACACGGATATGCAGGCCAGCGTCGTCGACCTTCAGGTACTCGACGCTGTTGAGCATCTGCACCTGCTTGTTCTTCAGTCCGGTGCGGTGAATCCAGCCGGTGGTCTTGCCCAGGCCGTCGCCGACCTTGGACTTCTTGCGCTGCAGGAGGAACACCTGGCGCGCCGCCGCATGCGGCTTGGGCTGGATGCCGGCGACACCGCCACGGGCGTTGAGCGCTTCATCGATGCCCCACTCCTTCCAGAAGGCGTGGCGGTCCAGGCTGGTCGACTCGCCGGCGTGGGTGATGTACTCGGAAACGTCGAAGCCGATGCCGCCCGCGCCGATCACCGCGACCTTGTTACCGACCGGCTTGCGCTCGAGGATGGCATCCAGGTAGCTGATCACCTTGGCATTCTCGACACCTGGAATGGCCGGCGTGCGCGGCGTGATGCCAGTGGCCAGGAGAATCTCGTCGAAGCCGCCCTTGACCAGTTCGTCCACGCCCACGCGGGTGTTCAGGCGCACATCGACGCCAGTGGTTTCCAGCTTGCGCTTGAAGTAACGCAGGGTCTCGTAGAACTCTTCCTTGCCCGGCACACGCTTGGCGACGTTGAACTGTCCGCCGATCTCGCCGGCGGCATCGAACAGGGTCACCTGGTGGCCACGCTCGGCGGCCACGGTCGCGGCGGCCAGGCCGGCCGGGCCGGCGCCGACCACGGCGATGTTCTTGACGTGGGTGGTGGGGATGTAATTCAGCTCGGTCTCGTGGCAGGCGCGCGGGTTAACCAGGCAACTGGTCAGCTTGCCGCCGAAGGTGTGGTCCAGGCAGGCCTGGTTGCAGCCGATGCAGGTGTTGATCTCGTCGGCGCGGCCCTCGGCGGCCTTGTTGACGAAGTCCGGGTCGGCGAGGAACGGCCGGGCCATGGACACCATGTCGGCGTCCCCCTCGGCGAGGACCTGCTCGGCGACCTCCGGGGTATTGATGCGGTTGGTGGTGATCAGCGGGATCGACACCTCGCCACGCAGCTTGGCGGTGACCTTGGTGAAGGCCGCGCGCGGCACCTTGGTGGCGATGGTCGGGATACGCGCTTCGTGCCAGCCGATACCGGTGTTGATGAGGGTCGCCCCGGCCTGCTCGATGGCCTTGGCCAGCAGGACGATCTCGTCCCAGGTGCTGCCGCCTTCGACCAGGTCGAGCATGGACAGGCGGTAGATGATGATGAAGTTCGGCCCGACCGCCTCGCGCACGCGGCGGACGATCTCCACCGGCAGGCGCATGCGGTTTTCATAGCTGCCGCCCCAGCGGTCGGTGCGCTGGTTGGTGTGGGCGACGAGGAACTGGTTGATGAAGTAGCCTTCCGATCCCATGATCTCGACGCCGTCGTAGCCGGCCTCCTGGGCCAGGCTGGAGCAATTGACGAAGTCGCGGATCTGCTTCTCGATGCCCTCCTCGTCCAGCGCGTGCGGCTTGAACGGGTTGATCGGCGCCTGGATGGCGCTCGGCGCCACGGATTTCGGGCTGTAGGCATAGCGCCCGGCATGCAGGATCTGCATGCAGATCTTGCCGCCCGCCTCATGCACCGCCTGGGTGACGATGCGGTGCTTGTCGGCCTCTTCGCGGGTGCTCAGCTTGGCTGCGCCGGCATAGACGCCACCCTCCTCGTTCGGCCCGATGCCGCCGGTGACCATCAGGCCGACGCCGCCACGGGCGCGCTCGGCGAAATAGGCCGCCATGCGCTCGAAACCGTTGGGGCGCTCCTCCAGGCCGGTATGCATGGAGCCCATCAGGGTGCGGTTACGCAGGGTGGTGAAGCCCAGGTCCAGGGGCGCGAGCAGGTGCGGGTAACGGGCGGCGGTCATACATCCTCCACATCGGGCATGGCATTTCACGGGGTGCCGCGGCCTACGGTGGGCCGCGATCGATAGGGGGCAGGCGCCAGGCGCCTGCGCAGGTCCGGCTGGGCGCGGCGGAACCAGGCTCCGCCCGGCGCATCAGATCCTGAGCAGACTCTAAGCAGAGCCCCCGCCCCGCTCAATGATCGAAAGTGACAACTTACTGATCGCAGGTGACAGGCCGGCTTGGCAAGCCAGCGACTCTCCCCTACCCTGAGAGCCAATCCCGGAGCCCCGCATGCGCAAGCTGATCTTCCTCATCCTGGTCACCCTCTTCGCCAGTTACGCCGGCTGGGCCGAACGCCGCCCGGTCGGGCACTACCTGTCCGATCTGCGTAGCCAGGTGGTGCTGAATGTCGGCGAACCCTCCGCGCGCGGCAATCTGCTGGGCATCCAGCCGGAACTCTATAGCGCTGACTACCAGAGCCAGGAGCGCCTGCGCCTGAAGCTCGCCGCCTACCTGGAAAACGCCCGCGGCCAGGGCCTGCTGGGCCCGCGCACGGTGGTGGTCTTCCCCGAACACATCGGCACCTGGCTGGTCGCCGCCGGGGAAAAGCCGGAGGTCTACAGCGCCGAGCGCCTGAGCGATGCCATGCACTGGATGGCGGTGAGCAATCCGCTGAAACTGGCCCGCGGCTGGCTCGCCGCCAAGGGCGATGAGCGCCTCGCCGACGCCCTGTTCCGCATGAAGGCGGTGGACATGGCGCACGACTACCAGACGCTGTTCGGCGGCCTGGCCCGGGAATTCGGCGTGACCCTGGTGGCCGGCTCCATCGTCCTGCCCAACCCCTGGGTCGAGGATGGCGTGCTGCGCACCGGCAATGGCCGGCTCTACGACGTCAGCCTGGTCTTCGGCAACGACGGCCGCCCGCTCGGCCAACCACAGCGCAAGGTATTCCCGAGCGACGCGGAGAAAGGCTTCACCCGCGGCGGCCACAGCGACAACCTGCAAGTGCTGGACACCCCGGCCGGACGCCTGGGCGTGCTGATCTGCGCGGACAGCTGGTATCCGCTGAACTATGCGGCGCTCGCCGCCGCCAAGGTCGAACTGCTGGCGGTGCCGGCATTCCTCAGCGGCAACGGCCAGTGGCGCCAGCCCTGGCGTGGCTACAACGGTGGCGCCACGCCGGCCGACGTGCAACTCAAGCCCGGCCAGCTCAGCGAAGCCGAGGCCTGGGAGCGCCTGGCGCTGCCCGGACGCCTGGCCACGAGCGGCGCCCGCGCCGGCATCACGGTGTTCCTGCGCGGCCAGCTCTGGGACCTGGGCAGCGACGGCCCCGGCCTGGTGGTCAACGCCAGCGGGCACCAGTTGGCCACCGACGGACCCGGCGCCCACCTGCTCAATCTCTGGCTCTAGGTGAGCGAGATGAGCCGTCCCGGTATGCGTCTCGGCGATCTTTCGGTGGGCTTCGTCCACGGTCTGGCCGACGCCCTGGAAGCCAGCGGCGTGCCGCCCCAGGCCCTGCTGCTGCAATACGGCCTGGACCCGGCGCGCCTGGCCGAGCCCGGCGGGCGCCTGTCGATCCCACGCTACATGCGCCTGGGCCATGCCGCCATCCAGCTCAGCGGCGACCCCGCGCTGGGCCTGCGCATGGGCCAGCACAGCCGCATCCAGCAGATCGGCCTGGCGGGTGTCACCGCCGCCCTGGCGCCCAATCTGCGCGCCGCCAGCCGCGCGCTGATCGACTTCGAGCCGCTCTACGCCCAGAACTACCGTGGCCGCTCCAGCCTCGCCGAAGACACCACGGGCGCCTGGCTGCGCTTCTACTCGATCAGCCCGTACAACGCCTACAACCGTTTCGTGGTGGATTCCGTGCTGGCCGGCTGGATCAGCTACCTGGAGCGCATCGCCGGGCAACGGGTACGCGCGCAGAAGGTCGAGATCGAATATCCGGCGCCCGACTGCGCGGCTCGCTACGAGGAGTTCTTCGGCTGCCCGGTGGAGTTTTCCGCCGGCACCAACCAACTGCGCCTGGACCAGGCGAGCCTGGCGCTGGGCAACCGCGAGCACTGCCCGAGCACCTGGCGGCAACTGCAGCAAATCTGTGAAAAGGAACTGGACCAGCTGACCCGCACGCGCAGCCTGCGCGAACGCGTGACCCAACTGCTGGGGCCGCTGCTCAACGGCCGCGAGCCGGACCTGGAAGAGGTCGCCGCCCGCCTCAAGCTGCCGACCTGGACACTACGCCGCAAGCTCGCCGAGGAAGGCACCCAGTTCCGCGCCATCCTCAACGACACGCGCCGCGACCTGGCGATGATCTACATCCGCGACACCGACCTGGCTTTCGGCGAGATCGCCTACCTGCTCGGCTTCGCCTCGGCGGAAGCCTTCCAGCGGGCCTTCAAGCGCTGGAGCGGCCAACCCCCGGGCGAATATCGCCGCGCCCAGCGGCACAGCGCCTGATCACATTTCGGTGGCGTCGTCCGCCGGCTCCACCACGTCCTCTTCGGCACGGTGTTGTTCGAGCAGTTCTTCCTGATAGTCATCCATTGGCTTTCTCCTGACCGTTCGATCCACTTTTTAGCAAAGACTTCAGAAAAATCCTAGGGACCGAAAGTAACGGCTTCGTGACCGTTTCTTTCGCGGCCGATTCGATGCAAGGGGAGTCTCTGGCAGGCAGAACGCAGCCGGCCGCCGGCTGAAGCGCCGGCAAGGCTTGGCGGAGATTTTCCGGGCACAACGAAAAAGCCCCCAGGCATTTCTGCCTGAGGGCTTCGAATATGGCGCAGCGGACGGGACTCGAACCCGCGACCCCCGGCGTGACAGGCCGGTATTCTAACCGACTGAACTACCGCTGCGCGTCGGCTGGACGTTGCCGTCCAAGGGTGTTGCTTCTCTTCCACCTGTCCCGTGCAGCGGAGCTTGCGGCTCGACGTCGCGGCGAGTTCGGGGCTGAACTCCAGGAGAGGGGGAAAATGGCGCAGCGGACGGGACTCGAACCCGCGACCCCCGGCGTGACAGGCCGGTATTCTAACCGACTGAACTACCGCTGCGCGTAACTTGCGAGATTGGTGGGTGATGACGGGATCGAACCGCCGACCCTCTGCTTGTAAGGCAGATGCTCTCCCAGCTGAGCTAATCACCCTTCACTCTCGAAGTGGGGCGCATTCTACCGACGGCAAATCCTAAGTCAATGCCCTGATTGAGTTTTTTTCAAAATATCAGTGAAGCGCCCTGCCCTGGCCGGTTCGGCGGCGTCCGATGCGCTGCGCGCTCCGAACACGCAAAGAAAAAGGGCGACCGTTCGGGTCGCCCTGCTGCACCTGCATCTCGCTCAATCGAGGTAGATCATCTTGCGGGTCATGCCGCCATCGACGACGAACTCCTGACCGGTGATGAAACCGGCGCTGTCGCCGATCAGCCAGGCAACCAGGGACGCGACATCTTCCACGGTGCCGACACGACCGACCGTGTGCTGGTCATGATCCAGCTCGGTCAAGGGCGCGCTGGCGCGCTCGCCGGGATCGCGGGCGTCGATCCAGCCGGGACTGACCGCATTCACGCGGATTTCCGGGCCGAGGCTGGCAGCCAGCGCATGGGTCAGCGAGAGCAATCCGCCCTTGCTCGCCGCATAGGCTTCGGAGTGACGCTCGGACTGATGCGCGCGGGTCGAAGCGATATTGACGATGCAACCGTTGTGCGCGCGCAGGTAGGGCGCGCAGTGCTTGGCCAGCAGCATGGGACCGCTGAGATTGACCGCCAGGGTGCGATTCCACTCACTGAGGGCCAGGCTCTCCAGCGGCGTGGCGCCAGGCCGCGCGATGGCGGCGTTGCAGACCAGCGCATCGAGGCGGCCGAACTGCCCGAGCACCTCGGCGATGGTGACCGCCACCTGGCTCTCCTGCGCGACGTCCAGCGCAGCGAACCAGGCTTTCTCTCCCAGCGCCTCGGCGACCTTGCCGCCACGCTCGCGGTCCTGGTCGACCAGCACCACCTGCCAGCCCTCGGCGATCAGCCAGGCACTGATGCCCAAGCCGATGCCACGCGCCGCGCCGGTAACCAGCGCGACCTTGCCGTTGCCGATGATGGAAGCCAGATCGCTCACAGTGCCGCCAGACCTCGTGCCAGATCCTTCTTGATGTCGTCGATGTCTTCCAGGCCCACCGCCACGCGGATCAGGTTGTCGCGGATACCGGCGTTGGCGCGCTCCTGCGGCGATAGACGGCCGTGGGAGGTGGTCGCCGGGTGAGCGATGGTGGTCTTGGTGTCACCCAGGTTGGTGGTGATGGAAATCATCCGGGTGGCATCGATGAAACGCCAGGCCGCGGCCTTGTCGCCCTTCACCTCGAAGCTGACCACCGCGCCGAAGCCCTTCTGCTGACGCTTGGCCAGTTCGTGCTGCGGATGGCTCGCCAGACCCGAGTAGTAAACGCGCTCGATACCCGGTTGCTGCTCCAGCCACTCGGCGATCTGCTGGGAGGCGGCGCAATGCGCCTGCATGCGCACGCGCAGGGTTTCCAGGCCCTTGAGGAAGATCCAGGCATTGAACGGGCTGAGCGTCGGACCGGCGGTACGCAGGAAGCCAACCACGCCTTCCATCTGCGCGCGACGACCGGCGACCACACCACCCATGGCGCGGCCCTGGCCGTCGATGTACTTGGTCGCCGAGTGGATCACCACGTCCGCGCCGAGCTTCAGCGGCTGTTGCAGCGCCGGCGTGCAGAAGCAGTTATCCACCGCCAGCAACGCGCCATGGGCATGGGCGATCTCGGCCAGCGCGGCGATATCCACCAGCTCGGCCAGCGGATTGGACGGCGACTCGACGAAGAACAGCTTGGTGTTCGGCTTGACCGCGGCCTCCCAGGCCTTGAGGTCGCTCAGCGGCGGGTAGTCGACTTCGACGCCGAAGCGCTTGAAGTACTTCTCGAACAGGCTGATGGTCGAACCGAACACACTGCGCGACACCAGCACATGGTCGCCAGCGCTGCACAGGGTCATCACCAGCGAGAGAATCGCCGACATGCCGGTGGAGGTGGCCACGGCCTGCTCGGCGCCTTCCAGGGCGGCGATGCGCTCCTCGAAGGTGCGCACCGTCGGGTTGGTGTAGCGCGAATAGACGTTGCCCGGCACCTCGCCGGCGAAGCGCGCGGCGGCGTCCGCGGCGCTGCGGAATACGTAGCTGGAGGTGGTGAACAGGGCTTCGCCGTGTTCGCCTTCCGGGGTCCGCTGCTGACCGGCACGCACAGCCAGGGTGTCGAAGGCTACGCCTTCGAGATCACTGTCCAGACGCCCGGCATCCCATTCCCATGCCATCCCCTGCTCTCCTTCAGTCGTTGTACAGATCGATGATGGCGCTGACCGCGTTGGCCTTGGCCTTGGACGCATCGTTGCGCGCCTGCTCGATCCGGTTCAGATAGGCCTCGTCGATATCGCCGGTGACGTACTGGCCGTCGAAGACCGCACAATCGAAATGCTCGATCTTGATCTTGCCGCCGCCGACCGCATCGATCAGGTCCGCCAGATCCTGGTAGATCAGCCAATCGGCGCCGATCAGCTCGGCGACCTGCTCGGTGCTGCGGTCGTGCGCGATCAGCTCGTGGGCGCTCGGCATGTCGATGCCGTAGACGTTGGGGTAACGCACGGCCGGCGCGGCGGAGCAGAAGTAGACGTTCTTCGCCCCGGCTTCACGGGCCATCTGGATGATCTGCTTGCAGGTGGTGCCGCGGACGATGGAGTCATCCACCAGCAAGACGTTCTTGCCGCGGAACTCCAGGTCGATGGCATTGAGCTTCTGGCGCACGGATTTCTTCCGCGCGGCCTGCCCCGGCATGATGAAGGTACGACCGATGTAGCGGTTCTTGACGAAGCCCTCGCGGAACTTCACGCCCAGCCGGTTGGCAAGTTCCAGCGCGGCGGTGCGGCTGGTGTCGGGAATCGGGATGACCACGTCGATGTCGTGATCCGGACGCTCGCGGAGGATCTTCTCGGCCAGCTTCTCGCCCATGCGCAGGCGTGCCTTGTACACCGAGACACCGTCCATCTTCGAGTCCGGACGCGCCAGGTAGACGTGCTCGAAGATGCACGGCGAGTATTTCGGGTTGGCCGCGCACTGGCGGGTGAACAGCTTGCCTTCCTCGGTGATGTACACCGCTTCGCCCGGCGCCAGGTCGCGGATCAGGGTGAAACCGAGGACATCCAGGGCCACGCTTTCCGAGGCGATCATGTATTCCACGCCGTTCTCGGTGTGACGCTGACCGAAGACGATCGGACGGATGGCGTTGGGATCGCGGAAACCGACGATGCCGTAGCCGGTGACCATCGCCACCACCGCATAACCGCCGACGCAGCGGGCGTGAACACCGGCAACCGCGGCGAAAATGTCTTCCTCGGTCGGCTGCAGCTTGTTGCGCACCGCCAGCTCGTGGGCGAAGACGTTGAGCAGCACTTCCGAGTCGGAGTTGGTGTTGACGTGGCGCAGATCGGATTCGTAGATCTCGCGCGACAGTTGCTCGACATTGGTCAGGTTGCCGTTGTGCGCCAGGGTGATGCCGTAAGGCGAGTTGACGTAGAACGGCTGGGCCTCGGCCGAGCTGGAGCTGCCGGCGGTCGGGTAGCGCACATGGCCGATGCCGACCTTGCCCACCAGACGCTGCATGTGACGCTGCTGGAAGACATCACGGACCAGGCCGTTGTCCTTGCGCAGGTAGAGCCTGTCGTCCTGACAGGTGACGATGCCGGCAGCGTCCTGGCCGCGATGCTGGAGAACGGTGAGCGCATCATAGAGCGCCTGATTGACGTTCGACTTGCCCACGATACCGACGATGCCACACATGCGACGCAACCCCTAGTTGGTTTCAGGCTAAACAAAAAATCCATTCCCGCCGGACCTCGGGTCCGGCGTCGGGCGGCGCCGAGCGCCACCCCCACCCAGCCGTCAGTGGCTGGGCAGCAAAGACCCCATTCCCGCGGGCGGTGCCAGCGTGCCGCTGGCGAACCAGTGCCCGGCGAAATTGAGGACGATGTTCTTCGACCAGTCGGCGACGATCAGGAAGTGTGGCAGCAACACCGATTGCTGCCACCACGGATCCTGCTGCACCGGCGCCAGGCTGAGCAGCCCGACCAGCAGTACCACCAGCAGGACGCCACGGGCACCACCGAAAGCCATGCCGAGCACGCGGTCGGTACCGGACATGCCAGTGACCCGCACCAGTTCGCTGATGAGGAAATTGACCAGTGCCCCCAGCAGCAGGGTGGCGATGAAAAGCAGCGCACAGGCCGCGATGACGCGCCCCGAGGGCAGTTGAATGTACGGAGCGAGGTGCTCGGACAGCGCGCCGCCGAACATCCACGCCACGGCGCCCGCGACAATCCAGGTGAGCAGGGACAGGGCTTCCTTGACGAAGCCGCGGCTCAAGCTGATCAGGCTGGAAACGACGATGATGGCGATCATCGTCCAATCGACCCAGGTAAATGCCACGTTGCGGCCCAGAAACGAAAAAGGCCCCGCATTTTAGCAGAGCCCTAAGATTTAGCGGAGCCCCAGTTGCGTCCGGGGCCGGTTATTCGATTCAGCCGCGCTCCGGCTGGAAGCGCACGACGAAACCGTTGAGCTTCTGCTGCTTGCCCAACTGATCGCGCAGGCGGTCGGCCTCGGCACGCTCGATCACCGGGCCAACGAAGACCCGGTTCATGCCGTCGAAGCTGCGGATGTAGGCGTTGTAGCCCTGGCTGCGCAGCGATTTCTGCAGTTCCTCGGCACGCGCCCGGCTGGAAAGGCTGGCCAACTGCACCGACCAACTGACCGACAGATTATCCCCGTCCAGGTGCTGCGCCGCCGCGGCGGGCGTCTGGGCAACCTGGGGCTGTGGCGCCACCGGCCGCGAGGCGGTCGCCGGGGCTTGCTGGGCCGGCTGCGCGGACGCGCTGCGCGAAGGCGTGGCGACTGGCGTGCCGGGCACTGGCACGGCGGCCGTCTGGGCGGGTTGCACAGCCTGGGCCGGCGCCTGCTCGGCAGCGGCATCGGCGGCCTGGGGTTGCGGCACTTCGGTCGGCTGGACGTCGACAGCAGGCATCGCCGGCGGCTTGGGCATGGCCGGGGCATCGACCACCACCTGGCGCATCTCGTCCTCGCGGCTGAACAGCATCGGCAGGAAGATCACCGCCAGCGCCAGCAGCACCAGGGCACCCACGATGCGCTGTTTCAGCCCCTTATCCAGCAAAGCCATTGCCACTCCCCCTTTTCTTGACCACTTATCAGTCCTGATCGGCCAACCAGCTCAAGGCATCCGCCACGCTGTAGAAAGAACCGAACACCAGAATCTCATCATCCGCCGTCGCCCGCGCACACTGCGCATCCAGCGCAGCGGCGATATCGGCATAGGCATTCGCCTGGGCGCCACGCCCGTGCAATGCCGCGAGCAGCTCGCCAGGCATCCGCGAGCGCGGCGTCGGCAGCGGCGCGACGGCCCAATCCTGCACCAAGCCGAGCAGGGGTTCCAGCACCCCGGCCAAGTCCTTGTCGGCGAGCAGGCCGAATACCGCCAGACGCTTCCCCTTCGGCGGTCGCGCGGCAAGGCGCCGAGCGAGGTATTCGGCAGCGTGCGGATTGTGCCCGACATCCAAGAGAAGATGCCGCGGCTCGCCGCGCCACTGCGCCACCCGGCGATCCAGGCGGCCGGTCACGCGGGTACGCTGCAGGGCGGCGAGCAGGCGCTCAGGCTGCCAGGGCAGGTCCAGCGAGGCATAGACCTGCAAGGCCAGCGCCGCGTTTTCCATCGGCAGGTCGAGCAGCGGCAGATGATGCAGGCGCAATGGCGTACCGTCGGCGGCACGCCCATGCCAATGCCAATCGTGTTCGCTGACGGCCAGGTCGAAATCGCGGCCACGCAGCAGCAGGGGCGCGCCCAAGGCTCGCGCGTGATCGAGCAACGGCTGCGGTGGCTCCAGGTCGCCACAGACGGCCGGCTTGCCGGCACGGAATATCCCCGCCTTCTCGAACGCCACGCTTTCGCGGGTATCGCCCAGCCAGTCCGCGTGATCCAGGCCGATGCTGGTGACCACGGCGACATCGGCGTCGATCAGGTTGACCGCATCCAGACGCCCGCCAAGGCCGACTTCCAGGACCACGGCATCGAGCGCCGCGCGCTCGAACAGCCAGAAGGCCGCCAAGGTGCCCATCTCGAAGTAGGTCAGGGAAATTTCGCCACGCGCCGCCTCGACCGCGGCAAAGGCTTCACAAAGCGCCGCATCGGACGCCTCGCGCCCTTCGATCAGCACCCGCTCGTTGTAACGCAACAGGTGCGGCGAACTGTAAACGCCAACCCTGAGCCCCTGCTCACCGAGCAACTCGGCGAGAAAGGCACAGGTGGAGCCCTTGCCATTGGTACCGGTAACGGTCACTACCCGTGGCGCCGGACGTCCCAGGCCGAGCCGCGTGGCGACCGCGCGGGAGCGATCCAGCCCCATGTCGATCGCCGTGGGATGGAGCTGCTCGAGGTAGCCGAGCCAATCGGCAAGGGAGCGCGGGCTCATCCTGCGAGGGCAGCGCTGGGGGTGTTGGTGAACTTGGCCAGCAGCTTGGCCAGGCGCGAACGCATTTCCGAGCGATGCACGATGATGTCGATGGCGCCGTGGGCGAGGAGGAACTCGCTGCGCTGGAAGCCTTCCGGCAGCTTTTCGCGCACGGTCTGCTCGATCACTCGCGGACCGGCGAAGCCGACCAGCGCCTTGGGCTCGCCGACGATGACGTCACCGAGCATGGCCAGACTGGCGGAAACGCCACCGTAGACCGGGTCGGTGAGCACCGAAATGAACGGAATGCCTTCTTCGCGCAGGCGCGCCAGGGCAGCCGAGGTCTTGGCCATCTGCATCAGCGAGATCAGTGCTTCCTGCATGCGCGCGCCGCCGGATGCGGAGAAGCAGACCATCGGGCAACGCTTTTCCAGGGCCACGTTGGCCGCGCGCACGAAGCGCTCACCGACGACGGAACCCATGGAACCGCCCATGAAGGAGAACTCGAAGGCACAAGCGACGATGGGCATGCCTTCCAGCTTGCCACTCATCGCGATCAGCGCATCCTTCTCGCCGGTGTCTTTCTGCGCCGCGCTGAGGCGGTCCTTGTACTTCTTGGTGTCGCGGAACTTGAGGCGATCCACCGGCTCCAGCTCGGCACCGAGTTCTTCGCGACCTTCTTCGTCAAGGAAGATATCCAGACGGGTGCGCGCGCCGATGCGCATGTGGTGATCGCACTTCGGGCAGACGTCCAGGGTCTTTTCCAGTTCCGGGCGATACAGCACCGCCTCGCAGGACGGGCACTTGTGCCACAGACCTTCCGGCACCGAGCTCTTCTTCGACTCGGAACGCATGATGGAAGGGATCAGCTTGTCTACCAGCCAGTTGCTCATGCTCTTGTTCTCCAATGCAGGGGCATCACGCTCAGCGGCCCGAAGCCTCGCGCCTGCCCGTGAGCAAATTCATCACCGAGGCCACGGCGAATGCCGCAAGCCCCTCGAAATCACGGCGCGCCCGAAGCGTCGCCTTACCTAACCCGGCCCAAAGGCCGTCGCTGCCTTGCAGCGGCTCGCTAGTGGACGGCGCCCGGCCGCCCATCGTCACATGCTTTCCGATTGCCCATCCGCCGCACGGCACTGGCGGACGAAGGCACGGATCTTCTCGGCATCCTTGATGCCCTTGCTCGCCTCGACACCGCCACTGACGTCCACGGCATAGGGGCGTACCTGGCGAATCGCTTGCTGGACATTCCCGGCATGCAAACCACCGGCCAGCACCAATGGGCGGCGCAGGTCATGGGGAATCAGAGACCAGTCGAAGGCCGCGCCGGTTCCACCGGGCACACCCTCGACATAGGTGTCCAGCAGGATGCCGGCGGCGCCCGGATACTCGGCGGCGCGCGCTGCGATGTCGTCGCCAGGTTTCACCCGCAGGGCCTTCAGATAAGGCCGGTGATAGCCGGAACAGGCCTCGGCCGTTTCGTTGCCATGGAACTGCAGCATGTCCAGCGGCACCGCATCGAGAATCTCGCCCAGTTCGCAGCGGCTGGCGTCGACGAAGAGCCCCACGCTGGTCACGAACGGAGGCAAGGCGGCGACTATCGCCCGCGCCTGTTGCACGCTGACGGCGCGCGGGCTCTTGGCGTAGAAAACCAGGCCAATGGCGTCAGCCCCCGCCTCGGCGGCGGCGAGTGCGTCCTCGACACGTGTAATCCCACAGATTTTGATGCGAACGGCTGCCAAGATGCTGGGACCTTCGAAAAAGCGATCAGGCGATGGTAGCAAATGCCCCCGCCATCGTCAGCCGAGTGTATCGGGCAAAGATGAAAGGAAATGTGGGCCGAGATAACGCTGCGGCAGCTCGAACTCCTCGGGGTACTCCACCCTGACCAGATAGAGCCCGAAGGGGTGCGCGGTAACCCCACCCGCACGCCGATCGCGCGCCGCCAGCACCTCGGCGACCCACTCCAGTGGGCGCTCGCCCGCCCCCACCGCCATCAACGCACCGGCGAAATTACGCACCATGTGATGGAGGAAGGCATTGGCACGCACATCCAGCACGATGAATCGCCCGTGCTGCAGAACCTCGAGGTGGTGCACGGTCTTCACCGGCGACTTGGCCTGGCACTGCACCGCGCGGAACGAGGTGAAGTCGTGAGTACCGACCAGACTGGCAGCCGCCGCGCGCATGCGCTGGACATCCAGCGGGCGGTGATTCCAGGTGACTTCCTCGGCCATATGCGCCGGCCGGATCGGGTCGTTGTAGATGACATAGCGATAGCGCCGCGCCATGGCCGAGAAGCGCGCATGGAAATGCGCCGGCATGACCTTGGCCCAGGTCACGCTGATATCCGCGGGCAGATTGGCATTGGCGCCCATCACCCAGGCCTTCAGCGGACGCTCGACGCGGCAGTCGAAATGCACCACCTGGCCACTGCCATGCACCGCCGCATCGGTGCGCCCGGCGCAGATCACGCTGACCGGCTCGGCCGCCACCTTGGACAAGGCGCGCTCCAGGGCTCCCTGTACGGAAGGCACGCCGGCCTCCTGGCGTTGCCAGCCGCGATAGCGCGCCCCCTTGTATTCGACCCCCAGGGCAATCCTGGTGACATCGGCGGCAGCCAGCTCACCGGCCGCCTTCTCGAATTCGTTCAACTGCTTACGCCATCTTCGTTGCCATGCTCCAACGGGCTATTTTGCCCGGATTGGCGCGACGCCGCGACGCCGCGTTGCGCCTCTCGGCGGTGAACCCCGGCGGCGAAAACGACAACGGCAGCCCGAAGGCTGCCGCTGCGTCATTGCCATCAGGCTCAGGAAAGGCGTTCGAGCAGCTCGCGCGCTTCCTTCTGCTGAGTATCGCTGCCCTCGCCGATCACCTCGTCGAGGATATCGCGCGCGCCTTCGGTATCGCCCATGTCGATGTAGGCGCGGGCCAGGTCCAGCTTGGTCGCTGCTTCGTCGGCACCGGAAAGGAAATCGAAGTCGTCGTCCTCGCCCTCGTCCAGCGAAGAGGAGCCGCCAGCCGGTTCGGCGAACAAGGGAGCGGTCGAACTGCTCGGCTCGTCGAGGTTGCTGGCCAGTCGATCCAGCTCGGCGCTCACCTCATCCAATTGCGCGGCGAAGCTGTCGCTGGATACCGGGGCGGCCGGGGCCTCATCTTCCGGCAGCGACAGATCGAAGTGATCCGGCAGCTCATCGGCCTTGGCCAGCGGCTCGGGCTGCAACGCCGGCTGCGTTTCATGCTCGGCATCCAGGTCGAAGGAGAAGTCGTCGGCGCTGATACCGGAGAGCTCGGCATGGTCGTCGGCCAGGTCGAGCAGGAACTCCTCGTCCTTGCCTGCCGTGGCCTCCGGCTCAGCCGGCAAGTCCAGGGAGAATTCGCCCAGATCGCTGCCCAGCTTCGGCTCTTCGGCCTTGGCCAGCTCGCTATCCAGATCGAGGTCAAAGGCAAAGTCGTCGTCGCTCTTCGGCGTGGCAGCGACGTCGGCGTGATCGTCCAGCGCCAGCTCGGCGTCGAGATCGAAGTCTTCCAGGGACAGCTCCGTGTCGTCCTTGACCGCTGCCGCGGGCGCCGGGGCTGGCGTCGGCGCCGGCGTCTCGTCTTCCAGCTGCAGGTCATCCAGACCGAGATCGAAAGCGTCGTCCAGATCGCCACCGGCCAACGACGTCGTGGCGTGGTGAGCGGCCGGAGCGGCGTGATCCTTGTCCAGATCCAGGTCGTCGAGGCTGAACGAATCCAGCTCATCTGCCACGGCAGCGGCCGCTGCGATACCGCCAACGGCGGCGGCAACGGCGACCATGCTCGGATAGCGCGCCTTGAGCTGTTCGACTTGCGGCTCGGCACCACCGATCTCGCGCAGCTCGTTCTCCTGGCGGGCGAAGCCTTCGCGGTCGCCGATTTCGGCATGCACTTCCATCAGTTTGAGACGCAGGTCGGTGCGCTGCGGCTCGTCATAGATGGCGCCTTGCAGGAGTTCAGCCGCCTGATTGAAGCGACCGTAAGCGATATAGATATCCGCCTCGCCCAGCGGATCGCTGGTCTGCGCGGACACCTTTTCGGTGGCGCTCGCAGTCGGCGCCGCCAGCTCATCGCTCGGGCTGACGCTCAGGCTGTCGAATTCTTCACTGGCGAGTTCGAGCGGCTCATCCAGCGCCGGCTCGCGAGCGCCATCGCTGTCTTTGGCGGCATCGGCCTGGGCGGCGCGACGACGCAGCAGGAGGAGGACCAGCAACAGCGCCAGGACCAGGCTGCCGCCAACGGCGGCCAGCATCGTCGGGTTGGCCAGGAGTTGCTCCAGCAGGCCCGGCTCGCTTGCCACTTGTGGCGCGGCGGCAGGTTTTGCTGCGGTCGGCGCCGGCTGGGCCGGAGCTGGAGCAGCAGTTGGAGCAGGCGTGGCTGCAGCCGGCGTCACCGGGGCACTGGCGACGGGCTGCGCGGGCGCAGCCGGCTGAGCCGGAGCGGTGGTCGCGGGAGCCGCTGGCGCGGCGCCAGGCGCGGCAGCCGCGGCCGGCTTGCCGGACAGATCGCCTTGCAACTTGGCCAGTTGCGCATCTTTCAGCTCGATCAGCTTGTTCAGTTTGCTCAACTGGCTCTGCAGATCCTGCATGCGGCTCTGCAGTTCGTCATTCTCGCGGCGGGTACTGTCCAGGCTTTCCTGGGTAACCGCCAACTTCTCGGAGAGCGCTTTGCCGTTCTTCGCGCCCTTGTCGCCACCCTTGCCCTTGCCGTTTTCGCCGGAGACCAGGCGCAGGCTGTCCTTGCTTTCGACTTCCGCCGGCGCAGCGCCGGCATTGCCGCGCTGGGTGGCGTCGAGCTGGCGGGCCCCCGCGCTGGGCAGGCTACGCCCTTCGCGCCAGGCCGTGCGCTGTTGCTGAACCTGGGTATCCGCCTCGGCCGGCGAGCGACTCTTGACCTGCTCGGCATCGGGAAGACGCAGCACCTGGCCACTCTTCAGGCGATTGATATTGCCGTCGACGAAGGCATCCGGATTGAGATCCTGGATCGCCAACATGGTCTGATTGACCGTCGTATTGCTGTCCGGGCGCGCACGCGCGGCGATCTCCCAGAGCGTATCGCGGGAACCGGTGCGGTACTGGTTACCGTCCAGGCGGCGCTGAGAGGCCGTCGGAGCGGGAGCCGGAGCGGGGCTCGGGCGCGGTTCGGCGACCGGGCTCGGCGCCAGCGGCTGGCGCGCGATGGGCGCTGGCGTGGCAATCGGCGCGCGCGGTGCGGCGGCGGCTGCCACTTGCGGGGAATACAACGGCGGATCGAGGAGAATGGTGTATTCGCGGAGCAGTCGGCCATTCGGCCAGAGCACTTCCACGAGGAAGTTCAGGTACGGCTCCTGTACCGGCTTGTCAGAGGTCACATGGACCACGCTCTTGCCGTTGGGCTGCACCACAGCGGTGAACTTGAGCCCGCTCAGGAAATAATTGCGATCGACGCCTGACTTGCTGAAGTCCTCGGGCGACGCCAGCTTGGGAATAATCTCGCCGGCGGAGAGGTCACGGACGTCCGTCAGGTCGATGTCGGCATTCAGCGGCTGGTTAAGCGCCGAGTGCAGGTGGATGTCCCCCAACCCCAGCGCATGCGCCATCCCCGTGGTCAATGCCGACGCAGCCGCGATTGCCTGCACCAGTTTACGAAGCCGGACCATAATCTAATCCCTTCTTTTAATAGCTCTTCTGGATTCTCGCGAACTGAATCGGGTGGCTGCTGCCCGCGGCTCCCGGCGCCAATGACGCCGAAAACTCCCCCTGCCCGCACCCGATCACGCCAGTATTGCCAAGCTAGAATACTTCTTCAAATAGTCGTTAAGTATCTTTTACAGATAGTGTTTTATCAACAATGCGCCCAAGTTCACAGCGTTTAGCGCGGAACCTTTGCGCACATTATCAGACGCAATCCACAAATTGAGTTCACAGGGGTCGCCAAGCCCCTTCCGCACCCGTCCGACATAGATTCTCTCCTGCCCCAAGGCGTCGCCGATCACGGTCGGATAATCATCCTCCACCAGCTCGATCCCCTCGGCATTCTCCAAGGCCGCGCACACAGCCTCGAGATCGATCGGCGCGACGGCGCGAAGGCTCAGGTTCAGCGCATCGCCGAAGAACACCGGAGCCAGCAGGCAACTGACCTGCAATTGCCCCTTCAACTGCGGGAAGAGTTCGCCCAGTTCGTCATGCAGGCGGCGCTCGATGGCGGTATGCCCGGAGGCATCGGCGGCACCGACCTGGCCCAGCATATTGAAAGCATATTGCCGATCGATGAGACGCGGTTCGACGGGACGGGCGTTGAGCAGCTCCGTGGTTTGCCGGGCCAGTTCCTGGATGCCTTCACGGCCAAGCTGCGATGCCGACAGGCAGGCCGTGACGGCGAGGCGCTGGATATCCAGCAACGGACTCAGCGCGGCCAGCACTTCGGCGACTTCCGCGGCCGGCGCGCAGGGCGCGCGCAGTTGCGCCGGTAGCGTCAGAGCCGCCACCGCGCCCGCTTCCAGTGCCGGCAGCAGCAGCGGCCCCGCCACTGAACCGCTCAGATCGACCAGACTGCAGCCCGCGGCCGTTGCGCGCGGCGCGTGCTCACGCACGACGTCGGCGCCAGCGGCGAAGAACGCCAGGCGCACACTGGAGAAATCGAAACCGGCCAGATCGCGGACCCGCAGATTGCGCCCGCGGAATGGCACCGACTTGCCGGCGGACTCACCACTGGCCAGCAGATGCAGATTGCCCAGCGGGAAATCGCACTCGTCCAGCAACTCGACCAAGGCTTCGCCAACCAGACCGGTGGCACCTACTACAGCAACGTCGACGGACATCAGCAAACCCATGCGCTAGAAGGAAACAGGCGACGCACTTTACTGCCCCCTTCCCTCTCCAGGCAATCGGCGCCGCGCACCGCTACACAGCCTGGCCCAAGGCCATGATTCATGGCGTGCTGCGCGCCACCTCGGCGGGCACGGCAAGCGCGCCGTTTTCAGCGATGGCGGGCGCTGCCGGCTGCTCCGGGGCCACTACCCCGCCGGTCTGGCGCGACTGCGCGGCCAGCCGCGCCACCAGGCCGGCCATCTGCGCATCCTTGAGTTCGACCAGCTTGTTCAGCTTGTCCAGTTGGCTCTGCAGATCGGCAATCCGGCTCTTCAGCTCGTCGCCTTCCCGGTGAGCGCTGTCGAGATTCTCCTGGAGCATCGCCAAGCGCTCGGCATCGGCTCTCTCCTGCGCCTTGCCGGATGCCTTGCCGGACACCAGGCGCAGGCTGTCGGGCCTGCTCACCTCGACCGGCGCGGCCGCGGGCGCTGACTTTCTCGACGCGTCCAACTGCCGGCGCTCGCCACGCCGCTGGCTACCCTGCGCCTGCATCCGCGCGACCGCCTGGGCATGCCCACGCGCCGCTGCCTGCTGCTCGTCGGGCAGGCGCAACACGGCGCCAACTTTGGGCTGATTGGCGTTGCCGTCGATGAAGGCCTGCGGGTTCATGTCCTGGATCGCCTGCATGGTCTGCATCACCGAGACCCGACTGGAGGGCCGGTAGCGCGCAGCGATATCCCACAGCGAGTCCCCCGCCACGATGCGGTAGCTGTCCGCCCGTGCCGCCTCCGCATGCGGCCCGTCGGCAACCTGCCGCACGGGCGCTGCAATCACAGCCGGCGAAACCCTAGCCGGCGCCGGCGTCGCGTAGCCGGGCGGGTCCAGCAGCAGGGTGTATTCGCGCACCACCCGGCCCTGCGGCCAGGTCACCTGAATGGCGAAACTCAGATAGGGCTCCTGCGCCGGACGCGTCGACTGGACATGGATCACTCCCTTGCCGTTGCGACCGATTTCCGCGCTAAAGCGCAGGCCGGTGAGGAAATAGTTACGCTCGATGCCCAACTGATCGAACACCTGCTGTGGCGCCAGGCTGACCAGCACATCGCCGCTGCTCAGATCCGCCACGCCGCGCAGGTCGATATCTGCCGTCAGCGTCTGCCCCAATTGCGCCCGCGAGGAAATCTCGCCCAGTTCCAAGGCACTGGCGCCGGCCGGCAAGAATGCCGCGGCAATGGCGGCGATCCGTGTGAAACGTGAAAACCGAGACATCCCCTTCCCCTGCTATCGAATACTCCCTCCGACGGCCCCAGCCCATCGGACCCGGCCTGATCGGGCCGGGCCGGCGAGAATAGCGAGTCGTCCTGGACGTCAAGTCCGGGTCCGTCACAGAAAGCAGCGAAGGTGGCGGCGCGATCTCCATTCTGTCGAGTGTTCGACGCTTTCGCCCGGCCCCATAAAGCAAGACGCCGGCACTGGGCCGGCGTCTTGAGCGGGGAGGAGGCGATCAACGCTCCAGCAGGATACGCAGCATGCGTCGCAGCGGCTCGGCCGCGCCCCACAGCAACTGGTCGCCGACAGTGAAGGCGCCGAGGTACTGCGAGCCCATGTTCAGCTTGCGCAGACGGCCGACCGGAACGCTCAGGGTGCCGGTGACGGCAGCTGGCGTCAGCTCGCGCATGCTGAGTTCGCGCTGGTTGGGGATCAGCTTGACCCAGGGATTGTGCTGGCTGATCAGGCCCTCGATGTCGGCCATCGGCACATCTTTGTTCAGCTTGATGGTCAGCGCCTGGCTGTGGCAGCGCATGGCGCCGATGCGCACGCAGATGCCGTCCACCGGGATCGGGCTCTTGAAGCGACCGAGGATCTTGTTGGTCTCGGCCTGGCCCTTCCACTCTTCGCGGCTCTGGCCGTTCGGCAGTTCCTTGTCGATCCACGGGATCAGGCTGCCGGCCAGCGGGGCGCCGAAGTTCTCGGTGGGGAAGCCTTCGCTGCGAATGCTCTCGGCGACCTTGCGATCGATGTCGAGGATGGCGCTGGACGGATTGGCCAGGTCATCGGCGACGGAGGCATTGATGGCGCCCATCTGCTTGATCAGCTCGCGCATGTTCTGCGCGCCGGCGCCGGAGGCCGCCTGATAGGTCATGGCGCTCATCCACTCGACCAGACCGGCCTCGAACAGGCCGCCGAGGGCCATCAGCATCAGGCTGACGGTGCAGTTGCCGCCGATGTAGTTCTTGGTGCCGGCGTCCAGCGAGTGGTCGATGACCTTGCGGTTCACCGGGTCGAGGACGATCACCGCGTCATCCTGCATGCGCAGGCTGGAGGCGGCGTCGATCCAGTAGCCCTGCCAGCCGGCTTCACGCAGCTTGGGGAAGACTTCGTTGGTGTAGTCCCCGCCTTGGCAGGTCAGGATGACGTCGAGGGTCTTGAGTTCCTCGATGCTGTAGGCGTCCTTGAGGGTGGCGATTTCCTTGCCAATGGACGGACCTTCGCCACCGACGTTGGAAGTGGTGAAGAAGACCGGCTCGATCAGGTCGAAGTCCCGCTCCTCCAGCATGCGCTGCATGAGCACCGAACCCACCATGCCACGCCAACCGATAAGACCTACACGCTTCATCGCTACTACACCTTCGAATAAGTAGTGGACCGCCGCCCCAGCCTGTTGCGTTCAGGGCCCTGGGGCGGGCGAACCGGAGAGATTACAGATTCCGCAGCGCGGCGACTACCGCATCGCCCATTTCGCGGGTTCCGACTTTCTTGCAGCCGTCGGACCAGATGTCGCCGGTGCGCAGGCCTTGGTCGAGGACCTGGCTCACGGCTTTCTCGATGGCTGCGGCGGCGGCGCCCTGGTTGAAGCTGTAACGCAGCATCATCGACACCGAGAGGATGGTCGCCAGCGGGTTGGCGATGCCCTGGCCGGCGATGTCCGGCGCCGAACCGTGGCAGGGCTCGTACATACCCTTGTTGTTCGCATCCAGCGACGCGGACGGCAGCATGCCGATGGAACCGGTGAGCATGGAAGCCTCATCCGACAGGATGTCGCCGAACATGTTGTCGGTGACCATCACGTCGAACTGCTTGGGTGCGCGCACCAGCTGCATGGCAGCGTTGTCGACATACATATGGCTGAGTTCGACGTCCGGGTAGTCCTTGGCCACCTCTTCGACGATCTCGCGCCACAGCTGGCTGGAGGCCAGGACGTTGGCCTTGTCCACCGAGCACAGCTTCTTGTTGCGCACGCGAGCCATGTCGAAGCCGACGCGGGCGATGCGCCGGATTTCGCTCTCGCTGTACGGCAGGGTGTCGTAGGACTGGCGCTCGCCGTTATCCAGCTCGCGGGTGCCGCGGGGGGCGCCGAAATAGATGCCGCCGGTCAGTTCGCGAACGATGAGGATGTCCAAGCCCGCGACGATTTCCGGCTTCAGGCTGGAAGCGCCGGCCAGTTGCGGATAGAGGATCGCCGGACGCAGGTTGGCGAACAGGCCCAGTTGCGAGCGGATCTTCAGCAGGCCGCGCTCCGGGCGAATGTCACGCTCGATCTTGTCCCACTTCGGGCCACCCACGGCGCCCAGCAGCACGGCGTCAGCCTTGCGCGCGCGCTCCAGGGTCTCGTCGGCCAGCGGTACGCCGTGCTTGTCGATGGCCGCGCCGCCGATGACGTCGTGGCTCAGCTCGAAGCCGAGCTGGAACTTGTCGTTGGCCAGCTCCAGCACCTTGATCGCTTCGGCCATGATTTCCGGGCCGATACCATCGCCGGGGAGAACCAGAATCTGTTTGCTCATCATCGTTTCCTTCACAAATAGCTAAAACTGCCGATCGCGGGTTTCAGGCTCAGCCCTGAAACCCGCGATCGGCAGCCCATCAATTAGAGGCCCAGAGCACCAGCACGTCGGTACTGAAGGAGCCATCCTCGGCAATTTCGAAATAGTCGCGCACCTCGGCGCCCACGGAAAGCTGCAGGGCGCGAATGGCCTGACGCATGACCTCGGGGGTGCGCATGCGCTCGACCCAGGAGCTGAACTCCAGGCGCAGGCGTTGACGCTTGCCACTCTCGAAGACCAGCCCGGCTTCGCCGATCAGGCGCGCCCATTCGGCGGGCGAATAGTCGCGCACGTGACTGGTATCGCGCAGCACCTCGACCGTCTGCAGATAGGTATCCAGCAGCGGCAGGCCCGGCGCGGCGACATCGATGAAGCAGGCCGCACCGCCCGGCTTGAGCACCCGGCGCACTTCACGCAGAGCCTGGCCGACATCGCGCCAGTGGTGCGTCGAATAGCGGCTGAAGACGAAGTCGAACTCGCCATCGGCAAACGCCAGGCTTTCCGCCGCGCCACGCTCGGTGCGGATGTTGCCCAGGCCGCGTTCGGCGGCCGCCGAGGCGACCACATCGAGCATCTCGGCGGAAAGATCGTAAGCCACCACTTCGCCGGCCAACGGCGCGACCTGGAAGCTGACGTGCCCCGCCCCACAACCGAGGTCCAGCACACGCGCACCGGCAGTCGCCGACAGTCGCTCGCGCAACTGGGCGAATTCCTCACCCTGGGCATGCACGGCACTGCTCAGATAGGCGGAAGCCTGAGCGCCGAATTGGCGCTGGACCACCTGCTCGTGACGACTCTCGGTCATGGCGTATTTCCTTTGTGGGAGTGGGCCTCGCCGATCGAGGCCCTGGGGGTCAGGCGTCGCGGAACAACCAGGGTTGACGCTGCCGGTAGCCGCTTTCGAAGGCACGAATGGCGTCGGCGTCCTGCAGGGTCAGGCCGATATCGTCGAGCCCGTTGAGCAGGCAGTGCTTGCGGAAGGCGTCCACCTCGAAGCCATACTGCTTGCCGTCCGGGCGCGTCACGGTCTGCGCCGCCAGATCGACAGTCAGTTGGTAGCCTTCGCTGGCCTCGCACTGCTGGAACAACTCGTCGACTTCTTCGTCTTTCAGGATGATCGGCAGCAGGCCGTTCTTGAAGCTGTTGTTGAAGAAGATGTCAGCGAAGCTCGGCGCGATCACCGCGCGGAAACCGTACTCGTCCAGCGCCCAGGGCGCGTGCTCGCGGGAGGAACCGCAACCGAAGTTCTCGCGCGCCAGGAGCACGCTGGCGCCCTGGTAGCGCGGGAAGTTCAGCACGAAGTCGCGATTCAGCGGACGCGTCGAGTTATCCTGGTTCGGCTGGCCGACATCCAGGTAACGCCACTCGTCGAACAGGTTGGGGCCGAAGCCGGTGCGTTTGATCGACTTGAGGAACTGCTTGGGAATGATCTGATCGGTGTCGACGTTGGCGCGATCGAGCGGCGCGACCAGACCGGTGTGTTGGGTAAAGGCTTTCATGTTCGGTCTCCTCAGGCCTGCATCAATTCACGGACATCGATGAAACGACCGGTCACCGCGGCGGCGGCGGCCATCGCCGGGCTGACCAGGTGGGTACGACCACCGGCGCCCTGGCGGCCTTCGAAGTTGCGGTTGGAGGTCGACGCGCAATGTTCGCCGCTCTCCAGGCGGTCCGGGTTCATCGCCAGGCACATGGAGCAGCCCGGTTCACGCCACTCGAAGCCGGCCTCGATGAAGATCTTGTCCAGGCCTTCGCGCTCGGCTTGCGCCTTGACCAGGCCCGAGCCCGGCACCACCAGCGCCTGCTTGACGCTGGCGGCGACCTTGCGGCCCTTGGCCACGGCGGCGGCGGCGCGCAGGTCTTCGATGCGCGAGTTGGTGCAGGAGCCGATGAACACGCGGTCGAGCTGAATGTCGGTGATCGCCTGGTTGGCGTTCAGGCCCATGTACTTGAGCGCGCGGACGATGGAGTCACGCTTGACCGGATCGGCTTCGGCAGCCGGGTCCGGAACCTTCTGGTCGACGGCCAGGACCATTTCCGGCGAAGTGCCCCAGCTGACCTGCGGCTTGATGTCCTCGGCACGCAGTTCGACGATGGTGTCGAAGTGCGCATCAGCATCGGAAACCAGGTCTTTCCAGGCCGCCACGGCCTTGTCCCAGTCGGCGCCTTGCGGCGCGAACGGACGACCCTTGACGTACTCGACGGTCTTCTCGTCGCAGGCCACCATGCCGACGCGGGCACCGGCTTCGATGGACATGTTGCAGATGGTCATGCGGCCTTCCATGGACAGCTCGCGGATGGCACTGCCGGCGAATTCCAGGGCATGGCCGTTGCCGCCGGCGGTGCCGATCTTGCCGATCACTGCGAGGACGATGTCCTTGGCGGTCACGCCGAAGGGCAGCTTGCCCTCCACGCGCACCTGCATGTTCTTCATCTTCTTGGCGACCAGGCACTGGGTGGCGAGCACGTGCTCGACCTCGGAGGTGCCGATGCCGTGGGCCAGCGCACCGAAGGCGCCATGGGTGGAGGTGTGCGAGTCGCCGCAGACCACGGTCATGCCCGGCAGGGTCGCGCCCTGCTCCGGGCCGACCACGTGGACGATGCCCTGGCGCACGTCGTTCATCTTGAATTCGAGGATGCCGAAGTCGTCGCAGTTCTCGTCCAGGGTCTTGACCTGGATGCGCGAGACTTCGTCGGCGATGGCTTCGAGACCGCCCTTGCGCTCGGCCTGGGTGGTCGGCACGTTGTGGTCCGGGGTGGCGATGTTGGCGTCGATCCGCCACGGCTTGCGGCCGGCCAGGCGCAGGCCTTCGAAGGCTTGCGGCGAGGTCACTTCGTGGAGGATGTGGCGATCGATGTAGATCAGCGACGAGCCATCATCGCGGCGCTTCACCTCGTGCAGTTCCCAGAGTTTGTCGTAGAGCGTCTTGCCGGCCATCAGAGAGTCCTCATCAGCGTCTTTCTATGCCCCTTGGGCTTGTGGGGATGATGCTATGGACTTGCGTTGAATAACTCAAATTCATATTTTTTATTCAAAGCATTCCCAGGCGGAATGCGAGGAGTTATAACAACCACGCCACGGGCGGATTGCCCGCACCCAAGAGCCCGCGCCCGGAGCCTGCAATGGACCTGACCAGCCTCAACACCTTCCTCGCCATCGCCGAATCCGGCAGCTTCTCCGAGGCCGGCGAGCGCCTGCACCTGACCCAGCCGGCGGTGAGCAAACGCATCGCCGCCCTGGAAAGCCAGCTCGGCGTGCGCCTGTTCGACCGCGTCGGCCGCGAGGTGACCCTGACCGAAGCCGGCCGCGCCCTGCTGCCACGCGCCTACCAGATCCTCAATGTGCTGGACGACACCCGCCGCGCGCTGACCAACCTCAATGGCGAGGTCAGCGGCCGCCTGGTCCTGGCCACCAGCCACCACATCGGCCTGCATCGCCTGCCGCCGCTGCTGCGCGCCTTCACCAAGGCGCACCCGCAGGTGGCCCTGGACATCCAGTTCCTCGATTCGGAAGTGGCCTATGAAGAGATTCTCCATGGTCGCGCCGAGCTGGCGGTGATCACCCTCGCCCCGGAAACCGCCGAGCCGGTGCGTGCGGTGCCGGTATGGGACGACCCGCTGGACTTCGTCGCCGCCCCGGAACACCCGCTGGCCATGCAAGGCCCGGTGTTCCTCGCCGACGTCGCGCGGCACCCGGCGGTATTCCCCGGCGGCAATACCTTCACCCACCACATCGTGCGGCGCATGTTCGAAGCCGAGGGGCTGACGCCGAACATCGGCATGAGCACCAACTACATGGAGACCATCAAGATGATGGTCTCCATCGGCCTGGCCTGGAGCGTGCTGCCGAGGACCATGCTCGACAGCACCGTGGTGCGCCTGCCGCTGCAGGATATCCAGCTGAGCCGCCAGCTCGGCTACATCCTGCACACCGAACGCACCCTGTCCAACGCCGCGCGGGCGTTCATGGCACTGCTCGACGCTCAGGCGGTGAAGCCCATGGCCTGCGTGGTCTGAGCGCAGAAACGACCAGGGCGCCCGTAGGCGCCCTGGTCTTGGCAGTGGCTGCTGATCAGCCTTCCAGCGCCGGGCGCTGGCCGTTGATGGCGATGCGCTTGGGCTTGGCCTCTTCCGGAACGATACGCACCAGCTCGACACTGAGCAGGCCGTTCCTCAGCGATGCGCCCTGGACCTCGATGTGGTCGGCAAGGCGGAAGGACAGTTTGAACGCGCGCTGGGCGATGCCCTGGTGCAGGAAAGTCACGTTCTCGGCCGCTTTCTCGCGCTTGCCGCCGCTGACGGTCAGCACACCACGCTCGACTTGCAGCTCCAGATCGTCTTCCTGCAGGCCTGCGGCAGCGATGACGATGCGGTACTGGTCATCGCCGTGCTTCTCGACGTTATAGGGCGGGTAGGAACTACCAGCTTCACTGCGCAGGGCCGACTCGAAGAGATCGTTGAAACGGTCGAAACCGATCGACTGGCGGAACAGCGGGGCGAGAGAAAAGGCATTGCTCATAGCGAATCTCCTGAAAAAATCAGCAAGTTTTTTTCTGGAGCCTGTCTGCAGGACTCCGTTGCGGGACCCGGCTTCGGCCTCCCGCACGGATACAGATAAGGACGCCTGGGAGCATTTCAAGCCCCCAGATCGCACAGCGCCTCTTCACCGACCGATCCAGCCACGCACGCTGGCAGGCCGTGCCCCAGCACCAGGCGGTCGAGCAACTCGCAGTCACTCTCCCTGCGCACCTCGGCGAACAAGACCAGCGCCTCCGGATAGCTGCGGGTGAGCATGCCCAGCCACTGCTTCAGACGCCCCGGCGCATAACGCGGGCCCAGCTTGCGTCGAGCCTGACGCCAGAAGTCTTCGAGCAGGACGCGGACGTCCTGCCAGGGCATCTCGCGAATCTCTGCGCCATCGCGCCAGGCGGCGATCTGCCGCGCCAGATCGGGTCGCGATACCAGACCACGACCGAGCATGATGTCCGCCACACCACTGATTTCGCGGCAACGCAGGTAGTCGTCGAGGGTCCACACCTCGCCATTGGCGAACACCGGCACCGACACGGCCTCGGCCACCCGCGCGACCCACTCCCAATGCGCCGGCGGCTTGTAGCCATCGACCTTGGTCCGTGCATGCACCACCACATGGGCGGAACCGCCATCGGCCAGGGCACGGGCGCAATCCATGGCACCATCGGGAGCCTCGTAGCCCAGGCGCATCTTCGCCGTCACGGGAATCCCGGACGGCACCGCGCGGCGGACGGCATCGACGATGGCGAACATCAGCTCCGGCTCCTTGAGCAGGACCGCCCCGCCCCGGGAACGATTCACCGTCTTCGCCGGGCAACCGAAATTGAGGTCGATGACCGGCGCCCCCAGCTCGCAAGCGAACGCCGCGTTTTCCGCCAGGCATTGTGGGTCGGAACCCAGCAGTTGCACGCGCATTGGCGTGCCGGCTCGGGTTCGACTGCCCTGCGACAGCTCGGGGGCGAGTTTCTCGTACGTGGCAGCAGGAAGCAGGCGATCGGTAACGCGGATGAACTCGGTGACGCACCAGTCGATGCCGCCCACGCGGGTCAACACATCACGGAGTATCTCGTCGACCAGCCCCTCCATCGGAGCCAGGGCAATTTGCACAGCGGGACAACCTCGAAGTCGAAGGCGGCGAATTCTAGGGGTTGCCGCCGCCCAGGCAAATAGCCGTCAGGCCGGCGCAGTACCGGCGCCGAGCAGCGCGGCGCCATAGCCCTCGATGAACGCCGCCGGCATGCGCCTGGGCCGACCGCTGGACAGCTCGATGCAGACGAAGGTGGTGCGGGCCCGCAGCAGGGTCACGCCATCGGCCGGGCGCACCAGTTGAAAGCAGCGATCCATGCGCAGTTTCTGGTCGGACTCGACGATCCAGGTGGCCATTTGCAGTTGCTCGCCCTCGTAGGCGGCCGCCAGGTAATCGATCTCATGGCGCAACACCGCCATGGCCCGGTCCAGCCGGCGATATTCGGCCAGGTCCAGGCCCAGGCGCTGCGAATGGCGCCAGGCACAGCGCTCGAGCCAACTGACATAGACGGCATTGTTGGCATGACCGAGTCCGTCGATGTCCTCGGCGTTGACGGTAATGTCGATGACGAAGGGGGTGGGCAGGTCCCAAGCCATGCGCTTGCTCCAGGCTGGGGCCGGGTCCCGGGGACCCGGCCACTTGATCGAAGCGGGCAGTTTACAGGGCCATGGCGACTCCCGCTCCCTCTCCTGGCGAATGCCGCCGCTCAGGAAGCCAGCGCGAGGCGCCGCGCGCGCGACACCTCCTGGCCTTCCAGCAGCGCCAGGACCGCGTCGCTCAGCGCCGGATCAGCCAGCACGCGCTGGTGACCGCCCGCCTGGAGACGCAACAGGCGGCTCCCGGGCCAGGCCGCGTGAATGGCCTGCGCCTCGTCCACCGGCACCTGCGGATCATCCTCCGCATGCACCACCAGCCCCGGCATATCAAGGCTGTAACGGCTGACATCCAGTTGCTTCACCGGCATGCCGGCGAGGCGTTCGACCTGGCGGATGAAGCGATAGCGCGCCTCGCGCGGCAACCCCATGAACGCGGCGAACCGGCGGAGCACGGAAAGCACCCGGCTCGGCGCAGCGATGGTCACCAGCGCCTCGGTACGCAAGCCCAGTTGGCTAGCCAGTAGCGCACTGGCCCCACCCATCGAGTGACCGATCACCGCGCGCAGCGGCGGCAGCTCGCTGGCCGCCTCCAGCATCGCGCGGGCGAACAGCACCGGGTTGGCGTGACGCCCGGGCGAGCGGCCATGGGCCGGGCCATCCAGCGCCACTACCGCGTAGCCTGCACCGACCAGCTCGCGGATCAGGTGAGCGAACTGCGTCGGCCGCCCCTCCCAGCCATGCATCAGCAATACCGCCGGCCCCTCGCCCCAGCGCAAAGCGGACAGGCCGAAGCGCAGGGTGATGCGCTCGGCGCTGGCCAGCATCGGCAGCTCCCAATCGCGTGGCGGCAAGGCTCGCGGGGTGATGAAGACTTCGCGCATGCGCCGCGCCGCCCATTCCGGTGCCAGACGCCCCAAGGTGGCGTTGACGCCACGGACCCAGGTCAAGCTGCTCATTGCCAGTACCTCCCATCGAGGGATCAGATCACCGCTTTTTTTGCGGCACGCAGGATGCGGTCGGAGAGATCGCCTTGCCCCAGGGCCCGAGCCAGGGACAGTCCGCCCACCATCAGGGCGAGGTCAGCCAGTACCAGGTCAGCGTCCTCCGGACGCTCCGCCAGCGCGGCGACCATCAACTCGATATGCTCGGCCAGCGCCTCTCGGAAGCCTTCCGGCAATTGCGCCGCCTCAGCCAGCGAACTGGGCAGGGGACAGCCCTGCCCTTCGCTGTCGCGATGCTTGCGGGACAGGTAGAAGGCCGCAGCCAAGGCACGCCGCTCGCTGAACGGCGTAGCGGCATCGAAGCTTTTCAAGGCCGCCCGACGGCTCGCCAGCGTTTGCCGGAAAGCCTCGAGCATCAGCGCATCCTTGCTATCGAAATGCGCATAGAAGCCTCCCACGGTCAGCCCGGCGGCACTCATCACCTCGTTGACACTGGGTTCGAGCGGACCTCGCCGGACCAGGGCCGCCGCTGCCGCCTGGAGAATTCGCTCGCGGGTCTGAGTCTTCTTGTCGCCCGCCGTGGATTTATCGCTCATCGCCTGCCACCACCTGTCTCGATCAAAATATTACGATCGAAATATTATGCTCGTAATAAATTTTGACAAGCAGAAACGCCGACCACTGGTCGCTGAAGTTTTCGGAGGCTAGAAAAACAAAAGGGCCACTCGAAAATTGAGTGACCCTATAGGCCCCGCAGAGCGGGAAAATTGGCGTCCCCTAGGGGACTCGAACCCCTGTTACCGCCGTGAAAGGGCGGTGTCCTAGGCCACTAGACGAAGGGGACGTATCCTTCGAAGAAATCCGCGGATCGCGAACTCTGGCGATTTGGTGGAGCTAGACGGGATCGAACCGTCGACCTCTTGCATGCCATGCAAGCGCTCTCCCAGCTGAGCTATAGCCCCAGATGACTCTGGCGGACGACGCGAACGCATCGTCGCTGGAATTAATGGCGTCCCCTAGGGGACTCGAACCCCTGTTACCGCCGTGAAAGGGCGGTGTCCTAGGCCACTAGACGAAGGGGACGCAAACCTTCGATTTTCAGCCCTGCCTTGGCAGGACTTACTGGTAATTTGGTGGAGCTAGACGGGATCGAACCGTCGACCTCTTGCATGCCATGCAAGCGCTCTCCCAGCTGAGCTATAGCCCCAAAGTACCGCTATACCGCTTGCCTCGCTTCGCGCTGTTCGTTCAGTTCGTCGCGAGAACGGGGCGCATCTTAAGAGCGAGGCGCTACCCTGTCAACAAGATTTTTCGACTTTCCTAAATTTTTTCTCTCAAAGAACAAACACTTATGCACGCCCCCGAAACCGGCCTGGACTTTCCCATGTCATTCCATAGAGCCGCCGCAAGCACGCCCTGCATTTCCGACGCATGAAAAAGCCGGGCTCAAGGCCCGGCTTTCGATGGGAGCGATCCTCAGGCGCCGATGGCGTCGCGGATCTTCTCCCACTCCTTGGCTTCCTTCTTGGAGGCGCCACCCAACAGCTCCAGAGCCTGGCGCAAGCGATAGCGCGACAGGTCGGCCCCGAGGATTTCCATGGCATCGAGCACGGACACCGAACTAGCCTGGCCAGTGATGGCCGGGAACATCAGCGGCATGACATCGCGCAGCTTCAGCTCAAGGTGCTCAGCCACTGCCTGGATGCACGCGGTGATCTTGTCCTTCTCCCACTGGCGCAACGCTTCCAGCTTCCACAGCACCAGCTGCAACACCTGGCGCACCTGGGTAGCGTCGAGCTTCTTGTGCTCGAACAGCTTGGCGTCCAGTTGCACACCGCCGCTGAAGAAGAAGCCGGCGAGCGGAGCGATCTGGCTGAAGTTCTCCACCCGCCCCTGCACGTGCGGGGCGATCTTCATCAGGTACTCGGGGTTCAACGCCCACTTCTGCACTTCCCGGGCGAATTCTTCGACCGACTGCTCACGAATCCACTGACCATTCAACCAGGACAGTTTCTCCAGGTCGAAGATCGGCCCGCCCAGGGAGACGCGCGACAAGTCGAAGTGCTCGATCATCTCAGCCAGGCTGAACTTCTCGCGCTCGTCCGGCATCGACCAGCCCATGCGCCCTAGGTAGTTGAGCAGCGCCTGCGGCAGGTAGCCCATGCGCTCGTAGAAGGTGATCGAGGTCGGGTTCTTGCGCTTGGACAGCTTGCTCTTGTCCGGATTGCGCAGCAGCGGCATGTAGCAGAGCACCGGCTGCTCCCAGCCGAAGTACTCGTAGAGCTTGATCAGCTTGGGCGCCGACGGCAGCCACTCTTCGCCGCGCAGGACATGAGTGATGCCCATCAGGTGGTCGTCGACCACATTCGCCAGGAAATAGGTGGGCAGGCCGTCGGCCTTCATCAGCACCTGCATGTCCATGCGATCCCACGGAATCTCGACGTCGCCGCGGAGCATGTCCGGAACCACGCAGACGCCTTCGGTCGGCACTTTCATGCGCACCACGTGGGATTCGCCGGCAGCGATCCGCTGCGCGGCCTCTGCCTTGGGCAGGTGCATGCAGTGACCGTCGTAGCGCGGGGTTTCCTTGTTGGCCATTTGCTGCGCGCGAATCTGGTCCAGGCGCTCCGCCGAGCAGAAGCACGGGAAGGCATGGCCTTTCTCGACCAATTCGTCGGAGTACTTCTTATAGATGGCGCCACGCTCGCTCTGCCGGTACGGGCCGTGCGGACCACCGACGTCCGGGCCCTCGTCCCACTCGATGCCCAGCCAGCGCAGCGCGTCGAATATCTGCTGTTCCGATTCGCGCGTGGAGCGCAGCTGGTCGGTGTCCTCGATACGCAGGATGAACTGGCCGCCGTGCTGACGGGCGAAGCAGAGGTTGAACAGCGCGATGTAGGCAGTGCCGACGTGCGGGTCGCCGGTGGGAGATGGCGCGATACGGGTGCGGACAGTGGTCATGAAAGCTCTCGTGAAAGCGGAGTGGACAGCGCGGGGCGGGGCCGGCGCTCATGGGTGCAATGTTATCAGGCGGGCCGCCCCCGGCTCCAGCCGATGGCTTTCGTCGATCGGCAGGCGGTGGATCAGGTAGTCGAGAAAGGTCTTCACCTTCATTGCCTGAAAACGCCGCGAGGGATAGACCGCGTAAAGTTCACCGATCGGCAACTGCACCCCCGGAAGCAGGCGCTCCAGGCGCCCGGACTCCAGCGCCGCCTCGACGATGAGCTCCGGCAGCGAAGCGATCCCCGCGCCGGCCAGCACCGCCTCGCGGGCAAAGGAGATGTTGTTGCAGGACAACACCCGCTGGCACGGCACGCTTTCGTTGGACAGCGGCCAGTAGCGCTGCGAGTCCTGCGCCACCAGTACTGCCCGGTGCCTGGCCAGATCCTCGACATATTGCGGCCGGCCATGCTGGCGCAGGTACTCCGGGCTGGCGCAGAGGCAGCGATTGGTCACCAGCAGGCGTCTGGCGATCAGCGTCGAATCCTCTGGCTGACCGACGGTGATGGCGATATCGACGCCCTCCTCCAGCGGATCGACGGTGCGCGAACTCAACTCCACCTCGGCGGTGATCTGCGGATACAGGCGCATGAAGTCGCCGAGCACGCCGGCCAGGTACATCTGCCCGAACTCGATGGGCGCGGTGATGCGCAGCAGGCCAGAAGGCTCCTGCTGCAACTGCATGACAGCCTGCTCGGCCTCGGCGAAGTCCAGCATGATCTGCCGGCAACGGTCGTAATAGGCCTGCCCCACCTCCGTCAGGCGCAACTTGCGCGTCGTGCGGTTGAGCAGGCGCACGCCGAGGCGTTCTTCCAACAGTGCGATGCGCCGACTCACCGTCGACTTCTGCATGCCCAGGCTCTGCGCGGCCTGGGTAAAGCTGTGGAATTCAACGACGCGAGTGAAGATCAGCGCATCATCCAGCCCCATGATTGTTCCCTATAAACAACAAAGTTTCCGAAGTGTAGCGGCTGCGGCCTGACAAGGAACACTGCTACATTGGCGGACATTTTGGCCAACCAAACGCTTGCTTCCCATGCCCACACAATTACAACGACGCCTGACCGTTTTCCTTGTCCTTCTCTGCCTGGTCGCCGCGGCCTTCCTCGGCCGCTGGTACTTCATCGGCCGATTCGTCGAAAGCACCGACAACGCCTACGTCCAGGGCGAGATCACGCGCATCGCCAGTCAACTGGGCGCGCGCATCGATCAGGTGCTGGTCAGCGATAACCAGCACGTCGACAAGGGCCAATTGCTGGTCAAGCTCGAAGCAGCCGACTTCCAACTGGCCCTGGAGCGCGCCAAGGCCGCCCTGGCCACCCACGAAGCGGAGCTGGTGGAGGCGCGCAGCAAACTCAAGAGCCAGTCGAGCGCGATCGCTGCCAGCGAGGCAGACCTGAACGCCAGCCAGGCCACCTTCGGGCGCACCCAGATCGACCTCGGCCGCGCCCAGGCCCTGCGCAAGCCGGGCTACGTCTCGGAGGAGCGCGTCACCACCCTGACCGCCGATACCCATGTCGCCCGCTCGCAGGTAGCCAAGGCTGAGGCCGACCTGCAGGCCCAGCGCATCCAGGTCGATGCACTGAACGCCGACATCAAGCGTCTGCAGGCGCAGATAGACAGCGCGCGCACGGAAATCGCCCAGGCCGAGATCAATCTCGCCCGCACTGAAATCCGCGCGCCGGTGAGCGGCCTCATTGGCCAGCGCAGCGCCCGTGTCGGTCAGTACGTGCAGGTCGGTACCCAACTGCTGTCGCTGGTACCGGATGAAGGCATCTGGGTGCAAGCCAACTTCAAGGAAACCCAGATCGGCAAGATGCGTCCGGGACAAAAGGCCACACTGATCCTCGACAGTTTCTCCGACACCCCGATCGAGGGCCGCGTGGAAAGCCTGTTCGCCGCCTCCGGCGCGCAGTTCAGCCTGCTGCCGCCGGACAATGCCACCGGCAACTTCACCAAGGTGGTGCAGCGCATTCCGGTAAAGATCACCTTCGCTGGCGACACGCCGCTGAAAGGCCTGATCCGCCCCGGCATGTCGGTCGAGGCCGAGGTCCACCTCGGTGAGCGCTGATCCCCTCGTCCGCGCCACCGGCGAGCCGAGTCGGCGCGACTGGATCGCGGTGTTCGCCGCCATGCTCGGCGCGTTCATGGCGGTGCTCGACATCCAGATCACCAACTCTTCGTTGAAGGACATCCAGGGCGCGCTGGCCGCGACCCTGGAGGAAGGCTCATGGATATCCACGTCCTACCTGGTCGCGGAAATCATCATGATCCCGCTCACCGCCTGGCTGGTGCAGCTCCTCTCGGCGCGCCGGCTGGCGGTGATCGTTTCCATCGGCTTTCTGTTTTCCTCCCTGCTCTGCTCGTTCGCCTGGAACCTGGAGAGCATGATCATGTTCCGCGCCATGCAGGGCTTCACCGGCGGCGCGCTGATCCCCCTGGCATTCACCCTGACCTTGATCAAGCTGCCGGAGCACCATCGCGCCAAAGGCATGGCGCTGTTCGCCATCACAGCCACCTTCGCCCCCTCCATCGGCCCGACCCTGGGCGGCTGGCTGACCGAGAACTTCGGCTGGGAGTACATTTTCTACATCAACATCCCGCCGGGCCTGCTGATGATCGCCGGGCTGCTCTACGGCCTGGAGAAGAAGCCGCCGCACTGGGAGCTACTGAAGAGCACCGACTACGCGGGTATCGTGACCATGGCCATCGGCCTGGGCTGCCTGCAGGTCTTTCTCGAAGAAGGCCATCGCAAAGACTGGCTGGAATCGAATCTGATCGTCGCCCTGGGCAGCATCGCCCTGGTCAGCCTGATCCTCTTCGTGATCCTGCAGACCTCGCGCCCCAATCCGCTGATCAACCTGGGCATCCTGCGCAACCGCAACTTCGGGCTATCGAGCATTTCCAGCGTCGGCCTGGGCATGGGCCTGTACGGCTCGATCTACGTGCTGCCGCTGTACCTGGCGCAGGTCCAGGGTTACAACGCCATGCAGATCGGCGAGGTGATCATGTGGATGGGTATCCCGCAGCTATTCCTCATTCCCCTGATCCCCAAGCTGATGAAGCTGATACAACCGCGCCTGCTGTGCGCCCTGGGCTTCGGTCTGTTCGGCGCCGCCAGCTTCTTCTCCGGGGTTCTCAACCCGGACTTCGCCGGCCCGCAGTTCAATCAGATCCAACTGGTACGCGCCCTCGGCCAGCCGATGGTGATGGTGACCATCTCGCTGATCGCCACCGCCTATCTTCAGCCGCAGGACGCCGGTTCAGCCTCGAGCCTCTTCAACATTTTACGCAACCTCGGCGGCGCGATCGGTATCGCCCTGCTGGCAACCCTGCTGGATAGTCGCGCCAAGGTCTATTACGACTACCTGCGCGAGGCCGTGGTGCCGGTGAATGGCGCCGTGAGCGAGCGCCTGGCGCTCCTTACCGAGCAACTGGGCAGCCAGCAGGCGGCGCTGGGCGAAATCAGCGTGATCGTACATCAGCAGGCGGCCATCATGGCCTACAACGATGCCTTCCATGCCATCGGCATCGTTCTCGCCGTCAGCATGCTCGCCGCCCTGCTGACCCGCCCCCTGCCTAGCGGGCTGGGCGCCCAGGCTGGAGCCGGCGCGCACTGACGGCAATGCGCCCGGCGAGAGTCGGCCTCAACCGACCTCGACCAGGCGTTCGCGCAGCTTGTGGATGTCGTCGCGCACAGCCGCCGCGGCCTCGAACTCCAGATCGCGGGCCAGTTGGTACATCTTTTCCTCCAACTGGCGGATACGCTTGCTGATCTCGCTCGGCGAGCGCAACTCCGCCTCGTAGCGCCCGCTTTCCTCGGCGACTTTGGCCACGCCCCGGCGCTTGCCCTTGGCGCCGGGCACCACGGCGCCCTCGAGGATATCCTTGATGTCCTTCTTCACGCCCTTGGGCACGATGCCGTTGGCCTGGTTGAAGGCAATCTGCTTGTTACGCCGCCGCTCGGTCTCATCCATGGCGCGCCGCATCGAGCCGGTGACGTTGTCGGCATACAGAATCGCCTTGCCGTTGAGATTTCGCGCGGCGCGGCCGATGGTCTGGATCAGCGAACGCTCGGAGCGCAGGAAGCCCTCCTTGTCCGCATCGAGGATCGCCACCAAGGAGACCTCCGGCATATCCAGGCCTTCGCGCAGCAGGTTGATGCCGACCAGTACATCGAAGGTACCGGTGCGCAGGTCGCGGATGATTTCCATGCGCTCGACGGTGTCGATGTCCGAGTGCAGGTAGCGCACCCGCACATCGTGATCGCTCAGGTAATCGGTGAGGTCCTCGGCCATGCGCTTGGTCAGGGTAGTGACCAGCACGCGTTCCTCCTGAGCCACGCGCAGGCGGATTTCCGAGAGCAGGTCATCGACCTGGGTGGAGGCTGGGCGGACTTCGATCTGCGGGTCGACCAGACCGGTGGGACGCACTACCTGCTCGATCACCCGGCCGGCATGCTGCTCCTCGTAGGGTCCGGGCGTGGCGGAAACGAAAATGGTCTGCGGACTGATCGCCTCCCACTCCTCGAAGCGCAGCGGCCGGTTATCCAGCGCCGACGGCAGGCGGAATCCGTACTCCACCAGGGTCTCCTTGCGCGAGCGATCACCTTTGTACATGGCTCCGACCTGCGGAACACTGACATGGGACTCGTCGATCACCAGCAGCGAGTTGGCCGGCAGGTAGTCGTACAGCGTCGGCGGCGGCTCGCCGGGACCGCGCCCGGACAGATAGCGCGAGTAGTTCTCGATGCCGTTGCAGTAGCCCAGTTCGAGGATCATCTCCAGGTCGAAGCGGGTGCGCTGCTCCAGACGCTGGGCCTCCACCAGCTTGTTGTTGTTACGCAGGTAGTCGAGGCGCAGCTTGAGCTCCTCCTTGATCTGCTCCACCGCCTCAAGCAGGGTCTCCCGCGGCGTGACGTAGTGGCTCTTGGGGTAGAAGGTGAAGCGCGGCAGCTTGCGGATCACCTCGCCGGTGAGCGGATCGAAGGCGGAGATGTTCTCCACCTCGTCATCGAACAACTCGACGCGGATCGCCTCCAGTTCGGATTCAGCCGGGAAGATGTCGATCACATCGCCACGCACGCGGAAGCTGGCGCGGGCGAAATCCATGTCGTTACGGGTGTATTGCAGGCTGGTCAGGCGACGCAGCAGCTCGCGCTGGTCGATACGGTCGCCACGATCCAGGTGCAGGACCATCTTCAAATAGGAAGCCGGGTCGCCGAGGCCGTAAATGGACGAGACCGTGCAGACAATGATCGCGTCCTCGCGCTCCAGCAGCGCCTTGGTCGCCGACAGACGCATCTGTTCGATGTGGTCATTGATCGAGGAGTCCTTCTCGATATAGGTATCGGAGGACGGCACATAGGCTTCCGGCTGGTAGTAGTCGTAGTAGGAAACGAAGTACTCGACGGCGTTGTGCGGGAAGAACGTCTTGAACTCGCCATACAACTGGGCGGCCAGGGTCTTGTTCGGCGCCAGGACCATGGTCGGGCGCTGCACGCGGGCAATCACGTTGGCGATGCTGAAGGTCTTGCCGGAGCCGGTCACCCCCAGCAGGGTCTGGTGCGACAGCCCGGCCTCCAGGCCTTCCACCATCTGTCGGATCGCCTCGGGCTGGTCGCCCGCCGGCTTGAATCGCGAATCCAGTTGGAATGTCGACATGGGAACCTCTCCAGAGGGTGTGACGCAGGCAGAATTGCGGCGTCAAACCAGGCGAAAGCATGCGCGATGAACTCGCCGCGTGCCATAGAGGCCGATATAATACCGGCCCGTCGACGCAACCCCCAGCGTCCCTCGCGACGGGTTGCCAATGCTTCATCACCTTCGCCTTAGAGCTGCTGCCAAAATGAGTCTGTTCTCCGCTGTCGAAATGGCCCCCCGCGACCCCATTCTGGGCCTGAACGAAGCCTTCAATGCCGACACCCGCCCGGGCAAGATCAACCTCGGCGTTGGCGTCTATTACAACGAGGAGGGTCGCCTCCCGTTGCTGCGCGCCGTGCAGGCCGCGGAGAAAGCCCGGATCGAAGCCCATGCACCGCGCGGCTACCTGCCGATCGAAGGCATCGCGGCCTATGACCAGGGCGTACAGAAGCTGCTGTTCGGCGCAGACTCCGAACTGCTCGCCGAAGGCCGGGTCGTCACCACCCAGGCCGTCGGTGGCACGGGCGCCCTGAAGACCGGCGCGGACTTCCTCAAGCGCCTGCTGCCCAATGCCACCGTGGCGATCAGCGATCCGAGCTGGGAAAACCATCGCGCGCTGTTCGAAGCCGCCGGTTTCCCGGTACAAAACTACCGCTACTACGATGCCGCCAGCCATGGCGTGAACCGTGCAGGCCTGCTCGAAGACCTGAACGCCCTGCCCGCCCGCTCGATCGTGGTGCTGCACGCCTGCTGCCACAACCCGACCGGCGTCGACCTGGGCATGGACGATTGGGAACAGGTCCTCGACGTTCTCAAGGCCAAAGAGCACGTGCCGTTCCTCGACATCGCCTACCAAGGCTTCGGTGATGGCATCGACGAAGACGCCTCCGCTGTGCGTCTGTTTGCCAAATCCGGGCTGAACTTCTTCGTTTCCAGCTCCTTCTCCAAGTCGTTCTCGCTGTATGGCGAGCGCGTCGGCGCACTGTCCATCGTCACCGATAGCCGCGAGGAATCCGCTCGCGTCCTGTCCCAGGTCAAGCGCGTGATCCGCACCAACTACTCCAACCCGCCGACCCACGGCGCCAGCGTGGTTTCCGCCGTACTCAACAGCCCGGAACTGCGCGCCCTGTGGGAAGAAGAACTGGGCGAGATGCGCGACCGTATCCGTAACATGCGCCAGGCCATGGTTGCCCAGCTGGCGACCCTTGGCGCCAAGCGCGATTTCAGCTTCGTTGCCCAGCAGCGCGGCATGTTCTCCTACTCCGGCCTGACCGCCGAGCAGGTAGAGCGCTTGAAGAACGAGTTCGGCATCTATGCCGTCGGTACCGGTCGTATCTGCGTCGCCGCGCTGAACAACGGCAACCTGGACACCGTCACCCGCGCCATCGTCCAGGTGCTCTGAAAAAAATGGGGGAAGTCGTCGAGAGAATGTTGACTTCCCCTTTTTAATCAGTAAGATACGCCCCGTTGTTCCGCGATAGCTCAGTCGGTAGAGCAAATGACTGTTAATCATTGGGTCCCTGGTTCGAGTCCAGGTCGCGGAGCCAAAATTCAAAGCCCTCGGCGCAAGCCGGGGGCTTTTTCATTGGGGTGAAATATTTTCCCCAACCACCTCAGGGGACTTTCCAGCCCCGAAGGCAGAATAGAAAAAGCCGGTCGCTGACCGGCTTTTCGACTAACCAGCAGAGCTATTCCAAGCTCAACCGACTCCGATTCTTCTCCAGGATCGCCTTACCTATCCCCTTCACCTCCAGCAACTGATCCACGGTGGTGAATGGTCCATTAGCCTCGCGATAGGCCACTATCGCTTCAGCCTTGACCTTGCCGATCCCCTTCAGCTCCTGTTGCAACAGGGAAGCATCGGCAGTGTTGATATTGACCGCTCCTTCCGTCCCGACAGCTTTTTGCGACACAGCGGCCGCCGGCGCGGCCGGTTCGGCCTGAGGCGCCGCCATGGAAAGCCCAGAGAAGAATACGGAGGACAACAGAACCAGCAGTAGTGCGGAAAGTTTACGCATGGAATCACTCCTTTGAAGACGACGGGAAAGCGAACCCCAACCAAGTTCGCCCATCTACCTTCGGCAAAAGGAGCATTAAGGAAAAGCGCAAAAACGTTGTTCGCAAACGAAAAGGAATCTCCCCTTATCTCTCGCGGATAAATCCGCCGAATAAAGGGATCATTCCTCTCGGATGGCAGCCACTATCTGTCAGGGTTCCAGGCGGCGCTGCAAGTGCACCAGATCGACTATCTCGCCGTCCGGGTTATAGCCGTTGACCGTCTCACGCAGAAGCATTCGCACCCGCCCATAATCGCCGGTCTCGACCGCCTTGAGCAAAGATGCCAGAACGTTCTTGAACGCATCCCAGGTCAAGAATTCTTCATTCGCTCGCATGATCATCGGATGGTCGGTGGCACTGACCTCGCCGCCGATCAACAGCTCTTCATAAAGCTTCTCACCGGGGCGCAAACCACTGAACTCGATAGCGATATCGCCATGGGGCGCGCTCTCCGAACGAACGCTGAGCCCGGACAAATGAATCATTCGCTGGGCCAGTTCCAGAATCTTCACCGGCTGCCCCATATCCAGCACGAAGACATCGCCACCACGCCCCATCGAACCCGCCTGAATCACCAACTGAGCAGCTTCAGGGATGGTCATGAAATAGCGCGTGATCGCCGGGTGGGTGACGGTCACCGGGCCGCCACGCCTGATCTGCTCGCGAAACAGCGGAATGACGGAACCCGAAGAGCCCAGCACATTGCCGAAACGTACCATGGTGAAGCGCGTCTTGTTGACGTGATGGACTCCCGACTTATCACCGAAGAGCACAGGGGCAGTTTCCTGACTGAGCGCCTGCAGGATCATTTCGGCCAGGCGCTTGGTTCCGCCCATGACATTGGTGGGCCGCACGGCCTTGTCAGTGGAGATCAGGACGAAATTCTGCACGCCGGCCTGAATCGATGCCTGCGCGGTGTTCAGTGTCCCCAGCACATTGTTCAGCACCCCCTCCGATACGTTGTGCTCAACGATAGGCACATGCTTGTAGGCAGCGGCGTGGTAGACAGTAGCAACCTTCCAGCTATGCATCACATCCAGCAGCCGCTCGACGCTTCGAACCGACCCCAGAATGGGCACCAGTTGCACGGCCAGCGACTCACGCTTGATGCGTCGCTCCAGCTCCTGATGAATGCGATAGAGATTGAATTCACAGTGCTCGAAAAGGATCAACACGAGCGGCCCGCAGGCGAGTATCTGCCGACACAACTCCGAACCGATCGAACCGCCAGCCCCAGTGACCATCACCGCCTGACCCCGGATACAGTGTTCGAGCAATTCCTTGCGCGGCGCCACCGGATCACGGCCTAGCAGGTCAGCGATATCCACCTCCTGGATATCGTCCACCCGCACCCGACCGTTGGCCAGATCGATAAATCCGGGAACGCTGCGCACATGAAGCGGATAGGGTTCGAGCAGACCCAATATCTCTCTGCGTCGAGCACGCGAGGCAGACGGGATGGCCAGAAGGATCTCCTGGGCTCCCGTCTCATCGATCATCTGCTGGATATGCTTGGGCTTGAACACGCGCAAGCCTGCGATGACCCGATTGACGATCTGGTCGTCGTCATCGATGAAAGCCACGGGACGCATGGCCCTTCCCAAGCGCAGCGCGGCTACCAGTTGATTGCCCGCAGAGCCGGCGCCATACACTGCAACCTTGGTCAGGCCATCGTTCTGCTTATTGAAGAACGGCACCGCCTGAACGGCTCCGTACCAATCCCCCATGAAGTACTGGCGCATAGCCAGACGCAAGCCGCCGACCATGAGGAGACTCAACCACCAATAATTGAGCACCAGTGAACGCGGGACAGCCTCGGTTACCGTGCGGTTCCAATAAACCACCAGCGAAAGCACCAACGCCGAAATCGTCACTGCCTTCCAGATGGCAATCAACGCATCGTTGCCGAGGTAACGCATCACCGCCCGGTACATGCCGAAACGGATGAACAGCGGAATGGCGATCAGCGGCGCAGTGAAGAAAAGCCAAGCATGGGCTCTGAACGGATAAACCAGATCATCGGTCCCCAGGCGTACCACGAAGGCAAGCCAGAGCGCCGCCCAGACGAGAAATACGTCGGTGATGACCTGCAACATGCGCTTATAACGGCGCGGCAACCCTAGAAGGCGCTCTCGCAACATACCCTTTCGTCCTATCTGAGTGAGGGATAGCCGATCCCGCACTACATTGACCACCATATCCCATGGAGTTCAGCGCAATTACTGACCATCTGGCCGGCCCGCCCCCAAAAGCGCTGCGACGAGCACCAATGGAGCATAGGCAAGAATCAGACCCGGCAAGCCGTCGATTCTCTCCAGGCAAACAAGAACCGCAATCGGCAGCAACCAACACAGATTGATGGCCACCACTGCCAGGCTGACCCCGCGGTGCGCCCCGATCCGGCGCGCGGCTCGCTGGTAAGCATGACTACGGTGCGCCTCATAGACTCGCTCGCCACGCAGCAAGCGCTGGAGAAGCGTCCAGGTAGCATCGACGACGAACACACCCAGAAGGATCAGCCAACACCAGAATAACTGGCCGCCGGCCCAGGCCGCCTGCAAGGAAAAACCACCCAGAACCAACCCGAGAAAACCGCTGCCCGCATCTCCCATGAAGATTCGCGCCGGCGGGAAATTCCACAGAAGGAATCCGCCCACCGCCCCAGCAAGCAACAAGGGCAGCCAGACGCGTGACTCCTGCCCCAGCAACCAATAGCAAAGGATGCCACCCAGGCAGACGGTCATCGCCTCCAAGCTAGCGATCCCATCGATGCCATCCATGAAGTTGTAAAGATTCAGCAACCAGACCAGATAAAAAAGCGCCAGAGCATCACCGAACAGCCCCAAGTGCCAAAACTCACCGGCAAACCGAATAGGAGGCAGCCCTCCCACGGCAGCCAACAAGGCAGCGGCCCCTAGAAAGTGCCCCAGCAGACGCCAACGCGCCGGAATGTGCCGATGGTCGTCGACAAAGCCGATGAGCGCGATAAAAGCCCCTGGAATCAGGAACGCCAGCGAGGTCCGCGCGTCGATAAGCCCTATTCCCCAGGCCACCGGCAAGGCCAGCAAGAAACTCAGCACTATGGCTACGCCGCCCCCCCTGGGCGTAGGAACGCTATGGGAACTTCGCTCATTGGGGATGTCCATGACGCTTCGAGCCAAGGCGTAGCGACGTACACCCGCGGTCCCCACCAAGGAGAGCAGGAACGTGCCCAGCAACAAAAGGACAGCACTCATCGCCCACTCTCCCGATACCAGCGAGCAACCGAATCTAGCGCCTGATCGACGCTTATCGGCGGCCGCCAATCGAGCAGCCGCCGGGCTTTGCCGATATCGACCTGCAAGGAACCGAGCAGACGCTGCATCTGCGCCTGCTTACCGGTTAGCAATGCCAAGGCACGCAGAGCGACGACGGGAACCGGCAACAACCTGGGTTGCACCCCCAGCGCCGCGCTGAGCCGCCGACACAGGGCGGCAGTGGATAAGTCCTCGCCATCGCTGACCAGGAATACTTGATTGGCCGCCTTGGGATGATTCAGGCAGAGACGAATGAAATCGACCAGGTTGTCGCGCGCCACCAGACTGCGACGGTTGTCGACCAAAGCAAAGGGCAAGGGGCGCCGTCTATACAGCGCCCCCATGAGACTGGCGAAGTTTGCCCCGACCCCAGACCCGTAAACCAGCGGCGGCCGGATAATCACCACTTCCAGCCCACTTTCCCCCGCCAATTGATGCAATGCCCGCTCAGCTTCCAGCTTCGACTGGCCATAAGGATCGACGGGAGCCGGGACGGCATCTTCAGTGAAAGGCCGGCCCATAGGGGTGAACTCGCCGTTGACCTTGATCGAACTGAGGAATATGAAACGCTTGACCCCGGCGGCAGCGGCCTGCCGAGCCAAATTCAACGTCGCATCGACATTGATCGCACGAAACGCCGACAACGGATCATTCGCCATTTCGTGCATGACATGTACACGCGCCGCAGCATGCACGATTACATCGATCCCTTGCAGAGCCTCAGTCCAGTCCTGGGAGGCGCTCAACCCATCGATCCGGCATACATCGACAGGCGGAAAGCCGGCCGGCACGGAACGGACCACCGCACGCACTCGAATTTCCGGCGCCGCGGACAAGGACTCCAACAGCCCCCGACCGACAAAACCCGTTGCCCCTGTGAGAAGAACTTTCAATACCACTCCCGCGAACTCTAGGCACTCCGAGTGCCATCCTCGAACGAAACAATAACGACACTACAAAGGAGCAGTGATGGGTCTCAACGTATTCCAAGCGTGACAGCCGGGGCACTGCCAATGCAGCTCACGGCCTGCGAAGCCACAGTTGCCGCAACGATAATGCGGCATAGCCTTATATAGGCCGACAATGGTTGGCCGCATCTGAGACAAGAGTTCAGAGTCAGCGCCATCCCCCTCGAGCAGGCCGAGGAAATCCAGCACCCCCTGCCAGGAAGGATGCTGCTGCACCCGCGCCAGCAAACGTCCTCGCCAATCCGCTCCATCGGCATCCACCACCGCCAGTATCGCCAATACGGCCGGAGAAGCCTCCGGCACTTCGGCCAAGCGACGCAGCGGGACGAGTATTGCAGGATCAGCAACGTAATCATGGCGCTTGAGGACAGGCAAAAGCTCCCCTGCGAACCCCTGATTTTCCAACACCAACTCACGTATCGAGGCGCTGGCTGCTTGCAGGTCTCCCCGCCACAGCTCGCAATCCAGGCGCATCAGCAAAGCCCGCACGCAATTCGGATCCACTCGCAAGGCCTCCGTTAGAAGCTCTTGCATCGCACCTCGGTCACCGGCCCGGGACTTCTCCAGCGCCAGTTCGCAGTAATAATTCGCCAGAACCGACTTCAGTTGCGGCCGGCGAGCAACCAACCGAGCAGCGAGCTCGACCGCCCGGGACCAGTTCTTCTCTCGCTCGGCGATACGACGCAGCTCATCCAGAGCCTCCTGGGAGATGGCCTGATCATCCAGCTGCATCAACTCATCCAGCAAATCTTCAGCACGCCCCAACAAACCACCAGCGATGAAATCACGCGCCAGCTCCAGATGAATCTGCGCCGACAGCGCAGCGTTATCGGGCGCCTTGTCCAGCAGCGCTTCGTGTATGTGAATAGCCTTTTCGATATCTCCCCGGCGCCTGAACAGATTGCCCACATGCACATGGCTTTCCAGGGTATCGGGATTCACCGCGAGCCCCTGCGATAGGCGCTCAAGGGCATCGTCGGAATGTCGATCGAGCAGGTTGTGCATGCTGCGCACCCGCTCGCGCAGCGAGTGATCAGAGATAGAGGGCCGAGTGCCCTCGAGAACAGAACGTCGGCCTAGCCACCAACCGATGGCCAGGGCCAGGAAGAACAGGAGGGCCGCGAAAGCGCTAGGCATCCCAAATCACTGAGTCTTCAGTGACGAATCGCGCAGAGCCTCGTTTTCCTTACGGAATCGGGATACTTCGGCATGGAGGCCAGACATGCGCACCCGCGTCCGCGCGCGCGAAGGAACGCTCAGCAGCAAACCGATCAGCCCACCGAAAACGAAGGCCAAGGTAACGAAGACAACGACAGGCCATTCGGGCGTCTGCCAACCCAGGAAGGCCAGGTGAGTGGTCTGCAGGTTTTCCAAGACAAATACGATGACCATCGCGCAGAGCAGGATGGCCGTCAGGAAAACCAGAAAGCGTCTAACCCGAAGCATGAGATCTCCTCTACCTTACACGTCCGCAGCCCACTATTCGGGCTCATTGACCCGGTCGCGCAATTCCTTGCCTGGCTTGAAGTGCGGAACGAACTTACCATCCAGGCGAACCGACTCACCGGTCTTCGGATTACGACCGAGGCGCGGCGCACGGTAATGCAGAGAGAAACTGCCAAACCCACGGATCTCGATACGATCCCCGGTCGCCAGAGCCTGGGACATCTGCTCAAGCATGGTCTTGATCGCCAGCTCCACATCCTTTGCGGAAAGCTGCCCCTGATGGGTGACGATTCTCTCGATCAACTCCGACTTGGTCATGGTTTTCCCTTCTTTTTCAAGCGGCTAGATCAGCTCAAAGCTCTTTTAGCACGCTGATCAGGCTTTGAACAGCCTAAGCAAGGGAAAACGAAAAAGGGCGACCGAAGTCGCCCTTTTCCTTGGAAGAATCAGGACTTAGCCCTGGTTCTCCATTTGCGCGCGGATCAGGTCGCCGATGGTGGTCGGGCCAGCGCTTTCAGTTTCCTGTTTGCGCAGCTCTTTCATGGCTTCCTTCTCGTCGTCCACGTCTTTCGACTTGACCGACAGGCTGATCACACGGCTCTTGCGATCGATGCTGATGATCTTGGCTTCGACTTCTTCGCCTTCCTTCAGCACGTTGCGCGCGTCTTCAACGCGGTCACGGCTGATTTCGGAGGCTTTCAGGATGCCTTCGATGTCATCGCCCAGGCTGATCACAGCGCCTTTGGCATCCACTTCCTTCACAACACCGCGAACGATGCTGCCTTTTTCGTGCATGGAGGCGTAGTTGGAGAACGGATCGTCTTCCAGCTGCTTGATGCCCAGGGAGATGCGCTCACGCTCCGGATCAACGGAGAGGATGACGGTATCCAGCTCGTCGCCTTTCTTGAAGCGGCGAACGGCTTCTTCACCAACTTCGTTCCAGGAGATGTCGGACAAGTGAACCAGACCGTCGATGCCGCCTTCCAGGCCGATGAAGATACCGAAATCGGTGATCGACTTGATGGTGCCGGAGATCTTGTCGCCCTTGTTGAAGCGGCTGGAGAAATCTTCCCACGGGTTGGACTTGCACTGCTTGATGCCCAGGGAGATACGACGACGCTCTTCGTCGATGTCCAGAACCTGAACTTCCACTTCGTCGCCAACCTGAACGACTTTCGACGGGTGGATGTTCTTGTTGGTCCAGTCCATTTCGGAGACGTGTACCAGGCCTTCCACACCCTCTTCCAGCTCGGCGAAGCAGCCGTAGTCGGTGAGGTTGGTGACGCGGGCCATGACGCGGGTGCCTTCCGGGTAACGCGCCTTGATGGCGACCCACGGATCTTCGCCCAGTTGCTTCAGACCCAGCGAAACGCGGTTGCGCTCGCGGTCGAACTTCAGAACCTTGACGTCGATCTCGTCGCCAACATTGACGATTTCCGACGGATGCTTGATGCGTTTCCAAGCCATGTCGGTGATGTGCAGCAGACCATCTACGCCGCCCAGGTCAACGAACGCACCGTAGTCGGTGAGGTTCTTGACGATACCTTTGACTTGCTGACCTTCCTGCAGGGATTCCAGCAGAGCTTCGCGCTCGGCGCTGTTCTCGGCTTCCAGGACACTGCGGCGGGAAACGACAACGTTGTTGCGCTTCTGGTCCAGCTTGATGACCTTGAACTCGAGCTCTTTGCCTTCGAGGTGAGTCGTGTCGCGAACCGGACGCACATCGACCAGGGAACCCGGCAGGAACGCGCGGATACCGCTGACGTCGACGGTGAAGCCGCCTTTGACCTTGCCGTTGATAACGCCCTTGACCACTTCGTCTGCAGCGAAAGCTGCTTCCAGAACAATCCAGCATTCTGCACGCTTGGCTTTTTCGCGGGACAGCTTGGTCTCACCGAAGCCGTCTTCAACCGCGTCCAGCGCAACGTGGACTTCGTCACCCACATTGATGGTCAGTTCGCCCTGTTCGTTGTAGAACTGCTCGACCGGGATGACGCCCTCGGACTTCAGGCCAGCATGGACGGTGACCCAGTCACCATCGATGTCGACCACGATGCCGGTGATGATTGCACCCGGCTGCATGTCGAGGGATTTCAGACTTTCTTCAAAGAGTTCTGCGAAGCTTTCGCTCATGTTTATACCCGTAGTCTAGGGCACGCGATGCGCCCAGTTCCGCGCCACCAGTTGACGCGGTCAAGTCATGAAAAGAAGCCGGCAGGATCAGGACTGGTAACCTGCCGCTCCCTGTTGCGCCCCATCGAAAACAGGCGCTCCATTTTAGGTTTCAGGAAATCGCATCGCTCCAGATGAGCGAAACCCTTCCAATACAAGGTCTGGAATGGTAGCAACCATGGAGGTTGCCGTCAAACGGACAACCTCCCGCCCCGCCACTTATTCGCTATCCAGGCCGAGCCTGCTGACCTCCGCGAGGATGTTGTCCACCACCGCGTCGATCGTCATGTGAGTGGAGTCGAGCAGGATTGCGCCCTCCGCTGGTTTCAGCGGCGCTACGCTGCGCTGGCTGTCACGCTCGTCGCGGGCGCGGATTTCTTCGGCGAGGACTGCCTGGTCGCTGTCGATCCCCTTGCCCTTGAGCTGCAGGTAGCGGCGCCGGGCGCGCTCCTCGGCCGAGGCGGTGAGGAAAATCTTCAGCGGCGCATCGGGAAACACCACCGTGCCCATGTCGCGGCCATCGGCCACCAGCCCCGGCTCTTCGAGGAAGGCACGCTGGCGCTGCAGCAGAGCGTCACGCACCGCCGGCAGCGCCGCAACCTGAGAGGCACCGGCGCCGACCTGCTCGGTACGGATCACATCGGTGACGTCCTCGCCCTCGAGAATGATGTGTTGCCCCTGGCCACCCTTGGCGTGGGTGAACTGCACATCCAAATGGGCCGCCAGGACCTTCAGCGCCTCTTCGTTGGTCAGGTCGATACCGTGATTGCCGGCAGCGAATGCCAACAGACGATAGAGCGCACCGGAGTCCAGCAGATTCCAGCCCAAACGCTTGGCCAGGATTCCGGCCACGGTGCCCTTGCCGGAACCACTGGGTCCGTCAATGGCGACCACCGGCCAGGCGCCAGACTGCACGCCGCCAGCCATCAGTTGCCCTCCACGGCGACACGAATGCCGGCGCCGGCGGCCAGGCCGAGGAAATTCGGGAACGACGTGGCGACGTTGGCGCAATCATGAATGCGAATCGGACCACCGGCACGCAGCGAAGCGACACTGAAGGACATGGCGATACGGTGGTCGCCGTGGCTCCACACTTCGCCGCCAGCGTAGGCGCCGCCTTCGATGATGATGCCGTCCGGGGTCGGCTCGCACTTCACGCCCAGCGCCTGCAGGCCATCGGCCATGACCTGAATGCGGTCGGACTCCTTGACCCGCAGCTCTTCCGCGCCACGCAGCACGGTACGGCCTTCGGCGTTGGCCGCGGCAACGAAGAGCACCGGGAATTCGTCGATGGCCAGCGGCACCAGATCTTCCGGGATGTCGATGCCTTTCAGCTTGGCCGAGCGCACGCGCAGGTCAGCCACCGGCTCGCCGCCGACTTCGCGCTGGTTTTCCAGGGTGATGTCGGCGCCCATCAGACGCAGGATGTCGATGACACCGGTGCGGGTCGGGTTGATGCCAACGTGTTCCAGGACGATCTCCGAGCCTTCGGCGATGCTCGCCGCCACCAGGAAGAAGGCCGCCGAGGAAATATCGGCCGGCACTTCGATACTGGTCGCGCTGAGCTTGTGCCCCGACTCGACCTTCGCCGTGCTGCCTTGCACGTCCACCGGATAGCCGAAGCCACGCAGCATGCGCTCGGTGTGGTCGCGGGTCGGCGCCGGCTCGGTGACCGACGTCTCGCCCGCGGCATAGAGGCCGGCAAGCAGCAGGCAGGATTTCACCTGGGCGCTGGCCATGGGCATGTCGTAGTGCATGCCGGTCAGTTTCTGGCCACCGCGAATGGTCAGCGGCGGACGGCCTTCCGGGCCGGTCTCGATCACCGCGCCCATCTCGCGCAGCGGTTTGGCCACGCGGTTCATCGGGCGCTTGGACAGCGAGGGGTCACCGGTCAGGGTGCTGTCGAACGGCTGCGCGGCCAGCAGGCCGCTGAGCAGGCGCATGGAGGTACCGGAGTTACCCAGGTAGATCGGGCCCGGCGCGGGCTTCAGACCGTGCAGGCCGACACCATGGACAGTGACCCGGCCATGGTGCGGGCCTTCGATGACCACACCCATGTCGCGGAACGCCTGAATGGTGGCCAGGGCGTCTTCGCCCTCGAGGAAGCCGTCCACCTCGGTGGTGCCCTCGGCCAGCGAGCCGAGCATGATCGAGCGGTGGGAGATGGACTTGTCGCCCGGCACACGTACGCGTCCGGACAGGCGGCCACCCGGCTGGGCCAGGTAAATCAGGTCGTTGTTATGCATGGCGTCCACATAGGCCCGGCGGGCCAGGATTTTGCTGAAATGTTCACGGGCGACACGGGCGCGGGTGAACACGCCCAGCAGTTGATGCCCGTCCCCTGAGTCGACAGCCTCGCGCAAGGCGTCGAGGTCATCGCGGAAGACATCGAGGATGCGCAAGACCGCCTCGCGGTTGGCGAGGAAGATATCGTGCCACATCACCGGATCGCTGCCGGCGATCCGCGTGAAGTCACGGAAGCCGCCGGCGGCGTAACGGAAGATTTCCAGGTTCTCACTGCGCTTGGCCAACGAATCGACCAAGGTGAAAGCCAGCAGGTGCGGCAAGTGACTGGTGGCCGCCAGGACTTCGTCATGGTGCTCGACCTGCATGTGCTCGACATCGGCGTCGAGTTCGCGCCAGAGCCGGTCGACCAGGGCCAAGGCGTCGCTGTCGGTATTCTCCAGCGGCGTCAGTATCACCTTGTGGCGACGGAACAGTCCCGACTTGGCCGCTTCCACCCCACTCTGCTCGGAGCCGGCGATCGGATGGCCCGGAACGAAGCGCGCCGGCATGCCACCGAAGGCCACCCTGGCAGCTTTCACCACGTTGCCCTTGGCGCTGCCGACATCGGTCAACACCGCCCGCCCCAGATCGTAACCGGCCAGCTCGGCGAGGACTTTCTCCATGGCCAGGATCGGCACCGCCAACTGAATCACATCGGCGTCGCGGCAGGCGTTTTCCAGCGACTCTTCGCAACGGTCGACCACGCCCAGCTCGACCGCCAGACGGCAGGATTGCGGATCACGATCCACCCCCACCACCTCCTCGAATAGCGCCTTTTCGCGCAAGCCCTTGGCGAAGGAGCCGCCGATCAGGCCGAGCCCCACCACCACCAGACGATGCAGTCTGGGCCGCGCCTGTTGCACGGGCATGACATCAGCCACGGGCGAGCACCTTGGCCAGCGCGTCGAGGAAGCGGGCATTCTCTTCCGGCAAGCCGATGGAGATGCGCAGGTGCTGGGGCATGCCGTAGCCAGCCACCGGCCGGACGATCACGCCTTCCGCCAGGAGCGCCTGGTAGACCGGGCCGGCGTCGCGCCGCAGGTCGACGGCCAGGAAGTTGCCTTTCGACGGAATCCAGGCCAGGCCCAGAGCACGCAGTCCGTCCTGCAACTGCTGCATACCGGCGTCATTGATGCGCTTGCCTTCAGCCAGGTACTCGGCATCGTCCAGCGCCGCACAGGCGGCCGCCAGGGCCAGGCTGTTGACGTTGAATGGCTGACGCACGCGATTCAGCACATCGGCGACTTGCGCCGAGGAAATCGCGTAGCCGACACGCAGCGAGGCCAGGCCATAGGCCTTGGAGAAGGTCCGCGAGACCAGCAGATTGGGATGTGCGGCCAGGTATTTCAGGCCATCGGGCAGCTCGTCGCCTTCGGCATACTCGATGTAGGCCTCGTCCAGCACCACCAGAACGTTTTCCGGGACACGGGCGAGGAAGCGCTCCAGGGCGTCAGGACCGAACCAGGTGCCGGTGGGGTTGTTCGGATTGGCGACGAACACCACGCGCGTGTTGCCATCGATGGCCGCCAACATGGCGTCCAGGTCATGCCCCCAGTCCTTGGCCGGCACCGCCCGCCCCTCGGCACCGACGGCCTGGGTGGAGATCGGGTAGACGGCGAAGGCGTACTGGCTGAATACCGCGTTCAGGCCCGGCGCGAGGTAGGCGCGCGCGACCAGATCGAGAATGTCGTTGGAGCCGTTACCCAGGGTCACCTGGGCGGTGGTCACGCCGCAGCGCGCCGCCAGCTTGCTCTTCAGCTCGAAGCCGTTGCCATCCGGATAGCGGGTCATTTCCGCCAGCTCGCCACGGATCGCCTCGAGCACCTTGGCGCTCGGGCCCAGCGGATTCTCGTTGCTGGCCAGCTTGACGATGTTCGCCGGGTCGAGGTTCAGCTCGCGCGCCAGTTCGTCGACCGGCTTGCCCGGCACGTAGGGCGAGAGTTTCTGTACACCCGGCTGGGCCAGGGCGAGGAAATCGCAACTCATAGAAAAGCCTCAAGCTTCAGGGCGCAAGCCACAAGCAAAGCCCCATCCCACTCGCGGCCTGAGGCTTGTCGCTCGCGACTGTGTTTACAGTACCGCCTTCGGATACGAACCTAGCACCTTGAGCGCCACGGATTCGCTGTTGATCTTCTCCAGCACGTCCTTGATCAGCGGATCCTTGTGGTGGCCGACGAAGTCGATGAAGAACACGTAGGTCCACTTGCCGCTGCGCGACGGACGCGTCTCGATGCGCGTCAGGTCGATGCCGTTGTTGTGGAACGGCACCAGCAGCTCGTGCAGGGCGCCCGGCTTGTTGCGCATGGAGACGATGATCGAGGTCTTGTCGTCGCCGGTCGGCGGCACTTCCTGGCTACCGATGATGAGGAAGCGCGTGGAGTTGTCGGGACGGTCCTCGATCTTCTCGTACAGCTTTTCCAGGCCATACAGGCTGGCCGCCATGTCGCCGGCGATGGCGGCCGAGTTCCACTCGCTCTTCACCCGCTTGGCCGCATCGGCATTGCTGGAGACCGCCACGCGCTCGACGTTCGGATAGTGCGCGTCGAGCCACTTGCGGCACTGCGCCAGGGACTGCGCATGGGAATAGATACGAGTGATATTGCTGGTCTTGGTGTTCTCGCCAACCAACAGGTGATGGTGGATGCGCAGCTCGACTTCGCCGCAGATCACCATGTCGTGCTCGAGGAAGCTGTCGAGGGTGTGGTTCACCGCGCCTTCGGTGGAGTTTTCCACCGGCACCACGCCGAAGTTCACCGCGCCAGCGGCGACCTCGCGGAACACCTCGTCAATCGCGGTCATCGGCGTGCTGATCACCGCGTGGCCGAAGTGCTTGAGCGCGGCCGCCTGGGTGAAGGTGCCCTCGGGGCCGAGATAGGCGACCTTGAGCGGCTGCTCCAGGGCCAGGCAGGAGGACATGATCTCGCGGAACAACCGCGCGATCTCTTCGTTGTCCAGCGGCCCCTTGTTCAGCTCCATGATGTGCTTGAGCACCCATGCTTCGCGCTCGGGGCGGTAGAACACCGGCTTCTCGCCTTCGGGCAGCGACTGCATCTTCACCCGTGCCACGTCCTGGGCGCAGCGCGCGCGCTCGCTGATCAGCTCGAGGATCTTCTCGTCGAGGCTGTCGATGCGGACACGCAACGCCTTGAGCTGGTCAGCGTCGCTCATCAGCCGTGCTCCTTCTCGAACTCGGCCATGTAGGCCACCAGCGCCTCGACGGCATCCAGACCCAGGGCGTTATAGATGGAGGCACGCATGCCGCCCACCGAACGGTGACCCTTGAGGTTGAGCAGACCGCGAGCCTCGGCACCGACGAGGAAGGCCTTGTCGAGCTTCTCGTCGGCCAGGCGGAACGGCACGTTCATCCAGGAGCGAGCGCTCGGCTGGATCGGGTTGGTGTAGAACTCGCTGGCGTCGATGGCCTTGTACAGCAGGTCTTTCTTCGCCCGGTTGCGCTTCTCCATGGCCTCGACGCCACCCTGATCCTTCAGCCACTGGAAAACCAGGCCGGAGAGGTACCAGGAATAGGTCGCCGGGGTGTTGTACATGGAGCCGTTGTCGGCAGCGATCTTGTAGTTGAGCATGGTCGGGCAGATGCTGCGGGCACGGCCCAGCAGATCCTCACGGACGATGACCACCACCAGCCCGGACGGGCCGATGTTCTTCTGCGCGCCGGCGTAGATCAGGCCGAAGCGGGAGACATCGATCGGCCGCGAGAGGATGTCCGAGGACATGTCCACCACCAGCGGCACGTCGCCAGCTTCCGGCACCCAGTCGAACTCCAGGCCACCGATGGTTTCGTTGGAGGCATAGTGCAGATAGGCGGCGCCCGGAGTCAGGTTCCACTCGTTCTGTCCGGGAATGGCGAAGTAGTCGTACTGGCTCGCGCTGGCGACCACGTTGACGTTGCCGAAACGGCGAGCCTCTTCGATGGCCTTCTTCGACCAGATGCCGGTCTCGACATAATCGGCCACGCCGTCTTCCGGCAGCAGGTTCAGCGGAATCTCGGCGAACTGCTGACTGGCGCCACCCTGGAGGAACAGCACCTTGTAGTTCGACGGGATGCTCAGCAGGTCACGCAGGTCCTGCTCGGCCTTCTCGGCGATGGCCACGTATTCGTCGCTACGGTGGCTCATCTCCATGACCGACAGACCCTTGCCCTGCCAATCGAGCAGTTCGTCCCGGGCGCGTTCCAGTACCTCGGTGGGAAGCGCCGCCGGACCGGCGCAGAAGTTATAGGCTCGCTTGCTCACATCTACTCTCGCTAATCAGTCTTCGCTGGCCTGCGGCTCTTCCGTCGCCGCGGCTTCGCTTGCTTGGGTGTCGTCCAGCTGTTCGTCGTCCAGCACCTCGCCTTCGATTACTTCATCGTCGGCCACGGAGGGCTCCTGGACGCGCTCCAGACCCACCAGGGTCTCGTCGGCGGCCAGCTTGATCAGAATCACGCCCTGGGTGTTGCGGCCCAGGCTGCGGACTTCGTCTACACGGGTGCGCACCAGGGTGCCCTGGTCGGAAATCAGCATGATTTCCTCGCCATCGAGAACCTGGATGGCACCGACCAGATTGCCGTTACGCTCGTTGATCACCATGGCGATCACACCCTGGCCGCCACGGCCACGGCGCGGGTAGTCAGCCAGCGGCGAACGCTTGCCGTAACCGCGTTCGGACGCCGTGAGGATCTGTGCGTCGCGCTCGGGGATCAGCATGGAGATGATGCGCTGGCCTTCGCCCAGACGCATGCCGCGCACGCCGCGGGCGGCACGGCCCATGATGCGCACCTTGCTTTCCTTGAAGCGCACCACCTTGCCGGCATCGGAGAACATCATCACGTCCTTCGAGCCGTCGGTGATGGCAGCGGCGATCAGCGAATCGCCCTCTTCCAGCTTCAGCGCGATCAGGCCGTTGGAGCGCGGCTTGGTGAACTGGATCAGCGGTGTCTTCTTCACGGTGCCCTTGGCGGTAGCCATGAAGATATAGGCGCCGGTCGGCTCGTCCTGGCTGAAGTCGGACTCGTCGCCCTCTTCCGCCTCTTCGACCTCGACCACTTCGGCGACCTGCTCGGCGACCACGTCATCGTCATCGCCCTCTTCACCGGCGAACTGCGCCCGCACGGCTTCCAGGTCGATCTGCAGCATCGCGGTGATGCGCTCGCCCTCGTCCAGCGGCAGCAGGTTCACCAGCGGACGGCCACGGGCGGTACGCGAAGCCTCGGGAATCTCGAAGGTGCGCAGCCAGTAGACCTTGCCCTTGCTGGAGAACAGCAGCAGGGTCGCGTGGCTGTTGGCGACCAGCAGGTGTTCGATGTAGTCCTCATCCTTGACGCCGCTCGCCGACTTGCCCTTGCCACCGCGACGCTGCGCCTCGTAGGCGGCCAGCGGCTGGGACTTGGCGTAGCCGCCGTGGGAAATGGTCACCACGCGCTCTTCTTCGGTGATCAGGTCGGCAATGGTCAGGTCCACCTGGGACGCGACGATCTCGGTACGGCGGGCGTCGCCGAACTCGGCCTTGACCTTCTCCAGCTCCTCGCGGATGACTTCCATCAGACGCTGCGGGTTGGTCAGGATGCGGATCAGTTCGCCGATCAGGTTGAGGATTTCCTGATACTCGGAGAGCAGCTTCTCGTGCTCCAGACCGGTCAGACGGTGCAGGCGCAATTCGAGGATGGCCTGGGCCTGTTCCGGCGACAGGTAATACTTGCCGTCGCGCAGACCGTACTGCGGGTCCAGGTCCTCGGGGCGGCAGGCATCGGCGCCGGCGCGCTCGACCATGACCTCCACGGCGCTGGATTCCCAGGCGGTGGCGATCAGGCGCTCCTTGGCTTCGGCCGGGGTCGGCGAGGCCTTGATCAGCTCGATCACCGGATCGATGTTCGACAGCGCGACCGCCTGGCCTTCAAGGATATGCCCGCGCTCACGGGCTTTGCGCAGCTCGAAGACGGTCCGCCGGGTCACCACTTCGCGACGGTGACGGACGAAGACTTCGAGCATGTCCTTGAGGTTCATCGTGCGCGGCTGGCCATCGACCAGGGCCACCACGTTGATACCGAAGACGCTCTGCAACTGGGTCTGGGCGTAGAGGTTGTTCAGCACCACCTCGCCGACTTCACCACGGCGCAGTTCGATGACCACGCGCATGCCGTCCTTGTCGGACTCGTCGCGCAGCTCGGTGATGCCCTCGATCTTCTTCTCTTTCACCAGCTCGGCGATCTTCTCGATCAAGCGCGCCTTGTTCAGCTGGTAGGGCAGCTCGGTGATGATGATCTGCTGGCGATTGCCGCCCTTTTCCATGTCCTCGATTTCGGCGCGGGCACGGATGTAGATGCGGCCACGGCCGGTACGGTATGCCTCGATGATGCCGGCACGACCGTTGATGATGCCGGCGGTCGGGAAGTCCGGGCCGGGGATGTACTGCATCAACTCGTCGACGGTCAGCTCGGGGTTGTCCATCAACGCCAGGCAGCCATCGATGACTTCACTGAGGTTGTGCGGCGGGATGTTGGTCGCCATGCCCACGGCGATACCGCTGGAACCGTTGACCAGCAGGTTGGGGATCTTGGTCGGCATGACTGCCGGGATCTGCTCGGTGCCGTCGTAGTTGGGCACCCAGTCGACGGTTTCCTTGTCCAGGTCGGCGAGCAGTTCATGGGCCAGCTTGGCCATGCGCACTTCGGTGTATCGCATGGCCGCGGCGTTGTCGCCGTCCACCGAACCGAAGTTGCCCTGGCCATCCACCAGCATGTAGCGCAGCGAGAAGGGCTGGGCCATGCGCACGATGGTGTCGTACACCGCGGTGTCGCCGTGCGGGTGGTATTTACCGATGACGTCACCGACCACACGGGCGGACTTCTTGTAGGGCTTGTTCCAGTCGTTGCCCAGCTCGCTCATGGCGTAGAGCACGCGGCGATGCACCGGCTTCAGGCCGTCGCGTGCATCGGGCAGGGCACGACCGACGATCACGCTCATGGCGTAATCGAGGTAGGACTGTCGGAGTTCGTCTTCGATGTTGACCGGGAGGATTTCTTTGGCCAGTTCGCCCATGAGAAGCCTGGTTCCTTTTTTCAGATGGAACTCCGCCTCGCCCATCCCGAGCCCGGCGGAGTGCGTCGGCGCTATCAAAACGCCACCGACTCACAACAAATCAACGACTTAGGTCAGTGATCCGCGCTACCGCGGGGGCTAAAAAAAGCCCCCCCGAAGAACCGTCGGAGATTACCACAAGCCTGCTTCAACGCCTAACCTCGGCAATGCCTCAGTGCAGGCGCTTGCGGCTCATCAACTGAGCCATGCGCTCGGCATCCGGACGCTCGACCACACCGCGCTCGGTCACGATAGCGTCGATCAGGTCCGCCGGCGTCACATCGAACACCGGGTTGTAGGCCTCCACCTCGGCCGCCACGCGCTTGCCGCCGATCTCCAGCAGCTCGCGACCGTCGCGCTCCTCGATGGGAATGTCCTCGCCGCTTTCCAGGCTCATGTCGATGGTCGAACTGGGCGCCACCACCATGAAACGCACACCATGGTGCATGGCGTTGACCGCCAACTGATAGGTACCGATCTTGTTCGCCACGTCGCCGTTGGCCGTGATGCGGTCGGCGCCAACGATCACCCAGGTGATGCTCTCGGTCTTCATCAGATGCGCCGCCGCGGCGTCGGCATTCAGGGTCACAGGCACGCCTTCGTTGGCCAGCTCCCAGGCGGTCAGGCGGGCGCCCTGCAGCCACGGACGGGTCTCATCGGCGTAGACGCGCTCGATCAGCCCCTCCAGGTGCGCCGCGCGGATCACCCCCAGGGCAGTGCCAAACCCGCCAGTGGCCAGGGCGCCGGTATTGCAATGGGTAAGGACCTTCTGCGGCCCGCTGTGCTGCTTGCGGATCAGCTCGACGCCGAGCTGAGCCATGGTCAGATTGGCCTCGCGATCGCTTTCGTGGATGGCGATGGCCTCGGCTTCGAGCACCTGCAGCGGATCGTCGGTCGGTTTCAGACGATCCAGGCGCTCGCGCATCCGATTCAGCGCCCAGAACAGATTGACCGCGGTCGGCCGCGACTCGGACAGCACATCGAAATCGTCCTCCAGCGCGGCGCGCCAGTCGCCGCCGGCAAGCAGGCGCGCACGCAGCCCGAGCACCAGGCCGTAGGCCGCGCTGATGCCGATGGCCGGCGCACCGCGCACCACCATCTGGCGAATCGCATCGGCCACGCCTTCGGCGCTGTCGTAGGACAGCCAGACTTCTTCCAGCGGCAGCAGGCGCTGGTCCAGCAACCGGAGGGTCCCGTTGCGCCAATCAATGGCCGTCACCCGCTCGGCCGCCAACAGTCGCTCACGCATGGAACACCTCTTCACTCGATTCAGGTTCAGGCCGCGCCATCGAAGTGGCCGAGCCGTGCAGAAACCGGGAAACACCCCGGGAAAACGGCCGAGTATAACGAGCCGGAGCCCATGACGCTCGGGTATACTGCCGCGCTCCCACCCAAGCGCCCAGGATGCGCCCATGCCCGAAGCCAAAGCCCCTCTCGACCTGCTTCTGCTGCCGACCTGGATCGTTCCGGTAGAACCCGCCGGCGTCGTCCTGCGCGACCACGCCCTGGGCATCCGCGAAGGCCGCATCGCCCTCCTCGCCCCGCGCAGCGAAGCCCTGCGCCATCCGGCCGCGGAAATCCGCGAACTGCCGGGCATGCTGCTCGCACCGGGCCTGATCAACGCCCACGGGCATGCCGCCATGAGTCTGTTCCGCGGCCTGGCCGACGATTTGCCGCTGATGACCTGGCTGCAAGAACACATCTGGCCGGCCGAGGCCAAGTGGGTCGACGAGGATTTCGTCCGTACCGGCGCCGAACTGGCCATCGCCGAGCAACTCAAGGGTGGCATCACCTGTTTCTCGGACATGTACTTCCACCCCAAGGTGACCTGCGCGGCGGTCCACGATGCTGGCATTCGCGCGCAGATCTGCGTGCCGGTGCTGAACTTCCCGATGCCCGGCGCGCGTGATGCCGAGGAAGCCATCCGCCAGGGCGTGGCGCTGCACGACGACCTCAAGCATCACCCACGCATCCGCGTCGCCTTCGGTCCGCACGCGCCCTACACGGTCAGCGACGACAAGCTGGAAAACGTGCTGATGCTCGCCGAGGAACTGGACGCCTGCATCCAGATGCATGTCCACGAGACCGCCTTCGAGGTACAGCAGGCGCTGGAGCAGAGCGGCGAACGCCCGCTGGCCCGCCTGCACCGCCTCGGCCTGCTGGGGCCGCGCTTCCAGGCCGTCCACATGACTCAGGTGAGCGACGAGGACCTGGCCTTGCTGGTGGAAACCAATACCTCGGTGATCCACTGCCCGGAATCCAACCTCAAGCTGGCCAGCGGCTTCTGCCCGGTGGAGCGCCTCTGGCAAGCCGGGGTCAATGTCGCCATCGGAACCGACGGCGCGGCCAGCAACAACGACCTCGACCTGCTCGGCGAAACCCGCACTGCGGCCTTGCTGGCCAAGGCCGTGGCCGGCCAGGCGACAGCCCTCGACGCCCACCGCGCACTGCGCATGGCCACCCTCAACGGCGCCCGCGCCCTGGGCCTGGAACAGGAAATCGGCTCGCTGGAAGTGGGCAAGGCCGCCGACCTGGTTGCCTTCGACCTCTCCGGGCTGGCTCAGCAGCCGGTGTACGAGCCGGTTTCGCAATTGATCTACGCCAGCGCTCGCGACTGCGTGCGTCATCTCTGGGTGGGTGGCAAGCAACTGCTCGACAGCGGTCGCCTGACGCGCCTGGACGAAGGCCGCCTGGCGGCGGCGGCAGGAGAATGGGGGCGGCGCATCGCCGGCGCCTGAATATCCCGACAGACAGGGGCGCGGCTGCGACAATCTGTCATGCGGCGCCCTATCGGGCGCACGAAGCTGGCATCATAGCCAGACTGTGCGCCCGCGTTTCCCAATGAAGATTCTGAACGAAGGTAAGCCATGAGCAACGTCGACCACGCCGAGATCGCCAAATTCGAGGCCCTCGCCCATCGCTGGTGGGACCGTGAGAGCGAATTCAAACCGCTGCACGACATCAACCCGCTGCGCGTCAACTGGATCGACGAGCGCGTCGGCCTGGCCGGCAAGAAGGTGCTCGACGTCGGCTGCGGCGGCGGCATCCTCAGCGAGGCGATGGCCCAGCGCGGCGCCAGCGTCCTCGGCATCGACATGGGCGAAGCGCCGCTGGCCGTGGCCCAACTGCATCAGTTGGAGTCCGGCGTACCGGTGGAATACCGGCGCATCACCGCCGAACAACTGGCCGAGGAAATGCCCGCCCAGTTCGATGTGGTGACCTGCCTGGAAATGCTCGAACACGTTCCCGACCCGGCCTCGGTGATCCGCGCCTGCTGCAGCATGGTCAAGCCCGGCGGCCAGGTGTTCTTCTCCACCATCAACCGCAATCCCAAGGCCTACCTGTTCGCCATCGTCGGCGCCGAATACGTGATGCGCCTGCTGCCGCGCGGCACCCACGACTTCAAGAAATTCATCCGCCCCTCGGAGCTCGGCGCCTGGTCGCGCGATGCCGGGCTGGCGGTCAAGGACATCGTCGGCCTGACCTACAACCCGCTGACCAAGCACTACAAGCTGAGCGATGACGTCGACGTCAACTACATGATCCAGACCCTTCGCGAGGAATGAAGCGGATGCAGCTCAGAGCGGTTCTCTTCGACATGGACGGCACCCTGCTGCACACCGCGCCGGACTTCGTTGCCGTCTGCCAGGCGATGCTCGGCGCCCACGGCCGTCCGGCGGTGGCCGAGCAGCGCATCGTCGACGTGGTGTCCGGCGGCGCCCGCGCCATGGTCGCCGCGGCCTTCGACATGGACCCGCAAGCCCCCGGCTTCGAAGACCTGCGCCAGGAGTTCCTCGACCGCTACCAGGATCACTGCGCGGTGTTCACCCGCCCCTACGACGGTATTCCCGAACTGCTGGAAAGCATCGAGAAAGCCCGGCTGATCTGGGGCGTGGTGACCAACAAGCCAGTACGCTTCGCCGAGCCGATGATGCAGCAACTGGGGCTGGCCGAACGCTCGGCGATCCTCATTTGCCCGGATCACGTGACGCGCAGCAAACCCGACCCGGAGCCCTTGCTGCTGGCCTGCGAACGGCTGGGCATCGACCCGGCGCAGGTGCTGTTCATCGGTGACGACCTGCGCGATATCGAGTCCGGTCGCGCCGCCGGCACCAAGACCGCGGCCGTGCGCTACGGCTACATCCACCCCGAGGACAACCCTGCCCACTGGGGTGCCGATGTGATCGTCGACCACCCGCTGGAACTGCTCGCCGTCCTCGACCGCGCGCTCTGCGGCTGCTGAGCGGCAAGCGGCAAGCGGCAAGCGGCAAGCGGCAAGCGGCAAGCGGCAAGCGGCAAGCGGCAGCCGCCAGTGTGCGCGGCCCACGGTTTTTTCCCAGCTTTTTCTTGAGGAGCGCCGCCTGAGGCGCGCCCCTGCGAAGGAGACCCTGATGTTTCAATATTCCGCCCGCCCCGACCTGCTCAAGGACCGGGTGATCCTGGTCACCGGCGCCGGCCGGGGCATCGGCGCCGCCGCCGCGCGGACCTTTGCCGCCCACGGCGCCACCGTGCTGCTGCTGGGCAAGTCCGAGGAAAACCTCAACGAGGTCTACGACCAGATCGAGGCCGCGGGACACCCGCAGCCGGCGGTCATCCCGTTCAACCTGGAAACCGCCCTGGCGCACCAGTACGACGAACTGGCGGCCACCCTGGAGAACGAGTTCGGCAAGATCGATGGCCTGCTGCACAACGCCTCGATCCTCGGCTTGCGCTCGCCGATCGAGCAGATCTCCGGGGATAACTTCATGCGCGTCATGCAGGTCAACGTCAACGCCATGTTCATGCTCACCAGCACCCTGCTGCCGCTGCTCAAGCTGGCCAGCGATGCCTCGGTGATCTTCACCTCCAGCAGCGTCGGACGTAAGGGCCGTGCCTACTGGGGCGCCTATGCGGTATCCAAGTTCGCCACCGAAGGCCTGATGCAGGTACTCGCCGACGAGTGCGACGGCACCAGCACGGTCCGCGCCAACAGCGTCAACCCCGGCGCCACCCGCACCGGCATGCGCGCCCACGCCTATCCGGGCGAGAACCCCTTCAACAATCCGCTACCCGACGACATCATGCCGGTCTACCTGTACCTGATGGGGCCGGACAGCATCGGCGTCAACGGCCAGGCCTTCAACGCCCAGGACTGACGCCAGCGCGAAGCGGCCACCCCGGCCGCTTCGCCGGTTTTCCGACCTCGCCCGCCCGCTCTCCCCCGATACCCACCAGGAAAGCGCCATCATTTTGGCATCTCGCTTCGCCAGCTATTCTTCCATCGATGGAACCAAGCCCGCGCCAGCCGGTCTCTTGCCAGGATCTGCAGAACTTTTCGCGGGTTGGCACGAAAATCGCTCAGCCCTTACTGTCGCCGTATTCCGCGCCAGAGGTTGCCTCGCGTCATGGCCCCGACCAAACCGTCCAACACCATCGATTTCGACTCCGCCAAACTCCAACGTCTGGGCCTTGGCGATAATCCCCTGCGCGGCAAGCGACAGATCAGTCTGGCCGACCTGCGCCGCCAACTGAGCACGCAGCTGCAGACCAGCCTCGAGGCCGACCGCATCCTCGCCCTGTTCTTCCGGGAAATTCAGGCACTGGTGCCACTGGACTACCTCAGCTACCAACACAGCGGAGCCGACCTGCGCCTGGAGTTCGGCGAATCCGCCAACCATTGCGCTGGCTACCGCCTGACCCATTCCGGCGAGTACCTGGGTGAACTCAGCTTCCGCCGTCGCCACCCGTTCAGCGAAACCGAACTCGGCCAACTGGAAAGCCTGATCGCCAGCCTGCTCTACCCGCTGCGCAACGCCCTGCTGTACCGCGCGGCGATCCAGACCGCCCTGCGCGACGCCCTGACCGGCACCGGCAACCGCATCGCCATGGACCAGGCAATGAGCCGCGAAGTGGAGCTGGCCCGGCGCAACCTGCAGCCGCTGTCGATCCTCATGCTCGACCTCGATCACTTCAAACGCATCAACGACGAGTTCGGCCATAGCAGCGGCGACGAAGCGCTGCGCGCCGTGGCCATGGCGATCAAGGCCAGCCTGCGCAATGTCGACATGGTGTTCCGCTTCGGCGGCGAGGAATTCCTCGTGCTGCTTTCCAACACCCCCGGCAGCAGCGCCATCCAGGTCGGCGAGCGCCTGCGCAACGCCGTGGAGGAACTGCCGTTCCTGATCGACGAAAAGCGCGTCCCACTGTCCATCAGCCTCGGCTGCGCCACGCTGATTCCCGGCGAGAGCGTCGACGACCTGCTGCACCGTGCCGACATGGCGCTGTATGCCGCCAAGCGCGACGGCCGCAATCGGCTCGCCTGCGCCAGCTGAGTCGGACTTAGAGCGCGCTCAGGCGCGCGTAGAGCTGGCCGACCTCCACCTGCAAAGCCCCGCCCCACCAGGCTCAGCAATACCGAGCAACAGCGCGACAAGCGCGCCCCGTCGAGCAACCGCTGGCGCCCAGCGGCAAGGCGAACGCCAGGCAGGCGACCAGGAGTGGATTCGCCAGTTGGCCGGCCGCTCCCCGGGAAGGTTTGCCAAGCCAATGAAAAAGGGGCCTTTCGGCCCCTTTTTCACATCGCTGCCCTCAGCGTTTGAAGCCCGGGCGCATACCGTCGCCGGCAGGCTGCGGGCGGCGCTTGACCACCGGCTTGCGCGCAACCGGCTTGCTCGGCCGCTCGTCGCGCTCGTCACGCGGCTTGGCCGGACGCTTGCGGTTCACATCGCTCGGACGCTCGGCCAGCGGTGCACCCTGCTGGCGATCAGCCGGACGCGGTGCGCGGGCCGGACGACCACCGGCAGAATCCTGACGCGGCGCGCGCGGTGCACGCCCCTCGCCAGCCTCGCCACGCGGGGCACGCGCCGGACGCTCAGCGGCCGGACGCGACGGACGCGGTGCGCGACCTTCGGCACCCTCGCCACGCGGTGCACGAACCGGACGCTCGCCGGCCGGACGCGGCGCACGACCTGCGGCGGCCTCGTCGCGCGAAGCGCGGGCCGGACGCTCGCTGGCACCAGGACGCGGTGCGCGGCGCGGGCGCTCGCCCTCGGCCTGTTCCTTGCGCGGGCCGCGATTGCGGCCGGCATCCGGACGCTCGCTGCGGGCCAGCGGCTTGGCCAGCTTGCGCTGCTGGCGTTCGAGCTTCTCCATGGCCTTGCCGGACAGGTTCGGCAGGGCCACCGGCTTGAGGCCGACTTCCTCGCTGAGGATGTCGATTTCGCGCTGATCCATCTCGCGCCAGCGCCCCATGGTCAGCTCGGAGGTGAGGAATACCGGGCCGAAGCGCACGCGCTTCAGACGGCTCACCACCACGCCCTGGGATTCCCACAGGCGGCGCACTTCACGGTTGCGGCCTTCCATCACCACCACGTGATACCAGTGGTTGAAGCCTTCGCCGCCGGGCGCTTCCTGAATGTCACTGAACTTGGCCGGACCGTCTTCCAGCATCACGCCGGTCTTCAGGCGTTCGATCATGGCTTCGTCGACTTCGCCACGCACACGCACCGCGTATTCGCGGTCCATCTCGTAGGACGGGTGCATCAGGCGGTTGGCCAGCTCACCGTCGGTGGTGAACAGCAGCAGGCCCGTGGTGTTGATGTCGAGGCGGCCGACATTGATCCAGCGGCCACTGCGCAGGCGCGGCAGGCGCTCGAACACGGTCGGGCGGCCTTCCGGGTCGTCGCGGGTGCAGACTTCGCCTTCCGGCTTGTTGTAAATCAGCACGCGGCGCACGTGCTCTTCGCTTTGCTCGCGCTTGAGCAGGCGATCGTCGACGGCGATGGCATCCTGGGCTTCAACGCGCTGGCCGAGGGTGGCGACCGCGCCATTCACCTTGACCCGACCTTCCTCGATCCAGGCCTCGACGTCGCGGCGCGAGCCAACGCCCATGCGGGCGAGGACTTTCTGCAGCTTTTCGCCGACGGGGATAGGGGTGAGTTCTGGGTTTTCGTGCGTGTCGTTCATCTGGGCACCTCCCGGTGTGTCATGCAACGAAGAAAAAGGTCGCGCATCATACGCGCTCGGGCACGGCAACGCACTGTCCGTGATCGCTAAAGCCTAGCCGCTTTTCCACGGGCCGCGCCGCGCCCTCATGCCACGAGGAATCCCATGGACGACGAATCCGCATTCACCGGCGCCAAACTGGCGCTGTTCCACGCCGGGCGCCTGGTGGTCTACCGCCGCGACGCCAAACCCGATATCCCCTACCCCGACTGCTGGGACTTCCCCGGCGGCGGCCGCGAGGGCGACGAGAGCCCCGCCGAATGCGCCCTGCGTGAACTGCAGGAGGAATTCGCCATCCGCCTGGGCGATGAACGCATCGAATGGCAGCGGTGCTACCGCAGCACCCACGGCCCGGCGCCCTGGGCCTGGTTCCTGGTGGCCCGCCTGACACCGGCGGAGTTCCGCGGCATCCGTTTCGGCGACGAAGGGCAGTACTGGCGGCTGATGGACGTGGCCGAGTACCTGAACCACCGACAGGCGGTGCCCTACCTGCAGGAGCGCCTGCGGCATTACCTCGACGCCAATGCCCGGCCCTAGGCTGGATCGAGTGCGCGCGGGACGGCCGGCGAGCGCTGGGCGTCGCCTCGTTCGGGGCCATCCGACGATGGCGTACCAGCCCGACATAAAAAAGCCCGGCGCGAGGGCCGGGCATGTCCATACGGGACAGCTCAGTGTGATTCGAGCAACGCCAGGGCCTCGCGCGACAGGCGCTCGACCGCGGCCCAGTCGCCGCTGGCCAGTGCGGCCTTGGGCAGCATCCAGCTGCCGCCGACGCACATCACGTTGTCCAGGCGGTAGTAATCGTTGAGGTTGTCCGGGCCGACGCCTCCGGTCGGGCAGAAACGCACCTCGGGGAACGGGCCGCCGAAGGCCTTGAGCGCTTCCACGCCACCACAGACCTTGGCCGGGAACAGCTTGAAGCGACGCAGGCCGTGGCGGTAGGCGGCCATGATCTCCGACGCGGTGGCGACGCCCGGCAGCAGCGGAATATCGCGTCCGACGGCGTACTGCAGCAATTCGTCGGTGCAACCGGGCGTGACGATGAACTGCGCGCCGGCCTCTTCGGCCTGGCGGAAGGTCTGCGGGTCGAGAATGGTGCCGGCGCCGACGCACAACTGCGGGCGCTGCTCTGCCAGCAGGCGGATGGCGGCCAGGCCCAGCGAGGTGCGCAGGGTCACTTCCAGAACCGTGATGCCACCGGCGGCCAGGGCATCGGCCATGGGCAGGATGTCGGCCTCGCGCTCGATGGTGATCACCGGCAGGATGCGCGCGCGCGCGGCAATGGCATCGATTCGCTGGATGTGTTGTTCAGGGCTGGTCATCTTGCAAAAACTCCGCGCCTCAAGGGCACCAGTGGATCGACAGGGGCGCACGCAGGAAGGCACGCACCGGCATGCGCTGCTCGTCATCGGCGGCGAGCGCGGCCTTCAGGGTGGCCAGCTTGCCATCGCCCTGAATCGCCAGCAGTTGCACCCGTGACGCGGCCAGCAGCGCGCGGCTCAGGGTCAGACGCTGACGCGGCACGCTCGGCGCCCAGGCCGGCAGGCAGCGGCGAGCGGACGCCGGGTCGAGCGCCTCGGGCAGCCCCGGGCTGGCAGGGAACAGCGAAGCGGTATGACCGTCGTCGCCCATGCCCAGCACCAGTACGTCGATGGGCAGCGGCAGCTCGCCGATCTGCCGATCGGCGATCGCTGCCGCCTCGTCCAGGCTGGCAGCGGCGTGATACAGGCCGCAGAACAGCGCATTGGCCGCCGCGCCCTTGAGCAGGTGGCGACGCACCAGGCCGGCATTGCTGTCCGGATGCGATTCCGGCACCCAGCGCTCGTCGGCCAGGGTCACGCTGACCCGGCTCCAGTCCAGCGCCTCGCCGCTCAGGGCCTCGAGGAAGGCCACCGGGCTACGTCCGCCGGAAACCGCCAGCAGCGCATGGCCCCGTTCGGCCAGCGCCGCGCGCAACTGTTCCGCCACCTGGGCGGCCAGGCCACGGGCCTGCGCCACCGGGCTTTCCCAGGCCGTCCAGCGCACGCCGGCCGGCAAATTCAGATCAATGGTCGCCATACCAGTCCCTCCCGTCTCGGGCGATCAATGCCACGGCCGCTTGCGGCCCCCAGGTTCCCGCCGGATACGGCTTGGGCGCATCGCCGAGACGCTCCCAACCGGCGATCAGGTGATCGCACCACTTCCAGGCGAACTCCACTTCGTCCTTGCGCACGAACAGGTACTGATTGCCCTGCATCACTTCCAGCAGCAGACGCTCGTAGGCGTCCGGCACCCGCGCGGCCTGGAAGGCTTCGGAGAAACTCAGTTGCAGCGGGCCGGTGCGCAATTGCATGCCCTTGCCCAGCCCCTGGTCCTTGGTCATCACTTGCAGCGAGATGCCTTCGTCCGGCTGCAGGCGGATGATCAGGCGGTTGCTGATCAGCGCGCGCTGTTCCGGCGCGAAGATGTAATGCGGCGGTTCCTTGAAGTGGATGACGATCTGCGACAGCTTCTGCGGCATGCGCTTGCCGGTGCGCAGATAGAAAGGCACGCCGGACCAGCGCCAGTTGCGGATGTCGACGCGCAGCGAGACGAAGGTCTCGGCGCCGCTCATCTGGTTGGCGTGTTCCTCTTCCAGGTAACCGGGCACCGCCTTGCCGTCGATGAAGCCGGCGGTGTACTGGCCGCGCACCACACGGCTGGCCAGTTGCTCCGGCGCGATGCGCTCGAGCGCGCGCAGCACCTTGACCTTCTCATCGCGGATGCTGTCGGCGGACAGATCGCTGGGCGGGTCCATGGCGATCAGGCAGAGCAGTTGCAGCAGGTGGTTCTGCACCATGTCGCGCAACTGGCCGGCCTGGTCGAAGTAGCCCCAGCGGCCTTCGATGCCGACCTTCTCGGCCACGGTGATCTCGACGTGGGAGATGTGATTCTGGTTCCACTGGGTCTCGAACAGGCTGTTGGCGAAGCGCAGGGCGATCAGGTTCTGCACCGTCTCCTTGCCCAGGTAATGGTCGATCCGGTAGATGCGGTTTTCCGGGAAGAAGCGCGCTACCGCCTCGTTGACTTCGCGCGAGGACTCCAGGTCGTGGCCGATGGGCTTCTCCAGGACCACCCGGGTACGCTCGGCCAGGCCGACGGCGGCGAGGTTCTCGCAGATACCGCCATAGACCGCCGCCGGGGTGGCGAAGTAGGCCACCAAGGGCAGCTCGTCAGGCACCGCGGCCTGCAAGGCGGCATAGGACTGGGCATCGAGGAAATCCATGCTCAGGTAGCTCAGGCGCTCGCGGAAGCGGCGCCACACCGGATCGTCCCACTCGCGCGCCGGCACGGCCAGGCGCAGGCGTTTCTCGATGACCGCCAGGTGTGCGCCGGCATCGCCATCCTCGCGCGCCAGGGCGAGGATGCGGGTCTCGCTGTGCAGCAGACCTTCGCGATCGAGTTGGTAGAGGGCGGGAATCAGCTTGCGCAGGGCGAGATCGCCGAGCGCGCCGAACAGCGCCAGGGTGCAAGGCAGAACGCGGACATCAGGCATTTGTTGTTACCAACCAAATATTGAGTAGTATTGAGCCATCCACGCCGTTATTAAGGCAAATATGTAGTAATTAAACAACATATTTTTCCCGGAACGCGGCACTGTTGGTCACCTGCCGACCTGACGTTAGGATAGCGCCGCTGGCCGCAGGCAAGACCGCGGCCGATCGACTGCCGTTTTGGCGCACCAAGGAGTTCGGATGAAGAACCTGCTGGAGCAGATCCAGTCCCGCCTGGAAGAACTGAACAAGGCGGAACGCAAAGTCGCCGAAGTGATACTGCAGAATCCGCAGCAGGCCACCCGCTTCAGCATCGCCGCGCTGGCCCAGGCCGCCGCCGTCAGCGAACCGACGGTGAACCGCTTCTGCCGTTCCTTCGACATGAGCGGCTACCCGGAGCTGAAGATCCAGTTGGCGCAGAGCCTGGCCAGCGGCGCGGCCTTCGTCACCCAGGCGGTCGCCGAGAACGACGGGCCGCAGGAATACACCCGGAAGATCTTCAGCAGCACCATCGCCTCGCTGGACAGTGCCTACAAACTGCTCGACCCGCGCGCGGTGGACCGCGCCGTGGACCTGCTGATCCAGGCGCGGCAGATCCACTTCTTCGGCCTCGGCGCGTCCAGTTCGGTGGCGCTCGACGCGCAGCACAAGTTCTTCCGCTTCAACCTGGCGGTGGCGGCGCAAAGCGATGTGCTGATGCAGCGGATGATCGCCTCGGTGGCGCACACCGGCGACCTCTTCGTGGTGATTTCCTACACCGGACGCACCCGCGAGCTGGTGGAGGTGGCGCGCCTGGCGCGGGAGAACGGCGCCTCGGTGCTCGGCCTGACCGCCGCCGGCTCGCCCCTGGCCCGCGCCTGCACCCTGACCCTGGATATCCCGCTGCCGGAAGACACCGACATTTATATGCCGATGACCTCGCGGATCATCCAACTGACCGTGCTCGACGTGCTGGCCACCGGCGTGACCCTGCGCCGCGGCGTGGACTTCCAGCCGCACCTGCGCAGGATCAAGGAAAGCCTGGTGCCGACGCGCTTCCAGCTGGACGAGGACGACTGAGCGAATTCGCCGGACGGAACACCCGCCCCGCCCAAGGCGATCTTGCCGTCACACCAGTCCGGCGTGCAGGCGCAGGCGCATGCGTTCGCCCTGGGCCAGGATCAGGCCACCCGGGCGGTAGCCGGCGGCGCCGACGCAGAGAAAGCGTTCCACTTCGCCCGGTTCCACCTGCTCCACCTGGCGGCTGCCCGGATGCCAGATGACGCTGCCGGCGGCGGCGTTCTTGTCGATCCGCAGGCGGCGCTGCCAGCCGGCATCCTCGATGACCAGCGACCCGGTGTTGTACAGCACCTGCTTCACCGCGCCGCGCGGCGTCCAAGTATTCGGCAGGCGCACGGCCGCGCGCCCGCCCTGTGCACTCTCCAACTCCATCCCGTGGACCAGGGTGCGGCGCAACGATGCGACCCGCCAGTAGGGTTGCAGGGCGAAGCTGAACAGACAGTCGCTGTCGTCCTCGTGGTAGCTGCACAACTCGATTTCCAGCTCGCGCCCCAGGCGGGCGTCGAGGCGGATGTGCCAATCCTCGATATCCAGTTGCCAGCTCACCACCACCTGGCTTTCATCGGCATGGGCATCCAGCAGGCGCCATTCGCGCTGGCGCGCCCAGCCATGCGGTGGCCAGTCGGTTTCGCTGGGATGGCTGCCGAACCAGGGCCAGCAGACCGGAATGCCGCCGCGAATCGGCGCCGTGCTCAACGCCGGCCATTCGCTGGCGCACCACAGCAGCGGGCGCTCGCCTTGCGGCTGGAAATGCAGGAGTTGCGCGCCCTGGCGGCTGAATACCGCCTGGCACAGGGGGTGATCGATCAGTAGCAGATCGCGGCGCTGGAAGCGCACCCAGTCGAATGGCCGCTTGGCCCGCATGGAATGAAAGAAACGCTGTAGCGGATGCTCAAGCATTGTCCGGATGTCCTAGCTCAATCCCTTCCCGGACACTCCGGGCATGACAGTTATGTAGTTTTACTACATGGCGCGAAAAAGGCCCAGATTCTACCCTGAAAAGTATAGAAACCCAGCGCCATGTGTGGATTTTTTCCTACAGATCAATAGGCTCCGACAGCGCCAGCCCCCCCCTGGACGCAGCCAACGAAAAAAGGCCCGTCGCGCGACGCGGACGGGCCGAAGGTGACAACCGCAGGAGAATGTCGCTGGGAAATCAGAAGCTCGTCTGGATCTTCAGGCCGGCGACCACGGCGTTATCCACCTCATAGACGCCGCCCGGATGCTTCACGTACTGCAGGTTCGGCCGCACGGTCAGCCAGTTGGTGACATGCACGCCGTAGTACAGCTCGGCGTCGTACTCGCTGTGCTGCACCGGCTGGTACAGCGGATTGGCGTAATCGTCGATGCCACTGACCGCGTTGCTCAACTGCTGGCGCTGGGTGACATCGTCGTTGATGTGGATACGCGCCAGGCCCAGGCCGATGTCGTCTTTCGGGCGGCCATCGAACAAGCCTTTGTAGACCAGGCCGACCTGCTGGTAGTTATCCACCGTATTGGTCGCCTGGTCGTGCACGGTGAAGTTGGCGAACAGGCTGAGCCCGCGCGCGGCGTCGCCGTTGTGCGCGGTGACCTGCTGCTGCGCCACCACCCACCAGCCGTGCTTGCTGCCGTGGGACTTGAAGTCCTTGCCGGTGAGCGGCTGTGGATCGCCATTGACGTCCTCGTAGACATCGTCGGCCTTGGCGCTGCTGTAGTAATAGCCCAGGCGGTATTCGCCGGGCAGTTGGCGGGCGCCGAGCTTGGGCTGCCAGACCACTTCCAGCGGCAGGATGGCACCCTTGGTGCCGCTGGTGTTGAGCTTGAAGCCGTTGCCGGTCTCCAGCTCCGAGGGGTTCTGCTCGAAGGCGCCGACCTGCACGAACCACTGCGGATCGATGTTGTACTTCACGCGCATCGCCCACTGGCTGACCGGCCAGTTGTACCAGATGCCGCCGACCCAGTTGCCCACCTGCGAGCCGCAGAAGGCCAGGTTCTGGAAGTCGCAGGGGAAGCTGTTGAAGTCCTCGCCCTCGCCGAAGCGGCCGAACTTCACGTCCAGCGCGCCGTCGAGGAACTGCTGCTTGTACCACATCTGGGTCAGACGCCAGGTCTGGCCGCGCCCCCAGACTTCCTGCACCGAGCTGAGCTGGCCGGCGCGCGGATCGCTGACGCGGTCATTCGACAGGTTGCGCCCGCTGCGCTCGGTTACGCTGAATTGGAACTCGGCGGCGTTCCAGCCGAGGATCTTCTGCAGATCGAGGTGAGTGCCCAGCGCCCACTGATCGGTGTAGCGCGCGGTCTTGTCGTTGTCGTAGCCACCGCCGAGGTTCGCCGCGGCCTCGCCGACGTAGTCCAGCTTGAAGTCGTAGCCCTTTTCCAGCAGCTCGGTGCGGCTGCCGCCCCAATCCCCCAAGCCCCAGCGGGAGTCGGCGGAAAAGGCCTCGTCGGCTTGCGCCAGGCCACTCAGCCCGGCAGCGCTCAGGGCAATCAGGCAAGCCATGATCTTGTTGTTCTTGTGCATGTACCGGCTCCTCGTCGATGTAGGCATAACAGGCAGTTCCATGGGTCTCGGGCAGTCAGTGTTTATGTCGCGCCAGCGGCGTCACCTTGGTCTCCCCCGTGCCGCCCGGCGCGGCGCGCAGGCGCTCGCCGCTCTGCGCGTCGAACAGCAGCACGCGCGCCGGATCGAGGCGCAGCTGCAGGGTCGCCCCCACCGCCGGCGCGGCGTCGGGCGCCAGGCGGCAGCAGACCTTGGCGCCGTTGAGGGTGACGAAGGCCAGGGTGTCCGGGCCGGTCGGTTCGATCACCTCGACTTCCGCGCGCACATCGCTCAGGCCATTGCTGCCGGCCTCGGCGATGACGATCTGCTCCGGGCGCAGGCCGAGGATCAGTTCGCGGCCCTCGGCGATCTCGTCGCCCAGGGCCAGCGGCAACTGGCAACGGTCCTGGCCGCTGTCCAGCAGACCGAGCAGTTGGCCGCCCTGACGCTGCACGCGCAGCGGGACGAAGTTCATCGGCGGCGAACCGATGAAGCTGGCGACGAACAGGTTCGCCGGGTCGTTGTAGATCTGCTGCGGGGTGCCGAACTGCTGGACGATGCCGTCCTTCATCACCGCGACCTTGTCGCCCAGGGTCATGGCCTCGATCTGGTCGTGGGTCACGTAGACGGTGGTGGTCTTCAGGCGCTGGTGCATCAACTTTATTTCGGTGCGCATCTCCACGCGCAGCTTGGCGTCGAGGTTCGACAGCGGTTCGTCGAACAGGTAGATCTTCGGTCGCCGCGCCAGCGCCCGGCCCATGGCCACGCGCTGCTGCTGGCCGCCGGAAAGCTGCGCGGGCTTGCGTTCGAGCAGGTGCTCGATCTGCAGCAGCTTGGCGACCCGCGCCACCTCTTCATCGATGGCGGCCCGGGGCATCTTGCGGATCTTCAGGCCGAAGGCGATGTTCTCGCGCACGCTCATGGTCGGGTACAGCGCGTAGGACTGGAACACCATGGCGATGTCGCGATCCTTCGGGCTCATGCCACTGATGTCCTGGCCATCGACCAGGATACCGCCGCCGGTGACGTCCTCCAGGCCGGCGATGCAGTTCATCAGGGTGGATTTGCCGCAGCCGGACGGGCCGACCAGGATGAGAAATTCGCCGGAGTCGATCGACAGGTCGATCGACTTGAGGGTGTCCGCCAGGCCGTTGCCGTAGGACTTGTGCAGGTTGCGCAGTTCGAGTGTTGCCATGTCATCTCTCCAACGGGTAGCGCAACGCGCTTAACCTTTCACCGCGCCGGCTGTCAGCCCGCGCACGAAGTACTTGCCGGCCAGTACGTAGACCACCAGCGTGGGCAGCGCGGCGATCATCGCCGCGGCCATGTCGACGTTGTATTCCTTGACCCCGGTGCTGATGTTCACCAGGTTGTTCAGCGCCACCGTGATCGGCTGCGCGTCACCGCTGGCGAACACCACGCCGAAGAGGAAGTCGTTCCAGATCTGGGTGAACTGCCAGATCAGGCAGACCATCACGATCGGCGTGGACATCGGCATGAGGATGCGCAGGAAGATGGTGAAGAAGCCGGCGCCGTCGAGCCGTGCGGCCTTCACCAGGGCGTCCGGGATGGTCACGAAGTAGTTGCGGAAGAACAGCGTGGTGAAGGCCAGGCCATAGATGCAGTGGACGATCACCAGGCCGCTGGTGGTATTGGCCAGGCCGAGCTTGCCGAGGGTGAAGGACATCGGCAGGAGGATCACCTGGAACGGCAGGAAGCAGCCGAACAGCAGCGCGCCGAAGAACAGCTGCGAGCCGCGGAAGCGCCACATGGACAGCACATAGCCGTTCATGGCGCCGATGAAGGTGGAGATCAGCACGCCCGGCACGGTGATGCGCACCGAGTTCCAGAAGTAGTCGCCGACCGCGCCCCAGGCTTTGACCCAGCCGATCAGGGTGAACGCCTCGGGCAGCGCCAGCAGGTTGCTGTTGCGGATGTCCTCGGGGCTTTTGAAGCTGGTCAGCAGCATGACCAGCAGCGGGATCACGTACAGTGCCACGGCGCCCCAGAGGGTGGCGTGGACCGCCAGGCGGCTGAGGCTGATGGCGGGTTTGAAAGTGGCTTCACGCATGGCGTTTGCCTCGCAGTTCGGAGTACAGGTAAGGCACCACGATGGCCAGCACGGCGCCGAGCATGAGCATGGCGCTGGCCGCGCCCAGGCCCATCTGGCCACGGGTGAAGGTGTGCGCGTACATGAACATCGCCGGCAGGTCCGAGGAGTAGCCGGGGCCGCCGGCGGTCATCGCGGCGACCAGGTCGAAGCTCTTGATGGCGATGTGCGCGAGGATCATCAGGGCGCTGAAGAACACCGGGCGCAGGCTCGGCAGGATGATCCGCAGGTAGATGGTCGGCAGGCTCGCGCCATCGACCTGGGCGGCCCGCACGATCGCCGGATCGACGCCGCGCAGGCCAGCGAGGAACAGCGCCATGACGAAGCCCGAGGCCTGCCACACGGCGGCGATCACCAGGCAGTAGACGACGCGGTCGGGGTTCACCAGCCAGTCGAAGCGGAAGCCGCTCCAGCCCCAGTCGCGCAGCAGCTTGTCCAGGCCCAGGCCGGGGTTGAGCAGCCACTTCCAGGCCGTGCCGGTGACGATCATCGACAGCGCCATGGGGTACAGGTAGACGGTGCGGATGAAACCTTCGCGGCGGATGCGCTGGTCCAGCAGTACGGCGAGGAACACCCCGAGCAGCAGGCAGATGAGGATGAACAGCGCACCGAAGAGCAGCAGGTTCTTGCTCGCCACCCACCAGCGGTCGTTGTCCCACAGGCGCAGGTACTGACTGAGCCCGGCCCAGGAGTAGCTGGGCATGAAACGCGAGTTGGTGAAGGACAACAGCAGCGTCCAGCCGATGTAGCCGTACACGCAGACCAGCACCACGAGCATGCTCGGGGCCAGCACCAGTTTCGGCAGCCAGCGCTGCAAGCCATCGAGCAGCGACGCGCGCGCGGCCGCCACCGGGATTGGGGTCGGGGATTGAATCGCCATGGGCTTTCTCACATGCGAGTGGAGCCGTCCGGGCCATGCGAGTGGCCCGGCGTGGATCGGCTGGGAGTCACGCGGCGCCTGGCGGAAGGCGCCGCCCGCGGCTTATTGCGCCGCCGCCTCGATCGCCGCGTAGAGCTGCTGGGCAGCCTTTTGCGGGTCCGCCGAGGGATCGTTGAAGAAGTTGGTCACCACATCGAAGATGGCGCCCTGCACATAGCTGGAGGCCGCCATGCTGTGGGCCATGCTCGGCACCAGGTTGCCGCTGGCCGAGGCCGCCTTGAAGTCCTTCATCGACTGCTGGGCGCAGGCGTCGAAGGGCGACATGTCGGCATCCAGGCGTACCGGGATGGAGCCCTTGGCGAGGTTGAAGTCCTTCTGGAAGGCCGGGTCGAGCACCGCGCGCGCCAGGTCCTCCTGAGCCTTGCGGTTCTCCGCGTTGTTCAGCTTGAACATCACCAGGGAGTCGATGTTGTAGTCGAAGTCCTGCTGCGTGCCGGGGAACGGCAGGCACTGGTAGTCCTTGCCCGCCACCTTGCCGGCGGCGGTGAACTCGCTCTTCGCCCAGTCGCCCATGATCTGCATGCCGGCCTTGCCGTTGATGACCATGCTGGTGGCGACGTTCCACTCACGCCCGGCGGCGTCGGCGTCCATGTAGCCACGCAGTTTTTTCAGCGCGGCGAATACCTCGACCATCGGCGCCCCGGTCAGGGTCGCCTTGTCCTGCTCGACGAAGGCCTTGCGATAGCCTTCCGGGCCCATCTTGCTGAGCACCAGGTTCTCGAACAGGGTGCCGTCCTGCCACGGCTGGCTGCCGTGGGCCAGGGCCACGAAGCCGGCGGCCTTGAGCTTGTCGGCGGCGGCGAAGAACTCGTCCAGGGTGGTCGGCGGCGTGGCGCCGGCCTTCTTGAACACCTCCGGGTTGATGTACAGCCAGTTGACCCGGTGCACGTTGACCGGCACGGCGACGTATTCACCCTTGTACTTCATGACCTGCGCCACCTGCGGCGGCAGCAGTTGGTCCCACTTGCCCTCGGCGGCGACCGCGTTGAGGTCGGCGAGCAGGCCGAGCTGGCCCCACTCCTGGATATCCGGCCCCTTGATCTGCGCGGCGGCCGGCGGATTGCCGGACACGGCACGGGTCTTGAGCACGGTCATGGCCGCTTCACCGCCGCCACCGGCGACGGCGAAATCCTTCCAGGTGTGGCCCTTGGCCTGGACCAGCTTCTTCAGGGTTTCCGCGGCGCGCGCTTCGCCAGGCGACGTCCACCAGTGCAGCACTTCGACTTCACCGGCATGGGCCAACGGGGAGAGACAGAACGAGGACAGACAGACAGCGACAGAAAGGCGGCGGAGCGCATTCATCGGGGAGGACCTTTTCTTGTTATTCGGGGCAAGTCTGCGCTTGCGGTGATCCGAGTCTATCCAAGGCATTCCATCCTCCGGGTAACGAAGCGATCGTCGATTGTCACGGACTGGTGACATTGGCGTGTCCTTGTCTGGCGGGTCGCTCGGCGGCGCCAGGCATCCCTTCCCCCTAGCGTCTCCCTAGGCCGACCGCTCTACGCAGGCAGTCCTCCGCAGGAGGACTTCACGAAGCACGTCGGCACCTCGGATTCAAGCAGAGGAAATCCCCTTACTCCACCACCAGCCGAGGCAATCTCAATGTCACCCGCAAGCCACCCTCGCGGCGGTTCTGCAGGCTCACCTCGCCGCCGTGGGAGTGCGCGATGTTGCGCGCGATGCCCAATCCCAGACCGTAGCCCTGGCCGCGCTCGGAGAGACGGAAGCGTGGCTCGAAGACCTGCTCCAGGCGCTGCTCGGGTACGCCGGGGCCATTGTCGTCGACCTGCAGCACCAGCGCCTCCGGGCTGTCTTCGATGAGCAGCCGGGCGCGCTCGCCGTACTTCAGCGCGTTGTCCAGCAGGTTGCCGATGCAACGCTTGAGCGCCAGCGGCTTGCCCGGATAGGGCTCGCTGGCGGCGCCGATCAGTTGCACGCGGCCGTCGGCCAGATAGGGGCCGGCGATGTGCTGGAGCAACTGGTTGAAGTCCAGCGGTGCGATGTTCTCGTGAATGTCGGTGTCTTTGACGCACTGCAGCGCGCCCTTCACCAGCAACTCCAGTTCGTCGAGGTCCTGGCTGAACTTGTCGCGCTGCGCCTCGTCGTCGAGCAGTTCGACGCGCAGGCGCAAACGGGTGATGGGCGTGCGCAGGTCGTGGGAGATGGCGCTGAATAGCTGGCCGCGCTCGTTCAGGTAGCGATCGATGCTGTCGCGCATGGTGTTGAAGGCGCGGCTGACCTCCACCAGCTCGCGCGCGCCGACCTCTTCCAGCGGCGCCGCCGGGCTGCCCAGCGCCAGCTCGCGGGCGACACGGGCCAGGCGTTTCAGCGGGCGGCTCTGCTGGTGCACCAGCAGCCCGGCGAAGAGCAACAGGAGCAGGCTGGTGAGGACGATGGAAAGCAGCTGCTGCGGCTGCAGCGCCTCCGGCTCCAGGCTGACGTAGGGCGCCGGCATCAGGCTGGCGATGTACAGCCATTCGTTGGCGCCGATGCGGATCTGCGTGACCAGCACCGGCGGCTTCACCGGTTCCAGGGTCAAGGCATAGTGCGCCCAGGAGCGCGGCAGTTCCTCCAGCTTCAAGGCGTTGTTGAACAGGCGCAGGTCGTCGGGGGCGACGAACTCCACCTGCAGCTCGACCTCCTTGCCGAGCTTCTGCCGCATCACCTCGCGGACGATGTCCAGCACCGCCTGCTTGTTCGGCGTATCCGGCAACGCCTGCATCCGCAAGGGCCGTTCGTTGAGCGACACGAAGAAGCGCGTGCCGCCCATGCTGCGCAACTGGTCCAGCACCAGTGAACGGTAGCCCAGCGGCAACGAACGGAAATAGCTGACACTGGCGGCCATGGAATAGGCCAGGCTACGCGAGCTGGTGAGCAGGCCGTCGCGCTGGCTGGAGCGTAGGTGGGAGATCCAGAACAGGCTGGACAGGCCCTGGGCGATGAGGATCGCCAGCAGGGTCAACAGCAGCATGCGCCCGAGCAGCGAGCGCGGCACCGGCGACCAGCGCCGCCAGTCAGCCATGGCTGGCCAGGTGCGGGCGTACCTGCGCCGCCAGCAGGTAGCCACTGCCGCGCACGGTCTGGATCAGCCGCGGCGCCTTGCCGGTGTCGCGCAGGCGCTGGCGCAGGCGGCTCACCGCCATGTCGACGATACGCTCCAGCGGCATCACTTCGCGGCCTCGGGTGGCGTTGGCGATGGTGTCGCGGTCGAGAATCTGTTGCGGGTGGTCGAGGAACAGCTTGAGCAGGGCGAAGTCGGCACCACTGAGGAAAAACTCCTCGCCGTCCTCATGGAACAACCGGTGGCTGACGGTATCCAGGCGCCAGTCCTCGAAGGCGAGAATCTCGCCGCCGCGCACCTGGGTGAACTGCGCGCGACGCAGCAGCGCCTTGATCCGCGCGAGCAATTCGCGCGGGCTGAACGGCTTGCCGAGGTAGTCGTCGGCCCCCAGTTCCAGACCGATCACCCGATCGGCCTCGTCGGAGCTGGCGGTGAGCATGATGATCGGCATGCAGGCCAGGCGCTGGTGCGAGCGTATCCAGCGGCACAGGCTGAAACCGTCCTCGTCGGGCAACATCACATCGAGGATCGCCAGGGCCGCCTCCTCGGCCAGCAAGGCCTGGCGGAAGGCCGCGCCGTTGGCGGCGCTGCGCACCTGAAAGCCGGCGCGGCTGAGGTAGGTTTCCAGCAGTTCGCGGATTTCCTGGTCGTCATCGACCAGGAGAATGGACTTGGCCGGCTGGTTCACGTCTGCGTTCCTTATTGTCATGGCCGCCGTGCAACGCTCAGTCCCCGGCCAGCAGCGCCTGCTCCAGGGCCACGCCGGCGCCGAACAGGCCGGGGTGTTGCGCGGTCATCACCCACACCGGCACCTGGCTCAGGTACGGGCCGCTGGTCTTGCCGCGGGCACAGAAGGCGTCGGCGAAGCCGCTGCGCTGGAAGCGTTCGAGGAAGCGCGGAACGATGCCGCCGGTGATGTACACGCCGCCCAGCGCGCCGACGGTCATCACGGCGTTGCCGGCGACCCGCGCCAGCCACAGGAAGAAGTGCTCCAGCACGGCATCGCAATAGGTGTCGCCGGCCAGGGCGCGCTCGCCGATCTGCGCCGCGCTCAAGGCCAGCGGCGCGACGCCGTCGACCTTGCAGCTGGCTTGGTAGAGATTCTCCAGGCCGCTACCGGACAGCACGCGCTCGGCCGAGACATGGCCGTACTTTTCGCGCAGCTGTTGCCAGATGGCGAAGTCGCGCTCGCCGCTCACCGGCAGGTCGACATGCCCGCCTTCGCAGGGCAGCACGTGCCAGCCGGCGCCGGGCAATGGCAGCAGGCTGGCGACGCCCAGGCCGGTGCCCGGCCCGATGATCAGGCGGGCGCGGCCGTCCAGGGCCGCGCCGTCGCGCACCTGCACCAGGTCGTCGCCGCCCAGGCGCGACGCGGCCCAGGCCATGGTGCTGAAGTCATTGACCAGCAGCAGGTGGCTCAGGCCCAGTTCGGCACGGAAGGCGTCGCGGCTGATCACCCAGTGGTTGTTGGTGAAGCGGAAGTCAGCGTCGCCCACCGGCCCGGCACAGGCCAGGCAGACGTTGTCGATCGCGCTGAGCGGCTGGCCGACGCGTTGCAGATACTCGCGCACCGCATCTTCCGGGCGCGGATAGTCGGCACAGGCGAGGATTTCGATGGCTTCGAGATGCTCGCCACGCCAGAGGGCGAAGCGGGCATTGGTTCCACCGATGTCGCCGACCAGCGCAGTGGCGGTCGGCTGCTGGGGCTTGTTGTTGGAATTCATTGCGAGCTCGGGCAGCTGAAGGGGTTGAGCGGATTCCACGGCAGCGAATGGTCTGCCAAGCGACGTCCTATCGCAAGGCATTCAATTCGGCGCTGAAGGCGCAGGCACCCTCCTCCGCCGAGCTGAAGGACTGACGCATGAAGGCGAACAGCTCGCGGCCGCAACCGCTGCCATCGCCGGCCGGCATCGGCACCGCCACGCGCGCCTGCCACTCGGCCTCGTCGACCAGCACACGCAGCTCACCGGTGGTGCCATCGACGCGCACCAGGTCACCGTCGCGCAGACGCGCCAGCGGGCCGCCAGCGCTCGCCTCCGGCGACACATGGATCGCCGCCGGCACCTTGCCGGAGGCGCCGGACATGCGTCCGTCGGTGACCAGCGCCACCTTGTAGCCGCGATCCTGCAGCACGCCGAGGAACGGCGTCAGCTTGTGCAGTTCGGGCATGCCGTTGGCTCGCGGCCCCTGGAAGCGCACCACGGCGACCAGGTCGCGCTCCAGTTCGCCGGCCTTGAAGGCGGTGGCCAGGCTGGCCTGGTCGTGGAAGATGCGCACCGGCGCCTCGACCACCTGGTGTTCGCTGGCGACCGCGGACACTTTCATCACGCCGCGACCGAGGTTGCCTTCCATCAGGCGCAGGCCACCCTCGGCGGAGAACGGCCGCGACAGCGGACGCAGGACGTCTTCGTCGAGACTGCTGCCCGGGCCGTCGCGCCAGACCAGGCGGCCGCTGTCGAGGAACGGTTCCTGGGTGTAGCGGCGCAGGCCACGGCCGGCGACGGTCTGCACGTCTTCGTGCAGCAGGCCGCCATCGAGCAGTTCGCGGATCAGGTAGGCCATGCCACCGGCCGCCTGGAAATGGTTGATATCGGCCTGGCCGTTCGGGTAGATGCGCGCCAGCAGCGGCACCACGTGGGACAGCTCGGCCATGTCCTGCCAGGTCAGCCGGATACCGGCGGCCTGGGCGATGGCCAGCAGGTGCAGGGTGTGGTTGGTCGAGCCACCGGTGGCCAGCAGCGCCACCACCGAGTTGACGATGGCGCGCTCGTCGATGATCTCGGCCATCGGTACGTAGTTGCCGTTTTCCGGGGTCAGCCGGCTGGCCTGGCGCGCCGCTTCGCGGGTCAGCGCGTCGCGCAGCGGGGTGTTCGGGTTGACGAAGGAGGCGCCCGGCAGGTGCAGGCCCATGACTTCCACCAGCAACTGGTTGGTGTTGGCGGTGCCGTAGAAGGTGCAGGTGCCCGGCGCATGGTAGGAGGCCATTTCCGAGGCCAGCAGCTCCTCGCGGCTCGCCTTGCCCTCGGCGAACAACTGGCGCACCGCGGCCTTCTCCTTGTTGGAGATGCCGGTGGGCATCGGCCCGGCGGGGACGAACACCACCGGCAGGTGGCCGAAGCGCAGCGCGCCGATCAGCAGGCCGGGGACGATCTTGTCGCACACGCCCAGGCACAGCGCGGCGTCGAACATGTTGTGCGACAGGGCGATGGCGGTGCCCATGGCGATCACGTCGCGGCTGGCCAGGGACAGCTCCATCCCCGGTTCGCCCTGGGTCACGCCGTCGCACATGGCCGGCACGCCGCCGGCGAACTGCGCCACCGAGCCGATTTCGCGCAGCGCATCCTTGATCAGTTCCGGGAAGCGCTCCAGCGGCTGGTGCGCGGAAAGCATGTCGTTGTAGGCGGAGACGATGGCGACGTTGGCCTGGTTCATCAGGCGCAAGCGTTGCTTGTCGGTTTCGGAGCAGGCGGCGACGCCATGGGCGAGGTTGCCGCAGGGCAGCGTGCCACGGTGCGGGCCCTTGCCAGCCGCGGCCTTGACCATATCGAGATAGCGCTGGCGAGTGGCGGCGCTGCGTTCCTGGATGCGGCGGGTGACTTCGAGCACGCGGGGGTGCATGGCAGCATTCTCCTACAGACTAACAATTGTTGTTTTTACAACATAATCTTCAGTTAAACGTTATTTACTTTTAACCGGAGAGAAAATTTAATGGTTTTTACCACAAAAACAACACAGAGACGACCTCCATGACCATCCGCCTAGCGATCAACGGATTCGGCCGCATCGGCCGCAATGTACTCCGTGCGCTCTACACCTCCGACTACCGCGAACACCTCGAAGTGGTGGCGATCAACGACCTCGGCGAGGCCGCGATCAATGCCCACCTGCTGCAATACGACAGCGTCCACGGGCGCTTCCCAGGCGCGGTCGAACATGATCACGAAAGCCTGACGGTGAACGGCGACCGCATCGTCGTGAGCGCCCAGCGCGATCCGGCACAACTGCCCTGGAAAGCCCTGGACGTGGATATGGTGCTGGAGTGCAGCGGACATTTCACCCGCCGCGAGCAGGCCGCCGCGCATCTGCGCGCCGGCGCGCGCAAGGTGATCGTCTCGGCGCCCGGCCAGGGTGTCGACGCCACCGTGGTCCACGGGGTCAACCACGGCCTGTTGCGTGCTTCCCACCAGATCATTTCCAACGCCTCCTGCACCACCAACTGCCTGGCGCCGCTGGCCCAGGTGCTGCACCGCGAGCTGCGCATCGAACAGGGGCTGATGACCACCATCCACGCCTACACCAACGACCAGAACCTGTCGGACGTCTACCACAGCGATATCTACCGCGCGCGCTCGGCCACCCAGTCGATGATCCCGACCCGCACCGGCGCCGCCGAGGCCGTCGGCCTGGTGCTGCCGGAGCTGGCCGGCAAACTCACCGGCCTGGCGGTACGCGTGCCGCTGATCAACGTCTCGCTGGTGGACCTGACCGTGCAGGTCGGCCGCGACTGCAGTGCCGAAGCGATCAACCAGTTGTTCAGGATAGCCAGCGAAGGCTCGCGCATCCTCGGCTACAACACGCGCCCGCTGGTGTCGGTGGACTTCAACCACGATCCACGCTCGGCGGTGTTCGACGCCAACCACACCCGGGTCAGCGGCCGGCTGGTCAAGGTCATGGCCTGGTACGACAACGAGTGGGGCTTCTCCAATCGCATGCTGGACAACGCCCTGGCACTGTGGCGGGCGCCGGCCTGAGCGGTCCGCCGCCGGGCGGCGGCAAGGCCTCGCGCCCTGCCGCGCCCGCGTCTCAGCCGAAGAACTCGAGCGCGCCGCTGGCCAGGTGGTAGAGGGCACCGAGCAGTTTGAGCCGCCCGTCCTTTTCCAGCCCCGCCAGCACCGGGCTGTCCTGGCGGATTCGTTCGAGGGTGAGGCGCACGTTGGTCTCCGCCACCGCATCGACGAAGGCGGCGTTCTTCGCGCTGCGCTCGCCGTCGTAGCGGGTTGCCGCGACGGCCGGCTCGATTTTCTCCAGCAAAGCACCCGGATGGCCGAGCTGGGCGCCTTCGATGGCGCCCTTGTCGCCCCGCAGTGGGTGTGGCCCATCACCAGCCGGACACCGCGCAGGCGAATTCCAGACTGCCGAGCAGGTCGGCATTGGCGACGTTGCCGGCCAGAGCCGTCTCAGCGCCATCGGAGAACTCGCAGGAGGCGCAGCGCGAGCCCATGCGAAGGCCGCTTGACGATCGGCCACAAGCGGAAATGAAATCGCCCCGGCTGCATAGCGCAACCGGGGCGATGGGACGAACGCGGTACGGATCAGAGCAGGGTGAACTGCTGCTCCTTCACATCGTCCGAATCCAGGCCGATGTAGACCTTGAAGTCGCCCGGTTCGGAGGCGTAGCGCAGGCTGCTGTCATAGAAGCGCAAGTCTTCCTCGCGGATCGGGAACTCCACGACCTTGGACTCGCCGGGCTTGAGCATCAGCTTGCGGTAGCCCTTCAGCTCCTTGACCGGACGGCTGATGGACGCCGCCACGTCATGCAGGTAGAGCTGCACCACGGTTTCGCCGGCGCGCTTGCCGGTGTTCTTCACGGTGACCTTGGCGGTCAGCGAATCGCCCTTGCGCAGCTTGGCGCTGGACAGCTGGATGTCCGAAACGCTGAAGCGGGTGTAGCTCAGGCCATAGCCGAACGGGTACTGCGGGCCATTCGCCGAATCGAAGTAACGCGAGGTGTACTTGTTCGGGTGCTCGTGGTCGAACGGCCGACCGGTGTTCAGGTGGTTGTAATAGATCGGCACCTGCCCCACCGAGCGCGGGAAGGTCATGGTCAGCTTGCCGGACGGGTTGTAGTCGCCGAACAGCACGTCGGCGATGGCGTTGCCGCCCTCGGTGCCGCTGAACCAGGTTTCCAGGATGGCGTCGGCGATGCCGTCTTCCCAGCTCAGGTCCAGCGGGCGACCGTTCATCAGCACCAGCACCAGCGGCTTGCCGGTGGCCTTGAGGGCCTTGAGCAGCTCGATCTGGCTGAAGGAGATATGCAGGTTGGTCTTGCTCGAGGCTTCGTGGGCCATGCCCTGCGCCTCGCCGACCGCGGCGACGATGACGTCGGCCTTCTTCGCCACTTCCAGCGCTTCGGCAATCACCACTTTCGGGTCGCGGGGGTCGATATCGACATCCGTGTTGTACTCGTTGAGGTACTTGATGATGTCCGGGTTGTTGGTGACGTTGGCGCCCTTGGCGTAGAGCAGTTGCGCCTTGCCACGGGTGGCGTGGCGCATGCCTTCGAGCAGGGTGACGGCCTGGAAGGCCTTGCCGGCGGCGGACCAGCTGCCCATCACGTCGCGCTTGCTGTCGGCCAGCGGGCCGATCAGGGCGATGGTGCCTTCGCGCTTGAGCGGCAGCACATCGTCCTTGTTCTTCAACAGCACCATGCCCTTGCGCGCCACCTCACGGGCGGCATCGCGGTGCAGGCGGCTTTCGGCATCGGTATCCACCGGATCGGCGCCCTGCAGATAGCGGTACGGGTCCTTGAACAGGCCCATGTCCCACTTCGCCGCCAGCACGTCGCGGCAGGCGTTGTCGATATCGCTCTGGCTGATCTCGCCGGCCTTGAGCAGTTCCGGCAGGTGCTTGCCGTAGAGGTCATCGTTCATGTTCATGTCGACGCCGGCCTTGATCGACAGCTTCACCGCCTGGCGCTCGTCGGCGGCCACGCCGTGCTTGATCAGTTCCTTGACCGCGCCGTGGTCGCTCAGGGTCATGCCGCGATAGCCCCACTGGCCACGCAGCAGGTCCTGCAGCAGCCACTTGTTGGCGGTGGCCGGCACGCCATTGATGCTGTTCAGCGACACCATCACCGCGCCGGCGCCGGCATCGATGGCCGCGCGGTACGGCGGCAGGTAGTCCTGGTACATGCGCTGCGGACTCATGTCCACGGTGTTGTAGTCGCGGCCGCCCTCGCCCGCGCCATACAGGGCGAAGTGCTTGACCCCGGCCATGATGGTCTGCGGCTGGTCGAGCCCCTTGCCCTGGTAACCCTTGACCACCGCGGCGGCGACCTTGCTGGTCAGCCAGGCATCCTCGCCGAAGCCTTCGGAAACGCGCCCCCAGCGCGGATCGCGAGCGATGTCCACGGTCGGCGAATACGTCAGGTTGAGACCGTCGGCGCTGGCCTCCAGCGCCGAAATCCGCGCGCTCTCGGTGATCGCCGCCATGTCCCAGCTGGCCGCCAGGCCAAGGCCGATGGGGAACACGGTGCGATGGCCGTGTACCACGTCATAGGCGAAGAACAGAGGAATCTTCAGCCGGCTGCGCATGGCCGCGTCCTGCAGGTCACGGATGCCGGGGCGGACCACGGTGTTGAACACCGCGCCGGTGGTGCCGGCGGCGATCTCCTCGAGCAGCACCGGCTTCGGATGGTCCGGGCCGACGCTGACCAGGCGGAGCTGGCCAATCTTCTCGTCGAGGGTCATGCGCTGCATCAGCTCGCGGATGAAGGCATCCTTCGATTGCCCCGGCGCCGGAACGGCCGGCCCTTCGGCAGCGAGCAGATAAGGGCTGTTCAGTCCCAGCAGCAGGCTGAACCAGCAGATTTGGCTGATAGCGTTTCTTTTCATTATGGGCACTCAGTGGCCCGCGCCAGGGCGCCGGCCGACTGTTCAATGTTGGAAGATCGATAGGCGTGAGAGCCGGGACCTGCCGGGCGACTCCCCAGGGTTCGCCAGCGACGCGCCGCCCGGCGCGGGACATAAGGTCGTCTCGCGGGGCGCGGAAGTCAACGGTGGAAACGTTTCCAGGGCACACGCCCGATCTTTCGGACGCCGGATCAGTGCTCCCGATCGCGGGCCAGGGCTTCCAGCTCCTCGCGCATGGCTTGCGCCAGGGCGCGCTCCTCATCGTATTCATCCGCCACAGCCGGCGGCGCGGCAGGCGTTGTCGCGCTGGCCAGTGGCTCGGCGGCGGGCGGGGCCGGCACCGCGTCCTCCGCGGGGCCAGCCGCCTCCGGCGCGGCGTCGGGCGCCTGCGACTCAGGGTCGCGCGCGACGGGCGGCAGATCGATCAGGTCGTCGAAGTCGGTCTTGATGCCCTGCTCCATCTCGTCCAGCTCGGCGAGCAGGCTGCGGAAGCTGGTTTCCTCGCGCGGTTCGGCGGGCGGCGCCGGCTCCGGCTCTTCGCCGGCCTCGCGCAGGGCCAGATCGGCCAGGGCCTGGATCGACGGCGGGACGTAGTCCTCGTCGAGGATCGGACTGGGCGCCATGGGCGGGACCGGCAACAGCTCCTCCGGCTCGGGCTCCATTTCGCGCAGTTCGGACAGGGGTGGCAGCTCTTCCAGGCTCTTCAGGTTGAAGTAATCGAGGAAGGCGCGGGTGGTGGCGAGCATGGCCGGACGCCCAGGCACCTCGCGGTAGCCGACGATGCGAATCCACTCGCGCTCCATCAGCGTCTTGACGATTTGCGTGTTCACCGCGACGCCACGGATGTCCTCGATCTCGCCGCGGGTGATCGGCTGGCGATAGGCAATCAGCGCCAGGGTTTCCAGCAAGGCGCGGGAATAGCGTTGCGGGCGTTCCTCCCAGAGGCGGCCGACCCAGGGCGACAGCGGCTCGCGAATCTGCAGGCGATAACCGGAGGCCACCTCCTTCAGCTCGAAGGCGCGGCCGGCGCAGGACAGCGCCAGGACCGCCAGGGCATCGCGGAACTGCTGCGGCTCGGGCCGTTCGCCTTCGTCGAACAGCTCGCCCAGGCGCTCCAGCGACAGCGGCCTGCCGGAGGCCAGGAGGATGCCTTCGAGCAGGGTCGCCAGTTCGTGCGGGTCGGAGAGGTTCATGCAAAGGCTCGGTCGGGTCTGCGGTGAGTGCCGGTTCGGCGGAGAAACTACTCAAAGCGCGGCGCCACGGCAATGCCGCGCGGCGCGGATCAGATATCGTCGAATTCGTCGAAGGCCGGCTCCGCGTCTTCATCCGCCAATGCTTCGTCAACCGCTTGCACGGCCTCCCTGGTCTCTTCCGCCTCGACCCGGGCCCGTACGTGGATGGGCGCGAACGCCTCGTTCTGCACCAGCTCCACCAATTGCTCCTTGATCAGTTCGAGGACGGCCATGAAAGTCACCACCACCCCGAGGCGCCCCTCTTCCACCCGGAACAACTGGATGAACGGCACGAAACCGGCGCCCTTGAGGCGTTCGAGAATCTCGCTCATGCGCTCGCGGGTGGAGAGCATTTCGCGGGTCACCTGGTGGCTCTCGAACAGATCGGCGCGGCGCAGCACCTCGCCCATGCACAGCATCAGTTCCTGCAGGCTGACCTCCGGCAGCAGCTTGCGCGCCCGCGCCTCCGGCGCCGCCACGCTCGGCACGACGAAATCGCGCCCCTGGCGCGGCAGACCGTCGAGGTCTTCGGCGGCCTGCTTGAAGCGTTCGTACTCCTGCAGGCGGCGAATCAGCTCGGCGCGCGGGTCGTCTTCCTCATCCTCGACCTCGGCGGAGCGCGGCAGCAGCATGCGCGACTTGATCTCGGCGAGCATGGCGGCCATCACCAGGTATTCGGCGGCCAGCTCCAGGCGCACCGACTTCATCAACTCGACATAGCCCATGTACTGGCGGGTGATTTCCGCCACCGGGATATCGAGAATGTCGATGTTCTGCTTGCGGATCAGATACAGCAGCAGGTCCAGCGGCCCCTCGAAGGCTTCGAGAAAGACTTCCAGGGCGTCCGGCGGGATGTACAGGTCCTGCGGCAGTTCGGTGACCGCCTCGCCATAGACCAGCGCGAGCTGCACCGGCTCGCGGTATTCGGCGGCGCTGGAAGGGTCTTCCGGCTCGGTCATGGTGCTCATCGGCCACTCGTCAGGCGCGGGTTATCGAAGCGGCATTATCCCTGCTTTTCGCCGCCCCGGGGTACTCGCCGCGCGGCGCGCCTCAGCGATAGGCCAGGCCCATGGCCTGGCGCACTTCCACCAGGGTTTCACGGGCCGCCTCGCGGGCACGCTCGGCGCCTTCGGCAAGGATGCTGCGGACCAGTTCGGGATTCTCCTCGTACTCCGTGGCGCGCTGCTGGATCGGCGCCAGCTCCTGGTTGATCGCCTCGATCACCGGGCGCTTGCAGTCCAGACAGCCGATGCCGGCGCTCCGGCAGCCTTCCTGCACCCACTGCCGGCAACTGGCGTCGGAATAGATCAGGTGCCATTGCCACACCGGGCAGTTCTCCGGCTCGCCGGGATCGCTGCGGCGCACCCGCGCCGGGTCGGTGGGCATGCGGCTGATCTTCTCCTCGACCTCGGCCGGCGTCTCGCGCAAGGACAGGGTATTGCCGTGGGACTTGGACATCTTCTGTCCATCCAGGCCCGGCATGCGGGGCGCGTGACCGACCAGGGTCTGCGGCTCGGGCAGCAATACCCGGCTGCTGCCTTCGAGGTAGCCGAACAGGCGCTCGCGATCGCCCAGGGTCAGGCTCTGTTGCTCCTTGAGCAGCGCCCGCGCGGTTTCCAGGGCTTCGTCGTCGCCCTGCTCCTGCCAGGCCTTGCGCAGGCTGCTGTAGAGTCGCGCGGTTTTCTTGCCGAGGCGACCGATGGCGGCCTCGGCCTTGTCCTCGAAGTCCACCTCGCCGCCATACAGGTGGTTGAAGCGCCGCGCCACGTCGCGGGCGAATTCCACATGGGCCAGTTGATCCGAGCCCACCGGCACCAGGCCGGCGCGATAGACCAGGATGTCCGCGGCCTGCAGCAGCGGATAGCCGAGAAAACCGTAGGTCGACAGGTCCTTGTGGCTGAGGCGTTCCTGCAACTCCTTGTAGGTCGGCACCCGCTCCAGCCAGGACAGCGGGCAGATCATCGACAGCAACAGATGCAGCTCGGCGTGCTCGGGCACCTGGGACTGGATGAACAGGGTCGCGGCACTCGGGCTGACGCCCACCGCCAGCCAGTCGACCGCCATGTCGCGGACATACCGGCGAATCTGCCCGACCTCGTCGTATTCGGTGGTCAGGGCGTGCCAATCGACGATGGAAAAGAAACACTCGTACTCGTGCTGCAGGCGGGTCCAGCTCTGCAGGACGCCGTGCAGGTGCCCCAGGTGCAGGCGCCCGGTGGGGCGCATGCCGGACAGCACGCGGCGTTGGGAATCGACATTGCTCAAACGCTAGGCCTCGGGGATGGCGCGAACAGGGGGGCGAGTATGGGCAGGCTCAGGCGTAGACCTGGAAGGGTGTCGGATCGCCGCAGCCGACCCGCACCACCTCCGGCTCCTCGCCGGTGAGATTGATCACCGTGGACGCCTCGACGCCGCCGATACCGCCGTCCAGGACCAGGTCGACCAGGTGTTCGAGGGACTCGCGCATCTCGTAGGGGTCGCTCAGCGGCTCGCTCTCGTCGGGCAGGATCAGGCTCACGCTCATCAGCGGCTCGCCCAGCTCCTGCAGCAGCGCCTGGGCGATCGGGCAGGCCGGCACGCGCAGGCCGATGGTGCGCCGCTTGGGGTGCAACAGCATGCGCGGCACTTCGCGGGTGGCGCTGAGGATGAAGGTGTACGGCCCCGGCGTATGGGCCTTGAGCAGACGGAACAGGCGAGTGTCGACCTTGGCGTAGAGGCCCAGCTCGGACAGGTCGCGGCAGACCAGGGTGAAGTTGTGCTTGTCATCCAGCTTGCGCAGGTGGCGAATGCGCTCCACCGCCGTCTTCTCGCCGAGGCGACAGCCCAAGGCATAGGAGGAATCGGTGGGATAGGCGATCACCCCGCCCTGGCGGACGATTTCCACCGCCTGCTTGATCAGACGCGGTTGCGGATTTTCCGGGTGAATCTGGAAAAACTGACTCATGCAATCTCCTCAGAGGCGTTGGCCGTCCTGGCGAAGCGTTGCCAGAGCACTGGCAAGTCCTCCGGCACAGCTCGATAAAGGCCCAGTTCCGACCACTCACTGGGCCCATGGAAGTCGCTGCCGGCGCTGACCAGCAGGCCGAACTCGCGGGCCAGGATGCTCAAGACGCCGACCTGTTCGGCCGCTTGCGGGCCATTCACCACCTCGATGGCGTGGCCGCCGGCCTGGATGAACTCAGCCAGCAGCTTGCGCCGCTTGGTGCGGGTGAAATCGTACTGATACGGATGCGCCAGGCTCACCCAGGCGCCAGCCGCGCGCAGGGTGCCGACGGCTTCGGCCAGACTCGGCCAGTGCTGCTTGACGTCGCCCAGCTTGCCCGCGCCGAGCCATTTGCGGAACGCCTCGGCGCGCTCGGCGACATAGCCGGCACGCACCAGGTACTCGGCGAAATGCGGACGCGCCGGGGCGTTGTCGCTGTCGCCCAGCTCGCGCTGCACCGCCCGCGCGCCCTCGAAGGCGCCGGGCATGCCCTTGGCCTCCAGGCGCCGGGCAATCTCCTCGGCCCGCGACCATCGGCCGCGATGCAGGTCGTCGAGCGCGCGGAGCAAGGGGTCGGCCTGGCTGTCGAAGGCATAACCGAGCACATGGATGGTGGCGCCGCCCCAGGTGCAGGACAGCTCCACACCATTGACCAGTTCGACTCCCAGCGCCTCGGCAGCGGCACGCGCCTCGGGCAGTCCTTCGAGGGTGTCGTGGTCGGTCAGCGCCAACAGGCGCACGCCGCGCGCATGGGCGCGGGCGACCACGGCGGCGGGCGACAACTGGCCGTCGGAGGCGGTGCTATGGCAATGCAGGTCGACGCGCATGGGCATTCCGGAAAGGTCTTTCCTTCTGTATAGACGCTCGACCGTGAGCATTCACGGCGGGCTCGCGAAGCGCGACGAGACAGGTGACTATTTCAGTTCGTCCGCAGGTTGGTATTATGCCGCCTCAACTGGGCTCTGGCTGCCGTAATGAAGCAATTCATCGATTTCATCCCCCTCATCCTGTTCTTCATTGTCTACAAGCTGGACCCGCGCAGCGTCGAACTCGCCGGTCACTCCTTCAGCCTCGGCGGCATCTACAGCGCCACCGCAGTGCTGATCGGCGCCTCGCTGATCGTCTATGGCACGCTGCTGCTCAAGCAGCGCCGGCTCGACAAGGGCCAGTGGCTGACTCTGGCCGCGTGCCTGGTGTTCGGCGGCATGACCCTGGCGTTCCATAGCGAGACCTTCCTGAAATGGAAGGCGCCGGTGGTCAACTGGCTGTTCGCCCTCGGCTTCCTCAGCAGCACCCTGGTCGGTGACCGTCGCCCGCTGATCCAGCGCATCATGGGCCACGCCGTGCACCTGCCGGAACCCATGTGGCAACGCCTGAACCTCGCCTGGGTGCTGTTCTTCGTGTTCTGCGGCTGCATCCAGCTGTTCGTCGCCTTCACCTTCGAGCGCTTCTGGGTGGACTTCAAGGTGTTCGGCAGCCTGGGCATGACCCTGCTCTTCCTGATCGGCCAGGGTGTATTCCTGGCCCGCCACATGCACGACGCCCCAACCGGCGAAAAGCCCAAGGACTGACATGCTCTACGCAATCATCGCCCGCGACATCACTGCCTCCCAAGAACGTCGTCTGGCCGCCCGTCCGGCGCACCTGGCCCGCCTCGAACAACTGAAGGACGAAGGCCGCCTGGTCCTCGCCGGCCCGCACCCGGCGATCGACAGCGCCGATCCGGGCGCCGCCGGCTTCACCGGTAGCCTGATCGTCGCCGAGTTCGAATCCCTGGCCGCTGCCCAGGCCTGGGCCGACGCCGACCCCTACCGGGCCGCCGGCGTATACGCCGACGTCGTGGTCAAGCCGTTCAAGAAAGTCCTGCCGTAACAGGGCACGCGGCGGCGCAAAGGAGGCGCCGCCCGACCGGGCCTGCCAGCCCGGCTCCGCAGCCGGACATCGCCGGGACGGCGGTGAACGGAGGTCATCCGCGTACAAGGAGTTCCGATGCACCCTCGCTACCTGCTGCCCCTGCTCGTCTGCCTGCATGTGCCGCTCGCCGCCCACGGCGAAGACGCCACTGCCATGACGCCGACGGAAACCACCGCAAGCGCTGACGAAGACACCGCCCAGCGCCTGCAAGAGCAGCAACGCCGCCTGGCCGACACTGAACAGCAACGCGCCGCGCTGGACGACCTGCGCCAGGAAAACCGGCGCCTGAAGCAACAATTGAGCGATGCCCAGGCGCAACGCTCGCCACGCCTGCTCACAGAGGAGCAGAGCTGGTTCGCGACAGGCGCCGCCACTGCCCTCATCGCCTTTGTTCTCGGCGCCCTGAGCCGCGGCATCCGCCGCCGCCAACGCCGCGAGTGGATCAACTGAAAGAAGCCGGATCATGAGTGAGCTGCTGCTGATCGACGACGACCGTGAATTGTGCGACCTGCTGAGCACCTGGCTGACCCAGGAAGGCTTCAGTATCCGCGCCAGCCACGATGGCGGCGCCGCGCGCGCGGCCCTGGCCAGCCGCATCCCCGACGCCGTGGTGCTGGATGTGATGCTGCCCGACGGTAGCGGCCTGGAACTGCTCAAGCAACTGCGTAGCGAACACCCGGACCTGCCGGTACTGATGCTCTCCGGCCGTGGCGAGCCACTGGACCGCATCCTCGGCCTGGAGCTGGGCGCCGACGACTACCTGGCCAAGCCGTGCGACCCCCGCGAACTCACCGCGCGCCTGCGCGCCGTGCTGCGTCGCAGCCACCCGTCGCAGCCCAGCGCGCAGATCGAACTGGGCGACCTGAGCCTGAACCTGAGCCGCGGCATGGTCAGCATCGGGCCACTGGAGGTCAGCCTGACCCTCTCCGAAAGCCGAATCCTCGAAGCCCTGCTGCGCCAGCCGGGCGAGCCGCTGGACAAGCAGGCCCTGGCGCAGATCGCCCTGGGCCGCAAGCTGACGCTCTACGACCGCAGCCTGGACATGCACGTCAGCAACCTGCGCAAGAAACTCGGCGCCCACCCCGACGGGCGGCCGCGCATTCTCGCCCTGCGTGGCCGCGGCTACTTCTACGCCCCCTGAGCCGGCGCGCCCGGAACCGCTCTGCCGCGGGCCTGCGGCAATCTTTACCGAAGCTTTACCAGCGCCTGACCGCCCTTGACCTTGCCATGCCTAGACTGGAGCACATCCGGTAACGACCGGTCCATGAAAGGAGAAGATCCCATGCGCAAGACCCTCACTGCCCTGCTGATCGCCGCGACCCTGCCGACGCTGGCCATGGCCGCCACCGCGAACGACACCACGCCGCCTCCGCCGCCCGGCGCACCGATGATGGACGGCGGCCCGATGATGGGCGGCCACGGCCCGCGCGACCACGGCGGAATGAAAGAACTGAACCTGACCCAGGAACAGCGCCAGAAGCTTGGCAAGCTGATGGGCGAGTCGATGAAGAACCGCCACGACATCAATGAAAAGTACCTGAGCAAGCTGTCGGCGGCCGACCGCAAGGCCATGCAGGATGAGCTGAAGGCCAACCACGACAAGACGCAGAAGGACATCCGCGAGTTGCTCACCCCCGAGCAGCAGAAGAAGTTCGATGAGCTGCAGAAGGATCGCCAGGCACGTCAGGCCGAATGGAGCGAGTTCCAGCAGTGGAAAGCGCAAAAGGAAGGCAAGGGCAACTAAACCCAACGCAGGCAAAGACGCCGGGCACTCCCCGGCGTCTTCGTCATGCCTGCATCACCGATAAGAACGGGCCATGCGACTGAACAGGAAGACCATGCGATCTCTTTTCTGGCGAGTACTCGCCGCTTTCTGGCTCGCCCTGTTGCTGGTCGCCGGTCTGTCGATACTGCTCGGCCGCGCGCTGAACCAGGACACCTGGATCATCGCCCGCTATCCCGGCCTGCACGACCTGGCCAAGCAGTGGACCGTCCTCTATGAACAGCAAGGTCCCGACGCTGCCCAGGCGTTCCTGGTGCAACGCCGCCACGACTTCGAGCTGTCGGTGCAAGTGCTCGACGAAAGCGGTCAGCGCCTGGTCGATGGCACCTACCTGCCACGCCCGCCACGGCCGCCCGAGGAAGGTTTCAATCGCTCCAACCTGCCACGCTTCCCCTGGCGTCAACTGAGCCAGGAATACACCAGCGCGCAGAGCGACCACACCTACCTGTTCATCTACCGCATTCCCCATGGCGCGCTGGAGGCCTGGCACCGCAGCAGCCTCCTCTGGCCACTCAGCGCACTGGGCATCGCCCTGGTGGTGCTGACCATCGTCAGCCTGCTGGTGACCCTGTCCATCACGCGCCCGCTGAACCGCCTGCGCCGTGCCGTGCATGACCTCGGCCAGACCGCCTACCAGCAGGACAGCCTCGCGCGCCTGGCCAAGCGTGGCGACGAACTGGGCGTCCTGGCCCGCGACTTCAACCGCATGGGCGCCCGCCTGCAGCGCCTGATCAACAGCCAGCGCCAACTGCTGCGCGACGTGTCCCATGAACTGCGCTCGCCCCTGGCGCGCCTGCGTATCGCCCTGGCCCTGGCCGAGCGCGCAACGCCCGAAGCGCGCGCCAACATGTGGCCGCGCCTGGAGCAGGAATGCGACCGGCTGGAAGGGCTGATCGGCGAAATCCTCGCCCTCGCCCGTCTCGACGCCGACCCCGGCCCCGCCAGCCATATCGTGCTGCTGCCGCTGCTCGAACGCCTGCGCGAAGACGCCCAACTGCTGGCCCCCGAGCAGCACATCCAGTTGCGCGTCCCGGCCGACCTGGCGCTGGACGGCTGGCCGGACATGCTCGAACGGGCGCTGGACAACCTGCTACGCAACGCCCTGCGCTTCAACCCGAGCAACAAGCCGCTGGAAGTGGATGCCGAAAGCGACGACCAGGTCCTGCGCATCAGCATCCGCGACCACGGTCCGGGGGCCGACGCCGAACACCTGGCGCACCTGGGAGAGCCATTCTTCCGCGCGCCCAACCAGGACAGCCCCGGCCACGGCCTGGGCCTGGCCATCGCCCGCCGCGCGGTGGAGCGGCACGCCGGCCGCCTGCGCCTGGCCAATCATCCCGAGGGAGGCTTCGTCGCCACCATCGAGCTGCCTGTCACCCGCCACATCGCATGAGTCCGCGCGCGCCGCGCGACGGCGCGCATCCTTCTCCGGAGCCGTCCATGAACCTTCCCGCCGAACACCTGCCTGCCCTGCCCCAGCCCCGCCCATCGCTCGCCCGCCTGGCTGGGCAGCCACCCCGCGAAGAGCCGCAGAGCCTGGTGATGGCGGTGGAGCTGGGCATGCTCGCGCAACGCTGGCGGCACTGCTGGCCGGGATTGAGGCTGACGCTGCCGCAAGGCGGTACCTGGCCGCTGCACACCTGGCCGGACGCCCTGCACGAAGCCCTCGATCGACTCATCGAGGGCGCTATTCAGGCACGCGAGAGCACCGCCATCGCCCTGGGCCTGCATCTGGAACGCGGCGGGCTGCGCATCGACGTGAACGGGGTGGATGAACAGGCGCGCGGTTGGCTGCCGGCGGCCACCCAAGCCGCCCGGCAACTGGCCGCCTGGCAGGGCGGCCGCCTGCTCTGGCGCAGCGGCAGCGACGGCTGGAAGCTGCGCCTGAGCCTGCCGCTCAGCCCCGCCAGGCGCTGACGAACGCGGCCGGATCGAGGGGGGTCGGCTGACGCCGCTCACCCGTGGGCGTGCCCAGGTAGATGAAGCCGATGATGCGCTCGTTGGCGCTCAGGCCGAGGCCCTGCTGTACCAGCGGGTCGGAGGCCAGCGCGCCAGTGCGCCAAATGGCCCCCAAGCCTTCGACGAACGCAGCCTGCAGCAGGCCATAGGCGGCACAGCCGGCGGCCAGCAGTTGCTCGATTTCCGGCACCTTGGGATGTTCATGCAGACGCGCGATGGCCACCACCAGGGTCGGTGCGCGCATGGGCATGGCGCGCGCCTTGGCCAGGGCCTCGGGCGTGGCTTCGGGCTGCGCGGCGCGGGTCGCGCGGGCGAACAATTCGCCGAGTTGCCCGCGCGCCTCGCCTTCCACCGTCAGGAAGCGCCAGGGCCGCAGTTGGCCATGGTCCGGCGCGCGCAGGGCGACACGGAACAGACGATCCAGTTGCTCGGCGGAAGGCGCCGGCTCACCCAGGCGGGCATGGGATACACGGTTGACCAGCGCGTCGTAAGCCTCCATGGGCTACCTCCAGCAAGACACAAAGGCGCCATTGTAGACGCAATGCCTTCTCATCCGCCCGGCTTCCAGGCGCGGCAGAGGATGCGCTGCAGGCCATGGGCGCCACGGCCGGCCTCGCCGAGCAGGCCGATGCAGCGCAGCGCCTTGCTGGTGAAGCCTCCCCCGAGGGCCGCCACGCCGGATAGAATGCTCCGTTCCTGCCCGCTGAGTTCGCTACATGGCCCTGCCGACCCTACGCACCCTCGGATTCATCATCGGCCTGTTCCTGATCACCCTGGCGGTCGCCATGCTGGTGCCCGTGGCCACCCTGCTCTACTACAGCCGCGGCGCCGAGCTGCCCCCCTACATCTGGTCGAGCATCATCACCTTCAGCGCCGGCCTCGGCCTGGTGCTGCCCGGTCGTCCCGATCAAGTTCGCCTGCGCCCGCGGGACATGTACATGCTGACGGTATCGAGCTGGCTGATCGTCTGCCTGTTCTCCGCCCTGCCGTTCATCTTCGCCCGCCACATGAGCATCACCGATGCGCTGTTCGAGAGCATGTCCGGCATCACCGCCACCGGCTCCACGGTGCTCAGCGGGCTGGACAGCATGTCCCCGGGCATACTCATCTGGCGCTCGCTGCTGCACTGGCTGGGCGGCATCGGCTTCATCGGCATGGCGGTGGCCATCCTGCCCATGCTGCGCATCGGCGGCATGCGCCTGTTCCAGACCGAGTCCTCGGACCGCACCGACAAGGTCATGCCGCGCTCGCACATGGTCGCCAAGTACATAGTCGCGGTGTACGTCGGTATCACCATCCTCGGCAGCCTGGCCCTCTGGTGGGCGGGCATGGGCCTGTTCGATGCGCTCAATCACGCGATGTCGGCGATCTCCACCGGCGGCTTCTCCACCTCCGACCAGTCCCTGGCCAAGTGGCGGCAGCCGGCGGTGCACTGGGTCGCGGTGGTGATCATGATCCTCGGCAGCCTGCCCTTCTCGCTGTATGTGGCGACCCTGCGCGGTCATCGCCGGGCGCTGCTCAAGGATCACCAGGTGCACGGTTTCCTCGGCTTGCTGCTGGTGACCTGGCTGGTCATGGGCAGTTGGTACGCGCTGAACTCGGACCTGCCCTGGCCGGACGCCTTCCGCATCGTCGCGGTGAACGTCACCTCGGTGGTCACCACCACCGGCTTCGCCCTGGGCGACTACAGCCTGTGGGGGCATTTCTCCATCATGCTGTTCTTCTACCTGGGCTTCATCGGCGGCTGCTCCGGCTCCACCGCCGGCGGCATCAAGATCTTCCGCTTCCAGGTCGCCTACACCTTGCTCAAGGCCAACCTGTACCAACTGATCCACCCGCGCGCGGTGCTCCGCCAGAGCTATAACGGCCACCGCCTGGACGAAGAAATCGTCCGTTCGATCCTGACCTTCTCGTTCTTCTTCGGCGCCACGGTCGGCCTCCTCGGCCTGGCCCTGACTTTCCTCGGTCTGGACTGGATGACCGCGCTGACCGGCGCCGCCAGTACCGTGGCCGGCGTCGGTCCGGGCATGGGCCCGGTGATCGGCCCCTCGGGCAACTTCGCGCCGTTGCCGGACGCCGCCAAGTGGCTGCTCTGTGCCGGGATGCTCTTCGGCCGCCTGGAAATCCTTACCGTACTGGTGCTCTTCACCCCGGCCTTCTGGCGCCACTGAGGCGCCTTCTGCCGCAACGCCTCAGCCGATCAACCCGGCGGCGATATTGATGCTCAAGCCGAGGATCGCGGTGTTGAACAGGAAGAAGATGATCGACTGTCCCAGGGCCAGTTTGCGCAACACCGGCGAAGCGATGGCGATATCCGAGGTCTGCACGGCCACGCTGAGGGTGAAGGAGAAGTAGAGGAAGTCCCAGTAATCCGGCTCGCAAGGGGCGTCAGGAAACTGCAGCGGCGCCTGCTGCGCCGGCGCGAGGTAATACAGGCGTGCGTAATGCATGGCGAACAAGGTACCGATGAGGAACCAGGAGCCCAGCACCGTGCTGCCGGTGAAGGCATAGCGCAGCAGCTTGTCGCTGCCATGCAGGTCACGCGCCGCGGCCAGCTCGAAAATGATCGCAACCAGGCTGGCAAGCCCCGCCAGGCAGACCAGCACCAGCACCGCCCTGGCGTTCTCGTCCTCGACATCGGCCAGGCGCCGGACCTGCGCCGCCGTCGAACGGGTCGCCAGAATGGCGATCAGCAACACGTATAACCAGGCCGCGGTATTCCAACCGACCAGGACACGCATCAGCGGCCCCAGCGGCACGGCGAGCGCCACCAGCACACCGACGATCGCAGCGACGAGCAACCGCGGATGGGTACGCAACAGCGCAGGGCTCAAGCGCATAGGACGCGCCCCTTGCTCCAGGGCGCTGATGGACGGAGATGACACAGGTGTCGCGGCATGATCGGGCTCTCCTGACGCTGGCGGTTGCCGGCGCCGAGCGGCTAATAGGCGCTGGGCCGCAGGCGCTGGGCGAATTCGTCGAGCTGTTTCTGCTCGCGCTTGTCTTCGAGCAGGCGCGCTTCTTCACGATAGCGCTCGACCAGCTTACGCAGCCCCTCCAACCGCGCGTATTTCTCCTGCCAGGCGCCACGGGCCTTGTCGACCACCTCGCGTTGCCAGTCGAGGCTGCGGTTCTGTTGCTCGACCGCGGCCTCCAGCTGCGACAGAAAGCGCTGGTAGTTCATCAGCCATTGCCCGCTGACGCCTTGTTGGCCGCGCTCGATCCATTGCTGCTGGTAGTCACCGCGGAAGCGCTCCAGTTCAGCCAGCTTGCGCTGCGCCTGCAGCAGTTGATTCTGCGCCAGGCCGAGCTGGCGCGCGGCTTCTCGTTCGGCTTTCAGGGCCATGTCGACGACCGGGGCCAGGCGCTCGGCACGGCGGCTCATGCTGGCTGCCGCCCCGTCGTGACGACTTGGGCTTCGCGAGGCTCAGTCCATGCGACGCATGCCGCCATGGCGCGCACCTCAGCCAGCCCTGCCGGACAGCACGGCGTCCAGCAGCAGGGCGCTGTCGTCGAGGTTCTGGCTTTCGGTCAGGCCCTGGCGCAAGAACTGGCGCATGATCGGGAAACGCGCGATGGCCAGGTCGGTCTCGGCATCGCCGCCGGCCACGTAGGCGCCGACACTGATCAGGTCGCGGCTTTGCTGATAGCGCGACCACAGCTGCTTGAAGCGCTGGGCGTTCTGCAACTGCTCGGGGCTGACCACCTGGGGCATGACCCGGCTGATCGAGGCCTCGATGTCGATGGCCGGGTAATGGCCTTCCTCGGCCAACCGGCGCGACAGCACGAAGTGCCCGTCGAGCACGCCGCGGGCGGCGTCGGCGATCGGGTCCTGCTGGTCGTCACCCTCGCTGAGCACTGTGTAGAACGCGGTGATCGAGCCGCCGCCCTTCTCGCCGTTGCCGGCTCGCTCCACCAGGCGCGGTAGCTTGGCGAACACCGACGGCGGATAGCCCTTGGTCGCCGGCGGCTCGCCGATGGCCAGGGCGATTTCACGCTGGGCCTGGGCGAAGCGGGTCAGCGAATCCATCAGCAGCAGGACGTTCTTGCCCTTGTCACGGAAGTATTCGGCGATCCGCGTGCAGTACATGGCCGCGCGCAGGCGCATCAACGGCGCATCGTCGGCCGGCGAGGCGACCACCACGGAGCGTTTCAGGCCTTCCTCGCCGAGGATGTGCTCGATGAATTCCTTGACCTCGCGGCCCCGCTCGCCGATCAGCCCGACCACGATGATGTCGGCCTTGGTGAAGCGGGTCATCATGCCCAACAGCACGCTCTTGCCCACGCCGGTGCCGGCGAACAGACCGAGGCGCTGGCCTCGGCCAACGGTGAGCAACGAGTTGATCGAACGGATGCCGACGTCCATCGGCTCATGGATGGGTTCGCGCGCCAGCGGGTTGATGATCGGGCCGTCGATCGGCACCCAGTCTTCCGCGCGCATACCGCCCTTGCCATCCAGGGCGCGGCCCACGCCGTCGAGCACGCGGCCGAGCATGGACATGCCCATCGGCAGCCGGCCGCTTTCCGGCAGCGGTACCACGCGGGCGCCGGGGGCGATGCCAGCGAGGCTGCCGACCGGCATGAGAAATATCTTGCTGCCGGAGAAGCCCATGACCTCGGCTTCGACCTGTACCGGATGGTAGCCACCGTCGTTGATCACCAGACAGCGGCTGCCCACTGCGGCTTGCAGTCCCTCGGCTTCGAGGGTGAGGCCGATCATGCGCAGCAGGCGCCCTTCCACCACCGGCTGCGCCGGAAGATTGGCGACATCGAGATAACCTTGCAGGCGCTTACCGAAACTGACCCGCTCAAGGCGCATCGGCGGCCCCCAGGTCGATGTGCAGGTCCGCTTCCAGGGGATGAGTGGCCTGGTCGCGCTGTTGCTCGAACAACTGCTTGGTGATTTGCGCCAGGCGCGTTTCGATGCTGGCGTCGATGCGCGAATGCTCGGTTTCGATCCGGCAACCGCCGGGCAGCAGCTCCTCGTCTTCGAGGATGCGCCAGCTTTCCTCATGCCGCTCGCGCAACGCCTTGACCAGTTCGAAGTCCTGCGGATTGACGTGAATGCGCACGTTCTGCGCGCCCATCGGCAGCAGCTTGAGGGCTTCGCGCAGCACCTGGCGCACCTGGCTGGAATCGTTGGACAGCTCGCGCTGGATGACCTGGCGAGCGATCTGGCCGACCAGATTGACCAGGACCTGCTCGATCAAGCGATCCTGTTCGGCGATGGGCTCGAACAACTGGCTCATCAGGGTTTCCAGCTGCTTGACGCGCTCCTGCAAGGCCTCGTCGGCCTCCTGGCGGGCCTTGAGCTGGCCGGTGTGGAAACCGTCTTTCTCGCCGGTGCTGAAGCCTTCGTTATAGGCGTCCTGACGGATCGCCTCGAGTTCCTCGAGGGTCAGGGGTCTGACGTCCTCGACCGGGACCTCTTCCACCGCCGGCACGTCAGGCTCTTCCGGCAGCGGTTCGGGCTCGGGCTCCGGCAGCTCCACCACCGGGTCGAAACTGGGCAGCGACCAGAGGTCGAAACCGCCAACGTCACGCGCGCGAATCAGGTCGCTGGAGTCGACGTCCTGGTCGCCCCTGGGTTTAGCGGGTAATACCACTTAAATCATCTCCTCGCCGCCCTTGCCACCCAGGGTGATCTCGCCGGATTCGGCCATGCGCCGGGCGATGGTGAGGATTTCCTTCTGCGCGCCTTCCACTTCGCTGACGCGCACCGGGCCCTTGGCCTCGAGGTCGTCACGCAGCAGCTCGGCGGCACGCTTGGACATGTTGCGGAAGATCTTTTCGCGAACGGCCTCGTCCGAGCCTTTGAGGGCCAGCACCAGGACATCGGAGGACACCTCGCGGAGCAGCGCCTGGATACCACGGTCGTCGACATCGGCGAGGTTATCGAAGACGAACATCAGGTCCTCGATCTGCCCGGAGAGGTCTTCGTCCACTTCGCGGATGGAGTCCATCAGCGCGCCTTCGACCGAGCTGTCGAGGAAGTTCATGATGTCCGCCGCGCGCTTCACGCCGCCCATGGTGGTGCGAGTGGCATTGGCGTTGCCGGCGAACTGCTTCTCCAGGATCAGGTTGAGTTCCTTCAGCGCCGACGGCTGCACGGTGTTCAGCGAGGAAACGCGCAGGACGATGTCCAGGCGCACCTTGTGGTCGAAGTGATTGAGCACTTCGGCGGCCTGGTCGGGATCGAGGTAGGCGACCACGATGGCCTGAATCTGCGGGTGCTCGTAGCGGATCACATCGGCGACCGCGCGCGGCTCCATCCACTTCAGGCTGTCCAGGCCGCTGGTGTTGCCACCGAGCAGGATGCGGTCGATGAGGTTGTTCGCCTTATCCTCGCCGAGCGCCTGAGTCAGCATCTTGCGGATATAGCCATCGGCGCCGACGCCGAGGCTGGTCTGATCGCCGACCACTTCGACGAACTCGCTCATCACTTGCTCGACCTGATCGCGGTGCACGTTGCGCATCTGCGCCATGGCCACGCCGACCTTCTGCACTTCCTTCGGCCCCATGTGCCGCAGCACCTGCGCCGCGTCGGTCTCGCCGAGCGACAGCAGGAGAATGGCGGCTTTGTCGACCTTGCTCAGTTTGGCGGCTGCGCGCGACTCGCTCATACAACGTCACTCATCGGAGTTGATCCAATCCTTCACTACCTGGGCCACGCGGCCCGGGTCCTGGGCTACCAGGCTCTTGATCGCATTGAGTTGCGCATCGTACCCCTCGCTGGGGCTGGGCAACAGGATACTCGGCGGCCCACCGAGGCTCACGCGGTCCTCGGACAGCTCGCCCTCCAGCCCACCCAGCTCGCCGAGGGCGCCTTCGCCTCCCTCGCCGGCGACCAGGGACTTGTTCTTGTTGCCGCTCAGGTTGTTCAGTACCGGGCGCAGCACGCCGAGCACCAGGACCAGGATGAAGACGATGCCCAGCACCTGCTTGACCACGTCCCAGAACCACGGCTGGGAGTAGAACGGCGGCGAAGCGAGGTCGAGGTTCTGCTCGGGCGCGAAGGGCGCGTTGATCACGCTGACGCTGTCGCCGCGGCTGGCGTCGTAGCCGACCGCATCCTGCACCAGGCGGGTGAAGCGCGCCAGTTCGTCGGCGCTCCACGGCTTGTGGCTGACCTCGCCGGTCTTGGCATCGCTGACCAGGCGATCGTCGAGCACCACGGCGACGGAAAGCCGACGCAGGCGACCCTGCTGTTGCTTGGTGTAGCTGATGGAGCGATCCAGCTCGTAGTTGCGCGTGTTCTGCTCGCGCTTGTCGGTCGGATAGGGCGCCAGCTCCGGCTTGCCGGTTTTCGGGTCGATGATGGTCTGGCCGTTGGCATCCTTCAGCGGCTGGCCCGGCGCGACATACTCCGAGGAAGCGCTCTGCCCGGTCTGCTGCGGCGCGCTGGCCGGCCCCGGAGGCTGGTTCGACAGTGCACCCGGCACTCCCTGCGGGCCGCCGCTGCTCTGGCGCTCTTCATTGTTCACCTGCTCGCTGCGCAGTGCCGGCTGGTCCGGGTTGTAGGACTCGGCGGTGGACTCCACAGCGCTGAAGTCGACGTCGGCGGATACCTCGGCCTTGTAGCGGCCCTGGCCCAGCACCGGCTGCAGGATGCTGTGCACGCGCTGGGTCAGATTGCCTTCCATGCGCCGGGTGAAGTCGAACTGCTTGCCGGCCATGGTCAGCTCGGAGAGTTCCTGCTGATCGGAGAGCAGGTTGCCCTTCTGGTCGACCACGGTGACCTGGGACTTGTCCAGCTCCGGCACGCTGGTCGCGACCAGATTGACGATCGCCAGCACCTGGCTGGGCTCCAGGCTGCGCCCCGGGTAGAGTTCGACCAGCACCGAGGCGCTCGGCTTGCGCTCGTCACGGACGAACACCGAGCTTTTCGGAATGGCCAGGTGCACACGCGCCGCCTTGACGTTATTCAAGCTGGACACCGTGCGCGCCAGCTCCCCTTCCAGGCCGCGACGGTAGTTGGTCGCTTCCATGAACTGGCTGGTGCCCAGCGCCTGTTCCTTGTCGAGAATCTCGAAGCCGACATTGCTGTCGGTCGGTGCCAGGCCAGCGCCGGCCACCTTCATGCGGGCGCGCCCGAGGTCATCGGCCTTGACCAGCAAGGCGCCGGAATTCGGCTCCACCTTGTAGGGGATATCGGCGGCGCTCAGCGCTTCCACCACCTTGTTGGCATCGACGCCGTTCAGGCTGCCGTACAGCGGCTTGTAGTCCGGCTGCTGCGACCAGAGCACCATGCCGAAACCGATGGCGATGCTCGCCGCCAGCCCGACCAGCAGGCCCACTTGGCGCAGCATCGGCATCTCGGCGAGGTTCTCGAGGAACGTCAGCCCCATCAACGGCTTCTTCAGCACGCTGGCGCCAAGCTTGGCGGGAACCTGGTTTTCTACGCTGGCTTCAGCCATGACCTATCTACTCCGCCGCTCAGATCGGCATCTGCATGATGTCCTGATAGGCCTGGACCAGCTTGTTGCGCACCTGGGTCATGGCCTGGAAGGACACACTGGCCTTCTGCGAAGCGATCATCACATCGGTGAGGTCGACGTTGCTCTGGCCAACTTCAAAGGCATTGGCCATATCGGTTGCCGTCTGTTGGGTGGCATTCACCTTGTTCACTGCCTGACCGAGCATGTCCGAGAAACTCGGCGCGCCCTCCGCGGCCGGGGTGGCGCTCGTCGGGGCCAGCGGCTTGGCCTTGGCCATGGCGTCCATTTGCATGGAGCGCATTTCCAGTAGCAGACGGTTGAACTCGATACCCTGACTCATTTCCTTCCCCTTCACCCAAGCCGCGACTTTTTTGACGCCTGCGGCGCTTTGGCATAGGGATTTGCAACAAGGGTGCCATGTTTCCAGAGTGGCCGTCTGGCGTGACGTTCAGCCATGGCCAAGGGGTGTGCGACGGAATCCAGCGCGCGCCCCCATGGCTGGCGGCGCGATGTTCTCGGGAAGCCGACGGAATTCTGTCACTCATCTGGAAATGCATTCCTCCCCATGCAGTGCCGACGGAGTCGGACGGCGCCCCAATGCCTCGTAGGAAGCATCCGCAATGCGCCATGAATGCTGGGCAGTCAGAACCCGGACCGTTATCAATGCCTGGGCATGGCCGGCAGGCAGCGCTCGGCGCTTCGGTTCATGCGCCACATCCGTTGAATCGCGAGACCTTCCCAATGGCCATTTTCGACTACAAGAACCAAGATGCCCGCACGCTCATTGCCGACGCCTGGACGCTGGCCTCCTACAGCAGCGGCACCGCTGTCGCCGGCGGCCTGTTCAAGCTGACCGGCCTGTTGTTCTCCCGTCCGAGCACCAACTATGCCCTCACCAACGGCTGGCGCGAACTCGCTCCCGGCGAACTGGGGCTGTCGCACGACCGGCTTGACCTGTCCGGTCAGTTCAAGGGTGAAGGAGTACCCGATTCACAGGCCAGGGTGTTCGGCCAGTACGACAACCAGGGCGCCCTGAGGAAAGTTGCCTTTTCGATCGCCGGGACCAACTCCCTGGTCGACGTGCCCTTCTATCTGAAGATGATCGATAACAGCTACATCAGGGCCTTCGATTATCTGCTCGACGCCATCAAGGGCTTCGCCGGCGGCCACGGTCTGAGCGGCAAGGACGTGCTGGTGACCGGCTACAGCCTGGGCGGCGGCGCGGTCAACAACATGTACCTGCAACGCGAGAGCCTGGCCGACGGTTTCTTCAAGGATGCTGACTACGTGGGCCTGGCAGCCCCGAAGATCAACGACGGCGACGGCATCATCAACGTCGGCTTCGAGAACGACGTGGTGTTCCGCGCCATCGGCCAGACCAGCGACCCATTGGAAGCCATCAACAACGCCCTGCATGGACACGACAACCGCTACGACTCGACCCTCGACAACATCGTGCTCTTCGATTCCACCTACCTACAGCCCACCTGGCCCAACATCGCTTTCTCGATACTCAATATCACCAACTGGTCGGCCCATATCGGCGGGGTGTTCAGCAACCCCATCGCGCTGATCGGCCAGTCCAGCTTCTATGACTTCATCGAGCGCGACAGCACCATCGTCATCAGCAATCTCGCTCCCGCCAGCCGCTCGCTGTTCTGGGTCAGCGACAAGCCCACCTCGACCTCCGACCACTACGGAACACCCGCCTTCCTGCTTGGCAGCGACGGCGGCGACAAATTGCAGGACGGCCGCAGCGACGACTTCCTCGACGGCTTCGCCGGCAATGACAAGTTCCGCCTGAGCACGGGGACCGACGTGGTCGCCGGCGGCAGTGGCAACGACACTGTCTACCTGCCTGGACAAGCCTCGGACTACGAGGCGATGCGCCTGAGCGACGGCAGCCTGTTGCTCAACGACATAAACGGCAGGTACGGGCTCAAGGAACTCCACGATGTGGAGCAAATCGCCTTCATGACCCAGCAGGTCGACAACCCCCTGCTCGACCCGCTGCTGGCGCTGGTCCCGACCTACACGGTCAAGCCGGATCGCCTCGATTACAACGGCTGGTTCGGCCGCGACAAGGGCTACTCCGCCGCCCAGGAAGGCAGTCGCGGCAACGACCTGTTGCACGGCAGCCAGGGCAATGACCGGATAGTCGGCCTGAGCGGCGACGACATCCTCCACGGCAACGGCGGCAATGACCTGCTGCACGGTGGCGCGGGCAACGATCGCTTGCTGGGCGGCACCGGCAACGACCAGCTGTACGGCGGTGCCGGCGATGACTGGCTACAGGGAGGCGTGGGCAACGATCTGCTCAGTGGCGGTGTCGGCAGCGACCGGTTCGTCTTTGACCAACTCGACTTCGGCCAGGACCGCATCAGCGATTTCAATCTCCATCAGAACGGCGTCGATACCCTGGTTTTCTCCCGCAACCTCTTCGCCTCGAAGGAGGCGGTCGTCGCCGCCGCCAGCCAACAAGGCAACGACACCCTGATCCGCGTCGGGGACAGCAGCCTGATCCTGGCGGGCCTGGAGGCCACCCAATTGCAGATGAACATGATCAGCGTGATCTGATCCAGACGGCTGGGGCGGCGGCTTAGCAGCCTCCGCGCCCGCCCATCAACTGGCGTAGAGATACGCCTCGACATCCATGCCGGCATCACGCATCTGCGCCAGCTTGTAGCGCAGGGTGCGCGGACTGATGCCCAAGCGCTCGGCAGCCTCCTTGCGACGGCCACGCTCGCTGCGCAGGGTATCGATGATCATCTGGAACTCGCGGCGCCTGAGGTCCTCGCCAAGGGCGCCGGCGGCCTCCTGGCTCGACGGCGACGGAATCTCGACACTGCTCGGCACCACCGACAAGGGTGGCGGCAGCGCCACGACGACGGTCGGCGCGGCATGGCCGATGGGCGCGGTCAGGCACAGGTCTTGCGGCTGAATCTGCCCGCCCTGCTGAAGAATCAGGGCGCGCTGAATGGCATTGTCCAGCTCGCGCACGTTGCCCGGCCAGGGGTGCGCCAGCAAAGCGGCGCGCGCCTCGCTGGAAAGGCTCACCGCAGCCATGTTCATTTTCTTCACGTACTTGGCCAGCAAACGCTCGGTGAGCGGCAGGATATCCGCCGGGCGCTCGCGCAAGGCACGCCAAGCCAGGGGAAATACCGAGAGGCGATAGTAGAGGTCCTCGCGGAAACGCCCCGCTGCTACTTCGCCGAGCAGATCGCGGTTGGTGGTCGCCAATACGCGGATATCCAGCTCGATCGGTTTGCGCGCGCCGACTCGCTCAACCTCGCGCTCCTGCAGCACGCGCAGGAGCTTCGCCTGCAAGCCCAGGGGCATTTCGGAAATCTCGTCGAGCAGAATGGTGCCGCCTTCGGCCAGCTCGAACTTGCCCGGCTGCGCGGCGATGGCGCCAGTGAAGGCGCCCTTCTCATGACCGAACAACGTGGCCTCGAGCATGTTGTCGGGAATCGCCGCGCAATTGATGGCAATGAAGGGCTTATTGGCACGCGGCGACTGCTGGTGGATATAGCGCGCCAATACCTCCTTGCCGGTACCGGACTCGCCGGAGATCAGCACCGTGGAGTCGCTGCGCGCCACCCGCGCGGCCAGTTCCAGCAGTTGACGGCTGGCCGGTTCGACCGCGACCGGGCCATCGCTCTCCGCCACGCTGACGCGTCCCAGGGCATGGCGGGCGACCAACTCCAGCAGCACCTTGGGCTCGAAGGGTTTGACCAGGTAATCCGCGGCCCCCTGCCGCATCGCGTCCACCGCGCGATCCACCGCGCCATAGGCAGTCATCAGCAACACGGGCAGTTGCGGGTAACGCGCGCGGATGAGCGCGAGCAACTGATGCCCGTCCATGCCCGGCATGTTGACGTCGCTGATCACCAGGGCAAAGGGTTCCTGCTGAAGCGCCACCAGGGCCGCTTCGGCACAATCCACTGCTGTGAACTCGCAGCCTCCGATCAGCAAGGTATCGGAAAGGGCTTCGCGCAGGGCGCGGTCGTCTTCGACCAACAGGACTTTGGCGGACATGCGGTTCATTCCTTGTGTTCGCTAACGGGAGCCACGATCAGCGGCAGGATCAGGGTGACGCAGGTGCCGCGAGCCGGGCGCGAGCGCAGGAGCAGCTCGCCACGGTGCGCCTTGACCACGGCCTTCACCACCGCCAGGCCAAGGCCGGTGCCAGTGGTCTTGGTGGTGAAGAAGGGTTCCCCCAGCCGCGCCAGGGTAGTGGCATCCATCCCCGGTCCGTTGTCGCTGACCGACAGGCGCAGGCTGTCGCCACGGGCATACAGGTGCACCTTCAAGCGGACCTCGCGGCCGGAGGCTTGAATGGCGTTTTGCAGCAGGTTGAGCACACTGCCAATCAGCGTGTCACGGTTGCATAGCAGCTCGCCGGCCCGCGCATCGCATTGCCAGCGCAATTGCAGACCGGAGACATGGGACTCGGCGGCGGCGCGCAGGCCCGCGAATAATTCCGCCGGCGCCAGGCGATCCGGCAACGGTAGCTCGCCACGGGCGAACACCAGCATGTCGCGAACCTGGTTTTCCAGCTCATGCAGACGCTCCTTGAGGCGGGTAGCGAAGCGCTGCTGCTGCTCCAACGGCAACGCCTGCTCGCTCAAATGGCTGGCATAGAGCATGGCTGCGGAGAGCGGCGTGCGGATCTGATGGGCCAGCGAAGCGACCATCCGCCCAAGGGCCGAGAGCCGCTCATGGCGCGCCAGTTGATCCTGCAGGCGACGGGTTTCGGTCAGGTCATTGAGCAGAACCAGTTGCCCAGGCTCGCCATTCAACGAGCGAGTGGCGATGGACAGGCGGCGCCCATCGCGCAGGGAAATTTCGTGGCCATCGTCTTTGCGCGGGGCGAAGCAACGAGCGATGACCTGACGCCAGAGCATCCCCACCAACGGCTGGCCGAGCATGCCAAGCGCCGCCGGGTTGGCTTCCCGCACCACACCTTGGCCATCGATGACGATGACGCCCCCCGGAAGCAGGTCGAGCAGGCTTTGCAGGCGGTTGGCCAGACGTTCCTTTTCCGCCAGCTCCTGCATGCGCTGCGCACTGACCAGAGCCAGCTGTCCCTTGAGCTCGCTGACGCGGGCCTCCAGCATGCTGTAGGACTCGCTGAGCTGGTTGGACATCTGGTTGAACAGGGCAAAAGCCTGTTCCAGGTTGGCGCGGCTGCTTTCCTCCATGGCGTCGCTGGAGGTTTGCTCGGACTGCTGGGGTACGGCTGGCATCATGCGGCTCTCTCTTCCATCCGACGTCATCGAAGCGTCGGCTGGAAGAGGCTAAGCAAACCGCGTGCCTAAAAAATATCTCTTATTTTTCAATGAGTTGGAAAATAGAGCACGGCGGAAGCGTCAATCCTCCGCCATTTCCTCTTCACGTCGGCTCATGCCGTACTTGCGCATTTTCTCGACCAGCGTGGTGCGTCGAATCCGCAGGCGCTCGGCTGCACGGGCAACCACGCCGTTGGCATCGTCCAGCGCCTGCTGGATCAATCCCTGTTCGAGGTTGGCCAGGTAATCCTTGAGATCGATACCCTCGACCGGCAGCATCGCCGGCGAGTCCAGGCCCGGCAGGCCCGCAGCGATCACGGCGCGCTCCTCCAGTTCCTCACGCAAGCTGCTCGCCAGCTGTTCATCCTCGTCATCGACATGGCGGAACTTCTTCGGCAGCTCACCCACGCCGATGACCCCATAGGGATGCATGATCGCCAGGCGCTCGACCAGATTAGCCAGCTCACGCACGTTGCCCGGCCAGTCGTGCCGACACAGCGACATGATTGCCGCGGAGTTGAAACGAATGGAGCCGCGCTTCTCATGCTCCATGCGCGAGATGAGTTCATTCATCAGCAACGGAATGTCTTCCACGCGCTCGCGCAGCGGAGCCATCTCGATCGGGAACACATTGAGGCGGTAGTACAGGTCCTCGCGGAAGCTGCCCCCCTCGATCATTTTCTCGAGGTTCTTGTGGGTCGCAGCGATGATGCGTACATCGACATTCTGCGTCTTGTTGCTGCCGACCCGCTCGAACGTGCGCTCCTGCAAGACGCGCAGCAGCTTGACCTGCATCGGCAGCGGCATATCGCCGATTTCGTCGAGGAACAGAGTACCGCCGTTGGCCAGTTCGAAACGTCCGGCACGACTGGTGATGGCACCGGTGAAGGCACCCTTTTCATGCCCGAAGAGTTCGCTTTCCAGCAGTTCCGCCGGAATAGCCCCGCAGTTCACGGGAACGAAAGGCGCCTCGCGGCGCTTGGAGTGATAGTGCAGGTTGCGCGCGACCACTTCCTTGCCAGTGCCGGACTCACCCAGGATCAGCACGCTGGCATCGGTATCCGCGACCTGCTGCATCATCTGCCGCACCTGCTGGATCGCACGGCTGGTACCGACCAGACTGCGGAACAGGTTCGGCTCGCGCTGACGACCACGCTCACGGGCCTGATCGTACATTTCCCGATAGACCTGGGCACGGTGCAAGGAGTCGAGCAACTTGTTGTAGCTGGGCGGCATTTCCAGGCTGGCCAGCACACGGCGGCGAACCTCCTCCGGCCAGTCGGCAGGCGCTGGCTCGCCGATCAGCAATACCGGCAGGAATTCGTCCCAGGTCGACAATTGCTTGAGCAGTTCCAACGCACCGCCCTTGTTGTCGACATGTCCAATCAGCACACAGAGGACATCACGACTGCCATTGGGCAGTGGATCAACCGTCAGGCGCCAGTCACGGCTACGGCAGGACAACTGGTCCTCGCCTAGGAAATTGAGAATGACCGAGAGTTCGTGGCAACGCTCGGAATTGTCATCGATCAGCAGAATCTTGGTTTCGCGCCACATCTTGCTTTTATCTTCCGATGGCATGGGCCGGCGAACGGCGACAGGAAGTATCTGACGGAGACAAACCCTTTGCTCGCCAGCATTTGGCCACTAGTAAAGTCAAAAATGTGGCACTAGTCAATTTTATGACGTGATTTTTTTGCTATTTCCGACGAAGCACCTACTCGCATGCGGGGGCGAGCGGCTGCGACCTGGGGTCGCACGTCATCACGGGCCGCTCCGCGCCTTACAGAAACGGCCCCCTCAAGCATCAGCCAAACAGCTGGTAAACCTTCGCACCCTTGTGGGCCCGGCTGACGCGAGCGATTTCCTCGGCCGTATTCTCACGCTGGATGGTTACCGCCTGAACCAGATCGCGGTACAACCGCAGCAAGCCCTCGAGACTCTGCCGCAGCTCGCTATCGTCGTCGATAGGCTCCAGCATGGCGTTGTCGACATGGCGACGGCATTCGAGGTCCAGTTGCGCGACTTTCTCCCAATCGCACTCAGCCAGCGCGACCCCAAGTGCGGCGCGAGTCTGTTCAATACGCTCAACGGCGGAACTCATCGATATGATTCTCCTCGACGGGGTGCCATCAATGAGCGATGCCATCCCAGCCTTCCTTGATCGTCCGCAGCAATCCCGATACTTCATCGAGAATTTCCGCCTCATTGCTGCGATTCGCTTCGGCAAGACGACGATTCATGTAGTCGTAGAGATTGGCATAACCTTGCGCCAACTCTCCGCCCGCTTCGAGGTTCAGCGCCTCACGAAGCCCGCCAATGATACCCATGGTCTTCGCAATGAGCATGCCCTTCTGCGCATACTGGCCGCGCTCCATAGCTCCTTTGGCCTGAGCTATGCGACCGAGCCCCCCTTCCATCAGCATCTGAATCAACCGATGCGGCGAGGCGTCGTGCAGTTGCGACTGCGTGTTCACATTCTGGTACTGGCGCAGGGCGGCCATGGCGTTCATGCGGTATCCCCTTTGTTCCCTAGAGCGAGCAATTCGCCGTTATCAAGGGTATCGGCGGGGACAGGTATTTCTTTAGCTGTTCATACCACCTGCGCAACACGGTTCGCAGCCCGGTATCAGCCGCTCGAACTGCTCTTATTGTTGAGCGCATTGAGGGTAGTGAGCACGCTGCTGCTGGTGGCGTTGAGCTGAGACACCAGCGTATCCATGGCGGTGTACTTGGCCATGAGCGTGGTCGTCAGCTTGTCCATACGCGTGTTCAGCGCGGTCAGCTGGGTCGCCAGAGTGTTCAAGGTATCCTGCAGATTACCTTTGCGCTGATCGAGCAAGCCGTTGGTCTGGGTGTAGACATTCAAGCTGTTGGACATGCGATCCAACAAGCCACCGGTGCCGGTGAAAAAGCCCTGAACCGACGAGAAATTGTTGGTCAATGCCGTGGTCAGCTTGGTGTCGTCGATCGACAGTGTGCCATCGGTCTGGGTGGAAATACCGAGCTGCGAGAGCAGCTTGATACTGCCGCCACTTGTCGAAGACCCCACCAACTCGTTGCGCAGGCCATTAAGCAGAGTGCGAGTCATGGCGTCGCTGGACAGCGCTGCCGCCGACGTCTTGGTAGTGCCATCGGACGCGGTGGTGGTGGTTACCTTAGTCAGCGAGTTGGTGGTACTTACCATCGCATTGTAGGCATTGACGAACGACTGTATGGACGTCCTCAAGCCGTCAGTGTTGGTCGCCACCGAAACCTTGGCCTGCCCAGCGGCGACAAGGTCGAACTCCACGCCACTGATGGCACTGGTGATGGTGTTGGTGGAACTGCTCATCGACAGGCCGTCGATCGAGTAGACAGCATTCGCCGCCGGCGCCGAAACATAGCCACCCGAGGTTGCCGAAGCCTTGGTGTTGACACCATCGATGTTCAGCGCCGACAGACTGCTGTCACCGGACGCCGCCACGCTGATATCGCTGCCGCTACCGGTGACACTGGAGCTGAGCACCAGGCGCGAGCCGGTGGAGTCAGTGATGATGTTGGCGGTAATGCCGCTGGATTTCAGCTGACTGTTGATGCTGTCACGGATGCTCGACAGGCTGGCTCCAGCACTCACACTGACGTTGTAATTACTGTTGCCTTGGGTGATTTTCAGAGAGCCGGCGCCAAAGCTGGTCGATGCGCTCACGTACTGGGTAGCCACCTTGGAACTGGTTGCCAGGCTGGTGACGTTGATATCGTAGGTGCCGGCCGTTGCACCGGTTCCCATCTTGGCTGTGACAAAAGAGGTATTTGAAGAAGTGGCCGCCAGGCCGGCGAACGACTTGGCATCGTTCAGCGACGTCAGGGCACTCTGAAAGGTAGCGAGTGCGCTCTGCAACGTCCCCATAGCCGACAACTGGGTGTTGGCGTTGGATTGCTGGGTGCTGATCTGATTCTGCTTGGGTGATTTCTGCGCACTCACCAGAGATGTCACGATCGAGGTAATATCGATCCCAGAACCAACACCACTCACCGTAGTAGCCATTTGCAGTCACTCCTATCGATTTTTTGGCGGCGATGCATCCCCGCCCTTGCTTGCAGGAGCCTCATTCAAGAAGCGCGCCAGTTTTCAAGCGCGCTCGCTGAATAGCAGATTGCCCGACTCCTTCAGGCTCTCCGCCAATTTCAAGGCAACCTCCGAGGGAATCTGTCGGATCACCTCGCCGGTATCGGCGGCAACGACTTTCACGACTGTCTCGCCGCTACCCTGGTCCACCGAAAACTCCAGGTTGCGCTGCACCGATTGGGCATGGTCCTGCAGGCTGCGCACGGCGGCCCCGAGATCCTGAAGCTGTTTGGCCGACGTATCCTTGGCGCTTTGCGGCAGATCCTTGCCGCTGCCGTCGGCGGGGATTTGCCGGGACGCGGGGAGTCCGCTGGTGGTCGCGCCGCCACCCTGAAACGTAGCAATAACGAGTTTGCTGTCCATCAGGTTCTACCTCCCTCACGCAAAGCAAGGAAGGGCGCGGCGCGCCCTTCCTCGGTTTTCATCGTTTGACGACGCCTGTTACTGCAGCAGTTTCAGCACTGCAGACGGCAATTGGTTGGCCTGGGCGAGAACCGCGGTAGCGGCCTGCTGCAGGGTTTGCTGCTTGGTCATCTGCGCGGTTTCCGAGGCGAAGTCCACGTCTTGAATGGTACTGCGCGCAGCGGTGGCGTTCTGGGACACGTTCTGCAGGTTGGAGATGGTGCTATCCAAGCGGTTCTGTACAGCACCCAGGGCGGAACGCTGGGTATCGATCTGCTTCAGCGCAGCGTCGATCACCTGGGTGGCGGACTGAGCACCCTTGGCAGTAGTGATGTCCAGCTGTTGCACGGTGTAGGCGGACGACACCGTGTTGGTGCTGCTAGCGGTAGCCGCGGTCGCACCGGTACCGGCGCTGACGACGATAGTGCTGCCCGAGTGCAGGATGATGCCGGTGCCAGTGCTGTCAGTCGTTGCGGTAACACCACTGACGTTGGTGTTGATGGCGCTGATGATGTCCTTGGTGGTCGAACCCTTGGCGATGTTGACGGTGGTGCCATCGATCGACATGGTGCCAGCAGTGGCGGTGACGGCGTTGGCCGATGCCAGAGCAGTGGTCAAGGTCACGTTCGCCGACGCCAGAGCCGAGGTGCCTTTCAGGGCGGAAGCACCCATGTTACCCAGGCTGAAGCTGATGGTTTCGTTGGCGTTGGCGCCGACCTGGAAGGTCAGGGTGCCGTTGGTGCCGGCGGTGCCATCGAGCAGCTTGATACCGGAGGTGCCGCCACCGAAGGTGGTGGTCTTGGAGATACGGGTCAGTTCAGCGGTCAGCGACTTGAACTCCTGGTTCAGGGAGGTCTGGTCCTCGGAGCTGTTGCTGCCGTTGGCCGACTGCAGGGACAGTTCACGCATGCGCTGCAGGATGTTGGTGGACTCCTGCAGGGCGCCTTCGGATGCCTGAGCGATGGAGTTGGCATCCTGGGCGTTCTTCACCGCCACCCCCAGACCGTTCACTTGGCTGCTCAGACGGTTGGAGATCTGCGAGCCGGCGGCGTCGTCCTTGGCGCTGTTGATGCGCAGGCCGGTGGACAGACGGGTCATCGAGGTGGAGAGCGCATTCGCGGCCTTGCTCAGGTTCTTCTGAACGGAAAGCGAGGCAATGTTCGTGTTAACGGTAAGGGCCATGACGAGATCCTCGTAATTTGGGCTACTGTGGCTCCCAGCCTTGGCAACCGCCCGAAGTGGCCTGGAGAACCTTCGTTAGGGTTATCGTCGTCTTCCGATCTTGCTTTAGCGTTTTTTTCAACTTTTTATCGCCACCTCGTCTTTCGGGGGCATGGCCCTGTTCTTGCTACCTCCCCGAACCACGTCAAGCAATTGTCATCCCAGGCGGATTCCTTTCCATGTTCAAGCCCAATGTCCAGGCCGAAGTCCAGCGAATCGCCAACGCGCTGAACGATGCAGAGCGGACCGAGAACGTCCCACTGCAGATACGCCTCTACCAGCAATTGCTGCAACACCTGCCGGATCTCGCGCTGGGGCATGCGCACCTGGCCAGCCTGCTGCTGAAACAAGGCGACGAGATTGCCGCCCAGACGCATGTGGAGCAGGCCCTGGCCCTGCCACAGGACGACAAGGTCGACGCCACGTTGTTCGATGAACTGGCCACGCGCCCGCGATTCAACGGTAACCTCGTACAAGCCCAGCGCTGGTACGACGCCGCGCCCAACCTCTGGCGCTTCAAGCTGCTGCTGGCCGCTCTCAATCGCATCGAGTCGCATGTCGAGGCCGAACAGCTGCTGGTCAAGACCCTGGAACAGCCCTTGCCAGCGCATGAGCAGACTCAGGTGCTGAACCTCCTCGCACAGCTCTACTACAACACCGCACGCTTCCACGAGAGCATCGCCTGCTGCCAACTGGGACTGGAGCAAGCGCCAGAGAGCGTGCCACTGAACTTCAACCTGGCCGTGGCCCTGGAGCAGGTGGCGCGCTATCGGGAAGCCTTCGCGGCTTACTCGAAGGTCCTCAGCCTGGAGCCCGAACATGTCGCCACCCACAACAACCTGGCGCTGTTGATGTTGCGCCTGGGCGAATTCGAGTCAGGCTGGCGGCACTATGAATGGCGCTGGGCGCAGGTGCAGAAGGAGCACGAGCAGCACTTTTCCATTCCACGCTGGCAGGGTGAGCCACTGCAGGGAAAAACACTGCTGATCTGGGCCGAGCAAGGCATCGGCGACCACATCATGTTCGCCAGCATGCTGGATGAACTGAGTGCGCTTGGCGGCACCGTCTACTACGAAATCTACGAGCGGCTGGACGCGCTCTTCAGGCGCAGTTTCCCCACGGTCCAGTTCATCCGCCGGGAACTGCAGGGCACCGCTCAGGACGGTTCGCAGACCATGCACCGGCAGTCCTGGCCGAAGAGCGACTATCACATTCCGATGGGTAGCCTGGGCGCCCTGCTGCGCCCTTCGCTGGAAAGTTTTCCGCGTCGCCAGCAGTACCTGAAGGCAGACCCCGAACAGGTGGCGGCAATCCGCACCGACTATGCGCAACGCTTCCCCGGCAAGCGCCTGATCGGTGTGTCCTGGCGCGGCGGCACCAGCGTGTCGAACGAAAAGCAGAGTCGGCGCATCGGCCTGGACAGCCTGGGGATCCTGGCCCGGCTGCCGAACGTGCAACTGATCAACCTGCAATATGGCGATACGCGCGAAGAGCGCGAACGCGCGCTGGCCCATGGCGTCAGCATCCACCATGACGACTCGGTGGACCCGCTCTATGACATGGACCGTCAGGCAGCGCAGATCGCCGCGCTCGACGCGGTGGTCAGCATCGACAACACCACCGTCCACCTGGCCGGGGCGCTCGGCGTGCCCACCTATGCCCTGCTGCCGCTGAACCCGAACTGGCGCTGGGGGCTGGAGGAAGGCCCCAGCTACTGGTATCCGAGCGTAAAACGGGTACGCAATCGCGAACTGAACGATTGGAATGCCGCGCTGGCCAGCGTCGCCGCGCAATTGCAAGCGGACGGCATTCTCTAAGAGCGACCGAGGACAGAAATCACCATGAAATGTTGCGTCATCATGCCGGTAGGTCCCGGTCACCAGGAAATCGTCAGTCGTGCCAAGGACTCCGTGGCACGCGCCGTCGCCCATGGGCTGGGCGCATTCCAGGAGGTACAGATCATCGAGATCGATGATACGAAGGGCCGGCTCGGTCGTTCCCATGCCCGCAACCTGGCAATCCGCGAGGCAGGTGAACGCGGTATCGAGTGGCTGTTCTTCCTCGATGCCGATGATCTCATGCTCCCGTCGGCCTTCAGCGATGTCGAAGCGCTCCTGGCGGACTACGACGCCATCTGGGGGGCGATCTATGTCGCCGATCTCCAGGCCGGCCAGGCTGTGCGTCGTCCCGAGCAGATCAGCCCGCTGACCAGCCTGGAGCAGGTCCTGCTCAACGATCCCTATCTGACCTTGCAGATGGGACATTTCGTGCGCCAGGAGGTGGCCGCGCGCTATCCCTTCGACACGCAGATGGATACCGGCGAAGACTTCGACTACTACCTGCGCCTGTGGAAAAACCAGCGCTGCATCAAGATCGATACCCCGCTGTTCCTCAATGTCCGCGGACAACACTCCAGCGGCCCCCGCTCCGCCCATGGCGGTGACTGGCGCGCAGCGATCAACCGGGTGTTCTCGGACTTCTGCCGCGACAATGACGTCGTCGCCTCGATCCCCTTGAACGGAACGACCCTGGCGCTCCGCCTGAGCAACACCCTGGACCCCGTACAAGGCCTGCTGGCCGGCGAACAACTTCACGAGGCCGGCGAACTGGCGGAGATTCTTCCTCGGCTGCCGGCCGCTAGCCGCGTGCTGGACGTCGGCGGTCACATCGGCAGCCACGCGCTGTTCTTCGCCTGCATCGCGGGGGCGGGCGAGCTGGACAGCTACGAGGCAGACGAAACACTGGCCGCATTCCTGGAGTACAACCTGCGCCTGAACGGTCTGGACGAAGCGGCCTACCGCGCCCACTGCGCCACGATAGGCGCGGGCCCCGACAACCCGGCGCCAGAACAGCAGTTGTTCGGCCGGATGGAGTTGAGGGACTACATCAGCCCGCTGGGTGTCGCCCTGGACAGCCTGCACCCGGATGGCGGCTGCGACCTGCTGCGGGTGGACCGCCGAGGCCATGAGCTGCTGATCCTGCGTGGCGCGCAACGGTTGATCGAAAGAACGCGGCCACTGATCCTGGTCCGCGCGCTCAACGAAAACAAAACCGCCCTCCTCGCCTGGGCCGAACGCAACGCCTACCGGGTCGTACGCAGCTTCGACTACAGCCTCAGCAGCAACTACCTGTTAGTGGCGGCGGAGAAAGCCTGACGTTGGAGGAAGCACGCCGCCTGGTCTGGCCAGGCGGCGTTGCGACGGGCGCCGCCGAGCGAACGGCGCCAGCGCTCAGGCCGAGCGGCGGCGGTAGACGTGGAGGGTCAGGCGTACATCGCGCCCGACATTGAATGCCGGCGTGTCGTAGCGCGCGTAAGTGATCTTGCCATAGCGCTCGAGTTCGAAGCCCTGGCGCAGCATGGCCCCCACGTAGCCTTCGGGATCACGATTGAAGATTGGCGGATTACCGTCCCGCCGCCAGCGCTCATCCATCACCTCCCCGATCACCACCGAGTCCACGGCTGCGCAGATGGGGGCCAGGAAGCGCCCTAACTCCTCATCGGGAATGTGGCACGCCACGGTGTAGATCAGTGCAGTGCCTGCCCTGGGCAAGGCCACGCCGGGCTCTATACGCTCGAAGCGGTATTCGGGATGGCGCTCGCGCGCAGCCGACACCGCCGACGCATTGACGTCGACCCCCAGGTAACGCTCCGGCGGAAACGCCCGGCACAGGCGACCATAACCGCAACCCACCTCCAGCACGCCCGCACTCGCATCGATGATCTGCCCGAGCATCAAGCGCACATCGAATCCCTCGGGGAACTCACCACCCACTTCCGGGATGACGTGGTCCAGGCCCTCGGCATTCCAGAACGCGGCCAGGTCTTCCAGCGTCGCCATTTACATTCTCCCGTCAGGTGATTTCAGAGCTTGTTGAACAGGCTCAACTGGCTGATCCGCGCGAAGGAGGCCTGGGCCGCCTCGAGCATGGTCTGTTGCAGCACCAGCTTGGAGGTGGCTTCGGCCATGTCGGTATCGCGAATCGAGGATTGGGTCGTGGTGTTGGTCAGGCTGATGCTTTGGTTCTCCTGACTGAGCACGTCGATCGTATTCAAGCGCGCGCCCACCGAGGATTGCGCCACCGACACCTGGTTCATGCCGTTGTCGATGTTGGTGACCGCGCTGGCAACCATGTTGCGGATGTTCAACTGGGCCTGCGGGGCGTTGGCGGTGGAAGTGCTCAACGCGTTACGCAACTGGCCGATGGTGTTGAGGATGTTCTGCCGCTCCTGGGTGTTGGCGGTCACGCTGAACTGGTCGCCGCTGGCTGGCGCCGCGCTGATCGACATGTCCACGCCGGCCACGCTGATGGTCTGCGGGAAGGTCGCGCCCAGGGTGCCGCTCGACATCGGTGTCGACCCGGGGCTGGCCGGCAACGCGTAGACATCGTAGCTGGTGGCGCTGGTGAACTTGAGCTGCACACCGCTGCTGGGGAACTGCGTGGTATAGGCGGTGCTGTTGCTCACCGTGGCCGAGGTGATCTGCGCGGTCGAGGTATTGGCGGCGGAACGCTTGGTGGAAATGCTGTCCGGCGCTACGCCGAAGCTGAAGCTGTAGCCACTGACCAGCGAGTTCATGGCCGAGCTGCTGTCACCGCTGGCCAAGGACACGTCGAGCTGGAACTGCGCGCCCCGGAACACGATGCTGTTGCTGTCGGTGGAGGTCGCATCGTAGGTACCGTTGCTGTTCGCCTCGCTGGTGACATCGTTGCCGCTGCTGTCGAGAATCTGGTACTGCGTACCGCTGAGCACCTTCAGGGTATAGGGCGCGCCGGCGCGGAACGAGGCATTGTAGGTCGAGTCGTTATTGACGTTACCCTGGGACAGGAAGACCCGCTGAGTGCCATCCGCGTTGGGGTTGTTGGTCATCGAGCTGATGGTGCGGCTGGCATTGCTGGCCATCTCGAAGATGCTCCAGCCATTATCGTTGGTGGACAACAGCAGGTTGTCCGAGACCTGCAGGCTCAGCGAACTCTGGTCGCCTTGATAGCTATAGGTGCCATCGGCATTGAGGATGAACGGCTGAACGGTGCTCTTGCTGCCGGAGAACAGGTAGTTGCCACTGGCATCCTTGCTGTTCATCAGCGTCAGCAGTTGCTTCTGGACCTGCCCCAGTTCGTCGCTGAGGGCGCCGCGGTCCTCGTCGGTCAGCGAGCCATCGCCGGCCTGCAAGGTCAGCTCGCGGGCGCGCTGCAGCGCGGTATTGATCGAGTCGAGAACGCTCTGTTCCTGGTTCAGGCTGTTGGTCGCGGTGGTCATGTTGCCGCTGTACTGGGTGAGCAGCGCCTGCTGCTGCTGCAATTGCAGCAAGCGCGCGGAACCGACCGGATCGTCGGCCGGGGTCTGGATACGCACGCCGCTGGATATCTGTTGCTGGGTCTTGGCGATGCTGGAGTAGCCGCGCTGATAACCGTCGATGTTGGAGCTGAAGATCTGCGGAGTGGAGATACGCATCACGGCCGCCTCAAATGTTGTTGATCAAGGTGTCGAAGAGCGTCTGCGCGGTCTTGATGATCTGCGCGGAGGCCGTGTAGTACTGCTGGAACTTCACCAGGTTGGCTGCCTCTTCGTCGAGGTTCACCGCTGACAGCGAGTCGCGGTTGCTTTGCGCCTGATCCAGCACCGCGCTGGTCGCCGTGGCATCCAGTTGCGCCTGGTTGGCCTGGGCGCCGACCGTTTCGGTCAGGCTGCTGTAGGCACCGGTCAGGCTCATGCCGCTGCCGCTGCCGGTACCACTGCCGACGGTCTTGGCACTCTGTAGATCGATGAGTTTCTGCCCATTGCTGTTGTCGGCGTCCCCGTTAGCGTTGAAGCCGACGGTGAAGCTGTCACCCTGCCCCGGGTAACCCGCGATGGTGGTCTGGAAGCTGAACGAGGGTGTACCGGCAACGGTGACGCTGAGGTCATTGCTTTGCCCCGGCACGATATTGCCGGTGCCGATGCTGTTACCCGCGGAGTCGTAGACCGTATAGCTCTGCGTGCCAGCACTGGCCGCATCGAACACCAGCTTGACCGGCAAGCCCGACTGGATCGCCGCTGGCATGGTGCTGGCGTTACTGGCGTCCAGCTTGGTGGTCAGGCTCGTCGAGCTGATGGTGCCGCTGCCGATGTTGCCCGTGGTCGTGGTGGCCACCAGCGGCGAAGCGAAGGCCAGGCGATTGGCATCGGTCATCGCCACAGAGATGTCGGCGGACGCGGTACGGGTCGGGATCAGCGTGAAACGGTCCCCCGCCTGGATGGTTCCGACGCTTTGCTGGCTGATGCTGAAGCCATCGAACTCCGCGGGCGGATTGTCGGTGAGGTCGCCACTGCCCATGACCTTGCCATCGGAACTGCGCTTGACCGTGTAGGCGGTGGACGAGGTAAAGGTCACCTCGTAGTCGCTGGTGGTCAGCGCGCTGCTTTTATCGATACTGACATTGAGGTTGCCGGTGCCGGTATTGTTGGTATTGGCCAGACTGCGATTGCCGATCACGCTGGCGTCGTTGATGTCCTTGAACAGCCCCGCGCCGAAGTTGCCATTGAGGTCTAGCCCCTGGGCCAGTTGGCTGTTCATGGTGTCGGCGAGGACGATGGACATGCGCCCCAGTTCGTTCTGGGTCGGTTGCAGGACCTCGTTGCGATAGCGCAGCAGCCCCCCCATCTGGCCGCCGGTGACCACCGAGGTCACATCGAGGCTGGCATTGCCCATAGTCAGGGTCAGGCTATCCTGCCCGGGGTTGGTCGCGCTCGGGCCGGCGCTCAGGGCCGCCGACTTGCTGCCCACCACCAGCGGCTGCCCCGACCCCAGATAGAGGTTGTAGCTGCTGTCCTGCTTGACCACGCTGACGCCAATCATGCTCGACAGCTGCGCCACCGCCTGGTCGCGCTTGTCCAGCAGATCATTGGGGTTGGCGCCGCTGGCCGAGGCCGCGGTGATCGCCTGGTTGTACTGGGCGATCGTCTTGGCCAGATCGGTGACCTGACCGGCGATGCTCTCCATCTGCGTATTGACGTAGCTGTTCTGCGTACCCAACTGGGTGGAGATGGAGTTGAAGCGTTGCGCCAGGTTGCCGGCCTGGGTCAGGACCAACTGCCGCGAAGCGACATCGGTGGGACTGCCGGCGGCAGTCTGCAGGGAGGCGAAGAAATTCTGCATGACCGAAGACAGGCCGGTGGAACTGTCCGAGAGCAGCGAATCGACCTGGTTCACCTGGGTCAGGTAGGTCTGCGCATCGCTGTTCACCGCCGTGGAACTGCGCAACTGGTTATTCATGAACTCGCTGTACAAGCGGCGCACGTCCTGCACCGTGGTACCGGTACCGATGTAGTACTGCCCGGCGAACTGTGAGGCCGACGTGGTCTGCATCGATTGCTGGCGGGTATAGCCGGCCGTATCGACGTTGGTGATGTTGTTGCCGGTGGTGGTCAGCGCCGTTTGCGAGGCGTTGAGGCCGGACAGTCCTATGGACAGCAGGTTCATGAGCTTTCCTTAGAGCACTCCATTTACAGAACGCGAGTCGAGCTGTCGGACATGGCCACAGCCTGATAGACCTGCATCTGCTTTGCGATTTGGGAGACCTTGCGGGCGTACTGCGGATCGGTGGCGTAGCCGGCGCGCTGCAGCTCCTTCATGAACTGGTCGGGGCGCGCGGCGGAATCCAGTGCGCCCTGATAGCGGTCGTTGTTCTGCAGGAAGCTGACGTAATCCTGGAAGCTCTGCTCGAAGGAATCATAGGCACGGAAGGACGCCACTTCCTTGACCTGCTTGCCATTCTCGTACTCGCTGGTCAGCGCGCGCGCGGATGCGCCGCCCCAGTTGGAGCCGCTCTTGATGCCGAACAGGTTATGGCTGCTGCTGCCATCGCGCTGCACGATCATCGATTTGCCCCAGCCGGTTTCCAGCGCGGCCTGAGCCACCAGATAACGGGGATCGACACCGATGCGCTTGGCCGCGCGTTCAGCCATCGGCAGCATGGCGGCGACGAAATCGTCGGCCGAGGCGAACATCGGCTTGCCCGGCTGCAGCGGTGGCTGGGCATAGCGGCTGCCCGAATCGCTGGACAGGCTCTGCGCGTTGCCCGTCCCCGCGTAACGCTTGTCGCTGCTCCAGTCGGTCGCCGCCAGCGCATTGCCCTGAGCGTCGCCGGCAGTGCCGCTGGCGCCCGGAGTGATACCGGCGAGGAGACGATCGGCAAGCTTGCCCGGCAGCGCCAGGCGGCGCGAGTTCAGTGCCTGGCGGTCGTCGCGGCCGGCTTGCGGAACCGGCAAGGCCTTGCCGCTGGCCGACCACTGGCTGGTCTGCTGCTGGCGGCCTTGCAGGCCCTGCGCCTGGCTGCCGGCCTGCAACTGGTTCTGCCCCTGGGCGAACGGATTGCCGCCGGTGTGGCGCACGCCCTGCATCTGTTCCATCTGCTTGACCAGTACGTCGGCCAGGCCGATTCCGTGGCCGCTGCGCGACAGCGAGACGGAGAGCTGCTGGTCGTACATGTCCTGGTACTGCTTGCTGGTTTCGCTGTTGAGGAAGTTGTCCTTGGCGAACACGTCGTTGGCCGAGCGCATCGACTTGAGCATTTCGTTGAGGAACAGCGACTCGAATTCCTGGGACACCTTGCGGATATTGCCCTGGCTGTTGCGGTCGCCGGTCTTCAGCTGGCTGAGACGGTTGAGGTCGGTGTAGGCCTGGCTGTCGCCAGTGCTGGTAGCGGAGTTGAGCAGTCGTGCGTCCATGGTGGCGACCTCAGATGACGATCAGTTCGGCCTGCAACGCGCCGGCCTGCTTGAGGGCTTCGAGGATGGCCATCAGGTCGCTGGGCGCGGCGCCCACCTGATTCACCGCACGGACGATTTCATCCAGCGTGGTGCCCGGGCCGAATTTGAACATCGGTTTGGCCTCCTGCTGCGCATTGACCCGCGAGCGCGGCACCACGGCGGTCTGGCCGTTGGAAAGCGGGCCGGGCTGGCTGACGATCGGGTCTTCGGTAATGGTCACCGTCAGGCTGCCGTGGGTCACCGCCGCCGGCGACACACGCACGTTCTGGCCGATGACGATGGTGCCGGTACGCGAGTTGATGATGACCTTGGCCACCGCCTCGCCGGACTGGATTTCCAGGTTCTCCAGCACCGACATGTAATCCACCCGCTGGTTCGGATCGAGCGGCGCGCTGACCCGCACGGAGCCGCCATCGATGGCCTGGGCCACGCCTGGGCCGAGCATGTCGTTGATGCGATCGACGATGTGCTTGGCGGTAGTGAAGTCCGGACGGTTGAGGTTCAGGGTCAGGGTGTTGCCCTGGTCGAAACCACTCGGCACCGTCCGCTCGACGGTGGCGCCGGAGGGAATGCGCCCGGCCGAGGGGACGTTGACGGTGATCTTCGAGCCGTCGCGACCTTCGGCATCGAAGCCACCGACCACCAGGTTGCCCTGGGCCACCGCGTAGGTCTGGCCATCGATGCCCTTGAGCTGGGTCATCAACAGGCTGCCACCGCGCAGGCTCTTGGCGTTGCCGATGGAGGACACGGTGATGTCGATGGTCTGCCCGGGCTTGGCGAAAGCCGGCAGATCGGCGTGAACCGACACCGCGGCGACGTTCTTCAATTGCACGTTGCCGCTGCCGGCCGGCACCTTGATACCGAACTGCGCCAGCATGTTGTTGAAGGTCTGCAGGGTGAAGGGCGTCTGCGTGGTCTGGTCGCCGGTGCCGTCGAGGCCGACCACCAGGCCGTAGCCGATCAGTTGGTTGCTGCGCACGCCCTGGATGCTGGCGATGTCCTTCAGGCGTTCGGCCTGGGCGGCGAAGGCCAGCCCGGCCAGGCCGAGAATGAAGAGGATGCGGGAGAACATCGACATCTCAGGCCACCTGCTCAGAACGGCCACAGCGGGCTGAGGAAGAAGCGATCGAGCCAACCCGGCTGGCTGGCGTCGGCGAAGGAGCCGGTGCCCGAGTAGGTGATGCGCGCATCGGCCACACGGGTCGAAGACACGGTGTTGTCGGTGGCGATGTCGTCGGCGCGGATCAGCCCGGCGATGCGCACCAGCTCGTTGCCGGTGTTCAGGGTCATCCACTTCTCGCCGCGCACGGCGAGGATGCCGTTGGGCATCACGTCGGCCACGGTGACGGTGATCGAACCGGTCAGGCTATTGCTCTGCCCGGCCTTGCTGTTGCCCTTGGACTCGCGGGTGCCATTGTATTCGGCGCCCAGGCTGAGGTCGGCGCCCCCCAACGGGTTGTTGGTGGTGGCGCTGCCGCCGAACAACGAGGTCACGCCGATCTTGGAGTTGCTGTCCTTGGCAACGTCCGAGTTGGCCGCCTTGCTTGCCTGGGTCTTCTCGTTGAGGGTGATGGTGATGATGTCACCGATACGGAAGGCCTTGCGGTCGCCATACAGGTTGTTGTCGAAACCCGACTGGTAGATGGAACCGTTGTTCTGCGCGGCCGGCATCGGCGTACGCGGCATGACCGGGGCGTAATAGGGGTCGTCCGGTTTCGGCGGAGGACTGACGCACCCGGCCAGCGCAGTGATCGCCAGCAGCGGAAGAAGATGGAAACGGTTCATTACAACTACCTCTCGGGGAGAGCCACTAGCACCGGAGCCATGCGGCTCCGTCATTCATCAAAGGTTCTGGGTCACGAACGACAGCATCTGGTCGGCGGTGGAGATGACTTTGGAGTTCATCTCATAGGCGCGCTGGGTGGTGATCATGTTGACCATCTCCTCCACCACGCTGACGTTGGAGTTTTCTAGGGTGTTCTGTTGCACGGTGCCCAGGCCATTCAGGCCGGGGGTGCCGGCTTGCGGCGAGCCGCTGGAGCCGGTCTCCAGGAACAGGTTGTTGCCGATCGCCTGCAAGCCAGCCGGGTTGATGAAATCGGCGGTCTGGATGTTGCCGATGATCTGCGGCGTGGAGCTGCCGGCGACGGTGACCGAGACAGTGCCGTCCTGGCCGACGGTGAAGGTCTGGGTCTGCGCAGGAACCACGATCGCCGGCTCCAGGGCATTGCCGTTGGAGGTGACGATCTGACCGTCGGAGTTCAGGTGGAAGCTGCCGTCACGGGTATAGGCAACGGTGCCGTCCGGGGTCAGTACCTGGAAGAAGCCACGACCGTTGACCGCCATGTCCAAGGGGTTGTCGGTGGTCTGCAGGCTGCCGGCGGTGAAGTTCTTTTGCGTACCGACGATGCGCACGCCAGTCCCCAGTTGCAGGCCGGAGGGCAACTGCGTGTTCTGGGTGGACTGGGCGCCCGGCTGGCGTTTGATCTGATACAGCAGATCCTGGAATTCCGCGCGATCGCGCTTGAACCCCGTGGTCGAAACGTTCGCCAGGTTGTTGGAAATGGTGGTCAGGTTCATGTCCTGGGCGGACAGGCCCGTCTTGCTGACCCACAGAGCCGGAAGCATATCGGTTCTCCTCGGGCGCCGGATTCATGGCGCCTCGAACTGGTGATTAGCTAAATTGCAAAACCCGCGCCATCGCCGCGGAATCGTCCTCGGCGGTACGCATCATCTTCACGTGGAGCTCGAATTGACGGGACAGCGCGAGGATCGAGGTCATCTCTTCCACCGCGTTGACGTTGCTCGATTCGAGGAAGCCGGACTGCACCGAAGCATTGGCGTCGGCCTGCAGCGCTTGCTGCCCCGGCTGTTTCTTGACGCGGACCAGGCCATCGGCGCCTTTTTCCAATTGCTTGGGGTCCGGGGTGACCAGCTTGATACGGTCGACGCTGGCCAGCGCGTTAGGGTTGTTGCCCTGACCGCGAATGGTGATGGTGCCGTCTTCGCCGATCTCCACCTTTTCTTCCGGCGGCACGGCAATCGGCCCGCCATTGCCCATGACCGGCAAACCATCGCCGGTGCGCAGTTGGCCGAACGCATCGATCTCCAGGCTGCCGGTGCGCACGTAGGCTTCACCGCCATCCGGCGCCTGCACGGCAATCCAGGCATTGCCCTTGGCGGCGACATCCAGATCGCGCCCGGTTTCCTGCAGGCTGCCGGCGGTGAAGTCAGTGGCCGGTCGCTCGCTCATGGCGAAGACACGCGCCGGGAAGCTGTCGCCGAAGACCGGCATGGCGCGGGCCTGCTCGAAATCACGGCGAAAGCCGGTAGTGGAAATGTTCGCCAGGTTGTTGGCGTGAGCCTGCATGGCCAGGGTGTTCTGGCTCGCTCCGCTCATCGCGACATACAGCATTCTGTCCAAGGCAATCCTCCAAGGCCGGGTCACTTGCCCGACGATCCTGAAGGGGCTTCAGCAAGGGCTGTGCCAAACTCGAAACAAATCAATAAATCATTGATTTACAAGGAAATATAAAAAACAAAAGGCTCCCGAAGGAGCCTGAAGGGCACGCTGGCGGCGAGAGGCTGCCGCCAGCGGCAAGGGACGTTGCCGCCGCGCCGTTAACGGATATTGATGATGGCGTCGGAAATGGTGCTCTCGGTCTGGACCGTCTTGGCGTTGGCCTGATAGTTACGCTGCGCGACGATCAGATTGACCAATTGCGCGGTCAGGTCGACGTTGGACTCCTCCAGCGAACCGGACCCCACCGAACCCAGGGTGCCAGAGGTCGGCGTGCCTATCACCGCCTCACCGGACGCCAGCGACTGCTTCCAGGCGGTATTGCCGACCGGGGTCAGCCCCTGGGTATTGGCGAAGTTGGCCAGGATCACCTGACCGATCACCTTGGACTGGCCGTTGGTATAGGTGGCGTACATCTGCCCATCCTGATTCACCGAGAGGCCGGACATCTGCCCGGTGGCGTAGCCATCCTGGGTCACCGCGGTCACCGCGAAGCTGGCATTGGTCTGCGTGGTCTTGGTCAGGTCCAGGCTGATTCCCCCGGTAGCTGCCGCCGCACCGTTGGCGCCCCAGGTCACCGGACTGGTGGTGGAGTCGGTGATCGACGCCGGCACCCAGCCACTGAGCGTCAGGGTGTTGTCCGCATTGACCGTCATCCCGGTCGAGGCGACCCCGGTCAGTTGACCGGCGCTGCTGAACGTCAACTGGCTGGTCAGCGGCGTGGTGCTGGTCGGGTCGGTAGGCGAGCGACCGTCGACCAGGGTGTACATGCTCCAGTTGTTGCTGCTGTCCTTGACGAAATAATTCGACATGGTGTGCGAGTTGCCCTGGGAGTCATAGATATCCACCGAGGTCGACCAGTTGTAAGTGCTCGAGTCGCTGGCACTGAACGGCGTGGTGACCGGGGTACTCGCAGCGGAGTTCAGACTCAGCGTCGAGGTGATCTTCGAGGTGGCATTCGGCGCCTGGTTGGCAGTATTCACCTTGAGATCGGTGATCACGCCATTGACGATGGAACCGGTGGCATTTGTCCCATAGCCCTGCAGGCGGTTGCCGGAGCCGTCGACGATATAGCCGGCAGCATCGGTATTGAAGGTGCCGTTGCGGGTGTACAGGCGGCTACCGTTGTCACTGGTCATGAAGAAGCCATTGCCGCTGATGGCCAGGTCCAGACTTCTGCCGGTGCTGGTCAGGTTGCCCTGAGTGAACTGCTGGGAAACCGACTGAGTGATCACCCCGTTGCCCACGGCATTGCGCCCCGTGCCAAGCATGGAAGACGCATAGAGATCGGCGAACTCCGTGCGCGACGACTTGAAGCCCGTCGTGCCGACGTTGGCGATGTTGTTGCCGGTCACGTTGAGATCCGTGCTTGCGGCATTCAATCCACTCAGGGCGGTATTGAAAGACATAGATCAGCTCCCTTGCCGAAGGACGGCGTGGTTATTTTCCGATGGTCTGAACGCTGGAGGCGGAAACACTGCCGATGCCAGCAAGATTGAGAGTCATGTCCGCGCCGTTCTGGCCGAGGGTCACGCTATTGACGGTGGCGGGCAGGTAGGTGGTCAGCGCCGTGTTGGTCCCATCCAGCGTGGCCGCGGCCTTGAAGGTGTAGGCACCGGCATTCACCAGGTTGCCGCTATCGTCCTTGCCATCCCAGTTGAAGCTGATGTTGCCGCTCTTCTGGCTGCCCATATCGATGGTGCGCACCAGGTCACCGGAGTCGTTGTAGATTTTCACCGACACACCATCGCCGGCGGACGGCATCACCAGGGAGCCACTGAGCCCCGAGCTGGGTGTGTCGAGTTGCGCCTGACTGGAACTGACGATCACCGAGCGCCCCACCAGCGAAGACGCCTGCAACGCCTGCGAAGACTGGAACGAGGAGTAGAAGGAGCCCAGGGTGGTATCCAGGTTCTGCATGCTCTCCAGACTGCTGAACTGCGCCAGTTGGGAAACGAACTGGGTATTGTCCTGAGGATCCAGCGGGTTCTGGTTATTCATCTGGGTCACCAGCAACTGCAGGAAGGAGTCCTTGCCCAGGGCCGAGGTTCCGGTGCTTGAGCTACTGGAACTGGACGAACCGGTAGAACTGGACGCACTGGTCTTGCTGCTGCCATTGAGCGCCGAGAGAATCGAGTTCGACGTACTAGAGGTGGTGGTCATTTTCTATCCTTCCGGCTCACTGCCCCAGGGTCAGGACCTTCTGCATCATCTGTTTGGCGGTGTTCATCATTTCCGCATTGCTCTGGAACGCACGGCTGGCGGAGATCATGTCGGCCATCTCCTCCACCACATTGACGTTCGGGTAATACACGTAGCCGTTGGCATCGGCCGCCGGATGGTTGGGCTCATAACGCGGTACCAGCGGGCTCTGATCCTCGATCACACCGAGCACCTGCACGCCGCTGCCGGCCTGTTCGGTGTCGGCGAACAGCGACCCCTGCTCGCCCTGGGCTTGCTGGAACATGGTGGAAAACACCGGATGACGCGCGCGATAGGTCTTGTCGATGCTCGAGGAGACGCTCTCGGCGTTGGCGATGTTCGACGCCGTGGTGTTCAGACGGGTGGTCTGGGCACTCATGCCGGTTCCGGCGATGTTGAAGACACTGGCAAGCGACATGGCAATTACTCTCCGCGCAGGGCGCCCATCAGCCCTTTGAACTTGTTGTTGAGGAAGGTGAAGCTGGCCTGGAACTGCACCGCGTTCTGGGTGTAGTTGGACTGCTCGACCTGTTCGTCGACGGTGTTCTGGTCAACCGAGGGATGGAAAGGAATGCGGTACTTGACTCCGTCATCGCCCATGGAGACGCCGTCCGCCTCGATGTGCCGAGCGTTGGTCCGCGTGGCGCTGAAGGTGCCGTTCTTGGCCTTGTCGACCTGAGCCGCGAGCACAGAGGCGAAATCCAGGTCGCGAGCCTTGTAGTTCGGCGTATCGGCGTTGGCCAGGTTATTGGCCAGCACTTCGGCGCGCTGGGAGCGGAAGCTGAGAGCTTGCGGATGGATGCCGAGGGCGGAGTCGAAGCTGATGCTCATGGTCACGAACCTGTTTGCCGATGTGGGCTTGCCATCACTTCAGCAAGGTGCGTGCCAATAAATTAAATCCTTATAAATCAATATCTTGAGTTAATAATGGACTAGCAAAAAGCGGCAATGCGCGGCAAGCGGCAAAGCCTTTCCGCTAGGCGGCAAGGTCTGGATCGATCGATAACTGGCAAGGAATCGCCGGCAACGCGGCAGGAAAGCGGCAAGGCGACCTCGCCGACGCCTCGCGGAACGACTCCGCGACACGCGCCTCGAGCACCTGAAGGATTGGCGCGACTGCCCCTCGACGGGCAGCGACGCGCGATGACGGCCGGGGCGAGGACCGGCCGCAGCAGCCTCTATTTGGCCTTGTAGATGATGCCGGGATTGCACTGGACCATCTGATAATGGTCCGGCAGGCCATTGAGCGCCTCGGAAGCACCAAGGAACAGATAGCCGCCCGGCTTGAGTGCCGCGTGCATGCGCAACAGGATGTCGCGCTTGATTTCGGCGGAGAAGTAGATGAGCACGTTGCGGCAGAAGATCAGGTCGAACTTACCGAGGGTCGCGTAACTGTCCAGCAGATTCAGCGCGCGGAATTCCACGCGACTCTTGATGGCAGGCTTCACCGCCCAGCGTCCGGGTGCCTTCTGGTCGAAGTAGCGCACCAGGCGCTCCTGGGCCAAGCCACGCCCCATGGCCAGACTGTCGTACTCGCCGGCGCGGGCCGCACTGAGCATGGAGCCGGACAGGTCGGTCGCGACGATCTGCACGCCGGCCTTGAGCTGGCCCAGGTTGGTTCGCTCGAACTCGTCGATGCTCATCGACAACGAATAGGGTTCCTGCCCGGACGAGCAGGCAGCGGACCAGATGCGCAGGCGCTGCCCCGGACTGGCCTTGATCATCTCGGGAAGAATGCGGTTCTTCAGCACTTCGAAGGGATAGGTATCACGGAACCACAGGGTTTCATTGGTGGTCATGGCATCCACCACCAGTTCACGCAGCTGCCCGCGCGCCGGTCCCTGGACCTTCTGCACCAGTTCGCCGAGCGTCTTGATACCCTGCTGCTCCATCAACTTGTTGAGGCGGCTGGCGACCAGGTACTGCTTGTTGGCACCGAGCACGATGCCGCAGGTCTTTTCCAGGAAATCCCGGAACAGCTCGAATTCCATATTGGTTGATGTCACCGATAACGCCCCTTTCCTGTTGACCCAGCGCCGAACCGAACGCCAGGCTGTGGCCGGAACCCTCCGGCCATGGGCGGCAATGGCGCCGCCCGTTACCCCGTTAGCTGTCGTGCCGATCAGCGCGCATCCACCGCTTTGATCCGCTCGGCCACGCGGGCCGCCAGATCATCCGGGCGGAACTTGGCGAGGAAGTCGTCGGCGCCGACTTTCTTCACCATCGCCTGATTGAACACTCCAGACAGCGAAGTATGCAGGAGAATGTGCAAATCCTGCAGCCGCGCGTCATGGCGAATCTCGGCGGTGAGCGTGTAGCCATCCATTTCCGGCATCTCGATGTCGGATATCACCATCAGCAGCTCCTGCCCAGGCTTGCCGCCGGCATCGAGCATCTGCCGAAGATAGTCCAACGCCTGGCGACCGTCATTCAATGCCAAGACTTCGACGCCGACGGTTTCCAGGCAGCGCACCAGTTGCTTGCGCGCGACCGAGGAATCGTCCACCACCAGTACCCGCTTGCTCACCGCACGCGCCTGGGTCTCCTCGTCGAGCACGCCCACGGAGATTTCCTCCGACGTCGGCGCCACCTCGGAGAGGATCTTCTCCACATCAATGATTTCCACCAACTGGTTGTCGATCCGCGTCACCGCCGTCAGGTAGTGCTCGCGGCCGGTGCCCTTGGGTGGCGGATGGATCTCCTCCCAGTTCATGTTGATGATGCGTTCCACCGAATGGACCAGGAAGCCCTGCACCTTGGTGTTGTACTCGGTGATGATCACGAAGCTGTTGTCGATCTCGCGCAAACCCCGACGCCCGGTGGCCATCGACAGGTCGAGAATCGGAATGGTGCCGCCACGAATGTTGGCCACCCCGCGCACCACCGGGTTGGACTTGGGCATCACGGTCAGGCGCGGGCACTGCAGGACCTCTTTCACCTTGAACACGTTGATGCCATAGAGCTGGCTGCCATCCAGCCGGAACAGCAGTAATTCCAGACGATTCTGACCAACCAGCTGTGTGCGCTGGTTGACCGAATCCATGACTCCGGCCATTGCGCCTCCCCTGCGTATCCACCGTGCCGCTGCGAACGGCAAACGGCACGAGCATTGCTTAACCCGTTGCATGAAACAGGCAACGACATTTTTCCGACAGCCCCGAAATCTTGCCCGGACACTCTGCGGAGTTCTTGGCATCACGGGTACGCTCGGCCTGGGCAACGCCCTCGCCGATAACTTCACCGCACCCGAAATCCTTATCGGCTCCACCCAAGGCTTTCTTGAGTTCAAGGTGGAAGATTACCTGAAGAACAGCGCAATAGAGGCGCGCTACGAAATCGAAGTGGCCCGCCTCGATCCGCGCCTGCGCCTGGCACAGTGCGACAAAGACCTGACACAGTCCCTGGAAAGCCCATCGCAACCGGTCGGCCGGGTCACGGTGCAGGTGCGTTGCGATGGCAGCTCGCCATGGACTGTCTATATCCCGGCGCAAGTCAGGCTGTTCCGCCAGGTCGTGGTGACCACCCAACCGCTCAAGCGCGACCACATTGTGGAAGCGGCCGATATCAGCCTGGCAGAACGCGACATCGGTCCGCTCACCCAAGGCTACCTGACCGACCCGGAACGCGCGCTCGGCCAGAAACTCAAACGCCCCACCACCAACGACCAGATTCTCGCACCGGTCTTCCTCGAACAGGCCGCCGTAATACACAAGGGCGATCAGGTGGTGATCCGCGCACAGACGAGCACGGTCAACGTGGTGATGCCAGGGGAAGCCCTGGCCGACGGAGTGCCCGGGGAACAGATCCGGGTGCGCAATCTGCGCTCGCAACGCATTATCCGGGCCCAGGTCCTGGAGGCTGGCTCCGTGCAGGTGAACCTGTAGCGCCGGAACTCTGGCGCTATCCCGACTGCCTTCACTACACTGTGCAACGACGCACAAAAAACCGCCCTAAAGTTTTCCGGGTGGCAGCCGAAATCCTCTGGCAAGCGTCCTACACCCGCAGAGGTTCAAACCATGGTCATCGACTTCAACCGGCTGAATGGCTCCAGCGCGCCGCTCAGCACTGGCAGTACCAGCAAGACCCAGAGCAGCGGTCGCAGCGAAGCCAGCGGTACCGAAGCAAGCACCAGCAGCGCCGCAGCCCAGGGCAGCGGTGAGTCCGTACAACTGAGCGCTACCGCACAACAATTGCAGAAAGCCAGCGATCAATTGAAAGATCAGCCTGTCGTCGACTCCGAGAAGGTTGCCCGAATCAAGCAGGCCATTGCCGATGGCAGCTATCAGGTCGACAGCCAGAAAGTCGCCGGTAAATTGCTCGACTTCGAATCCCAGCGCTGAGCCTCATCGCTGCGCCGGGAGCCCTAGGACGCCCAAGCCCCTGAGCCCGAGATGCCCAACGCTACCCTGCTTCGCCTCATCACTGACGATATCGCCGCGGCCCAGACCCTGCTGCAGCTGATCGAAGACGAATTCCAGGCACTGGAGGAGCGTGATCTGCCCCGCCTGCAGACGCTGCTCGATACCAAGCTGCCTTTGCTGCATCAGTTGGAGGAGCACGGTCGCCAGCGCAGTGAATTGCTGCGTCAGGCGGGCGTCAGCGCAGACCGCACCGGCCTTGCCGAACTTGCTGCGCTTGGCAGCGTGCAAGCCGCGACGGTCGAATGCAGCGATGCGCTCAATGCCCTGCTGGAGCGCTGCCAGCAAGCCAACCTGCGCAATGGCCGCGTCATCCGCAACAACCAGAATGCCACCGGGCGTCTGCTGGACATCCTGCGGGGACAGGAAACGCCCAGCCTCTATGACCGCCACGGCGGCGCCACCCCAGCCGGTCGCCAGCGCCCGCTGAGCCAGGCCTGATCGCTGGAATCGGGCATTGGCATACGGCACAATGCCGCGCCTACAGTAAGTACCTACAAGAAATCGTTTCTGGAGACCCGTGGATCGTGTCGAGCCCGTTCGCTGAGGAAAATGGCCCGCAGCCGCCGAAGATGCTCAAGGCACCGGTGGAGATTCATGCCAACCTGCGAATCCTGATGGACAGTCACGATCCATTGGTCATCACCTTCGCCGAACGTAACCAACGCTTCCAGAGCTTCGTCGTGGCGGTGGACCGCGAGCGCCGGGTGATCGCGCTCGACGAACTCATCCCGAATGACGGCGAGCGCTACCTGCAGAATGGCGAGCACTTCCGTATCGAGGCCTTCCATGAAGGCGTGCGCATCGCTTGGGAATGCCGGCAGAATGCCCAGTTCGCTGAACTGGATGGCGCCCGCTGCTACTGGCTGCCGTTACCGGCCGAGGTGCTCTACCACCAGCGCCGCAATGCCTATCGCGCGACCCTCTCGCAGACGCAGCCGGTGGCCGTGGAGTTAGGTGGAGAAAAGCTCAAGTCGGCGCTTTCCGGCAACCTGTTGGACATCTCGGCCACCGGCTGCAAGGTCCGATTCCAGGGCGACGTCAGCGGACGCCTGCAATCCGGGCAGCTCTACGAGCGTTTCATCGCCCGCCTTCCCTTTGGCGCGGTCACTCTGGAAGTGGAAATGCGTCATGTGCAGTTCGACGAAAAGGCCGGCGTGAGTTTCGCTGGCCTGCGCTTCCACCGCATCAATGGCCTGGAACAACGGCACATCGAGCGTTTCGTCTATCAGTTGCAGCGCGAAGCTCGGCGCTTCGAGAAAGACGAACTGTTCTAGCCCGCATGCCGCAGCGCCCCCTTTGCCACTCGCCAAGGGGGCGCCTCGCGTCTACCCCGGCCGGCTGTCTTCTTCCGCTTCCGGCGCAGCGGCATTCCCCGCCTTCATTTGCTCGTTCGACGTCTGGCCGGTAACGCGCGGATCCAGCGCCCCCACCAGTGGCGAACTGGCCAGGCTGTCCGGCGTCGGCACATGCTTGACCGGTGCTTCGTCGACCCGGTGCAGCCCACTGACCTTCTCCGGATGCACGCGCCAGATCAGGATCAGCGCGCAGGCGGCGGCAAAGGCATAAAGCATGTTGGGTCCGAACTGGCGCATCAGCGCGCCGGCGGCCAGCGGGCCGATACAGGCACCGACCCCAAAGGTCACCAGCAACATGGCAGTCAGCGACACGCGGCGCTCGCCTTCGACATGGTCGTTGGAGAACGCCACTGCCAGCGGATAGAGGGTGAACTGCACCAGGCAGACCAGGAAGCCCATCGGCAACATGGCTTCCATCGGCAGCGACGGCAACAGCGCCAGCGGCAAGGCGGTGATCAGCAGGAGAATGGCCGAACTGCGGATCAGCAGCGCGCGGTCATAACGGTCGGACAGCCAACCCAGCGGCCATTGCACCAACAGCCCGGCGAAGATGCACACGCCCATGAACACACCGATCTGCTCGACGCTCAGCCCCTGGTCGCTGGCGTAGAGCGGCGCCAGGCCGTAGAAAGAGCCGATGACCAGCCCGGAAACCAGCACCGTGGTCAGCGATTGCGGCACCCGGCTGAGGAAGAAGCGCGGCTCCAGCGGCGCCGGGCGCAAAGGCGCGGGGTGGACCTTGTGGGTGATGGAGACCGGGATCAGCGACAGGGCGAAGCACAGCGCGATCATCATCGGCAGGTCCGGCCCCAGGCCCGGATGGACCACCAGGATCAGTTGCCCGGCGACCAGCCCAAGGTAGGACGCCACCATGTAGCCGGCGAACACCGCGCCGCGCTGGCGCGCATCGGCCTGCTCGTTGAGCCAGCTCTCGATGACCATGTACTGACACATCATGCCCAGGCCGATGAGCATGCGCAGCACCAGCCAGCCCTCCGGCCAGACGGTCAGGCCGATCCCCAGGACCGCCGCAGTGACCAGGCCGCCGCAGGCGACATAGGCTCGGATATGCCCGACTCGGGCGATCAGCCGGTGGCCGATCTTGCCGCCGAGCACCAGACCGGCGTAGTAGGCCGCCATCATGGCGCCGACCCAGAGGCCGTCGACCTTCTCCGCGGCGAGGCGCAATGCCAGGTAGGTACTCAGCAGACCGGAGCCGGTCAGCAACATCAGGGTGGCGACATACAGCGCTCGGAAGGAAGTGAAAATCCGCTGCATCGAACCTCCGGGTCCATCACGGGCGGCGCCAGGCCGCCGTACTACAGAAAACGCCCGCACAGGGCGGGCGTCGGCTACAAGGCCTAGAGACTAGAGGCTCCGACGAGGCGCGTCGAGTGCATTGACGCGGAGAAACCCTGCGGCGTCGCCATCGGCAAAGCGGCGCGCTCGATCCCGGCCATGACAGGCTGGGATCGTCCCGTCCGTCAGGCCTGGGCGGCCAGCACTCGATGCTCCCAAGGTGTGATTTCATCGAAGAAGCTGCTCAGCTCCATGGCCTTGGTCGCTGCGTAGCCATCGATGAACTCATTGCCGAACAGCCGCCGCGCCAGTTCGCTGCGCTTCAGTCGCTGCAGGGCGTCATGCAGGGTGCAGGGCAGCAAGAGCGCCTCTGGAACCTCGAACTCGCCCTGAATCGCCGCACTCGGCTCCAGGCCGTTTTCGATACCGTGCAGTCCGGCGGCCAGGCTGGCGGCGATGGCCAGATAGGGGTTGGCGTCGGCACCCGGCAGGCGGTTCTCCACCCGCCGCGCCACGGGCGGGCTGGCCGGAATGCGCAGGCCGGCGGCGCGGTTGTCGTAGGACCAGCAGGCATTGTTCGGCGAAGCGTAGGGGTGGCAGAGACGCTGGAAGGAGTTGACGTTGGGTGCGAACAGCAGGGTGAAGTCCGCCAGGCACGCCTGCAAACCACCGATGAAGTGACGGAAAACCGCCGTGGCTTCACCGGCGGCGTCGCTGAAGATATTGCGCCCGGCGCTATCGACCACGCTCTGGTGGATATGCATCGAACTGCCCGGCGTTCTGGCCAGCGGCTTGGCCATGCACACCACGATCAAGCCGTGCTTGAGCGCGACCTCCTTGAGCAGATGTTTGAACAGGAAGGTCTGGTCGGCCAGCACCAGCGGGTCGCCATGCAGGAAATTGATCTCGAACTGGCTGGTGCCCATCTCGTGCATGAAGGTGTCGCGCTCCAGGCCCACCGCGGCCATGCAGCGGTAAACCTCCTCGAAGAACGGGCGCAGGCCATTGTTGGACGACACGCTGAACGCCGAATAGCCCAACTCGCGGCGGCCATCCGGCCCCAGCGGCGCGAGGAAGGGCTCGGTCGGATCGGGATTGGGCGCGAAGACGAAGAACTCCAGCTCGGTGGCAACCACCGGGCTCCAGCCATGCTCGGCATAGCGCGCCGCCACCTGCTTGAGCAGACCGCGGCTGGACAACCCGGAGGGCTTGCCGTCGAGTTCCAGCGCATCGCAGATGGCCAGGGCTCGGGGCGTATCGCTCCAGGGCAGGCGGTGCACCTGGCTCGGCTCGGCGACCAGGGCCAGGTCGCCATCATCGCTACCGTAGAAGCGCGCCGGGGGATAGCCACCCATGATGCATTGCAGCAGCACGCCACGGGCCAACTGCAACCGCCGCCCGGAGAGGAATCCCTCGCCGGTCATAACCTTGCCGCGCGGCACCCCGTTGAGGTCGGGGGTGACGCATTCGATTTCTTCGACTCCAGCCAGGCGCTCGGCGAGCGGGCTGCGTCCTTCGCTAGTCATGACGTCTTATCCTTGTAATGCGTAGCCAGTACAGGCTGGCGGCCCGTACAAAATACGCACCAAGTGTTCGATATTTCAAGCACTCGAAGTCGGACGCGTCCTACTCTCCAGCACCTTGTCTCAGGCGTCGTTGCGCTTGCGGAAAGCCCAGCGCCAGGCCAGCAGAGTGAAGCTCGCCACCAGCGCCACCAGCACCCAGAAGCCATGCGGGTCGCCGGCCAGCGGAATGCCGCCGACGTTCATGCCGAAGAAGCCGGCGACTATGTTGATCGGCAGCGCCAGCACGGTGACCACCGTCAGGGTGAACAGGGTGCGGTTGCTCTGCTCGTTGAGCACCGCGGCGATCTCTTCCTGCAGCAGCTTGATGCGTTCGCCCAGGGCGGTGAGGTCGTTGATCACCAGGGAAAACTCCTCGGTGGCCTCGCGCAGGTCGCGCACGTCCTCCTCCTGCAACCAATCCGGCGGACGATTGAGCAGGCGCAGCAGCGAGCCGGGCTCCAGCGCCAGCAGACGCTGCAAACGCACCAGCACGCGGCGCATGGCGCCGAGGTCGGCACGGTTGTCGGAGAGATTCTGCGACAACAGGCGGTCTTCGATGCCGTCCACGCTCATGCTGGTCTCGCGGACGATCTGGGTGAGGATGTCGCCCTGGTCGCGCAGCAGGTGCACCAGCAGCTCCAGCGGCGAGCGGAAGCGCTCGCCGTGCTTGACCGAGGAGCGCAGGCGGTCCACCGAGCGCAGCGGTTGCATGCGCGCGGTGACCAGCAGACGGCCACGGGCACAGACCCAGAGCGTGGCGATGTCCGAGGAAACCAAGCCGAAGTTGAAGACCACATCGTTGACCACCGCCAGCAGCGCCGCGTCGACGTGTTCGATGCGCGTCGAGCGGGAGCCCTCGCGCAGGGTCTCGAAAAAGCTCTCCGGCAGGTCCAGGTGCGCCTTCATCCAGCGTTCGCAGGCGGCGTTGGCCAGGTTCAGGTGCACCCAGAGGAAGTCCTCGCCCTCCCCCGGCTGCGTCAACCAGCGCACCGCGGCGGCAGAGTCGATCTGCTCGCCGCGCTCGCCGGGCCGGAAACGGAAACCGTAGAGCAACCCGAACAGGTCGGGGTCCCTCTGGTCCTGGACAATGCGTGGGTTCATGCGCGCTCGCTGGCTGACTGCGCCCTGGGCCGGGCCGGCGGCCTACCTCTTAGCAGAGCGGTATGAAGGTCCGGTGACAGTCCGATGACTACCCCTTCAGCCCAGCAGGCCGGCGATGGTCTGCTCGCCCAGCGCCGGCCCGACGCTCATGCCCACCCCGGTATGCATCAGCACCGCGGTGATGCCCTCGGCGACCGGCAGCCGCGAGAACGGCGCCGGGCCGCGCGCGCCGTAGACGCCCTGCCAGCGCTCCAGCACCTCGACGCGCATGCCCAGGGTGTCTTCGGCCAGGTCGAGCATCAGCCGGTCCACCGCTTCGGCGTTGAACGGCGAGGCATCGCCGCCGTAATCGTGGGAGTCGCCGATGATCAGCTCGCCATGGGGCGTCGGGCTGATCAGCAGATGGATGCCATGGCGCTCCAGAGCCGGTGCCTCACGCCGAATCTGCTGGCGAATCGCCTCGGCTTGCGGCAGGTCGGCGAAGGCGCCGTAGTGCACGCAGCTCAGCCCGGTGAGCACGGCATGGCTCAGGCCCAGGTCGCGCTCGGGGCGGGCGCGCAGCATCTGCAAACGGCACACCTGCGGCTGCAGCGCGGCGAACGACTCGGCGAGCAGGGTCTGGTAGTCGTGGCCGGCGCAGACGACGATCTGCCCGGCACGGAACACCCCGGCGGTGGTGCGCAGCAGGCCGGGTTCGATGTCGCGGACCAGGGTGGAGAACTGGAAGACCACGCCCAGCTCGCGGCGCAGCCAGTCGATCAGCGCCGGCAGCGCCTCGCGGGAATACAACTGCTGATCGTCGAGACTGTGCAGGGCCGCGCGATGGCGGCTGAAGGCGCCGCCGTAAAGATCGTCCAGGGCTTGGCCGCGAAGCAGTTCAGCGCGATAGCCGTGCTCCTTGACGCGGCCGCCGCAGAAGGCTTCCAGCAGCGCCTCCTCGGCTTCGTTGCGGGCGAACAGCAGGGAGCCGTTACGGCGGATCGAGAATCCGGCGCGCTGCGCCCACTCGGCCCAGAGCGGCCGGGCCTGCCGCGCCAGTTCCAGCATCGGCCCCGGCGGCTGGCCGCCGACCAGGGCCTGGCCGAAATTGCGCAGCGACGCGCCGAGTGGCGTGGCGGTGCGCTCGAAGACGCGCACGCGCAGGCCACGACGGGCCGCTGCATAAGCGTGGGACAGGCCGAGGATGCCGGCGCCGACGATGGCGATGTCGCAGTGTTGCTGGGGCATTTCGATGATCCTTGCATCAGTGGGCCCGCCCCGCCAGGAGCGGGCCCTGGGGCTTACGCTTACTGCTGGGCGACCTTCTCCGACTTGCCGTCGTAGCGCTTGCGCCACTCGCTCAGGATGGCGTCGCGGTTCTTCGAGGCCCAGGCGAAGTCGTTCTTGATCAGGCGCTGCTCGTAGTCCGCCGGCAACTCGGTCTGCGGCTTGGCGATGCCCGGCTGGGCCAGCACGGCGAAGTTGTCCTTGTACAGCGCCATGGCCGCCGGGCTGGCGGAGAAGTCGGCGAGCTTGCGCGCCGCCTCCAGGTGCTGGGTGCCCTTGATGATGCCGCTGGCTTCGATCTCCCAGCCCAGGCCCTCCTTGGGCAGCACGATCTCCAGCGGCGCGCCCTGGCGCTTGAGTTGCACGGCCGGGTATTCGAAGGAGATGCCGATCGGGAACTCACCGGCGGCGGCCAGCTTGCACGGCTTGGAACCGGAGTGGACGTACTGGCCGATGTTCTCGTGCAGGGCGTCCATGTAGGCCCAGCCCTGCTTCTCGCCGAAGGTCTGCAGCCAGGCGGAAACGTCGAGGAAGCCGGTGCCGGAAGAGGCCGGGTTGGGCATGACGATCTTGCCCTTGTACTCGGGCTTGGTCAGGTCCTGCCAACTGATCGGCTTCTCCAGTCCCTGCTTCTGCGCTTCCACGCTGTTGAAGCAGATGGTCGCGGCCCACACGTCCATGCCGACCCAGGCCGGCGGGTTGGCCGGGTCGCGGTAGTTCTTGCCGATCGCGCTCAGGTCCTTGGGCGCGTAGGCGTCGAGCATGCCCTGCTGGTCGAGGATCGCCAGGCTGGAGGCGGCCAGGCCCCAGACCACATCGGCCTGCGGACGGTCCTTCTCGGCCAGCAGCTTGGCGGTGACGACGCCGGTGGAGTCGCGCACCCACTTGATCTCGATGTCCGGGTTCTGCTTCTCGAAGGCCTGCTTGTAGGCAGTCAACTGTTCCGGTTCGAGGGCGGTGTACACGGTCAGTTCGGTGGCGGCGCTGGCCTGCAAGCTGATCCCGGCGAGCACGGCGGCGGTGAGGACGAGGCGTTTGAACATGGAGCGCTCCTTCTGTTTTATTGGGCCCCGCGTCAACGGGGGTGGCGGTCAGTGCAGCGAAAAGGCGGGCAACGGCTCAGCGCTCGACCCGGCGCCAGGCCTGGGAACGGCGCAGCAGGCCGCGCGAGGCCAGGGCCAGGAGTAGCGAGACGGCGGCGGAGGTCAGCAGGATCAGCGTCGACATGGCGGCGGCGCCGCCGACGTTGCCGGCGTCGTCCATGTTCAGCACGGCGACCGCGGCGAGAATGCTGTCCGGGCTGTAGAGAAAGATCGCCGCCGACACCGTGGTCATCGCCGAGACGAACAGGTAGCGGGTGATGTCCAGCAGCGCCGGCAGGCAGATCGGCAGGGTCACCTTCAGGTAGTGGCGCCACAGCGGCATCTTCAGCGACAGCGCGGCGGCCTCGAATTCGCCGTCGAGCTGGCGCAGCGCGGTGGTCGCGGTCATCTGCGCGGTGGTCAGGTAGTGGGCGATGGTGCACACCACCAGCAGGGTCATGCTGCCGTAGAACACATGCAGCGGGTTGCCCGGCAGGTTGAAGAAGAATACGTAGCCCAGCCCCAGGACCAGGCCCGGCACCGCCATGGGCACGAAGCTGAGCATGCGCAGCAACGGGTTCAGCCAGGCCTGCTCGCGGGTCTTCTCGATCAGGTAGGCGCCGCTGAAGATCAGCAGGCCGCCGAACAGCGCAGTGCAGCAGGCCAGCGTCAGGCTGTTGCGATAGGCCAGCCAGCCGCCGCCAGCGGTTTCCTCGAAGGCGTAGTGACGCAGCGACAGCGACAGGTTGTACGGCCAGAACTGCACCAGCGAGGAATACACCGCCATGCCCAGCACCAGCAGGATCACCGCGCTGAGCGCCAGGACCACGGCGAGGAAGGCGGCGTCACGGCCGCGCGCCGGCTGCGGCTGGAAGACCTGGGCGCGGCCGCTCATGGCATCGCCCTGGCGGCGGCGCAGCCAGGCGTCGACGGCGAAGCTGAACAGCGCCGGCAGCAGCAGGAGCATGCCGATCTGCGCGCCGCGGCCGAACTGCTGCTGGCCGACCACCGCTTTGTAGGCTTCCAGCGCCAGCACTTGGTAGTCGCCACCGACCACCACGGGCACACCGAAGTCGGTGATGGTCAGGGTGAAAACCAGGCAGATGGCGGCGAACACGCCCTGCCGCGAAGCCGGCCAGGTGATGCTGCGGAAGGCTTTCCAGGGTCCGGCGCCCATGCTCGACGCGGCGTCGAACAGTCGCGCATCGGCCAGCGACAGGGCCGAGAGCAGGATCATCAGGGCATGCGGGAAGGTGTAGATGGCCTCGCCGAGGACGATGCCCCAGAAGCCGTAGATGTTGTCCGCCACCCAGGCGCGCAGCAGGCCCTGGTTGCCGAACAGATAGATCAGGGCGATGCCCGGGAGCATCGACGGCGCCAGCAGCGGCAACAGCGAGATGCCACGCCACAGGCCCTTGGCCGGGATCAGCGTGCGTTGCAGGGCGTAGGCGAAGGCGTAGGCCAGCGGCACCACCAGGGCGGCGACGCTCAGCGAGACCTTCAGGCTATTGCCCAGCAGCCAGTGGAAGTTGCCGCTGGCGAGCAGTTCGGCCATGGCCGCCAGGCCACCGCCCTGCCCCTGCGCGCCGCTGAAGCCGCGCCAGAAGATCGCCAGCAACGGCAACAGCACGGCCAGGGTCAGCAGGGCCAGGAGCAGGAACTTGCCGCCGACGATGAACAGGCGGTCGCCCATGCCGCCCCGCAGCGCGCCGACGGCCAAGCTCGGTTCGAGTTTCACCACAGCCTCCATCTCAGGCGAACACCTGCAGGTTCTGCGGCGGCAGCGACACCCAGATGTCGGCGCTGCCCAGGCGCGGCATCTGCTCGGGGGCCAGTTCGGCGAGCAGCGCGTGGCCAGGCAGTTCGTTGAGTTCGAAGCGCATGCGGCAGCGGTTGCCGAGGAAGGTGATCTCGCGGACCTGGGCGCGGAACAGGTTGTCCTGCTGCACCACCGGGTTGATGCCGATCGCCTCCGGGCGGCAGAACAAGCGGCCGCGTGAGGCGTTGGCGCGCTCGCCATGCAACCGCAGGCTCAAGCCGCCGACCCGCGCCAGGCCATCGGCGCCGCGCTCGAAGGGCAGCCAGTTGCCCTGGCCGACGAACTCGGCGACGAAAGGCGTGGCCGGGGCGCGGTAGATGTCCTGGGCGCTGCCGTACTGCTCGAGCTTGCCGTGGTTCATCACCGCGATGCGGTCGGCCATGAGCATGGCCTCGTCCTGGTTGTGGGTGACCATCAGGGTGGTGATGCCCAGGCGCTTCTGCAGCGCCCGCAGTTCGCCGCACAGGTGCTCGCGGACGCGCGCGTCGAGCGCCGACATCGGCTCGTCGAGGAGCAACAGCGACGGCGCCGGGGCCAGCGCGCGGGCCATGGCCACGCGTTGCTGCTGACCGCCGGAGAGCTGGCCGGGGTACTTCTTCTCACTGCCGGCCAGGCCGACCAGGTCGAGCATCTCCGCCACGCGGCGGCGCGCCTCGTCGCGGCTGGCGGCGGTCAGGCCATAGGCGATGTTCTGTGCCACCGTGAGGTTGGGGAACAGCGCGTAGGACTGGAACAGGATGCCGTAGTCGCGCGCCTGCGGCGGCAGGCCGGAGACGTCGCGCGCGCCGAGATGGATGATCCCGCGATCCTGCCGCTCCAGCCCGGCGATGCAGCGCAGCAGCGTGGTCTTGCCGCAACCGGAGGGGCCGAGCAGGCAGACCAGCTCGCCGGCATCGACCGCCAGGGAGACACCGTCGAGGGCGGCGAACTGGCCGAAGCGCTTGTGCATGTCCTGCACCCGCAACGGGGTGCCGAGAACGGCGGAATCGTGCATGACGGACCCTCTGGACGCTGGCCCGCGGCGACGCCACGGGACTCGATGAGGGTCATGCTAGGGACGGATTGCGAAGGCTCTGTGGCGGCGAGGCCAAGTGTACCGATAGAGGTATTGGCGGATTTGGGTTACTGGCCTGTGCCAGGGACCCATCGCGCGCGCCTGCGCTGGGCGCTGCGCGAAGCGGGAGCATCGATGGCTATCGCTGCGCTCCACGCCATCCTACGGGGACGAACTCGACGCCAGCCCCTCGGCGGTTTCCCGCGCCAGGCCCAGGAAGGCGCTGGTCAGGCGCGCCTGGCGGCGCTCCTTGAGGCAGAACAGGTATTCGTCGATCAGCGGTGCGCCTTGCAGCTCCAGCACGCGCAACTCGGGGTTATCCGGGACTTCCTGGCGGGAGATGATGCTCACCCCCAGGTTGCGGATCACCGCCTCGCGAATCGACTCGCGGCTGCCGATCTCCAGCATCGAGGCCGGGGCCACCCCGGCTTCGCGGAGCATGCCCTCGGTCAGCTCGCGGGTGGTGGAACCGACTTCGCGCATCAGCAGGCAGTGATTGCGCAGCTCGACCAAGGCCACCGAGCGGCGGGCGGCCAGCGGATGGCTGCGATGTACCGCCAGCACCAGCGGATCGCGGCCGAGCACCAGGTGCGTGAGCCGGGCGTCCTCCACTGGCTGTGACGACGCGGCCAGGTCCACGCGGCATTCGTAGAGAGCCTCCAGCACCTGCTGCGAGTTGCCGATCTCCACCGACACCTCGATCTGCGGATAGCGCTCGCGGAAATCCTTGATCAGGCCCAGCACGTAGTACGGCGACGTCGCGCCGATGCGCAGGGTGCCCTGCATCTGCCCGCAATTGCGCAGGAAGAATTCGATGTCGGCCTCCTGCTGCAACAGCGCCTTGGCCATGGGCAACAGGCGAGCGCCCTCGTCGCTCAGGGTCAGGCGACGGCCACCACGGTAGAACAGCTCGACTGCATACTGGCCCTCCAGGTTGCGGATCTGCGTGGTCACCGTCGGCTGGCTGAGGCCGAGCTTCTTCGCCGCCTGGGTGATGCTGCCCAGGCGGGCGACCATGTAAAAGGCCTTGAGTTCGGCACTCAGCATTGGCGCGCGCACTCCGACAAAATGCTCATGACTCCCCCGGGCGCCGCAGGTCTGGCGTCAAACCTTTGAATTCAAGACGTTATCGTTCGACCGAAGCCGTGCAAAACGGTCAATATGGCTGACTTGAATCAGCGAAGCGTCAAATCCGGCTGGACAGTCCCCAGCGCGACGACTTTCATACGCAGCAGACCGGTTCTTACATCGCGGTCTGACATTCACATCGTGGCCAGATCGAAGGAGTCGACATGTCTTACACGGTGATGATGGTCTTCGGCACGCGCCCCGAAGCCATCAAGATGGCTCCTCTTGCGCGCGTTCTGAAGACCCTGCCGGCACTCGAACTGCATATCTGCTCGACCGGTCAACATCGCGAGATGCTACAGCAAGTTCTGAAGTCCTTCGAGTTGGAGGTCGATGAGGACCTCGACGCCATGACCGAGAACCAGACCCTCAACGGTCTGTCGCAGCAACTGCTGGGCAAGCTCGACGACGCCTATGCGCGTTTGCAGCCGGACCTGGTGCTGGTGCACGGCGATACCACGACCAGCTTCATCGCGGCCCTCGCCGCTTTCCATCGCAAGATTCCCGTCGGCCACGTCGAGGCCGGTCTGCGGACCGGCAACCTCCAGCAGCCGTGGCCGGAAGAGGCCAACCGACGGCTCACCGCGGTGCTCGCCGAGCTGCACTTCCCGCCGACCAAGAAGGCCCGCGACAACCTGCTGCGCGAAGGGGTCTCGATCGACCAGATCGAAGTCACCGGCAACACCGTCATCGACGCCCTGCTGTGGATGCGCGACCACCTGCAGCAAACCGGCTGGCAGCCGGCGCCCGACTCGCCCCTCGCCAACCTCGACCCGAACCGGCGGCTGGTGCTGATCACCGGTCACCGCCGGGAAAACTTCGGCCTGGGTTTCCAGCATATCTGCGAGGCCCTGGCGGAACTGGCGCAGCGTTACCCGGACGTGCAGTTCGTCTACCCGGTGCACCTCAACCCGCAAGTGCAGAAGGCGGTCTACGGGCTGCTCTCGGACAAGCCGAACATTCACCTGATCGCGCCCCTGGACTACCAGCACTTCGTCTGGCTGATGGACCGCGCCTACCTGATCCTCACCGACTCCGGCGGTATCCAGGAAGAAGCGCCGGCCCTGGGCAAACCCCTGCTGGTGCTGCGCAAGGTCACCGAGCGCCCCTCGGTGCTCGAAGGCGGCACCGTGCTGCTGGTCGGGACCCGGCCGCAGCGCATCATCGCCGAGACCAGCACGCTGCTCGACGACGCCGAGACCTACCGACAGATGAGCAAAGTCTTCAGTCCCTATGGCGACGGACATGCCAGCGAACGCATCAGCGCCCGCCTGCTGGCCTGGTTGGATGAGCGGAAAGCGAGAGATGCCTGATGAGTCTGCTGCTGGTCGACGCCCTTGCGTACGTCCTGTTCGGCCTGAAGATCCTGGCGATCGTTCTGGCCATCCTGATGTTCCTGCTCGGCCTCGATGACCTGTTCATCGACCTGGTCTACTGGAGCCGCCGGCTGATTCGCCGATTGAGCATCTACAGCCGCTTCGAACGGGCCGACGAAGAGCGCCTGTTCGAAGCGGCGGAGAAGCCTCTGGCGATCATGGTGCCGGCCTGGAACGAAGTCGGCGTGGTCGGCGAAATGGCACGCCTGGCCGCGTCCACCCTGGATTACGAGAACTACCAGATCTTCGTCGGCACCTACCCCAACGATCCACAGACCCAGGCCGACGTCGATGCGGTCTGCCGGCACTTCCCCAATGTGCACAAAGTGGTCTGCGCGCGCCCCGGGCCGACCAGCAAGGCCGACTGCCTGAACAACATCATCGACGCCATCCTGCGCTTCGAGGCCGATGCCCGGGTGCAGTTCGCCGGCTTCATCCTGCATGACGCCGAAGACGTCATCTCGCCCATGGAACTGCGCCTGTTCAACTACCTGCTGCCGAACAAGGACATGATCCAGATCCCGGTCTACCCCTTCGCCCCGGCGTGGAAGGGCTTCACCGCCGGGCACTACGTCGACGAATTCGCCGAGAACCACGGCAAGGACGTCATCGTCCGCGAAGCGCTGACCGGCCAGGTGCCCAGCGCCGGGGTCGGCACCTGCTTCAGCCGCAAGGCCATCGCCTCGCTGCTGGAAGACGGCGACGGCATCGCCTTCGACGTGCAGAGCCTGACCGAGGACTACGACATCGGCTTCCGCCTCAAGCGCAAGGGCATGAAATGCATCTTCGCGCGCTACTCGGTGGACGATCCCAAGCTGGCCCTGGTGCGCCGCCGCAAACTCGGCATGAACCGCCGCTTCGCCCAGGTCATCTGCGTGCGCGAGCACTTCCCGCGCGACCTGCAGCATGCGATCCGGCAGAAGTCGCGCTGGATCACCGGGATCGTCTTCCAGGGCACGCGCAACCTCGGCTGGAGCAGCAAGGCGATGCTCAATTACTTCCTCTGGCGCGACCGCCGGGGAATGATCGCCTACCTGCTGAGTTTCCTGGTCAACCTGCTGTTCCTGGTACTGATCGGCATGTGGCTGATCAGCGTGCTGGCGCCCGATGCCTGGCACTTTCCGTCGCTGCTCGGCAACAGCAAGCTGCTCAGCACACTGCTCTGGCTCAATGGCCTGATGCTGCTCAACCGGCTGTTCCAGCGCGGCTGGTTCGTCACCCGCTACTACGGCATCGGCGAAGGGCTGCTGTCGGCGCCGCGGATGATGTGGAGCAACTTCGTCAACTTCTTCGCCAACCTGCGCGCCCTGCGCCAAGTCCTGGAAATGGGCGACTCGCGGCGCGTCGCCTGGGACAAGACCACCCACGAATTCCCTGCCCTGGCCAGCCCGCAACGCACCGCGCTGGGCCAGCAACTGGTCGCCCAGGGGCTGATCAGCGAGGCGCAACTGGAAGCCGCGGCGACCAACCCGGTGCGCCGGCGCCTCGGCCGCGAGCTGCTGCTGCGCGGGCACATCGATAGCACGCAACTGCTCCAGGCCCTCGCCGAGCAGCTCGACGAGCCCTGGGCACCGCTCAATCCATTCAAGCTCGACAAAGCCCGGATTCAGGCCTTCCCGCGACACCTGGCGCTGCGCTATGCGGTGCTGCCGGTGGACGAGGACGGCCAGACCCTGATCCTGGCCAGCGAGCGCCAGGTCAGCCAGGTGTCCCTCGGCGCCATCAGCCGGCAGCTCGAGCGCCCGGTGCGCTATCGCCTGGCGCCGCAGGGGCGGGTCACCCTGGGCCTGCGCTACTGGTACGGCGGCAAGCGCCTGAACGAGGAAACCCGCACGGTGCTGGAGATACTGGAGCGCCGGCAGGACGACGACGCCCTGCTGGAGCGCATCTGCATCCGCCAGGTGCTCTTCGGCGATCTATTACAGGTACGCGGCATCCTTCCCTCGGCGCTGTTCAACCAGGCGCTGATCGACTTCGACCCGGAACGGCAATCCCTCGGCCAACACCTGTTGGAGCGCGGCATGATCGACCAGACAGTGCTCGACGATGCGCTGCGCCAGCAAGCCGCCGAACAGCACGAGTCCTACCTGCTCGCCAAGGAGGCCGAATGAACCTGCAACGCAGCGCCCTGTGCGGCGCCCTGCTGCTGGCCATGGGCTTACCGCTGGCTGCGCAGCCGCTCAGCGATTTCGAAACATTCCGCAGCTACCCGTACCTGGACCGCGCCTATCGCGAGGCGCGCCAGGACAACTGGGCGGAAGTCGAACGACTGATGCGTCATTTGCTGATCAGCGTTCCGCACAACCAGGAAGCCCGTACCCTGCTGGTGCAGGCCCTGGCCAAGCAGCGCCACTATGCCGATGCCGAGCGCGAGGCCCGCGCCCAGGACGACAGCGTTGAACAGCGGCGCGCCCTGCTGGAGCTGCGCCTGGACTGGATCGAGCAGGACCCGCCGGCCCCTCGGCAGGTGGAAGACTGGATGGCCCACAGCGACGCCAACCAGCGCGTGCGCCTCTGGCAGGCCTACAGCCTGAGGCTGGCCAAGACCGCTGGCCCGGCCGGCGCGCTGCAATGGCTCAGCCAACTGCCGCCCGACGGCGACGACCGCGTATTGCGCGAAGCGCGCGCCAACTGGGCCGAGCAATTGCGTGACTGGGACAGCACCATCGACCAGCTCGCGCCGTTGGCGGCCAGCCGGCAGCTTTCCGCCGAAGACTGGCAACGACTGGCCAACGCCTATGCCCAACGCCTTGACGAAGCCCCACTGCAAGCCCTGCTCGGGCAGGCACCCAGCCCCGCCGCGGCGCGCCAGGCCCGCCTGGCCCTGGCCGAACGCGCCATCGCCAGCGGCGACCAGCACATGGCCCTGCGCTGGCTACAGTCATTGCCGGCCGCCGACCAGGCCGAGCCGGCGCAGCGCCAGCGGCTATGGGAGCTGGCCAGGCAGAGCGACGACAGCGTCCTGACGCAACGCCTGAGCAACGAACTGCAACGACCCTGCCTGGAAACCGTCGACTGGCTGTCCAGCCGCGATCACCAGGCCGCCGTGCAGCAACTGCGTCAATGCCGCCCCGAGGAAAATCCCCAGGCCTGGCTGGTCCTGGCCCAGCGCCTGCAGGCCAGCGACCTGCTGAGCAGCACGCGCCTGGCCGAACCCTGGGACAGCGCCCGCCGCGAGCGCCTGGTCGAAGCCTGGCTGGCCGAAGGCAAGAGCGCCCAGGCCCAGGCCTGGCTCGCCAGCCAGGCGCAAACACCGGCCGTGCTGCGCAAGCGCGCCGAACTGCTCCAGGCCAGCGGGCGCAAAGCCGAGGCCGCCGACCTCTGGGAACGCTTCTATCGCCAGACCGGCGATCTGCGAGCTTTGGACCAGGCCAGCTACCTGGCCCTGGAGAGTGGCCGCGAAGCCCACGCCCGCGAACTGCTGGAACAGGCCTTCGACCGCCACCCGGGCACGCTTCCCGCCCCCCTTCTGCAACGCCTGGCCGATCTCTATACCCGCGAAGGCGCGCCACTGGAGGTCGCGCGCCTGCAACGCCTGCTGGCCCGCGCGGACGCGAACAGCCGTGGCCAACTGCTGGCCCGCCTCGCCGAGTCCGGGCATTGCGACATCGTCCAGCGACAGGTCGGCGATGGGCCTGACAGCGCCGGCGAACTGCGCGCCCTGGGACGCTGCGCCATGCCCAGCCACCCCGGCAGCGCGGTGGTCTACTACCAGGCGGCGCTGGCCAAGGGCGACCAGGCCAGCGCCCTGCCCCTGGCTTATGCCCTGGACGCCGCCGGCGACCCCGACGGGGCGCTACGCATCTGGCGCAGCGTGCCGGACCAGCAGTTGGACCGTCCGGCCCGCCTGACCGCGGCACGCGATGCCCTGGCGGCCGGCGACAATCCAGGTGCCGAGCATTTCTGGCAGTCCGCCGAACGCCAGTCCGCCGATGACTGGCAACTCGGCGCCAGCATCGCCGCCGCGCGCCAGGACTTCACCGAAGCCCTGCGCCGGCAACGCGAAGCGCTGCGACACGACCCGGGCGCGCAACACTTCTATGCCGCCGCGGGCACCGCGCAGAGCGCCGGAGACAGCGCACAGAGCAGCGCCTGGCTGGCCGAAGCGCTACGCCGCGAGCCAGACAATCCGCGCTATCGCGCCGACTACGGCATGCGCCTGGCCGGGGCGGACAGCCCGGCGCAGCGCCGCCAAGCGATTCCCTACCTGCAGCGCGCGAGCCGGGATTACCCGGAGGACTACCGCCTGGGCGAAACCCTGGCCTGGCGCTACGACGAAATCGAAGACAGCGCCAAGGCGCGTGAGGAACTGCGCCGAGTGATCGACCTGGAGCAAGCCCCCGTGGCGGGTGACGATGAGTACGGCAGCCTGGAAGCCCGGCGTTTCCGCCAACGCCGCGCCCACCAGGTGCTATCGCAGCGCGACAACCTGACCCTGGCCAGTACCTGGTCACCGGCCGGCACCTCGACCAACGACTTCATCCGCGACGATGGCAGCAGCGGGCAGCACCGGCGCGCCGCTTCGCAGAACGTGCAGATGGCCATCTGGGACCACGCCCTGGGCGATGAGCCAACGCGCAACGGCAGCAGCCTGTCGCTCTATGGCCGCGCGCTGATGGGCAACGAAGGCCGCGATCGTTATGGACGCTTCTTCGCCACCGGCGTCGGCCTGCGCTACAAGCCCTTCGGTGCGGCCAACCTCAACCTCTACGGCGAGCTGTACCGGCAGAACAGCCTCGACGAGAACGACTTCTCCGGCCTGCACCTGCTCGACCTGCTGTCCCCGAGCCAGGTCAACCAGGCGGCACGCGACCACCGAAACGACGGACACACCGCCAACGACTTCCTCCTGCGCGCCACCGCCTCGTTCTTCGACCAGGGCGAATACCGCAACGATTGGCGCGTCGACGAAAGCCAATGGAACGAACGCTTCCTCTACCTGGATGCCGCCTGGTGGACTCACGCCGGCGACCACCAGTGGACGTCCCGTTACCAGCAGGGACACGTCTGGAAACTGCCCACGCGTTCGCCGCAGACCCTGATGCCCTATGCCTTCGGCGAATTCTCCGCACAGGACCCGAACAACCTGTGGCGCCAGGATCTGCGCAGCGGCGTCGGCCTGCGCTGGCAACTCTGGTACGGCGACGACCGCTACAACGCCTATCGCGCCAACATCAGGGTGCGCACCGAGTACCAGTTCGGCATGGCCGGCAACCTGTACGAACAGGCCAATGGCTGGTTGCTGGGAATGGAGGTGAACTTCTGATGCGCCGCCTGCTGCTGATTCTCTGTCTGCTCACCGGCTTCAGCCTCTCGCTGCACGCCGAAGAGCGACTGTTCTACCAACCGCTGAACGCCGATGGCGCGCTGAGCCAGGCGCAGTGGCGGCAACTCTGGCAGGCCAGCGCGGCGCAGGGCGTGCGCACCCTCATCGTGCAATGGAGCGCCTACGGCAACGAGCAGTTCGGCGGCCCCGGCGGCTGGCTCGCCAGCGCCCTGCGCCAGGCGCACGACAGCGGTCTGCAGATCGTCATGGGGTTGTACATGGACCCGGCCTACTACCAGCGCCTGAACGAACTGGATGGCCCCGGCCTGGAAAGCTACTGGCAATACCAACTGGGCCGCTCGCTGACCCAGCAGCGCATCCTGCGCCGCGATTGGCAGTTGCCATCGAGCGCCTGGTACCTGCCCATGGAGCTGGACGATCTGCACTTCCTCGACCCGGCCCGCCGGCAAACCCTGCAACGCCAACTGCAGGACTTCGCCCGCCAACTCGATGCGCCCCTGCAGCTCAGTGCCTTCAGCACCGGGCGTCTGGCGCCGGATGCGTACGCCGGCTGGCTGCAACAGATCGCCGGCCTCGGCGTGCACGTCTGGTGGCAGGACGGCGCCGGCACCGGCAGCCTGCCGGCCAGGGTACGTCAGGCCTACGCCAGCGCCCTGCCGTGCCGCGTCGGCATCGTCCACGAAGCCTTCCGCCAGACCAACAGCCAGGACCAGGCGTTCCGGGCCGAGCCGGCGCCTCTGCCGAGCGCCAGCGCGGACTGCCATGAACGAGCGGTGTTCGAACTGCGTTACCGTCCCTGGGCCAAGGCACTGCTGAGTACGCCACAGGGCAAGGCGGAAAAACTCGATTGACGCTTCTTCGGTCGCAACCCGGAACAGGGTCCCCACCCCCATGTTCAAGAGCATCGAGCGCGAGATCCTGCAACGGCCAGTGACAGCCGCACTGCACCGTGAATTCCTGCAGCACGATTACGAACGCCTGCACTCGTTCTGCCTGCTCACCTATGCGGCCAGCATCGGCATCTGGTTCCTCTTCGACCTGATCGTCAGCTTCGAAGGCAACCAAGGCTTCAGCATCGCCTCGGTGCTGTTCCTGGTCCTGCTGTACGCCCTGCTCGGCGCCCTGCAGTTCATTGCCGAGGCCCGCCACTTCTACCTGCTCAACCTGCTGTTCGTGGCCTGCTACTGCATCGGCCTGCGTCTGGTCATCGCCGGCATCCCCCAGGCCCTGCAGCCGGCCTGGCTGACGCTGGCCGGCTCCACCATGCTCTACGGCGCGACCGTGATGCCGCTGAACAGACCGGCCATGTTCGCTGTGACAGCGCTGGTCTGCAGCCTGCTGTTTCCAATCCCCAGTACAGCGGACGGCGCTTTGCACACCACGCTGATCCTCGGCTACTGGCTGTTCATCGTCGGCCTCACGCTGTACGCCTACCTGCACCACAGCCGCGCCAAACTGCACAACTTCGCCATGGCGCACCTGCTGCTGGGGCAGGCCTATATGGACGCGCTGACCGAAATCCCCAATCGCCGTGCCTTCATCAGCCGCGTCGAGCAGCTCATGCGAACGGCCGGCGAACCGCCGTGCTTCCTAGCGATGATCGACATCGATGACTTCAAGAAGGTCAACGACCGCTTCGGCCACGATATTGGCGACGAAGTGCTCAAGCACGTCGCCACGCAGATCCGCCAAGTCATGGCCGATCAACAGTACGCGCGCCTGGGTGGTGAGGAATTCGGCATCTATCTGCAGGGGCTTTCGCGGCAGGAAGCCGAGGGGCGGGTCGAGGCACTCTGCCGACAGGTTCGCGAGGCGCCCTCGGATCATCCGGTGACGATCAGCATCGGCCTGGCGCAGATCGCCCCTGGCGATGGTCTCAGCCAAGCGTTGATCAAGGCCGACAAGGCGCTCTACGTATCCAAGCGCAACGGCAAGAACAGGTACACCTACGCCGCCTAGGCATGGGCAACGGCTGAGCGCGAGGAGAATGAGGAGAGGGATGGGCGAGAGAAGATGGCGTCCCCAACTGGATTCGAACCAGTATCTAGCCCTTAGGAGGGGCTTATTCTATCCATTGAACTATGGGGACGCGCGTCGGCCCACGGCGCCAGCCGGGACCGGGTCGGCATGTTAACCAGCGTCGACGGATTTGTCATGCCACTGCCGGGAGAGAAACGATATTTCACCGAAGTGCGGAAACCGTCCGCGATTGGCGCTCGCTCAGTGCTAGCCCCTAGTGGCCGGCGTCGTCCAACAGCTTGAGCAAATGCTGCACGCTGTCCGTCAGCGCGGCGGAATTGTCGAGAATCCTCAGTGGCCCCTGCAGGCCTTCGGCGAAGGTGGCGTTACGCGCCAGGCGCGCCTCGATTTCCGTTGGATTCTCGCGGCCACGCGCGGTCAAGCGTTTACGCAGTGCATCCGGCGCCACCTGCAACAGCACCGCGAGCAGCCCCGGGTAACGCCGCCGCGCCTCCGCCAGGTAAGCACGCGACCCATTGAGCAGTACCGCGTGCCCCTCGGCCAACCAATCATCGATGTGCCGGGGGATGCCGTAGCACAGACCGTTGGCGCGCCAGCTCATGGCAAAGGCGCCGCTACGCTCGAGCGCGTCGAACACCTCCCGGGAAACCGCTTCGGCATCCTCGCCCAGCGCTTCGGCCGAGCGCGTGATGACCCGTCGCACAATCCGGCAACCACGCGCCGCCAGCGGCGCGGCGGCCGCCTGTAACAGACTGTCCTTTCCCGAGCCGGAAGGGCCCATCAGATAAATCAGTTTGCCTGCCATGCTCTCTCAATCCCAGGCTCCAGACTCGCCGGGCGTGGCGTATCATACCCAGGCCGCGAGCCCCCATGCGAGCGCAGCACAAGCTCCCGCGCTGTGTCATCATCCTCGCCCTGAACGAGACTTCCCCGATCAGTGTCAGATGCTGGCGTAATGGCAGCTTAGTCCCATGACTTGGACTAATCTGAAAGAGAGTGTCCTGAGGCGCTACGAACCAATCGAAAGAGAGTTATGTCTAAGCCCTCGCATTTCAGACGATTGGTGCTGGCATTTAGCCTTCATTCAACACAGACTACGCCGCAGATTTGACGTCAAGTTTTTGGTTATTTTCCAGAACTCTGATTCTGCGCTGAACGGCCAACGGATTTCGCTGTCGAAGGCTGCTGAACCCAGACCCTGGCAACGTTTTCCCTGACTTACAGGTTTTAATGTATGCGCCCATTGAAACAGGCAACCCCCTCGTACTCCAGCCGCACTGCGGACAAATTCGTCGTACGTCTTCCTGAAGGCATGCGAGAGCGCATCGCTGAAGTCGCGCGCAGCCAACACCGCAGCATGAACTCGGAGATCATCGCTCGCCTGGAGCAGAGTCTGCTGCAAGAAGGTGGGCTGCAGGACAATCTCAGCCTGCGCATGGACAGTCCCGAACTCAGCCTGCATGAACGGGAACTGCTGCAGCGCTTCCGTCAGCTGACCCACCGTCAGCAGAACGCCCTGATCGCGCTGATCGCCCACGACGCGGAAATGGCGCAGAACGACGCCTGAAATGATGCAGCGCATGAAAAAGCCGGCCCTTCGCCGGCTTTTTCATGCGCAGAAAACAAGAAACCGCCCGAAGGCGGTTTTCTCACTGCAACCTGTCCTTACATCAAGAACAGCGTCGCCAAACCCAGGAAGATGAAGAAGCCACCGCTGTCGGTCATGGCGGTAATCATCACACTGGATCCCATGGCCGGATCACGCCCCAGTCGCTGCAGCGTCATCGGGATCATCACCCCGGCAAATGCAGATAACAGCAAGTTGAGTGTCATGGCCGCGGTCATCACCACGCCAAGCTCCCAATTGCCGTACAAATAGAAGGCCATGACACCAATCACCCCGCCCCAGACCAGGCCGTTGACCAGCGCCACACCCAGTTCCTTGCGCAGCAGTCGCGTCGCATTGCTGGTTTGCACCTGATCCAGCGCCATGGCTCGAACAATCATGGTGATGGTCTGGTTGCCGGAGTTACCGCCAATACCGGCAACGATGGGCATCAACGCAGCCAGCGCTACCAGCTTTTCGATGGAACCTTCGAACAGACCGATCACCCGCGAGGCGATAAAGGCGGTGACCAGGTTGGTAGCCAGCCACGCCCAACGGTTGCGAACCGATTTCCAGACCGACGCGAAGATGTCCTCCTCCTCGCGCAAACCAGCCATGTTGAGCACTTCGCTCTCGCTTTCCTCACGAATGAGGTCGACCATCTCGTCGATGGTCAGGCGGCCAATCAGCTTGCCGTTCTTATCCACCACCGGAGCGGAAATCAGATCGTAGCGCTCGAAGGCCTGTGCGGCCTCATAGCCATCCTGATCGGGCTGGAAGGTCACCGGATCGCTGGCCATGACATCGGCCACTTCCTTGTCCGGATCATTGACCAGCAGGCGCTTGATTGGCAGCACCCCCTTGAGAATACCGTCGTAGTCGACAACGAACAGCTTGTCGGTATGCCCCGGCAACTCTTTCAGGCGACGCAGGTAACGCAGTACAACTTCCAGGCTGACATCATCGCGGATGGTGACCATCTCGAAGTCCATCAGCGCACCGACCTCGTCCTCTTCATAGGACAACGCCGAACGCACTCGCTCGCGCTGCTGCGCATCGAGGCTTTCCATCAACTCGTGAACCACATCGCGCGGCAGCTCAGGTGCCAGGTCAGCGAGTTCGTCGGCGTCCATTTCCTTGGCGGCGGCGAGAATCTCATGATCGTCCATGTCGGCGATCAGGGTTTCCCGGACAGCGTCGGAAACTTCGAGGAGGATGTCGCCATCACGCTCGGCCTTGACCAACTGCCAGACCGTCAGGCGGTCATCCAGCGGAAGGGATTCGAGTATGTGGGCGATGTCGGCGGGGTGCAGCTCGTCCAGCTTGCGCTGGAGCTCGGCGAGATTCTGCCGGTGTACCAGGTTCTCAACGATATCCTGGTGCTGGCCTTCCTGGCGGTGCGCCAGGTCTTCTACCAGCTTGTGCTTGTGCAGCAGCTCGACCACCTGATTGAGGCGGTCCTGCAGGCTTTCCTGCGGCTTTTTGGTTTCTACTTCGGTCATAGCACGCTCCACCCCCAGTGGCGGAACGCGCCCGGGGATCAATACGTCAAGTCGTGATTACGCAATCGAGGTTCTGAGTAACTACTGGGTAAGTCCATGGTGTTATGCCCATGCGCCCGTATCGGGCAGATACGCGAAATGATAACACTCCGAGAGACCTTCCGCGTTACAAAATCGCGGCTAGAACAATTGCTTGCGGGACAAAGTTCAAAGTCAGCTCATTCATTGCCTAGACGCCGGAAAGTTCCCGCAGGACACCCGGACGCTTCGCTGATCAGCCGCCGATAAGCTGTTCCCAGCCCGTCACGGAGGACAGGACATGCATCATGCACTCAACCGGAAATTGCTCCTGACACTGATCATCGGCCTCACCCCTGAAATCGATGCGGCACTGCTGTTTCGCTGCGAGGCGGCAAATGGTCACCTGACCTTCAGCCAGTACGGCTGCCCTCCAGAGCACATACAGAACCAGCAGGAGGTGCATAATCCAACGCCAGGCAGCGGCAAGCCGATTCCACTTGCCCGCCCCTCCCAGCCGCCCCGAAACGATCAGCGATCAAGAGCGCGGCAAGACACAGCAGCAGCGCTGACCGTTGTGGGTGAACGCCAGGATGGCTGCGGCAACCTGCTCAGCGACAGCGAGCGTCGCACCGCCATCATCCAAGGCCGGATCAGGACCGGCATGACCCGCGCCGACGTGGAAAGCGCTTTCGGCAAGCCGGACAGCATCAGCCAGAGCAACAGCCAAGTGCGCTACCAATACAAGGCCAAGCCCGGACAAGGCAGTCGCAGCGTGAGTTTTGACGAGTTCGGCTGCGTGCGTGGCAAGGCCAGCAAAGCCAAGCGCGGCAGCCGTTGAGAAAATCGGCGCAAAGAAAAAGGGCCTGCATTTCTGCAGGCCCTTTTCAGTTTATGGCGCACTCAGGAGGATTCGAACCTCCGACCGCTCGGTTCGTAGCCGAGTACTCTATCCAGCTGAGCTATGAGTGCGCTGGTTGGTGCAGTTTATCCAGATTCACCAACTGGCGTAGCGCTTCCGGCCTAAGCCTTTGTCACTACTGACGATTCGCTTTCGCGCTTCGCCTTTGTTTAATGGCGCACTCAGGAGGATTCGAACCTCCGACCGCTCGGTTCGTAGCCGAGTACTCTATCCAGCTGAGCTATGAGTGCGCTGATGAGGGCGCAAATTCTAGTCTGAACTTTCTGACATGTCAACAAGATTTTTCAATCATTTCAGTAGCTTAGCTACCTGACACATCATTCACACTAGAGCGTGCAAATGGCGGAGAGGGGGGGATTCGAACCCCCGACACCCTTTTGAGGTGTACTCCCTTAGCAGGGGAGCGCCTTCGGCCACTCGGCCACCTCTCCGCAACACGGGGCGCATGATAACCATGTTTTCCCCGTTTGCAAAGAAAAATTTGAGAAAAATTAATGGTTTGGTTCTTGGTCTTTCTCTTTCTGAATTCGCTGGTAGATCTCTTCGCGGTGGACAGCGACTTCCTTCGGCGCATTCACACCAATGCGCACCTGATTTCCTTTGACACCCAGCACAGTCACGGTGACATCGTCACCAACCATCAGGGTCTCTCCGACCCGACGAGTCAGAATCAGCATTCCTTTCTCCTTACGTATTTCGGATAAGCAGTCTGCAAATAAGAAATGGCGGCAGAGCCACGAAAATCAAGTGCGTGCTCCTTCACCCAAGTATTGACCAGTCCTGCCGGAAAGAAAGTTCCTAGGAGCCAATCAAAAACGACAAAAGGCGCGGGATCAGCCGCGCCTTCTGTAATGCTTGCCCTTACTCGCCCTGCCGGGCCGGGGCATCTAGCTCGAAAGCGGTATGCAAGGCACGCACCGCCAGCTCCAGATACTTCTCTTCGATCACCACGGAAACCTTGATTTCCGAGGTGGAGATCATCTGGATGTTGATGGTTTCCTTGGCCAGCGCCTCGAACATACGGCTGGCGACGCCAGCGTGAGAGCGCATGCCGACGCCGACGATGGAGACCTTGGCGATGTTGGTGTCGCCGGTGGCTTCACGCGCGCCGATGTTGGCGGCGGTCTGCTTGAGGATTTCCAGGGCGTTCAGGTAGTCGTTGCGGTGCACGGTGAAGGTGAAGTCGGTGGTGTTATCGTGCGAAACATTTTGCACGATCATGTCGACTTCGATGTTCGCGGCACTGATAGGCCCGAGGATCTTGAAGGCCACCCCGGGGGTATCCGGTACGCCACGGATGGTCAGCTTGGCTTCGTCGCGGTTGAAGGCGATGCCGGAGATGATCGGCTGTTCCATGGATTCCTCTTCATCAAGGGTAATGAGGGTGCCCGGACCCTCCTGGAAGCTGTGCAGCACGCGCAGCGGGACGTTGTACTTGCCGGCGAACTCCACCGAACGGATCTGCAGCACCTTGGAGCCGAGGCTGGCCATTTCCAGCATTTCCTCAAAGGTGATCTTGTTCAGGCGGCGGGCCTGCGGCACTACGCGCGGGTCGGTGGTGTAGACGCCATCGACGTCGGTATAGATCTGGCACTCATCGGCCTTCAGCGCCGCGGCCAGGGCCACGCCGGTGGTGTCCGAACCGCCGCGACCGAGGGTGGTGATGTTGCCCTGCTCGTCGACCCCCTGGAAGCCAGCGACCACGACCACGCGGCCGGCCTTCAGGTCGGCGCGGATGTTGGCGTCGTCGATGCTCAGGATGCGCGCCTTGGTGTGCGCGCTGTCGGTCAGGATGCGCACCTGGTTACCGGTGTAGGAGACCGCCGGAACGCCACGTTTGATCAGGGCCATGCTGAGCAGGGCGATGGTGACCTGCTCGCCGGTGGAGACCATGACGTCCAGTTCGCGCGGAACCGGTTGCTCCATGATCTGCTTGGCGAGGCCGATCAGACGGTTGGTCTCGCCGCTCATGGCGGAGACCACCACGACGATGTCGTCTCCCGCTTCGCGGAACTTCTTCACCTTCTCGGCCACCTGCTCGATACGCTCGACGGTGCCGACGGAGGTCCCTCCAAACTTCTGTACGATCAAAGCCATTTCAAAAGCCGCCTGATTCCTGAAGGGCGCCCATTAGACAGACATCGCTGTCTGTTGCCAAGGCCCGCCGGACGCGCTGCGGGCCCCGTCTTTTCGCTGTTTACCGAGCCTGTTCGACGAAGGTCTTGGCCAACGCCAATGCCTCGTCCAGCTTGCCGGCATCGGTGCCGCCGCCCTGGGCCATGTCCGGACGACCACCGCCCTTGCCGCCCACTGCCGCCGCGGCCTGCTTCATCAGGTCGCCGGCCTTGAGCTGGGCACTGAGGTCCTGGGTCACCCCGGCAACCAGCACCACTTTCTCTTCGAACACGCCGCCGAGCAGGATCACCGCGCTGCCGAGCTTGTTCTTCAGTTGATCGACCAGCGCCAGCAGCGCCTTGCCGTCCAGGCCGTCGAGACGCGCGGCGAGCACTTTCACGCCGGCCACGTCGAGGGCGGAACCGGCCAGGTCGTCACCGGCGGCGCTCGCGGCCTTGGCCTTGAGCTGCTCCAGTTCCTTCTCCAGCTGACGGTTGCGCTCGATCAGACCGGCGAGCTTGTCCAGCAGGTTGTCGCGGCTGCCCTTGACCAGGCCGGCGGCTTCCTTGAGCTGCTCTTCGGCACCATTCAGGTAAGCCAGCGCAGCCGCGCCGGTCACCGCTTCGATACGGCGCACGCCGGAAGCCACGCCGCCTTCGCTGGTGATCTTGAACAGGCCGATGTCACCGGTACGGGACACGTGGGTGCCGCCACAGAGTTCGACGGAGAAGTCGCCCATGCTCAGCACGCGGACCTGGTCGCCGTACTTCTCGCCGAACAGCGCCATGGCGCCCTTGGCCTTGGCGGTGTCGATATCGGTTTCTTCGGTCTCGACTTCGACGTTCTTGCGAATCTCGCGGTTGACGATGTCTTCCAGGGCCTTCAGTTGTTCCGGCTTGATCGCCTCGAAGTGGCTGAAGTCGAAACGCAGGCGCTGGCTATCGACCAACGAGCCCTTCTGCTGTACGTGATCGCCGAGCACTTCGCGCAGCGCGGCGTGCAGCAGGTGGGTGGCCGAGTGGTTCAGTGCGGTGGCCTGGCGTACCGAGGCATCGACCTCGGCCTTGACCGCGGCGCCGACGCTCAGGCTGCCCTGGGCGACCAGACCGTGGTGCAAGTGGGCGCCACCGGCCTTGGTGGTGTCGCGCACGTCGAAGCGCACGCCGGCGCCATCGAGGGTGCCGCAGTCGCCGACCTGACCGCCGGATTCGGCGTAGAACGGAGTCTGGTCGAGGACGACCACGCCCTCCTCGCCTTCATCGAGACGGTCGACGGCCTTGCCGTCCTTGAACAGCGCGACGATCTGGCCGGCGCCGGAGACGCCCTGGTAGCCGAGGAAGCGAGTGTCGCCATCGACCTTGACCAGGCTGTTGTAGTCCATGCCGAAGGCGCTGGCGGAGCGGGCGCGCTCGCGCTGGGCCTCCATTTCGCGCTCGAAGCCTTCCTCGTCGAGGGTCAGGCTGCGCTCGCGGGCGATGTCGTTGGTCAGGTCGACCGGGAAGCCGTAGGTGTCATACAGCTTGAACACCAGGTTGCCGGGAATCACGCTGCCCTTCAGCTCGGCCAGGTCCTGCTCGAGGATCTTCAGGCCCTGCTCCAGGGTCTTGGCGAACTGCTCTTCCTCGGTCTTCAGCACGCGCTCGATGTGCGCCTGCTGCTGCTTCAGCTCGGGGAAGGCTTCGCCCATCTCGCCGACCAGCGCGGCGACGATCTTGTGGAAGAAGCTGCCCTTGGCGCCCAGCTTGTTACCGTGGCGGCAGGCGCGACGGATGATGCGGCGCAGCACATAGCCGCGGCCTTCGTTGGACGGCAGCACGCCGTCGGCGATCAGGAAGCTGCAGGAGCGGATGTGGTCGGCCACGACTTTCAGCGAAGGCGCGTCGTCGTTGGCGCAGCCGATGGCGTCGGCGGAGGCTTTCAGCAGGCTCTGGAACAGGTCGATCTCGTAGTTCGAGTGGACGTGCTGCAGGACCGCGCTGATGCGCTCCAGGCCCATGCCGGTGTCCACGCTCGGCGCCGGCAGCGGGTGCATGACGCCGTCCGCGGTGCGGTTGAACTGCATGAACACGTTGTTCCAGATCTCGATGTAGCGATCGCCGTCTTCTTCCGGGGAGCCGGGCGGGCCGCCCCAGATGTCCGGGCCGTGGTCGAAGAAGATTTCGGTGCAGGGGCCGCAGGGACCGGTGTCGCCCATCGCCCAGAAGTTGTCGGAAGCGTAGGGCGCGCCCTTGTTGTCACCGATGCGCACCATGCGCTCGGCCGGCACGCCGACTTCCTTGGTCCAGATGTCGTAGGCCTCGTCATCGCTGGCGTAGACGGTGACCCAGAGCTTTTCCTTGGGCAGGTTCAGCCACTTGTCCGAGGTGAGGAATTCCCAGGCGAAGGTGATGGCATCACGCTTGAAGTAGTCACCGAAGCTGAAGTTGCCCAGCATTTCGAAGAAGGTGTGATGGCGCGCGGTGTAGCCGACGTTTTCCAGGTCGTTGTGCTTGCCGCCGGCGCGGACGCACTTCTGGCTGGTGGTGGCGCGGGTGTAGGCGCGCTTTTCCAGGCCGAGGAAGCAGTCCTTGAACTGGTTCATGCCAGCGTTGGTGAACAGCAGGGTCGGGTCGTTCGCCGGAATCAGCGAACTCGACGCGACGCGGGTATGCCCCTTCTCTTCGAAGAAGCGGAGGAAGGCTTCACGGATTTCAGCGCTTTTCATAGATTCTTCCACGGAAAAATGCGGCCACGAATCGCCGGCAAAGGGCCGCATTATATCGGCCCCGCTACAAGGTTGTAGTGTCTTTGCGCGATAGTTGATCGCTATCGCGACTTAAAGTGGGGTCAGTTGCGACGAAAGGCGGCAAAGCCTTCGAGGATGTGCGAAATATCCGCCGCTTTGACGTCCAGGTGAGTGACCAGGCGCAGGCGCGGCGAGGCGCTGATGCGGATACCCCGGGCGGCAAGGCTCTCGCGCAAGGCGTTGGCCTGCGCGCCGATCTGCACGTAGACCATGTTGGTCTGCACCGGCTCCACTGGGTAGCCCAGTTCGCGCAGGCCCTCCCCCAGGGCCGCGGCGTTGGCATGGTCCTCGGCCAGGCGCTCGACCTGCTGGTCCAGCGCATAGAGTCCGGCCGCCGCCAGTACGCCGGCCTGGCGCATGCCGCCGCCGACCATCTTGCGCAGACGTCGGGCCTTGCCGATCAGTTCGGCGCTACCGCAGAGCACCGAGCCCACCGGAGCGCCCAGACCCTTGGACAGGCACACGGAGACCGAATCGAAGTGACGGGTGATCTCGCTGGCGTCGACGCCCAGCTTGACTGCCGCGTTGTACAGCCGCGCGCCATCCAGGTGCAGCCCCAGACCACGCCGACGGGTCAGTTCGCGGGCGGCGGCCAGATAGCTCAGCGGCAGTACCTTGCCCTGCATGGTGTTTTCCAGGGCCAGCAGACGAGTGCGGGCGAAGTGGAAGTCGTCCTCCTTGATGGCCGCTTCAACCTTGCCCAGGTCCAGCGAGCCATCGGCCTCGCCCTCGATCGGCTGCGGCTGGATGGAGCCGAGCACCGCGGCGCCGCCGCCTTCATATTTATAGGTGTGCGCCTGCTGGCCGACGATGTACTCGTCGCCACGCCCGCAATGGGCCATCAGGCCGAGCAGATTGCTCATGGTGCCGGTCGGCACGAAGAGCCCGGCGGCGAACCCCAAGCGTTCGGCCAGGGTTGCTTGCAGGCGGTTGACCGTGGGGTCTTCGCCATAGACGTCGTCACCCAGTTCGGCGCGCGCCATGGCTTCGCGCATCCCCGCGGTCGGCAGGGTGACGGTATCGCTGCGAAGATCGATGCTGGGCATGGCAGGCTCCTGAAAACGGGAAAAGCCCGATGCTATGCGCTTCCCCCGGCATCGACAAGGCGAGCGGCCCAGCGCTGCGCGCCCGGCGGGCGAATCGTGGGCAGGGCCCATGCCCAGGGGTGGCCGAGCGTCAGAGTTCGACCGGGACCACCAGAATGCCGGCGCGCAGGCCGTTCTTCACGCGCGGGTTGGGAAAGATGATGCGCGCGCCCTGCTCTTCGACTATCCAGCGGGTCCCGCCAATGTCCTCGGCGAGCAGGTAGCCGGGCTGCAGTTCGGTGAAGTTATCCACCGCATCGTCCAGGTGCAAGCGGAAGTGATCGCTGTGCTTGATCACTTCACGGGACACGGCGAACAACTGCAGACCATCCATCCCCGCCTCGTCGGGCGCGCTCTCGGCGCCGGCGATCAGGCCCTCCAGCAGGGCCTCCAGGCGCTGCAGGTTGACCGCCTGGTTCTGCCCGAACGGCCGCGCCTTGCCCAACTCCAGGGTGAAGGCCTCGGCGCCGAGCTGGCTGTAGGTGTAGGAGCTGAAGGTAATGCCGGTCTTGCTCTGCAGCAGCACGGCGTCGATGCCGGCGCGGCGCAGGCGGGCCAGCTCGGCGCGGGAGTGCTGGCGACCCTCGCTCCATGGATAGAGGGCGAACTGTTCGATCTTCGACCCGCGGATCGCTGTATGCAGGTCGTAGTGCAGGCGCTGCCGCCCGTCGCGGGAGAAGAACACCGCGGCCAGGCGCTCCAGCTCGGAGGCACGCAGGGCCTCGCTGCCGCTGCCGTCTTCGTGGCGACCGCAGAACAGGCGGTTGATGTCGTGCTCCAGGTAACGCTCGCCACGGCGCATGGCTTCCGGATTGCCGAACATGAACAGCACGCGCGCCGCCGGCTTCAGTTGGCCACGAGCGATGCGTTGCAGGAGTTGGTCGAGCAGTTCGATCGGCGCGGTTTCGTTGCCGTGGATTCCGGCCGAGAGCAGCAGGTCGAAACCGCTGTCGCAGCCGCTGGCGGGCGTGACTTCAAGGGCTCCCTCGGCCAGCCAGTGCAGGCGGGTGCCGTCGGCGGTGAGCTGGATCTTCTCGGTCGGCTCACGGCCGGCGAGCGTCAGGTCGAGCAGTCTGCCGAGTGCTAGCATGCGCGGGTCTCCCTGGCAGCCGCCGCCCCTGACGGACGGCGGCTCCTGCGATCAGTGATGGTCACATCCACAGTCTGGACCATGTTCGTGGACTTCGGCGGCCTCCAGCTCCAGGCTGAGGCTGAGCTGATTGACCGCCTGCGGGCGCACCACCAGCAACGGCACCTCGGTGTCTTCCTCGAAGGACTCGGCATAGATCAGCAGGCCGCCCTTACCGTCGGCCTCCAGCCACAGCTCGCGGCCTTCCAGGCGCACGGCAATGCGCGCACTGTGGGTTTCGCGACGCTCGCCACTGGCGTCTTCGAGGATCAGCGGAAGGCTCTCGGTCATCTGGGTTCTCAACTCAACTGGAAGGGATAAACGGAGCCCAGTTTAAGGATCTGGCTCAGTTCATCCAATGCCGTCCGGCATTCCACCAGCAGTTGCGGGTCGGCCAGGTCGGTCTCGGACAGGCGGTCGCGGTAGTGTTTATCGACCCAGGCCACCAGGGTGTCGTACAGGCTCGGGGTCATGATCACGCCCGGATTCACCGCTGCCAGCTCCGTTTCGTTGAGCGCCACGCGCAGGCGCAGGCAGGCCGGGCCGCCGCCGTTCTGCATGCTTTGCTTGAGGTCGAAGACCTTGACCTCGCGGATCGGCCCGTCTTCGGCGGTCAGGCTCGACAGGTAATGCCACACGCGCTCGTTCTGCCGGCACTCTTCCGGGACGATCAGCAGCATGCCGCCGTCGGCGCGGTTGAGCAGTTGGCTGTTGAACAGGTAGGAACGCACCGCGTCCTCCACCGTGACCTGCTCGCGCGGTACGCAGACCGCGCGGAAACGCCCGCCGCGGCGACCGAGCTTGTCGTGCAGTTCGGCCAGCACCCGCTCGGTATCGAGGAACGCGTCCTCGTGGTGGAACAGCACCTCGCCGTTGCCCACCGAGATCACGTCGTTGTGGAACACGCCCTGATCGATCACCGCCGGGTTCTGCTGAGCGTAGACCACGCCCTCCTCGCCCAGGCCGTGCAGGCGCGCCACCGCCTGGCAGGCTTCCAGGGTCTGCCGCGCCGGATAGCGCTGCGGTGCCGGGAAGCGGCTGTCGAAGGCGCTTCGGCCAAAGACGAAGAACTCCACCCCGGCCGCGCCGTAGGACTTACAGAAACGCGTATGGTTGGCCGCGCCTTCGTCACCGAACTGCGCCACCGCCGGCAGCGCCGCGTGGTGGGCGAAGTGCTGCTCGTTGGCGAACATGGCGCCGAGGATGCGGCTGGTCACCGGGTGCTCGATGGAGCGGTGGAACTTGCAGTTCAGGTTGGCCGCGGTGAAGTGCACGCGACCGTCGGCGGTGTCGGCGCTGGGGCTGACGGTGGCGGCGTTGGCCGTCCACATGGAGGATGCCGAGCAGACCGCTGCGAGCAGCGGCATGGCTTCCTTGGCGGCCTTGGCGATCACTTCGGCATCAGTGCCGGAGAAGCCCAGCGCGCGCAGCGAAGCCACTGCAGGGCGTTCCTGCGGGGCCAGCACGCCCTGCTTGAAGCCCATCTCCATCAGCGCCTTCATCTTCGCCAGGCCCTGCTTGGCGGCCTCTTTCGGGTTGGATACCGATTGGCTATTGCTCTGCGAGGCGACGTTGCCGTAGGACAGCCCACCATAGTTGTGAGTCGGCCCGACCAGGCCGTCGAAATTCATTTCATAGGCGTTCATAGGCTGATCCCCGGGGACAGTTGGGCAGGCAGGCTGAGGCTTTCGCTTTCCAGCGAGGCCACCGGATAGGCGCAATAGTCGGCGGCGTAATAGGCACTCGGACGGTGGTTGCCGGAGGCGCCGATACCACCGAAGGGGGCGCTGCTGGCAGCGCCGGTGAGCTGTTTGTTCCAGTTGACGATGCCGGCGCGGCTCTCGATGAGGAAGTCCTCGAAGCGCTGCCGGGAGTCCGACAGCAGGCCGGCGGCCAGGCCGTACTGGGTGGCGTTGGCTTCGCGCACGGCGGCGTCGAAGCCGGCGTAGCGGATCACTTGCAGCAGCGGGCCGAAGAACTCTTCGTCCGGGCGCTCGGCCACCGCGCTGACATCGAGGATGCCCGGGGTCAGCAGCGCTGCGCCCGGCGCCACCTGGGTCATCGGCAGCAGCGCCACGGCGCCCTTGGCCAGCAATTGCGCCTGGGCCTCGAGCAGGTGTTCGGCGGCGGCCAGGGAGATCACCGAGCCCATGAAGGGTGCTGGCTGCTCGTCGAAACGGCCGACCTTGAGGTTGGCGCTCACCGTCACCAGACGCGCCAGCAAGGCATCGCCCCAGGCGCCTTCGGGCACTAGCAGGCGGCGCGCGCAGGTGCAGCGCTGGCCGGCGGAGATGAAGGCGGACTGGATGATGGTGTAGACCGCCGCCTCGACGTCCTTGACCTGGTCGACGATCAGCGGGTTGTTGCCGCCCATCTCCAGCGCGAGGATTTTCTGCGGCTGGCCGCCGAACTGGCTGTGCAGCAGATTGCCGGTGCGGCTGGAGCCGGTAAAGAACAGGCCGTCGATATCGGCGTGGCCGGCCAGAGCGACGCCGGTCTCACGCGCGCCCTGTACCAGGTTCAGCACACCGGCCGGCAGGCCGGCGTCGATCCAGGCCTGCACGGTGAGCGCGGCGACCTTGGGCGTCAGCTCGCTGGGCTTGAAGATCACCGCATTGCCGGCCAGCAGCGCCGGCACGATATGCCCGTTGGGCAGATGGCCGGGGAAATTGTAGGGGCCGAACACCGCGACCACGCCGTGCGGCTTGTGCCGCAGCACCGCAGTGGCATCGGCCAGCGGGCCGCTCTTCTCGCCGGTACGCTCGCGATAAGCCTGTACCGAGATGGCCACCTTGTTGACCATGCTGGTCACTTCGGTGGCGGCTTCCCACAACGGCTTGCCGGTTTCCTCGCCGATCGCCTGGGCCAGTTCGGCGGCCTTGACCTTGAGGGTGGCGGCGAAGGCTTCGAGCAGGGCGATGCGCTCCTCCAGCGGGCGCCGCGCCCAGGCCGGGAAGGCCGCACGGGCGGCAGCCACAGCGCTGGCGACTTGCGCGGAACTGGCGGCACGGCCGGACCAGATCAGCGCCTGGCTGACCGGATCGAGCGATTTCAGCGGCTCGCCCTCGCCCTCCAGCCAATGGCCGGCAATGTAGTGGGTAGTCATTTGTTGTTCTCCTCTGATCCTGGCCGGATCAGTTGCGTTTTCCGGCGGACAGCGGCACCGCGCGCACCGAGGCGCCGGCCGACAGGCGCAGGCGTTTGGCGGTTTGCGCGTCGACCACCAGGGAACCGGCGGCGACCCGCGCCGGCGCCGCGGTGATGCGGCATTCCTCGCGCTTGCGGTTGTGGATCAGGAAGGGTTCGGCGTCATCGCCGGGCGTGCCAATGGCCAGCACCAGCGCCTGGCTGTCGGCGACGGCGCGGATCTTGTCGGTCGGCGCCTCGATGGCCGGGCCGGCGTCGAAGATGTCGACATAGCCCTGGTAGCTGAAGCCCTCGGCCTTGAGCATGGCCAGCGCCGGCTCGGTGTTCGGGTGCACGCGACCGATGACGTTGCGCGCCTCTTCCGAGAGGAAGCAGGTGTAGAGCGGAAACTTCGGCATCAGCTCGGCGATGAACGCCTTGTTGCCGACCCCGGTGAGGTAGTCCGCCTGACTGAACTCCATCTTGAAGAAGTGCCGGCCGAGGCTTTCCCAGAACGGCGAGCGCCCGTCGGCATCGGACATGCCGCGCATCTCGGCGATCACTTTGTCGCCGAACAGCTCGCGGAACTCGGCAATGAACAGGAAGCGCGCCTTGGACAGCAGGCGACCGTTGAGGCCGCTGCGCTGGTCGGCGTGCAGGAACAGCGAGCAGAGCTCCGACTGGCCGGTGAGGTCGTTGGCCAGGAACAGGGTGGGAATCTCGCGGTGGATGCCCAGCTCCTGGGAGGCGCTGACGGTCAGGCCGACGCGGTAGTTGTACCAGGGCTCGCGCAGGCCGACGGCGCCGGCCACGGCGGAAATGCCGACGACCTTGCCGCTGTCGTCTTCGAGGACGAACAGGTAATCGGCATCGGCGCGCTCGGCCTCGCCGCGGAAGCTCTTCTCAGCCCAGCCGACGCGGTGCGCCAGGCGCTGCTCGTTGGCCGGCAGCGTGGTCAGCCCGGTGCCGGTGCTGCGCGCCAGTTCGAAGAGGGCCGGAAGGTCGGCGCTGGTGACGGGACGAACGATCATACTCACTCCGCTCAAGCTGTGAGCCGGGAGCCGTGACTCGCCACGCGCGCCTTCGGGCGCTTGCGAGCAACGGCTTCAGGCCGGTTAAACCGCGATCAGTCTGACGCTGGCGCCTTCGCCGATACCCAGGGCTTCGGCGGTTTCCGCATTCAGGATTACCGGCTTGCCGGGCACCCAGTCGAGTTCGGCGACCACCGCGCGGTAGTCCTGCAGCAGGCCGTTGGTGACCAGGTAGCTGCGGGTCGCCTTCGGCACCTCGCCGATGCGCACCGGCACCTGGCGGCTCTGGGCGATGGAGCGAATGCCCGAGGTGCGCGCGTGCAGGGTCGGACCGCCATCGAAGATGTCGATGTAGTTGTCGGTCTCGAAGCCTTCGCGCATCAGAATGTCGAAGGTGATCTGCGCCCGCGGATGCACCTGGCCCATGGCTTCCTTGGCGTCGTCCGGCAGCAGCGGCACATAGATCGGGTAATGCGGCATCAGCTCGGCGAGGAAGGTGCGGCTCTTCAGGCCGGAGAGCTTCTCCGCATCGCTGTAGTTGAGATCGAAGAAGTTGCGTCCCACCGCGTTCCAGAACGGCGACTCGCCGTTTTCGTCGCTGTAGCCGACGATCTCGGTGACCACGGCATCGGCGAAACGCTCCGGATGGCTGGCCATGAACAACAGGCGGCCGCGCGAATTGAGCTCGGCGACAGGCGTGTTCACCAGCTCGCGCTGGACATAGAAGCTGGTCAGCAGGCTGTTGCCGGTCAGGTCATGGCACAGCGAGAGGACGTGGATCTTGTTGTGGATCGACAGCGACCGCGAAGCGTGCACGAAGGTCTCGTTGCGGAAGCTGTAGAAGGGCTCGGAGAAACCGGCCGAGGCGACGATCGCCGAGCAGCCGACCAGTTGTCCGCTCTGCGTGTCCTCGAGGACGAAGAAGTAGCTTTCTTCGCCGTTGAAACTCACTTCGGCGGCGAACGAGGCTTCCGAGGCGAGAATCTTTTCCTTCAATCGTTCCGCATCGTCCGGCAGCGACGTGACGCCGACCGGGCTGTCCGCGGCAAGACGCTGCACTTGCTGCAGGTCGGCCGCTTGTGCGGGGCGCATCACCAGCATGGCGTCACTCCTCTAACCAGACAAATCCAAATGAAACTGCTTTCCCCGGATCGCGCGCAGGGCGAACCTGCGCCCACGCATGCGGGGCCTTCGGGAAACGGCCGGGAGAACCCGGCCGGATCAGGCGCCAGACCGATGGCCCGACGCCGAATGGCGACTCAGCCGCGGGTCAGGGTGGCGACCGCGCGCTCCAGGCGATCCAGGCCTTCGTCGATGTCGGCGTCCGGGATCACCAGGCTGGGCGCGAAACGCACCACGTCGGGACCGGCCTGCAGGACCATCACGCCCTCCTTCTCGGCGGCGTTGAAGACATCCTTGGCCTTGCCCTTCCAGGCATCGGTGAGCACCGCGCCGATCAGCAGGCCGAGACCACGGACCTGGCTGAACAGGCCGTATTCCCGGCCGATCTTCTCCAGGCGCGCCTTGAAGCGCTCGTGCTTGGCACGCACGCCATCGAGCACTTCAGGCGTATTGATCACATCGAAGGCGGCGCCAGAAACCGCACAGGCCAGCGGGTTGCCGCCATAGGTGGTGCCGTGGGTGCCGACCACCAGACGCTCGGCGATCTTGGCAGTGGTCAGCATGGCGCCGATGGGGAAACCGCCGCCCAGGCTCTTGGCGCTGGAGAGGATGTCCGGGGTCACGCCGTAGTGCTGGTAGGCATACAGATGGCCGGTACGACCGAAACCGCTCTGCACCTCGTCGAAGATCAGGAGCGCATTGTTCTCGTCGCAGAGCTTGCGCACGCCTTCCAGGTAGGCCTTGTCGGCCGGCAGCACGCCGCTCTCGCCCTGCACCGGCTCGATGATCACCGCACAGGTCTTGGCCGAGATGGCGGCCTTGAGGGCCTCCAGGTCGTTGAACGGGATGTGGGTGATGCCTTCGATCTTCGGACCGAAGCCATCGGAGTACTTGGGCTGTCCGCCGACGTTGACGGTGAACAGGGTACGGCCGTGGAAGCTGTTGACCATGGAGATGATCTCGTACTTCTCCGCGCCGTAGACATCGTGGGCGTAGCGGCGCGCCAGCTTGAGCGCGGCTTCGTTGGCCTCGGCGCCGGAGTTGGCGAAGAACACCCGCTCGGCGAAGGTGGCGCCGATCAGCTTCTGCGCCAGGCGCAGGGCCGGTTCGTTGGTGAACACGTTGGACACGTGCCACAGCTTGTGCGCCTGCTCGGTCAGCGCCTCGACCAGTGCCGGGTGGGCGTGCCCCAGCGAGTTGACCGCGATGCCACCGGCGAAGTCGATCAGCTCTCGGCCGCTCTGATCCCAGACTCGAGAACCCAGACCACGCACCGGAATGAAAGCGGCCGGAGAATAGTTGGGGACCATCAACTGGTCGAAGTCGGAACGTTGAACCTGAGCGAGCGGAGCGGACATCGGTGTTCTCCTGCCTGGTGAGGCGGCTATCGATGAAGGGATTGTAGGGACAGAAACGGGGCCGGCATTGCCGCCAAGCGACAACTTCTTATAGCGCCAACCCGCGTCATTCCGAGGCTTTCGGAAATGCGACAGAAAGCATCGGTAAGGCGCAGTGTAAAGCGATGCCCGGCGAGGGGGTACACGGCGCCGGGAAATTCTTGGTCGATAGTCGGAAGCGAACCGGGCAGCCACGAAGACATGGCAAATCGGCATCCCGGCGAAGCCCATCGCCGGCAGGAAAGCTCATGGGCGAGGTACCGCCATCGATGGGTAGCGCTGCGCTCGACGCCATTCGACGCAGAGCGATACCGGTGAGCATCCGTAGGATGGGTGGAGCGCGCAGCGCGATACCCATCGGGCGGGAGCCAGGACGGCGCCTGGGACTCAGCCGCGCTCGCTGGCGGCCGGCGCGCTGTCCGCCGGGCCATGGCCACGGCGCTGGTTGCGGTCTTCGCGGGGGGTGACGCCGAAGAAGTTGCGGTAGGCGCTGGAGAAGTGCGGGCCACTGGAGAAGCCGCAGGACAGGCCGATCTGGATGATCGACTTGCTGGTCTGCATGAGCATCTGCCGCGCGCGGTTGAGGCGCAGCTCCAGGTAGTACTGGCTGGGCACGCGGGTCAGGTACTGCTTGAAGATGCGCTCCAGTTGACGACGCGACACGCAGACGTGCTGGGCGATTTCGTCGGTGGTCAGCGGCTCCTCGATGTTCGCTTCCATCAGCAGCACGGCCTGGGTCAGCTTGGGATGGCTGGAGCCGAGGCGGTTCTTCAGCGGAATGCGTTGGCGCTCGCTGCCTTCGCGAATGCGCTCGACCACCAGCTCTTCCGACACCGCGCCAGCCAGCTCGGCGCCATGGTCGCGGGCGAGCACCGCCAGCAGCAGGTCGAGCACGGCCATGCCGCCGCAGGCGCTGAGGCGGTCGCGATCCCACTCGAACAGGTGGTTGGTGACGATGACCTTGGGGTAGCGCTCGCTGAAGTCATCGTGCCAGCGCCAATGCACCGCGGCCCGGTAGCCGTCGAGCAGCCCCAGCTGCGCCAGCGGGTAGATACCGGCGGACAGCGCGCCGACGCTGACTCCGCCACGGGCGAGCTGCTTGAGCGCCGCCGCCAGCGCCGGCGCCATAACCGGCGGCGCCTCGTCGGCGACCAGGAAGACCCGCTGGCATTGTTCCAGCACGCCTTGCCAGGCCTGACCCGGCAGGCGCCAGCCATCCGCCTCGGCGGACTGCTCGGCATTCATGAAGACCGGATCGTAGAGCGCCTCCGGGTGCAAGCGCCGAGCGACCCGCAGGGCCTCTTCGGCGAGCGCCAGCGTGAGCGCCCGGGTCTGGGGCCAGAGCAGGAAACCAATGCGTTGGGCTGTCATGCGCGAACTTCTGTCGAGGCCGTCGGAATACAGCTTACTTCAAGCTGCCGGAAAGGAACTGTTTCAGGCGCTCCGACTGCGGATTGGCCAGCACTTCCTTGGGGCAACCACGCTCTTCGACCAAGCCCTTGTGGAGGAACACCAACTGGTTGGAGACCTCGCGGGCGAAGCCCATCTCATGGGTCACCACCACCATGGTGCGACCTTCCTGGGCCAGGTCCTGCATGACCTTGAGCACTTCGCCGACCAGTTCCGGGTCGAGCGCCGAGGTCGGCTCGTCGAACAGCATCACTTCCGGCTCCACCGCCAAGGCGCGGGCAATGGCCACGCGCTGCTGCTCGCCGCCGGACATATGCGCCGGGTAGGCGTCCTTGCGGTGCGCCACGCCGACCTTGGCCAGGTAGTGCTCGGCCTTTTCCAGGGCTTCCTTCTTCGATACGCCGAGCACGTGCACCGGCGCCTCGATGACGTTTTCCAGGGCGCTCATGTGCGACCACAGGTTGAAGTGCTGGAACACCATCGACAGGCGCGAGCGCATGCGCTGCAACTGTTTGCTGTCGGCGGCCTTGAGCGCACCGTCCTTGCCCGGCACCAGCTTCAGCTCCTCGCCATTGAGGAGGATCCTGCCGGCGTGCGGCTGCTCCAGCAGGTTGATGCAGCGCAGGAAGGTACTCTTGCCCGAGCCGGAGGAGCCGATGATGCTGATCACGTCGCCCGCTTTCGCCGCCAGGGACACGCCCTTGAGCACTTCGTGGGTGCCGTAGCGCTTGTGCAGGTCTTGGACTTCCAGTTTGTACATGGTGTCGGTTCTCGAATTCAGTCGTTGATCAGCCGGCCCTTGCGGAACGGCTCACGCCCGGCCACCTTGGCCAGCCAAAGCCCCGGCTGGGCGTAGCGCCCACGCTCGATGGCGAACAGCACGCCGGAGGTTCCGGCGGTCACGGTGCTGACCCTGTCGTTCAGCGGGTCGACCACCTCGAACAGCGGCTCGCCCTTCTCCACCCACTCGCCGGCCTGGCGCAGGTAACTGACCACGCCGGCATGCGGTGCATGGAGGTACTCGGTGCCCTCGAAGGGCATGCCCTCGCAACACTCGGCGGGCAGCGCCGGCCAGTCGCCGCCGATCAGCCCCTGCTCGGCGAGGAAACCGAGGATCGCCTCGGCATTGGCCCGCGCCTGGTCGACGCGGGTGTCGGCCACCCCGCCTAGCTCCACGGTGGTGGCCAGGCAGGCCAGCGGGATCGCCGCCCGCGGGAAGGCCCGCGACAGGCGCAACCAGGGCAGCGAGCAGGATTCGTCGAAGGAGTTGCCGCCGGAGTCTTCCGCCAACAGCGCCACGCCGGCCTTCAGCCGCGCCGCCAGGGAACGCCAGCGCGGCCAGTGTTGCGGGAGGGCGTACAGGTGAATGGCCGCGTCGAAGTCGCAGTGCAGGTCGAGCACCACCTCGGCATCGCAGGCGTGGCGCAGCAGGATGCGCTGCATGCCCTGCAGCTCGGACACCGCCGGCGCAAGGGCATCCAGCGCGTCGCGCATGGCCTGGCGGATCAGCGCGACGTTGGCGACCTCATCGAGCCCCAACTGGTCACCGACCCGCTCGGCCACCAGGGCGCCGAGTTCGACGAAATCACGGTTGAAGTTCTTGCCGCTGGCGAATTCGAAGCGGCCCAGGTGACTCGCCTGCAAGGTCTGGCCGAGGCCGATGGGGTTGGCCACCGGCACCAGCTCGACCACGCACGTGAGCAGGCCACGCGACTCCAGGTCGGCCAGGCGCTGCTTCAGCTCCCAGGCGGTGCGCATGCCCGGCAGCTCGTCGGCATGCAGGCTGGACTGGATGTAGACCTTGCGCGGCCCCGCGCCGAAACGGAACACGCTCAGGCGGCGCTCGCTGCCCAGGCTGCTCCATGGCAACAGATGATCGATTCGTTCCACGTTCGGCTCCTCAGTGCTTGCGCGGCGCGAGATAGGCCAGCCAGCGACGCTCGGCCATCTTGAACAGACGCACCAGGATGAAGGTCAGGATCAGGTAGAACACGCCGGCGGTGATGAAGGCCTCGAACGGCAGGTAGTACTGCGAATACAGGGTACGCGCGGCGCCGGTGATATCCACCAGGGTGACGATGGACGCCAGGCTGGTGGTCTGCAGCATCATGATCACTTCGTTGCTGTACTGCGGCAGCGCGCGGCGCAGCGCCGACGGCAACAGGATGCGGCGGTACATCTTCAGGCGCGACATGCCGATCGCCTTGGCCGCCTCGATCTCGCCATGGGGCGTGGCGCGCAGGCTGCCGGCGAGGATTTCCGCGGTATAGGCGCTGGTATTGAGGGCGAAGGCGGCACAGGCGCAGAAGCTGGCGTTCGACAGCCAGGGCCAGAACATGCTGTTGCGCACCGCCTCGAACTGAGCCAGGCCGTAGTAGATCAGGAACAGTTGCACGAGCATCGGCGTGCCGCGAATCACATAGGTGTAGAGCCACGCCGAGAGATTCACCACGGGCTGCTTGGATACCCGCATCAGCGCCAGCGGAACCGCCACCAGCAGACCGAAGAACAGCGAGATCGCCAGCAGCTTGAGGGTTACCAGCAGGCCGCTGAAATAGAGCGGCAGGCTGGCCCAGACAACGGAAAAATCGAAAATCATCACTGTGCCCCTCGCATCACAGATCCGCAACCTTGACGCCGACCGAATAGCGGCGTTCGAGCAGGCGCAGCAACAGCAGGGAAACGCTGGTCACCACCAGGTACAGCGCTGCCACGGCCAGGTAATAGGTAAAGGGTTCACGGGTGGCGTCCGAGGCCTGCTTGGCCTTGAACATCATGTCCTGCAAGCCGACCACCGAGATCAGCGCGGTCGCCTTGACCAGCACCAGCCAGTTGTTGGTGAAGCCGGGAATGGCCAGGCGGATCATCTGCGGCACCTGCACGCGGAAGAACACCTGCAGGTGACTCATGCCGTAGGCGAAGCCGGCTTCGGCCTGGCCCTTGGGAATCGCCATGAAGGCGCCACGGAAGGTTTCCGACAGATAGGCGCCGAAGATGAAACCGAGCGTGCCGACACCCGCGACGAACGGGTTGAGATCGATGTAATCCTCATAGCCGAACTGCGGCGCCAGCCAGTTGAGGAACCCCTGGCCGCCATAGAAGATCAGCAGAATCAGCACCAGGTCGGGCACGCCACGGATCACCGTGGAATACAGGTCGCCACACCAGGCCAGCCACTTCACGGGCGAAAGACGGAAGGCCGCCCCGAGCAGGCCGAGCACAATCGCCAGGCCCATCGACAGCAGCGAGAGCTGGAGGGTCAGCCAGGCCCCATCGATGATGGTCGCCCCGTAGCCGTTGAACATGGTCCGCACCTCATGGAACCGCTCGCCAGAGCTGGCGAACGCAAAACGATAGGCAACGACAGGCGCGTCGTCCCGAGAGTCCGGCCGCGGCCGCGCGAGGCAACCGCCGCCCAATAAAAAAGTGGCACAAACGTCAGGGTAAGGCCTGGGTTTGCGCCACTTCGGGGTCAGGCGTCAGTTCGAACCGTACACGTCGAACTTGAAGTATTTGTCCTGAACCTGCTTGTACTTGCCATTGGCGCGAATGGCAGCGATGGCGGCATTGAACTTGCCAGCCAGGGCGCTATCGCCCTTGCGCACGGCAATCCCCACGCCCTCGCCGAAGTACTTCTCGTCGGTCAGTTGCGGACCGACGAAGGCATAGCCCTTGCCGGCATCGGTCTTCAGGAAACCGTCGTCCAGGTTGACCGAGTCGGCCACGGTCGCGTCGACGCGACCGGCCACCAGGTCCATGTTGGCTTCCTGCTGGGAGTTGTAGCGCACCACCTCGACGCCGGCCGGGGTCAGTTCGCCGGAGGCATAGCGATCGGCGGTGCTGCCACGCAGCACGGCGACCTTCTTGCCTTTCAGGTCGGCCAGCGGATTGTTGAGGGTCGCACCCTCCTTCATCACGTAGCGCGCCGGGGTGTTGTAGTACTTGTTGGTGAAGTCCACCGAGGCCTTGCGCTCGTCGGTAATGGTCATCGACGAGAGGATGGCGTCGATCTTGCGCACTTTCAGCGCCGGGATCAGGCCATCGAACTCCTGCTCGACCCATACGCACTTGACCTTCATCTCTTCGCAGAGCGTGTTGCCGATATCGACGTCGAAGCCGGCCAGCTTGCCGTCGGGAGTCTTGAAGGAGAAAGGCGGGTAGGCCGCTTCGATACCGATGCGCACCGGTTTGTCATCGGCATGCGCAACGGCGGAAAGAACGGAGAGCGCCAGCGCGCCGAGAAGTGCGAACTTCTTCATCAGTAACTCCTTCGAGGGTGAGACTTCGATTGGCAGGAGAAAGGGGTTGGCCCAGGCTGCCCGTGCAGAAGCGAAGGTGGGTCGCTGCGCATTGCCATGGCGTGCTTCTTGTAGAACCACGCCAACCAGGGTGAGCGGCATTCTAGCGACAGCCCCTGGACGGTTATTTCTTCAATGCGACAACTAATTATAGAAGCGCCGGAGACAGGCCCCGAACGTCTTGACGGGAGGGATTTTACGTGATTAGCGAACAATCAGTAAAACCCATTTAAAAAGCATTAATCGGGCCATGTTTTCGCAAAGCCCTCTAGCACGCAGCTTCAGGCCCACAACTGCAGCTCAGGACGACGGATAAAGCGCACCTTGCGCGTGCGAAACGTTCCCTCCCGCCCCACTTTGCCGCAACGAGCGCCGCGACGGTGTTACCGATGCCGCCTGGCGACCGACGCCGGCAATAGGCTCGCGCCTCGCCACAGGTGGCAAGCGAGTGACGAGCCGGAGGCCGGGCCGAGCGCACGGCGCCTTTGCGCGGACAAAAAAACGCCCCGTTCTCACGGGGCGTTTTTCAGGCAGGGCTGGCTCAGGCCGCTTTCATCGCCCGGTGGGTATCCACCAGGTGCTGCACCACGCCCGGATCGGCCAGGGTGGAGATATCGCCCAGGCTGTCGTACTCGGCGGCGGCGATCTTGCGCAGGATGCGGCGCATGATCTTGCCCGAACGGGTCTTCGGCAGCCCCGGCGCCCACTGGATCACGTCCGGCGTGGCGATCGGGCCGATTTCCTTGCGCACCCAGGCCTTGAGCTCCTGGCGCAGTTGTTCGGAGGCTTCGACGCCGGCGTTCAGGGTGACGTAGACGTAGATGCCCTGCCCCTTGATGTCGTGCTGCATGCCGACCACCGCGGCCTCGGCCACTTTCGGGTGGGCGACCATGGCGCTCTCGATCTCGGCGGTACCCATGCGGTGCCCGGAGACGTTGAGCACGTCATCGACGCGGCCGGTGATCCAGTAGTAGCCGTCTTCGTCGCGGCGCGCGCCGTCGCCGGTGAAGTACATGCCCTTGAAGGTCTTGAAGTAGGTATCGACGTAACGGTCGTGGTCGCCGTACAGGGTGCGCGCCTGGCCCGGCCAGGAATCGAGGATCACCAGGTTGCCCTCGGTGGCGCCCTCGAGGATGTTGCCCAGGTTGTCCACCAGCGCCGGCACCACGCCGAAGAACGGCTTGGCCGCGGAGCCCGGCTTCATGGCATGGGCGCCCGGCAGCGGGGTCATCAAGCAGGCGCCGGTTTCGGTCTGCCACCAGGTATCGACGATCGGGCAGCGCGACTGGCCGACGGTCTCGTAGTACCACTGCCAGGCTTCCGGGTTGATCGGCTCACCCACCGAACCGAGCAGGCGCAGGCTGGAGCCGTCCGCACCTTCGACCGCCGCCTTGCCTTCAGCCATCATGGCGCGAATGGCGGTGGGAGCGGTGTAGAGGATGTTGACCTTGTGCTTGTCGACGATCTTGGCGACCCGGCTGATGTCCGGGTAGTTCGGCACGCCTTCGAAGAGCACGGTGGTCGCGCCGTTGGCCAGCGGGCCGTAGACCACGTAGGTATGCCCGGTGACCCAGCCGATGTCGGCGGTGCACCAGAAGACCTCGCCCGGGCGATAGTCGAAGACGCGCTCGTGGGTCAGCGCGGCGTACACCAGGTACCCTCCGGTGGTGTGCAGCACTCCCTTCGGCTTACCGGTGGAGCCGGAGGTGTAAAGGATGAACAGCGGGTCTTCGGCACCCATTTCCTTGGGCGCGCAGGTGGAGCCGGCGACCTTCATCAGGTCTTCGTACCAGACGTCGCGATGTTGGTTCCACTTGATATCGGCACCGGTGCGCTTGCAGACGATGATCTTCTGCACGCTGCTGGTTTCCGGGTTGGTCAGGGCGTCGTCGACGTTGGCTTTCAGCGGCGTGCGCTTGCCGCCACGCAGGCCCTCGTCGGCGGTGATCACCACCTTCGATTTGCAGTCGATGATGCGGCCGGCCAGGGCTTCCGGGGAGAAGCCGCCGAACACCACCGAGTGCACCGCGCCGATGCGCGTGCAGGCGAGCATGGCGACCACGGCTTCCGGGATCATCGGCATGTAGATGGTCACCACGTCGCCGCGATGCACGTCCTGGCCACGCAAGGCGTTGGCGAACTTGCAGACCTGCTCGTGCAGCTCGCGGTAGGTGATTTCCTTGTGTTCGGAGGGATCGTCGCCTTCCCAGATGATGGCAACCTGGTCGCCGCGTTCGGCGAGGTGACGGTCGAGGCAGTTCTGCGACACGTTGAGGGTGCCGTCGGCGAACCATTTGATGTCGACGTGGTGGTCGTCGAAAGAGGTCTGCTTGATCTTGGTGAACGGCTTGATCCACTGGATCCGTTGCGCCTGCTCGCGCCAGAAGCCGTCCGGATTGACCACCGACTGCTGGTACAGCTTCTTGTAGGTGGCTTCGTCAGTCAGGGTATTGGCGGCCGCTTCGGGACGCACGGGATACACGGATGCCGCAGTCATGACGCATTACCTCGGTTGAGAGTGTTGTTTTTGTTGATTGCAGTTGTAGCGGCCGCGCTGCACAGGGGCCATACGACCATGGTCTTACCAATCTGCAGGCATAGCGATGACAGCCATCAGCGCCACTGACGGCGGGCCTTGCGAGGGAGGGGCCGACCCCGCGAGGGGCCGGCAAAAGAGGGGGATCAGTGTTGCGGATGCAGACGCGCGCCGTGCTCGGCCATCAGTTGCTCATGCTCGGAGAGCATGCCGGGGATGCAGTCGCGCAGGAACTCGACCCAGGTGCGGATCTTGGCGTCGAGGAACTGGCGCGACGGATAGAGGGCGAAGACGTTGAGGTGGAACAGGCTGTAGTTGGGCATCACCCGCACCAGGCTGCCATTGCGCAGCCCTTCCACCGCCGAATACACCGGCAGCGCGCCGATGCCCATGCCAGCGACGACCGCCTCGGTCAGGGCGTCGGCGGTATTGACCTGGAAGTGCGTGTGGTTGACCTGCGCCAGCTCCTCGCCGTCCGGACCGTGGAACAGCCAGCGGTCCAGCGACATCACCGAGTTCACCAGGCGCAGGCAGCGATGCGCGGCCAGGTCCGCCGGGGCGTTGGGGAAGCCGAACTTGGCGATATAGGACGGCGCCGCGCAGAGCACGCTGTAGGTTTCCCCAAGGCGCTTGGAGACGAAGCCGGAGTCCGGCAGTTCGGGGGCGATCACCACCGAAATGTCGTAGCCCTCGTCGAGGATGTCGGTGGTGCGGTTGGCCAGGGTCAGGTCGAAGCTCACTTCCGAGTACTTCTCGCAGTACTGGGCGATCGCCTTGATCAGGTAGTGCTGGCCGATACCGGTCATGGCATGCACCTTGAGCTTGCCCGCCGGGCGCGAATGGGCATCGCTGGCCTCGGCCTCGGCTTCCTCGATATAGCCGAGGATTTGCTGGCAGCGCAGCAGATAGCGCTGACCCGCTTCGGTCAGGGCGATTCGCCGCGTGGTGCGGTGCAACAATCGGGTACGTAGGTGAGCTTCGAGTTTGGCTACGGTCCGCGAGACGTAAGCCGTGGTGAGGTCCATGCGCTGGGCAGCGGCGGTGAAGCTGCCAGTTTCGGCGACACAGACAAAGGCACGCATATTGTGCAGCAGATCCATCATCTCTCCTGAAAGCCTGCCTGCGAGCCGCGACAGACAGCGCGATTGCGCGCTTCACGCGGTAGCAAAGTCTTGTTACAGACTTCTGACGGGCGGCGAATTGTCGCACAAGTGTCCGGCCGGAATTATTGCTTTTTCAGACAACAATAATTCGCCCATCTGTCAGCTTATCCTGCTATCGGCCGCCTTCTAAAATCGCCTCCCCTCCCGCGGCTCCCCGCAGTATCCAGGATTCGAAGCTGTGTTCCGCCATTCGCGCAAAGTGCTTCCACCCGCCCGATTCCCAACATTCCTTACCTGTCAGTCCGGCCCCGTCGCCGCTCCCATTTCCCGTCAGTCGAGGTGAGCGCCATGAGCAGTCTCAGTGTGCGCCTGCCCGACGCCGCCGCCCTGCGCCAGGCATTTTCCGCCTGGGCGCACAGCGATGGCGTGACCTGGGTCTTCATCGCCAAAACCCTGATCACTGCCTTTACCGCGCTGTGGCTGGCCTACCGCCTGGAGCTGCCGCAGCCGAACACGGTACTGGTGAGTGCGGTCATCGTGTTGCAGCCGCAGAGCGGCCAGGTATTGGCCAAGAGCTTCTACCGCATCCTCGGCACCCTGGCCGGGTTGACGGTGATGGTCACCTTCATTGCCCTGTTCGCCCAGGAGCGCGTGCTGTTCCTGCTCTGCGTGTCGATCTGGGTCGGCCTGTGCACCGCCGGTGCAGCACGTTACCGCGATTTCCGCGCCTATGCCTGCCTGCTCGCCGGCTATACCGCGGTGATGATCGGCATCCCTGCCTCGCTGCACCCGGAAGGCGCCTTCATGCAGGCGCTCTGGCGGGTGATCGAAATCAGCTTGGGCATTCTCTGCACCGGGGTGATCAGCGCCGTGGTGCTGCCGCAGACCAGCAGCGCCGCCCTGCGCAACGCCCTCGACCGACGCTTCGGCGACTTCGCCGGGCTGGCCGCCGCCGGTCTCGAAGGCACCCTGGACAACAACCGCTTCGAGCAGTCCGCCGCGCGCCTCGCCGCCGAGGCGGTGGGCCTGGAAAACCTGCGCAACGTCACCGCCTTCGAAGACCCGCACATGCGCCTGCGCAGCGGCCGGCTGGCCCGCCTGAACAGTGAGTTCATGCAGATGAACACACGCTTCCACGCCCTGCAGCGGCTGCTCGACCGCCTGCGCGAACGCCGCGCCGAGGCTGTGCTGGAAGTGCTGATGCCGTGCCTGATCGAAGTTGGCGAGCTGCTCACCGGCTGGCATGGCCGGCCCCTGCGCGACGCCGATGCCGCACGCCTGGCCGGCCAGTTGGAGCGCTGCCGCCAGCAATTGATGCCGAACATCCGCGAGGCCCGCGCCAAGCTCGCCCATGCCTGCCCGCGGGAGGCCGACCAACTCGACTTCGAGACCGCCGCCGAGCTGCTGTTCCGCTTTACCGGCGACATCCACGACTACGCCCTGACCCACGCCTCGCTGGCCGCCCACAAGCACGCCCGCGAGCACTGGAAGGAACGCTTCACGCCCAAGGCCAACGCCCTCGCCGCCTCCGTCGCCGGCTTCCGCTGCGCGCTGCTGGTGCTGATCGGCGGGATCGTCTGGATCGAGACCTCGTGGATCAGCGGCGCCACCTTCGCGCTCACCTCGGTGTTGATCGCCGCGCTGTCCTCGGCCTCGCCGAATCCCAAGCGCCTGTCGTTGCAACTGACCCTGGGCACCCTGCTCGGCGCCAGCCTGGGCTTCATCCTGACTTTCCGCGTGCTGCCGCTGCTGGATGGCTTCCCGCTGCTGTGCTGCGCGCTGGCGCCGGTGTTCGCCCTGGGCGCCTTCTTCATTTCCCGTCCGCAATGGAGCGGCTACGGCGTCGGTCTGCTGGTGTGGTTCTGCATCGCCTCGCTGCCGGCCAACCTGACCCGCTACGACGCCTACGTCTTCATCAACGAATACTTGGCCATGCTGCTGTCCATGGGCATGGCGGTGATCGCCGCGATGGTCATTCTGCCGCCCAACCGGCCCTGGTTGTGGAAGCGTCTGGAGGCGGAACTGCGCATGCGCGTGGTGCATACCATCAGCGATCCGCTCAAGGGGCTGTCGTCCGGCTTCGAGAGTGGCACCCGCGACCTGCTCAACCAGGCCTACGGCCTCTCCAGTTCGCGACCGGACGTGCAGCGCCGGCTGTTGCGCTGGATGTTCCAGGTCCAGGAAGTGGGCCTGTCGATCATCGAACTGCGCCGTGAGCAGGAAGCCCTGCCCCAGGAGCCCTGCTACGCCGAGAGCATGCCCTGGCGGCGCGCCATCCGCGCCATGGGCCGGGCGCTGATCCGCCTGTTCATCTACCCCAGCGAAAGCAATCGCCAGCGCGCCCTGGCGGCGGTGGAACATGCCATCCACAGCACCCGCAACACCCACGAGCCGCGCCCACCGCACTTCGATACCTCACCGCTGCGGCGGGTGTGCAGCTACCTGCACTTCATCCGCACCTCGCTGCTCGATCCGCGCTCGCCGCTGAGCGGCACCCCCTGAGCCACCTCATCGCGAAAGCCGGGCCGCGGCCGAAACGAGGCCCTGCTTTCGCGATGGCAGCCTCGCCCTTCGTTCCCCCAGGCAAGCACCCGTAGGCCAACGATGGGTATCGCTGCGCTCAACACCATCCTACGCAAAGTGGTGCCGCTGGGCGTTCGCCGAATGGGTGATACCCAACGCCATCCGACGCCAAGCGGTGCCGGCAGGCACCCGTAGGATGGGTGGAGCGCGCAGCGCGATACCCATGCGGGGGCGTGGCTCTGTCGATGGGTATCGCTGCGCTCAACGCCATCCTACGCAAGGCGTGCCGCTGGGCCTTCGCCGAATGGGTGATACCCAACGCCATCCGACGCCAAGCGGTGCCGGCAGGCACCCGTAGGATGGGTGGAGCGCGCAGCGCGATACCCATGCGGTTCGATGGGCAGCCCTGTGCTCAACGCCATCCGCCGCAGCCAACAAAAGGCCTGCCGCCAGGTGCGCGGATAGGTCGCGCCATGGCCTCGCCCGTACACCGATGTCGTTACGACGGCATGACACTGCCCTCGACAGACCCCGCACTGCCCGCAAAGCCGCGTCCCTGCTGGATTGTTGCCTTTGAGTACGAGGTATTTGTGGCGTCCAGACATATGAATCCAGGCCTCTGCGACCTACTATTTCCCTGCAGTTACAGAGCGCTCCGCAACACCAAGAACCCGTACCAAGAAACCCTAAATTCCATCTCGATGAAGCCGCTGAACTTCGTCCTGGCCACGTGCGCCCGGATGCGGTCTCCGCTCGGGAAAAAAAGGCAGGTAAATTCATGAAAGCTGTAGTAATCCTGGCCCTGGCCAGCTTCTCTTCGCTCGCCCTCGCCGAGCAAGCGAGCGCCGGTACCCAACCGCAAAGCCCGGCCGTGGAGCAGTACACCTATGGCATGAAGCTGGACGTTGCCCATGTCGTGTCCACCACCGATGTCTCCAACCAGTGCGGCATCGTGCCGGCACAGATGACCTACGAAAACTCGCAAGGTCAGCGCCACACCGTCGAGTACCAAGTGTGGGGTAACGGCTGCTCCGGCGGCTAACCTACTGAGGCGGACAGTCGCCGGTCAGCTTCTCCCCGACCACGACTCGACCGTTCTCTGCATTGCCACCGCGAAGGGTCCACGCCCCCTTCGCGGCGCGTAAAAGCTCTCCCCCTCCCCGCTCCACCCGCTCAAACCTTCCCCGCCCGACACTCCCCGCTCCAGGTTGCATCAGCGCCTGCCCCCAGCGGACCAGCGCCGCATCGACACCTTCATCAGCCTGCCGCGTACAGACAGCCCGCCGTGCACCGCTCTTGGGATGAACGACGCTCCGCGCGATGAGCAGGCGCCGCCTGGCAACCTTGGCCCCGCTGCGGATCGGCAAGGCGCTGGCTGCATCGAACGGCGTGCAAGGCGACGACCGCGCGCGCTCAGATCGCCAACGCCACCAGCACCGCGCACTCGGTCAGCTCGACCAGCGCCCCGGCGGTATCTCCGGTGGTGCCATCCAGCCGCGTCATCAGGCAACTGCGCCACCAGATGAACACCACCAGCGCCACCACCAGCGCCAGGGCGCCACTGAGGCCGGTCAGCGGCATCAGCGCGGCGTTCGCCGCCAGCACCCAGGGCAAGGCGCGACGCGGCAGGTGATCGGCCAGCGCCTGGCCGAGGCCGCCGGGGCGCGCATAAGGGGTGGAGTAGAACAGCAGGGGCAATGCCACGCGCGCCAGCCACGGCGCCAGCAGCAGCGGCCAGAGGTTCTCGCTCGACAGCAAGGCGACCAGGGCGGCGAACTTCAGCAGCAGGATCAGCACCAGCGCCACCACCGCGATCGGCCCGCTGCGCGGGTCCTTCATGATCGCCAGGGTGCGCTCGCGATCGCCCAGGCCACCGACCCAGGCATCCGCGGTATCGGCCAGGCCGTCCAGGTGCAGGGCGCCGCTGAAGCCCACCCAGAAGGTCAGCAGCAGTGCCGCCTGGAGCAGCGGATGGGTGTCGCTGAGGAGCACGCCAAGGGCACAGAGCGCGGCGCCCATCAGCAAGCCCACCAGGGGATAGAAGAGGATCGCGCGACCGAACTGTTCGGGCGTCGGCACACGGTGCAGGCGCACCGGCAGGCGGGTGAGGAATTGCAGGGCGATCAGCGGCAGTTGCAGGTTGCTCATCGGGACGCGCTCGCGGCATCGGGCTCGGCCGGTTGGATGTTCCAGCCGCCGGCGTGCGCCTCGATGCGCAGCGCCAGCAACTCGCCATGGGCGACGCTCACCTGCAGCAACTGCTGGCGCGGCAAGCCGCGCGCCACGGCGCCGAGCAGGCGCATCACCCCACCATGGGTGACCAGCAGCAGATGCCGCCCGGCGTGCGCCGCGTACAGCCGCCCCAGAGCGGCGAAGACCCGCGCCTCGAACGCCGCCAGCGGCTCACCGCCCGGCGGGGTGAAGGCATAGGGATCGGCCCAGAAGCGCGCTAACGCATCGCTATCACTCTCCATCAGCGTAGCCGCGGAAAGCCCCTCCCACTCGCCAAAATCCAGCTCGCGGAAATCCGCCTCCAGGCTCAGCGGCAGGTCGCGCTGCCGAGCCAGCCGTTCGGCGAAGGCGGCACAGCGGCGCAGCGGCGAGCTGACCAGCGCCTGCCAGTCCCCAGGCCTGTCCGTGGCGGCCTGCATCTGCGCCCAGCCGGCGGCGGTCAGGGCATCGTCGAGACGTCCACGAAAGCCACCGCCCAGCTCGGTCTCGCCATGCCGCAACAGGTCCAGGCGCATGCTCATGCCGGGCGGTCCGACACCGCCGCTTCGGCGAAGGTGGCCATTTCCCGGTGCAGCCGGCAGGCCTGGCGCAGCAGCGGCACGGCCAGCGCGGCGCCACTGCCCTCGCCCAGGCGCAGGCCGAGGTCGAGCAACGGTTGCGCCTCCAGCGCAGCGAGCACGCGGCGCAGGCCCGGCTCGGCGCCGGCATGGGCGAACAGCAGCCACTCGCGGCATTGCGGATTCAGGCGCACGGCGCAGAGCGCGGCGGCGCTACAGATAAAGCCATCCACCAGCACGGCGATGCCCTTCTGCGCACAGGCCAGGTAGGCGCCGACCAGCGCCGCCACCTCGAAGCCGCCGAGCCGGCACAGCGCCTCGAACGGATCGGCGCAGTGCGCGCCATGCAGCGCCAGGGCGCGCTCGATCACCGCGGCCTTGTGGACCACGCCGCGCGCGTCCAGGCCGGTGCCCGGACCGACCAGGGTCGCCGCCGGTTCGCCGAGCAGCGCACAGGCCAACGCCGCGGCGCTGGTGGTGTTGCCGATGCCCATTTCGCCGCCGATGAACAGCTCGCTGTCGGCCTGCTGCGCGCGCCGCGCCGACTCGCGCCCGGCTTCCAGGGCGATCAGGCATTGCGCGGCGGTCATCGCCGGCTCGCGGGTGAAGTTCAGGGTGCCGGCGCCGACCATCAGGTGCAGCACGCCGGGCAGCGGTTCCAGCGGCACCGCGGTGCCCAGGTCGATGACCTCCAGGTGCGCATCGAGATCGCGCGCCAGCACGCTGATCGCCGCGCCGCCGCGCACGAAGTTGCGCAACATCTCGCCCGTGACCGCTTGCGGATAGGCCGAGATGCCCTCTTCCACCACCCCGTGGTCAGCGGCGAAAAGGGCGATCCAGAGCCTGTCCAGCGTCGGCCGCTCGCGCCCCTGCAGGCCGGCCAGGTGAATGCTCAGCTCTTCCAGACGGCCCAGCGCGCCGCGCGGCTTGGTCAACTGGTCCTGGCGCGCCGCGGCCTTGTCCCGCGCCACGCGATCGAACGGCTGGCACGGCTGCCGCCACCACTGCAGACTCATAACGCTTCCCCCTTGAGAACCATGGGCAGGCCGGCGACGGTGAACAGCACCCGCTCGCTGAGTTCGGCCACTGCCTGGTGCAGCCAGCCGGCTTCGTCGACGTAGCGCCGCGTCAGTTCGCCCAGCGGCACCACGCCGAGCCCGGTTTCGTTGCTGACCAGGATGATCCGCCCGGGCAGGCCGGGCAGTGTGGCCAGGAGTTCGTTCACCTGCGCCTGCAACGGCGCACCGTCGGCGTGCAGCAGCAGATTGGTCAGCCACAGCGTCAGGCAGTCCACCAGCAGGCAGCGCTCGGGCGCCGCGCGCTCGGCGAGGACCCGCGCCAGCGCCAGCGGCTCTTCCACCAGGTCCCATTCGGCCGGGCGGCGGGCGCGGTGCTGGCGGATGCGCTCGCCCATCTCGCCGTCGCCGGCCTGGGCGGTGGCGATGTAGGTCACCGGTAGGCCGCTGGCGCCGGCCAGGCGCTCGGCCAGACGGCTCTTGCCGGAGCGGGCGCCGCCGAGAATCAGTTCAAGCATGACGCATCCTCGCTGCTGCAATGGGCGGCCCGGCAGCACTCGTGCCACGGGCCGCATGGGTATCGCTTCGCTCCACCCATCCTACGGAAGACGGCGTGGTGTATCGGCGGAGGCATCCGCCGATGCTCGGCGCGCGTGCTCAGAGGCCGCATAAGGCGCGCAGGCCTCGGGTGTCCAGGTGTGCTTCGACCTGGTCGGCCAGGCGCTCGATGTCGCGTTCGCGCAGGGCGTGGTAATCCAGCTCGACCACCTCGCCGAGGCCGGCCCAGCGCAGCAGCGCGGCACAGGCCGGAGGCGACTCGAAGAGGCCGTGCAGATAGGTGCCCATGACCTGGCCGTCGGCGCTGATGGCGCCGTCGCAGCGGCCATCGTCCAGGCGTACCGCCGGACGCGCCAGGGCCGCGCCGGCAGTCACCCCGGCATGGATCTCGTAGCCGCTCACGACGGCGTCTTCCAGGCTCAGCCGGCCACGCACATTGCGCAGTTGCTTCTGCGGCTGCAGCACGGTCTCCAGCGCCAGCAGGCCGAGGCCGGCGCTGCTGCCGGCGGCGCCTTCCAGCGCATGCGGGTCGGACAGCCGCTGGCCGAGCATCTGCAAGCCGCCGCAGATACCCAGCAGCTTGCCGCCATAGCGCAGGTGACGGGCGATGGCGTCGTCCCAGCCCTGGGCGCGGAGAAACGCCAGGTCGGCGCGCACGCTCTTCGAGCCGGGCAGGATGATCAGGTCCGCCGCCGGCATGGCTTGGCCGGGACCGACGAAGCTCAGCTCGACCTGCGGGTGCAGGCGCAGCGGGTCGAAGTCGGTGTGGTTGCTGATGCGCGGCAGCACCGGCAGCGCCACCTTGAGGCGCTCGCCGCGCTTGGCCGCCTGGCGCGTGTCGATGGCGTCCTCGGCTTCCAGGTGGAAGTCCATCAGGTACGGCAGCACGCCGAGCACCGGGATGCCGGTGCGCTGCTGCAGCCAGTCGAGGCCCGGTTGCAGCAGCGCGAGATCGCCACGAAAGCGGTTGATGACGAAGCCCTTGACCCGCGCCCGCTCGGAAGCCGAGAGCAGTTCCAGGGTGCCGACCAGATGGGCGAAGACGCCGCCGCGGTCGATATCGGCGACCAGGATCACCGGGCAGTCCACCGCTTCGGCGAAGCCCATGTTGGCGATGTCGTTGGCGCGCAGGTTGATCTCCGCCGGCGAACCGGCGCCCTCCACCAGCACCACCGGATAGGCCGCGCTCAGGCGCTGGTGGGAAGCCAGCACCGCCTGCATGGCGACCCGCTTGTAGTCGTGATAGGCGGCGGCGTTCATGCTGCGCACGGCGCGGCCATGGATGATGATCTGCGCGCCAGTGTCGCTGTTCGGCTTGAGCAGCACCGGGTTCATGTCCGTGTGTGGCGCCAGGTGGCAGGCTTGCGCCTGCACCGCCTGGGCGCGGCCGATCTCGCCGCCATCGGCGGTCACGGCGCTGTTCAGCGCCATGTTCTGCGGCTTGAATGGCGCCACCGCCACGCCCTGGCGGCGCAGCCAGCGGCACAGCGCGGTCACCAGGGTGCTCTTGCCGGCGTCGGAGGTGGTGCCCTGCACCATCAGGGTGGTCATTGCGCCTGCTGCCATTGTTCGAGGGCGTGTTCCAGGCGCGCCCAGCCGGCCTCGTCGGGCGGCAGGCCGAAGCGCAGGCTCGACGGCCGCTCGAACAGGCGCACGAGGATGCCACGCTGCGCCAGGTGCTCATGCAGAGCGGCCGCCTGCGCACTCATCGCCCACTGGAACAGGCCCGTCCCGCCGTGCGCGGCGACGCCCTGGATACCGAGCAGCGCGGCCAGCCGCCGGCTGCCCTCGGCCAACGCCTGACGGCGCTCGCTGTGTCCCTGGAAATCGCCCAGCACGGCCTGGGCCACGCAGCGCGTCGGACCGTTCACCGTCCAGGGGCCGAGGCTGTCGCGCAAGGCGGCGAGCAGCACCGGCTCGGCGAAGGCGAAGCCCAGGCGCGCCCCGGCCAGGCCGAAGAACTTGCCGAACGAGCGCAGCACCACCAGGCCCGGACGGCTGGCGCAACTGGGCACCAGGCTGTGCTCCGCGGTGCAGTCCATGAACGCCTCATCCACCACCAGCCAGCCGCCGCGGTGCTGCAACTGCGCGTGCCAGTCGAGCAGCACGCCGTTGTCCAGGCGCCGCCCGCTGGGGTTGTTCGGGTTGACCACCACCAACACATCCAGCTCGGGCAGGTGATGCTCGACCTCTGTCTCGCTGATTTCGCGCAGCAAGTGCCCGGCGCGGCGCCAGGCATCGGCGTGCTCGGCATAACAGGGCGCCAGCACACCGACCCGACCAGCGCGACGCAGGCGCGGCAAGGCCTGGATGGCCGCCTGGCTGCCGGGCAGCGGCAAGGGATGGTCGCCGCCGTAGTAACGGCTGGCCGCGGCTTCCAGCCCGTCCTGCTCTTCCGGCAGGCGCATCCAGGCGCTGGCCGGGATCGGCGGCAGCGGCCAGGACCAGGGAGCGATGCCGGTGGACAGGTCGAGCCAGTCGGCCAGCGGAATTGCGTAACGCCGCGCCGCTTCGCGCAGGCGACCGCCGTGTTCAAGCATGGGTCAGGGCTCCCAGGGTGAGGATCACCAGCAGCCAGAGCAGCACACCCTGGCGCACCAGGCCGAGGGCGCGCCAGATGTCGCCGGCGCCGGCGGGCTGGCCGGCGCCCAGTTGTGCACGCGCGTGCAGCTCGCCGTGGTAGATGGCGTCGCCGCCCAGGGCCAGGCCCAGGGCGCCGGCGCCAGCCGCCATCACCGGGCCGGCGTTGGGGCTGTCCCACAGCGGCGCCTGACGACGCCAGCTGCGCAGGGCCAGGCGGGTGTCGCCGAGCAGCGCATAGGTCAGCGCCACCAAGCGTGCCGGAAGGTAATTGAGGGCATCGTCGATCTTCGCCGCCGCCCAGCCGAAGCGCTCGAAACGCGGGGTGCGATAGCCCCACATGGCGTCGAGGGTATTGCTCAGGCGATACAGCACCACGCCGGGCGCACCGCCGATGGCGAACCAGAAGAGCGCGGCGAACACCGCGTCGCTGCCGTTCTCCAGCACCGACTCGGTGGCGGCCTTGGCTACCCCGGTGGCGTCCAGCTCGCGGGTGTCGCGGCTGACCAGGTAGCCGACGCGCCGCCGCGCCTCGGGCAGATCGCCGCGGCGCAGGGCGATGGCCACCGGCTCGGCGTGCTCGCCCAGGCTACGCAGGCCGAGGGCGGCATACAGCGCCAGGGCGGAAACCAGCCAGCCGAGGTGCGGGATCAGCGTCAGCAGCCAGGTGGCGAAGGTCAGCGGCAACACCGCCAGGGCCCAGGCGCTGACCCCGTGGCTGCGCCAGGCGCGGCCGGGCGTCTCGCTGTCGGCGGACTGGGTGCTGCCTGCCTCCCGCGACGCCGCCTGCGCCAGGGGCAGCGCGCTGTGCCTGTCGAACGGCGCATCGACGGTGCGCGGGCGGTTGAAACGCCGCTCCAGGCGGTCGGCCAGGCGGCCGAAAGCCACCAGCGGGTGCCAGCCCTTCGGCTCGCCGAGCAGGCTGTCGAGGGCCACGCCAAGGACGCTGAGCAGGGCCAGGCTCATGGCCGTTCTCCCCACTGGTCCTGGTACAGCAACTCCTCCAGCGGACGCGGCTGGCGCCAGCCTTCCAGGGCCAGCATGGGCGCGGCATAGAAGCGCTCCACCGGGCCCAGGCAGAGCACCGCCACCGCCTGGCTGCCCGGCGGCAGGCCGAGCAGTTCGCCGAGCGCCGCCGGCTCGAACAGCGAGACCCAGCCCATGCCCAGGCCTTCGGCGCGGGCCGCCAGCCAGAGGTTCTGAATGGCGCAGGCCAGCGACGCGAGGTCCATCTGCGGCAGGGTGCGGCGGCCGAAGACATGCGCTTCACGCCCGTCCATCAGCGCCGCCACCAGCAGCTCGGCACAGTCGCGGATGCCCTCCACCTTGAGCTTCATGAAGGCGTCGGAGCGCTCGCCCAGGGCTTCGGCGGTGCGCACCCGCTCCTCCTCGACCAGCCCGTGAATGGCCTCGCGCAGGTCGCCACGGGTGATGCGGATGAAGCGCCAGGGCTGCATCAGGCCGACGCTGGGCGCCTGGTGCGCGGCTTCGAGCAGGCGCGCGAGCAACGCCGGGGCCACGCTGCCGCCGCTGAAATGGCGCATGTCGCGGCGCTCGGCGATGACACGGTAGAGCGCGGCGCGCTCGGCGTCGCTGTAGGCATGTTCAGTCATGGTCGGAACAGGGCCGCTGCGGCGTCCGGGTTGGACGGCAGATAGAAGTGGATATAGGACGCGCTCAGGCGGCCCTGGCGGAACAGCGCCTCGGCCACCGGCTTGTCGTTCGGGCAATGGCCACGCACGGCCGGCTGCAGGGCGCAGTCCAGCAGCGAGTGGTGGAAGGTGTGCCCGCGCAGCGCGCCATCGGCCAGCTCGACTTCCTGCAGGGCCAGCGCCGCCAGGCGCTTCTGCAAGGTCGCGCGGCCGGGCAGCAGGCCGAGCATGCGGCCGCGCTCGCCGCTGGCGTCGATCAGCTCATCGAACAGGTAGAGCATGCCGCCGCACTCGGCCAGCAGCGGCTTGCCGGCGGCGTGGTGGGCGCGGATCGCCGCCGCCATCGGCTGGTTGTCCTGCAGGCGCGCCAGGTGCAGCTCGGGATAGCCGCCGGGCAGGTAGAGGCTGTCGACCTCGGGCAAGGCGCTGTCCGCCAGCGGCGAGAAAAAGCGCAGCTCGGCGCCCAGTTCGCGCAGCAGGTCGAGGTTGGCCTGGTAGAGGAAGGCAAAGGCGGCGTCGCGCGCGACACCGATGCGCACGCCGGCCAGGCTCGGCGCCAGTTGGCGGGCCGGCGGCGCACGGAAGGCGACCGGCGGCGGCAGGTCCACCGCGCTGCTCGCGGCCAGGGCGTCGGCGGCGGCGTCCAGACGCGCATCGAGGTCAGCCAGTTCGTCGGCCTGCACCAGCCCCAGGTGGCGGCTGGGCAGCTCCAGCTCGGCGCTGCGCGGCAAGGCGCCGTACCAGCGAATCCACTCCGGCAGGCTGTCGCGCAGCAAATCGCAGTGGCGCTGGCTGCCGACGCGGTTGCCGAGCACCCCGGAGAACGGCAGGCCCGGCTGGTAGGTCGCCAGGCCGACGGCGAGGGCGCCGAAGGTCTGCGCCATGGCCTGGCCGTTGATCACCGCCAGCACCGGCACGGCGAAGGTCCGCGCCAGGTCGGCGGCCGAGGGCGTGCCATCGAACAGGCCCATGACCCCTTCGATCAGGATCAGCTCGGCCTCCCCCGCCGCTTCCCAGAGCAGGCGCCGGCTCTGCGCTTCGCCGACCATCCACAGGTCGAGCTGATGTACCGGCGCGCCGCTGGCGCGGGCGAGGATCATCGGGTCGAGGAAATCCGGGCCGCACTTGAACACCCGCACCTTGCGCCCCTGGCGCGCATGCAGGCGGGCCAGCGCGGCGGTGACGGTGGTCTTGCCCTGGCCGGAAGCCGGCGCGGCGATCAACAGCGCCGGGCACTGGCGGCTGGCGCCCTGCGCGGCGGGCATCAGAACTCCACCCCTTTCTGCGCCTTGATCCCGGCCTTGAAGGCATGCTTGACCAAGCCCATCTCGGTAACGGTATCGGCGGCCTCGATCATCCCCGGCAAGGCGCCACGGCCGGTGACCACCACATGCTGCTGCGGCGCGCGCGCGGCAATGTCGGCCAGCACCCTGTCCAGCGCCAGGTAGCCGTGCTTGAGGGCGATGTTCAACTCGTCCAGCACCAGCAGGCCAACGCGCGGATCGGCCAGCAGCTCGCGGGCGACGGCCCAGGCCTGCTCGGCCTTGGCGATGTCGCGCTGGCGATCCTGGGTTTCCCAGGTGAAGCCCTCGCCCATCACGTGGTAGCGGACTTCCTCGGGAAAACGCCGGAAGAAAGCCTCCTCGCCGGTGCTGGCGGCACCCTTGATGAACTGCACCACCCCGCCGCGCATGCCGTGGCCGAGCGCACGGGCGAGCATGCCGAAGGCCGAACTGCTCTTGCCCTTGCCATTGCCGCTGAGCACCAGCAACACGCCGCGCTCGTCCCGGGCCTGGGCGATCTTCTCGTCGATCAGTGCCTTCTTGCGTTGCATGCGCGATTGGTGGCGCTGGTCTTTTTCCGGGGATTCGCTCATGGCAGTGCCTCCGCGCCGGGGGCGCGCTCGAAAGGGGTCGACGCGCGCGCAGGACAACACGCGACGCTGGGGCGCCGGAGCGGGATCGGAGAAACGGAGGCAGGCGGCACGGAAGAAGACCCGGGCGGCCCGAGGAAAAGACGCGAGGCGGCGGACGCGCCTGCGGCGGCCACACCCCTGAAGGCGATGCTCATCTGCTGTTCCACTCCGCCGCTCTCACCCGCGCGGCTCAAAACCGGGAAGACGCACGAGCACGGCGGAACGCGGCCTGGGGCACGCGCCCGACGGCATCCTGCACGTCGTCGTTGACTTCAGGCCGGTCTCCGGGCTCGCGAGTGGAAATCACCTGGACTTCCCCGATCGCGCCTTCCCATGCCTGGGCACAGTGGCTGATTGCGATCGTCGGACTCGCTTACCGTTGCGGGGGCAGCGCCGGAATGACCGATTTTCCTCGGTGTCACCGGCTTCCCTGTTTCACCCCCGACCGTTGGCCGGAGGCACCTGAAGCAGGCGCGCAGCTTAGTGGCTGGCGGGGTGGCCGGTCAATCGGCGGCAGCGCCGCGCCAGGCGCCAGCGCGCAGGCCGAATGGGAAAGGCACGCGGCGGGAAAGACCAGGCTGCCGCGCGCCGCTGAGGCCGTCGCGGTGAGCCACTTGGCGTGGGCTTACGAGCAACTGCCGGTGGCGGTCTTGGTGACGTAGGAACGCCCGGTGGCGCTGACCGTCACCACGCGCTCCTGATTGCCCGCGTAGGGGCTGGCGCGGCACACCGTCAGGGTCGCCTGGGTCGAGCCGACGCCGGAGGGCTGGAAGTCGATGCGCGACACCGTCGAGGTCACCTTGAAGCCCTGCGGTGCGGCTTTCTCGGTCTGGATGACCGTGGAGCCGGTGATCACGATCCAGCCCTGCTCCCACCCGCCGGAACCGCAACTGGCGCCATCGCTGGAGGGGCACAGGCTGGTCACCGCATTGCGCTTGATCGCCTCGCTGCGCGCCAGGGCGGCGCTGGTCACCAGGTCGTTGGCGCTGGCGCGCAGCTTGCCGCTGAGCGTGGTGTCGGTGAGCGAAGGTACGGCGATCGTCAGCAGGATGGCGGCCACCGCGATGGTCACCATCAGCTCCACCAGGGTGAAACCACGCCCGCGGGCTGTCGATTGCAGAGTCGCGACGGCCATGCCTGCCTCCTATCGCTCGATGTTCCAATAGACCCAGGACTTGGGCTGCTTGCTCCCCGGCGGCGGCGGCGGGGTACCCGCCTCCAGCGGCGAGGCGGGGTTGGCGCCGATGATGAAGGGTACGGTGGAGCCGTCATCCAGGGTCACCATGCCGGCCACCGGCGAAGGCGGCAGGCCGCCACCGGAGATCACCCCGAAGCGATCGCCATTCACCCCGGCGGCATTCAGGTAGCTGATGTTGTAGCTGCGCGCCGTGCCCAGGCTGGTGCAACTGGTGCTGCTGGCCACCGCCGGCTGGTGGGTACTGAAGGTAATGGTGCCGTAGGTGAGGATGGACGAGGTCACCACTTGCTCGGTGGAGGCCAGCCCCAGGTACCAGCCCTTGGGATAGGCCGCCAGCTGCGTGGTGGTCGGCGTGGCGGTGGTGGTGATCGGCAACAGCGAGGCATTGCAGATCAGGTTGGCGCCACAGGTGCCGTTCTCCGCGGTCAGCCAGGCGCTGTCGGTGGGTTTGTCGCGCACCACATAGAAGCGGTTGGCCACGCTGGCCGCCGAGGTATAGCTGAGCAACGGCTTCTCGCGGTCGCCGGAACCGAGCATGAGCACGTACTGGCCATTGTCCAGGGCAATGTCCGGGCCGAACAGGAACTTGCGGTTGGCGCTGCAGGTGGAGACGGTGTCGCAGCCGAGCGAGGCGATCTTGGTGATCGTCCAGGAGCCGGGAGCGGTGCTGCCGATGGCGGTATTGGCGTCGATGCCGGAGATGCGATAGATATTGCCGCCCGTATCTGCGGCATAGCCCCACACCGCCATGCCAGTGCTGTCGGTGACCATCACCACGTCACCCACCACACCACGAGTGGTGGACAGGGTCTGCAGCAGCGCGCCGGTATCGGCGTCGATCAAATAGATCTTGTTGCCCTTGCTGCTGGAGGTGCAGGTGTTGGGATCGGCATCCTCGCAAGCGTCATAGCCACCGCCCATGATCAGCATGGTGTTGGCGCCGGCATGATAGCCGCTGGACTTCACCGCCACCGGGGTCGACCAGGTCTGGCCGATGCCGCTGAAACCGGTGCTGCAACCGGTATCGTTGCCCTGATTGGGACAACCGAGTTTCCACTTCAGCGTCGGACTGGCCGGCGTGGTCACGTCGAAGGCATACAGAGCGCGGCCACCACGGCGCATGGTGGCGTAGATCCACGAGGTAGTGCCCTGGCGCACCGCACTGACCGAGCCATCCATGCCATAGGCCTTGGGCTGCGGCGTGGGGCTGCCGGTGGTGTGGCCGGGGAAGCTGATGGTGACGTTGTTGTCACGCAGGCGCTTGATGCTCGGGTAGAACTCCGGCGGCATGAACGACCAGAGTTCGCTGCCGGCGGCAAAGCTGCCGTAGGCGGTGGTGCGATTGCCGTTGACCGCATGCAGCAGGCCGTCGTTGCCACCGTAGAACACCACGATCTGCGGCGCGCTGGAGGTGCCGTAGTTCAGGGCCACCGGGCGTGAGTGCACCACATCGCCATGCACCGAGGAGCGGGTTTCGGTGAGGTTGGCGTTGAGGTTCTCGTCCAGGTTGTCCGCGCCTACCGCCCAGTTGATGATATCGCCGCGCTCGGTGCTGTCGGCGGCGCCGAGCAGAGCCTGGGTCACGGCGGTGTTGGCGGTGTTGAAGCTGGTGAGGCTGGTGCAAGTGGTCGGGTCGCAGGTCTTCATGGTCCGACTGCTGGCCGAACGCAACCGGTAAGCCTGGGCACCCTTCTCGACGATATTGCCATCGGGGTAGTTGGAGGCATCCGAGTTGGCCACCGTCAGGCAACTGCCCTGGGGCTTGAAGGCCCAGTAACTGTCGAGCGTGCTGGGGGTCCAGAAACTGCGCGCACACTCGGTGATGAAGCCGGTGGCGCTGTTGATCGCGCTATTGCCGTCGGCGTCCAGGGTCTTGAGCACACCGTTGACCATGCCGAGCTTGTACTGTTTCAAGTTGCCCGCCCAGCGCGGGAAGGAATCCTGGTCCGGACGGAACATACCGACGAAGACCTGGTTCAGGTAGGTGCTCTGGGTGTTCACGCTCACCGGCAGGCTGACCGCGGCGAACACACTGTTGACCGCCTGGATCTCGGAGAAAATCGAGTTCAGCGCATCGGCGATCTGGGTGCCGGTAGCGCTGACATCGAAGTACTTACCACTGCTGACGTTGGCCATGCTTTCGAGCAGCGCGGTCCAACCCGGCCCCTGGCCAGTGGTGACCTTGTTGATGTCGACCGTGTAGGTGGTGATGCCCAGGCTGCTCTTCTTCATGAAGCGCGCCCATTCGTCGGCCATGTTGTCCTGCGAGCCGCTCGGGGAAATCGGGATGGTGGTGGTGCTGCCGCCAGCGGCGGCCAGGGCTGCAGTGGCCTGGGTAATGTCGGAGGTATTGTCCTGGGCGGCGCCGTTGCTGATATAGATGATGAAGTTCTTCGCGCAGCCAGTGACGATCGGGTTGTTGTAGGGGCTGCCGTCGACTGCCGAAAGGGCGTTCCCGGAAAGCGCATAGACCGCATTGGAAGCGGTCGTACCGGAAGCATTGCCCAGATAATCGGTCTTGGCCTTGTTGTTGCCGGCATAGGGCGCCCCGGCGGAGAAGTACAGCCAAGCCTCCTCCATCGCCTTGCTGACCTTGCCGCCGTTGGACTTGTCGGCATTGGAGTCCAGGCTGTTCACCAGTGCCTGGTACTTGGTCTTGGTGGCCGAGTCGAACAGGCGGATGGCCGCGCGCACGTAGGCGCCGTCATTGCCGGAGTTTCCTTTGCCCGTTTCGGTGAACATCATCAAGCCAACACGGAACTTGCTGGCCTGCAGCCCGCTGATCACCGAGGACAGCGCGGCGATCTCGTTAGTGAAGGGCGTGTTCCAGTTGGCAGTGTTGTCCAGGACGATCAGGACATTCGGTGCATCCGTGGAGTTGGGCGGTGTGCCGACGAACAGGTCGATGTCATCGGCCTGGGCGACACCCTGGAGCAACAGCAACGCACAGAGGGCAAAAAGACGCCGGACCGGGCCGGACTTGCGCTGAGCATTCATGACTGGCCTCGTTTCCCGCATCAGGGGCAGACAATGTTTTTCTGGGCGTCGGTAAGCAGCACACGCACGCCGGAGCGCACCCGCACCGCCGAGCCGCTCACGGGATCGCTGACGTTGGCGTCCAGATCCCAGACGGTGTTCCAGTTGTTGCTGGTCATGCCGGGCAGGTTCAGGCTGCTGGGCACCGACGAGGGGCTGAGGGTCGCGCGCTGGCAGGTCGGCGTGGCCATGGACACCAGGTAGTCGCTGGTGCCGTCGTTGTTGATATCGACGTTGAGTTGCTCAGCCGTCGGCGCAGCAGTGAACGCCGAGCTGAGCACCCGTTCGATACCGACGTTGGCGGCGGCGATGGCCTCGTTGCGGAACTGCATGTTGCCCACCGCCTTGAGGTTGGAGCCACTCAGGGTGTAGGCGCTGCCGACCATCACCATCAACAGCAGGAGCATCACCATGGCCACCACCAGGGTGGCGCCGCGCTGCTTTTTTGCCGGGTTCGAACCACTCATGGTGTCTGCCTCCGTCGAGAGACGTTCATCAAGGTCGCACTGGAGGTGAACAGGTGCCGCTTGTAACCATCGGAGAAGGGGCCGAGGGTGAGGCTACCCAGGTTGTAGGTGTTGCTCGAGGTGTACCCCGGGGTGGCATCACGGCTGCGCACCAGCACATAGATCTTCGCTTCCACGGCATTCATCATCTGATCCTGGGTGCAGGCGGAGCAGTGGATGAAGTTGCCGTCGGAGGCTCCGTCGCCGCGATTGGTCGGCGTGGCCTTGGTGCTCGGATCGGCCCAGCTCACCGCGCTGGTGTAATCCACCGTCGCCCCAGTCTTGCTGCGGTTATCGATGCCGAACTCGATACGGAAGGCCTCGATCCCCTCGATCAGCGGCACCGCCGCCTGCTGCACATTGTCCGGCGAGGCGCCGCCGGTGGTGTCGAATTGCGAGCGCATCAGGGTGGGAATGCCGTCCCCGGCGGTCACCGCGTAGTTACGCAGGTAATAGAGGTTGGAGACGTACTTGCGCCGGTCAGCGAGGGTGCTGCAGTTGCGCTGGTGCAGGACGAAGCCGGTGCTGTCCAGTACGTAAGGCGTGGTGGTCTCCGTCGAGCAGAACGAGGGCTGGAAATACACCTTGCCAGCGCTCAGCGCGTCGCAATTGCCGACCCCCGGCGAGCAGGTGTCGGCATGCCGCACCAGCAGGACGTCGGAATTGGCCACCTTGTTGGTGACAATGGCCGAACAGCCCGAGGGCACCGCATCGTAGGCCTGCACCGGCACACCGATGGCGTTGATCTTGTCCTGCGCGGTCCAGGCCGAGAAAGCCGTGCACACCGGCGGCATCGCAGTCGGCACATCGGCGGGGACAGTGTTCAGCGTGAGGTCGTCGAACTGCGGGATGAAGCCGTTCCAGAAGCCAGCGTGGGCCAGGTCTTCCTGGAATACCTGGATGGCGAAACGGCCGTTCTCGATCAGCGAGTTGGTCTTGGCCATCTCGTCGTTGCTGCGGCTGAGGTTCAGGTAAAGCGTGAGCACGGCGGTCATGATCAGCAGGCTGATGGTCACTGCGATCATCATTTCGATCAGGGTGAAGCCACGCTGTCGCTCTTTGCCGGCTGGCGCTGCGGAGCAGTGCATCGGGACGCGGCTCATAGCGTTGCCACCCGGACCACAGTGGTGACCACGCGACGGCACAGATCGCTGGTGCACGTCTTGCCATCGTTGTAGGCACCAGCGCCGCAGGCCACGCTGGAAGGCGGCGCGGAGATCGGCGACAGCCCCTGCCAGGCCACGGTGATCAGGTACTGGCTGCTGCCCAGTGACTCGATGCAGCCGCGGCCGCCGAGCATGGCGCCGGTCTTGCCGTTGGTCGCGTCGGTTTCCGCCGCGCCCTGCAAACTGTTGCACCAGTCCGCTGCATCCGCCTGCTGGCGCGTGGCCGTGCTGGTCGGGCAGGTCATGCCAGTGCCCAGCGGGGAGGATGTGCCGGTCACGTAGCTGGCGGCGTTGCTCGCATTGGCGGTAAGGCGATTGGACATGTCGGCCAGCAGAATCAGCGCCTGGGCGCGCTGGTACGACTCCATGTCCGATAGCTGCATGCGCGCCTGCAACTTGGCCAGGCCCAACAGGCCCAGGGAGAGGATGAGAATGCTCACCAGCAGTTCGATGAGGGTCAGGCCACGCTGACGACGGAATGGGCTCATGGCTGCACTCACCATTTGCTCGACGGCGACTTGCTGCCGTCACTGTTCAAGACCAGCGCCCCGTCGCTAGCCTGGGAGCCAGTGGGTGTGAAGGTAATGGTGAAGCTCGGCGGGGTGCCGGCGCTGATGCTGATGTCGTAGCCGTAGTTGCTGGACACCTCGCTGGGCAGCGAGTAGCCGCCGCTTTCCAGCGCCGACTTGCTGGCGTAGGCACGATTGGCCAGCAGGTACTGCTGCTCGCGGTTGGCGATATCCATCATCTGTGCCTGGGCCGCCGCGCGTTTACCGCGAATGATGTATTGCTGATAACTCGGGTACGCAATAGCCGCGAGAATCGCAACGATGACGACCGTCACCATCAATTCGATCAGGGTGAAACCTTTTGCGCGCGTCAGCATCATAAAGGCACTCGACGGAATACTTCGCTGGTCTAACTCTATTCAATAAATAGCCAAACGCCATCGCCGGCCGTTCGCCATTTATCACCGGCCGTCGTCAAGGGATCGACGGAGAACATTAATACTATATGCGGAAATTCGACGATGAATTGTGAGCGATATAGCCATTTCGCTCAAATACCCGCAACACCCGCCATTACTGGCCTACAGCAACACAGCAGCAAACCTGAAAGAGGCCAAAGGAACACCTGAAAGAAGAGTAAAAAACGCCCCGATAATGGAACGAACGTACTTACAACAAACAGGCTAATCGAACACAAAACCTAATAACGCTACTGATACAATTGTGAAAAAAACGTCAGCAAAAAATTAACGAACCATTAAATAAGCGCCGCTCATCGCACTTATTAATTAGTACGCTCGTCCCTATATAACGCTAATACCGCTCTAACTCGCGACAATCCGGAAAGTCAGCAACGACATAAAGGAAACCATTGCCGAACAGGCAGCCATGGCGATCCACCATGGCTCAGGGCTGGCTGCGGCAGAATGCCACTCTCCGACAGCAGCCGAGAACGGCAGGATGGAGCCGTCGACGAACTCCGCTAGACTCCGTCGCATGACTGAAACCGCTCAAGCCGGCCAGCTCCAGCTGGAAACCCATGCCTCCCCGCCCCTGCTCCAGATCAGCGGCGACTGGACGCTCGCCCATTTCGCCAACCTGCAACGGCAGATCGCCCAGCTCGACGAGCAACACCAGCCTGCCGAGCGCTTCGACTTCAGCCAACTAGGCGCCCTGGATACCGCTGGCGCCAGCCTGCTCGCCGACCTGCTCGGCAGCGGCGGCCTGCAACGGCTCGATGAGGTCGCCGCGAGCCTGCCGCCGGAACGCCGCGCGCTGCTGCGCGCGGTCGGCACATCGATCACCCAGTGCCGTCTGCACGAAAAGGCGCCGCCCGCGAGCAATGCCCTGGTCGACCTGCTGGAGCGCATCGGCCGCGCCATGCAGACCGTCTGGAAAAACCTGGTCGGCCTGTTCGGTTTCATCGGCCTGACCCTGGAAAGCCTGCTGCGCTGCGCGCTGCGCCCACGCCGCTGGCGGCCCACGGCGCTGGCCGCGCACATGGAGCAGACCGGCCTGGACGCGGTGCCCATCGTCGCCCTGCTGACCTTCATGGTCGGCGCCGTGGTGGCCTTCCTCGGCGCCACCGTGCTGAACAAGTTCGGCGCGGCCATCTACACCGTCGATCTGGTCGGCTTTTCTTTCCTGCGCGAATTCGGCGTGCTGCTCACCGCCATCCTCCTCGCCGGGCGCACCGCCAGTGCCTTCACCGCGCAGATCGGCTCGATGAAGTCGAACCAGGAAATCGACGCCATCCGTGCCCTTGGCCTGGACCCGATGGAGCTGCTGGTGCTGCCGCGGGTGCTGGCGCTGCTGCTGACCCTGCCGATGCTGACCTTCCTCGCCATGCTCTGCGGCATCGTCGGCGGCGGCACGGTCTGCGCGCTGACCCTGGACATCACCCCACGCATGTTCGTGGTCATGCTGCAGAACGATATCCCGGTGCAGCATTTCCTGGTCGGCATGGTCAAGGCGCCGATCTTCGCCTTCATCATCGCCGTGATCGGCTGCCTGGAAGGCTTCCGCGTCAGCGGCAGCGCGCAGTCGGTGGGCGAGCACACCACCTCCAGCGTGGTGCAATCGATCTTCGTGGTGATCCTGCTGGACGCCATCGCCGCGTTGTTCTTCATGGAGATGGGCTGGTGATGCGCGACGAACCGATCATCCAGGTCCGCGACCTGAGCAACCGCTTCGGCGACTATGCCGTGCACCAACACCTCGACCTCGACGTGCGGCGCGGCGAAATCCTCGGCGTGGTGGGCGGCTCCGGCACCGGCAAGTCGGTGCTGCTGCGCAGCATCATCGGCCTGCGGCCACCGCAGGAAGGCGAGATTGAGGTGTTCGGGCAGAACCTCCTGCAACTGCCGCCGGAGCAGCGCTCGCGGGTGGAGCGGCGCTTCGGCGTGCTGTTCCAGAACGGCGCGCTGTTCTCCTCGCTGACCGTCAGCGAAAACATCTGCCTGCCGCTGATCGAGCATGGCGGCCTGAGCCGCGACGATGCCGAATACATCGCCAAGGTGAAGATTTCCCTGGCCGGCCTGCCGCCAGAGGCCGGCGCCAAGTACCCCGCCGAGCTTTCCGGTGGCATGGTCAAGCGCGCCGCCCTGGCGCGCGCCCTGGCCCTGGACCCGGACATCCTGTTCCTCGACGAACCCACCGCCGGCCTCGACCCGATCGGCGCGGCGGCCTTCGACCAACTGATCCTGACCCTGCGCGAGGCCTTCGGCCTGACGGTATTCCTGGTCACCCACGACCTCGACACCCTCTACACCATTTGCGACCGCGTCGCCGTGCTGGCGCAGAAGCGCGTGCTGGTGATCGGCAGCCTCGACGAGGTAGCCGCCACCGACGATGCCTGGGTGCAGGACTATTTCCACGGCCCGCGCGGCCGTGCCGCGCAGCAGGCGGCGACTAGCCTGCGGGAGGAAAACTGACATGGAAACCCGTGCCCATCACGTGCTGATCGGCCTGTTCACCGTCCTGGTGGCGGCCGGCGGCCTGCTCTTCGGCCTGTGGCTGGCCAAGTCCAGCAGCGACCAGCAGTACAACTACTACGACGTGATCTTCACCGAAGCGGTGACCGGCCTGAGCCAGGGCGGCACCGTGCAGTACAGCGGCATCAAGGTCGGCGACGTGGTCAGCCTGCGCCTCGACCCGCGCGACCCGCGCAAGGTGCTGGCGCGCATCCGCGTGTTCGACCGCACGCCGATCCGCCAGGACACCCGCGCCAAACTGGCCATCACCGGAGTCACCGGCACCGCCATCATCCAGCTCAGCAACGGTTCGCCGGACAGCCCGCCGCTGCTGGCCGAGGACGGCAAGGTGCCGGTGATCCAGACCATCCCCTCGCCGCTCAGCAAGCTGCTGGCCAACGGCGAAGACATCGCCAGCAACATCAACAACCTGATCACCAACGTCAACCAACTGTTCTCCCAGGAAAACGTCGACCGCGTCGGCCGCACCCTCGACCACATCGACCAGGCCACCGCGGTGATCGCCGAACAGCGCGCCGATATCCGCCGCACCGTGCGCGAACTGGCCGACGCCAGCCAGCAGGCACGGCAGACCCTGGCCAATGCCAACCTACTGCTCGGCAACGCCAACCAACTGCTCAGCAGCCAGGGCAAGGACATCCTCGGCAACACCCAGCAAACCCTGGCCGCCCTGCAACGCAGCAGCGAAAAGATCGAGCGCCTGCTCGATAACAACTACGACGCGGTGAACGGCGGGCTCAAGGGGCTCGGCGACATCGGCCCGGCCCTGCGCGAACTGCGCAGCACCCTGGAAAGCCTGCGCGGCGTGACCCGCCGCCTGCAGGAAAATCCGGCCAATTACCTGCTCGGCGGCGACCGCACCAAGGAGTTCCAACCATGAAGGCCACCCTGCGACTGCTCGGCTGCTGTGCCCTCGCCGCCCAGCTCGGCGCCTGCTCGATCCTGCCCAAGACCGAGGCCCCGGACATCTACCGCCTGCCCGCCAGCCAGCAGCCGGCAGCGGCCTCCCCCGCCGTGGATTGGTCGCTGCGGGTCAACGCGCCCAAGGCCAGCCAGGCCCTGGACAGCAACCGCATCGCCGTCCTGCCCAGCGGCGACCTGCTCAGCGTCTACAAGGGCGCGCGCTGGAGCGACAGCGCGCCGGCACTGCTGCGCGACCGCCTGCTCGATGCCTTCCGCGCCGACGGCCGCATCCAGGGCCTGAGCAGCGACGCGGTGAACCTGCAGGCCGACCTGGAACTGGGCGGCGACCTGCGCGCCTTCCAGAGCGAATACCGCAACGGCCACGTGGAAACAGTGATCACCCTGGAAGCGCGCCTGGTGCGCAGCGCCAACCAACGCATCCTCGCCACCCGCCACTTCGAAGTGCGCCAGCCGGCGACCGACGACAAGCTTCCCCAGGTGATCAGCGCCTTCGGCCAGGCCGCCGACCGCCTCGCCGCGCAAGTGGTCGGCTGGACCTTGCAGCAAGGACAGATGCAGACGCTCCAGCGCCAAGCCCTCCAACCATGATCCGTAGGATGGCGTTGAGCGTAGCGATACCCATCACCGCCCCAAACCGCATGGGTTTCGTCCCTCACCCCATCCCACTGCCTGACCGCTGCGTAGGATAGCGTTGAGCGCAGCGATACCCATCACCGCCCCAAACCGCATGGGTTTCGTTCCTCAACCCATCCTACGGCCTGACCGCGCGTAGGATGGCGTTGAGCGAAGCGATACCCATCAATTTCCGCCGCCCCTACATGGACTTCGCCAACGGCCAGCGCGTGTCCGGGCTTACCCCTCGCGCCGCCGCAACAGGTAGGTGTCCATGATCCAGCCGTGCGCCTCGCGCGCGCGCTGGCGGGTGTCGCGGATGCGTTCGGCGACCTCGTCCAGGGGGCCGGCGATCAGTATCTCGTCCGCTGTGCCGAGGTAGGCGCCCCAGAAGATCTCCAGGCCCTGGCCCAGCAGTCGGGCATAGGCATCCTGCGCATCCAGCAGCACCACCAGATCATCCACACCATCCGGCATGCCGCTCTGCGCCAGGCGTCGGCCGCTGGTGATCTGCACGGCGCCGCCAATGCGGTTCAGCGGCACGCGATGGCGCGCGGTCAGGGCCTGCACGCTGCTGATGCCAGGGATGACCTCGTATTCGATGGCATGGCGGCCGCCGGCGATGATGGCGTCGAGAATGCGCAGGGTGCTGTCGTAGAGCGACGGATCGCCCCAGACCAGGAAGGCGCCGCACTCGCCGTCCGCCATCGCCTCGTCGATCAGGCGTTCGAACAGCGCCTGCTTGGCGGCATTCAGTGCAGCGACGCTGGCGGCGTAGTCGGCCACGTCGCGCGCGCGTTCGGGCAATCGGGCCTCGACCACCCGGTAGGCGCGGTCTTCGACATAGCGCTCACAGATGGCCCGGCGCAGATCGAGCAGCGCCGAGGCGCCGGCGCCCTTGTCGAGGAGGAAGAACAGGTCCGCGCGATTCAACGCCTTGACCGCCTGCACGGTCAGTTGCTCGGGATCGCCGGCGCCGATACCGATCACCAGCAGGCGCTTCATGGACGGCGGCCGTCAGCGGCAGTGGTAAGGGCTTTCGCCGGCCAGGTCCTGGTCGGCATCGACATCGTGGATCACCACGGTGGACTTGGGATAGGCCGAGCAGAGCGCGTTGCGCACGGTGTAGATACCGCTGCGGCTGGCCAGGAAGGCGTGCTTGTTGAGCTTTTTCCCGGACGCATCGACGGCGTTGAGTTCGTAGTGCCCGCGCAGGCTCATGCAGCCGCCAAGGGCCAGGCTGGCACTCAGCAGCAGGTAGATCGCTTTCATTACCTCTCCTTGTCTATCGACCGGCGTGAAGGTGGAAGCCGGTGATTTTCTGGCAGTCGGGCCTGGTTCGACCAGCACAGGAGCGTTCTGCTCAGGGCGCCCCCATGAAAAAGCCGACAGTTCGTCGGCTCATCGCAGGTCAGCGCTTGCCCATGGAGCGCCGCGAGCCGCGCGGTGCCGGCGGACGGCGAACGTCCTTGTCGTGGGCCTTGCGCGGCTGGAAGCCGGCGCCGCCGTTCTTCTGCGCGGCGAGCGCGGCCTTGGCCAGTTCGGCGAGGGACAACGGGGCTTTGTCGGGGGCGTTTTCCGCGCTGTCGTCGCGCGGCGGCTGTTCAGAGGACGTCATGGGTTCGACCGGATCGAGGATGCTTAAACGGCGGCCATGATACCCGATACGCGGGCGCCCCGCTGCTCCGCGGCCGGGTTCAGGCGACCGTCAGCGCCACCGGCTCGCTCGCCCGGGCCTGGCCGAGGCTTTCGTCGAAGCGCAGCAGACGCCCGGCGTTGGCCAGTACCAGCAGGGTACTGAGGTTGTGCAGCACGGCGGCGATCATCGCCCCGGCAGCGCCGAGCAGGCCGAAGGCGGCCGCCGCGACTATCGCCAGGGTCCAGCCGAGGCCGATCAGCACGTTGACCTGCAGGGTGCGCCGGCACTGGCGGCTGAGCCGCACGCAGGTGCCGAGGCGGCGCAGGTCGCTGCCGATCAGCACCACGTCGGCCGAGGCCAGGGCGATGTCGGCACCGCCGGCGCCCATGGCCACGCCGACCACGCCGGCCTTGAGCGCCAGCGAGTCGTTGATGCCGTCGCCGACCACCAGTGGGCGGAAGCCCTTGGCGATCTCCTGGTTGACCCGGCGCAACTTGTCCTCGGGCAGCGCCTGGGCGCTCACCTCGCCGATGCCGACTTCGCGTGCCACCGTATCGGCCACGCTCTGCCGGTCGCCGGTCAGCAGCAGTTGCCGGCCGAGGCCGAGCTGACGCAGTTCGGCCAGGGCCTGGCTGGCTTCCGGGCGCAGGCTGTCGGCCAACAGCAGCCAGGCACGGAAGCGTCCGTCCAGGGCCAGGCCGGCGATCGGGCCGTCATGCTCAGGCACCGCGGGAGTGACGATGCCAAGCTGCTTGAACAGCTCCGGCCGGCCAAGCGCGGCCTCGCCCTGCGAGGTCTCTGCGATGACGCCGAGCCCCTGGCGCTCACGGATGTCGGCCAAGGGATGGTAGGCATCATGTGGCACCAGCGCGGCCAGCGCGCGGCTGACCGGATGGCTGCTCGCCGCGCCAAGGCTGGCGGCCAACTGGCGCAGTGCCGGCGGCTCGTCCCCGGTGACCGACAGAATGCTCTGCAAGCGCAGCGCGCCGTGGGTCAGGGTGCCGGTCTTGTCGACCACCAGGGAAGTCAGGTCGGCGAGTTCCTCGAGGAACGCCGAGCTGCGGATGAGAATGCCGTGGCGCGCCGCCACGGCGATGCCGGCGATGGCCGTGGCCGGCGCCGACAGCACCAAGGCGCAGGGGCAGGCGGCGACCAGCACGGCGAGCATGGCCTGCGCGTCGTTGGTGATGAACCAGGTGACCGCGGCGATCAGCAGCACCAGCACCATGTAGCGTCCGGCGTAGCGCTCCAGCAGGCGCGTGATCGGCGGCTTGGAACGCTCGGCGCGTTGCATCAGGGCGATGACCTTGCCGAGGGTGGACTCCTCGCCGGTGCGGGTCACCTCGATGCGCAACAGGCCGTCGAGGTTGATGGCGCCACCGTAGACATCCAGGCCGGCACGCGCCTCCAGCGGCACCGATTCGCCGGTGATGGGCGCGGTGTCCAGGCTGGCCTGGCCGTCCAGCACACGGCCATCGGCCGGCACCCGGTCGCCGGCGCGCACTTCCACCTGGTCGCCGGGGCGCAGTTGGCCATTGTCCACTTCCCGCACGCTGCCATCGGCCTCGATGCGCCGCGCCTGGCTGCGGGTCAGGCGGCCGAGGGCGTCGATGGCCTCTTGCGAACCGATCACACTGCGCTCTTCGAGAATGTGCCCGAAGATCATGATGATCGGCAGCAACGCGGCGGTCATCAGGTCGCCCGTGGCCCAGGCGCCGAGCATGGCCAAGGCGATCAACTGGTCAGTGATGCCGTGCAGGCTGGGGTGCCGCAGGCTGGACCAGCCCGAGCGCAACACCGGCACCGCGACCAACAGCGAGGCGACGCCCAGGAGCATCTGCGCCACGCCTTCCTGGGCCGGCGACAGCCAGCGCCAGAGCAGGCCGAGCAGCAGCAGGCCGAGGGCGACCATCGCCAGGCTCAACTGGCGGGCGGCGGCGCGCTGCTCGTCGCGGCTGAGCATGGCGCCGGTGAGGTGGCCATGGCTGTGTCCGTGGTGGTGGTGATGCTGTGCACTCATGTCGGGGTCATTCGCTGGTCGAGCTGGACGTACTGGCGCTGCTGCCGCTGAGGGTGGCGACGGGCGGGAACAGGGTGCCGGGGCGGGTGATGTATTCCTCGGCCTCGGCCTCGCTGAGCACCCAGATCTGGTTGACCTCGCCGTTGAGGCCGCTCTTGAGGGCGACGAACTTGTCCTTCAGTTGCGGCATCAGGCCGCTAACGACGAACAGGTTGTTCTGGTTGCGGATGCGCACCGACGGCGCCACCGGGTAGCTGATGGTGCCGTCGTACATCCACAGGGTGATGATCCGCGTGAGCAGGCCCGGCTTGGGCCGCTTGAGGGTGATGACCGGGAATTGCGCGCTGTCCACCACCCCGACCAGCATGCCGGAAGGCAGTTCGCGTCCCGCTTCGGCACCCCCCGCGCAGAGCAGCAGCAGGGTGCCCAGGGCCAGCAGCCGCGCGCACAGGCTACGCAGCGGGCGCGCCCGATCCCGGGCCGTGAAGTTGCGCTGAAGTCCTTCCGCATTCATTGGTTGTCCCGCCCTTTCCATTGTTGTTCATGGGGTGTCGTGCCGCGGGCGCTTGGCGCCCACAGCGAGCCTAGCGGTTCCGCTGCACGCTGTCCGCCCATTGCTTCACAGGTGCCGCGCGGTCTCATGGTTGTGCGCCCTGGAGGATCAGGTGGCCGGCATCGCGCGGATCGACGGTGGTCACCGATGCGGCCTTGGCGAGAATCGCCGGCACCCGTTCGCGATACAGGCGCAGCAGCAGGCCAGGGTCGGCCTCCTGCTGCTGGCTGCGCGCCAGGCTGACGATGCTCGCGGTGTCGCTCTGCGCCTTGGCCAGGCGCTCGCCGGCCTGGGCATGGGCGACCTGCAGCAGACGGTCGGCCGCCTGGGTCGCGGCCTGGGTCTGCCGTGCCGCATCGTTCTGCGCGCTGGCGACGTTCTGCTCGGCCAACTGGCTGGCGGTGAGCACGGCATTGAAGGCGCTGACCGCGTCGCGCGGCAGCGAGGACTGCACGTCGACCCGCTCGATCTCGATCCCCAGTCCGCTTCCGGCGGCCTTGAGCGCCGCCAGGCTTTGATTGATGCCTTGTTGCAGATCGCCACGCAACCGCTCGCGGCGCTCGGCGACGTGGCTGTCAGCGCCGACCAGCTCCGGGCGCGCCACCAAGATGGTGTCCAGGTCACGCGAGGCGCAGACCGCCACCGCGTTGCGCGCCACCAGGCGGTCCAGCGCCGGCAGCACATGCTCGCCCTGCAGGACGTAGGCGTAGGGATCGACCACCTTGAAGAACACCCGCACGTCCAGTTGCACCACCCCGGCATCGCCGGTCAGCAGGTAGCCGGAACCCGCTGTGGCGTCGTTGGCCAGGCTGACGTCGAGATCGGCCTTCTGCGCCTGTTCCGAGCGCAGCAGGGTTTCCACCCGACGCTCGATCACCCGCTCCGCCGACGGCAGCATCACCACCTGCTCGATGGGGCGCGGCCAGGCCAGCAGCAGGCCGGGATTCTGAATGCGTTCCAGGGCGCCCATGCGCAGCACCACGGCACGGCTGTCCGGGCCGACCTGGCGCACGTTGGACAGTGCCCAGCCGAGCGCCGCCAGCAGGGTCACGCCGTAGAGCGCGACGAACGCCAGGCGCCCGGCCTGCAGCCAGGGGCTGCCGCCCTGCGCGGCCGCCTCAGTCATGGTTGCCACCGGCCTTGGCGCTCGGCGCCGGCAATTGCGGCGGACCGTCGACCAGCACGCGGAAGGGCGCGGCGTCGGTACGCAGGACCAGGCGCGTGCCGGAATTGACGATGGTGCCCAGGGTGTCCAGCGAGCGCAGCAGGTTGTACAGCTCGGGCGAGCCGGCGTAGGCCTTGGCATAGATCTGCGCGGCCTCGACCCGCGACTGTGCCTCGATATCGGCAGCCTTGACCGTGGCGTCGGCCTGCAGGATGCGCGCGTCGCGCTCGGCGGCGGAGCGGATTTCCGCGGCCTTGCGCTTGCCTTCGGCGGTGCGCTCGGTGGCGATGGTCTCGCGCTCGGCGCGCATGCGGTCGACGGTGGCGCCGAGGGTGACCGACGGCAGGGTCAGGCGTTCGACGCCGACCTGCAGGACGCGCACGCCGTAGGTGTCGAGCAGTTGCTTGTCGATCTGCCCCCGCAGGCGCTGCTCGAAATCGGCGATGCGCACCTTGCCGGCGTCGGTGTTCACCAACTCGGCCAGGTCGAAGCCGCTGGCGCTGGTCTCCAGCGCCGAGCCGACGAAGGTGCGGATCTGCCGCGCCGCTTCGTCCGGCTGGTTCTGCACCGCGCGCATGAAGCGTTGCACGCTGGCCGGATCGGGCTGCACCTGCCAGGCGACATAGGCCTGGACGATGATGCGCAGGCCGTCGCGGGTGCCGACGTCCTGCAGACCGCTGGAGGTGGTGCGCAGGCGCAGATCGACGGGAATCGCCGCCTCGAAGGGGATCGGCAGGCGCCAGGCCAGGCCAGGCTGCAGCAGCACCCGCGACGGATTGCCGAAACGGGTGATCACCGTGGCCTCGCCGGAACGCACCTGCACCAGGCAGGCGGTGGCGGCGGCGAACAGCACCAGCAACGCGGCCAGGCCGGCACGGCGCCAGGGGAAGGGGCTGGGGCCTTGGTCGTCATGGCCATGCGCGTGCTGATGGCCGTGCTCGTGATGCGCGTGGTCATGCTCATGAGCATGGGCGTGATCGTGGTCGTGACCCGCATGGGTGTGCGACGAACTCAAGGGACGAGCTCCTGGCTAGGGGTGGAGGCAGGCCGGCCACGCGCCGGGTCGATGGGCGTGGCGAAGCTGCGCAGATCGAGGGTCGGCGCGTCGGCGGCGCTCAGGCGGTGATCGATGATCAAGACGCGGGCATTGCCCAGGCCCTGGCCGAGCTGGGCCAGATACTGCTCCAGCAGGAAGGCCTGGCCGGCGCTCTGCCAGGCCTTGCGTTCGGCGCCGAAGCGCAGCTCGGCGGCTTGCGCCCCGGCGAGGTTGTCACGGGCGTCGGCATTCGCCTTGTCCACCGCCACGCTGGCGGCCAGCTGCGCCGCACTGGTCTGTTCGGCGGCCTTGCCGCGCTCGCGGGAAATCAGCGCCTGGGCGGTGATCTGCGCCGCCTGCACGGCATGGTAGGCGTTGGCCGCGCCGGCCGGCGGGTGGATGGCCTCGACCACGGTGGCGAGGATTTCCACGCCGCAGTCGAGACGGTCCAGGTCGGCCTGCACGGCCTTGCCGATATCGCTGGCCAGGGCGTCACGCTGGCCGCCCAGCACGCCATCCAAGGTGCGCGAGGCGAAATCGTGGACCAGTACCCGGCTGGCGGTACTGCGGATCAGCGCCGGCACATCGGCGCTGTGGTAGGTCGCCGCCAGCGCCGCCCGATCGCTGAGGCCGATGCGATAGACGAAGCGCACGTCCATGTTCACCACCTGGAAGCTCTGCTTGCCGTCCGCGGCACTGGCGATGACCTGGGATTTTTCACTGACGTGGGAGGCATCCCACAGGCGGTTGGCAGCGTCCGGCGCCGGTCCTTCGGCGGCGCTCGGCTCATCGGCGGCAGTGGCCTCGCCGGAGGTGGCCAGTTCGTGGATCACGCCGTTCTCGACGGCGATCAGCCGCCCGAACGGCCACGGCAGCCCCAGGTGCAGGCCGGGTTGCAGCACGGCTTCCGGCTTGCCGAAACGCTCGTAGACACCACGGCCGTTCATGGGAATTTCCTGGATGCCGGTGAGCAGCCAGCCGACCACGGCGATCAGCGCGGCCACCGGCAAGAAGGCGCGGCGCATGAAAGCGAAGGCCCAGACCTGGCGCAGGTCGATACCGAAGCGCTGCTGCAGTTCGTCCTGGAGGAACTGCAGCGGCCGCGGCGGCCAGCGCAATTGCTGGGCGATCAGACTTTCCCCGACCAGGCGCGGCTCGAGGCTGTCGCGCTGCGGGCTGAACACCGAGAGCAGCGCGCGCAAGGCCAGCTCCAGGGCCACCGCCGCCGGCAGCAACCCGGCCAGCACCAGCAGGCGCTGCGGCCAGGCGCTGTCGGCGCTGGCGAACAGCAGCCCGAGCAGCGACAGCAGTTGCACGCCGATCACCATCCGCACCAGCGGCGCCAGGCCAACGCCCTCGGGCCATTGCGCTGGCGCATTGGCGGCGAAGTGACGCTCCAGCACCAGCAGGGCGAAGGCCGCGGCCAACAGCAAGCCGGCGCCGAGATAGGCCGCCTGACCAAGGGCCTTGCCGGGCAACGCCAGGTTCCAGCCGCCACGCACCATCAGCAATGCCGCCAGCGCCAAGCCCCCCAGCCAGAGCGCGCCCAGACCGATGCGCCGCAGCAGCGAGCGCAGGCCTCGGCCAAGGGTGTCGAGAAAGCGGTCGTAGGCACTGAGTTGCGCGGGCGCAATGGCCTCGGCGCCGGCCTGTGCCTCTTTGCGCCAGCGCGCGAAGGGCACTGCCGCCTGGCCGAGCGCCGCGGCGCGCCAGGCATCCACGCGCCAGCCGGACTGCGCAGCGGCGGCCAGCAGCAGCAAAGCGGCGGCGTTGTTGCACAGCAGCGGCACCCAGGGGGAATCAGCGGCGAACAGGCCGATGAGGATCGCCAGGAGAAACAGCGACCCGGCCAGCAGGCCCGCGGACAGGGCCAGGACGAACAGACGGCGGGCATGCGGCGCGGCCTGCTGGAAACGCGGCAGCGCCTGCAGGTCCTCACCCGCGGTGTCCAGGTCGACTCTCATTGCAACTCCAAAAAGGCGGCCCCGGCGGGGGCCGGCCGGTACATCGGTCGGTAGAGGGCTGGCCAGCGCACGCCAGTAGCCCGCCGCGCGGCGGAGAAATGTAACCTTATAACGCTCGGGGTGGAATTCTCGTTCAACACCGCGGCAAAGGAAAGCGCGGCGTGAGCCCTGGCGCTGATTTGCCGAGCGCCCGAGGCGCGATCTATCTTGATCCCTCGCCCAACCGCAACCGAGGTGCAGCATGAGTACCCTGCGCGATTCGCTCGCCGGCTTTCCCCGCCTGGAACTGATCGGCGCAGCGACGCCGCTGGACAGACTGGAGCGACTCTCGGCGCGCCTGGGGCGGGAAATCTACGTCAAGCGCGATGACCTCACCCCGCTGGCGCTGGGCGGCAACAAGGTGCGCAAGCTCGAGTTCCTCGCCGCCGATGCCCTGCGAGTCGGCGCCGACACCCTGGTGACCGCCGGCGCCATCCAATCCAACCATGTGCGCCAGACCGCCGCGCTGGCTGCCCGCCTCGGCCTGGGTTGCGTCGCCCTGCTGGAAAACCCCATCGGCACGACGGACGCCAACTACCTGAGCAACGGCAACCGCCTGCTGCTCGATCTGTTCGGCGCCGAGGTGGAGGCGGTGGACAACCTGGACAACGCCGACGCCCTGCTGCAAGCCTGCGCCGAACGCCTGCGCGGCCAGGGCCGCCAGCCCTACCTGGTGCCCATCGGCGGCTCCAATGCGCTCGGCGCGCTGGGCTACGTGCGGGCAGGCCTGGAACTGGCGCAACAGGTGCGCGCCAGCGGCCGCCAGTTCGCCGCCGTGGTGCTCGCCTCCGGCAGCGCCGGTACCCACGCGGGCCTGGCCCTGGCGCTGGCCGAGGCACTGCCGGAAACCCGCGTGGTCGGCGTCACGGTGTCACGCAGCGAGGCGGCGCAGCGGCCCAAGGTGGAGGGGCTGGCGCAACGCACCGCGGAACTGCTCGGCCGCCCCCTCGCCGCCCATTTCAGCATCGAACTCTGGGACGCTTACTTCGGCCCGCGCTACGGCGAGCCCAACCCCGGCACCCTCGACGCCGTGCGCCTGCTGGCATCCCAGGAAGGGCTGCTGCTCGACCCGGTGTACACCGGCAAAGCCATGGCCGGGCTGCTCGATGGCATCGCCCGGCAGCGTTTCGCCGAGGGCCCGCTGCTGTTCCTGCACACCGGCGGCGCTCCCGCGCTGTTCGCCTACCACCCGGCGATGTAAGAGAATTCGCATATTCATAAGACTTTTTATTATTTCATCGCATAAGCGTTGCGCCCCTATAGTCGACCGGCCTTGACTAACCTGCTTAAGAAAACCGGAACGAGGGCAATCATGAACGTCTCCATCCTGCGACGCGGCTTCATCTTCGCTAGCCTGACCCTGGCCCTCGGCGCCAGCCTGATCGGCCCGGCCTCGGCCGATGAGGATCTGCTCAAGCAGATCCAGCACAACGGCAGCATCAAGGTCGGCCTGGAAGGCACCTATCCCCCCTTCAGCTTCGTCGATGAGAGCGGCAAGCTCAGCGGTTTCGAAGTCGAGTTCGCCGACCTGCTGGCCAAGGAGCTGGGCGTCAGCGCCAAGTTCCAGCCGACCAAATGGGACGGCATCCTCGCCGCGCTGGAATCCAAGCGCCTCGATGTGGTGATCAACCAGGTGACCATCTCCGAGGAGCGCAAGAAGAAATACGACTTCTCCGAGCCCTACACCGTCTCCGGCATCCAGGCCCTGACCCGCAAAGGCGAGGAAGGCAAGTACGCCAAGCCGGCCGATCTGGCTGGAGTGAAGGTCGGCGTCGGCCTGGGCACCAACTACGAGCAGTGGCTGAAGCAGAACGTGCCGCAGGCCGATGTGCGCACCTACGAGGACGACCCGAGCAAATTCCAGGACCTGCGCAGCGGACGCATCGACGTGATCCTCGTCGACCGCCTGGCGGCCTTCGACATGGTCAACAAGACCAATGGCGCCATGGCCCTGACCGGCGCGCCCTTCGCCCGCCAGGAAGCCGGCATCGCCCTGCGCAAGGGCAACCCGGAACTGCTCGCGGCGCTGAACAAGGCCATCGACAAACTGCGCGCCGACGGCACCCTGAAGACGCTGTCGGAAAAGTGGTTCAAGGCTGACGTGACCCAATGATCGACGCAAGCCTGCAGCTTGCGCTGGATTCCGCGCCCTTTCTGCTCAAGGGCGCGGTCTTCACGGTAGTCCTCAGTGTCGGCGGCATGTTCTTCGGACTGCTGTTGGGTTTTCTGCTGGCGCTGATGCGTCTCTACGGCATGACCGCGCTACGCTGGCTCGCGCGTATCTATGTGTCGTTCTTCCGCGGCACGCCGCTGCTGGTCCAGCTGTTCATGATCTATTACGGCCTGCCACAACTGGGCATCGAACTCGATCCGCTGCCAGCGGCGCTGATCGGCTTCTCGCTGAACATGGCCGCCTACGTCTGCGAAATCCTCCGCGCCGCCATCGGCTCCATCGACCGCGGCCAGTGGGAGGCAGCGTCGAGCATCGGCATGACGCGGGCACAGACCCTGCGCCGGGTGATCCTGCCGCAGGCCGCGCGCACCGCCCTGCCGCCACTGGGCAACAGCTTCATCTCGCTGGTCAAGGACACCGCCCTGGCCGCCACCATCCAGGTGCCGGAACTGTTCCGTCAGGCGCAACTGATCACCGCACGGACCTTCGAGGTCTTCACCATGTACCTCACCGCCGCGCTGCTCTACTGGGTGCTCGCCAGCATCCTGGCGCACCTGCAGAACCGCCTCGAAGATCGGGTCAACCGCCATGACCGGGAGCAAGAGGCATGATCGAAGTGCGCAAGCTGACCAAGGTGTTCAACGGCCAGGAAGTGCTCAAGGGCATCGACCTGAGCGTCGACGCCGGCGAAGTGGTGGCGATCATCGGCCCCAGCGGCTCGGGCAAGACCACCCTGCTGCGCTGCCTGAACCTGTTGGAAACCCCCAGCGGCGGCAGCATCCGCGTCGGCGAGATAGAGATCGATGCCTCGCGCCCGCTGAGCAGCCAGCAGGCGCTGATCCGCACACTGCGCCAGCACGTCGGCTTCGTCTTCCAGAACTTCAACCTGTTCCCCCACCGCACGGCGCTGGAAAACGTCATCGAAGGCCCGATCGTGGTCAAGAAGGAACCCCGCGCCAGCGCCATTCAGCGCGCCCGCGCGTTGCTGGCCAAAGTGGGCCTGGCCGGCAAGGAAGACGCCTACCCCAAGCGCCTGTCCGGCGGCCAGCAGCAGCGCGTGGCCATCGCCCGCGCCCTGGCCATGCAGCCTGACGTGATCCTCTTCGACGAGCCCACCTCGGCGCTCGACCCGGAACTGGTCGGTGAAGTCCTCGCGACCATCCGCGGCCTGGCCCAGGAAAAACGCACCATGGTCATCGTCACCCACGAGATGAGCTTCGCCCGCGACGTGGCGAACCGCGCCATCTTTATCGACAAGGGCCTGATCGTCGAACAAGGCGACGCCAAGGCGCTGTTCGCCACCCCACGCGAAGAGCGGACGCGGCAATTCCTCAGCAAGTTCCTCAATCCAGGCGCCTCTGCCTGACAGAGAAAAATCCATTTATTCGATCAATATCCTCGGATATTTGCGCTTTTATATCGATAAAATCTGATCCAGTATTGCCTCCACGAACCGCACCGACCGGTCCAAGACCGGCCGGCGCCCCAAGAGGAGTCATCCCATGATCGAACGCAGACCCTTCCAGCAACTCGGCGGCGCCAACCACGGCTGGCTCAACGCCAAGCACCACTTCTCCTTCGCCGAGTACTACGACCCCGAGCGCGAAAGCTGGGGCCGCCTGCGCGTCTGGAACGACGACGAAATCGCCGCCGGCACTGGTTTCCCGCCGCACCCGCATCGCGAGATGGAGATCGTCACCTACGTCCGTCAGGGCGCGATCACCCACCAGGACAGCCTGGGCAACAAAGGGCGCACCGAAGCGGGCGACGTACAGGTGATGAGCGCCGGCAGCGGTATCGTCCACTCCGAGTACAACCTGGAGAAGGAAGTGACCAAGATCTTCCAGATCTGGATCATTCCTTCGGTGCGCGGCGGCACGCCTTCCTGGGGCGCCAAGCCTTTCCCCAAGGGCGATCGCGCCGGCCGCTTCGTGACCCTGGCCAGCGGCTACGAGAGCGACAACGACGCTCTGCGCATCCGCGCCGAGGGTCGCCTGGTGGCCGCCACCCTGAAGGCCGGACAAAGCGCCGAGTACGAGCTGGGCAGCGAACGCCGTGCCTACCTGGTGCCGGCGACAGGCAAGGTGGAGGTCAACGGTGTCACCCTGGAAGCCCGTGATGGCGCGGCCATTGCCGACGAGACGGTGGTGCGTGTGACGGCGATCGAGGACAGCGAAGTGATTCTGGTGGATATCGCCTGATCGTCGCAGGAACGAAAAAGGGCACGCCGAGGCGTGCCCTTTTTCATGTCGAGGTGGTGGACCGAAGGAGGATCGAACTCCCGACCTCCGCATTGCGAACGCGGCGCTCTCCCAGCTGAGCTATCGGCCCGAGGTAGCAAGAATCTAGCCTAGGCACCGCACGCAGGCAATGCCCGACTCAGCGCTTGCGGCACAGGCTCATGCCATCGCCCAGCGGCAGCAGCGAATAGTCCACGCGCTCATCGTGCTTGAGCGCCAGATTCAGTTGCTGGATGGCTCGGGTGTCTTCGCTTTGCGGCTGGCGCTCCAGCACCCGGCCGCTCCACAGCACGTTATCGAAGATCAGCAGGCCACCTGCGCGCAGCAAGGTCAGCGCCTGCTCCAGATAGCGCGGGTAGTTCGCCTTGTCGGCGTCGATGAAGGCGATATCGAAGCTGCCGCCCTGCCCGTCCCTTTCGAGTGCTTCGAGGGTTTCCAGGGCCGGACCGAGGCGCAGTTCGATGCGCGTTTCCACACCGGCCTCCCGCCAGTAAGAGCGCGCGGTGGCATTGTAATCGCCTGCCAAGTCACAACAGAGGATGGAGCCCTCCGCCGGTAGCGCTTCGGCCATGCACAGGGCGCTATAGCCAGTGAAGGTGCCGACCTCGAGTATTCGCCGCGCCCCGGTCAGCTTGACCAACAGAGCGAGGAACTGCCCCTGCTCGGGCGCAATCTGCCAACGCGCCATCGGCAAGGCCGCGGTTTCCGCCCGCAGGCGAGCCTTCAGCGGGGTATCGCGCAAGGAAACATCGAGCAGATACTGGTAGAGCGCGTCGTCGAGATTGAGTGTGCGGGTCGTCATGCCGCCTCCCGGAGATCAGGGGTGCAGGGCGACACTCTGGCTGGCGAGCACGCGCTTGGCGTTGAGAAAAGCCTTCTGCCAATAGGTGCTGTCCAGGCTGTCCAGGCGCACAGTGCCTCCGGTTCTGGGGGCATGCACGAATCGCCCTTCGCCGACATAAATACCGGCATGGCTGACATTACGTCCACCACCAGTGGCAAAGAACACCACATCGCCACTCTGCAGTTCGCTACGGGACACATCGGGCGCAGACATGCTGATCATTTCGCGCGTCGAACGTGGTAGCTGCAGGCCGGTGGCATCACGGTACACGTAGTCGATCAGGCCGCTGCAATCGAAACCGCCGTCGGGAGTATTACCCCCCCAGCGGTAGGGCGTACCGACCAGGCCGATCGCGCGGATGAGAACGTCATCAGCCGCTTGCGAGCTGAAGCCGTTGTTGGCGGGCGCGTAGACCACCGGAGGCGGTGCTGGTGGAGTGTGACTGGCGCAGGCGGCCAGCAATGCAATTGCAGCGAGCGTCGCAATGCGAAGGGAGGTATGCATAGTGATGGCATCCCCGATTCAGGAGTGCCATCACTTTGCACCGTCATAGAGTTAAGCGCAATACTTAAAGTAAAACTTTAAGTTCAGCGGCTAACCGTCTGCCGTGCCTCGTAACCTGGTTCGAGCACGCGCTTGGCTTCCATGTAGCTCAAACGCCAGTAACTCTCGTCCAGGCTGTCCACTCGTACACCACCGCCACGGCGGCTTGCCGAATGGATGAACTGGCCATCACCGATATAAATGCCGGCGTGGCTGACCCGTCCGCGTCCACGATTGTTGAAGAAGATCAGGTCGCCCGGTTGCAGGTCGTCTTTCGAGACCAGCGGGACGTCCATATTGATCATCTCTCGCGTGGAACGCGGAAGGTTGATTCCAGCCTCTTCTCGGAAAAGATATCCAACGAAGCCGCTGCAATCGAATCCAGTTTGTTCCGAACGCCCTCCGAACCGATACGGCGTACCGATCAGTGCGAAAGCGCGATCCAGAATACCCGAGACCCGCCCTGACGAGTCTCCACTATCATTTCCTGCCCCCTCGTCTGCTACACCCGCCAGCGTTGCCTTATGGTGGCCAATCTGAATCGCGTTTCCGGTGGCCTGCGCTACGGCTGCCTGATCCAGTTGCGATTCCGGCGAATGGCTGGCACAAGCGGCCAGCAGCAAGACGAAACTCATGGGCACGAGGGGTGCGAAGCGTTTAAGCATGGGCACGACCGTGTCTCATTAGTTCCATTAGCGGGCTAATTTGCCCGCTCGATCGATCCGATGCAAGTTTTTTATCAAGAAATGTGACTTATCAGACGCGGCAAAATGTCTAAGGCTCGTCCAACAATTTTTACATCGACTCTTGCGCTCAGTTCCGTGGGCGCCGGATTGATCTCGACGGTGAAGCCTCCACGGGCCTGAGTACGCAGTACCGGCTCGACGATATAGGGGAAGCTCGCCGTAGTCCCCACCAGCATCACCAGATCGAAACCCTTGCGCAGTTCCGTATAGAGGCTGTCGATCGCTGCTTCCGGCAGCATCTCCTCGAACAGCACCACCGGTGGGCGCAACTCCCCACCGCAAGCGGCGCAGCGCGGCGGCAACGAACGCTGCAGATGTTCTTCCAGCGCGTCGCTTTCGGCGCCACAGGACTGGCAATACAGCGGCCGCAATTCGCCGTGTATCTCGATCAGGCGCTCGCTGGGCGATCCGGCCCGGCGATGGAAGCCGTCGATATTCTGCGTGAGCACCCAGCACTCCGGCTTCAACCGCTGAAGCTCGGCGATCGCCAAGTGTCCGGCATTGGGCGCGGCATTCAAGCAGGCCCGGCCCAGCTCGGCAAGGTATTTCCAGCACAAGGCGGGATCGCGGCGCAGCATCGGGCCGGAAATCACCGCCTCGATGGGGATGCCTTCGGCGGTGACACCGTTGTACAGCCCGCCAAGCCCGCGATAAGTCGGCATACCGGAATCGGCGGAAAGGCCCGCTCCGGTGATGACCAGAATGCGCGTGGCGCCTCGCAGTGCGGCCAGGGTACGTTCGATGGCCGGCTCCATGTCGCTCTGCATGCCCATCTCCATTCCCCTCCTCCGCGCTGCAGCGCCCGGTCTCAGTGGTTGACCGTGTGCGCCAGCATCACCGACAACTGGCACAACGGCCGCCCACTCTGCTCATGCCATTGGTTGAAGGCGGCCTGCACGGCGGCAAGGTCTTTCTGGCTGGTCGGCGCCTTGTCGATGATTTCCTGCGCCTTGAGCGCAGCGACCATATCGTCGGTGGGGATAAAGGTGTCCTTGCCTGCCATACGCAGCAGGCGAGGCGCTGATAGCCCACCAAGCTGGTTGCCGCGTTTCGCCAGGAGCTTCCACAGGCCAACGATATCGGTTACCGGCCAATCCGCCAGCAGCTTGCCGAAACTGCCATATTCGCGGGCGATATCGAGGACCATCTGGGCATTGCGCGGCACGCTCTTGAGCTTGCCCAGGTGGCGGATCAATCGCGCATCCTGCATGAGGTTTTCCAGACGTTCGCCGCCCATCAACACAACTTTCTCCGGATCGAAACCGAAGAACACCTCCTCGAAAGCCGGCCACTTGGCGTCCACCAGGCTGTGCTTGAGGCCGGCACGGAAGATGCGCAGGCTGATCAGCGAGAGGTAGCGGTCATCGCTCAGCGCGCACAGCTCTGCCGGCGTTTTCGGCATCGGCAAGCGAGCCTCCAGGGCTTCCTTGGAGCCGAAACGGTTCAGGCAGTACTCGTAGAGCCATTGGTAGTCGCGCATGGACGGTCCTTGTTTGGCTGAACCATGGCTATCGCAGCGCGACAGCCATCCCGGGCAGCAGTTGTTCAGAGACTCATGACATCGAGGAAACGCGGCGTGGCGTTGTCGTCGACGCGCAGGCTGGCGAAGTCGAACAGGTTGCGGTCGGCGAGCTGCGAGGGCACCACGTTCTGCAAGGCGCGGAACATGATCTCGGTGCGCCCCGGCGACTTGCGCTCCCATTCCAGGAGCATTTCCTTGACCACCTGGCGCTGCAGGTTTTCCTGCGAGCCGCAGAGGTTGCACGGAATGATCGGGAATTCCTTGAGCACCGAATAGGCTTCGATGTCCTTCTCGCTGCAGTAAGCCAGCGGGCGGATCACCACGTTACGACCGTCGTCGGAGAGCAGCTTTGGCGGCATGGCCTTGAGGGTGCCGCCGTAGAACATATTAAGGAAGAAGGTTTCCAGGATGTCGTCGCGGTGGTGCCCGAGCGCCATCTTGGTCGCACCGATCTCGTCGGCGTAGGTGTACAGGGTGCCACGACGCAGCCGCGAGCACAGCGAGCAAGTGGTCTTGCCCTCGGGGATCTTCTCCTTCACCACCGAATAGGTGTCTTTCTCGATGATGTGGTAGGGCACGCCAATGGACTCCAGGTACTGCGGCAGCACGTGCTCGGGGAAACCGGGCTGCTTCTGGTCCATGTTCACCGCCACCAGCTCGAACTTGATCGGCGCCACTTTCTGCAGGTACAGCAGAATATCGAGCATGGTGTAGCTGTCCTTGCCGCCGGACAGGCAGACCATGACCTTGTCACCGTCCTCGATCATGTTGAAGTCGGCGATGGCTTCGCCTGCCTGGCGACGCAGGCGTTTCTGCAGTTTGTTCTGATTGACCGAAAGGGTGCCCATGGTGCTGTGGAATCCGCGGATAAGACGAAAAGCTGGCTATTTTACGCACAAAGCGACGCGCACCCCAGCCCCATCGGTAGGGCAATGCTAGGCTCAGGTCATGAACCTCGACCTCGACGATCGCCTGGACCTCGCCGAACAGCTGCTCGTGCTGCTGCGCGCGGCGCCGCAAGGTCTTTCCGAATACCAACTGATCCAGCAACTGAAGGCTGGGCATTCGACGCATATTCCCCACCTTTCGCTGACCGACAAGCTGGTGTTGTTCCGCACCCACTTCCTGGTTTTCAACGCTCTCTATCGACTGCGCGACCAGCTCTGTGGCGATGCCAGCGCCCACCTGCAGATCGGCCCGTTGCACATTCGCCTGATGCCCTGGCAACCGGGTGTGCAGGCACTGGTCGAGAGCGACCCGCTGCGCGACTACTACCTGGACGAGAGCAATCTTCGCGACACCACCGAGCGCGATGTGGAAAAGCTTCTGGAGAGTTTCTGGACGCGCATGCAGGGCGATGGCGAGAAAGCCGCCGCCCTGGCTTTGTTCGAGCTGGAGGACGGGCCGGTGGACTATGCCCTGATCAAGCTGCGCTACCGCCAACTGGTCAGCCAGCACCACCCGGATCGCGGTGGCAGCACCACGCGCCTGCAATCGATCAACAAAGCGATGGAAATACTCGAGCGCTATTACAGCCGCCCATGAAACTTCGATTTGCTCTAACCCCTCGCCGCACGAGGCTATCCGCCCTTTTCTATACTGCGACCTAAGGCCGCACGTGTCGGACGGGCACCGAGTGACGCTGTCCACGCGTCCCCGGCGCTTCGCTGGGAGGCGGCCTGCATAATAACGAGGAGGTTGCTGAGATGATCCATCATGTGTGGGGGCTCTTCACCCATCCCGATCAAGAGTGGCAGGAAATCCGTGGCGAAGAAGAAACCATCAGCCACATGTACCTGACACATGTCTTGATACTGGCTGCCATTCCAGTGATCTGCGCCTATATCGGCACCACCCAGGTCGGGTGGGTGCTCGGTAGCGCCGGCCCGGTCAAGCTGACAGCCACCAGCGCGATACAACTGACAATCCTGACCTACCTGGCGATGCTCGCCGGGGTGGCGGTCATGGGTGCCTTCATCCATTGGATGGCGCGCACCTATCACGCCACGCCAAGCCTGACGCAATGCATCGTGTTCGCCGCCTACAACGCCACCCCTCTGTTCATCGGCGGCGTAGCGGCACTCTATCCGCACCTGTGGCTGGGGATGGTCATCGGCACCGCGGCCGTCTGCTATACCGTCTACCTGCTTTACGTGGGCATACCGGCCTTCATGAACATTCCCAAGGACGAAGGCTTCCTGTTCTCCAGCTCGGTGCTGGCGGTGGGTCTGGTGGTGCTGGTGGCGATGATGGCGCTGTCGGTGATCCTCTGGGGCAGCGGTATCGGGCCGGAATACACCTGATCCGAGCAGCATGAAGAACCGGGCCGAGTGCCCGGTTCTTTTTTTTTGCAGCCTGCCCTGGCGCAGCCGGCCTTTGCCCGATACTCCATCCCCTTGCCTGAATCTGCACGGCGGACGAGTGGATGCTTGAAAGCCTGCGACAGCCCACACATCTCCGGCATAATCAGCGCCCGCCGGAGAAATACTGTATGCCCGAACAGCTCAACGCCCGTGTCGAAGCCTGCTATCAATTGGCAGAGAGCTTCTTCCAGCGCCGCTTCCCGCGCCCGGAGGTGAGCTTCCGGCTACGCGGGCAGAAAGCCGGGGTCGCGCACCTGAACGAGAACCTGTTGCGCTTCAATCCCCAGCTCTATCGCGAGAATCGCGAACATTTCCTCAAGCAGACCGTCGCCCATGAGGTGGCGCATCTGATCGCCCACCAGATGTTCGGCCCACGCATCCGCCCCCATGGCGAGGAGTGGCAACTGATCATGCGCGGTGTCTATGAGCTGCCGCCGGATCGCTGCCACACCTACGAGGTCAAGCGGCGCCGGGCGACGCGCTATATCTATCGCTGCCGCTGCGCGGAGAACGCCGACTTCCCTTTCTCCAGCCAGCGCCACAACCTGGTTGCCCAGGGCCGTCGCTACTATTGCCGGCGCTGCCGAACCACCCTGGTGTTCACCGGCGAAGTCAAACGCGAGTGACGGCGTTCAGCCGATCACCCCGTCCGCCTTCAACGTGGCCACCTGCTCGGCCGAATAGCCCAGCTCCTGCAATACCTCCTCCGTGTGCGCGCCCAGCGCCGCGCCGATGTGGCGAGGCGCCGGCAGCCCCGCGGAGAAGCGGATCGGACAGGCCATCTGGCGCTGACTGCCGGCGTCCCCGCGCGGCACGTCGGTAACCAGGCCACGCGCCTTGATCTGTGGATGCTCCAGCGCCTCCGCGAACGGCAGCATGGGCTCCACGCAGGCGTCCACGGCAGCGAAGCACTCGCACAACTCGGCGAAATCGCGCCTCTCGAATTCGATGGCGATCTCACGCTTGAGCGCCCGCTGCTCCTCGGCCTTGGGCGACAAGCCTCGCGCGGCCAGTTCGGGCCGGCCGATGGCCGCACACAACTGCTGCATGAACTGTGGTTCCAGGCTGCCCACCGAGAACCAACGCCCATCGCGGGTACGGTAGTAGTCGTAGAAGCTGCCGCCATTGAGCGCCAGCGCCTCCATCTGCGGCTCCACGCCACAGGCCAGGTAGCCGGCGCCGGCCATGCCGTTCAGGCTGAAGGCGCAGTCGGTCATGCTGACATCCACCAGTTGCCCCTCGCCGGTCTGCTGGCGATGGATCACCGCCGCCAGCAGACCCATGACGCCGTGCAACGAGCCGCCGGCGATATCCGCCAGTTGCACGCCCAACGGCAGCGGTCCGGTATCGCGGCGCCCGGTGTAGCTGGCAACGCCAGCCAGGGCCAGGTAGTTGATGTCATGCCCGGCACGCTCGCGATAGGGGCCGGTCTGGCCATAGCCGGTGATGGCGACATAGATCAGCCCCGGGTTGATCGCCTTCAGCGCCTCGTAGCCGATGCCCAGCCGCTCCATCACGCCGGGACGGAATTGCTCCAGGACGATGTCGTATTCACGCACCAGTTGGCGCACCACCTCCAGTGCCTCGGGGCGCTTGAGGTCGAGCGCGATGCTGCGCTTGTTGCGGTTCAGGTAGGCATGGCTGGCGGAGACGCCGCCGTCATGCGGCGGCAGCACGCGGATCAGGTCCATGCGCGTGGGCGACTCCACGCGCAACACTTCGGCGCCCATGTCGGCCAACAGCAGCGATGCAAAGGGCCCCGGCAGCAAGGTGGAGAAATCGATGATTTTCAGCGAGGCAAGCGGGCCTTTCATCGGGCGACTCCTGTGTTGTCGTTTTCGCCGCAGCCGCGCCTCACAGCTTCATGCCACGGCTGATGATCTCTTTCATGATCTCCGAGGTGCCGGCGAAGATTCGCTGGATGCGCGCGTTGGCGTACATGCGGCAGATCGGGTACTCCCACATGTAACCCCAGCCGCCATGCAGTTGCACCCCCTCGTCGACTACCTTGCCGAGCAGCTCGGTGGTGAACAGTTTGGCCTCGGCGGCGACTTCCGGGCTGAGTTTCTTCTGGTTGTGGTCCATCACGCAGCGATCGGTGAAGACCTGCGCCACGTCGATCTGCGTGCGCATCTCGGCGAGCTTAAAGCGGGTGTTCTGGAAATGCGCCACGGGGCGGCCGAATGCCTTGCGCTCCCTGACGTAATCGAGGGTCGCCTGCAACGCCGCCTCGGCGCCGGCCACCGCACCACAGGCATTGGTCAGGCGCTCCTGGGCGAGCATGTTCATCAGGTAGTAGAAGCCCCCCTTGGCGTCGCCGAGGAGGTTTTCCTTGGGCACCCTGACGTCATTGAAGAACAGTTCAGCGGTGTCCTGGCTCTTCATGCCGAGCTTCTTCAGGTTGCGCCCGCGCTCGAAGCCGGGCATGCCACGCTCGACCAGGAACAGGCCCATGGCGTGCGGGTTGCTCGGATCGGTCTTGGCCGCGACTATCACCAGGTCGGCGAGCAGGCCGTTGGAGATGAACACCTTGGAACCGTTGAGCAACCAGTGGTCGCCCTTGTCCACCGCGGTGCTGCGCATGCCGGCCAGGTCGGAACCGGCGGAGGGCTCGGTCATGGCCACGGCGAGGATGGTTTCGCCACGGATGATGCCGGGCAGGAAGCGCGCCTTCTGCTCGGCGTTGCCGTATTCGGCGATGTAGGGGCCGCAGAGCGCCGAATGCAGCGGGATCATGAAGCCCGGCTCGTTGATGCGCGCCAGCTCCTCGCACATGATCTGTTCGTAGCGGAAGTCCTTGAGCCCGGCGCCACCGTACGCCTCGTCCGCCCAGGGCAGCAGGAAGCCCTGCTCGCCGGCCTTCAGCCAGACGCCACGGTCGACCACCCCGGCCTCTTCCCAGGCGTCCTGATGAGGCAGTACTTCCTTGCCGAGGAAGGCGCGGAAAGCATCGCGGAACAGGTTGTGCTCGGTCTCGAAATGAATGCGCTGCATGTCGGCAATCCCTTGTGGGTGGAAGTGCCGGCAGGTTAGGTGGCGCCCCTGCCCGCCTCAATGACGCCAACGCTCAGGGTCGATTGACGCTTTCGGTCAAGTCGCTCGAAGCGCCGCAGCACCCCGACAGCGTGACGGGAAGCGCCGACAACGGATCGAACGGCGGGTGGATGCACGGTGCAGCGACCATAAAAAAGCCCCGCCAGGGCGGGGCTCAAACCAGAGGAGTTGCCGTCTCGCACGGCGCGGAAGCCTGCCGAGGGGTCGCCCATGCAAGCTGGGCGACCGTGGCTTCCGTCAGGTGTTTCTTACCACAGCGGCATGGTGTAGCTGAGGATCAGACGGTTCTCGTCGACCGAGTTGCTGGACGTGCTGTTCTGCGCGTAGTTGCTGCGGGTGGTCGCGTTACGCCACTTGATGCCGAAGCCTTTCAGCGCGCCTTCCTGGAAGACATAGGCGATGTCGGTATCGCGTTCCCACTCGCGGCCTTCGTCGCTGGTGTTCAGGCGGTCGATGCCGGTGCCCTTCACGTAACGGGTCATGAAGGTCAGGCCGGGAATGCCGAGGCCGGCGAAGTTGTAGTCATAGCGCGCCTGCCAGGATTTCTCGTCCTTGTTGGCGAAGTCCAGCACCTGCACATAGTTCACCAGGTACGGGTCGGTACCGTTGATGTAGGCGAAGCCGGTGTCGCCGCTCATCTTCTGGTAGCCGAGGCCGAAGGCGTTGTAGCCCAGGTTGTAGGTGAACATGGCGTTGATCGCCTTGTTGTCTACGTTGCTGGTGCCGTCGTCGGTGGACTTGGCGAAGCGGATGTCGGACTTCAGCGACTGGCCATCGGTGATCGGCAGGTTATAGACGGCGGTCAGGTAGTGCTGCTTGTAGAAGTCCTTCAGCTCGCCGTAGTGGTAGCCGGTGCTGAAGTTCTTGTTCCACTGGTAGGTACCGCCAGCGAAGTCGAATTCGTTGGTGGTGGTGCCTTTGGCGAAGCTGATGTTCTTCTTGCCGCCGGTGGTGACAGTCATTTCCTGGTAATCGCTGGAATCACGCAGGTTGGTCTGGTTCAGGCGGCCGCCATCGAGGGTCAGGCCAGCGATCTGCGTGGAGTTCACCGCGCTACCCAGGAAGACTTGCGGCAGCAGACGGCTATCGTTAGGCACGATGACCGGCAGTTTCGGGACCAGGGTACCCACCTTCAGGGTGTTCTTTTCGTAGCGCAGCTTGGCGGTCATACCCAGCTTGCTGTAATCGTCCGGGGCGGAGCCGTCGGCGGTCTTCGGCAGCAGGCCGGTGCCGGAACGTGCCGGGCTGGAGTCCAGCTTCAGGCCCAGCATGCCGATGGCATCGACGCCAACGCCGATGGTGCCGTCGGTGTAGCCGGATTCGTAGCGCAGGATGAAGCCCTGGGCCCACTCGTCAGCCTTGCTCTGCTGCGCCGGAGTGGAGCTGCGGAAGTCGCGGTTGAAATAGAAGTTGCGCAGTTCAACGCTGGCTTTGCTATCCGAAATGAAGTCGGCGTGAGCGACGGTTGGAACGACAATGCTGGCTCCCAGCACGGCCTGCGCCAGTGCACTGGCGGCGAATCCGGCGTGGTTCTTACGGATCATCAAGTTTTCCCCTTATGTTTTTTTAAGCGCTGAACACGGTCGGTGCCTGGCCTGGTGCGCGCCCCCCCAAAAAGGACTCGCGCGGCCATATGGCGGCCGGTATGTGTTGCGGGAATCTTGGCGAGGGGTTATTTCAGATCGACGGCAGCTATATAAACTTTTTATGACAGCGGAACTTTCGCCCCGCGCGAAGCGGGCGGCCGGCTCAGCGCCGGGCGTTATCGCGCCGCAGTTCGGCCAGGCGCGCGGCGAGCAGGTCGAGTTCCGGGCTGGGTGCCTCTGGCAGCAGACGCAGCGTCGCGCGGGTCAGGCGCATTTGCTTGAGAAAACGCCGACAGTTGCGACACACCAATAGATGGCGCCGCACCGCCAACTTCTCGCGCAGGCTCAACTGGCTGTCCAGCAGGTCGCTGGACAGGGCCACCAGTTGCTTGCAGGTCAGCATTGGCCGGTCTCCTCGAAATGCTCCAGGGTGGCGAACAGCTTCAGCCGGCCGCGATGCAACAGCACCCGGACATTGGAGAGGGAAAGCCCGAGAAGATTACAGATGTCCTCCAGTGCCAGGCCCTGGCGCTCGCGCAGCAGCACGACGCTGCGCTGCATCTCCGAGAGGCTGAGCAGGGTCTTCTCCAGGCACTCGCGCAGCTCCTCCTCGGCCAGCAGCGCTTCGGGCGAGTCCTCGTGCCAGGCGAACGGCGCCGGACTCCAGTGACCGTCGGCGGCGAAGCGCGCATCGTCGATGCTGCCATGGGGCGCCGGCAGGTCTTCCAGAGAAACCTCCTGACGTATCTGACGCAGACGGCTTTTGGCAGTATTCGCGGTGATGGTCAGCAGCCAGGTCTTGAGGCTGGCGCGCTCCTGGAAGCCGTCCAGATGGCGCACCACCGCAAGCCAGGCATCCTGCACCACCTCATCGGCCAGGCTGGCACCGACGATGGCCCAGGCCACCGCGCGCATGGCGCCCTGATAAGCGCCGACCAGCTCGCGGAACGCCTGTTGCTCGCCAGCGCGCAAGCGCGCCAGCAGGTCACCGTCGGCCGGGGCCATGGATCAGCGTTTGCGCAGGATCACGCTGCCGATGGAATAGCCCGCACCGAAGGAGCTGAGCACGCCAATGGAGCCGGCGGGCAGGTCGTCCTGGTGCTTGTGGAAGGCAATCACCGAACCGGCGGAGCTGGTGTTCGCGTAGGTATCGAGGATCACCGGCGCCTCATGAGCCTCGGCGTCGCGGCCAAGCAGCTTGCGGGTGATCAGCAGGTTCATGTTGAGGTTGGCCTGGTGCAGCCAGAAGCGCTTGACGTCGCCGACCGGGATGTCGTTCTGCGCCAGGTGCTCGCCGATCAGCTCGGCGACCATCGGGCAGACATCCTTGAACACCTTGCGGCCCTCCTGCACGAACAGTTTGTCGCGCTGGCCGATGCCCTCTTCGGCGGCACGGTTGAGGAAGCCGAAGTTATTGCGAATGTTGTTGGAGAACTGCGTCAGCAACTTGCTGCTGACGATGTCGAACTGGTAGCTGGAGGTGGCCTGGTCGGCGCGCTCGACGATCACCGCGGTGGCCGCGTCGCCGAAGATGAAGTGGCTGTCGCGGTCACGGAAGTTCAGGTGGCCGGTGCAGATTTCCGGGTTGACCATGAGAATGGCGCGGGCCTGGCCGAGTTGTACTGCGTTGGCTGCCGCCTGCAGGCCGAAGGTGGCCGAGGAGCAGGCCACGTTCATGTCGAAACCGAAGCCCTGGATGCCCAGCGCGGCCTGTACCTCGATGGCCACCGCCGGGTAGGCGCGCTGCAGGTTGGAGCAGGCGACGATCACCCCGTCGATATCCGCGGCGCTGCGGCCGGCGCGTTGCAGCGCCTGCCTGGCGGCGTGCACGGCCATCTCGCAGAGAATGCCCCAGTCGTCGTTGCTGCGTTCGGGGATGCGCGGGACCATGCGCTGCGGGTCGAGGATGCCTTGCTTGTCGACCACGAAGCGGCTCTTGATCCCGGAAGCCTTCTCGATGAAGCCCGAGCTGGATTCGCTCAATGCGTGCAGTTCGCCCTTGGCGATGGCTTCGGCATGCTGGTCGTTGTAGTGACGGACGTAGGTATTGAAGGACTCCACCAGCTCATCGTTGGAAATGCTGAACGGCGGGGTGTACAGACCGGTCCCACTGATCACGACTTTATGCACGGTCAATCCTCTTCTCAATCTGGCTGCCAAGCCCGGCAGCATGGTTAGGCATCAAAGCGCCCGCGCATCGGCCGGCACTGGAAAGAATCGCCCTCTTGGGGCTGGCTCGTCGGCCAAGGCGGCTGCGCCCGATGACCCGGCAGTTTGCCAGTCAGTCCAGGCAACGGCACTCCCGGCCGCCCAACGGCGCCCGCCGGGATGCACGATCCGAGCGGATAACCGTGGATTATGCGGTAATTCGCCATGAAATGCCGCCGTCCCACGGCAATTTTCGCGCATCGCCGGCCACGGGCGCTCGATTGAAATTGCCGAACGGGCCCATAGCCAAGGCCAGCGGGCATGATTGGCCGAGCAGCCCTATCATCTTGCGCAATTCCCCTATTGAAAGGATGCCCGCCATGCACGACTCCCGCCCCATGGAACTGGACGAAGACACCCAAGGCTTCGTCAACCAGGTGTTCGACGACGCCCGCCAGGGCAACGGCGAGCGCCTGGAAGAACTGCTGCGCCAGGGGCTGTCGCCCAACCTGCGCAATCAGAAAGGCGACAGCCTGCTGATGCTGGCCAGCTACCACGGTCACGCCGACAGCGTGCGCCTGCTGCTGCGCTACCAGGCCGATCCCGATTTGCGCAACCTGGCGGGACAGACACCGCTGGCCGGCGCCGCGTTCAAGGGCGACCTGGCCATGGTCGAGTTGCTGCTGAGCCATGGCGCCGACGTGGAAGGCGCCTCGCCCGATGGCAAGACCGCGCTGATGATGGCCGCCATGTTCAACCGCAGCGAGGTCGTGCGCGCACTGCTGGCCCACGGCGCCAACCGCGAGGCCTGCGACGCCAGCGGCCTGACCGCACTGGCCGCGGCGCGGATGATGGGGGCGCAAGACACCCTGGCGCTGCTCTCCACGCCAGCCTGAGCGGCCGCAGCGATACGTCCCGCCGGCGCGGGCAAAGCCGGCGCGGCTGGACTAGTCTTCGAGAAGTCCATCCACGGAGGGTTTTCATGCGCGTTCTGATCGCTTCGCTGTCCCTGCTGGCCCTGGCCGGCTGCTCCTCCTACCAGACCGATACACCTTCCAGAGTCCCCGCCGAACGCCTGCTGGCCTACCAGCAGAACAGCCAGGACGATGCCCGGGTTCAGGTTCAACGGGACGTCGGCTTCCTCGGCGGCGGCTGCATGATCGCCTTCAACATCGATCGCCAGTTGGCCGCGCGCGTCGCCGCGGGCGAGTCCGCCAGCTTCCACCTGCCGCCCGGAGAACACATCGTCGGTATCGGCATCGACAGCCAGGGCGACGGCCTGTGCAGCAAGGGCTTCCTGCGCCGCGAGCTGACGGTCAGCCTGAGCAGCGGCGAAAGCGCGCAATTCCGCATCCTCAGCGACGCCAATACCGGCTTCGATATCAAACCGGCCAAACCCTGAGCCAACTCATCGGCGCGCCCGCCCGGGCGCGCCGGGCGATCAACCGTTGAGGCGTTGCAGCAGACGCGCCTGGAGCTTCTCCAACTCCAGCGGATCGCCCTTCTGCGCCGCATGGATTGCCAGCCCCTGGCCGCTGTAGCGCGGCACGATATGCATGTGCAGGTGGAAGACCGTCTGCCCCGCCGGCGCGCCGTTGAACTGCGCCACCTGCACGCCATCCGGCTGCAGCTCCTCGACCAGCACCGCGGTCAGGCGCTGCACCACGCGCATCACCTTGCACAGCGCCTCGGGATCGACATCGAGAATGTTGCGCGCGGCCGAACGCTTGGGGATCACCAGGGAGTGGCCGTAGGACTGCGGGAACAGGTCGAGGAAGGCGAGCACATCCTCGTCTTCGTACAGGGTGTAGCAGGGCGCATCGCCACGAATGATCTGGGCGAAGATGTTCTGCGGATCGTAGGTGCCTTGCAGGCTCATGCGACTGTCCTTGAGCGATGGATCGAAGGCCGCACGATACCGGCTCACGGCGCCGCTGGCATCTCCCCTCGACGCGCCGCGACGGCTAAGCTGGGCGCCTCGATCACTCGACCGGAGCATCCATGTCCGCACTGTCCGCCTTCCCCATCACCGACAAATGGCCCGCCACCCAGCCCGACCGCCTGCAGCTCTACTCGCTGCCGACGCCCAACGGCGTGAAGGTGTCGATCATGCTGGAAGAAACCGGCCTGCCCTACGAAGCGCACCTGGTGAGCTTCGAGCGCAATGAGCAGTTCAGCCCGGAATTCCTCTCGCTGAACCCGAACAACAAGATCCCGGCGATCCTCGATCCCAACGGCCCTGACGGCCAGCCGCTGGCGCTGTTCGAGTCCGGTGCCATCCTCCTCTACCTGGCGGAGAAAACCGGCCAACTGCTGCCCAAGGCCCCGGCCGAGCGCTACCAGGCCATCCAGTGGCTGATGTTCCAGATGGGCGGCATCGGTCCGATGTTCGGCCAGGTGGGTTTCTTCCATAAATTCGCCGGCCGCGAGTTCGAGGACAAGCGCCCGCTGAACCGCTACGTGGAAGAAGCACGCCGCCTGCTCGGTGTCCTCGAGCAACGCCTGGAGGGCCGCGACTGGCTGATGGGCGCGGACTACAGCATCGCCGATATCGCCATCTTCCCCTGGGTGCGCAACCTGGTGGGCTTCTATGAAGCCGGCGAGCTGGTGCAGTTCGAGCGCTTCGCCAATGTCCGCCGCGTGCTGGACGCCTTCCTGACGCGGCCGGCGGTACAACGCGGATTGGCAATTCCGCAGCGCGCGTGAATACCCGCCACCCCCAGGGCCACGGCGGATGACCGCGAAGGGTCATCCGCCCTACGCGGTCGCCGTCCCTCTCGGCAAACGTAGGGCGGCCAACGCGGAGCGCCTCGGGCGCTGCCAGCGAGCTGGCATAGCGCTCAGGCGTCCACCTGGCTCCACTGCTTGGAGAGGCGCTTGTCCGATACCGGCAGCTTGGTCCCCAACTGCTGGGCGAACAGCGAGACGCGATATTCCTCGAGCATCCAGCGGTACAGCTGCAGGTTCGGGTCGCGCTTGCCTTCCTGGGCATGCTTGGCCAGGCGCGCCTGGTACTGCTCCCAGTAGCCAGCCATCTCGCCGCTCCACACGCGGTCGCGCTGGACCTGCCCGGCAACCTTGTCCAGGCGCTGCTCCACGGCCTTGAGGTAACGCGGGTATTCCTTCAGCCACTCCAGCGGCGTATCGCGGACGAAGCCCGGGTAGACCAGCCTGGCCAACTGGCCTTTGACGTCATTCAGCGGCACCGTCATGGCCAGGTCGATCTTGCCCTTGAAGCGCTTCTGCAGGCCGTGCCACAGCGTGAGGATATCCAGCACCAGGCGCGCCAGGCGCTCAGCGTGCTCGGCCCAGGCAGCGCGTTTCTTCTCCGCCAGCGAGGCCAGGGCGGCGCCGTCGCGCGGCAGCTGGGCTTCACCGTCGAGGACGCAACTGTCCAGGCTGGCCAGGAGGATATCCTCGACCAGCGCCTCGACACGCCCGAGGTCGCGATAGAGCAGGCCCATCTCGGTCTGCCCCGGCAGCTTGCCGCGGAGGAACTTGGCCGGCTCGGCGAGCTGTTGCAGGAGCAGGCGCTGTAGCGCGCGACGGTGCTGGTATTCGGCTTCGGCCTGGGTCGGGAAGCGGTTTTCCTTGACCGTACCGGCCTCCTCCACCAGCGCCGGGTAGACAGTCATCGACAGCCCGGCGATCTTCTGCTGGGTCTTCTCCGCCACTTCGGCGAAGCCCTTGGCTTCCACCGGCTTCTGCGCCTTGTCGGCCTGCGGGATGGCCAGCGCGGCCTGGCTGGCCTCGGCGAAGCGCGCAGTCAGCTCGGTGAGGTCGCGGCCTTCGCCGAGGAACTTGCCGCGCGCATCGACCACTTCGATGTTCATGCGCAGGTGGCTTTCCACCTGGGTTTCAGCCTCCGCCCAGGCCTCCTCCGGCACCCGGCTGCCGGTCATGCGTTGCAGCTCGCGACCGAGCGCTTCGGCCAGCGCGCCTTCGGCGAAGACGATCTTGCCCAGCGCGGCGCGGACGAAGTCCGGCACCGGCACGAAGTTCTTGCGGATCGCCTTGGGCAGGTTGCGCACCAACGCCACGCACTTGGCTTCCAGCAGACCGGGCACCAGCCACTCCAGGCGCTCGGCGGGCAGTTGCGGCAGCAACGGCGCCGGCACCCGCAGGGTCACGCCGTCACGCGGGTGGTTGGGCTCGAAGTGGTAGCTCAGCGGCAGCTGCAGCTCGCCCAGGCGCAGTTGGTCCGGGTAAAGGCCGGCGGTGACTTCGCTGGCGTCGCGAGCGAGCACGTCTTCCTCGCGCATGATCAGCAGCTCGGGGTTGTTCGCCCGTTCGCGCTCGTACCATTTTTCGAAACTGGCGGTCTGGTAGATGTCCGCTGGCAGACGTGCGTCGTAGTAGGCGAACAGGGTTTCCTCGTCGGCCAGGATGTCGCGCCGGCGGGCCTTGGCCTCCAGCTCGTCGAGCTTCTCCAGCAATTGCCGGTTGGCCGTCAGGCAGCGCGCGCGGCTGTTGATCTCGCCGCGCACCAGTGCCTCGCGGATGAACAGCTCGCGCGCCACCGGCGGATCGATGGGACCGAAATGCACGGCGCGGCGGCCGACGATGATCAGCCCGTAGAGCGTCACCTGCTCGTAGGCCACCACCTGGCCACGTCTCTTCTCCCAGTGCGGCTCCAGGTGATTCTTCTTCACCAGGTGGCCGGCCAGCGGCTCCAGCCAGTCCGGCTCGATACGCGCGACCATGCGCGCGAACAGCTTGGTGGTCTCGACCAGTTCCGCGGCCATGAGCCATTGCGGCTTCTTGCGCCCGATCACGCTGGACGGATGCACCCAGAAGCGCCGCTGGCGCGCGCCCAGGTAATCGCCGTCCTCACTCTTCTGGCCAATTTGGCTGAGCAGGCCGGAGAGGATCGCCTTGTGCACCGCGGCGTAGTCGATGTCGCGCTTGGGCTCGTCGGCCTTGCTCTCGGTCTTGCGCGGTTGCGCCTTGTCGGCTTTCTCGGCCTTGGCGAACGGCAGCTTGAGTTCGCGGCAGATCAGCGTCAGTTGGCGGTGCGCATCCCGCCACTCGCGCAGACGCAGATAGTTGAGGAAGTTCTTCCGGCACCAACTGCGCAGGGCGTTGGAACCCAGCGCCTGGCGCTGCTCCTCGAAACCGCGCCAGAGGTTGATCAGCGCGGCGAAGTCGGAATCCGGGTCCTTCCACTGCGCATGGGCCTGGTCGGCGGCCTGCTGGCGCTCGATCGGGCGTTCGCGTGGGTCCTGCACCGAGAGCGCACTGGCCACCGTCAGCACCTCATCGAGACTGCCCTGGTTGGCCGCCTCCAGCAGCATGCGGCCCAGCCTTGGGTCGATCGGCAGGCGCGCCAACTGGCGACCCAGCGGGGTCAACTGGCCCTCGCGGTTCACCGCCGAGAGTTCCTGCAGCAGGGTGAAGCCATCCTTGATCGCCTTGCTGTCCGGCGGCTCGATGAAGGGGAAGGCCTCGATGTCGCCGAGCCGCAGATGGAGCATCTGCAGGATCACTGCCGCGAGGTTGGTGCGGAGGATTTCCGGGTCGGTGAAGGCCGGACGCGAGTTGAAGTCCTCTTCGCTGTACAGACGAATGCAGATGCCCGGCTCGACCCGCCCGCAACGGCCCTTGCGCTGGTTGGCGCTGGCCTGGGAAATCGCCTCGATGGGCAGGCGCTGGACCTTGGCGCGGTAGCTGTAGCGGCTGATGCGCGCAGTGCCGCTGTCGATCACGTAGCGGATGCCCGGCACCGTCAGCGAGGTTTCCGCGACGTTGGTGGCGAGGACGATCTTGCGCCCGGCCATGGGCGCGAAGATCTTCTGCTGCTCCGCCGGGGTCAGCCGCGCGTACAACGGCAGCACCTCGGTGTGGCGCAGGTTGGCCTTGCGCAGCATGTCGGCGGCATCGCGGATCTCGCGCTCGCCGGGGAGGAACACCAGCACGTCGCCGGGACGCTTGCCAACCTCGCGCTCATGGGCGGCGATTTCGTCCAGCGCACGGAGGATGCCCTGGTCCACCGAAAGGTCGTCGAACAGCGCCTCGCCGTCTTCGTCCACCTCCGCTGCCAGCGGGTGATACCAGGTCTCCACCGGGTAGGTACGCCCGGAGACCTCGACGATGGGCGCATTGCCGAAATGCCTGGAGAAACGCTCCAGGTCGATGGTCGCCGAGGTGATGATCAGCTTGAGATCCGGCCGGCGCGGCAGCAGGGTCTTGAGGAAGCCGAGGAGGAAGTCGATGTTCAGGCTGCGTTCGTGGGCCTCGTCGACAATGATGGTGTCGTAGCGCTCCAGGTAGCGGTCGTGCTGAGTCTCGGCGAGCAGGATGCCGTCGGTCATCAACTTGATCAGGGTGCTGTCGTCGCTCTGGTCCTCGAAGCGCACCTGGTAACCGACCAGCGAGCCCAGCGGCGTGCCGATTTCCTCGGCGACCCGCGTGGCCACGCTGCGCGCCGCCAGCCGGCGCGGCTGGGTGTGGCCGATCAGGCCGTGGCTGCCGCGGCCCAGCTCCAGGCAGATTTTCGGCAACTGGGTGGTCTTGCCCGAACCGGTCTCACCGGCGATCACCACCACCTGGCTCTTTTCCAGCGCGGCCTTGATCTCGTCGCGCTTGGCGGCGATCGGCAGGCTGTCGTCGTAGCGGATCGCCGGGATGCTGGCGCGCCGCTCGGCGACCTTGGCGCAGGAGGCCTGGAAACGCTCGACCCACTGCGCGAGCCGAGCCTCGTCGGGCTGCTTGCGCAGTTCGTGGAACTGCCGGCGCAGCCGGTGGCGGTCGCGAATCAGGGCCTGATCCAGGCGTTGCAGGAGTTGTTCGGGAGAGGCTGTGGCTTCGGTCATCGGCTGCGCTGGCGTTTCGGCGAAAGCCGGCGGCGCCTGGGAGGCGCGCCGGTCCTGGAAAGTGGCGAATGCGGAGGATTGTCGCAGAGGACCGGCACGGGCCGCCACGCCCAATGCGTGGCGGCCGGATCGAGGCGGGAATCAGATGCGGAATTGACCGACCAGTTGGCGCAGGCGCTCGCCCACGCCATTCAGCTCGCCGGCGGTCTGCGCGCCACGGGCGGCGTCGTCGGCGACCACGTCCACCGAGCCGGCGATCTGATGCACGCTGCGGTTGATCTCCTCGGCCACCGCGGTCTGCTCCTCGGCGGCGCTGGCGATCTGCGCGTTCATCGAGTTGATGGTGCCGATCAGGCTAGCGATGGCGTCCAGCGACTGTCCGGCCAGGTTGGCCTGGCCACGGGTGCGCTCGGCCATTTCGCTGGCGCGCTGCATGGCCTGCACCGAGCCGGCGGTGGTGCCCTGCAGGCGGTCGATCATCTGCTGGATCTCGCCGGTGCTCTGCTGGGTGCGGCTGGCCAGGGCGCGCACCTCGTCGGCGACCACGGCGAAACCGCGCCCGGCCTCACCGGCACGCGCCGCTTCGATGGCCGCATTGAGCGCCAGCAGGTTGGTCTGTTCGGCGATGGAGCGAATCACTTCGAGCACACCGACGATGCCGCGCACGTCCTGGCTGAGGGTGTCCAGGGACTCGCTGCTGCTGCTCACTTCGCCGGCCAGGTCGTTGATCTGGGCGACGCAGAGGTCCACCTCGCGCTTGGCCGACTGGCCCTCGCGATCGGTCTCCTGGGCGGCGTCGGCGGCGCGCTGGGCGCTGCGCGCGACTTCCTGGGCGGCGGCGGTCATCTCGTTGATCGCCGTGGCCACCTGGTCGGTCTCGCCGCGCTGGTCGCCCATGGCCTGCTCCGAACGCTGCGCCTGCTGGGCCACGTCAGCGACCAGCCCGGCGAGTTGCTGGGTGGTGCCGGCCACCTGCTGGACCAGGGCATGGATCTTCTCGACGAATCGGTTGAAGGAGGTCGCCAGTTCCCCCAACTCGTCGCGGCTGCTGACCGGCAGGCGATGGGTCAGGTTACCGTCGCCGGCGGCCATGTCGTCGAGGTTGGCCTTGATCCGCAACAGCGGGCGCACGATGGCATTGCTGGTCGGCAGCGCCACCAGGGCGATCGCTACCAGCAGCGCCAAGGCCGAGCCGAGCATGATCAGCATCAGGTCGTTGATCCGTGCCTGGAAGGCTTCGCGGGCCTTCTGCACATCGCGCTCGATATCGTCGAGGTTCAGCGACGTGCCGAACACCAGGTTCCATTTCGGCAGGTAATGCGCATAGCCGATCTTCGGCACTATCTGACTGCTGCCGGGCAGGGTGAAGCTGTAGTGCACGTAATGGCTGCCATCCTGGCCGGCGCGCACCAGCTCGCGGATGGCGTAGACGCCTTTGGGGTCCTGGTAGCCGCTGAAGTCCTCACCGATGCGCTCTTCGCTGGTGCCTTGGAAAACCCGCACGGCGCGGCTGTCGTAGCCCCAGAAATAGCCGCCGGCGCCATAGGTGAGGCGCTTGAGCAAGGCCACCCCGGCGGCGCGCGCCTCGGCATCGCCTTCGGCCGCCGCCTGGTATTGCGGGCCGACCGCGGCCAGGGCGACATCGACGAATTGTTTGAGCTGGGCCTGGCGGTCTTCGATCAGGCTTTGGCGGATTTGTTGCTCCTGTTGGGCGGAAAGCCGCGTCAGGGCAACGAAGGTCGCGGCGCAGAGCACCAGGGTGAGGATGAGGATCGGGATCAGCGCCAGGCTCAGGACCTTGGCGCGAAGGCGCAGGGTTGGGATCACGGTGTGTGGCCTCCGATGGCAGGAAACGGGGCTACCGTTTTCAGGCTCGATGCGAAAGCCACCTGTGCCCGGTGACGTTTCGTACTGAACCTCGCGGCATCAAAAAACCCGCCGTATGGCGGGTTCCTTGGTTATCGGCTCAGGCTCTGGCCTTCTTTAATTCTTCGTCGCGCAGTTCGCGGCGGAGAATCTTGCCGACGTTGGTGGTCGGCAGGCTTTCACGGAACTCCACGTACTTCGGCCGCTTGTAACCGGTGAGGTTGTCATGCATGTGCTTGACCACCTGCTCCTTGGTCAGGGTGACGCCCGGCTTGGGCACCACGAAGACCTTGATCACTTCGCCGGACCGCTCGTCGGGTACGCCGATGGCGGCGCACTGCAGCACGCCCGGCAGGGTCGCCAGGACGTCCTCCAGTTCGTTCGGGTACACGTTGAAGCCGGACACCAGAATCATGTCCTTCTTGCGATCGACGATGCGCATGTAGCCGTCGTCCTGGATGATGGCGACGTCGCCGGTGCGCAGCCAGCCGTCCTGGTCGAGGATCTCGTCGGTGGCTTCCGGGCGCTGCCAGTAGCCCTTCATCACCTGCGGCCCCTTGACGCAAAGCTCGCCGCGCTCGCCCAGCGCCAGTTCCTTGCCATCGTCGTCGATGACCTTGCACAGGGTCGAAGGCACCGGGATGCCGATGGTGCCGATCTGGATGTTCTGGAACGGATTCACCGACACCACCGGGCTGGTTTCGGTCATGCCGTAACCTTCGCAGATGGCGCAGCCGGTGACTTCCTTCCAGCGCTCGGCGGTGGCCTGCTGCAGCGCCATGCCGCCGGACAGGGTCAGCTTCAGCGCGGAGAAGTCCAGCTTGCGGAAGGCCTCGTTGTTGCACAGGCCGACGAACAGGGTGTTGAGCCCGACGAAGCCGGTGAACTTCCACTGCGCCAGCTCCTTGGCCAGGGCATTGAGGTCACGCGGGTTGGTCACCAGGATGTTGTGGTTGCCGGTGAGCATCATCGCCATGCAATGGAAGGTGAAGGCGTAGATGTGGTACAGCGGCAGCGGCGCGATGAGGATTTCGCACCCTTCATTGAGGTTGGCGCCCATCAGTGCCTTGCACTGCAGCATGTTGGCCACCAGGTTGCGGTGGGTCAGCATGGCGCCCTTGGCCACCCCGGTGGTGCCGCCGGTGTACTGCAGCACGGCGACATCGTCGCTCTTCGGCGTGAATTCGCGCACGCTCTTGCCACGCCCCTTGGCCAGGGCATCGTTGAGTTTGACCGCCTGCGGGATATGGTAGGCCGGCACCATCTTCTTGACGTACTTGATCACCGCGTTGACCAGCAGGCGCTTGAGCGGCGGCAGGATATCCGCGACTTCGGTGATGATGACGTGGCGGATGCCGGTCTTGGGCAGCACTTCCTCGGCCAGGTGGGCCATGTTGGCCAGGCTGACCAGGGCTTTGGCGCCGGAGTCGTTGAACTGGTGTTCCATCTCCCGCGCGGTGTACAGCGGGTTGGTGTTGACCACGATGAGGCCCGCGCGCATGGCTCCGAAAACCACGATCGGGTACTGCAGAACGTTGGGCAGTTGTACTGCGATGCGGTCGCCGGGCTGCAGATCGGTGTTCTGCTGCAGGTAGGCGGCGAAGTCACCGGAGAGCCGATAGAGCTCGCCGTAGGTCAGGGTCTTGCCAAGATTGCTGAAGGCAGGCTTGTTGGCAAAGCGTTGGCAGGACTCCTGCAGTACCGCGAGGATGTTCGGGTACTGGTCGGCATTGATCTCGGCAGAGATACCTGCGGGATATTTGTCCTTCCAGAAATTGTCGATCATGGAAGCCCACTCCTAAGCAACAGCTAATTCGCCGCATATGCGGCTGTTTGTTGTGTTTGTGTCGCTTTTTCCCGGCTCAAGGGAGGAAAAGCGCGCCGAGATTATCAGCTTTGCCTGGTAGCGACCAGCACCAAAGACCGGCCTACCGGTAAAAAAAATGACCGAAAGCAAGGCTTTCGGTCATTTTTATGACATCCGTCGGAAAGCCCCTTTCCAGGGCCTCCGGCAGGGTTTTCAAGGCGCTTTCAGGCGCTTTCGCGCAGCTCGCGGCGGAGAATCTTGCCGACCGGCGTCATCGGCAGGGCGTCCTTCAGGACGATATGCTTGGGCACCTTGTAGCCGGTGAAATTCTCCCGGCAGTAAGCCTTGAGTTCGTCCACCGTGACCCCGCCCTCGCGGGCCACCACGAAGAGTTTCACCGCCTCGCCGGAGCGCTCGTCCGGCACCCCCACCGCGGCACAACTGGCCACCTTCGGATGGGCCATGACCACGTCCTCGATCTCGTTGGGATAGACGTTGAAGCCGGAGACGATGATCAGGTCCTTCTTGCGGTCGACGATACGCACGAAGCCATCCGGGTCGACCACCGCGACATCGCCGGTGCGCAACCAGCCATCGGCATCGAGCACTTCGGCGGTGGCTTCCGGGCGTTGCCAGTAGCCTTTCATGACCTGCGGACCCTTGACGCACAACTCCCCGCGCTCGCCCTGGGGCAGTTCGTTGCCCTCTTCGTCGATCACCTTCAGCGCGGTGCCCGGCACCGGAATGCCCACGGTGCCCAGGCGCGCCTGTTCGCCATAGGGGTTGGTGCTGACCACCGGCGAGGTTTCGGTGAGGCCGTAGCCTTCCACCACCGTGCAGCCGGTAGCGGCTTTCCAGCGCTCGGCGGTGGCCGAGACCAAGGCGGTGCCGCCGGAGTTGGTGACCTTCAGGTTGGAGAAATCCAGGTTCTTGAACTCGGGATGGTCCATCAGCGCGACGAACAGGGTGTTCAGCCCCAGCAGCGCGGAGAAGCGCCACTTCTTCAGCTCCTTGATGAAGCCGGGAATGTCGCGCGGGTTGCTGATCAGCACGTTGTGGTTGCCGTTGTGCATCATGCACATGCAATTCGCGGTGAAGGCATAGATGTGGTACAGCGGCAGCGGCGCGATCATCACCTCGCCCCCCTCGTTCATCAGCCGGCGGCCGTCCGGGCCGTGCTGCGACAGGCAGGCATCCACCTGCAGCATGTTGGCCACCAGGTTGCCATGGGTCAGCATGGCGCCCTTGGCCACGCCGGTGGTGCCGCCGGTGTACTGCAGCACGGCGACGTCTTCGAGACCGACCTTGACCGGCTGCAGCGCATGGCCACGGCCCTTGCGCAGGACGTCCTTGAAGGCCACCGCCTGTGGCAGTTGATAGTCCGGGACCATCTTCTTCAGGTGCTTGACCGCGGCGTTGACCAGCCAGCCCTTGGCCGTTGGTTGCAGATCGCCCATCTGCGCCTCGATCAGGTATTCGATAGCGGTATCCGGCAGCACCTCCTGCACCAGCTTGCCGAACAGATTGACGTAAACCAGCGCGCGCGCGCCCGAGTCCTTGAACTGGTGGCGCATCTCGCGGGCGGTGTACAGCGGGTTGGTGTTGACCACCACCAGCCCGGCGCGCAGGGCACCGAACACGGCAACGGGATATTGCAGGACGTTCGGCATCTGCACGGCGATGCGGTCGCCGGGCACCAGGTCGGTGTTGCGCTGCAGATAGGCGGCGAAGGCGGCGGAGAGGCGATCCAGCTCGGCATAGCTCAGGGTCACGCCCATGTTGCTGAACACCGGCCGATCGGCGAAGCGTTTGCAGGAGCGTTCGAATACTTCCACCACCGACTGGTAAGCCGCCAGGTCGATCTGGCTGGGTACCCCGGCGGGACGCTTGTCGTTCCAGAAATCCGCTTGCATTTGTTGTTGTCCTCTCTGCCTGCAAGTCTGTTTCGCGCCGATCGCCCAAGGCGGCCCGGCCGCGGCCATCCGTCGGAAAGTAGCAGTTGGGCGGACAGGCGCAAATACTCCGGGGGCCCTCATTGACCACGTGAATCTCGCGCCACCGCCCCGGGATGCTGCGCAGCGGGCGGCGCTGCTAGAATGCCGCGACCCCGAGCCGGCACCAGGAGTGCCCATGCCGTACGCCGCCTATTGGCTGACCGCCGCCGACGAGACACCGCTGTACACCCATCTCTGGGCCGCCGAGGCGCCCAAGGGCGTGGTGATGCTCTCCCATGGCATGGCCGAGCACGCCGGGCGCTACGCGCGCCTGGGCGAAGCGCTGAATCTCGCCGGCTATTCGCTGCACGCCATCGACCAGCGCGGCCATGGTCGCAGCGCCGAGCATGGCGACCTCGGCCACTACGCCGACCATGGCGGCTGGGGCAAGGTGATCGGCGACCTGCAGACCCTCAACAGGCATATCCGCGAACGCGAGCCGGGGCAGCCGATCTTCCTGCTCGGCCACAGCATGGGCAGCTACATCGCCACCGCCTACCTGCTGCAACACAGCGACAGCGTCCGCGGCGCCGTGCTGTCCGGCTGCAACTACCAGCCCGTGGCGCTGTATCGCCTCGCGCGGCTGATCGCTCGCTTCGAGCGCTGGCGCCAGGGCCCGCTGGGGCGCAGCGCGCTGATCGAGTTCATCTCCTTCGGCGCCTTCAACAAGGCCTTCAAGCCCAACCGCACCCCCTTCGACTGGCTCAGCCGCGACGCCAGGGAAGTGGACAAGTACCTGGCCGACCCCTTGTGCGGCTTCCGCTGCAGCAACCAGCTGTGGCTGGATCTGCTCGGCGGCCTGGAAGAAATCACCCCGGTGGAAAACCTCGCGCGCATCGCCCCGCAGCTGCCGCTGCTGATCATCGGCGGCGAGCGTGATCCGGTCAGCCAGGGCCGGCGCCTGCGCGATCTCGCCGCGGCCATGACTCGCGCCGGGCTACGCGACGTCCAACAGCAGATTTATCCCGAGGCCCGTCACGAAGTCTTCAACGAGACCAATCGCGACGAGGTCATCCGCAACCTCATCGCCTGGCTGGACGGAGTGCTCTCCGCCAGTGCCGGCATGACATCCGAGGAAAAAGCATGAGTCAGGTGCAGAACGTCCCCTACGAAGAACTCGAAGTCGGCCAGAAAGCCAGCTTCGAACGCGAAGTCGGCGAACGCGACATCCAGCTGTTCGCGGAAGTGTCCGGCGACCGTAACCCGGTGCACCTGGATGCCGACTACGCCGCCACCACCCTGTTCAAGGAGCGCATCGCCCACGGCATGCTCAGCGGCGCGCTGATCAGCGCGGCGATCGCCACCACCTTGCCCGGCCCGGGCACCATCTACCTCGGCCAGAACCTGCGCTTCACCCGCCCGGTGAAGCTCGGTGACCGTCTGACGGTGGCGCTGGAAGTCCTGGAGAAGCTGCCGAAGAACCGCGTGCGCATCGGCACCCGCGTGCTCAACCAGAACGGTGAGGCAGTGGTGGAAGGCGAGGCCGAGGTGCTGGCACCGAAGCAGAAGCTCGACATCGAGCTGCCGGCGCTGCCGCCGATCACCATCGGCTAAGGCCATGGCGCAACGACAAAGCCCCGCATCGCGGGGCTTTGTCGTTTCTGCGGATAAAAATGCGGGCAAAAAAAACGGGCGACTCGAAGTCGCCCTAAGTGCCTTGCGTGCTCTGTGTAATCCGAAAGGATCGTCGTCTCAGTGACGATGCGAGTCCTTCCAGATGAAATATCCGACACCACCGAAAAACAGGACCATCAGGCCAACCGTAATCACTCCGGCAAGAACCACCTCGTCGATGAACATGATGCTGGCCTCCTGTTGCCCTGTCTGCTTGGTTGATGGGCTCAGGTTAGCGGCGTGGGGGGCGCCGATATTGACTTGTGTCAATGGCCGGAAAAGGCTGCCCCGGCACCCCACGGATCACTGACGCAGATCAAGTTCGGCGCGTGTCAGGCTGCGGTGCATGGCCGCGGAAAGCGGCCAATGGCGGGGGTTCGGGAGGGAAAAGGCAGGAAAACGCGGGTAACGCGAGGGGTCGATCAACGCTTCTTCGGCTTGCTCTTGCCCTTCTTGCGCGACTTGCCCAACGGCAGCGCCTGCTCGAAGGCCTTGCGCACTTCCTGCAGACGTTTCTCATGGACGTCGTGAATGCGCTTGTCGCGCTCGGCGTTGAAGTCGATCAGTTTGTCGTCGTTGCTCATGGCTGGGCGTGCACCAGGCGGAAAGTCAGGTTCAGGCGGGGAGCGACCGGGCGCCGCGTCTTGGCCACCTGATGCTGCCAATAATGCTGTGTTGCGCCGGCCATGACCAGCAGCGAACCGGATTCCAGCTGCAGGGAGTGCTCGATCGCGCCATGGCCCTTGCGCCGCAGGTCGAAGCGCCGGGTGCCGCCGAGGTTCAGCGAAACCACCAGCGGATTGCGCCCCAGCTCGGGTTCGTCGTCGCTGTGCCAGCCCATCGAATCCTGGCCGTCGCGGTAATAGTTGAGCAGTACGCCATTGAGCGGCTGGCCGACGCTTTCCTGCACCCGGCGACGAATCTCCGCCAGCAGCGGCGTCCAGGGTAATGGCCGATGCACCAGGCCGGAGTAGCGATAGCTGGCCTCGGCGTCGCCGTACCAGGCGACCAGGCGCGGCACCGCATAGTCGCGACCGTGCAGGCGCACGCTGGGCTGCTCCCAGGGGGTCTGCGCGAGCAGGCGCGCGAACCAGTCCGCCGCGGTCGCGGCATCGCACCATGGCGCGATCAGGCGCAATTCGGCATTGGCGAGCTGAATGGGGGCATCGGCGAACAGCATGGCGCACGCAAGGCTGGGCAGTGGATGACGCTGGACAGCGTACTACGTCGCGCTCACACCTCGATATCGATCCACAGCCCCTTGCGCGGCGCGTCCTCCACCTCCTCGACGCGTTCGTCGGCAGGCGCCTCGTCCGCCTCGGGCGACGCCTCGACGGATGCGGACGCGCGCCGACGGCGCCGACGGTACTCCTCTTCCGGCTGCAATTCGGCGGGGCGGCGCTGCAAGGTCACGGCGGCATCGGCGGAGACGGCTTCGACCGGTGCGACCGGAGCCACCTCCGGCCGCGACCGGGGTGGGTCCTGCTGCGCCGTGACCGGCTGCAGGCTGCTGGGGATCGGCGGCAACATGGCTGGATCGTCCTCGGCTGATTCGGGTGGTCGGCTCAGGTTGTCGGCTCGGGGCGCCGGGCTGAATCCGCCTCGCTACACTTCCCAGGAATTCCACCAGCCACCCCGGCCCCGGCCGGAACTGCGCGGTGTCACCAGGGATCATGGTCGCCAGCGGCTATCCACGGCCCCTGGCGGGACTGGCGAGCAACGGTCCTCTCAGCGGACGGCCGTCGCTGAAAATCGCGCGTTCCGTTACCATAGCCGGCTTTTTGCGGGAGGTGTCCATGGCGCAGTATCAACCGGGTCAACGCTGGATCAGCGACAGTGAAGCAGAATTAGGGCTGGGGACCATCCTGGCGCTCGATGGACGGCTGCTCACCGTGCTCTATCCGGCCACCGGCGATACCCGCCAGTATGCCGAACGCAACGCCCCGCTGACCCGCGTGCGCTTCGCCCCGGGCGATGAAGTGACGCACTTCGAAGGCTGGAAGATGACCGTGCGCGAAGTCGAGGAAGTCGACGGCCTGCTCATCTATAGCGGCCTCAACGCGCAGAATGAAGTCTGCGTGCTGCCGGAAACCCAGCTGTCCAACTTCATCCAGTTCCGCCTGGCCAGCGACCGCCTGTTCGCCGGACAGATCGACCCCATGTCCTGGTTCGGTCTGCGCTACCACACCCTGGAACACCGCACGCGCCTGCTGCAATCCTCCCTGTGGGGCCTGGGCGGCGCCCGCGCGCAGCCGATCGCGCACCAACTGCACATCGCCCGCGAAGTCGCCGACCGCATCGCTCCGCGCGTGCTGCTGGCCGACGAAGTGGGCCTGGGCAAGACCATCGAAGCCGGCCTGGTGATCCATCGCCAACTGCTCTCCGGACGCGCCAGCCGCGTGCTCATCCTGGTGCCGGAGAACCTGCAGCACCAGTGGCTGGTGGAAATGCGCCGGCGCTTCAACCTGGAGGTCGCGCTGTTCGACCGCGAGCGTTTCGTCGAGAGCGATGCCAGCAACCCCTTCGAAGACAGCCAACTGGCCCTGGTCGCCCTGGAGTGGCTGAAAGACGACGAGCGCGCCCAGGACGCCCTGTGCGCCGCCGGCTGGGACCTGCTGGTGGTCGACGAAGCCCACCACCTGGTCTGGCACCCGGAGCAGGCCAGCGCCGAATACCGCCTGGTCGAGCAACTGGCGCAGATCATCCCCGGCGTCCTGCTGCTCACCGCCACCCCCGAGCAGCTCGGCCTGGACAGCCACTTCGCCCGCCTGCGCCTGCTCGACCCGGACCGTTTCCATGACCTGGAAGCCTTCCGCACCGAAAGCAGCCAGTACCGCCCGGTCGCCGAAGCGGTGCAGGAGCTGATCGATCATGGCCGCCTATCCCCCTCCGCGCGCGACGCTATCCACGGCTTCCTCGGCGCCGCCGGGGACGAACTGCTGGCCAGCGTCGAGGGCGGCGACGAAGACGCCCGCGCGCGCCTGGTGCGCGAGCTGCTCGACCGCCACGGCACCGGCCGCGTGCTGTTCCGCAACACCCGCGCCGCGGTACAGGGCTTCCCCGAGCGCCAGCTGCACGCCTACCCGCTGCCGAGCCCGGCGGAATACATGGAGCTGCCGGTCGGCGAGCAGGCCGACCTGTACCCTGAGGTGAGCTTCCAGGGGCAGGTCGACGACAGCGACGAGAACACCCGCTGGTGGCGTTTCGACCCGCGCGTGGAATGGCTGATCGACACCCTGAAGATGCTCAAGCAGTTCAAGGTACTGGTGATCTGCGCCCACGCCGAGACCGCCCTCGACCTGGAAGACGCCCTGCGCCTGCGCTCGGGCATTCCGGCCACGGTGTTCCACGAGGGCATGAGCATCCTCGAACGCGACCGCGCCGCGGCTTACTTCGCCGACGAAGAGTTCGGCGCCCAGGTGCTGATCTGCTCGGAAATCGGCAGCGAAGGCCGTAACTTCCAGTTCGCCCATCACCTGGTGCTGTTCGATCTGCCGGCGCATCCGGACCAGTTGGAACAGCGCATCGGCCGTCTCGACCGTATCGGCCAGAAGCACACCATCCAGATCCATGTGCCGCACCTGGAAACCAGCGCGCAGGAGCGCCTGTTCCAGTGGTACCACCAGGCGCTCAACGCCTTCCTCAACACCTGCCCGACCGGCAACGCCCTGCAGCACCGCTTCGGCCCGCGCCTGCTGGAACTGCTCGATGGCGGCGATGACCAGCAGTTCGAAGCCCTGCTGGCCGAAGGCAAGGCCGCCCGCGAAGCCCTGGAAGCCGAGCTGCACAGCGGCCGCGACCGCCTGCTGGAACTCAACTCCGGCGGCGCCGGCGAAGGCGAAGCGCTGGTCGCGGCGATCGAGGAGCAGGACGACGAGTTCGCCCTGCCGATCTACATGGAGCGCCTGTTCGACACCTACGGCATCGACAGCGAGGACCACTCGGAGAACGCGCTGATCCTCAAGCCCAGCGAGAAGATGCTCGACGCCAGCTTCCCCCTCGGCAGCGACGAAGGCGTGACCATCACCTACGATCGTGCCCAGGCCCTGGCCCGCGAAGACATGCAGTTCCTCACCTGGGAACACCCCATGGTGCAGGGCGGCATGGACCTGGTGCTGTCCGGCTCGCTGGGCAACACCTCGGTGGCGCTGATCAAGAACAAGGCGCTGAAGCCCGGCACCGTGCTGCTGGAAATGCTCTTCGTCAGCGAGGCGGTGGCGCCGCGCAAACTGCAACTGGGGCGTTTCCTGCCGCCGGTGGCGCTGCGCTGCCTGCTCGACGCCAACGGCAACGACCTGGCCGCGCGGGTGTCCTTCGAGACCCTTAGCGACCAACTGGAAAGCGTCCCGCGCGCCAGCGCCAACAAGTTCGTGCAGGCCCAGCGCGATGTGCTGGCCAAGCAGTTCGCGGTCGCCGAAAGCAAGATCGCGCCGCGCCACGCCGAGCGCGTGGAGAAGGCCCGCCAGCAATTGCTGGCCAGCCTCGACGAAGAACTGGCCCGCCTGACCGCGCTCAAGCAGGTCAACCCAAGCGTGCGCGACAGCGAGCTGGAAGCCCTGCGCCAGCAGCGCGATGAAAGCCTGGCGATGCTCGACAAGGCGTCGCTGCGCCTGGAAGCGATTCGCGTACTGGTCGCCGGCTAAGCGCCACGCCGCGATCCAGCGAAGCCGCGACGGCCCCCGTCGCGGCTTTTTTGTTTTTGTGCCCCCACTCCTGCGGCACCGATTCGTTCGATCCCGGGCACTATTCCCAGCCCCACCGTCTACTATTGACCCTGCGCAAGGGAATCCCCGTCAGGGGACGCTAGAGTTTTTCCACCAAGCCACTCATTGAGGGAAACATCATGTACGAGCGCATTCTGGTAGCAGTGGACGGCAGCCCGGTTTCCGACCGCGCCCTGGGTGAAGCGGTGAAACTGGCACAACTGACCGGCGGCGAGCTGCGTGTCATCACCATCGTCGATAGCCCGCTGCGCCACCTGCCCGACTATGCCGTGTACTACAACCCCGAGCCGCTGCGCGAAGCCGCGCTGAAGGCCGCCGATGACGTGCTGGCCAAGGCCCGCGAGCTGGTCGGCGACAAGGCCAAGACCAAGTTCGACCGCGTCTGCCAGGAGCGCGCCAGCGAAGAAATCGCCGAGCGCATCGAAACCGAAGCCGAAGAATGCAAGGCCGACCTGATCGTCATGGGCACCCATGGCCGCCGTGGCGTGCGCCGACTGATGCTGGGCAGCGTCGCCGAAGGCCTGCTGCGGGTGAGCAACCGTCCGGTGCTGCTGGTGCGCGACAAGTAAGCCCGGCCTGTCCAACGAAAAAGGCCGTATGGGGCGTACCCGTACGGCCTTTTTCATACCTGGCGAGATTCGCGTCTCGCCGGACTCGTCTTACTGTCCAGCCACCGAAGTGCCACGGCAGGAATGGAAGATGTCCAGCGTCGGCTGATACAGGCTGGTGTGCACGTCGAGCAGGCCGAGCACCGAGTGGAACAGGTTGTCGTGGCTCAGGTCAGCCTCGTCGCGCTTGCCGGCCAGGCAGCCACGGTCGATGCCGAGGTTGCCCAGGGTCGAGGGGCCGAACCACATGACCATGGGCACATGGGTCTGCGCCTCAGGGGCGATGGCGTAAGGCGCGGCGTGCAGGTACATGCCGTTTTCGCCGAGCGACTCGCCATGGTCGGACACATACAGCATCGAGGTGTCGTACTTGTCGCTGTTGTGCTTGAGCAGCTCGATCACCTTGGACAGGAAGAAGTCGGTGTAGAGGATGGTGTTGTCGTAGACGTTGACCAGTTCGTCCTTCGAGCAGCTACCCAACTGATTGGTGTGGCACACCGGCTTGAAGCGCTCCTTGTCCGCCGGGTAGCGGTCGTAGTACTCGGGGCCGTGGCTGCCGTCGGCGTGCAGGACGATGATGGCGTTGTCCTTCAAGCCGTCGATGTAGGCCTGCAGGTCCTGTAGCAGGGCTTCGTCAAGGCAATTGCTGCCGTTGCAGAACGGACCCGGCTGGTTCTTCGGAATGTCGCGGTGCGGCACGCGCAGGCAGGTGCCTTTGCAGTCGCTGTTGTTGTCCAGCCAGATCACCTGCATGCCGGCGCGCTGCAGCACGTCGAGCAGGCCTTCGTAGGTCTTGCCCTTCTTGTCGCTGTAGTCCTCGCGCGGGAACTTGGAGAACATGCAAGGTACCGACACGGCGGTGGACGTGCCGCAGGAATGCACCTGGGTGAAGTTGAGGATATCCAGCTTGGCCAGCTCCGGGTTGGTCTCGCGGGCGTAGCCATTGAGGGAGAAGTGGTCGGCTCGCGCGGTCTCGCCGACGACGAAGACCATCAGCGACTTCTTCGCCCGTTGCGAGGCGTTCGCGCTCATCACCGCGTCCTCGCCGATCTTCTGCACCACCAGGTCGGCCTTCTTGATGCCCAGGCGCTGCTTGCCGTACTTGCTGATGGCGTAGATGTAGTTGGTCGGGTTGATGAAGTGGGTGAGCTTGCCTTCCTCGCGGAAAATCGGCGCGTAGGTGGAGTAGAAGGCGCCGACCATCACGGCAATCGCCAACACGCAGGCGAACACCACCAGCACCTTGTTCAGCAGGCCACGGAAGAACGGTTTGTAGCTCACCGGCAACAGCCACACCAGGGCCGCCGGCAGCACGCCGAGCAACAGCAGATAGCCGACCAGCTTGCCGCTGAACAGCGCCGAGGCCTCACCGGGGTTGGTCTCGAAGACGTTCTGCACCATCACCGTATCGATGGCGATGCCGTAGTCGTTCATGAAATAGGCCGCGGCCGCCGAGAACAGCGCCACCAGGGTCAGCGCGGGCTTGAGCAGCGGGCGGAAGGACACCAGCGTCAGCAGCAGGGTGAAGGCCGCCCAGAGGAAGACCGCGAAGGAGCCGAAGAAGGCGATGCGGTAGAAACCTTGCAACGGCACCAGGCTATCCAGCGCTTTCCAGGTGGCGAGGTTGTAGAACACCACCAGGAGCAGGGAAAACAGCAGGATCAGACGAGTCGAGCTGATCGACGGGAAAAAGCGGCTCTTGCCCTCGGACATCGAGTGCACTCCTTGGTTGCGCGCGGCTCTGAAAAGCGGCAATGAAAACGGAAGGACCCGCCGCCACGACGGGCGGCAAGACTGTACCGGCAGGCAAATCAAAAAAGCGTCAAATTCGCTACAGTTGCGCACATTTATTTCACCCCGGTGCGGCGTGGCGCCGTCAGCGCCAGGATTCGCGCAGTCCCTGGCGCCAGCGCGGCAGCCAGTCCAGGCTCGCCGTTGCCTTGGCGGCCGGTCGGTATTCCGCCCCGAGCCAGCCCGAATAGCCCTCCTCACGCAAGGCGCGCAGGGCCGGAAGGAAGTCCAGTTGACCGCTCCCCGGCTCGCCGCGCCCCGGCACGTCGGCGAACTGCACATGGCCGATATGCCCGGCCAGTTGCCGCACGCAGGGTTCCAGCGCCAGCCCCATGCGCGCCATGTGATAGAAGTCGAGCTGGGCGGCGAGGTTGCGATGGCCGACCCGCGCCAGCATCTCCAGCAAGTGCGCCGGCGTATTGAGCAGGAAGCCCGGCATGTCGTGCAGATTGATCGCCTCCATCAGCACACCGCCCCCCGTCGCGGCGAACGCCTCGGCGGCCAGGCGCAGGTTGTCGGCCAGCACCGCCAAGGCCTGCTCGCGGGTCACCCCCTCGCTCGCGCGCCCGGCCAGGACGTTGACCTTCTGCGGCGCCACCACGGCGGCATAGGCCAGGGCCTGCTCCAGCGCGGCGGCGAACTCGGCTTCGCGCCCGGGCACGCCGGCCAGGCCGGCACCGCCCTGCATCAGGTCGCCGGCCGGCAGGTTGATCAGCACCAGCGGCAGGCCGGCGCGATCCAGCGCGGCCTTCAGCTCGACGGCCGGCACTTCGTAGGGAAACTGAATCTCGACGCCATCGAACCCGGCGTCGGCGGCGGCACGCACGCGCTCCAGCAAAGGCAGCTCGGTGAACAGCAAGGACAGGTTGGCGCAGATCGGCATGGCGGGGCTCCTCAGGATTTCGCCTGGCGGTACTGTTCGACCAGGGTCGCCGGGTCACGCTCCAGGTTGCCCTGGCTGCCGTGCAGGCGCATCAGTTGCGCGGCCAGCCCGCTCATGGGCGTGGCCGAGGCTTGCTCGCGGGACAGCTTCACCGCGGTATCCAGGTCCTTGAGCAGGGTGCGCACATGCCACTTCACCGGCTCGAAGCGGCTCTCGGCCATTTGTGGCGCGAGAATCTGCAACGGCCTGGAATCGGCGAAGCCGCCGGCCAGGGCCGGGGCGATCAGGCTGGCATCGACCCCGGCGCTTTCCGCCAGGGCCACCACTTCGGCGATCACCAGGGCGTTGCAGGCGACGATCATCTGATTGCACACCTTGGTCACCTGCCCGGCGCCGACCTCGCCCATGCGCGTCAGCCGCTGGCCGAGATGGGCCAGCACCGGGCGCACCCGCTCGATGTCCGCCTCGCGGCCACCGGCCATGATCGCCAGGCTGCCCGCCTCGGCGCCCGGCGTGCCACCGGAGACCGGCGCATCGATCCAGCGCATGCCGCTACGCGCTTCCAGCTCGGCGGCCATCTCGCGGGTGGCGGCCGGCTCCAGACTGGAAAAATCCACCAGCAACTGCCCAGGGCGCGCACCCTCGACGATACCGCCGGGGCCGAAGACCACTTCCCGCACGGCGGCGGTATCGGCCAGGCAGAGCATCACCAGTTCGGCATCGCCGCACAGCTCGGCGGGTGTCGACACCGCGCGCGCGCCCTGCGCGGCCAGGCGATCGCACTTGCCCGGCGAGCGATTCCAGACCGTCAGCGGATAACCGGCGGCGAGCAGCCGCTGCGACATGGGAACGCCCATCAGGCCGAGACCGGCGAAGGCCAGGGAAGGCTGTGCGCTGGACATGAACAACTCCTGTGATCGAGAGACGGGGGCACGGGGCGCCCATCTTAACCGCCGCGCGCCGACGCGCCGAGTCGATGCATGCGCGGCCGGGCTGTCGCTCGACCCGCCCCGCCACTATACTCCGGCGGTTTTTTCCGCCATTGAACCGGAGAACTCTCCCATGTTGAAACGCACCCTGGCGCTCGCCGCCGGTATCGCCCTGTCCCTGTCCGCTGTCATCGGTCACGCCGAGGCGTTGAAAGAACTGAAGGTCTCGGCGATCCCCGACGAAGCCCCGACCGAACTGCAACGCAAGTTCAAACCGCTGGGCGAGTATTTGCAGGAACAACTGGGCATGCCGGTGAAGTTCATCCCGGTTTCCGACTACGCCGGGGTCGTCGAGGCGCTTGCCTCCGACCGCCTCGACATGGCCTGGCTGGGCGGCTTCACCTTCGTCCAGGCGCGCCTGAAGACCGGCAACGCCATTCCCCTGGTGCAGCGCGAGCAGGACCAGCAGTTCACCAGCAAATTCATCACCGCCGACGCCAATGTGAAGTCCCTGCAGGACCTCAAGGGCAAGACCTTCGCCTTCGGCTCGGTGTCCTCCACCTCGGGCAGCCTGATGCCGCGCTACTTCATGCAGAAGGACGGCATCGTTCCCGAACAGTTCTTCTCCCGCGTGGCCTACTCCGGCGCCCATGACGCCACCGTGGCCTGGGTCCAGGCCGGCAAGGTCGACGCTGGCGTGCTCAACGCCTCGGTGTGGCAGAAGCTGGTCGATGCCGGCAAGGTCGACACCAACAAGGTCAAGGTCTTCGCCACCACGCCCAGCTACTACGACTACAACTGGACGGTGCGCGGCAACCTCGACCCGGCGCTGGCGGAGAAGATCAAGAAAGCCTTCCTCGCCCTCGACCCAAGCAAGCCGCGCGACAAGGAGATCCTCGATCTGCAGGCCGCCAGCCGCTTCATCGAGACCAAGCCGGAGAACTACAAGGGCATCGAGGAAGCCGCTCGCTCGGCCGGCCTGCTGAAGTGATGCTGCGGTTGTCGGGCGTCGGCCTGGTGCAGGCGAATGGCCAGCCGGCGCTCAGCGCCATCGATCTGCAGGTGGAAGCCGGTGAGCGACTGGCGATCATCGGCCCTTCGGGCGCCGGCAAGACCACCTTGCTGCGCCTGCTGGCCACCGCGCTCAAACCTGCCGCCGGTGACTACCGGGTATTCGGCGAACAGCCCTGGGCCATCGGCGCGGCGGCCCGGCAGCGCCTGCGCGCGCGCATCGCGCTGATCCATCAGAACCCACCGCTGCCGCCCCGGCAGCGGGTGGTCAACGCCGTGCTGGCGGGACGCCTCGGGCAGTGGCCGCTGTGGAAGAGCCTGGCCAGCCTGGCCTACCCCCTGGACTGCGCTGGCGCCGCCGATGCCCTGCGCCGCCTGGACCTGGCGGACAAACTCTTCGAGCGCTGCGATCGCCTTTCCGGCGGCCAGTTGCAGCGCGTCGGCATCGCCCGTGCGCTCTATCAACGCGCCGAGCTGATCCTCGCCGACGAGCCGGTATCGGCGATGGACCCGGTCCTCGCCAGCCATACCCTCGACGTGCTCGGCCGCGAAGCCGAGGCGCGCGGCGTCACCCTGCTGGCCAGCCTGCATGCGGTGGACCTGGCGCTGTCCCACTTCCCGCGGATCATCGGCATCCGTGACGGGCGCGTCGCCTTCGACCGCCGCGCCAGCGAGGTCAGCCCGGAGGACTTGCAGGCGCTCTACGCCAACGAACAACTGCTCCCCGCAAGCGTCGGCAGCGCGCCGAGCCCGCAGCATCTGGTGCAGATACCGCGATGCTGAAAGCGTCCCTGCGCGATCCCGCGGCCCTGCCCCGCCTGTTGCTGACCCTGCTGGCGCTGGCGTTGCTGTGGCCCGGGCTGCGCCTCAGCGAACTGGACCTCTCCAGCCTGTTCAACAGCGCCAATGCCCAGACCATGGGCAGCTTCCTTGGCGGCTTCTGGCCGCCGGCCCACGATGCCGAGTTCCTCGCCCTGCTCGGCCGCGCGACCCTGGAAACCCTGGCGATCGCCACCGCCGGCATGGCCCTGGCCTGGCTGATCGCCGTCCCCTCGGCGCTGCTGGCGACCCGCGCGCTGTCCCTTTCCGCGCTGCCTCGCGGCGGCTTGCCGGTCTGGTGGGCACGCGCCCTGCGCTGGCCGGTGCGCGGCCTGCTGATCGCCCTGCGCAGCATCCCGGAAATCGTCTGGGCGCTGCTCTTCGTGCGTGCCGTGGGCCTGGGCCCCACGGCCGGGGTCATGGCCATCGCCATCACCTACGGCGGCATGCTCGGCAAGGTCTATGCGGAAATCTTCGAGTCGGTGGATAACCGCCCGACCCGCGCCCTGTTGCTGGCGGGCGGCTCACGCTTGGGTGCCTTCGCCTACGGCCTGCTGCCGGCGGCCGCCGCCGAACTGATCTCCTACACCGTCTACCGCTGGGAATGCGCGATCCGCGCCTCGGTAGTGATGGGCTTCGTCGGCGCCGGCGGGCTCGGCCAGCAGATCGACCTGTCGCTGCGCATGTTCGCCGGTGGCGAGGTATCCAGCATTCTGCTGACCTTCCTGTTGCTGGTGCTGGTTGCCGACCAGCTCAGCCGCCTGCTGCGGCGGAGGCTGGAATGAACCAGGCGCGAGCCACTCTGTTGCGCGCGCTCGGCTGGACGTTGCTGGTCCTCGCCGCGGTGCTGGCGTCCTTCGTCTACCTGCGCGTGGATGGCACGGGCCTGTTCAGCGGCGCCGGCCTGGGGCAGATGCTCGGCTATGCGCGCGACTTCTTCCCGCCCGACCATTCCGTCACGCACCTCCAGGCGGTGGCGCGCGGCGCCCTGGAAACCCTGGCCATGTCGGCGTTGGGCACCCTGCTGGCGGCGCTGCTCGGGCTGCTCTTCGCGCTGCCCGCCGCCGGGCGTTTCGGCGGCCTGGCGCAAAGCCTGGCGCGGCTCCTGCTCAATGCCTTGCGCGCCGTGCCGGAGCTGGTCTGGGGCGCGCTCATGGTGCTGGCCGCCGGACTCGGACCGAACGCCGGCACCCTGGCCCTGGCCCTGCACACCAGCGGCGTGCTCGGCCGGCTGTTCGCCGAAGCCCTGGAAAATACTCCCGGCGAGCCCGCCGACGCCCTGCGTCTGGCCGGCAGTGGACGGCTGGCGGCGTTCAGCTACGGCACCCTGCCGGCGGTCTGGCCACAACTGGTGGCCTATGTCCTGTATCGCTGGGAAAACAATATCCGCATGGCCAGCGTGCTCGGCTTCGTCGGCGCCGGCGGCCTGGGACAGATGCTCTACTTCAGCCTCAGCCTGTTCCAGCAGGCCCAGGCGGCCACGGTGATCATCGCCATGCTGGTGCTGGTGCTGGCGGTCGACAGCCTGAGCGCCTGGGCACGCCAGCGCTGGGTCAGCGCCTGACGCCCAGGCGCTCCGCGCACCATGCAAAAGCCCGGCATTCCGCCGGGCTTTTGCATGGGTGGAGCGCTGCGATCAGGGGACCATCTTGTCCAGATCGACCGGGTCGCCGGGGTGGGTGCCCAACTTGGCGCGGATGTCCTCGAACATCGCGTCGTACTCCTTGTGGATACGCACGATAGGACCGAAACGCGGGTGCAGGCCATGCTTCTGGGCGATGCGGGTGGCGTCGCTGGCGAAGTTGAAGGCCTGGTCCTTGGGCATGTCGAACTCCTCCTTGAAGGCGTTCCCGTCGATAGTGCCATCCATGCTGAAATGGACATAGGTGCCCTTCTCGGCATCGTGGCGGACCTCATAGCGCAGGTTGATTTCTACCGCCTGCTGGTCCAGCCCCGGGAGGGCACGGAGTTGCATATGGCCGGGTTCGAACATGACTTACCTCCTTCCGTTGATCCGCTGAGTCTAGCTCGGCTTCGGGCAATGAGAGCCGCCTCGGATCAGTGCAGCAGCTTTTTTTCAGAGCGTTCCTGAACCAGCACCCAGGGTGCCACCACCACCGCCCAGAGTTGCGGATCGCGGGCCAGGAAATCTTCCGCGCGGGCTTCGTCGACCTTGGCCAGTTCGCCATTGCCGAGCCAGCGCGCGACTTTCTCGTGATCGTCCTCGGCCACGGCTTGTGCCGCTTCCACCAGGTCGAGGCCGGCGGCCACCTGCAGCAGGGCGCCACGGGCGAAGAACGGCTGCAGCTCCTGCCAGGAAATCATTGCGGTTTCGCCGAGCAACTTGGCATACAGGGTGCTAGTTTTTTCAGTCATGGTTCTTACCGGGAAATCGGGCGGCGCCATGATAACGCCGGGGCGGCGCCAGGCAAGTTCCCAGGCGGTTCCATCCCGTCGGCGCGGACCAAAGGAGGATGGTGGCAGAGCGCCGTTTTTCTGTACGTTTGTTACGACTTTGCGACATGCCTCGAAGCGCCCCGCCGCGGCCCGCTTTTCAAGCGACGAAGCGGCACTCTACACTGTACCGGTACAGTTGCCCCTGGGGTTGCCCGGGCCTTACTCGGTCTCGCAGCCCATGGCTGCCAAGGCCACAAAACGAAAACACAAGAAGAGTGGAGCATTATGAAAAAGGGTACTCAACGTCTTTCCCAACTGTTGACCGCCATGGCTCTGGCCGGCGTCGCCAGCTATTCGATGGCCGCCGATACCATCAAGATCGCCCTGGCCGGTCCGGTGACCGGCGCGGTCGCCCAGTACGGGGAGATGGAGTTCGTCGGCGCCAAGATGGCCATCGAGCAGATCAACAAGGCTGGCGGTGTGGACGGCAAGCAGCTTGAAGGCGTGGTCTACGACGACGCCTGCGATCCCAAGCAAGCCGTCGCCGTGGCCAACAAGATCGTCAACGACGGCGTCAAGTTCGTGGTTGGCCACCTCTGCTCCAGCTCCACTCAACCGGCTTCGGACATCTATGAGGACGAAGGCGTCCTGATGATCTCCCCCGCCTCCACCAGCCCGGACATCACCAACCGCGGCTACAAGCTGGTGTTCCGCACCATCGGCCTGGACAACATGCAGGGCCCGACCGCCGGCAAGTTCATCGCCGAGCACGTCAAGCCCAAGGTCGTCGCGGTCATCCACGACAAGCAGCAGTACGGCGAAGGCATCGCCACCGCGGTGAAGAAGACCCTGGAAGACGCCGGCATCAAGGTCGCCCTGTTCGAAGGCATCAACGCCGGCGACAAGGACTTCTCCTCGCTGATCGCCAAGCTCAAGCAAGCCAACGTCGACTTCGTCTACTACGGCGGCTACCACCCGGAACTCGGTCTGCTGCTGCGGCAGACTTCCGAGAAAGGCCTGAAGGTCGGCTTCATGGGCCCGGAAGGCGTCGGCAACAAGGAAATCTCCGCCATCGCCGGCCCGGCTTCCGAAGGCCTCTACGTGACCCTGCCGAAGTCCTTCGACCAGGATCCGAAGAACCAGGCCCTGGTCGCCGCCTTCAAGGCCAAGAACCAGGACCCGAGCGGTCCGTTCGTGTTCCCGGCCTACGCCGCCGTGCAGGTCATCGCCGAAGGCATCAAGAAAGCCGGCAGCGAAGAGACCGACAAGGTCGCCGCCGCGCTGCGCGCCAATACCTTCGACACCCCCACCGGCAGCCTTGGCTTCGACGCCAAGGGCGACCTGAAGAACTTCAACTTCGTGGTCTACCAGTGGCACAAGGACGGCACCAAGACCGAAGTCAAATAAGGTCGGCCGCCTTTAAACCAGAGCCCACTGCACGCGCAGTGGGCTTTGTTTATTCCGTGTATTCCGTCCGGGGGTCCGTCGCGCCACAAGCGCCGCTTCACGCGACGCCCGAGGAGTTAGGTAATGCCTGAGCTCTATCACTACCTGCAACAGCTGATCAACGGACTCACCGTTGGCAGCACCTATGCCCTGATCGCCATCGGCTACACCATGGTCTACGGCATCATCGGCATGATCAACTTCGCCCATGGCGAGGTCTACATGATCGGCTCGTACGTAGCCTTCATCGTGATCACCGGCCTGGCAATGATGGGGATCGTCAGTCTGCCGATCGTCATCGTCTGCACGTTCGCGGCCAGCATCATCGTCACCAGCGCCTACGGCTACGGCATCGAACGGATCGCCTACCGGCCGCTGCGCGGCAGCAACCGGCTGATCCCGTTGATCTCGGCCATCGGCATGTCGATCTTCCTGCAGAACGAAGTCCTGCTCGCCCAGGACTCCAAGGACAAGGCGATCCCCAACCTGCTGCCAGGCAACTTCGTCTTCGGCGGCGATGCCGGCGTGACCGTGTCCTACATGCAGGTGCTGATCTTCATCATCACCCTGCTGACCATGTACGGCCTCAGCCTGTTCATCTCCCGTTCCCGCCTGGGCCGCGCCTGCCGCGCCTGCGCCGAGGACATCAAGATGGCCAACCTGCTGGGCATCAACACCAACAACATCATCGCCCTGACCTTCGTCATCGGCGCCACCCTGGCCGCCGTGGCCGCGGTGCTGCTGGGCATGCAGTACGGCGTGATCAACCCGCAGATCGGCTTCCTCGCCGGCATCAAGGCGTTCACCGCCGCCGTGCTCGGCGGTATCGGCAGCATTCCGGGCGCCATGCTCGGCGGCCTGGTGCTCGGCGTGGCCGAGGCCTTCGGCGCCGACGTGTTCGGTGACCAGTACAAGGACGTGGTGGCCTTCAGCCTGCTGGTCCTGGTGCTGCTGTTCCGTCCCACCGGCATCCTCGGTCGTCCGGAGGTGGAAAAGGTATGAGCAAGAAACTCAGAACGGCTTTCTTCAGCGCCCTGCTGGTGCTGGCAGTGGCCTACCCCGTGCTGGGCGTGAAGCTCAGCGTGATCGGCATCGGCCTGCAGCTCGAAGGCGTCAGCCCGACCACTCTGTGGACCATCGCCGCGTGCGCCGTGGCCATGTTCGTCTGGCAACTGGTGCGTGACCGCGTCAACCTCGGCGCCGGCATCGCCGGGCTGCTGCCGGGCGGCGAGAACGTGCTGTTCCGTGCCCTGACCCTGCCCTCGGTGCAACGCCGGGTGATCATCGTGATGATCCTGATCGCCCTCGCCTGGCCCTTCTGGGGCTCGCGTGGCGCGGTGGATATCGCCACCCTGGTGCTGATCTACGTGCTGCTCGGTCTCGGCCTGAACATCGTGGTCGGCCTCGCCGGCCTGCTCGACCTCGGCTATGTCGGCTTCTACGCCGTCGGCGCCTACAGCTACGCGATGCTCTCGCACTACTACGGCCTGGGCTTCTGGACCTGCCTGCCGATCGCCGGCGGCATGGCCGCGCTGTTCGGCTTCCTCCTCGGTTTCCCGGTGCTGCGCCTGCGCGGCGACTACCTGGCGATCGTGACCCTGGGCTTCGGCGAGATCATCCGCGTCCTGTTGCGCAACCTCACCGGCCTGACCGGCGGGCCCAATGGCATCAGCAACATCGAAAAGCCGACCCTGCTCGGCCTGACCTTCGAGCGCCGCGCCCCCGAGGGCATGCAGACCTTCCACGAGTTCTTCGGCATCGATTACAACTCCAACTACAAGGTCGTGTTCCTCTACCTGGTCGCGGTGCTGCTGGTGCTGCTGGTGCTGTTCGTCATCAACCGCCTGCTGCGCATGCCCCTGGGCCGCGCCTGGGAAGCCCTGCGCGAAGACGAGATCGCCTGCCGCGCGCTGGGCCTCAACCCGACGATGATCAAGCTCTCGGCCTTCACCCTCGGCGCCTGCTTCGCAGGCCTGGCCGGTAGCTTCTTCGCCGCGCGCCAGGGCCTGGTGACGCCAGAGTCGTTCACCTTCATCGAGTCGGCCACCATCCTCGCCATCGTGGTGCTGGGCGGCATGGGCTCGCAGTTGGGCGTGATCCTCGCCGCCGTGGTGATGATCCTGCTCCCCGAGCTGATGCGCAGCTTCAGCGAATACCGCATGTTGATGTTCGGCGCCATCATGGTGCTGATGATGATCTGGCGTCCGCAGGGCCTGCTGCCCATGCAGCGTCCGCACCTGGAGTTGCGCAAATGAGCCGACCGATCCTCGATGTACGCGGCTTGACCATGCGCTTCGGCGGCCTGCTGGCCGTCAACGGGGTGAGCCTGAGCGTGGAAGAAAAACAGGTGGTCTCGATGATCGGCCCGAACGGCGCCGGCAAGACCACCGTGTTCAACTGCCTGACCGGCTTCTACCAGCCCACCGGCGGCGAGATCCTCCTGCGCGGCGAGCCGATCCACGGCCTGCCCGGGCACAAGATCGCCCGGCGCGGCGTGGTGCGGACCTTCCAGAACGTCCGCCTGTTCAAGGAAATGACCGCGGTGGAGAACTTGCTGGTGGCCCAGCACCGGCACCTCAACACCAACTTCCTCGCCGGCCTGCTGAAGACCCCGGCGTTCCGCCGCGCCGAGGCGGAAGCGCTGGACTACGCGGCGCACTGGCTGGAAGTGGTCAACCTCAAGGAAGTCGCCAACCGCTCGGCCGGCACCCTCGCCTACGGTCAGCAGCGCCGCCTGGAAATCGCCCGCTGCATGATGACTCGCCCGCAACTGCTGATGCTCGACGAACCGGCGGCCGGCCTCAACCCGCGCGAGACCGAAGACCTCAAGGCGCTGATCGCCATGCTGCGCGCCGAACACGGCGTCACCGTGCTGCTCATCGAGCACGACATGAAGCTGGTGATGAGCATTTCCGACCACATCTACGTGATCAACCAGGGCACCCCCCTGGCCAACGGGACGCCGGAACAGATCCGCGACAACCCGGACGTGATCAAAGCCTATCTGGGGGAGGCCTGAGCCATGCTGACGTTCGACAAGGTCTCTACCTTCTACGGCAAGATCCAGGCGCTGCACGACATCAGCCTGGAAGTCCGGCAAGGCGAAATCGTCACCCTGATCGGCGCCAACGGCGCCGGCAAGTCGACCCTGCTGATGACCCTCTGCGGCTCGCCGCAGGCGTCCTCCGGCAGCATCAAGTACCTCGGCGAGGAACTGGTCGGCCAGGATTCCTCGCACATCATGCGCAAGAGCATCGCGGTGGTGCCGGAAGGCCGCCGGGTGTTCGCCCGCCTGACCGTAGAGGAAAACCTCGCCATGGGCGGCTTCTTCACCAGCAAGGGCGAGTACCAGGAGCAGATGGAGCGCGTCCTCGGACTCTTCCCGCGCCTGAAGGAGCGCTTCAACCAGCGCGGCGGCACCATGTCCGGCGGCGAGCAGCAGATGCTCGCCATCGGTCGCGCGCTGATGAGCAAGCCCAAGCTGCTGCTGCTCGACGAGCCGTCGCTGGGCCTGGCGCCGATCATCATCCAGCAGATCTTCGACATCATCGAGCAACTGCGCGCCGAAGGCGTGACCGTGTTCCTCGTCGAGCAGAACGCCAACCAGGCGCTCAAGCTCGCCGACCGCGGCTACGTGCTGGAGAACGGCCGCATCGTCATGCAGGACAGCGGTGCCAACCTGCTGGTCAACCCCAAGGTACGCGACGCCTACCTGGGCGGTTGAGTCCCGCGGCGATGGAAAAAGAAAACGGCCCTGCGGGGCCGTTTTTCATGACCGTGATTGACTCACCCCGCCTGCGCCTGGGCCTGTTCGCCCAGGGCGATGAATTCGAGCATCTTCTCGTTGCCGTCGAGGATATCGGTGCAGATCGCCTGGCGCGCTGCCGCGCCGTCGCCCTGCTGCAGAGCGCGCAGCACTTCCCAGTGGTGCTCGATGGCCATGCGCTCGTTGAAGCTGCCGTAGGCCCGCGCGATCAGTGGCCCGGTGCGCATCCACAGGCTATCGAGGAAGCCGCGCAGCAGGGGCATCCCGGCGATCTCGGCGAGGGCGAAATGGAAGCCCTGGTTGAGCTTGAGCGCCTCGACCAGATCGTCGCGATGGATCGCATCGAGGTTGTCGCGGATGTTCGCCTCCAGCGCCTGCAACTGCTCGGCGCTGACCAGCGACGCCGCGGTTTCCGCGGCCAGGCCTTCCAGCGCCAGGCGAATGCTGCGGATTTCCAGGTACTGCTCGCGCGTCAGCACCGGCACGCGGATGTCCTTGGGCGTCTTCAGCACCAGGGCCTGCTCCTTGGCCAATTGCAGGATGGCGTCGCGCACCGGGGTCACGCTGGTGCCCAACTGCTGCGCCAGGTCACGGATGCGCAACTTGTCGTCGGGCTGGAAGCGGCCGGTGATCAACGCCTCGCGCAGCAGGGCGTAGACACTGCTGCCCAGGTAGGCGTGATTGAGGCCTTCGATCGGATAGTTCATGCGCTTCTCGTCAGGGTTCGGGCGACACTCGGCGAATGATGGGCATTGCCGAGGACTATTGCCAGCCTGCGCGTCACACGTGCTGGCCGCCGTTGACGTGGATTTCCGCGCCGTTCACGTAGGACGCGCCGCTGGTGCAGAGGAAGTGGATCAGCGAAGCGACCTCCTCCGGCTTGCCCAGGCGGTGCATGGGGATGTCGCGCTCGACGATCAGCTCGGTGCCCGAGGAGAGGATCGAGGTATCGATCTCCCCCGGCGCGATGGCGTTGACGCGCACGCCGTGGCGGCCGAAGTCATAGGCCATCTCGCGGGTCAGCGCGGCCAGCGCGGCCTTGGACGAGGCATAGGCGACCCCGGCGAAGGGATGCACGCGCGAGCCGGCGATGGAGGTGACGTTGATGATGGTTCCCTGCGCCGCCTTCAGCTCGTCGAACAGGCCGCGGGCGAGCAGCGCGGTGGAGAACAGATTGACGTTGAACACCTTCAGCCAGGTCGCGTAGTCGCTTTCCAGGACGCCCATACGCTGGCCTTCCGGCCCCTTCGGCGAAATCCCGGCGTTGTTCACCAGCGCGTGCAGCTTGCCGCCGAGTTTCTCGCGGATCAGCGGCAGATTGCGCTCGACGCTGTCGATGTCCTCCAGATCGAGGTGGATGTGATTGAGCAGGCCCTCGGCCCAGGGGCACTCGGCGACCCAGTCGTGGCGCGACGCGGTGAAGACGCGCCAGCCGGCGGCGTTGAAGTGCTTCACGGTGGCATGGCCGATGCCTCGGCTGGCACCGGTGAGCAGCAGGGTCTTGGGCTCGTTCATGATCGATTCCGTCCTTTCGAGGGTGGCACTGAAGAGTAGCTGGGAGGGATGATGGCTCAAAACAAAACATGATGCATCATGTTTTTAAAGGTGCTTTAATGCCTGCGCCGTCACAACAACAAGAAAACGGAGGACTCAGCAGATGCACCCGCTCACTCCCACGGGCCACTCGCCGCGAACACCCGGCCCGCCAGCGTGATCGACCGGAGGAGGTGACGGTTGCCCAGCGCGAACCGCCGCTCTCCCCTCTTGAAGCTGCCCCACTCATTCGGGGCCGGATCGGCCCCACCAGGAGCAACCGCATGTTCAAGAAAGTCGCAGCACTGATTTTGCTGGCCGGCGCCGCCGCCCAGTTGCAAGCCGCCGAAAAGCTCGCCGTGGTCTCGTTCGGTGGAGACAACAAGCTGGCCCAGGAAAAGGCCTTCTACAAACCCTTCAGCACGCAATACAACGCCGATATCGAAGCCACCGAGTACAACGGCGAGATGGCCAAGATCAAGGTCATGGCCGACACCGGCGCGGTCAGTTGGGACGTGGTCGAGGTCGAGTCGCCGGAGTTGATCCGCGGCTGCAGCGAAGGCCTGTTCGAGCAACTGGACTGGTCGAAGCTGGGCAAGCGCGAGGACTTCCTCGACGCCGCCGTGAGCGACTGCGGCGCCGGCATCTTCATCTGGTCCACAGTGCTCACCTACGATTCCAGCAAGTTCGCCCAGGGCCCGGCCAACTGGGCGGATTTCTGGGACCTGAAGAAATTCCCCGGCAAGCGCGGCCTGCGCCGCGGTGCCAAGTTCACCCTGGAGTTCGCCCTGCTCGCCGACGGCGTCAAGCAGGAAGACCTGTACAAGGTGCTCGGCACCTCGGAAGGCGTCGACCAGGCCTTCCGCAAGCTCGATCAGATCAAGCCCTACATCCAGTGGTGGGAAGCCGGCGCGCAGCCGCTGCAATGGCTGGCCGCCGGCGACGTGGTCATGACCTCGGCGTATAACGGCCGGGTCACCACCGCGCAGAAGGAAGGCCGGCCGTTCGTCATGCAGTGGAACGGCAGCCTGTACGATCTGGACCATTGGGCCATCGTCAAAGGCAGCAAGCACAAGGCCCTGGCCGAGCAGTTCATCGCCCTGGCGAACAGCCCGGAACGGCAGAAGGTATTCGCCGAGGCGATTCCCTATGGCCCGACCAACAAGCACACCATCGACCTGATCGATCCGGCCATTCGTGCCAAGCTTCCCACCGCGCCGCAAAACCTTGAGCACGCGCGGGCCACGGATACGGAGTTCTGGATCGACCACGGCGAGGAACTGGAACAACGCTTCAACGCCTGGGCCAGCAAGTAGCCCGGCACGGCCCGTCCGACCGGCGTCGGGCGGGCCGCCCCCGAGAGAGAACGATGGAGTTTGCGCAGTGCCCCTGAATACCATGCCCGTCCACGACCACCTGCTGCAGGCCGCGCCCGCCCAGGTCTCCCCGGAACAGGCCGGCGCCATCGCCAGCGAATGCTTCGGCCTGCACGGCGCGATCCAGCGCCTGGCCGGCGAACGCGACCTGAACTTCCAGATCGGCGCGGCCGACGGTGGCAGTCGCCTGCTGAAGCTATCCCACCCGCTGGAAGACCCGCAGGTGGTGGACTTCCAGAACCAGGCCCTGCTGCGCGTCCAGCGCGCCGACCCGAGCCTACCGGTACAGCGTGTCTACCCCGCCGCCGACGGCAGCTACCAGGTCTGGGTCGAGGTGGATGGCCAGCGCATGCTGGCGCGGCTGTTCTCCTTCGTCGATGGCCTGCCGCTGCACCGCGTCGGCGAGCGCAGCCCGGCGCTGCGGCGCAATCTTGGCGACGCCCTGGCGCGCCTCGACCGCGCCCTGCAAGGCTTCGAGCATCCCGCCTCGGGACACGCGCTGCTCTGGGACATGCAACAGGCCGCGCGCCTGCGCCCGCTGCTGCAACACATCGACGACCTGGCGCAACGCGCCCTGGTCGAGCGCTTCCTCGACGCCTTCGAAGAACACGCCCTGCCGCGCCTGCCGACACTGCGCGCGCAGGTCATCCACAACGACCTCAACCCGCACAATGTCATCGTCGATGCGCAGCACCCCGAGCAACTGCGCAACATCCTCGATTTCGGCGACATGGTGCGGGCGCCGCTGGTCAACGACCTCGGCGTGGCCGCCGCCTACCAGTTGGGCAGCGGCGCCGACGCCCTGGCCCCGGCCCTGGAATTCATCGCCGCCTACCACAGGCGCAACCCGCTGCAGCCGGCCGAGCAGGAAATCCTCGCCGACCTCATGGCCACCCGCCTGGTGATGACCCTGAGCATCACCGCCTGGCGCGCCAGCCTGCACCCGGAGAACCGCGACTACATTTTGCGCAACGTCCACCAAGCCTGGAGCAGCCTGCAGGGGCTGGCCGGCTTGACCCGTTCAGAGGCCCAGGCGCGCATCGCCGCGGCCTGCCAGGAGGAGTCCCCCGCATGAGCATGATCAATGGTTTCAGCCCGGCCGACGCCGAACGCCTGAGCGACAAGGAACGCAGCCTGATCGAGCGCCGCGAGCGCCTGCTCGGCCCGGCCTACCGGCTGTTCTACGAACGCCCGCTGCACACCGTGCGCGGCGAGGGCGTGTGGCTCTATGACGAGCAGGGCCGGCGCTACCTGGACGCCTACAACAACGTCGCCTCGGTCGGCCACTGCCACCCGCGCGTGGTCGAAGCCATCTCTCGCCAGGCGGCAATCCTCAACACCCACACGCGCTACCTGCAGGAAGGCATCCTCGACTACGCCGAACAGTTGCTGGCGACCTTCCCCGCCGGCCTGGAGCGGGTCATGTTCACCTGCACCGGCAGCGAGGCCAATGACCTGGCCCTGCGCATCGCCCGCCACTACACCGGCGGCAGCGGAGTGATCATCACCCGCTTCGCCTACCACGGCGTCACCGGCGACATCGCCGAACTCTCGCCGTCCCTCGGCGCCGGTATCAGCCTGCCCGCCCATGCGCGCACCGTGCGTGCGCCGGATGCCTACCGGCTGGGCGCGGAGCATGTCGCCAAGACCCTCGTCGAGGACGTCCGCGCCGCCATCGCCGACCTGCGCGCCCACGGCATCAAACCGGCGGCGCTATTGCTCGACGGCATCTTCGCCAGCGACGGGGTCTTCCCCGACCCCGCCGGTTTCCTCGCCGAAGCCGTGGCGCTGGCCCGCGCCGAAGGCCTGCTGTACATCGCCGACGAGGTGCAGAGCGGCTTCGCCCGCACCGGCGCCAACATGTGGGGTTTCCAGCGCCATGCCGTGCAGCCGGACATCGTCACCCTCGGCAAACCCATGGGCAATGGCCAGCCGATCGCCGGCGTCGTGGCGCGTGCCGAGGTGATCGAAAGCTTTGGCCGCAGCGTGCGCTACTTCAACACCTTCGGCGGCAACCCGGTGTCCTGCGCCGCCGGCCAGGCGGTGCTCGAGGTGATTCGCGACGAGGGCTTGCAGCAGCGTTCGGCGGAAATCGGCGCCTACCTGCTGCAGGGCTTCCAGCGCCTCGCCGAGCGCCATGAACTGATCGGTGACGTGCGTGGCGCCGGCCTGTTCCTCGGCGTCGAGCTGGTCAGCGACAGGCAGAGCAAGGCGCCCGCCGCGGCGCAGACCCGCCGCGTGGTCAACGCCATGCGCGAACGCGGCGTGCTGATCAGCGCCGCCGGCCCGCTGGAGAACATCCTCAAGATCCGCCCGTTGCTGGTGTTCCAGCGCGAGCACGCCGACCTGCTGCTGGACTGCCTGGACGGCGCGCTGAGCGAGGTGGCCGGCTGAGTCTCAGAAACGCACGCCGACGTTGATCATGCCCGCGGAGTCGCCGAGCACCACGAACTCGGCGCCGACCGGGCCCCAGTGAACGCCGAAGGACGGAATGATCGCTGGCGCCACGCCGTAATGGTTGAACGGAATCTTGTCGCGGTACTCGCCGTGGTAGCCCTGCAGCAGGCCACCGGTCAGCTTGAAATAGAAGGGTGAGCCCTTGAGGTCGAAGCGCTTGCCGACGTAGGCATAGTTGGAGCGCTGGCTGAAGGAGTTGCGGAAGGTCGCGCCGCCCCAGAGCAGGCCATCGGCGTAGTCGCGCTCCAGGCCGATCAGATCCTGGTGGTTGTTGTGCTCCGGGTCATAGCTCCAGTGGTGCGTGTAGACACTGGTCTGCAGATACCAGAAGTCCCCGTCGTCGGCGGCCAGGGCGCAGGGGCTGCCGAGCAGGAAAACCAGGAGCAGGGTATATCGTTTCATGGCGCCTCCATGGCGACGGCAATGCGAACGTGACTCGGTGGACGGCATCGCTGCACGGCTACCGGCCCAGGCACGGATGAGTGGGCGAGGATTCTCGATCGTTACCCGGCCGCGTGATTCGACGCTGTCCCAACGCAGCGTTCAGGCGGGCCGGGCTTCGGCGCGGCAGTTGATACTGCCCGGCCCCTCTGAGGCGCAACCGCAAAGGATAGGCAAAGCCTAGCCAGGCATCCCTGAACCGGCACGGAACCGCGCCCCAACACTGACGGCACGATCAGCCCTGCAACGCTACCAGCCGCTGGCGACTGCGCTCGAACCAGGCGAGCAGGTAATCCACCAGCAACTGGGTACGCCGCGGCAATCCGCCCTGATAGGGATGCACCAGGAACACCGGCGAGGCGCGCGTCTGGTAATCGCGCAGTAACCAGACCAAACGTCCTTCAGCAAGTTCACTCTGAATCATGTACGAGGGCAGACGGCTGATTCCTACACCAGCCATGGCCGCCTTCTTCAGCAGAGTGTAGTGATTGCTCGCCAGCACGCCGGACACCGCGACGCGGAACAATTCGTGGCGACGCTGATAGAGCCACTCCTCGTGGCCCGGATAGTGGGTGTTGAGCAGGCAATTGTGGCCACTCAACTCGGCTGGCTGCCGTGGCTCGCCATGGCTGGCGAGGTAGGCTGGGGTGGCGCAGGTGATCTCCTGCAGGGCGAACAGCGGCCGCGCCACCAGGCGTTCGTCGCCCGTCATGCCGGAGCGGATGGCCAGGTCGAAGCCCTCGGCGACCAGGTCGCGCCGCTCATTGGTCAGATCCAGCTCCAGGCGGATGCCCGGATGAGCACGGGAAAACTCCACCAGCCAGGCATCGAAGAACGTCTCGCCAAGGGACACCGGCACGCTCAGGCGGACCGTGCCCTGCTCCGCTTCCTGCAAGCTCGCCACCGCCTGCCGCGCCCGCGCCGCCTGGGCGTTCAGCGCCTGGGCCTCGGGCAACAGCGCGGCGCCGGCGGCGGTCAGCGACAGACTGCGGGTGGTCCGGTGCAGCAAGGTCACGCCAAGGTCGTCCTCCAGCGCACGGATGCGCTTGGACAACTGCCCCTTGCTGCATCCCAGGCGCTCGGCGGCGCGGGTAAAGCTGCCACAGGCGAGCAGCACGGCGAAGGCGGCGAGATCGTCCAGTTCGCCCATCATTGTTTCCCCATGAAAACGACAGGTTGCCAATTAACCCGATTATCAAAACAAAATACCCACCTAGACTGGTTTCGTCATTTCCCCTCAGCAATGGAGCCAGCATGAAGATCATCCTCATCGGTGCCAGCGGCACCCTCGGCCAGGCCGTGGCCAACGAACTGGGTCAGCGCCATGAAATCGTCCGCGTCGGCCGCAGCAGCGGCGACCTGCGCGTGGACATCACCGACAGCGCCTCGATCAAGGCGCTGTTCGAGCAGACCGGGCCCTTCGACGCCCTGGTCAGCGCCGCTGGCAAGGTGCATTTCGGCGCGCTGGCGGAGATGGGCGAAGCCGAGTTCGCCATCGGTCTCAAGGACAAGCTGATGGGCCAGGTCAACCTGGTGCTGATCGGCAGCCGCTACGCCAACGACGGCGCCTCCTTCACCCTGACCACCGGCATCCTCAGCGACGACCCGATCCGCTTCGGCAGCTCGGCGAGCATGGTCAATGCCGGCGTCGAGGGCTTCGTCCGCAGCGCCGCCCTGGAGCTGCCGCGCGGGCAGCGGATCAACGCGGTCAGCCCGAACGTGCTGGTCGAGTCCATGACCGGCTATGCGCCCTACTTCCGCGGCTTCAAGCCGGTGAGCGCGGCAGACGCGGCGCTGGGTTTCGCGCGCAGCGTGGAAGGCGCGCAGACCGGGCAGGTCTACCGCATCTGGTAAGCGCGCCCGGGAACGCCGTCGGGGCGGATAGCACGCTCGGCGCCATCCGCCCTACTCGCTGAGCCCGGCGTAGCAGGTCGGCGAACTGCCGGGCTGCTGGCGCTCCAGTTCCTCGTCGAGGAAGTCGGCCAGCGCCCGCGCGTTGTTGTGCTGCGTATCCCGCGCGCCATAGAGCAAGGTCAGCTGGCCCTGGCGGGCGATGTCCAGCAGCCGCCACCAGTGCTCGGGATGCGCCGCCAGTTCGGCGCGATAGTCCCGGCAGAACGCCTCGTAGTCCGCAGGGTCCTGGTGGAAGCGCTGGCGCAGCGCATTGGACGGCGCGACCTCCTTCAGCCACTCGTCCAGCGCCAGGGCTTCCTTGCGCAGGCCGCGCGGCCACAGACGGTCCACCAGCACACGGTAGCCATCGCCCTCGGCCACGGCCTCATAGGCACGCTTACAGCGAATCATCCTTCAGCCTCCTACACCCGCGATCAGAAGATTCAAGGCCATCAAGGCGCTTGAGAAGCGCTCGGCCGCTCGGTAACGTGGGCGCATTTTTCGGGAGCCCCCGCCATGCGTTCAGCCCGTTTCGCCCTGTATAGCCTTCTGCCTCTGTTCGCCGCCTGCCAGGTCTGGACCCCCAAGCCCACGGTGGTGAACCTGCCGACCCGAGTACAGGGCGAACTCAGCCGCCAGGGCGATGCGCTGATCCTGCGACCCTGCCAGGAAAATCGCCGCTTCGGCATCGAGGATAGCGCCGATACCGGTCTGGCGCGCGAAGCCCGCGAACTCTTCGCCGGCGGTGCCGACAGCCTGTTCGTCGATGTCCGCGGCAGCTATGGCGGCAGCCGCTCCAGCGGCACCGACGGCGCGCTGCAGGTGGATACCCTGTACCGCATCCAGAACGAAGGCCACGCCTGCGACGATCCCAACTTCAAGCGCACCATCGTCCAGGCCGGCGGCAACGAGCCGGGCTGGAGCGTGATGATCAACGCCCAGGGCCTGTTGCTCGAACGTCCCGGGCAAAAGGCACTGGTAGTGCCCTACGTGGTGGAAAGCGTCCCCGGTGGCAGCAGCAGCTACTCCAGCGAAGCCAATGGCCAGAAACTGGAACTCTGGGTGGCCCCGGCGCGCTGCGTGAACAGCATGAGCGGTGCGGTCAGCACGCTTTCCGCGGAGCTGCGCCTGAACGGCCAGGTTCTGCGTGGCTGCGCCTATCCGGGCGGCGCCAGCAGCGACTGAAGGCGCCCCCCTTCCCACTCAGCCCTGCAAGCCGACGGTTTCGATCGTCGCCGGCAGGGCGACGCCCGCCTCCGCGCACTGCCGCACCGCCTCGATCAGCGGCGCCAACTGGTAGCCCTGCTCACTCAGCCACTTCGGGTCGTAGTAGGTGGTGGCGTAGCGCTCGCCGGCGTCGCAGAGAATCGCCACCAGCGAACCGGACTCGCCATTGGCCAGCATTTGCCGACCGGCGAGCAACGCGCCGATCAGGTTGGTCCCGCTGGACCCGCCGACGTGGCGGCCGAGGCGTTCGGCCAGGTAATACATGGCGGCCAGCGACCAGGCATCCGGCACCTTGGCCATGGCGTCGATCACCGACGGCAGGAAGGATGCTTCGACGCGCGGCCGGCCGATGCCTTCGATGCGCGAGCCGCAATCCAGGGTCAGGCTGCGGTCGCCGCTGCGGTAGGCGTCGAAGAACACCGAGCGCTCGGCGTCGGCGCAGAGTACGCGGGTCTCGTGGCGGCGATAGCGGGCGAAACGCCCGAGGGTGGCCAGGGTGCCGCCGGTGCCGGCGCTGGAAACCAGCCAGGCCGGCTCGGGGAAGCGCTCGTGGCGCATCTGCTGGAAGATCGACTCGGCGATGTTGTTGTTCGCCCGCCAGTCGGTGGCGCGCTCGGCATAGGTGAACTGGTCCATGAAGTGCCCGCCGCTTTCCCGCGCCAGGCGCTCGGATTCGGCATAGATCCGCGTGGGGTCGTCGACCAGGTGGCTCTGGCCGCCGTAGAAGGCGATCTGCGCGATCTTCTCCCGCGAAGTGGTGGCCGGCATCACGGCGATGAAGGGCAGGCCGAGCAGGCGCGCGAAATAGGCTTCGGAGATCGCCGTCGAGCCACTGGAGGCTTCGATCACCGGCGCCCCCGGCTTCAGCCAGCCGTTGCACAGCGCGTAGAGGAACAGTGAGCGCGCCAGGCGGTGCTTGAGGCTGCCGGTGGGGTGGCTGGACTCGTCCTTGAGGTACAGGTCGATGCCCGGCAGGCCTGGCATTTCCAGGGGAATCAGGTGGGTATCGGCACTGCGCTGGAAATCCGCCTCGATGATGCGGATCGCTTCACAGCTCCAGGCACGGGTTCTGGCGGGCATGGGCGGTTCCTCGTCGCGTTCAGTCCAGGACGCCGGCCGGCGGTGGCGGCGCGGCACTGCGCCACTGGCTCAGCGCCACCCCGACGAAGACCAGGGTGGCGGCCAAGGCCTGCTGGGCGTTGAGCACCTCGCCGAGCAGCAGCGCGGCGAAGACCAGGGTGAACACCGGTATCAGGTTGATGAAACCCGAGGCCTGGCTCGCCGGCAGGCGACTGACCCCGAAGTTGTACAAACCATAGGCACCCACCGTGACCACGCTGCCCAGATAGACCAGGGCGAACAGGCCCTGCCCGCTCGGCGCCGGTGGCGTGCCGGCGCTCAGCACGGCCAGCGGCAGGAAGAAGATCGAGCCGATGAAGGCCTGCATGGCGGTCAGGATGAACGGCGAGTAGCGTGCCGACAGGTGCTTGAGCAACAAGGTGTAGCCGCTGGCGCAGAGCATCGCCAGCAGCTCGAAGAAATTCCCCAGGAGCGGCTGCGGCGCGTGCCGGTCGGGCTCGCTGGCCAGGGTCAGCCAGAGCGCGCCGCACACCGCCAGGGCGAAGCCCAGCCAGGTATTGCGGGAGATTCGCTCACGCAGCAGGAGGAAGGCGCCGACCGCCACCAGCAATGGCAACAGCGCGGTGATCATCCCGGCCTGGGCGGCGCTGGTGTACTGCAAGGCGAACGACTCGCAGACGAAGTACAGGCAGGGCTCGCAGATGGCCAGGCCGAGCAGGGACTTCCAGTCGCCCGGACGGTAGTCGATGCGTCCGCGCCAACGCCAGGCGGCAAGGAAGATCAGGCTGCCGATGGCCATGCGCGCGAAAATCACCCACATCGCCGGCCATTCGGCGAAAGCCAGCTTGAGGGCGATGAAGGAACTGCCCCAGAGCGCCATGGCCAACACCAGGCACGCCAGGGCGAACGGCCGGGATTGCTGCACGGGACGCTCCAATGGGAAAACCAGGGAGTATAGAAGCCTGCCCGTGGCGGCCGACAGACACAGCGCCGGGGCAAAACTGTAACGCCGTCCGCCTTACCCGCCAGTCACGCGCGGCGGATGGCGTGGAGCGCTACCCATCGACGGGCCGCGCCGGGTTACTCCCAGGGCTCGCCGCGGGTACGCGATGCGCGCGGCAGGCGTTGCTGCATCGCCGCCTTGGCCAGCAGGTGGGCGCTGACCGGCGCGGTGATGAACAGGAACAGGGTGATCAGCACCTCGTGCAGACTCAGCCCGCCGCCCAGCGTGCTGAAGTACAGCAGCGAGCCGAGCACCACGCCGCCGACGCCCAGGGTCGACGCCTTGGTCGGCGCGTGCAGGCGCGTGTAGAAGTCCGGCAGGCGATACAGGCCGATGGCGCCGAGCAGGGCGAACAGGCTGCCAACCAGCAGCAAGAAGGCGACCAGCGCCTCGATCAGACCGCTCATTCGATGATGTCTCCGCGCAGGAGGAACTTGCACAGCGCCACGGTGCTGACGAAGCCCATCACCGCGATCAGCAACGCAGCCTCGAAATACAGGCCGCTGCCGCGCCAGATACCGAACAGCACGATCAGCGCGATGGCCTCCACCGACAGGGTGTCCAGGGCCAGGATGCGGTCCGCCACGCTCGGCCCGCGAACCAGCCGCGCCACCGTCAGCAGCACGGCCAGCACCAGCAGCGCCAGGCACAGCGGGATCACATGGGCGAGCATTCGAACACCTCCTTCAGCGGCGCCTCGTAGCGCGCCTTGATCTCCGCCACCAGCGCCTGCGGGTCGGGCACGTCGAGGCCATGCACCAGCAGCACGCGGCGATCGGCGCTGAGGTCGGCGGAGACGGTCCCCGGCGTCAGGGTGATGACACTAGCGAGGATGGCGATCGGCAGGTCCTCGCGCAGCGCCAACGGCACCTCGACGAAGGCCGGCTGCAGGCGCCGTGTCGGCCCCAGCACCAGGCGCGCCACCTGCAGGTTGGCTTTGACGATGTCGTAGAGCACCCGGCCGATGAAGCGCAGCAGCAGTCCCGGCCGGCGAATGGGCAGCGGCGCCAGCAGCATGTCCCGGCACAGCAGCGGCAGCGCCAGGGCGAGCACGGCGGCGAGCAGCCAGTGGCCGAAGGAGAAATCGTTGACCAGCAACACCCAGCCCAGCAGCAGGCACAGGCTCAGGAGCGGGTGCGGCAGCAGGCGGCGGATCATGCGCCACCTCCGGCGAGAATCGCCTGGCGGTACAGCTCGCCATCCAGCAATTGCGCGGCCGCGGCCTGGGCATAAGCCAGCAGCGGCTTGGCGCAGGCGACCATGAGCGGGGCGCAGGCCAGCAGGCCGATGGTGGCGAACAGCCGCACGGGGTCACGCTCGGCGTTGCCCAGCACGCTGCGGCCAACGCGCCAGAACAGCGTGCTGCCGGCACGACTCAGGGCGACCAGGGTCACCAGGCCGCTGAGCAGCACCACGCTCCACAACGCCACGGCCGCCCAGCCCGTGGGCAGCGCCTGCAGCAGCAGGACCTTGCCGATGAAACCGGACAATGGCGGCAAGCCGGCCACGGCGATGGCGCCGAGGAAGAACAGCGCGCCGAGCAGGTGCGGCTGCAACAGCGCCGGGCCCTGCACCAGCTCACCGCCCTTGTCGCCACGCTGGCGGGCGATCAGATCGGCGAGGAGGAACAGCCCACCGGCCACCCAGGTGCTGTGCAGCAGGTAATAAAGCGCCGCGCCCAGGGCCGCCTGCGTGCCGATGGCCAGCGCCGCCATCAGGGTGCCGGCGGAGAGCACCACCAGATAGGCCAGCAGCCCCTGCAGGGTGCTCGCCGCCAGCGCGCCCAGGCTGCCGGCGACGATGCCGAGCAGAGCCAGCGGCCACAACCAGTCCTGGGCCAGGTTGGCCAGCTCGCCGGCCTGGGCGCCGAAGATCAGCGTGTAGACGCGCAGGATCGAGTAAATGCCGACCTTGGTCATGATCGAGAACAGCGCGGCGACCGGCGCGCTGGCTTCGGCGTAGGCGCGTGGCAGCCAGAAATACAGCGGCAGCAGGGCCGCCTTGAGGCCGAACACCACCAGCAGCAGCAAGGCCGCGGCGCGCACCAGCGGCGCCTGCTCGGCGCTCAGGTGCGCCACCCGCTGGGCCATGTCGGCCATGTTCAAGGTGCCGCTGATGCCATAGAGCACGCCCACGGCGATCAGGAAGAACGCCGAGCCGACCAGGTTGAGCACCACGTAGTGCAGCCCGGCGCGCACCCGCCCCGCTCCGCCGCCATGCAGCAGCAGCGCGTAGGAGGCGATCAGCAGGATCTCGAAGAACACGAACAGGTTGAACAGGTCGCCGGTGAGGAAGGCGCCATTCAGGCCCAGCACCTGGAACTGGAAGAGCGCATGGAAGTGCCGGCCACGGGCATCGTCGCCGTGCAGCGCATAGATCAGCGCGAAGCTGGCGAGCACGGCGTTGGCCAGCAGCATCAAGGCACTCAGGCGGTCGAGCACCAGGATGATGCCGAATGGCGGCTGCCAGTTGCCGAGGGCATAGAACTGCACCTGGCCGCTGGCGGCCTGCGCCAGCAGGCACGCGCTCAACGGCAGCAAGGCCAGGGTGGCGAGCAGCGACAAGGTCCGGCTGGCACTCTGGCCGAGTCCGCCGCAGAGCAGCAGGCAAGCGCAGAACAGCGGCAGCAGCAGCGGAGCGATCAGCAGATGATTCACCGATCGCCCTCCCCCGGCCTGCCGTCGACATGGTCGTCGCCGGTCTCGGCCAGGCCGCGCAGGGCCAGAACGATGACGAAGGCGGTCATGGCGAAGCCGATGACGATGGCGGTGAGCACCAGCGCCTGGGGGATCGCATCGCCGGCATTGGCCACCTGGCCGAGCACCGCCGGGTCGCCGGCGAGGCGGCCCATGGCGAAGAGGAACAGGTTCACCGCGTAGGAGATCAGGGTCAGGCCGAGCACCACCGGGAAGGTCCGCGCGCGCAGCAGCAGATAGACGCCACTGGCGCTGAGCAGGCCGAGGGTGACGGCGAACAGGGCTTCCATCAGAGCGCCTCCTGGGCGGACGCCGGCGATTCCGGCGGCGGATTGAGTTCGCCGAGGCCGGCGAGGATCAGCAGGGTCGCCCCGACCACCGTGAGGTACACGCCAAGGTCGAAGAGCATGGCCGTGGCCAGCTCGAATTCGCCCACCAGCGGCAGGTAGAAATGGCCGAACGACGAGGTCAGGAACGGATAGCCGAAGGCCCAGCTGCCGAGACCGGTGAGCCCGGCGATGAGGACCCCGAGGCCAGCGCCGCGCGAGTAGTTCAGCGGCAAGCGGGTGCGCACCCAGCGGCTGCCGCAGGCGATGTACTGGAGGATCAGCGCCACCGCGCTGACCAGCCCGGCGATGAAGCCACCGCCCGGCAGGTTGTGCCCGCGCAGGAAGATGAACACCGCCACCAGCAGCGCCAGCGGCAGCAGCAGGCGCGCCAGGCTGGCGAGGATCAGCGGATGGCGCTCGGCCGACCAGGGCCGGCCCTCGCCGTCACGCTCGCGCACCGGCAGGCGCAGCCCGTCGAGCAGGGCGAAGATACCCACCGCGGCGATCGCCAGCACGCTGATTTCACCGAGGGTATCGAAGCCGCGGAAATCGACCAGGATCACGTTGACCACGTTGTGCCCACCGCCGCCGGAAACGCTGTTCGCCAGGTAGTAGCCGGCGATGCTGTCGTAGGGGCGGGTCAGCACGGCGTAGGCCAGCAGTGCCACCATCACCCCGCAGGCCAGGGCCACGAGGAAGTCGCGCAAGCCACGCAGGCTGCTGCTTTCCTTCGGCGTGCGCTGCGGCAGGTAGTACAGCGCCAGCATCAGCAGGACCATGGTCACCACTTCCACCGCCAGTTGCGTCAGCGCCAGGTCCGGCGCGGCGAAGCGGGCGAAGACCAGGGCCACCAGCAAGCCGGCGATGCTCAGTACGATCAGCGCGACCAGGCGTTGCCGATGGAAGGCAGCGGTCAGCGGGCCGCTGAGGGCGAGCAGGGCCAGGCCGAAGGCGGTGACCGCGTCGAGCGAGCTGAGCGGACGCTGGCCGGCCAGGCTCGACAGCGGCGCCAGCCCGGCGCAGACGACCACCAGCGCCGCCAACAGCAGGAGCAGCAGGTAGCGCTGCAGCGAATCGTTCTGCAGTCGCGCGGTGAGGCCCTTGGCGCCGCGCACCGAACGCTGCACCTGCTGCTCGAAGACCAGCTTGGCGTCCAGCGCCGGCAGGCCGGCATACCAGCCGAACAGCGGCTTGCGCTGGACATAGAGCAGCACACCGCCGACCAGTGCGATCAGGCTCATCAGCAAAGGCGTGTTGAAGCCATGCCAGATCGCCAGGCTGTAGTCCGGCGGCGTGCCGTTGAGGCTCGCCGCGACAGCGGCGGATAACAGCGGCGCCACGGTCAGCGAAGGCGCCATGCCAACCAGCAGGCACAGGCCGACCAGCACCTCCACCGGCACCTTCATGTAGCGCGGCGGCTCGTGGGGCTGCTTGGGCAGATTGAGCGGCTCGCCGTTGAAGAACACGTCGTGGATAAAGCGCACCGAATAGCTCACCGAGAACAGCGCACCCAGGGTGGCCAGGCTCGGCATCAACCACTTGAAGCTACCGCTCATGCTCCACGAGAGGGTCTCGCCGAAGAACATCTCCTTGCTGAGGAATCCGTTGAGCAGCGGCACCCCGGCCATGGACGCCGAGGCGACCATGGCCAGCACGGCGGTATGCGGCATGTACTTCCACAGGCCGCTGATGCGGCGCATGTCGCGGCTGCCGGTCTCGTGGTCGATGATCCCGGCGGCCATGAACAGCGAGGCCTTGAAGGTGGCGTGGTTGATGATGTGGAAGATCGCCGCGACGTTGCCCATCGGCGAGTCCAGGCCGAACAACAGGGTGATCAGGCCCAGGTGGCTGATGGTCGAGTAGGCCAGCAGCCCCTTGAGGTCGTTCTGGAACAGCGCGGTGAAGGCGCCCAGCAACAGGGTCGCCAGGCCGGTGAGGCTGACCAGGTAGAACCACAGGTCGTTGCCGGCCAGCACCGGGTACAGGCGCGCCAGCAGGAATACCCCGGCCTTGACCATGGTCGCCGAATGCAGGTACGCCGACACCGGCGTCGGCGCGGCCATTGCGTGGGGCAGCCAGAAGTGGAAGGGAAACTGCGCGGACTTGGTGAACACGCCGAGCAGCACCAGCACCAGCGCCAGCGGGAACAACGGACTGCCCTGCAGCAGCGCGCGCGCTTCGAGCACCCGGGACAGCTCGAAGCTGCCCACCACATGGCCGATCAGCAGGATGCCGGCGAGCAGCGCCAGGCCACCGCCGCCAGTCACCGCGAGGGACATGCGCGCCCCCTTGCGGGCATCCGAGCGCTGGTTCCAGAAGCCGATGAGCAGGAACGAAGACAGGCTGGTCAGCTCCCAGAACACCAGCATCAGCAGCAGGTTTTCACTGAGCACCACGCCAAGCATGGCGCCCATGAACAGCAGGAGGAAGGCGTAGAAGCGCCCGGTCGGCTCCTGCTCGGCGAGGTAGTAGCGGGCGTAGAGGATCACCAGCAGGCCGATGCCGAGGATCAAGAGGGCGAAGAGGAAACCCAGGCCGTCCAGGCGCAGGCTCAGGTTCAGTCCCAGCTCCGGCAGCCAATCGACGCGGGCGAACAGACGCTCGCCCGCCAGCACGCCGCGCTGGCCGAGCAGCAGACCGAGACCGAGCAACGGCGCCAGGGCCGCGGCGGCCGCGCAGGCGTTGCGACCGAAACGCTCGGCCAGCACCGGCAGGCAGCATCCCAGGAAAGGCAGCGCGATCAGCAGCGCCAGCATCATGACCTTCTCCTTACTCGTTCATAGCCTCCGCCCGTTCCATCCAGAACGGACGCGGAATTTCCGATTATCCATGCCTATCGATAAGGCGTCATGGATAGAAATATTTCCAAAAGGCTCACACGGGGCCCGGCCACACCCGCCAGTTCCGGCGAACGGCAAATGACAGCCCCGGAAACGATAGCGCGCGGCACCGGGAACCGGTGTCGCGCGCTTGAAATCGACCGCCGCGCGAGACGCGGCGGTGTCCGCGTATCAGTGAGAGACGCGGCTGGTGCCGTTGACGGTCAGGATGCGCACGCGCTCGCCGACGCGGAACACGGCGCCCTGGTCGACTTCCTGAACGTAGGCGCGGGAGCTGCCGTCGTCTTCACGCACGGTGATCTCCACGCCCTGGGTGCGGGTCAGGCCTTCTTCGGCGGCGGCGCCGGCCAGGCCACCGGCGACCGCGCCGATGATGGCGGTCACGTAGCTGCCACGGCCACCGCCGATGGCGCTACCGCCGATACCACCCACGGCTGCGCCGGCAGCGGCGCCGATCGGGGTCTTGGTGCCTTCGATTTTCACCGGACGCAGCGCTTCGATGGTGCCCCAGCGGACGTTCTGCACGGTACGTGCTTCGTCGCGGCTGTAGGTGTCGCCGGTCAGGCTGGATTGGCAACCGCCGAGAGTCAGGGCCAGGGCCGTGAAACCAGCAACGAAGAAGGCAGAATTACGCATACGGGAACCTCCGAAAAGATTAGGTGGATATTAGACCCTGCCGCGGCATGCGCTGTCACGCGGGCGAGGCCGTAAAATCGGCTTTGTTCAGCGACGGTACAGTTGGCGACCTGCGACAAAACCGCGCCTTTATGTCGCAGCGCGGATTGGATAGGGTCTGCGTCCGCGAGAGGAGCGCCCCATGGACTACTTCATCATCTTCATCACCACCGCCGCCGGCCTGTACTTCCACTGGTGGCTGTTCCGCCGTATCCGCCGCTGGATGGACCGCGACCTGGCGCTATCGCTGGCCGGCGACGATCCGGACAAGCGCAGCTACCTGCTGCGCTGCCTGGAGCGAGCCAAGGCAGAAGGCGTCAAGCGCCGCGACCTGCCCACCTGGCTGCAACGGGCCGCCGAGGACTACCGCGCCGACTGAGCCAGGCTCCACAACCGCGCCAGTTCCTCGGCGCGCGCTTGCAATTCTCCGGCGGCGCCGGCCAGCGCCTCGGCCAGGCTGATCGGCCCCGGCGCCAGGCTGAAGGCTGCGGCGATACCGACCTCATGCAAACGCGCATAGCCCTCGCCGAGGCTGCCGGCCAGGGCGATCACCGGCACCCCCGCGGCGGCCGCCGCTCGCGCCACCCCGACCGGGGTTTTGCCGTGCAGGCTCTGCGCGTCCAGGCGGCCCTCGCCGGTGATCGCCAGATCGGCGCCAGACAGCGCCTCGGCCAGCCCGGAGACTTCCGCGACCAATTCGATGCCCGGCCGGAAACGCGCCCGCAGGAACGCCCGCGCGGCGAAGCCGAGGCCGCCGGCCGCACCGACACCGGGGAAGCGGCTGTGATCCTCGCCCAAGGTCTGCGCCGCCACCGCCGCCAGGCGTTGCAGTGCCTGATCCAACTGCTCGACCTGCGCCGGGCTGGCGCCTTTCTGCGGACCGAACACAGCGGACGCGCCACGCGCTCCGCACAGCGGATTGTCGACATCGGCGGCGACCTCTACCTCGGTCTCCGCCAAGCGCGGGTCCAGGCCGTCCAGCTCGATCCGCTGCAAGCGCGCCAGCTCGGCGCCACCATCGCCCAGCGGCGCGCCCTGCGCATCGAGGAAGCGCACGCCCAAGGCCTGCAGCAGGCCCATGCCGCCATCGTTGGTGGCGCTGCCGCCGAGGCCGAGTATGAGCTTGCGCGCCCCGCCGTCGAGGGCCGCGCGAATCAGCTCGCCGGTGCCATAGCTGGTAGTGCGGGTCGCATCGCGCTGCGCCACGGGGACCCAATGCAAACCGCTGGCGGCGGCCATTTCGATGACCGCAGCGCCCTCCCCCAGCCAGCCCCAGTGCGCCAGCACCGGTTCGCCGAGGGGACCGCGCACGCGACATTCGCGCCGCTCACCGCTGGTCGCCGCCAGGACCGCGTCCACCGTGCCCTCGCCGCCATCGGCCATGGGCCGCAGGAGAATCTCGTCGGTCGGCCGCGCCCGGCTCCAGCCACGGGCGATGGCAGCGGCGACCTCGGGGGCGGACAGGCTTTCCTTGAAGGAATCGGGGGCGATCACGACCTTCATGCAATGACCTCGGGCAGGGAATTCAGCAGCGCTTCGAGACGGCGCGAGCGATCGCGGGCCAGGCCCGCGATGCGTGGCGGGAAGGAGAAACTCAGGGCGCCAGGCGCTCGCGCACCCAGGCGTCGCCGTCCAGGCGGTAATTCAGGCGATCGTGCAAACGGCTGGGGCGGCCTTGCCAGAACTCGATGCGCACCGGCAGCAGGCGGTAGCCGCCCCAGTGTTCGGGGCAATGCGGGGCACTGTCCATGAAGCGCTTCTCGGTTTCCGCCAGCAGGCGCTCCAGTTCCTCGCGGCCACTGATCACCCGGCTCTGCGGCGAGGCCCAGGCGCCCAGACGGCTGCCCAGCGGGCGCACGCGGTAATAGGCGTCGGACTCTTCGGCGGAGACTTTCTCCACCCGCCCTTCGATGCGCACCTGGCGCTCCAGCGCCGGCCAGAAGAAGGTCATGGCCGCGCGGGGGTTGGCGGTCAGTTGATCGCCCTTGGCGCTGTCGTAGTTGCTGAAGAAGGTGAAACCGCGGTCATCCAGCCCCTTGAGCAGGAGCACGCGGCAATGCGGCTGACCGTCAGGGTCGACGGTGGCCAGGGTCATGGCGTTGGGTTCGACAGGCAGTTGCTCGGTCTTCACCGCCTCTTCGAACCATTGTTGGAACAGACTGAGCGGCTCAGCGGGCGCGTGCGCCTCGCTGAGTCCGTCACGGGTGTATTCACGGCGCATGTCGGCCAGGGTCTGGGCCATTGGGAATTCTCCTACACAGGCGGAAACCCTAGCTTAACCAGAGAAGCATCCCAATGCTTGACCGGCGACAAACGCCGCGCTGGCTTATTTGCTCTGGGCCAGGGCCAGCAGGTTGCCGCGCGAGGTCAGCAGCACTTCGACGCGACGATTGAGGGCGCGGCCCTTGGCGGTCTTGTTGTCCGCGCGCGGCTGGTCGCCACCGACGCCCTTGAAGCGCAGGCGGTCGTTGCCCAGGCCGCTGAGGTGGAAGATCGCCGCCACCGCCTGGGCACGTTGCAGGCTGAGCTTGTCGTTGTCGGCCTTGTTGCCGCTGCTGTCGCTGTGGCCGAGCACCACCACGCCGCTCTGCGGATCGTCCTGGACCAGCTTGGCGACCTTGCTCAGCGGACCCAGGGTGTTGGGCAGCAGGAGTTCGTGACGCTTGGCGTTGAACGAGGTATCCGCCGGGGCGATCAGCGCCAGGGCATTGTCACGGCGCTCGACGCTGAACTTGCTGCCGGCCACGGCGCTGCGCAGGGCCTTCTCATAGCGGTCCAGCCATTCCTTGGTGACCGGCACGTTCGGCACCGGCGCCTGCTCCGCGGCCTGCGCCGGCGCGGCCGCCGCGCTGGCGGCGGCGGCGTTCGAGGCGCCGAACGGCCACCACCAGTGCCCGCCGGCAGGCTGTTCGGCCGCGGCGACCTTGGCCGCCACCGGCTGTGCCGCCGGCGTGGCGACGGGGGCGTTGGCGGCGGCTTCATCGGCCTTGCCAAACGGCCACCACCAGTGGGCTGCGCTGGCGGTCTGTTCAGGCGCGGCGCCGCCCTGGGACTGGAAATGGCTGCAGGCGGACAGGCCAACGCAGAGGAGCAGGGTCGAGGTCTTGAGCAATCTCATGGGACGAAATCCATCGGAAAGACAACGGGATTGGCGAGCGGCGCGAGGCACGCGGGCGCAATACTTCATAGTTGAGCTTAAAAGTTGAACATAACTGACTAAGCTGCAAGGGGATTTTATTGTTCGGGCGACGAGTGGCCGCGGCAATGCGGCAAACCTGAAAGTGCCTGTGCGGGCACGCCCCCATGACCGGCGAGAATACCTGTCACGCGGGGCTTCGAGCCGGGCGGCAGCGGAAGGTTCCACGCTGCCGCGGGCAGTCCGTCGACCGGTACGCCGCTACAGGCATTCGCCGGCGATGCGCGCCAGCTTCTGCGCGCGCGGGTCCATCAGCACATAGGGGCCAAGGGTATTGGTGACGAAGCCGAATGCCAATTCCCGCTCGGGGTCGGCGAAACCGACCGAACCGCCGGCACCCGGATGGCCGAAAGCGCGCGGACCGAGGCCATAGGTGGCGTTGGCCAGTTCCGGCTGGTCGAGCATGGTGCCCAGGCCGAAGCGCGTGCAGGTGAGCAAGGTGCGATCCTCGCCGCGCCGGTGCTCGCGGGTCAGTTCGGCGAGCAGCGCCGAATCCAGCAATCGGCCCTGCAGCAGACCGCTGTAGAAGCCGACCAGGGCCCGGGCATTGCCGTGGCCATTCGCCGCCGGCTGCTGCATCCGCCGCCATTCCGCTTTGTTGGTGCTGGTGAGGATCGACGGCGGGTTGGTGAAGGCCCGCGTGCTCAGGGCCGTCGGCTCGCTCATCATGGTCCGCAGCAGGCGCTGCGCGGCGGCATCGCCGAGATTGCCCTTGGCCCGGGCGATATGCGCGACACGGGGAAACTCGCTGTCGGCCAGGCCGATATGGAAGTCCAGCCCCAGGGGCTTGGCGGTGCGTTCGATGATTGCCGGGCCCGGCTCGCGGCCATCGATGCGCCGGATCAGCTCGCCAACCAGCCAGCCATAGGTGATGGGCGCGTAGCCATGCTCGCTGCCGGGGGTCCACCAGGGCTGCTCGGCGGCCAGCGCGGCGGTCATCGCCGTCCAGTCGTACAGGGCCTCGGCGGGCAACAGGTCGCGCAGGGCCGGCAAGCCGGCGCTATGGCTGAGCAACTGCCGCGCGCTGATGGCCTGCTTGCCGGCCGCGGCGAACTCCGGCCAGTAGCGCGCCACCGGCGCGTCCAGATCGAGCTTGCCCTCGCCGGCCAGTTGCAGGGCGGCGACCGCGGCAAAGGTCTTGGTGCAGGAAAACAGGTTGAGGATGGTGTCGGCGTGCCAGGCCTGGCCCTCCTCCTTGCCCGCATTGCCGGCCCAGATATCCACCAGGGTCTCGCCGCCGACCTGGATGCACAGCGCGGCGCCGCGCTCCTGCGGGTCGGCGAACAGCGCACTGAACGCAGCGGCGACGGGGGCGAAGTGGCTATCGAAGTGGCCGTGCAGGGTCATGGACGAACTCCGGGTAGAGAGGCAAGGCGGACATTCTTCCAGCGCCACCGGAGCTTGTGAACCCTGCGTAGGTTCGGCCGCACCAGCATGAGCGCGGCGAATGTCCGCTCATGGCGCGCCCGCTTTGCTCTGCGTGGCGCTGGCGGTGTTCTCCGGTTCGCTGGGCTTGACCGGCGCATCGGGCTGCGCCTTGGCGGCGGCGCGAGCCTCCTCCTGCATGGCCTTGGCGACTTGCTGGTTCCCCTTGCGCACCGCCTCGACGAAGCTGGTGAACGGCAGATCGGTGATGCCGACCAGGCCGATATGGCCGTTCTCGCCATCGAGCAGGCGCCCGGTCACGGGCTGATCGAGATACTGGAACCAGTGCGCGCCGACGATCTGCGGGTCTTTCACCGCCGCGGCGAGGAACTGCTGGTAGCGCTCGCCGCGCTGCTGCTCGTTGTAGACCTCCGAGACGCCGCCCCAGAAGGGTCCGCGATCGCGCGAGCCGAAGTGGAACTCGCTGATCAGCACCGGCTTGTCGAGGCTGCGCACATAGGCGGCGTCGTAGCCCTGCTGGGGCGTCGCGGCATACAGGTTGAAGCTCAGCAGGTCGCAGTACTGTGCGCAGGAGGCCAGGACTTCCGGGGTGTTCACCGAGAAGCGTCCGCCGAGCAGCAGGTGGTTGGGGTCGTGCCAGCTCAGGGAGTCGCGCAAGGTCTTGAAGTACTGGTCGGCATACAGCCGCAGGAAGGCGCTGTAGTCCTGCTCGATAGCGGGATGCCCGGCGCTCGGCTGCGGCGCCCGGTAGCCCGGCACGTCGAGGTCCTCCCAGGCGCCGAGTTCGATGCCCCAGGCTTCGGCCAGGGCTAAGTGGTCGTGATACTTGTCCTTCAATTGCTTGGTGAAGGCGCGCTTGGCCGGGCTGTCGGTGGACAGCGCCAGGGCGCCGACGGCCAACGCGTAGTGGCTCTGCGGGCTATTGCCCTGGCCAGCCCAGGCCAGTTCGTTGTCGGCGTAGTAGCCGAGCAGCCAGGGATCCTCGCGGTGATCGCGGGTGGCAATGGCGATGGCCCGCTCGGCGGCCATGGCGAAGCGCGGATCGAAGGGATCGGGCATGGCGCCCCACCAGTCGTAGCCGGTGCTGACGGTGGCGAAGTCGCCGCTGATCGCCAGCGGCAGGCTGTAGGGGATACGCGAAGCACCGGCGAACGCCGGCTCGCTCCAGTTGCCCAGGGAGTTGAAGCCCCAGGCATCGAGGCGCGCCAGAGTGCGCTCCAGCCAGGCATCGTCGGCCTGCTGGCCGCTCAGTCCGCCGCTGGCCAGATAGCGGTTGGCGGCATAGAAGTCGAACCAGCGACCGTAACCGAAGGCCCGTCCCTGCTGGGCCGCGACGCCTTCGCGGTCGTCGCTCTGGCCGTAGAAGGCGGCCAGCGGCTCGCCCTCCCTGGGCAGGACGCTGAACATGTATTCGCGCCCCTCGATGTAGGTCTGGCTGCTTTCGCGGTTCACCGTGTTCACCCCGAGCGACCAATAGGCATGGCCGTCGGGCGTCACCAGCCACCAGCGGCCATTGCGCTTCTCGCTGTGGAAGAAACCGCTGGCCTCGAAGTTGGGGCCTTCCAGCAGGCCGCCGAAGGTATCGCGCGGCTCGGCGCCGGCCTGCCATTTCTTCAACTGCTCGCCTTCGGCCTTCCAGGCATTGGCCAACTGCTCGACGCTCTTCACCTTCTCCGGCCACTCGCCACGGCTGGCCTGGCCGAAGGCATCGACGATGGCGCTGTAGGCGCGGTGCAGCTCATCGCCGCCGGCGCGGGTTCCGAAACGGCCGACGAGGATGTTCTGCGCCGCCTTGGGATCGCTCAGGTAGATCTTCACCGCGCCGACCTTGCTGCGATTCAGCGACCCCGTGACCACCGGCGCCAGGAGCAGACGCTGGCCGTCCAGGGTGACCGGCATGGGCACACCGGCGCGCATGCCAAACAGCTGCGGCGCGGTTTCCTGCAGCGGCACCAACAGGGTCTGCGCGGGACCGGCGGGCAGCGCCACGCTGGCGTGCAGGCCAGGCTTGCCGTCGAGGTTCTCGATGTCGATTTCCAGGGTCAGCGCCCAATCCATGGCGTTCTGGATGCGCAGACTCATGCTGCCGGCCTGGGACCAGTCCCAACTGCCGCTGGCGGGCGTCAGGCGCAGGGTCGGCCGGGGCGCGGGCGAGAAATGCACGCGGCGCAGGATCTCACCCTCGGCCGTGGCTTCACCGGTGGCGCTGGGCAGGTCGGCATCCTGCAGACCGATGGAGACCACCGACAGCGGCTTGACGAAGTTGAACAAGGTATCGCTGTCGCCAGCGGCCCAGCAGGGCGCGGTGGCCAGGCTCAGGCTCAGCAGCAGCGGCAGATGCCAACGGGTCGAACGCATGCAATCTTGTCCTTCGGGCGGCGCCTGCGCGGCTGGCGCCCGCCATGGTTTGCGACTGGGGACGCAGGCTACGCCCCCGCGTGAATGCCGGCGAGCGCCTCAGGCGATCTCGCGACGGAACGGCGGCAAGGCGTTCAGGATCGCCTTGCCATAGCGCTGGGTCACCACCCGGCGGTCGAGCAGGGTGATGGTGCCGCGATCCTGCTCGGTGCGCAGCAGCCGGCCACAGGCCTGGACCAAGCGCAACGAGGCATCCGGCACGGCGATTTCCATGAAGGGATTGCCGCCGCGCGCCTCGATCCATTCGGACAACGCCGCCTCCACCGGATCATCCGGCACGGCGAAGGGAATCTTGGCGATCACCACGTGCTCGCAATACGCCCCCGGCAGGTCGACCCCTTCGGCGAAGCTGGCCAGGCCGAAGAGGACGCTCGACTCGCCGTCGTCGACCCGCGCCTTGTGCTTGTTCAGGGTCTCCTGCTTGGACAGGTTGCCCTGGATCAGCACGCGCTTGCGCCAGTCGCGCTCCAGGCCATCGAAGACTTCCTGCATCTGCTTGCGCGAGGCGAACAGCACCAGTGCGCCACGGGCGCCTTCGACCAGGCCCGGCAGCTCGCGGATGATCGCCGCGGTGTGGGCCGCCGCATCGCGCGGGTCGGCCTTCAGGTCCGGGACCTGCAGCAATCCGGCCTCGGCGTGGTGGAAGGGACTCGGCACCACCGCGGTGACCGCCGCGCGCGGCAGGCCGGCGCGCATGCGGTAGCGGTCGAAGGTGCCCAGCGCGGTCAGGGTCGCCGAGGTCACCAGGGCGCCATAGGCGACGTTCCACAGGTTGCGGCGCAGGGTCTCGGCGGCGAGGATCGGGCTGGCGTTGGCCTCGATGTCATAGAAGCTGCCGCTTTCCGCCAGGGTCAGCCAGCGCGCCATCGGCGGGCTGTCTTCCGGATCCTCGCAGGTGAAGGCGGTCCACAGCTCCCAGTTGCCCTGGGCGCGCGCCAGCAGACTGCCGAACAGCGGATACCACTCCTCGGCCTGGTAGCTGGCGATGCCGGCGCCACCCTCACCGTCCATGGCGTCCTTGAGCAGCTCGGTGAGGCGAGTGAAGAGGTCGGTGAGCTTGGCGAAGCCCTTCTTCAGCTCGATGCCCATCTCGCGGATATGCTCGGGGATCACCCCACCCTCGAAACGATGACGCGGGCGCTCGCGGCCTTCCATGTCCTCGCCGGCGCGGAAATCGCCGATCTCCTCGCAGGCGGTGAACATGAATTGCTGGTGGGTGCGCAGCTCGCGGGCCAGCTCCGGGACCTGTTCGATCAGGCGGCCGAGGTCGCCGGGCAGCGGATTCTGCGCCAGCAACTTGGTCAGGTTCTTCGCCACCTGCTCCAACCAGTCGGCGGTGGCGCGCAGGCGGGTGAAGTGGGCGAAGTGGCCGATGGCCTTGTCCGGCAGGTGGTGGCCCTCGTCGAAGACATAGAGGGTCTCGCGCGGGTCGGGCAGGATGGCGCCGCCGCCCAGGGCCAGGTCGGCCAGCACCAGGTCATGGTTGGTGACGATCACGTCGACCTTGGTCATGCCTTCGCGCGCCTTGTAGAAAGCGCATTGCTGGAAATTCGGGCAATGCCGGTTGGTGCACTGGCTGTGGTCGGTGGTCAATTGCGCCCAGTGCGCGTCCTCGATGGCCTCCGGCCAGCTGTCGCGATCGCCGTCCCAGCGGTTGCCGGCCAGGCGCTCGATCATCTGGTTGAACAGCTTACTGCTGCTCTCATCGACATCGATGCGGAAGCCTTCCTCCTCGAACAGCTGGGCGGTGGCGTTCTGCGCCTGGCCTTCCTGCAGCAGGTGATCGAGCTTGGACAGGCACAGGTAGCGTCCGCGCCCCTTGGCCAGGGCGAAACTGAAGGCCAGGCCGCTGTTGCGCAGCAGGTCGGGCAGGTCCTTGTGGACGATCTGCTCCTGCAGCGCGACCGTGGCGGTGGCGATCACCAGGCGCTTGCCGGCGGCCTTGGCGCAAGCGATGGCCGCCAGGCTGTAGGCCACGGTCTTGCCGGTACCGGTGCCGGCTTCGACGGCGACCACCGCGGCCTCGCCCGTGCGATGGCCTTCTTCGTCGCTCTGGATGGTGCCGAGGACCTTGGCCACTTCGGCGATCATCAGGCGCTGGCCGTAGCGCGGCTTGAGTTCCTTGGCCTCGAGGAAGCGCGAGTAGGCGCCCTGGATCTGGGCCTTGAGTTCGGTGCTGAGCATGGAGTTCCCGGGCATCGGGCCGGTCCCGCGGGACACATCCGGATGCTGGATAAATTTTCAGTGGTTCGATTGGCCGGCTATGATAGCGCGCTTCGTCCCAACCGCCAGCGGAGATCGCTGAATGACCGCCTTTGCTCCCGTCTATGCCCTTCACGTACTGGCCGCCCTGATCTGGGTCGGCGGCATGTTCTTCGCTTGGATGATCCTGCGGCCGGCCGCCGTCGCCGCGCTGCAAGCACCCGCCCGGCTCACGCTATGGAGCGAGGTGTTTCCACGGTTTTTCGTCTGGGTCTGGGCGGCGATCGTGGTGCTGCCGGTGAGCGGCATCGGCATGCTGCATCTGAGCTTCAACGGCATGGCCGGCGCGCCACGCTATGTACAGGTGATGATGGGACTCTACGTGGCGATGCTGGCGCTGTTCCTGCGTGTACAGGCCCTGCAACTGCCGGAACTGCGCCGCGCGGTGGCCGCCGAGGACTGGCAGGCCGGCGGCGCGGCGCTGGGGCGCATCCGCCGCACGGTTGGCGGCAACTTGCTGCTCGGCCTGGTGCTGGTGGGCTTTGTCGCGATGCGCCCGCACTGGTAAGCGGGCGCTGAACCGCGGGTGCGCTTCGCTCAGAAGCGCACCACCTCGAAGCGGCCGGCGCTCCCCGCCGCGCCCTGGGTTCCGCTGCGGCCATCGCGACCACCGGCCGCGCCCTCCACCGAGTAGACCCAGCAGCCTTTTTCGCCGCTACGCGCACCGGCCTTGCCCGGCTTGCCCGGCGCACCACCGGCACCACCTTCCAGACGCACCTTGACCTGCTCGGCCGGGAAGCGCTCGGGCACTTCCAGGCGCACCAGACCGCCGGCGCCGCCCGCCTGGCCACTGCCAGCGTCCTGACCGTCGCCAGCGGCCTGCGCGCTGCCCCAGAGGCAACCGCCGGCACTGGCGTTGGCGCCATCCAGGCCATCGTAGCCAGGCGCACCGACGCCACCACGGACATCCACCAGCAGGTTGACGACCTCCACGCCTTGCAGGCGCAAGACCAGGTTACGCCCGGCACTGGCCGGGCGATGAAAACTGCCGGACGCGCCCTGCGCGGCAATCACGCTGCCATCGGCGAAGCGCCCGTGCTGCACCTCGATGCGCAACGGCTGCTCGCCGGGGAAGACGCCCAGGCGAGCGTTCTTTTCCAGGTCCAGTTCGCCGACCTTGAGCAGCTTGACCTGCGCTGGAATCAGCAGGGCGCCGCCCGGCGCCACCTCGATACGCTCGAGGCTCAGGGAATCGCCCTTGACCGGCAGGCGCAACACGCTGTTCGCCTCGACATGCACGACGCCAGCGGCCGAACAGGCCAGCGGCGCGAAAAGCGAAAAGGCCAGAACGAACTTACGCATGGCTGCCCTCCTGAGCCGCGGACTGCGGAAGCGAAAGGAAATGGAAGATGCCGAAGAGCAGGACCTGTGCGCGATCCAGCCAGGGCCGCGGGCGGCCCTTGAGGCGGGCGCCGAGCGCAAGCAGTTCGACGATGTGAATCAGCAGTATCAACCCGCCCGCGACCTGCATCAGGGTCGCGAAGGGATGGGCGAAAGGACTCAGGAGATTGGCCAGCAGCGCCAGCCAGAACAACAGGGCAATCAGCTTGCCCAGCCCCACCACAGCCTTCATTTGGACGCTCCCCGGTATTTTCTTGTGCCGGCACCATACCCCGGAGGCGGTGGTGGATGCCAGAGGACCACGGACAGACAACGGGGGCCATCAGGCCCCCGTCGCAGACAGCTCACCGCACTTACTGACGCTTGATCTGGATTTCCACGCGACGGTTCTGGGCGCGGCCTTCCTTGGTCTTGTTGTCAGCGACCGGCTTGCTCTCGCCATAGCCTTCGACCGACTTGATACTGGACGCCGGAACGCCGGACTGCACCAGGTAGTCGGCCACGGCATGGGCACGACGCTCAGACAGCTTCTGGTTGTACTTGTCGGAGCCGACACTGTCGGTATGACCGGAAATATCCAGCTCGGTCGACGCCGCCTCGCCTTTCAGGCGGTTCGCGACCGCGTCGAGTTGGTCCTTGTCGCGCGAATCGATCTTCGACGAGTCGAAGGCGAAATGCAGATCGCGCACCACGATGGTCTCTTCCTTCGGCGGCGGAGCCGGGGCCGGCTCGGGCGCAGGCGCGGGCGGCGGCGCAGCGGCAACCTGCTCCCCGGCACCATGTACCCAGCAGTAGGAGGCGCCCAGAACGCCACCGATCACCGCACCCCATCCCGCCCAGGTGCTGTTTTCGATGGAGCCGAGGCCTGCGCCGCCCACACCACCGACCAGCGCGCACGTCGGCCAGTCGGACTTTTGCAACCCTGCGCAACCGGTGAGCAAACTGCCTACCAGCAAGAGGGGTAAAGCGGTCCTTGTAATGCTCATATATCAGTCTCTCCTCTAGAGATGCGTCTGAACCGACAATAACCGAGTAAAGACGCCCTCTTGGAAATGCGCCAGCACTAGGCCATAAGGACGCCACAGGCTAGTCTCTGCGCATCCGACAGCCGTACTCGAAGAGCCCGATGATTTCCGACCGTACTCCCCAGCAAGCCCTGGCCGCCCTGCTCGACCGCTACGCCCCGCAGCGCCTGCTGCTGGTCGGCGCCGGACGCATTCCGGCCGTGGAAGCCTTCCAGCAGGCGCACCCGAACTGCGAGGTCGCCCATGCCGACGCCGGCGCGCTGCCGGCGGACCTGGCCGCGCAGCGCTATGACCTGGCCCTGCTCGCCGACTGCCTGGAACACCTGGATCGCCGCACTACACTGCAGTTGGTCGGCGGCATCCGCAATCTCAACAGCAGCCGCGTCGCCGTCCTGGTCGATCTGCCGGCGGCCGGGGTCGCCGAAACCGATTTCTACGCCCTCGGCATGCAGGCCAGCGAACGCTTCCAGCGCGGCGAACAGACCCTGACCCTGTTGACCTACGACCTGCGCGAATACAAACAGGTACCGGACTGGCTGAACGCCAAGTTCTGGGCCAACCCGGAAAACTTCGGCAAGTACTGGTGGTGACCATGGCCGAGCCAACCTGCCCCTGCGGCAGCAGCATGCCGCTGCCAGACTGCTGCGGCCGCCTTCATGCCGGCCAGGCGGCGCCCACCGCCGAAGCGTTGATGCGCTCACGCTACAGTGCCTACGCCCTCGGCCTGGTCGACTACCTGCGCGCCACCACGCTGCCGGCGCAGCAAGCCGCTCTCGACCTGGACGCCATCCGCGCCTGGAGCCTCGGCAGCACCTGGTTGGGCCTGGAGGTGGAGAGTCATGAAGTGCTCGGCGGCCAGCCGGAACACGCGCGGGTCACCTTCACCGCTCGCTGGCACGACAGCCAGGGCGAACACAGTCACCGCGAGTGTTCGGGGTTCGTCCAACGCGACGGACGCTGGTACTTCCTCGACCCGACGGTGCCGCTCAAGCTCGGCCGCAACGATCCGTGCCCCTGTGGTTCCGGCGGCAAGCTGAAGAAATGCTGCGGCCCCTGGATCGGCTGAAACCCCGCCAGTCCTGAGAACGACCGCCGGGCGAAGGTCCTGGCGGCCTTGGCGAACGGACGCCCGGCAGCGCGCCCCACTTGGGTGCATGCCCCTCGCTCGGCTAGAATGCGCGCTTTTTTGCGGGCCCCGCCATGCTGCTGACCGTGCTCTACATCATCGCCATCACCGCCGAAGCCATGACTGGCGCCCTCTCGGCCGGCCGCCGCAGCATGGACCTGTTCGGCGTGGTCTTGGTGGCCTGCGTGACCGCCCTGGGCGGCGGCTCGGTGCGCGACATGCTCCTCGGTCACTATCCGCTGACCTGGGTACGCCACCCGGAATACCTGGCGCTGACTGCCGGCGCGGCACTGCTGACGGTGTTCATCGCACCGCTCATGCGCCACCTGCGCTCACTGTTCCTGGTGCTCGATGCCGTCGGCCTGGTGGCCTTCACCCTGATCGGCTGCCGGGTCAGCCTGGAGATGGGCCACAGCCTGCTGATCGCCGCGGTCAGCGGGGTGATCACCGGGGTCTTCGGCGGCATCCTGCGGGACATCTTCTGCAACGACGTGCCGCTGATTTTCCGCCGCGAACTCTACGCCAGCGTGTCGTTCGCCAGCGCCTGGTGCTTCCTCATCTGCATCCAGCTGGAACTGCCCAACGAACAGGCCATGTTGATCACCCTGTTCGCCGGCTTCCTGTTCCGCCTGCTGGCAATCCGTTTCCGCTGGGAAATGCCCAAGTTCGTCTACCAGGACGATCCGCAGCAGAACGGCTGAGCGCAGGTCACTCCACCAGCTTCAAGTGGCTGGTGTCCGGTGCCGGCGCTGCCGCGGCCGCCTCGGCCTGGCCCATGTCGCTGCCCACCGGGGCCAGGCTGAACTGACCGAGGTCGACTGGCGGGGCGCTGACCTCGCCGCGCTCTTCCTGCAGATCGGCGCCCACCGGCGCCAGGCCGAAATCCGGCGCATCGACATCGGCGAAGGCCGCCATGTACTCATCCCGCGGCGCCACCTGCAGCCGTCCCGGCGCCCTGGCGGCTGCCGGCGCTTCGGCGCTGGGCGGAGGCGCCAGCTCGATTTCCTCGATCGGTGCCTCCATGTCCACCACCTCGACACGCGCGCCGGCCCGCTCCAGCGCGCTGCGATACTTCTCCGCCGCGGCTGCGTCGAGGTTATTCTTCAGCACCAGCCGGCGCCCGGAGAACAGCAAGGCGATACGCTGAGCGTCGGCCTGGAAGAGCTTCGCCAGATTGGCCTTCACCGCTTCCGGCTCGGCGCCGGGCAGCGTCTGGCCGGAAAAAACGATTTCATAACGGCTCATCCTTCACACTCCTGTGTTCGCCTATCGGTAGGTCGGCCCAGTATGGGACAACTTCTTTTCAGCTAACAATAACTTGCGGGCAAGCAGGCGCTTGGTACACTGGGCGCTCTTGGGGGATTGAAATGTTTTATCAGGCGCAAATGATAAGAATTATCAGCCTAGTCTGGGCCTTCGCACTCCTCTCCGGCTGTAGCTGGATGACTGGCAGTTTCGAGAAACCGGACGTGAAGCTGGTGAAAGTGGATGTGGTCAAGGCCCGTCTGCTGGAGCAGCAGTTCATGCTGCACTTCAGTATCGACAACCCGAACGACTTCAGCCTGCCGGTACGGGGCCTGGCCTATAAGGTCAAGCTCAATGACGTCGAGCTTGCCGAAGGCGAGTCCAGCCTGTGGTTCACCGTGCCCGCCAACGGCCGGCAGTTCTTCGAGGTGCCGGTGAACACCAACCTGTGGCGCCACATGAAATACATCGTGAAGCTGCTGCAGAAACCCAACCAGCCGATCAACTACAGCCTCGAAGGCGAAGTGAAGACCGGCCTGTTGTTCGGCCACACCGTGCATATCGCACGCAATGGCGAGATAATTCCCGGCGATTTCATCCCGGAGTGAGCTTTCCATGAGCCAGGAACCCCATGTACATGGTCCCGACTGCAACCACGATCATGACCATGACCACCACCATCCCCAGCACGTCCACGGCCCGCACTGCAATCACAGCCACGAGCCGGTGCGCAACCCGCTGAAGGACGTCGGCCGCAACGATCCCTGCCCCTGCGGCAGCGGCGCCAAGTTCAAGAAGTGCCACGGCGCCTGATACCCTTCAGTGCCCGACGAAGGCCCGCAGATGCGGGCCTTTTGCTGACCGCTCGACGGGCTCCCCGCTTGCCGTGCGAACAGCCGCCGGAGATGCCCCCCGCACAACCGCGCGAACCCGCATAAAGCCTGAAGTTGCGGCTTGCGCGGCGGCGCCTGCCTCACTAACGTAGCGCCTTTTCACGCCAGCCCAGTGCAGGAGCACGTTGCCATGGCCTTGCGCGCCTTCCGCCCGCTCTCTCTCTTCGGCCTTGCCGCCACCCTCGGCACCGCCGTCAGCCTTACCGGCTGCCAGTCCCTGCTGAACGACCGCTATGCCGACAGCCTGCCGCCGAGCAAAGGCGTGCAGCCGATCAAGGGCCTGGCCGATAACGTGTCGGTACGCCGCAATAACCTCGGCATGCCGCTGATCGAGAGCAGCAGCTTCCATGACGCGCTCTTCACCCTTGGCTATGTGCATGCCAGCGATCGCCTGAGCCAGATGGTCGGCCTGCGCCTGATGGCCCAGGGACGCCTGTCGGAGATGGTCGGTCCGGGCGCACTGGATATCGACCGCTTCATGCGCACGGCGAACCTCAAGCAGGCCGCCGACGCCTTGTACAGCGGTGCCTCGCCGCGCATCCAGCGTTTCTTCGAAACCTATGCGCGCGGCGTCAACGCCTACCTCTACCGCTACGGCGACAAGCTGCCGATGGACCTGGCCGAATCGGGCTACCGCCCCGAGTACTGGAAGCCACAGGACTCCGCGCTGGTCTTCGCCCTGCTCAACTTCGGCCTGGCGGTGAACCTGCAGGAAGAGCTGGATTCGCTGGTGCTGGCGCAGAAGGTCGGCGCCGAGAAGCTCGCCTGGCTGACGCCGATCTACCCGGACGAAGGCCTGCCCTTCGAGGAAGCCGACAAACTCAAGGGCCTCAACCTCGGCGGACAGATACCCGGCCTGGCCTCGGTCGACGGCGCCGCCGAACAGGTCGCCGCGCTGCAGATGCTCGGTGTCGCGGCCTCGAACAACTGGGCCATCGCGCCGCAACGCAGTCGCAGCGGCAAGAGCCTGCTGGCCAACGACACACACTTGCCGCTGTCGATGCCTTCGCTGTGGAACTTCGTGCAGATCCGCTCGCCGAAATACAGCGTCGCCGGCGTCTCCATCGCCGGTGTACCCGGCGTGGTGGCAGGCTTCAACGGCAAGCTGGCCTGGGGCATGACCATGGTCATGGGCGATACCCAGGACATCTTCCTCGAACAGGTGAAGCGCCAGGGCAGCAAGCTCTATTACCTGGCCGACGGCCAATGGAAGCCGGCCATCGAGCGCAACGAAACCTTCTTCATCAAGGGCCAGCGCCCCGTCCGCGAAATCGTCTACGAAACCCGCCACGGCCCGCTGCTCAACAGCGCGCTGCTCGGTGCGCGGAAAAACGATATGCAGCCGCTGCCGCTGTCCAGTGGCTATGGCCTGGCCTATCAGAGTATCCAGGCGGTCTCCGACAAGAGCCTCGATGCCTTCTTCGACCTGTCGCGGGCCAAGACGGTGGAGCAAGCCTTCGACGCCACCCGCGAAATCCGCGCCATGCCGCTGAACATCGTCTTCGCCGACGAGAAACACATCGGCTGGCAGGTCACCGGGCGCTTCCCCAACCGCAAGGAAGGCCGTGGCCTGCTGCCCTCGCCCGGCTGGGACGGCCGCTATGACTGGGACGGCTACGCCGACTCGATCCTGCACCCGTCCGACCAGGACCCGCAGCAAGGCTGGCTGGGCACCGCCAATAACCGCACCGTGCCGCCGGGCTACGGCGCCCAGTTGTCCAGTTCCTGGTACTACCCGGAACGCGCCGAGCGCATTGCCCAGTTGGCCAACGCCAGCAAGAGCCACGATGCGCGCAGCATGATCGCCATGCAGTACGACCAGACCACCCTGTTCGCCGGCAAACTGCAGGCGATGTTCGCCGCGCCGGGCATGGCCGCTCCGCTCAAGCAGGCGATCCAGGCGCTGCCCGAAGGCCAGCGCGAGCGCGCCCGCGAAGCCCTCGACCGGCTGATGGCCTTCGACGGCAAACTCGCCGCCAACTCAGCCGATGCCGCGCTCTACGAAGCCTTCCTGCAGGAAAGCACCAAGCAGATCTTCCTCGACGAACTGGGCCCGGAGGACAGCCCGGCCTGGAAGGCCTTCGTGCAGAACGCCAACCTGTCCTACTCGGCCCAGGCCGACCACCTGCTCGGCCGCGACGACAGCCCGTTCTGGGATGACCTGCGCACGCCGCAGAAAGAAGACAAGCCGACCATCCTCGCGCGCAGCCTGGCGGCCGCCACCGCCTTCTGCGAACAGAAGATGGGCAGCGATCGCCGCGCCTGGCAGTGGGGCAAGCTGCACACCTACAACTGGGTCAGCGACAGCACCAAGATGGCGCCGAACCTGGAGTCCGGGCAACGCACAGCGGTGAACGCCATCAAGGGCTACCTGGACCGCGGTCCCTACCCCGCCGGCGGCGACCACAGCACCCTCAATGTCTCGGCCTATGGCTGGGGGCAGAACTTCGACACCTGGCTGATTCCGGCCATGCGCATCGTCGTCGACTTCGGCCAGAGCGAGCCGATGCTCGGGGTGAACAGCAGCGGCCAGTCGGGCAACCCGGCCAGCCCGCACTATGCCGACGGCATCGACGCCTGGCTGAAGGGCAACTACGTCAGCTTCCCGTTCCAGGCGCAGAACCTCGACCGCGTCTATGGCAGCCAGCGGCTGACCCTGGTCCCGCAAAAATAATTCAGCGCAACGGGAACTTCAGCCAACGTCGCGTACTCGGATGAATCGACTTACTCCATGATCGTTTTAAGGCACCCTCGGGTGCCTTTCTTTTTGCCCGCGACACCTGCACCCGCGGCCGCCCCGCGCACCAGTTTGTTACCTAACGCCCCGCCACCACGCCCCAGCATGGGACACGCCCCCTGACAGGTGATGCTATACCTGTCGCCAGGGCGCATCTGTCATCCCGATCCGACCACCGACTCCGTTGGCTACGCCTCTGGTTCGAAAATTGCTGTCGTTTTGATGTTGCACAGGTGTTCCCTTTCGTTCCACTGCTTGATCCAACCTCTAAGGACTCCAATCGATGAAAAAAGCATGGCTGACCCTCTCCGCCCTGGCGCTCCTGGCTAGCGCTGGTGCCCTGCAGGCCAAGGAATGGAAAGAAATCCGCTTCGCCACCGACCCGTCCTATGCTCCCTTCGAATCCAAAGCGCCGGATGGCAGCCTGGTCGGCTTCGACATCGACCTGGGCAATGCCATCTGCGAACACCTCAAGGTCAAATGCGTGTGGATGCCGAACGACTTCGACGGCATGATCCCCGGCCTGAAAGCACGCAAGTTCGACGGTGTGATTTCCTCGATGACCGTCACCGAAGCGCGTAAGAAAGAAATCGATTTCTCCGACAAGCTGTTCTCCGGTCCCTCCTCGATGATCAGCAAGAAGGGCTCGGGCCTCGCCGCCACGCCCGAGGCGCTCAAGGGCAAGACCGTCGGCGTCGAGCAGGGCACCATCCAGGAAGCCTACGCCAAGGCCAAGCTGGAGCCGGCTGGGGTCAACGTGAAGAGCTACCAGAACCAGGATCAGGTCTACGCCGACCTGGTATCCGGTCGCCTGGACGCTTCGCTGCAGGACATGTTGCAGGCCGAAATGGGCTTCCTCACCACCGAGCAGGGCAAGGCCTTCGAGAACAGCAAGCCGCTGCATGACCCGCTGCTGCCGGCGGAAACCGCCATCGGCATCAAGAAGGGCAACGCCGAGCTGAAGGCACTGCTGGACAAGGGCATCAAGGCAATGCACGCCGACGGCACCTACGACAAGCTGCAGAAGAAATACTTCGGCGACATCGACCTCTACAACGACTGATCCCGCTCCAGGTTTCGCCGCGACCGGCCACCCGCCGGCCGCGGCGAAGCTATTCTGCATTCATGCCTGACCACGAGGAGCGCTGTGCGCATGCTCCAGGACTTCTTTCACACCCTAGGCGAAAGCCTGAGCCTCAAAGGCTACGGCAGCATCTTGCTGGACGGCACCTGGATGACCGTCAAGCTGTCGATCTGCTCCCTGCTGCTGTCGGTACTGCTCGGCCTGCTCGGCGCCAGCGCCAAGCTGTCCAGCTCGAAATTCCTGAACTTTCCGGCCACCGTCTACACCACGCTGATCCGCGGCATCCCCGACCTGGTGCTGATGCTGCTGATCTTCTACAGCCTGCAGACCTGGCTGGCCGACCTCACCGACTACATGGAATGGGATTACATCCAGATCGATCCCTTCAGCGCCGGGATCGTCACCCTCGGCTTCATCTACGGTGCCTACTTCACCGAGACCTTCCGTGGCGCCATCCTCGCCGTGCCGCGCGGACAGATGGAAGCCGCCACGGCCTACGGCCTGAGCCGCGCGCAGCGCTTCCGCTTCGTGCTTTTCCCGCAGATGATGCGCTTCGCCTTGCCGGGGGTCGGCAACAACTGGATGGTGCTGATCAAGTCCACCGCACTGGTCTCGATCATCGGTCTCTCCGACGTGGTGCGCGCCGCCCAGGATGCCGGCAAGAGCAGCTACCGGCTGTTCTTCTTCCTATTGGTGGCCGCGGCGATCTACCTGCTTTTCACCACCCTGTCGAATATCGTGCTCAGCGCCCTTGAGCGCCGTTTCGCCACCGGCGTCCGCGAGGCCGTGCGATGATCGAGCTGCTCCAGCAATACGGCAAAGCCTTCCTCTGGACCGACGGCTACCACATCACCGGGCTGGCCATGACCCTCTGGCTGCTGGTGGTATCCATCGCCTTCGGCTTCACCTTCGCCATCCCCCTGTCCATCGCCCGCGTTTCGCGCAACCTGCTGATTCGCTGGCCGGTGCAGTTCTACACCTACGTGTTCCGCGGCACGCCGCTGTATATCCAACTGCTGGTTTGCTACACCGGCATCTACAGCCTGGCCGCGGTGCGCGCCGAGCCGATCCTCGACGCTTTCTTCCGCAACGGCCTGAACTGCACCCTGCTGGCCTTCGCCCTGAACACCTGTGCCTACACCACGGAGATATTCGCCGGGGCCATCCGCAACATCGCCCATGGCGAGGTCGAGGCCGCGCACGCCTACGGTCTCAGCGGCTGGCGCCTGTACCGCTACGTGATCATGCCCGCCGCCCTGCGCCGCTCGCTGCCCTACTACAGCAACGAAGTGATCCTCATGCTGCACTCCACTACCGTGGCCTTCACCGCCACCGTGCCGGACATCATGAAGATCGCCCGCGACGCCAACGCCGCGACCTTCCTCTCGTTCCAGTCCTTCGGCATCGCCGCGATGCTCTACCTGGTCACCTCCTTCGCCCTCGTCGGTCTGTTCCGCCTGGCCGAACGGCGCTGGCTGGCCTTCCTCGGGCCGACACGGAGCTGACGACCGATGGAGCAGCACAAGCACCCCCTGATCGCACCGCTGCCGGGCACCGCGCGCAGCATCCAGAGTGTCCACTTCGGCCCGGCCGACGGCGGGCGCAAGGTCTATATCCAGGCCTCGCTGCACGCCGACGAACTGCCCGGCATGCTGGTCGCCTGGCACCTCAAGCAGCGCCTGCGCACGCTGGAGGCCGAAGGCCGGCTGCGCGGCGAGATCGTCCTGGTGCCGGTGGCCAACCCCATCGGCCTCGACCAGCAGGTGATGGACACGCCACTGGGCCGCTACGAGCTGGAAAGCGGGCAGAACTTCAACCGCGCCTTCGTCGATCTGAGCGACGACATCGCCGCGCGCATCGAGGCCGGACTGGGCGCCGATGCCGAAGCCAACCTGCGCCTGATCCGCAGCGCATTCCGCGCCGCGCTGGCGGCACAGGCGCCGCTGTCGCAACTGCAATCCATGCGCCTGACCCTGCAGCGGCTGGCCTGCGACGCCGAACTGGTGATCGACCTGCATTGCGACTTCCAGTCGGTCGAACACCTCTACACCACGCCGCAGGCCTGGCCGGACCTGGAGCCGCTGGCGCGCTACCTGGGCTGCAAGGCCAGCCTGCTCGCCGAGGACTCCGGCGGGCAGTCCTTCGACGAATGCTTCAGCCTGGTCTGGACGCGCCTGCGCGAACGTTTCGCCGGACGCTTCCCGATCGCCGACGGTTGCCAGGCGGTGACCGTCGAGCTGCGCGGCCAGGCCGACGTCAGCCACGACCTGGCCACGCGCGATGCCCAGGCCCTGCTCGATTACCTGATCTGGCGCGGTCTGATCGACGGCCAGGCGCCGGAAGCGCCGCCGCTGCCCTTCCCGGCAACCCCGCTGGCCGGCGTCGAACCGCTGCACGCGCCCTGTGGCGGCGTGCTGGTGCTGCTTGTCGAGCCCGGTCGCTGGGTCGAGGCCGGCACCTTGATCGCCGAAATCATCGACCCGCTCAGCGACCAGGTCGCCCCCATCCATAACCAGCACGCCGGCGTGCTCTATGCGCGCTCGCTGCGACGCATGGCCAGCGCCGGCATGCTGGTGGCCCACATTGCCGGCCGCGATGCCTATCGCAGCGGCTACCTGCTGCAACCCTGAGGTTTGCATGACGACACTGAAGATCGACGAGCTGTACAAGCGCTACGGCGACAACGAAGTCCTCAAGGGCGTGTCCCTGGAGGCGCGAACCGGCGACGTGGTGAGCATGATCGGCGCCAGCGGCTCGGGTAAGAGCACCTTCCTGCGCTGCATCAACTTCCTCGAACAACCCGACGAAGGCCGCATGAGCCTGGACGGCGAAGACATCCGCCTGCTCCCCGGCTACGGCGGCATGCGCGTCGCCGACCCGGCACAGCTGCAACGCATCCGCACGCGCCTGGCCATGGTCTTCCAGCACTTCAACCTGTGGAGCCACCTGACCGTGCTGGAGAACGTCACCCTGGCGCCGCGCCGCGTGCTCGGCGTGAGCCGCAAGGAGGCCGAGGAACGCGCCCGCGCCTACCTGAACAAGGTCGGCCTGCCGGAACAGGTGGTCGACAAGTACCCGGCCTTCCTCTCCGGCGGCCAGCAGCAGCGCGTGGCCATCGCCCGCGCCCTGGCGATGGAGCCGGAGATCATGCTGTTCGACGAACCCACCTCGGCGCTCGACCCGGAACTGGTGGGCGAGGTCCTGAAGGTGATCAAGGCCCTGGCCGAGGAAGGCCGCACCATGATCTTGGTGACCCATGAAATGGCCTTCGCCCGCGAAGTCTCCAGCCAGGTGCTGTTCCTTCACCAGGGCCGCGTGGAGGAACAGGGCGCGCCGCAGGAGGTGCTCGGCAATCCGAAGAGCGAGCGCCTGCGCCAGTTCCTCAGCGGCAACCTGAAATGACCGGCAGCGCGCCCCACGAATGCCCCCGCAGGCCCGCGTGGAGCGCAGCGATACCCGTCCGCGCGACTGTGCCTCTGCCAGGCACAGGAGAGAAGGGGCTCCCCCAGCGCGGTCGGGCGTTTCGCCGGCAATAAAAAACCGGGCCTAGGCCCGGTTTTGTCGCTGCACTCTCGGCCTCAGGCCTTCGGCAGCGTCACGCCGGTCTGGCCCTGGTACTTGCCGCCACGGTCGCGGTAGGAAACCTCGCAGGCTTCGTCCGACTGCAGGAAGAGCATCTGCGCCACGCCTTCGTGGGCATAGATCTTCGCCGGCAGGTTGGTGGTGTTGGAAAACTCCAGGGTCACGTGACCTTCCCACTCCGGCTCCAGCGGGGTGACGTTGACGATGATGCCGCAGCGCGCGTAGGTGCTCTTGCCCAGGCAGATGGTCAGCACGTCGCGCGGAATACGGAAGTACTCGACGGTGCGCGCCAGGGCGAAGGAGTTCGGCGGAATGATGCAGACGTCGCTGTTGATGTCGACGAAGCTCTTCTCATCGAAGTTCTTCGGGTCGACAACGGCCGAGTGGATATTGGTGAAGACCTTGAATTCGGCGGCGCAGCGCACGTCGTAGCCATAGCTGGACACACCGTAGGAGATCACCCGGTTGTCATCGGCGCCGCGCACCTGGCGCTCGACGAAGGGCTCGATCATGCCGTGCTCCAGAGCCATGCGGCGAATCCACTTGTCCGATTTGATGGTCATGGCGGGCGTCCTGTTGATACGGCTGGAAAAAGAAAGGCGAATCTTACCGGGGCAGCCCGCTCGGGGCAAAGCCCAGCCCCCGGGGCCGACGAAGGGCAGCAGCGCTGACAGCTGGACCGCTGCCGGCGGTCAAGTAATTGTGCCCCTGGGTCAAGCGCCTGCCAGCGCTGGCTGGGAGTATGGTCCCAGGCCTCTGCGCCCAGAGCGCGAGGGCCTCCAAGACAATTCCAAGAATCAGGAGAGCCGCCCCATGAATGCCTATCAGCACGCCTACGCTCGCGCCTTGGACGACCCCGAGGCCTTCTGGCGCGAACAGGCCGCCCACTTGGACTGGTACCGATTTCCGCAGCAGATAACCGCCCGCGAACCCTCCGGGCATTGCCGCTGGTTCCCTGACGGCCTGCTGAACACTTGCCACCTGGCGGTGGACAGGCACGTGGAGAACGGGCACGGCGAACGTTGCGCGATCCTCTACGACTCCCCCGTCAGCGCGACCCAGGAACGCATCAGCTACCGCCAATTGCAGCAGCGCGTCGCCCTCTGCGCGGGAATGCTGCACGCCCTCGGCGTGGAAAAGGGCGACCGGGTGATCATCTATATGCCGATGATCCCCCAGGCCGTGGTCGCAATGCTGGCGTGCGCCCGCCTGGGCGCCGTGCACTCGGTCGTGTTCGGCGGCTTCTCCGCTGCCGAGTTGGCAGTGCGCATCGATGATGCGCGGCCCAAGGCGCTGCTCAGTGCCAGCTGCGGCATCGAATATGAGCGTGTGGTGCCGTACATGCCCCTGCTGGAGAAGGCGCTGGAACTGGCGAAATACCCAGCGCAACAGGTGGTGATCCAGCAGCGCCCGCAGTGCCGCGCCGAGCTTCGCGAAGGCCGCGAGCACGACTGGGAAGCCCTGCTCGCCGCCGCCGAGCCCGTGCCGCCGGTGCCGCTGCTGGCCAGCGACCCGCTGTACATCCTCTACACCTCCGGCACCACAGGCAAACCCAAGGGCGTGGTGCGCGACAATGGCGGACACGCGGTGGCGCTGAACTTCAGCATGCAGGCGCTCTACGACGTCCAGCCCGGAGAGGTGTTCTGGGCCGCTTCGGACATCGGCTGGGTGGTCGGCCACTCCTACATCGTCTACGCCCCTCTGATTCGCGGTTGCACCACCCTGCTCTATGAAGGCAAGCCCGTGCGCACACCCGACGCGGGAACCTTCTGGCGGGTGATCGACGAACACCGGGTGAATGTTTTCTTCACCGCGCCCACCGCCTTCCGCGCGATCAAGCGCGAGGACCCGCAGGTCCTGCTTGCCAAGGGGCGTGACCTGTCCTGCCTGAAAGCCGTGTTCGTCGCCGGCGAACGCCTGGACCCGCCCACCGGCGAATGGCTGCAGGGCTTCCTGCCCTGCCCAGTGGTGGACCACTGGTGGCAGACCGAAACCGGCTGGGCCATCGCCGGAAACCCGCGAGGCCTGGGTGACTACCCGATGAAGTCGGGCTCCTCCAGCCTGCCGCTGCCGGGCTATCGGCTGGCAATCCTCGACGACGCCGGCCAGCCCCTGCCAGCCGGCCAGCCCGGCAATATCGCCCTGCGCCTGCCACTACCGCCCGGCACCCTGAGCACCCTCTGGGGCGACCCGCAGCGCCTGGTCGATAGCTACCTGAGCCAGTTCGAGGGTTACTACTGCAGCGGCGATGGCGGCTATCTGGATGACGATGGCTACCTGTTCGTCATGGGCCGTGTCGACGATGTCATCAATGTCGCCGGCCACCGCCTGTCCAGTGGCAGTCTGGAAGAAGCCCTGGCAGAACATCCTGCGGTGGCCGAGTGCGCGGTGGTGGCCTTGCCCGAATCGCTCAAGGGTGAGGTGCCAGTGGGCTTCGTGGTACTCAAGCAGGGCCAGCAACCGGACCCGGCGCAGCTTGAGCGCGAGTTGCTCGCACTGGTCCGCCAGGCGGTCGGCGCGGTCGCCTCGTTGCGCCGCGTGTTCGTCCTCAAGCGCCTGCCCAAGACCCGCTCCGGCAAGATCCTGCGCAAGACCTTGCGTTCCCTGGCGGTCAGCCCGGAGGTGACGCCTCCGCCGACCATCGAAGACCCAACGGTGCTCGACGAGCTGAGGACGCTGTTCGCCCTGGCCGGCTGCTACGCCGAGCAGGATGCGGCAAAGGCGGCGACCGGCCACTGAGTGCGCTTGCTGAAGACAAGCCAGTCCTTGCGACTGGCTTGTACCCGGACAGAGCAAAACCGCACCGCGCACTGCAGCCAGAAAAAAGCCCCGCCAGGCACTCGCCTGGCGGGGCCCGGCGCGCTCCTCAGCGCCGGCCCAACACCCGCTCCAGCGCGGCCAGGAACTGTTCGACGTTCTCGGCGCTAAAGCACAGTTGCGGACGGATCTTCAGCACGTTGTTCTGCGCCCCGGCCACGCCGATCAACATGTGCTCGTCCCGCAGCAGGTTGACGATACGCCGCGCACTGGCGCCGTCGGCTGCCCCTTGCGCATCCAGCACGTCGACCCCGAGAAACAATCCCGCGCCCCGCACCTGCCCCAGGCAGGCATGCCCCTGGGCCAGCCCCTCGAGACCTTCCTTGAGCTGCGCCCCGACGTGCCGGGCGTTTTCCTGCAAGCCCTCCTCTTCGATCACTTGCAGCACCGCGAGGCCGACGGCGGCGGAAACCGGATTGCCACCAAAGGTATTGAAGTAGCTGGCATTGCGTCCGAAACGCGCGAGGATTTCCGGACGCACCGTCAGGCCGGCCAACGGATGGCCATTGCCCATCGGCTTGCCCAGGGTCACCAGGTCCGGCACCAGGCCATGGCGCTGGAATCCCCACATGTGCGTGCCGGTACGAGCGAAACCCGGCTGCACCTCGTCGGCGATGAACAGGCCGCCAGCGGCGCGCACTGCCTCCACCGCCTCACGGAGGAACCCCGGCGGGTCGGCGAACACGCCATCGCTGGTGAACAAGGTGTCCACCAGCAGGGCCGCCGGCTTGATGCCATGGCGCCGCATGTCGGCCAGCGCCGCACGCACCTGCGCGGCGAACAGCCGACCGACCCGCGCGGGGTCGGCGGGGTCGTGCAGCGGCGCATCGACCACGCGGATGTCGCGCCCCAGCGGGACGTAGTCGCCCACTGACGGCGACAGCTCGGCGATCGACGCGGTCATGCCGTGGTAGGCGTAACGGGTGACGATCACGCCGGTCCCGCCGCTGTAGTCGCGGGCGATGCGCAGGGCCAGGTCGTTAGCCTCGCTGCCCGTGCAGGTGAACATGACATTGCCCAGTTCGGGCGGCATGGTGGCCAGCAGTTTCTCCGCATAATCGAGCACGCCCTCGTGCAGATAGCGGGTGTGGGTGTTCAACTGCGCAGCCTGGCGGGTCAGGGCTTCGACCACGCGCGGATGGCTGTGGCCGATCGACGCCACATTGTTGTACAGGTCCAGGTAGGCAGCCCCTTCGCGGTCGTACAGCCAGGTGCCAGCCCCCCGCACCAAGTGCAGCGGATGATCGTAGAACAACTGGTAGGCCGGCCCGAGCAAGCGCTGACGGCGCTCGATCATGCTGCGTTCGGCGGCGCCGAGGGCATCGGCCTGTTCAGCCTGGAAGGCATTGACTTTCAACATGGCATTTTTCCTCAGGCGCCTTGGCGCTCGTCGTCCATCACGATGCTGCCGATGATGTGGTACTTGCGGCGGTCGAAATAACGGAAGTACAGGGCGATCGAGCCACCGAGCAGGAAGCTCGCCGCGACTATCCAGGGGATCAGCTTGAACAGCAGCGACTCGGCGGCGGTGCCGGCGGCGAAGCTCAGGTTGGCGAACAGCAGGTAGACCACATAGAGCATGCCGATCCCTCCCAGCAACGGCGCGAGGAAGGTCTTGAACCAGTGAGCCTGGGCACGGTGCCGGGTGCCGACGTGGAAGTAGCAGATCACGGCGAAGGCGCACAGGGCCTGGACGATGAGGATGCCCATGGTGCCGAGGATGGCCAGCAGCGCGTACAGATCGGCGTAAGGGTCCTTGCCGGCGACCAGGAAGGCCACGACGATGGCGGTGGCAATCAGGCTCTGTGCGGTGGAGGCCACGTGCGGCGAGCCATGCTGATCATGGGTGCGCCCCACGGTGCGGCCGAGGAAGGCGAACAGATTCTCCCGGCCCAGGGCATAGATGTAGCGCGCGGCGCAGTTGTGGAAAGCCATGCCGCACGCGAAGGAACCGGTCACCACCAGGAGCTTGAACAGGCTCACCGCCCACTCGCCCAGGTACAGCCGGGTCGGCCCGTAGAACACCTCGGCAGCCTTGGCCGGGTCCTGCGCCAGGCGGATCGCTTCGGCCGGGCCGGAACCGGCGATGGCCATCCAGGAGACGAAGACGTAGAACACCCCGATGCCGATCACCGCAAGCAGCGTCGCCAGCGGGATGATTTTCTTCGGATTGCGCGACTCCTCGCCGTACATGGCCGAGGACTCGAAACCGACCCACGACCAGAAAGCGAAGAACAGACCGATGCCCGCGTTGGCGCCGACCACGCCCTCGGCGGGACGGAAGGCGTTCAGCGGGTTGATCGACTCCACCACCATGCCCTGCGGGCCGCCGCCATGCAGCAGCACGGCGAACGCCATCAGCGCCAGCATGAGAATTTCCAGCACCAGGCACAGCCCGAGCACCTTGGCGGTGAGGGAAATATCGAAGTAGCTGAGAATGCCGTTGGCCGCGAGCATGGCCAGGGCGAACACGATCCAGGGAATGTGCACGCCCGCGACGCTGGCCAGCAAGTCCTCGCAGAAGAAGGCGAAGATACCCACCAACGCCGCCTCGAAGACAATGTAGGTGAGGGTCACGGCAATCCCCGAAGCCATGCCCACCACGCGGCCCAGGCCGTGGGAAATGAAGCCGTAGAAGGCGCCGGTAGCGGTGATGTACTTGGCCATCTGCGCGTAGCCGATGGCGAACAGCGCGAGAATGATGGTCGCCACCAGGTAACCGGCCGGCGCGTACTGGCCATTGCCACTGCCGATGGCGATCGGCACGTTGCCAAGCATGGCGGTGATGGGCGCCGCAGTGGCAACGGTCATGAACAGCACGCCCATCAAGCCCACCGCGTTCTTGCGCAGGCGCTGCACCTGGTGGGGTTGTGCCGGATTGTCCAGCCTTGCTTCCAGTTCGCCGCTAAATGTCCCGCTCATCTGGGTGCTCTCCGTTTATCGTTGTTCTGTCACGTAGGGAGTCAGGCCAAGGCCTGCAGGGATTCGGGGAGAATCTGCCCGCCGTCGACGATCAGGCTCTGCCCGGTGAGATAACCCGCCTCCTTCGAGGCGAAGAACAGCGCGGCGTTGCCGATGTCCTCCACGCGCCCCAGGCGTTTCAGCGGAATGGAAGCGGCCATGTCGGCCAGGTAGTCCTCGCCCATGCCCTGCAGGCCTTCGGTGAGGATGTTGCCGGGCAGCACCGCGTTGATGGTGATGCCGTCGCGCGCCAGCTCAATGGCGGCGGTACGCATGAAGCCAAGCTGCGCGGCCTTGCTCGCGCCGTAATGGGCCCAACCGGGAAAACCGGTGACCGGTCCGGTGATGGAAGACGTGAGGATCACCCGGCCATACTCGGCACGGCGCAGGTGCGGCAGGGAGGCCTGCACGCAGAGGAAGGTGCCCTTGGCGTTGGTGTCGAGCACCAGGCTCCAGTCGGCATCGGTCATGCTCTCCAGCGGTGCCGAGGGAAACACCCCGGCGTTGCAGCAGAGCACGTCCAGCCCGCCCTGGGCCTCGACCACCGCTCCGACCAGGCGACCTACTTGCTCGCGATCGGCGACATCGGCGACCAGTCCGATCACCGCGAGCCCCTCGTCGCGCAAGCGGGCAGCCACTGCCTCGACCTTGTCTTTGTGCCGCGCGCTGATCGCCACGCGAGCGCCCTGACGGGCGAACACTTCGGCGATGCCCAGGCCGATGCCACTCGTGGCTCCGGTGACCAACACGCTCTTGCCTTGCAGTGAACTCAGCATTCTCCAGCCCTCGATCCAGTGATGTTGGACCGATGGTGGGCCGCCCCGGGATGGACGACTTGACCACAGGGCACAGATTGCGGGCCGCAGGATCAAATTCTCGATCCGCGCCTGCCGCCTTGTGGCGCCGGGTCAAGATTTCGCGGCGTGCGGTCAAGCGAGCCGCGCGGGCCTCGACTCATGCTGGCAACCAATCCCCTGCCAACGGAGCAAGCCCGATGACCACCACTGCGACCACCAACGCCAGCCTTGCCGCCCTTGACCGTTTCGCGCACCGCGCCCTGGAGGGCTACGCCAGCGATTACCAGGGCCGGGTCGAACTGCTGGTGCACTCGGAAAACGCCACCTACAAGGTGTTGGGGAGCAAGCGTCGTTTCGTCCTGCGCGTGCACCGCGCGGGCTATCACCAGCACGCCGACATCGCCAGCGAACTGGCCTGGCTGGCGGCACTGCAGGAGTCCGGCCTGGAGGTGCCGGTGGCGATACGCGGGCTGGACGGCGAAGCCATTCAACAGGTGGACCTGGCGGGGCACGGTAGCCGCTTCGTCGTGTTGTTCCATTGGATCGACGGCAGCGAGCCGGACCAGCAGCAGCTCAATGCGTCGTTCCGCCGCCTCGGTGGAATCAATGCCCGTCTGCACCGTCATGCCCGGGCATGGCAGCGTCCCGCGAGTTTTCAGCGCCTGACCTGGAACCATCAAAGCATGCTCGGCGACCAGGGCCACTGGGGCCGCTGGCAAGACGCGCCGTATCTGGACGCCTACGGCACCGCGCTGATTCGCGAAACCGTCGCTGTCATCGGCGAGCGCCTGGCAGGCTACGGCGAAGATTCGTCCCGCTTCGGGCTGATCCACGCCGACCTGCGACTGACCAACCTGCTGGTACAGGGGGAGCGCACACGGATCATCGACTTCGACGACTGCGGCATGGGCTGGTACCTGCACGATCTGGCGGCCGCCCTGAGCTTCTTCGAGCATCACCCGGATCTGCTGCAGTGGATCGACAACTGGTTGGAAGGCTACAGCCGCGAAGCAACGCTGGATGCCTACGACCTCGCCATGCTGCCGACCCTGATCATGCAGCGACGCCTGCAACTGCTGGCCTGGACCGGCACCCACCGCGGCACGCCACAGGTCGAATGCCTGGGCGCCGAATGGGTCGCGCAAACCGTCGAACTGTGCCGTCGATACCTGCAGGAACAGCCAGTCGGGGCACTGGCGCGCGCCTGAATCGGCAGGATTCGTCACCAAAGGCTACGCACCACGGAGGTGCGTAGCACGGGCCGCCAGGGACCGGGAAAGGCCCGCAACAATGGCCCTTGAGCGGTTGTCCGGGCATTTCCAGAGCCTTCCACCTCGTGGAATGAAACTTGCTGACGTTGTTAGCCAGCCGTCGGCGGTAACCGATCGAGGAGGATTTCCCGTGCACGTCGCCCAGCCTGGTCAGATCGCTCAGACGGGAATGCCCCTGGGCAGCCCGATAGGAATCCTTGCCTCGGCGGCGACAGGCCTGGTCGATTTCATCCAGCACCAGGGCGGCGATCCCGAACGCATCCTCGGCCGCGCCGGTATCGACGCCTCACGCCTGGAACACCCGACCCTGAGCCTGGACCTGAACCAGTACTGCCAGGTCTTCGAGGAAGCCGCCCGACAAACCGGCAACGATAACTTCGGCCTGCGCTTTGGCCAGCAGTTCAAGCCGGACTCGCTGGGTCTGCTCGGCTACGTCGGCATGTGTTCGGCGACCCTGGGCGAGGCTCTGCGCAACGTCGTCAGCACCTTCCCCGTGCACCAGCAGAGCAGCCTGCTGCGTCTGCAAGAGCGAGGCGAGCTTTGCCAGCTCGACTACCAGGTGCAGTACGGCGCGATTCTGCGCAAGCGGCAGGACGCCGAGCTTTCCCTGGGCATGTTCGTCAACCTGATGCGCCATGCCCTGGGACAGGCTTGGGCGCCGGAGAAGGTGCTGTTCGAGCATCCGCAACCGGAGGCCTGGCACGAGCACTGCAAAGTCTTCGATGCCCCGGTGCTGTTCAACCAGCCGCACAACTCCCTGATATTCCGCCGCAGCGTGCTCGAACGGCCGATGCCCGGCCGCGATCCTCGCTTGCTGGCCATCGTCATCGAAAGCATGCGCATGCTCGGCGGCCAGGCCGGCGTCAAAAGCCGCCCTGGAATCGTCGATGACGTGAAATCCCAGGTGCGCGCGCTGCTCAACGAGGGCTACCCGAGCCTGGAACAGGTTGCCGATCAGCTGCGCCTACCCAGCTGGACCGTGCAGCGACGCCTGCAAGAGCAGGGCCTGAGCTTCTCCGCGCTGGTCGACTCGGTGCGCCAGGAGCTGGCCACCTACTACCTACAGCAGTCCAACCTGCCGATTTCCGAGCTGGCCTTGCTGCTCGGCTACTCGGAAATCAGCGCCTTTTCGCGCGCCTTCCGCCGTTGGTTCGAGGTCAGCCCGAAGCAATGGCGGCAAGCGCACAAGGGCCAGTCGGCCGACTGATCAATCCTCGCTGATCGAAATGCTCGGCATCGCCGGCGCATCCTTCTCGCTCAGGGCGATGCGCGCGCCGACGCAGCGCGCCATTTCCTGGTAGATCATCGCCAACTGGCTTTCCGGGTCGGCGACCACGGTCGGCTTGCCACCGTCGGCCTGCATGCGGATGGCCATGGACAGCGGCAGCGAGGCCAGCAGCTCGACACCGTACTGCGCCGCCAGCTTCTCGCCGCCGCCTTCGCCGAACAGGTGCTCGGCGTGGCCGCAGTTGGAGCAGATGTGCACGGCCATGTTCTCCACCACGCCGAGCACCGGGATGTTCACCTTGCGGAACATTTCCACGCCCTTCTTGGCATCGAGCAGGGCCAGGTCCTGCGGGGTGGTGACGATCACCGCGCCGGCCACCGGCACCTTCTGCGCCAGGGTCAACTGGATGTCGCCGGTGCCCGGCGGCATGTCGATCACCAGGTAATCGAGGTCGTTCCAGGCGGTCTGGGTGATCAACTGGATCAGCGCGCCGGAGACCATCGGGCCGCGCCAGACCACCGGGGTGTTGTCATCGGTGAGGAAGGCCATCGACATGACCTCGACGCCATGGGCCTCCAGCGGTACGAACCACTTCTGCTCGCGGATCTTCGGCCGGGTGCCCTCGGCGATACCGAACATGATGCCCTGGCTGGGGCCGTAGATATCGGCGTCGAGGATGCCCACCCGCGCGCCCTCGCGGGCCAGCGCCAGGGCCAGGTTAGCGGCGGTGGTGGACTTGCCCACGCCGCCCTTGCCGGACGCCACGGCGATGATGTTCTTCACGTTGCTCATGCCCGGCACCTGGGCCTGGGCCTTGTGCGCGGCGATCTTCACGTCCACCCGGACCTGCGCCGCCTCCACGCCGTCCTGGGCTTCCAGGGACATTTGCACGGTCTGCGCCAGACCGTTCTTGAACAGTCCGCAGGCGTAGCCCAGCTCCAGGCCGAGGCTGACGCGCCCGCCCTGGATGTCGAGGTCGCGCAGGTAGCCGGCGTCGAGCAGGTTCTGGCCGGTGTGGGGATCGCTGATCTGGCGGAGGACGGTTTCCACCGTGGCACGGGTGACGGCGCTCATGGGTTCTCCCGAAGAAAGGCTGAGCAAAACAGGCGGTCATAGTAGCAGGCGCAGGCGCGGATCGCGCCGCCGGGCGCGCTTTTAGCCGGCGCCTGTGGCCTGCCGGGCGCCGCTTCTTATATAGTTGCTGACTTTCCTCGATTTCCCCGTACGGCTGATCATCATGTCCGAATCCCGTCAGATCCTCGTCACTAGCGCCCTGCCCTACGCCAACGGCTCCATCCACCTGGGCCACATGCTGGAATACATCCAGACCGACATCTGGGTACGCTTCCAGAAGATGCGCGGCAACCAGGCGGTGTACGTCTGCGCGGACGACGCCCACGGCTCGGCCATCATGCTGCGCGCCGAGCGCGAAGGCATCACCTCGGAGCAACTGATCGACGGCGTGCGCGCCGAGCACATGGCCGACTTCGCCGACTTCCTGGTGGACTTCGACAACTACCACTCGACCCACGCGGAAGAAAATCGCGAGCTGTCCTCGTCCATCTACCTGAAGCTGCGCGACGCCGGGCACATCGCCACGCGTCCGGTGACCCAGTATTTCGACCCGGAAAAGCAGATGTTCCTGGCCGACCGCTTCATCAAGGGCACCTGCCCGAAGTGCGGCACCGCCGACCAGTACGGCGACAACTGCGAAGCCTGCGGCGCGACCTACTCGCCGACCGAGCTGAAGGACCCGAAATCGGCGATTTCCGGCGCCACGCCAGTGCTCAAGGAATCGCTGCACTACTTCTTCAAGCTCCCCGACTTCGACGCCATGCTCAAGCAGTGGACCCGCGGCGGCGCCCTGCAGGAGTCGGTGGCGAACAAGATCGCCGAGTGGCTGGACGCCGGCCTGCAGGAGTGGGACATCTCGCGTGACGCGCCCTACTTCGGCTTCGAGATTCCCGACGCGCCGGGCAAGTACTTCTACGTCTGGCTGGACGCGCCGATCGGCTACATGGCCAGCTTCAAGAACCTCTGCGCGCGCCGCCCGGAACTGGACTTCGAGGCCTTCTGGAACAAGGATTCCAAGGCCGAGCTGTACCACTTCATCGGCAAGGACATCGTCAACTTCCACGCGCTGTTCTGGCCGGCCATGCTCGAAGGCGCCGGCTACCGCAAGCCGACCGCGCTGAACGTGCACGGCTACCTGACCGTCAACGGGCAGAAGATGTCCAAGTCGCGCGGCACCTTCGTCAAGGCGCGCACCTACCTGGACCACCTGAACCCGGAATACCTGCGCTACTACTACGCCGCCAAGCTCGGCCGCGGCGTCGACGACCTCGACCTGAACCTCGAGGACTTCGTGCAGAAGGTCAACTCCGACCTGGTCGGCAAGGTGGTCAACATCGCCAGCCGTTGCGCCGGCTTCATCCATAAACTCAACAATGGGGTGCTTCCATCCAGAGAATTCACCCTCTCTCAGCTGGAAAAAGTTCGCGAGGCGCATGGATGGAGCGGTAGTACCTTCTTCGAGGACGATGGTTTCTATCGCACCATCGAGATTGAGATCGGTCGCGCTTATGAGGCTCGCGATTTTGCTCGTGCAATGCGCGAAACCATGCGCTGGGCTGATGTTGCCAACAACTTTATTGCTGTTACTGAGCCTTGGAAGCTCGCCAAAGAAGGCAAGAACGATGAGGCTATTGCCGTTTGCGCAGAAGGCATCAACTGGTTCCGCTTGCTGGTAATCCTGCTGAAACCAGTATTGCCGAAGCTCGCCGAAGCCGCCGAAGCCTTCCTCAATGTCGCTCCGCTGACGTGGGCCGACCATGAGCAACTGCTGGCCAACCACCAACTGAACCCGTTCAACCCACTGATGACCCGTATCGAGCCCGCGAAAATCGACGCCATGATCGAAGCCTCCAAGGAAGACCTCGCCGCCAGCGCCGCCAAACCCACCGGCAATGGCGAACTGACCAAGGACCCGCTGGCCGCGGAAATCAACTTCGACGCCTTCGCTGCCGTCGACCTGCGCATCGCGCTGATCGAGAAGTGCGAGTTCGTCGAGGGCGCCGACAAGCTGCTGCGCCTGTCCCTGGACATCGGCGACGAGAAGCGCAACGTGTTCTCCGGCATCAAGAGCGCCTACCCGGACCCGAGCAAGCTGGAAGGCCGCCTGACCCTGTACGTGGCCAACCTGGCGCCGCGCAAGATGAAGTTCGGCGTCTCCGAGGGGATGGTCCTGGCGGCCGGCCCCGGCGGCGAGGAAATCTACCTGCTCAGCCCGGACAGCGGCGCCAAGCCGGGTCAGCGCGTCAAGTAAGCCACGCTCGCGGCGGACGCCGGCCAGGAAGCTCGGCCGGCGTCACGCCAGCGCCCTGAGCTGCGTCAGCGGCGGCAAGGCGCAAACACAGTAGATTCGCACGGAGTTCGCGACCCAACCCCCAAGGACGGCAACATGCCCCGTATCCCCTCGTTCCGAGTGGCCGCCCGGTCATGAAGAAATCCGCAGTCGTGTTCAACAGCCTGCTCAGTGGCGGCCTGCTGATGGCCTTCCTGCACCACAGCCCGGTGTACCGCGACCAGTACGCGAGCCGCGAGGATTGCCTGGCCGACTGGCAGAACACCCCCAATGCCTGCCAGGAAGACAGCAGCAGTTCGTCCAGCTCCGGCGGCTCGGGCAGCTCCGCCAAACGCTACTACGGCCCCAGCTACGAAGAAGGCTCGCGCCCGCGCACCACGCAGAGCTACCAGGTGCAGTCGCGGCAGATGGTCAGCCGCAGCGGCTTCGGCTCGTCCGGCGCACGCTTCTCCGGTGGCGGCTGATGCGCCGGCTACAGTTCCAGCCACGCGCGGATTGGCGGCAACGCTGCGAGGACGTCGGCTTCACCTTCCACAGCATCGGCGGCCCGTACTGGGACGAGTCGGTGGCCTGGGAATTCAGTCTGGAGCAGATCGAAACCCTCGAAGCCGCCAGCGAAGACCTGCACCAGCGCTACCTGGAGGCGGTGGACTGGGTGATCGGCAAGCGCTGCTTCGAACCCTTCGCCCTTCCCGAGGCGGCCGTCGAGCTGATCTGCCGCGCCTGGCAAGCCGGTGAGCCGAGCCTCTACGGGCGCTTCGATTTTTCCTGGAACGGTACGGGCGCGCCCAAGCTGCTGGAATACAACGCCGACACGCCCACTGGCCTGCTTGAAGCCAGCGTGGTGCAGTGGCACTGGGTCAGCGAGGTGCTGCCGCACGCCGACCAGTTCAACTCGCTGCACGAGAAACTGATCGCGCGCTGGGGCGAGATCGCCAAGGGCCGCGTGCACTTCGCCGCCATCGACGGCCACGAAGAAGACACCGGCAACGCCCTCTACCTGCTCGACACCGCCCACCAGGCCGGGCTGGACAGCCGCTACCTGCCGATCGAAGGCATCGGCCACGACCCGCTGCGCGGCTGCTTCGTCGACCTCGACAACGAGCCGATCCGCCACTGCTTCAAGCTCTACCCCTGGGAGTGGCTGTTGCAGGACGACTTCGCCCGGCACTTGGAGAGCAGCGGCCTGCGCTTCCAGGAGCCGGCGTGGAAACTGCTGCTGTCGAGCAAGGCCATGCTGCCGATCCTCTGGCGCCTCAACCCCGGCCACCCGAACCTGCTGGCGGCCAGCTTCCACGCCGACCTGCCCGGCGCCTACGTGCGCAAGCCGCTGTATTCGCGCGAAGGCGAGAACATCCGCATCGTCGACGGCCAGCGCCTGCTGGAAAGCGACGGCCCGCACGCCGCGGCGCCGTGCATCTACCAGGCCTACGCGCCGCTGGTCGAAGTCGACGGCGCGCATGCCGTGCTCGGCTGCTGGATGATCGGCGACAGTGCCGCCGGCCTGGGCATCCGCGAAGACGCCAGCCCCATCACCCGTGACAGCAGCCGCTTCGTGCCGCACTACTTCATCGACTGACAGGCGCCGGCCCATGGCCGCCGCGAGGGAACCCCACATGGACCTGTTGCACACCCTGCCGAACTTCCTGATCTACCTGGCCGTGGCCGTCGGCCTGTTCGGCCTGTTCACCAGCCTCTACATCCGCCTGACGCCCTATTCGGAAATACGCCTGATCCGCCAGGGCAACCTGAGCGCCGCGACCGCGCTGGTCGGCACCCTGCTCGGCTTCGCCCTGCCGCTGGCGAGCGCCATCGCCAACAGCGTCAGCCTGCTCGACATGCTGCTCTGGGGCCTGATCGCCATGCTGGTGCAAGCGCTGGTCTACCTCGGCATTTCGCGCCTGGTGCCGGAACTCAAACAGGGCATCGCCAACGATACCCTGGCCCACGGCGTGTTCCTCGGTGGCTGCTCGCTGAGCTTCGGCCTGCTCAACGCCGCCTGCGTGGTGTACTGAGCGCTCATCCACGCATTGCCCCCGCAACACGATGCGCATAACCTATGCGCATTCGCCTCGGAGGTTTCCATGCACATGACCTACGACCCCCTAGCCCCGAAGAAAGCCGCCAACCTGAGCCTGAACAGCGACCTGCTGAAGCAGGCCCGGGAACTCGACGTCAACCTCTCGGCGGTACTCGAAGAAGCGCTGGCCGACGTGGTCAGGGAACGCATGGAGCAGCGCTGGCTGGAACAGAACCGCCAGGCCATCGACGCCTACAATCAGCATATCGAGGACGCTGGCGTCTTCAGCGACGACCTGCGGAGCTTCTGATGAAGCAGTTCGACCTGTACCACAATCCCAGCCCGCGCAGTCGCGAGGACATCCCGCTGCTGCTGGACGTGCAGAGCGACCTGCTCGCCTCGCTGAACACCCGTGTAGTGATCCCGCTCAGCCGCGGCAAGGGCCTGAGCGGCATCAGCCGGCTGATGCCGGAAGTCACCGTGGACGGGGAGAGACTGCTGCTGCTGACTCCGCAGATGGCCGGCATCGCCCGCCGCGACCTGGGCGAGCCCGTGGGCAGCCTGGCCCACCTGCGGCAGGACATCATCAGCGCCATCGACCTGCTGATCACGGGAATCTGACGATGCGCAGCATCCGGCGCATTCCGGTCCGAGGAGCCCGGTCATGAGCGAACTCGTCCTGATCCTGATCAGCGCCATCCTGGTCAACAATTTCGTCCTGGTGCAGTTCCTCGGCCTCTGCCCGTTCATGGGCGTGTCGCGGAAGATCGAGAGCGCCATCGGCCTGGCGCTGGCCACCACCTTCGTCCTCACCCTCGCCTCGGTGTGCAGCTACATCCTCCAGCGCTATGTGCTGCGCCCGCTCGACCTGGAGTTCCTGCGCACCATCGGCTTCATCCTGGTGATCGCCGTGGTGGTGCAGTTCACCGAACTGCTGGTGAAGAAGACCAGCCCGCTGCTGTACCGCGTGCTGGGCATCTTTCTGCCGTTGATCACCACCAATTGCATCGTCCTCGGCGTCGTCCTGCTCAACGCCAACAAGGCCGAGTACGGCTTCCTCCAGTCCACCGCCCAGGGCTTCGGCGCAGGCCTTGGTTTCTCCCTGGTGCTGGTGCTGTTCGCCGCCCTGCGCGAGCGCATCGCCATCGCCGACGTGCCCAAGCCGTTCCAGGGCGCGGCGATCGGCATGATCACCGCCGGGTTGATGTCGCTGGCCTTCATGGGCTTCGCCGGGCTGATCAAGCTATGACCACCCTGCTGCTCGCGGTCGGCGTACTGCTGGCGCTGTGCCTGGCCTGTGGCGCACTGCTCGGCTACGCCGCCGTGCGCTTCCGGGTCGATGGCGATCCGGTGGCCGAGCAGGTCAACGCCCTGTTGCCGCAGACCCAGTGCGGCCAGTGCGGCTATGCCGGCTGCAAGCCCTACGCCGAGGCCATCGCCCAGGGCGACGCGATCAACAAATGCCCGCCGGGCGGCGCCGCGACCATTGCCGCCATCGCCGACCTGCTCGACGTCGAGGCCCCGGCCCTGGACGCGCCGGCGGAAACCCCGCCGCGCGTGGCCTTCATCCGCGAGGCCGAATGCATCGGCTGCACCAAGTGCATCCAGGCCTGCCCGGTGGACGCCATCGTCGGCGCGGCGCGGCAGATGCACACGGTGATCGCCAGCGAATGCACCGGCTGCGACCTCTGCGTCGAACCCTGCCCGGTGGATTGCATCGAAATGCGCGACCTGGAGGTGGGCGTGCGCGAGTGGAAATGGCCGTTGCCCAGCGCGCAGCTGATCGCCAGCGACCGGGGGCAGGCGGCATGAGCGCGCCCATCCAGGACTTCCCCGGCGGCATCTACCCGCCGGCCAACAAGCGCCAGTCCACGGCCGGCGCCATCGTCAAGGCGCCATTGCCGGCGCGCCTGATCCTGCCCCTGCAGCAGCACACCGGCAGCCCGGCCCTGCCCTGCGTGAGCGTCGGCCAGCGCGTGCGCAAGGGCCAGTTGATCGCCGACGCCGGCAGCGCCATCAGCGCGGCCCTGCATGCGCCCACCTCGGGCCGCGTGAGCGCCATCGGCGAGCAACCTTATCCCCACCCGTCCGGCCTGCCGGTCATGGCCATCGTGATCGAGACGGACGGACTGGAAGAGTGGGCGCCACTCACGCCCTGCAGCGACTTCCGCGGCGAAACGCCCGGCGAACTGCTCGAGCGCATCCGCCGCGCCGGCATCGCCGGGCTCGGCGGCGCCGGCTTCCCCACCGCCGCCAAGCTCGCTGCGCGCGCCAGCGAAGACCTGCACACGCTGATCATCAATGGCGCCGAGTGCGAGCCCTATATCAGCGCCGACGACATGCTGATGCGCGAGCGCGCCAGCGAACTGGTCGAGGGCATCGACATCCTGGCGCACCTGCTGCAACCCAGCCAGGTGCTGATCGGCATCGAGGACGACAAGCCCGAAGCCATCGCCGCGCTACGCCAGGCCATCGGCGAGCGCGCCTTCGACCTGCGGGTGATCCCGACCAAGTACCCATCCGGCGGCGAGCGCCAGTTGATTCAGATCCTCAGCGGCCGCGAGGTGCCCAGCGGCGGCCTGCCCGCGGACATCGGCATGGTCTGCGTGAACGTCGCCACGGCAGTAGCGGTGCGCGATGCCGTGCTGCTCGGGCAACCGCTGATCTCGCGCATCACCACCCTCACCGGCGCGGCCCTGGCGCGGCCGATGAACGTCGAGGCGCTGCTCGGTACGCCGATTGGCGAACTGCTCGACTTCGCCGGCCTGGACCACGCCCTGCTCGACCGCCTGATCCTCGGCGGCCCGCTGATGGGGCTCAGCCTGCCGTCGCTGCACGCGCCGCTGATCAAGACCGCCAACTGCCTGCTCGCCGCCAGCCGCGCCGAACTGCCGCCGCCACCGCCGGCGCTGCCGTGCATCCGCTGCGGCGACTGCGCCCAGGTCTGCCCGGCCAGCCTGCTGCCACAGCAGCTGCACTTCTTCGCCCGCGGCGGCGACCACGAACAACTGCGGGCGCACCACCTGTTCGACTGCATCGAGTGTGGCGCCTGCGCCTACGTCTGCCCGTCGAGCATCCCGCTGGTGCAGTACTACCGCGCGGCCAAGGCGGACATCCGCGAGTTGCAGCACAAGCAACAGAAGGCCGAGCATTCGCGCCTGCGCTTCGAGCAGCGCCAGGAGCGCCTGCGTCGCGAAGAACAACGCAAGGCCGAGGAGCGCCAGGCGCGCCTGGAGCGCGCGGCGCGCGCCCGCGAAAGCCAGGCCGCGCCGCCCGCACGGGAGGCGCCGCAGGCCGCCATCGAGCGGATCAAGGCGGAGAAGGCACTGGGCAACGCCGGCGAGCACCTCAAGCGCCTGAAGATCGACGCCAGCATGGCCCGGGTGGCTCTGCAAAAGGCCGAGAAGCAACTGGCCGCCCACGATAGCGAGCCACTGCGCGCCCAGGTGGATTCCCTGCGCGCCGCCGCCGAGCAGGCGCAGGCCGCACTGGCCGCCGCGGAAGCCGTCGAGCGCGCGGCGCCATCCAGCGCTCCAGCGGTGGATGACGGGGCGCTGAAGAAGGCGAAGATCGAAGCCGCCATGGCCCGCGCGCAACTGAAAAAATCCGAGCAGGCCTTCGGCACGGCACCCGACGCCACACAACAGGCGAGCCTGGCGCAACTGCGCGACGCCGCCGAGCGCGCCGAGCGACACCTGCAGGTCCTGCAAGCGGCAACAGCGGCCAAGCCGAGCGAGGACAACGCCGGCATCGCCGCCCTGAAAAACGCCAAGATCGCCCTGGCCACGCGCCGCGCCGAACTGAAGAAGGCCGAACGGCAGGGCGCCGATGAAGCCGAGCTGGCGCCCCTGCGCGAGGCCCTGGCCAACGCCGAACGGCAACTGCACGCCGCCGAGGACGCCAGCGGCAAGCCGGCCCCCGACCTGCAACGCATCGACAAGCGCCCGGTGGACGCAGCCACTCGCGCGCTCAAGACCGAACTGGCCTATGCCCGCGCCGACCTGAAGAAGCTCGAACGCGAAGGCGCCGACGCGGCGCGATTGGCCGTCGCCCGCGAACGCCTGGCCAACGCCGAACACGCCCTCGCCGCGCGAGCCCCGGAGTAACCCATGGCCCTGCCCCGCATCACCTCGCCCCATGCCAGCGGCGGCAATCGCACGCAGACCGTCATGCTGCAAGTGCTCGCTGCCTGCGTGCCGGGCGCGCTGGCGCTGATCGCCCTGTACGGCGTCGGCCCGCTGTTCAACCTGCTCTGGTGCTCAGCCGTCGCGCTGGGTTGCGAAGCGCTGATGCTGTGGCTGCGCAAGCGTCCGCTGGCGCCCTTCCTGCAAGACGGCAGCGCCCTGGTCAGCGCGGTGCTCCTGGCCCTGGCCCTGCCGCCCTATGCGCCCTGGTGGCTGAGCCTGATCGCCACCGCGTTCGCCCTGGTGTTCGGCAAGCACCTGTATGGCGGCCTCGGGCAAAACCCATTCAACCCGGCGATGCTCGGCTACGTCGTGGTGCTGGTCTCCTTCCCCCTGGAAATGACCCGTTGGCCCAGCCCCGAGGCCAGCCTGGGCCTGGTCGATGGCCTGGCGCGGATCTTCGGTCTGGCCGGGTCGCAGCCGGATGCCTGGGCCGGGGCCACGGCCCTCGACGTGCTGAAGAACAACAAAAGCCTGACCATCGACGAACTGCTGCGGCAGAGCACGACGTTCGGCCACGTCGGTGCGCGCGGCGCCGAACTGGTCAACCTGGCCTTCCTCGCCGGCGGCCTGTTCCTGCTCTGGCGCAAGCTGTTCACCTGGCACGCACCGGCCGGCATGCTCGCCGGCCTGTTCGTCATGAGCCTGCTGTTCTGGAACGGCTCCGGCTCGGACTCCCACGGCTCGCCGCTGTTCCACCTGTTCAGCGGGGCGAGCATGCTCGGCGCCTTTTTCATCGTCACCGACCCGGTGTCCGGCGCCACCAGCACCCGCGGGCGGCTGGTCTTCGGCATCGGCGTGGGGATCATCACCTATGTCATCCGCGCCTGGGGCGGCTACCCGGACGGCGTGGCCTTCGCCGTGCTGTTGATGAACCTGGCGGCACCGACCATCGACTACTACACGCGGCCGCGTACCTACGGCCACAAGAAGCCCAGGCGCGGCTTCAAGCTGGGGGAATGAGATGAGCGATGTCCTCCCGCAAGCCCGCCGCTCGATGCTGAAGAACGCGCTGATCCTCGGACTCTTCGCGGTGATCTGCGTCGGCCTGGTCGCGCTGGTCGAGCAGCTGACGCGAGCGCGCATCGACGCCTCCCAGCGTGAAGCCCGCGGTCGTCTGTTGCTGGAGCTGCTGCCGGCCGGCAGCTATGACAACCACCCGCTGGACCAGCCGCTGCGCGTCTTCGATCCCAAACTGCTGGGCAAGCCCGAGCCGACCGATGCCTTCGTCGCCCGCCTGCACGGCCGCGCCACCGCGGTGATCCTCCCGGCCACCGCGCCGGACGGCTACAGCGGCGCCATCCATCTGCTCGTCGGGGTCAGCGCCGAAGGCCGCCTGCTCGGCGTGCGGGTGGTCTCGCACAAGGAAACCCCGGGCCTGGGCGACCGCATCGAAACCAGCAAGAGCGACTGGCTGCACGGCTTCGATGGCCGTAGCCTGAAGTCCCCCGACGACACCGGCTGGCAGGTGAAGAAAGACGGCGGCCAGTTCGACCAGTTCGCCGGCGCCACCATCACCCCACGCGCCGTGGTCAAGGCCACGCACAAGGCGCTGCAATACTTCGACGCGCACCAGGCCGAACTGCTGGCGCCGGCCGCGGGAGGCAATGCCCCATGAACAGCTACCGCGAAATCGCCCTGCAGGGGCTGTGGAAGAACAACCCCGGCCTGGTCCAGCTGCTCGGCCTCTGCCCCCTGCTGGGCACCAGCAACTCCATGGTCAACGCCCTCGGCCTGGGCCTGGCCACCCTGCTCGTCCTGGCCTGCTCGAATGCCGCGATATCGCTGATCCGCCGCTCGCTGAGCGAGGCCGTGCGGCTACCGGTGTTCGTGCTGATCATCGCCGCGCTGACGACCTGCATCGAGCTGCTGATGCAGGCCTGGACCTACGAGCTGTACCAGATTCTCGGCATCTTCATTCCGCTGATCACCACCAACTGCGTGATCCTCGGCCGCGCCGAAGCCTTCGCCGCGCGCAACGGCGTGGCCCGCGCCGCCTTCGATGGGCTGATGACCGGCGCCGGCTTCGCCCTGGTGCTGCTCGCCGTGGGCAGCCTGCGCGAGCTGATCGGCCACGGCACCCTGCTGGCCGACATGCAACTGCTGTTCGGTCCTGCCGCGGCGAACTGGAAGATCCAGCTACTGCCGCACTACCAGGGCTTCCTGCTGGCGGTGCTGCCGCCCGGCGCCTTCCTCGTGCTGGGCCTGCTGATCGCCATGAAGAACCGAATCGACCAAAGCCTGGCGGAACGCGCCAAGGCGCAGGCGGGCGAGCAACCCGCGAGCCAGCGCCAGCGCGTCCGCGTCACCGGAGTGATCGAATGAATGCCGCCAAACGCGCGGAGATTTTCCGCCGTCTGCACGAAGACAACCCCGAGCCGAAGACCGAGCTGGCCTACTCCAGCCCCTTCGAGCTGCTGATCGCCGTGATCCTCTCGGCCCAGGCCACCGACGTCAGCGTCAACAAGGCCACGGCCAGGCTCTACCCGGTGGCGAATACCCCGGAAGCCATCCACGCCCTGGGCGTCGAGGGACTCTCCGAGTACATCAAGACCATCGGCCTGTTCAACAGCAAGGCGAAGAACGTCATCGAGACCTGCCGCATCCTCGTCGAGAAGCACGGCAGCCAGGTGCCGGAACGGCGCGAAGACCTGGAAGCCCTGCCCGGGGTCGGCCGCAAGACCGCCAACGTGGTGCTGAACACCGCCTTCCGCCAACTGACCATGGCAGTCGACACGCACATCTTCCGGGTCGCCAACCGTACCGGCATCGCCCCCGGGAAGAACGTGCTCGAAGTAGAAAAGAAGCTGATCAAGTTCGTCCCCAAGGAATACCTGCTCGATGCCCACCACTGGCTGATCCTGCACGGCCGCTACGTCTGCAAGGCGCGCAAGCCGCAGTGCGGCAGTTGTCGGATCGAGGATCTGTGCGAATACAAGGACAAGACCTCGGACGATTGATTGCTACACTGAAATAGCTATCGATCCATTGAAAAAATCTTTTTTACCGCCCGGTTCTTTGTCGATATAAGGGGCGCCAAGCACACCCCGCACGTTGGAGTGATCGTTATGGCTAAAGAGAAAGAAGACCTCGAACTCGAGGACGATGTGACCGTCGAGGAAGCCGACGACAGCGTCGAAGCCGCCGCGGAGGTCGCCAAGACCAACCTGACCAAACGCCGCATCATCGACAACTACCTCGAAGAACGCCGCCTGCAACGCCAGCTGTCCGATTACGATTTCGATCTCTGAAACAGCACCCCGCATGAAAAGCCCCGCAATTGGCGGGGCTTTGTCTTATGGGCCGAACCGACCTGGCGGGGCGACGCCCGCCTCAGTCCTTGCGCTGCGGCGAGAGCAGTTCGATCTTGTAGCCGTCCGGGTCTTCGACGAAGGCCAGGATGCTCGAACCATGTTTCATCGGCCCCGGCTCACGGGTGATCTTGCCGCCACGCGAGCGGATGTCTTCGCAGGCCTTGTAGACATCGTCCACTTCCAGGGCGATGTGGCCGTAGCCAGTGCCCAGCTCGTACTTGTCCACGCCCCAGTTGTAGGTCAACTCGATGACGCTGTTCTCGTCCTCGGCACCGTAGCCGACGAAGGCCAGGGTGAACTGGCCGTCCGGGTAGTCCTTGCGGCGCAGCAGGGTCATGCCGAGAACTTCGGTGTAGAACGCGATGGACGTGTCCAGGTTGCCGACGCGCAGCATGGTGTGCAGCAGTCTCATGGGGTGGTCTCCTCATCTCGCCCTGTTCCGGGCTCATAAAAGCAAACCCCGGCTCGTGGCCGGGGTTCGTCTGGCTCAGGCGGACAAGCTTATCAGAACAGCTTGCGCCCCTTGTTCGCGGCGATGCGCATGCGCAGGGCGTTGAGCTTGATGAAGCCAGCGGCGTCAGCCTGGTTGTAAGCGCCGCCATCTTCCTCGAAGGTCGCGATGTTGGCGTCGAACAGCGAGTCGTCGGACTTGCGGCCGACCACGATGACGTTGCCCTTGTACAGCTTCAGGCGCACGACACCGTTCACGTTGGTCTGGGAAGCGTCGATCATCTGTTGCAGCATCAGACGCTCCGGGCTCCACCAGTAGCCGGTGTAGATCAGGCTGGCGTACTTGGGCATCAGCTCGTCTTTCAGGTGCGCGACTTCGCGATCCAGGGTGATCGACTCGATGGCGCGGTGCGCCTTGAGCATGATGGTGCCGCCGGGGGTCTCGTAGCAGCCGCGCGACTTCATCCCGACGTAGCGGTTCTCGACGATGTCGAGACGGCCGATGCCGTTGATACCGCCGATGCGATTCAGCTCGGCGAGCACCTGGGCCGGGGTCATGTCCTTGCCATCGATGGCGACGATGTCGCCCTGGCGATAGGTCAGCTCGATGTAGGTCGGGGTATCCGGAGCCTTCTCGGGGGACGTGGTCCAGCGCCACATGTCCTCTTCGTGCTCGGTCCAGGTGTCTTCCAGCACGCCACCTTCATAGGAGATATGCAGCAGGTTGGCGTCCATGGAATACGGCGACTTCTTCTTGCCGTGGCGCTCGATCGGGATCGCGTGCTTCTCGGCATAATCCATCAGCTTCTCGCGGGACAGCAGGTCCCACTCGCGCCAGGGAGCGATCACCTTCACGCCCGGCTTCAGCGCATAGGCGCCCAGCTCGAAACGCACCTGGTCGTTGCCCTTGCCGGTGGCGCCATGGGAAATGGCGTCGGCGCCGGTCTCGTTGGCGATCTCGATCAGGCGCTTGGCGATCAGCGGACGAGCGATGGAGGTACCCAGCAGGTACTCGCCTTCGTAGACGGTGTTGGCGCGGAACATCGGGAAGACGAAGTCACGGACGAACTCTTCGCGCAGGTCATCGATGTAGATTTCCTTGACGCCCATGGCTCGCGCCTTGGCGCGGGCCGGCTCGACCTCTTCGCCCTGGCCGAGATCGGCAGTGAAGGTCACCACTTCGCAGTTATAAGTATCCTGCAGCCACTTCAGAATCACCGAGGTATCCAGGCCACCGGAATACGCCAGGACTACCTTCTTCACGTCCGCCATGCCATCACTCCACGGGGGGTTGTCACGAAAACCCACGATTCTACTGCCGCCCCGAAGTAAATTACAGAGGCGCGACAGCTTTTGATGACAAAGCGACAAATCCGATCAAGGCTGCGACTAAGCGCCGCTGGGCGCCGCTTTGCCCTGACCGAGCGAAGGCGCCGCAGCGGGTGGCACAGCCGGCGTTGGCGCCGCCTTGGCCGCCGGCGCTGCCTGGGGAGCAGGCGTGGTGGCGGGCGCTGCGGCCGGTGGCGGCGTTTCCGGCTCCGCCACCCGCGACAGGTGCACGGTCACCCGGCGATTGCGCGCCCGGTTGGCTTCGGAAGTGTTCTTCACCAGCGGATAGCGTTCACCGTAGAAACGCACGACGATCTGGCTTTCCGGCACCCCATTGGCCTTGAGGTACTCCATCACCGCGACGGCACGCCGCCGCGAGTTGTCGCGATTGCTCAGGCGATTGCCGCTGTTGTCGGAATGGCCGTCCAGCTCGAGGTGGTTCACCGAGGGATCGGCCTTGAGGTACTGCAGGATGATGTCGAGCTTGGCGCGGGCCAGCGAATCGAGTTCGCTACCGCCGCCGGGGAAACCGACCTGGGCCTGGCGGATCTGCTCGAAATTGACCGGCAGCATCTTTGCCGAGCAGCCCTGCAGCTGTGCATAACCGTCGGCGAAGCGCGTCGGCAGCAGGCGCACCAGCAGGCTCTCGCCGCTTTCCGTGCGATGCCGCACCTCCGGGCTGCGCCCCTCCAGCAACCCGCTGAGCAAACGTCCGGCCTGCTGCTGGCTGCTGTTGAACGGCACCTCGCCGGCGACCACCGGAACCGATCCCAGGTTGATATCGCCCTGCCCCGGGCGCCAGGGCGCGGCGGCGGCCAGCAGGGTCGCCGAGCCACGGCCGAGCCATGCTTGCTGCGGCTTGAGGCGGAAGGTCGGTTGCTCGCCGGCGCGCCAGACGAACTCACCGACTCCGAAACCGGCCACTTGCTGCGACAGACGGCACTCGAACTGATCGCCTGCCGCTGTCCACTGGGCATTCTCCAGGCGCGTCTGGAAGGTGAGCCCCCAGGCCGGCAGGCTGGCGCAAAGGCCGAGCAGAAGGAAGAAGGGCTGGCGCACGAAGGGCTCCACGGCGGGTGGGGAATACCCAGGAAATATCGGACAGCCGCGAGGAAACTTGATAGCGAGTGCCGGCGACCGCCTTTTCCGGTAGCATTTCGCACACATCCCCCCGCTGCAAACCGCTTTCTGGAATCCCCATGTCCGACCGCCTGACCCTGCTGCGCCCCGACGACTGGCACATCCACCTGCGCGACGGCGCCGCCCTCGCCCAGACCGTCGGCGATGCCGCGCGCACCTTCGGCCGCGCCATCATCATGCCCAACCTGGTACCGCCGGTACGCAACGCCGCCGAAGCCGACGCCTATCGCCAGCGCATCCTGGCCGCACGCCCGGCCGGCAGCCGCTTCGAGCCACTGATGGTGCTCTACCTCACCGACCGCACCAGCGCCGAGGAGGTCCGCGCGGCCAAGGCCAGCGGCTTCGTGCATGCCGCCAAGCTTTACCCGGCCGGCGCCACTACCAACTCCGACTCCGGCGTGACCAGCATCGACAACATCTTCCATGTGCTCGAAGCCATGGCCGAAGTCGGCCTGCCGCTGCTGGTGCATGGCGAAGTGACCCGCTCCGAAGTGGACGTGTTCGACCGCGAGAAGCGCTTCATCGACGAGCACCTGACCCGCGTGGTCGAGCGCTTCCCGACGCTCAAGGTGGTCTTCGAGCACATCACCACCGGTGACGCCGCTCAGTTCGTCCTGGCCGCACCGGCCAACGTCGGCGCCACCATCACCGCGCATCACCTGCTGTTCAACCGCAACCACATGCTGGTCGGCGGCATTCGCCCGCACTTCTATTGCCTGCCGATCCTCAAGCGCAACGTGCACCAGGAAGCCCTGCTCGACGCCGCCACCAGCGGCAATCCGAAGTTCTTCCTCGGTACCGACTCGGCCCCGCACGCCCGCCATGCCAAGGAAGCCGCCTGCGGCTGCGCCGGCTGCTACACCGCCTACGCCGCCATCGAGCTGTATGCCGAGGCCTTCGAACAACGCAATGCGCTCGACAAGCTGGAAGCCTTCGCCAGCTGCCACGGCGCGGATTTCTATGGCCTGCCGCGCAATCGCGAGCAGATCACCCTGGTCCGTGAAGCCTGGCAAGCGCCGGCCAGCCTGCCGTTCGGCGACCATGAAGTGGTGCCGCTGCGCGCGGGCGAAACGCTCCGCTGGCGTCTGCTGGAGGCTGGCGCATGAGCGAAGAAACCTACGAAGAGGAATTCGACGGCAACTACCCGCCCGGTCCTCGCCATCCGATGGCACAGCGCTTCCGTGGCTACCTGCCGGTGGTGGTCGACGTCGAGACCGGCGGTTTCAATGCCGCCACCGATGCCCTGCTGGAGATCGCCGCGGTAACCGTCGGCATGGACGAGAAGGGCTTCCTGTTCCCGGAGCACACCTATTTCTTCCGTGTCGAGCCTTTCGAGGGCGCCAACATCGAACCGGCGGCCCTGGAATTCACCGGCATCAAGCTCGACCACCCGCTGCGCATGGCGGTGCCGGAAGAGCAGGCGCTCCACGAGATTTTCCGTGGCGTGCGCAAGGCGCTGAAGGCCAATGGCTGCAAGCGGGCGATCCTGGTCGGCCACAACAGCAGCTTCGACCTCGGCTTCCTGAATGCCGCGGTGACGCGCAGTGGCGTGAAGCGCAATCCGTTCCACCCGTTCTCCAGCTTCGACACCGCCACCCTGGCCGGTCTCGCCTATGGCCAGACCGTACTGGCGAAAGCCTGCCAGACCGCCGGCATGGAGTTCGACAACCGCGAGGCGCATTCGGCGCGTTACGACACCGAGAAGACCGCCGAGCTGTTCTGCGGCATCGTCAATCGCTGGAAGGAACTCGGCGGCTGGATGGATGACGACGACTGATCACCAGTCTCGGTAATGGAAAAAGCCCGGCACTGCCGGGCTTTTTCATGCTCGGGGCAACGGCGAGCGCGAGCCCCAAGAAAAAGCCCCGCATTCGCGGGGCTTTTCACTGGCAGGCTGCGTTTACAGCTTGCTGGCGTTCTCGGCCAGGTACTTGGCCACGCCTTCCGGCGAGGCAGTCATGCCCTTGTCGCCTTTCTTCCAGTTGGCCGGGCAGACTTCGCCGTGCTCTTCGGTGAATTGCAGGGCGTCGACCAGGCGCAGCAGCTCGTCCATGTTACGGCCCAGCGGCAGGTCGTTGACGATCTGCGAACGCACCACGCCGTTGGTGTCGATCAGGAAGGCGCCACGGAAGGCCACGCCGCCTTCGGACTCGACGTCGTAGGCCTTGGCGATTTCATGGCTGATGTCGGCGGCCAGGGTGTACTTGACCGGGCCGATGCCGCCCTTATCCACCGGGGTGTTACGCCAGGCGTTGTGGGTGAAGTGGGAGTCGATGGAGACGCCGATCACTTCGACGTTGCGCGCCTGGAACTCGGGAATGCGGTGGTCCAGAGCGATCAGCTCGGACGGGCAGACGAAGGTGAAGTCCAGCGGATAGAAGAACACCAGGCCGTATTTGCCCTTGATGGCATCGGACAGGCGGAAGCTGTCTACGATCTCGCCATTGCCCAGTACGGCGGCTACGTTGAAGTCGGGCGCTTTCTTACCTACGAGTACGCTCATTCCTTGTCTCCTGAGTGATGCGGGATTTGAGGGCTACGCAACCTGTCGGCCTGACCCGGAAAGCCTTGCCGGCCTGGCCGCGCGCCCTTAGAGTGGCCTGGCATCATACACCGCGTTTTCCGCCCCCGCCCAGCGCTTTTACCCCCGCCCGCACGTTAACTCCTTGTCCGAAAAAGCATTTGTCGAGCCTCGAAAACCCGACCAACGAACTTTGACAATCATTCTCATTAAGATTAGTATCGTCGCCAACAACCCATCAGCGTAGTGCCGCCATGTACGTCTGCCTCTGCCAAGGTGTTACCGATACTCAGATCCGCGATGCAATCTATGAAGGTTGCTGCAGTTACCGCGACGTGCGCGAGAGCACCGGCGTCGGCACCCAATGTGGCAAATGTGCCTGCCTCGCCAAACAAGTGGTTCGCGAAACCCTTGGCGAATTGCAGAGTGCACAGTCTTCCGCCTACGCACAGGTCTATGTCGCCAATTGACGCATACCCTTCGACAATGATGAAAACCGGGCCAGGCCCGGTTTTTTTATGTCGGAAATTCAAGGAATTAGCGATTCATTGCAGAATCAAAACATTCGCATTTATATTTCTTTTATAGGCAATTCAAGTACTTACGTTTGACACCCAATTATATGGGGGACAAACTTCAGAACTTCCCCTCTCCGCACGGCAGGACTCGGCATGAAAGGCGACAAGAAAGTCATCCAGCACCTGAACAAGATCCTCGGCAACGAGCTGATCGCCATCAACCAGTACTTCTTGCACTCGCGCATGTGGAACGACTGGGGCCTGAAGCGCCTTGGCGCGCACGAGTACCACGAGTCCATCGATGAGATGAAACATGCCGACAAGCTCATCGAGCGCATCCTTTTCCTGGAAGGCCTGCCCAATCTGCAAGACCTGGGCAAGCTGCTGATCGGTGAGAACACCCAGGAAATGCTGCAGTGCGACCTGAACCTGGAACTGAAGGCCACCAAGGACCTGCGCGACGCCATCGTGCATTGCGAAAGCGTGCATGACTATGTGAGCCGCGACCTGCTCAAGGACATCCTGGAATCGGAAGAAGAGCACATCGACTACCTGGAAACCCAGTTGGGCCTGATCCAGAAGGTCGGTCTGGAAAACTACCTGCAGTCGCACATGCACGAAGACGACTGACGCGCCAGGCGCCGGCCTGCCGCTGGCGCCCTCTTCCCCAGGCTAGGCCGCGGCTGTCGGACGCCGCACCAGGCCCGCCCCCAGCACCAGCCCGGCACTGAGCGCCACCACGACCAGCAGGGCCAGCCGCAAGCCAATGTGCTCGGCCAGCACGCCGATCAGCGGCGGTCCCAGCAGCAACCCGCCATAGCCGAACGAAGCCACGGCGGCGACACCGCGGGCAGCATCGACATCCGCCTGGTTGCCCGCCGCGCCCATGAGGATCGGCACCACCACCGACAAGCCCACGCCGACCAGGGCAAAGCCCAGCACCGAAACACCGACCGGCGCAGCGAACAACGCCAGCAACATCCCCACGCATGCCAGCACGGCCAAACCGCGCACCAAGGCGACGTCGGAAAAGCGCAAGCGCAGGCGATCACCGAACAGGCGTCCCGCCACCATGCTCGCCGAGAATGCCGCGAAGCCCAGCGCCGCGACCCGCTCGGAGGCGCCCATCACGCTGTGCAGGAGCAACGCGCTCCAGTCCGCCACCGCACCTTCGGACACGAAGGCGCAGAGGGTCAGCAGCCCCAGACCGAGCAGACTCGCTGGCGGCAGACGCAGGCCACGCCGGCGCGGCTGCGGCTGTGGGCTCGGCTCGCCCCGTCCATCCAGCAGGCGCTTGCCAAGAAACGGCAGGGCCAGCAAGGCGAGACCCGCCAGCAGGGTGAAATGCCAGACGGGAGGCAGTCCGGCGCAGGCCGCAGCACCCAGCGCGCCAAGCAGACCGCCCAGGCTGAACATACCGTGCAGGCTGGACAGGCATGGCCGCGCCAGCGCGCGCTCGACCTCCACCGCCTGGGTATTCATCGCCACGTCCATGCAGGCGAACGTCACGCCGATCGCCAGGAAGCTCAGCGCCAGGTGCCACCACTGCTGGCACAGCCCGAGCAATGGAAACACCAGCAACAACGCCACGGCGCTGCCCAGCGTCACCCGACGGCTGCCATAGCGGCGCACCAGGGTGCCGCTGAACGTGAACGCCAGCAGCGCCCCCACCCCGGCGCCGAGCAGTGCCTGGCCAAGCCCCTGCTCATCGATCCCGGTGAGATTCTTCAGTGCCGGAATCCGCCCCATGACGCTGCCATGGGTCAGCCCGCCCACGGCAAAACAGAAGGCGCATGCCCAGCGGGCCGCGCGGGCCCGAGCCTTGTCATCCATTACCTGTCATCCATTGCCTGCCACTCAAGCTGCCAGCAGAAATGAAAAACCCCGCGCGGGCGGGGTTCTTCGAACCACTGGGACAGCGTCGATCAGGCTTCCGCCTTGCCCGCCGCCTTCTTGATCAGCGGCTGCAGTTCGCCCTTCTCGAACATCTCGGCGATGATGTCGCTGCCGCCGACCAGTTCGCCATCCACCCACAGCTGCGGGAAGGTCGGCCAGTTGGCGTACTTCGGCAGATTGGCGCGGATTTCCGGGTTCTGCAGGATGTCGACGTAGGCGAACTTCTCGCCGCAGGCCATCAGCACCTGGGCGGCGCGTGCCGAGAAACCGCATTGCGGAGCGTTCGGCGAACCTTTCATGTACAGCAGGATGGGGTTGTTGGCGATCTGCTCTTTGATGGTATCGATGATGTCCATGGCTTACCTCGGCTGAACTATCCGGTACTGGCCCGGCACTGCTTTGGAGGCGACGGCCGGAACTTGGCGCGCATTGTAGCGGAAAGCCTAGCGCTGCGCTCGGCTTTGCCCGAGGCCGACCAGCAGGCCGCGTCAGGCCGCCTCCACCTCCACTGGAACGCCATTGAGCGCCGCATTCCCAGACAGCGCATCGAGATAGCGCTCATCGGTCAGGTCGTTGGCGCTGGCGCCACCCTGCTCGCTGGCGATGGCCAGTTGCACCCCCGGCCGGGCATGCCCCCAGCCATGCGGCAGACTGACCACGCCGGCCATTACCTCCTCGCTGGCGGCGACTTCGACCTCGATGCTGCCGACCCGCGAGCGCACCCGCACGCGCTGGCCGTCGACCAACCCGCGCCGGCTCAGGTCCTCGGGATGCATCAGCAACTGGTAACGCGGCTTGCCCTTCACCAGGCGGTGGTAGTTGTGCATCCAGGAGTTATTGCTACGCACATGGCGGCGGCCGATCAGCAGCAATTGATCGGCGCTCGGCGCGGCAGCCGCGGCGAATCGCTGGAGGTCGGCAAGGAACAGTGGCGGCGCGGCCAGCACGGTGCGGCTGGCCGTTTTCAAGCGCCCCGTCAGGTTGGGCCGCAGCGCGCCCAGATCGAGGCCGTGGGGATGTTCGCGCAGGCGCGCCAGGCTGAGCTTGTGCTCGCTGGCATCGCCATAGGGACCGAAACGCAGGCCCATGTCGATCATCTGCTCCGGGGCGACCGTCGGCTTGAGTTCGATGCCCGCGCGCGTGGCATAGGCTCGCGCCAGGCCGACGAAGATTTCCCAGTCGTGCAGCGCGCCCGTCGGCTTGGGCAGCACGGCTTCGTTGAAGCGGGTGACGTTGCGCACGGCGAAGACATTGAAGGTGGTGTCGTAGTGGTCGTGCTCCAGCGGCGCGGTGGGCGGCAGGATCAGATCGGCATAGCGCGTGGTCTCGTTGATATAGAGATCGATGCTGAGCATGAACTCCAGCCCGTCCAGGGCCTGCTCCAGGCGTCGCCCGTTGGGCGTGGAGAGCACCGGATTGCCAGCCACGGTGACCAGCGCGCGAATCTGTCCGTCGCCCTCGCTGAGCATCTCCTCGGCGAGCGCCGCCACCGGCAATTCGCCGCCGTATTCGGGCAATCCGGACACACGGCTCTGCCAGCGGTTGAAGGCCCCTCCCGAGGTACTCGCCACCAGGTCCAGCGCCGGGCTGGTGCAGAGCGCGCCGCCGACGCGATCGAGGTTGCCGGTGAGCAGATTGATCAATTGCACCAGCCATTGGCAGAGGGTGCCGAAGCGCTGGGTGGAAACCCCCATGCGCCCATAGCAGACGGCCTTGTCGGCGGCGGCGAAGTCTCGCGCCAACTGGCGGATGACATCGGCGGACACACCGCAACGGGCGGCCATCGCCTCGACCGTGAAGGGCTGCAAGGCCGCGCACACCTCCTCCAGCCCGTCCACCGGCAAGTGCGTGGCGCGGGTCAGGCCCTCGCGGAACAGGGTATCGAGAATACCGAGCAACAACGCAGCGTCCTGGCCGGGCCGGATGAACAGATGCTGGTCGGCGATGGCCGCCGTTTCGCTGCGCCGCGGATCGACCACCACCAGCTTGCCGCCGCGCGCCTGGATGGCCTTCAAGCGCTTTTCCACATCCGGCACGGTCATGATGCTGCCGTTGGAAGCCAGCGGGTTGCCGCCGAGGATCAGCATGAAGTCGGTGTGGTCGATGTCCGGGATGGGAATCAGCAGCCCGTGGCCGAACATCTGCAGACTGACCAGGTGGTGCGGCAGTTGGTCCACCGAAGTGGCCGAGTAACGGTTGTGGGTCTTCAGCAGGCCGAGGAAGTAGTTGCTGTGGGTCATCAACCCATAGTTGTGCACGCTCGGGTTGCCCTGATACACGGCTACCGCATCGCTGCCATGGCGCTCACGGATATCCGCCAGGCGCGCGGCGACCAGTTCGAAGGCCTCGTCCCAGCCGATCGGCTGCCATTCGCTGCCGACCCGGCGCATGGGCTGACGCAGGCGGTCGGGGTCATGCTGGATATCCTGCAGTGCCACCGCCTTCGGGCAGATATGGCCACGGCTGAAGCTATCCTGCGCATCGCCCTTGATCGACAGGATGCGCTGCTCCTCGGTTTCGATGGTCAGGCCGCAGATGGCCTCGCACAGATGGCACGCACGGTGGTGGAGGGTCTTGCTCATGGCTCGCCTCTTGTTGTGGCGCCGGCGCCTCGCCGCGCCGGGCTTTTCGAACCCCCACTATGAAAGCCGACCTCGGCGAACGCCACCAGCTTAAAGCGGGTGAATCCCCTGCCATCAGGGTCGGGTATGCCACGGCGGACGCGGCCTCGGGCATAAACTTGCGTGAATGCGTAATTTCCTTATAGGATCGCGTCCTCCCCAATTTTCCGCTGCATGCGGTCACGCCGCAGGTTCAGTCCGTTTTTTCTCGAAAAAGCCGGCCAGTACCTCGGCCTGAAACTGAGAATAAGCAGTAGGTACTGAATCATGAGCGCTAGGCATTTTCTCTCGATGCTGGATTACACGACCGACGAACTCCTCGGTCTGATCCGCCGAGGCAGCGAGCTGAAGGACTTGCGCGAGCGAGGCGTGCTCTACGAACCGCTGAAGAACCGCGTGCTCGGCATGATCTTCGAGAAGGCCTCGACCCGTACGCGGATTTCCTTCGAGGCCGGCATGATCCAGCTCGGCGGCCAGGCGATCTTCCTCTCCCCGCGCGATACCCAACTGGGCCGCGGCGAGCCGATCGCCGATGCCGCCCGGGTGATGTCGCGGATGGTCGACGCGGTCATGATCCGCACCTTCGCCCACAGCAACCTCACCGAATTCGCGGCCAACTCCCGAGTACCGGTGATCAACGGCCTGTCCGACGACCTGCACCCCTGCCAGTTGCTGGCCGACATGCAGACCTTCCACGAACACCGCGGCAGCATCGCCGGCAAGTCGGTGGCCTGGATCGGCGACGGCAACAACATGTGCAACAGCTATATAGAAGCGGCCATCCGCTTCGATTTCGAGTTGCGCGTGGCCTGCCCCGAAGGCTATGAGCCGAACGCCGAACTGCTCAAGCTCGCCGGCGCGCGCGTGCGTGTCGTGCGCGACCCGCGCGAAGCAGTGGCGGGCGCGCATCTGGTCAGCACCGACGTATGGGCCTCCATGGGCCAGGAAGCCGAAGCCGAAGCGCGCATGCGCCTGTTCCACTCGTTCCAAGTGACCCGTGCTTTGCTCGACGGTGCCGCCAAGGATGTGCTCTTCATGCACTGCCTGCCGGCCCACCGTGGCGAGGAGATCAGCGAGGACCTGCTCGACGATCCGCGCTCGGTGGCCTGGGACCAGGCGGAGAACCGTCTGCACGCGCAGAAGGCGCTGCTCGAACTGCTGGTCGAACACGCCCACTACGCCTGATCGGCCTGGATGCGCCGCACGCTGCCTCGGAGGCGCGTGCGGCGCATTGTCGCCTCCGCGGCATTGAGGTGAGTAATTCTCATTCACCGCCTGTACACTGCGCGCTCCCCTATTCGCATCGCCCCGCATTCACGGCCCGTCCATGACCCGACCGCTGTTGCTCGAACTCAGACACCTTTCCTGTGGCTATGGGCAGCAACGCGTGGTGCAGGACGTCAGCCTGCACCTGAACAGCGGCGATATCGGCTGCCTGCTCGGCCCCTCCGGCTGTGGCAAGACCACCACGCTGCGCGCCATCGCCGGCTTCGAAGCAGTGCAGGCCGGTGAGATCCAGTTGGCCGGCGAGTGCATTTCGCGCCCCGGTTTCAGCCTGGCGCCGGAAAAGCGCCGGATCGGCATGGTGTTCCAGGATTACGCGCTGTTCCCGCACCTGAACGTGGAGGACAACGTCGCCTTCGGCATCAGCCGGCATCCCGAACGCCAGCGCATCGTCAGTGAGCTACTGGCGCTGGTGAAGCTCGATACCCTGGGCAAGCGTTATCCCCATGAGCTGTCCGGCGGTCAGCAACAGCGTGTCGCCCTGGCCCGCGCGCTGGCGCCGGAGCCGTTGCTGCTGTTGCTCGACGAGCCATTCTCCAACCTCGACGTGGCGCTGCGCCGCACACTCAGCCACGAGGTCCGCGACATTCTCAAGGCGCGCGGCACCAGCGCCGTCCTGGTGACCCACGACCAGGAGGAAGCCTTCGCCGTCAGCGACCAGGTCGGCGTGTTCCGGCAGGGTCGCCTGGAACAGTGGGACACACCGTTCAACCTCTATCACGAGCCACGGACGCCCTTCGTCGCCAGCTTCGTCGGCCAGGGCTACTTCATCCGCGGGCAGATGCTCACCGCGGACAGCGTGCGAACCGAACTCGGCATCCTGCGTGGCAATCGCGCCTACCGGCTGCCGAGCGGCAGCCCGGTGGACGTACTGCTACGCCCGGACGATCTGGTCCATGCGCCGGAGGCGTCGCTGAAAGCGCGAATCGTCGGCAAATCCTTCCTCGGCGCCGCCACCCTCTACCGCCTGCAATTACCCAGCGGCACGCAGTTGGAGTCGCTGTTTCCCAGCCACGCCGACCATCAGCCGGGCGAAGAAGTCGGCATCGGCATCGCCGCCGAGCACCTGGTGCTGTTCAACGCCGAAGGCAGCATCGCGAGCGGCTCGACCAACTGACCAGCACGCGAAGCGACCGCCCGGGCTCAACCGCGACGCAGTGACTTGGGTGTCAGGCCGAGGTAGCGGCGCATCGCCGTGGTCAGCGCGCTCTGGCTGGAAAAGCCGCACTCACCGGCGACCCGCACCAACGGCAGATCGCTCTCCCGCAGCAGGCGCGCGGCGCGATCCAGGCGCAGCTTGAGCAGATACTGGTGCGGCGTCAGGCCGACGCACTCCTTGAACTGCGCATGGAAATGACTGGGGCTGAGGCAGGCCACCTGGGCCAGCTCGGCAACCGTGATGCGTCGCGCCAGGTTGCCGAGGATGTGTGCGTCCAGGCGCTCCATGTCCAGCGGCCCGCAGGGCAGCGCTGACGGCTCGCCGAACAGGCGCAGGTGCAAGGCACGGATCAGCACGCCACCCAAGGCCCGCGCCAACAGCGGATCGCTGCCGTAACGGGCCAGCTCGGCGCCGGCATAACTGAGCAGGTTCTGGAAGTCGGCATCCAGGGTCGGGTAGCCCGGTGCTTCGAACAGCCGCGCGAGCAACTCACCATCGTCGGCCGGCACGGCCTGCGGGCCGAGGTCGATGATCAGCATGCGATTGTCGCCGACGCCGGCGAAGGCATGATCGGCATCGCCAGGCACCAGGCAGGCGCGCATGCGACAGACTTCGCCGCCGCGCCCCGCGACCTCGAATTCGGCACGCCCGGACAGCGACATCACCAATTGGTGATGATCGTGCGCATGGGCATGGGACTGGTCCGACAGGCGGGCGATTCGGGTTTCGAACATCGACGGTGAAAGCTCAGGTTTCGCGCACTCTAGCGGAGTTGCCGGCCCCTGCACAGGCACAGCCGTCGTGGCGTCCGGACAGGCATGGTGAAGGGCCGCTCCTGAGCGATTCAGCGCATGCGCCACAGCCGGGGGAATTGAAAGTCACAGGTGGATTCCCCATCTAGACTGTCATCTCCAATCAGTCAGGTGCCTCATGAGCGACCACGACGACAATCAAGACGCCCAGAGTGCCGGAGCCAGCCACGGCACCGGCCTGGTACTGCCAGGGCAGAACCTGCCGACCACCGTCTACGTCATCCCGATCCATAACCGTCCGTTCTTCCCGGCCCAAGTCCTGCCGGTGATCGTCAACGAAGAGCCCTGGGCGGAAACCCTGGAACTGGTGGCCAAGACCGACCACCACAGCCTGGCGTTGTTCTTCATGGACAATCCGCCGGATGACCCGCGCCATTTCGACCCGAGCAGCCTGCCCGAGCACGGCACCCTGGTGCGGGTGCACCATGCCAGCCGCGAAGGCGGCAAGCTGCAGTTCGTCGCCCAAGGCCTGTCGCGGGTGCGTATCCGTGGCTGGCTCAAGCGCCACCGCCCGCCCTTCCTGGTCGAAGTGGACTACCCGCATACGCCCAGCGATGCCAGTGACGAGGTCAAGGCCTATGGCATGGCGCTGATCAATGCGATCAAGGAACTGCTGCCGCTCAACCCGCTGTACAGCGAGGAGCTGAAGAACTACCTGAACCGCTTCAACCCCAACGACCCCTCGCCGCTCACCGACTTCGCCGCCGCGCTCACCACCGCGCCCGGCAGCGAACTGCAGGAAGTGCTGGACACCGTGCCCATCCTCAAGCGCATGGAGAAGGTTCTGCCGCTGCTGCGCAAAGAGGTCGAGGTCGCGCGCCTGCAGAATGAACTGTCCGCCGAGGTCAACCGCAAGATCGGCGAGCGCCAGCGCGAGTTCTTCCTCAAGGAGCAACTGAAGATCATCCAGCAGGAGCTGGGTATCACCAAGGATGACAAGAGCGCCGACGCCGACGAGTTCCGTGCCCGCCTGGAAGGCAAGGTGCTGCCGGAACAGGCGCGCAAACGCATCGACGAGGAGCTGAACAAACTGTCGATCCTCGAAACCGGCTCGCCGGAGTACGCGGTGACGCGCAACTATCTGGATTGGGCCAGCTCGGTCCCCTGGGGCGTCTACGGCAAGGACAAGCTCGACCTGCAGCACGCGCGCAAGGTCCTCGACAAGCACCATGCCGGCCTCGATGACGTGAAGAACCGCATCCTCGAGTTCCTCGCCGTGGGTGCCTTCAAGGGTGAGATCGCCGGCTCCATCGTGCTGCTGGTCGGCCCGCCGGGCGTGGGCAAGACCAGCATCGGCAAGTCCATCGCCGAAAGCCTCGGCCGGCCCTTCTATCGCTTCAGCGTCGGCGGCATGCGCGACGAGGCGGAGATCAAGGGCCATCGCCGCACCTACATCGGCGCCCTGCCCGGCAAGCTGGTGCAGGCGCTGAAGGAGGTCGAGGTGATGAACCCGGTGATCATGCTCGACGAAATCGACAAGCTCGGCGCCAGCTACCAGGGCGATCCGGCCTCGGCGCTGCTGGAAACCCTCGATCCGGAGCAGAACGTCGAATTCCTCGACCACTACCTGGACCTGCGCCTGGACCTGTCCAAGGTGCTCTTCGTCTGCACGGCGAATACCCTGGATTCGATTCCGGGACCACTGCTCGACCGGATGGAAGTGATCCGCCTGTCCGGCTATATCGCCGAGGAGAAACTGGCCATCGCCAAGCGCCACCTGTGGCCGAAGCAACTGGAGAAAGCCGGGGTGCCGAAGAGCCGCCTGTCGATCAACGACGCCGCCCTGCGCGCGGTGATCGACGGCTACGCCCGCGAAGCCGGGGTACGGCAATTGGAGAAGCAGCTCGGCAAGCTGGTGCGCAAGGCCGTGGTGAAGCTGCTGGAAGACCCGCAAGCCAAGCTGAAGATCGGCGCCAAGGACCTCGAAGAATCGCTCGGCATGCCGGTATTCCGCACCGAGCAGTTGCTTTCCGGGATCGGTGTGATCACTGGCCTGGCCTGGACCAGCATGGGCGGCGCCACGCTGCCCATCGAAGCGACGCGCATCCATACGCTGAACCGTGGTTTCAAGCTGACCGGGCAGCTCGGCGACGTGATGAAGGAGTCGGCGGAGATCGCCTACAGCTACATCAGCTCGCACCTGAAGCAGTACGGCGGTGATCCGGCCTTCTTCGACCAGGCGTTCGTCCACCTGCACGTGCCGGAAGGCGCCACGCCCAAGGATGGCCCGAGCGCCGGCGTGACCATGGCCAGCGCCCTGCTTTCCCTGGCGCGCAATCAAGCGGCGAAGAAAGGCGTGGCCATGACCGGCGAACTGACCCTGACCGGTCAGGTGCTGCCGATCGGCGGGGTGCGGGAAAAGGTCATCGCCGCGCGTCGACAGAAGATCTTCGAGCTGATCATCCCGGAGGCCAACCGTGGCGATTTCGAGGAGCTGCCGGCGTACCTCAAGGAAGGCCTGAGCGTGCACTTCGCCAAACGCTATGCCGACGTGGCCAGGGTGCTGTTCCCGGCCTGAAGCCAGCCAGGGTGACGCCAGCACGGCGTCACCCTGTTCCTCGCCGGAGGCGCTGCCCCCTCTCTGCGCCTCCTCGCCTTGGGCCGTGGTGATATCCGCCACTGACGCGCCGGGTAAAGCGCTCCACTGTATTCGCCCGACGCTCGCCACCCAGCCCGCGCCAAGCGCCCCTCGCCGCCGCTCCGGTACAGCATCGATGCAGGCCGGGCAGCGCCTACAGTTCGCCCGCGGCTTTGCGTTATCCTGCCGACTGTCCGCGCCCACCCGAGGAGTCGTCATGCCGTCGCCCCGCCTGTTGCTACCCCTGTCGCTCTTACTGCTCGCCGGCTGCGCCAGTCAGCCCAAGTCCGTGGTCAGCCTGGAGAACGAGCGCGACTGCAAGCCACTGGCGTTGCACCAGGGCCAGGAGCTGGTGCTGATGCTGCCAAGCAATCCCACCACCGGCTTCCGCTGGGAGATGCGCAACGCCGCCAGCAATCTGCTGCGCAGCCTGGGACCGGAGGTCTACGCCAACCCCGAGAACAGTGACCTGGTCGGCGGCGCCGGTCAGTCAACCTGGCGCTTCCGCGTCATCGCCAGCGGCGAGGCACATCTGCAATTGGTCTATCGCCGCCCCTGGGAAGCCGAGGCAGCCCCCGAGCAGACCTTCGACTGCGCGCTCAAGGCACGCTGAACGCGGCGTCATTTGCCGCTCGACTCGACGCCCCTGGCCTGGCGGTGCATGCCTGCAAGCCTCTACCGCTGCTTGCGCTGTCGCTCTTGGGGGAGCACCGCCGAAACGCCTCGCCAGCACACCCGCCCGGCCATCAGCGCCATGCTCTGGCGCTGGATGACCACGGCCCCTGGCGCCGCCCGGTATCGCCGGAGAAGTCCGCCGCCCCCCATCCGACCGAGCGGAAAGGAGGCTTGCGTCGCTGGCGCCGGGCCGCTGCCGGGCGGCCACCGATGGGCGGTTAGCAGCACCCATTCGACTAAAACCGGGCTCGGCGAGAAAAGTCCGGCAAGCCGGTACTCGATCGTCTATAGATCAATAACCGGGGCGTAGGGAATGGAGGCGTTTCATGCGTACTGAAGTCCGTTTCACGGTAGTACTCTGTACCTGCTGGTTGCTCTCCGGCTGCGGTAGCCTGCTGCCCAGCGAACGCGCCGAAGTCCAATCCCCCTTCCTCGACTATCAGGACGCCGAGCACCGTTACGAACAGGTCGTACCGGGCAAGACCACGCGCTCGCAACTCCTCGGCCTAGGCTTCGACCCACTGACCCAGGGCAATGCCAAAATGCTGTCCTTCATCGACGTGCGGCTGCTCTTCGTGCAACCCAACATCCCCATCGACTACCTGCCCGACGGCCTGGTGACCTGCCTGCAGGCCAAGGACCGCTGCATCGGCTACTCCTTCGACTTCAGCAAGACCGATAGCCAGCGGGTCGGCAGCTTCTGGGCGGACATCTTCAACTTCCGCAAGCGTCGCCAGGTCGAGGGCTGGTCGTTCCGCCCGGTGTTCGTGCTGATCGATGACGTCGTGGTGCACAAGGTCAGCAACGGCGAGCCGAACATCCGCCGCATGGAGGACAAGCACAACCCGCTCGGTCCGCTGCAAGGCGCCGGGGAATACTTCTCCAGCCAGTTCAAGTGAGGCGCTCAGGGCTTGTCGCCCAGAGGTTGGGGCGTCCGGCCCGCTCGGCTACAATGCGCCCCCGGCAACGCCATCCGCGCGTTCGCCGGCATCCCGCAATCGCCGTACCGAGGCCCCCCGCGTGAGCGAGCCAGACCGCATTTTCGCCCAGCCCCTGCAACAGGTCACCGACTTCACCTTCAACGAAGACGTGGCCCGCGTCTTCCCGGACATGATCAAGCGTTCGGTGCCAGGCTACCCGACCATCGTGGAGAACATTGGTGTCCTCGGCGCGCGCTTCGCCCAGCCCAACAGCCTGCTCTACGACCTGGGCTGTTCGCTGGGCGCCGTGACCCAAGCCCTGCGCCGGCACGTGAAGACCGATGGCTGCCGGGTGATCGGCGTGGATAACTCCGCCGCCATGCTGCAGCGCTGCCGCGAGTATCTCAGCGCCCAGGACGCCATGTACCAGGAACTGCTGCCGGCCGAGCTGCTGGAAGCCGACATCCTCGACCTGGAGTTCCAGCCCTGCGCGCTGGTGGCGATGAACTTCACCCTGCAATTCATCGAACCCGCTCGCCGCCAGGAACTGCTCGGTCGTATCCGCCAGAGCCTGCTGCCCGGCGGCGCGCTGATCCTCTCGGAGAAACTGCGCTTTGCCGATGCGGCCGAGCAGGAACTGCTCAATGAGCTGCACTTGGACTTCAAGCGTGCCAATGGCTACAGCGAACTGGAAATCGCCCAGAAACGCAGCGCCATCGAGAAGGTGATGCTTCCCGACACCCTGGAAGAGCACCGTGAACGCCTGTCTGCCGCCGGTTTTTCCAAGGTGGTGCTGTGGTTCCAGTGCCTGAACTTCGCCTCGCTGATCGCCCTGCCATGATCGAACGCTTCGCCCTCGAAAGCCTGTGCCGGGAACTGGCCGGCACGCCCCTGCAAACCTGGAGCGAATCCCTCGCCACGCAACTCGCGGCCAAGGTCGCGGAGGGGCATGGCGACCTCGCACGCTGGCTCAGCGCCGTCGACCAACTGCCGGCACTCCAGGCCTCGACCATCGAACTGCGGGAGCACTTCGCCCTCGACGGCCCGTGCGACGAAGCCACCCGCGCGGAACTGAAGAGCACCCTGCAAGGCCTGATCCCCTGGCGCAAAGGGCCGTTCGATGTATTCGGCGTGCATATCGACACCGAATGGCGCTCGGACTGGAAATGGGAGCGCGTCTCGCCGCACCTCGACCTGGTCGGCAAGCGTGTGCTGGATGTCGGCTGCGGTAACGGCTACTACCAGTGGCGTATGCTCGGCGCCGGCGCACGCAGCGTGGTCGGCGTGGACCCGAACTGGTTGTTCTTCTGCCAATTCCTGGCGATGAAGCGCTACCTGCCGCAGCGACCGGCCTGGCACCTGCCGCTGACGCTGGAAGAACTGCCGGAGAGACTGGAAGGCTTCGACACGGTGTTTTCCATGGGCGTGCTCTACCACCGCCGCTCGCCGATCGATCACCTTTTCGCGCTCAAGGACTGCCTGCGTCGTGGCGGCGAACTGGTGCTGGAAACCTTGGTGGTGGAAGGCGACGAGACTACCGTGCTGGTCCCGGAAGATCGCTATGCGCAGATGCGCAACGTCTGGTTCCTGCCCTCGGTGCCAGCCCTGGAACGCTGGCTGCGCCGTGCCGGTTTCAGCGATGTGCGCTGCGTGGACCTGAGCCGGACCACGGTGGAGGAACAGCGCTCGACCCAGTGGATGCGCTACCAGTCGCTACCGGAATTCCTCGACCCGCACGACCACAACCGCACCATCGAAGGCCTGCCGGCGCCGCTGCGCGCCACCCTGGTGGCACGCAAGCCCTGACGGCCATCCGGGGGCAATGCGCCGAAAGCGCGCAGCCGGACGTAGAAGCGCACGATCGCAAGCGTCGCGCGCGTCTACCGGTGCCGGATTCAGCGCCGGGCGGCAGCGACGATCAGCGCTTTCATTTCCGCCACCGCCTGCTTGAAGCCGACGAACAGGGCATGGGCCACGATGGCGTGACCGATGTTCAGCTCATTGACCCCGGGAATCGCCGCCACCGGCTCGACGTTGTGGTAATGCAGGCCGTGGCCGGCATTGACGATCAGGCCGTGGGACAGGCCGAACTCGACGCCATCGCGAATCCGCGCCAGCTCCAGCGCCATCTCCGCCGCGCTGTGGGCATCGGCGTAACGTCCGGTGTGCAATTCGATGGCCGGCGCGCCGATCCGTGCCGAGGCTTCGATCTGCCGCGGATCCGGATCAATGAACAGCGAGACTTCGCAACCGGCCGCGCTCAGGCGCTGCACCGCTTCATGGATACGCGCCTGCTGGCCAGCGACGTCCAGACCACCCTCGGTGGTCAGCTCCTGGCGAGTTTCCGGGACCAGGCAGACATGCGCCGGACGGATGCTCTCGGCGAAGGCAAGCATCGCCTCGGTAACGCCCATCTCGAAGTTCATCCGCGTCTGCAGCACCTCCGCCAGTACGCGTACATCGCGATCCTGGATGTGCCGGCGGTCTTCGCGCAGGTGCACGGTAATGCCGTCTGCACCCGCTTCCTCGGCATCCAGGGCCGCTTTCACCGGGTCGGGATAACGCGTGCCGCGGGCCTGGCGCAGGGTGGCGACGTGGTCGATGTTGACGCCGAGGAGGATGCGGTTGGCTTCAGTCACGGGAGGGTTCCTTACGATTCATGAAGAGTTCGCGGCTGACCAGCGGCCGGCCGCCGAGATGGGGTGCGAGCGCTTGGCGCATCAGACGCTTGGCCGCCGCCAGCGCACCGGGAGCGCTCCAGTCGGCCTCGGCCATGGCCAGCAGATCGGCGCCATGGAACAGCCCCGGCTGCAGATCGCCCACCGGCTCCAGGCCGGCATCCGGCAACAAGCGGTACAGGCCGGCTGGCGCAACGGGTTGTCCGACAATATCGCGGTCGAGGGCGAAACCATAGCCCAGCTCATCCAGCAGGCGCCACTCGAAGGCGCGCAACAACGGCTCCAGCGGACGCCCGGCAGCCAGCAGCGGCAAGGTCGCGCGGTAGTGCTCGAACAATTCGGGGTGAGCGACCTCCGCCGGCAACAAGCGGATCAGCAGCTCGTTCAGGTAAAGCCCGCTGAACAGTGCCTCGCTGGCCAGCAGGTTGGGGATGCCGGCGGCCTCCAGCCGGGAGACGTTCTTCAGCTCGCTGCGGCCGCGAAACTCGGCTTCCAGCGGCACGAAGGGCCGCGCCAGGGCCCCGGTCTTGCCACGCGCGCCGCGCAGCACCGCGCGCAGACGCCCCTCGGGGGTGAGGAAGTCCACCAGCGCGCTGGTTTCCTTGTAAGGCCGGCTGTGCAGGATGAAGGCCGGCAGGGGAACGCTGACGAAGCTCATGCGGCGGCGCGGCCTTCAGGCGGCCCGCAGGCGCGGGCCGCATTCGAGGGGATCAGAGGTCGCCGTAGCCGAGCGAGCGCAGGGCGCGCTCGTCGTCGGACCAGCCGCCTTTCACCTTCACCCAGAGATTGAGCATGACCTTGGAGTCGAACAGCACCTCCATGTCCTTGCGCGCGTTCTGGCCGATGCTTTTGATGCGCTCGCCCTTGTCGCCGATGATGATCTTCTTCTGCCCTTCGCGTTCCACCAGGATCAGCGCATGGATATGCAGCACATGCCCTTCCTGCTTGAACTCTTCGATCTCCACGGTGATCTGGTAGGGCAGCTCGGCACCGAGCTGGCGCATGATCTTCTCGCGCACCAGTTCGGCGGCGAGGAAACGGCTGCTGCGGTCGGTGATCTGGTCTTCCGGGAAGAAATGCTCGCTCTCCGGCAGGCGCTCGGCCACGAGCTTTTCCAGCAGATCCAGATTCTGTCCGTGCTGGGCCGAGATCGGCACCACCTCGGCATTCGGCAGTTGCTCGGCGAGCCACTGCAGGTGCGGCAGCAATTCACCCTTGTCTTCCAGGCGATCGACCTTGTTCACCGCGATCAGCACCGGGCACTGAACATGCACCACGCGATCGAGCACCAGTTGGTCCTCGTCGGTCCAGCGCATGCGGTCGACGACGAAGATCACCACGTCGACGTCCTTCAGTGCGGCGCTGGCCGTCCGGTTCATGTAGCGGTTGAGTGCCTTGTCGTTGTCCTTGTGCAGGCCGGGGGTATCGACGTACACCGCCTGCACCGGGCCCTCGGTCTTGATGCCGAGCAGGGTGTGGCGGGTGGTCTGCGGCTTGCGCGAGGTGATGGCCAGCTTCTGCCCGAGGATGTGGTTGAGCAGGGTCGACTTGCCCACGTTGGGGCGGCCGACGATAGCGACGTAGCCGCAGCGGCTGATGTCGTCTTGGTGTTCAGTCATGGCCATTCTCCACGCCCAGGGCCACCAGCGCGGCGGCCGCGGCCACCTGCTCGGCGATACGCCGGCTACCGCCGTGACCGTGGGTCTTGTCATTCAACAGAGCGACTTCGCATTCGACGAAGAATGTCCGGCAATGCGGCTCGCCCTGGATATCCACCACGTCATAGCGCGGCAATTCGCAGGCACGCGATTGCAGGAATTCCTGCAGGCGCGTCTTCGGATCCTTGTTGGTGTCCACCGGGGTCAGCTCGCGCAGTTGCGGGCCAAGCCAGCCAAGGATGCGCTCACGCGCGGAATCCATGCCGGTATCCAGGTAGATGGCGCCGATCAGCGCCTCCATGGCGTCGGCGAGGATCGACTCGCGCCGGAAACCGCCACTTTTCAGCTCACCCGAGCCCAGGCGCAGGTAGTCGCCCAGTTCGAAGCCGCGCGCCAGCAAGGCCAGCGTCTCGCCCTTGACCAAGCGCGCGCGCAAGCGCGACAGCTGCCCTTCGCGAGCCTGTGGAAAATGGCTGAACAGGGCTTCGCCGATGACGAAGTTGAGGATGGCGTCACCGAGGAACTCCAGGCGCTCGTTGTTGCGCCCGGCGAAGCTGCGATGGGTCAGGGCCAGGACCATCAGGTCCTGGTCCTTGAAGGTGTAGCCGAGCTTGCGCTCGAGTCGGTCCAGGGTATTGCTCACGGCATTCTTACACGGAAATCTTTATCGAAATGGACCACCAGATCGAGGTTCTCGATCAGCGGCTCGCGTTTTTCATACTTCAGGTGGACACGGAACTCGTTGCTATCCAGTTTCACATCCATCGCGTCCTGCAATTTCAGGTCGCGAATACCGTTGATGGTCAGCGCCTTATCCACATAAGAGTAGAACTCCGGGACGCTGCGCACCTCCGCGGCCTTGTCGGTCTCCACCGAGGTAATGGCTTTCTCGATGGAGTAATAATCCAGGTAGTGCGGAATGATCTTGAACGCGGTACTGGCAAAGAATGCCACCAGGGCGAGCACGATCAGCCAGCCCAGCAACGACATTCCCTTCTGCGAACGAGCGTAAGTCATAGCGACCTCATGTCGGTATCGTTGTCATTTCCCGCCAACGGCGGCTCCAAGTGCAAACGGGGCTGCCCCGCTCCCCGCGTGCAGCCCCGCCCCATCGTTCTAACATCGGGCGCCAGGCCCGTGCTGGAACTCACTCCACAACTCAGTGAATCACGCCGACCCGGGAGAAATTCGGTAGATTGCGCGGTTTGGGATCGGGCCAGCTCATCCACACGGCGAACGCCTTGCCGACGATATTGCGGTCCGGAACCATGCCCAGCAGATCCTTCGGAATCTTCGGGTCGTTCCAGTAACGGCTGTCGTTGGAGTTGTCGCGGTTGTCGCCCATCATGAAGTAATGATCGGCCGGAACCGTCCATTCCTTGCCCGGCTCGACGCGATAGCGGGTCATTTCCTTGCGGATCATGTGCTCCACATCGCCCAACTTTTCCTTGTACAGCGTAACGCTGCCCAGGCTGCCCGGCTCTTCGCCGATCAGCTGCTCGGCCACCAGTTGGTCGTTGATGTAGAGGCGCTTGTCGCTGGTGTAGCGAATCTTGTCCCCCGGAACCCCGACCACGCGCTTGATGTAGTTGATGTTCGGATCGCTGGGGTAGCGGAACACCATGACGTCACCGCGCTGCGGGTCGCCAACGGGGATCACCTTGGCGTCCAGCACCGGCAGGCGGATGCCATAGGCGAACTTGTTGACCAGGATGAAGTCGCCCACTTCCAGGGTCGGCTTCATCGAACCGGAGGGAATCTGGAACGGCTCGACCAGGAAAGAGCGCAACACCAGCACGATGAACAGCACCGGGAAGAAGGACTTGCCGTACTCGATCAGTACGGGCTCCTTGTTCAGCTTGTCGAGCACTTCCGGATCGGGCTCACTGACCGAGCCCTGGTAGGCGGAGATGGCCGCCCGGCGACGGGGTGCGAACAGCACCAGGTCCACCAGGGCGAGAACGCCGCAAACAGCCACGGCGATCACCAGCAACAGCGGGAAATTCAGCGTCATAGTTTCTAACTGTCCACTTTGAGCACGGCGAGGAAGGCTTCCTGGGGAATTTCCACGCTACCGACCTGCTTCATCCGTTTCTTACCGGCCTTCTGCTTCTCCAGCAGCTTGCGCTTACGGCTCACATCACCACCGTAGCACTTGGCCAGCACGTTCTTCCTGAGCGCCTTGACCGTCGAGCGAGCGATGATCTGCCCCCCGATGGCCGCCTGAATCGCGACGTCGAACATCTGACGCGGGATCAGTTCCTTCATCTTCTCCACCAGCGCGCGCCCTTTGTAGGGAGCGTTGTCGCGGTGAACGATCAACGCGAGGGCATCGACCTTCTCGCCGTTGATCAGCACATCGAGGCGGACCAGATTGGCCGGCTCGAAACGATCGAAGCTGTAATCGAGCGAAGCATATCCACGGCTGGTCGACTTCAGTCGGTCGAAGAAGTCCAGCACCACTTCGTTCATCGGCATGTCGTAGATCACCTGGACCTGACCGCTGAGGAAGTGCATGTCGCGCTGAACACCGCGCTTCTCGATGCACAGGGTAATGACGTTACCCAGGTGCTCCTGAGGCACAAGAATGGTCGCACGGCAGATCGGCTCGCGCATTTCGTCGATGAACGAGAGGTCGGGCAGCTTGGACGGGTTGTCGACATAGATGATGTCGCCGTTCTTCTGCACGATCTCGTAGACCACGGTCGGCGCGGTGGTGATCAGGTCCAGATCGTATTCGCGCTCCAAGCGCTCCTGGATGATCTCCATGTGGAGCATGCCGAGGAAGCCGCAACGGAAGCCGAAGCCAAGCGCTTCCGAGCTTTCCGGCTCGTACTGCAGCGAGGAGTCGTTCAGCGTCAGCTTCTGCAGCGCCTCGCGGAAGTCCTCGAAGTCATCCGAACTGACCGGGAACAGACCGGCGTAGACCTGCGGCTTGACGCGTTTGAAGCCCGGCAGGACCTCCACGTCAGGCGTGTTGCTCAGGGTCAGGGTGTCACCCACGGGCGCGCCATGGATGTCCTTGATACCGGCGATGATGAAGCCCACTTCGCCGGCCTTGAGGTCAGCCATCTCGGTGTGTTTCGGAGTGAAGACACCGACGCTGTCCACCTGATGGATCTTGCCGGTGGACTTCACCAGAATCTTGTCGCCCTTCTTCACCCGGCCGTGCTTGACCCGCACCAGCGAGACCACGCCCAGGTAGTTGTCGAACCAGGAGTCGATGATCAACGCCTGCAGCGGCGCCTCGATTTCGCCTTCCGGCGCCGGAATGGTCGCGACCAGGCGCTCGAGCACCTCGTCCACACCCATGCCGCTTTTCGCCGAGCAGGCAACGGCGTCGGTGGCATCGATACCGATGATGCTCTCGATCTCATCCTTCACCCGATCCGGGTCGGCCTGCGGCAGGTCCATCTTGTTCAGCACGGGCATGACTTCCAGGCCCTGCTCGATGGCGGTATAGCAGTTGGCGACGGACTGCGCCTCGACACCCTGGCCGGCGTCCACCACCAGCAGCGCGCCCTCGCAGGCAGCCAGCGAGCGGCTGACTTCATAGGTGAAGTCGACGTGGCCGGGGGTATCGATGAAGTTCAGTTGATAGGTCTTACCGTCCTGCGCCTTGTAGTGCAGGGTGACGCTGTGCGCCTTGATGGTGATGCCGCGCTCGCGTTCCAGATCCATGGAGTCGAGAACCTGCGCTTCCATCTCGCGGTCGGAAAGACCACCGCACATCTGGATGAAGCGGTCGGCGAGGGTCGACTTGCCATGGTCGATGTGGGCGATGATGGAGAAATTGCGGATATGACTCAGGTCACTCACGGCTTGACACACTCGGAAGGCTGAAGGCGGCGATCTGCCGAAAAATAGCCGGGGAGTTTACCTGAGTCCGCCACATCACGTCACGCACGCGGCAGCTCGGCGGACATGAAAAAGGGCGGCCAGAGCCGCCCTTTTCACCTTTCAGGATTATTCACCCAGCTTGAAAGTGATGAAGCTGGCACGCCCCTGACGCAAGACGCGCATGGACACCGAACGATCCTTCGGCAAGCCCTTGGCGATATCGGCGAACACCTTGGCAGAGTCCACCTGGCGATTGTTCAGGTGGGTGATGACATCCCCGGGACGCAGACCGATCATCGCTGCCGGACCATCCTGAACGTCGCGAATCACTACGCCGCCCTTGATATCCATCTGCTTGAGCTGCTCGGCGGTCAGGTCGGCAACGGTCACACCCAGGCGATTGCTGCTGCGCTCGGCACCCTGGCCTTCGACCGCGGCGACCTCTTCATCCTGATCCGGCAGGTTACCGATGGTCATGTTCAGGGTCTTGCGCGAGCCCTCACGGAACACGTCCAGGGAGGCTTTGTCACCCGGCTTCATGCCGCCCACCAGATGCGGCAGATCTGCCGATTCGTTGATGGTCTGACCATTGAGACTGAGGATCACGTCGCCAACCTGCAGACCACCCTTGGCTGCCGGACCATCCTGCACCAGTTGCGCGACCAGCGCGCCGGCCGGCTTGTCCAGACCGAGGGATTCGGCGAGATCCTTGCTGACCTCCTGAATCACCACGCCCAACCAGCCGCGACTGACCTTGCCACCTTTTTTCAACTGATCGGCGACATTCATCGCCACATCGATTGGAATGGCGAAGGAAAGGCCCATGAAGCCACCGGAACGGGTGAAGATCTGCGAGTTGATACCGACCACTTCCCCCTGCAGGTTGAGCAAGGGACCACCGGAGTTGCCCGGGTTGATCGCTACGTCGGTTTGAATGAAAGGCACATAGTTCTCGTTCGGCAGGCTACGCCCCTTGGCGCTGACGATACCGGCGGTCACCGAGTGGTCGAAACCGAAAGGAGAACCGATGGCCAGCACCCACTCACCCACCTTGAGCTTGTCGGAATCGCCAAGCTTAAGGGTCGGCAGGCTCTTCGCGTCGATTTTCAGCAGGGCCACATCGCTGCGCGGGTCCGCCCCAACCAACTTGGCCTTGTGCTCGCTGCGATCGGACAGACGCACGAGAATCTCATCAGCATCCGCCACTACGTGGTTATTGGTCAGGATGTAACCATCATCGGAGATGATGAAGCCCGACCCCAGGGACTGGGCCTCGCGCGGAGCGCCACGGGGAGTCCGCTGTCCACCCTGCCCACGCGGCATGCTGCGCTCGATGAAGTCACGGAACATCGGCGGCAACCCTTCCAGGTCGGGCATCTGCCCACTGGCGACCTGCTCGGGCAGTTTTTGGGTAGTGCTGATATTCACCACCGCTGGCGAAGCCTTCTCCACCAACGTGGTGAAATCCGGCAAATCGGCGCGGGCAACGACTGACAGGCTCAAGGCCAACAGAGCGACCAACGCAGCCATACTGCGTTTCAGGGTTTGCATGGACTACTGCTCCCGTGTTCAAAGGGAAGTTGACTTAGACGGGCCTCTCGCCCCCCCATGACCAGCGCACGCAGCACGACAGGTTGCAACGCCGGATCATTCGAATGGCGCCGCGAATGGCGCCGCACCAGCAGCCAGGCAGCGAGGAATCCCGCAAGGCCGGCCACAACCAACCAAGGCTCGGCCAGTCCGCAGAACTGCGCAAGCAGGGCGACGAAAAACAGGCCGAACAACGGAAACAGATAGAACAGCAGGGCACTCTTCAGCAAGAGTTCTTCGCGCACGCCGAAAACCACGCGATCGCCCACCCTCAACTGCAACTCACTCAGCGCACGCACCCGACGGCATCCGGAGCCACTCCCCAGACGCTGCAAGATCCCCTGACCACATCCGGCATTCAGCGCACACGCGGAACAGGTGCCTTGGCGCAGCGTTTCGACCCAGACAGCTCCAGGTTCAACACCGACCACACACCCCTGCTCCTCGATCACTGCGCGGCAGCACCCTGGGCTTGAGGGCGCACCGACATGGCGATTCGTTCGGCGGTGCCACTGGGTATCTCGCCGACTACGGTGACCATCATGCCGCCATCATCGGTATTCAGTCGCTTGGCCACTACCGCGGTCGGACCCAGTTGAGTTCTGGCATCGTCAACCTTGGCGCCGTGCAGCGGCTCGACGAAGATCGAGAAACGGGCCAGGCCATCACCATAATCGAAGCTAGCGACCTGATCCTCGGACACCGGGCTGCGCTGCATGGAAACACCATCAAGCGTAAAGCCGGGCGGAACCCACTCCGAATGCCATGGCACTTTCGCCGACACTTCCGGCTTGGATGCGCGAATCGCCTGGCAGTCGGCCGAAGGCTGCAACGCTGCATCATCCGGGGTGTCGATACTCACCCGGGTGAACTGCAGACGTTCGAGAATCTGTCCCTTTTCATTGAGCAGCAACGATTTGAGCGGCAAGCCGGTCTGCTGGTCGATATGCAATTCAAAACCATAGCGGTACTGATCTCGCGGGACCAGGGCAATCACCATCGCATCACGCCCAGCGATACGTGACTCTCCCAACATGCGGAGGTCATACCAGGATGCGAGATCGGCGGCATTGAACTTACGCGCCGGCCACAGAGGCCCGCCACCCAACTGGCCAGCCATACCGCCCGCGATGCACTGGGTGACACCGTCGATCCGCGACACTTCCTGGCGGGGCCCGTCCAGTTGTAACAGTCGTTCGCGCACTGCCCCACCCGGATCTGCCCGATGCCAAATCTCATGGGTGGAAAAAACGCCATTGCGCTCGTAAACGAAAGTGCCCTGGAAACTCTGTCGCTGCTCAACGTCGGAAAGACGCTTGACCCAGACCAAAGCATCGGCGGCCTGGACCGGCATCGCCAGCAGACCGCCAAGGAACAACAACAGGACTGTAGCGCGCATGTCGCTCCTTACATCGGCTATCAGCGACTTTCCAGGCTAGCGGCGCGCGCGTATGGCAGGGCGCTGTCGGTACCACTCACAGCCGACTGCTGGGCATGCTGGCGGAGGTACCCCGGAAGACGCTGTTCATGCCACGTGGTTGGGCTACCCGAACCACCGGTAATGACCTGCGGTGCATCCTCGCTCTGGTTGTAGCCTGCCAGCACCGCCGGGCCCTGTACCTGCGGCAGGGTCAGCTGCGGGGTGGCGCCTTGCTGAGCCAGGCTGGGCGCAACGCTGTCGTTCTGATGGTATAGCCGAACACCAGCCAGTACGGCCAGCGTCACGGACGCGGCAACGGCCAGACGCCCCAGATTGCGCCACGGCTTACGCACCGGCTGAGCGGGCGCTGCCTCTTCGGCCAGGGCTGCCGATACCGCCGCAGCGATGTCCAGCTTGGGCATGACGGGCTCACGGTGCATGACCGAACGCGCCAGTTGATAGCGCGACCAAGTGGCACGCAATTCTGCATCTTCGCCGCAGGCTGCGAGCACGCGGCGCAGTTCGAGTTCGTCCGCTTCGTTATCCATCACAGCGGACAGCGACTCCTGCAGGGCTTCACGACTCATGGCGTACCTCTCTTGGCTGTTGCCGCCGTATCAGGACTCTTCATGCAGCAAAGGCTGCAAAGCTTTGTCTATTGCCTCCCGCGCACGGAAAATCCGTGAGCGGACAGTTCCCACCGGGCATTGCATCACGGTGGCGATATCCTCGTAGCTCAATCCCTCGAATTCGCGCAGGGTCAGGGCCGTGCGCAAGTCCTCGGGCAATTGCTGGATGGTGCGATGGACTGTTTCCTCGATCTCATCCCGCAACATCGCCCGCTCCGGAGACTCGATGTCCTTCAGGGCATGGTCGCCCTCGAAAAACTCCGCATCCTCGGCTGTCACATCACTGTCCGGAGGCCGCCGACCGCGGGCAACCAGATGGTTCTTCGCGGTATTGATGGCAATCCGATACAACCACGTATAAAAGGCACTGTCTCCGCGGAAGTTGCCCAAGGCCCGATAAGCCTTGATGAAGGCCTCCTGAGCAACGTCCTGGGCTTCCTGAGCGTCGTGCACGAAGCGCACGATCAAACCTAGAATCTTGTGTTGGTACTTCAGTACCAGTAGATCGAAAGCCCGCTTGTCGCCGCGCTGTACCCGTTCAACCAGTTGCTGATCCTGTTCCTGGGTTAGCATGCATGCTCCTCTACGTGCCTGGAGGAGCCTCGAGCACCCTGGTGAATCGCTCTGCCAAGATAGACTCGGGTGTTTTGCAAAAGTTCTCCCCTCCACGCATACGCCGCACAGTTTTTTTACCGCCTCGCGGCAATCGGGCCGAAGACTGAGTCAACGGCCCATTTGATTCGACTGTAACGGGTAAATAATCGGCGCCTTCTCTGCGCATTTTGAACCTACAGAAAAAGGCTTCAGACATTCACCGTTAGAACCGGAAACACTGAGATAGTTCCGCGCTCTACACGCGCGAATCCAGGCACCGACGAATATCCACAGCCGGGCCCGGCATTGGGCCGCTATTGTGCCGCTCCCCCCTTCTATATACTAGGCCGCCACCATCTGGAATCAGGGCATGAGCGAGCACTTTCAGCACGATGTACTAGTGATCGGCAGCGGGGCCGCGGGCCTCAGCCTGGCCTTGACGTTGCCGCAACACCTGCGCATCGCGGTCCTGAGCAAAGGCGAGCTGTCCCAGGGTTCCACCTTCTGGGCCCAAGGTGGGGTCGCCGCCGTACTCGATGACACCGATACCGTCGAGTCCCACGTCGAAGACACATTGGTTGCAGGCGCCGGCCTGTGCCGTGAAGATGCGGTGCGCTTCACCGTCGAGCACAGCCGCGAAGCCATCCAGTGGCTGATCGACCAGGGCGTGCCCTTCACCCGCGACAGTGAGCCGGGACGCGAGGATGGTGGCTTCGAGTTCCACCTGACCCGTGAAGGCGGCCACAGCCACAGACGCATCATCCATGCCGCCGATGCCACCGGCGCGGCCATCTTCAATACCCTGCTGGAGAAAGCCCGGCAGCGCCCGAATATCGAATTGCTGCCGCAGCGCGTGGCGGTCGACCTGATCACCGAGCGCAAGCTGGGGATTTCCGGCCAGCGCTGCCTCGGCGCCTACGTACTGAACCGCGACAGCGGCGAGGTGGACACCTTCGCCGCCCGCTTCACCGTGCTCGCCTCCGGCGGCGCCAGCAAGGTCTACCTGTATACCAGCAACCCGGATGGCAACTCCGGCGATGGCATCGCCATGGCCTGGCGCGCCGGTTGCCGGGTGGGCAACCTGGAGTTCAATCAGTTCCACCCGACCTGCCTGTATCACCCGCAGGCCAAGAGTTTCCTGATCACCGAAGCGCTGCGTGGCGAGGGCGCGTTCCTGCGCCTGCCCAACGGCGAGCGCTTCATGCATCGCTTCGATCCGCGCGCGGAACTGGCCCCGCGCGACGTCGTGGCCCGCGCCATCGACCATGAAATGAAGCGCCTGGGCGCCGATTGCGTGTACCTGGACATCAGCCACAAGCCGGCGGAGTTCATCAAGGAACACTTCCCCACGGTCTACGAGCGCTGCCTGGGCTTCGGCATCGACATCACCCGCGAGCCCATCCCGGTGGTCCCGGCTGCACACTACACCTGCGGCGGCGTGCTGGTGGACCAGCACGGCCACACCGACGTGCCGCATCTCTATGCCATAGGCGAAACCAGTTTCACCGGCCTGCATGGCGCCAACCGCATGGCCAGCAACTCATTGCTGGAGTGTTTCGTCTACGCCCGCTCGGCGGCTGCCGACATAGAAGCGCGGCTAGAGCGAACCCCGCAGCCGAGCGCCCTGCCCAGCTGGGACGCCAGCCAGGTCACCGACTCCGACGAAGACGTGATCATCGCGCACAACTGGGATGAGCTGCGGCGCTTCATGTGGGACTACGTCGGCATCGTGCGCACCAACAAGCGCCTGCAGCGCGCCCAGCACCGCGTACGCCTGCTGCTCAGCGAGATCGACGAGTTCTACAGTAACTACCGGGTGAGCCGCGACCTGATCGAGCTGCGCAACCTTGCCCTGGTTGCCGAGTTGATCATCGGTTCGGCCATGCTTCGCCACGAAAGCCGCGGCCTGCACTACACGCTGGACTATCCCGAGCAATTGCCGGAAGCGCGCGACACTATCCTGGCGCCGCCCACCTATCACGACTGAAGCGCAGCCGCAGGCGCAAGCGCCGGTGCGCTTCCGCCGTCAGGCTGTCGGCGGGCAGGCACAGCCCCCGGCTCCAGCGGCTGCCGGGCAGGCGGAAACGCAGAACGATCAATGCGGGCAGCGCCAGGCTGTCAGGACGCAGTTGCACTGCCTGCCAGCCATGCGCCGCACTCCACAACTGCCAGCCGCCGGCATCGTGACGCAAGGCGCCATAGGCGTGCGGACTGCGCAACAGGATGTGCCGCGGCAAGACCCATAGCCCGTGCCCCAGGCAGAGGAGCAATCCCAGGCCCTGCCATAGCGCTTCGATGGCCGCCAGGCAGAGCGCCGCAACGGCCAGGATCAGCGCGACGAGATAGGCCGCCAGCAATTGCCCCGAGGGGCGCCAGCGGCATTCGAAGGCATCACTTCGGTTGGACACGGTCCAGGATCATGCGCACGATGTGGCGCAGGTCGGCGTCTTCCGGCTCGCCCCGCTGCATGAACCAGCCGAACATGTCCTGGTCTTCGCATTCCAGCAGCTTGCGGAAGCGTGCCTGGTTCTCGGCATCCAGGCCTGGATAGACCTCCTGCACGAAGGGCACCAGCAGCACGTCCAGCTCCAGCATGCCGCGGCGGCTGTGCCAGAAGAGTCGTTTCAGTTCGGTTTCATCGGTCATCTGCGGGGGTCCTCGGCGCTACATCGGAAGTTCCACGGACCGGCGCCTGTCCGGTATCCGTGAAAGCAGCCGCATTATACGCATGCCCCCGCCCGCCGGCACCCGCTGACAAGCGCAGGCCCCGGCTCTATGATGGCGACCCTAACTTTCTTCCAGCGATCCGCAATGGCCGACTCCGCGTTCTACACCGCCCTGACCCACGAAGGGGTCCTCGCCGTCCGAGGCGTGGACGCCGCCAAGTTCCTGCAAGGCCAGCTGACCTGCAATCTCAATTACCTCGATGCCGAAACCGCCAGCCTGGGCGCGCGTTGCACGCCCAAGGGACGCATGACGTCGAGTTTCCGCATACTCGCCGAAGGCGACGGCTACCTGCTCGCCATGGCCAGCGAGCTGCTTGAAGCGCAACTGGCGGACCTGAAGAAATACGCGGTCTTCTCGAAGGCCAGCCTGAGCGACGACAGTGCCACCTGGGCGCGCTTCGGCCTGGTCGGCGGCGAAGCCGTCCTCGCCAGCCTGGACATGCGCCTGCCGGCCCAGGTCGATGGCGTGGCGCGCGCCGGCCAGTTGCTCGCGGTGCGCCTGGGAGAGGATCGCGCCGAACTCTGGGTGCCCGCCGCGCGGGCCAGCGAGGTACGCGAGCGCTTGGCCGCCAGTCTCGGCGAAGGCAGCCTCAACGATTGGCTGCTGGCTCAGATCCGCGCAGGCGTCGGCCAGGTCTTCGGCGCCACCCGCGAGCTGTTCATCCCGCAGATGATCAACCTGCAGGCCGTGGGCGGCGTCAGTTTCAAGAAAGGCTGTTACACCGGCCAGGAGATCGTCGCGCGCATGCAGTACCTCGGCCGCCTCAAGCGCCGCCTGTACCGCCTGGCGCTGGATGCCGGCGAGTTGCCCGCACCGGGCAGCGAGCTGTTCTCGCCGGTGCACGGCAGCAGTGTCGGTGAAGTGGTGCTGGCCGCCCGCGCCGGCGATGCCATCGAGTTGCTCGCCGTGCTGCAGGACGACGCCGTCGCCGACGGGCGCATCCGCCTGGGGCAGGCCGAAGAGGGTCCGGCGCTGCGCCTGCTCGACTTGCCTTACGTGCTGGACAGCGACCGCGAAATCCAGCGCTGATCCGCTCAATCGAATTGCCTGCCGGGCGGGGAGCCCGGCCCCACCAAGGAACAGCCATGAGCAAGCTTGCCGAAAAAGTACAACAGGAACTGCTGCGGGCCATCGATAACGACGAGCTGGTGCTGCCGACCCTGCCGGAAGTGGCGCTGCGGGTCCGCGAGGCGGCGGAAGACCCGGATGTCAGCATCCAGGACCTGAGCCGGGTGATCGGCAACGATGCCGCCCTCACCGCGCGCATCATCAAGGTGGTGAACAGCCCGTTGCTGCGCACCAACAAGGAAATCACCGACCTGCAGATGGCCATCGGCCGCCTCGGCATCAATTACACCAGCAACCTGGCCACCGGCCTGGCCATGGAGCAGATGTTCCAGGCCACCTCCGACGTGGTCGATCGCAAGATGCGCGAGGTGTGGAACAAGAGCACCGAGATCGCCGGCATCTGCCATGCGCTCTGCCGCCACTACACTCGGCTGATGCCGGACCAGGCGACCCTGGCCGGACTGGTGCACCAGATCGGTGTGCTGCCGATCCTCACCTACGCCGAGGAACACAGCGAGCTGCTCGCCGACTCCATCAGCCTCAACCATGTGATCGAGCGCATCCATCCGCTGATCGGCGACCGCATCCTCAAGACCTGGGAGTTCCCCGCGCCCATCGCCGCGGTACCCGGCCAGCATCTGGACTTCAATCGCGATTCGGTCCGGGTCGACTACGTGGACATCGTCCAGGTAGCCACCCTGCAGAGCCTTCTCGGCACCCAGCACCCCTACACCGAGCTGGACTGGAGCAAGATTCCCGCGTTCGCCAAGCTCGGTCTGGACCCGCACGCCGACCTCAAGGCCGACGAAGACCTCTCCGCCGCCATGGAAGCGGCCATGAGCATGCTGCAGTAAGCGGCGCCGGACGAACACGAACGCCACGGGCTGCCGTGGCGACGGACATGACCCGCCTCGCGCGGGTCTTTTTTTGCCCGGACGGCTGCGGCTCCGCCCTAGGGAAGCCGCACGATCAGGCCAGACTGGCGGGCGGCGCTGAACGACCCTTCAAAGCGCCGGCAGCGCCCAGTCGATCGGCGCCTTGCCGTGCTGTTCGAGGAACTTGTTGGTGCGGCTGAAGTGGCCGTTGCCGAGGAAGCCGCGGTAGGCCGACAGCGGCGACGGATGCGCCGACTTGAGGATCAGGTGCTTGTGCGGGTCGATCAGCTTCTGCTTGCTCTGCGCGTGCGAGCCCCAGAGCAGGAACACCAGGCCGTCGCAGCGCTCGTTGATCACTTCGATGACGCGGTCGGTGAAACGCTGCCAGCCGGCATTGGCGTGCGAACCGGCGCGCGCCTGCTCGACCGTCAGCGAGGTGTTGAGCAGCAACACGCCCTGCTCCGCCCAGTGCTGCAGGTAGCCGTGGTCGGGAATCGGGATGTTCAGATCGCGCTGCAGCTCCTTATAGATGTTCTGCAGCGACGGCGGCGTCGGCACGCCCGGCTGTACCGAGAAGCACAGGCCATGGGCCTGGCCCGGACCGTGGTAGGGGTCCTGACCGATGATGACCACCTTGACCTTGTCCAGCGGCGTGGAGTTCAGCGCATTGAAGATCAACGGCCCCGGCGGAAAGATCACCTTGCCGGCGGCCTTCTCGCTACGCAGGAATTCGCTGAGTTCCTGCATATAGGGTTTGTCGAACTCTTCGCGAAGGGCAGCCTTCCAGCTTTCCTCCAGTTTGATACGATCGTCGCTCGCGCTCATGGGACACCTGATGGAACATGCCCGGCGCACCCTAGAAAAGCCCGTGCCCCTTGTCAATCCGGCCTTTGCAATGGACTCCATGGAACCTTCCAGCAAGCCCCTGGCGGCTGAGGCGCTGCGCTTCGCCCTGTACAACCGCTTTCTGAAAGGCGAGGCGAAGATTCCGCAAATGCCCGAGGCGCAACTGCGTATCCGTCGCTTGCTGAGCGATCCACGCAGCTCGCTGGAGCAATTGGCGCGCGTGATCAATGCCGACCCGCCGCTGGCCGCCTACCTGATGCAGTTCGCCGATAGCCCGCTGCTGCGCGGCAGCCGGCCCTGCGCTTCGCTGCGCGACGTGCTGGCGCGCCTCGGCACGCGCCGGCTGGGCAACCTGGTGTTCAGCTTCGGCGTGCGCAACCTCTATATCGGCAAGGAACCGGCGCTGCAACGGCTCTTCCGCGCACGCTGGAAAGCCGCGCTGGAGCGCGCCGCCTTCAGCGCCATCCTGGCCCAGCACAGCCAGGTGGCCGACGTCGACGACGCCATGCTCGGCGGCCTGTTGCAGGATGTCGGCAGCCTGCCGCTGCTCGCCGAACTGGAGCGCTGGCCGCATTACCCGCGCGAACCAGAGGCGCTGCAACAGCTCTGCGAATGGCTGTCCGGCGACATCGGCGTGGTCATCATGACCGTCTGGAAACTGCCCACGGTGATGATCGAATGCGCCCGCCAGCGCACCCACTGGGCGCGCCAGCACGATGGCGCGGCCGATCTCGCCGACCTGGTGCAGGTCGCCCACCACCTGCGCGATCCACAGCTGGCCGCCGAGTCCCTGCAGCGCCTGCCGGCCTTCGACCGGCTGAGCGCTGTCTGCCCGATGCTGCGCCAGCCGGCCGACGCGCTGCGCGCGTTGCTGACCGAGGAAGCGGCGTTGTGGCAGCGCCTGCTCGGTGGCCGCTGAGGCGCCGTCAGCCCTGGTGCAAGGCCCGGTAATGACTGGGCGCCATGCCGACCACGCGCTTGAACAAGCGCGAGAAGTAATACGCATCGGCATACCCGAGCTGCTCGGCGACCTGGCGCACGTCCAGGTTGCCCTGGTCGAGCAGGCGGCAGGCATGGGTCATCTTCAGGCGGATGAAATCCTGGATCGGCGCCTGCCCGGTCAGCGCGCGGTAGGTCTTGGCGAAATGGAAGCGCGACAGGTGGAACTGCGCGGCCAACTCATCGAGGTTCAGGCTCGTATCCAGGTGCTCGCGCATCAGCGCCTGCACCGCGTCGATATCCAGCACCCCGCCGGACTTCAGGCGCGCCCGCACCGGACGCAGGGCCAGCGAGGTGAGCAGGCTCTGCAGCAGGTGCGCGGCATGGATGAAGTGCGGCAGGCTGAGGCCCTGGCGGCGCAGCGCCAGCAGCGCGTCGAACTCACCACGCAGGCGTGGCTGCACGCCGATACGCAAGCGCGGCGACTTGCCCAGTGGGCGCAGGAACTCCTCGGCCAGGCTGCCATCCAGGTGTACCCAGAAGATCGACCAGGGCCGCTCGGCGGCGGCGCCATAGGCGTGGGCGCGTCCCTTGGGCAGCACCAGCAGGTCGCCGGCCTGGATATCGAATCGTCCATCCGCGTTCTCCAGCCAGCCCTCCCCGGCGCTGCAATAGATCAGCAGGTGATCGTCCGGCGTCTGGCGCTGCATGCGATGCCCGGCCGCCGCCGGGTAATAGCCCAGGGCCAACGGATAGCAGGCCTGGCCCAGAGGGTGCCGAGCCAGGGCGCGGCGCAGGCGCGGCGGGGTGATGAAGCGGATGCCCTGCTGGGGCAACGGCCAGGCGGAGATAAGTGGGCTGCCGGACATGGGAAAGCGGCCTTGGGCTACAGTCAGTGAATGCCAAGATCGTCCATCCATCGAGCAAGATCGTCAATCCACAGGTCGGTCCCTTCCGCGCTATAACCCCAGGCACGCTCCAGCCCACAAGAACAACGAGGAAGCCCCATGGATTTCGAACTCAGCGAAGAACAGCGCCTGCTGGTGGATAGCGCCCGGGCCTTCGCCAGCCGCGAACTGGCGCCACACGCGGCGGACTGGGACCGCGAGCATCACTTCCCGGTAACGGTGATCCGCCGCGCCGCCGAACAGGGCTACCTGGGCCTGTACATCGGCGAGGACGATGGCGGCCTCGGCCTGTCGCGGCTGTCCGCCTCGCTGATCTTCGAGCAACTGGCCGCCGGCTGCGTGGCCACCACCGCCTACATCACCATCCACAACATGGCCAGTTGGATGCTCGCCAGCTTCGGCGACGCCGCGCTCAAGGAGCAGTGGCTGCCCGGCCTGATCGGCGGCGAACTGCTCGCCTCCTACTGCCTCACCGAGCCGGACGCCGGTTCCGACGCCGCGCACCTGCGCACCCGCGCCCGCCGCGACGGCGAGGAATACGTGCTGGACGGCGCCAAGACCTTCATCTCCGGCGCCGGCTCGACCGACGTGCTGATCGTCATGGCGCGCACCGGCGAGGATGGCGCCAAGGGCATCTCCTGCTTCCTGGTGCCGGCCAACGCCGAGGGCGTGCGCTACGGCCGCAACGAAGACAAGATGGGCTGGAAGGCACAGCCGACCCGCACCATCACCTTCGAGGGCGTGCGCATCCCGGCGGGCAACCGCATCGGCCCGGAGGGCCAGGGCTTCGTCTACGCCATGAAGGGCCTCGACGGCGGCCGCCTGAACATCGCCAGTTGCTCCCTCGGCGCGGCCCAGGCGGCGCTGGAACAGTCGCTGCGCTACGTCGAGGAACGCAAGCAGTTCGGCAAGGCCCTGGCCGAGTTCCAGGCCTTGCAGTTCAAGCTCGCCGACATGCTCACCGACCTCACCGCCAGCCGCCAGATGGTCCGGCTGGCGGCGCACAAGCTGGATCACCAGGATGGCGAGGCGACCCTCTACTGCGCCATGGCCAAGCGCTTCGCCACCGACCGCTGCTTCGCCCTGTGCAACGAGGCGCTGCAACTGCACGGTGGCTACGGCTACCTCAACGACTACCCGCTGGAGCGCTGGGTGCGCGACGCCCGCGTGCACCAGATTCTCGAAGGCACCAACGAAATCATGCGCGTGATCATCGCCCGCCGCCTGCTCGACCAGGGCGGCATGCTCGACCGCCTGCTCTGAATCAGGCGAATGGCAAAAGCGCCCGCCGCGACGGGGGCAAACTGGACACTTCGGACATAGACCCGCGCCCCGCGCCTGCCTAGAGTCCCGCAGATACCGCCGGCCGCCACGCGGCGGCAACCGACAAGGAGACACCCATGAGCAACGCCGTCGAACCCTACAAGCCCGGCCACTTCGACCTGACCCACAAGCTCACCGTGGAGAAGCACGGGCACACCGCGCTCATCACCATCAACCACCCGCCGGCCAACACCTGGGACCGCGACTCGCTGATCGGCCTGCGCCAGCTCATCGAACACCTCAACCGCGACGACGACATCTACGCCCTGGTGATCAGCGGACAGGGACCGAAGTTCTTCTCCGCCGGCGCCGACCTGAACATGTTCGCCGACGGCGACAAGGCCCGTGCCCGCGAAATGGCCCGGCGCTTCGGCGAAGCCTTCGAGGCGCTGCGCGACTTCCGTGGCGTGTCCATCGCCGCGATCAACGGCTACGCCATGGGTGGCGGCCTGGAATGCGCCCTGGCCTGCGACATCCGCATCGCCGAGCGCCACGCGCAGATGGCCCTGCCGGAAGCCGCGGTGGGCCTGCTGCCCTGCGCCGGCGGCACCCAGGCGCTGGCCTGGCTGGTCGGCGAAGGCTGGGCCAAGCGCATGATCCTCTGCGGCGAGCGGGTCGACGCCGAGACCGCCCTGCGCATCGGCCTGGTCGAGCAGGTGGTGGACAGCGGCGAAGCGCGTGGCAGCGCCCTGCTGCTGGCGGCCAAGGTAGCGCGGCAAAGTCCGGTGGCGGTGCGCACCATCAAGCCGCTGATCCAGGGCGCGCGCCAGCGCGGGCCGAACACCTGGCTGCCGGAGGAGCGCGAGCGCTTCGTCGATCTGTTCGACGCCGACGACACCCGCGAGGGCGTCAACGCCTTCCTGGAGAAACGCGAGCCGAACTGGCGCAACAAATAAGGACGGCCCCATGAACGTACTTTTCGAGGAACGCCACGGCCTGCACGGCTACCGCATCGGCATCGCCACCCTGGACGCCGAAAAGAGCCTCAACGCCCTCAGCCTGCCGATGATCGAAGCCCTGGCGCACCAGCTCAAGGTCTGGCGCCGCGACGAGCGCATCGCCTGCGTACTGTTGCGCGGCAGCGGCGGCAAGGCCTTCTGCGCCGGTGGCGACGTGCGCAAGCTGGTCGATGCCTGCCGCGAACACCCCGGCGAGGTGCCGGAACTGGGCCGGCGCTTCTTCGCCGACGAATACCGTCTCGATCACCTCATCCATACCTACGGCAAACCGCTGATCTGTTGGGCCCACGGCTACGTGATGGGCGGCGGCATGGGCCTGATGCAGGGCGCCGGGGTGCGCATCGTCACGCCATCCAGCCGTCTGGCCATGCCGGAAATCAGCATCGGCCTGTACCCGGACGTCGGCGCCAGTTGGTTCCTTGCCCGCCTGCCGGGCCGCCTGGGGCTGTTCCTCGGCCTCGGCGCGACGCAGATGAACGCCCGCGACGCGCTGGACCTCGACCTCGCCGACCGCTTCCTGCTCGACGACCAGCAGGACGCGCTGCTCGACGGCCTGGTGCAGTTGAACTGGCGCGAACGCACCGAGGTGCAACTGCACAGCCTGCTCCGCGCGCTGGAGCACGAGGCCCGTGGCGCGCTGCCGGAAGCCCAGTTGCTGCCGCGCCGCGAACGCCTCGACGCGCTGCTCGACTGCGCCGACGCCGCCGACGCCTGGCAGGCCCTGGCCGCCTGCCAGGACGACGCCGATGCCTTGCTCGCGCGCGCGGCGAAAACCATGGCCAGCGGCTGCCCGCTGACCGCCCGGCTGGTCTGGGAACAGATCCGCCGCGCGCGCCATGCCTCCCTCGCCGAGGTGTTCCGCATGGAGTACGCCATGAGCCTGAACTGCTGCCGCCACCCGGAGTTCGCCGAAGGCGTGCGCGCCCGGCTGATCGACAAGGACAACGCACCGAACTGGCACTGGGCGGATATCGCTGCCATACCTGAGGCAGTGGTGGAGGCGCATTTCGAGGCGACCTGGGAGGGCGCGCACCCGCTGGCGGATCTCTGATCGTCGCTCTCCCTGGTTCGCCGACGCCCCCTTGCCGGGCTGTCGGCAGGCTACGCGCCGGCCGGCGCCACGCGGTCCGGCGCGCACAACCAGAGGAGAACGCACATGAAACAGATCGCCTTCATCGGTCTCGGCCACATGGGCGCGCCCATGGCCGCCAACCTGCTCAAGGCCGGCTACCTGCTGCGGGTCTTCGACCTGGTGCAGAGCGCCATGGACGGCCTGGTGCCACTGGGCGCCAACGCCGCGCGCAGCGCCCACGACGCGGTGGACGGCGCCGATGTGGTCATCACCATGTTGCCGGCCAGCGTGCACGTCGAGGGGCTCTACCTCGGCGACGAAGGCCTGCTCAAGCACATCGCCCCCGGCACCCTGGTGCTGGAGTGCTCGACCATCGCCCCCAACTCGGCGCGCAAAGTGCACCATGCGGCGGCCGAGCGGAACATCCCGATGCTCGACGCCCCGGTCTCCGGCGGCACCGGCGGGGCCATCGCCGGCACCCTGACCTTCATGGTCGGCGGCGACGCGACTGTGCTGGAGAAGGCCAGGCCGATTTTCTCCGCCATGGGCCGCAACATCTTCCACGCCGGCGGCGACGGCGCGGGACAGGTCGCCAAGGTGTGCAACAACCAGTTGCTGGCGATCCTCATGATCGGCACGGCCGAATCCCTAGCCCTCGGCGTCGCCAACGGCCTCGACCCGGTGGTGCTGTCGGAGATCATGCGCCGTAGCTCCGGCGGCAACTGGGCCCTGGAGGTCTACAACCCCTGGCCCGGCGTGATGGAAAACGCACCGGCCTCGCGCGGCTACAACGGCGGCTTCATGACCTCGCTGATGGCCAAGGACCTGGGCCTGGCCCAGGAAGCCGCGCAGGTCAGCGGCAGCAGCACGCCGCTGGGTGGCCTGGCCCTGAGCCTGTACCGCCTGCTGCTCAAGCAAGGCTATGGCGAGAAGGACTTTTCCGTGGTGCAGAAGCTGTTCGACCACTGAGGGCGCACGGATAGCCGATTCGCCAAACAGCCGGACCACCCTGGGCTATGGCGATATCCAGGCGCTAGGCGCGCCGGCAGGTCTTCTGGCCGCCAGCGATGCGGTGATCGGCGTGTTCTTCATCGCCCTGGCAGTAGCCCGCGTCACCAACCTGCTGCACGACCGCGAGCTTGGATTGTGAAGCCAGACTAACGAGTGCATGGAAGCGGCAGCGGTTTATCCGGCATCGACCAAGCTCGATCATGGCCGCCGTTCCTGCCGCCGTCGCGGCTCAACTCACGGAGATCTCCCATGAAAATCGCCCTGATCGGCGCCACCGGCCACGTTGGCCAATACTTCCTCGAAGAAGCCCTGCGCCGCGGCCATGCCGTCAGCGCCCTGCTCCGCGAGCCGAGCAAGCTGGCCGGTCGCGATGGCGTCACGCCGCTGCAGGCGGATGTCTACGACCCGGCCCAGGTGGCCCGCGCGGTGGCCGGCCATGACCTGGTGATCAGCGCCTTCAACGCCGGCTGGGGCGAGCCGCAGATCCGCGCCCGCCACGCCGCCGGCAGCCGCGCCATCCTCGACGGCGTCAAGGCTTCCGGGGTCAAGCGCCTGCTCGTGCTGGGTGGTGCCGGCAGCCTGGAAATCGCCCCCGGCCAGCGCCTGGTGGACAGCCCCGACTTCCCCGCGCAATGGAAGGAAGGCGCCCTCGGCGCCGCCGATGCGCTCGACCAGTTGCGTGGCGAAAAGGAGCTGGATTGGGTCCTGCTCAGCCCGGCGATGCTGCTCGAAGGCGAAACCCGCAGCGCCCGCTTCCGCATCGGCGGCGACCAGGTGCTGTTCGACGCCGCGGGCGAAAGCCGCATCTCCCTGCCGGACCTGGCGGTGGCCATGCTCGACGAAGCGGAAAAGCCGGCCCACCACCGCCAACGCTTCACCGTGGCCTACTGAGCCGGAATGACGGGTTCGGCGGTCACGCACCTCCCCTGCCCGCCAAACACCGCCCCAATCGTGGGGCGGATAACGCCCGAGGCGTTATTCGTCCCACGCTGCCGACTCATCGGCGGAGGGCGCCCGTCGGCTGGGCGGAGCTGCGCTACCCATAAGGCTCCAGGCCGACCAGCGAGGCGCCCGCTGCGGCTCAGCCCGCGCGCTGCGCCGGCGTGACGATGTCGAACCAGAAGTCGAAGTCATCCAGCATGCCGAACAGTTTGCGCAGCAACAGCGGGTTGCCCGAACTCTTCAGCTTGCCTTCGGCGATCAACAGCAGCGGCGACACCTCCTTGAGCAGCAGGCGGTTGAGGTCGGCGCGGTCGATGGTCACGGTCTGCCCGGCGTCCTCGCTCTGCACGCCCTTGAGGTTGTTCAGGTGCGAGTTTTTCAGTTCCAGCAGGTATTCCTCGTGGATGTCCGGCAGGCGCAGGTTGATGCTCAGCGCCTCGCCTTCGGCCTTCGCCGCGTTCAGCCGCACGCCCAGGTAGTCGAACAGCAGGCCGGTATCCATCGCCGCCAGGGCGTCGGGGTTGGCGCCCCTGAGCGACGGCAGGTCGCGCGGCACGCCGTGGCGCAGTTCGTCAGCGGCGGCCAGGTAGCTGTTGCGCCAGCCGGCGTTCTCCGCCTGGTAGCCGAGTTGCTCCAAGGCATCGGCCTGCAACTGGCGCGCGGCCTGGTTGCCCGGTTCGGCGAAGACCAGCTTGTTGACCACCTCCACCACCCAGCGGTACTCGCCCTTGTCGTAGGACTGCCGGGCCAGTTGCAACAGGTGCTCGGCGCCGCCCATGTACTCCACGTAGTGCTTCGCCGAGTCTTCCGGGGCCAGCGGGTCGAGGGTCGCCGGGTTGCCGTCGTAGTAGCCCAGGTACTTGTTCACCACCGCGCGCACGTTGTGGCTGACCGAGCCGTGGTAGCCGCGGTTGTACCACTCCCTGGCCAGCTCATCGGGCACCTTCAGGCGCTCGTGAATCTGATTGATGGTCACCCCCTGGTTGGCCAGGTGCAGGCTCTGGTCGTTGAGGTAGCCGTACATGTCACGCTGCTTCTCCAGGGTGCGGACGATGTCGTCGTGGCCCCAGCGCGGCCAGTTGTGCACGGCGAACATCACCTCGGCCTGGTCGCCGTAGCGGTGCAGCGCCTGGTTGATGTACTTGCTCCAGGCCAGCGCATCGCGGGTCTCCGCGCCGCGCAGGGTGTAGAGGTTGTGCAGGGTGCCGGTGACGTTCTCGGCCATCAGCAGGGCCTTCTGCTGCGGCAACCAGACGTTCATCTCGGCGGGGGCTTCGGTGCCCGGGGTGTTCTGGAAACTGAAAGGCACGCCATCGATCACCAGTTCCTCGTTGTCCGCGACGATCGAGCGGGTCGGCGCGATCAGGCTCAGCGGGCCATGCGCCAGGCCTTTGCCGATGGCCATGTCGACCTGCCCGCGCGGCCCCTGGGCCAGCTCGGTGCCGTACTGGTAGGTGGCGCGGCGGATCATGGCGTTGCCGGCCAGCACGTTCTCCTTGATCGCCGACTCCATGAAGCCCTTGGGCGCGATGATCTGCACCTCGCCCTTGTCCACCTGCTCCTGGCTGACCAGGCCCTTGACCCCACCGAAATGGTCGGCGTGGGCGTGGCTGTAGATGATCGCCCTGATCGGCCGCTGGCCCAGTTCCTGGCTGACCAGGGCATAGGCCGCCTTGGCGGTGGCCGGGGTGGTCAGGGTGTCGATGACGATCCAGCCGCTCTGCCCCTGGACGAAGGTGATGTTGGCCAGGTCGAAGCCGCGCACCTGGTAAATCCCATCGGTGACCTTGAACAGGCCGTACTTGAGGTTGAGCAGCGCCTGGCGCTGCAGGCTGGGGTTGATGCTGTCGATGTCCTGGCCGGCGTTGAGGAAGTCATAGCCGCCGAGTTGCCAGGCGACGCTGCCGTCCTCGTTCTTGATCAGCAGATTTTCCGGTCGCTTGATCAGCCCCCTGTCGACCCGCTCGAAGTCCGCACGGTCGGCGAACGGCAGTGCTTCGCGGACCTTCTGCTGGGCCGCGACGGTGAAGGCGCTCGGCGGCTTGGGCGCATCGGCGGGCAGATCGGCGGCCATCAGGTTCGGGCACAGGCCGCAGAGGAGGATGGCGGTGGACAGTCGGATCATGCGGGAACTCCGGTTCTTGTTTTGGCAATGGCGCTGATACGGCTGGCACTATGCCGAGCAAGCAGCCAATAATTCCAATGCATTCCTTTTCAACTTCCAATGCATAGCGTGCATGAACGACCTTCGCCAGCTCCGCCATTTCGTCGCCCTGGCCGAACACGGCCACTTCGCCCGCGCCGCCGAGGCAGTGAGCCTCAGCCAACCGGCGCTGTCGCGCAGCATCCAGGCCCTGGAAAACCAGCTCGACTGTCGCCTGCTCGACCGCAACCCGCGCGGCATCAGCCTCACCGCCCACGGCCGGCTGGTGCTGGAACACGCGCGCCGGCTGCTCGCCGGCAGCCGCGCGCTGGACAACGCGGTGCGCCAGTTGGGCAACCTGGAAGCCGGCGAGCTGCGCCTCGGCGCCGGGCCCTTCCCGGCGGCGCGGCTGCTGCCGCAGACCCTGGCCGCGTATAGCCGCGCGCACCCCAAGGTCAGCCTCGTGCTGTGCATCGAAAACTGGCAGAACCTGCACCAGCGCCTGCTCGACGATGAACTGGAGCTATTCGTCGCCGATTACAGCGAACTCAGGGACGACCCGCGGCTGGACATCCAGCCGCTGCGGGTGCACGAAAGCCGCCTGTGCTGTCGCCCCGGGCACCCGCTGCTCGCCGCCGCGACACTCGACCTGGCCGCCTTGCAGGGTTTTCCGCTGGCCGGTCCGCGCCTGCCGCGCGATGCCGAGCAAGGCCTGGCCGCCGCGCTGGGACGCGAGCAGCCGCTGGACGTGCAGTGCGACGACGTCCTGCTGCTCAAGGAATTGGTGAGGAACAGCGATGTGATTTGCCTGGCGACCTGGGATGTGATCGCCGCCGATGTCGCCGCCGGGCACCTGGCCGCGCTGCCCTGGCCGGGTTTGCTGGACGGCGCCAGTCCGCGTGGCTCGGCCTATGCCCTGGTGCGCCACGCCAGCCGCAGCCTGTCGCCGGCGGCGGATGCCTTCGTGCAGCGGTTGCTGGAGACCGACGCCAGCGGCGAAGCGCTCAGTCCGCCGCATGCCTGACGGCACCCGCGGGTGCCGTCGGCCGTTTGTCGATCAACGCCGCCAATCGTGGTCACGGTAGTCGCGATCGCGGTCGTATCCGTGGCCGTAGCCGCGGTCATAGCCACGCTCGTAGTAACCCGCTGGCGGACCGTAGTAACGCGGGCCGCCGCGCCAGCCATGATCATGCTCATAGACCACGCAACCGGACAGCGGAAGGAACAACAGCAGAGCGATGAATAAGCGACGCATGGCGCCTCCTGGACTGGGCAAGTCCGCTTCGCGGGTTCGCGAAACAGTGACTTAACCGATCAGACAGAAGGCGCCCCGGCGAGTGCCGCGCGCCAAGGTAAAGCTTTTGTAAAACAGCCGTTTACGCCCGCAGGGCGGGCCAGTGCAGAAGGCCGAACAGAAGCACCTGCAGGCGCTCCAGCCAGGGCCGCCGACGGGCGCGCAGGCGCCGGCCGAAGAGCAGCACCTCGCCGAGGTGGGCCAGCAGGAGCGCCCCGGCCAGCAGCATCAGCGGGCGGTGCAGCTCGCCGAACGGGTAGATCAGATTGAGCGCGGCGACCAGCCAGAACATGGCCAGGGCGCCCTTGGCGAATGACAGCGTGTGGGACATGGAGAACTCCGCGGCGGTGGAAGGTCCGCGCAGTCTGCCGCGAGCCATGCGCGGGTGCCTACCGACTTTCGTCGGGCGCACCAAATTGCAGCGCGCCTGCCGCATTTGTGGGCGACGCATCGCCCGGCAGCGCCGGCGAACGCCCCTCGAAAGCGCGGCAAAGCCATCAACCACGGGCCCTACAGCAAGTTGGCACGCCGCTCGCTATGCATCACCCGTGCAGGAGTTGCCCGCGTCGCCGGGTCCGCAGCACCACAATTCGACAATGGATGGCTAGGGTTCCGGCTCGCGCAGCGAGTGTCTGGTCCGAGAGCCATCGACCTCCAGCGAGGTTACACGGCGGGACAAAAGCCCGGGAGAAGCGTGCGACAGATGCCGCCGACTCCTGCCTGCCCGACAACCGAACCGGAGTGTTTCAATGTTCAAGCCCCGTCTGCCCGCCCTGCTCGCCGCCGTTCTCGCCACCTCGCTGGCCACCTTCAGCCTGTCCGCCGCCGCCGCGCCCAAGGACAGCTTCAACCTCTGCTGGACCATCTACGCCGGCTGGATGCCCTGGGAATACGCGGCCAGCCACGGCATCGTCGACAAGTGGGCGAAGAAGTACGGGATCAAGGTCAAGCTGACCCAGCTCAACGACTACATCGAGTCGATCAACCAGTACACCGCCGGCCAGTTCGACGGCTGCACCATGACCAACATGGACGCCCTGACCATCCCCGCCGCCGGCGGCGTCGACTCCACCGCGCTGATCGTCAGCGACTTCTCCAACGGTAACGACGGCATCGTGCTCAAGGGCGAAGGCAAGACCCTCGCCGACCTCAAGGGCATGAAGGTCAACCTGGTCGAACTCTCGGTCTCCCACTACCTGCTGGCCCGCGCCCTGGAAAGCGCCAAGCTCAGCGAGAAGGACGTGAAGACCGTCAACACCTCCGACGCCGACATCGCCGCCGCCTTCGACACCGACGAAGTGCAGGCCGTGACCACTTGGAACCCGATGCTCTCTGAGGTGCGCGCCAAGCCCGGCACCAGCGAGGTGTTCGACTCCAGCAAGGTGCCCGGCGAAATCATGGACATGATGGTGGTCAACAGCCAGACGCTGAAGGACAACCCGGCCCTGGGCAAAGCGCTGACCGGCGCCTGGTTCGAGACCCTGGCGCTGATGCAGGCCGACAACGCCGAGAGCAAGGCGGCGCTGGCGCACATGGCCAAGGCCTCGGGCACCGACCTGGCCGGCTACCAGGCGCAACTGGCCACCACCAAGCTGTTCTACACGCCGCGCGAAGCCCTCGATTTCGCCACCGGCGCCAGCCTGCCGGCGACCATGGACAAGGTGGCGAAATTCTCCTTCGCCCACGGCCTGCTCGGCGAAGGCGCGAAGAGCCCCGACGCGGTCGGCATGAGCTTCGCCAACGGCGCCAGCCTCGGCGCGCAAGGCAACCTCAAGCTGCGCTTCGACCCGAGCTACGTGCAGCTGGCCGCCGACGGAAAACTCTAAGGCGCCCGACGCGCCAGCGTTATCCGCCCGACGTCCTGCCAAAGAGACGAGCCATGCGCCTGATCAACCTGCAACCCGAACGCGGCAGCCGGCTGTTCCTGGTCCTGCTGCCCTTCGCCCTGCTGCTGTTCGCCTACTTCACCGGGTCGGCCAGCCGCCTGGCGGAGAACCCCAACGACAAGCTGCTGCCCAGCGCCGCGCAGATGGTCGATGCCGTCGAGCGCCTGGCCTTCAGCACCGACCAGCGCACCGGCGACGTGCTGTTCTGGGGCGACACCGGCGCCAGCCTGCAGCGCCTCGGCCTCGGCCTGGGCATCGCCGCCCTGCTCGGCCTGGTGCTCGGCGTGGCCGCCGGCAGCGTGCCGCTGTTCGGCGCGCCGCTGTCGCCGCTGCTCACCGTGCTGTCGATGATTCCACCGCTGGCGGTGCTGCCGGTGCTGTTCATCGTCTTCGGCCTCGGCGAGCTGTCCAAGGTGGTGCTGATCGTGGTCGGCATCACCCCCTGCATCGCCCGCGACATCGAACAGCGCGCGCGGGAAATCCCCCGCGAACTGCTGATCAAGGCGCAGACCCTCGGCGCCTCGACCTGGACCCTGATCCTCCGGGTGGTCCTGCCCCAACTGCTGCCGCGCCTGCTCATCTCGCTGCGGCTGATGCTCGGCTCGGCCTGGCTGTACCTGATCGCCGCCGAAGCCATCGCCTCCACCGACGGCCTCGGCTACCGCATCTTCCTGGTCCGCCGCTACCTGGCGATGGACGTGATCCTGCCCTACGTGGTGTGGATCACCCTGCTCGCCTGGCTGCTCGACTACGCACTGCGCCTGCTCACCCGGCGCGCCTTCCCCTGGTACGAAGGAGGCAAGGCATGAGTTTCCTCAGCGTCCGCAATGTCTGGCAGCGCTATGCCGACAACCTGGTGCTGGAGCGCCTCAACCTGGAGGTCGACGAAGGCGAGTTCTGCACCCTGGTCGGCGCCTCCGGCTGCGGCAAGTCGACCTTCCTGCGCCTGCTGCTCGGCCAGGAACTGCCCAGCCGTGGCGACATCCTCCTCGACGGCCGGCCGCTGCCCGGCGAACCGGACCCGAGCCGCGGCGTGGTGTTCCAGCGCTACTCGGTGTTCCCGCACCTGAGCGTGCTGGACAACGTCGCCCTCGGCCTGGAATTGCCGCGCTCGCCGCTGCTCGGCCGGCTGTTCGGCGCGGCCAAGCGCCAGGCCCGCGAGGAAGCCGCCGCGCTGCTGGAGAAAGTCGGCCTCGGCCACGCCCTGGAGCAATACCCCAGCGCGCTGTCCGGCGGCATGCAGCAACGCCTGGCCATCGCCCAGGCGCTGGTGATGAAACCGCGCGTGCTGCTCCTCGACGAACCCTTCGGCGCGCTCGATCCGGGCATCCGCAAGGACATGCACGCGCTGCTGCTGCAGCTCTGGCGGGAAACCCGGCTGACCGTGTTCATGGTCACCCATGACCTGTCCGAGGGCTTCACCCTCGGCACCCGCCTGCTGGTTTTCGACAAGGTCCGCCTCGACCCGCACGCGCCCGGCGCCTATGGCGCGCGCATCACCTACGACATTCCCCTGAACGCCGACCGCCGGGCCGCCCGCGCTGCCATCGCCGCGCTGCCGCCACGCCTCGTCGGGCAACCCGAAGACGACGCCCCGGTACTCACCCCGGCCTACTGACACGAGGAAGCGCCATGACCGCCACTCTCGCCCTGCGTCCCACCCTCTACGAAGAAACCGTCCCCGGCGGCGGCCACACCTCCTTCGTCCTCAAGCGCGGCCAGTTGCTGCGCCTGACCGACCTGGAAGGCGGCGGCAACGTCAGCCTGCTGCTGTTCAACGCCGCGGAAAAGAGCGAGCGCCTCAACCTGCCGGACAGCCTCAAGGCCCAGCACACCGCCAAGCTCAGCGCCGGCCACTGCCTGTACTCCGACATGGGCCGCGTGCTGGCGGCCATCAGCGCCGACACCTGCGGCTGGCATGACAGCTTCGGCGGCGTGCTGAACGCCGCCGAGGTGCTGGAGAAATACGGCGCGGGCCGCTACCAGGAACTGCGCAACGGCTTCTACCGCAACGGCGTGGACAACCTGCTGGTGGAAATGGGCAAGTGGGACATGCGCCTGCAAGACCTGCTGATGTGCCTGAACCTGTTCAGCCGCGTCGACGTCGACGCCGACGGCTGCTTCCACTTCGTGCCCGGCAACGCCAAGGCCGGCGACTACGTCGAGCTGTACGCGCCGATGGATACCCTGGTGGTGCTCACCGCCCTGCAGCACCCGCTGGACCCGAACCCGCGCTACGCGCCCAAGCCCATCGGCCTGTCCTGGCACAAGGTCGAGTCCGACGGCATCAGCGTGCTCTGCCGCACCTCGCGCCCGGAGAACGGCCGCGGCTTCCACAACACCGAACGCCTGTACATCTGAGGAGCGCGAGCATGCCCATCACCCACAGCGACAAGCACCCCGAAGCCGCCGTCTCGCGCCGCCTGATCGCCGCCGGCGAACCCAGCCTCAGCGAACTCAAGGCCGGGCAGACCCTGCGCATCCTCGACCTGGAAGGCAACCAGGCGGTCGACACCCTCTTCTACAACGCACGCAACCCGCGCGAGCGCTATGACGTGCAACGCACCCTGCGCAAGCAGGGGCGGGTCTACCTGAGCAGCGGCAGCGTGCTCTATTCCAACCTCGGCAACCCGATGCTGACCATCAGCGCCGACACCTGCGGCCGCCACGACACCCTCGGCGGCGCCTGCGCCCAGGAAAGCAACACGGTGCGCTACGCCCTCGACAAGCGCTACATGCACAGCTGCCGCGACAACTTCCTGCGCGCCTGCCTGCACGACGGGCGCCTGTCCAAGGCCGACATCAGCCACAACATCAACTTCTTCATGAACGTGCCGGTCACCGCCGAGGGCGGCCTGACCTTCGAGGACGGCATCTCGGCGGCCGGCAAGTACGTCGAACTGGTCGCGCACATGGACATCATCGTACTGATCTCCAACTGCCCGCAGTTGAACAACCCGTGCAACGGCTGGAACCCGACCCCGGCGGAGCTGCTGGTATGGGACTGACCGCGCGCCTGCGCCACTGGCTCTGGCTGCTCTGCCAGAGCCGCTCGGGACAATGCCTGCGCCAAGCCCCCGTCGCCGGGATCGAGCGCCGCGCCCCCACAGCGAGGCGGCAGGCGATTGATGGGTAGCGCTTCGCTCCGCCCATCCTGCGAATCCTGTTTCCATCCCGGACGGCCGGGATGCGGACCCAATAGCGGCGGGACGGCCCGCCACCCCATGGGGACTTCCTCATGTTCGACAAACTCCTGATCGCCAACCGCGGCGCCATCGCCTGCCGCATCCTGCGCACCCTGCGTGCCCTCGACGTGCAGGGCGTGGCGGTGTACGCCGAAGCCGACGCCGCCAGCCTGCACATCCAGCAGGCCGACCAGGCCTTCAGCCTCGGCGACGGCCCGGCCGCCAGCACCTACCTGGTGGTCGAGAAAATCCTCGGCGCCGCTCGCGACAGCGGCGCCAGCGCCATCCACCCCGGCTACGGCTTCCTCTCCGAGAATGCCGCCTTCGCCGAGGCCTGCGAGGCCGCCGGCATCGCCTTCGTCGGGCCGACGCCCGAGCAGTTGCGCGTGTTCGGCCTCAAGCACACCGCACGCGCCCTGGCCAAGGCGCACGGCGTACCGATGCTCGAAGGCACCGACCTGCTGGAAAACCTCGACGCCGCCCTGCTCGCCGCCGAGCGCGTCGGCTACCCGGTGATGCTCAAGAGCACCGCCGGCGGCGGCGGCATCGGCATGCGCGTGTGCCGCCACGCCAGCGAGCTGAGCGACGCCTTCGAGGCGGTGAAGCGCCTGGGACAGAACAACTTCAGCGACGCCGGGGTGTTCATCGAGAAATACATCCAGCGCGCCCGCCACCTGGAAGTACAGGTGTTCGGCGACGGCCGCGGCGACGTCATCGCCCTCGGCGTGCGCGACTGCTCGGTGCAGCGGCGCAACCAGAAGGTGCTGGAGGAAACCCCGGCGCCGAACCTGCCGGCCGGCATGGCCGAGCAGCTCTGCGCGGCGGCGATCACCCTGGCCAAGGCGGTGAACTATCGCAGCGCCGGCACCGTGGAATTCGTCTACGACAGCGCGGCCGAACGCTTCTACTTCCTCGAAGTGAACACCCGCCTGCAGGTCGAGCACGGCGTCACCGAGCAGGTCTGGGGCGTCGACCTGGTGCGCTGGATGATCGAACTGGCGGCCGGCGAGCTGCCGCCGCTGGCCGAGCTGGCCGCCGGCCTCGAGCCCGTGGGCCACGCCATCCAGGCCCGGCTCTACGCCGAGGACCCGGGCCGCGACTTCCAGCCCTGCCCCGGCCTGCTCACCGCCGTGCGCTTCCCGGCGGCCGACGGCAAGCACCTGCGCCTCGACACCTGGGTCGAGGCCGGCTGCGAGATCCCGCCCTACTTCGATCCGATGATCGCCAAGCTGATCGCCTGGGCGCCCGACCGCGAGCAGGCCCGCGCCAGCCTCGACCGCGCCCTCGGCGACACCGAGCTGTACGGCGTCGAATGCAACCGTGGCTACCTGCGGCAGATCCTCGCCGACACGCCCTTCGCCAGCGGCTCGCCCTGGACCCGCTGCCTTGAGGGCCTGCGCTACCGCGCCGAGACCCTCGAAGTGCTCAGCGCCGGCACCCAGACCAGCGTGCAGGACTACCCCGGACGCCTCGGCTACTGGGCCGTGGGCGTGCCGCCGTCGGGGCCGATGGACGACCGCGCGCTGCGCCTCGGCAACCGTCTGCTGGGCAACCCGGAAGGCGCGGCGGCGCTGGAGATCACCCTCAACGGTCCGAGCCTGCGCTTCAACACCGACGCCGTGGTCGCCGTCTGCGGCGCGCCGATCGGCGTGACCCTCGACGGCCGCGAGCAGCCGATGGACCGCACGCTCTTCGTGCCGGCCGGCGCCGTGCTCAGCCTGGGCGCCATCGCCGGCGCCGGGGCGCGCAGCTACCTGTGCCTGCGCGGCGGCCTGCAACTGCCGGACTACCTGGGCAGCAAGAGCACCTTCACCCTCGGCCAGTTCGGCGGCCACGGCGGCCGCGCCCTGCGCGCCGGCGACGTGCTGCACCTGGCGCCATTGCACGACGCGCGCCACGGCGAGTGCCTGCCGGCCGAACTGCGCAGCGAGCTGCCGGCGCTGCGGCGCATCCGCGTCATCTACGGCCCCCACGGCGCCCCGGAATACTTCAGCCCGGCTTACATCGAGACGTTCTTCGCCACCGCCTGGGAGGTCCATTTCAACTCCAGCCGCACCGGCGTGCGCCTGATCGGGCCGAAGCCGGAATGGGTGCGCGACAGCGGCGGCGAGGCCGGCCTGCACCCGTCGAACATCCACGACAACCCCTATGCCGTCGGCGCGGTGGACTTCACCGGCGACATGCCGGTGATCCTCGGCCCGGACGGCCCGAGCCTGGGCGGCTTCGTCTGCCCGGTGACGGTGATCGAGGCCGACCTCTGGCAGCTCGGCCAGCTCAAGGCCGGCGACAAGGTGCGCTTCGAGCCGGTGGATATCTCCAGCGCGCGGGCCCTGGCGCAGGCGCGCAACGGCGAAGTGCGGAGCCTCCAGGCCAGCACCGGGCAGCGCCTCGCCGCGCCGCAACGGACGACCGCGGAGCACCTGCTCTCGCCCATCGTGCTCGACCTCGGCGAAGGCGACACGCGCCTGGTCGCGCGGCTCTCCGGCGACACCCACCTGCTGCTGGAAATCGGCCCGGCGGAGCTGGACCTGGTGCTGCGCTTCCGTGGCCATGCGCTGATGCAGGCGCTGGAGGCCCTGGCCCTGGACGGCGTGATCGACCTGACGCCGGGCATCCGCTCGCTGCAAGTGCACTACCAGCCGGAAACCCTGCCGCTGCAACGGCTGCTGGCCACCGTCGCCGGTCTCTGGGACGACGTCTGCTCGGCGCAGGACCTGCGCGTGCCCTCGCGCATCGTCCACCTGCCGCTGTCCTGGGACGACCCGGCCTGCCGCCTGGCCATCGACAAGTACATGACCACGGTGCGCAAGGACGCGCCCTGGTGCCCGAGCAACCTGGAGTTCATCCGCCGCATCAACGAGCTGCCGGACCTGCAGGCCGTGTACCGCACCGTCTTCGACGCCAGCTACCTGGTGCTCGGCCTCGGCGACGTCTACCTCGGCGCGCCCGTCGCCACCCCGCTCGACCCGCGCCAGCGGCTGGTCACCACCAAGTACAACCCGGCGCGCACCTGGACCGCGGAAAACTCGGTGGGCATCGGCGGCGCCTACCTCTGCGTGTACGGCATGGAAGGCCCCGGCGGCTACCAGTTCGTCGGCCGCACCCTGCAGATGTGGAACCGCTACCGCGCAGTCGAGGCCTTCGACGGCAAGCCCTGGCTGCTGCGCTTCTTCGACCAGATCCGCTTCTATCCGGTGGACGCCGAGGAACTGCTGCGCATCCGCCGCGACTTCCCCCTCGGGCGCTACCCGCTGCGCATCGAGCACAGCGAGCTGCGCCTGGCCGACTACCAGGACTTCCTCGCCCGCGAGGCCGAGGGCATCGCCGCTTTCCGCGACCACCAGCGTGCCGCCTTCGACGCCGAACGGCAGCGCTGGATCGCTTCCGGCCAGGCGCATTTCGACAGCGAGGAAGTCGCCCCCGAACTCGGTGAGGATGCGCCGCTGGGCGCTGGCCAGCACGCCATCGAAAGCCATGTCGCCGGCAATCTCTGGCAGGTGCAGGTGGCCGAGGGCGCCAGCGTCAAGGCCGGCGACGTGCTGGTGATCCTTGAGTCGATGAAGATGGAAATCCCCCTCACCGCACCGCGCGACGGCGTGGTCCGCGAAGTCCGCGTGCAGCCCGGCTCGCCGGTGCGGGCGGGGCAGCGCGTGGTGGTGCTGGAAGAGGCCTGACCGCACGGCGGAGCCCCCCTCTCCCAGCGGGGAGAGGGAACCGTTCGACGCCCGCCTCAACGACCGAACGCTTTCTACAACTCGCGCCGGATTGCGCCTTCCCCCCTCGCCCTCCAGATGAGGGCCGGGGGACAGGGCAGCCGGCCCTGAACTGGACACCAGACCATGAGCCAAGCCTTCGACCTCCGCCTCGCCACCCTCCGCGCCATCTACCGCGACGGCCGCAGCACCCCGCGCCAACTGATCGCCGGCCTGCGCGACAAAGCCGCGGCGCTGAACCCGGATTACCACCTGTTCCTGCACCTGCTCAGCCTCGACGAACTGGAGCCCTACCTGGCCGCGCTGGACGGGCAGTCGCCGGAGACCCTGCCGCTGTACGGCATCCCCTTCGCCATCAAGGACAACATCGACCTCGCCGGCATCCCCACCACCGCCGCCTGCCCGGCCTTCGCCTACACCCCGAACGAATCGGCGAGCCTGGTGCAACGGCTGATCGAACTGGGCGCGGTGCCGCTGGGCAAGACCAACCTCGACCAGTTCGCCACCGGCCTCAACGGCACCCGCTCGCCCTACGGCGAATGCCGCAACAGCGTGCTGCCGGAGTACCCCTCCGGCGGCTCCAGCGCCGGCTCCTCGCTGGCCGTGGCGCTGGGCGTCGCCAGCTTCGCCCTGGGTACCGACACCGCCGGCTCCGGGCGGGTGCCGGCGGCGCTGAACAACCTGGTCGGGCTCAAGCCATCCAAGGGCCTGCTGTCCAACCACGGCCTGCTGCCGGCCTGCCGCAGCCTGGACAGCATCACCTTCTTCACCGCCAGCGCCGCCGAAGCCAGCGAATTGCTCGCCCTGAGCGCGCGCCACGACCCGCTGGACGCCTACAGCCGCCGCAACCCGCTGTGGAACGACGGCAGCGCCTTCGGCACCCCGCGGCCGTTCCGCTTCGGCGTGCCGCGCGGCGCCGACCTGGAGTTCTTCGGTTGCGCCGAAGGCCCGGCCTTGTTCGAGCAGGCCATCGCGCAACTGCGCGCCCTTGGTGGCGAAGCCGTGACGGTGGATTTCTCGCCCTTCCTCGAAGCCGCGCGGCTGCTTTATGAAGGGCCCTGGGTGGCGGAACGCTACAGCGTCGTCGGCGAGCTCATCGAACGTGATCCCGAGGCGGTGCTGCCAGTGATCCGCGCGGTGCTGGAGAAGGCGCCCGGCGCCAGCGCGGTGGAGGCCTTCCGCGCGCAGTACCGCCTGCAGGAACTGAAAGCGCAGTGCGATGCCGTCCTGGCCGAGCTCGACTGCGTGCTCACGCCGACCATCGGCCGCCCGGTGACCCTCGCCGAGCTGCACGCCGAGCCGGTGCGGCGCAACGCCGAACTGGGTTACTACACCAACTTCATGAACCTGCTCGACTACGCCGCCGTGGCGCTGCCCAGCGCCTTCATGGCCAACGGCCTGCCCTGGGGCCTGACCCTGTTCGGCCGGGTCTTCACCGATCAGTACCTGCTCAGCCTCGGCGATGCCCTGCAACGCCACAGCGGCCTGCCGCTGATCGGTGGCAACGCCCTGGCCACGCCGGCGCCGGCCGGCACCGCGCGCAATGACCGCGCGCGCCTGGTGGTGTGCGGCGCGCACCTCGATGGCCTGGCGCTGAACGGGCAATTGCGCCAGCGCGGCGCGCGTCTGCTCGAAGCCACCCGCAGCGCCCCCGCCTACAAGCTCTACGCCCTGGCCGGCGGGCCGCCGCTGCGCCCGGGCATGCTCCGCGTGGCCGAGGGCGGCCAGGCCATCGACGTGGAAGTCTGGGAACTGCCCAGTGCCGAACTCGGTTCCTTCCTCACCGGCATCCCGGCGCCGCTGGGCCTGGGCAAGGTGGAACTGCACGACGGCCGCTGGGAAACCGGCTTCATCTGCGACGCCTGGGGCCTCGACGGAGCCGAGGACATCAGCGCCTTCGGCGGTTGGCGCGCCTGGCTGGCCAGCCGCGCCTGAGCCTTCCGCGCCCGCCCGGCAACTGCGACACCGGGCGGGCTGGAGAGCTGGCCCAGGAGTCGCTAGAGTGAATCTGTCGCCTGTCGCCAAGGATGCAGAATGCCCACGCTCAGCCATCACGACGCCCAATCGAGGGTCAATGACATCCACGCCTTCACCCGCGAGTTGCAACGCCTGCGCGAGGAAGGCGCGCTGAGCCTGGACGCGGACCAGCGCGCCGGCCTGGAGGCGCACCACCTGCGCCTGCTCGACGACTACCGCGCACAATTCGACATCGACCGCGACAGCCAGGACAGCCGCCTCTCCCTGGGCATGCGCATGGCCTCGTTCCTCGGCGCGCTGGCCCTGGCGGCCAGCCTGTTCTTCCTCTTCTACCAGTTCTGGGGGCTGTTCGGCGAAAGCGTCCAGGTCGCCATCCTCATCGGCGCCTCCCTGGTCACCCTGCTGGCGACCTTCTGGCTGCAACGCCACGACGCCTCCGGCTACTTCGCCAAACTGTCGGCCATGCTGGCCTTCGCCGCCCTGGTGCTGAACGTCAGCATGCTCGGGCAGATCTTCAACATCACCCCCTCGGACCGCGCCCTGCTGCCCTGGGCCGCCTATGCCCTGCTGCTCGCCTACGTCTGCCAGTCGCGGCTGTTGCTGGGCGCCGGGCTGATCTGCCTGATGGGCTTCGTCGCCGCGCGCTGCGGCACCTGGAACGGCGTCTACTGGCTGGACGTCGGCGAACGCCCGGAGAACTTCTTCCCCGCCGCGCTGCTGATCTTCGCCATCCCCCTGCTGTTCAACCAGCACCGCTTCGACGGTTTCGCCGCGCTGTACCGCGAGTTCGGCCTGCTCGGCCTGTTCCTACCGATGCTGGTGATGGCCAACTGGGGCGGCGGCAGTTACCTGCCCTTCAGCGCGCACCGCCTGGAAGGCTTCTACCAGGTGCTCGGCTTCGTCTTCGCCGCGGCGGCCATCTGGCTGGGCGCCAAGCGCGAATGGCCGGAGGTGGTGAATACCGGCTTGGTGTTCTTCGTCATCTTCCTCTACACCAAGTTCTTCGACTGGTGGTGGGACGCCATGCCCAAGTACCTGTTCTTCCTGGTGCTGGGACTGGCGGCGGTGCTGATCCTCTTCGTCCTGCGCTACCTGCGCAACGTGCATGGCCTGCTGGGAGGACGCCCGTGATGAACTGGACACGTAGCCACGGCCTGCTCGCCGGACTCGGCCTGGTCCTGCTGGTCAACGCCGCCGCCCTCGGCGCGGCGGCCTGGAACCGCAGCGGCGAACCGGAAAGCCGGTTGACCCTGAGCGAGCGCGAACTGCAGCGCAACAGCGACTGGCACCAGGAAAACAGCGGCATCAGCCTGCGCCTGCTGTGGCGCCTCCCCAGCGACGAACCCGACGCCCCCTGGGCGCCGCGTATCGCCGCAGAAACCATGCAGGGCCTGGGCTTCCGCGTGCCGACGCACATCGACCGTGGCAGCGCCCTGCTCTTCGACCACCAGCAGGCGCGCGACGCCCTGCTGGTGCTGGAACTCGACGGCCCGCTGTACCAGCGCGAGCTGCGCCTGGCGCGGCAACGCCTGGCGCAGGCGGAAAAGGCCCTGGCCGCCGCCCCCGACAACGTGCACCTGAAGAGCGAGCGGGATTTCCAGCGCGAGAACCTGGAGCACGAAGAGAATCTCGCCAGCCGCCTGTTCCTCGCCGACGCCGGCACCGACCTGCGGGCGCTGCGCGCGCGCTACCCGGACCGCCAGCACTACGCCATCGTGCATGGCCAGGTGCGGCCGCTGTCGCTGTACCGCAACCGCGCCTGGGTCATCGGCGGCAACGCCAGCACCGAGGGCGTGCGCGCACTGAACGTGCCGCAGCGCTGGCACGCCGAACTCGAAGGGCTGGCCCCGCGCGCCGAACGCCGCGCCATCGAGGAAGCCGGGGAACCCTTCGTCGCCGAGGTCGCCTTCGGCCAACGCCTGGAGCCCTGGATCGAGCAGATACAGGCGCAGTGATCGGCAGGTCGGCCATCGCCAGCCCCTTGCGCGCAAGCGCCGGGGGCTGCACCCTGTGCGCCCGTCGCAACACCGTCAGACGCCCATGAGCGACACCCTCGACCCCAGCCGCTGCCCGCTCTGCGGCCAACGCAACCACTGCCGCCAGGCCAGCCCGGACGCCAGCGACGCCGCCTGCTGGTGCTTCGCCGCGCGGATCGACCCGCAGGCGCTGCGCCGCGTGCCGCCCGAGCAACTCGACCGCGCCTGCCTCTGCCCACGCTGTGCGCAGAACCTGCCGCCTACGGACGAGCCGAGCTGATGCGCCTGGACCGTTTCCTCGCCAACCTGCCGCATCTCAGCCGCCAGGACGCGCGCCTGCACCTCGCCGCCGGGCGCGTGCGAGTCGATGGCGCCAGCGTGCGCGACGGCCAGCACGAAGTGCGCGTGTTCAACCGCGTGGAGCTGGACGGCGAACTGCTGCAGGCCGGCAAGCCGGCGCGCTACTTCATGCTGCACAAGCCTGCGGGCTGCGTCAGCGCCACCCGCGATGCCGAGCACCGCACCGTGCTCGATCTGCTCGACGAACCGGACAAGGACGACCTGCACATCGGCGGGCGCCTCGACTTCAACAGCACCGGCCTGTTGCTGATCACCAACGACGGCCAGTGGTCGCGGCGCATGACCCTGCCCGGACGCAAGCTGGCCAAGGTCTACTACGTGGAGACCGAGCAGCCGATCGAGGCGCACTACGCGCAGGTCTTCGCCGAGGGCCTGTACTTCCGCTACGAAGACCTCACCACCCTCCCCGCGCACCTGGAAATCCTCGCCCCGCGCGCCGCCCGCCTGACCTTGCACGAAGGCCGCTACCACCAGGTCAAGCGCATGTTCGGGCACTTTCAGAACAAGGTGACGCGGCTGCACCGCGAGCGCATGGGCAGCCTGAGCCTCGATCCGCAGCTGGCGCCCGGCCAGTATCGCGCCCTCAGCGCGGCGGAAATCGCTGACCTGGAATGACGCCCGAGAGGGTTTGCAGCGGCCCTGCGACGCCGACTAAGCTGCGAGGACGCCAGCGCCTCGAAGGACCACGATGAAGATTCTGCACACCACCCTGTTGCTGTTCGGCCTGGCCGCCACCCCGGCACTGGTAGCGCCAGCCTTCGCCGCATCGCCTCAGGCCGCCTCCGGGCACGCCTCGCCGCTGAACGACCTGCAGGCCGCCGTGAAGAAGCTGCGCCCCGGGCAATTCCTCTGGTACCCGGAAATCTCCCCGCAAGGGCCGGTGACCGTGGTGGTCAGCCTTACCGAACAGCGCGCCTACGTGTACCGCAACGGCATCGCCATCGGCGTGGCCACCGTCAGCACCGGCAAGCGTGGCCGGGAAACCCCCACCGGGGTGTTCACCATCCTGCAGAAGAAGGTCGAGTACCAGTCCGACCTCTACGACAGTGCGCCCATGCCCTACATGCAGCGCCTGACCTGGGACGGCATCGCCCTGCACGCCGGCCGCCTGCCCGGCTACCCGGCCTCGCACGGCTGCATCCGCCTGCCCATGGACTTCGCCAAGCGGCTCTACGAAGTCACCGGCTTCAGCTCCACCACCGTGGTCATCTCCGACGCCAGGAGTTCGCCGGTGGAGGTCTACCACCCCGGCCTGCTGGCGCCACAGGTCAGCGACGGCAGGGCCAGCGGCCCGTCCAGCCCGGCGGTCGAGCCTTACTGGAGCGACCCCGGCCCGAGCAGCGGACCGCTCTCGGTGCTGATCAGCCGCGCCGACCGGCGCGCCTACGTTTATCGCGGCGGCACGCAGATCGGCAGCGCGCCGGTGAGTTTCGACAACCCCGGCGCCAGAACCGGCGTCGCCGCCTTCTCCCTGCTGCAGAAACCCAGCCCGGAACAGATCGCCAGCGCCACCCCGAACCTGCGCTGGAGCGCGGTGCAGGTGAGCAACCCGCAGGCCGGCCTGACACCGCGCGAACAGCTGGGCAAATTCAGCATGGACCCGTACTTCCTGCACGACCTGCTGCTGGCCATGGACGTCGGCAGCACCCTGGTGATCACCGACCTGCCGTCCAGCCGCGAGACGCAAAGCACCTCGGACTTCACGGTGATCACTACCAATGACCGACGGGCGGTACCGGCATCGATTAAAAAATAAGCGAAAATCTGGACAAATTTCGCGCACTTGCGCGCTTAACTGAAAAAAGACCTTAGGAATAAATAACACAGGGGGACCGGCGCCATGCCGTCCATTGCACTGCTGTGGGGAAAGCTCCGGCCGTTGTTTGCCGGGGCTGCGCTTTATGCGCTGGGAGGCTGGAGCGCCGCCCATGCCGCTGGTCTGCCCAGCGCCGAAGAACTGCACCGCCTGGCCCCGGCCACCGACATCAAGGCCCTGCGCCTGGCGCTCAACGCCTACCAGTGCGCCAGCAGCCAGTTGGGCGGCAAGGGTGAGCTGCTGACCGTCATCGACTACTCCAAGCCCTCGCGCGACAAGCGCCTCTGGGTGTTCGACCTGAAGCAGCGCAAGCTGCTCTTCGAAGAGTGGGTGGCCCACGGCAAGAACAGCGGCGCCGACCTGGCCACCGCCTTCTCCAACCGGCCGAACAGCTACCAGTCGTCCCTCGGCCTGTACCAGACCGGGCAGATCTACAGCGGCAAGCATGGCCGCTCGCTGCGCCTGCAAGGACTGGAGCCGGGCTTCAACGACAACAGCGAAGAGCGCGCCATCGTCGTCCACGCCGCCGCCTATGCCGATCCCAAGGTGGTCCCCGGCCTCGGCCGCCTCGGCCGCAGCCAGGGTTGCCCGGCGGTCCGCCCGGCCGTGGCGCAGAAGCTGATCGACACCCTGCAGAAAGGCAGCTACGTGTTCGCCTACTACCCGCAGCAGCAATGGCTGAGCAACTCGCAGTTCCTCGCCGGCGCCAGTTGCACGGTAGCGAAGAACCCCGGCATCAACCGCTACGCGCAGAACCTCGCCAAGCGCTGAGCGAAGCACGCCTCATCGCGGGGCTGACCCCGCGCCCCCCGCGCGCGCCTACCCGAGAACCTCCCTCGCGTAGGCGCGCGACCTGCCCAGGCCGCCCGTGGCGAGCCTGGCGCTTCCGACTAACGCCCCTCGGACGCCAGCCGGCGCGCCGTCGCATAGAGCCGCTCGCTATCCGCGGCCAGCAGCTGCAGGCAGGTGAAGGCGCCTGCGAGCACCTCGGCCGAAGGCGCGCCGAGATCGCGGGCACCGGCCAGCAGCTGGAGCATATCGAGCAACGCGGAATGACGGGCCTGGGCCGCGTCGAAGAGATCGAGGGCGCCAGGTGCGGTATCGATATCCAGGTATTTGAACGTGTGTGCGTGAGGCATGAGTAGGTCCTTGGGATGATTAGCCTTCACCTACCCGCCAAGACGCCAACCCTGGAGAGCAGGCCGTACAGGTTGGCGTACCGGCCCAAAGTTCCGGCGCATCCGAAGATGCCCTGCACGGCCCGCCCATGACACAGGCATGACCATGCCGGCCGGAGCGTTGCCGCTCTGGCCCACTTTGGGAAAACGAGACGCCAATCCCGTACCGCCCAGGTTGGGCGGCGCGGACACGTTAGGCAGACGGCGACGGGCTGTCAATGCAGCCCGTAGGTCGAATAACGCGCAGCGTTATCCGCCGCCGTCGGCTTTCGTTCCGCGGGGGCTCCCGCCAGGGCCGGCGCCCGCGGAGCAACCCGGTCGGAATCGCCCGTTCAGGCCCGCAGCGGCTCGTCGAGCAGCGCCAGGATGGCCTTTTCGTTCACCTCGTCGAGCTGTTCCGGGCGCAGGAATCGCCTGCCGTAGTCGCGGTACACGCCGCTTTGCACGAAGAGCCGGAACAGGTCGGCGTCGACGTGCCGGTCGCGGGCCATGAAGGCGAGGATCTTCAGCGATTCGGAGAGGCTCTTGGGCGCCTTGTAGGGACGGTCGGCGGCGGTCAGCGCCTCGAAGATGTCGGCGATCGCCATGACCCGTTCGGGGATGCTCATGGCTTCGCCCGGCAGGTGCCGAGGGTAGCCGCTGCCGTCCATTTTCTCGTGGTGGTTGGCGGCGATGGTCGGCACCCGCCGCAGGTGCCTGGGCAGCGGCAAGGCGCTGAGCATGATCAGCGTCTGCACAATGTGTTCGTTGATCTTGAAGCGCTCTTCCTCGGTGAGGGTACCGCGGCGGATGCTCAGGTTGTACAGCTCGCCCTGGTTGCTCGCGCAGGGCGGCAGGCGCATGTCGAAGCCCCAGCGGTTGCGCGGGTCGCCCTTCTCCACCGGCGGTTTGCGCTCGCCCCAGGGCACGCGGTGGGCGGCCTTGTCAGCGAGCAGGCGTTCCTCCGCCGGCAGGCGCGCCGGCGGCGTGCCGGCGAGGCGCTCGGTTTCGTCCTGGGACAACCCCAGGCGGTCGTCGAAGTGCCGCCACCAGCGCCGCTCGCCGATGTGCCGGAGACGCTCGATGTCCTCGTCCTGCATGAACTCGCCACCGACGTTGGCCTGGGCGACGAAGGCGAAATCGTCGAGCAGGGCACGCTGCTCGGCATCGCGCCGGTAGGCCAGCGCGCCTTCCTCGCCGCCTTCGGCGCGGCCGCGCCAGTAGTCGATCTCGGCGTCGCGCCAGAGCACTTCGAAGCGCATGCGCACTTCGTGCAGGCGGTTGTACAGGGTCTCCAGCTTGGTGGCCTTGTCCACCACGTATTCCGGGCTGGTGATCTTGCCGCAGTCGTGCAGCCAGGCGGCGATCTGGAATTCGTAGCGCTCGGCGTCGCTCATGGTGAAGTCGGCGTACTGCCCCTGGCGGGCGTCGATGGCTTGTTGCAGCAGCATGTCGGCCAGTTGCGGCACGCGCTCGCAGTGGCCGCCGGTGTAGGGGCTCTTGGCGTCGATGGCGTCGGCCAGCAGTTTGATGATGGCGTCCAGCAGGCGCTGCTGGGCTTCGATCAACTGGCGCGTTTCGATGGCCACCGCGGCGGCGCCGGACAGTTCTTCGACGAAGCGCTTGAACGGCTGCCGTGGCGTGCGCCGCCGCTCGCCCTCCTCCGGCAGTTGCAGGACCAGGATGCCGAGCAGCTCGTCGCTGCGGTTGCGCAGGGCGACCTCCATGTAGTGCCCGTCGCGATCCAGGGCCTGGTCGAGCAATTGGCTCAGTTGCGACTGCTCGATGCCGTCGATGGGCAGCGACGGTGGGTAGTGCTCGCCGTTTTCCAGGCAGGCCAGGTTCAGCCGCCGTTCTTCCTCGTCCAGCAGGTAGACGGCGCCGCCCTGCACCGCGGTGGCCTCGACCAGCCGCGAGAGCACGCCGGCGAGCATGCTGTCCAGGCGGGTTTCGCGGCTGAGGGTGAGGGTGATGGCCTGGAAGTTGAGGATGGTCCGCGACATGCGCCCGAGCACCCGGCTCAGCTCGCGCACTTCGACGATCCGCGAGTTCACCCCCAGCGGCCGGCTGAAGTCGAAGGCGGCCAGCGCGCCGACCTGCTCGGTCAGCGCGCTCAGCGGCCGGGCGATGCGCCGGCCGAGCAGCCAGCCGAGGCCGAGCAGGAGCAGCAGCAGGGCGCCGCTCCACAGCGCCTGTTGCAGCAGCATGCGCCGCGCCCCGGCGAGCAGTTCGCTGGCCGGGATGCTGATCAGCACGCGTGCCTGGTTGCTGGCCAGCTTGAGCAGCGGCACCGAGATGCCGTACCAGGCTCGCCCGTCCACCGAATAGGGATGCGGCACGCCGGCGGGGGCGTTCAGCGCGGCCAGTTGGCTGAGACTGGCGACACCGAGTTCGTCGAGGCTGGCCAGGCGCACGTCCTCGCCTTGCTGGATCAGCACCCGCTTGAGGTCCGGGTAGGCGATCACGGTGTTCTTGCCGTCGACCACCGCCAGTTCGGTGTGCGGCGTCTGGCGCAGGTCATTCATTTCCTCGCCGAGGTCGTTGACCGAGGCGTCCATGCCGATCACCGCCGCGCCGTCGACGCTGCGGTGCGCCAGGGTCAGGCCGATCTCGCGGGTGGTGAAGAACACGTAGGGCTGGGTCAGTACCGTCTGGTCGCTGGCGCTGGCCTGCTGGTACCAGGGCCGCTGGCGCGGGTCGAAACGGTAGTCGGGGCGTTCCTGGCGCTGCAGCAGGCGCAGGTCGCGGTCGTAGAAGCGCCACTCGCCGAGCAACGCGCCCTGCGGGTCGAGGGTCAGGCTCTGGACCAGGTAGGCGGTCTTGTCCGGCGCGTTGAGGCGTGCCAGCACGACCGCTTCGCGCAGGGCCCGCACCAGCAGGAACTCGCCGTTCGGGTAGCCGATGTAGACCGCGCCGAGCGTGGGGTTGGCGCGCAGGTTCTCGACCAGCATGGGCAGGCGCTCCAGGCGCGCCGGCAGATTGTCGGTGTGCGAGATGCTGTCGAAGCTGAGCAGGCGCAGGGCGCCTTCGGCGGGATCGAGCAGGCGGCGGATACGCTCGTTGACGGTGACGCCGAGCTGCCCGGCGGCCTCCCCGGCGGCGGCCACCATGGCGCTTTCCGCGCCGCGGTAGCCCTGGAAAAGCAGCGAGGCGGCCAGCACCAGCATGCTCAGGATGATGGCTGCGGTGACCAGGAGTTGCAGCGGAATGCCGCGTTTGAATGCCGTCATGGTGCCACGTCCTTAGCCTCGGAAGCGAAGCGATATCCGCTATCGGTGAGTCCCGCCGCCACGTCCAGCGGTGCATTGCGCAGCATGATCCGGGCCAGGCCACCGTCCAGCCGCAGGTCTTCGATCAGGCGCTGCCACTCGGCGCTCTGCGCCGCGCTGAAATGCCCGCGGGCGAGCACCAGGCCATGGCCGACGCCCGGTCCGGGGGCGACATCGACCACGCGGAAGCGCCGCCGCTGGGCGGCGTCGGCGATGCTGCCGACCAGGTTCAGTTCATGACCGATGGCGCCCTGCACCTGGCCATCGAGCAGCGCCTTGAAGCGCGCCGCATCGTCGGGGTAATCGAGCACCCGCCCCTGGCCACGGAGGATTTTCAACATGCCGTCGTAGAAGGGGCCGAGGTCGTAGCCGGCGATGACGCCCAGGCGCGCGCCGGGCAGGCGCTGGAAGTCGTCGAGGCTGCGCAGGTCCGGCGCCAGGCTGAGGGGCACGATCAGTTTGTTGCGCAGGTACAGGTAGGGCACGAAGAAGGCGTAGCGACGCCGCTCGTCGGTGGCCACCCCGCTGGTGGCGACGTCCAGCTCGCCACGCTGCAGCGCCCGCCAGATATCGGCGCGCGAGCGCACCGAGGTGTCGAATCGGCAACCGCTGCGCCGCGCCAGCTCGGCGATCAGGTCCGGGTCTATGCCGTGGCCATCGCGGTAGAACAGCTCATTGCGATAGAACGCCAGGCGCAGCGGTTGCGCGCAGCCGAAGCGATCGTCGGCGACGCCGGGCTCGCACAGGCAAGCAGCCAGCGCGAACGCCAGCCCGCTTCGAAGCAAGGGAGACACAGCCATGGTCCGACCTATCCGTTGTGTCGGCCTGAGAGGAGCGCAGCCGGCTCTTCCGCGGCAAGGGATTCGTCAGGTTGCCCAGGGGCGCCCACTGCGCTGGCGGGCATTCGCGGGCAACCTCGATGAACGACTAAGGGAAAAGTGTAATAGGCCGTAGGCCTTTTGCCGGACAAAACGCATTTCGTCGGATTCCTCCGACGGCCACGCAGAAAATCCCGGTAAAAGCCGCGCGACAGACTTGCGGCCGTCGAACCGGCCTGCTTAACTCTGCCCCATGTGTGACTTGCCGGTCACACCGATACATCTAACAAGATTTTTTGCCCGGCACCTCCCCCGCCGAGGCTCTTCTCCCTGCCGCGATACCCCCGCACAGCCACCTCGAACATGGCTGTCGCGATGCTTTTCAGAACACATAAGTTATTGAAAATAAAATAATTATTAACTTCCGCCGGTGACATGAAGCTGTCACCTCAAAGCGCTTTCCTCTGCCTGGTAGTCCTCGCGCATCCGAGGGTCGGATGCATACATTCGAGCTGCGTCTGGAGGAAACGACATGAGGCCGGAAACCGCCATCGTCGAGATTCATCAACATCGGATTTACACGGAGTTCCACGCGAACAAGGACGCTCGCCAGACCATCATTCTGGTCAATGGCTCGCTGTCGACGACCGCCTCCTTTGCGCAAACGGTGAAATACCTGCAGCCGCACTTCAACGTGGTGTGCTACGACCAGCCCTACGCCGGCGGTTCCAAGGCGTACAACCAGCCCGGCGAATTCATCACCAAGGAATACGAGGCGCAATTGCTGCTCGGCCTGATCGAGCACTTCCGCGCCGACGTGGTGATGTCCTTCTCCTGGGGCGGTGTGGCCACCCTGCTGGCCCTGGCGCAGCGCCCGAGCCGCATCCGCAAGGCGGTGATCGCCTCCTTCTCGCCGCTGCTCAACGCCGCCATGCTCGACTACCTGCACCGCGGCCTGGACTTCCTCGGTAGCTGCGACCGGGCCAACGTGGCCAATCTGGTCAACGACACCATCGGCCGCTACCTGCCGCATCTGTTCAAGCGCTACAACTTCCGCCACGTCGCCAGCCTGGACGACCATGAATACCTGCAGATGCACTACCACGTCTGCCAGGTGCTCAAGCTCAGCGCGGAAAACTACATGGACGGCTTCTCCGCCATCGACATTCCGCTGCTGTTCGTCAACGGCGAGCTGGACCACTACACCGCGCCGGCCGACGCGCGCCTGTTCCAGCAGTTGATCAACGATTGCCGCTTCCACACCATCCGCAACGCCGGGCACTTCATCGACGTCGAGCACAAGCAGGGCTGGCATGACACCCGCGACGCCCTGCTCGGCTTCCTGCGTCCGCAGCGCCAGCCCAGCCTGTCCCTGGCCGACAGCTACCTGCCGAGCCATCAGGGCATGCCGATCGCCGCGCTGGCCGGCTGAACGCGCCAGTGAAGCCGGGAGCCCCGCCTCCCCCTTCACGGCGTGTCATGCCACGTGCACGGTCCGGCAGCGCCGGCAGCAGCGAAGCGCGTCCCGCGGCGAGCGGGGACGACAGTGCGCGGAAAAGCCTGGGGCGGTAGGAAGGAACGAGCGTTCGGCGCCGCCGGTCAGCGACGCACCTGAGCGAAACGCGCGCTGTCGCCTCGCGCCGCTGGCGCGGCCTGCGTGGGTTGCGCGAGCAGGGCTTGCCCCTCGCCCAGCGTCGGCGGCGGCGGGCCGCCACAGAAGGCGCCATGCAGCGCCGCGAGCAACACCCGCACCCGTTCATCGGCAATCGTGTAATACACCGAGCGCGATTCCCGGCGCGTCTTCACCAGCTTGTTCTGCCGCAACTCGGCCAGTTGCTGCGACAGCCCCGGCTGGCGCAAGCCGAGGTCGCGCTCCAGTTCAGCGACGGAACATTCGTTGCGGGCGATATGGCAGAGCAGCAGCAGGCGCGTCGGATTGGCCAGCAGGCGGAGCAACTCCGCCGCCTCGTTGCTGTGCGCCTTGAGCGCCTCCAGGTCGTCACCGCCGAGCGGACTCACGGGCGCCTCCAGCGGTAATACCAGGTCTCGTCGGCGGCGGGTTCGATGTCCAGCGCGGTGCTCGCGTCGACGGCCACCGGTTCGAGCATCCGCTCGCCCGGCTGCCAGCCTTCCGGCGTCGATGCCCCCTGGCGGTCGCTGGCCTGCAGCGCCGCCACCAGGCGCAGCAGTTCGTCCACCGAACGGCCGACGCTCATCGGATACCAGGTCATCGCCCGGATGATGCCGTCCGGGTCGATCACGTAAGTGACCCGCGCCGTCGAACTGTCGGCCGCATCGGCGGCGAGCATGCCGTAGCCCTGGGCGATGGCCATCGACGGGTCTTCGAGGATCGGGAAGTCGATGGTCACGCCGAAGCGCTCGTGGATATCGCGGATCCACGCCAGGTGCGAATAGAGGCCATCCACCGACAACGCCAGCAGCGCGCAGCCGAGCGCCTCGAAGCGCGGCCGCGCCTGGGCGAAGGCGATGAACTCGCTGGTGCACACCGGGGTGAAGTCGGCCGGGTGGGAGAAGAACAGCAGCCAGCGGCCACGGTAGTCGCTCAGGGCGATGTCGCCCTGCGTGCTGCGCGCCCGGAACTCCGGCGCGCGCTCGTTCTGGCGCAGCGGTGGCGGCGAAGGAGTGGCGGAAGCGATCGGGTCCACGGTGCTCGAAATCCTCGGTTGAACAGGCTCGCCATGCTAGCGCCCCCGCTCCATGGCGTCGACGTCGCTCACGACCTTGGTTCAATTGCACACTTACTGAAACAATGTAATTATGACCTGCATCAATATTGCAGGAGATAGTCCAGATGCCCGCCAGCCGCCCTGACGAAGCGCTCGCCAGCGCCACGACGATCATCGACGAGGTCCGCGCCGGACGCGCCAGCGCGCCGCAGGTGACGTCGTTCTTCGACGAAGCGACCTTCACCGTCAGCCATGTGGTGCGCGATCCGCACAGCGACGCCTGCGCCATCATCGACAGCGTCCTCGACTTCGATCAGGCCAGCGGCCGCACCCACGACAGCTCGGCCAAGGCCCTGCAGGCATTCATCGACGACAACGGCCTGCGCGTGGAATGGCTGTTGGAAACCCATGCGCATGCCGATCACCTGTCCGCCGCACCGCTGTTGCAGGAGCGCCTGGGCGGACGGATCGCCATCGGCCGCGAGATCACCACCGTGCAGCGCACCTTCGGCAAGGTGTTCAACGCCGGCACGCGCTTCGCCGTGGACGGCAGCCAGTTCGACCAGTTGTTCGGCGATGGCGAACGCTTCCGCATCGGCGGCCTGGAAGCCATCGCCCTGCACGTGCCCGGCCACACCCCGGCGTGCATGGCCTATGTGATCGGCGACGCGGTGTTCCCCGGCGACACCCTGTTCATGCCCGACTACGGCACCGCGCGCTGCGACTTCCCCGGCGGCGACAGCGCCACCCTGTACCGCTCGGTGCGGCGCCTGCTGGCCCTGCCCGACGCCGCGCGGGTGTTCCTCTGCCACGACTACAAGGCCCCCGGACGCGACCGCTATGTCTGGGAAACCACCATCGGCGCGCAGCGCAGCGACAACATCCACGTCCACGACGGCGTCAGCGAGGCCGAGTTCGTGGCCATGCGCCAGGCGCGCGACGCGACCCTCGCCATGCCCCGCCTGATCCTGCCCTCGGTGCAGGTGAACATGCGCGGCGGCCGCCTGCCGGAGCCGGAGGAAAACGGCGTGCGCTACCTCAAGGTGCCGCTCGACCTGCTCTGATTCAGCGGCTGGCGAGCCGCGCCGACGCGGCCGGCGACTCGCCAGCCTTCGCCCCCTCCCTTGCCTGCGCCGCCCACGAAAAAAGAGGAATCCGCCTTGCAACGTCTCGCCCTCGACGACGCATTTTCGGTCGCCCCCCAGATTCAACCGGAGGATGTCGCCGAACTCGCGGCCGCCGGTATCCGTACCCTGATCTGCAACCGTCCCGACGGCGAAGCCGCGGACCAGCCCGACACCCAGGCCATCGCCCAGGCCGCCCATGAACACGGCATCGTCTTCGTCCACCAGCCGGTGCTCAGCGGCGCCATCGACGCCAGCGACGTCGCCGCCTTCGGCGCGGTCCTGGCCAAGCATGCCGGGCCGGTCCTCGCCTTCTGCCGCAGCGGCACCCGCTCGGCCACCCTCTGGGCCCTGGCGCAGGCGTCCACGCGTTCGCCGGAGGAGATTCTCGCCGCCACCGCCCGCGCCGGTTTCGATCTTTCCGCCCTGCGCCCGCGCCTGCTGGCCGCCGGCCGCAGCAGCGGGCGCGGCGAGCCGACCTATGACGTGGTGGTGGTCGGCGGCGGCGCCGCCGGCCTGGCCACCTGCGCCAGCCTGCTCAAGCGCCGCCAGGGCCTGAGCATCTGCGTCGTCGAACCGGCCAGCGAGCACTACTACCAACCGGGCTGGACCATGGTCGGCGCCGGCGTCTTCACCCAGGAGCGCACGGTGCGCCCGATGGCCCGCCTGATCCCCGACTGCATCGCCTGGGAACGCTCGGCGGCGGCGGCCTTCGAGCCCGAGCAGGACCGCGTGCTCCTGGCCAACGGCGGCAGCCTGCGCTATCGCGTGCTGGTCATGGCGCCGGGGCTGAAACTCGACTGGGACGCCATTCCCGGCCTGCGCGAAACCCTCGGGCGCAACGGCGTGACCTCCAACTATCGCTTCGACCTGGCGCCCTATACCTGGGAACTGGTGCGCGGCCTGCACCGTGGCCGCGCGCTCTTCACCCAGCCGCCGATGCCGATCAAGTGCGCCGGCGCCCCGCAGAAGGCCATGTACCTGTCCGCCGACCACTGGCTGCGCGGCGGCCGTCTGGATGGCATCGAGATCCAGTACCACACCGCCGGCGCGGCGATCTTCGGCGTCGAGGCCTATGTGCCGGCGCTGCTGGAGTACGTCGAGCGCTACCGCGCCGACCTCAACTTCGGCTCGACCCTGGTGGCCATCGACGGCCCGGCGCGCACCGCGACCTTCGCCCGCACCGACGGCAGCGGCCAGCGCATCGAGGAAACCCGCGACTTCGACATGATCCACGTGTGCCCGCCGCAGACCGCCCCGGACTTCGTGCGCAGCAGCCCGCTGGCCGGCGCGAGCGGCTGGATCGACGTCGATCCGGTGACCCTGCGCCATGCGCGCTATGCCAACGTGTTCGCCCTCGGCGACGTTTCCGCCGCACCCAATGCCAAGACCGCCGCGGCGGCGCGCAAGCAGGCGCCGGTGGTGGCCGAGAACGCCCTCGCCTGCCTCGACGACAAGCCGCTGCTGGCGGCCTACGACGGCTACGGCTCCTGCCCGCTGACCGTCGAGCGCGGCAAGATCGTCCTCGCCGAGTTCGGCTACGGCGGCAAGCTGCTGCCGTCCTTCCCGTCCTGGCTGATCGACGGTCGCCGCCCCTCGCGGCTGGCCTGGCACCTGAAGTCCGAGGCGCTGCCTAGCCTCTACTGGAACGCCATGCTCAAAGGCCGCGAGTGGCTTTGCGCCCCCGGCCGCCGCGCCATCGAGCAGACCGTCTGAGGAGCCACCATGCCGACCCTGAGCCTGATGCAGTACCTGCTCGGCGCCGCCGCCGGTTCCCTGGTGGGCTTCACCCTCGGCCTGGTCGGCGGGGGTGGCTCGATCCTCGCCGTGCCGCTGATGGTCTACCTGGTCGGGGTCGACAACCCCCATGTGGCCATCGGCACCAGTGCCCTGGCGGTGGCGGCCAACGCCGCCGCCAACCTGCTCAACCATGCGCGCCGGGGCAACGTGAAATGGCCCTGCGCCAGCGTCTTCGCCCTGGTCGGCATGGTCGGCGCCTTCTTCGGTTCGTCCCTGGGCAAGGCTTTCGACGGGCAGAAACTGCTGGTGCTGTTCGCCCTGCTGATGCTCCTGGTCGCCGTGGTCATGCTCAAGGCGCGCGGCGCCGAAGGTAACGCCGAGGTCGCCCTCGGGCGCGGCAACGCCCCGCGCCTGGCCGCCTTCGGCGGGCTGGCCGGTGCCCTGTCCGGGTTCTTCGGCATCGGTGGCGGCTTCCTCATCGTGCCGGGGCTGATGGCCGCCACGCGCATGCCGATCCTCTTCGCGGTGGGTAGCTCGCTGGTGGCGGTGACCGCGTTCGGCCTGACCACAGCGGTCAACTATGCGCGTTCGGGACTGGTCGACTGGGCGCTCGCCGCGGTGTTCATCGGCGGCGGGGTCGGCGGCGGGCTGCTCGGCGCCTGGCTGGCGACACGCCTGTCGCGCGGCCAGGGCGCGCTGAACCTGGTGTCCGCCGGAATGATCTTTTTCACCGCGCTGTACATGCTCTACCGCAGCCTCGGCGCGCTCGGCGTGATCTGAACCGCGACAGCGGCGGCGCCGGCGTCAACCGGCGTCGCCCTCCCCGCCCAGCAGCAAGGCACGATCCTCAGCCAATGCCTCGTGCGCCACGGCGCTCAGGCCGTCGCGGGTGAAGCAATGCGCGGGGGTGCAGGGTTGCGGCAGGCGACAATCGATGCCGGGATTCACGGCCGCATAGTGTCGGGCCGCCTCCCGACAGGTGACGGCCTCCTCTTCGCTGTGGCACACGATGAAGAACGTCCCCAGGAAGACCTTCCATGTGGGCGGATCACCATCGAACTTCTCGATCCGGATGTCCATGCCCGAAGCCTAGCAGGCCGCGGCCTGCGCCACCGTCGAGCAGACGAAGCGTCATCCCTCTCAGGCGCCGCCGGGCAGCAGCCACAGCGCCGCCAGGGCCATGAGCAGCGCCGGCGGCATCACCAGCAGGCCCAGGCGCAGGAAGCTCAGGGCGCTGACGTGCAGGCCCTCGCGACGCACCGCCAGCAGCCACAACAGGGTCGCCAGCGAGCCGGTGATCGACAGGTTCGGCCCCAGGTCGATGCCGATCAGCAGCGCCGCCGTGGTCTGTCCCGGCAGCTCCGCCAGCCTGGCCACGGAACCGGCCATCAGCCCCGCCGGCAGGTTGTTGATCAGGTTGCTCGCCAGCCCCGTGAGCACGCCGGCGAACCAGGGCGCCTGGCCCGCCGGCAGCCCCCGGATGGCGCTTGCCAGGGAGTGCAGCACGCCGGTCGCGGCCATGCCCTCGACCAGCACGAAGAGCCCGGCGACCATCGGCACCACGCCCCAGGCCACTTCTTTGAGCACCGGCAGCGGACTGCGCCGCGCGCACAGGTGCACCAGCGCGGCGGACAGCGAACCGGCGACCAGGGTCGGCAGCCCCAGCGGATAGCCGGCGGCCGAGGCGACCAGCAGGGTGCCGGCGGTGAGCCCGACGCCAGCGGCGGACAGGCGCACCCCGACGCTCATCGGCGGCAGGTGCAGATCGCGGGCCAGCGGCGTCTTCAGCTCGCCACGGAAGACCCAGCGCAGGGCGCCGTAGGTGCAGGCGATGGCCAGCAGCGACGGCAGCGAGAACTGCGTCAGCCAGGGCCACAGCGCCGGCATGCGCGCGCCGAACACCACCAGGTTGGCCGGGTTGGAGATCGGCAGGACGAAGCTCGCCGCGTTGGCGATGAAGGCGCAGATGAACAGGTACGGCAGCGGTGGCGCCTTGACCGCCCGCGCCACTGCGTACACCGCCGGCGTCAGGACCACGGCGGTGGCGTCGTTGGACAGGAACACGGTGACCAGGGTGCCGACCAGGAACACCAGGTCGAACAGCCGCCGCGCCGAGCCCCGCGCGTAATCGGCGGCGAGCAGCGCCAGCCAGTCGAACAGGCCCTGCTGCCGGGCTACCTCGGCGATCAGCATCATGCCGATGAGGAACAGGTAGACGTCGGTGCCCTCGGCGATCGCCTGCAGCGCGCTGGCGCCGGGCAGCAGGCCGAACACCACCAGGGCCAGGGCGCCGAGGCTGGCCCAGAGGTATTCGGGCAGGCGCCAGGGGCGCAGCAGGATGGCCAGGGTGGTGGCGGCACAGATCAGCCAGGTCAGCGGAGCGGGGTTGGCAAGCGCAAGCATCGTCGGTCGGGGGCCAGGGCAAGGGACGGGATCGAACGCGCGCCGGAACGGCGGCGCGCCATTCTAGGCGATCGACCCGGCCGCCGCAGCAGCCCCCGGCGGCCGCCTCAGTCGGCGAAGATGGCCACCGCGCGCACGAACCCCGCCGAGGCATGGCGGATCTTGTAGGGGAAGCAACTGACCAGGAAGCCATGGGCCGGCAACTGCTCCAGGTTGGCGAGCTTTTCCATCTGCCCGTAGCCGATGTCGCGGCCGGCCTTGTGCCCTTCCCAGATGATCGCGGCATCGCCGCTGGCGGCGAAGCGCTCGCGGGTGTACTTGAAGGGCGCATCCCAGCTCCAGGCGTCGGTGCCGACTACGCGCACCCCGCGTTCGAGCAGATACAGGGTCGCCTCGCGGCCCATGCCGACGCCGGCCTCCAGGTAGCCGGGCTGGCCGAACAGGCTGCCGGCACGGGTATTCACCAGCACGATGTCCAGCGGCTGCAAGTCGTGGCCGATGCGCGCCAGTTCGGCTTCCACCTCGGCGGCGCTGACCACATGGCCGTCGGGCAGTGCGCGGAAGTCCAGCTTCACCCCCGCTTGCAGGCACCACTCCAGCGGCAGTTCGTCGATGCCGAAGGCCGGCTTGCCACCGTCGGTGGTCGAGGCGTAGTGCCAGGGCGCGTCCATGTGCGTGCCGCTGTGGGTGGTGATCTGCAGGCGCTCGGCGGCCCAGGACTCGTCGCCGGGCAGGTCCTCCTTGCGCAGGCCGGGAAACATCGCGGCCATCTCCGGCCAGCCCTGCTGGTGGTCCATGTAGTCGATCTTCGGCAGCAACGGCGGCGGATCGCTGTAGGGGTTGTTGTCGAGGGTGACCGAGAGGTCGACCAGGCGGCGCTTGCTCAGGTTCATGCGCGGGCTCCTGCGCGGCGGGCGGCCGGGCGCGGGTGACGCGCGGCGGCCTGGGGATCGAGGGCGTTGCGGATCAGCGTGGCGGCGCAGCCGTCATGGCGGAAGCCAAGGGCGCGCGCCTGCGGCGTCTTCAAGGCCGGGAAGCGGCCGAACAGCGCTTCCAGCGCCGGCTCCGGGGCGAACTCGATCAGCCCGCGGCGCGCTTCGCCATAGGTCGCGGCGAGAGCATCGAGGACCTGGCCGATGGACAGCTGCAGCACCGGCAACTGCCAGACGCGCGAGCCAGCCGGCGCATCGATCTGTGCCGCATGCAGCAGGTTGTTGACGCAGCAGCGTTGCGACATCCACCAGGCCGTGGCCTCCGGCGACACCGGGCAACGGTAGGCCTCGCCCGCCGCATAGGCATGCAGCAGATCGCTCATGAAAGCCGAGCGCAAACCATTGGGCTCGCGCGGACGGGCGACGATGCCCGGCAGGCGCAGCGCGCGGCCGTCCACTTCGCCGCGCCGGGCGAGGTCGCTGAGCGCGGTCTCCACCATCAGCTTGTGCGCGCCATAGGACAGGCTCGGGCGCAGCGCCTGACGCTCGTCCATGCGCGCCGGCAGCTCGCCGCCGTAGACCGCCACGCTGCTGGCGTACACCAGCAACGGCGGACGCTCGCGGTTGCGCAGTTGTTCGAGCAGTTCCAGGCTGGCCAGCAGATTGACCTGGTAGCCCAGCTCGTACTGCGCTTCGGCGGCGCCGCCGGGAATGCTGACCAGGTGGAAGACCACGTCGATGCCGTCGGCCAGGGCACGGCGCAGCAAGGCCGTATCGGTGACGCTGCCGAAGTGCCGGCGCAGGCGGCTGTCCTCGGCGAAGCCGCTGAGCTGCTGGTCGAGCAGCAGCAGCGCCTCGATGCGCCGCCCGCGCAGCTCGCCGGTGGCCAGCAGCCGCTGCACCAGGGCGCGGCCGACGAAGCCATTGGCGCCAGTGACCATCACGCGCATGGCCAGCCTCCTTGCACCACGCGCTGCTCGATGGCGCCGAACAGCGGCTGGCCGTCCAGCCCCAGCGCTTCCATGCGCACCCGGTCGCCGAAGCGCATGAAGCCGGTGCGCGCTTCGCCGTGGGCGATGATTTCGATCGCGCGGCGCTCGGCGATGCAGGCCGAGCCGACCGAGCGATCGGCGTTGGACACGGTGCCCGAGCCGATCAGGGTGCCGGCGCTCAGGCGGCGGGTCATGGCGGCATGGGCGATCAACTGATGGAAGCCGAAGTGCATGGCGCCGCCGTGGGGATGGCCGAACCAGGCGCCGTTCCAGGCCACGTTCAGCGGCAGGTGCACGCGGCCGTCGCGCCAGGCCTCGCCCAGCTCGTCCGGCGTCACCGCCACCGGGGCGAAACTGGAGGACGGCTTGGCCTGCAGGAAGCCGAAGCCGGTGAGCATCTCGCGCGGCGCCAGGGCGCGCAGGCTGACGTCGTTGAGCTGGAGGACCAGGCGCACATGGGCGAGCGCCTGGTCCGCCGGGCAGCCCATGGGCACCTCGTCGAGCAGCACGGCGAACTCGCCCTCGAAGTCGATGCCGTGGGCCTCGCTGGGCAAGGCAATGTCCGCGCGCGGGCCGAGGAAGTCGTCGCCGGCGCCCTGGTACATCAGCGGGATGCGCTCGGCGCCGTCGATCGGGTCGAGGTTGAAGGCCTTCTGCATCAGCGCGCCGTGGCTGAGGAAGCAGGAGCCGTCGAGCCATTGCCAGGCGCGCGGCAGCGGCGCCAGGAGGTCTTCGGCGCAGAGCGGGAAGGCGCCCGCCGCGTCACCGGCATTGAGGCGCCGGTAGAGCGGTTGCAGCGCCGCTTCGAGCCGCGTCCAGTCGTCCAGCGCCGCCTGCAGGGTCGGTGCGATGGCGCTGGCGTCCAGCGCCTGGCTGAGGTCGCGGGAGACCAGCAGCAGGCGGCCGTCGCGGCTGCCATCATTGAGGGTCGCCAGCTTCATGCGAGCACCTCGCGCAGTTCCTCGGCATAGCGCCCGTCGAGGAGGATGAAGACCATCCGCGCCATCTGCTCGGTGCGGTTGCTCCAGGCATGGTTGGTGCCGCGCTGGACGACGATGTCGCCGCGCCGCAGGTGCACCTCTTCGCCGTCCAGCACCAGCCACACCTCGCCCTCGGTGACGATGCCGTAGTCGAGGGTCTCGGTGCGGTGCATCAGCTTGTGCTTCGAGTCGGCCTTGCCGGTGCCGGCGTGGGACTCGCCGATTTCGGCGAAGCAAGCGGCGGCGTCCTCGGCGCTGACCTGGTTCTGCACGCTGTCCGGCGGGATATCCACCACGCGGATCAGGCTGCCCAGCGCGGCCGGGCTGAGCTGCAGCGGCTTGGCCGTGGGGTCGCCGGCGTTGTCCAGCAGCGCCGGACTGCCAGTGCTGTTCCACACCTCGTAGAACAAGGTGCCGGGCACTGCCTTGAGCGGGAAGTTGTGCGGCGTCGGCCCGCAACTGGCGACCAGTGCCTGGCCTTGGGCGTCATGCCCGGTGACGACACGTTTGAAGGCGGGAAGCGCTTGCATGGCATCTCCTTTCAATTGCCGTCGCCGATGGTCGTGCCACCGTCGACGATGAGGTTCTGTCCGCTGATGAAGGCGCCGCCGGGAGCGGCCAGCAGCAGCGCCAGGGCGGCCACCTCCTCGGGGCGGCCGACGCGGCGCAGGGGGGTCAGCGCCAGGCGGCGCTGCAGGATTTCGGGCTGCTCGGTGAGCGGGCGGGCGAACTCGGTGTGGATCACGCCGGGGCTGATGGCGTTGACGCGCACGTTCGCCGGCCCCCACTCCACCGCCAGGTTGCGCGCCAGTTGCGCCAGCCCGGCCTTGGACAAGCCGTACAGGCCCAGGCCCTTGTTGCCGCGCACGCCGGCGATGCTGGCCATCAGCACCACGCTGCCACCGCCCTGGGCGGCCATCGCCGGCAGCAGGGCGTTGCTCAGCCACAGCGCGCTGCGCAGGTTGACCGTCAGGGTCAGCTCCCAGTCGGCGTCGCTGGCGCTGGCCAGCGGCCCCAGGTGCGGCGCCACCCCGGCATTGCAGACCAGCGCGTCGAGGCGGCCGAAGTGCGCCAGGCAGGCATCGGCCAGGGCCTCGACCTGCGTCTGGCAGGCCAGGTCGGCCGGCAGGGCGATCGCCTCGATGCCCTCCTCGGCCAGCCGCGAGAGCGTGCGCCGGCAGTCCTCGGCACTCTCGCTGCTGATCGCCAGGCGCGCGCCGGCACGGCCATATTCACGGGCGATGGCCAGGCCGATGCCACGGGTGGCGCCGGTGATCAGCGCGGTCTTGCCGCGCAGGGAAAAGAGTTCGCTCATGCAGCCTCCACCGCCAGGCGGCCCCGCCCCCGGCGCAGCAGCGCCAGGCACAGCGGTGCGATCAGCAATTGCACGCCGGCGATCAGCAACAGCGCGTGCGGCAGCGACTCGCGCACGCCGTCGGTCAGCGCCAGCACCGCCAGCGGGCTGACGAACTCGCCGGCGAAGATCGACGCGGTGAAGCCGCCGGTGGCGCGGCCGCGCTGGTCGAAATCGACCTGGGCCATGACCTGGGTGATCAGCGTGGGCAGCAGCAGGCCGACGCCCAGGCCGTTGACCAGGACCGCCAGCACCACCGGCGCGTGGCTGTCGGCCAGGGCCATGAGCGCGCCACCGAGACCGGCGGTGGCGAAGCCGAGGGCCAGCAGGCGCGGCGCCGGCAGGCCGCCCAGCAGGCGGAAGCCAATGGCCCCGGCGAGCACGCCGAGCTGGTTGGCGCCCATGGTCATGCCGATCTCCTGCGGCCCGTCGACGTGCAGCAGGTTGAGCAGGTAGCCGGCCTGCACCGGGACGATGAACAGGCTGATCCCGGCCAGCACGGTCAGCAGGTACAGCGGCGCCAGGGCACGCCAAGGGAAGCCGCCGGCGGGCGCGCTCGCCGCCGGCGCCGCCTGGCGTTGCGGCTCCCAGAGCAACGCGGCCATCAGCGGCAGGCACAGCAGGCCCACCGCGTAGAGGCTGAAGGGCGTGCGCCAGCCGCTCTCGCCGAGGGCCCCGCCGGCCGCCATGAACAGCGCGGCGGACAACGAGGTGGCGACCATCTGCAAGGCGAACAGGCGCTCACGCCGCTGGCCTTCGTAGTAGTCGCCCATCAGCGTGGTGCAGCAGGTCATGATGCCGGCCTCGGCCAGGCCGATCCCGGCGCGGCTGGCGACGATCAGCGGCAACGACTGCAGCCACAGCGGCAGCAGGCCGCACAGTGTGTAGAGCAGCATCGAGGCGAGCAGCAGCGGCTTGCGCCCGAGGCGGTCGGCGAGCACCCCGGCCAGCGGCGCCAGCACGGCGATGACCAGCGCCGGCAGGGTCAGCGCGATGGGCACCAGCAGGGCCGCCGCCGGGGTTTCGGCGAAGTGCGCCTGCATGCGCGGCAGCACCGGGGCGATCAGCACCGCGCCGAGCACCGGCAGGCAACTGCCGAACAGCAGCAGCAGGGATTGCGCCGCGCCGGCGGAGCGTTCAGCGCTCATCGCGCACCTCCGCCAGGCAGCACAGGGTGGTGGCGTAACAGGCCAGGCCGGCGGGCAGTTCATGGCGCAGGCACAGCAGCAGTCGGGTCAGGCAAGGCATGCTCGGGTTCCTCATCGTTGTTCTTGTTCTGCCGTCGCGGCGGCGGAGTCTCAGGCCAGCGGCACGACCCTGCGCTCGCCGCAGCACTCGTCGCTGTGATGGATTTCCGCCGTGCAGTGCGCCGGCTCGCCGCTCGCCGGGGTGGCGGCCGGCTGCGCCTGGCGCGGCAACAGGAAGTAGGCCAGGGCCGGCAGCAGGACCAGGGCGCCGACCATGTTCCAGACGAACATGAAGGCCAGCAGCACGCCCATGTCGGCCTGGAACTTGATCGGCGAGAAGATCCAGGTGCCGACGCCGATGGCCAGGGTCATGCCGGTCAGCATCACCACCTTGCCGGTGAACAACAGCGCCCGGTAATAGGCTTCGGAGAGGCTGGCGCCCTGGCGCAACTGGGCCAGGACGATACTCATGACGTAGAGCGCGTAGTCCACGCCAATGCCCACGCCGAGGGCGATCACCGGCAGGGTGGCGACCTTGACGCCGATGCCGAGGACGACCATCAGCGCCTCGCAGAGGATCGAGGTGAGCATCAGCGGCAGCACCGCGCAGAGCACCGCGCGCCAGGAACGGAAGGTCACCAGGCAGAGCAGGATGACCGCGCCGTAGACCCACCAGAGCATGTCGTGGCTGGCCTGCTTGACGACGATATTGGTGGCCGCCTCGATGCCGGCGCTGCCGGCGGCGAGGAGGAAGCGCGCCTGCTCGCTGTCGTTGTCGCGGGCGAAGGCCTGCACGCGCTCGACCACGCGGCTCAGGGTGTCGGCCTTGTGGTCGGTGAGGAAGGCATAGAGCGTGAGCAGGCTGCAGTCGTCGTTGTACAGGCCACGCGGCGCGCCGGCGGTGATCATGTTCAGGCTGGCCTGGTTGTTCAGCAGCTCGTACCACTTCGGGTTGCCTTCGGAGAGGCCGACCAGCACGCGGCGGTTGAGCAGCGCCAGCGAGTTGCTCGAGTCCACGCCGGGCAGGCCGCGCAGTTGCCATTCGAGGTCGTCGACGCGCTTCAGGGTGTCATAGCTGGAGCAGCCGCCGGCCGGGGTCTTGACCATCACCGCGAAGACATCGCTGCTAGCCCCGTAGTGCTGGGTGAGGAAGGCGTTGTCGCGGTTGTAGCGCGAGTCCGGGCGCAGTTCGGGGGCGCCGGCATCGAGGTCGCCGATCTTCAGTTGCAGGCTGCTGGCGTAGCCGCCGATGGCCAACAGCAGCGCCGCCGCCACGCAGGCGCTCGCCCAACGCCGTTGCGTGAACAGATCGAGGAAGCGCCACAGCGCGTGCTTCTCGCCGCCGGCCTCGACCGCCGCCTCGCTCTTCAGGCTGCGCCTGGCCGCTGAAGGACTGACGCCGACATAGGAGAGCAGGATCGGCAGCAGGATCAGGTTGGTGACGATCAGCACCGCCACGCCGATGCTGGCGATCATCGCCAGGTCCTGGATCACCTGGATCTTGATGATCATCAGCACGGCGAAACCGACCGCGTCGCACAGCAGCGCGGTGAGGCCGGCGAGGAACAGGCGGCGGAAGGTGAAGCGCGCGGCGACCAGGCGGTGGGTGCCGCGGCCGATGTCCTGCATGATGCCGTTCATCTTTTGCGCGCCGTGGCTCATGCCGATGGCGAACACCAGGAAGGGCACCAGCACCGAATAGGGATCGAGCTGGTAGCCGAGCAGCGGCAGCAGGCCGAGTTGCCAGACCACCGCCACCAGCGAGCAGCTCATCACCAGCAGGGTGCTGCGTGCGCAGCGGGTATAGCCGTAGAGCACCACGGCGGTGATGGCGATGGCAGCGGCGAAGAACGACAGGACCTGGTGCAGGCCGTCGATCAGGTCGCCGACCACCTTGGCGAAGCCGGTGATGTGGATCTCCACGCCGTCGGCCTGGTACTTGCCGCGCAGCGCTTCGAGCTGCCGGGCGAAGGCGCTGTAGTCAAGCGCCTGGCCGTCCGGGGTCTTCTCCAGCAAGGGCACGTAAACGATGCTCGAACGCTGGTCGAAGGCCACCAGTTGGCCGATCTCGTTAGAGCGCTCGACGTTGCGCTTGAGTGCCTCCAGGCTCGCCGCCGAGCCGTCGTAGCCGTCGGGAATCACCGGGCCGCCTTCCAGGCCTTCCTCGGTGACCCCGGTCCAGCGCGTCGACGGCGTCCACAGCGACTTCATCGCCGCACGGTCGACGCCGGGCAGCAGGTAGACCTCGTCGTTGAGGCGCTGCAGGGTTTGCAGGTAGTGCTGGTCGTAGATGCCCCCGGCGGGGTTGGCCACGTCGATGCGCACGGCGTTGCCCAGCCCGGCCAGCTCCTGGCGGTGCGCCAGGTAGTTGACGATGAACGGATGCTCCTTGGGGATCATCTTCTCGAAGCTGGCGTTGAGGCTCAGGCGCGTGGCCTGCCAGCCGAGCAGCAGGGTCGTCGCCAGGCACAAAAGCAGGACCAGGCCGCGATGGTTGAACAGGGCGCGTTCGAGCAGCGAGCCGGAGGCGCTATCGAAGTCGGCGAGGCGGCCGCTGGACGGCGCGGAGGAAGTCGGGGCATGCATGGCTCAGTCCGCCTTGGTGGATGAAGAGGTGGAGGCCAGGCGGCGAGCGCCGGCCATGCCGACGGCCACCAGGGCGCCATCGGCGGCCTCGGTCGCGGCGCTCAGCGGCAGGCCGTCGGAGACCGCCAGCGGTTGCGCGGCGAAGTCTTGCAGGCCACTGCGCAGGAGCATTCCCGCCTGGTTCACCAGCAGCAGTTGGTGGCCGGCGACACGGATGCCGTTGAGCGAGGCCGGGATCGGGTTGGCCAGGGCCTGGAAGCTCGCGCCCTGGTCGGCCGAGGCAAACAGCTTGCCGCGCAGGCCACCCACCAGCAGGCGGCCGTCAGGTAGCACGGCGGCGGCGAAGTAACTGCCTTCATAGGGGCCTTGCAGCGCCTCGAAGTGGCCGCCGGCATCACGCGAGCGCAGCAGCAGGCCCTGCTCGCCGGCAACGTAGAGATCGTCGCCTTGCCGGGTCAGGGCATATAGATGCAGGCCGCGCGGATTGGGCAGGCGACCCATCCAGGAATGCCAGCTGCGCCCGCCGTCCTCGGTGGTTAGCGCCAGTCCGTAGGCGCCGGCGATCAGGCCATGATTGGCGTCGGCGAAGCTGAGCGCGAGAAAGGGCTTGTCGGCGCCATCGGCAACCAGGCGCTGGGCGGCGGCGATACGGCCGGCCTCCCCCGCCGCTTCCGCGGCCTGCAGTTCCAGCGCGGCGGCGCGCTTGCCGTCCAGTTGCAGGCCCCAGTGCTCGCCACCGTCCTCGCTGTGCAGCACCGCCCCGGCATGGCCCAGGGCCCAGCCGTGGCGGGCGTCGGCGAACTGCACGGCGGTCAGGGTGACGCTCACCGGGCTCGGCGCCTGGCGCCAGTGCCGGCCGTCGTCGTCGGAGAGCAACACCACGCCGCGCTCGCCCACCGCCACCAGGCGATCACCGGCACGGGTCACGTCCAGCAGCACCGCCTGCAGCGCCTGCGGACCAAGCACGGCGGGCTGCGCCAGGACATCCACGGCAGCCGCCCGGGCCGGCGGCACCGCGCAGCAGGCCGCCAGCAGCAGGCCGGAAAGCATCTTTTTCATCGCACGCAACCTTTGTTTTCTTGTAATCGGTACAGCGAGGTTCGCGAGTCCGTAGGATGGGTTGAGCCCGCGAAACCCATGCGGTCGCCCGGCTGCCAAGGTGATGGGTATCGCTGCGCTCAACGCCATCCTACGAAGCCCAGGCCACAACCATGCGGCACCCGTAGGATGGGTTGAGCCGCGAAACCCATGCGGTCGGCATCAGCCTCCGCGTCGGACTCCCGCTGGGCTCGTGCAGCATGGGTTTCGCTTCGCTCAACCCATCCTACGAAGCGCCCCTCAGCGCACACCCTCGCCCGCCATGGCGTCGGCGGTGAACACCGAGTCCTTGTAGGGCGGCACGATGCGGTACTGCTCGTTCTTGCCGGCGAACAGGTCGCCGGCGAACCAGGCCCCGGAGAGCAGGTCGTAGAAGCCGTTGGTCAGGGTCACCACGCCGGGCAGGTCGGGCAGCACCACCGGCGAGGTCCAGAGCACCTTGGCCAGTTGGCCGCGGGCGTCGTAGCGCTCGCCGAGCACGGCGGCCCAGGTGTCCTCGTCGAGGTAGTAGGTGCTCTTGGGCATCACGTGGCGCTGGCCGTTCTTCAGGGTCGCTTCCACCACCCAGACGCGGTGTTTCTCCCAGCGGATGGCGTCGGACTTCATGTGGTGGGCGTCGAACAGGTCCTCGGGGCCGGCGGCGGTGAAGACCTTGTTGGCGTTGTAGGGGATGACCATCTCCTTCTTGCCCACCAGCTTCCAGTCGAAGCGATCGACGCGGCCGTTGAATACGTACAGCTCGTCGAAGCTCATGACCCCGGCGGTGGCCGGCGTCGGCGTATCGCAGCAGGCGTTGGGCAGGCGGCGCACACGGCGCTGGCCGGGCAGGTAGGTCCAGACCGAGGCCTTGTCGGCGTTGAGGTTCTCCAGCCCGGTGATGGCCTCGCCAGCGCGCAGCGGCGGGCCGTCGTTGATCATGCGGATCGACCAGAACACGCCCTTCTCGGCGCCGCCGCCGGGCAGGTACCAGGGCATCTGCAGGTCGGCGCGCGAGTCGTTGGTCAGCACGTGCTTGCCGTCGGAGGTGGTCAGGTACTGGGTGAAGCTGGCGTGCCAGGAGGCTCCGCGCCAGCGCAGCAGGTGGTTCCAGATGGCCTCGACGCCGCTCTGCGGGATCGGGAACGGGATGCCGCCGGCGGCGCTCTCGGGCATGGGCCCGGCCGGGCCGTCGACCAGCTTGCCGCTGGTGGCGTTGGCGAAGGTGGCGTCGTACACCGACTGCGGCGCGGCGGCGCTGCGGTGGGTCGGATAGACCTCCAGGCGGTAGCTGTCGGGGTACTTCTTGAGCATCGCCTGGATGCCGGGGGTGAGCTTGTCGGCGTACTGCGCCATGTTCTGCGCGGTGATGGTGTACAGCGGCTTGTCGCTGGCGTAGGGGTCGCTGCGCTTGCCGCCGTCCTTGTAGGCCGGGTCGGCCTGGATGTAGCCGCCGGTCCAGGCCGGGATGCTGCCGTCGGCGTTGCCGGCGCGCTCGGCGCCCAGCGGCGTCAGGCTGGTCTTCAGCTTGGCCGCTTCGTCGGCGGACACGGCGCCCATGGCGCTGTGGGCGAACAGCAGCGAGGCGCTCAGGGCAGTGAGCAGGGAAACGAAGGTCTTGTGGGTTTTCATCGGAGGGTCCTCGGTCAGAACGTGCGGCTGACGGTGAAGGCGATGAAGTCGCGGTCTTTCAGCGACTGTTCGAAGGAGTAGTTGTTGTTGGCGTCGAGGAAGGTGCTCTCCGGGCCGTAGTAGTGGGTGTACGTCAGGCCCAGGCTCCAGGCGTTCAGGTAGTTGCCCTTGAGGCCGATGTTGAGGTCGCCGCCGTGGTCCGCGCCGAAGCCGGTGCCCAGCGCTTCGGAGGCGCCGTTGGTGTAGCTCGCGCCGATCGGCACCGAGAGGTCGAGACCGGGGTAGATCTGCCGGTACATCGGCTCGTAGACCAGGCGCAGGCTGGTGGCGTCGCGGTCGGCGTTGGGGTCCAGCGCATCGGCGTTCTTGCTCACGCTCATCACCCGGTTCCAGGCGATCTCGCCGAGGAAGCTGGTTTCGGCGGCGAGGACGTTCGGCTCCAGGCTGGCCAGCCAGGAGAAGTTGGCGTGCAGGGTGCGGCCGGTGGCGTAGAGCGGGTCGTTGCTGTTGTCGATCGACTCGCCCACGGCCAGGGTGCGCTGGTTGGTGGAGGCCAGCGGCTGGTTCCAGCGGGTGGACACTTCGCCGGCGACGTTGACGTTGCCCAGGGTGGTGGAGAAGCTGCCGCCCAGGGCCTCGATGCCTTCCGGGTAGACCCAGTAGTACTCGCCGGCCTTGCCGGTGAACGGGTTGAGGTTGGCGAAGTCCGGGCGCACGTTCAGTTGCGGGTTCTTGTCGTGGAAACGGATCGCGTAGACGCCCCAGTCCACCGTCTCGGTGCGCCAGCGCAGCTGCACGCCGCCCTGCCCCGAGTCCTTCGCGTCCTTGTCCTGCCCGTGGTAGAAGGCCAGCGGCTGCGCACCGGGGAACAGCGGCGCGCCGATGAACATGCGCTCGTTGCCCTCGCCGAAGAAGTCGTCGGTGGAGAAGTAGCTGCCGGCGGCCGGCAGGCGGTTGGCCTCCCACTCGAACTGGTAGTAGGCGCCGACGGACACGTCGGGCGTCAGTTGCAGTTGGCCGGAGACCTGCTTGACCGGTCGGATCAGTTCCTTGAACTGGGTGTTGGGCACCGACAGGCCCTTGACCACGTCGATCGGCGCCATGCCGCCGGCGATGCCGTTCATGCCGTAGAACAGGCTCTCGCCCCACTGCATGGCGTACTGGCCGAGACGCCCGGACAGCGGCATGTCGCCGAGTTCGCCCTTGCCGAAGACGAAGGCGTCGAGCAGCTCGCCCTTGCGCCCGTGCAGGGTGCGGGTGTCGTCGGTGAACTCATCGTAGTTCACCGAGTAGCTGTTGGCCCGGCTCGGATCGTTGTTGTCGGTGCCACGGTTGTAGACGTCGTCGTACCAGGCCGCGCCGCTGACGCGGGCGCCGACGTTCTGGTAGTTGAGGTCCATCTCGGAGAGCAGGTCGACGCGGTTGGAGATCAGCCCCTTGTTGAAGTTGCGGTCGCCGTCGTCCAGGTTCAGCGCGGTCTGCCCCTCGGTCAGCTTGCTGCTCTGCCCTTCGGTACGCCAGGCGGCGCTGTACTTCAGGGTGTTGTCCCAACGCACGCGCAGGTCGGGATTGCCCGTGTCGAACTCGAACGCCTGGGCCAGGGGCATGCCGCTGACCAGGGCCGCCAGGGCCAGGGCCAGGGGATGCCGCGCCGAACCCAGGACATGGCGTGGGTGTGCACGCTTGCGAGTAGCCATCGATTTACCCTCTTTATTGTTTTTATCCATCGGTCATTGCGTGTCGCCACGGCGCGGACAGGCAAGGCGCGCCGTGCCGCCCCGCAGCGTCGGGGCGGCGGGCGACAGCCAGCGGCTGCCGCCCGGCGGTTCAGATGGGTTGCGCGGTGACTTCGAGCATTCGCTTGACCAGGCCGATACGGTCGAAGTCATGGGCGCGCTGGATTTCCTTTTCACCGGCCAGCAGCGAGCTGTCGCTGATGAACTTGCAGCGCTCGAAACGCCGCGCCATGAAGCGCCGCAGTTGTTCGTCGAGGCTGCCGCCGGCGGTCAGCTCCTCGCTGAGCACCACGGCGTCCTCGATGGCCATGCCGGCGCCCTGGCCCAGGTGCGGGGTGGTGGCATGGGCGGCATCGCCGATCAGCAGAACGCGGCCGCGATACCAGGGCTCATCGACGAACACCGCCTCCAGCGGCTTGTAGACCACCTGCGTGCTATCGGTGATCTGCTCGCGCAGTTCGCCGATCAGCCCGCCGAAGCCGGCCAGGCGCTGGCGCAACTCGGCGGCCAGGCTCGCCTCGTCCATCCACGGATTGCCCGGCTCGTAGGAGGTGGTGAAGAGGTACATGAGGTCGTCGGCCAGCGGCACCAGCCCGGCGTTGCCGGACGGCCCCTGGTAGTTGGCCAGGTGGTCGATCTGCGCCGCGCGCGGGAAGTTGTAGCGCCATACCGACTGGCCGGTGAAACGCGGCTGGTACTTGTCGCCGAAGAGCAGGCCGCGGACCTTGGAGAACAGGCCGTCGGCGCCGACCACCAGGCCGTAGCGCCCACGGCTGCCATCGGTGAACAGCACCGCCACGCCGCTGGCGTCCTGCTCCAGGCGTTCCACCGACAGGCCCAGGCGCACGCCCACGCCGAGGGCGATGGCGGTTTCGCTGAGGACCTTGTGCAGGGCGCGGCGGGAAATGCCGACGTTGGCCGGATACTCGGGACCGGCCAGGCGCTGGCCGGGAATGCGCGCCAGCGGCACGCCCTCGGTGGTGTAGATGGCCACGTCCTCGAAGGCATAGGCGGCGCCCAGGTAGGCATCGAGCAGGCCGAGATGGGCCATCTCGCGCACCACGTTGCTCTGCTGGATGATGCCGACGCCGTAGACGGTCCATTCCGTCTTCAGCTCGACCAGGTCGACTTCGATCCCCTTGCGGCGCAGGGCGATGGCGGCGCACAAGCCACCGATTCCACCGCCGACGATCAGCACGTTGCTCACAGCATTCATGGCGTCTCTCACGTTTTGTTCTTGTTGTCTGCCGCGCCCGGGGGGGGCGGCGAATCCGTGGGGTGGGCACAGCTTCTCGGCATCGCAGGGATTTGACTAATCGCGTCCTCGGATGCGATCTATCGCCAAACGCGATACCTGCCCTCCTCCGTTCAACCGGCCAGTTGCGCCAGCGGCAGGCGCAGCCAGCCGTCCTCGATGCGATGCTCCAGCGCCCGCAGCGACTCGCCCAGGCAGGGCCCGTAGACGCACAGGCCGCTGTCCGGGAGAAACTCCGCGCCATGGGCGTAGCAGCGGATGCGCTGGCCATCGGCGGAGAGGAAGCGGTCCTTGCGGTACTCCAGGCGCACGTCCAGGTGCGGGCAGCGATTGCGGTAGACCCGCACCCCGGCGGCGCAGCGCACGGCGAACAGCGTGTCGCGGCCGATGCCGCCGGGATCGAAGCCGCGCGCCTGCCCTTCGGCCAGTTCGTCGAGCCGGCACAGGTCCAGGCACTCGACCATGGCTCAGCCCTGCTGCGGCGGCGGGCCGCCCGGCGCCCACTTGTCCCGCGAGGTGAAGAGGAACAACTGCGAGTTGTCCGCCGACATCGGCGCCTGGCGCGCGGCCCAGTGGTCGTCGTGCTTGTCCATGTCGGCGTCGTACTCGATGTGGCAGCCCAGCGGGCTGTTGAAGTACCAGAACCAGTTGGAACCGAGCAGGTGTCGGCCGGGGCCCCAGAAGCTGGTCCAGCCGCGCTGCTCGAAGCGCCGCCCGGCGAGCAGCACCTCGGTGCCGCTGCCCATGTGGAAGGTGAAGTGCTCGCAACCCTGCATGTGCGGCGGGGTCTGGATCATGAACAGGCAGTGGTGGTCATCCATCCCCGCCGAGCGCATGAAGGGCCCGACGCCGGTGAAGGTGTCGGTGGTGACGAAGCCCAGGCGGTCGCGGTAGAAGGCCTCGCCCTTGGCCGCGTCGGGGACGAAATACACCACGTGCGACAGGGTGCGCGGCACGGCCGGCATGTCCAGGCTGATGCCCAGTTGATTGAGCGGCCGCTGCGGCGCGCTGCCCGGTGCGTTGGTCAGGTCGGCCGGGGCCGTGAACGGACGCCGGCAACTGACCTGGAAGGCGATGGCGAAGCCGAGGTCGTCGACGCAGTGCAGCACGCCGTCGGCATCGCGGCGCACCTCGCGGTCGCGCCCCAGCTCGTCGGCGATGGCGTCGAGGTCGGCGGCGCTGGCCACGCCGTAGAGGGTTTCGCGCAGCGACGGGGTCGCGCCGATGGCCGCCGGCAGGCGCGGATCGTCGCCGCGGCGGATGACGATGGCGGTGCCGTCGAGGGCTTCGAAGCGCCCGCCGTCGGCGTCCAGTTGCACGGCGGCGAGGCCGTAGTCCCGCAGGCATTCGGCACACGCCTGGATGTCATCGACGCCGAAGACCAGGGCGTCAAGGCCAATGATGTTCATGGCTAACCACTCCATTGAAATTATGATTCGGCGCCGGGCAGGGGGCGGCCGGTGGTGGCGTCGCCGCGGCACGCTGGCCGCTCGACTGGGGCGCAGAGTGATGGCTGGCGCGGCGGGCTGACCAATCGCGAGTGGGGATGCGAGGCATCGGCAATCGCGATACCTGGGCGCGGAGCCAGCGCCATGGGCGTTCACCGCCCACAGAGCGCGGGCGGCTATTGACGTAGCGGAAAGGCGGCGGGAAGGTATCGCGAAAATAACTACAAGAACCGAGAGCCATCGCCATGCGCTTCCACCACCTGGATCTCAACCTCCTGGTGGCGCTGGATGTCCTGCTCGAAGAGCAGAACATCACCCGCGCCGCCGAACGCCTGCACATGACCCAATCGGCCACCAGCGGGGTGCTCGGCCGCCTGCGCAGCTTCTTCGAGGACGAACTGCTGGTGCAGGTCGGCCGCAAGATGCAGCCCACGCCCTACGCCCTGGAACTGGCCACGCCGGTGCGCGAAGTGCTGCTGACCATCCGCTCCTCGATCACCGCCAAGCCGGTGTTCGACCCGACCAGCAGCAAGCGCCACTTCCGCCTGGTGGCCTCCGACTACCTGATCAGCGTGCTCTTCGCCCGGGTCATCCAGCAGATCCACCAGCAGGCGCCGAGCATCACCTTCGAAATGCTCAGCCCCGGCGACAACACCAGCGAACTGCTGACCCGTGGCGAGATCGACCTGATGATCGTGCCCGAGCGCTACCTGCAGGAAGGCCATCCCTCGCAACTGCTGTTCGAGGAACAGCACGTCTGCGTGGTCTGGCAGGACAACCCACAGGTGGGCGACAGCCTGACGCTGGAGCAGTACATGCAGATGGGCCACATCTCGGTCGGCTTCGGGCGTAACCGCCACCTGAGCATCGAGGACTGGTTCATGAGCCAGTACGGCTTCAACCGCCGCCTGGAAGTGATCACCAACGACTTCAACACCCTGCCGCAATTGCTGGTCGGCACCCAGCGCATCGCCACCATGCACCGCCGCCTGGCCGAGCTGTACGCGCAGTACCTGCCGCTGCGCATCCTGCCGACACCGGTGAAGATCCCGGCGATGCGCGAGTTCATGCACTGGCACCGCAGCATGGACGGCGACCCCATGCACCGCTGGCTGCGCGAACGCATCGGCGGCATCATCCACAGCCTCGACCAGCAGCCGGAACAGCAGCCGGCGCCGCTGCGCCAGGTCGGCTGACCCCGCGCCCGGCGCCCCGCCCGGCCAGCTCGCCGGGCGGCACAAGCCCGCCGCGCCATCGCGTTTCGCGATACCTCGCATCCCCACTCACGATTGGCCAAGCCGCCCCGCCGCTGCGTAACGTGCCGGCGAACCGCGCCCTGCGTGCCTGTCCGTTCCTCCCTGGGCGCCGGACTCATGACTGGAAAAGGACAACAAGAACATGTTCCGTTACTTCCCCACCAATTACGTCTGGAACCTCTCGGTGGACCTCGCCATCGAGATGGGCGCCCGCCTGGGCGAGATCGAAGCAATGTGCGCCCCGCTGCAGGAGGCCGCCCGGCAGCCCGACGCCGCCGGCACCCAGGCGTTCCGCGAAACCTGGTCGAAGATGGCCGACAAACTCTGCGACCTGGCCGGCGAAGACGAAGCCGCCGGGCGCCTGCTCTCGGCCGGCGAGAAGTACAACCGCGCCGCCACCTACTACCTCACCTGCGAGCGCCTGCAGGCCCACGGCGCGCCGGGACGCGAGGCGCTGTACCAGCGCTTCCTCGATACCTTCGCCCGCGGCCTCGACCTGTCGCGGGAGAACTGCGAGCGCGTGGAAATCCCCTACGAAGGCAAGCACCTCGCCGGCCTCTACGTGCGCGCCGAGGGCGTCGACGGCCCAGCGCCGATCCTGGTGCAGGTCAACGGCCTGGACTCGACCAAGGAAATGAAATACCGCGTCGGCCTGCCGGCCTGGCTGGCCAAGCGCGGCATCGCCTCGCTGATCATCGACCAGCCCGGCACCGGCGAGGCGCTGCGCCTGCACGGCCTGACCGCGCGCTACGACAGCGAGCACTGGGCCAGCCGCGTGGTCGACTACCTGGAACGCCGCAGCGACATCGACGCCCGGCGCATCGGCCTGGAAGGCGTGTCCCTCGGCGGCTACTACTGCCCGCGCGCGGTGGCCTTCGAGCCGCGCTTCGCCTGCGGCGTGGTGTGGGGCGCCAACCATGACTGGCGCGACGTGCAGAAACGCCGCCTGGAGAAGGAAGGCAACTTCCCGGTGCCGCACTACTGGGCGCATGTGCGCTGGGTGTGGGGCGCCAAGGACATGGACGAATTCATGACCATCGCCGAGAACGTCCACCTCGACGGCGTGCTCGATCGGATCAAGGTGCCCTTCCTCGTCACCCACGGCGAGAAGGACTCGCAGATCCCGCTGAAGTGGGCGCAGCGCACCTACGAACAACTGGTCAACAGCCCGAAACGCGAGCTGAAGATCTTCACCGAGCGCGAAGGCGGCGTGCAGCACTCCAGCTTCGACAACAGCATCAACGCCGGCCACTACATCGCCGACTGGGTCGCCGAAACCCTCGGCGGACACACCGCCTGAGCCCCCGCGTCGGCGCTCGCGACACTGCTCCGCTCCCCTGCGGCAGCGCTTCCCCGCGCTGCCGTTTTTTTTCATTCAGCGGCACGCCAACGCATGGGTATCGCGCTGCGCGCTCAACCCATCCTACGGACCAATCGCAGCGCCGTGCGTAGGATGATGTTGAGCGCAGCGATACCCATCGACCAACCGCGCCAACGCATGGGTATCGCGCTGCGCGCTCAACCCATCCTACGGACCAATCGCAGCGCCGTGCGTAGGATGGCGTTGAGCGCAGCGATACCCATCGACCGGCTCAGGCCGGCGAGCGGGTGCCGTGGAAGGAGGCGATGCGCCAGCCCTCGGCGCCGCGCACCCAGAGCTGGGTGGCGAAGCCCTCGGCGCGCACCGGGTCGCCGCCGGCGCGCTTCTGCAACAGGTTGCATTGCGGCCCGCTCATCAGCGCCAGGTCGTCGCCGAAGAAGCGCAGCCTGAGTTCGCCGCGCTCCACCGCCAGGTAGCGCACGGCGTTGCGCGCGTAATCCAGGTACTGCACCTTGTCCTGCACCAGGCCAGTGGTGTGTACGTAGAGCAGGTCGTCGGCGAAGATCGCGGCGATGCGCGCGTGGTCCTCCTCGACCAGGGCGCGTTGGCGTTCGCTTTCCAGGGCCAGCAGTTCGTCGTGGGCGGTGTTCATGGGGGTTCTCCTGAATCGGTGGGTGAACCGTCGGGGGACGGCGCCGGCACCCTAGGCCGGCGACCGCGGCGCGGAAAAATCGTCATTCGCCATGCCAGCCATCGATAACCCCGATGCCTGCCCGCCGCCCCCGCCGGGCACTGCGCAGCCCAGGCTGCGCGCGGCCTGGCGCAGCTATCGACGGCATCGATGGGCAGCCATCGACAGCATCTGCTGGTCGCCGGCGATGCGGCCGCCCTAGCCTGCCGCCGACCTTCCCCAACCGGAACGACCGCCCATGAGCGCCTTGCACCTGCACTGCCAGAACCTGTTCGACGCCACCGGCCTGGAGGCCCGCGCCGACCAGACCCTGATCGTCGAGAACGGCCTGATCCGCCACCTTGGCCCCCGCCACCAGGCACCGCGCCCGCAGCCGGGCGACCAGGAGCTGCGCGCCGAGTTCGTCATGCCCGGACTGATCGACGTGCACACCCACCTCGCCTTCGGCAACGCGCAGAGCGAGGAAGACATCGATATCTGGACCAGCGACGAATTCCGCGCCCTGCGCGGGCTGTTCTTCGCCCAGCACGTGCTCGCCGCCGGGGTCACCTCGATGGTCTGCCCCGGCGACAGCGGCCAGCTCAGCATCGCCGTGCGCAACGCGGTCAATGCCGGGCTCTTCGAGGGCCCGCGGATCGCCGCCAGCAGCCGCGTGATCACCAACCGGCAGAGCCTCAACGACTGGTTCCCGAGCCGCGTCGGCGCGCCGGAGTACTTCACCGCGCGGCTGGTCACCAGCCGCGCCGAAGCCCTGGCGGAAATCCGCACCCAGGCCAAGGACGGCGTCGACCTGATCAAGATCGCCATGGACGGCACCCAGCGCCGGCCCAACGGCGACATCATCGCCGCCTTCACCCTCGACGAAACCCGCGAGATGGTCGAGGAAGCCCACCGCCTGGGCTGCAAGGTGGCGACCCATGCCTATGGTCGCGAAGCGGTGATGTACGCGGCCAAGGCCGGGGTCGACCTGGTCTTCCACGCCTTCTACATGGACGACGCCTGCATCGAGGCGCTGCTGCAGGCCGGCAGCATCCTCGCGCCGACCATGACCTTCCCGCAGAACACCGTGGACTTCTGCCAGCCCCACGATCCGGCCATCGCCACCGGCTACGCCGGCTACTGTGCACGCACCCTGGAACTGGGCACGCCGGTGCTCAAGCGCGCCAAGGCCGCCGGCATCCCCTTCGCCTGCGGCAGCGACAGCGGCTTCGCCGTCACGCCCTACGGTGAATGGCATGCGCGCGAGCTGGAGCTGCTGGTCGAGCGCCTCGGCTTCAGCCCCGCCGAGGCGCTATACGCCGCCACCAACGTGGGCGCGCGCTGCATGCCGCGCGGCGAGAGCCTGGGCACCCTGGAGGTGGGCAAGCAGGCCGATTTCCTGGTACTCGACGGCTCGCCGCTGGAGGACATCCGCCTGCTCCAGGACCGCTCGCGCATCCAGGCCGTGTACAAGGCCGGCAAGCCGGTGCGCCAGGAACGCACCCGCTACAACCCGAAGCAGGTGTCGGACTTCAACTCGCTGAAATGGACCGACCTCTACACCCGCGAGCGCGTCGCCGAACTCGGCAAATGGAGCCTGTGAACATGTACCTCAGCCTCGACGTCGAAAGCGCCGCGCGCCTGGCCGGCGCCGCCCTGCGCCATGCCCGCCAGCTCGGCCTGCGGCCCATGGCCTGCGCCGTGCTCGACGCCGCCGGCCACCCGCTGGCGGTACTGCGCGACGAGCACGCCAGTTTCCTGCGCCCGCAGATCGCCACCGGCAAGGCCCGCGGCTGCCTCGGCATGGGCTTCGGCGGCCGCGAACTGGCGCGGCGCGCCCAGGCCATGCCGGCGTTCTTCGATGCGATCAACAGCCTCAGCGGCGGCGAGGTGATCCCGGTGGCCGGCGGCGTGCTGCTGCGCGATGCCGAGGGCGGCCTGCTCGGCGCCATCGGCGTCAGCGGCGACACCTCGGACAACGACGAACGCTGCGCCCTGCTGGCCATCGCCGAACTCGGCCTGCACGGCGACTGCGGCGACGCTCAGGCCTGACCCAGCGCCGCCGCCTGCTGCGCCAGCACCTGGCGCAGCCAGGCCAGGGCCGGATCGAGGTCCTGCTGCGGGTGCCACTGCAACACCTGCAGCGCCGCCGGAAAGGCCAGCGGCGCCGGCAGCAGGCGCAGCGGATAACGCCGCGCCAGCGCCTCGGCCTGGCGCCGGAACAGGGTGGCGATGCGCGCCGTGCCGCAGACGAATTCGGCCATCAGCGAAAAGCTCTGCACCGCCACGCCGACCCGTCGCTCGATGCCCAGCTCCTTCAGGTGCAAGGCGTCCATGCCGAGGTTCTGGCCATCGGCGAACTCGCGCAGCACATGCTCGGCCGCGCAATAGTCGGCCAGGCTCAGGCCATCGACGTAGGGACTGCGCTCGGCGCAGACGATGCAGCACAGCTCGTCGGCCAGCAGCGGTGCCTGGGGATAACGTGGATTGAGGCGGCGCTGCGGCACGATCACCGCGTCGCAACGGCGGTACTCCAGGGCCTCGCTGACCACATCGCCATCGCGCGGCAGGGGCAGCTCGCGCAGGCTCAGGCTCACCCCCGGCGCCTGCCGCGCCAGCTCGCGGCTGACCGCCGGCAGCAGCACCGCGGCGACATAGTCCGACGCCACCAGGGTGAAACGCCGCTCGCAGCGCGCCGGCTCGAAGCGCACCGCGGCATCGACGATCTCCCCGGTCAGCGCCAGCGCCTCGCGGACCTTGGGCGCCAGCGCGCGGGCCAGCGCCGAGGGCTCCAGGCGCCGTCCCAGCGGCACCAGCAAGGGATCGTTGAAGTGTTCGCGCAGCCGCGCTAGCGCCGCGCTGGTCGCCGACTGGCCGAGGTGCAGGCGCTCGGCCGCGCGACTGACATTGCACTCCTCCAGCAGCGCGTCGAGCGCCACCAGCAGGTTCAGGTCGAGACGTCGGTAGCGCATTGGCTCAGCTCCGCGCGAGGGCCGCCGCGAACGGCTGGGAACAGGCAGGGCGAGGGCATGGCGGGGTATCCGGTGGCGGTTTCCTGTCGTGCCGGCAACTTAGTCGCCCACGGCGATCCGGGCCAATCGCATCCGCCGCTATGAGGTATCGCCCGGCGCGATACCTGGCATCGGCAAGCGCGCCAGGACAGCCGAACAGCCGCCGCGCGGGCGGGCTACTGCCCGCGAAAAACCACCGCCGAGGAAAAAAGTCAGCCAAAGCAGGCGATTAGCTCGCCGGAAGCTGTCTAAACTGCCAGTGAGCGCCTGGCGTTTTACGCCTCCGCGCCGGACCCGCAGGCAGATGGAGGCTGGCAGCGGCCCGTCGCTGAAATCCGTTCGCGATACCGACACACCCGGGCGCCACACTGGCTCCGCAATCATCGGCGCGATGCCGCCGATGTTCACCCTGCCGACGCGCCGGGCCACGACCCGCCGCGCCGGCATCGAACTCAGGGAAGCAGTATGCCCACACGACATGTGATCAATGCCTCGGTAAGCCCCAAAGGCAGCCTGGAAACCCTCTCCCAACGCGAAGTCCACCAGCTCAGTGCGGCGGGCTCGGGCAGCGTCTACGAACTCTTCCGCCAGTGCGCCCTGGCGATCCTCAATACCGGCGCGCGGATCGACAACGCCAAGACCATCCTCGACGCCTACCGCGACTTCGAGGTACGCATCCACCAGCAGGACCGTGGCGTGCGCCTGGAACTGCTGAACGCGCCGGCCGACGCCTTCGTCGACGGCGAAATGATCGCCAGCACCCGCGAAATGCTCTTCAGCGCCCTGCGCGACATCGTCTATACCGCCAATGAACTGGATAACCAGCGCATCGACCTGAGTACCTCCCAGGGCATCACCGACTACGTCTTCCACCTGCTGCGCAACGCGCGCACGCTGCGCCCCGGCGTCGAGCCGAAAATCGTCGTCTGCTGGGGCGGCCACTCGATCAGCACCGAGGAGTACAAGTACACCAAGCGCGTCGGCCACGAGCTGGGCCTGCGCAGCCTGGACGTCTGCACCGGTTGCGGTCCGGGCGTGATGAAGGGACCGATGAAGGGCGCCACCATCGGCCATGCCAAACAGCGCATGCATGGCGGCCGCTACCTGGGCCTCACCGAGCCGGGGATCATCGCCGCCGAGGCGCCCAACCCGATCGTCAACGAACTGGTGATCCTGCCGGACATCGAAAAGCGCCTGGAGGCCTTCGTCCGCGTCGGCCACGGCATCATCATCTTCCCCGGCGGGGTCGGCACCGCCGAGGAGTTCCTCTACCTGCTCGGCATCCTCATGCACCCGGACAACCAGGGGCTGCCCTTCCCGGTGGTGCTGACCGGACCGAAGAGCGCCACGCCCTACCTGCAGCAACTGCACGAATTCGTCGGCGCGACCCTCGGCGAAGCGGCCCAGCGCCGCTACCAGATCATCATCAACGATCCGGCCGAGGTGGCACGGCTGATGGCCCAGGGGCTGAAGGAGGTCAAGCAGTTCCGCCGCGAGCGCAACGACGCCTTCCACTTCAACTGGCTGCTGAAGATCGACGAGGGTTTCCAGCGGCCCTTCGACCCGACCCACGACAACATGGCCGGCCTCAAGCTCAGCCGCGCGCTGCCGCCCCACGAGCTGGCGGCCAACCTGCGCCGCGCCTTCTCCGGCATCGTCGCCGGTAACGTCAAGGAGAAAGGCGTGCGCCTGATCGAGCAGCACGGCCCCTATGAGATCCACGGGGACAGCGCAGTGATGGGACCGCTGGACGAGCTGTTGCAGGCCTTCGTCCAGCAACACCGCATGAAGCTGCCGGGCGGCGCGGCCTACGCGCCCTGCTATCGGGTCGCGACGGCAGCCATGGCCTGAGGCGAGCGTCGCAGCGGGGGCCGGCGCGGCCCCGCTGCGACGCCGGCACTGGCGGCGCAGACCCGCCCGCGCCGGTGGGCGGCTGCCGAGGCGGGCTCAGTGGTCGGAGAAACTGAAGATCGGCTGGTTCCGCGCGTCGATGGTGATGATCCGGCTCACCGCCTCGTCCGCTGCCGAATAGGCCTCATCCACGCTGGCGAAGAATTTCTTGATGAAGACTTGGTGGTAAATGACCTCGGCGCCAGGGTCGGTACTTCGGATGGCGACATAGGCCAGCGCCCTGCTGCCCCTCAACTGCGCCGCACTCCAGGCAATATGGTTGGAAAACGCGCGCTGTCTCATACGAGCCTCGGGTTATAAATAAAATTGAGTATGCGCGTATTCAATCTGCACCCCCTTATTACCGATGGGTGGTATTTCCGAATAGTTTTCGCGTGTTTTTTACTTATTTTCGACGGGAGGTCAGGCCTTGCGGCTCTAGCCTTCCAGGGCATTTCCCGTCGTCCCCGGGCGGCATCGCAAGAAAATAAAATAGCTTTCCTACAGAAACCCTGTATGCTGATTTTCGCTGTGTAGCGCCTTTACCGCGATTCTGAACTGATGCTTGTAGTAATTTCATCTCCTCGGTTTCTCTCTAAATATTTCGCCTCTCAGCTCCACTGTTTCATTCAAATATATACAGATATCCCTGGAGATAAATTATGACTACTCGTCAAACCGGCACCGTTAAATGGTTCAACGATGAAAAAGGCTTCGGCTTCATCACCCCGGAATCCGGCGCTGATGTATTCGTGCACTTCCGCGCGATCGAAAGCACCGGCTTCAAGAGCCTCAGCGAAGGCCAAGCGGTCAGCTTCATCGTGGTAAAAGGCCAGAAAGGCCTGCAGGCTGACCAGGTCCAAGTGATCTGACAGCCGGTCCCGAAAGCCCCGCCTAGCGGGGCTTTTCTCCGTCAAGTCCAGCCGTTTCTGTTCTCACGAACCTAGCGACGCCGGGCCTGGCACAGGAGAGTGCAATGAACAGAATCAACTTCGATCAGATCGCTACGGTCGACCTCACGGGTGTCACACACATCCTCGCCGTCCTCCGCGGAGGCCTGGCCAATGATGGCGTCCTGATCTGGGAATCCCGCCGATCCTCCACTTTCCACGGCTTCTCGTCCGCGATGGACGATGTACTGATGAGCACCTTGCTCGTCGAAGTCGAGGCCACGGACGATCCGCGTAGCATCCGCGATATCGAGGATGCGCTGAAGAGCAAGGAAACCTTGCGCGGCAAAGACCGCTACGGGTTCAAGACCTCCCGCTGAGGAGGCATGTTTTTGTAGCGGTCGGTTCCGGAGCCCTTGGGTAACGCAGCCCTACACTAGAGCTCCGGCCCGTACTGCTGCACCCCTTCGCTGCACCTCCCCCCGCCACCCGCGCAACCTGCTCGACGCCGCCTGCTCCGGGCTGCAATCCGCTTCGCCTCGCCGTCCGCCAGCGCCCCGCCCCCGGCGCGCAACGCCGCCTATTCCTGCGCGCCTTGTGTTGAATCAAAGTCTTCCCGCCACAGTGCTGCATGCTGAGCACGGATCGTCCCTGGACGCGATACCGAGGGGGCAATCCATGGCCTTTCGACCCCACATTCTGCAGAAGGAAGCCAACCATGAATCGCAAACTGCTGTGCGCCGCCATGCTCGCGCTGGCCGTGGCCCCTGTTCCCGTGCTGACACAGGCAGCGACCGAGGAAAAGGAGGCCGCTGCGGCGACCGCGCCGAACCCCGCGGAATTCGACAAGCAGATGGCCCAGGCCCTGGAGAACATGAAGACGATGCAGGCGCAGATGGAACGCCTGCAAGCCACCAAGGACCCGCAGGAGCGGCAGAAGCTGTTACAGGAACACTGGGACGCCATGCAGGCGACCATGGGCAGCATGCGCGGCATGTGGGGGCCGGGGATGATGGGCGGCGGCGCCTACGGCAAGGGTGGCGGCATGATGGGTGGGCCGATGATGGGCTGGGGACACATGGGCGGCTACTACTCGAAGCTCACCCCGGAACAACTGAAGGAACGCCAGTACATGATGGATCAGTACATGGGCATGCAGCAGAACATGATGAACCACATGATGTGGCACCAGCAGTACCTGCAACAGCAGCAGGAGCAGAAGCCCGCGCCCAAGCCCTGACAGCGCTTCCGCCTCGGCGGGGCGCTCTGGCGACGACTTGTCCGGGAGCGTGGCGAGACGCGATGCTCGCCAACGCCCCCGGCTGCATGCCAGCGCCCTACCGCGGCGTGCTAGACCCCCGGCGGCAGTTTGGCGCGCATCATCTCCCGTCGATCGAGGATTTCACCGTCGACGATGAAGGTGCCATCGCCCACCGCATGCAGGGTGCGTCGCTCGGCCCGCGAACGATCGAGGTAGGCGGCCACGCCTTCGAGCACGACGATATTGTGCCGCTCGACGATATCCACCACCTTGCATTCGATATTCGCCAGGCACTCCTTGATCAAGGGCGCCCTGACCTGCTTCCCCCTCACCGCCGTCAGGCCGAATGTCGCGAACTTGTCGGTATCGGCGCCGGAGCAGGTGCCGATACCGACCACCTGGTCGATCAGGTCCACGGTGGCAATGGCGATGACGCACTCCTTGTACTGGCGCAGCGCGGCGTATGAATGGTTCCAGGCGCCGGTGGTTATCGCGAACCGCGGCGTGAAGTCCATCACCATGGTCCAGGAAATGGTCATCAGGTTGTCCTTCACGCCATCGTGGGTCGTCACCAGGACAACCGGCCCCGACTCCAATAGCGTGAATGCCTTGCCGAGTTCCAGCTTCTTCATCGCCAGACGCTCCCCTCTGAATTCGCCCACCCTGGGTAGCGCTCGGCCCCGGGTGCATCAACCGAGCAGCGATGGTGCGCAACCCCACGCAGAACCACCGCTCTGAAAATGTAGCCGGCATCCGGTCTTTGCCGATGGCATTGGCCCGGCGTTTTGTCAAAAATACCGCCACGCCAACCGGCAAGCCCCGAACGGCAGCCGTGCCGCCCCTCCTTCTGCCGCGAGATAGCCATGCCTTCGACTCCCGACGCCTTCCGCCAGCGCATCGCAGGCGAGCCACGCCCATGAACGACGCCACGGTCGAGCTATTGCAAACCGGCCCGGAGCAGGCCGAGCTGATCCGCAACCTGTACCAGTTCTATGCCTACGAGTCGTCGGACTGGGAGCAGGAAGACGTCGAGATCGACGGCCGCTTCTACATCCACGAGGCCCACCTGCAGCGCTATTGGCAGGAGCCGCAGTGGAGCGCCAACCTGATCCTGGTCGACGGCTTCATCGCCGGCTTCCTGCTGATCGAACGCAGCGAACTGCCGGGGCTCGACGCCCTGGAACTGGCGGACCTGTTCATCCTCAAGAAATACCGCCGACTAGGCATCGGCCGCGCCCTGGCCACGCAGGTACTGACGAGTGGAGAAAGCCCCTGGCTGGTGCGCTGCTACCAAGAGGACGCAACGGCCCTGGCGTTCTGGCGCGCGGTACTGGACGAGCTGCCGCGGCCGGCCAGCGCCATCGAGATCGATGACGATCCGCAGCTACTGAACTTCCTGGTGACCCCGGCGAGCCATTGAGCGAGCCGGAAAGGCGCGTGCGGTCTTGGCGAGCGGAGTTGAATCTCCAGGCGCATGGGGCTGGGTGTTCTTGGCCGTTCTCTGCCAGCGTGGGCGGCTGACGGCGGCCTGAAGCGGAGGGCGGGACGCGGCCACTGCTTGTATCTTAAGGAACGCTCCTTGCGCCATCGCATCCACGCTATTTGCCATCGAGCGAGCTTCTCTCGCAGCCCTTGCGCTTGGCTGGCTATCGACGACATGCCCATAGAGCTGCCTGTACCCGTTGGATCGCTGATAGTCGGTCAGTGAGCTTTGCTTTGAGTGAGTTCTGCAACGCGCCAGGTGAGTTCGAGAACTTACTCAGGAAATGCGCTGGCCAATGATGGAGCGGCCGTCAGTCGTCGTTGGGAAACCTGCATCGTCCCTATGTCCGCGCCTGGCCGGGACGGACGTTTACAGCAGGAAGAAGCCTGTCCCCTCTGGCCGTCAGTGAATCGTAGGAAAGCGCTCTTCCACCAATGCCTGAGCCTGACGGGCCATCTGATCGAGCAGGCGGTCGCGTTTGTTCTCGGCCTCGCCCATGGCCTTCTTGCCGTGCTGCTTCACCAGGTAGGCGTGGATCTGCCGGACTTCCTTGGATTGGAATATCGGGGCCAGATCCTGCACTGCCACCAGGCCGTCCGAGCGATGATCGCGGGTGTTCAGCAGCACGTGCGGCCCCTGCGCCGCCAGTAACTGAAACCCCATCGACTCGAAGATCGGCACCTTGCTCGCCGCGCAGGCCAGTTCGACGTGGGGCCGATGCTCGACCATCCGCTGCAACAGAGCCCGGGCAATACCGCGGCGGCGGTGGCTGGCTTTGACGGCCATATAGGCCAGCGTGCAGGCCTCGGCATCATCCTGGCTCGGCAGGTACAGGGCAAAACCCAGCACCTGGGAGGGGTCTTCATCATCCAGGGCCAGGATCAACCGCGCGGTGCTCTCCAGAGAGCCGTTCATGGCCTGCAGATACAGATGCACCTCATAGCCAATCACGTACTGATACAACTGATAGAGCGGATTGCTAGGGGTCAGCGACACCGGACTGATGTCGCTGAAGTAGTCCACCACCATGTGTAGAACCTGACTCTTCAGGGATTCAGGCGGCGATGTGTCCAGGGTTACAAGGGTGAACATCTGAAGCTGGCTCCGGGCGTGCCCGATCCGGGGAATCGGTGCTGGCGCCATTGTAACGCCCGTGAGCATCGAGCGTTCCCGCCGCACTCGCATAGGCGCGTCCAGCCAGAGGGACACCCCCTCATCACGGCGCGCTGAATAAATCGATCGTTGACGTGCACGTGCGACCCGACGCGGACATGACACCCGAACGTTCCGGGATCGAAGCAGGGCGCGAGGTCGGGAAATAGCGTTTCGTTTTTTGACGAGCCGCGTCCAGAGGTAAACAATCCAATCGTTTCCTCAATCGCCGCCGCAGGAAGGAGTTCGCCGTGTCAAACGATCCGTTTGCCCAGCTCAAGGCCATCCAGCGCGAGGGATGGTCGCTCTTCGCGCCGCTCGAAGCCGTTACCACGACGACGGCGGCGGAACTCGTCAAGCACGCGTGCATACGCGCGAACCAGCGGGTGCTCGATGTCGGCTGCGGCACCGGCGTGGTGGCGCTGACGGCGGCGCGCATGGGCGCGAAGGTCTGCGCGCTGGACCTTTCGCCCGTGTTGATCGAGCACGGCAGGCAGCATGCCGCCCTTGCCGGCGTCGAGATTGAATTCACGGAGGGCGATGTCGAGGCCATGCCCTACGGGGACTCGACGTTCGATGTGGTGATCAGCCAGTTCGGCCACATGTTTGCGCCAAGGCCGGACGTCACCACTGCCGAGATGCTGCGCGTACTCAAGCCGGGCGGCACGCTGGCGTTTTCCACCTGGCCGCCGGAACACTACGTGGGGCAGATGTTCGCGCTGGTCGCCAAGTTCGTTCCTCCACCGCCAGGCGCAGCCGCGCCTCCGCTGTGGGGAGACCCAAACATCATTCGCCAGCGGCTCGGCGATGCCGTGACGGACATCGTGTTCGATCGCTCAGTCATGGTGTTTCCTGCGTTGAGTCCACAGCACTATCGCAAAGGCATAGAGGAAACCCTCGGCCCAGTGGTGAAACTGGTTGCTGCTTTGAGGGATGAACCGGCCAAGCTCGCGGCCTTCAGGGCGGAGCTCGACAGCTTCGTCGCAGGTTACTTTGAGAACAATAGGGTGCGTCAGCACTACTTGATGACCCGGGCAACGAAGAAATAGCACTAGCCGCTGGCCCGAGCAGCACACGCCACATCGCTGGATCAACAGCGCTCGGTAGGGGCTGATCGACCGATAATCTGACGGACCGATCCTGGCCGATCTTGACGGGCAGAAACCGGCCAGGAGCGGACTTACAATTGGGCTTCCCTCAGAGAGGGGGCGATGCCTACGTGACGCAGCAGCACTCGCTGGACGATCTGCGCGAAGGCCGTGTGCGATTCACCCTGGACCTGTCCCACGAGCGCTTCCAGGACGACGCCCTGGAAGCGCTCAAGTACATCCGCGACGACTACGTGGCGGCGACGACGGCGGCGTCGCGCTGAGGGTATACGCGCCATGCTAGCCGGCCGGGGGATCGCTGGCTGCGCGAGCAGATGGCCAATGATTAGCTTTCCTCCGGCAGCTTGGCGATCACCTTGATCTCGAAGTCAAAGCCGTACAGCCAGGTGACGCCGATGCCGGTCAGCGTGGGATGCGGGGCTTCGCCCCAGTACTCCGGGACAATCTGCCAGATGCGCTCGAAGGTCTGCTCGGGGTTGACCAGGAACACCGTCACGTCGATCACGTCATCGAAAGTGCAACCGGCGCTGGCGAGGATTGCATTGAGGTTGTCGAAGGCGCGGCGCACCTGGGCTTCCAGCTCGGGTTCCGGCGAGCCGTCTTCGCGACTCCCGACCTGTCCGGAGACGAACAACAGGCCGTTGCTGCGGATCGCCGGGGAATAGCGGTTGCGCTCATAGAGGGCTTGGCGGCCGGAGGGGAAAACCACGTCACGGGTACTCATCGACTTGCTCCATCAAGGGGCGCAGCGGCCCCGGCTTCAACGATGGAGGCAGGTTACGGCACGCAGCGACGGCGATAATTGGGCAATACTGGTCAGCATTGTTTGTAGAATTCAAACAATACCCTCGATTCGCTGCCCCCCTTTCGTGACCCTGCCGGAGCCACCATGGACCGTTTCGATGCGATGCAAGCCTTCACTCGCGTGGTGGAAACCGGCAGTTTCACCAAGGCCGCCAATACCCTGCACATGAGCCGCGCCAGCGTGACCCAGTTGATCCAGCAACTGGAAACGCGGTTACGTGTACGCCTGCTCAATCGCACCACCCGCAAGCTCAACCTCACCGCTGATGGCGCTGCCTACTATGAACGCGTGGTGCGTCTGCTGGCGGACATGGACGACGCCGAGACCAGCCTCTCCAGCGCCGCCGCCGTACCTCGCGGGCGGCTGCGGGTCGACGTGCCCAGCCCGTTGGCGCGCCTGTTGCTGATCCCCGCCCTACCCGACTTCCACGAGCGCTATCCGGACATCCAGATCGACATGGGCGTCAGCGACCGCATGGTCGACCTGATCGACGAGAACGTCGACTGCGTGGTGCGCGGCGGCGAACTCAGCGACCAGTCTTTGATGGCCCGACACGTAGGCGACCTGCCAATGGGCATATTCGCAGCGCCGGCCTACCTGCAACGCGCCGGCGTGCCGCTGCACCCGCGCGACCTGGAGAACAGCCAGCAACGCATCGTCGGCTATCTCTGGGCGCGCACCGGCAAGCCGCTTTCCTACGTGATGAACAAGGATGACGAAACCGTGCAGGTGCATGGCCGCCCGGTGCTCACGGTGGACGACGGCAACGCCTACCTGGCCGCCGGGATCGCAGGCATGGGCATACTCAGGCTGCCGCGCTACATGGCAGTTGACGCTGTGGCGCGCGGGGAACTGGTGGAGCTGTTCGGCGACTGGACCATGGAGAGCATGCCGCTCTACCTCGCTTTCCCGCCCAATCGCCATGTCAGCGCCAAGCTGCGGGTATTCATTGACTGGATCGTGGGGTTGATGGCGCGACATGCGCCGGTAGCCAAGCCGCCGCTGTAGGGGTTCTCCCCCGTTAACCCGGGGTAATCGGCAGATATCCATCGACCGAATCGGGCCAGGTGCTCAGCACTTCGAATCCCGCGGGCGTTACCGCCACCATGTGCTCCCATTGTGCTGACAATGATTGATCCCTGGTCTTTACCGTCCAGCCATCAGCCAAGGTCTTAACCTGGTGTTTGCCAGCGTTCAGCATCGGCTCAATGGTAAAGATCATTCCGGCCTTCAGCTTCATGCCCTGGCCCGGACTGCCGTAATGCAGAATCTGCGGCTCATCGTGATAGACCTTGCCGATGCCATGTCCGCAGAAGTCTCGAACCACGCTATAACCTTCGCGGGCGGCTACCCGCTCAATGGCGCGACCGATATCGCCCACGTTCGCACCAGGCCGAACTGCGCGAATGCCAGCACACAGCGCTTCGTATGTCGTTTGCACAAGCCGCAATGCTTCTGCGCTGGTTTGGCCAACGACATACATACGGCTGGTGTCGCCATACCAACCGTCTTTAACCACGGCGACATCGATGTTGACGATATCTCCGTCCTTGAGCTCAGTGGGCGAAGGGATGCCATGGCAAACCACATCATTGATCGATGTGAGCACGGTTTTCGGGTAACCCTGATAGCCAACGTTGCCGGGAATCGCCTTCTGAACGTGAACGATGTAGTCGTGGCAGATCTGGTCAAGCCGCTCCGTGGTAATGCCAGGTTTGACATGCTCAGCAATCATCGCCAGCACATCGGCCGCCAGGCCAGCCGCCACTTTGGAGCGGGCGATATCAGCCGCACTGTGGATGGGTACATGCCGTTTCATGATGCGTGTCCCGCCGCAGCGTTCGGGCGGGAAGCCGAGGACTCGTCCGCGAGCTCGCAGACCCGGCTCAAACTCAGCCCACCGGCTTCTTCAGCACGTATCAGAAGTCGGCATATCTGGCTGTGGTTGAGATCGGGGTAGAGCTCGGTAAGCATGCCGAGCCGCAACCAGTGCTCCGCCTGTGCGTTGATGGAGCGGCTCAGTGCGCTACTGGAGAGACGCAGGTTCTCATGCATCGCGTCAGAGATTTTCAGAATGCCCATCGCTCGATCCTATATGAAACATATACGTATCGTATAATAAATATGGATCGGTCGTCGACAACACATATGCGAGCGGCAGGTTTAGGGCTCTGAACTTTCGGTCGTGGCTTGTTGACCGCCCGCTATTGGCTGTGGATGCAACTGAAGTCGCCGCATGGCGAACAGGCGCAGCAGGAACGCGCAACCGCAATATGTGCAGCGGAAGATGGCGCATTTGCCTTGTGATTTCCTGGCGCAGGACACCTCACGCCGAGTTCTTGCACAGCGCCTCCCGGGTGCGTAGACACCGACGTTCATGGCTTCCCTGGACGCCGGCGGGGTATGCATAGACGTCCTGCCAACCGCCGGAGCGGGCGTGATGTGCCACGCGGTCCCGGTTCCTTTCTCACTTCGGCGGTCGGCGGGGTCTGTCAGGCGTCGCGGTAAGTACCTTTCTGCTTGGCGGCATGGGTGGCCAGGGCGTCCATCAGGGGCGGCGACAGGCAGTCATAGGGCTCCAGATGGAGTTCGCGCAGGCGCTTGCGAATCGACTCCATCTGCGAAGGCGGGGTGCCACTCTCGATGACCGACGAGACAAAGGCGGCGAAGCCCGGTGCCGACCAGCCTTCCTGCGGGGAAAGTTCGGTATGGACGAAATCGAGGCCGTAGAAGGCGTGCCCTTTGTTCTCGATGCGGCCGAACAGGTGCGCACCGCATTCGCGGCAGGCGTGCCGCTGGATGACGGCGCTCTGGTCGACGATATGCAGCTTTTCGGGGTGGGCCACCACGCTGACCTTGTCGCGCGGCACCACCGCGATTACCGCGAAGGTCGCCCCCTCGGGCTTCCAGCACTTGGTGCAGCCGCAGGCATGGTTGTGGAGCGTCTGGGCTGCGACCGCGACTTCCACCTTATCGGTCGCACACAGGCATTGGAGTGTCCCTCCGCTGAAGCCGGGCCGCTCCGGGCGGATGCCGTTGTCCACTGATGGATGAATGTGAATCGCGCTCATGTGATAGATCCTCCTCGCGTTCGATCCGGCAGGGAGCGCGCAGCGACATGCCGCGCCGGAAACCCTGTCAGTCGATATGGATGACGGTGCGGATGGACTTGCCTTCGCGCATCAGCTCGAAGGTCTTGTTGATGTCTTCGAGGCCCATGGTGCGTTTGACGAAGGGGACGAGATCGATCTGGCCTCTCACCGGGTCCTCCAGCAGGCCCGGCAAGCGGACGCATCCTTCGACGCCGCCGCAGGCCACGCCCTGCCAGCGGCGGCCGGTGACCCGCTGGAAGGGATGGCAGATAGCGCCGTGCCGGCACCGGCATCGCCGAAAACGATCGACTGCCCTCAACCACGATAGGCGAATTTCAGGGCGGCACGCATGAGATTGACGTTGCCGCCGCACTCGAACCTGTGCTCGCCCCCTTCCGCTCATCTCGATGAGTCCCTGGCGGACCGCCCCAGCTCGAACGTGCCTGGGGTGGCGCAAGAGGCTGGCCCCTACCCGGGAAGGCCGCCTAGCCGGCGGTGTGTGCTCCTGGCCAGTGGTTAGCGTCGACTGGGTGCTGCAGTTCGGCTTCTGTATGCCGACGGTGTCACTCGAAGGGCAGTCCTGCCGATGGGCCGGAGCCTGGTTCCGAGAACACTTGCGTCTTCCTGGCGAAGCGCCCGAAGTGCAACGCCAGGGTCGGCAGCACCAACAGGTTGAGCGCCGTCGAGGTGACCAGTCCGCCGAGGATCACCAGCGCCATCGGCCCTTCGATCTCGTTACCGGCGGCGCCGCTGGCCAGTGCCAGGGGCAGCAGGCCGAGGGCGGTGACCACGGCGGTCATGAGAATCGGCAGCAAGCGCTCGGCGGCACCGCGGCGCGCGGCCTCCGCGCTCCAGGTCAGGCCCTCTTCGTCGACCAGGTGCTGATAATGCGAGACCAGCATGATGGAGTTGCGCAGGGTGATGCCGAACAGGGTGACGAACCCTACCAGCGAGCCGAGCGACAGGTCGCCGCCGCTGACCAGCACCGTGAGCACCCCGCCGACCAGGGCGAAGGGCAGGTTGATCAGCACCAGCAACAGCGCGCGGGTGTTCTTCAGGGCCAGGAACAGCAGGAGCATGACCCCCAGGGTGGCGAGCAGGCTGTACACCAACAGATCGTTTTCCGACTGGCTGCGGGCCTGGTCTTCGCCGGCGAACAGCACATAGACGCCGTCGGGCAACTTGACCTGGTCGGCGATGCGCTGCCGCGCCTCGGCGACGAAGTCGCTCACCGCGCGACCGCGCACGGCAGAGGACACCGTCTGCAGGCGCTGGCCGTCACTGTGCATGATCTGGTAGCGGCTGCTGGTCTGGCCGATTTGCGCCAGTTGCCCGAGCGGCAGCGTGATACCGGCCGGACTGCGCAGCGGTAGGTCGGCGATCCGCGCCACGTCCTGGCGCGCCGTCGGCGTCAAGGACAGATTGACGTCGTAGGCCTGGTTGCCTTCGTACACCTGGGCGACGTTGACGCCTTCGTAGGCCGCCTGGATGGCCTCCAGTACATCCAGCGGCGCGAAGCCATAGCGCGTCAGTTGCTCCGGGATCAGGCGCAGGGTCAGTTGCGGGGCATACTGCGCGGCCTCCACCCGCACGCCGATGGCGCCGGGGATCGAGCCGACCAGCATGGCGATTTCATTGGCCTTGTGCTCGATCACGTCGAGGTCGGGGCCGAAGACGTTGATCACCACGGGGGCCGTGACGCCGGAAATGCTCTCGTCGATGCGCTCGGCGAGGAAGGTGTTCACCGAGGCGGTGATGCCAGGGAAGCTCGACAGAACCTGTTGGATGCCGAGCAGCGCCTGGCGCTGCTCGGCGGGCGAGCCACGCCTCAGGTCCACTTCGAATTCGCTGATGTTGACCCCGGTCGGATCGACGACCTCGCTGGCCCGTCCGGCGCGCTGCGAGACCAGGCGCACGCCGGGCACGGCGTCGAGCGCCCTGCTCAGTTGCTGGCCCACGCGCATGGACTCCGGCAGGGACGATCCAGGAGCCAGGGCCATATGCACCAGGTAATGGCCTTCGTTGAGTTGCGGAATGAAGTTGCCGTTCATGAACGGCAGGCTGGCGATGGCGATGCCACAGAGCAGCGCGACGCCCGCGAGAATGCCGCGATGGTGCGACTCGATCCTGGCCAGCAGCGCCAGATAGCGGGCCTTCAGGCGGCTGAGCAGCGCCGGCTCGGCATCCCGCAGCGGGCGTTGGGTCAGCAGCAGGAAGGCCAGGGCCGGCGTCACGGTCAGAGCCACCAGCAAGGACGCCAGGATAGCCAGGATGTAGGCGATGCCGAGCGGGGCGAAGAGCTTGCCGGCGATGCCGCTCAGGCTCAGCACCGGGAGGAAGGCCACGGCGACGATCAGCGTGGCGTAGACCACCGCGCCACGGACCTCCAGGGACGCGCCGAGCACGACGCTGGCGGCCAAGCGCGGGTTGGCGAGCGCCTGGTTCTGGCGCAGGCGGCGGAAGATGTTCTCGACATCCACCACGGCATCGTCCACCACTTCGCCCAGGGCGATGGCCAGGCCGCCGAGGGTCATGGTGTTGAGGCTGACGCCGAAGCGCTGCAGGAGAATCACCGCGGCGAGCAGCGAGAGGGGAATGGCGGTGGCGGAAATGATCGCCGTGCGCGCGTCGAGCAGGAACAGGAAAAGCACCGCTATCACCAGCGCGCCACCGAGCAGCAGGGCGTTGCGCAGATGCCCCATGGCGCTTTCGATGAAACTGGCCGGGCGGAACACGTCGGCGTGCAATTCGACCTTCTCGCGAAGCAGTTGCGGCTTCAGTGCCGCCAGGGCCCGCTCGACCCCGTTGGACACGCTCATCATGTCGACGCCGTACTGGCTCTCGACCATCAGCGACACCGCCGGCGTGCCATCCACCGCCGCCGCACCCACCGCCGGCCCCGGGCCGATCTCGACGCTGGCGACATCGCCCAGGCGCAGCGGCTGGCCGTTCTGGTAACGCAGCACGACCTGGGCCAGTTGCTCGGGACGCAGCGTCTGTCCCTCGCTGCTCAGGACGATGCGCTGGTTGGCGCTCTCGATGAAGCCGCCGCCGCGCACGCCTGTCGCCCGCTGGGCCGCACTGAGCACGTCCTGCAGCGACAGGCCGTATCGCACCAGGCGCTCGGGCTGCACATGAATCTGCAGTTGCCGCGCCTCGCCGCCGAACACGATCACATCGGCCACGCCCGGTACGCGCAGCAACTGCGGACGCACTGTCCACTCCGCCAGCGTGTGCAGATCCATCAGCGAGCGTTGTTGCGAGGTCAGGGCGGCAACCAGGGCGACGCTGGTGGAAGAAGTCAGTGGCAGTAGCGTCGGTGCCCTGGCCTCGCGTGGCAGGCTACTGGCCAGTGTGGCAAGCCGCTCGGCGGTGAGTTGCCGGGCCTGGTAGAGGTCGGTGCCGTCCTTGAAAGTGAGCGTCACCAGGGACAGCCCCTGCAGGGACTTCGAGCGCAGGCTGGCCAGGCCCAGGGTGCCGGCCATGGCGTTCTCGACCGGCTGGCTGACCAGCGCCTCCACCTGTTCCGAGGTCAAGCCGGGGGCCTCGGTCTGGATCACCGCCTGGGGCGGGGCGAACTCGGGGAACACATCCTCGCGGGCCTGGGTCAGGCTGTAGAGACCGTAGCCGGCCAACAGGCAAGCGAGGGCGATCACCACGCCGCGCAGGCGAATGGCGAAACGAATGACGGAATTCAGCATGGTTTTCTCGCCACGGGCGTGTCAGTCGTCACATTCGGGGTCTTTGCAGGCGGAGGCGGCGATCTGCGGGCGTTGCTCCTCCGAGAGCAACAACTGCGCGCCACGCACGACCAGCGGTTCGCCGGCCTTGAAGCCACTACCGACGAAGTAGCCCTCCGGCACCGCAATCGCGTCGTTCAAGGGCCGACGCACGAAGCGCCCGGCCTCGACCTGCACGTAGGCCCAGGGCATTCCGCCGAACCAGAGCACCGCGCTCTGGGGGATCAGCACCCCCTCCAGCGTGGGTTGCACCGTCGGCAGGTGAGCCAGCAAGCGGGCGCCGAACGGCAGCGGCACCGCGCTGCGGTACAGGTAGACCGGCCCGGCCAGGTTCGGATCGCTCTGTGGGGCGGGCGCGAGCAGCTCGGCCGCCACAGGGTGCCGGGATTCGTCTTCGACGCTGATCCGCGCGGGCGGCGTGTCCTTGTCCAGCGCCGGGATAGCGATCCGCAGCAAGCTGTCCTGGTGGTTCAGCAGGCGGCTCAGCTCGGCCGACGGCTGTGCCGCCACCAGTTGCGCCAGGCGTTCGCCGAACTGCTGCGAAAGGCTGGCGCGCAGCGCCTGAAGGTTGCTTCGCGCACTCTCCACCCGGGCCTGATCGGCGGTGGCCGTCGCCTCCGCTGCCTGCAGGCTTTTCTGCGAGACATTGCCGGCATCGCGCGCCAGCGCGCGGCTGCGCTGCAGTTCCTGGTTCGAGGCCGTGGCAGTGGCCTGGGCCACCGCGACCTCGCCCTGGGCGACGCGGTAGCGGTTGCTCAGGTCGGTGAGCGACTGGATGTCCGGCACGCTGCCATAGGCGAGGCCTTCGGCCCGATGGCGGGTCGCTGCGATCGTGGCGGTCTGGATACCGGTCCGCGCCAGGGTCGCCGGGTCCAGTGTGACCAGCGTGAGACCGGCCTCGTTGGTCAGCCACGTGGGGGCAACCCCTGCTGGCGCCGGCGGCTGCAGCGGTTGCAGATAGAGCCAGGCGGCCAGTGCGGCTGCGCTCGCAGCCGCGCCGGTGATCAGCAGGGGCAGCAGAACGGGACGTCGTTTCACGGTTGGCGGTCATCCAGGGCGATGGGCGGTGAGGTGTTGGCGCCCTGCAACGGCCGTTGCAGGGCGTTCTCCAACTGCAGAAGGGTTTGCTGCACCTGAACCTGCGCGTCCAGGCGCGCGAGGGCGTCGAGGCTGGCGGCCAGATCAGACTGTCGGAGGGCCACGCGATCCATTTCGCCGCTGGCGAAGGCGCGGCGGTTGGCGTCGAGCGCCGCTGCCTGGCTGTCCTGGAGCTGGTCGAGCAGGCTCAGCCGTTGCCTGGCCGCGTCGAAATCGCGCAGGGCGGCAGTGGTGTCATTGATCGCCTGTTCCTGCAGTGTCTCCACCTTGGCCGCGGCTTCCTTGCGATGTGCCTCGGCCTGGGCGATGGCGCCCTGGTTGTGGCTGAACAGGGGAAGGCTGACGACTCCGGGCGTGAGGCTGTATTTCTCGGCGCCCTGGTCGAAGGAGTAGCCCATACCGAGCGAGAGGTCCGGGTACTGCCGGGCGACTTCCAGTTGCAGGGCGGCCTGGCTCGCTTCGTACTCGTTCAGCGCCGCGAGCAGGTCGCCGCGATTGAGAATGGCCTCGCGCCTCGCGCGGCCGGACGGAATCGCCGGCGCTGCGCGCGCGAAGGCACTCAGGTCGGGCGTGATGGCTTCCAGCGCGGGCAATGGAATGCCGATGGCGGCGGCGGCCCGGCTGCGCGCGTCCAGGCCGGCCTGACGCGCGGCGGCCAGGTCGCTCTCGGTTCGTTGCAGCGCCATGCGTTGCTGAAGCGCGTCCGCCGCTGCGGTTTCCCCGCGCCGGACACGCTGCTCGAACATGCCCAGCAGTTCCTGCTGCACGGCCAGCTGTCGTTGCAGGATGTCCTCGCGCTTGCGGCTGGCGAAAAGGTCGAGCAAGGCGGCGCGCAGGCGGCCGCGGATCTGCCAGGCGGTCTGCCCGATCGCCAGTTGCGCCGCGCTGGAGAGCTGCTGCGCCTGGACGATCCGGTAGCCACGCTTGCCGGCGGTTTCGATGGGGATATCCAGGGCCAGGCCATAAGTCCAGGGTTTGCTCGCCGCAGCGGTGTACTGCAGCGGCAGGGTCAGCGTCGGATTGGGCCGCTCGCCAGCGCTCTCGACGGCGGCCCTGCTGGCCGAGTAGTGGGCGCGCGCGGCATCCAGTTCCGAGCTGTAGTAGAACGCGGCGAGAGTTAGCTGGTCCGCTGTCCAGACAGACGAGGGCGAGCCGGAGTGGGCCGTGACGTATTCGCGCAAGCGCGGATCGTTCAGGTCGCGTGTTTCATAGGCGGCAAGCATCTGTGCCGGGGCAAGGGGCTCCGGGTGGTAGGTCGCGCAGCCGGCCAGCAAGACCAGGCCGAAGAGTAGAATTTTCTGCATGCTTGTCACGCTGGCCGGTGTCTTCGAAAGTCGTGCGGATGGGCGCGGGGCATTCCACGGGGCATGCGGACGGTAGAAAACGCTGGCTTAAAACCATCTTAAAAATCGCCGTGCGAACATGCGCGCAGTGCCAGCCCTGGCTGCGAAACCCGCCTGATAGCCGGGCACACGCTGGTTCTGATGTCTTGAGCTTCCCGGAGGAAGGTATGCGCCTGTTACTGGCCGAAGACGACGCAATGATTGGCGAGGGCCTCCAGCAGGGGCTGCGCAAGGAGGGATACAGCGTGGACTGGGTACAGGACGGCAAGTCTGCCCTGCTGGCCCTGGAAACCACCGAATACGCCCTGCTGTTGCTGGATCTGGGCCTGCCGCGAAGCGATGGTATGGAGGTCCTGCGGCGCATTCGCCGCAGCGAAACGGCGCTGCCGGTGATCATCATCACCGCGCGCGATACCTTGCCCGATCGCGTGGCGGGCCTGGACTGCGGCGCCGACGACTACCTGGTGAAGCCGTTTGCCATGGAGGAGCTGCTGGCGCGCATGCGAGCGGTCAGCCGGCGCCAGGCCGGGCGCGCACAGAGCGAGCTGAACGTCGGGCCATTGCGCATGGACCCGGCCGGCCACCTGCTATGGCTGCGGGGCCAGCCGGTGACGGTTTCGGCCAAGGAGTTCGCCTTGCTGCAGGTGCTCATGCAGGGCCCCGAACGCATCCTGTCCCGCGAGCAGCTGGAGGATCGCCTCTACGGCTGGGGGGAGGAAGTGGGCAGCAACGCCGTGCAGGTGCATATCTTCAACTTGCGCAAGAAACTCGGTGCGGAGGTGATTCGCTCGGTACGCGGGGTGGGCTATCACATCGGAGAAGACCAATGAACTCGCTGCGTCGACGCTTGCTCCTGTGGTTGCTGCCGGCGACCTTCGCCGCCGGAGCCCTGGCCAGCGTCGGCACCTACTGGGGCGCGCTCCTCGAACTGGACGACCTGCTCAACGACCAGATGCGCTACATCGCCAGGCACGTGAGCCTGGCGGGCGAGCAGGTTTCCTTCGATGAGCGCAATAGCCGGCTCAGCACGGCTGACGAGGACAAGGCCGACGAGGTGCTGCTGCAGATCTGGGATGGCCACGGGCAGTTGCACTACAGCTCGGACCCGGCCCTGCAGCTGCCAGCCCCCTCGTCGCCGGGGCTCAGCGACGTGCCCTATCGCGAACAGACCTGGCATACCTTCGTCGAGCAGCGCGGCGACCGCCTGATTCGCGTGGCCCAGGCCCAGGATGCACGCTGGGAGGCATTGGCCGGGCTGGCGGTGCACCTGCTCTGGCCGGTCCTGTCGCTGTTGCCGCTACTGGCATTGTTCCTCTGGTTCGGCATCGGCTACGGGCTCAAACCACTGCACAGGATCGTCGCCGAGCTTGCGCAGCGTAACGCCAGCAGCCTGGTGCCGATCGCGGACATCGATCTTCCCAGGGAAGTCAGGCCTCTGGTGGCCGAGCTCAACTCCTTGCTCAAGCGGCTGGATCAGGCCTTCACCCAACAGAAGGACTTCATCGCCGATGCCGCGCACGAGCTGCGCACGCCGATCATGGCCCTGAGCCTACAAGCCGACCTGGCCCGGCGCGCCGAAAGCGAGGGCGAGCGCCGCTCCACGCTCGCTCAGTTGCAGGCCGGCGTCACCCGGCTGGCGCACCTGTCGCAGCAACTCCTCACGCTGGCCCGCCTGGAGCCGCAGGCACAGGACGGCCCCTGGCAGCCGGTGCCGCTGTTGGGCCTGTGCAAGTCGGTGATCGCGGACCAGATCCACCAGGCCGAGGCAAAGGCAATCGACCTCGGCCTGAGCAGTCAGGACGACGCCTGCGTTCGGGGTGATCCCGAGGCCTTGCGAATCCTGCTCAACAATCTGGTCGACAACGCCATCCGCCATTCACCGGGCGGCACCATCGATCTGGCGGTACGCCGGGAAGGCGATGGGGCGATTCTCGAAGTCACCGACGACGGCCCCGGGATTCCCGAAGCGGAGCGAGCGCGGGTACTGGAGCGTTTCTATCGCGGAGCCGGCCAGAAGTCTGCCCAGGGCAGCGGGTTGGGGCTGTCCATCGTGGCAAGGATCGCCGAGCGGCATGGGGCGCGGTTGTCATTCGGGCCAGGAGCCGATGGGCGCGGTTTGCAGGTGCGCGTGCACTTCCCGGCGGTCGCGAGCGCTCGGCTCGACGGCAAAACCTGAGCACAGGGCGGATGAACCCGCCCGGCCCGACCGCAAGCGCAGCGGGCAAGGAGCTTGTCAGGCGCCCGGTCGCTGGCCATGACCTGTTCCTAGGTGGGAAGCAACCGGATGCCTTGGTCCATTTCTCTCCGCCCTCGCTGCGGCCACGCTCCCGCCGTTGCCGTCCAAGCAGCGCGTTGCTGGGATGTCGTCGCACAGATGTCCAATCAACGCTGCGAAAGGCCACTGATGGCCAGTTTCTGCCGACTCCCAGCGGCCGCTGAACGTTGCCTCCAGCCTCCTCCAAGCCGGCCATCGACAAGCAATTTCCGCTTCCCTGAACGTCCACTACAGTGACCCTGGTATCGAGGCAGCTCGGAAGGTCTCGCCGTAGAACCAAAGCACGCGCCCTGCCACTGCCGACAAGCATGTCCAAACGGAGGCAAACGATGGCACGGGTTCGCGTTGCAGGCTTCACCCTTTCGCTCGACGGATACGGGGCAGGACCGGATCAGGACATCGACAATCCGCTCGGCGTTGGCGGGACGGAGCTGCACCAGTGGCTGATCCCGACACGCACCTTCCAGCGGTCCCTGTTCGGCAAGGACGAGGGTACGACCGGGATTGACGATGATTTCGCCGCCCGTGGCTTTCAGAACGTCGGGGCCTGGATTCTCGGGCGGAACATGTTCGGCCCCATTCGCGGGGAGTGGCCGGACACACGCTGGAAAGGCTGGTGGGGAGACAATCCGCCCTATCGGGTTCCGGTCTTCATCCTGACCCATCACGGGCGTCCCTCCCTCGAGATGGACGGCGGCACGACCTTCCACTTCGTGACCGGCGGCATACGCGAGGCGCTCGACCGCGCACGCGAGGCCGCCGCAGGCAAGGACGTGCGGATTGGCGGCGGGCCGGACACCATCCGCCAGTATCTTCGCGAGGGCCTCATCGACGAGCTGCACATCGCGATCTCGCCGGTCCTGCTCGGCCGCGGAGAATCGCTGCTCGAAGGGATCGACCTGCGGGCCCTGGGATACGCATGCGGCGAGTTCGTAGCGTCGGAGAAGGCCACCCATGTCGTGCTGCGGCGCCAGGGGGGCACGGGCGCCTGAGCATTCGCTGAAGGCCGACGTCCTGACAGGCCAAATAGCGCTGAGCCGGAGCAGGGCTTTCTGCCCGACGAGCTTTCCCCTATTCCAAGACTGATGGCTGTGGGCAGCAGTGATGTTCATGGCTTGTCCTCCGCGTTGAGGGGGACAAGGGTGGATCGGTCTCGATACACGGTCGCGAACCGACCTGAAGTGGACTTCTCCGCCAACTAGACTGCGACGAAGCCAGGTGCTTTGCTTGATGTGGATCAACAGCCGCGATGCTGCGGGCGCTAGGGTTAATCCGAATTTTTCGCCGGACTGATTGAATGCTCTGGTTCCGTATCCACCAACGCGTGCTGCTTCGCATGGCCCTGGCGCTGTGGGTGCTGGCATTCGGGGTGGCCGCGAGCCATGGATGCCTCTCCTATCCGCAGCATGATGCGGCAGGTTCGCACGCCAGCCTGAGCACCGCCGCGCACGACCAATCGCACCGTCTCCATGCCACCGGTTGCCTGCAGCACTGCGAGGACAGCTCGGTCGCCTTGAGTGTCTCGCCCGGCCACGTCTCGCTCGACCAGGTTGCCTGGGTCGTACTGCTGATACTCCCCATCCTCCTGCTGCCCGTTGTCATCCCCTCGCGCTTCGGCGCGCTCGCCCTGCATTTGCCGCCGCCCCGGCTTCCACCGGCACGCCTGCGTTTCGTCCGCTTCAACGATTGATCCACCTTCCGTGCGCCCGGACCTCCGGACGCACAGTCTTGTCGCGCCTGCCCAGCGCAGCGCGGCCTCGTTTCATTTCATCCGTCCAAACACCCGGAGATCATCATGCACATGACCCTCAAATCGCTTGTCGCCGCACTGCTGATCAGCAGCCCGATGATTGCCGCGGCTGTCGATGAGCATCACCCCGACGAGGCCCCGGCGAAAGCCGAGAGCAAGTCCGCCCCGACCCAGGCCCAGGAAAAGGCCATTACCGAGCAGATAACGAAAATGCAGGCGATCCACGACAAGATCGCAGCCGCCAAGACCCCCGAGGAGCGCCAGGCCGCCATGCGTGAAGGCATGCTGGCGATGAAGGAAGGTCTCGGCATGATGCAGAACGGCTGCGCCGGCAAGGGCATGGGCCAGCACATGAAGATGATGGATTCGAAGATGATGGGAATGATGATGCAGATGATGGATCAGCAGGCCAGCATGATGGGCCCGCAGTCAGGCATGCAGGGTATGCCCATGCAGGATATGCCCATGCAGCAGCCGGCCGAGAAGCCCGCGCAGTAATCGTTCGGCGCCGCCTGGTGGGCGCAAGCGCCACCAGGCTGGCATTGGGGCACCTCACTCCCGCCCCTGGAGAATGGTCATGAATGCTTCGCCCCCCTCTGATCGGCAGCCTTCCTTCTGGCGCAGCAGGCCCGGCATCGCCCTGGGCATGTTGCTGGTCATCGCGCTGTTCTACCTGGCACGCGAGCACTACGGCCATATCTCCCTGCTGCTGCCATACGCGATCCTGCTGCTATGCCCGCTGATGCATCTGTTCGGCCATCACCACGGTGGCCATGGCCACCATGGCAGGACGGAACCCCCTCCCAAGGACGATGAAAGAGGCTGACTCATGCACGGACACCCGCACGCCCCGGGCGAAAGCCTGCCTGTCGAAACCCAGGACCCGGTCTGTGGGATGCCGGTCGCGGCAGACAGTCCTCACCGCTTGCAGTACGCGGGGAACGCCTACCGGTTTTGCAGCGAAGGTTGCCTGTCGAAGTTCAAGGCGGCACCGGAGCGCTATGGCGCCGCCGCGCAAGCCGTCGCGTCCAATACGCCGCCGAGGGCGAGTGACACCTGGTACACCTGTCCGATGCACCCGGAGGTACGCCAGCAAGGGCCCGGGAACTGTCCGAAGTGCGGCATGACCCTGGAGCCCCTGCTGCCAGAACTGGAGCAGGAAGAGAACCCCGAACTCAGGGACTTTTCCCGGCGCTTCTGGTGGACCTTGCCGCTGACCGTCATGGTCACCCTGCTGGCCATGAGCGGACATGCCCTGAACCTGTTCCACGGTGCCACGCAGAACTGGGTCGAGCTGGCGATCGCCAGCCCCGTCGTGCTCTGGGCGGGGTGGCCGTTCTACGTGCGCGGGGCGCGCTCAGTCATCCAGCGCAGCCCCAACATGTGGACGCTGATCGGCCTTGGCACCTCCGCCGCCTATCTCTACAGCGTCGCCGCCACCCTGGCGCCGGCGGTCTTCCCGGCGACCTTCATGATGGAGGGCCGCATTGGCGTCTATTTCGAGGCCGCCGCGGTCATCATCTCGCTCACCCTGCTGGGCCAGATGCTCGAACTCAAGGCGCGCTCGCAGACCTCCGCGGCCATCCGCTCCCTGCTCGGCCTGGCCCCCAGGACGGCGCGCCGGATCAACGCCGACGACAGCGAAGAGGACATCCCGCTGAGCCACGTTCACCCCGGCGACCGGCTGCGCGTCCGTCCCGGCGAGAAGGTCCCGGTCGACGGCTCGGTCGTGCAGGGCGAAAGCGCCGTCGACGAGTCGATGCTGACCGGGGAGCCCGTTCCGGTCGTTAAACGGGTGGGCGATGCCCTGATCGGCGCCACCCTGAACACCCACGGCAGCCTGGTGATGCAGGCGCAGAAGGTCGGCTCGGCGACCGTGCTTGCGCAGATCGTGCAGATGGTCGTCCAGGCGCAACGCTCGAAGGCGCCGATGCAGCGCCTGGCCGACGTGATCGCCGGCTACTTCGTGCTGGTGGTCATCGCCATCGCGGTCCTGACTTTGTTCGCCTGGGGCCTCTGGGGGCCGGAGCCCGGCTGGGTGTTCGGCTTGATCAACGCGGTGGCGGTGCTGATCATCGCCTGCCCCTGTGCCCTTGGCCTGGCGACGCCCATGTCGGTGATGGTGGCCAGCGGCAAGGCCGCCGGCAGTGGGGTGCTGTTCCGCGATGCGGCAGCCATCGAGAATTTGCGTCGAATCGATACCCTGATCGTCGACAAGACCGGAACCCTCACCGAAGGCCGGCCAGCCTTCCAGAGTATCGAAGCGGCGCCCGGCTTCAGCGCCGACGAAGTGCTACGGCTGGCCGCCAGCCTGGACCAGGGCAGCGAGCATCCGCTGGCTCACGCCATCGTCGAGCAGGCGCGGGCGAAGGGGCTGGTGTTGGGCGAGGCGCAGGAATTCGAAAGCGCTTCGGGCATTGGCGTGCGCGGGCGGGTCGATGGACGGCACCTGCTGCTGGGCAACACCGCGTTGCTGACCGATGCGGGCGTGTCCTGCGAGGCCCTGCTGGCACGCGCCGAACAGCTGCGCGGCGAAGGCGCGAGCATCATGTACCTGGCGGTGGATGGCACCGCGGCCGGCCTGCTGGCGGTGGCCGACCCGCTCAAGCCGACCTCCCGACAAGCCGTGGAGCGCCTGCAGGCGGTCGGTGTGCGGGTCATCATGGCCACCGGTGACGGGCCGACGACGGCACGCGCGGTGGCCCGCCAACTGGGCATCGAGGAGGTGCATGGCGAGGTCAGGCCGCAGGACAAGGAGCGCTTGGTGGCCGACCTGCAGCAGGCCGGACGCCGCGTGGCGATGGCCGGCGACGGCATCAATGACGCGCCCGCCCTGGCCCGTGCCGATATCGGCATTGCCATGGGCACCGGCACCGACGTGGCGATGAACAGTGCCCAGGTCACCCTGGTCAAGGGCGACCTGCTCGGCATTCTCCGCGCCCGCAGCCTGTCCATGGCAACCGTGCGCAACATGCACCAGAACCTGACGTTCGCCTTCGCCTACAACAGCATGGGCATACCGCTGGCGGCCGGGCTGTTCTACCCGCTGACCGGGCACCTGCTGTCGCCAATGGTGGCGGCACTGGCCATGAGCGTGAGCTCGGCATCGGTCGTTTTCAACGCCTTGCGCCTGCGCAAGGTCTCGCTCGATGGCCGGGACCGACAGGCTTGACCTTTCCACGATGGCAAGGTTGAGCATGGATTCGGGTCCGGGAAAGCAGCCAGGCTGCCCAGACAAGATTCAATTCCTATCCAGGAGACTCCACGATGAAACGTATCGATCTGCGCGTTGAGGGTATGACTTGCGGTTCCTGCGTCAAACATGTGAGCGCAGCCCTCACTCCTATCACCGGCGTTACCGAGGTGTCGGTCGATCTGTCGGCAGGGCGTGTGCATGTCGGCGGTGACGCAGATGCCCAGGTATTGATTTCGGCACTGCGGGAGGCTGGCTATCCGGCCAGCGTCGAAACCACCGGCCCTGTCGTCGAGAGCGGCAAGGCCCGAGGTTGCTGCGGCTCGTGCTCTTGCCATTGACTCAATAGCTCAAGGGAGAAACGCCATGCACAAGGCACTTCGCTTGACGGCCCTCGCGGGCCTGTTCATGGCGGCCATCGCTCAGGCCGCCACGCCGATTGATGTCTACCGCGATCCGAACTGCGGTTGCTGCAAGAGCTGGATCAAATATCTGGAGGCCAACGGCTTCAGCGTGAACGACCATGTCGAGCCCAACATGAGCGCGCTCAAGCAACGCCTCGGCGTGGCGCCACGCCTTGCCTCCTGTCATACCGCGGTGATCGGTGGGCAGTTCGTCGAGGGCCACGTTCCAGTGGCACAGATTCGCGATCTGGAGAAGCACCCTGAATTGGCCGGCATAGCGGTTCCGGGGATGCCCGCCGGGTCGCCGGGCATGCAGACAGGTCAGGTGCACCAGGCCTATCAGGTCATTGGCCTGACTCGCGACGGAGCGGACCGGGTCCTGGCCAGCTACCCGGCGGATTCGTCTCTTTGAGGCACGACAGGCCACGGGCGCGGCTATCCGCCTCGTGGCAGGTCATCCCGAGCACTGGCCTACGCAGCGCTAGCTGACATGAATGTAATCTGCAGCTCAGGCATGAGTCAGCCGGAGGCAACTAAGGTTCCTACAGCACGCTTGCGTGGGCCGTGACAGGCTTCGGCACAGCGCCGCCGGGTTCGGCCCGGGAAATCAATCGTAGCGGGAGGGAGACCACGGCATGCAGAGCAGAACGTCGAGACGGACTTTCGTCAAAGGGCTGGCCGCGACCGGTCTGCTGGGTGGACTCGGTTTGTGGCGCGCGCCCGTCTGGGCGTCGAACGCCCCGATGCAGACGGCCGTGCTGAGCGGCACCGAGTTCGACCTCTTCATCGGAGAGACGCCGGTAAATCTGACCGGCGCCAAGCGCACGGCGCTGACCATCAACGGCTCGCTGCCAGGACCGACCCTGCATTGGCGCGAAGGCGACACCGTGACGATCCGCGTGCGCAATCGCCTCGCCGAAGAAACCTCCATCCATTGGCACGGTATCCTGCTGCCGACCAACATGGACGGCGTGCCGGGCCTGAGCTTCGACGGCATCGCCCCTGGCGGCGCCTACGAATACCAGTTCAAGGTCCGCCAACATGGCACCTACTGGTACCACAGCCACTCGGGCACCCAGGAGCAGGTCGGCGTCTACGGTCCGCTGATTATCCAGCCGAAGGAGCCGGAGCCCTTCACCTGCGATCGCGACTACGTCGTCATGCTCAGCGACTGGTCCGACGAAGATCCGGCGCGGGTCCTGGCCAAGCTGAAGAAAGACTCCGGCTACTACAACTTCCACAAGCGCACCGTCGGCGACTTCATCGACGACGTCAGCGACAAGGGCTGGGCCGCGACCCTCACCGAACGGAAGATGTGGGCCGAGATGAAGATGAGCCCCACCGACCTGGCCGACGTCAGCGGGTATACCTACACCTACCTGGTCAACGGCCATGCGCCGGATGGCAACTGGACCGGACTGTTCCGCCCCGGCGAGAAAGTCCGCCTGCGCTTGATCAACGCCTCGGCGATGACCTACTTCGATGTGCGCATTCCCGGGTTGAAGCTGACGGTGGTGGCCGCCGACGGGCAGCCCGTCCAGCCGGTCAGCGTCGACGAATTGCGCATTGCCGTGGCGGAGACCTATGACGTGATCGTCGAACCCGCCGCCCAGCCGGCGTACACCCTCTTCGCCCAGTCCATGGACCGCAGCGGCTACGCGCGCGGCACCCTGGCCGTGCAACAGGGGCTCGCTGCACCGGTGCCACCGCTGGACCCGCGACCGCGGATCAGCATGGATGACCTGGGCATGGGCGACATGGCCGGCATGGACATGTCGGCCATGGATCACGGCTCGATGCAGGCGCACCCGGCCTCGGAGACTGGCAACCCGCTGGTCGACATGCAGACCATGAGCCCCACGGCGAAGCTCAACGATCCCGGCATCGGCCTGCGCAACAACGGCCGCCGCGTGCTGACCTACGCCGACCTGCGCAGCACCTTCGAGGACCCCGACGGTCGCGATCCGTCGCGCAACATCGAGCTGCACCTGACCGGGCACATGGAGAAATTCTCCTGGTCGATCGACGGCATCGAGTTCGCCGATGCCAAACCGTTGCTGCTCAAGTACGGCGAACGCGTGCGCATCACCCTGGTGAACGACACCATGATGACGCATCCCATCCACCTGCACGGGATGTGGAGCGACCTGGAAGACGAGAACGGCAACTTCATGGTGCGCAAGCACACCATCGACATGCCGCCGGGGTCGAGGCGCAGCTATCGGGTGACAGCCGACGCACTGGGTCGTTGGGCGTACCACTGCCACCTGATGTACCACATGGACCTGGGCATGTTCCGCGAAGTGCGGGTACAGGAGTAGGAGAACCCCATGGACGTTCATTCGACCTTCAGACCCGTGCTGACCGCTCTCGCGATACTCGGACTCGGCCTGTCGCCGTTGGCCATCGTGCATGCCGAGTCCACGCAGGGCATGGAAGACGACTCGGAGATGCAGGGCATGCAATCTGCCGCCCCCACCGAGAGCCGTACCCCTATCCCCGCGCTGACCGATGCCGATCGCGCCGCGGTATATCAGGGTGACATGAGCCATCACATGGCGAAGCCGATCAACTCGCTGTTGGTCATTGACCAACTGGAGTGGCAGGACGCCAACCAGGGCAGTGCGCTGAATTGGGAGGCCCACGGTTGGGTGGGCGGCAACATCGACCGCCTGTGGCTGCGCTCGGAGGGCGAGCGGCTCAATGGTGTGACCGAGAAGGCCGAACTCCAGGCGCTCTGGGGGCACGCCATCGGGCCCTGGTGGGACGTCGTCGGCGGCGTGCGCCAGGACTTCAAGCCAGGCTCGCCGCAGACCTGGGCGGCGTTGGGCATCCAGGGGCTGGCCCTGTACGACTTCGAGACCCAGGCTACGGCCTTTCTCGGTGAGGGCGGCCAGAGCGCGCTGCGCCTGAAAGGCGACTACGACATCCTGCTGACCAACCGGCTGATCCTGCAGCCGACCGCCGAAGTGAACGTCTATGGTCGCAACGATCCGCAGCGGGGCGACGGCTCAGGCCTGGCCGACAGCGAGATCGGACTGCGCCTGCGCTACGAGATCGTCCGCGAGTTCGCGCCCTACGTGGGCGTGACCTGGAACCACCTGTACGGCAAGACCGCGGACTTCGCCCGCGAAGAAGGCGCCGACCGCAACGACACGCGCCTGGTCGTGGGCGTGCGAATGTGGTTTTAAGCCCCGAATCCATCACCCACCCATCCCACGGGCGCCCAGGCGCCAGGAGGCATGCATGCGAAACCCACGGAAACCGATCCTCGTTGCGGCGTTGAGCGTTGGCTTGCTGCTAAGCGCAGCAGCCCAGGCCGAACCCAAGCTGGTCTCATCCACACCAGCGGATGGCAGCACGGTCGAGGCGCCGGCGAAAGTCGAGCTGCGCTTCTCTGAAAAACTGCAGGCTCAGCACTCCGGCGCCAAGATCATCATGACCGAAATGGCCGGCATGGCCCACGCTGAGCCCATGGGCGTGAAGGCGCGAGTCTCGGCCAGCAGCGACCCGAACGTGATGCTGATCACCCCCGCTTCTCCGCTGACCAGCGGCACCTATCGCATCGACTGGCGCGCCGGCGGCGCCGAGGGACAGCCGGCCAAGGGGGCGGTGACCTTCAAGGTGAAATGAACCGGAGAGCGTTGCCGATCCGATCCGGATTCAGCCCTTCCGGTCGCAGGCGCTCAGGCTTTCGGACGTGGTTGAACGAGCCCGGGCGATCCATTATCGAGGTGGAGAGCCGGCGCAGAACCGTGACGATCAGCCGGGCGACACGAATGCCTCGTCAATGGCGAGGCATTCGCATGTGGCGCGGGCGGCGCATCAGCGTGTAGACCGTGCATCAATCGCTTGGGGGGCGCGATGTCCTGCTCAGCCGAGGTGCGTCGGTCGGCCGATTCTGCCACTCGCAACAACGCCGCCCGCAAGCCCAAGCGACACCCCAGCGATCACACCCGAGGCTCATGGGGGGGGAAGAAGCGGGCGACGTCGCAAGAGCACGAAAACGGACAGCTCCATTCACATAACCTCGCTTCAGCGCGTCGAATGACGTCGTGTGGCAACGACGTCCGGCGTCCTGGGTGCCGGAGACACTGGATAGTCATTCGTCACGCATGCCTCCAGCCACGTCAATGCCGCTATCGAGAGGTGCCGAAGCCCGGCCGCGCTCGGCCGAACGCGTCCCATGGTGCCGCAACCGATAACACGGAATTTCCCTGCCTGCCCCTTCCTTGCCCCGCGACAACCCACCCTCCTCTCCTCCGCCCGTCACGATCGATCCCGTGGCCGGCTGTGGCGGCCTGACGTCGAGGCACTCGTGCCGATGCAGAGAAAGCCGCTCCCCCCAGCATGGTGGATCGCGCGGGGAGGCCTTCGGGTCTGCCGGTTCCTGTTTCCGGTCTGGCAACGCCGCGCGATCCGCCGCCCTTCGAATGACAGCGGCAGGTGGCAGCTCTAAGCGTGTCAGCCGCTGAGCATGGCGCTGAGCACGGCGCGCAGCTTGCCCGGCTTGACCGGCTTGTTCAGCAGCGGAATGCCCAGGCGCTGGAGGGCGCGGCGGCAGTCGTCGGTGCGGTCGGCGGTGATCATCACGGCGGGGACTTCGCTGGCGAAGTGTTCGCGCAGGGCGCTGACCAGTTGGCAGCCGGTGGCGCCGTGGTCGAGGTGGTAGTCGGCGAGTATCGCTTCCGGCGGGCAGCCGTCGAGCACCGCGAGGGCGCCCTCCAGGTCGCTGGCGGTGAGCACGTCGCAGCCCCATTGGCCAAGCAGCGCGGCCATGCTGTAGAGGATCGCTTCTTCGTTATCCACCACCAGCAGGCGGCGGCCGGGCAAGGGATCGCCGGCCGAGGGACGCGGACTGGCCTCGCTGGCCGGCGGCGCCGGGGCCTCGTCGGCCAGCGGCACTTCGATGGAGAACACCGAGCCGCGCCCCGGCACCGAGCGCACGTCGACGCGGTAGCCGAGGATGCCGGCGATGCGGTCGACGATGGCCAGGCCGAGGCCGACCCCGCGGCGCTCGGCGGCACGGCCGACGTCGAGCTGGTTGAATTCGAGGAAGATCGCCTGCAACTGGTCGGCCGGTATGCCGCGGCCGCTGTCCCACACTTCCAGGCGCAGCTTGTCGCCGCGCCGGCGACCGCCGAGCAGCACGCTGCCACGCTCGGTGTAGCGGCAGGCGTTGCTGAGGAAGTTGCGCAGGATGCGCGAGAGCAGGCGCACGTCGGTGCGCACCGCCAGGCGGGGGATGCGCACGCGCAGGTGCAGGCCGGAGGAACGCGCCACGCCGTCGAACTCCGAGGCCAGCGGGCCGAGCAGTTCGTCGAGATGGTGGTTGTCCAGGTCCGGGCGGATCGCGCTCTGGTCCAGGCGGGCGATTTCCAGCAGGTCGGTGAGCAGCGTTTCGGCGCCTTCCAGGGCCTGGTGGGTGCGTTCCACCAGTTGTTGCTCGGCGGCCGGCAGCGGCCGCTCGCGCAAGGTGTCGACCAGCAGGCGCGCGGCGTTGAGCGGTTGCAACAGGTCGTGACTGGCGGCGGCCAGGTATTTGTCCTTGCTGTTGTTGGCGGCTTCGGCGGCGTCGCGCGCTTCGCACAGTTGCTGGTTCAGCGCCACCAGCTCGCGGGTGCGCGCGGCGACGCGCTGCTCCAGTTCCTCGTTGAGGGTCTGCAGGCGCTGCTGGGCCTGGATGCGCTCGGTGATGTCGGCGACGAAGCCCTCCACCAGGCCCTCTTCATCGGGCTTGATCAGCAGGTTCATCAACACATCGACGTGGCTGCCGTCCTTGCGCCGCAGGCGGGTTTCGTAGCCGAACAGGCCGCCGCGCTCGCGCAGCAGCGCGCGGATGCGGCGCATCTCCGCCTCGCCGCCGACGAACAGGTGGCTGGCCATGTCCTTCAGGGTCCACAGCACCTGCTGCGGGTCGCTGTAGCCGAGCATCCGCGCCAGCGCCGGGTTGGCCGCGCGCAGGCCGTCGTTGAGGCTGGCCTGGAAGATGCCGTGCACGGCGTGCTCGAACAGCCATTTGTAGCGGTTGCGTTCGGTTTCCAGTTCTTCCAGGCGCGCCAGCAGTTCCGGGTAATGGCTCTTGCGCGCCGACTGGCTGCCCAGGCCGAGCAGCCCGGTGAGCGCCTGTTGCTGCTCGTCAGAGGGCCTCGCCATAGACCACCTCGACGTCGCGCTGGCTCGACTCGCGCGGGTTGGTGAGGATGCACGGGTCCTGCATGGCGTGGCGCGAGAGGAAGGGAATGTCGGAACTGCCGACGCCGTGCAGGCCGAGGCTTTCGTGGAAGCCAACGGCGCGCTTGAGTTCGATCAGGTGCTCGACCAGGCGCTGGCGGATCTGCGCGTGGTTGAGGCCACGGCAGTCGATGCCGAAGGTCTCGGCGATGACCTTGAAGCGCTCCGGCGCGGCGCTGTAGTTGAAGGCCACCACATGCTCCACCAGCACCGCGTTGCACAGCCCGTGGGGCAGGTCGAGGAAGCCGCCGAGGCTGTGCGACATGGCGTGCACCGCGCCGAGAATGGCGTTGGAGAAGGCCAGCCCGGCCTGCATGCTGCCGAGCATGATCTTCTCGCGCAGGGCGATGTCGTTGGGGTTGGCGATCATCTGCACCAGGTTGCCGTTGATCAGGCGCATGGCTTCCAGCGCGTGAGGATCGGTGAGCGGGCCGTTGCCGGTGGAGACGAAGGCCTCGATGGCGTGCACCAGGGCGTCGATGCCGGTGCAGGCGGAGAGGAACGGGTCCATGGTCAGGGTGGTTTCCGGGTCGATCAGCGAGACGTCGGGCACCACCGCCTTGCTGACCACGGAGAACTTCATGCGCTCGGCCTGGTTGGAAATGATGACGAACTGGGAAACGTCCGCCGAGGTGCCGGCGGTGGTCGGGATGAGGATCAGCGGCGGGCTCGGCACGCGCAACTTATCCACACCTTCGAATTCGAGAATGCTGCGCCCGTGGGCGGCGACGATGCCGATGCCCTTGGCGCAGTCCATCGGGCTGCCGCCGCCGACCGCGACGATGACGTTGCAGCCCTGGCTGCGGTAGACCTCGGCGCCGAGCATGACTTCCTCGACGCGCGGGTTGGGCGACACGTTCGTGTAGCGGTGGAAATCGATGCCCTGCTCGCTCAGGCTGCGCTCGATGTCGGCGACCCAGCCGGCGGCGACCACGCCGGGGTCGGACACCAGCAGGACCTTACGGGCACCGAAGGTTTTCGCGTAATTGGCAACACTGTGCCGGCAGCCGGCGCCGAAGATGATCTCCGGCGAGACGAATTTGCGGAGCTGGCTGAGGTCGTGACTCATCTGACGGACCATTCTTATTGTTATCGGACATTTCGGGCAGCCTACTGCATCCGTCGGTTATTGCAATGCGACCTTGGCCAGTGCGCTCAACCGTTCAGCCGGGCGCGGTAGAAACGCCACTCCGCTTCCAGCGCGTGGGCCAGGTTGAGCGCCTGGCGCAAGCCGTGGCGCTCGCCGGGATAGCAGTGGTATTCCACCGGCACGCCGCGCGCGCGCAGGCTGGCGACCATGGCGTCGGTCTGCGCCGGCACCACCACGGCGTCCAGCTCGCCCTGGAAGAAGATCACCGGTGCCTCGATGCGCGCGGCGTGCAGCAATGGCGTACGCGCACGGTAGCGGCGAGCGTCGCGGCACGGGTCGCCGATCAGCCAGCCGAGGTAGTCGGCCTCGAACTTGTGCGTGACCCGCCCCAGCGCCAGCGGATCGCTGACCCCGTAGAGGCTGGCGCCGCCCCGGAAGCCGCCGACGAAGGCCAGCGCGCAGAGGGCGCTGTAGCCGCCGGCGCTGGCGCCACGCACGAACACCCGCTGGCGGTCGATGCGGCCGCTCTGCGCCAGGTGCGCCACCGCCGCCCAGATGTCTTTCACCTCCAGACTGCCCCACTGGCCGCGCAGCTTGTCGCGGTAGGCGCGGCCGTAGCCGCTGCTGCCGCGGTAGTTGAGATCGGCGACAGCGAAACCGCGCTGGGTCCAGAACTGGATGCGCGCATCGAACACCGGGTAGCAGGCCGAGGTCGGCCCGCCATGCAGGAACACCACTAGCGGCGGCCGGCGCCCGGCCTCGCCGCGGCACAGGGCATTGCGCGGCGGGTAGAAGAAGCCGTGGCCGTGGTCGCCGCCATCCACCGCGTAGCGGAATGGCTCGCTGCGCGAGAGTTCCGCCTCGTCCAGCGGCCGCTCGCCGCCGGCCAGCACCTCGATGCAGCCATCCGCGCGGCGGATCGCCAGGATCGCCGGCAGCCGGTCCGGCGCGGCGGCGACGCAGTAGCAGAACTCGGCGTCGGCGCTCAGGCAGCGAAAGCGGCTGTAGGCCCGCGCCAGGCGCCGCTCGCTGCCATCCGCCGCGCGCAAGGCGAGTACCCCGTGGCCGTCCTCGAAGCGGCTGAGCAGCAGTTCGTCGGCCGCCAGCGGCAACCAGGTGCAGGCCCCCAGTTGCCAGGGCGCGCCGGCATGGTCGGCGGCGGCGAAGCTGCCGACCATCGGGGATTCGCCTTGCGGCCGCCACCAGCCGCTGTGGTCGCTCAGCCAGTGCAAGCGGCCCTGCGCGTCGAAGCGCGGTTGCTGGATCGACTCGCCGCCGCCCTCCCCCGCCAGGCAACGGCGAACGCCCGCGCGCGACTCGCACAGGCGGGTGCTGGTCCAGGGTTGCTGCGGACGCTGCCATTCCACCCAGACCAGGCGTTGCGCGCTGGCGTCGGCCAGCGGCGCGGCATAGAAATCGGCGCCCTCGACCAGCACCTGGCGCGCGCCATCGGCGTCCAGGCGCACGATGCGATGGCGCACGGCGTCCGCTTCGTGGCTTTCCTCCAGCGCCAGCAGGGCATTCCAGGCGGGCACGTAGCGCAGGTCGCCGTAGCGGCTCTGCGCGCGCTGGGTGAGGAGCCGCGGCGCGCCGTCGAGCGCTTGCCAGCGCACCTGCTGGTCGGCCTCCTCGACCCAGGCCACGCCATCGGCGGTGGCGCAGCAGGCGCCGCCGCCATATTCGTAGACCCGGCTGCGCACCGAGGCGCCCGGCGGGGTCAGCTCGCGCCGCGCGCCGTGGCGCCACAGGTAGAGGCGGCAGCGCGCGCTCGGCGGGTCGAACTCGACCCAGAGCAGCCCGCCATGGGCCGCGTGCAACTCGGCGAAATCACGTCCGGCGGCGACCGCCCGGTGCGCGCTCCACTGGCTCGGCCAGTCGCCGTGGGCCAGGCTGCGCAGGTTCATGCCTTGAAGATCAGGCGCGAGGCGCGCTCGTTGCGCCAGGTCAGCTCGGTCAGTGGCAACGGCGCCTCCTCGGCCAGGCGCCGCGCTTCGAGGATGACCCCGTGGTGCGCCGACTTGCTGCACACCGGGTCGGTGGCGGCGGCGTCGCCGGTGAGCAGGAAGGCCTGGCAGCGGCAGCCGCCGTGGTCGCGCTCCTTCTCGTCGCAGGAACGGCACGGCTCGGGCATCCAGGCATCGCCACGGAAGCGGTTGAAGCCGAAGGATTCGTACCAGATGTGCCGCAGGCTGTGCTCGCGCACGTTGGGGAACTGCACCGGCAGTTGCCGTGCGCTATGGCAGGGCAGCGCGGTGCCGTCCGGGGTGACGTCGAGGAACACGCTGGACCAGCCGCCCATGCAGGCCTTGGGGCGTTCCTCGTAGTAGTCCGGGGTGACGAAGATCAGCTTGCACGGGTTGCCGGCGGCGGCCAGGCGCTGGCGGTACTCGGCGGTGATCCGCTCGGCGCGTTCGAGCTGTGCGCGGGTCGGCAGCAGGCCGGCGCGGTTCAGCTCGGCCCAGCCGTAGAATTGGCAGGTGGCGAGTTCGACGAAGTCGGCTTCCAGCTCGATGCACAGCTCGATGATCCGTTCGATGTTGTCGATGTTGTGCCGGTGGGTGACGAAGTTGAGCACCATCGGATAGCCGTGCGCCTTGACCGCGCGGGCCATCGCCAGCTTCTGCGCGAAGGCCTTGCGCGAGCCGGCGAGCAGGTTGTTCACCTCCTCGTCGGCGGCCTGGAAGCTGATCTGGATATGGTCCAGCCCGGCCTCGGCGAACTGCGCCAGGCGCGCTTCGTCGAGGCCGATGCCGGAGGTGATCAGGTTGGTGTAGAAGCCCAGCCCGCGGGCCGCGGCGATCAGCTCGGCGAGGTCCTGGCGGACCAGCGGCTCGCCGCCGGAAAAGCCCAGTTGCGCGGCGCCCAGCTCACGCGCCTGGCGGAACACCTCGATCCACTCGGCGGTGCTCAGTTCGGCACCGCCACGGGCGAAGTCCAGCGGGTTGGAGCAGTACGGGCACTGCAACGGGCAACGGTAGGTCAGCTCGGCCAGCAGCCACAGCGGCGGGCCGGCCACGTCAGTGCAGCTCGATCCAGAATTGCGCATGGGCCACCTCGAGGAACGCCAGGATGTCTTCGTCGATCCCCGGTACGTCGGGGAAACCTGCCCGCAGCTCGTCGATGATCGACGCCACGTTGCGCCGCCCATCCACGCGCTGGAGGATTTCCCCGGCGCTGCCGTTGAGCTTGACCATGCCCTCCGGGTAGAGCAGCACGTGGCAGTCCTGCGCCGGCTCGAACTGCAGGCGGAAGCCACGGCGCAGCGCCGGTACGCTGCCGAGCGACGGCAGGCCCATCACAGCAGCCCCCGGTGCCAGACGCGCACGCCGGTCACCGTGTGGTACGGCGGGCGCTGCAGTTCGTAGGCCATGCTCATGGCGTCGAGCATGCTCCAGAGCACATCGAGCTTGAATTGCAGGATCTCCAGCATGCGTTCCTGGGCCTCGCGGGTGCGGTAGTGGTCGAGGGTGATGCGCAGGCCGTGCTCGACATCGCGGCGCGCCTGCGACAGACGCTGGCGGAAGTAGTCGTAGCCGCTGGCGTCGATCCACGGGTAGTGCTGCGGCCAGCTATCCAGGCGCGACTGATGGATCTGCGGGGCGAACAGTTCGGTCAGCGAGCTGCTCGCCGCTTCCTGCCAACTGGCGCGGCGGGCGAAGTTGACGTAGGCGTCGACGGCGAAGCGCACGCCGGGCAGCACCAGCTCCTGGGACAGCACCTGCTCACGCTGCAGGCCGACGGATTCGGCCAGGCGCAGCCAGGCTTCGATGCCGCCCTCCTCGCCGGGTGCGCCGTCGTGGTCGAGGATGCGCTGCACCCACTCGCGGCGGGTTTCGCGGTCCGGGCAGTTGGCCAGGATGGCGGCGTCCTTCAGCGGGATGTTCACCTGGTAGTAGAAGCGGTTGGCCACCCAGCCCTGGATCTGCTCGCGGGTGGCACGGCCCTCGTACATGGCGACGTGGAACGGGTGGTGGATGTGGTAGCAGCGGCCCTTGTCTCGCAGCGCCTGCTCGAATGCGGCACGGCTCATGGCTTCGCGGGTCATGGCGGTCTCCCTAGAGGTGGATGGCCATGCCATCCCAGGCCACTTCGATGCCGCGCGCGTCCAGTTCGGCGCGCTCCGGCGAGGCAGTGTCGAGGATGGGATTGGTGTTGTTGATATGGATGAGCACCTTGCGCGGTCCCGGCAGGCCGTCGAGCACCTCGAGCATGCCGCCCGCGCCGCTCTGCGCCAGGTGGCCCATCTCGCTGCCGAGCTTGTCGCCGACCTCGCAGTGCAGCATCTCGTCGTCGCGCCACAGCGTGCCGTCGAGCAGCAGGCAGTCGGCGCGGCGCATCCAGCCGAGCAGCGCGTCGTCGACCTGGCCGAGACCGGGGGCGTAGAACAGCGCGCCGCCGCTGCGCAGGTCTTCGACGAAGAGGCCGATGTTGTCGCCCGGATGCGGGTTGCCCCGGTGCGGCGAATACGGCGGCGCACTGCTGCGCAGGGGAATCGCGGTGAAACGCAGGTTGGCGCAGGCAGCCACGCCGAAGGGTCGCTGGTCGAGGCCGATGGGCCGGTGGCGCAGGCCGCCGTTCCAGTGCGCCAGCATGGGGAACAGCGGGAAGCCCGTGCACAGGTCCTGGTGGACCGGCTCGGTGCACCAGACTTCGTGCGGGCAGCCTTCGCGCAGGCTGAGCAGGCCGGTGCAATGGTCGATCTGGCTGTCCAGCAGGATGATCGCGCCGATGGCGCTGTCGCGCAGCTTGCGCGCCGGCTGCAGGGCCGGGAAGGCGGCGAGCTGGGCGCGGATGTCCGGCGAGGCGTTGCAGAGAATCCAGCTCACCCCGTCGTCGGACAGGGCGATGGACGATTGGGTGCGCGGCTGCGCGGCCACGCTGCCATCGCGCACGCCACGGCAGTTGCGGCAATTGCAGTTCCACTGGGGAAAACCGCCGCCGGCGGCGGAGCCGAGAACCCGGATATGCATGCTGCGCCCTCCTTCGGGCAGACGCCCCGGCGAACCGGGGCGGTGCGGATCAGCGGTTGGCGAAGTACAGGGTGACTTCGAAGCCGAGGCGCAGATCGGTGAAGCTGGGTTTAGTCCACATGGTTCGCTCCTGGTCTGATGACGCCGGAGGATTCCGGCAGCCCCAGTTAAGCACCGGGGCCGGGGGCGCCGAACTGTACTTTGGAACTAGTTTCGGCTGCCGTTGGTAGGGGGCCGGCGCGGGGCAAACCCAGGGGGAAACCGGCGCTGGACAACGGCCAGGAATCGATGGGTATCGCTGCGCTCAACGCCATCCGACGGAACCGCTCCGCGTTGCTCCGGTAGAACGTCGGGAGCGATGCCGCGCCCACAAAAAAAAAAGCGGCCCGAAGGCCGCGTCACGCCAAGCTCGCTGTTGGGAATGTGGGGTGGCGCCCCGGCGCGAGTCGCACCCGCAGGTGCGTTGGCAAATGGCTCCGCGCGCCGCTCGAGACACGCGGGGCCGTTGGAGGGATCAGAAGAAGCCCAGCGGGTTGATGTCGTAGCTGACCAGCAGGTTCTTGGTCTGCTGGTAGTGGTCGAGCATCATCTTGTGGGTTTCGCGGCCGACGCCGGATTTCTTGTAGCCACCGAAGGCGGCATGCGCCGGGTACAGGTGGTAGCAGTTGGTCCACACACGGCCGGCCTTGATGCCACGGCCCATGCGCCAGGCGCGGTTGATGTCGCGGGTCCAGACACCGGCGCCGAGGCCGAATTCGGTGTCGTTGGCGATGGCCAGGGCTTCGGCTTCGTCCTTGAAGGTGGTGACGCCGACCACCGGGCCGAAGATTTCTTCCTGGAACACGCGCATCTTGTTGTGCCCCTTGAGCAGGGTCGGCTGGATGTAATAGCCGGTGGCCAGGTTGCCTTCGAGTTTTTCGCTGGCGCCGCCGGTGAGGATTTCGGCGCCTTCGTTCTGGGCGATGTGGAGGTAGGAGAGGATCTTGTCGTACTGCTGCTGCGAGGCCTGGGCGCCGACCATGGTCTCGGTGTCCAGCGGGTTGCCGCGCTTGATCGCCTTGATCTTCTTCATCACCTCTTCCATGAACTGCTGGTAGATGGATTCCTGGACCAGCGCGCGGGACGGGCAGGTGCAGACTTCGCCCTGGTTGAAGAAGGCCAGCACCAGGCCCTCGGCGGCCTTCTCGATGAAGCTCGGCTCGGCGCGCATGATGTCTTCGAAGAAGATGTTCGGGCTCTTGCCGCCCAGCTCGACGGTGGAGGGGATGATGTTCTCCGCCGCGCACTTGAGGATGTGCGAGCCGACCGGGGTGGAGCCGGTGAAGGCGATCTTGGCGATGCGCTTGCTGGTGGCCAGCGCTTCGCCGGCCTCGTTGCCGAAGCCCTGGACGATGTTGAGCACGCCGGGCGGCAGCAGGTCGCCGATGATTTCGGTGAGGATGGTGATGGCCAGCGGGGTCTGTTCGGCCGGCTTGAGCACGATGCAGTTGCCGGCGGCCAGGGCCGGGGCGAGCTTCCAGGCGGCCATCAGCAGCGGGAAGTTCCACGGGATGATCTGCCCGACCACGCCCAGCGGCTCGTGGATGTGGTAGGCCACGGTGCTGTCGTTGATCTCGGCGGCGCTGCCTTCCTGGGCGCGGATGCAACCGGCGAAGTAGCGGAAGTGGTCGGCGGCCAGCGGCACGTCGGCGTTGAGGGTTTCGCGCACGGCCTTGCCGTTGTCCCAGGTTTCGGCGACGGCGAGCATTTCCAGGTTCTGTTCGATGCGGTCGGCGATCTTCAGCAGGATCAGCGCGCGCTCCTGCACCGAGGTGCGGCCCCAGGCGTCGGCAGCGGCATGGGCGGCGTCCAGCGCCTTGTCGATATCTTCGGCAGTGGAGCGGGGGAATTCGGCGATCACCTGGCCGTTCACCGGCGAGGTGTTGGTGAAGTACTGGCCGTTGAGCGGGGCGACGAACTCGCCGCCGATGTAGTTGCCGTAGCGCGGCTTGAGGGTGACGACGGCGCCGGGGGTTCCGGGTTGGGCGTAGATCATGGCGATGCTCTCCTGTCGGTTCCCGGCCCACGACGGCCAGGTCATGGATCGATCTTAGGCAGCGCCCTTGCCTCCCCGATATGCCCCCATGGGAGCGATGACTTACTCATTTGGTAGTAGATGCCGAGGCATGCCGAGGCGCCTGCGCCGGGCATCAACGACAAGGGCCGGCACAATGGCCGGCCCTTGTCGCTTCAATGTCGCGCTCAGCGCTTGGCGACCACGTCCTTGGGCAGTTTGAAGGTCCAGATCATGCCGCCCTGGTCGAGGTCCTTGATGCGCTTGGCCACCTCGCCCCCCCACAGCGGCACCGCGCCGCCCCAGCCGGAGACCACGGTGACGTACTGCTCGCCATCCATCTCCCAGGTGATCGGCGAGGCGATCACGCCCGAGCCGGTGTTGAACTCGTAGAGCTTCTTGCCGGTCTTGGCGTCGAAGGCCATCAGGTAGCCTTCCGGGTTGCCGGTGAACACCAGGTTGCCGTGGGTCGCCAGCACCCCGCCCCAGAGCGGCGCGTAGTTCTTGTAGCGCCAGACTTCCTTGCCGGTCTTCGGATCGATGGCGCGCAGCACGCCGATGTAGTCATCGTTCAGCGGCTTGATGGTGAAGCCCGCGCCCAGGTAGGCGGCGCCCTTCTTGTAGGCGACGCCCTCGTTCCACATGTCCATGCCCCACTCGTTGGAAGGCACGTAGAACAGCCCGGTGTCCTGGCTGTAGGCCATGGGCATCCAGTTCTTGCCGCCGAGGAAGGACGGGGCGACGAACACCGAGGTGCCCTTGGCGCCTTCGCTCGGCGCGCCGGGACGGTGGGCGTCGTCGTAGATCGGCCGGCCATCCTTGTCCAGGCCCTTGGCCCAGGTCACCTTGTCGACGAAGGGGAAGCCGCGGATGAACTTGCCGTTGGTACGGTCGAGCACGTAGAAGAAGCCGTTGCGGTCGGCGGTGGCGGCGGCCTTGATGGTCTTGCCGCCGTCCTTGTAGTCGAAGGACACCAACTCGTTGACGCCGTCGAAGTCCCAGCCGTCGTGCGGGGTGGTCTGGAAGTGCCACTTGATCGAGCCGTCGTCGGGGTTCAGCGCCAGGCGCGAGGAGGAGAACAGGTTGTCGCCCGGACGCAGGTGCGAGTTCCACGGCGAGGGGTTGCCGGTGCCGATGAACAGCGAGTCGGTGGTCGGATCGTAGTAGCCGCCCAGCCAGGGCGCCGCGCCGCCGGTCTTCCACAGGTCGCCCGGCCAGGTCTGGCCCGGCGCGCCGCCGGACAGGCCGTTCTCGATGGCCTTGCCGTCCTTGTAGACGTAGCCCATGTGGCCTTCGACGGTGGGCCGGCTCCACAGCAGGTCGCCGTTGTTCGGGTCGTAGGCCTCGACCTTGCCGACCACGCCGAACTCGCCGCCGGCGACCCCGGTGATCAGCTTGCCCTTGGCGATCAGCGGCGCGGCGGAGATCGAGTAGCCGGCCTTGTAGTCGGCCACGGTCTTCTTCCACACCACCTTGCCGGTGTCCTTGTTCAGCGCCACCAGCTTGGCGTCCAGGGTGCCGAAGATCACCAGGTCGCCATACAGCGCCACGCCACGGTTGATCACGTCACAGCAGGGCATGATGCCGTCGGGCAGGCGCGCATCGTACTCCCAGAGTTTCTTGCCGGTGCGCGCGTCGGCGGCGAACACCCGCGAGTAGGAGGCGGACACGTACATCACACCGTCCTTGATCAACGGCTGGGCCTGCTGGCCACGCTGCTTCTCGCCGCCGAAGGAGAGTGCCCAGACCGGGCGCAGTTCCTTGACGTTGTGGCTGTTGAGGATGCCCAGCGGGCTGAAGCGCTGGCCCTGCTGGTTGATGCCGTTGACCACCACCTGATCGGTGCGTTTGGCGCTGTCGCTGATGTCCTGGTCGGTAACCGCGGCCTGGGCCGCCAGGCTGGCCAGGGTGACGGCGGCGAACAACGCCGTGCGCGCGAAGGAAGGGGTCGGAGCAGTGCGTTTCATTGCGGCTACCTCTGCGGATTTGTTGTTGTACCCGGGAAAGTTTCCCGGTCTGTGGCAGATTCTTGGCCGCGCCCGACGCGCCAACAATTGACCCCTATATCGATTTTTCTCATCCCTTGGTAGCAATACCGCCCCCGATGGGAGTCGCCGCGGGACATCGCGGCGGATGGCAGCGCGGCTCGACGCCGACGCCGCGCTACTGCCCGTCGATGCGCGGCAGGGCCTGCTGCTCGTAGCGCGGGTAGAGGTGGGTGACGCTGCGGATCAGCTCGTAGCGGGTCAGCTCGATGCGCGCGAAGCGCTCCGGGATAGGCGTGCGCAGCAGGTCATTGATGTCCGCGCCATCGGCGACCGCGGCACGCATCAGCGCATCGAGCCAGCCGAGGTAGTCGCGCATCTGGGCGAAGGGCGCGGCGTCGCTGGCCAGCGGGCCATGGCCGGGAACGATGAGTTTCCATGGCAGTTTTTCCAGCACATCGAGGTCGCTCAGCCAGACGTCGAGACCGGGGCTGTTCGGCGTGGTCAGGGCGCGCTGGTAGAACACCAGGTCGCCGGCGAAGAGCACCCCGGTGGTCTCGTCGAGGATCGCCAGGTCGGCGCCGCTATGGCCACGCAGACCGAGCAGGCGCAGGCGGTGCCCGCCGATGTCGAGGTTGCCCGGCTCGACGGTCTGGGTCGGCAGCAGCACCTCGGTGCCGCGCATCCAGTCGCCGACCATCCGGTACATGTTCTCGGCCATGGCATTGCCCTGCTCCTGGAGCAGCTTGCGGGTGCCGGCCAGGGCGGCGATGGGCACGTCGGCGAAGGCCTGGTTGCCGAGCACATGGTCGGGGTGGTGGTGGGTCAGCAGGAGCAGTTTCACCGGCTTGCCGGTGGTCTTGGCGATCGCCTGGCGCAAGGCCTCGCCGTAGCGCCGCGAGGGGCCGCTGTCGATCACCACCACGCCGTCGGCGGTGTCGATGAAGGCGACGTTGACGATATCGCCGCCATTGCTCGCGGCGAAGTTCTCCGTGCGCCCTTCCAGCAGCCAGGTGCCTTCGGCGATGCGCCGCGGTTGCAACGGGTATTGCAGCTCGGCGCGCAGCGGCGTGCAGGCCAGCAGCAGGACGATCAGCAGGTAACGCATGGGGACCTCGCCAGCGCAGGCGACCGGCTAGAGCCCGGCCTTGAATTCGTTGCCATTGTTGTCGTGCAGCCAGAGCTGGGTGTGCGGATGACCGCGCACCTCGAAGGTGAAGGTGGGGTTCTCGCTGACCGCCGGGAACAGGTCGAGGCGCGCCAGCAGCTCGCCCTCGCTGCCGCGCAGCTCGGCGTGGTCGAGGTAGAACTCGGGGATGCCGCCGACCAGGCCGTTGTCCATCGGGTGCGACACCGACAGGCGCAGGCGACTGTTCGCGCCGCGCTCGTAGCGCCGCCCGTGGACCTGGCCCAGACGCTCCTCCCAGCCCGGCTGCGCACGCACCACGCTGGGCGCGGTGCAGCCACCGCCGGCGGCGTCGATCCAGGCCGAGCCGACGTGCCAGAGGCCATCGCTGCCGCGCAACGCGGCACGGATCGGCGTGGCCTGCTGGATGCGGATGCGCACCGCCAGCAAGGGCTCCAGTTGCGGCCCCGGATAGAGCGTCAGCACATGCGCGATGGGGTTCAGTTCGGCCCACAGCAGCAGGCGCTCGAAGCGCCCCGGCAAGGCTCGCGCATCGACCTCCACCGGCACCTGCCGGGCGTCCTCGGCGAAGGGCGGCACGCTGAGTTTCACCCGTGGGTCGAAGACGAAGGGTTCGCCGTTCAACAGGCGCTTGTGGTGGAAGTCCCACATCACCGAGGGCATCGGATCACCCTCCACGGCCGCCGCCAACAGCGGCAGGCCGCAGAGGCCGAAGAGCAGGCTGCGTCTGCGCATCACGTCTCCCTGGGAGCGGCCGCGCCGCTCATTGCACGTCCTGGTAGAGCCCCGGCAACTCGTAGCGCAAGCCGTAGCCGGCATAGATCTTCGCCAACTCGCCGCTGTGGATCAGATCCTCCAGCTCGCCGTCGATGGCGTTGGAAAGCTGGCGGTTGCTTTCATGCACCGCCATGCCGATGTCCCACTCCGGCTGACCGAGGTTGGGATAGGCGTTCTCGGCATTCTTCAGGTTGTCGTCATGGGCCTGCGCGCGCATCCAGTCCAGCTCGCCGCGCAGGGCCATGACCGCGTCGACCTTGCCGCCGCGCATGGCGTCGAAGGCCGCCTGGGTGCTCGGGTAGTGCTCGGTCATGGCGCTGAGCTGACCGCCCAGCACCGAGCTGAGGTAGAACGACGGCACGCTGTCCAGTTCGACGCCGATGCGGTGCTCGCGGAACGCCGCGATGGTGTCCACCTGCGGCAGCCGCCGGGTGTCGCTGACCACCTGCCAGCGCTCGCGCTGGTAGGGGCCGAACATCACCACCTGGGCGTTGGCCAGTTCGCCGACGTCATTGCGCCGGTTGGAGAATTCGCGATCGTAGGGCACCCGCAGCATGATGTCGGCGAGTACGCCGGGGCGCAGGTAATGGCCCTTCCAGATGAAGTTGCGCAAATCATCGTCGATGCGCTCGCCGGGCGTCACCCAGAGGAACTCGGGACGCAACCCGAGCCCCTGGGCGAGCCGGGTCGCCAGGTCGATGTCGATCCCGTGCGCCTGGCCATCCTGGACGAAGCTGTACGGCGGGAAGTTCTCGTACACCGCCACCTTGAGCACGCCCGAGGCGACGATGTCGTCGTACGGGCGCACATGGGCCTGCGCTTGCGAAAGCAGCAGGAACAGAGCCACGAACAGAGTCAGCAGGCGCATGGCGGTCACTCGTCGACGTGCTTGCTTTCCAGGTAGCTGCGGATCGCCCAGAGGCCTTCCTGGCTGATGTAGTCGGCCATCTTCGGCATGTACACCGCGCCATCGCGCACCGCACCGTTGATCACCCGCTCCTTGAACCACTCGTCACCCTCGGTGCCCGGATCGAGCTTGCGCAGGTCGGGCGCGATGCCGCCGGAGATGGCCTCCAGGCCATGGCAGCGCGCGCAGTTCTGGGTGTAGGCGGAAGCGCCGATTTCCACCGCCAGCTTGTTGTTCGCGTAGGGCGCGCGGTACGGGTTGCTATCGCGCCAGTCCTTGCCCAGCGGGTCCAGCCCCTTGGTGTCCACCGCCTGCGGGGTCACGTCGCCATGGGCGAAGACCAGGGCCGAGACAGCGAGACCGGCCAGCAGCAGCAGGCCACGCAGGGAGTTTTTGTTGTTCATCACTTCATCCTCTTTGAGATGCTGGGCAAGGCGAGGCGTCCGGTGGAGCGCCATGGGATGCATGTTAAGAACGCCAGCGGACACCCCGAATGCTGCTTTGGATGACCTTGCCTACTCCCTTCGTACTAGGGCGGCGGTACGCCGCCAGACGGCCCCCGCGCCCCTGGCGAAAGGCCCGCGCGGCCGGATGCCGCCGGGCCGGGCCAGGCGCACGACGGGGCGCGACGGAAGACGTGAAGGAACGGCGGACGCCGCCATGCGCCCGGCCGGACGGGGTGACGCGACGAGGGATGGCGCCGGCGCGAGCAGCCGGCCGGCGCCACGCGGGTCAGGGCCCGAGGTGGCAGGCGCGACCCTCGGCGCAGAGGCGCGTGGCCTGCGCCTGACCGGCGGCCTGCTGGGTCTTCATGCTGTAGAGAAAGTCGAAACCGAACAGGCTGAGCATCAGCAGGATCGGCAGGACGAGGGTGACGGCGATGCGCATGGCGACGGCTCCTCTTCTGGTTCTTGTGCCGCCATGCTAGAGCCGCGACGCGGCGAGCGACCTACTACCTTGGTATCGCCCCAACGCTACTTTCTGCATATTTTCCGCCCCCACGGCGCTTCCTATGCTGGCGACACAACAACAAGGAGTCGCCCATGCGCCCGTTCGCGTTACACGGCATGGCCTACCTGCTCGCGCTGGCCTGCGCCGCCCTGCTCAGCCTCGATGCCCGCGCCACCGACGCGCCCGCCGCGCTCGACGTACGCATCGGCTACCTGGGTTACACGCCCGATCCCGGCCCGCTGCTCTCCAACGTCATCCCCGAGCCGAGCGACGCCGGCCTGCGTGGCGCCGAGCTGGCGATCAGCGACAACAACAGCACCGGGCGCTTCCTCAATCAGCACTACAGCCTGCTCAGCGCCAGCGGCGACAGCCCGCAGCAGCTCCTCGCCGAAGCCCGCCGCCTGCATGACCAGGGCCTGCGCCTGTTCGTCGTCAACGCCCCGGCCGCGACCCTGCGCCAGCTCGCCGGCGCGCTGCCGGACAGCCTGCTGTTCAACGCCGGCGCCGCCGATGACGAACTGCGCGCCAGCGACTGCGCGCTGAACGTACTGCACACCCTGCCCAGCCGGCTGATGCTGACCGACGCCCTGACCCAGTTCCTGGTCCTGCGCAAATGGACCCACTGGCTGCTGATCGTCGGCCAGCGCCCGGAAGACCAGGCCTACGCCGCCGCCCTGCGCCGCTCGGCCAAGCGCTTCGGCGCGACGATCATCGAAGAGAAGGCCTTCACCTTCGCCAACGACCAGCGCCGCAGCGCCCAGGCCGACATGCCGCTGTTCACCCAGTCCGGCGATTACGACGTGGTGCTGGTGGCCGACGAACACGGCGACTTCGGCGAATACGTGCCCTACAACACCTGGCTGCCGCGTCCGGTGGCCGGCACCCAGGGCCTGGTGCCGACCGGCTGGCACAAGACCGTGGAAACCTACGGCGCCGCGCAGTTGCAGAAACGCTTCGAGGACTACGCCAAGCGCTGGATGAACGACCGCGACTTCGCCGCCTGGATCGCCGTGCGCAGCATCGCCAGCGCGGTGACGCGCCTGCGCGACGCCGACGCCATGGCGATCCGCGCGCTGTCGCTGAGCCCGGACCTGCCGCTGGACGGCTTCAAGGGCTACAAGCTCAGCTACCGCACCTGGGACGGCCAGTTGCGCCAGCCGATCCCGCTGGTGCAGCCGCGCGCGCTGGCCAGCACCTCGCCGCAGGAAGGCTTCCTGCACCCCGACAGCGAACTCGACAGCCTCGGCCTCGATGCAGCGGAAAGCCGCTGCAACCTGGCCGCCGGCAAACCCTGATGGCCCTTGAGGAACCCGCCATGCCCAGATCCGCCCTGCCCTGCCTGCTCGGCATCGCGTTGTCCCTGGCGCCACCGGCCTTCGCCGCGACCGCCTACGTGTCCAACGAGAAGGACAACAACCTCAGTGTGATCGACCTCGACAGCATGACGGTCACCCGCACCCTGGACACCGGCAAGCGTCCGCGCGGCCTGGCGCTGTCCCACGACAACAAGCTGCTGTACATCTGCGCCAGCGACTCCGACACCGTGCAGGTGATGGACCTGGCCAGCGGCAAGATCATCAGGCAACTGCCTTCGGGCGCCGACCCCGAGCAGTTCGCCCTGCACCCCAACGATCGCTGGCTGTACATCTCCAACGAGAACGACTCGCTGGTGACGGTGGTCGATACGCAGACCGCCAAGGTGCTCGGCCAGGTCAACGTCGGCGTCGAACCCGAGGGCATGGCGGTCAGCCCCGACGGCAAGTGGGCGGTGAACACCAGCGAAACCACCAACATGCTGCACTGGATCGACACCGCCACGCAGACGCTGGTGGACAGCACCCTGGTCGACCAGCGCCCGCGGCACGTGGAGTTCAACAAGGACGGCAGCCAGGTCTGGGCCTCGGCGGAAATCGGCGGCACCGTCAGCGTGGTCGACGTGGCCAGCCGCAAGATCCTCAAGACCCTGCGCTTCGCCATCAAGGGCGTGCACCCGGACAAGATCCAACCGGTGGGGGTGAAGCTGACCAGTGACGGCAAGTACGCCTTCGTCGCCCTCGGCCCGGCCAACCACGTCGCGGTGGTCGACGCCAAGACCTTCGAGGTGCTCGACTACCTGCTGGTCGGGCGGCGCGTCTGGCACCTGGCGTTCAACCCGGACGAAAGCCTGCTGCTGGCCACCAACGGCATCAGCGGCGACGTCTCGGTCATCGATGTGCCCTCGCTCAAGGTGACCCGCTCGATCAAGGTCGGGCGCTATCCCTGGGGCGTGGTGGTGACGCCATGAACGCCCTGGAGGTTCGCGACCTGGCCTTCGCCTACGGCGCCCGCCGCGCCCTCGATGGCGTCGGTTTCAGCCTGCCGGCCGGGCGCTTCACCGCCCTGCTCGGGCCCAACGGCGCCGGCAAATCGACCCTGATCGCCCTGCTCACCCGCCTCTACGACCTGCAGCAGGGCGAGATCGAGGTCGGCGGCTGCTCGCTGCGCCGGCAACCGCGCCTGGCCCTGCGCCAGCTCGGCGTGGTGTTCCAGCAGAGCACCCTCGACCTGGACCTGAGCGTCGAACAGAACCTGCGCTACCACGCCGCCCTGCATGGCCTGCCGCGCAGCGTGGCGAGCGCCCGCATCGACCAGGAACTGCTCCGCCAGCAGTTGCACGAACGCCGCCACGACAAGGTCCGCGCGCTCAACGGCGGCCACCGGCGGCGCCTGGAAATCGCCCGCGCGCTGCTCCATCAACCGCGCCTGCTGCTGCTCGACGAGGCCAGCGTCGGCCTCGACCCGGCGGCGCGCCAGGCGCTCAACCAACACGTCCGCAAGCTGTGCCGCGACGACGGCCTGGCGGTGCTCTGGACCACCCACCTGCTCGACGAGGTGGGCGACCAGGACGCCCTGCTGGTGCTCGATCGCGGCCGCCTGGTGGCCCAGGGCGAAACGGCGGCGATCTGCGCGCCGCACGCCGGCAGCCTGGCCCACGCCTTCGACCACCTGACCGGCCTGGGAGCCTGTGCATGAGCAGCGCCGTCGCTTTTCCCCTCAGTGCCTACTGGCAGTGCCTGCGCGGCATCGTCGTGCGCGAATGGCTGCGCTTCGTCCTGCAACGCTCGCGCTTCCTCAGCGCGCTGGTGCGACCGCTGCTCTGGCTGCTGGTGTTCGCCGCCGGCTTCCGCGCCGCGCTGGGCATCTCGATCATCGAGCCCTACGACACCTACGTCACCTACGAGACCTACATCGTCCCCGGGCTGTGCTGCATGATCCTGCTGTTCAACGGCATGCAGGGCTCGCTGTCGATGGTCTACGACCGCGAGATGGGCAGCATGCGCGTGCTGCTGACCAGCCCGCTGCCGCGCGCCTTCCTGCTCGCCAGCAAGCTGCTGGCCACCGCGCTGGTGTCCTTGCTGCAGGTCTACGCCTTCCTCGTCATCGCCTGGCTGTACGGCGTGCAGCCGCCGGCCTGGGGCCTGCTCGCCGCGCTGCCGGCGCTGCTGCTGGCGGCGCTGCTGCTCAGCGCCCTGGGCCTGCTGCTGTCCAACGGCATCCGCCAACTGGAGAACTTCGCCGGGGTGATGAACTTCGTCATCTTCCCGCTGTTCTTCCTCTCCTCGGCGCTCTACCCGCTGTGGAAGATGCGCGAGGCCAGCCAGTGGCTGTACTGGCTGTGCGCGCTGAATCCGTTCAGCCATGCCGTGGAGCTGGTGCGCTTCGCCCTCTACCAGCGCCTCAATCCGCTGGCGCTGGGCGTCTGCCTGGGCCTGACGCTGCTCTTCGCCGGCCTCGCGGTGGCCACCTTCAACCCGCAACACGCGGCCTTGCGCAAGGGCTGAAAATTCATCCTTTAGTACTGTTTTTCCCCTCTCAACGTCGCATTTGCAAAGTCGCGCGCCTGGCATGTAATGGCGGCTACAAAAAGAAAAACCCGAGATACCGCCATGCCACGCCTCGCCCCTGCCCTGCTCGGCTGCCTGCTGGGCCTGCTGATCGCTTCCGCCCCGGCGGCACGGGCGGAGGATGCCGCGCTGTTCTCCGCCGACGGCTACCGGCTCAGCCAGTACCGCAGCCCGACGCCGCCCAGCGCCGATCACGCCACCACCCTCGACACGCCGGCCCTGCGCGTTTTCCTCAAGCGCCAGCCGGGCGCGCGGCTGGTCGACGTCTACCGCCGCCAGTGGCTCAACGGCCAGTTCATCGAAGACGCGCCGCACCGCAACCTGCCCGGCAGCCTATGGCTGGCGAATACCGGCAATGGCCAACTGGACGCCGGCTGGCAGGCCTATTTCAGCGACAACCTGCGGCGCCTGACCGATGGCGACCCGAGCCGCCCGCTGGTGTTCTACTGCCGATCCGACTGCTGGTTGAGCTGGAACGCGATCAAGCGTGCCCACGCGCTGGGCTATACCCGCTTGTACTGGTACCGTGACGGTATCGACGCCTGGGAACAGGCCGGTCTGCCCCTGCAGGACGCCCAGCCGCAACCCTATCCCTGATCGACCCACGGCGCCTTGCCGCGCGCCGCGCAGCACGATAACAACGAGGTCACTGGCCATGTACAAGATCCTGATCGCCGACGATCACCCGCTGTTCCGCGAGGCCATCCACAACGTCATCGCCGACGGCTTCCCCGGCAGCGAAGTGATGGAGACCGCCGACCTCGACAGCGCCCTGGGCCTGACCCTGGAGCACGACGACCTCGACCTGATCCTGCTCGACCTGAACATGCCCGGCATGCACGGCCTCAACGGCCTGATGAGCCTGCGCAACGAAGCCCCGACCATTCCGGTGGTGATCGTCTCCGCCGAGCAGGACAAGCAGGTGGTGCTGCAGGCCATCACCTACGGCGCGGTGGGCTTCATCACCAAGTCCTCGCCGCGCGGGCAGATGACCGCGGCCATCGAGCAGATTCTCAACGGCAACGTCTACCTGCCCTCGGACATCATCCGCACGCAGAAGACCTCGCCACGGCGCAGCGGCCACGAGGAGCACAGCATCCCGCCGGAACTCCTGCAGGCGCTGACGCGCAAGCAACTGCTGGTGCTGGAGCGCATGACCAAGGGCGAGTCGAACAAGCAGATCGCCTACAACCTGGACATCGCCGAAACCACGGTGAAGGCCCACGTCTCGGCGATCCTACGCAAGCTCAACGTGCACAACCGCGTGCAGGCGATCCTCAGCGCCAGCGACATCGACTTCTCCACCTACCTGCGCCGCTGAGGCTCGCTCGTGCCCAGCGCGCGCACCCTGCTGCTGACGCTGCTGGCGATGCTGGCCTTCGCCGGCAACTCGCTGCTCTGCCGCCTGGCCCTGAGGGCCACCCGCATCGATGCGGTGAGCTTCACCGGCGTGCGCATCCTCTCCGGCACGCTGATGCTCGGCCTGTTGCTGCGCCTGCGCGCCGGCGACAGCCGGATCGCCGGTGACTGGCGCGGCGCGGCGGCGTTGTTCGTGTATGCCGCGGCCTTCTCCTATGCCTACGTGCAACTGGATGCCGGCAGCGGCGCGCTGCTGCTGTTCGGCGCCGTGCAGGTGAGCATGATCCTCGCCGGTCTGCTGCGCGGCGAACGCCTCGCCGGGCAGGCGCTGCTCGGCTTGCTCCTGGCCCTCGGCGGGCTGCTCGCGCAGTTGCTGCCCGGCGCCAGCGCGCCGCCGCTGGCGGGCGCCCTGCTGATGCTGCTGGCCGGCGTGGCCTGGGGGCTGTATTCGCTGCTCGGCCGGCGCGGCGGCGATCCGCTGGCGGTGACCAGCGGCAACTTCCTCCGCGCCATTGCCTTCGCCGCCCTGCTCGCCCTGCTGTTCCAGGCGCGCCTGCGCCTGGATGGTGCCGGCCTGGCCTACGCCCTGCTCTCCGGTGCGCTGACCTCCGGCATCGGCTACGCCATCTGGTACAGCGCGCTGCCGGGGCTGTCGGCGATCCAGGGCGCCTCGGTGCAACTCAGCGTGCCGATCCTCGCCGCGCTGTCCGGCGCCACCCTGCTCGGCGAAACCATCAGCCCACGGCTGTTGCTGGTGTCGCTGGCGGTGCTCGGCGGCATCGCCCTGATCCTCCTGGCCAAGGCCCGCGCGCCGGCCGCCGGGCGCGCCTGATCAGGCCGCGCCGCAGGGACCGCCGCCGCGTTCGAGCAGGTGACACATGGCGGTCTTCAGCTTCATCGGCCGCACCGGCTTGTGCATCAGCGTGTGGCCCAGCTCGCGGACCTGCTGCTTGAGTTCGTTGCTGTAGTTGGCGGTGATCATCAGCGCCGGCAGAGGCGTGCCGCGGCGGGCATTGATCGCCGCCACCGCATCGACACCGTTGCGGCCGTCGTCGAGGTGGTAGTCGACGATCAGCAGGTCGGACTCGGCATGGAAGTTATCCACCTGGCGCGCCAGGTCTTCTTCCGACAACGCGGTGACCACCCGGCAGCCCCAGGTTTCCAGCAGTGTGCGCATGCCGGCGCAGATCGCCGCATCGTTATCCAGCACCCAGACCCGCGAGCCGCGCAGGCGTTCCAGCGGGCTGTCCGAGGCCAGCTCCGGCTCGGCCTGCGCCTGCACCGCGCCACGCGCCAGCGGCACCTCGATGGCGAAGCGCGAGCCCTTGCCCGGCACCGAGGCGACCTGTATGCGGTGGCCGAGCATGCGCGCGATCTTCTCGACGATGGCCAGGCCGAGGCCGAGGCCACGGTCCTGGTGCGAGCGCTGCACATCGCCGCGCTTGAACTCCTGGAAGATCTCGCCGAGCTTGTCGGCGGCGATGCCCACGCCGGTGTCCCAGACCTCGATGGACAGGCTTTGGCGCCGCCGCCGGCAGCCCAGCAGCACGCGCCCGCTGGGGGTGTAGCGAATGGCGTTGGAGAGCAGATTGCGGAGGATTCGCGCGAGCAGTTGCAGGTCGCTGCGCACCCGCGCGCCAGAGGCCACGAAATCCAGGCGCAGGCCTTCGCTGGCGGCCACCTGGCGGTACTCGGCGGCGAGATTGCCGAGCAGATCGGCGACCTCGAAGGCGGCGATATCCGGCTTGATCACCCCGGCATCCAGCTTGGAAATATCGACCAGGGTGCCGAGCAGGTTCTCCACGTCGGTCAGCGAATGGCTGATGTTGCGCACCAGGCCATCGCCGCCGACCGCCGCGCCGCGCTCCTGCAAGGCGCTGGTGAACAGCCGCGCGGCGTTCAGCGGTTGCAGCAGATCGTGGCTGACGGCGGCGAGGAACTTGGTCTTCGACAGGTTGGCCTGCTCGGCCTCGCGCTTGGCTTCACGCAGGCGCGCCTCGACCTGGCTGCGTTCGTCGATTTCGCGCTTGAGCTGGTCGTTCAGGCTGGTCAGCTCGGCGGTGCGTTCGCGGACCCGCTGTTCGAGGTTCTGGTAGGCCTGGTGCAGCGCCTCGGCGGTACGCCGGCGCTCGGTGATGTCGCGGATCAGCACGAACAGGCCGATCACCTGGCCGTCGGCCTGGCGGTTCGGCACGTAGGCGCGCTGCATGTAGCGCTCCTGCCCGGAGAGGTTGGTCTCGGCGATCTCGAAGGTCACGCTCTCGCCGGACAGGGCGCGCTCGAAGTACGGTTCCAGGCGCTGGCAGTGCTCGGCGCTGTGCGCATCGCGCAGGCTGCGACCGAGCATCGAGCCGCTGGGCCAGTGGTACCACTCCTCGTAGACCTTGTTGGTGAACTCGTAGACCAGGTCGGCGCTGAGGTAGGCGATCAGCGCCGGCACCTGGTCGGTGATCAGGCGAATCCAGCGCTCGCTGGCGCGCAGCGCCTCGGCGTGACGGTAGCGTTCGGTGATATCGGTGAAGGTGTTGACGAAGCCGCCGGTGGGCAGCGCGTGGGTGCGGATCTCCAGCATGCGGCCGTCGAACAGGCGCTGCTCCAGAGCGTCCAGCGGCGTGCCGGCGGCGCCACGGCTGCTGGGGGTGAGCAGCGGCAGCTCGCTGTCCGCCATGACATCGGCGAACGGCCGGTGCGCCTCGATCGGCGCCAGCCCGCAGAGTTCCAGGAAGCGCCGGTTCCACAGCTCCAGGGCGCCGTCGCTGCCGACCATGGCCACGCCCTGGGAAAGGTTATCCACCGCGCGTTGCAGCAGGTGCGACTTCTGCGCCACCGCCTGCTCGCGGCGCAGGGTCTCGCTGAGCTTGATCTCGGTGATATCGGTGTAGAGCACCACCAGGCCGCCGTCGCGCGTCGGCCGTTCGCTGACCCTCACCCAGCGGTCGTTGCGCAGGCGGTAGAGGCTGTGTTCGTCGTCGCTGCTGCGCTGCTCTTCGACGATCAGCCCGCTGCTCTGCGCCAGCCGGCGCAGCTCCGCCAGGCGCATGCCGGCGCCGACGCGCGCGCGGGTCTGCGCCCAGAAGGCGCGGAAGCGCTCGTTGAACAGCACGATGCGTTGCTGCGGGTCGAACAGGACGAAGGCGTCGGAGATGCTCTCGATGGCGTCGAGCAGGTGTTGGTGGGCAGTCTCGGCGCGCAGGCGCGCATCGCTGAGCAGTTGGTTGCTCGACTTCAGTTCGGCCATCGCCTGGCTCAGCGCGTCGGTGCGCTCGCGCACCTGCTCGGCCAGCTCCACCGAATGCTGGAAGGCGCCATAGGCGCCGTCGCCGCGCGAGGCGCTGGACTCGATGCGCTCGATCAGCGCGCCGTTGATGCGCTGCAGCTTGGCGTTCTCCTGCTCCAGGCAGGCGACGCGCGCCTGCAGTTCAGCGAGCGCTTGCGCCTCGGGGCTGGCCAATGGCGACGCCGGTGAAGGTCTGGTTGATGTGCATGCCATTGAATTGCTCTCCGTAGGTGTTGAAGCCGATCACCTGCTGGCGGCGGAGAAACGCGGCGGTGGCCTCGGTGTCGTCGGCGACCTCCAGCTCCAGGCGGCGCAGGAAGCAGTCGCAACCGATGGTCAGCAGCGGCGGGCCGAGGCGTTCGTGCAGGCGCTGGAACTGCGTCTGCAGGTTGGGCAGCAGCGGCCCGGTGTCCATCGCGGTGAGGACGATGCCGTTCTCCACCGCGCAGTAGAAGGTCAGGCTGAGGTCGTCGTTGACCTGCTGGATCGAGCGCACGTAGTACTGATCCTTGATCCGCACCGCCAGCGGGTGGGCGGAAAACAGCGCGAAGTCCAGCGTCTCCAGCGGTACGCCGACCAGACGCGCGTACTCCAGCGCCGCCGGTTCGGCGTTGAGTTCGAAGACCCGGCGGCTGGCGCTGTCGGCCTGGGTCACCACCAGCTTCTCGCCGCGCGGCACCACGTGGTGGGTGGTGAACACCTCGAAATCCAGCCAGGTATTCACCAGCACCACTACCGCCGCGCCGGTGTGGAACTGGCCACGGTAATAGACATGGGTGTGGGTCAGGTGATTGTCGTCGCCGGCCGAGCCGCCGAAGTGCGGAATGGCGCCAAGGGCGGCGCTGAGCGCGGCGAGCACCACTTCCTCGCGACTGGACAGGCCATCGAGTAGGGTCAGGGCGAAGCTGTGCCCCTTGATCGGCGCCAGCCCGCTGCTGCGGCAGTCGGCCACCAGCGACTCGACCATCTGCTGCGCGTCGATCAGGCTGAAGCGCTCCATCTCGTCGATCAGCGCGCTGGCGATGGCGAAACTGCGCAGGTCGAAGCCCACCGCGCTGACACAGCCGCGCCCGTAGCCCTGCAGGGTGATCTCGCCAGCGGTGGTGCAGCCGACCAGTTCGATGCCGCCGAAGTACTGCTCCAGCGCGGCGGCCAGGGCCGGCAGGTCGTACTCGGCGGAGCAGAAGAACAGCACGAAGCCCAGGTGCGGGTGGATCAACTGCCGCGCCAGGTCCTGGGCGACCACCTCGACGTCCTTCGCCGCGGACATGCCGCGCACCACCCCTTCCGTCTGCCCTTCGTGCATAGCCTGCCGCTCATAGCCGGATTTCGACGGGACCATTCTAAGGAGGCGCACGGCGACGCCCCTATGCTACTTGGGTCGCGCCGGACACCTCCGAAAGTAGCGGGCCAAGGGCCTCAGGCCCGGCTGTAGAGCACCCGGCAGCCACCCTGGCCATTCATCAGCGCGGCGTGGCTGGCGAGCAGATCGGCATGGCTCAGCGCCTGGGCGGCGGCGACCAGGCGCTGCGCATGATCGGCGGCGACGCCGGCGAGATGATCCTGCCAGGCGAGCTGCGCGCGACCGACGGCATCGGTGGGCATCGCGGCCAGGTCCTCGGCCAGCGCCTGGCGCAAGCTCGCCAGGCGCTCCGCGGGCAGTTGCCGGAGCCTCTCGCCCTGCTCGCCAAGCAGCGCCTCGATATGCCCGAGCAAGTCGGCCGGCCGGCCATGCGGCGACTGCACGGCGAACAACAGACCGCGCTGGTCCGCCACCTGGCGGAAGCCGCAGAACAGCGCGTAGCCCAGTTGCAGTTCGCTGCGCAGGCGCTGGAAGAACGCCGACTCGATGACACGCGCGAGCAAGCGCCAGGCCGCTTCGCTACGCGCGTCGCGGGCGCCCAGCGGATAGAACAGCAGCAGCGCCGACTCGCCGTCGATGGCCAGGCTCAGTCGCTGCCGGGCGTTGCTCGGCGGCGCCGGTCGCAAGGCCGTCGCCGCCGCGCGGCCCGGCACCTGCTCCGGCGTCACGGGCGTGGCGCCGCAAGCCAGGCAATCCCACTGCGCGGCGGCCCACTCCGCGTGCTCGGCGGGAGGCCCGGCGAGGGCCAGCGGCAGGGCATCGAGCAACTGGCGAATCGGCAACTCGGCGGCCCGCCGCCGCTGTTCCGCCGCCAACAACCGCGGACCTTGGGCCAGCGCCGTGGCAGGCGGGTCGCGCAGCAGCGCCAGGGCTTGCGCCAGGCAATCGTCCAGGCGCTCGCCAGGCCCATGCAGGGCAAGCAGCCAATCGCCGCCGACCTCCGTGAAGCGCAGGTTCACGCCGGCCAGACGCGCGCCACCGACCCGCGGGCGCAGCGCTCGTTGCAGGGCGAAGAAGCGCGCGCGGCAGGGCGCCTGCGGGAAACGCCAACGCAGGTACAGCGCGCCGCTCGCCGCCGTGCTGGCCGGCCAGGCCGTGGGAAATACCCAGTCGCGGCGAGCGCTCGCCACGGGCCGCGCCCGCGAGCGCGCCAGGGTGAGGGCGAAACCGGCCGACTCGAGCGACTCGCCGTGCACCTCGGCGCCCAGGTGCAGACGCAGCATGCGCGGCGCTCGCAGTTGTTCCAGCCAGGTCAGCTCCAGTGCTGCGGGAATACCGCGCACACGCTGCTGCAACTGTTCCAGGGGCGCCAGGCCCGGCACAGCCGTGAGCGCCAGACGCCCGGCCAGCGCCTGTGGCCCGGCGGCGCGCAAGGCATCGAGCCAACCGAGGAAGGCGGCCTCGACGGCCGGCGCGGCGGCCGCCGTGACCAGCTCGAACTGCACCACCAGCAGCCCCTGCCCCGCCGCCCGGCCGGCCAGACGCACCCGCAGGCCATCGCACAGCGCCTGCTCGCCCAGATGGGCGAGCAAGCCACCGGGGGACTCATCAGCGAGCAGATCGGCGAACAGCTCCAGGGCCTGCTCGTCGGCCGGGTGAAACGCATCGAGGGCGAACGCCAGCACCAGGCGCGGCGGACCGGGCAGGCGTAGGTGCAGGTCGGCGTCCAGCAGCGGCAACAGCGAAGGCGGCGCCGGGCTGACGCGGGCGGGCCCCGCCGGCAGGAGCATGGCCTGCTGGCGCGCCAGGGCCTCCAGCTCATCCAGCGCGTGTGGCCCCTGCAGCCACAGGCTCAGGTTGGCCGCCCGATAGTGGCACTGATGAAAATCGTGCAGTGCGCGCTGGAAGGCCTCTTCCTCCAGCGCCAGGCTCGCGCGCCGACCGGCGACGAAGCGGCGCAGCGGATGACCGGGCGCCAGGCCAAGGGCCAGGGCGGCGTCGATCAGGCTGTCGGCATCGGCGGAGCGGGCAATGAATTCGGCCTCCAGCACCTCGCGCTCGCGCTGTTGTGCGTCCAGTGCCAGAGTCGGCCGCGCGAGCATGTCGAACAGCCGCGCCAAGCCTTCGCCCAGCGCCTCGGCCGGCACCTCGAAGAAGTAATCCGTGGTCCGCGCCTGGGTGCTGGCATTGAGCCGCCCGCCGCGGCCCTGCACCCAGGGCATCAACCGTTCGCCGTCGCGGTAGCCAGCGCCGCCGAGGAACAGCAGGTGTTCGAGGAAATGCGCCAGCCCCGGGTGTTCCTCCGGCTCATCGTGGCTGCCGGCGGCGACCCGCAGCAGCGCCGCCGCACGCGGCGCGTCCGGGCTGTGGATAAGGTTCAGGCGCAAGCCATTGGCCAGGACGATGCGTCGAGGGCAGTTGTGCATGGGGCGGTTCGCAGCCTCTGTTGGCGACTCCGCTCACCTTAGCCCGCCGCAGCGAGAAGGAAATACTTCTTTGGATCGAGGCCAGGGCCCGACCGGCACCGGGCCCGCCGCTCCGGCTCAGAGTTCGAATCGCCCCACCATCGCCTTGAGGTTGTGCGACAGCCGCGACAGCGACTGGCTGGCCGAGTCGATCTGCCCGGCGCCTTCGGAGGTCTGCAGCGAGAGGTCGCGGATGTTCACCAGATTGCGGTCGATCTCCCGCGCCACCTGGGCCTGCTCCTCGGCCGCGCTGGCGATCACCAGGTTGCGTTCATGGATGCTCTGGATGGCCTCGGCGATCTCGTTCAGCGCGGTGCCGGCGACGCTCGCCTCGCCCAGCGTCGATTGCACCTGGCGGTGGCTGGCGCCCATGCTCTCGACCACGCTGCGGGTGCCCTGCTGGATGCTGGCGACCATCGTCTCGATCTCCTGGGTGGAGGTCTGCGTGCGCCCGGCCAGGGCGCGCACTTCATCGGCGACCACGGCGAACCCGCGCCCGGCCTCGCCGGCCCGCGCCGCCTCGATGGCGGCATTGAGCGCGAGCAGGTTGGTCTGCTCGGCGATGGCGCGGATCACATCGAGCACCTTGCCGATCTCTTCCGAGCGCTCGGCCAGTTCGCCCACCTGCTGCGTCGCGCTGTCGGCGTTCAGGCTGATCCGCTGGATCGCCTGCAGGGTCGATTCGACGCGCTCGCGGCCGCGCTGCGAAGTAAGCGTGGAGTCCTTCGACGCATCGGCGGTGGACACCGCGTTGCGGGCCACCTCCTCCACCGCCGTGGTCATCTCGGTCATGGCCGTGGCCGCCTGTTCCACCTCATCGTGCTGATTGCCCAGGTCATTGGCGGTCTGCTGGGTGATGGCGGTCATCTCTTCGGCGGCGACGGCCAGTTGATGGGAGGAATCGCTGATCAGCCGCAGGGTGTCGATCAGGCTCTGCTTCATGCGTGCCAGGGCATGCAGCAGCTGCGCCGGCTCATCGATGCCCTGGGGGCGTTGCAGGCTGCGATTGAGCTTGCCTTCGGCGATCGCCTCGGCAGCCTCGATGGCCACTTGCAGCGGCTTGACGATGCTGCGCGTGAGCACCCAGGCGAGCAGCAGGGTGAGCACGAACACCGTCAGCAGGGCGAGGATGGTGGCGCGCTTGGCGGTTTCGTAACTGGCGCGGGCGTCAGCGGTGTAGCGCGCGGCGGCCTCGGCGTTGATCTTCACCAACGCATTGAACAGGTCGCCGCTGCGGTTGGAAGCATCCTGGATCGGACCGTTGAGCAGCTTGAGCATGCCCTCGGTGTCGTTGCTCGCGGACAGCGCCTGGTAGCGATCCAGTTCCTGGTTGTAGCTGGCCAGCACCGATTGCAGTTCGGCATAGGTGCCGCGTGCTTCCTCGCTGGCGACCCGCAGATAGCCGGCCATGGCCTTGTCCAGCTCGCCACGGAGGAATGCCAGGCGCTCGACGGTGGGCTTGAGTACGTCGGGATCGCGGTTGAGCATCATGCGCAGGGTGATCACGCGGATTCCCAACTGGTTGTCGCGTATCTGTCCGAGATAGCGCGTCCCGGCGTGCGACACCTCTTCGGTGTGCACCACGGCTTCGCGCATCTGGATGATCTGGTTGAGCGAAAAGACACCGAAAGCGAGGACGAGCAGGGCGATCAGGCCGAAGCTGGCGAGGGCGCGAGTGGCAATGCGGAATTGACTGAGCATGGGTGTTCTCCTGGGACACACAAGCTTCTCGGCAGCACGCCGATTCCCTCGAAACGATCCGGCCGGCTACCGCACACAAACACGCGAGACAGGCCGCCGGCCGCCGCCTCGGCTCAGCGGGGAGGTCAATGGCGGAGGGCGACAAGGGGTATCGGGCTGGGCGTGGAAAGTAGCGATTCGGCCAGCGACGGCGTTTCTCGCCCGGCCGACGCGCTAGGGAAACCAGCGTGCATGAATCTGCTGCAGCACACCGTTGGCCTGGATCTGCCGGTATCCCTCTTCATAGGCGTGCAGGGCCCGCAGGCCGTCCGGGTGCGCCAGGCTGAAGCCGAGTGTCCCCGTGGTGGTTCCACAGTTGAAGGCGAAGCGCACGGCCTTTTGCGTACCGGCCTGGACTACCCGCTGCATCTTGTCCTGCAGGTCGTTGGTGATCACCAGCGCCGCCTGAATGCGATGCGCGGCCAGCTTCTTCAGACTCTGTAGGTCTGACTGGGCACTCTCGAACGTCGTGCCGGCAGTCTCCAGCGCCACGACCTGGGGGGAGTATTCGTAGTCCCTGGTAATGCCGAGCAGCGTGCCGGGCGGCAAGCTGCACTGGCCGTCCGCCGGCTTCGGCAAGGGGGCGTCGAGGCTCTCGAAGACATCGTTATTGACCCGATAGATCGGCTGCTCGGCCAGCCGGACCTTGCCCTCGAGTTCGGGTTGCCAGGTCATGTTGAAGCAGGCCACCACATCACCATTCAGCACCTGGTGCTTGCAGCGCGCATAGGGCACGACTTTCAGGCGCGCCTCGATCCCTATCGCCTTGAAGGCGGCGATCACCACATCGTTGGAGTAACCGGTGCCGTCACTCTTCGACCAAGGGTCGGCGGCATCCTCCACCAGGATCGTCAATGTTTGCGGCAGCGCCTGCGCGACAGCGGAGCCCGCTGCCAGCAAGTGGACTGCACACATCAGCAGGAGCACTCTCAGTGGTCGCATGCGTCGGTCAATCTGCGGGAATACGTGGTTGCTCATTGAGCGGTCGGCCTTTTTAGCACACCTCCTGGAGATCAGGTGCAGTGCCAAGCGGACCCGGATCACATCGCGAGCAACGACTGGCCGAGCCGAGCGGAGATCGCCCCATGCACCTGCCGGAGCGGACGCCAGCCAGCGCGGGCCCCGCCCCAAACAGGCGCCAAGGCGCGCCCCGCAGGAGGAAATCGCGAGAGAGGCTCCGAGCTTTTCCGTGCGCAAAAGCAAAACCCCTGGTCATTGCTGACCAGGGGTTTTGGGATAGGTGCTTGACGATGACCTACTCTCACATGGGGAAACCCCACACTACCATCGGCGATGCATCGTTTCACTACTGAGTTCGGGATGGGATCAGGTGGTTCCAACGCTCTATGGTCGTCAAGCAATTCTTTAGGATGCTCGTCTTTCAACGCTCATCCGAATTCGGGTATGTGATTCAGGCATTTGCGGTTCTTGCGAACTTTCGGTTCGTCGACTTCACCGTCTAACACCAAATTGTTTGGGTGTTATATGGTCAAGCCTCACGGGCAATTAGTATTGGTTAGCTCAACGCCTCACAGCG
>NZ_FNDS01000015.1 GCF_900099785.1 Pseudomonas panipatensis | reverse complement strand
ATGCCGGCTGCGCAGGATGCCCTCGACGATTTCCGGCACCGACTGGTGTTGGTAGATGCGGTATTGCCGGCCATTGCGAAGCAGCGCCAGGCGCGGCTCCAGGGTGATTTCGTAGCGGGCCTCGTCGTTGGAGGCGGAGAGACGCCTGAAGCCGCTGACCACGCCATGAAGGGTGCGCAGCGGCTGGACCGGGGGCAGGCTGAGGCCGCCGAATGGCAAGTTCTGCGGCGGCGCATGGAGGCTGAAACTGGCGTCTTGGCCGAGCAGCCGGTCGGCGCCGATATCGCGTTCGCTGCAGGTGAATTCCACGCGGTAGCTGAACGGCTGGCTCAGGCCCTCCTCGCCCTCGAAGGCCAGTACGTCGAGCCTCGCCTCGATGCCGCGAACGCGCAGCTTGTGCCGGCTGTGATCGAAGAAGGTACGCAGTTCGTCGAGCATGTTCAGGCCTCCTGGGGCGCCGGCTGCGCCACGTCCTGTGCGTCGGTGAAGTGCAGGGTGATGCCTTCCACGTCGCTGTAACTCAGGGTCACGCCCTGGGCTTTCTGCCGGGCCGCCTGGCGTTGCAGTAGCTGTTGGCTGAGCACCGGCAGGATCTGTTGGTTGAGCAGGCTGTCGATGTTGCGCGCGCCGCTGTCGGGCAGCAGGCAGGCGGCGACCAGGGCGTCGTTGAGGCTGTCGCCGATCTGGCAGGCCAGGCCGTAGTGGCGTTGCAGGCGCCTGGCGACCTGGGCAAGCTTGATGGCGACGATGCGCCTCAGTGCGTCGGCCTGCAGCGGGCGGTAGATCAGGGTCTGGAAGCGTGCCAGCAGGGCCGGCTGGAAATGCTCGCGGAGGATCGGCCGCAGCAGTTCGTGCAGGGTGCTGTCCGGCGCCTCGGGCTGCTCTTGCAGGCAGGCTTGCAGCGCGTCGCTACCGAGGTTGGAGGTCATGAGGATGACGGTGTTGCGGAAGTCGATTTCACGCCCTTCGCCATCGCGCATGAAGCCACGATCGAAGACTTGGTAGAAAAGATTGAGCACGTCGCGATGGGCTTTCTCCACCTCGTCGAGCAGCACCACGCTGTACGGCCGCTGGCGTACCGCTTCTGTGAGCACGCCGCCTTGGCCATAGCCGACGTAGCCAGGTGGCGAGCCCTTGAGTTGACTGACGGTGTGGGCTTCCTGGTATTCGGACAGGTTGAGGGTGATGAGCGACTTTTCGCCGCCGAACAGGCTGTCGGCCAGGGCCAGGGCGGTTTCGGTCTTGCCGACGCCGCTGCTGCCGACCAGCAGGAAGACGCCCAGCGGGGCCTTCTCTTCGCTCAGGCCGGTCTTGGCCGCGCGCAAGCGCTGGGCCAGGGCGCCCAAGGCATGCTCCTGACCGATGACACGCTCGCCCAGTCGCTGCTCCAGCTCCAGCAAGCTGGCGTGTTCGTCCTTGAGCAGGCTGCCCAGCGGCACGCCGGTCCAGTCAGCGATCACTTCCGCCACGCTGCGTCCGTTCACGTCGAGCGACAGCAGCGGCTGGTTGCCTTGGACCCGCGCCAGTTGTCGCTGCAGTTCCGCGCAGCTGTCCATCTGAAGCGGCTTGGCCTGACGCGCGGCGAGCAGTCGCTGGGTCAGGTCGAGTTCACGCCGGTATTGCTGTTCCAGTTCGCTTTGCCGCTGATCCAGCTCGGCGTACTGCTCGGCGATCAGCGCCAGGTGCTCGCCGGTGCTGCCGCCGATGAGCCGCGTGTCTTCCTCCAGGGCCTGCCGCTCCAGTTCCAGGGCTGCCCGCCGGGCCTTGAGGCGGACCAGCGCCTGCGGTTCGCAGTCGAGGCTCATGCGCACGCGTGCGCTGGCGGTATCGAGCAGGTCGACGGCCTTATCCGGCAGTTGGCGGCCGCTCAGATAGCGCCGCGACAGGCTGACCGCGGCCTGCACCGCGGCGTCCTGGATGTGTACGCCGTGGTGGCTGGCGTAGCGTGCCTTGAGGCCACGCAGCATGAGGCAGGCATTGGCGTCGTCCGGCTCGTCGACCTTGACCATCTGGAAGCGCCGCTCCAGCGCCGCATCGCGCTCGAAGTACTGTTTGTATTCGCTCCAGGTCGTGGCGGCGATGGTGCGCAGCTCGCCACGGGCCAGAGCCGGCTTGAGCAGGTTCGCCGCATCGGCGCCGCCCGCCTGGTTGCCGGCGCCGATCAGGGTATGGGCCTCGTCGATGAACAGCAGTACCGGGATCGCCGACTGCTGCACCGCGTCGATGACGTTCTTCAAGCGTTGTTCGAATTCGCCTTTGACGCCGGCGCCGGCTTGCAGCAAGCCGAGGTCGAGGGTGCGCACGCTGACTGGCTTGAGGCTGTCCGGCACCGCGCCTTCGGCGATGCGCAGGGCCAGGCCTTCGACCAGGGCTGTCTTGCCGACCCCGGGTTCGCCGACCAGAATCGGGTTGTTCTTGCGCCGACGGCTGAGGATATCGATGACCTGGCGGATTTCGTCGTCACGGCCGAACACCGGATCGATCCGCCCTTCCCTGGCCTTGCTGGTGACATCCTGGGTGAACTTGTCGAGCACGGCCTGCAAGGCATCGTGCCGCGTCGCCGGGGTGGTTGGCGTCAGGGCTTGGCTGGCGGATGCCACGCTCTGGCTCAGGGCGTTTTCCTGCTGGACCTGCGGGCGCTCTTCGGAGTGTTGGTCGAGCAACGGCAACAAACGTTGCAACTGGGTTTCTCCGAGACTGAGCAATGGCCACGCGGCTTCGCAGGCGAGCAGGCCGGGAGTCTCCAGGAGCGCGCCGAGCAGGTGCGCGGAGCGCAGGCTGTCGTTGTGATCGTCCAGCGATGCACGCAGCCAGGCGTTCTTGATCAGTTGCTGCAGCTTGGCGCAGAGCTGTGGCTTGCTCTGCACGCTGCGCGGCAGTCGGTCCAGATGGTCGAGCAGGCCCTGCCAGAGGGCGTCCAAGTCCCATTCGTAGCGGCGCGCGATGAAGGTCAGGTCGCCCTCCCCTTGCTCCAGCAGTTTGAGCAGCCAGTGCTCGATGCTGATCTGCGCATGGGCGCGGCTCTGGCATAGCGATGCCGCAGCGCTCAGCGCCTGGGCGCAGTATGGGTTGAGGCGACGAAGCAAACTGGCGGAATTCTGTGCCATGCGGGTGCGTCCTTGTCCTGGGTTCTTGGCGCGTACAGGGCTATGCAGGTGCTCGATGGGAAGCTCGATGCGCTTGGTCGAACGCCCGCGAACGGACGCTCGACCCTGCGCACTGGAACCCGCAAACGGGGGCCGTCTGCGGGTTGTCCCGCATCAAGCGCTCTGGCGCTCGTTCCAAGAGTCGGCGTGAATGATGTTGCCGTCCTTGTAGGTCCAGGTGATCTTCTCGTAGCGCAGTTCGACCTGTTCCAGGTGGTTGTGCTTCTCCTTGGATGGATCTTTGACGTCGTGCATTTTCGGCGCGACCTTGACCACCTTGACGTTCTCCAGCTTGGTGATGAAGTACTCGACTTCCTGGCCGGCGTCGTCAATGCGGTACCACTTGAACTCGGCGCTCTTGAGGGTCTGACCGGTAGTCACGGCCTTGTACAGGTAGGGGCTGGAGGCATCGATTTCCTTGGTGAACAGGAACGGGGTGTGGACCCGGGTGCCAGTCAGCTTGCCGGTGTTGTTGTCGGTGGGGATGTAGAGGCTGTGGTCCTGGGCCACCACTTCGATGCTGCCTTCGCGCTTTTGCACGTCCACCGAACCCTTGATGTCCGCGCCGCCGTCGTCTTGCAGCCACAGGTAAACGGGAATTGCCATGTGAAGCTCCTTCTATTGGGGGGTGAATGCCGCCTGGTGCGACGGGTGTTGCCTATCCGGCCCCGCAGTGGAGAGCGCACAGGCCCCCACCTCCGGCACCAGACGGATATCGACGCGACGGTTGGCCGCGCGCCCGGCCTCGGTGTCATTGCTGGCGATCGGCTGGCTGGCGCCGAAGCCCTGGACGGCGAAGCAGCTGTCGGGGATGTCGCCCATGCGTTGCATCCAGTCGCGTACAGCCCCGGCCCGGGCGCGAGATAGCTGAAGGTTCTGCTCGGCGTTGCCGGTGGCATCGGTATGGCCGGCGATGACGATCAGCCAGCCGACCTGGGCCTTGATGTCGACCAGCGCGTTGATCAGTACCTTGGTCGAGCCCGGTTTGAGTTCGGCGCTCCCCACGCCGAACAAGGACAGGCTGTCCAGGCGCACGGGAGCGGGAATCTTGCTGGCCACTGGCGGCGCCGGCGGCTCTCGGTAATCGGCGATCGCCGACAGCAAGGGCGTGCGCAGACGCTCGCCGCGATAAAGGCCCAGGCCCAGCGCCAGGGGTTCGCCGTGGCGGTAGTAGTTGTCCAGGCGCGCCGCATCCTTGCGGAGCACGGCCACCGCCTGCTCGCGCAGGGCGAACTCGGGCTGCTCACGATGCGCCGGCTGAGGAATGGCCGCGTATCGGCGCAAGTCATCGGTGACCTGGCGCGCCAATAGGGTGTTTTGCCAAGCCGAACTCGCCAAGGCGGCCACGCTGGCCAGCACGAATGACCACAATGCGATCACACTCGCGCGGCGCATCGGGGAGTCATGGGCGTAGGTGGGTAGCAAATGCAGCAATGGATCGGGGAAAGGTAACCGCGCCTCCGCGGCGAGCGGAGCCGGCCCCAGGTCAGCCAACGCGATCTTGTCGCGCAGCCATTGCTGCCGCAGGTTGCCAGCCACCGCCTGGGGCAATGCCGGCACCATGGTGATGGCACAGGCCACAGCGACACAGGCCGGATCGCGGCTGTCGCGCTTCACTAGGTATGGCAGCACCATTTCCGCCACCCAGGCAGCGGCGCTGTGCAATTGCACGCAAGTGCGCAACCTGGCTGCATGCGTGGCGGAATCGGCAGCCTGCCGCTGCCAATCGGCCAGGCCAGTGCAAGCGCCGGTCTCGCGCACGCTGGGGTTGGTCTGCCCCGACTCCCAACTGAACCATGGCCCCTCGCCTCGCCGGGCCTGCAGATAGCTCACCAGAAGCAGTGGCAGCGCTATACCGCGCTTGCGAATCAGCGCCAACTGATGGCGGAAGGCCCGCACCCGGCCGGCCAACTCCGCGCCGTCAGTCTGCTCAGCGGGGTTGATGATGAAGAGGACACTGAGCTGACCGCCCCAATGCGGTCGGTGCGCCAGCACGCTATCGGTCACCGCCGGCAGTCGCTCGAGGCTAGAAACCCGGAGGTAGCAACCTTGCTCGCTCGTGCGCAGGGCCAAGTGTTCAGCGGGACTCGCGCCAAACAGGCCGGCGAGACCGTCGCCACAGACCAAAACCACGGGTTGCCGGTATGCGGCTGGCGGCAACGCGATGTTGTCCACAAGGGCCAAGGCCTGGCGCTGGCGTCGCGCTCGTCGCCCGGCCCAAAGCCAGGCCAGGGCAACGATGAGCACGACGAGCAGACCTGCCCATGTACGCGTCCACCCCGTAAACGGGATGATCGCCAATAGCACCAGCGCAAGCGTTCCGGCCCATAGCCATAAACCACGTGTCAGCTTGAGCGTCATCTGGGCCCCTCACACCTGGCCGGGTAACAGCGTGGCGATCACGCCGCCCAACAGGCGATCCAAGCCCCACCAGACGCCTAGCAGCAACAAGCCCGCCGCCAGGACATGGACCAGCGGTGAACGCAGCCAGCGGCGGATAGTCATTTGCTGGCTGACATCCACGCGCGTCGGTAGCGCATGGGCCATGTCCAGTGGCGCCACCTGCGCATTCAGCGCTGCCAGCAGTTGCTCGCGCTCGGGGTCCTGCGGATCGCGGTAGCGCCCCTGAAAGCCCAGCATCAACACGCGCTGGAAGGCAGTCAGCACCAGAGGATCGGGCACCGGCTCGCGCAGCACGTCGCGCATGTCTTCATAGAGAAACTCGCCAGCCTGGTGACGGCTGAAGAACCTGGCTTGCAGTGGCTCGCTCGCCCAGGCGGCATGCGCCTCGTCCTTGGCGCAACTGAGCACGGTTTCATCCAGCAGGGCGCACTGGGCGTGGCTGATGTGGTCGATGTTGCGCTGGCTCACGCCGGCATCCTTGAGGCGCTGACGAACCTGCTCGATCTGCTTCGCGCAGCGCTTCCACAGATCCTGGCTGTTCTGCGCCGACGCGCCCTGGCGCAACTCCACCACCAGCAGATAGCTGTCCTGCAACAGGGCGTCGATGTCCAGCCTCGACTTGGCGTGGTTATTGGCTCTCAGGCTCATGCGCGCAGCACCGCGAAGAGTTCCAGCTTCACATCGGCGAGAGTGCCCGGAACGTAGAAGGCACAGACTCCTTCGGCCAGCATGGCCCGGCCCGTGGCGTGGCCGAGGTCAAGCGCGAAGTATTGGTTCTCCAATCGCAGTGGAATCGCCGCCGGCACATGGCTGAGCGGCTGCAGCGGGACACCGTCGAGCGCGGCATTGACCAGTCGATCGACCTCATCCGGCGTGCCGACCTTGCACAGGCGCGGGAACTGAATCTGCAACTGCGCGGCGGGCATTCGGCAGCGCACGGACAGGTAAAAATCAGCCCCGTCGTGCTCGCGCAAGCGCGCGTCGTTGAGGGTGACCTGCCAGCGGTTCGCCCCGCGCTCTTCAAGCGCCAGCGCGATGACCCGCGACGGCAGGCTGGCCTCCAGCAAGGTGGAGATGGTGCTCATCAACGGCGGGAATACGGCCGCCAGGTGCTCGTGCCGGTAGGCTGGAATCTTGTCGATATCGTGTTCCAGCGAGAAGGTCAGCAAGCTGCCGGCCAGTTTGACCAGCTCCAGGTAGACCTGCTCGGGGTGCCGCGCAGGGTGAGCCTTGAGGTCGGCCAGTACCGGTTGGTAGGTGTTCAAGGCATTGAGCAGCCAGAACAGCGACACATCGGCCACGGCGAAATCGGCCATGCGCTGGTTGCTCTCGCGGCGCATGCCCATCAAGCGCTGGCGCTTGGCGGATAACTGGGTCAACAGGTTATCCAGTTGCACCAGCAGGCCCGGATGGGCAGCGAAGCTGAGCAGCGGCGGCACGTAATCGAGATCGAGGTTCCAGGCGCCTTGCCCATCGCGGGCCAGCCGCGCCACCGGGCAGGTCAGGTAGTCACCATTCTCGTCGCTGTCCAAACGCAGGCTCAGCAGGTGCTCCAGCACGCCGATCGACTGCGCTTCATCGCCATAGATGTCCTGTACCTGACGCCAATCCTGGCGATAGCGCGTCGGCCGATCAGCCCTGGCGCCGTCGAGCACGCAGTTGTTGCCATTGGCCTGCTCCAGCGGCAGAGCCAGGTGCAACGTGGCGTTTTGGGCGCCATCGGGCAGCAGCCGGGACAACTCTAGTGCGGGGGGCAGGCGATCCGCATGATCGGTATCGATCAGAGTGCCATCGGGCATGCGCACCCGCACTTGAGTCGCCTTGAGTTTGCCCAGGCGCAAGGCATCCAGGTCGAATGCCACCGATTGCACGCCCCAGGGGTGTACCAGGGACAACTGCGCGACACACTCGTTGGTCCAGGCCTCCCAGCGCGCCTGCTGCTGGAATTGCTGCGGGGACAACAATGCCCCCGCAGCCCATAGGGGGCGGTCGATCTTCATGGCGTCCTTTCCCTACGGAGTGACTTAGGCTTTCGCCTTGGGCATCTGCGAAACCAGCGACAGGTTGACGTCCATGCCTTCCACCTGGAAGTGAGGGACGGCATACAGCTTGACGCGGAAGAAGCCCGGATTGTCCTCGATGTCCTCCACCGTCACCTTCGCGTCACGCAGTGGGTGCGAGGCCTGCAGGTCATCTCCCGGATCGGTCATCTCGGTGACCAGCCCGCCGACCCACTTGTTCAGCTCCAGTTCCAGCAAGCGACGGTCTTTGGTGGTACCGATGTTCTCGCGCTGGATAAGCTTCAGATAATGCGCGATGCGCGACAGCAGGAAGATATACGGCAGGCGGGCATTGATTCGGCTGTTGGCGGTGGCGTCGGCGGTGTCATACAGCGCCGGTTTCTGGGTAGAGTTTGCCGAGAAGAAACACGCGTAGTCGCGGTTCTTGTAGTACGACAGCGGGATGAAGCCGAGGTTGGCGAACTCGAACTCACGGGTTTCCGGAATCATCACTTCCGAGGGAATCTTTACCTGATTGCCAGTGCCCAGATCGTATAGATGAATCGGTAAATCGGTGACCGCTCCGCCAGATTGAGGCCCGCGAATCTGCACGCACCAACCATTCGTGATGAAGCTCTTCACCATGTTTGCAGCGAAGGCGAACGACGCGTTGGTCCAGAGGTACTTGCCGTGATCAGGGCCCTTGACGCTCTCGATATAGTTGAAGCTGCGAACCGGAATGGTATCCGGGCCATAGGGCAGACGTCCCAGCACGCGGGGCATGGTCAGGCCGATGTAACGAGCATCGTCACTGTCGCGGAACGACTTCCACTTGATGTATTCGGCGCGGTCGAAGTAGTTGCCGATGTCTTTGATTGCGGCAACTTCTTCCATTGACTCCTTGCCGAAGAATGCCGGCCCCACCGATCCGATGAAGGGCATATGCGCAGCTGCCGCGACCTTGGAGATATTGCGCAACAAGGTAATATCCTGAGGGCTACGATCGAATTCGTAATTGGAAATAGCCGCGGCAATCGGCTCACCGCCCGGAGTGTCGTACTCCTGGGTGTAGGTGTGTACATAGAGGCCGCCCTGAGAAATCTCCGGTACATCCTCGAAATCTTGCACCAGATGTTCTTTGCTGATATCCAACAACTCGATGCGGACATTCTGACGGAAATCGGTCTGATCGATCAGTGACTTCACCCCGCGCCAAGTCGACTCGACACGCTGGAAGTCAGGATGGTGCATCACCGCATCGAGCTGGCGACTGATCTGCGCATCCAACGACGCGATATGTTCATCCAAAAGAGCCTTATCCAGACGTTCGATCTTCTGCGACGATCTTTTGAGTAGATTCAGGAACACGCTGACTGCGGCCGTGACTCGCTCATCAGCGGAAGCCTCGGACAATGCGTCGGTATTCTGAAAATTCTCAATACCGCCCAGTTCGGATACCGGACTCAGATTAATCTTGCTGAACAAGGCGGAATATACGCCTCGATTATCTTCTGCAAATACGGCTGCACCACGCGCTTGCGCGGAATCATGTTCTACGGACATCAAGGAAACTCCCAAATAATGCGAACCGGGGAAATTAACGATCTTCTTGCGGAGCCAGAGCAGCCAGCTCCGCTCGCAGTTCGTCACTCAACGCGTCATCCTTGAGGATTCGCTCCAGTTCGTGGCGGAAGGTGGCGTTGTCCAACAGGTTCGATTTGAGGTCGCGCAGCAGATTGCGCATGGCCAGCAGCGCTCGCAGCTGGGGGATTTGCCGCGCCACCTGCTCCGGCTCGAAGTCCTTCATGCTTTGGAAAGTCAGTTCGACGGAGGTTTCGGAGTCATCCTCCGCCAAAGTATTAGGCGCCGCCAGATTCAGCCGAGGAGAAAACTCATGCAAGACGCTGTCAAAATTATTCTTATTGATATTTATCTTGCTTCTTTCAGACAGCGGGCGTTGCTCTCTACCATTGCTGTAATCGCCCATCAGCATCAATTTCAGTGGTAGTTCGACTTTCTTCTGCGCACCGCCAGTGTGCAAGTCGAGCTTGATATTGACCCGCGCCTTTGGCACTTCATTTTGGAAGCTATTTGAAGCCATAAAACCCTCCAGACATCATTGCAACGACAAGCGCCATTACAAAAACAGACAAGACTGGAATTCACAGCATTAGCCGCCCAATACGAAGCTCTTCAGTCAGGGCACGTGAATTCCATTTCACATTCTTGGGGTGAGCAACTTCTTATGAATGCAACCCTACCTCTTCGATCCTTCTTTGTTCGCTAAGATGGCCTATTTCAATCACTCACACTAGAGCGACAATCAATACGAAGGAGTTTCAGACGCAGTTTTAGATATTGCCTACAAAATGGTTCAAATTTTCCATCAGCGCCGTCGAATCCGCCGCCAACAGATGCTCACCGCGATTTTCTCTTCTGAGGAACCGTAATCCGCTACAGATATTTCCAGTCCGAATTGAGGGACACGCAGATGAAGCCACCGACTGGCGAGGAAGGTCGCCGATATTCCAGCCCTTGCTGGCTTTGGGTTTCCACTGCTCGCTACGACCACCCCATCGCGGAGAGGAAGGGACTGAATACGAAAGTCCGAACCATTGATAGAAGAACGATTGCGTGCTTCTGGCGCTCAGGCGCGGCGAGCTATCAACAGCATCGGCTGGAAAATCCCCCGGCAGATGAGCAGGCGAATGGACGCCCCGGATCTGTGACACTGCGCCCTTAGAGGAAGCAACCGGAGCAACTGGTTTGGCCTCTGCAGCGGCGCTGCTCTCTGCAGGCGCGCTGTCCACCTTGACACGGAATTGATCCGGCTAAGGCGCTGGTAAAGCCGAGCAGGGCAACAGCCGAACGATGCGGCCAGCCCCCCACCAGACGAAAGGCAACGGCGATCAGCAGGCAAAGGCACGGCACTCGACATGAGCCAATATGCTCCAGCGCCGGGCATCAGATATGGCATCAGGCCGCCATCTGAACGCGTCGATCGCCAAGGGGGTGTCGTATGCCTAGCCGCTGTATTTCAGAGGGAGGGAAGCAGAAACGAAATAGCCCGCCTAAAAAGGCGGGCTATTTCATATTGAGATCACTTCGGAGCGGTCCTGAAACTCGCTCCACACGGCTGCTAGCTAGAGGTGTGCTGAACAGCTTCACTTCCTAGCACCGCACAACCGCGGTGAAAATGGTGGGTCGTGTAGGATTCGAACCTACGACCAATTGGTTAAAAGCCAACTGCTCTACCGACTGAGCTAACGACCCTTGATTTGGTCGGGGTAGAGAGATTCGAACTCCCGACATCCTGCTCCCAAAGCAGGCGCGCTACCGGACTGCGCTATACCCCGCTTGGAAGTTGGCTCCGCGACCTGGACTCGAACCAGGGACCCAGTGATTAACAGTCACTTGCTCTACCGACTGAGCTATCGCGGAACGACGAGACTTCCAATCTCCTCTACAGTTTCGGCTGCGCCGTTTCCCGTATCAGAGGCGCGCCATTTTACGGTTATCGAAGAGCATGTCAACCCTCTGATCCAAAAAGTTTTTCTCCTTTGCAGGCGTGTATCGTGATTGCTATATCTGCTTAAAACAAAATGATCGTCGTCGATACATTTGGCGGTAATCGCGGACAGGACAGCCCATGAGCTCGAAGGACACGCCGCACCTCTCCACTCTGGCCAGCCGGGCAATCCAGCCGCGATTCGGTGAACTGGTGCAGAGTTGCCGGCAACTCACGATGAACCGCTTGGCCGAGCTGCTGGGCGGCGTGTTCTCTCTAGTCGATGACACCCTATTCGAGTGCGCGGATAAGGCAGAGAACAACCAGGTCCAGGCCCTGTTTTTCGACAGCATGCGGGAAATCCGCCGCCAACGCCCCGCCTTGGAGCGCTCCTACCACCAGCGCTTTGCCAAGGGGCTCAGCGACTTCCTGCAAGGTAGCCTGCCCCCACCGGCTCCATTCGCAGAGCTGGATGTAGAGCAGCTGACCCTGGTCGGCAACGATGAATATGAAGAGACCCTGCTGATCACCAACATGGTCAACCAGGTCAAGGGCCAATGCGCCCAGGCGCTATTCGCCCTCGACCAACGCCTGGCGCTGTTGAACAACGGCAGCAAGCTCGGCGAGGACCGCAACCCCTTCGGCCCGCAGGCGATTGCCCAGACCTTTCGCGAGACCCTGGCGCAAAGCCCCTTCGCGCTGCGCATCAAGACCATCCTCTATGTGCTTTTCGACCAGCAGGTGATGCGCAACCTCAGTCCGCTTTACGATCAACTCAATCAGCGGCTGATCGATGCCGGCATCCTGCCCAACCTGAAATACCGACCACTGTCCGGAACGCACCCGCCCGCACGGCCGCAAGGCTCCGCCGGGAGCACGGTTGCCGCTCCCGTCGAGAGCTCCGGGGCCGGGGCGCCCGTGCAGGAGCCCGCCGCCACAGGCACGGCCTCCGATGCGAGCGCGCTTCCGGCCAGTCCACCGAACAACCAGCAAGCACTTTATAGCGGACTCAACGTACTGCTCGCCGAGCACCGCCGCAGCGGACAGGAACGTTTAGGCAACAGCCAAAGCATCGCCAGCCTCGCGCCGCGGACCGCCACACGCACCTATAGCGCCCAGGAGCTACTGGAGGCGCTGAATCGCCTGCAGCGCCTGTCTGCCCAGGACTTGGCGCAACGGCTGCGGCAGCCGCAGGCCGTCCAGCAGGTCAAACTCGAGTTGCATCAGCAACTGGAGGCCGCCAGCGCACGCCCGGGACAGAACAGACTGACCGAGCAAGAGGCCGATGTCGTCGATCTGGTCGGCATGGTCTTCGACTTCATCCTCGACGACGAAAGCCTGCCGGACAGTTGCAAAACCACGCTTTCTCACCTGCACACGCCCTACCTGAAGGTTGCCCTTCAGGACAAAGCGCTGTTCACCCAGCATCACCACCCGGCCCGCCGCCTGCTCAATGCCATGGCACAGGCCGGCTCGCTCTATGGTGGCGAGGGGGAAGAACGCGGTCTGCTGGCCAAGATGCACTGGGTGGTCGAGCGGGTCATTCAGGACTTCGTCGGCGACCTGCGTCTGTTCGACGAACTGCTCGGCGAGTTCAACGAATACACCACCAACATCCGCCAGAAGGCCGAACTGCGTGAGCGCCGCGCGGTGGAGGCGGCACGTGGTCGCGATCGTCTGCTGGGCGCGCGCGAACAAGCCATCGACGTGGTCACCCGCGCGATCCAGGGCCGCGAGCTTCCCAAGATCGTGCGCAATTTTCTCGAACTCAGCTGGAGCGATGCGCTGACCTTCATCCTCCTGCGCAATGGCGAACACAGCGAGGAATGGCGACGCGCCTGCGAGGTGGCCGAGCAACTGGCCTGGAGCGTGACGCCCCTGGACAATGCCGGCCGCGAGCGCCTGCTGACGCTGCGAGTGCCTTTGCTGGAGGATTTGCGCAAGGGCCTGGAAGTGCTCGGCGGCTACCATGAGGACGGTATCCGTCGTCTCCTGCAAGACCTGGTCGCCTGCCAGCATGCCATCCAGGCGAAGCAGCCGGAGATCGCCGACAGCCTGCGCCCGGAACTACCGGAAAGCCCGCTTGGCGCCATGCTCGGCGAAGAAGGCGAATTCCAGCGCACCACCCAAGCGAGCCTTGCCGAACACAGCCAGGAACTCCTGGAAAAGCTTCGCCACCTGGAGTTCGGCACCTGGTTCGAATTCACCGACAGCGTCCCGCCGCGGCGCCTGAAGCTGTCCTGGTTCAGCCCAACGACGCACAACTATATGTTCGTCGACCACCTGGGCCAGCGCGTCGCGGTCAAACCCATTGGTCAGTTGGCCCTGGAAATGGAACAAGGCAAGGTGCGCCTGGCCGTCGAAGAGCAGGGACCACCCCTAGTGGACCGGGCTCTCGGAGCCATCTATCGCATGTTGCAACGCCTCGCCGGGCGCAACCGCCCGCAGCCCAAGGAGTAAATGATGGAAGAACGCCGCCAGCATGAACGGCGCCGCACAGACCTCACCGTAGAGGTCTTCGACCGCTACTCCGGACGCTGCCTCGGCCGCCTGGCCGATCTGTCCAGCGAGGGCTTCATGCTCTGCGGCAGCGAAGTCCCGGCCGCCGACTCGGTGCTGGAATGCCGTCTCGTGCCACACCCTCCCCTGCATGAGCTGGGCGAGATCGAGCTGGGCGCCGACTGCCTGTGGAGCCGAGGCGGTAGCGACGGCCAGCTCGGCTGGGCGGGATTCCATATCATCGACCTGGCGGATAGCCAGGCGGCAGCGCTGGAAGCCCTTATCGCCCTCCTTTGAGGTTGGCGCGCCGCTGGCGCCAATCACCGCGCCTCGGCTGGAGCGCCATGGCAGGCAAAGCGCCCATCGTTCAATTCCCGCTCAGCCCAAGCAAAACCAGCAGACTACGGGCTCCTGGCATTTGCTCCCAAGCTTATCCACAACTCTTCCCACAGTTATTGTGGGCAACCCTGTAGCCAGGCCGAGGTGACCGCCGACAGCCTGTGCAAAACGACAAATCGCCAACTCAATCAAGCGCTTGCCAGCTCAACGAGACTGCCCCGCCGCGCAATGGCAGCCTGCGATCAAAAGCCGATCAATGTCAGGCAGGCCACGTGGCAACTGGCTTCGGCAACTTGGCCCCAAGCTTATCCACAGGGCTTTCCACACAATTTGTGAGTAGCGAGCGGCGTGGACAACTCAGTGAGTCAGGCGAAGCGCGAGAAGTCCGGTTGACGGCGCTGGGTGAACGCACTGAGGGCTTCGAGGGCCTCGGGCGAACTCAACCGCTCGACGAACAGGCGTCCTTCTTCGGCCACCACCTGACGCAGTTCATCGATGTAAGGTGCCTTGAGCAGGCGCTTGCTCAACGCCAAGGCCGCCGGCGGCAGTCCCTGCAGACTCAGCCCCACCTCACGGGCACGCTGCAATGCCGCCGCGCCATCCGCCAAGGCCTCGTTGGCCAGCCCCATGGCCACGGCCTGCTCGCCGGTGAAGCCCTCGCCACGCATCAGCAGGCTGGCGGCCCGCGCATGACCTAGCAGGCGCGGCACCAGGAAACTGGAGCCGAACTCCGGGCAGAGCCCCAGATTGACGAAGGGCATCTTCAGTTTGCTGTCGCGACTGACGAAGACCTGGTCACAGTGCAGCAACAGCGTCGTGCCGATGCCGACCGCGGGACCGGCCACCGCGGCCAGGACGGGTTTGCTGAACTCCATGAGCGCGCGCATGAAGCGGAACACCGGGCTCTCCGCCCCTGTCGGTGGGTGCTGCAGGAAGTCGGGAATATCGTTGCCGGCAGTGAAGCATTCGGCGTTGCCAGCGATCAGCACGGCGCGCACGCTGCGGTCGCTCTCCGCAGCCTCCAGGGCGTCGGCCAGGGCCGCGTACATGTCCCGGGTCAGCGCGTTCATCTTGTCCGCACGGTTCAGGCGCAGGCTCAGCAACCCCTGTTCGCGCTCGACGAGAATCTGTTGGCTCATGGCAACTCCTTGGCAGCAGGCAATCACGGTCGGGCTCGGCGGCCCGTCTCAGGCGTGGGATAGAAACACGTCTGCCAGCGTCTGACCCCGCGGCACACCGGCCAGATAAAGGTGGCGGGCAAAGCGTTCGACGCTGGCAGGCTGGCCGCAGAGTAAGGCGATGGTTCGTCGGGAAACAAGGCGGAATTGCGCCAGAAACACGTCCAGATCGGCCGGCAGGACCAGACTCACCTGCACGTCGGCATGCGCCAGCGCCAATGCCGCCAGCTCACCGGCCAAGTAATGCTCGGCCGGACTGCGCGCCAGGTGGACCAGGTGAATCGGCCCCTGGTGTCTGTCGCGCAGGGCCTGCCGCAGAATGCCCCAGAGCGGCGCCAGGCCGGTTCCACTGGCCATCAGCAGCAGCGGCCGCTCCTGCCAGTCAGGATCGTAATGCAGGGCACCGCCCCGCAGCTCGCCCAGGCGCAGGCTGTCGCCCTCGCGCAAGCGCCGTGCAGCGTCACAGAAGGCGCCGGGCGCGTGGCAGTCGATGTGGAACTCCAGCCAGGGATCGTCGTCCGGCAGGCTGGCCAGGGAGTAGGGCCGAGCCACACCGCTGTCGCTCCACAGGACCAGGTGTTGGCCGGCGCGGTAGCGCAGCGGGCTCTGGGGCTTCAGGCGCAAGCGGAGAATCCCCGCCGCCGGCCAGTGTAACTCCACGACCTGTGCCGGCAGGCCATCGCGCAATGGATCGAAGACCTCGATACACACGTCCCCGACCACCCGGCACTGGCAGGACAACCGCCAGCCCTCGGCGCGCCGCGCGCCATCCAATGCCTCGGGAAGGGCATCGAGCAACTCGCCGCGGCTGCAACGCACCATGCAGGCGTGGCAACTCCCCGCACGGCAGCTAAAGGGAATCGCAATGCCCTGGGCGCGCAGGGCATCCAGAAGATTGACGCCGGGAGCCACCGTCCACCGCTGGCTCCCGACTTGCAGTTCAGGCATCGCTCTCCTCCCATGCCGCATCGCAGCGGTTACGTCCGCTGCGTTTGGCACGGTAGAGCGCCTGATCGGCCCGCTGCAAGGCTTCGTCGAGATTGTCATCGGCTGCCAGCAGAGTCATGCCGGCGGACAGGCTGAGCGCCTCGATGTTCACGCCCATGGGTTCGGCGTTGGAGTAGGCCAGGCGCAAGCGTTCGCAACAGGCCATCAGCCGGTCGGCGTCGGCATTCGGGAGGAGCAGGACGAATTCCTCGCCACCATAGCGCGCCAGCACGTCACCTTCGCGCAGGCACGCGCGCGCCACCGCGGCGAAGGTCTGCAGCACACGGTCGCCAGCGGCGTGGCCGTGAACGTCATTGATGCGTTTGAAGTGATCCAGGTCGATCAAGGCCAGGCCGTGACACTGGTTCTCCCCCATTTCCTCCAGGGCACGGCAGGCCATGCGCAGGAAGTGGCGACGGTTGAACAGGCCGGTCAGCTCATCGGTGGCTACCAGGTCTTCCAGTTGGCGCATCATTCCGCGCAGCGTGTCCTGGTGCGCTTGCAGCGCATAACGGCGCTGACGCATGCGCTGGCGCAGGGCCTGGACATAACCGGCGAACAGGGTCAGCCAGATCATCACGACGAACAGCACCATCAACTGCAGGATCGCCTGCCCCGGCATCTGCAAGCGCTGCTGGTAGGCCTCCCACAGGTTCAGGCCGGCGAAGGCAATGAAGGCCAGCGCGGCGCAGCGGGCAAAGACCCGCGGCGGCAACTGGAACACGCCGAACAGCAGGATGAGCACGTAGATGACCATGAGGGTCCCGCGCACGCTGTCGACGTGCGCGAGGAAGAAGGTGTTCCAGACGATCGCCACCAGCACTTGCGGCTCGGTGAGGCTGGCATCGACGAAACGCTGGTTGCGGCCGCTGAGGAACAGCCAGAGGAAGACCAGTTGGCTATCCACCGCGACCAGGCTGGCTGCGACGGCGACGCCCAGCGAGCCGCGATAGAAATCGCCGAAGACGGTCAGCCACAACAGCACCTGAGCCATGGCGTAAGTGCCGAGGGCCATGCCGAATCGCCTGACGAACAGTCTTTGGAGGGCACGCTGCTTGAGCGGAGGACTCGGTGTGCTCATGGGGCTCCATCCCGTAATGGCACCTGGCCTCCACTCTACTATCAAAGTATAAGCGTGCCTAGCCGATCGGAAAGCGGGCGCTTGCCGACCAAGGTCGGATCGCTGGCGGGTGCGCCCGGCCCCGGCACGGCGCTATACTACGGCGCCTTTTTGCGCCGGCGCCTGACCGGCCAAAGCTGCTGTCCCGGCTTTCCCGCCTGAACATACCCGCCTGACATACCCGCCTGAAGAGGACCGTGCTCCATGGCCGTGATCAAGCAAGACGACCTCATCCAGAGCGTCGCCGATGCCCTGCAGTTCATCTCCTACTACCACCCGGTCGATTTCATCCAGGCCATGCATGAGGCCTACCTGCGCGAAGAGTCGCCGGCAGCCCGCGATTCCATGGCACAGATCCTGATCAACTCGCGCATGTGCGCCACCGGCCACCGCCCGATCTGCCAGGACACCGGTATCGTCACCGTGTTCGTGCGCGTGGGCATGGACGTCCGCTGGGACGGCGCCACCATGAGCGTCGACGATATGATCAACGAAGGCGTGCGTCGCGCCTACAACCTGCCGGAGAACGTCCTGCGCGCCTCCATCCTGGCCGACCCGGCCGGTGCGCGTAAGAACACCAAGGACAACACCCCGGCGGTGATCCACTACTCCATCGTCCCCGGCGACAAGGTCGAGGTCGATGTCGCGGCCAAGGGCGGCGGCTCGGAGAACAAGTCGAAGATGGCCATGCTCAACCCGTCCGACTCCATCGTCGACTGGGTCCTGAAGACCGTCCCGACCATGGGCGCTGGCTGGTGCCCGCCGGGCATGCTCGGCATCGGCATCGGCGGTACCGCCGAGAAGGCCGCGGTGATGGCCAAAGAGGTCCTGATGGACCCGATCGACATCCACGAGCTGAAGGCCCGCGGCCCGCAGAACCGCATCGAGGAACTGCGCCTCGAGCTGTTCGAGAAGGTCAACCAGCTGGGCATCGGCGCCCAGGGCCTGGGCGGCCTGACCACCGTGCTCGACGTCAAGATAATGGACTACCCGACCCACGCCGCCTCGCTGCCGGTGTGCATGATCCCCAACTGCGCCGCGACCCGCCACGCTCACTTCGTGCTCGACGGCTCCGGCCCGGCCACCCTGGAAGCCCCGCCGCTGGACGCCTACCCGGAAATCGTCTGGGAAGCCGGCCCCTCCGCGCGCCGTGTCGACCTGGACAAGATCACCCCGGAAGAAGTGCAGAGCTGGAAGCCGGGCGAAACCCTGCTGCTCAACGGCAAGATGCTCACCGGCCGCGACGCCGCGCACAAGCGCATGGTCGACATGCTGAACAAGGGCGAAGCGCTGCCGGTGGACCTCAAAGGTCGCTTCATCTACTACGTCGGCCCGGTCGATCCGGTGCGTGACGAAGTGGTTGGCCCGGCTGGTCCGACCACCGCGACCCGCATGGACAAGTTCACCCGCCAGATCCTCGAGCAGACCGGTCTGCTGGGCATGATCGGCAAGTCCGAGCGCGGTCCCATCGCCATCGAAGCGATCAAGGACAACAAGGCCGTGTACCTGATGGCTGTCGGCGGCGCCGCCTACCTGGTGGCCCAGGCGATCAAGAAGTCCAAGGTCCTGGCCTTCGCCGAACTGGGCATGGAAGCGATCTACGAGTTCGACGTGAAGGACATGCCGGTGACGGTCGCAGTCGATACCAAAGGCGAGTCGGTGCACATCACCGGCCCGGCGATCTGGAAAGACAAGATCGCCCAGAGCCTGGCGGTGGAAGTGAAGTAAGCCTTCACCTTCGCCCCATGAAAAAGCCCGGCCATGTGCCGGGCTTTTTCATGGCGTCGGGAAACGCCTCGTGGGATGGTTTGAGCGAAGCGATAGCCCTTCTCGACAGCATGGGTTTCGCAGGCTCAACCCGCCTATGCCCGCGCCCGAGGCAACTCGTGCACGGTGGCGCGGCGTTGCGCCAGGTAGCGCGTACAGCTGACGCGCAGGAAGGAGGCGAAGTTGACCACTTCGCCGCGGTAGTCCATCACCTCGTCGTAGAGCTTGCTGATCAACTGGTTGGTGGTCATGCCGTCGACCTCGGCGATCTCCCGCAGGATGTCCCAGAACTGGTTCTCCAGACGCAGGGTGGTGACCACGCCGCGAATGCGCAATGAACGCGAGCGCGACTCGTACAGAATGGGGTCGGCCTTCACGTAGAGTTCACACATACACGGCTCCTTCGCTGCGCGGTCCGCTTACAGGCTGATGCGGGTGCCCAGCAGTTCGAGGAACTTCGCCAGCCACGCCGGGTGCGCCGGCCACGCCGGCGCGGTGACCAGGTTACCTTCGACATGGGCAGCGTCCACCGGGATATCCACATACTCACCGCCCGCCAGGCGCACTTCCGGACCGCAGGCCGGGTAGGCGCTGCACGCGCGGCCCTTGAGCACGCCGGCGGCGGCCAGCAGTTGGGCGCCGTGACAGACGGCGGCGATCGGCTTCTTCGCCGCATCGAAGGCCTGGACCAGTTCGATCACCTTGGCGTTCAGGCGCAGGTACTCGGGGGCGCGGCCACCGGGAATCAGCAACGCGTCGTAATCTTCGGCGCGCACGCCAGCGAAGTCGGCATTCAGGGCAAAGTTGTGCCCGGGTTTTTCGCTGTAGGTCTGGTCACCCTCGAAGTCATGGATGGCCGTGCGCACCGACTGACCGGCCTTCTTGTCCGGGCAAACCGCGTGCACCAGGTGGCCGACCATCGACAGCGCCTGGAACGGCACCATGGTTTCGTAGTCTTCGGCGTAGTCGCCGACCAGCATCAGGATCTTCTTCGCGGCCATTGCTCGTTTCCTCCGGCAGATGCCCTATCGGGCTTATCAGGTTAGCCGGATTATCCGCCGCCAGCCTGCCGCTCGGGTAATAGACCGCTACTACAGAGGCTCAGATGCCGACCTGGCCCAGCGCCTGGCCGATGGCCTGCCAGAAGTGGCGTTCCGCGCGCACTTCGTGGCCGCTGGCGGTGAAACGACGCGGCGCCTGGACCTGACGGGTATGGACGATCTCTTCCTGGCCCAGCGTGGCGTTGACCAGTTGCAGCGGCCCGTCGCCGGCGCCGGGAACCTGCGCGTGTTTGGGCGGCAGGCGGCTTTCGTCATAGCGCAGGTAGTAGACATGGCCCGGCCGGGTCTCGAACTCGAAGCTGGCGATTCGGTTGAAATCCAGCGGGCCGCCGGCGAGCAGGGTCCAGAAACCGCCCAGCAACGGCCGGCGCATTTCCAGCTTGAAACGACCCGGCTCGAACTCCAGGACCAGGTAGCCATTGCTCGGCAGGCTGCCGATCAGCGTGCCGCCAAGGAACAGTCCGGGGGCCTCCAGTTCCTCGTCGGCCCACTGGTTCTGCGGGCGGTACAGGTAGACCAGGGCATGGCGCGCATCGGTGGCCCGCAAGGGCGTGAACGGGTCGCCATCGACGGCCCCGAAGAACGCGCCAGGCGTGCTGCAAGCGCTCAACAGCGATAACAGCAGGACGCTCAGGACCCGACGGAACATGCGCACACCCCTGTCTTGTGGTTATGCCGGCGAGCATAACCAGCCACCCCGACACTGCCACCCGCCGAAAGTCCGGGTGGCCGCAGGCGCGGGACTCACGACTGGGGCGCCGGGTGTGCTTCGAATGGCGGCGGTAACAGGTGGCTCACCAGCCATTTGCGCACCGGCGCCACCAGGCGCTCCTGGAACAGCACGCAACTGACCACCATGAACAACAGGAACAGTGGGTACAGCCACAACGACAGCTGTTGCTGAGTCGCTGACTCGACACAGAAGGCCCAGTCGGCCAGGCACTCGCCAGGCGCGCGGATCAACTTCTCGCCACGCGAGAACAGGGTGAACAACGGCACATGCAGGGCGAACAACGACAGCGAGGCAGCGCCCAGGCGCGGTGACCAATCGCGCACCAGTTGCAGCTTCGGATCGCGCGGCATGGCACAGAGGTAGACCAGCACCAGTTGCGCCGGCAGCAACAGGCCGTTGTGCAGCAGGAAGTACCAGTGGTCGCCGCCTCGCGTATAGAGATAGTCGGCGATCAGGAAGCTGCCTGCGATGCAGGCGGCCAACAGGCCCACCGTGCCGGCTGCCGGTAGCTGGCCGCGATCCTTCTGCTCGCGGAACAGTCCGTAGGCGAGGATACCGCCGAGGAACTCCGGCAGGCGCAGCAGCGGATTGCGGTGGATCAGACCGGTCCAGGGCATGCCGAAACGCTGGCTGAGCACCAGCACCACGGACGGCACCAGATACAGCAGGCAGACCAGCAGCAGGCCCGCCCATTTGTGCCGGACCCGCATCAGCCAGGGCGCCACGAACGGGAAGCAGAGGTAGAAGAAGAACAGCGTGGACAACGACCAGAGCGGTGCGTTGAAGGTCAGGTAGTAGGGATTCCACGCCTGCAGCATGGTCAGTTGGAGAATGCTGTTGAGCAGCAGCTCGTGGTCGCTCATCCAGTGGCGGAACAGCTCCGGATGGACCCGCCCGATGGGGTCGTGGGTGTCGTACATGACGAAGCGCGGGGTGGCCTGATCGAGGTCCGGGCCTATGCCGAGGTGGCTGATCAGAAAGAGCACGAGAATGGTCAGGAGGATCGAGAAGAGGTGAATCGGGTAGAGGTTGGAAAAGCGCTTGGTGAGAAAGCTGCGCGGGCTTTCACGCAGCTTGCCGTCGCGGATGTAGACATGCGCCAGAAGGAAGCCGGAGAGCACGAAAAAGGTGCTGGTGGCAAAGAAGCCCAGGCTGGTCAACTCATCCAGGCCGGCGAACTTCTGCTCCGTCGGGTAGGCATGCAACGTGTGGTAGACCACGACGTAGAGTCCCAGCAGGAATCTCAGCCACTCCAGCCCGATGAACCTTTCTTTGCGGGGTTTGTTCACGCCCCTCTCCTGTTATTCGTGCGCATTCAGCGATGCGCTATCCGGCCATCCCGGCTCAGCGGCGGCGATCGAGCAGATTCACCACCAGCCGGTCCAGCCATCCCCACACGCGCTGGTGCAGACGCATCCACCAGGAACGCGCCTGCCAACGGGTGAGATCGATTTCAAGGCTCTGGGCGAAATCGGCGATCAGGCAGTCCACCACGTCGGCGGTGAAATCCACGTCCAGTACCTCGATGTTGGCCTCCAGATTGAAGCGAAGGTTCCAATGATCGAAGTTGCAGGAACCGACACTGACCCAGTCGTCGACCAACGCCACCTTCATATGCAAGAAGCGTGGCTGATACTCGAAAATCCGCACCCCCGCGCGCAGCAAGCGCGGGTAATAACGCTGGCCAGCATAGCGCACGGGCGCATGATCGGTGAGCCGGCTGGTCAGCAGCAGGCGCACCTCGACGCCACGCCGCGCGGCCTTGCGCAGCGCCCGGCGAACTTTCCAGGTCGGCAGGAAGTAAGGCGTGGCCAGCCAGATGCGCTGCCGCGCGCCGTTCAGGCTGCGCACCAGCGAGCGCAGGATGTCGCGGTGCTGGCGGGCGTCGGCATAGGTCACCCGGCCATGGCCATGGGCGCCAGCGGGTTGCACCGGCAGACGACCGGGAAGCACCGCCTCACGCGGGCGCCAGGCGCGGGCCTGGAGGCAGGCCTGCCATTGACGCTCGAACAGCGCCAGCCAGTCGGCGAGCACCGGCCCCTGAATTTCCACCATGACTTCGTGCCAGGCACTGCGGTTATCCGGCACCGACCAGAACTCATCGGTGGCGCCGGTACCGCCGACAAAGCCCAGGCGTTGGTCCACCAGCAGCAGCTTGCGATGGTCGCGGAACAGGTTGCGCCAGCCAGCCTTCCAGTGCAGCGGGTTGTACAACCGCAGCTCGCCGCCGGCATCGCGCAGGCGGCGGCTCCAGGCGCTGCCCAGGCGCAGGCTGCCGAAGCCGTCGAACAGACAGCGCACCGTGACTCCGCGGGCGCGCGCGCTCAGCAGAGCTTCCAGCAGTGCCTCGGAGCAGGTTCCGCCCTCTACCAGATAGAGTTCCAGCTCGACGCTGCGCTGGGCATCGGCAATGGCCGCGAGCATGCGCGGGAAGAAATTCTCGCCGTCACAGAGCAAGGCAAAACGATTGCCGCCACGCCAGGGGAAGACCGGCCCTCTCATGGCGCGGCGAGACAGGCGACATCGCTATCCCGGCTGCCGCCGAGGGCCGATCGCGATGATGCGAGGTCGCGGCGCCAGGCCGCGCGAAGCACCCCGGCCATGAGCCAGCCCCAGCCAAGGCAGACGGTTCTGAACATGAAGGCTCCTTGCTGCATGGGAGCCACATTAGCCGGCGCACCAAAAGCAGGCAAACCCTGCCGGAACCCAAGGCGCCGCCCGGAGTACGCGCGCTCGGGCCAGCCGGCCGGCATTCGCTGCCTGGCGCAAAGCGCCTCGCAGGGCAGCGACGAGGAAAGACGCGGCCACGTCCTGGCACGCCCTTCGCGGTCGCCAGTCGATCAGGGCTGGCGGTCGGCCTCGGGCAACAACCGACAGCCCTCGCGCGCGCCCAACCAGGCGGCGCTCTGGGTACTGCCGAGGCCACGGGCGGTCACGCGCTTGTGTACCTCATCGTCACGGAAGTCGCTGGTCGGTACGTACTGCTTGGCATAGCCCTGGCAGTAGCTGGCGGAATTGCCCATGACATAGCGGCACGAACAGTATTCCTTGGCCGTGTAGGCACCGATGATCGGCGGGAAGGCGGCCAGGTGCACACGGTTCTGCCAGGACCAGGCGAGCAAGGCCGAGACCAGCAGAAAAAGCCCGACGCGCAGCGGATGGCGGCGAATCATGGCTGGCCCTCCGGACTGGCGAAGGCGGCGATAGCGCGCTTGAGAAATTCGTCGTGGCGGTAGCTGCCGTCGCGGTCGTCGGCATAGCGGACGATCACCAGTTTCTGCTCGGGCAAAACATAGAGTGCCTGCCCCCAGTGACCGAGCGCGGCGAAGGTGCTGGACGGTGCGCTCGGCCAAGGCCGCGCGGAGCTGCCGGGAAGGCGGTTGAGCCACCACTGGCCAGCGGGCGCCGCCTCGTCTTCCTGGCCCGGCTCCGGGTGGTAGCCGGCATAGGGTGCGAGGACGAAACCCAGCCAGGCCGGCGCCAGCAACTGGCGTTCCTTCCAACGTCCGCCCCGCTGCATCAGCAAACCGATGCGCGCCAGGTCGCGCGCGCTCATGTAGGCATACGAGGAACCGACGAAGGTGCCGCTGGCATCGCGCTCCCACACCGCCGAGCGGATGCCCAGCGGCTCGAACAGCGCCGTCCAGGGGTAGTCCGCATAGGCCGGCCCGACCATCTGTTTGAGGCTGGCGGCGAGCACATTGCTGTCGCCGCTGGAGTAGCGGAAGCGCGTGCCCGGCGCGGCGTCCGCCGCGAAGCCGGCGACGAAGGCGGCCATGTCCGCACGCCCACGGGTGTAGAGCATGGCGACCACCGAGGACTTCAGCGGCGCGTACTCGTAGTCCTCCTGCCAGGCCAGGCCGGAACTCCAGTTGAGCAGGTGGCGTATGCGGATGTCCGGGTGCGCGGCGAAGGCGGGATAGTGCTGCTGCACCGGGTCGTCGAGCTGAAAACGCCCCTCGCTGAAGGCCACGCCGAGCACGCAGGCCATGATGCTCTTGCTCACCGACCAGGCCAGGTGCGGGGTGTCGACCTGGGTCGGGCCGGCGTAGCGCTCATAGATCAGCCGGCCGTCGCGGATCACCACCACGGCATCGCTGCGCACGCCCTCGCGGGTGAGGTCGTCGCGCGGCGCGAAGGCATAGGCCTCGAAGGCGGCCAGCGACGGCCCGGCAGGTACGCTGGCAGGCGTCCAGTCGGCTTCCGGCCAGACCTCCGCGGCCGCCGCGGAAAGGCAGAACAGGCAGGCGCCGAGTACGGCGCCGCGCAGGAACATAGGCAACAACGGGAGGGACATCGGTGGCCTCTTGTGCCGGGCTTCGGACGCCACCCTAGCACGCCGCCGATGACCGAATTAAGCGCCGCTCACGCTGCCTCAGCGCGGTACGCGATAGTCCTCGGGACCGAGCAGGTCCATGCCGCATTCGAGGCCTTCGATCCAGTCGAGGAACTGGTCGATCATTGCCTTGCCGACGAAGGGACGACCGTGTTGCGGGACCATCATCTGCACGTCGAGGTCACGGACCATCGCCGCCCACAGCCGGCCGACCTTGTTGCTCGCCATGTAGCGCCGGTGGAAAGCGGCCATGTGCGGCATGTGCGCGGCGAAGTCCTGCACCGGGCTGGCGTCATCCACCAGGGAGGCGCCCATGTCGCCGGAGAAGAGGATCTTGCTCACCGGGTCGTAGAGCTGGAAGTTGCCCACCGAGTGCAGGAAATGCGCCGGCAGCATCTTCAACTGGCAGCGGCCGAGGGCGACCGACTGGCCACGGTCCGGCAGCGGGATGACGCGGTCATAGGTGGAAATGCCGTGGCTGACCGCCAGGTAGTTGGCCGTCAGGTGCGGCAGGAAGCGCGCCCAGAGCTTGGAGCAGATGACCCTGGCGCGGGTGTGCAGCAGCCATTTGTCCAGCGCGGCGATGATGTCCGGGTCCTGGTGCGAGGCGAAGATGTAGTCCAGTTCCTGCAACGGGAACAGCTTGGACAGTTCCAGCGACAGCGGCGTGTAGGTCAGGTCGCCGCCCGGATCGATCAGCAGGTACTGGCCGTGATCGACGATGAGGAACTGATTGGACTGCACCCCCTCGCCCGTGACGAGGTTATCGAAGCACAGGCATTGGTGGGTGCCGTTGTCGAACAGCACTATGGGTTCGCGACGCATCGAGGGGTATTCCTGCAAGGCATGCCGGCGGGCGGCGGAATGTCGCGCAGGGTAATCGGCAGCGCCTGTGGCCCTCACTGACGTGGATCAAGGCGTAGCGCGGCCAGGGCCTTCTCCAGGCGCTTGGCGCGCGCGCTGCCGCCCAGGGCCAGCACCGTGCGGTCGCGTTGCCAATGTTGCGCCCAGTGCGCCGGACCGCCGGTGAAGGCCGCGTCGAGCGCCGGACCGAGCGCCTCGAACTGGGCGAACAGACCGGCCAGCAGCAGGTGCGTTTCGGCGGCCACGGCCGACTGTCGACTGACTTCCGCACAGCCGCCGAGCAATCCCGCCAGGCGCAGCAGCAGCTCCCGCGGCCAGTGGCACTCCAGCGCCAGGCTATACAACCAGGCGCTCAGCGCGGCCATCACGTGCAAGTCTTCGAGGGTGCGGAAGGGCTTGCTGTAGGCATCCCAGCCATCGCCGGGCAAGCGTTCGCAATGGGCGCCGTCGAGCAACAGACGCGCATGCGGGATGTCGGGAATCAACGGCATCGGCGCCATGGGCTCCAGGCGCACGCCGGGGGCGCCGGCGAGAACCACGGTCATGGCCAGGCGCGGCGCCTCGCCAGAAGCTTCCTCGCGCGCCGCCACCAGCCACCAGGCGGCACTGCCGGCGGCGGTGGCGAAACTCTTGCTGCCATAGAGGCTCAGGCCAACCAGGCGGGTTTGCAGGTCCGCCGGACGCAGGCTCTTGCCTTCGCTGACGCAGAAGGCGCCGAGGCTCGCCGGAGCGGCCGGCCAGAGCGCCCGCAAGGCCGCCTGGTAACCGCCGAGGAAGGCCAGCCCCGGAGTCGCCGCCAGGCGCCCGGCAAGCACCGCCAGCTCCAGGCTGCCGGCGCCATGGCCGACGCCGAGCAATTCGGCGTACCAGTCTTCCAGGGGCTGGCCGGCGGGCAGCCGGTCGAGTGGGCCGAGCAGGCGGTTCCAGGGCATCGGGCGATCCTCTTCCAGGGGGCTCGTTGTCATACAAGCATCACGCCAGCGTCACGGGCGTGACACCGCGTCTTCCTAGCCTGAGCTTGCCCAACAAAGCCGACCGGCCGCAACCCGCATGGCCGCTCACGGAGGCCCGCATGAGTCAGATCGCCCTCTCCAGCGACACCCCGAGCGAACGCCGCCTCAAGGCCGTGCGCCTGCGCGGCCCCCGCGCCCTGCGCGAAGCCCAGGCCCTGCGTTTCCGCGTGTTCAGCACTGAATTCGAAGCCCGGCTCAACGGCGCCGAACTGGGTCTGGACATGGACGACTACGACCATCACTGCCTGCACATCGGCGTGCGCGACCTCAACAGCGGTGCGCTGGTGGCCACCACCCGCCTGCTCGACCATCGCGCCGCCGAACGCCTCGGACGCTACTACAGCGAAGAGGAGTTCAGCCTCGACGGCCTGCAGAATCTCGAGGGCCCGGTGCTGGAAATCGGCCGCACCTGCGTCGACCCGGCCTACCGCAACGGCGCCACCATCGCCGTGCTCTGGGGCGAACTGGCGGAAGTGCTCAACGAAGGCGGCTACCGCTACCTGATGGGCTGCGCCAGCATCCCCATGCGCGACGGCGGCCTCCAGGCCCAAGCGGTGATGCAGCGCCTGCGCGAACGCTACCTGTGCAACCAGAACCTGCGCGCCGAGCCGAAAACCCCGCTGCCGCCGCGCGAGGTGCCGGACAACCTCATCGCCGAGCTGCCGCCGCTGCTCAAGGCCTACATGCGCCTGGGCGCGAAAATCTGTGGCGAACCCTGCTGGGACCCGGACTTCCAGGTCGCCGACGTGTTCATCCTGCTCAAGCGTGACGAGCTGTGCCCGCGCTACGCCCGGCATTTCAAGGCCGCCGTATGATCCGTGCCGGCCTGCGCATCGCCCGCCTGCTGCTGGTGCTCGGCCTGGGCCTGCTGCTGGCGGCCTGGGTCAGCCTGCTCGAACGCCTGCCCGGGCGCGACTGCGACGCCCTGCGCCAGCGCCTGACGCGCTGGTGGTTGGCACGCCTGAGCCAGGCCCTGCCGTTCCAGGTGCGGGTGCACGGCGAGCTGCCGCGACAGACCGTGCTCTGGGTCAGCAACCATGTGTCCTGGGTGGATATCCCGTTGCTCGGCGCCCTGCAGCCGATGACCTTCCTGTCCAAGGCCGAGGTGCGTCAGTGGCCGTTGGCCGGCTGGCTGGCGGAAAAAGCCGGAACCCTGTTCATCCACCGTGGCTCGGGCGACAGCCGCAATCTCGCCCAGCAGCTCGCCGGCACCCTCCGGCGCGGCCGCTCGGCGCTGATCTTCCCGGAAGGCACCACCACCGACGGCCGCGGCCTGCGCACCTTCCACGGGCGCCTGCTGGCCGGCGCCATCGAGGCCGGCGTACCGCTGCAACCAGTGGCGCTACGCTACCTGCGCAACGGTGAAAGCGACGATATCGCGCCTTTCATCGGCGACGACGATCTGCTCAGCCATCTGCTGCGACTGTTCCGCCAGGACCGGGGAACGGTGGAAATCCATCTGCTGCCAGCGCTGTCCAGCGGCGCCGGCGATCGCTCGCTGCTGGCCCAGCAGGCGCGCAGCGCGATCGAGGTCGCGCTGTTCGGCAAAGCCCGCCAGGACCTCGCCGCCTGAGACACCGTCGAACCCGCCGCCGACCGCGGCGGGCAGCTTCGCGCCCCATCGCCGGGGCGCTGTCATTTCCGCAGTTCGAGCGAGCCGCCGCAGCGCGGGTTTATTCGTCGGCTTTCGGCGGTACGACCAGGATGTCGCAATCCAGCTCGCGCAGTGCGTAGTCGGCCACACTGCCGATCAGCGCCCGCTTGATCCCACCCATGCCGCGGGTGCCCATCACCAGCAGGTCCGGCCGGTGCTTGGCGACCATGCGTTCCAGCACATTGCCCGGCAGCCCCACGGCGACCAGTTGCTCATCGATCAGCGGCTCCAGTTGCTGGTCGCGCAGGAATGCCTTGAGTTCATCCACCGCCTGGCGGGTTTCGCTGCCGACGAACTCATCGATGCGCTCTTCGCTGATCCCCGAGTACTGCATCATGCCCTTGGCCAACGGGCTGAACGCGTAGATGCCGCGGCACACCGCGCCGCCCAGCAGGCCCAGTTGCTCGGCGATGCGCACCGCATGGGCCGAGGCCGGCGAGATATCCAGCGCCAGCAACAGGTCGCGGTATTCGCCGCCGACCGGCTGGTTGACCATCAGCACCGGCAATTCGCCGGCGCGCACCACGCGCTCGACGGTGGTGCCGACGAAGATGTCGCGCAGCACGCTCTTGCGATGCGCCCCCACCACCAGCAGGTCGGCTTCGTCCTGCAGGGCGCAGGCGACGATCTTCTGGTCCGGGTCGCCCTTCTCGACGCGGATCGCCGGCGCGCTGCCGCCGGCCGTGGCCAGCTCAACCAGGCGCGCCTCCAGCAGCAACTTCACCTGGATCTGCTCCTGCTCGACCAGCGCCGCCGGCTGCTCGTCATCGACCACATAGAGCACGCTCCACGGGCAATCGAAACGCTTGGCCAGGGCAGCGGCGCGCTGCAGGGCCTTTTCCGAGCGCTCGGACAGGTCCGTGGCGATCATCAGGGATTTCAACATGCTCAACCTCCGCTTTCCGTAGTGGCTGTTATTGCATCCCGCCGACGCCGCGGGACGCTTGATACATATCAAGTCAGGGGCGATCGCCGAGCCCTTCGCGCTGCGTCCGCACGTGCGCCAGCAGCTCCGGGTAGAAGCGCAGGAAATCGTCGCTCAGCGGCACGTACAGACGCTCCAGCTCGGCCCAGGCGCCGTCCAGCAGCGCCGGCCGCGACAGACGCCGGGACATCCCGGCGAGGACATCGTGCAGCACCTCGAACTCGCGGTAACTGCCCAGCCAGTCCTGCGCGGCCATGCGCGGGGCAATGCGCGCCAGGCGCTCGGGCAGTTCGGGCGTGGTGCCGAGGACACCATAGACGTGGCGGGTGAAATCGCTCAGCGGCTCGTTGGAGAACGTCGCCCAGTCGCGCGCCAGGCAGTGATCGAAGAACACGTCCAGGAGCACCCCGGCCAGGCGCCGCCGCTCGCTGGGAAAGCGCGCCTTGGCGGCATGGATCAGCGGGTGCGTGTCGGTGAAAGCGTCGATGCGTCGATGCAGGCGGATGGCGGCCTCGATGTCCGCCGGCCAACGGCCGTCCAACGGTCCCTTGACGAAATCACCGTAGAGGCTGCCGAGCAGTTGCGCGGGGCGCGAGCCGCCCAAGTGGAGGTGAGCGAGGTAGTTCATGGCTCAAGCTTAGCGCGGAACCCCGTCGCCCGGTGTAACGGCCTATTATCAAGGCGGTCGATCATCACTATCGGCTCAAACGAATTCATATCGTCGATCACCGATATATAGTTCGTTCCCAAGCGATACAGCCAAGGCAGCCATGAGCGAAACCCCGGACATCGATGAAATCTTCAAGGCCCTGGCCCACCCCGTGCGGCGCGACATGCTGCACTGGCTGAAGGACCCGGAGCGTTATTTCATCGAGCAGGACCACCCCTTCGAGATCGGGGTCTGCGCCGGCAAGTTCGACCAGCGCACCGGGCTCTCGCAATCCACCGTCTCGGCGCATCTGGCCACCCTCCAGCGCGCCGGCCTGGTGACCAGTCGAAAAATCGGCCAGTGGCATTTCTTCAAACGCAACGAAGAAACCATCCAGGCTTTCATTCGCCAGTTGAGCGAAGCGCTGTAGCGCAAACACCTGCCTGAAACACCCATCGATCAACCAGGAGCAGGCGCATGCCCACTTCGCTTCTCGTCCTCGCTTTGTCCGCGTTTGCCATCGGCACCACGGAATTCGTCATCATGGGCCTGCTGCCGGACGTCGCCGGTGACCTCGGCGTGTCCATTCCCACGGCCGGCTGGCTGGTCAGCGGCTACGCCTTCGGCGTGGCCATCGGCGCGCCGATCATGGCCCTGCTCACCGCGCGGCTACCGCGCAAGCGCGCCCTGCTGATGCTGATGGGCATCTTCATCCTCGGTAACTTCCTCTGTGCGGTAGCGGCCAACTACGGGCTGCTGATGGTCGCCCGGATCGTCACCGCACTCTGCCATGGCGCCTTCTTCGGCATCGGCTCGGTGGTCGCCGCCAGCCTGGTGCCGGCGAACCGCAAGGCCTCGGCGGTCGCCCTGATGTTCACCGGGCTGACCCTGGCCAATGTCCTCGGTGTACCGCTGGGCACCGCGCTCGGCCAGGCTAGCGGCTGGCGCTCGACCTTCTGGGTAGTGACCGCCATCGGTGTGCTCGCGCTGATCGGCCTGTGGCGCATCCTGCCCAGCGGGCACGACGAAGAAGCGCTGGACCTGCGCCAGGAAGCGGCCGCCCTGCGCAGCGGGCCGCTGTGGCTGGCACTGGCCACCACGGTGCTGTTCTCCGCCGCGGTCTTCGCGCTGTTCACCTATGTCGCGCCGCTGCTCGGCGAAGTCACCCGGGTGTCGCCACGCGGCGTGACCTGGACCCTGGTACTGATCGGCGTCGGCCTGACCGTCGGCAACATACTCGGCGGCCGCCTGGCCGACTGGCGTCTGGGAACCACCCTGGCCGGCGTGTTCGCCGCCATGGCGCTGGTGTCGGCGGCGCTGAGCTGGACCAGCCAGGCGCTGATCCCGGCGGAAATCACCCTGTTCCTCTGGGCCGCGGCCGCCTTCGCCGCCGTCCCGGCCCTGCAGGTCAACGTGGTGCGCGTCGGCCAGGCCGCACCCAACCTGGTGGCCACCCTGAATATCGGCGCCTTCAACGTCGGCAACGCCCTTGGCGCCTGGATCGGCGGCAGCGTCATCGACCACGGCCTGGGCTTGACCCGCGTGCCCCTGGCCGCCGCCGTACTCGCCCTGCTCGCACTGATCGCCGTGATGTTCGGCTTCAGCGGCCAAGGCAACCAACCCCAACCCGCACTCGACTAACCCCCTGACGGAGCACCGCGACATGACCACGCTCTTCGATCCGATCACCCTCGGCGACCTGCAACTGCCCAACCGCATCATCATGGCCCCGCTGACCCGCTGCCGCGCCGACGAAGGCCGCGTGCCCAACGCGCTGATGGCCGAATACTACGCACAGCGCGCCGACGCCGGGCTGATCCTCAGCGAAGCGACCGCCGTCACCCCGATGGGCGTCGGCTACCCGGACACCCCCGGCATCTGGTCCGATGACCAGGTCCGCGGCTGGAGCAACGTGACCAAGGCCGTGCACGCCAACGGCGGGCGCATCTTCATGCAACTGTGGCACGTCGGCCGCATCTCCGACCCGCTGTACCTGAACGGCGAGCTGCCGGTGGCGCCCAGCGCCATCAAGCCGGCCGGCCACGTCAGCCTGGTGCGTCCGACCAAGGAGTTCGTCACCCCGCGCGCGCTGGATACCGAAGAGATCGCCGATATCGTCGAGGCTTACCGCCAGGGCGCCGAGAACGCCAAGGCCGCCGGCTTCGACGGGGTGGAAATCCACGGCGCCAACGGCTACCTGCTCGACCAGTTCCTGCAGGACAGCACCAACCAGCGCGACGACCGCTACGGCGGCTCCATCGAAAACCGCGCGCGCCTGCTGCTGGAAGTCACCGACGCGGCCATCTCGGTGTGGGGCGCCCAGCGCGTCGGCGTACACCTGGCGCCGCGCATGGACGCCCACGACATGGGCGACTCCGACCCGCTGGCGACGTTCGGCTACGTGGCCCGCGAACTGGGCAAGCGCGGCATCGCCTTCATCTGCAGCCGCGAGAAGGAAGGCCCGGACAGCATCGGCCCGAAACTCAAGGAGCTGTTCGGCGGCCCCTACATCGCCAACGAACGCTTCACCAAGGCCAGCGCCAACGAGTGGCTGGCCAGCGGCAAGGCCGATGCGGTGGCCTTCGGTATCCCCTACATCGCCAACGCCGACCTGGTCAGCCGTCTGGCCAAGGACGCCGCGCTGAACGAGCCGCACCCGGAAACCTTCTACGGCAAGGGTCCGGTCGGCTACCTCGACTATCCGCGCCTGTAAGCACGGCATAGGCCCCAGCGAGACCGGGCGCTACCGCAAGGGGCGCCCGGTTTTCTTGTGCGGGAACCTCAGTTGCGCGGCCCGCGCCCAGGCAAGAAAAAGCCCCCGGGTCCGAAGACACGGGGGCTGCTTGACCGTGGCGCGGCGTCAGCGCGGCGCGTTGAGCTGCTGCTGGAGGTTCTGCACCTGCGCCTGCAGGGCATTGATGTTGCGCGTCACCTGGGCGCGGAACGAGTCGAACTCGGCGGTGCCACCCTGCCCCTGCTTGCCCTCGACCTCGCTGCGCAGCACCAGCAGATCATCCTGCAGGCTCTTGATCGCCTCGCTCGGATTGCCCTGCTTGCGCAACGCCGCCACTTCCGCGCTGAGGCTCTTGATCTGTTCATTGGCGCCGGCCAAGTCGTTCTGCAGGCCCTTGACCTTGCCCTGCTCCTCGGCCAGCGACTTGAGTTTGCCGTCGAGCTGGCTGATCAACTGCGCGGCGCTGTCCTGCTGTGCCTTCAGTTCGGCGCTGAGCTGGTCCAGGCGCTTGCCCTGCTGACCGCCGATCTGCGACAGCGAATCCTGTTGCTGGCGCGCCTGCTCGACGAGCTTGCCCTGCAGTTGCTTGACCTGCAGCTTGAGTTGCTCGCGGTCAGAGGTCACCGACGACTCGCTCTGCACGACCTTGCCGCGAATGTCATCGAGGCGGCCGGCGGCTTCTTCGCTGATCTTGGCGAAGCTTTCCTGGGTGGCGATCAACTGATGCTCCATCAGCGTCAACTGCTGGTGGCTCCACCAGGCCACGCCACCGAGGGCGATGGCCATGGCCGCGACCAACGCCCAGAGCGGCCCGGTGCTGGCGCCGCCGGACTTGGCCGCTGGCGCCAGTTGGCGGCCATCGGGCTCGACCACGCGCCGCGGATGGTGACCGAACTCGTCGCGGTCGGCGGCGTCGGTGGTCAGACTGGGCACTTCATCGAATTCGTCGAACGTATCGTTACGCATGGAGGGAACCTGTGGGGGAGTAGCGGCATGGCGCCTGCGCAGGGGCGCAGTATATCCGTTCGCGCCGCTGCCTAGGGCATCGCGCCATCAGGGGGCACGACGCACGCTGACAGCGCGCGTGCGGGGCAGAAAAGACCTCGCCAGGGGACCTGCAGTTCCCGAAACGACCCGCAGATAGTAGCTTTGCGACACTATGGCATGTGCCTTGCTCTGTCCTGGCCAGCGGCGCCATGGTGGCGCCCACCGCGGGGAGGGAGTTGAGTGATTGAGTTCAACAAGGCCATCCTGGACTGCATGCGCGAACTGCGCCGACGCCTGCGCGAAGAGCAGGCGCTGGACATTCACTTCCAGCAGCCCGACGCCATCGCCAAAATGCTGCGCGCCTGCGCGGCGTCCTTCGACGAACAGACACGCTCCATGGGCCTGCGCCTGAGCCAACTGAGCGGCGTGAACCCGCCCCGGGTGGTGCAAGAGCCAAGCTTCATGCCCGACCCGAGCGGACAACGCCACTACTCCGGCCCACTGCGCGGCTGACGCCCGGCGGGCACTCAGAGCCCGCTGCGCTGCCACCACTCACAGAACTCATCCAGCGCATCCCACAGACTGGCCTGCGGCTCGTAGCCGAGGAGCCGGCGGGCGCGGCTGATATCCAGGCTGAAATCCTTGGCCATGACCGCCATGCCCAGGCGCGTCATGGTCGGTTCCGGCCGCCCCGGCCGCAGGTAACAGAGGCCTTCGTTGAGCGCCGCCAGGCCATAGGCCAGGGCGTATGGAATGTGTTCGCTGACCGGCGGCAGTTCGAGACGGCGCAGCACGTAGTTGACCACGTCCCACAGCGGCAGCGGTTGGCCATTGCTGATGTTGTAGGCCTGGCCGAGCGCCGGCCCGCCCGCCAGCAGGGCGGCGAAGAGCGCGTCATTGAGGTTCTGCACGCTGGTGAAATCGACCTTGTTCAGGCCCTTGCCGATGATCTTCAGGCGGCCCTTGCGCTGGGCCGCGATCAAGCGCGGGAAGATGCTGGTGTCGCCGGCGCCGGTGACGAAGCGCGGGCGCAACGCCAGCACCTCCAGGCCGAACTCGGCGGCACCGAGGGCGACCCGCTCGGATTGGTACTTGGTGGCGCCATAGTGATTGGCGAAACGGCTTGGCACCTGCTCCTCGCGGATGCCGACGTGCGACTGGCCATCGAAGTAGATCGACGGCGAGGACAAATGCACCAGACGCCGCACGCTCTGCTTCAAGCAGGCCTCGACCACGCTTTCGGTCAGGCCGACGTTGGCCTGCTGGAAGTGCTCGCGCGGCCCCCAGACACCGACCGCGCCGGCGCAGTGCACCACGGCATCGACCGAGTCGCAGAGGCGGCGCACCAGCGCCGGATCGGAGAGGTCGCCGGGCATGAACTCCGCGCCGCGGCTTACCAGTGGCTCGAGCGCGTCGGCACGACGGCCGTTGACCCGCACCGCCAGGCCCTGCTCCAGGGCGAAACGGGCGAAGCGCCCGCCGATGAAACCACTGGCCCCGGTCACCAGAATCTTCATGCACGCACCTCTTATGCTGTTTTTCGCCGACTCTAGCAGGCCCGCCGCGCCGCCACGCTGGTAACGCACGCCATAACAGCATCCTTGCGGACCGCTCGACCTCCGGCCAGGCGACAACGCCGCCCGGAGGCGCTTAGAACGGCTAGCCTTGAACCCGTACCCCACAGCGAGAGCCGACATGAGCAAGACGCACTGGATGATCTATGGCGCCAACGGCTACACCGCCCGACTGGTCGCCGAACAGGCCTGCCGCCAGGGCCTACGCCCTCTGCTGGGCGGGCGCGACCCGGCCGCGGTCCAGGCGCTGGGCAGCCAGCTCGGCCTGGAGTGTCGGATCTTCGCCGCCGACGCGCCGGGCGCCACCCAGGCGCTGGCCGATGTCGCGGTACTGGCGAACTGCGCCGGGCCCTTCTCGGCCACCGCCGCGCCGCTGCTGGAGGCCTGCCTGGCGAGCGCCTGCCACTATGTGGACATCACCGGCGAGATCGCCGTCTTCGAGCATGCCCACGGTCTCCACCAGCGCGCGCGTGACGCCGGCATCGCGCTCTGCCCCGGCGTGGGCTTCGACGTCATCCCCACCGATTGCGTGGCCGCCTGCCTGGCCCAGGCCATGCCCGACGCCAACCAACTGGCACTCGGCTTCGACACCGGCAGCGGGCTGTCGCCGGGCACCGCCAAGACCACCGTGGAAGGCCTCAAGCTCGGCGGCAAGGTGCGCCAGGACGGCGAAGTGCGCGACGTGCCGCTGGGCTACAAGCAGCGCGACATCGACTTCGGCCGCGGCCTCAAGCATGCCGTCAGCATTCCCTGGGGCGACGTGGCCACGGCCTTCTACACCACCGGCATTGGCAACATCGAGGTGTACCTGCCGGCGCCGCCGCTGCTGGCCCTGGGCATGCGCCTGCTCGATCCGCTACGCCCACTGCTCGCTCGCGACGGTGTGCAGCGCTGGCTCAAACGCCAGGCGCAGCAGCGCATTCAGGGCCCCGACCAGTTAACGCGCAGCCGCCTGCGCACTTGGGTCTGGGGCGAAGTGCGCAATGCCGCCGGCGAACGCCGAACCGCCCGCCTGGAAACCGCCAACGGCTACGACGTCACCCTGCACGGCGTCCTCATGGCCGTGACGCACCTGCTCGACTATGCCGGCCCCGGCGGCTACTTCACGCCATCCCGGTTGTTCGGCAAACGTTGCGTGGAACGCCTGCCGGGCAGCGGGCAGATCGTCATCCGCGGCTGATCAGTTGGCGATCGGCACCAGGGTCGCGCCGGCATACCGCAGCAGGTGCGCGCCCAAGGCGCCGAGCAGTTCGCCGCCATTGCGCCAATGGTGCCAGTACAGCGGCACATCGATGGCCCGCCCCGGCAGCAACTCCACCAGCTCGCCACGGGCCAGTTCGCCCTCGACCTGCAGCTCGGGCACCAGCCCCCAGCCCAGGCCTGCGCAGGTCATGCGCACGAAGCCTTCGGAAGAGGGGCACAGGTGATAAAGGAAAGCGCCGTCAACGCCCAGCTCAGCGAGGTAACGGTGCTGCAACTGGTCATCCGGCCCGAAGACGATGGCCGGCACCCTGGCCAGGGCCTCGGCACGGACACCATCGGCAAAGTGCCGGGCGAGGAACGCCGGGCTGGCCAGGCCACGGTAACGCATCGCCCCCAGCGGCTCGCTACGGGCGCCGGCCACCGGACGCGGGCTGGCGCAGACGCAGCCGGCCACCTCGCCGGCGCGCATGCGCTTGAGGCCGACTTCCTGGTCCTCCACCACCAGATCGAGCAAGACCCGGCGCTCGGCGCAGAAATCCCCCACCGCGGCGGCCCACCAGGTCGCCAGGCTGTCGGCATTGAGCGCCACGCGCAGGCGCTCGGGCGCGCCCTCCTCGTCCAGTGCCGGCACCCACTGCTGCAGATCGCCCTCCAGCAGGCGGACCTGCTGCACATGGTTGAGCAGGCGCCGGCCCAGCTCGGTCGGTTGCGGCGGTGCGGCACGGACCAGCACCGGCTGGCCGACCCGCGCTTCGAGCAACTTGATGCGCTGGGAGATCGCCGATTGCGACAGCCCCAGCACCTGCGCTCCACGCTCGAAGCCGCCCTGTTCCACCACGGCGGCCAAGGCGGCCAGCAGCTTGTAATCGAACATGATCGATTTTCCTAATGGGACATCACCAAGATTCGTTTTTCTTATACAGGCGCGAACCGCAGACTCGCCAGCACTTCCCGCTCATCCCCGCAGTTCCAGGAGCCTTGCATGGCCGGCGAAACCTCTCTCAACGCGTTGCTGCGCGACATGACCCCGGTGCTCAACCCCGGCGAATACGTGTTCTGCACCCTTCCCTCAGGCGCGGCGCCAGCCGCTGCCCAGGTGCTCGGCAGCTTCCGGGAACGCGAAGGGCTGACCCTGATCCTCGAACGCGGCGAAGCCGAACGCCTCGACCTGGACTTCGACTACGTCGCCGCCTGGCTGACCCTGGAAGTGCACTCGGCGCTACAGGCGGTCGGCCTCACCGCCGCGGTGGCCAGCGCCCTGGCCGAGGCCGGGATCAGTTGCAACGTGGTCGCCGCGGTATTCCACGATCACCTGTTCGTCGCTCACCGCGACGGCTCCCAGGCACTGCAGATACTGCGGCGCCTGGCCGGCAGCGGGAGGGCATGACAATGTGGCAGAGCTACCTCAACGGCCTGCTGGTGGCCGCCGGCCTGATCATCGCCATCGGCGCGCAGAACGCCTTCGTCCTGGCCCAGAGCCTGCGCCGCGAACATCACCTGGCGGTGGCCGCGCTGTGCGTGCTGTGCGATGCCGTACTGGTCAGCGCCGGGGTCTTCGGTCTGGCCCGGGTGCTGGCGGAGAACCCCACCCTGCTCGCCGTGGCGCGCTGGGGCGGAGCGGTCTTCCTGATCTGGTACGGACTCAAGGCGCTGCTCCGCGCGCTCGCCCCGCAAGGCATGGCGCAGACCGGCGAGACCGGCAGCCGCTCACGCCGCGCGGTACTCCTGGCGGCCCTGGCGGTTACGCTGCTCAATCCCCACGTGTACCTCGACACCGTGCTGCTGATCGGCTCCCTCGGCGCCCAGCAGGATGCGCCCGGCGCCTACGCCATGGGCGCCGCCAGCGCCTCGCTGCTGTGGTTCTTCACCCTCGCCTTCGGCGCCGCCTGGCTCGCGCCCTGGCTGGCGCGCCCGACGACCTGGCGGCTGGTCGACCTGATGGTGGCGGTGATGATGCTGGGCATGGCCTCGCAACTGATCCTCCCGGCCTGAACGCGGACGATGGCGCAACGCTGAAGGCGGGCCGCGGGAGCCACTGTCTATACGACTTTGCCCCTACAGTTGCTGCGTGGATATGCCGGGGGGCGGGTGCTATGATCCGACCCTCGCGGCGCCAGAGAGCTAGGCTTCCTGGACGCACCCGGCGCGCGGCCCGATCCGAGGATCGCAGCCGCTACGTACGGATGCCGCGACAATCACCGAACCGGCCCCGTGTACCGGTCGCGCGTTCGCCGCGCTAGCCCAGACCTGAGGAAATAGGAGAGACACCATGGCTTTCGAATTGCCGCCGCTGCCTTACGCGAAGAATGCCCTTGAGCCGCACATCTCGGCGGAAACCCTGGAATTCCACCACGACAAGCACCACAACACCTATGTCGTGAACCTGAACAACCTGATCCCGGGCACCGAGTTCGCAGGCAAGAGCCTGGAAGACATCGTCAAGACCTCTTCCGGTGGCATCTTCAACAACGCCGCCCAGGTGTGGAACCACACCTTCTACTGGGAGTGCCTGAGCCCGAACGGCGGTGGCCAGCCCACCGGCGCCCTGGCTGACGCCATCAACGCCGCTTTCGGTTCCTTCGACAAGTTCAAGGAAGAGTTCACCAAGACCGCCATCGGCACCTTCGGCTCCGGCTGGGCCTGGCTGGTGAAGAAGGCCGACGGTTCCCTGGCCCTGGCCAGCACCATCGGCGCCGGCAACCCGCTGACCAGCGGCGACACCCCGCTGCTGACCTGCGACGTCTGGGAACACGCCTACTACATCGACTACCGCAACCTGCGTCCGAAGTACGTCGAAGCCTTCTGGAACCTGGTGAACTGGGATTACGTAGCGAAGAACTTCGCTGCCTGATACCTTCAGCGTTCCCGTGGAAACCCGGCCCAGTGCCGGGTTTCTGCTTTTTGCGCGCCACTCGGGCCATGCTCGTCTAACCTGAGAGTCGGCTTTTGCGCAAAATTGCTTACTGGCCCTTTGACGTCAAAGCGGCATTTGCCAATACTCAGACCAGTCTTTCGCCGGATGGCGATGAACAAGGAAAGCCCCTTGAAACTGGACCCACGGCACAGACTTTCTCTCAAGTTGCTGCGCGTCGTTCTGCTCGCGGCACTTGCGGTCGGCGTCGTCCTGAGTTGCGCACAGATCGTCTTCGACGCCCACAAGGCGCGTCAGGCCGTACACAACGACGCCCAGCGCATTCTCGCCATGGTCCGCGATCCCTCGACGCAGGCGGTCTACAGCCTGGACCGCGACATGGCCATGCAGGTCCTCGAAGGACTCTTCCAGCATGAGGCCGTGCGCCAGGCCTCCATCGGCCACCCCGACGAACCCATGCTCGCGGAGAAATCGCGCCCGCCGCTGGACTCCTCGACCCGCTGGCTGACCGACCCGATTCTCGGCGCCGAGCAGCATTACTCCATCCGCCTGATCGGCCGCGGCGACCCCGGCGAATACTACGGCGACCTGAGCATCACCCTGGACACCGCCCCCTACGGCCAGGATTTCGTGGTCACCTCGGTGATCATCTTCCTCTCCGGCATCCTCCGTGCGCTGGCCATGGGCCTGGTGCTGTTCCTGGTCTATCACTGGCTGCTGACCAAGCCGCTGTGGCGCATCATCGACAACCTCACCAGCATCAACCCCGACCGCCCCGGCGAGCACAAGCTGCCGATGCTGCCCGGTCACGAGAACAACGAACTGGGCCTGTGGATCAACACCGCCAACCAGTTGCTGGAGTCCATCGAGCGCAATGGCCACCTGCGCCGCGAGGCGGAAAACAGCCTGCTGCGCATCTCCCAGTACGACTTCCTCACCGGCCTGCCGAACCGCAAGCTGCTGCAGCAACGCCTGGATCAGATCCTTTCCGACGCGACCCGCCTGGAACACCGCGTCGCAGTGCTCTGCCTGGGCCTGGATGACTTCAAGGGCATCAACGAACAGCACGGCTACCAGTTCGGCGACCAGCTGCTGCTCGCCCTCGCCGACCGCCTGCGCGCGCGCAGCGCCCACCTCGGCGCCCTGGCGCGTCTGGGCGGCGACCAGTTCGCCCTGGTCCAGGCCGACATCGAGCAACCCTACGAAGCGGCGGAGCTGGCCCAGCAGATTCTCGACGACCTCGAGCAGCCATTCGACCTGGACGAACAGTCCGTGCACCTGCGCGCCACCATCGGCATCACCCTCTACCCGGAGGATGGCGAGAGCACCGAGAAGCTGCTGCAGAAAGCCGAGCAGACCATGACCCTGGCCAAGACCCGCTCGCGCAACCGCTACCAGTTCTACATCGCCAGCGTCGACAGCGAGATGCGCCGCCGCCGCGAACTGGAAAAGGACCTGCGCGACGCCCTGGCACGCAACGAACTGCATCTGGTCTACCAGCCACAGGTGTCCTACCGCGATCACCGCGTGGTCGGCGTCGAGGCCCTGCTGCGTTGGCAGCACCCGACCCAGGGCTGGGTCGCCCCGGACCTGTTCATCCCGCTGGCGGAACAGAACGGCAGCATCTTCAGCATTGGCGAGTGGGTGCTCGACCAGGCCTGCCGGCAACTGCGCGAATGGCATGACCAGGGCTTCGACGATCTGCGCATGGCGGTCAACCTGTCCACCGTGCAACTGCGCCACAACGCGCTGCCGCGGGTAGTCAGCAACCTGCTGCAGATCCACCGCCTGCCGCCGCGTTCGCTGGAGCTGGAAGTCACCGAGACCGGCCTGATGGAAGACATCTCCACCGCCGCCCAGCACCTGCTCAGCCTGCGTCGCGCCGGCGCGCTGATCGCCATCGACGACTTCGGCACCGGCTACTCCTCGCTCAGCTACCTGAAGAGCCTGCCGCTAGACAAGATCAAGATCGACAAGAGCTTCGTCCAGGACCTGCTGCAGGATGACGACGACGCCACCATCGTTCGCGCCATCATCCAGCTCGGCAAGAACCTCAGCATGCAGGTGATCGCCGAAGGCGTGGAAACCGTCGAGCAAGAGGCCTACATCATTGCCCAGGGTTGCCACGAGGGGCAGGGCTACCTGTACAGCAAGCCACTGCCGGCGCGCGAGCTGACCCTTTACCTGAAGCAGGCACGGCGCCTCGCCGAGGCCGCCGGCAGTTCCTCCATCGAGCGGCGCTGAGCGCCCTCGTTTCCCTCCTTAGCAACGGACGTCATGGCCATGCGCCAGGAAAGCGCGCGCCGGTCTTTTCAAAAATGCAAATCTTTCGCATTATGTTGCCGTTTTATATGCGCACTCTCTTTCGCGCCACTCCCATGCTAAGGAACTCGCCATGACTCGTATGCCCTGGGCTACCGCCAGCCTGCTGGCCATTGCCATCACCCTCGCCGGCTGCGGCGATGACAAGAAAGAGGCCGCGGCCCCGGCCAGCCAGGCCAGCGCCCCGGCCGCCAGCACGCCGAACGCCGCGCCGGCGATCAAGGCCGACGCCGCCGCCGTGAAGGCCGTGGTGAAGAACTACGCGGACATGGCCGAGGCCGTCTATGGCGACGCCCTGAGCACCGCCAAGACCCTGCAGAAAGCCGTCGATGCGCTGATCGCCGCGCCCAGCGAAGCCAACCTCAAGGCCGCCCGCGAGGCCTGGCTGGCGGCGCGCGTACCCTACTCGCAGAGCGAAGCCTTCCGCTTCGGCAACAAGATCGTCGACGACTGGGAAGGCCCGGTGAACTCCTGGCCCCTGGACGAAGGCCTGATCGATTACGTGGCCAAAGACTATCAGCACGCCGAAGGCAACCCCGCGGCCAACGCCAACATCATCGCCAACAGCGAGATCCAGGTTGGCGAGGACAAGATCGACGTCAAGGAAATCACCGCCGAGAAACTGGCCAAGCTCAATGAGATTGGCGGCTCCGAAGCCAACGTCGCCACCGGCTACCACGCCATCGAATTTCTCCTCTGGGGCCAGGACCTGAACGGCACGCAGCCGGGCGCCGGCAACCGCCCCTATACCGACTACGCCCAGGGCAAGGACTGCAGCAACGGCCACTGCGACCGGCGTGCCGCCTACCTGAAGGCCGTCACCGACCTGCTGGTGGCCAACCTCGACGAGATGGTCGGCAACTGGAAGGCCGGTGTCGCCGACAACTACCGCGCCAAGCTGGAAGCCGACAGCGCCGACGCCAACCTGCGCAAGATGTTCTTCGGCCTGGGCAGCCTGTCCCTCGGCGAACTGGCCGGCGAGCGCATGAAGGTGGCGCTGGAGGCCAACTCCACCGAAGACGAACACGACTGCTTCAGCGACAACACCCACCACACCCTGTACTTCAACGCCGAAGGCATCCGCAACATCTACCTCGGTCAGTACAAGCGCATGGACGGCAGCCTGGTCACCGGCCCGAGCCTGTCCTCGCTGGTCGCCAAGGCCGACGCCCAGGCGGACAACGACCTGAAGGCCGACCTCGACGGCACCCGGGCGAAAATGCAGGTCATCGTCGACCGCGCGGAAAAGGATGGCGTGCACTTCGACCAGATGATCGCCCCGGCCGACGAAGCCGATCACAAGATCATCAGCGACGTCATCGCCTCCCTGGTCAAACAGACCGGCGCCATCGAGAAAGCCGCCGGCGCCCTGGGCATCCAGGACCTGAAGCCGGACAACGCCGATCACCAGTTCTGATCGCCCCGGACGAGGCTGCGGCCCCCAGTCGCAACCTCGCCACTGCAGCGCCAAGACCCCAGGGGTCTTGGCGTTTTCGCGAGCATCGCCACGCAGAAGGCAAACAGAAAGCTTCGTATTTGTATTTGAACAACTGCTAAGATGGCGCGCCTGTTTTGCCCGCCTGGATCGTTTCGATGTCGTGCCGCCCGACCGCCCTGCGTCTCGCCCCACTGTTCGCCGTACTGGCCCTGGCCGCCTGCAAGCCGGCCGAGCCGGTGGCGCGGGTCGAGGCCGGCGAGGCCTTGTCCGGCGGCAGCGCCAGCGTGTTCCAGAGTGATCGCAACGCCTTTTCCATGCCCTCGGCCAACCTGACGCCGAGCCGCCGTCTGGACTTCAGCGTCGGCAACAGTTTCTTCCGCAACCCCTGGGTGATCGCGCCGTCCACCACCACAGCGCGCGATGGCCTGGGCCCGCTGTACAACACCAACGCCTGCCAGAATTGCCATATCAAGGACGGCCGCGGCCACCCGCCGAGCGCCAACGACATCAGCGCGGTGTCCATGCTGGTGCGCCTGTCGATTCCCGCCAGCCCCGCCGAAGCCGAGCTGCTCAAGCGCCTGGGCGTGATCCCGGAGCCGGTCTACGGTGGTCAGCTACAGGACGCCGCCATCCCCGGCCTGGTGCCGGAGGCCAAGGTCCGCGTCGACTACGACAGCGTGCCGGTGACATTCAAGGACGGCAGCGTGGTCGCGTTGCGCAAGCCGATCCTGCGCCTGAGCCAGCTCGGCTACGGTCCCATGCGCGCGGACACGCAGTTCTCCGCGCGGGTCGCCCCGCCGATGATCGGCCTCGGCCTGCTCGAAGCCATCCCGGAACAGGCGATCCTCGCCAACGAAGACCCTCGGGACCGCAATGGCGACGGCATTCGCGGCCGCGCCAACCGGGTCTGGGACGAGGCCGCCGGGCAGACCGTGCTCGGCCGCTTCGGCTGGAAAGCCGGGCAGCCGAATATCCCGCAGCAGAATGCCCACGCCTTCGCCAATGACATGGGCCTGACCAGCGACCGCCTGCCCCAGGACGATTGCAGCGAGGCACAGCGCGCCTGCCGTTCGGCCATCGACGGCGGCCACCCGGAAGTCAGCCAGCACATCTTCGACCAGGTGCTGTTCTACAGCCGCAACCTGGCGGTGCCGGCGCGGCGCAATGTCGATGCCGCCAATGTCCTGGCCGGCAAGGCCCTGTTCCAGCAGGCCGGTTGCGCCGGCTGCCACACCGCGACATTCACCACCGCCGCCACCGCCGCCGAGCCGGAACTGGCCAACCAGGTGATCCACCCTTACAGCGACCTGCTGCTGCACGACATGGGCGAAGGCCTGGCCGACCACCGCCCGGAGTTCCTCGCCAGCGGTCGCGACTGGCGCACCCCGCCGCTGTGGGGCATCGGCTTGACCGAGGCGGTCAACAGCCACACCCAGTTCCTCCACGACGGTCGCGCGCGCAACCTGCTCGAAGCCGTGCTCTGGCACGGTGGCGAAGCCGAGGCGGCCAAACAGCGGGTACTGGCCTTCGACGCTGAACAGCGCAGCGCCCTGCTGGACTTCCTGAATTCCCTCTAAGGAGCCGAACATGTTCCGCCCACGCCTACTGATCACCAGCCTCGCCATCGCCCTCGGCGCCTGCTCGCCGCAAGACCCGCAGGCGACCACCAGCGCCGCGCTGGCGCAGCAGGTGATACTGCCGGCCTACAGCCGCTGGGTCGATGCCGACCGCACCCTGGCCGCCAGCGCCCTGGCCTTCTGCCAAGGCCAGGAAGACCTGGCCCGCGCCCGTGCCGACTTCGTCGCCGCGCAAAAGGCCTGGTCCGAGCTGCAACCGCTGTTGGTCGGACCGCTGGCCGAAGGCAATCGCGCCTGGCAGATTCAGTTCTGGCCGGACAAGAAGAACCTGGTGGCGCGCCAGATCGAGCAATTGCTCGACGGCGGCGCGCCCATCGACCCGGCGAGCCTGGCCAAGTCCAGCGTGGTGGTGCAGGGCCTGACCGCTTACGAATACATCCTCTTCGACGCCAGGATCGACCTTGCCGACGCCGCCACCAAGGCGCGCTACTGCCCGCTGCTCGAAGCCATCGGCGCCCATCAGCAGCAGTTGGCCGAGGACATCCTCGCGCGCTGGAAGAACGATGGCGGCATGCTCAGCCAACTGTCCAAGTTCCCCAACGAGCGCTACGCCGATGCCCACGAAGCCATCGCCGAACTGCTGCGCGTGCAGGTCACCGCCCTCGACTCGCTGAAGAAGAAACTTGGCACCCCGCTGGGTCGCCAGAGCAAAGGCATTGCGCAGCCATTCCAGGCCGAGGCCTGGCGCAGCGACGCCTCCCTGGCCAGCCTGGAGTCCGGGCTGGTCGGCGCCGAAGCGCTCTGGAACGGCACCGACGGCAAGGGCCTGCGCGCCCTGCTGCCGAGCGCGCAGAAGGCGCTGGCCGGCAAGATCGACGCGGCCTACGCCGACGCCCGCGGCAAGCTCGCCGCGCTGCAGCAGCCGCTTGGCGTGCTGCTCAAGGACGATGCCGGCATACAGCGACTCAACGCGCTGTACGACAGCCTCAACACGGTCCACCGCTTGCACGAGGGCGACCTCGCCAAAGCCCTCGGCGTGCAGCTGGGTTTCAACGCCAACGACGGCGACTGATCGCTCGCGAATCGTTCTTTCTGAGAGGTACACGCCATGCTGCGACGTCATGTGATCGGCCTCGGCAGCCTGCTGCTCGGCGCCTTGAGCCTCGGCGGCTGGACGCTGTCGCGCAAAGGCAAGGAGCCGCTGCTGCTGTCCGCCCGCGACGCCGCCGACGGCAAGCACTATGCGGTCGGCTACCGCCTGGATGGCCGCCAAGTGTTCGCCACCGAGGTCGGGCTGCGCTGCCACGACATCGTGCAGCACCCGACGCTGCCGCTGGCGCTGTTCGTCGCGCGCCGGCCGGGGCGCGTCAGTTACCTCATTCACCTGGAGGACGGCCGCTTGCTGCAGAGTCTGGCGGCGCAGCCGAACCGCCACTTCTACGGCCACGGCGTGTTCCACGCGAGCGGCGACTGGCTCTACGCCACCGAGAACGACACCAGCGATCCGGGCCGCGGCATGCTCGGCGTCTACCGCTTCGATGGCAGCCGTCTGAGCCATGCCGGCGAGCTGTCGAGCCACGGCCTGGGCCCGCACCAGGTGTCCTGGATGCCCGACGGTGAAACCCTGGTCGTCGCCAACGGCGGCATCCGCACCGAGGCAGAAAGCCGCGTGGAGATGAACCTCAATGCGATGGAGCCGAGCCTGGTGCTGATGCGCCGCGATGGCAGCCTGATCGCCAAGGAAACCCTGGCCCAGCAGATGAACAGCGTGCGCCACCTGGCCATCGCCCGCGACGGCACCATCGTCGCCGGCCAGCAGTACATGGGCGACGCCCACGACCACGCCGATCTGCTGGCGATCAAGCGCCCCGGCCAACCGTTCCAGCCCTTTCCGTTGGCCGACGCGCAGCGCCTGGCCATGGCCCAGTACACCGCCAGCGTGGCGATACACGACGAGTTGCGCCTGGTCGCGCTGACCGCGCCACGCGGCAACCGCTTCTTCATCTGGGACCTGGACAGCGGCGCCGTGCGCCTGGACACCTCGCTGCCGGACTGTGCCGGGGTCGGCGCGGTGAAGGACGGCTTCGTGGTCACTTCCGGACAGGGTCGCTGCCGCTTCTACGACTGCCGCGGCGAGCGCATCGCCGGGCAGCCGCTGGAACTGCCGCCGGCCTTCTGGGACAACCACCTGCACCTGGCCTGAACGGCTCCTGACGGGGCGCCAACGAAATCGTCATCGCGCCCCTCTAGCATGGCGTTGCCACTCGTCCGCCAGCGCTCATGCTGGCGGCGCGCGCAGCCGATGCATCCATCGACCGAATCCCACTCCGCGTCTCCGAGGCGTAACACGATGTTCCTCAATACTTCCCTGCGCACGCAGATCCTTGCTTTGCTGGGCGGCAGCCTGTTGCTCGTTCTGCTCATTGCCCTGGCCTGCTTCCAGTTCCTCTCCGGCGGCATCAACGCCTACCAGCGCCTGCTCGACGGCCCGTTGCAGTCCGCCCAGCTCATCGACAAGGCCAACCTGGCGTTCAAGAACCAGGTCCAGGAATGGAAAGACGTGCTGCTGCGCGGGCAGATGCCGAGCGATATGCAGAAATACTGGGGGCTGTTCGAGGAGCAGGAACGCAACGTCCAGGACATCCTCCAGCAGTTGCAGCAGAACAGCAGCGCCGACCCCGAGCTACAGCGCCAGGTCAGCCAATTGCGCGAGGAACACCGTCAGCTCGGCGCCGCCTACCGCAAGGGGCGTGACGCCTTCCTCGCCGCCGGTGGCGAACCGCGCGCCGGCGACGCCGCGGTCAAGGGCATCGACCGCAATGCCAGCGCGCAGATGAGCGCCCTGGTCAACAGCCTGCACCAGCTCGCCGAACAGCAATCGCGCAGCATTGCCGCCAACGCCCAGCGCACCGTGCTGCTCGGCACGCTGGTCCTGCTGCTCTCCGGCGCCCTGCTCGGGCTGCTCAGCCTGTGGCTGGTCAACCGCAACCTGATCGGCCCCATCTCGCGACTGATCGAACATATCGCCCAACTGGCCCAGGGCAACTTCGGCCAGCACGTCGACAGCAGCCGCCGCGACGAACTCGGCCGCCTGGCGCGCGCCGCCAATACCCTGCGCGACTTCCTCGCCGACACCTTCACCCGCCTCAAGCACAGCACCGGCGAGCTGGACAGCGCCAGCGGCGAACTCAATGCGATCGCCGCGATCATGGCCGAGGGCACCCGCGAGCAGTTCTCGCGTACCGATCAGGTCGCCACCGCCATGCACGAGATGTCCGCCACCGCCCAGGAAGTGGCGCGCCACGCCGCCGACGCCGCGCGCGCCGCCGACGATGCCGATCAGCATGCCCAATCCGGCGAGCGGGTCATGCAGTCGACCATCCAGACCATCACCCAGGTCAGCGACGAAATCGCCAGCACCGCCGAGGTCATCCGCCGCCTGGAAGCCGACAGCGGGCGCATCGGCAAAGTCCTCGAGGTGATCCGCGGCATCGCCGAGCAGACCAACCTGCTGGCGCTCAACGCCGCCATCGAAGCCGCCCGCGCCGGCGAACAGGGCCGGGGCTTCGCCGTGGTCGCCGACGAGGTTCGCACCCTGGCCCAGCGCACCGCCGAATCCACCGCGGAAATCCATCAGATCATCGACACCGTGCAGACCGGCGCGGTCAACGCGGTGCGCGCCATCGAATCTGGGCAAAGCCGCAGCGAGCAGGGCCTGGAGCAGGTGACCCAGGCCGGCGACATGCTGCAGAGCATCACCCATGCGGTGGAAGCGATCCGCGACATGAACCGGCAGATCGCCACCGCCGCCGAAGAGCAGACCTCGGTGGCCGAGGACATCTCGCGCAATCTCGCCGAGATCACCTCCATCGCCTCGACCAACGATGAAAACGTCCAGCGCACCCATCGCGCCAGCCAGCACCTGCACGGCCTGTCCGGCGAACTCAGCGACGTTACCCACAGGCTGGGCGCCTGATCCGCTTCGCCACAAGGATGTGGCCCCTCTCTCGCCGCTCCGCCCGCCTACACTGGAGAAACGTCTTGAAATCGTGGGCCTTTGACTCGCCCGCGATCTGAGACTATGGTGCGGATTTTCCGCCCTGCAATGGGGCAATCCAATCGGCTCCACGGCCTGATCATCATCCCGCGAAAGGAAGTTCGCCAGCGCCCAGGGCGAGCGGATCGCGGCAGATAGCTGCCAGGCACTCACCAAGGAACAGGAAGATGTTGCGCCGCATGCTGATCATGCTCGGCGTAGTGGCCGTGATCATCGCGGCGCTCGCCGGCTCGAAATACCTCTCCATCAAGAAACAGATCGCCCAGTTCAGCGCCCCCCGGCCGCCGATCAGTGTCACCGCAGTGCCGGTCGAGGAGCGCGACTGGCAGAGCCGCCTGCCGGCCATCGGCACCCTGCGCGCCAACCAGGGCGTGACCCTCACCGCGGAAGTCTCCGGCACCGTCCGCGAGGCATGGTTCAAGTCCGGCGAAAAGGTCCGCTTCGAGCAACCGCTGGTGCAACTGGAAAGCGCCGTCGAGGAAGCCACTCTGCGTACCGCCGAGGCCGACCTCGGCCTGGCCCAGGTGGAATTCGAGCGCGGCCGCAGCCTGATCGGCCGCCAGGCCATCTCGAAGAGCGACTTCGACCGCCTCGCCGCGCAGCTACAGCGCTCCAGCGCCACCGTCGCGCAGCTCAAGGCGGTGCTGGCGAAGAAGCGTATCCTCGCGCCCTTCGCCGGGACCGTCGGCATCCGCCAGGTGGACGTCGGCGACTACGTCTCGCCGGGCACGCCCATCGCGACCCTGCAGGACCTATCCACCCTGCTGGTGGACTTCTATCTGCCCGAACAGAACTTCCCCCTGCTGAAGACCGGCCAGGAAGTGGCGGTCCGGGTGGCCGCCTACCCGGAGCAGACCTTCCAGGCACGCATCGACGCGCTCAACCCGCGGGTGGATATCGAGACACGCAACCTGCGCGTACGCGCCAGCATGGCCAATCCCGACGGCAAGTTGCTGCCGGGGATGTTCGCCAACCTCGAGGTGAAGTTGCCGGAAAACAGCCGCCGCGTGGTGGTGCCGGAAACCGCGGTGGCCTTCACCCTCTACGGCAACTCGGTCTTCGTGGTGGTGCCGCGCAAGGACCAGGACGGCAAGCCACAGCTCGACGCCAAGGGCCAGGCGGAACTCAGCGTAGAGCGCCGCTTCATCAAGACCGGCCAGCGCCGCGACGGCAGCGTGGTGATCCTCGAAGGCCTCAAGGCCGGCGAGCAGGTGGTGACCTCCGGCCAGCTCAAGCTGGACAACGGCACCCCGGTGGCGATCGTCGCAGACGTTCGCTGAACCCGCCGGCAGGCACTGAACCCAAGGATTGAATCATGGCCTTTACCGATCCCTTCATCCGCCGCCCGGTGCTGGCGACGGTGGTCAGCCTGCTGATCGTCCTGCTCGGCACGCAGGCCTTCAGCCGGCTGGTGATCCGCGAATACCCGCAAATGGAAAACGCGCTCATCACCGTCACCACCTTCTATGCCGGTGCCAACGCGGAAACCATCCAGGGCTACATCACCCAGCCGCTGCAGCAGAGTCTGGCCAGCGCCGAGGGCATCGACTACATGACCTCGGTGAGCCGGCAGAATTATTCGGTCATCTCGATCTACGCGCACATCGGCGCCAACACCGATCGGCTGGTCACCGAGCTGCTGTCGAAGATCGGCGAAGTGAAGACCCAACTGCCGCCCGACGCCGAAGACCCGGTGCTGGACAAGGAAGCCGCCGACGCGTCGGCGTTGATGTACATCAGCTTCTACAGCGAGCAGATGAACAACCCGCAGATCACCGACTACCTGTCCCGGGTGATCCAGCCCAAGCTGGCTACCCTGCCGGGCATCGCCGAAGCCGAAATCCTCGGCAACCAGGTGTTCGCCATGCGTCTCTGGCTGGACCCGGTGAAGATGGCCGCCTACGGCGTCACCGCCGGCGACATCGACGATGCCGTGCGCAAATACAACTTCCTCTCCGCCGCCGGCGAGGTGAAAGGCGAGCTGGTGGTCACCAGCGTCAATGCCGCCACCGACCTGAAGTCGCCCGAGGCCTTCGCCGCCATCCCGCTGAAGACCCTCGGCGACCGCCGCGTGTTGATGGGCGACGTGGCGCGCATCGAACTGGGCGCCGCCAGCTACGACTCGGTCAGCTCGTTCAACGGCATCCCTTCCGTCTACATCGGCATCAAGGGCACGCCCAGCTCCAACCCACTGGATGTGATCCGTGAAGTCCGCACCAAGCTGCCGGAGCTGGAGGAGCAGCTGCCGCCGAACCTCAAGGTCACCATCGCCTACGACGCCACGCGCTTCATCCAGGCGTCCATCGACGAGGTGGTGAAAACCCTCGGCGAGGCGATCCTGATCGTCATCGTGGTGGTCTTCCTCTTCCTGGGTGCGTTCCGCTCGGTGCTGATCCCGGTGGTGACCATTCCCCTGTCGATGATCGGCGTGCTGTTCTTCATGCAGACGATGGGCTACTCGATCAACCTGCTGACCCTGCTCGCCATGGTCCTGGCCATCGGCCTGGTGGTGGACGATGCCATCGTCGTGGTGGAAAACATCCACCGCCACATAGAGGAAGGCAAGACGCCCTTCCAGGGCGCCATCGAGGGCGCCCGGGAAATCGCCGTGCCGGTGGTCACCATGACCATCACCCTGGCAGCGGTCTACGCCCCCATCGGTTTCCTCAGCGGCCTGACCGGGGCGCTATTCAAGGAGTTCGCCTTCACCCTGGCCGGCGCGGTGATCATCTCCGGGATAGTCGCGCTGACCCTGTCGCCGATGATGTGCTCGCGCCTGCTGCGTCACGAAGAGAACCCCAGCGGCCTGGCGCATCGCCTGGACCAGCTCTTCGAGGCGCTCAAGCGCCGCTACCAGCGCAGCCTCCACGCCACCCTGGACAATCGACCGGTGGTGCTGGTGTTCGGTGTCCTGGTGCTGGCGATCATTCCGCTGCTGCTGATGTTCACCCACAAGGAGCTGGCGCCGGAAGAAGACCAGGGCATCGTCTTCCTCATGTCCAACTCGCCGCAGACCGCCAACCTGGACTACCTGAACCGCTACACCAGTCAGTTCGAAAGCATCTTCCGCGGCTTCCCGGAGTACTACTCGGCGTTCCAGATCAACGGCTACAACGGCGTGCAGACCGGCATCGGCGGCATGCTGCTCAAGCCCTGGAACGAGCGCCAGCGCAGCCAGATGGACCTGCTGCACAGCGTGCAAGCGGAGCTGGACAAGATCCCCGGGGTGCAGATCTTCGCCTTCAACCTGCCGTCCCTGCCAGGCACAGGCGAGGGCCTGCCGTTCCAGTTCGTGATCAACACCGCCAACGACTACCAGTCGCTGCTACAGGTGGCGGAGAAGGTCAAGAAACGCGCCGAGGAGTCCGGCAAGTTCGCCTTCCTCGACCTCGACCTGGCCTTCGACAAGCCCGAGCTGGTGGTCGACATCGACCGCGCCAAGGCGGCGCAAATGGGCGTGTCCATGCAGGACCTTGGGGTGACCCTGGGCAGCCTGCTCGGCGAAGGCGAGATCAACCGCTTCACCATCGACGGGCGCAGCTACAAGGTGATCGCCCAGGTCGAGCGCCAGTACCGCGAGAACCCCGACTGGCTGGGCAGCTACTACGTGAAGAACGGCAACGGCCAACTGGTCGCCCTCTCCACCCTGGTGACGCTGCACGAGCGCGCGCAACCGCGCCAGCTCAACCAGTTCCAGCAGCTCAACTCGGCGATCATCTCCGGGGTGCCGATGGTCAGCATGGGGGAAGCCATCGAGACGCTGAAACGGATCGCCGAAGAGGAATCGCCTCGCGGCTTCGCCAGCGACTACGCCGGCGCCTCGAGGCAGTTCGTGCAGGAAGGCAATGCGCTGATGCTGACCTTCGCCCTGGCCCTGGCGGTGATCTTCCTGGTCCTCGCCGCGCAGTTCGAGAGCTTCCGCGATCCCCTAGTGATCATGGTCACCGTACCGCTGTCGATCTGCGGCGCCCTGGTGCCGCTGTTCCTTGGCCTGTCGAGCCTGAACATCTATACCCAGGTCGGCCTGGTGACGCTGATCGGCCTGATCAGCAAGCACGGCATCCTGATCGTCGAGTTCGCCAACCAGTTGCGCCGCGAGCGTGGCCTGTCGGTGCGCGAAGCCATCGAGGAAGCCGCCGCCATCCGCCTGCGCCCGGTGCTGATGACCACCGCCGCCATGGTCCTCGGGGTGATTCCGCTGCTCCTGGCCAGCGGCGCCGGCGCGGTGAGCCGCTTCGATATCGGCGTGGTGATCGCCACCGGAATGAGCGTCGGCACGCTGTTCACCCTGTTCGTGCTGCCCTGCGTGTACACCCTGCTGGCCAAACCCAGTGCGCAGCCATCCGGCAGCGGCATTGCTGTCCACTGACCGGGGCGCTCCGGACCACCTTGGTCCGGAGCTCAGCGCGTCTGCTCAGGTCGTCTGCGGCAGTCCGCCGGCAGCGGCGTCCGCGGCCTCGCGCTGCACGCTCCAGCGCTGCAGGTGGACGAGGCTGTCGCGGTAGGGTTGCAGGCCGCGCGCCAGGAAGCCAGCACCGAGCAGCAAGGCGCTGCCGCTGACGATCAGCAGCGAATAACGCAGCGCCATGTCGTCGTGGAACACATAGTCAGTCACCAATGCCACGGCGGTCGGGCCGACGCCCAGGCCGAACAGGGTGACGACGAACAGGTAGATGGCCGAGGCCTGGCCGCGCATGGCGTTCGGCATGATTTCCTGGATTGCCGCCGGCGCCACGCCGAACGGCATGCTCAGGCAGAACACCGTCGGCGCCATGAGCACGGCGACCAGATTGGCGTCGTTCAGCAGCGGGTAGATCAGCGACAGCGGCAGCACCAGGCAGGCCGCCAGCAGACCGACGCGCATGTTCGCGTCCGTGCGCCCACGGCGCGCCCAGCGGTCGGCCAGGCGTCCGCCGAAGACAATGCCCAGGCAGCCGAACACCGCCACGATGCTGCCGTAGACCACGCCGACATGCCCGGCGTCCCAGCCGTAGGTGCGCACGAAGAACGTCGGCACCCAGGCGCCGCTGCCGTAGCTGGCGAAGGAGATGCAGGCGAAGCCGAAGTTGTGGCAGATCACCGTCTTGCGGTTGGCCCGCAGGTAGGCGCCGACCTCCCGCATCGGCACCACCACGCCGGCGCCGATACCTTGCCGCTGCGGTTCGCGCACGGCGAGCATGAGCAGGGTGAAGAGCACCCCGGCGGCGCCGAGCAGCAGGAAGATCAGTTGCCAGGGACGCACCTCGCCGAGCAACGGCAACTGCACCGCGCCCTGCGCCGAGGCGAACTTGATCACCAGTCCGCCGAGCAGGAAGGCCAGGCCGGAGCCCAGGTAGATCCCCATGGAATAGACACTGATGGCGGTGGCCCGGCGCTGCGCCGGGAAGCTGTCGGCGATCAGCGAATAGGCCGCCGGCGACAGCGCCGCCTCGCCCACACCGACGCCGACGCGGAAGAACAGGAACTGCCAGTACTGCCGGGCCAGGCCGCAGGCGGCGGTCATGGCGCTCCAGATCAGCACGCCGACGGTGATCAGGCCACGCCGGCTACGGCTGTCGGCCATGCGCCCGAGGGGAATGCCGCAGAGGGTGTAGAAGAGCGCGAAAGACAGGCCCATCAGCAGGCTCATCTGCGTATCGCTGATCGCCAGGTCGCGACGGATAGGGCCGACCAACAGGTTGAGAATCTGTCGGTCGATGAAGGAAAGGACGTAGGCGACCATGAGGATCGCCACCGTGGACCAGGCCACGGCGCTGGAGGGGTAGCCGTTATTCTTGTTGTGCATGCCGGACTCCTGTACGCCGCCAACGCGGCTCGAGCGATGGGGAGAAGGTCCAGCTTAGGCACGGCCAGCGGCTGCCCGCGCGCACTATCAGGTAGCTGAATGCGCATGGCGCCCCCTGGCTGATGGCCGCGGGGGCGCCGAGGCAGGATCGTCAGAGCGGTTCCGGCAGGCGCTCGCAGAGGCGGCTCAGGGCCATGGCCCAGACCTGCTGGTCGTTCAGGCAGGGAATCAGCACCAGTTCCTCGCCACCGGCTTCGATGAACTGCTCGCGGCCGCGCTGGCCGATTTCCTCCAGGGTCTCGATGCAGTCGGCGACGAACGCCGGGCACATCACCAGCAGGCGCTTCACGCCCCGCTTGGCGAGTTCGTCGAGGCGCGTCTCGGTGTATGGCTCGATCCATTTGTCGCGGCCCAGGCGCGACTGGAAGGACACCGACCAGCGGCCTTTTTCCAGCCCGGCCGACTCGGCGAGGATTTCCGCGGTGCGCAGGCACTGGCTGCGGTAACAGAGCGCCAGCACCTCGGAGCGCACGCGGTGGCTACTGGTGGCACTGAGATCGTGATTGCGGTCGCGGACCAGTTTGCGGATATGCCGTTCGGGCAGGCCATGGAAGCTCATCAGCAAGTGGTCGTAGGGCTGCTCCAGATAAGGCAGGACGCTCGCCAGCAACGCCTGCTGGTACTCCGGCTCGGCATAGAACGGCGGCAACACCAGCAACTCCATGCCACGCAGGCCGAGCTGGCGGATCAGCCCACGGGCCTGGGCGATCACGGTGGTGGTCGTGCTATCGGCGAACTGCGGGTACAGCGGCGCCAGCGTCACTCGGCGGATGCCTTGCTCATAGAGGTCGAGCAGCGCGTTCTCCATGGAGGGATCGCCATAGCGCATGGCCAGCGCAACCGGGCCGTGACGCCAGTGCTTGCGCATGGCCTGCTGCAAGCGCCGGCTGAGCACGATCAGTGGCGAGCCCTCGTCCCACCAGATCGAGGAATAGGCATGGGCCGAGGCCTCCGGCCGCTTGATCAGGATCAGCGACACCAGCAGGCGGCGCAGCGGCCAGGGCAGATCGACCACATAAGGGTCCATGAGGAACTCGTCGAGATAGCGGCGTACATCCGCCACCTGCGGCGAAGCCGGCGAGCCTAGGTTGACCAGCAGGAGGGCGTTCAGGGTCATGCATCATCCTTAGGAAAACGTGGCAGAACGGCGCCCATCAGCGATGCCGCAAGACATCGGCGAGGGCAGCCGGAAAATCGTTGTAGCGGAACACGAAACCGGCTTCCAGCAAGCGCTTCGGGTGCACCCGCTGGCCGCCCAGCAACAGCACCGCCAGCTCGCCGAGCAGCATGCGCAGGGCGAAGGCCGGCACGCCCAGCAGGGTCGGCCGGTGCAAGGCCTGGCCCAGCGCCTGGGTGAAATCACGGTTGCGCACCGGCTGCGGCGCGCAGGCATTATACGGACCGCTGGCAGCGGGCTGGTGCAAGAGAAAATCGATCAGGCCGACGATGTCCTCGATATGCACCCAGGGCATCCATTGCCGACCACTGCCCAGCTTCCCTCCCAGTCCGGCGCGAAACGCCGGCAACATGCGCTTGAGGAAACCGCCCTCCGGCGCCAGCACCAGCCCGGTGCGCAAGCGCACCACGCGGATCCCCAGGGCTTCGGCTTCCACCGCGATCTGCTCCCAGGCCAGGCACAGCTCGCTGGCGAAATCCTCACCGGCAGCCGCGCTCGATTCATCCAGCGGGCGCTCCCCGGCATCGCCGTACCAACCGACCGCCGAGCCGCTGATCAGCACCGCGGGGCGCTGCGCGCGCGTCTCCAGCCATTCCACCAGGCGCTCGGTCAGGCGCACCCGGCTGTCCCACAGGAGCGCCTTGCGACGGGGCGTCCAGGGGCGCTCGGCAATGGGTTCGCCGGCCAGGTTGACCACCGCGTCCAAGGGTTCGTCAGCCAACTCATCGAATCCGGCGATACCGCGCACGGACTCGCCGCACAGCGCCGCGACGCGCTCGGGACGACGGCTGAGCACCGTCAACCGATGCCCCGCGAGGCTCCAGTGCCGGCACAGCCGGCGGCCGATCAGTCCGGTACCGCCCGTCAACAGAATGTGCATGACCTACTCCTTTCCAAGGGGCTATCCCTACCATCAGTCTGGACGAGGGAACGGCACTTGCATCGCAGGACTGTCTGGCAATCCCGACCGTCTACGCTGTAAGAGCCGGAAATCGACGGTGCAGCGTCCGAAGGCAATGCGGAGCACGCTGGATCGAAAGCCGGTCATCTTATCCGAATGGCAGCCGCACAATTATACAAAATAAAGCAATTGTACAAGATTGATCGACTCGCTACTCTGACAACAGTAACCAACGAGGCATGTCATGAGCGCCCCCATTGCCATCATTGGCACCGGCATTGCCGGACTTTCCGCCGCCCACGCGCTACGCGACGCCGGGCAGGACGTCCAGCTATTCGACAAGGGCCACGGTAGCGGCGGCCGCATGGCCAGCAAACGCAGCGAAGCCGGCGCCCTCGACCTCGGCGCCCAGTATTTCACCGCGCGCGATCGCCGCTTCCTCGATGCCATCCAGAAATGGCGCGAGGCCGGCTGGGTCGCCGAGTGGGACCCGGCCCTCTACCAATACCGCGACGGCGTCCTCAGCCCGTCCCCGGACGAGCAACCGCGCTGGGTCGGCACGCCGCGCATGAGCGCCATCACCCGCGCCCTGTTGCACGGGCTGACCGTCACCTTCTCCTGCCGCATCACCGAAGTGTTCCGCGGCGAGCAGCACTGGCAACTGCAAGATGCCGAAGGGCAGAACCACGGTCCCTTCAGTCACGTCCTGATCGCCACCCCGGCGCCACAGGCCGCGGCGCTGCTGGCCAGCGCGCCCAAGCTCGCGGCGGCGGCGGCGAGCATCGCCATGGAGCCGACCTGGGCCGTCGCCCTGGGCTTCGCGGAAACGCTGCAAACCCCGGTGCAAGGCTGCTTCGTCCAGGAAGGTCCGCTCACCTGGCTGGCCAGCAACCGCTGCAAGCCAGGCCGCGACACGCACATGGACACCTGGGTGTTGCACGCCAGCAGCAGCTGGAGCCGCCAACACATCGACATGCCCAAGGAAGCGGTCATCGAACACCTGCGCGGCAACTTCGCCGAGATGATCGGCTGCGCGGTGCCCGCTCCGGTCTTCGCCCTGGCGCACCGCTGGCTCTATGCGCGACCGCTGGAAGCGCATCAGTTGGGCGCCCTGGCCGATGCCGACCTGGGCATCTACGCCTGCGGCGACTGGTGCCTGTCCGGACGCGTCGAAGGGGCCTGGCTCAGCGGTCTGGAAGCCGCCCGTCGCCTCCTCGAACACCTCTGATTGCCACAGGGCCCCTCGCGGGGCCTCCGCCCCTGCTTACCGAACGCCACTGCCGCAGCAATAACCTGTACATGACATTTGTACTTGTACAGGTATTGTCCTATCCTGAGCAGAAAGTTGTACAAGCAGTTCCATTCTGTACAGGACTCCACGGCCATGGCCTCCTCCACCCCCACCAAACCCAAGCTGGGTATCAGTGCTTGCCTGCTGGGCGAGAGCGTCCGCTTCAACGGTGGGCACAAAGCATCGCGGCTATGCATCGATGTCCTCAGCCAGCACTTCGACTTCGTCCCGCTGTGCCCGGAGGTGGCCATCGGCCTGGGCGTACCGCGGCCGGCCATCCACCTGAGCGGCGACCCGGCGGCGCCACGCGCCGTGACCAGCCGCGGCGACCTCATCGACCACAGTGACGCCCTGCGCGGCTACGGGCAGGAACAGGCGCAGCGGCAGCAGGACATCGTCGGCTACATCTTCATGCAGCAGTCGCCCTCCTGCGGCCTGCATCGGGTCAAGGTCTACGGCGAATCTGGCCACCCGCTGCCGCCGGGTGGCCGCGGCCTGTACGCCGAAGCCTTCTGCGCGGCACGCCCGGAGTTGCCGGTGGAGGAAGAAGGCCGCTTGAACGACCCGCAGTTGCGCGAGAACTTCCTCACGCGGGTCTTCGCACACCTCGAATGGCAGGCCTTGAACCGCGAGGGGCTGACCCGCAAGGGCATCCTCGACTTCCATTCGCGCTACAAATACCAGTTGCTGGCCCACCATCCGCGCCAGTACGCGTCGCTCGGGCGCATGCTCGCCGAGATCGGCAGCCAGGATCCGCAGAGCTTCGCTCCGCGCTACTACCGGATCTTCGCCGACGCCATGCGTAGCTGCGCCTCGCGCGGAAGCCACGCCAACGTACTGCTACACCTCGCCGGCTACCTGAAGCTCCAATTGGCGGCGGACGACAAGCGCGAACTGCTGGCGGTGATCGAGCAGTACCGCGTCGGCGTGGTGCCACTGGTGGTGCCGCTGACCCTGCTCAAGCATCACTTCAGGCTTCACCCGAATCCCTACATCAACCGCCAGGCCTACCTGCAACCCCATCCCGAAACCCTGGGGCTGCGCAATGCCATCTGAGCACGACAGCCTGCCCTTCGCTCCACCGGCCGACTATCACCAGGCACTGGCAGCCGGCTGGTTGCCGATCCGCGAAGTTGCCCGGCGCACCGGGGTCAACCCGGTGACCCTGCGCGCCTGGGAACGCCGCTACGGCCTGATCGTGCCTATGCGCACGGCCAAGGGACACCGGCTGTACTCCAACGAGCAGATCTCACGGGTGCAGCAAGTGCTCACCTGGCTGGAGCGCGGCGTCGCGGTCAGCAAAGTCCGCGGGCTCCTCGACGACCAACGCGACCCCGCGCCAAGCGGCGCATCCCCCTGGAACACGCTGCTGTACCAGGCGCTCAGCGCCATCGCCCAGGTGGATGAACGCCAGCTCGACGAACTGTTCAATGGCGCCCTGTCCATCTACCCGGCGCAAACCCTCTGCGAACACCTGATGCTGCCCCTGGAGGCGGAGCTGCGGCAGCGTTGGCAAGGCCAGTTCGGCAGCACACTGGAGCGCCTGTTCTATCACGCCTGGCTGCGCAGCAAGCTGGGCAGCCGCCTGTATCACCACAACCGCCAGCAGCAGGGAGCGCCGCTGTTGCTGATCAATCACTCCGAACTACCGCAGGAAACCGGCCATTGGCTGTGCGCCTGGCTGGCCAGCAGCGCCGGCTGCCCGGTTCGGGTGCTGGACGGCCCGCTGCCCACCGGCGAACTCGCCCTCGCCGAGCAACGCCTGCAACCACGCGCCCTGGTGCTGTTCTCTTCCCAGGCGCTCAACCTCCCGCAGCTGCCGCGCCAGCTCAACGGCTGCCAGGGTCCGATCCTGCTGGCCGGCAGTGCGGTCAACATTCACTACGTGGAGCTGATCGAATTGCGCGAAAGCAGCCTGCCCGACCTGCATCTGGCGGAAAGCCCGCTGGACGTGCGCGAGCAACTCGATCAACTCGGCCTGCTGCAAGGAGGAAGAAGATGACGCGGCAACTGCTCTGGCTGCGCAGCGACCTGCGTATTCATGACAACACCGCGCTGCATGCGGCGGCCGAACGCGGGCCGGTGATCGCCTTCTACCTGCTCAGCCCGCAGCAATGGCGCGAACACGACGATGCCCCCGGCAAGATCGACTTCTGGCTGCGCAACCTGCACGAGCTGCAGCGCGATCTGCAGCGACTGAATATCCCGCTGCTGGTGCGCACCGCGCAGGACTGGAGCCAGGCGCCACAAGCCCTGCTGGCCGTCTGCCGCGAGCACGGCATAACCGCGGTCAGGGTCAACGAGGAATACGGGATCAACGAGAGCCGGCGCGATCAGGCCGTGCAGCGGACCCTGGAAGCCGCCGGCATCGCCTTCCAGCGCTACCTCGACCAGTTGCTCTTCGCCCCCGGCAGCGTGCTGACCCGCGGCGGCGGCTACTTCCAGGTATTCAGCCAGTTCCGCAAGGTCTGCTACCAGCGCCTGGCCACGGCGCTGCCGCCCTGCCTGCCGGCGCCGCGCGCACAGGCGCCCCTGGCCATCGTCAGCGACCCGTTGCCGGAGCACATCGACGGATTCCAGGACATCCCTCCCCTGGCCCGCGAGTTCTGGCCGGCTGGCGAGCGCGCGGCGCGCGCGCGCCTGGCGACCTTCGCCGAGGACGAGCTGCGGCGTTACCACGCGGTGCGCGACCTGCCCGCCGTCGAGGGCACCAGCCGACTATCGCCCTACCTGGCCAGCGGCGTGCTCTCGCCCAGGCAGTGCTTGCATGCCGCGCTGAGCAACAACGGCGGCGAGTTCGAGACGGGCAATCCCGGCGCGGTCGCCTGGATCAATGAGCTGCTCTGGCGTGAGTTCTACAAACACATCCTGGTCGGCTATCCGCGGGTCAGCCGACACCGCGCCTTCCGCCTGGAAACCGAAGCCCTGCCCTGGCGTGACGCGCCAGCCGAGCTGGAGGCCTGGCAGCAGGGCCGGACCGGCATTCCCATCGTCGATGCAGCGATGCGCCAGTTGCTCGCCAGCGGCTGGATGCACAACCGTCTGCGCATGGTGGTGGCGATGTTCCTGACCAAGAACCTGCTGATCGACTGGCGCGTCGGCGAGCGCTGGTTCATGCGCCACCTGATCGACGGCGACCTGGCGGCGAACAACGGCGGCTGGCAGTGGAGCGCGTCCACCGGCACCGATGCGGCGCCCTACTTTCGCATCTTCAACCCATTGAGCCAGTCGGCGAAGTTCGACCCGCAGGGGCGCTTCCTGCGCTACTGGCTGCCGGAGCTGGCGCACCTGGACGATCGCGCCATCCATGACCCGGCCAGCCTCGGGCTGTTCGGCGTCAGCGGCTATGCCAAGCCGATAGTCGACCTGGCGTTGAGCCGGGAGCGCGCCCTGGCGGCCTTCCAGAACCTGCCCAAGAAGCTGGCAGCGGACCTGGAGTGAATCCCTCGGGCACAAAAAAGCCGGACACCAGGTCCGGCTTTTTTCATTCCAGCGCCAGAACTTACAGCGGCAGGCTGTAGAACAGGCTATAGGACTCGATACCCTCGTTGGGTTCGGCCATGCCGGCGTTGGAATAGTGGATGGCGCGCACACCGAGCGCCTGACCGCCACCGAACTTCACGCCGACGCCGATACGGTCCTCGAAGGCGAAGGCGCTGCCCAGGTCATGGTCACCGACTTCGGAGCCGGTGAAGCCGGCCACGCCGATGCCTGCCTCGATGAAGGGCTGCACCGAATCACCGTTGAACTGATAGACGAATACCGGTGCGAAGGACAGGGAGTGACGGCCACCGGCACGGCTTCCGGCGCCCCAATAGGTGTAGCCCGCATCCCAGTAGCCGGTCAGGTGGCCGACGCTGCTCTGCCACCAGTTCTTGTCCCAGTCGAAGCCAGCCCCCAGGCGCAGGGTCAGGTCGCTCTGACTGGTTTCACCAACGGCAGCACTGAAGTTCACTGCCTGAGCGCTACCCGCAACGCCCCATACGAGTGCGGCCAAAGCGGCCAGCGAGAGTAACTTCTTCATCGGATAGATCCTTATGGATTAGTTGAATGAAAACTCCCCGCGAATAGCCAAGAATTATAAGGCGAGTTCCCGAAACGCGCTGACAGAATGCAAGAAGAAAGTTACCGCCAAGGAAATTCTGCGTTACTCAGCCGGCAAAAAAGTGCACGGGCTCACGGCAACCCCAAAGCACCGGCAGCACCCGCTCCAGACTCTCGCTGGGGCCGCTGGTCCAGAATTGCGTGCGCCGGGCCGGGCCGGCAGCGTCCAGGCCGCGACTGATCAGCGAGCGTTGCAGATGACGGGCCACCGCGGCACCGGTATCGATCAGCGTCACCCCCGGCGGCAGGAGTTCGCCGAGCAGCGGCTTGAGAAAGGGGTAATGGGTGCAGCCGAGAATCAGCGTGTCGCAGCCTTCCGCGAGCAATGGGCGCAGGAACCCCTGCAGCAGATCACGCACCAGCGGGCCGCTCAGATCGCCAGCCTCGATGCGCTCCACCAGCCCCGGGCACGGCTGGGTGACAACCTTGACGTCGCTGGCGAAGCGGTCGAGCAAGGCCGCGAAGCGCGCGCTCTTCAATGTCCCGGTGGTCGCCAGGACGCCCACCACGCCGCTACGCGTGGCGGCGGCGGCCGGCTTCACCGCTGGCTCCATGGCCAGGATCGGCAACTGCGGATACCGCTCGCGCAAATCCCCCGCCGCCGCCGCGGTGGCGGTGTTGCAAGCGAGCACCAGCGTCTTGCAGCCCTGGCTCAGCAGAAACTCGGCGATAGCTCGGCAGCGTTCGCGGATGTACTCCGGAGACTTCTCGCCATAGGGCACATGTCCGCAATCGGCGAGATAGATCAACGACTCGTTGGGCAGCAGCGCACGAATTTCCCGCAGCACCGACAGACCGCCGACACCGGAGTCGAATACGCCGACAGGCGCCGAATCAGCCATGCCGAGCGCCGCACACCGGGCACTGCGGATCGCGCTTGACGCGCAACTCGCGGAACCGTGTGGAGAGGGCATCGATCAGCAGCAGGCGCCCGACCAGCGGCTCGCCGAAGCCGGCCAGCAATTTCAGTGCCTCAAGCGCCTGCAGGCTGCCGACCAGGCCAACCAGCGGGCCCGCCACGCCGGCCTCGCTGCAGGTCAGTTCGGCTTCGCTGCCGTGGCCGTACAGGCAGTGGTAGCAAGGACTGTCGTCGCGGCGCGGATCGAACACCGAGAGCTGGCCTTCGAGGCGGATGGCCGCGCCGCTGACCAATGGCTTGCCGGCCGCCACGCAGGCAGCGTTGACCGCCTCGCGGGTGGTGAAGTTGTCGCAGCAATCGAGGACCAGATCGACCTGTTGCAGCACGGCGGCCAGGCTGTCCACATCCAGCGCCTGACGATGGGCGACCAGGCGCACTTGCGGATTCAGCGCGCTCAGCCGGGTGATCGCCGAATCCACCTTGCTGCGGCCGACCTGGGTGCTATCGTGCAAGACTTGGCGCTGCAGGTTGGTCATGTCCACCGTATCGAAATCGGCCAGGTGCAGTTCACCGACGCCGGCCGCGGCCAGGTACAGCGCCACTGGAGAGCCGAGGCCGCCAAGGCCGACGATCAGCGCCCGCGCCTGTTTGAGGCGCAGTTGGCCGTCGATGTCGATTTGCGGCAAGAGGATCTGCCGGCTGTAACGCAGCAGCTCCTGGTCGCTCAGCATGGCAGCCGCCCCAGGCTGATGCGCTCATGGCCAGCGAGGTCGCGGCGGCTTTCGACCTGGGTGAATCCGCCACTGAGCAGCAGATCGCGCACCGCCTCGGCCTGGTCATAGCCGTGTTCGAGCAGCAGCCAGCCGCCGGCGTCCAGATACGCTGGCGCCTCGCGAACGATCTGGCGGATATCGTCGAGGCCGTCCTGCCCGGCGACCAAGGCACTCTTCGGCTCGAAGCGCACATCGCCCTCGCGCAGGTGCGGGTCGCTGCTGGGGATATACGGCGGATTGCCGACGATCATCGCGAAACGCTCGCCAGCGAGAGCGGAGAACCAATGGCTCTGGCGGAAGGCGACGTTGCCCAGGCGCAGCCGCTCACGGTTGCGCTCGGCCAGGGCCACGGCCTCGGGAATACGGTCGACGCCCAGCACCCGCCAGCTCAGGCGCTCGCAGGCCAGGGCCAGGGCGATGGCGCCGGTGCCGGTGCCCAGGTCGAGCACGCGCGCCGGGCTGGCCGGCAACAGTTGCAGCGCGCTTTCCACCAGCAACTCGGTATCCGGGCGCGGGATCAGGGTATGCGGCGCGACCTCCAGGTCCAGGCTCCAGAAGCCCTGGCGGCCAAGGATATAGGCCACCGGCTCGCCGGCGCGGCGGCGCTCCAGCCAGGCGTCGAACCGCTCGTGGGCCTCGCGGCTGACCACCCGCTCCGGCCAGGTACGCAGGAAGCTGCGCGGTTTGCCCAGGGCCGCGGCGAGCAGCAGTTCACTGTCCAGGCGCGCGCTCGGGGAGTCCGGCAGCTGCGCCTCGTTGAGCAGGGTCATGATGGTGGCCATGGTGCTTACCGTCAGTCGCCCAGAGCGGCCAGTTGGTCGGCCTGGAATTCCTGCAACAGGGGTTCGATCACCTGTTCCACCGAGCCCTCCATCACCTCGCCGAGGGAGTACAGGGTGAGGTTGATGCGGTGGTCAGTGACACGCCCCTGGGGGAAATTGTAGGTGCGGATGCGTTCGGAGCGATCGCCCGAGCCGACCAGCAGCTTGCGCGTCTCGGAGATTTCCTTGTGCGCCGCGGCCTGCTGCTGGTCATTGAGCTTGGCCGCCAGCCAGGCCATGGCCTTGGCGCGGTTCTTGTGCTGCGAACGCTCTTCCTGGCACTCCACCACGATGCCCGAAGGCAGGTGGGTGATGCGCACCGCGGAGTCGGTCTTGTTGACGTGCTGGCCGCCGGCGCCGGACGAACGATAGGTGTCCACCCGCAGGTCGGCCGGATTGATTTCGATGGCCGCCTGCTCATCCGGCTCAGGCAGCACCGCCACGGTACAGGCGGACGTATGGATGCGGCCCTGGGATTCGGTTTCCGGCACGCGCTGCACACGGTGCGCGCCGGACTCGAACTTGAGCTTGGCATAGACGTTGTCACCCTCGACGCGGGCGATCACCTCTTTATAGCCACCGTGCTCGCCTTCGTTCTCCGACAGAATCTCCACCCGCCAGCCCTGACGTTCGGCGTAACGCGAGTACATGCGGAACAGGTCGCCAGAGAAGATCGCCGCTTCGTCGCCGCCCGTGCCGGCGCGGATTTCCAGGAACACGTTGCGATGGTCGTTGGGGTCCTTGGGCAGCAGCATGCGCTGCAGCGAGTGCTCCAGCTCGGCCAGGCGCGCCTTGGAGCCGGAGACCTCTTCCTCGGCCATGTCGCGCAGGTCGGGGTCACTGTCCTTGAGCAGCGCCTGAGCGCCTTCGAGGTCGTCCTGCACCTTGCGGAACTCGCGGAAGGCCAGGAACACCGGCTCGATCTCGGCGAACTCGCGGGAATAGGCGCGGAACTTGGTCTGGTCGCTGATCACCTCGGCATCGCCGAGCAGAGCGGTAAGCTCCTCGTAGCGGTCACTGAGGCTATCCAGCTTGGTCAGCAGGGAGGCTTTCATCGCTTCTCAAGGCCCTCCTCGAGGGCGAACAGTTCCTGGGCCAGGGCCAGCGCATCGATGCGGCCCTCGGCGGAGAGTTTCTTCATCTGCACGCTGGGCGCGTGCAGCAGCTTGTTGGTCAGGCCGCGGGCCAGTTGGGCCATGACGTCAGCCGGGTCGCCGCCGTTGGCCAGCAGGCGCTGGGCCTTCTGCAACTCCTCGTCGCGCAGGCGCTCGGCCTGCTGACGGTAGGCGCGCAGCACATCCACCGCGGCCAGTTCGCGCAAGCGCGCCATGAACTCATGGACACCGTCGCCAACCAGCTCTTCGGCGGCCTGGGCCGCGCCCTGGCGAGACTTGAGGTTCTCGGCCACCACTTCATGCAGATCGTCGACGCTATAGAGGTAGACGTCGTCCAGTTCCCCGACTTCCGGCTCGATATCGCGCGGCACGGCGATATCGACCATGAACATGGGCTTGTGCCGGCGCTGCTTGAGCGCCCGTTCGACGGCGCCCTTGCCGAGGATCGGCAATTGGCTGGCGGTGGAGCTGATGACAATGTCGCTGCTGGCCAGGTGCTCAGGCATGTCGGCCAGCAGAATGGCCTCGGCGCCGAGTTCGGCGGCCAACTGGCTGGCGCGCTCCAGGGTGCGGTTGGCCACCACGATGCGCCGGACGCCTTGCTCGTGAAGATGGCGGGCGACCAGGGTGATGGTCTCGCCCGCGCCGATCAGCAGCGCCTGGCTGCGGTGCAAGTCACTGAATATCTGCCGGGCCAGGCTGACGGCGGCGAAGGCCACGGACACCGGGTTCTCGCCAATGGCGGTGTCGGTACGCACGGTCTTGGCGGTGCTGAAGGTCGCCTGGAACAGCCGCCCCAGCATCGGCCCGACGGTGCCGGCCTCGCGCGCCACGGCATAGGCGGACTTCATCTGCCCGAGGATCTGTGGCTCACCGAGGACCATCGAGTCCAGGCCGGCGGCGACGCGCATCATATGACGCACGGCGTCCTCATCCTGATGCACGTAGGCGCAGTTGCGCAGCTCGTCCAGGCTCAGGCCGTGGTAGTCGGCCAGCCAGGCCAGAACATCCTCCGCTTCGGGGTGCTCCAGCTCCAGGTAGAGTTCGCTGCGGTTGCAGGTGGAGAGAATCGCCGCCTCACGACTGGCGGTCAGCCGGCAAAGCAACTGCAGCGCCTCGACCATCTGCCCGGGGGTGAAAGCCACGCGCTCGCGGACGGCCACGGAGGCTGTCTTGTGGTTGATGCCGAGGGCAATGAAGGCCATGCAGGATCGCTGAGGTAATCGGGGAAGCCCGCAATTGTCCTACGTCGCCCGATGGAGGACAACCACTGCAATGCAATGCGCCGATCTGTGCGTCTATGCTGGGTTTAGCCGCCCCCACCCCATGGGCTTGCTGGATTGCTTATGTCATGATGGGGCCCACCCCGCTGGTCAGGTTCCCTTCTTTCGTCTATGAACAAGTCTCTCGCGCTGCTGACTGCCCTGCTGCTGCTCGGCGGCTGCCAGTCCATGCTTCACAAGACTCCCGGCCCCGCACCGACCAAGGACAGCGCGGCCAGCGTGGAAAAGAACCGCAAGTACGGCTCTTTCAGCGAAGACACCCTGTATTCCCTGCTGGTGGCGGAAATCGCCGGGCAGCGCAACCGCTTCGACATCGCCCTGAGCAACTACGTGGATCAGGCCAGGCAGACGCAGGATCCTGGGGTCGCCGAACGCGCATTCCGCATTGCCGAATACCTTGGCGCCGACCAGGAAGCCCTGCAGACCTCGCTGATCTGGGCCAAGGCCGCACCCAACGACCTCGACGCGCAGCGCGCCGCCGCCCTGCAACTGGCGCGCACCGGGCAATACGACGAATCCATGATCTACATGGAGAAGGTCCTCAACGGCCAGGGCGACACCCATTTCGACTTCCTTGCACTGTCCGCCGCGGAAACCGACCCGGATACCCGCGCCGGCCTGCTGCAAAGCTTCGACCGCCTGCTGAAGAAATACCCCGACAACGGCCAACTGCTGTTCGGCAAGGCCCTGCTGCTGCAACAGGACGGTCGTCCCCAGGAAGCCCTGAACCTGCTGGAAAGCAAACCGGCCAGCCGCCACGAAGTGGCGCCACTGTTGCTGCGCGCCCGCCTGCTGCAAAGCATGAAGCGCAGTAACGAAGCCTTGCCGCTGCTCAAGGACGGCATGAAGGAGCACCCGGACGACAAGCGCGTGCACCTGGCCTACGCCCGCCTGCTGGTGGAGCAGAACCGCCTGGACGACGCCAAGGCCGAGTTCTCCGCGCTGGTGCAGCAATTCCCCGATGACGACGACCTGCGTTTCTCCCTGGCGCTGGTCTGCCTGGAAGCGCACGCCTGGGACGAAGCCAAGGTCTACCTGCGGGAACTGGTCGAACGCGATAGCCACGCCGACGCCGCGCACTTCAACCTTGGCCGCCTGGCCGAAGCGCAAAAAGACCCACAGACCGCCCTCAAGGAATACGCCCAGGTCGGCCCGGGCAATGACTTCCTGCCGGCGCAGCTGCGCCAGAGCGAGATACTGCTGGACGCCGGCCGCAGCGCGGAGGCCTCGCAACGCCTCGCCGAGGCCCGCGAGCGCCAGCCCGACTACGCCATCCAGCTGTACCTGATCGAAGCCGAAGGGCTGAACAACCGCAACCAGACCGAGCGCGCCTGGCAGGTCATCGAGCAAGCCAACAAACAGTTCCCGGACGACCTCAACCTGCTCTACACCCGCTCCATGCTAGCGGAGAAGCGCAACGACCTGGTGCAAATGGAGAAGGATCTGCGCTTCATCATCGAGCGCGAGCCGGACAACGCCATGGCGCTCAATGCGCTCGGCTACACCCTGGCCGACCGCACCACGCGCTACAGCGAAGCCCGCGACCTGATCCAGAAAGCCCACCAACTGAGCCCCGACGACCCGGCCATCCTCGACAGCCTGGGCTGGGTCAACTATCGAATGGGCAACCTGAGCGAAGCGGAAACCTACCTGCGCCAGGCCCTGGAAAAATTCCCCGACCACGAAGTCGCCGCCCACCTGGGAGAGGTGCTCTGGGCCAGAGGCAAGCAGAGCGAAGCCCGCAAGGTCTGGGCCAGCGCCCTGCAGAACCAGCCCGACAGCATCGTCCTGCGTGACACCCTGCAGCGCCTGACCGGGTCCAGAAACCCCTGAGAACATCATGCGTCTGACTCACCTCATCGGCGCGGCCGCGCTGTTATTGCTGGCCGGCTGCGCCGGCTTCGGCTCCCGCGAATCCCTCGAAGGCCAGGGCAACCCTGCGGCCTGGAAAGCCCACAAGGAACGCATCGCCACCCTCGACGGCTGGCAGATCGACGGCAAGGTCGGCATCCGCGCCCCCAAGGACTCCGGCAGTGGCACCCTGTTCTGGCTGCAACGCCAAGGCTATTACGACATCCGCCTGTCCGGCCCGCTGGGCCGCGGCGCCGCGCGCCTGACCGGGCGCGAAGGCGCAGTGACCCTGGAGGTCGCCGGACAGGGCCGCTACCAGGCCGCGTCGCCGGAAGCGCTACTGGAAGAACAACTGGGCTGGCGCCTGCCGGTATCGCACCTGCTCTGGTGGGTTCGCGGCCTGCCCGCCCCCGACAGCAAGAGTCGCCTGACCCTCGACAGCGACAGCCACCTCGCGCGCTTGCAACAGGATGGCTGGGACGTCGACTACAGCAGCTACAGCGAACAGAACGGCTACTGGCTGCCCGATCGTCTCAAGCTGCACGGGCAGAACCTCGACGTCACGCTAGTGATCAAGAGCTGGCAACCGCGCCAACTGGGTCAAACGGCCTCCCACTGAGTTCGAGTGTCCATGCAGCACGCACGTCTTTCCCTGCCAGCGCCGGCCAAGCTCAACCTGTTCCTGCACATCCTCGGTCGCCGTCCCGACGGCTACCACGAACTGCAGACGCTGTTCCAATTCCTCGACCATGGCGACGAGCTGCACTTCGCCCCGCGCGACGACGGCCAGATCGTCCTGCACAGCGACATCCCCGGCGTGCCCCATGACAGCAACCTGATCGTGCGCGCCGCGCGCCGTCTGCAGCAGGAGTCCGGTTGCCACCTCGGCGCCGACATCTGGCTGGACAAGCGCCTGCCGATGGGTGGCGGCATCGGTGGCGGCAGCTCCGACGCCGCCACCACCCTGCTCGGCCTGAACCACCTCTGGCAGCTCGGCTGGGACGAAGACCGCCTCGCCGCCCTCGGCCTGAGCCTCGGCGCCGATGTGCCGGTCTTCGTGCGCGGCCACGCAGCCTTCGCCGAAGGCGTGGGTGAAAAGCTCACGCCAGTCGAACTGGAGGAGCCCTGGTTCCTCGTGCTGGTACCGCAAGTCTTTGTCAGCACAGCAGAAGTTTTCTCCGATCCCGAGTTGACACGGAATACTCCGCCCATTAAAGTTCGCAGCCTTCTCGGGGTGGACGGTCGAAACGACTGTCAGACGGTCGTCGAGAAGCGTTACCCAGATGTACGTAACGCGCTGATCTTGTTGAATAAATTCACATCAGCTAGATTGACCGGCACTGGAGCTTGTGTGTTTGGGAGCTTCCCAAACAAGGGCGATGCTGATAAAGTTCGCCGCCAACTTCCGGCCACTCTGCCAAGCTTTGTCGCTCAGGGTCGCAACATCTCCCTGTTGCACCGCAAGCTTCAAGGACTGGATTGAGAAGGGATGCATTGCATTCGGTTGTACGTTATAGGGGCGTCGCCAAGCGGTAAGGCAGCAGGTTTTGATCCTGCCATGCGTTGGTTCGAATCCAGCCGCCCCTGCCATTAACCCCACCGGGGCCACGTACAGCGAAACGAAAGCACTGCACAGCGAAAGTCATAGGGGCGTCGCCAAGCGGTAAGGCAGCAGGTTTTGATCCTGCCATGCGTTGGTTCGAATCCAGCCGCCCCTGCCATACACTTTAAAAAGCTGTTCAAAAGCTTCGGCCTTTGAGCAGCTTTTTGATTCATCAGGTCCACCCTCAGCCGGCAGGAACTGCGCGTGTCCAAGATGATGGTTTTCACGGGGAACGCAAACCCCGATCTGGCGCGCCGTGTCGTGCGCCAGCTGCACATCCCCCTCGGTGATGTTTCTGTCGGCAAGTTCTCCGACGGCGAAATCAGTGTCGAAATCAACGAAAACGTCCGCGGTAAGGACGTCTTCCTGATTCAACCGACCTGTGCACCAACCAACGATAACCTGATGGAACTGGTCGTGATGGCTGATGCCTTCCGCCGCTCCTCGGCCACTCGTATCACCGCAGTCATTCCCTACTTCGGTTATGCCCGCCAGGATCGCCGCCCGCGCTCCGCACGCGTGGCCATCAGCGCCAAGGTCGTTGCCGACATGCTGACCGTCGTCGGCGTGAACCGCGTGCTGACCGTTGACCTGCACGCCGACCAGATCCAAGGCTTCTTCGACATTCCGGTGGACAACATCTACGGTTCGCCGGTACTGGTCGACGACATCGAAGACCAACGCTTCGAGAACCTGATGATCGTCTCCCCGGACATCGGTGGCGTGGTGCGTGCTCGCGCCGTCGCCAAGTCGCTGGGCGTGGACCTGGCGATCATCGACAAGCGCCGTCCTAAGGCCAACCAGTCCGAAGTCATGCACATCATCGGTGATGTCGAAGGCCGTACCTGCGTACTGGTCGACGACATGGTCGATACCGCTGGCACCCTCGGCCACGCCGCCAAGGCTCTGAAAGAGCACGGCGCCGCCAAGGTCATCGCCTACTGCACCCACCCGGTGCTGTCCGGCCGCGCCATCGAGAACATCGAGAATTCCGTACTGGACGAACTGGTGGTGACCAACACCATCCCGCTGTCCGCCGCTGCCCAGGCCTGTGGCCGCATCCGCCAACTGGACATCGCTCCGGTTGTTGCCGAAGCCATGCGCCGAATCAGCAACGAAGAATCGATCAGCGCCATGTTCCGTTGAGGCCCACCTCGACGAACAAGGCGCTGACGAAAGCGCTCCGTCTCCGGGCGGAGCATTTGAAGAATCGCCCGAACGCTGGTCGCAAGCGTTCGGGCGATCTTGTCATTCTGGAGAAATACAATGGTTGACTTTATTCTGAATGCCCAAGCGCGTTCCGATCTGGGGAAAGGTGCGAGCCGCCGCCTGCGTCGTAACGCCGGTCTGGTTCCGGCTGTGGTTTACGGTGGCGACAAAGAGCCGCAATCCGTAACCCTGGAACTGCGCGAAATCGCCAAGCTGCTGGAAAACGAGGCTGCCTTCAGCCACGTGATCGCCCTGAACGTTGGCGGCGCCAAGGAAACCGTGCTGATCAAAGCCCTGCAGCGCCACCCGGCCAAAGGCTACGTCATGCACGCTGATTTTCTGCGCGTAGTTGCCGACCACAAACTGACCGCCCACGTTCCCCTGCACTTCCTCAACGCGGAAACCGCTGTTGGCGTGAAGCAAGGTGGCGGTGAGGTTTCCCACGTCATCTCCGAAGTCGAAGTTTCCTGCCTGCCGAAAGACCTGCCGGAATTCATCGAAGTCGACCTGGCGAAAGTCGATGTGGGTCAGATCGTTCACCTGTCCGACCTCAAGCTGCCGAAAGGCGTCGAGCTGGTTCAACTGGCTCACGGCAACGACCTGGCAGTCGCCAACATCCACGCTTCCCGCGTGAAAGAAGAAGGCGAAGAAGGCGCCGCCGAGTAATACTCGCGAGCCTTAAGGAAGGGCCCCCGTCGTGACCGCCGTGCAACTGATCGTTGGCCTGGGTAACCCAGGCCCGGAATACGAACAGACCCGGCATAACGCGGGGGCTCTTTTCGTTGAGCGCCTGGCCGACCAACAACGCGCCAGCCTCAGCCTCGACAAGAAATACTTCGGCCTTGTCGGCAAGTTCAGCCACCAGGGCCGCGATGTTCGTCTGCTCATCCCCACCACCTACATGAACCGCAGCGGCCAGGCCGTGGCGGCGCTCGCAGGCTTCTTCCGCATTCCGGTCGATGCCATCCTGGTGGCCCACGACGAACTCGATATGCCTCCCGGCGTCGCCAAGCTCAAGACCGGCGGCGGACACGGCGGGCACAACGGGTTGCGCGACATCATCGCCCAACTCGGCAACCAGAACGGTTTCCACCGCCTGCGGCTTGGCATCGGCCATCCGGGGCACAGCAGCCTGGTCTCCGGCTACGTCCTCGGCCGCGCTCCGCGCAGCGAGCAGGAACTGCTCGACACCAGCATCGATTTCGCCCTCGGCGTGCTGCCGGAAATGCTCGCAGGTGACTGGACCCGCGCGATGCAGAAGCTGCACAGCCAGAAGGCCTGACCCGTCTCCGCCAGAGGTAAAAAACATGGGCTTCAACTGCGGCATCGTCGGCTTGCCCAACGTCGGCAAATCCACCCTGTTCAACGCCCTTACCAAATCCGGTATCGCGGCGGAGAACTTCCCCTTCTGCACCATCGAGCCGAACAGCGGCATCGTCCCCATGCCCGACGCCCGCCTCGACGCACTGGCAGAAATCGTCAAGCCCGAGCGCGTCATCCCTACCACCATGGAGTTCGTCGACATCGCCGGCCTGGTGGAAGGCGCTTCCAAAGGTGAAGGCCTGGGCAACAAGTTCCTCGCCAACATCCGCGAGACCGACGCCATCGCCCACGTCGTACGCTGCTTCGAAGACGACAACGTGATCCACGTGGCCAACAGCGTCGATCCCAAGCGCGACATCGAGATCATCGAGCTGGAACTGATCTTCGCCGACCTGGAAAGCTGCGAGAAGCAACTGCAGAAAGTCGCCCGCAACGCCAAGGGCGGCGACAAGGACGCCATCGCGCAGAAGGCCCTGCTGGAAAAACTCATCCCCCACTTCAGTGAAGGCAAGCCGGCGCGCTCGCTGATGAAGAACCTGGGCGACGACGAGAAACGCATGGTACGCGGCTTCCACCTGCTGACCAGCAAGCCGGTGATGTATATCGCCAACGTCGCCGAAGACGGCTTCGAGAATAACCCGCACCTGGACGTGGTCCGCGCCATCGCCGAAGAAGAAGGCGCCATGGTGGTACCGGTATGCAACAAGATCGAAGCCGAAATCGCCGAACTGGAAGACGGTGAAGAAAAGGACATGTTCCTTGAGTCCCTAGGCCTCGAAGAGCCCGGCCTGAACCGCGTGATCCGCGCCGGCTACGAACTGCTGCACCTGCAGACCTACTTCACCGCCGGGGTGAAAGAAGTCCGCGCTTGGACCGTCCGTGTCGGCGCGACCGCACCGCAGGCCGCCGCAGTGATCCACACCGACTTCGAAAAGGGCTTCATCCGCGCCGAAGTCATCGCCTATGACGATTTCATCCAGTACAAAGGCGAACAAGGCGCGAAGGAAGCCGGCAAATGGCGCCTGGAAGGCAAGGACTACATCGTCAAGGACGGCGATGTGATGCACTTCCGCTTCAACGTCTGAGCGCATCCGCCCGACGAAAAGCCCCGCCTTACCCGCGGGGCTTTTTCATTCCAGCCCATCCCGCGCACGCCCACAGGCAGCCTAAGGCACGCGCCAGCGCCCTGCCCCACCACTTCCGGCTAAACGCTTGAAAGATCAGAAAATTATCTAAGCAAGGGGGTTGACAGCCCCCCGCGAGATGCGGAAAATGCGCGCCACTCGGCTACATAGCTCAGTCGGTTAGAGCGCAGCATTCATAATGCTGATGTCCCAGGTTCAAGTCCCGGTGTAGCCACCATATAAAAGAAGGGGTTAGCGCAAGCTAACCCCTTTTTGTTTGGCCCGAGAAAAGTGCCCTTCGGCTCTGACCTGTTGGCTTGGCGGCGCCAGCCCTACAGCGCCTCAAGCAACGCTGGAAAGTCATTCCGCGTGTCGTTCACGAGTGGGCTGACGCGATGGCCGGCCAGGTCTGTCCTGGCGCTTGCTACGAGGTGGGCCACTTCATCCGGCCGGGTCTCCGCAGCCAGCCAGGCATCATACTGCGAGGGCGACAACACCACCGGCATGCGGCCGTAGATTGCCCGTATCGAAGGGGCGGCGGACTTGGTCAGCATGGCGCAGGAAAGCAACTCGTCGCCATTCGGCGCCTCCCAACTGGACCACAGGGCGGCAAAGGCCAGGACGGGTTCAGTCGAGCAGTACAGGTAGTAAGGCTGGCGAGTCTCTCTGCCGGCCTGCATGTGAAGCACCTCCTTGTCGCTCCACTCGTACCATCCCAGGGCCGGCATCAGGCAGCGCCGGTAGCGGTAACTGTTGCGCCACATGGGCTTGTGGCCAGCCTCTTCGCTGCGGGCGTTGTAGGTGCCGCTGGGGACTTGAGCCTTCTTCCACCAGAACGGGATCAGGCCCCAGCGCACCGCCACTAGCTGCAGTTGGCCTTCCACCTCCATACGCAAGATCGGCACCATGCTCGTCGGTGCCACGTTGAAACTCCCGCGCGCCCAAAGCCCCGAGTCATGGGCGCCAATATGCCAATAGCGCTCGATTTCGGCTTCTGCGGGAGTGACATAGCGACCGCACATGGCTGCCACCTCGTTTGCCCATGATGGGCAATGGAATGAATTAACCATGGTCGGCGGAAAGGAGGGTGTCCAGTGCACCAAGGCGCCCTCCCCTGAGTGAGCCAGCCGATTGCTGTGTATCGGCGATACCGACGTTGCACCGAGCCCGGCGCGTCCGGTCGCGCCTGCCAAGCGCCGGATTGTTTCATTCCGGGCAACTCAGCATCCTATTCTGTTAGCTAGCTAACAGTACCCCGAAACGCTAACGTTACGCCCGCAGGTTTATCCGTTTTCCTGCTCTCCAATGGTGCCATTGCCCGGCCCTCCCCCGCTTTGGGCAATGGCCTTTTTTCCACCGAGTTCAGGACGTCCGTATGCCGTACCTCGTCCGCAATCTCTCTGTCGTTCTGATATCCCTGGGCCTGGGGCTTTGCTCCAAAGAATGGGCGCTGTTCGTTGAGGCCCTGCATCTGGCAACGGGAGCGGCACTGCTGCTCACGGCGATGCCGCTGCTGGCCGTTGGCATGGTCACGGTTCGCTATCTTGCCCATCATCCCGAACAGGGCTGATCCGCTTTAGAGGCGTTGCAACACGCCTTCGCCGATCAGGCGAGTAGTCTCCGCAGCGAAGTCGAGATGCCCTTCCTCACGCAAAAAGCTCTCCACCGCTCGCTCGATGCGTTGGGCCGCGTCCTCATTGCGCCAATGGTGGCGTAGCAACAGAGCCGCACTGAGGATGGCCGCCAGCGGGTTCGCCCGACCGCGGCCGGCGATGTCCGGGGCACTGCCGTGCACCGGCTCGGCCAAGGCGACGCCTTCGCCCAGATTGAGCGAAGGCGCCATGCCCAGACCGCCGCCCCAATGACTGGCGAGGTCGGAGAGGATGTCGCCGAACAGGTTGCTGGTCACCAGCATGTCGAAAGCTTCCGGCCGTTCCACCAGTTGCAGGGCGGCCACGTCCACCAGGCGCTCATCGAGCACATCGCTCCAGCCTTCGGTAGCGAGGACGTCGCGGCAGGTATCGCGGAACAGGCCGCAAGTCAGCGGCAAGACGTTGGCCTTGTGCACCAGCGTGATGCGCCGGGCCTGCCGTTGCCGGGCGATCGCCGCCGCGCTGAGCGCCAGGCGGGTGCAAGCGGCGCGACTGATGACCCGTTCGGCAATGGCGACGCCATCCGCTTCCCAGTGCTCGCGGCCGCTGTAGAGGCCTTCGCTGTTCTCACGCAGGATCAGCAGATCGACCCCGGCGCGTGGTGAAACCACAGGCCAGGCGCGCACTGGGCGGAGGTTGAGGTTCAGGCCCAGGCGTTGCCGCAGCGTCAGGATGGCGCTGCGGTAGCCTTCCACTGGGTGGCTGGGCGAGGACACCGCACCGAATAGCCCCGCTCCACACCCGCGCAGCAGCTCAAGGGTGGCGTCGGGCACTGAAGCACCGCAACGCTGGAAGCATTCCCAGCCGGCATCCGCTTCATGCAGACGCAGGCCGGGCAGGAGCTTCTCCAGCACCGCCACGGCCACGGGAACCACTTCTCGACCGATGCCGTCGCCGGGAATCACACAGAGGTCACGCATGCTCTGCCTCGCCTTGGGGTGTTCTTTCATGTTCCGCCCATGCCCACAGGCCGGAGCACGAGCCGATGGCCGGCCTCAATTCTGTCCGAGAGGACGCATGCGGTACTGCGGCGGCAACTGTTCCAGCCCGCTGACGGTGACGTTGAGGTTTTTCCAGCGGCCATCCTTGATGCCATAGATGCAGCCATGCACCGACAGCGGCTGGTTACGGTGCCAGGCGTTCTGCACGATGTTGGTATGGCTGACGTTGGCCACTTGCTGGATGACGTTGAGTTCGCAGAGGCGGTCGACCCTTTCCTCTTCGGTGTCGAACTGACCGAGATGCTCACGGTATTCGTAGGCGAGATCGCGGATGCTGCGCAGCCAACCGTCGATCAGGCCGAACTGGCGATCCTGCATGGCCGCACGCACGCCGCCACAGCCATAGTGGCCGGTGACCAGGATGTGTTTCACCTTGAGCACATCCACCGCGTACTGGATGACCGACAGGCAGTTGAGGTCGGTATGCAGGACGACGTTGGCGACATTGCGGTGGACGAAGAGATCGCCGGGCAACATGCCAACGATCTCGTTGGCCGGCACGCGCGCATCGGAGCAGCCGATCCACAGGTATTCCGGGGTCTGCTGACGCGCCAGCTTGGCGAAGAAGTCGGGGTCTTCACGGTTGATCGCTTCGGCCCAGCGGGCGTTGTTGTCGAACAACTCTTGCAGGTCGTTCATGCTTCACTCCTCCACGTTCGGTGGCGCACCTTACGTAAGGCTAAGCGGCTTTGACAAGCGCTGCCTGGCGCTCAGGGCGCCGCATGCTGCCGCCACCAGCGCGGCAGGCGCGGTTCGAGTTGACCGGCCAATTGCTGCCAGGCGGCATGCCAGGCCTCGGCCTCGGCGGCCAGACGCGCCCAGTCTGGGCTGCGCCGGTCCAATGCGGCCAGTTGGTCACCCTCCAGCCAGCCATGACCGGAACGCAATGCGGCGGCGAATTCCGGGTCGGCCAGGGCGCGCCTGTGTACGCTCTCGAAGCGCCACCAGAGCGACTGCTCGACGGGATCGTCCGGCCCACTGAGCAGGCAGGCGCCCGCCGCAGGATCGAATCCCAGCGGCTGGAACAGCGACAGGCAAGGCGCGGAGGTGCCGGTGGCGGCCAGGCGCGGGCCGCCGCTGTCGAGACGGGCGATCAGACTGCCGGTGGTCTGCGAGGGCCGCCAGAAGCTGCCAGCGTGCATGCACACCTGGCGGTTGTCGTGCCGGGCGAAGTTGTGTTCGCGCGGACCATGGTTGCGCAGCGCCACCACCATGGCCTGCCAGTCAGGCTGGCTCGGACAGTTGTCGAGGAACTCCTGGTTGAGCCGGCGGCGCTGGTGCGCACCGGCGATCCACGGCAGCAGGCGACCATCGAAGGTCCGGGCGAAGTGAAAGTCTCCGCGGCCGTTCCAGCAGCCCAGCCGGCGCGCCTGGCCCGGCAGGTCGGCGCTGCACAGATCGAACTCATGACCCAGGCTGAGGGCATTGGATATCGCCCAGCGCTCGACGCGTTTGGCCGCCCACAAGCGACCGGCGGTTTCCAGCACCCAGGCTTCGCCAGCATCGGCAATGAGGAAGCTGTTGTCATAACGCATGCGCTTGTTGCGGAACCCGGCCGGGCCACCCTGACCATGGCGTTCGAGTAACTGGGTGATGACCTCCAGCGCTTCGCGCGCACTGGCGCCACGCTCGAGTCCGAGGCGCAGCAGGTCCATCCCCAGCAGCGCCTCGCCTTCACGGCTGGTGAGACAGGTGAAGACCGCCTGGTTACCGATGGCCACGCCATGCTCGTTGACGCCCATTTCAGCGCCCCAGATCCAGCTTGGCTGGCTGAGGATCAAGGCGTGGCGATCGGCCGTCTGTGGGATGTCCAGATAGGTGGTATGCAGGCGCGCCGCGCTGTCGCCGCGGACCGCCGGCAAGCGCAGCAGACGCTGCGGCTCAACGGGCTCGCGATCGCTGTTCTTGGCGAACCAGGTGACGCCGTTTCCCCGCAGGACCAAGGTATCGCACATGAGCGGGCCTCCTCAGCGGTGGAGGACAGCGCCAGGAGAAACGGCGCCGGGCAGGGAGAACGCATGACGGCCAGCCAACGAGCAGGCGCAGGAGGAACAACGGAGGACAGGGCAGCCGGGCGAGCCGAATGCCGCTACCTGTGCAGCGGAAAGCTTCATGTCGCGACCTGATTGTTCTTGTTATTGAGTGATCAGCCTACGCCCATGCGCGACAGCGGGCTATGGCCGTGGCGCCGGGTCAGTCCAGCAGGGTACAGGCCATGACCAGCGCATCCTCTCGCCCACCGACCGCGGGGTAGTAGCCGCGGCGGCGACCGATCTCGTTGAAGCCATAGCGCTCATAGAGCCGATAGGCCGGCTGATTGGAGGCGCGGACCTCCAGGAAACATTCGCGCGCGCCCAATTCGTTGGCGCGCGTCATCAGGTGTTCGAGCAGGCGCAGCCCCAGGCCGCGGCCCTGGCTTTCCGGCTTGACCGTGATGTTCAGCAGATGGGCCTCATCGAGGATGATCTGGATCACCCCATGGCCGACCTGCTGGCTGCCTTCGAACATCAGCCAGCAGTCGTAACTCTTCAGGCCGTCGGCAAAGATGCCGCGCGTCCAGGGATGGCTGAAAGCGGCGTATTCGATTTTCAGGACGGCATCGAGATCCGCCTCGGTCATACGGCGGAAGGAAACGGCATCGGTCATGCTTGGTTCTGGCTCATCCAGCGCTGGCGAACCCGGCGCATGGCGCGCCATAGCTCGGCTTTGCGTGCGGGTTCTTCGATCAGACGCTCCAGGCCGGGGATGGCCCAGGCCACGCCCAGTTCCTCTACCTGTAGTTCGCGGTAAAGGGATTCTTCGTCGCCCTCTCCGGCGAAACGCACGGCTGGCCGGCCGACCAGCCACAAGCAGGTGCACGGACCGCTCTCTTCCAGGCGCGCAGCAACGAAGCCCTGGACGAACTCGCGTGCCGCCTGCGGGCCCTGGTCCAGGCTTCCGCCCGCGAGCAGCGGCCAACGCACCGGCTCACCGATGAGTTGCGGGCTGTCCGGCAGGCCGGCGGCGCGCAGCAGGTCCTTCAGCAGCAGGTAGGCCGGGTCACGGCTGGCCAAGGGCTCGCCGGTCGGCAGCTCGACCAGCAGGGCGCAAGCGCCGGCACGCAGCAATTGCAGGGCGAAACGCGGCGGCGCTTCGACAGGTGCGCGGGGAGCGGGCGCCTGTGCCTCGGCTTCCGCCTCGGGCGCCGTGGCTCTGGCCTGGGCAGCCGGACGCGGCACGATCACGGGAATCGCTGGACGCGACGCCGTTGGCTGCGCTTGCTGGGGTGGGGCAGAGGGTGCAGCGCTGGCAGGCACTTCCGCCTCCGGCTGCTCGGGGGCTTGCAGCAGTTCAGGACGCGAAGGCGCGGCGAAGGGCAAGGCCACGCGTGGTAGCCAGGAGGCGACCTGCATGGCGCCGAGATAGGCGCGGCGGCGGGCTTCTTCGATCAACGGTCGTGTACCTGTAAGGCTCTTGCGGACGCGCGGAGCATCGCGACGAGGCGGGATTGTCGCGTGAAACGCGCCCGACGGAAAGGGCAGCCGGCGGGAGGAGCGCTCAGCAGCCCTTGTTCATGCCGACGCAGGTGTCCTGGCGCGGAATGCCGCCAAAGGCCTGGTTGAAGTCGATATTGATCGGCGAGACGAGGTTGCCGCTGGCGTCGCGATACTTCGGCATGTTCATGAAGGCGCCTTTCAGTGCGGTGACCATCGCCCCGGTATCCAAATCACGCCACTGCACATCCTGGCTCTGCAGGGAGATGAAGAAGCCCTTGGCCGCCCCGGCCATGCCGGCCTGGGACAGGTCGCCCACCGGCAGCGACTGGAATTGCCGGAGATTGAAGCAGGTGGTGATGCCGAGGATGGCGCAGCCCTGGGAGCGAACGATCGCCAGCGCCGCATCCGAGATCAACGGCACGCAGCCGCTGGTGCAGGTCAGGCCGTCGCCGTTCTTGATGCCGGCCATGGTTCCGCGCACCGGATCGGAGTTACCGCTACCGTCGACCAGGTTGGCGTCCGCCTCCAGGGTCGATGAGCGGTAGATACCACCGAGAAACAGAACGGTCTGCTGCAAGCCACTGGCATTGTTGTACACCGCATCCGCCGAGCCTTTGATATGCACCGGAACGTTGCCGGTCAGCGTCTGGATGTCGCCGGACAGTACCCCCTTGGCCTGGTTGAAGCCGATGCGCAGGCCCACCAGGCTGTTGCCGTTGTAGGCGAACTCGACATAGGGATCGACGATGGTGAAGGGATTGATCTGCCCGGTCTTGTTGTTCACCGTGCCCAGGGCGAAGTTGTTGATGGCGATGTCGGCGGTGTTGGCCGCCTCCCCGCTGCGGTTGTAGAGCCCGAGCTGCAGCTTGTTCATGTTCAACTGAGTCTGCACGGTGGCGCCTACGTTGAGCCTTGTGTAGTTGATCCCGGCATTGGCGTCGGTGGCCAGGTTGATGAAGGCCTGGCCGGTAACGTCCGACAATTGACTGTCGCTCAGCGCACGCAGTTCGGCGCGGGCCGCCCCGGCAAGGCCGAGCAGTAGCCCCAGGCTTGCGCAGATCAGCCAGGGCAAGCGTTTGGCGTTCATGAGCGCCCCTCTCTTGTTCTTCTCGTGGCTCACGGAAATCCCATTCATCGCGCCGGGACCTGGAACAGGTTCAGGTTGCCCTGCACATGCAGAACACCGTCGACCCGGGCGCTGATCAAGTCGGTCTGGCTCAGCCCGGTCGCGCTGCCGGATGCCTTGTTGGCCCCGGCCAGGGTCAGGCTGACGTTGTTGAAGTTGACGTCCTTCAGCCCGATTCGCAGGACCTGACGGTTGAAGGCTGCGCCGTCGCCGCCGAAACCGCTGCTGATGGTGACGACGTCCAGGGTGGTCTCATCGAAACTGAACGTTCCGCTGATGTTGTCCAGTATCAGGAAGTTATTGCCGCTGCCGGCCGGCTGGATCGCCAGGCGCGCGCCGCAACCGCCCGGGCAGCGGGTATTGGCGGTGTTGCGCTGCAGGGTCGCGGAGATGCTCAGGCTCAAACCGCTCTGCCCCACCACGCTGCCCAGATCGTCGTCCGCCAGGTTGCGCAACTCCGCCTGCAGCCCGGCAAGCGGCAGCAGGCTGGCGAACAGCGCCAGCAGCCCCTGGGCGCAGCGCCTGCGCACGCCGGACGTCGAGTCTGGTTGTCTCATCGTGCCGCCCTCCCCCATCAGAGACTGTGCGATGTCACCTTGAGGTAGTTGAAGCTCAACCCGGACAGCTCGCTGCGGCCGAGATTGACACCGCTGCCATCGGCAGGCGCCACGCCATAGCTGGGTCGGGTACCGCCGAAGTTGAGGTTGTCGATCACCAGGCTGGTGCGCGGCGCATTGGCATAGAAGTCCGCGGCATTGGCGCTGGTCAGCGCGGGCAGCTCCAGATTGAAGTTGCCATCGGAAGCCACCGAGAACAGCAACGGCTGCGACTTGCCGTACCCCAGGGCGACGCTGGCGTAGGCGTTGGTCAGGTAGACGCTGCGCGCGGCCATCTCCGCGGCGCTGCTGCAGTTGGTGGTTCCGGCAGCGCAGGACATGATGTCCAGTGTCTTGGCGTACAGATTCAGGCGCAGCTCGCCGACCAGTTGGCTGCGCGCACTGGAGCCCCAGAAGCGCAGGTAACTGCCATCCATCGCCAGCTCCTGGAAGTTCAGGTTGAGCACGTCGGTGCGGGTGGTGGTGCCGGAGGGTAGCGTGAAATCGAAGCGCGCCCCCAGGTCGAGCTTTTCGCTGGCCCGGCTCGAACAACCACTGCCAGCGCCGGCATAGCCGCTGATGCAAGGCTGGCCGGCGCTACCGCTGATCAGCGGCGGGAAGGCCAGTTCGAGCACGTCGGCATCGCTGGGCAGGGTGCTGACGGTGCGCCCATCGCTCAATTGGGTGGTCAGGACCGAGCCCTTGTACAGATTCAGCTTGAAGGGATAGGCCAGGCGGCCGATGGTCACCGGCGCGAGGGTGGCGCCCTTGTTGCTTCCGGTGGCCCCGAGATAGAGGTTCCTGACGGCGATGGAGACGCTCTTGCCGCTAGGGTCGGTGAGCCCGGTGATAGTGGTGGTGGCCTTGCTGCCGTCGACCATGGCGTTGTCGACCACAAAGCCGATGCCAGCACCCTGCACCTCGGCAAGCTGGTCGTCGTCCAGCGCCAGCATATCGGCCCGCACCCCATGGCTCAGGCACACGCCCAAGACCAGCGCCGCGCATCGCAAGCCCTGAGCCTGCAGGCCAGCGCTCCACTGCTGCCCCGACGTGAAGCTGTTCGCCATGCTCACCTCTTCTTCTTATCGTTCGACTTCAGTGCCGATACGGCCTGATGCCCACTATAGGAATTCGGAAGAGGCGGCGGGCCGACCCATAGTAGAGAAAAGCCTGCGGGGGCAATCCGCGCCGGGCCGACCGGACGGCGGCAGCGAGGCCCCTTGTTACTTTTTCATACAGGCCGCCGCCGAGGCTGGCGCTCATGCGCTCGGCGGACCCGCTGCAGAGCCATCCGCGCGAGCAGGATCGCGACCATCAGCCGTGACGGAACAGCCCGATCAGGTGTTCGGCGATGGCCCCCTTGATGGCATCCAGGTTGAGCCGCGACTGCGCCTGCAGCTTGGCGGTGTTCAGCCGATGCAGGTGAAGCGACGGCATGCGCGCCTCGTATTCGCGCAGGTCGCCCTTGACCAGAACAGGCAGGAAAGGCTCGTCACGCATGCGGTAACGGTTGATCAGCAGTTTCAGCCCATCCTGAAAAGGCAACTCGGCCGAGGCGACCAGGCGGTGCTCGCCCGGAATCTTCAGGTACAGGCCGCGATGGCCCATGGTCTCGCCCGGAAGAATGTGGATGCCGGTGGGTTCCACCGCGTCGGCCGGGATGTCATGGAAGGTATCGAACCAGGCCTGTTCGTTGGGCAGGATGGTGATGCCGCCTTCCTGGTTCTCGGGAATCACGAAGCTGTAGTTGCTGTAGAGCTTCTCCACGTATGAGGAGTAGATGCACAGGCGATTCTCGAAACGCTGCAGGAAAGCGATGGCCTCATTGCGGTCGGTAATGGCATCCAGATCCCAGTCGAGATCGTTCTGACGTTCCAGTTCGGCCCAGCGGGCCTTGGCAAGGGCGGCATCGTAAGTCATGGCGGCATATCGCGATGGGATGCAGCCTCCCTCGCAGAAAACATGCCAGAAATTTCATAGGCTTAGACGCCTTGCAAGGCGATTTGGAAGCCTCGCTCGACGCGTCGCGCGGCGCAAACTGCCGCGTTTCGTCACCCCTTCCGCCGAGGGCGAACCTTTGCAGTACAATCGCCCCCTTTATCCGTCCCTGGCACAACCTGCGGCTTCCCGATGATCGATCCCAGACGCGTACTGCGCGCCCTCGCCGAACACTGGGCCCTGCTCGAACCGCTTTGCGAGCGTTTCGACAGCGGCACCCTGAGCCTGTCGGAACTGCGCCTGCAATTGATAGCGCAACTGCCCGAAGGCACCCCGGCGGACATCACCACCTTGCTCGACCAGTGGATCCGCCTGGATATCCTGGTGCCGGTGGCCAAGAGCCCCAACCGCTTCGAGCTCAACGCCCAGATCCATGACTTCCTCGCCTACCTGCGCCATGAGCACCGCCTCGGTCTGTGCCTGGAAATCGAGGCCTACCTGCGCCACCTGGAACGCCTCGCCGGCTATATCCGCGACGCCTTCGAGGTGCGCGACGGCAACGACCTGGCCCGCCAGCTGCGCCTGCTCGACATGCGCGTACGCGACGTGCTGAAGAAGCTGGCCAATGACGAACAGGCACTGATCGCCGTGGCCGAGCGGGCCAAGACCAGTGACCGGCAGATTCCCCTGCGCCAGCGCTACGCCGAAGTCCTGGCGACCTGGGACGAGTACGTCGAGCCAATGATCCAACTGGTCTCCGCCGATGGCGCCTTCGAGCAAGGCGTGCGCCGTGTCGAGCAGGTACTGCTGCGCCTGCTCGGCGAACAGCAGCGCCTCGGCCAACTGGTGGATGACGACCAGTTGCTACGTACCCACGCACGCATCCTGGAAATGCAGACCACCGCCCAGCTCACCCTGCGCCGCGCCCGCGAACTGCTGCTGCCGCTGCGCGAAGAGGCGCGCCGGCACAATGCGATCACCCGTGGCGCCGCCCTGGCCCTGTCGGTGATCCGCCGCAAGGGCATCGACGCCGTGCCGCAGGCCGCGCTGCCGCTGTTCACCCGGCCGCAGAGCACCTTCCTCGGCAGCGCCTCGCAGGTGGAAAGCTATGTCTTCGCCCTGGCCCGCTTCGAGCCCAAGCCGGCGCACTTCCCCAAGGCCAGCGGCGCGCGCAAGGGCGATGGGCCGCAACGCGCGCCGCGCACCGCGCGCGAGATGCTCGATCGCTGCCAGGCCGCGCTGCCGCTGCCGGACCTGATGCGCTGGCTGCTCGAACAGGAACCGGAGGGCGCCACCGACGAGCTGCTCTACTGGTTCTCGCGCCTGTCGCGAGACGGCCGCTTCCAGCGCGAACGCCTCGAACGCCGCGACTACGAAACCGCCCAGCACAGCCTCAGCCTGTGCTCTTTCGCCCTGCTCTCCAGCAAGGACACTGCGAGCGAACCCCATGCAAATTAATCTTTCCGAACTGACCCAGCTCACGCCGATCTTCCGTGAGCTGTTCAAGGGCTTCCACGTCAGCCGCCGCGACCCGGAGCTGTACAGCCAGCTGTCCAACCAGCAGGACCAGTACCGCGCCCTGTTCCGCGCCCTGGGCTTCGAACTGGTCTGCGACACCCGCGGCTTCTACTACTTCGTTCCCGAGCAGATCGGCGCCCAGGTGAACAAGACCGCCCAGCGCCTGGCGCTGTTCACCTTCATCCTCGTCGAGCACCTTGCCGACCAGGGCCGCGACCCGCTCGCCGTACTCGACGGCGGCAGCCTCGGCCGCGATGAACTGCCCGCGCTGCTGGAAAAGTACCGCGACCTGTTCCTGCAGGCCGAAGTACAGACCCAGGAAGAACTCGAAGAAAAGGTCATGCGGCGCATGACCCAGCTCGGCTTCGCCGCCGAGGACAACGGCGTGTACCGTTTCCTGCCGCCGATCCACCGCTTCCTCGACGTCTGCCTGTCGGTGCAGCAGGACCGCGACCTGGCTGCCAGCCTGCACGCCAAGGACCTGGCCTTCGTCGCCCCGGTGCTGATCGAGGAGGACGAGGAGCCCATCGTCAGCCTCGAAGAATTCGCCGAGCCGGCTGTGCAGCCCGCCGCCGACGTCCTTGAAGCAGAAAGCGAGGAAGACGCCATCGCCCGCGCCATTGCCGAAGAACAAGCCGACATGGAGGCCCAGGCATGACCCAGGAACGCTACGGCATTCGCCGCTTCGCTTTGCTCAACACCGCCGGTTACAGCCTCGGCGTGTTCCCCCTGGAACAGCCGCTGTCGGTCTACGGCGCCAACAACCTGGGCAAGAGCGCCTCGATCAACGCCCTGCAGTTCCCGATCCTGGCGCGCATGTCGGACATGAGCTTCGGCAAGTACAGCCTGGAAGCCTCGCGCAAGTTCTACTTCGCCACCGACACCAGCTATATCCTCATCGAGCTGGAACTGCCCCACGGCCGCCATGTGATCGGCGTCGGCGGACGTGGTCCGGGCGGCGGCTTCGGCCACCAGTTCTTCGCCTACGAGGGCGAGCTGGACCTCGATCACTACCAGAAGAACGGCACCTGCCTGCGCCTGCGCGAACTCTACGCCAGCCTCGAACGCGCCGGCCTGAAGGCCTACGAGCTGAAACCCGATGAGCTGCGCCGACTGCTGGTCGGCGGCCACACGTCGGTGCCGCTGGACCTGACCCTGATCCCGCTGCGCTCGACCAGCGAGCAGAGCCTGAAGACCTTCCGCGCGCTGTTCATCAACCTGCTGCACATGCGCGAGATCACCGCGGCCAAGCTCAAGCAGCTGTTCCTCGATGCCTTCGAACACAGCCTGCGCTCGGGCAGCGTCGACTACATCGCCGCCTGCGAAGAAGCCTTCCGCGACGTGCGCCGCATGGAAGGCGACTACCAGGCCCTGGTCGCCGCCGGCCCGCTGGTCGAGGCCCTGGCCAACGGCGTCAGCCAGCGCGAGTTCCTGCGCGGCAAGATGCACCGCCTGTCGCCGTTGCTCGATAGCCTGCTCGGCACCTGGGAAGACTATGCCGGGGCGCGCAAAGAAGAGTTGGTGATCCAGGCCGAGCACTACCGCAACGAGCAGGATGGCCTGCAGAACGAACAGCGCGGCGGCACCGCCGAGCTGATGCGCCTGGAGCGCGAAATCAGCGAAATCCAGCGTTGGCTGGGGGAGTTGGCGGTGCTGAAGAACCGCTTCGCCCTGGTCGAGGACGCCAAGGTGCTGGAGCAGCAACTGCTCGCCGCCAAGGACGCCCACGACGAACTGGCCGGCGCCCTGGCCCATTCGCGGCAGTTCTCCAGCGAAGACCTCGACGAGCGCCTGCGCGACCTGGAAAAGCGCCTGAAGAACGTCCGTCAGCAGCTCGAACACGCCGACAACAACAGCTACGCGCGCCTGCGCGAGGAGTTCTCGCAGCAGGATGTGGAGCGCCTGATGCGCCTGTTCAACGGCGCCCTGTTCAGCCTGCCGCTCGGCGACAAGGGCGTCAGCCTGGACGAGGACGGCCAGTGGGTCGGCAGCGTCGAGAAAATCCTCGATGCCTTCAAGGGCGAGCGCTTCGAAGTGCCCGGCCTGAGCATCGACCTCTCGCACATCGAGCCGCCGGCGCTGCAGGCCCTGGCCGACCGTGCCGCCCTGCGCGACCAGAAGGAGCGCCTGGAGAAGGAGCTCAAGCAGCTCAAGACCCAGCAGGCGGTGGCCGCCGACCGCCACGCCAGCAAAGCCCAGGCCGACAAGCTGTACCAGGAAGTGCTGGACGCGCAAAAGGCCCTGGAAGACTTCCGCCGCAGCCAGACCCTCAGCGCCGAAGAACCGGCCAAGCTGGAAACCCTGGCGCAACTGGAAGCCACCCAGGACGAACTGAAGCGCTCGGCCGATGCCTTCACCGAGCGCGTCCAGCAGCTCTCCGCCAAGCTACAACTGGTGGGCCGGCAACTGGCCGACCTGGAAGCCAAGCAGCGCACCCTCGACGACGCCCTCCGTCGCCGTCAGTTGCTGCCCGCCGACCTGCCCTTCGGCACCCCCTTCATGGAGCCGGTGGACGACTCCCTGGACAACCTGCTGCCGCTGCTCAACGACTACCAGGACACCTGGCAGCAACTGCAGCGCATCGACGGCCAGATCGAAGCGCTGTACGCGCAGGTGCGCCTGAAGGGCGTGGCCAAGTTCGACAGCGAGGATGATCCGGAGCGGCGCCTGCACCTGCTGATCAATGCCTACGCACACCGCCAGGACGAAGCCCTGACCCTGGCCAAGGCGCGGCGCGCGGCGGTCACCGATATCGCCCGGACCCTGCGCAACATCCGCAGCGACTACGACAACCTGGAACACCAGCTCGCCCTGTTCAACCGCGAGATCAACAAGCGCCAGGTCTCCAACCTGCAGAGCTTCCGCATCGTCCTGGCGCCGAACAAGGACGCCCTGCGCCACATCGACCAGATCATCCACAGCGCCGGGCAATACGAGGAAGGCGAAAACCTCTCGGTGTTCGACCTGACCCAGAGCGCCGACCAGGATGCGAAGAACGAAGAGGCCAAGGACTACCTGTCGCGCCTGGTGGCGGCGAACAACAACCAGTTGGGCCTGAAGGACCTGTTCGAGCTGGCCTTCGAGATCACCAAGGTCGGCGGCCAGCCGATCGTCCATACGGACATCGACGGTGCGGCATCCAACGGCACCACCATGACCATCAAGGCGCTGACCAACATGTACCTGTTGCTGCACCTGATGGATCGCGAGCAGGCCGGCAAGATTCGTCTGCCGTACTACCTCGACGAGGCCGCGGACATCGACGAGCGCAACCAGGCCGCGTTGCTGGAGACCAGCCTGCAACTGGGCTTCGTGCCCATTCTGGCGAGCGTGAAACCGCAGGTATCGGCGCAGGTCGCGATCGACCTGGAAGGTGGCAGCGGTCCCAACGGCATCTACATCGACGAAGCCGACTGGAAGTTCATTCGCCGCCGCGAAACACTGGCGGGCGCCCAGGCCGCCGACGCCGAGGCGAGCGCCGAACCCGCCTGACGCGAAAAGGCCGCCGCCGGTGCGACACCGACGGCGGCCTGTTCACTTCCCCAGCGCAGCGGCGGCGCAGCGCCCGGCGCCTCAACGGAGCGCCGGAGCCTTGTCCAACGGGATCTTCGGCGCCCACTGCAGCCACTCATCGTTGGCTTCGTCGAAGAGCGCGAAGGTCTGTCCCGGCCGCGCCGGCTCGCCCATCTGCGCATTGTCCGGCGTGGCGAAGGCGACCCCGCCGGCGAGAATGGTCTCGACCGACTCGGTGCGTAGCTTCACGCCCTTGAACAAGCCGGCATCGACTCCCACGCCGCTGCTGTTCCAGAAACGGCTGCCACTGCGCACCAGGGGCGCGTAACGCGGCTCGATGAGGATGTGGATAAGAACCCGGTCGCCCTGCTCGCCCAACTCGAAGGAGGTCACGCTCCCGACCTGCACCTCGCGATAGGTCACCGGCACGCCGGGCTTCAGCGAACCGCGCCGGGCCGCGCTGAGGGTCAGGCGCAGACCTTCGGCATCCAGCAGGCGATTCGGTGCCTGCTCCAGCAGGTTGAAGGCGACTTGCGCCGGAGCGGGCTTGTCCGTCGGCAGCACCTCGATGTACTGGCCACTGACCAGGGTGCCGAGGTTCTCCGCCCCCGACAGACCGATCTGCGGTTTGACCACCCAGAAACGACTGCCCTGACGGGCGATACGCTCCTGCGCACGGGTGAGGCGGGCCTTCAGTTGCACGCCGGACAGATCCTTGTCCAAATCGATCTGCTCGATCCGGCCGACCTCCATGCCCTTGAAGCGAATCAGCGTACCTTCGCGCAGTCCCTCGGCGCTGCTCGCATGCAGAGACACCATGAGGCCCGCGGCCTTGGCATTTTCCTCACTGTCATACAGGGAGAAACGGCGCACCTTGGTCAGGGCCGCCGCCTTGGGGTCCGGGGTATCGAAAGCGATACCGCCGGAGATCAGTGTCTGCAGCGATTCGCTCTTGAACTTGATGCCGTTGAGATCGCCACTCAAGGTCACCCCGCTGACATTCCAGAAACGCGACGAAGTGTTCACCAGGTTGGCGTACTCGGGCTCTATATGCACACCGATCACCACGCGCTGGCGATCGCGCGACAACTGGTAACTCTGTACGGTACCGACCTGAAGCTGCCGGTAGAGGATGGGTGTGCCGACGTCCAGCGAGCCCAGCTTGTCGCTGGTCAGCACGATGTGCAGGCCAGGCGCATCGAGATTGAGTGGCGGCGCCTTCGGACGAATGCTGAACTCCCGCGTCGGCTCGCCGGCCTTGCCGAACCGCACGGCGATATAGTTGCCCTTCACCAACGCTTCCAGGCCGGTGATACCGGCCAGCGAAATGCTCGGCTTGACCATCCAGAACTCGGTCGAGCTATTGAGGAAATCCTCGGTGCGCGGGTCCATCGACAAGGTGGCGGTGGCGCCATTGAAGTCCTGGTCCATGTCGATGTTCTTGACCGTCCCGACCTGCACACCGTTGTAGACGACCGGAGTGCTGCCAGCACTGAGTCCGCTGACATCATGCACCTTGAGGTGCACGTTCAGGCCGGACTGGGCGGCATCGAAATCTTCATAAAGGCGGAAGGGCTTGCTCGGATCGGTTGGCGGGCTATCCGGGTAGTTTTCCGGCGTAGCGAAGGCGATCCCCCCCGCGGCGATACTGGCCAGGGATTCGGTGTGCAGCTTGAGGCCGGTCAGGTTACCGGACAGCGTGATGCCACTGGCATTCCAGAAGCGCGTGTTCTTGCGCACCAAGTCAGCGTAGGCCGGCTCGATATGAATCTTCACTTCGATGGTTTTCTGGTCATCGGCCAGTTGATAACTCTTCACCTGACCGACCTGGATCTGCCGGTAATAGATCGGGCTTCCCTGCTCGAGCGAACCCAGGCGCTCGGCCTTCAGTACCAGGTGCAGGCCCGGCAGACTGTCCGACAACGGTGGCGGCTCCTTCAACGCGACGAAGTCGTGATGAAGATCGCCCTTCACCGGGTCGACGGCGATGTAGTTGCCGGATACCAGGGTTTCCAATCCGGTCACCCCCGCCAGGGACACCCGCGGCTTGACCAGCCAGAAGCGTGTCTGCCTGCTCAGGTAGTCAGCACTTTCCTTGCGCATCTCGATGGTGGCATTGACGCTGAGATTGGGCCGGTTGACGTGCATGTCGATCACTTTACCGATGGCGATCCCTTTGAAGATCACCTCGGTCTTGTTCGGCTGGATCCCTTCGCCACTCTCGAACTGGATATGGATCACCACACCGGCCTGATCGTAGGCGCGCCAGGCCAACCATGCGCCGATCGCCAAGGCGATCAACGGCAGTATCCAGATTGCCGACCAGTTGGAGGTTTTGCGCGTCTTGGGCGTTGGGAGGTCACTCATCGTTGTTTTCCGCGTCCGTGTTATCCCAAATCAGTCGGGGATCGAAAGTCACTGCCGCCAACATGGTGAGCACCACCACGCTGGCAAATGCCGCCGCACCAAGATTCGCCTCGATGCTGGCCAGGTTGCCGAAATTCACCAGGGTCACCAGGATGGCGATGACGAAGATATCGAGCATCGACCAGCGTCCGATCCACTCGATGAAGCGGTACATGACGATGCGCTGGCGCGCCGATAGCGGTTGATGGCGCTGCACCGAGTAGAGCAACAGGGCAATGCCCACCAGCTTGAATGTCGGCACCAGAATGCTGGCGACGAACACCACCAGCGCAATAGGCACCATGTCCGCGTTGATCAGCTCGACCACGCCTTCCATGATGGTCGCGGGAGTACCGCTGCCAAGGAAGTTCACCGTCATGATCGGCAGCAGATTGGCCGGGATATACAGAATCGCCGCAGTGACCAGCAGAGCCCAGGTACGCGCTATGCTGTTCGGCCGGCGTGGGTGCAGATGCGAACCACAGCGGCGGCAATGTTGTGGCTCCTCATCCGTCATGCGATTGAGCTGATGACACTCGCCACACACCAGAATGCCGGCATCAATCGCGCGCATCGCCATCCTCCGTGGACAACTCATCCCAAACCTGGTGGCGAGACATGGTCACTTCCAGCAAGACCTGGGTGAACAGCAAGGCCACGAAGCAGGCAAGTCCGAGGCCCACATGCAACTCCGCCATGGCGATCAGTTTGACGATCGAAACCAGGATGCCCATCAAGTACACCTCGAGCATGCCCCACTCGCGCAGATGCTGATACGTCCGGTAAAGCAGCATGCCTTGCCGTTGCGCGATATTGAAACGCAGGCTGAGGAGCACCAAGAGCTGGCAGAGTAATTTCAGCAGCGGAATCACCATGCTGCAGAGAAAGACCAGGATGCCGACACCTTCCATGTTCGAGTTATACAAGCCCTGCACGCCGCTCCAGACCGTATCGACGCCGGTCTGACCGAGAATGGTGATGTCCATGATCGGCAAGAAGTTAGCCGGAACGTAGAGAAGCAACGCTGTCACCACCAGTGCCAGGGCCCGCCGGACCATGTCGCGGCGATGGACTTCCAGCTCATAGCCACATCGCGGACAGATCGACTTCAGCCCAGGCTCTACGTGTTCACGACGCATCAGGAGATCGCATTCATGGCAGGCGATCAGCTCTTCCAGCGGCAGATCCCGGAGCGCGCGACTGTCTATTTCGGTCATGAAAGGACTCAGGCAGATTTGCCGCTATTGTAGACGAGACAGCGGCTACAACGCGCCTTAGAGGAATTGCCTAGGGCATCTGCGCTTCTGCCTTGGTCCCGCCGGCATCTCGATCGACTTTTCCGCGCGCAAAAGCAAAACCCCTGGTCATTGCTGACCAGGGGTTTTGGGATAGGTGCTTGACGATGACCTACTCTCACATGGGGAAACCCCACACTACCATCGGCGATGCATCGTTTCACTACTGAGTTCGGGATGGGATCAGGTGGTTCCAACGCTCTATGGTCGTCAAGCAATTCTTTAGGATGCCCGTCTTTCAACGCTCATCCGAATTCGGGTATGTGATTCAGGTATTTGCGGTTCTTGCGAACTTTCGGTTCGTCGACTTCACCGTCTAACACCAAATTGTTTGGGTGTTATATGGTCAAGCCTCACGGGCAATTAGTATTGGTTAGCTCAACG
>NZ_FNDS01000004.1 GCF_900099785.1 Pseudomonas panipatensis | reverse complement strand
CTGACCGAGAGCATGTTCAAGCGTGAGTCCGGCATGAAGGACAGCAGTCACCTGCTGCCGGGGCATGGCGGTGTTCTCGATCGCATCGATAGCCTCACCGCGGCCATCCCGGTATTTACTGTGCTGCTCTGGATGAGCGGTTGGGGGACGCCATGAGTCGTCCTCTGCAGGTGTGCGTATTGGGTGCGACCGGCTCCATCGGTCTCAGTACGCTGGATGTGCTTGCGCGACACCCGCAGCGCTATCAGGTGTTCGCCCTGACCGGACATTCGCGCCTCGCCGAGCTGGAAGCCTTGTGCCTGCGCCATCGTCCGCAGTTCGCCGTGGTGGCGACCGCTGAGCAGGCGCGCCATCTGCGCGGTGGTCTGCAGTCGGCTGGCCTGGCGACCCAGGTACTGGTTGGCGAGCCGGGCCTGTGCGAAGTGGCCGGGCACGCCGAGGTCGATGTGGTGATGGCGGCCATCGTCGGTGCCGCGGGCCTCAAGCCGACCCTGGCGGCGGTGCAGGCCGGCAAGCGCGTATTGCTGGCCAACAAGGAGGCGCTGGTGATGTCCGGCGCGCTCTTCATGCAGCAGGTGCAGGCCAGTGGCGCCCAATTGCTGCCGATCGATAGCGAGCACAACGCCATTTTCCAGTGCATGCCCGGCGATTACGCGCGCGGGCTGTCCAGTGTCGGTGTCCGGCGCATTCTGCTGACGGCCTCTGGCGGTCCGTTCCGCGAGACTCCTCCGGAGGCTCTGCACGACGTTTCGCCGGAGCAGGCCTGCGCGCACCCGAACTGGTCGATGGGGCGGAAGATTTCCGTCGACTCGGCGAGCATGATGAACAAGGGGCTGGAGCTGATCGAAGCCTGCTGGCTGTTCGATGCGACGCCGTCGAAGGTGGAAGTGGTCATCCACCCGCAGAGCGTGATCCATTCGCTGGTCGACTACATCGACGGCTCGGTGCTCGCGCAGTTGGGGAACCCCGACATGCGTACGCCCATCGCCCACGCCTTGGCCTGGCCGGAACGTATCGATTCCGGGGTGTCGCCGCTGGATCTGTTCAGTGTCGCGCGCCTCGACTTCCAGGCCCCCGACGAGCAGCGTTTCCCTTGTCTGCGCCTGGCGCGCCAGGCGGCGGAAGCGGGTGGCAGTGCGCCGGCCATGCTGAACGCGGCCAATGAAGTGGCGGTCGCGGCATTTCTCGAACGGCGGATTCGCTTCACCGAGATCGCGGTTATCATCGACGAGGTTCTGAACCGCGAGGCGGCGGCGCCTGTCGAAAGCCTCGATGCGGTGCTCGCGGCCGATCAGCGCGCGCGCGAGGCCGCTCAGGCCTGGTTGCGTGGGCGTGATCGATAAGCCCTGGAGGTAGCGATGAGTGCGCTTTATATGGTCGTCGGGCTGGTGGTTGCGCTTGGCGTCCTGGTGACGTTTCACGAGTTCGGCCACTTCTGGGTGGCTCGCCGTTGTGGCGTCAAGGTGCTGCGCTTTTCGGTTGGCTTCGGTACGTCGCTGCTGCGCTGGCATGATCGCCATGGCACCGAGTTCGTCGTAGCCGCCATCCCGCTGGGCGGCTACGTGAAAATGCTCGACGAGCGCGAGGGCGAGGTCCCTGCCGATCAGCTCCATCGTGCTTTCAATCGAAAACCGGTGTTCCAGCGCATTGCCATCGTCGCCGCCGGCCCGGTCGCGAACTTCCTCCTTGCCATCCTGTTCTTCTGGGTCCTTGCCATGCTGGGTGGCCAGCAAGTGCGTCCGGTCATCGGTTCGGTGCTCGCCGACAGTCCGGCTGCGCAAGGCGGCCTGGCCGCCGGCCAGGAGGTCGTCGCGGTGGATGGCGAGGCCGTGGACGGCTGGGGCGCGGTCAATCTGCGTCTGGTTCGGCGTCTGGGTGAGACCGGTGAACTCGCTATCGCGGTCCGTGAGCAGGGCTCCACTGCCCAGGTGCTGCACAAGGTACCGATCAAAGCCTGGTTGAAGAGTGTCGATAATCCCGATCCCATCGGTGGGTTGGGTATCCAGCCGTGGCGTCCGGCGCTGCCGCCGGTGATTGCCGAGCTGGACCCCGAGGGCCCGGCCAAGGCCGCTGGCCTGGCCGTTGGTGACCGCCTGCTGCGGGTTGACGGCCAGCCGGTGGATGACTGGCAGCAAGTGGTCGACAAGGTTCGGGCGCGGCCCGGGAAATCGGTACTTTTCGTCCTGCAGCGCGATGGCCAGGAACGGGAGCTGACGCTGACCCTGGCGGCGAAAGGCGAGGGCAAGGCGCGCACCGGCTACCTGGGCGCCGGTGTCGCAGGTGGCGAGTGGCCAGCGGACATGCTTCGTGAAGTTCGCTACGGGCCGGTGGCCGCGGTAGGTGAAGCGCTCTCCCGAACCTGGTCGATGAGCGTGCTAACCCTGGATTCTCTAAAGAAAATGGTGCTGGGCCAGCTCTCGGTAAAAAACTTGAGTGGGCCGATAACCATTGCTAAAGTGGCGGGCGCTTCGGCCCAGTCCGGCGTAGGGGATTTTCTGCACTTCCTCGCCTATCTGAGCATTAGTTTGGGGGTTCTCAACCTGTTGCCGATTCCTGTCCTCGATGGCGGGCATCTGCTGTTTTACCTGGTCGAGTGGGTGCGTGGTCGCCCATTATCCGAGCGGGTCCAGGCTTGGGGGATGCAGATCGGCATCAGCCTTGTCGTTGGGGTCATGTTGCTGGCCTTGATCAACGACCTGAGTCGACTGTAGCTGCCATTGGTTTTCGGATCTGCCGCCTTATGCGGCAGATTCTTTATTTGTCAGTTGGAATAAAAGGACTCCATGAAACGCTTTCTGCTACCCGCGGCAGTGTCCGCGCTGATGATCGCCCAGGTTCACGCCGAGTCCTTCACAGTTTCCGACATTCGCGTCAATGGCTTGCAGCGGGTCTCCGCCGGTAGCGTGTTCGCCGCGCTGCCGCTCAACGTTGGCGATCAGGCCGATGATCGCCGTCTGGTCGATGCGACCCGCTCGCTGTTCAAGACCGGTTTCTTCCAGGACATTCACCTCGGCCGCGACGGCAGCGTTCTGGTCATCGATGTAGTCGAGCGTCCTTCGATCTCCAGCATCGAGATCGAGGGTAACAAGGCAATTACCAAGGAAGACCTGATGAAGGGCCTGAAGCAGTCAGGCCTGGCGGAAGGCGAGATCTTCCAGCGGGCGACGCTGGAAGGCGTGCGCAACGAGTTGCAGCGTCAGTACGTGGCCCAGGGCCGCTACTCGGCGACCATCGAGACCCAGGTCGTGCCGCAGCCGCGCAACCGCGTCGCGCTGAAGATCACCATCAACGAAGGCACGGTCGCCGCCATTGCCCACGTCAACGTGGTCGGCAACACCGTGTTCTCCGACGAGACCCTTACCGGTCTGTTCGAGCTGAAGACTACCAACTGGCTGTCCTTCTTCAAGAACGACGACAAGTATTCCCGTGAAAAGCTGTCCGGTGACCTGGAGCGTCTGCGTTCCTACTACCTGGATCGTGGCTACATCCACATGGACATCGCCTCGACCCAGGTTTCCATCACCCCGGACAAGAAACACGTCTACATCACCGTCAACATCAACGAGGGTGAGAAGTACAAGGTTCGCGAGGTGAAACTGACCGGCGACCTCAAGGTGCCGGAAGAGGAAGTCAAGAAGCTCCTGCTGGTCGAGCCTGGCCAGGTCTTCTCGCGCAAGGTGATGACCTCCACCTCCGACCTGATCACCCGCCGTCTGGGTAACGAGGGTTACACCTTCGCCAACGTCAACGGCGTGCCGGAAGCCCATGACGACGACAAGACCGTGTCCATCACTTACGTGGTCGACCCGGGCAAGCGCGCATACGTCAATCGCATCAACTTCCGTGGCAACACCAAGACCGAAGACGAAGTGCTGCGCCGCGAGATGCGCCAGATGGAAGGCGGTTGGGCCTCCACCTACCTGATCGACCAGTCCAAGCAGCGCCTGGAGCGCCTGGGCTACTTCAAGACCGTCAACGTCGAGACCCCCGCAGTTCCCGGCACCGACGACCAGGTCGACGTCAACTACAGCGTGGAAGAGCAGCCTTCCGGCTCGATCACCGCCAGCGTCGGCTTCGCCCAGAGCGCGGGCTTGATCCTCGGCGGCTCGATCAGCCAGAACAACTTCCTCGGTACCGGTAACAAGGTCAGCATCGGTCTGACCCGCAGCGAATACCAGACCAGCTACAACTTCGGCTATGTCGATCCGTACTGGACCGTCGATGGCGTCAGCCTCGGCTACAACGTCTTCTACCGCAGCACCGACTACAGCAAGCTGTATAACAGCGACGTTTCCTATTACTCCGTCGACAGCCTCGGCACCGGCATCAGCATCGGTTACCCGATCAGCGAGACCTCGCGCCTGACCTATGGCCTGAGCGTCCAGCGCGACCAGATCAGCCCCGGCACCTACAGCGTCGACGAGATCTACGACTTCATCCAGCGCGAAGGCGAGAACTTCACCAACTTCAAGGCCTCCGCCGGTTGGTCCGAGTCGACGCTGAACAAGGGTGTCCTGGCGACGCGCGGCCACTCGCAAAGCCTGACCCTGGAAACCACGGTGCCGGGCAGTGACCTGTCCTTCTACAAGATCGACTATCGCGGGCAGATCTTTGCGCCGATGACCGACACCTACACCATGCGCTTCCACACCGAGCTGGGCTATGGCGATGGCTACGGTTCGACCGATGGCCTGCCGTTCTACGAGAACTACTACGCTGGTGGTTTCAACTCGGTGCGTGGCTTCAAGGACAACTCGCTGGGCCCGCGCAGTACGACGGCTACCGGCAAGTACGCGGCCCAAGGCCAGTTGCAGGATACGACCAACAGTCCCCAGGCCTTTGGCGGTAACGTCCTGATCACCGGTGGTGCGGAGTTGCTGTTCCCGATGCCGTTCGTCAAGGACCAGACCCAGTTGCGTACCGTGTTGTTCTGGGACGTGGGTAATGTCTTCGATACCAAGTGCCCGTTGTCCACTACCCAGGGTTGTAATGGTCTCAAGCTGAACGACATGGCGATGTCGGTGGGTGCCGGGCTGACCTGGATCACTGCGCTCGGTCCGCTGAGCTTCAGCCTGGGTACGCCGATCAAGAAGCCGACCAACTCCCAGTCTCAGATCTTCCAGTTCTCCCTGGGGCAGACTTTCTAAGTGCCCGTATCGTTGTCATGACAACCCAGTTTTCTGCAGGAGTGCATTGTGCGTAAGTTGACCCAGTTCGTCCTGATTGCCGCAGCCCTGATGGCGAGCCCCGCGTTCGCCGATACGAAGATCGCGGTGCTCAACTATCAGATGGCGCTGCTCGAGTCGGATGCCGCCAAACAGTACGCGGTCGACGCGGAGAAGAAGTTCGGACCGCAGCTGAGCAAGCTGCGCGCCCTGGAAAGCGATGCCAAGGCGCTGCAGGACAAGCTGGTCGATACCAGCAGCAAGATGTCCCAGGCCGATCGTGACAAGGCTGAGCTGGACTTCAAGCAGAAGGCCCGTGATTTCCAGTTCCAGTCCAAGGAGCTGAACGAGGCCAAGGCGTCCGCCGACCGCGAGATGCTCAAGAAGCTCAAGCCGAAGCTGGACCAGGCTGTCGAGGAAACCATCAAGAAGGGTGGTTACGACCTGGTGATCGAGCGTGGTGCCGTGGTTGACGTCAAGCCGCAATACGACATCACCCGCCAGGTCATCGAGCGGATGAACCAGCTGCGCTGATGATGAACCCGCTGTCTTTCACCCTCGCTGAACTGGCTGCGCAGCTCGATGCCGAGCTGCGTGGCGATCCGACTCTGGTCCTCCATGGCCTGGCCACGCTGCAGGATGCAGGACCGGGGCAACTGAGCTTCCTGGCCAATCCGCAGTACCGCAAGTTCCTCGGTGAGTGCAAGGCCGGAGCCGTGTTGCTCACGGCTGCCGACGCTGAGGGCTTCGCTGGCAATGCGCTGATCGTGCCCGATCCCTATCTGGCTTACGCCGGGCTGTCCCACCAGTTCGATCGCAAGCCCAAGGCCCCCGCCGGTATCCATCCGACCGCAGTGGTCGATCCAACCGCTCATGTCGATCCTTCGGCCAGCATCGGTCCCTACGTGGTGATCGAGGCGGGCGCGCAGATCGGCGCCAAGGTCGCGCTCGGCGCGCACTGCTTCGTCGGCGCGCGTAGCGTCATTGGCGAAGACGGCTGGCTGGCGCCGCGCGTGACCCTCTACCACGATGTGCGAATCGGCAAGCGCGTGGTGATTCAGTCCGGCGCCGTGCTGGGCGGCGAGGGCTTCGGTTTCGCCAACCAGAAGGGCGCCTGGCAGAAGATCGCGCAGATCGGCGGGGTGACCGTTGGCGATGATGTCGAAATCGGCGCCAACACCACCATCGATCGCGGCGCCTTGTCCGATACGCTGGTCGGCAACGGCGTCAAGCTGGATAACCAGATCATGATCGCGCACAACGTGCAGATCGGTGATCACACCGCCATGGCCGGCTGCTGCGGGATTTCCGGCAGCGCCAAGATCGGCAAGCATTGCATGCTCGCCGGCGGCGTCGGCCTGGTCGGGCATATCGAAATCTGCGACAACGTATTCGTCACCGGCATGACCATGGTGACCCGTTCGATTACCGAACCGGGTGCCTATTCATCCGGGACGGCCATGCAACCGGCGGCAGAGTGGAAAAAGAGCGCTGCACGTATTCGCCAGCTGGACGACATGGCTCGTCGTCTGCAGCAGCTGGAAAAGCGCCTGGCTGCCGTGACCTCGAGCGGAGACACTCCATCTGATGCGTGAGTCACGCATTTTTTGGCGTTTCCCTTTTCTGAACAGGCTCCCCTGAACATGATGGACATCAACGAGATTCGCGAATACCTGCCTCATCGCTACCCCTTCCTGCTGGTGGACCGGGTGGTAGAGCTGGACATCGAGGGCAAGCGCATTCGCGCCTACAAGAATGTCAGCATCAACGAGCCCTTCTTCAACGGCCACTTCCCGCAGCACCCGATCATGCCGGGCGTGCTGATCATCGAGGCGATGGCCCAGGCGGCCGGCATCCTTGGCTTCAAGATGCTCGACGTGAAGCCGGCCGACGGCACCCTTTACTACTTCGTCGGCTCCGACAAGCTGCGCTTCCGCCAGCCGGTGCTGCCGGGCGATCAGCTGCAGTTGCATGCCCAGTTCGTCAGCGTCAAGCGCGGCATCTGGAAGTTCGACTGCCACGCCACCGTCGATGACAAGCCGGTGTGCTCGGCTGAAATCATCTGTGCGGAACGCAAACTATGAGTTTGATCGATCCTCGCGCCATCATCGATCCGCGGGCAACGCTGGCTGACGACGTAGAGGTGGGCCCCTGGTCCATCGTCGGGCCGGATGTGGAAATCGGCGAAGGTACGGTGATCGGTCCGCATGTGGTGCTCAAGGGCCCCACCAAGATCGGCAGGCACAATCGGATTTTCCAGTTCTCCAGCGTCGGCGAAGACACGCCGGACCTGAAGTACAAGGGCGAGCCGACCCGCCTGGTGATCGGTGACCACAACGTGATCCGCGAAGGCGTGACCATCCACCGTGGCACCATTCAGGATCGCTCGGAAACCACCATCGGCGACCACAACCTGTTCATGGCCTACGTTCACGTCGGTCATGACAGCGTGATCGGCAACCACTGCATCCTGGTCAACAACACCGCCCTGGCCGGGCACGTGCATGTGGACGACTGGGCGATCCTGTCCGGTTACACCCTGGTGCATCAGTTCTGCCGTATCGGCGCGCACAGCTTCTCCGGCATGGGCAGCGCCATCGGCAAGGATGTGCCGGCTTACGTCACCGTCTTCGGCAACCCCGCCGAGGCGCGCAGCATGAACTTCGAAGGCCTGCGCCGTCGTGGCTTCAGCGCCGAGGCGATCCATGCCCTGCGCCGCGCCTACAAGGTGGTCTATCGCCAGGGGCTGACCGTGGAAGAGGCGCTGGCCGAACTGGCCGAGGCCGCCGAGCAGTTCCCCGAGGTTGCCATCTTCCGCGACTCGATTCAGAGCTCCACCCGCGGCATCACTCGCTGACCATGAACCTGGGCGCTGGCAAGCTGCGTGTGGCTCTGGTAGCAGGCGAGGCGTCGGGGGATATTCTCGGCGCCGGCCTGATGCAAGCACTGCGCGAGCGTCATCCAGACATCGAATTCATCGGCGTCGGCGGTCCGCGCATGCAGGCCCAGGGGCTGCGCTCCGAGTTCCCCATGGAGCGTCTTGCGGTCATGGGGCTGGTCGAGGTGCTTGGCCGTCTGCGCGAGTTGCTGCGCCGCCGCAAGCAGCTCATCCGCACCCTGATCGACGCCCGGCCTGATGTGTTCATCGGCATAGACGCGCCGGATTTCAACCTGGGCGTCGAGCTCAAGCTGCGCCAGGCCGGGATTCGCACCGTGCACTACGTCAGCCCCTCGGTCTGGGCCTGGCGGCAGAAGCGGGTGCTGAAAATTCGCGATGCCTGCAACCTGATGCTCGCGTTGTTCCCGTTCGAGGCGCGCTTCTACGAAGAGCATGGCGTGCCTGTGCGCTTCGTCGGTCATCCCTTGGCCAATACCATCCCGCTGGACGCCGATAAGGCGGCGGCGCGCGCGCATCTCGATCTGGCGCCGGATGCACAGGTGGTGGCGCTGCTGCCTGGCAGCCGTGGGGGGGAGGTGGCCAAGCTGGGCGCGCTTTTCCTCGATACCGCCGAGCGCCTGCTGCAACAGCGTCCCGCGCTGCGCTTCGTGTTGCCCTGCGCCAGTCCAGAGCGACGCGCGCAACTGGAGCAGATGCTGGTGGGGCGCCAACTGCCGCTGCAATTGCTCGACGGTCAGTCCCATGAGGCACTGGCTGCCTGCGATGCGGTGCTGATCGCATCCGGTACCGCGACCCTCGAAGCGCTGCTGTTCAAGCGTCCGATGGTGGTGGCCTACAAGGTGGCGCCGTTGACCTACCGGATTCTCAAGCATCTGGTGAAGAGCCCCTATATCTCGCTGCCGAACCTGCTCGCCGGCCGCCTGCTGGCGCCCGAGCTGATCCAGGACGCGGCGACGCCCGAGGCCCTGGCCCAGCAGTTGCTGCCGCTGCTCGATGACGCTAGCGAGCAAACCCGATCCTTCGATGCCATCCACCGTGCCTTGCGCCAGGACGCATCGGCTCAGGCGGCGGATGCCGTGCTCGCCCTGGTGGAGAAACGCTGATGCAGATGGGCCTGGATTTCACCCTGGTCGAGGAACTGGTCGCCGGTGTCGACGAAGTCGGGCGCGGGCCGCTCTGTGGTCCGGTGGTGACGGCCGCGGTGATCCTCGATCCGACCCGGCCAATCAAGGGGCTCAACGATTCCAAGAAGCTCAGCGAGGCGCGCCGTGAAGCCTTGTTCGACGAGATTCGCGAAAAGGCCCTGGCCTGGTGCATCGCCCGTGCCGAGGTGGACGAGATCGACCGCCTGAACATCCTGCATGCCACCATGCTGGCCATGCAGCGCGCGGTCGAAGGCCTGAGCGTGACGCCGAGGCTCGCGCTGATCGACGGCAACCGCTGCCCCAAGCTCAAGGTGCCCAGCGCACCGGTGGTCAAGGGCGACAGCCAGGTGCCGGCGATCGCCGCCGCCTCCATCCTGGCCAAGGTCTCGCGCGACCGCGAGATGCAGGAGATGGAGGCGCTGTACCCCGGCTATGGCATTGGCGGGCACAAGGGCTATCCGACCCCGGTGCACCTGGAAGCGCTCAAGCGCCTGGGACCGACAGCGATTCACCGGCGCTCCTTCGCGCCCGTGCGTGCCCTGCTCGACGAGACGTCCGGGATCTTCTGAGGGCCTCCCGGCGCCTGTCGCCGACGCTGGCGATTTGAAGCCTGTAGCTTTGCGATACGCCTCGGTACAATCCGCCGATTATCGTTTTCGCGTTGCATAGGACCCCCATGACCGCCACGTTCGTCCATCTGCGTCTGCATACCGAGTATTCCCTGGTCGATGGTCTGGTCCGGGTCAAGCCGCTGGTCAAGGCGGTCGGCGGTGCGGGGATGCCTGCCGTGGCGGTCACCGACCAGAGCAACATGTGCTCGCTGGTCAAGTTCTACAAAACCGCCATGGGCGCCGGGATCAAGCCGATCTGCGGCGCCGACATCTGGCTGGCCAGCCGCGACGAAGATGGTCCGCTCAGCCGCCTGACGCTGTTGGTGATGAACGCCAAGGGCTATCGGAATCTCACCGAGCTGATCTCCCGTGGCTGGTCCGATGGTCAGCGCAATGGCGAAATCATCATCGAGCGCGAATGGGTGAAAGAGGCCGCGGAAGGCCTGATCGCCCTGTCCGGCGCCAAGGAAGGTGAAATCGGCCACGCCCTGCTCAATGGCGAACCGGCGCTGGCCGAGGCGCTGCTCAACGAGTGGCTGGCGGTCTTCCCCGATCGCTTCTACCTGGAGGTGCAGCGCACCAGCCGGGTCAACGATGAAGAGCACCTGCATGCCGCGGTGGCCCTGGCGGAGCGTTGCGCCGCGCCGCTGGTGGCGACCAACGACGTGCGCTTCATCAAGCAGGCCGATTTCGAGGCCCACGAGACCCGCGTGTGCATCGGTGAAGGCCGCGCCCTGGATGACCCGCGCCGGTCGCGCAACTATTCCGACCAGCAATACCTGAAGAGCCCGGAGGAGATGGCCGAGCTGTTCAGCGATCTGCCCGAGGCCCTGGAAAACACCGTCGAGATCGCCCGTCGCTGCAATATCGAGGTGCAGTTGGGCAAGTACTTCCTGCCGAACTTCCCGATCCCCGAAGGCATGACCATCGACGACTACCTGCGCAAGGTGTCGTACGAAGGCCTGGAAGAGCGCCTCGCCGTGCTCTGGCCGAAGGAAACCACGCCGGATTACGAAGAGAAGCGGCAGCTCTACATCGATCGCCTCGAGTTCGAGCTGGGCACCATCATCCAGATGGGGTTCCCCGGCTACTTCCTGATCGTGATGGACTTCATCAAGTGGGCGAAGAACAACGGCGTGCCGGTGGGCCCCGGCCGGGGGTCGGGCGCCGGCTCGCTGGTCGCCTATGTCCTGAAGATCACCGACCTCGATCCGCTGGCCTATGACCTGCTGTTCGAGCGCTTCCTCAACCCCGAACGGATTTCCATGCCCGACTTCGACGTCGACTTCTGCATGGAAGGCCGCGACCGCGTCATCGACTACGTGGCCGGCGCCTACGGGCGTAACGCAGTGAGCCAGATCATCACCTTCGGCACCATGGCCGCGAAGGCCGTGGTGCGCGACGTGGCGCGGGTTCAGGGCAAGTCCTACGGCCTGGCTGACAAGCTGTCGAAGATGATCCCCTTCGAGGTCGGCATGACCCTGGAGAAGGCCTTCGAGCAGGAAGAGATGCTCCGCGACTTCCTCAAGTCCGACGAGGAAGCCCAGGAAATCTGGGACATGGCCCTCAAGCTGGAAGGCATCACCCGTGGCACCGGCAAGCACGCCGGGGGCGTAGTGATCGCGCCGACCAAGCTCACCGACTTCTCGCCGATCGCCTGTGACGAAGAGGGCGGCGGCCTGGTGACTCAGTTCGACAAGGACGACGTGGAGGCCGCCGGCCTGGTGAAGTTCGACTTCCTCGGCCTGCGTACCTTGACCATCATCAAGTGGGCGATGGAAATCATCCATCGCGTACAGCGCAAGAACGGCGAGGAAAACCTGGTCGACATCGACCGCATCCCGCTGGACGACAAGAAGACCTACGACCTGCTGCAGAAGGCCGAGACCACCGCGGTATTCCAGCTCGAATCGCGCGGCATGAAGGAGCTGATCAAGAAGCTCAAGCCGGACTGCCTGGAAGACCTGATCGCCCTGGTGGCGCTGTTCCGTCCCGGTCCGCTGCAGTCGGGCATGGTGGACGACTTCATCAACCGCAAGCACGGTCGCGCGGAAGTTTCCTACCCGCACCCGGACTACCAGTACGCCGGCCTCGAACCGGTGCTCAAGCCCACCTACGGCATCATCCTGTACCAGGAACAGGTCATGCAGATCGCCCAGGTGATGGCGGGCTACACCCTCGGTGGCGCCGACATGCTGCGCCGCGCCATGGGCAAGAAGAAGCCCGAGGAGATGGCCAAGCAGCGCGGTGGTTTCATCGAGGGTTGTGCCAACAACAACATCGACAAGGACCTCGCGGGGAACATCTTCGACCTGGTGGAGAAGTTCGCCGGCTACGGCTTCAACAAGTCGCACTCGGCTGCCTACGGCCTGGTCTCCTACCAGACCGCCTGGCTGAAGACCCACTATCCGGCGCCGTTCATGGCTGCGGTGCTCACCGCCGATATGCAGAACACTGACAAGGTGGTGACGCTGATCGAAGAATGCCGGCACATGAAGCTGCGCATCCTCGCCCCGGACGTGAACAACTCCGAGTTCCGCTTCACCGTCGATGACGAAGGTCAGATCGTCTACGGCCTGGGCGCGATCAAGGGCGTCGGCGAAGGCCCGGTGGAAGCCATCACCGAATGCCGCGCCGAGGGTGGGCCGTTCAACACCCTGTTCGACTTCTGCGACCGCGTCGACCTCAAGCGCATCAACAAGCGCACCCTCGATGCGCTGATCCGCTCCGGCGCGCTGGACCGCCTGGGGCCTTACTTCCACGAGGAGGTCAAGGCCTACCACGCCAACGTCGATCGCAACCGCGCGGTGCTGCTGGCGGCCATGGAAGAGGCGATCCAGGCTGCCGAGCAGACTGCGCGCAGCCACGACAGCGGGCACATGGACCTGTTCGGCGGCCTGTTCGCCGAGCCCGAGGCCGATGTCTACGCCAACCATCGCAAGGCCAAGGAGCTGAACCTCAAGGAACGCCTGAAGGGCGAGAAGGACACGCTCGGCCTGTACCTCACCGGCCACCCGATCGACGAGTACGAAGGCGAGGTGCGTCGTTTCGCGCGTCAGCGCATCGTCGAACTCAAGCCGGCGCGCGATACCCAGACGGTGGCCGGGCTGATCGTCAACCTGCGGGTGATGAAGAACAAGCGCGGCGACAAGATGGGCTTCGTCACCCTCGACGACCGTTCCGGGCGCATCGAGGCCTCGCTGTTCGCCGAGGCCTTCGCCGCCAACCAGGCGCTGCTGCAGACCGATTCGCTGGTGGTGATCGAAGGCGAAGTCAGCCAGGACGACTTCTCCGGCGGCCTGCGCCTGCGCGCCAAGCGCGTGATGGGCCTGGAGGAGGCGCGCACCGGGCTGGCGGAGAGCCTGCGCTTGAAGGTCCAGGCCGATGCCTTGAAGGGCGACCGCCTGCGCTGGCTGGGCGAACTCTGTGGGCGCCATCGCGGCAACTGTCCGGTCACCGTCGATTACAGCGGCAATGAGGCACGCGCCTTGCTGCAGTTCGGCGATGACTGGCGGATCGACCCGACCGATGCGCTTATTCAGGCATTGCGTGACCAGTTCGGGCGCGACAACGTCTTCCTCAACTACCGCTAGCGTGGTCGGGCGGCAAAACGCCGCCCACCCGCCAGTCTCGACCCTGAGCGCCCGATGCCGTAAGGTAGGGCGCCACACGGACCAGGCCCAGCCGCCATCAGCACGACGGATAGCCCATGAACCCGAACTTCCTCGATTTCGAACAGCCGATCGCCGACATGCAAGCCAAGATCGAAGAGCTGCGTCTGGTCGGAAACGACAACTCGATCAATATCAGCGATGAGATCTCCCGCCTGGAAGACAAGAGCCGGGCGCTGACCGAGAACATCTTCGGCAACCTGAGCAGCTGGCAGATCGCCCAGCTCGCCCGTCATCCACGCCGCCCCTATACCCTCGACTACATCGAGCACCTCTTCACCGAGTTCGAAGAGCTGCACGGCGACCGTCATTTCGCCGATGACGCCGCCATCGTCGGTGGCGTGGCGCGTCTGGACGACCAGCCGGTCATGGTCATCGGCCATCAGAAAGGCCGCGAAGTGCGCGAGAAAGTGCGCCGCAACTTCGGCATGCCGCGCCCGGAAGGTTACCGCAAGGCCTGCCGCCTGATGGAAATGGCCGAGCGCTTCAAGATGCCGATCCTGACCTTCATCGACACCCCCGGCGCCTATCCGGGGATCGACGCCGAAGAGCGCGGTCAGAGCGAAGCCATCGCCTGGAACCTGCGCGTCATGGCGCGCCTGAAGACGCCGATCATCGCTACCGTGATCGGTGAAGGCGGTTCCGGCGGCGCGCTGGCCATTGGCGTCTGCGACAACCTGAACATGCTGCAGTACTCCACCTACGCAGTGATCTCCCCGGAAGGCTGCGCCTCCATTCTCTGGCGTACCGCCGAGAAGGCTCCCGATGCCGCCGAGGCCATGGGCATCACCGCGGCGCGCCTGAAGGACCTGGGCATCGTCGATACCGTGATCCCGGAACCCCTGGGCAGCGCTCACCGCGATCCGGCGCTGGCGGCGCAGAACATTCGCAAGGCCCTGACGGCCCAACTGGCCATGCTCAAGGGGCTGAGCGTCGAAGCGCTGCTGGCGCGTCGCTACGAGCGCCTGATGAGCTACGGCATCGCCTGAGTTCGCCAGCGCCCGGCCGCAAGCGGTAAGCTGCAAGTCCTTTTCGTTCAGTGCTTGCAGCGCGCCGCTTGAGGTTTTCCCCATGTCCCTCGAATCCCGCCTGCTGACCGCGCTCGCGCCCTGGCGCCATGTTCCGGCCTGGCGGGTGGGGTTCTCCGGCGGCCTGGACTCCAGCGTCCTCCTGCACCTGCTCGCACGTCTCGCGCAGCGGGAGACGTTGCCAGCAATCTCCGCCATTCATGTCCACCATGGCTTGCAGGCTGCCGCCGATGCCTGGCCGGCACACTGCCAGGCATTCTGTCAGGCGTTGGGCATCCCGCTGTTGATCGAGCGGGTCGCGGTCGAGCCGGGTGCCAGTCTCGAACAGGCCGCCCGCTGCGCACGCTATGCGGCATTCGAACGCAACCTCGCTGTCGGCGACTGCCTGCTCACCGCCCAGCACTGTGATGACCAGGCCGAAACCTTGCTCTTCCGCCTGCTGCGCGGTGCCGGGGTGCGTGGCCTGGCGGGCATGCCGCAGTCGCGTCCCTTGGGGCGCGGGTTGCTCCTGCGCCCGTTGCTCGCGTTCTCCCGTGATGAGCTCGAACACTACGCCCGCCAAGAAGGGCTGCTGTGGGTGGAAGACCCGTCCAACGTCGATACCGGCTTCGCCCGCAACTACCTGCGCCAGCGTGTGATGCCGCTGCTCGTCGAGCGCTGGCCGCAGGCTGCGGCGAGCCTTGCGCGTAGCGCCGCGCACCTGGCCGAGGCGGAAACGCTGTTGGCCGAACTGGCCGAACTGGACCTGCAGGCGGCCGCGACACCCGCGGGCCACGCCTGGTTGCCCTTGCCGTCGCTGGCCGTCGAACCGCTGGCACGGTTAAGCGAAAGCCGCCAGCGCAACCTCCTGCGCCATTGGCTGGCGCCCTACACGCGGATGCCGGATAGCGCCCATTGGGCGGGCTGGCAGGCCCTGCGTGATGCGTCCGGCGATGCGGCCCCGGTTTGGCGCCTGGGCGACGGCGAAGTGCATCGAAGCGCCGGCCGGCTCTGGTGGCTGGCCGGTCCCTGGCTCCAGGCGGCGCAGGGCGAGCTGATCTGGTCCGAACCTCGGCAGCCCCTGTCGCTGCCCGGCAATGGCCGCTTGAGTCTGTGCGGCGAGCCGCCGGTCGGTCCGCTGCGGGTAGCCTACCGCCAGGGTGGCGAGCAGTTGCTCCTGGCCGGGCGCGGTCGGCGCGATCTCAAGCGTTTGCTCAACGAGGCTGCGCTGCCAACCTTTGCCCGCGCCCGTCTGCCGCTGCTGCTGCGAGCCGACGAACTGCTCGGTGTCGCCAATCTTCAAGGCTTTCGACGGGGTGGGGAGGGGGGGTGGAGCCTGCACTGGGAGCCGCCGACGAATGACTCGGGTTTGAGCTGAAAGGCCCTTTCGCGTAGACTACGCTCCCGTCTTATACCGCTCCCGCCGATTCCCCCGGAATCAGCGGGAGTTCGCTATTGAGCGCGGCATGTGCCGCGGTTTGGGCCGCGGCCCATTCTTCGCTTCCCCGGCGGCCGAGCCGCCTAAACACTGACATTCAGGGCTTTTCATGACGCGCTACATCTTCGTCACGGGTGGTGTTGTTTCTTCATTGGGGAAAGGCATCGCCTCGGCTTCCTTGGCTGCCATTCTGGAAGCGCGTGGCTTGAAGATCACGATGCTCAAGCTGGACCCGTACATCAACGTCGATCCGGGCACCATGAGCCCGTTCCAGCACGGTGAGGTCTTCGTCACTCAGGACGGCGCCGAAACCGACCTCGACCTGGGCCATTACGAGCGCTTCGTGCGCACCACCATGACCCAGAACAACAACTTCACCACCGGCCGCGTCTACATGGACGTGCTGCGCAAAGAGCGCCGTGGCGACTACCTGGGCGCCACCGTGCAGGTGATCCCGCACATCACCGACGAGATCAAGCGTCGCATCATCAAGGGCGCCGGCGATGCCGACGTGGCTCTGGTGGAGATCGGCGGCACCGTCGGCGACATCGAGTCGCAGCCGTTCCTCGAAGCGATCCGCCAACTGCGCGTGGAAATCGGCGCCAAGCGCGCCATGCTGATGCACCTGACCCTGGTCCCGTACATCGCCACCGCCGGTGAGACCAAGACCAAGCCGACCCAGCACTCGGTCAAGGAACTGCGTTCCATCGGCCTGCAGCCGGACGTGCTGATCTGCCGTTCCGACCATCCGGTGGACGTGTCTTCCCGGCGCAAGATCGCCCTCTTCACCAACGTCGAAGAGCGCGCGGTGATTTCCCTGGAAGACGTCGACACCATCTACCGCATTCCCTCCGTGCTGCATGCCCAGGGCCTGGACGACTTCGTCGTCGAGCGCTTTGGCCTGGAGTGCGGCCCGGCCGATCTGTCCGAGTGGGATCGTGTGGTCGACGCCAAGCTCAACCCCGAGCGTGAAGTCACCATCGCCATGGTCGGCAAGTACATGGAACTGCTCGACGCCTACAAGTCGCTGATCGAGGCCATGACCCACGCCGGCATCCAGAGCCGCACCAAGGTCAACCTGCGCTACATCGACTCGGAAGACATCGAGCAACAGGGCACCGGCCTGCTCGATGGCGCGGACGCCATCCTGGTGCCGGGCGGCTTCGGCCTGCGCGGCGTGGAAGGCAAGATCAGCGCCGTGCAGTACGCCCGCGAGAAGAAGATTCCCTACCTGGGCATCTGCCTGGGCATGCAGGTGGCGGTCATCGAGTACGCCCGCAACGTGCTGGGCTGGAAAGACGCCAACTCCACCGAGTTCGACAAGTCCAGCGGTCACCCGGTCGTCGGTCTGATCACCGAATGGCAGGACTCCACCGGCGCCACCGAAGTGCGCACCGAGACCTCCGACCTGGGCGGCACCATGCGCCTGGGCGCCCAGGAGTGCCAACTGCAGCAGGGCACCCTGGTGCACGATTGCTATGGCAAGGACGTCATCGTCGAGCGTCACCGCCACCGCTATGAAGTGAACAACAACCTGCTGCCGAAACTGCAGGAAGCCGGCCTGAAGATTTCCGGCCGCTCCGGCGACGGCGCCCTGGTCGAAGTGGTCGAGGCCCCGGATCACCCGTGGTTCGTCGCCTGCCAGTTCCACCCGGAATTCACCTCCACCCCGCGTGATGGCCACCCGTTGTTCAGCGGCTTCGTCAATGCCGCGCTGAAATACGCCGGGAAGGCCTGAGCATGGCCCAGAAGATCATTCGCGTAGGCGACATCCAGATCGGCAACGAACTGCCTTTCGTGCTGTTCGGCGGCATGAACGTTCTGGAGTCGCGCGACCTGGCCATGCAGGTCTGCGAAGAATACGTGCGGGTGACCGAGAAGCTCGGTATCCCCTATGTGTTCAAGGCCAGCTTCGACAAGGCCAACCGTTCCTCGGTCCACTCTTACCGTGGGCCGGGGATGGAAGAGGGGCTGAAGATCTTCGAGGAGATCAAGCGGACCTTCAAGGTGCCGGTCATCACCGACGTGCATGAGCCTTACCAGGCCGCTCCGGTGGCGGAAGTCTGCGACATCATCCAGCTGCCGGCCTTCCTTTCGCGGCAGACCGACCTGGTGGTGGCCATGGCCAGGACCGGCGCGGTGATCAACATCAAGAAGGCCCAGTTCCTCGCACCGCAGGAGATGAAACATATCCTGACCAAGTGCGAGGAGGCCGGTAACGACCAGTTGATCCTCTGCGAGCGCGGCTCGTCGTTCGGCTACAACAACCTGGTCGTCGACATGCTCGGCTTCGGCATCATGAAGCAGTTCGAATACCCGGTGTTCTTCGACGTCACCCATGCCCTGCAGATGCCGGGCGGGCGCGCCGATTCCGCCGGTGGCCGCCGCGCCCAGGTCACCGACCTGGCCAAGGCCGGTCTCAGCCAGGGCCTCGCCGGCCTGTTCCTGGAAGCCCACCCGGAGCCGGAGCACGCCAAGTGCGACGGCCCCTGTGCGCTGCGCCTGAACAAGCTCGAACCCTTCCTGTCCCAGCTCAAGCAACTGGACGAGCTGGTGAAGCGTTTCCCCGCCATCGAGACTGCCTGAGTCTCTCGCCGGCCCCGCTCAAACTACCCTCTGGAGTATCTACAAGAATGGCAAAGATCGTCGACATCAAGGGCCGTGAGGTCCTGGACTCCCGCGGCAACCCGACCGTCGAAGCGGACGTGATCCTGGACAACGGCATCGTCGGCAGCGCCTGCGCGCCGTCCGGTGCCTCCACCGGTTCGCGCGAAGCCCTGGAGCTGCGCGATGGCGACAAGAGCCGTTACCTGGGCAAGGGCGTGCTCAAGGCCGTGGCCAACATCAACGGTCCGATCCGTGACCTGCTGCTGGGCAAGGACCCGGCTGAGCAGAAGGCGCTGGACCGCGCGATGATCGAACTCGACGGCACCGAGAACAAGGCATCCCTGGGCGCCAACGCCATCCTCGCCGTCTCCCTGGCCGCCGCCAAGGCCGCTGCCCAGGCCAAGGGCGTGCCGCTCTACGCGCACATCGCCGACCTCAACGGCACGCCGGGCCAGTACTCGATGCCGGTTCCGATGATGAACATCATCAACGGCGGCGAACATGCCGACAACAACGTCGACATCCAGGAGTTCATGGTCCAGCCGGTTGGCGCCAAGACCTTCGCCGACGCGCTGCGCATGGGCGCCGAGATCTTCCACCACCTCAAGGCCGTGCTGAAGGCCCGTGGTCTGAACACTGCCGTGGGCGACGAAGGCGGTTTCGCGCCGAACCTGTCGTCCAACGAAGATGCTCTGGCCGCCATCGCCGAAGCCGTGGCCAATGCCGGCTACAAGCTGGGCACTGACGTGACCCTGGCCCTGGACTGCGCTTCCAGCGAGTTCTTCAAAGACGGCAAATACGACCTGGCCGGCGAAGGCAAGGTGTTCGATGCCGCCGGTTTCGCCGACTACCTGGCCGGTCTGACCCAGCGTTACCCGATCATCTCCATCGAAGACGGCATGGACGAGTCCGACTGGGCCGGCTGGAAAGGCCTGACCGAGAAGATCGGTGCCAAGGTGCAACTGGTCGGCGACGACCTGTTCGTGACCAACACCAAGATCCTCAAGGAAGGCATCGACAAGCACATCGCCAACTCGATCCTGATCAAGTTCAACCAGATCGGCTCGCTGACCGAGACCCTGGAAGCCATCCAGATGGCCAAGGCCGCCGGCTACACCGCGGTGATTTCGCACCGCTCCGGTGAAACCGAGGACTCGACCATCGCCGACCTGGCCGTAGGCACCGCCGCCGGCCAGATCAAGACCGGCTCGCTGTGCCGCTCCGACCGCGTGTCCAAGTACAACCAGCTGCTGCGCATCGAAGAGCAACTGGGCGCCAAGGCGCCGTACCGTGGCCGCGCGGAATTCCGCGGCTAACGCTAGTCTGGTACGGTGAAGGGGTGGCAGGAGCCACCCCTTCGCGTATGGAGCCTTGAATTGCGCCTAAGTCGCCTGCGTAGTCCTTACTGGCTGTTTCTCGTGCTGCTCCTCGCGCTGGCGGGGCTGCAATATCGCCTGTGGGTGGGCGAAGGCAGCCTGGCGCAGGTGCGCGAGCTGCAGAAGCAGATCGCCGATCAGCAGGGTGAGAACGAGCGACTGCTCGAGCGCAATCGTATCCTCGAGGCCGAAGTGGCCGAACTGAAGAAAGGTACCGAGACCGTCGAGGAACGTGCCCGCCACGAACTCGGCATGGTCAAGGACAAGGAAACCCTCTACCAGTTGGCGCAATGAGTTCTTCCTCCCCAAGTACCCCTGCTTTCTGGGTCGTGATCCCGGCCGCCGGCATCGGTTCCCGGATGCGCGCCGACCGTCCCAAGCAGTACCTCGATCTCGCCGGTCGCAGCATCCTCGAACGCACCCTCGATTGTTTCCTCGGGCATCCCGGCCTCAAGGGGCTGGTGGTTTGCCTGGCCACCGACGATCCCTGGTGGCCATCCCTGTCCTGTGCCAGCGACCCACGCATCCAGCGTGCCGAGGGCGGCAAGGAGCGCGCCGACTCGGTGCTCAGCGGTCTGCTGCGCTTGAACGAACTGGGCGCCGCCAGCGACGACTGGGTGCTGGTGCATGATGCGGCGCGCCCGAACCTGAGCCGCGGCGATCTCGATCATCTGCTCGCGGAACTGGCGCTGGACCCGGTGGGCGGCCTGCTTGGCGTGCCGGCTCGGGACACCCTCAAGCGTGTCGGCGCCGATGGCCGGATCGAGGAAACGGTGGATCGCCGTGTGGTCTGGCTGGCCTATACGCCTCAGATGTTCCGCCTGGGAGCCTTGCACCGTGCCCTGGCCGATGCGCTGGTGGCCGACGCGGCCATCACCGACGAGGCGTCGGCGATGGAGTGGGCGGGGTTCGCGCCGCGGATGATCGAGGGCCGCGCGGACAACCTGAAGGTTACGACGCCGGAAGACCTGCTGCGCTTGCAGCGGGCCTTCTCTGCTCACTGAGTCTGGCCGGTGACTCGTCTTTCGATGTTCCTACCCCGCCTGGAAGGTGCCTTGCATAGTGCGCTGCGCTGGGCCGGCACGGGTTGGCGGCTATCCTGGCTGTGTCTGGGCCTGGCTCTGCTGGGCACGCTGTTCGCGGCCTATCCGATCACCTCTGTGGTGGTTCCGGCGGTGCTGCTGGTGCCGCGTCGCTGGCGCAGCATTGCGGTGTTTTCCGCGCTCGGCAGCAGCTTCGGCGCCCTGGCCTTGATGATCGTCTCCCACCATATGGGCTGGGCCAGTCTCTATGAGCGGTTTCCCGAGCTGCTCAGTGATCCGACCTGGCTCCGCATCATCGACTGGACCGACAGCTACGGCCTGCTGGCGCTGTTCCTGGTGGCCGTCTCGCCGCTGCCGCAAACGCCATCGCTGATCGTTCTGTCCATGGCGCCGATGCACTATCCCGGCGTGTTCCTCGCCATTCTGGGCGGCAAGTTGCTCAAGTACCTGGGGTTCGCCTGGGTCAGCTCGCGTTTTCCCGGGCGTATTCATGATTTCCTCCACCGCCATGGTCGCGCAGCCCCATAGCCGTCACCCCGCCAGCGGCACCTCGATGAGGAAGCGGAACAGCGCGCCGTGCTGCTCCACCGTCAGGCAGTGGTAGCCATGGCGTTGGCTGTCCTCGGGAATGCCATGCACCGACTGCGAGCAGTCGGTGACCACTTCGAGTAACTCGCCTGGTTTCATGGTGCGCAGGGTTTCCAGCGTGGCGATAGCGTTGTACGGGCAGTGCTCACCGCGCAGGTCCAGGGACAGCGTCGGGGTTTTCTTGGCGGACATCGGTGCGATTCCTCGAACGAGTGAAACGGTTTGCGTTGAGCTGTACCAGCAGCATGCACAAGCCCAGGCCGGCGAAGGTCAGTAACAGGCCGCCGCCGGGGCCGAAGCTCTGCAGCAGGTTGAGTTTGGGGTAGGGCAGGGCGAGCAGGCCGCCGAGCGAGTCCCAGAAAACCGCCACCAGGGTGCCGCCGATGACGTTGCCGACGCCGACCACCCAGAAGTGCACCTGGCCCTCCATGGCGCGGTACATCCAGCCGGTTTCACAGCCACCGGCGAGTACGATGCCGATACCGAAGAGAACGCCACCGATCACCGCGTTGGGGCCCATCCAGAACACCTTGGGCGACACCCCCAGGCGGATGGCGGCGAAGGTTCCGATACAGGCCGCGGCCATGCCCAGCAGGATGCCGAAGGCCGCCTGGGTCCGCCCGGTGGTCCAGAGGTCGCGGGCGGCACTGGTGAAGCAGATCTGCGCGCGTTCGATCAGGCCGCCGAAGAGCAGACCGAACAGCGTGGCCATGCCCAGTACCAGCGACACGTCGAAACGCCAGGCGGCGAAGGCCACGGCGAGCGCCAGGACCAGCAGCCCCAGGCGCCACTGCTGGCGCGCGCGGCGCGCCAGCGCTTCCGGGGCCGGTAGCTGGGCGGCCTTGCCGGTGATCTTCAGTGGGATGCGCAGAAAGGGCAGCAGGCTCAGCTTCACCCCGATCCAGGCGCCGATCACGGTGGACAGCATGAAGGCCCAGGCATGCAGCGAGAACATCGGGATGCCGGTGAAGAACGCCGCCAGGTTGCAGCCCATGGCCAGGCGGGCGCCGAAGCCGGCGATGATCCCGCCGATCAGCCCCTGCAACAGACGGCGTCGGCTGGTCGGCCAGCGCAGCGCGACGTTGCCGGCCCAGAGCGCACAACCGAGCGCGCCGAGGAACATGCCGATGATCATCACCCCGTCGATGCGATCCAGTGGCGTGCCCTGTAGGCCAATGATCTTGAAGTAGCTCCATTCCTGCGGCTGCAGGCCGAACCAGGACAGGACATGGCCGCCCCAGCGGGTGAATTCGCCGGTGACCGCCCAGAAGGTGCCCGTCAGGGCGAAGTAGTAGGCCGAGGCGACGCCGAGCGCCACCAGGGTCGGCAGCGGCGACCAGAAGCGCAGCAGATAGCGTTCTCGGAAGCTGGAGAAGACGGACATGGCAGGCATCCTTGACGAGGGCGGGGCGTGGCCGCTGATTCTAACCGGGCGATATGACGCAATGCTGCCTCAGGACAAGCCGGGATGTGCCCTTTGCAGACCGTCCTTGAGGAAATCCACCAATTGCCGAACCTTGGGCGACAGGTGCCGTTGCTGCGGATACAGCGCCCAGACCGCGGTATTCGGCGGTTGGTGTCGCTCCAGCAGGGAGACCAGGCGGCCGCTGTGCAGATGTTCGAGCACGTAATAGTCCGGTAGCTGGCAGAGTCCGAAGCCCCGCAACGCGGCGTCCAGCACCGCCTGGCCGCTATTGCAGCGCCAGTTGCCCTGGACCCGGTGCTGCGTTTCGCGGCCGTCCTCGAGAAAGCTCCAGACGTCGCTACTGCCGACCAGGCAGTTGTGCTGCGCGAGGTCCGCGGGCGAGTTCGGGGCGGCGTGCCGTTGCAGGTAATCCGGGGTGGCGCAGAGGTACATGACGCGCGGCGCCAGGCGCGTAGCGACGAGGCGCGAGTCGCTCAGCCGGCCGAGACGGATGGCCAGGTCGAAGCCCTCGTGCAGCAGATCGAGCTGGCGGTTGGACAGTTCGATGTCGACGCGCAACTGCGGGTAGTCGGCCATGAAGGCGTTCACCAAGGGCACCACGAAGCGCTCGCCATAGGCCACCGCGCAGGTCATGCGCAGCAGGCCCTTGGGTTCGGCGGAGAGGTCGCTGACCGCGCGCAGCGCTTCGTCGCGGGCGTCCTGCAAACGCTGGCAGTGCTGCAGGAAGGTCTGCCCGGCTTCGCTCAGCGACACGCGACGGGTGCTGCGGTAGAGCAGGCGGGTCTGCAGGCGTTCTTCCAGGCGGGCGATCTGCCGGCTGATATGCGAGGAGGAGACGCCCAGGCGTTCGGCGGCAGCGGTGAACTGCCCGGTTTCCGCCACCGCGACGAATTCGTCGAGGCCTTCCCAGCGATTCATCTGGATTGTCCCTGAATGGCAATAATATTTTGATTATTGCCTGATTATTCCCACTCATGCACTTTCCTACACTTCCAAGGCTGTGCGGAGCGGGTTTGGCCCGTGCCGCCCGGCTGCCTGGAGCAGCCCCGTTTCCCGGCCGGCGCTTGACGCCGGCCCGCCTCCGCCTGCGGCGGGGGCTTCGCAATCACCGTTCAGGAGTTCCGAGATGATCAAGTCCCGTGCCGCTGTCGCTTTCGCACCCAACCAGCCGCTGCAAATCGTCGAGGTCGACGTGGCGCCGCCGAAGAAGGGCGAAGTACTGGTCCGCATCGTCGCTACCGGGGTCTGCCATACCGACGCCTACACCCTGTCCGGCCAGGATTCCGAAGGCGTCTTCCCGTGCATCCTCGGCCACGAGGGCGGTGGCATCGTCGAAGCGGTGGGCGAGGGCGTGACCTCGCTGCAGGTCGGCGATCATGTGATCCCGCTGTACACCGCCGAGTGTCGCGAGTGCAAATTCTGCAAATCCGGCAAGACCAACCTCTGCCAGGCGGTGCGCGCCACCCAGGGCAAGGGCCTGATGCCCGACGGCACCACGCGCTTCTCCTACAACGGTCAGCCGATCTACCACTACATGGGCTGCTCGACCTTCTCCGAGTACACCGTGCTGCCGGAAATCTCCCTGGCCAAGATTCCCAAGGACGCGCCGCTGGAAAAGGTCTGCCTGCTCGGTTGTGGCGTGACCACCGGCATCGGCGCGGTACTCAACACCGCCAAGGTCACCGAGGGCTCCACCGTGGCCATCTTCGGCCTCGGCGGCATCGGCCTGGCGGCGATCATCGGCGCCAAGATGGCCAAGGCCTCGCGGATCATCGCCATCGACATCAACCCGGCCAAGTTCGAGATCGCCAAGCAACTGGGCGCGACCGACTTCGTCAACCCGAAGGACCATGACAAGCCGATCCAGGACGTCATCGTCGAACTGACCGACGGCGGCGTGGACTACTCCTTCGAGTGCGTCGGCAACGTGCAACTGATGCGTGCGGCGCTGGAGTGCTGCCACAAGGGCTGGGGTGAGTCGACCATCATCGGCGTCGCCGGCGCTGGCCAGGAAATCAGCACCCGTCCGTTCCAACTGGTGACCGGCCGCGTCTGGCGCGGCAGCGCCTTCGGCGGCGTGCGTGGGCGTACCGAGTTGCCCAGCTACGTGGAGAAGGCGCAGAAGGGCGAAATCCCGCTGGACACCTTCATCACCCACACCATGGGCCTGGAAAAGATCAACGAGGCCTTCGACCTGATGCACGAAGGCAAGAGCATCCGCTCCGTCATCCATTACTGATCGAACCAGCGGGGCGCCATGGGCGCCCCGGCCTCACAGGAGGGTTCCATGACGGACTCCATCGAATTGATCAGCAGCCAGAAGACCTTCGGCGGCTGGCACCAGCGTTATCGCCATCGCTCCCAGGTGCTGGGCTGCGACATGGTCTTCGCCGTTTATCTGCCGCCACAGGCCGAGCCCGAAGCCGGGCTGCCGGTGCTCTACTGGCTTTCCGGGCTGACCTGCACCGACGAGAACTTCATGCAGAAGGCCGGCGCCCAGCGCATGGCCGCCGAGTTGGGGCTGGTGCTGGTGGCGCCGGATACCAGCCCGCGCGGCGCCGATGTGCCGGGTGATCCGGACGGTGCCTGGGACTTCGGACTGGGCGCAGGCTTCTACCTCAACGCCACCCAGGCGCCCTGGGCGCGGCATTACCGCATGCACGACTATGTGGTGCACGAACTGCCGGCGCTGATCGAAGCGAACTTCCCGGTGTCTTCGCGGCGTGGCATCAGCGGCCATTCCATGGGCGGCCATGGCGCCCTGGTCTGCGCCTTGCGCAACCCCGGACGCTACCAGTCGCTGTCGGCGTTCGCGCCGATCAGCCAGCCGAGCGACTGCCCCTGGGGACAGAAAGCCTTCAGCCGCTACCTCGGCGAGGATCGGCAGGCCTGGGCGGAATGGGATGCCTGCGCGTTGCTGGCCAAGGCTAGTGAGCGTTTGCCGATCCTGGTCGACCAGGGCGAGCGCGACGACTTCCTGGTCAACCAGCTCAAGCCGGAAGCGCTGCGCCAGGCCGCGGAAGCGGCGGGACACCCGCTGACGTTGCGTCTACAGCCAGGTTACGACCACAGCTACTATTTCATCGCCAGTTTCATCGAGGACCATCTGCGGCACCATGCGCGCGTTCTCTGCGCTCCCGTGTGAAGCTGGCCTTGCGCCTTTCCGGTAGAATCGACGCCCTGACTGACTCAGGGCGTTTTCTTATGCGTATCGGCCACGGCTACGACGTACACCGCTTCGGCGAGGGCGACTTCATCACCCTCGGCGGCGTGCGCATTCCCCACACATTCGGGCTGGTCGCCCATTCCGATGGCGACGTGCTGCTGCATGCCCTGGCCGACGCGTTGCTTGGCGCCTGTGCGCTGGGCGATATCGGCCGGCACTTCCCGGATACCGACCCGCAGTTCAAGGGCGCCGACAGTCGCGCGCTGCTGCGCCATGTGGTCGCGCTGGTTCAGGCCAAGGGCTGGCAAGTCGGCAACGTCGACGCCACCATCGTCGCGCAGGCACCGAAGATGGCGCCGCACATCGACCGCATGCGCGGCCATATCGCCGCCGACCTGCAGGTCGAACTCGATCAGGTCAACGTCAAGGCCACTACCACCGAGAAACTCGGTTTCACCGGTCGTGAAGAGGGTATCGCGGTACACGCCGTGGCCCTGCTGGTTCGCCCATGACCGAGCTGGAGCTGCTGGGTCCCCGCGCCCATGGCGAGCCTTGCGGTAGCGCGGTGCTCAAGGCGGTGGCGGAAGATTTCCAGGTCGACGAAGTGCTGGACATTCCCCTCAGTGGCGAAGGCGAGCACCTCTGGCTGTGGGTCGAGAAGCGCGACCTGAACACCGAGGAGGCCGCCCGTCGCCTGGCGCGCGCCGCTGGCGTGCCGATGAAGATGATCAGCTACGCCGGACTCAAGGATCGCCAGGCGCTGACTCGCCAGTGGTTCAGCCTGCACCTGCCGGGCAAGGCCGATCCTGACTTGGCGGCTGCCGAGGACGGCAGTCTGCGTGTGCTCAAGCGCACTCGCCACAGCCGCAAGCTGCAGCGTGGCGCCCATTCCGCCAACGGCTTCACCCTGCGCCTGACGCAGTTGCGCGCCGACAGCGCGGCGCTGGAGCAGCGCCTGCAACGCATCGCCGCCCAAGGCGTGCCCAATTATTTCGGCACTCAGCGCTTCGGTCATGCCGGGGGCAACCTGGTGGACGCCCGCAGTTGCGCCGAGCGCAACATTCTTCCAGGGCAGCGCAACCTGCGTTCGCGCCTGCTGTCGACGGCGCGCAGCTACCTGTTCAATCGCGTGCTGGCGGCGCGGGTGGCCGACGGCAGCTGGAACAGGGCACAGGTCGGCGATCTGTTGGCCTTCTCCGACAGCCGTAGCTTCTTTCCTGCCGGCGAGGCGGAATGTGCCGACCCGCGGCTGGACGCTCTGGACGTGCATCCCACCGGCCCGCTGTGGGGCAAGGGCGATTCGCCAGTGGGCGGCGCCGCGGCGGTAATCGAAGGCGCCCTGCAGGCGGATGAGCTGGCCCTGTGCCAGTGGTTGGGTGGTGCGGACCTGGCGCACGAACGGCGCATTCTGCGCCTCCCCATCCAGGGGCTGGCATGGCATTATCCCGCCCCTGACATTCTGCAACTGGAATTCGTCCTGCCGGCAGGCTGCTTCGCCACCGTCGTCGTGCGCGAGCTCGTCGAACTTGTACCGGCAGGGCAGACGGAAAACCCATGCGCATATTGATTGCCAACGACGACGGGGTTAACGCACCCGGCATCGCCGCGCTTTACGATGCGCTCTGCGAACATGCCGAGTGCGTTGTGATCGCACCTGAACAGGACCGCAGCGGCGCCAGCAGCTCGCTGACCCTGGACCGGCCGCTGCACGCGCAGCGGTTGAGCAATGGTTTCATCGGCATCGACGGCACGCCGACCGACTGCGTGCACCTGGGCCTGAACGGTCTGCTGGACACGCTGCCGGACATGGTCGTCTCGGGCATCAACCTGGGAGCGAACCTGGGTGACGACGTGCTTTATTCCGGCACCGTGGCCGCGGCCATCGAGGGGCGTTTCCTCGATCGTCCGGCGTTCGCCTTCTCGCTGCTATCACGTCAGCCGGACAATCTGTTCACCGCCATGCATTTCGCCCGCCTGCTGGTACAGTCCCACGAAGGGCTCGACCTGCCGCCGCGCACCGTGCTCAACGTCAACGTGCCGAACCTGCCGCTGGAACGCATCCGCGGCGTCCAGTTGACCCGCCTCGGCCACCGCAAGCGCGCCGCCGCGCCGGTCAAGGTGGTCAATCCACGGGGCCGCGAAGGGTACTGGATCGCCGCCGCGGGCGATGTCGAGGATGGCGGTGAAGGCACCGATTTCCATGCGGTCATGCAGGGCTACGTATCGGTCACGCCGTTGCAACTGGATCGCACCTTCCATGAAGCATTCGGTGGGCTGAAAGACTGGATCGGGGGGCTGGACCATGGCAGATGAACTGACGCGTCGTGGCATCGGCATGACCTCCCAGCGTACACGCGAGCGCTTGATTCAGCGCCTGTACGAGGAGGGCCTGTCCAACGCCCATGTGCTCGAAGTGATTCGCCGCACGCCGCGCCATCTGTTCGTCGACGAGGCCCTGGCGCATCGCGCTTACGAAGACACCGCCTTGCCGATCGGGCACAACCAGACCATCTCGCAACCTTTCATGGTGGCGCGGATGACCGAGTTGCTGCTGGCCGCCGGCCCGCTGGACAAGGTACTGGAGATCGGCACCGGTTCCGGCTACCAGACCGCGGTACTGGCGCAACTGGTCGAGCGCGTGTTCTCGGTCGAGCGCATCCAGTCACTGCAGGACCGCGCCAAGGAGCGCCTGGCGGAGCTAAACCTGAGAAATGTGGTCTTTCGCTGGGGCGATGGCTGGGAAGGTTGGTCGGCGCTGGCGCCGTACAACGGTATTATCGTCACCGCCGCGGCCGCTGAAGTGCCCCAGGCCTTGCTGGACCAGCTCGCGCCGGGGGGGCGCCTGGTGATTCCGGTGGGCAGCGGTGAAGTGCAGCAGCTCATGCTCATCGTGCGTACCGATAGCGGCTTTGAGCGGCGTACCCTGGATTCAGTGCGTTTCGTTCCCCTGCTCAACGGCCCGCTAGGCTGAAGCTCAGCGGGGCAGTCGAGCTCTCGACAGTGGATAACAGCCGGCGACCTGCCGGGCATATTTCGATGGATAAGGGGGAAGGGGTGAGCCTGATCGCAGCCCTGCAGCAACGGAACTGGATCAAAAGCGCATGTCAGCTGCTGCTGACGGCGGCCCTCTGCTCCCTTCTCGCCGCCTGCGCCTCCTCATCGGGAAACAAGGCCAAGGTGGTCGACCGCAACGACAGTGGCGCCGAGCACTCGCCTGCGGTCACCAGCGGGCAGTACGTGGTGCACCGTGGCGACACCCTGTACTCCATTGCCTTCCGCTATGGCTGGGACTGGAAAGCCCTGGCCGCGCACAACAACATCCCGGCGCCCTACACCATCCGTCCCGGCCAGGCGATCCGCTTTGGCGGCAGCGCATCGTCCGAGCCGTCGGTCGTCACGAAAAATGCGCCGCCTGTCGCACCTGTGGTGGTCAGCAAGGCCAATGCCACGCCGCAGACGCCCGCCAAGCCAGCTCCGGCAGCCGTTGCGAGCACTCCGCCAGCCCCCGTCAGCAGTGCGCCTTCCCAGTCCGCGGGGCGGGGTGTCGACGGTTGGATGTGGCCGACCAGCGGCACTTTGATAGGGCGCTTTGCATCAAACGGGAGTTTGAATAAAGGGATTGATATAGCCGGACAATTGGGCCAGCCTGTTTTGGCTGCGTCCAATGGCACGGTCGTGTACGCCGGTAGTGGTTTGCGGGGCTACGGTGAACTCGTGATCATCAAGCACAGCGATACCTACGTGAGCGCCTATGGTCACAACCGCAGGCTGCTCGTTCGGGAAGGGCAACAGGTCAAAGTCGGGCAGAATATTGCCGAGATGGGATCTACAGGCACGGACCGGGTGAAGCTGCACTTCGAGATTCGCCGCCAGGGTAAACCCGTGGACCCCTTGCAATACCTGCCATCTCGCTGATCGCTGTCGTTTCCCTACGTGGGTGAGCGGGCTCGGGCGTCCTAAGGATATGGACCCGTCTGGGCTTGTGGCCGAACTCAGCAAGGGATAACGACATGGCACTCAAAAAAGAAGGGCCGGAGTTTGACGTTGATGACGAGCTGCTCCTGCTGGAGCCTGGCATCATTTTCGAAGAGTCACTTGCCGAAGAGCAGGTCTCGCTTCAGGTCACTCCCAAAGCTACCTCTCTCTCCTCACTCAAGCAGCACAAACACATCGACTACAGCCGGGCTCTGGATGCCACACAGCTGTACCTGAATGAAATCGGCTTTTCCCCTCTGCTCACGCCAGAAGAGGAAGTCCATTTTGCCCGTCTGGCACAGAAGGGCGACCCCGCCGGCCGACGGCGGATGATCGAAAGTAACCTGCGTCTGGTCGTGAAGATCGCCCGGCGCTATGTCAATCGGGGACTTTCGCTGCTGGATCTGATCGAAGAGGGCAACCTCGGCTTGATCCGCGCGGTCGAGAAGTTCGACCCGGAGCGGGGCTTCCGCTTCTCCACCTATGCGACCTGGTGGATTCGTCAGACCATCGAACGGGCCATCATGAATCAGACCCGCACCATTCGCCTGCCGATCCATGTGGTCAAAGAGCTGAATGTCTACCTGCGCGCGGCTCGGGAACTGACGCACAAGCTGGACCACGAACCTTCCCCCGAGGAAATCGCCAATCTGTTGGAGAAGCCGGTGGATGAGGTCAAGCGTATGCTCGGCCTCAACGAGCGGGTGACGTCGGTGGACGTGTCCCTGGGGCCGGACTCCGACAAGACGCTGCTCGATACCCTGACGGACGATCGACCGACCGATCCTTGCGAACTGCTGCAGGATGACGATCTGAGCGAGAGCATCGATCAGTGGCTGTCCGAGCTGACCGACAAGCAGCGCGAAGTGGTCATTCGCCGCTTTGGCCTGCGCGGCCACGAGAGCAGCACGCTGGAGGAGGTTGGCCAGGAAATCGGCCTGACTCGCGAGCGGGTGCGGCAGATCCAGGTCGAGGCGCTCAAGCGCTTGCGGGAGATCCTCGAAAAGAATGGGCTGTCGAGCGATGCGCTCTTCCAGTAATTCTTAAGCGCGTATGAAGAAGCCCGGATGATTCCGGGCTTTTTTTATACGCGCTATGTAAGCGATCGCTTACATGTGGTGTAAGTGATCGCAGGCGTTGAGTGCCAGCAAGCGCGGATTTAGTCCGGGGCTGTTTTGATAACTGTATGTTTTTTATTGATTTTTTGTTTTGAAAGCGACATCCGGACGGCTCTGAATCGGGCTCGTCATCAGCTTGCGGCGCGGCGCCGGATCGCTAATATCACTCCTGCGTCCAGGGAAAGACGCAGGTCGATAAGGACATCGATCAGGAAATCGCGGGATGCGATTCATCAGGATGATGAGTAAGGAAGGGAGCGGGCGGGTAAATCCCGCCCCTTTTTTTGTCTGCGAAAAAGTGTCCCGCCAGAAACTCGAAGGCCCGCACTCGGCGGGCCTTGAGGGAGCGATCAGCGCTCCAGGTGCTTCAGCTTGTCGGCGACACCATCCCACTCTTCGGCGTCCGGCAGCGGATCTTTCTTCTCGGTGATGTTCGGCCAAACCTCGGCCAGATCCTTGTTCAGCTCGATGAACTCCTGCATGTTCTCCGGCACTTCGTCTTCGGAGAAGATCGCCTGAGCCGGGCATTCAGGCTCGCAAAGTGCACAGTCGATGCACTCGTCCGGGTGAATGACCAGGAAGTTCGGGCCTTCGTAGAAGCAGTCCACCGGGCAGACTTCCACGCAGTCGGTGTATTTGCACTTGATGCAGTTGTCGGTGACGACGAAGGTCATTTTCTAATTCTCTCCTCAGGCGGGCGGCACAGCGCGCGCGATTCTAGCAGCTTGTTCGGTGTCGCGTCAGATTCGCGTCTTCCATGCATATAACAAATCCAGCGCCTGGCGGGGCGTCAGATCATCGGGTTGGATGCGCGACAATTCATCGATCAGTGGGTGCGGCAGGCTGGCGAACAGGTCGCTTTGCATGGGCGCCGCAGGCTTGCCGTCGTTCTTGCGCGGCGCTTCGTGCGGCAGGCTGGTGGTCTCCAGACGAGCCAGATGCTCGCGGGCGCGCTGAATGACCGCACCAGGGACGCCGGCCAGTTGCGCCACCGCCAGGCCGTAGCTCTGGCTGGCCGGACCGGGCAGTACGTGGTGCAGGAAAACGATGCGCTCGTTGTGCTCGGTAGCGTTGAGATGCACGTTAGCCACCGCCGGCTCGCTTTCCGGCAGCACGGTCAGCTCGAAATAGTGGGTGGCGAACAGGGTGAAGGCACGCAGCCGGGCCAGGTGTTCCGCCGCGGCCCAGGCCAGTGACAAGCCGTCGAAGGTGCTGGTGCCACGGCCGACTTCGTCCATCAGCACCAGGCTGCGATCGGTGGCGTTGTGCAGGATATTGGCGGTTTCGCTCATTTCCACCATGAAAGTGGAGCGGCCGCCGGCGAGGTCATCGGAAGAGCCGATGCGGGTGAAGATGCGATCGACCAGGGACAGCTCGCACTTGGCTGCCGGAACGAAGCTGCCGATGTGGGCCAGCAGCACGATCAGCGCGGTTTGCCGCATGTAGGTCGATTTACCCCCCATGTTCGGGCCGGTGATCACCAGCATGCGGGTGTCTTCGTCGAGCGCCAGGTCGTTGGCCACGAAGGGCGTCTCCAGCACTTGCTCGACCACCGGGTGGCGTCCCTGTTCGATATGAATTCCGGACTCTTCGACGAACTGCGGACGATTGAGATCGAGGTTCAGCGCGCGCTCGGCGAGGTTGGCCAGCACATCCAGTTCGGCCAGTGCCGCAGCCGTGTCCTGCAGCGGCGCCAACTGCGCAATCAGCAGTTCCAGCAGTTCCTCGTACAGCTGCTTCTCGCGCGCCAGCGCCCGGCTCTGGGCGGACAGCGCCTTGTCTTCGAAGGCCTTCAGTTCCGGGGTGATGAAGCGCTCGGCGCCTTTCAGCGTCTGTCGGCGGATGTAGTCGGCTGGCGCCTGTTCGGCCTGCACGCGGGGCAGCTCGATGAAATAGCCGTGGATGCGGTTATAGCCGACCTTCAGATTGGGCAGACCGGTGCGGGCCTTCTCGCGGGTTTCCAGGTCCATGAGGAACTGCCCGGCGTTTTCGCTGAGGGTCTGCAATTCGTCCAGTTCCGCATCGTAGCCGCGCTTGATCACGCCACCGTCACGGATCACTGCCGGTGGGTTGTCGATGATCGCTTTCGCCAGCAGCTCCGCGAGCTCCGGATAGGTGCGGATGCTGGCTGCCAGTTCGCCCAGGTGCGGGGCTTCCAGCTCGGTCATGCCGCGCTGCAGTTCCGGCAGCGCCGCCAGGGCGTCGCGCAGGCGCGCCAGGTCGCGTGGACGGGCGTTGCGCAGGCCGATGCGGGCGAGGATGCGCTCGACGTCGCCGATTTCCTTGAGCTGGGGCTGCAGGTTCTCGAAACGGTAGCGCTCGAGCAGGCAGGCGATCGACTCCTGGCGGGCCTCCAGCACCGCGCGGTCGCGCAGCGGACGGTTCAGCCAGCGGGTCAGCAGGCGGCTGCCCATGGCAGTCTGGCAGCGATCGACCACCGACTGCAGGGTGTTGTCGCGGCCACCGCCGAGGTTGGTGTCCAGTTCCAGATTGCGGCGGCTGGCGCCATCGAGGATGACGGTGTCGTCCAGGCGCTCATGGCGCAGGCTGCGCAGGTGCGGCAGGGCGGTGCGCTGGGTTTCCTTGGCATAGCCCAGCAGGCAGCCGGCGGCGCCGATGGCCAGGGTCAGCTCCTGGCAACCGAAGCCCTTCAGGTCCTGGGTGCCGAATTGCTGGCAGAGACTCTTGTGCGCGGAGTCGCGGTCGAAGTCCCAGGGCGCGCGGCGGCGCACGCCGCGGCGTTTCTCCGCCGGCAGTCCGGCAGGCCAGTCGTCGGGAATCAGCAGTTCGGCGGGGTTCAGGCGTTCCAGTTCGGCCAGCAGGGTTTCCCAGCCGCGAATCTCCTGGACGCTGAAGCGGCCGCTGGTGATATCCAGCACGGCCAGGCCGAACAGCCGCTCGTCGCCGAGTACGGCGCCGAGCAGATTGTCGCGGCGCTCGTCGAGCAGTGCTTCGTCACTCACCGTGCCGGGGGTGATGATCCGCACGACCTGACGGTCGACCGGGCCTTTGCTGGTGGCCGGATCACCGATCTGCTCGCAGATCACCACCGACTCGCCGAGCTTGACCAGCTTGGCCAGGTAACCTTCGGCGGAGTGGAAGGGGATGCCCGCCATGGGAATGGCGTTGCCGGCCGATTGACCGCGCGCGGTCAGGGTGATGTCGAGCAACTTGGCGGCTTTCTTGGCGTCCTCGTAGAACAGCTCGTAGAAGTCGCCCATGCGGTAGAACATCAGCTGGTCCGGGTGCTGGTTCTTCAGCTTCCAGTATTGCTGCATCATCGGGGTGTGGGCGGAAAGGTCGCTCTGGCTCATGAGGTATCGGCTGTCCGGCTTCTATATATGCAAAAGCGCCTAGTGTACGGTATCCGCCCAACCTGCTTCAGCACCGGAGTACCTCATGCCCGTTACCGATGAAGGCATCACCGAGCTGGCCGCGCGGCTCGGCGTCGAACTGCAACGCTTGCAGGTCAAGGTGACTACCGCCGAGTCCTGCACCGGTGGTGGAATCGCCGAGGCCATTACCCGTATCGCCGGAAGTTCCGCCTGGTTCGAGGCGGGCTACGTGACTTATTCCAACGCACAGAAGACCGCCCAGCTGGGGGTTCCCGCGACGCTGTTCCCACAGGTCGGCGCGGTCAGCCGGGAGGTGGTCGAAGCCATGGCGGCAGGCGCCCAGGTACGCAGCGGTGCGCGCTTCGCCGTAGCCGTCAGTGGTATCGCCGGGCCGGATGGCGGATCGCCGACAAAGCCGGTAGGAACCGTCTGGTTGTGCTGGGCCGACGGCGAGCGCTATCTGCCTCGGCGCTTCCATTTCCAAGGTGACCGGGCCGCTGTGCGTCGCCAGGCGGTGGCGACGGCTCTGGATGGCCTGCTGCGACTGGTCGTCGGGGAAAATCCCCCGCAGGGGTAGGCGAGCGACTTGCCCTGTGGAATAATACTGTCTACTTATACAGTTGTTCGTGGCCGTCCGGCCGCCCTGACTTCGCGAGGACTTCAATGGACGAGAACAAGAAGCGCGCCCTGGCCGCGGCCCTGGGACAGATCGAGCGCCAATTCGGCAAAGGCGCGGTCATGCGCATGGGCGATCATGATCGCCAGGCCATCCCGGCCATCTCCACCGGCTCGCTGGGCCTGGACATCGCCCTTGGCATCGGCGGTCTGCCCAAAGGTCGTATCGTCGAAATCTATGGCCCGGAATCCTCGGGTAAGACCACACTGACCCTGTCGGTCATCGCCGAAGCCCAGAAGCAGGGCGCCACCTGTGCCTTCGTCGATGCCGAGCACGCCCTGGACCCGGATTATGCCGGCAAGCTGGGCGTGAACGTCGATGACTTGCTGGTTTCGCAGCCGGATACCGGCGAACAGGCCCTGGAAATCACCGATATGCTGGTGCGCTCCAATGCCGTCGACGTGATCATCGTCGACTCGGTGGCGGCCCTGGTGCCCAAGGCCGAGATCGAAGGTGAGATGGGCGACCAGCACGTTGGCCTGCAGGCCCGTCTGATGTCCCAGGCGCTGCGCAAGATCACCGGTAACATCAAGAATGCCAACTGCCTGGTCATCTTCATCAACCAGATTCGTATGAAGATCGGTGTGATGTTCGGCAACCCGGAAACCACCACCGGCGGTAACGCCCTGAAGTTCTATTCCTCCGTGCGCCTGGATATTCGCCGCACCGGTGCGGTGAAGGAGGGCGACGAAGTGGTCGGCAGCGAAACCCGCGTCAAAGTGGTGAAGAACAAGGTGGCGCCGCCGTTCCGTCAGGCGGAGTTCCAGATTCTCTATGGCAAGGGTATCTACCGCACTGGCGAGATCATCGACCTGGGCGTGCAACTGGGCCTGGTCGAGAAATCCGGTGCCTGGTACAGCTACCAAGGCAGCAAGATCGGCCAGGGCAAAGCCAATGCCGCCAAGTACCTGGAAGAGAACGCGGAAATCTGCGCGGTGCTGGACAAGGCCATCCGCGAACAGCTGCTGACCAACCAGCCTGCGCCGAGCAAGGCCGAACTGGCCGCTGCCGAAGCGGCTGAGGCGGCTGAAGCCGATCTCGACTACTGATCGCGCCCATGCCGACCGTGCTCGATACGCCCGCCGCTGTTCGGCGGGCCGCCATGGACCTCCTGGCACGACGCGAGCACGGTCGCGCTGAGTTATCCCGCAAGTTGCGCCAGCGCGGCGCCGCGCAGGAACTCATCGATCCCGCCCTCGAACGCCTGGCCGAGGAGGGGTTGCTCAACGAATCACGCTACCTGGAAAGCTACATTGCCAGTCGCGCCCGCAGTGGCTACGGTCCCCTGCGTATTCGAGAGGAACTTTCGCAACGGGGCTTGCCACGTGGCGAAATCGAGCAGGCGCTTGCCGCTGCGGACATCGACTGGCGAGGCCAGTTGCAGGAAGTCTGGCGGCGCAAGTTCCCGGCGTTGCCGAAGGACGCCCGTGAACGTGCCCAGCAGGGGCGTTTCCTCAGTTACCGCGGTTACTCCATGGAGGCGATCAATCGCCTGTTCAGTGGACGCGCTTTCGACGACTGATCCCGCTCTCCGCGCCCCGCTTTTGGTTTGCACCTCTGCACCTCTGCACCGAACGCTGCATTATCCGTGCGGCTTCGTTCCTTGTTCTGTAACGGTGGATACCCGTTGCCGTCGGCCAGCTCAGGCCGAGCGCTCGATCTGCCACGCGCCAATCCGCACCGGCTGGGCCGGGCGGCTGGTTTCGTGGCGTGCGGACGAGGTCGAGCGGGCGTTATTCGACCCAGTTTTCCGGCAGGTTGATGTAGTTCACCAATTCCCGCAGACGGCCATGGTCGCGACCATTGAAGGCAAAGGCCAGGCGCGTGAGCTTGGTGAATTCCGGCTCGTCCTGCTCCAGTTCACTGTAGGGCTGCTGGTGGAATCCATCGCGCAGGCAGAGGTCGGAGAATGCCTCGTGCAGATGCGCGAGGGCCTGCTCATTGAGGCGGTGGTTGAGACGGATGACGAAGTTGTCCTTGAGCCAGCGACTGGAGTGGAAGTTGCTGTAGAAGCGGGCGATTTCCTCCACCGCGTCTTCCACTGAATAGACCAGCCGCATCAGGTTCATGTCGCTGGGGAGGATGTAGTGGTTGTCCGCCAACTGTTCCTCGATGAATTGCAGTCCCTGTTCCCAGTAGCGGCCGCCCGGTTGATCGAGCAGTACGACCGGCACCAGGGGGCTCTTGCCGGTCTGGATCAGCGTCAGAACCTCCAGGGCCTCATCCAGGGTGCCGAAGCCGCCAGGGCAGAGCACCAGGGCGTCTGCTTCCTTGACGAAGAACAGTTTGCGCAGGAAGAAGAAGTGGAACGACAGCAGGTTGCTGCTCCCGTCCACCGTCCGGTTCGCGTGCTGCTCGAATGGCAGGGTGATATTGAAGCCCAGGCTGTTTTCCAGGCCGGCGCCTTCGTGGGCGGCCGCCATGATGCCGCCGCCAGCGCCGGTGATGACCATCAGGTCGTAGCGCGCCAAGGTCTTGCCCAGCTCGCGGGCCTGCGCATAGAGCGGATGATTGGCCGGGGTGCGCGCGGAGCCGAACACCGTGACCTTGCGCCGGCGCTTGAACTGCTCGAGGGTGCAGAAGGCGTGCTCCATCTCGCGCAGGGTCTGCAGCATGATCTTGGCGTCCCAGCGGTTACGGTCGGCCTGGGCCATGCGGGCCACGGTGAAGAGCATTTCACGGTACAGCGGCAGGTTCGGACTGCCACCGGGGACGGCCAGCGTCGCCAGTTCCTCGACTTTCTGCGTGAGGTCGGTTCCGCTGGTCTGGAAGTGTCTGGAGAGATAGTCGTCGGGTTCATACGGCATAGGGATACTCCTTGTTCATCAACCCCTTGGGGCTGGCCGCGCCAGTCTGAGGTGCTGGCTACGGCAGCCTCTGATGACCCTGTTTCAGATAGCGATGCGATCCCCCGGTTCCGGAATGTTGGCTTTCCAGTCGAGGCGTTCGAGCAGGGTGCGTTGCAGCACGTCCATTTTCGCTCGTTCACCATGTATTAGGTATAGCTCGGGTTTGTGCTCGAAGTGGCTAACCCACTGAATCAACTGTGATTGCCCCGCATGGGCGGAGAACCCGCCGAGGGTGTGGATCTTCGCCCGCACGGCGATGCGCTGGCGCAACACCCGCACGCTCTCCGCGCCTTCGACGATGGCTCGGCCCAGGGTGCCCTGGGCCTGGAAGCCGGGGAACACCACATGACACTCTTCGCGCCAGAGGTTGTGCTTGAAGTGATGGACGATGCGGCCACCGGTGCACATGCCGCTGCCGGCGATGATGATGGCGCCGCTCTTGATGCGATTGATCGCCATGGATTCATCCGGCGTCTGGGTGGTGCGCAGCACGGGTAGCCACTCCGATAGCTTCACGGTTCCGGTGCCGCGGATGTACTCGCGATCGGTATCGGAAAACTCCCCGGTGTGACGCAGGTAGATATCGTTGGCGCGGGCGGCCATCGGGCTGTCGAGGAAGACCATCTGCTGCGGCAGGCGGCCCTCCTGATAGAAGCGGCCCAGGTAGTAGATCAGATCCTGGGTGCGGCCGACGGCGAAGGCCGGGATGAGCACGTTGCCACCGTCTTTCTGCGCCTGTTCGAGTATCTCTGCCAGTTCCTGCAGGGTTTCGTGATTGTCGCGGTGATCGCGGTCGCCGTAGGTGGATTCGAGCAGCACCACATCGGCACGGCTCAGAGGGGTAGGCGTGCGCATCAGCGGCGAGCAGGTATTGCCGAGGTCGCCGGAGAACACCAGGCGGCGGGTCAGGCCCTGCTCGTGGATCTCGATCTCGACGATGGCCGAGCCGAGGATATGGCCGGCGTTATGGAAGGTGACGCGCACGCCGTGGGCCACTTCCACGGTGCTGCCATAGCTTATGCCGCGGCGCAGGGTCAGGGCCTTCTCGGCATCGTCCTGGGTGTAGATGGGGCTGATTGGCGGACGCCCCAAACGCGCGCGCCACTTGTTTTCCCACTCGGCGTCCTTTTCCTGGATGTTCGCCGAGTCCATCAGCATCAGTTCCAGCAGCTCACAACAGGATTCCGTCGCATAGATCGGTCCCTTGTAGCCTTCCTTCGCCAGGCGCGGCAGCAGACCGCTGTGGTCGATATGGGCGTGGGAGATGACGACTGCCTTCAGTGACTTGGGGTCGAAAGGGAAGGCCGCGCGGTTGCTGGCTTCGTTGTCGCGGCTGCCCTGGCGCTCGTTACGTCCCTGACGCATGCCGCATTCGAGCAGAACCCGATCGCCATTGTGGGTCTCCAGCAGGTAGCAGGAGCCGGTAACTTCCTGGATTGCGCCGATGAAAGTAAGTAAAGCCATGGAGCCTCCTCTGCAAAATGGACTTCAGACTCGCGTAGTCGGACGGAAATGGCGTTGATGCAAATCAGCGCCCTTCCGATCTGGCGACCTAGACTTCCCCCATTACCCTAGGAGATTCGATGATGCCCCAGATACTGCCCAGCCCCGACGAGCTGGCCGCGCACGCAGCGGCGGAGCCTACATTCGCCGACTGGTTACGCGGGCGCGGTCCGCTTGAGCATAGCGCGCAGACCCAGGCCGCGGTTTTCCGAATGGCTCATCAATTGGTCCAAGCGGGCCTGCAACCCGATCTGGCCAGCGTCTATCGGCTGTTCCATGCCTTGGACCGCCTGACTTGCGCCGGCCTCTGGCTGGTGGTGCACATGACCTATGCCCGCCGGGTACGGATGGATGGCCAGGCGTTGCTGGCCGAGGACTTCAAGCCGAGTCCCGAGGGCCACACCGGTGGCGCGCTGAACATGGTGCCGGCCTACGCCGGCTACCTCGCCCTGAATGCCCTGACCGGGCAGACCCGCGGTTGGCTCATGGGGCAAGGGCACTGTGTGGCGGCGATCGAGGCGCTCAATGTGCTGACCGGCAATCTGCAGCCGGAGCAGGCGCAGGTCTACGCTGGCGGCGCCGCCGGTTTCGATCGCCTGGTGCAGGATTTCTACAGTTATGCGCAAAGCGCCGATGGCAGCGTCGCCGCGCCCCTGGGCAGCCACGTCAACCCGCACACCGCCGGGGGCATAGCGGAGGGTGGTTATCTCGGTTTCGCCGAACTGCAGTACGCGCATATGCCGTTGCCGGGCGAGACCTTGGTGACCTTCCTCTCCGACGGCGCCGCCGAGGAGCAGCGTGGCAGTGACTGGATTCCGCGCTGGTGGCGCGCCGAGGACTGCGGTGTGGCGCTACCGGTGATGATCGCCAACGGTCGGCGTATCGAGCAACGTACCCAGCTCGGTACCCATGAGGGGCTGGAGGGCTTCAAACAGCACTTGCGTGGGTGTGGCTTCGATCCCTTGACCTTCGACGGTCGCGACCCGGCGGCCTTCGTCTGCGCCCTGTGGGAGATGGAGCAACGCCTGAGCCACCGGGTCAACGAGAAAAACTGCGGAATTCTGCATTACCCGCTGCCGATTCCTTACGGCATCGCCGAAACGGTGAAGGGCTTCGGCTTCTATGGCGCCGGTAGCAATGCGGCACACAACCTGCCATTGCCGGGCAACCCGCATGTGGATGCGAATGCCCGTGAGTTGTTCAATCAGCATGTCGCACCGCTCTGGGTGGGGGAGGAGGAGTTGGACGCGGCTTGCGCGCGCTTCGCCGCCTCGCGCCAGGGGCGTCTGTTGGAGCGGGATAACCCGTTGGCGTTGCGCCGGCCGATAGAGCCGATGATTCCCGCGCTGCTCTATCGCGCTGACCAGTGCTCACCGATGGCGGCTCTGGACCGTTTCTTCGTCGAGCTTTGCCAGGCCAATCCCGACTTGCGTGCCCGCGTCGGTAACCCCGACGAGTTGGCCAGCAATCGCCTGGGCGGGGTGCTCAAGGCCCTCAAACATCGGGTTTGCCAAGCGGAAAGCGAGCTGGAAGCGCTCGATGGGCGGATCATCACTGCGCTCAACGAGGAGGCGGTGGTCTCTGCCTGCCTGGGCAACCAGGGTGGGCTCAACCTGGTCGCCAGCTATGAGGCGTTCTGCGTGAAGATGCTCGGTGCGGTACGCCAGACCCTGATTTTCGCCCGCTTGCAGAAGGAAGCCGGGCGGCCGGCCGGTTGGCTGGGCTGGCCGCTGGTGGCGACTTCGCATACCTGGGAGAACGGCAAGAACCAGCAGTCGCACCAGGACACCACCTTCTGCGAAAGTCTGCTTGGCGAGATGAGCGACATGGTCCGGGTGCTTTTCCCGGCCGACCACAACAGCGTTCTTGCCTTGCTGCCCGACATCTACCGTAGCCGCGGGCAACTGGCGTGCATGGTCATTCCCAAGCGTGAACGACCGAATCTGTTCGATCAGGCCCAGGCGGAGCAACTGGCGCGTGACGGCGCCATCGTGGTGGAAGAGCATCCGGGCAGCGAGCCGCTGTTGCTGATTGCCAATGGCAGTTATCAACTGGCGGAAATGCGCAGGGCCGCCGATCGCCTGAGCGAAGCCGGCTACCCCTATCGCCTGGTCTACCTGCAGGAGCCGGGACGCTTCCGCGCGCCGCGTGACAACTGGGAGCTGCAGGCGGTGGCCGACGAGGCGGTGACCGAACGGCTATTTCCCGATCATTACGAGCGGCGTGTACTGCTGACCCACATGCGCCCGGAAGTGGCGCGTGGGCATCTCTGGCCGATCCTGCCGGATGCGCTGAAAACCTCGGTGCTGGGGTATCGCAATCGCGGTGGGACGCTGGACGAGGCCGGCATGCTGTTCGCCAACCGCGCCTGCTGGGGGAACGTGCTTGCAGCCTGCGCACGTCTGCTGGAAGTGCCGCGTACGGCGCTGCTCACCGCCGAAGAAGCCGCCGCGGTGGCGGGCAAGGGCGATCCGCGGGCGCTGCGCTGAGCGTCGGTCAGCGCTTGAGCGGTTTGAGCAGGCCGTCGAGGCCGTCGATCTTCAGTTCCAGGGTGAGCTGCATCAGTTGCCCCAGCTCACCCGGCGGGAAGCCGCCTTTCTTGTAGAACCACAGCAGGTACTCTTCCGGCAGGTCGACCAGCATGCGCCCCTGGTACTTGCCGAAGGGCATGGGCGTGGGGGCGATCTTCAGCAACTGCTGTTTGTCGAGCATGGCGGTCGCCGGCTCACTTCTGCAGTTTGATGTGGCAGCTACCGGCGTCGAAGCGCTCGACGGCGACCGGCTTGTTGGTTTTGTACTCGGTGAACGAGTAGGTCAGGATGGCGCCCTTGGCCAGCAATTGGCGGTAGCCGGTATTGCTGCAGACGCTGTCACCCAACTGGCTGCGCACGCTGTCCGGGTTGGCGCGCATTCTTTCGGCATGGCTGGCGCGCACGCTGAGGTGGTTGATCAGTTGGTTACCCTCAACGGTGTAGCCTTGATCGAGGATGTCTTCGTTGATCGCGCGGGGCGTGCCTTCGCTGCTTTCCTTGGCGACTTTCTGCAGTGTCTTGCTCAGCTCGTAGTCTTTCAGTGACGCGGCATGGGCCGCCGGTAGGACGAGGCAGAGGGCGAGGGCGGTGAGGCGCAGCATGGACTTCTCCTGACAATGGTGCCGATTCGACCGTGCGGACCCCATCGGGTTCGCCGGTTGTTCAGGGGCGCTATTGTCCCTGAAAACAGTGCGCCTGCCGAGGCGCCGTTGCCGCAGAGCGCTCTGCTACAATCGCCGCCCCGCATTGTTGTCCTGGTTCGCACGCTCGATGTCCCGAAAGCCCCGTTACCGCCTGGTGGCGCGACCATGAGTCACGCCGTTGCCCGTTTGCGCGCCGAGCGCCTGGCCCGCTGCGTGAAGCCCTTTATCGCGCGCGGCTCGCGTTCACCACGCTGCCCGGGGTGCCGCCTGCGTCCGAACTATTGCATGTGCGCCTGGCGGCCACAGGTGGAAAGCCATTCCGCCATGTGCCTGCTGATGTTCGATACCGAGCCCTTGAAACCCAGCAATACCGGCTGGCTGATCGCCGAGACGGTGCCGCAGACCTGGGCCTTCGGCTGGTCGCGGACCAGCGTCGATCCGGCATTGCTGGCGCTGCTCGACGACCCTCAGTGGCAGCCCTATGTGGTTTTCCCCGGCGAATACGTGGCGGCGGAGCGGGTGCGGGATAGCGTCGAACCGACGACGGGCAAGCGCCCACTGTTCATCCTGCTCGATGCCACCTGGACCGAAGCTCGCAAGATGTTTCGCAAGAGTCCCTATCTGGATCGCTTCCCGATTCTCAGCCTGACGCCGGAGCAGCTTTCGCGCTATCGCCTGCGCCGCTCCACCCGTGGCGAGCACCTCTGCACCGCCGAGGTCGCCGCGCTCTGCCTGGGGCTGGCCGGTGACCAGCGCGCAGGGGATGCGCTGGACGCCTACCTGGATGTCTTCAGCGAGCGCTACCTGGAAGCCAAGCGGCAGCAGCCGCTGGACGAGCAGAGCCCGGCGCACCTGGCCCTGCGGCCTTTCACCGCGCTCTGATACTCAGGCGGGCCTGGCCTCCGTCACGGCTTTCTGCGGCCACAACTGCGCCACCAGCATGCCGGCCAGCATCAGCGCGCAGCCCAGATAGCCGCGCGGGTGCAGGCTCTCGTCGAGGAACAGCGCGCCGGCGATGGCGGCGAATACCGCTTCCAGCGAAAGGATGATGGCGGCATGGGAAGCAATGGCGTGCTTCTGCGCCACCACCTGCAGGGTGTAGCCGATAGCCACCGCGACAATGCCGCCGTAGAGCAGGGCAGGGCCGGCCTTGAGAATCGCTGCCAGATGCACTTCCTCGACGATCAGCGCGGTGACCAGGCTGATCACCCCGCACACGGCGAACTGCAGGCAGGCCAGGCGTACCGGGTCGTAGCGGCTGGCGAAATAGCCCACCAGCAGCACGTGCACGCCCCAGACCAGCGCGCCGGCCAGTTGCAGCCAGTCGCCCGAGGCGACCTGGAAGTTGTCGCCGACGCTGAGCAGGAACATGCCGATCACCGCCAGGCAGGCGCCCAGCCAGGTGCCCAGGCCGGTGCGGTGGCCGAACAGCAGGCCGAGCAGCGGCACGATGATCACGTAGAGGCCGGTGATGAACCCGGAATTGGTCACGCTGGTGAACAGCAGGCCGACCTGCTGCAGGTTGATGCCGATGGTCAGCGCCAGGCCCAGCGCCGCGCCGCCCAGCAGCAGGCCGCGATTGAACGGTTGCGGTGCCGTCTGGCCGCGGCGCAGTACCAGCGGCAGCAGCACCAGGGCACCGATGCAGAAGCGCAGGCCGGAAAACAGGAAGGGGCCGATGGCATCCATGCCCAGGCGCTGGGCGACGAAGGCGGCGCCCCAGATCATCGCGGTAATCAGCATCAGGATGTCGGCGCGCAGGGCTTGGCTCTTCATGGCATTCTCGGCAGGTAAAAGAGCGCAACTCTGCCGCAAGGTCCATGCTTTGAAAAGACGCTCGGCGTCTCTGCGGGAGCGCCAGGAAAAACACTATTGATGGCGCAATGGTGCATTCTCGACAGGCATCCGCGGCTGTCTTTGCGTACAATGCGCCAACGATGCTCAGACATTTCCTGCGCTGGTCCGGCTGTTACCCACGGCCGGGATCGAGCTCGGCCATAAAGGACCGTTCATGGCTTCCTACGAAATCCTGATCGCTGACGATCATCCGCTGTTCCGCAGTGCTCTGCATCAAGCCCTGACCTTGGGCCTGGGTCCCGAAGCGAAGCTGGTGGAGGCGGCGAGCATCGCCGAGCTGGAGGCCAGGCTCAATGACAAGGCGGACTGGGATCTAGTCCTGCTCGACCTGAACATGCCTGGCGCCTATGGCTTCTCCGGCTTGGTCCTGTTGCGTGGACAATACCCGCAGATTCCCGTTGTGATGATCTCCGCCCAGGAAGATGCCGCGGTGGTGCAGCGTTCGCGCGAGTTCGGCGCCAGCGGTTTCATTCCCAAGTCCAGCGACATGGCCACCTTGCAGCAGGCGGTGCGCGCGGTGCTCGATGGGGATGTCTGGTGGCCGCCGCAGGTCGACTCGGTGACCGAACTGAGCGATGAGGTCCGCGCCGCCAGCGCCGGTCTCGCCAGCCTGACGCCGCAGCAATTCCGTGTTCTGACGATGGTCTGCGAAGGCCTGCTGAACAAGCAGATCGCCTTCGAGCTGAACGTCTCGGAGGCGACCGTGAAGGCCCATGTCACGGCGATCTTCCGCAAGCTCAACGTGCGTACCCGCACGCAAGCGGCCCTGCTGCTGCAACAGATGGAAACGGTTCCCTCGTCCTGAACCGCGGGAACTGCCATTTCGCGCCATCCTTTTTCGCTGCGCCTGGTTTAGAGTGCCGCGTCTTTTTTTGTAGAGATTCCGCAGTGTCATCCTCTCCCTTCAAAGGCCAGACAGGCCTGAAACGCGTCCTCAATGCCACCGGCTATTCCCTTGCCGGCTTTTCCGCCGCCTTCCGCGGTGAAGCAGCGTTCCGCCAGTTGGTGCTGATCAATGCGGTACTGATTCCGCTGTCGTTCTTCTGCCACGTCAGTCGCGGCGAGCGCGCACTGATGATCGCCGTGTGCCTGCTCGCCCTGATCGTCGAGCTGCTCAATTCCGCGGTAGAGGCGGTGGTCGATCGCGTTTCGCTGGAGCGCCATCCGCTGTCGAAGAACGCCAAGGATATGGGCAGCGCCGCGCAGTTCGTCGCCTTGACCATCATCACCGTGGTCTGGGCGGTGATCCTGCTGGGTTGATTGCCCTCCTGGCGCGCCGCGTCAGGGAATCATCGGCAGGACGATTTCGTCGCTGCGGCTGATCCCGGCGGTTTCGCTGCGACAGAGTTCGAGGAAGTCGCGCATGGTCGCGGTCTGGTACTTCTGCCGGTGCCAGATGAAATAGAACTGCCGACGCAGGTCCAGATCCGGGGTCTCCACCGGCACCAGGCTGCCGCGGCGGAAGGCGTCGCGCAGCGCCAGGCGTGAGATGCAGCCGATGCCCAGGCCGGATTCGACGGCGCGCTTGATGGCTTCGGTGTGCTCCAGTTCCAGGCGGATATTCAGGGGCTCCCGGTGGTGACGCATGGCCTGGTCGAAGGTCAGGCGGGTGCCCGAGCCTTGTTCGCGAAGAATCCACGCCTCGCTGTTCAGACGCTCCAGATCGATCGGGCCGGCGTTGGCCAGGGGGTGCTGCGGGGCGCAGAACACCACGAGTTCGTCTTCCATCCAGGGCTGCACCTCGATGTCCGTATGCTGGCAGTCGCCTTCGATCAAGCCCAGGTCGAGTTCGTAGTGGGCGACGCGCTGTACCACATGGGCGGTGTTGTGAACGTGCAGGCGCACCCGGCAATCCGGCTGGCGCTGCATGAACGCACCGATCAACAGAGTCGCCAGGTAGTTACCGATGGTCAGCGTGGCGCCCAGGTCCAGCGAACCGAAGGCACTCTTGCCATTGAGCAGGCTTTCTATCTCGCCGCCGCGGTCGAGCAGGGCGACCGCTTGTGGCAGCAACTGACGGCCGAGTGCATTGAGCGTCAGGCGTTTGCCGGCGCGGTCGAACAGTTTGCAGTCGAATTGCCGCTCCAGTTCACCGAGCGCGGTACTGGTGGCTGACTGCGACATGGACAGGGCTTCGGCGGCGCGCGACACGCTTTCCTGCTGGGCCACGGCGACGAAGACTTCCAGCTGGCGCAGGGTGAATTTCATGCTGATCGGTGGCTCCGGCAGGGGCATTTGGCGCGACATTTGGTCGCCCGTAAGCGCTGGAAGCTGGCGTTATGCTGGCGCGCACCCGCTGTGCTTCGGGCCTTATCTGCGTTTTGGATTAGCAATATCCAGATAATTTATTTTGCGGATATTGTGGCCCCCTATAAAATGTCGCGCAATCGCGCTACATCCGGATTCTGCTGGGGTGCGCCACGATTCTCTAGGAGTCCTTGATGAGCAACCTGTACACCGAGCGCGTTCTCAGCGTGCACCACTGGAACGACACCCTGTTCAGCTTCAAGACCACCCGTAACCCGGGGTTGCGCTTCAAGACCGGTCAGTTCGTGATGATCGGCCTGGAAGTCAACGGTCGCCCGCTGATGCGCGCCTACAGTATTGCCAGCCCGAACTACGAAGAGCACCTGGAGTTCTTCAGCATCAAGGTGCCGGACGGTCCGCTGACGTCGCGTCTGCAGCACCTCAAGGAGGGCGACGAGCTGATGGTCAGCCGCAAGCCCACCGGCACCCTGGTGCTGGACGACCTCAAGCCGGGCAAGCACCTCTACCTGCTGAGCACCGGCACCGGCATGGCGCCGTTCCTCAGCGTCATCCAGGATCCGGAAGTCTACGAGAAGTTCGACAAGGTCATCCTGGTTCACGGCGTGCGCTGGGTCAGTGAGCTGGCCTATGCCGACTTCATCACCAAGGTCCTGCCGGAGCACGAGTATTTCGGCGAGATGGTGAAAGAGAAGCTGATCTACTACCCCCTGGTGACCCGCGAAGAGTTCCGCAACATGGGCCGCCAGACCGACTTGATGCGCAGTGGCAAGCTGTTCGCCGACATCGGCCTGCCGCCGATGAACCCGCAGGACGATCGCGCGATGATCTGCGGCAGCCCGAGCATGCTCGACGAGACCAGCGCGGTGCTGGACGGTTTCGGCCTGCAGATTTCCCCGCGCATGGGCGAGCCGGGCGATTACTTGATCGAGCGTGCGTTCGTCGAGAAGTAAGCGCAGCCTTCTGGAAAAGCCCGCCAGATGGCGGGCTTTTTCATTTCAGTCGAAAACCATTGATCAAGTTTTCTTGTTTCGCTTCTTGTTAAGTTCTTGAGGCGAAGTCATTGCATGGTGGTGGCAGCCTTGCGGGAGTTCGTGTGGGCTCGATTACGCTGATATATATCGTATGTGACTCTGTTTTCTCACTATTATTTAGTAAGTGTGGTGTTTTCACATTCTGCCGATGAATTGCTGCTCATAAGTCCATGCCGGTGTTTGTAGGGCTGAGGGAGACTTTTTTCGCAATCATTGACGTCAAACGGAGCATCGCACGGGCCGCCATTGCCAATAGTAAAAGGCGGATTCTCACTTTTTCCCGGTTTGGAAAATTTCCTAAATACTCAATATGACCAGCCGTTCACAGTAGTCGTTCAATATTTCTGCTTATGTCATTGCTGACGCAGTAGTCAGCATATAGCCCCTATCGTTGCATGTCGGGTGTTAATCCTGCATGCGCTAATGGAACTTTAGAGGTAGGAGAGAGTGGAAGACATAAGCAAGTTCTCACTGAGTAAGGGTGACGAACTGAGGAAGGTTCTTGCCAAAGTCAGGGATGGCCAACAGAGTCTGCTGCATCCGACACTCATCGAGTTGCTCGCGTATCTCGGCTACTTGAGCAGCGCTAACGGCTGTTCGCAGTTGACGCTCAAGAGTTATCGGCTGTTGCGCACGAGACGCCGCTGTTTTCTGTCCTGGCGCTGTTTCTAACCCAGATGATTGCAGGTCGCTGGTCGCCGCCGAGCGGATTGTCAGCGGCTACCTCGATGCTCAGCCATCTGTGCCCGGTTGCACGTCGAGCACGCGGATCACGCCAGGTTCAGGGTAGTGCCAGTGCACGTCGAGATCCCACAGGCGAGCGCCGTAGCGCCGTTCCGGGGTGGGTTTTTGGTAGGCCGGGCGCGGGTCCTGGGCCAGGCACTGTTCGATCAACTCGACCACCGGCTCGCCCAGGCGCAGCGCCTGTTCACCTGCCTGGATCAGCGCGCTCTCGCTCCATTGCACAGGAATAGGCGCCGGCGGTGCATCGGCGATGCCGTTATGGGCGTCGGCAACCGCGTCGGCATAGGGCACATAGGGCTTGATGTCGATGACCGGCGTGCCGTCCAGCAGGTCGATGCCGGATAGCCAGAGTCGTCCTGGCTCGACCCGATCCAGTTTCACCACCGATTGGCCGATGCCGTTCGGGCGGTGCGTGGCGCGGGTGGCGAATACGCCCAGCGAGCGGTTTCCACCCAGGCGCGGTGGCCGTACTTTCAAGCGGGGCTTGTCTTCCAGGGCTTGATGGAAGAGGAACAGCAACCAGACGTGGCTGATCCGTTCCAGCCCTTCGACTGCTTCGCCCTGGTCGAAGGGCGGCAATAGCTCCAGCACGCCGCGCGCGGCGGGCGCCAGTTGGGGCTGGCGCGGTATGGCGAATTTCTCCTTGAAACAGGAGCGGATATGGCCGATGGGGCTGATGGCGTAGGACATGGCGGATGGACGCTGGCGCAAAGAGCGCCATGGTAGCCGATTTGCCCCGGTCCGAGACTTCGCGGCCGGGGCAGCCCTCGCCGATCAGAGGTGGAAGCCCCCATCGATGGGAATGATGTTGCCGGTCATGTAGGCGCCGGCGGTGCTCGCCAGGCTGATCGCCAGGGCGGCCATTTCCGCTTCGCGGCCCCAACGGCCCATCGGGATGTAGGCATTGTCTTCGGCCAGCGCTTCCGGGTCGTTGGCGATATGCCGGGTCATTTTGCTCGGGAAGCGTCCGGGAGCGATCACGTTGACGTTGATGTGCTGCCCCACCAGCTCGCGGGCCAGCATGCGCGACAGTTGATGCAGGGCGGCCTTGCTCGGTCCGTAGGCGTAGGCCTGTTCGCCGAGGCTGGCGATGCCCGCCACCGAGCCGATGTTGATGACCCGCGCCGGACTTTCCGCCGAGCCTGCCTGACGCAGCAGCGGCAGCAGTTGCTGGATGCAGCCGAAAACCGCGGTGACGTTGAGCTGCATGACCTTGTCCCAGCCCGCCGCCGGATAGCTTTCCAGTGGCGCGCCCCAGGTGGTGCCGGCGTTGTTCACCAGAATGTCGAGCCGATCGATCCGCCGTTGCAGATCGGCGGCCATGGCGCGAACGCCTTCCTCGCCGGACAGGTTGGCGGGCAGGCCATGGCATTCGCCGTAGGCCGACAGTTCGTCGGCGGTCTGTGCGCAGGCATCGCCATCGCGGGCGCAGATGAACACGCGGGCGCCGGCTTCGAGGAAACCTTGGGCAATCATCCGGCCGATACCACGGGTACCGCCGGTGACCAGCGCGGTGCGGCCGGCCAGGCTGAAGTAGGGATGCATAGTGGGCTCCGAGTTGTTCTTGTGCGCCCACCCTAGCGCCAAGCGACGGGCCGGGCCGATCACTATCCAGGTCGAAAATGGTGGGTCATCGCGAGCCCCGCGGCGTCACATCGGTTCTACGCTTCCTTAACCTGCGCGTAACGAACCGCTGGCTACTGTTTGCGCGCCGCGGCATTGCTGCGCGCAAAGGGTCGTCGGAACTGGCGTGGAGAGGCTGGATGAATTTCTTGAGAACGGATCGCGGGGCCCTGGTGTTTCTGCTCGTCGCGAGCGCCGTGATTCTGCTGTTGGGACTGGGCATGCGCGAGGTCTGGGGACCGGAGATCCGCTGGGGAGTGATCACCCTGCGCATGCTGCAGTCGGGCGATTACCTGGACCCTTACCTGGCTGGTACGGCCTATTACGACAAGCCGCTGCTGACCTACTGGCTGATCGCCGCGCCGGCGAAGCTGTTCGGGCTGAACAACTGGACGCTGCGCTGGAGTTCGGTGTTCGCCGGCTGGGGCAGTGTCTGGCTGATCTATCTGCTCGGCGAGCGCCTGTTCCGCAAGGGCACCGGGCTGGTGGCCGGCTGGCTGCTGGCGACGACCTTTTATTTCGCCTTCTGGTCGCGTGTCGCCACCGCCGACATCCTGACCGTGTTCGGCTTGCTCGGCGCCCTCTACTGGTACTGGCGCGGGCCCGAGGACACGCGCTTCGGCCGTTATCTGGTGTTCTGCCTGATCCTGACGCTGACGTCGCTGTGCAAGGGCCTGATCGGCTTCGTCCTGCCGGCGCTGGCGCTGCTGCCCCATCTGATTCCCCAGGGACGCTGGAAACGCCACCTGAACCTGCGTCTGCTGGCAGCGCTTGCCGTCTCCGCGCTGGTCTACATGATTCCCTTCCTGCTCTCCCACCTGTATGGCGCGCCCAGCTATGGCGAGAGCGGCCTGGCGCTGGTGTTCCGCGAGAACGTGGTGCGGTTCTTCCGGCCGTTCGACCACATGGGACCGATCTACACCTATCTGATCTACTTGCCGGTCTACACCTTGCCCTGGGCGCCGCTGTGGATCGCCGGGTTGTGGCTGGCGCTGCGCAACTGGAAAACCCTGGACGGCAACGAGCGCTGGCTGCTCTGGGCGCTAGGTCTGCTGTTCCTGTTCTTCACCGCCAGTGGCAGCCGGCGGAGCTACTATGTGTTGCCCCTGGTGCCCTTTGCCCAACTTCTCGCGGCCTGGTGGCTGATGCGCCGCCGCGAGGCGCGCCAGCGTGCCGGTCTGCCCGCCGGCAAGGTCTGGAGCCGGACGGTCGCGGTCGTGGCGGCGCTGCTCCTGCTGGTGCTCGGTGTCGTCTATCCGTGGAGCAATAGCGGTGGCGGCGTCATGGGCCTGGCCGAGGATCTGCACACTGAGGCCGCGCGCGTCGCGCCCTGGTCGCAGTGGCGGGTGGTGATGCTCGGCGATATCGACCGCAAGCTACCGCTCTACCTGGAGCTACATGGGCAGCCGCAGGCCGAACCCTTCCTCTACGTGCCCGAGAGCGCGGATTACCCGCGCAACGGTGACAGTGCCGCCTTGTTCGCCTGGCTGCAGCGCTACACCGGACATGCCTGGGACCCGCAGCGCAGTGTGCTGATCGTCAATGTGCGGGGCAAAGGCGAGATTCCGCTGGCCTACCTGAGCGCAGACCACCGGCAGATCGAAGAACGCCAGAACAATGGCCAGCGTTTCGCCAAGAAGCGCCAGGGCGAGCACAGCCTGGCGTATCTTCCGCAGGCCGGCGCGACGCCCTCAGCCACGCAGACGGAGCGTCAGCCCGCGGAGAAGGTTGCGCAGTAGCTGGTCGCCGCACGGCCGGTAGTTGGCGTGCTCCGGCTTGCGGAAGAGGGCGCTGAGTTCGGCCTTGGACAAGGGCAAGCCGGCGTCGGCGAGGATCGCATGGAGGTCCTCGTCGCGCAGCTCGAAGGCCACGCGCAGCTTCTTCAGCACCTGATTGTTGTTCAGCGGCAGCTCCAGCGCCGGCAGCGGTCGGCTGTCGTCGCGGCCGCGGCGATGCACGACCAGGCCGTCGAGGAAGCGCGCCAATTCGGCGTCCGAGCAGGCGCGATAGTCGGCCTCATCCTCGCGCAGGAGCATGCTCGCGATCTCCGCTGCGCTTAGCTCCAGGCCGGCCAGGCGGGCGATGTCCGCCATCTCGGCGTCGCTGATGTCGAGGGTGTAGCGCAGGCTGCGCAGAATGTCGTTGTTGAGCACGGGTGCCTCCAGGCGCAAAGAGAAAGCCCCGCGAGGCGGGGCTTTCGGTGGACTCCAGGTGGTTCTCAGGCCAGTTCGGCCCAGAGGTCGTACTCGTCGGCGTCGGTGATGCGCACGCGCACCTTGTCACCGGGCTTGACGTCGAAGCTGTCGATGTAGATCGCGCCGTCGATTTCCGGGGCATCGGCCCAGGAGCGGCCGACCGCGCCCTGATCGTCCACTTCGTCGATCAGTACCTCGATTTCCTTGCCGATCTTCAGTTGCAGGCGCGCGGCGGAGATGGCCTGCTGGTGCGCCATGAAGCGCTCCCAGCGCTCCTGCTTGATGTCATCCGGCACCGGCTCCAGACCCAGATCGTTGGCGGGCGCGCCTTCCACCGGCGAGTACTGGAAGCAGCCGACGCGGTCGAGCTGGGCTTCGGTCAGCCAGTCGAGCAAATACTGGAAGTCTTCTTCGGTCTCGCCGGGGAAGCCGACGATAAAGGTCGAGCGGATGGTCAGTTCCGGGCAGATTTCGCGCCACTGCTTGATACGGGCCAGGGTCTTGTCTTCGAAGGCTGGGCGTTTCATGGCCTTGAGCACTTTCGGGCTGGCGTGCTGGAAGGGGATATCCAGGTAGGGCAGCAGCTTGCCTTCGGCCATCAGCGGGATGACCTCGTCGACGTTGGGGTACGGGTAGACGTAATGCAGACGCACCCACACGCCCATGCTCGACAGCGCCTGACACAGCTCCAGCATGCGGGTCTTCACCGGCTGGCCGTCCCAGAAGTCCAGCTTGTACTTCAGGTCGACGCCGTAGGCGCTGGTGTCCTGGGAGATCACCAGCAGCTCCTTGACCCCAGCCTTGACCAGGCGCTGGGCCTCGCTGAGCACGTCGCCGACCGGACGGCTGACCAGCTTGCCGCGCATCGACGGGATGATGCAGAAGCTGCAGCTGTGGTTGCAGCCTTCGGAAATCTTCAGGTAGGCGTAGTGGCGCGGGGTCAGCTTGATGCCCTGCGGCGGGACCAGGTCGATCAGCGGGTTGTGCTCGGCCTTCGGCGGTACCACCTCGTGCACGGCGCTGACCACCTGCTCGTACTGCTGCGGGCCGGTGACGGCCAGGACGCTGGGGTGCACGTCACGGATACTGTCTTCGGAGACGCCCATGCAGCCGGTAACGATGACCTTGCCGTTCTCGGCGATGGCTTCGCCAATGGCATCCAGGGATTCGGCCTTGGCGCTGTCGATGAAACCGCAGGTGTTGACCACCACGACGTCGGCGTCCTCGTAGGTGGGCACGATTTCGTAGCCCTCCATGCGCAATTGGGTGAGGATGCGCTCGGAATCGACGGTCGCTTTCGGGCAACCCAGGGAGACGAATCCGACTTTCGGCGTAGCGGTGGACATGTGCGGCTAACCTCGAAGGGCGCGCTGATGGCGCCTCTGATCAAAAAGTGCGCAATTCTACCGGCAGCCCGCGTGCTTGACCAGCCTCCGTGAGGCAACCTGTCGCAGGTGGCCGGATTGCGTGTAGAACAGGGTAATCCGCCGCATCTCCCTCTATAGTCATTCAAATCAAGACTTCGCGACTCTTGCATCGCCGAGTGTGTCGGAGCAGGATGCGCCGAATTTTTTCAGAGGAATTCTGTTACATGTCGCATGCCCGCGCTGGAATCGCAGAGGACCAGGAGCGCCACTCCAGCTCTCCCCTAGGCATGATGGTGGCCGCTATCGGCGTGGTGTACGGGGATATCGGCACTAGCCCGCTGTACACCCTCAAGGAAGTCTTCGTCGGAGGTTATGGGGTGGAGGTCGGCCACGACGCCATCCTCGGCATTCTCTCGCTGATCTTCTGGTCGTTGATCTGGGTCGTGTCGATCAAGTACGTGCTCTTCGTTCTGCGCGCCGACAACCAGGGCGAGGGCGGGGTGATGGCGTTGACCGCCCTGGCGCGCCGCGCCGCGCATGAGCATCCGCGGCTGAGCTCGATCCTGGTGGTGCTCGGCCTGTTCGGCGCCTCGCTGTTCTACGGCGACAGCATGATCACCCCGGCGATCTCGGTGCTCTCGGCGATCGAGGGCCTGGAGATCGCCTTCGCCGGCCTGGAACACTGGGTGGTGCCGCTTTCGCTGATCGTGCTGGTCGGCCTGTTCCTCATCCAGCGCCATGGCACCGCGCGCATCGGCATCCTGTTCGGTCCGGTGATGGTGCTCTGGTTCGTCGTCCTGGGGGTGCTGGGCATCTATGGCATCTACCAGCACCCGGTAGTGCTGCAGGCGATGAACCCTTATTGGGCCGTGCATTTCTTCATCATTCACCCGGGCATCGGCGTGGCCATCCTGGGCGCCACCGTGCTGGCGCTGACCGGCGCCGAGGCGCTCTACGCCGACATGGGACACTTCGGCCGCAAGCCGATTGCCCGCGCCTGGTTCGCCCTGGTGCTGCCGGCGCTGGTGCTGAACTACTTCGGCCAGGGCGCGATGATCCTGTTCGACCCGGAGTCCGCGCGTAATCCCTTCTACCTGCTGGCGCCTTCCTGGGCCTTGCTGCCGATGGTGGCGCTGTCCACCGTGGCCACGGTGATCGCGTCCCAGGCCGTGATTTCCGGCGCCTTCTCGCTGACCCGCCAGGCCATCCAGCTCGGCTTCGTGCCGCGCATGTTCGTCCAGCACACCTCCAGCCACGAGCAGGGGCAGATCTACATCTCCGGGGTCAACTGGGCGCTGATGGTCGGCGTGGTCCTGCTGGTGCTCGGTTTCGAGTCCTCCGCGGCCCTGGCCTCGGCCTACGGCGTGGCGGTGACCGGGACCATGCTGGTGACCACCCTGCTGATGGGCGTGGTGTTCTGGCTGCACTGGAAATGGCCGCTGTGGCTGGCCATCCCGTTCTTCTGCCTGATGCTGCTGGTGGATTCGCTGTTCTTCTCGGCGAACCTGCCGAAGATGGTCCAGGGCGGCGCCTTCCCGGTGGTCGCCGGGGTCGCGCTGTTCATCCTCATGACCACCTGGAAGCGTGGCCGTCAGTTGCTCTGGGATCGCCTCGACGAGGGTTCGCTGCCGCTGCCGCTGTTCATCGCCAGTATCCGTTCGCAGCCGCCGCACCGGGTACAGGGCACGGCCGTGTTCCTCACCGCGCGCACCGACGCCGTGCCCCACGCGCTGTTGCACAACCTGCTGCACAACCAGGTGCTGCACGAGCAGGTGGTGCTGCTCACTGTGGTCAACGAAGACAGCCCGCGCGTGGCGCCGGATCGTCGCTTCGAGGTGGATGCCTATGGCGAGGGCTTCTTCCGCGTGGTGCTGCACTTCGGCTTCATGGAGGACCCGGACATCCCGTCGGCGCTGAAGTACTGCCACCTCAACGAACTCGACTTCAGTCCCATGCGCACCACCTACTTCCTCAGCCGCGAGACGGTGATTCCGTCGAAACGCATCGGCATGGCGCGCTGGCGCGAGGGGCTGTTCGCATTCCTGCTGAAGAATGCCAACAGCAACCTGCGCTACTTCAATCTGCCGTTGAACCGGGTGATCGAGCTGGGTACCCAGGTCGAGATCTGACCGGCGATACAATCCGACGGGCAATAAAAAAGGCGCGCTTGAATCAAGCGCGCCTTTTCTTTTCTGCTCGGCTTATTCCGGCTTGGCTTCGCCGGGTCCCGGCATCATCCGCACCAGGGTGTTGTCTCGGCTGACGTAATGGTGGAACAGTCCGGCCGCGGCGTGCAGGCCGATCAGCCAGTAGCCGATGTTGGCCAGGGTTTCATGCCATTCCTTGGCCTGCTTGGCCAGGCCCGGGTTTTCGCTGACCAGCGGCGGCAGCTCGATGCCCCAGAACGGGATCGGTTTGCCGGCGGCGCTGAGGATCAGCCAGCCGGCGAAGGGCGCGCCAATCATCAGGACGTAGAGTGCCAGGTGCATCAGTTTCGACGCGCCCGCCTGCCAGGCTGGCGGTGCCGGAACGATCGGCGGCGTCGGGTAGATCAGGCGGCCGATCAGGCGTAGCCAGACCAGGGCGAAGACGCTCAAGCCCAGCATGAAGTGCCATTGCTTGAACAGCTCGCGGGTTTCACTGCCTTTCGGGAAGTTGCCTTTCAACTCGATGGCGGCGTAGACGCCAGCGATCAATACGAGCATCAGCCAGTGCATGGCGATGGTCAGGCCGCCATAGCGGCGGGGGGGATTCAACGATTTCATCAGGGCTCCTTGCGTTCTTAGACTTTCCCGCAGGGTGGAGGCGGGGGCTGACGCTACTCTGCAGCGGCAGGCTTAAGCCAGCCTGAAGATAGACTGGCGGCCTGCAGTTTAGCGCGCAAGGGGCAGTGAGGCGCCATGCGCCAGGTCAGGTTGCGTTGGGTGGGACCTGGCGGGAGCGGATGGCGTTGACCAGGCGTTTGGCCAGCGCCGGGTAGTTTTCGTCGAAGTGGTGGCCGCCGGGCAGTTCGAGGTTTTCGCCGACCGCCTGGGGCTGGGTGCAGCCGCTCTCGTCCTTTTCGTCGATGCCGTACACGCAGAACACCTTGGGTGCCGGCAAGCGTGCCAGTTCGGGACCCGTGGCGGCTTCCTTGCCGGCCTTGCCGAGCCAGCCTTGCACTTCGATCTCGAAGCTGCCGCTGCGCGCCAGGGCCAGCAGCAGGACGGTGCTGATCTGCTGCTTGTCTTCTTCCGGCAGGCGGTTGTAGATCGCCGGCAGCACGTCGGCGCCGAACGAGTAACCGGCCAGGACGAAGTGCTTGGCGCCCCATTTCTCCCGGTAGTGCTGCATCAGCAGGGCAAGGTCGGCGGCGCTCTGCTCCGGGCTCTTGTGCTCCCAGAAATAGCGCAGCGCATCGACCCCGACCACGGGGTAGCCCAGTTCGGCCATCTGCCCGGCGACGTCGCGGTCGAGGTCGCGCCAGCCACCATCGCCGGAATAGAACAGGGTCACGGTTTCCGAGGGCTTGGCGGCGGGTACTTCGACCACCGGGAAGCTGTCTCCGCTGCCCTGGATGAGGCGCTTGAGCTGGTCGTTGAGCACTACCGGCAGGCTGTCGTAGTAGTTGGCGATGACGGTTTCGGCGTTTTGCTGGTCGCGGGTGAAGGCCGCGCTGGCGTCGTCCGGGTTGTCGTTCCAGGCGGCGACCCAGTGGCCGTGGGCCGCGCTCTTCGGCAGCGGCGGGGTGTCGCAGTCGGGCTTGGATAGGGCAAAGCCCACCGACAGCGCTTTGGCCTTGTCGTTGCTCTGTCCGGCGAGCCAGCGCCAGGCGTAGGCGCTGCCCGGGCCGATGCCGGCGACCAGCGTCGGTTGGCCGTCGAGCAGTTTCAGGCCGGCCTGGGCGCGGGCCTGCTGGGCGGCGCAGTCCTTTTCCGGGAATACGAACTGCACGACCCGGGCGCCGTTGTCATGGGCCAGGGCGAGCAGCTGAGCGTCGTCGAGTTTCTGTTCCTGGGTCACGGCGAGCAGCACCAGGGCGCTGGGTTGCTTGCTGGGAATGGCCAGGGTCGCGGGGCTGCCATCGGGGAGCTGGCTGTGTGCCAGGCGAGCCGGCGACGGGGTGAGGAACCAGTACAGCAGTCCACCGATGGAGGCGAGCAGTAGAAGAGCGATGGCCAGAAGGCGCCAACGACGTTTCAGCATTTCAGCGTTTCACCAATCCAGTCAGGCCGCCTGCGATCAGGGCGGCGGTGTCGGCCAGGGCTACCAGCGGATCCAGTCCGGCGGGCACGGCCAGGTAACGGGGCTCCCAGTCGGGCTGGAACTTGTCCTTGAAGCGGCGCAGCCCCTGGAAGTTGTAGAACTGCTCGCCACGGTGGAACACCAGGGCGCCCAGGCGTTGGGTCAGGGGCGCGCCGCGGCGTGGCTGCAGACCGGACAGCGGCACCATGCCGAGGCTGAAGCGCGCGTAGCCGTGTTCCTTGTAGTGCAGGATCAGGCCGATCATGAGGAATTCCATGGTCATCTTCGGTGCATCCGGCAGGGCCCGCATCAGGTCCAGGCTGGACAGTTCCTTGCTGTGGGTCTCCAGCAGGTTGGCGAAGGCCACCGCACGGCCCTGGTGACGTACCACGGCGACTCGGAAATAGCGTAGATACTCCGGGGTGAAACGGCCCAGGGAGAAGCCCTTTTCGCGGACGTTCTTGCCACCCAGCCAGGCATCGGAAATGGCTTTCAGTTCATCCATCGGCGCTTGCCCGGCATCGTAGAACTCGACGGCCAGGCCGTCGCGCTGGCCGCGGTTCCAGGTATAGCGCAGGTCCTTCATGTCCTTGCCCTTGCTTTCCAGGTCGAAGCGGCGCAGGTCGACGCGGGCTTCTTCACCGAGCTTCAGGGCGGTCAGGCCGATATCCATGTAGAACGGCAGGTTTTCCGCGCGTACCTGGTAGAACACCGGGCGGGCATGGTGCAGGTCGCAGAGATCGCGGAATTGCCAGATCAGCTCGGCGCGGGCCTGGGTCGGGCCAATCGGGTCATACAGCGCCACCAGGCTGCGGCCGCGCCGGGCATACATGAGGAATGCCTCGTTGGCGGGGTGGAACAGCAGCGCCTTGTCGCCGGAAAGCGCCAGGCCGCCATCCGGTTGTTCGGATTGCGCGAGGATGCGGGCCGCGTTGTCCAGGTCCTCGGGGCTCGGCTCGTGGATCGCCGGGGGCTTGGTGCGTAGCAGCCAGGCCAGGCTGACGGCGGTCAACAGCAGGCAACTGCCGAGGGCGGCGCGCAGGCCGCGGGGCGCGTCGGCATCGAGGGCGAACTGCCACCAGAGCTCCTGGCTATAGGGCACGTCCTGGTAGGCGAAGAGGAACAGCCAGATGGACGCCGCCACCACGCAGGCGCTGGCGGCCAGGTAAAGCGGCGAGAAAGGCACGTCCATCAGACGGCTGCGGCGATAGAAGGAGCGGCGGAACACCAGCAGAAGCAGGGCGGTGGAGCCCAGTTCGCTGGCTTCTTCCCAGTCCATCCCCTTGAGCAGCGAGAGCACCGCGCCGGTCACCAGCAGTACCAGGGTCAGCGCCCAGGCCGCCGACAGGCGCCGGCGCAGGCCGTGGGCCAGGAGCAGGCAAAGCACGCCGATCAGGCTGGCGGCGAAGTGCGAGGCATCGACCAGGCGGTGCGGGATCAGGAAGTCGAGCAACTCCAGGCGCGAGTCGATGGAGGGGGTGACGCCGGAGAACAGCAGAACGACGCCGGAAATGAACACCAGCACCGCCAGCACCGGCGCCGCCAGACCCGAAGCCACACGCATGGCCTGGCGCGTCACCAGCAAGCGTCGGGCCTCGACCGTCAGCAGCAGCAGGCAGGCCACCAGCAATGGCAGCACGACATAGATCAGGCGATAGAGCAGCAGCGCAGCGGCGAGCGGGGCGGCGCCCAGTTGACCGGCGAAGGCGGCCAGGAGGATGGCCTCGAACACACCGACGCCGCCGGGCACGTGACTGAGCACACCGGCGGCCAGGGCGATCATGTAGATCAACAGGAAGGCGCCGAAGGGCGGCGCCTCCGGCAGCAACAGGTAGAGCACCGTGGCGGCGGCGGCGACGTCCAGCGCGGTTATCACCAGTTGCAGCAGCGACAGGCGCAGGCTCGGCAGGCGCACGGAGCGGTGGCCGACGCGGATCAGTTGGCTGTCCGGCGAGGGCTGCTCGGGCAGGCGCCGACGCTCCATGCCGATCACCAGCAAGACGCAGAACACCAGGATGGCCGCGGCCAGTACCCCGACCAGCCACGGCGGCAGGTGCAGTGCCAGGGAGGCATCGGGCAGATCGCTCAGCGCGGCCATGGCGGCGAGGATCGGCAGTGCGCAGCCCAGCGAGAGGCTGGCGAAGAGGGTCATGCGCGCCACTTCGATGGCGTTCAGGCCGACCCGTGCATAGAGGCGGTAGCGCACCGAGCCGCCGGACAGCATCGACAGGCCCACCGCGTTGCCGATGGCGAACGCGGTGAAACCGCCGGTCAGCAGGCTCGGCAGTGGCAGCTTCACGCCGGCGAAGTGGGTGGCCGACCATTCATAGCCGAGGAGAATGATGAAGCCGGCGACGGTTGCGCCGAAGGCGCCGAGCAAGGATTGGGTGGGGACGTCGAGGATGGCGTCGTGCAGGGAGTAGGGGTCGATGTCGCGCAGCAGGTGATAACAGGCAATCAACGCCAGGCTGAACAGCAGCAGCGTGACGCCGATGCCGAATTGCTGGCGATGGGCGCTGACCCACTCCAGTAGGCGATGCCGGGGGACGGCGCTGGGCGTTACGGGTGTATCGGGCGCAGTAGGGTTGGCGCGCATCGGGCACCTCAGTGGTTTCTGCGCGACAGAATGGGGGTGCCGTCGCGGTTTCCCAAGTCCATGGGGCGAATTATCTTCATTATGAACAGCGAGCGCCTGATATAGCTCGGTTTTCTCAATACAACGAAAAAGGCCACTCGAGAGAGTGGCCTTTTTCTGTGTTTGGTTGCGGGAGCTGGATTTGAACCAACGACCTTCGGGTTATGAGCCCGACGAGCTACCAGACTGCTCCATCCCGCGCCGGCCATTCTACGGAAATGAAAGCTGCTGTCAATCGATTTCTTCTTTTGGATCAATAATTTAAATCGAGGCGCAAATGAAAAAGGCCACTCCGAAGAGTGGCCTTTTCTGTAATTGGTTGCGGGAGCTGGATTTGAACCAACGACCTTCGGGTTATGAGCCCGACGAGCTACCAGACTGCTCCATCCCGCGCCGGCCATTCTACTCAGGATGACTACCCTGTCAATCTAAAGTTTGGAAAAAGTGGTTTTTCTTCAGATGCTTAGCGAACTGGAACGGTTTCCTTTGCGGTCCCGGGCCTTGCCGCCAGGGGCTATGCGGCGATTTGTCGGTGCGTCCGGCGACCGAGGCCACAGGTCGGCCGCTCGCTGCGCCGGATCTGGTCGAGCCCTTCGATTGCCAGGGCGTGCGGGACTATATAAGAGAAGAGGCTCCGACAGGCGCCGTCTGCGGGCGAGCCAAGCCGGTCGGGCAGCGGTATCATGCGCCGCTGGCTGGCCGCCCCGCGGATGCCATGACCAGTCGTCCCCGCATTGACCCTGTCCGTCCGCCGCCATGCCGCAACGAAAGATCATCCACATCGACTGCGACTGCTTCTATGCCGCCATCGAGATGCGCGACGACCCTAGCCTGGTGGGCAAACCGCTGGCGGTGGGCGGTTCGCCGGACAAGCGTGGCGTGGTCGCGACCTGCAATTACGAGGCGCGCGCCTACGGCCTGCATTCGGCCATGGCCATGCGCACGGCGGTCAAGCTGTGCCCCGACCTGACCATCGTTCGGCCGCGCATGGATGTGTACAAGAGCGTCTCCCGGGAGATCCAGGCGATCTTCCGCGACTACACCGATCTGATCGAGCCGCTGTCGCTGGATGAGGCCTATCTCGATGTCAGCGATTGCCCGCACTTTGCCGGAAGCGCCACGCGCATTGCCCAGGACATCCGCCGACGCGTCTGGACCTCGCTGCGTATCACGGTTTCGGCGGGCGTGGCGCCGAACAAGTTTCTCGCCAAGATCGCCAGCGACTGGCGCAAGCCCGATGGCTTGTTCGTCATTACCCCGGATCAGGTCGAGGCCTTCGTCGCCGAACTACCGGTGAAGAAACTGCATGGGGTGGGCAAGGTCACCGCCGAGAAGCTGGCGCGCCTGGGCATCCAGAACTGCCTGCAACTGCGCGACTGGTCGCGCCTGGCGCTGGTCCGTGAGTTCGGCAGTTTCGGCGAGCGCTTGTGGAACCTGGCCCATGGCATCGACGAGCGCCCGGTGGAGGTGGACAGCCGGCGGCAGTCGATCAGCGTAGAGAACACCTTCGACCGCGACCTGCCGGACATGGATGCCTGTCAGGCGGAATTGCCGGGGCTGCTCGATGAGTTGGCCAGGCGCATGCAGCGCCTGGACGCCAGCTACCAGCCGGGCAAGCCGTTCGTGAAGTTGAAATTCCACGATTTCACCCAGACCACCCTGGAGCAGTCCGGGGCCACGCGCGATCTGGACAGCTACCGGCAACTGCTGGCTCTGGCCTTCCAGCGAGGCGCCAAGCCGGTACGGCTGATTGGCGTCGGGGTCAGGTTGATCGACCTGCGCAGCGGAGACCATGCGCAGTTGAGCCTGTTCTAGCCGGGGGCTCGGGGCTCCCGGCGCGTCCGCGGACTGCCGGCCGGCCGCGCCGGTTCGTGTCGGCAGGGTGGCGGGCCGCGAGGCTACTGCCGGTCAGCTCTCCGGCCACAGGCGGATGGAGCGGCCCGTGGCCGGCCACAGGCGCAGTTGGCCCTGGTCGGTGATTTCCCAGCGTTGAACGTCGCCGAGGGCCTTGATGAAGCGCTGTTCCTGCTCCATCAGTGCGGGCGCGCAGGCCTTCATGGTGCTGCCGGCTTGGCCGAAGCTGAGCTTGTCGCCGTCCAGCTGGTAGCTGGCGAACCAATGGTTGCAGCCGGCGCTGCCGTAGGCCCGGCCCTGGCCATCGAGGGTCAGGGTCAGGTAGCTCCGATCCATCAGCGGGCGTTCGCCAATCCATTCGACCCGGTAGGTCTGGCCACTTTCCGGTTGCGCGGCGTGGTTGGCGCAACCCGCCAGCAGCAGGGCGCCGAGGCCCAGGGCGAGCAATGGCTTCATGCGGGCTCCTTGGCCTGGCAGGCCGGGCAGAGATGGCGGTCGGCCAGCGCGCTCCAGCCGAGTTCGGCGATCCGCGCGCTGGCTGCCGGTGCCTGGGCGCTCTTGCCGAGGCCGGCATCGACGGCGAACTCGAAGTCCAGCATGGTCCCGCAGCCGTCGCACTTGACCTGCCAATTGAGGATGGACAGTTCCTTGAACACCGGGCCCTTGGCCACTGCGGTCCATTGCCCGGGGGGATTGATCAGGTGGCGGACCTTTTCCACCGTCAGGGTCATGCTCAGGTCGCGGCTGCCCTTGAGGCTGACCAGCAGTGTGTCGCCATTCTGCAGCGAGCCGCCGTTGCCGGTGACCTGGTAAAGCCCCGGCGCGAGCGCGCGGCACTCGTTGAGGGTGTGTTGGGGGTTGAGCAGGTTGTAGCGGAAATCGTGTTGAGCCATGAATCCTCCAGAAGACGCCGGCATGCTAGCACGCCATCAGCGATCGACCTGGTTGACGGGGGCGCCGGCTTGCCAGGCGGCGACATTGTTCAGGGTAGTTGCGGCGATGGCCGCCAGCGCTTCGCGGGTGAGGAACGCCTGGTGGGCGGTGATGATGACGTTGGGGAACGTCAGCAGGCGTGCCAGCACGTCGTCCTGCAGGGGCTGGTCGGAGCGGTCGGCGAAGAAGATCTCCGCTTCTTCTTCATAGACGTCCAGCCCCAGGTAGCCAAGCTGGCCGCTCTTCAGCGCCTCGATCAGCGCCGGGGCATCGACCAGCGCGCCACGGCCGGTATTGATCAGCATGGCGCCGCGCTTCATGCGCTGCAGGCTGTGCTCGTCGATCAGGTGCCAGGTGGCGTCGTTGAGCGGACAGTGCAGGCTGATGATGTCGGCGCCGCCGAGCAGTTCGTCGAGCGCGACGAAGCGCCCGCCCAGGGCTTCGATGGCGGGATTCGGGTAGGGGTCGTAGGCCAGCAGCGTGCAGCCGAAACCTTGCATGATCCGGGCGAAGACCGCGCCGATCTGGCCGCTACCGATCACGCCGACGGTCTTGCCATAGAGGTCGAAGCCGGTCAGTCCGTGTAGCGAGAAGTCGCCCTCGCGGGTGCGGTTGTAGGCACGGTTGAGGCGGCGGTTGAGCGCCAGCACCAGGCCCACGGCGTGCTCGGCCACCGCATGCGGCGAATAGGCTGGCACCCGCACCACGGTCAGGCCCAGTTCGCGCGCGGCTTGCAGGTCGACGTGGTTGTAGCCGGCCGAGCGCAGGGCGATCAGCCGCGTGCCGCCGGCCGCCAGGTGTTCCAGCACCGGGCGCGAGAGTTCGTCGTTGACGAAGGGGCAGACCACCTCGAAGCCCATGGCCAGTGCCGCGGTGTCGGTGCGCAGCGCGGTCTGCTGGAAGTGCAGCTCGAAGCCGTGCGGCGGGTTGGCGCCGAGGAAGCTGTCACGGTCGTAGTTCTGGCTGCTGAACAGGATGATGCGCATGGTCGCTCTCAAAGGCTGTCTTGGGGCGTTTTCTGCTCGCTGTGGTTGCCGGCGGCACGGGCCAGTTCGGCAATGGCTCGGTCGAGCTCGTCCAGCGCCGCCGGGGCGTTCGGGTCGTTCTGCTTGAGCAGGGTCTCGCTGCGCTGGCAGGCGGCGCGCAGTTGCGGCACCCCGCAATAGCGGGTAGCGCCGTGCAGGCGATGCACGCGTTCGATCAGGCCGGCGCGGTCGTTGCGTTCGCGGGCCAGGCGGATCGCCTGGCGGTCGGCGGCCAGGGAGGCGAGCAGCATGGCCAGCATGTCGGCGGCGAGGTCGGCCTTGCCGGCCGCCAGGCGCAGCCCCTCGTCGGGGTCGAGCACGCAGAGGCTGGTCGCGGCGGATTGCTCGACGCTGGCCGCGCGGTTGACCAGCGACAGCCCGGTCCACTTGAGCACCACCTGCGCCAGTTGGCGTTCGTCGATCGGCTTGGTCAGGTAGTCATCCATGCCGCCTTGCAGCAGGGCGCGCTTCTCGTTGGCCAGCGCGTGGGCGGTCAGCGCCACGATCGGCACCGGGCTGACCTCGCGCTTGGCCTCCCAGTGGCGAATCGCCGCGGTGGCCTGGCGGCCGTCCATGCCGGGCATCTGCACATCCATGAACAGCATGTCGAAGCGCTCGCGCTGCACCGCGTCGACGGCCGCCGGGCCGTTATCCACCGCCACCACCTCGGCGCCCAGGTCGCTGAGCAGGGTCTGCACCAGCAGCAGGTTGGCCGGGTTGTCGTCGACGCAGAGCAGGCGCGGCACGGCTCGCTCCTCCAGCGGCGACGGCTTGTCCTTGCGCGTCGGGCGCAGGTGCAGCAAGTCATTCAAGGCTTGTTGCAGCTTGCGCGTGCAGGCCGGCTTGCTCTGTACCTGGCCGTCGGGCAGCACGGTGTTGTACAGCGCCTGTTCGACCGTGGGGCAGAGCACCAGGGTCTTGCAGCCGCGTTGCTCGAATTCGCGGATGGTCTGGCGCAGGGCGTCGGGCGTGTGCGTCTGCAGGTTGACCCCGAGCACGGCGAGGGCGATGGGCGATACGCCTTCGACCGGCGTCTCCAGGGCCATGCGCAAGCTGGACAGGTCGCTGAATTCGCTGACCTCCAGGCCGCAATCCTGCAACTGATGGTGCAGCGCGCTGCGGGTCAGTTCGTGCGGCTCGCATAGCGCCACGCGATGCCCGCTGGGCGGCGCCGGGATGCTGTCGTCGCTGTCGTCGCGGGCTTTCGGCAGGGTCAGGCTGATCCAGAATTCGGAGCCTTCGCCGTTGCTGCTGTCGACGCCGATCTCGCCGCCCATCTGCTCGATCAGGCGCTTCGAAATCACCAGCCCCAACCCGGTGCCGCCGGCCTGGCGCGACAGCGAGTTGTCGGCCTGGCTGAAGGCCTGGAACAGGGCGCGCAGGTCGGCGTTGGTCAGGCCGATGCCGGTGTCCTGGACGCTGATGCGCAGTTGCGCGCTGTCTTCGCTCTCGTCCTCGAGCATGGCGCGCACGACGATGCTGCCTTCCTGGGTGAACTTGATCGCGTTGCTCACCAGGTTGGTCAGCACCTGCTTCAGGCGCAGCGGGTCGCCCACCAAGTTGAGCGGGGTGTCGCGGTAGATCAGGCTGACCAGCTCCAGGCTTTTTTCGTGGGCCGCCGGGGCGAGGATGGTGAGGGTGTCCTGAACCAGTTCGCGGAGGTTGAAGGGAATGTTCTCGAGGATCAGCTTGCCGGCCTCGATCTTCGAGAAGTCGAGAATCTCGCTGATGATCCCCAGCAGGCTCTCCGCGGACTTCTGGATGGTCCCCAGGTAGTCCTGCTGGCGCGAGGTCAGCTCACTCTTCTGCAGCAGGTTGGTGAAGCCGATGATGCCGTTCAGCGGTGTGCGGATCTCATGGCTCATGTTGGCGAGGAATTCCGACTTGATGCGGCTGGCCTCCAGGGCTTCCTTGCGCGCCAGGTCCAGTTCGATGTTCTGGATCTCGATGGTCTCCAGGTTCTGCCGCACGTCCTCGGTGGCCTGGTCGATGTTGTGCTGCATTTCTTCCTGGGCGCTCTGCAGCGCCTCGGCCATGCGGTTGATACCGGAGGCGAGTTCGTCCAGCTCATGGCTGCCCAAGGCCGGCAGACGGGTTTCCAGGCGGCCTTCCTTGAGTTGCGCGACACCCTGGGCGATTTCCCTGAGCGGCGCGCTGATCGCCCGGCTCATGCGCAGGGCGAGCAGTGCGGTGACGGCCAGCCCGGTGACGATCAGCAGCAGGCTGGTGAACAGGCTGCGGTAGCCGCGCAGCAGGGTGCCATGGTGCGACAGCTCCAGCTCGACCCAGCCCAGCAGGCGGTCGGCGTCTTCTTCCGGGGTGCCGGAGAGGCTGCGATGGTGCCCCAGGACCGGGAGCAGGAAGTGCGTGGTATCCAAGCTACTGACCATGCTCAGGTGGCTGCCGTCGCCGGCCGGCATGGGCGTAAGGATGCTCGGCCCGGCGTGGGCCAGGCGCAGGCGCTCGGGATTGAGGAAGGTCACCGCGCGCACATCGGGTTGGTCGAGGGCGTCGTTGGCGATGCGCTCCAGCAGCGCCGTATCGCCGAGGGCCAGGGCCGGGGCGGACAAGGGCGCCAGTTGTTCGGCGATCAGTTGGCCGCGCTCGATCAGTTGCGAGCGCATGTCCGACAGCTGCACCCAGGTGAAATAGCCACCGAGCACCATCGCCAGCAGGCTGGTGGGCAGCAGGGTGAGCAGCAACACCCGTCCCTTGATGCCGAGTTCCTTGAACACGCGAGTCCTCCGGTGCGGTTTTTCCCGGCAGTGTAGCGGGTTGGGCGATGGGAATCTCGGCCGTTGCCCGGCAGACGCCCTGGGTTGCCGGATGCGGCGCTATTCAGGAATACTTGGCGTTCGCTAATAACTCTTATTTCCTATGAGTCAGTTACTGCCCGCGTCTGTTCGCCTGCTCACCATCGAGGACGATCCCATTCTCGGTGCCCATCTGTCCGGCCATTTGCGTGAGCGCGGCTTTGCCGTGACCTGGTGCCGGGATGGCCACGAAGGGCTCGAACAGGCGCTGCGCGAGCCCTTCGATCTGGTCCTGCTGGACGTCATGCTGCCCAGCTGCGATGGCCTCGAGGCGCTACGTCGGTTGCGCCGCGAACAGCCCGTGCCGGTGATCCTGATGTCGGCGCTGGGCGCCGAGCAGGATCGCATCAGCGGATTTTCCCAGGGCGCCGATGACTACCTGCCCAAGCCGTTCAGCCTGGCCGAGCTGAATGTGCGCATCGACGCCATCCTGCGCCGCGTCGCCCTGGAGCGCGGCAGCCTGCGAGCGAACGCCGACCTCGGCGACCTGCGCCTGGACGAGGCCGCCAGCGAAATGCACCTCGACGGGCGGGTCGCCAGCCTCACCGCCACGGAGTACCGGCTGCTGGAAACCTTCCTTGCGCATGCCGACGAAACCCTCAGCAAAGCCTTCCTTTATCAACAGGTGCTGCACCGTGGCTACACCGCCCATGATCGCAGCCTGGACATGCACGTCAGCCACTTGCGCCGCAAACTGCAGGCCATCGGTTATCTCCGTCATCAGCTGCGCGCGGTCTGGGGCCGGGGCTATGTCTTCGCTTCCGCGGACTAGCCGCTGATGGGCCTGCCGCCGCCGGGGCGCTGTTCATTGTTCTGGCGCCTCGCCATACCGGTGGTGGCGCTCTGCCTGGCGCTGATCTGGCTCTCCTGGGTCTGGGGACGGCAGCTCGAACGCGAGGGGCAATTTCTCTCCCGCGAGGCGCGCGAGGTGCTGACGGCTTATGCGCGGGAGCTGGAGCAGAACTGGCGCGCCTCGGGCGCGGCCGGCGTGGATGCCTGGCTCGCGGCCATGCGTGCCCGCGAAGACACCTGGCTGGCGGCGGTCGACGGTCGCTTGCAGGCCCTCGGCAGCCAGCCCTTGAGCCAGGAGGAGGCGAGTCGCCTGACCTTCCTGCGCGGCCTGGACTGGCCAGTCAGCGAGCGCAGCCGGCAACTGCCGTATATCGGCATTCCCTTTCCGACGCATCCCGCCGAGGGGCGCCTGGTCCTGCAATTGCCGGAGCGCTTCAAGCCGGCCGGCATTTCCATGCTGCATCGCCTGCTGAGCCATGGTCTGGTGCCGGGTGCACTGGCCTTGCTGCTGTGCATGCTGCTCTACCGGCAGTTGATCCATCCGCTGGCCTGCATGCGCGAGCGGGCCAGCACGCTCTGTGCGGAGGATCTGGAGTCCATCGCCGCTTGCGAAGTCGGCCCGCGGCGCGACGACCAGGGGGCGTTGGCGCGGGCTTTCGACCCTACGGGCGCGCGCCTCACTGGCCATGTGGCCTTCCAGCGGCAATTGCTGCGCGATCTTTCCCATGAACTGCGCACGCCGCTCAGCCGCTTGCGCGTGGCGGCGGAAGGTCCGCTGCCGGAGGGCGCGTTGCGGTCACGCCTGGAGCGCGAGGTCGAGGTCATGCAGCGACTGCTGCAGCACACCCTGGAGCTGGCCTGGATGGACACCGAGCAGCCACCCGTGGTGCTGGAAGACATCGCCGTGCGGCCGCTCTGGGAGCTATTGGTGGAGGATGCCTGTTTCGAATCCGGCTGGGACGCCTCGCGCTTCCAGTGCGAGTTGCCGGCGGACTGTCTCGTGCATGGCCAGCTCAATGGGCTGGCCCAGGCCCTGGAGAATCTGCTGCGCAACGCCATCCGCCATTCCCCGCCAGACGGCTGCATCCGCCTGCGCGGAGAGCGCCAGGGCGAGCGCTGGCTGCTGTGCCTGGAGGATCAGGGGAGCGGGGTGGCGGAGGCGGACCTGGAACGGATCTTCCGGCCCTTCACCCGGCTTTCCAGCGCGCGCAGCGGCGAAGGCTTCGGCCTCGGCCTGAGTATCGCCCGTGGCGCCATTCGCCTGCAGGGCGGCGAACTCTGGGCCGAGCCCGGCAATCCCGGCTTGCGCCTGTGTCTGCGCTTGCCCTGCGGAGGCCGCGGAACGGCCCCGGTTACGACTGGTTAGGAACTTTCTTATGGTGCGCCGCGTTTGCCGCTATCATAGGAGGCCTTTCCCACCGTCGTACCGGATTCCGAGTAGCTCCATGACCGTGCAGTACCCGACTATCGCCGAGTGTGTCGGCAACACTCCGCTGGTGCGCTTGCAGCGCCTGCCCGGGGATACCTCCAATACCCTGCTGGTAAAGCTTGAGGGCAACAACCCCGCGGGCTCCGTGAAGGACCGCCCAGCGCTGTCGATGATCACCCGCGCCGAGCTGCGCGGCGACATTCATCCCGGCGATACCTTGATCGAGGCGACCTCCGGCAACACCGGCATCGCCCTGGCCATGGCGGCGGCGATCAAGGGCTACCGGATGATCCTGATCATGCCGGACAACTCCACCGCCGAACGCAAGGCCGCCATGACCGCCTATGGCGCCGAGCTGATTCTGGTGAGCAAGGAGCAGGGCATGGAAGGTGCCCGCGACCTCGCCGACCAGATGCAGCGCGACGGCAAGGGCAAGGTCCTCGACCAGTTCGCCAATGGCGATAACCCGATTGCCCACTACGCCAGTACCGGCCCGGAAATCTGGCGTCAGACCGGTGGCGAAATCACCCATTTCATCAGCTCCATGGGCACCACCGGCACCATCATGGGCGTGTCGCGCTACCTCAAGGAGCAGAACCCGGCGGTGCAGATCGTCGGTCTGCAGCCCATGGAAGGTTCGGCCATTCCCGGTATCCGCCGCTGGCCCCAGGAATACCTGCCGAAGATCTTCGACGCCAGCCGCGTCGACCGCATCGTGGACATGCAGCAGAGCGAGGCCGAGGACGTGATGCGTCGTCTGGCCCGCGAAGAAGGCATTTTCTGCGGCGTGTCCTCCGGTGGCGCGGTGGCCGCCATGCTGCGCCTGTCCCGCGAGGTCGAGAACGCCGTGATGGTGGCGATCATCTGCGACCGTGGCGACCGCTACCTGTCCTCTGGCGTGTATGACCCGCGCTGACCATGGCTAAGCAAAGAACCGGGCTGCGTTTCCAGCCCAGCGGTGGCGCGCGCGCCAGCGGCGTGCCGGTGGGCAAGAAGCAGCGCCTGCAGATCGAGCGCCTGGCCCATGACGGCCGTGGCATCGCTCACCTCGACGGGCGTACCTGGTTCGTCTCCGGCGCCTTGCCGGGCGAGAGCGTCGAGGCCCGTGTGCTGGCGGCGCGCAGCCAGGTGGTGGACGCTCGCGCGGAGCGCATTCTCGATGCGGCCGAGCTGCGCCGCCAGGCCCCCTGCGCGGTGGCTGGGCAGTGTGGCGGCTGCACCCTGCAGCACCTGCCCCACAGCGAACAATTGGCGCTCAAGCAGCGCACCTTGGCCGAGCAACTGCAACGATTCGGCGACATCGCCCCGCAGCAGTGGGCGGCGCCGCTGGCCGGCCCCGAATTCGGCTACCGTCGTCGCGCACGTATCGCCGTGCGCTGGGAGCACAAGGCGCGGCGTCTGGACGTGGGTTTCCGCGCCGCTGCCAGCCAAGCGATCGTCGCCTTCGACGACTGCCTGGTATTGGTGCCGCCGCTGCAGGCCCTGGCCCGCGCCTTGCCCGATTTGCTGCGAGGGTTTGCCCGGCCGCAGGCCATCGGCCATGTCGAGCTGTTCCACGGCACCGCCAGCGCCATGCTGCTGCGACATACCGAACCCCTGGCCGACGTCGATCTCGAACGCCTTCGCGGCTTCTGTTCGGCACGGGATGTGCAGTTGTGGTTGCAGGGCGACGGTGAACCGACGCCTGCCGATGGCAATGGGCACCTGGGCTACCGCCTGGATGCCTGGGACTTGACCCTGGCCTACCGGCCCGGCGATTTCGTCCAGGTCAACGAACCGGTCAACGCCGCCATGGTCGAGCAGGCGCTCGATTGGCTGGCTCCCGGTCCGAGCGAACGGGTGCTAGACCTGTTCTGTGGCCTGGGCAATTTCGCCCTGCCGCTGGCCCGCCGCGCCGCCGAAGTGGTGGGCGTGGAGGGCGTGCAGAGCATGGTCGCGCGCGCCGCGGCCAATGCCCGGGCCAATGGCCTGGAGAATGCCGTGTTCCACCAGGCCGACCTGGCACAACCGTTGAACGCGGCGCCCTGGTTCGCCAAGGGCGCGGCACAAGGATTCAGCGCCGTACTGCTCGACCCGCCGCGTGACGGCGCTTTCGAAGCGGTACGCAGCATGCGCGCGCTGGGCGCCGAGCGGGTACTCTATGTGTCCTGCAACCCGGCGACCCTGGCGCGCGACGCTGGCGAACTGGCCCGACAGGGCTATCGCCTGAAGCGTGCCGGAATCCTCGACATGTTCCCGCAGACGGCACATGTGGAGGCGATGGCGTTGTTCGAGGCGGACTAGGACTGTCCGCGCAATCCGACCGGCCCGTGCAAGACCAGAAAGGCCGGCGCTGTGAGCGGTGCGCTATGGCACACCGTGGGGAAGGGTAGACACGATGGTACAGGTGAGAGCGCACCAGCCGGTCAACACCGACGGCAGCATCAACCTCGAGGCCTGGCTGGACCATGTCCAGACCCTGGTCCCGGTCCTGGATCGCAAGGTCCTGCTGGAGGCCTGCGAGTTCGCCCGCGAGGCCGAGCACAAGGCGGTCAGCAAGGCTGACAACTCCTGGGCGGAAGGCACCTCGAGCTTCCAGACCGGCCTCGAGATCGCCGAGATTCTCGCTGACCTCAAGCTCGACCAGGAGTCCCTGGTCGCCGCGGTCATCTACCGTGGCGTGCGCGAGGGCAAGATCAAGCTGGAAGACGTCCAGCAACGCTTCGGCTCGGTGGTGGCCAAGCTGATCGAAGGCGTGCTGCGCATGGCGGCGATCAGCGCCAGCCTCAACCCGCGGCAATCCATGGTGCTCGGCACCCAGGCGCAGGTCGAGAACCTGCGCAAGATGCTGGTGGCCATGGTCGACGACGTGCGCGTGGCGCTGATCAAGCTGGCCGAGCGTACCTGTGCCATCCGCGCGGTGAAGAACGCCGACGAGGAGAAGCGTCACCGCGTCGCCCGCGAAGTCTTCGACATCTATGCACCCTTGGCCCACCGCCTGGGCATCGGTCACATCAAGTGGGAGCTGGAGGACCTGTCCTTCCGCTACCTGGAGCCCGAGCAGTACAAGCAGATCGCCAAGCTGCTGCACGAGCGGCGCCTGGATCGCGAGCAGTACATCGCCACCGTGATGGGCCAGCTCAAGGAGGCCCTGGCCGCCACCGGCATCAAGGCCGACCTCAGCGGCCGCGCCAAGCACATCTACTCGATCTGGCGGAAGATGCAGCGCAAGGGCCTGGACTTCAGCCAGATCTACGACGTCCGCGCGGTGCGCGTGCTGGTTCCGGAAATGCGCGACTGCTATACCGCGCTGGGGATCGTGCACACCCTCTGGCGGCACATTCCCAAGGAATTCGACGACTACATCGCCAACCCCAAGGAAAACGGCTACCGCTCGCTGCACACCGCGGTGATCGGACCCGAGGGCAAGGTGCTGGAGGTGCAGATCCGCACCCACGCCATGCACGAAGAGGCCGAGCTGGGCGTCTGCGCGCACTGGCGCTACAAGGGCACCGACGTCAAATCCGGCTCCAACCATTACGAAGAGAAAATCTCCTGGCTGCGCCAGGTTCTCGAATGGCATGAGGAACTGGGCGATATCGGCGGCTTGGCCGAGCAGCTGCGCGTCGATATCGAGCCGGACCGGGTCTACGTCTTCACCCCCGACGGCCACGCCATCGACCTGCCCAAGGGCGCCACGCCGCTGGACTTCGCCTACCGCGTGCACACCGAGGTCGGGCACAACTGCCGCGGCGCCAAGATCAACGGCCGCATCGTGCCGCTGAACTACAGCCTGCAGACCGGCGAGCAGGTGGAGATCATCACCGGCAAGCACAGCGGTCCGAGCCGTGACTGGCTGAACCAGAACCTCGGCTACGTCACCACCTCGCGGGCGCGGGCGAAGATCGTCCACTGGTTCAAGCTGCAGGCGCGCGACCAGAACGTCGCGGCCGGCAAGACCATGCTCGAACGCGAGCTGGCGCGCCTGGCCTTGCCCTCGGTGGACTTCGAGAAACTGGCGGAGAAAGCCAACTACAAGACCGCCGAGGACATGTTCGCCGCCCTCGGCGCCGGCGACCTGCGCCAGGCCCATGTGGTGGGCTACGCGCAGCAACTGGTCGAGCCGGAACGCGGCAACGAGCAGTTGGAACTCATCCCGCGCAAGCCGAGCAAGGTCGGCCAAGGCCGTCGTGGCGACATCCAGATCCAGGGCGTGGGCAACCTGCTGACGCAGATGGCCGGCTGCTGCCAGCCGTTGCCGGGCGATCCGATCGTCGGCTACATCACCCTCGGCCGTGGCGTCACCATCCACCGCCAGGACTGCGCCACCGCGCTGCAACTGGCTGGCCGCGAGCCGGAGCGGATCATCCAGGTCAGCTGGGGGCCGGTACCGGTGCAGACCTACCCGGTGGACATCGCCATCCGCGCCTACGACCGCTCCGGTCTGCTGCGCGACGTGTCCCAGGTGCTGCTCAACGAGCGCATCAACGTGCTCGCGGTGAACACCCGGTCGAACAAGGACGACAACACCGCGACCATGCGCCTGACCATTGAAATCCCTGGCCTGGAGTCCCTGGGCCGGCTGCTGGCGCGCATCTCGCAACTGCCCAACATCATCGAGGCGCGGCGCGACCGCGCGGGTGGCAAGGATGTATAAGCTCGACGATCTGCTGCACCTGATGGCCCGGCTGCGCGACCCGCGGCACGGCTGCCCGTGGGATCTCAAGCAGAGCTATGCGAGCATCGTCCCTTACACCTTGGAAGAGGCCTACGAAGTCGCCGATGCCATCGAGCGCGGCGATTTCGGCCACCTTCGCGAGGAACTCGGCGACCTGCTGTTCCAGGTGGTCTATTACAGCCAGTTGGCGCAGGAGGAGCAGCGCTTCGCCTTCGCCGAGGTGGTCGATGGCATCACCGCCAAGCTGATCCGCCGTCATCCCCACGTGTTCCCCGACGGCGACCTGTACGGCGCGCCGGACCCGGCGAAGCTGGAAGAAGCCGCGGTCAAGCAGCGCTGGGAAGAACTCAAGGCGGAAGAGCGCGCGGCCAAGGCCGCCGAGCCGGTGCAACTGTCGCTATTGGACGATGTGCCGACCGCGCTGCCGGCGCTCAGTCGCGCGGCCAAGCTGCAGAAGCGCGCGGCGCAGGTCGGCTTCGACTGGCCGGAAGCCCTGCCGGTGGTGGATAAGCTGCGTGAGGAGCTGGACGAAGTCCTCGAAGCCATGGCCGACGGCGACGCCGAGGCCCAGGCGGAGGAAGTCGGCGACCTGCTGTTCGTGGTGGTCAATCTCGCGCGGCACTTGAAGGTCGATCCAGAAACCGCGTTGCGTGCGGCCAATACCAAGTTCGAACGGCGTTTCCGTTATATCGAAGGCGCCCTTCGAGACCAGGGTCGCAAGGCCGAAGAGTGCAGCCTGGACGAGCTGGACGCGCTCTGGGGGGAGGCCAAGCGCGAAGAGAAGAACCCGCTGGGCTGCGGCTGAAGCCGAAGAGACCAGGCAAAAAGGGGCGACATATCGCCCCTTTTTCATTGCCCGCTCAGGCGCAGGCGCTCCAAGGCCAGATAGGGCGCGCGGGCCCAGCGCTCGACCTGTTCGCGACTGGCGGCGTCGAGGCTGGCGCGCTTGCTTTCACCATCCGGGCGAAACGCCATGCCCGCGTGCTTGCTGTCGAAGCCGGCGCTGTCGCGCAGGCGTGGCAGGTCGGCAGCCGATATCCCCAGCACATCGGCCAGGCGGCCCCAGCAGGCGCCCGGCAGCTCGTTGTAGTTGAGCGGAATGCCGCCCAGGCGACGGCATTCCTCCAGGCCTCGCTGAAGGATTGCGCCGGTGCAGCGGGCGACATAACTGGCACGGCTCTCGCCCGCCGCGTCGCCCAGCCATTGGTCCAGCCCGGATGGGCCGATCAATCCGGGCACCATGTGCCGGCCGGGCTGGCGCAGGTGCGAGGCGACGATTTCCAGCGGTTCGCGGTAGACGAACAGCCAGGGTGTCTGTGGATAGATCGCCCGTAGCCATTCGGCCTCGAAGATGTTCCAGGCATCCAGCTTGATCACCAGCGCCTGCTCGCCGCGCCGCGGCTGGCCGTAGGCACTGAGCAGCGCGGCCAGCCAGTCGCGCTGTTGCGCCGCGCTGGCGCTGCTGAGCCGCTGGGCGCGCAGCAGGCTATCGAGCGGCGGTGGCTCGGACAGCACCAGATGGCTGTCGAGGCTGGCGAGCATCTGTGCCAGCAGGGTCGAGCCGCAGCGCGAGGCATGCTGAATGAACGCGCGTGGCGCCAGGCCGGGGCTGCTGCGTTGCCAGTCGAGCAGGGCGGCTATCGGCGTTTCGCGGCGCAGGGCCTGATTGACCGGCAGGCGCAGGGCGTTCTGCACGCTGTCCTGAAAGAAAGCTTCACGCAGGGGCCGGTCGGCGAACCAGCACCAGTCGATGCGCCAGTCGTCGTCTTGGTGCCAGGCGCGGATCGGTAGCCATTGCCGCAGGTTCAGGCCTTCCATTGGGTGCTCCAGCTATTGCGGCCCGCGCGCATGGCGCTGCGTACATCATCCAGGCTGAAGTCGAGGCCCAGCTCTGCGCCAAGGCGTACTGCCTCCTCGGCGAACGCCTGCGCATCGCTGTGCCTGGCGAGGCGGGCGAACAACTGCGGGTCGGCGTGTGCCCGCGCACGGAAGTCGGCGAAGGCCCGGGTGGAACGGGCCGGGGTCACCGTCGGGGTATCGGCCAGGCCGGCGGCGATCTGTTCGCGCAGCCAGGCGTTGCGGGCTACATCGAGGACCAGATGGATGCGCGCTCGCTCGCTGCGGTTGTCCACGCGATGCGGGCGTGACAGGTCGAGGAACCAGAACTCTCCGGGCTGCATGGGGATCGCCTGGCCGTCGAGAACGAACTCCACCGCCGGATGAGTGAGGATCGGGATATGCAGGCGTACGTCGCCCTGTGGGTCGCCCAGGTCCGGGTCGCGATGCTCGCGGATGCAGGCGCCGGGGCCCAGGCGCAGCAAGCGCGCGCTGCTGATCGGGCTGGCGATCGACGCCAGCAGCGCGGGCCAGAACGGCGTATGCCAGCGGCTGGGGATGCTCGGGCGGACACTCTGCCCCTGGGCGGGAACCAGTGCGCCATGGGCCTCGGCCGGGCCGAGCAGGCTGACGCCACTCCAGTCGCCGTCGTAGAAGCTGCCGTTGAAATGCGCCGACCAGGCCTCCGTGGGCAGCTCGTTCAGCGCCGCCAGCAGGGGCTCGATGGCGAAGCGTTGGGGCAGGCGGGCATAGGCGGGCAGAGCTTCGGACATGGCGCGGACTCGGCGGGTGGCCGCATCCGTTGTCGGCCAGTCGGCGGATTCTACGCAAGCGCGGCCAGGCTGAGTATTGGCCGCGAAGAGAAGCGGCGCGCGGGGACTGGCCCGCGCGCCGCCTGGATCAGAAGATCCAGCGGATCAGCAATACCAGCAGGGCCACGGCGACGATCGGCCGGCCGATGCGGTAAGCCTTGGGATAGCGGCGTTTGAACTTCTTCACCTGGCCGCCGACGGCATTGCCGATGCGGATCAGTACCGAGTAGGCCTGGTTGATCCCACCGACCCGTTCGCCTTCGACGTTCTGCGGTGCGGTGGCGCGGCCGAGGAAGGCGCTGACCCGGCGATTGATGCGGGTCAGCAGCGAGGACTTCAACGGGCGCTCGATGTCGCAGAACAGGATCAGGCGCGATTCGTCGGTTTCGTTCTTCACCCAGTGCACATAGGTCTCGTCGAACATCACGTCCTGGCCGTCGCGCCAGGCGTAGGGCTGGCCATCGACGAAAATGCGGCAATTCTCGGAGTTCGGCGTGGCCAGGCCCAGGTGATAGCGCAGCGAACCGGCATAGGGGTCGCGGTGCTTGTTCAGGTGGCTGTTCGGCGGCAGGCGGGTGAACATCGCGCCCTTGACGTTGGGAATCTTGCTGACCAGTTCGACGGTCTTCGGGCAGAGTTTCTGCGCGGAGGGCAGGGGGCCGTCGTACCAGGTCAGGTAGAAACGCGTCCAGCCCTTCTTGAAGAAGGAGCCGAAGCCGGCTTCGTTGTTGTTCAGGGCATCGCGGATATAGCCCTCGTCGAACAGCTTCATGGCTTCGTCGCGGATGGTTTCCCAGTTGCTGCGCAACTCGTCCAGCTCCGGGAAGCGCTCGCGGTCCAGGTAGGGCTTGGAGGGCACTTCGGAGTTCAGGTACATCAGCGAGTTGTAGGGGGCGAACCAGGCGGAATGGTTGACCACCTGGCGCAGGAACGGCAGGCGCACGCGGCCACGCAGATGAACGAAGAGGATGCTGACGAGGAATACGGCAAGGATCGCGAGAACGATGAACTTGATCATAGGTGTGGCGAGTCCGCCCTGAATGGATGAAATACCGCCGGACACTTGCGCTATGCCGGCACAGGCCCGAGGATTATACCCTCAGCGTGCGCCGCCGCTGAATGTTCCGCCGTGGAAGAATTGCCCTGCGTCAATTGCGGGCTACCGGAGAGTCATTAGCGAATGAGCATGTCATTGCGTGACCAGCTGCTGAAAGCCGGGCTGGTCAACGAGAAACAGGCCAAACAGGCCACCAAGCAGAAGCAGAAACAGCAGCGTCTGGAGCACAAGGGCCAGGTCGAGAAGGACGACAGCCAGCGCCAGGCGGCCTTGCAGGCGCAGGCCGAGAAGCTGGCGCGCGACCAGGAGCTGAACCGTCAGCAGCAGGAAAAGGCCGAGAAAAAGGCCAAGGCCGCGCAGATCAAGCAGTTGATCGAAGGTACGCGCCTGCCCAAGCTCGATGGCGACGATTACTACAACTTCGTCGATGCCAAGAAGGTTAAGCGTATCCCGGTGAACAACCTGATCCGCGATAAGCTCAGCCGTGGCAGCCTGGCCATCGTCAGCTACGACGGGCGTTACGAGATCGTCCCGCGGGATGCCGCATTGCGCATTCAGGAGCGCGACGAGCGCCGCGTGGTGCTGCTCAACGAGTCCAGCGGCGAGCCGGACGAGGACGATCCGTACAAGGATTACGTGGTGCCCGACGACCTCATGTGGTGAGGTGGCGGTGCAAAGAAAAAGCCGGGCGGATGCCCGGCTTTTTCATGTCGTGGGGTCGGCTCAGGAACCTTTCACCGCTTTGCCGTCGACCGTGCCTTCCTTGAGCATGATCTGGTACTCCTTGCCGTCGGTTTCCTGCTGATACAGGCGCACCAGCAGGTAGTCCCAATCCTTGGCGAACCAGAGGATGGTCTTGCGGTTGCTCTTGGTGGGATCACGCACGCGCTCGACCTTGATCGCATCGATCTGGCCGGCCTGGGTCTTGACCTTTTCCTCGCCGAGCACGCGGAAGTCGTAGGTGTCGGTATCGGTTCCCTCGATCACCTGGTAGCTCATGCTCTTCTTGCCGACGGCGACGTCATGCTGCAGCGCGAGCTGGTAGGTGGACTTGTCGAGTTGGCCACGGTTCAGCGGTTGGCGAACCTGGTCGCCACGGTCGGTGCCGAGCACCTGCTTCTGCGCCCAGTCGAAGTCCAGTTCGGTGGACTTGTTCTTGCCCAGCCCCTCGCGGGACCAATGGTAGGTCTGCGGCAGGAAGGTGTCGCCTTCGAGTTTGAAGGTGCTGTTTTCCTTGAGGCTGGCGAGCAGCATCGAGGCCTGGAAGTCGAGTTCCCAGCGGCCGCCGTCGCCCTGTTTCAGGCTGCGGGAGGCAGTGCCGCTGAGGGGCATCTGTTTCCAGTCGGCGGTGTAGCTGGCCTCGAACGGCTTGAGCTGGAACGAGCCAGCGTAGGCCGGCAGAGTCAGCAGGGCCATGAGGAACAGCAGGGCTCTACGCATCACGAATCTCCTTGGTACGGAACGGATAGCCGGTAGCCGGCAGCGCCTGGCCATCCAGCATGGCGCCGTGTTCGCCCAGACGCAAACGGCCTTCGGCGAACCAACGCATGGCCAGCGGGTAGATCAGGTGTTCCTGAGCATGCACCCGCGCGGCCAGCGTTTCCGGCGTGTCCTCCGACTCTACCGGGATTGCCGCCTGTACGACCAGAGGGCCGCCATCAAGTTCCTCGGTGACGAAGTGCACGCTGCAGCCATGCTCGGCGTCGCCGCCCTCCAGCGCACGCTGATGGGTATGCAGGCCCTTGTACTTGGGCAGCAGGGACGGATGGATGTTCAGCAGGCGGCCATGGTAGTGGCGGACGAAGCCCGGGCTGAGGATACGCATGAAGCCGGCGAGGATCACCAGGTCCGGCGCGAAGGCGTCGATACGGCGAATCAGTTCGGCGTCGAAGCGCTCGCGGTCGGCGAAGCCTTTGTGGTCGAGGACTTCGGTAGCGATGCCGGCATTGCGTGCCCGTTGCAGGCCGTAGGCCTCCGCGCGGTTGGAAATCACCGCGCGGATCGCCGCCGGCGAAGTGCCGTCGGCGAGGCTGTCGATCAGTGCTTGCAGGTTGCTGCCGGAGCCGGAAATCAGCACCACGACATTGCAAGGACGGGACATCAGTGGCCTTTCAGGTTGTTCAGTACCACGCGCTCGGCATCCGCGGCGCAGCTGTCGATGCGGCCGATCACCCAGGGTTGTTCGCCAGCGTCACGCAGCGCCTTGAGCGAGGCGTCGACCTGTTCCTGGGCGACGCAGATGACCATGCCGACGCCGCAGTTGAGGACGCGGTGCATCTCGGTCTCGTCGACGTTGCCTTTTTCCTGCAGCCAGTCGAACACCGCCGGACGCTTCCAGCTCGCCACGTCGATCACTGCCTGGGCGTTGTCCGGCAGCACGCGCGGGATGTTGTCGAGCAGGCCGCCGCCGGTGATGTGGGCCATGGCCTTGACCGCGCCGGTCTGCTTGATCAGTTGCAGCAGCGGCTTGACATAGATGCGCGTCGGCGCCATCAGCAGGTCTGCCAGGGGCTTGCCGTCGAGCTGGGTGTTTTCGATGTCGGCGCCGGCGACTTCGATGATCTTGCGGATCAGCGAGTAGCCGTTGGAGTGCGGGCCGGAGGAGGGCAGGGCGATCAGTGCGTCGCCGGCGAGCACCTTGGAGCCATCGATGATTTCGGCTTTTTCCACCACGCCGACGCAGAAGCCGGCCAGGTCATAGTCCTCGCCCTCGTACATGCCGGGCATTTCGGCGGTTTCGCCGCCGACCAGGGAGCAGCCGGCCAGTTCGCAGCCGGCGCCGATGCCGGTCACCACGGTGGCGGCGACGTCGACATTCAGCTTGCCGGTGGCGTAGTAGTCGAGGAAGAACAGCGGCTCGGCGCCACAGACCACTAGGTCGTTGACGCACATGGCGACCAGGTCCTGGCCGATGCTGTCGTGTTTGTTCAGGTTCAGCGCCAGGCGCAGTTTGGTGCCGACGCCGTCGGTACCGGATACCAGCACCGGCTGCTTGTAGCCGGCCGGGATTTCGCAGAGCGCGCCGAAACCGCCCAGGCCGCCCATCACCTCCGGACGCGCGGTGCGCTTGGCGACGCCTTTGATGCGTTCCACCAGGGCTTCGCCGGCGTCGATGTCCACACCGGCGTCCTTGTAGCTCAACGAGGGTTGCTTGCTGCTCATAAATCCAGGCCTGTAGATAGGGAGTGATTCGTCTGCCGGCCGCCGCGCGGATGGCGCGGCCCGGCTGCGCGGGAGGCGCGGGATTTTATCAGGCTTGCCCGGCAGCGGCCATCTCGCGCTGTTGCCGCTGGCCGGGCGGCTGTTTAAGGTATAGGCCTTCCGGAGGGTCTCGCCATGTGCCGGGCCCGTCCTCCTTCCGTTCGTCGAGAGCCTGTCATGCGACTTATCGCCCGTCTGTTGATCCTCTGCCTGTCGTTGCTCAGCCTGCCGTCCTTCGCCGCGACGCAGGGCAACCTCTACCAGGTTCACGAGCCGGTCGCCTCGCAAACGCCGGACGAGCGGAGCGCAGGCCTGACCCGCGCCCTGCAGACCCTGGTGTTGCGCCTGACCGGCGATCCCAAGTCGACCCAGAGCAGTGCCCTGGCCGGTTACTTCAAGGACCCGCAGCAACTGATCAGCCAGTATGGCTACGAGAACGGTCCGCCGCTGGCGCTGGTGGTGGATTTCGATCCGGCATCGGTGGATAAGGCGCTGCGCCAGGCCGGCCTGCCGGTCTGGGGCGCCAGCCGCCCGACGCTGGTGGCCTGGTGGCTGAATCAGAGCAGCCAGGGCAGCACCCTGGTGGGCGACAACCAGGACAGCGCCGCACCGCTCAATCGCGCCGCGCAGCGCCGTGGCTTGCCGCTGCGCCTGCCGCTGGCGGACCTTAGCGAACAAGGCGTGGGCACCGTGCAGAACATCACCGCCGCGCAACCCGACGCACTGCGCGCTGCCTCCGAGCGTTATTCCGCCGATGGCCTGCTGGCTGTCGCCGCCAAGGAAGACGCCGGCAAATGGCAGGCACAATGGCGCCTGTGGCTCGGCGACCGCAGCGAGCAGGGGCAGGCTCAAGGCGACAATCCCGATGCCCTGGCCGACGCGGTGATGCTGGCTGTCAGTGAGCGCCTGGCGACGCGTTTCGTCGCGACTCCAGGCGCTTCCAGTGCGCTGACCCTGCAGGTGCAGGGTGCGACCCTCGAGCGTTACGCCGAACTGCAACGCCTGCTTGAGCCGATGAACGCCAAATTGCTGATGGCGCGGGGCGATACCCTGGTCTACCGCGTCAATGCCAATCCCGACCAATTGCGCGCACAGCTGGCTCTGGCGCATCTGCAGGAAGCACCGGCGTCCGACGCCGCGCAACCGGTGGATGCCAATGCCCAGCCCGCGGTATCGCAGCCGGCCAACCGCAACGTGCTGAATTTCCGCTGGTGATGAGCTGTCGGCGCGTCCTCGGCGCAGCACGCAAGGCCGATTGAAATATTGCCTTCGCGGTAGCTGGAGGCCGCGCCGCCAGGCGCCTGCGCGGGTGCGGCTGTCCAGTTGGCGACGTCACATCGCGGATCATGAGCGGGCTTCGGGTGGGCGGCGCGTCGGATTCGCAGTATGCTGCGCCTCCGGCGCGCGCCCCGGGTGACCCCGATGCTGCGCCATCTTGATGATTTGGTTACACTTTTGATCCGTACGGCTTCACAGTAAGCGACTTCGACGAAAAGCCCCGCCCGGCATGAAACAACCAATGCAGCTTCCCCTTGGCATTCGCCTGCGTGACGATGCCACGTTCGCCAACTACTACCCCGGCGCCAATGCCGCGGCGCTCGGCTATGTCGAGCGTTTGTGCGACGCGGAAGCCGGCTGGGCGGAAAGCCTGATCTACCTCTGGGGTGTCGAAGGCGTTGGCCGCAGCCACCTGTTGCAAGCGGCCTGCTTGCGCTTCGAGCAGTACGGCGAGTCGTCGGTGTATCTGCCGATGGCCGATCTGGTGCAGTACGGCCCGGCGATCTTCGACGATCTCGAGCAGCTCGAACTGGTCTGCCTTGATGACCTGGAAGCCCTGGCCGGGCTGCCGGAGTGGGAAGAGGCGCTGTTCCACCTGTTCAACCGACTGCGCGATGCCGGTCGTCGTCTCTTGCTGGCAGCCTCGATGCCGCCGCGGGAATTGCCGGTCAAGCTGCCCGACCTGAAGTCGCGCCTGACGCTATCGCTGATCTTCCAGTTGCATCCGCTGACCGACGAGGAAAAACTGCGCGCCTTGCAATTGCGTGCCTCGCGCCGCGGCTTGCACCTGACCGACGAGGTCGGGCGCTTCATCCTCACCCGCGGTGCGCGCAGCATGGAGTTCCTCTTCGACCTGCTGGACGAACTGGACAAGGCCTCGCTGCAGGCGCAGCGCAAGCTGACCATTCCCTTCCTCAAGGAAACCCTCGGCTGGTGAGCGTCCCCGGCGCCGTCAGGTGCCGGGGGCGAGCCATGCTCCGATCAGTCTTCGCCGGCCAGTTTGCGGTCGTACTGGAAGCGCCAGCGCGTATAGAGCAACGCCGAGCAGAACAGGCTGACGCTGAGCAGCAGTTCGGCCCAGCCGTAGATGCGCTGGTTCGGCTCGAAGGCATTGAGTACGCCGAGAATGAAGTACAGGTTGACTACGTAGCAGGCCCAGGCATGGCCGCGCGCGCTGCCGATCAACAGGCCGGGGGCGATGATCGCCAAGGGTAGCAGCTTGACGCCGAGGATCAGCCACGGCACCCAGTTCGCCGCGCCGCGTGAGTCCGCGAAGAGCAGATCCCAGATCGCAATCAGCAGCACCAGGGCGAGGAAGCTGCCGAGGCACACTGCGCGGCTGGCGGCCATACGTGGCTTGAGCCGCTCCAGGGAAGGCAGGGGTTTCTTCTTGCGGGCCATTCAGCGCTCCAGTTTTCCGGCGACTTCCGCAAGGCGTTTGCCCAGCGCGCGACACAGGGTGATCTCATGTTCGTCGAGGCTGCGCTTGCCGTCGGCACCGGCGAAATGGCTGGCGCCATAGGGCGTTCCGCCGCCTCGGGTTTCCAGCAGCGCTGGTTCGCTGTAGGGCAGGCCGGTGACCAGCATGCCGTGGTGCAGGAGCGGCAGCAGCATGGACAGCAGGGTGGTTTCCTGGCCGCCGTGGAGGCTGGCGGTGGAGGTGAACACCGCCGCCGGCTTGCCGACCAGGCCGCCGGTCAGCCACAGGCTGCTGGTGCCGTCGAGGAAATACTTCAGCGGTGCGGCCATGTTGCCGAAGCGTGTCGGGCTGCCGAGAGCCAGGCCGGCGCAGTCCTTGAGGTCGTCGAGGCTGGCATAGGGCGCGCCCTCGGTGGGGATGTCGGGCGCCACCGCTTCGCATTCCGTGGAGACCGCCGGTACCGTGCGCAGGCGCGCCTCCATGCCGCCTTGTTCGATGCCGCGGGCGATCTGCCGGGCCATCTCGGCGGTGGCGCCGTGGCGGCTGTAATACAGCACCAGGATGTAGGCAGTGCTCAAGGCAGGATCTCCAGGACTTTCTCCGGCGGCCGGCCGATCACCGCCTTGTCGCCGACCACCAGGATGGGCCGTTCGATCAGCTTGGGATGCTCGACCATGGCGCGGATCAGCGCGTCTTCGCTCAGTTCAGGGTTGTCCAGGCCGAGGGTCTTGTATTCCTCTTCGCCGCTGCGCAGCAGTTGCCGGGCGCTGATTCCCAGTTTGCCGAGCAACGCTTTGAGTTCGGCGGCGCTGGGCGGGGTTTCCAGGTAGCGGACGATCTCCGGCGCCAGGCCGCGTGCTTCCAGCAGTTCGAGAGCGCCACGGGATTTCGAGCAGCGCGGGTTGTGGAAAAGTGTCAGTTGGCTCATATCCAGGGGCTCGCTGGGCCGTTAAAGTGGCGGCTATTCTAACCGCCTCCTCCGGGTTGGCTGAACCGCTCTCGCTCGGCGGGTATCGCAGGGACGGAGGTTACGCGACATCAAGGACTCAGCATGCACGAGCGTCTTCAGGGCCTGATCGAATTCTGGCGTTACCTGATCCATCGTTTCCGCGCCGACAAGGCCTCCGGTCACGCCGCCGCCCTGACCTACACCACGCTGTTCGCCGTGGTTCCGATGATGACCGTGAGCTTCGCCATGCTGTCGGCTATTCCTGCCTTCGAGGGCATGGGCGAGCGCATCCAGTTGTTCGTCTTCCACAACTTCGTGCCCTCGACGGGGGAGGCGGTGGAGGCCTATCTGCGCAATTTCATCGTCCAGGCGCGGCACCTGACCTGGCTCGGCGTGGCCTTCCTGGCCGTGACCGCATTCAGCATGCTGGTGACCATCGAGCGGGTGTTCAACGAGATCTGGCGGGTACGCAAGCCGCGCCGTGGGGTCACCCGCTTTCTGCTTTACTGGGCGATTCTCAGCCTGGGGCCTTTGTTGCTCGGCACCGGATTCGCGGTTTCCACGTACATCACCTCGCTGGCGTTGCTCTCCGGTCCCCATGCCCTGCCGGGCGCCGGCGCGGTGCTGAAGTTCATGCCGCTGCTGTTCAGCGTGGCGGCGTTCACCTTGATCTATTCGGCGGTGCCCAATGCCCGGGTTCCACCACGTCACGCCCTGGTCGGAGGTGCCTTCACGGCGATCCTGTTCGAGGCGGCGAAGTCGCTGTTCGGCCTGTATGTCGGTCTGTTCCCCGGCTACAAACTGATCTATGGCGCCTTCGCCACCGTGCCGCTGTTCCTGCTGTGGATCTACCTGTCCTGGCTGATTGTGCTGTTCGGCGCCGAGTTGGTGTGCAACCTGTCCTCCACCCGTCTCTGGCGCCGCAAGGCGATGCCCCGCTTGCTGGTGCTGCTCGGCGTGCTGCGGGTCATGTACGAACGCCAGCGCAAGGGAGAAGCGACCCGCCTGGTGCATCTGCACAGTGCCGGCTGGCTGCTGCCTGAGGATGAATGGGAGGAGCTCCTGGCGTTCCTCGAACGAGAGCAGATGGTTTGCCGCTCCGGCGCCAGCGACGAGGCCTGGGTGCTCTGCCGCGATCTGGGCAGCTACAGCCTGCATCGGCTGCTCAATCGCTGTCCCTGGCCACTGCCATGCCCGGATAGCCTGCCTGCGACGCTGGATGAGGTGTGGTATGCGCCCTTGCGGGAAGCGCTGCTGCGTTATCAAGCCGAGCGCGAGGTGCTCTTCGGTGCCAGCCTGGCGGAATGGTTGAAGCCGTCACATTTCGAGTGACGTAAATGGTCAGTTTGCGGCGAAACGTATAGCCGGCGAAGCGCAGTGCACGGTGGAGTCCAGGCGTTTTCAGGGGCTGGCCGATTGGCACGCTTCTGGCTAAAGGGGAACTCAAGGACATCGACGTCCAATTGAAGTTCCATGGGGCCTCGCATCTACATGAACAAAGACCAGAAGAAAGTCGTACACCTGCATCAGCGTGACCCCCTGAACGCCCTGGAGCGGTTGAATAGAATCACCGGCCTGCAGTTCAGCAGTTGGCCCGAGTCGCTGATTCCCTGCGTGGATCAGGAAGAGGAGACGCGGCGCCAGGCTCAGCCTGAGCAGGGTCAGGATGAGGGCTGCCGTCAGCTCGGCTGAAACTCAAGGGATAAGGCTGCTGGCCAGCGTCCGGCTGTCCGTGACCTGTTCCACGGCCTGGACGAAGATTTCTTCCACTGTGAACCGCGACAGGCCGACGGCGGTTCGCATCCTGACCTGCATTTCCTCGATCTTCTGCCGGTAAGGCAGTCGGGCAATGCCCGAGAGCAGTACCTTGCCGTGGGCGTTCAGCGTGCCGTGGTCGATGAGCACCTCACGCTGTTGTCCCCCATCGCGATAGCTGGCCAGCAGGGTCACCGGTAAATCGGCCATTCCCGGCGCATGCAGCCAGGCGGCGATGTTGTAGTCGCAGATGCGCCCACCGTTGGCGGCGCTGGCCGGTCTGGCATTGGCGACGATGTGCGCGGGCACCTTGCTGACGATCTGATCCGTGGCGGGCATCTGGCATTTCCATGTCGAGAGTTCTGGCTGGCGTTCGTTGCGCCGGCTCTTCTGTCGCGGTCTTCCCCTGCGCAGGGCTTACGCAAGGCGCACTCCGCGCGCCCGGGCATTATAGGAAGGGGTGGGCGGGCTAAAACGTGCGTTTTACCGATCTTGACTGTGATATCTGTCCCAATTCACCGCATCAGGGCAACCGCAACGGATGGCGGCTGACCAGCGGGGTGCTCAGGTTGGCCGAGGGCAGCGGCAGGATGGTCTGGTTGTCGAAGCTGGCCAGTTGCAGCCAGAGATTCTCGCCTTCGACGAAATGCCCTTGCGGCAGCCAGATACCGTGGTACCAGCCATTGCCAGGCTCGGGAGTGCTCTGCAGGACCGCCGGGTGACGCTGGGCGTCAGGCGTGCGGCGCAACCACACCGGCCTTGGCAGGCCTTTCAGGTAGCGCAGGCCCAGGTGCAGGCCATCGCTGTTGATATGCCGCCAGCGCACGATGGCCAGCGTGGGAGTGCCCTGGTTGCCGAGAATCAGCAGCAGTTGGCCGATGGGCAGGTTCTGCGCCTGGGTGTTGCGACAGATGATGCGTGCGCCCCCTGGGCTGGTGTCGGCGAGCGTCGCCTCGCAGGCGCTCGGCCCAGTGACCAGTAGGTGGGCCTGGATGGCGGGCAGCCCGATGATCAGTTGGCAACTGCCGTTCTGTTCGGCGCGCTGGTGGCGTCGTTGCTGGTGACCGAGCCAGTGTGGCCTTACCCGCTCCAGCAGCAGGGCTTCTTCGACGCCGCGCAGGGGCGCTGGGTCGTGCAGGGCGATCAGCAGGGCGCCGAGTTCAAGGCGGCGCAACTGTTCGGCGGATGCTTCGCTCTTCTGCTCGTAGCCCAGGCAAGGTTGCTCTTCGCCAAGGTCGACCACATAGCCTTCCTGCTCCTCGTCATCCCAGGCTTGTAGCCGGGCAAGGCCGGCCAGGGGGGCGAGGGCGCTGAACAGGCGGGGCGTTTCCCCTTCGGCGAGGTGGAAGGGGTTGCTCAAGGCCAGTAGCAGCGACTGCTGGTAGAGGCCGCGCAGCGTGCCGGCAGGCGTGGGTTCGAAGGCGGCGGCGATGGGTTCGTCGAGGCAGCCCTGATGCTCGCCGATCCAGTACAGCAGGTGACTGTCGCGCCAGAGCGAGCCCGGCGGTTGCTGGTATTGCTGGTAATGCCGCAACAGCGCCTGGGCGAGGAAGTGCTCGGCCATGTACAGGCACCAGGCCAGGTGCGGTCGCGAGGGTTTGTGACCGTTGATGATTTGCAGCAACAAACGCTTGAAGCCGGCGGCCAGCTCGCTGCAAAAGTGCACGAAGAGCGCCGGTGGGGCCTTTGCGCCACGGATCAGATGGGCATAGTGGCGGTATTCTTCGACCAGGCTTTGCAGGGCGCGTTGCCTTTCCAGTAAGGTCAGGGCGCAACGGTTGAGCCTGAAGAGGACGCCCACGCAGTGTTGCAGGCCTTCGTTCAGTGGCAGCCGACGGGCTTCGGCCAGTCCCGCGGCCAGGTTGCTCGACGCTTCGGCACTCTCTTCGAGAATGTCCGGCACCTCAAGGCGCAGGGCATCCAGCATTACAACCACCCCGCATACACGAGGATTGAAGGCATGGGAGTGCGGCTCCGTATCATAAGTGGATTTTTCGTCGGCCTGATCCTGGCTGGCTGTTCGGCGGATTACGGCGTTGATCAGTATGGACGAAAAGTACCGGCTGCAAGCCTGGATGGCCAGTGGCTAGTCATCAATTACTGGGCTGATTGGTGCGCACCCTGCCGCAAAGAGGTTCCCGAGTTCAATCGCCTGTCCAAGGACAGCGAAGGCAAGGGGGTGCGGGTACTCGGGGTTAACTATGACGGACTGCGTGACGCCGAGCTGGCGAGTGCCGCCCATGGGCTGGATATCCAGTACCTGGTGCTGGCGGATGATCCGGCGCAGCGCTTCGAGCTGCCGCGCAGCGACGTATTGCCGGTAACCTTTATCGTCGATGCTCAAGGTCGATTGCGTGAGCGCCTGGTGGGTGAACAGACCGCCAGCGGCGTCCAGGCACGTCTCTTGGCACTGCAGGAGGAGAAGCGCTGATGGCGAGAATCTGTTTGCACGGTTACGTCAGCGGCCGTGTTCAGGGGGTGTACTACCGCCAGAGTACCCAGCAGCAGGCCGAACGGTTGGGTATCGATGGCTGGGTGCGCAACCTGGCGGACGGGCGGGTGGAGGTGTTGCTCGAGGGCGATGAGGCAGTGGTGCGCGAGCTGCAGGTTTGGCTGCATGAGGGACCGCCGGATGCCGAGGTGACGACGGTGGAGCTGCAACTGATGCCGGCCCAGTGCATCACAGGGTTCATCGTCAGGCGCTGACGAGCGGGGCCTGAGCGCCTGGCGCCAGTTCCTACTGGTTGGCGCCAGGGTCCGCAGCCAGTCGGCCGGCGTCGGTCAGCAGGCTGTGGATAAACTCTTTCTGTAGTTCCGGATCGTTGCGGGTCAGCTCGATCAGGCCTTGCTCCAACTCGCTGGCTTCTTCTTCCAGGCCGAGATCGGAAAGGCGTTTGACCCGATGCACCCAGTGCTGCACGTCTTCGCCTTCCAGGTCGTCATAGATCAACTGGTGCGCCTCGCGCAGCTTGCCACGCAGGCTCGGGCTGACCAGCAGGCTGGCGTCGCCGCGGGCCTTGTCCTGCGGGTCCTGCACGCTCAATTGCAGACGGCCGATGCGGCTGATCTCTTCATCCTTGAACGGGCTGTCCAGCAGGTTCAGGCGCAGGATGCCATGGCGGTCCGTCAGCAGTTCCTGAGTGTCCTTGCCGACGCTGATCGCCACCGGGCGCTCAGACCAGGGCAGGCTGGAGTACTCGGTGTGCTTGTTGCTCTGTTTTTCATCGATGCCAGAGAGATTCTGTTCGGCGCGACCGTTGGACTGCACGTTCATGAACGGGTTGATGCCGTCGATGCCGTAGCCGATCCAGCCATGGGTGACGCTTTCCGGCAGGTTGCCCAGGGCGAACACGTTCACTACGTTGGCGCCCACCCCAGCGACGATGGCGACCGCTCCCAAGGGAACTTCATAGAGTTCGCGCCACGCCTGGTAAGGCGTGTAGCGGTCATAGCGACGGGTGACTTCGATCTCGGTGACTTCGAAGGTCTTCTGCTCCTGAACCCGGACGCGCCGCTGTGGCAGTTGCAGGACGCCGGGTTCGCCGACGTCGATCTGCAGGCTATGGTCCAGCAGCTTCCGTTCGACGCGCTCTTCGTGCTCGCTACGCTGGGACATCTGATTGGCGCAGCCGCTCAGCACAAGGCTGCCGCATAGCGCGGCAGCCTTGAGGCGGGTGGTGCTTCGGGGGGACATCGTTGTGCTCAGTTACCGATCTTCGCCATCAGGAAGGACTTCAGATCGTCCAGGGCGATGTTCTGCGACTCGGTGTCACGGCGTCCCTTGTATTCCAGGGTGCCTTCGGCCAGGCCGCGATCGCTGACCACGATGCGGTGCGGGATGCCGATCAGCTCCATGTCGGCGAACTTGACGCCCGGGCTGGTCTTCTTGTCGCGGTCGTCCAGCAGCACTTCGAAGCCGGCCGCGGTGAGTTCCGCGTACAGTTTGTCGGTGGCCGCGCGCACGCTCTCGGTTTCGTATTTCAGCGGCACGATGGCGATCTGGAAGGGGGCCAGGGCCGCCGGCCAGAGAATGCCGCGCTCGTCGTAGTTCTGCTCGATGGCCGCAGCAACCACGCGGGATACGCCGATGCCATAGCAGCCCATGATCAGGGTGACGGGCTTGCCCTGCTCGTTGAGCACGGTGAGGTTCATCGCCTCGCTGTACTTGGTGCCGAGCTGGAAGATGTGCCCGACTTCGATGCCGCGGCGGATGACCAGGGTGCCTTGGCCATCCGGGCTCGGGTCGCCAGCCACGACATTGCGCAGGTCGGCGACTTCCGGCAGCGGCAGGTCGCGCTCCCAGTTGACGCCGAAGTAGTGCTTGTCATCGATGTTGGCGCCGATGGCGAAGTCGCTCATCAGGGCGACGGAGCGATCGACGATGCACGGCAGCGGCAGGTTCAGTGGGCCGAGGGAGCCGGGGGCGGCGCCGATGGCGGCCTTGATCTCGGCTTCGCTGGCCATCTGCAGCGGGCTTGCCACCTGCGGCAGGTTGGCAGCCTTGATTTCGTTCAGTTCGTGGTCGCCGCGGATGATCAGGGCGATCAGCTTGCCTTCTTCCGAACCATGCACGACCAGGGTCTTGATGGTCTTTTCGATGGCCAGGCCGAATTTCTCCACCAGGTCCGCGATGGTCTTGGTCGCGGGGGTATCGACCAGGCGCAGTTCCTCGCTGGCCGCTGCGCGAACGGTTTCCCGCGGCAGGGCTTCGGCTTTTTCGATGTTGGCGGCGTAGTCGGAACTGTCGCTGAAGACGATGTCGTCTTCGCCGGAGTTGGCCAGCACATGGAATTCGTGGGAGCCACTGCCACCGATGGAGCCGTTGTCCGCCTGCACCGGGCGGAAGTCCAGGCCGAGGCGGGTAAAGACCTTGCAATAGGCGTCGTACATGCCGTCATAGGTCTGCTGCAGCGAATCCTGGCTGAGGTGGAAGGAGTAGGCGTCCTTCATGATGAATTCGCGGCCGCGCATCAGGCCGAAGCGCGGACGGATCTCGTCGCGGAACTTGGTCTGGATCTGGTACATGTTGATCGGCAGCTGCTTGTAGCTGTTCAGCTCGTTGCGCGCCAGATCGGTGATCACTTCTTCGTGGGTCGGACCGACGCAGAATTCCCGCTCATGGCGGTCCTTCAGGCGCAGCAGCTCCGGGCCGTACTGTTCCCAGCGGCCGGACTCCTGCCAGAGCTCGGCAGGCTGGATGGCCGGCATCAGCACTTCCAGGGCGCCAGCGGCGTTCATTTCCTCGCGGACGATGGCTTCAGCCTTGCGCAGCACCCGCAAGCCCATCGGCAGCCAGGTATAGAGGCCGGATGCCAGCTTGCGGATCATGCCGGCGCGCAGCAGCAACTGATGGCTGATGACCACAGCATCGGAAGGGGTTTCTTTCAGGGTGGACAGCAGGTACTTACTGGTACGCATCTTTGGCCGTTATATCGGTTGCGAGGGGGAGGTAGGCTGGGCATTGTACGGCGCAGGTCCAGCCGCGTACAGGGCGCGGCATGCACAGAAGGAGGTGCCCGGTGAGTCGTCTGAGTGCAGCGCAGGTTCAGTCTTTCATCCGCTCCGGACTGCCCATGGCGGAGGAGTTGGATTTTCGTGTCGACGCTTTGCACGAACGTAGCGCCCTGACCCGAATGCCGTTCCATGGCCGGATGCTGCGTCCGGGGGGAACCATCTCCGGGCCGACCATCATGGCACTCGCCGATGCGGCCATGTATGCGGTGATACTCGGGCATCTGGAAGGCGTGGAAATGGCGGTGACGTCCAACCTCAATATCAATTTCCTTAGTAAGCCCAGGCCGGAAGATCTGCTGGCGGAGGCTCGGATACTGAAAATAGGACGGCGGCAGGTGGTTTGCGAAGTCTCTGTTTCCTCGCAGGGCAAGCGCGACGAACTGGTTGCCCATGTCACGGGTACCTATGTGCTGCCTGGCTGAAAGGATCTCGAAGCGCAATGAAAAAGCCCGGCAGATGCCGGGCTTTTTCATGTCGCATGAGTAGCGTATCGATTACAGAATCGACAGCGGGTACTCGGCGATCAGGCGGAACTCGTTGACGCTGCCGCCAGTGGAAGCGCTGCCGCCGTGCCATGCTTGACGCACGCGCAGGGACAGGTCCTTGGCCGGGCCGTCCTGCAGGACGTACTTGGCTTCGAGGTTGGTCTCGTGTTCCTTGTCGTCGCTACCGTAGAAGCCTTCGTAAGCGCTGCCAGCGCCAACCTTGGTGCCGTCGATGTCTTTACCGTAGACGTAACGGGTCATGAAGGTCAGGCCAGGAACGCCGTACTCTTTCATGTTCAGGTCGTAGCGAGCCTGCAGGGACTTCTCACCCGGGCCGTTGAAGTCGGACCACTGGATGGAGTTGGCGAGGAAGATGGAGTCGCCGCCATCGCCCGGGCCGTTCTTGCCGAAGCCAACGTAGTCGAACGGCTGATCGCTATCGACTTGCTGGTAGGCCAGGGTCAGGGTGTGAGCAGTCAGGAAGGTGTAAGCGGCGGCCAACGACCAGGTGGTGTTGTTGATGCTGCCGGCTTTCGCGCTGCCTTCATCCAGGGTGCGGTAGATGTTGAAGTCGAAGCCCAGGGACTGGCCTTCGCTGATCGGCAGGGTGTAGTTGGCGTTGCCGTAGTACTGGCGCCATACGTCTTCGAACTCGGAGCCGTACAGGGAGACGCTGGCATTGTCGGTGATGGCGTATTTGCCGCCGACGAAGCTGGCTGCGCGGGTGGTGACACCGGCGTAGGTGGCGAAGATTTCGCCGTCATGGTTGACGTCGCTGACGCCAGTGGCGCTGGTGAAGCGACCGGCTTCCACGTCCAGGCCGGTGATTTCACTGCTCTGCAGGTTGAAACCATTGGCGGTTTGCGGAACCAGGCGGGTGCCGCCAGCAGCGAAGACCGGAGCGGTCGGCTGCATGGTACCGACTTTCAGCTCGGTCTTGGAAACGCGGACTTTGACTGCCGCGCCAGCGCGGGAGAAGTCCTTCTGCATTTCGCCGTTGTTGTCGACCTGGGTGTAGCCGCTGCCAATGTGGCCGTCGCTACCATCCAGTTTGATGTCCAGGTAACCGAAGGCGTCAACGCCGAAACCGACGGTGCCTTGGGTGAAGCCGGACTGGAAGTTGCCCAGCAGCGCGTAAGTCCAGTCACGCGGATCCGGCGCATCGCCGTTGTTACGCTGACGGTTGAAATAGGCGCTCTTGTTGGTCAGCACGAGGCTGCTGTCTTCGACAAAGCCTTTGGCATCGGCTTGGCTGCTGACGAAAGCGTCGGCCATTGCCAGTTGCGTGCTGCCTGCAGAAACCGCCAAGGCGATGGCGCTCCACTTCATCACTTTCATTGTGATTGCTCCTTTGGTTTTGAAGTTATCTGCCATCACACTGCCGCAGTGACGGCTTGTTCTTTTTGTCGGCGCTAACTTATAGCACGCGTGTTCTCTTGGCGATAGTTGCAGGAAACTTCAGACGAAATCTTTGTGAGGCTGTCGCAAACATGCATGCAGAATGTCGCATCTGGGCAGGTCATCATCTTCAGGACTCTGTACCGAGATGGCGCCGCTTTGGGCGAAGTGCTGCATTTCCTCAGGTTCGATACGTCGTTGGTTATTTTTTATTCAGTTTCCTGGGCTGCTGTTAATTCCCTTTTGCCGGGTGAAGTGCTTCTAGCAACAAGTGTGCACAAAAGCACTTCGTAGTCCCTGTTACGCATCTGGCATGTGTTTAAGCGGTTAGGTCGAAAATTTCAAGAACTTGCGCGCCTGTTTGTGATGGTCGTGCAAAAGAGCGTAGTCGCTCGTAGCGCGTCTGTTCGCATGAGAAGTCGACCTGTTCCGTGCCGTTGCCTGACAGAAGTCTGACAGAGCGTTCATTCGCCCTGTTGTCGGAAAATTGATTCGGGCGCGTTTGCACGAATACGGGGCTGGTCGCGGGCCGGTGCTCCGTGCTGGGGCGGGATGTGTCTGTGCCCTACCTTTAGTATCCTGCGTGGCCGTTGTTCCCGGTCCGGGGGCTAAGCTTTCTTTGAGTGAGTAGTCGAACAGGAGAAGTTGCGATGTTCGTCCTGGATTCCCGTCTTCAGCAGGACACAGTAGCGCTGGGAGATTTCCCGCTGAGCCGGCTGTTGCTGATGAATGATGCGCAGTATCCCTGGTTCATCCTGGTGCCGCGGCGTGAGGATGTCAGTGAGATTTTCCAGTTGGCTCCTGATGATCAGCAGCAGTTGTGGCATGAGGCGGCCGGCCTGGCTGAGGTCCTCAAGGACACGTTCCAGGCTGACAAGATGAATGTTGCCAATCTCGGCAATGTCGTCAGCCAGTTGCACGTCCATGTCATCGTGCGTCGACGTGACGATGCGGCTTGGCCAGGGCCGGTGTGGGGCAAGCATCCGCCGCAGCCATACTCCGCGGACGCACTGCAAGCGTTGCGTGGGAAGCTGCGTATGGTGCTGGGCGATGATTTTCGCTTCGAGCAGGAGTGAGCGATGGGACTGGAAGAGCGTGTGGCCGATCTGGAAAGTCGTCTGGCATTTCAGGATGACGCCATGCAGACGCTGAGTGATGTGGTGTACGAGCAGGAGCGGGTGATCGAGCGCCTGCGTCTGCAGATGCAGGTGCTGATCAAGCGTCTGGAAGAGTTGCAGGGGGAGGTGGGCGTCGCTGACGACGAGGCGCCGCCGCCACATTATTGAGTGCGTAAAGAAAAAGCCCGCCGAATTGGCGGGCTTTTTCATGCCGTTGGCGCTTAGCGACGGCCGGGCAGGGCGGCGATCACGTCTTCCGCCTGCAGGCCTTTGTCGCGTTGCACGACGGAGAACTCCACGCGCTGGCCTTCGATCAGGATGCGGTGGCCCTCGCCGCGGATGGCGCGGAAGTGCACGAAAATGTCTTCGCCGCTGTCCCGGGAAATGAAGCCGAAGCCCTTGGAGGTGTTGAACCATTTCACGGTGCCGGTTTCCCGGTCTTCTGCGCTTGCTTGCGGCTGTTGCGCGGCCTGTGGTTGGCTTTTGTTCAGCTTGCCGACCAGTTGCAGGGCTGCGGCGACGGCGAGAATCAGCAGTGGTAGCAGGATGGCGGGCTGGTCGCCGATGGCGGGCAGCGGCGCCAGGAGAATCAGGATCTGCAGGACTACCGCCAGAACGATGAGTGCGGATACCAGGCTTTGTACTTGCTGGGTTTTGCTGCTGGTGGGGGTGAGCAGCAGGCTGGTCAGGCCGAGCAGTGCCAGGTAAACGGCATCGGCGTTCTGCAGGTACGGGATGGCATCGGCACGCAGTGTCGGGATGAAGGACAGTAAGAGCGCGATGGCGCCCGTCAGTAGATGGACGATTTTCAGCATGGTTATGGATTCACCTTGAGCGGGTAACGAAGAAGCAGCCGTTCGGCAAGGCAGCCCGGAACGATAAAAGAGGGCTGGCGAAGACCGGCGGCCTATGCGCGAGGCGCACGGCGGGTATTTAACAGCAAACCGGTAGCCTTCTCAAATCAACTGCTTAGCGCATTTGGATGTGTGCCGGAGAGTGGCGGGATAGATGGCTGGCAAGCCTTTTGAGGGCGATCTCCGGCTGGTCTTGTCCTGCGCTGGCTGGTTTGCCGGTAGCGGGGCGTGCCGGGGCGGGTCTTCACTGCGTCGGTGGTTTCGTTACGCAGGGCTTCTTCTATTTATACGGGTACAGGCAAATGTGGCTGAGGGTCTGATCGGCGCTCCCGGGCTGGCGGCTGCAAGCCTTGGTTTTTTCAGGCTATAATCCGCGCCTTTGCCGCGGGATGCGGGCCCGCGGTGTGACCGTCAGTCAAGGTGTCCCGATGCCGATTTACGAATACCAGTGCCGCTCCTGCAGCCATCAGCTGGAAGCCATTCAGAAATTCAGCGATGCGCCGTTGGTCGATTGTCCGGCCTGCAAGGCCCCCGAATTGAAGAAGATGTTGTCCGTCCCCGGTTTCCGCCTCAGCGGTGGTGGCTGGTACGAGACTGATTTCAAGACCGGCGCGAAGAAGAACCTGGCGTCTTCCGATGCGCAGCCGGCCTGCCCCGCCACGGGGTGCGGCGCTGGCACCTGTGCTGCCGGCGAATGAGCGGTTCCACCGAATCCAAGACTTGCGAGAAGCGAAACACACCATGATGCGCAGCCACTATTGCGGCCAATTGAACGAGAGCCTGGACGGCCAGGAAGTCACGCTTTGCGGTTGGGTGCACCGCCGCCGCGACCACGGCGGGGTGATCTTCCTCGACGTGCGCGACCGCGAAGGTCTGGCTCAGGTGGTATTCGACCCGGATCGCGCCGAGACCTTCGCCAAGGCCGACCGCGTGCGCAGCGAGTACGTGGTGAAGGTCACCGGCAAGGTGCGTCTGCGCCCGGCTGGCGCGGTGAACACGAACATGGCCTCCGGTGCCATCGAAGTCCTGGGTTATGAGCTGGAAGTACTGAACCAGGCTGAGACGCCGCCGTTCCCGCTGGACGAATACTCCGATGTGGGCGAGGAAACCCGCCTGCGCTATCGCTTCATCGACCTGCGTCGCCCGGAAATGGCCGCCAAGCTGAAGTTGCGTGCACGCATCACCAGCAGCATCCGCCGTTACCTGGACGAGAACGGCTTCCTCGACGTCGAGACGCCGATCCTCGGTCGTCCGACCCCGGAAGGCGCCCGTGACTATCTGGTGCCGAGCCGTACCTATCCGGGCCACTTCTTCGCCCTGCCGCAGTCGCCCCAGCTGTTCAAGCAACTGCTGATGGTTGCCGGCTTCGACCGCTACTACCAGATCGCCAAGTGCTTCCGCGACGAAGACCTGCGCGCCGATCGCCAGCCGGAATTCACCCAGATCGACATCGAGACCAGCTTCCTCGATGAAAGCGACATCATGGGCATCACCGAGAAGATGATCCGCCAGCTGTTCAAGGAAGTGCTGGATCTGGAGTTCGACGAATTCCCCCACATGACCTTCGAAGAAGCCATGCGTCGCTACGGTTCGGACAAGCCGGACCTGCGCATTCCGCTGGAGCTGGTCGACGTCGCCGACCAACTGAAAGAGGTCGAGTTCAAGGTCTTCAGCGGCCCGGCCAACGATGCCAAGGGGCGCGTCGCCGCCCTGCGCGTACCGGGCGCCGCTTCCATGCCGCGTAGCCAGATCGACGATTACACCAAGTTCGTCGGCATCTACGGCGCCAAGGGCCTGGCTTACATCAAGGTCAACGAGCGCGCCAAGGGCGTCGAAGGCCTGCAGTCGCCCATCGTCAAGTTCATCCCCGAGGCCAACCTGAACGTGATCCTCGATCGCGTCGGTGCGGTGGATGGCGACATCGTGTTCTTCGGCGCCGACAAGGCGAAGATCGTGTGCGATGCCCTGGGTGCTCTGCGCATCAAGGTCGGCCACGATCTCAAGCTGCTCACCAAAGAGTGGGCACCGATGTGGGTCGTCGACTTCCCGATGTTCGAAGAGAACGACGACGGCAGCCTGACCTCGCTGCACCACCCGTTCACTTCGCCGAAGTGCACTCCGCAAGAACTCGAAGCCAACCCGGCTGCCGCGTTGTCCCGCGCCTACGACATGGTGCTCAACGGTACCGAGCTGGGCGGCGGTTCCATCCGTATCCACGACAAGGCGATGCAGCAGGCGGTATTCCGCGTGCTGGGCATCGACGAGGCCGAGCAGGAAGAGAAGTTCGGTTTCCTCCTCGATGCCCTGAAGTTCGGTGCGCCGCCGCATGGTGGCCTGGCCTTCGGCCTGGATCGCCTGGTGATGCTGATGACCGGTGCCGCGTCGATCCGCGAAGTGATCGCCTTCCCGAAAACCCAGAGCGCCGGCGATGTCATGACCCAGGCTCCGGGCACCGTGGATGGCAAGGCGCTGCGCGAGCTGCACATCCGCCTGCGCGAGCAGCAGAAGGCCGAGTAAACCGATTCAACCCGCAGCGGCGCCCCGAGCGGCGCCGCTCGCTGCAACACGAGATACGGAGTGAGTTATGGCTGGTCATTCCAAATGGGCCAACATCAAGCACCGCAAAGAGCGCCAGGATGCCAAGAAAGGCAAGATCTTCACCAAGCTGATCCGCGAGCTGACGGTCGCGGCCAAGCAGGGTGGCGGCAGTCCGGCTGACAATCCGCGTCTGCGCCTGGCTGTGGACAAGGCGCTGACCGCCAACATGACCCGCGACACCATCGACCGCGCCATCGCTCGCGGTGTGGGCTCCAACGACGCGGACAACATGGAAGAGCTGACTTATGAAGGTTACGCGCCGAGCGGCGTGGCCATCATCGTCGAAGCGATGACCGACAACCGCAACCGGACCGCGGCGGAGGTGCGTCATGCCTTCAGCAAGTGCGGTGGCAACCTTGGCACCGATGGGTCGGTGGCCTACATGTTCGATCGCAAGGGACAGATCAGCTTCGCTCCCGGCGTCAACGAAGACGCCCTGATGGAAGCCGCTCTGGAAGCTGGCGCCGATGACGTGGTGACCAACGATGACGGTTCCATCGACGTCTTCACCAGTTTCACCGACTTCATCGCGGTCAACGAAGCCTTGAATGCCGCCGGCTTCAAGGGTGAGGAAGCGGAGATCTCGATGATCCCCTCGACCACCGCTACCCTGGACCTGGAAACCGCGCAGAAAGTGCTCAAGCTGATCGATATGCTCGAGGACCTGGATGACGTGCAGAACGTCTATTCCAATGCGGATATCCCTGACGAGGTGATGGCTCAGCTTGGCTGATCCAATCGCAATCAGGGGCAACGAGCCGGAAGTTGGAGGCGCCATACCTGGCTGCTCCGGCTTCCGGTTTTTAGTGTCCGGCTCATGACATTGATTCTGGGTATCGACCCCGGCTCGCGAATCACCGGCTTCGGCGTGGTGCGCGATACCGGCCGTGGCTGCGAGTACGTCGCTTCCGGTTGCATCCGTACCGGCGCCGGTCCTTTGCACGAGCGCCTGCAGATCGTCTTTCGCGGTGTGCGCGAGGTGATTCAGACCTATCGGCCGACCATGATGGGCATCGAGCAGGTGTTCATGGCGCGCAACGCCGATTCGGCGCTGAAGCTCGGTCAGGCCCGTGGCGCGGCCATAGTGGCGGCGGCGGAAGAGGGGCTGGAAATCGCCGAATACACCGCCAGCCAAGTCAAACAGGCCATCGCCGGCACCGGCGGCGCAGACAAGCAGCAGGTGCAGATGATGGTCATGCACTTGCTGAAACTGACCCAGAAGCCGCAGATCGATGCCTCCGACGCCCTGGCCATCGCCCTGTGCCATGCCCATACCCGCCAGAGCCTGGTGCCGCACGGCCTGGCGACGGCGCGGCGCCGTGGCGGGCGCTTGCGCCTGTGACCCTACTTTCTTAAGGACGCTTACCCGTGATCGGACTTCTGCGTGGCACCCTGGCGGAAAAACAGCCGCCGCACCTGATTCTCGACGTCAACGGCGTCGGCTATGAGCTGGAGGTCCCGATGACCACGCTCTACCGCCTGCCCGCCCTTGGCGAGCCGGTGATGCTGCATACGCACCTGGTGGTGCGCGAGGATGCGCACTTGCTGTACGGCTTTGCCGAAAAGCGCGAGCGCGAGCTGTTCCGCGAACTGATCCGCCTCAATGGGGTCGGTCCGAAGCTGGCTCTGGCGCTGATGTCCGGATTGGAGGTCGATGAACTGGTGCGTTGCGTGCAGGCCCAGGACACCTCCACGCTGGTGAAGATCCCCGGTGTCGGCAAGAAGACCGCCGAGCGCTTGCTGGTCGAACTCAAGGACCGCTTCAAGGCTTGGGAAAATATACCGTCGATCGCACCGCTGGTGGCTGAACCGAAACTCGTCGCGGCAGTCTCAAGCGCCGAAGCGGATGCCGTCAGCGCGTTGATTGCGCTAGGCTTCAAGCCGCAAGAAGCGAGCCGCGCCGTGGCCGCCGTGGAGGAACAAGGTTTGTCCAGCGAAGAACTCATCCGTCGTTCGCTCAAAGGCATGGTCTAGGTAGCCGCGCATGATCGAGACCGATCGTCTGATTTCCGCCGCCGGCAGCCGCGAGCGCGATGAGCAGTTGGATCGTGCCATCCGCCCGCTGAGTCTTTCCGACTACATTGGCCAGCCCGTCGTGCGCGAACAGATGGAGCTGTTCATTCGGGCCGCCCAGGGGCGCAAGGAAGCACTCGACCATACCCTGATCTTCGGTCCTCCAGGGCTGGGCAAGACCACCCTGGCGAACATCATTGCCCAGGAAATGGGCGTGTCGATCAAGAGCACTTCCGGCCCGGTGCTGGAGCGCCCGGGGGATCTGGCGGCGCTGCTGACCAATCTCGAACCTGGCGATGTGCTCTTCGTCGACGAGATCCATCGGCTTTCACCGATCGTCGAGGAAGTGCTTTATCCGGCGATGGAAGATTTCCAGCTGGACATCATGATTGGTGAAGGACCGGCCGCGCGCTCGATCAAGCTCGATCTGCCGCCATTCACCCTGGTTGGCGCCACCACGCGTGCCGGCATGCTGACCAACCCGCTGCGCGATCGTTTCGGTATCGTCCAGCGCCTGGAGTTCTACAGCGTCGACGACCTCGCCACCATCGTCGGCCGCTCAGCCAGCATTCTTGGTCTGAGCATGGACCCGGCCGGGGCGTTCGAAATCGCCCGGCGCGCCCGCGGCACTCCGCGTATTGCCAATCGCCTGTTGCGCCGTGTGCGGGATTTCGCCGAAGTGCGCGGTACCGGCGCCATCAGCAGCGATGTCGCCGACAAGGCGTTGAACCTGCTGGACGTGGATGAACGGGGCTTCGACCATCAGGACAGGCGCCTGCTGCTGACCATGATCGACAAGTTCGACGGGGGACCGGTGGGGCTGGACAACATCGCCGCAGCCATCGGTGAAGAAAAACATACGATTGAGGATGTGCTGGAGCCCTATTTGATCCAGCAAGGCTATATCATGCGCACGCCGCGTGGACGGGTCGTCACCCGTCACGCGTATCTGCATTTCGGCCTGAAGTTGCCGAAGCGGATGGGCGAGGGGCCGGTTGCGGATCTTTTCTCGCATGAAGATGGTAATTAATTGCATTTGTGGGCGATTGCCGATTGGCAAAGCCCCGACTTGGTTCTAGAGTATGCGCGCGCAACACGGGGATCAGCCGTTCGAGCATCGCTTCCGGGTCTATTACGAAGACACTGATGCGGGCGGCATCGTCTACTACGTCAACTACCTCAAGTTCATGGAGCGGGCTCGTACCGAGCGGCTGCGCGCCTTGGGCTTTGCCCAATCGCAGCTGGTGGGGGAAAACCTGCTTTTCGTCGTGCATTCGGCCGAGGCGCGCTATCACGCGCCGGCGCGTCTGGACGACGAGCTGATCGTCAGCGCCGAGGTCGAGGAGTTGAACCGTGCGAGCCTGCGATTCCGTCAACAGGTTCGCCGAGCGACGGATTCGGCCTTGTTATGCGAAGGTCGATTCCTGGTGGCATGCGTGCGAGCCGATAATCTGAAGCCTCGCGCCATCCCCGAAGTGTTGCGTGCGGCATTTGCCGGCAGTCCGGACACCCTTTCAGCAGGAGATTAATGTGGAACCGAACGTCGTTGACCATACCTCCATGTGGAGCCTGATCAGCAACGCCAGTCTGGTGGTGCAACTGGTCATGCTGATCCTCGTGGCCGCCTCGGTCACTTCTTGGATCATGATTTTCCAGCGCAGCAATATGATGCGCTCGGCGAAGAAGGCCCTGGATGGCTTCGAGGAGCGCTTCTGGTCGGGCATCGACCTGTCCAAGCTCTATCGCCAGGCCGGCAGCAACCCCGACCCGGATTCCGGCGTCGAGCAGATCTTCCGCGCCGGCTTCAAGGAGTTCTCCCGCCTGCGCCAGCAGTCCGGTGTCGATCCGGACGCCGTGATGGAAGGTGTGGCGCGTGCCATGCGCGTGGCCATCTCGCGTGAGGAAGAGAAGCTGGAAACCAGCCTGCCGTTCCTCGCTACCGTGGGTTCCACCAGCCCCTACGTCGGCCTGTTCGGCACCGTCTGGGGGATCATGAACTCCTTCCGCGGCCTGGCCGCTGTACAGCAGGCCACCCTGGCCACCGTCGCCCCGGGTATCGCCGAGGCCCTGGTCGCCACCGCCATCGGTCTGTTCGCCGCGATTCCGGCGGTTATCGCCTACAACCGTTTCGCCGCGCGGGCGGAATTGCTGATCGGCCGCTACTACACCTTCGCTGACGAGTTCCAGGCCATCCTGCACCGCAAAGTGCACACCAGCGACGATTGAGACGACGTAAGAGGTAAGCCGATATGGCAAGGGTCCGTCACAAACGCAAGCCGGTCGCTGAAATGAACGTGGTGCCATACATCGACGTGATGCTGGTACTGCTGGTGATTTTCATGGTGACCGCGCCAATGCTGAACCAGGGGGTCAAAGTCGACCTGCCCAAGGTATCCAGCGAAGCGCTCCCGCAGGACAACGATTCGCGGGTGCTGACCATCTCGATCAAGGCTGACAAGACTTACTACTGGAACATGGGCTCGGAAGTCGACCCGGACCAGGGCAAGAAGACTCAGACCGCGGTATCCCTCGATCAACTGGTGAGCGCTGCCAGCGCCATCATGCGCGAGAACAGCAGCCAGGGTAAGAAAGTGCAGGTCTTCGTCCGTGGTGACAAGGCTGTCGACTACGGTGCCGTCATGGCCGTCATGGGCGGCCTGCAGAAGGCTGGCGTAGGTAATGTCGGGCTGATTACCGAGGCGCCCGGATCTTGATGCAACTCGAACGCTCTCCGTCGGAAAGCTACTTCTGGCCGGTAGTCCTGGCCGTAGCGCTGCACGTCCTGATTTTCGCCATGCTCTTCGTCAGCTGGGCTATGACGCCCGAGCTGCCGCCTGCGAAACCGATCGTGCAGGCTACGTTGTACCAGCTGAAATCCAAGAGCCAGGCAACCCAGCAGACTAACCAGAAGATTGCCGGGGAGGCGAAGAAGACCTCAGCCAAGCAATACGAGCAGGAACAGCTGGAGCAAAAGAAGGTCGAGCAAGAAGCTGTAGCCGCCAAGGCGGAACAAAAGAAAGCCGACGACGCTCGAAAGGCGGCTGAAGCGGAAAAAGCGGCCGAAGCAGCCAAGGCTGCCGAGGCGAAGAAGGCCGAAGAGGTGGCGAAGAAGGCGGAAGAGTCCGCCAAGAAAGCTGCCGAAGCCAAGGCCGCGGAAGAGAAGAAGCAGGCGGATATCGCCAAGAAGAAGGCTGAGGAAGAGGCCAAGAAAGAGGCCGCTGAGGAAGCCAAGAAGCAGGCTGCCGAGGAGGCCAAGAAGAAGGCCGCCGAGGAAGCCAAGAAAAAGGCGGAGGAAGAAGCCAAGAAGCTGGCTGCCGCCGAAGAGGCCAAGAAAAAAGCCGCTGCGGAAGCCGCCAAGAAGAAGGCTGCTGCCCAGGCTGCGGCGAAAAAGGCTCAAGAGGACAAGAAGGCCCAGGCCCTTGCCGAGTTGTTGTCGGATGACACGCAACGGCAGCAGGCGCTGGCCGATGAACAGGGCAACGAGGTGGCTGGAAACTTCGATGACCTGATTCGCTCGCGGGTTTCCGAGGGGTGGTCGCGTCCGCCATCGGCCCGTAAAGGGATGAGTGTTACCGTGCAGATCAGCATGCTGCCCGATGGCACCATCACCAATGCGACCGTCGTACACTCCAGCGGTGACAAACCGTTCGATAACTCCGCCGTCAGTGCGGTGAAGAACGTCGGTCGAATTACTGAAATGCAGGGTCTGAGTCCGAAGGACTTCAATCCCTACCGTTCGTTCAAGATGACCTTCACGCCTGAGGACCTCGCGCCGTGATCAAGATTTTCAGAGGATTGCTGGTGGCCCTGCTCTGTGTAGCGGGAGTCGCGCTGGCAGATGAGAAGAACATTCTGGTGACCAGCGGCTCCGATCGTGCCGTACCGATCGCTGTCGTACCCTTCGGTTGGCAGGGCGGCAGTGTCCTTCCCGAGGACATTTCCACCATCGTTGGCAATGACCTGCGCAATTCCGGCTACTTCGAGCCGATTCCGCGGCAGAACATGATCAGCCTGCCGGCCCAGCCCGGCGAGGTGATCTACCGCGACTGGCAGGCCCTTGGCGCGCAGTACGTGCTGATCGGTAATATCGTGCCGGCCGGCGGTCGCTTGCAGGTGCAGTACGGCCTGTTCAACGTCGCCACCCAGCAGCAGATCCTCACCGGTAGCGTCGGCGGTAGCACCGACCAACTGCGTGACATGTCGCACTACATCGCCGACCAGGCCTTCGAGAAACTCACCGGCATCAAGGGCGCCTTCGCCACTCGCCTGCTGTACGTCACCGCGGAGCGTTTCTCGGCCGACAACACCCGTTACACCCTGCAGCGCTCCGACTATGACGGTGCGCGCCCGGTGACCCTGCTGCAGTCGCGCGAGCCCATCCTGTCGCCGCGCTTCTCCCCGGATGGCCGTCGCATCGCCTATGTGTCCTTCGAGCAGAAGCGTCCGCGTATCTTCATGCAGTACGTCGACACTGGTCGTCGCGAGCAGCTGACGAACTTCGAAGGCCTCAACGGCGCCCCTGCCTTCTCTCCTGATGGCAATCGCCTGGCGATGGTGCTGTCGCGCGACGGCAACCCGGAGATCTATGTGATGGACCTGGGGTCGCGCCAGCTGCGTCGACTGACCAACAATGCGGCGATCGACACCGAACCCTTCTGGGGTAAGGATGGTTCGACCCTGTACTTCACTTCGGACCGTGGCGGCAAGCCGCAGATCTACAAGATGAACGTCAACAGCGGTGCGACCGATCGAGTGACCTTCGTGGGTAACTACAACGCCAACCCGAAACTGTCGGCGGACGAGAAGACCCTGGTGATGGTGCATCGTCAGGACGGCTTCACCAACTTCCAGATCGCTGCCCAGGACCTTCAGCGCGGCAGTCTGCGCGTGCTCTCCAACACCACGCTGGACGACTCGCCCACTGTCGCGCCCAATGGCACCATGCTAATCTACGCCACCCGCCAGCAGGACCGGGGCGTGTTGATGCTCGTCTCCATCAACGGACGTGTTCGGTTGCCGCTACCCACCGCCCAGGGCGACGTGCGCGAGCCTTCCTGGTCCCCTTACCTGAACTGACGGTTGCCAACTGTTTAAAATTTATACACTGGGGTTCATTAGGAGTTACATGATGGAAATGCTGAAATTCGGCAAATTTGCTGCGCTGGCTCTGGCCATGGCGGTGGCTGTGGGCTGCTCCTCCAAGGGCGGCAACGCTTCTGGTCAAGGCGCCAACGGTGGTGTCGACCCGAACGCTGGCTATGGCGCAAACAGCGGTGCCGTTGACGGCAGCCTGAGCGACGAAGCCGCTCTGCGTGCAATCACCACCTTCTACTTCGAGTACGACAGCTCCGACCTGAAGCCGGAAGCCATGCGCGCTCTGGACGTACACGCCAAAGACCTGAAAGGTAGCGGCCAGCACGTTGTCCTGGAAGGCCACACCGACGAACGCGGCACCCGCGAGTACAACATGGCTCTGGGTGAGCGTCGTGCCAAGGCCGTTCAACGCTACCTGGTTCTGCAGGGCGTTTCCCCGGCTCAGCTGGAGCTGGTTTCCTACGGTAAAGAGCGTCCGGTTGCCACTGGCCATGACGAGCAGTCCTGGGCTCAGAACCGTCGCGTTGAGCTGAAGAAGTAAGACCCTATGCGCTTGCGATTCCTCACCTTGATGGTCTGCGGCCTGCCCCTGGTGGCGGCCGCCGCGGTTCCAGTAGTGGATGGTAACGATGGCGGCTACGCCAGCGCGCCGCCCTCGGGGTACGGCACCGCAGGCGCCGATGGTGCTTATGCCGGAGGCGGGGCGGCGACTGCCGCTCCCGTCTCCGGGCAAGCCCAGCTGTTCATGCAGTTGCAGCAGATGCAGGATGAGTTGTCCCGCCTGCGCGGCACGCTGGAAGAACAGCAGAACCAGATCCAGCAGTTGAAGCAGGAGAGCCTTGAGCGTTATCAAGACCTCGACCGGCGTATCTCCAGTGGCGCCGCAGGCGCTGCTCCTCAGAATCCATCCGCCGACGGTAGCGCTGCTGCCGCGGGCGGTGCAGCGGCTGGTGCGGCCGCTGCCCAGCAACAGCAGCAGGCTCAGCCTGCCAGCAGTGAGCCGGGCGATCCCGCCAAAGAAAAGCTCTACTACGACGCTGCGTTCGACCTGATCAAGGCCAAGGACTTCGACAAGGCCAGCCAGGCCTTCGGGGCGTTTCTGCGCAAATACCCGAACAGTCAGTATGCAGGCAATGCCCAGTACTGGCTGGGTGAGGTGAACCTCGCCAAGGGAGACCTGCAGGGTGCCGGCCAGGCATTCGCCAAGGTCAGCCAGGGCTACCCGGGCAGTCCCAAGGTGCCTGACTCGCTGTACAAGCTGGCCGACGTAGAGCGCCGTCTGGGTAACAACGACAAGGCCCGTGGCATTCTTCAGCAGGTGGTCGCTCAGTATCCGGGCAGTTCCGCAGCGCAGCTGGCCCAGCGTGATCTGAAGAGCCTCAAGTAACGGCTCTTCTCCGCTAGCCGAAAAGCCCGCGCCAGTCGCGGGTTTTTTCGTTAGAATCGCCGCTGCTCGGGGCTTTGGCGTGGTTTCAGCTCGGCTGATGTCCACGACCGCCGCCGAGTCCATCGAACGTCGCTCTGCCGCGTTCCCCTATTCAACGCAACGGAGGCGGATGGCCTGTTTCGCCGTCATGCCCGTGGCTGATATGCAACAAACCCTGCGAATCACCGAGATTTTCTACTCGTTGCAGGGGGAAGCGCGCACCGTCGGTTTGCCGACTGTGTTCGTACGCCTGACCGGCTGTCCCCTGCGCTGCCAGTACTGCGACTCCGCCTATGCCTTCAGTGGCGGCGACATCATCGCCCTGGATGCCATCCTCGAGCGCGTGGCGGCTTACCGGCCTCGCTATGTCTGCGTCACCGGTGGCGAACCCCTGGCTCAGCCCAACTGCATCCCGCTGCTGCAGCGCTTGTGCGATGCTGGCTATTCAGTCTCCCTGGAAACCAGCGGTGCGCTGGATATCTCCGCGACCGATCGGCGTGTCAGTCGAATCCTTGATCTGAAAACGCCGGGCTCTGGTGAGGTTGCGCGCAACCGCTATGAAAACATTGCCGAGCTGACGCCGAACGACCAGGTGAAGTTCGTCATCTGCTCACGGGAAGACTACGACTGGGCGGTTTCCAAGTTGATCGAGTACCGCTTGCAGGAGCGTGCCGGCGAGGTGCTGTTTTCACCGAGCTACCAGCAGGTAGAGGGTAGGACCCTGGCCGACTGGATCGTTGCCGACAATCTGCCGGTACGCTTCCAGTTGCAGTTGCACAAGATTCTCTGGAACGATGAGCCTGGCCGTTGAGCCTTCAGCTTCCTGCTTGGAAAGGGCAGCAGACATGAATGAGAAGAAAGCGGTAATCCTGCTCTCGGGTGGTCTCGATTCCGCCACCGTGGTCGCCATGGCCAAGGCCGAGGGCTATGCCTGTTACACCATGAGTTTCGATTATGGCCAGCGCCATCGCGCCGAACTCCAGGCTGCCGAGCGCGTGGCTCGGCAACTCGGCGTGGTCGAGCACAAGGTGATCGGTCTCAATCTGAACGGCATCGGCGGCTCGGCCCTGACCGATAGTAGTATCGCCGTGCCCGAGGCGCCCAGCGCGGGCATCCCGGTAACCTACGTGCCGGCTCGCAATACCGTGTTCCTCTCCCTGGCTTTGGGCTGGGCCGAGGTACTCGGTGCGCGCGATATCTTTATCGGGGTGAATGCTGTGGATTACTCCGGTTACCCGGATTGCCGTCCGGAGTTCGTCGAGGCCTTCGAGCGCATGGCCAACCTGGCGACCAAGGCTGGGGTGGAGGGCGATGGCTTCCGCATTCAGGCGCCGCTGCAATTCCTCTCCAAGGCCCAGATCATCGAGGCTGGCATGGCGCGCGGGGTGGATTACGCGCTGACGGTTTCCTGCTATCAGGCAGACGATCAGGGGCAGGCTTGTGGGAAATGTGACAGCTGCCGACTGCGCGCTGAAGGCTTCGCCGCGGCCGGTGTTCAGGACCCGACGCGATATTTTTAAAAAAAGTTTTCGAGGGGTGTTGTTTTTACGTTAGAAATCAGTATTATACGCCTCGCGTTGGGTCGTTAGCTCAGTCGGTAGAGCAGTTGGCTTTTAACCAATTGGTCGTAGGTTCGAATCCTACACGACCCACCAACTTCCAAAGCCCGTGATCTCTGATCACGGGCTTTTTTGCATTCGCGGTCCAGATTTGATCAGTGCTGTGCCGGCGATATCTCTGCCGGAGCCAGCGAGGTGTGCGTGCCCGTTGTCTCTGAACGCTTGCTGGCTTGTCGTTCAGTGCCTTTGTCAGCAGGATCGCGTCTTGCCCAGAGGGCGGTGTAAAATTTTCCCGACTCGCAGTCGTCCCCCGCAGGTGTAGTGAAGACATGACGCATATATCCGAACGCCTCCTGGTCCAGGCTCATCTCGCCGCCAAGCAGCCCAAGCCGCTGACGCCGCAGCAGGAAGCCGAGTACCGCGCGGCCATCGCCGCCGAACTGAAGGCGCAGAATGCCGTGCTGGTGGCGCATTACTATTGCGATCCGGTGATCCAGGCGCTGGCCGAGGAAACTGGCGGCTGCGTTTCCGACTCCCTTGAGATGGCCCGTTTCGGTAACCAGCATCCGGCACAGACCGTGGTGGTCGCCGGCGTACGCTTCATGGGCGAGACGGCGAAGATCCTCAATCCCGAGAAGCGCGTGCTGATGCCGACCCTGGAGGCGACCTGCTCGCTCGATCTGGGCTGTCCGATAGAGGAGTTTTCGGCTTTCTGTGACAAGCACCCGGAGCGCACCGTGGTGGTCTACGCCAATACCTCGGCGGCGGTCAAGGCGCGTGCCGACTGGGTGGTGACCTCCAGTTGCGCGGTGGAGATCGTTGAACACCTGATGGATAACGGTGAGCCCATTCTCTGGGCGCCGGACCAGCATCTGGGCCGCTATATCCAGCGTGAGACCGGCGCCGATATGCTGCTCTGGGATGGTTCCTGCATCGTCCATGAAGAGTTCAAGGCCAAGCAGTTGGAGGACCTCAAGGCGCTTTATCCAGACGCCGCCGTGCTGGTTCACCCGGAGTCTCCGGAAGCCGTGGTCGAACTGGCCGATGCCGTGGGCTCGACCAGTCAGTTGATCAAGGCCGCGCAGACGCTGCCGAACAAGCGCTTCATCGTCGCCACTGACCGCGGCATCTTCTACAAGATGCAGCAGCTGTGCCCGGACAAGGAGTTCATCGAGGCGCCGACCGCCGGTAATGGCGCCACCTGCCGGAGTTGTGCGCATTGCCCCTGGATGGCCATGAACACTCTGGAGCGAGTCCTGGCTTGCCTGAAAGAGGGTAGTGGGGAAATCTTCGTCGACCCGGCGCTGATCCCCAAGGCAATCAAACCGCTCAAGCGCATGCTCGACTTCACCCAGGCCGCGCGGCTCAAGGTGACGGGCAATGCCTGATTGCTCGCGATGAGAAGGAAAAAGCCCGGCAATGCCGGGCTTTTTCGTTTCTGCTGGCGTCTCAGCCGCGCATCATTTCCTTGAGGATTTTCTCCTGGTCGCGGAACTCCTGCTGCCGCGCATCCAGTTTGGCCGCGAGCTGGAAGTTGCCGCCGGCGCGGCGCTTGGCGTAGTCCAGTTGTTCGATGGCGTGCTTGTAATCGCCGGTCAGCGCCATGTATTCGGCGCGGGCCTGGTGTACGCCAATGGCGTTGCCGCTGACCGTGCGGGCATCAGCCAGGCGGCCCCAGACGTCCGGATCCAGCGGGCGTTCCTGGGAGAGCTTGGCCAGGATCTTCTCGGCTTCGGCGGCTTTGTTGAGCTTGAGCAGTACATCCGTCTGGGTCTGGATCAGCGGGTAGCTGTTGGGGTACTGGTTCAGCAGTCGTTGAATCCGACTCAGGGCGTCATTGGGTTTGTTGGCGGTGATGTCGATGTCGACCTGGGCCAGGTTGTAGACAATGTCATTGGGCGCCTTGCTCAACAGCGGCTGCAGCGTCGAGCGGGCCTCGTTGAGCTGGCCGATGCGTGTCTGCGACAGGGCCAGGCCATAGCGCGCGGCATCCAGCTTGGGGTTGTCGTCGAGCATGGCGCGGAAGCGTTTGCCGGCGATTCCTGGACTTTCCTCGAAGATCAGTTGCACACGAGCGCGCATTTGCTGGTAGTACAGCGAGTCTTCCTTGCCGTTCTGTGGATACTGCTCCGCGCGGTTGCGGGTGTCGGCGATACGCGAATCGGTCACCGGGTGAGTCAGCAGGAATTCTGGCGGTTTGGCGTCGTAGCGATACTGGCGCGCCAGTCGTTCGAACATGTCGGGCATCGAGCGCGGGTCGTAGCCGGCGCGGACCAGGTTGACCACGCCAACGCGGTCGGCCTCTTGTTCGTTCTCTCGGGAGAAATGCAATTGGCTCTGGATTGCGGCGGCCTGGGTCGAGGCGATGGTGGCGATACCGGCGTCGCCGGCACCCGCCGCGGCGGCGACGATGCCGGCCAGCATGGCGGCCATCACCGGAATCTGCATGCGCTGTTGGGCTTCCACGCCGCGGGCGAAGTGGCGCTGGATCAGGTGGCCGAGTTCGTGGGCGAGGACCGCGGCGTACTCGCCTTCGGTCTGGGCATAGAGGAACAGGCCGCCGTTGACCCCGATGACCCCGCCGGGAGCGGCGAAGGCGTTGATCTGCGCGTCCTTGATGAGAATGAAGGCCAGGCGGTGATCTTGCAGGTCGCTGGTTTCCGCCAGGCGATAGACGCTGGATTCGACGAAGTCCTTGAGCAGCGGGTCGCTGATCGAGTCGACCTGGTTGCGCAGCATGCTCAGCCAGGCGCGACCGAGCTGGAATTCCTGCTCAGGGGAGACGATGGCCGAGCTGGAGTCTCCCAGGGCGGGCAGATCGTCCGCCATCAGTGGCGTGGCCAGCAGACAGGCGAGTGACAACAGAGCGGGGCGCAGTACTTTCATGTACAAGGGGCTCGTTCCGAGAAAGACACTACTTTAGCCGCAGGCCCGCGCCACTGCCTAGGTTCCGTGCGAAGTCGCCGCTGCTGGCGGGGGATGTGGGCCGGGAATCGATCGCTGTGTCTTATAGGGGCTCACCCTGAAGGTTCTCTTAATGCCCGCGAGCATGGCCGTATGGCTGTCGGCAGGTGAGTTTTTCCGACGATTCGGTATCCTTGAGCGCCTTGTCCGGAGAGTTCGCAATGCCTTCTGTCCCATCGTCCGACCTCCCGTGTGACGCGGAGCTGGACGCCAGCGGTCTGAATTGTCCCCTGCCTCTTTTGAAGGCCAAGCTGGAGCTGAATCGTCTGCCCAGTGGCGCCGTGCTCAAGGTCACGGCCACCGACGCCGGTTCGCAACGCGATTTTCGCGTGTTCGCCGATCTGGCCGGTCACCAGCTGTTGCGCGAAGAGGCTGAAGAGGGCGTTTACCGTTATTGGCTGCGCAAGAAATAGCCTTTTCTTTCCTGGCGCCCGCGCGTGCGCTGAGTCTCCGCAGGAATCCCGATGCTCAAAGTTCTACAAGACTGGATGCAGCGTTACTTCTCCGATGAGGAGGCGGTGGTGCTGGCGGTCATCCTGGTGCTTGGCTTCACCGTCATTCTGGCGTTCGGCCGCATGCTCGCGCCGGTGCTTGCGGCCGTGGTCATCGCTTTCCTGATCCAGGGCTTGCAAGGTTTCCTCGAGCGCCGGCGAGTGCCGCATCTGTTCGCCGTATGGCTGGTGTATGCGCTCTTCCTGGGGATCTTGGCGTTGTTCCTGCTGGTGCTGGTACCGCTCCTCTGGAAGCAGTTGTTCACCCTGTTCAATGAGTTGCCGCGCATGCTCGGCGAGTGGCAGACGGTGCTGTTGATGCTGCCGGAGCGCTATCCGGAGATGATCACCGAGGAGCAGGTGCTGAAGATCATCGAGGCATCGCGCAACGAGCTTGGCCAGTTGGGGCAGTGGGCGTTGACCTTCTCCCTCTCCGGGCTGCCGGTGCTGGTCAATGTGATGATCTACCTGGTGCTGGTGCCGATCCTGGTGTTCTTCTTCCTCAAGGACCGCCGCCGCTTCTACTTCTGGTTCCGTGCCTACCTGCCGCGTGAGCGTGGCTTGATGAAGCAGGTCTGGGCGGAGATGAACAAGCAGATCGCCAATTATATCCACGGCAAGGTCGTCGAGATTTTCATTACCGGCGTGGCGACCTATATCGCCTTCGTCGTGCTCGGGCTCAACTATGCCGCGCTCCTGGCTCTGCTGGTCGGACTGTCGGTGGTGGTGCCCTATATCGGCGCGGTGGTGGTCACGGTGCCGGTGGCGCTGATCGGGCTCTTCCAGTGGGGCTGGAGCGATCAGTTCATCTACCTGATGGTCGCCCACGCGATCATCCAGGGGTTGGACGGTAATGTGCTGGTGCCGTTGTTGTTTTCCGAGGCGGTCAACCTGCACCCGGTGGCGATCATTTGCGCGGTGCTGCTGTTCGGCGGGCTCTGGGGTTTCTGGGGGGTGTTCTTCGCGATCCCGCTGGCAACGCTGGTGAAGGCCGTGCTGGACGCCTGGCCGCGCGAGCCGGACGTCAAGGTCAGCCCGCTGATGTGATGCCCGTGGGCATGAAAAAGGCCGCTGATCAGCGGCCTTTTTTCGTTCCTGGCGGGCTTCAGCCTTTGTTCAGCGCCTGCGCGGCGGCAAGCACGGCAGCGACGTGGCCGGGAACCTTCACGCCGCGCCATTCCTGGCGTAGCACGCCGTTGGCATCGATCAGGAAGGTGCTGCGGTCGACGCCCAGGTATTCCTTGCCGTAGAGCTTCTTCAGCTTGATCACGTCGAACAGCTGGCAGAGCGCTTCGTCCTTGTCGCTGATCAGCTCGAAGGGGAGTTCCTGCTTGGCCTTGAAGTTCTCGTGGGACTTCAGGCTGTCACGGGAGACGCCGAACACCAGGGTGTTGGCTTGCTGGAAGGCGGCGTACTGGTCGCGGAAGTCCTGGCCCTCGGTGGTGCAGCCTGGGGTGCTGTCCTTCGGGTAGAAGTACAGCACGACCTGCTTGCCCTTGAGTGCGGACAGTCGTACCTGCTGGCCGCTGGTGGCGTCCGCCTGGAAGTCGGCGACGGCTTTCTCGAGTTCAACTGCCATGGAGGGCTCCTTACGGGTGCTGCGGGCGCCAGGGTTCGATCAGGGCGTCCAGGTTCAGGGCATCGGCGAAGTCGAGGAACTGGTCGCGCAGCCAACTGATCTGGGTGCCGGCCGGCAGGGTCACGGTGATGGTGGCGTTGAGCATGCTGGTGCCGGTATGCGGCGCCTGGTAGGTGTCGCAGGTGAAGTTCTCCAGTTCGATATTGTGGTCGATGAAGAACTGGCACAGCTCGTTGAGGATGTCCGGGCGGTATACCGCGCTCACGTAAGCCACGTAGGGCAAGGCCTGGGCACGAGTGACGTGGGCATTGCTGCGGGTGACGCTGAGGGTGAAACCATGGCGCTTGGCCAGCGCCGGCAGGCCGCCTTCGAGGCGGGCCAGGGCGTCCCAACTGCCGGAAACCTGCAGCACCAGGGCGCTGAATTCGCCGTGGCGGGTCAGGCGGCTGCTGATCACCGAGCAGCGGTTATCGATACAGGTGCGGCAGAGCACGCTGGTCAGCTCCATGGGGTTGGGGCCCAATGCGCTGATCAGAAGGAATTGTTCACGGGGGTGAGAGGCGGACATGCAGCTTTCCTGGGAGTGGCGGCCAAAGGGGCCGCATCGACAAAGGGAAGAGGGTAGCGAAAAGCGGCCGCCAGGGGAATGTCCGACACATGTGCCGGACGCCGCACTCTGCTTGTGCAAGGCAGGTGGCGACAGTACCATTACGGCTTTCTTTTTCCGGCAGGAGCGGTTGCATGATTGCGGGCAGTATGGTGGCGCTGGTCACCCCCTTCGATGCTCAGGGTCGACTGGACTGGGACAGCCTCGCTAAGCTGGTGGATTTCCACCTGCAAGAAGGCACCAATGCCATCGTCGCGGTCGGCACCACGGGGGAGTCGGCGACTCTCGACGTGAGCGAGCACCTCGAAGTCATTCGCCGTGTGGTCGATCAGGTCAAAGGCCGTATCCCGGTGATCGCCGGAACCGGCGCCAATTCCACCCGCGAGGCCGTGGAGTTGACCGAAGCCGCGAAGCGCGGCGGCGCCGACGCCTGTCTGCTGGTGACTCCGTACTACAACAAGCCGACCCAGGAAGGCCTGTACCAGCATTTCCGCCACATCGCCGAATCCGTGGCCATTCCACAGATTCTCTACAACGTGCCGGGGCGCACCGCCTGCGACATGCTGCCCGAGACCGTCGAGCGCCTGTCCAAGGTGCCGAACATCATCGGCATCAAGGAAGCCACCGGCGACCTGCAACGCGGCAAGGAAGTGCTCGACCGCGTCGGCAAGGATTTCCTGGTCTATTCCGGCGATGACGCCACCGCCGTCGAGCTGATGCTGATGGGCGGCAAGGGCAACATCTCGGTGACCGCCAACGTTGCCCCGCGCGCCATGAGCGACCTGTGCGCCGCCGCGATGCGCGGCGACGCCGCCACCGCGCGTGCCATCAACGATCGCCTGATGCCTCTGCACAAAGCACTGTTCATCGAATCCAACCCGATCCCGGTGAAGTGGGCCCTGCACGAAATGGGTCTGATTCCCGAAGGTATTCGCCTGCCACTGACCTGGCTCAGCCCGCGTTGCCAAGAGCCGCTGCGTCAGGCCATGCGCCAGACCGGCATCCTGGCCTGATCGAGGAGCATCGCGCATGAAGCGATTGGCAGGACTGACCGCGCTCGCCCTGGTCATCGGCAACACCACCGGCTGTAGCTGGTTGTGGGGCAAGGACGGCTATTTCCGTGACCGCGGCACCGATTACCTGAACTCTCACGAAACCGCACCGATGAAGGTGCCGGAAGGTCTGCAGAGCAAACCGCTCGACTCCTTGTTGCCGATTCCGATGAGCGTGGCCAACAGCCACGACAAGGACGGCGAGTTCGAGGTGCCGCGCCCGCTGCCGCTGGCCAATGCCGGCAGTTCCAGTGATTTCAGTCTGCAGAAGAGCGGTGACTCGCGCTGGCTGATCGCCCAGCGCCCGCCGGCCGAAGTCTGGCCGCTCGCTCACCAGTTCTTCCAGGACAGCGGCTTCGCCTTCGCTGATGAAAAGCCGCAGACCGGCGAGTTCACCACCCGTTGGCAGACGCTCACGCAACTCTCGGCACCCCTGGCGCGTCGCCTGAGTGGCCGCGTGGCCGGCATCGACCCGACCAGCGAGGCGCGCGTGCGCGTTCGCATCGAGCCGGGCGTGCAGACCAACACCAGCGAAGTCTACGTGCTCAGCGAAACCCGTCCGGCCGGCAGCAGCGCCAGTCAGGACTGGCCGAGCAAGCCGGTGGTCCCGGCGCTCGACGCCGCGCTGCTCGACGAGATGCTCGCCAACATGGCGACCACCACCGAGAAGGGTGGTTCGGTATCGCTGCTCGCCGCGCACTCCACCTACGACACGCCCGGCAGCGTGACCCTGGACAAGGACGGCAACGGCAACCCGATGCTGACGCTGGACTCGGACTTCGATCGCGCCTGGGTCAGCATCGGTCGTGCCCTCGACAAGGCCGATATCCGCGTCGATGACATCAACCGCAGCCTCGGCGTCTACTACGTCAACATCGCCGAAGGGGCGAAGAAGTCCGACGACGACAAGCAGCCCGGGTTCTTCAGCCGCATGCTCGGCGGCACCGCCGAGAAGGCCAAGGCCGAAGAAGATGCCAAGGCGAAGCGCTACCAGGTGCGCCTGACCAGCGTGAACAGTACGGTCCAGGTCACCCTCGATAAGGACATCAACACCTCCGCGCCGGTCGACATCGCGCAGAGCGTGCTGGAAAAACTCGAAGAGAGCTTGCGCCATGCGTTTCGCGGTCCTGGGGAGCGGGAGCCGGGGCAATTCGGCCTTGGTGAGAAGTTCTGACACCCGGATACTGATCGACTGCGGCTTCCCGCTGCGTGAAACCCTCAAACGTCTGGCTCGCCTGGGTGTGGAACCCGGCGAGCTGGACGCGATTCTGGTCACGCACGAACATGCCGATCATGTCCATGGCGTCGAACTGCTCGCACGGCACCACGCTATTCCCGTCTACCTGAGCGACGGCACCCTGCAAGGCATGCGCAAACCAGTGCAGCCGGCAGGGTTGCTCAAAGCCGGTGACCGACTGCTACTGCGCGACCTGGAAATCACCGCCGTCGGGGTCGCCCACGATGCCCGTGAACCCTTGCAATACGTGCTTTCCGATGGTCGGCGGCGCTTCGGTCTGTTGACCGACCTGGGAAGCGCAACCGCCACCGTGCTGGAGTGCTATCGTGGCGTCGATGCACTGATAGTCGAGGCCAACCACGATAGCGAGATGTTGGCCCGTGGTCCGTATCCCTACCCGCTGAAAGCCCGCGTGGGCGGCCAGTGGGGACACTTGAACAACCAGCAGTCCGCCGAACTGGTGGCCGAGCTGGGCTGGGAGACGCTGCAGCACTTGGTGCTGGCGCATCTCAGCGAAAAGAACAACACGCCGCAACTGGCCCGGCAATGCTTCGTCGACACCCTCGGGTGCGACCCGGACTGGTTGCAGGTAGCCGATCAGCATTCGGGGCTCGACTGGCGCGAAATCGCCTGACCCCATCCAACCTAGCAAGCGGAGCCCATCATGGAAAAACGCGAAGAACTCTATCGCGGCAAGGCCAAATCGGTTTACACCACCGACGACGCCGACCGCCTCGTCCTGCTGTTCCGCAACGACACCTCGGCGTTCGACGGCAAGCGCATCGAACAACTCGACCGCAAAGGCATGGTGAACAACAAGTTCAACGCCTTCATCATGCAGAAGCTCGAAGCTGCCGGCATTCCGACCCAGTTCGACAAGCTGCTGTCGGACAACGAAGTGCTGGTCAAGAAGCTCGCCATGATTCCGGTCGAGTGCGTGGTGCGTAACTACGCCGCCGGCAGCCTGGTGCGCCGCCTCGGCGTGGAAGAGGGCCTGCAGCTCAACCCGCCGACTTTCGAGCTGTTCCTGAAGAACGACGCCCTGGGTGATCCCTTCATTAACGAATCCCATGTACAGGCTTTCGGCTGGGCGACCCTGGAACAGCTGGCACAGATGAAGGCTTACTCCCTCAAGGTCAACGAAGTGCTGAGCAAGCTGTTCGACGACGCCGGTCTGCTGCTGGTCGACTTCAAGCTGGAGTTCGGCGTGTTCCACGGCCAGATCGTCCTCGGCGACGAATTCAGCCCGGATGGCTGCCGCCTGTGGGACAAGGAAACCCGCAAGAAGATGGACAAGGACCGCTTCCGCCAGGGCCTCGGTGGTGTAATCGAAGCCTACGAAGAAGTGGCGCAACGCCTGGGCGTGCCGCTGTAAACCGGCGAGTTCACGCAAGCGCCTGATAGCACGCGAAAAATTCGAAAAGAAGGCTTCGCGTTCGGCACTCAAGCTGCTATCATGCGCGCCGCACGGAGAGATGCCGGAGTGGTCGAACGGGACGGATTCGAAATCCGTTGAGTCAGCAATGGCTCCTAGGGTTCAAATCCCTATCTCTCCGCCATTACATATGGCCGAAGCCCCTGAAATGCCTAGCGTTTCGGGGGCTTTGTCTTTTCAGGGCCGGACGAGTGTCGAAAAAGTGTCGAAAACCCGCTCCGCAACCTCCTTTCGTTCTGCCGCGTCCTACAGCAAAATGCCCTGAGCACGGATAGCCCAGGAAGCACGGGATGCGCACGAACTACGTTCTGATCGACTACGAAAACATTCCGGTTAAGTCGCTCGACCTCTTGCAGGACTCGCATTTTCGATTGCGCGTGTTCCTTGGTCCCAATAACTCCAAGCTTCCCACTGAGTTGGTGGTTGCCATCCAGCGCTTGGGAGAGCGAGCTGACTACATCCAGCTTGAGACATCCAGTCCCAACGCGCTCGACTTCCATATTGCCTACTACCTTGGAAGGCTAGCTCTTGAGGACCCAACCGCATTCTTCCATGTAATTTCCGCCGACAAAGGCTTTGACCCATTGCTCAAACACCTAAAGAGCAAGGGTATCTTTGCCATGCGATCCGCAAGTATCGAGGCAATGCCTTGCTTTAAAGAGTTGCCAGCATTGCAGGCGACAATTGCCGCCAGTGCCTCGAATGCAGGCACTAATCAGCCTGTGAACGGGTTACCCGTAAACGCTCCCTCTCAAAGCGATGCATACATCAACACAGCAATCGTCGATTTGATCCGGCGTAGGGGGGCGAAACCGGCCACGGTCAGCAAGCTGATTAACACAATCCACTCGACTCTCGGTAAGCGGAAGGGAGTCAAGCTTGCAGACGCTGAAGATGTGTATCAGCAGCTTCAGAAACGCGGTTATGTGAAAGTCAAGGGTGATAAGGTCTCCTACTCATTGCCAGAGAGTATTTAGCTTCCTCATCGGATTGAAGCGTACAGCGTCCTGCAAGTGATCCGGCGATAGATGCGCATATCGCATAGTCATGGCCAATGACGTATGGCCCAGGATTTTCTGTAGCGTCAGGATATTCCCGCCGTTCATCATGAAGTGCGATGCAAAGGTATGGCGAAGCACATGTGAAGCTTGGCCAGGGGGGAGGGCGATACACCCCTTGATGGTCTGATCGAAGCTATTTCGACAGTTCGAGAACATCCCATGTTTGATGAAGTGGTCTTTGAGCGCCGCTTCTAGGTCGCTATCGATGGGGACCGATCTTGCCCGCTTCGACTTGGTATTCACGAACGTCACGCAACCACCACGAATCCGAGTCGGGCTCAATCCCTCAGCCTCGCCCCAACGGGCACCAGTAGCGAGACAGACGCGCGCCACCATTTCGACATGCGGTGTCTTGCAACGCTTGCGGATCGCACCGAACAACGTCCGAATCTGCTCCTCAGTCAACCACGTCAGCTCACGCTCTTGCAGCTTCAACGGTTTCACCCGCTGGAGCGGATTGGCGAAGTCGATATCCCCGAGCTGTAACAGCTCATTGAACACAGCTCGCAAGTAGCCAAGGCGGTTATTGAGCGTCTTGCCGTTTGCCCCTTTGGAAATCTGCTGGGCGCGATACTCGGCGTACATATGACCTGTCAATTGGCTTGCAACAGGGTCGCCAAGGTCTTTGGCCAGTTGGATTAGTAAGCGCTTGCGGTTTTCTCCGTCAGATAGCGCATGGCCATGTAAAACAGCCCAACGGTCAACTAATTCAGACAGGCGCCTCCGATCCTTTGGCTTGGGGCTCCAATCAGGGTTCTCGATGCACTTCTGACGCACCGTAGCCTCGAATCGCTGGGCCTCGGTCTTGGTCTTGAAACGCTTGCGGAAGCGCTTGCCCTTGATCGGTTCGACGTCAACGAACCAGAGGCCATCGGGGAGCTTGGTAATACTCATCAGATGGCATAGCCCTTCTTCAAGTAGCGGTCACACATGAGCCGGTGTATGTGGCGTTCGAATTCCTTCCGAGTCCAACCCTTGGCGAAGTAGTGGTCTTCGATCACATGCCAGAACTCCAGCCTACGAGCGGACTCGATGGCCTTTTTTGCCGGTATCCGCTCCCGTGCGATGAGGCTGATGAATTGGCCGAGGAACATCTCGCAGTTCCGGCCCGAGAAGCCCTGGGCGGTCTTGTAGTAACGCCGGTATTCCGTGCGTTCGATGAGCGGATCGGCCTCCACCTGGACCTTCACGTCCTGGGACATCAGCGACCAGAACGGATCGAAGGTGGTACGCGATTCCAGCAGGCGGAAATTCTCGCAGGCGTATTGCCAGAGGCCTTGGAGGTGCGGGCACAGGCCTTCATAGGTACGGCAACCGATCACCTCACCAGAGGACAGCGTGGAGCCCTGAGCGAACTGTTCCACCACCGAATGGTGGAAGCGAAACTCTAGGCGCCACACCGTTTCCAGCGGGTTATAGGCGGGTTCGCCATCACCGAAAGGATCGCCATTCAGAGTGGCCCACACGCTCTGCCAGTAGTCGAGCTTATCGGTCGCCCGAGCCTGGAGCGTCTTGTTGTAGATGCAAAGCTGTACGCCCGTGGTCGAGCCGAACATGAAGGTTTCCCCACGACCATACACCGAGGCGCTGCCATCGAACTCGATGCGCTGAATCCCGCTGATCTGGCGCACGCGATGGGCGCGGCAGTGCATCATATCGACCAGCTCGGCGGGAGGTGTCCAGCCCTGCACATCCAGGGCGATATGCACGGCGCACTGGTTCGTTTCGCAGGCGCTCAGGACACCTGCGGCCAGGTCATCGAGCACCCCTTGGAGAATCTTCGGATCGGCGCCATCCAGGGCGTGTGGCGAGACTTCGATTTTCAGATGCGGGCCGATGTTCTCGGCTTTCACGTTGTGGTTTTTGATCAGCAGGATCAGGCCCATGTCGGCGTTTTGAAGCCGGTACTGATAGCCAGAGTCCCGCCCGATGCGACCCTTGATCCACTCATAGCCGGCGAACTCTACGAGGTCATCTTTCTGCTCGAAAATGGCCAGCACTTCGGGACGGATCAACCCGTTGTACAACTGGCGAACCGTGTCCACGCCACAGCGCAGGAAGCGCACGCCGGACAAATCGGTCCACTTCACCGTCTTGTCGTTGAAGAACAAGCGCCCTTCGGGCGACTCAAAAACTTGGCCGTCCGGTTTCATCACGACGCGGATTTGATGGGTCGGTTTACTCATTTTTCAAACACTCCAAATAGCAACGAATCGAAACGGTGATCTACTAGCTTTCTGACGTGTTACAGGGACGTCGACCGCGCCGGCCGGGCGGTTTGCGGTGGGGCTCCTCCGTCGCCTCCAGCCGCAAAACGGACCCGGCCGGCTACCACAGGAATTCCCCTTTCTGATGCGGAATGACCGTCACCCTCGGCCCGCCGTAGTCCTCGGCGTTGGCCTGCTGGCTGGTGTTCTCAGGGAGGGGTTGGGCCGGCGTCTGCGGCTGCGCTAGGCGCTGATCCAGGGCGTTGTTGCGGTCCGGGAGGGTCGGGTCGAAATAGCCGTCTCTAGCCACGCTCAAGCAGAAGTCGAAGCTGGTTCCGAACTTGCTGCCCTGCTGCGTGTAGCACTGGCAGGAAACGCCATCCTTCACCGTGGACGGTGGTCGCCGGGCGACGAGGCGCGGGTCAGTGGTGGACAGGCAGTACACGCGGGGATGGCTCACCGGCTGCGTGAGCTGGTCATACACCGGAGCCGACGAAGGCAGATCGGGCACCCTCGGCTTGCGGCGCTCAAGGTACTGCTCCGGCGTGAGCGGCTTGCCTTCGCCCGTGCCACCCGTGGGGCTGATCAACGAGCCCACCGTGGACTTCACCTGATCGACCACGCCCTTGTCTTCGCTAGCCTTGGTGCTGCTCGCCTCTGCTGTGGCCGCTGGCTTGCTGCCCTCGGCATAGCGCTCATAGGCGCGGTACACCATGAACGCCGCGCCGAGGATCACGGCGATCGCCAAGATCATTTTCTTCGGCGGGTTGAACTTGAAGTGGTGCTTGGCCTGGGTGCTGGTGTAGACGCCGAAGTACTTCTTATCGAGCTTGAGGACCGTCTTGTCCGCGTCCTTGAAGCTGGTCTTCTTCTCGACAGCCTCGATGACGACTTCCGACTCGAAGCGCAGCAGTTGCTGTGACTTGAACACCCGCCAGTAGTGGATATGCCCGTTGCACAGGCGGCGCAGGTGCACGTCGATATAACGCGGATCCTGGGTGACGAGGTGTACCTCATGGCCCTGGTGGCGCATGGTCTCGAAGCGGGTGATGTGCTCCGGTGGCCGGTTGCGCGGATCGCGGGCACCGAACCAGCCCTGGGCCTCATCCACTACGACGATTGCGTCATTGGGCAGTTCGTACCACTTGAGCGGGTCATCGAACTCGAACCACGCCGCCTCCAGCTTCTCCGGCTTGAGCCCGGCGACGTTGTGGAAGTAGACCACCCGGCCCTCGGCCTTCGCCTTGGCATCGACTTCGCGGATGGTGTTGAGGGTCTTGCCGTGGCCGGGTTTGCCGGTGCGGATATAGAGCATGGCCGTTCCCCCTTAGGCGTCGATGTAATCGCGGCCCGGGGGATTCCAGACCTGTTTGCGACGGCGGTCGCTGATCTTGTCCAGACCACTGAGCACCATGCGGGTGGTGACGGCGGCGAGGAACATGTTGATGCAGACGTCGATATTGGCGAGGCCGAGGATCTGCTGAATCACGATGGAGCCAGCACCGAAGCGCCCAGTGATGTAGCTGCGCACCTGATCGAGCAGCAGATTCGACCCGGTGTACGTGATGAAGCCAATGCCGATCACCTTGAAGACCAACCGCACCAGCGGCCCGATGATCATGAACACCAGTTGAGCCAAGTAGACGAATTGCATCATTCACCTCCGAAAGCGCGCCCGACGTAGAGGGCGCAAAAGACGCTGGTACCGATGAGGAAGAGGACTCCGAGGTCGCTGGCGGCGGCGCACAGCGGCTCGTAGCTGAGCTGGAAGGTCCGCCCGCCGTTGGTTTGCAACGAGAACGACTTGGCGGCAGGACAGGTAGCCGGCAGGAAGCGGCTGCCCTGGTTGAGGAAGGAAGGGGCTTCGATTTGGCCGTCTTCTTCCTGGGCGAACTGGCTGCCAGAGATGAGGCCTTTGACCTCATCCTTGTGCTTGGGAAAATCGCCCTGATCCTTCACCTCGCAGCGCAGTTGCTTCTGCTGGCGGACCATGGCGCAGTCGATAGCGTCCCCTTCACAGGCCAAGGCGGCGGCGCAGTCGGTGTCGCCGGACGCGGTGCGCTCGGGCTCTTCGTCGTCCTGCTGTTCGTCGCTGGTATCGTCTTTGCTGCCGTTCTTGCAGCCGGCGCCGGTGCAGTTGGATGAACTGCCGCCACTGGTGCCATCAGCGTTGGTCTTGCTGGTGCTGTTGTTCACCGTGGTGGTGGACGTGCAGGCATTGGTGCCGGTGCAGTTGGTCACCGTGGTGGTGGTAGTGGTGTTGGTGGTGCTGGAGCCGTCCAAGGCGGTGGTCTCGGTGACCTCGGTTTTGGTCTGGGTGTCCTTTTTGCTCGGGCTTGGCTTGCCGGTGGTGCAGACCAATTCGCCGTTGGCGGTGCCGCATTTCAGGTTGCCCGGCTCGGTGGCGGAGTCGGTAGAGAGGCAGGAGTAGTGCACCCGGCCTTCGGCGTCCTCGACCTTGTTGGTGCATTCATTGGACTTCGAGCTGGTCGGCTTGCGGTCGGCCGGCGTGGACGGCTCGGGAGTATCGGTACTGGCGGTGCAACTGGCGCCAGTGCCGAGATAGGAATAGTTCTGCCAGATGCCGGCAGGATCACCCGAAACGAATCGATAAGCATCGGTGGTGGTGGCGGGTGATGAGTAAAGGCAGGAGCCGGCACACATTGCAGCCGGTGGTTCAGACGGGTTTACGAAGTGGCCGTCTTTGATATCGCCCACCTTGTGGGCGTGGGCAATCGACTGCCCCTTGGTCGCTTCGCACTTGTCCGGTTCAGGCGCATTGCACTGCCCCGTCTCTGCATCGTATGTGTAGTTTTGCGGGCACGAGTCTCCAACGCGGAGGACTCTGTTGTCATAACTCTTACCCTGAACGCCGAAGACCCAAACCGTTTCCGCTTTGGATTGCCAGTAATACGCCTGAGAGGCACCCCACGTCGCAGTGACATAGGCACGCGCAACTGCATCAGGCGAGACGCCTTGGGTAGTCCCAAAGTGCCAGTAATACTCAGTGGCGCTGGCAACAGAGGTGCAGAGTAAAAGCAGGTACGCCGCCAGCAGAGCACGGACAGTCTTGCTCATGATCACACCCGCCCGAACAGCACCACGGCAAACGCCAGGGTGGTGACGATGAGGACGAACCATTGAACGGTCATGAGCGTGTCTCCAGAAAAAAGAACCCCGCCGGAGCGGGGTTCGGTGCTTCGGCTGTGAGGCCGGGTGGGGGTTACAGGGCGCGGCGCATGTACTTGAAGGCCGCGGCGGCGACCAGCACGGCGAACACGGCCCAGCCGATGGTGTTGGTGTCGGTGCCCGCGGTGGTCAGCGCGGTGGTGGCACTGGCCGGCACATCGGCCATGGAGACGCCGACGACGCCGAGGGACAGCGCACTGACAGCGGCGGCCTTACGACCGAACGCGAAGGCGCGGTTTTGCAGGTGGGTTTTCAGTTGTTTCATGGCGAGTTTCCTCATTGCTTCAGGAGTCGTTTCAGGACCAGGAAGCCGAACGCGATGCAGAAGAGGCCGAGCACTTCGCCGCGCAGTTCGTCCACCTGTTCCCAGGTGAGTGCAGAGCCGAGCTGGCTCTGCATTTCCTCGCTCGTGTAGGTGTGCAAGGTGCCGGTGCAGATGGCCGCGCCGTCTGCGTTCACAGCCCAGGCACCGTCACAGGCGAGGAAATTCACAGGAGGCGCGCCATACCGTCAGCCCAGCCCCAGACGTAGCCCGTGGCGAGTCCAACGGCGAAGAGGGTCAGGTAGCGATACATGGCGCCCTCCTAGACTCAGGACTTGGCCGGATCGGCCGGCTTGTCCTGGGCGGGTTGTTGGGCTTGGCGGGCGGCGGGCTGGCTCGGTGCCGGGCGACTGACCGGAGCGGTGGCGTACACCTCTTTGCCCACGCTCAGCAGTTCGACGAGCACCTGCGTATTGGTGATGTTGCCGAAGCGGTCCTTGGTCGGGCGGACGACGCTGGCGAACTTGCACAGCAGCGGCTCGCCCTGGAAGACGATGCCGTCGAGCAGGGTCGGCTCGATGCTGTACTCGCTGATCTCGAAGCCCTTGGCGTTGCCGCGAGCGCCTTCGGGGATCGGGGCGATCGACTGGACGGTGGCGTAAATCTCGCCCGTGGTCTTGGAGGTGTAGTGGTCGGTCTTGGTGACCCACAGCTCAACAACGCCGCCAGCGGATGCAAACATGTTCATTGGTCGTTCTCCTTTTGCCTTTTTCGGGCATGAGTTGGCCCGCTGCTGCAAATTGGGCGCATTGGTGGCCGTCTTTCAGCGGGTGGGGTGGTGCTCGGTTTTTGCGGTGGTGCGGGTGGCGAGTGGGGTAAACACCAAGGGCTCTGCCCTTGTCATCCCGCTCTCGCCGCCGAGGGCTCAGGAGCGCGGGGCGGTGAAGCTGCCCCTCACTCCCGAGCGGAGGCTATTCAGGGCGGGGCGCGGTCAAGGGTGCGCTTCGCCCGGCGCTCCGTTTGTCCGAACGGGAAAGCGCGTTCGGACAAGCCGGGGCGGCGGCCCTGGACCGGCTTGGCCTGGGTGCAGTTGTGGCGGTCAGCCCAAAGCGAAATCTCATGGGCCACGCAGATCAGCGGCAGGCCGACGCAGATGAAGAGGAAGAACAGCCAACCGGCGATGAAGGTGAGCGCGTCAGTGGGCATGGCTCAGGCCTCCAGCTCGAAGGGTTCGCGGATCGGCACGAAAGGCACTGGCTTGCCGATGTTCGCGCACTCGTACCAGTACTGCGGCGGACGGCGCGCGGGCATGTGTTTCGCGCAGGTAAAGCCCGGTTCCACCCGGTACGTTGAGTGGATCGAGCGCCACACACCCCGAACGAGCGCCATCGTAGTAACGACCGTGAAGACCCGCGTAGGGCGGCACTCGGTGCAGGGTGTGGACTGGGAGAGAGCGGGCTTGGCCAGTTCGCGACGGGACCAGCAGACAGAGCAGTTGCAGGCCTCGGAATGTGGTTGATGCAGGTACTTGCTCGACAGCATCGGCGGGTACCTCCCCAGCGAAGCTCTGTTGAAGGCGGAAGACCAGCTCAGCGTTCAGGGAGCGGAGGGAAGCCTCGGCGGCTTGCTCTACCTGAGTGCGAAGCGCTGGAGGCATGCGGAGCTTGAATTGCGAGTCAGTGCGGCTCATGCGGTCCACTCCTGCTCCAGCAACCAAGTGCGGAGCAGTGCGCTGTTCACCATGCGCAACTTGCCGAGCTTTACGGACGGGAGGACGCCCCGGTAAACCCAGGCGCGGGCGGTGCCGAAAGTGACGCCGTTGCGCTCCGCCCACTTCTCGATGGGTTCGACATCCTGTTGTGGCCCTACAAGGGCGCTGGGGTTCAGCTCTTCCAGTTCCATGCTCGTTCCGTCACTATTCGTTTCATTAGCCATGAGCGGCTAGAGAAATAATTGCTCGGAGAAATTATTTCCCTATAAGACAGCTTGGGGCAACTATTTCCCTGGAATTATTTTCTATATGAGCACGACAGCCGATAGAGCAAGGCTATTAATCAAGAAGATCGGCCCAAAGAAGGTCAGCCTTCACGGAGGCGACTACGAGCGCTGGAAGAGCGTTAGCAAGGGAGCCATCCGAGTAAGCACGGAAGAAATCGACGTGTTGGTGAAAATCTATCCTCAGTACGCACTCTGGCTGGCCAGCGGAAATACAGCACCAGAGATAGGTCAGACCAGCCCTGACTACGACGCAGCGCAATCAAACTTGCCAACTCAAAACGCGGGATAGCGATCACTCAAGAAGCAGCTAGGCGATGGTATGCCCGTAGGAGAAATGCAAATGGATGAGCAGCTGAAAAACTTGAAATTCGACATGGATGAGGAAGTCGCTGAACGCGAGCGGCACTTTGCCCAACGCCGTCGGGCGCAGCCCCTGGACATCAGTCACGCCATCATCTTGGGCGCCATCATCATCGTGGTAGGTATTTGGGGCGGGAAGATCTACTACGACTACCTTCAAGAACAACGCGCCAAAGCAGCCCTCGAATACCTAGCCCGTAGCCTGAACCCTCCCATGCAGGAATCCACTCCACCCCCTGCGCAAGATCCCACGCCTCGATACCAGCCACCAGCAAAGCCAATCGCCACGCAAGCCGCAGAGGCTCTCCAGCCAGCCGCGAAGGCTTTTAGTCATGCAGTCAGCCAAACCGGCCTCGAGTTCATGGCCGGTACTGATGGACCTATGGGCGATGGTGCACGGGCAGCCCTGAAACAACAGGCAAGAATCGAACAACGCGACCAAATCGGTAATACCAATATTGTCCGAAGCCTCAAAGAGTGCATGAAGCCTGGTAACGTCGTGGATAACGAAGTGAAAGCCTGCACAGAGGGGCGCTTGGAGAAAACATGGTAGTTAAGGGCGGAACGCCAAGGAACGACAGATGGGATTAATGGACAGGGAGTGGTTCAGGGATGAAAGCCGCAAACGTGATGGCTTGCCGCCAAAGAACGACAGCGGAAGCGGAAATGGCACGAGACGCCCGAACAAGGCTCACTGGTCCACCACCCCCGAAGACGTAGCAAAAGCCAACAACGTACCGCCAGCGCACGCTGTATTAGCTGCACGCTATGAAATGGCAATCAGAGCAAGGACGAAGAAGACCTTCGCGCTTGGATTCATCTGCGGCGCAGCTACATGCGGTATAGCTCTCGCGCTTTTCTACCTGTAAACGCTTCGAGCCCATGTCGAAAAAGTGTCGAAATCAACGAAACGCAAAGGCACGATTCGCAGCGTCGGAACGACGAGAGCGTAGACAATAGGACGTATTGGTACGCTTTGAAATGCCCCTCGATTCCCTAGTTATGAAAGGGCGGCTTTCGACCCGGGGCGGCTAGTCACGACAGGCAGGAAGCGGCCAATAGTGGTCAATTCGCGTTTGGGATGCTGGGCCGGAGGAGACGTCGAGCGGCGTCTAAGCTTGAGGGTAGGTTTTCCACTCGCCTCGAAGCACTTACCCTCTATTACGACGGTTGCGCATGCGCCTTACCACATCCGAAAGCAACCGCTGATCTGAGCATGCAGTGCACTACCAGTAGACAAGGAAGGTAGCCTTCAGGCCATGGAGAGCGTGATGAGATTATGGCTCATCGAACTCCATATTCATAAGCCGCCTCAAATGAATTTCACGTCGCAGCTGCATCGGGCCATTCGCGCCTGGCGGCATGTGAAATTTCTTCATGACATCAGGGTCTTGTGCCAAATAATCAAGCTCGCTACATTCATCATACATATTTTCCCAGTGAGACACTACATTAGCTCTTATTCGAGACGGCGCACGAATTTTAGAGTGATCATCAAGAATAATGTCTGGCAGCTTAAGTCTCCGAAATGCTCTACTAGTAAAGCACTCAGTGCCAAGGAGCTTTCTATTGAAAGCTGCGGCCCTTAACGTGCCGGGCAGTATGAACTTGCCGCGCTTCTGCCTCAGGAGTTTTAAATAAGTGTCAAACTCAAGATCGCTAATTGCCTGAGATGGTGGGCTCTCAAATCCTCGATGTGACAGCATTGCATCAACTAACTGGGGAAGGGATTCATCAATATTTTGAGCGACTAACTCCGTAGTCAAGCCAATCTCTTCAATGTACTCATAAAGCATAAGCACGAGATAGAAGGCCACCACCTGTCGCGACATCCCTCGACACAGGTCGTTGCAAAGCGCGTCACCTAAATACTGGTTCAAAATTCTGTCACTGATTATGTTTGCGAATATGGCCAAGTCCATACTCGACATGTTCAGCGCTATGCGGCAGAGCGTAGCAACCACTTTAAGCCTGTGGCGGAGGGATTGCGTCGGAAAATGAATTGCAACAAGAATATGGATGATATTGTATTCAAGCCTGCTGCTATCTTCGAGCAACTGCGTAAACTTCGCATCTATCCTGCCGTGCTGAATATTATCTACCCCCCCTTTCGTGCAGGCTACCCATTTATATTCTCCCTCATACTCATGGGCAACCGCATTGGCTTCGAGTATTGAGAGCATGCTGATAGATGTTTCAGCAACAAGAGTATCATTTATGTACAAGTGTACAATGATGACTGTGCCATGCCTTTCTGAGTAGGTGAGTCCGTGCTTTGTCACCAAATCCCCCAGCCTTACCTGGCGATGCACACGATTGAAATCATTATGCATCTTAATTTCTGCAGCGTTCAGCATGGCGACTGAAAGGGCCGATTTCCCCTGAGCAATAATTTTCGAAAGCGCGACACTCCTACGGTAGAGAAACTCCATCCCCCACGCTGTGGTTGTCAAGTCGAGATAATGTGTGTATTCATGAATGCAGAGGTTGTAGGCATTTATTTCATTAGGGATCAATTTGTTCTTGCGGATGCTGGGGTTTAGCGCTGATCGAATAAGTTTTTTGTTAGAGGCCGTATATGAATTAAATAAAATTACGCTAGTAGTGAAGTCAAGGCTTCCCTCGTCATCCGGCGAGCGTAGCGTGAACCTTACACCTGGCTTAATCTTCATAAGTTACCTTGAAATTTTTATTTGAAAGCATAAGTTTATTATACACCCTGATACTCAATTAGTGATCCAGAGACATAAGAGCATTCAGCTTGTTCGTGCGAATTAGAAAAGAAGGCTGCGATAGCGATTTTGCATGTAAGGTACCATTTAGCGTTCGGGATAGATACTGAACGCCACCATCACGGGGTGACTGCTTTTGGCCGATTGCTGCCCGTTGAATCTGTCGAAAAAGTGTCGAAATCAACGAAACGCAAAGGCACGATTTGCAACATCGGAACGACGAGAGCGTAGACAATAGAACGCATTGGAACGCTTTGAAATGCCGCTCTAGAGGGTTCAAATCCCTATCTCTCCGCCATTACATATGGCCAGAACCCCTGAAATGCTTAGCGTTTCAGGGGTTTTGTCTTTTCTGGGGTAGGCCTGCAAGGCAGGTTCCCAATCCTGGCGCTGCTCAGGGAATCCCATCGTTTGCTGCGGCGGCTGGCCATGCGCTTGGTTTCCGCTGGAATCCATCGACCGGAGTGCTTGCGTACCCGTGTTGCGTCGATGTGAACCAAGTGGCGTGCCGCCGACGCCATGGGGATCTGTGCGGAGAGCTTCGAGAACGCCGCTCATCTCGCTGCCGGATGCACAGTCGTTACCAGGGGCGTTGCGCAGCGTGGCTGGAAAGGTTGTAGCGGCATTGGCTTTCCGTTCCGCGGCGACGTTGGGTTAGCAGGTACACGACGGGCGATAGTCATTTCCCGTCCTGTCCCTCGTTCCTCAGAAGGAAAACAATCTAAAAAGCCCGGCTCGCGCGTCGGGCTTTTTGCTACGCTGAAAATGTAGGTGAAAACGCAGACTGATGCGCAAGTGGATAGCAAGGAGACGTGGGGCACGTTCCCAAGGGTACACGGTTAGATAAGCAAGATATGTCCCTTATGCCGTGTGAAGTGGGAGAGCTGATGACTCTTCTGCCAGATGCCTGATAAAACCTTGTAAGCCGGAGACCAGCGCCGGCCACCTACTTGAATCCCAAAGCCCGGCCAATGCGCCGGGCTTTCTCGTTTCCGGCCGGGTGTGCGCTGTTTCTGCGCGACTGCGGCGTTCTCCGCGGCATAAACCGGCTCTTGGTCTTTTGCCTCGCGAGCCGGACATATCCGCTGGGCGGTCGAGGATGAACGGCCGCGCCGACTCCTCGGTAGCTGCTATGCCTTAGGGTGAGATACCGCTCCAAGCCCCTCGCTGTAACGCTTGGCTAACACCGGCGTGCCATGGCTGCGGTGCCGCATCGGGCACGCGAACACTCGTTGTCCATTCTGGGCAGGAGGTGGCAGATGTTATTCATCATCAGTTGGACGATCAGCACTGACAAACGCAACAGCGCCATCACGCGCTTCCTCAAGACCGGTGCGAAACCGCCGGCGGGCGTGACCATGAAGGGACGTTGGCATACCGTGGGCCGCTCAGGTGGATTCGGCCTGGCGGAAACCGATGACCCGCTCCGGCTGCAGCAGTGGATGCTCGAGTGGAGCGACTTGATGCAGATGGAAGCCTATCCGGCGCTCACCGACGAGCAGGCGGCGCCCTTGTTGGCAGCGGTGGCCGCCACCTTCTAGCGATCGTCGGGCGCCGCGCGCAGGCGCCCTCTCGAAGGGGGCTGGTCAGGGCACTGAATCCGCCCCCCTTTCAGGCGCTGCCAGGGACTTGGCGCGGCTGATCTTCGCCGCCTTCGTCGTCCAGTTGTGGTGAATCCCCGTTGATTTGAGCCGAAGCCCGGACATGGCTCCGGGTTTTTTGTGCCGCGCATACCAATGTATGGCTCACATCTCCCTTGGCATGTGCTATAGAGCGGCCTCCAGTCGATTTGAACGGTAGCCGTCCGCATGCTTCCCCACCCTGGTAATCGCACCAGCGCAAAGCGTTTGCACCTGCACAGAGTTCGCGGGCGGGTTGGATTGTGGCTGGTTGGGGGCCTCTCGGTGCTCGCTGGAATGACCGACGCCATCGGCTTTCTTGCGACCGGCGACTTCGTTTCCTTCATGAGCGGTAATACCACCCGGCTGGCAGTGGCCATGAGCGAAGGGGAGGTGGTGTCGGTGGTTCGTCTGTCGATGGCCATCGTCAGCTTCGTCATCGGCAACGCCCTGGGAGTGATCCTGGCGCGGCATACCCGTCGCCGTGCTGCCCCGGTGCTGCTGATCGTCGCCATCCTGTTGGCGGCGTCTTCTGCCTGGCCGTTCGAGTGGCATGCGCCGGCCCTGGTCATGTCCATCCTCTCGATGGGCATGCTCAATGCGGTGGTCGAGCAGGTCAACGGCTTGCCGATTGGACTGACCTATGTCACGGGCGCGCTCTCCCGGTTTGGCCGTGGCCTCGGGCGTTGGATGCTCGGGGAGCGGCGGCCGGGCTGGCGCGTGCAGCTCGTGCCTTGGTCAGGCATGTTGCTGGGGGCGGCCTTTGGCGCATTTCTGGAGCATCGACTGGGACTGTCGGCGATGGCGGCCAGTGCCATGCTGGCCTCCATTCTCGGGGTGGCTTCGTTGTTCATTCCGCGGCCATGGCAGTTGGGCTACATGCCGCGCTAGAGGACAGAAGTTGGCGGCGCTTTGACCACGGACTGCCTCTGGCGACGTTGCCGCAGGCCCGCTGTCGCTGTGCGGCGTCGCGGGGGCGTATAGACTGCCGCAGGTTTCCCCTCTGATCCGTGTTTCAGGACTGTCATGCTTTTCGTCGTTATGCTGGGTGGCCGACACCCGCGCGCCAGTATCGAGGTTCACGATGTGGTCTTCGCCCTGGCCGATTCCCTGGAAGAAACCCACGCGCAATTGCGTAACGCCTGGTTCGGCAGCCCGAAGGGTTTGCATATCGATTCCTGGCTGGAGGTCGATGGCGTCGACGGCTATCGCTTGGAGATGGCCGCCACGCCCCAGCCGCCCGGTGCGCCACGGCTGTTCTTCATCAACCTCGGTGGCTACGAGCCGCATGCCTTTGGCGAGGCGCACCAGTACTTGCTGGTAGTGGCGCGGGACAAGGCGGAAGCCAAGGCCAAGGGCAAGCGGCGCCTGGCCGCGCACTGGGACAAGGCGCATACCGATGCGCTGCATGAGGTGGATGACTGCATCCCCATCGACCATGTGGCTGGTCGCTATATCCGCCTGGTGCAGGGCGAGAGCCGCGGCATGCTGCAACGCAGCGATTACATTCTGCTGTCCTGAGTGTGCAACGCCTGCGCTGTGTAACAAGCGACGCGGCTGACTGGATATGATGTCGTGACCTTTATTGCTGCCCGTGCGGTGGGCGGGTTCATGGCAATCTGCTAGCTTCCTTGCTGTGCAGTCTGCATCTGGGCGATGTATGGGAGCAGCAGTGGGTAAGGGACTATCGTTCGCCAAGCGTATCTACTGGCCGCGGATAATCGGGCTGGGGATCGGATTCTTCTGCGTCGCCGCCGGGCTGCAGCCATTGCAACCCGCAGGCTGGCTCTGGCTGCTGCTGGTGGCGAACGGCTTTCTCTGGCCGCACCTGGCCTACCAGTTGGCGCGGCTCGCCAAGGCGCCCTATCAGGCGGAGCGCCGCAATCTGTTGCTGGATTCCTTGTTCGGCGGTTTCTGGGCTGGCGCCATGCAACTGAACCCGCTGCCCAGCGTGACCATTCTGTCGATGATGGCCATGGACAACATTGCCGGCGGTGGCCTGCGCTTCTTCTTCATGGGGTTGTTGGCACAGCTCGCCGGCGTGCTGCTGGCGATGCTGCTCCTGGGCTTCGCCTTCACCCCACTGACGACGCCGCTGCAGGTCTATGCCTGCCTGCCCATGCTGGTCATCTATCCGCTGGCGGTGGGCTGGGTGAGTTTCAGCCTGGCGCGGCGGCTGGCCGAGCACAAACAGGTGCTGCGCGCGGTCAGTCGCACCGATAGCCTGAGCGGTCTGCTCAATCATGGTTCGTGGATGGACCAGTTGGAAAGCGAGTTCCAGAAATGCCGGCAGCAGCAAGCGCGGGCGAGCGTGGTGCTGATCGATATCGACTGTTTCAAGGACATCAACGACCGCTTCGGTCATGTCCTCGGCGACATGGTGATCACCGAGCTGAGCAAGGTGCTGACCCATTCGCTGCGTGACAGTGACATTCCCGGCCGCTATGGCGGCGACGAGTTCTGCGTGATCCTGCCTGGGACCACCCAGGGGCTGGCGGTGGAGATCATGCGGCGGCTACGGGAGAACTTCGCCAGGCTGCGCTATGACTTGGCGCCGGAGCTGACCGCCAGCCTGAGCATCGGGGTGGCCTGCTACAGCCCCTACCAGATCGACGCCTGTGCCTGGTTGAACGAGGCGGACAGGGCGCTCTACCAGGCCAAGAGCCAGGGGCGCGATCGGGTGGTGGCGCTGTCTCCGGCGCCTCAGCCGCAATAGCTGTCCATCTTCTGCCGATTCTTTTCGCTGGGATCGGCCTGGTACTGCTGGCGCCAGAACTGGCAGGGCGCGCTGTTGAAGCGTTTGTCCTGCTCGCTCTGCTCGACCTGACGGTTCTGCTGGGCCTGGATCTGCCGCTGATTCTCCAGGAAGCGCTGGAACATCGCTTCACTGCCATCGCCGGTTGCTGCCGGTTGGGCCGGCGCCGCCGGCGGCGTGGCGCTGGCCGGTGTACCGAGTGCTTTGGGGAATCCGGGGAGCCAGTGATAGAGCAGGGCGCCACTCACGGCCACGGCGGCGCAGCCGAGCCAGATACCGGCGGCGATGCCGAGGATGAGCTTCCAGGTGCTGATGCGGAGGGTGGGTTCTGGCATGACATTCACTGCACGGTTGCGAGCCCCTGTGATAGCGCAAATCGGTTGCCGCCGGAAGCCGGCCGCTATCAGAGGATCTGGGTGATTTCGTAAGTCTGGCGCGCGCTGCCGCTGCCGACTTCCAACTCATCGCCTGCTTGGCGATTGAGCAGGGCGCCGCCCAGCGGCGAGCGTGGCGTGATGACCAGGACTTCCTGGCCATCCAGTTCGATTTTCAGGCCTGCGGCGTCCGGTCCGAGGAACAGCCATTTGCTGCGACCGTCCGCGTCGGCCAGTTCCACCAGGGCGCTGGTCTGGATGCCCTGTTCGGCATCGAAGTTGCGCAGCACCAGATTCTGGAACAGCGCCAGCGACTGGCGGATTTCTTCCACGCGACGCGCCTGGCCGGCGGCCAGATAGGAGGCCTCCAGGCCGAGGGTGTCGTATTTGTTCTCGGCGATGCTTTCTTCGTGCGTCGCCGCTTCGTGGGCGGTTCGCGCGGCGCGCAGGGCCACCTCCAGATCTTCTTCGAGCTTGGCGAGGATGCGTTGGTAGGCGTGTCGCTTGTTCATCGGGCGGGGATCGTCGGCTGGCGGGCGACGCCTATGCTAGAGGCTTTGCGGACTGGCTGCGAATTTTCTGGCGAGTATCTTCAAGATTTCCATCGATAGGTCGATAGCCCGGCTGGACCCCATGGAGCTAGGGCAGCGGGATGAACATTTCTTTCTCTTCGAGCGCGTCGACGGCATCGCTGAATGTTCGCCTGCCGGCGTCTGCCTCGACCGCGACGACAGATACCAGCGCCGACGCAGCGGCGAGCGGCACGAGCGATACGGCAGCGGCCGGGCAAAGCAATGCCGGCCAGAAGGGCCAGGCCGGTGGTGCTGGCGCGGCAGGCGGGGCGGCGGGTGGTTCGAGCAGTAGCAGCAGTAGCGAAATCATCGCCAAGCTGCAGAAGCAATTGCAGGAATTGCAAAAGCAGTTGCAGCAGCAACAACAGGAGTTGTCAGCCGCGCAGTCCCGCCAATATTCCTCGGATGCGGAGCGCACGGCCGCGGTGATGGCCTTGCAGACCCAGGTCGCGAACACCTCGGCGGCCATGCAGGCGGTAGTCGCGGCGCTGGCCGAGGCGATCCGCAACCAGGGCGGCAGTTCCGGCTCGCTGATCAGCACCAGCGCCTGAGGAACGCCCCGCGGCGAGGCGGGGCGCTCAGGTTCAATAGCCGGCGAGGATGTTCACGATCACGCCGGTAGCGACGGCGATCAGCACGTAGTCGCCATTGATGTACAGCCAGCGGTGGTCACGCGGCGGCGCGTACAGATGGCGCGCGTGCCAGTCGGTCACCCAGTAGCGATCGCCGCGGAACCTGGGCTCGACCACCACGCCGCTGCGCCATTCCCGATGCGGCACCGGCATCCCGGCTTGTGGGCGATAGCCCGGATTGCGGTAGGCATGCGGGTCGGCGTGTGGCGGCCGCGCCTGGTCGCGCCCTTGCTGCCCATGCTCGTCGTGCTGCGGCTGGCCGTCCGGGTGCGGACGCTTGTCCGGCCCGTGCTGATCGTAGTCACGCTCCGGGCCGGGCTGGGCGAAACTGGCCAGCGGGGCGCTCATCATCAGCGCCGCGCAGAGCAGGGCGACGGTTTTCTTCATGGTTTTCTCCTTGCGGCGTCCGGCTTGGGCGGACGCACTGACGGCATCGATTCGCCGAATCGACAGGGACTCGAATCGGCTACCTCCTCAGACCGCCGTAACGCGCGCCGGGTCGCCGTTGCCGGGTAAAGGTCCGGTAAAGAATCGCGGTGTTTTGTAAGGCCTCTCATACATGCCCGCGACAGACGCGCATGGCCTATGGTTAAGGCGTTGCCAAGACCTGGGAGGATGGCCGTTCATGAAAATCGTCAATGCCCGCCTGCGCAATCGCGCAGGGCTGCACTGCCTGATCCTCGATGGCGCCCTGATCGATGGCATAGAGGCGCAGCCACGCACCCTGGTGGCCGAAGGGGACGAGGTGGATGCCGCCGGCAACCTGGTGATCCCGCCGTTCGTCGAACCGCATATCCATCTGGATGCGGTGCTCACCGCCGGCCAGCCGCGCTGGAACATGAGTGGCACCCTGTTCGAGGGCATCGAGTGCTGGGCCGAGCGCAAGGCCAGCATCACCCGGGAGGACACCAAGGCGCGCGCCCGGCGTGCCCTCGACATGCTGGTGGCGCACGGCATCCAGCATGTGCGCACCCACGTCGATGTCACCGATCCCAGCCTGGCCGCGCTGCATGCCTTGCTCGAACTGCGGGAAGAAACCCGCCACTTGCTGGACATGCAGATAGTCGCCTTCCCGCAGGAGGGCATCGAGTCGTTCGGCAAGGGCCGTGAGCTGATGGCGGAGGCGGTGCGCCTGGGCGCCGATGTGGTCGGCGGCATCCCGCACTTCGAGAACACCCGCGAGCAGGGCGTCAGCTCGCTGAAGTTCCTCATGGACCTGGCCGAGCGCAATGGCTGCCTGGTCGATGTGCACTGCGACGAGACCGATGACCCGCACTCGCGTTTCCTCGAAGTGCTCGCCGAAGAGGCGCGCAGCCGCGGCATGGGCTACCGGGTCACGGCCAGCCACACCACGGCCATGGGCTCCTACGACAATGCCTATTGCTCCAAGCTGTTCCGCCTGCTGGCGCGGGCGGACCTGAATTTCGTCTCCTGCCCGACGGAAAGCATCCACCTGCAGGGGCGTTTCGATAGCTATCCGAAGCGGCGAGGCGTCACCCGCGTCGCGGAGCTGCTGGAGGCGGGTCTGAATGTCTGCTTCGGTCAGGATTCCATCGTCGATCCCTGGTACCCGCTGGGTAACGGCAACATCCTGCGAGTGCTGGAAGCGGGCCTGCATATCTGCCACATGCTCGGCTATCGCAACCTGCAGAACGCCCTCGACCTGGTCACCGACAACAGCGCCCGCGCCCTCTGCCTGGGCGAGGGCTATGGCCTGGAGGTCGGTCGCCCGGCCAATCTGCTGTTGCTGCCGGTGGCGAGCGACCACGAGCTGATTCGCAGCCAGGGCTTGCCGCTGCTGTCGATCCGCCATGGCCGGGTGCTGATGCGCCGGCAGCCGGCGAGCGTGGCTATCCACAGCGAATGACCCCGGCAGGCCCGCGCGGTGGGGGGGCTTGCGCCCCCCCGGCCTGACCGTCCGTCGTCATCCACTCCTCGATCGCGTTCGGCGCGCTAGGTTTATGCGCTGGCCAAGCAACGGAGTGCCCGACCGCCATGGATATCCGCCTGGAAGCCCATCCCCATGACCGCCGCCAGTGGCGCGTCTATCTCAATCAATACTTCTTCCAGTACCCGAGCAAGAGCGCCGCACGGCAGATGTACGAGCGAGTGCTGCTCTCCCTCGGCCAGGGCGCCGCGCCCTCGGCGCATCTTCCCCTGAGCGAGCGCGGCGAACGCCGTCGCCGCGCCCGCCAGCCGGTCTGATCGACAGGATCCGGCGCCCCTCGGCGCCCTCCCGATAGCCCTTGCAGCTGCCCCGAAATGAGGCGGCTCGCGCTCAGCCGCGAAGCACTTGTGCACAATGAGTGCAGCCAATGTCAATAGCCTGAAACATTCTCCCGTAAGCTCTTGTTTTTTCTTCTGGACTTTATAAATAATTGATTAATAAGGATTTTTTCTATTGGTGAAAAAAGCATCAATCTGAGCCGCGGCCGCATAGGGCAAGGCGCATAAGACCTTTTCATCATCTTTTCCACTAGGTTATCCACAGCTTCTGTGGATTGTCCCAAGCGCTTGCTTCGATGGGCATTTGTCAATGCCTTTCGCTGCGGCGCAGTGCCTCCGCCGGCGATCAGGGCTGCTACCATGGCGCGGCTTTTTCCACCGAACCTCTGCCCGGAGCCGTCATGCCCCTCGACCTGCCCAACCTGCTGATCGGCGTATTCGCCGGGGCGCTGCCCCTGGCGTATCTCGCCTGGCGCCTGCGTGAGCGCCTGGCGGAACAGGAACGCGAGCTGGCGCTCTGCCAGGAGCGCCTGGCCACCGCGCAACTGGCCCAGGATGGCCTGGGGGCCCGTTTGGACGGCGACCGCGAGGCCTTCCAGCGCCTCAGTGCGCGGCACGGCGAGCTGGCGGCGGAAGCGGCGGGGCTGCGCCGGGAAGTCGAACTGGCGCGCGCGGAGCGCGAGCGCCTCGGGCAAACGGAGAAGGCCTGGCAGGGCGAGCGTGAGAGCAAGGAAGAAGAGCTGCGCCGGCTGGCCGCCGAATGCGCGTCCCTGGGGGCGGAGCTGCGTGAGCAGCAGGACAGCCACCAGCGGCGCCTGGATGACATGCAGGCGGCGCGCGATGAGCTGCGGGCGCAATTCGCCGAACTGGCCGGGAAGATCTTCGAGGAGCGTGAGCAGCGTTTCGCCGAAGCCAGCCAGCAACGCCTGGGGCAATTGCTCGACCCGTTGAAGGAGCGCATCCAGTCCTTCGAGAAGCGCGTCGAGGAAAGTTACCAACAGGAAGCCCGCGAACGCTTTTCCCTGGCCAAGGAGCTGGAGCGCCTGCAGCAGCTCAACCTGCGCCTGGGCGAGGAGGCGACCAACCTGACCCGCGCGCTCAAGGGGCAGAAGACCCAGGGCAACTGGGGCGAGCTGGTGCTGGAGCGGGTGCTGGAGCATGCCGGCCTGGAGAAGGGCCGCGAATACGAGACCCAGGTCAGCCTGCGCGCCGCCGATGGCGAGCGCTTCCAGCCGGACGTGCTGATCCGCCTGCCCGGCGACAAGCAGGTGGTGGTCGATGCCAAGGTCAGCCTGACCGCCTACCAGCAGTTCGTCGCCGCCGACGACGAGGTGATCCGCCAGCAGGCGCTGAAGCAGCACGTGCAATCCCTGCGCAACCATGTGAAGGGCCTCTCCGGCAAGGACTACAAGCGCCTGGAAGGGCTGCACAGCCTGGATTTCGTGTTGCTCTTCATGCCGGTCGAAGCGGCCTTCTCGGCGGCCCTGCAGGCCGAACCGAACCTGTTCCAGGAGGCGTTCGAGCGTAATATCGTGATCGTCAGCCCGACCACCCTGTTGGCCACCCTACGGGTGATCGACAGCCTCTGGCGCCAGGAGCGGCAGAACCAGAACGCCCGCGAGATCGCCGAGCGCGCCGGGGCGCTGTACGACAAGTTCGTGCTCTTCGTGCAGGACCTGGACGAGATGGGCGTGCGGCTGCAGCAACTGGACAAGTCTTATGCGGCGGCGCGCAACAAACTCTGCGAGGGGCGCGGCAACCTGATCAGCCGCGCCGAGCAGGTCAAGTTGCTCGGCGCCCGCGCCAGCAAGAGCCTGCCCAACGACTGGCTGGAGCGCGCCCTGAGCGACGATCCGCAGCCGGTGGACGGCGAGTAGCCGCCGCCGCGGCGGCTCACGCCGGCGTTCCCGGCCAAGTGGATCAGGCGTCGCGCCTGGTCCGCCGGATGAGGCGGCGCCGATCCCGCTCAGAACAGCGAATACGGCTTGCCCGCCGTGCCATCGGCGAAGCGGCGCAGGCGGAAGGCGCGCAGGTCCATCCCCGGTTGGCCGTCGAGCAGCCATTGGCTCATCAGTTGACCGACGATCGGCCCCAGGGCGAAACCGTGGCCGCAGAAACCGCTGGCCAGCAGTAGCCCCGGCACCTCGCTGGGCGCATCCAGGACCGGGATGCCATCGGGCAGCACATCGATCATGCCCGCCCAGCTTTCCACCACCCGCACGTCGCGCAGGGCCGGGAAGGCCTGGCCCAGCGACCGCTGCGCGCGTTGCACGCGGGCCTGGTTCACCGCCACCTGTGGATCGCGCTCGCCGAGCACGGCACCGTTGCGCTGGCTTTCCGAGCCTGGCAGGCGCTGGCGCAGGTCGTGCAGCAGGGCGCCGTTGAGGTGCAGGGAGAAGCTCGCGCGGTTCTCCGGCAGCACTGGCAGGTACCACCTGGCCGCGCGCAGATGATCGAGGCTGAGGTCGATGTCGGCCTGGGTTTCGTCGGCCAGATTGAGGCTGCCATCGGCTCGCTGGCGAATGCCGATACCGTGGCCGATGAAACTCTGCGCACCGATATCCGGCCCCGGGCTGGTGCGCGAGACCGTGCAGCGCACGGCTTGTTGCGGCAGGTCCAGGCCGATGCCGCGCAGCAGGCGCCAACTGCTGGCGCCGGCCGCCACCAGCACCTGGCGGGTTTTCACGTAGCCGCGTTCGGTCTGTACGCCACACACCCGTCCGCCGGCCAGGTCGATGCCGCTCACCCCGCAGCCTTCGACGAACAGGGCGCCGCGCTCGCGGGCGCGCAGGGCGAAGGCAGGGGCTACCCGGCGCGGTTCGGCCTGACCGTCGTTGGCCGTGTAGAGCCCGCCGAGGCCGGCATCGGCGAGGCCCGGCATGAGCGTCGAGACCTGCCTGGCCGAGAGCAGCCGGGTATCCAGGCCGCAGTCCGCCGCGACCTTCAGCCAGGCCTGGTAATGCGCCCGCCGCTGCTCGTTCTCCGCTAGGTACAGGCAGCCGCCCTGGCGCCACTCCAGCGGCGCTTGCAGGGTTTCTTCGAGGCGTTCCCAGAGCGGGATGGCGGCCATCATCAGCGGCACTTCGGCGGGATCGCGGCCCTGCTGGCGGACGAAGCCCCAGGCGCGGGTGGACTGCTGGCTGGCCAGCCCGGCCTTGTCGCAGACCAGGACGCGCAGGCCGCGCCCGGCGAGTTGCCAGGCGCTGGCGCAGCCCATGATGCCGCTGCCGGCGATGACCACGTCGACCGCGTCCGGCAAGCGCGCTTCGCGGTCGGCGAGGGCGGGGTACAGCGGATAGGTTCCCAGCGGCATGAGCGATCCCTGTATGGCCAGTGGCGGGAAGCGCAGTATGCCGGCGCCTCGTTGCCGCCGGCCATGGGCTGCGGGTCCGCAGGCAGGCTCAGTGCGCCGGCTGGCGGGCCAGGCGCAGGGAGTCGGAGGCGGCGGCGCCGTCGATGTGGCTGACGAACTGGTCGATCCAGCCGGCCAGTTGCTGCGGCTCGGCGAGCAATTGCCAGTGGCCGGCCTGGGCCTCGCGCCGCCACAGCCGTGGAGCCCACTGCGGCAGTCGCTGGAACAGTGGCGCGCCGACGAAGTGATCGCGGGTCGGCACGATCAACTGCACCGGCACCTCGGTGTAGCGCTGGCGCGGCGAGAAGATCGCGCCGATGAAGTTGGCTCGGTAGAGCTTTACGCCATGGCGCCCATCGCTGGCCTGGTGCGGATTCGGCGCGGGCGCGCGCAGGCCTTCGACGCGGCGCAGGAATTGCGGCCAGAGCCGCGCGCCGCCCAGGCGCCAGCCCAGTTCGGGCAATAGCGGCAGGTGGAAGTAGTAGATGTACCAGGAGTGCAGCAACTGCGTGAACAGTTCCAGCAATGCGCGCGGTTGCCGGGAGCGCAGGCGCTCGCGCATCCAGCAGCCGACGTGATCCAGGCAGGGGCCGGAGATGCTGGTGTAGGAAGCGATGCGTGCGCGCAAGCGCGGATCGGTGACGCTTTCCCAGGTCTGGATCGAGCCCCAGTCGTGGGCGACCAGGTGCACCGGTTGCTCCGGGCTGACCGCGTCGAGCACCGCTTGCAGGTCCTGGCTGAGCAGTTCCAGGCGGTAATCGCCGGTCCTGCTCGGCTTGTCCGACTCTCCGGCGCCGCGCACGTCGTAGGCGACCAGGTGGAAACGCCCGGCCAGGCGCTGGATCAGCGGCAGCCAGACGGCGTGGTTGTCCGGATAGCCATGCACCAGCAGCAGGGTCGGCAACTGCGGGTCGCCCCACTGGTAGACCGCCAGGCGCAGCGAACCGGAAACCACGAAGCGTCGCACGGCGGGAGCCGGGGCGAGACTGTCGAGCCTGGCGTTCATGTCGTCGCTCCAGGGCGGGCCGCGCCACTCGGGCGCAGCGATGAGCGAAGGCGGCGGGTGCGCGCTGAGGGGGCGGGGGCTGTTGTGCCACAGGTCATGGGCTGCTCCAGGGGCAGATTGGCGGGCGCCGAGATGGCCGAAGGTCGATCTCGATGCTGACCGATCCCTCCGCGGCCTGCCATGCCCCGGTGCGCTGTTACCGTCCCGCGCGAACGGCGCCGGCTCAGGCGCCACGGGCGTTTCCCCGGCGCACGCGGAAATCCGCGCTGGGCAAGTCCCGCCTTTGGTTAGGCCGGGCGGGCAGCGCGCAAGGCGCTGTCCGTTGGCTACCGCACGCGCCGCGTCGAGGGGCTTTACAGCAGCAGCGTCAGGGAGCCGCAGGCGAGGCCGGCGAGCATCACCGGCAGGCAGCGCAGGGCCAGTTGGCGGCCGCCGATCAGGGCGATGAGGGTGGCTTTGACGACGTTGTTGCTGATCACCGCGAGGACGATGCCGTGGCTGGCCACCGAGGCTTCCAGGCCATTCTGGCTATGGCTGGCCAGGGACAGGGTGATGGCATCGACATCGGCCAGGCCGGAGAGCAACGCCACCAGGTACACGCCAACGTCGCCGAGGTAGCGCCGGCTGGCTTCGACGAGGAACAGGATCAACGCCAGCAGCACGGCGAAGCGCAGCGCCGGTCCCAGCTCGAAGGGGTTTTTCAGCGGTGGCTCGCTGGACGCCTGGCCGTCCTGGCTTTCCGCCCGGAACCAGAAGACCAGGGCGCCGCCGGCATACACCAGGGCGGCCAGCAGCAGCGCCGGCAGCAGGCGCGGCAACAGCGCCGGGCTGACCGCGCCGACTTCCAGCAGTACGCGCGGGAACATCAGCGCCGAGGTCGCCAGCAGGCTGGCGGCCAGCAGCGCGTGCAGGCGGCGATCCTGATGCAGGCGAGCCAGGGTCAGGGTCATCGCGGTGGACGACACCAGGCCACCGAGCACAGCGGTGATCAACAGGCCGTAGCGCGTACCGGTGAGGCGCACGGCGACGTAGGCGGCGAAGCCCAGGCCGGCGATCAGCACCACCATCCACCAGGTCGAATAGGGGTTGAACACCTGCCAGGGACCATAACCCTGGTTCGGCAGCACCGGCAGCATCACCACCGAAATGAACAGCAGCTTGAAGGCCGCGGACAGCTCCTTGGCGTCCAGGTGCTTGAGTGCGGCATGCAGGGATTCCTTCAGGCTCAGCAGCAGGGCGACCACCACACCGCCGGCGGTGGCCAGCAGGCGGCTGTCGGCCACCGCCAGGCTGCCGAGGAGGAAGGTGGCGAGCAGGGCGATTTCGCTGGTCATGCCCTGGTCGCCGCTGCGGCGCACGTCGGCGAGGTAGCCGGCTACCGCCAGCAGGCCGACCAGCAGGGCCATGATCGCCCAGGCCCAGACGCCGAAATGGCTGGCAAGCAGGGCACTGAAACCGCCGAGCATGCCGGTCAGGGTGAAGGTGCGGATGCCGGCGATCTGCCGAATGTCTTCGCTGTCCCGGGTGCGCCAACCGCGCTCGGTCCCGACCAACAGGCCGATGGCCAGGGCGGTGGTCAGGTCGAGAACGATCTCCATGTTTTCCTGCATCGGCGGCCTCCGGGCGTCTGTCCCGGCAGTCTAATGGCTGCGCCGGGCTTTGGCTTGCGGTGAATCAAGGCAGGCTTGGCGGGCCGCCGAGGCGGCCGGCAGAATAGGCGCCCCGGCCTGCCAGCGGAGCCCTTCATGCAGTTGATCGCCTTTCCAGAGCCCGAGCAGTCCTTGCGTGCCCTGAGCCGCGAGTACCCCGACGGCCATTGCCTAGCGGAGCACTGGCACGAGGGCGCGCAGCTGATCTATGCGGTCAGTGGCGTGATGGAGCTGAGTTGCGCCGATGGCCTCTGGCTGATTTCGCCGCAGCAGGCGCTGTGGATGCCGCCGCGCCTGCGCCATCGCTTGCGTGCGCGCGGCCCGGTGAGCCTGCGCAGTCTCTATCTGCGCGACCCGGCCTGTCCGCCCGGATTGCCGGCCGTCCCGACCAGCCTTGGGGTGACGCCGCTGTTGCGCGAACTGCTCTGCCGCGCCTGCAGCCTGCCGCCGGCGGCCGCCTGGAGTGTGCGCGAACGCCGGCTGCTGCAGGTGCTGCTGGATGAGATCGCCTGGGCCCAGGCTTGCCCGCTGCGCCTGCCGATGCCCCGCGACCCGCGCCTGCAGCGGCTCTGCCTCGGGCTCCTGGCGCAGCCCGGCGACCCGCGCGGCCTGGAGCAGTGGGGGCGGCAGGTGGGCGCCTCCAGCCGGACCCTGGCGCGCCTGTTCCAGGCCGAGCTGGGCATGGGCTTCATGCTCTGGCGCCAGCAGGCGCGGGTGTTCGCCGCGCTGCCGCGACTCTCCGCCGGCGAGCCGGTGACGCGCATCGCCACCGAGCTGGGCTACGAAACGGCCGGGGCCTTCTCGGCGGCTTTCCGCAAGTTGATGGGCTGCGCGCCGCGCGACTACCGCTGACGTGTCTGGCCGATGCGCCGTAGAAACTGGCCGGCGCGGCGCGGTGAGCGGGTGCCGGCCTGCCTATCCTGGCGACTCCCGCGCGTTTGCGCCTTCGCCCAGGAGAATGCCGATGTCCGCCATTGCCGCCCAGCGTCAGAGCCTGCGTATCGTCCTGCCCGAGGTCGAGCTGGACGCCTGGCTGTTCCGCCCCGCCCAGGCTGACGACGAGCCCCTGCCATGCATTGTCATGAGCCCCGGCTTCGCCGCGCTCAAGGCCATGCACCTGGACCGCCTGGCCGAGCGCTTCGCCGCCGCCGGTTTCGCCGTGCTGCTCTACGACCATCGCAATTTCGGCGCCAGCGGCGGCGAGCGGCGCGGCGAGATCGATCCGTGGCGGCAGGTGGAGGACATGCGCGAGCTGATCACCTGGCTCGCCACCCAGGCTTGGGCCGACGCCACGCGCATCGGCCTCTGGGGTTCCAGTTACAGCGGCGGCCATGCGATTACCCTGGGCGCCCTGGATCGGCGCTTGCGCTGCGTGGTGGCGCAGGTGCCGACGATCAGCGGCTACCAGAGCTTCCTGCGCCGCGCCGGCGAGCAGGTCCAGGCGTTGCGCGCGGCCTTTCAGGCGGATCGCCTGGCGCGTCTGCGCGGTGCGGCGCCGGCCTACCGTCGGGTAATCGCCGAAGCGGGCGAGGCGGGGATCTATCCGGGAGCGGATGCCGAGGCCTTCTACGGCTTTGCGCGAGGCCTGCCGGTGCGCTGGGAAAACCGCGTGACCCTGCGCTCCAGCGAGCGCGCCAGCGAGTACGAGCCCGGCCTGCTGATCGAAAGGGTCAGCCCGACGCCGCTGCTGATGCTGGTCGCCGAGCATGACACGGTGACGCCCACTGACCTGGCGCTGGCCGCCTATCAGCGGGCCTTGCAGCCCAAGCGCCTGGTCCTGCTGCCGGGCGGACACTTCGATCCCTACACGGTCGGCGCCGCCCAGGCCGGCGCCGAGGCGCTGGCCTGGTTCGAGCGCCATCTGCGCCCTTGAGGGCGATCAGTTGAGGCTCAGGTGCCGGCTCAGCAGGGCGCGCAGGGCTGCCGGCTTGACCGGCTTGGCGAGGAACTCCAGGCCGGCCGCGTGGATCTGCGCGACCAGTTCGGGGCGCGCGTCGGCGCTGATGACCACGCCGGGGATCGGCTCGCCCAGGCGCGCGCGCAGCCAGGCCATCAGTTCGGCGCCGGTTTCGCCGTTGTCCAGGTGATAGTCGATCAGCGCCAGTTCCGGGCGAGCTTCCTGGGCCAGCAACTGCTCGCAATCGCTCTTGTTGCGCGCGGTGAGCACGCGGCAGCCCCAGCGGCTGAGCAGGCTGTTCATGCCGACCAGGATGCTGTCTTCGTTGTCCACGCAGAGCACCTGGGCACCGTTGAGTTCGGCCGGCACCTCGGCCTTGTGCCCGTTCAACTCCGCCGGCGCCGGCTGCCGCGCCAGCGGCACGCGGACGCTGAACACGCTGCCCTTGCCCAGCCAGGAACGCACTTCGAGTTTGTGGTCGAGCACCTTGCACAGCCGGTCGGCGATCGCCAGGCCGAGGCCGAGGCCCTTTTCGGCGCGGGTCTGGTGGCTGTCGAGGCGCTTGAACTCCTCGAAGATCACGCTGAGCTTGTCCGGCGGGATGCCCGGCCCGCGGTCCCAGACCTCCACGCGCAGGTAGCCGGCTTCGCGGCGCACGCCGAGCAGCACATGCCCCTTGGCATAGCGGAAGGCGTTGGTGAGGAAGTTCTGCAGCACCCGGCGCAGCAGCTTGATGTCGCTTTCCACGCGCAGCTTGCTGCCGCGCACATGGAAATCGATGCCTTGCTCCTGGGCCAGGACCTTGAACTCCACGCCGAGGGTGTCGATCAGGTTGTTCAGCGGGAAGGCCGCGCGCTCGGCGCTGACCCGGCCGCTTTCCAGGCGCGAGATGTCCAGCAGGTCGGTGATCAGGTCTTCCGCCGAGCGCAACGAGGAGTCCAGGTGGCGCACCAGGTCGGTGGCTTCGCCGGACAAGCCGCTCTGGTGGCCGAGGGCGGCGGAGAACAGGCGCGCGGCGTTGAGCGGCTGCATCAGGTCGTGGCTGACCGCGGCGAGGAAGCGCGTCTTCGATTGGTTGGCGGCTTCGGCGGTGCCCTTGGCCTCGATCAGCGCCTGGTTCAACTGCGACAGTTCGTGGGTCCGCTCCTGCACCCGCTGCTCCAGCCCCTCGTTGGCGTCCTTGAGGCCCTGCTCGGCGTCGCGGAAGGCGGTAATGTCGGTGAAGCTCATGACGAAGCCGCCGCCGGGCATGGGGTTGCCGATCAGTTCGATGACCCGGCCGTTGGGGAACAGCCGCTCGGAGGTGTGCGGGGTGCCCTGGCGCATCCAGTACAGGCGCTTGGCCACGTGCAGGTCGGGGTCGCCGGGGCCGCAGAGGCCGCGCTCTGCGTTGTAGCGGATGATGTCGGCGATCGGCCGGCCGACCTGGATCAGTCCATCGGGGTAACCGAACAGCTCGATGTAGCGATGGTTCCAGGCCACCAGGCGCAGCGACTGGTCGACCACGCTGATGCCCTGGGTGATGTTCTCGATCGCGCCTTGCAGCAGGGCGCGGTTGAACTGCAGCACTTCGGAGGCTTCGTCGGCGATTTTCACCACGTCCTCGACCTGCATCTCGCGGCCTTCGATGGCGGCCTTCACCACCGCGCGCGCGGAGGAGGCGCCGAGCACGCCGGCGAGCAGGCGTTCGGTGTGGGCGATCCACTCGTCGTTGGCGTTCTGGCTGGGGGTGAAGCCTTTGCCCTGGCGGTAGGCGAAGCGGATGAAGCTCTGCCGCGCGCGTTCCTCGCCGACGAAGCGGGCGGCGAGCATCAGCAGGTCCTCCAGTTGCACCGCGAGCATCGAGCGCGAGCTGACGCGCTGGGAAATCTCCTGGCCGATGAAGCGGCTGGCCTGCCAGTGCTCGGACACGCGCGTGCGGGAGAACACCGAGACCAGGCCGAACAGGGCGAAGTTGCCGATCAGCGAAAGCAGCACGCCGAGGGTCAGCGGTTCGATCAGCAGGCCGAAGGGGCGCCCGTCCAGCCAGGCGAGCCCGGGGAAATGCGCCAGCGGCCAGCCCAGGCTCTTGGCGATCACCGGCAACACCAGGGTGTACCCCCATAGCGCAGCGCCGGCGGCGAGGCCGGCGAACACGCCACGGCGGTTGGCCTGCTTCCAGTACAGCGCGCCGATCAGCGCCGGGCCCAGTTGGGCGATGGCGGCGAAGGCGATCTGGCCGATGGTCGCCAGGCTCGCGGTGGAGCCGAGCAGGCGGTAGCTGACGTAGGCCAGCAGCAGGATCAGCGCGATGCTGACCCGGCGCACGGTGAGCAGCCAGTGGCGGAACACTTCGAACGGCTGCTCGTCGTTACCACCGCGGCGGCGCAGCAGCCAGGGCAGCAGCATGTCGTTGGAGACCATGGTGGACAGCGCCACGCTGGCGACGATGACCATGCCGGTGGCCGCCGAGGCGCCGCCGATGAAGGCCAGCAGGGCCAGGGCCGGGTGCGCTTCGGCGAGCGGCAGGCTGATCACGAAGGAGTCGGGGATGACGCCGCCGGGCAGGTGCATCTGTCCGGCCAGGGCGATGGGCACCACGAACAGCGCGGCCAGCACCAGGTAGATGGGGAACACCCAGCGCGCCTGGTTGAGGTCGCGCGGTTCGATGTTTTCCACCACCAGCACGTGGAACTGCCGGGGCAGGCACATGAACGCGGTCATGGCCACGCCGGTCTGCAGCAGCATGGCCGGCCAGTGCACGGTCTCCTGCCAGTACTCGGCCAGTTGCGGGGCGCTGCGCGCTTTTTGCAGCAGGTCGTCGAAGCCGTCGTAGAGGCCGAAGGTGACGAAGATGCCGACCGCGAGGAAGGCAGTGAGCTTGACCAGGGATTCGAAGGCGATGGCCAGGACCATGCCGCGGTGGTGCTCGGTGACGTCCAGGCTGCGGGTGCCGAAGACGATGGTGAACAACGCCAGGATCAGCGAGACGATCAGCGCGGTGTCCTGCGCGCGGCTGCCGCCGGAGTCGGGGCCGGCGCCGATCAGCAGGTTCACGCCGAGGACGATGCCCTTGAGCTGCAGGGCGATGTACGGCAGCACGCAGACCACGCAGATCAGCGCCACCACCACCGCCAGGGCCTGCGACTTGCCGTAGCGCGCGGCGATGAAGTCGGCGATCGAGGTGATGTTCTCCTGCTTGCTGATCATGATCATCTTCTGCAGCACCCAGGGGGCGAGCAGCATCAGCAGCACGGGGCCTAGGTAGATCGGCAGGAACGACCAGAGCTGGCCGGCGGCCTGGCCGACCGCGCCGAAGAATGTCCAGCTGCTGCAGTAGACCGCCAGCGACAGGCTGTAGACCCAGGCGCGCAGGCGCGGCGACAGCGGCGCGCGGCGGCGGTCGCCATAGAAAGCGATGGCGAACAGGACGGCCATGTAGAGGAGGGCGACCGTGGCGATCAGCCCGCTGGACAACGACATGCGAACTCCGAAAATAACCCATGCTCCGCGTTACCTGCGGAGCCTAGCGCGTACCGGCAGTTTCTCATCAAAGCGCCGTACTGTCAGAACCTTGCTACGAAGGTATCAGAGGCTTCTTGCCGCATCTCGGGCTGGCTGGTAGCGTGCCGCCCCCTTGCGGTAGCCCCGTCCGTCGAGCCCGGCGCGGCGGAGGGCACTTACCATGGCCGCAAGGCTCTGATTGGGAGCCGGATTGAGAGTCGATGTGCGAGGAGGGTCCATGTTCAGACCGCTACCGATAACCCTGCAACGCGGCGCCCTGCGCCTGGAGCCGATGGTCGAGGCCGACGTGCCCGAGCTGGTGGCCCTGGCCGAGGCCAATCGCGAAGCGCTCAAATTCATGAGCGCGCCGCAGCGGCCGGACTGGTATCGCCACGGGCTCGCCGAACAGCGCGAGGGCCGCGCGCTGCCGCTGGTCGTGCGCCTGGGCAACCAACTGGTGGGGACCACCCGCTTCATGGATTTCCTGCCAGCCTTGCCGGCCTGCGAGATTGGCGGCACCTGGCTGGATGCCTCGCAACACGGCCGCGGCCTGAACGCCAGCATCAAGTACCTGATGCTGCGCCATGCGTTCGACAGTTGGAAGATGGTTCGCGTGCAACTGAAGACCGCCGCCAGCAACCTGCGCGCGCAACGGGCCATCGAAAAGCTCGGCGCGGTCCGCGAGGGCGTGCTGCGCAATCACCGCCGGCTGGCCGGTGGACGCCTCGACGACACCGTCATCTACAGCATCACCGACCTCGAATGGCCGCAGGTCAAGGCCGCGCTGGAAGCCGGCTTCAACGGCTGAAATGGCCATGCAGGGCGGCAACGGCGAACAGACGCGCTTCTGGCGCGCCCCCGAGCTGGGTGGCCTGGAACTGCTGCGGGCGCGATTCATCGAGCAGCGTTTCGCCCCACACGTGCACGAAGGCTTCGCCCTGGTCTTGATCGAGCAGGGCGCCCAGCGCTTCCGCCATCGCGGCGCGGAGCACCTGGCGCCGGCCGGCAGCCTGGTGCTGATCAATCCCGATGAGGTGCACACCGGCTCCAAGGCGCACGAAGCCGGCTGGCGCTACCGTGGCTTCTATCCAGAGGTCGGCCAGGTGGCCGCGGTGCTCGACGAGCTGGCGCTGGGACGCACGGGGCTGCCGTCGTTCGATGCCAGCGTGTTGCAGGACAGCCGGGTGATCCAGTCCTGCCTCGACGTGCATCGTTTGCTCGAGTCCCACGCCGACACGCTGGAATGCCAGACGCGTTGGCGCGAAGCCTTACTGTTGTTGTTCCAGCGTTACGCGCGGGTGCCCGAGGCGCCGCCGCCCGGGCGGGAACCGCTGGCGGTGGCGCGGGCCCGTGAATTGCTGGCCGCGCGCCTGTGCGAGCCGCCGTCGCTGGAGGAGCTGGCGGCGGCGGTGAACCTGTCGCCCTTCCATTTCGCTCGGGTCTTCCGCAAGGCCACCGGTCTGCCGCCCCACGCCTGGCTCAAGCAGCGCCGCCTGGAGCAGGCCCGGGCGTTGCTGAAGAGCGGTTGCCAGCCGGCCAGCGTCGCGGCGCAGCTCGGCTTCGCCGACCAGAGCCACCTCAGCCGCCAGTTCAAGCAGGCTTACGGCGTGGCGCCCGGCGAGTACCGCCAGGCCTGCGCGCGTTCCTTGCCGCGCTGAGCGGGCGCGGCGGCAGCGTGCCGTCAGTGGCGACGAAGGTGGGTCGGCACGCAGCTTTTTTCGCCGGAAGATGTGGCCAGATAGCCGCCGATTGCAGTCAAATCAGCGACGGGCCGCAGTGCCCTTCTCCTGGCCCGCCTCGCGGGTCGACTGACCAGGTACACACGGACGATGAGCCAACATTCGCAATTCGCTCTGCTGGGCAACAAACGCTTCCTGCCGTTCTTCATCACCCAGTTGCTCGGTGCGTTCAACGACAACGTGTTCAAGCAGTCGCTGATTCTGGCGATCCTCTACCACCTGACCATCGGCGGCGACCGCAGTCTGCTGGTCAACCTGTGCGCCTTGCTGTTCATCCTGCCGTTCTTCCTGTTCTCCGCCCTCGGCGGACAGTTCGGCGAGAAGTTCAACAAGGATGCGCTGATGCGCGCGCTGAAGCTGGCAGAGATCGTCATCATGCTGATCGGCGCGGCGGGCTTCCTGTTCGGTAGCCTGACCCTGCTGTTCATCGCCCTGTTCGCCATGGGGACCCATTCGGCGCTGTTCGGGCCGGTGAAGTACTCGATCCTGCCGCAGCACCTGCACGAGGACGAACTGGTCGGCGGTAACGCGCTGGTCGAGATGGGCACCTTCCTCGCCATCCTCGCCGGCACCATCGGTGCCGGCATGCTCATGTCGCGGCAGTCCTATGCGCCGGCGGTGGGCATCGCCGTGGTGCTGGTCGCCAGCTGTGGCTACCTGGCCAGCCGTGGCATTCCGCGCGCGGCGGCGGCGCTGCCGTCGCTGCAACTGGACTGGAACATCTTCAAGCAGTCCTGGAGCATCCTGCGCCTGGGCCTGACGCAGCGACCGGCGGTGTCCCGCTCGCTGGTCGGTAACTCCTGGTTCTGGTTCCTCGGCGCGGTCTACCTGACGCAGATCCCGACCTATGCCAAGGAGCTGCTGCACGGCGACGAAAGCGTGGTGACGCTGATCCTCACCGTGTTCTCGGTGGGCATCGCCCTGGGCTCGATGCTCTGCGAGAAGTTGTCCGGCAAGAAGGTGGAGATCGGCCTGGTGCCGTTCGGCTCCATCGGCCTGAGCCTGTTCGGCATCCTCCTCTGGTGGCACAGCGGTGGTCTGCCCGAGGCCGCGCAGCCCTACGGCTGGCTGCAGGTGCTCGAACAGCCGCAGTCCTGGGCGGTGTTGAGCGACATCCTCGGCATCGGCATCTTCGGCGGCTTCTACATCGTGCCGCTGTACGCGCTGATCCAGGCGCGCACCGAAGAGGACAAGCGGGCGCGGGTGATCGCCGCCAACAACATCCTCAACGCGTTGTTCATGGTCGCGGCGGCCATCGTTTCGATCCTGCTGCTCTCCGTGGCCAAATTGAGCATCCCGCAGCTGTTCCTGGTGCTGTCGCTGCTGAACGTCGGCGTCAACGTCTACATCTTCAAGATCGTGCCCGAGTTCACCATGCGCTTCCTGGTCTGGCTGCTCAGCCATTCCATGTACCGCGTCGATCACCAGAATCTCGAAGCCATTCCCGATGAAGGCCCGGCGGTGCTGGTCTGCAACCACGTATCCTTCGTCGACGCGCTGCTCATCGCCGGCTCCATCCGCCGCCCGGTGCGCTTCGTCATGTACTACAAGATCTTCCAGATCCCGCTGCTCAACTTCATCTTCCGCACCGCCGGCGCCGTGCCCATCGCCGCACGCCACGAGGACGAGACGATCTACGAAGAGGCGTTCCGCAAGGTCGCCGAGTACCTGCGCGATGGCGAGGTGGTGTGCATCTTCCCCGAGGGCAAGCTGACCAGCGATGGCGAGATGAACGAATTCCGCGGCGGGGTCGAGCGGATCATCGCGGAAACCCCGGTGCCGGTGATTCCCATGGCCCTGCAGGGGCTGTGGGGCAGCTTCTTCAGCCGCGATCCGCGGAAGGGCTTCTTCAAGCGCTTGTGGTCGCGGGTGCGCTTGGTGGCGGGGCAGCCGCTGCTGCCGCAGGACGCCGCGCGGCAGCACTTGCAGGTGCAGGTCGCGCTCTTGCGTGGAGACGCCCGCTGAAATGAAAAAGCCCCGGTCGATGCCGGGGCTTTTTCTGGGACAGGGTTCAGATGATCTGAACTTCGTCCGCCTGCAGGCCTTTCTGGCCTTCAACCACGATGAAGGAGACCTTCTGGCCTTCCTGCAGCGATTTGAAGCCGTTGCCTTGAATGGAGCGGAAGTGCACGAACAGGTCGTTGCCGCTTTCCGGAGTGATGAAGCCAAAACCTTTGGCATCGTTGAACCATTTAACGGTGCCGTTTTGACGATTCGACATTGTTTTACACCTTGAACGAAGTGGATGGCAGCGCGGTTCGGCCGCGCTTTTTTTCTGAGTTGCAAGGAGTAAGCCGAGCCGGGCGATGGGGGCGGAGCCGCCACATCAGGTCACGAGCCGTAGTGACCCAAGCAAGCACAGTGGGGGCAGCATACCGGGAGTTTTCCACGAAAGCGACAGTAGCGATGCGTGCACTCAATGGCTGAGTTTCAGGCCGACCAGGCCGCAGAGGATCAGCGCGATGCTGAGCAGCCGCAGCGGCGCGATGGATTCGCCGAACAGCAGGATACCGGCGATCACCGTGCCGACCGCGCCGATGCCGGTCCAGATGGCATAGGCGGTGCCCAGCGGCAGGTTCTTCATGGCCAGGCCGAGGAGGCCCAGGCTGGCTGCCATGGCGAGTGCGGTGAGCAGGCTGGGCCACAGGCGGGTGAAGCCTTCGGTGTACTTCAGACCAACGGCCCAGGCGACTTCGAACAGGCCGGCGAAGAACAGAACGATCCAGGACATGGCTACCTCAGAGGATGGATTGCGGGTGCAGGGCCGTCCCCATCGAAGCACCGGATCGGTGGTGAGGTCGTCCTCACGATGTGCATTATTCTGCACGTGTTCGTCGCCGTGGCAACCCGGCGGCGCGTATTGCCGACGCGAAATCCTTAAGGATTCAGCTCGTCGGCGCCCTTCTCGGGGAGGCGCCGGAACCAACTGGCCAGACTCGCCCCGGAAATGTTGTGCCAGACGCTGAACAAGGCGCTGGGAACCGCCGCCAGCGGCGAAAAGTGGGCGCTGGCGAGTGCCGCACCGAGCCCGGAGTTCTGCATGCCGACCTCCAGGGCCAGCGATTTGCGCTGTGCCAGGGGCAGGCCGAAGAGGCGTCCGGTGAAGTAGCCGAGGAGGAAGCCGAAGCCGTTGTGCAGGATCACCACGGCCATGATCAGCAGGCCGGACTCGGCGATCTTCGCCTGGCTGGCTGCCACCACGGCGGCAATGATCACCACGATGCACAGCACCGAGACCAGCGGCAGCGCTTCGACGAGATGGCGGACCCGCGCGCCGAGCAGCCGTTGGGCGAGAAGGCCGAGGGCGATGGGCACCAGCACCACTTGCAGAATCGACCAGAACAGCGCGCCGAAAGACACCGGCAGCCAGGCCGAGGCCAGCAGCCAGATCAATGCCGGGGTCAGCAGCGGGGCGAGCAGGGTGGTCACTGCGGCGATGGCCACCGACAGCGCCAGGTCACCGCGCGCCAGCCAGGTCATGACATTGGAGGCGGTGCCGCTGGGGCAGCAGCCGACCAGGATCACGCCCACGGCGATATCCGCCGGCAGGCGCAGCACCTGGCAAAGCAGCCAGGCCATGCCCGGCATGATCAGGAAATGGGCGACCACGCCGAGTGCCACGCGCCAGGGATGGCGGGCCACCTCGGCGAAGTCCTCGACTTTCAGCGTCAGCCCCATGCCGAACATCACCACCCCGAGCAGCGGCACGATGGCCGGTGCCAGTGGGCGGAACCACTCTGGCGCGACGAACGCCAGCACGGCGAACAGCAGCACCCAGACGGCGAAGGTATTGCCGACGAAGCGGCTCAGCAGGGCAAGGGCACGCATGGGGGGCCTTCTTCTTTTTTATGCTGATGGCCGGCGCCAGGTGGCGCCGGCCGGAGGCGGGGTCAGATGCCCTGAGGGATCTCTTCGCCACCGAGGGCTTCGAACAGCGCCGGGAGGAACTCGCCGAAGGTCAGCATCATCAGGGTGAAGCTGGCGTCCAACTGGCCGAGAGCGTCTTCGCCACCGTCCTGTTCAGCCTGTTCCTGCAGCAGGTCCTCGAAACGCAGGCGCTTGATCGCCAGCTTGTCGTCGAGGACGAAGGACAGCTTGTCCGACCAGGCCAGGGCCAACTGGGTGACCAGTTTGCCGGACGACAGGTGCAGCTGGATTTCGTCGCTGGTCAGGTCCTGGCGCTTGCAACGCACCACGCCGCCATCCTCGTGGGTGTCGCGCAGCTCGCATTCGTCCAGCACATGGAAGTCACCGGCGGCCTGCTGGGTCTTGACCCAGTCGGTGAGGGTGGCGCTCGGGGCGATCTTGACGCTCAGCGGACGCACCGGCAGCGAGCCGATGGCTTCGCGCAGGGTGGAGAGCAGGTCCTCGGCCTTTTTCGCGCTGGACGAATCGACCAGGATCAGGCCCAGGCTCGGGGCGATCGCGGCGAAGGTCGAGGAGCGGCGAATGAAGGCACGCGGCAGCAGGCTCTGGACGATCTCGTCCTTGAGCTGGTCGCGCTCCTTCTTATAGACCTTGCGCATCTGCGCGGTCTCGATTTCGTCGACCTTGTCCTTCAGCGCATCGCGCACCACGCTGCCGGGGAGGATGCGTTCCTCCTTGCGCGCGCTGATCAGGAAAAAGCCCTGGCTGGAATGCGCCAGGGGCGCATCGGGGCCTTTGCCGAAGGGGGCGGTGAACCCGTAGGTGGTGAGTTCCTGGCTGGCGCAGGGGCGCGCCGGCTTGCTGGCCAGGGCTTTCTCGAGGGAATCGGCATCGATCTGCAGATCCTGGGTAAGGCGGTAGACGAGCAGGTTACGGAACCACATGAGGATCAAACTCCCGGGACACAAAGGTCCGCATTATTCCGCTAGCGGCTCTCCAGGCCAACCCCGTCGCCGACTTCGTGGAGATTTCCTAAGCCTTTGGAACATCTGAAATTTTTTTTCGCTCAGGGGCTTGCCAGGGGGGCGATGGCTCCGTAGAATGCGCCCCACTTCGAGAGTGAAGGGTGATTAGCTCAGCTGGGAGAGCATCTGCCTTACAAGCAGAGGGTCGGCGGTTCGATCCCGTCATCACCCACCAATCTCGCTCCGAGGTCCGACGCAGCGGTAGTTCAGTCGGTTAGAATACCGGCCTGTCACGCCGGGGGTCGCGGGTTCGAGTCCCGTCCGCTGCGCCATATCCAAGCCCTCAGGCCGAAATGCCTGGGGGCTTTTTCATTGCCTGCGAAAAACGCCCTGGCCTTCCAGGCATCCTTCCCAGCCTCCTATCTTGTTAATTTATATATAAGTTTGAAGTGGGAACTTATCTCCCGGCAGTGGTTCCTATTGGCCATAGCCATTGGTCGCGGCGCCCTGCTAAGCTCGCGGCTTCATCGAACATGCCAGCACGGCGAATAGACAAGGAATCAGCATGAAACAACATCGGTTGGCGGCGGCGATCGCACTGGTCGGCCTGGTTCTCGCAGGTTGCGATAAGCAAGCGGCCAATGTGGAACTCAAGACGCCGGCGCAGAAAGCCTCTTACGGTATCGGCCTGAACATGGGCAAGAGCCTGGCGCAAGAAGGCATGGATGATCTGGATTCCAAGGCTGTCGCCCAAGGTATCGAAGATGCGATCGGCAAGAAGAAGCAGAAGCTGACCGATGAAGAGCTGACCGAAGCCTTCAGCTTCCTGCAGAAGCGTTCCGAAGAGCGCATGACCAAGCTGAGCGATGAAACCCTCAAGGCTGGCAAGAAGTTCCTCGAGGACAACGCCAAGCGTCAAGGCGTGATCACCACCAAGTCCGGCCTGCAATACGAAGTCGTGAAGAAGGCCGATGGTCCGCAGCCGAAGGCGACCGACGTGGTGACCGTTCACTATGAAGGCAAGCTGACCGATGGCACTGTGTTCGACAGCTCCATCCAGCGTGGCAGCCCCATCGATCTGCCGGTCAATGGTGTGATTCCGGGTTGGGTCGAAGCCCTGCAACTGATGCATGTCGGCGAGAAGATCAAGCTGTACATCCCCAGCGAACTGGCCTACGGCGCGCAGAGCCCGAGCCCGACCATTCCGGCCAACTCGGTGCTGGTATTCGATCTGGAACTGCTGGGCATCAAGGACCAGAACCAGGCGGGTGGCGACCAGGCACAGCCGCAGAACTGAGTACTTTGGTACCAGGTGAAACGCCCCGCCATTCGCGGGGCGTTTGCATTTTCTGTCGCGAATGCGAAAGGCTCGCGGCTGACCGGTCGGTCGCAAAAGGCTTGCGCCAAAGGTGGGTGTCACCCTTATGCACACTTATGTCGCAGACGGAGTTACCGCTGGCGCTTGACATGATTGTTTCGATCGTTTAGCTGCAAATGCATGATTTTTAAAGATTTTCCAGGTCTGGATAAAAAATCGCCGATCTGTCTGGAAGCCCCTGGCGACGGGCCTCATGGCGATGCGTGAAGATACTTTCAACAGAGTTATCCACAGGAAAGGTGGATAACCCGCGAACCGCCGGCAGCAAGAGCCGGGAAGAGGTGACCGATGAAAAAACCAGTCGGATTCGATCGCTATCTCGCCTTGGCCGAACGCTTTCTGGCCCGTGGCCGAGTTCCGGCGCTTCTCTTCGCGGTGGCGCGCAAAAGCTCACGGTTGAAGCTGGTGAAATCCGATCTGCGTCTGTTGCAAGAGCTGGCCCTGGCCGCGGTTCGTGGACAGTACCGGCAAGTGAATCCAAAGGCGCTGCTGGCCGTGGTGGCGGCCCTGTTGTACTTCCTCTCGCCGGTGGATCTGATTCCCGATTGGCTGCCTGGCGTGGGCTTGCTCGATGATCTGGCGGTGCTGGCCTGGGTGGTGCGTCATTGGCAATCGGAGTTGGACGCCTTCAAGGTCTGGCGCGATGGGCAGAGTGCGGAAACCCGGCAATCCCTGGCGCTGCTGCCCGCGCCAGAGGCGTCGCGGCGCTGCTGATATGCCTTCGCGATGCGACGGGCAAGGTGCGTCGGCGCGTGGTGGCGGCTCCCAGTGTTCGCGAACCCAATGATGGAGAGGCCGATGGGCGTTTCATGGACGATACTTTCGTTATTGGACATGCCGAACAGGCGGCGCATCTCGCGGTCGGTGCCTGTTAAGATGGCGGCATGCAAGGAGTGTTGTCCATGAACGTGCAAGTGATCATGCGCGACGGTGAAGCGGAATACGCCGTCGTTCCCTGGGCGGAATACCAGGCTTTGCTGGCAGCGGCCGGCGCCAATGCCGCCCGACCATCCATCCCCGCGGTCGAGTCCAGCGTCCAGGCTTCCTGGCGCGAATTGCGCGAAGCGCGTGGCCTGGCCCTTGAGGTCGTGGCCCGCGAGGTGGGGATAAGTCCTTCTTACCTTGGGTTGATCGAAAGCGGCGAGCGCGAGGCCAGCGAAGCCATTGAGCATGGTTTGCGCCGCGCGCTGGGTGTGAAGCTGGAGACCGGATCTTGAGCGTGCAGATCAGCCGCAAGCACTGGCAGGGCTTGCTGGATGAACTGGAGGATGCTCGCCGGCAGCGCCACTTGCTGACCTATCGGGCGTTGATCGAACGCCTGCAGCTTCCGACTCCCGCCATGACGACCCTGACCGCTGCCCTGGAGTACCTGGCTGCCCTGGATGCGCAGGCAGGGCGCCCATTGCGCAGCTCGTTGGTGATCAGTCAGGGCGCCAGCCGTCTGCCGCGCACGGGATTCTTCGAATGCGTGGAGCGCCTTGGGCGTTTCGCTGGCGCGCCGGACGGTCCGGCTGCCGCTGGCTGGCACGCCGCCGAGGTGGTCCGGGTGTTCGAGTTCGACTATCCGGAAGAACTGTGAGCGGGACACTCTTCTGGCGTCTGCGGGCGCACCTCGGCTACGCGGTCGCGCGGCGCCTGATGGGCTGGCCCTGGTTGGTCCGGCAGCCGCGCGCCTGGCAGTGGATGCAGGGCCAGTTCGCGCGCATGGCCAACCTCGGCCATCGGCCGGCGCAGAGTTTCTACGGTCATGTCCTGCTGTTTCGCGGCCAGGGATTCGGTGCTCGTGAGGAAGGCCTGCGCCTGCTGCGCCTTGCCGCCGACGCCGGGGACGCCAAGGCAGCCTACCAGTTGGGTGTGCAAGCGCTGCAGGGGAGTGCCCAGGCGGCCGCCGATGCCGTGGCAGCCGCGCGTTATTGGGCGCAGGCCGCCGACGCCGGCCATCCTCTGGCTGCCCAGCGCCTGGCTGCACTGTATCGCGAGGGCGCGCCGGGACTGCCGGTGGATACCGGGCTGGCCGCCCGTTACGCCGAGCGAGCAGCTCAGTTGGGACTCTGAATCAGTCCAGGTTGATGATGTGCAGGCTGTAGCCCGGCACTTCCTTGGCATGCCGCTTGGCTTCCGAGGCGATGCTGGCCAGTTGCGCGGCATCCAGGCGTTCGCAGGCTTCGGTCTTCAAGTGCACCACCCCTACCGATAGCGAGAGCAGCGGGAATTCCTGGCGTTGCCCCTGGCGGTTATGCGCGACGAAACAGCCGGCTTGCAGGTGCTCCGGGCTGTAGAAGCGCCGGCACTGGCCCTGGAAGTCTTCCAGCAACTGGTTGATGCGGTTGCGCCAGTCGGCGGAGGACAGCACCAGCATGAAGTCGTCGCCGCCGATATGGCCGACGAAATCGCTGCCGGGATCGACGCGATCGCTCAGGCACTGCGCCAAGCAGAGCAGCACTTCATCGCCACGGGCGTAGCCGTAGAGATCGTTGAAGGGTTTGAAGCTGTCGATGTCGACATAGCAGATAGCCGCCTCGCGGTTCTGCTGCAGCAGACGGCTGAGGCACTGCTGAATGGGCACGTTGCCGGGCAACAAGGTCAGCGGGTTGGCATAACGGGCCTGGCGAATCTTCAGCTCGGTGATCAGTTTCAACACGTCTATCACCCGGCCCAGGCCTTGGTAGCAGCCGCCTTGGGTGATGATGAAGTCTTCTTCGATCCGCTGCCGGGCGCGGCTGGTGAGTAGGCGGCTGACTTGTTGCAGTGATTGACTCAGTTCGACGGCGAGGAAGTCGTCGCTCATCAGCCGGCTGATCGGCTTGCGCGCGAACAGATCGGTGGCGAAGGGCTTCAGCAGCGCCTCGGAAAGCGCATGGCGATGCACGATTCCAACCGGCTGGAACTGCTCGTCGAGCACCGCCAGGGTGTTCAGATTGGCTTGGGCGCGGAAGGCTTCGAGCACCTCGAAGATCGGTGTGTTGTGGGCCACGGCCGGTTGTTCCATCAGCAGCGGGCGCAGGTCCGCCTGCTCTTCGCTGTGCAGGATGTCGCTCCTGTCCAGCTCCGGCAGCAGGCCGCGCGCTTCCCGTGGCGGCTGTTCCTGGGGGCGGCCGAACAGGTAGCCCTGGACCAGGTCCACGCCCATCTCCGAGAGCACCGCCAGTTCTTCCGGCAATTCGATGCCCTCGGCGATGACCTGCGCGCGGGAGGCGTGGGCCATCTTCAGGATGGAGCCGACGAACTCGCGCTTGACCCCGTCCTGGTGGATGCCGTCGATGAAGTGGCGGTCGATCTTCACGTAATCCGGACGCAGCTCCGACCACAGGCGCAGGCTGGAATAGCCGGCGCCGAGGTCGTCGAGGGCGATGCAGAAGCCCATGGCGCGGTAGTGGTGCAGGGCGGTGTCGAGCAGGGTGAAGTCTTCGATCGGCGCCTGCTCGGTCAGTTCGATGACCACGTCGCTGGGCGAGATGCCCAGCGTTTGCAGCATTTGCAGGGTGCGCCCCGGTTGGTGGCTTGGTTCCAGCAGGGATTCGGGGGATACGTTGAGGAATAGCTTGCCGTTGAGCCGGAGGTCGCGAAAGCGTTGGCACGCCTGGCGTCGGCAGAGCACGTCGAGTTCGCTGAGGCGGCCGGCGTGCCGGGCCACGCTGAACAGCGCTATCGGTGAGTGCAGTGGACTGTTGGAGGGGCCGCGGGTGAGCGCTTCGTAGCCAACCAGGCGTCGCTCGGACAGCGACAGGATGGGTTGGAACAGGCAGTGCAGGTCGCCGTGAGCGAGGATCTGGCCTAGGGCGCTCAACTGCTCGGTGACGGTCATGACGGTTCTCGATGGAGTGGAAATGCAGAGGGCCGGTTTCCCGGCCCTCTGCATTTCACTACGGAGTCATGACCCTTTTATGACGACTCGTTATATCAGTGCTTGGCTACCGCCGAGCTGAGCGTCAGGTAATCCAAGAGTATGTGCCCGGACTCGGTCAGGTAGGCGTCGTCCTGCGGCTTGGTTTTCTTGTCGTCGTCCGCTGGGGCGGCGTCGTCTTCCTGCTTGAGCACCTTCAGCGGCTCCTGTCCCTTGGCCTTGCGCAGATCGTTTTCCATGGCCAGCTGGCGGTTCTCGATGCTGGTCTGCTGGGCGCGGCGCTTGGCTTCGTTGAGGCTGACGGTCTTCTCTTTCATCAGCTCCTGGGCGAGGGCCAGGCGCTGGCGAGCGTAGACGAAGTCGGCGTTATGCTCGGTACGTGCCTCGTGCTGGGTTTTCAGCTGATCGAGGAATGGCTTGAAGGGGTCGCTCTGCACTTGCAGCACTGGACGGATGGTGTCCCAGGGCATGGAGTCGGGCAGGGCGCTCTCGCCGATTTCCTTGTCGTCGACGATGGACGGATAGCTGATGTCCGGAATCACCCCCTGATGCTGGGTGCTCTGCCCGGAAACCCGGTAGAACTTGGCCAGGGTCAGCTTCAGTTCGCCGTGGTTGAGCGGCTGGATGGTCTGCACGGTGCCTTTGCCGAAGGTCTGTCCACCGACGATGAGCGCGCGGTGGTAGTCCTGCATGGCGCCGGCGAAGATTTCCGAGGCCGAGGCCGAGAGGCGGTTCACCAGGACGGTCATCGGGCCGTTGTAGAAGGCCTTGCCTTCGTCGTCGTTGAGCACGTCGACGCGGCCGTCGCTGTTGCGCACCAGAACGGTGGGGCCCTGGTCGATGAACAGGCCGGTCAGCTCGGTGGCTTCCTGCAGGGAGCCGCCGCCGTTGTTGCGCAGGTCGATGACGATGCCGTCGACCTTGTCCTTCTGCAGCTCGTCGATGAGCCGCTTCACGTCGCGCGTGGTGCTCTTGTAGTTCGGATCGCCGGCACGGTAGGCCTTGAAGTCCAGGTAGAAGGCCGGCACGTCGATCACGCCGAGCTTGTAGCTGCGGCCATCGTGGTCGAGGGTGATCTCGGATTTCTTCGCCGCCTGGTCTTCCAGCTTCACCGCCTCGCGGGTGATGGTGACGATCTTGCTGGTCTGGTCGTTCGGCGCGTTGCTCGCCGGGATGACTTCCAGGCGCACCTGCGAGCCTTTCGGACCGCGGATCAGTTTGACCACCTCGTCCAGGCGCCAGCCGACCACGTCGACCATTTCGCCCTTGCCCTGGGCCACGCCGATGATCTTGTCGGAAGTGGAGATCTGCTTGCTCTTCTCCGCCGGGCCGGCCGGTACCAGGCGCACGACCTTGACGTAGTCGTTGTCGCTCTGCAGCACGGCGCCGATGCCTTCCAGCGACAGGCTCATGTTGATGTCGAAGTTTTCCGCGCTGTCCGGCGACAGGTATTGGGTGTGCGGGTCATAGGACTGCGCGAAGGCGTTGATGTAGGCCTGGAAGATGTCCTCGCTGCGGGTCTGCTCCAGACGCATCAGCTGGTTCTTGTAGCGCTTGGTCAGCTGGTCCTGGATGGCCTTGTCGTCCTTGCCGGCGATCTTCAGGCGCAGTACCTCGTCCTTGACCTTCTTGCGCCAGAGGTCGTCCAGTTCGGCGCTGTTCTTCGCCCAGGCGGCATTCTCGCGGTCGATGGTCAGGCTTTCTTCAGCTTTGAAGTCGATCTTGTCGACGCCCTTGCCGAGCATGGCCAGGGCGTAGTCCAGGCGCTCCTTCAGGCGGTCTAGATGACGCTTGTAGATGGTGAAGCCGGGGTCAAGTTCACCGCTTTTGAGGAAGTCGTCGAACTGCGTGCGCCAGGGCGTGAACTGCTGGATGTCGGCGGCGGTGAAGTACATCCGCGACGGGTCCAGAGCCTTGATGTAGGCGTCATAGACTTTTGCCGAGCGCTCGTCGTTCAGCGGCGGTTTGCTGTAGTGGTGACGCTTGAGCAGCTCGACGATGTTGAGGCTGGCGATCACCTGATCACGGTCCGGTTGCAGTCCATCCCAGACATTCGGGCCGGCGGAGGGCGCGGCGAAGGATGTCAGGGCGCTGGCGCCGAGGACCAACAACAGGGCGGTGCGGGGCAAAAATCGCTTCATGCTTGTTCGACTGGGGGCGGAGTTATGACGCATATTAGGCCGTATCTGGCGGCTCCGGGGTCCCGCGGTGTGACTATTGGGGCCCGGCGCGATGAGCGAAGAAAAGGCCCGACCGTCTGGTGCGGGCCCGTAGAAGCACTATGGAGGTAGCGTGAACGCATTGCAAGGTATCGAAGGGCGGGTGGAGTGGGCTGAGCGCCAGGCGCCGACCTGTGGCGCGGGGCAGATTCGTATCCGTGTCGCCGCCGCTGGTCTGAACCGCGCCGATCTGCTGCAGAAGGCCGGCCTTTATCCGCCGCCGCCCGGCGCCAGCGACATCCTTGGCCTGGAGTGCGCCGGGGTGGTCAGCGAGGTGGGGGCCGGAGCGAGCTGGCAAATCGGCGACCGGGTCTGCGCCCTGTTGGCCGGTGGCGGCATGGCCGAGGAAGTGGTGGTGGATGCGCGTCATGCGCTGCCGGCTCCCGCTGGCCTGTCGCTGGCCGAGGCGGCGGCGCTGCCCGAGGTCTATGCCACGGCCTGGCTCAACCTGTTCCAGTTGGGTGGGCTGAAGGCTGGCGAGAAGGTTCTGCTGCATGCCGGCGCCAGTGGCGTGGGCTCCGCCGCTATCCAGCTGTGCAAGGCCTTTGGCAGTCCTTGCTGGGTCAGCGTCGGCTCCGCCGAGCGCCTGGCCTATTGCGAAGCTCTCGGCGCCGAGGGCGGCGTGCTGCGCGGCGAGGATCTGGCGTCGTTGCGCGATTTCGCGCCCTTTGACCTGATTCTCGATCCGGTGGGCGCCAACTATGCCGCGCTCAACCTGCAGTTGCTGCGCCAGGACGGGCGCTGGGTGGTGATTGGCCTGATGGGCGGGCGCAAGGCCGAACTGGACCTGGCGCTGCTGCTCGGCAAGCGCATCCAGTTGATCGGCTCGACCCTGCGCAGCCGCGATGCCGACTTCAAGGCGCAGCTCATCGCCGAACTCGGTCAGAAGGTCTGGCCACTGTTCTCCGCCGGACAGCTCAAGCCCCAGCTGGAGCGCCGGTTCGCCGCCAAGGATGCCGAACTGGCGTTCGAAACCCTGGCCAGCAACGAGGTGCAGGGCAAGGTGGTGTTGCTGCTCGACGAAAGCCTGGCCTGAAGCCGCTCTGCACGCAGGGCGGATCAGGCGCAACGCATGGCACGCCCTGCGTGTTGCCGGTCATTTCCAGGCGAGGATGTCCCAGCCAGCCTTTTTCGCGTGTTCGCGCAGCACCGGGTCGGGGTTGACCGTGTGCGGCTGGCCGACCCGCTTGAGCAGTGGCAGGTCGTTGCGCGAGTCGGAGTAGAAGTGCGCGCTGTCCAACTGGCTGGCGTCTCCGTCCAGCCAGTCGAGCAGGCGCAGGACCTTGCCTTCGCGGTAGGTGAGCACGCCGCGGGTCCGGCCGCTGTAGTGGCCGCCGATGACTTCCAGGTCGATGGCCAGCACCTCGTCGATGCCGATGCGTTCGGCGATCGGCTGCACCAGGTGCGCGCCGGAGGCGGAAATCACCAGCGGTCGGTCGCCGGCGCCGCGATGGCGCGCCAGGGTGGTGCAGGCATCGTTGTAGATCAAGGGTTCGATGACGTCCTCGACATAAGCCGCGACTTCCCGTTCGACCTCCTCGACGCTGCGCCCGGCCAGCGGCTCCAGGCTGAAGGCCATGTAGTCCTCCATCGACAGCTCACCGAGGGCGTAGCGCGCCATCAGTTCGGTGTCGCGCCTGAGGAAGGACTCGCCGTCGACCCAGCCGAGGTCAGCCATGCGCTGGCTCCACAGGCTCGCGCAGTCGCCGTCGATAAGGGTTTCGTCGAGGTCGAAGATCACCAGGGCCATCAGGCCACCTCCCGGATGCTGTCGTGGTCGATTGTCAGGGCCAGGCGGCTGCCGGCGGGGTAGAGGCGGTCGGCACTGCGGTTGAGCACGTCCACCGTGAGTTCCACGCCGTCGGCCTCGACACGGTAGCGGATGACGTTGCCCAGCAGGCTGTGGGCAAGCACCTGCACGGCGATGCCGTCCGCCGGGTCCTGGCTCAGGCGCAGGGATTCCGGGCGGATCGCCACCTGCCCGGAGAAGCTGCGGCCGAGCAGCTTGCCGGCCTGTTGCGCGTCGAGCAAGTTGTAGTTGCCGATGAAGCCGGCCGCGAAGGCGTCGCGCGGCGCCGTGTAGAGGGTCTCGGCATCGCCGCTCTGGACGATGCGCCCGGCGTTCATCAGGACGATACGGTCGGACAGGGTCAGGGCTTCTTCCTGGTCGTGGGTGACGAACACCGTGGTCAGTTGCAGTTCCTGCTGGATGCGCCGGATCTGCTCGCGCAGGTGCTTGCGGATGCGCGCGTCGAGGGCCGACAGCGGCTCGTCGAGCAGCAGCAGGCGCGGCCGCGTGACCAGCGAGCGGGCCAGCGCCACGCGCTGGCACTGGCCGCCGGAGAGCTGGTGCGGGTAGCGCTCGGCGAAGCCGCTCAGTTCGACCATCTGCAGCACTTCATCGACCCGTTGGCGGGCCTCGGCGCTCGGCACCTTCTGCATGCGCAGGCCGAAGGCGACGTTCTGCTCGACGGTCATGTTGGGGAACAGCGCGTAGCTCTGGAAGACCATGGCGATGCCGCGCTTCTGGGGCGACAGCGGCACCAGATCCTCGCCGTCGAGCATGACGCGCCCACTGTCCACCGAGGTGAGTCCGGCGATGCAGCGCAGCAGGGTGGATTTGCCGCAGCCGCTGGGGCCGAGCAGGGTGACGAACTCGCCGCGTTCGGCGGCGAAGTCGATGTCGTGGAACACCCGGGTGTCCCCGAAGCTCTTGTTCAAGCGTTCGACGCTGAGGAAGCTCATGTGCGGTCCTTGTCCTTGTTCAAGCGGTTCGCCGCCCAGGTGAGCAGCAGGACGAAGAGGAAATAGGAAACCACCACCGCGCTGGTGTAGTGGCCGCTGCTGTTGCGCATGTTGTTGAGGAACACCTGCAAGGTCTCGTAGCGGGTGCCGACCAGCAGGTTGGCGAAGACGAATTCGCCGATGAGGAAACTGAAGGAGAGGAACAGCGCGACCATCAGGCCCTTGCGCAGGTTCGGCAGGACCACCAGCAGCGCCGCCTGCCAGGTGCTGGCGCCGAGCAGGTGGGCGGCGTCCATCAGGTCGTGCAGGTTGATCGCCTGCAGGTTGTTGCCGATGGCGCGGTACATGAACGGCAGGGCGATGCTGAAGTAGCAGCCGATGAGAATCCAGGGCGTGCCCACCAGTGGCAGCGGGCCGGCGGCGTAGAGCTGCAGCAGGCCGACCGAGGAGACCACCGGCGGCACCGCGAAAGGCAGCAGGATGAGTACGTTCATCAGAGCGTCGAGGCGCGGGAAGTAGTAATGCACGACGAACATCAGTGGCAGGACCAGCAGCACGCTGAGCAGCAGCGCGCCGAAGCACACCAGCAGCGATTGGCCGAAGGCGGTGAGGAAGCGCGGATCGCTCCACAGCGTCAGGTACCACTTCAGGGTTAGGCCGTCGGGCAGCACGCTGGCCGACCACTGGGTGGCCAGCGAGTAGAGCAGGGTGGCCGCCAACGGCAGCAGCAGGATCAGGAACAGACCGTAGACCACCAGGTGGTGGTAGAGCGCGCCCTTGGCGCCGGTACTAGCGTTTCTGCGCATGGTAGCTCCGACGCAGCAGCCATTGATGGACGAGGGTGATCAGGCTCATCAGGCCGACCAGCAGCATGGCCAGGGCGCTGGCCATGTCCGGGTCGAGGAAGATGTCCCCGGAGACCAGTCCGGCGATGCGGATCGGCAGCACGTTGAAGTTGCCGGTGGTCAGTGAGTAGACGGTGGCGTAGGCGCCCAGGGCGTTGGCCAGGAGGATGACGAAGGTGCCGAGCAGCGCCGGGGTCAGTACCGGGATGCCGATGTGCCGCCAGAACTGCCAGCCGCTGGCGCCGAGCAGGGCCGCCGATTCGCGCCAGTCCTCGCGCAGGGCGTCGAAGGCTGGGTAGAGCAGCATCACCCCCAGGGGAATCTGGAAGTAGGTGTAGAGGATGATCAGCCCGGTCTTGGAGTAAAGGTTGAAGTCGTGGATCAGTCCGGCTTGCTTGAGCAGCAGGGTGATGGCGCCGTTGAAGCCGAGGATGATGATGAAGGCGAACGCCAGCGGTACCCCGGCGAAGTTGCTGGTCATGTTGGCGAAGGCCATGACGAAGTCGCGCAGGCGACTGTTCACCTGGCGCAGCGAATAGCTGCCGAGTATGGCTATCAGCAGGCCGATCAGGCTCGACCAGAGGGAAATGTCCAGGCTGTTGCCGATGGCCTGGCGGTAGAAGGGCGAGGCGAAGATTTCGCGGAAGTTGCCCAGGCCCCAGGCGCCGGAGGCTTGCACGCTGTGCAGGGCGATCCACAGCAGCGGCGCCAGTTGGAAGGCGGCGAAGAACAGCGCGAAGGGCAGCAGGCAGAGCAGGGCGACGAGCTTGCCGGTGCGCGATTTCATGATTGCAGCAGCTCCCGGCAGGCCGGTTTGTCATGGGCGACGCCGAGGATCTCGCAGAGGGTGCCGCACAGCTCGACCTGGCGCGGCTGCGCGTCGGCCTGCAGGTCGAAGGCTGCGCCGAAGACGAACAGCGGGACTTCGCGTTCTTCGGCGAGCAGGCCGCCGTGGCTGCGGTCGTCGTTCATGCCGTGGTCGGCGGTGACCATCACCTGGTAGCCGGCATCGAGCCACTGGCGCAGGTACTCGGAGAGCAGCACGTCGGCGCGCCGCGCGCTGTTGCGGTACTGCGGGCTGTTCAGGCCGTACTGGTGTCCGGCGTCGTCGATGTTCATCGGGTGCACCAGCAACACCTCGGGCGCGTAGCGCCGGCGCAGGTTCTCGGCATCGGCGAAGAGGTGCGAATCGGGGTAGTGATCGGTCCAGTAGAAGTGGCCGTGCTGGATCGGCAGGGCCGGGTCTTCGGTGTGGCGGTCCAGCGCCTGGTCGAAGGGCGAGCGGTTGTACAGCTCGCTGATCCAGTGATAGGCAGCCGCCGCCGTGCGCAGGCCGGCATCGCGGGCGTAGTGGAACAGGCTGCGCTGGGTGGACAGGCGCGATACTCCGTTGTGCAGGATGCCGCTATCGATCGGCGCCACCCCGGTGAGGATGCACTCGTAGAGCGGACGCGACAGCGACGGCAGTTCGCATTCGAGACGGTAGAGGCGGCCGCGACCGGCGTGGCAGAGGGCCTGCAGGTGGCCCATGCAGTCGTGGGCGACGCGGTAGTTCAGGCCATCGAGGATGACCAGGATGACGGGGTGGGACATCGGTTACTGCCTATGCGAACGGAGCGATGCGCCGCCCCGAGGGGCGGCGCGCGGCGGTCATTGCATGTTGATGATGACGTTCTCTTGCCACAGGCGCGGCAGGCGCTTGGAGGTTTCTTCCCAGGCCTTGGCGTCCTTGATCGGCTGGACCTTGGCATACTGCTCGTTGGGCAGCAGCTTGGCCTTGACCTCGGCCGGCAGGGTCAGGTGCTCGGCGCGGATCGGCCGGGCATTGCCCTTGGCCAGGTTGATCTGTCCGGCATCGCTGAAGATGTACTCGCGGGCCAGCTTGGCCGCGTTGGGGTGCTTGGCGTACTTGTTGATGATGGTGCTGTAGCCGGAGATCACCGAACCGTCGCTGGGGATCAGCACTTCGAAGCGGCTCGGGTCGATCTGCTGGGCGTAGCTCAGGCCGTTGAAGTCCCAGACGATGCCGACTTCCACCTCACCCTTTTCCAGGGTGTTGATCACCGGGTTGGTCAGCGACAGGCGCCCCTGCTTGGCCAGCTTGGCGAAGAACTCCAGCCCGGGCTGGATGTTCTTCTCGTCGCCGCCGCTGGCGATGGCCGCGGCGAGCACGCCGTTGACCGCCTGGGCGGCAGTGCTGACGTCGCCGATGGTGACTTTGTACTTGCCGTTGAGCAGGTCGGCCCAGCTATGCGGCGCTTCCTTGACCAACTGTTTGTTGACGATGAAGGCGATGCTGCCGGTGTAGGCCAGTGCCCAGTGGCCGTCCTTGTCCTTGGCCCAGTCCGGGACCTGCTCCCAGGTGCTCGGCTTGTAGGGCAGGCTCAGGCCTTGCTGCGCGGCGATGGGACCGAAGGCGGCGCCGACGTCGCCGATATCGGCGCTGGCGTTCTCGCCCTCGGCCTTGAACTTGGCCAGCTCCTGGGCCGAACTCATGTCGGTGTCCATGTGCTTGAGGCCGTACTTGCTCTCCAGGTCCTTCCAGGTGTCCTTCCAGTTCGCCCAGCTGTCGGGCATGCCCACGCTGTTCACCTGGCCCTCCTGGCGGGCGGCCTGTTCCAGGGCTTGCAGGTCGGCATCGGCGGCCATGGCCGTGGCGCCGCCCAGGGCGATCGCTGTTCCCAGCAGTGAAGCAAGCAAACGTTTCATTCGGTGCTCCTTCGGTCATCGATTGGATTGCAGGTCCGCGTCGCAGCGCACTGGAGGCGGAAAAATCTGGTCTAGATCAGCAAGACCCAGGCCAATCTAAGAGCCAGCGATGACAGTTTCGTGTCGGCCGGCCGCCGCGCCCGTTCCGGGGTGCTGGCCCGTTACAGCCTAGACCATGTGCAAACCGTTGATCCCTCTGGACTAAACTTGTCCGTGGAACTGGCATGCGCTCTGCTTGCCATGGCTCTGTCATGGGATGTTCACGGGACTGTCCTAGGATTCCCGGGCGTGCCCGGTGTGGCGAGGTGCCCCGTCTTGGGGCTGGACTAGTCCAAAAAGAGGAAACGGCATGCGCGATGCAGCGCTACCGACGGTGACGGCGATCTGCCGCGCCCTGGTCGAACAGATCGACAGCGGGTTGCTGCCCGCCGCTGGCAAGCTGCCGGCCGAGCGCCGTCTCAGCGAGTTGTTCGATACCACGCGCATCACCCTGCGCGAGGCGCTGACGCAGCTGGAGGCGCAGGGGCTGATCTACCGCGAAGAACGTCGCGGCTGGTTCGTCTCGCCGCCACGCCTGCTCTACAACCCGCTGGTGCGCAGCCACTTCCATGCGATGGTCGCCGGGCAGCATCGGCTCCCGGCCACCGAGGTGCTCTCGGCGCGCCAGATGCCAGCCAGCCCGGCGATCTGCGAACTGCTCGAACTGCCGGCGCTGTCCAGCGTCTATCAGATCCGCCGGGCCCGGCGGGTGGATGGGCGCCTGGTGCTGTATGTCGAGCATTACCTGAATCCGGCGTATTTCCCCGGTCTTCTCGAATACGACCTGCGCCAGTCGCTCACCGAGCTTTACGCCAGCCGCTATGACATCCACTACGGGCGGGTGCGCTTCGATATGGTGCCCACCGCGCTGCATGGCGAGGCGGCTGCCGCGCTGCGGGTGGCCGAGGGCAGCCCGGCGCTGCGCATCACACGCATCAACCGCGACCAGCACGGGCGGGTGATCGATTGCGACCTGGAGTTCTGGCGCCACGACGCCATCCACATCAGCGTCGAAGTGCCGGATTGAGCGCAAGCACCCCGGCTGCGGGGCTGCCGCAGGGTGGCGTGGAGCCGTGCGCGTTGGTGCTCATCGTTCACACCGGTACGGCGCTGTAGCCCCGATCAGCGCTCCGGGTTCCACTCCGGGTAGGCGGGGATGCCGTCCTGGGCCAGCCACGGGCGGTCATGGGAGGTCCAGATATGCCGCGCCGGGCGCAGCCCGGGATCGTCGTCCAGGGTGGCCACGCGCAGGATCACGTGCGGCTGTCCGGCGCGCTCGGCGATCAACTGGCTACCGCAGCGCGGGCAGAAGCGGCGTAGCTTGCCCGGCGAGGATTGGTAGGCGGCCAGCAGCTCCTCGCCACGGGTCCAGCGGAAATGCTCGCGCATCACCCCGGCCGTGGTGGCGAAGGCCGCCGAGTGGGCTTTCTGGCAGGTATGGCAGTGGCAGTGGCCGATCGGCATGTCGAGGCCATCGACCTCATAAGCGATGGCACCGCACAGGCAGCTTCCCTTCAGGCTCATGCCGAGTCCCTCATGTCCGGCGATTCAAGGCAGCTCGATGCTGTCGTAGAAAGCACGCATGACCTTGGCCAGGTAGCGCAGGTCCTGACTGCCGGCCAGTTCGCGAATGGAGTGCATGGCGAAGGTCGGCAGGCCGATATCGACGGTGCGCACGCCCAACTGGCTGGCGGTGATCGGGCCGATGGTGGAGCCGCAGCCCATGTCGCTGCGGGTGACGAAGCTCTGCACCGGCACTTCGTTCTCCAGGCACAGGTGGCGGAAGAAGCCGGCGGTTTCGCTGCTGGTGGCGTAGCGCTGGTTGCTGTTGACCTTGATCACCGGGCCGCCGTTGAGCAATGGGCCGTGGTTGCCGTCGTGCTTGTCGGCATAGTTCGGGTGCACGCCATGGGCGTTGTCGGCGGAAACCAGCAGCGAGCGCTGGATGACGCGGGTGAAGACTTCGCCGTCGGGCAGCAGGCGGCGCAGCACTTGTTCGAGGAAGGGGCCGTCGGCGCCGCAGGCGGAGCAGGAGCCGACTTCCTCGTGGTCGGTGCAGACCAGCACGCCGCTTTGCTCGTCGCCGCTGGCCAGCAGGGCTTCCAGGCCGGCATAGCAGGACAGCAGATTGTCCAGGCGCGCGCCGGCGAGGAACTCGCCGCCGAGGCCCACCACTGCCGCGCGTTGGGTGTCGTAGAAGCTCAGTTCGTAGTCGAGGATGGCGTCGGCGCCGATGCCGTGTTCGTTCTGCAGTTGCTCGGCGAGCAGGTCGCGGAAGTCGCGGACTTCGCCGGCGGCCAGTTGCGCGAGGATCGGCGGCAGCTCGTTCTGCGCGTTGATCGCCCAGCCCTGGTTGGCTTCGCGGTTGAGGTGGATGGCCAGGTTGGGGATCACGGCGATGGGTGCGCCGAAGTCGATCAGGCGGCTTTCTACCTTGCCGGCGAGGCGGAAGGTCACGCGCCCGGCGAGCGACAGGTCGCGGTCGAACCAGGGAGCGAAGAGGGCGCCGCCGTAGACTTCGACGCCCAGCTGCCAGTAGCCCTTGCGCGACAGTTCGGGGTTCGGCTTGACCCGCAGGCAGGGGCTGTCGGTATGCGCGCCGACCAGACGCAGGCCGGCGTCGAGCAGGGCGTTGCGGCCGAGCTTGAAGGCGATCAGCGAGGAGTCGTTACGGGTCACGTAGTAGCGGCCACCGGTCTCGGTACGCCAGGCGTCGCGCTCGTCGAGGCGCTGGTAGCCGGCCTCTTCGAGGCGACGGGCGAGGCTCTGGGTGGCGTGGAAGGGGGTCGGCGAGGCCGCGAGGAAATCGATCAGGCCCTGGTTGAGATCTGCGCGCATGGGAAACTCCGGACAGCGATGGGCCGAAGTTTAACGTAAATGCGCCAGCGCGGGCTCGCCGCGACGGCGCCTCAGAACGGCGCCGGGCTCTCGAAACGCAGGCGTTCGCCGCTCTGCGGATGGCTCAGGCAGAGCAGGCTGGCGTGTAGGCACAGGCGGTCGCGCAGGGCCAGGGCCTCGGGGTTGGCGTAGAGGCGGTCACCCAGCAGTGGATGGCCGATGGATAGCATGTGCACGCGCAGTTGGTGAGAGCGTCCGGTGATGGGGGTCAGTTCCACCCGCGCGTAGTTGCCATGGCGTTCGACGACGCGCCAGAAGGTCAGGGCGTGGCGACCTTGTTCGAGGTCGACGATATGCCGCGGCTTGTTGTCCGGGGCGTAGCGCAGGGGCAATTCGATGCGCCCGCTGTCCAGCTCCGGTTCGCCCCAGCACAGTGCGGCATAGGCTTTCTCGGTCTCGCGGTCGTGGAACTGGCGGGACAGTTCGCGGTGGCTGTCGGCGTCGCGCGCCAGCACCATGAGGCCGGAGGTTTCCCAGTCCAGGCGGTGGACGATGCGCGCCTCCGGGTAGCCATTCTCCTGCAGCCGGGTCACCAGGCAGTCTTTGTTGTCGTCCGCGCGGCCGGGCACCGACAGCAGCAGGGTGGGCTTGTTCACCACCAGCAGGGCGGCATCCTGGTAGACGATCTGGATATTCGACAGCGGCATGGGCACTCGTTGTAGCGCTGGAAACGACAACGGCGGCCGAAGCCGCCGCGGTGTCCCTGTCCGGAATCAGCGTTCCGGCAGGGTGATGTTGAGCTCGAGGATGGAACAGCTGCCCTGGTTGGCCAACTCCACCTGCACCTGCTCCTGGTCGATGGGCACGTATTTGCGGATCACTTCCAGCAGGTCTTTCTGCAACTGCGGGAGATAGTCCGGTTGCGAACGGTTGCCGCGCTCATGGGCGACGATGATCTGGAGTCTTTCCTTCGCGATGGAAGCGCTGCTTTGCGCTTTCCGGCTGCGAAAGAAGTCTAAAAGGCTCATTCACGTCCTCCGAACAGTCGTTGCAGGAATCCTTTCTTCTGCACATCGAGGAACCGATGTGGCATCTCTTTGCCCAGCAGGCGATCGACCGCGTCGCTATAGGCCTGGCCAGCATCGCTCTGGTCATCGAGGATGACCGGTACGCCCTGGTTCGAGGCCTTGAGCACCGCTTGCGATTCGGGGATCACGCCGAGCAGGCGGATCGCCAGGATTTCCTCGACGTCTTCCACGCCGAGCATCTCGCCCTTGGTGACACGCTCCGGATTGTAGCGGGTCAGCAGCAGGTGTTCCTTGATCGGCTCCTCGCCTTTCTCGGAACGCTGCGATTTGCTCGCCAGCAGGCCGAGCATGCGGTCGGAGTCGCGTACCGAGGAGACTTCCGGGTTGGTCACGACGATCGCCTCGTCGGCGAAGTACATGGCCAGGTGGGCACCCTTTTCGATGCCGGCCGGGGAGTCGCAGATGATGTATTCGAAGGACTGCTTGAGTTCCTCCATGACCCGGCCTACGCCTTCCTGGGTCAGGGCGTCCTTGTCGCGGGTCTGGCTGGCGGCCAGGACGAACAGGTTCTCGAGGCGTTTGTCCTTGATCAGCGCCTGGGTCAGCGTGGCTTCGTTGTTGATGACGTTGACGAAGTCATACACCACGCGACGTTCGCAGCCCATGATCAGGTCGAGGTTACGCAGGCCCACGTCGAAGTCGACGATGACGGTCTTGTGGCCACGCAGGGCCAGGCCGGTGCCGATGGCGGCGCTGGTGGTAGTTTTACCGACGCCACCCTTACCGGAAGTGACTACGAGGATCTTGGCCAAGGTGATTCACCCCAATGAAAAACGAAGAGTTCTGGTCCCTGAAATTCGCGGCAGTATCCGTTAAAGGCGGGTGATGTTCAACACGTCTCCCGACAGGCTGACGTGCACCGCCTGGCCCCATTGCGGACTGCGTCGCAGGTCTTCGGCAACCTTGTAATTTCCAGCGATGGAGACGAGTTCGGCCCCCAGTTGCTGGCAGAAAATTCGTGCGCTGGTGTCGCCTTTCACGCCAGCCAGAGCGCGGCCGCGCATCGGACCGTAGACATGGATGTTGCCGTCGGCGAGGAGTTCCGCGCCGGGGCTGACCGGCGCCAGGACGATCAGGTCGCCGCCGGCGGCATAGATCTGCACACCGCCCCGCACCGGCGTGGTCACCAGCTTGGTCGGACGGGCTTCGGCAACGGCGGGCTCGGCCTTCTTCTCGACGGCCTTCTCTACCACCTGTTCGGCCAGCTTCTCGCCACGCGGGCGGCGCACCACCGCTTCGGCGCTCGGCGCGGCGGCGTTGTCCTTGGGTTCCAGCGGGCGCTCGCGCGAGCCGGAGGGCGGCAGCACCGGAATGTCGAGCATGGTCGCCAGGCGCAGGTCTTCCTCGCGGTTGGCGCGGATCGCCAGGGTGCGCAGGCCGTGACGTCGGCAGATGTCCAGCACGCCTTGCAGGTCGAGCTGGCCTTCGCCGTCGGGCAGCTTGTCCAGCGCCAGCACCAGCGGGGTGTCGCGGAAGAAGTTCGGAGCCTGGGCGACCTTGTCGGCGAGCTGCCGGTCCAGCCGCGGCAGATCGTTGTGCGCCAGCTCCAGCACGGTGACGGCGAGCATGCTGCCTTTGAGCTGGAATACGGGATCTTGGTCGAGGAGGTCGGCTTGGCTCATGTTCGGACTGCATCGTTAAATGGCCTCGACTTATAGCGGACCCTCCGGACGCCCGCAAGCCTGGCGCGGCGCCAGCTGCGATAGTGGCAACGGCCGGCGCTGCAAAGCCCGGTCCTCGGGTAGAATGCCGGGCTTTGACCGTCTTTCCGGAATCGTTCATGGACCGTCCTCGCTTTCGTGCCGCTTTCCTCCATCCACGCCACTGGCCATTGTGGCTGGGCCTCGGCGTGCTCTGGCTGGTGGTGCAATTGCCCTATCCGCTGCTGTTGAGCCTGGGCCGCGCGCTGGGCGCGGTCATGTACCGGGTGGTCGGCGGACGCCGGGAGATCGCCGCGCGCAACCTCGAACTGTGCTTCCCGGAGCTGTCCGCCGCCGAGCGCACGCGCCTGCTCAAGGAGAACTTCGCCTCCACCGGCATCGCCTTCTTCGAGATGGCCATGAGCTGGTGGTGGTCGAAGCCGCGCCTGGCCCGCCTCGCTCACATCGAAGGGCTGGAGCACCTGCGCAAGGCGCAGGCCGAGGGCCAGGGCGTGATTCTCATGGCCATGCATTTCACCACCCTGGAAATAGGCGCGGCGTTGCTCGGCCAGGTACAGACCATCGACGGCATGTACCGCGAGCACGACAACCCGCTGTTCGACTATGTGCAGCGCCGCGGCCGCGAGCGGCATAACCTGGACGCCACCGCAATCGAGCGCGAGGACGTGCGCGCCATGCTCAAGGTGCTGCGTGCCGGCCGGGCCATCTGGTACGCGCCGGACCAGGATTACGGCGCCAAGCAGAGCCTGTTCGTGCCGTTGTTCGGCATCCCCGCGGCGACCGTTACCGCCACCAGCAAGTTCGCCCGTCTCGGCCGCGCCCTGGTGATGCCGTTCACCCAGAGTCGCCTGGCCGACGGTTCCGGCTACCGCCTGGTGATCCATCCGCCGCTGGAGGATTTCCCCGGCGAGAGCGAAGAGGCCGATTGCCTGCGCATCAACCAGTGGGTGGAGCAGCAGATTCGTCGCCAGCCGGAGCAGTACCTGTGGGCGCACCGGCGCTTCAAGAGCCGCCCCGAGGGCGCGGCCAAGCTGTACGACAAGCGCTGAAGCCTGTAGGACCCGTCGGGCGCTGCGCGTTGCCGGCGCTCCTGGCTTTACCCGGCGCCGCCTGGCGGCATACTGGTGGCAGGATGCCTCAAGGACACCCGTTGTGATTGACACTGCCGCTCATGCCCATGTCGTTGCCCATCGCCCGCCGGTCACCGGCCTGATCCTTTCCGGCGGCGGTGCGCGCGCCGCCTACCAGGTCGGGGTGCTGGCGGCCATCGCGGAATTGCTGCCCGAAGGCGCCGCCAACCCGTTCCCGGTGATCGTCGGCACCTCGGCCGGGGCCATCAATGCGGTCGGTCTGGCCTGCGGCGCGCTGTCCTTTCGCGAGGCCATCCATAGCCTGACGCGGGTGTGGAAGGGCTTTCATATCGGGCAGGTCTACCGTGGCGATTTCACTGGGGTGGTCGGCCAGGCGCTGCGCTTCCTCGGCCATAGCCTGCTGGGGCTGGGCAAGCACCAGCCGGTGGCCTTGCTCGATCGTTCGCCATTGCGCCACCTGCTGCAGCGCGAATTGGATTTCTCCGGCATTTCCGCGGCCTTGCAGCAGCGCAAGCTGCGCGCCGTGGCGGTTACCGCGTTCGGCTACGAGTCCGGGCAGGCGGTGACCTTCTACCAGGGCCGCGAAACCATCGAGCCCTGGCTGCGCCATCGGCGTATCGGCGTGCCGACGCGCCTGTGCCTGGAACACCTGTTGGCCAGCTCGGCGATTCCCCTGCTGTTCGCTCCGGTGCGCATCCACCGCGAGTACTTCGGCGACGGCGCCGTGCGTCTGCAGGCGCCGATCAGCCCGGCGTTGCACTTGGGCGCCAATCGCGTGCTGGTGATCGGGGTGAGCGGCAATCCGGCCGAAGGCAATCCCAACGAGACGGTCGGCCGGGAGCAGACCGGCAAGCCGCCGAGCTTGGCGCAGATGGGGATTCATTTGCTCAACAGCACCTTCATCGACAGTCTCGAAGGGGATATCGAGGTGCTGCAGCGGGTCAACTACCTCAGCTCGCTGGTGCCGGAGGAGCGCCGCCGGCATGAGGCCGGCCTGCGCCAGGTGGAGGTACTGCTGGTCTCACCGAGCCGTCCATTGGACGAGATCGCCGCGCAGTACCTGCATGAGCTGCCCTGGGCCTTGCGCCTGTTCCTGCGTGGCCCGGGGGCGACGCGGGTGAGCGGCGCGGGCGTGCTCAGCTACCTGCTGTTCGAACGTGGCTATTGCAACGAGTTGATCCGCCTTGGCTACAAGGACGCCATGGACAAGCGCGCCGAGCTGAAGCGCTTTCTCGGCTTGGAGGAGATGAGCCTGTGAGGGCATTGCGGCTGGGCGGATAGCGCCGCGGACGCTATCCGCCATTGGCGGTTTCAGACCGCCAGCACGCCATCGCGGTAGTCGCGCAGCGCCTGCTCGATCTCTTCGCGGCTGTTCATCACGAAGGGCCCGTACTGCACGATGGGCTCGTTCAGCGGTTTGCCGGCCAGCAACAGGACGCGGCCGCCATTGGCGCTGCTCAGCTTCACGGCGTCGCCCTCGCCGAGGCGCGCCAGACGGTTGTTGCCGACCTCACCGCCACGCTCGCCCTCGACGCGCAGGGCGCCTTCGTAGACATACAGCATGACGCGGTGGCCGCGCGGCGTGTGCACGCTGATCTCGCTACCGGCGGGCAGGCGCAGGTCGTAGTAGTGCGGCTCGGTATCCGGCCGCTGCACGGCGCCGTCCAGCGCCAACTCGCCGTCGTCGAAGCGTCCGGCGATCACCGTAACCTCGACGCCGCCGGCAGTGGTGGCGCGCGGCACGTCGGCCGGCTCGATATCACGGTAGCCGGCGGGCGCCAGTTTGTTCTTCGCCGGCAGGTTCAGCCAGAGCTGGAAACCGCGCATGGCGCCTTCCTGCTGTTCCGGCATTTCGCTGTGGATGATGCCGTGGGCGGCGGTCATCCATTGCACGCCGCCGGGTTTGAGCAGGCCTTCGTTGCCCAGGTGGTCACGGTGACGCATGCGCCCTTCGAGCATATAGGTGACGGTTTCGAAGCCACGGTGCGGATGGTCGGGGAAGCCGGCGATGTAGTCGTCGGGGTCCTGGGTATCGAACTGGTCGAGCATCAGGAAGGGGTCGAAGCGCTCGATACCCGGTCCGCCAATCACGCGGGTCAGGCGCACGCCGGCGCCGTCGGAGGCGGGGCGGCCGATGTGCAGGTCGATCAGATTGCGCAGTTGGGTCATGGGAACCTCCTCGATCAGGTATGGCGGCATCCTAGTCCTGATCGTTGGATGGATGGTTGCGAATTGTTCGGCGTATCTATCGATTAAGTCGATTCGTTTCCCGGTGTCACCCAGGCCTCATTCCTTGATCAACAGCTTCCGCGACTCGGTGTAGAAGTAGCGCAGCTTCTCGTACTCGAACGGCGTGTTCATCTGCCCATAGCGGAAGTCGGTGCTGTAGCGCTTGTCGATGACTTGCAGCGCGGTGATTTCCCAGTGGTCGCTGCTGGCGCTGGCGACGCCCAGGTAGTCGATGTCCTGGCCGACCATGAAGTCGCTGACCAGGCCGCCGGTATCGCGCAGGTTGGAGGGGCCGAGGATCGGCAGCACCACGTAGGGACCGGCGGGGACGCCATAGAAGCCCAGGGTCTGGCCGAAGTCCTCGCTCTGCTTGGGCAGGCCCATGCGGGTCGCCGGGTCCCACACGCCGAGCACGCCGAAGGTGGTGTTGAACAGCAGCCGTGCGGTGGTGTTCATGGCGCGCTTGCCCTTGAACTGCAACAGGCTGTTGACCAGGCTCGGTACCTCGCCGAGGTTGCTGAAGAAGTTGCTCACGCCGCTGCGCACGAAGCGCGGCGTGATGTACTCGTAGCCATGCAGCACGGGCAGGAAGACCCAGTCGTCGAAGCGGTAGTTGAAGTGATAGACGCGGCGGTTCCAGGACTCCCACGGGTCGTAGACGTCCAGCGCGTCGAGGCTGGCGCGCTCGAATTCGCGCTGGTCCAGGCCGGGATTGAATTTCAGGCTATCCAGGGGGTGCTTGAAGCCATCCGCGTCCGGCTGCTGGTCCACCGGCTTGGCCGCGGAGGGCGGGATCAGCGGGACGACCGCGGCGGTTTCGGCTTGGGCTGCGCCGCAGCCCAGCAGCAGGGCGAGCAGCCAGTGGTGGCGAGGAGTCATCTAGCGGTTCCCTGATTGCGCGGCGGCCTGGAGCGGCTCGGGCTGGCCACGGAAGAAGTTCAGCATGTCCTGGGCATTGACCCGGTAGTTGAGGTTGCCGCAATGGCCGCCCAGCGGGTACAGGGTCAGGCGGTCGCCGAAGGTGCGGCGCAGGAAGCCGAGGTCGCCGGGGCCGAGAATGACGTCGTCGGCGTTGTGCATCAAGGCGATCTTCGGGCTGTCGTGCAGGTAGTCGCGCAAGGCATAGAGGCTGGACTTCTCGACCAGTTGCGGCAGGCTGCCGCCGTTGTAGCGTTTGCGCCACATGGGGATCAGTTGTTCGGTCATGTAGCAGTCGAAGTCGCATTGCAGCGCGCGGGAGAAGAAGGGTTCGAGGCTGGTGCCTTCATGGATCGGGTAGTTCGGCGGGGTGATCAGCCCGCGATGGTTGATCAGGTCCGAGGTAAAGGCGATGTCCGCCGAGGAGAAGCGGAAGGTCGCGCCGATCAGCATGGCCATCTCTTCGTTGGTCAGGTGCTGCTTGGAGTTCTGGAAGTCATAGAGGAAGGCATCGTTGAGGTCGATGTAGCCTTTCTTCTGGAAGTAGCGCGTCAGCTTGCCGAGGATCAGTTGGTAGAAGGTCTTGGAGTCGGTGATGCCCTTGACCCGGGTCTGCACCAGCTTGTCCAGGTTGCTCACCGAGGTATAGAGATTCACCGGCGGGTTGAGCAACAGCACGCGTTTGAAGTTGAAGCTGCGACGGGTTTCGTCGAGCTTGCTGACGAAGGCCGCGTGCAGGGCTCCGAGGCTGTAGCCGGTGAGGTAGAAATCGGTCACCGGCAGGTCCGGGTGGCGCGCGCGCACGGCTTGCATGACCCGGTACAGGTCGTCGGCGTCCTCGCTGCTGTAGCCGGGCGTGGCGATGCGCGAGGCCCCGGCCATGAAGTCCCAGCTGGTCGGCGAGGAAATCTGCACCACGTGGTAACCGGCCCCGTAGAACAGGCGCTTGAGGTACTCAGGGGTGCTGCTGGCGTAGTGGGCGCCGGTGCCGGCGATGATGAACACCAGCGGCGCCGGGTGGTCCTGCCGTGCCAGGCGGTAGTGCAGATCCTTCACCGGCCAGAAGTTGTCGGGCAGGACGAACTCACGCTCCGGGCGCAGCTTGACGGCATAGTCGTGCTGGTCGATGTCGGCGATGTCCGGCAGCTTGGGGCGCAGTTCCATCGGCGTCGTGGCGATGGTCGCCTCGAACGGGTTGGTCAGCGGATAGCCATAGCTGGCCACGTCGACGTCTCTGGCCAGCGCGGGGCCGACGAAGCCCAGGACGAGGCTGCCGAGCAGGGCGGCCGCGCGCGAAAGCAATCTCATGGCATGGAGTCCTTTGAATAGAGCTCGGATGGAGTGAAACCGAGCCATATGACAAGCGCAAGCCGCGCAAGTGCGCCACGGGCGACGTATGGGACGCCAGCGGCGCTGCTCGTGCCTGGGGGCTGGACTGCGTGCCGGGAGTGGACTCAGGTGCGCCGGCCGAGGTTGGCCAGGGCCTCGCCGGTGAGACGGTAGACGGTCCAGTCGTCCAGCGGACGCGCGCCGAGGCGGCGGTAGAAACCGATGGCCGGCTCGTTCCAGTCCAGCACCGACCATTCCAGGCGGCCGCAACCGCGCTCCAGCGCCAGGCGCGCCAGCTCGGTCAGCAGGGCTTTGCCCAGGCCCACGCCGCGCGCGCTGGGGCGCACGTACAGGTCTTCCAGATAGATGCCGGGCTGGCTGAGGAAGGTCGAATAGTTGTGGAAGAACAGGGCGAAGCCGGATGCCTCGCCATCGACTTCGCCAATCAGCACCTCGGCATAGGGGCGCGGGCCGAACAGGTGTTCGTGCATGCGTGCCGCGTCGGTTTTCACCTCGTGTGCCAGGTGCTCGTAGTCGGCCAGTTCGGCGATCAGCGTGAGGATCAGCGGGACATCGTCGGGGCGGGCGGGGCGAAGCTGAAGGTGCGGCATGGAGGGTTCCTCTGCAAGCGATGGGGGAGCATGCCGCGATCCTGATGGCGCTGGCAACCGTGCGTTCAGCGTGTTTCCAGGCGTTCCACCCAGATCAGTTCGCAGGCGCCGGCGCCGGTGTCCTCGCGGCTCAGCGAACTGCGCCACTGCCAGCCGTCGTCGCCAACCACCTGCACCAGTTCGCCGGCCAGATGAATCTGCTGGCCGGCGCGGACCGCCGACAACGCCTGGGCGATCTGGGGGTCGGCCGGGATCAGGTGCATGTTGGCGCTGTGGGTTTCGATTTCCCGGCGTGGCAGCGGCAGCGGATCGGCCTGCCAGTGGTACCAGCGGCCGCCCTGGCTGAACTGGATGCGCGCGGCCAACTGCGGATCGGCCAGCGGCCCCCAGCCCAGGGCCAGGTCGGTGGGCGAGAGTTCCGCTTCGCGGTCGAAGGCATAGTCTTCGCGGCCCAGCACCAGGGCGTCGATCTGGAATTCCTGCAGCGGCTCGATGCGGTAATGGGCCAGGCGCAGGCTGCCGTCGCCGAGCGCTTGCGCGGCCTCCCGCGGGTGCTTGGGCCAGAGCCACCAGAAGCTGATGGCCAGGCAGACCAGGAAGAAGCGGGTGGCGCGCGACATGGCGGGTTCCTGCGAGAGGGTCCGGTCAGTCTAACCAGCGGTCGGCAGGCTTGCATCGGCATCGACGCTGGCTATGCTGGGCGCCGGTTATCCCTCCGGAGTGGCGCCATGCCCCGTCGTTCGTCGTTGATTCTGTTGCTGAGCCTCACCGTCTTGTGGGTGGCGGCCTGCTATGGCGTGCGTTTCGGTTTGCTGGAGAACGGCCAGTGGGTGGATGTCTGCGCCGATAACGACGCGCAACTGGCCTGCCAGTTGCGCTCCGGGCTCGGCCTGCTGATTCATTTTGGCGTGCTCGGCCAGGCCGCGCTGGTGGCTGCGCTGCTGGGCTTCTTCGTCCCCGGCCGGATCGGCTGGTGGCTGGCGGCCCTGGCACTGTTCATCGGCTTGCCGGCGCTGGTCTTCTATAGCGTCAGCATGGCGGTGTTCGCGGTGGTGCTGGCGGGACTGCGCCTGGTGCGCCAGGCCGCTCAGGCCTGAGCGGCGGGGTCGGGCACGGGCCGTGCCGGTGCGCTGTCGATGGCAGCCTTGGCGGCCGCCTCGCGGGGCAGGCGCAGGCCACGCCAGAGGGCCCCGGTGAGCAGGCTGGCGACGCCGGCCCAGCCCAGCGCCTGCAGGTTGTTCAAGCCCTCCAGGGCCAGTTGCGGAACGATTCCCACGGCGATCAGCAGCGCCAGCAGGGTGGCCTCGCGGCGCGGGGCGCGCAGTGGCCGGCACAGGTAGACCACGGCAGGGAACAGCAGCGCCGCGTTGGGGAAGTTGCGGTAACGCGCGTCGAACACCAGCGCCAGCATCCACACCGCGCCGGCGAAGCCGCTGGCCAGCAGCAGCCAGCCGTCGTGCGCCGCTGCCCAGGCCTTGAGCCTGGCGCGCCAGCCGCCGCTGGCCGACAAGGCCAGGGCCAGGTGCGCCAGCACCAGCAGGTTGAGCAGCATCAGGTAGGCGGCCCACAGCCATTCGTCGAGGAAGGTGGAAATCACCAGCGCCTGGGCCCCCCACAGCCCGCTGCAGGTCGCGCCGAGTGCCACGCCCAGCGGTAGCAGCAGCGCCGCGCGCGCATTCGCCGGGCGCCCGGCGAGCAGCAGCGCGGCGGCCCACAACAGGACGGACAGCGCCAGCCAGCGTGGCCAGTCGGGCTGGTTGGAGACCGGGCCGGCGAGCACGTCCTTTTCCTGGCGGTCGGCGTCGAACAATCCCCAGTAGCCTCCCACCGCGCCCTCGATGCGGCGCTTCCACGGTTGGTCGAAGGCCTCGATCAGGTTGTAGTGCCAGCCGCGCGCCTCGGCCATGCGCACGAAGTCGCGAATGTAGCGCGCCTCGTTGACCCGGCTGGGGAGCGCGGTCTGCCGCTGGCGGCCCTCGCTGGGCCAGCCGGTTTCGCCGATCAGCACGTCCTTGCCGGGAAAACTCTGGTCGAAGCGCTGGCGAATCTCGGCGACACGGGCCAGGGCGCCGTCGATACCGCTGGGCTGGTTGTCCCAGTAAGGCAGCAGGTGCAGGGTGATGAAGTCGACCTTGTCCGCCAGTTGCGGGTGCTTGAGCCAGTACTCCCAGACCTCGGCGTAGGACACCGGCTGGCGCACCTGGCTCTTCACCCGCGCCAGCAGGCCATCGAGGTATTTGCCGGTGACTTCCTGGCGCAGCAGCGTCTCGTTGCCGACGATCACCGCCTGGACCACGTCGGGATAGGCATTGGCCGCCGCGATCAGTTTCTCCACCTCACGCTCGCTGTCCGCCGGAATGGCGTTGATCCAGGCGCCGAGGATCAGCTTCAGGCCATGCTTGCGCGCCAGCGCCGGGATGCCTTCCAGGCCGCTCATGGAGTAGGTGCGGACACAGGTGAAGCGGGTTGCCAGCAGCGCCAGGTCGGCGTCCATCTGCGCCGGACGCAAGGCGAAGGGCTGGTCGAACGGCGACTGGTCCTTGCCGAACGGGCTGTAGGACGCGCATTGCAGGCGGTGCGTGGCGCTAGCGGCGTCGGGCAGTTGCACCGCGCGGCCCTGCAGGTACCAGATCGCGGCCATGGCGAGGACGCTCAGGAGCAGGGCGATGCAGTAGGGCAGGGCGGGAAAGCGCGAGGTTCGGGGCATGGGGGCGGCGCGTGGGGGCGGGCTGGCATCTTAGCAATGCCGGCGGCCGGCGTCAGCGCCCGGGGCGGCGGGCATGGCCCGGTGCCAGCGCGGCACTCGGCGAGGCTGTCGCAAACGCATGCGAGGCGTCGTTTCTGGATACTGGCTGTCGTGTAAAGACAGGTTATGCGTCGCTCTCGGAGCAGCCCGCCCAGCCCTCAGGCCGATGATGGAAGCGCGGCTAAGACCGCCCCGGGGCGTTGGTTCCGGTGAACCTAGAATGAGGGGAGAAATCCATGCGAATGATGCGACGTCTGTTGTGCCTGAGCGCTGGGCTGGCGCTGTCGGCGGCAGCAGGGCTGGCCGCCGCGGCGGCCAAGCCTGAGATCACCATCGGCTACGTCGATGGCTGGTCGGACAGTGTGGCCACTACCCATGTGGCCGCCGAGGTGATCCGCGAGAAACTCGGCTACCCGGTCAAGCTGATGCCGGTGGCGGCCGGCATCATGTGGCAGGGCGTGGCGCGCGGCAAACTGGATGCCATGCTCTCGGCCTGGCTGCCGGCGACCCATGGTGCCTATTACTCGAAGATGAAAGACCAGGTGGTCGACCTGGGCGTCAACTACCCGGGGGCGAAGATCGGTCTGATCGTGCCGGAGTACGTCAAAGCCAACAGCATCGAGGATCTCAAGGCGCAGAAGGATGAATACGACGGGCGCATCGTCGGCATCGACGCCGGCGCCGGCGTGATGCTCAAGACCGAGCAGGCGATCAAGGACTACGGCCTGGACTACAAACTGGTGGCCAGCTCGGGCAGCGGCATGATCGCCGAACTGACCCGTGCCGAGAACGACAAGAAGGCAGTGGCGGTGACCGGCTGGATTCCGCACTGGATGTTCGCCAAGTGGAAGCTGAAGTTCCTCGAGGATCCGAAGAAGGTCTACGGCGACGAGGAGCATGTCGACAGCGTGGCCAACCCGGCGTTGGAGAAGAAGGCTCCCGAGGTCTGGGCGCTGCTGAAGAAGCTCAAGTGGAACGACGGTCAGGAGATCGGCGAGGTCATGCTCGCGGTGCAGAACGGCACCAAGCCGGAAGACGCCGCCAAGCAGTGGGTCGCCAGCCACCCGGAGCGCGTCAAACAGTGGACTGAATAAGCGCAGGAGGCATCCTGCGAACCCGTCGTCTCCTTCCGGGAGAGGGCGGGTTTTTTCATTGCGGACGCTCTATTTCGCAGGTCTTCGTCAGGAGGGGGAGGCGCTACGACTAAAGTCGTCTGGAGCCCTTGCAGCAGAGCCCTAGAGTAGGGCTGGACGACATCCGCGTCATCCCCGCTGTGAGGACAACAACAATGAACGACAGCATTTACCAGCGGATTGATAACAATCCGCGCTTCAAAGAATTGGTGGCCAAGCGCGAGCGATTCGCCGGGCTGCTATCCGTGATCATGCTGGGCCTGTATGCGGCCTTCATCCTGCTCATCGCCTTCGAACCCCACCTGCTGGGCACCAAGATAAGCGCCGATTCCTCGGTCACCTGGGGCATTCCCCTGGGCGTCGGAATTATCGTCGCCGCCTTCGTGCTGACCGGCGTCTATGTGCGCCGCGCCAATGGTGAGTTCGACCGCCTGAACCAGGAAATCCTCAAGGAGGTCCAGCAATGATCGCCCGCCTGCTCGCGGCCCTTGGCCTCGCTGCCTTTGCTCCTGCCCTCTGGGCCGACGCGCTGACCGGCGACGTGCAGCGTCAACCGCTGAACGTTTCCGCCATCGTGATGTTCGTCGGTTTCGTCGGTCTCACCCTGTGCATCACCTACTGGGCCTCCAAGCGCAACCGCTCGGCAGCCGACTACTATGCCGCTGGCGGCCGCATCACCGGTTTCCAGAACGGCCTGGCGATCGCGGGTGACTACATGTCCGCGGCCTCCTTCCTGGGGATCTCCGCGCTGGTGTACACCTCCGGCTACGACGGCCTGATCTACTCCATCGGCTTCCTGGTCGGCTGGCCGATCATTCTCTTCCTGATCGCCGAACGCCTGCGCAACCTCGGCAAGTACACCTTCGCCGACGTCGCCTCCTACCGTCTGAAGCAGCGGGACATCCGCACCCTGTCCGCCAGCGGTTCGCTGGTGGTGGTGGCGCTGTACCTGATCGCGCAGATGGTCGGTGCCGGCAAGCTGATCCAGTTGCTGTTCGGCCTGAACTACCATGTCGCCGTGGTCATGGTCGGCATCCTGATGGTGTTCTACGTGCTCTTCGGCGGCATGCTGGCCACCACCTGGGTACAGATCATCAAGGCCGTGCTGCTGCTGTCCGGCGCCACCTTCATGGCCATCATGGTGCTCAAGCACGTCAACTTCGACGTCAGCGCGCTGTTCTCCGAAGCCATCAAGGTGCACCCGAAAGGCGAGGCCATCATGAGCCCCGGCGGTCTGGTGAAGGATCCGATCTCGGCCTTCTCCCTCGGCCTGGCGCTGATGTTCGGTACCGCCGGCCTGCCGCACATCCTGATGCGCTTCTTCACCGTCAGCGATGCCAAGGAAGCGCGCAAGAGCGTGTTCTTCGCCACTGGCTTCATCGGCTACTTCTATATCCTGACCTTCATCATCGGCTTCGGCGCCATCCTGCTGGTCAGCACCAACCCGGCCTTCAAGGATGCCACTGGCGCGCTGATCGGCGGCACCAACATGGCCGCCGTGCACCTGGCCAATGCCGTGGGCGGCAGCCTGTTCCTCGGCTTCATCTCGGCCGTGGCCTTCGCCACCATCCTCGCGGTGGTCGCCGGTCTGACCCTGGCCGGGGCCTCGGCGGTGTCCCATGACCTGTACGCCAGCGTGATCAAGGGCGGCAAGGCCAACGAGAAGGACGAGCTGCGCGTGTCCAAGATCACCACCATCACCCTCGGTGTGGTGGCCATCATCCTGGGCATCCTCTTCGAGAAGCAGAACATCGCCTTCATGGTCGGCCTGGCCTTCTCCATCGCCGCCAGCTGCAACTTCCCGGTACTGCTGCTCTCGATGTACTGGAAGAAGCTGACCACCCGTGGCGCCATGATCGGCGGCTGGCTGGGCCTGATCACCGCGGTGGCGCTGATGATCCTCGGCCCGACCATCTGGGTTCAGATCCTCGGCCACGAGAAAGCCATCTACCCGTACGAGTACCCGGCACTGTTCTCCATGGCCGTGGCCTTCGTCGGTATCTGGTTCTTCTCCATCACCGACAAGTCCAGTGCTGCCGATGAAGAACGCGCACGCTTCTTCCCGCAGTTCATCCGTTCCCAGACCGGCCTGGGCGCCAGTGGCGCGGTAGCCCACTGAGTCGCGGCTGACAACGCCAGACCGGGGGCATGCGCCCCCGGTCTGGTCTTGCGATGTTCCGCACGGCGGCTGACCATGCCCGAGAACTTCAATTTTTCCTCCCCTCCCTTCGATCTGCTGCGCCCCACCGAGCGCGCGCAGTTGAGCGAAGCGCTGAGCGTCGGTTACTACGCCGCCGGTGAAACCCTCCTGGAAGCCGGCGCCGCAGTGCCCTGCCTGTTCATCATGCTCAAGGGCGTGGTCGAAGAGCGCGGCGAAGACGGCAAACTGTTCGCCCAGTACGCGGGCGAGGACCTTTTCGATATTCGCGGACTCTTCTCCGGCAGCAGCAAGCACGCCTATCGCGCGGTGGAAGAGAGCATCACCTACGAACTGCCGGCCAGCGTCTTCCACCAACTGTGCGGCGCCAATTCCGCCTTTGCCCGCTTCTTCCAGGCCGACCTGGCCGCCAAGCGCCAACTGGCGCGGCGCGAAGGGCAGAACCTGGCCGAATTCATCCTGACCCGCATCGCCCGTGAGCACTTGCTGCCGGCCATCGAGGTGAGCGCCGATCTGCCCCTGGGCGATGCCGCGCGCCTGCAGTTGAGCCGCGGCGCCGATGCCTTGCTGGTGCGCCAGGAGAGCGGCCTGGGCATCGTGACCCGCACTGACCTGATGCGTGCGCACTTCCGCGACGGTCTGGCCGAGGAGCACGCCATAGGCCCATTGGCCCACGGACCGCTGGCCTGCGTCGCACTCGGCGATTTTCTCTTCGATGCGATGATCCTGATGACCCGCCAGCGCATCGAGCGCGTCGCCGTCCAGGAGGACGGCGAGATCATCGGCCTGCTGCACCTGACCCAGGTGCTCAGCCTGTTCTCCACCCATTCCCATGTGCTGGCCCTGCGTATCGCCCGCGCCGAGACCGAAGAGGAGTTGCGTGCTGCCGCCGAAACGCTGCACACGCTGATCGCCACCCTGTCCGGCAATGGCATCCGCCTGCGCTTCATCATGCAACTGGTCAGTACCCTCAACGAGCAACTACTCGAACGCCTGTTCGAGTTGCAGGTGCCGCTGGCCCTGCGCAGCCATTGCTGCCTGATCGTGATGGGCAGTGAAGGGCGCGCCGAGCAGTTGCTGAAGACCGACCAGGACAATGCCCTGATCCTCGCCGAGGGCTTTCCGCTGGAGCAGGGCTTGGCGCTGATGGAGCGCTTCAGCGAGGCGCTGCTGAGCTTCGGCTACCCGCCCTGTCCCGGTGGCGTCATGGCCAGCCGGCCGGAATGGTGCAAGTCGCTGGCGGCGTGGCAGCGAGAGCTGACGCAGACCCAGTTGGAAGGCAACCCCGAACAATTGCTGCGTCTGTCGATCCTCGCCGACGCCTGGCCGGTGGCCGGCAATCGTCAACTGTTCGATGCCCTGCGCCAGGGCCTGAATCGCTTCGTCGAGGATGGCGAGCGTTGGCTCGACGATGTGGCCGCCGCTGCCCTGCAATTCGACACCCCGCTGACCTTCCTCGGCCAGTTGAAAACCCAGGAGGAGCGCCTCGACGTCAAGCGTGGCGGCATCTTCCCCATCGTCCATGGCTGTCGCGTGCTGGCCCTGCGCGAGGGCCTGGAGGCGCGTGGCACCCTGGCTCGGCTGGAAGCGCTGAAAGCGCGCGGGGTGCTGGACGAGAACCTGGCGGACAACCTCGCCGAATCCTTCGAGCTGTTCCTCCAGCTACGCTTGGTACAACAGCTGGCCGGTAATCGCGATGGCCGTGAGCAAGGGCTGGATGTGACCCGCCTCAGCCGCCATGAGCGCGACATGCTGCGTTTCGGCTTGCACGCGGTGAAGAAGTTCAAGCAGAGCCTGGCCCGGCAGTTCCATCTGGAGACCCGATGAACGCCTTGGTGAAAATCCCCGATCATCATTGGTCCGGCTGGCGTCGCCGCCTCTACTGGTGCCTGCATGCGCCGGACGAAGCCGAGGAAATCGTTTCGATCGATCTGGAAACCACCAGCCTCGATCCGCGTAAGGCGGACATCCTGAGCATCGGCGCGGTGATGATCCGCCGCGGCAAACTGGTCCTCGGCGAGCGCCTGGAATTGCTGGTGGAGCCGCCGGCGAGCCTGGATGGCACCTCCATCCGCATCCACAAGCTGCGGCGCGCCGATCTCGAAGGGCAACTCCCGCTGGCCGATGCGCTGCGCCGCCTGCTCGCCTTCATCGGCGATCGACCGCTGCTCGGCTATTACCTGTCCTTCGATGTCGCCGTGCTCAAGCGCCACCTGCGCGCGCAACTGGGGGCGTCGCTGAACAATCCGCGCATCGAAGTCTCCGCGCTGTACCAGCGCAAAGTCAGCCGGCGTTATCCCGATCTGCACCTGGACCTGCGCTTCGACACCCTGGCGCGCACCCTGGATATTCCCGTGGAAGGCCGGCATACCGCGCTGGGCGATGCGCGCAGCGTGGCGCTGATGTTCCTGCGCCTGCGCAAGGGATCGCTGCCCCAGGATCTGCACTGAGTCGCGCAGGCGGCCGCACAGTGACCCAGGACACAGTCCGCTGCGCGCCAAGGCTCTACCATGGCGGTTTTCCGCAGGGAGTAACGGAATGCTTGGGCTTGTACTGGTCGCTCTGGGTAGCCTTTGGCTGCTCGGCCAGTTGATCATCGGCGTGGCGCCGCTGCCGCCAGTGGACTGGCTGGCGCGGGATGCCGATCCGCAACGCTTCTGGCAATTCGTCTACCTGGCGCCGTCCTTGCTCCTCGCGCTTGGCGTCTTCCTGATGCGCTACCGCGTCCATTCGATTGCCGGGCTGCGTCGCGAGCGGGTCAACTGCGCGGCCTTCCTGCTGATCAGCGCTGGCGTCGCGCTGGTCCTCGGCAAGCTTTCCTGCCTGCTCCTTGCGTCCCTCTGAAAGCCCCGTCTGACGTGGCTGTGGCGCGGGTTTGCCAGGGCCATTCAGCAGCCTGATGGATGCCCTGCGAGGCAGGCCCCTTGGCTACACTGCCGGTCAATTCCCCGGACAAGACAAGGCACCTCCCTATGCAAAACCGCATGATGATCACCGGAGCCGGTTCCGGCCTGGGTCGTGAAATCGCCCTGCGCTGGGCCCGAGATGGCTGGAAGCTGGCGCTGGCCGATGTCAATGAAACTGGCCTGGCGGAGACCCTCAAGCTGGTGCGCGAGGCCGGTGGCGATGGTTTCACCCAGCGTTGCGACGTGCGCGATTACAGCCAGCTCACCGCCCTGGCCCAGGCCTGTGAAGAGAAGTTCGGAGGCATCGATGTCATCGTCAACAATGCCGGCGTCGCTTCCGGCGGCTTCTTCAACGAACTGTCCCTGGAAGACTGGGACTGGCAGATCTCGATCAACCTGATGGGCGTGGTCAAGGGCTGCAAGGCCTTCCTGCCGCTGCTCGAACAGAGCAAGGGACGCATCATCAACATCGCCTCCATGGCCGCCATCATGCAGGGCCCGGCGATGAGCAACTACAACGTGGCCAAGGCCGGCGTGCTGGCACTCTCGGAAAGCCTGCTGGCCGAGTTGAGTCTGGTCGACGTCAAGGTCCACGTGGTCTGCCCGTCGTTCTTCCAGACCAACCTGCTGGATTCCTTCCGCGGCCCCAGTCCGGAAATGAAGGCCCAGGTCGGCAAGTTGCTGGAAGGCTCGCCGATCAGCGCCGCCGACATCGCCGACTACATCCACCAGGAAGTCGCCCGCGACAGCTTCATGATCCTGCCCCACGAGCAGGGCCGCATGGCCTGGAAGATCAAGCAACAGAACCCGCAGATGATCTACGACGAGATGGCCAAGATGGCCGAGAAGATGCAGGCCAAGCGCCGTAGCCTGAGCTGATTGCGGCGCGCGTTCTGCACCTGTTCGGTGCAGTGCAAGACAGGGCTTGCCCAGCCCGGTGCAAAGGGTTAGCTTAAGTCACCGGCCTGCCTGCCGATGTATGTTGGACCCCAGTGAAAGCCCCGCCTCGTTCGCGGGGCTTTTGCTTTCTGGAGGCGCCGATGGCGGGCGCGCGATGCGCTGCGCATCTTCGCGGCGGCCGGCTTTTCCATCCCGCCGGCCTGTGTTAGAAGGCTGCCTTTTGTGTCTGGAGTTCGAGGCGTGTCGCCAATCCTTGCACCGCTCCATTGTCGGCCGCGCGAGCGGACCCGCGTTCCATTGCTTCGTCCCGCCTGTCCGGGGAGCCCCGCATGACTCGCTCCACCTCGTCCGCCGAATCCATCGTCTATGGCTGCATCCGCGACTGGCCCGGCGACTCGATGGAGCGCCGCATGCGCCGCGCGGCCAATCGCAAGGTGCTGGACAGTCTGCCGATGGGCGAGTCATGGCCGTTCCTCGGTCGCGAGATGTTCAGCCGCTGCGAGCAGGAGGGGGCCGGCCTCTACCAGTCGCAGGTGATCCACTTCGGCGCCAGCTATCAGGCGGTGGAATACGAATGGAACCTCTGGGTGACGCAGTTCGAGGCGTTGCTGCGGCGCCTGTACTGGGCCAGCGCGGTGGTTCACCTGGAAACCGAACTCAATGGCAGCCACACCTTCCGCTGGGAGTCCGAACTCGGCTTCCACAGCCCCCAGGAGGGCGAACTGCGGGTGCGCTGCGCCTGGGAGCGCGAAGGCGGCGTGCGCGGCTGACAGGGGAATAGGGACGCCCGATGCTCAATTACCTCTGGTTCTTCCTTGCGGCGCTTTGCGAGATTGCCGGCTGCTACGCCTTCTGGCTCTGGCTGCGCCTGGATCGCAGCCCGCTGTGGACGCTTCCCGGGCTGTTCAGCCTGGTCTGTTTCGCGCTGCTGCTGACACGCGTCGAGGCGAGCTATGCCGGGCGCGCCTATGCGGCCTACGGCGGTATCTACGTGGCGGCTTCGCTGTTCTGGCTGGCCTTCGTCGAAAAGAGCCGGCCGCTGTGGAGCGATTGGGTCGGCGTGGCCCTGTGCATCGCCGGGGCGAGCGTGGTGCTGCTGGGGCCGAAGCTGGCGCCCTGAACGGCCGCCGGCAGTCCTCGCGGCGTCCGCGCGGTTACAGCCAGTCCTTGGGCACTTCGCTTTTCAGCATCAATTGGCATTGCTGACTTTCCGGCTCGAAGACGATCACCGCCTCGCCGCGCTGCAAGGCGTGCCTGGCCCGTTCCACGCGGGTCTGCAAGGGGGTGTCGTCGCCGTTGTCGGTGCCATCGCGGGTGACGAAGTCTTCCAGCAGGTTGTTGAGGGTCTCGGCTTCGATCAGGTCGTAGGGGATCAGCATGGCGGCTACTCGGAAGGGCTGGCGGCGATTGTAGTGTCGCGCCGGGGCTTGAGCGAGCCCGACGCCGCGGGCTCAGCCCAGCAGCTTCTGCAGTGCCAGCGACAGACTCACCGCTACCAGCATCAGGGCGAACAGGCGTTGCAGGGTCACACCGCCGAGGCGCATCGCCAGGCGATTGCCCGTCAGCACGCCGAGGGCGCCGCCGGCCGCCAGGGCGCTGAGTTGCGCCATCGGCGGTTGCGCACCACTCAGGTACAGCAGGAAGCCGCCGCCGGAGACCAGGGCGATCACCGCCATCGAGGTCGCCGTGGCCGCCAGCATCGACAGCGGGGTGAACCACAGCAGCCCCGGCACGATGAGAAAACCACCGCCCACGCCCATCAACCCGGAGAGCAGCCCCACTGCCAGGCCGACCCCGAGCAGCGGCCCATTGCGGGTGGCCTGGCCGGTCTGGCGCGGTTGGCTGGAGCCGCGCCACATGCGCCAGGCCGACCAGAGCACCAGCAGGCAGAAACCGATGATCAACACCGCCTCGGGGACGAAGCGGCCGAGCCACTGGCCCACCGCGTTCCCCGGCCAGCCGGTGAGCGTCAGCCAGAACAGCGGGCGCCAGGCCACCATGCCCTGACGGGCGCGCGGAATGGCGCCGATCAGCGCCGACAGCGCCACCGCGCCAAGACTGACGCCGATGGCGTCGCGCAGCGGCAGGTGCAGGCTGAGCAGCAGCGGCAGGGCCACCAGCGAACCGCCCGCGCCGGTCAGACCGAGCAGCAGGCCGAGGATCAGGCCGATGGCCGAATATTCCGCGAGCAGGATATCCATCAGGGGTGTGCGCTCCGGCGGTCCGGTGGCTGCGGCATGGGCCGCTCAGTGCTTCTGTCCGCGTACCCGCTCGCGGAGGAAGAAACGGTTGGGGTGGCAGGCCTCGGCCACCTCACGAGGCAAGGGTAGCGGTTCGTTGTCCAGCCAGGCGGCCAGCAACTCGCCGGACAGCGGCGCGCTGATCAGTCCGCGTGAGCCATGGGCGCTGTTCAGATACAGGCCGTCGAGCCAGGGGCAGGGGATCTCCGGCACCTGCCGCGCGTCCTTGGCGAGCACCGCGTAGGCGCTGGCGAAGGCCTCGCGCTCGGCCAGTGGACCGATCAAGGGCAGGTAGTCGGGGGTGGTGCAGCGGAAGGCCGCGCGCCCGGCAAGGCTGGCCGTGTCGAGCGAATCGGCGTGCAGCCGGACGAGCAGGTCGGGAGAGATTTCCCGCAGCAGGTCAAGGTTGCCCAGGTGCTCCGCGAGCGTCGGTTGCAGGTCGTCGCTGTGGAAATCGAAACTGGCGCCCAGGGTGTGCTCACCATTGCGCGGCGGGGCGACATAGCCCTCGGCGCAGACTACGGTGGCCAGCGCCGCGCTTTCCGCTGTCGCCGGCAGCCGGGTGATCTGCCCGCGGATGCGCTTCAACGGTAGTCCGGCGGCGCCGGGGAAGGCGCGGACCTTGGCGGCGGTGGCGAGAATGGCGACCGGCGCCTGGGCCAGCCGCTGGTCGCCGCAGTATGCGCTCCAACCCTCGGCGTCACGTTGCAGTTGCACGTCTTGGCGGAAGATAAGCTCGATGTTCGGATGCGTCGCCAGGCAACGGCACAGCGCTGGCGGATGCACCCAGCCAGCCTCGGCGAAGAAGAGCCCGCCGGCGGGCAGCTCGATTCCGGCGACAGCCTCGGCCTGTTCGCGCGATAAAGGTTGCAGCAGGTCCGCCGGGAACGCCGCGGCCAATTGCGCCTGGCGCTTGTCCTCGGCCTCGTCGAAAGCCAGTTGCAGCACCCCGCAGGCATCCCACTCCTGGCCGCGCTGCAAGCGTTCGAGCAGGCGCCGGGTGTAGCCGAAGCCGCTCACCACCAAGCGCGACAAGGCCGTGCCGTGGGCCGACAGCTTGAGATAGAGCACGCCCTGGGGATTGCCCGAGGCTTCCTCGGCCAGCCCAGCGTGGCGTTCGATCAAGGTCACCCGCCAGCCGCGCGCGGCCAGGCTGGCGGCGCTGGCACAGCCGGCCAGGCCGCCGCCGATGACCAGCGCCCGGCGCTCGCCCGTGTGGGCCGGCGGTCGTGCGTACCATGGCTTGGCGGCGGTTTGCGGCGGACCTTGGAAGGCCCCGCTGAGCATCTCGCGCTTCTGCCCGAAACCCTTGACCCGTTGCATGGCGAAGCCCGCTTCGATCAAGCCGCGACGGACGAAACCGGCGCTGGTGAAGGTGGCCAGGGTGGCGCCGGGAGCGGATAGCCGGGCCAGTTGGGCGAAGAGGTCGGCAGTCCACATTTCCGGGTTCTTCGCCGGCGAGAAGCCATCGAGGAACCAGGCGTCGATCGAGGCGTCGAGCTGCGGCAGCATGTCCAGCACATCGCCCACCAGCAGGGTGAGGACGATCCGGCCGCCAGCGAAGAGCAGGCGCTGGAAGCCCGGATGGATGGCCTGGTACTGCGCCAGCAGCGGCTCGCTCCAGGGCCGCAGGTCGCCCCACAGGGCAAGGGCGCGGTGCAGGTCGTCGCGGCGCAGCGGGAATTTTTCCACGCTGACGAAATGCAGGCGCGCATCGGCTGGCGCCAGCGCCTCGAACTCACGCCAGGCGCAGAGGAAGTTCAGGCCGGTGCCGAAGCCGGTCTCGCCGATGCACAGCTGTGCGCCGGCGGGCAGGGCTGCGAAGCGTTGCGCCAGGCGGTTGCCATCGAGGAAGACATGCTGGGTCTCGTCGACGCCGGAGGCGCGGGAGAAGTACACATCGCCGTAGGCGCGCGAGCTGGGCTGGCCATTGTCGTCCCAGTCGAGCTGGGCATGCTGGAAATCGGGCATGGGAAGACCTGGAAAAGCGGATGGCGCATTCTACGGGCCCTTGAGCGCCGGCGGGAGGGGATCGCCGGTCGCACCTCGATGCGCCCTGCGCCGCCTTCAACCTGGAGGGGCGCTGGTGGGAGTGAACCATTGCACCAGCAGCATGCCGGCGAAGATCAGTGCTACACCGGCGATGCGTCCGGGGTTGGCAGCCTTGGTCGGCAGGCCCATGAGGCCGAAGTGATCGATCAACAGCGAGATCAGCAATTGTCCGGCGATGACGCAGACGATGAAGCCGCTCGCGCCAAGGCGAGGGGTCAGCAACAGCGCCGAGGTGATGTAGACGACCCCGGCGATGCCGCCGAACCAGGCCCAGACCGGTAATTGCGTGGCCTGGGCGAACTGCGCCGAGGGGACGCGCGCGGCCAGCAGCAACGGCAGCAGCACCAACAGGCTGACCAGCAGAGAGGTGGCCGAGGCCCATAGCGGGTGGCCAAGGGCGCGGCCGAGCGCGGCGTTGCTGCTCGCTTGCAGTGGCACCAGTGCCCCGGCGATCAGGGCCGTGCCAGCCAGGCTGGCGGAAGACATCGAGAGGGAATAGCTCATCGGATCGCTCCAGAGGGTGGTTGTGTCTGGAGACAGCTTTGGCTATTAGCTATCTGGATGGAAATTCGTAATTGGCCATTATGGTATTCGTGATTTGAATAATCTTCGGCGAATCGATCTGAACCTGCTGCTCACGCTGCATGCCCTGTTGCTGGAAAAACATGTGTCACGGGCCGCCTTGCGCCTGCACAAGAGCCAGCCCGCGGTCAGCCATGCCTTGGCCCATCTGCGCGTGCTGTTCGACGACCCACTGCTGGTGCGGCGAGCAGGAGGAATGGAGTTGACCGCCAGGGCCAGCGCACTGCTGCAACCGCTGGCGGATGCCCTCGGGCAACTGGGGGCATTGCTCGATCCGCCGCGGTTCGATGCAGCGCATACCCAGCGGACCTTTCGTCTGGGCATGTCGGACTATGGTGCTCGGCTCCTCCTGCCGGGCTTGGTGCGGCGTTTGCGCAGCGTCGCGCCGGGCGTTGATCTACTGGTCAGCCAGGCGAGTCGCGAGTCGATGCTGGCCGATGTTCTGGATGGGGAACTCGACGTGGCGCTTGGGGTTTTCGCCGAGCGGCCGGTGCATGAGCTGCGCCAGCACAGTCTGTTCGTCGAGCGCTTCGTCTGCCTGGCGGACGCTTCCAGCCTGCCGGCGTCGGGGATTCTCGACCTGCCGGCCTGGCTGGCTCGGCCGCATGTACTGGTGGCGATGCGTGCCAGTCATGACAACGAAATCGAACGGGCTTTGCAGCGGCAGGGGCTGGAGCGTCGGGTGACGGTGCTGTTGCCGCATTGGAGCCTGGCTCCTGAGCTGATCGCCGGCACCGACCTGATCCTTACCGTGGCCCGACGCAGTGTCGCCGGCCTGGGCGACGATGCCCGACTGCGGATATTCGAGCCACCGCTGGCGATCGACCCGTTCGATTTCCGCATGATCTGGCATGCGCGCCGCGAGCGCGACCCGGCGCACAGGTGGTTGCGTCAGCTCATTGGCGAGGTGACCGAAGTGCCCGCGCCGGTTCCGTCCAGTTGAGGTCCGGAGCCAATTCCAGACCCTTCCGACACAGACAGATGTCGACCGATCCGCTACTTTGAGGAGCATCGGAAGAAGGGGATGTCCATGTTCGAATCCGCAGAAGTCGGTCACCGCATCGACAAGGCAACTTACGAGAAGGAAGTCATCGCGCTGCGCGAGGCGTTGCTCGATGCGCAGTACGAGCTCAAGCAGCAGGCGCGCTTTCCGGTGATCATCCTGATCAACGGCATCGAGGGCGCCGGCAAGGGCGAGACGGTCAAGCTGCTCAACGAGTGGATGGACCCGCGCCTGATCCAGGTGGAGAGCTTCCTCATGCCGTCCGACGAGGAACTCGCGCGGCCGGCGCAGTGGCGTTTCTGGCGCCGCTTGCCGCCCAAGGGACGGATCGCCATCTTCTTCGGCAACTGGTACAGCCAGATGCTCTACGCGCGGGTCAACGGCGATATCAAGGACAGCCGCCTGGACATCGCCATCGACTCCGCCGAGCGCTTCGAGCGCATGCTGTGCGACGAGGGGGCGCTGATCTTCAAGTTCTGGTTCCACCTGTCCAAGCGGCAGCTCAAGGCGCGCCTGAAGACCCTGGAGAGCGATCCACAGCGCTCCTGGCAACTGAGCCAGGTGGATTGGCTGCAGAATCAGGTCTACGACAAGTTCGTGCGCTACGGTGAGCGCGTGTTGCGGCGCACCAGTCGCGACTATGCGCCCTGGTACGTCGTCGAGGGCGTGGACGAGCGCTACCGCAGCCTGACCGTCGGCCGCACCCTGCTAGAAGGGCTGCAGGCCGCGCTCAAGCTCCAGGAACGCCCCAGGCGGCATCCCCACGCCGCGCCGCTGGTGGCCAGCCTGGACAACCGCGGATTGCTCGACAGCCTCGACCTGACCCAGGCCCTGAGCAGGGATCAGTACAAGACCCAGATGACTCGGGAGGAGGCGCGCCTGGCCATGCTGCTGCGCGACAAACGCTTCCGCCAGCACGCGCTGGTCGCGGTGTTCGAGGGTAACGACGCGGCCGGCAAGGGCGGCGCCATTCGCCGCGTCACCGGCGCCCTGGACCCACGCCAGTACCACATAGTGCCGATCGCCGCGCCCACCGAGGAAGAGCGCGCCCAGCCCTATCTGTGGCGCTTCTGGCGGCACATGCCGGCGCGCCGGCAATTCACCATGTTCGACCGCTCCTGGTACGGCCGCGTGCTGGTCGAGCGCGTCGAGGAACTCACCGCGCCGGCCGACTGGCTGCGTGCCTATTCGGAGATCAATGACTTCGAGGAGCAGTTGGTCGATTTCGGCATCGTGGTGGTGAAGTTCTGGCTGGCCATCGACAAGGACACCCAGGAGCAGCGTTTCAAGGAGCGCGAGGCGATTCCCTTCAAGCGCTACAAGATCACCGACGAGGATTGGCGCAACCGCGACAAGTGGGACCAGTACGCCGACGCCGTGGGCGACATGGTCGACCGCACCAGCACCGAGATCGCTCCCTGGACCCTGATCGAGGCCAACGACAAGCGCTTCGCCCGGGTCAAGGTCCTGCGCACCATCAACGATGCGCTGGAGGCGGCGTACAAGAAGGACAAGTGAGCCGGTTGTCCGCGGGCGCCCGTGGCGTGCCGGGCGCCGGCGTTTCAGACGATGCGGCGGGTCTTCAGGCGCAGGATGTAGATCGATACCAGTAGCGCACTGGCGAGCAGGAACAGTCGAGCGGCGGCGTGCGGCAGCAGATAGCAGGACAGGCCGATGCTGGCCCACATCAACGCCAGGGTGTAGAGCTTGCCCTTGAGCGGGATGCCCTTGCCGTCCAGGTGGTCGCCGATCCAGGGACCGAGCGTGGGGTGATACACCAGCCAGGCATGGAAGCGCGGCGAGCTGCGCATGAAGCAGGCGGCGGCGAGGAGCAGGAAGGGGGTGGTCGGCAGCAGAGGGAGGAAGATGCCGGCGACGCCCAGGGCCACGCTCAACCAGCCAAGGGCCAGCAGGGCGTAGCGCACCCAGGCGTGAGGGCTACGGCGGATCGGCCGTTGCGCCATTGCCCGCCGATCAGTGCTGGCGGGGCTTCAGTAGCGCTGGCTTCTCTTCCGGGGCCTGGCAGAGCAGGAACAGGTTGGTCAGCAACTCGGGGATCTGCGCGACCATGTCGTCGACCAAGTGGCGGTCGCGGGCGATCTCGTCGAACTCCGGCTGCTCGTCGAACAGACCCGAGCCGACCATGATCGGCAGCAGCAGCTCGCTGACTTCCTCTTCGGCCTGCTCGAACCACACCGCTTCACGGAGGAACACGCCTTCCATGAAACCGATGCACCAGCCGCGGATATCGGAATCGTCCGGCTCGTCGCCCAGATAGGGCTCGCAGGGCAGTTCCACTTCCTCGTCGCTGGCGAGCATGCGGGTGATCTGGGCCTTGAGTTGCTCCAGGGTGCCCTCGATCTCGCTGCGTTCTTCCTCGCTGCGATAGTGCGGCGGCTCGGCGAACAGGGCATCGATCCACTCGCGGGCCGGTACCTCGTCCGGGCAGATCGCCAAGGCGGTCAGGTAACCGTGGGCCGCGATATAGTCCAAGGCTTCCTCGTGCAGGTCATCGGCATCGAGAAAGGCTTGCAGGCGGGCCAGTTGGTCGGCGAAGGACATCGGTTACTACCTCGGCGGGAATGCGGAGCTGAATTGTAGTCTTTCCGCGCCCTGCGGGCCAGCCGCGGGCGCTGGCGGCGGCTTTTCCGGCCTCTTGCGCGACGGCTGACCGGGCAGCTCGGGGCGGCTTGCGTATAATGCCCGCCTCGAAACGGAGTCCCCCATGCTCGACCAGGCCCAGCGCATCCTCAAAGACGTTTTCGGTTACGACGCCTTCCGTGGCAATCAGGCGCGGATCATCGAACGCGTGGCCGGCGGCGGCGACGCCCTGGTGCTGATGCCCACCGGCGGCGGCAAGTCGCTGTGTTTCCAGGTTCCGGCGCTGCTGCGCGACGGCCTGACCGTGGTGGTGTCACCGCTGATCGCCTTGATGGAAGACCAGGTCGCCACCCTTGATGAGCTGGGCGTGCCGGTGGCGGCGCTGAACTCTTCCTTGTCGCCGGATGCGCAGCGGGAGATCGCCGAGCGCCTCCAGCGTGGCGAGATCAAGCTGCTCTACCTGGCCCCCGAGCGCCTGGTGCAGCCGCGTATGCTGAATTTCCTGCAGCGCCTGAACGTCAGCCTGTTCGCCATCGACGAGGCGCACTGCGTGTCGCAGTGGGGCCATGACTTCCGTCCGGAATACCTGCAACTGGGCCAGCTCGCGGAACTGTTCCCGCAGGTGCCGCGCATTGCCCTGACCGCCACCGCCGACATGCGCACCCGCGAGGAAATGATCCAGCGCCTGCATTTGCAGAACGCCGAGCAGTTCCTCTCCAGCTTCGATCGGCCGAACATCTTTTACCGCATCGTGCCCAAGGAGCAGCCGCGCAAGCAGTTGCTCGGCTTCCTTGCCGAACGCCGCGGCGATGCCGGCATCGTCTACTGCCTGTCGCGCAAGAAGGTCGAGGAGGTCGCCGAGTTCCTCTCCAACCAGGGCTACCCGGCATTGCCCTACCACGCCGGTTTGTCCAACGAATTGCGTGCGTTCCACCAGCGCCGCTTCCTCAACGAGGAAGGCCTGATCATGGTGGCGACCATTGCGTTCGGCATGGGCATCGACAAGCCCAACGTGCGCTTCGTCGCTCACCTCGATCTGCCCAAGAGCCTGGAGGCCTACTACCAGGAAACCGGCCGCGCCGGGCGTGACGGCCTGCCGGCGGACGCCTGGATGGCCTACGGCCTGCAGGACGTGCTGCTGCTGCGGCAGATGATGCAGAACTCCGAGGGCGACGAGCGCCACAAGCGCATCGAGCGGCACAAGCTGGAAGCCATGCTGGCGCTGTGCGAGGAAACCCGCTGCCGCCGCCAGGCATTGCTGGCCTATTTCGACGAGGAACTGGCGAACCCCTGCGGGCACTGCGACAACTGCGTCGACGGCGTCGAGACCTGGGACGCCACCGAACCGGCGCGCCAGGCCCTGTCGGCCATCTACCGCAGTGGCCAGCGCTACGGTGTCGGCCACCTGGTGGACATCCTCCTCGGCAAGGACACGGAAAAGGTGCGCAGCCTCGGCCATCAGCACCTGGCGGTGTTCGGCATCGGCAAGGCCCGCGCCGAGGACGAGTGGCGCACCCTGTTCCGTCAGTTGGTGGCGCGCGGTCTGGCCGACGTCGACCTCGACGGTTTCGGCAGCCTGCGCCTGACCGAAGCCTGCCGGCCGCTGTTGCGGGGCGAGGAAACCCTGGCCCTGCGCCGCGATCCGAAACCGCAGCGCAGCAAATCCTCTTCTTCCTCCGGCGGCAGCCCGGCCAGCCAACTGGTGCGCCAGGAGGAGCGCGAACTCTGGGAAGCCCTGCGCGCGCTGCGGCGCAAGCTGGCCGAGGAGCACGCCGTGCCGCCCTACGTCATCTTCCCCGACGCCACCTTGCTGGAGATGCTGCGCAGCCAGCCGCGTTCGCTGTCGGACATGGCCCAGGTCAGCGGCGTGGGGGCGCGCAAGCTGGAGCGCTACGGCCAGGCCTTCCTCGATGTCCTCACCGACTCTCCGGCGGCGCCTGCCGCGCCAGCCGTGGACCTGCGCCATGAACTGGTCAGCCTGGCCCGCGCGGGGATGACCCCGGCGCAGATCGCCCGCCAGCTCGATTGCACCGAAAAGAACGTCTATGCCTTGCTCGCCGAGGCCATCGCCCAGCAGCAACTGAGCCTGGAACAGGCCCTGGATCTACCGGACGACCTGTTGGGCGAAGTGCAGGATGCCTTCCTCGAGGAGGACGGCGAACTGCCGCCGGTGGCGGCCCTGGCCGAACGCTTCAGCGGTCGCGTTCCGCAAGGCGTGCTGCATTGCGTGCGGGCGGCCTTGCAGGCGGAACTGCAAGCCTGAGCGGCGCTTCGCGTCGCGGTGGTTTTTCAGGTGGCGTCTGATTTCCGCGGGCGCCGATCGGCAGCAGAGTATCTCCAGGGACACAGGAGGCATGGCTGTCATGAAACGCGTGGTCGGTATGCTGATGTTGGCGGGAGGGCTGCTCTGGCTATTGGCCGGCGGCCATCTCGAGGGCAGTGGCGAGGCTGAGGTGCAGTCGTTGCTGGCCGGTTTGACCTTCGTCACCCTCTGCGAAGGATTGTTGTTGCTGATCACCATGGAAAACCCGGCGAACGGGGGCGACGAGAAGGGCGAAACCGGCCTGAACCGATAGCGCGCCAAGTAATGGCCATCTGATTGCTGACAGAGAAGTGACGCGTGAAAACGACAAACTTGTGACGCGCGTCGCGAACGGCTAAGGTGTGGGCAAAACCTCCGAAAGAAGAGGTAAACGTGCAAAATCACGCCTGGTTGTGCGATGTTCGTTCCAACCCCTACGCCGAACAGCTTGCCCGAGGCTTTCGCCGTTTGCGCTTTCCCGCCGATCTGGAAAGCGAATACCGCGCCTACCGCCTGGAAGACAGTTTCGAACTCAAGTGCACCGCGCTCGGTTTCGCCGTGCTGGCCTGGCTGGCGCTCGCCGCGGTCGATTTCCTGCTGATACCTGGTGCCGAGCACTGGACCATGCTCGCCGTGCGCGGGGTGGTGCTGGTGCTGCTGGTGATCTGCGCCGCGCTCATCCTGCAACGCCGCTTCGCGCCCCTGATGGTGCCGTTGAGCATCGCCTGCATCCTTGCCGTGGGGATCGGCGCGGCGCTGGTGGTGGGCATCGCCCACCGCGTCGACCATGGTTACCCGTACGAAGGGCTGCTGCTGGTCAGCATGGCCGCCTATTTCCTGGTCGGCCTGCGGTTCTCCGAAGCCCTGGCCTCGGCTGTGCTGATTCTGCTCGCCTACCTTGGCTGCGAACTCTATGCCGGCCTGACGCTGGCCAAGCTGGTCAACAACCTGGTGTTCCTGCTGCTGGGCAATCTGGTCGGCGCGGTGGGCTGCTACCTGCTGGAATACAAGTCGCGCGAGTACTTCCTCAGCAGCCAGCTGCTGCGGCAGATGGCCGAGCACGATGCGCTCACCGGGCTGCGCAACCGGCGCAGTTTCGACCGGCAACTGGAGCGCCTGTGGCGCCAGGCGCAGCGCGATGATGCCCCGCTGGCGCTGCTGCTGTGCGACGTCGATCACTTCAAGGCCTACAACGACCGCTATGGCCACCAGGCCGGCGACAGCGTGTTGCAACGCATCGCACAGGCCTTGCAGGAGAGCGCGCGGCGGCCGCTGGACATGGCCGTGCGCCTGGGCGGGGAAGAGTTCGCGGTGCTGCTCTACGGCGCCGACGCCGAGGAAGCGCGGCAGCGTGCCCAGGTGCTGTGCGCGGCAGTGCAGGCCTTGGGGATTCGCCATGAAGGCTCGACCACGGCGGAAGAGGTGACACTGTCGATCGGTGTGTCCTGCCTACGGCCGGGCGCGCAGATCGCCTGGCCGGTCATTTACGCGCACGCCGATCGCGCCCTGTACGAGGCCAAGGCGTTCGGTCGCAACCAAGTGGTGGTCTGACCGATTCGGTCCCTCGTGCTGGCGCCGCTGGTGACTGCGGCCAGTGGTACGCCGGTGCTAGGATTCAGCCCGACCACGGAGCCGAGCGCGCGCCCATGCAGCAACTCATTCAGGCCAACGGCCAGCCTCTCTACGGGGTGTTCGAGCAGACCCCGCAGCGGATCAACTTCCGCGATTTCGACTTCCGCTCGCCCATGGGCCGCAAGTTGGGCGCCCTCAGCAAGTGGCGCAATTTCCACCAGTTCCAGTACTTCGGCCTGATCAGCCCGACGTTGATCGGCGGTTGCGCGCTGGCCGAGCTGAGCTTGGTGGCGGTGGCTTTCGTCTATCTCTACCACCCACCGAGCGGGCGCATGCTGGAGCGCCGCTTCAAGTGCCCGCTGGGGCTGGGAGCGCGCTTTTCGCAGACCCCTGACGAGGGCGTCTGCGAGTTGCGCCAGGGGCGCAACCGGCTGCGCCTGGAGAATACCGCGACGCCATTGGAGAAGCGCCTGCTGGTGCAGCTGGACGACGGCACCTGTATCGACGCCCGCTTCAGCGAAGCGCAGCCGGCCTTCCAGCCGATGAGCCTGTGTACCCCCAGCGCGGTGAACGGCTGGGTCTATGCGCGCAAGGTCGCCGGGGTGCGTTGCAGCGGCCAGGTGCAGAGTGCGTTGGGCGATTTCGACCTGCGCGCCATAGACGCCTTCGCCCACCACGATTGGTCGGCCGGCTACATGCGCCGCGAAACCTTCTGGAACTGGGCCTGCCTGTCCGGCGAGGTGCAGGGGCAGCGGGTCGGGCTGAACCTCTCGTGCGGGGTCAACGAAACCAGCTTCACCGAAAACTGCTTCTGGCTGGATGGCGAACTGCTCAAGGTGGACAGTGTGCGTTTCGAGTTCGATCGCGATCATCCATTGCGGCCATGGACCATCCGCTCCTACGACGGTCAGGTGTCGTTGCGTTTCGAGGGGCAGGGATTGCACCAGGAGCGTCTCGACCTGGGGCTGCTGGCGAGCAACTTCAAACAGCTGTTCGGCCGCTTCAGCGGCACGCTGCGCCCCCATGGCGGGACGCCGCTGCATATCGAGAATTCGTGGGGGTTCGTCGAGGATCAGTACGCCAAATGGTGAGGCGTTCGCCCTGCGACAAAATGTCATTGTACGGCCTTGATTAGCTGACTAATAATTAGCCAAATCAATTAGCCCGAACCTTGCGACATAATGCCCGATAACGATAAGCACTATTTCGGTACTCAACTGGCCCAGGCCTCCCGCGCCTGGCGTGCCGAACTTGATCGCCGGCTCAGCCACCTCGGCCTTTCCCAGGCCCGCTGGCTGGTCCTGCTGCACTTGGCGCGCAACGCCGGAATCCCCACTCAGCGCGAACTGGCGCAATCGGTGGGCGTCGAAGGGCCGACCCTGGCGCGCCTGCTCGATGGTCTCGAAGCCCAGGGGCTGGTGCGACGCCAGGCGGTCGCGGAGGATCGCCGGGCGAAGCGTATCTGCCTGACGCCCAAGGCCGATGTGTTGATCGCGGACATCGAGAACATCGCTGCCAGCGTGCGCAACGATGTGTTGTCGGGCATCGATGAGGCCGACATCGCGACCTGTCAGAAAATCCTCTCGCGCATCCTGGCCAATCTGGAAAAGTCCTGAGCGCTCGTTCACATTTTTTCGGGTAACATGGTCAAACTTCTGACGGCTCCTGTAGGAGCCGTTTGTCGTTTGGGCTGTCACACACATCATTTGCCGGTTTTCCGACGAGTCGTCTTGACCCAGGCCGTGTCAGCACCTAAATCGTGATAGCAACGGGCCGTTATTGTGACGGTGAGATGTCCGGGCTATGCCCTGGATCGGCGCTTCGAATGCACGGATCGCACCGCCACCATTCTCGGGTGGTCAGGGACGGCCTGCAGACCTGGAGATAACTGGGATGGGGAATATGGCTCGACTCAACCGCTTGCCGCTGGCAATGGCCGTTCTCTCGGCCCTCATGGCCTCCCAGGCGAATGCCTTGGGACTCGGTGACATCACCCTGCATTCGTCGCTCAACCAGCCCCTCGACGCGGAAATCGAGTTGCTGCAGGTCGGTGATCTCAGCGCCGACGAACTCATCGCCCACTTGGCCAATGCCTCGACCTTCGAGCGCATGGGTGTCGAACGCTCGATGTTCCTCCAGGACCTGCGCTTCACCCCGGTGATCCGTGGCGGCCGCAGCTACATCCGGGTGGTGTCGAACCATCCCGTGCGCGAACCCTATCTGAATTTCCTTCTCGAACTGGAGCGGCCCAGCGGCCGCCTGTTGCGGGAATACACGGTACTGCTCGACCCTCCGGGCTATGGCGCCGCTGGCGCGGGAAGCTACGGCAGCAATGCCTATGCCCCGGCGAAGCAGGGCAGCCGTGCGGCCAGCGAGCGTGCCCCGCGTCCGCGCGCGACGCCGCCACGCCCGGCTGCCGCGCCCATCGCCGCAGGGGAGGGGCGCTACACCACGGTGAGCGGCGATACCTTGTGGAGCATTGCCGGCCGCCTCGCCAGCGACGCTTCCGAGCGCCAGACGCTGATGGCGCAACTGCAGCAGCTCAATCCGCAAGCCTTCGTCGCTGGCAATCCGCACCGCCTGAAGCGTGGCCAGACCCTGGTCCTGCCCGCCGGCAAGGGCGCATCGGCCCCGGCTCCAGCCCCGGTTGCCGCGCCCGCCGCCAATAGCCTGGCGAATGCCCCGGCGACGAAGCCGGCGGCTGCCGGCGCGCCACTGCCGGTCGATACGGCGGCGACGCTCAACCAGGCGGAAGGCCAGCTCGCCGGCGCGACCGCCGAACGCGAGCAGCTCAACCAGCGCATGGACAATCTGCAGCAGCAACTGACCTCGCTGCAGCAGGCCCTGGCCCAGCGTGATCAGCAGGTGCAGAGCCTGCAGGCCGAGCTGAGTCGGCGCCAGGCCGCCGAGCAAGCGGCAGCGCCGGCGCCGGCCGCCGCCACCCAGCCGGCCAAACCGGCGGAGCCGGTCGCTGCGCCGCCAGCGGCCAGCCCGGTTGCTGCACCCGAGGCGGCCAACGGCAGTCGGCAATGGCCCTGGATGGCTGGCGCCGGTGTCTTGCTGGTGCTGCTCGGTGGGCTGTTCTACAAGCGTCGCCGCCCCCTGCCGGTGGAAGAGCCGCCGCGGGTCCAGCCGCCAGTGACGGCGCGCCCGTCGGAGCCGGTTGTCGCAGCGGTGCGTGCGCCGGTAGTGGCCAAACCGACCGTGGTGGCGGTGCCCGCCGCCGATGCCTCCCTGGCCAAGTTGCCGGCTGCCAGCAGTGACAGCCTGGAGGGCGCCAACATCTACATCGCCTATGGCCGCTTCGGCCAGGCGCGCGACATGTTGCTCAAGTCCATCGCCGCCGAACCGCAGCGCCGCGATCTGCGCATGAAGCTGCTGCTGGTGCTCGCCGAATTGGGCGAGTCCGCTGCCTTCCACGAGCAGGAAAAGGCCCTGTTGGAGATGGGGGGTGAACAGAAGCAGATCGACCAGCTCAAGGGGCGCTACCCGGCGATGCTCGAGCGGCCCAGCGAAGTGCCCAGCAGCGATGACCTGGGGGAATGGGAAGGGCTGGAACTGGGCGAGGTGCTCGAATCGTCATCGCCGAGCGAACAGCAGCCCATGCTCGGTGATGCTGAGCTGAACCTCGGCGAGCTGTCGCTGGATCTCGACTGGAGCAGCCTCGATGCCTTCGATTCGGCACGCGGCCAGTCCGCCAAAGCCGAGCCGCAGACCGAGCGCCTGGAAGACTTCCGCAGCAACCTGCGCGAGTTGCCGGAAGTCACCGAGTTCGACCTCGACGGCGAGCACGCCGATGCCTTTGGGCTGCCGGGCCGGCATAACGCCGCCGCTTCCGTCGAGCACGACAAGTTGCTCGCCAGCCTCGACCAGGCGCGCGCCTGCATCGATCGTGGCGATCTCGATCAGGCCTACAGCATTCTCAAACGTGTTCTTCAGGACGGTGATTCCGAGGAGCGCGCGGAAGCTCGCGAACTGCTCGCGCGAATCGCCTGATAACGGTTGGATGTTCCCCAAGCCCGGCTTCGCGCCGGGCTTTTTTTGCCTTCGTTTCCGCTGCATGAGCAGGATGCGCGACCATCCGGGCCAGCTATCATTGGCGCCTCTCATTTGCCCGAGCCATGCCCCATGCCGTCAGCCAAAGCGGAAATCGTCATCACCTATTGCACCCAGTGCCAGTGGCTGCTGCGCGCGGCCTGGCTTGCCCAGGAACTGCTGAGCACCTTCGCCGACGACCTGGCCAGGGTCGCCCTGGAACCGGCTACCGGCGGCGTGTTCCGCATCACCTGCAATGGCGAGCAGATCTGGGAGCGCAAGGCCGACGGAGGTTTTCCCGAGGCCAAGGAACTCAAGCAGCGGGTGCGCGATCGCATCGATCCGCAACGAGACCTGGGGCACAACGACCGGCCCTGAGCGTCGGAGGCTGATGCTTAGCAAGCTAACTTTCATGCCATATGTCAACGGCCGGCGTTCGCTCGTTGCATAGGCTGTGGGCACTCCATTCTCCACAGGGGAGTGCTCCCACATGAGCATCATCGTTACCGGCGCCGCCGGCTTCATTGGCAGTAACCTGGTCAAGGCGCTCAACCTGCGCGGCGAGACCGACATCATCGCGGTCGACGACCTGACCGACGGCGACAAGATCCGCAACCTGGCGGACTGCGACATCAGCGATTACCTGGACAAGCGGGACTTCGTCGCGCGTTACGCCCGGGGCGACTTCGGCGTGGTGCGCGCGCTGTTTCACCAGGGCGCCTGCTCCAGCACCCTGGAGGGCGACGGGCGCTACCTGATGGACAACAACTACCGCTACAGCTGTGATCTGCTGGAAGCCAGCCTGGCCCTGGGCGTGGCCTTTCTCTACGCCTCATCGGCGGCGGTCTATGGCGCTGGGCGCGACTTCCGCGAGATGCGCGAGTACGAGCGGCCGTTGAACGCCTACGGCTATTCCAAGTTCCTTTTCGATCAGCGGGTGCGCCGCGTGTTGCCGCAGGCGCGCAGCCAGGTGGTCGGTCTGCGCTACTTCAACGTCTACGGACCGCGCGAGCAGCACAAGGGGCGTATGGCGTCCGTGGCATGGCATTGCTTCCGGCAGTACCGCGAGCACGGCAAGGTGCAGTTGTTCGGCGAGTACGACGGCTATCCCGCTGGCGGCCATCTGCGCGACTTCGTTTCGGTGGAGGATGTGGCCCGGGTCAACCTGCATTTCCTCGATCATCCGGAACGCAATGGCATCTTCAACCTTGGCAGCGGCCGCGCGCAGCCGTTCAACGATGTCGCGCTGGCGGTCATCAACGCCCTGCGCGCGCAGCAGGACGTGCAGCCGCTGACGCTGGACGCCGCCGTGCGCGCCGGGGTGCTGGAGTACACCGGGTTCCCCGATGGCTTGCGCGGCAAGTACCAGAGTTACACCTGCGCGGATATCTCCTTCCTCCGCGAGGCCGGCTATCGCGCACCCATGCTCGGCGTCGCCGAGGGCGTCGAACGCTATTGCCGCTGGCTGCTAGGGCAGACCGGCTGAGGCCGTGTATCCCGGCTTTTACCAAGTCTTTACCAAAGCCTGACAGCCAGGGGGCGGTGGACGCGCGATCATTTGCGCCATGACGGGCGCTGCTTTGCCGCCCAGTGGAGGTGCAATTGAACGCGTTGTCGTCTGCTGCGTCGCGCTGTATCGCCGCGGCACTGGCTCTGAGTCTTTCCGGCACGGCCCTGGCCGGTCCGCCCGGGGGGCCGGGTTACGGTCCCGGCCCTGGTCCGCAGTACTACCACGGTGGCGGGCCCGGCCCGGGGCATGGCCATGGTCTGCCCGACTTCGCCCGGGAGATGTGGATCGGCAGCGTGCTCTACTTCGTCGCCGCCGGCACTTACTACCTGTGGAACGCCGACCGCCGCCAGTACGTCGTCGTCGCGCCGCCGCCGGCCGTGCAGTCGGCCGGCGGCGGCACCGGCTACGACGTGATCGCTTACCCGGCCCGCGGGCAGACGCCCGATCAGCAGAGCCGCGACCGTTACGAATGCCATGGTTGGGCCGTCAGCCAGAGTGGGTTCGACCCGGCCAACGCGACCCAGGCCCCGCCGGCCGCTATCGCGGACACCTATCGACGAGCGCTGGGAGCCTGCCTGAGCGGGCGTGGCTACAGCGTGAACTGATCCCGGCCGAGATCCGGGAACCTTGCAGGCCGCCACGTCGGGGCCATGCGGGAAGCCAGCGGCAATCCCTCCCCAGGGCGTCTGGTTTCGCTGTCCGCATGGTCACGGCGCGGCGGCCTCTTTTTTGGCGCGCGCTCAGGCGGTTGGCTACTGCGCCGCGCGCGCGCTGAGGAAGGTGGCGAAGAGGATCAAGGCGCCGCCGGCGAGCATGCGCAGACTGGGCTGCTCACCGAACAGCAGCGCGGCGAAGGCGATGCCGTAGACCGGCTCCAGGGCGAAGATCACGGCCGCCGTGCGCGCCTTGATCAGGCGCAGGCTGGCGACGAACAGGCTGTGCGCGACGCCGGTGCAGAACACCCCGAGCAGGACCAGCCACAGCCAGTCGAGGGCGCGCACCCGGGGCAGTTCGGCGAGCGCCAGGGGCAGCAGGCAGAGGATGATCGTCAGGTTCTGCGCGAGCGCCGCCAGTATCGGATCGAGACCGCGCACGCTGACGCGGTTGGCCAGCGACAGCAGGGCGAACAACAGGCCCGAGAGCACGCCCCAGAGCAGCCCGGCGGTGGCGCCCTGGGCGAGATCCAGACTGGGCGTGACCATCACCAGGCCGATGCAGACCAGCCCCACCACCCGGTATTCGCTGGCGCGGATGCGTTCGCCGAAGAGCAGCCCTTCGAGCAATACGGTGAAGGCCGGGAAACTGGCGAAGCCGAGGGTCGCCACGGCGACGTTGCCGACCTTCACCGCGAGGAAGAAGGTCAGCCAATGGGCGCAGAGCAAGAGCCCGCTGCCGACCAGCAGCGCCAGTTGCCGAAGGCTGGGGCGCGGTTGCCCCGCCAGGTGTCCGGGGAAGGCGCCGCCCAGGGCCAGCGCGCCGAACAGCGCGCGGCCGAAGACGATCACCAGCGGCCCGGCGAGGATGAGTTTGCCGAAGATGCCGGTGAGGCCGAACATCAGCGCGCCAATGTGCAGGCCGAGCAAGGCCGAGCGGGGAGTGAGCCGGGGAATACGCATGTCAACCTGGAGTAGCGGCCAGCGGACTGGCGAGCGGTGGTGCGCTGGGCGGGGGCCCTCAGGCCAGGCGCGAGCCATTGGGCAGCGGCTTGTCGAAGCCGGCCAGGACCACTCGCTCATCGCTGTCGTAGACACCGGTCACCAGGACCTCGGAGCGCACGCCAGCGATGGATTTCGGGGCGAAGTTGCAGACGCAGAGGACCTGCTTGCCGAGCAACTCGTCGATGCCGTAGTGCGCGGTGATCTGGGCGCTGGAGGTCTTCACGCCCAGCGGGCCGAGATCGACCCGGAGGATATAGGCGGGTTTGCGCGCCTTGGCGTTGGGTTCGACGTGGACGATGGTGCCCACGCGCAGATCGACGCGCTCGAAATCCTGCCACTCGATGGTGTTTGCCGACATCGCTGATCTCCTTGTGCAATGGCCGCGAGTCTATGCCGTGCTGGCGCCTTTGTCTGTCGACGGGCTAGCGGGATTTGTCGCGCGCCTCGCGGCGCAATTGGCGTGGGGTACAGCCGAACTGGCGCACCAGGGCGGCGGTGAAGGCGCTCTGCGAGGCATAGCCGACCCGCGCGGCGATCTCACCGACCGCCAGTTGGCTAGAGCAGAGCAGCTCGCGGCCCAGTTGCAGGCGGCGCAGGCGCACGTAATCCATCGGCGTCTGCCCGGTTTCGGCGAGGAAGCGGGCGTGGAAGCGCGCCGCCGACAGGCCGGCCAGGCGAGCCAGGTCGGCGACCTGCAACGGGTGGCCGGCGTGGCGTTCGATGAAGGCGTCCAGGCCGGCCAGCGGCAGGCGCATCGGTTCGGCCGCCGGGGTGTCGGCATTGGCCAGGCTGGCGAGCAGCAGCAGGGCGCCCTGGCGCGCGATCACCGGGTCCTGCAGGGGGCTGGCGGCGAGCCAGTGGACCAGTTGGTCCTGCGCCGGGTTGAGGGTCAGCGCGGCGGGCCGTTCGAGCAGCCGGCGCAGGGTATCGGCGTGCCCGCCCAGCATGCCCAGCAGGCTGTCTTCATCGTCCAGGTCGAACACCAGGCAACGGCTGCCCTGCGGGCTGGCGCAGGCGTGGTGGGCGCCGGCGGGGACCACCGCGAAGCGCTGCCGGGTGACCCGGCTGCCGAGCCCGGCGACTTCGAAGTCGAGGTCGCCGGACAGCCCCAGCACCAGTTGCGCATGGTCGTGGCTGTGGGCGATGTGGTCGTGGCTGTAATGGCGCAGGGAGAGGATCTGGCTCATCGCGGACTCCTGGGGCAGGTCGCCAGTCTAGCGCGACCGGCGCTGTCACGGGACTGTCGCCTGGCGGTCATGAGCGGGTCACCGCTGCCGCCGAGAATCCGCTAAACCCCGCCGGAGGCCGTTCATGAGCAGTGCACAACGCCTGGTGCCGACCAAGAAACAACGGGTGCGCACCCTGTGGATATCCGATGTCCACCTGGGCACCCGCGACTGCCAGGCCGAGCGCCTGGCGGAGTTCCTCAAGCGCTACCACGCCGAGCGTATCTACCTGGTCGGCGACATCATCGATGGCTGGAAGCTGCGCGGCGGCTTCTACTGGCCGCAGGCGCACAGCAACGTGATCCGCCGCCTGCTGACCATGAGCAAGCGCGGCACCGAGGTGGTCTACGTCACCGGCAACCACGACGAGTTCCTGCGCCGCTATTCCAGCCTGTTGCTGGGCAATATCCGTCTGGTCGACGAGATCGAGCACACCACGCTGGACGGCCGGCGCCTGCTGGTGATCCACGGCGACCAGTTCGACGTGATCACCCGCTACCACAAGTGGCTGGCGTTCCTCGGCGACTCCGCCTACGAACTGACCCTGACCCTCAACCGCTGGTTGAATCATTGGCGCAGCCGCTGGGGCTATGGCTACTGGTCGCTGTCGGCCTACCTCAAGCACAAGGTGAAGAGCGCGGTGAACTTCATCAGCGACTTCGAGGAGGCCATCGCCCACGAGTGCCACAAACGCGGCCTCAACGGGGTGATCTGCGGACACATCCACCATGCCGAGATCCGCCGCATCGGCGAGGTCGAGTACCTCAACTGCGGCGATTGGGTGGAGTCCTGCACGGCGCTGATCGAACACTGGGACGGCAGCATCCAGCTCTACCGCCTGGCCGAGGAGCAGGCACAACGCGCCGCCGCGCCGGTCGCGGCCGAGCCGGTGGCATGAGGATACTGATCGTCAGCGATGCCTGGTCGCCGCAGGTCAACGGCGTGGTCACCTGCTTGCGCGCGCTGGTGAGCGAGTTGGAGGCGCTGGGCCATGAAGTGTGCCTGTTGTCGCCGGCCGACTTCCGCAGCCGACCCTGCCCGACCTACCCGGAAATCCGTCTGTCCTGGGACCTCTGGCGGGTCGGCGGGAAGATCCGCGCCTTCGCCCCCGATTGCGTGCACCTGGCCACCGAAGGGCCGCTGGGCTGGGCTGCGCGGCGTTGGTTGGGGCGCCGCGGATGGGCCTTTACCTCGGCCATTCACACGCGCTTTCCGGAATACCTGAGCACCCGTTGGCGCTGGCTGCCCCTGGCGATCGGCTATGCCTTCCTGCGCCGCTTCCACGCACCCAGCGCGGCGGTACTGGTGAGCAGCGAACGCATGCGCCAGGCCTTCGCCGAGCGCGGCGTGGCGCACCTGGCGCTCTGGCGCAAGGGTGTCGATGTCGGTGTTTTCCAGCCCAATGTGTTTCCACGCGGCGATGCCGTGTTCCTCTACGTTGGCCGGCTCGCCCCGGAGAAGAACCTGGAGGCTTTTCTCCGCCTCGACCTGCCGGGGCGCAAGCGGGTGGTCGGCGATGGGCCGCAACGCGCCGAACTGCAGGCGCGCTATCCGCAGGTGGAGTTCCTCGGCTACCGCTACGGCGTTGAGTTGGCCGAGGCCTACCGCAGCGCCAGCGTGCTGGTGTTTCCGTCCCTCACCGACACCCTCGGGCTGGTCATGTACGAAGCCCTGGCCTGCGGCACGCCAGTGGCCGCGTTCCCGGTGGCCGGGCCACTGGATGTGCTGATCGAGGGCCGCACCGGCGCCCTCGATACGGACTTGCGCAACGCCTGCCTGCGCGCGCTGGCGCTGGACCGCCGGGATTGCGCGCGCTGGGCGGCGGAACAGTCCTGGCGCGTCTCCGCGCAGCAGTTTCTTGCCTTGCAGCGTGCCCTGGTCGAGCGGCCGCCGTGCCGCGCCGACGCATTGCCCGTCAGCGATTAGAAGAGCTGCCGCTTGCCCTCCAGGCACTGATCCACCAGCCATTTGCCGTGGGCGATGGAGGCGTGCTGGGCGTTGTCCAGGTCGGCCAGGTAGGCCATTTGCGCCGGCAGTGCCTGGCGCCGGCTGATGCGGCCGTCGGGGGCGATGATCTCGCAGCCGCCGGCCCAGGGCGTCGGCAGGCCGGGATGCTCGAAGACGCGGGCGACGATGGTGTAGTCGCGGTGGGTGCATTGCAGGCTTTGCATGGGGCGTTCCTCATGGCGAGGCCAGAGCCACGGGCTTCCCGAGCCATCCGGGAACGCTCTGGCGTGGATGTCCCGCCGACGGGCGGGGCCGATGCTTCAGCGTCACACCACCTTAGAGCAGCGTCGCGTCGGCGCAAGCGCCTCTCGACGAAGGGCCAGGCCAGGTTTTCGCCGTGCGTCCATCTTTCGTTCCACCGCGTCTCGCGCCAGACTGTCGGGCATGCCTATCCAGACCCTTTCCCGCCTCGCCGACCTCGATGCCCGCCAGTGGGACGCCCTGTTGCCGGATGCCCAGCCATTTCTGCGCCACGCCTTCCTCGCCAGCCTGGAGGACAGCGGCAGCGTTGCCCCGCAGAGCGGCTGGCAACCGGCGCACCACCTGCTGCGCGGCGATGACGGCCGCCTGCTGGCGGCGTTGCCGGCCTATGTGAAAGCCCACTCCTACGGCGAGTATGTCTTCGATTGGGGCTGGGCCGATGCCTGCCAGCGCGCCGGTATCCGCTATTACCCCAAGCTGCTGGTCGGCGTTCCCTTTTCGCCGGTGAGTGGGGCGCGCCTGCTCGGCGAGGACGCGGCGCTCACCGAATTGCTCGGCGCCCTCGCCCAAGGCAGCGAGGCGGGGCGCTGGTCCGGGGTGCACGTGAACTTCACCGATGCCCGCGCCGACGCCCGACTGGCCGCCGAAGACGGCTGGCTGGAGCGCCTGGGGTGCCAGTACCACTGGTTCAACCGGGGTTACCGCGACTTCCAGGACTTTCTCGATGGGCTGGCCTCGCGCAAGCGCAAGCAGATGCGCAAGGAGCGTGAGCAGGTGGCCGGGCAGGGCATCGATTTCCGCTGGATGGCAGGGCACGAGCTGAGCGAGGTCGACTGGGACTTCGTGCACGCCTGCTACGCCAGTACCTACGAGGTACGCGGCCAGGCGCCCTACCTGCGTCGCGAGTTCTTCAGCCTGCTGGCCGAGCGCATGGCGGAGTCGATCCGCGTGGTCTTCGCCCGCCGCAGCGGCCGGCCGCTGGCCATGGCCTTCTGCCTGGTCGATGGCGACACCCTCTACGGGCGCTACTGGGGCTGTCTGGCAGAGTTCGACCGCCTGCACTTCGAGACCTGTTTCTATCAGGGGCTGGACTACGCCATCGGCGCGGGCCTGCGCCGTTTCGACGCCGGCGCCCAGGGCGAACACAAGCTGATCCGTGGCTTCGAGCCGGTGATCACGCACTCCTGGCATTACCTGGCGCACCCGGGGCTGCGCGCCGCGGTGGCGGAATTCCTCGAACAGGAGCGCGGTGCTATCCGCGCTTACGCCGAAGAGGCGAGGGCGGCCTTGCCTTATCGGCAGGCGGACTAGCGCGCGGACGCTGCCTCAATCCACCCCGACGAAGCCCCCGGTCTGGTGCTGCCACAGGCGTGCGTAGAGACCGCCCTGTTCGAGCAGCTCGGCGTGGCTGCCACTTTCGACGATGCGTCCGTGGTCGAGCACCACCAGGCGGTCCATGCGCGCGATGGTGGACAGGCGGTGGGCGATGGCGATCACCGTCTTGCCCTGCATCAGCGTCTCCAGGCTTTCCTGGATGGCCGATTCGATTTCCGAGTCGAGCGCCGAGGTGGCTTCGTCGAGGATCAGGATGGGCGCGTCCTTGAGCAGCACGCGGGCGATGGCGATGCGCTGGCGCTGGCCGCCGGAGAGCTTCACGCCGCGCTCGCCGACGTGGGCGTCGAGACCGGTGCGGCCCTGGGCGTCGTACAGCTGCGGGATGAACTCGTCGGCGCGGGCCTTGCGGATCGCTTCCCGCAGGTCGTCCTCGCTGGCGCCGGGGCGGCCGTAGAGCAGGTTGTCGCGGATCGAGCGGTGCAGCAGCGAGGTGTCCTGGGTGACCATGCCGATCTGCGCGCGCAGGCTTTCCTGGGTCACGCCGGCGATGTCCTGGCCGTCGATGAGGATATGGCCGCCTTGCAGGTCGTAGAGACGCAGCAGCAGGTTGACCAGGGTCGACTTGCCGGCGCCGGATGGGCCGACCAGGCCGATCTTCTCGCCCGGACGCACGTCCAGTTGCAGGCCCTGGATCACGCCCGCGCCTTTGCCGTAGCTGAAGCTGACATCCGCGAAGCGCACGCCGCCGCGTTCCACGCGCAGGGCCGGGGCATCGGGCTGGTCCACCACCTGGCGCGGGATGGCGATGGTCTGCATGCCGTCCTGGACCTGGCCGACGTTTTCGAAGATGCCGCCGACCACCCACATGATCCAGCCGGACATGTTGTTGATGCGGATGACCAGGCTGGTGGCCAGGGCGATGGCGCCCACCGAAATCAGCGCCTGGCTCCACAGCCACAGGGCCAGGCCGGTGGTGCCAGCGATGAGCAGGCCGTTCATGAAGGTGATGCTGACGTCCATCGAGGTCACCACGCGCCCGGCGCGCTGGGCCTTGCGGGTCTGGTCGTCGATCGCCTCGCGGGCGTATTCCTCTTCCTGGCGAGTGTGGGCGAACAGCTTGAGGGTGGTGATGTTGGTGTAGCCGTCGACGATGCGCCCCATGAGCTTCGAGCGCGAGTCCGAGGCGGCCACCGAGCGGCGCTTCACCTGCGGCACGAAGTAGGCGAGGGCGCCGACGTAGGCGATCACCCAGAGCACCAGCGGGATCATCAGGCGCCAGTCGGCCTCGGCGAACAGCACCAGAGCGCTGAGCGTATAGATCGCCACGTGCCAGAGCGCGTCGACCACCTGCACCGCCGAATCGCGCAGGGAGTTGCCGGTTTGCATGATGCGTTGGGCGATGCGCCCGGCGAAGTCGTTCTGGAAGAAGCCCAGGCTCTGCTTGAGCACGTAGCGGTGGTTCTGCCAGCGGATCAGGTTGGTCATGCTGGGGTTGATGCTCTGGTGCACCAGCATGTCGTGCAGGGCGTTGAACAGCGGGCGCAGGACCAGCGCGACCAGCGCCATCCAGACCAGCTCGCGGCCGTGCAGGCTGAAGAACTGGCTGGCGGGGGTGTTCTGCGCCAGGTCGACGATGCGCCCCAGGTAGCTGAACAGCGCCACTTCGATGAGCGCGACGACCAGGCCGACCACCAGCAGGACCGAAAACACCGGCCAGACCTGGCGCAGGTAGTAGGCGTAGAAGCGGACGACGTCGGCCGGCGGCATGCGCTCGGGAGCGTCGCGGAAGGGATCGATGAGTTTTTCGAAACGGCGATAAAGCATGATGTCTCTCGGTTGCGGCAGGCCCATCCGTTGGGCCTGCCTGGTCAGTCCTCCGCGTCGTGCGCCGGCAGTGTTTACAGGCGTTTGGCGGAAAGAATGACGATGGGTTCCTTGGGCACGTCCTGGAACATGCCGCTGTTGCCGGTGGGGGCCTTGGCGATCATGTCGACCACGCCCATGCCGCGCACGACCTTGCCGAACACGGCATAGCCGAAGTCACGCTGGCCATGGTTGAGGAAGTCGTTGTCGGTCAGGTTGATGAAGAACTGGCTGGTGGCCGAGTTGACCTCGCTGGTGCGGGCCATGGCCAGGGTGCCGCGCGTGTTGAGCAGACCATTGTCGGCTTCGTTCTTGATCGGCGCCTGGGTGTCCTTCTCCTGCATCTTCTCGGTGAAACCGCCGGTCTGCACCATGAAGCCGGGGATCACGCGGTGGAAGATAGTGCCGTTGTAGAAGCCGCTGTCAACGTAGCCGAGGAAGTTCTTCACCGAGATCGGGGCCTTGGTCGCGTCGAGTTCCAGCTCGACTTCACCGAGGGTGGTGGACAGCAGAACGTGCGGTTTCGCTGGGTCCGCGGCAAGCGCCGAGGTGGCCAGGACGAGGGTGCAGGCGGCGAGCAGGAGGCGTTTGAACAGGGTCATTTTGCGGATGTTTCCTGGGGCTGTTTACGAATGGTCGACCTGCCCGAGGAAGTCGAGCAGGGTGCGGTTGAAGACCTGTGGCTGGTCCAGCGGGGTCGCGTGGCGCGAATCTTCGATCACCACCAGGCGCGCGTTGGGCAGGCGTTCGACGTAGGCCTGCTTGAGCGCCACCGGGGTGTAGTCGCGGTCGGCGCTGATCACCAGTGTCGGACAGGTTATGCGCCCGAGACGCTCCTGCACACCCCAGCCGATGATCGCGTGCAGGCTGGAAAGGTACGCGCGTTTGTCGTTCTGCGGCCAGCGCTGCTCGATCTTGCGCCGCAGTTCGGCCTGCTCCGGCTTGGGGAAGAGCAGCCGGCCGAGGGCCTTGCCCACGGTGTTCAGGCCCAGCACATGGGCGAGGAACAGGCGCCGCGCCACCTCCAGGTATTCGCGCGGGGTGCGCGGCTTCACTTCGGGGGCGCTGTTGACGATGGTCAGGCTTTTCAGCAGTTCCGGCCGGCGGGTGGCCAGCTCGAAGCCGATCATGCCGCCCATGCTGATGCCCACCAGATGCACCGGCGCCAGGCGCAGCTGCTCGATCAGCGCCGCCACGTCGGCGGCGAAACCGGCGATGCTGTAGCGCTCGCGCGGCTTGTCGGACTGGCCGTGGCCGCGCACGTCGAGGGCGATCACCCGGTGCCGGGCCTGCAGTTCGGGAATCTGGTATTCCCAGTCGCGGCTGCTCGAACCCAGGCCGTGGACCAGCAGCACCGGCGTGCCCTCGCCACTGTCCGCGTAGTACAGGCGCTGGCCGGCATGGCTGAGGTAGGGCATGGGCTGACTCCTTTCAGTGGGTGCTTTGCGGCGCGGCGAAGTGCGCGTCCAGCGGCACGTTGGCGAAGGTCTTCAGTAGTTCGACGAGAATCTGCGTGGCCGGACCCAGGGGTTTGTCCTTGTGCGGGTAGAGGTAGAAGCTGCTCTGCCGGGTGCCGCCCTGGGTCAGCGGCAGCGGCTTGAGCAGGCCGTCGCGCAGTTCGCGCTCGATCATGTGCCGCGGCAGCCAGGCGAAGCCCAGGCCGTTGCTGACGAAGGTGGCGGCGGTGGCCAGGCTGCCTACCGTCCAGCGCTGCTCGGCGCCGAGCCAACCGACGTCGCGCGGCTGCAGGCGCCCCGAGTCGCGGATCACCACCTGCATCTGGGTTTCCAGATCCTGGTGGCTGAGTTCACGTTGCAGGCGGTGCAGCGGATGGTCCGGGTGTGCCACGGCGACGAACTCCACCGTGCACAGCTCGGCGCCGAGATGGCCGGGGATGTTCAGGCCGCTGATGGCCAGGTCGGCGGCGCCCTGGATCAGCGCCTCCTCGGCCCCGGAGAGCACCTCTTCGCGCAGTAACACGCGGCAGCCGCGGCTCTGCGGCATGAACGCGGACAGCGCACGGACCACGCGCACGGTGGGGTAGGCGGCGTCCACCACCAGGCGTACCTCCGGCTCCCAGCCCTGTTCCATGTGGTGCGCCAGTTCTTCCAGCTGGCCGGCGGCCTTCACCAGTTGCCGCGAGCGGCGCAGCAGCACCTCGCCGGCCTCGGTGAGCACCGCCTTGCGTCCGTCGATGCGCAGCAGCGGCACACCGAGCTGCTCCTGCATGCGCGCGACCGTATAGCTGATCGACGATTGCGAGCGGTGCAGGGCCTCCGCCGCTTGCGCGAAGCCGCCGTGATCGACCACGGCCTGCAGCGTCCGCCACTGATCCAGGGTAACGCGGGGCGCTTTCATCCTCGCCTCCTCTTGTCTACTCTGGCGGTCTGCCTGAAACCGACTGTCCAGGGACCGCCACATGAAAAAACTCTGCTGTGCGTTGCTGTTGTCGCTGCCGCTGAGCGCCTTCGCCTACCCGACCGAAGTGGAAACCTCGCTCAATGGCACCGAGGTGTCCTACGAGACCCAGGATATCGGTGACAGCATGGGCGCCGTATTGCTGCAGAACTATGGCAAGCAGGATGTGAACTGCACGGCGGTATTCCAGAACGGACCGGAAACCCCCAAGGTGCGCAAGACGCTGGTCCCCGCCGGCAAGACCAGCAACCTGACCGTCAGCTTCGGCCGCGCCATCATCAAGCTGCGCGTCAAACTCACCTGTAATCCGGCCTGAAGCCGAGCGGTACTGGGATCAGACTAGGGCCGGAAGTTTCATAAATCAACTTAGTCGATGCTTTGAAGCGAATTTTTCCGCTTTTTTATCGATTGGTCTGGCCATAGTCTCTCTCCATCGACGCAACTGACCGATGGAGGTCGAAGCCCATGTCCCGCGTTCTGGTTATCGAAAGCAGCGCTCGCCAGCAAGATTCGGTGTCCCGCCAACTCACCGCCGAGTTCATCGCCAATTGGCGTGCCGCGCATCCGGCCGATCAGGTCCAGGTCCGCGACCTGGCCGTCAATCCGTTGCCGCACCTGGACGCCGATCTGCTCGGTGGCTGGATTAAACCCGCCGCCGAACAAAGCGCCAGCGAACAGGCCGCGTTGCAGCGTTCCAACCTGCTCACCGACGAACTCCTGGCGGCCGACGTGCTGGTGCTGGCCGCACCCATGTACAACTTCGCCATCCCCAGCACCCTCAAGGCCTGGCTCGACCATGTGCTGCGCGCCGGGGTGACCTTCAAGTACACCGAGAGCGGCCCGCAGGGCCTGCTCAGCGGCAAGCGCGCCTTCGTGCTGACCAGCCGTGGCGGCGTCTACGCCGGCGGGCCGCTGGACCACCAGGAGCCTTACCTGCGTCAGGCCCTGGCGTTCATCGGCATCCATGACGTGACCTTCGTCCACGCCGAAGGCCTGAACATGGGCGGCGAGTTCGCCGCGCGCGGCCTGGCCAAGGCCCGCGAGCAACTGGCCGCGGTTGCCTGATCCCGCTCCACTTTCCCTTGCGCGCCACCGCTCCTGGGCGCGATGCCCGGTCGATCACTGCCTCCCCTGCGAATGTCGACCGGGCTTTTTCTTGCGCCACTCGCCGCCAGCCATGCGCCGAGCGCCCGGTCGCCAGCCTGTCGCCGCGGACCCGCGCCGCTTCCCCCGTTCCGGCAAAAGCGCTATTTTCCTCGCCCATTTTTCGCGGCTGCGCTCATGCCTTATCTGTTGTTCGTGACGGTCCTCTGGGCCTTCTCTTTCAGTCTGATCGGCGAATACCTCGCCGGTCGGGTCGACAGCTACTTCGCCGTGCTCACCCGAGTGCTGCTGGCCGGCCTGGTGTTCCTGCCGCTGACCCGCTGGCGTGGCGTGGCGCCGCGCTTCATCGGCGGCGTGATGCTGGTCGGCGCGCTGCAGTTCGGTGTCACCTATATCTGCCTGTACCAGAGTTTCCGCGTCCTGACGGTGCCCGAGGTGCTGCTGTTCACCGTGCTCACGCCGCTGCACGTGGCGCTGATCGATGATGCCCTGAACCGCCGCTTCAACCCCTGGGCGCTGCTGGCTGCCGCCGTGGCCGTGCTGGGCGCGGCGATCATCCGTTACGACGGGGTCAGTGGCGATTTCATCGAGGGTTTCCTGCTGCTGCAGTTGGCCAATGCGACCTTCGCCGCCGGCCAGGTGCTGTACAAGCACCTGGTGGCGCGCTACCCCTCGGACATCCCGCAGTACCGGCGCTTTGGCTACTTCTTCGTCGGTGCGTTGCTGATCGCCTTGCCGGGCTGGCTGTTGCTGGGCAATCCGCAGAAACTGCCGAGCACCGAGACCCAATGGCTGGTCCTGCTGTTCATGGGCCTGCTGGCCACCGCCCTGGGGCAGTACTGCTGGAACAAGGGTGGCACCCTGGTGGATGGCGGCACCCTGGCGGTGATGAACAACCTGCACGTGCCAGTCGGCCTGTTGATCAACCTGCTGATCTGGAACCAGCACGCCGACCTGCCACGCCTGGCCCTGGGCGGCGCGGTGATAGTGGCGTCGCTGGGCGTCAATCGCCTGGGTGGGCGGAGGGCGACGGCATGAATATCTCCGGACGTGGCGTGGCCTTGTCCCTGGCGTCGTCGCTGCTGTTCGTCACGCTGCCCGGCTACATCCGCTGGCTGGCGCCGCTGGACAGCGTTCAGGTGGTGGCGCACCGGGTGGTCTGGTCGATTCCCATGGTGTTGCTGCTGGTGGCCTTTACCCGCCAGGGCGGCGTCTTGCGCGCGGCCGGCCAGCGCCTGTTGCGCGAGCGCTGGCTGCTGCTGTGCTTCCCGCTGACCGCGGCGATGATGCTGGTGCAATGGGGCGTGTTCATCTGGGCGCCGATGGTCGGGCGCACCCTGGAGCTTTCCCTCGGTTACTTCCTCCTGCCGCTGACCATGGTGCTCTGCGGCCGGCTGTTCTATGGCGAGCGCCTGACCTCGCTGCAGAGCATCGCCGTGGCCTTCGCTCTGCTCGGCGTGCTGCACGAGCTGTGGCTGACCCGCGCCTTCTCCTGGTTCAGCCTGATCACCGCGCTGGGTTATCCACCGTATTTCATGCTGCGCCGGCGCATGGGCGTGGACGCGCTGTCCGGCTTCGTCTTCGAGATGCTGGTGCTGTTGCCCTTCGCCATCTTCACCATCTGGCACTTTGGCGAGCGCCAGGCGTTCATGGAGACGCCGCGGCTCTGGGGGCTGCTGCCGATGCTCGGGCTGATCAGCGCGCTGGCCTTCGGCGCCATGATGGCCTCCAGCCGTCTGCTGCCCATGGGGCTGTTCGGCATTCTCAGCTATGTCGAGCCGATGCTGTTGTTCGCCATCGCGGTGCTGTTCCTCGGTGAGCACTTCCAGGTGCAGCAACTCTGGACCTACGGGCCGATCTGGGTGGCGATCCTGCTCACCGGCTGGGACAGCGCGCGCCTGCTGCGCAAGCAGGCGCGGCGCGATCCGAAAGGCTGAAAACGCAGAACCCCGGGCAAGCCCGGGGTTCTTGTTGCAGCAGGCCAGCGGGGCTGGCGCTTATTCGTAGCGATGGCCCGGCAGGTCGGCCTTGGCCAGGGTTGTCGGCAGCACGCGCTTGGCCGCCAGGTAGTGACGCGTCCAGTAGCTGTCGTTGAGGTTGGCCACCTTGACCTTCTCGCCGCGCCGCGGCGCGTGGACGAAGCGGTCGTTGCCGACGTAGATGCCGACGTGGTCGACGTTACGGCTGTGGATGCGGAAGAACACCAGGTCGCCCGGCTGCAGGTCGCGGCGCGCCACTTTCGGCTTGCCGCTCTGGTAGATGGCCCGTGCGGTACGCGGCAGGTCGACTTCATCGACGTCCTGGTACACGTAGTTGACCAGGCCGCTGCAATCGAAGCCCTTCTTTGGCGAGGTGCCGCCCCAACGGTAGGGCGTGCCGATCATGCTGAAGGCCCGTTTGGTCACTTCATGGGCTTCGCGTTTGTCCTGCGTAGCCGGTTTGGGCGCCACGGTGAGCAGGGCGCTGCCCTGTACCGGAACGCGGAGATCGATGGGGGCCGGAGTGTAGGTTCGGGTGGCCCGCGTAGAGGCATCCGCCTCGGTCACAACTGCGGCAAAACTAGCCGCCAAGCCTATGGAAAGGCATGTCAAAAGGATACTGCGCATTCGGCATGTCTTCTTGCTGGTTGATTATGTAACCCAGACTCCGCTGGATCGCCGTTGCTTCTGTGCGGCGATGGTTTCCTTTGGTCCGTGAAAAATGCCCGGGCATTCTGACCGACTTTGGATGACAGTGTTTTTACCGTTTGTCGCCATCGACTAACGTCATGTGACTTCGCCGGTGAGCGGTGACATGTGCTCTGACCTTTCAGTCAGTCCCGGAGCTTATAGCCGAAAGCCCTATAGGATGGGGCTTTCGGCGCGATGGCCAGGATGCTGGCCAGGTCTCGGGAATCGGCCAGGGAAAGGCCGGGGTGGGATGCATTGTCGCAGTGAAAAACCCGACGAAATGCACGGTCTCGCGGTGTTTTGCACTCAGTCGAGGTGTTTTTTCAGGGCGGGCAGTACCTGTTCGCTGAGCAACGGGGCCAGGTGATCGGGGGGCGGCGCACCAGGTTCCAGCCAGCTCAGCTCTTCCAGTTCGGCGGCAGGTGCCACCGGGTGCGGCAGCGCGGCGACGTAGACCTGGGCCTGCACGCGGGTATTGGCTTCGTTGGCGGCGACGGCCTGGAAGCTGCCCAGCGGGGTCAGCGCGGAGGCGGGCAGGCGCAGGTCGAGTTCTTCCTGGAGTTCGCGCTGCAACGCCTGCAGCGGGCTTTCGCCGGGCTCGCGTTTGCCGCCGGGCAGCATGAAGGCACGGGTGCCGCGCTTGCGCACCAGCAGCAGGCGGCCGGCATCGTCGAGCAGGCAGGCGGCAGCGATATCGAGAAGGGTGTGGGTCATGGGGACGCGGTTTCTTTGAGCACCTGGTAGTGCATCTGCACGATCCCGCTGGGAAAACTGCGCATTTCCAGCAAGTGCAGAGGCCGTTCGATGCCGATGCCGAACAATGGGATGCCGGCACCGAGCAGGAGCGGGATGATGCTGATCACCACTTCGTCGAGCAAGCCCGCCGCCAGGCAATTGCCCGCCAGGCTGCCGCCACCGACCAGCCAGATACGCTGGCAGCCCTGGGCCTGCAGTCGCTTCAGGGCGTCGGCCGGGGAGCAGTGCAGTTGCTCCACCTGCGGCGCGGCGCGGGGCAGATGGTTGGCGCGGGTGAGGACGATGGTCGGTTTGTCCGGGTACGGCCAATCGCCCTCGTCGAGGCATTGCTGGTAGGTGGCGCGGCCCATGAGCAGGCCATCGATGCTGGCGTAATAGTTGTTGTATCCGTGGTCATCGACGAAGGGCAGCAGCCAGTCGATGCTGCCGTCGGGGCGCGCGATATAGCCATCCAGACTGGCCGTCACGTAATAGATGAGGGTCACGGGCATGGCGCTCTCCGGACAGGGCGCGGGGTATGCGCCTGCCCTGAGCATGGCACCGGCCGCGCGGGGCGGCCAGGCTGGCCGGTGACGTCTGTCCGATTCGCGCGTCAGCCGGCCAGCTCTTCCAGCGTGCGGCCACGGGTTTCGATGCCGAAGCCCCAGACCACGGCGGCAGCCAGCAGGAAGCACAGGGCGCCGAGGCTGAATACGCCGCCCTGGCCGGCCACCGGCAATATCAGCCCACTGATGGTTGGCCCGAGCAGCGAGCCGACGCGCCCGACCGCCGAGGCAAAGCCCGAGCCGGTGGCGCGCGCCGAGGTCGGGTAAAGCTCCGGGGTATAGGTGTAGAGCACCGCCCACATGCCGAAGAGGAAGAACTGCATGGCCAGGCCGCAGCCGATCAGCAAGGCCAGGCTGCCGCCGAACACCGCGGTCTGCCCGTAGGCGGAGGCCATCAACCCGCCGCCGATGAGCATCAGGATGCAACTCGGCTTGCGCCCCCAGCGTTCCACCAGCCAGGCCGCGCAGAGGAAGCCGGGGATGCCGGCCAGGGAAATCAGCACGGTGTAGTACACCGACTGGGTGACCGCGAAGCCGGACTGCTGCAGCAGCGCGCTGAGCCAGGAGGTCAGCCCGTAGAAACCGAGCAGGGCGAAGAACCACAGGCTCCAGACGGTCAGGGTGCGGCGCCGGTAGGTCGGCGTCCAGAGTTCGGCGAAGGCGCTGAAGAAGCCCTTGCGGCGGCCTTCCAGGCGTGGCACCGGGCGTGGCTCCGGCAGGCTGCTCAGCCCCAGCGAGCGCATGACCCGTGCCTCGATGCGCGCCAGTGCGCGGTCGGCTTTCTCCGGCATGCCGGCCTGCTCCAGCCAGCGTGGAGACTCCGGCACCAGGAAGCGGATCGCCAGGACGAAGACCGCGGGGAAGGCCAGCAGCAGGAACAGGCTGCGCCAACCGCCCAGCGGCAGGATGAAATACGACAGGCAGCCGGCGGCGATGAAGCCCAAGGGCCAGAACCCGTCCATCAAGGCGATGTAGCGACCGCGACGGCTGGCCGGAATCATTTCCGAGAGCAGCGACTGGGCGATCGGGAATTCCATGCCCATGCCGATGCCCAGCAACACCCGGTACAGCGTCAGGTGCTGCACATCGGCGGCGGTGGAGCAGAGGTAACTGGCCAGGCCCCAGAGCACGATGCTCCACTGGAAGACCGGCTTGCGCCCATAACGGTCGGCCAGCAGCCCGGACAGGGCGGCGCCGAGGACCATGCCGAAGAAACTCGAACTGGCCAGCAGCCCGGCCTGGGCGCTGGAGAGGCCGAACTCGGCTTTGATCGAGCCGAGCAGGAAGGTCATCATCGCCAGGTCCATGGAGTCGAAGAAGAAGGCCAGCGCGATGATCACGAAGATCAACCGGTGGTAAGGGCTCAGGGGCAGGCGTTCCAGGCGTTCGGCGGCACTGTGGCGGAGAGGCATCGCGGCGGTCCTTGTGCGGGGGTTGCGGCCAGTCTGGGATGGGCCCTGGCGGCGGACTTTCCCGGCAGCGACACGGACGCAGCGGATCGCGACCGGCGAATAAAACCTGCGCTCGGGCGCGGCAACCGTTAGGCTATGCAGCTGTTCGATTCCTTCACGCTCCACGAGGTCTGCCTTGTTCGCCCAATTCGCCCTTCACGAACGCCTGCTCAAGGCGTTGGAAACCCTGTCCTTCACCGAGCCGACCGCCGTCCAGGCTGCCGCCATCCCGAAGGCACTCGAAGGGCGCGATCTGCGCGTGACGGCGCAGACCGGCAGCGGCAAGACCGCCGCCTTCGTCCTGCCGCTGTTGCACCGCCTGCTCAGCGAGGACAAGCCGAAGAGCGGCGCCCGCGCGCTGATCATGCTGCCGACCCGCGAGCTGGCGCTGCAGACCCTCAAGGAAGTCGAGCGCTTCGCCCAGTTCACCTTCATCAAGGCGTGCCTGATCACCGGCGGCGAAGACTTCAAGGTGCAGGGCGCACGCCTGCGCAAGAACCCGGAAATCATCATCGGCACGCCTGGGCGGCTGAACGAGCAGTTCAACGCCGGCAACCTGCCGCTGGGCGATGTCGAAGTGCTGGTGCTCGACGAAGCCGACCGCATGCTCGACATGGGCTTCTCCGAAGACGTCCTCAAGCTCGCCGCGCAATGCCCCGCGCAGCGCCAGACCCTGCTGTTCTCGGCTACCGCCGGCAGTGGCCTGCGCGAGATGGTCGAGCAGGTCCTGCGCGAGCCGGAAACCCTCATGCTCAACCGCGTCAGCGAGCTGAACGAGGACATCCGCCAGCAGGTCATCCTGGCCGACGACAACGCGCACAAGGAAGCCATCCTGCAGTGGCTGCTGGAGAACGAGACCTATGAGAAGGCCATCGTCTTCACCAACACCCGTATTCAGGCGGACCGCCTCACCGGGCGCCTGATCGCCGCCGGGCACAAGGTTTTCGTCCTGCACGGCGAGAAGGACCAGAAAGACCGCAAGCTGGCCATCGAGCGCCTCAAGCAGGGCGCCGTGAAGATCCTCGTCGCCACCGACGTCGCCGCGCGAGGCCTGGATGTCGACGGCCTGGACCTGGTGGTGAACTTCGACATGCCGCGCAAGGGCGACGAGTACGTGCACCGCATCGGCCGGACCGGTCGTGCCGGCGCTTCCGGCCTGGCCGTGTCCCTGGTCGGGCATGGCGACTGGAACCTGATGTCGAGCATCGAGCGCTACCTCAAGCTGCGTTTCGAGACGCGCACGATCAAGGAACTCAAGGGCAGCTACAAGGGGCCGAAAAAGCTCAAGGCCTCCGGCAAGGCGGCGGGCGTGAAGAAGAAAAAGGCCGATCCGAAGAAGGCCGGCGCCAAGCCCGCGGCCAAGCGCAAGCCAGCCGCCAAGCCCAAGACCGGCCCGTCGCAGGTGGTCAGCCAGGATGGCCTGGCGCCGCTCAAACGCAAGAAACCGGCCGCCGAGTAAGCATCGCCACGGGTGAGGCGTCGCGCCTTGCCCTGTCCAGCTCAGCCCGCGCGCGAAGGCGGCTTGCTCCGCCTTCCAGCCCTTCACTGAACACAGTGGCTTGTCCGGCGTCCCGTCGGTCATTGACGCTGCGGGAGGTGCGGGTATATACACGCATCATGCTGACGACTCCCTGCCTCTGTACCCGACTGCGCCGCGCCGCCCGCGGCGTCACCCGTGTCTATGACGATGCCTTGCAAGGTGTCGGTCTGACGGTGGCGCAGTATTCGCTGTTGCGCCACTTGGCGCGTCTCGAACAGCCGAGTATTTCCACCTTGGCCGAGGCGCTGGGCCTCGAGCGCAGTAGCCTCGGGCGCAACCTGCGGCCGCTGCAGGCCGAGGGTCTGCTGGAGCTGCAAGGCGATGCGTCGGACCAGCGCAATCGCCTGGTTCTGCTCACCGCCGCCGGACGCCAGCGCCTGGAGCAGGGCGCCGCGCCCTGGGAAGCGGCGCAGCGGTATCTGCTGGCGCGACTCGGTGAGCAGCGGCGGGAACAACTGATGGCGCTGTTGGGTGAGTTGGAAGACCTCGGCTGAGCCGATTCGCGGCCTGGCCTGGAATGATGGTGTGCGGGTATCCGCCCTGATGGAGCAATAAGAATAATGGCCAAGCTGTCGCGTGCGGGGTTCTGGATATTGCTGTCCGGCGCCCTGGTCCTCGCCCTCTCGTTGGGTATCCGTCACGGCTTCGGCCTGTTCCTGGCGCCGATGAGCGCCGAATTCGGCTGGGGGCGCGAAGTCTTCGCCTTCGCCATCGCCTTGCAGAACCTCATCTGGGGCATCGCCCAACCCTTCACCGGGGCGCTGGCCGACCGTTTTGGCGCGGGACGTGTGGTGCTGCTCGGTGGCCTGCTCTACGCCGTCGGCCTGGTGCTGATGGGACATGCCGATTCGGCGGCGAGCCTGTCGCTGAGCGCCGGCCTGCTGATCGGCATCGGACTGTCCGGCACTTCGTTCTCGGTGATCCTCGGCGCCGTCGGCCGCGCCGTGCCGCTGGAGAGACGCAGCATGGCCATGGGGATTTCCGCCGCCGCCGGTTCTTTCGGCCAGTTCGCCATGCTGCCCGGCACCCTCGGGCTGATCGGCTGGCTTAGCTGGTCGTCGGCATTGCTGGCCCTGGGGCTGCTGGTGGCGTTGATCGTGCCGCTGGCCGGACTGATGCGCGACCGACCGCTGCCGGTGCAGGCCCATGAACAATCCCTCGGCGAAGCCCTGCGCGAAGCCTGTGCCCACCCCGGTTTCTGGCTGCTGGCGCTGGGATTCTTCGTCTGTGGCTTCCAGGTGGTATTCATCGGCGTGCACCTGCCGGCCTATCTGGTCGACCGCCATCTGCCGGCCACGGTGGGCACCACGGTGCTGGCGCTGGTCGGGCTGTTCAATGTGTTCGGTACCTACATCGCCGGCTGGCTCGGCGGGCGCTGGTCGAAACCACGCCTGCTCACTGCGCTCTACCTGATCCGCGGGCTGGTGATCCTGGCCTTCATCTGGGCCCCGCTCAATGTCTGGAGCGCCTATGCCTTCGGTATCGCCATGGGCCTGTTGTGGCTGTCCACGGTGCCTTTGACCAACGGCACCGTGGCGACCCTGTTCGGCGTGCGCAACCTGTCCATGCTCGGCGGCATCGTTTTCCTTTTCCACCAGCTCGGCGCGTTCCTCGGTGGTTGGCTGGGCGGTTATGTCTATGACCACACTGGCAACTACGACCTGGTCTGGCAGATTTCCATCCTGCTCTCGTTGCTCGCCGGTCTGCTCAACTGGCCAGTGCGCGAGCATCCGGTGGCGCGCTTGCGGGTGGAGGCGGCGTGAGCCCGTTGCGTCTGCTCGGTGCGGCCCTCGCCGGGCTGCTGCTCGCGCTGGCCTGGTGGGGCTGGAGCCAGGGCGGCCTGGCCTTGCTGGAGGCCGGGCTCGGCCATTGCACCTGAGGATTGCTCAAGACCATTGGCCAGAGTAGCGTCGCTGCACCAACGGAGGTTCTTGCCCATGTCCTATCGTCTGTTCCTCGCCGTCGCGTTCGCGCTTCCCCTGGCTGCTGCCCAGGCCGCCGATTGTCCTTCGCTGCTCAAGGAGCAGGGACACTTGCAGAAGCTGCGTTCGAAGACCGATCTCGATCTGTGCTCGCTCTACGCCGGCAAGCCGTTGCTGGTAGTCAACACGGCCAGTCACTGCGGTTTCACGCCGCAGTTCAAGGGACTGGAAGCGATCTACCAGCGCTACAAGGGGCAGGGGCTGGAGGTACTTGGCGTACCTTCGGACGATTTCAAGCAGGAGGCCGACGACAGCGCCGAAACCGCCAAGGTTTGCTACGGCAACTACGGTGTGACCTTCAATATGACGCAGGTGCAGTCGGTGCGCGGGGACGCGGCGATTCCGCTGTTCAAGGGACTGGCCGAACAGTCCGGCCAGGCGCCGCGCTGGAATTTCTACAAGTACGTGGTCGATCGCCAGGGCAAAGTGGTCGCGCAGTTCTCCAGCATGACCAAGCCGGATGATCCTGAATTGCAGGCGGCGATCGAAAAGGCCATCGCCAGCCAGCCCTGACTCGTGCAGCCGGGGGCGACAACGAAAAAACCGGGCGTTTGCCCGGCTTTTTCATGCGCGTCGCTGGCTATCAGAAGCGATAGGTCACTTGCGCGGTCAGGCCGTTGGCGCTGTTGTCGTACTTGGCGCTGTAGGCCGGCTGCAGTGCGCTGCCTTCCTGATTGACGCTGGTGGTGTTTTCCCACAGGTAGGCGTAGGCAACGTCGACGGTCAGGTCCGGGTTCGGCGACCAGCCGGCACCGAAGGTGACGATCTTGCGGTCGCCGACCGGGATGCGCACGGTGCGGTGATCGTTGGTGGTCGGCGACGGGTCGTAGGCGAAGCCGGTACGCAGTACCCACTCCTGGTTCAACTGGTAGGACGCACCGACCGAGCCGGACCAGGTGTCATGCCACTTCATCTCTTCGCCGATGGTACCGAAGCCCAGCGCCTGGCCCAGTGCCGGAACGCCGCTGTTCTGTACTTCGATGGCCTTCAGGCGGCTCCAGCGGGTCCAGACGGCGCCGACGTAGCCGGTCCACTTGTCGTCGAACTTGTGGGTGAAGGAGGTATCGACCGATTCCGGCAGGGTGATATCCAGCTTGGCGTCGTAGGTGCCGTTCAGGCCCAGGGCGCCCGGCGCATTCGATACCTTGGTGTGGCCATCCAGGTGGTAGTCGACCTTGGAGTGATAGGCCAGGCCCCAGGTGGTGCCTTCGGCAAGGTCGACCATCACGCCGATGTTGTAGCCCAGCGCGGTGTCGTTGCCCTTGATGTCGATCTTGGTGTCGCCCTGGCCGCCGGCGATGCCGTTGGTGGCCAGGTTGTTCTGCAACTGGCCGTCGAGACGGTTGATGGTCGGGCCGAAGCCGACGGAGACCTTGTCGTTGATCTTGTAGGCGATGGTCGGTTGCAGGGTGATGACCTGAACCTTGCTATAGGAGCCGTGATAGGAGCCCTGGAAGCTGTTTTCGTAGTCGTTGATGATGCCGTAGGGCACGTACATGCCGACGCCGAAGGTGAAATCGTCGTTGATCGGCGTGGAGATGTAGCCGAACGGAACGCCGGCCAGCGGCACGGAGTCACCTTTGCTGGTGCCCTGCGCGGTGCTGTGGGCATCGCTGATGTCGTCCTTGGCCGAGACGACGGCGGCACCGCCGCTGACTTCGGTGCGTTTCAGCTTGGACAGGCCTGCCGGGTTGCCGTAGATGGTGCTGGCGTCGAGCGCGGAAGAGGCGCGGCCGGCGTAGGCGGTGCCGGCGCCGCTGGCGCTTTGTTCGTTGATTGCGATGCCGTTGGCCAGGGCCTGGGCAGAGGCAGCGCTAATGGTCAGTGCGAGAGTGGTTTTGAGCCATGTTGTTTTCATTGTTAGAGCAACTCCTATGTATTCCCGCGCGGAAACTACCAAGTTTCCCAGGCCATTGGTAGTGCGGGAAGGCGCTCTATTCCGGGCATTAACGGGCGAGGCGGCGGAAAATCGGGGGATTTATCGTTCGTTACTGTATGTAAATTATTTTTGACTTGTAGGTCATTTCCGGACTTCACGCAGCCAGGCTCGGGTTGCCGATGTAGGCTCGCCAGGCAGTGATGAAATCGCGCAGATGGCCATGGGGTTGGAACACCCTGCGCCAGACGCGTGCCTGACCGATATGGTCGTCCGCGGCGGGCAGCGGCAGGCGTTCGGCTTCCACCAGCAGCCAGGCGATGGCGCAGCTGTAGCGCAGGTTGACAGTGAGTTCCAAGTGCGGCGCGGCGAGGAAGGCGTGCTGGCTGGCCAGCCCGCGGACCCGGCTGGCGAGTTCCGGGTCGCGTGCCAGGTAGTTGTCCCATAGCGTCTGGTGGCGCCTGGCATCGATGCGGAACAGGCCGTGGCCGTGGCCGTCGTCGAGAAGGTTGCCCAGTGCCGATTGGCAGGCCGCCGCTCCCAGCAACAGCGCCTCGGCCTCGTTGCTGTGACGTTCCAGGTACAGCAGAGCGGGCCGGATGACGTGCTGTCGCAGGTCGCTGGCGGCGATTCCCATGGTCTTATCCTCAGTGAACGGCGGGGCTGGGCGTCTTGGCAGCTTCTGATGTTCTCCTGGGCCCCGCCGTGAGCGAACTTAGCCGCTCCATTTGAAGTGTAGTGCGACAAGTACGCTGTAAAGGACTGTTTTTAAATTGTTTTGACCTTCTGGTTATTGGCCATATTCCTGCTGGTGATTAACCCAGGGAGGGGCGAGCAGGGTTGTACGCCGGCAGACAGGCTGCCGGCGCGGGTTCCACCAGAGGCTGCGGAGCGGCTCGTTCAGGCGCCGCGGGCGATCGGATGCCGCGGGTCGGTGATCCATTCACTCCAGGAACCGGCATACAGGCGGCCCAAGGGGTAACCGGCGAGGCTGAGGGCGAACAGGTTGTGGCAGGCGGTTACGCCGGAGCCACAGTAGGCCACCAGTTCCTCTGCCGGGCGACCGCGCAGCAGGCGGGCGAAGCGTTGGTGCAACTGCGCCGGCGGCAGGAAGCGGCCATCGCTGCCGAGGTTCTCGGTAAAGGCGGCGCACTGGGCGCCGGGGATATGTCCGGCGACCGGGTCGATGGGCTCCACTTCGCCACGGAAGCGCGGTTCGGCGCGGGCATCGATCAGCGGCAACTGCGGATCGGCGAGCAGCGCCACGAGGCCGTCGGCGTCGATCAACAGCCCGCTGTCCGGTTCGCCGCGGAAGGCGCCCGGTTGCACGCTGGGCTTGGCGGTGGTCAACGGCAGGCCGGCGGCGCGCCAGGCATTCATGCCGCCGTCGAGCAGGTAGACACCATCGCGTTTGCCCAGCCACAGCAGCAACCACCAGGCGCGCGCGGCGAAGGCGCCGGGACCGTCATCGTAAAGCACCACTTCGTCGGTGTTGTCCAGGCCCCAGGCGCGCAGGCGTTGCAGCAGGGTCTGCGGATCCGGCAGCGGGTGGCGCCCGGTCTTGCCCTTGACGACCTCGGCCGACAGATCGCGCTCCAGGTCTGCGTACTGCGCGCCGGGAATGTGGTTCTCGGCGAAGACGCGGGCGCCGTAGCCTGGGTCGTCGAGGGCGAAGCGGCAGTCGAGGATCAGCAGGCCGGGGTCGTCCAGGCGGGCTGCCAGTTGTTGCGGGCTGAGCAGGCGAGCGAGTGACATCTTGCGGGTTCCTGTGTCGTGACGGTGTCCTGGGGCATCATAAGGCCTGTGCAGCGAAAGCGCTGTCTGTCAGTGCTTTCCTGAGTTGATTGGGAGTTTTCGAGCATGCACAGCTTTCAGCCGATGACGCGCCGGGCGTCTCTGGCGCGCGTCGTCACCGTTGCCGTGGTCACGGCCCTGGTAACCCTCTACTACAGCCTTTGCGTCCTCACTCTGGCGGCCTGTGGCCGCCTGCGCCGTTCGCGCGTGGATCGCTACACCCGCGAGTGGTCGGGGCTGCTGCTACGCCTGGTGCGCATGCGCCTGAGCGTGCACGGCGAACTGCCGGACTTCAGCGACGGCCGCCGCTACATGATTCTCTGCAATCACTCCAGCCACTACGACATTCCCGCCACCTTCGTCGCCATGCCGGGCTCGATCCGCATGCTGGCGAAGCAGGAGCTGTACGGGATTCCGATCCTCGGCCGCGCCATGCGCGCCGCCGAGTTTCCCTCCATCGACCGGCATAGCGGCCAGCGCGCCCGCGCGGACCTGCAGCGGGCGCGTGAAATGATGGAAAGCGGCATCGTTCTGTGGGCCGCGCCCGAGGGCACGCGATCCGCCGATGGCCAGTTGCTGCCGTTCAAGCGTGGCTGCTTCCGCCTGGCCCTGGACACCGAGGCGGTGATCGTTCCGATCGCCATTCGCGGTATCCAGCGCGTGCTGCCGGCGCGCACCTTCGATCTCACCCTGGGGCAGCCGGTCGACCTGGTGGTCGGCCAGCCGATGGATGCCGCGGCGTATCGCGAGCGTGGCATCGAGGCGTTGCTCGGGGATGCACGCGAGCGCATGCAGGCCTTGCTCGAGCAGCCGCTGGGCGGCGAGCCGGGCGTCGTGCGAGCGGCCCGGCAAACCGTGACGCTTGACTGAGGCTGCGCCCGTCAGCGGATTTTCAGGCGGCCGATGCGGTCGTTTTCCAGGCTGCCGAGGTACAGCTCATCACCCACCGGCTTGGCCGAGGTGATCATCCGCAGGTGCTGGCCGCTGGTGTCGTGCAGGCTGCGCAGGATCTTGCCGTTTTCGTCGATGGCGAGCACCAGGCCATAGGGCGTCGGCTTCGGCAGCAGGGCGCGCGGCAGCTTGGCCAGTTGGCGCTTGAGCCAGGGATGGTCGAGGATGAAATCGGCGTCGGCCTTGCGCGGGGTCGGCAGGGCCACCCAGAAGGTGCCGTGGCGATCGCCCTGGAGGTTGTCCGGCAGCCCCGGCAGGTTGTCGATGAAGACATCCTGCTGGCCGGCCTTCGGCCCCTTCAGCCAATAACGGGTGATGCGGTAGCGGTAGGTTTCATTGACCAGCACGAAGTCCTCGCCGGCGGACAGCGCCACGCCATTGGCGAAATACAGGTCCTTGAGCAGCACCTCGGTCTTGCCGGTCGCCGGGTCATAGCGCAGCAGACGGCCGTGGGGCCGGGTTTCGAGCAGGTCGAGCACATAGTCCGGCTGGTGGAAGCGACTCGATGCGTCGCTGAAATAGATGCGCCCGTCGCTGGCGATGTCGAGGTCGTCGGTGAAGCCGAAGGGCAGGCCGTCGGCGCTGTCGGTGAGGCGGCTGATCTGGCCTTGCGGGTCGATTTTCAGCAGGCCCTTCCAGGCATCGGCGACGATCAGGTTGCCCTGCGCGTCGAAGTCCATGCCCAGCGGTCGGCCACCCGTGTCGGCGAAGGTTTCCGGCTGGCCGCTGCCGTTCAGGCGGATCACCCGGCCGTCGCTTTGTCCGGCATAGACGCGGCCCGCCGCATCCACCGCGGTATCTTCCGGTCCCTTGACCTGGCCCAGGCCGAGAAGCTCGGCTTTCATCAAGGTGTCGTTGGGTTCCAGCACGCCTTGCATGGGCGGCGGTGCCGCGGGAGCCCAGGCCAGAGGGTCGATGGGGCTGGGCGTGAGGGCAAGGTACAGGGCCACCGCGGCGACCAGGACGGCCAGTGAGGCGAGGAGTTTCTTCATGGGTGACTTCTTGTCGTTGTTGTCCGAAGACGGGAAAGATAGGCCGCGCTGGTCGGCGCTGACAGCCATTGGTGCAAATGCGGAATGCTCGCACATCATTCGGCTCTATATAATGCGCGGCACTTGAAGCAAGGAGATGTTCGTGAGCGCACTCGATATCCGGTGGATTCGCGACGATGCCAGCCTGGCGCAGCAGTGCCAGGACTGGAAACAAAGGCCGTACCTGGCACTCGATACCGAGTTCATGCGCGTCGATACCTTCTACCCCGAAGCCGGCCTGGTGCAGGTTGGCGACGGCGAGCGGGCCTGGCTGATCGACCCGCTGCTGATCCGCGACTGGTCGCCGTTCTCCGCGGTGCTCGAAGCGCCTGGCGTGGTCAAGGTGTTCCACGCTTGCGGCGAGGACCTGGAAGTCTTCCAGCGCCTGACCGGCAGCCTGCCGCAGCCGCTGTTCGACACCCAACTGGCCGCCGCCTACCTGGGCATGCCGCATTCGATGGGCTATTCCAAGCTGGTGCTGGAAATCCTTGGCCTGGAACTGCCCAAGGAAGAGACCCGTTCCGACTGGCTGCAGCGGCCGCTGACCGACATGCAGGTGCGCTACGCCGCCGAGGACGTGCAGCACCTCGCCGAGGTCTACGTGAAGCTGGCGCCGCGCCTGGAGCCGCACAAACTGGCCTGGCTGCTCGCCGACGGCGCCGATCTGGTGAGTAACCAGACCCGTGTGTCCGACCCGCGCGAAGCCTGGCGCGACGTCAAGCTGGCGTGGAAGCTGAGCCCTCAGCAATTGGCCGTGCTGCGTGAACTCTGTGCGTGGCGTGAGGAACAGGCGCGAGTGCGCAATCAGCCACGCAACCGTGTGCTGCGCGAGCCGACGCTGTGGCCGCTGGCGCGCTTCCAGCCAACCGACAAGGTGGCCCTGGCGCGTGTCGAAGACATGCATCCACGCACCGTGCGCCAGGACGGCGATACCCTGCTGGCGTTGATCGCCCATGCGGCGGCCTTGCCTGCCAGCGACTGGCCCGAGGCGCTGCCCGAGCCCCTGCCGCGCGACGTCACCCCGTTGCTGAAGAAGCTGCGCGAGGTCGGCCAGCGCGAAGCCGAGCGCCAGGGCATGGCGCCCGAACTGATGTTGCGCAAGAAGATTCTCGAGGCCTTGCTCAAGAGCGGCTATCCGAACGGCCCCTACCGGTTGCCCGATTCCCTGCAGGGCTGGCGCCGCGAGCTGATGGGCCAGGCACTGCTCGACTGCCTGGCCAGCGCCACTGACGAACACGCGGAGACCCCATGAAACGCATCTGCTCCATCTACAAGAGCCCGCGCAAGAACGAGATGTACCTGTACGTCGACAAGCGCGAAGCCCTGAGCCGTGTCCCCGAAGCCCTCCTGGCGGCCTTCGGCGCGCCGCAGCACACCTTCGACCTGTTGCTCACGCCGGAGCGCAAGCTGGCCCGCGAGGACATTGCCAAGGTCCTGGAAAACATCGAGAAGCAGGGCTTCCACCTGCAGATGCCGCCGGGCGAGGAGGAGTACATCGAGCACCTCCCCGAGGAACTGCTGCGGATGAACGACCCGCTCTGACGCAACACCCCGCGCCCCGCCGCTGCGAGCCCCGTATTTTCTCAGTGCCACTACTGTGCAAGTACGGGGCTCCGGCGCATTATTACCTCAGAAAAATACGTCAGAAGATCGGAACGTCTATGCTTGGCGTGTGTCTACAGGCGTCCATCTGACCAGTCCGGGCCGCACCGCCACTCGCGGGGTGACACCACTAATGAGAAACACCGTGCCTCCGCCTTGCTCCTTCCGTGGTGCGATCTGAATCATGCGCTTGCTCATCCTCGATCGCGATCATGCCCTTTATGCCGCCCTGATCATGGCGGCCGAATCCAATATCACCGTGGTTTCCGGGGATAACCCCGAGGCGCTTCGCGATGCCGCGGCCGAGTGCCCGGTATGGCTGGGCCAGCCCGATCTGGTGGCGCGCATGCTGCGCCAGGGCGTGCACCCGGTCTGGGTGCAGTCGACCTGGGCCGGCATCACGCCGCTGCTCGCCGACGATCTGCCCAAGGACTACGCGCTGACCCGCGCGGTGGGTATTTTCGGCCAGGTGATGAGCGAATACCTGCTGACCTACCTGCTGGCCCATGAGCGCCAGTTCCTCGGGCGCCTGGCCAGCCAGGTCGGCACGCAGTGGGACGACCGCATGCCCGGCAGCCTGCATGGACGCCAGATACTCCTGGTCGGCACCGGCGAGATCGGCCAGTCGGTGGCGCACATGCTGGCGAGCTTCGGCGTCGACCTGATCGGTGTGGCGCGCAACCCACGCTCGTTGCTGCCGTTCCAGCGCATCGGCGCGTTGTCCGACCTGCCGCGCCTGGTGCAGACCGCCGACTACGTCATCAACCTGCTTCCGGATACCCCGGAAACCCGCGATATCTTCGACCTGGCGTTGTTCCAGCGGATGAAGTCCTCGGCCCTGTTCATCAATGTCGGGCGTGGCAGTTCGGTGGTCGATGCCGATCTGGTCACGGCGCTGGAAGGCAACCGCCTGGCCGGCGCGATCATCGACGTCTGCCGCCAGGAACCGCTGCCGCCGGAGCATGCCTTCTGGCACAGCCCGCGCCTGCTGCTCACCGGGCATACCGCCGCACCGACGCTGCCGGGGCCGATGGTGGAACTGTTCCGCGACAACCTCGCGCGCTTCTGGGGTGGCCAGGGCATGCGCGGCGAAGTGGACTTCAGTCGCGGATATTGAGGCGCCGGCGCCCCGCGGAGGAGCGCCGGCAGAGCATCACAGGCTGAAATCGCCCTCGGCGGCCAACTGCTCCAGCGGTTTGCGCGGGCTCGGCACTTCACGGGCCTGCAGGCTTTCCGAGAGGCTGGCCTTGTCGCCCAGTTTGCCGATGGCGACGACCGCGTGAATCTCGTATTCCGCCGGCACTTTCAGTTCGACGCGGGCCAGTTCACGGTCGAAACCGGCCATGCCATGGCTGTACCAGCCCGCCAGGCTCGCCTGCAACGCCAGGAAGGCCCAGGCCGCGCCGGTATCGAAGGTGTGCCAGAGCGCCGGTTTCTCCTCGCTGGAGCCGGGCGGCGCGAAGGTGGTTTTCGACAGCACCACGACCAGCGCCGAGGCATTCTGCGCCCAGCCGCGGTTGAATTCGCCGAGCAGGTTCAGGTAGCGCTGCCAGTTCGGCGTATCGCGGCGCGCATAGAGGAAGCGCCAGGGCTGCGAGTTGAACGAGGAGGGCGCCCAGCGGGCGGCTTCGATGAAGCTCAGCAGGGTTTCTTCGGGGATGCTTTCGCCGTTGAACGCGCGCGGCGACCAGCGATTGAGGAATTGCGGGTCGACGGGGTAGTCGGCAACGCGGGGATTGGCGCTCATGGAAGCTCCTGATCGGCAAGTGGGAAGTGGGATGCTGCCGTGGACGGCTGGGTATCCGAGGAACGACGAGGACGTTGGGCGCCGGCTTGGGACGCCGCACCGTGGGTGGCGCGGAAGGAGTGCCGGCGGTGGACCGTTCGGCTGTCGAAACTACCCAGCGCGGCGCCGCCTGGCAAGCACCGAAATGGCTGGCCGATGGTCGCTTGCGCTTGGCCGGCGCGGCACACCGGCATAGACTTGGCGCCCCGTGAAATCCTCCCTCCCGAAGCCCCAGCGCAGATCATGGCCGCCAAAGTCGAACCTTTCTGGAAACGCAAGACCCTCGCCCAACTCGACCAGGAAGAGTGGGAGTCGCTCTGTGACGGCTGCGGCCTGTGCTGCCTGCAGAAACTCGAGGATGAAGACGACGGCAGCGTTTACTACACGCGCATCGCCTGCAAGCTGCTGGACCTGAAGACCTGCCGCTGCACCGATTACGCCAATCGCCGCGCCAGCGTGCCGGACTGCATCCAGCTCACCCCGGCGCAGGCCGACGAGTTCCGCTGGCTGCCGCCGACCTGCGCCTACCGCCTGGTCGCCGAAGGCAAGGACCTGCCGCTCTGGCACCCGCTGGTCTGTGGCGACCCGGACGCGGTGCACCATGAGCGCATCTCGCAGTCGGGGCGCATGCTCAGCGAGAACCAGGTAGCCGAGGACGACTGGGAAGAACACCTGATCTTCCGCGCCGGCTGAAGCCGCCGCCGCCGTTTCAGCGCTGGCGCTCGCCGCGCGGCGAGCGCAGCCAGTAGCAGGCTTCGACGCCCGGCGAGCGGTCGCTGGCGCGCATTTCCCGTTCCGGGACATAGTCCACCGGCCGCTGCCAGAGCGGGAACCATTGCGGGTCCAGCTCATCCTCGATGGTCACCGGGCGCACCTGCGCCTGCAGGTGTTTCTCGCAGGCGCCCCATTGCACGTAGTTCACCTGCGCTTCGATCAGGCTCACCGTATTGGCGCCGCCGCGGGCATCCGGGAAGCACAACTGGGTGTAGTCGTCTTCCCAGAAGCAGATCGGGCAGATTTCGTAGGAGCCCGGCGCATCGTTGAAACTGAAGTGGCCGCAGCAGGGGCAGGTGTAGAGCATCAGGCGCCGGCGTCCGCCAGGCCCAGCACCTTGAGCAGGAAGGCATATTCCAGGGCCACGTCCTTGAGCCCCTGGTAGCGGCCACTCATGCCGCCATGGCCGGCGCCCAGCTCGGTCTTGAGCAGCAGCAGGCGCTCGTCGGTCTTGCTGACGCGCAGCTTGGCCACCCACTTGGCCGCTTCCCAGTACTGCACGCGACTGTCGTTGTAGCCGGCCACCACCAGCATCGCCGGGTAGTCCTGGGCGCTGACGTTCTCGTAGGGGGCGTAGGCCTTGATCCGCTGATAGACCTCCGGCTCCTGCGGGTTGCCCCACTCGTCGTACTCGGTGACGGTGAGCGGCAGGTCGGGGTTGAGCATGCTGTTCAGCACATCGACGAAGGGCACCTCGGCGATCGCCGCGGCGAATTGCTGCGGGCGCTGGTTGAGCACCGCGCCGATCAGCAGGCCGCCGGCGCTGCCGCCGCTGATGGCGGTCTGCCGCGGGGTGCTGTAGCCCTCGCGGCAGATGTGTTCGGCGCAGGCGATGAAGTCGCTGAAGCTGTTCTGCTTGTGCGCCAGCTTGCCGGCGCGGTACCAGGCTTCGCCCAGCTCGCCGCCGCCGCGCACGTGGGCGATGGCGAAGACGAAACCGCGCTCCAGCAGGCTCAGGCGCGCATGGGAGAACCAGGGGTCGAGGCTCATGCCGTAGGCGCCGTAGCCATACAGGTAGAGTGGCGCCGGGCGGCCGGCGGCGATGCCGTCGAGCACCTCGCGGCGGGCCACCAGGCTGATCGGCACCTGCACGCCATCGACGCTGGGCGCCCAGAGCCGGCGGCTGACATAGGCGTCGGCGTCGAACGGCCCTTCCACCGGGGTTTCCTTGAGCACCGTCTGCGCGCCGCTGGCCAGGTTCAACTGGCGGATCTGCGCCGGGCGGTTCAGCGCCTCGTAACGCAGGCGGATGCTCGGGCTGTCGAACTCCAGGCTGTCGTGCACATAGAGGTTGTAGGCCGCGTCGGGCAGTTCGACACGCCGTGGCGCCTGGCCATTGGCGTGGACTTCGATGATCGGCAGGCCGCCTTCGCGCAGGCTGAGGGTCAGCGCGTCCTGGTTGAGGGTGATGTCTTCCAGCATTACCTGTTCGCGATGGGCGATCAGCTCGCGCCAGTGCTCGCGGGTCGGCTGTGCCTCGCTGGCGCTGTACAGGGCGAAGTTGATGCCGCTCTGGTTGCTGCGGATGAACCAGGTCCATTGCCCGTCGAGACGGCCGTGGTCGACGTGGTATTCGTGTTCCTCCTCGCGCGGCGCCAGGCAGCGGAATTCGCCGCGCGGCTGCTCGGCGTCGAGCACCCAGGCCTCGCTGGTGGTCTTGCTGCCGAGCAGCAGGACCAACTGGCGTTCGGAGCTGGCGCGGTAGCAGTGCAGGAAGAAGCGCCCGTCGGTTTCCACGAACACCAGCTCGGCGCCTGCTTCGCCCAGGGTATGGCGGTAGAGTTTGTGCGGTCGGTGGGTGTCGTCCAGCTCGCCGAAGAACAGTGTGCGGCTGTCGTTGGCCCAGGTCATGCTGCCGTCGCAGTCGTCGAAGGGCAGTTCCTCGACGGCGCCGCTGGCCAGGTCCTTGACGTAAAGGCGGTAGATTTCGTCGCCGCTGGTATCCAGGCTGTAGGCCAGGCGCGAGTGGTCCGGGCTGATGCTGAAGGCGCCGAGGGCGAGAAAGTCGTCGCCGGCCAGGGCGTTGGGGTCGAGCAGCAGTTGTTCGGCGCTTTCATCCACCGTCAGCGAGCCGTCGGCCGGGCGGGGGCAGCGGTAGTGGCGCGGATACTCGTCGCCGGCGGTGGTGCGCTGGTAGTACATCCAGGGCCCCCAGGGCGAGGGCAGCGAGAGGTCGGTTTCGCGAATACGCCCCTTGATCTCCTGGAACAGCGTTTCGCGCAGCGCGTCCTGGTCGGCCAGCTGCTCTTCCAGGTAGGCGTTCTCCGCCTTGAGGTAGTCGAGCACCTCGGCAGTGTCGCGGTTTTCCAACCAGGCGTAAGGGTCGGCGGCGGCTTCGCGACGGGCGATGGGAGGCTGGCGATCGGTCATGGCGGCTCCTTGGCGGGGCAGGGGTGACGCCCGGCTGCGCACCCGCGGGTAAAAGCGGCTATCATAAGCGCCCCTCCGCCGCTATCGCACGCACGCGCATGAACCATAACGATTATCTGCTCGCCTGGGGCGCCTATCTGGTCGCCGGCCTCGGACTCCTGCTGGTCTGGTTCCTGATGACCGGCTGGATGTGGCGTTGGCTGCGCGAGCCGCTGCGGGTGATCGTGCTGGTTCTGCTGTTCACCCCGACCCCGGTGGACCCGGCCAACAACGAATACGCCCCGGCGATCGCCATCACCGCCCTGGATATCGTCTTCAAGGTCGGCAACAACGCCTGGCGTGCGGTATCCGACCTGGCCCTGGTGATGCTCGTGGCCTTCGCCGTGTACCTGCTGTTCGTGGCCATCCGCTGGCCCATCGAGCGCGCCGCGAGAAGCCGTCGGGCCCGCGCCGAGGCGGAAAAGGAACCGACCATGCGGCAGATGATGCAGCCGCAGTTGATGCCGGACGTCGACAGCCGCACCGACGAGCGTGGCGACCGCCGCATGCGCATCGAGCCGCGCCTCTGATTGCGTCACGGCGCCGCCCTTGCGCGGCGCCCGGCGGGCGTTCAGCATGGCGCCTGTCGGTTCCGCCAGGTTCCGTATCTTTCCCCTGATTCATCGCGCGGGGCGCTGTGGCCCCGCGAAGCAGTCCGTCGCCCACGGCGGCGGGCGTGCGGCTGGCTCTGCAACAGGAGATTCGAGCCATGTGCGAACTGCTCGGCATGAGCGCCAACGTACCCACCGATATCGTCTTCAGCTTCACCGGCCTGATGCAGCGCGGCGGCGGCACCGGTCCGCACCGCGACGGCTGGGGCATCGCTTTCTATGAAGGGCGCGGCGTGCGCCTGTTCCAGGACCCGCAGGCGAGCATCGACTCGGAAGTGGCGCGCCTGGTGCAGCGCTACCCGATCAAGAGCGAGACGGTGATCGGGCATATCCGCCAGGCCAATGTCGGCAAGGTCTGCCTGTCCAACACCCATCCCTTCGTCCGCGAACTGGGCGGGCGCTACTGGACCTTCGCGCACAACGGCCAGTTGGCCGATTTCGCGCCGCCCGCGGGGCTCTATCGGCCGGTGGGCGATACCGACAGCGAAGCGGCCTTCTGTGATCTGCTCAATCGCGTGCGCCGGGCCTTCCCCGAGCCGGTGCCGGTGGAAGTGCTGTTGCCCACGCTGATCGGCGCCTGCGCCGACTACCGGCAGAAGGGTGTGTTCAACTGCCTGCTCAGCGACGGCGACTGGCTGTTCACCTTCTGCTCCAGCAAGCTGGCCTACGTTACCCGCCGGGCTCCCTTCGGCCCGGCGCGGCTGAAAGACGCGGACCTGACCGTGGACTTCCAGGCGGAAACCACGCCCAATGACGTGGTCACGGTGATCGCCACCGAGCCGCTGACCGACAACGAAAACTGGAACCTGCAGCAGAGCGGCGAGTGGATGCTCTGGTGGCGCGGCGAGATTCTCGACCAGGGCCGCGTCTGAACGCCGCCGTGCAGGTAGCCGGATCATCACAAGGGGACAAACATGCTGCGCAGCTACATTCGTCTGGTGCTCTTCGCCTTCGGCTTGATGGTCGGCGTACAGGTGCCGGGCTTCATCAAGGATTACGCGCTGCGCGTGGACGCCCACCGGCAAGAGGCGAGCCAGGCCCTGGAAGGCTATCGCGGCACCGCCGGGCAGTTCTTCACCGGCGACCTCAATGCCCTGGTGGCGCACTACCGCGGCAGTCCCGATCCGGTGTTCCAGCGTGACGCCGACAACATCGAGCGGGTGCTGCGCCGCTCCCAGCTGTTCGACAAGGAGTGGCAGGTCCTGCAGGGCCCCTGGTACGCCCGCGCCTGGCACATGCTCAGCGCGCCGAACCTGGAACTGCTGCGGGAAACCTTCGACAGCTACACCTACCAGGTGGCGCTGGTGCCGGAAGCCATTGGCTGGGCGCTCGGCGGCGGCCTGCTGATGGCCTGGATCGTCGAGTTGCTGATGGTCTCGCTGGGCGCCCTGGTCGGGCTCGGCGACAACCGCCACAGCGCGCGCCGCCACTGGAGCTGACGCGCGCGGGCGGCAACCGCCTCGGCGGCGGCGACTATCGCCCCCGCGCCGCCAGCGCCCGCTGGTTGGAGGCGTAGATGGTGTCGCGCGGTGGCGCTTCGCCGGCGTTCAGCGCTGCCAGCCAGCGTTCGGTGCTCAGCACCGTGGCGAAGGACGAATGCAGCACCACGCTGAACACCCGATGGATTTCCTCGGCGCTGGCGTTGCCGGCGCTGTTGGCGTAGGGCAGCGAACCGCTGGCGTCGTCGAGGAACTCCACGTGCCAGCCTTCATGGGCCGCCTGGCGGGCGGTGGCGTCGTCGCAGTTGTGGGTCATGTAGCCGACGATGCTCAGCGTGTCGATGCCGCGCTGGCGCAGCCAGTCGCCCAGGCCGGTGCCGCTGAGGGCGCTGGCCTTGGATTTCTCCAGCAGAAGATCGTAGGGCCGCTGCGCCACTTGCGGGTGCAGTTCGGCGCCGTGGCTGCCGCGGGCGAAGATCGGCGAGCCTTCCGGCGCCAGGTGCTTGAGCAGCACCACCGGGATGCCGGCGGCGTGGGCGGCGTCCATGGCGCGGAGGATATTGGCCAGGGAGTCGCTGACCGGTGGGTATTCGATGCGCAGGTTGCCGTCGAAGTATTCGTTCTGCACGTCGATGACGATCAGGGCGCGTTTCGGGCTGTCGCTCATGTCTTGTTCTCCGGGGTGGGTGACGATGTGGCCATTCTGCGCAGGGCGCGCCGACCAGTGTGAGTGGCCCGGATGACAGCTTTCGCTAGAATCGGGCCAACGTATTCTTCTCGTCGTGCGGTCCTGGGCGTGCTGCCCTTGCTGAAAACCGCTGGAGGTGTCTGTGGATATCCATCGTGTGGCGGTGGTCGCGTTCGACCAGATCAGCCCCTTTCACCTGTCGGTGCCCTGCCTGGTCTTCGGTGAGGGCGATCCGGGCGGCGACCGCGTGCGCTTCGAGCTGTGCGTCTGCGCCGCCGAGGCCGGGCCGTTGCGCACCAGCGCCGGTTTCAGCATCGACACGCCGCATGGCCTGGAGGCCCTGGCCGCCGCCGATACGCTGATAGTGCCGAGCTGGCGCGATCCCCAGGAGCGCCCGCCGCAGGCGTTGCTCGACGCCCTGGTGGCGGCCGAGGCGCGCGGCGCGCAACTGGTCGGCCTGTGCCTGGGCGCCTTCGTCCTCGCCGAGGCCGGACTGCTCGACGGCCGCGTGGCCACCACCCACTGGCTGTGCGTGGAGCAATTCGCCCAGCGTTTCCCGAAGGTTCGGCTGCAGCCGGACGTGCTCTACGTCGACGATGGCCCGATCCTCACCTCCGCCGGCACCGTGGCCGGCATCGACTGCTGCCTGCACCTGCTGCGCCAGCGCTGCGGCGCCGGCTTGAGCAACCAGCAGGCGCGACGCCTGGTGGTGGCGCCGCACCGCCAGGGCGGCCAGGCGCAATTCATCGAACAGCCGTTGCCGGCGACGGCCCGCGACAACCGCCTGTCCGGCCTGCTCGACTGGGTCCGCGAACGCCTCGACCAACCCCACGACCTGGACAGCCTGGCCGCACGCGTGCTGATGAGCCGGCGCAGTTTCAGCCGGCATTTCCGCCAGCTCACCGGCGCGACCCTGGGCGACTGGCTGCGCGGCGAACGCCTGGCCCTGGCGCAGCGCCTGCTGGAATCGACCGAACAGCCCATCCCGGCGATCGCCAGCCTCGCCGGCTTCGGCTCGGTGGCCTCGCTGCGGCAGCACTTCAGTGCCGCGCTGGGGGTTTCGCCGAGCGCCTACCGGCAGGCGTTTCGGGGATAGGCGCGGCGGTCGAAACAGCGATGCCCGATGACCACGGCAATAACGCCCCAGGCGCTATGCGCCCTACGGGCGCGGCTCATTCCGCCAGGGCTTTTTCCGGCAGCTCGTTGCGGCGGTAGGGGAATACGTCGATGACCTTGCCGGCGCGGATCTGCGCCTGCAGGCCCTTCCAGTAGTCGGCGTCGAAGAGGTCGCCGTGCAGCTTGCTGAACAACCGGCGTTGCGCCAGGTCGACGAACAGGAAGCGCGGAAACTCCTCGGGGAACACGTCCATCGGCCCGACCGAATACCAGGGCTCGGACGACAGTTCGTCCTCCGGGTAGCGCGGCTCGGGAATGTGCCGGAAGTTCACTTCGGTGAGGTAGCTGATCTCGTCGTAGTCGTAGAACACCACGCGGCCGTGGCGGGTGACGCCGAAGTTCTTCAACAGCATGTCGCCGGGGAAGATGTTCGCCGCCGCCAGTTGCTTGATGGCCAGGCCGTAGTCGTTCAGCGCCTCGCGCACCTGTGCGTCGGTGGCGTGTTCCAGGTAGATGTTCAGCGGGGTCATGCGCCGTTCGGTCCAGCAATGGCGGATCAGCACCACATCGCCCTCCAGCAGCACGGTCGACGGCGCCACCTCCAGCAGTTCGGCCAGGCATTCGGGCTCGAACTTGCTCACCGGGAAGCGGAAATCGGCGAACTGCTGGGTGTCGGCCAGGCGGCCGACGCGGTCGTGGTTCTTCACCAACTGGTATTTCTGCACGACGGTGGCGTGGTCGACGTTCTTCGCCGGGTTGAAGTTGTCCTTGATGATCTTGAACACGGTGTTGAAGCCGGGCAGGGTGAACACGCTCATGACCATGCCGCGCACCCCGGGCGCCATGATGAAGCGGTCGTCGGTGCTCGCCAGGTGGTTGATCAGCGCACGGTAGAACTCGCTCTTGCCCTGCTTGTAGAAGCCGATCGAGGTGTACAGCTCGGCGATGTGCTTGCCCGGCAGCAGGCGCTTGAGGAAGGCCACCAGCTCGGCCGGCACCGGCACGTCGACCATGAAGTAGGAGCGGGTGAAGGAGAAGATGATCGAGACTTCCGCCTCGTCGGTGATCACCGTGTCGAACTGGATGCCCTTGCCATCGCGGTGGATCAGCGGGAACACCAGCGGCCACTGCTCGTCCGGGGTGAACAGGCGCCCGACCAGGTAGGCGCCCTTGTTGCGGTAGAACACCGAACCGATCAGCTCGATGCTCAGCTCGGGGTCCTTGCACACCCAGTCCGGCAGGTTGTGCCGCAGCAGGGCGTCGATGCGTTCCAGGTTGCCGGCCTCGTCCTCGTAGGGCACCTGGAAGCGGTAGTCGGCGAAGATCTGCTCCAGCGCCTGGCGCAGGTGCCCGCGCGGCCGGTAGAGGCGCGTGTGCGGGTCGCGGGTCTGGGCGCGCAGCGAGGGTCGCGTGGTGTGCACGAACATGGTGCCGTCGCTGATGTTGTCGTGGCTGAACAGCCCGCAGAAGATCGAGTTGAACCAGGTTTCCGCCAGCTCGTCGTCGTTGCGCGGGTCGATCAGACGGATGTAGGCGCTCTTGATCAGCGGCCAGCGCTCCACGTCCAGCAGCGCCTCGCGGCCGAAATCGCCGATCACCCGCGCGACCGTTTCAGCGACCTTGTCCTCGTACAGGTTGATGCGCTCGGCGGAGGCCCGCTGAGCTTCCTGCCAGAGCGCCTGCTCGAAACGCGCCGGCGCGCCGTCGGTGATCTGCCGGAAGCGCTCGCGGTAATCGTCGAAGCCTTGCAGGATGGTCTGCGCGATCTGGGCGTGCATCATGGGCGCGTCTCGTTGGCGGGGTTGCAGCGAGCTTAGCCAGGGTGCGGGCGGAGGGAAAGCGCGGCGTCCGCGCGGGCGCCCGGCCCAGACCGTTGCGACGGCCGGCAATCCGGCCGGCCAGGGCGTCCCGGCAACGCAAGGTCGCCGCGGACGCCTATCTGCGCACGGCTCAAGCGGCCCGGCCGCCTTCGCGCGAGGGGGTGTCCGCCGCGCCGCGTGGCTGGCGAAACACCAGCAGCAGGCCCACGACGATCAGCCCCATGCCGAGCAGGGCGAGGCCGCCCAGGCGGTTGCCGAACACCAGGTAGTCGAGCAGCGCGGTCACCGCCGGCACCAGGTAGAACAGGCTGGTGACCTGCACCAGGTTGCCGCGCGCGATCAGCCGGTACAACAGCAGGGTCGCGCCCACCGAGATCACCAGACCCATCCACAGCAGCGTCAGCAGCAGTTCCAGGCTCCAGTCCGCGCGTAACGGCTGGGTCGGTGCCAGCGCCAGGCACAGCAGCAGGCCGGCGGCGTATTGCAGCGGCAGACTGCCCAGCGGGCTTTCTCGCAGGCCCTTTTGCAGCAGGGTGCCGACGGTGATGCCGAACAGCGCCAACAGGCCGCAGAGCAGGCCGCCGACGGTCAGCCCACTGAAGCCGATGCTCTGGTAGACCACCAGCACCAGCCCGCCCAGGCCGAGCGACAGGCCGCTCAGGCGTGTGGCCGAGAAGCGCCGTTCGAGGAGGATGCCGGTGAGGATCGGTTGCACGCCGAGCAGCGTGGCGATCACCCCGGGCGTCACCCGCAGGTCCAGCGCCAGCAGATAGAAGATCGGGTAGAAGCCCAGCAGCACCAGGCCGGTGAGCAGCGCCTGGCGGCGCTCGCGCGCTTGCCGGGGCAGGCGCAGGCCGAGCAGCGGGCCGAGCGCCAGCAAGGCGAGCAGGGCGATGGCGAAGCGCCCGATGAGGAAGACGAAGGGCGAGGCGTGGGCCAGCCCCCATTTGGAGGCGATCGCCGCGCTGCTCCAGAGCAGCACGAAAAGGCCGGTACTGGCCAGGTTGGCCAGGCTGGAACGATTGAAACTGGACATGGGATTCACCTGTCTGGGCACAGCGGCCGGTGCTGACGCGACCGGCCAGGACCGCAGCGCGCGGGCGTGGCGCGGCGGCATAGGGTTCAGCGCTGTGGGGGTGGCGCCTGGGTCAGGCGCTCGCACCCGGCGGCGGGCAGGCCGCGACGGAGGGCGGCGGGGGCGCCACGGCAAGGGCGGCAACGGCGGGAGACAGGTGGGCGATGGCGTCACGCAGGCAGGCACGCGCTTCACCAGGGTGGGCGAAGGACGGGGCGGGGAGCTTGGGCGCGTAGGTCATGGCCGGTGGCTGCGTGGCTGGATGGGACGGGGTGACTATAGCCGCGCCGGCGGGCGCCGGCGAGGCGCGGGAGAGCGGCGCGGCAATCCGCGAGTCCGGCGACAAAGCGCCGCCGGCCCAGGGCGTGGCGCCGGGCTCCCTGGAAGCTGAGGCCCGGCGCGGCGCGGATTACTTGCCGGTCTTGATGGTGTTCCAGATGCGCGTGCGCAGGCGGTCGATCTTCTGCGGCATGGATTCCAGGGCGAACAGCTTGGCCATCTTCTCCTGCGGCGGGTAGATCGCCGGGTCGGCCTTGATCGCCGCGTCCACCAGCGGGTCGGCGGCCTGGTTGCCGTTGGCGTAGTGCACCGAGTTGCTGATGCCGGCCATCACCTCCGGGCGCAGCAGGTAGTTCATGAAGGCATAGCCGGCCTTCTCGTCGGGCGCGTCGGCGGGCATGGCGACCATGTCGAACCACAGCGGCGAGCCCTCCTTGGGCGTCGAGTAGTGGATCTCCACGCCGTTCTTGGCTTCCTTGGCGCGGGTCGCCGCCTGCAGCACGTCGCCGGAGAAGCCGACCACCATGCACACCTCGCCGTTGGCCAGGTCGCTGACGTACTTCGAGGAGTGGAAGTAGCGGATGTACGGGCGGACCTTGAGCAGCGCTTCTTCGGCCTTCTTGTAGTCTTCGGCTTTCTGGCTGTGGTGCGGCAGGCCGAGGTAGTTGAGGGTGATCGGCAGCAGCTCGGGGCCGTTGTCCAGCACGGCAACGCCGCACTTGGCCAGCTTCTCCATGTTCTCCGGTTTGAAGAACAGGTCCCAGGAGTCGAGCGGCGCGTTGTCGCCCAGCACTGCCTTGATCTTGGCCGGGTTGTAGCCGATGCCGGTGGTGCCCCACAGGTAGGGGAAGCCGTGCTGGTTGCCCGGGTCGTTGACCTCCAGGGCCTTCATCAGCACCGGGTTGAGGTTTTTCCAGTTCGGTAGCTGGCTCTTGTCCAGCTTCTTCAGGGCGCCGGCCTGGATCTGCTTGGCCATGAAGTGGTTGGACGGGAAGACCACGTCGTAGCCGGACTTGCCGGTCATCAGCTTGCCGTCGAGGGTCTCGTTGCTGTCGTAGACGTCGTAGGTGGCCTGGATGCCGGTTTCCTTGCTGAAGCCCGGCACCGTCTCCGGCGCGATGTATTCGGACCAGTTGTAGATCTTCACGGTGTCGGCCTGGGCGACACCTGCGCCCAGGGAGACGGAAAGCGCGAGGGCACTGAGCAGCGGTGCGGTTGTTTTCATTGTTGGATTCCTGACGGCGAACGGGAATGGCGCGACCGGGCGGGGCCGCGGCCTGGGCAAGAAATAACCGTATTGCCGGAGGATTTGGAGACGGCGGGGTTGTCTGCGGGTCCGCAGACAGGGGCGGGGAGGGCGCCGCCCCGCGATGGGGCGGCGCGCCGGCTTACTGCACCAGTTCCTGTTCGTCGAACACGCCCTCGAAGAGCATGCTCGACAGGTAGCGCTCGGCCGAGTCGGGCAGGATCACCACGATGGTCTTGCCCTGCATCGTCGGCTCCTGGGCCAGGCGCACGGCCGCGGCCATGGCGGCGCCGCAGGAAATGCCGCAGAGGATGCCTTCTTCCTGCATCAGGCGCTGGGCCATGGCCTTCGCCTCGTCATCGGTGACCGTCTCGACGCGGTCGACCAGCGACAGGTCGAGGTTCTTCGGCACGAAACCGGCGCCGATGCCCTGGATCTTGTGCGGCGCGGGCTTGATCTCGGCGCCGGCGAGGGTCTGGCTGATCACCGGCGAACTGGCCGGCTCCACCGCCACCGAGAGGATCGGCTTGCCCTTGGTGTTCTTGATGTAGCGCGAGATGCCGGTGATGGTGCCGCCGGTGCCGACCCCGGACACCAGCACATCCACCGCGCCGTCGGTGTCGTTCCAGATTTCCGGGCCGGTGGTCTTCTCGTGGATCGCCGGGTTCGCCGGGTTGTCGAACTGCGCCGGCATGAAGTACTCGCCGGGATGTGCGGCGACCAGTTCCTCGGCCTTGGCGATGGCGCCCTTCATGCCCTTAGCCGGTTCGGTGAGGATCAGCTCGGCGCCGAGCGCCTTGAGCACCTTGCGGCGTTCCAGGCTCATCGAGGCGGGCATGGTCAGCACCAGCTTGTAGCCGCGCGCGGCGGCGACGAAGGCCAGGCCGATGCCGGTGTTGCCGGAGGTCGGTTCGATGATGCTCATGCCCGGCTTCAGGCGACCGCTGGATTCGGCATCCCAGATCATGTTGGCGCCGATCCGGCATTTCACCGAATAGCCGGGGTTACGCCCCTCGATCTTGGCCAGGATGGTGACGCCGCGCGGGGCGATGCTGTTGATCTGGACCAGCGGCGTGTTGCCGATGGACTGCGCGTTGTCTGCGAAAATGCGGCTCATGGTGAGTGTCCTTGTGGCGCGATGGTGATCCGCCAGCCTATTCCGCGACGCTGGGCGAGTCCAGCGGCGAACCGGCGGAAAGATCGGGGTGGCGGGGGGGCGTGGCTGCCAGGCTCCGGGTCGCCGGGCGCGGCGGAAATGCCTGGTCGCGCCGTGGCCGTGCATTCAATGACTGAATGCCGCGTCTGCGTTCACAGTCGAAGGACCTGCGCGTTATAGTCGCTGTCTGTCGCAAATTTTCCTTCAGCCCGGGCATGGCCCCGGCCGATACCGTTCGAGGATTCCCTGATGAAGTTCGAAGGCACCCAGTCCTACGTCGCCACCGACGACCTCAAGCTGGCGGTCAATGCCGCCATCACCCTGCAGCGTCCGCTGCTGGTCAAGGGCGAGCCGGGCACCGGCAAGACCATGCTCGCCGAGCAGTTGGCCGAGTCCTTCGGCGCCAAACTGATCACCTGGCACATCAAGTCCACCACCAAGGCCCACCAGGGGCTCTACGAGTACGACGCGGTGAGCCGCCTGCGCGACTCGCAACTGGGCGTGGACAAGGTCCACGACGTGCGCAACTACATCAAGAAGGGCAAGCTCTGGGAGGCCTTCGAGGCCGAGGAGCGGGTGATCCTGCTGATCGACGAGATCGACAAGGCCGACATCGAGTTCCCCAACGACCTGCTGCAGGAACTCGACAAGATGGAGTTCTTCGTTTACGAGACCAACGAGACCATCAAGGCCAGGCAGCGGCCGATCATCATCATCACCTCGAACAACGAGAAGGAACTGCCGGACGCCTTCCTGCGCCGCTGCTTCTTCCACTACATCGCCTTCCCCGACCGCGAGACCCTGCAGAAGATCGTCGACGTGCACTACCCGAATATCCGCGCCTCGCTGGTCAGCGAAGCCCTGGATATCTTCTTCGACGTGCGCAAGGTGCCGGGCCTGAAGAAGAAGCCCTCGACCTCCGAGCTGGTGGACTGGCTGAAGCTGCTGATGGCCGACGAGATCGGCGAAGCGGTGCTGCGCGAGCGCGATCCGACCAAGGCCATTCCGCCGCTGGCCGGCGCCCTGGTGAAGAACGAGCAGGACGTGCAACTGCTCGAGCGCCTGGCCTTCATGAGCCGCCGCGCCAGCCGCTGAGTAGCGGGCTGCTGCGCGGCGGCCTTGCCCGGCTCCGGCTCGCGAGCCCGGGCACCGAGTGCAAAAGGAGCATTGCTCCTGAATCAATGAAATCACGAGGCATGCAGCCATGCTGCTCAACCTGTTCAACGAAATGCGCGCGGCCAAGGTGCCGGTGTCGGTGCGCGAGCTGCTCGACCTGATCGATGCGCTCCAGCACCGCGTGGTATTCGCCGACATGGACGAGTTCTACTACCTCGCCCGCACCATCCTGGTGAAGGACGAGCGCCATTTCGACAAGTTCGACCGGGCCTTCGGCGCCTACTTCAAGGGCCTGGAGAAACTCGACGACCACCTCAAGGCACTGATCCCCGAGGAATGGCTGCGCAAGGAATTCGAGCGCCTGCTGACCGACGAGGAGCGCGCGCAGATCCAGTCCCTCGGCGGCCTGGACAAGCTCATCGAGGAGTTCAAGAAACGCCTCGAAGAGCAGAAGGAACGCCACGCCGGCGGTAACAAGTGGATCGGCACCGGCGGCACCAGTCCGTTCGGCTCCGGCGGCTTCAACCCCGAGGGCATCCGCGTCGGCGACGCCGGCAAGCGCCAGGGCAAGGCCGCCAAGGTCTGGGACCAGCGCGAGTACAAGAACCTCGACGACCAGGTCGAGCTGGGCACGCGCAACATCAAGATCGCCCTGCGCCGCCTGCGCAAATTCGCCCGTGAAGGCGCCGCCGAAGAGCTGGACATCGACGGCACCATCGACCACACGGCGAAGGATGCCGGGCTGCTCAACATCCAGATGCGCCCGGAGCGGCGCAACACCGTGAAGCTCCTGCTGCTGCTCGACATCGGCGGTTCCATGGACGCCCACGTGAAGGTCTGCGAAGAGCTGTTCTCGGCGTGCAAGACCGAGTTCAAGCACCTGGAGTACTTCTACTTCCACAACTTCATCTACGAATCGGTGTGGAAGAACAACCTGCGCCGCAGCAGCGAGCGCACCGCCACCTTCGACCTGCTGCACAAGTACGGGCCGGACTACAAGGTGGTGTTCGTCGGCGACGCGGCCATGGCGCCCTACGAGATCACCCAGGCCGGCGGCAGCGTCGAGCACTGGAACGAGGAGGCCGGTTACGTCTGGATGCAGCGCTTCATGGAAAAGTACAAGAAGCTCATCTGGATCAACCCCTACCCGAAGGACACCTGGAACTACACCGCCTCCACCAATCTGGTGCGCGAGCTGGTCAAGGAACAGATGTACCCGCTGACCCTCAGTGGCCTGGAAGAGGGCATGCGCTTCCTGTCGCGTGGCTGAGGCATCCGGCGTTTCCAACCGCGCAGCACGATTGGCGCGAGCCCGGGGCGTACAACCGTTCGCGGTTTTACGCCGCCGTCCCCCATGCCCCTCCAGCGGCGCGGTCGAGCCCAAGGCGCCGCCCCGGCCTCCGGCACGCAACTTGCCTTGCCATTAGCCGCGCCATCGGCGGTAACATCCCGTCGGCGCGTCGTTGTGCACTGATGGGCAAGACATGATCGCAACCACTTTTTCCCGCTCCACCTGGCTCAATTCCCTGCACATGTCCTCGCTGACCGTGTCCCTGCTGGAAGCCGAGGGACACCCGCGCGAGAGCATCCTGGAGGGCAGCGGCATCACCTCCGATGACTTGCTCGAGCTGCGCCGGCTGATCAGCCCCTGGCAGGAGCAACAGGTGTTCGCCAATGCCCAGCGCCTGGCCGGCGAAGCCGCGCTTGGCCTGCGCCTGGGGCTGCGCACGCGGATTTCCGCCTATGGCCTGCTGGGCTATGCGTTACTTTCCGCACCGACCTTGGGCGAAGCGCTACGCATCGGCCTCGGTTATCCGGTGCTGCTGGGTACCTACTTCCACCTGGCGTTGAGCGTCGAGGGCGAACTGGCCTGGCTGGTGGCCACCGGCTACGGCGAAGACGCAAGCCTGCTGCCGTTCAATACCGAACTGTGCCTGGGCTCGCTCCAGGTGATCTGCGCCGACCTGCTCGGCCAGCCGCTGCAACTGCTCCACGCCGAGTTCGACTACCCCGGCACGCCCGAGCGCGAGGCGGCCTATGCCCAGGGTTTCGCCTGCCGACCGCGTTTCGATCGGACGCGCAGCGCCATCGGCTTCCCCGCTAGCTGGCTGGAGCGGCGCCTGCCGCTGGCCGATCCGGTGACCCACCGCGAGATGCTCGAACAGTGTCGCCGGCAGAACGTCGACCTCGCCGCGCGCCGCGCCTGGTTGGACAAAGTCCGCGCGATCCTCGGCGAGCGCCTGCAGGAGCCGCCGGGCCTGGAGGAGCTGGCGCGGCGGCTGAACTGCTCCTCGCGCAGCCTGCGTCGGCACCTGCAGCAACAGCAGACCAGCTACCAGCAACTGCTCGACGAACTGCGTTTCGCCCGCGCCAAGGAGCTGCTGCAGGACGGCGACATGCCGATCTACCGCATCGCCGAGGCGCTCGGCTTCAGCGAAACCGCCAGCCTGCGGCACGCCTTCCAGCGCTGGAGCGGCCAGCCGCCGAGCCACTTCCGCGCCTGAGTGCCCGGCGCATGAGCGCTACGGCCGTGCTTCCAGGATCAGGTTGAACGGCGTTTCCGTCGCCCGGCGGAAGTGGCTGAATCCGGCTTCCTCGAAGACCTTGCGCAGACGCGCTTCGCCGGCCTGGGCGCCGAGGCCGAGGCCGACCTCCTGGGACAGCGAGTTGGGCGTGCAGAGGAAGGTGGAGGCGGCGTAGAACAGCCGGCCCACCGGCGTCAGGTTGTCGTCCAGGTGGTCCTGCGCATAGGGCTCGACCAGCAGCACGCAGCCGCCCGGCGCCAGGTGCTGGTAGGCGTAGCGGGCGGCGCCCACCGGGTCGCCCATGTCGTGCAGGCAGTCGAAGAAGCAGATCAGGTCATAGTCGCCCGGGTAGTCCTTGGCGGTGGCCTGGGCAAAGCTCACGCGGTCGGCCACGCCGCCTTCCTCGGCGCGTTGCTTGGCGATGTCGATGGACGGCGCGTGATAGTCGAAGCCGAAGAAACGCGAGGCCGGGAAGGCCTGCGCCATGATCACGCTGGAGGCGCCATGGCCGCAGCCGATGTCCGCGACCCGCGCGCCGGCCTTCAGTTTGTCGACCACGCCATCGAGCGCCGGCAGCCATTCGTCGACCAGGTGCGCGCGGTAGCCGGGGCGGAAGAAGCGTTCGGTGCCGCGGAATAGGCAGGGGTGGTGGTCGCCCCAGGGCACCGCGCCGTCACCGCGCATGGCGGCGATCAGCTTGTCCTTGTCCTGGTACATCGAGGCGAGCACGCCCGCGCCGCCGGCCACGTAGACCGGCGAGTTCTCGTCGGCCAGGGCCATGGCCTGTTCTTCCGGCAGGCGGAAGAGCCCGTTGTTGTGTTCCATGTAGCCGGCCGCGGCCTGGGCGCTGAGCCATTCGCGCAGCAGGCGGGGGTTGCAGCCGGTGCGTTCGGCCAGGGTGTCCGGGCTGAGCGGCTGGCTGTCGGCCATGGCGCGGTAGAGCCCCAGCTCATCGCCGAGAATGACATTGGCCAACATGGCCGCGCCGCCCATGTCGCTGACCAGGCGACCCATGAAGTCGTTGAGTTTGGCTTCGTCCATGGCGTGTCCTCCAGCTGCAAGGCCAGCGCGCCGCGCTGCGCGGCGGCGGCGAGGTTCATCGGGACTGCGGGATCTGCCGGAAATCCATCGGCGCCGCGAACGGCGGGGGCCTTCGGGCAATGGACGGGCACCCCGCCGGGGCGCGGAACGGAGCCATTGTGCAGGCGTCATGCAGCCGGATTCGGACGCGTGCCGGCAGCTCGCTGCTCACGCGCCGAGCCTGCTCCGGGCATGACGGGTCCCCTCTGCGGGGCGTGTTTAAAGTCTAGTCCCGCGGGGCGCGCGGGGTTCGCCGGCCGACACCCGGCGCGCCCTGTAAAGGCGCGCGGGCGCTTCAGCGCGCGCCTTCGCCCAGGCCGCCGGACTGCATGATGGTGGCGATGATCGGCACCGGCGTCATCAGGTGGGTGCGCATCATCTCGCTGGCGCGCGCGGCGTCGCGGGCGAGGATCGCCTCGACCAGCGCGGCGTGCTCCTGGCGCTTGAGTTCCAGGGCCTGCTCGGAGAACACCGTCTGCGTCAGCCACAGGTGCCGGTAGCGTTCGGCCTGGTCGAACAGGTAGGTGCGCGCCTGCAGCAGGTGCTTGGAGCCACAGCCCTGGGCGATGGCGGTATGGAACGCCTTGTGGCGTTCATCCCAGACATCCAGGCGCTGCTCGCGGGTCTTCACTTCGACGACCTTGGCCAGGGTGTGCGAATGCGCCAGCACTTGGGCTTCCCAGGCGTCGTCGCCACGCTGGATGGCCAGGCCGACGATCATCGCTTCGAGATTGGCGCGGGCATCGTAGATGTCCTTCATCTCGTCCAGCGACATGGGCGCGACGCGGTAGCCCTTCTGGCTGATGGCCACCACCAGGTGTTCGGCCACCAGTTGCGAGAGGGCCTCGCGCAGTGGGCCGACGCCGAGGTCGTAGCGCTCCTTCAGGGCGCTCATCAGCAGCTTTTCGCCGGGCTTGAAGACACCACGGATGATGTCCTGCTTGAGCCACTCATAGCCGCTGAATGCCGAATTTTGCCGGGGGGCGAGCGCTTCCAAATCCAGCTCCTATAGGGGTTTTGCGCGGAATCATACCCAAATGTCGGATGGACGAAAAACAATAGACAAGCGTTGGTTTTGTTGTCGTTTTATAAAAATGTAGACATTTTTGTTTTGTAGCGATATTTTTCTCATCGCCCGCCTGATCCAGGTCATTGCCGGACGGCGAAAACCCCTTCTTCTGCCAGGACACTGCCATGAATGCCTTCACCTCGATCCAGGACCTTGTGATGCCCTTGCCGCTGGAAACCCGGGGCTATTCCGTCGCGCCCTCGAAGCAATCGCCGCGCCTGCTCGAGCTGACCTTCGCCCGCGAGACCGTGAAGGCCTTCCTCGAGGCGGTGGCGCAATGGCCGGTTCAGGCGCTCGAATACAAGTCCTTCCTGCGCTTCCGCGTTGGTCAGATCCTCGACGAGCTGTGCGAAGGCACCCTGCGCCCGGTGCTGCTGAACACCATCCTCGATCGCGCCACCGGCGGCATGCTGATCAAGCCCGAAGGGCTGGATGACGTGGCCCAGGCCGAAGACATGGTGAAGTTCTCCACCGCCGTCGCGCACCTGATCGGCCGTTCCAACTACGACGCCATGAGCGGCCAGTTCTATGCCCGCTTCGTGGTGCTCAACACCGACAACTCCGACAGCTACCTGCGCCAGCCGCACCGCGTCATGGAGCTGCACAACGATGGCACCTTCGTCGACCAGATCACCGACTACGTGCTGATGATGAAAATCGAAGAGAAGAACATGGAAGGCGGCAACTCCCTGCTGCTGCACCTGGACGACTGGAGCGATCTGGACGAGTTCTTCCGCCACCCGCTGGCCCGCCGCGAAATGCGCTGGACCGCGCCGCCGAGCAAGAAGGTCAGCGAGGACGTGTTCCACGCGGTGTTCGATACCGATGCCGAAGGCCGCCCGACCATGCGCTACATCGACCAGTTCGTGCAGCCGAAGGACTTCGAGGAAGGCGTCTGGCTGAACAGCCTCTCCGAATCCCTGGAGGGCAGCGAGCAGAAGCTGTCGGTGCCGGTGCCGCAGGGCTGCTTCCTGCTGATCAACAACCTGTTCTGGCTGCACGGCCGCGACCGCTTCATCCCCCACGAGGGCCTGCGTCGTGAACTGATGCGCCAGCGCGGCTACATCGCCTACCAGAAGCCGCTGTACCAGCGCGGCCAGTAATTCCCACAGCGTCACCCTTCCCGCAGCCGCGGGCCCGCCGTCGAAGACTCCGCGCACGAGCTTCACGGCGGGCCCGCGTCTGCGGGGCTTTTTCAGCTAAGCCAGTGCGCGAGGTAATGGCTGTGTACGATTTCATCATCATCGGCGGCGGCATCGTCGGCATGTCCACCGCGATGCAGCTCACCCAGGTCTACCCGGACGCGAAGATTCTCCTGCTGGAGAAGGAATCCGGCCCGGCGCGGCACCAGACCGGGCACAACAGCGGCGTGATCCACGCCGGCGTCTACTACACCCCCGGCAGCCTCAAGGCGAAGTTCTGCCTGGCCGGCAACAAGGCCACCAAAGCCTTCTGCGACAAGCACGGCATCCGCTACGACGAGTGCGGCAAGCTGCTGGTGGCCACCAACGAACTGGAAATGGAGCGCATGAAGGCGCTCTGGGAACGCACCGCGGCCAACGGCCTGGAGCGTGAATGGCTGTCCGCCGCGCAACTGCGCGAGCGCGAGCCGAACATCGTCGGCATGGGCGGCATCTTCGTGCCCTCCAGCGGCATCGTCAGCTACTCCCAGGTCACCGCCGCCATGGGCCGCGAGTTCACCGCCGCCGGTGGCGAGATTCGCTACAACGCCGAAGTGGTGGCCCTCGACGAACGCGCCGAGGAAGTGGTGGTGCGCACCACCGACAACGAATTCCGTGGCCGCTACCTGGTGACCTGCTCGGGCCTGATGGCCGACCGCATCGTGCGCATGCTCGGGGTCGAGCCGCAGTTCATCATCTGTCCGTTCCGCGGCGAGTACTACCTGCTGCCGCAGCAGCACAACCAGATCGTCAACCACCTGATCTACCCGATCCCCGATCCGTCCATGCCGTTCCTCGGCGTGCACCTGACGCGGATGATCGACGGCACCGTCACCGTCGGCCCCAACGCCGTGCTGGCGATGAAGCGCGAGGGCTACCGCAAGTCCGACATTTCCGTCAGCGACCTGTTCGAGACCCTGACCTCGCCGGGCATCCTCAAGGTACTGGCGAAGAACCTGCGTCCGGGCCTGATCGAGATGAAGAACTCGCTGTTCAAGGGCGGCTATCTGAAGGAAGTGCAGAAGTACTGCCCGAGCATCGTCAAGAGCGACCTCACCGAGTACCCGGCCGGCGTGCGCGCCCAGGCGGTCTCGCGCGACGGCAAGCTGATCGACGACTTCCTCTTCGTCAACACCAAGCGCAGCGTCAACGTCTGCAACGCGCCGTCGCCGGCCGCCACCTCGGCCATCCCGATCGGCGCCTACATCGTGGAAAAGGTCCGCGAACAGATCGCCGGCCTCGGCACTGACTTCGTCAAAGCCGCGACCCCCGACAACAACCTGCGGGCGGCCGGCTGAGCCGTCCCGTCACCGATAACGAGGAAGACTGCGTGCAACTTAAAGACTCCAGCCTGTTCCGTCAGCAGGCCTACATCGATGGCGCCTGGGTCGATGCCGACAGCGGCAAGACCCTGGCAGTGAACAACCCGGCCACCGGCGAGACCATCGGCAGCGTGCCGAAGATGGGCGCCGCCGAGACCCGCCGCGCCATCGAGGCCGCCGACCGCGCGCTGCCGGCCTGGCGCGCGCTGACCGCCAAGGAGCGCGCCAACAAGCTGCGCCGCTGGTTCGAACTGATGATGGAAAACCAGGACGACCTGGCCCGTCTGATGACCATCGAACAGGGCAAGCCACTCACCGAAGCCAAGGGCGAAATCGCCTACGCCGCCTCCTTCCTCGAATGGTTCGGCGAAGAAGCCAAGCGCGTCTATGGCGACATGATCCCCGGTCACCAGGCCGATAAGCGCCTGATGGTGATCAAGCAGCCGATCGGCGTCACCGCCGCCATCACCCCGTGGAACTTCCCCTCGGCGATGATCACCCGCAAGGCCGGCCCGGCCCTGGCCGCCGGTTGCACCATGGTCCTCAAGCCCGCTTCGCAGACCCCGTACTCGGCGCTGGCCCTGGCCGAGCTGGCCGAGCGCGCCGGCATTCCGAAAGGCGTGTTCAGCGTGGTCACCGGCAGCGCCGGCGAAGTCGGCGGCGAACTGACCAGCAACCCGATCGTGCGCAAGCTGACCTTCACCGGCTCGACCGAGATCGGTCGCCAACTGATGGCCGAGTGCGCTAAGGACATCAAGAAGGTCTCCCTGGAGCTGGGCGGCAACGCACCCTTCATCGTCTTCGACGACGCCGACCTGGACGCCGCCGTCGATGGCGCGCTGATCTCCAAGTACCGCAACAACGGCCAGACCTGCGTCTGCGCCAACCGCCTGTACGTCCAGGACGGCGTGTATGACGCCTTCGTCGAGAAGCTCAAGGCCGCCGTGGCCAAGCTGAACATCGGCAACGGCCTGGAGCAGGGCATCACCACCGGCCCGCTGATCGACGCCAAGGCCGTGGCCAAGGTCCAGGAACACATCGCCGACGCCGTCAGCAAAGGCGCCAAGGTCGTCGCCGGCGGCAAGCCGCACGCCCTGGGTGGCACCTTCTTCGAGCCGACCGTGCTGGTCGACGTACCGAAGAACGCCGCCGTAGCCAAGGAAGAGACCTTCGGCCCGCTGGCGCCGCTGTTCCGCTTCAAGGACGAGGCCGAGGTGATCGAGCTTTCCAACGACACCGAATACGGCCTGGCCGCCTACTTCTATGCCCGCGACCTGGGTCGCGTGTTCCGCGTCGGCGAGGCGCTGGAGTACGGCATCGTCGGCATCAACACCGGGATCATTTCCAACGAAGTCGCGCCCTTCGGCGGCATCAAGGCCTCGGGCCTGGGCCGCGAAGGCTCCAAGTACGGCATCGAGGACTACCTGGAAATCAAATACCTGTGCATCGGCGTGTGATCCACGGCGACCCATTCTTCAGTGCCTGAGTGCAATACCGGAGACAGCATGAATAGCAACCAAAGCCTGCAACAGCGCCGCATGGCCGCGATTCCCCGCGGCGTCGGGCAGATCCACCAGATCTACGCCGAGCGCGCCGAGAACGCCACCGTCTGGGACGTCGAGGGCCGCGAGTTCCTCGACTTCGCCGGCGGCATCGCCGTACTCAACACCGGCCACCTGCATCCGAAGGTGATGGCCGCCGTGCAGGAACAGCTGGCCAAGCTCACCCACACCTGCTTCCACGTGTTCGGCTACGAGCCCTACGTGGCGCTGTGCGAGAAGATCAACAAACTGGTGCCGGGCAACTTCGAGAAGAAGACCCTGCTGGTGACCACCGGCGCCGAAGCCGTGGAAAACGCCATCAAGATCGCCCGCGCCGCCACCGGCCGCACCGGCGTGATCGCTTTCACCGGCGCCTACCATGGCCGCACCCACTACACCCTCAGCCTGACCGGCAAGGTCGTGCCGTACTCCGCCGGCATGGGCCTGATGCCCGGTGGCGTGTTCCGCGCGGAATACCCCAACCCGCTGCACGGCGTGTCGGTGGATGACGCCATCGCCAGCATCGAGCGCATCTTCAAGAACGACGCGCAGCCCAGCGACATCGCCGCGATCATCCTCGAACCGGTCCAGGGCGAGGGTGGCTTCAACCCCGCGCCGAAGGAGTTCATGGCCCGCCTGCGCGCCCTCTGCGACCAGCACGGTATCCTGCTGATCGCCGACGAAGTGCAGACCGGCGCCGGGCGTACCGGCACCTTCTTCGCCATGGAACAGATGGGCGTGGCGGCGGACCTGACCACCTTCGCCAAATCCATCGCCGGCGGCTTCCCGCTGGCCGGCGTCAGCGGCCGCGCGGAAATCATGGACGCGGTAGCACCGGGCGGCCTGGGCGGCACCTATGCCGGCAGCCCGGTCTCCTGCGCCGCCGCCCTGGCGGTGATCGAAGCCTTCGAGCAGGAAAAACTGCTGGACCGCGCCAAGGCAGTCGGCGAGATCCTCAGCAGCGGCCTGCGCAAGCTGGCCGAGAAGCACAAGAGCATCGGCGACGTGCGTAACCTCGGCGCCATGGTCGCGGTGGAACTGTTCGAAGCCGATGGCCACACCCCGGCCGCCGAGCTGACCGGCAAGATCGTGGCCAAGGCGCGCGACAAGGGCCTGATCCTGCTGTCCTGCGGTACCTACTACAACGTCCTGCGCATCCTGGTGCCGCTGACCGTCAGCGACGCCGACCTGGAGCGCGGTCTGTCGATCATCGCCGAGTGCTTCGACGAACTGGCCTGATGGCCCGTCGCGTCCGCTGAATCGCAAGACACTACGACGTATCCCTTCCTGCCCGTGAGCGATCACGGGTGGGCGGGGCTGTTTTCGCTGCAAGGACGCTGTTTTAGAAAGGTGAGACCATGCAAAAGCTCAACAAGAACAACCTGAGCCATGGGTTGAAATCGCGGCATGTGACCATGTTGTCCATTGCCGGGGTGATCGGCGCCGGCCTCTTCGTTGGCTCCGGCCGCGCGATCGCCGAAGCCGGTCCGGCCGCCATCCTGGCCTACATCCTGGCTGGCGCGCTGGTGGTGATCGTCATGCGCATGCTGGCCGAAATGGCCGTCGCCGCGCCCGACACCGGCTCTTTTTCGACCTACGCCGACCAGGCCATCGGTAAATGGGCCGGCTACACTATCGGCTGGCTGTACTGGTGGTTCTGGGTACTGGTGATCCCGATCGAGGCGAACATCGCCGCGACCATCATCAACACCTGGGTGCCGCAGTTGGACATCTGGGTGCTGTCCCTGGTGATCACCCTGCTGCTCACCGCCACCAACCTGTTCAGCGTGAAGAACTACGGCGAGTTCGAGTTCTGGCTGGCCCTGGTCAAGGTGGCCGCGATCACCTGCTTCATCATCCTCGGCGCCTGCGCCATCCTCGGCCTGCTGCCGAATACCGGGGTGAGCGGCGTATCGCGCCTGTGGGACAACGGCGGCTTCATGCCCAACGGCTTCGGCGCGGTGCTCAGCGCCATGCTGATCACCATGTTCTCGTTCCTCGGCGCCGAGGTGGTGACCATCGCCGCGGCCGAATCCGACGCGGCCGAGAAGCAGATCTCCAAGGCCACCAACTCGGTGATCTGGCGGATCACCCTGTTCTACATCCTGTCGATCTTCATCGTCGTCGCCCTGGTGCCCTGGACCGACTCGCGTCTGGCCGCCGATGGCTCCTACGTGACAGTGCTGGAAGTGCTCGGCGTACCCCACGCCAAGGCGCTGATCGATGTGGTGGTGCTGACCTCGGTGACCAGTTGCCTGAACTCCTCGCTGTACACCGCCTCGCGCATGCTCTTCTCGCTGAGCAGCCGTGGCGACGCGCCGGCCTGCGCCCGCATCACCAGCAACGCCGGCACGCCGGTGGTCGCGGTGCTGCTGTCGACCGCCGCGGCCTTCGCCACCGTGATCGCCAACTACCTGGTCCCGGCCCAGGTGTTCGGCTTCCTCATGGCCAGCTCCGGCGCCATCGCCCTGCTGGTGTACCTGGTGATCGCCATCTCGCAACTGCGCATGCGCAAGCGCCTGGTCGCCGAAGGCAAGCCGATCCAGTACCGCATGTGGCTGTTCCCCTGGCTGACCTGGGGCGTGATCGTGTTCATCGTCGGCGTGCTGGTGCTGATGCTGCTGCGTCCTGACCATCGCATCGAAGTGGCCGCCACCGCGCTGCTCAGTGTGCTGATCGTTTGCTCCGGCCTGCTCGTCACCCGCCGCCGCGCGCGCAGCGAGTCGCTGCAAGGCAGCCTCGGCGTCGCCGAACGCTGAGTCGCCCCTTCGGGATTTCCGCGGGCGCGGGCGGTTTCGGTTAGTCCCCTTGCCGCACGTCCTGCCCGCGGGAGCCCGGTTTTCTCGGCATCTACCTGGTGTCGGTGGATAAGGCGAAACGCTTTATCCACCGACACCAGGGGTAAACGGAGCGGGGCGCCGCAAGGGCGCCCCGTGTTCGTTGCATCAGGCCAGTTTCAGCAGGCCCATGCCGGCCACCAGCAACGCCAGCCCCAGCCAGCCGCGCCAGACCAGGCGCTGGCCGAACAGCACCCAGCCCATGGCTACGGTGGCGAGAATGCCGAAGCCGCCCCAGACCGCGTACGCCACCGACAGCTCGATGTCGCGCACCGCCTGCGCCAGCGCGGTGAACGCCAGCAGCACGCAGAGGATCGAGGCGACCCCCAGGCCGCGTTTGCGGAAGCCGTCGGAATACTTCAACAGCAGGTTGGCCAGCACTTCCAGGCCGATCGCCAGGCCCAGCCAGGCGCAGGCGATCCAGGTCGAAGTCAGCATGCCAGCGCCTCCTCTGTGGCCGGCGCGCGAGTGCGGGTGCCGGACTTGATCAGCAGGATGCCGGCGATCATCACCGCCAGGCCGATGGCCTTCTCCGGGGCCAGCTCCTCGCCCAGCAAGGCCACGCTGACCAGAGTGATGAGGACGATGCCGATGCCTTCCCAGAGGGCGTAGGCGACCCCCACCGGCACGCGCTTGATGGCCAGCGACAGGCAGTAATAGGACAGGCCGATCAGCACGTACATCAGCAGGTGGCCGCCGAACGGGGCCTGCTCGGCGGTGAATTTCATCGAGGTGGTGCCAACGACTTCGAAGCCGATGGCCGCGAACAGGTAGATCCAGCTACGCATGTTTTTGCCCTCCCATGGGCGCGCGCCGAGCCAACGCCGCAAGGCGAGGCAGGGCGGATGACGGGGACATGGAGGGAGACGGCGGGCGCACGGCGATGGCCGATCGCGCGGCGTCTCCGACAGAAATGACCGTGGGGGAGGGGCTACAGATCGCCGGTCCAGTAACGCTCGCGGGAAACCAGGCGGGAGGTGCTGAGGGGTAACGCTTGGGTGTTCAACATAATGAACGATATTTTGCCTGAGCTAATGGATGTTGGCAAACCGATAGTGACAGGAAATTGTTTAAAGGCTGTTAAAGCCCGAATTTATTAGCGATTAGCGCGAGGCTCTTTCAGAAGGTGCTGATTGGAGTGTGCAATATTTTGTTCATTTTGGTCGGCCGCGCCCCGTCGCCGCGCGCCTGACCGCGAGCCCTGTCCTACGTCCCTTGCCTTGAGGCCTGTGTCCGTCGCCCATACCCTCAGCGCGCCTCCATACAAGCGATGGAGGTACGGGTTTGGCGACTCGTTCTACTTAGGTGCGGTGACGCTCCCATGCTCAGCGACCTGTCCAGGCTGGTCGCCGAACCCCACCGCAGCGGTCGTTGGCGCCGCTTGCTGCCGGGCTGGCGAGGGACGCCAGCGCTACGCCCATCGGTTTTTCCGGCGTCATCGGGCTGGGCTTCTACCCTGAACAGGTGCGCCGCCACGTCGGCGGCCGGCTCAGCAGACCAGACCACTGGAGAGCGCCGATGAGCAACCCCGGCCACCCGCACCCGATCGATATCAGGCCGTATCGCGGCCGTGTCAGCGTGTCCTTCGCCGGCGCCCTGGTTGCCCGCAGCGACAACGCCCTGTTGCTGCACGAGGCCGGCTATCCCGCGGTGTTCTACCTCCCCGAAGCCGATCTCGATCCGGCGTGCTTCGTGCGCAGCCAGCACCACACGCATTGCCCGTACAAGGGCGAAGCCAGCTACTACAACCTGGTGCACGACGGGCAGGTGTCGGCCAACGCGGCGTGGACCTACGCAGACCCCCTTGCCGCAGTGGCGCCGATCCGCGGCCATGTCGCTTTCTACCCCGAGCAGGTGCGCATCGACGCCGAGCCGCAGTGAAGCGGCGCGCCTGTCCCTCGCCAAAGGGATCTCGCCATGTCTTCCAGCAAGGCCCCCGCGCTCCTCGACGCCTACCGCCAGGTGCGCCAGCGCAGCGAAGCGCTGATAGTCCCCCTCGACGCCGAGGACATGGTGGTGCAGTCCATGCCCGACGCCAGCCCGGCCAAGTGGCACATCGGCCATACCACCTGGTTCTTCGAGACCTTTCTGCTCACGCCGCGATTGCCGGGCTACGCGCGTTTCGACGAGCGCTTCGGCTACCTGTTCAACTCCTATTACGAGGCCGTCGGGCCACGCCAGCCGAGGCCGCAGCGGGGCATGCTGACGCGCCCGTCGCTGGCCCGCGTGCTGGCCTACCGGGAGCATGTCGACCGCGCCATGCAGGCGCTGCTGGAGGCCGGCGTGGACGCCGACGGGGAGACCCTGGTGCGCCTCGGGCTGGCCCATGAGGAGCAGCACCAGGAGCTGTTGCTGATGGACATCCTCCACCTGTTCAGCCTCTCGCCGCTGGCGCCGGCCTATGGCGACGGCTTCGCTGCTGCGCGCGGGCGGCCGGCGCGCTGGCGCACGGTGCGCGGCGGGCTGGTCGGCATCGGCCATGGCGGCGACGGTTTCGCGTTCGACAACGAAGGGCCGGCGCATCGCTGCTTCCTGCCGCCCTTCGAGATCGCCGACCGCCTGGTGAGCAACCGCGAATGGCTGGCGTTCATCGAGGACGCCGGCTATCGGCGCGCCGAGTTCTGGCTTTCCGATGGCTGGGCCAGGGTCCGCGAGGAGGGCTGGGATGCGCCGCTGTACTGGCGCCGCGACGGCGACGCCTGGGCCGAGTTCGGCCTCGCCGGATTGCGCCCGCTGGATCTCGACGCGCCGGTGCTGCACATCAGCTACTACGAGGCGAGCGCTTATGCCGCCTGGGCCGGGGCGCGCCTGCCGACGGAGGCGGAGTGGGAGACCGCCGCCCTCGACGGCCTGCTGGAGCAGGTGTACGACTCGGCCTGGCAATGGACGCAGAGCGCCTATGCGGCCTATCCGGGGTTCCGCCCCGGCGCCGGGGCGGTGGGCGAGTACAACGGCAAGTTCATGGTCAGCCAGATGGTCCTGCGCGGCGGCGCCTGCGTCACCCCGCCGGGGCATTCGCGGCCGAGCTACCGCAATTTCTTCTACCCGGACAAACGCTGGATGTTCGCCGGCCTGCGCCTGGCCCGCGACCTGCCGGCGCAGGCCGGGATCGAGCCGCAGGCGCGCGAGCTGATGGAGGACGTGGTGGCCGGGTTTACCGCTACGCCCAAACGGCTTTCGCCGAAGTATTTCTACGACGCCGCCGGTTCCGAGCTGTTCGAGGCCATCTGCCGCACCCGCGAGTACTACCCGACGCGCAGCGAAACCGCGCTGCTGGCGCGGGTGGCGCCGCTCATCGCCGCGGACATCGTCGCTGACAGCACCCTGGTGGAGTTCGGCAGCGGCGCCAGCGAGAAGACCTGCCTGTTGCTGGATGCCGCGCCGCAGGTGCGCGGCTACCTGCCCATCGACATTAGCCCGGCGGCGCTGGACAAGGCCGCCGCGCGCCTGCAAGGCGATTACCCGGCGCTGCGCATCAGCCCCCTGGCGGCGGATTTCACCCGCCTCGAAGCGCTGCCCGCGGCGCTGGCGCAAGGTCCGCGGCTGGGCTTCTTCCCCGGCTCGACCATCGGCAACTTCAGCCCCGAGGAGGCCCTGGACTTCCTGCACTCGGCCCACGCCCTGCTGGGCGTCGGCAGCGTGTTCATCGTCGGCGTCGATCTGCCCAAGGCCCGCGATGTACTGGAGGCCGCCTACAACGACGCCGATGGCGTCACCGCGCGCTTCAACCTCAACCTGCTGCGGCGCCTCAACCGCGAGCTGCACGCCGACTTCCAGCTCGAACGCTTCGAGCACCTGGCGTTCTGGAGCGCCGAGCACAGCCGTGTCGAGATGCACCTGGTGAGCCGGGTCGCGCAGACGGTGGAGATCGCCGGGGTGCGCTACCACTTCGACGCCGGCGAACGCCTGCACACCGAGAACTCGCACAAGTACAGCGTCGATGACTTCGGCGCCCTGGCCGAGCGCGGCGGCTGGCGGGTCAAGGCGCACTGGCTGAGCCCGGCGCCGCAGTTCGCCATTTTCCAGTTGCAGGCGACCTAGCGGCGCTCGCCGGCGCTGCCTGCTGGCCCCGGGCCCAGGCCGAACCGTTGCCCACGGCAACTGTCGGAGCGTCACCCAAACCCCTTATCATTCCGCGACATGTCACCGGGTCGGAGCCTTTCGATGCTGTCTGCCGTCAGGCGCTACAAACTGCTGTTGGCCGAGTCGCTGGCGCGTTATTTCCCACGGACCACCGCGTACCTGCGCGAACAGGGCCAGGCCGCGCCGCCCGCGGCCCACGGCAAGCGCCCGGCGGCCAAGGCGCGGGCGAAGAAGGCCGGGGCCTGCGCCCAGGACGAGAACGCCACGGCCAAGCCGCGCCGCCGCAAGGCCGCCGAGGGCACGGCCGCGCCGCGCGCGACCCAGCCCGCCAGCGCCGGCATCTACCCCGCGCGCGCCCTGCCGGTGGACGCAAGCCAAGAGCAGGCCATGCGCGCCCGCGTGGCGCAGGCGGTCAGCGCCGGGGTGCTCAGCCCGCCGTCCGACGAGCAGTGGGCGATGATCCTCTGCCGCCAGCCGCTGACACGCATCTTCGCCGGCGCCGGCTCGGGCAAGTCGACCACCCTGGTGCTGCGCGTGGTGTTCATGCTCTGCCACCTGGGCATCGAGGCCGAGCGGATCACGGTGATTTCCTTCACCAACGCCTCCTGCGCGCAGTTGCGTGAACAGTTGCAACGGGTGCTCGGCTTCTGGTCGTTTCCCTTCGACCAGGCCCAGGCGCACCAGTGTGTGCGCACCTTCCACTCGGCCATGGGCGGGCTGGCCAAAGCGTTGCTGGGCAATCCGCGCTGGTTCGAGCAGCTCGACGAGCGCAACCCCGACGAGCCGGACAACCCGCTGACCGGCGGACGCCTGCGCCCGGCCCAGCAACGCCTGCTGCAACAGGCCTACAGCGAGTGCTATGCGGCCAGCGCGGTTTTCCGCGGCAAGGTGCATCGCCTGCTCGGGCTGCCCAAGCCGGCGGAGGAGGCGGTCGGCGCGGCGCCCCTGGAGCCCTTCAAGCTGGCCGGCGAGTTCGCCGCCGTGCCCTTGTTCGAGGCTTTCTACGTGCAGGCCGGGTTCATGGAAAGCCTCGGCCTGCGCCCGGAATCCCTGGGCAAGGCCGAGCTGGCGTGCGCCACGCGGGAGAAAATCTTCCTCGAAGCCCTGGCGCTGTTCTGGAGCTTCTTCCTGGCGCTGCTGCGCAAGCAGCGCCTGATGACCTTCAACGCCGCCTTCCAGCAACTCACCGAGCGCCTGAACGACGGCGCCGCGCCGCTGGAGGCGGTGCAGCCGTTCAGCCATCTGCTGATCGACGAGTTCCAGGACATCTCGCCGCAGATCGTTCTCTGGTTGCAGGCCGTGCAACGCCACCTGTCGCGCCAGGGCCAGGCGCCGAGCCTGATGGCCATCGGCGACGACTGGCAGTCGATCTACGGCTGGCGTGGCAGCTCGCCGGAGCTGTTCATGGACTTCGACCGGCATTTCCCCAGCAAGGGGCGCAACCGCAAGAGCACGGTGCTGCTGCTGGAAACCAACTACCGCAGCATCGAGCCGGTGATCCGCGACGCCGAGGCGGTGCTCGCCGAGGTGCGCTTCAAGCAGGCCAAGCACAGCCGCGCGTTCAAGGCCATGCAGCCGGGCGACCACGGCGTGCGCCTGGTGCAGCCGTTCGACCTGAAGACGCAGATGCCGGCGTTGCTGCGCGAGATCCAGGCGCAGTGCGCGCATGTCGAGGCGGGCAGCAGCCGTGAGCGCACCGCCGTGCTGCTGCTCAGCCGGCGCAACGAGCCGTTGCAGCAGATCCAGGCGCAACTCGACCGCGCGTGGCCGGTGAAGGCCATGAGCATCCACCGCGCCAAGGGCTTGCAGGCCGAGGTGGCGATCATCGTCGACGACTGCGCGCCAGTGGAGAAACACCCGCTGCGCAACGCGCTCTACGCGCACTGCGGCTTCTTCCGCAACAGCTACGACCAGGCCATGCAGGACGAGAGCCTGCGCCTGGCCTACGTCGCCATCACCCGTGGCGTCAGCCGGGTGTTCTGGTATACGCGTAAGGTCCAGGGCGCCACCGCGCTGCTGGGCCGACGCGGCTGAGGGGAGGGAAAGGGCTATCGGGTCATGAAACATGGCCATATCGATCCCCTTTTGGCCGCTGCCACCGTTCAGTCCATTTCCTCCGAGTGGGCAGAATCCTCTCCACCAAGAACAACAAGCCCTGAGAGGTTCTCCCCATGCTGACCGTCTATAGCGACGATCATCGCCTGCATTTCGGCCAGTCCGAACTGGTCGATGGCAAGCTCCAGCCCTGCTTCGAAATGCCCAGCCGCGCCGACACCGTGCTGGCCCGGGTGAAGTCGCAGAACCTCGGCGAGGTCATCGCCCCGCGTGACTTCGGTGTCGATCCGATCCACCGCGTGCACGACCCCCGGTACGTCGCCTTCCTTCAGGGCGCCTGGGCGCGCTGGGTCGCCGCGGGCCACTCGGGCGACCTGGTTTCGACCACCTTCCCCGGCCGCCGCCTGCGCCGCGACGGGCCGATTCCCACGGCGCTGATGGGCGAACTGGGCTACTACAGTTTCGACACCGAGGCGCCGATCACCGCCGGCACCTGGCAGGCCATCCACAGCTCGGCGCAGGTCGCGCTGACCGCCCAGGACCACCTGCGCCAGGGCGCGCGCAGCGCCTTCGGCCTCTGCCGTCCGCCGGGACACCACGCCGGCAGCGACTTCATGGGCGGCTACTGCTTCCTCAACAACGCCGCCATCGTCAGCCAGGCCTTCCTCGACCAGGGCGCCAAGCGCGTGGCCATCCTCGACGTGGACTACCACCACGGCAACGGCACCCAGGAAATCTTCTATCAGCGCAACGATGTGCTCTTCGCGTCCATCCACGGCGACCCGCTGGTGGAGTACCCGTACTTCCTCGGCCATGCCGACGAGCGCGGCGAGGGCGCCGGCGCGGGCTGCAACTTCAACTACCCGCTGGCCCACGGCACCGGCTGGGACGGCTGGTCCGCCGCGCTGGAGGACGCCTGCCGGAAGATCGCCGCCTACGCCCCGGACGCCGTGGTGGTGTCGCTCGGCGTGGACACCTACAAGGACGACCCGATCTCGCAGTTCAAGCTGGACTCCCCGGACTACTTGCGCCTGGGTGAGCGCATCGCCGCGCTCGGCGCGCCGACCCTGTTCATCATGGAAGGCGGTTATGCGGTGGAGGCCATCGGCGTCAACGCGGTCAATGTCCTGCAAGGTTACGAAGGCGCCGCCCGTTGAGGCGGCGCATCGAGGAACGAGTCATGCACAGCTACAAGAAAAGCCTCTGCGGCCTGCTCGCCGCGACTCTGCTCGGCGGCGCCGGCCTGGCCAGCGCCGAGCCGGTGGTGCGTATCTACAACTGGTTCGATTACATCGCCCCGGACACCCTGAAGAACTTCCAGCAGGCCAGCGGCATCGCGCCCAAGTACGACGTCTACGACAGCAACGAGGTGCTGGAGGCCAAGCTGCTCTCCGGGCATTCCGGCTATGACCTGGTGGTGCCCAGCGACAGCTTCCTGCCCAACTACCTCAAGGCCGGGGTATTCCAGCCGCTGGACAAGAGCAAGCTGCCGAACTGGAAGAACCTCAACCCGGCGCTGCTCAAGGTGCTGGAGGCCAAGGACCCGGGCAACCAGTACGTGATGCCGTACATGTGGGGCACCAACGGCGTCGCCTACAACGTCGACAAGGTCAAGGCGATCCTCGGCGACAACGCGCCGGTGGATTCCTGGGACCTGATCTTCAAACCGGAGAACCTGGCCAAGCTCAAGGAATGCGGCGTGGCCTTCCTCGACTCGCCCACCGAGGTGATCCCCGAGGCCCTGCATTACCTCGGGTTGCCGCCGAACAGCCGGAATCCGGAAGACTACGAGAAGGTCGAGAAGCTGCTCAGCAGCCTGCGGCCCTATATCACCTACTTCAGCTCCTCGAAGTTCGTCAGCGACCTGGCCAACGGCAACGTCTGCGTGGCCATGGCCTGGTCGGGCGGCGCGCTACAGGCGGCTAACCGCGCCAAGGAAGCGAAGAACGGCATCCGCATCGACTACCGCATCCCGAAAGAGGGCACCGCGGCCTGGTTCGATGTGCTGGCCATTCCCAAGGACGCGCAGAACGTCGAGCAGGCCCACGCCTTCCTCAACTACCTGCTGCAACCGGAAGTGGTGGCGCCGATCTCCGACTACGTGTCTTACGCCAACCCCAACCAGGCGGCGGACAAGCTGATCTCCGCCACGCTGCGCGACAACCCCAACGTCTACCCGCCGGCCGAGGTGCAGGCCAAGCTGTTCTCGGTGGAAATGCTGCCGGCGAAGCTGGAGCGGGTGCGCACGCGGACCTGGAGCAAGATCAAGACCGGTCAGTGACTGGCCGCCCGGCGTCGTTTTTCGAATGGTGTCCGGCGTACCGGAACTGAAATAATCGGCGGTACCCTTTGGGGGCCGCCGATTTGCCTGTGCCGCGTGTCATGCGCTGCCGCGCGGATCGCCGGACGGCGCGGCGGAGCGATTCCCAGAGCGGCCGCCGGCAGCGGCCAGCGACGAACCTTTTTCTGCCGAGTCCTGCCATGCCTGCCTGTGTCGATCCGTCCATCCCCCTGCCTGCGCGCCTGCGGAGGCTCCCATGAGCCCGACACGCAAGGGCGCCGACGCCTTCGCCCTGCAGGCGATGCTCGGCCTGTGCCTGATCTGGGGCATCCAGCAGGTGGTGATCAAGCTCGCCGCCGGGGATATCGCGCCCATCCTCCAGGCCTGCGCGCGCAACGCCATCGCCGCGCTGCTGGTGGGCTTGCTGATGTGCTGGCGCGGCGGCTGGCAAGGCTTGCGCCAGGGCACCCTGGCCGGTGGCGCGCTGGCCGGCGTGCTGTTCGCCGGGGAGTTCTTCTTCATCGCCCAGGGGCTGGTCTACACCTCGGCCTCGCACATGGCGGTGTTCGTCTACACGGCGCCGATCTTTTCCGCCCTCGGTCTGCATTTCCTGCTGCCCAGCGAGCGCCTGCGGCCATTGCAGTGGCTGGGTATCGTGGCCTGCTTCGGTGGCATCGCGCTGTGCTTCGGCGCGGGCTTCGACCTGGCGCACCTGGACCGGCGCATGTTGCTGGGCGATGCCCTCGGCGTGCTCGGCGGGGCGTCCTGGGGCGCGACCACCGTAGTGGTGCGCAGCACGCGGCTGTCCGAGGCTCCGGCCAGCCTGACGCTGTTCTACCAATTGTTCAGCGCCGCGCTGCTGCTGCCGCTGCTGGCCCTGGCGCTGGGCGAACTCGGGCCGCTGCGGCTGACCCCGAGCAGTGTCGGCAGCGTGCTGTTCCAAGGCGTGGTGGTGTCCTTCTTCAGCTATTTCAGTTGGTTCTGGCTGCTGCGCCGCTACCTGGCGTCGAACCTGGCGGTGTTTTCCTTCATGACGCCGCTGTTCGGCGTCACCTTCGGCGTACTGATCCTCGACGAGCCGCTGACCCTGAACTTCGTCGCCGGCGCGCTGCTGGTGCTGCTGGGCATCACCCTGGTCAGCAGCGAGGCGTGGATTCGCCGTCTGTTGCGTGGCGACAAGCGCGCCTGAACTTGACCCAAGTCAGTCGGCGAGCCGTGCTAAACACATAGTCTTCAACTCAAGGAGCGAGTGGCACGGGCGGAGAGTGGGACGCCGGGCTACTCTTTCCGAGGGTGGCCTCGCTTAATCGCGGGCCGCCCGACTTTCTTACCCGATAAGGGGGCATTCCATGAAACTCTGGCTGCAATCCTTGGCGTGGAACCTTGGCGTCGCCCTCGGCCTGATCGAGGCGCCGCGACTGCAACGCATCCCGGTCCACAGCGACGAGCAACGCCGTCTGGCGCAGCAACGTCGCCAACGCTGACCCTTCTTCCCACGCACCTCTGTCTGCCCGCGATCGCGGGCAGATTGCTATCTACTGCGGCCGTCTCGCGTGGCGCTCAGGCGTGCGCCTTCAGCCAGTCGTCGATGAGGCTGCGCAGGCGTTCGCCGGAGAAGCTGGCGAAGTGCCCGCCATGCACGGTGCGCACCGGCAGTTCGCGCAGGCGCTGCATGCTCTTTGCGTAGTCGTCCAGGTTGGCGTGGTAGGCATCCTCGATCAGCGGGCCGTCGTAGACGATATCGCCGCTGAACAGGGTCTGCGTCGCCGCTTCCCACAGGCTGATGCCGCCCGGCGAATGGCCGGGGGTGTGCAGCACTTCCAGCACGCGGTCGCCGAGATCGAGCACGTCGCCTTCGTCGATGGTGCGCGTCGCCGGCGCCGCCTTGACGCGGTATTCGGCGTAACACAGCGGGCAATCCGGGTGAGCCTCGAACATGTCGTCGCCGACGAAGGCCGTGGCCAGGGTGCGCTCGCCGTCCGGCGCGGCGAGGATGTCGGCCTCGGCCGGGTGCACCAGGCGTTCGGCGAATTCGTGGTGGCCGGCGATATGGTCGAAGTGGGTATGGCTGGCCACCGCCAGCAGCGGGCGCTCGCTGAGCCAGGGCAGTTGTTCGCGCAGGCTGACCAGCCCGGAGCCGCTGTCCACCAGCACATCGCGCTCGCGGCCCTGGATGTGCCAGATGTTGCAGCGGTAGAAGGGCCGCACGTAGGGCTCGTGGATCAGGCTGATGCCGTCGTAGAGGTGGCGGATTTCGAACCACTGGTCACGGGTGACGATTTTCATGGTCGGGAGCCTTGTTTCGGGTAGTGGCGACCACCTCGGTCGCTGGGGGAGGGCGGATGACGCTTTGGCGTGATGCGCCCCACGCGATTGTGCCGTATGCGTCGCATACAAGGGCGTACAAGCGTTCGCCGTCGTCCACCGCTACACCACGCTTGCCACTGGCCTCAGGGCCACGCTCGGCGCGCCCTGAGGCCAAGGTGGAACGGTGGATGACGTCGAACCTTAGCCACCCTGCGCCTGGTCGCATCAGGGCGCGAAGGGCGTCGCCTCCATCACTTCGACGAGCAGCGGGCGGTCCGCCGGCGCATGGCGCAGCAGTTCCCGCAGGTGCGCGTGGTCGCGGGCGCGCTCGGCGGCGCAGCCGAAGCCCCTGGCGATGGCGAGGAAGTCCGGGGTGTAGATATCCACACCCAGCGGGGTGATGTCGCGGCGTTCCATGTAGCGCTTGATCTCGCCGTAGCCGTGGTTGTTCCACAGCAGCACGATGATGCCGACCTTGGCTTCCACCGCGCTGGCCAGCTCGGGCAGGGTGAACTGCAGGCCGCCGTCGCCCATCAGGCTGATCACCGGGCGGCGCGGTTCGCCGAGCTTGGCGCCGATGGCCGCGGGCAGGCCGTAGCCGAGGGTGCCGTAGCCGGTGGAGGCGTTGAACCAGCGGCGGCCGCCGTCCAGTTCCACCAGGTGGTTGCCGCTGTACACGGTCTGCGTCGAGTCGCCGACGAAGCGGGCCTCCGGCAGCACCTCGAGGATCGTCTCGAACAGCCTGCGGTAGTGCGCCCAGCCGCTGAAGTCCTCGGCCAGGCGCGCGCGCACCTGGGCGGCGCGCTGCGCGCCGGGGCTGTCGGCGCTGGCTGCGCGGGCCGGCAGCAGTTCCAGCAGGGCGCGCATGGCCGTGCGCGCGTCGCTGTGGATGGCGATGCTCGGCGCGTGGTTGCGCATCAGTTGCTGCGGGTCGATGTCGATGCGGATCAGCTCGCCGCCGATCTTGAAGTTACCGTCGAACACCACGTCGTAGTCGGTCTCGCCCAGCTCGGTGCCGATGGCCAGGACCACGTCGGCCTCCAGGGCCAGCTCGCGCACCGGCACCAGCGACTGGTTGCTGCCGAGCAGCAGCGGGTGCTCCGGCGGCAACAGGCCCTTGGCGTTGATGGTCAGCGCGGTCGGGGCGTCCAGCGCGCTGGCCAGGGCGCGGGCTTCGGCCTCGGCGGCGACGCAGCCGCCGCCGAGCAGCAGCAGCGGCTTCTGCGCCTTGGCCAGCTTGGCCGCCGCTTCGTGCAGCGGCGAGCGCGCCGGCGCCGGGCGCGCCAGCGGCACGCGCGGGCGTACCGACAGGTGCGCGGCCGGGGCGCTGATGATGTCCAGCGGCAGCTCGATGTGCACCGGGCGCGGGCGCTCGCTGTCGAACACGGCGAAGGCGCGGGCGAGCACCGCCGGCAGTTCCTCGACGCTCATCAGGGTGTGGCTGAAGGCGGTCACCCCGGCGCTCATCGCGCGCTGGTTGGGCAACTCGTGCAGGTAGCCGTTGCCGTGGGCCAGGCGCGCGCGCTCGTTGACGCTGGAGATCACCAGCATGGGGATCGAGTCGGCATAGGCCTGGCCCATGGCGGTGAGGATGTTGGTCATCCCCGGTCCGGTGATGATGAAGCACACGCCGGGCTTGCCGGTGACGCGCGCGTAGCCGTCGGCCATGAAGCCGGCGCCCTGTTCGTGGCGCGGGGTGATATGGCGGATGGCGCTGCCCGGCAGGCCGCGGTACAGCTCGACGGTGTGCACGCCGGGGATGCCGAAGACGGTATCGACGCCCCAGGCTTCGAGTTGCTTGACGAGGAATTCGCCGCAGGTGGTCATGGCAGTTCCTTAGGGTTCGTGGATGAGGTCGGAGTGAACGTCATTGCCAACGAAGCGGGCGCGGCGATCGTCTCGCCGCGCCCTTGCTCATTACCATGTCACCATCGGGCCGCGCTGGCGGTGACCGGCCCGACGGCGTCTTGCCGGGACTTGCCGGGGCGTTTCAGGCAGCCGGTTCGCCGATGCCGCGCACCGGGCGAGCGTGGCTGCCGACCCAGCGCGGGCCACGCGGGCCGTACACGCCTGCGGATTCCGGGAAGGTCCGCAGCAGGGTCAGGTAGAGCAGGGCGGCCAGGCCGAGGGTGATCGGCAGGCTGATGTCGATGCCGCCGGCCAGGTTGCCCAGCGGGCCGACGAATTGGCCCGGCAGGTTGACGAAGCACAGGCCGGCGGCCGCGCTGGGAATCCAGGCGCCCATGCCGCGCCAGTTCCAGCCGTGGTGGAACCAGTAGGCGCCGCCTTGCTGGCCGCGGGTGAACACCTGCAGGTCATCGGCGTGGTAGAAGCCACGGCGTGTCACCAGGCCGAGGATCATGATCACCATCCAGGGGCTGGTGCAGGTGATGATCAGCACGGCGAAGGTGGACACGCTCTGTACCAGGTTGGCGGCGAAGCGGCCGATGAAGATGAAGGCGATCGACAGCAGACCGATCAGCAGGGTCGCCTGGACGCGGTTGAGCAGGCGCGGGAACACGCTGGACATGTCCAGGCCGGTGCCGTACAGCGAGGTGGTGCCGGTGGACATGCCGCCGATGGTGGCGATCAGGCACACGGGCAGGAAGAACCAGCTCGGCGACACCGCCAGCAGGCCGCCGACGTAGTTGTTCGCGGCGATGTAGTCCGGCGCTTTCACGGCGACGATGGTGGCGGTGACCAGGCCGAAGAAGAACGGGATCAGGGTGGCGATCTGCGACAGGATCACCGCCAGCATGATGCGCTGCTTCGAGGTCTCGCGCGGGATGTAGCGCGCCCAGTCGCCGAGGAAGGCGCCGAACGAGATCGGGTTGCTCATGGCCAGCAGGGTGGCGCCGATGAAGGCGGCCCAGAAGCCGGCGCTACCCATCTGCACGGTGCCGGCGTAACCGGCGTCGAACGGGCCGGCGAAGGCGAACACGCCGAGCAGGAACAGCAGGCTGGCGGCCCAGACGGCGATCTTGTTGACCAGCAGCATGAAGCGGAAGCCGTAGATGCACACCACCAGCACCAGCACGGCGAACAGGCCGTAGGCCAGGCCCAGGGTGAGGTCGGTTTCCGGCAGGCCGAACAGGCGCTTGGCGCCGCCGATCAGCGCGTCGCCCGAACTCCACACCGACAGCGAGAAGAAGGCGATGGCGGTGAGCAGCGAGAGGAAGGAACCGACGATCCGTCCGTGCACGCCGAAGTGGGCGCCCGAAGACACCGCGTTGTTGGTGCCGTTGAGCGGACCGAACAGGCCCATGGGCGCGAGGATCAGCGCGCCGACCAGCACGCCGAGGATGATCGACCAGACGCCGGCCTGGAAGGACAGCCCGAAGAGTACCGGGAAGCTGCCCAGCACCGCGGTGGCGAAGGTGTTGGAGCCGCCGAAGATCATGCGGAACAGGTCGGTCGGCGTGGCGTTGCGTTCGTGGTCCGGGATCTGTTCGACCCCGAATGTCTCGATGGTGGTGATGGCGTGTGCGTTGTTCTTGTTATCCATGACTTCCTCCCGGGAAAGTCCTGACTTACGGCGTCGGCGCCGCGGACAGGTGCTCGTGTACGGCCAGCCAACGGCCTTGTTCTTGTGTACGGCGGAAGACGATGGTCTCGCGCTCGTGGTTGAGGCTTTCCGCTCCCTGGATGCGCAGCCGCGTGGCGACGTCGTGGCTGAAGATCGCCACGTCGCCGTGCAGGCTGACAACGGTATTGCTGGACTGGCAGTCGAGGACCGCGAAGCCGTCCTCGCGCAGCCAGCCTTCCCAGACCTCGCGGTAGGCCGCGCGCGTCGGTAGCGGCTGCGGCCAGGTGTGGAAGATGAAGCTGGCGTCTTCGCTGAAGGCCGCGAAGTAGGCCTCGGTGTCGGTGCGGGCGAAGGCGGCCACCAGGTCGCGGGCCGCCTCCAGCACCTGTGCTACGCAGGCGTCGTTGGGCATGGTGGTCACTCAGCGGCGCTCCACACCCGGGAGGATGCAGAGCATTTCATAGAGCAGGTTGGCGCCGAGCAACGAGGTGTTGCCGGTGGTGTCGTAGGGCGGGGAGACCTCCACCAGGTCGCAGCCGATGATGTCCAGGCCGTGGCAGCCACGGATGATTTCCATCGCCTGGATGGTGGTCAGGCCGCCGATTTCCGGGGTGCCGGTGCCGGGCGCCCAGGCCGGGTCGATGCCGTCGATATCGAAGGACAGGTACACCGGGCCGCCGCCGACCTTCTCGCGGACTTCGGCCATCAGCGGCTGCAGCGACTTGTGCCAGCACTCTTCGGCCTGCACCACGCGGAAGCCCTGCTTGCGGCTCCAGTTGAAGTCTTCGGCGGTGTAGCCCTGGGCGCGCAGGCCGATCTGCACCACGCGGTCGCAATCCAGCAGGCCTTCTTCCACGGCGCGGCGGAAGGTGGTGCCGTGGGCGATCTTCTCGCCGAACATATGGTCGTTGACGTCGGCGTGGGCGTCGATGTGCACCAGGCCGACCTTGCCGTGCTTCTTGTGGATGGCGCGCAGGATCGGCAGGGTGATGGTGTGGTCGCCGCCAAGGGTCAGCGGGAGGATGCCGTGGTCGAGGATCTTGTCGTAGGCCTCCTCGATGATGCGCACCGCCTCCAGCAGGTTGAAGGTGTTGATCGCCACGTCACCGATGTCGGCGATGTTCAGCGAGTCGAACGGCGCGGCGCCGGTGGCCATGTTGTACGGACGGATCATCACCGACTCGGCGCGGATTTCGCGCGGGCCGAAGCGAGTCCCGGAGCGCAGCGAGGTGCCGATGTCCAGCGGCACGCCGACGAAGGCGGCATCGAGCTGGTTGAGTTCCTCGGGGGACTGGATGTGCGGCAGGCGCATCATGGTGGCGATGCCGCCGAAGCGCGGCATTTCGTTTCCGCCCAGGGGTTGATGGAGTGTCTTGTCCATGGGGAGGCCTCACGCAATTCGCTGGTTTTTGTAGGAGCAGGCTGGTTGATGCTGGAAGCGGATTCTCTTCAGGTCGGGGAGGCGGAAGAATCGCTGTCGGCAAATAATCACTTCAGCATTTTCTAAACTTATTTCTCTCGCTAGACTGCGCCCGCGTGTCGCAGCGGCCCGGCTGCCGGCCACGCCCGGCCTGACCTGCGGGTCATTCGGCAGGGCGCATGCGGCGCTCGCGCCAGTCCTGGGTCCGCTGAACTGGGCCTTTTGCTTTTCTGGAGTCGCCATGAGCGCCAACGCCTTGCCCGATATCAAGCTGCTGCGCATCTTCGCCTGCGTGGTGCGCAACCAGGGCTTCGCCGCCGCGCAGCAGGAACTCAACCTCTCCACCTCGGCGATCAGCACCTACATGAGCCAGTTGGAAAACCACCTGGGCATCGTGCTCTGCCACCGGGGCCGCGGCGGCTTCGGCCTGACCAGCAAGGGCGAGCTGTTCCACCAGGAAACCCTGCGCATCCTCGGCGAACTGGAAGGCTTCGAGCGCTACGCGGCGACCCTCAAGGGCGAGTTGCGCGGCACCCTCAACCTCGGCGTGCTCGACTCCACCGTGAGCGATCCGGCGCTGCCGCTGGCCGAGGTCATCGGCGCCTTCAGCAGCCTGCACCCGGCGGTCCATCTGCACCTGCAGGTGCAGAGCCCCTATGAGTTGCAACTGGCGGTGCTGGACAACCGCCTCGACCTGGCCATCGGCTCCTTCTTCAGCCGCATGAACGGCCTGGTCTACCAGCCGCTGTACAGAGAGCAGCACTGGCTGTACTGCAGCGACCGCCACCCGCTGTTCGACGGCCGGCGCATCCCCGCAGAGCTGATCACCCAGCAGCGCATGGTCGGCCGGGGCTACTGGAGCCAGGCGGAACTGGCGCGGCACGGCTTCAAGCACAGCGCCGGCACCGTCGAGAGTATGGAAGCGCAACTGATCCTGATCCTCTCCGGCGGCTACATCGGCTACCTGCCCGAGCACTACGCGCATCCCTGGGTCGAGCAGGGCCGCCTGCGCGCGCTGTTGCCGGCGACCTTCGGCTACCAGGCGCCGTTCTCGCTGATCCTGCGTCGCGGCCGTTCGCGCGAGCCGTTGATCCAGAACTTCCGCGACCTGCTGCGCACGCAGCCGGGCAAGCCATGAGCCGGCCCCGCTGCGCGCGCTGCGAACGCCCCCTCGGGCACTGTTTGTGCGCGCTGATTCCGCGCCTGGCCAGCCGCACGCTGGTGCTGCTGCTGCAACACCCCAGCGAAACCGGCCACGCGCTGAACACCGCGCGCCTGGCCGCGCTCGGCCTGGAAAACGCCGAGCTGCGGGTGGGCGAGCGCTTCCCGCCGCAGAGCTGGCAGCGCGACGGCTACCAGAGCTGGCTGCTGTTCCCCGGCGAGCAGGCGCGAAGCCTGAGCGAGGTGGCGCAGGCCTGCGCCGAACAGCCGTGCCAGCTCATCGTTCCCGACGGCACTTGGCGCAAGGCGCGCAAGCTGCTGCACCTGAACCCGGAACTGGCGGCGCTGCCACGCGCGGTGCTGCCCGCGGGCCTGAGTTCGCGCTACCGCCTGCGCAAGGCCCCGGCCGACGGCGCGCTCTCGACCATCGAGGCTGTCGTCCAGGCGCTGAACGTGCTGGACGCGCCGCGGGACTTCGATGAGCTGCTCAAGCCTTTCGATGCGCTGATCGACGGGCAGATCGCAGCCATGGGCGCGGAAACCTTCCAGCGCAATCACCAGCGGCCCTGAGCGCCGTTGTGGTCGGGCGTTATCCGCCCTGCGCTTGGCCGGCTGGGGAGAGGCCGCTGTGCCGGCATTTCCGTCAGGGGATGGCGCCGCATATGCCAGGTGAATGATCGTCGCGCGTCAGGATTCCCCGGCTCTATTCTTGCCCGACGTCATCCTCCCTTCATCGAACAACAATCAACGAGGTATCCCATGCGCGAAGTGGTGATCGTCGACAGCGTCCGTACCGGCCTGGCCAAATCCTTCCGTGGCAAGTTCAACATGACCCGCCCGGACGACATGGTCGCCCATTGCATCGATGCGCTGCTGGCGCGCAATGACCTCGATCCGCTGCTGGTCGACGACTGCGTGGTCGGCGCCGGCTCCAACGAAGGCGCCCAGGGCCACAACATCGGGCGCAACGCGGCGGTGCTGTCGCGCCTGGGCACCCACGTCGCCGGCATGACCCTCAACCGCTACTGCTCCTCGGGCCTGCAGGCCATCGCCATCGCCGCCAACCAGGTGGCGTCCGGCTGCAGCGACATCCTGGTCGCTGGCGGGGTGGAATCCATCACCCTGACGGCGAAGAAGCAGAACATGGACAATTTCTACAACCCGCGCCTGCAGCAGGATTTCCCCGGCATCTATTACCCCATGGGGCAGACCGCCGAGATCGTCGCCCGCCGCTACAACGTCAGCCGCGAGGAGCAGGACCTGTACTCGCTGCAGAGCCAGCAGCGCACCGCCCGCGCCCAGGCCGAAGGCCTGTTCAAGGACGAGATCGTGCCGATGCGCGTGCGTTACGCCGTGGAAGACAAGGCCAGCGGCGAGAAGACCCTCGTCGACGGCGTGGTCGAGGCTGACGATTGCAACCGCCCGGACACCACCCTCGAAGGCCTGGCCTCGCTCAAGCCGGTGTTCGCCGAGGACGGTTCGGTCACCGCCGGCAACGCCTCGCAGCTTTCCGACGGCGCCTCCATGACCCTGGTGATGAGCCTGGAAAAAGCCCTGCAACTGGGCCTCAAGCCCAAGGCCTTCTTCCGTGGCTTCACCGTCGCCGGTTGCGAGCCGGACGAAATGGGCATCGGCCCGGTGTTCTCGGTGCCCAAGCTGCTCAAGGCCAAGGGCCTGCGGATCGACGACATCGACCTCTGGGAGCTCAACGAAGCCTTTGCCTCGCAGTGCCTGTACGCGCGCAACCGCCTGGGCATCGACAACGAGAAGTACAACGTCAACGGCGGCTCCATCTCCATCGGCCACCCCTTCGGCATGACCGGCTCGCGCCAGGTCGGCCACCTGGTGCGCGAACTGCAACGGCGCAACCTGCGCTACGGCATCGTGACCATGTGCGTGGGCGGCGGCATGGGCGCCACCGGGCTGTTCGAAGCGCTGCGCTGAGTTCCCTGCGGTCCGACGCAAAAGCCCCGGCAGCCAAGGCTGCCGGGGCTTTTTCATGGGCGTTCGGCCAGCCGCGCGACAAAGAAAAGCCCCGGTGCTTGCCGGGGCTTGGGTGAGGTCGTGTCTTCGCCTAGCGCGCCACCCGCGCGAACAGGCCGGCGGCCTGGCGCATGCGGTTGATGTACTGCTCCACCTCACGCTCCGCGTCGAAGCGGGTGAAGAAAGGACCTTCCAGGGTGCCTTCGCGAGTCGAGAAGAAATACTGGCCGTTGACGGCGCTGATCCGGTCGCTGCGATAGTGCGTACTGGCCACGCTGTCGCTGGTCCTTTGTCCGAACATAAGTACACCTCCCGGAAAATGGGCTGATGTGTTCAGTGTAGTTGTGCCGCGCCGACACGCTGGGCAAGCGATGAACGGCTAGGGTTGGCGCCATGCTCGGCAGGGTTTGGTTTTTCAGTTATAAGAAAATCGAAATATATTCTTTTTGGTTCGCTGAATCCTTGTGCATAGTTGAGCCCAACACGAACCAGGAGAATCTCCCATGAGTCTGCGTCTCGGCGATATCGCCCCCGATTTCGAACAGGATTCCAGTGAAGGTCGCATCCGCTTCCACGAATGGCTCGGCGGCAACTGGGGCGTCCTGTTCTCCCACCCGGCGGATTTCACCCCGGTGTGCACCACCGAGCTGGGCCTGACCGCCAAGCTCAAGGATGAATTCGCCAAGCGCGGGGTCAAGGTCATCGCCCTCTCGGTGGACCCGGTGGCGTCCCACGTGAAGTGGATCGACGACATCAACGAGACGCAGAACACCCAGGTCAACTTCCCCATCATCGCCGACGCCGACCGCAAGGTCTCTGAGCTGTACGACCTGATTCACCCGAACGCCAACGACACCCTGACCGTGCGTTCGCTGTTCGTCATCGATCCGAACAAGAAGGTGCGCCTGATCATCACCTACCCGGCGAGCACCGGGCGCAACTTCAACGAAATCCTCCGGGTCATCGACTCGCTGCAGCTCACCGACCAGCACAAGGTCGCCACGCCGGGCAACTGGCAGGACGGCGACGAGGTGGTGATCGTGCCCTCGCTGCAGGACGAGGAGGAGATCCAGCGGCGCTTCCCCAAAGGTTACCGCGCGGTCAAGCCATACCTGCGCCTGACCCCGCAGCCCAATCGCTGAGGCGGCGTGGCCGTCCGCGACACCCAGTTTCATCCACGACAGTAGGGTTTTTGGCCGGTTCGCCGGCCAGCTTTTTTTCCGTTCCCCGCGCGGTCTTTCCCCGCGTCTTTTTTTGCCTCTCCTCCCGGCTTGCGGGGCAGGGCGATGCCCGCTGATTCCCGCCATCCGCCGCGCCCTGAGCACCACGCTGCTCGCCGACCATCCGCCTTGTCCACGCCATTCCCCATGCCATCCCTGGCCCCTGCCCGCAGCGGGCCGAGGGTGCTGATGGACATGTCGCAGGTTTTTTTCGTGAAGGCAGAGGATTGCTTAAAAGTAATAAGCAAATGAATAAATAACATTTATTGGAATAACAGAAGGCCTGATAAGGTCTATGCACGTTGGTTAGCGAGCCGCTTGATATCCGGCTCTTTCAGTTATAAGGAAGCGTGCCATGTATGTGCTCACCCTCGCCGGCAGTCCCAGCCAGCGTTCCCGCTCCGCGGTCTTGCTCGACGTTGCCCGGGACTGGCTGCAGCGGCACGGCGTCGAAGTGCGCTCCTATCAGGTGCGCGACTTCCCGGCCGAGGATCTGCTCCACGCGCGCTTCGACAGCCCGCTGGTGCTGGAACTGCTGGAACAGGTGGCGCGCGCCGATGGCCTGGTGATCGCTACCCCGGTGTACAAGGCCTCCATCGCCGGCGCGCTCAAGGTGCTGCTCGACCTGCTGCCCGAACGCGCGCTCAGCCACAAGGTGGTGCTGCCCCTGGCCACTGGTGGCAGCAATGCCCACATGCTCGCCGTGGATTACGCGCTGAAGCCGGTGCTGGCGGCGCTCAAGGCCCAGGAAATGCTCCAGGGCGTGTTCGCCGAGGACAGCCAGATCGCCTACGCCAGCGCCGAAACGCCGGCGCAACTGGCGCCGGCCCTGGAACAGCGCCTGCTGGAGGCCCTCGAACAATTCCACGGCGCCCTGGCGCGGCGCCCCCGACCGATCGACCCGGAGCTGCTCAACGAACGCCTGCTCAAGGCCCGCTGGAGCATCTGAACGACAACCCCACCGTCATCCGCCGCCCAGCCCCACCCCGGCACGCGGCCCGCAGGACGGCAGACGACATCAGGCCCTCACCGCCCCGCCAACGGGACGGCAGGTCCGGCAAGCACACAATGACAAAGGAGCAATGCCCATGCGCACCCTCACTTTGCGTCGTGGACTGGCGGCCCTGCTGGTAGCGGCCCTGTCCTACGGCGCCCACGCTGAAGAACAACCTGGCACCCTGCGGATCGGTTACCAGAAATACGGCACCCTGGTCCTGCTCAAGGCCCGTGGCACCCTGGAAAAACGCCTGGCCGAGCAGGGCGTCAAGGTGCAATGGACCGAGTTCCCCGGCGGCCCGCAACTGCTCGAAGGGTTGAACGTCGGCAGCATCGACTTCGGCGTCACCGGTGAAACGCCGCCGGTGTTCGCCCAGGCCGCCGGCGCCGATCTGCTCTATGTGGCCTTCGAGCCGCCGGCTCCGACCAGCGAGGCGATCCTCCTGCCGAAGGATTCGCCGATCCACTCGGTCGCCGAACTCAAGGGCAAGAAGGTCGCCCTCAATAAAGGCTCCAACGTGCACTACCTGCTGGTGCGCGCCCTGGAGAACGCCGGGCTGAAATACAGCGACATCCAGCCGGTGTACCTGCCGCCGGCTGACGCCCGAGCCGCCTTCGAGCGCAAGAGCGTGGACGCCTGGGTGATCTGGGACCCGTACCAGGCCGCCGCCGAGAAGCAACTGCAGGCGCGCACCCTGACCGACGCCCGTGGTCTGGCCGACAACCATCAGTTCTACCTGGCCGCGCGCCCCTACGCCCAGCAGCACCCGCAGGTGCTGACGACCCTGATCGACGAAGTGCGCCAGGTCGGCGAATGGTCCAAGGCCAATCCGCAGCAGGTCACCGACCAGGTCGCGCCGCTGCTCGGCCTGCCCGCCGACATCACCCTCACCGCGGTCAAGCGCCAGGGCTACGGCGCGCAGTTCATCACCCCCGAGGTCGCCGCCGCGCAGCAGAAGATCGCCGACGCCTTCGCCCAACTGAAGCTGATTCCCAAGCCGCTGAGCATCAAGGACGTGGTCTGGACGCCGCCGGCCGAGGCCAAGCTCGCCACCAGCAACTGAACACCGGGTAACGACGCAGGCTCGGGCCAGGCCCGCGCCTGCGCGAACCGCGACACCTGCGAAACCATCATCGCGCGGCTACGCCACGCCGGCGCGCTCACATTGGAGTTAATGCGATGAGTCTGAATATCTTCTGGTTCCTGCCCACCCACGGTGACGGCCATTACCTTGGCACCGCCGAGGGCGCCCGCGCGGTCGACCACGGCTACCTGCAGCAGATCGCCCAGGCCGCCGACCGCCTCGGCTTCGGCGGCGTGCTGATCCCCACCGGACGTTCCTGCGAGGACTCCTGGCTGGTCGCCGCCTCGCTGATCCCGGTGACCCAGCGCCTGAAGTTCCTGGTCGCACTGCGTCCGGGGATCATTTCGCCAACCGTGGCCGCCCGCCAGGCCGCGACCCTCGACCGCCTGTCCAACGGCCGCGCGCTGTTCAACCTGGTCACCGGCGGCGACCCGGACGAACTGGCCGGCGACGGCCTGCACCTGAGCCATGCCGAGCGTTACCAGGCCTCCGTCGAATTCACCCGCATCTGGCGCCGCGTGCTGGAAGGCGAAACCGTCGACTACGCCGGCGAGCACATCCAGGTGAAGGGCGCCAAGCTGCTCTATCCGCCGATCCAGCAGCCGCGTCCGCCGCTGTATTTCGGTGGCTCGTCGGAGGCCGCGCAGGACCTCGCCGCCGAGCAGGTCGAGCTGTACCTGACCTGGGGCGAGCCGCCGGCCGCGGTGGCCGAGAAGATCGCCCAGGTGCGCGAGAAGGCCGCCCGCCAGGGCCGCACGGTGCGCTTCGGCATTCGCCTGCATGTGATCGTCCGCGAGACCAACGCGGAAGCCTGGCAGGCCGCCGATCGCCTGATCAGCCACCTCGACCAGGACACCATCGACCGCGCCCAGGCGTCCCTGGCGCGCTTCGACTCGGTCGGCCAGCAGCGCATGGCCGCCCTGCATGGCGGCAAGAAGGACCGACTGGAAGTCAGCCCCAACCTCTGGGCCGGCGTCGGCCTGGTGCGCGGCGGCGCCGGCACCGCGCTGGTCGGCGACGGGCCGACCGTGGCCGCGCGGGTCAAGGAATACGCCGCGCTGGGTATCGACACCTTCATCTTCTCCGGCTACCCGCACCTGGAAGAGTCCTACCGGGTCGCCGAACTGCTGTTCCCGCACCTCGATGTGGCTCGCCCGCAGCAGCCCGAGGCGCGTGGATACGTCAGCCCGTTCGGCGAGATGGTGGCCAACGACATCCTGCCCAAGCAGGCGTCGCAGAGCTGAGTGAACCCTGGGGCGCATGCGGCGCCGGCGTGATCCGCCACTGTCGGGCAGTGGCGGACCGAGCCTGCCGCTTCATGCGCCCGACGCAAGCGTTGGAGAGTTGATATGAGTGTGTCCAATCGAGTGGCCGAGCGCCTGGCGCCCTGGGCGCTGCCCGTGGGGCTGCTGCTGCTCTGGCAACTGGCGGTGGAGGCCGGCTGGCTGTCCAGCCGCATCCTGCCGGCGCCGAGCGCGGTGGTTGCCGCTGGCTATCACCTGGTGCAGAGCGGCGAGCTCTGGCACCACCTGGCGATCAGCACCTGGCGCGCCGCCATCGGCTTCGTCATCGGCGGCGCCATCGGCCTGGCCCTGGGCCTGATCACCGGCCTGTCGACCTGGGGCGAGCGCTTCCTCGACAGTTCGGTGCAGATGATCCGCAACGTCCCGCACCTGGCGCTGATCCCGCTGGTGATCCTGTGGTTCGGCATCGACGAGACGGCGAAGATCTTCCTGGTCGCCCTCGGCACCCTGTTCCCGATCTACCTGAACACCTACCACGGCATCCGCAGCATCGATTCCGGCCTGCTGGAAATGGCGCGCAGCTATGGCCTGTCCGGTTTCGCCCTGTTCCGCCAGGTGATCCTGCCCGGCGCGCTGCCGTCGATCCTGGTCGGCGTGCGCTTCGCCCTCGGCTTCATGTGGCTGACGCTGATCGTCGCCGAAACCATTTCCGCCAATGCCGGCATCGGCTACCTGGCGATGAACGCCCGCGAGTTCCTGCAGACCGACGTGGTGGTGCTGGCGATCCTGCTCTACGCCGTCCTCGGCAAGCTCGCCGACCTCGCCGCGCGCGGCCTCGAACGCCTCTGGCTGCGCTGGCACCCGGCCTACCAGAACAAGGCAGGTGCGGCATGAGCGCGCTGAACCATCCGAACGCCCCGCACAGCCTCAAGCAGGGCATCCCGCTGCTGGCCGACGGCGTGCGCAAGCGCTTCGCCGAGCGCGAGGTGCTCAAGGGCATCGACCTGCGTATCCCGGCTGGCCAGTTCGTCGCCATCGTCGGCCGCAGCGGCTGCGGCAAGAGCACCTTGCTGCGCTTGCTGGCCGGCCTCGACGACGCCAGCGAAGGGCAACTGCTGGCCGGCTCGGCGCCGCTCGAATCGGCCCGCGAAGACACCCGTCTGATGTTCCAGGATTCGCGCCTGCTGCCCTGGAAGCGGGTCATCGACAACGTCGGCCTGGGCCTGAGCGGCGACTGGCGCGGCAAGGCCCTGGAAGCCCTGGAAGCGGTCGGCCTGGCCGACCGCGCCAAGGAGTGGCCGGCGAGCCTGTCCGGTGGCCAGAAGCAACGCGTGGCCTTGGCCCGCGCGCTGATCCACCGGCCGCGCCTGCTGCTGCTCGACGAACCGCTGGGGGCGCTGGACGCGCTGACCCGCATCGAGATGCAGCAACTGATCGAACGCCTGTGGAAGCAACACGGCTTCACCGTGCTGCTGGTGACCCACGATGTCAGCGAGGCCGTGGCCGTCGCCGACCGGGTGATCCTCATCGAGGACGGCGAGATCGGCCTCGACCTGCCGATCGACCTGCCGCGCCCGCGTTCGCGCGGCTCGGCGCGCTTGGCCGCCCTGGAAGCCGAAGTGCTCGACCGCGTGCTGGCGCTGCCGCCGTTGCCGCCGGAACCGGAACCCGTTTCACCCCTGCCCACGCAACTGCGCTGGGCGCTTTGACCACCTGACTCATCCGTAACGCCATTGCCCAAGGAGAAATGCCATGACCATCAAAGCCATCAACGTCCGCAACCAATTCAAAGGCACCGTGAAAGAAATCATCGAAGGCCCGGTCCTCTCGGAGATCGACGTGCAGACCGCCGCCGGCATCGTCACGTCGGTGATCACCACCCGTTCCGTGAAGGAGCTGGAGCTGGCGATCGGCAGCGAAGTGATCGCCTTCGTCAAATCCACCGAGGTCTCCATCGCCAAGCTGTAAGGCGGCAGGCAAGAAAAAAGCGGGCGGCCTTTCGGGGCCGTCCGCTTTTTTGTGCCGGGCTTGGCAGCGCGCCACGCAGGATGGCGTTGAGCGCAGCGAAACCCACCGCCGGGAATCGCTGCGCACATCCCAGCCTACGATCCTGCTTCGCTCGCCACGCCGCCGCAGAAGCGGCGAACAACGCGCCGCGTCATCCACCAGGGCGAGCGTTCAGTCGGCTCTGGCCAACTCCCGCGCATACACCGCGCGGTCGACATTGCCGCCGCTGAGCACCAAGCCCACCTTCAAGCCGCGCAACGCCTCGCGCTCCTGCAGCGCCGCGGCCAGCGCCGCCGCCCCGGCGCCTTCGGCGACGTTGTGGGTGGCGCTGAAATACAGGCGCATGGCCGCACCGACCTCTTCATCGGTGACCTGCACGATATGCGCGGCGCCGCCCAGGATGCTCGCCAGCGCCGTCGGCTCCGGGGTGGTGCAGGCCATGCCGTCGGCCAGTTGCGTGCTGGTGGCGTGGTACACCGGCGCGCCGGCCGCGAAGGACAGCGCATAGGCCGGCGCGTGCGCCGAGACCACGCCGACGATGCGCGTCTTCAACCCCAAGGCGTCGCGCGCCGCGATCAGCGCGCAGATGCCCGAGCCCATGCCGATCGGCACATAGGCGACATCCAGCGTGGGCAGGGCGCGGAACAGCTCCAGGCCATAGCTCGCAACGCCGGCCACCAGCCACGGATGGTAGGAGGGCACCAGGTGCAGGCCGTCGCGCGTGGCCAGCGCCTGGGCGTGTTCGCGGGCGGCCTGGAAGTCCTCGCCGTGCTCGATCAGCTCGGCGCCTAGGGCGCGCATGGCGGCGTTCTTCTCGCGGCTGTTGCCATGCGGCACGACGATGCGCGCCGGGATGCCCTGGCGTGTGGCGGCGAAGGCGATGGACTGGCCGTGGTTGCCTCGGGTGGCGCTGATCACCCCGGCCGGGCGCTGGGCCTGGGCGGCCAGGTGATGGAAGTAGACCAGCCCGCCGCGCAGCTTGAAGGCGCCCACCGGCGAGTGGTTCTCATGCTTGACCCAGGCGTCGCAGCCCAGTGCCTGGCACAGCAGTGGCCAGCGGATCTGTGGCGTCGCCGGCAGGCTCTGGCGGACGATGGCGGCGGCCTCTTCCAGGGCGGGGAGGGAAAGCGGCATGGGCGGTCTCCTGTATGGGGCCTTCAGTCTAGGAGGTGGCCGAGGCGAGCCACCAGCTACAGCTAGCGAGGCGCTGGCGCGTCAACTGTAGCGCCTGTGCCGGGCGCAGCCCGCGAACGACGCGGGCTGCTGGGGCAGGGACCGGTACAGTTGTGCCGCCGAACTGTTCCTGTCGAGCCCGGTGGCCCTTGGAATAGCATGGCGGACCGCACACGCGTAGAGATGTCCCCATGCACGTATCTTCCGGCCGCTGGCAACTCGGCCTGTTCCTCTCCCTGGTCACCGCCGTGCTCTGGGGCATCCTGCCGATCAAACTGAAAGAAGTGCTCAAGGTGATGGATCCGGTCAGCGTCACCTGGTTCCGCCTGGTGGTGTCCGGCGGCATGCTGTTCGCCTGGCTGCTGGTGCGCGGGCAACTGCCGCGCTTCCGGCCGCTCGGCAAGCGCGGCGGCGGCCTGGTGCTGCTGGCGGTGCTGGGCCTGACCGGCAACTATGTGTGCTACCTGATCGGCCTGCGCCTGCTGACGCCCGGCACCACCCAACTGGTGATCCAGATCGCGCCCATCCTGCTGTTGCTCGGCAGCCTGTTCGTCTTCAAGGAGAGTTTCAGCATCGGCCAGGGCATCGGCCTGGCGGTGCTGCTGGGCGGCTTCGGGCTGTTCTTCAACCAGCGCCTGGCGGAGCTGTTCGGCTCCCTCGGCGACTACACCCTGGGCGTGCTCATCGTGCTGCTGGCCGCCTTCGTCTGGACCTTCTACGGACTGGCGCAGAAGCAATTGCTGACGCAATGGACGTCGCTGCAAGTGATGATGGTCATCTACCTCGGCTGCGCGCTCCTGCTCACGCCCTGGGCGCACCCGCAGCAAGCGTTGCTGCTCAGCCCGCTGCAGGCCTGGCTGTTGCTGGCCTGCTGCCTGAACACCCTGGTCGCCTATGGCGCCTTCGCCGAAGCCCTGGCCCACTGGGAAGCCTCGCGGGTCAGCGCCACCCTGGCGCTCACGCCGCTGGTCACCTTCGCCTCCGTGGCCCTGGCCGCCAGCCTGTGGCCGGACCATGTGCACCCGGAAAGCGTCAATGGCCTGGCCTACCTCGGCGCGCTGCTGGTGGTCAGCGGCTCCGCGCTGACCGCCCTGGCGCCGTCGCTGCTGCGCAGCTACCGGGCGCACAAGGCGCGTCTGTATAGCGCGCCCTGAACCGCCTCGCAGGACGGCGTGAGCCCGCGAAACCCATGCGGTCAGGCATTTCCATGCAGCGGATGATGGGAATCGCTGCGCTCAACGCCATCCTACGAACCCCCGGCCACACCGACGTGGCCCCCGTAGGATGGGTTGAGCCCGCGAAACCCATGCGGTCAGGCATTTCCATGCAGCGGATGATGGGAATCGCTGCGCTTCACGGCCTTCTTCGGACCCCCGGCCACACCGACGTGGCCTCCGTAGGATGGGTTGAGCCCGCGAAACCCATGCGGTTGCCCGGCAGCCCAGGCGATGGGTAAGGCTGCGCTCAACGCCGTCCGACGGGGCGGCGTTTGTCTCAGCGGCCGCGCAGTACCCGGTAGACCATGGCGCCGAGGGCGCCGCCGGCCAGCGGGGCGACCCAGAACAGCCACAACTGGTTCAGCGCCCAGGGACCGGCGAAGACCGCCACGGCCAGGCTGCGCGCCGGGTTCACCGAGGTGTTGCTCACCGGAATGCTGATCAGGTGGATCAGCGTCAGCGCCAGGCCGATGGCCAGCGGGGCGAAGCCGGCGGGAGCCTCCTGGTCGGTGACGCCCATGATGATGAAGAGGAAGAAGGCGGTCAGCAGCAGTTCGCAGAGCAGCACCGCCTGCAGGCTGTAGCCCCCCGGCGAATGCTCGCCGTAGCCGTTGGCGGCGAAGCCTTTCAGCGAGTCGAAGCCAACCGCGCCACTGGCGATCGCGTAGAGCGCGGCGCCGGCCAGCAGTCCGCCGAGCACTTGGGCCAGCACATAGGGCGCCAACTGGCTGAGCGGGAAGCGCCCGCCGACGCACAGGCCCAGGCTCACCGCCGGGTTGAGGTGGCAGCCGGAGATCGGGCCGATGGCGTAGGCCATGGTCACTACCGTCAGGCCGAAGGCCAGGGACACCCCGAGCAGACCGATACCGACATCGGCGAAGTGCGCGGCCAGCACCGCGCTGCCGCAGCCGCCCAGAACCAGCCAGAACGTGCCGATCAGTTCGGCACCGAGTTTGCGAAGCATGTTTCCTCCCAAGGAACGATCGACGCCGCCCCAAGGGCGGGGCGGCATGGCCTGGGATGCTAGGCAAGGCCGCCAACCCTGGCTTTAAGCGGTGTCTTAGGCAGAGGTAGGACGCAAGCCTGAATGGGCGGTGTTTTGTAGGTGGGAGAAGAGAATACGGGCTGACAGCCTTGGAATCGCCTGTCAGCCCATTGCGCTCTCAGCGCTGGGCGCCCAACTGCCGGGCACGCTTCAGCCAGGCCTGGCGCTGCTCCTCGCTGGAGTTGCGCAAGGGGCTGAATTCCTCCAGGTGGCGGGTGCGGATGCCGCAGGGGCCGAGGATGCAGCGGACCATCTGGCGATGCGCCGGGGCGTCCTGGCGCAGGCGGTAGCGCCAGTGCGCCTGGTCGTGGCTGACCAGCAGATCGGCGCTGCGTCCGCCGAGCAGCGGCTCTGGCTCGCGGTCTTGCGGCCTGTGGTAGCGGAAGGCGAAGCCAGGCAGGAAGACGCGGTCGAAGAAGCCCTGCAACAGCGCCGGCAGGCCGCCCCACCAGATCGGGTAGACCAGGGTCAGGTGTTGCGCCCAGTGCAGTTGGCGCTGGGCGTCGAGCAGATCGGGTTCGAGCTCCTGGCTGCGTTCGTAGCCGCCGCGCAGCACCGGGTCGAAGTGCAGCTCGCCGAGCTTGAGCACGCGCACCACCTGGTCGCGGCTGCGCGCGCCCTGGGCATAGGCCTCGGCCAGGGCGTGGCAGAAGCCGTCGGCCTTGGGCGTGCCGAGGATCAGCAGGATGCGCTTGCCGTCGCCCTCCAGGGGCGTGGCGCCGGATTTGCCGCCTTCAACCATGCTGGCCGGCCTCCAGCATGTCCTGCGGGCGCACCCATTCGTCGAACTGCTGGTCGTTCAGGTAGCCCAGCGCCAGCGCCGCCTCGCGCAGCGAGGTGCCTTCCTGGTAGGCCTTCTTGGCGATTTCCGCGGCCTTGTCGTAGCCGATGTGCGGGTTCAGCGCGGTCACCAGCATCAGCCCGCGCTCCAGGTGCTCGGCCATGCGCGCGGCATCCGGCTGCATGCCGGCGATGCAATGGGTATTGAAGTTGCGGCAGCCGTCGGCGAGCAGGCGCACGGATTCCAGCAGGTTGTAGATGATTACCGGTTTGAACACGTTGAGTTGCAGGTGGCCCTGGCTGGCGGCGAAGGTCACGCAGGTATCGTTGCCGAACACCTGGCAGGCGAGCATCGACAGCGCTTCGCACTGGGTCGGGTTGACCTTGCCGGGCATGATCGAGCTGCCCGGCTCGTTGGCCGGCAGGCGCACCTCGGCGAGCCCGGCGCGGGGGCCGGAGCCGAGCAGGCGCAGGTCGTTGGCGATCTTCATCAGGGCCACGGCGAGGGTCTTGAGCGCGCCGGAGAGTGCCACCAGCGGTTCGTGGCCGGCGAGGGCGGCGAATTTGTTCGGTGCGGAAATGAAGGGCAGGCCGGTGAGCCCGGCCAGCTCGGCGGCGATGTCTTCGGCGAAGCCCTTGGGCGCGTTCAGTCCGGTGCCGACCGCGGTGCCGCCCTGAGCCAGCTCGTAGAGCGCCGGCAATGCCGCGCGGATGGCGCCCTCGGCGTAGTCGAGCTGGGCGACGAAGGCCGAGAGTTCCTGGCCGAAGGTGATGGGCGTGGCGTCCATCAGGTGGGTGCGCCCGGTTTTCACCAGGTCGGCATGGCGCACGGCCTGGGCGGCGATGCCGCCGCTCAGTTCGGCGACGGCCGGCAGCAGTTCGTCATGCACCGCGCGGACGGCGGCGATGTGCATGGCGGTGGGGAAGCTGTCGTTGGAACTTTGCGCGCGGTTGACGTGGTCGTTGGGGTGCACGGGCGACTTGCCGCCACGCGGCTTGCCGGCCATCTCGTTGGCGCGCCCGGCGATCACTTCGTTGACGTTCATGTTGCTCTGGGTGCCGCTGCCGGTCTGCCAGACCACCAGGGGGAACTGTTCGTTGTGTTCGCCGGCGAGCACTTCGTCGGCGGCCCGCTCGATCAGCCCGGCGATCTCTGCCGGCAGCTCGCCCAGGCGCAGGTTGACGCGCGCCGCGGCTTTCTTGATCAGGGCCAGGGCGTGCACCACCGCCAGCGGCATGCGCTGGCCGCCGATGGCGAAATTCTCCAGCGAACGTTGCGTCTGCGCGCCCCAATAGGCCTGGGCATCGACTTCGATGGGCCCGAGACTGTCGGTTTCGATGCGTTTCATAAGGCGATCTCCCGAGGTGGATTGAGGGAGTTTAGGCTCTGCGCCGGCGGTGGGGTTCCGCTGCCGGTCGCTGTCGACGATCGCTTGCCGCCTCACCAGCGCGCGTGGGTTTCGCCGATCCAGCCCAGCGCCCGCGTGACCGGCACCTGCTGGCCATCGAGGGTGCGCAGGAAGCCGTCGTAATGGCCGAACCACTGGCTGGTCTCGGCGAACAGCAGGCCCAGGCGCGGCGCCGCGCGGTGCAGTTTGAGCGGGGTGAAGCGCAGCTCGACGCGCTGGTCGGGGCTGCTCAGGGTCCAGGGCGCCAGTGGGTCGTGGGGCGCCTGGCGGATGTCCACGGCGCTGCCCAGGCGCTGCAGCTCGCCGCCGAACCACAGGGCGTTCTCCTTCAACTCGCCGTGGTCGGTCCAGCCGGCGCCGAAGTTGCCGGCGATGCCGCCGGGCGCGGAGAAGGCAGCGCGGGTCCAGTGGCTCCTGAACGGCCAGACGCCGCGACCGAAGTCCAGCGCGGCGAAGCTCTGGTCCGGCGCGCAGTGGTAGCTCTGGCCGCCCAGGTGCAGGCTGCCGCTCAGCGGCAGGCCCATCTGTCGGCTGCAGGCGTGGAAATGCCGCTCGCCCATGGGCACCACCAGGTTGATCGACTCCAGGTGCGCCGGCCGCTGCACCTCCAGCGCCAGGCACAGCGGCTCGCCACCGACATCGCAGGCGTGGGCGCCAATGCGCAGGCGACCGGGCTGGTCGTCGAAACTGAGGTCGAGGCGGTCGTGATGGAAGGCGTGGCTCTGGTGGGGCCGGTCGGGCAGCTCGCAGCCGCGCGCCAGCGGGCTGAGCACGGTGCGGGAGACGGCCTTGCCGCTGTTCAGGTCGAGAAAGTAGAGGGCGCCGTAGCCGAGGTAGTCGAGGTCGGCGATGGTCAGCGAGAGCATCCAGCCGGGGGCGACCAGGCACCAGTGGTTCCAGCGTTTGCGCCGCCCGTGGTGACCCGGCAGGGCGCAACGGAGCTGCGGACGCACCGACCAGCCGACGGCGGCGGGATTCAGCCGCCCTTGCGGGTCGCACAGCATTTGCTCGGCGGGGAAGCGGGCCTGGGAGGTCATCGAACACGTCCATGTGACAATGCGTCTCAGCATGCCGTTTCGCCTGGGGGAGGACAAGAGAAGGCGGTCACTTTCCACCACTCGCGAGCCTCGGGGCGTCGCGCACCGTTACTCAGGAGCCGCTTGAGGCGATTCCGAACTTAGGCGCAGAATGTCGGGTCCCAAGGGACACATCCTCCAGACTCAAGGACTGCTCATGACCGCCCTTCGCAAACTCTGCACCGCCGCACTGCTCGTTGGTTTCAGCTCCGTCGCCCTCGCCGATTCCGCCGCCGAGGCCGAGAAATTCCTCAAACAGGTCCACGCCGACAAGCTCACCGTGCCGGTCTACGCCCAGGTGCAAGAGATGTTCGCCCAGCGCTTCGCCCAGGCCAAGGCGCCGGACAGCAAGAAGGCCGTGCTCGACCGTTACCAGGCCAAGGCCAACGCCGAGCTGGACCGCGCCGTGGGCTGGGACAAGATCAAGCCGGACCTGATCAAGCTCTACACCGACAACTTCAGCGAGTCGGAACTCAAGCAACTGAACGATTTCTACGCCTCGCCGCTGGGCCAGAAAGTCCTGACCAAGATGCCGCGCCTGACCGCGCAGTCCGCTCAGATGACCCAGGCCAAACTGCAGACCGCCGTCGATCCGGTGAACAAGCTGATGGCCGACATGGACAAGGAACTCGGCGTGAAGGCCCCGGCGGCCCCGGCCCAGAAGCCCTGATCCAGCCGCTTAGCGAGTATGACCATGAGCATGCGTGAACGAATCCAGACCGCCCTGGCCGCACTCGAGCCGCAGCACCTGGAGGTGCTCGACGAAAGCCATATGCACAGCCGTGGCCTGGAAACGCACTTCAAGGCCGTGGTGGTCAGCCCGGTGTTCGCCGGGCTGAACGCGGTCAAGCGGCACCAGAAGGTCTATGCCAGCCTCGGCGAGCTGATGGGCCAGTTCCACGCCCTGGCCTTGCACACCTACACCCCCGAGGAGTGGGCCGAGCAAGGCGCGGCGCCGGACTCGCCGACCTGCAAGGGCGGCAGCAAGCACGATCACTGACGCTGTCCGATCATTGCGCTAGAATGCCCCAGCGCCGGCTCCTTGCCGGCGTTGTCTTTTCTGATCCGGTCCGCCCTTTGCGTGGGCGACCACTGGAGGATGTACCCCATGACCCGCTCCATCGTCGTGGCGGCGCTGTACAAGTTCGTCTCCCTGCCGGACTACGTCGCGCTGCGCGAACCCCTGCTGCAAACCCTCCTCGATAACGGCGTCAAGGGCACCCTGTTGCTCGCCGAAGAGGGCATCAACGGCACCGTTTCCGGCTCCCGCGAGGGCATCGACGCGCTGCTCGCCTGGCTGCGCAGCGATCCGCGCCTGGTCGATATCGACCACAAGGAGTCGTATTGCGACGAACAGCCCTTCTACCGCACCAAGGTCAAGCTGAAGAAGGAAATCGTCACCCTCGGCGTGCCCGGCGTCGATCCCAACCGCCGCGTCGGCACCTATGTCGAGCCCAAGGACTGGAACGCGCTGATCACCGACCCCGAGGTGCTGCTGATCGACACCCGCAACGACTACGAAGTGGCCATCGGCACCTTCGAGGGTGCGGTGGACCCGCAGACCAAGTCGTTCCGCGAGTTCCCCGAGTACATCAAGGCCCACTACGATCCGGCCCGGCACAAGAAGGTGGCGATGTTCTGCACCGGTGGCATCCGTTGCGAAAAGGCCTCCAGCTACATGCTCGGCGAGGGTTTCGAGGAGGTCTACCACCTCAAGGGCGGCATCCTCAAATACCTGGAGGAAGTGCCCGAGGCGGAAACCCGCTGGCGCGGCGACTGCTTCGTCTTCGACAACCGGGTGACGGTGCGCCACGATCTGTCCGAGGGCGACTATGACCAGTGCCACGCCTGCCGCAACCCGATCTCCGCGCAAGACCGCCAGTCCGAGCACTACGCGCCAGGCATCAGTTGCCCGCACTGCTGGGACTCGCTGAGCGAGAAGACCCGCGCCAGCGCCCGCGAGCGGCAGAAGCAGATCGAGCTGGCCAAGGCGCGCAACCAGCCGCATCCCATCGGCCGCGACCCGCGCCAGGCCGCCCTGGAGGATTGACCCGTGGCCAATGCCCGCCTGCTCTATGTGATGGACCCGATGTGTTCCTGGTGCTGGGGCTTCGCGCCGGTGGCGCAGGCCCTGGTGGAGCAGGCGGCGGCCGCGGGCGTACCGCTGGCGCTGGTGCTCGGCGGCCTGCGCACCGGGCAGGGCGCGGCGCTCGAACCGACCACCCGGCGCTACATCCTTGAACACTGGCAGGCGGTGGCGAAAGCCACCGGCCAGCCATTCCGCTTCGAGGGGGCCTTGCCCGAAGGCTTCGTCTACGACACCGAGCCGGCCTGCCGCGCAGTGGTGGCCGCGCGGCGCCTCGACGATGAGTACGCCTGGGCGCTGGTCAAGGCCATCCAGCAGGCCTTCTACGTCGAGGGGCGCGACGTGACCGCGGCGGCGACCCTGGCCCAGCTGGCCGAAAGCGTCGGCCTGCCACGCATCGAGTTCGCCGAGTTGTTCGACAGCCAGGAAATCCACCTGGCGACCCAGGCCGACTTCTCCTGGGCGCGCGACCTGGGCATCGCCGGCTTCCCCACGCTGCTGGCCGAGCGCAATGGCCAACTGGCGCTGCTGACCAACGGGTACCAGCCGCTGGAAGAACTCGCGCCGATGTTGGCGCGTTGGCTGGAGCGCGGTCGCCAGGCCTGAACCTGCCTGCCGGCAGCCCGGCTGTCGGTCGCCGCTCCGGTTCCGCCGCCAAGCGCGTTGACGGCCGCCGCGCATTCCTGGAAATCTCCCCCGCCGCTGTGCCCCCGGTCTCGCTACCGCCGCCATTTGCACGGTTTCCGCCGCCACGGGCTTGTGGAATCGGTGTCATCGGCTATGAGTTAGGGGGACGCATACACAGCTGTCCGATCTCGTCGGGTCGGGTCCGTTGGTGCCATCGCAGCGGGCGAGCAGGGAAACGAAAGGAATCCAGGACTCTCCATGGGTGAAACAGGACACAGTCGTACCCGCCATCACTCCCAGCTGCTGAAGCTGGTGTGGCCGTTCATCATCGTGATCCTGCTGCAGGCATTGCTCGGCGGCGGCAGCCTGTACCTGATGTCCGGGGTACGCGCCTATGTCGGCGGCGAAAGCCTCTGGTCGAAGGGCCAGAAGGACGCCATGCATTACCTGCAGCGCTACGGCGAAACCCGCGACCCCTCGGACTACCGGCGCTTCCAGGCGGCGATCGCGATTCCGCTGGGCGATCGCCTGTTTCGCTCGGCCATGGACCGGGCAAAGCCGGACTATGAACTGGCGCGCCAGGGCATCCTGGCCGGCGGCAACCATCCCGGCGACGTCGACGCCATCATCTGGCTGTACCGCTACTTCCATGACTTCGCCTATTTCCGCGATGCCGTGCGCTACTGGATCGAAGGCGACCGCTACCTCGACCGGCTGACGACCATCGCCGACCTGATGCACGCGCGCATCGACAGCGGCCAGGCCAGTGCCAGCGAGCTGAGCTACTGGAGCCAAAGCATCCAGGCCATCAGCGATGACGTCGCGCCTCCGTCCCAGGCCTTTTCCGCCGCGCTGGGCGAGGGCTCGCGCAACATCACGCGGCTGCTGCTGGGCGTCAACGTCATCTTCGGCCTGATGCTGATTGCCCTGGCGGTGTGGCGCACCGGCGTGCTGCTGATGGCGCAGAACGCCTTCCGTGGCGCCCTCGACCGTGAGCGCGAACAGGCGCAGACGACGCTGGCCGCCATCGGCGACGCGGTGATCACCATCGATGAGCAGGAGTGCATCCTCTACCTCAATCCGGCCGCCGAACGGATGATCGGCTGGGACGGCGAAATGGCCATCGGCCTGCCGCTGAAGTCGCTGCTGCACATGCGCGACGAAAACGCCACGGCGGAAGACATCGCGCTGATCGGCCAGGTGCTGCGTGGCGAGGTCGAGGCCGGCAGCGAAACCAGCAAGGTGCTGCAGCGCCTGGACGGCAGCCATCTGGCGGTGACCCTGGTGGGGACGCCGATCCGCGTGCAGGGGCGTATCGTCGGCGCGGCCCTGGTGCTGCACGACATGACCCGCGAGCGGCAGTACATGGAAAGCCTGTCCTGGCAGGCGACCCACGACGCCCTGACCGGGCTGTGCAACCGCCGCGAATTCGAATTCCGCCTGAAGCAGGCGCTGGAGCGTTCGGCGCACATGCACGACCGCCATTCGCTGATGTACCTGGATCTCGATCAGTTCAAGCTGGTCAACGACACCTGCGGCCATGCCGCCGGCGATGAGCTTCTGCGTCAGGTCTGCAGCCGCCTCGAAGGCTGCCTGCGCGAGGGCGACACCCTGGCCCGGCTGGGCGGTGACGAGTTCGGCATCCTGCTCGAGGGGTGTCCGCCGGAAGTCGCCGAGCAGATCGCCGAGAGCCTGCGGCGGAGCGTCGAAGGCCTGTACTTCGTCTGGGATCGACGGCCCTTCAACATCACCGTGAGCATCGGCGTGGTGCACGTCTCGGCGATGATGGTGTCGGTGGAGGAGGCCCTGCGCTGCGCCGACATGGCCTGCTACCTGGCCAAGGAAAAGGGCCGCAACCGCGTCCAGGTGTTCAGCCCGGACGACAGCGAGCTGTCCATGCGCTTCGGCGAAATGGCCTGGGTCCAGCGCATCCGCCAGGCCCTCGAAGAGGACCGTTTCTGCCTTTACGCCCAGCCTATCCAGGCGGTCGATGGGCACGCCGAGGAGGGGCGGCACGTCGAGTTGCTGCTGCGCCTGACCGACGAGAATGGCCGGCTGGTGGCGCCGAGCAACTTCATTCCCGCCGCCGAGCGTTACGGCCTGATGCCGCAGATCGACCGCTGGGTGGTCGAGCAGGCGTTCAAGACCTTGGCCGCGCGCCGCGACAGCGGCTGCGAGCCGATCGCCACCTGCGCCATCAACCTGTCCGGCGCGACCATCGGCGACAGCGGCTTCATCGACTTCCTGCGCGAGCTGCAGCCGCGCTACGGCCTGGTGCCGCAGAGCATCTGCTTTGAGGTCACCGAAACCAGCGCCATCGCCAACCTGGTCAGCGCCACCCAGTTCATCCACGAACTCAAGGCACTGGGCTACCGCTTCTCGCTGGACGACTTCTGCGCCGGCATGTCGTCCTTCGTCTATCTCAAGCACCTGCCGGTGGATTACCTGAAGATCGACGGCAGCTTCATCAAGGACATGCTCGAAGACCCCATCGACCGCGCCATGGTCCAGGTGATCAACCAGATCGGCCATGTCATGGGCAAGCGCACGGTGGCCGAGTTCGTCGAGTCGCAGGAAATCCTCGAAGCCCTGCGCGAGATCGGTGTCGATTATGCCCAGGGTTACGCCCTGGGCCGCCCGCAACTCTTCGGCCTGCAGTATGCCGAGCGATCGGTGGAGGTCGTGCTGGCGTCGCACACAACCTCCGGACGGTGACAGCGGGCCCACAGGCGATTAGGCTGTGGCGTTCGTCGTCTATGCACACAGGGATGCCTCCGCATGAGCGAAATCTTTCTTCGCAGTGGCCCGCTGAAGGAACTGAGCAGTTACCCGCAGTGGGCGCAGGAACTGGTGAAGGCTTGCGAGCCTGCTCGTCGCGCTGTCACCGAACATGAGTTGTACCGGCGCATGCGCGATGGCGAACTGTCCTTCGACACCCTGCGCACCTTCCTCATCGGCGGTTGGCCGGTGGTCGAGCAATTCCCCCTCTACATGTCGCAGAACCTGCTGAAGACCCGCTTTGGTCGCTCGCCGGGCGAGGACATGGCGCGGCGCTGGCTAATGCGCAACATCCGCGTCGAACTCAACCATGCCGACCACTGGCTGCGCTGGGCCGAGGCCTACGGTATCGGCATCGCCGACCTGCACGCGCAGAAGGTGCCGGTGGAGCTGCACGCCCTCGGGCACTGGAGCTGGCACACCAGCGCGTCGGACGACCTGGCGGTGTCCATGGCCGCCACCCACTACGCCATCGAGGGCGCCACGGGCGAATGGTCGGCACTGGTCTGCTCCAGCGACGCCTACGAGCACTCGCTGCCGGCGGAACAGCGCAAGGGCGCGATGCGCTGGCTGCGACTGCACGCGCGCTACGACGACGACCATCCCTGGGAAGCCCTGGAGATCATCTGCACCCTGTGCAGCCCGTCGCCGTCGGCCGAGCGCCAGGATCAGTTGCGCGATGCCATCTGCAAGAGCTATGGCTACATGCGCCTGTTCCTCGACCATTGCCTGGCCCTGGAGCCCGCCGGCGCGGTGCGACCCGCCAAGGTGCGGGTCGCCGGCTGAGCCCGCCTCAGGGAATCAGCACTATCTTGTCGCTGCTACCGGCGTTCACCTCGCGGTAGCACTGCGGCCCGGCGCTCAGCGGGACTTGGTTCAGCCCCTCGGGTAGCGGCAGACGCCCATCGTCGAACCATTGGCCGAACTGCGTGAGCATCCGCGCGCAGGCGACGCTGTCATACAGCAGCGAGTTGATACCCACCAGCGAGCCGCCACGGCGGTACAGGGCCAGGGCCGGCAGTTGTACCTGGCCATCCATCGGCGCGGCGATGATGGCGATGCGGCCGAAGCTGGCCAGGGCATTCACCGCCGCCGGCAGCCAGAAGCCGGTGGTGTCGAAGATCACCTCGGCGCCACCGGGAAACACCGCCTCGACCTGTCCTGCCAATGCCTCCGGCGTATCCAGCAGCAGGCTGGCGAAGCCCTGCGCCTGCAGGGCGCTGGCCTGTTCCGCACGCCGTACGCCAGCCAGCGGCTGTGCGCCGAGGGCCTTGGCCAGGGCCAGGGCGGCGGAGCCGACGGCACCGGCGCCGATCACCAACAGCCGGGTGCCAGCCTTGACCCCACTGCGCTCCAGGGCATCCCAGGCGGTGCTGAAGGGGACGCCGCAACTGGCCGCCTGGGCAAAGCCGAGGCTTTTCGGCATCAGCGCCACCCCCTTCGCCGGCAGGGTCAGCAGGCTGGCATGGCTACCGTCGCGGAAGAAACCGAGGTCCTTGCCGGTGCCCCAGACCGCCTGGCCGAGCAGCGCCTGCGGGCCTTCTACCACGACGCCGGCGAAGTCGCGGCCGGGCACCCGTGGCAGGGTGGTGTAGGGGAAGCGTCCGAGGACGTTTTTCACGTCGCTGGGATTGAGGCCGGCGGCGCGGACCTCCACCAGCACCTCGTCGGCGGCGGGCACGGGATCGGCCAGCTCGACCAGGCGCAGGGCGTCGAGATCGCCGGTACGCTCGAATTGCAGGGCTTGCATGGAGACACTCCTTCAGTGGCGGGGTCAGTGGAACCAGCGCAACAGCAGCTCGCGGCCGAACGGCAGCAGGCCTTCGCCGATCTGCATGCCGAGCAGGCCGACCAGGGCCACCAGGGGCGGCGCCGGGGAGCGGAAGTCGAGCAGGTGATAGAGCAGACCGACGACCAGCCCTATGGCCAATGAGAGCAGGTAGTTCATAGCGCCTCCGCGGCGTGGCTGGATGCAGGCAGTCTAGGGCCGCGCGCAGCCGGGCGTCGGTCAAGGGCTTCGGAATTTCGGACAGAGTGGTCGGCCAGCGCCGCCGGCGGCGGTCGCTTTGTCGGATGGCAGGTGCGCGGCGATTGCCATCGATGGGTATCGCTGTGCGCCACGCCTTCATGGGGGCGCCGCGCCTAGGCGGCGGGGGACGAATCCTCGGCCAGGTAAGCCGATGGCGACACCCCCAGCTCGCGACGGAACATCTCACTGAAGCTTCCCGGCTGGTAGCCCAACTCATGGGCGATGCGGCTCACCGGCTGGCCCTCGGCCAGCGCCGCCACCGCGGTGGCCAGTTGCACCTGGCGGCGCCAGGCGGCGAAGCCCATGCCCAGGCTGCGTTGGAACAGGCGGGCCACGGTGCGCACGCTGGCGCCGGCGTCGGCGGCGTGCCGCTCGAAGGGAATGGCGGCGCTGGGCTGCGCCATCACCGACTGGCACAGGGCGAGCAGACGGCGGTCTTCATGCCTTGGCAGGGGCACGCGCAGCAACTGGCTGCGCGCGCGACGCAGCTCCAGCACACAAAGGTTGGACAGGGCCGAGTAGTACTCGGCGTCGGGCTGCCGTTCCTGTTCCACCAGGCGCAGGATCAGCTCGCGCAACAGGGGATTCACCTCGAACACCTGGACCCGCTCGTCGAGGCTGCCGGCCAGGGTCGGACGCAGGTAGATGTTGCGCATCTGCAGTTCGCTGACCACGCGGATGCCGTGGGGCACGCCGGGCGGCAGCCAGACCGCCCGCTGCGGTGGCAACAGCAGCGCTTCCTGCGGGGTTTCCAGCCACATCAGCCCGGAGATGGCATAGAGCACCTGGCCCCAGTCGTGCTGGTGCGGCTCGATGTACAGCCCGCGCGGGTAGCTGCGCGCCAGGCCGCGCAGGGGTGCCTGGCTATCGCTGAGATCGGGCGGGGCGGCGCGGGCCATGGCAGCACCAGGGTTGGGGGGACGTTGCGCATGGTAGCCGCGCGCGCCTGGCGATGCATCTGCCCTGGAAGGCTGGCGCACCGGTCTGTAACGCAGGCTTTACGGCTGTACGCGGCGAATCCGCGCCGGCTCTGCCGTTGCTGCGAGCGTAACGGAAACTTTCCGCTTGGCGGCCCGTTGCCGGGTGGCCAGGCACGGCCGACGGGCTTGTCCGAGCCTCGGGCAACGGCTGTGATGGCGCCTGCTCCGCCCCGGCCGCTCGACCCGACGGCGGCGCCCACAGCCTTGCATGCCGCGCGGTCACGAGCCGCGCGGGCCCGATCCGTCACAGATAACAACAAAAGGTGACGCCATGTCGCGTGATACCCAGCACGCAGGCCAGCTCCAGCGCGGCCTGAAGAATCGCCATATCCAACTGATCGCCCTCGGCGGCGCCATCGGCACCGGCCTCTTCCTCGGTTCCGCCGGGGTGCTCAAATCGGCCGGCCCCTCGATGCTGCTCGGCTACGCCATCGCCGGCTTCATCGCCTTCCTGATCATGCGCCAGCTCGGCGAGATGATCGTCGAGGAGCCGGTGGCCGGCTCCTTCAGCCACTTTGCGCACAAGTACTGGGGCGGCTTCGCCGGCTTCCTCTCCGGCTGGAACTGCTGGGTGCTGTACATCCTGGTCGGCATGTCCGAGCTGACCGCGGTCGGCAAGTACATCCACTACTGGTGGCCGGACGTGCCGGCCTGGGCCAGCGCCGCGCTGTTCTTCGTGCTGGTCAACGCCATCAACCTGTTCAACGTGAAAGCCTTCGGCGAGGCGGAGTTCTGGTTCGCCATCATCAAGGTGGCCGCGATCCTCGGCATGATCGCCCTCGGCAGCTGGCTGCTGCTCAGCGGCCACGGCGGCGCGCAGGCGTCGGTGAGCAACCTGTGGAGCCACGGCGGCTTCTTCCCCAACGGCATCAAGGGGCTGGTGATGGCCATGGCGATCATCATGTTCTCCTTCGGTGGCCTGGAGATGCTCGGCTTTACCGCCGCCGAGGCCGACCAGCCGAAGACGGTGATCCCCAAGGCGATCAACCAGGTGATCTACCGCATCCTGCTGTTCTACGTCGGCGCCCTGGCCGTGCTGCTCTCGCTGACCCCCTGGGATAACTTGCTGCAGACCCTCGGCGCGTCCGGCGATGCCTACAGCGGCAGCCCCTTCGTGCAGATCTTCTCGATGATCGGCAGCGACACCGCCGCGCACGTTCTCAACTTCGTGGTGCTCACCGCGGCGCTGTCGGTCTACAACAGCGGCACCTACTGCAACGGGCGCATGCTGGTCGGGCTGGCCGAGCAGGGCGACGCGCCCCAGGCGCTGGCCAAGGTCGACGGCCGTGGCGTGCCGGTGCGCGCCCTGCTGGTGTCGGCGGCGGTGACTTTCCTCGCCGTGCTGGTCAACTACCTGATCCCGGCGCGCGCCCTGGAGCTGCTGATGTCGCTGGTGGTGGCGGCGCTGGTGATCAACTGGGCGATGATCAGCCTGGCCCACCTGAAATTCCGCGCGCAGCAGGAGCGGCGCGGCGTGCGCAGCGCCTTCCGCGCGCTCTGGTACCCGCTGGGCAACTGGCTGTGCCTGGGTTTCGTGGTCTTCATCCTGGGCGTCATGCTGCTCACCCCGGGCATCCAGGTCTCGGTCTATGCCATTCCGCTGTGGCTGCTGGCGATGTTCGCCTGCTATCGCCTGAAGCGTCCGTCGCTGGCGCACCGGGCCCTGGCCCTGGCCGAGTGAAGCGCAGGGTCCGGCCGCCGAGGTTGTTCGGCGGGCCGGGCCGTTTCCCCCGGCGGCGATCCTTGACTAGAGTGACAAGGCCACGTTTTCGTCAGAGGGATGTTCATGAACAAAGCCTATGTGCTGTTGCTGGCCGCCGTGCCGGTGCTGCTGGTCGCCTGCGGCGGCGGAGAAAAGAAAGCGCCGCCGGTGGATGCCCTGGTCCTGCCCGGCGACGCCAAGCTGGATTCGCGCAGTGTCGACTACAAGTGCGAGGACGGCCGCAAATTCAGCGTCCAGTACCTGAACAAGGGCGATAACCACCTGGCCGTGGTGCCGGTCAGCGACAGCGCCAGCCTGGTCTTCGCCAACGTCATCTCCGCCTCCGGCGCCAAGTACGCCGCCGGCCAGTACATCTGGTGGACCAAGGCCGACCAGGCCACCCTGTACAAGGACTGGAAGGGCGGCGAGCCGGCCGACGGCGTGGCCTGCAAGGAACGCTGAGACCTCAGCCGGCGGGCGCGCGCCGCAACCGCTGCGCGCGCTGCCGCCGCGCTCGCGATATCCTTGGGCTTCCCCCGCACGAAGCCACCGTCATGCTGAGCATTTCCAACAGCGTCGAGATTCCCGACAGCGAGATCGAACTGACCGCCATCCGCGCCCAGGGCGCCGGCGGGCAGAACGTCAACAAGGTCTCCAGCGCGGTGCACCTGCGCTTCGATATCCACCGCTCGTCGCTGCCGGCGTTCTACAAGGAGCGCCTGTTGGCCTTGCGTGACCAGCGCATCAGCGGCGATGGCGTGGTGGTGATCAAGGCCCAGCAGTACCGCACCCAGGAGCAGAACCGCGAGGATGCGCTGCAGCGCCTGGCCGAGCTGATCCGCAGCGTGGCCAAGGTGCAGAAGGCGCGCCGTCCGACGCGCCCGACGCTGGGCTCGAAGACGCGCCGGCTGGATGCCAAGAACAAGCGCGGCTCGATCAAGGCCGGGCGCGGCAAGGTGGACTTCTGAGCGAGGCGGCCAGCCGCCCCGCCCATGCGCCACGCGTTCAGCGGCTGACGGCGCCCAGGGCCTGCGGCCGGCGCTGCCGGGCGAGCCCCTTGGCGGCGATGACCAGGGCGCCGAGCAGGGCCGGCAGGGTCAGCGCGGCGAACATCTGCGGGAAGCTCCAGCCTAGGGCCATCATCTGCGCGCCGGCGAAGGCGCTGAGAATCGCGCCGAAGCGGCCGATGCCGCTCATCCAGCTGGCGCCGGTGGCTCGCGCCTGGGTCGGGTAGAAGCAGGTGGCCAGGGCATTCATGCCGACGCTGGTGCCGTTGAGGCCGAAACCGATCCCGCAGGCGAACACGCAGAGCAGCAGGAAATGCGTGGTGGCCTGGCCGATGCAGAAGATCAGCGCGGCGCTGCCGGCGAAGGCCAGCACCAGCACCTTGTAGGGGTTGAAACGGTCCATCGACCAACCGACGAACAGCGCGCCGGCCGGACCGCCGATCTGGAACAGCGCGGTGACCAGGGCCGCCTCGCCGACGCCATAGCCACCGCCTTCCTTCACCAGCATCGGCAGCCAGCTACTGAACAGGTAGACCAGGAACAGCGCGAGGAAGTAGCCGGCCCAGACCATCAGGGTGCCGAAGCGGTAGTGCGGCGACAGGATCAGCCCCACCGAGGTCTTCGCCGTGACCGGCGCCGACGGCAGGCAGAAATGCGATTGCGCCGAGCTGGCGCCGGGCGCGATGCGCTCGACGATCCGCCGGACCCGCGCGGCGGGCGCGCCCTGGGCGACCAGGAAACTGATCGACTCCGGCAGCAGCAGCCACAGCAGCGGCGCCACCAGCAGCGGCAGCGCGCCGCCGAAGAGCAACATGCTGTGCCAGCCGAACGCCGGGATCATCCAGGCGGACAGGAAGCCGCCGCCGGCGGCGCCTGCGGAAAAGCCGGCGAAGGCCACGGTGACCAGGAAGGAGCGCCGCTTGTCCGGGGCGAACTCGGAGACCAGGGTGCTGGCGTTGGGCATCGCCGCGCCCAGGCCGAGGCCGGTGAGCAGGCGCAGGATGACCATCTGCGTGACGTCGCTGGAGAAGGCCGTGGCCAGTGTCCAGAAACCGAAGAAGAACACGCTGCTGACCAGCACGATGCGGCGCCCGAAGCGATCGGCGAGCGGACCGGCGATCAGCGCGCCCGCCGCCAGGCCGACCAGCGCCGCGCTCAGCACCGGCCCCAGGGCCTGCGTGGAGAGGTTCCAGTCGGCTTTCAGTTGCGGGGCGATGAAGCCCATGATGGCGACGTCCAGGCCATCCAGGCCGATGATCAGGAAGCCGAGGAAGACCACCCAGAGCTGGTAGGCACCCAGCGGACGGTCGTTGATCAGTTGGCGTACGTCGATTGCTCGTTGTGTGTTCACAGTCTTCACCTCGTGTCGACGCGGGCCGTGGCGCCGCGTCGCTGTTGTTATTGTTCGGTGCTGCGGCCGTTGGCGGCGCAAGGGCAGGGGGGGCGGTTCCTCCGTGTGTTTTGTGTGCTGGCGCTCGCTCAGCGCAGGCTGGGCAGGTCGGCCGGGCGCAGGATGCGCGTTTCCTGGGCGATCACCAGGTGCGCCGAGGCTTGCAGGTACGCCGGGAAGTCGGGGTCGGCATCGCGCGCCGCCGAGCGTCTTTCGAAGTCATCCAGGCTCTGGTAGCCCCACAGGTGCAGCACCTGGTTGAGCGGACCGATGCTGCTGACGTAGAAGCCCAGCGGCTCGCCGAGATGGCGCCGCAGCACGGGCAGCGCCAGGCGGTCGAAGATCTCGAGGAACTCGGCCATGCCGCGCGGGCGGATGGTGTAGAGACGGTGGTCGATGACGTTCATTCAGGCGCTCCTGCGCGGGCTCAGGCGCTGCGCGGCCGGATAGGCGCCGGCCAGGTGGCGGCCGGTGATGTAGGCGAAGGTCATGATCGGCCCCAGGGTGATGCCGGCGCCGGGGTAATTGCCGCCCATCACGCTGGCGCGGTCGTTACCCACCGCATAGAGGCCGGGAATCGCCTGGCCGGCCTGGTCCAGCACTTCACCGACCAGGCTGGTGCGCAGGCCATCGAAGGTGCCGAGGTCGCCCATCAGCACCTTCACCGCATAGAACGGCCCTTTCGCCAGCGGCGCCACGCAGGGGTTCGGTGTGTGCTGCGGGTCGGCGAGGTAGCGGTTGAACGCCGTGCTGCCGCGGGCGAATTCAGGGTCTTCGCCGCGCACCGCACCGAGGTTGTAGCGCTGCACCGTGCGCTCCAGTCCCTGGGCGTCTATGCCGGCGTTGGCCGCCAGCTCGGCGAGGGTCCGTCCTTTGATCAGATAGCCGTTGCGCAGGTGCGGGCGCAGCGGCATGGGGGCCGGCTTCACATAGCCGAGGCCGTACTTGGACAGCGTCGCCTGGTCGCAGACCAGCCACATGGCGGTCTCCCGCTCGCCGGCACAGGCCTTGAGCATGGCGGCGCCGACATCGTGGTAGGAGTCGGATTCGTTGGTGAAGCGTTGCCCGTTGCGCAGCACCCCGATCACGCCGGGCTTGTAGCGATCCAGCAGGTGCGGGAAGACGCCGAAAGCGTTGCCCAGCGGCACCCGCGACACCGGCATCCAGGCCGCCGCCTGGGGATAGTCCAGTTGCAGCTGCGCGCCCAGCCGCTCGGCCTGGCGCACGCCGTCGCCGCTGTTCTCGACGGGCACCGGCGACAGGTGTTCGCCGCCGCGGCGCAGGTGCGGGTAGACCTCGGCCAGGCGTTGGCGGTCGTGGGAGAAGCCGCCGCAGGCCAGCACCACGTGCCTGGCCTCGATCCGCTGGCCGTCGCCGACCCGCGCGCCGCAGACCCGCCCATCCTCGCTCAGCAGCTCGCGCAGCGCCGTGCCGGTGAGGATCGGGATGCCCAGGTCCAGCGCCGATTTGGCCAGGCGCGCGGCGAGGGCGTTGCCGCTGGTGACCTGGATGCCGCGGCGATACAGCAGCAGCTCCTTGAGGTGGGTGGCCAGGCGCCGCGCCACGTAGAGGAACGAGGTCAGCGAGCGGGTGGCATTGAAGAAGTGCTTCAGATCGGCGTTCGACGAGTTGAACATCATGCCGATGAAGGTGATGGTCTTCAGCGGCGGGCGCAGGCGCGCCATGTCGGCCCCGAGGCGGCGGATATCGAAGGGCTTGGCCAGGATCGAGCGGCCGATCGCGACGCCGCCGGGCGCATCGGGGTGGTAGTCGGGGTACAGGGTGGGGACGAACTGCACCTCGGTTTCGCGGCGGAAGAACTCGACCATCTTCGGTCCTTCTTCGAGAAAGGCTCGCGCGGCGTCTTCGTCGAAGTGCGCGCCGGCCTCGTGGCGCAGGTACTGCAGCGCGCGTTCGTGGCTTTCCCGGGGGTCGCGCTGGCAAAGGTCATTGCCGGGAATCCACAGCACGCCGCCGGAAAACGCGGTGGTGCCGCCGAAGCGTTCGGCCTTCTCGACGACGATCACATGGAGGCCGTGTTTCTTCGCGGTGATCGCCGTGGCCAGGCCGCCGGCGCCGGCGCCGACCACCAGTAGGTCGCAGCGCAGCACGCCGCGTGGGTCTTGTTGGGTGTCGTTCATTGCAGCTCTCTCGCGCTGAAAAGTGGGCGGCGGATGGCCCGCCGGGCCGGGAGTCTCAGGCCTTGGCCAGCGGCGACTGGAAGCCGGGGCGCGGCACCAGGTCCATGAGCATCGAGCCGAAGCCGCCATCCACCGTCAGTTCGGCGCCGTTGACGTAGTCGGCGCGCGGGCTGGCGAGGAACAGCGCGGCGTTGGCGATGTCCTGCGGCTCGCCGATGCGGCGGTTGGCGGTCATCGCCGTGCGCGCCGCCTCGACCGCGGGGTCGGCGTAGAAGGCGGCGGACAGCGGCGTGCGGATCATTCCCGGGCAGATCACGTTGCTGCGTATCCCGCGCGGGCCCCACTCGGCGGCGAGCTGGCGCGAGAGCAGGCAGACCGCGCCCTTGGCCGCGCTGTAGGCGCCGCTCCAGGTCTGCGGGAACTGCGCGGCGATGGAGGCGATGTGCACCAGGCGCCCGGTGCGGCGGGCGAGCATGCCGCGGCCGAACGCCTGGGCGCACAGCAGGTAGCCGCTCAGGTTCACCGCCAGCAACTGGTTCCAGTGTTCCAGGCTGATTTCTTCGAGGGCGCCGGGGCGCAGCACGCTGGCGTTGTTGATCAGCACGTCGCAGGCGCCGAAGCGGCTTTCCATTGTCGCGGCGGCGGCGCGCACGCTGTCCGGCTCGGCGATGTCGCAGCCCAGGGCGAGCACTTCGCGGTCGAACTCGGCGGACAGCGCGTCGGCGAACTGGGCGCAGCCCGCCTGGTCGCGGTCGAGCAGAACCAGGCGAGCCTTCTGTTCGATCAGCCCGCGGGCGATGGCGCGGCCGATACCGCCGGCGGCGCCGGTGACCACGCAGACGGCATCGTCGAGTTGCAGCCAGGCGGTGGAGGGATTCTTGTTGTCGGTCATGAGGGAGTCTCAGCATCAGGCAAACGGAGCACGAAGTGCCGGCCGGACCACTTCGATGGCCTGAAGGATGCTCGCCAGGACGCCCGCGCAGAATGGACAAAACCCTCAAGCGGCTAGACATAAACGACAAAATGCAGCGCTTCGCCGGCCCCCCGGACAGGGGCGCAGGCCTTGCGCGGCGTGGCTTGCGCCCGTGCCTTCGGGCCGTCGTGGAGCGGTCAGCGGGTTTGACCGCGGCGGCCGGCGCGGTTAAGAAAGCGTCATGACGAGCCGTGCCGGGGCTGCCTGCCCCGACGCCCGGCCTCGACTGCTTTTTCAGCGTGGGAAAAATAATGAACAAGATCCCCAGCTATGCCTTGTATGGCGAGCAGGCTCAACCGGTGTGGCACCAGTCGCTGCATGTCGAGCCGATTTCCATCCGTTCCGGTGCCTATGACTGGGTGATCGACGCCCATCGCCATGACAGCCTGCTGCAGATCCTTTATGTGCAGAGCGGCGCGGGCGAGGTGGCGTTCGACAGCGAGCGGCTGACGGTCGAGGCGCCCTGCGTGATCCTCGTGCCGGCGCTGGTGGTGCACGGCTTCCGCTGGGCGGGCAAGGTGTCCGGCTGCGTGGTCACCGCCGAGCAGCATCCGCTGGAGTCGATCACCGGCATCCTCGCCCCGGCGCAATTGCCGCGCCTGCGCCAACCCCAGGTGATCGCGCTGCCGCGCTGGCGCCAGGCCGAGGACCCGCTGCGGCCGCTGTTCCGGGCGCTGCAGGCCGAGTACCACAACCGCGAGGAGGAACACGTCGCCAGCAGCATGGCCCTGTTGCTGGCGCTGGTGATCGCGGTGTTCCGCCTGGACGTGCCGGCGCCGCTGCCGTTGCCGCGCGGCGGCGGCCGTCGCGCGCAGCAGGTCAAGGCGTTCCGCGAGCTGGTGGACACGCACTTTCGCCAGCACTGGCCGCTCAAGCGCTATGCCGAGGCGCTCGGCGTCACCCTGGTGACCCTCGGGCGCTTGTGCCAGGAGCAACTGGGGATGACGCCGATGACGGTGATCAATGCCCGGCTGATTCTCGAAGCCAAGCGCCAGCTCGCGCATTCCAGCCTGAGCGTGAAGGAGATCGCCCACGACCTGGGCTTTGCCGACCTGGGCTATTTCAGCCGCTTCTTCCGCAAGCACACGCAGCTCAGCCCCAGCGCCTTCAAGAGCGCGCTGCAACTGCGCGTGGCCTGAGCCGCGGGCGTTCCGCCGCGAGCCGCCTCAGCGGCTCGGCACCTCGCCGACCACGGTGGTGCGGTACATCTCCCGGCGCATGCCGTGGTAGTCCGCCACCGGGTAGTGCCAGGTGCTGCGGTTGTCCCAGATCGCCAGGGTGCCCTGGGTCCAGCGCATGCGGCAGGTGAAGGCCGGCTGGGTGGCGATGCCGAACAGGTAGTCGAGCAGCGGTTGCGCTTCGGCCGGGCGCAGGCCCTTGATGCCGCTGGTGTAGGCGGGGTTGATGAAGAGCACCTTCTTGCCGGTTTCCGGATGGCGGGTCACCAGCGGGTGCGAGCGCACTTCGCCGTCGCTGTTGCCGTAGCGCACCGCCATGTTTTCCATCAGCTCGTTGTGCTTGGCTTCGGCGCCGTAGGCGCGCTCCGGGCTGTGGATGGCGTCGAGGGTCTCCAGCTGCGCGCGCAGCTTCGGCGACAGCCACTCGTAGGCCAGCGCCAGGTTGGCGTACAGGGTGTCGCCGCCGAAGGGCGGGATGTCGTGGCCGTAGAGCAGGGTGAAGGCCGGCGGGCGCTCCTGGAACGACCAGTCGCTGTGCCAGGCGCCGCCGAACACCACCGGGGTCTTTTCGTTGGCCTCCTTGAGCACCCGCACCACATGGGGATGGCCGGGCATGCCCTCGACATAGGGCTCGCGGCCGAACTCGCCGAAGCGCAGAGTCAGCGCCTCCATATCCTCGACGCCCAGCGACTGCCCGCGGATGAACAGCACCTTGTGCGCCAGCAGGGCCTGGCGCAGCTCGGCGAAGCCGTCGTCGCCAAGGCTTTTCAGGTTCACCCCGGTGACGTCCGCACCGATGGCGCCGGTCGCCGGCAGGATGCTGAAGTGACGGTACTCGGCGGCGCGGTTCTGGCTCGGCAAGGCGTAGAAGAACTCGAACATGGGGTGCCCTCTGCTTGGGGGATCGGCACAGCCAGAATGGTCGGCATCCGGCGATTGCGCCACTGCCCGCCGGCGCTCCCTGCGCCGCATCCACCGGCTGGCGGCCTTGCGCGTGGCAAAAAAAGACCGGCCAGTGGCCGGTCGAGCGAGGGGGATGGCGCTCAGGCGCAGACGCTGGCGATGGCCCTGGCCAGTTCGTCCAGGCGCTGGGCGTCGATGCCGGCCATGTTGGCGCGGCCGCTGCCGACCAGGTACACGCTGTGTTCGTCGCGCAGGCGGCGGACCTGCTCCGGGCTGAGTCCGGTGTAGGAGAACATGCCGCGCTGGATCGCCAGGTGCGCGAAGCGCTCGGCCAGGCCGTGCGGGCGCAGGGCGTCGACCAGGTCCAGGCGCAGGCCGGCGATGCGCGCGCGCATGGCGTCCAGTTCCTCCAGCCAGAGTGCTTTCAGCTCGGGGTCGCCGAGGATGGTCGCCACCACTTCGGCGCCATGCGCCGGCGGGGTGGACCACAGATTGCGCGCGAGGAACGCCAGTTGGCTGCGCACGTCGGCCAGTTTCGCCGCGCTGCCGGCGCAGACGATCAGCGCGCCGACGCGGTCGCGGTAGAGACCGAAGTTCTTCGAGCAGGAGCTGGTGATCAGCAGTTCCGGCAGGTTCTCGGCGAACAGCCGCACGGCGCGCGCGTCTTCCTCCAGGCCGTCGCCGAAGCCCTGGTAGGCGAAGTCGATCAGCGGCAGCAGCTCGCGCCGCTTGACCACTTCCAGCACGCGTAGCCAGTCGTTCCAGGCCAGGTCGAAGCCGGTCGGGTTGTGGCAGCAGGCGTGCAGCAGCACCACGTCGCCGTGGGGGATGTGCTGCAGGGCGGCGAGCATGGCCTCGACGTCCAGGTGGTTATCGGCGCCGACGTAGGGGTAGTACGCCACCTGCACCCCGGCGGCGGCGAAGAGGCTTTCGTGGATCGGCCAGGTCGGATCGCTCAGCCAGACGCCGCGCCCGGGCAGGCAGCGGGCGATGAAGTCCGCCGCCAGGCGCAGCGCACCGGTGCCGCCGGGCGTCTGGCTGGCGTCGGCGCGCTGGCTGCTGAGCAGGCGCGAGTCGCTGCCCAGCACCAGTTCGCAGAGGCGCGCGGCGAACAGCGCGTCGCCGTGGCCGCCGACGTAGCTCTTGGTGGTTTCGTGCTCGACCAGGTACTGCTCGGCGCGCTTCACCGTGCGCAGGATCGGCGTCAGGCCCTGGGCGTCCTTGTAGACTCCGACGCCCAGGTCCAGCTTGGCCGGGTTGGGATCGGCGCGGAAAGCGTCGAGCAGGCCGAGGATGGGGTCCCCGGGCACCCGTGGGACATGGGCGAAATGGCTCACTTGCGGCCCTCGGCGGTCTTGGCCAGCTCGTCGGTGCGCGCGGCCATGATGAAGTCGTTGCGGTGCAGGCCCTTCAGTTCGTGGCTCCACCAGGTCACGGTGACCTTGCCCCAGCGCGTGAGCAGGTCCGGGTGGTGGCCTTCTTCCTCGGCGAGGGCGCCCACCGCGTTGGTGAAGGCCAGGGCGTGGCGGAAGTTCTTGAAGAGGAACTCGCGCTCCAGCTCCATGTGGCCGTCGCGGACCTCGATGTTCCAGTCCGGGATCTGCTTGATCAGCACGGCCAATTCGTCGTCGGACACCTTCGGGGCATCGGCGCGGCAGGCTTCGCAATGGGCTTGGGTCAGGGCGGTCATGGGGTTCTCCTTGGAATGCATCGGGCAAGGCAAAGGTGGCCGACCGCGCGGGTCGTCCACCAAGGGTAGTCAGTGCAGCGGATCAGGCCGCTGCTTTCGGCGGAAACTTCGGTGCGTGCAGACCCAACTGCATGGCGCGGTGGACCAGCGCCATGATGTCCTGGTGGGCCAGCTCGAACAGGCGCTTGAGTTCCGGCAGGACGAAATAGACCGGCTGCAGGATGTCGATGCGATAGGGCGTGCGCATGGCCTCCAGCGGATCGAAGGGCAGGTGCTCGGGCGCGTCGGAGAGGCTGTAGACGGTTTCCTTCGGCGACGAGAGGATGCCGCCGCCATAGATGCGCCGGCCCTGCGGCGTGTCGAGCAGGCCGAATTCGATGGTCATCCAGTACAGCCGCGCCAGGTAGACGCGCTCTTCCTTGCTGGCGGCCAGGCCGAGCTTGCCGTAGGTGTGGGTGAACTCGGCGAACCAGGGGTTGGTCAGCAGCGGGCAGTGGCCGAAGATTTCGTGGAAGATGTCCGGTTCCTGCAGGTAATCCAGCTCTTCCTGCGTGCGGATGAAGGTGGCCACCGGGAATTGCTGGCTGGCGAGCAGCTCGAAGAAGGTCTGGAAGGGGATCAGCGCCGGGACGCGGGCGACGCGCCAGCCGGTGCTGGCCTGGAGCACGCGGTTGATTTCGTCGAGTTGCGGGATGCGCTCATGGGGCAGGCGCAGTTGCTCGATGCCGTCCAGGTATTCCTGGCAGGCGCGGCCCTCGATCACTTTCAATTGGCGGGTGATCAGGGTGTTCCACACCTGATGCTCGGATTCCGGGTAATCGATGAAACCCTTCTCGTCAGGTTGGCGGGCCACGTACTGCGTTGTCTTCATGGGTCCTCCGGCGTCGAGGCCTTGTTGTTGTGATGCCTCAGAAATAACCCGGCGGGCGCTGCCACGCAGCCAGGCAGCGGGCGGCGGCGAGGCGGGATGAGGCAGCTTTCCGTAAAGTTATCGTTACGAATGCCGTGGATTCGCATGCCGTCGGCTTGTCGATGCGGCATGCTGTCACATATTCTTGACGGAAATTTCCAGGCAACTGGGGAAAGTCCGCTGCCTGAAGCCCACTACAACCACAATGACGGGCCGCTCCATGCGCATCAAAGTGCACTGCCAGAACCGCGTCGGCATCCTTCGCGACATCCTCAACCTGCTGGTCGAGTACGGCATCAACGTCAACCGCGGCGAGGTCGGCGGCGAGCAGGGCAATGCCATCTACCTGCTCTGCCCGAACCTGATCAACCTGCAGTTCCAGTCGCTCAAACCCAAGCTGGAGGCGATCCCCGGCGTCTTCGGCGTCAAGCGCGTCGGCCTGATGCCCAGCGAGCGCCGCCACCTGGAGCTGAACGCGCTGCTGGCGGCGCTGGAATTCCCGGTGCTGTCCATCGACATGGCCGGGCAGATAGTCGCGGCCAACCGCGCCGCCGCGCAGTTGCTCGGCGTGCGCGTCGACGAGGTGCCGGGGATTCCCCTGGCGCGCTACGTCGAGGACCTCGACCTGCCCGAGCTGGTGCGCGCCAACAAGGCTCGCATCAACGGCCTGCGGGTGAAGGTCAAGGGCGATGTGTTCCTTGCCGACATCGCGCCGTTGCAGACCGAACACGACGAAAGCGAAGCGCTGGCCGGGGCGGTGCTGACCCTGCACCGCGCCGATCGCGTCGGCGAGCGCATCTACAACGTGCGCAAGCACGAGCTGCGCGGCTTCGACAGCATCTTCCAGAGTTCGCGGGTGATGGCCGCGGTGGTCCGCGAGGCCCGGCGCATGGCGCCGCTGGATGCGCCCTTGCTGATCGAGGGCGAAACCGGCACCGGCAAGGAGCTGCTGGCGCGCGCCTGCCACCTGGCCAGCCCGCGCGGGCAGTCGCCGTTCATGGCCTTGAACTGCGCCGGCCTACCGGAATCCATGGCCGAGACCGAGCTGTTCGGCTACGGCCCCGGCGCCTTCGAGGGCGCGCGCCCGGAAGGCAAGCTCGGCCTGCTCGAACTGACCGCCGGCGGTACCCTGTTCCTCGACGGCGTCGGCGAGATGAGCCCGCGCCTGCAGGCCAAGCTGTTGCGCTTCCTGCAGGACGGCTGCTTCCGCCGGGTCGGCAGCGACGAGGAGGTCTACCTCGATGTGCGGGTGATCTGCGCGACCCAGGTCGATCTTTCCGAACTCTGCGCCAAGGGCGAATTCCGCCAGGACCTCTACCATCGCCTCAACGTGCTCTCGCTGCACATTCCGCCGCTGCGCGAGTGCCTGGATGGCCTCGGCCCGTTGGTCGAGCACTTCCTCGACCAGGCCAGCCGGCAGATCGGCTGCGCGCTGCCGCTGCTTTCGCCGCAGGCCATGGAGCGCCTCGGCCGCTACCACTGGCCGGGCAACGTGCGGCAACTGGAGAACGTGCTGTTCCAGGCGGTGTCGTTGTGCGACGGCGGCACCATCAAGCCCGAGCACATCCGCCTGCCGGACTACGGCGCGCCGCACCCGCTGGGGGATTTCTCCCTCGACGGCGGCCTGGATGCCATCCTCGGGCGTTTCGAGAAGGCGGTGCTGGAACGGCTCTACCGCGAACACCCGAGCAGCCGCCTGCTGGGCAAGCGCCTGGGGGTGTCGCATACGACCATCGCCAACAAGTTGCGCCAGCATGGCCTGGGGCCGGGCGGCGAGTCGTAGCGCCGATGACCGCTCGCGGTGATACGCCGCTGCAGCACGCCCGTGCCCGGCTCTGCGGCCGAACTCGGGCGTCGGTTCATGGCGAGCGTCGAGCCGCTACCCGGCCGGACCACGGCGTTACCAGGTCTTCGCCCGATAGCCCTTCACGCAGGCGCGCACCTCGTCGTCGATCAGGTTGCCCGGTTTGATGCATTCGGCCAGCGCTCGTGGGCTGTCGCTGTAGCGGCCGGGGCTGGCCGGCGCGGCGTGCGCGGGTTGCTCCAGACCGAGGCGGCCGAGCAGGGCGTGCCAGCGCATCTGCACCCAGGCCTGGCCGTTGGGGGCGTGCCACAGTGCCCAGGCGCCGCTGGCCAGGGCCCCCAGCAGAATCAGCCAGAGCAACGGCGCCAGCAGGCGGCGCCAGCGTGGCGGGCGGCGCTCCGGTGGTTCGCCGTGCTGGCCCGGATTGTTGATGTTCTGCCAGTACCAGTCGCGGTCTTTCAGGCTCATCGGGATCGGTCCGCGGACGAAGAAGTGCGCGCAGCTTAGCCGCTGTCGCCGCGCGCCGCGAGGTGCGATCGGCGGCCCTTGAGGCAGGCTTCTCGCGCCAGCATAGTGTCGGCATGAACCGACCCGTCACGCCGACCCGGCCACGCGACCCGCTGGCGGATTTCCATCCCGCCGTCGCGGCCTGGTTCCGTCGCCATTTCCGCGCGCCGACCCCGGCCCAGGTCCAGGCCTGGCCGTCGATCCGCGCCGGCCGATCGACCCTGGTGGCGGCGCCCACCGGCTCGGGCAAGACGCTCACCGCCTTTCTGTCGGCCATCGACGGGCTGGTCCGCGAGGGCCTGGACCACGCTGGCGAGCTGCCCGACCGCACCAGCGTGGTCTACGTCTCGCCGCTGAAGGCGCTGTCCAACGATATCCGCATCAACCTGGAGGAGCCGCTGGCCGGCATCCGCGAGGAACTGCGGCGCGCGGGGCTGCCGGCGGTGGATATCCGCACGGCGGTGCGCACCGGCGACACCAGTCAGGGTGAGCGCGAGGCCATGCGCCGCCGGCCGCCGCACCTGCTGGTGACCACCCCGGAATCGCTCTATGTGCTGCTCGGCTCGGATTCCGGGCGGGCCATGCTGGCCGGCGCGCGCAGCGTCATCGTCGACGAGATCCACGCCCTCGCCGGGAGCAAGCGCGGCAGCCACCTGGCGTTGTCGCTGGAGCGCCTGCAGGCGCTGTGCGCCGAGCCGCTGGTGCGCATCGGCCTGTCCGCCACGCAGAAGCCCATCGAAGCGGTGGCGGCCTTCCTCGTTGGCCACGGCGCGGCGGGCGCGACGGGCTGCGACATCGTCGATATCGGCTACAGCCGCGCGCGCGACCTGGCCATCGAGGTGCCGCCGGCGCCGCTGGAGGCGGTGATGTCCCACGAGGTCTGGGACAGCGTCTACGACCGCCTGGCCGCGCTCGCCGAGGCCCACCGCACCACCCTGGTATTCGTCAACACTCGGCGCCTGGCCGAACGCATCACCCGCCATCTCGGCGAGCGCCTGGGCATCGAGCGGGTCGCCGCGCACCACGGCAGCCTGTCCAAGGAGCAACGCCTGGGCGCCGAGCAACGGCTCAAGGCCGGCCGGCTGAAGGTGCTGGTGGCCACCGCGTCGCTGGAGCTGGGCATCGATATCGGCGAGGTCGAACTGGTCTGCCAGATCGCCTCGCCGCGCTCCATCGCCGCCTTCCTGCAACGCGTCGGACGTTCCGGGCACAGCGTCGGCGGCACGCCCAAGGGGCGTCTGTTTCCGACCTCGCGGGACGAGCTGGTCGAATGCGTGGCGCTGCTCGATAGCGTGCGCCGTGGCGAACTGGACGCCCTGGTGATACCGCGCGCGCCACTGGACGTGCTGGCCCAGCAGATCGTCGCCGAAGTGGCCTGCCGCGAGTGGCACGAGGAGGCGCTGTTCCAGTTGTTCAGCGCCGCCCAACCCTATGCCGAGCTGCCGCGCGAGCGCTTCGAGGCGGTGCTGCGCATGCTCGCCGAGGGCTACGCCAGCCGTAACGGGCAGCGCGCGGCCTACCTGCACCGCGACGGCATCCACCACCTGCTGCGCGGACGCCGTGGCGCGCGGCTGACCGCCGTGACCTCGGGCGGCACCATCCCTGACGCGGGCGACTACAGCGTGCTGCTGGAGCCGCAGGGGTTGACGGTCGGCACGGTGAACGAGGACTTCGCCGTGGAAAGCCTGGCCGGCGATGTCTTCCAACTGGGCAATGTGTCCTATCGCATCCTCCGCATCGAACCGGGCAAGGTGCGGGTCGAGGATGCCCAGGGCCAGCCGCCGAACATTCCCTTCTGGCTCGGCGAGGCGCCGGGGCGCAGCGACGAGCTGTCGGCCAGCGTGTCGCGCCTGCGCGAGCGCCTGGACGCGCTGCTCGCCGAGGGGCAGGGCGGCGCCGAGCCGCTGGCGCCGGCCATCGCCTGGCTGAACGCGGCGCTCGGCGTGGACGAGGCCGCGGCGCGCCAGATGGTCGAGTACCTGGCCCGCGCGCGCAACGCCCTGGGCGTGTTGCCGAGCCAGTCGGCGCTGGTGCTGGAGCGCTTCTTCGACGAGTCCGGCGGCATGCAGTTGGTCATCCATTCGCCCTATGGCAGCCGGGTCAACCGCGCCTGGGGCCTGGCTTTGCGCAAGCGTTTCTGCCGCACCTTCAACTTCGAGCTGCAGGCGGCGGCCACCGAGGACGCGATCATTCTCTCGCTGTCCACCAGCCACAGCTTCCCGCTGGACGAGGTCTGGCGTTACCTGAATGCGAAGAACGCCGAACAGGTGCTGCTGCAGGCCCTGCTCGACGCGCCCTTGTTCGGCGTGCGCTGGCGCTGGAACGCCACCACCGCGCTGGCCCTGCCGCGCTTCCGCGGTGGCCGAAAGGTGGCGCCGCAACTGCAGCGCATGCGCAGCGAGGACTTGTTGGCCGCGGTGTTCCCCGACCAGGTGGCGTGCCTGGAGAACATCGTCGGCGAGCGGCAGATTCCCGATCACCCGCTGGTCGCCCAGACCCTCGATGACTGCCTGCACCAGGCCATGGACTGCGACGCCTGGCTGGCCCTGCTGCGGCGCATGGAGAACGGCGCGGTGCGCCTCTATGCGCGCGACCTGCCGGCGCCCTCGGCGCTGGCGGCGGAAGTGCTCAGCGCCGCGCCCTATGCCTTCCTCGACGACGCGCCGCTGGAAGAGCGGCGGACCCAAGCCGTGCAGAGCCGGCGCTGGAGCGACCCGGAATGCGCCGACGACCTCGGCGCCCTCGACCCCGAGGCGATCGCCGCGGTGCGCGCCGAGGCCTGGCCGGAAGCGCGCGATGCCGACGAGATGCACGAGGCGCTGAGCGGCCTGGGTTGCATCCGCCTCGACGAAGCCGCCGCCAACCTCGGCTGGGAGTTGCTGCTCGGGCGCCTGGCCAAGGCCGGCCGCGCCACCCGTCTGCGCACCGCCGCGGTCGAGCTGTGGGTGGCCGCCGAGCGCCTCGCTCAACTGCTGGCGATCTATCCCCAGGCCCGACCGACGCCGGCGCTGCAACTGCCCGCGACGCTCGGCGACGGCTGGTCGGCGGAAGACGCGCTGCTCGAACTGCTGCGCGCCCGCCTGACCGGCTTCGGCCCGCGCAGCCAGGCACAACTGGCCGACGACCTGGGCCTGGACGCGGCGGCCATCGCCTTCGCCCTGGCTGGCCTGGAGCGCGAGGGCTACGTCCTGCGCGGCCGCTTCAGCCCCGGTGCCAGTGAGGACGAATGGTGCGAGCGCCACCTGCTGGCGCGCATCCACCGCTACACGGTGCGTCGCCTGCGCCGTGAGATCGAGCCGGTGGAGCGCGCCGACTACCTGCGTTTTCTCTTCGACTGGCAGCGCGTCGCCGCGGGCGCGCGGGTGCGCGGCGCCGAGGCGCTGGCCGGGGTGCTGAGCCAACTGGAAGGCTTCCAGGCCGCCGCCGGCGCCTGGGAGAGCGACATCCTGCCGGCGCGGGTCGCCGATTACACGAGCCACTGGCTGGACGATCTCTGTCGCGCCGGCCGCCTGGTCTGGGCGCGCCTGCCGGGGCGTGGCGCCACGCGCGGGCGCAGTGGCGGCGGGCCGTTGCGCAGCAGCCCCATTGTCCTAGTGCCGCGCCGGCAGTTTTCCCTGTGGAGTACGCTGGGCGCCGATAGCGGCGATGCACAGCCGTCGTCCAAGGCGCAGAAGGTGCTGGCGGCGCTGACCGAGCAGGGCGCGCTGTTCTTCGACGAGTTGCTGGGCGACACCCGCCTGCTGCGCAGCGAGCTGGAAGGCGCGCTGGGCGAGCTGGTGGCGCTGGGCCGGGTCAACGCCGACAGCTTCGCCGGCCTGCGCGCCCTGCTGCTGCCGGCGGCCAAGCGCAGCCGGCATGACCGGCGCGCGCGCACCCCGCTATTCGGCATGGCCGACGCCGGACGCTGGGCGTTGCTGCGGCGGCCCACGGCAATGGCCGAGAAGGGGCGCCCGGCGCGGCTGGCGCCGGACGTGCTGGAGCATGTCGCGCTGACCCTGCTGCGGCGCTACGGCGTGGTCTGCTGGCGGGTACTGGCGCGCGAGGCCGACTGGTTGCCGCCGTGGCGCGAGCTGTTGCGCATCTACCATCGCCTGGAGGCGCGCGGGGAAATCCGTGGCGGCCGTTTCGTCGCCGGCCTCACCGGCGAGCAGTTCGCCCTGCCGGAGGCGGTCGGCCTGCTGCGCGAGGTGCGCAAGCGCGACAAGGACGGCGAGTGGCTGGTGCTCTCGGCGGTCGATCCGCTCAACCTCTCCGGCAGCCTGTTGCCGGGCAACAAAGTCCCGGCACTGGCCGGCAATCGCGTGCTCTACCGCGACGGCGTGGCCAGCGGCGCGCTCATCGCCGGCAAGGCGGAACTCTGGGTCGAGCTGGCGGCGGAAGACGCGGCCAGGGCGCGGGAACTGCTGATCCGCCGCTAGCGGCGGGGCGCTTGCGCTACCCCGCGGGATTCAGAAGCGAATCCGCCCGGTGAAGGCATCCTTGAGCATCACCCAGTCGCCGATGAACGACCACAGCGGGTACTTGAAGGTGGCCGGGCGGTTCTTTTCGAAGACGAAGTGCCCGACCCAGGCGAAACCGTAGCCGGCGAAGGGCAGGGCCAGCAGCCAGGCCAGTTGCCCGCTGAGCAGGGCATAGGCGAGGATCGCCAGCACCAGCAGGCTGCCGGCGTAATGCAGGCGGCGGCAGGTCGAGTTGCTGTGTTCCTGCAGGTAGAAGGGATAGAACTCGGCGAAACTGTGGAAACGCTCGGCGGTCTGGGTGCTCATGGCGCACCTCCTGTCATTGTGAGGGGCCCAGTGTAGGCTCCGGGCCGGCCGCTTGCAGATGACATACACAGCCAGTTTAGTATCCTTCCCCGCCATTCCCCGGCCGGGCCTGCGCCTGCAGTCCCGGCGCCACCGCACAGAACAAGAAGAAGCGATATGCCTGAGCGAACAACCCTGTCGAGCTGGGTGCGCGGAATGGTCGAGGCCATCGAACTGGAAGGCCTCGACGGTCGCAGCCTGTTCGCCGAACTGGGACTGGACTACCGCGCCCTCGACGACCCCGACGCGCGCTTCCCGCAGGACGCCATGAGCCGCCTGTGGCAGCGCGCGGTGACGCTCAGCGGCAATCCGGCCATCGCCCTGAACATCGCCCGCGTGCACACCCCGGCGTTTCCCGTGCTGGGGTATGCGCTGATGTCCAGCCGCAACCTCGGCGAGGGACTGGAGCGCCTGGAGCGCTACCAGCGAATCATCGCCGAAGGCGCCGACCTGAGTTTCCGCCGCTTGCCCGAGGGCTGTCTGTTCAGCGTGCAGGTGCATGGCGACCGCCTGCCGCCGCCGCGGCAGAGCGCCGAGTGTTCCCTGGCCAGCCTGATCGCCCTGGTGCGCTGGATCACCGGGCGCCACCTGAAGCCGCTGGAGGTGCGCCTGGCCGGCGAGCCGCCGCTGGATGCCACGCCCTACCAGGCGCTGTTCGAGGCGCCGCTGAGCTTCGGCCACGGGCAGTGCGCGTTGCTCTTCGCCCATGCCGACATGAGCGCCGCGCTGCCCACCGCCAATGCCGAACTGGCGCGCCTGCACGATCGCTTCGCCGGCGACTACCTGGCGCGCTTCGCCAGCAGCCGCTTCAGCCACCAGACGCGCCAGGTGCTGTGCCGCTTGCTGCCGCAGGGTGAACCGCGGCGCGAGGCGGTCGCCGAAGCCTTGCACCTGTCCGAGCGCACCCTGCAGCGACGCCTGCAGGAAGAAGGCAGCAGCTACCAGCAACTGCTCGACGACACGCGCCGCGAACTGGCCGAACAGTACCTGGCGACACCGCACATGACCCTGCTGGAAATCGCCTACCTGCTCGGCTTCTCCGAGCCGAGCAATTTCTTCCGTGCCTTCCGCCGCTGGTTCGGAGTGACGCCGGGCGAGTACCGCGAGCGCTTGTAGCGGCCGGCGCCGAGCGCTGTCCGCCTGCCGCCGAAGTTGCTGGGCGGCGGACAAGCTGCTAAATCTTCCTCCCCAGACGCGCAGTCCTATCAGTAGGGAGACATCCAGTGGCCATCACTTCCGTTCCATCCGCCGACGGGCAGGAGTTGACCATCGTCGTCCAGGGCCGCTTCGATTTCGGCGCGCACCAGGAATTCCGCAACGCCTACGAACGCCAGGACATCACCCCCAAGCGCTATGTGGTCGACCTCAAGGGCGCCACCTACCTGGACAGCTCGGCGCTGGGCATGTTGCTGCTGTTGCGCGACCACGCCGGAGGCGAACAGGCGCGGATCAGCCTGGTGCAGTGCAGCCCGGACGTCCGCAAGATCCTTTCCATTTCCAACTTCGAACAACTCTTCCAGATCAGCTGAGCCGCGACCGGCCATGGCGAACTTCCTGACGGTGCTGATCGCCGACGACAACGCTGCCGACCGGCTGTTGCTCTCGACCATCGTCAGCCGCCAGGGCCATCGGGTGCTGACCGCCGCCAATGGCCTGGAGGCCTTGGCCCTGTTCGACCAGGAGCGTCCGCAACTGGTGCTGATGGACGCACTGATGCCGGTGATGGACGGCTTCGAGGCGGCGCGGCGTATCCGTAGCCTGGCCGGCGAGGAGCTGGTGCCGATCATCTTCCTCACCTCGCTGAGCGAGACCGAGGCGCTGGTGCAGAGCCTGGAGGCGGGCGGCGACGACTTTCTCTCCAAGCCCTACAACCGCGTCATCCTCGAAGCCAAGATCCGTGCCATGGGCCGCCTGCACCATTTGCAGCGCGAGGTCCTCGAACAGCGCGACCTGATCGCCCGGCACAACGAGCACCTGCTCAACGAACAGCGGGTGGCCAAGGCGGTGTTCGACAAGGTGGCGCATTCCGGCTGCCTCAACGCGCCGAACATCCGTTACCTGCAATCGCCGTTCGCGCTGTTCAACGGCGACCTGCTGCTGGCCGCCTACAAGCCATCCGGCGGCATGCACGTGCTGCTCGGTGACTTCACCGGCCACGGCCTGCCGGCGGCCATCGGCGCCATGCCGCTGGCCGAGGTGTTCTACGGCATGACCGCCAAGGGATACCCGATCGCCGACATCCTCCGCGAGATGAATGCCAAGCTGAAACGCATCCTGCCGCTGGGGGTGTTCTGCTGCGCGACCATGCTCAACCTGAGCTTCCAGCGCGGCATGCTGGAGGTGTGGAATGGCGGCCTGCCGGACGGCTACCTGTTCCGCCACGACGGCACGTTGCTGCCGCTGGTGTCGCGCCATCTGCCACTGGGCATCCTCGAATCCAGCGCCTTCGACGAGCGCTGCGAGGTTTTCCCCATGGAAGACGGCGACCGCGTGCTGCTCTTCTCCGACGGCGTGCTGGAGGCGCGCAATACCCAGGGCGAGATGTTCGGCGAACAGCGTCTGCGCCAGGTCTTCGCCCGGCATGCCGGCGGTTCGCGGCTGTTCGACGACATCCAGGCGACGCTGTCGCGTTTCCGTGGCGAGGCCCAGGACGACCTGAGCATGCTGGAAATCGCCCTGGTGCCGGATGCCAGCCTGCAACGCCCGCCGCTGGCGTTCTCCGACGCCGGCTTGAACGGCCCGCAGGACTGGTCGAGCAGTTTCGAGTTCCGCGCGCCGACCCTGCGGCATTTCAATCCCTTGCCCTTCCTGCTCCAACTGCTCATGGAAGTGCATGACCTGCGGCCGCGCGGCGGCGCGCTCTACACGGTCTTGGCCGAACTCTATTCCAACGCCCTGGAGCATGGCCTGATGGGCCTGGACTCCCGCCTGAAATGCGACGCGGAGGGCTTCGCCCGCTATTACGCCGAGCGCCGCGAGCGCCTGCAGAACCTCAGCCATGGCTTCGTGCGCTTCCACCTCGACCTGGCGCCCCACGGTGACGGGGGGCGCCTGTTGCTGCGGGTCGAGGACAGCGGCGACGGCTTCGACGTCGGCGCCGTGCTGCAGGCCCAGGCGCAATGCCCGGGACCCGGCTTCAGCGGGCGCGGCCTGACCCTGGTGCGGCAGCTCGCCGACCGCTGCCAATGGTCGGCGGACGGCAAATCGGTATCCGTGGAGTTTTTCTGGTCCGCTCAGGCATAATCCGCCGTTCTCGCGCGCCGGCCCAGGCGCCGGGCGGCCAGGGAGTGAGCGAATGTCCGAGGTGCATCTCGACGATGCCGCGTTGAACGCCTTGCGCGATGTGATGGCGGAGGAGTATCCGCTGTTGCTGGAGACCTTCATCAGCGACTCCGAGGAGCGCCTGCGCAGCTTGCGCGAGGCCCTCGCCAATGCCGACAGCCAGGCACTGCGCCACGCCGCGCACAGCTTCAAGGGCAGTTGCGGCAACATGGGCGCGCAGATCCTGGCCGGCCTCTGCAAGCAGCTCGAAGAATCCGCCCGCCAGACCGACCTACCCCATGCGGAAGCGCTGGTGGAGCAGGTCGAGCGCGAATTCGCCATCGTCCGCATTCTCCTCAAGCAGCAGCGCCACCCGCGTCGCTAGGGGCTCGCGCGGGTTTTCCCGCGGTCGTCGAGGAAACTGGCCCGTCCCTTGCTATCTCCGTAGTGGTTACTCAATACGAACGGAGAGTTCCGATGGCTGTCGCCCCGGATATTTTGTTGTCGCCGACCCCCGCGCCGAGCCCCAGGGCGACCCCGTCCAAGGCTGCGCAGGATTCGGCGAATGCCACGAACGACAAGGGTTCCAGCTTCGCCGACGTGTATGCGCAGGAGAGCCGGCCGGCCTCCACCGAGCGCCCGGCGAACAGCGCCAAGCCGGCTCGCGACAAGGGCAAGCCGCAGCAGGACAAGGACACCACGGACAGCGCGTCGGCGCCGCCGCCGGCCGCTGACCAGCCAAAGGTTGCCGAAGGCGGCAAGGCATTGCCGGCCGATGGGCAGGACAAGCCGGCCAGCGCCGACGACAAGCCCGCCGACAGTCTCGATCCCTTGTTGGCCTTGGGGCTCGGCAGCCCGTTGCCGGCCAGCGCCGCCAGCGCCTCGACGGCGCCCGCCGCGACCGGGCAAAGCCAGCCGGGCGCGGCGGCGAGCGATGGCGACTTGCTCAAGCTCAACCAGGCCCAGGGGGTGAACCTGCTCTCGGTCGCCGGCGCGCCGGACGCCACGCCAGCGTTGCAACTGCAACTACAGGCGCAGGTGCAGGGGGTAGGGCAGGCGCAGGGGCAAGCCGATACCGCGACGGCGGCCAAGCTGGTCGACAAGCTCGGCGATGGCCATGCCAAGACCGACATGGCGAGCCTGCTGGCCGGGCTGAGCAGCGGGCAGGAATTGCAGAGCGCCGACGGCAAGGCGCTCGACACCAGCCTGCAGGCCAGCGCCGAGCTGGCCCAGCAGTTGCCGGAGAAGGCCGTCGACAGCAAGAGCGAGAATCGCAATGAGGCCTTCGCCAACAAACTGGAAGCCCTGACCCAGGCGCTCAATGGCACCCAGCAGAGCCTCACCAGCCGTCCGGTCAACGCCCTGGTGCCCGGCCAGCCGGTGTCCGTGCAGCAGAGCGGCTGGACCGACGCGGTGGTCGACCGGGTGATGTGGATGTCCAGCCAGAACCTGAAGTCGGCGGATATCCAGATGGAGCCGGCCGACCTGGGGCGCGTGGAAGTGCGCATCCACATGGCCAGCGACCAGACCCAGGTGACCTTCGCCAGCGCCAACGCCGGCGTGCGCGAGGCCCTGGAAAGCCAGCAGCACCGCTTGCGCGACATGTTCAGCCAGCAGGGCATGAACCAGGTCAACGTCAACGTCTCCGACCAGTCCCTGGCGCGTGGCTGGCAGGGCCAGCAGCAGGGCGGCAACGCGCGTGGCGGCGGCAATGCGGCGACTGGCCGCGACGCTGCGGACGACGAGCCGTTGATCAGCGGTGTCAGCGAAATCCGCAGCCGGCCGCAGGTGGGCGGCCTGGGCATGGTGGACTACTACGCCTGATCCCCGCCGGACGCCGGTCCAGCGCAGCTCGACCTGCGCCGATGCGAGCATGAACGGCTCCCGCCCGGGAGCCGTTCATCGCGAGCTTTTCTCGCTCTCCCCCGTGACTTCCTCCCGCCAGTCTGTAATATCCGCCGCGGCGGTCAGCTATTTGTGAGCTGGCACAGCCCTTGCTCCTGTTCCAGGTGACAGGCATCGGACCGCTCAAGCGACGGATTTTTGGCATGGCAAAGAACGATCAGACGACCTCTCCACCCGCCGAGGGTGGCTCCGGCAAGAGCCGAATGAAGCTCATCATCCTGCTGGCGGTGGCCTTCCTGGTGGCGGTGGGGCTGTCGGTGGGCGGCACCTGGTTCTTCCTCAGCCGCAACGCCAAGCCGGCGGAGAGCGCGCCGGCCGAAGCCGATGCGCACCCGGGCAAGAAGGAGGCGCTCTACGAAGTGCTGGCGCCGTCCTTCGTGGTCAACTTCAACCAGGGCGGGCGGCAGCGCTACCTGCAGGTTTCGGTGGCCCTGATGGGCCGCGACCAGGCGCAACTGGATGCGCTCAAGGAGCAGATGCCGTTGGTCCGCAATCAGTTCGTCATGCTGTTTTCCAGTCAGAATTTCGATTCGCTGGTGACGCCAGTCGGCAAGGAAATGCTGCGCCAGCAGGCCACCGCCAGCATCCAGGCGCTGGCGAAGAAGGCCACCGGCCAGTTGGCCGTCGAACAAGTGCTTTTCACCAACTTCGTACTGCAGTAGGTAACGCGCATGGCCGTGCAAGATCTGCTTTCCCAGGATGAAATCGACGCGCTTCTGCACGGCGTGGACGATGGCCTGGTCGAGACGGAAGCCGAGGTCGAACCCGGCGCGGTCAAGTCCTATGACCTGACCAGCCAGGACCGCATCGTCCGGGGCCGCATGCCGACCCTGGAGATGATCAACGAGCGCTTCGCCCGCTACACCCGCATCAGCATGTTCAACCTGCTGCGCCGCTCCGCCGACGTCGCCGTGGGCGGCGTGCAGGTGATGAAGTTCGGCGAATACGTGCATTCGCTGTATGTGCCGACCAGCCTCAACCTGGTGAAGATGAAACCGTTGCGCGGCACCGCGCTGTTCATCCTCGACGCCAAGCTGGTGTTCAAGCTGGTGGACAACTTCTTCGGCGGCGATGGCCGCCACGCCAAGATCGAGGGCCGTGAGTTCACCCCCACCGAGTTGCGCGTGGTGCGCATGGTCATCGAGCAGGCCTTCGTCGACCTCGCCGAGGCCTGGAGCGCGGTCATGCCGATCGCCTTCGAGTACGTCAACTCGGAAGTGAACCCGGCCATGGCCAACATCGTCAGCCCCAGCGAAGTGGTGGTGGTGTCGACGTTCCACATCGAGCTGGACGGCGGCGGCGGCGACCTGCACATCACTCTGCCGTACTCGATGATCGAGCCCATCCGCGAGATGCTCGACGCCGGCTTCCAGTCCGATCTCGACGATCAGGACGAGCGCTGGGTCAACGCGCTGCGCGAGGATATCCTCGACGTCAATGTGCCGGTGGACGCCACCGTGGTGCGTCGCCAGCTGCGCCTGCGCGACATCCTGCACATGCAGCCGGGCGACGTGATCCCGGTGGAGATGCCGGAGCACATGATCCTGCGCGCCAATGGCGTGCCTTCCTTCAAGGTCAAGCTGGGTTCGCACAAGGGCAACCTGGCCTTCCAGATTCTCGAACCGCTCGAGCGTCCGCGCTGAGCGCAGCTACATAGAGGACAGATTCACCATGGCAGACGAAGAGAACGTGACTCCCGAGGAACAGGCGCTGGCCGACGAGTGGGCCGCGGCGCTGTCCGAGGCGGGCGACGCCAGTCAGGACGATATCGACGCCCTCATGGCCGGCAATGCCGCCCCCGCCGCCCCCGCCGCGCCGGTCGCGCCGCGCGCGCCCATGGAGGAGTTCGGCATGTCGCCCAAGGCGCCGACCATCGCCGGCCTGGAAGGCCCGAACCTGGATGTGATCCTGGACATTCCGGTGACCATCTCCATGGAAGTCGGGCACACCGACATCAACATCCGCAACCTGCTGCAGCTCAACCAGGGGTCGGTGATCGAACTCGACCGCCTGGCCGGCGAACCGCTGGATGTGATGGTCAACGGCACCCTGATCGCCCATGGCGAGGTGGTGGTGGTGAACGAGAAGTTCGGCATCCGCCTCACCGATGTGATCAGCCCCAGCGAACGCATCAAGAAGCTGCGCTGACCATGGCCCGTCTGCTCGCGCTGTTCCTTGCCCTGCCGCTGGCCGGGCTGCCGCTCTTCGCCGGCGCCGAAGAAGAAGCCGCCGTCGCTCCGGCGCCGGCCATCGTGCATGCCAGCGCCTCGCCCAGCCTGATTACCGGCAGCGCCGGCACGCAACTGCTGCAACTGTTGTTCGGCCTGGTGCTGGTGGTGGCGCTGATTTTCCTGCTCGCCTGGCTGGTGCGGCGCATGCAGCAGATCGGCCCGCGCAGCAACCAGGCGATCAAGCTGGTGGCCAGCCAGGCGCTGAGTCCGCGCGACCGCCTGGTGCTGGTGCAGGTCGGCGAGGAGCAGATCCTCCTCGGCCTGACGCCGGGGCGCATCACCCCGCTGCACGTGCTCAAGGAGCCGGTGCGCAGCACGGAGCCGGTGGAGCCGGCGACGCCGGAGTTCGCCCAGCGCCTGCTGGAGCTGCTGAACAAGGACAAGGGCCGCCCGCAATGAGTTTCCGCGCTGTACTGGAGGCCCTGCGCCGCTGCCTGCCGCTGGCCCTCGGCCTGCTCGCGCTGGGCATGCCCCAGGCCTTCGCCGCCGACCCCACGTCGATCCCGGCGATCACCGTGACCACCAACGGCCAGGGCCAGCAGGAGTACACGGTCAGCCTGCAGATCCTGCTGATCATGACCGCGCTGAGCTTCATCCCGGCGTTCGTCATGCTGATGACCAGCTTCACCCGGATCATCATCGTCTTCTCCATCCTGCGTCAGGCCCTCGGCCTGCAGAGCACGCCGTCGAACCAGGTGATGGTCGGTCTGGCGCTGTTCCTCACGCTGTTCGTCATGGCCCCGGTGTTCGACAAGATCAACAGCAGCGCGCTGCAGCCGTACCTCAACGAGCAGATTCCGGCGCAGGAGGCGGTGAGCCGCGCCGAGGTGCCGCTGAAGGCCTTCATGCTGGCGCAGACCCGGCAGTCGGACCTCGACCTGTTCGTGCGCCTGTCCAAGCGCACCGACATCCCGCGCGCCGATGCGACGCCCATGACCATCCTGGTGCCGGCCTTCGTCACCTCGGAGCTGAAGACCGCTTTCCAGATCGGCTTCATGATCTTCATTCCCTTCCTGATCATCGACCTGGTGGTATCCAGCGTGCTGATGGCGATGGGTATGATGATGCTGTCGCCGCTGATCATTTCCCTGCCGTTCAAGCTCATGCTGTTCGTCCTGGTGGACGGCTGGGCGCTGATCATCGGCACCCTGGCCGGTAGCTTCGGCACCGTGTAACCGCAGAGGAGGGTGCGCCATGACCCCGGAAGTTGCCGTCGACCTGTTCCGCCAGGCGCTCTGGCTGACCGCCATGATGGTCGCCATCCTGGTGCTGCCGAGCCTGTTGGTGGGCCTGGTGGTGGCGATGTTCCAGGCCGCCACGCAGATCAACGAGCAGACCCTGAGCTTCCTGCCGCGCCTGCTGGTGGTGCTGGTCACCCTGATCGTCCTCGGCCCCTGGCTGCTGCGTGAACTGATGGAGTACACGCAGAACCTGATTACCAGTATTCCGACGCTGATCGGCTGATGTTCGAACTGAGCAACGCCCAGATCGGCGGCTGGATCTCCAGCTTCATCCTGCCGCTGTTCCGCATCGGCGCCCTGCTGATGACCATGCCGCTGTTCAGCACCCAGATGGTTCCGGCGCGGGTACGTCTGTACCTGGCCCTGGCCATCAGCGTGGTGCTGGTGCCGAACCTGCCGCCGATGCCGCAGGTGGATGCGCTGAGCCTGCGCAGCATGCTGCTGATCGGCGAGCAGATCCTCATCGGCGCCATGCTCGGCTTCACCTTGCAACTGATGTTCCATGCCTTCGTGGTCGCCGGGCAGTTGCTGTCGATGCAGATGGGCCTGGGTTTCGCCTCCACCGTCGATCCCACCAACGGTGTCTCGGTGCCGGTGATGGGGCAGTTCTTCAGCATGCTGGTGACCCTGCTGTTCCTCGCCATGAATGGCCACCTGGTGGTCTTCGAGGTGATCGCCGAGAGTTTCGTGACCCTGCCGGTGGGGCAGGGGCTGTCCGCCGAGCATTTGTATACCGTGGCCGGCAAGCTCGGCTGGGTGCTCGGCGCCGGCCTGCTCATCGCCTTGCCGGCGATCACCGCGCTGCTGGTGATCAACCTGGCCTTCGGCGCCATGACCCGCGCCGCGCCGCAACTGAACATCTTCTCCATCGGCTTCCCGCTGACCCTGGTGATGGGCTTCGTCATCATCTGGATCGGCACCGCCGAGATCCTCTCGCAGTACCAGTCCCTCGCTGGCGAAGGACTGCGACTGCTCCGTGAATTGGCGGGAGCGCGCTGATGGCGGAAAGCGAGAGCGGTCAGGACAAGACAGAGGAACCCACAGAGAAACGGCGCCGAGAGGCGCGCGAGAAAGGCCAGCTGCCGCGCTCCAAGGAGCTCAACACCCTGGCGGTGCTGATCGCCGGTTCGGCGGCGTTGCTGAACTACGGCGCCGGCCTGGCCGTTGACCTGATCCGGGTGATGCGCGGCAGTTTCGATCTGTCCCGCGAGACGCTGATGAACAGCGACAGCATGCTGCAACTGGTCGGCGCCGCCGTGCGCACCGCCGGCGAAGGGCTCTGGCCGATCCTGCTGATCCTGCTGCTGGCGTCGATCATCGGTCCCATCGCCCTCGGCGGCTGGCTGTTCTCCGCTGAAGCCCTGGCCCCCAAGTTCAGCCGGCTCAACCCGCTGGAAGGGGTCAAGCGGATGTTCTCCAGCAAGTCGCTGCTGGAGCTGTTCAAGGCCCTGGTGAAATTCCTCGTGGTGCTGGTGGTGGCCCTGCTGGTGCTGCAATCGGACCGGCAAGCGCTGCTGGCGCTGATCCACGAACCGCTGGAGACCGCCATCCTGCACAGCGTCCAGGTGATTGGCTGGAGCGCCTTCTGGATGGCCTGCAGCCTGTTGCTGATCGCCGCGGTGGACGTGCCCTACCAGCTCTGGGACAACCGCCAGAAGCTGCTGATGACCAAGCAGGAAGTGCGCGACGAGTACAAGGACTCCGAAGGCAAGCCGGAAGTGAAGGCCAAGGTCCGCCGCCTGCAGCGCGAAATGGCGCAGCGGCGGATGATGCAGGCGGTGCCCGATGCCGACGTGGTCATCACCAACCCGACGCACTTCGCCGTGGCCCTGAAGTATGACCCGCAGTCCGGCGGCGCGCCCAAGCTGCTGGCCAAGGGCAACGACTTCCTCGCCCTGAAGATTCGCGAGGTCGCCCAGGAGAACAAGATCACGGTGCTGGAATCACCGGCACTGGCGCGCGCGGTCTACTACTCCACCGAACTGGACCAGGAAATCCCCGCCGGCCTCTACCTCGCCGTGGCCCAGGTGCTGGCCTACGTCTACCAGCTCAAGCAATACCGCGCCGGCAAGGGCAAACGCCCCGGCCCGATGCCCGACGTACCGATTCCGCCGGATCTGCGTCGCGACGAGTGAGAGGCGAATCCAACCTTGGCTGTTCCGTGTGGCTGCTGGTCGTTGCCCGTGGCGGTTGCCTCTCCCTGGAAACGCTGCGCACTCGACAGTGCTCGCGCCAGGCCGGCCGCTCTGTTCTTCGCTTGCGTCGCTCACCAGAACTTGAAGCTGTAATTGACGATGAACCGGTTCTCGTCCATGTCCGCGCCGTAGCGGCTGCGCACGCTGACGTTGCGCCATTTCAGCGCCAGGTCCTTCAGCGGTCCGCTCTGCACCACATAGGCGAGGTCGGTGTCGCGCTCCCATTCGGCGCCGTTCGCCAGTCCGTTGCCGCGCTGGATGTCGTCGCCGTGGGCGTAGCGGCTCATCAGCGCCAGGCCGGGGACGCCAAGGGCGGCGAAGTCGTAGTCGTAGCGCAGTTGCCAGGACTTCTCGCCGGCCTGGGTGAAGGTCTGGATGGTCATCAGGTTGTGCGAGTAGGGCGGGGTGTAGCCGTTCAGGGTGGGGAAGGGGTCGTCACCCATCATCTTCTGGTAGGCGACGCCGAATGCATGGGCGCCGGCCTTCAGTGTGAGCATGGCGTTGAAGTTGCGGTTGTCCACCGGGCCGGAGATCGCCTGGCCGTCGTCGCTGCTGTCGAAATAGCGCAGATCGCTGCGCAGCGATAGGTCCTTGGCCAGCGGCAACGTATGCACCAGGCCGACATAGTGCTGCTGGTAGATGTCCTTGAGTTCGCCATAGAAGTAGCTGGCGCTGAGGTTCGGGGTGAGCGCGTAGGTGGCGCCGCCGAGGTTGAATTCGTCGCTGGCGAAGGCTTTGCTGCGGCCCATGATGTACATGTCGTCGCTGCCGGCGGACTCGCGGGTGCGCGATTTCCATAGTTGGCCGGCGGTGAGGCTCAGGTGCTCGATCTCGTTGGAGGTCAGCAGGGCGCCGTCGAAGGTCTGTGGCAGCAACCGGGTGTCGTCGCGGAACACCACCGGTAACTGCGGTTGCAGCAGGCCGACGTTCAACTGGCTCTTCGAGTAGCGCAACTTGGCGGTCAACCCGGCGTGGCTGTAGTCATCCACCGGCTCGCGTGTTTGCGGGCTGAAGGGCAGGGTGCCGTCGCCGCTACGCCCGGCACCGGAGTCGAGCTTGACCCCGAGCAGCCCGGTGGCGTCCAGGCCGAAACCCAGCGGGCCCTCGGTGAAGCCCGATTGCAGGCGCAGGACGAAGGCCTGCGACCAGCTGCCGGCCTGGGATTGCGTGGCGTTGTCCTGGCGGTAGTCGCGCAGTTGGTAGAAGTTGCGCAGGTCGAGGTTGGCGCTGCTGTCGTTGCTGAAATCCGCGTGGGCGTCGGGCGCCAGCAGCGGCGTAGCCAGCAGGCAGCAGCCCAGCAGCTGCGGTGCGAGGGTTCTGGACATGGAGGACTTCCCGTTTTGTTCTTGTTTTCCGGCGTCATGGGTGCCGGCGGCGGGAAGGTTTTACCACATGATTAACTTGTTAATGAAGCGCTGGCGTGGGCATTGAAAGCCGGTGGCTGATCCCATAGCCCGCTTCGCTGCTTGATTAATCTGATATCTGATTGATTTTGATGATTTTATGTTTTGATGGTGGGCGTGTTGACGGACGCCATTGACGGGCTTTTCCTACTGTACCTGTCAGTCGTTTCTGAGATTTTTAATCTGTTAACCAAGCGGCGGCCTCCCCGGCGTCGGGGAGGCCGCCGCGGCCGTCAGTAGGTGATGCAGACCGACTTGAGTTCGGTGAAGCCTTCGATCGCGGCGCGGCCGAACTCGCGGCCGATGCCGGATTGCTTGTAGCCACCGAACGGCAGGTTGGGGTCCAGCGGCACATGGTTGTTGACCCAGACGGTGCCCGCCTGGATGCGCGGGATCAGGTCCATGACCCGGCCGAGGTCGTTGCTCCAGATGCTCGCCGCCAGGCCGTTGGGGTTGTCGTTGATCCGCTCCACGGCAGTATCCAGGTCGTCATAGCGCAGCACCGACAGCACCGGCCCGAAGATTTCCTCGCGGGCGCAGTCCATGCCCGGCTCGACGTCCGCCAGCACGGTCGGCTCGACGAAGTAGCCGGGCCGCTCCGGCCGTGCGCCGCCGCAATGCACGCGCGCGCCCTGCTCGCGGGCGCGGGCCAGGTGGCCGAGCACGCTGTCCTGCTGACGCCGCGAGACCAGCGGGTTGATCTGCGCCTGCGGGTCCATGCCGGCGCCGATCTTCAGCGCCGCGACCTGGGCGCCGAGCCGTTCGACGAAATCGTCGTAGCGGCTGGCGTGCACGAAGAAGCGCGAGGCCGCCGCGCACACCTGTCCCTGGTTCAGCAGGCCACCGCCGATGGCGCCGGCCACCGCCTTGTCCAGATCGGCGTCGGGCAACACCAGCATGGGGTTCTTGCCGCCCAGTTCGAGGGTGAAGCGCGTCATGTTCTGCAGAGCGGCGGCGCCGACCTGCTTGCCCACCGCGGTGGAGCCGGTGAAGGACACCTTGTTCACCAGCGGATGGGCGATCAGCGCCGCGCCCGCCACCGAGCCCTGGCCCAGGAGGACGTTGAAGACGCCGGCGGGGATGCCCGCCTGGATCGCCAGTTCGGCCAGGCGCAGCACGGTCAGCGGCGTCTCGTCGGCCGGCTTGATGATGATGGTGCAGCCGCAGGCCAGGGCCGGCATGACTTTCCACAGGGCGATCATCATCGGGAAGTTCCACGGCACTATGCCGGCCACCACCCCGGCCGGTTCGCGCCGGGTGTAGGCGTTGAAGCGCGCGCCGGCGGGCATCGGCATGGACACGTCGAGGGTCTGGCCTTCGATCTTGGTGGCCCAGCCGGCCATGTAGCGCATGTAGTTGAGCGTGGCGCCCACCTCGATGGCGCGGGCGATGTGGATCGATTTGCCCTGGTTGAGGCTTTCCAGCTGCGCCAGTTCTTCGCTGTGCTGTTCCACCAGGTCGGCGAAGCGCAGCAGGAGGCGTTCGCGCTCGGCCGGCGTCAGCCCGCTCCAGATGCCGGAGCGGAAGGCGCGGTGCGCCGACTGGACGATGGCCTCGACCTGGGCGAGGTCGGCCAGGCGGGTTTCGCTCAGCGCAGTGTCGTCTGCCGGGTTGCGCAGCGTGCGCCGGGTCTCGCCGCCGGGCAGGCGTTGTTCGCCGTCGATGAAGGAGGCGTGGCTGCGGGCCAGGAAGGCCTCGACGCTGGCGAGGGGCTGGATCAGGGGGCTGGTCATGCTCGGCTCCTGGAGTGCATGGATGTCGACCCAGGCTATCCACGCCGGGCGCGCGCCGCTTGTCTCTGCCTGCCAGCCGCGCATGACCCGGATTGCCGGACATGGCAGCCAGCGACAAATACCCCGGCAACCCTGGGCAAGACGCCAGCCGGTGGCGGGCGCAGAGTGGCAGGCAAGGTTCACCGGGCCGCGCCCTGCGCGCGGCCCCTCAGCGGACGGGAACGGTGGACGGCGGCCAGCCAGTAGAACAACAGGCCGTGCGGTCGTAACGGGGGCGCGGCCCCCTTGAATGCCTAAGCCACAAGAAACGAAAACAACTGCTTAGAGGCTCCCAAGATGTCGATCAATCAACAGCTCAGCGCGCATTTGAACCGCGGCTCGGTCGGTTTTCCCACCGCCCTGGCCAGTACCATCGGGCTGATCATGGCCAGCCCGGTCATCCTCACCGCCACCATGGGCTTCGGCATCGGCGGCAGCGCCTTCGCCGCGGCCATGCTGATCGCCATGCTGATGATGCTGGCGCAGTCGACCACCTTCGCCGAGGCGGCCTCGATCCTGCCCACCACCGGCTCGGTGTACGACTACATCTCCTGCGGCATGGGGCGCTTCTTCGCGATCACCGGCACCATCGCCGCCTACCTGATCGTGCATGTCTTCGCCGGCACCGCCGAGACCATCCTCTCCGGGGTCATGGCGCTGGTTAACTTCGAGCACCTCAACACCCTCGCCGAGTCCGCCGGCGGCTCCTGGCTGCTCGGCGTCGGCTTCGTGGTGGTGTTCGGCATCCTCAACGTGTTCGGCGTCGATGCCTTTGGCAAGGCCGAGGTGGTGCTGACCTTCGGCATGTGGACGACGCTGATGGTGTTCGGCGTGCTCGGCCTGTTCGCCGCGCCGGCGGTGCAACTGGACGGCTGGTTCGGCGCCTCGCTGGTCGGCACCGATCTGCAGACCATCCTCTCGCTGGTGGGCATGGCCATGTTCATGTTCGTCGGCTGCGAATTCGTCACCCCGCTGGCTCCGGACCTGCGCCATTCGGCCAAAGTGATGCCGCGCGCCATGGCCCTCGGCCTGTTCGGCGTGGCCGCCTGCATGTTCATCTACGGCGCGGCGATGAAGCGCCAGGTGGAGAACGTCCTGCTCGACCCCGCGGCCGGCCTGCATCTGCTCGACACGCCCATGGCCATTCCGAAATTCGCCGAGCAGGTGATGGGGCAGATCGGGCCGATCTGGCTGGGCATCGGTTTCCTCTTCGCCGGTGCCGCCACCATCAACACCTTGATGGCCGGCGTGCCGCGCATCATGTACGGCATGGCAGTGGACGGCGCGCTGCCGAAGGTCTTCGCCTACCTGCACCCGCGCTTCAAGACCCCGGTGCTGTGCATCCTGGTGGCGGTGCTGATTCCCTGCCTGCACGCCCTGTGGCTGCGCGGCAACACCGACCACATCATGAATCTGGTGCTGGCCGCGGTCTGCGCCTGGAGCCTCGCCTACCTGCTGGTGACCCTGTCGGTGGTCAGCCTGCGCCTGCGCCGCCCGGACCTGCCCCGCGCCTATCGCTCGCCCTGGTTCCCGTTGCCGCAGATCGTCTCCAGCGTCGGCATCCTCATCGGCATGTGGTACATCACCCCGCCGGGCATGAACCCCAGCGACATCTACGTGCCCTTCGCCGTGATGCTCGGCCTCACCGCCGCCTACGCGCTGGTCTGGACCCTGCTGGTGCAGCGGGTCAATCCGTTCCGCCCGGTGCCGGTGGAGGAGGTGCTGGAGAAGGAATTCCGCAGCGAGCCGGGCATCCATTCCAGCGAGCTTTACGACCATGTTTGCAAAGCTGTGTGAGTGGTTCGGCCGGGCGCCGTCCGGCTACCGTCCGGGGGTGACCCTGGAGCAGGCCCGGCGCAACCTCGCCGGGCTGACCTTCCAGGCCCTGGCGCCCGGCCTCGGGCGCTTCGGCACGGTCGACGGCGGCCTCGTCTTCGAACTCCACGAGCGGCCCCTGGCGCAGTTCCTCATGCACCTGGTGCTGACCGAGTTCGTCCTCGAACGGCCCGCGCTCGACGCCGCCGAGGCGCGCTTCGAGCTGCGCCACAGCGGTGCCTTGCGCCGCCAGGGCCTGGTCTGCCGGCAGCGCGCCGGCGATCCGGCCCTCGGCGCGCGCCTGGCCGAACGCCTGGGCGCCGATGCGCACCTGCAGCAGGCCTTGCTGCCGCTGGACTTCAAGCGCCTGCGCCTGGAGCGCGGCGCCGGCCGCTGGCGCGTCCGCCTGGAGCACATGGGCGCCAGCGAGGTGGTCAATCGCATGCCCAGCTTCCGCCGCTATGTGCAGTTGAGCCGCGAGCAGCGCGACTACCTGCTGAGGGCGCTGTTCCATTTGCAGCGGCTGTTGGGCGACCTCTGAGAGCGGCCTAGCCGCTCTTTTTTCATTCACAGATTACTCATCGTCCCTGGCATGCGGGCTGCATGAATGGCGGCTATCCGAATCCCGTTGCGTGCAGATGGATAAGATGTTAACTGTTCGCCAACAAAAACAATGCCACCCCACGGAGGTGCGTATGCAAGCTCGTCAAGCGGCTCAGGCCGGGCTGGAAGGCTGGAGCGCGGCCTTGCGTTCGATCTGCGGTCAGTTCGAAACCCAGTTGGCGTTCAGCCGCTCCCTGTTCATTGGTGAGATTTCCGCGCAGTCGCACTCCGGCCTCACCATGGCGCACCTGCGCACCAATGCCGGACTGATCGCGCGCAACCGCCTCAATACCGACCGTGACGATGACCGCCATTGTTTCCTGATCAGCCAGCGCAGCGGCTTTTCGCAGATTTCCCAGAACGGCGTGAATATCCAGCTCTCGCCCGGCGAACTGCTGCTGATGGACTCCATCGGCAGTTGCGAGATCACCCCCTTCGGCCTCATCGAACATGCTTCGCTGCACCTGCCGCGCGAAGCGGTGGACAAGGTCCTGCCCGGGCAGCGCAAGTTCGGCAAGGTGTCTTCTGCCTGCGCCAGCGGGCGCATGCTGCACCTGCTGGTCGACCAGCTCTGCCGCGAGCCCGAAGGCCACAACGCCAATGAGGAGCGCGCCGCCCTGGAGAGCGCCATCATCGCCCTGCTGGCGCCCGCGCTGGCTCGGGCCGGCGATGACGGCGGCGTTGCCGAGGCGCTGCAGGGTTCCAACCTGCGCAGCTATGTGCAGAAGATCATCGACGAGTCGCTGACCCAGCCCAACCTCAGCCCGCTGAACCTGGCGCAACGCCTGGACATCTCGGTGCGCCACCTCTACCGGCTGTTCGAGGAGCAGGGCGACAGCGTCTGCCGCTACATCCAGCGCGCCCGCCTGCAGCGCAGCGCCGACGACCTGTCCAACCCCGTCCTCAAGGGCGAATCGATCACCGCGATCGCCTACAAATGGGGCTTCACCGACTCGGCGCACTTCAGCCGTGCCTTCAAGAAGCACTTCGAGCGCTCGCCCAAGGACTATCGCGCCAGCGCCCTGCAGGGCGTGGCCTGAGCGCTGCTCAGAGCAACTGGTCGATCAGCACCGCGTTGCTGTAGATGAGGCTGCCGTCGCTGGCGCGGTGGCCGATCAGGTGGACATGGCCGCGCCGGTCCTGGTCCAGGTAGACGCGCAACTGGCAGTCGGCCAGCGGGCCATAGCCTTCCGGCAGGCTCAACTCCAGGGTACTCGGGTCAACGTCCACCAGGCGCTCGCGCTCGTGGGTGCGTTGCAGGAATTCCTCGGCCTGTTCCAGGTGCAGGTGATCGCTGCCGCTGAGGTAGAAGTGGATGTCTTCGATCGGCGTGGGCGCGCTGTCGGCGCTGGTCTTGCACCAGCCTTCGATGGTCAGGGTGCTCATGGCCTGGCCTCCTGTGTAAGCGTGGACAGAGAAGCGCCCGGCCGTTCCGCGACCGGGCGGTGGAGTGGATTTTCTCGCCGGCGGCGGCCCGCCGTCATGGGGTTTCGGGTGAACGGTCGGCGCCGTGCCCGGCTGTCAGTCCCGTGCCGGCCGGACCTCCGCCAGGGTCGCGCCACCATCCACCACCAGGGTCTGGCCGGTGATATAGCTGGCCGCGTCCGAGGCGAGGAAGAGCATGGCCGCGGCGATGTCCTGCGCCTCGCCCAGGCGGCCCAGGGGCACGCCGCTGGCGATGCGCGCCTGCAGCGCGGCGTCACCCAGGTTGGCCATGGCCGGCGTGCGGATCATCCCCGGTTCCACGCCATTGACGCGGATGTTGCGCGGCGCCAGTTCCAGCGCGGCATTGCGGATGAAACCGTTGACCCCGGCCTTGGACGCCGCGTAGTGGCTCAGCCCCGGATAGGCCATGCGCGGGCCGGTCACCGAGGAGGTGGCCAGCACGCAACCGCCAGCGCGCCGCTGGAACAGCGGCAGGGCGCCCTGGGTCAGCCAGAACAGTGCGCCAAGGTTGATCGCCAGGGTGCGCTGCAGCAGCGCCGGGGTGATGTCCGCGAAGTCCGTCAGCGGGAAGTGGGCGGCGTTGTGCACCAGCACATCCAGGTATTCCAGTCCGGCCAGGCAGGCGCTGATCGCCTCGGGCTCGGCCAGATCGACGACCAGGGCGCGGGCCTGCTTGCCCTGGCTACGCAGGTCGGCGGCCAGGGCCTCGGCGGCATCGCCCTGGTGGTCGACGATCAGCACCTGCGCGCCGCCACGGGCGAAGCGTTCGGCGATGCCGCGGCCGATGCCTTGGGCGGCGCCGGTCACCAGCACCTGCTTGCCGCTGAAATCGAAGTGGCTGGGCATCAGGCGTTCTCCAGGCGTTCGAAGGCCAGGGTCGGCAGGTCGACCACACTGGCGCCGCCGTCGGCCATCAGGCAGGCGCCGGTGACGATGGCGGCGGCGTCGCTGGCGAGGAAGTGGCACAGCTCGGCGATTTCCCCGGCGCTGGCCGGACGGCGCAGCGGCACCTCGGCGGTGACCCGCGCGTAGGCGGCGTCCAGGCTTTCGCCGTAACGCTGCATCAGCGGCTGCATCTCTGCGTCCGCCATCGGCGTGCGTACCCAGCCGGGGCACACCGCGTTGACCCGCACGCCCCGCGGGCCGTAGTCGCGGGCCAGCGAGCGCATCAGGCCGAGCAGGGCATGCTTGGCGGTGGTGTAGCCGCAGACACCGGGCCCGGCCAGCCGTGAGGCGATGGAGCCGACCAGGACCATGCTGCCGCGCCGTTCGATCAGGCCCGGCAGGCAGGCGCGGGCGCTGACGAAGGCGCTGTCGAGGTTGCCGCGCAGCGCTTCGCTCCAGGCCTGGTCGCTGGTTTCGCCGGCGCGGCCGAGGCCATGGCCGCCCGCGCAGCCGATCAGGGTGTCGATCGCCCCGGCGTATTCCGCGATGCGCGGGAGGAAGCCCTGCCAGGTCGCGCCGTCGGCGGCGTCGCCCGCTAGCACCAGGCCGCCGGTTTCCTCGGCCAGCCGTTGCAGCGCGTCGCGGCGGCGGCCGATCAGCACCAGCCTGGCGCCCTCGGCGGCGAAGCGCCGCGCGCAGGCCGCTCCGATGCCGCTGCCGGCGCCGGTGATCACCACGCAGCGGCCGCTCATTGGTACACCGTGCGGTTGAGGAGGTCGCAATAGGAGCTGACCGGGAAGTTCGACAGCGCATCGAAGTCGGCGCCGGCATAGCCGAAGATCTTGCCGTCGCTGCGATGCTGTTGCAGGTCGATCATCACCAGGCCGAGGGTGGGCACGATCTTCTCGCGCCAGACGAACAGGTAGAGCTGTTCGGCGATCTTGTAGGTGTGGCAGCGGTCGGTGTCGCACAGGCCCGCCTCGACGCCGTGCAGGCATTGCCAGGTATAGAAGTGGTCGTTGAGGTAGATGTGTTCGTAGACCTCGCTGGGGCTGTAGCGGTAGCGATTGCGCAGGCCGACCAGTTCCTGGGTCGCGGCGTGCGGGCAGGCGCCGTCCTGCCAGGGGCGGTCGAGGCTGCCGTGGAGGATCTGCACCTGCACGCCGGTCAGTTCGCCGCCGGCCAGGGCGCGGGCGTAGAGGCCTTGCGCGCAGTCGGCGGCGTCGGGCAGGCGGCCGATCACTGCGGTAAAGGCCTGGTTGTGGCTATCCAGCACCAGGCTGATGGACCAGGCCTGGCCGTCCTCGTGCTTGGTGAAGTCGACCAGGACGATGCCCGGCCGCACCGAGGTGGCGCGGTAGGGCGCGCTGCCCGCGGAGTGGCCGTCGGCGGCGCGCCACTGGGTGGTCTCGGCGTCGAAGCGCTGCTCGATGCGCCAGCCGTTGGCGAAGTTCAGTTCGATGCGCTGGCCGGCGAGGTCGGCCAGGCGGGGCAGGATGAATGCGTCGGGGGCGAAGCCCTCGGCGAGGGCACCAACGGTGATCCAGTCGGAAGAAGCGCTCATGGGGGGGAACTCCTGTGTCTGTGGAGCCCCCATGCTGAAGCGCGGCGCCCGCGCGCCACATCAACCGGATGGTTGATCCAGGAACATCCGTGCGATGAGTTCGCCGCGGCTGGCCACGCCGGTCTTGCGGAACAGGTGGATGAGGTGGGTTTTCACCGTCGCCAGGCCCAGGTCGAGCTGGCGCGCCAGGTCCTTGTTGCTGGCGCCGTCGCGCAGCAGCAGGGCGATCTCGCGTTCGCGCGGGGTGAGCTGTTCCAGCGCCGCCTGCGCGCTGGCGCGGGGCAAGGCCTGGGCCGCGAGTTCCAGCAGGCTGTGCAGGGCCAGCAGGCGATTCAGCTCGTCGGGCGAGAAGGGCGCCTCACCGACTCGCCGCAGCAGCGATAAACCTGCCAGCGGGCGGCCCTGGTCGGCGGCGATGATCTCGACCACGTCGATCACCCCGTGGTGCTGGAGGAAGCCGCGATAGCGCTGGCTGCGCTCGCTCGGCTGCTGCGCCATGGCGACCGCCAGCGGCACCACGGGCAGGCCGGTGGCCAGGCAGCCGGCCGGTTGCAGCGGGTCCAGGCGGCGATAGTGGGCGAGGTAGTCGGCGTGCATCTGCGGACGCATGCGCTGGAGCTGGAAGTCGCAGGCCTGCAGTTCGGCGTCGATGCGGTAGAAGGCGGATTGGGCGGCGGGCACCAGTCGGTCGAAGGCGTGCAGGCAGCGCTGGCCGATCTGCTCGGGGGTGGGCATGGAGGGGCTCCTGCGCGTTGCTGATGGCGGTGGAGCGAAGGCTACCCGTTCGCCAGCGAGCGCGCGCCTAAGAAGCGCGTGCTTGCTGGCGAAGCGCGGGCGCGGAGGTCAGGCCACGGCGTAGTAATGCTTGACGAAGCTGTCGCTGAGCACTTCCCAGAGCACCGGCGTGCCCTTGGTGACGAACCAGCTGTCGCCGGCCTTGAACTGCTGGCTGTGGCCGGTGGACTCGTCGGTGAGGCGCAGTTCGCCGCTGACCACGGTGGCCTGTTCGTTGAACGGGTAGGTCATGCGGAACTTGCCCTTGGTGGTGCCGAAGTAGGCGGCGCTGACCGGATCGGTGGGGGCGCCGGCGGTCATCTTGCCGAAGGCGCGGACCTCGCCTTCGAGGATTTCCGAGCCGAGGTCGGCGACCGTGCCCCAGGCGTCCAGTTGTTCGAGGGTGATGCCGTGCGTGATGGCGGTGAGGGCCATGGGTGTCGCTCCTGTGGAAGTGATGGGGGAAAAGGGGATCAGCGGCGCCCGCTCCAGTAGCCGGACACCTGGTGCCAGGACTTGCCGGCGGTGAGCAGCAGGGGACGGATCTGGTCCTTGCCGTGGACGCGGATGCGCCGCACCGAGCTGATCAGCTCGTAGCGCGCCGAGCCTTCGCTCATGCCTTCGGCGAGGACCTTGCAGATGATGTGGCTGGGGGTCACGCCGAAGCCGGAGTAGCCCTGCACGAAGAAGGCATTGGGCCGGCCGGGCAGGGTGCCGATCTGCGGGAACAGGTTCGGGCTGCAGGCCATCGGGCCGCCCCAGGCGAGGTCGATCTTGACGTTTTCCAGGTAGGGGAAAATCTTCAGCATCAGCCGGCGGTTCCAGGCCTTGAGGTCGCCGGGGATGTGCTCGACCAGCGGCGTGGCGGCGCCGAACAGCAGGCGGTTTTCCTTGGTCACCCGGTAGTAGTCGATGACCGGGCGGATGTCGCTGTAGGCGCCGCGGATCGGGCTGATGCGCTGGATCAGCTGGTCCGGCAGCGGCTCGGTCATCATCTGGAAGGCGTAGGTGTTGATGGTGCTCTTGTGCAGCTCCGGTTCCAGCTTGTTGAGGAAGCTGTCGCAGGCCCAGAGCAGCTTGCCGGCCTTCACCGAGCCCTTGGCGGTGCGCACGCTGATGCGCTCGCCATAGCTCACGTCCAGCGCCGGGCTGTACTCGAAGATCTTCACCCCATGGCTGGCCAGCGCCTTGGCTTCGCCAAGCAGCAGGTTGAGCGAGTGCACGTGGCCGCCGCCCATGTGCAGCAGGGCGCTGCCGTAGGCGTCGGAACCGATGATCTGGCGCACTTCGGAGCCGTCCAGGTAGCGGATCTCATGCTTGGAGTTGAGCGACTTGAACTCTTTCTCCCAGGCCCGCAGGGTCTTCGCCTGGCGCGCGTTGAAGCCCATGTAGCCATAGCCGTGGCAGAAGTCGGCATCGATGCCGTACTTCTCGATGCGGCCCTTGATGATGTCGGCGCCCATGTCGCTGATTTCGAAGATGGCGCGCAGGCCGTCTTCGCCGACATCCTTCTTGATCTTCTCCAGGTCGTGGCCGATGCCGGCCATGATCTGCCCGCCGTTGCGGCCGGTGCCGCCGAAACCGAGGTAGCGCGCTTCCAGCACGACGATGTTGGTGATGCCCTTTTCGGCCAGCTCCAGGGCGGTGTTGATGCCGGAGAAGCCGCCGCCGATCACGACGACATCGGCTTCCAGGTCCGCCTCCAGGGAGGGGAAGGACAGGTCGTATTTCTTGGTCGCGGTGTAGTAGGTGGGGGTCTCGATATTGATCATGACAGCAGCCTGAAACCGGGTGATGGATGACCCGGGCGATGCCCGGCGGGTTGCCCTATTAGGGGCTGCGCCGGGGGGCGCTGTCTTGATCCTGACTGCCCCGGCACTTGTCCCGGGCTGACAGAGCGGCCGGCTTCAGCTATCGAGCAGGCTTTGCACGCGCTCGACGGCGGCTCGCGCGCAGCGCACGTCGACCTGCTCCGAAGCGCCGGAAACACCGATGGCGCCGAGCACCTCGCTGCCCAGGCGGAACGGCTCGCCGCCGCCGAACAGCACCAGCCCGGCCTGCAGCGGCAAGCCCTGGCGCACGGCCGGCGAACTGCGCTCCAGGCGCTCCTGCCAATCGCCGGTGGCACAGCCGAAGCCGGCGGCGCTGCGCGCCTTGCCCAGGGCGATGTCGCGGCATTGCGCGGGCGCGCCGTCCATGTGCGCGCTGTGGATCGGCTGGGCGCTGGCGTCCACGATCACGATGCTGATGCGCACGCCGTCAGTGGCGGCCTGCGCCAGGGCGGCCTGGAGTGCCTGCATGGCCAGGTCGAGGGTGATGCTGGTCTGTTGGCGGAGAAGCCTGTGCATAAGGGATTGCCTCTGTCGGGTTGCGGTGATGGGGGACGATGGAAAGGCGTCACGCCGGGACATGGGCGCTGGCAGCCTCGGTCATGACGGGGATGGCGGTTGTCCGTCTAATGCCGGCATCACCCCGACCAGTCGAAGTCCTGCCATGCCGAACGCCACCCCCTCCCTGACCCTCGCGCTGTTGCAAGCGCGCGAAGCGACCATGCGCTTCTTTCGTCCGCAGCTCAATCGCCAGGGGCTGACCGAACAGCAGTGGCGCGTGATTCGTCTGCTGCGCCAGCACGGCGAACTGGAAAGCCGCCAGTTGGCGCACCTGGCCTGCATTCTCCAGCCGAGCCTGTGCGGTGTGCTGGCACGGCTGGAGCGCGACGGCCTGGTGCGCCGGCGCAAGTCCGCCGAGGACCAGCGCCGCAGCCTGGTGAGCCTGGCCACGGCGGGCGAGGTGTGCTTCCAGGCCATGCGTGGGCAGATGGAGGACAACTACCGGGAGATCGAGCGGCGGCTGGGCGAGGAGAAGGTGGCGCGGCTGCTGGCGTTGCTGCATGAGTTGAAGGGCCTGCGCCCCTGAGCGCCCGGTCCGGCGTCGAGCGGGACGGGCGCTGCGTTCAGTACACCGAGGGCGCGGCCGGCGCGCTGGCGGCGGCGTCCGCCTTGAAGGTGCCGGCGAGTTTGCGCAGGGCGCCCGCCAGCAGGCTGGTGTCCACGCCCACGGCGACGAAGGTCGCGCCCAGCTCCAGGTAGCGGCGGGCGAGCTTTTCGTCGGCACTGAGAATGCCCGCCGCCTTGCCGGCTTTCTGAATGCGCCGGATGGCGTCTTCGATGGCGGCCTGTACCTCGGGGTGTCCGGGGTTGCCGCGCTGGCCCATGGCGGCGCTGAGATCGGCGGGACCGATGAACACGCCATCGACACCCTCGACGGCGGCGATGGCGTCGAGATTGGCCAGGCCGTCGAGGTTCTCGATCTGCACCAGCAGGCACATCTGTTCGTCGGCCTGGTCCAGGTAGCCGGGAATGCCGTTCCAGCGCGAGGCACGGGCCAGGGCGCTGCCGACACCGCGGATACCCTGCGGCGGGTAGCGCATGGCGCGGACCAGCTCGCGAGCCTGTCCGGCGCTGTCGACCATGGGCACCAGCAGGGTCTGCGCGCCGATATCCAGCAGTTGTTTGATCAGCGCGCTATCGCCGATCGGCGGGCGGATGATCGGCTGGCTGGCGTAGGGCGCCACCGCCTGCAACTGGCCGAGCAGGCTGCGCAGGTCGTTGGGTGCGTGCTCGCCGTCGAGCAGCAGCCAGTCGAAGCCGGCGTTGGCCGCCAGCTCTGCGCAGTAGGGATCGGCCAGGCCGAGCCACAGGCCGATCTGTGCCTCGCCGGCTTGCAGGCGTTGCTTGAAGCGGTTGATGGGCATCTGCATGGGGGTTCCCTCAGACGAAGCGGCAGGCGATGCAGCCGAGCTGGTCGTAGTCGACGTGGAAGGTGTCGCCGGGGGCGGCGGCCACCGGGCGGGTGAAGGAGCCGCCGAGGATGATCTGCCCGGCTTCCAGGGTGACGTCATAGGGCGCCAGCTTGTTGGCCAGCCAGGCCACGCCCTTGGCCGGATGGTTGAGCACCGCGGCGGACACCCCGGACTCCTCGATCACGCCGTTGCGGTAGAGCACCGCCGGCACCTTGCGCAGGTCGATGTCGTTCGGCCGCACGGCGCGTCCGCCCATGACCACGCCGGCATTGGCGGCGTTGTCGGAGATGGTGTCGAAGACCTTGCGCGTGGCCTTGGTTTCCGGGTCCACCTGCTGGATGCGCGCGTCGATGATTTCCAGCGCCGGGATCACCCATTCGGTGGCGTCGAGCACATCGAACAGGGTGCAGTTCGGCCCGCGCAGCGGCTTGCCGAGGATGAACGCCAGCTCCACTTCGACGCGCGGCACGATGAAGCGCGCGAAGGGAATGTCGCTGCCTTCCTCGAAGAACATGTCGTCGAGCAGCGCGCCGTAGTCGGGCTCGGTGATGTTCGACGAGACCTGCATGGCGCGCGAGGTCAGGCCGATCTTGTGGCCCTTGAGCACCCGGCCGTCGGCGATCTTCCGCGCCACCCAGGCGCGCTGGATGGCGTAGGCGTCCTCGATGCCGATGTTCGGGTAGTCGAGGGAGAACTGGCGTACCTGCTGGCGCGAGTGCTCGGCGGCGTCGAGGCGGGTGGCGGCTTCCTGGATCAGATGGGGATCGAGCATGGTGGTGTCTCTCAGCGTGGGTTGACCACGGCGGCCGGGGTGCGCAGGACCAGGGCGGCGCCGAGGGCGATGAGGAAGGCCAGCAGGTACAGGGCCAGGCTGGCGCTCTGGGTGGTGTCGCGCATCCAGCCGATCAGGTAGGGCGCGAGGAAGGCGGCGACGCTGCCGAAGGAGCTGATCAGGGCGATGCCGGCGGCCTGGGCACGGGCGCCGAGGAAGGCCGGCGGCAGTTGCCAGAACATCGGCAGGGCGGCGCTGGCGCCCATCCCGGCGACGATCAGCCCGGCCATCACCGGCAGCGCATCGGTCGGCGCCACGGCGGCCAGGGTCAGGCCGATGGCGGACATCAGCAGCGGCACGGCCAGGTGCCAGCGGCGCTCGCGGCGGAGGTCGGAGGAGCGGCCGAGGGCGATCATGAACACGCAGCCGGCCAGGTACGGCAGGGCGCTGAGCAGACCGATGCGGCTGTCCGAGCCGATCCCGGCGGAGTGGATCAGGCTGGGCGCCCAGAAAGCGATGGTGTTCACCGCCAGCATCACCGCGAAGTAGATCGCCACCAGCAGCCAGACGTGGCCATTGCGCAGGATGCCGGCGAAGGAGGTGATCGCCTTTCGCTGCTCCTCGCCGTGCAACTCCTCGCGCAGGCCGGTTTTCTGCTCCTCGCTCAGCCAGGCGGCGCGCTCGAAGCTCTCCGGCAGGCTGCACCAGACCACCAGGCCGAGCAGCACCACCGGCAGGCCCTCGATGAGGAACATCCACTGCCAGCCGCGCAGGCCGGCGAAATCGTGGAAGCCTTCGAGAATCCAGCCCGACAGCGGTCCGCCGATGACCCCGGCCATGGGCACGGCGATGGCGAACAGCGCGGTGATCTGCGCGCGGCGGCGCGCCGGGAACCAGCGGTTGATGTAGACCAGGATGCCGGGGAAGAAGCCGGCCTCGGCCACCCCCAGCAGCAGGCGCAGCGTATAGAAGGCGCTGGCGCTCTCGATCAGCAGCATGCTGGTCGAGAGCAGGCCCCAGGTCACCATCAGGAAGGCGATCCAGCGCCGTGGGCCGATGCGTTCCAGCATCAGGTTGCTGGGCACGCCGAACAGCGCGTAGGCGACGAAGAACAGACCGGCGCCGAGGCCGTAGACGGTGTCGCTGAAATGCAGGTCGCCACTCATCTGTAGCTTGGCGAAGCCGATGTTGATGCGGTCCAGGTGGGCGAACACGTAGCAGACCAGCAACAGCGGCATCAGCCGCCAGGCGATGCGGGTATAGGTACGGTCGCTGGCGCCGGGCAGGGCGGCGCCGTCGAGGGTCGTGGTTGTACTCATGGTCTTGTTCTTCTTTTGTCGTGAGCGCGAGGGCGCGGAACGTCAGCCGGCCTGCCCCTTGAGGAAGGCGTGGACGTTGTTCTGCTTGTAATTGAGCTCGGCGTTCAGCTCGCTCATCTCGAAGGACAGCGCGAGCAGGCGGCGCGCCTGGAGGTCGGCGAAGTGCGCGGTGATCACCTCGAAGAGCGCGTCGGCGACCTGCCGGCGGGTCTCCAGATCGCGTCCGGCGCCGACCTTCAGGCTCATGTGGACGAAGGCGTAGTCATGCTGCCCGTCGGCCATGCGCCAGGTGTCCAGGCGCACGCCGCGGCTGCGGATACCGCCCAGGGGGAAGACCCCGGACGCGCCCAGGCAGGCGTGGACCTTCTCGAACAGCCCCGGCAGGTCGGCGTCGGCTTCGATGTTGTCGGTGTATTCGGCGATGAAGTGCGGCATGGCGCTGTTCCTCAGAGGCGGCTGCTGGATTGGCCGCAGGCCGGGTTGGAAGCCTGCGCCGCCGGAATGGCCGCGCCGTCCTGCGCGGTGACCGGGAACACCGCGTTGATCTGTCCGGTGCCGGAGGCGCCGAAGTAGGGAGTGAGTACCTCCGCCTTGCCGTCGTAGTCGGACCAGCCGAGCGCGCCGAGCAGCATTGCCGTGTCGTGCATGAAGCCTTCGCCATGGCCCTTGGCGGCGTACTCCGGGAGCATCGCGCAGAACTCCTGCCAGCGGCCGTCCTGCCACATCTGGATGACGCTCAGGTCGAGGTTTTCCAGGAACGGGCTCCAGATCCGGGTGGCGAAGTCCGGGGCCTGGCCGTTCTGCGCGAAGCGATGCGACAGCGAGCCGCTGGCGAGGAAGGCGACGGTGCCGTCGTAGTGTTCCTCCACCGCCTTGCGCATGGCCCAGCCGAGGCGCGCGCTGTCGTTCAGGTAATGCACGGTGCACAGGGCGGAGACCGAGACCACCTTGAAGTGCTGGTCCTGGTTCATGTAGCGCATCGGCACCAGGGTGCCGTACTCGGGCGCCAGGGTGGTGGCGTCGTGGGCCAGGGTTTCCACGCCCAGGGCGTTGCAGCCTTCGGCGAGGATGCGGCCGAGTTCCGGGTTGCCGGGGAAACCGTATTCCATGTTGCTGATGAAGTGCGGCAGCTCGTTGCTGGTGTACAGCCCCTGGAAGCGCGGCGCGCAGTTGATGTGGTAGTTGGCGTTGACCAGCCAGTGGGTGTCGAAGACGACGATGGTGTCCACACCCAGTTCGCGGCAGCGGCGGCCGATTTCCTGGTGCCCGTCGATGGCGGCCTGGCGGAAGCCCTGGCGCGGGCCGGGCAGTTCGGACAGGTACATCGACGGAACGTGGGTGATCTTGGCAGCCAGAGCGAGTTTGCCCATGACGATTCTCCTAGCGGCGGGCGCCGCGCATGGCGGGGCGCCCGGATTCTTGTGATTGTGTCTGCACGCTGGCGAGTCGGGCGGTCTTCTGGATGGACCGCCCTGGAAGGTCCCGAGTGCTCACAGGCCCCAGCGCGGGATGTGGTGGCTGCCCATGGAGATGCACACGTTCTTGATTTCGGCGAAGACCTCGAAGCTGTACTGGCCGCCTTCGCGGCCGGTGCCCGAACCTTTCACGCCGCCGAACGGCTGGCGCAGGTCGCGGACGTTCTGGCTGTTGATGAAGACCATGCCGGCCTCGATGCCGCGCGCCAGGCGATGGGCCTTGCCGATGTCCTGGGTCCAGATGTAGGAAGCCAGGCCGTATTCGGTGTCGTTGGCGAGCGTCAGGGCCTCGGCTTCGTCCTTGAACTTCATCAGGCAGACCACCGGGCCGAAGATTTCCTCCTGGGCGATGCGCATGCGGTTGTCGACGTTGGCGAACACCGTGGGCTGGATGAACTGGCCCTTGGCGAGGTGCGCCGGCAGGTTGGCCGGGCGCTCCAGGCCGCCGGCCAGCAGGCTGGCGCCTTCCTCGATGCCGATGCGGATGTAGCCGGTGACCTTGTCGTAGTGGGCCTGGGTGATCATCGAGCCGACCTGGGTCTTCGGGTCCTGCGGGTCGCCGACGATCAGGCGCTTGGCGCGGGCGGCGAACTCGGCGACGAAGCGGTCGTAGACCGTTTCCTGGATGAAGATACGGCTGCCGGCGGTGCAGCGCTCGCCGTTCAGCGAGAAGATGGTGAACAGCGCGGCGTCGAGGGCGCGGTCGAGGTCGGCATCGTCGAAGATCAGCACCGGCGACTTGCCGCCCAGCTCCATGGAGTATTTCTTCAGGCCGGCGGTCTGCATGATCTTCCTGCCGGTGGCGGTACCGCCGGTGAAGGAAATGGCGCGTACGTCCGGGTGGCGGACCAGGGCGTCGCCGGCGGTGGCGCCGTAGCCTTGCACCACGTTGAGCACGCCCGGCGGGATGCCGGCTTCCAGGGCCAGGCGGCCCAGCTCGTTGGCGGTCAGCGGCGACAGTTCGCTCATCTTCAGCACCGCGGTGTTGCCCAGCGCCAGGCAGGGTGCGGTCTTCCAGGTGGCGGTCATGAACGGCACGTTCCACGGCGACACCAGGCCACAGACACCCACCGGCTGGTACAGGGTGTAGTTGAGCATCTGGTCGTCCACCGGGTAGCTGTGGCCGTCCATGCGCGTGCAGACCTCGGCGAAGAACTCGAAGTTGTGCGAGGCGCGGGGGATCAGCACGTTCTTGGTCTGGTGGATCGGCAGGCCGGTGTCGAGGGTTTCCAGTTCGGCCAGGTTCGGCACGTTCTGGTCGATCAGCTCGCCCAGCTTGCGCATCAGCTTGGCGCGTTCCTTGGCCGGGGTGTTGGCCCATTTCGGGAAGGCTTCCTTGGCCGCCGCGACGGCCAGGGCGATTTCCTCGGCGCCGCCGCTGGCGACTTCGCCGATGGCATCGCCGGTGGCCGGGTTGTAGTTGGTGAAGACTGCTTTGCTCTCGACCTCGCGGCCGTTGATCCAGTGCTTGATCATGGTTCTGCCTCTGCGTGTTACTGGCGGGCGCGGTTCGCGAAGAACTCGGCCTCGCTGACGATGCGGTTGACCAGGCGGCCGACGCCTTCCACTTCCACCACCACTTCATCGCCCGGGACCACGTCGGCCAGGCCTTCCGGCGTGCCGGTGGCGATCATGTCGCCCGGCTGCAGGGTCATGAAGCTGGAGAAGTATTCGATCAGGTAGGGGATGTCGAAGATCATGTCCGCGGTGGTGCCTTCCTGCTTCAGCACGCCGTTGACCCAGGTGCGCAGCTTCAGCCGCGACGGGTCGGCCACGTCGGCGGCGTCAACGATCCACGGGCCGACCGGGGTGGTGGCGTCGCGGTTCTTCACCCGCAGGTTGGGCCGGTAGTAGTTTTCCAGGTAGTCGCGGATGGCGTAGTCGTTGCAGACGGTGTAGCCGGCCAGGTAGGCGAGGGCGTCCGCGCGCTTGACGTTGCGCGCCGGCTTGCCGATCACCGCCACCAGTTCGCACTCGTAGTGCATGTAGGCGACGTTGTCCGGACGCCAGGTGACCTGGTTGTGGCCGGTATAGGTGCCCTTCGACTTGATGAACGCCAGCGGCTCGGTGGGGGCCTTGAAGGCCAGTTCGGCGGCGTGGTCGGCGTAGTTCAAGCCGAGCGCGAACATGCTGCCTTCGGCTGGCGGCAGCCATTCCACCTCGTGCTCGCCGAGCCGGCGGCCGTCGGCCAGGCGCACGGTGTTGTCAGCCTCGACGGTTACGGCGTGGACGTCGCCCTGGTAGCGGATGCGTGCGTGCTTCATCTCAGGCGTCCTCCGCCACTACGGTGTTGCACAGGCGGCCGAGACCTTCGATCTCCACCACCACGTCGTCGCCGGGCTTCACGTCGACGCGACCCTCGGGGGTGCCGGTGATCAGCACGTCGCCGGCATGCAGGGTCATGAACTCGCTGATCTCGGCGATCAGCTTGGGAATGCGGCGCACCAGGTTGGCGGTGCTGTTCTGCTGGCGGACTTCGCCGTTGACCAGCAGGCGGATCGGCAGGGCGTGCGGGTCGGCGATCTCGTCGCGGCCGATCACCTCGCTGCTCAGCGGACAAAAGCCATCGCGGCACTTGGCTTTGACCGCCGGGCGGTAATAGCTGTCTTCCGGTTGGCTGAACTCGTTGACGATCACATAGCCGGCGACGTGGGCCATGGCGTCCTGTTCGCCGACGCGGCTGGCGTCGCGGCCGATCACCACGCCCAGGGCCGGTCCCGGTTGCAGGCGCTCGATGGTGGCGGGGAAGACCACCGGATCGCCATTGCCGTTGCGCGTATTCGGCGTCTTGATGAACAGCACTGGCTTGACCGGTGGCTTCTGGTAGGGCGGCTGCTGGAATTCCTCCAGCCGGCTGTGCAACAGGCCCTGGTAGTTCAGCGCGACGCCGAACAGGGTGCCCGCGGCGGCTTCGCTCACTGCGCGACGCATGGGGTGCTCTCCTGATGTCGATCGAGACCGACCGCTTGGCCGAGTGCTCGGGGGAGGGTGATCGTTAACATCTTAGCGTTATAGTTAATATGTTAATCATGGTCAAGCCATGGCTCGCAGGATGCGCTCCTGCCGGAGGCATTAGAGCGGGACGGCCGGTGACTGGATTGCCCAGGCCTGCCAGGGCCTTGACTGGGCCTGCCAGGGAGCTGCGAGAAGGTTTGCGCGAGGGGGCGGGTTGCTGGTTAAAATCTTCTTCTTTTTCCGACGAGCACTTCCCATTCATGTCGAGCCCACGTCCGTCCCTGACCCTCACCCTGCTGCAGGCCCGCGAGGCCGCCATGGCGTTCTTCCGTCCGTCGCTGAATCAGCACGGCCTGACCGAGCAGCAGTGGCGGATCATCCGCATCCTCCGCCAACAAGGTGAGATGGAGAGTTACCAACTGGCACAGCAGGCGTGCATCCTCAAGCCGAGCATGACCGGCGTGCTGGCCCGCATGGAGCGCGACGGCATCGTTCGCCGCTGGAAGTCCGAGCAGGATCAGCGCCGGGTGCTGGTGTGCCTGACCGAGCACGGCCACCAGTGCTTTGTCGCCATGAGCGAAGGCATGGAGAACAATTACCGGCGTATCCAGGAGCAGTTCGGCGAAGAGAAGCTGCAGCAACTGCTGGGCCTGCTCGACGAGTTGAAGCAGATCAAGCCCTGAGACCCGGCACGGCGGACGCTGATCGCTGGCTCACCCGGAGGTCCTGGCCATGGCCACCCGCACGCCCATCCCGAACATCGACATCGGCCAGGTCTATGACTTGCGTTACGCCGATTCCGAGGTGCACTACGAGGAGCTGGGCAAGCTCGCCGACTTCTTCGGCCGCAACATGCCGGTGCACCGCCACGACCGTTTCTTCCAGGTGCATTACGTGAAGAGCGGCTCGGTACGGGTCTACCTCGACGAGCAGCTCTACCATCAGCAAGGCCCGCTGTTTTTCCTCACCCCGCCGACCATTCCCCATGCCTTCGTCACCGAGGCGGACGCCGATGGCCATGTGTTGACGGTGCGCCAGCAACTGCTCTGGCCGTTGCTGGCGCCGGAGCAGGGCCTGGCCGAGGGGCCGCGCATCGGTGCGGTGTGCGTGGCCTTCGGTGAACTGGACGAGGCGCTGGCCGGCGAAGTGGCGCGGCTCGACAGCCTGTTCGAGATGCTCCGCGACGAGTTCCGCGCCGACCGTGCTGGGCGCGCCGTGGCCCTGACCGACCTGACCCGGTTGGTCTTCGTCAGCCTGCTGCGGCTCTCCGCCCGCTCGCTCAAGGCGCAGCCGACGCGGCGTGACGACCTGCGCTTCTTCCATCGCTTCAATGCGCTGATCGAGGAGCATTACCCGGAGCACTGGCCGCTGGCGATCTATGCCGAGCGCATTGGCGTCACCGAGGCACGTCTCAACGACATCTGCCGCCGCGTCGCCGGACTGCCCTCCAAGCGTCTGGTCCACGAGCGCTTGATGCAGGAAGCCAAGCGCCTGTTGCTGTTCGGTGGCAGCTCGGTGAACGAGATTTGCTACCAGCTCGGCTTCAAGGACCCGGCCTATTTCAGCCGCTTCTTCACCCGCAATGCCGGCATGGCGCCCGGCGAATACCGCCAGCGCAAGTCCGAGGACAAGGAAGAGGCCTGGCGCTGAGCGCCAGGCAATGAGCGGCGCGCTGCGTCAGGCGGCCTGCTCTTCCACGGGCATGGCCGGGCGCTGGCTCAGCCAGACGCAATAGGTCAGCAGCAGGGCGCCGGCCAGGCCCATCGCCCAGGGGCCGCCGAAATGCGCCGCGAGCACGCCGGCAAGCAGTCCGCCGATGGCGTCGAAACCGAAGCGTGTCGAGGTATAGAGCGATACCACCCGCCCGCGCAGCCTTTCCGGCGCCTGGCTTTGCAGAACGATGTTGGTGCCGACGTTGCAGATCGATACGCCGAAGCCGAGCAGCGCCATGGCCGCCAGCGACAGCGGCAGGTTGCGGCTGCCGGCGAACAGCAGCAAGGCGACGGCGCAGGCCACGGCCGAAGCCAGGATCGCCTTGGGCAGCCGCGCTGGGTTGGTGAGCGTGGCGAGGAACAGTGTCGACAGCAACGAGCCGAGGCCGGCGGCGCCCCACAGCCAGCCGAGGGTGCGCGCGTCACCGGCGAAGATGTCGCGGGCGAACACCGGCAGTAGCGCCGCATAGCTGGAGGCGGTGAGGTTGACCAGCAGCACGCTGAGCATCATGCGTCGTACGTTGGGGGTTTCCAGCGCGTAGTTCAGGCCTTCGCGGAACACGTGTCGCATGCTTCCCGCGGCGCGTGGCGCGGGCGCCAGGCGGACGCACAGCAGGCCGATCACCAGGGCCAGATAGGAGCAGGCATTGATGGCGAAGCACAGGCTCTCGCTGGTCACCCCCAGCAACAGGCCGGCCAGGGGCGGGCCGACGAAGCGCGAGCAGGTGAACAGCGAGGCGTTCAGCGCCAAGGCGTTGGGCAAGTCCTCGCGCTGGTCGACGAAGCGGCTCAGCAGCGATTGACGCAGCGGCGTGTCCAGCGCATTGAGGACGCCGAGCAGCGCCGACATGGCGACGATCAGCCCCGGCCCGATCAGGCCGTTGTGGGTGAGCACGGCCAGTCCGGCGGCCTGGGCGGCGAGCAGGCTCTGGCTGATCAGCAGCAGGCGGCGCTTGTCGTGGCGGTCGATCCAGGCGCCGGCCAGGGGGCCGATCAGCAGTTGCGGCAGCAGGGCGACGCAACTGGTCACGCCGAGCAGGGCAGCCGAACCGCTGAGCCGGTAGACCAGCCAGGCCAGGGCTACCTGCTGAATCCAGGTGCCCAGGGTGGAAATCGCGTAACCACAGAAATACAGGCGGAAATTGCGATGGCGCAGGGCGCGGATGGACGTCGGCCAGGGGCGGGATGCGGGCATGGGGACGCTCGGAGCGGCGAACGGAGGTGCGCCATGATAAATGATCTCGGCTTCTCTGTTCACATGTTAACGTCTTTTTCTCTGTAGCCCGCGCCACGCCTGCTCTGGAGCGACTCGGCACAGCCCAGAGGGCATCTTTCGATGACTGAATATCCTGTGGAAAGTGCAATCTAGTCCTCGGAAGTTGCATTCAAGCACGCTGCCGCACCCTCCCATAATCGCTCCCGCCACTCTCGCCATCGCGTTCGAGAGCCCAGCCGACAGCCCGCTCGGGTCGCATGGCGACCGCCGCCGGCGCTTCGGTGAGCCTCCAATAACAATCAGGGCCATCCAGATGAAAAAGCCAAACTCCCTCCTCGAAGACTTGCAAGCCGTCCTGCCCGCCATCGCCGCCAATGCCGCCCGTGCCGAACAGGAGCGCATGGTGCCCGCCGAGAATATCGCCCTGCTCAAGGGCATCGGCCTGCACCGTGCTTTCCAGCCCAAGGCCTATGGCGGCCTGGAAATCTCCCTGCCGGAATTCGCCGACTGCGTGGTCGCCCTCGCCGGGGCCTGCGCCGGTACTGCCTGGGCCTTCAGTCTGCTGTGTACCCACAGCCATCAGATGGCGCTGTTCTCCAAGCGGTTGCAGGACGAAGTCTGGGGCGAGAACCCGGACGCCACCGCGAGCAGCAGCATCGCGCCGTTCGGCAAGGTGCGGGAGACCGAGGGCGGTGTGCTATTCAGCGGCGAGATGGGCTGGAGCAGCGGCTGCGATCATGCCGAGTGGGCCATCGTCGGCTTTCGCCGGCAGGCGCAGGACGCTGGCGACCCGGTCTATTCGTTCGGCATCGTGCCGCGTGCCGACTATCGGATTCGCGATGACTGGTTCGTCGCCGGCATGCGTGGCAGCGGCACCAAGACCCTGATCCTCGAGGATGTGTTCATCCCCAACCACCGTATCGAAGCGGCCAAGGACATGATGGAAGGACGCTCCGCCGGATTCGGCCTGTATCCCGACAGCCAGATTTTCTACGCCCCGTACCGGCCCTATTTCGCCAGTGGTTTCTCGGCCATCAGCCTGGGTGTCGCCGAGCGGATGCTGGCGGCCTTCGCCGAGAAGACCCGCAACCGCGTGCGCGCCTACACCGGCGTCAGCGTCGGCACCGCGACCCCGGCGCTGATGCGGCTGGCCGAATCCACTCATCAGGTGGCGGCCGCCCGCGCCTTCCTGGAAAAGACCTGGGAGGAACATGCCGAACATGGCCGCGCGCATCGCTACCCGGATCGTCAGACCCTGGCCTTCTGGCGCACCAACCAGGGCTACGCGGTGAAAATGTGCATCGAGGCGGTGGATCGCCTGTTCGCCGCCGCAGGCGGTACCGCCTGGTTCGAGAGCAACGAGCTGCAGCGCTTGTTCCGCGATTCGCACATGACCGGCGCCCATGCCTATACCGACTACGACGTCTGCGCGCAGATTCTCGGCCGCGAGCTGATGGGGCTGGAGCCGGACCCGAGCATGGTCTGACCGGGCCGTCGCCTACTGCCTCTCCCGGCGGCTGTGTGCAGCGGCCGTCGCATCCTTGCATCGACCCGCCGGCCAGCGCGCCGGCGCGGAGGATTTCCCCATGACCCAGAACAACAATGAAACGGGCTTCGACCCGCGCGCCTTCCGCCGTGCCCTGGGCAACTTCGCCACCGGCGTCACCGTCATGACCGCCGCCAGCGCGGACGGCCAGCGCGCCGGCGTCACCGCCAACAGCTTCAACTCGGTATCCCTCGATCCGCCGCTGGTGCTGTGGAGCATCGACAAGCGTTCCAGTAGCTACGAGGTGTTCGAGCGGGCCAGTCATTTCGCGGTCAACATTCTGGCGGCCGACCAGATCGACCTGTCCAACCAGTTCGCTCGCCCCAGCGCCGACAAATTCGCCGGCGTCGCCTGCGAGACCGGCATGGGCGGCGCGCCGCTGTTCGCCGACTGCGCCGCGCGCTTCCAGTGTGAAAAGCACCAGCAGGTCGACGGTGGGGACCACTGGATTCTCATCGGTCGGGTACTGGCCTTCGACGACCTGGGCCGCGCCCCTTTGCTCTACCACCAGGGCGTCTACTCGACCGTGCTGCCGCACCCGCGCCTGCGCAAGGTCGAGGCCGGGATGCCGCGTACCGCCTTCCAGGGCCGCTTGAACCACAATCTCTACTATTTGATGACGCAGGCCGTGCGCAGCTACCAGAGCGACTACCAGCCGCGGCAGATGGCCAGCGGCTTGCGGACCAGCGAAGCGCGCATGCTGATGGTGTTGGAGAAGGACGCCAGCCTGGACATGCTCGCCCTGCAGCAACTGGTCGCCATGCCGCAGCGCGAGATCGAGGAGGCGCTGGAGAACCTCAAGCGCAAGGGCCTGCTGCAAGGCAGCGAGCCCGGCTACGGCCTGACCCCGGCCGGCATCGATCAGGCGGAAACCCTGTGGACCATCGCCGAGGAACAGCAGGCGAAGATCTTCTCGCGCTTCAGCGAACAGCAGATCGAAACCTTCAAGGATGTCCTCAGGGCGATCGCACAGCCCGCGTAACGCCCGGATCGGGCCCGAATCGCGCAACGCGGTTCGCCGCAGCCAGCGCCCCGGCCAACCGGGGACTGGCTCTCGCGACCCAGCCCCGGAGAAAGTTGGAACACTTCCTGCTACCAGCCCTGTAGCGCCGCTTCCGGCGTCAAAAGTTTGATTCTCGTGGGCCGATGGTCCGCACCAGGGTAGTAGGGGAGTTCGGGGTGGATCGTTCGCAATGGGTCGGCGCAGTACGCAGCAATCTGGCAGGACTGGGCCGCGGCAACCTGGGGGTGCCGCTGCTGCTCCTGGCGATGCTGGGGATGATGACCCTGCCGATCCCGCCGTTCCTGCTGGATGTGCTCTTCACCTTCAACATCGCCCTGTCCATCGTCGTCCTGCTCGTCTCCGTGTACGCCCTGCGTCCGCTGGACTTCGCGGTGTTCCCGACCATCCTGCTGGTCGCGACCCTGCTGCGCCTGGCGCTGAACGTCGCCTCCACCCGCGTGGTGCTGCTTCATGGCCATGACGGCCACGCCGCCGCGGGCAAGGTGATCCAGGCCTTCGGCGAGGTGGTGATCGGCGGCAACTACGTGGTCGGTATCGTGGTCTTCGCGATCCTCATGATCATCAACTTCGTGGTGGTCACCAAGGGCGCCGGGCGGATTTCCGAAGTCAGCGCGCGTTTCACCCTGGACGCCATGCCCGGCAAGCAGATGGCCATCGACGCCGACCTCAACGCCGGTCTGATCGAGCAGGCGGAGGCCAAGAAGCGTCGCGCCGAGGTGGCCCAGGAAGCCGACTTCTACGGCTCCATGGACGGTGCCAGTAAGTTCGTTCGCGGCGACGCCGTCGCCGGCCTGCTGATCCTCTTCATCAACCTGATCGGTGGCGTGGCCATCGGTGTGATCCAGCACCAGATGTCCTTCGGCGACGCCGGCAAGGTCTATTCGCTGCTCACCATCGGCGACGGTTTGGTGGCGCAGTTGCCCTCGCTGCTGCTGTCCACCGCGGCGGCGATCATGGTCACCCGGGTTTCCAGCTCCGAGGACATGGGCCAGCAGGTCAACCGGCAGATGTTCGCCTCGCCCAAGGCCCTGGCGGTTTCCGCCGCGATCCTCATCGCCATGGGCCTGGTGCCGGGCATGCCGCATATTTCCTTCGTCGGCCTGGGTGGCCTGGCCGCCGCCGGCGCCTGGTTGATCTGGCAGCGCCAGCGCAAGGCGGTGCAGGCCGAGGAACAGGAAACCCAGCGTCAGCAGGAATTGCTGCCAGCACAGCGCGCCCAGGAAACCAAGGAACTCGGCTGGGACGACGTGACCCCGGTGGACATGGTCGGTCTGGAAGTTGGCTACCGGCTGATCCCGCTGGTCGACCGCAACCAGGGCGGCCAGTTGCTGGCGCGGATCAAGGGCGTACGCAAGAAGCTGTCCCAGGACCTGGGCTTCCTGATGCCGTCGGTGCACATCCGCGACAACCTCGACCTGTTGCCCAACGCCTATCGTTTGACGCTGATGGGTGTCAGCGTGGCGGAAGCCGAGATCTACCCCGACCGCGAATTGGCGATCAATCCGGGGCAGGTGTTCGGCACGCTCAACGGCATCGCTGGCAAGGACCCGGCGTTCGGCCTGGAAGCCGTGTGGATCGAGGCCGGTCAGCGCGATCAGGCGCAGTCGCTGGGATACACCGTGGTAGACCCGAGCACGGTGGTCGCCACGCACCTCAACCAGGTCCTGCACAAGCACGCGCACGAACTGCTCGGGCACGAGGAAGTCCAGCAACTGATGCAACTGCTGGCCAAGACCTCGCCCAAGCTGGCGGAAGAGTTGGTTCCGGGACTGATTTCCCTGTCCACCCTGCTCAAGGTCCTGCAGGCGCTGCTGCAGGAGCAGGTGCCGGTACGCGATATCCGCACCATTGCCGAGGCCATCGCCAATGTGGCCGCCAAGAGTCAAGATCCCGCCGCGATGGTTGCTGCGGTCCGCGTCGCGCTATCTCGCGCCATCGTGCAAAGCATTGTGGGGCTTGACTCGGAGCTGCCTGTGATCACCCTGGAACCCAGGTTGGAACAGATTTTGCTGAATAGCCTGCAGAAGGCCGGACAAGGTTCGGAAGATGGCATGTTGTTGGAGCCGGGAATGGCCGAAAAGCTGCAACGCTCGCTGGTCGATGCGGCGCAGCGCCAGGAAGTGCTCGGCAAGCCGGCGATCCTCCTGGTGGCAGGTCCGATTCGCGCGATGATGTCGCGATTCGCGCGGATGGCGGTATCCACCATGAGCGTGCTGGCCTACCAGGAAATACCGGACAACAAGCAAGTCACCATAGTCGCCACCGTTGGACAGAATTAAGGACAGCGCCATGCAGGTTAAACGCTTTTTCGCCGCCGATATGCGCCAGGCCATGAAGCTGGTCCGTGATGAGCTGGGCGCGGATGCCGCCATCATCGGCAACCGCCGGGTCGCGGGTGGCGTCGAGCTGACTGCGGCGCTGGACTATCAGCCGCCGGCGGCCGCCAGTAAGCCGAATCCTGCGCTGGAAGCCGAGTTGCGCAAGACCCAGGCGCGCATCGCTCAGGCCCGCGCCGAGCTGAGCACGCCGATCCGCGCCGCGCAGGATGCGCGCAAGGATCGTCAATTGTATGGCGCCGAACCCGCCAAGCGCCCGAGCCTGGCCGAAGCCATGGCCGCGCCGGTGGCGCCTGCCGCACCGAGCGCCAGCCAGCAGACTCTGGAAGCCATGCGCTTCGAACTCAACGGGCTGCGCGAGCTGATCGAAGTGCAGCTTGGTTCCATCGCCTGGAATCAACTGCAGAGCCAGCGGCCCAAGCAGGCTGGCCTGTGGCGCCGCCTGCAGCGCATGGGCATGCCGGCCGACCTGAGCCGCCAACTGCTCGAGCGCGTGGCCGGCATTGCCGATCCCAAACAGGCCTGGCGCATGCTCCTGGCGCATCTGGCGCGCGCCATCCGCACGCCGGACGCAGACTTGCTGGAGCAGGGTGGGGTGATCGCCCTGGTCGGTCCGGCCGGGATGGGCAAGACCACCACTTTGGCCAAGCTGGCCGCGCGTTACGTCCTGAAATACGGCGCGCAGAGCCTGGCGCTGGTGAGCATGGACAGTTTCCGCCTGGGCGCCCAGGAGCAGATCAAGACCCTCGGGCGCATCCTCAACGTCCCGGTGACCCTGGTCGATCCCGGTCAGTCTCTGGTACAGGCCATGGCGCCTTTGGCGCGCAAGCGCCTGGTGCTGATCGACACCGCCGGACTGCCGGCCAGTGATCCGGCGCTGCGCATGCAGCTCGAAGCGCTGGCGGCGCAGAGCCTGAACGTGAAGAGTTACCTGGTGTTGGCGGCTACCAGTCAAAGCCAGGTGATGAAGGCCGCCTGGCACGCTTACCGCACCTGTGGCCTGGCCGGCTGCGTGCTCACCAAGCTGGACGAAGCCGGCAGCCTGGGGGAAGCCCTGGCGCTGGTAATAGCACAACGTCTTTCGGTTGCCTATCTGGCGGACGGGCCGCGAATTCCGGATGATCTGCAGGTTGCCCGCGCGCACCAACTGGTCAGCCGCGCGGTCAGTCTGCAGGCCCCCGACGAACCCTGTGAGGACACCATGGCCGGGTTATTCGCCGGCCTTTATCAGCAACCGGCGCGTTACGCCGGCTGAACGATTCCCGCGACTCCCGCGTAACGGGGGTCGCCAAGCGGATACGGATGCTCGAACAGATCCGTCAGCGCTGGGGGCGGAGAGCACTGCAACCGGCAGGATCCAGGCGCAACGAATGGCGTCGGGGTCGATGAAGAGGCAAGGTAAGGTTTATGGGTATGCATCCCGTTCAGGTAATCGCGGTCACCGGTGGCAAGGGTGGTGTCGGCAAGACCAATGTGTCGGTGAATCTGTCGCTGGCCCTGGCCGAGCTGGGTCGCCGCGTCATGCTGCTGGACGCCGACCTCGGACTGGCCAACGTCGACGTCTTGCTGGGGCTTTCTCCCAAACGCACCCTGGCCGATGTCATCGAGGGCGAATGTGACCTGCGTGACGTGATTCTCCAGGGGCCGGGCGGTATCCGCATCGTTCCCGCGGCGTCCGGCACGCAGAGCATGGTGCAGCTATCGCCGATGCAGCATGCCGGACTCATCCAGGCTTTCAGCGATATCAGCGAAAACATCGACGTGCTGGTGGTGGACACCGCCGCTGGCATCGGCGATTCGGTGGTCAGCTTCGTGCGTGCCGCTCAGGAAGTGCTGCTGGTGGTCTGCGACGAGCCGACGTCGATCACCGACGCCTACGCACTGATCAAATTGCTCAATCGCGACTACGGCATGACGCGCTTCCGCGTGCTGGCCAACATGGCGCACAGCCCGCAGGAAGGGCGCAACCTGTTCGCCAAGCTGACCAAGGTCACCGATCGCTTCCTCGATGTGGCGCTGCAGTACGTTGGCGCCGTTCCCTACGACGAGTCGGTGCGCAAGGCGGTACAGAAGCAACGCGCGGTCTATGACGCATTCCCGCGCAGCAAGGCTTCGCTGGCCTTCCGTGCCATCGCCCAGAAAGTCGACAGCTGGCCGCTGCCGGCCAACCCGCGTGGGCACCTGGAGTTCTTCGTGGAGCGCCTGGTGCAGAATCCAACCACGGGTTCGGCCGTATGATGAGCGGCTCCGGAGCGCGTATGTACAGCAAGGCGCAGGCGCAGAACTCCCAGGAACAGCTGATCCAGCGTTACGCCCCGCTGGTGAAGCGGATCGCTTACCATCTGCTCGGCCGCCTGCCGGCCAGCGTCCAGGTGGAAGACCTGATGCAGGCCGGCATGATCGGCCTGCTCGAGGCGGCGAAGAAATATGACTCCGGCAAGGGTGCCAGCTTCGAAACCTACGCGGGCATCCGTATCCGTGGCGCCATGCTCGACGAGGTACGCAAGGGGGATTGGGCGCCACGCTCGGTCCACCGCAACACACGCATGGTCAGCGATGCCATCCGGGCGATCGAAGCGCGTACCGGGCGGGATGCTAAAGATCAGGAAGTCGCTGCCGAACTCAATATGAGTCTCGACGATTATTACGCGATCCTCAGCGACACCCAGGGCAGTCGTCTGTACAGTTTCGACGACCTGGTGCTGGAGGGTGGTCAGGGTGGCGCGGTGGAAGACTCCATGCACCTGGACAATGAACCGTCCCATGGATTGGAGGACGAGCGCTTCCAGGCGGCGTTGGCCGACGCCATCACCAAGCTCCCCGAACGCGAGCGGCTGGTGTTGGCGCTCTACTACGACGAAGAACTGAACCTCAAGGAGATCGGTGAAGTGCTGGGGGTCAGCGAGTCGCGGGTCAGTCAGTTGCATAGCCAGTGCGCCGCTCGATTGCGCGCGCGTCTGGCGGAATGGCGGGCGCATTGAGTGCCGATCGCAACAAAGCCATAGCGGAATTTTCCGACAAGACGGATAGAATCTTGCCGGTTTGACCCGTGCGGCACCATCGAGCGGAAAGCGGGGCCGGCACGGCTCCAGGTGGAGCGGCACGAAATGGGTGGGGGTGTGGTCCGTCGGGGAGTTCCCGGTGGAGGCCCCGTACCCGGGAAGCGAATCAGGGTGGGTGCCTGTCGGGCGCCGGCCAATGGGTTTTCAAGGCGCGTCCGTGGCGGCGCGTCAGGGACTGGACGGAGGCAGGTTTGGACAAGAACATGAAAATTCTCATTGTGGACGACTTCTCCACGATGAGGCGCATCATCAAGAACCTCCTGCGTGACCTGGGGTTCACCAATACCGCTGAGGCCGACGACGGCACCAGCGCGCTGCCGATGCTGCACAGCGGCAATTTCGATTTCCTCGTCACTGACTGGAACATGCCGGGCATGACCGGTATCGACCTGTTGCGCGCCGTGCGTGCCGACGAACGCCTGAAGCATCTGCCGGTGCTGATGGTGACCGCGGAAGCCAAGCGCGACCAGATCATCGAAGCGGCTCAGGCCGGGGTCAACGGCTACGTGGTCAAGCCTTTCACCGCTCAGGTGCTGAAAGAAAAGATCGAGAAGATTTTCGAGCGGGTTGGCGGTTGAAGCCGACCAAGAGGGCGTCATGGAGCTCGTCAACGATTCCACGGGTGACTTCGAGTCGACCCTGAAAAAACAAGCGCACGAACTGGTCGACAGCCTGGAACGGGGCGAGGTCCAGCAGGCCGTACAGCTCATCCATGAGCTCAACCAGGCGCGCGACCGTGGCCTCTACCAGGAGGTCGGAAAGCTCACCCGCGAACTGCACAACGCTATCGTCAATTTCCAGATCGACCCGCATTCGCGGCACGTCGAGGAAATGTCGCAGATCGCCGACGCCACCGATCGTCTGTCCTACGTGGTGCAGATGACCGAGAAGGCGGCCAACCGCACCATGGACCTGGTGGAGGAGTGCACGCCACTGGTCGGGCATATCGAGAGCGAGGCCAAGGCGCTGCAGCAGGATTGGTCGCGCTTCATGCGTCGGGAGCTGGGGCCGGACGCCTTCCGCGACCTGGCCAAGCGCGTCGAGCAATACCTCTACAGCAGCGCCCAGGACAGCCGCAAACTCTCCGCGCACCTCAACGACATCCTTCTCGCGCAGGATTTCCAGGATCTCACCGGGCAAGTGATCAAGCGCGTCACCAAGCTGGTCACCGAGGTCGAGAGCAACCTGGTCAAGCTGGTCTGGATGGCGGGGCAGGTCGATCGTTACGCCGGCATCGAGCACGACCACCAGGAAATGCGCGATGAAGTCGCAAAAGAAAGATCGTCCAAGGGTGAAGGTCCGCAGGTCGCTGCCGATAAAAGAGTGGACGTCGTATCCGGTCAGGACGACGTCGACGATCTGTTGTCCAGCCTTGGTTTTTGAGGTGTGTGATCACACCGTAGGGAGCACCGCATGAGCTTCGACGCCGATGAAGAAATCCTCCAGGACTTCCTGGTGGAGGCCGGCGAGATTCTCGAGCAATTGTCCGAACAACTGGTCGAGCTGGAAAGCCGACCGGATGACATGGACTTGCTCAACGCTATTTTCCGTGGCTTCCACACTGTCAAGGGTGGGGCGGGCTTCCTCCAGCTGAATGCGCTGGTCGAGTGTTGCCATATCGCGGAGAACGTCTTCGACATCCTGCGCAAAGGCGAGCGTCGGGTCAGCTCCGAGCTGATGGATGTGGTGCTGCAGGCGCTGGACACGGTCAACGTCATGTTCGATCAGGTCCGCAACCAGCAGGAGCCCACTCCCGCGTCCGCCGAGTTGCTCGCTGCGCTTGCGCGCCTGGCGGAACCGGCCGGAGACGACGAGCAGGCGCCGGAGCCCGTTGCCGAGGCGCCGGTCGAGGCGGTTCCCGCTGCCGCTCAGACGCCAGCCTATGGCGAAATCACCGATGCCGAGTTCGAGCAGTTGCTCGATGCGCTGGAGCCAGCCGATACCGCGCAACCGGCGCCGGCTGCAGCGGCCGAGCCGACCGGCAACGCCGCTGGCGATGAAATCACCGACGACGAATTCGAAGCGCTGCTCGACCAGTTGCATGGCAAGGGGCAATTCGCTGGCGCCAAGGCGGTTGCCGAGAACGCCGCCGCACCCGCTGCGCCAGCGGAGAGCGCACCTGCAAAGTCCGGCGACGACCAGATTACCGACGATGAATTCGAAGCCTTGCTCGATCAATTGCACGGCAAGGGTCAGTTCAGTGCCGACAAGGCAGTGGTCGAAAACGTTGCCGCAAAACCCGCGGCGCCAGCCGAGAGCAGCCCTGCCGCTTCCGGCGACGATCAGATTACCGACGATGAATTCGAGGCATTGCTCGACGAACTGCACGGCAAGGGCAAGTTCGGTGCCGCCGAGGAAGCTCCCGCTGCCGCGGTAGCACCGGCGGCGCCTGCTGCGGCAGTGGTGCCGGCTGTGGCCAAGGCCCGACCCGCCGCGCCAGCCAAGGCGCCTGAGCCTTCGCGGCCTGCCGCCGCGCCTGTCCATGAGAAGAGTGCCAGCGAGGCGGAGACCACGGTGCGCGTCGATACCGCGCGGCTCGACGAGATCATGAACATGGTCGGCGAGCTGGTGTTGGTGCGAAACCGCCTGGTGCGCCTGGGGTTGAACAGCGGCGACGAGGCCATGAGCAAAGCCGTGGCCAACCTCGATGTGGTTACCGCCGACCTGCAGATGTCGGTGATGAAAACCCGCATGCAGCCGATCAAGAAGGTCTTCGGACGCTTCCCGCGGCTGGTGCGCGATCTCGCGCGCAACCTGAAGAAAGAAATCAACCTGGAGCTGGTCGGCGAAGAGACCGATCTCGACAAGAACCTGGTCGAGGCGCTGGCCGATCCGCTAGTGCACCTGGTGCGCAATGCCGTCGACCACGGTATCGAATCGCCGGAGGAGCGCGAAGCCGCCGGCAAGCCCCGTGGCGGGCGAGTGGTGCTGTCCGCCGAGCAGGAAGGCGACCATATCCTGCTGTCGATCTCCGACGACGGCAAGGGCATGGACCCGGATATCCTCCGCGCCAAGGCGGTGGAGAAAGGCCTGCTGGAGAAGGATGCGGCGGAACGGCTGAGCGAGTCCGACTGCTACAACCTGATCTTCGCCCCCGGCTTCTCGACCAAGACCGAGATTTCCGACGTCTCCGGCCGCGGTGTCGGCATGGACGTGGTGAAAACCAAGATTTCCCAGCTCAACGGCATCATCAACATCTACTCGGCCAAGGGCCAAGGCTCGAAGATCGTCATCAAGGTCCCGCTGACCCTGGCGATCATGCCGACCCTGATGGTCATGCTGGGCAACCAGGCGTTTGCCTTCCCCCTGGTCAACGTCAACGAGATCTTCCACCTCGACCTGTCGCGCACCAACGTGGTGGACGGCCAGGAAGTGGTGATCGTCCGCGACAAGGCCTTGCCGCTGTTCTACCTCAAGCGCTGGCTGGTGCCCGGTGCCGCCTACGAGGAGCAGGGCGAGGGGCATGTGGTGATCCTCTCGGTGGGCACCCAGCGCATCGGTTTCGTCGTCGACCAACTGGTCGGTCAGGAAGAAGTGGTCATCAAACCCCTGGGCAAGATGCTCCAGGGCACCCCCGGCATGGCCGGCGCGACCATTACCGGCGATGGGCGAATCGCCCTGATCCTCGACGTGCCGAGCATGCTCAAGCGCTACGCGCGGCGAATCTGATCAATCCGCGCGGGGCTGCCCGCGCGCGATCATGGCTTTAATCAGGAGTGTTTATGGCTGTCAAAGTCCTGGTGGTGGACGATTCGGGATTCTTCCGCCGCCGCGTCTCGGAAATCCTCTCCGCCGACCCGCAGATCCAGGTGGTCGGCACGGCCACCAACGGCCGCGAAGCGATCGACCAGGCGCTGGCGCTCAAGCCCGATGTGATCACCATGGACTACGAGATGCCGCTCATGGATGGCATCACCGCGGTGCGCAATATCATGCAGCGCTGCCCGACCCCGGTCCTGATGTTCTCCTCGCTGACCCATGAGGGCGCCCGCGTCACCCTGGACGCCCTGGATGCCGGTGCGGTGGATTACCTGCCGAAGAACTTCGAGGATATCTCGCGCAATCCGGAGAAGGTCCGCCAGTTGCTCTGCGAGAAGGTCCACACCATCGCCCGTAGCAACCGTCGCTACGCCTCCTTCCTTTCCGCGCCGGCGCCTGCCTCTGCACCGCCTTCGCCGGCTGCTGCCGCAGCGCCCCGGCATGCTCCTGCCGCTCCCCAGGCCGCTGCGCCCCAAGCCTCGACCCCAAAGCGTAAGCCCTACCGGCTGGTCGCCATCGGTACGTCCACCGGTGGTCCGGTGGCGCTGCAGCGGGTGCTGACCCAGCTGCCGGCCAATTTCCCCGCGCCCCTGGTGCTCATCCAGCACATGCCGGCGGCCTTCACCAAGGCCTTTGCCGAGCGGCTGGACAAGCTCTGTCGGATTAGCGTCAAGGAGGCCGAGGACGGCGACTTGCTGCGTCCGGGCCTGGCCCTGCTGGCACCGGGCGGCAAGCAGATGATGGTCGATGGGCGCGGTGTGGTGCGCATTCTCCCTGGCGATGAGCGGTTGAATTACAAGCCCTGCGTCGACGTGACCTTTGGTTCGGCGGCCAAGGCCTATGGCGACAAGGTACTGGCGGTGGTGCTCACTGGCATGGGCGCCGATGGCCGTGAAGGCGCGCGCATGCTCAAGCAGAGTGGCAGCCAGGTGTGGGCGCAGGACGAGGCCAGTTGCGTGATCTACGGCATGCCCATGGCTATCGCCAAGGCGGGACTTGCCGACGCGGTCTACAGCCTCGACGACATCGGTCGGCACCTCGGCGAGGCCTGTGCATGAGTCGGGATTCGCGCTGATGGATGTACTCAGCCTGGTCGGTCTGATACTGGCGCTGGTCGCCATCATCGGCGGCAATTTCCTCGAAGGAGGGCACGTCAGCGCGCTGGCCAACGGTCCGGCCGCGTTGATCGTGGTCGGCGGTACGCTGGCAGCGGCCTTGCTGCAAACCCCGGTGGCGATGCTCAAGCGCTCGCTCAGCCTGCTGCGCTGGATAGTCCTGCCACCCAAGGTGGACCTGCCCGGCGGCATCAACCGGGTGGTGGGGTGGAGCATGACGGCGCGCAAGGAAGGCCTGCTGGGGCTGGAAACCGTCGCCGAAAGCGAACTCGATCCTTATGCGCGCAAGGGCCTGCAATTGCTCGTCGATGGCGTCGAACCGGAGTCCATCCGCAGCATCCTGGAAGTGGACCTGTTCAATCAGGAAGGGCGCGATCTGCAAGCGGCCAAGGTCTTCGAGAGCATGGGCGGCTATGCGCCGACCATCGGTATCATCGGCGCGGTGATGGGCCTGATCCATGTCATGGGCAACCTTGCCGATCCCAGTCAACTCGGTAGCGGCATCGCCGTCGCCTTCGTCGCCACCATCTACGGCGTGGGCTTCGCCAACCTGTTGCTGCTGCCGATCGGGAACAAGCTGAAGAGCATCGTGCTGCGTCAATCCAGCTACCGGGAAATGCTCATGGAGGGGCTGCTGTCCATTGCCGAGGGCGAAAACCCACGCTCTATCGAACTGAAGCTGCAAGGCTTCGTCGGCTGAACGGGGAGTCGCCATGGCCCGTCGTCCCCACCGTGACGAACATGAGAATCACGAGCGCTGGTTGGTGTCCTACGCGGATTTCATCACCCTGTTGTTCGCCTTTTTCGTCGTGATGTATTCGATTTCCTCGATCAACGAAGGCAAGTACAAGATTCTCTCGGAAACCTTGACCGGGGTGTTCAATCAGCCGGACAGATCGATCCGGCCAATCCCCATCGGCGAAGATCGGCCGCGCACGACCCAGGCGCCCAACGACGACATGCAACAGGGTGGTCAGGACAGTCGCGACGCCGGCGACCCGCTGACGCAGATCGCCAACTCGGTGCGCGAGCAATTCGGCGACCTGATCAAGAGTGACCAGTTGAGCGTGCGGGGCAACGAGCTGTGGATCGAGATCACCCTCAACTCCAGCCTGCTGTTCCCCAGCGGTGACGCCATGCCCGCCGATGCAGCGTTTGACATCGTGGAAAAGGTTGCCAGGATTCTGACGCCCTATCGGAACCCTATCCATGTGGAGGGCTTTACCGACAACGTGCCCATCCACAACGCGCAGTACCCGACAAACTGGGAATTGTCCACCGCGCGTGCGGCGAGCATAGTGCGCCTGCTGGCGCAGGACGGGGTCGATCCCGGACGCCTGGCGGCGGTGGGTTACGGCGAGTTCCAGCCGCTGGCGGACAACGCCAATGCCGAAGGCCGTGCGCGCAATCGCCGGGTGGTGCTGGTGATTTCCCGCAATCTGGAAGTGCGCCGCAGCGTCAGCGGGGTCGGCAGCGCCAAGGCGCAGCCGGATCCGGTTTTGCGGCAGGCTGGCACGCAACCTGCACCGCAGGCTTCCAACGAGGCGCCCACTGCGGGTGCCGTCAAATCTCCGTCGCCTGCGCCCGGGGGCTGAGCAAAATGACAAGCATGAACCAACCATTCGGACCGGAGAGAACAGCATGAAAGTCTGGGCGGTTGCCAATCAGAAAGGCGGCGTCGGCAAGACCACCTCGTCCATCGCACTGGCTGGCCTGCTGGCCGATGCCGGCAAGCGCGTCGTAGTGGTCGACCTCGACCCGCATGGCTCCATGACCAGCTATTTCGGCCATGACCCGGATACCCTCGAGCACAGTGTGTTCGACCTGTTCCAGCACCAGGGCACGGTTCCCGAAGGCCTGCCGAAGCAACTGCTGCTGCCGACCAGCCACGAGAAAATCGCGCTGCTGCCCTCGAGCACCGCGCTGGCTACCCTGGAGCGCCAGTCGCCGGGGCAGAACGGCCTCGGCCTGGTGATCTCCAAGAGCCTGGCCCAGCTCTGGCAGGATTTCGATCACGCCATCATCGATAGCCCACCGTTGTTGGGCGTGCTCATGGTCAACGCATTGGCCGCCAGCCAGCATCTGGTCATCCCGGTACAGACCGAGTTCCTTGCCCTCAAGGGCTTGGAGCGCATGGTCAATACGCTGTCCATGGTCAACCGCTCGCGGCGCCAGGCGCTGCCCTACAGTATCGTGCCGACCCTGTTCGATCGCCGTACCCAGGCCTCCATCGGCGCCTTGCGCCTGCTCCGCGACACCTATCCGGATACCCTCTGGCCGGCGTTCATTCCGATCGATACGCGCCTTCGCGATGCCAGCCGTCACGGTTTGGTACCTTCGCGGTATGACGCCAACAGTCGTGGTGTGATTGCCTATCGCGCGCTGCTCAAGCACCTGCTTGGCCAGGTACCGGCAACCCAGGTGGCTTGACGATGAATATCCGACGGCAGTGTTCAAGTCTGACCCCAGGCCGGCCGATAGGCTGGCTAACCCCATTGCGCGGATTCCCTGCATGAGCCGTTCCGCTACCGCCACACGCCCCCAGATCGCGTTGCAGTCCTATCTCGACGCATTGCTGCAGGAGGCAACGTTCGAAGAGGTCGTCAGCGCGCCCGCCGTGCTGGAGCCGGTCGTCCTCACCGCCGTCGCCGCGCCCATAGCGGTCGAGGTACGTGCCGATGTGACAGCGGATGAGACGTTCGCCAGCAGCGTCAGCCTTGACGAGTTCGAGGCCGCGGTGCTCGAAGAGCAGGTTCGCGATGCGCGCCTGGCCGGTGCGAGCGCCGAGCCTGTTGTCATCCACGCTCCTCGCGAACCGCTGGCCAGCCCCGTGCTGGAGCCGCCGGCTCCCGCGCAGGCGCCGCTCTCCGCTCAGGTCATCGAACTGCATCGTCCCGGCAGTGCCGATTTGCCGGCAGCACCGCTGGCGTTGCTCGACGATGGCCGTCCGCTGTGGGCCGCCGAACCCTTCGAGTGTCTGCTGTTCGATGTCGCTGGCTTGACTCTGGCGGTGCCGTTGGTCTGCCTGGGCTCGATCTATCCGCTGAGCGGACAGGAGTTGACTCCGCTGTTCGGCCAGCCGGACTGGTTCCTCGGCATACTGCCCAGCCAGGCCGGCAACCTGAAAGTACTGGATACCGCGCGCTGGGTGATGCCCGAGCGCTATCGCGACGATTATCGCGAAGGGCTGCAATATGTGATTTCGGTGCAGGGGTACGAGTGGGGGCTGGCGGTGCATCAGGTCAGTCGCTCGGTGCGCCTCGATCCGTCCGAGGTGAAATGGCGCAACCAGCGCGTGCAGCGACCCTGGCTTGCCGGTACCGTGATCGAACAGATGTGCGCGCTGCTGGATGTCTCGGCCCTGGCCGAGCTCATCGCCAGCGGCGCGGCGCGCAACCTGCCGCGGCGTTGAGCCGACGCCGGCTGGCAACGAAATTGAACGACAACCGCCATGCGGCCAAACCGGCGTGGCAGATAACGAGAGGCGAGGGGATATGAACAAGACGTCAGCGCAAGGTGCCGAAGATCCGATTCTGCAGTGGGTCACCTTCCGCCTGGACAACGAAACCTATGGCATCAACGTGATGCAGGTCCAGGAAGTGCTGCGCTACACCGAGATCGCTCCGGTGCCGGGGGCGCCCAGCTATGTGCTGGGGATCATCAACCTGCGCGGCAACGTGGTCACGGTGATCGATACCCGTCAGCGTTTCGGCCTGGACCCGGCGCCGGTATCGGACAATACCCGCATCGTCATCATCGAGGCTGACAAGCAGGTGGTGGGTATTCTGGTCGACAGCGTTGCCGAAGTGGTCTACCTGCGCCAGTCCGAGATCGAGACCGCACCCAATGTCGGTAACGAAGAGTCGGCCAAGTTCATCCAGGGCGTCTGCAACAAGAATGGCGAGCTGCTGATTCTGGTCGAGCTGGACAAGATGATGACCGAGGAAGAGTGGTCGGAGCTGGAGAGCATCTGAGATGCTGGTCGCTCTGGCCTTGCTCGGGGTCGTCTGTCTGGCCCTGGGGGGATTCTCTGTCCGGTTGCTGCTCGAGCAGCGCCGTCAGGCCGCGCTCATCGCCCAGCAGGCGACCCAGGGCGCGGCACTGGAGCTGCGTCTGAAGGAGCTGGGCAAACGCCTCGAATCCTACCAGCGCATCAACGTGCGCATGGGGGAGGAGCTGGGTGAGCTGCGCAAGCAGGTCGCCAATTTGCCCGAGCGCCTGGCGCGCCTGGAACAGCGTGATCCGGCCAGCCTTTCCTTCAGTCAGGCGGCGCGCCTGGCCGGAATGGGGGCCAGTGCCGCCGATCTGACTCAAGCGTGTGGTTTGTCCCAGGCCGAAGCCGATCTGGTGGCCCGCCTGCACCGTGGTCGCCCGCAGGATTGACCTCGCGCCAGGGGCGCCGTGCAACGCGGCGGCCCCCTACCGGCTTTTCGGATTTGTCTCATCATCAAGCGTTGACGGCCTCGGTAGATTGGCGGACATCAGCCATTTCCGAGGATTTCGCAATGCTTCCGTTATCGCAGCGGACCCTGGTGTTCTGTCCGCACCCCGGTTGTCTGCAGCAGTACGGCATACTGCTTAACCGTCTTGAGGTCTTTCACCTCAGCTTGTGCCTCAATCTTGGCGAAGTGACCGCAGCCTTGCGTTCCGGTCAGCACTACCACCTGTTCATCTACGACAAGTTCAGCCTCAGCGAAGACGACTTCGCGACCCTGCTGCGCCTGAGTCGCAACGATGCCATCCAGCAGTTCGTCCTGGTCGGCAGTTTCTCCGAACCGGAGCGCCTGGAACTGCTGGAGTGGGCCTGGCATAACCGGGTGCCCCTGCTGCAGATTCTGGAGCGCCCCTTCAGTCTTGCCCAGTTGCGCATGGCTATCACCAGCCTGGTAGATTACGGCAATGCGCATGTCGGCGGTTTTCGCGATGGCCAGCCCGCTTTCGCGATGGCCAAGGAACTCAGTGGGATGCCGGGCTGGCCGGCGTGAGGCCGGGGCCCTCGAGTAAGAGCTGCTCGCTATTGGCGTTTGCCCGGGGTGCCGGACTCTTGCCCTTGAGGTACCAGGCGAAGGCGATGATCTCCGCCATGGTCCGGTACAGCGCTTGTGGAATTGCTTCACCCAGTTCCAGGCGCGCCAGCAGGCGCACCAATTCGCCATTTTCGTAAATCGGTACTTCGTGCTCGCGGGCGATGGCCAGGATGGCTTCGGCCAATTCGGCGTCGCCCTTGGCGCTGAGGGTCGGAGCGCTCTGCCCGTCATAGTTGAGGGCAATGGCCTGGCGTGGGACCTTGTGCGTTTTCTTCATGCGGTTTCATCCACCCAGCGTTGTTCCAGAGCGGTGCGGGCACCTTGCGGCGGCCGCCCCTGGCGGCAGGACAGCTCGCGCACCGTGAGGCCGGCATCCTGCAAGCGTTGACGCAGGTGGCCGAGTTCGCGGTCAATCAATTGGGCGGTGCTGTCGCGTTCGGCCCACAGTTGGCTGCTCAAGCCGATGCTGGCCAGCGTGGCCTGCACCTGTAGCGGCCCGAGCGGGTCGAGGTCGAAAGCCAAGTCGATACGCCAGAGGCTCTCTCGCGCTTGCTCCTGATCCTTGTGGCTGTGGCGTTCCTCTTGCTGAATGCGCACTTGCAACGGGATCACCGACTGCTGCTGGCGCATGGGGATTTCCATCTGCCAAGTGTTCAACTGGCCGCCGTCGGGCAATGGCTCGCTCTGCACCAAGCTGCTCAACTGGTGGGTCTGCAGGCGGGCGACCGCGGCGCTGGCCAGTTTCAGCAACGACTCCAGGTCGCCCTCGTCTTCCAGCTTCTGCAGGGTTCGCGGGGGGAGCGGAAAGTCGGTGTGCTGGACACGGGGGCTGCCATTCTGACTGAGCGTCCCGAGGGCATTGCGCACGAAAGCCGGCAAGCTGCGCACCAGATTGGCCGCCGAGTTGTTGGCCAGGTTGGCGAGCAGGCCGGGGGCATCGTCGCCGGCTACGGGCAGCAGTTCGCTGATCAACCTCAGCAGGTTCGCCTTGTAGTCGCTGGCTTGCGGTGCGACGCCTTGCAGCAGACGTCCTTCGAGGAAGCTGCCACTTTGCTGCAGCGCCTGGGCCAGGCCCTTGGCGTCGCTGAGCTGGTGAATGTCCGGCAGGCTGGCGAGCAAGGTGTTCACCGCGCCGCGCAGCGGCGCTGGCAGATCCTCGCCGTGAGCAGTCAGAGTCTGCAACGTCTCGATCAAGGCCTGGGGCGGCGTTTGCCGGCCTTGCTGGGCGATCAGTTGGCGGCTCAAGTTGAGCTGGTCGAGGCGCTCCGACAGCGGCAGGAACTGCAGCGCGCGAGTGTCCTGGACCTGCGCGCTGAGCAGACTGCCAGGCTTCAACGGGCGCGCCGAATCGAGGTCCAGCAGGCGCCCGGCCAACGGTCCGCCGAGCAGGCGTAGCAGCACCCGGTAGCCGCTGGTTTGTGTCTGTTCGGCTGGCAGTGCGGTACTGGACAGCACCTTGCCTTGCACCAGGCTGCCTACCGGAAGCTGCTCCAGATCGAGGCTGGCCAGTGGCAGCAGGTCGTCGACGATCGCACTGCTGGATGGCGCCAGCAGGGTGGCGGCCAGGCTCGTGGGGGACACGGCGGACAGGGTGAGGTTGCTGCCCTTGGGCAAGGGTTGCGCGCTATCGGCGGTGACCAATGCCTGCTGGCCGCTGGCCAGGGTCAGGCGCAGCAACAACTGGAAGTTGAAAGGGGCTTCGCGAACCGCCAGGACTTCGGCGCTGGCGCTCTGTCCGGTAGGCAGCAGATCGCCCAGGCTCTGTGCCAGCTTCAGGGAAATTTCCGCCGCGCTCTGGGTGACGCGCGCGGGGGTCAGCGCTGGCAGCGGGCGGGAGGCGCCAATCTCGCTCGGCATCGGTAAACCTTGCTAACAAGCTGTCGAAAATGCCGGCGCCGGGGCCGGGATGGGGCGTGTATAATGCGCCGCCCGTGGCCACTATAGCGGCCCGTGGCAGCATGACTTTAGCCTGAATTCGATTCTCTCGATGGGTTCCGATGCCTTGACCAGTCCGCTTCTCGAAACCGTGGCGCTCGCCTGCGAGCGAGACTGGCGCATGCTCTTCGAAGGCCTCGATCTGCGCCTTGGCGCCGGCGAGATGCTGCAGATCGTCGGCCCCAACGGCAGTGGCAAGACCAGCCTGCTCAGGCTGCTCTGCGGGCTGATGCAACCGACCGCCGGCGAAGTGCATCTGAATGGCCGGGCGTTGCACGAGCAGCGTGGCGCCCTGGCGCGCAGCCTGCTGTGGATCGGTCACGCCGCGGGAATCAAGGGGCTGCTGACGGCCGAGGAGAACCTGGCCTGGCTCTGCGCCTTGCACCAGCCGGCCGAACGCCAGGCGATCTGGTCGGCGCTGGCGGCGGTGGGGCTGCGTGGCTTCGAGGACGTGCCCTGCCATACCCTGTCCGCTGGCCAGCAGCGTCGCGTGGCGCTGGCGCGTCTGTACCTGGACGCCCCTCCGCTGTGGATTCTCGACGAACCTTTCACCGCCCTCGACAAGCAGGGTGTCGCGCAGTTGGAGGAGCACCTGGCCCGGCATTGCGAACGCGGTGGGCTGGTGGTGCTCACGACCCACCACAGCCTGCAGCGCATGCCCGCCGGCTATCGTGCCCTCGACCTCGGCCAGCACGCCCGCGAGAGCGCGGGGGTGCGTGCATGAGCAACGTCTTCAGCCTGCTCCTGACCCGCGAGGCGCGCCTGCTGTTCCGCCGCCCGGCGGAGCTGGCCAATCCCCTGGTGTTCTTCGCCATCGTCATCGCCCTGTTCCCGCTGGCCGTCGGCCCGGAAAGCCAGATGCTGCAGAACCTCTCGCCCGGCCTGGTGTGGGTGGCGGCGCTGCTGGCGGTGCTGCTGTCGCTCGATGGCCTGTTCCGCAGCGACTTCGAGGACGGTTCGCTGGAGCAGTGGGTCCTTTCGCCGCACCCCCTGCCTCTTCTGGTTCTGGCCAAGGTGCTGGCACACTGGTTGGTTTCGGGGCTGGCCCTGGTGCTTCTGTCGCCTTTGTTCGCCTTGATGCTCGGATTACCGGTACGCTGCCTGCCGGTCCTGCTGCTGTCGCTGCTGCTCGGGACGCCGGTGCTCAGCCTGCTCGGCGCGGTCGGTGCGGCGCTGACGGTCGGTCTGAAACGCGGTGGGCTGCTGCTGGCATTGTTGATCCTGCCGCTGTATATCCCCGTTCTGATTCTCGGCAGCGGTGCCTTGCAGGCATCGTTGCAAGGCTTGCCGACCGCCGGGCACCTGCTCTGGCTCGGCAGCCTGACCGCGTTAGCATTGACGCTGACGCCTTTCGCCATCGCTGCTGGCCTGAAGATCAGCGTTGGCGAGTGAACCCAGCCGTACGCGCGGAGCGGTCCCGGCTATGAAAAGAAGTGCCCTGACACACAGAGCCTGATGATGAACTGGACTTGGTTTCACAAGCTTGGGTCGCCCAAGTGGTTCTACGAGATCAGCGGACGCTGGCTGCCCTGGTTCGCCATCGCTGCCGTGCTGCTGATCGTCACCGGTATCGTCTGGGGGCTGGCCTTCGCGCCGCCGGATTACCAGCAGGGCAACAGTTTCCGCATCATCTATATCCATGTGCCGGCGGCGTTCCTCGCCCAGTCCTGCTATGTGATGCTGGCGGTGGCCGGCGCCATCGGCCTGATCTGGAAGATGAAGATCGCCGATGTCGCGGTGCAGTGCGCGGCGCCCATCGGTGCCTGGATGACCTTCATCGCGCTGGTCACCGGGGCCATCTGGGGCAAGCCGACCTGGGGCGCCTGGTGGGTCTGGGATGCGCGCTTGACCTCGATGCTGATCCTGCTGTTCCTCTATTTCGGCGTCATCGCCCTCGGCCAGGCGATCAGCAACCGCGACAGCGCGGCCAAGGCTTGCGCGGTGCTGGCCATCGTCGGGGTGGTGAACATCCCGATCATCAAGTACTCGGTGGAGTGGTGGAACACCCTGCACCAGCCGGCCACGTTCACCCTGACCCAGAGGCCGGCGATGCCCGCCACCATGTGGGTGCCGTTGCTGATCATGGTGCTCGGCTTCTACTGCTTCTTCGCCGTCGTGCTGCTGATGCGCATGCGTCTGGAAGTGCTCAAGCGCGAGTCGCGCGCGTCCTGGGTCAAGAACGAGGTGGAACGCGCCCTATGAGTTTCGAGTCGTTCGGCGATTTCCTCGCCATGGGCCACCACGGGCCCTACGTCTGGTCGGCCTATGCCATCAGCCTGGTGGTACTGGCGATCAACGTTGCCTCACCCATCCTGGCGCGTAAGCGTTATCTGCAAGAAGAGGCGCGCCGTCTGCGCCGGGAGGCCAATAAGTGAATCCGGTCCGCAAGAAGCGCCTGTACATCGTCCTGGCCATCGTCGCTGGCGTCGGCGTCGCCGCCAGCCTGGCGCTGTCCGCGCTGCAACAGAACATCAATCTGTTCTACACGCCGACGCAGATCGCCAACGGCGAGGCGCCGCATGACACGCGCATCCGCGCCGGCGGCATGGTCGAGAAGGGCTCGCTGAAGCGTTCGGCCGACTCCCTCGACGTGGAGTTCGTGGTCACCGACTTCGCCAAGGAAGTCACGGTGAAGTACCGCGGCATCCTCCCGGATCTGTTCCGTGAAGGGCAGGGCATCGTCGCCCTCGGCAAGCTCGACGAGAACGGCGTGCTGAGCGCCGATGAGGTATTGGCCAAGCACGACGAGAAGTACATGCCGCCGGAGGTCACCAAGGCCCTCAAGGACAGCGGCAAGATGGGCCAGTACGAAGCCTCCAAGAGTGGCGGCGCGGCGCAGCAGGGGAGCAACTGACGATGATCCCTGAACTCGGCCACCTCGCGCTGATCCTCGCCCTGTGCATGGCGCTGGTCATGTCCTTCTTCCCGCTGGTCGGTGCCTGGCGCGGCGATCGCCAGTGGATGAGTCTGGCGCGTCCGGCGGCCTGGGCGCAGTTCACTTTCCTCGCGTTCGCCTTCGCCTGCCTGACCTGGGCCTTCCTCCACGACGATTTCTCCGTGGCCTATGTGGCCAGCAACTCCAACAGCGCGCTGCCCTGGTACTACAAGTTCAGCGCCGTGTGGGGCGCCCACGAGGGCTCGCTGCTGCTCTGGGCGCTGATCCTCGGCGGCTGGACCTTCGCGGTATCGATTTTCTCGCGGCAGTTGCCGGAGCCCATGCTGGCCCGTGTGCTGGCGGTGATGGGCTTGATCAGCACCGGCTTCCTGTCGTTCCTGATCATCACCTCCAACCCGTTCAAGCGCCTGCTGCCGCAGTCGCCGGCCGATGGCAACGACCTCAACCCGCTGCTGCAAGACCCCGGCCTGATCATGCACCCGCCGATGCTCTACATGGGCTACGTCGGCTTCTCGGTGGCCTTCGCCTTCGCCATCGCCGCGCTGCTCGGCGGGCGCCTGGACGCTGCCTGGGCGCGCTGGTCGCGGCCCTGGACCCTGGTCGCCTGGACCTTCCTCGGCTTCGGCATCGTGCTCGGCTCCTGGTGGGCCTACTACGAGTTGGGCTGGGGTGGCTGGTGGTTCTGGGACCCGGTGGAGAATGCCTCCTTCATGCCCTGGCTGGTCGGCACCGCGCTGCTCCATTCGCTGGCGGTGACCGAGAAGCGCGGGGTGTTCAAGAGCTGGACGGTATTGCTGGCCATCGCCGCCTTCTCTCTCAGCCTGCTGGGCACCTTCCTGGTTCGTTCCGGGGTACTGACCTCGGTACACGCGTTCGCCTCCGATCCGGCGCGCGGGGTGTTCATCCTGGCCTTCCTGCTGGTCGTGGTCGGTGGCTCGCTGACCCTGTTCGCCCTGCGCGCGCCGGTGGTCAAGAGCCAGGTCGGATTCGCCCTGTGGTCGCGGGAAACCCTGCTGCTGCTGAACAACCTGGTGCTGGTGGTGACCGCGGCGATGATTCTCCTCGGCACCCTCTACCCGCTGGTGCTGGATGCCATCAGCGGCGCCAAGCTGTCGGTCGGCCCGCCGTACTTCAATGCGCTGTTCGTGCCGCTGATGGCGGTACTGATGCTGGCGCTGGCGGTCGGCGTGCTGGTGCGCTGGAAAGACACGCCCGGCCAGTGGCTGCTGCGCATGCTCACCCCGGTGCTGATCGGTACCGTCGTGCTCGGCGGCCTCGCCACCTTCTTCTATGGCGATCTGCACTGGCAGGTGCTGGCGGTGTTCCTGCTGGCCGCCTGGGTCGTGCTCGCGGGTGCCCGCGATTTCCTCGACAAGGTGCGGCACAAGGGCCTGATCGCCGGCGCCGCCAGCCTCAACCGCAGCTACTGGGGCATGCAGGTCGCCCACCTGGGCATCGCCGTGTGCGCCATCGGCGTGGTGCTGACCAGCCAGTTCAGCGCCCAGCGCGACCTGCGCATGGCGCCGGGCGATAGCGTCGAGCTGGCCGGCTACCAGTTCCGCTTCGAGGGTACCCGGCACGTCGTAGGACCGAACTTCACCTCGGACAAGGGCACCATTCGCGTGACGCGCGACGGCGATGAAGTGGCCGTGCTGCACCCGGAGAAGCGCCTGTACAGCGTGCAGCGTTCGATGATGACCGAAGCCGGTATCCACGGCAGCCTGACCCGCGACCTCTATGTCGCCCTCGGCGAGCCGCTGGACAACGGTGCCTGGGCCGTGCGCCTGCACATCAAGCCGTTCGTCCGCTTCATCTGGCTGGGTGGCCTGCTGACCGCCCTCGGTGGCGTGCTGGCGGCGCTCGACCGGCGCTACCGGGTGAAAGTGAAGACCAGGGTGCGCGAGGCATTGGGTCTCGCTGCCGGACAGGGAGCCTGAGTGTGAAGCGTGCGATCCTGCTGTTGCCGCTGGCGATCTTCCTGGTCGTTGCGGTATTCCTCTTCCGCGGGCTCTGGCTGGACCCCAGCGAGCTGCCCTCGGCGCTGATCGACAAGCCCTTCCCGGCGTTCTCCCTGCCTGGCGTGCTGGACCCGCAGAAAACCTATACCCAGGCCGACCTCAAGGGCCGGCCGGCGTTGGTCAACGTCTGGGGCACCTGGTGCCCGACCTGCCGATTCGAGCACCCGGTGCTGAACCAGTTGGCCCAGCAGGGCGTGCTGATCGTCGGCATCAACTACAAGGACGACAACGCCGCTGCGCAGAAATGGCTGCAGGAGCTGCACAATCCCTACCAGTTGAACATCAGCGATGCCCAGGGCAGCCTCGGCCTGGACCTGGGCGTCTATGGCGCACCGGAAACCTACCTCATCGACAAGGACGGCATCATTCGCCACAAGCTGGTCGGTGCGGTCGACGAGAAGGTCTGGCGCGAGCAACTGGCGCCGATCTACCAGAAACTGGTCGACGAGGCGACGGGCAAATGAAGCGACTGCTGGCCGTTGCCCTGCTGGGGCTGGCGTTGTGCGGGGTAGCCCGCGCCGCCATCGATACCTATGAATTTCCCAACGAAGGCGAGCGTCAGCGCTTCCGCGACCTGACCACCGAGCTGCGTTGCCCGAAGTGCCAGAACCAGGATATCGCCGACTCCAACGCGCCCATCGCTGCCGACCTGCGCAAGCAGATCTACGAGCAGCTGAAGCAGGGCAAGAGCGATGCCCAGATCGTCGACTACATGGTCGCTCGCTACGGCGACTTCGTGCTCTACAAACCGCCGGTCAATGAGCGCACCTGGCTGCTCTGGTTCGGCCCCGCGGGGGCGCTGCTGCTCGGCGTGATCGTCGTCGCTGTCCTGGTCGCCCGCCGCCGTCGGCCGGCCTCCGGCGCCGCCGCCACGCTGTCCGCCGAAGAACAGGCACGTCTCGACCAATTGCTGGATAACCAAGACAAATGATCGATTTCTGGCTCGCTGCCGGCCTGCTGTTGCTGGTGGCCATGGCTTTCCTGCTGATTCCGCTGCTGCGTGGCCGTCGCGCGCAGACCGAAGAAGATCGCACCGCACTCAACGTCGCCCTGTACCAGGAGCGCCTCGCCGAACTCTCCGCGCAGCACGCCGCCGGAACCCTCGACGATGCCCAGCTGCAAGCCGGGCGTACCGAGGCCGGGCGCGAGCTGCTGGCCGACACCGAGGGTGATGGCGAGCGGCGTTCGCGCCTGGGCCGCGCCGTGCCCTTGCTGGCCGCGCTGCTGCTGCCGTTGCTGGGGCTGGGGCTGTACCTGTACTGGGGCGCCAGCGACAAGCTGGAGCTGGCTCGCGAATTCGCCCAGCCGTTGCACTCCATGGATGAGATGACCGCGCGCCTGGAGAAGGCGGTCAAGGTCCAGCCGGACTCCGCCGAAGGCTGGTATTTCCTCGGCCGCGCCTACATGACCCAGGAACGCTTCGCCGACGCCGCCGCCGCTTTCGAGCGCGCCGCCAGCCTCAGCGGGCGCCAGCCCGAGGTACTTGGCCAGTGGGCCCAGGCCCTGTATTTCTCCGGTGGCAAGAAGATGACCGCCGCGACCAAGGCCATGGCTGACGAAGCCCTGCAGCGCAATCCACAGGAAGTCACCACCCTCGGCCTGCTCGGCATCGCCTCCTTCGAGGACAACCACTACGCCGACGCGGTCGGTTATTGGGAGCGCCTGGTGGCGGTGCTGCCGGCCGACGATCCGTCGCGCGCGGCCATCCAGAGCGGCATCGAACGCGCCCGCCAGCGTCTCGCCGAGCGTGGCGAAAGCCTGCCGGCCAGTCCGCCGGCCGTGGCCACCCAGGGCGTCAGCCTGAAGGTCAAGGTGAGCATCAGTGATGCGGTGAAGGGGCAGGTCCAGCCTGGCGACAGCGTCTTCGTCTTCGCTCGCGCGGTGAGCGGTCCGCCCATGCCCTTGGCGGTGAAGCGCCTGACCGTCGCCGACCTGCCCAGCGAAGTGACCCTGAGCGACGCCGACGCCATGATGCCGCAACTGAAGCTGTCCAACTTCCCGCAGGTGCAACTGGTCGCCCGGGTTTCCCGCGCCGGCAATGCCATCAATGGCGAATGGATCGGACGCAGCCAGGCGTTGTCTACCTCCGGCGCGGGCGATCAGGCAGTGACCATCGACAGCCCCGACCAGCATTGACCGACGAACATCAGGAGGCACGCCCGTGAAAGGCAGAATCCTAGCGCTTGCCGCGCTGCTCGCCCTGGGTGGTTGCGTGGCCCAGCAACCGCAACCGGAATCGCCGCCGCCCGGCAGCCAGTCGGGCGGTAATAGCGCCGGCGCCACGCGTCAGCCGAACAAGCCGGCGCCGCGCACCGCCATCACGCCGAGCCCTTCCGGTTCTTCCGCCAAGTCCCGCAGCCACACTCAGTTCGCTCCGCCGCCGGGCGGCACCGGGCGCTGGGATGCCAGCCTCGGCGTCTATGTGATCCAGGGCCAGAAAGACCTCTATTACCGCCAGCGCACCTACTATCACTGGGCCGATGGCTGGTACTGGGGCGTCAGCCCGAACGGTCCCTGGACCGCCACCGATGCCAGTGGTGTGCCGCCCGGCCTGAATCGCCGTTACGCGCAATGAGCGCGGACCGCCGGCCCATGCCCTCGATCGCCGCGCAGCGACGCCGCCAGGCGCGCTCGATCGCGGCCGCAGGATAGCCCGAGGCGATCCGCCGTCGGCTGGAGAGCCTGTCACTCCAGCGTGCCGCAGGGCGCCGCGTCGAGCACCTCGACGCGGTTGCGGCCGCTCGCCTTGGCCCGGTACATGGCCTGGTCGGCGGTGCTGTAGAGGCGCTCGTAGGTACTGGTGACGCCTCGGCCAAGGCTGGCGATGCCGAAGCTGGCGGTGAGATAGAGCAGGCCGTCCTTCATCGGCAGCGGGGTACTCTCCAGCAGTGTGCGCAGCTTTTCGGCGATGCTGCGTGCCTGCTGCTCGTCGGTATCTGGCAGCAGCAGGAGGAATTCCTCGCCGCCGACCCGCGCCACGCTGTCACTGCTGCGGGTGTGCTTGCGCAATTGATTGGCGGCGTGGCGGATCACCTCGTCGCCCAGTGGATGGCCGTAGCGGTCGTTGATGAACTTGAAATGGTCGAGATCGATCATCAGCAGGCTCAGGGGCGCCGGCTGGCGGGTGCAGCGCGCCAGTTCCTGGGTCACCACCTGGTCGAAGTGGCGGCGATTGAATAACCCGGTCAAGGGATCGTGGCCGGCGAGGTATTCCAGTTGGCGGTTCTTTGCCTCTAACTCCTCGCGTTGTCGTTGCAGGCGCCGCCGCTGGCGCAGGTTGCGCAATTGGCTGAACCAGAGAATCAGCGACAGCATCAGGCCGATGCCGCAGGCGGTCAGGCCGCCCACCTGGTTGGACAGGCGCAGTTGCGGATCGGCCTGGGCGCTGTCCATGGCCACCTCGAACGCCACCAGGGCGATGCCGTAGAGGGCCAGGGCGCACACCGGGCGCAGCAGCACGATCAGCGCGGCGGCCACCGAGCCCATGAGAAAGGGCGTGATGCTGCTGGTGACCTGCTGGTGGTAACAGCTGAGAGTCAACCCGAAGGCCAGCAGGATGGCGCCGCCAGCGTTGCTCAACAGTTCGCAGTACCAGAGCGGCGCCGCCAGTTTGCCCCGCATCGCCGCGCGCGCCAGCAGGCCGAGGCTCACCAGCGACAGGCCGGCCAGGGCATGGGTGCGGATGATCTCCATGCGCCAGGCGCTGAATTCCGGGCGGGTGCCCTGCAGGTTGAGCCAGAAGGCGAGCATCTGCGCGAGGACGAAGGGCACGATCAGTATGCCCAGCCAGAGCAGCCGCCGCAGGTTGTCGTTGGCGATGGCGCGCGCCAGCCAGGGACTGACCTTGAACAGTGGGCGAAGGGCGTGTGATAGCGGCGGGGACACTCTGGCCAATCCTCTGCACGATGGCATCCGGCTACCAGCATAGTCAGTTCTGTCGGTGCTTTCCTATCCATTCCGCGGCGCGCCAGGGGCAGGCGCGGCCCCGATGCGTCCACGCTGCCGGCTACTGTCGCGCTTGCGGCTCGGCGGCTGCGCTGGGCATAGTTCGCTACCTTGCGGTAAAGGAGATCGAACATGCGTGAGAAATTTCAGTGGTTGTCGGCCGAGGCGGGCCTGGATGCCGAACGGGCTGCCCTGGAGCGCGTGTTCTCTGGCCAGGAGGAAGCCGGCCTGTTGTTCTGGCGGCCGCTGCAGCCGGCCCTGGTGATGCCGCGTCGGCTCAGCCGCCTGCCGGGATTCGCCGTCGCCGAGGCGGACTGCCGTGCGCTTGGCTGGCCCATCGCCCTGCGCGACACCGGCGGCGAGCCGGTGCCGCAGTCGCCCGCAGTGCTCAACGTGGCGCTGTGCTACGCGGTGCCCCTCGACGACAACGAGCAGACGCGCATCGACACCGCCTATCAGCGCCTTTGCCAGCCACTCTGCGACTGGCTCGAAGCGTTCGGTCTGGACGCTGGGCTGGGGGAGGTGGACGGCGCCTTCTGCGACGGCCGCTACAACGTCAATATCGCCGGCCGCAAGCTGGTCGGCACCGCCCAGCGCTGGCGTCGCCGGCATAGCGATGGCCGTTACGTGGTCCTCGCCCACGGCGCGATCCTCATGGAGAACCAGCGCGACGCCATGGTCGAGGTGGTCAATGCCTTCTACCGTGCCTGCGACCTGCCGGCCGTCTGCCGCGCGAGCAGCCATGTGGCCCTGGAGGAGCACCTGCCTCAGCCCTGGCAGCAGCTCGATGCCCTGGCCGGCCACTTCCAGCGCCACCTCGCCAGCCACGGGTTGCAATTGCCGGCCTGACCCAGGCCACCGATTCATCCGGGGAACGGCGCTGGCGCCGCGCCCCTCGTCCTGCCCCTGGAGAGTTCTGGCATGGAGCATGGTTCCAACTATCTGCAATCGGCGGTGGTCTTCCTCATCGCCGCGGTCTTCATGGTGCCGCTGGCCAAGCGCCTGCAACTGGGCGCGGTGCTCGGCTACCTGCTGGCCGGCGTGCTCATCGGTCCGTCGCTGCTGCGCCTGATCGCCGACCCTGAGAGCGTCGCCAGCCTTTCCGAGCTGGGCGTGGTGCTGCTGCTGTTCATCATCGGCCTGGAGCTGTCGCCCAAGCGCTTGTGGGTCATGCGCAAGGCGGTGTTCGGCATCGGCCTGGCGCAGGTGCTGCTCACCGCGCTGGTGATTGGCGCGACGGCGCACCTGGGCTTCGAACTGCCGCTGAATACTTCGGTGGTGCTGGGCGGCGGCCTGGCGCTGTCATCCACCGCCTTCGGCCTGCAGATCCTCGCCGAGCGCAAGGAGCTGTCCAGCCCCCACGGGCGCCTGGCCTTCGCCATCCTGCTGTTCCAGGACATCGCCGCCATCCCGCTGATCGCCATGGTCTCGCTGCTCGGCGCGCGCGCCGACGAGACGGTGCCGGGCGGCGACTGGCGCCATGCCCTGGAGGTGGTGGGCAGTATCGCCGTGGTGGTGATCGGCGGACGCTACCTGCTGCGTCCGGTGTTCCGTCATGTGGCCAAGACCGGCATGGCCGACCTGTCCACCGCCACCGCGCTGCTGGTGGTGGTGGGCACCGCCTGGCTGATGGAACAGGCCGGCGTGTCCATGGGCCTGGGCGCCTTCCTCGCCGGCCTGCTGCTGGCCGACTCGGAGTACCGCCACGAACTGGAAGCGCAGATCGAGCCGTTCAAGGGCCTGTTGCTGGGCTTGTTTTTCATCAGCGTGGGCATGAGCGCCGACCTCAGTCTGTTGCTCAGTTCACCGCTCGCAGTGCTCGGCCTGACCCTGCTGCTGATCGCCATCAAGCTGCCGCTGCTGTACCTGCTCGGGCGCCTGACGGGCGGCCTGGATACCTTTTCGGCGCTGCGCCTGAGCATCATCCTGGCGGCGGGCGGCGAATTCGCCTTCGTGGTGTTCAAGCTGGCGCGCGCCGAAGGTCTGCTGGATGCCGGCCTGCATAGCCTGCTGGTGCTGACCATCACCCTGTCCATGGCGTTGACGCCGTTGCTGGTGCTGCTGGTGGCGTACCTGGTCAAGCCGCGTCCGCAGATTCCGCGCGAGCCGCCGGAGGAGTACCGGCGCATCGATGGCGACACGCCGCGGGTGGTGATCGCCGGCATGGGCCGCATGGGCCAGGTGATCGCGCGGGTAATGCGCGCCCAGCGCGTGCCTTTCATCGCCCTGGACACCTCGGTGGACACCATCGAGCTGAGCCGCAGCTACGGCACCATCCCGATCTTCTATGGCGATCCGCTGCGCCCGGAAATCCTCCGCGCGGCGCAGGTGGACAAGGCCGAGTTCTTCATCATCGCCACCGATGACCCGAAGACCAACATCGAAACCGCGCGCCTGGTGCGCAAGCTCTATCCGCACCTGAAGATCATCGCCCGGGCGCGTAACCGCCAGCACGTCTATCACCTGCTCGACGCCGGCGCCAGCCCGGTCCGCGAGCTGTTCCACGCCAGCCTGGAAATGAGCCGGCTGATCCTCATCGGCATGGGCTTGTCCGAAGAGCAGGCGGCGGCACGCATTCGTCGCTTCCGCCGACATGACGAGGATGTGCTGACGGCGCAGTACGCCGTCTACGACGATGCCAAGGCGGTGATCCAGACGGCCCGCGAGGCGCGGCGTGAACTGGAGACGCTGTTCGAGGGGGACTTGCTGGAGAAGCACGGCCTGGAGGTGGTTCACCCCGAGCCCGGTGCAGAGCCGCCGCCGGCCAAGGGTTGAGGCCGATGCCGTGGACTGCCGCCGTGCGCCTCGGGCGTTTGGCGTCAGCGGCGCAGGCTACGGCGCGGCGGCGGGTCGATGCGGATCGGCTCGCCGGGGGAGCGCATTGCCAGCACGGCGATCACGCTCAGCAGCAAGGTGCCGGCCAGGCCGATGGCGCCCAGCACCACGTAAAGCAGCAACTCCGCCAGGGAGCCAATGATCAGTAGAAAGTCCAGCGCGGCCTGCATGATCCGATCCTCCAGTGCCAGCCTCGTCCAGGGTTCGGGGCGGTCCGGTGGTGTGCACGCGCAGGCTGCCTCGCGGCCTCGACAGGGGGGAAGTGAGGCCTGGGGCAACCATACGCCGCCGCGCGGCAATGGGAATTGAATCTCCCTGCTGGTGACTATCGACGCCGTTGATGGGGCGAAAAGCCCCATGCCAGAGCGGTCGCCTCGGCAGCTCGGCTCAGAAGCGCTCGTTCGGCAGCAGGTAACGCCACTGTCCCGCTTCGAGCTTGCCCATGGCCACCCCGCCCAGGCGCAGGCGGCGGATCGAGAGAACCTGCAGGCCGACGCTGCGGCACATGTGGCCGATCTGCCCGGGACGGAAACGCTTGCCGGCGAAGCGCAGGCGGTTTTCGCTCTGCCAACTGACCTTCAAGGGCGGCAGTGCCTGGCCCTCGAAACTCAGGCCTTGGCAGAGTCGCGCGAGGCCCTTGGCGTCGAGCTGGCCGCTGACTTCCACCACATATTCATGCTCGACGCTGGCGGCATCGTCCACCAGCCGGCGCAGCACGCCGCGGCTCTGGGTGAAGACCATCAGGCCGCTGGCGTCGGTTTCCAGCGGCGTGGTGGATTGCTGGTGGGCGAAATGCTTGCGCAGCAAGCGCATGCCGGCCGTGTCGCCGGGCCAGTGGTGTTCGGCGGTGAGCAACTGCTGCGCGGAATTGGCGCCGTTGCCGCTGCCGTAGCCGCTGGGCTTGTTCAGCAGCAGGGTGACCGGATGGATGGGCTCCGGCGTGGCGCCGGGCAGCAGCTCGATGCGCTGATCGCCGACGCGGAAATGCGCCTCCTCGACACGTTGGCCATCCACCGTGACCCAGCCGCCCTCGATGTACAGCTCGGCTTCGCGGCGGGAGCAGGGCAGGAGTTCGGCAAGGCGTTTGGACAGGCGGATCGGCTCGGTCATGGCAGGGGCACGGCGTAGGAAGGGGCGTTAGTGTAACCCGCGTGGACGAGGCGTGCGGGGTGCTGGAAGGGTGCGGCGGGGTGTCGGTGGCGGGATCGTCGAGCGCGGAGAAAAAGGCAGCCCGCCATGTGCGGCGGGCTCCAGGGACTTTCCGGTTACTTCTTGCCGAGGCTGATGTGGCGGCTCGGCGCACCGTAGTTCTGCCCGGTGACGCCCTTGGCGATCTGCTGGATCTCGCCGCCGGAATTGAGGAAGGCAGCCACTTGCGCCTCCAGGGATTCACGGGTCTCGACGGCCGCGGGGGGCTTGGGCATCGATTTCTGGCGGGTGGAGGGCTTGGTAGTCATGTCTGCCATACCTTGTCATTCGCGAATTGGCTGGCCATTGTACACGAAATGAGCAGCCTTCGGGGCGGCAATTGCCTGAGCGGTCCGTGCCATCGCCGGGGGCGGGTGCCGGTGCTACTCTGCGCGCACTGCCCCTGGCCTGTCCGAGTCGTCCATGCCCCTGCTTTCTGCCCGCCAGCGCAACGCGCTGCGCCTGGCCCGCGCGTTCCTCGCCCCGTATCGCTGGCGGGCCCTGGGGGCGTTGCTGGCCTTGCTGTTCACCGCCGCCATCACCCTGTCGCTGGGGCAGGGCATCCGGCTGCTGGTGGACCAGGGCTTCATCACCCAGTCCGAACAACTGCTGAATCGCTCCATCCTGCTGTTCTTCGTGCTGGTGGCAGGGCTGGCGATCGGCACCTTCGTGCGTTTCTACCTGGTGTCCTGGATCGGCGAGCGCTTCGTCGCCGACATTCGTCAGCGCGTCTTCGACCACCTGATCGAGCTGCATCCGGGCTTTTATGAAAGCAACCGCGCCTCGGAAATCCAGTCGCGCCTCACCGCCGACACCACCTTGTTGCAGACGGTGATCGGCTCCTCGTTGTCGATGGCCCTGCGCAACGCCCTGACCCTGATCGGCGGGGTGATCCTGATGTTCGTCACCAACGCCAAGCTGACCAGCATTGTGGTGCTCGCGCTGCCGCTGGTGATCGTGCCCATCCTGCTGTTCGGCCGCCGCGTGCGTCACCTGTCGCGGCAGAGCCAGGACCGCGTCGCCGAGGTCGGCAGCTACGTCGGCGAAACCCTCGGGCAGATCAAGACCGTGCAGGCCTACAACCACCAGGCGCAGGACCGCGAGCGCTTCGGCCACACCGTGGAAGCGGCCTTCGCCACCGCCTGCAAGCGCATCCTGCAGCGCTCCTGGCTGGTCAGCGTGGTAATCCTCCTGGTGCTGGGAGCGGTGGGGGTGATGCTCTGGGTCGGCGGAATGGACGTCATCGCCGGGCGCATCTCCCCCGGCGCGCTGGCCGCCTTCGTCTTCTACAGCCTGATCGTCGGCATGGCTTTCGGCACCCTCAGCGAGGTGCTGGGCGAACTGCAGCGCGCCGCCGGCGCCGCCGAGCGTATCGCCGAGCTGCTGCGGGCGCGCAACGAAATACAGGCGCCGCAGAGCGGCCTGCTCACGTTGCCGACGACGGTCGCCGGGCACATCGAGCTGGACGGCTTGCGCTTTGCCTATCCGTCCCGACCGCAGCACTGGGCCATCGATGGCATCGACCTGGACATCCGTCCCGGTGAGACCCTGGCCCTGGTCGGGCCTTCCGGGGCCGGCAAATCGACCCTGTTCGACCTGTTGCTGCGCTTCTTCGACCCGCAGCAGGGCGAAATCCGTATCGACGGCCGGCCCATCGCCCGTCTCGACCCGCGTGACCTGCGCCGCTGCTTCGCCCTGGTCTCGCAGAATCCGGCGCTGTTCTATGGCAGCGTCGAGGACAATCTGCGCTATGGGCGTCCCGCTGCCAGCGACGCCGAGGTGCAGGCGGCGGCCCGCGCGGCCCACGCCGACGAGTTCATCCGCACGTTGCCCGAGGGCTACCGCACACACCTCGGCGAGAGCGGCATCGGCCTTTCCGGGGGGCAGCGCCAGCGCCTGGCCATCGCCCGCGCGCTGTTGGTGGACGCGCCCATCCTGCTGCTCGACGAGGCCACCAGCGCGCTCGATGCCGAGAGCGAACACCTGATCCAGCAGGCCCTGCCGGGGCTGATGAGCGGGCGCACCACCCTGGTCATCGCCCACCGCCTGGCGACCGTGCTGAATGCCGACCGCATCGCGGTGATCGACCAGGGCCGCCTGCTCGCCCTGGGGCGTCATGCCGAACTGGTCGGCAGCAATCCGTTGTACGCGCGCCTGGCGGAACTGCAGTTCGGCCAGGGACAGTAACGCCGCGGCGCGCCAACGCGTAGAATGCGCGGCCCTGATTCGAGGTAACGGTTATGGCAGTCATCGGGCGTTTCAATTCATTGCAGGTGGTCAAGCACACCGACTTCGGGCTGTACCTGGACGGCGGCCCGCACGGCGAGATCCTCCTGCCCAAGCGTTACGTCCCCAAGGACGAGCCCACTGAAGAGGGGGACTGGCTGAACGTCTTCGTCTACCTCGACAGCGAAGACCGGGTGATCGCCACCACCCTCAAGCCCAAGGTGCAGGTCGGCGGTTTCGCCAGCCTCAAGGTGGTCGAGGTCAGCCGCGTCGGCCTGTTCCTCGACTGGGGCCTGCCCAAGGACCTGCTGCTGCCGCACTCGGAAGAGAAGCGCCCGTTGCAGGTCGGGGACTACTGCGTGGTCTACGTCTACCTCGACGAGCGCACCCGGCGCATCACCGCCACCGCGCGCCTGGACCGCTACCTGGACAACACCCCGGCCGATTACCGCGCCGGCGAAGAGGTCGACCTGCTGGTGGTGGAACGCACCGACCTCGGCTTCAAGGCCATCATCAATGGCAAGCACTGGGGCCTGATCCACAAGAACGAGATGTTCAAGTTCCTGCGTGGCGGCATGCGCGAGAAGGGCTACATCAAGGAAGTCCGCGCTGACGGCAAGATCAGCCTCAGCCTGCAACCGGTCGGCCAGGCCGCCCGCGACGACCTCAGCGAGAAAATTCTCGCCGAGCTGCGCGCCGCCGGCGGTAGCCTGGCGCTTTCCGACAAGAGCCCGCCGGAACTGATCAGCCAGCACTTCGGCGTGAGCAAGGGCAACTTCAAGAAGGCCATCGGCGGCCTGTTCAAGCAGGGCCTGATCAGCATCTTCGACGACCGCATCGAACTGCGCTGAGCGGCCCGCGCCCGGCTTGAAGCGAAACTGCCTCGATTCAAGCCGCGGCGATTGCCTCGCTGCCCCTACATCATGCGTTTGAAGCGGTGCCACGCCTGTTCCCAGGCCAGCACCCAGCGCGGCATCGCGGCGCCGAAGCCAGCGACTTCCAGGCGTGGGTGATGGCCCACGACCATGTCCAGCAGCGGTTCCTGGTCCGGCTGCACGTCGACGAAGAAAACGTGCTGGCCGGCATGCAGGCGCGGTCCGAAGCGGCGCATGTCGCCGCTGGGACGCTGCAGGCCGAAGAAACTGCCCTCCCACAGGCAGAAGCCGAGCAGCACCGCCGCGAGGAACAGCACCGGCACCCAGCCGGCGGCGGTTTCGCTCCAGCCGGCGAGGTAGCCGAGCAGCACCACCACGACAGCCAGCGCCAGGCCGATGCCCAGGCCGTACTTGCCGCCGCGCACCACATCCTTGCGCATGACTTCGGGGACTTCGTGCAGCCTGCGCTGCCCGAGTTCGGCATCCTGCTCGCTGAGCACATGCATCTGCTCCGTCTCGATGCCGTTGGCCTTGAGTTCGCTTTCCAGGTGCTCCAGTTCATCCAGGCTGTCACTGATGTAGTAATGCCTGTTCATGGCAGACCTCCTTCCAGCCCCCCGAGTGACCCCAGAGTTTCATCCGCGATCGGCGCTGATCGACCGGCGAAACGCGGACATTTGCCGGCTTGCGCCTGGTTTGAGTCTAGCACCGGGCCTTTCCGCCCGAACGCCGCCCGACGGTGGGCGGCGTGCGTCGATTCAGCCGACGCTGGTGCCCGCCCGACCCGCTTATCGCTTGTCCTGCACGGCCGCTTAGACGACCATGGATTGCCATGATGAGCACAGCGACGAGGCTGGCATGATCCGCGAAATTCTCAAGATGGGTGACGAGCGCCTGCTGCGCATTGCGCCGCCGGTGCCCGCGTCGATGTTCGCTAGCGCCGAGTTGCAGCGGCTGATCGAAGACATGTTCGACACCATGCGCCACGTCGGCGGTGTCGGCCTGGCGGCGCCGCAGATCGGCGTCGACCTGCAACTGGTGATCTTCGGTTTCGAGCGCAGCGAGCGTTACCCGGACGCGCCGGCGGTGCCGGCGGCCATCCTGCTCAATCCACGCATCACGCCACTGGACGATGAGCTGGAGGCCGATTGGGAGGGCTGCCTCTCGGTGCCCGGCCTGCGCGGTACGGTGAGCCGGCACCGGCGCATCCGCTACCAGGGCGTCGATCCGCAGGGGCAGCCGATCGACCGCAGTGTCGACGGCTTCCATGCGCGGGTGGTGCAACATGAGTGCGACCACCTGATCGGGCGTCTGTATCCGTCGCGGATCAGCGATTTCAGCCGTTTCGGCTTCACCGAGGTGCTGTTCCCCGATCTCGACCCCGAGGGGCGTCGGCTGAGCACTTCCAGCACGCGCGGCTGATCGGCCCGGTGCTTTGCCCTGGCCAGGTGATGTCGAGCGGGGAGGGAAAGTGAAGGCGGATAACCCATGACAGGGTTATCCGCCCCCGGGGTCAGGATTCTTCTGTGCGCTTGCCGAGTAGCGATTGGCCAGACTTCTTCTGTTTTTTCGCCATGCGCTTTTCATGGGCGTTTTTCAGTGGCTTTTTCTTCGCTTCTTTGTGCGGACCCAAACCTTTGCTCATGACCTTCACCTCCGAGGGTGACTGGAAGGGGATGCCTCCCTGCGCTTTGCGCTCCTCGGCGCCACTCGCCATGGCGAATGGAACCCATCTTCTTACAGCATAGTTGCTGTCTGCGCTGCCGGCCGTGTCAGACGTCGCTCAGGCGCTCCAGCTCACGGCGCACCATGGCGGCGAATTCCGGCGGGCTCAGGCGGTACAGCTCGGTCGCCACCCAGGGCAGCCAGCGGCCAGCCAGGGCCTGACGCTCGGCCAGCAGGCGGCGAGCCTCGCTGGCGGCGCGTTCGGCGTTGTCGCGGTGGAAGTCGGCGCGGCTCATCCTTGCGGGCATTGCAGGACCTTGGGATCGATCTCGACGCTGGCCAGCGGCTTGCCGTCGCTGCCGTCGTAGTCGTGGGCGATGCGGATGTCGTGCTGGCTGATGCGCTGCAGCAGCATCGGCTGGGCGCAGGTGCTACGTTCCAACTGGCTGCGCATGTCGCCGCGGAACTTGTCCAGACCGGCCGCGCCGAGCCCGTCGGCGGTCATGCTGGAAACTCCGTAGTGGTAGTGCAACACCTTGCTGTCCGGGTCGAGGTGGATGCTCACCAGGCGCGTCACCTTGTCCACCTGCACCGGCAGGTTGGTCTTGGTCTGCTGATCGAAGAAGGCCACCGACTCCTTGAGGAAGGTGGCTTCGTCCTGCGTCGCTTCGGCCCGGGCGTCCACCGCTTGAAGGGCGAGGGTGGCGCCGAGCAGGGCAATGACCAGGGCGCCGCACAGGCGTTGCGGGGCGCGGCGCGAGAGCGGGGTGGGACGTTCCATCGGCTGGGGCATGCGGGCTTTCCTCCGGTTGTCGGTTGCCCGTCAGTGTATAGGCCAATTCGCACGCTTGCCCGGCCGCCGCGCCACTTCACCTTGGCGCCCAAGCTGGCTAGGCTTGCCAGAGTGGTCCGACGTTTGCGCAACCTGCTCGCCGCGTCGGGCGCCACGGGTGGTCGTCGCCGACCGTCTCCCAGCCAGCAGCCATCAAGGAAACCGGCGGATGCGATTCATGGATTTGCGCGGCCTGCGCCTGGGCCCCTGGACGCTGCTGAAGCTGACCGTCACGAAGTTCCTCGAGGACCAGATGCCCACCTATGCGGCGGCGCTGGCCTACCAGGGACTGTTCTCGCTGTTTCCCTTTCTGCTCTTCCTCATCGCCCTGCTGGGCTTCCTGCATCTGCCGGAGTTCTTCGCCTGGCTGCGCGAGCAGGCCGCCTACGTGCTGCCGGCCCAGGCGCTGGCGCAGGTGAACCCGGTGATCGACCAGTTGCAGCGGCGCCAGGGCGGGCTGCTGTCCATCGGCATCATCGTCGCGCTGTGGTCGTCATCGTCGGCGGTGCGCTCGCTGATGACCGCGCTGAATGCCGCCTACAACGTGCCCGAGACGCGCCCGCTGTGGAAGCGCGTGCCGTTGTCGGTTTTCCATACCCTGGGCCTGGTGCTGTTGGTGTTGCTGATCAGCGCGCTGATGATCCTCGGCCCCTGGGTGATGGGCTGGATCGCCGAGCAGATCGGTCTCGAACGCTACGTGGTGATTCTCTGGGCGTGGTTGCGCTGGCCGCTGGTGATACTGCTGATGACCATGCTGGTGGCGGCCATCTACCACGTGACGCCCAACGTGCGGCAGCACTTCCACCTGATCAGTCCGGGCTCGGTGCTGGCGGTGGTCGCCTGGGTCGGTGCGTCCCTGGCCTTTGGCTTCTACGTGCAGAACTTCGCCGACTACAACGCCATGTACGGCAGCGTCGGCGCCATCATCGTGCTCTTGCTGTACTTCTACATCTCCGCCGCCGTGCTGCTGCTGGGCGCCGAACTCAACGCGGTGATCGAGCACCACCTGCCGCACGACGCCAGCCCCGCCGCGCCGGCCAGCGACGAGGACCGCCAGCGGCACGATCGAGACCGCTGAGCGTCATTGTGCCGGCGGTTGCTGGGTCAGCAGCATCTCGACGATTTCCTGGGCGCGCTCGAACGACGGATAGCCGCTCTTGGCCACGTCCAGCTGGGCATAGGCCGCGCGGTACTGGGCAGCTCGCTGCGGATCGGCGTGTTGCACCAGCATCGGCTGGCTGTAGGCGCGGTAGAGCAGGGCGACCGCGTAGGGCTGGTCGGCATTGGCAGCGCGCTCCAGCAAGGGCAGCACCTGCTCCGCCGGGGCGTGCTGGCGGATTTTCAGCAGGGCGTCGTAGAAGGACGCTTCGCCGCGCTGGTCATGGTCCTTGGCGCGGTCGAGCAGGGAGTTGGCCAGGGCGTAGTTGGCCGGGTCGGCCGAGGCGATCAGCAGCTTCGCCTGGAGCATGTCGTTGCGGTAGAGCTGGTGCTGTTCCTCGGCGGGCTGACTGGCGCAACCGGCGAGCCAGAGCGGCAGGCCCAGCGCGGCGAGGCGAATGTAAGGGTGAAGCAGGCCCATGAAGGTCCCTCGGCGGCAGATGGCGGACGTGAATGGCGGGCGGCCCGAAGCGCCAAGCATAGCCGGGAGACCCCCGTGCCTGGAATCCGCAGGCCCGGGGAATCGTCCCGAGGTATTGACGCCATTGTCTGGCGACGACGTGAGCGGCACGCCGTTCAGGCGCCGAACATGCCGCCTGTCTCGTCGTTCTCGAAGCCGCGTTCCAGCTTGATCTTCAGGCTCAGGTCGGTGCGCGAGTCGGCGAACTTGAGCGCGTCGGCCACGCTGATGCGCCCGGCTTCCATGAGTTGGTAGAGGCTCTGGTCGAAGCTCTGCATGCCGTGTTCCAGGGCGCGTTCGGTGGCGGCCTTGAGATCGGTCAGTTCGTCGCGCTGGATCAGCCCGCGGATGTGCGGGGTGCCCAGCACCAGTTCCACCGCCGCCACCCGCCGCTGCGAGGTGCCCGGCACCAGGCGCTGGCCGATCAGCGCCAGGAGGTTCTGCGAAAGGTCGGCCAGTACCTGGTGGCGTGCCTCGTCGGGGAAGAAGCGGGCGATGCGCTCGATCGCGTGGCGGCTGCTGGTGCCGTGCAGGGTGGCCACGCAGAGGTGGCCGGTTTCGGCGTAGTGCAGGGCTTGCTGCATGGTTTCGCCGTCGCGGATTTCGCCGAGCATGATCACGTCCGGCGCCTCGCGCAGCACATTGCGCAGGGCATCGGCGAAGCTGTGGGTGTCCAGCCCCACCTCGCGCTGGTCGATGATCGAGCGCTGGTGGCTGTGGAGGAATTCGATGGGGTCTTCGATGCAGACGATGTGGCCGCTGCGATGGCGGTTGCGGAAGTCGAGCAGCGAGGCGAGGGTGGTCGACTTGCCCGAGCCGGCCGCGCCCACCACCAGGATCAGCCCGCGATCCTGCACCGCCAGCTTCTCCAGGATCGGCGGCAGGCCGAGGCTGGCGGTGTCCGGGATCTGCTCCTTGATCAGGCGCACGACCATGGCCACGTCGCCGCGCTGGAAGTACATGTTGGCGCGGAAGCGTCCGCTGCCGGGCACGCTGATGGCCAGGTTCATCTCCAGGTCGCGCTCGAAATCGGCGATCTGCTCCGGCGTCATCAACTGACAGGCCAGCAGGCGCACTTCGCCGGCGAGCAACGGGCGCTCGCCCACCGGGCGGCTATGGCCTTCGACCTTGATATGCGGCGGCGCGCCGACACTGAAGAACATGTCCGAGCCGCCTTGCTGCGGCAGCAGGGCCAGGTAGCTGAAAACATCCGCTTGGGTGGGTTGGGTTGGGTCGTTCATGTCGCCTCCGCGCGTCAACACCTCAAGCCTAGCAGCCCGACGCAGAGGGCCGGCAGAGGCAGCTTCCGGCAAATTGCCATTATCGGTTGCCGGCGGGTAGAGTAGCGCCGCCGCGCGCGGACCGTGCGCCGCGCGCAGGAAGCCACCCGAGATAAACGAAGGATTCGTGATGAAACTCAAGATGTTGGGCGCGCTGTTCGCCCTTTCGCTGGCCGCTTGCGCCAGCTTCCCCGGCGATCAGGTCGCGCCGACCAAGCTGCCGTCGATGGCCAGCTACCAGCAACGCCCGAGCGTGTATGTCGACTTCGCTTTCTACCAGGGCGAGCCGGGCAGCCAGGGCGCCGTGGAAATGCCCCAGGCCCGTGAACAGCTCAAGCCGCAACTGGAGACCCTGCTGCGCGAATCCGGCCTGTTCAGCCGCTATAGCCTCGACCAATTCCAGAAGCAGCCGGGCGACTACACGCTCAAGCTCAAGGTCTACAACCATGGCTCCAGCGGCGCGGCCATGCTCAGCGGCATCATCACCGGCGTCAGCCTGTTCATCATCCCCGGCACCGCCAGGGACGACTACACCATGACCTTGCAGGTGATCGACCCCGATGGCCGCCCGGTGCTGGCACAGCAGAACAACGAGTCGATCCGCACCTGGCTCGGCATCTGGTTCCTGCCCTTGGCCGCACACACGCCGAAGGACGCGACCAACGATGCCTTCAGCCGCCAGTTCAACGCCCTGTTGAAGAAGCTGGTCGATCAGCAAGTGCTGAAGTACGCGCAACTGCCGTCGCCGCTGCGCGGCTGAGCAGCACGGCGCGCCTGCCCGGGCGCGCCGCTTTACCCGTGGATCAGGGGCGCTTGAGCGCCTGGATGAACTCCGGGTCCTGATACAGCTCGGCGAGCAACTCGCGCACCAGCGGGTTGAAGGCATTGGCCGCGCGCGGGATGGCAAATACCGCGAAGAAGCTACTGTCCCAGCGGCTGCTCACTTGCTTGCTGCCGTGGTAGAGCGACACGCCCTTGTCGCGCAGGTCGAAGTCGGCACTGAGCGTGCCCTGGCCATCGCCGAAGGCGGCGGCGTGCAGATCGGTCTTGCGCAAGCGGACGTCCAGATGGCGTGGCGAGCCCGGCTCCAGCAGGCCGGCGAGGCGCAGTTCGCCTTCCAGCGCGTGCTGCACATGCTGACTGAGATCGCCTTCGGGGCTGCGCACCGGATTGGCGCGGACGAAAATCGAGTTCTGCCCGGCGTCGGCTTCCACGCTGGGTGCGTCCAGGGTGGCCAGCGGCGCCTTGGCGCGCAACGCCTGGACATTGTCGTAGCTGGATTCGTAGCGCGGCATGGTGATGCCACAGCCCTGCAGGAGCAGAGCGGCAAGGGCGACGGGCAAGAAGCGGCAAAGCATGACGAGTCCTTTCGATGAATGATGGGGACGCGATGCTAGCACGCTGATTGCGTACCTAACTATTTGATCAGAATTGCTTTTCCGCTGGGCTCGGCGGCGGCGCCGGAGGACGGCGACGCCGTGTCGCGCGCCGGCGCTCAGCCCGCCAGATGGCTGGAGAACTGCCCCACGGCGTTGACCACCTGTTGCGCGCCTTCCTGGATTTCGATGATCACCGTGCCGGCCTGGCCGGAGAGTTCCAGGCCCAGTTCGGCCTGTTGCTTGCCCCGGTCGATCATCGCCACGGCGCGTTCGGCCAGTTGCTGGTTCTGCTCCACCACCTTGGAGATTTCCTCGGTCGCCGCGCTGGTGCGCGAGGCGAGCTGGCGCACCTCGTCGGCGACCACCGCGAAGCCGCGGCCCTGGTCGCCGGCGCGCGCCGCTTCGATGGCCGCGTTGAGGGCCAGCAGGTTGGTCTGGTCGGCGATGCTGCTGATGCTCTTGACGATCGAGCCGATCACCTGCGACTGCTGGTCCAGCGCCTCGATGCCCTGGGTCGCCTCCTGCATGCGGCTGGCCAGTTCGCGCATCACCTCGACCGTCTGCTGCACCACCGCCGCGCCTTTCTGCGCGCTGTCGTCGGTGCCCTGCGACGTGCTGTAGGCCAGGCGCGCGGCCTCGGCCACAGCGGTTTCGCGATTGATCTGCTCGGTGATCACCGTGGCGAACTTGACCACTTTATAGAGCCGGTCGTGGGCGTCGATGATCGGGTTGTAGGAGGCTTCCAGCCAGACGGTGCGGCCATGGCTGTCCAGCCGTTTGAAGCGGTCGCTGACGAATTCACCGCGGCGCAGCTTGTCCCAGAACGCCTGGTACTCGGCCGACTGGTAATCGCTGGGTTCGCAGAACAGACGGTGGTGCTTGCCCTGGATCTGCGCCAGGGAATAGCCCATTGCATCGAGGAAGCGCTGGTTGGCGGTGAGCACTTCGCCGTCCAGGTTGAACTCGATCACCGCCATGGAGCGCTGCAGCGCGGCGATCAGGTTTTCGTGCTCGCGCGAGCTTTCGATGGTGCGGGTCAGGTCGCTGGCATAGATGGAGAAATGCTGCACCACGCCGAGGCTGTCGCGGATCGGCTGGACGATCGAGCGCAGCCAGGCTTCCTCGCCATTGCCGCGCTGAAGGCGGATCACCCCGGCCAGGTGCTCGCCGCGCTCCAGCGCCTGTTTGACCCGGTGGTGGAAGTCGAGGCCGCGCACATGGGCGGGGATCAGCTCCAGCAGCGCGCGGCCCTGCAGGTCGGCATTGCGGTAGAGCATTTCCTTCTCGAAGTTGGCGTTCACCGACTCGATGCGGCCGCGTGGGTCCAGGTAGAGCGCCAGCATCTCGTTATCGAGGCTGGCCTTGACCTGCTCGATGGACGACAGTTCTTCGCGCAAGGCGGCCAGTTCCTGCTTCAAACGCGTATTGAACATTCGGGGGGTACTCGAAGGGGGGAGAAGAAATCCGTTCCCCATGGATCGGCCCGGGAGACGACTTCTTGAGGCCCCCAGCGATCCGCGCTTGCCTGTGGAACGCTCGTGCCACTAGGTCTCGGGCGGACCCGGCGCTTGCCGCCGGGTCGTCTTGGCGCCGTGTCGGAAGGCTCCGGCCGGCGCGCGGCGAATCAGTCTTCGCGGCTGGTGACTTCCACCAGGTGGTAGCCGAACTGGGTCTTCACCGGGCCTTGCACCACGTTCAGCGGCGCGCTGAAGACCACTTGGTCGAACTCGCGGACCATCTGGCCCGGACGGAAGGAACCGAGGTCGCCGCCGCTGCGGCCGGAGGGGCAGGTGGAGTTGTCGCGGGCGACCTGGGCGAAATCGGCGCCGGCTTCGATGGCAGCCTTGAGTTCGTTGCACTTGGCTTCGTTGGCAACCAGGATGTGACGGGCAGTGGCGCGGGCCATGGAAATTCTCCTCTGAAAGTACGGCGTCGGCGGATGCCGGGCCGGTAACACGGGCTGAAACGGGCCCATAGCCTAGCGCAATCGCCCGTTCCTCGCCCGCCGTCAGTCGAGCGCCGCGCTGCGCTCGCCGTGGTCAGCCCTGGAACACCTCGGCCAGGTGCCGCTGGTAGCGCTGCACGTCGCGCTCCACGTCGGGGCGCTTCATCACGTCCACGCAGAGGAAGGTCGGCAGCGGCGCCATGCCGAGGAACTGGTTGGCCTTGTGGAAGGGGAAATACACCGCGTCCACGCCCTTGCCCTCGAAGAAATCGCTGGGGTCGTCGAAGGCTTGCTGTGGCGCGTTCCAGGTGACTGAGAGCATGTAGTGCTTGCCCTGCAGCAGGCCGCCGCTGCCGTATTTCTGCGAGGCGTCGGAGCGGGTGCGGCCGTCGTTGGCGTAGAGGCTGCCATGGCCGGCGGTGAACACCTCGTCGAGGTACTGCTTCAGCGTCCAGGGCGCACCCATCCACCAGCCGGGCATCTGGTAGATCACCACATCGGCCCAGAGGATCTTCTGCACTTCCTCTTGGATGTCGTAGCCCTCTTCCAGGACCGTGGTGCGCAGGTCGCAGCCGGCGCGGTCGAACCACTCGGCCGCCGCCGCGTGCAGGGTGGCGTTGTACTGGCCGTTGGAATGGGCGAAGCGCTTGCCGCCGTTGATCAGCAGAATCTTTTTCATGGGGACTCCAGAGCGAACGAATGGCCGGCAGGATAGCGGCGCGGGGCAGGGGGAAACACCCGGCCCAGGTCAATTGATTCTTGAATCTGGCGCATGAATCGGCGAGGAGTACCGCAGCCGCGCGTCAGAGTCCGAAGTTGAACGCCACCGACAGCCGCGGCCGCTTGCTGTGGTGCGGCAGCACCCGGTGCAGCAGCCAGGAGGGAAACATCAGCAGTTGCCCGCTCAGCGGCGCGATGCCGGTGGCGTAGCCGGCGCTCAGGCAGCCCTGGATACGCATGCGCAGTTGCGGGTTGTAGTGTGAGGGCATGAGCCCGCGCGGGTCGATGAACTCCAGTTGCCCGCCGAGCGACGGGTCGGCGCCGCAGCCGCCGTCATCGACCCAGTAGACCCCCGACCAGAAGCAGCCCGGATGGCCGTGCAGGGCGTTGCCGTCGCCGGCGCGGTTGAGGTTGGCCCAGGCGTTGTAGCGCCAGTTCAGGCTGGCCGCCAGCAGCCCGGCCTGGGCGTCGTGGACGGCGGTGAGTTCATCGGCGAAGGCACGGGCGAAGGCCACCAGTTCGGCGCCGGCGTCGCCGCTCCACTGCTCGAAATCGTCCGCCGACTGCCAGCCGCCCTCGTTGCTGTGCCGCACTCCGGGGTCGCTGGCGGCGCGGCGCAGGATGCGCTCGCCGAGCGCCGCGTTGAGCGCGTCGGCGTTCGGGTGGTTGAGACGGGCGACGGGGGTGCTGAACAGGCGTTCGATGTGGATGGCGTCGGTATCGATGGCGGCGGACATGGCAAGTGCATTCGTTGCAAATGCGCTCGTTATAGCCGCCGAAGGACGCGGATCGAAGCCTTTTCGGGTATCAGTGGCGATACCCGTGCAAGCATCCGCTTACAAAGGCGCCGCCGAGTGGCCAGGACGCCCGTCAGTTCGCCGGTTGCGACGGCTGCGCCAGCGCACAGCCCTTTTCCGCCGCGCGTTGCCGGTAGCCGTCACGCTTGGCCGCCGGCACCTTGGTGCTGAGCATCAGGTAGATGTCCGCCTGGTAGTCGCGCAGTCCACCCAGGGTGGCGTTGAGCGTCATCTCGCGCTTGGCCGAGCACCAGCCCAGGGCGTGGCTGGGCTGCGGGAAATACTTGGCATAGCGCCCCGAGCGGGCGGCGGCTTCGGCCTGCTGGAGGAACTGCGCGCGCTTGGCCTGCTCCGGGCAGAGGGTTTCCAGTTCCAGCGCGGCCGGAGCGAAGCCTTGCTTCAGGCTGTCGCCGAGCAACTCGCAGGCGCGTTGCTGGCTCTTCGCGTCCTGGGCGAAGTCGGCCAGCACCTGGGCCAGGCGGTACTCCGCCACCGGGTGCTTCTGCGCCGCCGCCTGGTTCAGCAGCGGTATGGCCTGGTTGAGGTTCTTCGACAGTGTCGCGCTGAACGGCTTGGCCGCCTCCGCCGGGCTTTTGCCGGCCTCGCGGGCCTTCTCCATGCCGGCGATCTGTTCTGCCGCCTTGTCCAGGAAGGGCAGCGCCTTGCGGTAATCGCCATCGCCCGGCAGCGGTTTGTCCTTGGCCTGGGCCGTGGCGGCGCCGAGCAGCAGGGTGAGGGAAAGCAAAGCGATGCGCCGGTTCAACGTACGGCCTCCTGGGTGAGCACGGGAACGTGCGTGCATGGTAGGCAGCCCCGGCGGGGCTGTCATCCGTCGCGCGGGGCGCGGCATCAGTCTGCGTAGCTGTTGACGCTGGCATAGAGCGACAGCCACTGGCGGGACTTCAATGCCTGGGCGTCCTCGCCGCGCTGGCCGTCGGCGGTTCGCGGCGCGACGAAGTCGAGCAGTTCGAGGTAGATGTCGTCGGCGGCGAGCTGGCGCAGCGAAATGCGCTTCCAGGTGACGCGGCCCTGCTCATCGGTGGCGGCGGCGAGAAGGGTGCCGGGGGCGTCGCTGAGGTTGGCGTAGGCCGGCACATCCGGCACCTCGACGCCGTCGTGCATGGCTTGCACGAGCTTGTAGCGCAGGAGTTCTGCCGACTCGTAGTGGGCGCGCTTCTCGACGTCGCTCATGCCCGCGTAGAGCTGCAGCCAGGCCTTGTCGCGCAGCGCCCTGACGCTGGCATCCTGCTGCAGCAGCTCCAGGGCTTCCTGTTGTTTCTGCACCGCCTTCCAGTAGCGATCATCGCGTTGGCCGATTTCCGTCAGGGCCAGGTCGCGCTCGGCGGGGGTAAAGGCCGCGGAATCGTTGTAGGCGATCTTCGACAGCGATTCGCGGCTCAGGCTTTGCAGCGGGTTCGCCGGCTCCACCCCGGGGTAGAGCGGTGCCAGCCCGTATCGCTGGCTCAGCCGGTTGGCCGCCTGGCGGGCCAGTGCAAGGCGCGCGGGGTCGTTGCTGTCGGGCATCACCGCGAGCAGTTCCGCCGCCGAGCCGTCGCTGGCGATCTGCTGATGCAAGCGACCGGTGGTGTCGAAGGCTTCGCGCCAACTGAGGCTGTCGGGTTGGTCTTGCAGCAGGGCATCGAGCGTCCGCGCTTCGATGGAGAGGGAAACGCCAGCCATTGGCGGCGTGTCTTGGTCCGCCGGCTCGGCAACCGCCATGGTCCTGACGGGCGCATTGATGAGCCGGATAGTGAGGATGTTCTGCAGTGCGTTGATTCCAACCATGGCTTATTGCTCCGTTCAGCGTTCTCCGCGGAAGCAAGGCAGTGGAGAACGGGCGTTGGACTATCGCGGCGGCTTGCCGGATATGGCAGCGAGCGACTCTCTCCTTCGTTGCAAGTTATTCGGTGCAGTGATTGACGACCGGTATGGAATGGCGGCTTACCAGGGCTCTATCGGCGGATAAACAAGAGGACTTGAGTCAAATGAATGAGATCGACGGACAGATACATAAAAAGAATGAACTTGTAGGAAAGTTCACTGGGAAACTTCTTTAGTTATTCCGCTGAATGTTTGATTGATGATTGGATTGATTAAATGCCAGGCGCAGCGACGGGGACAGTTCGCCAATCGCCGAACAGCGGACGCGCCAACCTCTCCGCTGTCCCGCGAGCCGGGCCGTGGGTGCCTCAGTCGCCCCAGTCGACGCGTTGGAAGCTGTCGGCGAGGAAGCTGATCAGGGCGCGCACCTTGGGCGCGAGGTGCTTGCGCGACGGATAGACGGCATAGATGCCGAATTCCACCGAGCGATAGTCCGGCAACAACTCCACCAGGTCGCCGCGGCGCAGGTCTTCATGCAGCATGAAGCTCGGCTGCAGGAGGATGCCGCCGCCGCCCAGGGCGATGGCCCGGCAACTATCGCCGTTGTTGCAGCGGATCGCCGCGTGGGTCTGCACGCTGATCCGCCCCTGCGGCCCGTTGAAAATCCATTCGTTGCGGCTGGCCAGGTTGCTGTAGGCCACCACCGCGTGCTGGTTCAGGTCGGCCGGGGTGCGCAGCGGCGGGTGCCGGGCCAGGTAAGCCGGCGCGGCGCACAGGCGCATGCGTGTGCTGGCGAGGCGCCGGCTGATCAGCGAGGAGCTTTCCATCTGGGCGATGCGCACCGCCATGTCGAAGCCTTCCTCGACCAGGTCGACGACCCGGTCGTTGAGGCTGATATCCAGCTCGATCTTCGGGTAGGCCTGCATGAAGCGCGCCCACAGCGGCGCCAGGTGCAGCACGCCGAAACTCACCGGCACGTTGACCCGCAGCATGCCGCTGGGCTCCTGGGAGCCGGCGGCCACCGCGTTCTCGGCGGCATCGAGCATGGCCAGCACCTCCTTGGCCTGTTCGTGGAATACCCGACCCTCTTCGGTCAGCGACAGGCGCCGCGTGGTGCGCTGCAACAGGCGCACGCCCAGGCGTTCCTCCAGGGCGTTGACGTGGCGCGAGACGGCGGCCTTGGACAGGCCTAGGGCATCCACCGCGGCGATGAAGCTGCCCTTGTCCACCACGGTACAGAACACCTGCATTTCCAGCGCGCGGTCCATGTTTGTCTCACTAAGCGGAACGATGAGTGCCATTAGCGCATGTTTATCCCGTGAATCCTATCCATAAACTGACAGCAACTTCCGACTGATTCACGAGGCAGGCCATGAACATCACCCTGATCGGCACCGGCAACATGGGCGCGGCATTCGCCAAGCAACTTTCCGCGGCGGGACACCGTGTCCGCCTCACCGGGCGCGACCTGGCCAAGGCGCAGGCACTGGCCGCGCAGCATGCCAACGTCGAGGCCTATCCCGCCGTGCAGGCCCTCGGCGACAACGCCGTGGTCATCCTCGCCACCGGCTACGCCGACGCGGTGCCCGCCCTGCGCGGCCTGGGCGACCTGGCCGGCAAGGTGGTCATCGACATCAGCAATCCGCTGACCCCTGACTACATGGGCCTGACCCTCGGCCACAGCACCAGCGCGGCGGAAGAAATCGCCAAGGCTTTGCCCGAGGCGCAGGTGGTCAAGGCCTTCAACACCCTGTTCGCTCAGGTGCTCGCCGACGGCCCGGTGTTCGCCGATGGCCAGCGCGCCAGCGTGTTCGTCGCCAGCGACAGCGAGCGCGCCAAGCAGACCGCCATCGCCCTGGCGCAGAGCCTCGGCTACGAAAGCGTCGACGCCGGCGGCCTGGTCAACGCGCGTTACCTGGAGCCGCTGGCCGGCCTGAACATCTACCTGGGTTACGGCGCCGGGCTGGGCACCGCCATCGCACCGACCTGGATTCACAAGTGAGCTTGCGGCCTGGAGCCTTGTCCATGAGTAGCGCCTATCCCGTTCTGTTCATTTCCCACGGTGCGCCGACCTTCGCCATCGAACCCGGCCAGGCTGGCGCGCGCCTGCGCGAACTGGGGCGGACGCTTCCGCGGCCGACGGCGGTGCTGGTGGTCTCGCCGCACTGGATGACCCGTGGCGGCGTACGCGTCGGCGCCAGCGCCGCGCCGGAAACCATCCACGACTTCGGCGGCTTCCCCGACGCGCTCTATCGCCTGCGCTACCCGGCGCCCGGCGCGCCGGCGCTGGCCGAGGCGATCGTGCAACGCCTGCGTGCGGCCGGCGTGCCCGCCGAGGCCGATCCGCGCCGTGGCCTCGACCACGGTGCCTGGGTGCCGCTGCTGCACCTGCTGCCCGAGGCCGATGTGCCGGTGCTGCAGGTCTCCATGCCGATGCCGCTGGACACCCACGGCGCCTGGCGTCTGGGTCAGGCCCTGGCACCGTTGCGTGAGCAGGGCGTGCTGATCCTCGGTTCTGGCAGCCTGACCCACAACCTCTACGAATTCCGCGGCGGCAATGGCCCGGCGGCTGGTTACGTCGCGCGCTTCGCCGAGTGGACCGCTCAGGCGCTGCAGGCCGGCGACAACGACGCACTGCTGGACTACCGGCGACTGGCGCCGGAGGCCGAGCGCGCGCATCCCAGCGACGAGCACTTCCTGCCCCTGCTGGTGGCCCTGGGCGCCGCTGGCGAAGACTATCGGGTGGAGGTGCTGGAGGGCGGCATCAGCTATGGCGTACTGGCCATGGACAGCTACCTGTTCGACGCCCCGGCAGCCGCCGCCCACTCCGTCTCCCACCAAGGTCAGCACGCATCATGAGCCATCCCGTGTCCTTCTCTTCGCTGCAAGTCGATGCCGATTCCGCCCTGCAATTCCGCCAGCGCGTCCAGGCCCAGGGCGTGGCGCCGCGCGCGCGGCTCCTGCTGCTGCATGGGGTCGGCGGCAACGAAAGCAACCTGGCCGGCCTGGCCCAGTACCTGCCGGCGGACCTGGACGTCCTGCTGCTGCGCGGGCCGTTGCAGATCGCTGCCCAGGGCTTCGCCTGGTTCCAGGTGAACTTCAGTGCCAACGGGCCAGTGATCAACGCGGAACAGGCCGAAGCCAGCCGGCAGCAACTGCTGACCTTCATCCAGGCCCGGCCAGCCCTGCCCACTGTGATCGCCGGCTTCAGCCAGGGCGGCATCCTCAGCGCCAGCGTCGGCCTCAGCGCGCCGGGCAGCGTGGCCGGTTTCGGGCTGCTCAGCGGGCGCATCCTGCCGGAGCTGGAGCCGCACATCGCCACCGCCGAGGCGCTGCGCACGCTGTCCGCCTTCGTCGCCCACGGCCGTCATGACGACAAACTGCCGCTGTTCTGGGCCGAGCGCGCCGATGCCTGGCTGACGCGCCTGGGCGTCGAGCACCAGACGCGCCTCTACGACATGGGCCATGAACTCGTCGCCGAGGAAGTCAGCGATTTCGTGCAGTGGCTGGACGCCACGCTGCAACGCCACTGAGCCGCTGCGCCCCGCCCCCGCGCCGGGCTAGCTGCTGATGCATAGCGACAGGGACAGCCATTGGCGGGTCGTCAGGTGTTCGGCATCGCCATGGCTCGGCCCGGCGGCCGCGAAGTCGACCAGTTCGATGCGGCAGCCCTGGGCGGTCAGGCGGTAGAGATCGAGCCGTTGCCAGATGGCGTGGCCCTTGGCGTTGATGCCGGCGGCGAGCAGGCTGCCCGGGATGTCGCGCTCGGTCGGGTAGTCCGGCAGCACGGGCAAGGGCACGCCGCTGGCGTCGAACTGATCGATGTGGCTGCGCAGATCCTCCAGCGACTGGTAGTAGGCCGCGCGCTCCGCCTCGCACATGTAGCCGTACAGCCTGAGCCAGGCCTTGTCGTAGAGCGCCTTGCCGGCCTTGAGGCCGAGCAGGTGCTCGACCGACTGGGCGAGGTCCGAAATCCGGTTCCAATAGGCGAAGTCGCGCTGGCGAATGTTGCGCAAGGCGATCCAGCGCTCGGCCGGGGTGAAGGCGCCGGTGGCGTTGTAGGCCAGCCTGGAAAGCGCGCCGCGGCTCAGGTGAGCCAGCGGGTCGGCCGCATCGACAGCGGCGTGGATGGGCGTCAGGTCGTGTGCGCTCAACACATGGTTGACCGCCTGCCGGGCCAGCGCCAGGCGCACGGGGTCGTCGCTGTCCGGCATGCTCGCGAGCATCGGCGCGTCGCCGCCGGTGATGGTCATCTGGCGCAGGAACAGGTGATCGTCGATCAGGCTGTGGCGCCAGCTCTGTTGATTGCACGGGCCATCGCTGTCGGCGCGCAGGGTGCGGCTTTCGAAGGTCAGGATGAGTGGGGTGTCAGGGGCGGCCCGGTACTCTGGCGCAAGCGGGCGGATGGGAGCGTTCAGCAGGCGGTCATAAAGTGTTTGGCTCAATTGAGCGATTCCAGCCATTGGCGCGTTCTCCATAGGGACTGCATGCGCCGCAGCGCAAGGCCACGAAACGCAACGGGAAAATCGCTGGCCAGAGGAGCAAACCGGCTGCGCGATATTCCTCGACACAGGGATGATCGATACGGGATGTACGAGCGAATTATCGATGCCAGTTTGCTAAGACTTTAACGAGTTGTGTCGGGAATACATTTCTGAATGTTGAATAACAAGTGTTATGTAGGAAATAACTTTAGGAAACTTCTTAATAGTTCTGCGTTAATTGAAGTTCAATACAACGGCACTTAAACGCGTTATTCAGGCTCTTCGGCGTGATCTGCTCCGGCACGCTAGTCAGCCGGCCAGTCCGCGTGCCTTCGTCGACTCCCCCTGGTCTACACTTTGCGGACGTCCACGCGGAGAACGTCCCCCATGAAAAGCACCTCTACGTTCCTACCGTTGCTGGCGACCGTTACCGTGCTGTCCGGTTGCATGAGCGACCAACAATTCCTCGCCTCCAACCAGCAAGCTGCGCTGAATGCCACGACCTCGCGCGCCAAGTTCGAACTCAATTGCCAGGACGTCACGCCCAGCGTGCTATCGAGCAAGGTCACCCAGGCCCGCGTCGGCTACCAGCACACCGAATACACCATCGGCGTGCGCGGTTGCGGCAAGCAGGCGGTGTACATCACCTACTGCCTGAACCCGCAGACCTGCAACGCCATCGCCGACACCGCGCGCATCGGCAACCAGTGAGCGCGCGTTAGCACAGGCGCTGAGCCCGGCGCGGCGGCCGTCCCGCCAGCGCCGCTCCCGCGGCGCTCACTGCGCATCCCGGCGCCAGCGGGAAATGCTGCGCGCGCCGCACTTCGACCTGCACAGAAGGGGGCGGAATCGCGCATCATGTGCGCCGTCAGGTCGAGGGAGTTTTCCATGCACGTCTTTTCTTCCGTTGTACGTCTTGCCGTTTTCTCGCTGGGGCTGTTGCTTGCCGCCACCGCCGGGGCCAGCGAAGAGTCGCAGTTGGTCGAGTCGATCAACGCCTACCGTGGCCAGGTGCAGCGCTGCGCCGGCCAGGCCTCCGGCGAATTGCCGCCGCTCTCGGCCGATCCGCGCCTGCTGCTGCCGGCCAGCGGCTACGTGGACCTGCAGCAGGCGCTGAACCGCGCGGCGTATCAACTGGTCAACGTCCAGGCCATCAGCCTCTCCGGCCCGCGCGATGCGGCGGCGGCGATGAAGGCGCTGCAGGAGAGCTTCTGCCAGGTGGTGCTCGACCCGCAGTTCGTCGACATCGGCATCAGCCGCGACGGCCGCGACTGGCGCATCGTCCTGGCGCGGCCGCTGCTGAGCAAAGGCATGGGCGACTGGCAGGCAGAAGGACAGAAGCTCCTCGAACAGATCAACGCGGCCCGCACCAAACCGCGCCAGTGCGGCGGCCAAGCCTTCGCCGCCGCCGGGCCGCTGGGCTGGAACGCCACCCTGGCCAGCGTCGCCGAAGGGCATAGCCGCGACATGGCCAACAACAACTACTTCGACCACAAAGACCGCGCCGGGCAAACCCCCGGCGACCGCGCCGAACTGGCCGGCTACGCAGGCCGGCAGATCGGCGAGAACATCGCCGCCGGCCAGGACAGCGTGCGCAAAGTGGTCGACGGCTGGCTGGCCAGCCCCAGCCACTGCGCCAACCTGATGAACCCGCAGTTCCGCGAACTGGGCGCGGCCTACGCCATCGACCCGAAGAGCGACGCCGGCATCTACTGGACGGCACTCTTCGGCACCCCCTGAACCGCCCCACCGCCCCACCGCCCAGCCTGGCTTTCGCCCATGTCGAACGGAACGAGGCGATGGCTATCGCTGCACTCAACGCCATCCTACGCGCGGTCAATCCGTAGGATGGGTTGAGGAACGAAACCCATGCGGGGGCGGCGGAGGCTGATGGGTATCGCTTCGCTCAACACCATCCTACGCACGGTCAATTCGTAGGATGGGTTGAGGAACGAAACCCATGCGGGGGCGGCGAAGGCTGATGGGTATCGCTTCGCTCAAGCCATCTTGTCTCCCGACCAAGCTTGCACGCTGCGCTACCGCGTCAGCTTTCCTGGCGGATGATGGCTTTGACGAATCGCGAGGGAATCTGCACCTGCCGGGCCGCTTTGTCGCTGCCGATGCTCAGCGTCAGGGTTTCGCCCATGGACCAGATGATGCGCACGTCTCTCAGGTTGCACGCTGTGTTCAGCGGCAGTTCCTTGGGGAAACTGCCGCTGCAATAGGTCGGGTCCAGCAGCACGCTTTCCGCCTGATAGCCTCCCAGGCCGAGTCTCTGCATGGTGCGCTCTGGCAGACCGGCCAGAACGCCGCTGTAGAAGGCGATGATGAAGGCGAAGATCAGTGAAAAGTGAACGGCATAACTGAGGCCGCCAAAGCAGCCCAACGCGCTGACTGCGGCGACTAGGCAGGCGCCCAGTGGTATCAGATAGAGCGCCAGAAGCTTCAGGTTGTTGCCATCGAGACTATCGATGAAGGGCTTTACGTCGGCGATCACGCTGAAGGCCATCGCACAGACGACGGCGACTGGCACCCAGGCGTTGAAGGCGTAACGGCAGAAGGCGAACTTCGGTAGTTTGAAGGTGAGCTGCAGGGTGATGCCGAACAGCAGCACGACCAACAGGCTGAGCCCCATTAGCGCAGTGACATACAGCTCTGGAAATTGTGTGAGTACGAATGAAAGCAACAGCGAGTTAACGCAGTAGGGGCCGGCATAGCAAAGGAAAAACAGCCACAGAACAAGATTTACCCGGCGCGCCTCATCGGTAGACAGTCGGTCGATGATCCGATGGCGAATGTCTTTCTTGTCGATGAAACAATGGAAGATCCATAACCCCGGCAGCAGCAGCCACAGCAGTAGTGAACCGATAATGGCGAATCCGACCATGCCAGCGCCCAGCAGCAGCGAGGAAAATTGCAGCAGGTCGAAGCTCGGGTAGAAATGGTTGCCGTAGAAATACAGCAGAAAGAGCGCAAAGCCGGTCACCGGCGGTGCGAACTTGGCGATCTGGGATGAGTACCGCTTGAAGAGTGCTGTGCTCAATGCGGCGAATCTGTCGATCGGGTCGCCTTCCGTAGCGGGGCGGTCGCTCCACTTTTCCATGGGGCCTTCCTTGTGCGAGTGCGGCTAAGTGCAGGCATGGTATGGAGCGGCGGATGTGCTGTCATCCCGGCCAAGACACGGAACGCAGTGCAAGCGCGCAGGCAGGGCGGCACTCTGGTACTTTTTCGCCTGCTCGGGGCGTGCGGACGAGGCACGGCTGGCTCAACACACAAGGAGGGCCTTCATTGTTCAAGGAGGGATCGATGTTCAGGAACCAGCAGGCAGTCACGTTGGGCATCCTCTCGGCGGCGTTCAGCGCCGCCACCTGGGGCGCGACCTTGGCGCCGGGCGAATACGCCAGGGGAGGCTGGGGAACCCTGAGTATCCAGGCGCTCCATCATGGCGTGCAGGCATTCGAGATACGCACACAGGGTGCCAACTTTCATAGCTGCCATGTGCGAGGCGTGATCAAGAATCTGAAGGCCGTGGTTTCGGTGGATGAGTCCCAAGGCGAGGCGACGGCTCCATGCACCATTACCTTTGTACGCCAAAGCGAAACCAGCATCCTGCTGGACAGCCCGGCTTTAGATGCCAGTTGCAGCAGTTTCTGCGGCAACCGCGCCGATTTTCTGCAGGAAACCTATACCCGCGTCCCGACAGGTTGCACTGTCGCCGAGATTGTCCGCGCACGAAAACGCTTCGATGCCACGCGGGCCAATGGCGATCATGAACAGGCCTACGCGCTGTTCAAGCCTGCGTTCGAGCGTTGCCAATCGGTGATCAATCTCTTCCTGCGGAGCAAGTACCGCGTCGCCTTGGCCGATCTGGAGCGGCAGGCGGGCAAGTTGCCCGCCTGTGCGCAAACCCTGGCTCCTGTGCTCAAGGACTTCCCCGGATCGAACGAGGACCTGGAACGGCAATTGGCCCCGGGCGAGTTCTGGGAAATGCGCCCGGTCGTCGAACAGGCCCGTGAATTGGCCGCCGCCTGTGGCAAGGCCGAAGTGCAGGCGGTTAGCCCGTAGGATGGGTTGAGGAACGAAACCCATGCGGGGCGGTGGAGATTGATGGGTATCGCTTCGCTCAACACCATCCTACGCACGGTCAATCCGTAGGATGGGTTGAGGAACGAAACCCATGCGGGAGCGGCGAAGACTGATGGGTATCGCTGCGCTCAACGCCATCCTACGTGGCGGTTAGCATTCCGCTGGTGCTTGCAGTTGTGGCCACTGCCGATACGGCACCCAGACCACGCCTTGCCAATGCAGCACCGTCAGCGCCTGGGTCGGGCCGTGGAGGGTTTCGCGGCGGGGCTGGTGGTGGTCGTGGCGGTGCTGGTCGCGCAGGGCGGGCACCACGTCCTGGGTGATCCACTGGCGGATGCAGCGATTCTCCGGGTGGTAGTAGTGGATCAGCGCGGCGTAGACGGCGGATTCGCTGAGCAGCAGTTCATCGGTGTACTCGCCGTTGCCATCGCGCAGCCAGGCGTGGCGGTGCTGGTCGTCGTCGAGGTTGCGCTGCACGCGCTCTTCCAGCAGGGGCGTGCCCATCAGTCGGCCGAGGTCGTGGGCGCAGAACCAGCATTGGTCTTCCAGCAGCAGGGCGCGCAGTTGGCGTTTGTGGCGGGTGAATTGCGTGGGAATCAGTACCTCTTCAGACATGGTGCACCTCCGCGGGGGAGGAAGAAGAGGGCGGGCACAGTGAAGTGCCTTCAGGCTGAAGGCTTGGGGGGATAGGCATTTCCATTACCTCTGGTCGCTTCTTAGGGCGTGATTGGAGTCGGGAGCTAAGAAACCCACCAGAGACGGGCCGGACGTATTCCCCTTGCGGGTCTTTTATTAGCCCACTCCCGACAGCACGGGTTCTTTCTTGCGGACGCGACAGAGCCGCAGGCGCAAAAAAGCCGCATAAGCTATCGGGTGCGGTGAACCGCTCTGGTTTAGGCGTTTCTTAGGCGCCGGGTGCGAGGGTAGGGGGTTGGCTGGATTGGGTCAACCGCGTCGACGGCGGATAACGCGGCGCGTTATTCGTTGCCTCACACGAATTTCAGCCCAGGTGTAGGGCTTCTTGCTTCGGCTTGTGAAACAAAAAAGCCCCGCACAAGGCGGGGCTTTTGTCTTTCTATCGCTGCCCCAAAAATCCGTCTCGGGTATCAAGCGTTTCTAATGGTCTTGACTTGCGGTCTTGCTACTACTTCGGTCAGTCCCAGCTCAGCGCGCCGCCGGTCTGGTACTCGATCACGCGGGTCTCGAAGAAGTTTTTCTCTTTCTTCAAGTCCATGATTTCGGACATCCACGGGAACGGGTTGGTGGCGCCCGGGTATTCCTCTTTCAGACCGATCTGGGTCAGGCGGCGGTTGGCGATGAATTTGAGGTAGTCCTCCATCATGGCCGCGTTCATGCCCAGGACGCCGCGCGGCATGGTGTCGCGTGCGTATTCGATTTCCAGTTGGGTGCCCTGGAGGATCATCTGGGTCGCTTCGTCTTTCATGGCGGCGTCCCACAGGTGCGGGTTTTCGATCTTGATCTGGTTGATCATGTCGATGCCGAAGTTCAGGTGCATCGACTCGTCGCGGAGGATGTACTGGAACTGTTCGGCGGTGCCGGTCATTTTGTTGCGGCGGCCCATGGAGAGGATCTGGGTGAAGCCGCAGTAGAAGAAGATGCCTTCCAGGACGCAGTAGTAGGCGATCAGGTTGCGCAGGAACTGGCGGTCGGTTTCCGGGGTGCCGGTGGTGAACTGCGGATCGGAAATCGAGCGGGTGTATTTGAGGCCCCAGGATGCCTTTTTAGCGACGCTGGGAATCTCGTGGTACATGTTGAAGATTTCGCCTTCGTCCATGCCCAGCGATTCGATGCAGTACTGGTAGGCGTGGGTGTGGATGGCTTCTTCGAAGGCCTGGCGCAGGATGTACTGGCGGCATTCGGGGTTGGTGATCAGGCGGTAGACGGCCAGCACCAGGTTGTTGGCCACCAGGGAGTCGGCGGTGGAGAAGAAGCCGAGGCTGCGCTTGACGATGCGGCGCTCGTCTTCGGAGAGGCCGTCCTTGCTCTTCCACAGAGCAATGTCGGCGTTCATGTTCACTTCCTGCGGCATCCAGTGGTTGGCGCAGCCATCCAGGTACTTTTGCCAGGCCCAGTCGTACTTGAAGGGGACGAGTTGGTTGAGGTCGGCGCGGGCGTTGATCATTTGCTTGTCGCCGACGTGCACGCGGGCGGCCGTGCCTTCGAGGTCGTCCAGGCCTTCCTGGATGTCGAGGGCGTCGAGGGCTTTCTTGGCGCGGGCGACGGCGTCGGAGTCGCTGGCGGAAACGGCGCGGGCGTCTTCCACGGAGCCGGCGGCGTCGTCGTCGAGTTTGTCAGCGGCTTGCGCGGCGGCCTGGGCGACAGCGGGGGCTGCCTTGGCTTCGGTGGGGTCTTCTTTGTCGAATTCGTCCCAGCTGAGCATCGGTTCCTCTCCTGGTCTGGTTGCGTGATGGGTGCACGCTAAAGCTTTCGTGGCTTCCCTTTCCTGGGTTCTCGCGGGCGCGGGAATGACGGAAGGGGGAAGCTGTTATGTCTTGTGGGGATGGGGCTTCAAGAGCCCCTCTCCCTAACCCTTTCCCGCAAGCGGGAGACTGCCTTTGCCTTCTATCGGCGTGACGCTGAGCGAGTGACCGCTAGGCGCCCGGCTAACCGGGCAACAACGCGGGCGCCGCTCAGCGCCGCGCTTACACCATTACTGGCAGGCTTCGCAGTCCGGGTTGTCGATGCTGCATGCCTTGGGCACCGGCGCCGGCTGCGGAGCAGCGGCAGGGGCGGCTTGCAGGCTTTCGTCGATCGCCGAACTCACGGCGTTGAGCTTGCCGGTGTTGATGGTGGATTTCTCGGTGCTGGTGGCGGCCAGGGCACGGAGGTAGTAGGTGGTTTTCAGGCCACGGTACCAAGCCATGCGGTAGGTCACGTCGAGCTTCTTGCCCGAGGCGCCGGCGATGTAGAGGTTCAGCGACTGGGCCTGGTCGATCCACTTCTGGCGGCGGCTGGCGGCATCGACGATCCACTTGGTCTCGACTTCGAACGCGGTGGCGTAGAGGTCTTTGAGGTCCTGCGGGATGCGTTCGATCTGCTGCACGGAGCCGTCGTAGTACTTCAGGTCGTTGACCATGACCGGGTCCCACAGGCCGCGTGCCTTGAGGTCGTGTACCAGGTAGGGGTTGATCACGGTGAACTCGCCGGAGAGGTTCGACTTCACGTAGAGGTTCTGGTAGGTCGGCTCGATGGACTGCGACACGCCGGTGATGTTGGCGATGGTCGCGGTCGGCGCGATGGCCATGATGTTCGAGTTGCGGATGCCTTTCTTCACGCGCTCGCGCACCGGGGCCCAGTCCAGGGACTCGCTCAGGTCGACGTCGATGTATTTCTGGCCGCGCGCTTCGATGAGGATCTGCTGGGAGTCCAGCGGCAGGATGCCCTTGGACCACAGCGAGCCGTCGAAGGTCTCGTAGGCGCCGCGCTCGTCGGCCAGGTCGCAGGAGGCCTGGATGGCGTAGTAGCTGACCGCTTCCATGGACTTGTCGGCGAACTCGATGGCCGCGTCGGAGCCGTAGGCGATGTGCTGCAGGTACAGGGCGTCCTGGAAGCCCATGATGCCGAGGCCGACCGGGCGGTGCTTGAGGTTGGAGTTGCGCGCCTGGGGAACCGAGTAGTAGTTGATGTCGATGACGTTATCGAGCATGCGTACCGCGGTCTTGACGGTCTTCTGCAGCTTGGCGGTGTCCAGCTTGCCGTCGACGATGTGGTTGACCAGGTTGACCGAGCCCAGGTTGCAGACGGCGATCTCGTCCTTGTTGGTGTTCAGGGTGATCTCGGTGCAGAGGTTGGAGCTGTGCACCACGCCGACGTGCTGCTGCGGGCTGCGCAGGTTGCACGGGTCCTTGAAGGTCAGCCACGGGTGGCCGGTCTCGAAGAGCATCGAGAGCATCTTGCGCCACAGGTCTTTGGCCTGGATGGTCTTGAACAGCTTGATCTTGCCGTACTGGGTCAGGGCTTCGTAGTACTCGTAGCGCTCTTCGAAGGCCTTGCCGGTCAGGTCGTGCAGGTCCGGGACTTCGGAGGGCGAGAACAGGGTCCACTGGCCGTCGTCGAACACGCGCTTCATGAACAGGTCGGGAATCCAGTTCGCGGTGTTCATGTCGTGGGTGCGGCGGCGGTCGTCACCGGTGTTCTTGCGCAGCTCGATGAACTCTTCGATGTCCATGTGCCAGGTTTCCAGGTAGGCACAGACAGCGCCCTTGCGCTTGCCACCCTGGTTCACGGCGACGGCGGTGTCGTTCACCACCTTGAGGAACGGCACCACGCCCTGGGACTTGCCGTTGGTGCCCTTGATGTAGGAGCCCAGCGCGCGCACCGGGGTCCAGTCGTTGCCCAGGCCGCCGGCGAATTTCGACAGCATGGCGTTGTCGTGGATCGCGTTGTAGATGCCCGACAGGTCGTCCGGCACGGTGGTCAGGTAGCAGGACGACAGCTGCGGACGCAGGGTGCCGGCGTTGAACAGGGTCGGCGTCGAGCTCATGTAGTCGAAGGACGACAGCAGGTTGTAGAACTCGATGGCGCGTTCTTCTTTCTGCTTCTCTTCCACCGCCAGGCCCATGGCCACGCGCATGAAGAAGACTTGCGGCAGTTCGAAGCGGATGCCGTCCTTGTGGATGAAGTAGCGGTCGTAGAGGGTCTGCAGGCCGAGGTAGGTGAACTGCTGGTCACGCTCGTGGTTGATCGCCTTGCCGAGTTTTTCCAGGTCGAAGGTTTTCAGTTGCGGATCGAGCAGTTCGAACTCGACGCCTTTTTCCACGTAGGCCGGCAGGGCCTTGGCGTAGAGGTCGGCCATCTCGTGGTGCGTGGCGCTCTCGGCGACGGCGAGGAAGCCCAGCGCTTCGGCGCGCAGGGTGTCCATCAGCAGGCGGGCGGTGACGAAGGAGTAGTTCGGCTCGCGCTCGACCAGGGTCCGGGCGGTCATCACCAGGGCGGTGTTGACGTCCTTCTCGGCGACGCCGTCGTAGAGGTTCTTCAGGGTTTCGCGCTGGATCAGGTCGCCATCGACTTCGGCCAGGCCTTCGCAGGCTTCGCTGATGATGGTGTTCAGGCGGCCCATGTCGAGCGGCTGCAGGCTGCCGTCGGCGCGGGTGATGCGGATGCTCGGGTGCGGCTGGGCGACTTCGCTGGCGCTGGTCTTGCGCTGGGCGGCGCGGGCTTCGCGGTAGATCACGTAGTCGCGGGCGACTTTCTGTTCGCCGGCGCGCATCAGGGCCAGTTCGACCTGGTCCTGGATTTCTTCGATGTGGATGGTGCCACCGGACGGCATGCGGCGCTTGAAGGTCGCGGTGACCTGTTCGGTCAGGCGCGCGACGGTTTCATGGATGCGCGACGAGGCGGCAGCGGTGCCGCCTTCCACGGCGAGGAACGCCTTGGTGATGGCTACGGTGATCTTGTCATCGGTGTAGGGAACTACGGTGCCGTTGCGCTTGATCACGCGCAGCTGGCCCGGCGCGGTGGCGGCCAGATCCTGTTGGGATTCGGCGGCCTGCGGCGCGCTGGCCTGCGGGTTCTCGCGAGTGGTGTCGATTTGCATGGGTGGGTGTCTCCACGTTCTCGTAATTGGTGTGTTGCGGGCGCCGGGGCGCCGCCCCGAAAAGAGCGAAAAAGAGCAGGGGCGTCCGGCGGGGCCGGGCGCGGAATTCTTTGGACAGGGGTGGGGGACTCAAGCGCCTCCCTGGCCCAAGTCGGGTGTCCGGCTTGACGGGCCGGAACCACAATACCTAGTGGTGTTGAACGATTGGTTGCAACACCCGTACCGCATTTCCATCGACATGAATCGCTCCTTGCGGTCTACGCCACATTGGACTTCTGTACGTCTGGATGCAGGGACTGAACAAACCGGAGGAGCCGTGGAAAAGGCTCGCGACTTCGTGCTTCTTCTTGTGTCCGGTTCGTGGCGTCGAACCCAAGATGTAGGGGTTCGCCGCAACGGGGATACAAGATAATGCGCTAACGGGGGCTTTGCAAGGCGGGGGGCTGGGGGAAACCTGTGGATAAAATGTGGGTGAAATGTGGGTGACTGCGGATAGCCTGCGCGAGGCCGCATCGCTGCTGCGTTTCGCCGTTCGTCATGTGCGGCTGCGGTTTTTTGACCCTGGCGCGGTGCTATCAGAGTGCGAACCGTACCACAATATCTTGTGGTTATGCCCCTCGCCGGTTCAGCGATGCGGGGCGCCGGTCACTTGGCTACAATGCCGGCCGTTCGTGGCGGACCTGGCGGTCTTTTGGTGCGTGGTTCAGGAGGCGGTGTGGAGCAAGAGGCGCGTGTCCTCATTGTCGAGGATGACCAGCGGTTGGCCGAGTTGACCCAGGATTACCTGGAGAGCAACGGCCTGAAAGTGAGCGTCGAATCCGACGGCGCGCAGGCGGTGGCGCGCGTCCTGGCGGAGCGTCCGGACCTGGTGGTGCTCGACCTGATGCTGCCCGGCGAGGATGGCCTGTCGATCTGCCGGCGCCTGCGCCCGGACTACGACGGCCCGATCCTGATGCTCACCGCGCGCACCGACGACATGGATCAGGTGCAGGGCCTGGAGATGGGCGCTGACGATTATGTGTGCAAGCCGGTGCGTCCGCGCCTGCTGCTGGCGCGCATCCGTGCCCTGTTGCGGCGCAGCGAGGGGGGGGAGCCTGCGCCGGTTTCGAGCAAGCGCCTGACCTTCGGCAAGCTGGTGATCGACAATGCCATGCGCGAGGCCTGGCTGGACGAGGCGACCATCGAGCTGACCGGCGCCGAGTTCGATCTGCTCTGGCTGCTGGCCTCCAATGCCGGGCGCATCCTTTCCCGCGAGGAAATCTTCAACGCCCTGCGCGGCATCGAGTACGACGGCCAGGACCGCTCCATCGACGTGCGCATCTCGCGCATCCGCCCGAAGATCGGCGACGACCCCATGCACCCGCGCCTGATCAAGACCGTGCGCAGCAAGGGCTACCTGTTCGTCGGGGAGCTGTGAGAGGGTGGCGCGATCGTGCCTGTGCACTAGCCCGATGAGCCGGCGAGCCGCCCCATGAAATCCATCTTCCTGCGCATCTACGGCGGCATGCTGCTGACCCTGGTACTGGTCGCCGCCCTCGGCGTGCTGACCCTGCACCTGGTCAACGAGGTGCGCGGCGAGCGTTATCGCGATGACCTGGCGCGCGGCACCTTCCGCCTGATGGCCGACGAGTTGCAGCCGATGGACGAGGTGGACCGCAAGCGCGCGCTGTTGCAGTGGAGCCGCCTGATGGGCATTCCGCTGAAGCTGGTGCGCCTGGACAGCCTCGGCATGCAGGGCCGCGACCGTGCGCGGCTGATGAACGAGCAGGTGCTGGTGGAGCCGAGCGGCGCGCATCTGGTGAAGGTCTTCACCCAGGTCAGCCTGCCGGATGGCTTGATCCTCGCCGGCGAGGTGGAGCAGGTCAGCGAGCAACTGGCGCGCGCCACCATTTATATGTTGATGGACGAGCTGCGGCGCTATCCGGTGAGCGAGCAGCCTTACCACCTGGCGCGCATCGTCCGCGACAAGCGTTTCGGTTACGACGTGCACCTCAAGCGGCTCAAGGAGATCGACCTCGACGACGACCAGAGCCGGCGCGTGGAGGAGGGCGATACCGTGCTGGCGCTGGGCAAGAACGGCGATTCGATCCGCGTGGTCGCCGGCATCGTCGATACCCCATGGATTCTGGAAATGGGGCCGATCTACCAGATGAACCCCTATCCGCCGCACCTGCTGCTGCTGATCGCGGCGGTCGGCCTGAGCCTGATCGGCCTTACCCTGTACTTGCTGGTCAGCCGCCTGGAGCAGCGCCTGCGCAGCCTGGAGGCGGCCGCTTCGCGCATCGCCCGCGGCAGCCTGGATGCGCGCGTCGAGGTGCGCGGCGCCGACTCGGTGGGGCGCCTGGCCGGGGCCTTCAACCACATGGCCGAGCAGATCCAGCGGCTGATCATGGTGCAGCGCGAGCTGGTTCGCGCGGTGTCCCACGAGCTGCGCACGCCGGTGGCGCGCCTGCGCTTCGGCCTGGAGATGATCGCCTCGGCGGAGACCGACGCGGCGCGGCAGAAGTACCTGGAAGGCATGGATGGCGATATCCAGGACCTCGACCAACTGGTGGACGAGATGCTCACCTACGCGCGCCTGGAGCAGGGCTCGCCGGCGCTGACCTACCAGCCGCTGGAGCTGGGCGCGCTGGTCGAGCAGGTGGTGGCGGAGATCGCCCCGCTGCGCCGCGAGGTGCAGGTCAGCTGCGAAGCCGGCGCGCTGGTGCCGTTCGACCAGGGCAGTTGGATCGAGGCCGAGCCGCGTTATCTGCACCGCGCCCTGCAGAACCTGCTGAGCAACGCCCTGCGCTATGCCGAGAGCCGCGTGCGGGTGAGCTACCGGGTCAGCCTGGATCGCTGCCAGGTGGATGTCGAGGACGACGGCCCGGGTGTGCCGGAGGATCGCCGCGAGCGCCTGTTCACGCCGTTCTTCCGCGTCGACGACAGCCGCACGCGGGTCACTGGCGGTCACGGCCTGGGCCTGTCCATCGTGCGGCGGATCATCCACTGGCACGGCGGCCGCGCCTCGGTGGACCGCAGCGAAGCCCTCGGCGGCGCGCGCTTCACCCTGGCCTGGCCGCGGCGCCAGGTGGTCAAGGAATAAGCCTTCCCGCCAGCCGTTCATCGATTCGCGCTTGGACAGTTTTCGATTAAACAATATATATATTTATATATTGTGTTTTCGTAGAATGAGCCCATGCCCGATACCGCCGCGACATCCATCGACTTGGCGCGCCTGCGCCAGTCCGCCGACCAGGCCGGGCGCCTGCTCAAGGCGCTGGGCAACCCGGAGCGCCTGTTGCTGCTGTGTCTGTTGGCGCAGCAGGAGTGTCACGTCGGTGGCCTCGAGGCGCGCCTGGGGATCGTCCAGCCGACGCTCTCCCAGCAACTGGCGGTGCTGCGCCGCGAAGGGCTGGTGGACTGTCGGCGCGACGGCAAACAGATCTATTACCGCATCAGCAGTCGCGAAGCGCTGGCGGTGATCCAGACTCTCTATCAATTGTTCTGCACGGAGGGTGCCGAATGAGCATCGACTGGAACGTTTTCACCCCTTGGAGCGCCCTGGCCGGTGGCGCCCTGATCGGCCTGGCGGCGGCGCTGTTCGCCCTGCTCAACGGACGCGTGGCGGGCATCAGCGGCTTGCTCGGCGGTTTGCTGGTGGGAACCCGCGACGGCCGCTGGGAGCGCCTGCTGTTCCTCCTCGGCCTAGTCGCCGCGCCGCTGCTGTGGCTGGCCTGGGGGCCGCTGCCAGCCATCCACTTCGACGGCGGCTGGCCTTCGCTGCTGCTCGCCGGCCTGCTGGTCGGCATCGGCACCCGTTATGGCGCGGGCTGCACCAGCGGCCATGGCGTGTGCGGCCTGTCGCGCCTGTCGCCGCGCTCGCTGGCGGCGACGCTGTGTTTCATGGCCAGTGGGTTTGCCACCGTCTTCGTCATCCGTCATCTGCTGGGAATCTGAACATGGCCAAGTTGACTGCGTTTTTCTGTGGGTTGCTGTTCGGCATCGGCCTGTTGCTGGCCGGTATGGCCAACCCGGTCAAGGTGCTCGGTTTCCTCGACCTCGCCGGACACTGGGACCCCTCCCTGGCGCTGGTGATGGCCGGCGCCATTGGCGTCGGGCTGCTGCCGTTCACCTGGGCCACGCGCCAGTCGCGCAACCTGCTCGGCGGGCCGATGCAGATGCCGCAGGCGCGCACCCTCGACCGCAAGCTGATCGCCGGCAGCCTGCTGTTCGGCGTCGGCTGGGGCATCGCCGGTATCTGTCCGGGGCCGGCGCTGGTCGGTGTCGGCGCCGGTTACTGGCAGGCGGCGCTGTTCTGCCTGGCTATGCTGGCTGGCATGGGGATTTTCGAGTGGCTGCAACGGCGGCCAAGGGGCAACGCATGAGCGTACAGATCGAGGCCTTCTTCGACCCGGCCACCTTCACCTACAGCTATGTGGTCGCCGATCCGCGGCAGGGCGTCTGCGCGATCATCGATTCGGTGCTCGACTACGACGCCGCCGCCGGACGCATCAGCCATGCCGGCGCGGATCGCTTGATCGCTTACGTCCGCGAGCGGGGCCTGACGCCGGAGTGGCTGCTGGAAACCCACGCCCACGCCGATCACCTGTCGGCGGCGGCCTACCTCCAGGCGCAGTTGGGCGGACGCATTGCCATCGGCGCGGGCATCACCCAGGTGCAGCGCACCTTCGCCCGGCTGTTCAACTGCGCCGCCGAGATGGCCACCGATGGCAGCCAGTTCGACCGCCTGCTCGCCGACGGCGATGTGCTGCCCCTCGGCGATCTGCAACTGCATGTGCTGCACACGCCGGGCCACACGCCGGGGTGCGTGAGCTATCGGGTCGAGGACGCGGTGTTCGTCGGCGATACCCTGTTCATGCCGGACTACGGTACCGCTCGCTGCGATTTCCCCGGCGGCGACGCGCACCAGCTGTACCGCTCGATCCGCCGCCTGTACGCGTTGCCCGACAGCACCCGCCTGTTCATGTGCCATGACTACAAGGCGCCAGGGCGCGAGACCTTCCGCTTCGAAACCACGGTCGGCGAACAGCGGCGGCATAACGTGCACCTGCACGATGGCGTCGATGAGCAGAGCTTCGTCGCCATGCGCCAGGCGCGCGACGCCAGCCTGAACATGCCGGTGCTGATCCTGCCGGCGATCCAGATGAACATGCGCGCCGGGCACCGGCCGCCGGCGGAAAGCAATGGCGTGCATTATCTGAAGATTCCCCTCGACCAGCTGTGAGCGCCCGCCGATGATCGGCGGCGCGCCGGCCTGACGGCGTTACAGGAGTCTGTGCATGTCCGAACTCAACGATCCACGGGTGTTCTTCGCCGCCGAGCGCACGCTGCTGGCGTGGAACCGCACGGCCCTGGCGCTGATCGCCTTCGGCTTCGTGGTCGAGCGCTCCGGGTTGTTGCTGCGCCTGCTGCGCAACGGCGTGGAAGACCTTCCCGCCGGCCATGTGTCGTTCTGGGTCGGGATGGGCTTCATCTTCCTCGGTTGTGCCACGGCCTGCTGGTCCGCCTGGCAGTTCCGCCGGGTGGCGCGCAGCCTCAAGCCGGTGGAAATCCCCGAGGGCTACAGCGTCAATGCCGGGCCGGCGGTGAACCTGACGGTGGCCATCCTCGGCCTGGCGCTGACGCTCTATCTCCTGCTCTAGCGCAGCGCTGTGTAGTTTCTGATATAACGGGTGGCGGCGCCGCCGATGGCACATCGCCTGCCGCGCGCACAGAACAACGACACTGCCCGGAGCCCCCGATGAAACCCATTTTCCTGCGTTTCTCCCTGGCCATCGCCGCCTGCCTCGGCGCCCATGGCGCGCTGGCCGGCGAGGTCCAGGTCGCCGTCGCCGCCAACTTCACCGCGCCCATGCAAGCGATCGCCAAGGACTTCGAGCAGGACACCGGCCATCGCCTGGTAGCGGCCTACGGCGCTACCGGGCAGTTCTACGCGCAGATCAAGAACGGCGCGCCCTTCGAGGTGTTCCTCGCCGCCGACGACAGCACCCCGGCAAAGCTGGAGGCGGAGCACGAGAGCGTCCCCGGTTCGCGCTTCACCTATGCCATCGGCAGCCTGGCGCTGTGGTCGCCGAAGGCTGGCTATGTCGACGCCGAGGGCGAGGTGCTGAAGCAGGGCGGCTTCCAGCACCTGGCCATCGCCAATCCGAAGGCCGCGCCCTATGGCCTGGCCGCGACCCAGGTGCTGGACAGGCTGGGGCTGACCCAGGCCCTGGCCGGCAAGATCGTCGAAGGGCAGAACATCAGTCAGGCCTATCAGTTCGTTGCCAGCGGCAATGCCGAACTGGGCTTCGTCGCGTTGTCGCAGGTCTACAAGGATGGCAAGGTGAGCAGCGGTTCGGCCTGGCGGGTGCCGGACAACCTGTATCAGCCGATCCGCCAGGACGCGCTGATCCTCAACAAAGGCAAGGACAATGCCGCGGCCAAGGCCCTGGTCGAGTACCTCAAGGGGCCGAAGGCGGCGGCGCTGATCCGTGCCTACGGTTACACCCTTTAAGCAAGGACGGCGATGCCCCTGACCTCGGCGGACTACACGGCGATCCGGCTGACCCTGGAGTTGGCCGCGCTCAGTACCCTGATCCTGTTGCTGCTCGGTACGCCGCTCGCCTGGTGGCTGGCGCGCAGCCGTTCGTGGCTGAAGGCGCCGCTCGGCGCGCTGGTGGCGCTGCCGCTGGTGTTGCCGCCGACGGTCATCGGCTTTTATCTGTTGCTGGCGCTCGGCCCCCACGGCCCGTTGGGCCAGCTCAGCGATGCGCTCGGCTGGCAGCGCCTGCCGTTCAGCTTCGCCGGGCTGGTGGTGGGCTCGGTGTTCTACTCGCTGCCCTTCGTGGTGCAGCCGTTGCAGAACGCGTTCGAGGCGATCGGCACGCGCCCGCTGGAGGCCGCCGCGACCCTGCGCGCCAGCCCCCTGGATGCGTTCTTCAGCGTGGCCGTGCCGCTGGCCCGGCCGGGCTTCGTCAGCGCCGCGGTCCTCGGCTTCGCCCACACCGTCGGCGAGTTCGGCGTGGTGCTGATGATCGGCGGCAACATCCCTGGGCAGACCCGCGTGGTCTCGGTGCAGATCTTCGACCATGTCGAGGCCATGGAGTACGCCCAGGCGCACTGGCTGGCCGGCGGCATGCTGGTGTTTTCCTTCCTCGTCCTGCTGGCGTTGTACGCGACCCGGCGGACGCGCACGGCCTGGAGCTGAGGATGGGCACGACGGCCATCGAAGCGCGTTTCCTGCTCGACTATCCGGGCTTCTCCCTGGACCTCGACCTGCGCCTGCCGGGGCGCGGCGTGACCGCGCTGTTCGGCCCCTCCGGCTCGGGCAAGAGTACCTGCCTGCGCTGCGTGGCCGGCCTGGAAAGGCCTCGGCAGGCGCGCCTGCTGGTCAATGGCGAGGTCTGGCAGGACAGCGCGCGCGGCCTGTTCCTGCCACCGCACCGGCGCGCCATCGGTTATGTGTTCCAGGACGCCAACCTGTTCGAGCACCTGTCCGTGCAGCGCAACCTGGAGTACGGCATGCGCCGGGTGCCGCGCGCCGCGCGCCGCGTCGAGCTGGCCCAGGCCGCCGCGCTGCTGGGCATCGAGCAACTGCTCGAACGCATGCCGCGCCACCTGTCTGGCGGCGAGCGGCAGCGCGTCGGCATCGCCCGCGCGTTGCTGACCAGCCCGCGCCTGCTGCTGATGGATGAACCGCTGGCGGCGCTCGACCTCCCGCGCAAGGCGGAAATCCTGCCGTACCTGGAGCGCCTGCACGACGAACTGGAAATCCCGGTGCTCTACGTCAGCCACTCGCCGGACGAAGTGGCGCGGCTGGCCGATCACCTGGTGTTGCTGGAGGACGGCCGCGCCCTGGCCAGTGGCGCGGTGGGCGAGACCCTGGCGCGCACCGACCTGCCGACCGCGCTGCTGGAGGATGCCGGGGCGGTGATCGAGGGCCGCGTGCTCGGCCACGACGCCGTTTACGGCCTGCTCGATCTCGGCCTGGCCGATGGCGAGCGCATGCGCCTGGCGCACAGCGCGCTGCCCGTGGGCCAGGCGCTGCGCATCAAGGTGCAGGCGCGCGACGTCAGCCTGAGCCTGCAGGTGCCGGCGCCGAGCAGCATTCTCAACCGCCTGCCGGCGCGCGTGGTGGAGGTCGCCGACACCGACAACGCAGCCCATGTGCTGGTGCGCCTGGACGTGGCCGGCACGCCGCTGCTGGCGCGCATCACCCGCTATTCCAAGGATCAGTTGGGGCTGCGGCCGGGGCTGAAGGTGTGGGCGCAGATCAAGTCGGTGGCGGTGCTCGCTTGAGCCGTTTCAGCGCCGCGCCGGGATACCGACCAGGCTGAGCAGGCGGCCGTCGAAGCAGGCGAACTGGCCTTCCAGCTCGCGGCCGTTGTGCCATTCCGCGGAGAGATCGCAGAGCAGGCGCAGGCGCGCGTGGCCCTGGTCGTCCCAGTCCAGCAGTTCGGCGTGCTCGAAGTAGAAGCGTGTGCCCACCAGCGGGTAGAGCGCTTTGAACAGGCTTTCCTTGAGCGAGAAGCTCAGGGTCACCGTCAGGGCCAGTCGCTGCGGGTCGAGACGCTGGCGTTCGCCAGGGGTGAGGATTTCCTCCAGCAGGCGCTTGGCGCGCGCGGTTTCCAGGAGGTTTTCCACGTCCAGGCCGAGTCCGCGCCAGGCCTCGTTGCGCGCCACCACGGCGGCGGCCCAGCCGGCGCCATGGGTGATGGAGCCGCACAGGCCGGCTGGCCAACTGGGCGAGCGGTCTTCACTCAGGCCGGGCACCTCGTCGTGGCCGCCCAGGCACCGGATGCCGGCGCGCGCGCAGAGGCGCCCGGCGAGGAACTCGGCGCGGCGCTTGGCCACCGCGCGGGCGATGCTCGGCGGCAGGTCGATGGCGTGGCGGGCGAAGGCATCGGCGTCCAGTCGCTGCGGGTCGAAGCGGCTGCTGCAGAGGATCGCGCCGGGCAATGCCTGGGGCAGGGGCCAGTGGGCCAGGGGCGGGGTGACGAAGTCGGGCTCGGACATGGCGGAAATTCTGCCCGGCGGCGTGGCTTCCCGCCAGCGCATTCTCCCGCCGCGGCTCTTGCGCGGAGACCGTCCAGTCGCGTCCGCTCGGTCACGCAGCCGTTACATTCGCTTGCAAAGGTTCACCAAAGCACTACGGATCGACGCGGGGCGATTTGCCACACTGCGCGCTGCGTTCCCCCTGAAGGGACGCAGGTGAGGTTGTTGTCGGAGCCCCGCGCTCCGGCCTTTTCACAGATCGTGAACGGGAGCCCCTTGGGGCTCCCGTTTTTTTTCGCCCGCGCTTCAGGCCGGCTGCCCGAAGATGTCCTTGAGGAACTGCTTGAGGTCGGCCCAGGACTTCTGGTCGGCGGTCTTGTCGTAGCCCACGTCGAGGCCATGGCCCTTGTGCTTGTCGGCGTCCGGGTTGGTGAAGCTGTGCTTGGCGCCGGGCTGGACGACGAAGCGGTAGTCGACCTTGGCGGCGTCCATCTCCTTCTTGAAGGCGGCGACGCTGTCCGCCGGCACCAGGGTGTCGCCGCCGCCGTGCTCGACCAGCACCTTGCCCTTCACCGAGCCGGGCTGCGCCGGGCTGGCGGTGGCCAGCACGCCGTGGAAGCTGGCCACGCCGGCCAGCGGCAGGCCCTGGCGGGCCATATCCAGCACCACCTTGCCGCCGAAGCAGTAGCCGATGGCGGCGATCTTCGTCGGATCGGTCTGCGGCTGTTTCTTCAGCAGCTCCAGGCCGGCCTGGAAGCGCGCCTTGGCGGCGTCGGCGTTCTTCAACGCCTCGTTCATGAAGGCGGTGGCTTCGGTCGGGTGCTCGGTGTGCTTGCCTTCGCCGTACATGTCGATGGCCAGGGCGCTGTAGCCGAGGGCGGCGAGGTCGCGGGCACGCCGCTTGGCGTAGTCGTTGAGGCCCCACCACTCGTGCACCACGAGAATGCCGGGGCGTGCGCCGGGCGTGGCGTCGTCATAGGCGAAGTAGCCGATCATCCGGGTGCCGTCGGCGGATTGGTAGGGGATTTCTTCGGTCTTGATCTCGGCCTGGGCGGCAAGGCTCAGGCCGAGCAGCAGCAAGCTGGCGAGCAGGCGCATGGGTCGTTCTCCATTGTGTCGGAGCTGCAAAGATAGCCGCTTCTGCGCCGCGCACCAGGCCTTTCGCCAGCCGCCGCGGGCCGCGGGCGCGGGTGAAACGGCGGACGCCTTCGGCTACCCTTGGCGCCCTGTGTCTACTGCGTTACCGAGGAAAGCCGCATGTCGCCCCTTCGTTTCCTGTCGTCCCTGCTGCTCAGCGCCGGCCTGTTCCAGGCCCAGGCCAGCCTGGCCGACGACTTTTCCGCCTGCCTCGCGCGCCTGCAGCCCGAGGCCCGCGCCAAGGGGGTCGAGAGCGTCAGCTACGCGCGTTACACCCAGGGTCTGCAGGCGGACCTGAGCGTGCTCGACCTGCTCAATGCGCAGCCGGAGTTCGTCACACCGCTGTGGGACTACCTGGCGGGGCTGGTGGACGAGCAGCGCGTCGCCGACGGCAAGGCCATGCTGGCGCAGCACGGCGAACTGTTCGATCGCGTCGCCCGCCAGTACCAGGTGGACAAATACACGGTGGCTGCCGTGTGGGGCGTGGAGAGCGACTTCGGCCGCATCACCGGCAAGCGCCCGCTGCTCACTTCGCTGTCCACGCTGTCCTGCTACGGGCGCCGCCAGGACTTCTTCCGTGGCGAGCTGTTCGCCACCCTCAAGCTGCTGCAGGACGGCGACCTGCGCGACACCGGCATCACCGGCTCCTGGGCCGGCGCCTTCGGCCAGACGCAATTCATGCCCAGCACCTATGCCCGCATCGCCGTGGATTTCGATGGCGACGGCCACCGTGATCTGGTCAACAGCGTGCCCGACGCCCTGGCGTCCACCGCTAACTATCTGCGCAAGGCCGGCTGGGTCGCGGGCCAGGCCTGGGGCTATGAAGTGCAGCTGCCGGCCAGCTTCCCGGCCGCGCAGGCCGGACGCGGCAAGCGGCGTTCGCTCAGCGAGTGGCAGGCGTTGGGCGTGCGCCGCATCGACGGCGGCGCGCTGCCGGACGGCGCGCTGAAGGCCGCCGTGCTGCTGCCCACCGGCCCCCAGGGCCCGGCCTTCCTGGTGCTGCGCAACTACGACGCGATCTACTCCTACAACGCCGCCGAGAGCTATGCCCTGGCCATCGCCTTGCTCTCCGACCGCCTGCGCGGCGGCAGCGGCCTGCGCACGCCCTGGCCGACCGACGATCCCGGCCTGAGCCGCGCCGAGCGCAAGCAACTGCAGGAGCTGCTGATCGCCCGCGGGCATGACCTCGGCACGCCCGACGGGCTGATCGGCAACAGCACGCGGCGGGCGATCCAGGCCGAGCAGCAGCGGCTTGGCCTGAGCCCCGTCGATGGCCGCGCCGGACAGAAAATCCTCAAGGCGCTGCGCGGCCAATAAGGCCCGCGCGGCGACCTGTCCGCTCGTTCAGGCGAGGTTCAGCGAGCGGACAGGTTGGGTTCAGTCGCCCGCCATTAACCTGCATCCCGTCAACTACTTACAGACACACACGACGGGAGAAACATCATGCTGACCCTGAAAAAACTCGCCATCGCCAGTGCCATCCTCTGCGCCAGTGTCGGCGTCGCCCAGGCCAACGAAAACTTCATCGGCCTGACCTGGGGCGAAACCAGCGACAACATCCAGAAGTCCGCCGAGCTGAACCGCAACCTGAACAATCCGAAGCTCGACAGCGCGATCAACAACAGCGGCACCTGGGGCGTGCGCGCCGGCCAGCAGAACGAGCGCGGCCGCTACTACGCCACCTACGAATACACCTCGGGCAGCCACGATGGCCTGAAGCTGCGCCAGCAGAATCTGCTCGGCAGCTATGACGCCTTCCTGCCGCTGGGCGACCGCGGCACCAAGCTGTTCGGCGGCGGCAGCGCCGGCCTGGTCAAGCTGGAACAGGACTCCCCCGGCTACAGCCGCGACAGCGATATCGGCTACGCCATTGGCGTGCAGGCCGGTATCCTCCAGGACATCGGCAAGAATGCCTCCCTGGAAGGCGGCTATCGTTACCTGCGGACCAACGCCAGCACGGAAATGAGCCCGCACGGCGGCAGCAAGGTAGGCTCCCTCGACCTGCACAGCAGCTCGCAGATCTACCTGGGCGCCAACTATCGGTTCTGACGGCTCGGCAGCCGGGCCCGGTGCCCGGCTGCTCTATTAAGGAGGAGATGCCATGAAGTTACTGGTGGTGGAGGACGAGGCGCTGTTGCGCCATCACCTGTTCACCCGCCTCGGCGAACAGGGACACGTGGTCGACGCCGTGGGCGATGCCGAAGAGGCCCTGTACCGGGCCAGCGAATACCATCACGACCTGGCGGTGGTGGACCTGGGCTTGCCGGGCATGAGCGGCCTGGACCTGATCCGCGAATTCCGCAGCCAGGGCAAGACCTTCCCGATCCTCATCCTCACCGCGCGCGGCAACTGGCAGGACAAGGTCGAGGGCCTGGCCGCCGGCGCCGACGATTACGTGGTCAAGCCGTTCCAGTTCGAGGAACTGGAGGCACGCCTGAACGCCCTGCTGCGGCGCTCCAGCGGATTCGTCCAGGCGACCATCGAGGCCGGTCCCTTGCTGCTCGACCTGAACCGCAAGCAGGCGGCCATCGGCGACGAGTCGCTGGGGCTGACCGCCTTCGAATACCGCATTCTCGAATACCTCATGCGCCACCATCAGCAGGTGGTGACCAAGGAGCGCCTGATCGAGCAGCTCTACCCGGACGACGAAGAGCGCGACCCGAACGTCATCGAGGTGCTGGTCGGCCGCCTGCGGCGCAAGCTGGAGGCCCATGACGGCTTCCGCCCGATCGACACCGTGCGTGGCCAGGGCTACCTGTTCACCGAGCGCTGCCGATGATCCGCTCGCTGCGGGTACGCCTGATGATCGGCGCGGCGACCCTCGCCGTGCTGTTCATGCTGGCCCTGCTGCCGGCTCTGCAGCGAGCCTTCAGCATCGCCCTGGAAAACGCTATCCAGCAGCGCCTGGGGGCGGACGTGGCGACCCTGGTGTCGTCGGCGAGCATCGACGGCGACCGCCTGAGCATGCCCGAGCACCTGGCGGTGGAAGACTTCAACCTGCCCGAGTCGAAGCTGCTCGGTTTCATCTACGACCGGCACGGCAAGCTGGTCTGGCGTTCCTCCTCGACCCTCGACGAAAGCGTCCATTACCAGCCGCGCTTCGACGGCCACCCCGACCTGCTCACCCGCACCCGCGACGACAACGGCAACGAGTTCTTCGTCTACGACGTGGAAATCTCCCTGCTCGGCGGCAAGCAGGCGGCCTACAGCATCGTCACCATGCAGCCGGTCAGCGAGTTCCGCGAGCTGGTCCACGGCTTCCGCGAACAGCTCTACCTGTGGTTGGGCGGCGCTCTGCTGGTGCTGCTGGGGCTGCTCTGGCTCGGCCTCGGCTGGGGCTTCCGCTCCATGCGCGGACTGCGCGTCGAACTGGACCAGATCGAGGCCGGCGAGCGTGAGCGGCTGAGCGACGAGCATCCGCAGGAAATGCTGCGCCTGACCGATTCGCTGAACCGCTTGCTGGACAGCGAGCGCAGCCAGCGCGAGCGCTACCGCAATTCCCTGGCCGACCTGGCGCACAGCCTGAAGACCCCGCTGGCGGTGTTGCAGGGCGTCAGCGAGAACCTTGCCGGACAAGCGCAGAACCGCGAGCAGGTGCAGGTGCTGCAGAGTCAGATCGAACGCATGAGCCAGCAGATCAGTTACCAGCTGCAGCGCGCCAGCCTGCGCAAGAGCGGCCTGGTGCGCCACCGCGCGCCGCTGGCGCCGCTGCTGGATACCCTCAGCGGCGCGCTGGACAAGGTCTACCGCGACAAGCGGGTGATTCTCGAGCGCGACTTCCCGGCCAAGCTGAGCCTGCCGCTGGAGCAGGGCGCCTTGCTCGAACTGCTCGGCAATCTGCTGGAGAACGCCTACCGCCTGTGCCTGACCCGCGTGCGCGTCAGCGCCCGCCAACAGGGCGGCGGCTACGAACTGGTGGTGGAAGACGACGGCCCCGGCGTGCCGCCGCACCAGCGCCAGCGCATTCTCCAGCGCGGCGAGCGGCTCGATACCCAGCACCCCGGCCAGGGCATTGGCACCGCGGTGGTCAAGGACATCATCGACAGCTACGGCGGCAAGCTGGAGCTGGACGACTCCGCGCTGGGCGGCGCGCGTTTCCGCATCTGCCTGCCGGGCTAGCCGCGCACTGGCGGCGCGACCTGCCGATCAGCCGGTGCGGGCGCACGGCGCCGGTGCTCGCCTTATTCCCCCTGCCGCGCCCGATAGGCTCCCGGGGTCAGTCCGGTCCATTTCTTGAACGCCCGGTGGAACGCCGAAGGCTCGGAGAAGCCGAGCTGTTCGGCGAGGTCCTGGATCGACAGTTCGTCGCGGCCCAGGTGGTAAATGGCCAGGTCGCGGCGCAGCTGGTCCTTGAGTTCCTGGAAGTTCGGCCCTTCCTCGCGCAGGTGGCGGCGCAGGGTCTGCGGACTCATGTGCAACTGCTGGGCGACGCTTTCCAGGTCCGGCCAGCGCCGGCAGTCGCGGCCGAGCAGGCGGCGGATCTGGCTGGTCAGGCTGTCGCCGCCATCCGGGCGGGCCAGCAGGTCGGCGGGGGAGTCCTTGAGGAAGTGCTTGAGGCTGCGTTCGTCCTGCAACAGCGGCATGTTCAGGTAGCGCGCCTGGAAGCTCAGCCCGGTGCTGTCGGCGGCGAATCGCCGGGGACAGGGGAAGAGCAGGTCGTACTCGGCCTGATGGGCCGGTTCCGGGTAGGCGAAGCGCGCCTCCTCCAGGCGGATGCGCTGGCCGATCAGCCAACTGCCGAGGCGGTGCCAGATCACCAGCAGGCTTTCGGTGAGGAAGTGCTCCGGGTCGCGCAGCCGGCTGTGGTCGAGGATCAACCGGGCGCGCTCGCCGTCGCGGCACAGTTCGATGTGCGGTGCGTCGGGGAACAGGTCGTAGAACAGCGAACCGCGGCTCAGGGCCTTTTCCAGGGTGCGGCACTGGATGATGGCGTGGCACATCATGGCGAAGGTGCCGCGCTTGCTGCGCACCTCGCCGAAGCCCATGTATTCGTCGTCGAGAACCTCCCAGATCCGTTGGATCAGGCGGCCGAACTGCTCCGGCGAGACCCGCGCGCGCGGTTCGTCGAGCAGCGCCGGCTGGATGCCGGCGGCGCTTAGCAGGGGCTGCGGGTCCTGCTGCTGGCTCATGGCGCCGCGCAGGGCGGCGCGAACGAAATGGCTGGCGATGGTGCGTTCACGCATGGCTTGTCCTTGTTCTGCTGCGTGTCTTGGCGCAGCCGCTGCAAGGGCGCGCGCGGCACACAATCTACGACACCCGTCCCCTGGCGGATACCCGCCAAGGGGCGGGAAACCCGCCGCGCGCTTGGCGGGTATCCGCCATTTCCGTTGCCATTCGGCGTCTTGGTATTTCTATTAAGTAATTGAATTTAAAGGATAAAATTAATTCGCTCCAGGGTGGCACGGGGCTTGCGATAGGGGCTCAAGGCCTGCCGACGGGCAGGACGAAAAACAAATTCTCCCACTGAAGGGAGATAACGCTTCGGGTATCGCGTCGCCATTTGGAAGGTGACGGCGCTTGCCCAAGAGGACCCTGCCGCCATGACCAAGCAACCCTTCTACAAGAGCCTCTATGTGCAGGTGCTGATCGCTATCGCCGTCGGCATCGCCCTGGGCCACTTCTACCCGCAGACCGCCGTGCTGATGAAGCCCCTGGGCGACGGCTTCGTCAAACTGATCAAGATGGCCATCGCGCCGATCATCTTCTGCACCGTGGTCACCGGCATCGCCGGCATGCAGAGCATGAAGGCCGTGGGCAAGACCGGCGGCATGGCGCTGCTGTACTTCGAGGTGGTCTCGACCCTGGCCCTGATCATCGGCCTGGTGGTGGTCAACGTGGTGCAGCCGGGCGCCGGCATGCATGTCGATCCGGCCAGCCTGGACACCAGCAAGATCGCTGCCTACGCCGCCGCCGGCGAGAAGCAGAGCACCATCGACTTCCTGATGAACATCATCCCCAGCACCGTGGTCGGCGCCTTCGCCAACGGTGACATCCTGCAGGTGCTGTTCTTCTCCGTGCTGTTCGGCTACGCCCTGCACCGCATGGGCAGCTATGGCCAGCCGATCTTCCAGTTCATCGAGCGCTTCACCCAGGTGATGTTCAACATCATCAACGTGATCATGAAGGTCGCGCCCATCGGTGCCTTCGGCGCCATGGCCTTCACCATCGGCGCCTACGGTGTCGGTTCGCTGGTGCAGCTGGGCCAGTTGATGCTGTGCTTCTACATCACCTGCATCCTCTTCGTACTGGTCGTTCTTGGCGCCATCGCCCGTGGCCATGGCTTCAGCATCCTGAAGTTCATCAAGTACATCCGTGAAGAACTGCTGATCGTCCTCGGCACCTCGTCGTCCGAATCGGCGCTGCCGCGCATGATCGCCAAGATGGAGAAGCTCGGCTGCGACAAGAGCGTGGTCGGCCTGGTGATTCCCACCGGCTACTCCTTCAACCTCGACGGCACCTCGATCTACCTGACCATGGCCGCGGTGTTCATCGCCCAGGCCACCGACACGCCGATGGACATCATCCACCAGGTGACCCTGCTGGCGGTGCTGCTGATCGCGTCCAAGGGCGCCGCCGGCGTCACTGGCAGCGGCTTCATCGTGCTCGCCGCGACCCTCTCGGCCGTTGGCCACCTGCCGGTCGCCGGCCTGGCGCTGATCCTCGGCATCGACCGCTTCATGTCCGAAGCCCGCGCGCTGACCAACCTGGTCGGCAATGGCGTGGCCACCGTGGTGGTCGCCAAGTGGTGCAAGCAGCTCGACCAGGATGTCCTGGATCGCGAACTGGCCGCCGGCCCGTCCAACGATGGGCTGGTCGCCGACGCCAAGGCCCACTGAGCGCCTGATCCGTTTTGGCGCGGCGACGTGAAGCGTCGCGCCGCTCTAAGGCCCGCTCGCTTGAGCGGGTTTTTTTTGCCTGGTCGATCGCCGCGCGCCCGCCGATGAATCCCTGGCGTCACGAAAGCGCTGGCGGGCAGCGCCGCCCGCCGTTGCCGTGGGTTGGCGGATAACGCTGGGGTGTTATGCGCCCTACGGCGGGTATCGGGTGGTTTGGCTAGCGCTGTTGCCTTGGCGGTGGGTTGGCGGATGGCGCCGGGAGCGTTATCCGCCTTGCGGCGGGTATCGAGTCGCTTGGCGGAGCAGCGGATGGCGAGGGGCGTGCTGTGCCGGGCTCAGAGGATGATCTTGTCCTTGAGCTTTTCCACCGCCTGTTGCAGCGCCTGGATGACCCGGTCCTTGTCGAAGTTCTGCACGTTGTTGGTGTCCAGGTACATGGAGAAGCCCGGCAGCTCGTGCTCGATGAAGCTGGGACTGGCGCCCAGGTCGCGGCGGAAGTCCACCACCTGGTAGATCTGTACCGGCTTGCTGAAGCCCTTGACGGTGATCTGGCCCTTGTCGCGGCACATGATCACGTCCTTCACCAGCGAGTAGGTCTCGTGGCTGAGGAGAATCTCGCCGGCCTCGGCGGCGTTTTCCAGGCGGCTGGCGAGGTTCACTTCGCGGCCGATGATGGTGTAGTCCATGCGCGTGTCGGCACCGAAGTTGCCCACGGTGCAGTAGCCGGTGTTGATGCCCATGCGTACTTCCAGCGGCTTGGTGATGCCCTGGGCGCGCCACTGCTGGCGCAGCACCTTCATGTGCTTGCGCATGGCCACGGCCATGGACACGGCGGCCACGGCGTCTTTCTTGGCGCCCTGGGTGGTGGGGTCGCCGAAGAACACCATGACGCAGTCGCCGACGAACTTGTCGATGGTGCCGCCGTACTTGAGGGCGATCTTCGACATTTCGTTGAGGTAGTTGTTGAGCATGTCGGTGAGGGCTTCGGCTTCCAGCTCTTCGGACAGCTCGGTGAAGCCCTTGATGTCGGAGAAGAACACCGTGAGCTTCTTGCGCTGGGTTTCCAGGCGCACGCTTTTCTTGCCGCTGAAAATCGATTCCCAGACCTGCGGCGACAGGTACTTGGCCAGGTTGTGCGCCAGCCGCGCGGCCTTTTCCTGCTCGCGGGCGATCTCCCCACGGGCCAGCGCCAGGCGCAGGCCCTGCTTGTGCACGAAGTAGGCGGTGATGCAGATGTACAGGGTCGAGAGCAGGATGCTGGCGACATTGACCAGCAGCGGCGAATTGCCCTTGAAGGTGGGGCCGATCACCGCGCCGCTCAGCACCGCGGCGCTGAGCGCCACCAGCAGGGCCAGGCCGAGAGAGCGCAGGCCGCCGATGAGCAGCGCGGCGAAGGCAAGGATCAGCAGCAGCATCAGCGCGGGCACCGCGGCGAAGCCGAGCAGCGCGGCGGCGGCGCCGGCATGTACGGCGTCGACGAACAGCAACACCAGTTCCGTGCGTTGCGGGTGGTCGGGTTTGAAGCGGCGGCTGAGGTGTTGCGCCAGGTGCGGATAGAGCAGGGCGTACGGGACCATCCACAGCAGCTGGTAGCTGAAGTACTGGCTGGCGCAGCCCGCGGCCAGGGTAGCGGCGACCGTGATATAGGCCAGCACGCGGGAATGGTATTCGCGCAGGTGTGCGGCAAGTCCCTGTCGGGACGGCTGCTCGGAGAAGTTAGGCTTCATGCGCTGGATATTTCCCTGATCGGTTGCGGCGCTTTCGCATAGGCGCCTTCCGCCATTTTGGCTGAAGGGAATCTTAACCAAGCGCTTGCGCGGGAGCCAGCGGCGCATCCGTGGGAGGCATCAGCGGTTGCCCGGCGGCGCCGCGCCTTGGCGCAGCGCTACCGGGCGGGACGGCGGCGTCAGGCCGTGCTGCCGTCGGCTTTCAGGTAGATCGACTGGCGCGGTTTGGCGAAGACCCGGCGCAGCATGGGTTCGAAGAACGCCAGCGGCAGGGTTTCCGCCTGCGGATCGAAGGCCGCGGCATCGTAGCGCGCGCAGAATTCGATGGTGCGGGCGTACTGCGGGTGATCCTTGAATTGCTCGCGCAGGTGCCGGTCCAGGCCCAGGTGGTGGAAGAAGTAGTAGCCCTGGAAGATCGCGTGCTGTTCGATCATCCAGTGGTTTTCCGCGCTGACGAAGGGCTTGAGGATGGCCGCGGCGATATCGGCGTGGTTGTAGGTGCCGAGGGTGTCGCCGATGTCGTGGAGCAGGGCGCAGATCACGTACTCCTCATCGCGGCCGTCGCGGTGGGCGAGGGTGGCGCTCTGCAGCGAGTGGGTCAGGCGGTCCACCGGGAAGCCGCCGAAGTCGCCGTCGAGCAGGCGCAGGTGGTCCAGGATGCGGTCGGGCAGGTGGGCGGCATAGCGGGCGGCGTGCTGGGCGATGATCGACCAGTCCTCGGCGGTGCCGTCGTCCATGTGGGTGAAGCGAGCGCGGGCATTCATCGGTTTGTCCTCTGCTGGTTGTCGGGTGGGACAGGCCGAGTCTAGGGCGCGCGCCGGGCGCTGCCAGTGTCCCGCGCGGCCAGCCGAGTGTCCGCCGGGCCAGGTGAATGAGCGCCCATGCGCACGGCGGATTGCGGCGTCGGTTCAGGGGTTCTGCGGATCGTGCCCCAGCGCCTGGAGGAACAGCGAGAACAGCTCCGGCTGCGAGGAAATGTCCAGCTTGGCGTAGAGGTGCCGGCGATGCACCTTGATGGTTTCCGGCGAGATGGCCAGGCGCTCGGCCATGGCCTTGGAGGAATAGCCGCGCAGGATCAGCCGGGCGATCTCCATCTCCCGCTCGGAAAGCACACTGGCGCCGAAGTGGCTGAGGGCATCGCGCACCTGGGTGGCCACGCCATCCTGGTCGGCCGGCAGCAGGCGCTGGCTGCGCAGTTGCCAGTGCTGCTGCATCAGCGCCAGGACCCAGGGGCAGACCAGGCCGAGCTGCCCGCACTCGGCGACGGTGAAGGGCCGGCGCATGCCCAGGGACAGCGACAGCGCGCCGCGACCGGGCATCTGGAGGATGAACTGCACCTCGTCCTCCAGCACGTTGTCATGGAAGTAGCTGAGGTAGTACTCGCTCTGGCGGAACTGGTCCGGGGCGATTTCCTCCAGGCGATGCAGGCCGCTGGCCAGGCCCTCGCGGCAGGCCTGGTAGAAGGGATCGAGCTGGAACAGGCCGTTGAGGTAGGCGACCATCGAGGCCGGCCCGGCGTGGGGTTCGGCGTCGTACTCCTCCAGTGCCTCCGGCGCCGCCTGCAGCGGGTAGAAGATCGCCAGGGCATTGTCGAACGGCAGCCACTGGCGCAGCAGCAGGATTAACTGCTTCCAGAAACGCGGCGCGCCGATCTGCTCGATGGCGCGAGCGAGGTTGGCGTGCATGGCGACTTCGCGGAACACCTGTTCCATCGCATCCTTCCTTCGGATCATTCAGGCGCCAGTACCGGTTCTTTCACCCCCTGCCGTCAAGGGGCGTAACCCCAAATGGTGATTGGCGTGTCATGCCGCTCTGCCTAGAGTCCGGGCCATTCAAGCGTCCCGTGCGAGGGCGCCGAGTCGAGTCTTCGTTCCTGCCTCAACCTCCAATAACAATCCGAGGAAAACGATATGAGCTCTTCCACCCCGCAAGCGGGCGCGCTCAAGCCCAGCCTGGGCGTGTTCGACGTGGTCGCCATCACGGTGTCGGCGGTCACCCCGGCCAGTTCGGTATTCGTCATCGCCCCCTTCGCCATCCAGCAGGCCGGCAGCGGCGCCTTCCTGGCCTTCGTCATGGCCGCGGTGCTGGCACTGATGTTCGCCTGGTGCTATGCCGAGCTGGGTCGCGCGCACAGTTCCGCTGGCGGCGAGTATGTCTACGCCAAGCGCGTGTTCGGCGGCATGGCCGGCTATGCCACCTTCCTCACCGTGCTGGTTTCCCTGTTGTTCATCCCGCCGGTGCTGGCCACGGGGGCGGCCACCTACCTCAATGGCGCCCTCGGTACTCATTTCGATACGCCGACGGTGGCCCTGGCCATCGTCGCCGCCAGTTATGCCCTGGGCATCCTCAATATCAAGCTGAACGCCTGGATCACCGGCTGCTGCCTGCTCCTGGAGGTCGCCGCGCTGCTGGTCATCGTGGTGCTCGGCTTCGGCCACGCCACGCAGCCGGTCAGCACGCTACTGCACCCGCAATTCCTCGCTGGCGGCGTGCTCGCTGCCGCGCCCTGGGCCCTGGTGATCGGCGCGGTGGGCACCGCGCTGTTCTCCTACAACGGATTCGGTGGCGCCGTGCTGCTTGCCGAAGACATGCACGACGGCGGCCGCAGCGTGCACCGCGCGGTGCTCTGGTCGCTGGTGCTGGTCGTGGTGATCGAACTGGTGCCGCTGACCGCGCTGCTGATCGGCGCGCCCTCGCTGCAGGACATGCTGGCCAGCCCCGACCCCATCGGCTACCTGCTCACCGCCCACGGCAACGCCACCCTGTCGCGGCTGGTCAGCGCCGGTATCTTCCTCTCGGTGTTCAACGCCATCGTCGCCATCGTCATCCAGGTCGGCCGGGTGATCTTCAGCAGCGGTCGCGACGCGCTCTGGACGCCGGCGCTGAACCGCGCCTTCACGCGCATCCACCCGCGCTGGGAATCGCCCTGGCTGGCCACGCTATTCCTCGGCGTGCCCTCGGCGGCGCTGAGTTTCAGCTCGAACCTGGCCGACCTGACCTCCTTCACCGTGCTGCTGCTGGTCATGGTGTACCTGGCGGTGGCCCTCTGCGCGCTGTTCAGTCGCGTGCTGCGGCGTGACCGCGAGCACCCGTACCGCATGCCGCTGTGGCCGCTGCCGGCGATGCTGGCGGTACTCGGCGCCGGCTACCTGCTGCTCAACCAGTTGCTTGGCGCCTCGACCCGGGACGTCATGATCATCCTCGGGATTCTTGCGCTATCGGTGATTCTCTACGGCACCTACGGCAAGCTCAGCCCGGCTTTCCAGAAACTCTGACTACAGGAGTCCGCATGCGCGCTCGTCAACTCGGCATCACCCTTGGCCTGGGTACGCCCGGCGAATTCAACGCCATCACCGATGTACCTGGTGTCCGCGTCGGCCACAGCACCCTGCTCGACGAGGGCGCCGCGCGGCCGCTGCGCAGCGGCGTCACGCTGATCCAGCCGCGCCCTGGCGCCGCGCGGCAGCAGCCGTGCTTCGCCGGTTGCCACGTGCTCAACGGCAATGGTGACGCCACCGGCCTGGAGTGGATTCGCGAGGCCGGCTTGCTGACCACGCCCATCGCCATCACCAACACCCACAGTGTCGGCGTGGTGCGCGATGCGCTGATCGCCGCCGAGCGCGACGAACTGGCCGACCCTGCGGTGTACTGGTGCATGCCAGTGGTGATGGAAACCTACGATGGCCTGCTCAACGACATCTGGGGCCAGCACGTCGGCCCTGCCCAGGTGCGCGAAGCACTGACCAGGGCCGCCTCCGGCCCGGTGGCGGAGGGCCCGGTGGGCGGCGGCACCGGGATGATCTGCCACGAATTCAAGGGTGGTATCGGCACGGCCTCGCGCAAACTGCCAGCGGCGCAGGGCGGCTGGACGGTCGGCGCCCTGGTCCAGGCCAATCATGGTCAGCGCCGTGAGCTGCGTGTCGATGGCTACCCGGTGGGGCGCCTGCTCGGCGACATTCCCTCGCCGTTCGCCGAGCAAGGCACGCCGGGCATGGGCTCGATCGTGGTGATCATCGCCACCGATGCACCCTTGCTGCCGCACCAGTGCCAGCGCCTGGCGCAGCGCGCGTCGATCGGCATCGCCCGCACCGGCGGCGGCACCGATGACTCCAGCGGCGACCTCTTCCTCGCCTTCGCCACCGGTAACCGCGACCTGCCGCCGGCCGATTACGGGCGCAAGGACCTGCCGTTCAGCACGCCGCTGTGGATGCTCAACAATGACCACATTTCCCCCTTGTTCGCCGCGGCGGCCGAGGCGGTCGAGGAGGCCATCGTCAACGTCCTGCTGGCCGGGCGCGCGATGCGCACGGCGGATGGCGTGCTGGTGCCGGCGCTGGATGGCGAGACCTTGCTGAAGGCTTTGCGTGAGGTGGGCTGGCGCGGTTGAGGGTGTGTGCTCAGCCGAAAATCGCCACGCCTGCGGCATGGTGAGAGAGGCGGCTGCGGGATTGGCGGAGAGAGGGGGACGATGTGTGGGCAGGCTCCGCGGCGGCATGAAAAAGCCGGGAGCGCTCCCGGCTTTTTCGTCACCCCGGCGGCGTTCAGTTGCCGCTGTAGATCTGGTCGAACACACCGCCGTCGGCGAAGTGGGTCTTCTGCACCGTGCGCCAGTCGCCGAAGGTCTTCTCCACCGAGAAGAACTCCACCGCCGGGAAGCGATCGGCGTATTTGGCGAGGATCGCCGGGTTGCGCGGGCGCAGGTAATTGTTCGCGGCGATGGTCTGGCCTTCGTCGGACCACAGGTACTTCAGGTAGGCCTCGGCCTGGGCGCGGGTGCCTTTCTTGTCGACCACCTTGTCGACCACCGCCACTGGCGGTTCGGCTTCGGCGGAAACGCTCGGGTAGACCACTTCGAAGCCGCCACGGCCGAACTCGCGGGCGATCATCTCCGCTTCGTTCTCGAAGGTCACCAGCACGTCGCCGATCTGGTTCTGCATGAAGGTGGTGGTCGCCGCGCGGCCGCCGGTGTCGAGGACCGGCACGTGCTTGAACAGCTGGCCGACGAACGCCTTGGCCTTGGCTTCATCGCCGCCGTGCTTGAGCGCGTAGCCCCAGGCGGAGAGGTAGGTGTAGCGGCCGTTGCCCGAGGTCTTGGGGTTGGGCACCACCACCTGTACGCCGTCCTTGAGCAGGTCCGGCCAGTCGTGCAGGCCCTTGGGGTTGCCCTTACGCACGATGAACACGGTGGCCGAGGTGAAGGGCGCGCTGTGGTCCGGCAGGCGGGTGGACCAGTCCTTGGGCAGCAGGCCGCCGTTGTCGGCGAGGGCGTCGATGTCGGTGGCCTGGTTCATGGTGATGACGTCGGCCGGCAAGCCATCGATCACCGCGCGCGCCTGTTTGCTGGAGCCACCGTGGGACATCTGGATGACGATGTTCTCGCCTTTCTCGGCTTGCCAGTGCTTCTGGAAGGCCGGGTTGTACTCCTTGTAGAAGTCCCGCATGACGTCGTAGGAGACATTCAGCAGGGGTTGCGCGGCGTGGGCGGTGCCGCCCAGGGCCAGCCCGGCGGCCAGCAGCGGGGCGCTGAACAGTCGTTTCACAAGCAGTTCCTTTTGGCAGTGTCGTAACGACGGATTATGCCGCTCGGTTATATGCGGCATAAATACCTAAAGGCTATTTGCTTATGCGGCGCCCGCGCCGGGGAGCCTTGCCCTGGCTCCCCGGCGCTGGCTCAGCGTTGCTCGCCGAGCGCGCCCTGGTCTTCCTCGGCGAGGCAGGCGGCAGCGGTGAAGAGCACGTCGGTGGAGGAGTTCAGCGCGGTTTCCGCCGAGTCCTGCAGGATGCTGATGACGAAGCCGACCGCCACCACCTGCATGGCCACCTCGCCGGAGATGCCGAACAGGCCGCAGGCCAGCGGGATCAGCAGCAGCGAACCGCCGGCCACGCCCGAGGCGCCACAGGCGCAGAGCGCCGAGACCACGCAGAGCAGCAGGGCGCTGGGCAGGTCGACGGCGATCCCCAGGGTGTGCGCCGCGGCCAGGGTCAGCACGCTGATGGTGATGGCCGCGCCGGCCATGTTGATGGTGGCGCCGAGCGGGATGGACACCGAGTAGGTGTCCTCGTGCAGGCCCAGGCGTTCGCAGAGTTGCAGGTTGACCGGGATGTTGGCCGCCGAGCTGCGGGTGAAGAAGGCGGTGACGCCGCTTTCGCGCAGGCAGGTGAACACCAGCGGGTAGGGGTTGCGGCGCAGCTTGCAGAAGACGATCAGCGGGTTGACCAGCAGGGCCACGAAGAGCATGCAGCCGAGCAGCACGGCGAGCAGTTGCAGGTAGCCGAGCAGGGTGCCGAAGCCGGACTCGGCCAGGGTGCTGGCGACCAGGCCGAAGATGCCCAGCGGCGCGCAGGCGATCACCACGCGGACGATCAGGGTCACGCCGCCGGCCAGGTCGTCGAGCAGGTCGCGGGTGCTCTGGCGGGCGTGGCGCAGGGCCAGGCCGAGGCCCACGGCCCAGGCCAGGATGCCGATGAAGTTGGCCTCTTGCAGCGCCTGTATCGGGTTGCTGGTGACGCTGAACAGCAGGCTGCGCAGCACCTCGCCGATACCTCCGGGCGGCGCCGCCGCGGCCGCCGGGGCGTTGAGCACCAGGGTCGACGGGAAGGCGAAGCTGGCCGCGACCGCCACCACCGCGGCGGAGAAGGTGCCGAGCAGGTAGAGCAGCAGGATCGGCCGGATATGCGTGCGCTGGCCCTGCTTGTGGTTGGCGATGGAGGCGCAGACCAGCGCCAGCACCAGGACCGGCGCCACGGCCTTGAGCGCGGCGATGAACAGTTTGCCGAGCAGGCCGACGGCGCGTGCGGCGTCCGGGGCGAGCAGGGCGAGGGCGATGCCGGCCAGCATGCCGATGAAAATGCGTAGCACCAGGCTGCTGCGCTGGAGTCGCTGGAGGAGGGTGGGAGTCGGGAGCGTCATGACTGTACCGCGGTTGGAAAAGGGCAACGCATGCCTCAAGGGCGCGAAAGGGCGCGGATTATGCCGTTCTCGACCGGCGGCTGCAGGACGGTCGTCGGAAAATCCGCGCTTCCGGTCGATCGGGTGCGCGGCCAGTATGCGCGCCCGGCGCCGTCAGGCACCTTGATCCATGCCGCCCCGACGGCGATCAGGCGGGCCTTTGCCGCTCGTTTCAGACCGCCGCGCGTAGCGGCAGCGGGCGCAGCAGGCGTTCGCTGGCGATCAGCAGCAGGCAGGCGAGCACGAAGGGCGCGGTCAGCGCCGGCAGCCCGGCCGCGGCGAAGCCCAGTTGCAGCAGCAGGGCCAGGGCGCTGCCGAGGGCCGGCCAGCAGGGCGCCGGCTGGCGCTGCGCCAGGGCCAGCGCGGCGAGGGCGCTGTTCATGCCGAGCAGGCCGCTGTACAGAGGGGCCGGGGGCAGGCCGGCGAGCAGCGCCACCGGCAGCGCCACGACGGCACCGAACAGCGCCCAACAGGCCACCCGTGGCGAACCCAGCAGCAGGCCGAACCAGAGCAGCGCGCCGGCCAGCGGTGCATCGAGGAACATGACTTGGCCGAAGGCGCGCAGGCTGGCGCCGAGCAGATCGGGCTGGGCGCCAGCCAGGGCAGCGGCCGTGGCCGGCGTGGCGGGCGCCAACTGGAGCAGCTCGCCCAGCGGCGGCAGCGCCCAGCCGAGCAGGATGAACGCCAGGGTATAGGGCGGCAGGCCACGGCGCGCGCGCGCCAGCCGCAGCAGCAGGCGTTGCAGCGCGACGCTGGCCAGGCTGGCGGCGAGGATCAGCAGGGCCAGCGCGGGCGACCAGGCGAAGTGGCAGGGCAGCAGCAGGCCGAGCAGGACTGCGTTGTAGCCGTAGAAGCCGGCGTCGATATCCGCCGGCTCGGCGCGCAGCAGACGCGCCAGCAGCGGCCCGGCGCTGGCGCCGAGCAGGGCGCCGGGCAGCAGGGATGGCGCGCCGGCGCCGATCGCGGCCAGGCAGAGCAGGCCGAACGGGGCATTGGATTGCAGGAATATCTGGCTGAAGCCGCGCAGCCAGCAGGACAGCATCAGGGTTGGGCGCATCTGGAGTCTGGGCAGTGGTCAAGGGGCTCCGGGCTTTCTCCGTCTCCGCGTCGGCGGGCGTGTCGTCCTCGCAGGGACGCCATCCTGGGAAAGCCTGTGAGGGCTAAGCCGGTGCATTCTGCCATGCACTCTTTTGGGGCGCTGATAAAAAAGGAGGCCGTCCATGGGATCGCCATGGGGTGGCCTCGAATTCCTATCGCCTGCGTGGGGTCGTGCGCTGGCGATGGCCGACAAAGGCGCAGGCCAATCCCGGACGGACGGGGGCGCGGCCCCGTTTTCCCGCCCCCGTCCATCCGGGAGTGACGCGGTGTGGAGCCTCGCCTGGCTCCGGAACACTGTTGCCGTGCTCTCCCGCCTGCGGGAGGCGGCGGGCTGCGCGGCCCTTCAGGGCGACAAGGCGGGCGCCACGCTCTCGATGCGCAGCATGTTGGTACTTCCCGGTTGGCCGAACGGCAGGCCGGCCGTCACCACCACGGTGTCGCCGCGATGCGCCATGCGCTGGGCCAGGGCGATTTCCAGGGCGGTGGCACAGATTTCCTCGACGTGCGCGAGCTGCGCGTTGACCACTGAGTGCACGCCCCAGGCCAGGCTCAGGCGGCGCGCGGCCCTGAGGCTGGGCGTCAAGCTGAGGATCGGTGCGGTTGGCCGTTCGCGTGCGGCGCGCAGGGTCGAGGCGCCGGACTGGGTGTAGTTGACCAGCACCGCCACCGGCAGGATGCGGCTGATGCGGCGGATCGCGCAGCTGATGGCATCGGACACCGTGGCCTCCGGCTGCGGGCGGTTCAGTTCCAGTTGCGCCGGGTAGTCCGCCTCGTTTTCCACCTGGCGGATGATCTTCGCCATCATTTCCACCGCCTCGCACGGGTACTGCCCGGAGGCGGTCTCGGCACTGAGCATCAGGCAGTCGGCGCCTTCGCTGACCGCGGTGGCCACGTCGGTGACTTCGGCGCGGGTCGGCGCCGGGGCGAAACGCATGGATTCGAGCATCTGCGTGGCCACCACCACGGGGCGGCCGAGCTGGCGGCAGACCTGGATGATGCGCTTCTGGATACCCGGCACCTGCTGCGCCGGCACCTCCACGCCGAGGTCGCCACGGGCGACCATGATGGCGTCGGCCAAGCGCGCGATGGCGTCGATGGACTGCACCGCCAACGGCTTCTCGATCTTGGCCATGAGGAAGGCGCGGTCGCCGATCAGCGCGCGGGCTTCTTCTATATCTTCCGGGCGCTGGACGAAGGACAGCGCCACCCAGTCCACCCCCAGTTCCAGGCCGAATGCCAGGTCGCGGCGGTCCTTGGGCGTCAGCGGGCTGAGCTTGAGCAGCGCCTCGGGCACGTTGACGCCCTTGCGGTCGGACAGCTCGCCGCTGTTCAGCACGCGGGTCTCGATGGCGTCGCCATGGTTGTTCAGTACCTGCAGGCGGATGCGCCCGTCGTCCAGCAGCAAGCCCATGCCCGGTTCCAGCGCCTGGATGATCTCCGGGTGCGGCAGCATCACGCGGCGCTCGTCGCCGGGCGCGTCGTTGAGGTCGAGGGTGAAGCTCTGGCCCTTGCTCAGTTGCACCGCGCCGCCGTCGAAGCGGCCGACGCGCAGCTTGGGGCCCTGCAGGTCCATGAGGATGCCGATGGGCTGGTTCAGTTCGGCTTCCACCTCGCGCACCCAGGCATAGCGTTGCGCGTGATCGGCATGCTCGCCGTGGCTGAAGTTCAGGCGGAACAGGTTGGCGCCGGCGTCGACCAGGGCGCGCACGTCGTCGCGCGAGCCGATCGCCGGGCCGAGGGTGGCGAGGATCTTGACCTTCTTGGCGTTGTTCATTGCTCGTCACTCTGGAGAATCAGGATGGCGCGGAAGTCGTTGACGTTGGTGCGGGTCGGGCCGGTGACCAGCAGATCGCCCAGTTCGGCGAAGAAGCCGTAGCCGTTGTTGTCGTCCAGCTCGTGCAGCGGATTCAGCCCCGCGGCCAGTGCGCGGCGGTAGCTGCACGGGCTCATCAGCGCGCCGGCGTTGTTCTCCATGCCGTCGATGCCGTCGCTGTCGCCGGCCAGTGCCCAGATGCCCGGTTCGCCCTTGAGCGCGGCGGTGAGGCTGAGCAGGAATTCGCCGTTGCGCCCGCCACGGCCCTTGCCGCGCACGCTCACCGTGGTTTCGCCGCCAGAGAGCAGCAGGCAGGGCGCGGCCAGCGGCTGGCCGTGTTTGCGCACCTGGCGGGCGATGCCGGCGTGGACCTTGGCCACCTCGCGCGACTCGCCCTCCAGGTCGCCGAGGATCAGTACGTTCAGGCCGGCGGCGCGGGCCTTGGCGGCGGCCGCGTCGAGCGCCTGCTGCGGTGTGGCGATGAGGGTGAAGTAGCTGCGCGACAGGCAGTCGTCGCCGGGCTTCACGGTCTCCGAGCGCGGGTCTTCCAGCCAGGCGCGGATGTGCGCCGGGGTTTCGATGGCGTAGCGCTTGAGGATCGCCAGGGCCTCGGCGGAAGTGCTCGGGTCGCCCACCGTGGGGCCGGAGGCGATCACCGTGGCCTGGTCGCCGGGCACGTCGGAGATCGCGTAGGTGTAGACGCTGGCCGGCCAACAGGCGCGGGCCAGGCGGCCACCCTTGATCGCCGAGAGGTGCTTGCGCACGCAGTTCATCTCGTCGATGGCGGCGCCGGACTTGAGCAGCGCCTTGTTCAGCACGCGCTTGTCGTCCAGCGAGATTCCCTCGGCGGGCAGCGCGAGCAGGGCCGAGCCGCCGCCGGACAGCAGGAAGATCACCCGGTCGTCCTCGCTGAGGTCGCTGACCAGCGCCAGCACGCGGCGGGCGACGCGCTCGCCGGCGTCGTCCGGCAGCGGGTGCGCGGCTTCCACCACTTCGATGCGCCGGCAGTTGGCGCCGTAGCCGTAGGGCGCGACCACCAGGCCGTCGACCTCGCCGTTCCAGTGCGCTTCGACCACCTCGGCCATGGCTCCGGCGGCCTTGCCGGCGCCGATGACGATGGTGCGTCCGCCATGCACGCGCGGCAGGTGCCGGGCCAGCACCTGGGCCGGATGCGCGGCGGCGATGGCGGTGTCGAACAGGTCGCGCAGCAAGGCGCGTGGGTCGAGGTCCATGACAGGCTCCCGTGAGTCTCGTGGTTGGAAGAACGCTACCGCCATTGCCCGGGGGCGGGCGGCGTCACTCCTTGCGGATGGAGAAGTTGGCCATGTGCTCCAGGCCCTTGATCAGCGCGGAGTGGTCCCAGTCGCTGCCACCCAGGGCCGCGCAGGTGCTGAACACTTGCTGGGCGTTGGCGGTGTTGGGCAGGTTCAGGCCCAATTCGCGGGCGCCGGCCAGGGCCAGGCTGAGGTCCTTCTGGTGCAGGGCGATGCGGAAGCCCGGATCGAAGCTGCCTTTGACCATGCGCTCGCCGTGCACTTCGAGGATGCGCGAGGAGGCGAAGCCGCCCATCAGCGCCTCGCGCACCTTGGCCGGGTCGGCGCCGTTGCGCGCGGCGAACAGCAGGGCCTCGGCCACCGCCTGGATGTTCAGCGCGACGATGATCTGGTTGGCCACCTTGGCGGTCTGGCCGTCGCCGTTGCCGCCGACGCGGGTGATGTTCTTGCCCAACGCCTGGAACAGCGGCAGGGCGCGCTCGAAGGTGTTCGGGCAGCCGCCGACCATGATGCTCAGGGTCGCCGCCTTGGCGCCGACTTCACCACCGGAGACCGGGGCGTCCAGGTACTGCGCGCCGCAGGCCTTGATCTTCTCGGCGAAGGCCTTGGTCGCGCTGGGCGAGATCGAACTCATGTCGATCACCACCTTGTTCGGGCCGACGCCAGCGGCGATGCCGTCCTGGCGGAACAGCACGTCCTCGACCTGCGGGGTGTCCGGCACCATGACGATGATGAACTCGGCCTCCTGGGCGACTTCCTTTGGGTTGGCCAGGGCGATGGCGCCGCCTTCCAGCAGCGCGGCCGGGGCCTGGTCGTGGTGGCTCGAGAGGAACAGTTGGTGCCCGGCTTTTTGCAGGTTCTGCGCCATGGGCAGGCCCATGATGCCGGTGCCGATGAATCCGATCTTGGCCATGCGAGTGTCTCCTGGTTCGGTTTGTCCATTGGCCGCTTGAGGGGGCGGCGAGCGTTCATTCATGTGGGGGGATGGCTTCGGCTCACACGGCGTTGTGGCTCTTCAGCCAGCCCAGCCCAGCCTCGGTGCTGGTGGCGGGCTTGTATTCGCAGCCGATCCAGCCCTGGTAGCCGATGCGGTCGAGGTGGCTGAACAGGAAGCGGTAGTTGATCTCGCCGCTGCCCGGTTCGTGGCGGCCGGGGTTGTCGGCCAACTGGATGTGGTTGATCGCCGCCAGGTTCTTTTCCAGGGTCCGCGCCAGGTCACCTTCCATGATTTGCATGTGGTAGATGTCGTACTGCAGGAACAGGTTGGGACTGCCGACTTTCTCGCGAAGCGCCAGCGCCTGCCGCGTGTTGCTCAGGTAGAAGCCGGGGATGTCGAGGGTGTTGATCATCTCCATGACCAGCCGGATGCCCGCGGCGCCGAGCTTCTCGGCGGCGTATTCCAGGTTGTTCAGCAGGGTGTTCTCGACGCTGGCGTCGTCGTGGCCCTGCGGGCGGATGCCGGCCAGGCAGTTGACCTGGGTGTTGCCGAGGACCTTGGCATAGGCGATGGCCTGGTCGACGCCGGCGCGGAACTCCTCGACCCGGTCCGGGTGGCAGGCGATGCCGCGCTCGCCGTTCGACCAGTCGCCGGCGGGCAGGTTGAACAGCACCTGTTGGAGCCCGTTGGCGTCCAGGCGGGCCTTGAGCGCCGCGGCCTCGACGTCATACGGGAAGAGGTACTCGACCCCACCGAAGCCGGCCTTGGCGGCGGCCTCGAAGCGGTCGAGGAAGTCCACCTCGGTGAACAGCATGGACAGGTTGGCGCAGAAACGGGGCATATCGGGGCCTCCTAAGGCGGGGTCTTTGCATCGATTCGCCGGGCCCGGCGACGCAGGGCCCGGCGTGCGCAGTCAATCCAGCAGCGAGATCGCGGTCGGCGCATCGGCGCGGCTCTGCGCCAGTTCCTCGAACTCGGTGACGGCATTGATCTCGGTGCCCATGGCGATGTTGGTGACCCGTTCGAGGATCACTTCCACCACCACCGGCACGCGGTGCCGCTGCATCAGTTCACGGGCCTGGGCGAAGGCTGCCTGCAGGTCGTTGGCGTCGAATACGCGGATCGCCTTGCAACCGAGGCCCTCGACCACCGCCACGTGGTCCACACCGTAGCCGTCCAGCTCCGGGGTGTTGACGTTGTCGAACGCCAGTTGCACGCAGTAATCGATGTCGAAGCCGCGCTGCGCCTGGCGGATCAGCCCGAGGTAGGCGTTGTTCACCAGGACGTGGATGTAGGGCAGCTTGAACTGCGCGCCGGCGGCCAGCTCCTCGATCATGAACTGGAAGTCGTAGTCGCCGGACAGCGCCACCACCTGGCGCTGCGGATCGGCCTTGACCACGCCGAGCGCGGCCGGGATGGTCCAGCCGAGCGGACCGGCCTGGCCACAGTTGATCCAGTGGCGCGGCTTGTAGACGTGGAGGAACTGCGCGCCGGCGATCTGCGACAGGCCGATGGTGCTGACGTAGCAGGTGTCCTTGCCGAAGAACTCGTTCATCTCCTCGTAGACCCGCTGCGGCTTGACCGGCACGTTGTCGAAGTGGGTCTTGCGCTGCAGCGTGCGCTTGCGCTCGCGGCAGGCTTCGACCCAGACGCTGCGGTCTTTCAGGCGTCCGGCGGCCTGCCACTCGCGCGCCACGTCGAGGAAGGCGTCGAGCGCCGCGCCGGCGTCGGAAACGATGCCCAGGTCCGGGGTGAACACCCGGCCGATCTGGGTCGGCTCGATGTCCACGTGGATGAACCTGCGGCCCTCGGTGTAGACGTCCACCGAGCCGGTGTGGCGGTTGGCCCAGCGGTTGCCGATGCCGAGCACCAGGTCGGCGTTCAGCAGGGTGGCGTTGCCGTAGCGGTGCGAGGTCTGCAGGCCGCACATGCCGGCCATCAGGCGGTGGTCGTCGGGAATCGCGCCCCAGCCCATCAGCGTCGGGATCACTGGCACGCCGGTCAGTTCGGCGAATTGCACCAGCTTGTCCGCGGCGTCGGCGTTGATGATGCCGCCGCCGGCGACGATCAGCGGCCGCTCGGCGGCGTTGAGCATCGTCAGGGCCTTCTCGGCCTGGGTGCGGCTGGCGCTCGGGCGCCGCACCGGCAAGGGTTCGTAGGTGTCGATGTCGAACTCTATCTCGGCCATCTGCACGTCGAACGGCAGGTCGATCAGCACCGGACCGGGCCGGCCGCTGCGCATTTCGTAGAAGGCTTTCTGGAACGCATAGGGCACCTGGCCCGGCTCCAGCACGGTGGTCGCCCACTTGGTCACCGGCTTGACGATGCTGGTGATATCCACGGCCTGGAAATCTTCCTTGTGCAGACGGGCGCGCGGCGCCTGGCCGGTGATGCAGAGAATCGGGATGGAGTCGGCCGAGGCCGAATAGAGGCCGGTGACCATGTCGGTGCCGGCCGGGCCCGAGGTGCCGATGCACAGGCCGATGTTGCCGGCACGGGTGCGGGTGTAACCCTCGGCCATGTGCGAGGCGCCCTCGACGTGGCGCGCCAGCACGTGGTCGATGCCGCCGATCTTCTTCATCGCCGCATACATCGGGTTGATCGCCGCGCCGGGTACGCCGAAGGCGGTATTCACGCCTTCGCGGCGCAAGACCAGCACCGCCGCCTCGATGGCTCGCATTTTCGCCATGACCTTTTCCTCTCGCTGGAGTCGTTGTTTTTCGCGTTGGAGGCAAGGATGCCGGCTGGGCAAAAGGGGCGGAATTGACGAATACTTCAGTTCTGTCGATATCAGGAGTATCGAATGGACCGTTACACCATCGTCCGTAGCTTCGTTCTGGTCGCCGATCACGGCAGCTTCGCCTCGGCCGCGCTCAGCGAGGGCGTCACCCCGGTGGTCATGGGCCGCCGCCTGGACGCACTGGAGCAACACCTCGGGGTGAAGCTGATGCACCGCTCGACCCGCGGCCTGCAACTGACCGACCTCGGCGAGCAGTACCTGGAGCGCGCGCGCGGGCTGCTGAAAGACTTCGACGAAGCCGACGCCAGCGTCGCCCGTGGCGGCACCTCGGTGCGCGGGCACCTGGTGGTCTCGGCCCCGGCGGCGTTCGGCCGGCGGCACATCGCGCCCCATGCGCCGGCGTTCCTGGCGCGCTTCCCCGATCTCAAGCTGTCGTTCAACTTCACCGACAGCCTGGTCGACCTGGTGCGCCAGGGCTACGACATGGGCATCCGCATCGGCGAGGTCACCGACCCCAACTACGTGGCGGTCAAGCTGTTCCCCAACCGTCGGGTGGTCTGCGGTGCGCCCGACTACTTCGAGCGTCACGGCGTGCCGCGTACCCTGGAGGACCTGGCCCGGCACAACTGCCTGGCGTTCAACCTGCAGGGCGGCCAGCAGCGCGGCTGGACCTTCATGCGCGATGGCAGGCAGGTGGCGGTGCGGGTTTCCGGCAACCTCGATTGCAACGACGGCGAACTGCTCTACGACTGGGTCAAGCAGGGCCTGGGCATCGGCTGGCGCTCGACCTGGGAGATCCAGGCCGAACTCAAGGCCGGCGAGCTGGTGACGGTACTCGATGCGTTCGAGATGCCGGTCTACGACATCCAGGCGGTGTATCCGCAGCAGCGTTACCTGCCGGCCAAGGTACGTTTTTTCATCGACTACCTGAAGGAGATCTACAACACCCCGGGCTACTGGGAGACCCGCCATGCCTGAGGCTTCAGTCGATACTTGGCTTGTCTTCCACTGGATTTGTTTTTGTGTACAAAGGAATTGATTTTTGTATTTATTCGTTGCGCCGGGCGATCCGATCCGCTAGTAGATAAGGGCCTTCAGGATTCCGCTGCGCTGTTTCCGGCTGCCGCGGGCAAACCCTTTCCACTTCGAGAGAAACCCTCCCATGAACGAAATCAGCCTCGATACGGCCCTGGACATCACCCGCAAGGCCCTGGCCGCGGGCCGCGATCTGGCGGCGGCACCGCTGACGGTGGCGGTGCTGGATGCCGGCGGCCACCTGGTCGCCCTGCAACGCGAGGACGGCGCCAGCCTGCTGCGCCCCCAGGTGGCCATCGGCAAGGCGTGGGGCGCGGTGGCCCTGGGTAAGTCGTCGCGCGCCCTGGCCGCCGACGCCCAGCAGCGGCCGTCGTTCATTGCCGCGCTGAACGCCCTGGCCGAGGGTAAGGTGGTGCCGGCAGCGGGTGGCGTGCTGATCCGCGACCGGGACAACCGGGTGATAGGGGCCATCGGCATCAGCGGCGATGTCTCGGACGTCGACGAACAATGCGCGATTCGCGGGGTCCAGGCCGCCGGCCTGCAGGCCGACGCCGGTTGATCGACACTGGACGCCGCGCCAACCCCACGCTCGACCTGGACGAACTTTGCCCGCCCCCGGATCCCCCGAGCAGCCGTTCGAGCGCGGCCAGGCGGCGGATGACGCCGGCGGCATTGCGGGGAGCTGGACGCTTTAGAGCGGCAGTGGTCGCAGGCGCGCCTCGCCCTTGGGCATATCCTTGGCGTCCGGGGCGGTGCCGCGCAGCACCAGGCGGATGATGGTTTCGGCGGCGTCGTTGAAATCGGCGTCGCTGAGGCTGCCCTTGCCGGTGACCATGGAGATCTGCCAGTCGAAATCGGCGTAGGTCTGGGTCGCCGCCCAAATGGTGAACAGCAGGTGGTGCGGGTCCACCGGGGCCAACAGGCCGCGGTCGATCCAGCTCTGCAGGCAGGCGATATTGCGCTGGGCCTGGGCGTTCAGCTCGTCGAGGTATTCCTTCGGCAGGTGCGGCGCGCCGTGCATCAGCTCGCTGGCGAACACCTTGGAGGCGTGCGGCAGTTCCTGGGAGATACGGATTTTCGAGCGGATATAGGCTTTCAGCGCCTCGGCCGGTTCGTCGTCTTCGCGGAACGGCGCCGAGGCTTGCAGCAAGGGCTCGACCACGCTTTCCAGCACGCTGCGGTAGAGGTTTTCCTTGGACTGGAAGTAGTAGTAGACGTTGGGCTTGGGCAATCCGGCGCGGGCCGCGATGTCGCTGGTCTTGGTGGCGGCGAAGCCCTTTTCGGCGAACTCTTCGCTGGCGGCGCGGAGAATCAGGCGTCGATTGCGTTCGCGAATGCTGGTCATGGTGCTGGTCTTCTCGTGCGCGGACGGCCGCGGAAGCGGGCGGGGATGGTAGCACCGGGCCCGCAACCCGCTCAAGCCAAGGCCTGGAGAGGCGAAGCTGACCCAGAGGTTCAGTTTTTGTATACATTTTTCCGGGCCTGAGGTATTCCTAGGCACCCCGAGTTTCATCCCCACTCGCCACCATGTCAGACAGCCAATTGATCGATCCTTTCGGTCGCCGCATCACCTACCTGCGCCTGTCGGTCACCGACCGTTGCGACTTCCGCTGCACCTATTGCATGAGCGAAGACATGCAGTTCCTGCCGCGCGACCAAGTGCTGAGCCTGGAGGAGCTCTACGCGCTGGCCGATGCCTTCATCGGCCTTGGGGTGCGGCGTATCAGAATCACCGGCGGCGAGCCCCTGGTGCGCAAAGGCCTGACCTCCTTGCTGGCGCGGCTCGGCGCGCGCGCGGAGTTGGACGACCTGGCGATCACCACCAATGGCTCGCAACTCACTGAGCGTGCCGCCGAACTGCGTGCCGCCGGCGTGCGCCGGCTGAACATCAGTCTGGATTCGCTGCGTCGCGAGCGCTTCGCCGCCTTTACCCGCAGCGACCGCTTACCCCAGGTGCTGGCAGGTATCGACGCGGCGCGGGCGGCGGGCTTCGAGCGCATCAAGCTGAATTGCGTGGTGCAGAAGGGGCGCAACGACGACGAGGTCTGCGAACTGGCGGCCTTCGCCCTGGCGCGCGGGCTGGACATCAGCTTCATCGAGGAAATGCCGCTGGGGAGCGTGACGAGCCACAGCCGTGCGCAGACCCTGTGCAGCAGCGACGAGGTGCGCGCGCAATTGGCCGGGCGCTGGCCACTGACGCCGAGCCTGGAGCGCAGCGGCGGCCCTTCACGCTATTACCGGGTGGACGGCTTTGCCAGCCGCATCGGTTTCATATCCCCGCACAGCCACAACTTCTGCGGCGACTGCAATCGTGTGCGGGTCACCGCCGAAGGCAAGCTGGTGCTCTGCCTCGGCCACGAGGGGGCGCTCGACCTGCGGGCCCTGTTGCGCCGCCATCCGGGCGACAGCGCGCGTCTGCGCGCGGCGCTGGTCGAGGCGCTGCAACTCAAGCCGCAGCGCCATCATTTCGACGCCAGCGAGCAGGTACAGGTGCTGCGCTTCATGAGCATGACCGGCGGCTGACGCTGCCTGCCTTGAGTGGCAGCCGCCTGCTTGCCTAGAATCGCGCCGCGGGTCGCCGGGAGGCTGGACCCGTATCCCGCGTCGAGAGGCTCAAGTGAGCGATAGCCAACTGCGAATTCCCCTGACGGATACCTGCCTGGTCTGTAGCGGCTTTCGCCTGCAGGTGGCCGGCCGGCCGTCCCTGGAAGTCGATGGCGACCTGCTCTGGGCGGTCGAGCAACGCATTTGGCGGCCCTTGGCCGTGGAACTGCTCGCGCGCAGTCACGGCGTGCAGGTAACGCCGCTGTCGCCCGATCGGCAGCCGGCCTTCGAGGCGCAACAGTTGCTGGCGTGGTGCGGCGAGGCGGTGCTCGTTCGCCAACTGGCGCAGGTCGAGGATATTCCCGGTGCGTTGGCCTGGTGGCAGGCGCAGGCGGGGATCGCCAGTCTGCCCGCGCAGGCTTGGGATAGCGTTTCCTATGCCTGGGGTTGCCTGCTGCGTGTCGATCGCGGCTGCCTGGGGCTGGCCCCCGCGGTTTTCGAATACCTGCTGCTGCCGACTGATCGGGCCGCTGTCTACCTCGGCCACCTGGCGCTGGATTGGCGCAGCCTGCGCTTTATTCCGCGGTAATGAAAACGGCGCCCTGGGGCGCCGTTGTGCATGGCTGGCCGTGCTTACACGCCCAGCTTGTCGCGCAGGTTGTAGTACCAGGCGCCCATGGCCGTGAAGGGCACGCGGAACAGCCGGCCACCCGGGAAGGGGTAGTGCGGCAGGTCGGCGAAGGCGTCGAAGCGCTCGGCCTGGCCGCGCAGGGCTTCGGCGAGGACTTTGCCCGCCAGGTGGGTGTAGGTCACCCCGTGGCCGCTGCAACCCTGCGAGTAGTAGATGTTGTCGCCGATCCGGCCGACCTGCGGCAGGCGCGACAGGGTCAGCAGGAAGTTGCCGGTCCAGGCGAAGTCGATCTTGACGTTCTTCAGCTGCGGGAAGGCCTTGAGCATCTTCGGCCGGATGATGGCTTCGATGTCCGCCGGGTCGCGCGCACCGTAGATCACGCCACCACCGAAGATCAGGCGCTTGTCGCCGGAGAGGCGGTAGTAGTCCAGCAGGTAATTGCAGTCCTCGACGCAGTAGTCCTGCGGCAGCAGGCTGTGCGCCAGTTCCTCGCCCAGCGGCTCGGTGGTGATCACCTGGGTGCCGCAGGGCATCGACTTGGCGGCCAGCTCCGGCATCAGGTTGCCCAGGTAGGCGTTGCCGGCGACCACCACGAACTTGGCCTTCACTCGGCCTTGCGGGGTGTGCACCACCGGGTTGGCGCCGCGGTCGATGCGGGTGGCCGGGCTCTGCTCGTGGATCACGCCGCCGAGGGACTCGACCGCCGCGGCTTCGCCCAGGGCAAGGTTCAGCGGATGGACGTGGCCACCGCTCATGTCGAGCATGCCGCCGATATAGCTGTCGGTGGCGACCACTTCACGGATGCGCTTGGCGTCCATCAGCTCCAGCTGGGTGTGGCCGAAGCGCTCCCAGAGCTTTTTCTGCGCTTCCAGGTGGCCCATCTGCTTGGCGCTGAGGGCGGCGAACACGCCACCGTCCTTCAGGTCGCACTGGATGTTGTACTTGGCGATGCGTTCGCGAATGATGCGGCCGCCTTCGAAGGCCATGTGGCCGAGCAGTTGCGCCTGCTTCGGGCCAACGGTGCGCTCGATGACATCGATGTCGCGGCTATAGCTGTTGACGATCTGGCCGCCATTGCGGCCGGACGCGCCGAAGCCGACCTTGGCCGCTTCCAGCACCGTGACCTTGAAACCGTTTTCCAGCAGGAACAGTGCAGTGGACAGGCCGGTATAGCCAGCGCCGATGATGCAGACGTCGGTTTCGGTCTCGCCCTTGAGTTCGGGGCGCGGAGGGACCGGATTGGCCGACGCTGCGTAATAGGAAGTGGGGTAGGGAGTGTGCGGCATATTGCACCTGTGTTTTTTATTTTTTACGGGATGCGTTGATGCTACCCGAGTCGAATTCGGTCGGCTAGTGGCTGTGCAAAATTTTTTACGCGAGAGCGAACATAAAAAAATTCATTTTTTCAGTGGTTTAGCGAAAAAAGTGCTTGACGGTGGAAAAGCATCGCGTAGAATGCGCCCACATCGACAGGCACATAGCTCAGTTGGTTAGAGCACCACCTTGACATGGTGGGGGTCGTTGGTTCGAGTCCAATTGTGCCTACCAAATCGAACCCGTCTAGTGCGGGACTCAAAGGGCGATCCGAAAGGATCGCCCTTTTTGTTTTTCTGCTTTTATTTCTTCGCGCAGTCTCGCCGTTATTCAGCGATCGCCTGGTTTTGCGCGGTGGGTGGGGTGGATGTCTACTGGGTTGGTCTGGCTCTCTCGTGTCGATATTCGTGCCTGCGCTGATAACCGGAATGCCTGGCGATTGGTCGATGCCAAAGAGGGTGTTGATGTCGGCGTCCTCTGTCAGTTGAGTTCGCTTTCGCCTCCCTGGGGGTTCTTGGGGTTTGGCTCTCTTCCTTTTATTGCGAGGTGTGCTCTCTGGTGCTGTCCTGAGGGTCTGCTGTGTGCTGAGTGGAAGGTGTCTTGGGTTGGCGTGGCGTTTGCGTAGAGGCTGTGAAGGCTTTTGACGGTCAGGCGGGCTGGGGTGTCGATCCCGTCGGGAGGGGCTTATGCGGTGTGTGGGTTTTGCGCGGCTGGCTGTGCTGTGGTTCTGCTTTGCTGCGGGGTCGGCGGCGGCTGATGCCTTGCTGGCTTGGCCTAGTGCTTGGCAAGTCTCGCGCGTTCCGGAGGTATGGGATGGCAATACCGAGGTGGTGCGTGAGCGCGGTATCAAATTGGCGGCGGATGGTTCCCAGGCGTTGGTGATGGAGTTGACGCGCAGTCGGCTGGGGCGCCAGGGGGAGGTCGATGCTCTGCGTGTCATTCTGCAGATGCGCAAGTCGCTGCAGATCGATTTCCTGCAGCAGGGCTTCCAGGCTGCTTGTAGCAAGCCTCGGGAGGCGCGACTGGGTGGTCTGGAGGGGGTGATGCTGGTTTGTTCGATCAGCCAGAACGGCAATGAGGTGATGAAGCAGGTGCTGCAGGTGGCTCTGGGCGAGCAGGCGGCATATTCACTGACTTACGCCGCGCCGGTGGCGCGATATCCTGAGCTGGCTGGCGAGGTCGAAGCGCTGAAGGCGGGTTTGCAACTGCGTTAGTTCGGCTGTTGGCTAAATGAAAAGCCCCGCGTTGGCGGGGCTTTTGCTTTTTGAGTTGTTCATGCTGCGAGCGAGCTCTGTACGCGCTTGATGACGGCCTTCAGCGGCTCCGGGGTCTGGTACTGCTGCGGGTAGAGGCGTTCGCTGTGACGAGCGATGCCGTGTTCATTGACCAGGGTGAAGCTGAAGCTGTCTTTGCGGGCGGCCAGGATGATGCAGTTGAGCGGTGCGAACGCGGACTTGAGGGTATGGATCGCGTCCTGGATCTGGGTAGTGGTTTTCATATTGTCTTGGTTTTCCAAAATGTGACGGTGCGATAGACCGCCTGAAATGTAAAAAGCTCCGGAGAAGGCAGAATGCGATAAGCCTGTGACCGGAATATGGCAGCGAATGGAAACTTGAGGTTGTTTTTCAGAGGGTGTGTCGATCGGTTGGATCGCGTGCCTGATGAATATGGCTTGCCAGTGATGGCGGCTGTTCATCGCTCTCGTCGTGGAGCGTGCTGAGTCCGCTATCTTGAATGGCTGCTGGCCGAGGCCCTGTGTAACCCAGTTGCATGTCCCGAGAGGGGCAATTCTGGGAGGGGCGACCTTAGTTTGTTACTCGCGGCACGGATGCTACGCGATGTCGGTAGCGCTTTGCAAGCTGAATCGATAGGGGTGGCCCGGGATTTGCTTGGTGAGGTGTGTTTCCCGCGAAGGCCGCTGGCCCTCGCGGGATTGGCGCTGACTTACTTCTGCAGCCAGGACTCTACGGTTTCTGCACCGTATTGCTGTTTCCAGGCTTTCAGGGTCTTGTGATTGCCGCCCTTGGTCTCGATGGTCTCGCCGTTGTGCGGGTTCTTGTAGACCTTGAGTTGGCGGCTGCGGCGTTGTGGGGCTGGGCTGGCAGCTGCGCCGGTCGGGGTCTGCGGATCGAGGACTTCGATCACGTTGCGCAGATTCATGCCGTATTCGTCCATCAGCGCCTGGAGCTGGTCTTTGAATTCCAGTTCTTTCTTCAGGCCGCCGTCGCTTTTCAGCTTTTCCAGCAGTGCCAGTTGTTCTTTGAGCAGGCGTTCGGCTTCACGGAATTCCGCGAGTTTAGACATGGTTACACTCCAGGGCGGTCTTTCCGAAGCATGTATCGAATCTGCCGCAAGGGCGATGGTTGCGTTCGGAAGTTGTTATGGGCGTGCGGATTATTAATTTAAAAGAAGCGCTTAGGCAATATTTAAACGGAAGCCATGCGCGCTTTGTGGGTATGTCCCGGTCCTTATTGGCTTTCGGGCTTTTTCTGTTCTCTGGTGCGTGGATAATTGTTTTGGCCGAATTAAAGGTCGGTCGTTTTCGGTGAAAATCGGTTTTGTCTTGCGTGTGCTGCAAATATTTAAGGATGGGTCATGGTTTCGCGCGTTGTGTCGTATCGGGTGAATGGTCGAGACATCGCCTGTCTGAGTGGCGGGGATGGTGTGCCGCTGGTGCTGGTGCATGGCTCCTTGTGCGATTACCGCTACTGGCACTGGCAGATGCCTGGTTTGGCGCGGTATTTCCATTTGCTGGCGCCCAGTTTGCGGCATTACTACCCGGATGCATGGGATGGGTTGAGTGGCGACTTCACTACTCAGCAGCATGTGGATGATCTTCTGGCTCTGCTGGAACAGTTGGGTGAGCCGGTGCATCTGCTCGGGCATTCCCGTGGGGGCAACCTTTGCTTGCGTGTGGCGCTGGCGGCTCCGGAGCGGCTGCGCTCGCTGTCCCTGGCCGACCCGGGTGGGGATTTCGCCGCCGAGGTATTTCGAGCCGCGGGGCTGGAAGTGCCCGTAGCCCCGGTCGAGCGCAACCGTTTTCGCGAGCAGGCGCTGCAGTTGATCCGCCAGGGGGAAACGGAGGCGGGGCTCGAGCTGTTCGTCGATACCGTCAGTGGTGCAGGGGTCTGGCGGCGTTCGTCGAAGCATTTTCGGGAGATGGCTTCGGCTAATGCAATGACCCTGGTCGGCCAGGTGGCCGATCACCCGGAGCCGCTGAGTCTGTCGGCGTTGCGTGGCTTGCACCTGCCTGTGCTGCTACTCAGTGGCGAGCTGAGCCCGGAGCCGTTTCCGCGGATAGTCTCCGCCTTGAGCGCAGTGCTGCCCGATGTGAGGGTGAGCATCATCAAGGGGGCGTCCCATGGCATGAATGCGACTCGCCCGGCGGCATTCAATCGGGCGCTTCTGGAGTTTCTCGATGCGGTCTAGTTGTTACTCGTCAGCCGGGCCGACATGAAGTACCATGCCGGCTCGCTGCGGGCATTATTGCGCCGTGGCGCTTGAATCGATTCTTTCCAGTGATCTCCGTCCGCGCGCGATTGCGCAGGGTGCCGACAAGGCGCCTGCCACTGTGAGGCAGGCATTCCCGGCGGGCGACGCTTACTGGCACATCCCAACCCATGTGGCCTTTCGTAGGGGTCACCACTAGGAGAGGAGGCGCCATGCCCATCATTACTCTTCCCGACGGTAGTCAGCGTTCCTTCGATCACTCGGTCAGCGTGGCTGAGGTGGCTCAATCCATTGGTGCGGGGCTGGCCAAGGCCACTCTGGCCGGTAAGGTCAATGGCCGTCTGGTCGATGCCTGCGACCTGATTGACAGTGACGCCACCCTGCAGATCATTACCCCGAAGGACGAGGAGGGGCTGGAGATCATCCGTCACTCCTGTGCGCACCTGGTCGGTCATGCGGTCAAACAGCTGTATCCCACCGCGAAGATGGTCATCGGCCCGGTAATCGATGAAGGCTTCTACTACGACATTTCCTACGAGCGTCCCTTCACGCCGGAAGATATGGCGGCGATCGAAGCTCGCATGCAGGAACTGATCGACAAGGATTACGACGTCATCAAGAAGATGACCCCGCGTGCCGAGGTCGTCGAGCTGTTCAAGGCTCGTGGCGAAGACTACAAGCTGCGCCTGATCGACGATATGCCGGACGAGAAGGCCATGGGCCTGTACTTCCATGAGGAGTACGTGGACATGTGTCGTGGCCCGCACGTGCCGAATACGCGCTTCCTCAAATCCTTCAAGTTGACCAAGATCTCTGGCGCCTACTGGCGCGGCGACTCGAAGAACGAGCAGCTGCAGCGCATCTATGGCACCGCCTGGGCCGATAAGAAGCAACTGGCTGCCTATATTCAGCGTATCGAGGAAGCCGAGAAGCGCGACCATCGCAAGCTGGGCAAGCGCTTGGATCTGTTCCATACCCAGGAAGAAGCGCCGGGCATGGTGTTCTGGCACCCGAACGGCTGGACCGTCTATCAAGTGCTCGAGCAGTACATGCGCAAGCTCCAGCGCGACAATGGCTACCTGGAGATCAAGACCCCGCAAGTGGTCGACCGCAGCCTCTGGGAGAAGTCCGGGCACTGGGCGAACTACGCCGAGAACATGTTTACCACCGAGTCGGAAAGCCGCGACTACGCGATCAAGCCGATGAACTGCCCGTGCCATGTGCAGGTGTTCAATCAGGGTTTGAAGAGCTACCGCGAGCTGCCGATGCGTCTCGCCGAGTTCGGCGCTTGCCACCGCAACGAGCCGTCCGGTGCGCTGCACGGCATCATGCGTGTACGTGCCTTCACTCAGGATGACGCGCACATCTTCTGCACCGAGGAGCAGATGCAGGCCGAAGCTGCGGCCTTCATCAAGCTGACCCTGGATGTGTATTCCGACTTCGGTTTCACCGATATCGAGCTGAAGCTGTCCACTCGTCCGGAAAAACGTGTGGGCTCCGAAGAACTTTGGGATCAGGCGGAGGCGGCTTTGGCCGCGGCCCTGGATCATGCGGGGCTGAAGTGGGATCTGCAGCCGGGCGAAGGTGCCTTCTATGGGCCCAAGATCGAGTTTTCCCTCAAGGATTGTCTGGGTCGCGTCTGGCAGTGCGGTACGCTGCAGCTGGACTTCAACCTGCCGACCCGCCTGGGGGCGGAGTACGTCAGCGAGGACAACAATCGTAAGCATCCGGTGATGCTGCATCGTGCCATCCTCGGCTCCTTCGAGCGCTTCATCGGCATGCTCATCGAGCATTACGAAGGGGCCTTCCCGGCATGGCTGGCGCCAGTTCAGGCGGTGGTCATGAATATCACCGACAAGCAAGCCGAGTTTGCCGACGAGGTGGTCCGCACACTCGATCAAAGCGGATTCCGTGCCAAGTCCGACTTGAGAAACGAGAAGATCGGCTTTAAAATCCGCGAGCATACTTTGCTCAAGGTTCCCTATCTCCTGGTTATTGGAGACAGGGAGGTTGAATCGAAGGCCGTCGCCGTACGTACGCGCGAAGGGGAAGACCTAGGCTCTATGCCGCTTTCCCAGTTCGTCGAGCTGTTGACTCGGGCGGTATCCCGGCGTGGTCGCCAAGACTCGGAGTAATCATTATTAAGCGTGAAATGAGGCAGGATAAGCGGGCTCTCCCGAAACCACCGATCAACGAAAACATCTCTGCTCGTGAGGTTCGCCTGATTGGCGCCGACGGTCAGCAGATCGGCGTTGTTTCGATCGATGAGGCCCTCCGCCACGCCGAAGAAGCCAAGCTGGACCTGGTAGAAATCTCTGCTGATGCGGTGCCTCCTGTCTGCCGCATCATGGACTACGGCAAGCACCTGTTCGAGAAAAAGAAGCAGGCGGCTGCAGCCAAGAAGAACCAGCACCAGCAACAGATCAAAGAAATCAAGTTTCGTCCAGGGACGGAAGAAGGGGATTACCAGGTAAAACTACGCAACCTGGTACGTTTCCTTAGTGATGGGGACAAGGCCAAGGTATCCTTGCGATTCCGCGGCCGTGAGATGGCCCACCAGGAGCTGGGAATGGAGCTGTTGAAGCGGGTCGAACAAGATCTCGCGGAATACGGCTCCGTTGAACAGCATCCTAAGCTGGAAGGACGCCAGCTGATGATGGTCATCGCTCCCAAGAAGCGTAAATAACCTCCCGGGCACTGGCAGGCCTGATGGTTATCGGTTGTTAACGAATGCGGAGTACTAAACATGCCAAAGATGAAAACCAAGAGTGGCGCTGCTAAGCGCTTCAAAGTGACTGCTGGTGGCATCAAGCACAAGCACGCTTTCAAGAGCCACATCCTGACCAAAATGACCACCAAGCGTAAGCGTCAGCTGCGAGGCTGCTCGCTGCTCGCCGCTTCTGATGTGCGTCGTGTAGCACGCTCCCTGCGTCTGCGTTGATTTCTGGTAGAGGATAGATAAATGGCTCGTGTTAAGCGTGGCGTCATTGCCCGTCGTCGTCACAAGAAAATTCTGAAGCTCGCCAAAGGCTACTACGGCGCACGCTCGCGCGTGTTCCGCGTTGCCAAGCAGGCGGTAATCAAGGCTGGCCAATACGCCTACCGTGACCGCCGTCAGCGCAAGCGCCAGTTCCGCGCTCTGTGGATCGCTCGTATCAACGCTGGTGCTCGTCAGAACGGTCTGTCTTACAGCCGTCTGATCGCTGGCCTGAAAAAGGCGGCCATCGAGATCGACCGTAAGGTACTGGCCGATCTGGCTGTGAACGAAAAAGCGGCGTTTACCGCGATTGTCGAAAAAGCGAAGGCAAGCTTGGCTTAAGCCCTACGACAATCACCGGGTTTCGATCCGGCAGTAACGTCACCGATAGGGGAAGAGCCTTACCGCTCTTCCCCTATTTTGTATCTGGAGTTGGTACATGGAAAACCTGGACGCGCTGGTCTCCCAAGCCCTGGAGGCTGTGCGACACACCGAAGACGTCAATGCCCTGGAGCAGATCCGGGTCCACTATCTTGGCAAGAAAGGCGAGCTGACCCAGGTGATGAAGACCCTGGGCGACCTGCCGGCCGAGGAGCGCCCCAAGGTTGGAGCGCTGATCAACGTTGCCAAGGAGAAGGTGCAGGATGCCCTGAATGCCCGCAAGACAGCCCTTGAGGGGGCAGCCTTGGCGGAGAAGCTGGCGGCTGAACGTATCGACGTGACTTTGCCGGGCCGTGGCCAGTCTTCCGGTGGCCTGCATCCGGTCACCCGTACCAAGGAGCGCATCGAACAATGCTTCACCCGCATCGGCTATGAAGTCGCCGAGGGGCCGGAAGTCGAAGATGACTACCATAATTTCGAAGCGCTCAACATTCCCGGCCACCATCCGGCGCGGGCGATGCACGATACCTTCTATTTCAACGCCAACATGCTGCTGCGTACCCATACCTCGCCGGTTCAGGTGCGCACCATGGAAAACCAGCGTCCGCCGATCCGCATCGTCTGCCCGGGGCGTGTGTATCGCTGCGATTCCGACCTGACTCACTCGCCAATGTTCCACCAGGTCGAAGGGCTGCTGGTCGACGAGGATGTCAGCTTCGCCGACCTCAAGGGCACCATCGAAGAGTTCCTCCGTGCCTTCTTCGAGAAGGAGTTCGCGGTACGCTTCCGTCCGTCCTTCTTCCCCTTTACCGAGCCTTCGGCAGAAGTCGATATCCAATGCGTGATCTGCAGCGGCAAAGGTTGCCGTGTGTGCAAGCAGACTGGCTGGCTGGAGGTCATGGGTTGCGGCATGGTGCATCCGAGTGTGTTGCGCATGTCCGGCATCGATCCGGAAAAATACCAAGGCTTTGCCTTCGGCATGGGCGTCGAGCGCCTGGCCATGTTGCGCTACGGCGTGAACGACTTGCGCCTGTTCTTCGACAACGATCTGCGGTTCCTTGGGCAATTCCGCTAGGCCGCACGAACGTCAACGAATTCTTAGGAGAGCAGGATGAAATTCAGTGAACAGTGGCTGCGGAGCTGGGTAAATCCGCAGGTTTCCCGTGACGAGCTGGTGGCTCGTCTGTCCATGGCCGGCCTCGAGGTCGATGCCGTGATCCCGGTTGCCGGTGCTTTCAGCGGTATTGTGGTCGGTGAAGTTCTGAGCACCGAGCAACATCCGGACGCCGACAAGCTGCGCGTCTGCCAGGTCAGCAATGGTACCGAGACTTTCCAGGTGGTGTGCGGTGCGCCCAACGTGCGCCCCGGCCTGAAGATTCCCTTTGCCATGATCGGTGCCGAGCTACCGGGCGACTTCAAGATCAAGAAGGCCAAGCTGCGTGGCGTCGAGTCCAACGGCATGCTCTGCTCCGCGAAGGAGCTGGAAATCAGCGACGACAACTCTGGACTGATGGAGTTGGCTGTCGACGCACCCGTTGGCCAGGATATTCGTCAGTATCTGTGCTTGGATGACGCCTCTATCGAGTTGGGGTTGACCCCCAACCGAGGAGACTGTCTTTCCCTTAGCGGTTTGGCTCGCGAAGTCGGTGCTCTCTATGCCGCTTCGGTCAGTCCGGTCGAGGTCAAGGAAGTCCCGGCGAGCATCGACGAGGTTCGTCAGATCGAGCTGCTAGCGCCCAAGGCCTGTCCGCGCTATCTGGGGCGTGTGGTCCGCAATGTCGACCTGAGCCGTCCGACTCCGTTGTGGATGGTCGAGCGCCTGCGCCGTTCGGATATCCGCAGCATCGATGCGGCTGTGGATATCACTAACTATGTGATGCTCGAACTGGGCCAGCCGATGCATGCCTTTGATCTCGATGAGATCAAGGGTGGCATTCGTGTGCGTATGGCCGAAGAGGGCGAGAAGCTGGTCCTGCTCGACGGCCAGGAAATTGCCTTGCGTGCCGACACGCTGGTGATTGCTGATCATGGGCGCGCTCTGGCTATCGCTGGCGTCATGGGGGGCGAGCATAGTGGCGTGAGTGCCAAGACCCGTGACCTGTTCCTGGAAAGTGCTTTCTTCGACAGCATCGCCGTAGCCGGCAAAGCTCGCTCCTATGGCCTGCATACTGATGCTTCGCATCGCTATGAGCGAGGTGTCGATTGGCAGCTGGCGCGCCGTGCCATGGAGCGCGCCACCGAGTTGCTGCTGGAGATCGTCGGTGGCGAAGCCGGGCCGGTGGTCGAGCAGGTCAGTGCCGATGACTTGCCCAAGGTCGAACCAGTGGTCCTGCGAGCCGAGCGCGTCAAGCAAATGCTCGGTATGGAAATGGATTACGCGGAAATCGAACGCTTGCTCTCTGCTTTGCAGTTTGGCGTGCAGGCTGATGGAGATGGTCGCTGGAAGGTCGTAGTGCCTAGCCATCGTTTCGATGTCTCCCTGGAGGTCGATCTGATTGAGGAGTTGGCTCGGCTGTACGGCTACAACCGCCTGCCGGTTCGCTATCCTCAGGCTCGCCTGGCGCCCAATACCAAATCCGAGACCCAGGCTGAGCTGCCAGGGCTGCGCCGCCTGCTGGTAGCTCGTGACTATCAGGAAGCCATCACCTACAGCTTCATCGATCCCAAACTGTTCGAGGCATTCCATCCCGGCGTCAAGCCGCTGACCCTGGCCAATCCGATTTCTGCGGACATGGCTGCTATGCGTGCATCTCTCTGGCCTGGATTGGTCATGGCGCTGCAGCACAACCTCAACCGCCAGCAGACCCGTGTTCGGCTGTTCGAAAGCGGTTTGCGTTTTGTTGGTCAGCTTGAAGGCTTGAAGCAGGAAAACATGCTGGCTGGTGTTGTCTGTGGTAGTCGTGAGCCGGAAGGTTGGGCCAATGTTCGCGACGGTGTCGACTTCTTCGACGTGAAGGCTGACATCGAAGCGCTTCTGGCAAACACCGGTGCGCTGAATGATTTTGCTTTTGTACCTGGCGAGCATCCTGCTCTGCATCCGGGGCAGACTGCCCGGGTCGAGCGTGATGGTGTGCTGGTAGGCTATGTCGGTGCGCTACATCCTGAGCTTGCCAAGTCGCTGGGGCTGGATCGCCCGGTCTATCTCTTTGAGCTAGTGCTGGCCGAGGTGGTGCGTGGCCGGTTGCCGAAGTTCAGTGAGTTGTCGCGTTTCCCGGAGGTACGCCGTGATCTGGCGTTGATCGTCGATCGTGAGACGCCAGCGGACTTCGTGTTGGCGGCCATCCGCGAAGCGGCAGGGGAGTGGCTGACAGACCTCAGGCTGTTTGATGTCTATCAAGGTAAAGGCATTGATCCGCTTAGAAAAAGCTTGGCAGTCGGCTTGACCTGGCAGCATCCATCACGCACTCTTAATGATGACGAAGTGAACGCGACTACGCAAAATATCGTCGCCTCGCTGGAGCAAAGGTTCAACGCCACGTTAAGGAAGTAGCGTATGGGGGCTCTGACGAAAGCTGAAATTGCCGAACGTCTGTATGAAGAGCTGGGCCTGAATAAACGGGAAGCCAAGGAACTGGTGGAGCTCTTCTTTGAAGAGATCCGCCAGGCGCTGGAGCACAACGAGCAGGTTAAATTGTCCGGTTTTGGCAATTTTGATTTGCGCGACAAGCGTCAGCGCCCAGGGCGGAATCCCAAGACGGGAGAGGAGATCCCGATTACGGCTCGCCGCGTCGTCACCTTTCGTCCAGGGCAGAAACTGAAAGCCAGGGTTGAGGCCTATGCTGGAACCAAGTCATAACGACGAACTTCCACCCATTCCGGGCAAGCGTTACTTCACCATTGGTGAAGTCAGCGATCTCTGCGCGGTGAAGCCGCACGTTCTGCGGTACTGGGAGCAGGAATTTCCACAACTCAACCCGGTCAAGCGCCGGGGGAACCGTCGCTATTATCAGCGTCAGGATGTGCTGATGATCAGGCAGATCCGGGCGCTGCTGTACGACCAAGGTTTCACCATCGGTGGGGCGCGCCAGCGTCTCTCCGGCGACGAGGCTCGCGAAGACATTACGCAGTACAAGCAACTCATCCGGCAGATGATTGCGGAATTGGAAGATGTTCTTCACGTGTTGCGCAAGTAGCTGAAAAAAATGAAAAAAGCGCTTTGCTGAAAGAATAGCTTGAGGTATAGTGCGATCCGCTAACCGGGAAGCCGGAAGCGAAGTCGGGGCGTAGCGCAGCCTGGTAGCGCACTTGCATGGGGTGCAAGGGGTCGAGTGTTCGAATCACTCCGTCCCGACCAAAAATCCCTAGAAAATCCAGTCACTTAGCGGTGACTGGATTTTTTTATGGGCGGAATTCCTTGTGCTCGGGAAATATAGGGCACACATAGGGCACAACGACCTTGGGGTTCTTTTCTTGTGCCCTTCATCTTATCGTTGCTCATGGGGCTTATGGCTGGACTTGCCCCTATCAGCCCGGACACTGGTACCTCGTTAAGTTGATGCCTCAGCCAAGCTGTGGAATTGCACTCCACCCGGCCATCCGTTTGCATTCGACCTGACCTGTCATTTTCATGCGTTCTGACCACCGATTGCATCGGATATGACCAGCTCGCTTTACAAACATGATGGGTAGAGAATGGCCAATAGCGGCCAGTGAATACGCTGACGCCCCCCTTCCACAAAATCTCATCCAACAGTGGTGAGCCATCCCGATACTGCACGACTCATCAACCGCCACAGCACTATGAGCCGAAGGGAACGGCCAGGAGTCGCTGTGCCAGCGGCCCCCTGGCTACCTGCTATCGCCTACTTCTGCTGTTTGCCTCTGATATTGCCGACAACTTCGTCAGCGACGGCGCCAACCGCTGCGCCAATCCATCCACTGCCGCCAGCGATTGCGGCAATGCTGGGACCAATGGCCGCACCGCCTACCGTTCCCTGCTGCTCAGGTGTCATCGAGATACAACCGACCACACTGGCCAGGTAGCTGCCCCTCACCAGGGGCAGCAATCGCCAAAGAAGACATTTATAAACAGCTTTGACAGAGCCAGGAGCCGGTCCTTTGGCTTCTGCCGGACGCGCCTAGTCTCGACATTGCGTGCCACAATTCTTGACGAGTTTTCTCGTGCATTTGGTGCGGGAAATTTTGTAGCTTTGGGAGTCGGACCTGCTGGAGCCCCCACACTCATCATTGAAATGTGAGAGGACGTCCAGAATGGACAAGACCAGAGGCACAGCAGCAGTACTCCATGCAACCCGGTTCTATGAAGGGCTTGTAGGCGAATATGGCCCAGATGCCGCGGATGGTTTGATGGCAGTGGCCATCCGTAAGGCAAGACCGGACGCGGAAATTACCCCCAGAGATGTCAAAGGATTCAGTAAGGTCGTTCAGGTGCTAAGAACTGGGGATGTCGATCTCCAGGCCACCGTGAGCGAAGGCGGCGTGAAAGCGGAGAAGGCCACTCAGGAAATGCTGGCTCGCTTGCAGAGCCCCGCGAAGAGAGAACCCGCTGACGAAGAGGATAAAGTCAGCTAAGACTTGAGCCTGATTACCCTGATCGCTACAGCAGGTCCGAAACCTCCAGCAAGATATAGGGTACCCAGAAACGATGAAGCCTCGCCGAAGCGGGGCTTTTCATTTTCAGAGTCAGCAGTCGTGAGAACTACTACATAGTGCTCACTGGTCGTCCCCAGGTAACAAGGGCGAGTGCGCAATCGGGCGATCTACACCTCTTACTTTAGGGCCGCTGCCTCCATGGCCTTCTTGTCCAGCATCCGTTGTAGTGCGCAGAACTGGTTGAGGGAATCGGCCAACTCGGAAGCAGGAACCACCGCTTCACTAGCACTGACCGCCGAGACTCTGTCGTCCTTGCAGAGCTTGCGCCTATGGAGCAGGTGGTTGGGATTGAGGTTGTTGCACCGGGCTACAACCGAGACGCTACGCTCTGGATCTTGGATCCTGCGCACGATGGCGCGCTTCTCCTCGACGCTCCAGGCAAAGATTCTCGTGTGTTGGTACTCCAAACAAGGCTGCTGTCTATCCCTTATGGTACGAGGCGGCTTGCTGTGTTCCAAGGGCTGAGTTGATCAGTCGTCTCGAGAGGCTCTTGTCGGAGAGGGGCGCTGGTCATAAATCGAAAAATTACAGAAAATATGGCTGCATGAAGGCACTTTGCCTTTACCCCTATTCCTCTGAGTGGATAATGTCATGAAGCCAACAAAAGGATATGGGCTCGGGATGAAAATTCTCACGCTACTAGAAAATTCAAGTGTTCTCACTTTCTCTTTCCCTCCAAATCATCGTACAGGTATAGCACGTACACCGGAGCTATAGCCTAAACTGCTTTGAGTGCAATTTTCTAAAGTAAAAGAAATTAAGCGTCAAAAAATATTAGTGAAGGGATTTCGTAAATGACGACAATGACTCTTAGAACGGCTCTCAGTGTGCTAGCAAAGTCATCACCATTCTCGGTGAAAACTGTCAGCCGTAGAGAAATAGATGAGTTTGATGAGCTGAAAGATCAGCTATACGTAGCGCAAGAAATCGAACACGACTTCTCTAAGATACTTGAGTCTCTCCAGAGTGGAGAAATCGTATTTCTCTGCGGTAGCAGTGGCGACGGAAAATCTGAAATTCTGGCGCGCAGCTATGATAAATATAAAGATAAATATAAATTTCATTTGGACGCTACACACAGTTTTGCGCCGCATCAGTCTGCGATAGAAGCGCTAGACGAGCTTTTTGATGGACGTCAGATAGACGATAAGCCTCTGGTCATTGGCATAAATGTGGGGATGTTGGCGAATTTTTCTAAAGAAGGTTCTGTTCGTCACAATAAAATTATCGAAAAAATAGATAGCTTTTTGACGCAGGGGAATTGCTCAAAAGGTAATGTTCATTTTATAGACTTTGAGGGATATCCTAAGTTTCAGCTTTCCAAGGATGGTCAGGGGCAGTCAGAGTTTGCAAAGAAGCTGATGCATAATTTGACGCGACAAGATTCTGATAATTTATTCTATCAATATGCCTGCAAAGCTGAATCAGCTGGTGAGGACTTGCAGCTTGTTGCAAACTTCAAATTGCTTAGTCTTAATAGCGTGCAGGATGTCATCGTCACTCAGCTGCTGAAAGCTAGGCTAATTAAAGATCAATTTATAACTACTCGTGCACTACTGGATCTACTCCATCATATTCTTCTTGGGCCAGGATATATTTTTGATAATCTGTATGTCGGTGACGGAAATGAACTGGTGCAACGCCTGTCCGATTTTGATCCGGCCCGGAAGCATACTAGAGGATTAGATCAATTTGTGTTGCGCGCCGAATTATCACTTCCTGATCCAGATCTCGATATATTTATCAGCTCGCTCGCAGCGAATTATGTATTTCTTGATCGACAAAACGTTCACAGAAGCACTGCGGCGTCATTAGTGCGTCTCTTTAGCTTAATTCGTGATGAGCCGATGGGTAACAACTACCATCAGCGATATCGGCATGAGTTTGATGAAGAGCTACTTCTGAGCTATTCCCGTATATGGGCTTTACATAAAGAATACGATGGAAGCACCGAGATGAAAATGGAACTGAGGCGATTCTACACTGGCGAGCTAATAGCAGCGATACTGCGTTACGCTAATCGCAATGCTCCCGAGCTTATATTGGTCAAAGATGAGATTTTCTTGGGTGAGTTTGGTGCTGTCAGGCTAACTGCTCCGGTAGATCTGAAGTGTGACTATGAAGCTATTAAAGAGTCTCCCTGCGTTAAAAGTTCGCAATTCCTAGCTCATGTCAAGGTGTTTGAAAAAGAGATAGGAGCTATCTCGATGTCCTTCAATTTATATGAGCTTATTTATAAGCTAAATCGAGGGTATCGCCCAAATAAATATGATAAAAACTCAATAGTTCTACTTGATGAAGTTGTTGATCAGATCAAGGGGGTAGTAAAGCTCCAGTCGTCGCTTAAGTTTTATGACGATAACCATGCTTATGTTGCTAAGCTGGATGACGATATGATCACGGTCAGTGGGGTGGCTTGAATGTATCCGATTCCTAAGGGATTAAACCCGTCAGATGTAAATAAATTAGATAGCTACCTTCCCCTGAGAAACAAAGGTAATGATTTCGATTGGGGGATTATTACCGGGTTGGTGCTGAGTCATGCATTGAAAAAGAAAATAAAAAAATACGAGTTTGACGAATTTCGACAGTCTTGCAGGTCCCGGCTCATGTCTCGTATTGATGAGCCAGAATTTTGGAACGTTCTTGATAAAATGTACTTTGCAAATCAAGACGTATTTAAGGTCTCGCCACTTTTTTTATTGTTTAAAGCTCAGTTTGATGGCAGCGGCAGAAGTGAGTTGGGGCCGGCAAATTGGCGCATGGGGACATTATTTTCAAGTTTGTTGGGCGATTACCGATTTTCAGGTGAAATTCAGGAGAGCCTGAACTTTATTGAAAGAGAGTTTTTGGCAGTTCTGGAGAGTAAACTGCTGCCGTCAGAGCAGAATGCCTTTAATCGAGAGCAGCCTTACCTGCCTTATATTTCTCAGGCTTTTAAAAAAGATATTTCATTTTTAACCATGCATCCCCAGTACTTGCTTCAAGAGCTAGGGAATATGCTAAAGCTTTATGCGTTTACCTATTGTGCTCAGCTCGCTTTGAATGTTCGAAATTGGAGGGACGGAGAGCCAAAAAGTAGGGCGCTTTTCTTTATTCTTGATACTGAAAAGGCTAGCTCTGAGCGCGCGATGGTTCAGCATCATGGATATAAGATGTTCGCAAAGTCTTGCGAATGGCTTTTCCCAATTCTTTCATCGTTGGAAGCTCTTCAGCAGGGAGAGGAAAAGCGCCCGCTTTGGCAGGTTTACGCCGAAGCCCAATTATATCCGGACCATGTGGATTTGTTGAGAGAGCTGAACAGTTATATACAGGCGTTTATAGAAAGGCGTAAATTACCTGAGCGGTCCGCTGCCGAAAACCTAGAGGCGGCTTTTGTGCAGCTACAAGATGTTGCGATTGAACAGTTTCGAGATGAGAAAACCGACCGATTTATGGTCAACAAAAAATATATGGCTGCACTTGAAAGTCAGATATGTAGCGAGTTCATTCAATCTAGAGGGCGCGCGGGGCGAGTGCTGGTTATTACACAGGACCAACTTTTGCTGCTGACAAATCTGGCGATAGGAAAAAATGAAAAGCTGAGGCTTCATGAGTTAATGCGAGAATTTGAACAGCGAGGCTTCTATCTGGATAGCCAATCTCAGCAGGTTCTTGTGGCTTTCTATGAGCGTATGGGAAATGTTGATCGAATGAGCGATAGTGGAGACGCCGTTTATGTCCGCAAAACAGTATGAAGATTACTTGGTTCAATGCTTCATTGACTGGGTGGAGCAAGAAATTCAACCAGGGTTTCGCTATCACTTTAAGTCGCCGGACTCCCAAAATGCGTTGAAACTATACCGGGCATTTTTGGCGCGCATTGGTGGAGATCAAATTAGTTTTAGTGGTCACCAACTACCGTGCATTGACTGTGGGGGTGTTCAGTTAATTCCAGTCCTCCATGGTACGGAAGAGGTTGCATATTCCGAAAACTATATTTCTCACTTGCGCGATAAGGTTGCTAGTCGTAGCGCTGAGTTCTCACGAAGCGCAATGCTGTTCATACATAACAGTATGCTTGACACTTTGATAAATAGTGCAATGGACGTCGCTGCTCCGGGTGGAGCTTGGCACCCATCGAGTATTGAGAGGAAACTAAGCGAGTTGATATGTACTGGTAGCGACAACGAGGAGGTTTCTCGCTCTTTGCTACAGGATCAGTTGGCAATAATAACAGAGGAGGGTGCGACCGTTTTTGGTTTTGGTCCACTATTTTACGCTCTCGCGGACGGTGTACTCGACTTTCCAGAGCTAGGGCTTTTTAATGACCCCTTAATATTAAATATGAAGGGGCAGTCCTCCCAGATTAGACACCGACTAGATGAAAATCGCGCCTTACGCCGAGAGATGGAATTTAGCGTAGAGCATTATAGTGATCAGCTTGATAGTGTTTTGACGAAATTCAGTCAGAAATTCATCCGTGAGCATTTTGAAGACAAAAAAGACTGGCAGAATCTTGATTTAGAGGTTTTTCTTGATGAAATTAAAGCCAATAAATCGCAAAAGCTAATACTTGAGAGCATAAATATTATAGGGGCAGATTGGCATCAGCGCACCAAAAGTAACACTAAAGCAGGGCAGAAAGAGATAAGCTTGGCGATACAAGTTGCAGCTGGTACTGCTTCGGTTGAGATTGAACTAGTTTTTCTTGGGAATGACCTTGAGCAGTCTCAGCTGAAGTTGCTTCATAACAAAACACTAGCTAAAGACTCCGAGATATCAGTGAATCGCGCTGGAGGTAAATACTCCCGCGCTAAATTGAAGGTACCTTATACTGATAACCCGAGCTTCTTTAGTGTCGAGCTGCGCCGCGATAATAGAGCGGAGGAGTATAAACTTCGCTGCTTAATCATCGAGAAGGATCTTTTTTATTTCGATGATATAAAGACTTGCTTCAGAGTCGAGCCTCAAAGAGAGCAGCTGACTCTTCAACTGGAAGAGAATCAATTTAAAGTTTCTGCGAGCGGAGATGCGATTTACCGTCTCGACGAAGATGGGGTTGATGTTGACTGCCGAGCTTATGCTTATGTTGACTTTGAGCCGCTCGCAAATCAAAGTGAAATGATCAGATTTAAGCTCTGTAATGGAGTTCAAGTTCTTCCGATTAACGTGGAGGGGCCTGGGGCCGAAGAAGGAGTTATAATACCCCTTCTATTTGATCTAGAGCGAGTTGGAAAGCTATTAAGCGATGAAGGCAACGCCGAGTATAACCGAGCGAAGCGGAAAATTATTGTTGATAACTCTGAGCACAGCGCTGTGGGTGTGCGTCAACAACTCTTGGAGTTTGAAGCACTGATGGTGGATCAGAGGGCTCTTTGCGTAGATGATTCCTCAGAAAGCTACTATATCCATCAGATGTCTCAGGATTTTCCAGAGTTATATAAAGCTTATTATAATCTCTTTGACTATTTGGAGAGATATCGGACATTGCCTAGTCTGGCTGCTTGGGGAGAGAACTACTGCTCTCTAGTTCAATCCGTTTTAGATGCGTTTGAGCACGAGCTTAAAGCTATCCCATTAAGCCAAGTACTCACAAGGCAGCAAAAAGACCTGTTGAAAGTCGGTATGTATAAAAATGATGGTCGTGAATGGGTTAGCCCAATTCACCCATTGGTTCTATCATATCATCAACATTTGGTTTCGGAGGTAAGATCAGAGCATAAGAAAGGCTCTGTATCCTACTATGACCTCCCAACAGTGACTCTAGATCGCCTTGTCGCATCTGGCTTGTTGCCGTTTGTTTATCATCGCGACTCCGATTTCGCCCAATTAGTCCCTGTTAAGGAGAATAGCTTCTGGCTGGAGATTATTCCCCAACGTAAGGTTAGTCATAGTTTTGTCAGGCGACTAGTCAAGGATAAACTCATAGAGTTTACTAAGGCTTATTCACGTCTTTTCCCCAGAGGGGAGAGTAGCGCTTTAATAGTGAATGCCATCAATCAAGGGCGAGCGGAAGAGCTTTTCTTAGGACTAGTTGATTACTTTAAACTGTATAGAGAAAATGCGTTAGCCATCCACGTAAATTTCTATGACGATCAGTTGCAGCAGAATGATTTCGACAAGTTTGCTGAAATGGGTGGGTATGAGAAATTAAAAGATTGGTTAGGATTAAATAGCGGTGCATTGCGGGCCGATGCGGATGTATTAATCGATCAACTCCGGAGCTTCCTAACGTACAGTAAGTTCGTCTCTCCGAGTTCGGATGAAGCTTTAGCCTATGCGCACCTATCATTTTTCAGTAATAACGCGCCTGTCGAATATCATCAAATAGACATCGACCAAGCATTGAGCGGAGTGCTGTGTGATGGCCTGATCGCAGGGGAAGCTGCCGAAACTAAAGGGGAAGCTTATTTCACATCTTTTGGTTTGCGCAACGTAGAGACCTCAAGCCATCAATCATTACGCTTGGCCAGGCTTTTAGGGAGCTTATGGCAGCCCGCGCATTTAAATAATTCCCATTATTTGGGGTATGGTATGGGGCTAGCCGTGAGCACCGACTTTAAGCGGCTTCTGACCCAGTCGTATGATAGTGCATTATGGACAACGATTATTGATCCAAAAGTAACTTTAGATTTTTTCACGTCTCAAAAGGATGTAGTTCTAATCCACTATTCGGATCAGTACACAAGTAGCGCTGGGTACGATGCAATCACGGTTACAAAGCAAATAGATCTTTTTCAACGACTATTGCTCAAGGAGAGTAATGTTAAGTCTGATCGTTTATTAGCTGAATTTAATTCCTTCAATGGTGAGTGGTTGCTAAAAATGCTTACTGCTACGCCAAAAGATCGTAAGGAAAAGCATGGCATTATTGGTGCCTATAAATTCGTTAGTGCGATGCTCGCCCAATCAGATATTTGTTGGGTTCCACTTTCTGTTGCGGAGATGATTCGAGTCTCTGGTAATGTGGGCCTAAAAATGAGCGATAGCGACTTCTCTCGGCACCTACATGGTTATCGCAAAGGGGCAATTTCTGATGATGTGCTATTTGTGGGATTTAAAGATCAGACCCTCTATCTGCTTCCATTAGAAGTAAAAACCGGTGCGCGCCCAGACTTTAAATACGCCGGGCAGCAGGCTAAGGAGTTGAAGCGCTATCTACACGATGATGTGCTCGGTCCTGATACTCTGGAGGCACGCTTGTATCGCGCCCTATTTATTCGTCAGGTGCTGATACAGGTGGAGAAGTTTAGGCTTTATCACGTATTAACCGATGACAAGCTGGAAACCCTGATCAATAATCGTGAGTGGTGGCAGAGAGGGGTTTATCAGGTCGATTCTGTTCCAGGATATGTAGATGGAATCATTCTGGCTCATGTGGAAGGGGATACTTTTTTCGAGCCGAATTATCAGACAACTGACGATAATATATTACAAATTGAACTTCCGTATGCGCTGCTGCCTACCCTGATTGGTGCGGAAGGAAGTGTTGCGTTGGGGCAGGTGGTTGATGCTTGTAAGCTGCCAAGTGAGTACTTTCTGAAACCGAATTCATCCTCGGCTCAGCATGATACTTTTGATAAAGAGAAAGGTGGCGTAATTAAAGTTATAGAAACTGTTAGTTTGAAAAATTCTGAGTATCAGGTGTCTATAACAGATAATAAAAATATCTTACCTTCGGATATCAAGAATAATCTAAAGGTATTAATAGGTCATGATGCAATTCGTCAGACTCCCTTTTACTGGGAACCAACAAATACTGCGCGATTTATGAATACTAATACGGGTATTATAGGTACTATGGGTACTGGTAAAACCCAGTTCACCAAGTCTTTGGTTACTCAGCTTATTCAGAATCAAGCTCACAATGTTAATTGTGGGGCGATAGGTATGTTGATTTTTGATTATAAGTCTGATTATGTAGATAACGATTTTATTCGGGTTAATAGTGCTAATCGTCTAAGACTATATCGGCTGCCTTATAATCCACTCAGCTTATATGGCGACATGCCTTTATTGCCAGTGCATACTGCCACGAGTTTTGCTGAGACAATGGCTAAAGCTTTTGGCCTTGGTCAAAAGCAACAGCTGCGCCTGCGAAAGCTTATCCTTGATGCCTATGATTTAGCTGGAATTAATAAAGCTGATGCTACAACGTGGTCCAGGCCAGCTCCCACAATAGCTCAGCTTTGGGACCTTTTCTTGGACCAAGAAAAGGTAGAGGAAGACTCTCTTTATGCGGCGCTTGATAGCTTGGCAGCCTACGAAATTTTCGAGTCCAATCCACAACGAGTAAGCTCACTTTATGATTTGATCCAAGGCGTAACAGTCATTGAGCTTGCAGGATACTCGCCACAGATTCAAAACCTCATAGTGGCGCTAACTCTTGATCTCTTCTATTCACAAATGCAGAAGCGGGGAAAGCCTCTAGTAGAAGGGGATTATCGCCAGTTGACGAAAATGATACTGGTTGACGAGGCGGATAATTTCATGAAAGAGGATTTTGATAGTCTGCGCAAAATTCTTAAAGAAGGACGCGAGTATGGCGTAGGGGTAATCCTGTCCACACAGGAAATTACGCATTTTAAAACTGGTGAAAATAATTATGCATCTTATATTCTGACATGGATAGTTCATCGGGTCGCCGAGATACGGAATGCCGACATTAAGGCTATCTTCAACAAGGATGATAAGGGAGAACAAGATCAGCTAATGGAAAGCATACGTAAGCTGGATAAACACTTTAGCCTTTATATTGATGGGGAAAAGCGTGTTCAGAAAATGAGGGATAGAGCTTTCTGGGAGCTTTTGAGTGCTCAAGGGAAGTAGAGTTTAGTTTCTGTGTTCTATAATTAAATGGCAGAAGTAGTAATTAAAAAAGCCATGTAATTATTTCGATAAGAATGAGCTGCCAATGTTATATAGGCAGCTCATCTTTTTGACTTCGACGTGGTTACAGGGCGAGCGAGAAGTCCTTAAGGTTCCTGTGGTTGCGTAGCGGGGCGATACCATCTTCGACATGTGCGGCCCACGCTTTAACTAGGTCCTTTGGGCTTAAGCCAGGATAGTTAAGTCTTAGTAGAAGCTCCGTAGTTAGCGCCGTCTCTCCTAGCCATGTAACCTTATCCAAGACGAGCGCCCCATCTAGTTTACGGTTGTCTAGCTGATATCGGAAATTTGACTCTATAGATCGAAAAAAGGCTAGTCTGGCGGCAATGTTCGGCGTCACTCCTGTATAACCTTTTAGCTTCTTCAGTTGTTCCTCTGTCTGGCTAGTAAGCTGCATTCTGTTTGGTAGCATTTATATAGCCCCTACTTGGTTTTCACTCCAGAAGTAGCCTTTCTTTAGAGCGGCTGACTTTGTGTTGCTGTTGAAGAGGATCTGGTATGAGTGAGATGTTGAGGGAACCAATTTCTTGAAGAAGTAGTGCTCATTAATTTCGGTATCAGTTGAGAGAAGGATTACCTGATGACTTGCAGAAGGGAAGTAATTCTCAATCAATTTGTCTCTATGATGCGAATCAAGGCGACCCAGTGGTGTATCAATAATCACAGGGAGTTGACGACCTGACGTTTTTGCTAATGCCTCTAAAATAGCAATAGCGTAAATCTGCTTCTCGCCAGCGGAGAGAAGCTTTCGATTTATTGCGATACCTTGATCGTCAACTAACTCTACATCAAAAGTTTGAGGGTTTATCTGTGCGTTGATCTGTAGATCGTCTTTGCGTGCAAGGCGATGATAAGCTTCTTCAAAGAAGCGCTCGAGTTTATGCACACGTGCAATGGTGAGAGCCTCAGAGTATTTCTCTAACATGGCTAACGAGGCTTGAGCGTTACTTATTGCGGTAGTCGATCCGTGTTGGGATCGCTTCTTGTCATGAAGCCTTTGAAGTTGGCGTGCACATTCAAGTTGTTGGTGCAAAGCATCTCGCGCTTTGTCTAATAAGCTCTTGTATTCTGCTAAAGCCTCTTGGTGCTTGGAGTCTAGTTCTCGAATCTTCTGGAATATATCCAATAATTGCTCGTCGTCTGGTGCGCGATCTATGTTGGCAGCTGCTTGATCTAGCGAGTTTTCAACTTCAATTAAGGCAGCGCGCGCTTTCTCAAAGCGGAGGCGAGATGAACGGCTTTCCGAATCAAGGGCATGATGAAGTATTCCTAGTTCTCTTTCTGAGATATCTAAGATAACCTCTCCGGTGGGTTGTTTAGAGAGATATTGATTCAACTGACTATTGATACTGTTTATTGCGGATGCCTTAACTTCTTCTGAGTCGAAAATTCCATTTTTGGAAAGATCATCCATAAAAGAGATGAGGCCTTCGGAAAAGTTTTGGCTAGTTCTGATTGCTGACTCAGTCTCAAGTCGTTGGAGCAGTGCGCGCAAGGCTTTTGGCGCAAGAGAAAAGGGAAATGCGCCTTCTAGTTCATGACGAATGGTTTTCTCTAGTTGTGCCCGCTCTTTGAGTAGATGATCTACGCGGCTCTGTTCTTGTGCTTTGGTTCGAGCAAAGGCCCCACCTTGGGCTGAAAGTAATCCCTCGTGCTTGCGAATTTCGTTGGCGATAAGGTCTATTGAGATCTTCTGTAGATCAGCCGCATAGCGGAAGTTCTCCGCACTCTTGCCGAGTCGTGTCCCTTTCTCATCAAGGTCTTGAATTTGGTTTTGCAATTGGGAGCCAAGCGAATCGACGCTTTGGCGCTTTAGATAAATGGTAAGGTCATTTCGTAGTTTTGCTATAAGATCAAGGCCGAGGAGACGGCGAACGGCAGTTTGCAGAATCTTCCCGGACTCATCCTCAGCCAGGGATGCGATTTTCTCTCCGTCAAAAAAGAATAGGTCAGCAATTCCGTGCGGGATCAGCTCATTCAGGAACCCCTGACATTGTTCGTAATTAAGTTCAGATAGCGGTGCTTTGTTCTGTAAAAGCACCAATGTATCTTTCTTACCCCTTTCCCAGCTTCGTATTACGCAAAACTCTGACTCTTCACCTTCTTTGTTATAGGTGAATGTAAGGCTTATAGATGCCTCATTAGGCTGATGGCTAAGGCTCACCCCGTTATGGATTAGCGAACTCAATTGTTCGATGTAGTCTTGACTCTGGTTCAGTTCATCGAACGCAAGGCGACCATAAAGAGCGAGTCGGATAGCCGTCAAGATAGACGTTTTGCCAGCGCCATTGAGTCCGCCAAATAGGATTATTGGCTTAGAGCCGTTCTTGCTACCACGAGGCGTTAAGTCGATTTCGTGAGTTCCTTGGAAGACACGGAAATTATTCAGAACCAATTTCTTAATTATCATTGACTAGCGCCTTTGTATCGCTCGATATCTGCAATTCTGCTTTCAAAATCTGATCTTGTACCTTTTTTAGTTCAGCTTCTATCTGGCAGATGTCAAGTGCATGAATATCGCGCTCATGTCGCTTCTGCAAGTCCGCCTGACTTTGCTCAATAGACTCAAGAGAACCCCAATCCTGCTTAAGAATATTTCCTATCTTGTCAAATACTCCATGGCGTCTGCTGATGCCCTCCAGTGAGACTTCAAGCTCTATGAGCTTCATAATCATCTCCGGGCTAGCGCCATATTCTTCTGCAATCTCTGTTAGCAAGGAGGCATCATAAACATCAAACTGGGACTGATCGTCTATAATCCAATTGAGGTCTTCGTTATAAACCTCACGATAGATGTCTGGAAGCTCATCAGCCCAGTCGGGTTCGTTGGGGTCTCGAAGCCATTGTTGTCGAATGGCATGAAGCTCGGGTTCGGTAATTAAAGAGATACTGTGCCCTTGTGAACGTAGCTCCTTATCTAGCTCAAGAAGCTTTCTAAGCCACTCTTTGCGATACTTAAGCAAATAGGGGCCGGGGATATGTTTGCGTTCGGCAGCAATGTCTTCCCCCTCTTTTGCGTACTGGTAGGTAACCTTGCCATTCCTTCGTTTGAAGTTACGATATATGTCCTTTTGCTCAGGCTCTGTAGTTTTTGCCAGTAAGTCGCGAAATTGCAACAATGGTAACATCCAGTCCTCTCCATTTTGGATGAGACCCTCCATTGCTTTGTCCTTTGTTACTACGGTACAGGTCCAGCAGCCGAAACGAGAATTCCCACAAGAAGGAGTGCTTTCGTCGATAACGAGGGGGCACTCTCCTTGCGTTGATGAGTTCATGTAGAGTGTCCACAAGGGCCGGTTACTACCACCCCACGGGTTTTCCCATTCTTCGATGTCGTGGGGAGAATGCCGGAATGCTCCACGTAATAATTTCCAAACCTCCTCAGTATCCCAAGAGTCGATTGGTGTATATATAAAGGCGTTTGATAGCGTTGTATGTCGAGATAGGCGAGATCCATCAATTCGATGTTTTGCAATTACCTGAGCACGCGAAGCGCTCTCGCTGCTGCGGGCTCCTAAGAGGATTACAACTTCATTGTAATGGCTTATCTTCTCCCGTATGAAGTCGCTTACCGGATCGATCTTCATTCGCTCGGTACACCAGCGAAAGCTCCGAGTCGGTGCTGGATATCCTTTTCCTAACAGGTTTACCCAAAACGTATCATTTGTTTTAGGTGTTACTGAATGCTGGGTAATTGGCAGCTTGTCTCTTTTTGCCGACTTCTCAATAAGCTGCATGCTATTTTTGATTAAGTCGACGACAACGGGGGTTTCGACAAGGGTGTCAGAGGTGATTAAGAATATCTCTTTTTTGCGAAGCTCTGGTGGAAGACCAAGCAAAGAGAGGTAGACCAGTGTAGTAACTGCGGTAGAGTCCTTTCCGCCGCTATAGCCAATGATCCAGGGGCGCGAGTCCATGCAGTAGATGCGTTGAACCTCGGCAACATATTCTGCGAGTGGTTTTCCCGAAAATTGCTCGAGGTTGATAAAGCTTTCATAATCCGCCAGATCATGAGCGAGAAGTAATTTATTCATTCGTTAAAGTCTGCTCTGCTTCGAGCGCGCGCTCTTCTGGAGTTAGCGGAAGGCCGAGTGCGATTTTTAGGGCGTTGCACGTCAATCTTATAGCGGAAGTTGCTTTGCTCAGTTTTCCATGGGACATCGTTCTGCGTAACCATTCTGGATTGGTTTTGCGCCAATCGATTGCCCTAAGCTTTGCAATCTCTTCCTTCCAAGTATCTGGGCGTTCTTTAATCAAGCTTCTTCCTAGCAACCCTATTGCGTGAAGCCCGACGGCATGAGCATGAACATAATCTTGCCTCAACTGAGCTGGAGCGATATTTTTCTGCATCGCCATTTGCCAGTCAGGCATGTGCTTGTAAACAGTTTGCCAATACATCTCAGAGATCTGAGTATCTTCATCATCAAAGCCATCTTTAGCACCTTTACCTAGTAAGGCACGAGTGGCCTGCTTGATGCTACTTAGAGTAAATAGCTTGCTCGAAAGAACGGATATGCTTGAGCTTTCCATTTCTGTTAGGCCGATGAATGGCTCACTAGTTTTCGCTAGATGACGGGCAAGCTCTGATGCGGGGTCTCGATGATCATAGAGAGTTGCTAAAGAAGGACTGGGCTTAATCGCGTGTTTGTTAAGATCCGCGAACATCTGTTGGCTGCGCTTTAAGCCTTCATCGACGAAGAACAGTACAGGGATGTTGTCTTGCCCTAGTTCTGGTCTTTCTTGAAGAGCCTCTTCGATGGCTTTCCGCCGGTGCTGTCCGTCATTGATTAAAATTTGAGCATCCATTGGGACGCGCAAGGTTCCTAGGTTGTGCGATTGAGGGTGCTCATCAAATGCAATGTCGACCGCGATTGAGGCCGTCAATGCCGAAAAGACATAATCATCGGGATTGTCGAGTAGATAGCGAACCATCTCAGGAATCCGCGTCTTATTTAGAGTACGCTGCGCGCGCAGCTCAGGCGGCACTTCCGTTTCGTCGAAGCTGAAGATTTTGGGGATGATGCGCATGGGGCAGGTCGCTATGTAAAACGGCCTGCCTGCTTGTATCCCCCTGACCGCGGGGAAGGCGTAGCAGTAGTCAGCGTCGAGGTGGCTCATCTGGTGCGGCATCTGCTAGTTGACGTAAGGGAGATATGAAATGTCTATCATAGCTGCTTTTACGTTAATTTTTAACGTAGCTACGTCAAAAAATCACCTCCCTGTTCAGCGCTTGCTAAGGAAGCTCCGAATAAGTGGGCCACGGATAACGGGTAGAAATGATTCCGATGCCCATGGCCTCCGACGGTTACGCTGTGCGGGCGGTTAGTGTCTCCAGCATCTGTCTGATCTGCTGCACGCAACCGCTACTCCGTCCCTTGTGAGCGAGTCGAGCGGTGGGTCAGTGAGCATCCGGCTCTATCTTTCCTAGATAGTCCTAATCGCCGAAGACGGTGTGAGCGCCAGCCACGAGCGTCTGCACGATCGAGATTGGGCCGGCTACGACCGGCGCAAGCGAAGGGGCATCACACCTTGCTGGCGGTTCGCCAACTGAATCGGTTGGGTATCGGGATTCTCGGTAGTCAGCCCAAGGGGCAAGGGACCAAGGGGTGAAGCGGGGGCTACGCAAGCGTTCGATTCGCTTTATCACGCTCCGACACTTGCTAGTGCTCTTCGTTAGGTTGGAGTTGCTCTAAGGTCTGTCTGATCTCATCTAGGAACTGACTCGGGTCGCTGAGGCAGTCCATGTCGTGAGCCACGTGGTCCTTGTGGGGGCAGGAAACCATTGGAAGGCTTTCCAGTTCCGATGGTGGAGGTTCTCTTGTAAGCGCTGGAGGTAGGTAGTCTTGGGGCTTTCGATCGTGCTCGGAATACCATCCTTTACGGATACCCCTAAAATGAAGCGCTTCGGTTGAGGGATATGGGAATGGATTGAAGACACTGGCTCTGTTGCCCAGCCCATTCAAAGGGCTCGAAGCGCCAGAGCGGATCACAGAGTTTATGAGTGCTGGACTAACGTGCCAAGATTAAAGAGCAGGCCTTAGATAGCGCCGAGCGCAGTTGCTGAAGAGAGGTCATCTAAGGGAGGACGCCTTTGGCGAAGCTGACTACCCTTGGAGCCAGCTCTCTACCTCAGCTGCACCGTGTTCTTCTTTCCACGCTTTCAGCTGCTTGTGGTTACCGCCCCTGGTCTCAACAGTCTCGTCCGTATGAGGGTTCAGATAAACCTTCATCTTGCGCTCGCGACGTTGACCTTGACCTTCTTTGGCGGCTGAGTTAGAGGGAGTAGCCAGCGGAGCGAGCTGGGTTTTGATATTACCCAGGTCCATGCCGTACTCAGCCATGAGGACACGTAGTTTGCGTTCGAACTCGATTTCTTTTTTCAGTCTGTCATCATTTTTCAGGGCGTCCAACCGCCTTAACTGCTCAGCCAACTGAGCTTCGAGCGCTTTAAATTCTGCAAGTTTGCTCATATTTCTCCCAAATTTATTTGTCGTGGCTGGTGAGTTCGAGTGCGTCGAAGGCCTGGATTTTCTTTGCTACCGAGTTCCGACGCAAATCTAGCTGGCTGTTGCTTAGTGTAATGAAGTTTTCTTGAAAATCATTGAGTAAACGGGCCTCAGTGCTGATCTGCTCCTCGATGACGGCTAGGTCATTTTTGAGCGCGATGAGGGTAGGGCCGAGAGCGGTTTTGATTTGAAGGCGCATACGTGTAGCACGGTCACGGAGGCGCTTGAGGTAGCGTAGCTGAAGGTGAACGAGATTGAGCTTGCTTTCGCCCTCTGCGATCGCGGAGCGGCAGTGATCGATGATCCTTGTGTAGTATGCGTATCTCTCTTTATATGACTTTTTGGGGCGACCCATGCCCGACCCTGAAACTGACTCTTGGTTAGCGGGCGGTGGGAGGTCACGGCGCTTGTAAAAGGCTGTGTACATCTCTTTGTCTAGGGCCCCCAGAATGTCCTTGCCTGGGCGCCCAATCTGCGTATTACCGTGCTGAGCGCGCAGTGACTCGATGTCAGCGGGTGCTTCGCCGAATTCCGCTTCCATCTCTCTAAGCTTGCCAAGCTCCAGAATGCACGCGATCTCGATGCGAGCTAACTCTAGCTCTTTAGGCATTTTGGGTTTGCCTGGAGCGTGCCGCTTTTGGCCGTCGGGAAGGGCGTTCCACGTCTCTTCAGTAAGCCCCAAAGGCCGAAAAAGGTTGAGCTTTTGGCGAATGGCCTTTGCTTCATTCTTCTCGCCGGCCTGCTCATGTTTAGCGACTTCACGGGCGAAACTGATTCGCTGCTGAAGCGTGCTGAGCAGTAGGTGGTACTCCGGCTCATCGGGTGGAAACTCAAAATGACCGGCATCATCTTCGAGCGCCATAAGCAGTTCATCAGCATTCTCGTGAAGGCGCGCAACCAGCCTGCGCTGTTTCTCTATCAGACTCAGCGCAGGGCGGCCATGAGATTTTTTTCTTGACGATACGTCTTCCATGTGGATCAGTCTTGACAATTCATATAATTTCTAATATAATATTAAAAAAATAGCAAATTGTCAATGCGGCTGACGGCTGACGGCTGACGGCTGACGGCTGACGGCTGACGGCTGACGGCTGACGGCTGACGGCTGACGGCTGACGGCTGACGGCTGACGGC
>NZ_FNDS01000014.1 GCF_900099785.1 Pseudomonas panipatensis | reverse complement strand
CGATGGCGTTGTCCATCAGGTACTTGAACAGCGCTTCGTCGCTGGCCATGCCGTCGATGAAGCGCTGCCCGGTGCGCGCCACCACGGCCTGCTGGAGCAGACGTTGTTCGTAGAGGCCGTCGCCGAGGCGCTTCTGTGCCCGATCCGGGTCGTAGCCGAGTTGGCCGAGCAGGTAGTCGGAGCTGAGGAAGCTTTTCAGGCTGGTCAGCGCCGGGTTGGTCTCGATCAGGTATTTGTGGCTGTTGTCCGGCACGGCGCTGCTGGGCAGGCCCTGCACGCGAGCGACGTTCAGGGCGCCGCTGGACGGGCCGCTGACGGCGGCCGATGCGACGGGTGCGGAAACCCCATCCGTCTGCCGGTTGCCGACGTCGAGGGCCTGTTGGCGCTGGCCGGCGCCTGGCGCGCTGACGCCCTGGCCGCTGAGGCGGAACAGGCCGTTGCTGCCCGTGGGCAGGCTGAAGCCCGGCAGGGTGAGGGGGTTGATCTGCTGTTGGGCGAGGCTCGGCGGCAGTTGCGCGTTGATCGGCACCACAGTGCTGACCGGGCTGGCGCCAACGGCGGTATTGGCGGTCTGCTGACCCGGATTGACGTAGGTGGTGTGGTTGCGGATGACGCTGTTGTTGATCTGGCTGGTGGCGTCGATCGCCACGTTGCCGGCGGCCTGGATGATGCCGGCGTAGGTCTGGCTGTCCTGGACCAGTTGGCTGGCCGAGCCGTACTGCGGGTATTCCCTTTCTGTCCGCGCGATAAAGTGGCTGAGCGCCGCCGCCAGGCCGGACGGGTCGTTGACGTAGCTCTGGCTGTCGAGCCAGTAGCGCTCGGTGAAGGCGTCGGCCTCGTCGCGCCGCGTCTCGGGGTCGCGGGTGCGCTCGGAGCGGTACACACGCAAGGTCTCGCTCTCGCCGGTGACCACGCCTTGGTTACTCAGGCTATCGACCCTGGCGTAGAGGTTCTGCCCGGCGGCGATCTGGCTGCTGGCGTTGTTCAGTTGCTCGGCATTGATGCTGAGGTTACCGCCCGCGCTGATCGAGGCAGCGGCGCTGGCGTTGGATACCGAGAGCTTGTCGCGCTCGGTGATTTCCCAGACCTGGTTTTCCTTGCCGCCCGAGCAGTCGGCGTTCTCGTCGTTGAAGTATTTGTAGCAGTTCACTTCGACGATCTTGGCGGTGTATTTGCCGGCGGCGTCGACCTGCAGCACCACGCGGGCGTTGTTCAAGGCACTGACGTTTAGGCGCATATCGCCCTGGCTTTCCAGGCTGGCGGAGAGGTTGTCCAGACGCGCGGCGCGGTTGCCGGCGTCGTCGGCGGCGATATCCAAGGCGCCCAGGCTGTAAACATCGGCGTAACGGTTGACGAAGCTGCCCACGCGCAGCGCCATGTCGCCGCCGCTGACGATCAGGCCGTTCTGGTTGAGCAGGTTGGCGGCTTCGATGCGCAGGGCGCCGGCGCTGCCGAGGGTGCCGTCGTTGTTCAGGCTGGCGGCGCTGAGCTTGAGGTCTGCCGCCGAGGTCAGGCGACCGCTGTTGTTCAGGCTGCCGCTGGCCGTGACGCGGGTATCGGCGCCGCCCGCCAGGCTCGCGGTTGTGCCCAGGTCAACGCTGGCGGCCGTCAGCGCCAGCGATTTCAGGCTGCTGACGCGGCCGTCGCCGCTGTAGCCGCCGCGGAGGTGCAGGTCGAGGCGGCCGTCGCTGGCGATCAGGCCGTCGTTGCTCCAGTCGCCGCCGCTGCCGCTGAAGGTCTGCGAGGCGAGCAGTTGGCCGCCGCTGCCCTGGCTCAATTGGCCGATGTCCAGGGTCAGGTTGCGCGCCTGGATCACTGCGTTGTTGGTCCAACTGGCCGTCTGGTAGCTGAGGCTGCCGTTGGAGGTGAAGCTGCCGCCGGCAAGGCCGGCTTGGGCCAGGTCGAGGCCGAAGGTGCCGCTGCCGACATGCAGCACGCTGCCGCCGCCGTTCTGCAGCGAGCCGGTTTGCAGGCTCAGGTTCTCTGCCGCACTTTCCAGGCGGCCGAGGTTGTTGTTCAGCAGGCCGGACGTCGAGACCTGGGTGCTGCCCACCTGGCCCAGCGCGCGAATGGCCCCGACCACGTTGTCAATGCTGGCCGCGCCGAGGTTCAGGGTGTTGCTGCTTTCGATCAGGCCGAAGCGGTTGTTCAGCGCGCCGGTGAGGCTGAAGTCGATGGCGCCGGCGCCGATCTTGCCGCCCTGGCCGAGGGCCGCGCCGTCGTTGAGCAGTTGCTTGCCGCGCAGGGAGAGCAGGCCGCCGGCATAGAGGCCGCCGCCCTGGTTATTGAGATCGCCGGTGACGATGCGGTTGTCGCCGCTGACCGCCGAGAGGTGGCCGTCGCGGTTGTCGATACCGTCGCTGGCTTGCACGTCCAGCGCCTGCGCCTGGGTGGTGCCGGCGTGGTTACCGAACCAGCCGGTGACCAGCGTGAGGACGCCCTTGGCGGCGTCGATGATGCCGCCGTTGCCGTTGTCGAGGCTGGCCGCCTGTAGGTCGAGGTTGCCGGCCTGGCTGCCGATGCGTCCGCCCTGGTTGTCGATGGCGCCGCTGGTCGTGAGGGTCGCGCCGGCCTGGCCCTGGGCGCTGCCGCCAGCGTTAGCGATGCGGCTGGCACTGATGTCGAGCGCGCCGGCCTGGCTGAAGAGCAGGCCGGCCTGGCCGTTGAGCAGCTCGCCGCCAAGGCCGAAGCTCAGGTTGTCCTGCGCCGCCACGCTGCCGCCACTGTTGTCGAAGCCTCCGGCGAGGACCTTCAGCAGGCCCTGGCTGGCGAGCTGCCCGCCACGGTTCTCGACGCTGCCGGCGCCCAGGGTCAGCGGGCCGCCGCTGGCGATCGTCGAGCCAGCACCGTTGTTGAGCAGCGCGCCGAGCAGCCCCAGGCGCAACGCGCCCCGGCTGACCAGGCGGCCGCCGCTGTTGTCGAAGCGGGTGGTGTCATAACCGACGCTGCCCGCGCTGATCTGCCCGCCACGGTTGTCCAGCACCTTGCCGTTGCCGGTCAGCGCACCCTGGGTGCTGAGCAGGCCGCCGTTGCTATTGTCGAGGTCGCCGGCCAGGGTCAGGTCGAGATCGCCCTGGGTGGAGAGAATGCCGTTGGCGTTGTTCAGACTGGCGGCGGCGAGGGTCAGCTTGCCCTGGCTGACCAGCGCGCCTTGGTCGTGGTTGTCCAGCGCCCCGGAGAGGGTGATGCCGAGGGTGCCGCTGCGGCTGGAGAGGGTGCCGCCGGCGCTGTTGTCCAGGCGGCCGCCGTTGAGCGTCAGGCCCTGCCAGCCGGAAAGCAGGCCCAGGCCGGCATTGAGCACCTGCTCGGCCTGTAGGCTGAGCGTGGCGGCGCTGATGATCCGTCCCTGGTCGCGGTTGTCCAGGCTACCGCTGGCCTCGATGCTGAATCCCTGGCTGCCGGAGATTTCCCCACCACGGTTGTCGAGGTTGCCGAGGCCGTTGACCTGCAGCGCACCGCCCGCGCTGAGCAGGCCGCCCCGGTTGTCGAAGTCGCCGCGCTGGGCACCGCTGCCCAGGTCGATACGGACCTTGCCTTCGCCGATCAGCGCCGCCTGCTGCTGGATCAGCCGAGCGATGCTCAGATGCAGCTCGCCCTTGGCGGAAATTTCCCCGCCGCCCGTGGATTCGAGCCGACCGCCGCGCAGGCTCAGCACGCCCTGGCTGGTGATCAGGCCACCGGGTTGGCCGGCGCGGCTGGCGCCGTTGAGGACGTTGCCGGCACCGAGGTCGAGGCCCTGCTGGCCGCTGAGCACGCCGTCGCGGTTGTCGAGGTTGGCGGTGGTCGCGTCGAGGCGGCCCTGGGCGATGACCTTGCCATTGCGGTTGTCGGCGTTGCCGGTGGCCAGCAGCAGGTTGCCGCTGGCGGACAGCAGGCCGCCCTGGTTGTTCAGGCTGGCGCTGCCGACGTCGAGCTGGCCGCCGGCGACCAGTGCGCCATTGCCACTGTTGTCCAGCGCGCCCTGGCTGCGCACGAGCAGGTCGCCACGGCTGGCGAGGGTGCCGCCCTGGCTATTATCCAGGCTGGCGGCGTTGACGCTCAGCCCCTGGCTGCCGGAGAGCACGCCGGCATTGCGGTTGTCGAGCGCGCCGCTGGTCAGCGTCAGGCGCTCGCCGGAGAGCAGCTTGCCGCCCTGGTTGAGCAGCGTGCCGGTGGTGAGGGTGAAGGCGCGGTCACTGGAGATTTCGCCGCCCTGATTGTCCAGGCTGGCGACGTTGCGCAGGCGCAGTTGCCCCGGGCTGCCGAGCAGGCCGCCGGCATTGTTCAGGGCGCCGCCCTGCAGGTCGAGGTCGATGCCGCCCTGGCCGATCAACTGGCCGCCGCTGTTGTTGAGGCTGGCCGCACGCACGGCGACACCGGCCTTACTGGAAATCTCGCCGCTCTGGTTGAGCAGTTGGCCACCCTGCACGCTGACGCCCTGGTTGGCCGCAAGCAGGCCGCCGTTACGGTTGTCCAGGCGCTGGCTGACACTGGCCTGCAGCATGCCCTCGCTGACCAGGCTGCCCTGACCGCTGTTGTCCAGGCTGTCGAGGCTGAGCGTCAGCGCCTGGTCGGCGGAGAACAGGCCGAGGCGGTTATCCAGGGCGCCACCGTTGAGCTGGATGCTCGCGCCGATGGCCTTGCCGTTGCGGTTGTCCAGGCGCGCCCCGGCGAGGGTCAGTTGCCCGCTGGCCAGCAGCCGCCCCTGGCGGTTGTCCAGGCTACCCGTGCTGAGCGCGGTGCTGCTGCCCTTGAGGGTGCCACCCTGGTTGTCGAGGGTGCCGCCTACGTTCGCCTGCAGGGTGCGGCTGGCAAGCACGGTGCCAGCGTTACGCACGCCTTGGGCAGTGAGGGTCACGTCGCCCTGGCCGTTGCGGCTGTTGTCCGGGTTGACCCCGGCCTCGATCACCCCGCTGTTGTTGAGCTGGTTCGCCTGCAGGGCGATGGTCGAGGACGCGGCCAGGCTTTGCGCGTTGCTCAGCCGGCCACTGGCGTCGATCTGCACGCTGCCGGCGGCGTAGGTCGGGCCGTTCAGTGCCACTTCCTGCGCCTTGAGCGCCAGGTTGCCGCTGGCCGCCGTTTGCGCCAGTTCCAGCTTGCCGTTGGCGTCGATGCGGATGTCGCCGGCGCTGGCGGCCATGTTCCCCGCCAGGCGCACGCCGACGCCGGCCTCGGTGCCGACCAGGCGGATGGTGTTGGCGTACATGCCGCCCAGCGCCGCGCTGTCGATCGCCAGTTGCGGCTTGGCGCTGCCGTTGTCCGGCTTGGGCGTGGCAGCCAGGGTTTCGGCATCCACCTGGTTGCGCCCGGCGACCACCGTCAGTTGCCGGGCATAGAGGTCGGCATTCAGCTTGGCGCTGCGGGTGATCAGCTCGAAGCGGTCGATGTTGCTGGCGTTCAGCCCGGCGCCATCGATGCTGATCTCGCCGCCATCGACGTCATAGCCCTGCAAGCGCTCGCCGTTGAGGATCGGCTTGCCGGTGGCCAGGGTCGCGCGCGGGGTGTTGATGAAGCCGCAGCCGGAACAGGTGACGCCATTCGGATTGGCGACGATGACATGCGCGCCCTGCCCGGCCACTTCGGTGTAGCCCTGTAGGTGCGAAGGGCTGCCGCCGGTGACTTCGTTGAGGATCTTCTGCGCGGCCTGGCCCTTGAGGTTGGGGTTGCCGACGATGATCCCGCCCAGTTGCGTGGCCTGGGTCTTGCCGGTGGCATTGTTGAGGATCAGGCCCTGCGGGCCGACATTGAAGTCCGAAAATTTATTGTGGGAAAGCCCGGCGCCGTTGGGCGTGGCGATATTGACGATGGGTACGCCATTGCCCGCCGCGCCAATCTGGGTACTGCCCCCCGCTGCCGCATCCACCGCCAATTGCGCCGCCGTGGCGACGATCGGGTTGAGGAACAGAATGCCGGCCAGGGCGCTGGCGATGGCTTGGTACAGCGGGCGGCGGATATCCATATCGAAGGGGTCGCAACGGAAAAATGATGTGCAGCACCCTAACGCGGGAGTTCCCAGGAAATGGCCAATAGCCATGTACGGGATTTCCGAAACCACCCCAGCAGCACGGCAGCGGACTGCACAGGCGTCCGCCTTTGCGGCTCAATGGCCGCCCGTGACTCGAACATCAGCGCCAATGCCCCGTATCCTCGACCACGCCTTGCCCGTCCATGAGCACGGCCAAAGCCTACCCAGGCATGAAGATCCCGAACTGACTGCCTACCTGCACCGACATATCCGCGCGGTGTTCAGCCGGGACACTACGCCGCCGCCCTGCTACTACTGCAGCAGCCAGCAGGTGGCCTTGCGTTATCGCGGGCTGCCTCCCAACGGCATTCCCTACTTCACCTGCAAGCGCTGCGGCAAAGGTTTCAACCGCCGCACCGGCACGGCGCTGCAGAGTTTTCTGCGCAGCGACAAACTCGACGCCTTCCTGCCGATGCTGTCGCAACAGCGCTCGATCGCCAGCGCCGGCGAGAGGCTCGGCGTTTCAGCGTCGATGCTGAAACGCTGGGTCAGGGTCTTTCGCAAATGGCTGCTCAAGCTCGACCCCAGCGGCGAGTGGGAGGCCAGGGTCAAACTGGGCATGGTTCCCGACCTGCCCCATCTGCAGTGCCCTAACTGCGGCAACCGCGAACACTTCTTCCGGCATGGTTTCGTCGATGGCAACCATCAGGGCAAACGGATGTTCCGCTGCAAATTATGCCGACGCTGCGTGACCGAGCCGGATGCGCATTTCAGCCAACGCAAGGCCGACGCCGAGTCCCTGGAAACGGCCAGTCGATGCGACACGGCGAAATCGGCGGCGCGCTGAACAGCGCGGACCTCAGATCCAGCCACCCCATTGCAGGATGAACAGGCCGATATTGGTGCTCAGCGCCGCCACCAGGGTAGTGATGACGACGATGGCCGCGGCCAGCACTTCGTTGCCTTGCGCGGCGCGGGCCATGACGTAGCTGGCCGCCGCCGTGGGGCTGGCGAAATACAGGAAGAGCACGCCCAGTTCGGCGCCGCGGAAGCCCCACAGCCAGGCGCCGAGGGTGCACAGCAGCGGCAGCCAGACCATCTTCATCAGGCTTGCGCTCAGGGCCAGCGCACCGCTGTCGCGCAGCGCCGCCAGCGACAAGGTGCCGCCGATGCAGATCAGCGCCAGCGGCAAGGTCATGCGGGCGAAGTATTCGCCCGACGTCAGCAGCCAGTCCGGCAGAGGGATGCCCCACCAGGCGAACGGCAGCGCCAGCAACACGCCGATGATCAGCGGATTGACCAGTACCTGGCGGGCGATGCTCAGCGGATCGGACTTGAGCACCGGGCTGTAGACCGCCAGCACCACGGTGGCCAGGGTGTTGTAGCAAAGGATCACCAGGGCCGCGAGCACCGAGCCCAGGGCCAACCCATGGGCGCCGTAGAGGCTGGTGGCCAGGGCCAGGCCGACGATGCCGTTGTTGCCGCGGAAGGCGCCCTGCACATAGACGCCGCGTTCGCCGCGCGGCACCCGCCAGAGCGCCCAGCCCCAGGCACAGAGGAAACCGGCCAGGGTCGCCAGACAGAAGTACACCAGTACGGCCGGCCGCGCGGAGCTGTGCAGGTCCGAGTGGTAGATACCGAGGAACAGCATCACCGGCATGGTGGCGTTGAACACCAACGCCGACGCGGTACTGATGAACGTCGGGTCGATCCAGCCCACCCGCCGCAACAGCACACCGAGGAACAGCATGGAGAAGACCGGCGCGGTGATGGCGAGCGTCTGGAGCAGCAGTGCGAGCATGGGACGGAAACACGGAGACGGGGGAAGGCGCGATCATAACAAGCGCGGCCCGGCCGCGCTGCGCCGGCGTAGACGCCTCAGGCGCTGTCCGCGGACTGCTCGACGGCGCGCACGGGCGGGGCCGGCAGCTCCAGGGTCTTGCGGCTCTCGCCTTCGCCCAGGCGGGTCAGCTTGCCGTCGACGCTGGCGCCGTTTTCCATGCTCAGTTGGCGGTAGCTGATATTGCCGACGATGCGTGCATTGGAGTGCAGTTCGAGCAGGTGTTCGACATACAGGTCGCCGACGATGGTGCCATCGATCAGCGCGTCGTAGCTGCTCACATTGCCCTCGATGCGGCCTTCCGCGCCGAGGGCCAGCAGGCTGCTGGTGCCGGGCTTGTGGGTCACGTTGCCCTTGATGCAACCCTGCACCTTGAGGCCCTCTTCGAACTCCAGATCACCGACCAGGGCCAGGTTGCCGGAGAGCAGGCTGGAAAACTTGTCGACCGCCACCTGCGGGGCCTTTTTCTTGTTGCTGAACATCTCATCCTCCTGGGATGGGTGACTTGCCGGGCTTCTGTTGGCGGTAGAAGGCCAGGTCGGTTTTCAGTTTCTTGATTTCGCCGGACAGCTCGTCGATTCGCCGCAGCAGTTGCTGGCGCGCGGCCTGATCCTCGCTCTGGCGCAGACGGTACTGTTCCAGCTCGGCGCTGAGGCCGGCGTTGCGCGCCTGCAGTTCGGCGAGCTGTCGCTGCAATTGCCCGGCCGCGGTCTCGCGGGACAGGTACCAGCCGCCCAGGAGCGCCGCCAGCAGCAACGCCGCCCAGGGCAGCAGCCGGCGCCCCTGGGGCCGCTGCAGGCGGTGCTCGGCGCGCAGCAGATCGCGCGTCGAGGTGGGTTTAGTCCGCGCCCAGAACATCGTCGGCCGGTTCCATGTCGCCCAGGGAAAGGAAGTTCTGCGGGTTGACGAAGTCGCCGTGGTAGAGCACCTCGAAATGCAGGTGCGCGCCGGTGGAACGCCCGCTGGAGCCGACCGCGGCGATGCGCTGGCCGGGCATCACCACGTCGCCGACCTGCACATAGAAACGCGAGACGTGGGCATAGCGGGTGACCAGGCCGTTGCCGTGATCGATCTCGACACGGTTGCCATAGGAACTGAAGGGACCGGCGGCGACGACCCGGCCGCCGGCCGCGGCATGGATGTCGGTACCGCTCGGCGCGGCGAAATCCTGCCCGGAATGAAAGGCCAGGCGGTGGTTGAAGGGATCGACGCGATTACCGAACGGCGAGCCGAGGCGCGCCAGCTCCACCGGCCGCAGCACCGGTATGGCCATGAAGTCGGCGTTGCGCCGGGCCACGGCATCCATCAACAGATCGAACTGGCGCCGCAGACAACCCGCAGCCCGGGCGCCCTGCTCGATATCGACCAGCGGCACCGGCAAGGCCTGGCAACCGCGCGGCGGCAAGAGCACGCCGCCCTCGGCGCCCCGCGCGGGCTTCGGCGCCGGGCGCTCGGCGGGCGCCAGGGCGGGGTCGATGGCGGACAGCTTGCGCGCGATTTCCTCGTGGTTGCCGACCGTCTTCAGCAGGTAGTCGGCGTCCTTCTCCAGCACCTGCAAGCGACCGGCCAGTTCGCCCAGGCGGGACATGGCGAAGCGCTCCGCCGCCGCGTCGCCCTGCTCGGCCGTCGCCGGTGCCGGCGCGGGCGCTGCCAGCGGCGCCAGGCCACGGCCCAGCCACAGCCCGGCGGCGAAGGTCAGCAGCGCCAGGCCACAGGCAGCCACGGCGCAGGCACCGAGCAGGCGGCGCAGATTGACCACCTGAATGGTGTCGCGCGTCAGCGCCTGCCGGGAAGGCGAGAGTGCAGTCATGGCGGTACCCATCGAGTCGAGCGATCAGGCCGGTTTACAGGAAAGCCGCCAAGGGTACTGTCTGTGCGCACAGCAACAATGCGCGAATTCTGAAAGTGCGTAATGGAAACTGAAAATTCCTACCAATCCTGAAGGAATTCACAGACAAACATCCGTAACGCTCCAGGAAAACGTCGCGACGCCGCAGGCCGTCGGCCGGCCCCATGCACGAGCGGCCCGATACCACAGGGATAGCGGGCCGCCGTTACGATCGACGATGCCTCAGGCTGGCAGCGCGGCCTCGACCTCGCGCAATTGGCGGCCATCCAGGCGCAACTGGCGACGATGGAAGCGCTTGAGGTCGGCGCGGTGGCCGATGCTGATCAGGGTCACGCCGGGCAGTTGCTCCAGCAGCACCTGGTACAACGCCGCCTCGTCACTCTCATCGAGGGCCGAGGTGGCCTCGTCGAGGAACAGCCAGCGCGGCGCATAGAGCAGCGCGCGGGCGATGGCCAGGCGCTGCTGCTCGCCCGGCGAGAGCAGGCGCTGCCAGTGCTGGGCTTCGTCCAGGCGCGCGCCGAGGTGGTCGAGACGGCACAGGTGCAGCACCTCGCGCAGACGTTCGGGGCTGTGTTTCGCCGGCTCCTCCGGGTAGCACAGGGCGGCCGCCAGGCTGCCGATCGGCAGGTACGGCTTCTGCGGCAGGAACAGGCTGCGCGCGCCGGGCATGCTCACTTGCCCGGCGCCGAAGCGCCAGAGCCCGCTCATGGCGCGCAACAGGGTGCTCTTGCCGGCGCCGGAGGGACCGCTGATCAGCAGGTGCTCACCGGCATGCAGGTTAAAGTTGGTCGGTTCCAGCAACACCTGGCCATCGCCCAGGGTCAGGCTCAGGTGCTTGAGCTGCAGCGCCTCGGCGCCACTGTGCAGCGTGATGCCTTCGGCCTCCTGGCCAGCCTCGCCGATCACCTCGCGGAAGCTCAGCAGACGGTCGCAGGTGGCGCGCCAGGCGGCGAGACTGGAGTAGGCATCGACGAACCAGCTCATGCTTTCCTGCACATTGCCGAACGCCTGGGCGATCTGCATGAGGCCGCCCAGTTGGATCTTGCCGGAGAAGTAGCGCGGCGCGGCGACGATGAACGGGAAGACGATCGCCGCCTGGCCATAGCCATTGCTGAAGAAGCTCAGGCGCTTCTGTACTTTCATCAACTCCCAGAAGTTGCCCCAGACGTTGCGGAAGCGCGTCATCAGCCGCTCGTTCTCGTTGGCCTCGCCGTTGTACAGGGCGATGCTCTCGGCGTTCTCGCGCACCCGCACCAGGCCGAAGCGCAGGTCGGCTTCGTAGCGCTGCTGGTTGTTGTTCAGGGTGATCAGGCGGCGGGCGATCAGGTGGGTCAGCCAACTGCCGACCACGGCGTAGAGCAAGGCGGCCCAGAACATGTAGCCGGGGATGCTGATACCGAACACCTCCAGGCTGCCGGAGACACCCCAGAGAATCACCGAGAAGGACACCAGGCTGACCACGTTGCTGATCAGCCCCAGCCCCAGGCTCAGGGTGGTCTCGGTGAAGCTGTTGAGGTCTTCGGTCAGGCGCTGGTCAGGGTTGTCGGTGTTGCCGCGCTGTTCCAGGCGGTAGTAGCTCTTTTCGCCAAGCCAGGCCTGGAAGTGTTTCTCGGTCAGCCAGCGGCGCCAGCGGATGGTCAGCATCTGCTTGAGGTAGAGGCGATAGACGGCGATCAGGATGGACACCGCGGCAATCACGCAGAACTGCAGCATCAGATGCACGAATGCATCGAAGTTCTTGTTCTGCAGGGCGTCGTAGAAGTCCCGGTTCCAGCTGTTGAACCAGACGGAAATCCCCACCCCGACCAGCGACAGGGCGATCACCACGATCAGCAGCAGCCAGGCGCTGCCTTTCTCTTCGCTGCGCCAGTACGGCGCAGTCAGCCCCCACACGCGGGAGAAGAAATGCCCACGAACGGCATCGTTCGCGGCGCGGTATTCGGCGCTTTCAGTCATCGGCGATCGCTCTGCACGGGCACAAAAAAAAGGAGCGCCCAGTTGGCGCTCCCTGTCTTATCGAATCCTTAACGCCTCACCGGGCGCTTCTGCAGCTTACGCTGCAACGTCCGTCTGTGCATACCCAGGGCACGGGCGGTGGCGGAAATGTTGCCATCGTGCTCGGCCAGCACGCGCTGGATGTGCTCCCACTGCAGACGGTCCACCGACATGGGGTTTTCCGGCACCAGGGTGTCCAGGTCGGCGTGCTTGGAGAGCAGCGCGGTGAGCACGTCGTCGGCATCGGCCGGTTTGCACAGGTAGTTGGTGGCGCCGCGCTTGATGGCTTCCACCGCGGTGGCGATGCTGGAGTAGCCGGTGAGGATCACCACGCGCATCTCCGGGTCCAGTTCCAGCAGCTTGGGCAGCAGCACCAGGCCGGAGTCACCGTCCATCTTCAGGTCGAGCACGGCATAGTCGGGCAGATCCTCCTTGGCCAGCACCAGGCCCTCTTCGGCGGAGCCGGCGACCGACACACGCAGGCCGCGACGGCTCATGGCGCGCGCCATCACGCGGGTGAAGGTGGCGTCGTCGTCCACCAGCAGCAGGTGGGGTTGCTCTTCGCCTTCGAACAGGTTCTCTTCGCTCATGGGGACTTCCTCGCGTGGGTTCACACCACACCGTAACTACGTGGCAGGCGCAACTCGGTGAGCGTGCCGCCGTCTTCATGGTTATACAACTTCACCGTGCCGCCGGCGCGGGTGACGCTGGCCTGGCTGAGGAACAGGCCGAGGCCGAAGCCCTTGCCCTTGGTGGTGAAGAAAGGTTTGCCGAGTTGTTCGGCGATCGCCAGCGGAACGCCGGCGCCGTGGTCGCGGATGCTCAGGCGGATTTCCGCGGCATCCCAGTCGAGGCGGATGTCGAGGTTCTCCGGACAGGCGTCGGCGGCGTTGTTCAGCAGGTTCAGCAGGGCCTGGGTCAGGTCGGTCGGCGGGGTCAGCCGCGGCGCGCTGCCCCGGCCCAGGTTCTGGAAGCGGTAGGTGGCCTCGGGGCGCATCAGGTGCCAGCGGCGCAGCACCGCTTCGAGCCACTCGTTGGCGCCCTGCTCCTCGATGGCCTGGCGGCGGTCGGCCTCGGCCGCACGCACCAGTTGCTGCAGGGTGTCCTTGCACAACTTGACCTGTTCCTGCAGCAGCGCCAGGTCTTCCTGCAGCAGCGGATCGCCGGGGTTGGACTGGCGCAGCTCCTTGAGCAGCACGCTCATGGTCGCCAGCGGCGTGCCCAGTTCATGGGCGGCGCCGGCGGCCTGGGTGGCGACGGCCAGCAGTTGCTGGTCGCGCATGCCTTCCTCGCGCCGCTGCGCGACTATCTGTTCCTGCCGGCGCAGGGCCTGGGACATGCGTGCGACGAAGAAGGTAATCAGCCCGGCGGCCAGGGCGAAACTCAGCCACATGCCGTAGATCAGCAGGTAGTCGCGCTGCCCGGAAGGGATTTCCAAGGGATGGAACCAGACCAGCAGCACCGTGTAGGCGGCCAGCGCCAGCCCGGCCAGGGTGATGGTGTAGAGCCAGGGCAAGGTCGCCGCGGCGATGGTCAGCGGCACCAGGTAGTAGGAGACGAAGGGGTTGCTGGAGCCACCGGAGAAATACAGCAAGGCGCTGTGGATGATCAGGTCGCAGCCCAGCTGCACGGCGTATTCCAGCTCGGTGACCGGCCATGGCCCGCGCAAGCGCAGGGCGGTGGCCAGGCACAGGCAGAGGGAGATGCCCAGGGTCACGCCCAGGGCCATCCACGGCAGCTGGATCAGCTGCGCCTTGAAGACGATGCCCACCGACCCGGCCTGGGCGGCGAGCACGAGCACGCGGATCAGTGTCAGGTGCAGCAGGTTCTGCCGGCTGGCGGATAACTGGAAAACCGGTGTGCGCATACTGAATTCCGGAATTTGCGCGAGTATAGCCAAGCCCCTCTCCCCAACGATGCGTCAAAGCGACACAGCATAGCCGTTACCCTAACGCGAAATAACCCGGATGAACCCCGACCTAGGTCAATGGGTCTGACCACTTGCACGCCGGGTTGTCTACCCTGCATGCAGCGTCAGTACCCCAGGAATCCCCCGGACCCAGGAGTTCATTCATGTCCGCACTGCAGAAATCCCTCGCCACCCTCGCCGCCGCCATTGCCCTGAGTGGCACCAGCCTCGCCGCCCAGGCCGAGGACTCGCCGCGCTACAACCAGGTCAGCCTGCATGCCGAGGCCAGCCAGGAAGTGGCCCACGACCGGATGCACGTGACCCTCTACAGCGAGGAGCAGGACGCCGATCCGGCGAAGCTCGCCGCCGACACCACCAACGCCCTCAACGCCGCCGTGGCCGAGGCGCGCAAGGTCAAGGGCGTCACCGTCAGCCTGGGCAGCCGCAACAGCTACCCGATCTACGAGGAAAAAGGCCAGAAGATCAGCGCCTGGCGCGAACGCGCCGAGCTGCGCCTGGAGAGCGCCGACTTCGCCGCCCTCTCGCAATTGACCGCCGACCTGCTGGGTAAGCTGAAGATGGGCAACATGAGCTTCAGCATCGCCGACGCGACCCGCCAGCAGAACGAGGACAGCCTGATGAAGAGCGCAGTGGCCGCCTTCAAGGCCCGCGCCCAGTTGCTCACCGGCGCCCTGGGCGGCAAGGACTACCGGCTGGTCAACCTGAACCTGAGCAGCGCCGGCAATCCCCGGCCGATGCCGGTGATGCGCATGGCGGCGATGAAGGCCGACGCCGCGCCGGCGCCGACCATCGAGGCTGGCAGCAGCGAGGTGACGGTCAGCGCCGACGGCACCATCGAGGTGCTGATGCCCTGAGTCCGTCGCCGCGTGGCGCTCGCCAGCCGGGCGCCACAAACTGACCGACGAGTCAACTTGCAGATTTGCGACATTCCCTTACGACTTCGCCACAGCTTCTACACTGTTGCCGATGAGGCGCTTGCGCGCGGCATGTCCCCTGCATAGTTTCTGCCGACACGCCCCACAAGGACGTGCCTCGATGACAACCAGAACAAACTGAGGTCAAGCATGCGCAAGAATGCCGTCATCCACTCCATGATCGCTGCTGGGTTGATCGCCAGCGCTCCCTTCGCCCACGCCGCCGGTAACCTAGTGTTCTGCTCCGAGGGCAGCCCGGCGGGCTTCGACCCCGCGCAGTACACCACCGGCACCGACTTCGATGCCTCGGCGGAAACCGTGTTCAACCGCCTGACCCAGTTCGAGCGCGGCGGCACCCAGGTCGTTCCCGGCCTGGCGGAGAAGTGGGAAGTCTCCGACGACGGCAAGACCTGGACCTTCCACCTGCGCCACGGCGTGAAGTTCCACACCACCGACTACTTCAAGCCGAGCCGCGAGTTCAACGCCGACGACGTGGTCTTCACCTTCGAACGCATGCTCGACAAGAACCACCCGTTCCGTAAGGCCTACCAGACCGAATTCCCCTACTTCACCGACATGGGCATGGACACCAACATCGCCAAGGTGGAGAAGGTCGACGACTACACGGTCAAGTTCGATCTCAACGAAATCGACGCCGCCTTCATCCAGAACCTGGCGATGAGCTTCGCCTCCATCCAGTCCGCCGAGTACGCCGACCAGTTGCTCAAGCAGGGCAAGGCCAGCGACATCAACCAGAAGCCGATCGGCACCGGGCCCTTCGTGTTCAGCCGCTACCAGAAGGACGCGACGATCCGCTTCAAGGCCAACAAGGACTACTGGAACCAGGGCGAGGTGAAGATCGACAACCTGATCTTCGCCATCAACACCGACGCCTCGGTACGCATGCAGAAGCTCAAGGCCAACGAGTGCCAGATTACCCTCTTCCCGCGCCCGGCCGACCTGGAGTCGCTGAAGAAGGACCCGAACCTGAACATGCCGTCGCAGCCGGGCTTCAACCTCGGCTACATCGCCTACAACGTACAGCACAAGCCGCTGGACAAGCTGGAAGTGCGCGAGGCGCTGGACATGGCGGTGAACAAGAAAGCCATCATCGACGCCGTCTACCAGGGCGCCGGCCAGCTCGCCGTGAACGGCATGCCGCCGACCCAGTGGTCCTACGACGAGAGCATCAAGGACCCGGGCTACAACCCGGAAAAGGCCAAGGAGCTGCTGAAGAAGGCCGGCGTGCCCGAAGGCACCGAGATCACCCTCTGGGCCATGCCGGTGCAGCGCCCGTACAACCCCAACGCCAAGCTGATGGCCGAGATGCTCCAGGCCGACTGGGCCAAGGTCGGTATCAAGGCGAAAATCGTCAGCTACGAGTGGGGCGAGTACATGAAGCGCGGCAAGGCCGGCGAGCACGACGCCATGCTGATCGGCTGGAGCGGCGACAACGGTGACCCGGACAACTGGCTGGGCACCCTCTACAGCTGCGACGCGGTCAATGGCAACAACTTCTCCAAGTGGTGCGACCAGTCCTACGACAAGCTGATCAAGGAGGCCAAGCGCAATCCCGATCAGGCCAAGCGTAGCGAGCTGTACAAGCAGGCCCAGCACATCCTCAAGGAGCAGGTGCCGATCACCCCGATCGCCCACTCCACCGTGTACCAACCGATGCGCAAGAACGTCGAGGACTTCCGGATCAGCCCCTTCGCGCTGAACTCCTTCTACGGCGTCGACATCGGCAAATGAGGCCGGGGGCCGCCACCCGGCGGCCCCTCCTCGTTTCGCATCCCATGCGCGCAAACCGCATACAGCAGTGGACGAGGCGGCTTCACCGCCGCCTCGCCCGCACCCTCGTCCTGGCCGGCCTGCTCGCCGGCACGCCGGCCTTCGCCCAGACCCTGGCGGTCTGCACCGAGGCCAGCCCGGAAGGTTTCGACATCGCCCAATACAGCGCCGCCACCACCGCCGACGCCGTCGCGGAAACGGTCTACGAGCGCCTGGTCCAGTTCGTCCCCGGCAGCACCCAGGTGGCGCCGGCCCTGGCCGAGCGCTGGGAGATCAGCGCCGACGGCCTCAGCTACACCTTCCACTTGCGCAAGGGCGTCAAGTTCCAGCGCACCGACTTCTTCACCCCGAGCCGCGAGTTCAACGCCGACGACGTGCTCTGGAGCTTCCAGCGCCAGCTCGACCCGGCGCACCCGTGGCACGCGCTATCCCCGCGCGGCTATCCCTACGCCCAATCCATGGGCCTGCCGGCGCTGATCGAACGCATCGACAAGCTCGACGACGCGCGCGTGCGCTTCACCCTGCGCCGCCCCGAGGCGCCGTTCCTCGCCGACCTGGCCATGGGCTTCGCCTCGATCTACTCGGCCGAATACGCCGACCTGCTGCTCAAGGCCGGCAAGGCCGAGCAACTCAACAACCTGCCGCTGGGCACCGGCCCCTTCGTCTTCCAGCGCTACCAGAAAGACGCCCTGGTGCGCTTCGCCGCCAACCCGGACTACTGGGGCGGCGCGCCCAAGGTCGACCGGCTGCTGCTGTCGATCACCCCCGACCCCAGCGTGCGCATCCAGAAGCTGCGCGCCGGTGACTGCCAGGTGGCGCTCTACCCGCGTCCCACCGATGTCCCGACGCTACGCCACGAGCCGCAACTGAAGGTCGCCGAACTGGACTCCCTGCTGGTCGCCTACGTCGCGCTGAATACCCGGCACAAGCCACTGGACGACGTGCGCGTGCGCCAGGCGATCAACCTCGCCTTCGATCGCGACAGCTACCTCAAGGCGCAGTTCGGCGAGGGCGGCGCCAGCCCGGCCGTGGCCCCCTACCCCTCGACCCTGTGGGGCTCCGACCCGGATCTCAAGGGCTGGCCGCACGACCTCGAACGCGCCCGCCAGCTACTCGCCGAGGCAGGCATCCAGCCGGGCCTGAAGCTGTCGATCTGGACCCGTCCCGGCGGTGGCCCGACCAACCCCAATCCCGGCATCGGCGCGCAGATGCTTCAGGACGACCTGGGCAAGCTCGGCATCCACGCCGATATCCGCGTCTACGAATGGGGCGAGCTGATCCGCCGCGCCAAGCACGGCGAGCACGACCTGCTGTTCATGGGCTGGGTCGGCGACAACGGCGACCCGGACAACTTCCTCACTCCGAACCTGTCCTGTGCCGCCGCGAGCAGCGGCGAGAACATGTCCGGCTGGTGCAACGCAGCCTTCGACGACCTGTTGCGGCAAGCGCGCGCCAGCACCGACCAGGCCACCCGCGCCGGGCTGTACCGCCAGGCCCTGGCGATCTTCCAGCGCGAGGCGCCGTGGATCGCCCTGGCCTACCCCAAGCAGTTCGCCGTGCTCAGTCCGCGAGTCCGGGGCTTCACCCTGAGCCCGCTGGGCTCGAACAATTTCGCCCACGTCGAGCTGGCCCCGTGAACCCGGCCGAACGACGTTGCCCGGAGCGGGCGGGCCCGGCCGCGATCCATCGCCGGGGCATGCCAGGCAAATCGCACGCTCATCGGCGAAAAGCCACCCTGCGCAGCGGCCAGGCCCGCGGCGATCCTGGCGGGTGGCGGCGAACGGGCAAAAGGTTATGCAAAGGCGACAAGGATGATCCAGCGATGGGCGCCCGGCATTCCCCCAGGGCCGCCTAAGCTGTTCAATGGGCGCCACGGTAGCCGCCAGGGCGACACCCCGCCCGCCAGGCAAGCACTTCCTCACCGAGATCCCGGTGAGGTCACAAGAAAACCGGCGCCCGCCACCACCCCGGCGGGCAGCCGCGTGATGAGGAGTTACCCGACACCATGCTCAGTTTCATCGCCCGACGCTTCGGGTTGCTGATCCCGACCTTCTTCGGCGTCACCCTGCTGACCTTCGCGCTGATCCGCATGATCCCCGGCGACCCGGTGGAAGTCATGATGGGCGAGCGCCGCGTCGATCCGCAGATGCACGCCGAAGCCCTGCACCGGCTGGGGCTGGACAAGCCGCTGTATCAGCAATACTTCGACTACATCGGCCATCTCGCCCAGGGTAACCTCGGCGAATCCCTGGTGACCCGCGAAAGCGTCTGGCACGAGTTCCTCACGCTGTTCCCGGCGACCCTCGAACTGGCCACCGCAGCGATGCTCTTCGCCGGCATCCTCGGCCTGCTCGCCGGGGTGATCGCGGCGCTCAAGCGCGGCTCGCTGTTCGACCACGGGGTGATGACCATCTCCCTGGCCGGCTACTCGATGCCGATCTTCTGGTGGGGCCTGATCCTGATCATGCTGTTCTCGGTGACGCTGGGCTGGACGCCGGTGTCCGGCCGCCTCGACCTGCTCTACGACATCGAGCCGAAGACCGGCTTCATGCTCATCGACACCCTGCTCGCCGACGAACCCGGCGCCTTCCTCGACGCGCTGCGCCACCTGATCCTGCCGGCCATCGTCCTGGGCACCATCCCGCTGGCGGTGATCGCCCGCATGACCCGCTCGGCGATGCTCGAAGTGCTGCGCGAGGACTATGTGCGCACCGCCCGCGCCAAGGGCCTGTCGCCGGCGCGGGTGGTGTTCGTCCACGCCCTGCGCAACGCCATGATCCCGGTGCTCACGGTGTTCGGCCTGCAGGTCGGCGCGCTGCTCGCCGGCGCGGTGCTGACCGAGACCATCTTCTCCTGGCCGGGCATCGGCAAATGGCTGATCGACGCCATCAGCCGCCGAGACTACCCGGTGGTGCAGAACGGCATCCTGCTGGTCGCCACCCTGGTGATCCTGGTGAACTTCGTCGTGGACATCCTCTACGGCCTGGTCAACCCGCGCATCCGTCACCAGAAATAAGGTTCGAGGAGCCCCGAATGAGCACTATCCAAACCGCTCCCGCCAGCGACCCGAGCCTGGTCTATCCGTCTCCCCTCAAGGAGTTCTGGCAAGCCTTCGCGCACAACAAGGGCGCCGTCGGCGGCCTGCTGTTCATGCTGCTGATCCTGTTCTGCGCGCTCTTCGCCCCGTGGGTCGCGCCGCACGACCCCAGCGAACAGTTCCGCGACTTCCTGCTCAACCCGCCGGTGTGGACGAGCGGCGGCCAATGGCAATTCCTCCTCGGCACCGACGAGGTCGGCCGCGACATGCTCTCGCGGCTGATCTACGGCGCGCGCCTGTCGCTGCTGATCGCCCTCAGCTCGGTGGTCATCTCGCTGCTGCCGGGCGTGGTCCTCGGCCTGCTCGCCGGCTTCTCGCCGAACCGCCTGGGCCCGGTGATCATGCGCCTGATGGACATCATGCTGGCGCTGCCCTCGCTGCTGCTGGCGGTGGCCATCGTCGCGGTGCTCGGCCCGGGGCTGATGAACACGGTGATCGCCATCGCCGTGGTCTCGCTGCCGTCCTACGTGCGCCTGACCCGCGCCGCGGTGCTCGGCGAGCTGAACCGCGACTACGTCACCGCCGCGCGCCTGGCCGGCGCCGGCCGCCTGCGGCTGATGTTCGTCACCGTGCTGCCGAACTGCATGGCGCCGCTGATCGTGCAGGCCACCCTGAGCTTCTCCTCGGCCATCCTCGACGCCGCCGCCCTCGGCTTCCTCGGCCTCGGCGTACAGCCGCCGACCCCGGAGTGGGGCACCATGCTGGCCGCCGCGCGCGACTACATCGAGCGCGCCTGGTGGGTGGTCAGCCTGCCCGGCCTGGCGATCCTCTTCAGCGTGCTGGCGATCAACCTGATGGGCGACGGCCTGCGCGACGCGCTGGACCCGAAACTCAAGAGCGCGGCGTGAGGACGATGCCGATGAAGACCTTCCTGCGCCCCACCTCCATGCGCCCCGTACCCGGCCTTCGCGAGCCAGCGCGTGCCTACAGAACATGCCCCCTGACGGAGACCGCCGTATGAGCCTCCTCGAAATCAACAACCTCTCGGTGCGCTTCGGCGGCGCCGATGCCGTGCCGGTGGTCGATGGCCTCGATCTGGCGGTCGACAAAGGCGAAGTGCTGGCCATCGTCGGCGAATCCGGCTCCGGCAAGTCGGTGACCATGATGGCGCTGATGGGCCTGATCGACGCCCCCGGCATCATCCGCGCCGACGCCATGCGCTTCGCCGGCACCGACATGCTGCGCCTCAAGGGCCGCGAGCGGCGGCGCATCGTCGGCAAGGACATCGCGATGATCTTCCAGGACCCGATGACCGCGCTGAACCCCAGCTACACCGTCGGCTACCAGATCGAAGAAGTCCTCAAGCTGCACCTCGGCCTGCGCGGCAAGGCCGCCCGCCAGCGCGCCCTGGAACTGCTCGAACGGGTCGAGATCCCCGGCGCGGCGCAGCGCCTGGACGCCTACCCGCACCAGCTTTCCGGCGGCATGAGCCAGCGCGTGGCGATCGCCATGGCCATCGCCGGCGAGCCCAAGCTGCTGATCGCCGACGAGCCGACCACCGCGCTCGACGTGACCATCCAGGCGCAGATCATGGAGCTGCTGCTGAACCTGCAGCGCGACCAGGACATGGCGCTGATCCTGATCACCCACGACCTCGCCGTGGTCGCCGAGACCGCCCAGCGCGTCTGCGTCATGTACGCCGGCCAGGCGGTGGAGATCGGCCAGGTGCCGGCACTGTTCGACCTGCCCAGCCATCCCTACACCGAGGCGCTGCTCAAGGCGATTCCCGAGCACAGCGTCGGCGAAGAACGCCTGGCCACCCTGCCCGGCATCGTCCCCGGCCGCTACGACCGGCCAGAGGGCTGCCTGCTGTCGCCGCGCTGTCCCTACGTGAAGGACAACTGCCGCGCCACGCGCCCGGCCCTCGAAGCCCATGAACGCGGCGCGGTGCGCTGCTATTACCCGCTGAACCTCAAGGAGGTGGTCTGATGGATGCCGTCCTGACCGCCCGTGACCTGACCCGTCACTACGAAATCGCCCAGGGCCTGTTCAAGCCGCACGCCCTGGTCCGCGCGCTGAACGGCGTGTCCTTCGAACTGCAGGCCGGCAAGACCCTGGCGGTGGTCGGCGAGTCCGGCTGCGGCAAGTCGACCCTGGCCCGCGCCCTGACGCTGATCGAGGAGCCGACCGCCGGCTCGCTGCGCATCGCCGGCCAGGAAGTCAAAGGCGCCAACGCCGAGCAGCGCAAGCAACTGCGCCGCGACGTGCAGATGGTCTTCCAGAACCCCTACGCCTCGCTCAACCCGCGGCAGAAAATCGGCGACCAGCTCGGCGAACCGCTGCTGATCAACACCTCGCTGTCGCGCGCCGAACGCCGCGAACGGGTGCAGGCGATGATGCAGCAGGTCGGGCTGCGCCCGGAGCACTACCAGCGCTACCCGCACATGTTCTCCGGCGGCCAGCGCCAGCGCATCGCCCTGGCCCGCGCCATGATGCTGCGGCCCAAGGTGCTGGTGGCGGACGAGCCGACCTCGGCGCTCGATGTGTCGATCCAGGCCCAGGTGCTCAACCTGTTCATGGACCTGCAGCAGGAATACGGCACCGCCTACGTGTTCATCTCGCACAACCTCGCGGTGGTGCGCCACGTCGCCGACGACGTGCTGGTGATGTACCTCGGCCGCCCGGCGGAGATGGGCCCGGCGGACAAGCTCTACGAACGCCCGCTGCATCCCTACACCCAGGCCCTGCTGTCGGCCACGCCGGCGATCCACCCGGACCCGAGCAAGCCGAAAATCCGTATCCAGGGCGAACTGCCCAACCCGCTCAACCCGCCGTCCGGCTGCGCCTTCCACAAGCGCTGCCCGTACGCCACCGAGCGTTGCAAGACCGAGGTGCCGGCATTGCGCCTGCTGGATGCGCGCCAGGTGGCCTGCCACCACGCCGAGCAATTCCTCGGCTGAGGGAGAACGGCGGCCCCATCCGCCGCCCTACCCTGTCGCCCCCGGCGGATGGATCGAGCCCGCGAAACCCGTGCGCTTGCCCGGCTGCCAAGGCGATGGGTATCGCTGCGCTCAACGCCATCCTACGAAGCCATGCAGGCTACAACCGTAGGGCGGAAACAACGGCACGCGTTATCCACCGCCGCGCGCTGGATGCCCGAGGGCTAGGGGCGAAAGAAGCGCAGGAAGCGCCGCAGATCGGCCTGGGCCTGGGCCAGCGATCCCTCGACGAAGCGCACCCGGCCATGCGCCGGGCACTGTGCCAGGCGCGCCAGGTCCAGCGGGTGGACGACGCCGAGCAGCGGGTAGCCGCCCATGCTCTGGTGGTCGGCCAGCAGGACGATCGGCTGGCCGTCCGGCGGCACCTGAATGGCGCCCGCCGTCACGCCCAGGGACCATTGCCGGCGCGGCGCGGCGATCGGCGTACCGCGCAGGCGCGCGCCCATGCGGTCGGATTGCGCGCTGAGGCTCCAGGTCTGCTGGAAAAAGGCCGCGCGCTGCGCCGGGTCGAAAGCCGCTGCGTCGCCGCCGGGCAGCACGCGCAGCAGCGGCTCGGCGCGGTAGTCCGGCTGGTAGCGCCAGGGCACGCTGGCGCCATGCCCGAAGGCCGCGCCACTGGCGGCGCAGGGCAACAGTTCGCCTTCGGCCAGCGGCCGACCGTCGCCATGCAGCCCGCCCAGCCCTTCGCGCGTCTGGCAAGCGACGCTAGCCAGCACCAGCGTGGCCCGGAAGCCACCGACCACGGCGAGATAGGCGCGCTGGCCACTGGCGGCGAAGCCCAGTTCCAGGCGCTCGCCGGCACGCAGGCGAAAGCGCGACCAGCCGGGCCGCGCCTCCCCTTCCACGCGGATCGGCAGCGCCGCGCCGCACAACGCCAGCCAGCAGTCCTGCTCGGCGCGTAGCTGCACGCCGCCGAGGGCGATCTCCAGCAAGGGCGTGCCCCAAGGGTTGCCGAGCAGTCGGTTGGCCCAGGCGGCGGCGTGCTGGTCCACGGCGCCGGACGGCGATACCCCGAGGTGCTGCCAGCCGCGCCGGCCGCCGTCCTGCAACAGGCTCAAGGCGCCCGGCCGGAGCACGCGCAGGCCGCTCATGCGCGGCCTCCCGCACGCCGGAAGGCGGCGGCATCGATGGGCAGGAAACGCACCCGGTCGCCCAGCGCCAGCGGACAGGGCGGTTCGCGCTGCGCATCGAAGAGTCGCAGCGGCGTGTGCCCGAGCAGGTGCCAGCCGCCCGGCGACGCCTGTGGATAAATTGCCGTCTGCCGTTCGGCGATGGCCAGGCTGCCGGCCGGCACGCGGGTGCGCGGCGTGGCGCGACGCGGCAGGGCGAGGCGTTCGTCGAGTTCGCCGAGGTAGGCGAAGCCGGGGGCGAAACCGATGGCGCCGACGCGATATTCGCGGCCGCTGTGCAACGCGATGACCTGCGCCACGCTCAGCCGGCAATGCCGCGCCACCTCATCGAGGTCCGCGCCGGCATACCACACCGGGATTTCATGCAGGCGCCCGGCGCCCGGCGCTGGCGCCAGCGTCGGCCACTCATCGAGCAATGGCTGCAGGCGCTGGCGCAGCGTCGGCAGGTCGATGCGCAACAGGTCGTAGTGCAGCAGCAAGCTGGTCCAGCCCGGCACCAGGTCGGTCAAGCAATCGCCGAGTTGCACGCGCAGGCGCTCGGCCAGCGCGGCGATGCGCAGCGGCAAGTGCGCGTCGGGCTGCTCGGCGAGGGTCAGCAGCAGGGCCTGGGCGCCGAACGGCTCGACGCCGATCATGCGGCGTCCAGCAGGCCACGCAGGCGGCGCAGCACCGCCAGGGATTCGGGATTGTCGCCGTGCACGCAGAGGCTGTCGGCGCGCAAGCGCAGCGGCTGGCCGTCGATGTCCGGGAACGGCTCGCCACGGGCGATGGCCAGCGCCTGTTCGAGGATGCGCTGCGGCTCGTGGTGCACCGCGCCGGCCAGGCGCCGCGGCGCCAACTGGCCATCAGGCAGGTAGGCGCGGTCGGCGAAGGCCTCGAACATCAGCGGCACGTCGGCGCCATCGGCCAGCTCCAGCTCGCGGCTGTTGTCGGCCAGCGCCAGGACCATCAGCGGCAGGCCCTTGCGGAAGGCCGCGCAGGCATCGAGCACGGCGCGCAGCAGGGCGTCGTCGCGCACCAGATCGTTGTACAGCGCGCCATGCGGCTTGACGTAGTCGATACGGCTGCCGGCGGCGCGGCAAAAGGCATCCAGGGCGCCCAACTGGTAAAGCACCAGGGCCCGCACTTCCTCCGCCGAGCAGCTCAGGTGCCGGCGGCCGAAGCCGGCCAGGTCCGGGTAGGCGGGATGGGCACCGATGCTGACGCCATGCTCCAGCGCCAGGCGCACGCTGCGCTGGATGGTCAGCGGGTCGCCGGCATGGAAACCGCAGGCCAGGTTGGCCTGGTCGATCAGCGGCATGGCGTGGGCATCGTCGCCCATGCGCCAGGCGCCATAGCTTTCGCCCATGTCGCAGTTGAGCAGTATGCGGCGCACGGAGAACTCGGTCATCGCAGGTCCCGTCGTGATTGGGAAATTCCTGACAGGTTAAACCAGGCGCTGGCCAATTGAACCCTGGGAGCATATCCAGCCAGGCGCGCCGGGAGTAATATCCCTCGCTTCCGTTCGCCGATAGCCGCCCAATCGAAGATGAAAGCCCTGATTCTGCTGGCCTACGTGGCCTCCATCGTCTACGTTCACCTGCGCGGTAAGGTCCGCCACAAGCTGACCCGCCAATTGACCGACCACTCGACCTTCCTGGCGCCGGTCAACTGCTTCATGTACCTGTTCTCCAAGGTGCCGAACCGGCCCTTCCTGCCGCCCGAGACCTTCCCCGAGCTGAAGGTCATCACCGACAACTGGGAAATGATCCGCGCCGAGGGCGAGCGTCTGCTCGATGCCGGCGCCATCAAGCGCTCCGAGCAATACAACGACGTCGGCTTCAACTCCTTCTTCAAGACCGGCTGGAAGCGTTTCTACCTGAAGTGGTACGACGAGGCGCATCCCTCGGCCAACCAGCTGTGCCCGAAGACCACCGCGCTGGTCCGCGACATCCCGTCGGTGAAAGCGGCGATGTTCACCGAACTGCCGCCCGGCGCGCGCCTGGTGCGCCACCGCGACCCCTACGCCGGTTCGCTGCGCTACCACCTGGGATTGGTCACGCCCAACGATGAGCGCTGCTTCATCGACGTCGACGGCCAGCGCTATTCCTGGCGCGACGGCGAGGCCGTGGTGTTCGACGAGACCTTCATCCACTACGCGGAAAACACCACCGAGAAGAACCGCCTGATCTTCTTCTGCGACATCGAGCGGCCGCTGAAGTACCGCTGGGCGCAGGCGTTCAACCGCTGGTTCAGCCGCAACGTGGTGGCCGCCGCCTCCTCGCCCAACGAGGAAGGCGACAAGACCGGCGCGCTCAACCGCCTGTTCGGCAGCGTGTACAAGATCCGCCTGCGCAGCAAGGCGCTGAAGAAGCGCAACCGCACCCTCTATTACCTGGAGAAATGGGCGTTCTTCGGCGCCCTCCTGGCGTTGATCATCTGGATCTGAGCCGCCCAGGCCCGCTCTTGTGGCCGTCGCGGCCTCCCCGCGACGGCCACGGCCCCCGCCTTTCAACGTTTCCCGCCAGTACGCCGCCCGGCAAGCGCCATCAGTAGAGGTCGCGGCGATAGCGCCCGCTGTCCAGCAAGGCCTCCACCGCTGCCTCACCCAAGACCTCGCGCAACACCCGGTCGACGCCCTCGGCCATGCCCTGCAGGCTGCCGCAGACATAGAGGACCGCGCCCTGCGCCAGCCACTCGCGCAGTTGCGCCGCGCGCTCGCGCAACAGGTCCTGCACGTAACGCCTCTCCGCCTGGTCACGGGAGAACGCCAGGTCCAGGCATTGCAGATCGCCCGCGGCCAGCGCCGCTTGCAGCTCCTCCGCGCAATAGAAGTCGTGGGCGCGATTGCGCTCGCCGAACAGCAGCCAGTTGCGCTGACAACCTGCGCCAATGCTGGCGCGCAGCAGCGCGCGCAAGGCGGCCAGCCCGGTGCCATTGCCGATCAGGATCAACGGCTGCGGCAGCGCCGGCAGGTGGAACCCGGCGTTGCGCCGCACGCGCAGGGCCAGGCTGCCGTCCAGCGCCAGGTACGCGGTCAGCCAGCCGGAGGCCACGCCCAGTTGGCCATCGGCCCGGCGCTCCTGGCGCACGATCAGCTCCAGGGTGCCATCGCTGGGCAGCGAGGCGATGGAGTACTGGCGCGCTGCGAGCGGCGCCAGGGCGTCCAGCAGCGCTTGCGGGTGCAGACCGACCAGGTGCTCCAGGCTGCCTGGCAGCTCGCGTCCGCCCAGCGCTTCGCCCAGGGTCATGCGGCTGCCGTCGAGGCTGACCGGCGCCGTGCCATCCTGGCCCAGCCGGGCGAGGAAGCGCTCGACACGCTCGCGCGGGTGGCACGCGAGGATCTCAACCAGGTCGCCGGCACGCCAGTCCGCCTGGCTACCGGCCGGCGCCTGCAGGCGCAACAGATAGGTGGGCAGGCCCTGGCTGCCCGGATTGAGGTGCGTGCGCGCGGCCAGTCGCCAGCCTTCATACGCCGCTGCGGCGGGGGCCTGCGGCACGCCGCCACCGCTCAGGTGCGCCAGGCGCTGCCGCCAGTCATGCAGGGCGGCGGCATCGCCGTTGTCGACGTCCACGCCATCGAACAGCGGCTCGGCGCCCTGCCCTTGCAGCCAATCGCGCAGGCGCCGGCCGAATCCGCAGAAGGCCGAATACTGGCGATCGCCCAGGGCCAGCAGGGCGAAGCGCAGGTGCGCCAGGCCAAGAGCCTGGCCGAGCAGCCGGCGCTCGAAGCCACGGGCGCTGTCCGGCGCCTCGCCATCGCCAAAGGTACTGACCACGAAAAGTGCCTTGCGGGTCTGCTCCAGACTGGCCCGGTCCAGGCGCGCCAGCGGCTCCACGCGAACCGCGTGGCCCGCCGCCTGCAACTGCCCGGCGCTCTGCCAGGCGAGTTGCTCGGCGAAACCGCTCTGGCTGGCATAGCCGATCAGCCAGGCATCGTTCCCGCCGTCGCTAAGCAGCCCGCTGCGCGCCGCCGCGACGCCACGCTGCTTGCGCCGGCGGTCGAGGTAGAGCAACCAGCCGGTGACGAAGAACAGCGGCATCGACAGGCTGGCCAGGCACATCAGGATGCGCCCCGGCAAGCCGAAGTAGCTGCCCACGTGGAGGGCATAGACGCTGTCGAGCAATCGCTGCCCCAGCGGCTGATGGCGGAAGTGCTTCTCGGCCAGCACCTTGCCGCTCGCCGGGTCCAGGCTCAGCGTGTTGAAGGCGCGCTCGTGGGCGGCGTCATCGAGCAGGTAGGCGAGGTTCGCCGGTTGCCCGGCCACCGGCGGCAGACGCAGGTTGTAGCCGACCAGGTGGGCGCCACCGGCGTTGCGCAGGCTGTTCCAGATGGCGGCATAGTCGACCGGCGGCGGCGGAGCGTCCGGCGTTTCGCCGGGACGCCCCGGCTTGCCGGGCTTGCCGCCGGGCGGGCCATGGCGTTGCTCGCCGGCGGCGGCATCGCCGAGCAGGTGGAACAGCGCCCCGCGATACCAGTCGTAGGACCAGAACAGCCCGGTGAGCGTCGCCAGCAGGTAGAAGGCCAGGCACCAGGTGCCGGCCACCGCGTGCAGGTCCCAGTTGAAGGCACGGCCTTTCTTGCGCCAGTCGACGGTCAGCCAGGCGCGCCAGTTCAGGGCCTTGCGCGGCCAGCGCAGATAGAGGCCGGAAAGGCACAGGTAGAGCAGGATCAGCGTGCAGGCGCCAGTCACCTGCCGCCCCGCATCGCCCATGGCGAGGAAGCGGTGCAATTGCATGACGAACAGCAAGAAGCCTTCGCCGCGCGGCGCCGGCAGCAGGCTCCCGGTGTAGGGGTCGACGTAGCGCGACTCACCGCGGCGCTGCCCAGGCGGCGGCGTGTAGAAGAGGTGCGCGGCGCTGTCGTCGTCCAGCCGCGCTTCGATGAAGGCGATCCGCCGTCCCGGTTCCGCCGCTTCGACCCGGCGCACCAGTTCGTCCAGCGGGAGCACGCCTGTCGCTTGCCTGGCCACGGTCAGGCTGGACGGATTGAACGCCCGGAGCAATTCGTCCTGGAACGACAGGGTGGCGCCGGTCACGCCCATCAGCGCGAGGACCAGGCCGGCGCTGATGCCGAACAGCCAATGCAACTGGAACCAGACTTTCTTCAACACCTTCGACGTACCTCAGGCGCGCTGCGCCGACAGAGAAAAACCCCGCCCGCAGGAGCAACGGGCGGGGCGCGCGGGAATCCGCGCGATCAGAAGTGCAGGTTGAGCCCCAGCAGCGCGGTGCGACCGGGCGCCACATGCGCCATGTGGGTGCTGTAGATCTGGTCGAAGTAGCGCTTGTCGGTGAGGTTCTGCACGTTCAACTGCAGATCGACGTTCTTGCTCAGCTTGTAGTTGGCCATCGCGTCGTAGCGCCAATAGGACGGGATCATCACGCTGTTGGCGGTGTTGCCGTATTGCTTGTCGACGAAGGTGGTGCCGCCGCCCACGGTCAGGTCATTGACCAGTTGATAGGTCGACCAGAGGGTGAAGTTGTTCTCGGCGGTCTGCGGCATGCGGTTGCCTTCGTCGCTCTGGGTGGTGGACTTGAGGATCTCGCTGTCCAGGTAGGTGTAGCCGCCGAAGACCTTCCACTTCGGCGTCAACTGGCCGCTGAAGCCCAGTTCCACGCCCTGCACGCGCTGCTCGCCGTCGAGCACCTGGTAGCTGCTGTTGTCCGGGTCGGTGACGCGGGCATTGGTCTTGTCGGTACGGAACAGCGCGGCATTCAGCGACAGCGCCTCGTCGAAGAAGTCCCACTTGGTGCCGACTTCGTAGTTGCGGTTGCGTTCCGGGTCCAGGTTGCCGTTGGCCAGGCTGACGTCCGCCGCGCCTTCCCCGCCGGTCTCCCCGCTCGGGTTGCTGGACGTGGACCAGGCCGCGTAGATGCTGCCGTTGGGCAGCGGCTTGTAGACCAGGCCGACCTGGTAGTTCCAGAAGTGGCTGTCGTTCTCGCGGTCGAAATAGCCGGCCGGGGTGGTGCGGCCGGCGGTGGCGTAGCCGCTCGACTCGGTGTTGAAGTCGTCGTAGCGCAGCCCGAGGTTGAGGTCCCACTGCTCGCTCAGCTTCAGGGTATCGAAGACGTAGGCGGCGCGGGTCTTGGTATCGGTATCGGTGTAGGCGGCGCTGTCGCTGATGCTGCCGGTCCAGTTCGCGCTCGGCGTCGGCTTGTAGAGGCTGGTGCAATCGCCGCTGGCCAGCAGCGCGGCGTTGCAGGTGTTGCCGCTGGCGCCGGGGGTGATCACGTAGGGACGGTTGTGCACGTCCTCGTAGCTGAACTCCAGGCCGGTGACCAGGCTGTGCTGGATGAAGCCGGTATCGAAGGAGGCCTTCAGGTCGGTCTGGTTGACCCAGCCCTTGGACGTCGAATTGCGGCTCTTCGCCGAGCGGTAGACGTAGCCGTTGGCGACGTTGCCCTTGCTGTCATCGGGGTTGCTGACGATGTAGTCGAGGGTGGTGCGGACCATGCGGAAGCTGTTGGACAGCGTCAGCGCGTCATTGAGGTCATGTTCTATGTGGAAGGTGCCGCTGTCGGTGGTGCTCTGGCGGTAGTCGCGGTCGCTCAGGCCGTAGAAGTTGTCGCGGTCCACCGCCGCCGGCCGGCTCGGGTTCTGCTTGCTGCGGTTGACGTTGGTCAGCGGCAGGCCGTAGTCCGGCATGTCGTCGGTGCTGAGGTGGTAGTAGGAGAAGGTCGCGCGGGTCGGGGTATCGAAACCGAAGGTGACGGTCGGCGCCACGCCCCAGCGGCTGACATCCACGCCATCGCGACCGGCGACGTTGGCCTCATGCTTGAGCAGGTTGAGGCGGAAGGCGGCGTTGTCGCCCAGGGTGTGGTTGACGTCCAGGGTGGTGCGGCGGGTCTGGTCGGAGCCGTAGGTGAAGCTGGCGTCGTTGAAGTCGGCGAACTTGGCGGTCTTGCTGATCAGGTTCAGGCTGCCGCCGGTGGAGCCGGCGCCGGTGTAGGCCGAGCCCGGCCCCTTGCTGACTTCGACCTGCTCGATGTTGAAGACCTCGCGGGTCTGCGAGGCGACATCGCGCATGCCGTCGATGAAGGTGTCGCTCTCGGCGTTGAAACCGCGGATGAACGGGCGGTCGCCCGCCGGGTTGCCGCCCTCGCCGGCACCGAAGGTGATGCCCGGAGTGGTGCGCAAGGCATCGACCAGGCTGGTGGCGCCGGTGTCCTTGATCACCTGCTGCGGGATCACGGTGACGGTCTTCGGTGTGTCTAGCAGGGGCGCGGTGTATTTGTCCGACGCCGACTTCTCGACGTTGTAGGTGGTTTCGTCGCTCTGCGCGCCGACGACGGTATCGGCGTCCAGGGACAGCACATCCTGCGCCGGCTTCTTCTCGCCGCTGTCCGCCGCCTGGGCGAGATGGCCGCTGGAAATGGCAGTGATGGCTACGCCCACGGCGGAAGCCAGCAGACGCGGGGTGCTACCGGTGATTTCGGAAGATTGACGCGACATCGAAGAATCCCTCCCCAGGGATGAGCTGAAGGCGGCGCAATCTAGTTCAAACAAGAAGCAATATCAATTAGCACTAATTCCTAAACGCACTCGATTTACAAGATTTACATTCTCCTTCGGGAACGCCGGGACAGCCGGGCTGTACCTTGCCAATGCAAATCAATATCATCGGCATCTGGTTTTCATCGAGACCCTGCCATGCTGCTGCACATCCCTGCCCTCTTCACCCGCGAAGAAGTCACGCGCATCCGCGCCGCCCTGGAACAGGCCGAGTGGGGCGACGGCAAGGCCACCGCCGGCTACCAGTCGGCCAAGGCCAAGCACAACCTGCAGCTGGCCCAGGACCACCCGCTGGCCCGGGAAATCGCCGAGGCCATGCTGCAACGCCTGTGGCAGAACCCGTTGTTCATGTCCGCGGCGCTGCCGCACAAGGTGTTTCCGCCGCTGTTCAACTGCTACACCGGCGGCGGTTCCTTCGACTTTCACATCGACAATGCGGTGCGCGACGTGCGAGGCGGCCGCGAGCGGGTGCGCACCGATGTCTCCTCCACGCTGTTCTTCAGCGATCCGCAGGACTACGACGGCGGCGAACTGGTGATCCAGGACACCTACGGCGAGCAACGGGTCAAGCTGCCGGCCGGCGACCTGGTGCTCTACCCCGCCACCAGCCTGCACAAGGTCGAACCGGTCAGCCGCGGCGCACGCTACGCCGCCTTCTTCTGGACCCAGAGCCTGGTGCGCGAGGACAGCCAGCGCGCGCTGCTGTTCCAGATGGACCAGGCGATCCAGTCACTCACCCGCGATGTCCCCGAGCACCCGGCCCTGGTCGAACTGACCGGCAGCTACCACAATCTGCTGCGGCGCTGGGTCGAGGTCTGAACATGGCCTTCGTTCTGCGCCGCCGCGAAGAGCTGTCGGTGGAGCAACTGCGCGCCCGCCTGAACGACGATCCGCGCTAGGCCGCGCGCCTGATCCTCGAAGCGGCCCGCCAGGGCGAGGTGGAGGCCCAGGCCCTGCTCGGGCAGATCCTCCTCGACGGCCAGGGCATCAGCCGCGATCCCGCGCTGGCGCAGACCTGGTTCCGCATCGCCGCCGCGCGCGGCCACAACATGGCGCGCAACATGCTCGGGCGTTGCCTGGAGCACGGCTGGGGCTGCGCCAGCGATGCCGCTGCGGCGGCCATGGAATATGCCCGCGCCGCCGATGCCGGTCTCGACTGGGGCATGTACAACCTGGCCAACCTGCTGGCCACTGGACGCGGCGTGCCGCGCGACCCGGCGCGCGCCCTGGCGCTGTACCGGCGCGCCGCCGAACTCGGCCATGCAAAGTCGATGAACCTGGTCGGCCGCCACTACGAGGAAGGCCTGGTCGTTCCCCGCGATCTCGCCCAGGCCCACGCCTGGTATCGGCGCTCGGCCGAAGCCGGGGACTTCCGCGGTCAGTTCAGCCATGCCGCCGTGCTGGCCGAGCAGGGCCGGGTCGAGGACGCCCGCCATTGGCTGCAACGCGCCCTGGAGGGCGGTAACCTGAACTTCCTGCGGGTCGCCCGCGAGCAACTGGAGCGCTCGGCGCATCCGCCGCTGCGCCGCCTCGCCCTGGACTACTACAGGCGTGCCGCCGAACTCGGCGAGGACGCCGATCGCCAGCAACTGAGCGCCGCCCTGAGCCGCAGCTAGTCCGCCAGGTTGGCAACGCGCGAAATGAAAAAGCCCCGCGAGGCGGGGCTTTTTCGTCAGCGACGGGCGCTTATACGTAGTAGGACTTCAGCGGCGGGAAGCCGTTGAACTCCACCGCGCTGTAGCTGGTGGTGTAGGCGCCGGTGGACAGCCAGTAGAGGCGGTCGCCGGCCGCCAGGTTCAGCGGCAGGCCGTACTTGTAGTGTTCGTACATGATGTCGGCGCTGTCGCAGGTCGGACCGGCGATGACCACTTCCTCGACCTCGCCTTTCTTCTCGGTCCAGATCGGGAACTTGATGGACTCGTCCATGGTTTCGATCAGGCCGGAGAACTTGCCGACGTCGGCGTAGACCCAGCGCTCCACGGCGGTACGCGACTTGCGCGCGACCAGCACCACTTCACTGACCAGGATGCCGGCGTTGGCGATCAGCGAACGGCCCGGCTCGAGGATGATTTCCGGCAGGTCGTCGCCGAAGTCTTCCTTGAGGAAACGGATGATTTCCTCGGCATAGGTTTCCAGGTCGTTGGTCTTGGTGATGTAGTTGGCCGGGAAGCCACCACCCATGTTGATCATCTTCAGCTCGATGCCGTCTTCTTCCTTGAGGCGCTCGAAGATCACCTTGACCTTGGCGATGGCGGCGTCCCACACGGAGATGTCGCGTTGCTGCGAGCCGACGTGGAAGGAGATGCCGTAGGGCACCAGGCCCAGTTGGCGGGCGAGGATCAGCAGGTCCATGGCCATGTCGGTCTGGCAACCGAACTTGCGCGACAGCGGCCAGTCGGCCGTGGTGGAACCCTCGGTGAGGATACGCACGTAGACCTTGGCGCCCGGCGCGGCCTTGGCGATGTTGCGCAGGTCGGCCTCGGAGTCGGTGGCGAACAGGCGCACACCCTTCTCGTAGAAGTAGCGGATGTCCTTGGCTTTCTTGATGGTGTTGCCGTAGCTGATGCGCTCCGGGCCGACGCCGGTCTTCATCACCTTGTCCAGCTCATAGATGGAGGCGATGTCGAAGTTCGAGCCCTTGTCACGCAGCAGTTCAGTGATCTCGGTGGCCGGGTTGGCCTTCACTGCGTAGTACACCTTGGCGAAGGGGAAGCAGTGGGTCAGCTGGTCGTAGGCACCGGCGATGGTCTGCTTGTCGATGACGACGAAGGGGGTTTCCTGCTTGTCGGCGAACGCCTTCATGCGCTGGAAGGTTTCAGGGGCGAAATAATCCTCGACCTTGATGGACATGGTTGGGACTCCCAATGGCAAAACAAATGGATACGTAGGGGTGAAGCTGAACGTCTAATCCGTTTCCCCACTTTGGTTCGCCTACTTCCCAAGGCATGTCGCCGAGTATCACCCGCCTTCTTGTCATGGCAGTTGCCGCGGGCGCGTCACCCACGGGTCGCCTGTCGCAGGCGATCTCTCGTCGTCAGTACTTGAGCCGGATGGATCGTTTCCAGCATGGACGTTCGGGCGCGAACTTTAGGACCTGAGGCCAGTGAGTTCAATAAAAAATTGCCGCTTTCGCACAACCCTTTGTCACTTGAACGATTGACTGTTTCAGATACTCAACAAACTGCATGGAATAGCACACAGTCGCGGTTTCCAGGGCGTTTCGCTGTGCCGGGTGAGCGGCGTCATTCTTTCAAACCTTTCTGACAGACAGAGGACAGCGCCGAGGGTTCCACCGAGCCCCGGGGTGCGACGCGCGGCCTGCCGGGCGTTCGGACTGCTGGCCTGATCGCGCTGCCGTTTCGCGCTATAATCCCGCGCTTTTCCGGGCCGTCCGCCGCCCGACGTCACCGAATCCAGCAGGCACGCACCCATGACCAACCAGGCCGCCGAAGTCGCCAAGCGCCGTACCTTCGCGATCATCTCCCACCCCGACGCCGGTAAGACCACCATCACCGAGAAGCTCTTGCTGATGGGCAAGGCGATCGCCGTCGCCGGTACCGTGAAGTCGCGCAAGTCCGACCGCCACGCGACCTCCGACTGGATGGAAATGGAGAAGCAGCGCGGCATCTCCATCACCACCTCGGTGATGCAGTTCCCCTACCGCGAGCACATGATCAACCTGCTCGACACCCCCGGCCACGAAGACTTCTCCGAAGACACCTACCGCACCCTGACCGCGGTGGACTCGGCGCTGATGGTGCTCGACGGCGGCAAGGGCGTCGAACCGCGGACCATCGCCCTGATGGAAGTCTGCCGCCTGCGCGACACGCCCATCGTCAGCTTCATCAACAAACTCGACCGCGACATCCGCGACCCCATCGAGCTGCTCGACGAGATCGAGGCGGTGCTGAAGATCAAGGCCGCACCGATCACCTGGCCGATCGGCTGCTACAAGGACTTCAAGGGCGTCTACCACCTGGCCGAAGACAAGATCATCGTCTACATCCCCGGCCACGGCCACGAGCGCATCGAGACCAAGGTCATCGACAAGCTCGACAGCGATGAAGCCCGCGCCCACCTCGGCGACCTCTACGAGAACTTCCTCGAAGAGCTGGAACTGGTCCAGGGCGCCTGCCACACGTTCGACAAGGCGGCCTTCCTCAAGGGCGAAATGACCCCGGTGTTCTTCGGTACCGCGCTGGGCAACTTCGGTGTCGACCAGGTCCTCGACTGCATCGTCGACTGGGCTCCGCAGCCGCTGGCCCGCGCGACCCACGAGCGCACCGTGGAGCCGACCGAGGAGAAGTTCTCCGGCTTCGTGTTCAAGATCCAGGCGAACATGGACCCGAAACACCGCGACCGCATCGCCTTCATGCGCATCTGCTCGGGCAAGTACGAGAAGGGCATGAAGATGCGCCACGTGCGCCTGGGCAAGGACGTGAAGATCGCCGACGCGCTGACCTTCTTCTCCTCCGAGCGCGAGCAGCTCGAAGAAGCCTTCGCCGGCGACATCATCGGCCTGCACAACCACGGCACCATCCAGATCGGCGACACCTTCAGCGAAGGCGAAGCGCTGGGCTTCACCGGCATTCCGCACTTCGCCCCGGAACTGTTCCGCCGCGTGCGCCTGAAGGACCCGCTGAAGTCCAAGCAACTGCGCCAGGGCCTGCAGGAACTGGCCGAGGAAGGCGCCACCCAGGTGTTCTTCCCCGAGCGCAACAACGACATCATCCTCGGCGCGGTCGGTGTCCTGCAGTTCGACGTGGTCGCCAGCCGCCTGAAAGAGGAATACAAGGTCGAGTGCGCCTACGAGGCGATCAACGTCTGGTCGGCGCGCTGGATCGAGTGCAAGGACGAGAAGAAGCTCAAGGAGTTCAAGGACAAGGCTTTCGAGAACCTGTCCGTGGACGGCGGCGGCCACCTCACCTACCTGGCGCCGACCCGCGTCAACCTGAGCCTGATGGAAGAGCGCTGGCCGGACATCCAGTTCCGCGCCACCCGCGAACACCACTGAGTCCTGACGGCTCGCCAACGCCCTCCTCGTGAGGGCGTTTTCGTGACTGGGCAACGGGTCAAGAAAAGGCCGATATCCATAACGGGAAAACTCACTCGATAACTATCCATTTCTCCTACAAACACCTCCCCGAAGGCTGCGCCAGGATTCCTCACATCCCCTCAACAAGAGCGCACGCCCATGACGATGTCCGGACAAAACCTACAACCGCAGCCACTCGCGGAGCAGCGTCAGGTCTACCTGCTGACGACCGTCAGCGCCGATCTCGTCCCGCGCTTCCGCAACTGGACGACCGCCTGCCTGATCGCCCGGGAAATCCATCGCATGGGCCAGGAACTGGCGCTCGAATCGCTGGCCTGGGTGCTGATGCCGGACCATCTGCACTGGCTGCTGCGGCTGCCGGCGGCACGCCTGGAGCGCAGCGTGCGTCACTTCCAGGCACGCTCCGCGCGAGCCCTGATGAGCCTGCGCGCGGATCACGGGCCGGCCTGGCAACAGGGCTACCACCACCGGCGCCTGCGTGACGACGAGGATTGCCGGGGCCTCGCCCGGCGGATGATCGCCCAGCCCCTGCGCGCCGGCCTGGTGCGGCGGATCGTCGACTATCCGTTCTGGTACGCCGCCTGGCTGTAGGGACGGCCAAGGCTCAGCGCTCAAGGATCGAGCGCCCCGCCGGTCCAGGTGCTGGAGGGCGCCGAGCCGGTGAACTTGGCGGCGATCGCGCCCTGGGGAATCAGTCGGTCGCGGTAGCGGCTCAGCATCAACCCGGCCTGCGGCGCGCGCAGGATCACCTCGGAATCCGCCTCGCCGGGACGGGCGATGATCCGTGCGAAGCGCTCGCCCGCCTGCAGCCAAGCGCCCAGTTCGCGCTCGAACACCAGCACGCCGCTGACCGGGGCGAACAGGGTTTCCATGCAGCCCATGGGCACGGCCAGGCCCTGCCATTCGGCGATCGGCGGCGCCTCGGCGATCACCCCTCGGGCGCAGAGAAAAGCGTACAGGCCATCGGCATCCTGCCGCGCCAGGGCGTCGCTGACGTCACCCTGGCCACGCAATTCGACGGTGGCCGCCAGGCGCCCGGCGAAGCGCTGCTCGGCCTGCCAGGGGGCGATCACGGCCTCCTCGAAGGCGCCGTCGCCATCGCCTTCCCAGATGATCGCCAGCTCGGCGCCCAGGGCGGCGACCAGGTCGCGGCCGGCCGGCCAGAAGCCTTGGTGCAGGTAGAGGTATGGCAGCGCCTCGTCATCGGTGTGCAGATCGAGAACGATATCGGCCGACGCGGCCAGGGCGACGAGCTGCCGCTGCCAGTGTGTCAGGCTATCCGGCACGCCCCTGGCGCTGACCGCCGCCGGGAAGCCACGGTTGAAATTGCGTGCGCTGGCCTCGTGATGGCGGCCGAGGATACGCCCCTGGCGAAACTGGCCGAGGCCGAATGGATTGGCCTGCGGCACCAGGGTCACGCTGCCGCTGAGCAGGCCCCGCTCGGCGGCCCGGCGCAGGCGCGGCAGGAGTTCGTGGAGCACCAGCATGCCGGCGATCTCATCGGCATGCACACCGGCCTGCAGGTGCACCCGCGGGCCGGGCCGTCCGGCGTCGATGCGCCAGGCCGGAATGCGCAATGACGCGCCCGAATCCCCACTGACATGCAGCGATACATCCTCGATCATTGCCCTATCCTCTCTTCCCTCTGGCGTTTCCATGGAAATATTGTCGGCGGGCTCCTAGGGTCAGTACGACGCCTCGGCGCGCGCAGCGCGTCTGCCTGGCAAACCCCCGTCTCGACACCACCCAGCCCATGCCCCCACACAAGGAAGCCATCCGCGTGGACAGTCCCCAGCACAAATCCCGCCGCGCCATGCCCGAGGAGCGTCGCGAGCAGTTGGTCCGCGCCACCCTCAAGTGCCTGGTCGCCGAGGGCCACGCCGGAATCTCGGTGCGCCGCATCGCCAAGGAAGCCGGGGTCGCCGTGGGACTGGTCAATCACCACTTCGGCAGCATCGAAGCACTGGTCGCCCAGGCCTACGAGACGCTCGCCGCCGGCGTCACCCAATCGCTGCGCGAACAGGTCGCGGCGGCCGGCAGCGATCCCGCCGCGCGCCTCGACGCCTTCCTCGTCGGCTCCTTTTCCCCCGGGGTACTCGACCCCGACCTGCTCAGCCCCTGGGTGGTGTTCTGGAGCCTCATCCGCCACTCGGCGCCGGTCAACGACGCCCACGAACGCGGCTACCGCGCCTACCTGGCCCTGCTGGAAACCCTGATCAGCGACCTCGCCCGCCACGAAGGCTTCGCCATCGCCAAGCCACGCCTGGCCGCCATCGGCCTCTCGGCGATGCTCGACGGCCTCTGGCTGGAGTGGTGCCTGAACCCCACCACCTTCAGCGCCGAGGATGGCCTGGAACTCAGTCGGCGCTGGGTCGAAGGCCTGCGCCGCGGCGCCTACGCCTGATCCCGGCTAGCCACTGGCCCGTGCCTTGCGCCGCCAGAACAGCCAGGCCGCGCGGCTTCCCGGCGCGGCCGACTCGCGGCGCAGCGGCGTGCTGCGTTCGAGCAGGCCGAACAGCCCCTCGATGATGAAGGTCAGGCACACATAGATGGCCGCCACCAGCAGCAACGGCTGGTAGACCTGGAAGGTCTGCGCGCGCACCACGTTGGCCGCGCCGAGCAGATCGACCACGGCGATGGTCGACGCCAGCGCGGTGGACTTGAGCAGCATCACGCTTTCCCCGGCCAGGGTCGGCAGCAGCAGGCGGATTGCCCGTGGCAGCCAGACGCGGTAGAGCACCAGGCGCCGGTTCATGCCGAACGCCGAAGCCGCCTCCAGCTCGCCGCGCGGCACCGCCCGCAACCCGCCGCGCAGCACCTCGCCGACATAGGCGCCGACCGAGCAGATCAGCGCCAGCACGATGTACCAGTAACCGTCGCGCAGGTACGGCCAGAGGGCGCTGCCGCGAATCAGCGGGTACTGGGCGAACAGGCTGCCGAGGCCGTAATAGAAGACGTAGATCTGCACCAGCAGCGGCGTGCCGCGAAACACGCTGGTGAAGGCCAGGCTGAGCTTGGCCAGCAGCAGGTTGCGCGACATCCGCGCCAGCGCCACCAGCAAGGCCAGGGCGAAGCCGAGGAGCGCGGAGATCAGCAGTATCGACAGGGTGGTGCCGACGCCGCGCAGCAGCAGGCTGCCGTAATTGACTATCCAGTGATCGTTCATGGGCGGGGCGCTCAGACCGCCGGAATCCAGCGACGGAAACGCCGCTCGAGCCAGCCGGAAAACAGGTTGGAGAGCACCGTCAGCAGGTAGTACAGCGCCGCCGCGGTGAGGTAGAAGGTCAGGTAATGACGGGTCGAGCCGGCCGCCTGCTTGGCGGTGTAGAGCAGTTCGTTGGTGCCGACCACGCTGATCAGCGCGCTGTCCTTGATCAGGTTGACCCAGAGGTTGGCCATACCGGCCAGGGCGTTCGGCGCCATGATCGGCAGGGTCACCCGGCGGAACAGACCGACGCCGTGCATGCCGTAGGCCCGCGCCGCCTCGATCTGCCCGTAGGGGATGGCCTGGATGGCGCCGCGGAAGATTTCCGAGGCATAGGCGCCCTGCACCAGGCCGAGCACGGCGATGGCGACCATCACCCCGTTGAGCTTCAGCTCGCCGTAGCCGAGCCAGGCGAACAACTGGTTCAGGCCCATGGAGCCGACGTAGTAGAGCAGCAGGATCAGCAGCAACTCCGGCACCGCCCGGCACAGGGTGGTATAGCCGCGCGCGATCAAGGCCAGCGGTCGGGGGCCGCTGAGCTTGGCGCTGGCGGCGCCGAGACCGACCAGCAGGCCGACCAGGAAGGCGCCGACAGAAATCTGCAAGGTGACCCCGAGCCCGCGCAGCAGGGCCAGGCCCCAGCCCTGGGCACCGAAGCCGACCAGGTCCAGATAAGATTGCATGGCTATGTCCTCCAGGGACCCATCCGCGACCTGCGCGTCGGCATCCGCTCGTTGAAAACAGCGCCGGACGGTGCGTCCACGACCGGCGAGCGGCGCGTGCCGAGCGATCCTCGCCGGCGGCTGCTCCCGCTGGCGAGGCCGCGAACAGCCCGAAACGACGGCGCCGCCGCGCAGGGCGGCGGCGATCCATCACTGCTGCTTGGGCGCGACGCTGATGCCGAAGTACTGGTTCGACAGCGCCTTGTAGTCATCGCTGGCGAGCAACTGGCCGATGGCGCTGTCCAGTTTCGCCTTGAGCGCGGCGTCGTCCTTGCGCAGGCCGGCGCCGACGCCACGGCCGAACACCGGGTCGTAGGGCACCTCGCCCTTGCTGACGATGCCCGCGGCCTGGGCGTCCGGCGACTTGAGGAAGGCGCCCACGGCAATGCCGTCGGCCAGCATCAGGTCGATGCGTCCGGCCACCAGGTCGGCGTTCACCGAGTCCTGGGTGTCGTAGTAGCGCACGTTGGCGATCTTCTCGTAGTACTTCTTCAGGTATTCCGAGCTGACCGTGGAAATCTGCACGCCGATGGTCTTGCCCTTGAGGCCTTCGGGGCTGATGACCACATCGGTCGCCGCCGGCGCGGCCACCGCCACCGGGGTGTCGTAATAAGGAATGCTGAAGGCGATCTGCTTCTCGCGCTCATCGGTGATCGACAGCGAGTTGAAGATCACATCGACCTTCTTCGCCAGCAGCGCCGGGATGATGCCGTCCCAGGCCACCTCGTCGATTTCGCACTGCGCCTGCATCTGCGCGCAGAGCTTGTGGATAAGGTCCGGCTCGAAGCCGGTCCACTTGCCGTCCGGCTGTTTCACCGAGAACGGCGGATAGGGTTCCGCCGCCAGGGCGAAGTGCAGCGTTTCCGCCTGCGCACTGGCCACCCCCGCCATCAGCAATGTCGCACCCGCCAACCAACCGCAAAGACCTTTATTGTTCATGTTGATCCTCTGCTTTTTATCCGTTGTGGTTCGAGCTCATCGACGCGGCCACCGGGCGGCCCCGCTCATCGATTCTGGTGCGCGTTGACGAACTGCCGGCAGCGTTCGCTGCGTGGCCGCGCGAAGACGTCCTCGGGCGTGCCCTCCTCCTCGATCAGGCCCTTGTGCAGGAAGGCCACATGGCTGGAGACGTCACGGGCGAAGGCCATTTCGTGGGTCACCAGGATCATGGTGCGGCCCTCCTCGGCGAGGGAGCGGATCACCCGCAGCACCTCGCCGACCAGCTCGGGATCGAGGGCCGAGGTCGGTTCGTCGAACAGCATGACTTTCGGCCGCACCGCCAGGGCGCGGGCGATGGCCACGCGTTGCTGCTGGCCGCCGGAGAGGAAAGCCGGATACTCGTTGCGCTTCTCCGCCAGACCGACCCGTTCGAGCAGCGCCTCGGCGCGCTCGCGCGCTTCGGCCTTGCTCTCGCGCAGGACGTAGGTCGGCGCTTCCATGAGGTTTTCCAGCACGGTGCGGTGCGGCCACAGGTTGAAGTTCTGGAACACCATGCCCAGCCGCGAGCGAATGCGCGTGAGCTGGCGCTGGTCGGCCACCGTCGGTTCGCCGTGGCGATCCTGGATCAGTTCGATGCGCTCGCCATCCACGCTGACGCTGCCGCTGTTGGGCACTTCGAGCATGTTGATGCAGCGCAGCAGGGTGCTCTTGCCCGAGCCGCTGGCGCCGATCAGCGAGATCACCCCGCCCTCGCGGGCCTGCAGCGAAACGCCCTTGAGCACCTCGAACTGGCCGAAGCGCTTGTGCAGGTCGCGCACCTCGATGACCGGCGCCGAGATGGCCGCGGGCGCCGCGACGCTCGCCGGGGCCAAGGTGGGCGCTTTCGCCGGCGCCACGGGCAGCGCCGCGACGAACGCCAGGATGCGTTCGCAGGCCGCGGCCAGGCGCTCGTCGCCGAGAGTGAAGGACAGCCTGACGAAGCCGTCGGCCTGGGCGCCGAAAGCGGCGGCGTCGAGTACCGAAATACCCCGGGCGCGGAACAATTGCCAGGCGAAGTCCAGCGAGCCCAGCCCGCTGCCGCGCACGTCCACCAGTACGAACATCCCGGCCTCCGGCGTAAGCACCCGGAGCCGCGGGCTGCGGCCGAGGCGTTCGACCACCAGGTCGCGGCGCCGGCGATACACCTCGCGCATCGACGCAGCCACCTCGTCGTGGGCTTCGACGGCGACCCGCGCGGCTTCCTGGACGAACCCGGGCAGGCCATAGAGCATGTTCAGCGCCAGGTTCTCGATATGCGCCACCACGGCCGGCTCGGCGACGATCCAGCCGGCGCGCCAACCGGTCATGGCATGGGACTTGGACAGACTGCCCAGGCTCAGCGTGCGCGCGGCCATGCCCGGCAGGCTGGCGAAGCTCTGGTGCGGCTGCTCGAAGGTCAGGCTCTCGTAGACCTCGTCGACCACCACCCAGAGGTCATGGCGCTGCGCCAGCTCGGCGATGGCGAGCAATTCATCGCGGTTGAGCACCACGCCGGTGGGATTGTTCGGATTGGCGAAGAAAATCGCCTTGGTGCGCGGGGTGATGGCTGCGGCGAGCGCGCCGGCGTCCAGGCGGAAGCCGTCCTCGGCGCGGGTGGCCACCGGCACCAGGGTCGCCCCGGTGGCCTTCAGCGTGGCCTCGTAGGTGACGTAGACCGGATCGAAGACGATCACTTCGTCGCCGCCTTCGAGCAGGCACAGGGCGGCGGCGAACAGGCCGTTCTGCGCGCCGGCGACCACCACCACGTTTTCCGCCGCCACGGCCCGCGCGAAGCGGCGCCGGTAGAGGTCGGCGATGGCCTGGCGCAGCTCCGGCCGGCCGGCCACATCGCTGTAATGGGTATCCCCGGCTTGCAGCGAGTTCACCGCGGCCTCGGTGATGAACGCCGGGGTGGCGAAGTCCGGATCGCCGACGCTGAGGACGATCACGTCCTCGCCGGCCCGCTGGGCGGCCACCGCGGCGTAGTGAATATCCCAGGCGGCAGCGCCTGGCCCGACCATCCTGTCCACAAGCGAGGAAAAACGCATGCTGGGGGCCTCGTCCGAATGACGGAAGCCGCCGACCCGACGACAGCGTCTGCGGCAATTGCGCTCCAACATAGCCAGAAGTGAACGACTGTTCAACAGTGTTATCCGGCCATTTTGAGCGTCCGTTCAATTCGTCGGGCAACGAGACACCGAAGAATGCCGGGGCATCGCGCAAAGCCAACGAACGCGGGGCTTGCCGGTACGTCTGTCAGACTTATCGAGTGACCATATGCCGAAATGCCATTGCCAGCTAAACTCCCCCGCATCCTTGCAGCGACAAAATACAAACAACGCCATAACGGGTTCTTAACGATCGATAAGCTAGCGTTCAGCACCCGATTGTTAGCATGCTCGTCCAAAGTCGAGGCTCCTCCATGGAAAATGCGTTTCTCCCCTTCTCCCGGCCCAGCATCGGCGCCGAGGAAATCCAGGCGGTCACCGAGGTACTCGGTTCCGGCTGGATCACCACCGGCCCGAAGAACCAGGCCCTGGAGCAGCGCTTCGCTGAATACGTCGGTTGCAAGCATGCAGTGGCGATCGCCTCGGCCACCGGCGGCATGCACCTGGCACTGCTGGCCCTGAACATCGGCCCGGGCGACGAAGTGATCACCCCGTCGCAGACCTGGGTCTCCACCGCCAACATGATCTGCCTGCTGGGCGCCACGCCGGTGTTCGTCGATGTCGACCGCGACACCCTGATGACCGACGCCGCACGCATCGAAGCGGCCATCACCCCGCGCACCAAGGCCATCATCCCGGTGCACTATGCCGGCGCCGCCTTCGACCTCGACCCGCTCTACGCCCTGGCACAGAAGCACGGCATCGCCGTGATCGAGGATGCCGCCCACTCCGCCGGCACCCGTTACCGTGGCCGCCAGATCGGCGCCCAGGGCACCGCGATCTTCTCCTTCCACGCGATCAAGAACATGACCTGCGCCGAAGGCGGCATGTTCGTCACCGACGACGAGGCCCTGGCCAATCGCGTGCGCACCCTGAAGTTCCACGGCCTGGGCGTCGACGCCTATGACCGCCTGACCCACGGCCGCAAGCCGCAGGCGCAGGTGGTGGAGCCGGGCTTCAAGTACAACCTGACCGATATCAACGCGGCCATCGCCCTGGTCCAGCTCGAGCGCCTGGAAGCGATCAACGCCCGCCGCGCGGAACTGGCCAACGCCTACCTCGAACGCCTGGCGCACCTGCCGGTGAAACCGCTGGCGCTGCCGGACTACCCGCAGCACCACGCCTGGCACCTGTTCATCGTGCGTATCGACGAGGAAGCCTGCGGCATCAACCGCGATGCCTTCATGCAGGAGCTGCAGCAGCGCAACATCGGCAGCGGCATCCACTTCATCGGGACCCACCTGCATACCTACTACCGCAAGCGTTTCCCCGACCTGAGCCTGCCGAATACCGAATGGAATTCGGCACGCCTGTGCTCCATCCCGCTGTTCCCCGATATGACTGCAGCCGATCAGGATCGCGTGGTCGGGGCTTTCGAATCCATCATTCGGTGATATTGCGTGAAACCCTATCCCATCGACTGCGTTTCCGTGGTCATCCCGGTCTATAACGAAGAAGCCAGTCTCCCGGAACTGCTGCGCCGCACGGAAAACGCCTGCCGCCAGCTCGGCCGCGACTTCGAGATCGTACTGATCGACGACGGCAGCCGCGACCGTTCCGCGGAAATCCTCCAGGAAGCCGCCGACGCCCCGGGCAGCCATGTACTGGCGGTGATCCTCAACCGCAACTACGGCCAGCACTCAGCGATCATGGCCGGCTTCGAGCAATGCCGTGGCGACGTGGTCATCACCCTGGACGCCGACCTGCAGAATCCGCCGGAAGAGATTCCGCGCCTGGTGGAACAGGCCGCGCTGGGCTACGACGTCGTCGGCACCGTGCGCCAGAACCGCCAGGACTCGGCCCTGCGCCGCTGGCCGTCGCGGGTGATCAACATGGCCGTGCAGCGCTCCACCGGCGTGGCCATGAGCGACTACGGCTGCATGCTGCGCGCCTATCGCCGCAGCATCATCAACGCGATGCTGGCCTGCCGCGAACGCAGCACCTTCATCCCGATCCTGGCCAACAGCTTCGCCCGCCACACCACCGAAATCCTGGTCGGCCATGCCGAGCGCGAGCACGGCGAGTCGAAGTACGACTTCATGCGCCTGATCAACCTGATGTTCGACCTGGTGACCTGCATGACCACCAGCCCGCTGCGTCTGCTCAGCCTGGTCGGCGGCGGCATGGCGGTGGCCGGCTTCATGTTCGGCCTGCTCTTGTTGGTGCTGCGCCTGCTGTTCGGCGCTGCCTGGGCCGGCGACGGTGTGTTCGTGCTGTTCGCCATCCTGTTCATGTTCACCGGCGTGCAGCTGGTCGGCATGGGCCTGCTCGGTGAGTACCTGGGACGTATGTACAACGACGTCCGCGCCCGCCCGCGTTTCTTCATCGAGCGCGTGATCCGTGGCCAGGCCCTGCCCAGCACTCAAACCATTTCCTCCTCTCCTGTCGTCGAGTCCATCGTTAAATGACCGCCAAAACCATCGTTTTCGCCTACCACGACATCGGCTGCGCCGGTATCGAGGCCCTGCTGAGCGCCGGCTACCAGATCGACGCGGTATTCACCCACGCCGACGATCCGCGCGAAAACCGCTTCTTCGGCTCGGTCGCGCAGCTCTGCGCCCAGCGCGGCATCCCGGTGCACGCCCCGGAAGACGTCAACCACCCGCTGTGGATCGCGCGCATCCGCGAACTCGAACCGCGCTTCATCTTCTCCTTCTATTACCGCAACCTGCTCAGCGAAGAGCTGCTCGCCTGCGCCAGCGGCGGCGCCTTCAACCTGCATGGCTCGCTGCTGCCGCGCTATCGCGGTCGCGCCCCGGCCAACTGGGTGCTGGTCAACGGTGAAAGCGAAACCGGCGTCACCCTGCACCGCATGGTCAAGCGCCCGGATGCCGGCGCCATCCTCGCCCAGCAGCGCGTCGCCATCGGCGAAGACGACACCGCCCTGAGCCTGCACGGCAAGCTGCGCGAAGCCGCCCGCGAACTGCTGAACGGCGCCCTGCCGGCGCTGCTCAAGGGTGAGCTGAAGGAAACCGCCCAGGACGAGAGCAAGGCCAGCTACTACGGCCGCCGTACTCCGGCCGACGGCCTGCTCGACTGGCAACGCCCGGCCCGCGAACTGCACAACCTGGTGCGCGCGGTGGCCCAGCCGTATCCGGGCGCCTTCGCCCCGGTGGGCGAGCGCAAGCTGATCGTCTGGAGTTCGCGCGTCGTCGCCGGCAACGAAGGCCGTCCGGCTGGCAGCGTGCTCAGCGTCGAGCCGCTGCGCATCGCCTGCGGCCAGGACTCCCTGGAAATCCTCGCCGGTCAGCAAGGCGATGCCGGCCTGTACCTGGCCGGCCCGCAACTGGCCCGTGAAATGGGCCTGGTGGATGGCTCGCGCCTGCATGCCGTGTCCAAGCCCAAGCGCAAGACCCGCGTGCTGATCCTCGGCGTCAACGGCTTCATCGGCAACCACCTGTCCGAGCGCCTGCTGCGCGACGGCAACTACGAAGTCTACGGCCTGGACATCGGCTCCGACGCCATCGAGCGCCTGAAGAGCAACCCGGACTTCCACTTCGTCGAAGGCGACATCAGCATCCACACCGAGTGGATCGAGTACCACATCAAGAAGTGCGACGTGGTCCTGCCGCTGGTGGCCATCGCCACCCCGATCGAATACACCCGCAACCCGCTGCGCGTGTTCGAGCTGGACTTCGAGGAAAACCTCAAGCTCGTCCGCTACTGCGTGAAATACAACAAGCGCGTGATCTTCCCGTCCACCTCCGAGGTGTACGGCATGTGCACCGACGCCAACTTCGACGAAGACAAGTCGAACCTGATCGTCGGCCCGATCAGCAAGCAGCGCTGGATCTACTCGGTCTCCAAGCAACTGCTCGACCGGGTCATCTGGGCCTACGGCCAGAAAGGCCTGCGCTTCACCCTGTTCCGTCCGTTCAACTGGATGGGCCCGCGTCTGGACCGCCTGGACTCCGCGCGCATCGGCAGCTCGCGCGCCATCACCCAGCTGATCCTGCACCTGGTCGAAGGCACCCCGATCCGTCTGTTCGACGGTGGCGCGCAGAAGCGCTGCTTCACCGACGTGGTGGATGGCATCGAGGCCCTGGCGCGCATCGTCGATAACGAAGGCGGCCGCTGCGACGGACAGATCGTCAACATCGGCAACCCGGACAACGAAGCCAGCATCCGCGAACTCGGCGAAGAGCTGCTGCGTCAGTTCGAAGCGCACCCGCTGCGCCACAACTTCCCGCCCTTCGCCGGTTTCCGTGAAGTGGAAAGCCGCACCTTCTACGGTGACGGTTACCAGGACGTGGCCCACCGCAAGCCGAGCATCGAGAACGCCCGTCGCCTGCTCAACTGGGAACCCACCGTCGAGATGCGTGAAACCATCCAGAAGACCCTGGACTTCTTCCTGCAGGAGGCGATGGCCGAGCAGCAGGCACGCAAGGCCGGGACCCAGGGCTGATGCAGGCAGGTCTACGCATCGATGTCGACACCTACCGTGGCACCCGTGAAGGGGTGCCACGGCTTCTGGAACTGCTCGACGAAGCCGGGATCAAGGCAACGTTCTTCTTCAGCGTCGGCCCGGACAACATGGGCCGGCACCTGTGGCGCCTGGTGCGTCCGCAGTTCTTCTGGAAGATGTTGCGTTCCAAGGCCGCCAGCCTGTACGGCTGGGACATCCTCCTGGCCGGCACCGCCTGGCCCGGAAGGCCCATCGGCCGCGATCTCGGCCATCTGATGCGACGGACCCTGGAGGCCGGCCACGAGGTCGGCCTGCACGCCTGGGACCATCACGGCTGGCAGGCCAACGCCGGGCGCTGGAGCGCCGAGCAGTTGAACCGCCAGATCGCCCTCGGCGTGGATACCCTCAGCGACATCATCGGCCAGCGCGTCGATTGCTCGGCGGTCGCCGGCTGGCGCGCCGATGAGCGCACCGTGCAGGCCAAGGAAGCCTTCGCCTTCCGCTACAACAGCGATTGCCGCGGCACCTCGATGTTCCGCCCGCGCCTCGCCGATGGCCGCCTGGGCACCCCGCAGATCCCGGTGGACCTGCCGACCTTCGACGAAGTCGTCGGCCCGAACCTGGCCGCCAGCGACTTCAACGACTACATCCTCCGGCGTTTCCGGGCCGAAGCCCTGAACGTCTACACCATCCATGCCGAAGTGGAAGGAATCCTCATGGCTGAAGACTTCCGTCAGTTGCTGGGTCGCGCCCGGCAGGACGACATTCATTTCCAACCGCTGGGCCGGCTGCTGCCGCAAGACCCGGCGACCCTGCCGGCAGGGCAACTGGTACGCGGCGCCCTGGAAGGCCGCGAAGGCTGGCTGGGAGTTCAACGATGAGCCAACGTGGCTGGCTGCTGGTCGTCAGCGTTCTGCTGCTGTTCTTCCTCCTGCCGCTGGGCCTGCACGGCCTGTGGATTCCCGACGAAACCCGCTACGCCCAGGTGTCCCAGGCCATGCTGCAGACCGGCGACTGGGTGTCGCCGCATTTCCTCGGCCTGCGCTACTTCGAGAAACCCATCGCCGGCTACTGGCTGGTGGCGATCAGCCAGGCGCTGTTCGGCCAGAACCTGTTCGGCGTGCGCTTCGCCTCGGTGGTGGTCACCGCCCTGAGCACCCTGCTGGTGTATTGGGTCGGGCGCCGCTACTGGCCGCAGAGCAACAAGGGCGCGGTCGCCGCGCTGCTCTATGCCAGCTTCGCGCTGATCGCCGGCCAGGCCGGCTACAGCAACCTCGACCCGCAGTTCACCCTGTGGACCAACCTGAGCATCGCCGCCTTGTGGTTCGCCTTCGAGGCCGACAGCCGCCAGGCGCGCCTGGGTTACTGGGCGCTGCTCGGATTCGGCTGCGCCATGGGCTTCATGACCAAGGGCTTCCTCGCCGGCCTGCTGCCGGTGCTGGTCGCCCTGCCCTACGCCGTCTGGCGCGGGCGTCTGCGCGAGCTGTTCAGCCATGGTCCGCTGGCCGTGCTGGTGGCGGTGCTGGTCAGCCTGCCCTGGTCGCTGGCGGTGCATCAGCACGAGCCGGACTTCTGGAACTTCTTCTTCTGGCATGAACACATCCGCCGCTTCGCCGGCGAGGACGCCCAGCATGCGCGGCCGTTCTGGTTCTTCGTGCCGCTGCTGTTCGCCAGCGCGCTGCCCTGGACCCTGCCGATCGTCTCGGCGTTCCGCCAGGGCTGGCAGGGCCGGCGCACGCCCCACGTGGCCTTCCTGCTGCTGTGGTTCGTCATGCCCTTCCTGTTCTTCAGCCTGGCCAAGGGCAAGCTGCCGACCTACATCATGCCCTGCTTCGCGCCGCTGGCCTTGCTGATGGCCGACGCCCTGCTCACTGCCATCGAGCAGGGGCGCCTGCGCATCCTGCGCCTGAACGGCGCGCTGAACCTGCTGCTCGGCGCCGTGGCCCTGATCGGCCTGGTGTTCGTCCAGCTGCGCAAGCCGCTCTACCACGACGAGTCGGTCAGCGTTGCCCTGCTCTGCCTGGTGTTCGCCACCTGGGCGCTGTGCGGCGCGCTGCAAATGGCCCGCCCCGGCCGCCTGTGGGCCGCACCGGCGCTGGCCGCCTGGGTGCTGGTCGCCCTGCTGCCCGCGGCGATACCGCGCAGCATGGTCGATAGCAAGATGCCCGACCAGTTCATCGCCCAGCACCTGGACGAGCTGCGCGGCGCGCACACCTTGCTGAGCAATGACCTCGGCGCCGCCTCGGCGCTGGCCTGGCGCGCCCAGCGCAGCGAGGTGTTCCTGCTCAACACCGTGGGCGAGCTGAAATACGGTTTGTCCTACGAGGACGGCAAGGCGCGCACCATCAGCCTGGAAGACTTCCCCGCCTGGCTGGCCCAGGCGCGCAGTCAGGGCTCGGTCGGCGTGGTGATGCGCGTCAACAGCGCCGGCGACGAAGAGGAGCTGGCACTGATGCCCAAGGACGTCGTCAGCTACCGGGAAAACCACCTGGTGGTGCTGTTGATTCCCCAGGCGACGCCATGACCTTCGTTCTTCTGGCCTGCGTCTGCCTGCTGACCTGCATGGGCCAGGTGGCACAGAAATTCGCCGTGGAAAGCTGGCGCCACGGCGATTTCTCGCTGCTCGCCAAGCTGTTTTCGCCCTGGCTGATCACCGCGCTGGCCTGCCTCGGCGGCGGCCTGCTGCTGTGGTTGCTGGTGCTGCAACGCCTGCAGGTGGGGCTGGCCTACCCGATGCTCAGCCTGAACTTCGTGCTGGTCACCCTGGTGGCGCATTACCTGTTCCGCGAAGCCGTCGATCGCCGCCACTGGTTCGGCGTCGCCCTGATCGTCGCTGGCGTCGCCCTGCTGGGGACGCAGTCATGAGCACGCCCCGCGGTATGATGCTGGCCATGGCCAGCGTGCTGCTGGTCAGCGCCGCGCAACTGGGCATGCGCTGGAGCATGACCCGGCTGCCGCAACCGGCGGCCTGGCTGCAGGCACTGGGCAATGGCGGCATCGACCTGCTGGCGCTGGCAGTGGTCGCCGCCGCGATCTGCGCCTATGCCTTATCCATGCTGTGCTGGATGGGCGCACTCAATCATCTTCCGCTGAGCCGCGCCTATTCGTTGCTCAGCATCAGTTATGCACTGGTCTATCTCGGCGCAGCCTGGTTACCCGGCTTCGGCGAGCCACTCAGTCCCTTACGAACACTCGGCGTGGGATTGGTGATGGGAGGCGTCCTGACGATCAATTCGCGACGTTCCACCACGCCACAGCCGGCAGAACAGTAATAGAGGAATACACACCATGAAGATCAGCGTTTTCGGTACCGGCTATGTCGGCCTCGTCCAGGCCGCGGTGATGGCGGAAGTCGGCCACGATGTCCTGTGCATGGACATCGACACCAAGAAGATCGAGCGCCTGCAGCAAGGCCACGTGAGCATCTACGAACCCGGCCTGACCGAGCTGGTGCGGGAAACCGTGGAAGCCGGCCGCCTGCGCTTCACCAGTGACGTGCAGGAAGCGGTCACCCACGGCGCCGTGCAGTTCATCGCCGTCGGCACCCCGCCGGGCGAGGATGGCGGCGCCGACCTCAGCGCCGTGTTCGCCGTGGCCGAAGGCATCGCCCGTCACCGCGAGCAGCCGGTGGTGATCGTCGAGAAATCCACCGTTCCGGTGGGCACCGGCGACCGCCTGAAAGCCCACATCGAAGCCCTGCTCGCCAGCACCGGCCGCACGCTGCAGTTCGATATCGTCTCCAACCCGGAATTCCTCAAGGAAGGCTCGGCGCTGAATGACTGCCGCCGTCCGGACCGCATCGTCGTCGGCTGCGAACGCGCCGAGGTGATGGACGTGATGCGCGAGATCTACGAACCCTTCAACCGCAACCACGACCGCGTATTGACCATGAACCTGCGCAGCGCCGAGCTGACCAAGTACGCGGCCAACTGCATGCTGGCGACCAAGATCAGCTTCATCAACCAGATCGCCGAGCTGGCCGAAAACCTCGGCGCGGACATCGAGTCGATCCGCCTGGGCATCGGCGCCGACCCGCGCATCGGCTACCACTTCATCTACCCCGGCTGCGGCTACGGCGGCTCCTGCTTCCCGAAAGACATCAAGGCGCTGATCCACACCGCCGGTGAAGCCGGTTGCTCCAGCGACCTGCTGCAAGCGGTGGAAGCGGTCAACGACCGGCAGAAGAACAAGCTGTTCAAGCGCATCAACGAGTTCTTCAAGGGCGACCTGAAGGGCCGCACCATCGCCCTCTGGGGCCTGGCCTTCAAGCCCAACACCGACGACATGCGCGATGCCCCCAGCCGCGACCTGATGGAAGCCCTGTGGGCCGCCGGTGCCCGCGTGCGCGCCTACGACCCGGAAGCCATGACCGAAACCCAGCGCATCTACGGCCACGACGAGCGCCTGGCGCTGATGGGCACCCCGGAGGCCGTTCTGCCCGGCGCCGACGCCCTGGTCGTGTGCACCGAATGGCAGGCGTTCAAGGCGCCCGACTTCGACCTGATCAAGGAAAAACTGCTGGCCCCGGTGATCTTCGACGGGCGCAACCTGTACGACCCGGAGCGTATGGCCCGCCGCGGCTTCCACTACTTCGCCATCGGCCGCGGCGAGTCGGTCAACCTGGCGTCGTGAGCGCCATCGGCACAGGCGCGGCACTGCCGCGCTTGAGCATCGCGTAGAGCACGCCAGTGACCAGGCTGCCGGCGGCGATCGCCGCCAGGTAAGCCAGGGCGTGATTGATCGCGTTAGGAATCAGCAGCACGAACAGGCCGCCGTGGGGCGCCAGCAACTTGCAGCCGAACAGCATCGACAGCGCGCCGGTCAGCGCGCCGCCGACCACGCTGGCCGGCAGTACCCGCAGCGGGTCCTTGGCGGCGAACGGAATCGCCCCCTCGGAAATGAAACACAGCCCCAGCACCAGGGCGGCCTTGCCGGCCTCGCGCTCGCTCTGAGCGAACTTGCGCCGGGCGAGGAAGGTAGCGATACCCATACCGATCGGCGGCACCATCCCGGCCGCCATGGTCGCCGCCATCGGCGCGTAGCTCTGCGACGCCAGCAATCCCACGGAAAACGCGTAAGCGGCCTTGTTGATCGGCCCGCCCAGATCGACGCACATCATGCCGCCCAGCAACAGGCCGAGCAGCACCGCGTTGGCCGTCCCCATCCCGGCGAGGAAGTCGGTCAGGGCGCTCATCATGCCGGCCACCGGCTTGCCCACCACATAGATCATCACCAGCCCGGTGAACAGGCTGCACAGCAGCGGGATGATCAGGATCGGCTTCAACGCCTCCAGGCTCTGCGGCAACTTCAGCCACTGGCTGACGGCGCGCGCCGAGTAGCCGGCCAACAACCCCGCGACTATGCCACCAAGGAAACCGGCGCCCAGGCTACTGGCCAGCAGGCCGCCGATCATCCCCGGCGCCAGCCCCGGCCGGTCGGCGATCGACCAGGCGATATAGCCGGCGAGCATCGGCACCATCAGCTTGAAGGCGGTGTCGCCGCCGATCTGCATCAAGGCCGCGGCCAGAGTGCCCGGCTCCTTGAAGGCCTGGATGCCGAAGACGAAGGACAGCGCGATCAGCAGGCCGCCGGCGACCACCATCGGCAACATGAAGGACACCCCGGTGAGCAGGTGCTTGTAGAGACCGCGCGCCTCGCTCTTGGCCGGCGCCGCGGCGGCGCCCGCGGCCGGGCTGGCGCCCTCTTCGCGGGCTTCCTGCAAGGCGCGCTGGAGAATCGCCTCGGGCTGTTTCAGCGCCACTCCGGTGCCGCACCGGAAGATCCGTTTGCCGGCGAAGCGCGCGGTGTTCACCTCGATATCCGCGGCCAGCAGCACCACCTCGGCGGCGGCGATATCCTCGGCCGACAGTGGATTGCGTGCGCCCACCGAGCCCTGGGTTTCCACCCGCAGCAGGTAGCCCAGGCGCTGCGCGGCCTGTTGCAGCGCCTCGGCAGCCATGAAGGTGTGCGCCACCCCGGTCGGGCAGGCGGTGATCGCCACCAGCCGCACCGGCTGGGCACTGGCCGGGTCGGCTGGGGTCGCGCTGGCGTCGCCCTGCCAGGGCTGCGCCTGTTCGGCGGCGCGCCGGAGGAAGGCCGCGCAATCGGCCAGCGCCTCGGCCGGACGCGCCTGCAGCAGGCGCTTGCCGACGAAGCGCGAGAGGTCCTGCGGCTGGCTGGCGATCACCAGCACCAGGTCGGCGGCGGCGATCTGCGCCGCGCTCAGGCGTAGCTCGGGGCGCTGCGGCTCGTTCATTTCAATGCACACCGACCAGCCCAGGCGCTCGGCGGCGGCGCGCAACAGGCGTGCGCTGAGCAGGCTGGTGACCTGGCCGTTGGGGCAGGCAGTGATGAGGGCAAGGTTCATCGTCGTACCTCTTGTTATGCTGTCCCGCCCGCCGATGCTCGGGCGGCGAACGGATCAATCCAGCGGGCGCACCGCCACCTGGGATTCCAATTGGGCCAGGCGCTGCGGATCGCCGATGCCGACGTCGAACTGGCTCACCGCCAGCGCCGCCACCGCCGTGGCATGGCGCAGCACGCGCGCCGCCGGCCAGTCGCTGAGCAGGCCGTGGACCATGGCCGCCAGCAGCGAATCGCCGGCGCCCACGGTACTGGCGACCTCGACCCGTGGCGGCGTCGACTGCCAGCACTGGCTGGGGGCGAACCAGCGCACGCCGGCGGCGCCCTGCGACAGCACCAGTTGTTCGATACCCTGCGCCTGCAGGCGTCGGGCCTGGTCGTCCAGCGCCTGCTCGTCGGTCGCCGACAGGCCGCAGGCCTCGGCCAACTCCTCGGCGTTCGGCTTGACCAGCCAGGGCGCCGCCGCCAGCCCCTGGCGCAATGCCGCGCCACTGCTGTCGAACGCCACCCGCAGGCCAAGGCGCTTGAGACGCTGCAACAGCTCGCCCAGCCAGAGCGGATCGACGCCGCGCGGCAGGCTGCCGGCGACCACCGCCAGGTCCTGGCCGGCGGCGAGCGACGCGAGGCCATCGAGCAGGCGATCCTGCGCCGCCGCATCGACCTCGGGGCCGGGGCCGTTGAGATCGGAAATCCGTCCGCTGCGCTCGGCCAGCTTGATGTTGCTGCGGGTCTCGCCGGGCACGCGGATGAAGGCATCGGTGAAACCACGGCGCTGGAACAGCGCCTCGAACGGCGCCGGGTTGTCCGCGCCGAGGAAGCCGGCGACGGTCAGTCGGTGGCCGAGATCGGCGAGCACCTGGGCGACGTTCAGGCCCTTGCCGGCCGCCTGGGTGAGTACCGCCTCGCTGCGGTTCACCGCGCCCAGCTCCAGGTGCGCCAGGCGCACCGTAAGGTCCAGCGCCGGGTTCAGCGTCAGGGTCAGAATGCGCGCCATCAGCGGTTCTCCCCCAGCACCTGGGCCACGCGGGCACGCACCTCGGCGGCCGAGGCCAGGCCGAGCACGTCGCCGGCCAGGTCGCGGGCCTGGGCCATGCTCAGCTCCCGCACGCCCTGCTTGACCAGCGGCACACTGCGCGGCGACACACTCAACTCATCGACGCCAAGGCCGAGTAGCACCGGCAAGGCCAGGGCATCGGCGGCCAGCTCACCGCAGACGCCGACCCACTTGCCGTGGGCATGGGCGGCGCGCACGGTCATCTCGATCAGCCGCAGCACCGCCGGGTGCAGGCCGTCGGCCTGGGCCGACAGGCTCGGGTGGCCACGGTCGATGGCCAGGGTGTATTGGGTCAGGTCGTTGGTGCCGACGCTGAAGAAGTCCACTTCGGCGGCCAGCAGCGGCGCCAGCAAGGCGGCCGACGGCACCTCGATCATGATGCCCAGTTGCAGATCGCCGTGGCCGCCGTACTCCGCGTGCAGGGCCAGGGCCATGTCGCGCGCTTGGCGCCATTCCTCGACCAGGCCGACCATCGGGAACATGATGCGCAGCGGACGCCCGGCGGCCGCCTGCAACAGCGCGCGCAACTGGGTTTCCAGCATCTGCGGACGTTGCAGCGTCAGGCGGATGCCGCGCACGCCGAGGTACGGATTGCTCTCGTGCGGAATCGGCCAGTACGGCAGCGGCTTGTCGCCGCCGACATCCAGGGTCCGCGCCACCAGCGGACGCCCGTCGAGGCCATCGAGCACGCGCCGGTATTCCGCCTCCTGGGCCGCCAGGTCCGGCGCCTGCGGGCTGTCGAGGAAGACGAACTCGGTGCGCAGCAGACCGATGCCTTCCGCGCCCAGCGCGACCGCCGGTGCCACGCCGGCGCTGTCGCCAATGTTCGCGCAGACTTCCAGCGCCTGCCCATCGCGGGTCACCGCCGGCTCATGGCGGCGCGCCTCGGCCAGGGCCTGGCGCTGGCGACGCGCGTCGCGCTGCTGCAAGGCCTGTTCGAGCGCCTGGGCATCCGGCGCCACGATGAAGTGACCGTGCTCGCCGTCCATCAGCACCGGGGTGCCTGGGCGCAGCGCCAGCAGCGACTCGCCGGCGCCGACCAGGGCGGGTATGCCCAGGGCGCGGGCGATGATCGCACTGTGCGAGGTGGCGCCGCCGCGCACCGTGAGGATGCCGGCCACGCGCCGGGTATCCAGGCGCGCCACGTCGGACGGACCGACCTCCTCCATGACCAGGATATAGGGCTCGTCCGGCTCCGCCGCCGTCTGCACGCCGCACAGGCGCGCCAGCACGCGCCGGCCGAGGTCGCGCAGGTCCGCCGCGCGTTCGGCGAGCAGGCTGTCACCGAGGCTTTCCTGCTGGCTCGCGGCGGCTTCGATGACCTGCTGCCAGGCCGCTTCGGCGCTGTCGCCACGGTTCAGCCGCGCCTCCACCTCGCTGCCCAGTTCGGGGTCGTCGAGCAGCGCCTGATGGGTGACGAAGATTTCCCGCACGGCCTTGGCGTCGCTGCGCTGCACCAGGGCATCGATCTCGTCGGCGATCGCCGCCTTGGCCTGGGCCAGGCGCTGCGCCTCGACGGCAGGCGATTCGCCGCGCAGGGGGAAATCGAAGCGCTGCGCGATCTGCAGGTGCAGCGGTCCGCAGGCAATACCGGGCGCGGCAGGTACCGCCTTCAACGGCACCCCGCTCGGCGGCGCCTGCACCACGCGGGCCTCGGCGGACGGCGCAGCGGCGCGCGGCGGCGGCACGACGGCATCGACCGGCAGCGGCAGGACTTCCTCGCCGAGCCCCTCTTCCACCGCCGCGCGCAACGCTGGCAGGGCCACCTCGGCGATGCTCGGTTCGGCAAAGAACTCCAGGACCTGGCCACGCCGCGCGCCGAGGCTGAGCAGCTTGCTCAGGCTGCGGATGGACACCGGAGCGCCCTCGCTGTCGGCGATGCGCAGGCGAATCTCACCGTCGAAATCGCGCGCCATCTGCATCAGCACCTGCGACGGCCGGGCATGCAGGCCGTGGGGGTTGGCCAGGGGCACACGCAAGCTGGGCCAGTCCACCGGCAGCTCGCCACCGAGCGCCTCAAGCACCGCGCGCACCGAAGCGGCCCGCGCCAGTTCGTCGGCGCGGCCATTCACCAGCAGGTCGCAGAGGCGTTCCAGGGTCGCGCGCGCGGCGGCGCCGCGATCGGCCAGGCAGAACAGCCCGCGCAACGGTTGGCCGGCGTACTGCAACGCCTGCTGCGGGGTGACGAAGGCCAGGCCGGGACGGCTGACCTGTTCTCCGCCGCTCAGCCACCACAGGCCATGGCCCAAGGGCAGCGGCTCGCCAGCCTGCAGGCCGGCGGCAAAGCCGGGCTCGGCGCAACCGGCCTTCTTCAGGCGGCGGGCGGCGAGCAGCAGCAGTTCATCGAAGTCTTCGGCGGGCAGCTCCAGGCCGACCAGTTGCGCGTCCAGCGCCAGGCTCTGCTGGCCACCGCGCAAGGCTTGCAGCAACTGCTCCGGCGATTGCGCCGCGCGCAGGCTGGAACCGGTCTCGCCTTCGCCGAGGGCGCGGGTCAGCAGTTGCAGCAGGTTCAGGTGTTCGTCGGAGCGCGCGGCAATGCCGATGGCCAGGTGCACGCGCTGGCCATCGCCCCAGTCGACGCCGTCGGGGAAGTGCAGCAGGCGCACGCCGGTGCGCTGCACCAGGTCGCGGGTCTGTGGGGTGCCATGGGGAATGGCGATGCCTTGGCCGAGGTAGGTGGAGCCCTGCGCCTCGCGGGCCTGGAGACCGACCAGATAGCCGGGGCCGACCAGGCCATCGGCCTCCAGGGCCTCGCAGAGCAGTTCGAGGGCGGCCGTTTTGTCCGCGGCCCGCTGTTGCATGCGGACCTGTTGCGCGGTCAGTTCGAGCACATCGTTCTCCTCACCGGCGCGCCCGGGCACTGGCGGCCGGGTCTGCCTGAACGGGGCGGTTATCCGCTTGTTGGGGTGAACAGCCGGGTCCGTCCCTTGGGTGGCCCAGGCGCGGGACGGATGAATAGCTGAATCGATTCACCTATTGAGACTGGCACGTTACTCGATAATGCGTGATCCTTGGAAGCCTCCAGTTGTCGGTAAGCATTGCCGGGGTACCCGTTGAAACTCAGTGATATCGCCCGCCTGGCCGGGGTCTCGGTGACCACCGCCAGTTACGTGATCAATGGCAAGGCCGTGCAGCGCCGCATCAGCGCCGCCACGGTGGAGCGCGTGCGCGCGGTGATCGAGGAGCACGGCTATCACCCCGACCAGCAGGCCGCCAGTCTGCGCCGCGGGCAGACGCGGACCCTCGGATTCGTCCTCCCCGATCTGGAAAACCCCAGCTATGCAAGACTAGCCAAGCTGCTCGAACAAGGCGCCCGGGCGCGGGGCTACCAGTTGCTCATCGCCTGCTCCGACGATGAGCCGGAAAGCGAACGCCAGGCCCTCAACCTGTTCCGCGCGCGCCGCTGCGACGCGCTGATCGTCGCCAGTTGCCTGGCGGCCGACGACGACGCCCACCAGCGCCTGCTGGACAAGGGCATGCCGGTCATCGCCGTCGACCGCCAGCTCGATCCGCAACGCTTCTGCTCGGTGGTCAGCGACGACCGCGATGCCAGCCAGCGCCTCAGCGAAACCCTGCTGCGACCCACACCCAGGCACATCGCCCTGCTTGGCGCCCGTCCCGAACTGATCATCAGCCAGGAGCGCGCCGCCGGTTTCGACAACGCCCTGCGCGGTTTCGGCGGCGCGCGCTTCGTCGAGCACGGCGCCACCTTCAGCCGCGCCTGCGGGCGCCAGTTGATGGAGGACCTGCTGCAACGCCTGGGCTATCTGCCGGATGCGCTGATCACCACCTCCTACGTGTTGCTCGAAGGCGTCTTCGACGTGTTCCAGGCCCTGCCCGGCGGCTGGCCCCGCGAGCTGCGCCTGGGCACCTTCGGCGACACCCAGTTGCTCGACTTCGTGCCGATCAAGGTCAACGCCATCTCCCAGCAGCACGCGCTGATCGCCGAGCGCGTCCTGGCGCTGGCGCTGGACGCCGTGGAGCATGGCACCTACCGTCCCGGCGTCCATCCCATCGCGCGGACCCTGAAGCTGCGCAGCGAGTGAGCGGCATGCGCCTGATCGACACCCACAACCACATCGACTTCCCGGACTTCGCCGCCGACCGCGCGGCCATGCTGCAACGCTGCCGGGCCCTGGGGGTGGAACGCCAGGTGCTGCTCGGGGTGTTCCGCGAGAACTGGGACGAGGTGCTGCGCCTGGCCGACGCGCACGACGAGCTGTACGCCGCCCTCGGCCTGCACCCGCTCTACCTGGCGCGCCATCGCCCGCAACACCTGGTCGAGCTGCGCGAGTACCTGCAACGCCTGGCCGGGCAGCCGAAGCTGTGCGCGGTGGGCGAGATCGGCCTGGACTACTACGTCGAAGCACTGGATCGCGCGGCGCAGCAGGCGCTGTTCGAGGCGCAACTGCGCCTCGCCATCGACTGCGAGCTGCCGGTGCTGCTGCACGTGCGCCGCTCCCACGCCGCGGTGATCGCCACCCTCAAGCGTTTCAGGGTGCCACGTCGCGGCATCGTGCATGCCTTCGCCGGGAGCCGCGAGGAAGCCCGCGAATACCTCAAGCTGGGCTTCCGCCTGGGCCTGGGCGGCGCGCCCACCTGGCCACAAGCCAACCGCCTGCGCAAGGTGCTGGCGGAACTGCCGCTGGAAGCGATCGTGCTGGAAACCGACGCACCGGACATGGCCCCGGCCATGTATCCCGGCCAGCGCAACAGCCCGGAGCACCTACCGGCCATCTGCGCGGCCCTGGCGGAGGTACGCGGCGTCACGCCGGAGGAACTGGCCGAAGCCAGCACGCGCAACGCCATGGAAGTGTTCGGCTGGGCCTAGCCGGGTGCCAGCCGACGGGCGAAAACCCTGTCGGCCCGGCCAACGGCGGACAACCCCTGAGGCGTTATCCGCTCTACGCCAGCTAGACCCTGAAGGCGCCGATCAGCCGCTTCAGCTCGACCACCTGCTCGGACAGTTCGCGGCTGGCGCGTTCGGTTTCGTCGGCGCCCTCGGCGGTCCGTTCGCCGGCCTGGTTGATCTGCACGATGTTCTGGTCGATGTCGTGGGCCACGGTGGTCTGCTGCTCGGCGGCGGCGGCGATCTGCTGGTTCTGGTCGACGATCATGCCCACCGCGCCGAGGATGTTCTCCAGGGCCTGCTGCACCTGGGCCGATTGGCTGACGGTGCCATCGGCGGTCTGGTGGCTGCTGCCCATGGCCTTCACCGCCGCGCCCACGCCACCCTGCAGCCTGACGATCATCTGCTCGATTTCTTCGGTGGACTGCTGGGTGCGCTTGGCCAGGGTGCGCACTTCGTCGGCGACCACCGCGAAGCCCCTGCCCTGCTCGCCGGCGCGCGCCGCCTCGATCGCCGCGTTGAGCGCCAGCAGGTTGGTCTGCTCGGCGATGCCCTTGATCACGTCCAGCACGCGGCTGATGGACGCGCTGTCGGCGGCCAATTGGTTGATCACCGCCACCGACTCATCGATTTCCGCGGCCAGGCGCTGGATGCTGCCCACCTGGTTCGCCACCAGGGCGCGGCCGCTGACGGTTTCCTCGTTGACGCTCTGTGCGCTGCCCACCGCCGCCACCGCGCTGCGCGCCACCTCCTGGGCGGTCGCGGCCATCTGGTTCATCGCCGTGGCGACTTGCTCGATCTGGTCGCGCTGCCCGGCCACCGCCTGGTTGCTCTGCGCCGACACCGACTCGACGCGCACCGTCTGCCGTTCGACCTCACTGACGGTGCGGCCGACCTGCTCGATCAGATCGTGGATCTTCAGCACCGTCTGGTTGAAGGCCTGCCCCAGCTCGCCCAACTCGTCGCGGCTCTGGGCACGGTAGGTGACGGTCATGTCGCCGGCGGCGACGCGCTCCATCATCGCGCCCAGGCTCTTCAGGGTGGTGCGGGTGGACACATAGAAACCGCTGTAGAGGTAGACGATGGCGACGAACACCACCAGCAACGCGGTCACCAGCAGGATCATCTGCCCGCGCTTGCTGGCCAGGCGCTCCTGCAACTGGCTGCCGACGAAGTTGAGGACCTTGTCGTTGAGCCGGTAGGTCTTGTCCATCGCCTGGCTGACCTGGTCGTAGAACTGCGTCCAGGGCATGTCCAGGGAGTCGGCCATCACCACCTTGTCTTCGAACAGCTTGCTCAAGCTCTTCAGGGTGCCCTGGCTGGCCTCCGCGTCGGCGCCCAGCGCCGCCTGCGCGGCCGGGCTGCCGGCCAGCGCATCCTGCAACTTGAGCGCGTATTCGGCGTGGACCTTTTCCATCTCCTGCAGGAGGTCATCGAACTTGCTGCTGGAGGCGGAATTGAGGAAACCCTGGCCCAGCGCCGAGGTGCCGATGACGCGGCCACGGCTGATGGTTTCGCTGATGTGCGGCGTCACCGAACTGATCAGCTCGGCCATCCGCCGCACTTCGCCGCTGTCGTCCTGGCTCAGTCCGGCCTGGGACGCCAGCAGCTTGTTGAACACCTGCACGTTGTTGAGCAGACGCCCGGCGAGGCCGGCCTTGCTCTGCAGCGCGCCCTCGGCGATCACCGCCTTCAGCCCGGCGAGCAGCTCGTCGCGCTTGGCGCTGAATTCGGCGACCTGCTCGGCGTCCCGGACCACCGGCTGCAGCGCCGAGATGGCGGCCTGCAGGCTTTGCTGCAAGGCGTTGACGCGACTGTCCAGCTCGCCCGTGCGCTTGGCCTGGCCGAGGCTGATATTGATCTGCAGGAGGTCGTTGTAGGCTTCGATGTCACGGCGAATCTGCATGCCCGCGCCAATCAGTTGCAGGCTTTGCAGTTCGGCGCGCGTGCTGACGAACTGGCGGTAGGAATCGCGGACCAGATAGAAATTGGTGACCAGCATGGGGAGGAAGAACAGCACGCTGATCAAGCTGAATTTCATGCCGAAACTCAGGCGGTTCATCAGCGCAATGGCTGGATAGAGCACAGTCCTCACAGAGACGTCTCCTGTTCCCGTTATTGTTATTGTCAGGAATTGACTGCGGGTGCAGGGCCCGCGCAGCGCAGGCTCCTGTGTACCCGATATCGGCGAAAGCTTCTGTAACTTAAGGTTAAAGGGCCATCACCGGGGGCGACCAGCAACGCCCCCGGCGCGGCTCAGATCAGCAGCGCGCAGAGCGCGAACACCGCGTACCAGAGCAGCGCGGCGCGCACCAGCAACTGCCAGAGCGCATCGAGACTGGCCACGCCCGAGGCGCCCAAGGAACTGTCGTTGACGTCCTCGGCGACGTAGCCGGCCTGGGCCAACAGGCGCGCCGGCGGGGTTTCCCAGGCCAGCAAATCCTGCATGAGGATGCGTGTCACGGAGACGAAATTGCCGACCAGGGCGAAGCTCAGCACCAGGCCGCGCGCCGGCAGCCAGTCAAAGGCATGGCGCAGTTGCGCGGCCCGCTCGCGCAGCCCGTCCTGCTGGCAGTGCAGCAGCGTCAAGGCGATCAGCCGGTAGGCCAGCGCGGCGACCGGGCCGAGCAGCGCATACCAGAAGATCACTGCGAAGAAGCTCTGATAGGCCTGCCAGAGCAAGACTCCCTGGACCTGCTCGAACAGTTCCGAATCACTCTCGGCCAACACGCCCAGGTCGCGCTCGGCGACGTGATAGGCGCCCTGCGCATCCTCGCGGCGCCAGGCGTCGCGGAAGGGGCCGAGCGACTGCTGGATATCGCCACGGCCGAGGCTCCAGATCAGCACCAGCAGGTGCACCGGCAAGGCCAGCAGACCGTAGGCCAGCGGTTGCAGCAGGGTCAGCAGCAACGCCAGCAACAACAAGACGGGCAGCAGCACCACGAGGAGCCCCAGCCAGGGCCGGCGCGCCACGGCCGGCAAGCCCTCGATCAACGCCAACCAGGCCAGCCAGGGGCCATCCTTCTGCAGGCGCATGCGCCAACCGGAGAACTTCTCCACCAGCAGGGCCAGCAACAACACCAGGAAACTCATAGCGACTCCTTGTCCTCGTCGAGCGCGGCGAGAAAGCGTGCCCAGTCGAAGGCCGGGCCGGGATCGGTCTTGCGTCCGGGAGCGATATCGCTGTGCCCGCGGATCCGCTCGCGGGTGATGCCCGGATAGGCCCGCAGCAGTTGCCGGGCAAGCGCCGACAGCGCGGCGTACTGCGCATCACTGTAGGGCTGCTCGTCGGTGCCCTCCAGCTCGATGCCGATGGAAAAGTCGTTGCAGTTTTCCCGCCCGTCGAAGCGGGAAACGCCGGCGTGCCAGGCGCGCTCGTTGCAGGAAACGAACTGGAAGACGCTGCCGTCACGCTCGATGAGGAAATGCGCGGACACCGTCATCGCGGCGATGCCGGCGAAGTAGGGATGCTCGTCGGCGTCCAGGCGGTTCTGGAAGAAGCATTGCACCTTGCCGGTGCCGAACTGGCCGGGCGGCAGGCTGATGTTGTGGATCACCAGCAGAGAAATCCTCTCCCCTGGCGGGCGGGCGTTGAAGTTCGGCGACGGACAGAGGCTGACACCTTGGCACCAGCCGCTCTGGGGATCGAACTGCATAGAGACTCCTTGACGTGAGTCCACTCTAAAGCAGCGGCCCGGAGAAGAGAATGCGGGTAATAAGAAGGCAGCGCGGATTCCCGCCTCTGCGGGAGTCCGGCCAGGCGTGACCTCAGGCGTTCTTCAAGCGCCGCAGGTTGCCGATCACCGACTCCAGCGCCCGGTCGAACAACAGGGCATCGTTGAGCAGGCGCACGGCGTTGCGGCGGAACTCCATGGCCAGTCCCATGCGGGTCTTTTCCAGGACTTTCATCCCGGTGCGATTGACGAAGATGTAGCGGCCGCTGGGCTTGATCACCGCCGCCAGCTTGCAGCGCAGCTTGTGCTCGGCGTCTTCCTGGATTTCCACCCAACTGCCCACGCGCAACTCATCGACCTGACGCAGCGAATCGTCGTCATCCGGCAGCGATGCCTCGGGTTCGGGCGCACGCGCCTCGCCCGGCGCGACCAGGAGGATTTCCTCCACCACCGCCACCATTGCCGGTTGCGCGGGCTGGGGAGCCTCGACCGGGTCGTCGAGCAAGGGCACATCGTCGAGCGGCAGCGCCTCCTCGGCCTGCTTGAAGCGCTGGAAGGCCTGCACATGCAGGTCCTCCAGGCGACCGAAGAATTCACCCGTGGAGAACGGATCGAAGGCCGCGCTGCTCAAGCCTTCGCGCAACGACTTGAGCAATTGCGGGACCATCTCCAGCAAGCGCATGCGCGACTCGGCGTCCTCGTGCGGCTCGACGCTCCAGATAAGGTCATCCATGGTCGCCAGAGCTTCCTGCCACTGCGCCGACTCGGTGCCGTGCTTCAGGCAGGTCAGCAGCAGGACCTTGCTCCAGGCCTCCTGCAGCAGACGCACCACCACCTCCGGCAGGGTGCGACCGAACAGGCGCTGGTTGAGCACCCGCTCGACGTCCTGGCGCGCCATTTCGGCCCGCGCGCGCCCCTCTTCGGCATCGCGCGTGCGCTGCTCCAGCAGCTCGCTGCGGCGACGCTCGTCGCCAGTGAAGGCAATGAAGTCTTCCAGCAACTCGGCAAAGATCGCCGTGTCATCGACGAAATCGTTCAGCAGGCGCATCACCACCTGCTCGATCTTCTGGTAAAGGCTGTCGCGCTGCAGATCGTTCTGCTCCGCCCAGCCCAGCGCCGCCGAGGCGATCTCGTTGAGCAGGCGTCGGGCCGGGTGGCTGCCGCGGCTGAAGAAGGTCTTGTCCAGCACCGCGACCTTGAGCATGGGAATCTGCATGCGGCCGATCAGGGCCTTGAGCGAGTCCGGCAGGGTGCGGTCGTCGAGGATGAACTCGAAGAGCATGGACACCAGGTTGATGACATCTTCATCGACCTGGCCGACCACGCGGGAACGTCCGCTCTTGTTGCTGACGCGCGTCAGCAACTGGTCGAGATGCTGGCGCACGTCGACCTCTTCGATGCTTTGCACCGGCAGGTGCGACTGCAGGTGCGAGAGCAGACGCATCAGGTCATTGCTGGAGATCGGCAGCGCATCGGCCGGCATCGAACGGCGCGGCGCCAGGCTGCGAACCTGGACGAGCAGCTCCTGCAAGGCACCGAAGGCCGCCTGGCTGTCGGCGTCCAGGTGGGCGGCGGGGGCACCCTGCAGCACCTCGCCGGCAGCGTTGCCTTCCGGCGCGCGGGCTGGCCCGCCACGCTCTGCCGGACGGCGCGCCGGGGCAGACTTCAACTCCGGCAGCACCCCTTGCGCCACCAGCGACTGGTTGGCCTCGGCGTATAGCTGGTCGGCATCGGCCAGGACGTACTTGTCGAACAGCTTGAGGATGATCAGCTTGACCTTGATCTCCACCCCCAGGCTGCAACAGGCCTCCAGGAACGCCTCGCACAGCGGGCGCGGCCCGAGCGGGTTGTTCTTGTCCTCGACCTTCTTGCTGACCAGGGTATTCAGCCGGGTGGTGAGATGCGCCAGCGCGACACCATCGCGGTTGAGCACCTTGCCGACCATGGCGTCCAGCGCCACGGCCTCTTCCAGTTCATCGTTCTGCACCAGCGACAGGTTGTCGAAGGACACCGCGTCCAGATGGGGCTTGCCGATTTCGTACTGGTTGAGGCTGGCGAAGTTGTCGAAGAGCTTCTGCAGGAAGCCACGCTCGATACCCTTGCGCTTCAGGCGCAAGTCACGCATGGCCTCGAAGAACGCACTCTGCTCGGTGTTGGTGGTGGCGCGGTCGGCCATCTCGAACAGCGTGTCGTCGGCGTTATCGAACAGGGCCTGCATGGCCTGCCGCAACTGCGTAGCGACCTTATCGCGCACAGTGACCAACGCCACGGGCAGACGCCCGGAAGTAGAAGTCGGCGACTGCCCCTGGGCCAGCTTGTTCAGCGGCACTACGTTCGCTTCGTTCTGCATCACAAGTCTCCTGCCGTCGACCTTGTCAGGACCGAGGGGCGGCAACAACAGTCAGTGGAGCGTTGTCCGTAACGTCAAATGAGTGGCGTCAAAAAATGGGGATTTTCACGCTCATTATAGAGAAGCCCGCATGACAACCAAGAGGTATCACGGCCAATCTTGATGAAATTCACAGAAGAACAGCGACCGCTCGTCTGGCCCAGCCCGCCACCGCCAGTGCACACCGAGGCACACGAGTGACGCGCCGCCTCGTATAATCGCTCCACCGCGAACCAGGAGCCCGCCATGCCGAACCTCACCCTTGTCGACCTCACCGGGGAAATCCAGGACAACGTCCGCGCCGCCCTGGCCGAAGACATCGGCAGCGGCGACATCACCGCGCAGTTGATTCCAGCCGAACGCCTCGCCAGCGCTCGCGTCATCACCCGAGAGGACGCCACCATCGCCGGCTGCGCCTGGGTCGATGAAGTCTTCCGCCAGCTCGACCCGCGCGTACAGGTCGAATGGAAAGTGCGTGACGGCGAACAGGTCGTCGCCGACCAGACCCTGTTCACCCTGCAAGGCCCGGCACGCGCCCTGCTCAGCGGCGAGCGCAGCGCGCTGAACTTCCTCCAGTTGCTCTCCGGCACCGCCAGCCGCGCCCGCCACTACGCCAACCTGGTGGAGGGCACCGGGGTCAAGCTGCTCGACACCCGCAAGACACTGCCCGGCCTGCGCCTGGCACAGAAATACGCGGTCACCTGTGGCGGCTGCCATAACCACCGCATCGGCCTGTACGACGCCTTCCTGATCAAGGAAAACCATATCGCCGCCTGCGGTGGCATCGCCGCCGCCGTCAATGAGGCCCGGCGCATCGCCCCGGGCAAGCCGGTGGAAGTGGAAGTGGAAGACCTGGACGAGCTGACGCAGGCCCTGGAGGCCGGAGCCGACATCATCATGCTCGACGAACTGAGCCTGGACGACATGCGCAGCGCCGTGCGCATCACCGCCGGACGCGCCAAGCTGGAAGCCTCCGGCGGCATCAACGAGAGCACGCTGCGGCGCATTGCCGAAACCGGCGTCGACTACATCTCCATCGGCACCCTGACCAAGGACGTCAAGGCGCTCGACCTGTCCATGCGCCTGAGCCTGTGAGATCGACGAACTGACGGGACTCGCCACGCCTTCCGGGAGTGGCGAGCGAGTGGGTCACGTCACGCGCTCGCCGGCCGCTCAGGCGCGGCGCGCCGCCAGCGGCACTTCGGCGTCCAGGACGATGCGGTCGCGCCCCTGCCCCTTGGCTTCGTAGAGCGCCTGGTCGGCGCGACGCAGCCATTCGGTGACATCCGGCATGCCCGGATCGAAGCCGGCGACGCCGATGCTCAGACTGATGCGCAACTCCGGCACGCCATCCCAGTGCTGCAGGGCCAGCTCCCGACTCAAGCGTGCCAGCACCTCGCGCGCCGCGTCAGGCTTGAGGCGCGGCAGCAGCACGCAGAACTCATCGCCGCCGTAGCGCCCGGCGAGATCGTCCGCACGCAGATGCTCCCGCATGAACTCGCTCAGCCGACGCAGTACCAGATCACCGACCATATGCCCGTGCTGGTCGTTGGTGGTCTTGAAATGATCGACATCGATCAGCGCCAGCGAGGCCTCCTGGCGCGTCTGCCGGCAGAGTTCGAACTCACGCTGCAGGCACTCCTTCCAGTAGCCGCGATTGAACAGCTGCGTCAGGCTGTCGGTCCGGCTCAGCTCACGCAGCGCCTTCTTGTGCTGGGACAACTGGATCGCCAGGCGGTAGAGCACCAGGCCAATGGTCATCGGATGCACCACCAGCATCGGGATACAGGCGTAAAGCTCGGGCTGGGAGGTATCAGGCGAAAAGCCAAAGCCGAACAACAACCCGGACAACAGCATGCCCAAGCCCTGGAAGACGAATCCCTGAGCGACGAAGCGCGCGCCGCCGGCGGCCGTGTTGTTCATCGCCAACATGGACAGCATCATTACCGAGGGCAACACATTGAACTGGATGGTGGCGATCCAGAAACCACCCATCAGCGAATCGAAGAGCACGAAGCGCCGCTCAAGCTCCCGCGGCGCAGGCGATACCGAAGACACCCGGTAAGCCATCAGCGGCCAGAGGTAGCAGAACCACACCAGCAGCCCCCACACCCACGGCGACCATCCGTGCCCCCAGAGCACGCCGGCGACACAGAAGAACCCCACCGCCAACCCCACGGCACGTGGCAGCAGCACACGCCTGGCATAGAAACGACTGAACCTGGCGTTATCGCTCGAATGCTTCACAAGCCGATCCATCTCACGGAAAGCCCCTAGCGGCCGTCGGAGTATAGCGGTGCCACTAATGGCGATTCGATAGCCAAGCCGGAGATTTTCCATGCCCCACCGGGCAGCGAAACGAAATCCCGGAAAGCAAAAAGCCCCGCCGAAGCGGGGCTTTGCATTGAAGCTGGTGCCGGTGAGAGGAATCGAACCCCCGACCTTCTCATTACGAATGAGCTGCTCTACCGACTGAGCTACACCGGCGGCGGCGCGGAATCTAACACCAACAATCAATTTATGCAACAAGACAACAACAATTGAAACTAAAAGAGCCCCGGTATAGCCCTCCAGCGCACCCGTTTTACATACTTCAAATATTCTGGCTCCCTCCGCAGAAATTTTTCTTCCTCAAGAATCCTAATCCCTTGGAAAAAATACAAAACCACCAAAAGCACAGCATTTCTAATGGAAAACGCCCCTAAAATAAAACCAACATGACCGAGAAGATAGCCAAGATAAATTGGATGCCTAACTAGACGATAGGCACCCGTGGTAACAACACCTCGATTCGCCGGAACCAAACCAAAACTCCGACCCAGGCTTAGTTTTGCAAAAATTTGAAAGGCAATACCAAAAATCTGAACAAATTCAGCAACCCTTCTATCCGAAAACAGGCTCAACCCAACATCAAAACTAAAATAAAGATAGTAAAAGGTAGCCGCCATAGCGCACAAAAAAGCGACCGGAGCAAGTCTAACACTCTCCGTATCACGCGCAAACACAATCAAGGAGATGGTTAAAACCTCACCTAAAAACAGCAACAAGTAATTAATCGTTCGAACCTCTAAATAAGTCTGCATAAGCAGAACAGCAAATTGCAAGAATACTGCAAAAACAATTATTCGCGACCCAACACGCGCCACTTTGTATGACCACAGACACTGCATCTTCGACTCAAACCAAGAAGCCAGCGCTTTCATACACTCTCCGAGAGACAAAATTAAATAAATCTCAAAAAAAAATGCGCCGCATTCGCGGCGCATTTTCTACGTTCTAAAGAACTTAGGCGCCACCACCACCTGCAGGTGCAGCTGCAGCATTACGGCACTCAGCCGGAACATATTTGTAGTCGGTCGAAGCCGCGGTGCACTGCCACGAAATAACACCATCAGTGGTCAGAGTCGGAGTGTAGGTCAGAACAACACCCTTGGCTGCCGTACTACCAGTAACAATGATTACCCCAGTAGCATCAGTACAAGTGCTCGAAGCAGTGTTAGTAGTTGCAACAGTCACAGTACTGACGCCACTGCAAGAACCGGCCTTGATCGAGCCCAAGTTCGCAATATTCTCGCCAACGGTAGCTTTCATCCCCGAGGCCATAACTGCAAGCTCCGAAACACGAGAGCGCACGGTGTAATCTTGATATGCAGGCAGCGCGATGGCGGCCAGGATACCGATGATCGCTACCACGATCATGAGTTCAATCAGGGTAAAACCCTTCTGAGCGTTCATATAACTCTCCTTGAAATGGGGGACGGTCTATTGACCTGACTGGACTTAAGCACAAGCTATGCCAACCCTGATTTGACAGGAAATCCGGTACCAACAAGCCATCACAAGGCAGCACCCTTGCCGGAACTGGCAAAAGATGACAAAAAATGACACCTACCGTGCAGCCATTTGGCACCAAATGGCCGGTGAGTTATAAGAAGTGCACATTTTCTGCCGGCCCATCCTCCATGAACGATCACGTCGTCCTATCCGGCCTCGCCCGCCAACTGGTGATTGCTGAACTCCTCGACGAGAAAAGCGCGCAGCAGGCGCAGCAACAGGCTCAGCGCAACAAGTTGTCGCTTGTTACCTACTTGGTGCAGAACAAGCTGGTTAAGAGTCGCCCGCTTACCGAACTAGCTGCGGAACAATTCGGCATCGCCTTTTGCGACCTGAGCAGCATGGACCGCGAGAGCATGCCCAAGGAACTGATCAGCGAGAAGCTGGTGCGCCAGCACCGGGTCATCCCGCTGTGGCGCCGAGGCAACAAGCTTTTCGTGGGCTTCTCCGACCCCACCAACCACCAGGCCATCACCGATGTGCAGTTCAGCACCGGACTGACCACCGAAGGCATTCTCGTCGAGGACGACAAGCTCGGCGATGCCATCGAGAAGTTGTTCGAGAGTGCTACTGGCGGGCTTGACGACCTTGGAGATGTCGACCTCGAAGGGCTGGATATCGAAAGTGGCGAGGGCGATCGCAAGGAAGAGGCAATTGGTGGCGACGCCGACGACGCGCCAGTGGTGCGCTTTGTCAACAAAATGCTGCTAGATGCAATCAGGGGCGGCTCTTCCGACCTGCATTTCGAGCCTTATGAAAAGATCTATCGGGTGCGTTTTCGTACCGACGGCATGCTACATGAAGTAGCCAAGCCACCGATCCAGTTGGCCAACCGCATTTCCGCGCGGCTCAAGGTCATGGCCGGGCTGGATATCTCCGAACGCCGTAAACCCCAAGACGGCAGGATCAAGATGCGCGTTTCGAAGAGCAAGTCCATCGACTTCCGCGTCAACACCATGCCGACCCTCTGGGGCGAGAAAATTGTGATGCGGATTCTCGACTCCGCCAGCGCACAGATGGGAATTGATGCTCTGGGATATGAAGATGCCCAAAAGCAACTTTATCTTGAAGCACTGAAGCAGCCACAAGGCATGATCCTGGTTACTGGCCCGACCGGCTCCGGCAAGACGGTGTCGCTGTACACCGGTCTGAATATCCTCAATACCCCGGATATCAATATCTCCACGGCAGAAGATCCGGTGGAGATCAACCTGGAAGGCATCAACCAGGTCAACGTCAATCCCAAACAAGGCATGGACTTCTCGACAGCTTTGCGCGCGTTCCTGCGCCAGGACCCGGATGTGATCATGGTCGGCGAGATTCGCGACCTGGAAACCGCCGAGATTGCAATCAAGGCGGCGCAAACCGGACACATGGTGATGTCTACCCTGCACACCAACAGTGCGGCAGAGACCCTGACCCGTCTGCTAAACATGGGCGTGGCGTCCTTTAACCTCGCTACGTCAGTCAACCTGATCATCGCACAGCGCTTGGCGCGCAAGCTTTGCCCGCATTGCAAGAAAGAGCACGACGTGCCCAGAGAGGCCCTGCTGCATGAGGGGTTCCCGGAAGAACGCATCGGAACCTTCACGCTCTACTCCCCCGTTGGCTGCGAAAACTGCAAGAATGGCTATAAAGGCCGCGTCGGTATTTATGAAGTGGTTAAAATCACGCCAGCGCTGCAGCGGATTATCATGGAAGAAGGCAACTCCATTCAGATCGCGGAGCAAGCCCGCAAGGAAGGCTTTAATGACCTGCGCACCTCAGGCCTGCTGAAGGCCATGCAAGGCATCACCAGCCTCGAGGAAGTCAACCGCGTGACCAAGGATTAATCCATGGCGGACAAAGCACTAAAGACCAGCGTCTTCACCTGGGAAGGTACGGACCGCAAGGGTGGCAAAATCAAAGGGGAGCTGACCGGTGTCAATACTGCCCTGGTCAAGGCTCAACTACGCAAGCAGGGCATCAATCCGATCAAGGTTCGCAAAAAAGGCATTTCGCTGCTGGGCAAGGGCAAGAAAATAAAGCCCATGGATATCGCCCTCTTCACTCGGCAGATGGCGACCATGATGGGCTCCGGTGTGCCCTTGCTGCAGTCCTTCGACATCATTGGCGAAGGATTTGAAAACCCGAACATGCGCAAACTGGTCGATGAGGTCAAGCAGGAGGTTGCAGCGGGTAACAGCTTGGCCAACTCCCTACGTAAGAAACCGCAGTATTTTGATGATCTCTACTGCAACCTTGTTGATGCCGGAGAACAGTCAGGCGCCTTGGAGACACTGCTGGATAGGGTCGCCACTTACAAGGAAAAAACCGAGTCATTGAAAGCCAAGATCAAGAAGGCGATGACCTACCCTATTGCGGTAGTCGTCGTTGCCATTATTGTGTCTGCAATCTTGCTGATTAAAGTTGTGCCACAGTTCAAGTCCGTCTTCGCCAATTTCGGCGCCGAACTTCCCGCTTTTACTCAGATGGTTATCAATCTATCTGAAGCACTGCAAAAATGGTGGATCATCGTATTGATCGCCATGTTTGCCTGCGCCTTCACTCTCAGAGAAGCACATAGGCGCTCAGAAAAATTCCGCGACTCTGTTGACCGAGGAATACTTAAGCTACCCATCATCGGTGCAATTATTTACAAATCTGCGGTGGCCCGATATGCCCGCACACTATCCACTACTTTCGCTGCGGGTGTCCCATTGGTCGAAGCACTCGACTCAGTATCCGGCGCCACCGGCAACGTTGTATTCCGCAACGCGGTCAACAAGATTAAACAAGATGTCTCGTCCGGCACTCAATTGAACTTCTCGATGCGCACCACAGGCGTGTTCCCCAGCATGGCCATTCAGATGGCTGCCATTGGTGAAGAGTCAGGCTCGCTCGATGCCATGCTGGATAAGGTTGCCAGCTATTACGAAGAAGAAGTCGACAACGCCGTCGATAACCTGACCACCCTGATGGAACCGATGATCATGGCCGTGCTCGGTGTACTGGTCGGCGGCCTGATCATTGCCATGTACCTCCCTATTTTCCAACTGGGTTCCGTCGTTTAAACATGTCTGTCATCGACTTTCTGGCCAGCCACGCGCTGGCCTTTGTTTTATGCGCGACCCTGCTCGGCCTTCTGGTCGGTAGTTTCCTCAATGTGCTCATTCACCGTTTGCCCAAGATGATGGAGCTGGACTGGCAGCAGCAGGCGCGTGAAGCGCTCGGGTTGCCGGAGCCGGAGAAGCAGGCGACCTATAACCTGGTCCTGCCCAACTCGCAGTGCCCGCATTGCGGCCATGAGATCCGTCCCTGGGAGAACATTCCGCTGGTCAGCTACCTGGCGTTGCGCGGCAAGTGTTCGGCCTGCAAGGCGTCCATCGGTGTGCGCTATCCGTTGGTGGAACTCGCCGCCGCCCTGCTTTCCGCGTTCGTCGCCTGGCATTTCGGCTTCACCTGGCAGGCCGGGGCCATGCTGCTGCTGAGCTGGGGCTTGCTGGCCATGAGCCTGATCGATGTCGACCATCAGTTGCTCCCCGATACGCTGGTGCTGCCGCTGCTCTGGCTGGGCCTGATCGCCAACATCTTCGGGCTGTTCAGCCCTCTCGCCGATGCGCTCTGGGGAGCGGTGTTCGGCTACCTCAGCCTGTGGTCGGTGTATTGGCTGTTCAAGCTGGTCACTGGCAAGGAAGGCATGGGCTACGGCGACTTCAAGCTGCTGGCGATGATCGGCGCCTGGGGCGGCTGGCAGGTGCTGCCGCTGACCATCCTGTTTTCCTCCCTGGTCGGCGCGGTGCTCGGGGTGATCCTGCTGCGCCTGCGCAACGCCGAGCATGGCACGCCCATCCCTTTCGGCCCCTATCTGGCCATCGCCGGCTGGATTGCATTGCTCTGGGGTGATCAAATAACCGCTACCTATCTGCATTTCGCCGGTTTCAGGTAGCCCTCTCGCGAACGCCGACTCTCTCCGGGTCCCCGCGTTCGCGGGGATGCCAGCCACGATCGGCGCGAGGAGAACGATGAAACCCTGGATTCTTGGCCTCACCGGCGGCATCGGCAGCGGCAAGAGCGCCGCCGCGGCGCATTTTTCCGCGCTCGGCGCGCACATGGTCGATGCCGATCATGCCGCGCGCTGGGTGGTGGAGCCCGGCCGCCCGGCGCTGACCAGCATCGTCGAGCGTTTCGGCGAGGCCATGCTGCTGCCCGATGGCACCTTGAACCGGGCCGCCCTGCGTGAGCGCATCTTCCAGTCCGCCGAGGAGCGGCGCTGGCTGGAGCAACTGCTGCACCCGTTGATCGGCCAGGAGATCGCCAACCACCTGGGTCAGGCCGAATCGCCCTACGCCATCCTGGTTTCGCCGCTGCTGGTCGAGTCCGGGCAGCGCCGCCTGGCCCAACGCATCCTGGTGGTGGACACCCCGGAGCACCTGCAGCTGGAGCGCACCATGCGCCGTGACAATGTGCCGGAGGAGCAGGTCCGCGCCATCCTTCAGGTCCAGGCCCAGCGCGATGAGCGCCTGCGGCATGCCGACGATGTGCTGGTCAACGACAGCGACCTGGCCCATCTGCATCGTGAGGTCGAGCGCCTGCACGATTTCTATCTCAGCCTGCGAGGAGGACAACCATGAGCCAGCCCCTGACAGTGGAATGCCCGACCTGCGGCGCCCCCGTGGAATGGAGCGAGAAGAGCCCGAGCCGACCCTTCTGTTCGGAACGCTGCAAGCTGATCGATCTCGGCGCCTGGGCCGCCGAGGAGCACGCGATTCCCGGCAACGACCTGGAAGACGATGTGTTTTCCACCGAACTGGATGCCCCGCCGCTGCGCGGGCATTGAGACCCGAGCCGGAGCAGCGGAACGCGCGGCCGCATGTCCGCATGGCCGCGCTGGCTTGGGCTACGGGCGCATGAAGGCGTAATCGCGGTCTTCGTCGAGGTTGTCGGCGAGGAATTGCAGTTCGTGCGCCAGGTCGTCCTGGCTGCGCACCTGGGCATTGGCCCGCACCACCACGCTGAGCAGTCCGCGCAGCACGAGTTGCCCGTCCATGCCCGCCGCTTCGGCTTCCACCAGCAGTTCGTGAATGCGTTGCTCGGCCCAACTGTGAATGCTCATACCCGCTCTCCTTGACTGTGGGGAAGACGAGTTTCCCGACGCGGCGACGGAAGAGAACTGACCTGGATCAATGCCGACAAGGCGATGGCCCGGCCGAATCGGCCACCATCACGGCGGGCCATCGCCGTGCCGGTCGTCGTCCTTCCAGGGCGCCTGCAGGTAGCGGGTGCGGTTGAAAGTCTCCAGCCAATCCGGGTAGAAGACCACCAGGCCGGTCACGATCATGCCGTTGATGAAGGCCTCGGGGAACATCACCAGCCACAGGTAGCCGATGAAATCGTCCAGCCAGGGCGGCATGGGGAAGATGCCGTCCAGCCACAGCAAGCCGAGCCCCAACAGAATGCTGCACAGAGCTGCCAGCGCCGCCGGGAAGAAGCCCGAGCAGAAGATGTAGACGAACAGGTTGCGCGGCTGCCGGCGCTCGACATAGATCGCCGCCAACTCGGTGACAGCCACCGGCACCAATACCAGCAGCACGCCGTTGACGCCGATGGCCAGCCAGTCCTGGCGGCCGATGACGCAGAGCCCGACCTGCGCCACCAAGCCCACCAGAATCGCCAGCGGCCAATCCAGCAACAGGGTCACGGCGGTCATGCCGATGAAGTGGAAGGACAGCCCGGAGGCGAAGTCCCGGCGCACCAGCCAGAGCAGGAAGAGCGCGAGCATGGTGCCGAACATCAGGTGCTGGCGGCGGAAGTCGCTGATCAACTCCAGCCAGGGCGCACGCCAGGCGGCCAGGCCGACCAGCGGCAGATAGAGCGCCCAGCCGAGTCCCAGGCTTTCCGCCGAGAGCAGCTGCGCAGCGATCACTGGCCGGCCCGCTCCAGGGCCTGGCGCAGCGCCGGTGCCGCCGAATAGGACTGGCTGGAGACTGGCTTGCCATGCTCCAGGGTGACCCAGAGCACGCTGTCCGCAGCCACCTCATAGTGGCTGGCCACCCGCGATTCGCGGTCGAGCAGGACGCGGTAGTTGTAATCGCGCATGGCCGGCACGGCGAACAGCTTGGCGATCATGCCCGGCATCTTGCTGATATCGGCGACGAACACCGCATGGCGCTGCGGCAGATAATCCTGCGGAAGCCCCTCCAGGGCCGCCTTCACCAGCTTGCCGCCGGCCATGTCGCGCGCGACCAGCAAGACCTTCAGATTGTCGTCCTGGGTATAGGGCTTGTCGTACTGGTCGAGCAACGTCCAACCCGCCGGCGCGCCCTCCCCGTTCGCCGCCCAGCCCAGCACCGGAAGCAACGCCAGCAGCAGCATCGCGCAGAGTCTTTTCATCACTCAACCTCCCACCGAATAGACCAGGATATCGTCGCGTCGCGCCCAGCCAGGCTGGGCCTCCCAGAAGGACAGCGCCTCGGGCGCGTCGCGCAAGACGAAGACATGAGACTTGCCGATCCCCAGCCGCGCCAGGCGCGCCAGGGCCTCATCGAGCAGTGCGCGCGCCAGCCCGCGCCCGCGGAAGGCCTCATCCACCAGCAAATGCTGCAGATAACCCCGCCGGCCGTCATGGCCGACCAGCAGGCAGCCGACGACCTGCCCCTCATGCTCCAGCAGCAGGCTCAGCTCCGGATTACGCGCCAGGTAGGCCACGAAAGGCGCGTATTCATCGTCGCGGCGTAACTGGATGCCCGGGGTGCGTGACCAGAGTGCGAGTAGCTGTGGGTGATCAGCGGCGGTAACGCTGCGCAACTGCATGACTGTCGGCCTCTCCAAGGATCGCCACAGTTTACACAGGGCAGTGTGAAGGCCATGCAATTTGCTCGCTGGGCAAGCGAGTCGCTTCGTCGCAGGGCTCCCCCGGCGTCGAGTCGCGCTAAGCTGTTGGCATGGACGAAAGCGAATACCTGCACCTGCTCAGGCGCCAAGCCGAAATGGCCAATGAATTCCTCTCCAACGCGCGCAAGTGGGATCGCGAGCGTTGGGCCTGCCAGCGCCTGCTGCAGACGCTGAAAGTGCCCTTCCGCCAGGACGAGTTCATCGCTCCCGAACAGCAGCCGCCGGATGTGCTGTTCCGCGACGCCTGCTTCGAGGTGTTCTTCGTCCTCGACGAAGGCCGCCGGCTCAACGAGGAATGGCGCGAGGAGCTGCAGCGTCGGCGCCTGGCGCAGAGCCTGCGCCAGTTGATGCGCCGCGAGCAGAAGCCGCGGCGCATCAACTGCAGCGAACTGCAGCGACGCCTGGCGCCGACCCTGAGCAAGAAGGCGCACAACTACAGCGAGCGCGGTATCGACCATGGCGAACTGGACCTGCTCGCCTTCGTCAGCCTCAAGCGCGAAACGCCGGACTTCAACACCCCTTTTCCACCCCCCACCGAGTTCCTGCGCCAGGGCTGGCGTTCGCTGTCGCTGGTCGGGCCGAACTTCGCCCGGGTGATCTTCGCGCACAACGACGCCCCGGAATTCCTGCGCTCCAACCTCGGCCGGGTGGTACTACTGGACAATGGTATTGGCTTGTAGGGCATTTCGTTCGATTGAGAGCCCGCCATTGGCCGACTAGAATGCTCGACATTAGAAACGGAGGCCAACCATGCCCAGTCGCCTGAGCCCCGAAGACCAGCAGAAAGTCGAGCAGTACCTCAGCTCGCCGCTGCACCAAGTCGAGCGTGCACCCTTCAAGCCGTGGCTGATGATGGCCGCGCTCACTTTCGTGGTCATCGCCCTGGGACTGCTCAGCCGCCTCCTGGCCCACCTGGCGAACTGAATCGCCGCCCGGCCCGCACAGGATTCCCTAAGCTATGAGAACGTCCCATGTCCCATCGTATCGTGATCGTCGGCGGCGGCGCCGGCGGGCTGGAGCTCGCGACCCGTCTCGGCCGCACCCTGGGTAAGAAAGGCAAGGCGCAGATCACCCTGGTCGACGCCAACCTCACCCACATCTGGAAACCCCTGCTGCATGAAGTGGCCGCCGGCTCGCTCAACTCCCACGAGGATGAGCTGAACTACGTCGCCCAGGCGAAATGGAACCACTTCGAGTTCCAGCTCGGCCGCCTGAGCGGACTGGACCGCGCGGGCAAGCGTATCCAGCTTGCCGCGACCCATGACGAGGAAGGCCGCGAGCTGCTGCCGGCGCGCACCCTCGACTACGACACGCTGGTCCTGGCCGTGGGCAGCACCACCAATGACTTCGGCACCGCCGGGGCGGCGCAGCACTGCATCTTCCTCGACACCCGCGAGCAGGCCGAACGCTTCCACCGCCAACTGCTCAATCACTACCTGCGCGCCCATGCCAACCGCCAGGACGACGACCAGATCAGCGTGGCCATCGTCGGTGCCGGCGCCACGGGCGTCGAACTGTCGGCCGAACTGCACCATGCCGCTCACGAACTGGCCGCCTATGGCCTGAACAGCATCCAGCCGCAGAACATGCGCATCACCCTGATCGAAGCCGGGCCGCGCGTGCTGCCGGCGCTGCCGGAACGCATCAGCCAGCCGGTGCATCGCACCCTGGAGAAACTCGGCGTGCGCGTGCTCATCGGCGCGCCGGTCAGCGAGGTCAGCGCCGAGGGGCTGAAGACCGCCAATGGCGAGTTCATCCCCGCCAGCCTCAAGGTCTGGGCCGCCGGCATCCGCGCGCCCAGCCTGCTCAAGGACCTCGATGGCCTGGAGAGCAACCGCATCAACCAACTGGTGGTGCGCCCGACCCTGCAGACCACCCGCGACGACAGCATCTTCGCCTTCGGCGATTGCGCGGCCTGCCCGCTCGGCGACGGCAGCGAGCGCAGCGTGCCGCCGCGCGCCCAGGCTGCGCACCAGCAGGCCTCGCTGCTGGCCAAGGGGCTGGTCGCACGCCTGGAAGGCAAGGCACTGCCGGCGTACCGCTACACCGACTACGGCTCGCTGATTTCGCTGTCGCGCTTCAGCGCGGTGGGCAACCTCATGGGCAACCTGATGGGCAGCGTCAAACTGGAGGGCTGGCTGGCGCGGATGTTCTACATCTCGCTGTACCGCATGCACCAGATGGCGCTCTACGGCGTGACCCGCACGGCCCTGATGATGCTCGGCGACCGCATCGGACGCAGCACCGAACCGCGCCTGAAGCTGCACTGAGGCCCTGCAGGGCGCATGACGCCGGAGGCGTCATGCGCGCCGTGGCGTCCCCGGCGAACGCTGGATGACCGCCAGCGCTCGTTCACCCGGCGCGATCGCCTGGAATCGCAGGCATGAAAAAGCCGCCCCGAGGGGCGGCTTTTTCGTTGCCGTCGAGCCGTTACAGCAGGCCCATCAGCGCATGGCCAGGCAGCGTGCGGAAGTCGATCGACATCATCAGGCTGAGCATGCTGATCGCCACGATGGAGAAGGCGAACAGCTTGCGGGCCCAGAGACGATCATCCTCGGCGCGGAAGCCGGAGACCGCGATGAACGCCCACCAGGCGCTGACCGCCAGGGCCACCACCAGGTAACCGTAACCGGCGAAGCCGGTCAGGGTCAGCAGCAGGGTGGCGGCACCGAAGGCCAGCACGTAGTAGAGGATCTGCCGCTTGGTCGCTTCGATGCCACGGGCCACCGGCCAGACCGGGATGCCCGCGGCCTGGTAGTCGGCCAGGCGGAAGATGGCGATCGCATAGGAGTGCGGCATCTGCCACAGGCAGAAGATCAGCAGCAGCACGGCCGCGCCCATGTCGAAATGGCCACTCGCCGCGCAATACCCCACCACCGGCGGCATGGCCCCGGAGAGGCTGCCGACCAGGGTGCCGTACACCGAACTGCGCTTCAGCCAGAGGCTGTAGAAGCCGACGTAGACGATGAAGCCGAAGGCGGCCAGCAGCGTCGCCTGGACGTTGGTCTTCCACCACAGCAGGCCGAAGCCGGCGACGCCGAGGACCACGCCGTGGGCCAGCGCGGCCTTCAGCGAGATTTGCCCGGTGACCAGAACGCGCCCGCGGGTGCGCTCCATGTGGCGGTCGATGTCACGGTCGATGCAGTTGTTCAGCACGCACCCGCTGGCCACTACCAGAGACAGGCCGATCACCGTCGCCAGCAGCAGCATCGGATCGACGCTGCCGCGGGCGGCGAGGAAGAACCCCCCCGCCACGGCGATCAGGTTGCCGAAGATGATCCCCGGTTTGGCGATCAGAAGGTAACGCTTCAGCTTCACGTCAACGGCCTCAGTGCATCGGCATCATCAGAGCGTCGGCGCTGAAGATGATCCACAGCGACAGACCCACCACCAGCAGGATGATGATGGCGGTGAAGATGAATGCCATCACGTTCCAGCGACCTTCCGACGACATGTTCATGTGCAGGAAGCACACGAGGTGGACCACCACCTGCACCAGGCCGAGGACGACCATGGTGAGGATGGTCGCCGACCGCGAGAAGCTGCCGTTCATGACCATGAAGAAGGGAATCGCGGTCAGGATCACCGACAGCACGAAACCGATCGCGTAGGAACCGAGGCTGCCGTGTCCGGCCCCGGCATTGTCGTGTGCAGCGCTCATTACAGGGCCCCCATCAGGTAGACGACGGTGAATACGCAGATCCAGACGATGTCGAGGAAGTGCCAGAACAGGCTCAGGCACATCATCCGGGTGTTGTTCTGCGCGGTCAGGCCACGGGTGGCGATCTGCGCCATCAGCACCAGCATCCACAGCAGGCCGGCACTGACGTGCAGACCGTGCATGCCGACCAGGGTGAAGAAGGACGACAGGAAGGCGCTACGGCTCGGGCCGGAGCCCTCGGCGATCAGGTGATGGAATTCATTGACTTCCATACCGATGAACGCGGCGCCGCAGAGGAAGGTAATCCCGAGCCAGGCGATCGCCTTGCCCTTGGCGCCCTTGTGCGCGGCGAGCATCGCCAGGCCGTAGGTGCAGCTGGAGATCAGCAGGATCGCGGTTTCGACGGCCACATAGGGCAGCTCGAAAATGTCCTTCCCGCTCGGGCCGCCCGCGGTGTGGTGAACCAGCATCGCGTAGGTGGCGAAGACGCAGGAGAACAGGATGCAGTCGGTCATCAGGTACAGCCAGAAGCCGAATACCGTGTTCCCGCCCGCATCGTGGTCGTGATCATGATCGTGGTCGTGACCCACCTCGTGGGCATGGACCGAGTGTTTGCTCAATACTGCCGAAGACATGGCTTAGACCTGTTTGGCGAGTTGCTGGAAATGACGGTTCTCGATGCGCTCGATCTCGTCCGGCTGGACGTAGTAGTCCACGTCGGTGACATAGCTGCGCACGATGAAGGAAGCGATCATGCCGACGAAGCCGACGCCCACCATCCACCAGATGTGCCAGATGGCAGCGAAACCGAAGATGAAGGCGAACAGCGCGATGGAGAAGCCGGCCGCGGTGTTCTTCGGCATGTGGATCGGCTTGTACTTCGCCGGAGCCTGGTAGGCCTTGCCGCTTTCCTTCATGTCGTGGAAGGCGTCGATATCACGCACCACAGGCAGTTCGGCGAAGTTGTAGTACGGCGGCGGCGAGGAAGTGGACCACTCCAGGGTACGGCCGCCCCACGGGTCGCCGGTGACGTCGGCCAGTTGCTTGCGGTTCTTGATGGAAACCAGCAGCTGGATGACGGTGCAGGCGATGCCGAGGAAGATCAGCACGGCGCCGAAGAACGCCACCACCAGGTACGGCGTCCACAGCGGGTTGTCGTAGTGGTTCAGGCGACGGGTCATGCCCATGAAGCCGAGGATGTACAGCGGCATGAAGGCGACGTAGAAGCCGACCAGCCAGAACCAGAAGGAACGCTTGCCCCACTTCTCGTCGAGCTTGAAGCCGAAGGCTTTCGGGAACCAGAAGGCGAAGCCAGCCAGATAGCCGAACACCGCGCCACCGATGATGGTGTTGTGGAAGTGGGCGATCAGGAACAGGCTGTTGTGCAGCAGGAAGTCAGCGCCCGGGATAGCCAGCAGAACGCCGGTCATACCGCCGATGCTGAAGGTCACCATGAAGCCCAGGGTCCAGAGGATCGGCGTGCTGAAGCGCAGGCGACCACGGAAGATGGTGAACATCCAGTTGAACAGCTTCACACCGGTGGGGATGGAGATCAGCATGGTCGCAACGCCGAAGAAGCCGTTGACGTCGCCGCCCGAACCCATGGTGAAGAAGTGGTGCAGCCAAACGGTGAAGCCGAGGAAGGTGATCGCTGCGCTGGCCCAGACCATCGAGGTGTAGCCGAACATGCGCTTGCCGGCGAAGGTCGCGGTGACTTCGGAGAAGATACCGAAGGCCGGCAGGATCAGGATGTACACCTCAGGATGGCCCCAGGCCCAGAAGAGGTTGATGTACATCATGGCGTTGCCGCCGAGCTCGTTGGTGAAGAAGTGCATGTCCAGGTAGCGGTCCAGCGACAGCAGGCCCAGGGCCGCGGTCAGGATCGGGAAGGACGCGACGATCAGGATGTTGGCGAAGGTGCAAGTCCAGGTGAAGATCGGCATGTGCATCAGCTTCATGCCCGGAGTACGCATCTTGAACACGGTGACCAGGAAGTTGATACCCGTGAGCAATGTGCCCATGCCGGATATCTGTAGCGCCCAGATGTAGTAGTCCACCCCGACGCCTGGGCTGTAGGCCAGCTCGGACAGCGGCGGATAGGCGACCCAACCGGTACGGGCGAACTCGCCCAGGCCCAGGGACACGTTGACCAGCATCGCACTGACCACCAGCAGCCAGAAGCTGAGGGAGTTCAGGAACGGGAAGGCCACGTCACGGGCACCGATCTGCAGCGGTACGGCCAGGTTCATCAGACCGGTCATGAAGGGCATGGCCATGAAGATGATCATGATCACGCCGTGAGCGGTGAAGATCTGGTCGTAGTGCTCAGGCGGCAGGTAGCCGTGGTTGGCCCCTTCGGCCAGGGCCAGCTGGCCGCGCATCATGATGGCGTCGGCGAAGCCGCGCATGAGCATGATCAGGGCGACGATGATGTACATCACGCCGATTTTCTTGTGGTCGATGGAGGTCAACCACTCGGTCCACAGGTAGGTCCACTTGCGGTAGTAGGTGATCGCACCGACGACGCCGAGGCCCAGCAGGGCGACGACCGACAGTGTGATCATGACGATAGGCACGTGGAATGGCACGGCCTCGAGAGTCAGTTTCCCGAACATCTGCGATTACTCCTGGATACTCGGCTTCGTGTGCATGTCTTTCATGTCCTGCATGTCGTGACCGGCCATGGCGGTCGCTTCATGCTCACCCTCGACGTGCCCGGCCTTGGCCTGCTCGCCTTCGGCTGCGGCCATTTCGTGGCCAGCGCGCTCGTACTTGGTGAGGATGTGCATGAACAGGTCCGGGCTAACCGAGGAGAAGTAGCTCGCCGGAACGTCTTCGCTCGGCTTGACCAGCTCGGGATAGCTGTCCAGCTGCAGCGTGCCGGGCGCGGCCTTGACCTTGGCGACCCAGTCCTGGAAGCCCTGCTCGGTGGTGGCGATGGCCTTGAACTTCATGCCGGAGAAGCCGCCGCCGCTGTAGTTGGCGGAGATGCCGTCGAACACGCCTTCTTCGTTGGCGATCAGGTGCAGCTTGGTCTGCATCCCGGCCATGGCGTAAACCTGGCTACCCAGCTGCGGGATGAAGAACGAGTTCATCACCGAGTCGGAGGTGATCTGGAAGTTCACCGGAGTGCCTTTCGGGAAGGCGATCTCGTTGACGGTAGCGATGCCCTGCTCCGGGTAGATGAACAGCCATTTCCAATCCAGCGAGACGGCCTGGATGGTCACCGGCTTGACGTCGGAATCCAGCGGGCGATAGGGGTCCAGCTTGTGCGTGCTTTCCCAGGTGATCCAGCCGAGGACGGCGATGATCAGGCAAGGGATCAGCCACACCACCAGCTCGATGCGCGTGGAGTGTGCCCAGTTGGGCATGTAAGTGGCTTTGGTGTTCGAAGCGCGGTACTTCCAGGCGAACGCCAGGGTCATGATGATCACTGGGATCACAACGAGCAGCATCAGCAGCGTCGCGGTGATGATCAGCGACTTCTCGTCGGCACCGATCTGCCCTTTCGGGTCGAACAGGGTCATGTTGCAGCCACCCAGAGTGAGCAGCGGCAGCAATGACAATCTCTTCAGGTATCCAGAGTACTGGTCTATTTTCATCTTGCGGCCTTAATGGATGAACATAGCTACACCGCCCATGAGATTTCCCCACGCAGGGTTCATGCTCGACGAACAGCCCGCCGCGACTTCCAGAGTGCGACGTCTTAGTGGATCCATGGGGTAGCGAATCGGCGCTGCAAGAAAACAAGGCAAAAGGAACCCAGCCCGGCTTTCGCGTAGCGAAACCGATCCGTGTGCTGATTCGTTCCGTGTTATTCAGCGTGTTGGCGACCTGCCCTGCCGGTTCCCAGGAACCAGACCGTGCACGACACCGTGTTCACGAGCGGATTGCCCTACTCGTTGATGGAGCAGAAACCCACCACAGTCAGTCCCCTCGTTGTTATCAGGCGCCGGCTTGCGGTCGGCACTCTGCCGTGGTTCTGCAACGCTGGAACCGCGGCGGTATGGGGCCATGAGTAGGCGGGCGATATTACAAGACATTTCAGAAAAGGCTGGCAAGGCCCTGCGGTCTCATTTTTAACAAGACATTATCTCTGTAGAGTTAAGAGTCCCCGCCCGGCCCGCTCAAAAAACGACCAGCCTGCGCGTCTCGGACACGCAATCCGCCGCCCCGTCGGGGGTCATCCATCTGACCTTGCGGACAGCCTCTGGAGCCAGGATCGGCAAGGCCTTCAGCGCTGCGCTCAGGGCCTTCGAGAGCAGCCCGAAACACCTCCGTGCCAACCTGGAAATGACCTCAATCAAGGTTGCACTGGATACTTGGGAAATCGCCCCGCGCACCCTGCGACACAACGCCGCATCAAGCATTTTCCAATGCGCGCAGCGTCCGAATCCGGTGCGTCGCCGCCTCTGGAAAAGCCGGAAATCCACCATCGACGCCGTGATTTCCGACCAGGCAGGCGCACGCTCGACACATTGCCACGCCGAGATGTCAGCCAGATTGATGTTGTGTTTCAGCCAGGTGTCGCCGGCTCGATGCTCGCCCTGCCGGCCCTGGCAAGACGCGCAAGCGATCCGAGCCCCGGTTGGCTCGTTCATGCGGGGGCAGAGCGGCCCCAGAAGCCCCCGAGCGTTGAGAAACACAACCGCGTCGCCGCAGGCTTCGCTCAGTAAGCGTGCGGCGTACAGGCCCCCAGTTCCGGCACCAGGCGGATATCGACGCGGCGGTTGGCCGCGCGCCCGGCCTCGGTGTCGTTGCTGGCGATCGGCTGGCTGGCGCCGAAGCCCTGGACGGCGAAACAACTGTCGGGAATATCGCCCATGCGTTGCATCCAGTCGCGCACCGCGGCGGCTCGGGCGAGGGATAACTGAAGGTTCTGCTCGGCGTTTCCCGTGGCATCGGTATGGCCGGCGATGACGATCAGCCAGCCGGGCTGGGCCTTGATGCCGACCAGCGCGTTGACCAGCACCTTGGTCGAGCCCGGCTTGAGTTCGGCGCTGCCCAGGTTGAACAGCAGCAGGCTATCCAGGCGCACCGGAGCGGGGATTTTCGCCGCTGGCGAGGCGGCCGGCGCCGGTTGCCCCGGGTCGCTGGCCGCGTTGCCCTGGATCCAGCGACGCCCTCCGATCAGGCCGCTCAAGGCAATGGCGCCGGCCAGCGCCAATAGCCACCAGGCGATACGGCGCTGCTGTGCGTTGCGGTTCGCCACCGACGTCACGGCTGCGAGGCTATCCTCTTCCGCCACCGCGGATATCCCAGGCGTCACCTTCACCTTGCACGAGGCACTGCGCGGCGATGCCTCGCCGGGAGGGGCACTTCGCTCCAGGCGCTTGAGCAAAGCGTCGACCTGCTGCCGCAGGGCGTGCAGCGACAGCACAGGGGCTTGAAGCTGGTGCTCCAGCCGTTCGCTCAAGCGGGCCAGTCCAGCGTCCAACTGGATAGCCGTCGGCAGATCCTTCGCGGTCAACTCCAGGCCGCGCAGCCGCGGCTGCAATTGGCCGAACAGCCAGGCCAGGATGTCCACTCGCACGGACGTCATGGGCGGCCACAGGCGTGCCCACTCATCGACCAGGGCCTCGATCAGCGCCACCCCTTCGACCATGCCAGGCAAGCCGCAGCGCTGAGTACGCAGCAGAGCGAAGCAGGCCGCTGTCTGTAGCTCCACCCCGTTGTTCTGCAGCAATGCCATACACAGCTGCTCGACCTTGAGCCAATCCACGTCGGGACGCGCCGGGTGGCTCAGTTTGGTCATTTCATCGCGTAGCGCGGCAAAGGCGTCCAGACCGCGCGGATCGCCTCCCAGGCGAAATTCCATTTCAGACAGCACTGTCATTCAGAAGCCCACCAGCCACGGATTTCACGACATCGACAGGTAGTTCTGCCGTTTCAAATGACGCACCAGCACCTTCCCCTCAGGCGCCAGGGTGGTACCGAAAGTCGCCCGTTCACCGCCGTGCAACTGCACATCGAGGGCGTACTCCAGATGGCCCGGCTGACGCTGCGGCAACAGGTCGATGCTCACCGTGGCCAAGCGCGGTTCGTACTTCAGGAGCGTCTCGCTCAGGGTGCTCATCAACCCATGCGCGGTGGCGGGCAAGCCCTGGAGAATCTGGCCCATGTCCGGCAAGCCGTAGTCCGGCAGATGGCCGAGGGTGCCGGCCCGGCTGTTGAGGATGCGCTGCAGGTTATCCAGCACCGAGAGGATGAGCTGGTCTTCATCGCGGACTCGATACAGGTCCAGTTCGCCGGCGAAATTCTGCAAGAGCATTTCGTAGAGCGAGGCATTCGGCTCGGCCATCGCTCACTCCTTCGCCAGGGGCCGCAGGGTCAGTTGGTTGTCGCCCAGCTCGATCACCCGCGCCCGGTCCGGGTCCAGGTCATCGCGGCCGAGCAGCAGGCGCCAGTTGTTCTTCTGGGTATCCGGCTGGCGGAACAAGGCGACCACCGCGACGAACTGCGCGGCCTTGTCCATCGGCACATTCAGTTGCGCGCCCTCGCCCGGCTTGACCACCACGGCTCGCTCGTCGAGCAGGTCGGCGCCCAGCACAGCATTGCCATCGCCCAGCAACGCTTCGTAGGTGGCCTTTTCCAGCGCCTTGCCATCGCGCAACTGATAGACGCGCACCAGCGTCGGCACGGATAGCGCGCTCATGTCCGTCGCATCGGTGTTCATCGCCGCGCGGCCGCTGAAGTCCAGGTGCAGGGTCTTCACCTGCTTGTAGAAAATCGCCTTGGCGGTGGAGGTGCTGGCGTCCGTCACCGTCTGGGTCAGCCCGCAGCCGCCGAGCCAGGCGCCGAGCGCTGCCAGCGCCAGTGACTTAAAAACGGTACGCGACATCGTGTATCTCCCTGTCCCTTGGGTTGTTCTTCAGGCCTTGGTAGCGGCCCAGGTTGATCGTGACGGTGGCCTGCTCCGCGGCCTGCCAGGTCGCCCCCCCCAGCCCGAGCAGGCCGGTCATGCCCAGTAGCACCGGCGCCTGCCCCAGAATCGGCGGCGGCAGGCTGCGTATCGGCAACGACAATTGCAGCTTGGCGGTGCAACGCCAGCCCAGGTACACCCGCAGCAGCACCAGCAGGTCCGTGTGCAGTTGGCCGCCCGGCAACCAGCCACGCGCCTCCTCGGCGTCTTCGCTGAACAGCGCCAGCCGCAGTTGGCTGTTGGCGTCACGGCCGACGCCGCCCAGCGGCGTGCCCTGGGACAGACTCACCGGCTGGCGCGTCGACAGCCTGGCCGGCTGCGCCAGTGGAATCGTCTGCGGCCAGTGGGGAGTCACCCGGGCCTGGGTATTGGGTGCCAGCAGCTTGACCAGGGCGACGATGCCTTCGGCATTGCGGGTCGGCAGGCGCATCACGCCGAGCAGCGCGAGAAAGCGCGACACCGGCGTGGCGACCTGCTCGGCGGTGCCGGGAATGCCCAGGCCGATCAGCCCCAGCAGGCATTGCGAGGTCGCATCGGCGCCACCCGCCTCGAAGGAGGCGGGGTACGAGTACTTGCGCCAGATGCGATAGAACTGGGTGAAGATCCGGTGGTTGAAGATGTCGAGGAAGGCTTCCAGCGCTTCGTGGCCTTCGCGGCGCTGGGCGATATCGTCCAGATACGCGGTCGGCAACGGCGAGTCGACCCCATACAAGCCGAGCAGGCGGGTGCGTACCGAGGCCGGACGGTGCGGCTGCTCCTCGTCGGTTTCGATGGACTTCAACTCGCCGGCGGGAAAGCCCATGCCCGGATCGGGCCGGAAACGCACCGGATCGTCCGCCGGGCGCGAGGTGCTGCCCAACGGCGGATGATTCGGCAGGGCCTGCTCCAGCAACTGGCAGAAGCGGTACAGATTGGCTTCGGAGACCCGCTCGCGCAGCGCCTCCAGCAACCCGCTGGCCTTCAGCCGGGAATACGCTGACTGTGGTTCTCGTTCCATCGCAGGCACTTACCAGAGGGTTGCAGGATCAGCGTGAGCTGGTTGAACAGGTGGATGTCGGCGTACAGGGCGAAGAAGCGGTTGAGCATCTCGCCGAACAGGCTGATGTCGCCCTCGCCGGAGAAACCGTTGGCGTCCAGGGTGACTTCGATATCCACCCCGCGCAGCAGGAAGCCTTTCTCGAAGCGCTGGATCAGGTGATGGCTGACGTCGACGATCGCCGCCTGGCGACGGCGGTTCAGCTCGCTGCCGGTCCAGTCGTACAGCGCCAAAGTGCCGCGCAGCACCTCGGCGTTATCCAGCATCGGCAGGAAGTTCGACCCCAGGTGGCTGAGCACCCGCCAGTGGAAACGGTCACGGTTCGGCGGATAGCAGGGCAAGGTCGGCGCGCACAGGTTGCGTACCCGCAACCCTGCCTGGGTGGATTGCACCAGGGTATCCAGCAGGGTGCTTTGCAGCGCCTTGCGCGGTAGCTGTCCGTTGGTGCCGGTCAGGCGCAGCGACAGGCTTTCGCTGGCCTGCAGCCGATCCTTGTCGAAGCCCTCGCCGCCGAGGATCAGCCAGGTATCGTGCAGGCCGTTGGCGCCGCGCTTCAGGCGCGTGTGGAAATAGCGCTCGGGCGCCTCGTCGCGCAGCATGCCGCCCTTGTGACGGAAGCTGGTGAACGGCACATACTCCTGCCGCTCGGCATTCTTCGAGGCGGTGACCCGGTCCACCGAATAGATTTCGGTATGACCGTCCTGCAGGCGCATGGGGCGCAGCAGGTAGTCGGTTTGCAGGGGCGCCAGGGTCAGCGGGTCGGCCTCCAGCGGGAACAGGTTGATCACCGGCACTGCATGCAGGCGCAGGTGCTCGCTGCTCGGTTCGAACTCGGGGGGCCACTGCTCGCGAAGCACCACGTCCAGTTCGAACCAGGGCGTGCCCGGGGCCATGCTCAGTTGCTCCAGCCCGCACAGGGTCACGAACATGAACTTCTCGCGGAAGCTGAAGTACTCCAGCAGCAACTGATAGCCGCTGAAGGCGCTGTCGCCCTTTGGCCACAGGCGATCCTCGTCGGCGAAGCCCTTGGGCGCGAAATAGCCGTCCAGCGGCTGCCGCTCCGGCTGCCCCGGCAGGCGCACGTAGAGCGCCTGCGCCTGCAGGGTCAGCGCCTGATGGAGCGCACTGGCCAACGCCGCGTCGGCATTCAGGTACAGCGGTATGCGACTGAGGTCGATCTCGCTCCAGTCGGTCAACGGGCCGCAGGCGAAGCGCAAACGCAACACCGAGCGACCGTCCGGCTCATGGACGCGGCGCAACGAGTCCAGGGCGAGCGGCCGCAGCATCAGGTCCTGCGTGGTGGTGTAGCGGCAGCGGGTGCGCGAGGGGCCGATGGGCTGCGACAGCACCTCGAAGCCCGCGCCGATCGGTTCGCTGCGTTTCATCTGCGCGAGGTCGGGCACCAGCTCGATGACCGACAGCGATGGAATGGTCCGCAAGTAGTGCGGCCAGAGCAGGCTCACCAGCCCCTCGGTCAGCTCCGGCAGGTCATCGTCGAGCTTTTCGCGCAAGCGCCCCATGAGGAAAGCGAAGCCCTCGAACAGCCTTTCCACATAGGGGTCGCGCGCCCCCGGTTTGTCCAGGTTGAGCTGCGCCGCACGGTCGGGAAAGGCTTCGGCGAACTCCTTGCCGGCCTCGCGCAGGTAACGCATCTCGGCATCGAAATAACGCAGGGTCAGATTGTCCATGGTCACAGAAAGCATCCTGATGAATGAGGCTCAGCCGCAGAGCACTGCGGCGCGTACCGGGTCGATGGCCACCAGGCTGGCCAGCAGCGCTTCCATGCGCCGGGCCAGGGTCGTTTTGTCCGCATCGTTGCGCTGGGCTTTCAGGCGCAGCAGTTTGAGCAGGCGGGCCTTGACCTCGAAGCTCAACTCGGGCTCCCACTCGGCCAGGACCTGGCGCTGCGCCAGGGCGTCCAGCTCGCCCAGCAGGTGCATGGCCAGATCGCTCTTGCCGTATTGCTCGGCCACGCGCGCCATCAGCAGGCGCAGCAGCCAGCGCTGCCGCCCGCTGCGCACGTCGGGACGCATCGCCAACCAGCCCAGCGCCGCTTCCACGCCGTCGCTGTCGGCCTGCGCCAGGGCTTCGCTCTCCAGCGCGAGGATGTCGGCGTCCTCCACCGCCGGCGCGGGCGTCTGCGCGGGCAGCCATTGCATGGGGCGGTTGCCGCTGACGTGCTGGGCGATCCACTCGCGCGTGGTCTCGTCGGCGAACGCGCTGCCGTCGCTCCAGCACAGCGCCTCCAGGCCGGGCAGGCGATCGAGGAACATGCCCAGGTCGCGCTTGACGATATCGGCCCAGGCATCCTGTGGCGCGGGGCGCTTGCTCAGCGCCTGGTACAGGTACCACTGCAGATCCAGCCAGAAATGATTCACGCCCTCGGCGTACACCCGCTCGACCTGGTCGAGCAACTCGCTCCAGCTCTGTTGCAGGTACAGCCGCTTGAGCTGCACCCGATAGTCGCCGCGCGGCGGCGCCAGGCGGGTGTTGCCGCTGGCCTCCTGGGGCGGTGCCTGATGCACGGTGTCCCAGCGCAGGCTCTTCATCAGCCGGTGAGCCGCCAGCCAGCCCTGGGGCTGCTCGCGCAGATAAGCGGCCAGGGCCCTGCCGCTGTCCAGTAGATCGCGCCCGGACTTGATCGCCGCGGCCGCGGGCACGGCCGACTGGGCATGCGGCTCGTGACTGGCGCTGTGCTGCGGCACCAGCGCATCCACTCCGCCGGACTGCGCCAGCCGGCTGGACAGCGCGGCATACAGCGCCCCCAGCGCCGGACGCTGATCCGCCGGCCAGGCGCTCAAGCCATGCTCCAGCCAGGCCAGCGCCGCCACCGTGCGTTCGGCCTCGCCCTTCACCACCTCCGGGTACAGCGACAGGCTGTCCAGCACCTTGCCGCTGGCCAGCCATTCCAGCGCCATTCGCCGGCTATTGGCACGCGCCGGCAGCACCTGTCCGGCGAAACGCTCGACCAGCGCGGCCAGCAGGTTCAGCCCGTCGGCCAAGCCGGCTTCACCGTCCTTCTGCAAACGCGCCCACAGGTAGTAGGTGCCCACGCGCAAGTCCTTGCAGGTCTGGGTGAGGAGCTTTTCCGCCAGTTGCACGACCCGCTCGGCGTCCGCGCCGGACAGCTTGTTGACCTCCTCGCGCAGGCGCTGGAAGTCGTCGTCGTAACCGGGGTCCGCGCCTGCCGGCGAGTCGGCGCTGATGGGCTTCAGCCAGGCCTGCCAGCGCAGCGCCTGCTCGCGGGCGAGGGACAGGGCATCGCGGTTGCCCAGGCAATTGGCGATCAACGCGGGCAAGCTCATTGCATGCCCTCGCTCTGTGCAAATGGCATCGCTTGTCTGCCCTCGTCGAGGAATATCTGCGCGGGCAGCCTGAAGCCACGCAGCTTGAGCAGCGCCAGCGGCCCGGCACCCAGTTCGGTGCGCAGGTGCCAGGTCAGGTTCAAGCCGTCGGGCGCCTTCAGTACCATGCGGTAGCGGGTATCGCCGTCGTCCAGCGGGGTGATTTGCGCCTGCTCAAGCAGGCGGATCAGACCCCAGGTGCCTTCGTAGTCGCCGAACAGCCGCTCGCCGGCCTTGATGCTGGTCCAGCTCAGGCTGGCGCCCGGATGGTCGCTGCGCCCCGGCCAAGCGAAGCGTTGCCAGCTTTCCACCTGATTGAAGTACTGCTGTTTCTCGCCGTTGAGCACGAAGGTGGTTTGCACCACGTCGCGCACCGGCTTGGCCTGCAACTCGAAGCTCAGGCCCATGCCGCCATCGGTGTAGAGCACATCGGCCAATTGGCTGAGCTGGTTGATCGCAGCCAGGAATTCCGGGTTGAAGCGCAGGCCCTGGCTGTGGCTGGCGTCCGCCACCCAGCGGTTGCCTTCCTTGCGCAGCACGCCTCCCAACTGGCGTTGCAGGAATTGCTCGATGCGCCCGGAGTCGGCACGGATCATCTGCCCCAGCATCGGCAACGAGGCATCGCTGGCGGTAGTGGCGAAGGGGTAGCGGCCGGCGAAGGCGCTGTCCCAGTTGCTGACGATCGCCCGCTGCCACTGGCTGTTGAGGCTCGCCGCCGAGGGTTGCAGGACCTTTTGCCAGGCCTGGTCCAGCGGCTGCACGAACAGGGTCTGGCCCACCCCGCCCCATTCCGCGCCCAGGCTGGCGGCGATCAGACTGCCGTATGACTGGGTGTCGGTGAGATCGACGCTCTTGCCCTGGAACACCGTTTGCGCCAGGGCCTGGGTCATTTCCTGCGGGTCCGCGGCGTTGCTCACCTGTTGCAGCTTCAGGCGCACGCGCGTCACGCGAGTGAGGAAGGCTTGCAGGCTCAGGCCATCATTGCCCGCCGTCGCCTCGGCGCCCTTGCCGAGCAAGGCCAGCAACGGGCCGAAGGTGGCATCCAGGGGGCTGCTCGGGCCACTCGCCCGCTGGTCGATCGCCGGGGCCTTGTCCTGGGCCACCAGCTTCTGTGCGGATTTCATCAGCGAGTCGCTCAGCGCCTGGCTACGGGCGCCGGCCTGGCCCTGGTAGGCCAGGGTGTTCATCAGGGCAATCAACGGCGACTGGCGGATGTCGCTCATCAGGGTCAACTGGTCGATCACCTCGGCCAGGCTGGCAGCCTGGCGCCAGCGCAGGCTGTTGAGGAAACCCAGCCAGGCGCTGCCGTAGTCCTGAAAGTAGCGCTCGACCAGGCGTTGCCTGAGGACCTCCGGGGTCAGCTCGTCGGCGATGTCGCTATGGTTGTCGCTGAGCACCCAGTCGATCTCCTCGCGCCGCGCCTCGGCGATCTCGTCGATGGCCTGGCGCACCTGGCCTTCCCAGGCCTGGCGGGTGAACACGCCGGCGACCGTCTCGCCGCTGGAGAACAGCGCCAGGGCATCGGTGTCGCCGACCATCTGTTGCAGGCCCAACGCCGGGTAGTTGTTGGCCGCCGCCTCCAGCACCTTCTGGTACAGGCTGGACTCGGCATTGCGCTGGCCAAGCTCGCCGAGCAGCACCTGCCGCGCCTGGGCGACCAGCGTCGGGTCGAACTCGATGCGCCACTCCGGATGCGTCGCCAGGTGCTCCGCGTAGAACTGCCAGAGACTCGGCGACAGGCCTTGCCAGAGGCCCGGCGAGAATCCCTCGCGCAGCGGCTCGGCGCGGCCCAGGGTATTGGCCAGGAAGGCGGCGTCGGTTTTCTCCGGACGCGCCATCATCAGGTAGGCCTTGAGCTGGTCGTAACCGCTGCGGGCCTGCTCGGCGCGCTCGGGGCTGTCCGCGGGCAGGTTCACCAGGGCACGCAGTCGTTCGCGCAACTTGGCCGCCGCCGGGTCGCGCAGCAGCCGCTGGTTGGCCTGGATATAGCGCGGCCAGAGCGCGCCCAGCAGGGCGTCGTTGGTGTTCAAGGCAAAGCGCTGGTACCAGGGCACGCCGTGTTCGGCGCGGTAATCCAGGCGCCCCAGTTCGCGCACCAGTTCGTGCAGCGCGCGCAGTTGGCTATCCCCCTCGCCCGGCTGCTGCAGGACCGTCAGCGCGCTCTGCACCTGGGCGATCTGCGCACGGTTGCTGACGAACGACAGCAGCAACCCCGCTCCCCACAAGGCCGCCAGCCCCAGCAGCAGCGCATAGCCAACGCGGGAGAAACTCCAGCCCAGGCGGCGGCCATCGGCCGACGGGGCATCCAGTACGCCATGCCAGGCCGGGTCCGCCTGCCAATCGTGCGCCGCGCCGCCCTGCCCGGCGGGCAACGGCAGGCTGAACCAGAGACCGCGCAACGGCAGGCCACGGACGAACTCGCCCAGCAACGGCGTGAGCGCCTGGCGCCAGCGCGCGATGCCCTCGGCCTGCAGGTCGCGGGACAGGCGCAGCAGGAAGTCATGGCCGCGCTCGGCTTCTATCTGCGCCAGGCCTTGCCGGCGCAAGGGCTCCAGCAAGCGGCCCAGGGAGCCCTCCAACTGCGCCGCCGTGACGGGCGACGGCAATAGGCAGCCCACCGCTTGCGTGGGTCGCCTGGTCTGCGGCCATTCGCTGGCGCAGACCTGCCACAGGTGTAGCGGCGCCAGCCACCCCAGCGCCCGGGCCAGGCGCTGCAAGTGACGCACGCCCGCACGCATCGACGCGACGTCGGCGCTCTGCTCCCGGCTCAGCGCCCAGACGATGCCATCCAGCGGCCGGCGGCTCAGCCCGCGCCACTGCGCGATCAGCGGCTGACTCAACTCGCCCCGCACACTGCCGCCGCACAGCAACAGTGCACCCTGCCCCTCCAGCCATTGCGCCTCGACCAGGCCCGGCGCCAGCGCCTCGATCTGCTCGCTCTCGCCCACCAGCAGCAACACGCGCACCTTGCGGCGCCAGAAGTAGCCGTAGTGCTCGCGCAGGTGATGGTGCAGCTTGGCAGTTATAGAAGAGCCCTCCTTGTCTTGCGCACTGGAGGAAGGCACAGGCTTGGCCTGATCGTCGCCGCGCTGCCGCCGATAGGACGAGAGCCCCGACCGGCTGCCCAACAATTGATAGCCACCCAGCAGAGCCAGCGCCGCGAACATCAGACCCGCCGTCACCAGCCACCAGGCGTCTTGCTCCGCGCTACCCGGCCGAATGCCCAACGAGGTCGGTCGCCACCAGACCCACAGGCAGATACCCGCCCCGAGCAGCAGCACCAGGCCGAGCAGAACCCACAACCACATCGAACGACGACTGTGCATCAGATATCCCTATTCGAAGAAGGCGCCACCGGCATGGCCACCGAGCACCACAGCCACGCGGCGGCGCTATCCCCACTGAAGATCAACTGCGGCTCCGCCTTGTCGCGGATCGACTCCACCGCGGCGGCAATGCCCACCCACGGCGCCGCCCCGCCCGGCCGGCCCAGGCAGCTGTCCAGGTCATGCAGGTTTTGCTGGTGCGTCACCAGCAGCGGTATTTCATTCACGGCCGTCGTGATCGCCTTGGCACGCTCGGCGTCACCACCCACCATCCACGCACGGCCGATCGACACCGCCTCCAGCGGCACCCAATCCAGGGCCTGGCGTGTGGCATAGAGCACATCCTCAGCGCCCGCTGCCGGCTCGGGTCGGTGCAGATAAGCCAGCGGTGCCAGTGTGCTTTGCGTCAGGCGGTTGCCGAACAGCAGGCCCACCGCCGCTTCAGCGGTCCCGCGCGCGTCAGCGGGGGCGAGTTGCAGCGCCACCACCAGCAACAGCGCCTGCTCATCGATGCGCTGATCCAGCCACCGATCCATGACGGATAGCCCGCGCCCCTCGACGAGCGTTGCCGTCTGACGAATACCCGAGGCCTGCCAGGCTTGCTGCCAAACCCGCTGCAGCGTGGGTTCGCACAGAGAACTGTGCATCTCCAGCAACAGCGCCAGTGGCCTGTCCGCCGGTAGCGCCGCCAATGGCGTCGCCAGGTCCGCCAGCAGCGCCGACAGCACCCGCAGCAACAACTGTTCGGGCTGCTCTTCATTGCTCTGGCGCGGCAAACGGCTTTGCCGCGCCGAGCGCTCCCCCGACGTCTGCGAGCGCAGCGCTGCCCTATCGCCCTGCAAGGCAAGCAACTGCGCCCAGCCGTCCTGCGCTTCCGGGTCACGCAACGCGGTATGCAGACTGACCGCCAACACCTGCTGCGAACGCCGCCCCTGGCGCATCTTCTGCACCAGCTCCGCCTCGCGCGCGGCATTCCAGCCATCGGCCACACTCTGCTCAGTGAGGTACAGCAGTGCCCGCACAAAGCCCAGCACGCACCAGAGTAGGAATGGCGCCCCAAGTGCCAGCAGCCAGAAGCGCACCGACGACTGGGCCAATGCGTCGCGACCCAGCCACAAGGTCAAGCCCAGGCCCAGCAGCAACGACACCGGCAGCAGCAGAATCCACAGCCAGACCCTCGGCGGGTCCAGCTCCTGCGCGGGTAGGGGAATGTTGTCCAGTCTGACCACCATGGCTAGCTCGCGCCCGCCTCCGGCAGCGAGGTCAGCAGCACACAACCGCAAGCGCAACGGTGACCATGAAACGCCACCGGAATGCCGTGGTCCTTGAACGTCGGATGACCTTCGGCGATCACCGTGCGACCGTGTCCCGGCTTCGCACAACTCACCGGATCACCCAGCCGGGCCGCACCGATACCGTGAAATTTCATCGTTTCCGAGCCGGACAGCACAGTGCCGCCGCCGGTGGTTTTATCGCCGATTCGGATAATGCCTTTCATCTTTTCATCCTGATAAGAACTGGCAACCGCCCAGAACAAGAGAGACTTATTTCTTCACTGAAAATTGTCCCTGGCCATTTATGGCGTGACGTAAAAAGCGATCAGAAAGCGCAAAATAGAGGCGCCTATTTTCCTAACCTTTCTGCCATAGCGCAGAATATTTCGGATAATTTTCGGAATTTCCTTAAAGGCCGCTCAGTCAAACACGACCTCACTAGCCGATTGCAATCCGCATAACCGGGAGTTACAGCATTAGAATTGTCCGACTCATTCCTTCTCATAGCCTCCACTTTGAGCCAGCACCATGTCACTGTCTTTTATCACCCCTAAAAATTCATCTTTCAAGAGCACATCCAGTCTTTTCCCCTTCTACATCCACAACCCTGCCCAATATAATTTTATTCACGAATGGAAATTGACATACACACATCTGCTCATTGAGGGTTATTGCACCCCACTATCTTGCGCGGCAGATTTCTCTTTACATGCACGACTTTTGGCAGGATGTTCAGGTGCTTGCTTAACTCTTACCCCATCCATGAGCAGCGACCGCATTGAAATATTCTGCGCAACCTCACACAAATAAGCTTTAGCCGAACTCTCTCTCCAATCGGAAACCTCATATATAGCGCGAGTCAACATCCACCTGCCGCTCAAAAATGAAATATAGTAAATCGCTGAATTATCCTCCTTCGAAAAATAAGTTCTAATGGACATTAAATCCTTTGACGGAGGAACAGGAAACTCTTGACTCACTCTATCGAGAACTCGGCCACCATCCTCTGTTAGATTTATCGTAGTCAGAACCTTTTTTGGCCCCTTCGGCCCTTGCTTAAAAAAAATCAACTCATTTCCTGAGTTTGGTGCACTGCTAATTACCTTATCGAGAACTCCGTCACCATCAATATCTACATCAAAGGCTACATAGCCGTCGTCGCTCAAATACTTCTCTAGATCCAACTCATCGACTGAACCATTAGACGCCCCTCGTACTCCTGAGTCGGCTGAAGATTTTTCTGCCGCAGGAGCACTCCCAGCCATACCTCCCTGCCAATACAAAGCAAGCACAATCAAAACTAATAAAGAAATAACTTGCGAACCCCTAGCTTCTTTTATCCGGACTGCCTGACTCATAATCCATGATCCTCTTCGGCTCACTAACGTAGCTACGCCTCTCGGACAGACCATTTCCTCCACCACTAACCAACCAGCCAATGACATCTACATAATCAACCATTAAATTTAGATCAAGACTGCCCCCATTCAATACCTGCATAGGTATAAGTCATCACCTTCTTCGGATAACCTTTATTACATGCACTTCCCTACCGCCAATTTCATCAAGTCATTCTCCTTTAGCCTTTTAAGCTCAATAGGATCGGCAGACAGACGAACATCGAGATAATGAGGGCTTAACTCATCCCCCTTCATAAAAATCAAGAACACTTCAGCCTTTCCAAAGCTATAACAACCGCCATCACTCTTCACATAAGTTTCAGGAGTGGCGCTTTCTAAATCCCCCACCGTAGAGTATCTGTTATAGACACTCACACCTCCTATCTCACCCAGCAAAAAGCTAGTTGGCTTTTTATCTTTAATCACTCGATCCGTACCAAATGAAAACACACCCCCCATCCATCGATCAGAGTACTCATAAATTATATCGTTATATTCTGAATCCAAAGGACGCTCAAGCCCGCAGACACCAGCAGAAACTCTCACACCGTTATACTCATTGCGTGATTCAATATAAGCACAATCAACTAACAGCATCCCACCTGAAAGTTTCAATGAAAAGTAAAGCAAATCTCTTCCACCCGAGAATAATGCGGGCGTTCCGTTAATACTTGTTAGTCGCCGATAAAAACCATCTTTACTCCCAACAACATCTAAATAGGCTTTTCCCGAATAGACAATACTACCAGGCTCACTTCCTCGTCTTACTTCTTCAGCAGCCACCCTCCCCCCAAGTACAGCCATAAACACAGCGACCATCAATATGAAGAGCCTCATAAACTAAAAATCCATCACCAAAACAGAAGATACCTTCAGAATACTTTCAAACCTAAGTGCATAGCCCGCGATCAATGAACTTTTATCCATACCGTTAATGATCTTTCTTGCATGAAGATAATCCACCCCTCCAGAATTTATATAATCAGATAATTTCCTCCCTGTAAAAACCCCCTCTGTCATCCCCCATATCATGATTGGAACAGAATACCTATACTCAGAAGCAAGATCAGGATTCGAAATAAAATCAATAGAGAACCGCCTTGAAGCCTTCAAATAATTATTCTTCCAAGTTAAGTGAACACATCCCCGACCTCTATATTTATACCCATCCCCCTCTTGAGTATTCCCATTAAATCTTGCGTTCTCCCTAGCATCTGAAGAATCCGCCAAAACTGGATCATATTTATTAAAATACGACAAAGACCCAAACTCCGGCCTTGAACTGAAATACTCTCCATCATTAAACTGATTCGCCTCATGCCTAACTGTCGCAAGCATGTAGGCAATCTCGAGGAGGTTAGCCTTATCGTAGTTTTCTTTATAGCACCTATTTATCTCTAAAATAATATTCCGGAGATTATCTTTTGAAAGAGTTGAAAGTGGTGGAGTGTTTGGCGCAAATGCTACGTGCTCCCGAGAGTAAATTGCGATAAATGCATCGACATCAATTAGTGGTGGTTTTTCCGAAAAACACCCAACCAACCCAATCGGATGCATATGAAACACCTGCCCATGTGCCGGCAGTCCCACTCTCTCGGCGGCCTCATCCCACCAGCACAACTGTTTGATCCGCTCTTTCTCCGCCAGCCAGTTCACATGGGGCGTCGAGCCGCTATGACCGAGCGGGCCATCCAGCGCATCCCATCTCCGC
>NZ_FNDS01000013.1 GCF_900099785.1 Pseudomonas panipatensis | reverse complement strand
CGCCGTTCGCCGGCCAGGTGCAGTTCGCCGCTGTCCAGCAGGGCGGCCATGCGCGGGGCGATCTGGGACGGGTCGATGCGGTCCGGCCACTCGCCCATCAGGCCCATGATCACCGCGCGGTCGGTGCCGTGTCCGACGCCGGTGGCGGAGAGCGAGCCGTACAGGCGCACTTCGAGGCGCTCGACGCGCGCGAGCAACTGGCGCTCGCGCAGGGCGCCGATGAACAGCGCGGCGGCGCGCATCGGCCCCACCGTATGCGAGCTGGATGGGCCGATACCGATCTTGAACAGGTCGAACACACTGATAGCCATGCCGGCCTCCGCGAGAACTGGGCGTCGAACAGGGGAACCGCCCCTGCCTCATGATGCGCCGCCATCATCGGCCCTCGGCCGGGGGCGACGGCGTCCGGCACCGACCCGGCCTTATCCAAAAGCGCCGCTGCCGTCGCACAGGCACGGGGCCGCAGGCGAGCTATCCTGTTCGCGACAGGGGCATGTCCGTGCACGACGCGAGCGTCCAAGACCTCGACCGGTCGATAGGCGCGGGACGCTGGCTGTTCCATGATCCGGCGGCCGACGAACGGTATGTCGCCGTTCGCATTCCGCTAATGGCCGAGGCTGACCTCATGAAGCGTCTTATGTCGTTGCTGTTCGCGTTGTCCGCATTGTCTCCCGCGTTGTCCTCCGCCGCCGAGGCGGATTCCTGTTCCATGGTGCGCTTTGCCGATGTCGGCTGGACCGACATCACCGTGACCACCGCGGTGACCCGCCTGGTGCTCAGTTCCCAGGGCTATCGCACTCAGGTGGAGCGCCTGTCGGTGCCCGACACCTACAAGGCGATGGCCGACAAGCGCATCGATGTCTTCCTCGGCAACTGGATGCCGAGCATGGCCAACGACATCAAGCCCTATGCCGACAAAGGCTCGGTGCAGACCGTGCGGGCCAACCTGGAGGGTGCCAAGTACACCCTGGCGGTGCCGCAGTACGCCTATGACGCCGGCCTGAAGAGCTTTGCCGACATCGCAAAGTTCAAGGACCAGCTGGGCGGCAAGATCTACGGCATCGAGCCGGGCAACGACGGCAACCAACTGATCAAGAAGATGATCGCCGACAAGGCCTTCGGCCTCGGCGACTTCCAGTTGGTGGAGTCCAACGAAGGCGACATGCTCGCCTCGGTCAAGCGCGCCGGCGTGCTGAAACAGCCGATCGTCTTCCTCGGCTGGGAACCGCACCCGATGAACACGCGTCTGCAGATGCATTACCTGGAAGGCGGCGACACCTACTTCGGGCCCAACTACGGTGGCGCGACCGTCTACACCAACGTGCGCGCCGGCTATCTGGAAGAATGCCCGAACGTGGCGCGGCTGCTGCACAACCTGCAATTCAATCTGGACATGGAAAACCACCTGATGGATGCCGTGCTCAACGAGCGGAACAATCCGCGGCAGGCGGCGAAGGAGTGGCTGAAGGCCAACCCGCAGATGCTCGAAGGCTGGTTGAAGGGTGTTCAGCCGCGCGCCGGTGGCATGGCGAAAGCCGTTGCCAGCGAGTGAAAGCGACCCGCCGCGAGCGCCTTGCCAGGGCGCTGGAACTGGATGCGACACCCCTGGTGCTGAATGCGACTTCGCCTGCACTGGTTGCGACGCACCCCGTATGCGGCGGATTTTTCCTGTTCCATGATCGTTCCCGAATCGACGAAAAAAGCCTGCGCTTCGGCGCAGTCCTACTAAAAACCCAAGCAGATCGCCCCACCCCGCAGAGGAGTACGCTCATGAATGGTTGCAAGTCTTTGCTGCTGGCTGTGTCCCTGATTGCGCCGCTGGTGGTTCAGGCCGCTGAACCTGAGTCGTGCGGCACGGTACGTTTCTCCGACGTCGGCTGGACCGACATCACCGTCACTACCGCCACCACTCGCCAGGTGCTGGAGTCGCTCGGCTACACCACCAAGGTGGACATGCTTTCCGTACCGGTGACCTACCGTTCGCTGGCGAACAAGGATATGGACGTGTTCCTCGGCAACTGGATGCCGAGCATGGCCAACGACATCAAGCCCTATACCGAAGCCGGCACCGTGGAAACCCTGCGTGCCAACCTGGAAGGCGCCAAGTACACCCTGGCCGTACCGGACTATGTGTACGACGCCGGCCTGAAGAGCTTCGCCGACATCGCCAAGTTCTCCGACAAGCTCGAAGGCAAGATCTACGGCATCGAGCCGGGCAACGACGGCAACCGCCTGGTCCAGGGCATGATCGATAAGAACCAGTTCGGTCTCGGCAAGTTCAAGCTGGTCGAGTCGAGCGAAGCCGGCATGCTCTCCCAGGTGCAACGCGCCAGCCGGCGTAACCAGTGGCTGGTGTTCCTCGGCTGGGAACCGCACCCGATGAACACCCGCTTCAAGATGAAGTACCTGGAAGGCGGCGACGACGTGTTCGGTCCGAACTACGGCGGCGCAACCATCTACACCAACGTGCGCAAGGGCTACGCTCAGGAGTGCAGCAACGTTGGCCAGTTGCTGAAGAATCTGACCTTCACCCTGGACATGGAGAACAAGCTGATGGATGCCGTGCTCAACGGGGGCAAGAAACCCGAGGACGCGGCCAAGGCTTGGTTGAAGGACCATCCGGAACTGCTCGATGCCTGGCTGGCCGGAGTCACTACGCGTGACGGCAAGCCGGCGATCGCTGTCGCCAAAGCCGCTTTCGCCAAGTGATGGCGGCTGGTTGCTTCCACCCTGCTTCGATGGGCCCGCATTATGTTTCTGACTGATCACAAGATACCCCTGGGAGCGCACATCGCCTCCTTCGTCGATTGGCTCACCCGTCATGGGGCGGCCGTCTTCGACAAGATCTCGGATGTGCTCGAGTTCTTCATCCACGGCGTCACCGGCAGCTTGTTGTGGTTCAACCCGCTGGCGTTGATCGTCATCCTGGTAGCCCTGGTTCACGTGATCCAGCGCAGCCTCGGCCTGACCTTGTTCGCGTTGGCGTCGCTGCTGCTGATCCTCAACCTGGGCTACTGGCAGGAAACCATGGAGACCCTCGCCCAGGTCATCTTCGCCACCCTGGTGTGCGTGGCCATCGGTGTGCCGCTTGGCATCGTGGCCGCGCACAAGCCCTGGTTCTACACCGCCCTGCGTCCCCTGCTCGACCTGATGCAGACGGTGCCGACCTTCGTCTACCTGATCCCCACCCTGACGCTGTTCGGTCTGGGTGTGGTGCCGGGGCTGATTTCCACGGTGATCTTCGCCATCGCCGCGCCCATTCGCCTGACCTGCCTGGGTATCCAGGACGTGCCGGCGGAACTGATGGACGCCGGCAAGGCCTTCGGTTGCTCGCGCTGGCAGTTGCTCACGCGCATCGAGCTGCCGCATGCCATGCCGAGCATCGGCGCGGGTATCACTCAGTGCATCATGCTGTCGCTGTCGATGGTGGTGATCTCCGCGCTGGTCGGCGCCGACGGCCTCGGCAAGCCGGTGGTCAACGCGCTGAACACCGCGGATATTTCCCTCGGCTTCGAAGCCGGTCTGGCCATCGTCCTGCTCGCCATCCTGCTCGACCGGGTGTGCAAGCAACGTTCGCTGCGGGGGAGGTAAGCAACTATGTCAGCGATCCGATTCGAACACGTGGATGTGATTTTCGGCACCCACACCAAGGAGGCCCTCAAGCTGCTGGACCAGGGCATGGGCCGCGAGGAGATCCTCAAGCGCACCGGGCAGGTGCTCGGCGTCGAAGACGCCTGCCTGGACGTCAACCGCGGCGAAATCTGCGTGATGATGGGGCTCTCCGGCTCCGGCAAGTCGAGCCTGCTGCGCTGCATCAACGGCCTCAACCGGGTCAGCCGCGGCAAGCTGTTGATCGAACACGAAGGCCAGCAGGTGGACATCGCCAACTGCTCGCCGGCGACCCTCAAGACCATGCGTACCAAGCGCATCGCCATGGTTTTCCAGAAGTTCGCCCTGATGCCCTGGCTGACCGTCGCCGAGAACATCGGCTTCGGCCTGGAAATGCAGGGCCGCCCGGCCAACGAGCGGAAGAAGGTGATCGACGAGAAGCTCGAACTGGTCGGCCTGACGCAGTGGCGCGACAAGCGTCCCGACTCGCTGTCCGGCGGCATGCAGCAGCGCGTCGGCCTGGCCCGCGCACTGGCCATGGACGGTGACATCCTGCTGATGGACGAACCCTTCTCGGCCCTCGACCCGCTGATCCGTCAGCAGTTGCAGGACGAACTGCTGGTGCTGCAACGGCAGTTGCACAAGACCATCGTGTTCGTCAGCCACGACCTCGACGAGGCGCTGAAGATCGGCACTCGCATCGCCATCATGAAGGACGGCCGCATCATCCAGCACGGCAAGCCCGAGGAAATCGTGCTGAGCCCGGCGGACGAATACGTGCGCACCTTCGTCGCGCACACCAACCCGCTCAACGTGCTGTGCGGTTCGAGCCTGATGCGCGGCCTCGACCAGTGCCGTCGGCAGGCCGACGAAGTCTGCTTCGACCAGGGGCGCGACTGCTGGATCGGCCTCACCGAGGGCGACCAGGTCAGGACCGCCCGCCAGGGCAGCAACATCATCGACCTGCAACGCTGGCGTCCGGGCGACCCGGTGGAAAAGCTCAAGCACGAGCCGACCCTGGTCGATGTCAGCATCCGCATGCGCGATGCGCTGCAGATTCGCTACCAGACCGGGCACAAGCTGGTCCTGCAGGAGCAGAACCGCGTGGTCGGGGTGCTCGGCGACAGCGAGCTGTACCACGCCCTGCTGGGCAAGAACCTGGGCTGACGGGGCTTGGGGATGACAGACGCCGGCGTCCTGTGAGGGACGCCGGCGTTTTTCATTGGGCGGGATTCGGCGCTGGCCGCCTTGCGCGGGCGGGGCGCGCGATTGGCAGACCGGCGCGGTCGCCTCAGTGCGGCAGGTCGGCCAGGCCCTTGAGCAGGGCGGCGTGGAAGGTCTGCGGGTCCTGGATCTGCGGCGCGTGGCCGAGCTTGTCGAACTCCACCAGGGTGGCGTGGGGAATCGCCTGGGCGGTGCGCTTGCCCAGCTCGGCGTAGTTGCCCAGCTTGTCGCGCAGCTCCGGCGGCGCGATGTCCTTGCCGATCGCGGTGTTGTCCTGGGTGCCGATCAGCAGCAGGGTCGGCGCCTGGAGGCGGGCGAAGTCCTGGACCACCGGCTGGGTGAAGATCATGTCGTACTGCAGCGCCGAGTTCCACGCCACGCGCTCGTGGCCGGAGCCGTTGTAGAGACCGGCGAGCATGTTCACCCACTTGTCGTACTCGGGCTTCCACTGGCCGGCGTAGTAGGTCGCCTGCTCGTATTTGCGGATGCTATCGGCGCTGGTCTTCAGCTCGCGCTCGTACCACTGGTCCGGGGTGCGGTAGGGCACGCCCAGGGCACGCCAGTCTTCCAGGCCGATGGGGTTGACCAGCACCAGTTGCTCGACCTGCTGCGGATACATCAGCGCGTAGCGGCTGGCGAGCATGCCGCCGGTGGAATGGCCGAGCAGGGTGAACTTGTTCAGCTTGAGCTTCTGCAGCAGCGCGTGGGTGTTGCTGGCCAGTTGCTCGAAGCTGTACTGGTAGTGCTCCGGCTTGGTCGATTTGCAGAAACCGATCTGGTCCGGCGCGATCACCCGGTAGCCGGCGCCGCTGAGGGCGGCGATGGTGCCTTCCCAGGTGCCGGCGCAGAAGTTCTTGCCGTGCAGCAGGACCACCGCGCGGCCGTTGGGCTTGGTCGGCTTCACGTCGATGTAGGCCATGTGCATGTGCTTGCCCTGGGACTCGAAGCTGAAGTGGCCGACCGGATAGGCGTAGTTGAAGCGCTCCAGCTCGGGACCATAGGTCACCTTGGATTCGGCGGCCTGCAGCGGCAAGGTGGCGGCCGGCAGCGGCAGCGCGGTGGCCAGCAGCAGGGCGGGGAGCCAGCGGGGCATCGGGTGGTTCTCCTGACACGACGGGAAAGGCAGATTTTTAGCACGTTGGCGGCACTAATGCAGTGATCGCAACGGTTAACGCTGTATTTATCAGGAGGCAGTGTGGCCGATGCGTGGCCGGATTGCCCGCGACCGCGCCTGCCACATCCCCCCGGCCGGCGCCCGTGCCCCGCGCCTAGCCGGCGTCCTGGGTCAGCCAGTCGATGAACAGCGAGAACAGCTCGGCCTGGGAGTTGATCGCCAGCTTGGTGTAGAGGTGCTTGCGGTGCATGCGCACGGTTTCCGGGGAAATTTCCAGCACCCGCGCGCTGGATTTCACCGAGTGACCGCGCAACAGCAGGTGGGCGATCTCGCGCTCGCGTTCGGTCAGGCGGTCGCTGCCGAAGTTCATGAAGGCCGCGCGGATATGCCGGTCGAGAGGGCGGCGCGCGCTGGCGCCGCGCTCGCCGCTGCCGGCCAGCAGCCGCTCCAGGCCGCCGCTGCTGTCGAACTGCCGGAACAGCTCGCGGACCAGCGGTTGCGCGGCGCGCAGCAGTTCCAGCTGGCTGGCGGAGAAGCGCGCGCCGCTGTGGCCCTGGTACATGCACAGGGAAATCTTGCGCTGCGCGTCGAGGTCGACGATGTAGTGACAGTCCTCGCTGGAGCCGGCCTTGAGGTAGTAGGTCTTGTAGTACTCGCTGCCGAAGAAATCGTCCGGGGCGATCTCGGCCAGTGGGTAGAAGCCTTCGCTGAGGCCCTCTTCCATGGCCAGGCAGAAGGGATCGAGCAGGTAGCCACGGGCGTAGTAGCGCTCGATCAGCGCCTCGCGGTACTGCGCGGCGATGCCGCGCTGGTACAGCGGTTGCGGCGGTAGCCCCTTGCGCTCCAGGCCGAGCATGATCGACTCGATGGACGCCAGGCAGGCCAGCGCTTCGCCGAGGTGTTCGACGAAGCCCGGCTCGGCCAGGCTGGCCATGGCGCGGGCCAGCCCGGCATGCCAGTCATGCAGGGCCGGGGAGGGGATTGCCGGTTCGGTGTCGCTCATGTCCGGCAGTCTACTGAGCCCGCCGGGCAGGCGCAAAACGCCGAGCGCGGCCATCAGTGCCCCGCGTATTCGCCGCTGCGCTGCAGGTCGGCGGCGGTTTCGAGGATGGCGTCGCGCAGGCTGTCGACGATCTCGTCGACCTGGGCATGGGTGATGGTCAGCGGCGGCGACATCACGTTCAGGTGCACGATCGGCCGCACCAGCAGGCCACGGGCCTGGGCGCGCAGGTGGATCTTCTCGCCGATGTTCAGCTCTTCCGGGAACAGCGCCTTGCTACGTTTGTCGGCGACGAACTCGACGCAGGCCATCAGCTTCTGGCAGCGCACGCTCCCCACCAGGGGCAGTTCGGCGAGGCTTTGCAGACGCTGCTCCAGGTAGGCGCCGACGTCGGCGACGTGCGCCAGCAGGTTTTCGCGCTCGATGATCTCGATGTTCTTCAGCGCCGCCACGCAGCTCACCGGGTGGCCGCTGTAGGTGAAGCCATGGCTGAAGCAGCGGCCGCGGTTCGGTTCGGCGATGACCTTCCAGATCCTCTCGGAGAAGATGCACGCGCCCAGCGGCAGGTAGCCGGAGGTCAGGCCCTTGGCGGTGGTGATGATGTCCGGCTGCATGCCGAACACCGCCTCGGAGGCGAAGAAGGCGCCGAGGCGGCCGAAGGAGGTCACCACCTCGTCGGCGACGTAGAGCACGTCGTACTGGCGGCAGATTTCCCACAGCCGCTGGTGGTAGCCGCGCGGCGGAATGATCACCCCGCCGGAGCCCATGATCGGCTCGGCGAAGAAGGCCGCGACCTTGTCCGCGCCCAGTTCGAGGATCTTGTCCTCGAACTCCTTGACCAGGAATTCGAGGAAGTCGCCTTCGGTCATGCCGTCCGGCGCGCGGTAGGGGTTGGGGCAGGAAATGTGGTGGATGTGGTCCTTGAGGAAGTCGAACTCGGCCGGGTGGTCGGCGACCTTGCCGCCGAGCGACATGGTCAGGAACGTCGAGCCGTGGTAGGCGTTGACCCGACTGATGATGTGCTTCTTCTCCGGTTTGCCGCGGCAGTTCTGGTAGTACTGGATCAGCCGGTAGGCGGTGTCCACCGCGGTGGAGCCGCCGGTGGTGAGGAACACATGGTCGAGATCGCCCGGGGCCAGTTCGGCGAGCTTCTCGCAGAGCTGGATGGCGCTGACGTTGGCCATGTCGCAGAAGGGGTTGGAGTAGGCCAGCCGGCGCACCTGGTCGGCGATCGCATCGGCCATCTCCGCGCGACCCAGGCCGATGTTCGTGCACCACATGCCGCCGACCGCATCCAGGTAGCGGTTGCCGTGGGTGTCGTAGATGTAGGCGCCTTCGCCGGCGGCGATGTTCAGCGCACCGTTCTCGCGGTGGTCGTCGAACAGGTGATAGCCGTGCAGGTAGTGGGCCTGGTCGGCGGCGACCAGTTTGTCGTCGTCGAACTGGGCGAAGAAGGCGGCGGATGGGGCGGTCATGGCTGTACCTCGATCGTGCGGTTTCATCGTGTCGATTCCGTTTGTCCCTCTCCCGTCGGGAAGAGGGAAGCGTTCGGGGTGCGTGGAGCCCCCGAATCTCCCTGGTGCTCTGGCAGCCCCCTCGCCCCGCGGCAAGTGCGCGGGGAAGAGGCGGCGCTGGAGCGGTGACTGTTCAGGTCCCGGTCTTCACCGCGTTCCAGGTGCGGGTGATCAGGCGGGTGGCCTGGGGCGTCTGCACCTTCTGCGTGAACAGGCGGGCGCGGGTCGCGGCGTCCGGGTAGATCGCCGGGTCGTTGCGCACCGCGGCGGTCAGCAGCGGGGTGGCGGCGCCGTTGCTGGTGGCGTAGCGGATGTAGTCGCTGACCTCGGCGGCGACCTTCGGCTGCAGCAGGTATTCGATGAAGCGGTGCGCGTTGGCCGCGTGCGGCGCGTCGGCCGGGATGTAGAAGTCGTCGAACCAGATCAGCGAGCCTTCCTTGGGAATGAAGTAGTCCAGCTTGACCTTGGCCCCGGCTTCGTTGGCGCGGGCCTGGGCGGTGGCGTAGTCGCCGGACCAGGTCATGGCCATGCACTGGTCGCCGTTGGCCAGGCCATTGAGGTAGCTGGTGGAGTCGAACTTGCGGATGTACGGGCGCACCGCGCTGAGCAGCTCCTGGGCGGCCTTGAGGTCTTCCGGCGCGGCGCTGTTCGGGTCGCGCCGCAGATAGGCCAGGGCCAGCGGGATGACGTCGGTGGGCGAGTCGATGATGGTCACCCCGCAGTCGGCGAATTTCGACACCACCCGGGGATCGAAGAGCATCGCCAGCGAGCCGATGGGCGCGTCGGGCATGCGTGCCTTGATCTTCTCGACGTTGTAGGTGATGCCGTTGCTGCCCCAGGTGTAGGGCGCCGAATACTTCACGCCCGGATCGTAGTGATCCAGGTGCTTGAGCACGTCCGGGTCGAGGTTGTTCCAGCTCGGCAGGCGGCTCTTGTCCAGCGCCTGGAACACCCCGGCCTTGAGCAGCGGCGGCACCAGCGCGGCGTTGAGCACCACCAGGTCGTAGCCGGAGCGCCCCGGCAGCAACTTGCCTTGCACCGTCTCGTAGGAGTCGAAGGTGTCGTAGACCACCTTGATCCCGGTGGCCTTCTCGAAATCGGCGATGGTGTGCTCACCGATGTAGTCCGACCAGTTGTACAGCCTCAATGTGTTGGCGTTGCCGGCGTCGTCCGCCAGGCTGAACAGCGGACACAGCGCCAGCGCCGTGCCGATCGCGGCTGCAAGGATTCTCTGCATGTCACTCCCACCTGTGGTTGTTGTTCGGGTCGTGCGGCTGGCTCCACTGTCCGCCGCTGGCCGGACAGCGGCCATTCCCCGAATGGGTGGGTCGGGCTGATATGCTGTTGCCCTTTGCCGCCCGACCCGCCGATGATCCGCGGCGCGGAACAGGCATGGGCCCCGAGAGTGGCGGCGAGCGAGACAGGAGCGACAGGCGATGAACCAGGAAGTGCGCTTTTCCCGGCTGGAACCCGAACAGCGCAAGGCACTGCTGATCGAGGCAACCCTCGCCTGCCTGAAGCGCCACGGCTTCCAGGGCGCCTCGATCCGCAAGATCTGCGCTGAGGCCGGGGTCTCGGTGGGGCTGATCAACCACCACTACGCCGGCAAGGACGAGCTGGTCGCCGAGGCCTACCTGACCGTCACCGGGCGGGTCATGCAACTGCTCCGCGAAGCCATCGCCGAGGCCGCGCCCGACGCCCGCGCGCGCCTCTCGGCGTTCTTCCGCGCGTCCTTCTGCGCCGAACTGCTCGACCCGCAACTGCTCGACGCCTGGCTGGCCTTCTGGGGCGCGGTGAAGACCGCCGAGGCGATCAACCAGGCCCACGATCAGTCCTACGGCGAATACCGCGCGCTGCTCGCGCAGGCCCTTGGCGAACTGGCGCAGGCGGAGGGCTGGAGCGACTTCGACGCCGACCTCGCGGCCATCGCCTTGAGTGCGCTGCTCGATGGCCTCTGGCTGGAGTCCGGGCTGAACCCCAGCACCTTCACCCCGGAGCAGGGCGTGCAAATCTGCGAGGCCTGGGTGGATGGGCTGCAGGCTGGCGCGCGGCAACGCTTCCGCCGCTCGCCGACCGGTTGTTGATCGTCCGTTCAGCAGTCGCTACTCTGCGCCGGCGCGGGAAAAATCCCACGCGTGACCCGCTAATCCAATAAGAATTCCGCCCCGCCACGGTGGGCGGTCGCAGCAGGGCAATGGCGATGGCTCCCCGTGTTCTGATCGTCGATGACGATCCGTTGATTCGCGAACTCCTCCAGTCCTACCTCGCCGGCGAGGGCTATGCCGTGTCCTGCGTCGGTACCGCCGAGCAGGCCGAAGCCAGCCTCGCCGAGGCCGAACGCGGCGGCGCGCCGATCGACCTGGTGCTGCTGGACATCCGCCTGCCCGGCAAGGACGGCCTGACCCTGACCCGCGAACTGCGCGTACGCTCGGAGATCGGCATCATCCTGATCACCGGGCGCGGCGACGACATCGACCGCATCGTCGGCCTGGAATGCGGCGCCGACGACTACGTGATCAAACCGCCGAACCCGCGCGAACTGGTGTCGCGGGCGAAGAACCTGATCCGCCGCGTGCGCCATGCCCAGGCGCCCGTCGCCGGGCCCGGGCGACAGCAGCTCAAGCGCTTCGCCGAGTGGGTGCTGGACCTCGACCGGCGGCGCCTGATCGACCGCGATGGCGGCGAAACCGCGCTGACCCACGGCGAGTTCCAACTGCTCTGCGTGTTCCTGCGCAACAGCGGCCACACCCTCAGCCGCGACCAACTGATGGACCAGATCCGCAACCGCGAATGGCTGCCCAACGACCGCTCCATCGACGTGCTGGTCGGGCGCCTGCGGCGCAAGCTGCGCGACGACCCGGCCGAGCCCGACCTGATCATCACCATCCATGGCGCCGGCTACCTGTTCAGCGCCGCGCCGAGCGACGCGTGAAGGACCGGCCATGAGCCGCTGGTCGGTCCTGTTCGCCCTGCTGCTCGTCCTCCTGCGCAGCGGCGCCGCGCTGGCCGCCGAGCGCATCCGCTACTGCGACTACCCGGTCTACCCTCCGGTGTCCTGGAGCGATGGCGCGCAGGTCCGGGGCCTGGCGCCGCAGGTGGTCAAGCGCGTGCTCGGCGGCCTCGGCTACGAGGTCCAGGTGGTGGTGCTGGGCAACTGGAAGCGCTGCCTGCTCGACGCCGCCGCCGGCCGCGTCGACGTGGTCCTGGCCTATCGCACCGAACAGCGCGACCAGGGCCTGCGCTTCGCCGAGACGCCGGTGCTGCGCGAAGAGGTGGCGCTGTTCTACAACCGCCGCAAGCCGCTGCGTTTCGAACGCCTGGAGGATCTCGCCGGCTACCGTGGCGGGCTGCTCTTCGGCGAAAGCTACGGCGCCGACTTCGACCGCCTGGTCGCCAGCCACGACAACGTCGAATGGGTCTCCGACAGCCAGCAGAACTTCGGCAAGCTGATCCGCCAGCGCATCGACTTCATCGCCTATGAGCGGCGCACCGGGCAACTCTTCGTGGAGCGCCTGCCCGGCGGCGCCGACATAGTCGCGGCGCCGCGGCCGATCACCGTGGACTACCTGCGCCTGGCCGTCTCGCGGCACTCCGCGCTGCTCGCGCGGCTGCCCGAGATCGACGCCGCGCTGCGCCGCCTCAGCGACGACGGCAGCCTGGCGCGTTGGCTCGCGCAAAGCGAGCGCGACTACCGCGCCATGCTCGCCGGTGCGCCGCCGGAAACCGCGCCATGACGGCCCTGCGCGCGCCCGGCCGCCTGGCCCGGCGCCTGCTGCTGCGGGTGCTGGCCTTCAGCCTGTGCTTCACCCTGCTCGCCGGCGCCGTGCAGCTGTGCCTGGAATATCGCCGCGAGATGCGCGACATCGACACGCGCCTGGAGCTGATCCGTGCCGGCTACCTGGCCAGCTTCGAGCGCAGTCTCTGGGACCTCAACCAGGCGCAATTGCGCGTGCAACTGCACGGCCTGGTGGACTTCCCCGACATCGCCTGGGCCAGCCTGGTCAGCGAGGATTTCAAGCTGATCCAGGGCGACATCCAGGGCCCCGGCCCGTTGCGCGTCGAGCATTTCCCGCTGAGCTACCAGCCGCCCGATGGCGAGCCGCGCCAGCTCGGCGAACTGGCCATCGCCATCGACCTCGGCGCGATCTACCGGCGCCTCTGGCACGGCGGCCTGAGCAACCTGCTGTGGATGGGTCTGTTCCTCTGCGGCCTGGCGGTGGCGCTGAGCTGGTTGTTCCACAGCCTGGTCACCCGTCACCTCGGGCAGATGGCCGGCTTCGCCGGGCGCATTGCCGCCGGCGACCTGCAGCACCCCCTGCGACTGGACAAGCGTGTGCGCAGCGAAGCCGACGAGATCGACACCGTGGCCGATGCCCTGGAGGACATGCGTCAGTCCCTGCGCGCCGACCTGCGCCGCCGCGAGGCCGACCGCCAGGCCTTGCAGCACAAGCGCGACGAGCTGCAGCGCCGGGTCGAGCGGCGCACCGCCAGCCTGCAACGGGCCAAGGAGGAAGCCGAGGCGGCGAACCTGGCCAAGAGTCGCTTCCTGGCCACCATGAGCCACGAAATCCGCACCCCGCTCAACGGCATCCTCGGCATGGCCGAGCTGCTGCGCGACGCGCCCCTGGGCGAGCGCGACCGCCAGCGCCTGCACGCCCTGCACAAGGCCGGCGAGGGGCTGCTGGCGGTGCTCAACGAGGTGCTGCATTTCGCCAAGCTGGAGGACGGCGCGAGCCTGCCGGAGTCAGTCGATTTCGACCTGCGCGCATTGCTCGACGAAGTGCTGACCCTGCTCGAACCCTGCGCCGCCGCCAATGGCACCTGCCTGCGTCTGCACATCGAGCCGCGGGTCCGCAGCGCCTGCCGTGGCGCCGAGCAATTGCTCCGCCAGGTACTGAGCAACCTGGTGGCCAACGCGGTGAAGTTCACCGAGGAGGGCGAGGTCTGCCTGCGCCTGCAACTGCTCGAACGCGGCGAGCAGCGCCAGCGCCTGCGCTTCGCCGTGGTCGACGATGGCATCGGCATTCCCGACGCGCTGCAGGCGCGCATCTTCGAGCGCTTCACCCAGGCCAGCGACGAGGTGGCGCGGCGCTACGGCGGCAGCGGCCTCGGCCTGGCCATCAGCAAGCGCCTGGTGGAGGCCATGGGCGGGCGCATCGGTGTCGACAGCCGCGAAGGCCAGGGCAGCACCTTCTGGTTCGAGATCGAACTGGCCGATGCCACTGCGCCCGGCCTCGCTCCGGCGCCGCCAGCGCCGCGCGCGGAGCAGGCGCTGCGCATCCTGCTGGTGGAAGACGTGCCGCTCAACCGCGAGGTGGCCCACGACCTGCTGGCGCGCGATGGCCACGCGGTGACCCTGGCCGAGGACGCCGAACCGGCGTTGGCGTTGTGCCGCGAGCAGGCGTTCGAGCTGATCCTGCTGGACATGCACCTGCCAGGGCTGAGTGGCGTCGAACTGTGTCGGGCGATTCGCCAGCAGACCGCCGGGCGCAATCGTCAGACGCCGATCCTGGCCTTCACCGCCAGCGTGCAGCCGGCCATGGTCCGTCGCTACTTCGATGCCGGCATGCAGGGCGTGCTGGCCAAGCCGCTGCGCCTCGACGACCTGCGGCGCACCCTGGCCGGCATCGGCGCGGCACGTCCGACGCCGCCGGAGGATGGCGTGCTCGACCGCCAGGTGCTGGCCACCCACCGCGAGCTGCTCGGCGCACACCGCCTGCACGAGCTGCTCGGCCTGCTCCGCAACCTGCTCGCGGAACACTGGCCGGCACTGCACGAGGCCATCGCCGCCGAGGACGCGGCGGAAGCCGCGAGCCTGGCCCACCGCCTGGCCGGCGGTTGCCACTCCATGGGCCTGCGCGGCCTCGGCGACTGCCTGCACGCCCTGGAACGAGCGGCGCTGGCCGGCGAGCCGCTGCAAGGCTGGGCGCAACGGCTCGACGCGCAACACGCCGCCGCCGCCGCGCATCTGCAGCCCTAGGGCGAACGACCGCGCAGAGGGCATCCGCCGTCATGCCTCGCCGCGCCGGACTGCGCCGGGCCGCTCGCGACAAATTCCTTACGACTTTTTACATCTTCGATCCGCCCGTACAACGCCGCCTTACATCGCCTTCGAATAATCCTGGCATCCGTGCCCAAGCCACGGCCTCTGACAGATTGGAGATAACAATAATGAGCCAACGTAGAGTTCCGCCCCTGTGCGCCCGCCGTTTCGCGGAGGTGCGCCATGTCTGAGTCGCCCGAGCGCATCCAGCTCACCCGTGCCCTGAAGAGCCGGCACATCTTCATGCTGTCCCTCGGCGGAGTGATCGGCACCGGCCTGTTCATGGGCTCGGGCGTGACCATCAACCAGGGCGGCCCGGCCGGCGCCGTGCTGGCCTATCTGGTCGCCGGCCTGCTGATGTACCTGGTGATGGTCTGCCTCGGCGAACTGTCGGTGCAGATGCCGGTTTCCGGCTCCTTCCAGGCCCACGCCACGCGCTTCATCGGCCCGGCCACCGGGTTCATGATCGGCTGGGTCTACTGGATGAGTTGGGCTTCCACCGTCGGCCTGGAATTCACCGCCGCCGGCATGCTCATGACACGCTGGTTCCCCGAGGTGCCGATCTGGCTCTGGTCGGGCTTCTTCGTGGTCGTCCTGTTCTCCCTCAACGCCCTCGCCACGCGCGCCTTCGGCGAGGCCGAATACTGGTTCTCGGGGATCAAGGTGGCGGCCATCCTCGCCTTCATCGTGGTCGGCCTGCTGGTGATCTTCGGCGTCATCCAGCTGAACAGCGGCGCGCCGGCGCCGATGATGTCCAACCTGGTCGGCGAGCGCCTGTTCCCCAACGGCCTGTCGGCGGTGTTCGCGGTGATGATGACGGTGGTCTACGCCTTCCAGGGCTGCGAGATCATGGGCGTCGCCGCCGGCGAGACCGACCAGCCGGAGAAGAGCATCCCGCGCGCGGTGCGCAACGTGGTGTTCCGCGTACTGATCTTCTACGTGCTGGCGGTCGTGGTGCTCGCCGCCATCGTCCCCTGGCAGCAGGCCGGGCTGATGGAAAGCCCCTTCGTCCAGGTCTTCGACATGGTCGGCATCCCCTACGCGGCGGACCTGATGAACTTCGTCATCCTCACCGCCATCCTCTCGGTGGGTAACTCCGGCCTCTATGCCTCGACGCGCATCCTCTGGGCGATGTCCAAGACCGGCATGGCGCCCAAGCGCCTGTCCAAGCTGAGCGCCCGTGGCGTGCCGCTCTACGCGCTGCTGATCAGCCTGGCCTTCGCCCTGCTCTCGCTGCTCACCAGCGTGGTCGCCGCCGACACCCTGTTCATGGTGCTGATGGCGGTGAGCGGGATGTCCGGCACCGTGACCTGGATCGTCATCGCCTACGCGCAGTACCGCTTCCGCCGCGAGCACCTGGCCAAGGGCGGCAGCGTCGCCGACCTGAAATACGCCGCGCCGCTGTTCCCCTTCCTGCCGCTGGCGTGCATCGCCATCTGCTGCTCGCTGTTCGTCTTCCTCGCCCTCGACCCGACCCAGCGCCCCTCGCTGTACTGGGGCTTCGGCTTCATGGCCGCCTGCTACCTGGCCTACTACCTGCTCAAGCGCAAGCGCCCGCCCGTGGCGAGCGAGACCGCGCTGGGCCTGGGCTGAGGTTCAGCCGCCGCAAGGGCGCCCTGGCGGCGGCTGATTTATCGACGCAGCGGCGCCAGCAGTTCTTCCAGGTAGCGGCAGCCCTCGGCGTCCAGCGCCTGCAGCGGCAGGCGCGGAGCGCCAGCGTCGAGGCCGGTCAGGCGCAGGCCGGCCTTGATGGTGGTGGGTAGGCCCCGGCGGGTGATGTAGTCGAGCAGCGCCAACTGGCGATAGAACAGCTCGCGGGCCTCCTCCAGGCGACCCTCCCGCACCGCCTGGTAGAGCGCCAGGTTGTGCTGCGGGATCAGGTTCGGCGCCGCCGTGCACCAGCCCTTCGCCCCGGCCACCAGCGCCTCCAGGGCCAGGGGGTTGCAGCCGTTGTAGAAGGCTACCTGGCCGTCGGAGAGCAGCCGCAGGCGGTGCATGCGCTGAATGTCGCCGGTGCTCTCCTTGACCATGGTGACGTTGTCCACTTCCCGGACAATGCGCAGGATCAGTTCCACCGACAGGTCGGTGCCGCTGGTGCCGGGGTTGTTGTAGAGCATCACCGGAATGCCGATGGCCGCGCCAATGGCATGGTAGTGGGCGAGGATTTCCGCCTCGTTGAGCTTCCAGTAGGACACCGGCAATACCATCACCGCGCTGGCGCCCAGGCGCTCGGCGAAGCGCGCGCGGCGCACGGTGCGCGCGGTGGTCAGGTCGGACACGCTGACGATGCTCGGTACGCGGCCGGCGATACGGGTCAGGCTGTATTCGACCACCGCCTGCCATTCCGCGTCGTCGAGGTAGGCGCCTTCGCCGGTGCTGCCCAGCGGGGCGATGGCGTGCACGCCGCCGTCGATCAGGCGGTCGATGGAACGGCCGAGGGTGGGCAGGTCGAGGGAGCCGTCGGCGGCGAAGGGGGTGATGGTGTAGCCGATAATGCCGTGGAGGATGGTAGTGGACATGGTTGCACCTGTGGCACGAGTCAATGGGAGAGTCTTGTCGGGGGCGCGGGTCAGCTCAGGCAGTCGCCGTGCTCGCGCAGGCTGCGCCGCGCGTAGTAGTCGAAGGCGGCGCCGTGGCGCTTGGGCGTGGAGATCCAGTCGTGCGCTTCCCGGCCCAGGGCCGGCGGGATCGGCTGGATCTCACCGGCGGCCATGGCCAGCAGCTGCAGTTTCGCCGCGCGCTCGAAGAGCATGGCCAGCACGCAGGCCTCCTCGATGCTCGAACCGGTGACCAGCAGGCCGTGATGCGAGAGCAGGATGGCGCGCTTGTCGCCGAGGGCGGCGGAGATGATCTCGCCCTCTTCGTTACCCACCGGCACGCCTGGCCAGTCCTTGAGGAAGGCACAGTCCCCGTACAGCGGACAGATATCCATGTGCGACACCGCCAGCGGGACTTCCAGCATGGACAGCGCCGCGGCGTGCAGCGGGTGGGTGTGGATGATGCAGTTGATGTCCGGGCGGGCGCGGTAGATCCAGCTGTGGAAGCGGTTCGCCGGGTTGGCCATGCCCTGGCCCTGGAGCACCCGGAGGTCTTCGTCGACCAGCAACAGGTTGCCCGCACTGATCTCGTCGAAGCCCAGGCCCAGGCGCTGGGTGTAGTAGCTGCCGGGCGCTTCGGCGCGGGCAGTGATCTGCCCGGCCAGGCCGGAATCATGGCCGCCGTCGAAGAGGATTCGACAGGTCAGGGCCAGTTTTTGCCGCGCGCTCCACGTATTATCGGCAAGGCTGGTCCGCATCTGCTGCTCGGCGTGCTGGATCAACTGGTCTTTGGGAAGTTGCAAGGTGGTTGCCATGACGGAACTCCTGGTAGCGGGTGTAGGCGAGGTCGCGCTCGCCATCATCGATGGGCACCAGGCAGGGCCGGCGGCTGTCGATGACACAAAACAAGCTATATGACACAAAGTGTCATTGGCAAGGAAAAAGTTTCCCGCACCCGCGCCAAGGGGCGTTCTGCATGTCTATGCGCTTGAAATTATTGAGAAAGAAATTGGGGGTCACCTTGGAAACGCTGGCCGAGAAGACCGGCATGACCAAGAGCTACCTGTCCAAGGTCGAACGTGGCCTGAACACCCCGTCGATCGCCGCCGCGCTCAAGCTGGCCAAGGCCCTTAACGTCCAGGTCGAGGAACTGTTCGGCGAGGAGAATGGCGGTGACCCGGGCTACAGCCTGGTGCGCCGCGAGCAGCGCCAGTCCCTGACCCAGGACGACCAGGGCCCGGCCTATGCCTCCCTGGCGCGGCATATCGGTGGCCGCGCGCTGCTGCCGTTCGTTGTCTATCCGCCGGCGGATTTCAGTCAGTCGACCTTCAAGGAGCACCTGGGCGAGGAGTTCATCTTCGTCCACCGCGGCCGGGTGGAGGTCGACTTCCTCTCCGAACGGCTGGTCCTGGAAACCGGCGACGCCCTCCACTTCAATGCGCAGAAACCGCACCGCCTGCGCTCCCTTGGCGACGAACAGGCCGAGTTGCTGGTGGTGGTGCACAGCGAGGACTGACGCCGCGCCTGCCCACTGACGCCCCTGGCGCCCCCGATCCGCGGCGGGCGCCCCGGCTCGCGCCCCGACGCGGGCCGCTTCCGGCCGATTGTTCGAAGTTGTAACAAACCCCGCCGCGAATCTTCCGAAAACTCCGCAGCCCCCGCGCCACGCGGCCTTCGCGTGCTTTTCCGTTGCCGTTACAAGCCCCCGTTCGGGTGCATTGCCGTCTTGTTGAACACTTGTTTAGTATTGTGACCAACGCGGCACCATGCGACAACAACAACGAGGCCAGCATGACTCAAGCATCCCCGCTCAGCCGGGTCCAGGACGCTATCGCCTGGATTACCCTGAATCGCCCCGAGCAGCGCAACGCGCTGGACATCCCCACGCTGAAGCGCCTGCACGCCCTGCTCGACGCCCACCAGGCCGACCCGGCGGTGCGCGTCATCGTGCTGACCGGCGCGGGCCGCAGCTTCTGCGCCGGCGCCGACCTCGCCGAATGGGCCGAGGCCGAAGCCCGTGGCGAGCTGGAAAGCTACGGCTGGACCGAAACCGCCCACGCCCTGATGCGTCGCCTGCACGACCTGGACAAGCCGACCATCGCCGCGGTCAACGGCACCGCGGTCGGCGCCGGCATGGACCTGGCCCTCTGCTGCGACTTCCGCGTCGCCGGCGCCTCGGCGCGCTTCAAGGCCGGCTACACCGGCATGGCCTACTGCCCGGACGCCGGCGCCAGCTGGCACCTGCCGCGGCTGATCGGCGCCGAGGCGGCCAAGCGCCTGCTGTTCCTCGACGAGCTGTGGAACGCCGAGCGTGCCCTCGGCGCCGGGCTGGTCGGCGAAGTGGTCGCCGACGCGCAACTGCTGGCCGCCGTCGCTGAATTCGCCGCGCGCCTGGCCGCCGGCCCGACCTTCGCCTTCGCCCAGACCAAGCGCCTGATCCGCGACGGCGCCAACCGCTCGCTGGCCCAGCAACTGGAGGCCGAACAGGCCGCCGGGTTGCTCTGCGGGCGCAGCGAAGACGCCGCCGAGGCGCTGCGCGCCGTGGCCGAAAAACGCATCCCCCACTTCCAAGGCCGCTGAGCGGCGAGGTGAGTCCATGGACTTCAAACTGACCCAGGAACAGGAAATGCTCGTCGAGGCGGTCAAGGCCTTCGTCGAGAAAGAGCTGCTGCCCCACGAGGAAGCGGTAGACCGCGCCGACGCCGTGGCGCCGGAGCTGGCCGCGCAGATTCGCGGCAAGGCCATCGCCGCCGGCTTCTACGCCTTCAACATGCCCGAGGAGGTCGGTGGCGGCGGCCTCGACTACCTGTCCCAGGCGCTCATCGAACGCGAGCTGTCCAAGGTTTCCTGGGCGCTGCACGTGTTCGTCGCGCGGCCCTCGAAGATCCTCATGGCCTGCCAGGGCCAGCAGATCCAGGACTACCTGCTGCCCTGCGTGCAGGGCGAGAAGATCGACTGCTTCGCCCTCACCGAACCGGGCGCCGGCTCCGACGCCAACTCGATCAAGACCCGCGCCGTGCGCGACGGCGACGACTTCGTGATCAACGGCGCCAAGCACTTCATCAGCCACGCCGGGCACGCCGACTTCGCCATCGTCTTCGCCGTCACCGACAGCTACGAGCGCAACGGCAAGAAGCGCAACGCGGTGACCGCCTTCCTGGTCGACAAGGGCACCCCGGGCATGACCGTGCGCCGTGGGCCGCGCTGCGTCAGCAACAAGGGCTACCACACCTACGAGATCTTCTTCGACGACTGCCGTGTGCCGGCCGCCAAGGTGCTCGGCGAGGTCGACAAGGGCTGGGACGTGGCCAACGCCTGGCTCACCGCCGGCCGCGTGATGGTCGCCGCCAACTGCGTCGGCCAGGCCCAGCGCGCCATGGACCTGTCGCTGCAATGGGCGGCCGACCGCAAGCAGTTCGGCCAGCCGATCGGCGCCTACCAGGGCATCGCCTTCAAGCTGGCCGACATGGCCACGCAGATTCGCGCCGCCGAACTCATCACCCTGCACACCGCGTGGAAGATGGACCAGGGGACCATGACCGACGGCGAGGCCGGCATGGCCAAGCTGTTCGCCAGCGAAGTGCTCGGCAAGGTCGCCGACGAGGCGGTGCAGATTTTCGGTGGCATGGGCCTGATGGACGAAGGTCCGATCGAGCGCATCTGGCGTAACGCGCGCATCGAGCGTGTGTGGGAAGGCACCTCGGAAATCCAGCGCCACATCATTTCCCGCGAACTGCTGCGGCCGCTGCTGCGTTGAGGTCTGGGCGATGAAACGCGAAAACCTCCAGCGCCTGCTGGCGCCCCGGCACCTGGCCTTCATTGGCGGACGCAGCATGGCGCGCGCGCTCAAGCGCTGCGCCGAAGGCGGCTTCGCCGGCCCGCTGTGGCTGGTCAACCCGCAATACGACGAACTCGAAGGCGTGCCTTGCGTGCGCAGCATCGCCGCGCTACCTGAAGGCCCGGACGCGGTGTTCGTCGCCACCAACCGCGAGCTGACCTTGCAAGCGGTCGCCGAACTGGCCGCGAAAGGCGCCGGCGGCGCCATCTGCTACGCCTCCGGTTTCGCCGAGACCGGCGCCGAAGGCCAGGCCCTGCAACAGCAATTGCTCGCCGCGGCCGGCGACATGGCCCTGCTCGGGCCGAACTGCTACGGCCTGCTCGACTACCTGCACGGCGCCGCGCTGTGGCCGGTGGCCCATGGCGGGCAGCGGGTGGAGAAGGGCGTGGCGGTGCTGACCCAGAGCGGCAACTTCGCCTACAACCTGTCGATGAGCGACCGCTCGCTGCCCATCGCCTACATGGCTTCGGTGGGCAACCAGGCGCAGCTGGGCGTGGCCGAGTTGATGGACGTGCTGCTCGACGAGCCGCGCGTGACCGCCATCGGCCTGCACCTGGAAGGCCTGAAGAACGTCCCCGGCTTCGCCCGCGCCGCCTACAAGGCCTTGCAAAAGGGCATTCCGCTGATCGCCCTGAAAACCGGCGTCTCGCAGATCGGCGCCGAGCTGGCGCTCAGCCACACCAGTTCGCTGGCTGGCTCCGACGCGCTCTACGACAGCCTCTTCGAGCGCCTCGGGGTGATCCGCGTGAGCGGCCCGGTGAGCTTCATCGAAACCCTCAAGGCCGCCGCCTGCGGCAACCTGCCGGGCGGCCCACGCCTGGCCGCGCTGGCCTGCTCCGGCGGCGATGCCGGGCTGATCGCCGACTACGCCGAGCGCAACGGCCTCAGCCTGCCGCCGCTGAGCGAGGCGCAGCGCCTGGCGCTGGCCGAGGTGCTGCCGGACTACGCCAACATCGCCAACCCGCTGGACTTCACCACCGCCATCTGGGGCGACGGCGCGGCCCTGGAACGGATGCTCGACAGCGCCCTGCGGACCCCCGCCGATGCCGCCCTGCTGGTGCTCGACTACCCCGGCGAAGAGACCGGCGAACGCCCGCAGTGCGACCTGCTGCTGGAGCTGTACTGCGCGGCGCTGGCGCGCCACGGCAAGGTCGGCTTCATCGCCTCGGCACTGCCCGAACTGCTGCCGGCGCATGCCCGCGAACGGCTGCACGGCCACGGCGTCGCCGCCTTGCAGGGCGTCGAGGACGGTCTCGCCGCCTGGGGCCGCATCGCCCATTACCGCCAGCGCCGCGAGGCATTGCTGGCGCGTGGCGAAGCGGCGCTGGTGCCGCTGTGTCCGCAAGCCGTAGAAGGCGAAGGCCGGCTGCTGGACGAGTGGCAGTCCAAGCAGGCGCTGAAAGCCTTCGGCCTGCCGCTGCCGGCGGCCGTGCTGAGCACGCCGCGGCAAGCCCGCGAAGCGGCCGCCGACCTGGGTTATCCGCTGGTGCTCAAGGCGGTCAGCGTCGAGCTGCCGCACAAGACCGAAGCCGGCGGCGTGGCGCTGAACCTGCGCAACGAGGCGGCGCTGGAAGCGGCGCTGTTCGACATGCGCGAGAGCCTGGCGAAGCACGCACCCCAGGTGCCCTTCGACCAGGTGCTGCTGGAGCGCATGGCCAGCCCGCCGCTGGCCGAGCTGATCATCGGCATCAAGCGCGAGGTCGGCTTCGGCCTGGCCCTGGTGCTGGGCGCCGGCGGCATCCTCGTCGAGCTGCTCAAGGACAGCCGCAGCCTGCTGCTGCCGACCACCGACGCGGCGATCCGCGACGCCCTGCTGAGCCTGCGCAGCGCTCCGTTGCTGAGCGGTTTCCGTGGCCGCCCGGCAGTGGACATGGACGCGCTGGTGGATGCCATCCGCGCGGTCGCCGACTACGCCTGCGAGCACGTCGACAGCCTGCTGGAGCTGGACGTCAACCCGCTGCTGGTGAATGCCGAAGGCGCCGTGGCGGTGGATGCGTTGGTTCGATTGGGTTAGGCGCCGGATGGCGGATGACGCGCTGGCGTCATTCGCCCTCGGGATTGGAGTAGGGCGAATGACCGCGTGCGGTTATCCGCCGAAGAACAGCTTTGGAGATTTCCCATGCGCAACGACAAGACTCTCACCGGCGGCCAGGCGCTGGTCCGCCTGCTGGCCAACTACGGCGTCGACACCGTGTTCGGCATTCCCGGCGTACACACCCTGGAGCTGTACCGTGGGCTGCCCGGCAGTGGCATCCGCCATGTGCTGACCCGCCACGAGCAGGGCGCCGGCTTCATGGCCGATGGCTACGCGCGGGTCAGCGGCAAGCCCGGCGTGGCCTTCATCATCACCGGTCCGGGGGTGACCAACGCCGCCACCGCCATCGGCCAGGCCTACGCGGACTCCATCCCGCTGCTGGTGATTTCCAGCGTCAACCACACGGCGAGCCTCGGCAAAGGCTGGGGCTGTCTGCACGAGACCCAGGACCAGCGCGCCATGACCGCGCCGATCAGCGCCTTCTCGGCGGTCGCCCTGAGCCCGGAGGATTTGCCGGAGCTGATCGCCCGCGCCTACGCCGTGTTCGACAGCGAGCGCCCGCGTCCGGTGCATATCTCGGTGCCGCTGGACGTGCTCGCTGCGCCCATCGCCCGCGACTGGACCGCCGAGGTGGTGCGCCGTCCCGGCCGTGGCCTGCCGGCGGCCGCCGCGCTGCAACAGGCGGTGGCCAAGCTGGCGGGCGCCCAGCGGCCGATGATCATCGCCGGCGGTGGCGCGCTGCATGCCGCCGAGGCCCTGGCCGCGCTCAGCGAGCGCCTGGCCGCGCCGCTGTTCACCAGCGTTGCCGGCAAGGGTCTGTTGGCGCCGCAGGCAGCGCTGGCCGCTGGCGCTACCCTGTGCACCCAGGCCGGCTGGGACATGATCGCCGAGGCCGATGTGGTCCTGGCCATCGGCACCGAAATGGCCGACACCGACTACTGGCGCGAGCGTCTGCCGCTGAGCGGCGAGGTCATCCGCGTCGACCTCGATGCGCGCAAGTTCAACGACTTCTACCCCTGCGCCGTGGCCCTGCTCGGCGACGCCAAGGCCAGCGCCGAAGCGCTGCTCGCCGCGCTGCCGGGCGCCGCGCGCGACGCCGGCGGCGCCCATGCCCGCGTGGCGCAACTGCGCCAGCAACTGGAGGCCAGTCACGCGCCGCTGCAGCTTATCCACAAGGCGATCCTCGAACGCATCGCCACGGTGCTGCCGGAGAACGCCTTCATCGCCAGCGACATGACGCAACTGGCCTACACCGCCAATTACCTGTTCCCCAGCCGGGCGCCGCGCGGCTGGCTGCACCCCACTGGCTACGGCACCCTCGGCTATGGCGTGCCGGCCGGCATCGGCGCCAAGTTCGGCGCGCCCGAGCGTCCCGGTCTGGTGCTGGTCGGCGACGGCGGCTTCCTCTACACCGCGCAGGAGCTGGCCACCGCCAGCGAGGAGCTGGACAGCCCGCTGGTGGTGCTGCTGTGGAACAACGACGCGCTCGGGCAGATCCGCGACGACATGCTCAGCCTGGACATCGAGCCGGTCGGCGTGCTGCCGCGCAACCCGGACTTCGCCCTGCTCGGCCGCGCCTACGGCTGCGCCGTGCGCCAACCGCAGAGCCTGGACGAGCTGGAGCGCGACCTGCGCGCCGGCTTCGCCCACCCCGGCGTGACCCTGGTCGAGCTGAAACACGCCTGCGCCCGCTGAGCCCGTTCCATGCCTGCCTGCGCTTGCCCATGCGGCGTCGAAGGCAGGCTCGACAGGCACATTTGGCACGCCTAACTGCGCTTTTTCGCCTGCTTTTGCCTGGCCCGAGCGGCGCTCGGACAGGCCTTGAACAGGCCCAGGAGATCGACACATGCGCTACTCACACTTCACCCAACGCATCGCCGGCGACGGCGCCGCCGCCTGGGATATCCACTACCGCGCCCTGGCGCGCAGGGCGCAGGGCGACGACATCCTGCTGCTGTCGGTCGGCGACCCCGACTTCGACACCCCGCAGCCCATCGTGCAGTCGGCCATCGACAGCCTGCTGGCCGGCAACACCCACTACGCCGACGTGCGCGGCAAGCGCACGTTGCGCGAAGCCATCGCCCGCCGGCACACGCAGCGCAGCGGCCAGGCCGTCAGCGCCGACGAGGTGGTCGTGCTGGCCGGTGCCCAGTGCGCGCTCTATGCCGTGGCGCAATGCCTGCTGAATCCCGCTGATGAAGTCATCGTCGCCGAGCCGATGTACGTCACCTACGAAGCGGTGTTCGGTGCCTGCGGCGCCAAGGTCATCCCGGTGCCGGTACGTTCCGAGCACGGCTTCCGCGTGCAGGCCGAGGACGTCGCCGCGCTGATCACCCCGCGCACCCGCGCGCTGGCGATCAACAGCCCGCACAACCCCTCCGGCGCCAGCCTGCCACAGGCCACCTGGGAGGCCCTGGCGGCGCTGTGCATCGAGCACGACCTGTGGATGATCTCCGACGAGGTCTACAGCGAACTGCTGTTCGACGGCGAGCACATCAGCCCGGCCAGCCTGCCGGGTATGGCCGAACGCACCGCGACCCTCAACAGCCTGTCCAAGTCCCACGCCATGACCGGCTGGCGGGTCGGCTGGGTGGTCGGTCCGCCGGCGCTCTGCGCGCACCTGGAGAACCTCGCCCTGTGCATGCTCTACGGCTCGCCGGACTTCATCCAGGACGCCGCCTGCACCGCGCTGGAAGCGCACCTGCCGGAGCTGGACGCCATGCGCGAGGCCTATCGCCAGCGTCGCGACCTGGTCATCGACTGCCTCGCCGATTGTGTCGGCGTTCGCGCCCTGCGCCCGGACGGCGGCATGTTCGTGATGGTCGATATCCGCGCCACCGGGCTTTCCGCCCAGGCCTTCGCCGACCGGCTGCTGGAGCGCCATGGCGTCTCGGTGCTGGCCGGCGAAGCCTTCGGCCCCAGCGCCGCCGGGCATATCCGCCTGGGCCTGGTGCTCGGCGCCGAGCCGTTGCGCGAAGCCTGCCGGCGCATCGCTCTGTGCGCCGCCGAACGGCTCAAGGAGAAGCGCTATGCATGACCGTCGCCAGCTCTACATCGACGGCGCCTGGGTGGCGCCGCAAGGGCAGGGCCTGGCCGAGGTGCAGAACCCGGCCAGCGAAGAAACCATCGGTCGCGTAGCGCTGGGCAGCGAAGCCGACGTGAACCGCGCGGTGGACGCCGCGCGCCGTGCCTTCCCGGCCTGGTCGCAAACGCCGTCCCACGTGCGCGCCGGCTACATCCGTGCACTCGCCGCGCAGCTGAGGCAGCGCGCCGACGAGATGGCCGCGCTGATCACCGCCGAGCTGGGCATGCCCGTCCAGTGGTGCCGCATGGTGCAGGTGGACGGGCCGATCGAGGGCCTGGAAAGCTATGCCGAGCTGGCTGCGCACATGGACACGGTGCGCGAGGTCGGCAACTCGTTGGTGATGAAGGAAGCGGTGGGCGTCTGCGCCTTCATCAACCCCTGGAACTACCCGCTGCACCAGCTCATCGGCAAGCTCGCCCCGGCGCTGGCCGCTGGTTGCACGGTGGTGGTCAAGCCGAGCCAGGACACCCCGCTGCACGCCTTCCTGCTGGCCGAGATGATCGACGCCATCGGCCTGCCGGCAGGCGTCTTCAACCTGGTCAGCGGCCCCGGCGCCAAGGTCGGCGAAGCCCTGGCGCGGCACCCGGACGTGGACATGCTGTCCTTCACCGGCTCCACCGGCGCCGGCGTGCGCGTGGCCGAAGCGGCGGCGCCGACGGTCAAGCGTGTCTGCCTGGAGCTGGGCGGCAAGTCGCCGTTCCTCATCACCGCCGATGCCGATCTCGCCGCCGCCGTGCGCCACGGCGTGCAGGACGTGATGATCAATTCCGGGCAGACCTGCACCGCGCTGACCCGCATGCTGCTGCCGGCCAGTCGCTACGCCGAGGCCCTGGAGATCGCCCGCGCCGAGTGCGAGAGCCTGACGCTCGGCGACCCGCTGGACCCGCGCAGTTTCCTCGGCCCGATGTGCTCGGCCAGCCAGCGCAAGACCGTGCTCGACTACATCCGACTCGGCCAGGAGGAGGGTGCGCGCCTGCTTTGCGGTGGCGCCGAGCGGCCGTCCGGTCTGGCGCGCGGACACTACGTGCGGCCGACCCTGTTCGCCGCGGTGAACAACCGGATGCGCATCGCCCGCGAGGAAATCTTCGGCCCGGTGCTCTGCCTGATCCCCTACGCCGACGAGGACGACGCCGTGCGCATCGCCAACGATTCGCCGTTCGGCCTGTCCAGCGCGGTCTGGGCCGGCGACCGCGAACGCGGCCTGCGACTGGCGCGGCGGATGCGCGCCGGCCAATGCTTCGTCAACGGTGGCGCCTTCAACTACCGCGCGCCCTTCGGCGGCTACAAACAGTCCGGCAACGGCCGCGAATGGGGCGAGGAAGGCCTGGCCGAATTCGTCGAACACAAAGCCATCCAGCTCTGATGCACGGGGAGGGCAGGGCCCTCCCCCAACCCCCCCAAGGATTCCCATGAACGTACTGATCGTCCACGCGCATAACGAGCCGCAATCCTTCAGCTCCGCGCTCTGCCAACTGGCCGAGGAAACCCTGCAAGGCCAGGGGCACGCCGTGCAGGTCTCGGACCTCTACGCGATGAACTGGAACCCGGTGGCCAGCGCCGCCGATTTCGCCGAGCGAGCCAACCCGGACTACCTGGTCTACGCCCTGGAGCAGCGCGAAGGGGCCAAGGCGAAGACCCTCGCCGCGGACATCCAGGGCGAGCTGGACAAGCTGCTCTGGGCCGACCTGGTGATCTTCAACTTCCCGATCTATTGGTTCTCCGCGCCGGCCATCCTCAAGGGCTGGTTCGACCGCGTGCTGGTCTCGGGCATCTGCTACGGCGGCAAGCGCTTCTATGACCAGGGAGGCCTGACCGGCAAGCAGGCGTTGCTCAGCGTGACTCTCGGCGGGCGCGAGCACATGTTCGGCGAAGGCGCCATCCATGGCCCGCTGGAAGACATGCTGCGGCCGATCCTGCGCGGCACCCTGGCCTACACCGGCATGGCCGTGCTGCCGCCCTTCGTCGCCTGGCACGTGCCCTACATCGGCAACGACGCGCGCCAGGATTTCCTGCGCCAATACCAGGAGCGTTTGCAGCATCTGCAGAGCGACCAGCCGCTGGCGTTTCCGCGCCTGGAGCAGTTCGACGAGCGCCTCTACCCGCTGCCGCGCTGACGCAGGATGGCGTGGCGCGATGCGCTGGTCAGCGGCGGACTCAATTAGCGCTGAATCCGCCGGCGGGGGGACGACGAAAAAAGGCGCATGCCGGTCAAGCATGCGCCTTGGAGGAAGAGAGCAGCCGCTGCAGCCAGGTATGCGCGGGGGAGAGTGACCACTCGGTGGGTGTACCGAGGGTCGTACGATGGACGGGGTGGTGCCCACCGTTGCTGCAGCGGCTTGGTTGGCACTATACCCGGCAACGGTTGTAGGAAAATCGCCCTATACTGCGATTCAGTTTTGCAGGCAGGGCAACAGTGGACACATTACATGCAATGCGGGTCTTCGCCCGCGTCGTCGATGCCGGCAGTTTCACCGCTGCCGCCAATGCGTTGGGACTCTCCACCGCCCAGGTTTCCCGGGTGGTTTCCGATCTTGAAGCCTACCTGCAGGCACGGCTGCTGCACCGCACCACGCGGCGCCTGGCGCTGACCGAAACCGGCGAGCGCTACCTGCAGCGCTGCCGCGAAATCCTCACGGATGTCGACGAGGCCGAAGCCGAGGCCAACGGCGCGCACCTGCGTCCGCGCGGGCGGTTGCGCGTGCACTCGCTGACCGGCCTCGGCCAGCAGCACCTGATCCCGCTGATCTCGCAGTATTGCCAGGCGCATCCCGAGGTCTACGTCGAGCTGACCCTGGCCCAGCGCCAGCCGGACATCCTCGAAGAAGGCCAGGACGTGGTGATTACCCGCGATCGCGAACTGCCCGACTCCGAGTTCGTCGCCCAGACCCTCGGCACCATCTTCAGCGTGCTCTGCGCCAGCCCGGCCTACCTGGCGCGGAACGGCACGCCGCAGACCGTCGGCGACCTGCGCGAACACCGTTGCCTGCGCCTGCAGGACCCGACCTTCCCCGAAGGCTGGGCCTTCGAGGAGGGCAACGAGGAAAGCGTGATCCGCCCGCGCGACACCTTCATGGTCAACGTCGCCGAGGCGCTGTCCGGCGCCGCGCGCGCCGGCATGGGCGTGTGCCTGCTGCCCAGCTACGTGGCGGCGCCAGTGCTGCGCCAGGGCGAACTGGTGCGGGTGCTGCCGCAACACAGCCTGCATGTGCGGCAGATTTTCGCTTTGTACCCGTCGCGGCGCTTCCTCGACGCCAAGATCCGCACCTGGGTGGAGTTCCTCAAGGACGAATTGCCCAAGGCCTTCAGCGCCGACGAAGAGGTGCTGAACGACCCGAAGAACTGGGCCTGACGGGGATTATTGCTTTTTAGGCAACTGTATCTTGGTTAGCTGGCTATTTTTCTCGGCGTCATCGAGTCGTAACCTTTCTCTGCCCCCACCAAGCGGGGCTTTCGAAAGGGTTCGAATATCATGTCTCGTAATTTCCTCGCTGCCGCTCTGCTTTCCGTTTGTTCGCTGTCCTTCGTGCAGATGAGCTTCGCCGAAGAGTCCAGCCTGATGACCGACAAGATGGTCAAAGCCAATCAGGCCGCCATTGCCGGCCAATCCTCCGGCGCCGCCGAGCGCACTGCAGGCAAGACTGCACAGCAGCCCCACACCGATTCCTGATCGGTGTGCCCTTCCCCCGGGAGGCCCGGTGCGTGAGCCGGGATTCCCAATACCTTGCGCCGCATATGAAGTGCGGCGCTTTTTTATCGCCGCCGCCGCTGAAGTGATCTTTGCGAATTATGAAAAGGTCTATCGTCAACGCCGGCATTTATCCGAGGTAGATAGGTCAATAGACTTGCCCCTGTCGAACGGCGCCGCGAAGAGCCTTCCCTCCGGGTAGCGCCCGCCACCGTTCCACGGCTTGTTCCTCAGCCTGATGCTTCATCGCTCGACGCTTGCCGCGCGATTCGCCCAAGCGCCGTCGATCCGCTTCCCGACGCCGATATCCGATTGCTCCAATCGACGTCTTCTCTGGCCGCTGCCCTTTCAGCGGCCTTTTTTTTGCGCGAAGAAAATGACCGGGCATGCCGCTCCCATCCTTGAGCGGCCCGGGCGCTATGGCAGGAAAATGTAGTGAATCAGACATAAACAAAGTATTTGCAATGTTCTGAAATATTCATTACAAAATTCAAAAGCAATAGCGGAGCTGCCATGTCCAACCTCAAAGACCGCCTGGCGTCACCGGAAATCGCCCTCACGCCTGCCGAACGCAAGGTCCTGCGCGCCCTGCTGGACGACTATCCGCGCCTCGGCCTGGGGCCCATGGCCCGCCTCGCGCGCCAGGCCGGAGTCAGCGACCCGACCATCCTGCGCCTGGTGAAGAAGCTCGGCTTCGCCGGTTACGGCGAGTTCCAGGACGCCCTGCTCATCGAGGTCGACGACCGCCTGCGTTCCCCACGCACCTTGCTGGCCGATCGCCGCGAGCGGATGGACGACGGCGATGCCTGGTCGACTTACCTGAGCGATGCCGGCGACAACCTGCAGCGCACCCTCGGCCTGACCCGCGCCGACGACATCCACTTGCTCGGCGATTGGCTGCTCGATCCACGCCTGCGCCTGTTCTGTCTCGGCGGCCGCTTCAGCCGCTTCCTCGCCGGTTACCTGGTCACCCACCTGCGCCTGCTGCGCGGTGGCTGCCAGTGGCTCGATGACGGCGTGGCGCTGCCCGACCAGCTCAGTGAGCTGGACCGGCAGTCGCTGCTGATCCTCTTCGATTACCGCCGCTATCAGGCCCAGGCCCAGGTGGTGGCCCAGGAGGCCAAGGCGCGCGGTGCGCGGCTGGTGCTGTTCACCGACATCTATGCTTCGCCGCTGCGCGAGCTGGCCGACCTGATCATCAGCGCGCCGGTGGAGTCCGCTTCGCCGTTCGATTCGCTGGTTCCGGCCATGGCTCAGGTGGAAGCCCTGGTGGCCAGCCTGGTCGCGCGTAGCGACAACCAACTGGACGAGCGCCTGGACGGCATCGATCGCCTGCGCGCCGCGTTCAACACCCACTTGCTCGAGGAGTGATCATGTTCAGCCTGCCCCATCAATCGCCCCGCGATCTGCCGTACCAGCGTGGCCGCACCGCCATCCTTTTCGTCGACATGCAGCGCGCCTGGGTCGAGCCTGGGCTGGATCCGCACGTCGATGCACAGCGGGCCGGCTACTTCTACGAGCGCGTGCACGGACAGGTGATCCCCAACCAGCAGCGCCTGCTGGCGGCCATGCGTGGCGCCGACGAGAACGTCCTGCACACCATCATCGAGAGCCTGACCAGCGATGGTCGCGACCGCTCCCTCGACCACAAGCTTTCGGACATGCACCTGCCCAAGGGCCACCCCGATGCCCAGGTGATAGACGCGCTGGCGCCGAGGCAGAACGAGATCGTGCTGCCGAAAACCTCCTCCGGGGTCTTCAACTCCACCGCCATCGATTATGTGCTGCGCAACCTCGACACCCGCCACCTGATCGTCTGCGGCGTGGTCACTGACCAGTGCGTGGACATGGCGGTGCGTGACGCCGCCGATCGCGGCTACCTGGTGACCCTGGTCGAGGACGCCTGCGCCACGCACAGCGCCGAGCGCCACCAGGCCTGCCTGGAGGCGATCAAGGGGTACTGCTGGATCGCCGACACCGACAGCGTCCTGGCGCGCATCGCCGCCATCGCCTGAACGTCGCCGCGCGCGGTTGCCCGCGCGGCCGAAAGAATAAGGAAAATCGCCGCCGCTTTGTCAGCGTGCCGGTGCAGACAAGTGCTTTCGAGGAGTTCGCCATGAGTCTTCCCAGCCAGACCGGTCCGCTGCGCCTGAGCAGCTTTGTCACCACCGACCTCGCCGGCATCACCCGCGGCCGTTCGCTGCCGGAGTCGGCGGTCGCCGAGCAGCTCGCCAGTGGCTGCGGCTGGGTGCCGGCGAACAGCGCGCTGACTCCGCAGGACATCATCGCCGACGATAACCCCTGGGGCAGTCACGGTGATCTGCGCCTGCTACCGGACCCGGCCAGCCGCGTGCGCCTGGAGCAGGGACCCGATCCGTTGGCGCCGGCCTTCGACTATTTCCATGGCGATTTGGTGGAAACCGATGGCCGCCCGTGGCCAGTGTGTCCGCGCAGCCTGCTGCGCGCGGAAATCCTGCGCTACCGCGAATTGGGCCTGCAGGTCACTGCCGCGTTCGAGCATGAGTTCACTCTGCTCGGCCTGGCGTCGGCGCCGACGGCGGCCTTTTCGCTGCAGGCGCAGCGCGCCGCCGGTGCCTTCCCAGGCTGGTTGATGAGCGCCCTGGAGCAGGTCGGCGCCGAGCCGGAAATGTTCCTCCCCGAATATGGCCGCCTTCAGTACGAGGTGACCTGTCGCCCGACCCAGGGGGTGGCTGCCGCTGACCGCGCGGTGAACGTCCGCGAGATTACCCGCGAGATCGCGCGACAGAGCGGCCTGAGCAGTTGCTTTTCGCCGCTGCGTGCGCCCGGCGAAGTGACCAATGGCGTGCACCTGCACCTGAGCTTGCAGCGCCTGGACGGCACGCCGGTGTTCTATGACGACAGCCGCGCCAATAGCCTTGCCGAACTGGCCGAGCACTGGGCGGCCGGTGTGTTGCGGCATCTGCCGGCGTTGTGCGCGCTGACCGCGCCGACGGCGGTGTCCTATCTGCGCCTGAAGCCGCATCACTGGAGCGCCGCCTATGCCTGCCTGGGCCTGCGCAACCGCGAGGCGGCACTGCGCATCTGCCCGGTGGTGAGCCTCGGCGGCAAGCCGCTGGCGCGCCAGTTCAACCTGGAATTCCGTCCGATGGACGCCACCGCGTCACCGCACCTGGCCATGGCCGCGGTGCTGATCGCCGGTCGTCTCGGCATGCAGGAGCGCCTGCCGCTGGGCGCGGTCACCGATGTCGATCCGGACAGCCTCGGTGCCGAAGAACGCGCGCGGCGCGGTATCGAAGCGCTGCCCGGTTCCCTGGAAGAAGCGCTGCGCCTGCTGGCTGACGACCGCCTGCTCCGCGAGCAACTGCCGCCGGCGTTGCTCGACACCTATTTCGCCATGAAGCGCCAGGAACTGGCGCTGACCCGCGACCTCACCGATGAAGAAGTCTGCCAACGCTATGCCAGTCTCTATTGAAGCCGGGCTCTACCGCGAGCCGCCGTATCGCCTGCTCAACGCCCAGGGCCGCAGCCCGGTGCTGCTGGTCTGCGAGCACGCCAGCCGCTACATCCCCGCCGAGTTGCAGCAACTTGGCCTGGACGATGCCGCCGCGCAGGAACACATCGCCTGGGACATCGGCGCGCTGGCCCTGGCCGAAGCGCTCTCGGCGCGCCTCGATGCGCCGCTGCTGGCGGCCGGATACTCGCGCCTGCTGATCGATCTGAACCGCCCGCTGGCCGCGCCGGACAGCATTCCCGAGCACAGCGAGATCTACCCGATCCCCGGCAACTGCAAGCTCGACGCGGCGACCCGCGCGCAGCGCCAGGCGGCGATCTTCGAACCTTTCCACCGGCGCCTCGGCGAGCTGATCGACCAGCGCCTGGCGGCCGGCGTGCCGCTGCGTCTGGTCGGCGTGCACAGTTTCACCCCGAGCTATCGCGGCGTGCCGCGCCCCTGGAGCGCCGGCGTGCTGTTCGACCGCGCCGCGGGCTATGCCGAGCGGATCATCGCCGGCCTGCGCCAGGGGGATGAGGCGATCGGCGCCAACCAGCCGTACCAGATCGACCCGGCCGAGGACATGACCGTGCCGGTGCATGGCGATGAGCGCGGCCTGGACGCCGTGCTCATCGAGATTCGCAACGATGGATTGCGGACACCGGAAGCGGTGGCCGCCTGGGCCGAGCGTTTGGCGCCCTGGCTCTGAACGCGCCAGGGACCCCGCAGGGATTGGCCGGTGGATCGGCGCCAAGGCGCCTGTCGACCGGCATCGGCCGTCACAACAAAAACAACAGCGCATCCGCGCAGCCTTCCCACACTGCCTCCTCCAGAGGAGATGCCCCATGGCCATCGAACAGTTCGGATATCAGCAACAGCTCCGCCGCAGTCTTTCCCTCAGCGACCTGGTCATCTACGGGATGATCTTCATGATCCCCATCGCGCCCTTCGGCGTGTATGGCTGGGTCCATGCCGACTCCCACGGCATGGTGCCGATGGCCTACCTGGTGGGCATGCTGGCAATGCTCTTCACCGCGCTCAGCTACGGCGCCATGGCCCGCGCTTTCCCCATCGCCGGCTCGGTGTATTCCTACGCTCAACGCGGTATTCACCCGCACGTCGGCTTCCTCGCCGGCTGGGTGCTGTTGCTCGACTACCTGCTGATCCCGCCGTTGCTCTACGTGTTCAGCGCGCTGGCGCTCAACCACTTGTTCCCGGCACTGCCGAAGCTGGTCTTCATGCTCTTGTTCCTGGTCTCGGCGACCCTGGTCAATCTGCGCGGCATCACCTTCGCCGCGCGCTTCAACCTGCTGTTCCTGATCGCCGAGCTGATCGTCCTGGCGATCTTCCTGGTGGTCGGCTACCAGGCCCTGCAAGGTGGCATGGGCAATGGCCGCCTGACCTTGGCGCCGCTGTACCAGCCGGAGCACTTCGACCTTGGCCTGGTGATGAAGGCGGTGTCCATCGCCGTGCTCTCCTTCCTCGGCTTCGACGCCATCTCGACCCTGGCCGAGGAGGTCAAGGGTGACCCGGCCCGGCAGATTGGCCGGGCTTCGCTGATCGCCCTGTTCGTCATGGGTGGCATCTTCGTCGTGCAGACCTGGCTGGCCACCGACCTGGCCGCCGGTATGACCTTCCAGTCGGCCGACACCGCCTTCTACGAGATCGCCGAAGCGGCGGGCGGCGCCTGGCTGTCCACCCTCACCGCAGTGGCTACCGCGCTGGCCTGGGGGGTGACCGTGTCCATCACCTCGCAGGCGGCCGTGTCGCGACTGCTGTACTCCATGGCCCGCGACGGCAAGCTGCCACGGGTGCTGGCCAAGGTGCATCCGACATACCAGACCCCGCACGTCAGCCTGTACCTGGTGGCGGTGCTGTCGCTGGGCATCGGCATCGCCTTCCTCGATGCCCCGGACGTGCTCACCTCGCTGGTCAACTTTGGCGCGCTGACCGGCTTCTGCCTGCTGCACCTGGCGGTGATCGTGCATTACTTCGTCCGCCAGAAGACCGGCCAGGTACTGCGCCACCTGCTGTTCCCGCTGATCGGCCTGGCGATCATCGGCTACGTGCTGGCGAGCATGAGCCGCGATGCGCAGTACCTGGGCCTGGCCTGGATCGCCGTGGGGCTGGTGTACCTGGCGGTGCTGCAGAAGCGCGGCAAGGCCGGGGTGCTGGCCGAGGGGCTGTGAGGGCGCCGGGCGGATAAGGCGCAGCGCGTCGGTCGCCCGGCGCGGCGGGCGCGCTCGCAGGGCCCATGACCTCTGCGGCGCTGAGCGCCGCAGGCGTCACCCCTCGCCGCGGTAGTCGCCACGGCTCAACCCGTGGCGCTGCATCTTCTCGTTGAGGGTGCGGCGTGGCAGGTCGAGCAGTTCCATCACCGCCTTGATGTCGCCCTTGCACTGTCCCAGGGCCTGGCGGATGCATTCCGCCTCGTAGGCTTCCATGCGTTCGAACAGGCCGTTGCCGGCCGGCATCGCGACGGCCTGGCCACGGTCCAGACCGAGGACGTGGCGCTCGGCGGCGTTGGCCAGTTCGCGGACGTTGCCCGGCCAGTCGTGGGCCAGCAGGCGCGCCAGTTCGGCGGTGCTCAGCGGCGGCGCTTCGCGGCCGAGCCTGGTGCTGGCGAGGTGCGCGTAGTGCTCGAACAGCAGCGGGATGTCTTCGCGGCGCTCGCGCAGCGGCGGCAGGCGCAGTTCGGCGACGTTCAGGCGGTACACCAGGTCTTCGCGGAAGCGCCCGGCGCGGGCTTCTTCGAGCAGGTCCGGCTTGGTCGCGGCGATCACTCGCAGGTCGACGCGGATGCTCTGGTTCGAGCCCAGGCGTTCCAGTTGCTGCTCCTGCAGCACGCGCAGCAGCTTGACCTGCTGGGCCAGCGGCATGCTCTCGATCTCATCGAGGAACAGGCTGCCGCCGTCGGCGTGCTCCAGCTTGCCGATGCGCTTGCCCTGGGCGCCGGTGAAGGCGCCGCTCTCGTGGCCGAACAGCTCGCTCTCGAAGAGTTGCTCGGGGATGGCCGCGCAGTTCAGCGCGACGAAGGGCTTGCCGGCGCGCGGGCTGAAGTCGTGCAGACAGCGCGCCACCAGTTCCTTGCCGCTGCCGGTTTCGCCACGGATCAGCACGTTGACCGGGGTATCGGCCAGGGCCAGCACCTGGCGGCGCAGCGCCTCCATCGGTCGCGACACGCCGAGCAGGCGCGATTCGACCTGGTCCTTGAGCGCCGCCTGTTCGCGCAATTGGCGGTTTTCCTGGACCAGCCGGCGTTTCTCCAGGGCGCGGCGCAGGCTGTCGAGCAGGCGTTCGGGGGTGAAGGGCTTCTCGATGAAGTCGTAGGCGCCCTGGCGCATGGCCTGCACCGCCATGGGCACGTCGCCGTGGCCGGTGACCATGATCACCGGCAGGTCGCGGTCGAGTTGCTGCAGGCGTTCGAGCAGGGCCAGGCCGTCGGTGCCGGGCATGCGCACATCGCTGATGACCACGCCGGGGAAGCCACGGTCGAGGCTCTTCAGGCACTCCTCGGCGCTCTGGCACAGGCGCACGCTGAACCCGGAGAGTTGCAGCCACTGCTGCACGGCTTCGCGGATGGCGGCTTCGTCGTCGACGAAAATGACGTGTTCGCTCATATCTCTTCTGCGGCGGCGGGCAGGCACAGGCGGAACTCCGCGCCACCCTGGGGTTGGTTGGCGGCTTCCAGGCGGCCGCCAAGCTCATGGACGATGCCGTAGGATACCGCGAGGCCGAGACCGAGTCCTTCGCCCACCGGCTTGGTGGTGAAGAAGGGGTCGAAGACGCTGGCCAGGTGCTCGGCGGCGATGCCCGGGCCGTTGTCGGCGACCCGCAGGCACCAGTCGGCGCCTTCGCGGCGCAGGCTCACGGCGATGTGCGGACGCTCGGCGCCCGCCACCGCGTCGAGGGCGTTGCGCAGCAGGTTGACCAGCACCTGTTCGAGGCGGATGGCGTCGCCCAGCACCCAGGCCGGGATGCTCAGCTCCTGGCTGATTTCCACCTGTTCGGCGCGGATGCGCACGGCCAGCAGTTGCAGGGCCTGTTCCAGCACGTTGCCCAGTTCGATGCGCTCGCGCAGGCCGCCGGGGGTCTTGCGGGCGAAGGTCTTCAGGTGTCCGGTGAGCGCGGCCATGCGCTCCAGCAACTCGTCCAGGCGCGCCAGGGCGCCGCGCGCTTCCTCGGTGCGCCCGGCATCGAGCAACAGGCGAACGCTGGCCAGGTGCATGCGCTGGGCGGTGAGCGGCTGGTTGATCTCATGGGCCAGGGCCGCCGACATCTGTCCCAGGGCGGCCAGCTTGGCGGCTTGCACCAGGCCGTCCTGGGCGGTGCGCAGGGCCGCGGTGCGTTGCTCGACCAATTGCTCCAGTTCTTCCCGGCTGCGCTGGTGCAGGCGGGCGATACGCCAGCGCTGTTGCAGCAGCAGGATCAGGCACACGAGGGTCAGCCAGGCGCCGGCGGCGGCCGCGCGGGCGGTGGCCACGTCGCTCTGGATGCCACTGCTGTCGCGCAGCAGGTGCAGGGTCCAGGCGTCGTCGGGCAGGGCCAGGGATTGCCAGAGGTAGTCGCTCTCGCGCGGCGGGCCGGCGACCCGTTCCAGGCGGCTGTCTTCGCCGAGGTGTTCCAGGGTCTGGTGGCGCAGGGGGCTCAGCGGCTGGCGGTCGTACTGGCGGGTCTGCGCCAGTTCCAGGCGGGCGAAGGTGTCCAGCGGTTGCAGTTCGCGGTAGCGCCACTCCTGGCGGTTGGCGAGGAAGACGATGCCTTTGGCGTCGCTGACCAGTACCAGGTCGGGGGTCTGGCTCCACTGCCGTTCGAGGTCGGGAAACTCCAGCTTGACCACGATGGCGCCGAGGAAGCGCCCTTGCTCGTCGCGCACCGCGTTGGCGAGGAAATAGCCGGGAACGCCGCTGGTCACGCCGACCGCATAGAAGCGGCCGGTGCCCTGGGCGATGCACTGGCGGAAGTAGGGGCGGAAGGCATAGTTGTGGCCGACATAGCTGGTCGGCAGGTCCCAGTTGCTCGCCGCCACCGCCAGGCCGTCGCGGTCGAGCAGTTCCAGGGTCGACGAGCGCGCCGCCGTGTTGATGCGTTGCAGCTTGAGATTCAGCGCCTGTTGCCGCTCGCCTTGCACCGGGCCTTGCAGGGCGCGGCCGATCTCCGGATCGAGGGCGAGCACCGCCGGCAGGCTGCGGTAGCGCTCCAGCAGGGTGCGCAGGGAGTTGGCGTACAGGCCCAGCTGTTCGTGGGCGGTCTCGGCCTCGGCGAGCAGCGCGCGCTGCCGCGCCTGCTGCCCGGCCCAGTGCATCGACAGCAGCAGACCGGCCAGTACCAGCAGGGTGACGAGGACAATGCGCAGCGGACGGGGTGGCGGCATGGCGAATCGGAGACTGGGCGCGGAGCGCGACCATAGCATGCCGCGGCGCTGGTCTGGCGCGCTCGTCGGTCGCTACACTTCGCGGCCTTCGAGGAGAGTCTTCCGATGCAGTTGATCGCCTGGTCCCACCCCTGTTCCGCTGGCTTCACCCTGCGTGGCTGGCGCAGCGAGCCGAGCGGCAAGCCCTTGCTGCACTTTCTGCATGGCAACGGCTTCTGCGGCCGCGCCTACGAGCCGATGCTGGCGCGCCTGGCCGCCGACTTCGACCTCTGGCTGTGCGACGTGCAGGGCCACGGCGACAGCGACCATGGCGGGCGCTTCCACGGCTGGAACCGCAGCGCGGAGATGGCCGTGGAAGCCTTCGAGGCCGGCCGCGGGATCTTCGGCGAGGTACCGCGCCATGCCTGCGGGCACAGCTTCGGTGGGGTGCTCAGCAGCCTGATCCTCGGCCGTCACCCGGCGCTGTTCCGCCGGGCGGTGTTGCTCGACCCGGTGCTCTTCACCCCGGCGATGATCGGTGTGATGGCGCTGTCCGAAGTGCTCGGCCTGCACGAGCGCCGGACCATGGTGCAGAAGGCGCGGGCGCGTCGCAGCCAGTGGCCGGACCGCGCCGCCGCCTACGCCGGGCTGCAGGGCCGGGGGATCTTCAGGGGCTGGAGCGACGAGGCGCTGTGGGCCTATGTGGAGAACGCCATCAAGACGGTCGAGGGCGGCGTCGAGCTGAAGTGCCGGCCGAGCCGCGAGGCGGAAATCTTCAGCTCCTTCCCCAAGCGCCTGTGGCCGTCGCTGGCCAAGGTCGTGACGCCGAGCCTGGTGCTGTTCGGCGAGCAGACCTATCCCTTCGTGCCCAAGGCGGTGGCGCGCTGGTGCGCACAGAACGACCACGTCAGCGGCCAGTGCGTCGCCGGCGGGCATTGCTTCATGCAGGAATATCCAGAGGACAGCGCCGAGCGGGTCGCGCGTTTCCTGCTCGCGCACGAATAGCCGGAAGCCGCTTCAGCGGCCGGGCGGCCGGCGCCCGTGGCTCAGTCGCCGACCTTTTTGTTCTGGTGCGCGCGCCGCCACTCGGCGAGGTGCACCACGTCGGCCTTGTGCGGCGGCGGCAGGGTTTCCGCCTGGGGCGGCACCACTTCGATCACGTTGCCCGCCTCGTGCGCCTCGGGCTGGAAGCGGAAGGCTTCCAGCTCCACCGGACCGGGGCGCTGTCCGAGCATGGTGATGCGCCCGCTGTAACGATCCTGGCCCGTGGCGGTGAACTCGAAGGCGTACTCGCGGGCCAGGCAGAGCACACCGCTGCCGTTGCGTTGCAGGCGCATGCGGCGCAGCGCGACGTTCTCGTCGAGCAGCTCCACGCCCTGGCGCGCGCAGTGCTGCTTGGCCAGTTGCAAGGCGCGCTCGCGAATGCCATGGACGCGCCACCACCAGGCGGCGGCCGCGGCTAGCAACATGAATGCGAAAAGGTTGCCCAAGGTCACTTCAAGGCTCCGCTCGGGAATCGGCGCACCAGCTTACCCACTCTGTCGTTCAGCGGCGAGCGCCACTGGTTCCCTGGCTGTGAATTGCGCCCCATACTGACGCATTCTTCCGTAGGAACCCGCCATGTCGCGTACGCCCCATGTTCTCGCCATCCAGTCCCATGTGGTTTTCGGCCATGCCGGCAACAGCGCGGCGGTCTTCCCGATGCGCCGTGTCGGGGTGAATGTCTGGCCGCTGAACACCGTGCAGTTCTCCAACCATACCCAGTATGGACACTGGACCGGACAAGTGCTGCCACCGGAGCAGATTCCGGCGCTGGTGGAGGGCATCGCCCAGATCGGTGAACTGGGCAATTGCGACGCGGTGCTTTCCGGCTACCTCGGCAGCGCCGCCCAGGGCCGCGCGATCCTCGAAGCGGTGGCGCGCATCCGCGAGGCCAATCCGCGGGCGATCTACCTCTGCGACCCGGTGATGGGCCATCCCGACAAGGGCTGCATCGTGGCGCCGGAGGTCGGCGACTTCCTCCTCGAAGAGGCCACCGCGGTAGCCGATTACCTGTGCCCCAACCAATTGGAGCTGGACAGCTTCTGCGGCCGCTCGCCGGCGTCCCTGGGCGATTGCGTGGAGATGGCCCGCAGCCTGCTGGCGCGCGGCCCGAAAGCGGTGCTGGTGAAGCACCTGAACTACCCGGGCAAGCCGAGCGACGATTTCGAGATGCTGCTGGTGAGCGACCAGGAAACCTGGCACCTGCGCCGGCCGCTGCTGGCCTTCCCGCGCCAGCCGGTGGGCGTCGGCGATCTCACTTCCGGGCTGTTCCTGGCCCGCCTGCTGCTCGGCGACAGCTTGCGCGCGGCCTTCGAATTCGCCGCCGCCGCGGTGCACGAGGTGCTGCTGGAAACCCAGGCCTGCGGAAGCTACGAGCTGGAGCTGGTGCGCGCCCAGGATCGCATCGCCCACCCGCGCGTGAAGTTCGAGGCGCGGATGCTCTGAGGCGCGCGGCGGCGGCTCAGGCCGGCGCCGGTCGCTGCGCGTCGTCCGCGCTTTCCTCGGTCAGGCCGAGGCGCTTGGCCATGCCGCGGGCGATTTCACGCTCGCCCATGATCACCAGGTTGGCGCCGTTCTGCTCGAGGTATTCCACCTCGGCATCGAAATGCGCGCGGGCGATGATTTCCAGACCAGGATTGGCGGCACGCGCCTGGCTGGCGATGCGTCCCGCCTCGAAGCCGTTGGGGATGGCGATCAGCATCCAGTGCGCCGCCTCGATATTGGCCTGGGCCAGTACTTCCGGGCTGACCGCGTTGCCGACCACCACGCTGAGGCCGCGCTCGCGCAGTTCGGCGGCTTTCTCGCGCTTGTCCTCGATCACCACCAGCGGCACCCCGGCGCGCTGCAGGCGGGTGCTGAGCAGCGTGCCGACGCGGCCGTGGCCGATGAGGATGGCGTGCTCGCGCTCGCGTACCGGCGGTGGCAGGTCCGGCGCTTCCAGCGGCGTCTGATCGGTGCCGGTGTCGAGCAGGCGCGCCTGCAGGCGTTCGATGGCGATGAACAGCAGCGGGTTGACCAGGATCGACAGGATGGCCCCGGCCAGCACCAGGTCGCGGCCCTGTTCGGGCAGGAGGTTGAGCGTGCCGCCGAGGCCGACCAGGATGAAGGAGAACTCGCCGATCTGCGCCAGGCTGGCGGCGATGGTCAGCGCCGTGCTGTTGGGGTGGCCGAAGGCGCGCACGATCACATAGGCGGCGATGGACTTGCCGAAGACGATGACCAGGAAGGTGGCCAGCACCGGCAGCGGTTCGTGGATCAGGATCGCCGGGTTGAACAGCATGCCCACCGACACGAAGAACAGCACGGCGAAGGCATCGCGCAGCGGCAGCGAGTTTTCCGCCGCCGCGTGGCTGAGTTCGGATTCGTTGAGGATCATCCCGGCGAAGAAGGCGCCGAGGGCGAAGGACACGCCGAACAGCACGGCCGAGCCATAGGCGATGCCAAGGGCGATGGCCAGCACGGCGAGGGTGAACAGCTCGCGCGAGCCGGTCGCCGCGACCCGCTCCAGGACCCAGGGCACCAGGCGTCGGCCGCCGAGGATCATCAGCGCGACGAAGGCCACCACCTTGCCCAGGGTGAGCAGGATCGGCAATAGCACGCCAGCCGCGTTGCCGTCCGGGGTGCCGCCGAGCGAGCCGGCGAGGGCTGGCAGCAGGACCAGCGTGAGGACCATCGCCAGGTCTTCGACGATCAGCCAGCCAATGGCGATGCGCCCGCGCTTGGTGTCGATCAGCTGGCGCTGCTCCAGGGCGCGCAGCAGCACCACGGTGCTGGCCACCGACAGCGCCAGGCCGAACACCAGGCCGCCGCCGAAGCTCCAGCCCATGGCCCGCGCCAGGCCGATGCCGAGCAGGCTGGCGACGCCGATCTGCACCACCGCGCCGGGAATCGCGATGGCTTTCACCGAGAGCAGGTCTTTCAGCGAGAAGTGCAGGCCGACACCGAACATCAGCAGGATCACCCCGAGTTCGGCGATCTCCTGCGAGAGGGCCTGGTCGGCGACGTAGCCGGGAGTGAAGGGGCCGGCCAGCACGCCGGCGAGCAGGTAGCCCACCAGTGGCGAGATGCGCAGGCGATTGGCCAGGGTGCCGAGGATGAAGGCCAGCACGAAGCCGGCGGCGAGGGTGGTCAGCAGCGGAGTGTGGTGCATGGTCTGGGCTCCGGGCACACAGGGAGCCGCCGTGCCGGATCGGCGCGGCGGCTCGAAGCTGAGTCACGGGGGCAAACCCGCGCAAGGGAAAAACCTGGTTCTGTACGAAGGCTTGCCGCGCTCGGTGAGCTGTCGTACTGAGCCTAGGCGCTGGCAAGGCGTTCGCCATGGCCAGCGCTCAAGGTTAACCCGTTGACGCGTTGAGGTTTTTCAGTGGAGCCGGGGATTTCTTGTCAAGACATGTCGGCCGGGCGGTCCCACTCCTCGCGGATCGCCTGGTAGCGCTGTTCCAGTTCCTGGCGCAGTTGGCGGCGCTGCTGTGCCTGGGCGAAGCGGCGCTTCTCCTCGCGGGTCTGCGGTTGCAGCGGCGGCACGTTGGTGGGTTTGCGCTCGTCGTCCAGCGCCACCATGGTGAAGAAGCAACTGTTGGTGTGGCGCACCGATTTTTCGCGGATGTTCTCGGTGACCACTTTCACGCCGATTTCCATGGAGGTGCGCCCGGTGTAGTTCACCGAGGCGAGGAAGGTCACCAGCTCGCCGACGTGGATCGGCTCGCGGAAGATCACCTGGTCGACCGACAGGGTCACCACGTAATGACCGGCGTAGCGGCTGGCGCAGGCATAGGCCACTTCGTCGAGGTACTTGAGCAGGGTGCCGCCGTGGACATTGCCGGAAAAGTTGGCCATGTCGGGGGTCATGAGGACGGTCATGCTGAGTTGATGGTTGCCGGGTTCCATAACGCTCTCGGGTGAACGGTGACAAGGGACCAACACTGGACGCGCGCGGCCGGGGCTGGCGACACAGTTTTTTCTATACACGCCCTTGGCGGCGATGAACAGCCGGGCGTGGTCTGGCCGAGGCGGAAGTGGGCGATCAGTGCGCGCGGCGGGATCGCGGGCGGCTCGTGCTCCCTTTCGGAAGCGTGCGCCGCCCGCGCGGGGTGGGGCTCAGCGCCCGGCGGAGAGACCGAAGTCGATGGCCAGGTCGGCACCGGTGATGGCTTCGGATTGCGGGCAGCAGAGATACCAGACCAGTTCGGCGACTTCTTCCGGGCGGATGAAGCGCGCCACCTTGCCCTGTGGATAATCCATCAGCAGGGCGCGTTTGTAGGCGTCGGGGTTGCCCTGGCCGTAGCGCTCGGCCTGGTAGTCGAGCATCGGCGTGGCGATGTCGGCCGGCGAGATGGCGTTGACCCGCACGCCTTGCTCGGCCAGTTCCAGGGCCAGGGTGCGGGTCAGCATGGTCAGCGCCGCCTTGCTCGCGCAGTAGGCCGCCGAGCCGCGGTAGGCCTGGCGCCCGGAGTCGCTGGAGATGTTGACGATGCAGCCGTGGTTTTCCTTCAGGTAGGGCGTGGCGGCCTGGCACATATAGAAGGCGGCCTTGAGGTTGACCCCCAGCACCAGGTCGAAATCGTCCTCGTTGAAGGACTCCACCGGCCCTTCGCGCCAGACCCCGGCGGCGTTCACCAGGGCATCCAGGCGGCCGGTGCGGGCGAGGATGTCGGAAACCAGGCTCTGGCAGTTGTCTGCGTGGCGCAGGTCGGCCACCGCGCTGGCTTCCAGCGGCACCTGCGCGTTGAGGGCGTGCAGCCCGCTCTTGTCGACGTCGGTGGCGGCAATGCGCCAATGGCTCTGGGCGAAACGCTTGGCGATGGCTTTGCCGAGGCCGCCGGCGGCGCCGGTGATCAGAACAACGGGTGTGCTCATTGTGTGAGAGATCTCCCTGCCTGATAGGGAAAGGCGCGCCGCCAGGCAGCAGCGGAGGCGCCGTGGGGAAGGGCCCTTCGGACCCTTGCATCTACTGACCAAGAAAAGACCAGAATCTTCGCTTTGCCAGGGTAATTTTTGCGTAAAGGCCCGGGCGTCCATGGACGCCCGGGCCGTGTTCCTTCAAGCCGATAGCCGCTCGGAGTTACGGCGGCGCCGGCGCTCAGGCGTGGTGCAGATACCAGCGCCAGTCCTGCTCGCCGACTTCGCCCATGAACTGCCGATACTCCTCCCACTTGATCGCCAGGAACACCTTGAGGAAGTCCTCGCTCAAGGCCTCGCGCGCCCAGGTCGACTGTTCCAGCGCGCGCAGGGCGGTGAGCCAGTCGGTGGGGAGGAATTCACGGGCCTGTGCATAACCGTTGCCGGTGATGGCGGCGCCCGGGTCGAGTTGCTCGCGGATGCCCTGGTGGATACCGGCGAGGATCGCCGCGGCGGCCAGGTAGGGGTTGGCGTCGGCGCCGCAGATGCGGTGCTCGATGTGCCGGCTGTTGGCCGGGCCGCCGGGCACGCGGAAGGACACGGTGCGGTTGTTCACGCCCCAGCTCTTGGCCAGCGGCGCGTAGCTGTTGGCCTGGAAGCGGCGGAAGGAGTTGGCGTTGGGGCAGAAGATCGCCAGCGAGTCGAGCAGGGTCGCCATCATGCCGCCGATCGACTGGCGCAGCAGCGGCGTGCCGTGCGGGTCTTCGCTGGCATAGAGGTTGTTGCCGTCGGCATCGGCCAGGCTGACGTGCATGTGCATGCCGCTGCCGGCGCGGTCGCCGAACGGCTTGGCCATGAAGCAGGCCTGCAGCCCGTGCTTGTTTGCCACGCCCTTGACCAGGCGCTTGTAGCGCACCCCTTCGTCGACCGCCTGGAGGGCGTCGAAGCGGTGCTCCAGGGTCAGTTCGAGCTGGCCGGGGGCGTACTCGGAGATCGCCGTGCGCACCGGCAGGCCCTGGGCCTCGCAGGCGGCGTAGAGGTCGTCGAGGAACGGCTGTACTTGCTCCAGCTCGTAGACGCCATACACCTGCGGCGCGTCCGGGCGCACGCCGTTCATCTGCACCGCCGGTTGCGGACGGCCCTGGGCGTCGCGTTGCTTGTCCAGCAGGTAGAACTCCAGCTCCACCGCCATCACCGGGTGGAAACCGTCGGCCTTGAGCCGCTCGACCACGCGCGCCAGCACCTGGCGCGGATCGGCCGGGGTGGCCGGCAGGCCCTGGGTCGGATGCATGCTCACCTGCAACTGGCCGGTCGGCGTGGCGCGCCAGGGTTGCAGGGTCAGGCTGCCGGGCAGCGGGTAGGTCCAGCAGTCGGCGTCGGCGACTTCCCAGACCAGCCCGGTGCTCTCGACGTCCTCGCCCTGGATGGTCAGCGCGAGAATCGAGCTGGGCAGCGGCCGGCCGTTGTCGTAGATCGCCAGCAGTTCGTCGCGGTGCAGCAGTTTGCCGCGCGGCACGCCGTTGGCGTCGATGATGAAGAGTTCGATGCTGCGCACCTCCGGGTGCGCGGCGAGGAAGGCTTCGGCTTCCTGGCGATTGGCGAATTGCATGGCGATGTCTCGTTGTGGAACCTGGATTGGATGGGCCGGCCGCGGCGCGGCAGGACCCATCGATACGCTGCGCGCGCGCGTCAGCATGGCATTCGCGCTACTCGGCCGAGCCTACGCCGCGCGCGCGCCGGGGATCGCCAGCAGCTCGGTCAGCGCCTGGTCGAGGGTGGCGATCAGGCGGTCGACGTCGGCCTCGCTGGTGGCCGGACAGCACAGCGTCATGTTGTGGAACGGCGTGATCAGGATGCCGCGGTTGATCAGGTACAGGTGCAGGGCCATCTGCAGCTCGTCGTGGAAGGCCGCCTCGGCTTCGGCGCCGGTGCGCGGCGAAACCGGGCAGAACTGGAACTCGCTGCGTGCGCCGAGTTCGGTCACCGACCACTTCAGCGCGTGCTTGGCGATCAGCCGGCGGAACCCGTCTGCCAGGCGCTTGGCCAGGGGCAGCATGTGCGCGTAGGCGGCCGGGGTCATCACCTGCTCCAGGTTGGCGCGCATGCAGTGCATGGCCAGGGCGTTCGCCGAGAGCGTGGTGCCCATGCCGCTGTGGCCGTGGCCATGGCTGTCTTCCTGGGCTTTCTGGCGCGAGGCGAGCATCTTCTCGGCCATCTCCGCGCTGCAGCCGAAGATGCCGCAGGGCACGCCGCCGGCGATCGGCTTGCCGACCACGAAGAAGTCCGGGTCGAGGTTCCACAACTTGGTGCAGCCACCGATATCGGTGGAGATGGTGTGGGTTTCGTCGATGATCAGCAGGCTGCCGTACCGGCGGGTCAGCTCGCGGCACTTCTGCAGGAAGCCAGGATCGGGCAGGACCATGCCGATGTTGGTCATCGCCGGCTCGCAGAGCAGGGCGCAGACGTCACCCTGGGCCAGCGCGGCTTCCAGTGCCTCGAGGTCGTTGAACGGAATGGCGCGGCTGTACTGGGTCAGGTCGTAGGCCTGGCCGACCAGCCCGGAGCGGTGCACGGTCGCGCCGTCGCGGTAGCGCACCATCACGTCGTCGACGGTGCCGTGGTAGCAGCCGTCGAACACCAGCAGGGTCTTGCGCCCGGTGATGGCGCGCGCCCAGCGCAGCACGTAGCGGTTGGAGTCGGTGGCGGTGGCGGTGACTTGCCAGAAGGGCAGGCCGAAGCGCGCGGCGAGCAGCTCGCCGCAGACCACCGCGTCCTCGCCCGGCAGCATGGTGGTCAGGCCGTTGTTCGCCTGCTCGGCGATGGCGCGCGCCACGGGGTCCGGCGAGTGGCCGAACATGGTGCCGGTGTCGCCCAGGCAGAAGTCGATGTACTCGTGACCGTCGACGTCATAGAAGCGCGCCCCCTTGGCGCGATCGACGAACAGCGGGCAAGGCGTCGACCAGTCGGCCATCCAGTGCATCGGCACCCCGGCATACAGGGAGTTGCGCGCGCGTTCGGCGAGGGCCACGGATTTCGGGTTCTGTTCCAGGAAACGTTGCCGTTCGCGGGCGGTGAAGGTTGCCACTGCCTGTTCGCTGATACCGCTGGCGGTCATTTTGCACACCTCGTTTGTTTTTTTGCACATCTTCCATTTGTGATCACAAAAATGTCAATACAGGGCGATGAACGCCTGTTAATCTTTCCTTCACACAAATTTGTGATCACAAAAGCGAGGATAGACCATGCAATGGCAAGGCCAGGTCGCTCTGGTGAGCGGCGCCGGCAGTGACGCCGGGATTGGTTTCGCCATCGCGCGCCGGTTGGCGCGCGAGGGTGTCAAGGTACTGCTCAGCGCCACGGGCGCGCGGGTCGAGCAACGCGCCGCCGAGCTGCGCGCGGAAGGCTTCGAGGCGCGCGCCAGTCGCGCCGACCTGACCGACGAGGCGCAGGTCGCCGCCCTGGCCGAATGGGCCCAGGCGCAATGGGGCAGGGTGGACATCCTGGTGAACAACGCCGGCATGGCCATGCAGGGCAGCCCCGAACCCTTCGCCGAGGTGGCGGCCATGGACCTGGCGACCTGGAACCTGTCCCTGGCGCGCAACCTGACCAGTGCCTTCCTGCTCACCCGTGCCCTCTTGCCGGGCATGCAGGCGCGTGGCTACGGACGCATCGTCAACATCAGCTCGACCACCGGCACGCGCGGCAGCAATCCCGGCGAAGCGGCCTACAGCGCGGCCAAGGCGGGAATGCTCGGCATGAGCATGGGCCTGGCGCTGGAAGTGGGCCGGCAGGGCATCACGGTGAACAGCGTGGCGCCCGGCTGGATCGCCACGGCGTCGAGTACCGAGGAAGAAGCCCGCGCCGGCCTGCAGACGCCGGTCGGCCGCGCCGGGCGTCCGCAAGAGGTGGCGGCGGCGGTGGCCTTCCTCGCGTCGCCCGAAGCCAGTTACATCACCGGCGAGTTGCTGGTGGTGGATGGCGGCAACTGTCTGATCGAAAACAAGGGAATCTGAACATGCACAACTGCAGCCTGACCTTCGCCCAACTGCCGGCCCCACCGGCCGGCGCGGAGTGACCCGAATGGCCGATAACCTCCAGGAACAGCTGTACCAGAACCTGCGCCAGGCGCTGTTGAGCGGACGCTTCCAGCCAGGCGAACGCTTGAAGATCCGCGACCTGGCCAACGAATGGGGCACCAGCCCGATGCCCGTGCGCGCTGCTTTGCAGCGGCTGGTGGCCGAGGGCGCGCTGGAGGGCGAGCCGCAACGCTCCCTGCGCGTGCCGCTGATGACCCGCGAGCGCTTCCTGCAGATCCTGCAGGTTCGCCAGTCACTCGAAGGCCTGGCCGTGGAGGCGGCGGTGCCGCGCCTGAGCGACGCGGACAAGACGCTGCTGCGGGTGTGCACCGATGGCATGGAAACGGCCCTGCAGCGGCGCGACGTGCGGGCCTACCTGGAAGACAACAGCCGCTTCCACCTGACGCTCTACCGTGCCTGTGACAATCCCACGCTTCTGCGCATGATCGAGGCGCTCTGGCTGCAGGTCGGGCCTTTTTTCAACCGTCTGTTCACCGAGGCCGACTTGTCGCTGCGCCTCAACGATTTCCACGAGAATGCCCTGGAGGCCGTGCAGCGCGGCGATGCCCGGGCGGCCCGGGCGGCCATCGAACAGGACCTCGGCTATTTCGGCCAATACCTGCTCAATCTGTTGGCGCTGGACTCGGGCGGCCGGCTGGACGCGCGCTGAGCGGCGTCACTCCGAGCGGATGTAGCGGACGTTGTCCTTCTTGATCAGGATGGTCTGACCATTGAGTTGCTCGAACTCATAGTAGTCATGGTACTTGTCGTAGTCGGCATGGTCCTTGACGAGGACCTCGCTGCCATCCTGCAGCGCCACCACGGCCTTGTCGGCACAGCCGGCAAGGCCTAATAGCAAGGCGCCGAGGCACATGAATTTCAGCTTCATAAAGTCTCCACGGGGCATCGTGGGCCGGCTTTGGCAGGAGGGCCGACGCACGCTGGGTTGCCAGTCTGACAACCGAGTCTTTTGGAAATTCAGAAATTTCGATCAAGTATCCAGCCATACGTCGCGTGCCCAGGTCCACACCGAGTCCCAGGTTTCCTCGGTGAGTTCGCCGTCGGCCCAGAGCACCACTTCGCCGTCCTGGGCCACCGCGTAATAGTCGTCGCCATCGGCGCAGATCGGAATCAGTTCCCGCGGCAGCCCCATGGACCAGGCCACCGCCGCCACTTCCGGCAGGTAGGTGTGGGATTGCGGATCGCTGACGGTGACGGGTTCCAGGCGCCCATAGACCACGTCGCTGACCTTGAGGAGGAATTCGCGGAACTCCGAGGGAATGCTGATCAGCAGCTGTTCCTCGATTTCCACCAGCAGTTCCTCGTCCGGCAGTTCCAGTGGTACCGGCACCGGCTCGTTGAGTTCACGTAGTTGGTCGATGACGTCTTCCACGGCAGGGCCCTCTCGATTGGATGGCGCGCTTTATACAGTAGTAGCCGGGCCTGGGCGCAAGTACACCGGTGGGCGCTCGCGCTGACGGGCGGCATTGCGCGCGGCCCGGAATGAAAAAGCCCGGCATGCGCCGGGCTTTTCGATTGCGACGGGAGGCTCAGCCGTTCTGCCGGATACCGGCCAGCAGCCAGGGCTGGTTCTGCCCTTGGGCGCGCTCCATGCGCCAGCTTTCGCTGAACGCTTCGCCCTGGTCGAAGCGCGAGCTCTTCGACACGCCGCTGAAGGTCAGGGTGGCGATGGTCTTGTCGGCCTGATCGTCGATGCCGTCGAGCTGCACCTGAAGGTTGTCGATGTAGGTCGACTGGTAGCCGTCGCCGAGATCGGCGCGTTCCTGCTTCAGCCACTGCAGCATCTGCGGGGTGACGAACTCGCCGATCTTGTCCATTTCGTTGGCGTCCCAGTGCTGCTGCAGCGCCAGGAAGTGCTCGCGGGCGGCGCCGATGAAGCGTTGCTCGTCGAACCAGCTCGGTGCGTTGAGCGGCGCGCGTGCCGCCGGTTGGGCGCTGCCGCCGAAAATCGGCGCGGCGGCCGGCATGTCGCGTTGCATCGGCGCGGGGTGCCCGGCCGCGAGTGGACGTGCCTGCTGGCGACGGCGCGCGGCGATGAAGCGGAAGGCGATGAAGGCGATCAGGGCGATGATCAGGATGTCGAGGAACTGCATGCCCTGGAAGCCACCGCCCATGAACAGGGAGGCCAGCAGGCCACCGGCGGCGATGCCGGCCAGTGGGCCCAGCCAGCGCGAGGCGCCACCGGCCGCGGCTGCGCCAGCGGCGGCACCCGCGGCGGGAGCGGCGGTGTTGGGCGTGCTCGGGGTGTTCGGGGCGGTGCTCGGTTGCACCTGACGGGTCTGGTGGCTGGGCGCCGAGCCCATGCTCTTGCCGCCGCCGAAACGCTTGGCTGCTTGGACGTCGAGGCTGAGCGTCACGGCGACACAGAGGGCCATGGCAAGGCTGAGAAAGCGCTTCATGGTGGTCATTCTCTTGGTTGGAATACGACGCGCGTCATGTTGCCCAGCATCCTCAGCAGCGACCAGCCGGATTTTGTTTCCGGCTATTGCCCTTGCGGCAAAGTGTTTTCGCTGGCTGTGACTGGCGTCGACGGCGGCGACAGGGTAAACCGGACGGACATTCATCGCCAGGAGTCGACCACATGTACCTGCCCTCTGCCTTTCGTCAGGATGACCGCGGCGAGTTGCTGCGGCTGATCGGCGAAACCCCTCTCGCCACCCTGGTGACCGCCGGCGAGCAGGGGTTGCAGGCCAGCCACCTGCCGCTGTTGCTGGCGGCGGACGAGGGTGAACAGGGCACGTTGTATGGCCACCTGGCGCGTGCCAACCCGCAGTGGCGCGAACTGGCCGCCGGCGCCGAAGCCATGCTGATCTTCCAGGGCCCGGACGCCTACGTCAGCCCTTCCTTCTATCCGTCCAAGGCCGAGCACGGCAAGGTGGTGCCGACCTGGAACTTCATCGCCGTGCATGCCTATGGCGTCGCCGAAACCATCGAGGACGCGCCGCGCCTGCTGCAGATCGTCAGCCGCCTGACCGAGTTGCACGAGCGCGAGCGGGCGCAGCCCTGGGCGGTCAGCGACGCGCCGGAGGACTACGTCGCCGGCATGCTCCGCGCCATCGTCGGCTTCCGTCTGCCGATCGCCCGCCTGGAAGGCAAGTGGAAGCTCAGCCAGAACCGTACGGCGGAGGATCGCGCCGGGGTTCGCCAGGGCCTGGGCGCCTCTGCCAGCAGCACCGATCGGGCGCTGGCGCAACGCCTGCCGGAGTGACCCGGCGCGGCTTCGCTGTTGGCGGGTGCGCAGCGGTCTTGGCGGCGCGCTAAACCGCCTCCAGCTTCGCGTAGCCGAGCATCAGCCACTTGCTGCCTTCGCTGTCGAAGTTCACCTGCACGCGGGCCTGGGCACCGGAGCCTTCGAAGTTGAGGATCACCCCCTCGCCGAACAGCGGGTGGCGCACCGCCTGGCCAAGCGAGAAGGGCGTATCGGGGACGCCGGCGCCGCTGAACAGGCTGCCGCTGCGCTGGTTGCCGGCGAGCGGCCGGCTCACCGAGTTGGACAGGCGCACTTCCTGGATCAGCGCCGGGGGGATTTCGCGGACGAAGCGCGAGACCTTGTTGTAGGTCTCGCTGCCGTACAGCCGGCGGGTCTCGGCGTAGGTCATCACCAGGCGCTGCATGGCGCGGGTGATGCCGACGTAGGCCAGGCGGCGCTCCTCTTCCAGGCGGCCGGGTTCTTCCAGGCTCATCTTGTGCGGGAACAGGCCTTCTTCCATGCCGGCCATGAACACCAGGGGGAACTCCAGGCCCTTGGCGCTGTGTAGGGTCATCAGCTGCACGCTGTCCTCGAAGGCGTCGGCCTGGGTGTCGCCGGATTCCAGCGCGGTGTGGTCGAGGAAGGCCACCAGCGGCGGCATGTCCTCGTCGTCGGGCGTCTCGAAGGCCCGCGCGGCGCTGACCAGTTCTTCGAGGTTTTCCACCCGCGCCTGGCCTTTCTCGCCTTTTTCTTCCTTGTGATAGGTGATCAGCCCGGATGCCTCGATGACGGTCTGGGTCATCAGGTGCAGCGGCATGCCCTCGACCTTCTGCGCCAGCAGGTCGATGGTTTCGAGGAAGGCGTTCAGCGCGCTGGCGGCGCGGCCGGTCACCGCCTTGGCGGCGATCACGTCGTTGATCGTGCGCCACAGCGAGGTGCCGTTGGTGCGCGCGGCGTTGCGCAGGGCTTCCACGGTTTTCTCGCCGATGCCGCGCGGCGGCACGTTGATCACCCGTTCCAGCGCGGCGTCATCGTCGCGCAGGCGGATCAGCCGCAGGTAGGCCAGGGCGTTCTTGATCTCGGCGCGCTCGAAGAAGCGCTGGCCGCCGTAGATGCGGTAGGGGATCTTCTCCCGCAGCAGGGCCTCTTCGAGCACCCGCGACTGCGCGTTGGAGCGGTAGAGGATGGCGATTTCGCTGCGCTTGAGGCCGTCCTTGCGCAGGGCGTCCTCGATGGTTTCGACGATGTAGCGCGCTTCGTCGTGCTCGTTGAACGCGGCGTACAGGGTGATCGGATCGCCATCGCTGCCGTCGGTCCACAGCTGCTTGCCGAGACGCCCCTGGTTGTTGGCGATCAGCGCGTTGGCGGCATTGAGGATGGTGCCGGTGGAGCGGTAGTTCTGCTCCAGGCGGATGTCCTCGGTGCCGGCGAAGTCATCGGCGAAGTGCTGAATGTTCTCGATCTTGGCGCCGCGCCAGCCGTAGATCGACTGGTCGTCGTCGCCCACCACCATGAGGCTTTCGCCACCCTTGGCGAGGAAGCGCAGCCAGGCGTACTGCACGGCGTTGGTGTCCTGGAACTCGTCGACCAGGATGTGCCGGAAGCGCCGCTGGTAGTGCGCCAGCAGACCGGGGTTGTTGCGCCACAGGTCCAGCGAACGCAGCAGCAGCTCGGCGAAATCGACCACACCGGCGCGGGCGCAGGCTTCTTCGTAGGCCTGGTAGATGCTCACCATGGTGGACAGGTAGAGATCGCCGGCGGCCTGGATGTTCTGCGGACGGTTGCCCTCGTCTTTCTGCCCGTTGATGAACCACTGCGCCTGGCGCGGCGGCCAACGCTGCTCGTCCAAGCCCAGCTCGCGGACCACGCGCTTGACCAGGCGCAACTGGTCGTCGCTGTCGAGGATCTGGAAGCCCTCCGGCAGGCCGGCCTCCTGCCAGTGCGCGCGCAGCAGGCGGTGGGCCAGGCCGTGGAAGGTGCCGACCCACATGCCCATGGGGTTGATCCCCAGCAACTGCTCGATACGCGCGCGCATTTCCGCGGCAGCCTTGTTGGTGAAGGTCACCGCCAGGATGCTGTGTGGCGAGGCGTGCTCGACCTGGATCAGCCAGGCGATGCGGTGCACCAGCACGCGGGTCTTGCCGGAACCGGCGCCGGCGAGCACGCGCTGGTGCCCGAGCGGGGCGGCGACGGCCTGGCGCTGCGGGTCATTGAGGGAGTTGAGCAGGAGGGAGAGGTCATCGTTCATGGGCCGGCATTCTACCGATGGCGGGGAAAGCCCGGCAAACCGGGGCGCCATTCGGCGTGCTCCAGACGAAAGTTCAGTCGATTACTGGCATATTGCCGAACCTGCACCCTTGGGTGACCCCAGCGCCTCGGTTATGCTCCGCCGACGCCTAGGCATCAGACTACAAGAAAAAAAGCCTATGACCGCTTATCTAGAGACGTCGGCTGCGCCTGTCAGTCATACCGAAATTCACCAGCAATACGCCCACCAGATCGCCATCGAGCGCATCCGCCTGCTCTACCAGGGCTCGCGGGTTCCGACCCTGCTGATGCTGCTCAACGGCCTGGCCTGCGCCGGATTGCTGTGGGGCACCCAGAGCACCGTGCTGTTGGCCGGCTGGCTGGTCTGGCTGGTGTTGCTGGGCGTGCTGCGGCTGGTCCAGGTCGCCGCGTTCAATACCGCCTCGCCGTCGCGCCAGGCCGATCCCCATTGGCAACGGGTGTTCCTCTTTGGCGCCGGCGCGTCCGGGTTGACCCTGGCCTTCGCCGTCATCGCCCTGGTGCCGCCCGACGCCTTTCTGCAACAGGCCCTGGTGTTCGGCCTGATCGCCGCGGCCATTCTCTCCGCCAGCGTCGCCTACGCGGTCAGCCTGTCGGCCTTCCTGACCTTCGCCTTGCCCTGCCTGCTGCCGGCCATCGGCTACCTGCTATTCCAGGGCAGCCAGTTGCAGCAGGGCTGGGGCGTCCTCGGGATGATCCTGCTGTCGGCCCTGCTGGTGATGGCCTGGCAGATTCACCGGCTGGTCCAGGGCAGCCTGCTACGGCGTTTCCAGACCCTGTCCCTGGTGTCGCATCTGGAGCAGGCGAAGAATCGCGCGGAGCAGCTCAACCACGAACTGGCCCGCGAGATCGAGCAACGCCGCAGCGCCGAGCGCGCCCTGCGCCTGGCGCGCGACCAGTTGCAGGAGCGGGTCGAGGCCGGCAGCGTCGAACTCAGCCATAGCGAGGTGCGCCTGGGCCTGGCGCTGGAGGCCAGCGAGCTGGGCTTGTGGGACTGGAACCTGGAAACCGACGAGGTGCATCACTCGCGCCTCAAGGAAATCTTCGGCATTACCCAGGACGCGGTGAAGAGCATGCGCGCCGACCTGCGCCCGCGCCTGCACCCGGATGACCTGCCGCTGCTGCGCCGGGCCCTGGTCAACCACCTCAAGGGGCGCACCGACGGCTACTGCATCGAGTACCGCGTGCGCCATGCCGACGGCCATTGGGTCTGGGTCGAGGACCGTGGCCGGGTGATGCAGCGCGATGCGCGTGGCAAGGTCACGCGCATGGTCGGCACCCGCTGCGACATCAGTGCGCGCAAGCGTCGCGAAGAAGAGCAACGGCTCGCCGCCACGGTGTTCGAGGCCGCCAGCGAGGGCATCGTCATCCTCGACCCGGACTATCGCCTGCTGGCGGTCAACCAGGCGTTCAGCCGGGTCACCGGGCACCGCGCGGAAGACGTCATCGGCCAGTTCGCCGCGCACCTCAGCGGCAATCCCGAGACGGCGCGCCAGTACCAGCAGATCCGCGGCGAGCTGGAGAGCCTCGGCCATTGGCAGGGCGAATTGCTGGAGACGCGCAAGAACGGCGAGTTGTATCCGCAGTGGCTGCAGCTCAACGTGGTGCGCGACAGCCGCGGGCAGGTCGCCCATGTGGTCGGCTTCTTCGCCGATCTCACCGCCCGGCGCGATGCCGAGGATCGCTTGCGCTACCTGTCGCACTACGACGAACTTACCGGCCTGGCCAATCGCGGACTGTTCAAGCAGCGCCTGCACGACGCCGGCCAGCGCGCGCGGCAGAGCGGCCGTAACCTGGCCCTGCTGCTGATCGACCTGGACCGCTTCAAGCTGCTCAACGACAGCCTTGGCCACGAAGTCGGCGACCAGTTGCTGCGGCAGATCGCCCGGCGCCTGACCCAGACGGTGCCGGAGGCGGACACCATCGCGCGGCTGTCGGCCAACGAGTTCGCCGTGCTGATCGACACTTACACCAGCCTGTCTACCCTGGCGCGGCTGTCCAGCCGGCTGTTGACCAAGCTGCGTGTGCCGATGAGCGTCGCCGGCCAGGAGCTGGTGGTCAGTGCCTCGCTGGGTATCAGCCTGCTGCCGGAGAACGCGCGGGAAATCTCCGCGTTGATGAGCCAGGCGAACATGGCCATGCAGCACGCCAAGCACCTGGGCGGCAACACCTTCCAGTTCTTCACCGACAACCTGCAGGCCTGCACCCTGGAGCGTCTGCAGATGGAAGTGCAGTTGCGCAAGGCCATCGAAGAAGGCCAGTTGGACGTCTACTACCAACCCAAGCTGAATCTGGCCAGCGGCCGCCTGGACAGCGCCGAGGCGCTGGTGCGCTGGCGCCATCCGCAGCTGGGCATGGTGCCGCCCGGCGAATTCATCCCGCTGGCCGAGGAAACCGGGCTGATCGGCGCCATCGGCGAGTTCGTCCTGCGTCGCGCCTGCCACCAGTTGCGCGAATGGCAAGCGCGCGGGCTGACCGACCTGCGACTGTCGGTGAACCTGTCGGTGCACCAGTTGCGCCAGGGCAACCTGGCCAGCCTGGTGCGCACCGTGCTCGACGAAACCGCGCTGGCGCCGCACCTGCTGGAGCTGGAACTGACCGAAAGCCAGTTGCTGGAGAACGTCGAGAGCGTCGGCCTGACCTTCCGCCAACTGCGCCAGATGGGGGTGAAGCTGGCCATCGACGACTTCGGCACCGGCTACTCCTCGCTCAGCTACCTCAAGCGCTTCCCGGTGGATTACGTGAAGATCGACCAGACCTTCATCCGCGACCTCTCCACCCATGGCGAGGATGCCGCCATCACCCGCGCGATCATCGCCATGGTGCACAGCCTGGAACTGAAGGTGGTCGCCGAGGGTGTGGAGACGCCGGAGCAACTGGAGTTTCTGCGTCAGCACCAGTGCGACGAGATTCAGGGATTCCTCATCAGTCGGCCGCTGGAGGCCGAGGCCCTGGTCGCTTTCCTCGGCGCCGCCGACCGCGCCGATGCGCAGGACGCGCCACTGGAGGGCCTGTCGAGGTAAGATCGTGCCCCAATGAGCTGACGCCTAGCGTGCCCTGGTCTTCCGGCCAGCGCGCGGGCCCCATTGGACAAGGACCTAGCATGCGCTTGCGCGGACTCCCCTACCTGGCCCTGACTCTCGGCCTGCTGGCTGCCCAGCAGGCCAACGCCAGCAGCGACGACTCCTGCTACCCGAGCTGGAACCTCAAGCGAGACACCCTGGATGTCTGCAACAGCTTGCCCTTCCTGAGCCCCGGCAACGACAGCCGGGTCAACCTGCAACTGCTGCTGGCCGATGGCGGGCGCGCGACGCTGCCTGAGCGGCCGCTGTCCGACGACGAACAGCAACTGGGCTATGCCCTGGTGCCCTTCCCGCTGACCCGCCTGTTCGACGAGCCGCCGCAGGCCGATGTCGCGGCCCCGTCCGGCAATGCCAAGCCGGCGGCGCCGCTGGCCGAACTGGCGGTGCGCATCGGCCTGCCCGCCGACAGTGTGCCGGCCGAAACCGAGAGCTTCGCCAACGGCGAAGGCAGCCGCTGCCGCAGCAACAACCCAGCCACCGCCCAGGATTTCCTCGCCCAGTTGCTGCTCGCCGACGTGCCGGCTGCCGAACGGCAGAGCCTGGCGCGCGCACGCCTGTCCCTGCTGCAGGGCTGCCAGTGGGATGACGCCCAGCTCAGCGGCATCCTGCCCAGCGACATCGATTCGGCGCCGGGGCATGACTTCGCCACCTATCTGGAAGGCGTCGCGGCCTTCTACAACGGCCGTTTCAGCGATGCCCGGCAGCGTTTCCTCAGCCTCGGCGGCAGCGCCCTGCCCTGGGTCCAGGAAACCGCGCGCTACATGCTCGGCCGCAGCCAGTTGAACCAGGCGCAGCAGAATGCCTTCGACGACATGGGCTACCCCGACCTGCGCAAGGTCGATCGCGCCCCGCTGAAGGTCGCCGAGAGCGACTTCAAGGCGTACCTGGAGGCCTATCCGCAGGGCCGCTACGCCGCCTCCGCCAAGGGCTTGCTGCGCCGCGTCTATTGGCTGATGAATGACCAGGGCCGCCTGGCCGGCGAGTACGCCTGGCTGTTCGCCCAGCCGGAGTCGGCGCAGGGCGGCGCCGATCAGGCGCAATGGATCGCCGAGGTGGACAACAAGCTGCTGGTCACCGCGCACCCGGCGGATGTCCGCGATCCGCGCCTGCTGGCGGTGCTCGACCTGATGCAGATGCGCCACCACGAGGCCAACGAGGCGCGCGCCCTCGATCTGGCCGGACTGCAGGGGCAGAAAGCCCTGTTCGCCGAGCAACCGGGGCTCCACGATTACCTGCTGGCGGCCTGGCAGCTATACGTCGAGGGCAACCTCGAACAGGCGCGGCAGAGCCTGCCGCAAACGCTGCCGGAGAAACTCGACTACCTGGCCTTCAGCCAGCAGACCCTGCGCGGCTTCAGTCTGGAGGCCGGCAACGACTGGCTCGGCGCCGAGAAGCTCTGGCTGCAACTGCTGCCCCTGGCCCGTCAGCCGCTGCAGCGCGAGCAGCTGGAGCTGGCCCTGGCCTTCAACTACGAACGCAGCGACCGCCTGGTGAAAGTCTTCGCCGATAACTCGCCGGTGCGCACGCCGGCGATCCGCGAGCTGCTGCTGCGCCATGTCGCCGGCCCCGAGTTGCTGCGCCAGCAGGCCAAGGCCGAAGCGGTGCCTGCCGAAGAGCGCGATACCGCGCTGTTCAGCCTGCTCTACAAGGACCTGCTGCACGGCCATTACGCAAATTTCATCAACGACCTGGCGCTGTTGCCCGCCGAGCCCTCGACCAAGCCGCTGACCGCCAGTCTCGGCTTCGTCTATGGCAATGGCATGCCCTTGACCCTGTTCCAGTGGCCCGGTGGCAAGGGCACGTCCGGCTATGACTGCCCGGCCATCCGCGATATCGCCGTGGCCCTGCAGCAGCAGCCACAGCCGCCGCAGGCGCTGAACTGCTTCGGCGAGTTCATCCTGCGCAACAACCTCGACGGCTTCCCCCTCGACAGCCAGCCGGGCCCGCGCGAGCTGGGCGGCAGCCCGACGTTGTTCGATGGCGCGCTGTATTCGCGCCTGGACGGCTACATGAAAGTGATCGCCGATCCCCAGGCCGGCGGCGACGACAAGGCCTATGCCTTGTTCCGTGCGATCAATTGCTATGCGCCCAGCGGCTACAACGGCTGCGGTCGCCAGGACATCGCCCCGGCGCAGCGCAAGCAGTGGTTCCGCGCGCTGAAGACGCAATACGCCGCCACGTCCTGGGCCAAGTCCCTGAAGTACTACTGGTAAGCCGCGATGCGCCATGGCCGGGTGTGGCTGGTCGCCGGCCTGCTGGCGCTGCTGGGCGGCCCGGCGCGTGCGGAGGTGGTGGATGCCGCCGACTATGACGCCTTCTGGCTCTGGGGCGGTGTCGGTGCGCAGCCGGCACTGGCGCATGCGCGCACCCTGTATGTCCTCCAGGGCCAGATCAGCGCGCCGCGCGGCGCCGCTTCCGCGCCGGCGCGGCTGCATGCCCAGGGCATCGCCATTCCACGCCTGAAGGGCGCCGAGGTGTGGGTGGTCTACCGCGCGCACAGTCTGCGCTGGAGCGAGGACAGCTACCGCACCCTGCTGGCCCAGTTGAAGCGCTGGCGCCGTGCCGGCAACTCGCTGCGCGGCGTGCAGATCGACTTCGACGCGCGTACCCGCTACCTCGCCGAATACGTCGCTTTCCTGCGCGATTTCCGCCAACGCCTGCCGGTCGACTATCGCCTGAGCATCACCGGCCTGCTGGACTGGAGCAGCAACGCCGAAGCGGCCACCATCAACCAGCTCAAGGGCGTGGTCGACGAGGTGGTGGTGCAGACCTACCAGGGCCGCCAGACCATCCCCAACTACGCCGACTACCTGCCGCGCGTGGCGCGCCTGCAGTTGCCCTTCCGCATCGGCCTGGCGCAGTACGGCCGCTGGCAGGCGCCGGATTACCTGGCGCGCAGCCCCTGGTTCCGCGGCTACGTGGTGTTCCTGCAGAACCCCTAGGGCGGCTGGGCGTTTGCGCTTATCCGCCGTTGCGCGTCAGCCCGCGCAACTGCCGCAACCGCCGCCGCCACAACCGCCCTTGGCGGCTGGCGCGGCCGCCGTCGCGGCCTGGCTGGCGCGAGCGCCGTCGAGGTCGCGCAGCAGCAGGGCGTAACCCAGGTCGATGTCCTGCGGCAGTGGCAGGTAGACCACATGGCCGTCGCCCGGCGCCACGCCGATGGCTTCGCCGCGAGCGTTCTGCAGGGACTCGATGCGCAGGGCGTGGTTGCCCGCCGGGGTCATCAGCTCGACGCTGTCGCCGACTTCGAAGCGGTTCTTCACCCGCACCTCGGCCAGGCCGTTGCGGCGTTCGCCGCTGAATTCGCCGACGAACTGCTGGCGCTCCGAGCGCGAGCTGCCGTACTGGTAGTTCTGGTATTCGTCGTGCACGTGGCGGCGCAGGAAGCCTTCGGTGTAGCCACGGTGGGCGAGGGATTCCAGGCGATCCATCAGGCCACGGTCGAAGCCGCGCCCGGCGACCGCGTCATCGATGGCCTGGCGATAGGCCTGGGCGGTGCGTGCGACGTAGAAGTGCGACTTGGTGCGGCCCTCGATCTTCAGCGAGTGCACGCCCATCTCCGCCAGGCGCTGGACGTGCTGGATGGCGCGCAGGTCCTTGGAGTTCATGATGTAGGTGCCGTGCTCGTCCTCGAAGGCCTCCATCAGTTCGCCGGGGCGGTTGCTTTCTTCGAGCAGGAAGATTTCCTGGCTGGGCGCGCCCAGGCCCAAGGTCGGCTCGGCCACGGCCAGGCCCAGTTCGTCCTCGCGCGCCGGGTGCGCCTGGTACTGCCAGCGGCAGGCGTTGGTACAGGTGCCCTGGTTGGGGTCGCGGCGGTTGATGTAGCCGGACAGCAGGCAGCGCCCGGAATAGGCCATGCACAGGGCGCCGTGGACGAAGACTTCGAGTTCCATCTCTGGCACCCGCTCGCGGATCTCGCCGATCTCTTCCAGCGACAGTTCGCGGGACAGAATCACCCGGCTCAACCCCTGGTCGCGCCAGAAGGCCACGCTGGCCCAGTTCACGGCGTTGGCCTGCACCGACAGGTGAACGGCTACCTCGGGGAAATGTTGGCGAACCAGCATGATCATGCCCGGATCGGACATGATCAGCGCGTCCGGCCCCAGGGCCAGCACCGGTTCCAGGTCGCTCAGGAAGGTCTTCAGCTTGGCGTTGTGCGGGGCGATGTTCACCACCAGGTAGAAGCGCTTGCCGAGGGCGTGGGCTTCGGCGATGCCGATGGCCAGGTTGGCCAGGTCGAATTCGTTGTTGCGCACCCGCAGGCTGTAGCGTGGCTGGCCGGCGTAGACGGCGTCGGCGCCATAGGCGAAGGCATGGCGCATGGCTTTCAGCGAGCCGGCGGGAGCGAGCAGTTCGGGTTTGAAGGGGACGGACATGCTGGGGAACTCGGATGACGCGTAAATAGGTGGACGAATTGTACGGGAATTGTCCGAGGCTTCGCAGCGTTCCGACCTGTGCGCGGCGGGGGCGCCCGGCATAAGAAGAGTGGTTTTTTATTCTTTATTGTTTTAATTGAATGCTAATTAATTCTTTCAAGGAATATGCGATTTTCATTAGAGTGCGCCCCGAAAATCGCAGTCGCTCTGGAATGAGCATTTCCAGCCAGTCTTACCGATCTCGGGTGTCCTCGATGCACAAAATCCTCCTTCCCCTGCTGACGGCCGTGGGTATCGCCCAGTCCGTGTCGGCGGCCGGTTTCCTCGAAGACAGCAAGGCTTCGCTGGATCTGCGCAATTTCTACTTCAACCAGGACACCCGCAACGAAGACAAGCCCACCGACAGCGAGTGGGGGCAGGCCTTCATGCTCAACTACCAGTCGGGATTCACCGAGGGGGCGCTGGGCTTCGGCGTCGACGCGCTGGGAATCGAGGCCGTGCGCCTGGACGCGCCGGGCTCGTCGAGCAGCAAGAAGTACCAGCCGGGCAGCGTCTTCCCGCTGGAGCACGACGGTTCTGCGGTAAGCAGTTTCAGTCGTCTCGAGGCCACCGCCAAAGCGCGCTTCGCACAGACCCAGTTCAAGGGCGGCACCCTGATGCCGAAGCTGCCGGTGCTGACCTACAACGACGGGCGCCTGGTGCCGCAGACCTTCCAGGGCTGGCAGGTCGAGTCGAAGGATGTGCAGGATTTCAACCTGCTGGCCGGGCGCATCGACCAGGTGAACGACCGTAACTCTTCGAATGCGCAGGGGATGTCGATCAACGGCGCCAACGATCCGAAAACCGGGCGTTTCAGCAATCAGTTCTATTACGCCGGGGTCGATTACCAGGCCAGCAAGCAACTGCAGTTGCAGTACTACTACGGCGAGCTGGAGAACTTCTACCAGCAACATTTCCTCGGCCTGGTGCATCAATGGCAATTGCCGGTCGGTCAGTTGAAAACCGACCTGCGCTATTTCTACAGCTCGCCCGACGGCAAGAACGGCAGCGCCTCCGGGCAGAAAGAGGGCTATGTCAGTGCCGGTTACTACGGCAATGGCGTCGGCAAGGGCGAGGTGGATAACCGCCTGTGGAGCAGCATGCTCACCTACAGCCTGAAGGGCCATGCGTTCAGCCTGGGCTACCAGGGCATGAGCGGCGACAGCGACTTCCCGCACATCAACCAGGGGCAGGGCCGCTCGCCGTACCTGATCACCAACGCGCAGGTGCTGCGCTTCGTCAACGCGGGCGAGGACACCTGGATGGCCGCCTACGCCTACGACTTTTCCAGGCTCGGCGTGGACGGGCTGAAATCCAGCTTCACCTACTGGAGCGGTTCGCACATCAAGGCCAAGAACGGCGACAACAAGGAGTGGGAGCACGATCTGCGCGTGGATTACGTGATTCCCCAGGGCACCTTCAAGGGCCTGGGATTCACCTGGCGCAGCGCGGTCCTGCGTGGCAATGATTCGAGCGACAAGGACGAGAATCGCCTGATCGTCAGCTACAGCATCCCGCTGCTCTGAGCGCCGCCGCTCGCGGCGACGGCGTGGGTTCGGTCGCGCGGGGGCTTAGCTGTACCATTCGCGTCCGGCCAGTTCGAGCAGGCTCTGCGCCTGCTCCGGGCCATTGCTGCCGGCGGGGTAGGGGCGCGGGCGCTGGTAGTGCTCCCGCCAGCCGGCGAGGATCGGGTCGACCCAGCGCCAGGCCGCTTCCACTTCGTCGCGGCGCATGAACAGCGTCGAGTCGCCTTCGATCACGTCCAGCAGCAGGCGCTCATAGGCATCCCAGCGGCGTTTGTTCTTGCTGAACGCCTGGGCCAGGTTCAGGTCCAGCTCCACCGCTTCCAGTTGCATGCCTTTGCCCGGCATCTTGGCCATCAGTTGCAGGCTGATGCGTTCCTCCGGCTGCAACCTTATCCACAGGCGGTTGGCCGGGCCGCTGCCGTCGCCGATCAGGTTGTGCGGCACCGGCTTGAACTGGATGACGATCTCCGAGCACTTCTTCGCCATGCGCTTGCCGGTGCGCAGGTAGAAGGGCACCCCGGCCCAGCGCCAGTTGTCGATGTCCGCCCGCACGGCGACGAAGGTTTCGGTGTCGCTGTCGTTGTCCACCTGCTTCTCGAACCAGTAGGCCGGCACTTCCTGGCCGCCGATGTGGCCGGCGCTGTACTGCCCGCGCACCGTCTTGTCCTGCACGTCCTGGCCGCCGATCGGCCGCAGCGCCTGGAGGATCTTCAGTTTCTCGTTGCGCACGGATTCGGCGTCGAAATGCACCGGCACCTCCATCGCCACCAGGCAGAGCAGTTGCAGCAGGTGGTTCTGCACCATGTCGCGCATGGCCCCGGCATGGTCGTAGTAGGCGCCGCGGTTTTCCACGCCGAGCGTCTCGTTGACGCTGATCTGCACATGGTCGACGTAGGCGCTGCGCCACAGCGGCTCGAACAGGGTGTTGGCGAAGCGCAGCGCCATGAGGTTCTGCACGGTTTCCTTGCCCAGGTAATGGTCGATGCGGAATACCCGCGACTCATCGAAGACCTGGCCGATCGCCAGGTTGATCGCGCGTGCCGACTCCAGCGAGTGGCCGAGCGGCTTCTCCAGCACGATGCGCGCCTCGGGACCGGCCAGGCCGGCGAGCTTGAGGTTCTGTGCGATGGGGGTGAAGAGGTTCGGCGCGGTCGCCAGGTAATGCACCAGTACGCGCGTCTCGCTGTGCTTGAGGCGTTCGCGCAGACGGCCGAAGTCGGCGCTCTGCGCGGCGTCCATGGCCAGGTAGTCGATGCGCGCGGCGAAGCTTTGCCAGTCGGCCAGGGTGAAGTCGTCGCGGCTCACCTGGGCCCGGCAATGCCGCTCGGCCAGCGCCAGGTAGTCGTCCAGCGCCCGCGTGCTGCGGGCCAGGGCGAAGATGCGGGTATCGGCCGGCAGGCGCTGCTCGCGATGCAGGTGGTAGAGCGCCGGCAGCAGTTTGTGCAGGGCCAGGTCGCCACTGCCGCCGAACACCAGGATGTCGCAGGAACGGGGAAACGCCGGGGAATTCGACATGATGAATACTGCTCCGCCACTTATTGCCTGGGCGTCATCGCCTGTTTTGTAGTATAACTACAAGCCGACTACATCCCATCCGCCGATCATAGCCGAGTCCAGCCCAGTGAACCTGTTGCAACACATCGCCCAGTCGCGTCATCTGCTTCGCAAGTCGGAACTCAAGGTCGCCGATCACGTGATGCAGGACCCGGCGTCGGTCATGCACAGCTCCATGGCCGACCTGGCGCATGGCGTCGGCGTCAGCGAGCCGACCATCGTGCGCTTCTGCCGCGCCATCGGTTGCACCGGCTTCCAGGACCTCAAGCTGAAGCTGGCGCAGAGCCTCGCCGCGGGGGCCAGCTTCGGCCAGTTCGCGATCAACGAAAGCGATTCGGTGACCGACTTCAGCCTGAAGATCTTCGACACCACCCTGCATTCGCTGATGGAAGTGCGCGAGAAGCTCGACACCCATGCCCTGGAGCGCGCCATCGCCGCCATCGCCCATGCCCAGCGCGTGGAGTTCTATGGCTTCGGCGCTTCCGGCGCGGTAGCGGCGGATGCCCAGCACAAGTTCTTCCGCCTGCTGCTGTCGGCGGCGGCCTACTCCGACCCGCACATGCAGGCGATGTCGGCGGTGACCCTCAAGCCCAGCGACGTGGCTATCTGCATCTCGCAGTCCGGGCGCTCCAAGGACCTGCTGGTGACCGCCAACCTGGTCCGCGAGGCCGGCGCCACCCTGATCACCCTGTGCCCGAGCCAGACCCCCCTGGCTGACCTGGCCACGGTCAACCTGGCGGTCGATGTCCATGAGGACACCGACATCTACACCCCGCTGACCTCGCGCATCGCCCACCTGGTGGTGATCGACGTGCTGGCCATGGGCGTGGCCATGGCGCGCGGGCCGGACCTGGTCAACCACCTGAAGAGCGTCAAGCGCAGCCTGCGCAGCCTGCGCCTGTCGCCCAAGGTGGTGAAGAGCCACGACGAGCCGCGCGCCGACGACGCCAACTGATCGGGGCGCGCTGTTTTGCCGCGCCGCCGGGCTTGCCCGGGGACGCGGTCTTGACGTCTTTTTGACCGGTTTTCTGTGAGCATTGGCCGACTCTCTATGCGCAGCCATTGCGCCAGCCATGCGTGGAACCGCGAACCATGAAGAACACCCCTTTCCTGGAAGATCACGAAGACGATCGCGTCAGCGCCGAGGAGCGCAGCCGCGCGGCGTCGCGCAGTACCACGGTGAGCATCGTGGTCAATCTGGTGCTGAGTCTGGTGCAGATCGCCGTCGGCTTCTTCTCGCGTTCCCAGGGCCTGATCGCCGACGGTATCCACTCGCTGTCCGACCTGGTCGCCGATTTCGTCGTGCTGCTGGCCAACCACCACAGCAGCAAGGCCGCCGACGAGGACCATCCCTACGGTCACCAGCGTTTCGAGAACGCCGCCTCGCTGGCGCTTGGCGGCATTCTCCTGGCGGTCGGCGTGGGCATGCTGTGGGCGGCCGTGCGCAAGCTGGAATATCCCGAAACCATCGCCACCGTACACGCCACGGCATTGTGGGTCGCCGGCACCGCGCTGGTGGCCAAGGAACTGCTGTTCCGCTACATGCTGAGGGTGGCCGAGCGGGTCAAATCGAGCATGCTGGTGGCCAACGCCTGGCACGCCCGCTCCGACGCGGCGTCGTCGCTGGTGGTCGGTATCGGCATCGTCGGTAACCTGGCCGGCTATCCGATCCTCGACCCGATCGCCGCGCTCATCGTCGGCTGCATGGTGGCGAAGATGGGCTGGAGCTTCACCTGGGACGCGCTGCACGATCTCACCGACCGCGCCGCCGACAAGGAAGAGGTCGAGGCCATCCTGGAAACCCTGCGCGGCACGCCGGGCGTCGCCGGTGTGCATGACATCCGCACGCGCAAGATGGGCGACATGATCGTGGTCGACGCGCACCTGGAAATCGACGCCACCCTGTCGGTGGAGGTGAGCCACGAAATCGCCGTCGAAGCCCGTAGCCGGGTGCTGCAGCGGCACCGGGTGCTGAACCTGATGACCCACGTCGATCCCTGGTATCCGCCGAGCGGGGCTGCCGCGCAGGAGTCCTGATCAGCGGCGCGCGGGCGCCATCAAACTGTCACGGCGTGCGCCCATGCTGGCCTCTCCAGCCCTTCGGCCATGGGAGATGCGAGATGCCACGCCAGATCGACGATACCCAACTCCTGGATAGCAAGACCCGCCGCAAGCTTGAAGACCAACGCCGCATGCAGTTCCGTCGGGCGATCGAAGATCGCATCGAAAGCCGGCGTCTTAACCAAGAAATCTCCGATTATCCCGACCTGATCGCCGCCGCCTACCTTAGCTCTGCGCGGGGCTCGCGGCGAAGCGCTCGGCAAGCTGGCTGATCAGCGCCCGCTCTTCACGGATGAAGGCGACGAACGCCTGGGCCACGGGGCTCAGGCGCTTGCCGCGGGCATGCACGAGACACCAACTGCGGTACAGCGGCAACTCTTCCACCGGTAGTTCGCGGAGCAGCCCGGCCTGCAGTTCGCGGCTCACCGCATGACGTGGCAACAGGGCCAACCCGAGCCCGGCCACGACCCCTTCGCGTAGCGCTTCCAGCGAGGAAACTTCCAGCGTTTGCGGGAAATGTGCGCGCTTCTGCTGGAAATGTTCCTCACAGGCCTTGCGCGTGCCGGAGCCCGGCTCGCGGATCAGCAGCGGCCAGGCTTCGAGGTCTTTCAGCGACAGTTTGGCGGTGTTGCACAGCGGGTGGTCCGGCGGTGCCACGGCGACGATCGGGTTGTTCAGGAACGGCAGGAATTCCAGCGCCATGTCCTGTGGCACCAGGGACATGATCACCAGGTCGTCGCGGTTGTCCGACAGGCGCTTGATCACCTGCGCGCGGTTGACCACGGTGAGGTGCAGGCTGACGTCCGGGTGCTGCTGCTGGAAGGTGGCGAACAGGTGCGGGGTGATGTACTTGGCGCTGGACTCCACGGCCAGGCGCAGTTGCCCCTGCAGCGAACCCTTGAGGTCGGAGAGCTGCATGTCCAGCACCTCCAGGCGCTGGAAGATGTCGTTGCTGGCGCGCAGCAGGGCATCGGCGGCGTCGGTCTGGTAGAGCTTCTTGCCGATGTACTCGAACAGCGGCTGGCCGACCAGTTCTTCCAACTGGCGAATCTGCAGGCTGACCGCCGGTTGCGTCAGCGCCATTTCCTCCGCGGCGCGGCTGTAGGAACGGCTTTCGCACACTGCCCGGAAGACCTGCAGTTGGCGAAGTGTCATGCGCATCAATGACTTACGCATCTTTGGCGGCTCGCGAAGGGGACGATGCGCTCAACTATAAGATAAAAATTATGGCTACCCCAATAATTATTGATTTTGGTTAATCCTTCAGGCCGCGTAGGGTAAAAAAACGCCGGAACCCTGCTCCGGCGATGCGCCCAGCCGACGCGGAAGCCTCTCCGCGGCGGATTGCCGATTGGTTCAAGCGCCGAATCCACAAGATTCAGCCGAGGGAAACCGAAAGTGATCAAGAAAATCCTGATCGCCAACCGTGGGGAGATCGCTGTCCGGATCGTGCGCGCCTGCGCCGAGATGGGCATCCGTTCGGTGGCCATCTACTCCGACGCCGATCGCCACGCCCTGCATGTGAAGCGCGCCGATGAGGCGCACAGCATCGGCGCCGACCCCCTGGCCGGCTACCTCAACCCGCGCGCCCTGGTGAACCTGGCGGTGGAAACCGGCTGCGATGCCCTGCATCCGGGCTACGGATTCCTTTCCGAGAACGCCGAGCTGGCGGAAATCTGCGCCGAGCGCGGGGTGAAATTCATCGGCCCGTCCGCCGAGGTCATCCGCCGCATGGGCGACAAGACCGAAGCGCGGCGCAGCATGATCGCCGCTGGCGTGCCTTGCACCCCCGGCACCGAAGGCAACGTCGCCGACCTCGCCGAGGCAATCTCCGAAGCCGAGCGCATCGGCTACCCTGTGATGCTCAAGGCCACCTCCGGTGGCGGCGGCCGTGGCATCCGCCGCTGCAACAGCCGCGACGAACTGGAGCAGGCCTTCCCCCGGGTCATCTCCGAGGCCACCAAGGCCTTCGGCAGCGCCGAGGTGTTCCTGGAGAAGTGCATCGTCAACCCGAAGCACATCGAGGCGCAGATTCTCGCCGACTCCTTCGGCAACACCGTGCACCTGTTCGAGCGCGATTGCTCGATCCAGCGCCGCAACCAGAAGCTCATCGAAATCGCCCCGAGTCCGCAGCTCACCCCCGAGCAGCGCGCCTACATCGGCGATCTCGCGGTGCGCGCGGCCTCGGCCGTGGGCTATGAGAACGCCGGCACCGTGGAGTTCCTGCTCGCCGATGGCGAGGTGTACTTCATGGAGATGAACACCCGGGTGCAGGTGGAGCACACCATCACCGAGGAAATCACCGGCATCGACATCGTCCGCGAGCAGATCCGCGTGGCCTCCGGCCTGCCGCTCTCGGTCAAGCAGGAAGACATCCAGCACCGCGGTTTCGCCCTGCAATTCCGGATCAACGCCGAGGACCCGAAGAACAACTTCCTGCCCTCGTTCGGCAAGATCACCCGCTACTACGCGCCCGGCGGCCCCGGCGTGCGCACCGATACGGCGATCTACACCGGCTACACCATCCCGCCGTACTATGACTCCATGTGCCTGAAGCTGATCGTCTGGGCACTGACCTGGGAAGAGGCGCTCGACCGCGGCCTGCGCGCGCTGGACGACATGCGCCTGCAAGGCGTGAAGACCACCGCGCCGTATTACCAGGAAATCCTCAAGGACCCGGAATTCCGCAGCGGCCAGTTCAACACCAGCTTCGTGGAAAGCCACCCGGAACTGACCAACTACTCGATCAAGCGCAAACCCGAAGAGCTGGCCCTGGCCATCGCCGCCGCCATCGCCGCCCATGCCGGCCTGTGAGGATCATCGAATGAGCAAGAAAGTCACCGTCACCGATATCATCCTGCGCGACGCCCACCAGTCGCTGCTGGCCACGCGCATGCGCACCGAGGACATGCTGCCGATCTGCGACAAGCTCGACAAGGTCGGCTACTGGTCGCTGGAAGTCTGGGGCGGCGCCACCTTCGACGCCTGCGTGCGCTTCCTCAAGGAAGACCCCTGGGAGCGTCTGCGCAAGCTCAAGGCCGCGTTGCCCAACACCCGCCTGCAGATGCTCCTGCGCGGGCAGAACCTGCTCGGCTACCGCCATTACAGCGACGACGTGGTCCGCGCCTTCGTGGCCAAGGCGGCGGTCAACGGCATCGACGTGTTCCGCATCTTCGACGCCATGAACGATGTGCGTAACCTGCGCGTTTCCATCGAGGCGGTGAAGGCTGCCGGCAAGCACGCCCAGGGCACCATCTGCTACACCACCAGCCCGGTGCACACCATCGAGGCCTTCGTCGCCCAGGGCCGCGCCATGGCCGACATGGGTGTCGACTCCATCGCCATCAAGGACATGGCCGGCCTGCTGACCCCCTACGCCACCGGCGAACTGGTCAAGGCGCTCAAGGATGCCCTGCCGCTCGATGTGGTGGTGCACTCCCACGACACTGCCGGCGTTGCCAGCATGTGCCAGCTCAAGGCCATCGAGAACGGCGCCAGCCGCATCGACACCGCCATCTCCAGCATGGCCTGGGGCACCAGCCATCCGGGCACCGAGTCGATGGTCGCGGCGCTGCGCGGCACCCCTTACGACACCGGCCTGGACCTGGAGCTGATCCAGGAAATCGGCCTGTACTTCTATGCCGTGCGCAAGAAGTACCACCAGTTCGAGAGCGCCTTCACCGGCGTGGATACCCGCGTGCAGGTCAACCAGGTGCCGGGCGGGATGATTTCCAACCTGGCCAACCAGTTGAAGGAGCAGGGCGCCCTCAACCGCATGGACGAAGTGCTCGCGGAAATCCCCAAGGTGCGCGCCGATCTCGGCTACCCGCCCCTGGTCACCCCGACCTCGCAGATCGTCGGCACCCAGGCGTTCTTCAACGTGCTCGCCGGCGAGCGCTACAAGACCATCACCAACGAGGTGAAGCTGTACCTGCAGGGCCGCTACGGCAAGGCACCGGGCGAGGTGAGCGAGCAACTGCGGCGCCAGGCCATCGGCAGCGAAGAAGTCATCGACGTGCGCCCGGCCGACCTGATCAAGGCGGAACTGAACAAGCTGCGTGAAGAGATCGGCAGCCTGGCCAAGTCCGAAGAGGATGTGCTGACCTACGCCATGTTCCCGGACATCGGGCGCAAGTTCCTCGAAGAGCGCGCCGCCGGCACCCTGAAGCCGGAAGAGCTGCTGCCGATTCCCAATGGCAACGGCGTGGCCGCGGCCGGCGGCGAAGGCGTGCCCACCGAGTTCGTCATCGACGTGCACGGCGAAACCTACCGCGTGGACATCACCGGCGTTGGCGTGAAGGGCGAGAACAAGCGTCACTTCTACCTTTCCATCGACGGCATGCCCGAAGAAGTGTTGTTCGAGCCGCTCAACGAGTACGTCGGCGGCGCCGGCAACAAGCGCAAGCAGGCCAGCGCGCCGGGCCACGTCACTACCACCATGCCGGGCAATATCGTCGATGTGCTGGTGAAGGAAGGCGACAGCGTCAAGGCCGGCCAGGCCGTGCTGATCACCGAGGCCATGAAGATGGAAACCGAGGTCCAGGCCGGCATCGCCGGTACCGTCAAGGCCATTCACGTGGCCAAGGGCGACCGGGTCAACCCGGGTGAGATCCTCATCGAGATTGAAGGCTGACCGACGGACAGACGGGTCTTAAGGTTTAGTCCCCAGGGGAAGCACGATGCTTCCCCTTTTTTTATTCGGGCGTGCGCTACGCCGGCAGGCGAGGCGGGCGTGTCCGGCCCGCCTCGAACAGGCGCGCTATTCGCTCGGCGCTGCTGGCTTGCTATCCATCGAGTTCTTTTCCTTGGTCTCCATGGAACTCTTTTCCTTGGACTCCTGCTGCTTGGTTTCTTTCTTGTGAGTGGTCTTCTTGTGCTGCTTGTGTTTGGTCGTCGTGGTCTTGCTCGGCGTGGTACTGCTCGCCGCTGCGCCATCCGCCGGAGCCGTCGAATCGCTTGCAGACGTGGCTGCAAGCAGGTATCCCGGACCTGCCAGGACCGTGGCCAGGCCAAGTACCACTAACTTGCGCGCTATTCTCATGGCTGAACTCTCAACAGTGATAGGTAATGGAACGGCACCCACTCCCGGCGACTGAGGCCAGTGGTGGATTACCCTGCGGACGACGACCGAACGAAGCTCGTCCCAAGTGCCCAGCAACTTCAGCAGTCGGCCGGCTCAGGAGGCGTCCTCCTATCAGATTAGACGGTCTTTGCGCACTGGATGGGCGTTGTGCGCCAGGCTTGACCCAGATCAGGCGCGCGCGCGACGGCATGTCCTTATATAATCCGTGGTTTTTCCATGCCGTGAAGCGAGAGACCCGATGAGCACCCTGCCGCCCTGCCCGAAATGCCACTCCGAATTTACCTACGAGGACGGCGCCATGCTGGTCTGCCCGGAGTGCGCTCACGAATGGTCCGCCACCGGCGCCGCCGAGGGCGCTGACGAGGCCAAGGTGATCAAGGATGCCGTTGGCAACGTCCTGCAGGACGGCGACACCGTCAGCGTGATCAAGGACCTCAAGGTCAAGGGCTCGTCCCTGGTGGTCAAGGTCGGCACCAAGGTGAAGAACATCCGCCTGGTCGACGGCGACCATGACATCGACTGCAAGATCGACGGTATCGGCGCGATGAAGCTGAAGTCGGAGTTCGTGAAGAAGGTCTGACCGTCGCGCCAAGCGAAAAGCCCGGCATTCGCCGGGCTTTTTCGTTTCCGCGGCAGGCCGTTCCCGGCGCGCTCATTCCTTGTAGTAGACGATCTGGTTGCTGGTGGCGAGCAGCTCGCCGGCCTCGCTCCACAGCTCCGCGCTCTGGTCGAAGAAGCCATTGCGGAAGGCCTGGCCACGCGCGTCGCCGAGCAGGTAGCCGCTGCCGACGCTGGCCAGTTGCTCGGCGTCGACGTGGAAGTAGGTGGTGATCGACACGGTACCGGCCGGCACCGGGATGGCCCGGCGCAACCAGACGCGCGGGAAGAAGATGTCACTCATCGCCGCCAGGGCCGGGAAGTCCAGCGCGCGCGGCTGCGCATCGCGCATCCACAGGCGGCTGTGGCTGTGCTCGCCGGCACCGTCCCAGACGCTGGGGAAGCTGCCGCTGAGCGGGCGTATTTCGTACTGCTCGATCCAGGCCACGCCCTTGGCCCTCGGGCGCAGCGCCTCCAGCTCGGCGGCTGCGGCCACCTGCGGCCGCGCCAGGTCGGTGCTGCTCCAGGTCTCGCGGCGAATGGCCGTGACCAGGGTGGCGGTGCTGGCGACTTGCTCCTCGCCCTGCGCGTCGACCTGGCTCAGTTGCAGCAGCCAGTGCTGGGTCGAGCGGTTGGTGCGCACTGGCGTGGCCTGGATACGGAAGTCGCCGGCGGCGATGGCGGCGGCATAGTTCACGGTCAGCGACAGCGGCGTGCCGATGCGTTGCGGATGCTGTAGCACGGCCTGCAACAGCGTGGCCGCGGTGATCCCGCCGAAGGGCCCGACCATGTTCCAGTAGGCGGGGCTGGTGCGGCCGGTGAAGCGGTCGGCGTCGGCGGGATCGGCCTGCAGGGCGATGGCCTGGTCGAACGGGTGGCGGAGGGCGTCGCTCATTCTTGTGGTTCTCTCTGCACGCGGGTGATCGGCGACTTTTAGGGGAAGCCGCGGGGCGTGGTCAAGCGAACCGCACGGTCAGGGCGTGACCTCGAAGCGCAGGGTGCCGATCACCTGGCCCACTTCGGTGAGCACCTGTACCTGCCAATCGCCGCTGGGGTCGGTGGGGAAGTTCTGCTTGTGCGTCCAGGCGCGGTAGCCGGCTTCGCGACCGCCATGGATATCCAGGGCGATACGGTCGACTTCGCTGCCGTTTTGCCGCCACACGTGGTAGATGCGCTCATCCAGCCCGCGCGGCGCGTTGATCGCGGTGTAGGCGTAGAGGCCCTGGCTGCGCACCTGCGCGGCGCTGATCTGTTCGAGGCTGTCGCCGGGCGTGCGCTGGCTATCGTCGAAGTCCTCGGTGACCGCCATTTCGGTCAGCCACAGGGTCGAGGGCGGCACCCAGGCCCGGCCGAACCAGCCGACCGCGCCAATCGACAGGCTCAGGCCGAGCAGGGCCAGCCAGCGCCACCATTTATGGATGGAAACCGATACCAGCAGGCTGGGGAAGGACAGCGCCACGGCAATGCCCAGGGCCCACTTGTAGCTTTGCGGGGTGCTCAGCTGGAGGATCAGCGGCAGTGCCGTGAGCAGCACGGCGAACAGCGTCAGGGTGTGATAGCCGAGGAAGGTCCAGCGCCGCCGCGACAGCCATTTGTAGTAGATCGGGTCGGTGATGGCGACCAGCCCGGCCAGGGTCAGCAAGCCGGTGAAGAGGATCTGCCCGCTGTTCCAGGTGGTGGTGACGAAGAAGAACGGCAGGACGAAGAACAGGCTTTCCTGGTGGATCAGTTGCGTCGCGTAGCGCATCAGCCCCGGCGGCACCGACCAGCCGAAGCGCTTCTTGAAGCGCTCGGTGAGCAGGTTTTCCAGCATCAGCCAGAGCCAGCTCACCAGCATGACGATGGCCATCATCCGGGCGAAGCCGGCGCGGTGGCGGTCGACCATGACGAAGCTGAAGAGCCCGGAGCAGAAACCGGCGAGCGCGACCAGGCGCGGGTAACGTTCGAGGAGCGAGAGGACCAGCGCGATCAGGCGCTGCACGCGGTTTTTCCAGACAAGCATGGGATGGCTGCGGAGCGAAAAGCGGAAGGGTGGCGATTGTAGCGCTTGCGCGGCCGGCGGCGAACCCGTTCAGCCGTTGGCCGGCGCTTTGTCCAGGCCCGCCGTGCCGCTCAGTTCACCACGAGCGTATTCGACGAACAGTTGCGCCGGCTTGGTCAGCTGGGAGCGCTTGAGCCAGGCGGCGACCAGGCCGGAGGCGCTGACCGGCTCGGCGATGTCGACCATCACCACCTTCTTGCCGTCGTAGGTGCACTCCGAATGGGGCCGGGTGACCAGCACCGAGAAGCCGAAGCCCTGGCCGACCATGCCGCGCACCATCTCGATGGACGGCGAGCTGAAGGCAATGTTCGGGGTCAGCCCGAGTTCCTCGAAGATGCTCACGAAATAGGTGCGGCTGGGCTGCACGTCGAGCAGGATCATCGGTTCCAGCACCAGGTCGCGCAGCGACACCTGTGCCTGGCGGGCGAAGCGGTGGTCGGCCGGGAGCAGCGCGTAGGGGCGCTGGGCCGGCATCAGCGGCTCGGTTTCGATGGTGCTGTCGAGGTCGTGCTTGTACAGGAAGGCCAGGTCGAAGCGGCCGGCGGTGAGGCCCTGCACCAGTTCCTGCTGTTCGCCGTCGCGGATGCGGATTTCCACCCCCGGGTAGCGTTCGCGGAAGCCGGCGATCAGGCGCGGCAGGTACAGCGGGGCGACCGTTTCGAAGCAGCCCAGGTCGATCTGCCCGGCGACCACGTCATTGTCGGCCAGGGCGTTCTGCTCGAACTCGTGGGCCATGCGTAGCAGTTCCTGGGCCTTGCGGTAGAAACGCCCGCCGCCCGGGGTCAAGGACACGCCCTGGGCGTGGTGACGGATGAACAGCTGCACGCCGAAGCTCTCTTCCAGGCCCTTGATCGCCGTGGAGATCGACGGCTGGGCGATGTACAGCTTGCGCGAGGCCTCGGCCACGCTGCCGCATTCCACGGTGGTCACGAAATACTTCAATTGCCGCAAGGTATAGGACGCCACACGCAACCTCTGTCATTTTTCTTTCGCGCCACCTTACCGCGTCGTCGGGCGCGGCGGGGTGGGGCGAAGTGAGCTTTTTCTTCGATAGCGACGATATTTTCCATGGCCAGCGCCCGCTGGGCCGGCATGCATACTGCTGTGCAATTCCCGTACACGCTTGCGCCGAGGAGAATGCAGCATGCAATTGGCCATCTGGCAAACCCAGGGCTTCCCCGCCGATCCGGCCGCCAACCTGGCGGCGCTGGAGCGGCAACTGGCGAGCGTCGCCGGCGTCGGCGGCGAGCTGTTGCTGTGCCCGGAGCTGTGGCTCTGCGGCTATCAGGTACCGGCGCAGATGGCCGCGCTGGCCGAGGCCGCCGACGGCCCCGCGGCGCGGCGTATCGCCGAGCTGGCCCGGCAGTATGGTGTGGCGGTGTGCTACGGCTATGCCGAGCGCCATGCCGAGGGCGGCAAGCCGTATAACAGCGCACAGTTCATCGACGCCAGCGGCCAGCGCCTGGCCAACTACCGCAAGACCCACCTGTTCGGCGCCATGGAGCGCGAGCTGTTCACCCCGGGCGAGCGCCTGGAGACGCCGTTCCGCTTCGGCGACTGGACCCTCGGCCTGCTCATCTGCTTCGACGTCGAATACCCGGAGGCGGTGCGCCACCAAGCCCTGGGCGGTGCCGACCTGCTGCTGATCCCCACCGCGCTGACCCCGGAATACGGCGCCGTGCCGCAACTGATCGTGCCGGCGCGGGCGGTGGAGAACCAATTGTTCGTCGCCTACTGCAACCATTGCGGCGAGGAGAACGGCCTGGCCTACCTGGGCGGCTCGCGGGTCGTCGGGCCGGACGGCGAGGCGCTGGCCGCCGCGGGCGCCGCCGAGTGCCTCCTGCTGGTGCGCCTGGACCGCGCGCGGCGCGCGGCCCTGGCCGACTGCTTCCCTTATCTGCCGGGGCGCCGTCCGCAGCTGTACGCGGCCCTGGTCCAGGGTTGAGCGGGGGCGTGCACCAGAAGCTGGCGGGTGAACCGATTCGGTGCGCGCCTGCCCAGCTTTTTCATATACAGCGAAGACATATTTAATAATTTTCCTCGGCAGGGGCATGGGCGACCATCTGGCCGTATCCAGAACAATAAGCCCGTGAGCAGGAGTGCCCTGGTGTACCAACTCAACGACTGGCAGCAGCGTGCCGCGCGCCAACAGTTCATCGACAGCGCCCTGATCGGTGGCCGCCGCGTCACCGCCCGTGATGGCGCCACCTTCGCCTCCATCGACCCGGCGACCAACCGCCTGCTGGCGAACGTCGCCGCCTGTGGCGCCGCCGAGATCGACGCCGCCGTGCGCAGCGCGCGCCAGGCGTTCGACCAGGGGCCCTGGGCGCGCATGGCGCCGCGCGAGCGCAAGGCCGTGCTGCTCAAGCTGGCCGAGCTGATGCTGGCCAACCGCGAGGAGCTGGCGCTGCTCGACTCGCTGAACATGGGCAAGCCGGTGATGGATGCCTGGAACATCGACGTACCCGGCGCCGCCGGCGTCTTCACCTGGTACGCGGAAAGCCTCGACAAGCTCTACGACCAAGTCGCGCCGACCGCGCAGAACGCCCTCGCCACCATCACCCGCGTGCCGCTGGGGGTGATCGGCGCCGTGGTGCCGTGGAACTTCCCCCTCGACATGGCCGCCTGGAAGCTCGCCCCGGCGCTGGCCGCCGGCAACTCAGTGGTGCTCAAGCCGGCCGAGCAGTCGCCGTTCTCCGCCCTGCGCCTGGCCGAACTGGCCCTCGAAGCCGGCTTGCCGGAAGGCGTGCTGAACGTGGTGCCGGGCCTCGGCGAACAGGCCGGCAAGGCCCTCGGCCTGCACCCGGACGTGGACTGCCTGGTGTTCACCGGCTCCACCGAAGTGGGCAAGTACTTCATGCAGTATTCCGCCCAGTCCAACCTCAAGCAGGTCTGGCTGGAGTGCGGCGGCAAGAGCCCGAATCTGGTGTTCGCCGATTGCCGCGACCTGGACCTTGCGGCAGCAAAAGCGGCTTTCGGCATTTTCTTCAACCAGGGCGAGGTGTGTTCGGCCAATTCGCGCCTGCTGGTGGAGCGCTCGATCCACGACGAGTTCGTCGAGCGCCTGATCGCCAAGGCCCGCGACTGGCTGCCCGGCGATCCGCTGGACCCGGCCAGTCGCGCCGGCGCCATCGTCGACGGCAAGCAGACCGCGAGCATCCTGCGCTTCATCGACGAGGCCCAGGGCAGTGGCGCCAGCTTGGCCCATGGCGGTCGGCAATTGCACTTCAATGGTTCGGACAACTTCATCGAGCCGACCATTTTCACCGGCGTCGATCCCCGGCAACGCCTGGCCCGCGAGGAAGTCTTCGGCCCGGTGCTGGCGGTCAGCGCCTTCGACAGCGAAGACGAGGCCGTGCGCCTGGCCAACGACAGCCCCTTCGGCCTCGCCGCTTCGCTGTGGAGCGACGACCTCAATCGCGCCCACCGCGTGGCCGCGCGGTTGAACGTCGGCACGGTATCGGTGAACACGGTGGACGCCCTCGACCCGGCGATCCCCTTCGGCGGCGGCAAGCAGTCCGGCTTCGGCCGCGATCTTTCCCTGCACTCGTTCGACAAGTACACCCAGCTCAAAACGACGTGGTTCCAACTGCGTTAACAGCCGGCCAGCGAGTCGGTGACAAGAAGAAAATCGGAGACCCTCAGCGATGACAGCCCAGATCAGCGGACAGCGTGACACCCGCGACTACCAGGCAGCGGATGCGGCCCACCATATCCATGCCTTCCTCGACCAGAAGGCACTGAACGCCGAAGGCCCGCGAGTGATGGTGCGCGGCGAGGGCCTGTATCTCTGGGACAACGACGGCAAGCGCTACCTCGACGGCATGTCCGGCCTCTGGTGCACCAACCTCGGCTACGGGCGCAAGGACCTCAACGCCGCGGCCAGCCGCCAGTTGGAGCAGTTGCCGTACTACAACATGTTCTTCCACACCACCCACCCGGCGGTGATCGAACTCTCCGAACTGCTCTTCAGCCTGCTGCCCGACCACTACAGCCACGCCATCTACACCAACTCCGGCTCCGAGGCCAACGAGGCGCTGATCCGCACCGTGCGCCGCTACTGGCAGATCCTCGGCAAGCCGCAGAAGAAGATCATGATCGGCCGCTGGAACGGCTACCACGGCTCGACCCTGGGCAGCACCGCGCTGGGCGGCATGAAATTCATGCACGAAATGGGCGGCATGCTGCCGGACTTCGAGCACATCGACGAGCCCTACTGGTTCGCCCACGAGGGCAACCTGAGCCCGGCCGAGTTCGGCCGTCGCGCCGCCCTGCAACTGGAAGAAAAGATCCTCCAGCTGGGCGCCGACAACGTCGCCGCCTTCGTCGCCGAACCCTTCCAGGGCGCCGGCGGCATGATCTTCCCGCCGGAAAGCTACTGGCCGGAAATCCAGCGCATCTGCCGCCAGTACGACGTGCTGCTGTGCGCCGACGAGGTGATCGGCGGCTTCGGCCGCACCGGCGAATGGTTCGCCCACCAGCATTTCGGCTTCCAGCCGGACACCCTGTCCATCGCCAAGGGCCTGACCAGCGGCTACATCCCCATGGGCGGCCTGGTGCTGAGCAAGCGCATGGCCGAGGTGCTGGTCGAGCAGGGCGGCGTGTTCGCCCACGGCCTGACCTACTCCGGGCACCCGGTGGCGGCGGCGGTGGCCATCGCCAACCTCACCGCGCTGCGCGACGAAGGCGTGGTGACCCAGGTGAAGAACGACACCGGCCCCTACCTGCAGCAGTGCCTGCGCGAAGTGTTCGGCAACCACCCGCTGGTCGGTGAGGTACAGGGCGCCGGCTTCGTCGCCGCGCTGCAACTGGCCGAGGACAAAGCCACGCGCAAGCGCTTCGCCAACGAGAACGACATCGCCTGGCGCTGCCGCACCATCGGCTTCGAGGAGGGCGTGATCATTCGCTCCACCCTCGGCCGCATGATCATGGCCCCGGCGCTGGTGGCCGGGCGCGGCGAAATCGACGAACTGGTCGACAAGACGCGCATCGCCATCGACCGCACGGCGCAGGAATTCGGCGTGCTCTGACGCCGCCATGCGGGGGCGGTCTCCGCCCCCGCAAACCACGCCGCCGCACCCCCAAGACAACGCCACGGGCTCGCAGAAGCCCGCGCGACGGAACCCTATTGTCCGGCCTCTGGCCAGTCACTGCCCCGCAATACACAACAATGCCTAACCGCTGTGGGAGTCGTTCCATGTATCCGTCCTTACTCAAGCGTGCATCGCTGAGCTGCGCCATCCTCGCCACCCTGGCGGGAGTCACCCAGGCGCACGCGCAGAACCTCACCGTCATCTCCTTCGGCGGCGCCACCAAGGCCGCCCAGGAGCAGGCCTATTTCAAACCCTTCGACCAGAGCGGCGCCGGTACCGTGGTCGCCGGCGAGTACAACGGCGAAATGGCCAAGATCAAGGCCATGGTCGAGGTCGGCAAAGTTAGCTGGGACGTGGTCGAGGTGGAAAGTCCCGAGCTGCTGCGCGGCTGCGACGAGGGCCTGTTCGAGCACATCGACCCGGCCGTGTTCGGCGACTCCGCGCAATACGTGCCCGGCACCCTCAGCGAGTGCGGCGTGGCCACCTATGTCTGGTCCATGGTGATGGCCTACAACGGCGCCAAGCTGGCCAAGGCGCCGACTTCCTGGGCGGACTTCTGGGACGTCAAGGACTTCCCCGGCAAGCGCGGCCTGCGCAAGGGCGCCAAGTACACCCTGGAAGTCGCCCTGCTCGCCGACGGGGTCAAGCAGGAGGACCTGTACAAGGTGCTCGCCACGCCCGAGGGCGTCAGCCGCGCCTTCGCCAAGCTCGACCAGCTCAAGCCCTACATCCAGTGGTGGGAGGCCGGCGCACAGCCGCCGCAGTGGCTGGCCGCCGGCGACGTGGTGATGAGCGCCGCCTACAACGGGCGCATCGCCGCCGCGCAGAAGGAAGGCGTGAAGCTCGGTATCGTCTGGCCGGGCAGCCTCTACGACCCGGAATACTGGGCGGTGGTCAAGGGCACGCCGAACAAGGCCCTGGCCGAGAAGTTCATCGCCTTCGCCAGCCAGCCGCAAACGCAGAAAGTGTTCTCCGAGAGCATCCCCTACGGCCCGGTCCACAAGGGCACCCTCGACCTGCTGCCGGCCGAGGTGCGCGCCGCGCTGCCGACGGCGCCGGCCAATCTGGAAGGCGCGCGCGCGGTGGACGCGGCCTTCTGGGTCGACCACGGCGAAGAACTGGAAACCCGCTTCAACGCCTGGGCGGCACGCTGATCGCCCGGCTTCCCCTGGCGTCCGGCGTTCGCGCCGGGCGCCGCATTCCCCTGCGAGAACGATAATGACAACGACGCACACTCCGGCGGCGACTCTTGAGCTGAGCACCATCCAGCCGATCGCCGCACACGAGCGACATGGCCGCGCGCGCGATCTGTTCACCATCTGGTTCGGCAGCAACATCATGCTGCTTACCGTGGTCACCGGCGCCCTGGCCGTCACCGTATTCAAGCTGCCGTTCTTCGCCGCCGTGCTGGCGCTGGTGCTCGGCAACCTCATCGGCGGCATCTTCATGGCCCTGCACTCGGCCCAGGGGCCGCAGCTCGGCGTGCCGCAGATGGTGCAGACCCGCGGCCAGTTCGGCTCCTTCGGCTCGCTGCTGGTGGTGGCCCTGGTGGTGATCATGTACCTGGGCTTCTTCGCCTCCAACCTGGTGCTCGGCGGCCAGTCGCTGAACGCGCGCTTCCCGGCCATCGGCACCGATGCGGGCATCCTCCTGGTCGGTGTGGTCAGCGTGGTGGCGACGGTGTTCGGCTATCGCCTGATCCACGGCTACACCCGGCTGATGTCCTGGCTGTCCGGCGCGGTGCTGCTGGCCAGCTTCGTCTGGCTGCTGTTCGTCCACGGCTTGCCGGCGGACTTCTTGCAGCGCAACCAGAACAACCTGCCGGGCTTCCTCGGCGCGCTCTCGGTGGCGGCGCTCTGGCAACTGGCCTATGCCCCTTACGTTTCCGACTACTCGCGCTACATGCCCCAGGACACCGGCTCGCGCACCGCGTTCTGGTCGAGCTACTGGGGCTGCTGCCTTGGCTCGATCCTGCCGATGCTGCTCGGCGTGATGGTCGGCCTGTGCGTCAGCGACGGCAACGTCATCGCCGGCCTGATCGAGATGACCGGCGGCCTCAGCGCGCTTATGGTGGCGGTGTTCTCCATCGGCATCGCGGCGACCAACGCGATGAACCTGTATTGCGGCACGCTCTCTACCATCACCGTCGGCCAGACCCTGCTGCCGGCCTGGACCGCCCGCGCCGGCTGGCGCGCGCTGATCGCCCTGCTGCTGTTCAGCGCCTCGCTGGCGATCGCCCTGCTCGGCCAGGATAACTTCATGGCCAACTACACCAACTTCATCCTCCTGCTGCTCTATGTGCTGGTGCCCTGGAGCGCGATCAACCTGGTCGACTACTACCTGGTCGCCCACGGCCAGTACGACGTGCCGTCGTTCTTCCGGCGCGACGGCGGCATCTACGGCACCTTCAACTGGACCGCGGTGAACTGCTATGTGCTGGGCATCCTGGTGCAGGTGCCGTTCATGTCCACCGAGCTGTACACCGGGGTGGTGGCACGCGCCATGAACGGCGCCGACATCTCCTGGATCGTCGGTCTGGGCGTGGTCTCGCCGGTCTACTGGCTGGCCAGCCGCAAGCGCCAGCGCGCCTTGCAGGCGGCCCGCGCCTGAGGCTCCCGGCGCGGGCGCCATGCCACGCTGCCACGGACAGGGTTGTGGATAAAAAGAGGGAGCCCGAAGGCTCCCTTGGAGAGAGACCGCGGTAGTGGCGCCGCGGCCGGGGTCTTGCGCGGAACGCCTCAGGCGGCGCGGAACAGGTTGTGCGGGTCGATGACGAATTTCTTCGGCACGCCGGCATCGAACTGGCCGTAGCCCTTGGGCGCGTCGTCCAGGGTGATGACTTCCACCCCGACGATGTCGGCGATCTTCAGGCGGTCCCACATGATCGCTTGCATCAGTTGGCGGTTGTACTTCATTACCGGGGTCTGGCCGGTGTGGAATGTGTGCGACTTGGCCCAGCCGAGGCCGAAGCGGATGCTCAGGCTGCCGTGCTTGGCGGCGTCGTCCACCGCGCCCGGGTCTTCGGTGACGTAGAGGCCGGGGATGCCGATCTTGCCGGCGACGCGCACCACGCCCATCAGCGAGTTGAGCACCGTGGCCGGGGCTTCGTGCTGCGAGCCGGAGTGGCCGTGGCCACGCGCCTCGAAGCCCACCGCGTCCACCGCGCAATCGACTTCCGGCTCGCCCAGCAGATCGGCGATCTGCTCGTGCAGCGGGGTGTCCTTGGACAGGTCGGCGATCTCGAAGCCCTGAGCCTTGGCATGGGCCAGGCGAGTCGGGTTGACGTCACCGACGATGACCACGGCGGCGCCCAGCAGGCGTGCCGAGGCGGCAGCGGCCAGGCCCACCGGACCGGCGCCGGCGATGTACACGGTGCTACCCGGGCCGACCCCGGCGGTGACCGCGCCGTGGTAGCCGGTGGGCAGGATGTCCGACAGGCAGGTCAGGTCGCGGATCTTCTCCATGGCCGCGTCGCGGTTCGGCAGCTTGAGCAGGTTGAAGTCGGCGTAGGGCACCAGTACGTATTCCGCCTGGCCGCCGACCCAGCCGCCCATGTCGACGTAGCCGTAGGCGCCGCCGGCACGCGCCGGGTTGACCGTCAGGCAGACGCCGGTGTGCTGTTCCTTGCAGGTGCGGCAGTGGCCGCAGGCGACGTTGAAGGGCACCGAGACCAGGTCGCCGATCTTCATGGTTTCCACGCCGCGGCCGATCTCGACGACTTCGCCGGTGATCTCGTGGCCGAGGACCAGGCCCACCGGCGCGGTGGTGCGGCCGCGCACCATGTGCTGGTCGGAGCCGCAGATGTTGGTGGAGACCACGCGCAGGATCACCCCGTGATCGATCTGCTTGCCTTGCGGGTCCTGCATCTTCGGATAGGGGATGTTCTGCACTTCGACCTTACCTGGGCCGAGATAAACCACACCACGATTACCAGACATACGCATTCCTCATTGTCGTTGTGGGCACAAATGCACGGCGAGCCGTGCGGCTTTGCACTGGGATGTCGTCTGTTGCGCGACAGGGCCGGAATGAATCGGCAGCCGGCGGGTCTGTCGGTGTTGCTTGGTCGCCGGCTGCCCGCGTGACACGGGAAACCGGCTGGCGTAGGGCGGATGGAGGTCATCCATTCGCCGTTGCTCCGGCGCATGACGCCTGCGGCGTCATGCGTCCTACAGCGCTGAGCGGTGTCTCTCCCCGCGCCGGCCGCCCTATGCGAGCCGCCTGGCGGGCGAGGGCGCGGTCAAAGAACCACGGTCCGGTTGGCGTTGGGGAAGACCCGCCGCTCGATGTGGTAGCCCACGGCGCGGGCCAGGGTCAGGCACTCGACGTCGCGGCCCTTGGCGATCAGGTCCTCGGGGTAATGGGCATGGTCCACGGCCTCGACGCCCTGGGCGATGATCGGCCCCTCGTCGAGGTCGTTGTTGATGTAGTGGGCGGTGGCGCCGACCAGCTTGACGCCTTTCTGGTACGCCTGGTGGTAGGGCTTGGCGCCCTTGAAGCCGGGCAGCAGCGAGTGGTGGATGTTGATCGCCCAGCCGTCCAGCTTGCGGCACAGCTCGGGCGAGAGCACCTGCATGTAGCGGGCGAGAATCACCAGTTCGGCGCCGCTGTTCTCGATCACCTGCCAGACCTTGGCTTCCTGCGCGCCCTTGTCGTTCGGGTCGAGCGGGAAGTGGTGGTAGGGGATGCCGTGCCAGCGCGCCAGGGGTTCCAGGTCCGGGTGGTTGGAGACCACCGCGACCACGTCCATCGGCAACTGGCCGATGCGCTGGCGGTAGAGCAGGTCGTTGAGGCAGTGGTCGGCCTTGGACACCATGATCACCACCTTGCTGCGATAGCCCGGCGGGGTCAGCTCGGTGTTCATCTGGAAGGGCGCGACACGCTCGCCCAGGCCGGCGCGGAAGTCGGCTTCGTCGAAGCCGGCCGGTGCGCGGAATTCGACGCGGATGAAGAAGCGTTGCGCCAGGCGGTCATCGAAGGAGTGGTGTTCGGTGACGTAGCACTGCCGCTCGAACAGGTAGCGCGTCACCACATCGACGGTGCCCAGCAGGCTGGGGCTGTCGGCGGTGAGGATCCAGGTATCGGGGGTGCGGCTCATCTCGATCTCCTGCGGCGCGCCAAGCGGATCGGCGCCGAGCGTGCGACGTGCGACAGGGAACGCGCAGCGCTCCCGGAGGCGCCGCGAAACCCGTGCTTGCCGAGGCATCGCCTCGGCCGTCGGGGTTCGCGGCGCTCGACCTTAGGCGGCGACCTGCAGGCCGTACTCGGCGCAGGCGTCCTGCAGCCACAGCCAGAAGTAGTCGGCGAAGCTGCGGCGCACCACCAGTTCCCAGGTGTCCTCGGCGGTGTGGCGGATCACGCACTGCGACTTGGCGAAGATGCTGCCCACGGCCTTGCCCACCGGGAAGTTGCTCGGGTGCACGTCGTAGCTGGTGGATTTCATCAGCATGTCGCGCACGTTCGGGCCGCTCAGTTCCAGCAGCGTCTGGCCGCCGCTGACGTTGACCACCGAGTAGTGCAGCGCCTCGCCGAGCACGTCGCGCAGACGCTTCTCGACGGCGAACTCTTCGCCGCCGGGGACGATCAGCAGCCACTCGTCCGGGCCGAGCCACTGCAGCGAGGTCGCGCCCTTGGCCACCAGGGTCAGGGCCACCGGCAGCTCCAGGCCGAGGGCCTTGTGCACGCCTTCGGCGAAGGCCGGGTCATGGGCGTCGCCACGCAGGGTCAGGTGGCCGAGCAGTTTCTTCTCGCGCAGGGTGATGCCGGCGTTGGCCACGGCGCGGCTGGCGAGCTTGTCCAGTTCGGCGTGGTGCAGCGGGGTTTCGGCCTTGATGCCGGCTTCGGGGCGTTGCTGGTAGAGGTTTGCCTTGCTCATTCGTGTTCACCTTGGGGCGCCGTGCGCCCGGGAAGCCTGTTTGCCCTCGCCCTGGTCCTGTCCCGCAAGCGGGACAGGTGACGGGTTCGGCGTCCTGCTGGCTGGGGGCTCCGCGTCCGCCTCCGGGAAGCCCCTCTCCCATCGGGGAGAGGGCTGGGGACAGGAGAGCCCGTGCCGGATCAATCCACGTTCTGCCGTTCGCCTTTCGGGTCGTAGAACACCGAGCTGCAGATTTCCGCTTCGATCACCCGGCCATCGACCAGGGGCGCGTAGACCTTCTCGCCCATGCGCTTGAGACCGCCCTTGACCACCGCCAGGGCGAAGCCATGGCCGAGGCTGCTGCTCATGTAGCTGGAGGTGACGTGGCCGACCATGTTCATCGGGATCGCCTGCTGGGTGTTGAACACCAGCTGTGCGCCTTCCGGCAGGACGTCCATCGGGTTGGTGGGCTTCAGGCCGACCAGCTGCTTGCGGTCTTCGCGCAAGCAGTCGGAACGGTTCATGCCGCGCCAGCCGATCCAGGAGAACGGCTTGGTCCGGCCCACCGCCCAACCCATGTTGAGGTCATCCGGGGTCACCGAGCCGTCGGTGTCCTGGCCGACGATGATGAAGCCCTTTTCGGCGCGCAGCACGTGCATGGTCTCGGTGCCGTACGGGGTCAGGTTGTACTTCTTGCCGTGCTCGACGATCGCCTCCAGCACGCCCATGGCGTAGTTGGCCTGGATGTTCACCTCGTAGGACAGCTCGCCGGTGAAGGAGATGCGGAACACCCGTGCCGGTACGCCGGCGACCTTGCCTTCCTTCCAGGTCATGAACGGGAAGGCGTCCTTGTCCAGGTCGATGTCGGTGATCTCGGCGAGCAGCTTGCGGCTGTTCGGGCCGGACAGGGTCAGGGTCGCGTAGTGGTCGGTGACCGAGGTGAAGTACACCTTGAGGTCCGGCCATTCGGTCTGGTGGTACAGCTCCAGCCACTCCAGCACGCGCGCCGCGCCGCCGGTGGTGGTGGTCATGACGAAGTGGTTGTCGGCCAGACAGGCGGTGACGCCGTCGTCGAAGACCATGCCGTCTTCCTTGCACATCAGGCCGTAGCGCGCCTTGCCGACGTCGAGCTTGGTCCAGGCGTTGGTGTAGACGCGGTTGAGGAACTCGCGGGCGTCCGGGCCCTGGATGTCGATCTTGCCCAGGGTCGAGGCGTCGAGCAGGCCGACCGACTCACGCACGGCGCGGCATTCGCGGGCCACGGCGGCGTGCATGTCTTCGCCACGCTTGGGGAAGTACCAGGGACGTTTCCACTGGCCGACGTCCTCGAACTCGGCGCCGTTCTGCACATGCCAGGCGTGCAGGGCGGTGAAGCGCACCGGCTCGAACAGGTGGCCGCAGTGACGGCCGGCGACGGCGCCGAAGGTCACCGGGGTGTAGTTCGGGCGGAACATGGTGGTGCCGGTGTCGGCGATGCTCTTGCCCTGGGCCCGCGCGGCGATGGCCAGGCCGTTGATGTTGCCGAGCTTGCCCTGGTCGGTGCCGAAGCCCAGCGCGGTGTAGCGCTTGACGTGCTCGATGGACTCGAAGCCCTCGCGGCAGGCCAGTTCGATGGCCGCGGCGGTGACGTCGTTCTGCGGGTCGACGAACTGCTTGGGCGCGCGCGAGGTGGGTTTGTCGTGGGGCACCTGGAACAGCGCGACGGTCGCCTCTTCCTGGCGCTCGGGAGCCTTCGGCAGCACACCGGCGACGGCCTTGAAGCCGCTTTCCTCGGCGGCCTGGGTGCCGGCGTCGTAGCCGTCCTGCAGGCTGTCGGCGAGGCGGAACACGCCGTTCACCGCGCCGGCGCAGACGCGCTTCTGCAGGCCTTCGCCGGGCACGAAGGCGAGGATGTCGTCACGCCATTCCGGCTTGCCGCCCAGGTGCGAAGCCAGGTGCACCACCGGGCTGTAGCCGCCGGAGCTGGCGATCAGGTCGCAGTCCAGCCAGTCGCCGGGAGCGGTGACGCGCAGGCGGATCGGATCGATGGCGGCGACCTTCGCGCCGGTCACGCGCTTGCTGCCGCGCGCTTCGATCACCGCGCTGCCGGTGATCACGCGCATGCCGCGCTTGCGGGCTTCCTCGACCCACTCGCCGCGCGGGTTGTTGCGCGCGTCGGCGATGGCCACCACTTCCAGGCCGGCTTCCTGCCAGTCGAGGGCGACGCGGTAGGCGTAATCGTTGTTGGTCGACAGCACCAGCTTCTTGCCCGGCGCCACGCCGTAGCGGCGCACGTAGGTGGATACCGCGCCGGCGAGCATGTTGCCCGGCAGGTCGTTGTTGCCGTACACCAGCGGCCGCTCATGGGCGCCGGTGGCCAGCACCACGCGCTTGGCGCGCACCCGGTGCACGCGGTGGCGCACCTGGCCCAGCGGCGCGGTTTCGCCGAGGTGGTCGGTGAGCCGCTCGTGGATGGTGAGGAAGTTGTGGTCGTGGTAGCCGTTCACCGTGGCGCGCGGCAGCAGGGTGACTTCCGGCAGGTTTTCCAGCTCGGCGAGGACCTCGCTGACCCATTCGGCGGCGGGCTTGCCGTCGAGGGTTTCACGGGTGTCGAGCAGGCTGCCGCCGAACTCTTCCTGTTCGTCGGCGAGGATCACCCGCGCACCGCTGCGCGCGGCGGCCAGGGCCGCGGCCAGACCGGCGGGGCCGGCGCCGACCACCAGCACGTCGCAGTGGCGGTTCATCCAGTCGTAGCTGTCCGGGTCGACCTCGGTGGGCGCGCGGCCCAGGCCGGCGGCCTTGCGGATGTACTTCTCGTAGGTCAGCCACATCGACTGCGGGTACATGAAGGTCTTGTAGTAGAAGCCGGGCGGCATCATCTTGCCGCCGACCTTGCCGAAGATCCCCATGAGGTCGTTCTGCACGTTCGGCCAGCCGTTGGTGCTGCTGGCCACCAGGCCCGGGTAGAGGGCCTGCTGGGTGGCGCGCACGTTGGGCACCTGGGTGGCTTCGCGGGAGCCGATCTGCAGGATCGCGTTGGGCTCTTCGGCACCGGCGGCGACGATGCCGCGCGGGCGCGAGTACTTGAAGCTGCGGCCAACGATGTCGACGCCATTGGCGAGCATGGCGGCGGCCAGGCTGTCACCGGCGAAGCCCTGGTATTGCTGGCCGTTGAAGGTGAAGGTCAGCGGCTTGCTGCGGTCGATGCGACCGCCGCGGGAAAGGCGATTGATCTGGCTCATGTTCAGGCCTTCTCGACTGCGGGCTGGACGGCGGATTTCTTATCGGCGCTGGTGACGCTGGGCTTCTCGCCGATCTTGTAGGTTTCGAGGATTTCGTAGGTCACGGTGTGGCGGGTGACGTTGAAATACTGGCGGCAGCCGGCGGCGTGCACCCACAGCTCGTGGTGGATGCCGCGCGGGTTGTCGCGGAAGAACAGGTAGTCGCCCCACTCCTCGTCGGTGCAGGCGCCGGGATCGAGCGGGCGCGGGATGTGCGCCTGGCCCTTGGCGTGGAATTCCTCTTCGGAACGCAGCTCGCCGCAATGGGGGCAGAAGATGTGCAACATGGTGTAAGCCCTCTTAGTGCGCGACGGCGGCAGCGCCGTGCTCGTCGATCAGTGCGCCGCTGTAGAAGCGGTCGATGGAGAAGGGCGCCGCCAGCGGATGCGGCTCGCCGGTGGCGAGGGTCGCGGCGAAGACGTTGCCCGAGCCGGGGGTGGCCTTGAAGCCGCCGGTGCCCCAGCCGCAGTTGAAGAACAGGTTCTTCACCGGGGTCTTGGAAATGATCGGGCAGGCGTCCGGGGTGGTGTCGACGATGCCGCCCCACTGGCGGTTCATGCGCACCCGCGAGAGCACCGGGAACATTTCGACGATGGCCTGCAGGGTGTGTTCGATCACCGGGTAGGAACCGCGCTGGCCATAGCCGTTGAAGCCGTCGATGCCGGCGCCGATGACCAGGTCGCCCTTGTCCGACTGGCTGATGTAGCCGTGCACGGCGTTGGACATGATCACGCTGTCGATGATCGGTTTCAGCGGTTCGGACACCAGGGCCTGCAGCGGGTGGGATTCCAGCGGCAGGCGGAAGCCGGCGAGCTTGGCCATGTGCCCGGAGTTGCCGGCGGTGACCACGCCGACGCGCTTGGCGCCGATGAAGCCACGGTTGGTCTCGACGCCGATCACCGCGCCATCCTGCTTGCGGAAGCCGATCACTTCGGTCTGCTGGATCAGGTCCACGCCCAGGGCGTCGGCCGCGCGGGCGAAGCCCCAGGCCACGGCATCGTGACGGGCGACGCCGCCACGGCGCTGGACGGTGGAGCCCATGACCGGGTAGCGCGCGCTCTTGGTGCAATTCAGGTAGGGGATTTCCTCGGCCACCTGCTTGGCGTCGAGCAGTTCGCCATCGACACCGTTGAGGCGGTTGGCGCTCACCCGGCGTTCGCCGTCGCGCATGTCTTGCAAGGTGTGGCAGAGGTTGTAGACGCCGCGCTGGGAGAACATCACGTTGTAGTTGAGGTCCTGCGACAGGCCTTCCCACAGCTTCATGGCGTGCTCGTAGAGGTGCGCCGCCTCGTCCCACAGGTAGTTGGAGCGGACGATGGTGGTGTTGCGCGCGGTGTTGCCGCCGCCCAGCCAGCCCTTCTCGATCACCGCGACGTTGCGGATGCCGTGTTCCTTGGCCAGGTAGTAGGCGGTCGCCAGGCCGTGCCCGCCGCCGCCGACGATGACCACGTCATAGACCGGCTTGGGCGTCGGCGTGCGCCACATGCGCTGCCAGTTCTCGTGGTGGCTCAGTGAATGCTTGAACAGGCCGAAGCCGGAATAGCGTTGCATGTGGATGCTCCTGATGTGCTGCTCCCTCTCCCACTGGGAGAGGGCCGGGGCGAGGGGCGCGGCGCTGAGGTCGGGACCGCGCTGTTCCTCACCTGCCCTTGGGGCGCCGCCTCCCGAAGGAGGCGGTGAAACTCAACGATAGACCGGATAGTCGGCACAGAGGCCGGCGACCTGGGTGGCTACCTTGGCTTCCACGTCGGCGTCGCCGAGGTGGTCGAGTACGTCGCTGATCCAGCCGGCCAGCTCGCGGCACTGGGCTTCCTTCAGGCCACGGGTGGTGATGGCCGGGGTGCCGATGCGGATGCCGGAAGTGACGAACGGGCTCTGCGGGTCGTTCGGCACGGCGTTCTTGTTCACCGTGATGCCGACGCGGCCGAGAGCGGCGTCGGCTTCCTTGCCGGTCAGGCCCTGCTTGACCAGGCTGATCAGCATCAGGTGGTTGTCGGTGCCGCCGGACACCACGTCATAGCCGCGCTCGATGAACACCTCGGCCATCACCTTGGCGTTCTTGATCACCTGTGCCTGGTAGTCCTTGAAGCCAGGCTCCAGGGCTTCCTTGAAGCACACCGCCTTGGCCGCGATGACGTGCATCAGCGGGCCGCCCTGGGCGCCGGGGAAGACCGCCGAGTTGAGCTTCTTCTCGATCTCTTCGTTGCTGCGCGCCAGGATCAGGCCGCCGCGCGGACCGCGCAGGGTCTTGTGGGTGGTGGTGGTGACCACGTCGGCGTAGGGCAGCGGGTTCGGGTAGAGGCCGGCGGCGACCAGGCCGGCGACGTGGGCCATGTCGACGAACAGCAGCGCCCCGACCTTGTCGGCGATGGCGCGGAAACGCGGGAAGTCGAGGGTCTTCGAGTAGGCGGAGAAGCCGGCGACGATCATCTTCGGCTTGTGCTCGACGGCCAGGCGCTCGACCTCGTCGTAGTCGATCAGCCCGGTGGCGGGGTCCAGGCCGTACTGCACGGCGTTGTACAGCTTGCCGGAGGACGACACCTTGGCGCCGTGGGTCAGGTGGCCGCCGTGGGCCAGGCTCATGCCGAGAAGGGTGTCGCCGGCATTCAGCAGGGCCAGGTAGACCGCGGCGTTGGCCGAAGAGCCGGAGTGCGGCTGGACGTTGGCGTAGTCGGCGCCGAACAGTTGCTTGGCGCGGTCGATGGCCAGTTGCTCGACTTTATCCACATGCTCGCAGCCGCCGTAGTAGCGCTTGCCCGGATAACCTTCGGCGTACTTGTTGGTCAGCCCGCTGCCTTGCGCCTGCATGACCCGCTTGCTGGTGTAGTTCTCCGAAGCGATCAGTTCGAGGTGGTCTTCCTGGCGCGCCTCTTCGGCGGCCATCGCTGCGAACAGCTCGTCGTCATAACCCTGGATCTGGTCGTGCTTGCTGAACATCGTGGATCTCCGTGCGACAACCCGGTGTCGCCTGTGGGTGGAGGCTCCCTGGCCGGTAGCGGCTGCGCCTGCGGACGCTTCCCGGCGCGCCGGAGGGCATTACGCGAGAGCCGGGCGGGGGCGCCAGGACCGGTCGGTATGAGCCAGTTGCGATCGATTGTGCTCAATAGCCATGACCTTCATTTGCCTGTTTGCGACGTCAAAATGCCCAAACTGACCCGTCTGCGCTGCCGCTGGTCCGTCGTCGGCCGACAGCGGGTGGCGCCGCGCCCGAGCGGGGCCTTCCGCCCCGGGCCGATCGGTGTAAGCTAGGCGCCGACATCGATCGCGCATGTCGCTGAAGAACAAGAAGTCGCAAAACAACAAGAAATAGCGAGCTGTCCTGACCGCCCTCACCGCTCTCCCGAGAGTTCCCGTTTCGACAGTCCGTGCAGTGGAGGTATTGCAGATGGCAAGCGCTGCCCATGTTCTTGACCGAGAACGCCAGCCCGACGTTGTTCCCGCTACCGGCACGAAGACCTTCGGCTTCCTGCTGATCCCCAATTTCACCACCATCGGCTTCGCTTCCGCGGTGGAAACCCTGCGCATGGCCAACCTGGCCGCGCGCCGCCCGCTATACCGGACCCTGCAGATCGCCGCCGACCTCGAAGCGGTGCGTGCCAGCAACGGCATGCGCGTGATGCCCGACCACAGCATCGACGACGCACCGCGTCTGGACGCGCTTTTCGTCGTTGGTTCCAACCCGATTCCGACGAAACCCGACCGGCACCTGCTCGACTGGCTGCGCAAGCTGGCGCGCCAGGGCGTGCCGTTGGGCGGCATCTGCACCGGCAGCCATCTGCTGGCCAGCGCCGGACTGCTCAAGGACTACCGCTGCACCATCCACTGGGAAGACCTCGACCAGCTCAAGGAGCGCTTCCCCGGCATCGTCATTTCCAATCAGTTGTACGAACTCGACCGTGACCGCTACACCTGCTCGGGCGGCACCGCGGCCATGGACATGACCCTGCAACTGATCGCCCGTGAAGCCAATGGCGTGGAGATCGCCACCCGCGCCGCCGAACTGCTGCTCTGCGACCGCATGCGCGGCTCGCGCGAACAGCAGCGCATCCCCCTGCGGCAGAAGCTCGGCAGCGCCCAGCCCAAGCTCAGCCAGGTGGTCGCGATCATGGAGGCCAACATCGAGGAACCGCTGGAGCTGGATGAGCTGGCCCAGCTCAACGAGGTGTCGGTGCGCCAGTTGGAACGGCTGTTCCACAAGTACCTGCAACGCACGCCCAGCCAGTACTACCTGGAGCTGCGCCTGAATCGCGCGCGCGACCTCTTGCTGCGCAGCGAGGCGCAGATCCGCGAGATCGCCCTGTCCTGTGGTTTCGCTTCGCCGGCGCACTTCTCCAAGTGCTACAGCCGTTTCTTCGGCTGTTCGCCGCGTGGCGAGCGCAAGCAGAGCCCGTTGCGCTGCCAGAGCGCCTGACGCACGGCGCCTGCCGCCACCGGGCAGGCGCCTGAGCGAAAATGCCGTCCTGGGGGAGGGCGGCATTCACGGCGAGCGAAACTGGCGAGTTCAATACCTCACTGGAAATCGACCCTGGCCAGCTCGCGGGATGCGCGCGGCGCCCGCCCCTTGCGGCTGTCGAGCAGGCCCAGGCAGACGATGACGATGCTCAGCATGCCGGTGGCCAGCACTTCCGCGCGGTGCTCGGGCAGGGCCAGCATGATGGCGAGAACGCTGACGATGAACAGGATCACCAGCCAGGTCAGCCACGGGTACAGCCACATGCGAAACTCCAGGGCCTTGCCCGAGCCGCTCAGTTTGCGCCGCAGCAGCAATTGCGACACCGCGATCACCAGGTACACCAGCAGCGCCACGGCGCCGGAGCTGGCGAGCAGGAAGGCGAAGACCTTCTCCGGGGCGAAGTAGTTGATGACCGTGGTGAGGAAACCCACCGCCGTGCTGGCCATTACCGCGGCATAGGGCACCGCCTTGCCGGACGTCTTCTGCAGGAAGTGCGGGCCGTCGCCGCGCTTGCTCAGCGAGAAGACCATGCGCGACGCGGTGTAGATCGCCGAGTTCAGACAACTGGCGACGGCGACCAGCACCACGCAGTCGACGATCAGTTTGGCGCCGGGGATGTTCATGATCTCCAGCGCACGCTGGTAGGAGCCCACCTCGGCGAGCAGCGGATCGTTCCACGGCACGATGGAGACGATCAGGAAGATCGAGACGATGTAGAAGATGCCCATGCGCCAGACCACCGAGTTGGTCGCCCGGGTGATCTGCCGCGCCGGATTCTTCGACTCGGCCGCGGCGATGGTGACGATCTCCGTGCCCATGAAGCTGAACACCGTGGTCAGCAGCGCACCGAGCACCGCGCTGAAGCCGTTGGGCATGAAACCGCCGTGCTCGCGGGTGAGGCGCAGCACGCCGCTGACCTCATGGCCGGGCAGGCCGCCGGTGAGGGCGAAGACGCCGAGGATGATGAAGCCGACCACCGCGATGACCTTGAGCAAGGCGAACCAGAACTCGAACTCGCCGTAGCGCGCCACGCTGAACAGGTTGGTGGCGGTGAGCAGCGCGGTCACCGCCAGGGCGAACTGCCAGGTGGCCACGGCCGGGAACCAGGCGTTGAGGATGGCCGCCGCGGCGACGGCCTCCAGCGGAATCACCAGGACCCAGAACCACCAGTACAGCCAGCCGATGGAGAAGCCCGCCCAGCGGCCGATGGCGCGTTCGGCGTAGGTGGAGAAGGAGCCGGTGTCCGGCGAGGCGACGGCCATCTCGCCGAGCATGCGCATGACCAGCACCACCAGCGTGCCGGAAATGATGTAGGCGAGCAGGGCGGCGGGCCCGGCGGAGGCGATGGCGTGGCCGGAACCGACGAACAGGCCGGCACCGATGGCGCCGGCGATGGACAGCATGGTGACGTGGCGTTGCTTCAGTTCGGTGGCCAGGGCCGGGCCGCCCTGGTTGGATGGGAGAGGCGTGGACATGACGGATACCCTTGATTCTTGTTGGAGTGGGTGTGCCTAGGGGGAGCGCTGCTGCGCGTTCAGGACTGCGGCGAGAACGCCTCCTGGATCGCGGCGGCGATGCCTTCGGTGCAGACCTGGAGGATCAGTTCGCCCTTCTCGCGGCTGGCATCCTTGGCCGAGGACAGCGTGCCGCACGCCGGCGTGCGTTCGGCGATGACGGGAAACACGTCATAGGGCGGGAACTTGGCCGGCGGGTGGTCGACCACCTTGTCCATGTCCACCAGCTGTGGATAGAGCGCGAGCATCAGTGAGGTCTCGAAGACCCCGCCGTGCTCGATGTCCCAGCCGAGGAAACCGTCCGGGTAGAGCTGCGCGATCACCGCCGGGTCGTTGATGAAGTCCCAGTAGGACAGCACCACCACGCGGAAGTCATGGATGCCGGCGTAGCGCAGTTCGCGCAGGCCCAGGTCGATGCCCTCGACGATGAACATCGAGTTCTCGTAATGACCGTTCATCAGTACCAGTTTGCGGGCGCCGTGGCGTGCCAGCTCACGGATGATGTCCTGCACGGTGCCGGTCAGCGTGGCGCCGTCCAGGCTGGTGGTGCCCGGGAAGTGATTGCCACCGCCGGATTTCTGCTGCGACTTGTAGCCGTACTGCAGGCCCGGCAGCACCAGCGCGCCGATCCGCTCGGCAACCCGTTGGCAGACCGCCGTGGGCAGCAGCACGTCGACGTTCATGCACATGTGATGGCCGTGCTGCTCGAGCGCACCCACCGGCAGCATCATCACGCAGTTCCCCTGAGCGACCCTGGCTTCGTACTCTTTCCAGGTCAGCTCGCCTACGAAAACGCTCTTGCTCATCGATACTTCTCCACGGTTTCGGCGCGGCCGTCGTCGGGCCGTCGATCACTCGCCACGCAGGACCAGCGCATTCGCGCTGTCCCAGGCGGCGAAGACTTTCTGCCCGCCCTGCAGGGCCAGGCAGTCGTATTCGGCGTGCGGTTTCTGTACTTGCAATTCGAGCCCGCTGGCGGACTCCAGGTGGACGTTGACCATCGAACCGATGAACTCCTCGCCGACCACCCGGCATTCCAGGCGATTGGGCAGTTCGGGACGCAGGCCGAGTTGGACGTGCTCGGCGCCCAGGCAGACACTGACCTGCTCGCCACGCGTCAGCGTGCGTTCCATGGGCGGCCGCGCGAGGAAGGCGCCGTGCTCCGAGTGGATGCGCACCAGGCCGCTCTCATCGAACCCGGCGACGCTGCCGGCGAGGATGTTCTTGCCGCCGATGAACTCGGCGACGAAGCGATTGCGCGGTTCGCGGAACACCTCCTGCGGTGTGCCGACCTGCTCGACCCGGCCGCGGCTCATGATCACTACGCGGTCGGCCATGGCGAAGGCCTCGGACTGGCTGTGGGTCACGTAGACGAAGGTGATGCCCAGGTCCTTCTGCAGCCCGGTCAGCACACCCTGCATGCGGACGCTGAGGTGCGCGTCGAGGGCGCTCAGCGGTTCGTCGAGCAGGAGGATCGGCGGTTCGGTGACCAGCGAACGGGCCAGCGCCACGCGCTGCCGCTGGCCACCGGACAGCTGGCTGATATCGCGCGTGGCGAACTCGCTCAGGCCCAGCCGCTCCAGCCAGTGCAAAGCCTTCTGGCGCCGCTCGGCCTTGGCCATGCCGCGCATCTTCAGGCCGAACTCGACGTTCTCGACCACGTTGAGAAAGGGGAACAGCGCCAGGTTCTGCCAGACCAGGGGCGTGTCGCGCTCCCAGGAATGCAGATCGTTGATCCGCTCGCCGTTCAGGCGGATTTCGCCCTCGCTGGGCTTCTCCAGTCCGGCCAGCATGCGCAGCGTGGTGGTCTTGCCACAGCCGCTGGAGCCCATGATGGCGACGAACTCGCCCTTGTTGATATTCAGGTTCATGCGCTCGACGGCGACGAACTCACCAAAGTGCTTGACCACGTTATCGAATACGACCAGCGGTTGAGTCATGGCGTTTTACCTGCGCTTCGAGTGGTTGTCGGGATGCTTCATGCCGTCTTCCGCCGGCGCGTCAGCAGCAGTTGGGCGAGCAGCACCAGGGCGATGGTGGTGGCGAACACCAGGGTGCCGATGGCGTTGATGGTCGGGCTCACCTGGCCCTGCAGGGTGTTGAGGATGCGCACCGGCACCGTCTCGTTGAGCCCGGAGACGAACCAGGCCACGGCGAACTCGTCGAAGGACACCGCCATGGTCACGAACAGCGCGGCGAGGATGCTCGGCGCGGCGAACGGCAGGATCACATGGCGCATGGCCTTCCACTGGCTGGCGCCGAGGTTCCAGGCCGCCGCTTCGAGGGTCGGGTCCATCTGTGCCAGGCGCATGCGGGTGACCGCCATGGCGAAGGGCGCGCACATCACGATGTGGCTGATCATCACCGCATGGATTTCGCCGGACAGGCCGATGCGCGAGAGGAACGCCAGCATCGCCAGGCCCATGATCACCACCGGAATGGTCGGCGGCAGCAGGGCCAGGGCCATGTACACCGGCTTGCCGAGGAAGTGGTAGCGGAAGTCGGTATAGGCCGCGGTGAAGCCGAGGACGGTGGACACCAGCGACACTACCAGGCCGACCTTCAGGCTATTGCGGAAGGCCTGCCAGACGGCCGGGTCGGCCGCGATGCTCTGGTACCAGTGCAGGCTGAATCCGCCCAGCGGCAGCGACGGGAAGCGGTCTGCGTTGAAGGAGAACACCACGCTGCCGACGATCGGCAGGAAGATGAAGAGGAACAGCAGCCCCACATAGCTGCGCAGCAGCAGGTTGATCAAGCGATGCTCGTTCATGCGCGTCTCCGGTAGGCGAAACGCACCGCGCCCAGGGCCACCAGCAACAGGGTCACGATCATCATCGTGGCGATCACGGCGGCGCGCGGCCATTGCTGGCCAGACTTGGTGGTGTCGGCGATCAGGGTGCTGAGGGTCGGTGGCTGGCCTCCGCCCAGGTACAGCGGACTGACGAAGTCACCGAAGCTGAGGATGAAGCAGAACAGCGCGCCGACCACGATACCGATGCGGGCCGCCGGCACCACCACCTGCAACACCGTGCGCAGGCGGCCACAGCCGAGGTTGTGCGCCGCCTCCACCAGCGAGCGATCGATGTACATCAGGCTGAGCAGTTGCAGCAGCACCACCAACGGCAGGCACAGCGTGAAGTAGCCGACGTAGGTGCCGAACGCACTGTTCAGCATCGGCAGGGCGCCGATGCCCACCTGGCCGAGCAGGGCATTGAGGATGCCGTTGTCGCTGAGGAACACTTGCCAGGAGTAGGTGCGCACCAGGTAGCTGGTGAAGAACGGGGTGATCAGCAACAGCATCATCAGTTGCCTGGCCGAGGCGCGGAACTTGAAGGCGATGGCATAGGCACAGGGGAACGCCACCAGGCTGACCAGCAGGGCGGCCCCCGCCGCCATGCCGAGGGTGTGCGCGTAGGCTTCCCAGAAGAAGCCGCGGCTGAGGATGTAGTGCCAGTTCTGCCACTCGAACGCCGGCACCATGCGGAAGTTGCGCACCACCCAGAAGCTGATGGTGACCAGGAACGCCAGCGGAAAGACGAAGAAGGCCAGTTGCCAGACCAGCATCGGCAGCGAGAAGCCCAGGCCATACCAGGGGAAGTGGCCGGCCGTTCGGGAGCCCCGCTGCTTCTCGGTGCCAGGTTCGTTGACCAATGGCGTGCCGGGTAACGGAGAGTTACGTAAGGAAGTCATCGCGATCACCTCGCCGCCTGGGTCAAGCGCCCTTGTATTCCGACCAGAAGTCGTTCCACTCCTCCAGGCTCTGCTGCACGGGGAGCTGGCGGTACTGGATGCGTCCTTCGCGGATGTCGTCCATCACGTTGCGCTGGCCCAGCAGCATGCCCTGGCGTTTCGCCTCGGCCGGATCGGTCTGGTTGAGCAGCGCCCAGCCGCGCTGGTTGGGGATCAGCGCCGGGTAGGCGAGCATCTTCGCGGACTTGACCTGGCCTTCCGGCGAGGTGATGTACTGGATGAACTTCTTCGCCAGCTCCGGGCTGCGCGCGTTCCTGGCAATGCAATAGGACTCGCTCCACTGCAGGCCGCCCTCTTCCGGAATCACCGTTTTCACCGGCGCCCCGGCGCGTTGCAGCACGCCGGTGATCCAGTCGCCGATACCGCACATGGCGTGGATCTGGCCGTTCTTCAGCGACGAGAAGGTGCCGCCATAGTCGAAGAAACCGCCGATCTGCGGGCGCAGGCTCATCAGCTTCTTCTGCACGCCGGCCCACTGCGCCGCGTCGATGCTATAGGGGTGCTTGTTACCGTTGTACAGGCTGATCTGGCCGAGGTTCGGCAAATGCCAGTCGAAGTGGCCGACCTTGCCCTTGAGGCTCTCGTCCCAGAACAGGCCGTAGCTGCGCACCTTGGATTCGGGAATCAACTGGCTGTTGAAGGCGATGCCGAGGAAGCCGAAGCGGATCAGCACCGAGTACAGATCGTTGCCGTCCCAATGCCCGGGGAAATGCTGGAACTCCGGGAAGTAGTCGTCGAACGGGTAATCGGCCGGGTCGAGGCGCTCGATGTAGTTGGCGGCCTTGAGCTGCTGCACGTATTCGGCGTCGGACAGGATCAGGTCGAAGGTGCCGGGCGGGGACTGCGAGATCAGCCCGAGCATGTTGTCGCCGCCGGTGTAGTACTTGGCGCGTACCTTGACACCGTACTGGCGCTCGAAGTCGGCGACGATGTCCGGTTCGGCGTGGCCGGCCCAGGCGAGGATCACCAGCTCCTTCTCGGCTGCGGCGGCGCCGCGCATGGGCAACAGGCTGGAAAGGGCGGCGCTGCCGGCCAGCACCCCGGTGGTGATCAGAAAATTGCGGCGTGTAAGGTCGATACGGTTTTTCATCGTTCTGTCTCCTGCGGTGAGCAAAGGGCTTGCCGTTCTTCCTGGCCTGGCTCGTCGTTGTCTGTTCGCTCCTGGCGCGCACAACGCGTCCGCCAGGGTTCCGGCATGACAGGCAAAGGAATGGATGAACTCGAATCAGCTTTGATTTCCGCCGGGGCGCGGAGCCCTGGTGGAGCGCTCTGTGGCGCGGAGACGGTCTTCTGTTGGTAACCATTGCAGCAAAAGCGGCTGCAAGGCTTTTGTCTGAATCCGACCCGAAGTTGGCAGGATTCCAGTGACCGACCCCATGCCCATGGCCCTCGCCGGCGTCAGTCCAGCATCGGTCGATGCGCGGTTTCTCGCTCGCCTAGCATCGCGGCCCGTGTCATCAGCGCTGGGTGGAGGGCTTGCCGGCCGGTGGAGTGACGGATGCCTTGGAATTCGGGGGCCGCGTAGGCGCCCGGAGAGAAAGTGACCATTGCCCATACCTCTGTGTTGTTATCGAAATGGAAGTTCGGCAGCGGGTAGTCAATGTGTGCGCGGCTACAGCCGGGGCGCAGCGTTCTTGTTATTCGGGCGTGCACCGCGTCGGGCGGTGGCTGGGGGGAAGAGAACCGCGCGGTGCCTTGGCGCCGCGCGGCTGTCGGGGTCACTTGCGGATGATGTTGCGCTCCGGGCCATAGGGGAACCGGGTGATGTTCTCCGCGCCCTGCTCGGTCACGATGAGGATGTCGTGCTCGCGGTAGCCACCGGCGCCCGGCAGGCCTTCCGGGAGCATGATCATCGGCTCCATGGAAACCACCATGCCCGGCTCCAGCACCGTATCGATGTCTTCGCGCAGTTCCAGCCCGGCCTCGCGCCCGTAGTAGTGGCTGAGGGTGCCGAAGGAGTGGCCGTAGCCGAAGGTGCGGTATTGCAGCAGGTCATGCGCGAGGAAGATTTCGTTCAGCTCGCGGGCGATATCGCTGCAACGCATGCCCGGCTTGATCAGCTTCAAGCCGGCCTCGTGCACCGCCACGTTGACCTGCCACAGGCGCAGGTGCTCGTCGGAGCAGTGGTCGAGGAACAGGGTGCGTTCCAGCGCGGTGTAGTAGCCGGCGATCATCGGGAAGCAGTTCAGGCTGAGGATGTCGCCCTTGTTGACCCGCCGCGAGGTCACCGGGTTGTGCGCGCCATCGGTGTTGATGCCGGACTGGAACCAGGTCCAGGTGTCCATCAGCTCTCCGTCGGGGAAGCGCTTGGCGATCTCGCGGACCATCGCCTGGGTGGCGTGCAGGGCGACCTCGTATTCCGGCACCTGGTCGTGCAGCGCTTCGACCACCGCGGCGCCGCCGATGTCGGCGACCTGCGCCCCGTGGCGGATCATGGCGTGTTCTTCGGCGGACTTGATCATGCGCATGCGCATGCAGGACGCGGCGATATCGACCAGTTCGGCGCCGGGATAACGCGCGGCGAGCTTGTCGCGGTTCTGCAGGTTCAGGTGATCGAATTCGATGCCGATGCGGCCGGCCTTGGGCAATGCCTGCTGGATGGCGACGAAGTAATTGTCACGCTGCCAGTCGGTATAGACGATGTTGTCGCTGCCCTGGGTGCGGCGCCAGGGCTGGCCACCGTCGATGTTGGCGCTGATGGTCACTGCCGTGTCCTGGGTGACCACCAGGGCGTAGGGACGGCCGAAGGAGCAGTAGAGGAAGTCGGAGTAGTAGTTGATGTTGTGGTAGGAGGTGAAGACCGCGGCGTCGATGTTCGCCGCGGCCATGTGTGCGCGCAGCTTGGCCTGGCGGTTGGCATATTCCTGCTCGGAGAAGGTCGGACGGACCTTCTGGCCATTGCGGATCCGGATCGTCTGGGGCATTTGCATGGCGTACGTCCTCGTTGCTTGTCGTCAGTCGACGCGCCGATCTGGCGGGTCGTTGGATGGCATTGCAGCAGAACCCCGGTGCGCTCTTTTGCACGAATCCGACCCCTAGTTGGACGTATCCGCTCGACTGCCCGCGGGCGCCCGCGGGACCGATCCGAGACAGCTCCGCGGGTATTGGCGCCGCCGCAGAAAAAAGGCCCGGAGCGTGCTGCCAACACGCCCGGGCCTGTGGAAAAACGCTTGTCGCCGTCAGTGCAGCGCTGTCGATTGCTCCAGAGCCTGCTGCCGTTCCTGCTGCGGCGGCCGGCCGAAATGCTCGCGGTAGCAGCGGGCGAAATGCCGCCGGCAGGGGAACCCGCAGGCGCTCGCCACGTCCGCCAGCGGCCGGGGGCTGTGCCGCAGCAACTGGCGCGCATGGGCCAGGCGCAGGCGCTGGTAGTAGCGCGCCGGGGTGCAGTGCAGATAGCGCTGGAACAGTCGCTCGACCTGGCGCCGGGAAAGGCCCAGGTCCGCGGCCAGCCGTGGCAACTCGATGGGCTGCGCCAGGTGCGTGCGCATCAGCGCGATGGCGCGCTGCAGGCCCGGGTGGGGCGGCTCGGCGGGTGGCGCCTCGTCCCGTGGCCGGGTGAGGTCGAGGATGGCGCGTAGCGCATCGGCCAGGGCCAGCCCCTGGTGCCGGCCGATCAGCGCCAGCAGGGCTTCGCGGGTATCGCTGCTGTCCGAATCGCGCCCCGGCCAGCAGCCGCTGCGGTTGCAGATGATCAGCAGGTCCGCCGGCGCGCAGGACTTCAGCGCCGCGTCCGCATTCACGCTGATGCCAAGGCTGGACCTGACCGGCGCACCGTCCACGCTGAGCAGCTTCAGGCTGAAGGCGTTGTTGCCGGCCAGGCGGTTCGCCTGGCGCAGCGGGTCCATGGCCAGGGCCAGGGCGAACAGGTCGAAGCCGTCCTGCAACAGATACTGCACGCAGGCCGTGCGGGGCATGCCGGGTTCGTATGCGCTCATGCCGTTGCCCTCAACATTCGATGCTGCTGACGGCCAGGCCGCCGCGCGAGGTTTCCTTGTACTTGTCGTGCATGTCGGCGCCGGTGTCGCGCATGGTGCGGATCACCTGGTCGAGGCTGATGAAGTGCTGGCCGTCGCCGCGCAGGGCCATCTGTGCGGCGTTGATGGCTTTCACCGCGGCGATGGCGTTGCGTTCGATGCAGGGCACCTGGACCAGCCCGCCGACCGGGTCGCAGGTCAGCCCGAGGTTGTGTTCCAGGCCGATCTCGGCGGCGTTCTCGACCTGTTCCGGGGAGGCCCCGAGGACTTCCGCCAGGCCGGCCGCGGCCATGGCGCAGGCGGAGCCGACCTCGCCCTGGCAG
>NZ_FNDS01000003.1 GCF_900099785.1 Pseudomonas panipatensis | reverse complement strand
TGGCTGTCGTGCAGGGCGTGGGCGATGTAGGGGCGGTCGGGGTCGCCCTGCTCGAAGGCCACCGCCACTTCGGTGCCGGCCAGCAGCGGCAGGTGCAGGCCGTGGGTGTCGCCGGCGTAGGGCCGCGCCAGGCGCAGCCAGAGGCTTTCCTGACCGGTTTTCCAGGTGTCGCGGTCGAACAGGAAGTGCACCTTGTAGCGGCCTTCCAGGTCGAGGTGGGCGTAGGGGTCGTTCTGCTGCGGGCTGCTGACCCGCGCGGGAACGGTGCCGGCGATGCGCGGCTTGGCCGGCAGCGGCGGACGGAAGCAGACGTTTTCCGAGTAAGGAATGGCCTGGAAGCTGGCCTCGAAGCTGCGGTCGCGCGCGGCACGGGTTTGCAGGTGGGTGATCAGCGCGCCCGGCGCGAAGGCGTGCGGTGCGCCGCCGGTGATCTTGAGTACCTGGCCCGGCGCCAGGCTGGCGCTGCTGCCGATGCCGCTGAGCCGGGTCTGGCCGTTGAGGTAGCGCTCGTGGCGCAGGCGCGCGTAGAAGTAGCCGCTTTCGCTTTGCAGGTCTTCGTCCTGGGCCTGCGGGTCGCCGAGCATGCGGTAGGGTTCGGCGTAGTGGTAGGCCTCGCCGTAGGTGGTCCTGGCGCCGCGGCTCTGGTCGATGTCGCCGTCGAGATAGGCGTTGGCGTCGCGGTGTTGGTAGCTGCGGATGCTGACGTGCTGCTCGACCACTTGGTGGCTGCTTTGCAGCCCCCACACGCCGTCCTGGCCGCTGCTGCTGGTGCCGGACGGCGGCCGGTACGGCAGTTCGACGTCGAACTGGTAGGCGCGCTGGTCGTCGTGGAATTCCACCACGTCGATCTGCAGGCGCTCGTCGCTAGTGAAGCGATACCAGATGCCGATCTCGGCCAGCAGACGCGCGATGAAGGCCAGGTCGCTTTCGTCGTACTGCATGACCTGCTCGCGCTTGGGGTACTCGCGGTGCAGGGCGAAGAGGAAATCCTGGCCTTCGAACCCATGCCGGCTGCGCAGGATGCCCTCGACGATTTCCGGCACCGACTGGTGTTGGTAGATGCGGTATTGCCGGCCATTGCGAAGCAGCGCCAGGCGCGGCTCCAGGGTGATTTCGTAGCGGGCCTCGTCGCTGGAGGCGGAGAGACGCCTGAAGCCGCTGACCACGCCATGCAGGGTGCGCAGCGGCTGGGCCGGGGGCAGGCTGAGGCCGCCGAATGGCAAGTTCTGCGGCGGCGCATGGAGGCTGAAACTGGCGTCTTGGCCGAGCAGCCGGTCGGCGCCGATATCGCGTTCGCTGGAGGTGAATTCCACGCGGTAGTTGAACGGCTGGCTCAGGCCCTCCTCGCCCTCGAAGGCCAGTACGTCGAGCCTCGCCTCGATGCCGCGAACGCGCAGCTTGTGCCGGCTGTGATCGAAGAAAGTACGCAGTTCGTCGAGCATGTCGCAGGGCCTCCGTGCACTCTTGGGGAGAGCCTCAGAGGCGTGCCGCGCAGGACTCGACGAAGGCGCTGCCATACCCGGATCAGATGGCCGGCTGGGCTCGGAGTCGCGATGGTTACAGCTCCGGCGCCGGGCTGTCTCTGGACCTATTCCGAGTACTGCGTAAGACGTTTCGCGCTCTACCTCGTCCGTGCCGGCAAACCGCTCCCTCAATGACGGCAGAGCCATCTGCAATGCCACAGTCCTCGTCTGGAAAAAGCGCTTGGCTCGGTGCGCGGGCGGGTCGTCGCTTCGCGTCGTCACAGCCGGTCAGGGAACGGACCGTGGCCGACAGCGGAAAGACAGTTGCGGGGGGATGGAGCGAGGGAGAAACCGGCATTGGCGCCGGTGGGAGGTGTCTGGCGCATCGAGGGCCGTTGCGGCGCCCGATACGAAGCCGCGCCGGGCGATGACGCCGGATCGGCGCCATCGCCCGGCAGGGCACGAACTCAGCTCTTGATCGCTTCCAGCGACACGCTGATGGTCACGTCGTCGCCGACGTTCGGCGCGTATTTGCCGGCACCGAAATCGCTGCGCTTGATGACCACGTGGGCATCGGCGCCGATGGCGTCTTTCTTCAGCATCGGGTGCGGCATGTTGACGAAGTTGGTCACGGTCAGGGTGACCGGTTTGGTCACGCCCTTGATGGTCAGGTCGCCGTCGATGGCCACCGGCTTGTCGCCGTCGAAGCGCACCTTGGTGGATTTGAAGGTGGCGGTCGGGAACTTGGCGGTGTCGAGGAAGTCGGCGCCCTGGATGTGGCCGTTGAAGGTGTCGTAGCCGGTGTCGACCGAGGTGGTGTCGATCACGATGTCGACCTTGGCGGTCTTCGCGGCCTTGTCGACGACGACGGTGCCGGTGGTCTTGTTGAAGCGGCTCAGCTGGGTCGACATGCCGAAGTGGCTGTAGGAGAAGCGCTCGAAGGTGTGGGTGCTGTCGACGGTGTAGGTTTCCGGGGCGGCCAGTGCGGAGGTCGCGGAGACGGCGGCGGCGCCGGCGATGACCAGTGCGGAAGTCAGTTTGCTCAATGCGTTCATGGTGAAGTCCTGTTGAGTCGGTGTTGTGGGAGGGATGTTTCAGTTGGCCAGCGCGGTGACGCGGACGTTGACCTTGATCTCGTTGGCGACCACATCGAAGGTGGACCAGTCGCCCTCGCCGATGGCGTAGTCGCCGCGGCGCAGGGTGAAGCTGCCCTCGAACACGCCGGCGTTGCCTTGTTCGGTGAAGGTGGCCGGGGCGACCAGGTCGCGGGTGGTGCCCTTGATGCTCAGCTTGCCCGCCACTTCGTAACGGTTGCCGCCGAGGGCCTTGACGCCGGTGACCTCGAAGCGCGCGGAGGGGAAGGACTGGGTGTTGAACCAGGACTTGCCGGTGACTTCGCTGTCGTTCTCCGGCGAGCCGGTATCGACGCTGGACAGGTCGACGTCGAGGGTCGCCTTGGTTTTTTCCGGCTGCGCGGGATCGAAGCTGATCTGCCCGGTGAAGGCCTTGAAGCGGCCGTCCATGGACACGCCCATCTGCTGGTAGGCGAAGGCGATGCTGCTCTTGTCCGGCTGGATCTTGGTGTATTCGGTGGCGAAGACCGCCGGCGTCACCCCGGCGGCCAGGGCGAGTGCGAGGGCAAGGCGTTTCATGTTCAGTTCTCCGTGAGGCGACGGCTGGCCGAGCGCGGCAGCATGCGCACGAGGATGTCGTCGCGGTCGATGAAGTGGTGTTTGAGGGCGGCGCCGACGTGGCCGAGCAGCACGCCGATCAGCGTCAGGTTCAGGCCCAGGTGGACGGTCAGCAGCAGGTCGCCGAGCGCCTTGTCGCGGCCGAGCAGATCGGGAATCGGCAGCACGCCGAACCAGACGGTCTGGAAGCCCTTGGCCGAACTCATCAGCCAACCGGACAGGGGAATCCCCAGCATCAGCCCGTAGAGCGCCAGGTGCCCGGCATGGGCGGCCCACTGCAGGCGCTTCGGCATGCTCGCCGGCAACGCCGGCGGCGGATGGCCGGCGCGCCAGGCCAGGCGGATCAGCACCAGCAGGAAGGTGCTCACCCCGGCCCATTTGTGCCAGGAGTAGAGTTTCAGCTTGGCCGGCGACAGCGGCAGGTCCTGCATATAGAAGCCCAGGCCGATCAGGCCGAGGATCAGGATCGCGATCATCCAGTGCAGCGTCTTGGCGGTGGCGGTGTATTGGCGGCTCATGTTCGATTCCCCGACGGAGGCCGAGCGTCGTGGGCATCGGCGGTCGGCGCACTCTACCCATGCGCACTGATGCTAAATAGAGGACAATCACGAACACTCTGTTGACTGGTAAATCAACAATGAACCGTTTCGATGCCATGAACCTGTTCGTCCGCGTCGCCGAACAGGGCAGTTTCTCGGCCGCCGCCAGCCAGCTCGGCGTGGCGCGCTCGGTGGTCACCCGGCAGATCGCCGCGCTGGAGGAACACCTGGGGGTCAAGCTGATGGTGCGCAGCACCCGCAGCCTGTCGTTGACCTCGGCCGGCAGCGCCTACCTGGAGAAGTGCCGGGCGATCCTCGATCTGGTGCAGGAAGCCGAGGCCGGCGTGATGGAGGAACGCCTGACGCCGAGCGGGCAACTGCGCGTCAGCCTGCCGCTCAGTTTCGGCCTGCGCCGGCTGGTGCCGCTGCTCCTGGAGTTCTCCCGCGCCTACCCGGAAATCAACCTGGCGATGGATTTCAACGACCGCCACCTGAACCTGATCGAGGAAGGCTTCGACCTGTCGATCCGCATCACCGGCCAGCTCGATCCGGGGGTGATCGCGCGCAAGCTCGCCACCTGCCGGCTGATCACGGTCGCCGCCCCCGAGTACCTGGCCCGCCATGGCCGCCCGCGGCACCCGGCCGATCTCACCGAGCATGCCTGCATGGGCTACTCGCCGCAGGCGAACAATCGCCCGCTGAACTTCCAGGTGGACGGCCACATGGAGTCCTTCTACCGCTCCTACCGTTTGCAGGCGAACAATGGCGACGTGCTGGCCGAAGCCGCCGCGCAGGGGCTCGGCATCACCATGCAGCCGGACTTCATCGTCGACGACTACCTCGCCGCGGGGAAACTGCAGACCGTGCTGGAGGACTTCGAGCCACCGGTCCTGGGGATCTACGCGGTGCTGCCGACCAACAGGTACATCCCCCACCGTGTGCGCCTGCTGATCGAGTTCCTGTCGAACAAACTGGCCGGCGCCCGCGCCGCCACGGAGCGCTGAGGCGGGTGCCGGGGCCCGGCGCGCTCGGCAAGGCTTTTGCAAGCGTATGACCCGTTTCCAGGCGCCACGGACTGAGCGCGCCCTGGGCTTGCCGTTGCCACAGCAGGAGAAATGAGATGAAGGAGATCAACGCGATAGCCGGCGGATTGCTGGCGGCCTGCCTGCTCGGCAGCGCCGTCACGGCCCAGGCCGGGCTTCTCGAACGCTGGCGCGAGCGCCAGGCCGAACGCCACGCGCAGCAAGCGCCGACGGACACGGCAAGCCATGCGCTGACCCTCGGCGGCCAGCGGCGCAGCTACACACTGCTGGATGGGCGCCACGGCTCTGGCCCCGCGCCGCTGCTGGTGGTCCTGCACGGCGGCGGCGGCAGTGGCGCCAACATGCTCGCGCACTGGAGCGCCATTGCCCGCCGCGAAGGGCTGATCGTCGCCGCCCCCGACGGCATCGGCCGGCAACCGCGAATGGGCACCTGGAACGCCGGCGGCTGCTGCGGCGAGGCGCTGGCGCAAGGTCTCGACGATGTGCAGTTCGTCAGCGCAGTGATCGACGAGGTGAGCCGTACCCTGCCGGTGGATCGCCGACGCATTTACATCGCCGGCTTTTCCAACGGCGGCATGCTCACCCATCGGCTCGCCATCGCCCTGGCCGAGCGCATCGCCGGCGCCGCCGTGGTGGCCGGTGCGCTGTTCGGCGACGAAGCCAGACCCAAGGCGCCGGTGCCCATGCTCATCCTGCATGGGCAGAAGGACCAGGTGGTCGGCTATGACGGCGGCATGAGCCCGACCGCCTTCGTCGCCCGCGCGCAGGCGAAACCCTTCGTGCCGGTCAGGCAAGCCGTGGAGTTCTGGCGTAGCGCCGATGGCTGTAGCACGCCCGCCGTCGTCACCAGGCAAGGCGACGCGCGGGTCGAGACCAGTCAGTGCCAGGCTGGCGCCGAGGTGCTGTTCTACAGCCTGGCCTCGCTCGATCACGCCTGGCCGGAGACGGCCGCGCCAGCCGGTGCAAGCATCGACGCCAGCGCGCTGATCTGGGCGTTCTTCCAGCGCCACGCGCGTTGAGCCGCGCGCTTAGCCCTGGTCCCGCTGCTTGAGCATCGCCTGGATGTGCAGCACCGAATCCTGGGTGCGCTTGGCCAGATTGCGCACCTCGTCGGCCACCACGGCGAACCCCCGGCCCTGCTCGCCCGCCCGCGCCGCCTCGATGGCGGCGTTCAGCGCGAGCAGGTTGGTCTGTTCGGCGATGCCCTTGATGACCCCGGCCATCTGGGAAATCTCGGCGTAGGTGTTCTGGATGCTGATGTTCTCGCGCTCGCGCAGGGCCTCCGCGGCTTTTTCGTCGGTGATGTCGCGGGTCGCCCCGGTGACGCGCAGGAGCACGCCGTTGGCGTCGCGCAGACAGCGCCCGCGCTCGCGGAACCACAGGTCGCCGCGGGTCTTGTGGCGCATGCGGTACTCGACGATATAGACCCGCTGCCCCGTGGGATCGGCCATCATCTCGGCGAAGGCCTGCATGACGCGCTTCTGGTCCTCGGCCTGGGTGATGGCGAAATAGCTGTCCCAGCCATCGGGAAACTCCTGGCGGTCGTAGCCGATCAGGGCACGGAACTGATCCGACCAGCGAATCACATTGGCCGGATGCTCGGGATCGCCATCGACCACGCTGAGATCCCAGCAGCCCTCGGTGAGGGTCTGCTTGGTCAATTCCCAGACCTGCATTTCTTCCATCAGCCCGGCGCGCTCGCGCTCGGCCACTGCGACGCGTTCTTCCGCGCGGTTCAGCGCATGCTCCAGCTCGACGCGCCTGGCCTGCTGCTCATCGAGCGCCGCCTGCAGGTCCTGCCGCTGGGGTTCATTGCTCGGCGGCGCAAGGGCCAACTGCTCGCGGAGCCTGGCCAGGTCCTCCTGCCAACGCCCCTGCACTTCGTTCAACACCTGAAAAAGCTCCGCGTGCCGGTTCAGCGCCGGATATTCGGACGGGCTCCGCCAATTCCCCGCCAACCATTGCCGACAGAGTTCCCGCAACTCCCCGGCCAGAGCCTTCGCGCCCTTAGCAAGCCACATCTCACGCCCCCTGCTGTCCCTGATTGAATCGTCTACCTGCAATCGTCATTGGCCATCCGCCGGCAGACAGGCCCTGCGCGGCGCGCTGTCTCCGCGGCCATGCCTGCCGTCACGGCCACGACCGCGGCGACAATGCGCGCAATCCGGCGCCAGCATTTACATATAAAACCATATCTTATGGTTAATTAAACGCCGCCCGCCAGCCCCCTGGCGTGTAAAGACCGGCGGCGGCCCTCGTCCGGGAGCCTCGAGGAGGACGGACAGAGCCGCCCGGCGCTTCGCTGGCAGGCATATAAAGGTCGAAACCAGGCAACTCCGCGGCAGCCATTGCCCCTATGGTGACCAGCCATTCATCCGATCGATCTGGAGCTGTCATGTCCGACTTCATCACCGTCCTGCGCGAAACCTGTCCGACTCCGGTGCTGGATGCCACCAAGTGGAAGCGCATCGCCGGCGATCCGCACACCGTCAGCCTGGTCGCCTACGTCTCGAAGGACGAAAGCAAGATCATGGGCACCTGGATCTGCACGCCCGGCAAGTACGAGGTGAACTACGAGAAGTGGGAGTTCTGCCACTTCCTCGACGGCTACTGCATCATTACCCCGGAAGGTGAAGAGCCGGTACATCTGAAAGCCGGCGATGTCTTCGTCATCGAACCGGGCCTGAAAGGCACCTGGGAAGTGGTGGAGACCGTTCGCAAGTACTTCGTTTTCGCCTGAGGCCCAGGCCGAAGAGGCCCGCTCGAAGGTCGCGCCGGGGCTGCGTCGACAGCTCCGCCGGCATTCGCGCGGGCCTTGTCGCGTCAGCCTTGGGCACACGCCCCTGCCTTGGTTTGAATCACTGGACGGTTTTCTATGTTGAAGGTCATTCCCGCGCGCGCAGAGCATGCGGCGCAAATCATTGCCTACCTGAGCATCACCTGCTACTGGAAAGAGTTCGTCGAGGGCAACAGCCTGGGGCAGTCGTACCAGGACTTCATGCTGGAGTGGGTGGTCATGCCCAGGCTGGCGGATACCCGGGTGCTGGTCGACGAACAGGATGAGTCGCGTATCCATGGCTGCGTGATCGCCGCCACCACCGACCGCCTCGGCGAGATGCCGGACTACACCCCGCACCTGCATCCCAAGGTCATGGACACCTTCGGCGCCTGGTTCCAGTTCCCGGTGAGCGACAGCGTCGTGCTCGAACTCTTCGCCCTGGATGCCGAGCTGCGCGGCCAAGGCCATGGCGCCACGCTGTACCAGTTCGCCGAGGAGCAGGCGCGGCAGCACGGCAAGAGCGCGATCAGCGCCTTCGTCTGGGCCTGCTTCCCCGACTCGCTGATCACCCTGACGCGGCGCGGCCTGATGGTCCGCGACTGCATCAGCTTCCCCGCCCCGGTCACGGTGCCGCTGCTGTACATGGAGAAGAACCCCGAGTACGTCGCGAGCAAGGACCTGTTCCAGACCCAGGCCTATCTCGACACGCGCGACCTGCTGCTCGGCTGAGCCGCTGCGCGCCGGCAGGGAAGCCGGCGCAGCCCGCCGGGACGCGGCGGAAAAACCAGGCCGCGGAAGCTACGCAACCGCTGGCGCGGCTAGTGCCAGTCGCAGTAGCAGCCGCTGGCCAGGGCGCTGTTGGCGCGTACCGTGCGACCGGCCACCAGGGCTTCGAGGACGGGTTCGATGAAGCTGTTCGCCGAGGTGCAGGTGGCCCCTTCGCTGTACGGGCCGAAATACGCCAGACGACCCTGGCGATCCCAGACCGCCACGGCCGGACTCGCCGGCACCAGCGGTGTCAGCGGGAAGTCCTTCAACTCCTTCATGCCCCAGAGTTCATCGGCCAGGCGGCCCTGGGTACCGGGACGGCGCACGGCGTAGAAGGCCACGCCCTGCGACTGGAAGCGCGCGACCAGCGACGCCAGGTGCTGCTGGTTGGCGACGTTGCACGGACAGCCGGGGTCCCAGAAGTGCACCAGGCGGATCGGCCCCGGCCCGGCGAGTTCCGCCGGCAACTGCAGCCCTTCGCCCTGGAACAGTTGGGTGCTGCTGGGATATGGGCGCAGGTAACGCCCCTGGAAGGACCAGAAGGCGGCCAGCAACACGCCGAGCCAGGCGACGACGAGCAGAATGGCGAGCAGGGATTTTCGATTCAGAGACATGGCGCACACGACAGGCAAACGGCGGCTAGCTTGCCATCTCCAGCCAGAAGGGCAAGTCCTGGCGGACGAGAAATCCACCCGGCCAGCCAACCTCGCGCACCCCGCCCTGCCGCCCTGGCCCGCGGCTCAGCGGCGAAACACCGGGGCGAGCGCGCCGTCCAGGGACAGCGGCGGGTGCGCCAGCAAGCCGCAGCCGAAGCCCGCCTCGGACCAGCGCACCGGGCCCGGCGGCACGACGTCCAGCGTCGCGCTGCCCTTCCCTGCCGCGGCCTTCCAGCCGACCACCAGGCCCGCGCACTGGTGATGGGCGATGGCGATGCCCAGGTTGCCGCTGCGGTCGTTGTCGCACCAGAGCGAGGCCGCCGCGAGCATCACCGTTTCCAGGTGTTCCTCGGTCAAGGACTCGGCATAGCGGGACGTCAGCAGCCAGCGATAGAGCGCCAGGTGCAAGCGCCAGTCGGCCGCCAGGCCACGTTTGATCGCATGGCGCATGAAGGCGCGGAACAGTGTCTCGGCCTCCGGCGGATCGAGCTTGAGCAGCTCGGGACACAGATCGAACAGGGTGTGCCAGTAGACCCGCAGGTTGTTATCCAGGCGAATGAAACGGCGGGCGGTCAGCGGATAGCCCCGCAGGTACTGGTGCAAGGACAAGGCGTTGCAGGTCGAGCGGTCGAATCCCTGGGCGCTGATGTAACGAACGGACATGGGCGTCTCCTGCGCGGGCGTGTTGCGCCCGCAGGCCAGTCGCCGGGCGCGCTTGGCCGGGCGCTGGACCGATGACAAGGCACGGCGCCCGGCTCGGGGCCGGCGCCGCAATCGCATGGTCGAACGGAATCAGGCCAGCGCCGGCGAGGCGCGCGGATTGAGGCTCGGCCAGAGACGCCGCAGCGCGGGCGCGGCACGCCGCGGGACGGGCCTGCGTGCTTCGCGCAACGCCGGCTCGGCGAAGGCGCCGAGCGCCGCGGGCGGCAAGGCCAGGAGCGCGGCGTTGGCACAGCAGCAGACATGCCCGCCGGGCATCGGATGCTGCCGATCGGGCGCCGGGACCAGCTCGGTGGCGACCTGGCGCGGCGCGGCGGCGGAGCAGAAGCCGCCCCACATCACCAGCAACTTCTGCTGCGGCGACATCAGCTCCGCCAGCGGCGCAGCGAAGACGTTGAACAGCACGGCCAGGCAGGCCAGCCAGATGCAGTCGAGATAGCCTCGAGACATGTCGGCGCGCTCAGCGCATTGCCGCGATCAGCCCTGGTTCAGGGCGTGACCGTGAAGGCGTAGTGGCCATTGCTCTTGTGCGTATCGACCGACACCGCGTGCCACTCCACCTGGTACTCGCCGGCGCCCAGCGCGCCGCCCAGGGTGACGATGAGCACCTTGTCGTCGCTCGGGTCGCGGGCAATGGCCGTGACCTCGACGGCCTTGCCATCCGGGCCTTTCACGCTGACGCGGGAGAACTTGGCCTCGACCCCTTCGGAGAAGCCCAGGCGCAATTCCTTGGGCGCGGCGACGCGGCTGTCGGCGGCCGGCACTGCGCTTTGCAGGTGCGAATGGGCAAAGGCCACGGGCGCGCCCAGCAGGCTAGCGAACAGGGTTGCAGCGGCCAGCAGGCGTTGGATCGACGATCTGAACATGGGGATTTCCTCTTGCGTGACAGTGATGCCGGCCCGGCCACTCGGGACCGGGCGCTGGCATTGAGCATCCCGGGCCGAACGGGCCTGGGCGAATCAGGGAAGCGTGTCGGTTTGGCCCGCTCGGGCGGGTCGGCGCGGAGGCGCCAGCCCGGCCTGAACCGCCCGCTCGCTGGCGGGCGACTGCAACGTCGCCGGCCGGTAAGCCGGGCACGGCATCGCTGCGCTCAGGACGATTCGAGCGGCGCGGCAAGCGACGGCCGCGCGCTGGCGGCGGCGCTCAGGCCAGTGGCGAGGCGCGCGGATTCAGGCGTGGCCAGCGCAGATGGCTGGGCTGCCAGGGCAGGATCGGCTGGACCTCGGCAACCGCGCCGGCAACCAGCGGCGGCAGCGGCCGGTAATGCGCGGCGAGCGGCGCCGCGCCGCTCGCCTGGGTGCAGCAGCAGGAGCCCTGCTGCTGGCCAGCGGCGGGCAGGCCGCTGTCGCTGCGATCGCCGCCCTTGATCACCAGGGGCAGCTCCGCCTGACCTGTCGCCGAGCAGAAGCCGCCCCACAGCACCAGGTCACCCTGGGGGGCAGGCATTGAACGGCACAGGGGCATCGCCAGCAGGTTGAACAGCACTGCGAAACAGGCGAGCCAGACGTATTTCGATCGCTTCACGAACGGCCACTGCGGTGAGAGGTGCGCTATTTAGCCCGAGATTGCCGAGGCCTGCAAAGCGCCGAGTGGTGCGCCGATTTGCCACAGCCAGCGACCTTCACCCCAAGCAGCGTGCCGGATGACGCCGGTTGCCAGGCGCGTTTCCAGCGGCACTCGACCGCCCTGCCGCGCTTCCCTGCGCTTCCGCGCGGCTGTTAGATTGATTAGCCATGAAAGCCGTTCGCCATAATCGCCCTTTGATCGCTTGGACACTTTACCTCTGTGTCCTGGTCAACCTGCTCGCCTGTGGCATCGCCCACGGCCAGGCCATGGGCCTGCGCCTGAGCGGCATCGACGGCATGAGTTGCTCGCTGTCCCAGGCTGGCGCCTGGTCCGACGGCAGCGGCAAGTCCTCCACCGCCGAGGGCCTGCTGGCCACCTTCAAGTGCCCGGTCTGCGCCGGCGCCGGTTTCAGCGCGCCGCCGCTGCTGGCCGTGACCTGGCTGCCCAGGCCGGCGACCATCGTGGCCCTCCCCGACGACGCCTCGCCCAGGCTCGCCCCTCGCCACGTCTGGCCCTCGGCCAATCCGCGCGCCTCGCCACACGCCTGATCCGTCCCGCCGTCCCGACCTGACCTGACCGCCCTGCCGTCTCCCCGGCCGCTGTCGCACGCCTGCGCAAAGGCTTTCGCCCCCGCGCGGCGGGCGGGCTGCGCCGGCAGCGCGGCGCCGTGGAGCAGCGGGCTGCGCATCGCCGGGATGCCCCACACCTGAACGCGCCACCGGCTGCCGACCACGCACAGCACGCCCAGCGACGGCGGCGCGCGGTCCTGCCCTGGACGGACGCGGCGAACGCAAGCGCCGTGCCTGGCAAGGCCCGCAGACAACGATTCGATCGAGCCAACGCAACCATGAAACTGCAGAATCCCCCCTTCCTCACCACCCCGCTGAACCAGGCCCTGGCGCTGTTGCTCGGCCTGGCGCTGCCGAGCATCGGCCTGGCGGCCGGCGCGCAGGACAGCGACAGCGAGCTGCCCGACAACACCCTGGTGCTGCAACCGCAGGTGATCACCGCGGTGCAGCAGAGTTCGCCGCTGACCATCGTCGCCAACCCCAAGGACGCCCGCCAGCCGGTCCCGGCGAGCGACGCCGCCGACTACCTGAAGACCATTCCGGGCTTCTCCGCCATCCGCAACGGCGGCACCAACGGCGACCCGGTGCTGCGCGGCATGTTCGGTTCGCGGCTGAACCTGCGCAGCAACGGCGGCCTGATGATCGGCGCCTGCCCCAACCGCATGGACGCGCCCAGTTCCTACATCGCCCCGGAAACCTTCGACAAGCTGACCGTCATCAAGGGGCCGCAGAGCGTGATCTGGGGCCCCGGCGCCTCGGCCGGGACCATTCTCTTCGAGCGCGAACCGGAGCATTTCAGCGAACTCGGCGGGCGCCTCGACGGCAGCGTCCTGGTGGGTTCCAACGGGCGCTTCGACAAGGTGCTCGACGGCGCGCTGGGCGGCCCGCAGGGCTACCTGCGCGCGGTGGGCAACCAGTCCAGCGCCGATGACTACCACGACGGCAATGGCGATAGCGTGCCGTCGCGCTGGCAGAAGTGGAACGGCGATGTCGCCCTGGGCTGGACACCGGATGCCGACACCCTGGTCGAGCTGAGCGCCGGCAAGGGCAACGGCGAGGCACGCTATGCCGGGCGCGGCATGGACGGCACCCAGTTCGAGCGCGAAAGCCTCGGCCTGCGCTTCGAGAAGCGCAACCTCGGCGAGGTCTTCGACAAGCTCGAAGCGCAGGTCTACTACAACTACGCCGACCATATCATGGACAACTTCCGCCTGCGCTCACCGGACCCGAGCAGCATGATGCCGATGCCCATGGCCTCCCAGGTCGACCGCCGCACGATCGGCGGACGCCTGGCCGCCACCCTGAAATGGACCGACCTGCAACTGGTCGCCGGCGTCGACGCCATGCGCAGCGAACACCGCAAGCGCAGCTCGACCTACAACATGATGAGCGGCACCTTCACCGATGCCGACGCCTTCCCGTGGAGCAAGGACGCGCTCATGCACGACTACGGCGCCTTCGGCGAACTGACCTGGTACGCCGCCGAGCGCAGCCGCGTGGTGACCGGCGCACGGATCGACCGCGCCGACGCCGAGGACTACCGCCAGACCCTTGGCAAAAAGTCGATGAGCCAGCCCAACCCCACCGCCGGCGATACCCGCGCCGACACCTTGCCGAGCGGCTTCGCCCGCTACGAATACGACCTGGCCGACTCGCCCACCACCCTCTATGCCGGCATCGGCCACGTGCAGCGCTTCCCCGACTACTGGGAGCTGTTCTCCGCCGGCAGCGGGCCGAGCGGCTCGGCCAACGCCTTCGATGGCATCAAGCCGGAGAAGACCACGCAGTTCGACTTCGGCGCCCAGTACAACGACGACACCCTGCAAGCCTGGGCGTCCGGCTATGTCGGCGAAGTGCGCGACTTCATCCTGTTCGACTACAGCACCAACATGATGGGCATGAGCACCTCGCAAGCGCGCAACGTCAACGCCCGCATCATGGGCGGCGAACTGGGCGCCGCCTACAAGCTCGACTCGAACTGGAAGGCCGATGCCACCCTGGCCTATGCCTGGGGCAAGAACACCACCGACGGTCGCGCGTTGCCGCAGATGCCGCCGCTGGATGCGCGCCTCGGCCTGACCTACGAGCGCGACCTGTGGAGCGTCGGCGGTCTCTGGCGCGTGGTCGCGGCGCAGAACCGCGTCGCGATCGGCGAGGGCAACGTGGTCGGCCAGGACTTCGGCAAGACGCCCGGCTTCGCCGTGTTCTCATTCAATGGTGCGTACAAGGTCAGCAACCACCTCAAGCTCAGCGCGGGGGTCGACAACCTGTTCGACAAGACCTACGCCGAGCACCTCAACCTGGCCGGTGACGCGGGCTTCGGCTTCCCCGGCGACCAGGCCATCAACGAACCGGGACGCACGCTCTGGACCAAAGCGGACTTCAGCTTCTGAGCTGAGGCGCCGGGCCGAACGGAACGGCTCGGGCGCAAGGAATCGGGGTCAGTCGTGAGTGCCCGTTGAAAAACCGCGACCGCCTGCACAGCGACCTCCAAGGCATTGCGGCCTTTCGCTGGTGGCAGGCAAAGGCCCGCCTTCGCGCGGGCCTTTTCTTTGCCGCGGCGGCCGCCAGCGCGCCGGGCAGCCGTCAGAGGCCGCAGGAGCCGCTGGCGATGCTGGCGGAAACGATGTCGGCGTTGTCGCTCTGGATGGCCGACCAGAGAATCACCCCGCTCTGCCCCGGCGAAACGCTGCCGCTCGCCTCGACGCTCCGGGTCAGGCCCTGGGCGTTGGTCAGCGACAGCTCGTAGTCGCACTGGTAATCGGAGTCGTCGGAACCATCGGAAGGATCGGCGCTGCACACCAGGTTCCAGGTATTGCCGTCTTTCACCGGGCCTTGGCATTGCGCATCGGCGAGCGCCAGCGGTGCCCAGGCCCCCAGGGCGAGCGTGGCGATGATCAAGGGAATGCGCTGCATGGCGATCGCCTCCGTGAGGTGAATCGACGGCCGCTCGCCCTGGCCACTCGACGGCAACGGCCAGGGCGCGGCCCCTGCTCTGAGGCTAGTCCATCCGCCGCGTTCCCGGTGTCAATCGCTGGCGCTCTTGGCTTGCATCGCGGCCTCGAGCTTCTGGATGTCTTCCGGCGACAACTGCGGCCGATCGACCTCGATGCTCAGCTTGTCGAGCTTGGCGGTGAGGGTGAAGGGCGGCAGGTAGTCCTCGTCGTTGACCCCGGTCAGGGTGTCGGAGCCGACGTCGAAGGATTCGTCCCACTGCAGGATCATCGGCAGGGTTTTCTCCATGACCTTGCTGTCCACCACCTTGCCGTCCACCTTGAGGGTGCCGGTGCCGGACTGCCCGAGACCGCTGTAGCTGTTGTAGGCCAGGGTGCCCGCGCCCTTGCCGTCGTAGCTGAAGTCGAACTCGACCTGGTGCTTGCCGGGCGACAGCGCCTCGGAGCCGGCCCATTTGACGCGCTCCAGATCCAGCAGATTCCAGAGGAACACCGGCTTGCCCTTGAGCAGGTAGAAGCCATAGCCGGCGAAGCGCCCGCCCGAGGTGAGGATCATGCCCTCGGCGCCCTCCTGCGGCACCTCGAGGTCGGCGCTGATGCGATAGGAAGCGTCCAGCAGCAATGGCGAGTCGCCCTGCGGCAGGCCGGTCATCGGCCGGGTGTAGACGAAGGTCTTGCGCCCGGCGGTGATGTTCGGGCGCGGCGCGACGATGCGCGCGGCGACCGAATCGTCCATCGGGAACACCTGGTACTTGTGCGCCTCCTCGATGAAGCGTTTCTTCAACGCCTGCACCTTGTCCGGGTACTGCGCGGCCAGGTCTTGGGTCTGGTTGAAGTCCTTGTTCAGGTCGTAGAGTTCCAGCACCTGGTTGTTCAACGGGTCGCTGTTGGCCGCGCCATAGACCTGCCAGGGCGCGCGGTCGACCTTGGTGCTGAGCAGCCAGCCGTCGTCGTAGAGGGCGTACTGGCCGAACATCTCGAAGTACTGCAGCTTATGCCGCGATGGCGCCTTGGCGTTCTGCGCATCGAAGGTGTAGGCGAAGCTGGTGCCCTCGATCGGCGCCTGCTTGATCCCATCGACCTCCTCCGGCGCCTGGATGCCGGCGGCTTCGAGAATGGTCGGCATGACGTCGATGACATGCACGAACTGCTCGCGCAGGCCGCCCTTGTCCTTGATCCGCGCCGGCCAGGAGATGGCCATGCCCTGGCGGATGCCGCCGAGCCGCGAGGCGTTCTGCTTGAACCAGCTGAAGGGCGTGTCGAAGGCCCAGGCCCAGCCCGCGGACATGTGGTTATAGGTTTTCTCGCTGCCCCAGTCGTCGTAGTACTTCTTCAGTTGCACCTCGACCGGCACGCTGACGCCGTTGAAGAAGGCCACTTCGTTGGGCGTGCCGATCGGGCCGCCTTCGGCGCTGCTGCCGTTGTCGCCGTTGATGTAGATGATCAGCGTGTTGTCCAGTTTGCCGATGTCTTCCACCGCCTGGATCACCCGGCCGATCTCGTGGTCGCTGTAGGCGGCGTAGGCGGCGAAGGTCTCGACCTGGCGAATGAACAGCTTCTTCTCGTCGGCGCTCAACTGGTCCCACTCCGGCAGCACCTCTTTCGGCCAGGGCGGCAGCTTGGCGTCGGCCGGGATCACGCCGAGTTTCTTCTGGTTGGCGAAGATGGTTTCGCGCAGCGTGTTCCAGCCCTGGTCGAAGAGCTTCAGGCTCCTGATCTTGTCGATCTACTCCTGGGTCGGATGGAAAGGCGCGTGGGTGGCGCCGGGCGCGTACTTGATGAAGAAGGGTTTGTCCGGGTCGATCTGGTTCAGCTTGTGCAGGTGGTCGATGGCATCGTCGGCCATCGCCGTGACCAGGTTCCAGCCCGGCTTGCCCTGGAACGGATAGATCTGCGTGGTATTGCGGAACAGATTGGGCTGCCACTGGTTGGCGTCGCCGCCGACGAAACCATAGAAGTACTCGAAGCCCAGGCCGGTGGGCCATTGGTCGAACGGCCCGAGCGCGCTGGCGGCGAACGCCGGGGTGTTGTGGTCCTTGCCGAACCAGGAGGTGGCGTAGCCGTTGTCGCGGAGGATGCGGCCGATGGTGGCCTTGTCCTTGCCGATGATGCTGTTGTAGCCGGGGAAGCCGGTCGCCTGTTCGGAGACCACCCCGAAGCCCGCCGAGTGGTGGTTGCGCCCGGTGATCAGCGCCGCACGCGTCGGCGAACACAGCGCCGTGGAGTAGATGTTGTTGAAGCGCAGGCCGTTGTTGGCGATACGGTCCAGCGAGGGGGTCGGAATCACCCCGCCGAAGGTGCTCGGCACGCCGAAGCCGGCGTCGTCGGTGATGATCAGCAGTACGTTCGGCGCGCCCTTGGGCGGCACCACGCGCGGTGCCCACCAGGCCGTGGATTGCAGGGCGCCTTCCTTGATCACGCCGCCGAACGGTGGGTCGGGGGGCGGCAGTTGCTTGCCGCTGATGCTGGTGGTGGCGCTGGGCGAACCCAGGGTGCCGGTGACGTCTTCCGCTCTTACTGCCGCCGAGGCGATCAGAACCGCTAATCCAATCACGCCGAAGAAGACGCGGCAGGGCATGCCTCGATCTTCATTCATGATGCCTTTCCCGTGTCAGGTGCCTGCGTTAGTGCGCGCCTCGACTGCCGAGCGTGCGCGAGACTGAAGTACATAGGGCTTAGCAGCAGGCATCGGCGCTGTCCAACGCCGCCCCGAGGGCTGCGTCGCCAGGCGCGCCGCGCCGGTTGCAGGCGCCGCGCAGCGATCCGGCCATGCGGTCGGAGCCACCTGGGGTGGGCCTCTGCCGCCGCCCTAGACGGCACGCGCGTGTCGTCCGGGGCCGGCCGAGACAGGTGGGTGCGGGGCCGCGCTCGCCCATGAATCGATCTAGGACGGCTGCCTGTTAGTTGCGAAACGATCTTTGCGCGGCAAGAGATGTACCTAGACTTCGTAGGGAAATCTGCCGTTCGGGGGCCTATGTGCTGCGTGCCTCGAGAGATTCACCCCGTCGCACAGGAACCCGAGCATGAGCAAGATCCTTTCCAGCGCATTCGCCGCGCTGACGCTGCTGGCGGCCAGCATCGCGCCCAGCCTGGCCCAGGCGGCGAACGACAAGCCGAACATCGTGGTGATCATGGCGGACGACGTTGGCTGGCTCAATATCGGCGCCTACAACCAGGGCATGATGGCCGGCCGCACACCGAACCTCGACCAGCTCGCCGCCGAGGGCATGCGCTTCACCGACTATTACGCCGAGGCCAGTTGCACTGCCGGACGCGCCAACTTCATCACCGGCGAGCTACCGATCCGCACCGGCATGACCACCGTCGGCCAGGCCGGGTCGCCAGTGGGCCTCCCCGCCCAGGCGGTGACCCTGGCCACCGCGCTGAAATCCATGGGCTACGCCACCGGCCAGTTCGGCAAGAACCACCTGGGCGACCTCAACGAATTCCTGCCCACGGTGCATGGCTTCGACGAGTTCTTCGGCTACCTCTATCACCTCGACGCCATGGAAGACCCGGCGCATCCCGGCTACCCGCAGGAACTGCTGAACAGCATCGGCCCGCGCAACATGGTGCACAGCTGGGCCAGCGACACCGACGACCCGACCGTGATGCCGCGCTGGGGCAAGGTCGGCAAGCAGAAGATCGAAGACGCCGGCACCCTCTATCCCGAGCGCATGAAAACCGTCGACGAAGAGATCCGCGACAAGGCCATGGACTTCATCGGCAAGGCCAAGCAGGACGGCAAGCCCTTCTTCCTCTGGCTCAACCCGACGCGCATGCACATCGTCACCCACCTCTCGGACAAGTACGAGAAGATGCGCAACGCGCAGAACGGCTGGACCCAGCATGAAGCCGGCATGGCGCAACTCGACGACATCGTCGGCGACGTGCTGAAGAAGCTCCGCGACATGGGCGTCAGCGACAACACCATCGTCATCTTCACCACCGACAACGGCACCGAGAACTTCACCTGGCCGGACGGCGGACAGACGCCATTCTTCGGCGGCAAGGGCACCGGCTACGAAGGCGGCTTCCGCGTGCCGGCGATCATTCGCTGGCCGGGCAAGGTACCGGCCGGCAAGGTCGAGAACGGCATCATCTCCGGCCTGGACTGGTTCCCGACGCTGGTCGCCGCGGCCGGCGACGCGAACATCGTCGACGAGCTGAAGAAGGGCAAGGACTTCGGCGGCACCACCTACAAGGTGCACCTCGACGGCTATGACCAGACCGACATGATCACCGGCAAGGGGCCGTCGAACCGTCACGAGGTCTTCTACTTCACCGAAAGCGAACTCGCCGCCGTGCGTATCGACGACTTCAAGTACCGCTTCATCGAGCAGCCCGATGGCTGGATCGGCAGCAAGGCCAAAGTCGATGCGCCGGTGCTCACCAACCTGCGCCTGGACCCCTTCGAGCGCACCGACTACCGGCGTGGCAACAACGGCTCGTTGCAGTACTTCGACTGGTTCACCTACGAGTTCTGGCGCTTCGTCTTCGTCCAGCAGGAAGTGGCCAAGCTGGCGGCGACGGCCATCGAGTTCCCGCCGATGCAGCGCGGCGCGAGTTTCAACCTCGAAGCGGTGAAGGCGCAGATCGCCAAGGCCATGGCGACCCAGGCCGGGCAATGAGCGCAGCCGCCCCGCGGCGATGATCCCGAGCAAACAAGGAGTCGTCATGTCAGCGAAATCATCGGTGCTACCCGCCTCGGCCCTGGCCGTGCTGGCGCTCGGCTGTAGCGCCCAGGCCCAGGCCGGCGGCATCATGCTCTACGAATACGCCAGCGATAACGCCGGGCTGGCCAACGCCGGGGTCGCCGCGCGGGCCCAGGGGCCCTCGACCATCGCGGCCAATCCGGCCGGCCTGAGCTACCTCGACGGCACCCAGATCAGCGCCGGCGGGCAACTGCTCTTCGGCGACCTGCGCTTCGACGCCGACGCGCAGAACAACGTGCCCGGCGGCAATGGCGGCAACGCGCTGGGCACGACCCCCAGCGCCAGCTTCTTCATCAGCCATCGGCTGGACGATCACGTCAGCATCGGCTTCGGCAGCTACGGCGATTTCGGCCTGGCGGCCAGCTACAACAATGACTGGACCGGGCGCTACAGCACCCAGAAGGAGAGCATCGCCGCCCTCTCGCTGGTCCCCAGCGTGGCCTACCGCTTCAACGATCAGTGGTCGCTGGGCCTGGGCTTCAAGGCCATGTACGGCATGCTCGACGCCAAGACGGCGATCGATCGCTCGCCATTCGGCCTGAGCGACCGCAGCGACGGCCAGGTCAAGTACTCGGACAGTACCTGGGGCTACGGCGCCACCCTGGGCGCCATCTACAGCCCGCAGCCGGAGACCCGCATCGGCCTGGGCTACACCAGTTCGGTCACCTTCAACTTCAAGGATCGCCTGGACATCGACGGCAGCGGCCCGCTGATCGAGCGCCTGAACGACACCGAGACCAAGCTGAAGACCCGCGTGCCGCAGACCGCCACCCTCAGCCTGTACCAGCGCCTCGACCCGCGCTGGGCGTTCCTCGCCACGCTCAACTGGCAGGAGTGGTCGCGCTTCGGCGACATCGCCGTGGATGTCGACACCAGCGCCGGCCGCGCGCAGGCGACCACGGTCAACGCGCACTTCAAGGACACCTGGCAACTGGCGCTCGGCACGCAGTTCCAGGCCACCCCCAAGCTGCTGTGGAACGCCGGCATCGCCTATGACAGCTCGGCGGTATCGAGCAGCAACCGCAGCGTCGTGCTGCCCATGGACGCCTCCTGGCGCCTGGCCACCGGCGCCACCTACGCGCTGGACAAGGACACCGAGGTCAACCTCAGTTGGTCGCTGGTGTGGATCGGCGACATGACGGTCGACCAGAGCAAGCCGTTGTCAGGCAAGCGCACCTCCGGCACCTACGACAACGCGTGGCTGCAAACCATCGGCGGCAGCATGACCTGGCGCTTCTGAGCGTGCGCGAGCGCCGCCAACCCACCGTCCCCGGGAGTACACGACCCATGCCCACCTACGCGACATTCTGCGGTGCCCTCGCCCTGGGCAGCCTGCTGCTGGCTGGCTGCGTCTCGAAGACCACCGAGCAGACCCAGTATTCCGGCTTCCTGCCGGGCTACCAGAACCTGCAGGAAGCCAAGTCGCCGAGCGGCCAGCCGGTGCTGCGCTGGGTCTCGCCGAGCTTCGACTCCGCCAACTACGACACCGTGGCCTTCGACAAGCTGGTGCTCTACCCGGCGCCGAAGCCGGACGATCGGGTCGACCTGAAGACCCTGCAGGAGCTGCAGCTCTACGCCAGCAACAGCGTCAAATCGGTGCTCTCCAAGCGCTATCTGCTGGTCCCCGAGCGCCAGGCCGCGCCACCCGGCTCGCACGTGCTGGAGATGCACGCGGCGATCACCGGCGTGAGCGCATCCAACGAGGGCATGCACTGGTACGAAGTGGTGCCGGTCGCCGCGGTGGTCGGCGCGGTTTCCGCCGCCAGCGGCCATCGCGACCAGAACACCGAGTTGTACGTGGAGGCCTACTTCGTCGATGCCGGCAGCGGCCAGACGGTGGCGAAAGTGGTGCGCAAGGTGTTCGGCGAGACCCTCAGCAACGAGAGCGAGAAGATCACCGCCGACGACTTCAAGACCGCGATCCGCGGGCTGACCGGCGACATGGCGGCGTTCTTCAAATGACGGCCCGCCGCCCGCGCGCGCCGGGGCCGGCCTGACGGCGCCGGCCAAGGGGGCGAAGCGCGGGCGGCGCGCTACTCGCCGAGCCGGCTGAGGGAGTGGCGCATCGGTTCGAGGGAGACACTGATGAGCCCATCCAGCGGCCGGTTCAGCTCCTCGACCAGCAGCACCGAGGAGGCCACCGACAGCGCGCACATACCCACCACCGCCATGATGGTGCCGTTGCCCGGCGCGAACAGACCGAAGGTGGCGAAGATGACGCAGATCCACACCACCAGGATCGCCAGCATCGGCAGCGGGATGGAGCCATTCGCCTGGAGCAGCGTCAGCCAGCGCATGGCGAACACCTCATCCATCAATTGCAGGGCGCGCGCCTTGAGCTGGCGCTGCGCATCGGTGGCGGGCAGCAGGGCCTGCACACGGCGCTGCAAATCTTCCGCGCGGCTCACCGCCGGCTCCTTGTCGAGCAGCGCCAGTTGCGCGGAATCGCGGCTTTCCAGCACCTGCAGCACGGCTGCGAAGTTGTGCTTGAGCAGGCCACGGATTTCCTCGGTTTCCGTGCCGTACTGGGACAGCGTGCGGTCGAACTGAATGACCTTCGCCGCCGCGCCCACCAGTTGCGCATTGGCCGTATCGAAAGTGCCCTTGGCCGACGACACCAGCAGGCCCAGCACCAGCGCGGCCATGGTCGCGATCAACCCGGTGGCGAGCTTCACCACGCTGATCGAATCCTCGCTCAGGTGGTGCGTGGGCAGGCACCTGCGCAGGAGCGAGCCGAGCAGCGCGCTGCCGAACAGGCAGACGAACACGATCGTTGCGACCAGCAGATGATTCACGCGCTTCTCCTTGTCCTGTCTTCGCCGCCGCTCGGGCACCTATTGATAGTAGTCGGCCTGGCGATTCCGCCCACGCGTATCGCTGGCCGGCAGCGCCCGCGCCGACGGTGCTTCTGCGTGGGCGCCTTTTGCCTGAAAATGGCCGGCAGTCGCCGCCAGCGGAGTTCGCCATGAAGAACATCAAGATCGCCTTGTGGGCATTGCTGATCGGCCTGAGCCTGCTCTGGGCGCTGGCGGACAGCGTGTTGCCGCAGCCGCTGAGCTACTTCGCCCTGCGTACCCTGCAGGTGCAGTACACCGGCATCCTCGCCATCGCGGCGATGAGCGTGGCCCTGCTGCTGGCGGTGCGCCCGCGGCGCATCGAGCCGCTGCTCGGCGGCCTCGACAAGATGTACCGGCTGCACAAGTGGCTGGGCATCAGCGCCCTGGCATTCGCCAGCGCGCACTGGGTCTGGGCCAAGGGCACCAAGTGGGCGGTCGGCTGGGGCTGGCTGACCCGACCGCCGCGCGCTGGCGGCGCGGCGGCGCAACTGGGCCCGCTGGAGCAGTGGCTGCACGATCAGCGCGGGCTGGCCGAGAGCCTCGGCGAATGGGCGTTCTACGCCGCCGTGGTGCTGATCGTGCTGGCGCTGTTCAAGCGCTTCCCCTACCGCTGGTTCGCCAAGACCCACATCCTCCTCGCCGCGCTCTATCTGCTGCTGGCGTACCACTCGGTGGTGCTGCTCAAGTTCAGCTACTGGAGCGCGCCGGTCGGCCTGTTCACCGCGCTGCTGCTGGTCGGCGGCAGCCTGGCGGCGCTCAAGGCGCTGTTCAAGCGCATCGGCGCCGAGCGCAAGGTGCGGGGCAGCATCCAGACGCTGATCCCCTACCCCGAGCTGGACGTGCTGGAAACCCGCATCGCCCTGGAACCCGGCTGGCCCGGACACAAGGCCGGTCAGTTCGCCTTCGTCACCTCCTCGGCCCGCGAGGGCGCGCACCCCTACACCATCGCCTCGGCCTGGCGCCCGCAGCAGCCGGAGATCACCTTCATCACCAAGGCCCTGGGCGACCACACCAGTCAGTTGCCGCAGCGCCTGCGCCTGGGCATGCCGGTGACCGTGGAGGGGCCTTACGGCTGCTTCACCTTCGAGGACCAGAAAAAGCGCCAGATCTGGATCGGCGCCGGCATCGGCATCACGCCCTTCGTCGCCCGCCTCAAGCAACTGGCGCTGGAACCCGATCGGCAGCACGACATCGACCTCTACCACCCATCCGGCGAGTACTCCGCCCAAGCCATCGACAACCTGTATGCCGACGCCATGGCGGCCGGGGTGCGCCTGCACCTGCTGCTGGCCGGCCAGAATGGCCGCCTCAGCGGCGAGCGCCTGCGCCAGGAACTGCCCGACTGGCAGGACGCCAGCGTCTGGTTCTGCGGCCCGGCCGCCTTTGGCCGGGCGCTGCGCCATGACCTGCTGGCCCACGGTCTGAACGCCCGCGACTTCCACCAGGAGCTGTTCCAGATGCGCTGACTGCCCTGGCGGCACGTCCTGCTGCGAGGTGCCGAGAGCGAATGCAGCGGACAGCACCTGGGGATTTTCCCTAGACTCGGCGTTTCGTCCGCTCAGGAGGCCACATGGCACACCCCAGCTACCGCTTCACCCTCGGCGCCGACCCGCAGGCCCGGGAAGTCATCCACCAGGAATTGCGTGCGTACAACATCGAGCGCATCGGTCCCTACGCCTACGAAGATATCGAGCTGTACGCCCACGATGGCGCCGGGCAGCTGGTCGGCGGCCTGTTCGGCCACTCGGGCATGGGCTGGCTGTACATCGACTACCTGTGGCTGCACGCCACGCAGCGCGGCGCCGGGCTCGGCGCGCACCTACTGGCGCTGGCCGAAGAGGAAGCGCGGCGCCGCGGCTGCGTCGGCGTGTTCCTCTACACCTACAGCTTCCAGGCGCCGGGCTTCTACCAGAAGCAGGGCTTCGAGGTGATGGGCGTCCTCGAAGACTGCCCGCCGGGACACCAGCGCCTCTACCTGAAGAAACGCCTCAGCACGCTGTGAGCGCCAGGTCGGCGGCGCTCAGCAACTCTCCCGCTCCACCACCCGGCAGTGCAGCAGATTCAGGCGCTCCGGCGCCTGCTCCGACGGCCGCGCGCCGATGGCCTGGAGCACGCGCTCGGCAGCGCGTTCGCCGATCTCGCGGGCCGGCGGCTTGAGGGTGGTGAGGCTGGGCAGGAGCATCTCCGCGAACGGGTAGTCGCCGAAGCCGAGCACCGCGCAGTCCTGGGGAATGCGCAGGCCGGCGCGCTGGCCGGCGAGCAGGCCGCCGGCGGCGAGGTTGTCGTTGGCGAAGATGATCGCGTCGGGGCGTTCGCTGCGCGCCATCAGCGCTTCCATGGCCTGCCTGCCGGCCTCGAAGGGCGCGGCGGCGGTGGGCACGAACATCCAGGGCTGCAGGCCGAGGGCGCGCAGGGTGTCGGCGTAGCCGTCGCGGCGGTCGAGGGCACTGTAGTCGCCCGGCGCGCTGTTCTGCACGAAGGCGATGCGCCGATAACCCTTGCCGTACAGGTAGCGCGCCGCGTCGACGCCGACCTGGTAATGGGAGAAGCCGATCTGGATGGGCGCGCGCTGCGGCTGGTAGTCCCACATTTCCAGCAGCGGGATGTCGGCGGCGGCCAGCAAGGCTTCGCAGGCCGCGCTGTGGAAATGGCTGGTCAGCACCAGCGCCGCCGGGTTCCAGCCGAGGAAGGCGCGCACCGCGCTTTCTTCCTTGTCCTCGGAGAAATAGCTGGAGGCCAGCAGCACCTGGTAGCCGGCTGCGGCCAGGGCGTCGCTGAAGGCCTGGATGGTGTCGGCGAAGATCGGCCCGGAGATGTTCGGCACCACCATGCCGACGATGCGCCCGCGCGCCGAGGCCAGGCCGCCGGCCACCTGGTTGGGCACATAGCCCAGCGCCGCCACCGCCGCGCCGATGCGCTCGCGCAGGTCCTCGGAGAGCTGCCCCGGCTGGTTGAAATAGCGCGACACGCTGATCGCCGAAACCCCGGCGCGCTCGGCCACGGCGCTGAGGGTGACGCGGCCGGCGCCGCGGCGTTTGCGTGGGCTATCCATGGAAATCTCCATTCTGGAATATCAAAGTAATTTTTAAGTATTTGACGATCTAAACAGCCATTCCCGATACTCGCCGATGTTAGCGCTAACAACGAAGACTGTCGCCCCCTAGCCACTCGCACGAGCGAGCGCTCGTGACGGTCTCCAGCGAAACGGCGCCGCAGCGATCCAGCAGAAGAGATCGGCGGCGGACAGGGCATCAGAGGAGTGGCTATGAATCAGCAGTACCGGGCGCACACCCGCGAAGAATTTCCCCGGCTCAGCGCCTTGACGCTGGCCATCGCCGCGCTGGTCGGCGGCGCACAGTTGCCGGCCAGCGCGGCCGACGGCGACAGCGCCAAGGCCGATGACGCGGCACCGACCCTCAACGCGGTGACAGTCACCGCCACGCGCCGCGAGGAATCGCTGCAGAAAGTGCCGGTGGCGGTCAGCGTGATCAGCGGCGAGCAATTGGAGCGCGACAACCGTAACAACGTCTCGACCATCGTCAGCGAAGTGCCGAGCCTGAACTACCGCGCCGGCGCCTCGAACAAGGACACCTCGCTGTTCGTCCGTGGCGTCGGCACCGTGACCACCTCGCCCGGCGTCGAGCCGAGCGTCTCCACCGTGGTCGACGGCGTGGTCTACGGCCGCCCGGGCATGGCCACCCTGGACCTGCTCGACCTGGAGCGCATCGAGGTCCTGCGCGGGCCGCAAGGCACCCTGTTCGGCAAGAACGCCTCGGCCGGCGTGCTCAACATCGTCACCAAGGACGCGCCGGACGACAGCAGCGGCTACGTCGACTACTCGCACTTCGGCGGCGGCAACGAGAACCGCACCCGCTTCGGCATCGGCGGCACCCTGCTGCCCGGCAAGCTCAAGGCCAGCTTCAGCGCACTGCTGGGCAGCTACGACGGCAACGTGAAGAACGTCTACAACGGCCAGGAGGTCAACGGCTACAACCGCAAGGGCGGCCGCGCCAAGTTCGAGCTGACGCCGAACGACGACCTCAAGGTGACGTTGATCGCCGACTACATGCAGGCCGACGACGACAGCCCCAACGGCGTGATCACCAGCACCAGCAGCGCGGCCTTCGCCAAGGCGCTGAGCCCAGTGGTGGCGAGCAGCGACAACCGCCGGATCAACACCGACTACCGCTCCCACGTCGAGGACATCAACAAGGGCCTTTCGGCACAGGTCGACTGGAGCCTGGGCGACTACACCCTGACCTCGATCAGCGCCTGGCGCGGCTGGGACAACACCCAGTACCAGGACGGCGATCGCCTGTCGCAGGTGAGCAGCGCCTTCCCCAGTTCCGACGACAAGGGCGACCTGTCCTACGACCAGTACTCGGAGGAAATCCGCCTGGCCTCGCCCAAGGGCGAATTCCTCGAATACGTCACCGGCCTGTACTACATGCACGCCAAGGACGACGAAACCTACCGCCGCGTGCTGACCAGCAGCAGCGCGGTGAACAGCGGCGTGGCCGACTTCGGCACGCGCAGCGACAGCTACTCGGCGTTCGGCGAAAGCACCCTGAACTTCACCCCGTCGTTCCGTGGCATCGCCGGCCTGCGCTACACCCACGACGAGCTGGAATACGACCACCGTCGGCGCTCCACCTCGGCCACCGCGGTCACCGGCATCCAGCCCTCGACCAGCAGCTCCGGCTCCACCGACGAAGACGGCTGGTCCGGGCGCCTGGGCCTGCAGTACGACCTCAACCCCAACCTGACCAGCTACCTGACCTACTCGCGCGGCTACAAGGGCCCGGCCTACAACGTGTTCTTCAACATGCAGCCGCGCGACACCCAGGCGCTCAAGCCGGAAACCTCCAACTCCTGGGAGCTGGGCCTGAAGGCCAACGCTCTGGACAATCGCCTGACCGCCAACTTCGCGCTGTTCCACACGGTCTACGACAACTACCAGGCGAACTTCTACGACACCGTCGCCGGCCAGGTGGTGACCCGCCTGATCAACGCCGGCTCGGTGAAGACCGAAGGCGCCGAAGCCGACCTCGCCTGGCAGGCCACCCGGCGCCTGAAGCTGTCCGGCTCGGTGGCCTACACCCACGCCCGCATCGAGAGCTTCAACTGCCCGGCGGGCGCGGCGGCCAGTTGCAACGTCAACGGCAAGCCGCTGCCCTTCTCGCCCGACTGGAAGAGCTATGTGCGCGCCGACTACGACATTCCGCTGGACAACGGCCTGGATGTCGAACTGGGCAGCGACTACAGCTGGCAGGACAAGGTGCAGTACGACCTCAGCCAGAACCCCAACACCATCCAGGGCGCCTACGGCATCTGGAACGCCAGCGTCGCCCTCGCCGACTACAGCCAGGGCTGGCGCGTGGCGCTGCTGGCCAAGAACCTCACCGACAAGTCCTACTCGCCGCTGATCGCCACCGGCACCGGCTACGTCTACCGGCTGGTGCCGCGCGACGACAGCCGCTACTTCGGCGTCGAGCTGCGCAAGGACTTCTGATTCCGCCACACGGCCCCGCCCTCGCCGGCGGGGCCTCGATGAGAAACCCGAATCCGCCTGGCGTGCCTCCCTTCACGCAGAGGACTGCATCATGACCGCAAGCAAACGCACCCTTTCCCTCGGCGCCTTCCTGATGGCCACCGGGCACCACATCGCCGCCTGGCGCCACCCGGACGTGCCGGCCGATGGCGGCCTGGACTTCCAGCAATACAAGCGCCTGGCGCAGATCGCCGAAGCGGCCTGCTTCGACGCCCTGTTCTTCGCCGACAGCGCGGCCGCGCCGGACGCGCCGATCGCCAGCCGCATGGCCCGCTCCGACCATTTCGAGCCGCTCACCCTGCTCTCCGCGCTGGCCGCGGTGACCGAGCGCATCGGCCTGATCGCCACCGTCACCACCAGCTACAACGAGCCCTTCCATGTGGCGCGCAAGTTCGCCTCGCTGGACCACCTGTCCGGCGGCCGCGCCGGCTGGAACCTGGTGACCTCGGACGCCGCCGCCGAAGCGCTGAACTTCAACCGCAGCGAACACCTCGGCCACGCCGAGCGCTACGCCCGCGCCCGCGAATTCCACGAGGTGGTGAGCGGCCTCTGGGACAGCTGGGAAGACGATGCCTTCGTCCGCGACAAGGCCAGCGGGCAGTACTACGACCCGGCCAAGCTGCATGTGCTCGATCACCACGGTGACCACTTCCAGGTGCGCGGGCCGCTGAACGTCGCCCGCTCGCCCCAGGGGCGTCCGGTGGTGGTCCAGGCCGGCTCCTCGGAGACCGGCCGCGAGCTGGCTGCGCAGACCGCCGAAGTGGTGTTCACCGCGCAGACCTCGCTGGCCGCCGCGCGCGACTTCTACAGCGACCTCAAGGGGCGCCTGGGCAAGTACGGACGCTCGGCCGACGCGCTGAAGATCATGCCCGGCGTGTTCATCGTGCTCGGCGACAGCCAGAGCCAGGCACAGGAGAAATTCGAGCAATTCCAGGCGCTGGTCGAGCCGGCGGTCGGCGTCGCCCTGCTGTCGCGCATGCTCGGCAACTTCGACTTGTCCGGCTACCCGCTGGACGGCCCGCTGCCCGATCTGCCGCTGACCGACAGCGGCCAGCGCAGCCGCCAGCTGCTGCTCACCGAACTGGCCGGCAAGGAAAACCTCAGCCTGGCCCAGCTCGGCCGGCGCATCGCCGGTGGCCGCGGCCACTACAGCCTGATCGGTACGCCGGCGCAGGTCGCCGACGAACTCCAGGCCTGGTTCGAGCAGGGCGGCGCCGATGGCTTCAACGTGCTGGTGCCGCACCTGCCCGGCGGCCTCGAAGACGTCGCCACGTTGCTGGTGCCGGAACTCCAGCGACGCGGCCTGTTCCGCACCGAGTACAGCGGCCGCACCCTGCGCGAGCACCTGGGCCTGGCGCGCCCGGCCAACCGTTTCGCTTCGATCTAGGAGAACCCCATGACCTACCTCGCCGCCCCCGCGCGCTACCAGCGCCTGCCCTACCGCCGCGTCGGCCGTAGTGGCCTGGTGCTGCCCGCGCTGTCCCTCGGCCTCTGGCACAACTTCGGCGACAGCACGCCGCTGGAACGCCAGCGCGCCCTGCTGCGCACCGCCTTCGACCTGGGCATCAACCACTTCGACCTGGCCAACAACTACGGCCCGCCCTACGGCAGCGCGGAAAGCAACTTCGGCCGCCTGCTGCGCGAGGACTTCGCCGCCTACCGCGACGAACTGATCATCTCGACCAAGGCCGGCTGGGACATGTGGCCCGGTCCCTACGGCCAGGGTGGCAGCTCGCGCAAGTACCTGCTGGCCAGCCTCGACCAGAGCCTGCAACGCCTGGGCCTGGACTACGTCGACATCTTCTACTCGCACCGCTTCGACCCGCACACGCCGCTGGAAGAAACCGCCGGCGCGCTGGCCAGCGCGGTGCAGCAGGGCAAGGCGCTGTACGTCGGCATCTCCTCCTACTCGGCGGGCAAGACCCGCGAGATCGCCGCGCTGCTGGGCGAATGGAAGGTGCCGCTGCTGATCCACCAGCCGGCCTACAACCTGTTCAACCGCTGGGTGGAGAAAGACCTGCTGGAGACCACCGACGCGCTCGGCAGCGGGGTCATCGCCTTCACCCCGCTGGCCCAGGGCCTGCTCAGCGACAAGTACCTCGATGGGATTCCCGCCGACGCCCGGGTCAACCAGCCCGGCGGCGCCTCGCTGCGTCCCGAGCACCTGTCCGAGGCGAACCTGCAGCGCGCCCGCGCGCTCAACGCGATCGCCCGGCGCCGCGGCCAGAGCCTGGCGCAACTGGCGCTGGCCTGGACCCTACGCGATCCGCGGGTGACCTCGGCGCTGATCGGCGCCAGCCGCCCGGAGCAGATCGTCGAGAACGTCGCCGCCCTGGACAACCTCGACTTCAGCGCGGAGGAACTGGCGGAGATCGACCGCCATGCCGTCGAAGGCGGGATCAACCTCTGGGAAAAACCCTCCACCGACTGGCAGGCCTGAGGCCTTCCCGGCGGGCGCCCGGCGCCCGCCATCCTGTGTCTTGCGAGATCACCCGATGAACCTCAAACAACGCTTCGGCGCCCTCCTCGCCCTGCTCCTGCTCGGCAGCCCCGGCGCCCACGCCGACGACCCGGCGCAGTTGCGCATCGGCTACCAGAAAGCCGCCACCAGCCAGGTGCTGGCCAAGGAACGGCAACTGCTGGAACAGCGTTTCCCGCACACCCGCATCGACTGGATCGAGTTCCCCGCCGGGCCACAGTTGCTCGAAGCGCTGAACGTCGGCGCCATCGACCTCGGTGGCAGCGGCGACATCCCGCCGCTGTTCGCCCAGGCCGCCGGCGCCGACCTGCTCTACGTCGGCGTCGAGCCGCCGAAGCCGCAGGCGGAAACCCTGCTGGTGCCCAGCGCCAGCCCGATCCACAGCGTCGCCGAACTCAAGGGCAAGCGCGTTGCCCTGCAGAAAGGCTCCAGCTCGCACAACACCCTGCTGCGCGCGCTGCAGCAAGCCGGCCTGAGCATTCGCGACATCCAGCCGCTGTACCTGACCCCGGCCGACGCCCGCGCCGCCTTCGAAAGCGGCCAGGTGGACGCCTGGGCGATCTGGGACCCGTGGTACTCGCAGCTCGAACTGGAAGGCCGCGCCCGCCTGCTGGCCAACGGCGAAGGATTGGGACTGAGCGGCCCCTTCTACCTGGCCGCGCGGCCGTTCGCCGAAGCCCACGGCGAATTCCTCCGCCAGGTGCTCGACAGCTTCAGCCAGGCCGAAGCCCTGACCCGCAGCGACGAAGCCGCCAGCGTGGCGATCATGGCCCGCGTCACCGGCCTGCCCGACGCGGTGATCCGGCAGAGCTTCAGCCACCGCCCGGCGGCCTCGCCGATCCGCCCGCTGAACGCCGAAGACATCGCCGCCCAGCAGCGCACCGCCGACCTGTTCTACGCCGAACACCTGCTGCCGCACGCGCTGCAGATCGCCCCGGCCGTCTGGCACTGGCCGACGCCCTAGGACGCCACGCCCGCGCAGGGCAATGAAATGGACTCCTCCCTCCTACGGCGTCAAGCGCCAGACTGATGGTGCAGCCACAAGTCCCGGAGGGGGAGTCAGCATGAACATTGGTATGGATCTGGCAAAGCAGGTATTCCAGGTGCATGGCGTTGATCGTCATGAGCAGGTGGTGTGCCGTCGCCAACTCAAGCGGGCGCAGATGCGGGATTTCTTTCTCCAATTGCCGCCCTGCCTGGTGGCGATGGAGGCCTGCGGTAGTGCGCTGTTGCGCCAGCAAAACCGATGCCCGCAGCCGCTGGCTACAAGGCCTGCTGCAGCGACGTAATGCCAACCTCGTCGCCGTTGCCCTGACGAACAAGAATGCCCGGATCATCTGGGCCCTGCTCAGTTAGGAAACCACTTACCAGCCCGCCTGAGCATTACCGGCAACACCGCTGTAGAAACGCGCCACAACGATTGCACAGTGAATAGCAATGATGACGAACCGGTCGAACCGGCCTGTATGAAACCTGGGTTATTCACGGGCTCCCTGCTGCTGTGAAGCAAATTCGTTAGAAATGGTCTGAAGATAGCCATATATTTCTGCCTGAATTCAAACTGGCCAACTTTAGAAAGAGGCCCGTAGCTCCCAACACCCAGATCATCCGCTTTTTCCGATGTATTGACCCGCTACAAGCAACTCGCGGCCCCCGCACTACAGGCGCACCTCTTTTGCATTAGCTAGCCAATGTCGGCGAGCCATCCACGGATTCGACAGGGTAAATAACGTGGCCAGCTGCGTCGTACTCTTGGCTTGGCCACGGAAACGCACCTATCGCATAACCGAAATGGCGCTTGATCACTCGAAATAGATGCTCAACCTTGCGGATCACCTTCAACAAGGCGCTGCGCTTATCGTGCGTCTTGTAAGTGCTGCACCAAGCCGCAATCTGCCAGATGAGCTAACGCCCCCATGCTCTTCATACTTCTCGCCCCTGGTATAGCCAGCATCGAGACAGACGGTGTTATCAATGCTGTCTTTCGGGGCACTTCAGTTGAATGAATCAGGTAGAAATTCAATCAGCAGTAATGCCGGGAAGGTCTAAGTCGATGGCTTGACGTAAAAGTTCCCCACCGCTACGGTGGGGAACTTTGTTTTAGCTCTTGACCGCGATAACTGATCTCAATTCGCAGATATCACGAACCCCTACTCCGACTTGAAATTATCTATCTCTTGATAGATCAAGGATTTTCCATCGATGGCGCTATCAGTGGAAGGCTTTTCAGTGCTGAAGGGACCATCAATTTTCTCAACAGACCGAATCAAGCTGATATCAAAATCCATAGATGTAGACTTATTGATAGCAATGGTTTTCCAAGAGGCCGAACCGTCATGACCTGCTGTAGCAGCAAGGGCAGTACTATTGGAATTTTGCAAATTGGCAGACCAAGGAAGTACAGGAGGCTTTACATTGAACTGCTTTATAAGCCGCTCAGCATTATTCTTAAGCTCGTCCGCCGACGGCCATTTTCGCCACAACCTTTCACCCTCACTCATTGTTGAAGCGAGTTCTGAATCTCGGAGATTACTAATTATATCACCCCAAGGAACACTACTATCTTTCCCCGAGAGTGAACCCTGAAAATCAAAGGTCTTGTTTTCATACTCTGTATCACGTTTAGTCATTTCCAGAAATGCCACTTGCCTCTCGGCTGACGTGAAGGACCCAGAGCTATCAAAGGCCATACTTGAAAGGCTAGCCCTGTCTAAGCTCGCAAAAGGATTATCAGAAGAGACGCCTTCGTAAACCTTGTCGCCGCCGTACAGACCAACCGAAAGATAATTGGCTGCCTGTTGAGCTAAAGTTGTCCGGGCAGGGCTGCTATTTTTGGGAATTTTAGTAAGAGCTTCCGCTGTTTTGCCTTTTGAAAGGAGCTGCTTATGCATTTCCTGTATGAAATCATCAAAACCATCAGCTGACGAAGCAGAACTATTGGATCCTTCCTTCAATATTTGTGAAATTTGTTTCGCGGCAGCTGATAAGCTTACTCTTATGCCTTCATCTGCTATTCGACCCTGATCACTGGTAGCTGGCAGAAAAGTATTATATCCCATAGCCGTTGTCTTAACGGTCATACCAACTGCCCTACCAGCGACTGCCATGATTGACTCTGCGATAATAGGATTCATTTCTTTCGCCTCCCAGCAGGCCGCTCCTTGAAGGTTAACTTTCACATGTAGATTGCCTGCACACACTGTATCGACATGCAAATATTAAAACTTAACATTTCTCCAATATTTTATTTAAACATTGTGTTTCCACTATTTTAAATCGCAATGCCTGCGGGCCTTATGCGCGTTTCAATAAACGGCAAAGGTTGCTGAGTAGTTATGGGTTGTGTAATTTGGGGATTGATCGGCCCTGCAGGTTGCCTTTATAGTGCCTGACTGTGCAGCGCTTTTATTAAAAGTCACACTATTTTGCCCTTTGACAATGTGCGACGCCGTAAATTTACAAGCTGCTTTATTGCCAAATCGCTGATAGATTGCAGTAATATCTGATCTAGTTCCCCCGAACTCAAGTATAACGGTCTTAGTTGTTTTTGGTGGCACCGAGGCAGGCAGACCATAAGGAGATCCAGCGCTTAAATCTATCTTCTCAGCGCTGTTGTTTTCCACGGTCAGAGTTACAGTATTTGCTTGAGAGGAAACTGTAAAAAATACAGAAAATGAAATAATAGAAACCAGAGCCAATTTTTTCATTTGCAGCCACCTAATTAAATTAACAGCATCGAGACATCCAACCCTGCTGACTTTACGCAGTGGAGAACGTCGTATACACAACGCCCCTGATAGGTTCCGATCTGGGTAATTCCCGCTGCCGCATCTACCGTCAATTGTGCCGCTGTGGCGGCGATTGGATCGAGGAACAGAATACCGATCAAGGCGCAGGCGATTGCTAGGTATGGCGGGCAGCGGATACCCATATCGACAGGCTCGTTACGAAAACCACAAGGAAACACGCTAGTGCCGATTCATGCGCTGGCCGAGTCAGCATTTTCCTTGGTTAATGAGTGAAATTTCCTCAGCACTATCATCGCAACCAATCTGTCCCGACTGTCCGCGACAACGTCTTTCCCTCGGCAACATGGGATCGGAATTAATTCTCAACCAACTCAATGAGTTGTCATTGAGTGATAGTGAACAACTAGGGAAGCCCTGAACCTGAAGAAGACTTCCCGAATCTGGTGAAATGCGCCGATCACGTAGCCCGAGTTCCCGATGAAGCAGTTGACCTGCGTCGATACCGAGTACGCCGGCAAGTGCAAGCAGACCCGCAAGGAGTTACTTTTGATTGAGATGGATCAGGTTCGGTTACAGCGATCCGGCGATGCAGAAGACGCTGTATGGACGACCATCCTGTGCCAGTTCGCTGGATTGAGTATGGAGCGCATTTCCGACGAAACCACCGTCCTCAACTTGCGCCGTTTTCTGGAAAAACATGGGCTGGCAGCCGGCATCTTTGGCGTGAGCAACGGCTATCTGGGAGATCGTGGGTTATTGCTGCGCCGGGGCACCATCGTCAATGCCACTTTGATCCAAGCGCCCAACTCGACCCAGAAGCAGGACGGCAAGCGCGCCCCGGAACGCACCAAACCACGAAAGGTAACCAGCACTCCTTCGGCGTGAAGGCACATATCCGCACCGCTGCTGGGTCGGGCTGATATACAGCCTGTGTGGGTACAGCGGCCAACGTGGCCGATGTTACCCAACTCGGTAAACCGCTGCATGGCGCAGAGAGCGTGGTCTGTGCCGATGCGGGCTACGCCGGAGTGGAGAAGCGCGCCGAGCCTGAAGGTCGCCAAGTCATCTGGAAAATCGCCACTCGGCGAAGCGCTACAAGCAACTGAGCAGGCGCAGCGCTCTGTACAAAGCCAAGCGCAAGGTCGAGCACCCGTTTCGGGTGGTCAAGCGCCAGTTCGGCTGCGTGAACGTGTGCTTCCGGCGCCTGGCGAAGAATACCGCGCAGCGGGTCACCCTATTCGTCTTGTCAAACCTATGGATGGGGCGCCGACAGTTGCTGTCCACCCCAGGCGAGGTTCGCCCGTAATGCGAGGAAATGCCCCAACCAAGTACCCAAACAGGGCGGAGCTAGAGGCTCAAGCCCCCCTTGGATTCGCAGGCACTTTTTCAACGGACAGGGCTGCCAACATGAAAATTCAGGACTAGTTCAGAGCATCCTTAGGGCGATCGGACAGACAGGCGCACATTTAATCATGGGCTCGCGAGCTGCAACATCACTCCACCAAGCCGGATATACGGAAGCAGTCGTACCTAGGTTTGAACAACGCCAAACACTGGCAAACCGGGAGGAGTCCGTATACGAACAACGCCCCAGCGCTATCCGCCAATCCATGCCGGAGGGAAACGGCCGGTCTCCTAGGATGCGGTTGAGCGCAGCGATGCCCATCATCGCCGCCAATCCGCCCTTGCGCGTTGGGCGGATGGCCTCGGTTGCACCGTTCAGCCGCCGCCGCGCGCGGCTTCGGCAGCCTTTGATCCTGATCAATCCACACCGGGCTGCGCGGCGTACAAGTGGTTCGGGCGTCGTTTGCCTAAGGCTCATCGTCCCTGGAGGTCACATGTCCACCGCTCCCTCATCCCCCGCTACCAGCTCCGAATTCGGCACCTTGTCCGAGGAGCATTGGATCGAACCGCTGAACGATGGCAGCCATGTGCTGATCCGCCCGCTGAAGCCGGAGGACCGCCAGCGCGAAGCCGATTTCATCGCCGGGCTGTCCGCCGAGGCGCGGCATTTCCGCTTCCTCTGCAGCATGCGCGAGGTGTCCCCGGCGCTGCTCGACCAGTTGATGGCGGTGAACTTCAAGGACAGCGTCGCCTACATCGCCGTGGCGCATCAGGACGGCAAGCTGATCGAAGTCGGGGTCAGCCGCTACGCGGTCGGCGGCGACGGCGAGCAGTGCGAATGCGCGATCACCGTGGCCGACGCCTGGCGACACCGGGGCCTGGCCGTGGCGCTGATGCGCCACCTGATTGAAACCGCCCGGCGCAACGGCCTGAAGCAGATGTTCTCGCTCGACTCGGCGGCCAACACCGGCATGCACGAGCTGGTGCGCTTCCTCGGTTTCACCACCCGGCAAGACCCGAACGATGCCACCCAGGTCATCCATACCCTGTCACTCCAACCAGGAGCCTGAAGATTCCGGAGACCACTATGCACATGCAATTGCTCTGCGCTGCCGATGGTTGCTGCTACGTCCAGCTCGACCAGTACCGGGTGCCCTTCCGTGACGAGCGGCAGGCCCGCGAATACCTGAGCAAACTCCGCGAGCGCCTCGCCGCGCCGCACAGCCTGCCCTACTCGGCGCGACGCGCGGTCGGCGCGCACTAACGCGCCTGATCCCCGGCGTCGACCCGGCGCAGTGCCGGCACCCGCGCCGGCGTAACGCGGCCGGCGCTGCTCCCCAGCTGTTGTTCCAGTTGCCCACCGAGGATCCGCGCCCGCGCCACGGCCTGCGCCTTGGCCTCGCGCCAGCCGGCCAGGGCCGGGCGCAATGCCGGATCGCCAGCAACCTGGCGACACCAGAAGTCCAGGTCATGGGCATCGCCCAGCGCCGACTGCAAGCCTTGCAACAACGCCTTGAGCGGTTCCGCCATGGGCATCAGCCGGGGGTAGCTCGCCTGCAGATAGCGCAGGCGCTTGACCCGCAAGCGGGTCACATGCTGCTCCTCGGGCGAGGCGATCGGCAGCGGACACAGGCTTCGCCACTGGCGCCGCAGGTGGCGCCGCAAGCGTCCCTTGAGCCCCTTCAGACGCCCGGCGCGGACAGCCTGGCGCAGGGCCGGCGGAGCGCCATCGAACGCGCGCAGCAGGTCGTGCACGACAGCCGATGCGGGCAGCGCCTGACAGCCCTCCTCGACCCACGCCTGCCGCGCGCCGGCCTCGGCGTGCAAGCCCAGACGGGACAGTTCCGTGCTCAGCACCTGGGTGTCGCGCAAGGCGCTGGTCTGCCGAAGCAACGCCAAGGCAGCGCGGTCCAGGTCAGCCAGGGCGGCGTCCTCGCGTAACGGCCAAAGCAGGCCGCGCAGGTGGCGCAGGCTCAGGCGCAGGTCATGCAGGGCCTCGGCGTCGGTCAACGCGGCGCTGCGCGCCAGCGCATGCAGAAACGCGACCTCGGCGGCGAACAGGCGCTCGATCAGCGCCTCGGCACGGCTCATGGCGCCGGCCCCTCGTGGCGCGCGCCGCCGCGCGAGACCCAGAGCGTGCGGGGGTCGCAGATGATCCGCGCGGGAGCATCCACCGACACCAGGCACAGGCGGTTTTCCCAGCGGTCCCAGAGGAACACGTACTGCGCATCGCCGCCGGCCGGGGCGTAACGCAACTCCATCCAGGCCACGCAGGCGACGGCCCAGAACGACAGCAGCACACTCAGGAAGGCGACGATCTTCATTCGTGTCTCCTCAGGGTGTCTACCGCCTCGCGCGCCGACGCTGCCCTATGCGATCGCTCAGGGGCGGATGGCGAGAATGCTCGACGGCACCTGGTAGAGCGCCTGCTCGGTAGTGCTGCCGAGGACCTTGGTCAGGCCGCTGTGGTACAGGGTGCCCATGACCACCACGTCCATGTGCTGCTCGGCGGCGAACTGGGCGATGACCTTGGTCGCCGGTCCCTTGAGCAGGTGCTGGTAGTGCTGCGGCACGCCGAAGCGCTCGCCCAGGCGGGCCATGCGGGTCTGGGCGCGGCCGCTGGCTTCTTCCTGCATTTCCTTGGTCCAGGCCACCGGGCCGGCGGCATAGGCGAGGAAACTCGACGGTGCTTCATAGGCCTGCAGCAGGTGCAGATCGGCATCGCACTGCACGGCGAAGTTCTGTGCGGCCTCGATGATGCGCTCGTTCACCGCGTCGATCTGCGGATCGCTCTGCGACAGGTCGATGGCGGCCACCACCTTGCGTGGCAAGGCGTGCTCGGCGACGCTGACCAGGTGCAAGGGCACCGCGCACTCGCGCAACACCTGCCAGTCCAGCGGCGTGATCAGGGCGCGGCGCAAGGCCGGCTCGTACTCGCGGTCCTTGATCAGCAGGTCGGCCTTCATGTCCTCGGCCAGGCGCAGCACTTCCTTCATCGGTTCGTCGCTCCACAGCGCCTGGGCGCTGACGTCGATGCCCCGCGCACTGAGCAACTGGCACTGGTCGTCCAGCCAGGTCTGGTGTTTTTCCAGCCAGTCGAGCCGCGCGCGATCCTGCAGCGTTTCATCGAGGATGCGCAGGCTGGGCGGCAGGCTACCCAGGGCGACCATGTGCAACACCGCGCTACTGGAGCCGGCCAGGGCCTGGGCCCGGGTCATGGCGGGAGACAGGTGCATGGCGGGATCGCAGATCAGCAGCAGGCGCTTGTAGGGATTCATGATGACCTCCGTGGCTGGGCTTTGCGCGAGCACCGCGACAGGCGCGGCGCGCGAATCATGGATGCAGGGTGGGCCGATCGCCGCGCCGCGACTTTGATGTGCATCAAACCGGCTCGCAGCGGGTTTGCAGGTAGAGGTCGTAGCGGCACACCGGCCCGCGCGCCTGCTCACCGCGCCCGCCGGCGCAGGCCAGGCGCAGCCGGTAGTCACTGTGCAACCAGATGCGCGAGGCCGCCACGCCGCTGTCCTGGCAGGCGCGCGCGGCGCTCAGGGTGAAGGCTTCCGGGCCGGCGCAGAAGACCTCGTCGGGCAGCCCCGCGGCGAGCAGCGCCGGCAGCAGTTGCAACGGCGAAGCGCCGGCCTGGCCTGACTCGGCGTGCCCCTGGGCTTCGATGTAGTTCAGCGCCCGCCCCCAGCGCCGGCGCTCCTCGGCAAGCACCCGGGCGGCCGGCTGCGCGGCGCCGTATAGCACCCGCAGGCGCAGCGGCGGCGCCCAGTCGGCGGCTTCGTCGATGGCCGCCGCCAGGGCCAGCAGGCCGCGCTCCTCGGCCAGCATCAGCAGGCTCACCGCGCGCAGCGGCAGGGGCCAGCCGTCGCCCAGGGGGCCGTGGTAATCGAGCAGCGCGCCGGGCGCCTGGGCGAAGAGCGCATCGCTCAGGCCGCCGCAGCGATGGATGGCGACGACGAAGCGTCCGTCGCCGTCCGGCAGGCTGACGAAACTGAACGGCGCGGTGCCGCGTCCCGGCAGGCCGAGCAGGCAGAACTGCCCGGGAATGGCGCCGGCCGCCTGGCCGTCGCCGCCCTCGATACGCAGGCTGAGATGACGCACATCGCGGCCATCGTCATAGCCCTGCAGCAGCCGCGCCTGAGCGCGGATCGCCTGTCCCATGCTGGTGTTCGCTCCTCTGCCAATGGCCGGTCGGCAGCCCATTTCCTGCAACCGCCGCGGCCTCCAGACTAGGCAGCCGCGCTGCGGGGCGATTTGATGGTCATCAAGAAAAGCCGCGCTTCACGGCGCGCGCCCGCTGCGCACCGTCAGTAGGCTGCTGGGCACGCGGTACAGCATGTGTTCGGTGGTGCTGCCGAGCATGCGCTCCAGGCCATGCCGACTGACCGTCCCCATCACCACCACGTCGACCTGGAAATCCGCGACGAAGTCAGCGATGCCGGCCAGCGCCGGGCCAAGCAGGAAATGCCGCTGCTCCGCCGGCACGGCATGCTTTTCGGCGAGGCTGTTGAAGCTGTGTTGCAGGCTGTCGCAGAGCCGCTCCGAGAAGGTCAGGTCCCAAGTGCCATTGGCACTGAAGGCATCGTAGAGACTGGCCTGGGTCAGGTCGCAGGCGTGCAGCAGGTGCAGTTCGGCGCCGCATTGCAGGGCCAGCGCGCTGGCGGTCTGGATGACCTGCTCGTTGAGGCCGCTGATCTGCAACTCCGGGCGCGCCACGTCGACCGCCGCCAGCACCTTGTAGGGCAGCGGATGACGGGCCTCGGCGACCAGATGCAGGGGCACCGGGCAGGCCCGCAGCAGATGGCAGTCCAGCGGCGTGACGAAGGCGCGCTTGAGCACCGGCTCGTGCTGAATGTCCTTGATCACCAGGTCCGGTTGCAGCGCGCTGATGCGCGCGAGGATTTCGCCCAGCGCGTCCTGGCTCCAGAGCACCTCGCGGGTGACCGTCACGCCCAGCGCGTGCAGTTCGTCCGCGGCCCGCTGCAGGTTGTTCGTGTGCTCCGTCAGGTGACGCTGGCGGGCGCTGTCGCGCAGGCGCTCGTCGAGCAGCGCCAGCCCGTGTGGGGTTTCCAGGTACAGGCCGATGTGCAGGCTCGCGCCACTCTGGCGGGCGATCGCCGCGGCACGCCGGAACGCCGCCGAATCCAGTTGTCGGGAGTCGCCAATAAGGAATAACCGCTGGTACTGACCCATGCTCCGCTCCGCGCAACCCTGTCCCGAGTGAGGCACGCCCGAACGCTTCCCAGGGTGCTGTCAGCCAGCCTGGAGCGCGACGGCCACGGGCACTTTGATTTGCATCAAACCGGCCCCTTGCGCGTCCCTGGCTATGCTGGACGAATACCCGGCGCCGTGAGGAAGGCCCATGTCCAGCAGCGCATCGCCCTATGCCCAGGGCTTTTTCCGCGTCGCCGCCTGCACCCCGCGGGTGACGCCCGCCGACCCCGCCGCCAATCTCGCCGCGACCCTGCAACTGGCGCAGCAGGCCCACCAGCACCAGGCCGGCCTGGCGGTGTTTCCGGAACTGGGCCTGTCGGCCTACGCGATCGACGACCTGCTGTTCCAGGACGCCCTGCTCGACACCGTGGAAGACGCCCTGGACAGCCTCTGCCGGGCCAGCCAGGCGCTGTTGCCGGTGCTGCTGGTGGGCGCGCCGCTGCGGGCCGAGGGGGCGCTGTTCAACTGTGCCGTGGCGATCCATCGCGGACGCATCCTCTGTGCCCTGCCCAAGACCTACCGGCCGAACTACCGGGAGTTCTACGAGAAGCGCCATTTCGCCTCGGCCGCCGATGCCCGCGGCGGCGAGCTGCGCGTCGCCGGCCGCCAGGTGCCCTTCGGCAGCGACATCCTTCTCGACTTCCCGCGCCTGCGCGGCCTGGTCCTGCACGCGGAAATCTGCGAGGACCTCTGGGTGCCGGCGCCGCCGAGCGGTTACGCGGCCCTGGCCGGCGCCACGCTGCTGGCCAACCTGTCGGCGAGCAACGCCACCGTGGGCAAGGCCGAGTACCGCCGCCAGCTCGGCGCCGGGCAGTCGGCGCGCTGCATCGCCGCCTACGTCTACAGCGCCGCCGGCTATGGCGAATCGACCACCGACCTGGCCTGGGACGGCCACGCGATGATCCACGAGAACGGCGAACTGCTCGCCGAGAGCCCGCGCTTCGCCAACGCCCCCGGCCTGATCTTCGCCGACATCGACCTCGACCGCCTGCGCCAGGATCGCCAGCGCACCACCAGCTTCACCGACTGCGCCAGCCTGCACCGCGCGCGCCTGGAGGCATTCCGGCGCATCGCCGTGGACTTCGAGCCGCCCGTCAGGCCGCTGGCGCTGGCGCGGCGGATCGCCCGCTTCCCCTTCGTCCCCAGCGACAGCGCCAGCCTCGACGCGCGCTGCGCCGAGGTCTACGCCATCCAGCAGCAAGGCCTGGCCAGACGCTTGCAGGCCTGCGGCGTGCAGAAGGTGCTGATCGGTATATCCGGCGGCGCCGATTCGACCCAGGCGGCGCTGGTCGCCGCCGGCGCCTTCGACCAGCTCGGCCTGCCGCGCACGCAGATACTCGGCTACAGCCTGCCGGGCCTGGCCACCCGTGCGCAGAGCCGGCGCAATGCCCTGGCGCTGATGCAGGGGCTGGGCCTGAGCGCGGCGGAAATCGACATCCGCCCGTCCTGCCTGCAAATGCTCGAGGACATCGGCCACCCCTACACACGCGGCGAGCCGGTCTACGACATCAGCTTCGAGAACGTCCAGGCCGGCGAGCGCACCTCGCACCTGTTCCGCCTGGCCAACCAGCATGGCGGGCTGGTGATCGGCACCGGCGACCTCTCGGAGCTGGCTCTGGGCTACACCACCTACGGGGTCGGCGATCAGATGTCGCACTACGCGGTCAACGCCTCGCTGCCCAAGACCCTGATCCGCCACCTGCTGCACTGGCAGTTACCGCGCCAACCAGCGGCGGTGCGCCGGGTCCTGCGGCGCATCCTGGCCAGCGCCGCCTCGCCGGAACTGGTGCCCGGCGACAGCCCGCAGCGCGCGGAGGACACCGTCGGCCCCTACGCCCTGCAGGACTTCTTCCTCTATTACCTGAGCCGCTTCGGCTACCACCCGGCCAAGGTCGCCTACCTCGCCGAGCAGGCCTGGGGCGACGCCGCGCGCGGTGATTGGCCGGCGCTGCTGCCCGAAGCCGAGCGCGTGGCCTATGCCCCGGCGCAGATCGGCCATTGGCTGGCGGTGTTCCTGCAACGCTTCTTCGCCGGCAGCCAGTTCAAGCGCTCGGCGCTGCCCAACGGCCCCAAGGTCGGCTCCGGCGGCTCGCTGTCGCCCCGCGCCGACTGGCGCGCGCCCAGCGACGCCGGGGCCGAGGCCTGGCTCGACGCCCTGCGCCGCTGGACACCGCCATGAGCGGTACGCTGCCGGGTGTCGCCCGGCGCGACGAAAGGGCGGCACTTTGCCGTCGGCTGTCTATATTTGAAGGACCCCACTCTCCCGATCACGACAGAACTCCGCCATGTCAGACGCGAGCCCACCCGTTCCGCGCGCCCAGGTCAGCTGCCAGTCCTGCTCCTTGAGCCGGCTGTGTCTGCCGGCCAGCCTGGAAGACGATGAGATCGCCGAACTGGACAATATCGTCCGGCGCAATCGCCCGTTGCACAAAGGCGACTACCTGTTCCGTGCCGAAGACCCCATGCAGCACGTCTTCGCCCTGCGCTCCGGCGCGCTCAAGACCTACCTGCTGGACAAGGACGGCAAGGAGCAGATCACCGGCTTCATCCTCCCCGGCGAAATGCTCGGCCTCGACGCCATCGGCTCGCAGCGTTTCCGCGGCTATGCCATGGCCCTGGAAACCTCGCTGGCCTGCACCATCGCCCTGCCGCAACTGGAAGAGCTGTCCGGGCGCATCCCCAGCCTGCGCCACCAATTGCTGCAGATCCTCAGCCACGGCATCCACTCCGAGCACCAGCACATCGGCCACAGCCGCGAACGCGCGGAACAGCGCCTGGCGACCTTCCTCCTCGGCCTGTCGGCGCGCTACCGCCAGCGCGGACTGTCGCCGAACAACTTCATCCTGCCGATGACCCGCAGCGAAATCGGTAACTACCTGGACCTCACCGTGGAAACCGTCAGCCGCCTGTTCACCCGCTACGTGCAGAGCGGCCTGATCGAGTGCCAGGGCCGCGAAGTGCGCCTGCTCGACCGCGGCGCACTGTGCCGCCTCGGCGGCCTGCACGAGGACGAAGGACTGCGCTGGGCCGCCGCCGAGTCCTGAGCCTCCCTCCTGACAGAGACAGCATGCTCGCCTGCTTCAGCCACGCACGGCGGTCGCGGATGCCTGGCCGTCACGCGGACGCTGCGCCCGCTGGCTGAGCCAGACACTGCCGAGCACCACCAGCATGCCGAGTAACTGCGGGGCGTTGAGGCGCTGATCGAGCAAAGCCCAGCCAAGCATCACCGCACTGAGCGGACTGAGGAAGCCCAGCGACGACACCAGCGCCGGCTCAAGGCGCGCCACGCCGCGGAACCACAGCACGTAGGTCAGCGCCGCACCGATTCCCCCCAGATAGACCAGGCCCAATAGGTTCGCTCCACTCAAAGGCGGCAATGCCGGCTCCAGGCAAAGCGCCAGTGGCACCAGTAGCAGCCCACCGGCGCTGAGTTGCCAGGCGCAGAAGGTCAATGCCGGCACCGGTGGCTGCCAGCGCCGGCTGAGTACCGTGCCCAAGGCCATGCTCAAGGCGCCGAGCAGGCCGGCAAGGACGCCCAGCGGATCCAGCGTAGCCGCTGGCGTCAACACCAGCAGACCCACCCCGCCGCTGCCAGCCACTGCGGCGAGCAATGCCAGCGCGCGCACCGGGCTGCCCAGCAGTAAACGCGCCAGCAGCACCACGAGCAGTGGCTGCACCGAGCTGAGCGTGGCAGCGACACCGCCCGGCAGGCGGTAGGCGGCGACCAGCAAGAGCACCCAGAATAGCGAGAAGTTCAAGGCGCCGAGCAGCGCTATGCGCAACCACCAGATCCCCTGCGGCAAGCAGCGCACCGCCAGCAGTAGCAAAAGCCCCGCCGGCAGCGCACGCAGCATCGCCAGGGTCAGCGGGTAGCCCGCCGGTAGAAGGCTGGTGACGACGATGTAGGTACTGCCCCAGATAGTTGGGGCCAAGGCGGTAAGGAACAGGTCGGAGTGACGGCTCATGCGGACGGACCTCTCGGGCTGGAAGGGGCGGACGCCCTGAATAGCGCCGCCGGGCCAGACTAATTGCCGTCATCCAACGAATGAATACACACTACGTTCACTTCACCATTCACCAGAAGTGATCAATGCATGGACCAGCTCACCGCCCTTCGCGTGTTCCGTAACGTCGTCGAACAGGGCGGCTTCGCCGCCGCTGCGCGCAAGCTGGGACTGTCCCCAGCGGCGATAAGCAAAAACATTGGCGAACTGGAAGCACACCTTGCCACTCGCCTGCTCAACCGCACCACCCGGCGCATGAGCCTGACCGAAGCCGGCAGGCAGTACTACCAGCAACTGGCGCGGATTCTCGACGACCTCGATGACGCCGACCGCTCCCTGGGGCCGCTGCGAGACCACCTCAGCGGCACCCTGCGGGTCAGCGCGCCCATGACCTTCAGCCTGGAATGCCTGACCCGGCATATCCCGGTTTTTCTCGAACGCCACCCGCAACTGGCCCTCGACCTGCAACTGGATGACCGCCGCGTCGATATCGTCAAGGAAGGCTTCGACCTGGCCATCCGCGGCAGCGACCAGTTGCAGGACTCCAGTCTGGTCGCGCGTCATCTGACCACCCTGGAACATGTGATCTGCGCGTCCCCGGCCTACTTCCAACGGCACGGACAGCCGCACCGGCCGGAGGACCTGCAGCAGCACCAGTGCCTGCGCTTCAGTCTGTCAGGGCACGCCAACACCTGGACCTTCGGCAAGAACGGCAAGGACGTCACGGTGCCGGTGAAAGGCCGCTACCAGGTCAGCTCCAGCCTGGCGATCCGCGATGCGCTACGCGCGGGCCTGGGGCTGAGCCTGGTACCGCTGGCCTATGTCCGTGAAGACCTTGAGCGCGGCGTCTTGCAGAGCGCGCTGGATGACTGGACAAAAGTGCGTATCCAGGTGCATGCGCTCTACCCTTCCGCGCGCTACCTGAACCCCAAGGTGCGCGCCTTCATCGACTTTCTCCTGGAAATCCTCGGCGAACCGCTCACTTGTGGGTCTGCTGGGTAACCCGGCGCTGCGCCTGCTCCACCTGGTTCTGGATGGCGTAGGCGGGACTTTCCAGTTCGTTGTAGTTGCGCACGTAGCGTTCAGCGAAGCCGTCCACGCCGAGCTTGCGGTACTGCTGCACGTGCTGCAGTTCGTGGGCCCACAGCGCCAGGTCGTTCTGTGCCGCCTTGGCGTCGCGGAAGACGATGACATCGACCAGGGTCACGGCGGCGACGTCTTCGTTCTGCAGCATGGCGTTGGCGGCGTCGAGCTGCTGGCTGTCGCCGACCCGGTAGCGCGCCGCGTCCAACACCTCGTCGGGGTAGTAGTCGCGCAATTGCACGCGCAGGTTGAGCGGGATCGGCTCGACGCCCTCGGCCACGGCCTGGTCGCGGGCGCGCTGCAGCCAGCCGGCGAGGGCCGGCGCGGCGACCTGGCGCACCTGCTTCTGCAGCGCGTCGAGGCTGCCATCGGGATCGGATACGCAGAGACACTGGGCCAGGCAGACTTCGACCTGGCCGGCCGGACAGGCCAGCAGTGGCGTGCTGATGAATGCAGAGAGGATCAGCGCGGCCAGACGGCGCGCGCGCGGTGCACGAAGGTGGGGCAATTGGCGCTCCTGGGGGACGACAGGCGGGCGAGGATACCCGCAGCGCCTATAGACCGCAGCGCCGCGCAAGCGTTGCAGGCGACGGACGGCCAGGTCCGCGCGGCGGCGCTACGGCTCGTCGGCGTGGTCGGCCAGGCCTTCCAGCTCGGCGCGCGCCACGGCGCGCTCGTCGAGCTTGCGCCGGGCGGCTTCCGGCAGGTCGGTGTAGCGGATCACGCCGCGCTCCACCAGCACGTTGACCACGTCTTCGAGCACGCGGATCACGTCCAGGTCGGACTGCCGCAGCAGGTCCAGCCGGCTACGCACCTCGGTGCGCGCGTCGAGCCAGGCCTTTAGCTCCTCGCTCTGATAGGCCAGGGTGTCGTTCATGCCCTCGAATGGCTGGCTCTCCACTCTCAGCAACCTGCCTTGCCCATCCCTTTGTACATAGACCATTCGAATCGCCTTCACCGTCGTTGCCAAAGGAGCGAAGGGGGCCCTCCCCCTTTCCGCCTGCTCGGACCGCCAATCGGTCGCTAGGTTCGGTGCAGCTTAGCAATCAAGAAAGCAGGCTTACCACCGCGAAACGACTGAGGTTGGCCTGGGCCACCACCGTCTGTGTCACCGCCGCATAGCTGGCGTCACTGTTGCGCACCAGGTTGAACACGTTGGCCGCGTAGTCTTCCGCCCATTGCTGCTCGTCCTGGTTGGCCTGGCGGGCGAGGAACTCGCGGATCTCGCTCTGCCGCTGGCGCAACTGGTCGCGCAGCGTGCCGATGCGGTCGAGGGCGCCGATCACCCCGTCGAGCATCCGCCGCAGTTCGCGCTGGTCGTTGCCCGAGACGCTGGCGGGAAGATCCAGCAGGCGCTCCTCGCGAACCTGCACATGGCTCGCGCGTTCCTTGGCGAAGCGTTTGCCTTCGCCCTGCAAGGCCAACTGTTCCTTGAGCTGCGGCCATTCGCTTTCCGCCACCGAGAAGGTCAGCGTGCCGCCCTGCCCCACCTCCGCGCGGATGCCCGAGGCAGCCAGGCCGATATTGAAGCTGCGCAGCAACTGCTGGTCGCTCATGGCATCGTCCAGCACCACCACGCCCGGTTCGCTCAGGCTACGCCCGGCACTGAACAGCAGGGTTTCGCGGCCGCCGTTGCGGGCCTGGTCGAGGGTCGCCAGGCCATCGATGCTGAAACGCGCGCGCGCCGGTTCGTGCAGGCGCAGTTGCAGGTTGGCGTCGAGGCTGCCGCCGGTGCGTTCGCTGCGCTGCGCGAGCAATTCGTCGACCTGCTTGAGCTGCTGCTCCAGCGCCTGCCGCGCGCTGCCCTGGGCACCGCTCAGCTCACGGCCGATGCTGAGCTTGAGCTGGTTCAGCCGATCGGCCAGCTCACCGAGGTAATCCTCGGCGGTCTGCATGGCGCTGAGCTGCTGGTTGAGCTGGATGCTGAAGCCGGCGGCCTGGCCCGCGCCACGCTCGCTGCGCGCGCCGGCGCTGCTCGCGCCGCTGCCCTTGCGCGGTTGCGCAAGGCCGCTGGCGCCCTGCAAGGGCGGACGCTCCTGGCCATCGATGGCGGCGACCGCCGGGAAGCGGTTCTCGACCTTCATGCCGCGCGCCTCCTCAGAGCAGACTGAACAGCGACAGGCCGTTGACCGTCATGTAGGTCTTCTGCGTCGCCTGCAGCGCCAGCTTGTAGTTGCCCAGGTCGATACTGGCCTTGCTGTAGTCCAGCGCCGAGAGGTCGCCTTCGATCTTCTGGTTGACCAGGGAAACGTCCTGATTGCTGGTGTTCAGCAGGGTCAGGGTGTTCTGCCGGCCGCCGAGGTCGGTGATGGCGCCGAGCACCTTGCCGTGGCTGTCGTCGAGCTGGTTGATGGTGTCGCGGATGCTCTGCACGGTGGCCGGGTCGCTGGCGTTCAGTGCCGGGTTCTTCAAGGTGGCCACCAGGCCGTGCAGCTTGTTGAGCAGGTCCATGCCGGTGCCGAACAGCGGTTGGATCGGCACGTTCTCGTCGACCAGCACGCCATTGGCCACCGCCGCCTGGCGGGTCTTGTCATTGCCGTTGGCGGCGTAGGTGCCGGTGACCGAGTCGTAGACCACCGCCGGACGATCGCTGAGGGTCCCGGAGAACAGATAGCGGCCCTCCTCGTCGCGCACGTTGAGGTAGCTGACCAGGGTCGACTCCAGGGTCGACAGCTCGCCGGCCATGGCGTTGAGCTGCTCGGTGGAGTTCGAGCCGTTGGCCGCCCAGAGCAACAGGTCGCGGATGTTGAGCATGGTGTCCGAGGTGGACTGCAGGTTGGTTTCCTGGGTCGACAGGTTGCCCGAGACGTTGGTGATGTTGCTGCCGTATTGCGTCAGGCTCGCCTCGGAACGCTGGATGCGCAGGATGCGCACGCTGGCGATGGGGTCGTCCGAGGGGTGCTGGATACGGTTGCTGCTCGACATCTGTTGCATCAGCTCGGACATCTTCGAGGTGTTCTGATTCATCGAGTTGAGCAGGATGGAGGTGCTCTGCGAGTTGGTGATGCGCATGGGGCGTCTCGGCTTCGGTTACGGGCTGGGCGGCGTTCAGAACGCCGCGAGCATGCTGTCGAAAAGGCTCTTGGCGGTACTGATGACCTTCATGTTGGCCTGGTAGGCCTGCTGGTAGGTCATCAGGTTCACCGCTTCCTCGTCGAGGTTCACCGCGCTGACGCTGTCGCGCTGTTTCTGCGCCTGCTGGGTAACGCTGGTGGCGGTGGTCAGGTCGGCCTGGTTCTGCCGGCTGGCGCTGGCCACCTGGCCGATCAGCCCGGCATAGGCGTCGTTCACCGAGACCGAGCTGCCGTTGACCGTGATGTTCTGGTTCTTCAGGTTGAGCAGGGCGAGCAGATTGCCGTTGTTACCGCTCTCCCCCTGGCTGTCGGACAGCGCCAACTGGCGCGGCTGCAGGCCGGTCAGGCTGAGCAGCTTGCTGGTGCTGCCGCTGTTGTATTGCAGCAGCGGCTGGCCGGCGTTGCCGTCGAGGTCGTAGCCGCCGGCCAGGGTGCTGTTGACCAGGCCGGCGATCTGGCTGGCCATGCCGCTGATGGCGCCCAAATTCGGTCGCAGGGTCTTGTATTCGGTGTCATAGAGCGCGCCCATGGAGCCGCCCAGGCCTTGCTGGTCGATGGCGAACTGGGTGCCGGCGAAGGACAGGCTGACATCCTGTTCGCCGGTGCTGGTCAGGCTCACGCTCAGCTGCGCGGCGGAGGCGCCGGCCACCAGCGGCTGGCCGTTGGCCAGGGACACCGAGAGCGAACCGTCGGCGGCCGTGGTGGTGCGGATGCTGCTGTACTGGCTGAGCTGGGTGATCAGGTTGTCGCGCTGGTCCTGCAGTGCCGTGGCGTCGGCGCCGGCGGACTGCGCGGCGGTGATCTTCTTGTTGAGCAGGGCGACATTGCTGGTCAGGCCGTTGATCTCGCCGACCATGGTGCCGCGTTGCTCCTGCAGCGAGGTGAGCTGGGTGGCGATGTTGCCGCTGAGGGTGTTGAAGCGCTGCGCCAGGTTGCCGGTCTCGGCGATGATCTGCTGGCGCAGGGCGATGGAGTCCGGCGTGGCGCTGGCGGCGCTGATGGCAGCGAAGAAGTTGTCGAGGCCGACGCTGATGCTGGCGCCATCGCTGGACATCAGGTCTTCCAGCGAGCCGAGGTACTGCTGCGAGTTGCTGTAGTAGTTCTGCGCGGTGGTGGCGCGGCGCAGTTGCTGGCTGAGGAAGTCGTCGGACATGCGCCGGATGCTGGTCACCTGCACGCCGCCACCGGGGCTGCGCGCGCCCTCGCCGGCGAGCGAACTCATCACCGTGGACAGACGGCTGAAACCGGGGGTGTTGACGTTGGAGGTGTTCTGCCCGGTGACCGACAGGGCGATCTCCGAGGCACGCACGCCACTGTAGGCGATCTGCGTCAAATTGCTCACGACTGCTTCCCTCTCGGCTCCAGGCGTATCGGTTGGGCGAATGCCGCGGAGAGCGCCTGGTGGCGGGCCACCGGCGGAACATCCGGGCTATGCCCCTGATAGGCGACGGAATCGCCTTGCGGATTAAGCGCCGGCGCCAGACTCAGGCGCTCGCCGGCGTCCAGCGCCGGTTCGACCTGCTGCTGCGCGGTCGGCTGCTCGCTGACGCTGCGCGGCCGCCGCGCCAGGTCGTCGAGGATGCCGCGGGTGTAGTTGCGGGTTTCCTCGAAGGGGATGCGCTGCACCCAGGCGTCGCTGCCGATCTCGCCGGTGCGCGGATCGCCGTTGCTCTTCAGCCACTCGTCGACGCGGCCGGGACCGGCGTTGTAGGCCGCCAGGGCCAGGGCACGATGGCCGTCGTAGCGTTGCAGCAGCTCGTCGAGGTAGGCGCTGCCGAGCCGCTTGTTGTATTCGCCGTCGCTGGTCAGGCGCTGCTCGTCGAAGTCCAGGCCGAGCTTGGCGGCCATCTCCTTGGCGGTGTCCGGCATCAGTTGCATCAGGCCACGGGCGCCGCGCTGCGACACGGCGGCGACATCGCCGGCCGATTCATGGTCGATCAGGCTGTCCACCAGTTGGCCGAAGGCCGTGCTGCCACGCTGCCAGACCCGGCTGACCGCCTGCACGCCGCGCTGCCAGTCGGCCGCCACCGCCTGTTGCAGGCTGCGCGGCATGCCGCGCGCGTCGCCGCCGGCCAGGGCCTCGCCCTGGCTCTCGCTGGCATGCCCGGAGAGCTGGCGCACCAGCAGGTCGGCGATGCCGGTCTGCTTGCGCTGGGCGAGGTTGTCGGCCAGCGCGCTGTCGTAGAAGTCGCGCATGGTGTCGAGGTCGCGGCTGCGCAGCAGGCCACCGGCGGAGAGCACGTCGCCGGCCTTGCGCATCTGCTTGAGGATCTGTTGCAGGAACAGCGCCTCGAACTGCTCGGAAGCGGCCTCCAGGCGGGCCTGCGGGTTGCCCTGCTGGGTACGCGCGGCGTTCAGCGTGGTGGGGAGGGAAACGATGCTCATGCGGCCTGCCTAGATGACGATCAGTTCGGCGTTCAACGCCCCGGCTTTCTCCAGCGCCTGGAGGATGCTCATGACGTCGTCCGGGGTGGCGCCCAGGCTGTTCACGGTGTCGATGATGCTCTGCAGGCTGGCGCCCTCGGGCCACTTGAACATGGGCTTCTTGTCCTGGCTGACGTTGACGTTGGACTGCGGCGTCACCGCGGTCTGTCCCTGGGAGAACGGCGCCGGCTGGCTGACCTGGGGGTTCTCGCTGATGGTCACGGTGAGGGTGCCGTGGGACACCGCGGCGGCCTTGACCCGCACGCCCTGGCCGATGACCACGGTGCCGGTGCGGCTGTTGAACACCACCTTGGGCCGTTCGCGGCCTTCCTGCACCTCGACGCTTTCCAGCAGGGCCATGAAGCTGGTGCGCTGGTTCGCCGAGGCCGGCGCGCGCACGCTGACTTTGGTGCCGTCGAGGGCCTGGGCGGTGCCGCGGCCGAAGACGTTCTCCAGCGCGGTGACGATGTGCGCGGCGGTCTGGAAGCTCGGCTGGCGCAGGTTGAGCATGATGTCCGGGCGGCTGGCGAAGTCGCTGGGGATCATCCGTTCGATGGTCGCGCCATTGGGGATGCGTCCGCCGTTGGCGGTGTTGATGGCCACGCTGGAACCGCTCTGCCCGGTGGCGTTGAGACCGCCGACGGCCACCGACCCCTGGGCCAGGGCGTAGGTCTCGCCGTCGATGCCGCGCAGCGGCGTGAGCAGCAACTGGCCGCCGCGCAGGCTCTTGGCGTCGCCCAGCGAGGAGACGGTGACGTCCACCGTCTGCCCCGGACTGTAGGACGGCGGCACGCTGGCGGTGATGCTCACCGCGGCGACGTTCTTCAGCTTGGGATCGACGTTGCTCGGCAGGTTCACGCCGAACTGCTTGATCATGTTCACCACCGACTGGCTGGTGAACTTCACCTGGGTCTTGTCGCCGGTGCCGTCGAGGCCGACCACCAGGCCGTAGCCGACCAACTGGTTGCCACGGATGCCTTCGACGTCGACCAGGTCGAGCAGCGGCACGGCGCGGGCCGACAGCGGCAGCCAGAGCAGCGCCAGGGGCAAGAATAACTTGAGCGTCAGGCGCATGACCGGCCGAGCCTCACAACGGGAAGATGGGGTGGGTGAAGAAGCGCGTCAGCCAGCCGGCCGAGTTGCTGTCGTTGAGCACGCCACGCCCGGCATAGGAGATGTTGGCGTTGGCGACGTTCAGCGAGGACACCTGGTTGAAGCGGTTGATGTCTTCCATGCGCACCAGGCCGGTGAGGCGGATGAACTCCTCGCCCTGGTTCAGGCGCAGGTTCTTCTCGCCGCGCACCAGCAGCGTGCCGTTGGGCAGCACCTTGTGCACGGTGACGGCGATGGAGCCGCGCAGGGAGTTCTGCTGCGAACTCTTGGCGTCGCCCTTGAAGTCGCGCGTGCCCTTGGCCGAGCTTTCCAGGCGGTCGTAGTTGTGCCCGAGCACCTTGGGAATGCCGATGCCCACGTTCGAGTTCTTGTCGAAGCTGGTGCCGGCGCTCTTGCTCGACTGGGTCTGTTCTTCCAGCACCACCGTGAGGATGTCGCCGACACGCACGGCGCGCTGGTCCTGCACCAGGCCGCCGTAGTAGCCGGAGCGGAACAGGCCGCCGCCGGTGGTCGGCGGCAGGCTGTAGTCCAGCGCCGGCGGCTGGTAGGCGCTGGAGTCCTCGTCGGGGAGCATCTCGTGGAAGCTCGCGCAACCGCTGAGGGACAGCGCGGCGAGCAGCAACGGCAGGCGTTTCATCGGCGTCACGCGTTCTGGTTGAGGAACTGCTGCATGCCGGAGGCGGCATCCAGCACCTTGGCGTTGGCCTCGTAGGCACGCTGGATGGCGATCATGTTGACCATGGCCTCGACCACCTGCACGTTGGAGCCTTCCAGCACCCCCTGCTTGATGGTGCCCAGCCCCTGGTCGCCGGGCGTGCCTTCCACCGGCTGGCCGCTGGCCACGGTCTCGCGGTAGAGGTTGCCGCCGAGAGCTTCGAGGCCGGCCGGGTTGGTGAAGTTGACGATGGTGATCTGGCCGAGCTGGGTCGGCTGGGTCTCGCCCGGAAGGATCGCGGTGACGGTGCCGTCGCTGCCGACGGTGAAACTGGTGGCGCCGGTCGGCACCACGATGTTCGGCATCAGCGGCAGGCCCTGGGCGTTGACGATCATGCCGTCGTTGTTGAGCTGCAACTGGCCGTTCTCGGTGTACAGGGTGTCGCCGTTGGGCGCTTCGACCTGGAAGAAGCCACGGCCGACGATCGCCAGGTCCATCGGCTGGTTGGTGGTCTGCATGCTGCCTTCGGTGAAGACTTTCTGCGTGCCGGCGACGCGCACGCCGCTGCCGAGCTGGATGCCCGAGGGCACGGTGTTGACCTGGTCGGCCTGCGCGCCGGGCTGGCGGTCGATCGAGTAGAACAGGTCCTCGAAGACCACGCGGTCGCTCTTGAAGCCGGTGGTGTTGACGTTGGCCAGGTTGTTGGCGACCGCCGACAGCGCGGTGTCCTGCGCCGCCAGACCGGTCTTGCTGACCCAGAGTGCCGAACTCATCGTGTTTCTCCTTCACGGGCCGCGCCCTGCGCGGCCGGGGGGTTGTGGGGCGTCATTCGCGCAGTAGGCGGTCGCCGGCCGAGGACATGTCTTCGGCGGCTTTCATCATCTTCACCTGGGTCTCGAACATGCGGCTCAGGCTCATGGTCGCGGTGAGCTGGTCGATGGAGGACACGTTGCTCGCCTCCAGGTAACCGCTGACCAGGCGCACGCCGGCGCTCGTCTGCGCCGGCTGGCCGTCCTTGCGCACCAGCAGGCCGGCGTCGTTCTTCTTCAGCTCGGAGGCCTGCGCATCGACCAGCTTGATGCGGTCGACCTCGGTCGTCAGGTAATCGCCGCGCGGGATCACCGAGACGGTGCCGTCCTCGCCGATGTTCACGCTGTCGTATTCCGGCAGCACGATGGGACCGCCCTCGCCCATCACCTGGCGGCCGTTGATGGTCAGCCGCCCTTCGCTGTCGACGACCATGCTGCCGTGCCGGGTGTAGACCTCGCCGTTGCCGTCCTGCAGGGCGATCAGGCCCTGCCCGCGGATGGCGAAGTCGAGGTCGCGGCCGGTCACGGTGAGGGTGCCCGGGGTCATGTCGACGCCGTTGTTCTCCACGCTCGCCAGGTGCCGGCTGTCGTAGCCGTAGCCGCTCACGTCGACCGCGCGGGCGCGCTCCATGTCGGCGCGGAAGCCCGGGGTGTTGGCGTTGGCCAGGTTGTTCGCGCGCACCTGCAGCGACTGCATCGTGCGGCTGGCGGCGGTCATCGCGGTATAGGCCAGTCGGTCCATGGCTCAGCCTCAGATGGCGCTGAACAGCGCTTGGGTGAGTTCCTTGTCGGTGGTCAGCACCTTGGTGTTGGCCTGGTAGTTGCGCTGGCCTTCCATCAGGGTCACCAACTGCGCGGTGAGGTCGACGTTGGAGCCTTCCAGGGCGCCGCTGGTCAGGTTGCCGAACTGACCGTTGCCCGGCGCGCCGACCAGCGCGGCGCCGGAGGCCGAGGTCTCGGTCCAGGCGGTGCCGGTGACGGCCTTCAGGCCCTGCGCGTTGGCGAAGTTGGCCAGCACCACCTGGCCCTGCAGCAGGCGCTCGCCGTTGCTGTAGTTGACGTAGACCATGCCGGCGTCATCCACGGTCAGGCCGGTCTTGTCCCCGGAGGCATAGCCGCTGGCCTGGTTGGTGGTCACGGTGAAGTCGGAGCCGTACTGGGTGGTGCCGGCGTAGTTGACCGCGATCGACAGCGGCGCGACGCCGCCCGCCAGGCCGCCAACCGCCAGGGTCACCGGAGCCGCCGGGGCGGTGAGCATGCCGGCGCTGTCGAAGGTCAGCGCCTGGGTGCCGGTGGCGGTGCCATCGACGTAGTAGTGGCTGGTCCAGTCGTTGTCGGCGTTCTTCACGAAGTACTGGGTCAGGGTGTGTTGCTTGCCCTGGGAGTCGTACACCTTGGTGGTGTAGGTGGAGTTGTAGCTACTCGCCGTGGCCGGATCGAAGGCGGTGGCCGGCACGGCGCTGTCGGCGTTCAGATTGGCGACGAAGCTCAGGCTGTCGGTGGCCTTGGCCGGCAGGCTGGCGCTCTTCACCTGCAGGTCGCCGACGGTGCCGGCCAGCAGGTTGCCGGCGGCGTCGGTGGAGTACCCCTGCAGGCGCTGGCCGGAGGCATTCACCAGGTAGTTGGAGTTGTCGGTGTTGAACACCCCGGCGCGGCTGTACTGGCGCTCGCCGTTGCTGCCCTTGATGACGAAGAAGCCGGCCCCGGAGATGGCCAGGTCGAGGCTGCGGCTGGTGGTGGTGAGGCTGCCGCCGAGGCTGATGCTCTGGGTGTTGCCGAGCACTTCCACGCCCATCGCCTGGCTGTCGGCGTAGACGCTGCCGAACTCGCTGCGCGACGACTTGAAGCCGACGGTGCCGACGTTGGCGATGTTGTTGCTGACGGTGTCGAGTTGTTCGCTGACCGCGTTCAGGCCGGTCAAGGCAATGTTGAAGCTCATCGGGCGTAGATCCTCTGCAAAGGGGCTCAGGCAGCGCTGCTGCCGAATTCGACGATGTTGTAGAAGGGCACGGTGCCGACGCCGTCCACTTCGAGCACTGGGCCGTTGTTGCTGACCCGTACATGGCTGACCTTGCCGCCGATCTCTACCTTGGGTGTCTCGCCGCTGCTGGTCTTGATCGCGACGCTGTATTTGCCGGGAGCCAGTCCGAGCGCCTGGGGATCGATGCTGAACGACACGCTGCCGGCGTCCTGCGGACCGAGGGCAACTTCGCTGACCTCGCCGGTGGCGGCGCTGGTCAGTTGCAGCGTGGTGGTGCTGGAGGCGTGCTCCAGTTGCGCCTGGCCACCGACCACGGCGCTGTCCAGTTGCAGGCTGTCCGCCGAGACCATCACCTGGTGCCCGACCAGCCCGGCGGCGGAGAGGTTCTGCAGGTTGTCGGCCAGCACCAGGCTGTTCTTCTGGATGGTGTTGAGGTTCTCCAGACTCTTCACCTGGGACAGCTGCGAGTACTGGTTGACGAACTGCGTGCTGTCCACCGGGTTGGTGGGGTCCTGGTACTGGATCTGCGCCACCATCAGCGAGATGAAGTTGTTCTGCAGTTGCGAAACGTCGGTGAGGTTGGCGCTCGGGTTGCCGCTGTCGCTGCTCTGCGAAGCGGCGCTGGTGCCGCTGGTGCCGGTCACACTGCTCATACGTCTTCTCCCAGTTTGAGCAGGCCCTGCTGCATGCTCTTGACGCGATTGAGGACATCGACGCTGGTCTCGAAGCTGCGCGAGGCCGACATCATGTCGGTCATTTCCTCGATCTCGTTGACGTCGGGGTAGAACACATAGCCGTCGCGGTCGGCCAGTGGGTTGTTCGGTTCGTAGCGGCGCTGCGGGTCGCGGCCGGAGGTGACCACGTCGAGCACCTGCACGCGCGCGCCGCCCATGCCGGCGCCACGGCTCAGCTCGTCGTTGCCGTACACCGCGGCGAACATCGGCTTGCGCGCCTGGTACACGCTGCTGGCGCTGGACGCCGCGGAGTCGGCGTTGGCCAGGTTGCTGGCGACGGTGTTCAGGCGCACGGTCTGGGCGTTCATCGCCGACCCGGCGATGCGGTAGATGGAATCGAATGCCATGGGCTCAACGTCCTTCGATGGCCTGCTTGAGGCCGCGGAAATTCATGCCGAGGAAGGTCAGGCTGGTCTGGAAGCCGGTGACGTTGCGCGAGAACTCCGCCTGCTCGACACCCTGCTCGACGCTGTTGCCGTCTTCCGACGGCTGGTTCGGGATGCGGTACTTCAGTTGCGCCGGTTCGTCGGCGAACGCCAGATCGGCGTCCTCGCCATGCGGATCGAGGCGCTGCATCTCGCCGGCGAAATCGATATCGCGGGCGAGGAATCCGGGGGTGTCCTGGTTGGCCAGGTTGGCAGCGAGAATCTCGCTGCGCTGCGTACGCACCTGGAGCGCGCGCACATGCACGCCCAAGGCTTCATCTACCCGTATGCTCATCGGTGGTGCTCTCCGGCCTGACTCTTGCTGGCGTGCTCTTCAGCAGGAACCGTGCCGATCTTTCAGATAGAGAGCAAAGCCTTGATTTCATTGAATTTCATCAACCACACCGGGCGCCTGACCGGGCGCCTGCTTCCGCTTTCGCGTCGCCCGGCGACGGTATGCGGAAAAGCCCTTTCCGCCCTTTTCCTGGTCCTCGCCGGCGGCCTCGGCGCGTCCCCGACCCTGGCCGCCGACGATGCCCGCGGGCAGATCGAACAGGCGATCGGCGCGCAGCTCGACGCGCAATTCGCCGAGGAAGCCCGGCGCAATGGCTGGCAGGGCCTGCGCACGCAATACAGCCACGAACTGCTCGGCGCGCCGCCGGCGCTCGCCTGCGCCAGCGCGCTACAGGTACAGCGGCGCAGCGAAGACGCCTCGCCCCTCGCCCGCCAGCGCTTCGAGGTGCATTGCGCCGACACCGAGGGCTGGACGCTGATGGTCAGCACCCAGGCCAGCGCCTTCCTCCCAGTGGTGTACTCCAGCGGCGTGCTGGAGCGCGGCGCCATCCTCGGCAGCCAGGACCTGCAGCTGCAGCCCCTGAACATCGCCCGCGCGCCGCATGGTTTCTTCACCCGCATCGACCAGGTGATCGGCCAGAGCGCGCGCCGCCGCATCCGCGCCGGCCAGCCCCTGAGCCCGGCGCTGCTGGGCTCGGCGCAGGTGGTCAAGCGCGGCCAGCAGGTGCGCATCAACGCCAGCCGCGACGGCATCGAAGCCAGCGCCCCAGGCGAGGCGCTGGCCAACGGACAACAGGGTGACGTGATCAAGGTGCGCAACCTGGGCAGCCAGAAAGTGATTCAGGCCCAGGTGGTGGATGCCGGCGTGGTCAGCAGCACCTATCAGTGAAGCGCGGCGGCCGCAGCGGCTCGAACGGCCGCTCGGCGATCAACTCGCGCTCCAGGCGCAGGATGGTCTCCGACTCCCGCGCCTTGAGCCACCGCGCCGGCACGCCGGCATAGACGCCCCAGGGCGCCAGCGACTTGCCGACCATCGAGCTGGCGCCCACGGCCGCGCCTTCGCCGATGTGGACGCCGGGCAGCACGCTGCAATTGGCGCCGACGATGGCGTGGCGACCGACGTGCACGAACGAGCGATGCACCTTGCGGTAAGGCGCCGGAATGGTCGAGTTGGCCATGCCGGCGCCGAGGAAATCATCGGTGCCGGCGATGATCCGCACCCCGGAAGACAGCGTGGAAAAGTCCTCCAGCAGCGCCTCGCCACCGGAGATCGAGGTGTACGAGGCGATGTGCACGTAACTGCCGATGTACACCGGGGCATTCGCGTAGATCAGCACGAAGTCGTCGATGATCACGTTGCTGCCGATATGAATGTGTTCGCAGCCGATGATTCGCGCGCCGGCATAGATGCGCACGTTTTCGCCGACATGCTTGAAGCCCATGCGGCTGACGTCGAGACAGCTCATCCCCTATCCCTCACTTGCGCCCGATGTAGAGCACCGACTGCTCGCTGATGCCGTGATGGCGGAACACCCCGGCGCCGAAGGCCGCGCTGTCCAGCGCCTGAACCTGGAAGCCGGCGCGCTGCAAGCGCGCCAGGTAGTCGTCGCGGGCATACATGCGCACGTGGTCGTCCTGGCCGAAACGGCGCCAGCGTTCGCTGACTTCGGTGACCGTGGGGTCTTCGTCGGTCTCCGCCTGGGTAAGCAGGATCGGCACCATGAGAATCGCCGCGCCGCCCGGCGCCAGCACACGGAACAACTCGGCCATCGCCTTGGCGTCGTCCGGCACGTGTTCGAGCACATGGGAGCAGAGGATGAAATCGAAGGACGCATCGGCATAGAGGCCCATGTCGGTGATGTCCACCTGGTCATCCGCCAGCGGCGAGCACAGATCGGCGGAGCGGTAATGCACGTTCGGCAGCCCGCAGAGCAAGCGCGACAGGGCCACGGCCGGGGCGATGTCGAGCACGCGCATCGGCTGCTCGCCGGTCCAGCTCAGGCAGGCGCGCACGAACAGCGCATAAAGCCGCTCGCGATCCGCCGCGCCGCAGTGCGGGCAACTGTACTGGCCGACGTTGAGGGTCTCGAAGTCTTCCAGCGAATAGTCCACCGGCAAGCCGTTGAACAGGCGCACATAGCTCTCGGACAGCGGCAGGAAGTTGGGCACCTGGCTCAGGCACAGGGAACATTGGCGCATGAAGGGCTCCTCGTGCGGGCAGGGATCGAACAGCCGCGCAGCACATCGATCACGCGCAGCTGCTGTTCATCGGTCAGGTCGGGGTAGATCGGCAGGCAGAGGATGCGGCTGGATATCTCGGCCGCCACCGCCAGGTTGCCGCGCTGCGCCGATGGCAGGCCGCGGTACATCGGGAAGTCGGAAATCAGCGGATAGAAATAGCGCCGCGAATAGATGTTCTCCTCGCGTAGGCGCTCGTAGAGTCCATCGCGCGCGAGCGGATAGTCGTCCTCGACCAGGATCGGGAAGTAGGCGTGATTGGCCAGCGCCTCGCCGCTATCCGGCAGGCAGCGGATACCGGGAATCCCGCCGAGCAGCGCGCGGTAGCGGCGGTCGATCTGCCGGCGCCGCTCGATGGCGCCATCCACCCGCTGCAATTGCAGCAGGCCGAGGGCCGCGTTGATTTCACTCATCTTGCCGTTGATTCCCGGCGCCACCACGGTGACCTCGTCGACGAAGCCGAAGTTCTTCAAGTGGTCGATGCGCTGCTTGGTCTTAGCGTCCGGGCAGACGATGGCGCCGCCCTCGAAGGTGTTGAACACCTTGGTCGCATGGAAGCTGAGGATCGACAGGTCGCCGTGGCGCAGGAGACTGCCGCCGGCATCCTCGACCCCGAAGGCATGGGCGGCGTCGTAGATCACCTTGAGGTTGTAGATGTCGGCGATGCGCTGGATCGCCTCGACGTCACAGGGCCGGCCATAGCAGTGCACCGGCAGGATCGCCGTGGTCTGCGGAGTGATCGCCGCCTCGATGCGCCGTGGATCGAGGTTGAGGCTGTGCGGGTCGATGTCGACGAACACCGGCTTGATGCCATTCCACAGCAGCGAGTGCGCGGTGGCCACGAAGGAATACGGCGTGGTGATCACCTCGCCGGTGATGCGCAGCGCCTGCAGCGCGGTGACCAGCGCCAGGGTGCCGTTGGCGAACAGGGCGATGTGCTCGACGCCCAGGTAGTCGCACAGCGCCTTTTCCAGTTGCTGGTGGAAAGGACCGCCATTGGTGAGGATGCGCCTGTCCCAGATCTCCTGCAGGTAAGGCAGGAAATCCTCCAGCGGCGGCAGGTGCGGCTGCGTGACGTAGATCGGTTTGTCGCTCATTCACGGTCTCCGCTGGATCAGCTCGGCAGCCAGGCTTGGCGCCAGCGTTCGAGGTTGTCGCCGCTGAGCATGTAGTCGCGGCGCACCGCGGCCTGCAGCTCGTCGCCCAGGCGCGCGCTGGCGTCCAGATCGGCGAGGTGCATGCGGATCGCCTCCACCCAGTCCTTGAAGCGGTTCTTCACCAGGGTCGCCGGCAGCTCGCCGCGATAGCAGCGCACGTCACTGGCGATCACCGGGAAGCCGCAGATACCGTACTCGAGCAGGCGCAGGTTGCTCTTGCACTCGTTGAACAGGTTCTGCTCCACCGGCGCCAGGGCCAGGTCGAGATCGAGCGCAGCCAGCGCCGCCGGGTAGTTCTGGATCGGCACGCCGGGGTGGAACTCGTGGACGTAGGGGCGCAGCTTCTCCGGGCACATGCCGAAGAACACCCACTCGACCTCGCTGGCCAGCTCCTTGACCACGTCGGCGATCAGCTCCAGGTCGCCGGTGTGGCTGGAGCCGCCGGCCCAGCCCACGCGCGGCTTGGCGGAGACCCGGCGCTGGCTGCTCAGGCCCTCCCACCAGAGCGGATCGAGGCAGTTGCGCATGACCCGCACCTCTCCGTGCAGGTGGCCGAGCGCCTCGGCCAGCGGCTCGGTGGACACCACGAAGCGGTCGACGTAGGACAGCCCGCGGCGCAGGTAGCGGGTCATCTCGCTGGGCACGAAGTGCTTGCGGTGGATGCTCTTCATCGGCACGCCGGGCAGGTAGTCGTCCAGCTCGTAGACCTTGAAGGCGCGGGAGAAGGACTGGTAACGCCGCATTGCTTCCAGGCGGTCGTCGCCCAACTGCCGCTGCAACAGAATGATGTCCGGCTGGAAGCGCTCCAGGCTGGGCACATCGAGCAACGCCAGGGACATGCTGCCGTCCAGCACGGCCTGCCCGCGCAGCGCGTTGAACGGCTGGATCACCCGGTAGTGCCCGCAGCCATGCAGGTCGCCGGGGTGCGCCAGCAGGTTCGGCAGCGGCTGCCAGGCCTGCAACGGCCGCCAGACCTGCAACGGATCGCCGAGGGTGTAGCCCTCGCGGCTGTTCAGGTTGAAGCCGGGGTTGTAGGACGGATCGCGGGCCAGCAACGGCAGCCAGCGCTGGTACATCACATCCTCGTCGGCGGCGCTGGCGTCCGTTCGCGCCGGCACGTCCATCATCAATTGCGCGCGCGCCGTCCAGACATTCAGGTAACCGGCCTGCTGCAGGCGCAGGCAAAGGTCGACGGCCGCCCAGCGCGAGAGCCGCGGATCGTCGTCGAAGCCGCCGGCGTCGAGGAACAGCGTCTTGCGCAGCAGCAGGCAGTCTCCGCTCAGCGCCGCGTGGTTCTGGTCGACCAGCAGGCGGCTCATGTAGCCCGCCGAGTCGAGCGGGGCGCCATCGAAGGCGCCCCCCACCGGCCCGCCCAGGCCCAGCAACAGCCCGCCCTCGCGGACCTTGCCGTCGGCCGCCAGCAGCTTGCCGCCGACCGCGCCGACCTCGCCGCGCAAGCCATGGTTGAGCAGTTGCTGCAACCAGTCGCGCTGGAGGATGCCGGCGCCCGCGCCGAGCCACAGCAGGAAGTCGCCGCTGGCCGCCTGTGCCGCCTCGTTGCAGGCCGCCTCGCGACTCACGCCGGCGGCGAAGCGCAGCACGCGCAGCCGCGCCTGGCGCATGTCCTCGATGCCCTGCAGCCAAGCGGCGGTCGCCGCCGGCTGCTCGCCGAGGGCCAGCAGCGACACCTCATAGTGGGCGTAGGCGGTCTGCTCCAGCAGGGTCTGCAGGCAGCGCTGCAGTCGATTGAGGTCGCCCTCGACGACGATCAGCACGCTGACCATCGGCAGCTCGCTGTGCCCGTAGTCGATGTCGTAACGCCCGGCGAAGCGCGAGGTCAGGCGCCCCTGCGGGTAGCCACGGGCGCGCAAGTGCCGTTCGATCACCTGGCGTTCGGCCGGGCTGTCGAGCAGCGGCGGATGCGCGGCGAACAACAGCGGTTCGCTGATGTGCCCCAGCGCGGCCAAGCCCTCTTGCTCGACCAGACGCAATTGGAAATCCAGCTCGAAGGCCTCGCCCGCCGCCTCGTCGAAGCCGCCCGCCGCCTGCACGGCAGCGCGGCGGAACAACCAGTGCCGCGCCATGCTCGCAGGGAAGCTGAGCAGCAGGTCGAGGTTGACGTCCGGACGCAGGGCCAGGCCGAGTTCGCCCTCCTCCACCCGCAGCACCTCGTCGGCGTACACCGCCTGGCAACTGGCGGGCGCGCCGAGCAGATCGAGGGCGGCGACGAGCAGGCCGCTGACGGTGAACTCGACGCCGGCATCGGCGATCAGCAGCCAGTCGGCGCGGGAAAATGCCAGCGCCTGGTTGATCACCCGCGGCAGCGGCTCGTCGGCCAGCGCCACCAGCGCCGCCTCGCTCACCCCGAGGCTCTCCGGCGCCGCCGTCAGCACGCGCACGCTGAAGGCGCGGTAAAGATTGCGTTCGGCCAGGCTCTCCAGGCTGCGCCGCACGGCCTCGGCATCGCCCAGGCGATCGACCAGCAGAATCTCGATCGACGGCCCGCCGCCCTGCTCCGCCAGGCGCTCGTCGATCAGCCGGCGCTGGACCTCGTTCGGTTGCCGCGCCGCCAGCCAGTTGTTCAGCGACAGACCGCCGAAACCGCTCGCCTGATGGATCGCCAGCAGCACATCGACGGCCTTGAACACCCGCGCCTTCAGCCGGGTGATCGGCGCCATGCGCACCCAATTGCTCCCGCCGCCCGGACGGTGCCAGCCGAGCTTGCGCAGCGCCTGCTGGAACTGCTGGTGGCTCTGGCTCACCATCTCGCGGTTGTCGCGCGCGAGTTGCGTGGTCTGCGAGGCGCTCACCCGGTAATCGACCAGCGGCTCGGCGAGCAGCGCCAGGTTGCCTTGCCGCAGCAGTTGCACATAGAGGGTCAGGTCGCCGACCCAGGAGACCATCTGGCCGTCGAGCGACATCAATTCGTCGCCAAGTGCCAGCAGGTCGCTGCGCCGGCAGAGCACGGCGCTCGGCTCGCCGACGAAGTTGATCAGGTGGTCGGCGAAGAACGCCGCCAGGTCAGGACCATCGAGCAGCACATCCTCCGCGAACGGGAAGCGCGTCTCGCGAATGTCCGGCAGCGGCAAGCCGTCCTCGTCGATGAGGCGCCGCCGCGAACTGGCCAGCACCACCTGGCTTTCGCTGCGCATCACGCTCAGCAGGGCTTCCACGCAGCCCGGCGCCAAACGGTCGTCGTCATGCAGGAACTTGACGTATTCGCCGCTAGCCAGGGCGACGCCGGCGGCGCTGTTGAGTTGCTCGCCGAGCGCCTTGGGATTGTGCCGATAGACGATCGGGAAGTCGGCCTGGGCGCGAAACGCATCGACCACCGCGCGCACGGCGTCGCTGCGGCAATCGTCGGACACCACCAGTTCGAGCGGCCGATAGGTTTGCAGCAACACGCTGTCCAGCGCTTCGGCGAGGAAATCGGGCCGATACACCGGCATCACCACGCTGACTATCGGGCCGGCTTCTTTGCAGTGACTCAACACACACCTCTCAGGCAGGAAACGCAAACGTCATCCGCCGCCGGGGTGCACAAAGCGAGCCACTCTGAAAAAACATCCAACCAATTGATTTTAAAAGGAATGAACAAGGCGAACCGGCAGCGGGAAAGGAGCGCTGCTTCCGCTGCGGCAGGCAATTCGCCGGCAAGCGGAAGCAGCGTTTCCGCGCACGCTCCAACCCATCCAACGATGGACCCGCGACCATCGCTCGATGGACTGCATGCCTTGTTCGGATAGCGCGGAACGCCACGCCACTTTTTTCCCGGAATGGCCCGGGAAACGCGGCCAGGGCCAGGCCCGACGGGCCTGGCGGCTTTTTTTCGACAGACATTTAAGTGGCGCCAAAAGGCGGTCGCCTTATCCCTTCAGCAGCCGATCTAAGCCGGCTTCAACCGTCCACTCGAACGAAGGAATACCGCCATGGCTCTGTCGATTCACACTAACTATTCCGCCCTGGTCACCCAGACCAACCTGAGCAAGACCAACGCCAAGCTGGCCACCAACCAACAGCGCCTGGGCACCGGCTACCGCGTGAACAGCGCCGCCGACGACGCCGCCGGCCTGCAGATCGCTACCCGTCTGGACGCTCAGTCGCGCGGCATGTCTGTCGCCACCCGCAACACCCACGACGCCATCTCCCTGCTGCAGACCGCTGAAGGCTCCTTCAGCGAAATGACCGACATCGTCCAGCGCATGAAAGACCTGGCCACCCAGTCGGCCAACGGCACCAACAGCAGCAAAGACCAGACCTCCATGCAGTCCGAGTACGACGAGCTGGGCAAAGAGCTGGGCAACATCATGAACAACACCAGCTACGCTGGCGACAAACTGTTCGCCACTGGCGGCAAGTTCACCGCGGCCATCTCCTTCCAGATCGGCGCCAGCAGCGGCGAAACCCTGAGCCTGGACGCTTCGAGCAACGTCAGCGGCGTATCCACCGCCCTGAGCGGCATCTCCGCGACCTTCGGCGGCACCAGCGGCGGCACTGAAATCACCTCGGTGACCGGCGCCAACGCGATGATCGACAAACTGTCCGCCGCCCTGGACAGCATCGGCTCCCTGCGCGCCCAGTTCGGCGCCAACATCAACCGCCTGAACCACACCGCCAACAACCTGGCCAACATGAAGGACAACACCGACGTGGCCAAGGGCACCATCATGGACGCCGACTTCGCTTCCGAATCGGCCTCGATGACCAAGAACAGCATGCTGATGCAGTCCGGCATCTCCATGCTCAAGCAAGCCGGCCAGATGCCGGGCATGGTCATGTCCCTGCTGGGCTGATCCACGCCAACACGCAAGACCACGGCAAGCGCCCCGACTCGTTCGGGGCGTTTGTCGTTCCCCCGGGAAATCGCCGCCCCGGAACGACCCGCGGCACGCTCTGTCAAGCGCTATACGACTTATTTAGGACTTGTATCAACATTTTGTTGACGCCAGAATGTCGGCCTCTTCTTACAAACCTAAAAAAACTCGTTACATCACTGGTCGCTGCCCTCACCCATGCACATGAGTCAGATTTCCTTGGCAGTCGACGCCCGCCCCGAACCCATCCGCATCATCCGCACCGGCCTGGCGGATGGCTGCCTGGCGCATTTCCACCCCGAGCTTTACCAACTGGTGCTGCAGCGCGACGGCTTCGACGAGAAGGTCGAACTGGGCTTTTCCGGTAGCCGCCTGCTCGAACGCCTGCTGCGCGAACCCGGCGAAGTGGTGCCGCGCGACGAACTGCTGGCGCATGCCTGGAGCGACCGCGTGGTCGGTCAGGGCAGCCTCAACCAACAGATCTACACCCTGCGGCAGATCCTCGGCGACGAGAAGCGCCGCGAGATCATTCAGACGCTGCCGCGCCGCGGCTACATGCTCAATCCCAAGTTCGCGGTATGCGCCCGCGCGCTGGCCGCGCAGGCTGCGCAGGCCGCGCAGGCCGATCCCGCCGCGGCCAGTGACGCGCTGCCGGCAGCGGCACCGACGACATCGAGATACCGCCTGCGCGCGCTCGACCTGCTGGCGATCTGCACGCCCCTGCTGCTGCTCGCCGTGGGCCTGGCCGGCATCGCGCACTTCCTGCTGCCGCAGGCGCAGCAGGCGAGCGAGGAAAGCAGCATCGGCAACAAGCGTTTCCTCTATATCAACGGCAGCGAGCAGGGCCTGCGGCAACTGCGCGAACGCACCCAGGCACTGAGCACCCGCCTGGCCGCGCTCAGTCCGCAGCCGCTGCGCTTCGTCCTCGCCCGGCAAGCCGGCTTCTATGAACTGACCTGCACCGCCGAGGACGACAGCACGCGACTGCTGCTGGTCCATCAGGATCAACTGGATCGGCTCAGTGATGCGCAACTGCGGAGCTGCCTGCAATGAACCGACGCCGCCTGCTGGGCGCCAGCGCCCTCATCAGCCTCGGCCTGATCGCCGGCATGAGCGCCGCCTGGCTGAGCTACCGCTCCTCCAGCGAGTTCGACGGCCGCTACCACAGCAGCGGCCAGATCATCCTCAGCACCGGCCAGGCCCTGCGCCTGGAACACAGCCTGCTGATCCGCGATGGCCACTTCTACGCCATGACCCGCCAGGGCGACACCGTGCAGAAGAGCGCCGGCAGCGTCGAGTCAGGCTTCCTCGGCCACCTGCGCCTGCGCGTGGAGAAGAGCGACCTGAGCGATCTGCGCCAGGCCGGCCAACTGGACAACGAACTGCTGTTCAACCTGCTCTATGGCGGCGAAAACAACGCCATCCTCAACTTGCAGCGCCAAGGCGACTGCCTGCTCACCGCGGAAACCCGCCAGCTCTACTGCGCCGAGCATTACCCCGGCGATCACTGAGCCTGGGGCTTGCCGCCTTGCACTGAACGAACGCCGCACCACGCGCACCGACCTGCGCCTGGGCACTCGACCTCACGGGCAAGCAGGACATTCGAGGGCAACGACACCACATCCTCGGCGTGATCAACCACGGCACTCGCCGGCTGCTCGCCTTGGCGCGGGCGCCGAACAAATCCGCCTGGACGCTAGTGGTTCAATGTCTAATATTGGACTTGCAAAAACGAGTCCACGCCATGTATCAACGGATGCTGGCCTTAGATTAAGACTCTCTACATCAATATCCCCAAACCGCTGCCTTTTGGGTATATGATTTAACGTTCCATTTTCAGTGAAACTCCAAGAGTGGTAAGGGCAAACTATGCCCTTGCAGGTTCCACTACCAAGCAGCATCCTTGCCCCCCGGTGTGGGCATACATTATGAAAAGCGCGAAGTTTTCCGTCAGAAGCTTTCAATATTATTATGGGCTCGGTGCCGAGCGTCGCTGTTATGTAGCTGCCCGCTTCAGAAAGCTCGCTCACCTGACAAAAATATTGCCAAGTTTTGTTGAAAATATATTCAATCTCTTTTTTAAATATTTCTGGATCGCTGTATTCCAAGCCTGTAATCTGGTGCTTTAAAAAATCCATTTAGCCACCTCGTCACTCTAGAGTTATCAGTTCTTCTGAAGCTTCCCATTCTCGGATTTTTTCGTAATCGGTATCCAGCTGGTTTAAATCTTGATGCATAAGATAGATATGCCCCACCTTGGAAGGTAAATCGACTGTCTTCTCCACGTAATCGCCAATGCTTGGCGCTCTTACAATCATGTGGAAAGAAGGCAGTGTAGAAAGAAGTGCCTCACAATTGTTCCCCTTTACTACTCCAGCTCGCTTCATGATTAGATTAACTACCCGTGAAATTTCACTCATCTCATATGGAGCATCAATATTTCTTGAAAACCATTCCGGCTCGAGATATCGCTTGAGCGTCATTGTCATATGACTTTCGCCGATGGCTTTGATGATAGGAGCTGAGACAATTCCTCCCTGCATGCGCGCCCCGGTTTCAATTAGAATTGGGCCACGCGCAGTCAACATGATCTCTGTATGACTGGGCCCCTCTTCGATGCCCAAAGCAGTGAGAACTTTCTTGGTGTAATTAATCAGCTGAGTCTGAATTTTTCCCTCATAAGGGATCATTGTTTCATAATCGTAAATATTGCCAACGCCACGAATATTTAGTCTCTTCTCTAACCACATCTCTGTGATACGATGTTTTCCGTTAATACTGACAGCATTAACCAGGTATTGATCGCCCTTAAGAAACTCTTGAACAAGGACCGATGAATTCATGAGTCCGATGACGTTCTTTTTTCCATGTACAACACGGAAGGCTTCTAAAGCTTCTCGCTCATCAAAGCATACTCTTACATCTTCACTCCCCATTGCATTTACGGGTTTAACAACAACAGGGAATGAGTTTATCGTTTTGACATGATCTAAGGCTTCGTGTTCCGAAGAAGCCAAATGCTGGGTAGCACAATCCAATCCGTAATCGGAAATAGCTTTCGCCATTTGAAATTTGTCACGACGCTTCAGGCTTGTCTTTGGATCGTTCCCTTTAAGCCCTAAAGAGCAGGACAGCCTATCTGATAGCTCTACTCCTGGCTCACTTCCTGCAATGACAAATACTGGACCAAACCCTTTAACTTTCTCGACCAAATCTGCGTAACTTAGATCTGCTGCAATGATCAAAACATCAAACAATGAAGGCCTGAAGTTTTTAATATAGCTTTTAGAAATCTCTTCTCCGGATTGCACGTGAACCAGAAACCAACCAAGGTCTTTTAAACTTTTCGCCAATTCAGCTCCCGTGCTGTGCCCGTCTACTATGCATGCCACGCGCGGATCAGATTTGCTTACCATTATTCCTCCAGATTACACAGATTTAGTATCTTTAAAATCTGAGTAGACCACGCTGTAGTGGTTGACGGTGCAATCAATATCAACTAAGTACTTCTCGTCATCCGCGTAGTATTTCGCTTGACTGATATCATTACCAGCATACTTTTTTATGTGGTCGATAGACTCCCAGTAGGTCATGACAGTGAAGAAGGCGTAATGTTCATCCCGCCGACAAAGGAGCTGAACGCCATTATTTCCAGCCAAATTCTTGCAGTCTGCCACCCCTGTATTCATAAGATATTTTTGATACGCCTCTGCGTCGTCTTTAAGAACCTTTCCATTCCAAACGCGCACGATCATTGAGTCACCTTCAGTTCAATTACGAAAGTCTATAAATGATCACCTCTATTGCTAAATATTCAAACCGCATTGCCTTTGAGCATCTTCCAGCAACACCATTCTCAGTAAAGCTGGGACATATCAATAAACAGCAACTGCCGAAAAGTTTGCGCTTAGAGCACACTCTGATTCGGCGGAGCTAAATTTTTTCATCGGTGGCTCGGCGAGGGCGAGCGGAGTTAAGGGCATGCCGTCAAATGCGGAGTCTTCTGCAGAGTCCGCAAGTTGTTGGCCAAAGAAGCCTTAGTGACTCATTTCTTTTATGAAGGGTATATATCGAGGTGCACATAATTATTCCCTATTGTCTAATGGTGCCAAGCCACTAGCTAACTTCCATGTTTGGTTGATTTATAGAACACCAGGCCAGATCCTCAGTCAATAGATCCAAACGGCGATGTTCCCACGCAGAAGTGGCTTCAATGGATTCGCTGTAAAGTTAAGAGGTGAAGATTATTTTTTATTTAATCGCGATTAATTATCATGTGCAGGGATCGTTTTGCGGCGCGGTGGGGATGCTGTCAATTTGCGGGGTAAGACAGACTTAAACACTCATTCTGTGCTATATAACATATTTGTTATTTTAAAAGATCTTCCTAAAATTCAATAAATTCAGAAAGATAAAAACTCATCGCCGTATGCGTTGAGCACTTATTGGTGTTACCGCCTTTCACGAACTAGGTATTCCCCTCGTACCGTTGCTGCGTACTCTCATTCCTTGCGTTTGTGGGTTTGTTGCAATATGCCAGCATGAGAGGCGCTCACTGGCTGTTTATTTTTTTGCACATCTTGATCGCTGAAGTTGAGTGACGGCCTCGTTCTGAAGAGGAAATTAGATTCCTTATTGGTATAACAATTATTCTTATATGAGAAATTGGAATATTGATCCTCCAAAAACCCAGGCGCTCGGGTAAGACCTGCGTCTCCTTGACCATCCGGAAGCCTCTGCATACTCATCTGTTTGCCGACCAGGAACGTGAAGCGACACTCGACAGCCTGGGCGATCCGCTGGCATTGCTGAGCACGCATGCCGACTTTGCGGCGATGGCTACCGAAATCGACCGTTGGGTACCTCGGCCGAGCCGGGCCAAAGGCGGAGGCCGCCTTATCCCACCGAGCTGATGACGCGCCTGCTGGTGCTCCAGCACCTGTTCAACCTGTCCGATGGGCTGATGGAGTTCCAACTGCTTGATCGCATGAGTTTCGGACTCAAGCATTCGGCGCGCGTTCCGGATTGCAACACGATCTGGACTTTCCACGAGCGCCTGGTCAAGGCCAAGGTCGAGCACCTGATCTTCGACGAAGTCCAACGGCAGCTGCCGCTACACGGTATCAGCGCACGCGAGGGGCAAATCATCGACGCCAGCATCGTCCGGGTACCGACTGAGCACAGCAGTTCCGAGGAGCAGGCACTGGTCAAAGCCGGGGCGGAACCTGCCGAGTGGTCGCCGGCCAAGTGGCGGCAAAAGGATGTCCAGGCACGCTGGACGAAGAACCATGGACGTTCTACTTCGGCTACAAGCTCTCAGTCAGCGTCGATCGGCGACACAAGCTGATTCGCCGGGTAAAGGTCAGCGATGCCAACGTGGCCGATACCCTGCATCTGGTAGAGGTGCTGGACCGGGACAACAGCAACCGTGTCTTCTGGGCCGATCGGGGTTACCACGACCGGTCTCGGGAGCACTGGCTCAAGCAGATTGGCTGGCGGGCGCCTATCCAGCGCAAGGGCCAGGCTGGCAAGCCGATTGGAGCACGCGCCGAAGCGTGCAATCGGCGAATCGCCAGCCCCAGGGCGCGAGTCGAGCATATCTTCGCCAGCTTGGCCCGGATGGGCGGCAAGATGGTCAGGAGCATCGGCCGGACCCACGCCGAGTTTGGCCTGACGATCAGATCGACCGTGCACAACCTGAAACGGCTGACGAGTCTGCTGGAAATGCCCGGAACCGGGTCGATGATCGGGGTACCTTGGCCCGCCTTACCCCGTGATCGACAGATCTGACTGGCAACATATCCGGGCGTGAGGGTCTTCATCGCTCGACTTAGCTCTGGCACCGGCTTTTAGAGATGCCCTGGAGCGTCGAAGAGAAACTAATCATGGTGCGCGAGACTCTCGAACCGGGGCAAAGCGATCCTGCTGGGGGGGGCTACCCCGTTTCCACGGAGTACACCACTTGCTGGCAGAAGCTGCATTGGATTTGCCATCGCGGCCATTGTTGGCACAGCGCATTCACCAACATCCGCTCCGGTCACTGGTGCCCGACCTGCGCACGCATGGACCGGCTGTCGAGCAGTAAGTCAAAGGTTCGCCAGCGCTATGAGCCCATCCCCCACAGCTAGCCAGGCGAATCAACTGGTTGAGGGTATCCTGGCGAACTCAGTGCGAATTCCGCTCGCCACTCTTGTCCGCCGCCGGCACGCTGGCCGGCGGATTCGCCGGGGCGGCCTTGGCGTCCGCCGCCTTGCCTTGCACGAACGCCGCGCCACGCGCGCCGACCTGGGCCTGGGCCTGGCCGTCGCTGAACAGCTGGCGGTAGAGCTGCTCGGCGCTATCGGTCAGCAGCAGCAGTTCGATGCGCCGATTGGCGCCGTTCAGCGGGTCGTCCGGGTGCAGGGGCATGACGTCGGCCTGAGCGGTCACCTGCAGCACGTTGCGCGCCGGCAGACCGGCCTCCACCAGCACATTGCGCGCCCGCAGGGCGCGGTCGCCGGAGAGGTTCCAGTTGTCGTAGCCGTTGGCCCCGCGGTAAGGCGCGGCATCGGTGTGGCCACTGAGGATCAGTTTGTTGTCGACCTTGGCCAAGACCCCGCCGAGGGCCACCAACAGACTGCGGAAATGCGGGTCGAGGTTGGCGCTGCCGCGCTCGAACATGAAGCGTTTCTGGTCGTCCTTGATCAGGATGCGCAGGCCCTGGGGCACCACCTTGACTTCGATGTTGGCCAGCGCGTCGACGCTGCTGGAGACCGCGCGGATCAGCGCCGCCAGCTCCTCCAGGTCGACATTCGAGTTGTAATGGCGCGGCTCGCTGGCCTCGCCCGGCTGCTTGCCGTCGGCGCTGGCGGTCGCCGATTCGGGATGCCGCGGCGCCTCCGGCGGACGCACCGGCATCGGCAGGCCGTCCAACTCGATCGGCGTCCGGCTGGAGCCATCGAACACCCCGGCGCCGCCGTCCACCAGCGGGTTGCTCTGCAACTCGCCGGCCGAGGGGTTCTGCAACGAACTGCGCGGCTGGACGATCCACAGCACCATGAACAACGCCATCATCGCCAGGGTGAAGTCAGCGAAAGCCACCTTCCAGGCGGAGCTGTGCTCCTCGGCGTGGCCCTTCTTGCCACGCCGCTTGACGATGATCTCGTGGTTCTGCTCGCCGCGCTTCCTCATGCCGCTTCCCTTTCATCCTCGTACTGGTTGACCCAGCTTTCGAGCTGGCGGAAGGCCGGCTTGACGTCCTGTTCGATCAACTTGCGCCCGGCGTCCACCGCCAGCAGCGTGGGCTTGCCGGCGACATGCGCGACCAGGGTGGTGCGCACGCACTCCAGCGCCGAGAGTTCGGTCTTGACGCGCTGCGCCATGGCGTTGGACAGCGGATCCATCAGGCAGTAGCAGAAGAAGATGCCGAGGAAGGTGCCGACCAGCGCGGCGGCGACGTGCGAGCCGACCTCACCGATGGTGCCGCCGATGCTGCCCATGGTGATGATGATGCCCATGATCGCGGCGAGGATGCCGAAGCCGGGCATGGCCTCGCCGACCTTGTTCAGCGATTTCGACGGCTGCAGCAGGGCGTGCTCCATGGCGTCCAGCTCCTGTTCGAGGAAGCCTTCCAGCTCGTGCGCGCTGATCTTGCCCATGGCCATCAGGCGGAAGTTGTCGGCGATGAACGCCATCAGGTTCTTTTCCTGGAGGATCAGCGGATAGCGGCCGAACAGCTCGCTCTGCTCCGGCTCCTCGATGTGCTCGTCGAGCACCTTGAGGCCGCCGACCTCGACCATCTCCAGCAGTTGGTAGAGGAGCATCAGCAACTGCCGCTGGAACTCCTCGCCACGGCGCTTGTAGACGAACACACCCTTGATCTGCGAGAGCATCTCCAGCAGCACTTCCTTGGGGTTGGCGACGACCAGGCTGCCCAGCGCGGCACCGAGGATGATGAGTACCTCGGACGGCTGCCAGAGCACGCTCATGTCGCCGTGCGCCATGGCATAGCCGCCCAGTACGCAGGCCACGATGATCAGCGCGCCTATCACTTTCTGCATGGTTCAGCTTCTCTCAGTCAGGTAACGACAGGCCTTGTTCAGCGCCTGCTTGCTCAATTGACAGACCCGGGCATCGCTCACGTCGAGCACCAGGGCGATTTCCTTCAGGCTCAGTTCGTGCTGGTAGTACAGGGTCAGCACCAGCCGCTCGCGTTCATTGAGCAGTGCCAGGGCCTGGGCCAGCATGCGCTCGCGCAGCACCCGCGCCTCGATCGCGGACTCGCCATCGACCAGGTGCTCCAGGCCCTCGCCGAGCAGTGCGTCGAGGCTTTCGATGGCCTCGGACGATTCGGCCTGCAGGTAGTCCTGATAGGCGCGCTCGTCGAGGCCGGTATGCGTGAGGATTTCCTTGTCGCTGGGCACGCGGCCGAGGCGCCGGGCCAGGTCACGGATGCCGTCGCGCACCTTGTGTGCCTGCAGGCGCACCTGGCGCGGCCGCCAGTCCTGGCGGCGCAGTTCGTCGAGGATGGCGCCACGGATACGCAGCACGGCGAAGCCGGCGAACTGTTCGTCGGGGGTGCCGTAGCGGCGCAGGCTCTCCAGCAAACCCATCAGGCCGATCTGCTCCATGTCCTCGCGGTCGAGCACCTGGTTGGCCTGCAGCGACAGCTGGCTGACCACCCGGCGCACCAGCGGCAGGTAACGCAGCAGCCATTTCTGCTCGGTGGCCGGCGCCAGCTCGGCCTGCCCGGAGGGATGGGCGGCGGCGGCGTAGTCGAGGGCGCAATGGGCGTTCATGGCCTGGGCTCTATTGCACGATCAGCTTGCTGACCAGCACATGCTCGAAGGGGGCGACCACCTTGCGCGCGGCGAAGTCGGCCAGCAACACTTGCTCCAGCTCGGCCTGCAGCGCCGGGATCGACTTGCCGCGCAACTGCTCGTAGGTCAGCGCCGACAGGTGCGCGACCGCCGAGTTGCGCACCATGGGGTCGATCTGCTGCAGCTTCTTCTGCTGGGTGCCGAGGCTGGCCTGCAACACCAGGTCGATGACGAAGTAATGCTCGCGGTTATCCGCGCCGGCCAGGCTGACGATGACCTTGGTCACCGGGAAGAACTCGAACTCGGCCGGCTCCGTTTCCTCCGCCTTGGCCTTGTCCTTATCCTTGTTCGCCGCATCGCCGCCCTCGGCGGCCTTGGCCTGGGCCTGCGCGGCCAGCAGCGGACGCGCCAGGAAGTAAGTGCCGGCGACACCGCCGCCGGCGATGAGCAGATTCAGCACAGTGAACAACAACATGATGCGCGGCATCGTCATGACGGATTCCCGATCCACAATTTCCATTGATTACCCGACCTAGACGGTGACCAGTACATCGCGCGGACGCTCGTCGGCGCCCGGCTCTTCACTCGGCTCGGCGGCGGCGCCCAGCGGCGCCTCCTCGAACCAGGGCGCCGGGCGCCCCTGCTGGGACTGCTGCTGGGCCTGTTGCTGCCCGCCGCGGCCGTCCGAAACCTGGACGTCGACCTGTTGCTGCGCCGGACCGCTGAGATCCTGGCGCAGGCGTTCGACGCCCTGCTGCAACAGCCGCGCGACGTCGCCCTGGGCCGCGTGGATCTGCACCGTCAGGCGCGCCGAATCCTGGCTCAGGTAAATCTCCAGGCGCCCCAGCTCCGGCGGGTCGAGGCGGATACTGGCGCTCTGCTGACTGTGCTTGAGTTGCAGTTCGACGCTGTCGCGCAGGGCGTTGAGCAATTGCTCGCCCCAGCGCTCGCTCGGCGCCTGCAGCGTCAACTGACGCTCGACGCCATGGGTGGCGACCGGCGTGGTCTGGCTGGCGCCGGCCGGCGGCGCCGGCTGGGTGCTCGCGCCGATCTGGCTGGCGAGCTGTTCGAGATGGCTGCGCAGCGCATCGTCGCTGCTCTCGACCGCCTTGGCCGGCAGCGTTTCAGGCAGCGCGCGCGGCGCCTTGGCGGTCGGCAGGCCGAGCAGCGGCTGACCCTGGGCCGGCTGCGCTTGGGCTTGCCCCAGGCCCTGGGCCAGTGGCGGCAGGACGCTGCCGGCAGGCAGGTTGCGCAGCGGCAAGGCGGCCGACGCGGCCCCGGCACTGGCAGCGGCACCGCTATCGCTGCTCGGCGTGGCGTTACCGTCACGCGCCTGCAAGGTCACTTCGCGCTGGCCGAGCATGCTCAGCAGCCATTGTTCGGCGGCGGGCGCGGCGCTCAGGCTGGGATCGGTCGGGGCATTCGTCGCGCTATCCGTCGCACTGTCCGACTGGCCAGCCGCCGGCTTATCCGGCGGCGCCGCGCCGGCGGCGTCGAGCGGTGCCGACGGGTCAGCCTCGGCGCGCTGCGCCAACTGCGCAGCGAAGGCATCCGGCAGGGTGTCCTGACTGTCGCCAGCGCTCTCGCGGGCAGGCGCGCGCCCACCCATCGGACGCGGATCGAGCGGCTTGGCGCTGGCCGTCGAAGGCGCATCGGCGGCAGCGGCCGGGGCTGGGGCCGGCGCGAGCGCTGCGCTGGCGGGCGCCTTAGCGGCCGCCAGCGGGGAGATTGTCTGCAACACCCTTACCTCCCGGCCAGAATCCGATCGATATGCATATAGGCGGAGCGCCCTTCGGCGTACTCCAGATGACTCATCAGCAACTGCCGCAGGCGCTCGCACTCCCGCGCGCAGGCCTGCCGCGCCTGCTCATGCAACTGCTGCAACTGCTGCCGCGCCGCCTGGGCCTCGGCGTCCAGCGCCGGGCCGGCGGCCAGGCGTTCGAGCAGCGCCCGCACGGCCTGGTCGATTTCGCCGAGCTGCGCCCATTCGCCACGCTCCAGCGTCGCCGCCAGGCGTGCGCCCAGGGCGCGCAGCGCGCTCGCGGCGTTATCAGGCACGGGCGGCATTCACACCGGCCCAGCCTTCACGCAGCACGCCGAGCAGCCGCTGCACCTCGTCCAGCGTCTCCAGCGACAGGCTCACGCTGACATCCGAAAGGCGATAGATGCAGTAGTCGTAGAGCCGCGCCAGGTCCTGTACCACCTGCCCGCCGGCCTCGTAATCGAGGGCGCTGGAGAGGCCATTGAGGATGTTCATGCACTTTTCCAGCGAACGCCCTTTCTGCTGGTAGCGCTTGGCCTCGATGTGGCCACGGGCGCGGGCCAGTTCGTCGAGCAGGCCGTCGAACAGCACCAGCACCAGCTCATAGGGCGATGCGGCGGCGGCGCGTGCTTCGAGGTCCACCGAACGGTAGCTGTCGTAACCTTCGTTCATGGCGTAGGGGTTCATGCGAACATGCTGCTGGTCTGGTCCATGGAATTCATGACTTGCATGAGGTTGGTGTACTGCTTGAGGTAGCGGTTGTACGAGCTGTCGTAGCGGGTCTGCAGGTTGTCCAGCTCATCGCTGACGCTGCTCAGCTTGTCGTTCAGGCTGTTCACCCGCGAGGTCAGCAGGCCGGTTGACGCGGTGTAGACCTTGAGCGTGCTGTCCAGACTGTCGATCAGGTTGCCCTTGCCGGTGAACAGTTGCTCGAAGCCGTCGGGGTTCTTCGCCAGGGCATTGTCGAACTGGGTGCTGTCGAGGGTCAGCTTGCCGCTGGTGTCGGCGCTGACGCCGTAGCCGATCAGGTTGACGCCACCGAAGCTCTGGCGAATCAGGCCATTCACCGCCGACTTGATCGCCTGCACGCTGGAATCGCCGGCCAGCGGTCCGCGGGTGCTGGCGCTGGTGCCGCTGGTAGTGAGGCTGCCGATGGTGCCCATCAGGGTGTTGTAGGCGTCGAGGAAGCTTTGCAGTTTCTTGGTGGTGGCGCTCTTGTCCTGGCCGATGTCCAGGGTCAGCGGCGCGTCGCCGGCGCTGTTGGCCTTGGTGAAGGTCAGGCTGACACCGTCGATCACGCCGTCGTAGGTGTTGCTGGCGTTGCGCAGCTGCATGCCGCCCTGCCCGCCCAGGTAGACGATGGCGTCCTGCGCGGTGGAAAGCTGCTTGCGCCCGTCGATGGCGGTCTGTACCGCGGCATTGCTGCTGGACAGGCTGATGGCCTTGGCGGCGCCGGTGTCGTTGCTGGTCAGTACCAGGTTCACCGCGCCATTGCTGCGCACCAGGGTGGCGGTCACGCCGCTGTTGTCGCTGGCGCCGTTGATCGCCGTAGCCAGGCCGCTGAGGCTGCTGATGCCGCTCATGTCGATGCTGAAGCTGCTGCTGCCCTGGCCGATGGTCAGGCTGCCGCTGCCCATGTTGCTGTCGCTCAGGCCTTGCAGCGCCACCTGGTCCTTGGCCGCCAGTTGCTGGACGAAGAACTGATAGCTGCCGCTCACCGCGGTCGGGCCGACGCTCGCGGTGGCATAGCCATCGGTGCTGAAGGTGGCGCTGTTGACCAGCATATTGCTGGCGCTGCTGGTGCTGCCCTTGAGCGCGTCCACCGCCGAGGTGAAGGTGGTCAACGCGGTTTTCAGCTGGGTGACCGCCGACAACTGGGTGTTGTAGCTGGTCTGGTTGCGCGTGGCCCGCGTCTGCGCCGACTGGATGTCGTACTTGGCCAGTTGGGTCGCCATCTGCTGGACGTAATCGGAAGTAATGGTGGTCATGTTCGATACCCCTTTGCGAGCCTATCAGCAAGTTCGGTGCCAACGCCTGGAACCCGCGATTCACGGGACTTCCAGACGTCCGCAAGGTGAAGAGCCACTTCCGCCCGAGGGCAGCGGAAGCCCTGGGGGAAGCGCCGTTTCCGCCTGTGCGAAGCGGGACGTGGTTCCCCTTACAGGCGACCTTGAGGCGGCATGACTTAAGGCGAAAATCGCCACGGCGGCGAACGCCTGCGCGGCGCGCTGGCAAGACAAAGGACGTAGGCCGCAAGCGGCGGCGAAGGCCGCCCGGCGATCGGCGGGCAGAACAGCACGGCGCAGCGGGCGCCCCGAGGAAAAGCCTTGCTCAATACTCCGGCGTGTACACGCCGTGCCCCGCCTGTTCCGCGAGGAGCTGATCGAGAATCTCGCTCTGCATCGCCAGCAGGCGGCCGTTGCGCTCGTTGAGCTGGCGGCATTCCTCGACCTGGCCGGCGAGCGCCTGCCAGTCGCGTTGCAAGGCCTCGCGGCTGGCGCCGGGGAAACCTTGCAGCAGGCGCTGCATGCCACCGCGATCATTCTCCAGGGCGAAGGCCTGGAGCACCTTGCCGCGCCGTTCGGCGCGCTGGCGCAGGCCATCGACCAGCTCGACGATGCGCTGGTTGCTGCGCGCGATGGCGTCGCTGTCGCGCGCCATCAATTGCTCATGCAGATCGAGCAGGCTGCCGCGCAGATAGACGTAGTCCACCCGGTCCAGGCGGATGTCGCTCTCGACCAGTTGCAGCAGCCGCGCGCGGCGTTCACTCATGCGCCGCCGCCGTGGAAGGCCAGCATGCTGCGCGAGAGCGCCTCGACGTCGAGGGAAATCTCGCCGCGGGCGAGCGCCTGGCGCACCGCTTCGACCTTGTCCAGGTCGACGTCCGGCAGCGCGCCGAGGGCGTCCTGCAACTGCTCGACGGGCAGCGCGGCGGCGCCGGCCGCTGGCTGCTGCTGCGCCACGGCGGCGGGCTGGGCCTGTTCAGCGCGACTGGCGCGCGCGGTGGCGGCGCTGTCGCCGGAGGCGCTGATGACGGGCTTGAGTTGCCGGGTAATTTCCATGTCGAATCCAGAAAAAGGGGGGCTTATCGATCGACAGGCGACCGTTTCGCGAAAGAACTTAAATCCTGCCTCAGATGCCCTGTCCACGCCACCAGGTCTGCGCCGCCAGACCGTCCTGGAGTTTCTGTTCCTGGCTGGCCAGTTGCGCCTGCCATTGCTGCATGCGCGTCTCGATCACCTGTTCCAGCACCTTCTCGCCGCGCATCGCCTGCAACAGTTCGCCCTGGATGCGCGCCAGGGTCTGTTCGGCGACTTCCAGCTCGCGCTTCTGCAGCGCCAGCATCTTGAACAGGGTGACCTTGTACTGTTGCTGGTTGCCCCGTTGCAGTGAGGTGCTGACCGGCACCACGAAGCCGCACAGGCGGGTCAGGCCGGTGATGTTGTTGCGGTAGCGCTGGCACAGGCCGCGCTGGTAGTTGACCCGGCCGAGCATCTCGCGCACGCGGTTCTGCCGCACGCCGGCCAGGCGCCGGAGGGTATCCAGTTGTTCTTTCATCCGCGCAGCACACCTTGCAGGGCTTCCAGGCTGCCGGCCAGATCGGCGGCCTCGCCCACCTCCTGGCGCAGGAAGCGTTCCAGGGCCGGCGCCAGGCTGACCGCGCGGTCGGTGCGCGGGTCGAGGCCGGGGGTGTAGCCGCCGAGGGGGATCAGTTCGCGGATTTTCTCGTAGCTGCCATGCAGTTCCTTGAACTGCCGCGCCGCGCGGATCTGCGCCGGATCGCCGACCTGCGCCATGCAGCGGCTGACCGAGGCGCCGATGTCGATCGCCGGGTAATGGCCGACATCGGCCAGGCGCCGCGACAGCACGATATGCCCGTCGAGGATGGCGCGGGCGCTGTCGGCGATCGGGTCCTGCTGGTCGTCGCCCTCGGCCAGCACCGTGTACAGGGCGCTCAGGCTGCCGCTGCCGGCCACGCCGTTGCCGGCGCTTTCCACCAGCTCCGGGAGCATGCCGAACACCGATGGCGGATAACCCTTGGTCGCCGGCGGCTCGCCCAGGGCCAGGGCGATCTCGCGCTGGGCCATGGCGTAGCGGGTCAGCGAATCGACCAGCAGCAGGACATCGTGGCCGGCGTCGCGGAAGTAGGCGGCGATGGCGTGGCAGAGTTCGGTGGCCTTGAGGCGCATCAGCGGCGATTCGTTGGCCGGCGCCACCACCACCACGGCCTTGCGCAGGCCCTCCTCGCCCAGCGAGTGCTGGATGAATTCCTGCACTTCGCGGCCGCGCTCGCCGATCAGCCCGACCACCACCACATCGGCCTTGGTCTGCCGGGTGATCATGCCGAGCAGCACGCTCTTGCCGACCCCGCTGCCGGCGAACAGACCGACACGCTGGCCCTTGCCCAGGGTCAGCAGCGCGTTGATCGCGCGCACGCCGACGTCCAGCGGCTCGGTGACCGGCCGCCGCTTCAGTGGATTGACCGTCGGCAGGCGCTCGGCCAGGGGCTCGCTGCCCGCCAGACGGCCGCGCTCGTCGAGCGGCTCGCCAAGGCCGTTGACCACCCGCCCCAGCCAGGATTCGTCGATGCGCAGGGCGGCCTGTTCCTCGGCCGGGAAGACCCGCGAGCCGGCAGCCAGGCCGACCGGCTTCTTGAACGGCATGAGGTAGGTGGTGTCGCGGTTGAAGCCGACCACCTGGGCGTCCAGCAGGCTGCCGTCGGCCTGTTCGACCAGGCAGCGCTGGCCGGTGCTGCGGCGACAGCCGAGGCTTTCCAGGAGCATCCCGGACACCCGCACCAGGCGCCCGCTAACCTTGGCCAGTTGCACCGAGTCCAGCGAGCGCAGCGCCTCGTCGAGGCGGAAGCCGTCGCCCAGGGCCATCGTCAGGCGTCGCCCAGCAGGTGGCTGCCGAGGGCATCCATGCAGCTATCCAGGCGCTGCTGGCAGCCGATATCGGCTTCCTCGTGGGCGGTGACCACCCGGCACTCGCCCAGGGCCAGGCGCTCGTCGGGCACCAGGCGCCAGGCGGCGGCGCGTTCCGGCGCCAGCTCCTTGATCCGCGTGCATTCCTCGGGGTTGAGCAGCAATTGCAGCGACTCCGGCTGCTCCGGCATGGCCGCCAGGGCCTCGTCGGCCAGACTCAGCAGTTGCGTCGGGTGCAGGGTCAGTTCGCAGCGGATCACCTGGCGGGCGACCTTCTGCACCAACTCCAGCAGTTGCTCGCGGCGGGTCGCCTCGAAGCCCTCGGCGAAGCGCCGGAACTCCTCGCAGAGGCGCTCCAGCGGCTGCGCGGCGGCGTCGAAGGCGCGCCGGCCCTCGGCCTTGCCCTCCTCGCGGCCCTGGCGCTGGCCGTCCTGGCGGCCGAGCTGGAAGCCCTCCTCGCGGCCGGCCGCGCGGCCTTCTTCGAGGCCCTCGCGGTAGCCCTTGTCGATGCCCTGCTGGAAGCCGTCGGCGATGGCCTTCTGCAACTCGGCCGGATCGCCGCTCTGCCAGGCACCCGACGCCGCGCCGCTGAAGCGCGGCGGGAAACGGTACGGCCGCCAGTCGCGCGCGCCGCCGCGGATCACCTTGACCGTCATCGGCGCGCCCTCATTCCACTGTCTGTTCACGGAACAACTGCAATTGGATCTCGCCCTCGGCGGCCAGCTCGCGGACCATGCCCATGATGTCGCGGCGCACCTGCTCGACGCGGCTCAGCGGCACCGGCCCCTGGCGGCGCTTGATGGATTCCATCTGCTGCGCCTGGCGCTTCGGCATGGCCGTCTGGATGGCCTTGACCAGCGCCGGCTCGGCGCCCTTGAGGGCGACCACCCACTCTTCCAGCGGAATGGTCTCCAGCAGTACCTGGAGCACGTCCTGGCTTTGCCGCGAGAGGATGAAGAAGTCGTACATCTCCTCCTCGATGCGCCCCACCAGGTCCTCGCTGTGCCCGCGCAGCAGCTCGAACATCTGGTTCCGGTCGCCCTTGTAGCGGTTCATGATGTCCGCCGCCTGCTTGATGCCGCGCACCTGCGAGCCCTGGGTGGAGAGCACCGCCAGGCTGCGGTCGATCAGTTGCTCCAGCTCGGCGATGACCTCGCTGCTGACCTCGCTGAGGTTGGCGATGCGGTACAGCAGTTCGTCCTGGCGCTCGGCAGGCAGGCATTCGAGCACCTCGCTGGCCATGGCCGGCGGCAGGAAGGCGAGGAACACCGCCTGCATCTGCGCGTGCTCGTTGGCGATGAGCGCGGCGAACTGCTTGGGATCGAGCCACTCCAGGCGCGCCATCTTGGCGCGGATTTCCTCGCCGTAGATGCTGTCCAGCAGGCTGCGGGTGATGTCGCTGCCCAGCGCCTTGCCGAGCATCCCGGCCAGGTAGCCGCGCGAGGCGCCCTTGATGCTGCTCTGCTCCTTGTAGTCGTCGAAGAAGCGGCTGATGACATCCGACACCATTGGCAGCTTGACGTTGTTCAAGCGCGCCATGGCTTGGCTGATGCTGATGATCTCTTCGCGGGAGAAGTGCCGGAGCACGCCGGCCGAGGTGTCGTCGCCCATGCTCAGCATGAGGATCGCGGCCTGCTCCATGGAACTCATCGCGCGCTTGCGCGCCGGCGTGCGCGGCTCGTCAGCCGGCTGGGTTGAGGTCTCGCTCATTGCGCCCTATCCATTGCTTGATCACTTCGGAGACCCGCTCGGGATCGTTCTTGGCCAGCATCTGCAGGTGCTCGATCTGGTGCTCCAGGCCCGAGCCCGGCGCCGGCAGGCGGATTTCCGAGAGCGGGTTGAGTTCACTGAACACGCCCAGCGCGCGCGACTCGCCGCCGATCCGCGCGAGCAGGCGCTCGCCTTGCTCGCCGGCCAGCAGCGCCAGATTCTGCTCGTCACCCTGCGCTTGCGGCGCCGGGCGGTTGGACAGGCTGCGCACGGCCGGACGCACCACGATCAGCAGCAGCAGCACGCTGATCAGGCCGAACACGCCGAGCTTGGCCAGGTCCTGCAGGCGCGCGTCGTCCCACCAGGGTGCGCGCTCGTCGAGCGGCGCGCCGACGACGAAGGGCAGCACGCTGAGCGCCAGGCTGTCGCCGCGCTCGGCGTTGAAGCCCACCGCATTCTTCACCGCGGCTTCCATCTGTTTGCGCGCGTCCTCGCTCCAGCCACCCTGGGGCGCGGCGGCGGCGTTGATCATCACCGCCACGCTCTGCTGGCGCAGGTTGAAGGGCGCGTGCTTGACGTGGGTGATGTTCTGGTCGTAGTCGAGTTGCCGGTTGGATTCCTTGCGCAGCGAGGTCGCCGCCTTGTTCTTCTGATCCTGCGCGGCGCCAGTGGCGTTGGCCTGGTTGCCGGGGTTGGCGCCAGGGGCACCGGGCGCCGGCGGGGTCTGGCTGTCCTGCGGCTTGACCGGCGGGCGGTTGCTCAGCGAGCCGGGCACGCCGAGGGCCAATTCGTCGAGGGTGCTGTCGTCGCGCAAGGTCTCGCGGCGCAGGCGCGGTGTGTCGCCGTAGGACTGCCGGGTCTCTTCGGTCTGGCTGAAATCGATGTCGCTGGCGACGCTGACCCGGTAGTTGCCCGGACCGACGATGGGCGCCAGGACCTGTTCGATATTGGCCACCGCCTTCTGCTGGACCTCGTCCACCAGTTGCCAGTTCTGCTGCGAGCCGCCCCAGGCACTGAGGCCGCGGGACAGCAGCACGCCGTGCTGGTCGACCACGCTGACGGCGTCCGCCTGCAATTGCGGCACGCTGTTGGCGACCAGGTTGAGGATGGCCGCCACCTGCTCCGGCTTGAGCCGGTAGCCCGGCGCCAGTTGCAGCATCACCGAGGCCTTGGCCGGCTCGCGCTGGCTGACCACGAAGGAGCTGGCCTGGTCCAGCGCCAGATGCACGCGGGCCTGCTGCACGCCTTCCATGGTCATCACGGTGCGCGCCAGCTCGCCTTCCAGGCTGCGCTTCAGGCGGACGTCCTGGACGAACTGGCTGGCGCCCAGCGGCTCGTCCTTGTCGAACAGCTCGTAGCCCGGCGGCACCGAGACCTTCACCCCCTTGGCCGCGAGCAGCATGCGCGCGCGCGCCAACTGGTCGTCGCGCACCAGCACCTGGCCGCTCTGCGGGTGCAGGCGATAGACGATGCCCTCGCCATCGAGCACCTGCATCACCTCGGCGGCCGGGAATGCCTCACCGGCGCCATAGAGGGCGTGGAACGCCCCCTGGTCGCGCCACAGATACCAGGTACTGCCCACGGCCAGCAGCGCGGCGGCGCCGGCCAGGCCGAGCAGGGTCAGGCGCGGGTCGAGTTGCAGCTTGCCCAGGGGCAGGCGGTTCTTGATCTTCTGCAGCACGGTTCAGCCCTTGTGCGCCGTCACAGCGGCATGCTCATGATTTCGTCGAAGGCAGTGGTCATTTTGTTGCGTACCTGCATCAGCGCGGAGAAGGACACGCTGGCCTTCTGGCTTTCGATCATGGCGCCGGCCAGGTCATCGCTCTGCCCGCTGTCCACCGCCGCCGCCAGCTCGTTGGCGCGATGCTGCTGGGCATCCACCGCGCGCAGGGCGTCCTCGAAAGCCGTGGCCGGGCTCGCCTCGGCGGCGCCAGCGTCGATCTGGGTGGCCGGCTGGATCGGCGCCGCCGACAGCGCGCGCAGCTGCTCCATCTGCCCGAGCATGTCCTGCCGGGCCAGCATGATTGGGTTCATTCACGACTCTCGCATCAGAAGGACAGGTTGACGCCCTGCTCGCGCATGGCGTTGAGGCGGTAGCGCAAGGCGCGCGGGGTCATGCCGAGACTCTCCGCGGCCTTGGTCTTGTGCCCGCCGAAACGGCGGATGGTATCGATCACATGCTGGTACTCGGCCCACTTGCCGCTGGCGCGCAGGGCCGCCTTGCCGCCCTCGGCGAGGGCCGGCGCGAGTACCTGGACGGCGGCGACCTGCGGCTCCGGCGACGCCAGGCCGAGGTCCACCGGCTGGATGAACAGGCCGGCGCGCAGCACCAGGGCGCGCTGGATGACGTTTTCCAGTTCGCGCACGTTGCCCGGCCAGTCGTGGGCCAGCAGCGCCTGGCAGGCCTGGGCGGTGAGCAGGTCGGCATGGCGCTCCTGCGGCGCGTACTGGCGGATGAAGCGCTGCGCCAGAGGCAGGATGTCGTCCTTGCGCTCGCGCAGCGGGCTGATGTGCAGCGGCAGCACGTCGAGGCGGAACATCAGGTCGGCGCGGAAGCGTCCGGCGGCCACTTCGGCCTGCAGATCGCGGTTGGTGGCGGCGATGATGCGCACGTTGAGGCGGATTTCCCGCTGCCCGCCGAGGCGCTCGACGCGCTGCTCCTGGAGCACGCGCAGGAGTTTGGCCTGCAGTCCCAGGGGCAGCTCGCCGATCTCGTCGAGCAGCAAGGTGCCGCCATTGGCCAGTTCGAACTTGCCCGGCTGGGCGCTGACCGCGCCGGTGAAGGCGCCGCGCTCGTGGCCGAACAGGATGGATTCGAGCATCTGCTCGGGGATCGCCGCGCAGTTCACCGCGATGAAAGGCGCGTCGGCCTCGGCGGAGAACCGATGGATATAACGCGCCATCAGTTCCTTGCCGGTGCCGGTTTCGCCACTGATCAGGATCGGTGCGCGGGTCTGCGCCACGCGCTGCGCCAGGGCCAGCAGGCGGCGCCCGGCGCGCGACTGCGAGACGAAGCCCTCGCCAGCGCTGGCAGCCTGTTCCAGGCGGCGCAGCAGCGCCGCCAGTTGCGTTTCGCTGAACGGCGACAGCAGGTAATCGACGCAGCCCAGTTCGAGCAGCGCGGCGGCCATTTCCTGGTCGGCGTATTCGACGATGGGCACCACGCTGAGCTGGGGCGCGCGCTGCAGCAGCTCACTGATCTGCGGGAAGCTGCGCGTCGGCTGACGCTCGGCGAACACGAACAGCGCGCCGCAATCCTCCAACTGGCGCGCATCCAGCTCGGCCACGCGGGCCACGCGCAACACCCGGCAGCCCAGACGCGCCAGGCCATCGTTGAGCAGGTCCAGGCCGATCTCGCCGGAGCCGCCGACGATGACCACCGGCTGCGCACCCGCCAATCGCGTTTCGCAAGGATAACTGGCTAATTGATTGAACTGTTTCAACGCAACTTTCCTGCTGCTCGGCCGCCGTCAGACAACCTGTTCTTGTGCCACGCGCGCGAAGTTCGCCATGAACTCTCGCTCACCCACAGGCCATTCATAGTGGAGTTGATCAGACAACTTTCCGTCTCTATATAAGGAGACTTCGTCGTCGCTCTTCTTTTTTTCATCGGGCGCTTAAAAAGTTTCACTTTCATGTCGCCTTGAGCATTTGAGCGGGAACTTTTTCAGCGGAACCCGATCACAGCCGCAACGTTAACTGCGTCACCTCGAAAACCTTGAGTCAGTTCTCGTTAAATCCGCTCAGACACCCCGCAATGACCCTCAAAGACGTCATTTGATTTTTATTGATTTAACCGCAAGACCCCGCCGCCCTAGACTCCCGCCCAATCTGCACGCTTCCCGCGACCGAATCGCCGGGCAATCGCACCTGCCACCGCGCAAGCCGCCCGGCAGCCACCTGGAGCGGCAGAACGACACCCTCCGCGGCCCAACTTCCGGAATACGACCTCCCCATGACTGGCCAATCCAAAGTCCACCACGGCGTGCCCTCGGAAAAGCTCATTCGCTTGCAGCCGCACAAGTTGGGCCGGCATTACCACAAGGTTCCGCAATACATCCGCGAGATCGCCAACAAGCATCCGCGCAATATCAGCGACTATTTCCTGCGCGGTTACCGCATCAATATCGAACTGCAGAAAGTCGAGGTTCACGACAAGTTCAAGCGCCCTGCCGAATGCATCTTCAACTGCGCCTTCGGCAAGGTCGGTTTCGCCATCGACCGCGCCCTGCTCACCGAAGCCCTGGAGTGCTACTACGGCGGCACCTCGCTGCCCAGCCACGACACCCCGCCGATCAGCACCTCGGAGCAGCGCATGCGCAAGCGCCTGGGGGTGGACGTGGCGCAGATCTTCGCCCGCTCGCTGCTGCTGGGACACACCTTCGGCGAGCTGACCGCGCACGACAACGACTATGAGCTGGTGCAGTGGGAGCACGTCGCCGAGTTCCGTTTTCTCAGCCACATCACCGGCAACCAGGTCTCGCTGTTCATCTACCTGGACGCGCAACTGGCCGACGAACTCACCGCGCACCTGGCCGGGCCGCCACCGTCACGCCTGAGCGGCAACCCGATGCAGCACCTGAAGCACTTGCCGGTGCGCCTGGACTGCATCATCGCCGCCCTGCAGATGCCCCTGAGCCAAGTCCTCGACCTGCGCCCCGGCGACATCCTGCCGGTGCGCCTGCTGGACCGCTGCGAGGTGCAGGTCAACCAGCAGAAACTCTTCCGCGGCACCCTCTTCGAAGAAGACGGCGGCCTTTTCCTGACCTCCCTGGAAAGTGTGAAAAGCCCATGACCAGCCAAGTGACCGACAGCGAACTGGACAATCTCCTCAACGACGGCGGCCTCGCCCTCGACGAGGTTCCGGCCCTGACCAGCGACGCCAGCCCGGCGCCGCGCCAGGACCTGAGCTTCTTCGGCAAGATCCCGGTGCACCTGACCCTGGAAGTGGCCTCCACCGAGATTTCCCTGAAGGAACTGATGGAGGTCGACGCCTCCAGCGTCATCGTCCTCGACAAGCTGGCCGGCGAGCCGCTCGACCTCAAGGTCAACGGCGCACTGTTCGCCAAGGCCGAAGTGGTGGTGATGAACGGCAACTACGGCCTGCGCGTGCTGGAACTGTGCGGCGCCGGCCTCGACGACCTGGCCCGATGATGCGCACGCGCCACTGGCTGACGACGGCCCTGGGGCTGGCCGCGCTGATTCCCGGCGCGGCGCTGGCCGCCGGCGGCGACATTTCCCTGCTCAGCCTGAACGACACCGGGCATGGCCAGGAACTGAGCGTGAAGCTACAGATCCTGGTGGTGATGACGCTGCTCGGCTTCCTCCCGGCGATGCTGCTGATGATGACCTGCTTCACCCGCTTCATCATCGTCCTGGCCATTCTCCGCCAGGCCATGGGGCTGCAGCAGAGTCCGCCGAACAACATCCTGGTCGGCATCGCCCTGTGCATGACCCTGCTGGTCATGCGGCCGGTGTGGAAGGAGGTCTACAACGAGGCCTACCAACCCTTCCAGGCCGACGCCATCAGCCTGGAGGAAGGCCTGGGCCGGGCCAAGGCCACCCTCAGCCGCTTCATGCTCGCGCAGACCGGCAAGACCTCGCTGGACACCCTGCTCGCCCTGGCCGGCGAGAAGATGCCGGAGAAGGCCGCCGACCTGGACTTCTCGCTGCTGCTGCCGGCCTACGTGCTCAGCGAGCTGAAGACCGCCTTCCAGCTCGGCTTCATGATCTTCGTGCCCTTCCTGGTGATCGACCTGGTGGTGGCCAGCGTGCTCATGGCCATGGGCATGATGATGCTCTCGCCGATGATGATCTCCCTGCCCTTCAAGCTCATGATCTTCGTCCTGGTCGACGGCTGGGCGCTGATGATGGGCACCCTCACCTCCAGCATCCAGCCGTTCTGAGGTCGCCATGCTCACCCCGGACAGCGCCGTAGAGTTCATCGCCAATGCCGTGCACATCACCATCATGGTGGTCTGCGTGCTGGTCGTGCCGAGCCTGCTCGGCGGCCTGCTGGTGAGCATTTTCCAGGCCGCCACGCAGATCAACGAGCAGATGCTCAGCTTCCTGCCGCGCCTGCTGATCACCCTCGGCATGCTGGTCTTCGCCGGCCACTGGATTCTGCGCACGCTCAGCGATCTGTTCATCGAGACCTTCAAGCAGGCCGGGCACCTGGTCGGCTGATAGGGGCAGGGAGTAGCGATGCACAGCAACGAGTCGCTGCTGCAGGCCAGCCAGTACCTGCAAGAGATGCAGCGCTACTGGTGGCCGTTCTGCCGGATCATGGCGCTGCTGGCGCTGGCGCCGGTGCTCAACCACAAGTCGCTGCCGATGCGCGTGCGCATCCTCCTCGCCCTGGCGCTGACCCTCGCGCTGTCCGCCGCCCTGCCGAAGCCGCCGGCCATCGAGGCGCTGTCGCCGGCGGGCCTGCTCGCCAGCCTGGAACAGATCGCCGTGGGCATGGTCCTGGGCCTCAGCCTGCAACTGGTGTTCACCGTGTTCAGCCTGGTCGGCGAGATCGTCTCGACGCAGATGGGCATGAGCATGGCGCGCTACAACGACCCGGTGAACGGGGTGTCCTCGTCCTCGGTGGTCGGCCAGCTGTACTTCCTCCTGCTGGCCCTGCTGTTCCTCGCCAGCGACGGCCACTTGCTGGTGGTCAGCGTGCTCTACCAGAGCTTCGTCTACTGGCCGGTGGGCGACGGCCTGCAGGACGCCGCCCTGGGCAGCCTCGCCTACGCCATGGCCTGGGTGCTCGCCGCGGCCACGCTGATCAGCCTGCCGCTGGTGTTCTGCATGACCCTGGTGCAGTTCTGCTTCGGCCTGCTCAACCGCATTTCGCCGGCGATGAACCTGTTTTCCCTGGGCTTCCCCATGGCCATCCTCACCGGCCTCGCCGGCATCCGCCTGACCCTGCCGGACCTGCCGGAAAACTATCTGCACCTGAGCCGCACGCTGCTCGACAACCTCGGTCACCTGCTGCGGAGCGCCGGCCATGGCTGAACAGGGCGGCGCCCAGGAAAAGACCGAAGAGGCCTCCGAACACAAGCTGCGCAAGAGCCGCGAACAGGGCCAGGTGGCGCGCTCCAAGGACCTCGCCGGGACGGTCGCGCTGCTGGTCACCCTGCTGCTGCTGAAGTCCTGCGCCGGGCGCTTCTACGACGGCCTGGCGGAGAGTTTCCGCCTCGCCTACCTGGACCTGAAGCACGGCGAGATCGGCCTCGACGACCTGGCGCTGATCCTCGGCCACAACCTCTGGCTGTTCATCCAGTTGCTCCTGCCGCTGTTGCTCACCCCGCTGCTGGTGGTGGCCTTCGGCATGATTCCCGGCGGCTGGGTGTTCGCCTCGGCCAACCTGGCGTTCAAGGCAGGCAAGCTCAACCCGATCAGCGGCCTGGCGCGGATGTTCTCGGCGCAGAACCTCACCGACCTGCTCAAGTCGCTGCTGAAGATGGCGGTGCTGCTGGGCGTCGCCTGGTACCTCCTGGAAGACGCCCTGCCGCGCCTGATCACCCTGCAGCGCAGCGACATTCGCAGCGCCATCGGCGGCTCGCTGGCGCTGCTCTTCGACACCCTGATCGGCCTGCTCTCGGTGTTCGTCCTCTTCGCCCTGCTGGACATCCCCCTGCAACGCTTCCTGTTCCGCAAGAAGATGCGCATGTCCAAGCAGGAGCGCCGCGAGGAGCACAAGAACCAGGAAGGCCGCCCGGAAGTGAAGGCGCGCATTCGCCAGGTTCAGCGGCAGATGTTGCAGCGGCAGATCAACCGCGTGCTGCCCAAGGCCGACGTGATAGTGACCAACCCGCAGCACTTCGCCGTGGCGCTCAAGTACGACCCGAAGAAGGCCCAGGCGCCCTTCGTGCTGGCCAAGGGCGTCGATGAGATGGCCCTGTATATCCGCCAGACCGCGCTGAAACATCAACTGGAAGTGCTGGAGCTGCCGCCGCTGGCGCGCGCCATCTACTTCAGCACCAAGGTCAACCAGCAGATTCCCGCCGGCCTCTACACCGCCGTCGCCCACGTGCTGACCTACATCCTGCAACTGCGCGCCTTCCGCCAGGGGCGCCGGCAACGCAAACCCGAACTGGCGAAACACCTTCCCATTCCCGACAGCCTGGCAAGCAGAGGCCAACCATGAACTTCCTCGAGCGACTCCTGCCGACCCTGCGCAGCGGGCGTATCGGCATCCCGCTGGTGATCCTGTCCATCCTGGCGATGATCATCCTGCCGTTGCCACCGCTGCTGCTCGACGTGCTCTTCACCTTCAACATCGGCATCGCCCTGCTGGTGCTGATGGTCAGCGTGTCCTCGCGCAGCCCGCTGGACTTCTCCCTGCTGCCCACGGTGGTGCTGGTCACCACCCTGCTGCGGCTGTCGCTGAACGTCGCCTCCTCGCGCGTGGTGCTGCTCGAAGGCCACACCGGCTCCTCGGCGGCGGGCAAGGTGATCGAGGCCTTCGGCCATGTGGTGATCGGCGGCAACTTCATCGTCGGCATGATCGTCTTCGTGATCCTCACCATCATCAACTTCATGGTGATCACCAAGGGCGGCGAGCGGATTTCCGAAGTCACCGCGCGCTTCACCCTGGACGCCCTGCCGGGCAAGCAGATGGCCATCGACGCCGACCTCAACGCCGGTCTGATCGATCAGGCCGAGGCGAAGAAGCGGCGCTCCGAAGTGGCCAAGGAAGCCGACTTCTACGGGGCCATGGACGGTGCCTCGAAGTTCGTCCGCGGCGACGCCATCGCCGGCATCCTGATCCTCCTGATCAACCTCTTCGGCGGTGTCGCCATCGGCGTCTTCGTCTACGCCATGGCCGGCGCCGAGGCCTTCCGCCAGTACGCCCTGCTGACCATCGGCGACGGCCTGGCGGCGCAGATCCCGGCCCTGCTGCTGTCCACCGCGGCGGCGATCATCATCACCCGGGTCAACGAGTCGGCGGAAATCACCGCACTGGTGCGCCGGCAGATGCTCGCCTCGCCTTCCCTGCTGTACACCGTGGCCGGCATCGTCACGGTGCTGGCGCTGGTGCCAGGCATGCCGCACCTGGCCTTCTTCAGCTTCGCCGCGCTGATCGCCTTCGTCGCCTGGCGGGTGTCGCTGGCCGAGCCGGCGGGCGAGGCGCAGACCCTGGAGCAGGTGGAAGCCATCGGCAAGGCCATGGACCAGGAGCGCGCCCAGCAACTGGGCTGGGAAGACATTCCGCTGGTCGAGCGGCTGTCCATCTCGCTCGGCTACAAGCTGGTCGGGCTGGTCAACGAGGCTGGCGGCGCGCCGCTGGTGCAGCGCGTGCGCGGGGTGCGCCAGACGCTCTCGGAAAGCCTCGGCTTCCTGCTCCCGGAAATCCATATCCGCGACAGCCTGCGGCTGAAGGCCTCGCAGTACAGCATCCATATCAGCGGCGAACGCATCGATGGCGCCGAGCTGCACGCCGACCGCCTGATGGCGATTCCCTCGGCGGAACTCTACGGCGAGATCGACGGCATTCTCGGCAACGACCCGGCCTACCACATGCCGGTGGTCTGGATTCAACCGACCGACAAGGCGCGCGCGCTCAACCTCGGCTACCAGGTGATCGACTGCGCCAGCGTCATCGCCACGCACCTGAACAAGGTGATCCGCGAACACCTGCCGGAAATCTTCAAGCACGACGACGTCGACAACCTCATGCAGCGCCTGGCCGCCCAGGCGCCCAAGCTGGCCGAGACCCTGCGCGGGCAACTGAGCTTCAGCCAGCAGCACCGCGTCTACCGTCAACTGCTTCAGGAACAGGTGCCGCTGAAGGACATCGTCAGCATCGCCACCACCCTGGTGGAAGCCGCCGAGACCACCAAGGACCCGGTGCTGCTGGCCTCCGACGTGCGCTACGCGCTACGCCGGAGCATCGTCGCGGGAATTGCCGGAGATCGCGGCGAACTGGCGGTGTTCATCCTGGAAAACAGCCTGGAGAACACCCTGCTCAGCGCCCTGGCCATCGCCCAGCAGGCCGGCCCGGTGAGCCTGGACAACATTCCGGTGGAACCGAACCTGCTCAATCAGTTGCAGAACACCATGCCAGTGGTGAAGGAGAAGCTGCGCAAGGAAGGCCATCCGCCGATCCTCACCGTGATGCCGCAACTGCGCCCGCTGCTCGCCCGCTACGCGCGGGTGTTCAGTCCGGGCCTGCATGTGCTGTCGCAGAACGAGATTCCCGAGCGCGTCGCGGTCAACGTGCTCGGCACCCTCGGCTGAATTCAGTCGGCGTCGGCGCTGCGGCGGCCGGCGCGCAGGCTGCGCATCAACTCGCTGAAGGTCATCGAGGGCTGCTCCAGCGCCAGGCCGGCCTCGAACTGGCCGGTCTGGGCGTTCTCCCGCGACCAGATGCAACGCACGCTGACCTCGGCCTCGCGCATGTGCCCCTCGCGGTCGCGCATGCGCAAGCGCAGGTCGAGCACGCTGTCCGCCTCCAGCAGTTCGTCGCAACGCAGCTTCAGCCCGGTCTCCGACAGGTCGGCGACATAGCCGAACAGCTTGCCGCTGCGGCCATCCACGGCGCGGATGCGGAACATCGAGCGAAAAACGATACGGTTGTGCTGGCGCATGGAGTGCGGGCCTTTCGCTGGGTTGACCATGCTCAAGGCGACCGTCCGCGGGGTTTTCTTAAGCGCCGGCGCGCATGTTCCGCCACTGGTCTAGTGAACGTACATTTATCGACATAATTTGATAGCATTTGGATATCACAGACCCAGCCAGGTTCTTCTATGCCTCGCCCACTGTGGAGGCGTCTGTTCGGACGCAGGACAAGGCTGTCTTACGCTGCTGGCGCGATCACCCTGATCTGCTGCTTGACCCTGACGACCATCACCCTGTGGATGCTCAGGCAGAACCGTGACCTTTACCTCGCGCAGATTCACACCTCCGTCGCCAACCTGACCCAGGCGCTGGCCAGCCACGCCGAAGATACGCTGAAGCAGACCGATATCGTCCTGGTCAGCGTCATTGCCCGCCTGGATACCCCGGACCCGGCGCTGTCGCTACCCTTGCTTCTGGCGCGTCAGGCGGTGGAGCTGAACCAGCTCGCCGAGTTACTGGTGCTCGATGCCCAGGGCATGGAGGTCGCCAGCGCGAATCTGCCGAACCTGCGGGAGAGCTACGCCGACCGCGACTATTTCCAGTATCACCGGCAGCACGCCGACCTCGGTCCGCACATCGGCCGTGCCGTGCGCTCACGGCGCAACGGCGAGTGGGTGATTCCGGTCAGCCGGCGCTACAACCTGCCCGACGGGCGTTTCGCCGGGGTGGTGGTGGCGGCGATCCGCGAGCAGTGCTTCCAGGACTTCTACGAAGGCTTCGATATCCAACGGCACGGCGTGCTGGCGATGAACATGCTCGAAGGCAGCCTGCTCGCCCGGCGCCCCTTCGACGACCGCGATATCGGCCGCAGCCTGTTCTCCACGCCGGTGTTCCAGCGCGTTCTCGATGGCGAAAAGCGCGGGCAACTGGTGCTGCACTCGACCCTCGACGGCCGCGAGCGCTTCTATGGTTTCCAGAAAGTCGACAACTACCCGCTGGTGGCGATCGCCGCGCTGGATACCGAGGAAGCCCTCAGCGGCTGGCACCATCAGGCCGCCGTCAGTCTCGGGCTGACGGCGCTGGGCATGCTGCTGTTCGTTGCCATGGGCGCCTACCTGACGCGCAACATCTTCATCCGCCTGCAGGCCGAGCACCACCTGCGCATCGTCACCGCCGACCTGGAGCACCTCAATCACGCGCTGGAAGACCAGGCGCTGCATGACGGCCTGACCGGTATTGCCAACCGCCGGCATTTCGATCAGGCGCTGCAACAGGAATTCGCCCGCGCCCAGCGCGAAGGCACGCCGCTGTCGCTGCTGATGCTCGACGTCGACAACTTCAAGAGCTTCAACGACAACTACGGGCACCTGGCCGGCGACCATTGCCTGCGGCGCATCGCCCAGGTCCTGCAGAGCTTCGAGCGGCGTCCCGGCGACCTTGCCGCGCGTTACGGCGGCGAGGAATTCACCGTGTTGCTGCCCAACACCCCCGGCGAGGGCGCCCTCGACCTGGCGGAGACTATTCGCCAGGCCGTCCAGGACCTCGGCATCCCGCACCAGGCCAGCGCCTACCGGGTGGTCACCCTCAGCGGCGGGGTCAGCGCTGGCGTCCCGACGCCGACGGACAGTCCTCAGGACTGGATCAACAAGGCCGATAACGCGCTCTACCGGGCCAAGGCCTCCGGCCGCAACGAAATCGCGGCGTCGGAATGCCTGGCGCTCAACTAATATCTCGCGTGGACGCACGCCCCGCAGAAGCGGCGGATCGTCCGAGCCCGGGATGAGGGCGGCAGGCCCTCGTGTCGTATCCCGGATACACCAAGGAGAGTGGGGTTAAGGATGGCAATTTCGCCACGTACTCGTTTCATCGGCATGGCCACGGTCAGTTACGGCCTGGTCTCGCTGGCCTGGATCTACTGCTCCGACCTCCTGCTGGCCGACCTTGCCAGCACCCAGGCCATGATCTGGCTGTCCATGGCCAAGGGCCTGTTCTTCGTCATCGTCACCACCGCGCTGCTGGTCTTCGCCCTCAACGCCGTGCCTCCGGCCCGCCCGCCCACCAGCGGCAGCGCCTGGCAGCTCCAGCCCGCCGCCCACCGCCGCTACTCGCGGGTGGCCAGCTACCTGTTCGCCAGCCTGGCGACCCTGGCCATGCTCGCCGTGCATCACGCGCTCACCGCCGCCACCAGCCACAACACCCTGCCCATGTTGCTGATGCTGCCGATCGTCGCCAGCGGCTGGCTCGGCGGACTGGGGCCGGGCTTGCTGGCCACCGCCATCGCCGCCCTGGGCCTCGACTTCATGGGACTGCCGCCGGTCGATAGCCTGCGCATCAGCCAGAATCACGACCTGCTGCAACTCACCATCCTGGTCTTCAACGGCATCGGCATCAGCCTGCTCAGCGAGCTGCTGATCCGCACCCTCAAGCGCCTCAGAGCCCAGCGCGCGCTGCTCGACGCGGTGGTCTCCGGCAGCCCCGACGCCATCTGCGTCAAGGATCGCCAGGGCCATTACCAACTGCTCAACCAGGCGGCCGCGAGCCTGCTGGGGCGGCCGGCCTCGTGGATTCTCGGACGCAACGACGAGGCCTTCCTGCCGGGGGAGCAGGCCAGCCGGCAGATGTCCGAGGATCAATCGCTGATGGAACAGGAACGCACCGTCAGCCATGAAGAACAGATAACCACCCACGACGGCCGCAGCCTGCAACTGCTGGTCACCAAAGGCCCGGTGCGCGACGCCAACGGCCAGGTCAGCGGGCTGTTCAGCGTGTCCCGCGACATCACCGCGCGCAAACGCACCGAGGCGGCCCTGCTCGCCAGCGAAGCGGCGATGCGCACCGCGCAGCGACTGGCCAATATCGGCAACTGGGAGTGGGACATCGCCAGCGGCCGGCAAACCTGGTCCGAGCAGGTCTATCGCATCTACGGCCTGAGCACCGAGCTGCCGCCACCCGGCTACCCGGATATCCGTTCGCTGTTCAGCGAAGCCGGCTGGCATACCCTGGAAGCCGCGATACAACAGGCGCTGCATGGCATCGACGACTACGCCATCGACATCGAGCTGATCCGCCGCGACGGCGCGCGGCGCTGGGTCAACATCCATGGCTTCCGCCGCCTGGACCATGACGGCAAGGTGCTGCAACTGTACGGCACGGTGCAGGACATCACCCCGCGCAAGCTCGCCGAGCTGGCCCTGCGCGAAGCCTCGGTGGTGTTCGAGAGCAGCCACCAGGGCATCATGGTGGTCAGCCCGGACATGCGCATCAGCCGGGTCAACCCGGCCTTCACCCGGATCACCGGCTACGGCGCCGAGGAGATGCTCGGCCACACCCCGCGCGTGCTCTCCTCCGGCCTGCACGACCAGGCCTTCTACCAGCAACTGTTCGCCAGCCTGCGAGAGCACGGCTACTGGCACGGGGAAATCTGGAACCGGCGCAAGAATGGCGAAATCTACCCCGAGGCACTGACCATCAGCGTCGCCCACGGCGAGGCCGGCGAGGTGCTGCACTACATCGCGGTGTTCTCCGACATCAGCCGGATCAAGGCCCACGAAGCCGAACTCGACCGCATGGCGCACTACGATCCGCTGACCGGCCTGCCCAACCGGCGCCTGCTCGGCGACCGCCTGGAACAGGCCATCGCCCGGACCCTGCGCTCCGGCCGTTCGCTGGCGGTGTGCTACCTCGACCTGGACGACTTCAAGGAGGTCAACGCGCGCGGCGGGCGCAGCGTCGGCGACAACCTGCTGGTGGCGGTGAGCGAGAACCTCAAGCAAGTGCTGCGCTCGGAGGACACCCTGGCGCGCCTGGGCGACGACGAATTCGTCATCCTGCTCAGCGAAGTCGCCTCGGTGGAGGACTGCTCGGCCACGCTCGACCGCATCCTCGCCGCCATCAACCTGCCGGTGGCCACCCTCTGCGGCACGATCAGCGTTTCCGCCAGCATCGGCGTATGTGTCTACCCGGACGACAACGTCGACGCCGGGCAACTGCTGCGCCACGCCGACCAGGCCATGTACCTGGCCAAGGGCTCGGGCAAGAACCGCTACCACCTGTTCGATCCGAACAGCGACCGCAAGGCCCAGGCCCGCCGGGAACTGCTCGAACGCACCCGGGCCGCCCTGCGCAATGACGAGTTCGTGCTGCACTACCAGCCGAAGGTGGAACTGCAGGAAGGCGCCTTCGTCGGTGTCGAAGCCCTGGTGCGCTGGGAATGCCCCGGCCAGGGCCTGCTGCCGCCCGCCGCGTTCCTCCCGGCGATCCAGGGCAGCGATATGGACCGCCTGCTCGGCGAATGGGTCATCCGCACCGCCCTGGCCCAGGCCGCGGCCTGGTACGCGGAAGGCCGGCCGACGGTGATCAGCGTCAACGTCAGCCCCAGCCAGTTGCTCGACGAGAGCTTCCCCGACTGGTTGGGCGACAGCCTGCGGCGGTACCCGGAGCTGCCCGTCGCCTGCCTGGAACTGGAGATCCTGGAAAGCGTCGCCATCGACGACATGAACCTGGCGATCGAGGCCCTACAGCGCTGCCGTGCGCTGGGCATTCACTTCGCCCTGGACGATTTCGGCACCGGCTACTCTTCGCTGACCTACCTGCGCCAGCTGCCGGTGGACGTCCTCAAGGTCGACCAGACCTTCGTCCGCGACATGCTCCAGGACAGCGACGACCAGGGCATCGTCGAGGGCGTCATCCGCCTGGCCGAGGCCTTCAACCGCGAGGTGGTCGCCGAAGGCGTGGAAACCCTGGAGCACGCGCGGGCGCTGCGACGCATGGGCTGCCGTTACGGCCAGGGCTATGGCATCGCCCGGCCGATGCCCGCCAGCGAACTGCCGCGCTGGCAGGAAGAATGGCGGCAACGCTGCGCGGCCCTGCGCGAAGACCAGGCCGCCCTGCCACACGCTGCCTCCCGCTCCTGACGCAACGGGCCTGGCCACAGGTCCGTTGCGGGTTGCCAAGCCGGCGAGCGGCTGATATCTGTATAAAAATACAGCCCTCCAGTCGCCCCCATGTCCGCCCTCGCCGATCCGCGCTTCTACTACCTGGCCAACTTCCACAAAGCCCTCGCCTGGCTCGGCGAGCGCTATGCCGACCTGTTCGACGCCAGCGAGCGCGAGTTCCTCCGCCGCTTCGACGAGCTGCCACTGGCGTCCAGGGCGCTGCTGGTGCGCCTGATCATGCGCAAGGGCCCGCATTTTCGCGCGAGCAAGCTGGACTACGCGGAAATCGGCTGCCCGCACCAGGCCGCCGCGCCCCTGCTGCGCGCCGGCTGGCTGGACGCCGGCGCCGCGCTGACGCTGGACGAAGTCTTCGCCCTGCTGCGCAAGGACGAAGTGCTGGCGAGCTTCGCCGCCCTGCCAGCGCGGACGACCCTGCGCAAGGCCGAATTGCTCGAACAGTTGCGCGAGACGTTCAGCGAACCACGGCCGTTCGCCGCCTGGTGCCCGCAACTCGACGACAGGCTGTTCAGCCTGACCCTCGGCGAACTCTGCGAGCGCCTGCGCCTGATGTTCTTCGGTAACCTGCGCCAGGACTGGAGCGAGTTTGTCCTCACCGACCTCGGCATCCTGCGCTACGAAACCCCGGTGCTGACGCCTGAATCCCGTGGCTTCGCCAGCCGCGCGGAAATCGACGCGCAGCTGCGCCTGCAGCGCTGCCGCGAGGCCTTCGAGGCCGGCGCGCCGGTCGACGCGCTGCTGCCAGCGATCGCCGCGCTGGACGGCGACAGCGCGCACCTGCAACGCCGGCGCGGGCGCCTGCTGTTGCAGATCGGCCAGCGCCTGGAACGCGAGGGTCAATGGGAAACCGCCCTGGCGGTCTATGCCGAGAGTTCGCACGGCGCCGCGCGGCAGCGCCGGGTACGCCTGCTGGAACGCCTGCAGCGTTTCGCCGAGGCCCACGAGCTGGCCTGCCAGGCCGCCGCCGCGCCGCACGACGCCGCCGAGGCGCAATTGATCGAACGCGCCCTGCTGCGCCTGCGGCGCCAACTCGGCATGGCCCAGCCAGGCAAACCCAAGGCCACGCCGCCGGCGCGCCTCGACCTGCGCCTGGAACCATGCGCCGGGCTCAGCGTCGAGCAATGCGTGCAGCGCCACCTCGAACGCCCCGAGGCGCCGGTGCACTACGTGGAGAACACGCTGATCTGCAGCCTGTTCGGCCTGCTCTGCTGGGAGGTCATCTTCGCGCCGCTGCCGGGGGCGTTCTTCCACCCCTTCCACAGCGGCCCGGCGGACCTCTTCGACAGCCAGTTCCGGGCGCGCCGCGCCGAACGCTTCGCGGCGCGCCTGGCGCTGCTCGACGATGGCCGCCATGCCGACGAGATTCGCCGCATCCACCGCGTGAAGAACGGCCTGCAATCGCCGTTCGTCCACTGGGAACTGCTCGACGAGACCTTGCTGGAACAGGCCCTCGCCTGCCTCCCGGCGGCGCACCTGAAGCACTGGTTCGAGCGCCTGCTGCAAGACCTCCAGGCCAACCGCGCGGGCATGCCCGACCTGATCCAGTTCTGGCCCGCCGAAGGCCGCTACCGGATGATCGAGGTCAAGGGCCCCGGCGACCGCCTGCAGGATAACCAGCAGCGCTGGCTGGCCTTCTGCGCCGAGCACGGCATGCCGGTGGAAGTCTGCTACGTGCAGTGGCTTGGCCAGGACGACCCGGCATGAACTACCAGGTCGCGGTCCGCGCGCTCTGCGAATTCACCGCCAAGGTCGGCGACCTCGACCTGCGCTTCACCCCCTCGCCCACCGCCCAGGAAGGCATGGCCGGGCACGCCACCGTGGTCGGCCGCCGCGGCCCCGGCTACCTCGCCGAACTGCCCCTGGCCGGCGCCTACCGCAACCTGCTGGTGCGCGGCCGCGCCGACGGCTACGACCCGGCGCGCAACTGCCTGGAAGAGATCAAGACCCATCGCGGCGACGTTTCGCGCATCCCCGACAACCATCGCCAGTTGCACTGGGCCCAGGTCAAGGTCTACGGCTGGCTGCTCTGCGCCCTGCAGGACCTCGAAGAGATCGACCTGGCCGTGGTCTATTTCAACGTCATGACGCAGAAGGAGAGCGTGTTCCAGGAGCGCTTCAGCGCCGACCAGCTGCACCATTTCTTCGAGCTGCAGTGCCAGCGTTTCATCGTCTGGGCCGAACGCGAACTGGCCCACCGCGAAGCCCGCGACCGCGCCCTGGAGAACCTGAGCTTCCCCTGGCCGCAGTTCCGTCATGGCCAGCGCCAGCTCGCCGAATCCGTGTACCGCGCCGCCCGCGACGGCCGCCACCTGATGGCCCAGGCCACCACCGGCATCGGCAAGACCCTCGGCACCCTGTTCCCGCAGCTCAAGGCCATGCCCGGCCAGGGCCTCGACCGGCTGTTCTTCCTCAGCGCCAAGACGCCCGGCCGGCGCCTGGCCCTGGAAGCCCTGGCGAGCCTGCGCCAGGACGACCCGGCGCTGCCGCTGCGGGTGCTCGAACACGTCGCCCGCGACAAGGCCTGCGAACACCCGGACAAAGCCTGCCACGGCGACTCCTGCCCGCTGGCCAAGGGTTTCTACGACCGCCTGCCGGCGGCCCGCCAGGCCGCCCTCGACGGCTGCTGGCTGGACCAGGCGCGGGTTCGCCAGGTGGCCCGCGAGCACGCCATCTGCCCCTATTACCTGAGCCAGGAACTGAGCCGCTGGGCCGACCTGGTGGTGTGCGACTACAACTACTACTTCGACATGAGCGCCCTGCTCTACGCCCTCACCGTGCTCAACGAGTGGAAGGTCGCGCTGCTGGTGGACGAGGCGCACAACCTGGTGGAACGCGGGCGCAAGATGTACACCGCGGAACTCGACCAGGGCGAGTTCCAGGCCCTGCGCAAGATCGCCCCGAGGACACTTAAGGGCGCGCTGGAGCGGGTCGGCCGGCACTGGAACCAGTTGCACAAGGACCAGCAGCTCGACTACCAGGTCTACCCGCTGGCGCCGGAGCTGTTCATCCTCGCCCTGCAGAAGGCGGTGACCGCGATCACCGACCACCTCAGCGAGCAGCCCGACGGCAACAGCCTGGAATTGCTGAGCTTCTACCTCGACGCCATGGCCTTCTGCCGGCTCGCCGAAGCCTTCGGCGAACACTCGCTGTTCGACATCACCCGGCATGGCGATGGCCGCGCCCGCAGCCTTTCGACCCTGTGCCTGCGCAACGTCATCCCGGCGCCCTTCCTCGCTCCGCGCTTCGAGGAAGCGCACAGTTGCACGCTGTTCTCCGCCACCCTGACCCCGGCGCACTACTACCGCGACCTGCTCGGCCTGCCGGCGGACACCGCCTGGCTCGACGTCGAATCACCGTTCCGCGCCGAACAGCTCAGCGTGCAAGCGGTGCGCAACCTGTCGACCCGCTACCAGCACCGCGCCCAGTCGGTGCAGCCGATCTGCGAGCTGATGGCCCGGCAGTACCGCGAGCAACCGGGCAACTACCTGGCCTTCTTCAGCAGCTACGCCTACCTGGAACAGGTGCGCGAGCGCTTCGTCCGCGACGAGCCGGACGTTCCGGTCTGGGTCCAGGCGCGGAACATGGACGAAAGCGCCCGCGAGGGCTTCCTCGAACGGTTCCGCAACGGCGGCCGCGGCATCGGCTTCGCCGTGCTCGGCGGCGCCTTCGGCGAGGGCATCGACCTGCCCGGCGACCGCCTGATCGGCGCCTTCGTCGCCACCCTCGGGCTGCCCCAGGTGAACCCGGTGAACGAGGAAATCCGCCAGCGCATGCACGCCCAGTTCGGTGACGGCTACGACTACACCTACCTCTACCCCGGCCTGCAGAAGGTGGTGCAGGCCGCCGGCCGGGTGATCCGCACCCAGCAGGACCAGGGTGTGGTCTGGCTGATGGACGACCGCTTCGGCCAGGCGGCGATCCGCCAGTTGCTGCCGCGCTGGTGGAAGGTCGATAGCTGCCGCCTGGCGCTGTCGCCGGCGACGCCGCCAGCCAGCGCGCCCGTCCGCCCGGCCAGTCCGCGGCCGGCCGCCCCCTGGGAACCGCTGGCGCAAGGCCAACTCGGCCTCGACGACCTCTAGCCGCCGGGACGGCGCGGCAGGGCCACGCACAGGCAAGTTCGCCACAACCTGCTATACGCCTTGTTAGCCTTGGAAAAAGGCGCCGGCGGCCTGCGCTCCGGCGCCTGGCTTCGCCCGCCCTCGACTGGATGTCCATGCCATGCTCAGCCGCCGTCCGACGCTCATTGTCCTCACCAGCCTGTTACTGACCCTGGCGATCGCCGCGCTGAGCGGCTGGGTCGTGCTGCAGATGCGCCACGATGCCCTGGCCGCAGCCCACGCCGGCGGGCACAACATCGCCCGCCTGGTGGAACACGACCTGCGGCACAACCTGGACATCTATGCGCAGACCCTCGACGTGGTCGCCCGCGTCTACAACGAGCCGAGCGTAAGGGGCCTGCCGCTGCACATCCGCAAGACCCTGCTGCTGGGCCAGGCGGCGCCCGCCAAGGGCATGGGCACGCTGCTGCTGACCAATGCCAGCGGCGAGGTCATCTACGACCTCGACGGCAGCCTGCCCACGCGCCTGGACGTGGGCTTGCGCGATTTCTTCATCGTCCAGCGCGACAGCAATAGCGAAACGCCCTACCTGAGCCACCCGTTCCTGCTCGCGGGCAGCGACGCCGGTGCCGACATCGCCATGAGCCGGCGCCTGCACACCACCGATGGCGAGTTCTCCGGGGTGGTCGCGGTGATCCTGCGCCTGCGTGCCCTGCGCGACCTGTTCAGCGGCCTGAACATCGGCGCCGGCGGCACGGTCAGCCTGCACATGCTCGACGGCACCCTGCTCATGCGCTGGCCGGACGACGGCAGCACGGCGGCGCCGCAGGACGACAGCGTGAGCGAGGTGGCGCGGTTCCTCCAGGCGCGCCGCGGCGACTTCTTCGAGCGCGCCGCGGACGGCGTCGAGCGCTGGCACAGCTTCCGCCGCATCGGCAGCTATCCGCTGATCTTCAGCGTCACCCTGCCGAGCCGCGACATCTATGCCCAGTGGCAACTCCGCGCCTGGACCATCGGCCTGCTCGCAACCGCACTGGATCTGTCGATCCTCGGCCTGGCCTACCTCCTCGCACGCCAGTTCCGCCGCAGCGGTGAAGTGGAGAGCGAGTTGCGCGAGGAAGCCGGCACCGATCCCCTCACCGGCCTGAACAACCGCCGCAGCTTCGACCGCCGCGCCGCCCGCGAGTGGGCGCGCGCCGAACGTGCCGGCCACCCGCTGGCGCTGCTGATGCTGGATATCGACAAATTCAAGGCCTACAACGACCACTACGGCCACCCGGCCGGTGACGAGGCGCTGAAGATCGTCGCGCACACCCTCGGCGAGTTCGCCCGCCGGCCTGGCGATTGCGCCGCGCGCTACGGCGGCGAAGAGTTCGTGATGCTACTGGCGGACAGCGACCGCGAGCATGCCCGGAACCTCGCCGAACACATTCGTGTCGCCCTGCAGGCCAAGGCCGTCCCGCATGCCCAAGGCCCCTTCGGCGTGCTGACCCTGAGCATCGGCGTCGCCAGCACCGACTGCGTCGCCGCCGAGAGCCTGGAGGCGCTGCTCGAAGCCGCCGACACGGCCCTCTACCGGGCCAAGGAAGGCGGCCGCAACCAGGTGGTCGCGTGCCCCGCCAGCCAGCTCGCTGGCGCTCACTGAGGCGCCGGGCGCGGCTGCCGCTCGGCCACCGCGCGCAAGGTGCGCAGGGTCTCCAGGGGCGCGTCGATGACGAAACGATTGGCCAGCCAGGAGGGCACGCTGCCGCCCGGGTCGCCGCGTATCTGATAGGTCACCCGGGTACGCCCGTCGGCCAGCGGCACCATGCGCCAGAGGCCGCTCAGGCGCGGCACGCGGATCATCCCCTGGACCGCCGGCAGGTAATCCGGCGCCGCCTCCAGATGGCGCACCACGGCGCCGTCGGCGCTGCGCTCGGTGGTCACGTGCAGGACCAGGTCACGCGGTCTCAGCGGCCAGGACAATTGCGTCTGCATGTACAGCCAGACGTCGTCGCCGGCGTACTTCAGCAGGCGCATCTCGGCGCAGGCGTAGATCCATTTGCAGGCCACCCGCAGGTTCTCTTGCAGAGCGACCAGGGTCCGCACATCGGCATTGATATCCACCAGCCCGCGATAGCTCTGGTATTTCGAGCCCGGCACGCTGCTCAGGTAGACCTGGATGCCGTCCTGCTCCGTCGCCAGGCGCCAGTCCTCCGCCGACGCCGGCGCGCCCAGCAGCAGGACGAGGATCAGTAGCGCGAAACGACCGCTGAAACTGTTCATGCTCTCTGCTCCCCTTGCCATAGCGCTAGGCGGCGAGCCGCCGCCGCAGATCGTCGGCCAGCGCCCATAGCGCCGCCGGCGGGTTACGCCCGATCAGCAGGTAGGCATGGCGCGCGTCGGACCAGTAGACCAGGTTCAGCGCCTGGCGCTGCTCCTGCGCCAGCGCCGCGCCGCTGCCATTGCCGCGGGTGATGCAGAACGCCAGGGGACCGTAGCGCGCATCCAGGTAGGTAATCTGGCCGATCGGCACACCGTCGTACTCCAGCAGTTGCGCGCGCTTGAGCTGTGCTCCCGGCAGGGCCACGCTGGCCGGCTGCAAGGCCAGCTCCAGGCGCTCGCCGAGGGCCTGCAACTGGGCGCGCTGGGCGAGTTCGTCGAGGGGCAGGTTGTCGAGCGTCTGCGGCGTGTACAAGGCCATGTAGTCGGCCACCCGCTGGCGCCAATTGCCGGCGTCCTCGCGTGTCGCCCCCAGGTGGCCGAGCAGCAGGCGATCGGTGGCCATGCCCAGGGCCACGCAGGCGGCCGCGGCGGCGAGGAAGCCGCGGCGGCCGAAGGCGCGTTGCTCGGGTTCGCCCGGCAGCTCTTGCAGGCCGGCGTTCAGCCGATCGAGCGGCGCCTGGGCGAGGAGTTCGTCGAAGGCGCCGCGAAAATCCAGGCTGCTGGCCGAAAGACCTTCGAATCGGCGCGCCAGCTCGGCATCGGCGGCGATTCGCGCTTCGATCAGGCACGCCTGCTGGTCGCTCAGCTCGCCGTCGATGAAGGCGACCAGAAGCTCATCGGATACCTGGGACTTGCTGTCGTATTCGCTCATCGCCGCTCTCCTCCGGCAGGCACGCCGGGCGTGCCGTCGGCTTGCGCCAGCTTCAGGCGGGCCGCGGCCAGCCGGCTCATCACGGTGCCCATGGGCACGCCGAGGATTTCCGCCACCTCGCGGTAGCTGAGGCCCTCGACATAGGCGAGGAACAGGGTCTCGCGCTGCGCTTCCGGCAGCGCGCCGACGCGGCGGATCACCTGGCTGGCGAGCACCTGGGTCTGCGCCAGGTGTTCGCCGTCGAAGACCAGCTCGCTCTCGGCGTCGACGAAGCCCTGTCCCGCGCGCACGCGCTGGGCGCGGATTTCGTTGAGCCAGATCGACCGCAGGATGGCGAACAACCAACGGTCCAGGCGGCTGCCCTGGGAAAACTGTGCCGCGCGCTCGAGCGCGCGCAGGCAGGTCGCCTGCACCAGGTCGTCGGCGACGTGGGACTGCCGCGACAAGACCAGGGCATAGCGCCACAAGCGCCCCAGGTACTGGCCGAGTTCGCCACGGATTTCCGCTTGCGCTGCGATGGACACCTCCACTGGGCTGTGCGGCCGCCGCAACGGCGACCGACCGGCTAGGCAAGGCTCAGGCGCACTGGCCGGCGCACGGGGCAACTCGCGCGGCCAGGGCCCGAGGGGTTCGCTGCAATCGTTCATAGCGACTGCGGATGGGCGATGGCCTCCGCCAGGTCCCGATACTCCTCGCACGCCGTCCCGCACAGCCCCTGAATGCTCTGCAGTTGCTCATGCGCCAGGTCCATCCGGCCCTTGATCACATAAGCCTCGCCGAGGTACTCGCGAACCTTGGCGTAGTGCGGATCGAGCTGCACCGACTTCAGATAATAGGTGATGCCCTCGTCGGTACGCCCGAGTTTGCGCGTGGCGTAGCCGCGATAATTGAGCGCTTCGGCGGTATTCGGCTGGCGCAGGGTGTCGAGCAGCGCCAGGGCTTCCTGGTAGCGCCCGGCGCGGGCCAGCCGGTAGGCGTAGGCCGTGCGGTCGCTGTCCGACAGCGCGCTGCTGTGCAGATCGCCGCAGGACGCCTCGGCGCTGTTCCAGACCTGGCCTTGCGCGCAGTCCGGCGCCAGCTTCGTCTTGTCGTTCTTGCGATAGCCGTCGCCACCGCCGCTGGCCAGGGCGAGGCCGCTGATCAGCGACAGGCTGACGACGCCCAGTTGCAGCAGGCGGCGGGTGTTCGGGGAAAGGCAGAGGCTCATGGTGTGATCTCCTATCCGATTGGCTGGGTATGCCTGGAGAAAACACCCTGGCGCGCACTTTTATTCGCCGCTGGGGCGATTATTTCTGCCTATCACCCCGCGCCGGCGTGCACGGTGAGCGGCGAAGGCGGCCTCAGCCGAGCAGTTCGGGCTCGACCATGTCGCTCTCGAAGCTCAAGCGGCCACCCGCCTCGTTGGCCTCGCCATCGACGATGGGACCGTAGTAGTTCAGCCCGTTGTCCAGGCTGACGCAGACGTGGGTCGGCTCCTCGGGACCGGCCAGTTGGCCCTGGAAGCTCAATTGCAGCAGGCCCGGCGAGAGGGTCTTGAGCTCGACCGCGATGCCCGTGTTGTCCACGGCCTCGGCTTCGCGCCCCCAGTGTTCGGCGCTGACGGTGACGGTGGCGATGTAGTGCGGCATGTTCGGACTCCGGGGATTGGCGCAAGCGCGGGGCGCCAATCTGCCCGGCGCGCCGGCGCCTGGCAAGCCCCGCTGGCTAACCGGCGGCCGGCGCGACGCGGAAGGACAGGCGCAGGTGCGGCCACTGCCCCGGCTCATCGACCAGGCGCGGCAGCGTCCCGCGCGGCACCAGCGACAGCCAGAAGGCCAGCGCGCGCGGGTTGCTGGCGAGCACGCTCAAGGCCCACTCGCCCGGATGGCGGGCGAACAGCGCGCGCACCGCGCTGCGACCGACGCCCCGCCGCCGCAGCGCCGGGATGACGTAGAACTCGGCCATCTCGAAACGCTCCGGCAGGTCCAGGTTGCGCACCAGGGCGAAGCCGGCGACCCGGCCATCGGCCAGCAGCAGGTAGGGATAACGGTCCGCCTCGACCCAGTACAACGCCAGGTAGGGATAGTCGCTGACGCCGACGCCCAGCTCGCGCAGGTAGTCGGGAAGCATCGCGGTCAGCAACGGTTCGCAGTCCAGCAGGGCGGGCCGCACCTCGACCCGCGGAGCGTCGCCATCCATCATCGGCACCCTCGGAATATCGCCACCCTCCTCAAGACCATAGCCCAAGCCGGCCTTGCTATAGTTCGCGGCGAACCCAAGCCCGGAGTGCCCATGAGCCCATCTCCCCGCGTCGATGCGCTGGTCTTCGACCTTGGCGGCGTCCTGATCGACTGGAACCCGCGCTACCTCTACCGCACCTTGTTCGGCGGCGACGACGCGGCGATGGAGCGCTTCCTCGCCGAGGTCTGCAGCAGCGAATGGAACGAGTGCCAGGACGCCGGGCGGTCCTGGGCCGAGGGCATCGCCGAAGCCGTGGCGCGCCACCCGCAAGATGCCGCGCTGATCCACGCCTACCGCGAGCGCTGGGAGGAAATGCTCGCCGGCCCGCTGCACGACAGCGTCGCCCTGCTCGAAGAACTGCATGACCACGGCATGCGTCTGCTGGCGCTGACCAACTGGTCCGGCGAAACCTTCCCCATCGCCCGCCAGCGCTTCGCCTTCCTCGACCGCTTCGAGGGCATCCTGGTGTCTGGAGACGAGGGCCTGAAGAAACCCGACCCGGCGATCTTCCAACGGCTGATCGTGCGCTATGCGCTACAGCCGGCGCACACCCTGTTCATCGACGACAGCCCGCGCAACGTCGCGGCGGCGCGCCGCGAGGGCATGCAGGCGCTGCACTTCAGCGATGCGCCGCGCTTGCGCGAGGAACTGCGGCGACTGGGCGTACCAGTGAGCCGCTGAGCGCCGCTCAGCCGCATTCGATGCGGTTGCGCCCGGCCTGCTTGGCGCGGTACAGCGCCATGTCGCTGCGCGACAGCACCGACTCCACCGCGCTGTCGCGGGCATCCATGGCGGTGATGCCGATGCTGATGGTCAGCGGCACGCGCTCGCCGTCCTGCAGCAGCGGCAGGTCGGCGAGCCGCTGCTGCAAGCGCTGGGCGAAGACCCGCGCCTTGTCCAGGTCGGCATCGCTGAGCAGCACGGCGAACTCTTCGCCGCCCATGCGCCCGGCACAGTCATTGCGGCGGATATGGCCAGCGAGGATGTCGGCGAAATGCTTCAGCGCCTGGTCCCCGACGGCGTGCCCCCAACGGTCGTTGATCGCCTTGAAATGGTCCAGGTCGCACATCAGGATGGCCGCGCTCGGTTCGCTGGCGCGCTGCACACGGGCCAGTTCGGCGGCGAGCTGCTGCATGAAGTGCCGACGATTGGGCAATTGCGTGAGGAAGTCGGTGGTCGCCAGCAGTTGCAGCTCGACCTCGATGCGCTTGCGTTCGGTGATGTCGGTGATGAAGCCGTGCCAGATCACCGCGCCATCGGCCTGGCGCTGCGGATGGGCGCTACCCTGGCGCCAGCGCACGCCCTGCCCCGGCAGGATCACGCGGTACTCCAGTTGCCAGGGCATCAGGCTGCTGGCGGAGGCTTCCAGCGCGGCCAGGTAACGCGGCATGTCGTCCGGGTGGATGAGCGCGCGGATGGCCTCGATGGCGCCATTGGCCATCTGCTGCGGAGTCAGTCCGTAGATTTCCCGGCTGCCGGCGCTGACATAGGGGAAGGAGGCGCTGCCGTCCGCCAGGCGGCGGAACTGGAAGACCATCCCGGGGATCTCGTTGGTCAGCCCAGTGAGCAGCTCGACCGTCTGTTGCAGCCGCTCGGACATGCCGCGCAGCTCGGTGATGTCGGTGGTGGTGCCGATCATCCGCAGCGGCCGACCCTCGGCATCGCGCTCGACCACCTTGCCGCGGCTGCTCACCCACATGTAGCTGCCGTCCTTGCGGCGGATGCGGTGCTCCACCTGGTAGAACGGCGTGTGCTGGTCTAGGTGCGCCTGCATGGTCGCCTTGACGTAGGCCAGGTCGTCCGGGTGGAGGCGCGTGTAGCTCTCCTCGATGCGGTTGCTGACGTCCTCCTCGGCATAACCCAGGAGCGCCTTCCAGCCCCGCGAATAGTAGATTTCCCCGGCCGGTACATTGCGGTCCCAGACCCCCGTGCCACTGCCTTCGATGGCCAGCGCCATGCGTCTTTCGCTGTCCCGCAGGCTGGCTTCGACGCGGTCGTGCTCGAAGGCCGTCGCCGCCAGGCAGGCGAACTGCCGCAGGGCGTCGCGCTGTGCGGCATCGAGGTCGCGCGGCTGGTCGTCGAGCAGGCAGAACAGGCCCAGGGCCGTGCCGTCGTCGTCCAGCAGCGGGCTGGCGGCGTAGAAACGCACGCCCGCAGCCGCGGCCTGAGCGCGCCAGGCGACGTCCTGCTGAAGATCGCTGACCAGCGTCAGCCCCTCGCCATGACTGTGCGGATCGCCAAAGTGGCCGAGGCGCCAGGCCTCGTCGGCGGACAGCCCGGCGCAGGCCCAGACCCGCGCCTGCCCCTCCACCAGGCGGGTAAGCAGCACCGCGCGTACCGCGAAATGCGCGCGGGCGAGGCGAACCAGGCCGTCATATCGTTCATCGCTGGCGCTCTGCGGCGCGCTTTCGGCACACAAGGACTGCATCTTCACACCGCCTGATCGGGAGTCCCGGAAATCGTCCGGCAAAGATCGACCGCTACAGCGCAGCAGTCTACCCATAATGGCAATCTGGCGTCATCGCACCGCAGCGCTGTCGCATGGCTATTCATCGGCCCGTTCCCGGAGCGCCCGGCAGCCCCGGATAGCCGCCATCGCAAACGCGCTAGTAGACGATTGGCTAATACCCGCAAGGCCTTTTTGTAACCGTTCTGTCACGCTGGATATTTCTAATTATTTCAAGAGCATTTCGCTCTTGCTGTCCCCTCAGTGAAGAGACATTCCCCATGACCAAGATTTCGTGCGGCCTGGTTGGCACCCTGCTTGCCGGTGCTGCCCTGTCCGCCCATGCCGATTTCATCGACGACAGTCACGCCGACATCACTCTGCTCAACCGCTACCTGAACCAGGACGGTCGGGGAGTGACTGGCCGCGACACCAAGGCCAAGAACTACCGTGACTGGGGCCAGGGCTTCAAGTTCGACTTCAAGTCCGGCTACACCCCCGGCACCATCGGCTTCGGCCTGGACCTGCAGGCCTTCTACGGGATCAAGCTGGACTCGGGCGGCGATCTGAACAAGAAAGGACAGCAGGGCCGCTACCCCGGCAGCATGTTCCCGCTGGACGACGGCAAGTCCGCCGACAGCTTCGGCGTGCTCAGCCCGACCCTGAAGATGCGCTTCCTCAAGGATGAACTGCGCGTCGGCACCCTGTACCAGAACAACCCGCTGCTGGCCAACACCGACGGCCGTCTGTACCAACAGACCAACACCGGCGCGCAACTGGTCTCCCACGACCTGGACAATTTCGCCTTCACCGCCGGCAACATCAGCCAGACCAAGATCCGCAACCAGACCGGCGACACCGGCATGACCACCGGCGGCGGCGCCAAGCTGGTCAACCGCTTCAGCTACGGCGGCGCCGACTACACCGGCCTGCCCGGCACCACCCTGAGCATGTGGTACGGCAGCCTGGAAGACTACTACCAGCAGCTGTTCATCGGCGCCAAGCACCGCGACACCCTGCCGGTGGGCGCGCTGGATACCGATGCGCGCGTGTACCGCAGCCTCGGCATCGGCGGCAACGCCGACGGCGACCGCGACTACGCCACCAACGGCTACTATGGCAACGGTGCCACCAAGGGGCGCATCAACCAGAGCACCCTCAGCCTGATGGAAAGCTACAGCCTGGCCGGTCACACGGTAGGCCTGGGCATCCAGAAGAACACCGGCGACAGCGACTTCCCCTACCTCGACTCCGGTTTCAACAGCGGCACCAACCGCCAAGGTCCGGGCGCCGGCGCCGACACCCCGGCGCTGACCAACATGCAGCTGAACAAGTTCGCCCACGCCGGCGAGCGCACCTGGCTGGCACAGTACAAGTACGACTTCGGCCAGCTCGGCGTGAAGGGCCTGACCTTCGCCACGACCTACGCCCACGGCGACCAGATCAAGACCCCGCAGGGTGATGCCAGCGAATGGGAACGCAACATCGCCCTGGCGTATCAGGTGCAGGAAGGTGCACTCAAGGGCTTGGGCGTGACCTGGAAGAACGCTCGTGCCAACCCGAGCATCGTCGGGCAGACCAAGCAAGACGAAAACCGCTTCTACGTCAGCTACGTGATGCCGCTCTGGTAAGCATCGCTATCGTCTGAAGCGTTGGGCGCCACCCTCGACCGAGGGTGGCGCCCAACTTCATTGCAGGCGCGTCAATCGGCGTCGCTATCGCTATCCGCTTCGCTCTCGCTGTCGTGCTTCGAGGTAGAGGTGCTGGCCTTGCTCAGCCCTTTCTCATTATGCGTGCCGGGCGTGGTCGCGGAAACCGCTTCCGCCTTGGCCAGCCCGCGGGTGTCTTTCGAGCGCGCGACACCGGAAGTCGCCATGCCATGGCCTTCGCTATCGTTGTCGCTGTCGTCGCGGCCGTAATGGTTGCCGCTCACCCCATGATCGGCGGTCGCCTTGCCGGAATGGTCGCCGAGCCCGCCACTGTTACCGTTGGATTGACCGCCATGGCTGCCGTGACTGCCGCCACCGTTGCCGGTGCCGCCGCCATGACCGCCGCCGTTGCCACCGCCACCGCCACCACCGTTTCCGCCACCACCGCCACCGCCGTTGCCACCGCCGCCCCCGCGGGCATAAGCATGGCCAATCGGCGACAGGTCATTGGGCAGCAGCGCGGCGGAGCCGAGCATCAAGGCGCAGGCGGCAAAAGCCGCAAGGGTCTTCTTTTTCATGTAACAGGTGCCTCCAAAGGCATCTCTCAGGAATGTCTGTAAGACTTCCGAGACACTCCCCGGTTCACACGGCGCCGACGAATGACAGCAGTGGAGCCATCGCCACGCGACAAGCGCCCTCCCGTCGACGACCTGGCGATAAGCGCATAGGCTTGAGCGCAACGCCTGTATCAAAGAGGACACGTAATGCTCAAAGCACGTTCGTTCATCGCGGTACTCACCAGCGTCGCCCTGCTGGCTGGCTCGCCCCTGCTGCTGGCCGATCCGGGCAACAAGGACAAGCCGCACGGCAACTCCCATGGAAATGGCAACGGCAACGGCAACGGCAAGAGCCACGGCAACGCCGGCAAGGGCAACGACAATGACGGCGGGGGCAACAGCTACCGTGGCGAGCCGCAGATCGATATCGGCGGCGTGCGCATCGTCCTCGGCAACAACCGCCAGTACTGGAGCGCCGGCAAGGCGCTGCCGCCGGGCATCCAGAAGAACCTCGCGCGCGGCAAGCCGCTACCGCCGGGCATCGCCAAGAAACTCGACAATCGCCTGCTCGGCCAGCTGCCGCGCTACGACGGCTACGACTGGGTCCAGGCCGGCACCGACCTGATCCTGGTCACCGCCGCCACCGGGCTGATCTACGAAGTGCTGCACAACGTTCTCGACTGACCCGCCCGCGGGGCGGCGTCGCTGCCGCCCCATCGCGCCTCAGCCGCGCAACAGATGCACCGCCAACCCCAGCAGCGCGCACAGCGCCAGCACCTCGATCACCCCACGCTTGAAACGGAACAGACCGACTGCCGCCAGCACCGCGAGTAGCGCCGACGGCCACTCGAAGCGCCCGGCGAAGCCTTCCGGCCAGAGCACGTGATAACCGAAGAACACCGCCAGGTTGAGGATCACCCCGACCACGGCGGCGGTGATACCGGTCAGCGGCGCGGTGAAAGTCAGCTCCTGGTGCGTCGACTCCACCAGCGGGCCGCCGGCGAGAATGAACAGGAAGGAAGGCAGGAAGGTGAACCAGGTCACCAGGCAGGCCGCCAGCGCGCCGCCCAGGAAAGCCTGTTCGGCACCGAACGCCGAATGCCCATAGCCACCGATGAAGCCGACGAATGCCACCACCATGATCAGCGGACCGGGCGTGGTTTCGCCCAGCGCCAGGCCATCGATCATTTGCGCCGGGGTCAGCCAGCCATAGTGAACGACCGCGCCCTGGTAGACATAGGGCAGCACCGCGTAGGCGCCACCGAAGGTCAGCAGCGCGGCCTTGGTGAAGAACCAGCCCATCTGCGTCAGGCTGCCGCTCCAGCCGTACAGCGCCATCAGCAGGCCCATCGGCAGGCACCAGAGCAGCGCACCGACCAGCGCCAGGCGCGCCAGCCGCGACCAACGGAAACGCGCATGCTCGGGCGTCGGCGTCAGGTCGTCGATCAGCGCCGGGCCGTAGTGGGACGCCGCCGCCGCGCTGGCCGGCGCGGCGCCGAAATGCTCCGGCGCCAGGCGTCCACCGAGATAACCGAGCAGCGCGGCGCCGAGCACGATCAGCGGGAATGGCGCATTGAGCGCGAAGATGGCGACGAAGGAGGCGCCGGCGATCGCCCATAGCCAGGCGTTCTTCAGCGCCCGCGAACCGATGCGCCGCGCGGCATGCAGGACGATCGCCGTCACCGCCGGCTTGATGCCATAGAACAAGCCGGCCACCAGCGGCAGCTCGCCGAAGGCGATGTACAGCCAGGACAGGCCGATCAGCACGAACAACGACGGCAGCACGAAGAGCGCGCCGGCGACCACGCCGCCCGCCGTGCGGTGCATCAGCCAGCCGATGTAGGTCGCCAGTTGCTGGGCCTCCGGGCCGGGCAGCAACATGCAGTAGTTCAACGCATGCAGAAAGCGCCGCTCGGAAATCCAGCGCCGCCGCTCGACCAACTCCTGGTGCATGATCGCGATCTGCCCGGCCGGACCACCGAAGCTGATGAACCCCAGCTTCAGCCAGAACCACAGCGCCTCGCGGAAACTCACCGCCACGCCACTGCCCTGCCCCCCCGCAGCGCGCTGCTCGATCGACTCACCCATGCCCTTTCCCGTCCCCCATGGTCGCTGCCGGCGACACGCTGCTGATGCTGTTTTCCGCTTGGCTGCGGCGCAGCATATCCGCTCAGTCGTGCCTTGTATCGACCCGGCACGGCGGATTCAACCGATGCCGGGGGTTGCGGCCGGGGCCGCTCAGCCGAAGCGCACGCAATAGATCGGCGGCAGGTGCGCGGACAGGCAGCTCCAATAGTCGCCGCCATCCTCCGACAGCCACAGGCCTCCGGTGGTCGAGCCCATGGCCAGGCGTTCGCCGTCGTCGTCCACCGCCAGGCCGTGGCGGTACACCAGGTCGTAGCAGGGCGCCGCCGGCAGGCCCCGGTCGAGGCGCTCGAAGGTCTTGCCGCCGTCGCGGGTGCGGGTCACCAGAAAGTGCCCGGCCACCGGCACGCGGCAGGCGTCCTTCTGCGCCGGGACGAACCAGGCGGTGTCCGGCCGCGTCGGGTGCACGGCCACGGCAAAGCCGAAGCTGGAAGGCTCGGCGCGCCGGTCCTGCCAACTGGCGCCACCGTCATCGGAGGTGAAGATGCCGTTGTGGTGCTGCACCCACAGGCGCTCCGGCTGTGCCGGGCAGTGCACCAGACGGTGCGGGTCCTGGATGGCGCCCTCCTCGCGCAGTTCCGGCGGCATGTAGTCGGCATACATGCCGCGCGTGGTGTTGACCCAGTTGGCGCCGCCGTCGTGGCTCTGCCAGACGCCGCCGCAGGATACGCCGACGGTGAGGTGGCGGCTGTCGCGCGGATCGACGCTGACCGAGTGAATCCCCGGCCAGTCGTAGCCGCCGCCGAACCAGCGGGCGCGCTCGGGGCGCTGCCACAGCGGGTGGTTGAGCTGCCAGCTATCGCCGCCGTCGTCGCTGCGGAACAGGCCGCCGGGAATGGTCCCGGCCCAGAGCGCGCCGGGCTGGTCGGTGCCGGCGGTTTCCAGGCACCAGATCAGGTGCAGGCTCCAGGGCGCCGCCGGGGCCTCGCCCGCGGCCGGGGTCGGCAAGGGGTCGGGTTGCGGCGGGTAGACCGGCACGGCGCACTCCTGCCACTCCGCGTCCTTGCGCTTGCGCCACAACTTGCAACCGAAGTGACCGAGATCGAGGGCGGCGTAGAGCGTGTCATCGCGCGGATCGGCCAGCACCATGCTCACCGGCTCGCCGAGAAAGTCCTGGTGCGCCTCGTGCCAGCCGCCATCGGCGCAGCGCAGGTAGCTGAACAGGCCCTTGCGCGTGGCCACCAGCAGTCGATCGTCCATCGTCCTACCTCCTTCGTCGTTCAGCCGCCGGACAGGGCCTGCACCACATAGACCTGGCTGTCAGCGTTCAAGGGATCGCCCAGGCGTTCGCAGTCGCGCAGGCGCAGGCCGTCGATGAACACGGTGACGTGCCGGCGCAGGCCGCCCTGGTCGTCCAGCAGGTAACCACGCAGCTTGGGTTGCTGGAGAAAGACCGCCTGCAGCAGGCCAGCGAGGGTAGCGCCGGGCAGGTCCTGCTCGGCCACCTCGACGTGGCGCTGGATCGACGGCGCGAAAACGATGTGCGGCATATGCGAAGCCTGGGATTGTCGGCATCCCGCACAGTGTAGGAGGCCCCTGGCGGCTCGCCCGCGCGAGCCGACCAGGCGGGCAATCAGTTTCGAATTGGCAAAACCAAAGGTCGGTAAATTCACATTTAACCCACCCATCCGCCTGTGCGAGTCTGCTGGCATCCTGGTCATCGCCGCCTGACATGCACCTTCTGCAACCGCTTTCCGCCGCTGCTACCCCGTCCGCCCTCGCGGCTGGCGAGGCACCGCGTCTGTCGCGCGAACGCTGCCGCTGGCTGACCCTGCAACCGCTCTCCCTACCTCTCGAACTGGCCTTCTGGGCGCTCTGGCACTGCCGCCACGCGCGGCCACCGGATAGCGCCAAGCGCTGACGGGCAAGCCGCCCGCCCCCGACGCTGGAACTACGCTGAACGGAGTCACCGCGCTCCGCGACAAGACGTAGCCGTTGTACCGCTTGCCTGCCTCGCTCCACGCCGCCCGGCGTGGCCCGGCCGCGTGCAGGCCATCAGCGCGCCCTTGGCGCCATACGAGAGCCCACATGAATTTCGCCCCCCTGCAAGAAGCCCAGGATTTCCTCGCCGCCAACCCCGATATCGACATGATCGAGCTGTTCATCCTCGACGCCAACGGCGTGCCGCGCGGCAAGCTGCTGCACCGCGAGGAACTGCTGGCGGTCTATGCGTCCGGCCGGCCGTTGCCGAGCACCATCCTCGGCCTGACCCTGCACGGCGAGGACGTCGAGGACTCCGGCCTGGTCTGGGACGTCGGCGACATCGACTGCCGCGCCTACCCGCTGGCCGGCAGCCTGGTGCGTCTGCCCTGGCGGCAGATCCCCACTGCCGCGGTGCAGGTCAGCATGCACCCGCTCGAAGGCAAGCCCGCCGACATCGCCGACCCGCGCCATGTGCTGATCCGGGTGATCGACGGGCTCAAGGCCGACGGCTTCCATCCGGTGATGGCCTGCGAGCTGGAGTTCTACCTGCTCGACGCCAAGCGCGACGCCAATGGCCGCCCGCAGCCGGCGCTCGACGCCGACGGCGGCCGCCCGCGCTCGACCCAGGTCTACGGCCTGCGCGAGCTGGAGCAGATCGAGCCGTTCCTCGCCGACCTCTACGCCGCCTGCAAGGCCCAGGGCATTCCGGCGCGCACCGCCATTTCCGAATACGCCCCCGGCCAGGTGGAAATCACCCTGGAACACGGCGATGCGCTGCTCGCCATGGACCAGGCGGTGCGCTACAAGCGCCTGGTCAAGGGCGTGGCGCACAAGCACGGCATGCAGGCCTGCTTCATGGCCAAGCCGTTCGACGACCTGGCCGGCACCGGCATGCACATGCATGTGTCGCTGGCCGACGCGGCGGGCGACAACCTGTTCGCCAGTGAAGACCCGGCCGGCACCCCGCTGCTGCGCCAGGCGGTCGGCGGCATGCTCGCCAGCCTGCTCGACTCGCTGCTGCTGTTCTGCCCCAACGCCAACTCCTACCGGCGCTTCCAGGCCAACAGCTACGCGCCCCTGGCGCCGACCTGGGGCGTCGACAACCGCACCGTCAGCCTGCGCGTGCCGGGCGGCCCGGCCCATACCCGGCACATCGAACACCGCATCTGCGGCGCCGACGCCAACCCCTACCTGGCCGCCGCGGCGATCCTCGCCGGCATCCACCGCGGTATCCGCGAGCACCTCGATCCGGGCGCGCCCATCGAGGGCAACGGCTACGCCCAGGCCAAGGAACTGCTGCCCACCGACTGGCTCACCTCGCTGCGCGCCCTGGAGCGCTCCAGCTGGGCCCGCGATGCGCTCGGGCAGGCATTCCTCGGCGTGTATCTCAAGGTCAAGCAGGCCGAATACCGGCAGTTCATGGGCGAGGTCGGCGAGCAGGACTGGCGCTGGTATCTGCACCAGGCCTGAGGCCTCTCAGCGGTGCCCAGCAGACGCAAGAACAACAAAGGAACAGCCCACATGAACGCCGCAGTAAAACCCGCCAAGGCCGCCGCCGAGCGCGCCCCCTCCTACTACGCCGCGACCCTCAACGTGGAGACCGACTACCCGAGCCTGCTCGGCGAGGTGAACGTCGATATCGCCATCATCGGCGGCGGCTTCACCGGGGTCGCCAGCGCCGTCGAACTGGCCGAGCGCGGCTACAAGGTAGCCATCGTCGAGACCCACAAGATCGGCTGGGGCGCCAGCGGGCGCAACGGCGGCCAGGTCACCGGCAGCCTCTCCGGCGACAGCGCCATGCGCAAGCAGATGCAGCAGTGGCTCGGCAAGGACGTCGACGACTTCATCTGGCACCTGCGCTGGCGCGGCCACGAAATCATCAAGCGCCGCGTGGCGAAATACGCCATCGCCTGCGACCTCAAGTTCGGCCACCTGCACGCGGCCATGAAGCCGTCGCACATGATCGAACTGGAGGCCTCCTACGAGGAAGCCGTGCGGCGCGGCATGAGCACCGAGGTGACCCTGCTCGATGGCGCCGGGGTGCGCCAGCACCTGGACAGCGAGCTGTACTGCGGGGCACTCAAGAACACCCGCAACATGCACCTGCACCCACTCAACCTGTGCATCGGCGAGGCGCGCGCGGTGGCAAGCCTCGGCGGGCTGATCTTCGAGCACTCCGAAGTGCTGGACATCATCCACGGCCCGCGCCCGGCGGTGGTCACCGCGAGTGGGCGGATCAACGCCGCGCAGGTGCTGCTGGCCGGCGACGTCTACCACAGGCTGGAACGCCGGCAGCTCAAGGGCATGATCTTCCCGGCCATGGGCGGCATCGTCACCACCCAGCCGCTGGGCGACCTGGCCAAGCGCATCAACCCGCAGGACCTGGCCGTCTACGACTGCCGCTTCGTGCTGGATTACTACCGCCTCACCGCCGACGGCCGCCTGCTGTTCGGCGGCGGCGCCAACTACTCCGGGCGCGACTCGCGGGATATCGCCGGCGAACTGCGGCCCTGTATCGAGCGCACCTTCCCGGCGCTCAAGGACGTGCCGATCGACTTCCAGTGGAGCTGCGCCATGGGCATCGTGATGAACCGCATCCCGCAACTGGGCAAGCTCTCCGACAACGTCTGGTACTGCCAGGGCTACTCCGGCCACGGCGTCGCCAGCAGCCACATCATGGGCGAAATCATGGCCACGGCCATGACCGGCGACCTGGAAAAGTTCGACACCTTCGCCCGCTGCAAGCACGTCAAAGTGCCCCTCGGCGACGTCTTCGGCAACCCGATGCTGGCGGCGGGCATGTGGTACTACCAACTGCTGGAGAAATTCCGCTAAGCCCCTGCCCCGCATGGGTTTCGTGCCTCAACCCATCCTACGAATTGACCGCACGTAGGATGGCGTTGAGCGCAGCGATACCCATCGATCTCCGCCACCCGCATGGGTTTCGTTCCTCAACCCATCCTACGAATTGACCGCACGTAGGATGGTGTTGAGCGCAGCGATACCCATCGATCTCCACCGCCCCCGCATGGGTTTCGTTCCTCAACCCATCCTACGAACCGACCGCCGCGTAGGACGGCGTTGAGCGCAGCGATACCCATCGATCTCCACCACCCGCATGGGTTTCGTTCCTCAACCCATCCTACGAACTGACCGCCGCGTAGGATGGCGTTGAGCGCAGCGATACCCATCGATCTCCACCGCCCCCGCATGGGTTTCGTTCCTCAACCCATCCTACGGACTGACCGCTGCGTCGGTTGGCGTTGAGGGACGAAATCCAATACAGGCGCGCAAGGTCTAGGCCGCGAGGCAGGTGGCCAGGCTGTTTTCCAGTTGCTCGCGCAAGCCGGCATTGGCGCTGGCGATGAACACCAGACAGTTGTCGTCCTCCTGCGCCGGCGCCGGCGCCGGCGCCGGTAGAAACTGGCTGCGGCCGCCCACGTACTGCAACCACAACGGTTGCTCGCGACCGCTGAGCTGGATGCGGCCCTTGAGGCGGAACAGCCCCTCCGGCAACTGATCGAGCCAGGCGCGCAGGCGCTGCGGGTCGAGTTGGCCGCTGTGGCGCCAGGTCCAGCTGTCGAACATCCGCCGATGATCGCCGTGGCTCGCCGCCAGCAGACGCTGCGGGCGCGGGTCCGGGTGCTCGCCGTAGAGCAGTTCATCCGGCACCTCGGCCTGCACCGTTGGCAGCATCCGTCGCAGGTCGCCGAAGCGTTGGCGCAGCGCCTGCAGTTGCGCCGCCGAGGCCAGGTCGGCCTTGTTCAGCAGCAGCAGGTCGGCGGCCGCCGCCTGGCGCCGTTCCAGTAGCGCGTACTCGCCTTGCAGCGGTTGTCGGCGAGCGGCGTCGACCAGGGTGATGAGCGCGTCCAGGTGCATCCGCGTGCGCAACTGCGGATAGCCCAGGGCCTGGATGATCGGCTGCGGATCGGCCACGCCGCTGCATTCGATGACGATGCGTTCGACCCGTGGCTGCAGCGTTGCCAGGCGGCCGAGCTGGGCCAGCAGGTCGTCCTGCTGGGTGCAGCACAGGCAGCCGTTCTGCAGCGCGTACACCGCGTCGCTGTATTCGGCGATCATCGCCGCGTCGACGTTCAGCTCGCCGAAGTCGTTGACGATCAGCGCCAGGCGCTGCCCGGCGCATCGCCGCACCAGGCGGCGCAGCAGGGTGGTCTTGCCGGCGCCGAGAAAGCCGGCGACCACGCTCACCGGGATGCTCATGGCGCGCCTCCCTCGATGTTCGGCGCCTCGCCCTGCCACAGCGCCTGCAACGGGCCGCCGGCGAAGGCGCCGCGGCGGTCGTAGACCGGGCGGCCCTCGACGAAGGTCTGCTCGACCCGCGTGCGGTGGATGTAGCCGCGCGCCGGTTGGGCGAAGAGGTCGCGGTCGAGGACGATGAAGTCCGCCGACTTGCCCGCCTCGATGCTCCCGCTCAGCACCTCCAGGCCCATGGCGTAGGCGCCGTTGAGGGTCACCACGCGCAGCGCCTGTTCCAGGCTGATCGGCTCGCCGAAGCAGGCCGGGTCGTCGTTCCACGGGTTCTGCCGGGTGACCATGGTTTCCAGCGCCAGCCAGGGGTCGATGGAGGCCACCGGCCAGTCGGTGCCCATCACCGCGATGCCGCCGGCGGCGAGCACGCCCTTGTAGTCGTAGATGCGCTTCAGGCGCTCGGCGCCGTAGCCGGAGCGCGCGCCGCTGGCGAAGGGCGTCGGGTACCAGGCCGCCGGGGAGAATTCGGCGATCACCTCAAGTTCGCGGAAGCGTTTGAGGTTGCCCGGATGCAGCAGGGTGCTGTGCGCGCACTGGTGGCGGATGCCGCTGAAGCCGTTGCGCCGGCGCGCCTCGGCCACCGCGTCGAGGAACACGTCGGAGGCGCCGTCGCCGGTGCAGTGGGCGATCACCCGGATGCCTCGGCGATCCATGTCCACCAGCATGTCGGTGATGTGCTCGGGGGTCAGGTTGAGCTTGCCGCGCCAGGCGCTCTCCCCCGGCCAGGGGCTGATGAGGAACGACGAGCGCGGCTCCACGGTGCCGTCGAAGTGGAACTTCACCGCGTTCGCCGAGAGCCGCGCGCTGCGGTAGTAGTGGCGCTCGCCGCTGAGCAGTTGCCAGCGCCGGCGCACCGGGAAGATGTCGTCCTGCCAACTGATCGCCGCTTCCACGCGCAGGGTCAGTTGGCCGGCGTCGTCGAGTTCCTTGAGCGCCTGCAGGCGACGCTCGCAGACGTGCACGTACTTGCTCGCGGTGACCCCGCGGGCGCTCTGGAAATGCACGCCGTCGCGGTAGGCGCGGCGCAGCACCTCGACCGGCGTCGGCGGCATGGCGGCGTGGATCAACGCGTAGGCGCCGTCGATCAGCAGGCCGTTGGGCTCGCCGCTCAACTCGTCGCGCTCCAGGTAGCCGTTGCGCGGGTCGGGCGTCGAGGCATCGATGCCGGCCAGTTCGAGGGCGCGGGAGTTGACCATCATGGTCCCCCACATGCGGTCGAGCAGTGCCACCGGGCGCTCCGGCAGGATGCTGTCGAGCCAGGCGCGCCCCGGCTTCAGCCCGGCCTCGCGGAAGGTGTAGCGGACCCAGTACTGGCCGTAGATCCAGCCGTCGCCGGGATGGCTGTCGGCATAGGCTCGGATGGCCGTGGCGAGCTGCGCCGGGGTCGGGTCCTCGATGCCGACGTCGAGGTCGTCGGCGTAGCGCGGCGCCAGGGCCAGGTCCGGGTGGGTGTGCATGTCGTGCAGGCCGGGCATGCAGAAGGCGCCGTCGAGGTCGTGGACCAGGGTCTGCGCGCCGACCAGGTGCTCCAGCTCGTCCAGGCGGCCGACGGCGAGGAAACGGCCGTCGCCGATGGCCACCGCCTCAGCCCACGGCTGGGCCGGATCGAGGGTGTAGAAGCGGCCGTTGCGCAACAGCAGGTCGGCATGGCGTTGGGCAGGTGAATGGGTGGAACGGAAGGAATCGGGCGCCGTCATGGCGGTGCTCCTCTTGTTGTTTTTCGCCGAGTATAGGGAGCTGTCCGGCGCCGCCGACTAGCATAAGATGACAACTCGCTAGCTTCAGATAACAAGAATCGCCATGCCCGACCAGCAGTCCGAGATCGACTACGCCGCCCGCCAGCTCTACCAGCGCTTCGTCGAAGAATGGCAGGCGCGAGCGCAACTGCCGCCGCTCGCGCCGCTGCTCGCCGGCCTTGCCGTCGATCCTGGCGACGCCGCGCCGGGCATGACCTTCGCCCGCTATTACCGGCTGTTGCGCCAGGCCGCCGGGCTGCTCTGGCCAAGCGACTTTTTCCTGCGCCTGGGGCAGCGCTACAACCTGTTCGACCTCGGCGTGATCGGCTTCGCGCTGATCAGCGCGGCCAACCTGCGGCGCTCCTGGGACATCTCCCTGGGCCAGCCGTCCGGCCTGCTGCCGCACCCGATCCACGTGGCCCGCGAGGAGGACGCGACGCACCTGGTGCTGGTCCTGCGCCTGCCGCCCTACAGCTCGGCCGAGTGCCAGGCACTTTGCGAGGAATGGCTGAGCAGTACCTGGCGCTGGTTGTGCCAGCGCCTGCCGGAGCTGGCCGAGTGCGCCGACATGCAGATCCGCCTGCCCTTCCCGCCGCCACCCCATGCGGCGTGCTATGCCGAGCTGTTTCCCGGACGCGTCGAATTCGCCGCGCCGCGCGCCGAACTGCGCATCCCACGGCAATTCCACGAGCGGCCGTTCTCCACCTCCAACCCCTCGCTGCTGCGCCTGTGCCAGGCCCAGGGCGCGGCGACCCTGGCCAGCTTCGAGAGCGGCGAGGCGCTGCCCGACGACCTGCGCTTCTACCTGTTGCAGAACGCCCGCGTGCCGCTGCCCGACCTGGAACGCGCCGCCGCGCACTTCCGCCTGCCGCCGCACACCCTGCAACGACGCCTGCGCGCCCACGGCCTGACCTTCAAGGGCGTGCTCTACGAGGTGCGCATGGCCCTCGCCGAACGCTACCTGCTGGCCAGCCGCATGAGCCTGCAGGAGATCGCCTTCCTGCTCGGCTACGAGCACGTCACCAGCTTCCACCGCGCCTTCCTGCGCCATGCCGGAATCACCCCGGAAGGCTTTCGCCAGCAGCGCGCCCGACAGACCGCCCCGCGCCCGCCGACGAGCGCGGCCGAGACGAACCAGGAGTAAGCCATGCGTTTCCCCTCGATGACCGCCCTGCGCGTGCTCGACGCCGTCGCCCGCCTGGGCAGCCTGTCCGCCGCGGCCAGCGAACTGAGCCTGACACGCAGCGCGGTGAGCCACCAATTGCACAGCCTGGAGGACTGCCTGGGCACCGCGCTGATCGAACGCGCCGGGCGCGGCATCGTCCTCACCTACAAGGGCGAATGCTTCGCCCGCGAGACCCAGCGCGCCCTGGCCATCCTCAACCAGGCGCGGCGCTTCAGCGCCGCCGAGGAAATCGCCGGGCGCCTTTGCGTGAGCTGCACGCCGGGCTTCGCCACCTACTGGCTGTGCCACCAGATCGGCCAGTTCCAGCGCGCCCACCCCCAGGTGGAGCTGAACCTGGTCTCGCCACGGATTCCCGATGACGTCAGCAACCGCGACGTCGACCTGTTCATCGCCTATGGCGTCGGCGACTGGCCGGACCTGCATGTGGAGCTGATCGCCACCCTCGACACCTTCCCGGTGTGCAGCCCGTCGCTACTCAACGCGGCTGGCGGCCTGGACTCGCCGGAAGACCTGGCCAACCTGCCGCTGCTGCACATGGTCGATCATTCCGACTGGCTGCTCTGGGCCGCCGCCGCCGGGGTACGCGATCTCAACGTGCGCAATGGCATCGTCTTCTCCGACGCGCACCTGGTGCAGTCGGCCGCCATCGCCGGCCAGGGCGTGGCCATGGGCGACGCCCTGGTCAGCGGCGACGCCATGGCCAAGGGGCAACTGGTGCGGCTGTTCAACGTCGCCATCGAGCCGCCGAACCGCTACTACTTCGTCACCGACGCGGCCAAGACCGAGCGCCCCGACGTGCGCGCCTTCAAGGCCTGGATGACGGCCCAGTTGCGGCTCTCCGAGCAGTTCCGCAAAGGCAGTCGGAACAGTCTGATTGGTGAATGAAATTGGACAATGACGGCAAAAAAACGCGATTGAAGCCAAGGAGGATTTGACAATACTGCGCAAAAGGGCCGGTGACCGACCAGTCGGCCCCTCGCCATCTGAACCAGACAAGAACAAGAAAAGACGAGGTCAGTACCGTGGAGCGACAGCCCCAACTGCGAGCCATCGGCATCGGCAAGCGTTACGGTGATTTCCGTGCGCTGGACGAAGTCTCCATCGATATCCGCCAGGGCGAATTCCTCACCCTGCTCGGCCCCTCCGGCTCCGGCAAGACCACCTTCCTGATGATTCTCGCCGGCTTCCAGGACCCCTCCAGCGGGCGCCTCGAAGCCCAGGGCGCGGACATCACCCGGCGCCCGGCGGAAAAGCGCAACTTCGGCATGGTGTTCCAGGGCTACGCGTTGTTCCCGCACATGAGCATCGAGGACAACGTCGCCTTCCCGCTGAAAATCCGTGGCGTGAAAAGCGCGGAACGCAACCGCCGGGTGCGCCACATGCTCGACGTGGTCGGCCTCGGCGAGCACCTCGGCAAACGTCCCGGCGAACTCTCCGGCGGCCAGCAGCAGCGCGTGGCCATCGCCCGCGCGCTGGTCTTCGAGCCCGACCTGCTGCTGCTCGACGAGCCGCTCTCGGCGCTCGACAAGAATCTCCGCGAACAGCTCCAGGCCGAGTTGCAGCGCATCCATCGGCAGGTCGGCACCACCTTCGTATTCGTCACCCACGACCAGAACGAAGCCCTCGCCCTGTCCACCCGCATCGCCATCTTCAACCGTGGCCGCCTGGCCCAGATCGACACCCCGCAGGCGATCTACAACCAGCCGAGCAACCGCTTCGTCGCCGAGTTCCTCGGCAAGATGAACCTCTTCCCGTTGAGCCAGGTGGGCCGCGCCGGCGCCCTCGCCCGCGGCCGCTTCGGCGACGCCGAACTGCACGCCGAACCCTCGGCCGCGCTGCAGGCCGAGGCTCCGCTGCTGGCGGTGCGCCCGGAGCACATGCAACTGCACAGCACGCCGCCCAGCGTCGAAGGCCACAACGTGGTGCAGGCGGTGCTCACCGCCAAGACCTACCAGGGCGCCAGCACCGAGCTGGGGCTGGCCACCGCTGCCGCGGGCGCGCCGCCGATGAGTCTGGCGGTGCACGCCGACCACCTGGCCGCGCGCCTGGAACAGGGCGCCCGCGTCTGGTTGAGCTGGCCGATCGAGAAGAGCCTGCTGCTCGCCTGACGCCGGCACCGCCATTACCGATTTCCGTCGTTATCCCACTGCCAGGGAACTGCCCCCATGTTCAATCCGCACCAGCAAGACTGCATCGAAGTCCTCATGGAAAAGGCCCGTCGCGGGCAAATCGACCGTCGTAGCTTCCTCAAGGGCATGGGCCTGCTGGCCGCCCTGCCGCTGGCTCTGCGCAGCGGCGTCAGCTTCGCCGCGGACAAGCCGCTGGTGGTGGTGAACTGGGGCGGCGATGCGATCAAGGCGTTCGGCAAGGCCTGGACCGAGGGCTTCGCCAAGGCCACCGGCATTCCGGTGAAGATCGACGGCAGCGGCCCCACCGAGGGCGCCATCCGCACGCAGATGAGCAGCGGCCGGGTGAGCTGGGATGTGGTCGATGCGGAAAGCTCGATCCTGCAGAACCTCGGCAAGGAGAACCTGGTCGAGCCGATCGACTACGGCATCGTCGCCAGGGACAAGGTGCTGCCCGGCTTCGCCTACGAATACGGCATCGCCGACTACATGCTCAGCTATGTGATCGCCTACGACAGCCAGCGTTTCGGCGACAAGGCGCCGAAGACCTGGAAGGACTTCTGGGACGTCGAGGCCTTCCCCGGCAAACGCACCCTGTACAAGTGGATGAACGGCATGCTCGAAGCGGCGCTGCTGGCCGACGGCGTCGAACCCGGCCAGCTCTACCCGCTGGACGTGCCGCGCGCACTGAAGAAGATCGACCAACTCAAGCCGCACGTGCTGGCCTTCTGGGGCTCCGGCGCGGAGACCCAGCAACTGCTCATCGAAGGCGAAGTGGCCATGGGCGCGATCTGGAATACCCGCGCCAAGGTGATCACCGAGGACAGCGACGGGCGTATCAAGTGGAGCTTCGACAACGCCCTGCTCGGCTGCAGCAACTGGGGGGTGCTCAAGGGCAACCCGGCGGGCAAGGACGCGGCCATGCGCTTCATCGCCTACGCCCAGGACCCGCAGTCCCAGGTGGAGCTGTTCAAGCTGTTCTGCAATGGCCCGGCCAACCCGGCGGCGGCGGCGCTGATCCCGGCGGAAAGCCGGCACCTGAACTGCACCGACCCGGACAACCTGCCCAAGCAGATCATGCTCAGCCACGAGTGGTACACCGACCACTACGCGGTGGCCCTGGAGCAGTACCTGACCCACGTGTCCAAGTAAGGGGCCGGCGCATGGCGGAAAATCCCTCGCGGCTCAAGCTCGGCGCGCTGCTGCTGCCGTTGCCGCTGGTGTTGCTGCTGTTCTATGTGCTGCCGTTCGCCGGCGTGGTGGGCTGGAGCGTCAGCCTGCCGACGCCGGGCCTCGAGCAGTACCAACGCATCGCCAGCGACCCGGCGATCCACGAGGTGCTCTGGCGGACCTTCCGCCTGTGCACCACGGTGAGCCTGGTGTCGCTGCTGATCGCCTACCTGATGGCCTACTGCTGGGTCTACAGCCCGCCGTTCTGGCAGCGCCTGGTGGAGATCTGCGTGTTCATCCCCTTCTGGCTGTCGGTGCTGGTACGCGCCTTCGGCTGGCTGATCGCGCTGCGCAGCAACGGCCTGCTCAACGGCTGGCTACAGAGCCTCGGGATCGTCAGCCAACCGCTGCAACTCACGCGCAACGAACTCGGCGTGGTGATCGGCATGGTCCACTTCATGGTGCCCTTCGCGCTGTTCCCGCTGGTCTCGACCATGCGCCGCCTCGACCCGCGCGTGCTGCTCGCCGCGCGCGGCCTGGGCGCCGGGCAACTGCGCACCTTCTGGAGCATCTTCGTGCCGCAGACCCTCCCCGGCATCCTCGGCGCCTTCATCATCGTCTTCGTGTTCTGCCTGGGCTTCTTCATCACCCCGGCGATCCTCGGTGGCGGGCAGACGGTGATGGTCGCCGAGTACGTCTACCTGCAGATGTTCCAGACCAGCAACTGGGGCCTGGGCGCGGCCCTCAGCGTGGTGCTGCTGGCGCTGGTGGCCGGACTGATCTGGGCGCTGCTGCGCATGACCCGCGTCGACAAACTGGTGGGCTGATGAACGCACACGAAAGCCGGGCGCCGAGCCGCCTGCTCGCCGCGATGGCGATGATCTTCATGCTGTTCCCGCTGCTGGCGGTGATCCCGGTGTCCTTCACCGCCAAGCGCTTCCTCTCCATGCCCGACGGCAACTGGTCGCTGCGCCACTACCGGGCGCTGCTGGAAGGCCCGGAATGGCTCTCGGCCATGGGCCAGAGCCTGGCCGTGGCCAGCGCCGCCTGCGTGGTCGCCACCGCCCTGGCGGTGAGCTTCGCCCTCGGCATCTGGTACCTGCGCTCGCGCTGGGCGACCCTGCTGATCGGCCTGGTGCTGCTGCCCATGGCGATCCCGCCGATGATCTCGGCGATGGTCCTCTACTTCATGGAAACCACGCTGAGCCGGTTCGCCCCGGCGCTGGGCTATGACACCCTGTTCGGCCTGACCATCGCGCACATCGTGATGGTCGTGCCCTACGGCGTGGTGACCATGCTGGTCGCCCTCAGCCAGCTCGACCGGCGCATCGAACTGGCCGCGCGCAACCTCGGCGCCAGCCTGGCGCAGACCACCCTGCTGGTGGTGCTGCCGAACCTCAAGCTGGGCGTGGCCAGCACCGCGCTGCTGTGTTTCGCGCTGTCCTGGGAAGAAATCGCGGTGACCCTGTTCGTCACCAGCACCGAGGTCAACACCCTGCCGCGGCAGATCTGGTCCGGCCTGCGCGACAACATCGACCCGGCGGTGGCGGCCATCTCGGTGCTGCTGATCGCCCTCACCCTGCTCGCCCTGATCGGCCGCATGCTGCTCCAGCGCGTCGCCGCCAGAGCGGCCGGGACCTGAGTGCGGGAGGGTCGGCCACGGCGCCGTCGGACCTGGCCGGCGCAACGGATGGCGCCATGGCCGCCCCTCGCGCATCTGCCTGCTTCATCGCGAAGCACCACCGCTGCGCGCCTGCCAGCAGATGGTGCAGGGCGCTCCCACGGCTGATCCGGGGAGTTGCGCGCAGTCTACCGGCCGACCTCGCTAAGCCTTTGAATAGCAATGAGTTGCCTGCCGCGGATGAACCTTGGCACCGGACTTGCTCCTGCTCCCTGCGAACGGGATGAATCGCGATCGTCAGCGCCACCGGCACTCGCGAAGCTCGGCACACACTGGAGTTGCACCACAGGCGAACTAGGGTTCCGGTCCACCATGGGTGGATGGCTGGTCCGAGAGTTCTCCGGCCCTAAGGACAGGGCTACACGGCGGGAAAAAAGCCCGGGAGACGTGATGTCATCCCGTGCCGATTTCCAACGTGTAGGAGCAATGCCATGAGCAAGCCGCTTTACCTGCGTTCGCTGCGCAAGACCCTGCTCGGTGCCTGTCTGGCCACCGTTGCCGCTGTCCTGCCGTTCACCTCTCAGGCCGTCGAGAAACTCAAGGTCGGCACGGTGGTCTGGGCCGGTTATGCGCCCTTCTATGTCGCCGACAAGCTCGACCTGTACAAGGCCCACGGGTTGAGCGTCGAGTTGCAATTCTTCAACGACCCCGCACTGATTCCCACCGCCATGGCCGGCGGCGCCCTCGACGGCGGCATGCTGACCTACGACCAGGTGGTCGGCGGCGTGGCCAAGGGCCTGGCGCACAAGGTGGTGATGCCGATCGACTTCTCCAACGGCGGCGACGCCATCGTCGCCGACAAGTCGATCGCCTCGGTGGCCGATTTCAAAGGCAAGAAGATCGGCTACAACCCGCTGTCGCCGTCCGACTTCCTGCTCGCCTACGCACTGAAGAGCAACGGCATGAGCGCCAAGGACATCAATCCGCTGAACATGACCCCGGAGGCGATTCCCGGCGCCATGGCGTCCGGCAGCCTGCCGGTGGGCGTCACCTACGAGCCGAACGTCTCGCAGATCCTCGGCATGCCCGGCGGCAAGTTCCACGTGGTCTATTCGTCGAAGCAGGCGCCCGGCCTGATCACCGACGTGCTGGTCTTCGACGAGAAGGTCATCGCCAAGCGCCAGGCGGCGATCAAGGCGATGGTGCAGGGCTACGTCGATGGCCTGGCCTACATGCAGAGCCACCCGGACGAGTCGGCGAAGATCATCGGCAAGGTGCTCGGCGTCAGCCCGGAGGAAGCCAAGACGCAGATGAGCGGCGTGTACAACATTCCGCTGGCCGAGATGCACAAGAACTTCGAGAAGTCCGACGCCACCAGCTCCTTCTACGGCAGCGGCGCGGTGATCGCGCAACTGCTCAAGGATAACGGGCAGATCCCGGCGATCCCGGACTTCGCCAAGACCTACGACGCGCAATTCGTCCAGGCCCTGGCCAAGTAATCCCCGTCCGCCCTCCCTCGCGGCGACGCGAGGGATTTCCCGGAGGTACCCATGTCCGCTTCCGTATACCGTTACGCCGATGGCCGCGTGCCCAACAGCCTGGCCCTGCTCTACGCCTTCGGCGGCTATGCCGCCGGCTTCGCCCTGCTGTTCGCCGACAGCTACTGGCTGAACGCCTGCGGCACCCTGCTGCTGGGCCACGCGATGATAGTCGCGGCCTACCTGATCCACGAGTTCGCCCACGGCACCATCTTCGCCGAGCCGAAGCACAACATCCGTGCCGGCGAAGTCTGCAGTTGGCTCTGCGGCAGTTGCTACGCCGGCTTCCAGGACCTGCGGCGCAAGCACATGCGCCACCACGTCGACCGCGCCGACGTCATCACCTTCGACACCAAGGCCTTCCTCAAGCGCTGCCCCGGCTGGCTGCGCGGGCTGGTGCTGGCCGCCGAATGGGCCTATATCCCGGCGGTGGAGCTGATCATGCATTACTACGTGATCCTCCTGCCGTTCATCACCGCCAACCCCAAGCACCGCGCCAACCGCCGCCGCGTGCTGCTCACCCTGCTGGTGCGCGGCGCGCTCTTCGCGCTGGTCGCGGCGATCTCGCCGAAGGCGCTGCTGCTCTACTTCGTCGCCTGGTCGCTGATGATCATGGTGCTGCGCTTCACCGATGCCTACCAGCACACCTACGACGCCTTCGCGGTGCTCGAAGACAACGGCAAGATCCCCGACGACAAGCCGCGCGACCGCGCCTACGAGCAGATGAACACCTACACCAACGTGGTTTCGCTGCGCTGGCCGGCGCTCGACCTGCTGCTGCTCAACTTCGCCTACCACAATGCCCACCACGAGAAGCCGGTGGCGCCCTGGTACCGCCTGCGCAAGCTGCACCATGAGCTGTATGGCGACGGCTACGCCCAGGTGCTGCCGATGCACCTGCTGTTCAAGAGCTTCCACCAGCACCGCCTGCGCCGCGTGCTGGACGACGACTACGGGGTGGTCCTGCCCAGCGGCGAACGGCGCGCCGACGGTTTCTACGGCGCGGTCGGCGTGTCCTTCCTGACGGCGGTGTGAGCATGATCGACTACCACGGCAAGCACGTACTCATCACTGGCGCCGCCAGTGGCATCGGCCAGGGCCTGGCGCGCGCCTTCGCCGAACGGGGCGCCAGCCTGTGCCTGCTCGACCGCGACCGTGCCGCGCTGGCGGCGCTGGCCGACGAGCTGGCGCTGCACGGCGAGGTCAGCGCCGCGGCGCTGGACCTGGGCGACAGCAGCGCCATCGCCGCCTTCGTCGCCGCCGGCGGCGACCGGCCGCTGGATGTACTGATCAACAACGCCGGGGTGGAATACGCCACCCCGCTGGAGGATGCCGACGCCGAGGCCGACGCGCGCTGGCAGGCGCTGCTGGACAACAACGTCGCCTCGATGCTGCGCCTGACCCGCGCCCTGCTGCCGCGCTTGCAGCCCGGCAGCAGCGTGATCAACCAGGCGTCGATCTGGGGCCTGAAGGGCGTGCCGGGCTTCTCCGCCTATGTCGCCAGCAAGCACGCGGTGATCGGCCTGACCCGTTCGCTGGCCTGGGAACTCGGCCCGCGCCGGGTGCGGGTCAACGCCGTCTGCCCCGGCTGGATCGGCACCGAGGCGGCGCTGCGCTCGTTGCGCGTGATGGCCGCCAGCAACGGCCGCAGCGAAGCGCAGGAACTGGCCCAGGTGCTCGCCGCCCAGGCGGTGCCCGAGCTGCTCACCCCGGCCGACCTGGCCGGCACCTTTCTGTTCCTCGGCAGCCCCCTGGCCGCGCCCCTCACCGGGCAGGCGCTGTCGGTCAGCCATGGCGAGGTGATGCACTGATGAAAACACTGGAAGGAAAAGTCGCGCTGGTCACCGGCGCCACCCAGGGCATCGGCCGCGCCATCGTCCTGGCCCTGGCCGAGGCCGGCGCCGAGGTCTGGATCAATCACCTCGGCCAGCCCGAGGCCGCCACCGCCCTGGTCGCGCGCATCGCCACCCACGGCGGGCGCGCCCAGGCGGTGGAAGCCGATGTGTCGTCGCCGCAGCAGGTCGCGGCCATGTTCGAGCGCATCTACGCCTTCGGCGAGTTGCACATCCTGGTCAATAACGCCGGGATCATCCTCGAAAAACCTTTCCTCGACACCGAGGAGGACGACTGGGCGCGGCTGCTCGGCGTCGACCTGCACGCGGTCTACCGCTGCTGCCGCCATGCCCTCGGGCACATGCAGGCGCGTGGCGACGGCAGCATCGTCAATATCGCCTCGGAACTGGGCCAGATCGGCCGCGAAGGCTACGCCGCCTACTGCGCGGCCAAGGCCGGGGTGATCGGCCTGACCAAAGCGCTGGCCCGCGAGTTCGCCCCGAGCGTGCGCATCAACGGCGTGGCGCCGGGACCGGTGGACACGCCGATGGTCTCGCTGCAGCACATGAGCGCGGCGATGATCGCCCGCGAGACGGCGATCCCCGCCGGCCGCCTGGGCAAACCCGAGGAGATCGCCGCTGCGGTGCTGTTCCTGGTTTCGCCGCAGGCCAGTTTCTTCCACGGACAGATGCTCGGCGCCAACGGCGGCGCCTGGATGGGCGCCTGATGCGCGCCGAATGGGTGTTGCTGCTCGGCGCCGCGATCTGGGGCCTGGGCTGGCTGCCGCTGGCGCATTTCGCCGGCCTCGGCCTGGCCGGCATGCCCATGGTGCTGTTCACCTTCGGCCTGCTTAGCCTGCCGACCCTGGCCGTGCTCTACCGCCAGCGCCGCGCCTGGTGGAGGCAGCGCCGTGGCCTGCTGGGCATCGCCGGCTTCGGCGGCTGGGCCACCGCCGGGCTGGTCGGCGCGCTCTCCGAGGGCGACGTGGTGCGCAGCATGCTGCTGTTCTACCTGGCCCCGGCCTGGGGCCTGCTCGGCGGCTGGCTGCTGCTCGGCGAACGCCTGACGCCCTCGCGCATCGGCGCGCTGCTGCTGGCGCTGGGCGGCATCGCACTGACCCTGGGCGTCGACCGCGACACCTTCGCCAGCCTCGGCGGCGCCGACTGGCTGGCGCTGTCCGCCGGCCTGTCCTTCGCCCTCAACAACCTGGCCACGCGCGCCGCCGAACAGGTGCCGCTGGCCAGCAAGGCGATGGCGGCGTTCCTCGGCAGCGCGCTGTTCGCCGCGCTCTTCTGCCTGCTCGAAGGCACCGCGCTGCCCCTGCCGGACGCGCCGACCTGGCTGCAGATCGGCGCCTTCGGCCTGTTCTGGCTGGCCGCCATGGGCGCCGCGCAGTACGGCTTCAGCCACGTCGAGGCGAGCCGCGCGGCGGTGCTGGTGGTGGTCGAGCTGCTGGTCTCGGTGCTCACCGCCGCCGCCTTCGGCGACCGTCTGCTCGGCCCCGGCGAATGGTTCGGCGGCAGCCTGGTGCTGCTGGCCGCGCTGATCGCCGCGCGGCCGCCGCGTGATTCCGTCAACTCCCTAAGCGAGGTACGCCCTTGACCACCGTACGCATGGACCAGCTCAGCTGGGTCGAATACGCGCGCCGCGTGCGCGAAGAGTCGCCCGTGGTGTTCCTACCCTGCGGCGCCACCGAACAGCATGGCCCGCACCTGCCGCTGGGCACCGACGCGCTGCTCGCCAGCGCCCTCTGCGAGGACGTCGCCGCGCGCCTCGCGGGCCTGGTCGCGCCGGCCTTGTCCTATGGCTACAAGTCGCAGCCCAAGTGCGGCGGCGGCCAGCATTTCTGCGGCACCACCAGCCTCGACGGGCAGACCCTGAGCGCCCTGGTGCGCGACGCCGTGCGCGAGTTCGCCCGGCATGGCGTGACGCGCCTGGTGCTGGTCGACGGCCACTACGAGAACCAGTGGTTCGTCAGCGAGGGCATCCAGTTGGCCCTGCGCGAACTGGGCGACGGCCATCCGCTGCGGGTGATGCGCCTGGAGCACTGGGACTTCTGCACCCCGGCCACCCTGGAAGCGGTGTTCCCCGACGGCTTCCCCGGCTTCGCCCTGGAACACGCCGCGGTCATCGAGACCTCGCTGATGCTGCACTACCTGCCGCAACTGGTGCGCCTGGAGCTGATCCCCGACGACGGCCCGGCCGAGTTCCCACCCTACGACATCTACCCGACCCGCACCGAGTGGGTACCGCCCTCCGGCGTGCTGTCCTCGGCGCGCGGCTCGACGGCGGAGAAAGGCGCGCGCATGGCCGCCGATATCTGCGAAGGCATCGTCGCCGCCGTGCGCCAGGAGTTCTGCCGATGAGCGCGGCGCTGCTGGTCATCGACATGCAGCGCGACTTCTGCGCGCCGGGCGGTTACGCCGACCGCGCCGGGCTGGATATCGGCCGCCTGCGCGCACCGATTCCGGCGATCCTGCGCCTGCTCGCCGGCGCCCGCGCCCGTGGCCTGCTGGTGCTGCACAGCCGCGAAGGGCACCGCGCGGACCTCGCCGACCTGCCGCCGAGCAAGCGCCGGCGTGCCGAACGCGCCGGCGCGCCGATCGGCCAGCCCGGCCCGTTGGGACGCCTGCTGGTGCGCGGCGAGTACGGCCACGAGCTGATCGACGAGTTGCAGCCGCTGCCCGCCGAGCCGGTGATCGACAAGCCCGGCTATAGCGTCTTCGCCCACACCGACCTGGACCTGCTGCTGCGCAACCGCGGCATCGACGAACTGATTCTGTGCGGGGTGACCACCGAAGTCTGCGTCGCCTCGACCCTGCGCAGCGCGGTGGACCTCGGCTACGCCTGCAGCCTGGTGAGCGACGCCTGCGGCTCGGCCTACCCAGAGTTGCACGAGGCCACCCTGGCCACGGTCGCGGTGGAAGGCGGCGTGTTCGGCCGGGTGCTCGACAGCCAGGCGCTGCTCGCCGAATGGGAGGCCGCATGACCCAGGTGACCCGACTGTGGCCGCTGCTCACCGCCACCCACCGCTATGACAAATCCATCTCCACTTGGCAGCGCGGCCACGGCGTGCGCATCGAGGCACCGATCCTCGCCTACCTGATCGAGACCCGCCAGGGGCGCATCCTCTACGACGTCGGCTGCGACTACTCCAAGCTCCACGACCCGGCCAGGCGCGCGCGCTGGTACGACCCGCAGGCCTTTCCCATGGGCGCCCCGGAGATGACCGAGGAGCAGCGCCTGCCGGCGCATTTCGCCCGTCTCGGGCTGAGCCCGGCGGACATCGACCTGGTGTTCCTCGGCCACCTGCATTTCGACCACGCCGGCGGCCTCTGCGAGGTCTGCGGCGCCGAGGTCCACGTCCACGCCGACGAACTCGCCGCCGCCCGCGCCCAGGCCGACGAGGCCTACTTCGCCGACGACTTCGCCGGCGACTACCGCTGGAAGGTGCAGCGCGGCGAATACGAGCTGCTCCCCGGCGTGCGCGCCATCGAAACCCCCGGCCACACCGCCGGGCACATGTCTCTGCTGATCGAACTGCCCAAGGGCAAGCCGGTGATCCTCGCCGGCGACGCCGCCGACCTGCAGGAGAACCTCGACCAGGAAATCGCCCCCGGCAGCCTCTGGCAGGCACGCGAGGACTTGGCGATCGCCAGCATCCGCAAGCTCAAGGCGTTGGCCGGCGAGACCGGCGGCGAACTCTGGCCGAACCACGACATGGCCTTCTACCAGGGCCTCAAGCGCTTCCCGGAGTACCACTCATGAACCCGGTTCCCAGCTGCTACCTCGGCGTCTGGCAGCGAACCCTGCTGACCACCACGGCCGGCCTGCGCGACAGCAGCACGCAGGTCTACTGGTTACAGACCGCGCGCCTGTTCGCCGACCTGCGGATTCCCCAACCGACGCCGCAGAGCCCCGCCGAGCGCGCGCGGCAGGCCGGTTTCGCCGGCGTCACCGAGGTGACCGGCGACCGCTGCCAGTGGCACCGCGCGATCGACTTCCGCCCGCCGAGCGGCGTCGCGGATATCGGCCGCATGCGCTTCGACAGCACCGAGCGGCTCGTCGAAGACGGCCTCGACGGCAGCTACCACGAAGTCTGGGAGCGCCTGCCGGAATCCCTCGGGCGCAACTGGGGCACCTGGCTGCGCGGCGCCGACGGCCGCCAGGGCTGCCTGCTGCTGGCCGGCGATTGCTTCCTCTTCGCCGCCGGGCGCGCGCAGTCCCCGGCGCCCGGCGCCGACCTCGCCGAACTGGCGGCGCGAGACCCGCGCTGGCTCGACTTCGAGTTGTCCTTCGGCCGCCACCGGCGCGGCCAGGCGCCCTGGCGCATCGAACTGTCCAGCCTGCCGGCGCGCGTCGGCCAGGCGCTGCTGCCGGCGCACTGCGATGCGGATCAGCCGGCCACCCTGCTCGCCCCCGGCACGCTCGCCGCGCTGGGCGCCGCCCCGCCCGAGGGCGGCTGGCAACCCGTCACCGAACCCCTGTTCCCTGCGGAGGTACGCCCATGACCGCACATCAAGCCCTTCCCCAGCCCCATGCAGCCAGCGCGCCACCGCGCGCGCGCTGGTGGAGCATTCGCGGCGAGCTGCCGCGCGGCGCCGTCTGGTGCCTTGCCGGCGCCGGCCTGCTGCTGCCGGTGCTGCTCTGGTGGGCGTGCAGCGCCCTCGGCCTGAGCAGCCCGATGTTCCTCCCCAGTCCCCAGGCGGTGCTGCTGCGCAGCGTCCACTGGTGGAACGAGGAAGGCCTGCTCGGCGACATCGGCATCAGCGTCTACCGGGTCATGGCCGGCTTCCTCGCCTCGGCGCTGATCGCCCTGCCGCTCGGCCTGTACATCGGCACCTACCGCCCGGTGCAGGCCTTCCTCGAACCGCTGACCGACTTCATCCGCTACATGCCGGCGGTGGCCTTCATCCCGCTGGTGATGCTCTGGGTCGGCATCGACGAAGGCTCCAAGGTGCTGATCATCTTCATCGGCACCTTCTTCCAGATGGTGCTGATGGTCGCCGAGGACGTGCGCCGCGTGCCCATGGCGCAGATCGAGGCGGCACAGACCATGGGCGCCAGCCGCGGCGAGATCATCCAACTGGTGATCCTGCCCTCGGCGCGCCCGGCGCTGCTCGACACCCTGCGCATCACCTGCGGCTGGGCCTGGACCTACCTGGTGGTGGCCGAGCTGGTGGCGGCCAACTCCGGTCTCGGCTACGCCATCCTCAAGGCGCAGCGCTACATGCAAACCGACAAGATCTTCGCCGGCATCCTCCTGATCGGCGTCATCGGCCTGCTCACCGACCAGGCGTTCCGCTGGCTCGGCCGCGTGGCCTTCCCCTGGATGAAGAGGTAAGCGCCATGCACGAAGCCAAGATCCGCATCCGCAACGTCGGCAAGGTGTTCACCAGCCAGGGCCGCTCGGTGCAGGCGCTGCAGGACGTCAGCCTGGACATCCGCGAGAACGAATTCATCACCTTCGTCGGTGCCTCCGGCTGCGGCAAGTCGACCCTGCTGCGCAGCATCGGCGGCCTGGAGCTGCATAGCGCCGGGCAGATTCTAGTGGACGGCCGCGCCATCGCCGGGCCCGGCATCGACCGCGCCATGGTGTTCCAGCACTACAGCCTCTACCCCTGGCTGCGGGTGATGGAAAACATCAAGTTCTGCCGGCGCTTGAAAGTGGTGGCCGACAGCGTGCGCAGCGACGCCGACGTCGAGGTCGCCAGCGGCCGCGCCGATGCCCTGCTCAACCTGATGGGCCTGTCGGCCTTCGCCCAGGCCTACCCGAACCAGCTCTCCGGCGGCATGCAGCAGCGCGTGGCGATCGCCCGCGCGCTGATGCCCAAGCCGCAGATCCTGCTGATGGACGAGCCCTTCGGCGCCCTCGACGCGCAGACCCGCGAGGTGATGCACGACCTGATCCGCCATGTGCACCGCCTGGAAAAGAGCACCATCCTGTTCGTCACCCACGATGTCGACGAGGCCATCTACCTCGGCGGCCGGGTGGTACTGATGGCGCCGCGTCCGGGGCGCATCGACAGCATCTACGAGGTGCCGCTGCCGGCCGAACGCAACCAGGACATGAAGCTGGCGCCGGCGTTCCTCACGCTGAAGAAGCAAATCCTCGCGCGCATCCGCGAAACATCGGGCATGAACACCGACCTGGAACTGCTGGAGCAACTGACCCGCACGGCGCCTGGCGCCGGCTAGTCCTGGAACGCGGCGCGCTCAGCGCGGCGGCGCTGGCGGGAAGCCTCGGCGGGCCCGCCTGCGCGCGCCTCTGCGTGCGGCCTCAATCGGCCTTTTTGCGAATCCAGTAGAGGTAGGTGCCGGCCTCTTCCTGCTGCTCCACCAGCTCGTGGCCGAGGAATACGCAGAACTTGGGAATGTCGCGGCGGGTCGAGGGGTCGGTGGCGATGACCTTGAGCAGGCCGCCGGCCGGCAGGTCGCGCACCTTGTTGTGCAGCATCATCACCGGCTCGGGGCAGTTCAGGCCGGTGGCGTCGAGGATGGCGTCGACAGGTTGGGACATGGGCGTGCTCCGCAAATCGAATGGCGCGCATTGTCGCGCAAAGCGCCCCGGACGGTCACCCTCGGCGGGCGAGCGGCGCGGCGCCCAACCTTGGTCGGGCTCGCCGGCACAACGCGTCGGCTACGCTGGGCGCCTTTTCCCGACAGCGGATGTCCGCCCATGCGCCTGACCGCCCTGCTCTGCCTCGCCCTCTCGCTGCTCGCTGGCTGCGCCGCCCGCGACCAGTTGCCGGACTACGCCGCGCGCGCCGGCCAGGACCTGCCGGCGAGCTGGTTCGACGCGGTGATTCTCGCGCACGACGGCACGCGCCTGTCGGCCACGGTGTTCCAGCCGGCGCTGAAGGCCGGCGAGAGCGCCCCGTTGATCGTGCATACCCACGGCTGGGGCGGCTGGCGGGTCACCGGGCCGGACGGTTTCTACGGCCAGCAGATGATGTCCGGGCGCGCCGCGCTCAAGGCCTGGAAGGCTGGCTACTGGGTGATCAGCTACGACCAGCGCGGCTGGGGCGGCAGCGACGGGCGCATCGAGATGATGGACCCGCGCTACGAGGTGCGGGACGCCAGCGCGGTGATCGACTGGGCCGCACGGCACCTGCCACGGCTGCGCATGGACGGGCCGAACGACCCGCGCGTCGGCATGCTCGGCGAAAGCTACGGCGGCGCCGTGCAACTGCTCGCCGCGGCCGAGGACCCGCGGATCGACGCCATCGTGCCGATCGCCACCTGGTACGACCTCAGCGACGCCCTGGCGCCGGGCGGCCAGTTGAAGATGGGTTGGGCCGGGGTGCTGGTCAGCCTGGGCCTGAGCACCGGCTACGACCTCGGCAAGTTCATCGACGCCGACTACCTGCACAGCGCCTCCGGGCGCCTGGCCGCGCCGGTGCGCGCCGAGCTGGCCGAACACAGCCTGGCGCGCTACTGCGCGGAGAACCGCCTGCCGCGCGCCGACGCCCTGATCATCCAGGGCATGCGCGACACCCTCTTCCCCCTCGACCAGGGTCTGGCCATCCGCCAATGCCTGCGCCGCGGCCATGCCGATGTGCGGCTGCTCGGCATGCAGGGCGGGCACATTCTGCCGCCGCCCTGGCAGGCCTGGAGCGGACTGCCGCCGTTCAACAACGAGCCAGTGATCCACTGCGGCGCGCGCGCCATCAACCTCTACCAGGGCATCCTCGCCTGGTACGCGGAAAAACTCGCTGGCCGCCCGGGCGGCGCCGACAGCGTGCCGAGCCTGTGCGTCAGCCTCGACCTCGACCAGGGCATCGCCCTGGACGAGCTGCCGCCGCCCGGTCCGCGCGTGGTCCTGCCGCCCACCCAGGTGCGCCCGCTCAGCAGCGGCTGGCTGCAGCAGGCCACCTTTATCCCCTTGCACCGCGTCGGCGAAGCCAGCGCCCTGCTCGGCACCCCCGAGGTGCAGCTATCCCAGCCCCTGGGCCCCGGCGCGGATGCCCTGCTGTTCGCCGCGCTGGCCGTGCGCCGCCAGGGCAGCGGCAGCCCGCGGGTGCTCGACGAACAGGTCACGCCCCTGGCCAATCGCGGCAGCACCCGCCTCAACGCGGTGAGCGCCAGCCTCGCGGCGGGTGACGAGATCGGCCTGCTGGTCAGCGGCTTCAGCGGCCAGTACCTGTTCAACAGCTCCTGGCATGCCGGCCTGGTCGAACTGCGCGGCGCGGTGCAACTGCCCGGCCTGCAAGCCTTCAGCCCGCGCCTGGCCAGCCGGCCCTGAAGGGCCGGATCGACGCGCCGCGGCTAGAGACTGAAGCGCAGCACCAGCGATTGCTGGTTGCTCGCCACTTGCTGCAGGTGTTCGCCGCTGCTGCGGGTATGCGCGGCGGTCTGCCGGTTGTCGCGGGTCATGTCGTGCAGGCGGTGGATGTGCTGATTGACTTCCTGGGTGGTGCCGGCCTGCTCGTCCGCGGCGGCGGCGATCTGCACCGCGAGGGCGTGCACGCCTTGCAGGGAGTCGTCCAACTGGCCGAGCGAGGTCAGTACCACCTGGGTTTCGCTCTCCAGCGCATGGGCTTGCTCGGCCGAGGCCTGCATCGCCTGCAGGGCCTCGGTGGAAGAGCCTTGCAAGGTCTGGGTGATGGCGACGATCTCTTCGGTGGCGCTGCTGGTGCGCTGGGCGAGGTTGCGCACCTCGTCGGCGACCACCGCGAAACCGCGCCCCTGTTCGCCGGCCCGCGCCGCTTCGATCGCCGCGTTGAGCGCCAGCAGATTGGTCTGCTCGGCGATGCCACGGATCACCGCGAGCACCGAGCCGATCTGCAGGGCGTCGTTGGCCAGGGTACTGACCACGCTGCCGCCACGGCGGATGTCCTGCAGCAGGCGGCCCTGCTGGCCGATCATCTGTCGCAGGGTGCCCTGCATCTCGCCGAAGACGGCGCGCGCGGCGGTGCTGCTGTGCGCGCTGTCGGCGGCGTTGCGGGCGATCTCCTGGACCGTGGAGGACATCTGGTCGACGGCGCTGACCACCATTTCCAGCGCCTCCTGCTGCTGGTCGAGGCGCTCGCTGGTCTGCCCGGCGGCGCTGAGGATTTCGCTGCTGGCCTGGCCGACGTCCTGGCTGGATTGGCGCAGGCGCTCGATCACGTCGCGCCAGGCCATGGCCATCTCATGCAGGGCCAGCATCAGGCCAGCGTGCTTGCGTTGCGCGCTCGGCAGGCTCAGTTCGCCCTCGGCCAGGCGCCGGGCCAGCGCGCTCATGTTGCTCGGTTCGCCGCCCAGGGGGCGCATCACGCTGCGGCTGACCAGCCAGGTGGCGACGGCGACCGCGGCGACGGTCAGCAGGCCGAGCAGCAGGACCTTCCACATCAACTGGCGCACCGGGGCGAACGCCTGGGCCTGGTCCATTTCCGCAATCAGCGCCCAATGCAGGTCATCGAAGGTCACCGGGACGAAGACCTTCAGCGCGCCATTGCCGTCCAGCCCCGGCTCGGCGATGCGTCCCTGCTGCCCGGCGAGGGCCTGGCTGACGGCGCTGCCGCCGAGCCCGGCCTGCGCATCGAGACTGCGGTTGACCTGGCGCTCGGTGAAGCGCGCCGAGTCCGAACGCAGGGTGGCATCGCTGCCCACCAGGTAGGTTTCGCCCTTCTCACCCAGCCCCTGGCGGGTCTGCATGACGCTATTCAGCGGACCGATGGGCAACTCCAGCACCAGGGTCATCTGCAGTACGCCGTTGGACATCACCGGCGCCGCCAGGTACTGCGTCGGCTCCTTGCTCTGCGGGTTGTAGCGCAGGTCGCTGATCACCAGCTTGCCGCTGTCGCGGCTTTGCTTGACCAGTCGCGCCAGCGGGGTGTCGCGCAGGCCGTCTTCGCTGAGCTTGTGCTGATAGTCACTGCCGCGCAGCAGACTGAGCATGACCGTGCCATCGGGCATGATCAGCTTCAGCTCGCGGTAGCCGAAGGTGCTGATGAAGTTCTGGAACACCGGGCGGTCGTAGTTGGCGGTGGTGATCAGCGCGTTGTCGTCCAGACCCTGGTAGCTGTTGCCGAGGTTGCTGGCCAGGGTGCTGACCTGGTTGCGCCGCTCCTGCCAGTTGTCGAGCAATTGCTGCTGCTTGATATGCGCCACGGCTTCCAGGGCGTTCAACGTCTGGTCGCGCAAGGCCGAACTGGCTTGCTGATAGACGGTAAAGGCCATGCCCAGCACCGGTACCAAGCCGATCAGCAGATAGCTCAGGGCCAACTTCAGGCGTAACGGCATATTCAACGACTCCGCGGGTAGAAGGGTTACAGGCTGGGCTGTTTGTAAATTATTCTGCAAGAACTGTGCAAATTTGCGAACGCAAGGGAGTGACCCGCGAGTCAGTGTCGCCGCGCAGGCCTGAAACCCAGGCAGCGAGGGCAGCGGCGAACGCCGGCCGATCAATGGCGAAGGATGGCTTTCCGTTAATGGCCAGCGTCAGCCGCGGCCTGATTGGTGCACCTTTTGCCCATCTCGCCCCGAACCTGGGCCGAGTGGGGGGCGATGGCAACGAGCAGGATCAGCGAGCGCAGCGCCAGCGACCCGCTCCGCGTGGCGGCGCTGGCGAGTGAAGGCGGCCGTGGGGGGAATGGCCATCGCCGCAACGACGCGCGCCGTTGCGCGCGGGCGTTCGCTGACTCGGCGGTATCAGCGCAGCGGCGCGGCCGGCGCTTCGTCGAGTTGCGCCAGCAGCATCGGCGGGCCATCGCCGTCGGCGGGGAGCAATGCCCATTGCTCGCGGGTGCCGGCGTGGCGGTGGCTCTGGCGCACCTGGCTGCCCAGTTCCAGCGGCGCCTTGAAATGCGCGTCGAGGCGGATGGCTTCGGCCAGTTGGCGCCCGGCGAGACTGCGCGCCAGGCCCCACATGCCATGGGCGAAGGGTTTGCCAAAACCGTAACGGCTGGCCAGGAAGCGCGACAGGTGCAGCGGGTTGAAATCGCCGCTGAGGCCGGCATAGCGCCAGCCGACGATCTTCGGCACGCGCCAGTGCGTGCCCTCCTCGGCTGGCGCATCGAGGGTCTGCCAGTGCGCGCGCGGCGGCAGCGGATCGGCGTCGGCCTGGGTGTCGAGGAAGTCGCCCCGACGCAGGTAGGTGCTGATCGACTGCCAATAGAGGAAGTCGTGGTGCCAGACCTCGGTGAGCACATCCACCTCAAGCCCCAGCGGGCTGCGCCGGCTGGTGAGGATGCGGCAGTCGATCAGCAACTGGTCGGTTTCGTGCAGGTGCCGATAGCGCTGGATGTGGTTGCGCAGGTGGATCAGGCCGAGCACCGAAAGCGGCATGCGCGAGCGGCTGAGCAGGCGCAGGTGCAACGGCAGGCTGATCACTTGCGGGTAGAGCAAGGGCACGCCATGCGCCGGGTCCAGGCCGAAATGCCGGCGGTAGGCCTGCAGGTGGCGCAGGTCGAAGCGCAGGCTACGGCTGTCCAGGGCCAGGTACGGCACGCGCTCGTCGCGGCCGAGTCCTCGGCGCGGCAGGAGCATGCGGCTGTAACTGCCCAGCAGGGAGGGCAACTTTCGCTTCACGGGCGTCTCCGGCAATGCAGGCGCCGCACAGCATGGTCAATGCGCGACGCGGCGGCAAGCCAAGCCGGCCGGCGATTGCGCTCGCGCCGCACCGGCGTGGCCTTCAGCGCTCCAGGCGGCGCAGGTGGCAGGTCACCTCTTCACGGTCGTGATAGAGCTGCTTGCAGCCGATTTGCACGCGCAGGCCGCGCGCCTTGAAGCTGTCCTCCAGGCGCTCGAGGATCTTGCGCACCTCGGCGTAGCGCTGCTTCATCGGCAGCTTGAGGTTGACGATGGCTTCGCGGCACAGGCCCTCGCCGATCCAGGTGTCGATCAGGGCACCGCTGCGCGCCGGTTTCTCGACGATATCGCAGACCATCCAGTCCACCGTCTGCCGTGGGCGGAACACATAGCCATCGGCGCGCTGGTGCTCGACCAGCCCGGAATAGATGAGGTTTTCCGCCATCGGTCCGTTGTCCACGGCGATCACCCGCATCTCCCGGTTGACCAGTTGCCAGGTCCAGCCGCCGGGCGCGGCACCGAGGTCGACGGCGAGCATGTTCGGCGCCAGGCGCTTGTCCCAGTCGGCGCGCGGGATGAAGTGATGCCAGGCCTCTTCCAGTTTCAGCGTCGAGCGGCTCGGCGCCTCGCGGGGGAACTTCAGGCGCGGGATGCCCATCGGCCACATGGCGCTGTTGCGCGGCTCGGCGATGCCGATGAACACCTCGCGACCGGAGCGGAACGTCAGCAGCAGGCGCGGCAGGCTGGGGTCCTCGCGCAGACGTCCGGCCTTGACCAGGGCGGCGCGCAGGGGCTTCTCGAACTTGCGGCAGAAGGTCGAAAGCTCCTTGCCGTCGTTGGTGTCGAAGACTTCCAGCCAGAGGCTGCCGCACACCGGGTAGAGGCTCAGGTGTTCGAGCAGCACGCCGATGCGGTTCTGCTCGGGCAGCTCGACGAACCCACCGCCGCGCGCCCACTGACGCGGGAAGATCAGCTCGGCGAAGCGCAGGCGACGCATCAGGCGCTCGGCGCCATCGGCCTCCTGGCAGACGAACTCGGCATAGGCGGTGGCCGGCTTGGCGCGGGCGTAGCCGGCAACGTCGAGTTGCGCGGCGTGGTCGGACAGCTCGGCACAAACCTCGTTCTCGAAGCCTGGCCGGCAATGCAGTAACAGGGTATTCATCGGGGTGTCTCCTCGGCCGCGCACTATAGAGCCTGGCGGCGCAGGTTTCATCCGCATTCGCCTGCCCCGCAGGAACCCCGGCCGGCCGGGACCGTCCGGAAGTCATGGCGACCGCCGCCAAAGCGGTCTAGCTTGAGTGCTCTACGTTCGCCTGCCGCCAGCGCCCGCGCCTGGCGACGACAGCCCGCCGGCAACGCTCCGGCTGCGACGCACTGGCTGCCGTTCACGGCCTGGTCCACGCCAGCGCCGGACGTTCGGCGCCGCTTCGCCGCGCAGCAGCGGTCACCGGCGGCCTATTCCGCTTGAGGAGAATGTCATGCCCGCCGTAGACAGCCTGAACAGCCTGCGCACCCTCCAGGTCGCCGGTAAGACCTACCACTATTACAGCCTCGCCGAGGCCGCGAAGTCCCTCGGTGACCTGGAGAAACTGCCGAAGTCGCTCAAGGTGCTGCTGGAGAACCTGCTGCGCTGGGAGGACAACCACACGGTGCATGCCGATGACCTGCGCGCCCTGGCCGACTGGCTCAAGGCGCGGCGTTCCGATCGGGAAATCCAGTACCGCCCGGCGCGGGTGCTGATGCAGGACTTCACCGGCGTGCCGGCGGTGGTCGACCTGGCGGCCATGCGCGCCGCCATGGCCAAGGCCGGCGGCGATCCGCAGAAGATCAACCCGCTGTCGCCGGTCGACCTGGTGATCGACCACTCGGTGATGGTCGACCGTTACGCCAGCGCCTCGGCCTTCGCCGAGAACGTCGAGATCGAGATGCAGCGCAACGGCGAGCGCTACGCCTTCCTGCGCTGGGGCCAGAACGCCTTCGACAACTTCCGCGTGGTGCCGCCGGGCACCGGCATCTGCCACCAGGTCAACCTGGAATACCTCGGCCGCACGGTCTGGACCAAGGACGAGGACGGGCGCACTTACGCCTTCCCCGACACCCTGGTCGGCACCGACTCGCACACCACCATGATCAACGGCCTCGGCGTGCTCGGCTGGGGCGTCGGCGGCATCGAGGCGGAAGCGGCGATGCTCGGCCAGCCAGTGTCGATGCTGATTCCCGAGGTGATCGGCTTCAAGCTCACCGGCAAGCTCAAGGAAGGCATCACCGCCACCGATCTGGTGCTGACTGTGACCCAGATGCTGCGCAAGAAGGGCGTGGTCGGCAAATTCGTCGAGTTCTACGGCGATGGCCTGGCCGACCTGCCGCTGGCGGACCGCGCCACCATCGCCAACATGGCCCCGGAATACGGCGCTACCTGCGGCTTTTTCCCGGTGGACGAAATCACCCTCGGCTACCTGCGCCTGTCCGGCCGCCCGGAAGAGACGGTGCAACTGGTCGAGGCCTACTGCAAGGCCCAGGGCCTGTGGCGCGAGCAAGGCCATGAACCGCTGTTCAGCGACAGCCTGCAACTCGACCTGGGCGACGTCGAAGCCAGTCTCGCCGGACCCAAGCGCCCGCAGGACCGCGTCGCCCTCGGCCAGGTCGGCCAGGCCTTCGATGCGTTCCTTGCGCTACAGCCCAAGCCGCCGCGCAATGCCGAGATCTCGCGCCTGCTCAACGAGGGCGGCGGCGGGACCGCGGTGGGCAGCGCCGACCTGGGCCAGGGCGTCGACTACCAGCACGCGGGCAATACCTACCGGCTGCAGGATGGCGCCGTGGTCATCGCCGCCATCACCTCCTGCACCAATACGTCCAACCCCAGCGTGATGATGGCCGCCGGCCTGCTGGCGAAGAAGGCGGTGGAAAAGGGCCTGCAACGCAAACCCTGGGTGAAGAGTTCGCTGGCGCCCGGCTCCAAGGTGGTCACCGATTACTTCAAGGCCGCCGGCCTGACGACCTATCTCGACCAGCTCGGCTTCGAACTGGTGGGCTATGGCTGCACCACCTGCATCGGCAACTCCGGGCCGCTGCTGGAGCCGATCGAGAAGGCCATCCAGCAGGCCGACCTGACGGTGGCCTCGGTGCTTTCCGGCAACCGCAACTTCGAAGGCCGGGTGCATCCGCTGGTGAAGACCAACTGGCTGGCGTCGCCACCGCTGGTGGTGGCCTATGCCCTGGCCGGCAGCGTGCGCCTGGACCTGGCCAAGGAGCCGCTAGGCACCGGCAAGGACGGCCAGGCGGTCTATCTCAGGGATATCTGGCCGAGCCAGCGGGAAATCGCCGAAGCGGTGCAAAAGGTCAGCACCGGCATGTTCCACAAGGAATACGCCGAGGTGTTCCAGGGCGATGAGAAATGGCGGGCGATCCAGGTGCCGCAGGCGCAGACCTACATCTGGCAGGCCGACTCCACCTACATCCAGCATCCGCCGTTCTTCGAGCACATCGCCGAGGCGCCGCCGGCGATCACGGACATCCAGGGCGCGCGGGTGCTCGCGGTGCTCGGCGACTCGGTGACCACCGACCACATCTCCCCCGCCGGCAACATCAAGAAGGACAGCCCGGCCGGGCGCTACCTGAGCGAGCACGGGGTGGCCTATGCCGACTTCAACTCCTACGGCTCACGGCGCGGCAACCATGAAGTGATGATGCGCGGCACCTTCGCCAACATCCGCATCAAGAACGAGATGCTCGGCGGCGAGGAAGGCGGCAACACCCTGCACGTCCCCAGCGGCGAGAAACTGGCGATCTACGATGCGGCCATGCGCTACCAGGCCGAGGGCACACCCCTGGTGATCATCGCCGGCAAGGAATACGGCACCGGCTCCTCGCGCGACTGGGCGGCCAAGGGCACCAACCTGCTGGGGGTGAAGGCAGTGATCGCCGAGAGTTTCGAGCGCATCCACCGCTCCAACCTGGTGGGCATGGGCGTGCTGCCCCTGCAGTTCACCGGCGGCCAGGAGCGCACGGCACTGAAACTGACCGGCCGGGAGGTGCTGAGCATTCGCGGTCTCGCCGGCGCGTTGAAGCCGCAGATGAGGCTGAGCGTCGGCGTCACCCGCGAGGACGGCAGCCAGGACAGCTTCGAGGTGCTCTGCCGAATCGATACCCTCAATGAAGTCGAGTACTTCAAGGCCGGCGGCATCCTGCATTACGTGCTGCGCAGCCTGCTCTGACGTCCCGGCAAGCGGATCGGCGATCGCCCGCATGGGAGGGCGCATCGTCCGATCCGCTGCCGTGCTGGCATAGCGGCGCCGGGACAAGGCCCGCGCGCCTGGGCGGCCGGGGTGGAATCGACGCATCGCTTCCTACAGACTTTTTCGACTACCCAGTCACGATCGTGAGAAAATCACTTACAACCAAGTGCGACTGGCATCCTGCCATCACACAACGGACAATTCTCTCGCAAATTTCTGTAAGAAAATTCAACATCCGCCAGGCCCAGCCGATAAACAGACTGTAAAGCCGTCTTCGTGGAATCCCCTCCCCATGCGCAACAACCAACCCGTTACCCAGCGTGAACGTACCTATCCGGTCGAACAACGCCTGATTTCCACCACCGACAGCCGTGGCGTCATTACCTATGCCAACGATGCCTTCGTCGCCATCAGCGGCTTCGAGCGGGACGAGTTGCTCGGTGCGCCGCACAACATGGTGCGCCATCCGGACGTACCGCCGGCGGTGTTCGCCCATATGTGGACGACGCTGAAGAACGGGCGCCCGTGGATGGGTATCGTCAAGAACCGCTGCAAGAACGGCGACCACTACTGGGTCAGCGCCTACGTCACGCCGATCTTCGAGCGCAACGAGATCATCGGCTACGAGTCGGTGCGGGTCCGTCCGAGCGCCGAGCAGGTGCAACGCGCCCAGGCCCTCTACCAGCGCATCAATCTCGGCAAGCCGGCGGTCCCGCGGCGTGACAAGTGGCTGCCGGTCCTGCTCGACTGGCTGCCCTTCATCCTCATCAGCCAAGTCTCCTTCCTCATCGGTGTCTGGCTGGACTCGCACTGGGGCTTCAGCGTCGCCGCCCTGCTCGCCATTCCGCTCGGCCTGGCCGGGCTGAACTGGCAACAGCGCGGCATCAAGCGCCTGCTGCGCCTGGCCGAGCAGACCACCTCGGACCCGCTGATCGCACAGATGTATACCGACAGCCGCGGCGCCCAGGCGCGCCTGGAAATGTCCATCCTCAGCCAGGAAGCGCGCATGAAGACCTGCCTGACGCGCCTGCAGGACACCGCCGAAGCCCTCACCGAACAGGCGCGCCAGGCCGACTCCCTGGCCCACCACAGCTCGTCCGGCCTGGAGCGCCAGCGCGTCGAGACCGAGCAGGTGGCCACCGCGGTCAACGAGATGGCCGCCACCACCCAGGAAGTGGCGAACAACGTACAGCGCACCGCCGACGCCACGCGCCAGGCCAACGAACTGACCCGCCAGGGCCGCAACATCGCCGGCGAAACCCGCGAAGCCATCCAGCGCCTGTCCGCCTCGGTCAGCGAAACCGGTCTGGCGGTCAGCCAACTGGCCCAGGACAGCAATGAGATCGGCGGCGTGGTGGACGTGATCAAGGGCATCGCCGACCAGACCAACCTGCTGGCGCTCAACGCCGCCATCGAAGCCGCCCGCGCCGGCGAGATGGGCCGCGGCTTCGCCGTGGTGGCCGACGAAGTGCGCTCGCTGGCGCAGCGCACGGCGGAATCCACCGGGCAGATCCACGGCCTGATCGCCAAACTGCAGCAGACCGCGGAAGACGCGGTGAGCGCCATGGAAAACGGTCGCCGTCAGGCCGACGAAGGCGTCGAGCGCGTGCTCGAGGCCGACAACGCCCTGGCCGGCATCAGCGACTCGGTGGCCAACATCGCCGACATGGCCAACCAGATCGCCGCGGCGGCCGAAGAGCAGAGCGCGGTGGCCGAGGAGATCAACCGCAACATCAGCACCATCGCCCAGCTCGCCGACCAGACCTCCGACGAGGCCCGGCGCACCGCGCGCCTGAGCGAGGAACTGACCGACACCGCGCAGACCCAGTACTCCCTGGTGGAGCGCTTCAACCGCTGAGGTCCGGCGCAAACGAAAAAGCCCGTCGCAAGGACGGGCTTTTTTTCGCCTGGTCGTTGGCGCGGCTACGCCTGGCTCATTTGAAGTCCCACTGCATCTGCGCGGGAATGCTCAGGTGCTGCGACGAGCGCACGCAGACATCGACGTACTCGGTGAAACGCGGCGGCGACGGAATGCCTTCGTCGAGCAGGCGCTGGTTATCGAACAGGTAGTTGAGGTCGGCGAAGCCGCTGTACAGGCGCAAGGCACGCAGCACCAGACGCGGGTTGGCCTTGCCGATGCGCGACTCGAAGTCACCGGCCAGTTCGCGCAGGTCCTCGGGCGATACCTTGCGGTAGCGCGCCCCGACCGGCGCCTCGCCCTGAGCCTCGGCGTAGGCCTGGTCGATCTCGCCGAAGGTGCAGGCGGCATCGTGCCCGGCGGAGATGTGGTACAGGCTGTGCGCCAGGCTCGGCTTCAGCGCCAGAGTCACCAGCGCTTCGGCGCAGTAGTCCACCGGAATCACATCGATCTGTTCGTCCAGGCCGCAGGTGAAGCTTTCCAGGGCGAAGCCCATGCGGAACACCCAGAAAATGCTGCCGGAAGCCTGACAGCCCAGCTCGCGATGACCGACCACGATCGACGGCCGCGCCACCACCAGTGGCAGGTCCGGCAACTGCTCGCGCATGCGTCGCTCGATCTCTGCCTTGGAAGCGGTGTAGTCGACCAGTTGCTGCTCGGCGTCAGGGAAGTCCCAGGACTCGCGCACCGGCGACTCACGCTGCGGCCCGCAGCTCATCGCGGTACCGACGTGGAGGAAACGCTTGAGCCGACCCGAGCGGCTCATCGCCTTGGCGAAGGCGAAGGTGCCCTCGACGTTCACCGGCCAGATATTCGGATTCTTCGAGAACGAGGCCACCGCGGCGCAGTTGATCACCTGCTCCACACGCATCAGGCGCGCCTGTTCACGCTGCAACCAGCGGGTGTCGAGGAAATCGCCACAGAGGATTTGCTGGGGGTTGAGGCACTCCAGCTCGTCTTCGCCCACGGCATGCAGGCGCAGATTGTCGCGCAAACGCTCGAGGCCCTCCTCGGGCGTTGCCGCGCGCACCAGGAAAAGCAGCGCAGCGGCGCGCCCGTCGGCGATCAGGCGGGCGGCAACGGAACCACCGAGAAAGCCCGTGGCGCCGGTCAATAGCAGACTGTGCGCGACGTCCTGATCGACGCGGATGGTTGCGCTAGCAAAGCGTTCAGCGAGGTTGTTCATATCACTCTTCGGCCTGTCCTGTAGGAAAGCGGAGCGCCGATTGCAAGAATCGACGCTGCCGAAGATAGGAACACCGGCTTAAGGGGTGATTAATGAAACAATCGCGCCAACGACCACTGATCAGCCGGTGACGGCCAAGCCGCGCAAAAAGCCCGCGACCGCCGCCGCCGCGCTGTCCAGGTGCTGATCGTGGGTCAGCCCGGAGGCCTTCAACGGCTTCAGATCGTGGTCGGCGGCAGCCAGCCAATGCAGATGGATCGCCGCGGACAGTGCGTAATCGGCGACCCGCGCACGGTCACCCAGGGCATCGCGCTCGCCCTGCACGATCAGCGTCGGCGTGAGCAACTCGGCCAGGTGCGCCACTCGCGGCTTGTCCGCTTTGCCGGCGGCATAGAAGGGATAGCCCAGGCACACCAGCGCATCGGCGTGCAGCTCGTCGGCCAGCAGGCTGGCCATGCGCCCGCCCATGGACTTGCCGCCGATGGCCAGCGGCCCCTCGACTTGGGCGCGCACCTGGGCATGGACCTGGCGCCAGCAGTCGAGCAATTGCTTCTGTGGATTGGGCGGACGCTTGCGTCCATCGCCGCGCCGCGCGGCCATGTAGGGGAACTCGAAGCGCCCCACGGCGATACCGCGCGCGGCCAGGCGCTGCGCCATCGCCTCCATGAACGGGCTGTCCATGGGCGCGCCGGCGCCATGGGCCAGCAACAGGGTCGCCGACACTGTTCCGACCGGCCGGTTCCAGCGCAGCGACAAAGCGCCACAGGCCGGTCCTTCACCGCTCTCTGACGGCGATTGACCGGCATCAATATTCCAAAACTGCCCTTTATCCATTCTCTGCTCCGCTAGTCGCGTAATCAGTACCTGTCCCTGGGGGAGGGGCGGCGTTTGCCGTGAAGAACCCGCCGGGATGGGCCTAGCCCGTAACCGTGGATGGAAGCCCATAAAAATGAGCACAACCAATCAGACCGCTTATAACTATAAGGTGGTCCGCCAGTTCGCCATTATGACGGTGATCTGGGGCATCGTCGGCATGTTGGTCGGCGTCATCATCGCCGCCCAACTGGTATGGCCGGAACTCAACCTCGGCCTGCCGTGGACCAGCTTCGGGCGCCTGCGCCCGCTGCACACCAATGCCGTGATCTTCGCCTTCGGTGGCTGCGCTCTGTTCGCCACCAGCTACTACTCGGTACAGCGTACCTGCCAGACGCGCCTGTTCTCGGACAAGCTCGCCGCCTTCACCTTCTGGGGTTGGCAACTGGTGATCCTGCTGGCGGCCATCACGCTGCCGCTGGGCTGGACCTCCTCCAAGGAGTACGCCGAGCTGGAATGGCCGATCGATATCCTCATCACCATCGTCTGGGTCGCCTACGGCGTGGTGTTCTTCGGCACCCTGATGAAGCGCAAGACCAAGCACATTTATGTGGGCAACTGGTTCTTCGGCGCCTTCATCGTCACGGTCGCCCTGCTGCACCTGGTCAACAACCTGGAAATCCCGGTGACCCTGACCAAGTCCTACTCCCTGTACTCCGGCGCCACCGACGCCATGGTCCAGTGGTGGTACGGGCACAACGCCGTGGGCTTCTTCCTCACCGCCGGCTTCCTGGGGATGATGTACTACTTCGTGCCCAAGCAAGCCGAACGTCCGGTCTACTCCTATCGCCTGTCCATCGTGCACTTCTGGGCACTGATCTCGGTTTACATCTGGGCCGGCCCGCACCACCTGCACTACACCGCCCTGCCGGACTGGGCGCAGTCCCTCGGCATGGTGATGTCGCTGGTTCTGCTGGCACCGAGCTGGGGCGGCATGATCAACGGCATGATGACCCTCTCGGGCGCCTGGCATAAGCTGCGCAGCGATCCGATCCTGCGCTTCCTGGTGGTGTCCCTGGCCTTCTACGGCATGTCCACCTTCGAAGGCCCGATGATGGCCATCAAGACCGTCAACTCGCTCTCCCACTACACCGACTGGACCATCGGCCACGTACACGCCGGCGCCCTCGGCTGGGTGGCGATGGTATCGATCGGCTCGCTGTACCACCTGATCCCGAAGGTCTTCGGGCGCAAGGAAATGCACAGTGTCGGCCTGATCAACACGCACTTCTGGCTCGCCACCATCGGCACCGTGCTGTACATCGCCTCCATGTGGGTCAACGGCATCACCCAGGGCCTGATGTGGCGTGCGGTCAACGCCGACGGCACCCTCACCTACTCCTTCGTCGAAGCGCTGGCCGCCGGCCATCCGGGCTTCATCGTGCGCATGGTCGGTGGCGCGGTGTTCCTGCTCGGCATGCTGATCATGGCCTACAACACCTACCGCACCGTCGCCGCCTCGAAGCCGGCTGAAGCCGATGCTGCCGCCCAGATTCCCGCAGTAGGAGCCCACTGATGAAACACGAAGTACTCGAGAAGAACGTCGGCCTGCTGGCCCTGTGCATGGCAGTGGCGGTGAGCATCGGCGGCCTGACCCAGATCGTCCCGCTGTTCTTCCAGGACGTCACCAACAAGCCGGTCGAAGGCATGAAGCCGCGCACCGCGCTGGAACTCGAAGGCCGCGACGTCTACATCGCCAACGGCTGCGTGGGTTGCCACTCGCAGATGATCCGCCCGTTCCGCGCCGAAACCGAGCGCTATGGCCACTACTCGGTCGCTGGCGAGAGCGTCTGGGACCACCCCTTCCTGTGGGGCTCCAAGCGTACCGGTCCGGACCTCGCCCGCGTCGGCGGCCGCTACTCCGACGACTGGCACCGCGCGCACCTGTACAACCCGCGCAACGTAGTGCCCGAGTCGAAGATGCCGGCCTACCCGTGGCTGGTGGAGAACAAGCTCGACGGCAAGGACACCGCCAAGAAGATGGAAGTCATGCGCACCATGGGCGTGCCCTACACCGATGAAGACATCGCCGGCGCACGCGATGCCGTCAAAGGCAAGACCGAAATGGACGCGCTCGTGGCTTACCTGCAAAGCCTCGGGACCATCATCAAAAGCAAACGGTGAGTGCGATGGATATCGGGACGATACGTGGCCTTGGCACCATCGTGGTGATGGTCGGCTTCATCGGCGTACTGCTCTGGGCCTACAGCGGCAAGCGTAAGCATCGCTTCGACGAGGACGCCCTGCTGCCGTTCGCGGACGACCCGGTAGCCATGAAGCACGTCGAGAAAGAACAAGCTTCTAGGAGCAACAAAGAATGACAACCTTCTGGAGTCTGTACGTCACCGTACTCACCCTGGGCACCATCTTCGCGCTGGCGTGGCTGCTCTTCGCCACCCGCCGCGGGCAACGCAGCGAAGCCACCGACGAGACCGTCGGTCACTCCTTCGATGGTATCGAGGAGTACGACAACCCGCTGCCGAAATGGTGGTTCATGCTGTTCGTCGCCACCTTCATCTTCGCTCTTGGCTACCTGGTCCTGTATCCGGGCCTGGGCAACTGGAAAGGCCTGCTGCCGGGCTACCAGGAAGTCACCGACGGCAAGCCCTTCGCCAACGGTCAGGCCGGCTGGACCGGTGTGCACCAGTGGGAAAAGGAAATGGCCAAGGCCGACGAGAAGTACGGGCCGATCTTCGCCAAATACGCCGCCATGCCCATCGAAGACGTGGCCAAGGACGAGCAGGCACTGAAGATGGGTGGCCGCCTGTTCGCATCGAACTGCTCGGTTTGCCACGGTTCCGACGCCAAGGGCGCCTACGGCTTCCCCAACCTGACCGACGAAGACTGGCGTTGGGGCGGCGAGCCGAAGACAATCGAAACCACCATCCAGGGCGGCCGCCACGCCGCGATGCCGGCCTGGGGCGAAGTGCTGGGCGACCAGGGCGTGCACGACGTGGCTGCCTTCGTCACCACCAAGCTCGATGGCCGCAAGCTGCCGGAGGGCGTGACCGATGAACAGGTTGCCAATGGTCAGAAGATCTTCTCGACCAACTGCGTCGCCTGCCACGGTCCGGAAGGCAAGGGCACCGCGGCGATGGGCGCGCCCAACCTGACCCACCCGGCCGCCTTCATCTACGGTTCGAGCTACGCGCAGCTGCAGCAGACCATCCGCTACGGCCGCCAGGGCCAGATGCCGGCGCAACTGGAACGCCTGGGCGCCGACCAGGTTCACCTGCTCGCCGCCTATGTGTACAGCCTGTCCCACGGCGCAGGTGAGAAGAGCGCTCAATAAGCTCCCTTCTCTGTCTGTGCAGCAATACCCAGCGGCGCCGGTCCTATCCGGCGCCGCTTTTTTTCCAGCTCAGAATTATCTTTCAGATAAAACTGACGCGACCAACAGTCGCACCGTTGCGCCGCCCCTCAAGCCGTATCATTGTGAGGCGTGCAGCATATTTTTGACTCTGTTCGGCATGTACTGACAGAGCGCCCTCCCACTGCCGTGGTACGCACCGATGAGCAAACAGATTCCCGTACAGGATGTCACCCCTGCCAAGAAAGCGGGGGAGAACATCGATCTCTATGCCTCCCGCGAGAAGGTCTACACCCGCGCCTTCACCGGCTTCTTCCGTAACCTGCGCCGCGTCGGCGGAGCCGTCCTCTTCCTCCTCTACTTCGGCACCGTCTGGCTGAGCTGGAATGGCCGCCAGGCCGTCTGGTGGGACCTGCCCGAGCGCAAGTTCTACATCTTCGGCGCGACCTTCTGGCCGCAGGACTTCATGTTGCTGTCCTGGCTGCTGATCGTCTGTGCCTTCGGCTTGTTCTTCATCACCGTGTTCGCCGGGCGCGTGTGGTGCGGCTACACCTGTCCGCAGAGCGTCTGGACGTGGATCTTCATGTGGTGCGAGAAGGTCACCGAAGGCGACCGCAACCAGCGCATGAAGCTGGACAAGGCGCCCATGAGCGGCCAGAAATTCGTCCGCAAGCTGGCCAAGCACAGCCTGTGGCTGCTGATCGGCCTGGTCACCGGCCTCACCTTCGTCGGCTACTTCGCGCCGATCCGTGACCTGCTCTCCGATCTGGTCACCGGCCAGGCTGATGGCTGGGCGTACTTCTGGGTCGGCTTCTTTACCCTGGCCACCTATGGCAATGCCGGCTGGCTGCGCGAGAACGTGTGCATCTACATGTGCCCGTACGCGCGCTTCCAGAGCGTGATGTTCGACAAGGACACCCTGATCGTCTCCTACGATCCGCGGCGCGGCGAATCCCGCGGCCCGCGCAAGAAGGGCGTGGATTACAAGGCACAGGGCCTGGGCGACTGCATCGACTGCACCATGTGCGTGCAGGTCTGCCCGACCGGTATCGACATCCGCGACGGCCTGCAGATCGAGTGCATCGGTTGCGCAGCCTGCGTCGACGCCTGCGATGCCATCATGGACAAGATGGGCTACCCGCGCGGCCTGGTGAGCTACACCACCGAGCACAACCTGTCCGGGCAGAAGACCCATCTGGTGCGTCCGCGCCTCATCGGCTACGCCATCGCCCTCTGCGTGATGATCGGCCTGCTCGCCACGGCAGTGATCATCCGTCCGCTGGTGGGCTTCGACGTCAGCAAGGACCGCGTGCTCTACCGTGAGAACCAGGAAGGACGGATCGAGAACGTCTACAGCCTGAAGATCATGAACAAGGACCAGCGCGACCATACCTACGTGCTCGGCGCCAAGGGCCTCGATGGCCTCAAGCTGGAAGGCCGCAAGGAAGTCCAGGTCGCCGCGGGGGATATCCTCGCCATGCCGATGGAGCTTTCCATCGACCCGGACAAGCTGCCGTCCAGCACCAACGAGATCACCTTCACCATCCAGTCGGTGGACGATCCCGCGATCAGCAAGGAAGCCGGCAGCCGCTTCATCGGCCCGCAGGTCCGCTGAACCCGCGCTGAACGATACGGCACCCCGTCTCCGCCACGGGGTGCCAGCGTCCTTCGGAGCACGTAGAATCCCCGCCCATCCAGGCCACGCCCCCAGTCATCGGGGGCGCCCAGGCTTCCGCTCCACGGTACAGATAGAGAGAACGAGACAATGCAGTCCGCGCCCGTACAACCCTGGTACAAGCACCTCTGGCCGTGGATCATCATCGCCATGCTGGCCACGTCGGTGACCCTCAGCCTGCTGATGGTGAGCATTGCCGTGGACCACCAGGACTCCCTGGTCAACGATAACTATTACGAGGCCGGCAAAGGCATCAACCGCTCGCTGGACCGCGAGCAACTGGGCCAGCGCCTGCAAATGCACGCCAAGGTGCGCTTCGACAAACTCACCGGCGAAGTCGAGGTCCGTCTGGGTGGCCAGAGCGTACCGCCGCAGCTGACCCTCAACCTGATCTCGCCGACCCTGCAGTCGCAGGACCGGCATGTCACCCTGCTGCCCGCCAACGAGCCGGGACGCTACACCGGCCGCCTCGATTCGGCCGTCGACGGCCGCCGTTTCGTCGAACTGCTCGGCGAGCAGGACGGCCACACCTGGCGCCTGTTCGAGGAGGAGAAGCTGGTCCCGGACGGCGAAATCGTCCTGGGTGACGAGCCTCTCCAGGGAGCCGAAGTCCAGCGCCCATGAGCGCCGCGCCCCTCCCCTGCTACCACTGCTCGCTGCCGGTACCGGCCGGCAGCCGCTTTACCGCCCGGGTTCTCGGCGAAACCCGCGAGTTCTGCTGCCCCGGCTGCCAGGCGGTGGCCGAGGCGATAGTCGCCGGCGGGCTGGAAAGCTATTACCGGCACCGCAGCGAGGCGGCGACCAACCCCGAGGCGCTGCCGGCACAACTGAGCGACGAACTGGCACTGCTCGACCGCGCGGATGTGCAGCAACCCTTCGTCCGCCATCAGGGCGAACTGGCGGAAACCACCCTGATCCTCGAAGGCATCAGTTGCGCCGCCTGCGGCTGGCTGATCGAGAAACACCTGCGCCAGTTGCCGGCGGTCGCCGAGGCCGGTCTCAACCTGTCCAACCATCGACTGCACGTGCGCTGGTCGGACAGCCAGTTGCCACTGAGCGCGCTGCTCGCCGAACTGCGCCGCATCGGCTATGCCGCCCACCCCTACCAGCCGGACCGCGCCGCCGAACAGCTCGCCGAAGAGAACCGCCGCTCCCTGCGCCAGCTCGGCGTGGCCGGACTGCTGTGGTTCCAGGCGATGATGGCGACCATGGCGACCTGGCCGGAATTCAACATCGACCTCAGCGCCGAGATGCATGAAATCCTGCGCTGGGTGGCGATGTTCCTCACCACCCCGATCGTCTTCTATTCCTGCCAGCCGTTCTTCCGTGGTGCCCTGCGCGACCTGCGCACGCGTCACCTGACCATGGACGTCTCGGTGTCCCTGGCCATCGGCGGCGCCTACCTCGCTGGCATCTGGACCGCGATCACCGGCAAGGGCGACCTGTACTTCGACGCCGTCGGCATGTTCGCCCTCTTCCTCCTCGCCGGACGCTACCTGGAGCGCCGCGCCCGCGAACGCACGGCGGCGGCCACCGCGCAACTGGTGAACCTGCTGCCGGCGTCCTGCCTGCGCCTCGACGCGCATGGCCAGAGCCAGCGCATCCTGCTCAGCGAACTGCGCCTGGGCGACCGCGTACTGGTGCCGCCCGGCGCGGTGGTGCCGGCCGACGGCCTGATCGCCGCCGGCCAGTCCAGCGTCGACGAATCCCTGCTCACCGGCGAGTACCTGCCACAGCCGCGCCAGGCTGGCGATGCGGTGACCGGCGGCACCCTGAACGTCGAAGGCCCGTTGACCGTCGAGGTGCAAGCCCTCGGCGACCAGAGCCGGCTCTCGGCCATCGTCCGCCTGCTGGAACGCGCCCAGGCCGACAAGCCGCGCCTGGCGCAGATCGCTGACCGCGCCGCGCAATGGTTCCTGCTGATCCTGCTCGCCCTGGCCGCCCTGGTCGGCCTGTTCTGGTGGCAGCACGACGCCTCGCGCGCCTTCTGGGTGGTCGTGGCGATGCTCGTGGCCACCTGCCCCTGCGCCCTGTCCCTGGCCACGCCCACCGCACTCACGGCGGCCACCGGCAGCCTGCACAAACTCGGCCTGCTGCTCACCCGCGGCCACGTGCTGGAAGGCCTCAAGCACATCGACACGGTGATTTTCGACAAGACCGGCACCCTCACCGAGGGCCGCTTGACGTTACGCGCCATCCAGCCGCTGGGCGACCTCGACAGCGAGCGCTGCCTGGCCCTGGCGGCGGCGCTGGAGAACCGCTCGGAACACCCCATCGCCCGCGCCTTCGGCCGCGCCCCGCTGGCCGCCGAGGCCGTCGAGAGCCACCCGGGCCTGGGCCTGGAAGGGCGCGTCGAGGGCCGCCAGTTGCGTATCGGCGAAGCCGAATTCGTCTGCGCCCTGAGCCAGCGCAGCGCGCCGGCCATGCCACAGGACCACGGCCAGTGGCTGCTGCTCGGTGACAATGAAGGACCGCTGGCCTGGCTGGTGCTCGACGATCGCCTGCGCGAGGACGCCCCGGCCCTGCTGCGCGCCTGCCGCGCACGCGGCTGGCGCACGCTGCTGCTGTCCGGCGACAGCTCGCCGATGGTCGCCAGCGTGGCCAGCGAACTGGGCATCGACGAAGTCCGCGGCGGCCTGCGTCCGGACGACAAGCTGGCGATCCTGCAGGACCTGCACCGCCAGGGGCGCCGCGTGCTGATGCTCGGCGACGGCGTCAATGACGTGCCGGTGCTGGCGGCGGCCGACATCAGCGTCGCCATGGGCAGCGCCACCGACCTGGCCAAGACCAGCGCCGACGCGGTGCTGCTGTCCAATCGCCTGGACAGTCTGGTGCAGGCCTTCAGCCTGGCCCGCCGTACCCGTCGGGTGATAATCGAAAACCTGATCTGGGCGGGCCTGTACAATGGCCTGATGTTGCCGTTCGCGGCGCTGGGCTGGGTGACGCCGGTGTGGGCGGCGATCGGCATGTCGGTCAGTTCGCTGACCGTGGTACTCAACGCCTTGCGCCTGACCCGCGTGCGCCAGCCGCAAGCCGCCGCCGCGGCAATCGGGCAGATGCAACCCCCACTGCCGGTCGCCGCGCCCTGAACCGACGCACCGCGCGTCCCGGAACTTCGATGGAGTCGCTATGCCCGCTCTCTACGTGATGATCCCCGTGGCCCTGATCATCGTCGCCATCGCCGTCTGGATCTTTTTCTGGGCAGTCAACAGTGGCCAGTACGACGACATGGAAAGCCCCGCGCACAGCATCCTGTTCGACGACGAAGACCCCAAGCACCAGGCCGGCATCGACGAAGCCGAGAACGCCCATGGCGAGCGCCGCGAAGCGGACGACAAGGACTCTCGCCATGCTTGAACTGGCGCCGCTGCTGGCGTCCGCATTGATTCTCGGCCTGCTCGGCGGTGGCCACTGCCTGGGCATGTGCGGCGGCCTGATGGGCGCGCTGACCCTGGCCATCCCCGCCGAACAGCGCGGCCGGCGCCTGCGCCTGCTGCTCGCCTACAACCTCGGGCGCATCCTCAGTTACGCCTGCGCCGGGCTGCTGCTCGGCCTGGCCGGCTGGGCCGTCGCCCGCACCCCGCTGGCCGGCGCCCTGCGCGTGATCGCCGGACTGCTGCTGATCACCATGGGCCTGTACCTGGCCGGCTGGTGGAGCGGCCTGACCCGTATCGAAGCCCTGGGTCGCGGCCTCTGGCGGCACATCCAACCGTTCGCCAGCCGCCTGCTGCCGGTGACCAGCCTGCCGCGCGCGCTGTTGCTCGGCACACTCTGGGGCTGGCTGCCCTGCGGGCTGGTCTACAGCACCCTGCTCTGGGCCACCAGCCAGGGCTCGGCAATCGACAGCGCCCTGCTGATGCTGGCCTTCGGCCTGGGCACCTGGCCGGTGCTGCTGGCCACCGGGCTGGCCGCCGAACGCATCACCGCCCTGCTGCGCCGCCGCAGCGTGCGCATGGCCGGCGGCCTGCTGGTGATACTCTTCGGCCTCTGGACCCTGCCCGGCCCCCATCAGGCCTGGCTGATGGGCCACGCGGTGCATGCCGCCGGCTGAACGACGCGCGCCTTGCCGGGAGCGAAGCGCGGCCAAGCATCCTCCCCGCCGTCGTTGTCAATCTCAAGAATCCGAAGAAAGTCTGAAAGTGCATGCGGATACCTCTTGATGCAAGTCAAGAGCGCTCCGCGCGAGTCTCCCTAGACTGCGCCAAAGCTCGCCTGACTCGGGGATTTCGGCATGCTCGACAATATTCGCTGGGACGCTGATCTGATCCGTCGCTACGATCTATCCGGCCCGCGTTACACCTCCTACCCTACAGCCGTGCAATTCCACGAAGGCGTCGGCCCCTTCGACATGCTGCATGCGCTGCGGGATAGCCAGAAAGCTGGGCGCCCCCTGTCGCTCTACGTGCACATCCCGTTCTGCGCCAACATCTGCTACTACTGCGCCTGCAACAAAGTGATCACCAAGGATCGCGGACGCAGCGCGCCCTATCTGGCACGGCTGATCCACGAGATCGAAATCGTCAGCCGCCACCTGGGCCGTGGGCAGGTCGTCGAACAACTGCACTTCGGTGGCGGCACGCCGACCTTCCTCAGCCCCGGCCAGCTCCGCGAACTGATGGGCCAGTTGCGCACGCACCTGCATCTGCTGGACGACGACTCCGGCGACTACGGCATCGAAATCGACCCCCGCGAGGCGGACTGGTCGACCATGGGATTGCTCCGCGAACTGGGCTTCAACCGCGTCAGCCTCGGCGTGCAGGACTTCGATCTGGAGGTGCAACAGGCCGTCAACCGCCTGCAGAGCCTCGACGAAACCCGCGCCATCATGGATGCCGCGCGCACCCTGCAATACCGCTCGATCAACATCGACCTGATCTACGGCCTGCCGAAGCAGACGCCCTCGCGCTTCGCCGACACTGTCGAGCAGGTCATCGGCCTGCAACCGGACCGCCTGTCGGTATTCAACTACGCGCACCTGCCGGAGCGCTTCATGCCGCAGCGGCGCATCAATACCGCGGACCTGCCCAGCCCCGGGCAGAAGCTGGAAATGCTGCAGCGCACCATCGAGCAGTTGAGCGAAGCCGGCTATCGCTACATCGGCATGGACCACTTCGCCCTGCCCGACGATGAACTGGCCAGCGCCCAGGAAGACGGCACGCTGCAGCGCAACTTCCAGGGCTACACCACCCACGGCCACTGCGACCTGGTCGGCCTGGGCGTCTCGGCGATCAGCCAGATCGGCGACTTCTACGGGCAGAACAGCACCGATATCAGCCACTACATGAGCAGCCTCGACAACGGCCAACTGGCCACCCGCCGCGGCCTCCATTGCAGCAAGGACGACCGTGTGCGGCGCGCAGTGATCCAGCAGTTGATCTGCCACTTCCAACTGGATTTCGAAGCCATCGAGGAGTCGCTCAACATCGACTTCCGCGGCTACTTCGCGGACATCTGGGCGGAGCTGGAGCGCTTCGCCGCCGACGGCCTGATCAAGCTGGACCAGCGCGGCATCGACGTCACCCCTGCCGGGCGCCTGCTGGTGCGCACCCTGTGCATGCTGTTCGACCACTATCTGCCGACGCAGAGCCTGCAACGCTTCTCCCGGGTCATCTGAGGGAGAAGCCATGGCGGAACTCCGGTAGCGGAAATTTCCCTTACCTAAAGACTAGTAACGGAAAAGCCAGAATTACTCGCCCTGCGGCTGGCCGTCGGCCCCCGGGGTGCGTTACCCTTGCGGTTCAAGTGCCTTTCCCACCCAAGGATTACCCATGGCCGAAACCATCAAGGTACGCGCCCTGCCACAAGCGCATTGCAAGGACTGCAGTCTGGCCCCGCTGTGCCTGCCCCTGTCGCTGAACAACGACGACATGGACGCCCTCGACGAGATCGTCAAGCGTGGCCGGCCACTGAAGAAAGGCGAGTTCCTGTTCCGCCAGGGTGATGCCTTCGGTTCGGTCTTCGCGGTCCGCTCCGGCGCCCTCAAGACCTTCAGCATCACCGACAACGGCGAGGAGCAGATCACCGGCTTCCACCTGCCCAGCGAGCTGGTCGGGCTCTCCGGCATGGACACCGAGACCTACCCGGTGTCGGCCCAGTCGCTGGAAACCACCTCGGTCTGCGAAATCCCCTTCGAGCGCCTCGACGAACTCGCCGATCAATTGCCGGTGTTGCGCCGCCAGTTGATGCGCGTGATGAGCCGGGAAATCCGCGACGACCAGCAGATGATGATGCTGCTGTCGAAGAAGACCGCCGACGAACGAATCGCCACCTTCCTGGTCAACCTCGCGGCGCGCTTCCGCGCCCGTGGCTTCTCCGCCCAGCAGTTCCGCCTGAGCATGTCGCGCAACGAAATCGGCAACTACCTGGGGCTGGCGGTGGAAACCGTGTCCCGGGTGTTCACCCGTTTCCAGCAGAACGGCCTGATCAGCGCCGAAGGCAAGGAAGTGCACATCCTCGACTCCATCGAGCTCTGTGCCCTCGCCGGCGGCCAGATGGAAAGCTGAACAGCGCGACTTTCCGGTCATCGAAAACGGGCTCGCCGCAAGGCGGGCCCGTTATACTTCCGGCTCCTGAAATCCAGCTGTTACCAGGTGCATAGCCAGCATGATCCTCAACCAACTCGATCTGAAATCCCTGATCCGCGCGGTGCCGGACTTCCCCAAAGCCGGCGTGATGTTTCGCGACATCACCCCGCTGTTCCAGTCGCCCCGTGCGCTGCGCTTCGTCGCCGACAGCTTCATCCAGCGCTACGTCGAGGCCGATTTCAGCCATATCGGCGCCATGGACGCGCGCGGTTTCCTGATCGGTTCGATCATCGCCTATGAGCTGAACAAGCCGCTGGTGCTGTTCCGCAAGCAGGGCAAGCTGCCCGCCGACGTGCTCGCCCAGAGCTACCAGACCGAGTACGGCGAGGCCCTGCTGGAAGTCCACGCCGACAGCCTCTGCGAAGGCGACAGCGTGCTGATCTTCGATGACCTGATCGCCACTGGCGGCACCCTGCTGGCCGCCGCGCAACTGGTGCGGCGCATGGGCGCCAAGGTCTTCGAGGCGGCCGCCATCATCGACCTGCCGGAACTCGGCGGCTCGACCAAGCTGCGCGACGCCAACATCCCCACCTACAGCCTGACCGCCTTCGCTCTCGACGAACGTTGATCGGCGCGCCGAGCCCACCCTGCGGCTCGGCATCTCCCTTCCCCTCCCCTATCCAAGGTCGGGCGCCAGGCGCCTTGGCCGGCTACGACCCGCGCATGGCCGGATATGACCTATTCGTTGCCGGACGATGCCTCCAACAATGGCCGCGAGCGATGACACCCTCCTGCGTGTCAGCACGACAGGCCCGCGCGGGGCCCTGCGCGACTGCCCGCGACAAGCGCGCCGCCGACTCCGCCAAGGGCTCCCGGACAACAACAAGGAGTTAGCCATGAATGCCCAAACCGAGCCCCTCCGCGCCAGCTTCCCCGTTCGCCGCATGGACTTCAGCTTCAGCGAAACCCCCAAGTACTGGTGGGACGGCCAACCCTTCATGACCCACTTCATGAACAACCTCTCCTCGCTCTTTCCCTACGGCGAGAAGTTCTTCGTCGACAGCGTGCGCGCGGTTCGCCAACGCATCCAAGACCCGCAGTTGCAGAAGGACGTCAGCGCCTTCATCGGCCAGGAGGCCATGCACTCCAAGGAGCACGCCGCCTACAACGAGTACGCCGATGAACACGGCATCGACCTGGAGCGCCTGGAGCTGCGCATCAAGCACCTGCTCGGCGCAGTGAGCCAGATCACCACCAAGAAGCACCAGTTGGCCATCACCTGTGCCCTGGAGCACTTCACCGCGACCATGGCCGAGCGCCTGCTGCGCCGCGAGGACCTCAGCGTGCAGATAGGCTCGGCGAAGATGTACAAGCTATGGATGTGGCACGCCATCGAAGAGAACGAGCACAAGGCGGTGGCCTATGACGTCTATCAGCAGGTCTACGGCGGCTATTTCACCCGTACCGCGGTGATGCTGCTGACTACCCTGATCTTCCTCGGCGTGATCGGCGGCTTCCAGGTCCATCTGCTGCGCCGGGATGGCCAATTGTTCAATTGGCGTAGCTGGAAGCATGGCCTGGTCACCCTGTTCGGCCTGCGTAACGGCTATTTCACCCAACTCGTGCTGCCCTGGCTGGACTACTTCCGCCCCGGTTTCCATCCGATGGACCACGACACCAAGAGCCTGGAAAAACGCTGGAAGGAGAAACTCGACTTCGCCGGCTGACGCCATCCATTTCTTCGCAATCTTCTGAAAAAAGCCAGGCATAGCCTGGCTTTTTCGTTCATCAATTAGCGCTGCGACATCCAGTCACTACACTAAGGAGTGATTTTGTTGCCTCATATGACGGCAGCACTGCACATTTTCCTACAGGTCTCTAGGTCGGAGCTTTCAATGCCCCCGGAAGTAAATTCGCCCTGGAAGATTCCCCTGGTTCGTGAGATCGCAGTCATTCTGCTGATCAAGCTGGTCCTGCTGATGGCCATCAAGGTCATTTGGTTCGACACGCCTTCCGCTTCCGCGGAACAACCGCAGCAAGTCTTCGAGCACCTGCTCGGCAGTGCCCCGACGCCCCCCAATGCCTCTCCCAAGGAGAATCCACGATGATTTCGGAAGCCGTGGTCGATTTATCGCGCCTGCAATTCGCCATGACCGCGATGTACCACTTCCTGTTCGTCCCTCTTACGCTCGGCATGACCTTCCTGCTGGCGATCATGGAGTCGGTCTACGTAATGACCGGCAAGCAGGTCTACAAGGACATGACCCAGTTCTGGGGCAAGCTGTTCGGCATCAACTTCGCGCTCGGCGTCACCACCGGGTTGACCATGGAGTTCCAGTTCGGCACCAACTGGGCCTACTACTCCCACTACGTCGGCGACATCTTCGGCGCGCCGCTGGCCATCGAAGGCCTGATGGCGTTCTTCCTCGAATCCACCTTCATCGGCCTGTTCTTCTTCGGCTGGGAGCGCCTGTCCAAGGTCCAGCACCTGGCGGTGACCTGGCTGGTGGCGCTGGGCTCGAACCTCTCGGCGCTGTGGATCCTGATCGCCAACGGCTGGATGCAGAATCCGATCGGCGCCGAGTTCAACTTCCAGACCATGCGCATGGAGCTGACTGACTTCGGCGCCCTGCTGTTCAACCCGGTGGCCCAGGTCAAGTTCGTGCACACCGTGGCGGCCGGTTACGTCACCGGCGCCGTCTTCGTCCTGGCCATCTCCAGCTTCTACCTGCTGAAGAAACGCGACCAGGGCTTCGCCCGCCGCTCCTTCGCCATCGCCTCGGCCTTCGGCATGGCCTCGATCCTCTCGGTGATCATCCTCGGTGACGAATCCGGCTATGAGATCGGCGACGTGCAGAAGACCAAGCTGGCGGCCATCGAGGCGGAATGGAACACCGAGGAGGCGCCGGCCGGTTTCACCCTGTTCGGCATTCCCGACCAGGAGCAGATGCGCACCCACTACGCGATCAAGATTCCCTACGCGCTCGGCTTGATCGCCACCCGTTCGCTGGATAAGGAAGTCACCGGTATCAAGGACCTGCTGGTGCAGCATGAGGCGCGCATCCGCAACGGCATGAAAGCCTACGCCCTGCTCGAACAACTGCGCGGCGGCGACAAGTCCGAGGCGACGCTGAATGCCTTCAACCAGGTGAAGAACGACCTGGGCTACGGCCTGCTGCTGAAGAAGTACACCGCCAAGGTGACCGATGCCAGCGATGAGCAGATTCGCCTGGCCACCCTCGACACCATTCCCGACGTGCTCACCCTGTTCTTCAGCTTCCGCATCATGGTCGCCTGTGGCTTCCTCATGCTGGCGCTGTTCGTCTGCGCCTTCTGGGCCTCGGCGCGGAAGAACGAGGAACGCAAGCGCTGGCTGCTGAAATGGGCCCTGCTCAGCCTGCCGCTGCCGTGGATCGCCGCACAGACCGGCTGGTACGTCGCCGAACACGGCCGCCAACCCTGGTCCATCGGTGAGGTGCTGCCCGTGCACCTGTCCGCTTCCAGCCTGAGTACCCATGACCTGTGGGGCTCGCTGACCGCGCTGGTCGCCTTCTACAGCCTGCTGCTGGTCGTCGAGCTGTACCTGATGATCAAGTTCGCCCGTCTCGGCCCGTCGAGCCTGCACACCGGTCGTTATCACTTCGAACAGGGCGCCGGCGCCCACGCAGCCACGGCCTGAGGAGTACCGCCATGGATTACGAAACCCTGAAACTCATCTGGTGGGTGCTGATCGGCGTACTGCTGATCGGCTTCGCCCTCACCGACGGCTTCGACATGGGCGCGATGGCGCTGCTGCCCTTCGTCGCCAGGAACGACAGCGAACGGCGCGTGGCGATCAACACCATCGCTCCGCACTGGGACGGCAACCAGGTGTGGTTCATCACCGCCGGCGGCGCGCTCTTCGCCGCCTGGCCGATGGTCTACGCCACCGCCTTCTCGGGGCTCTACTGGGCCCTGCTGCTGGTGCTCTTCGCGCTGTTCTGCCGGCCGGTCGGCTTCGACTACCGCAGCAAGCTGGAAGACCCGCGCTGGCGCAGCGTCTGGGACTGGGCCCTGTTCGTCGGCGGCGCGGTGCCGGCGCTGGTCTTCGGCGTGGCCTTCGGCAACCTGTTCGAGGGTCTGCCGTTCAGCCTCGACGAGATGATGCGACCGTCCTACCACGGCTCCTTCTTCGCCCTGCTCAACCCCTTCGCGCTGCTCGCCGGCGTGGTCAGCCTGAGCATGCTCAGCCTGCACGGCGGCGCCTGGCTGATGCTGCGCACCGACGGCGAACTGGCGCAGCGCTCGCGCAGCGCCGCGCGCCTCTGCGCCCTGGTCTACCTGGTCGCCTTCATCGGCGCCGGCGTCTGGGTCAGCGTCGGCATGCACGGCTACAGCCTGGTCTCGGCGGTGGACGGCAACGCGGTGCTCAATCCGCTGAACAAGGCAGTCGCCCTGAACAATCCGGGCTGGCTGGCCAACTACCACAGCTACCCGCTGACCATGGGCGCGCCGGTGCTGGGCATCCTCGGTGGGCTCATCGCCCTCGCCGCGGCCAGCGCCGGGCGTGCCGGGCTGGCCTTCCTCGGCAGCGCCCTGGCGATCGTCGGTACGCTCTGCACCGCCGGCTTCGCCCTGTTCCCCTTCGTCCTCCCCTCCAGCGAAAGCCTGGCCTCGAGCCTGACGGTGTGGGACGCGGTGTCCAGCCGCAAGACCCTGGGCATCATGTTCGGCGTGGCCTGCGTGTTCGTGCCGATCATCCTCGCCTACACCCTCTGGGGCTACGCACGCATGTGGGGGCGCCTGACCCACAAGCACATCGAAGCCAACCCCCACGGCCTTTACTGAGGAGCGATTCGCATGTGGTACTTCGCCTGGATACTCGGAATCCTGCTGGCCTGCAGCTTCGGCATCATCAATGCCCTGTGGCTGGAAACCACGCAGAACCTGGATAACGATGACAACAGCAATGCCTGAGCGCAGCGCCTGGGGCACCGCCAGCCGTATCCTCTCGCTGCTGCTGGCGGCGCCCCTGGCGCTGATCCTGTTGATCCACCCCGCGCTGATGCTCGACGCCCAGGGCCGCTACAGCCATGGCCTGCTGATGCTGGTGATGCTCGGGGTCAGCGCCGGCTTCGTCCACGGCGTCGGCTTCGACCCACGCGGCCGGCTCTGGGCCATCCTCTTCGGCCCGCTGTGCGGCTGGCCGTTGATGCTGCTGGGCTATGGACTGCTGGCGATGGCGCGGATCGCCTGAACCCCGCCCACCTCACCCGTAGGCGGGATCGAGCGCGCAGCGGGATACCCATTCGGCACTCGCCGACAGCATAGGAATCGCTGCGCTCGTCCCATCCTACGAATGCATCCACCCACACGTAGGATGGGTTGAGCGCGCAGCGCGATACCCATGCCGCGCCCACCGACAGCATGGGAATCGCTTCGCTCGTCCCATCCTACGAATGCATCCACCCACACGTAGGATGGGTTGAGCGCGCAGCTCGATACCCATGCCGCGCCCACCGACAGCATGGGAATCGCTGCGCTCGTCCCATCCTACGAAAGCATCCACCCACCCCCGTAGGATGGGTTGAGCGCGCAGCGCGATACCCATGCCGCGCTCGGTCGGCGTTGCCGCAGCGCCTACGCCTGTTTCTCCAATCCCAACGCCTGCACCACGGCCGCTCCGCTGAACAGCAGGAGGATCTGCCGCTCGGCGAGCGCGCAGACCTGGTCCCGTCGCTCGGGCGGTAACGCCAGGTAATCCAGCGATAGCTGGAACAACTGCCGGCTGATCAACCACGATAGCTGGCGGACCTCGGCTTCCGGCACGGCCGGCAGCAGGTGGAAGGCCACGATGTCGTCGGCCATGTCGGCGCCGAAATCGTCCATGACCCGTCCCAGCGCCTCGCGCAGCACCGGCGAGGGTCCGTGCAGTTCGCGCACGCCGATGATGAAGGCTTCCGGGTGCCCGGCGACGAAGTCGAAGAACAGCCCGACCGTCTCTGCGCAGACCCGCCGGCCACGCTCGAAGTCAATGCCGAAAGGGGCTGCGGCAGCGGCGGCGCGCGGCGGCACGCGAGCGGCGGCTTCGCGGCGCAGGTCGCGCAGCGGCTGGCGCAATTGCGTGGCGATGTCGCGGATGATCGCCAGGCCGAGGTCATCGACGTCGCTGAAGTGACGGTAAAAGGTGTTCGGGTTCAACCCGGCTTCCCGCGCCAACTCACGCAAGCCCAGGCTGCTCAGGCTACGCCGGCTCGACGCCAGACGCAGCGCCGCATCGATCAGCAGGCGCTTGCCCGGTGCCTCGACCTGGCGAGGTGTTACCGCTTCCCGTTCGTCACTCATCCTTGCCTGCTCCGCCCGACCGAAGGTTGGTTGCCCGCGAGTATACAGCTGTCTACATTGCAATCACGTAGACACTTGTATACGCCTGAAAATAACCATAACAGGAGCTAGGCAATGGGTAAGCACACTCAGACCGCCCCGAGCAGGCACTGCAGGGTCGCCATCATCGGCACCGGGTTTTCCGGGCTCGGCATGGCCATCCGCCTGAGCCAGCAAGGCGAAGAGGACTTCCTGCTGTTCGAGAAGGATGCCGGCGTCGGCGGCACCTGGCGCGTCAACAACTATCCCGGCTGCGCCTGCGACGTGCAGTCCCATGTCTACTCCTTCTCCTTCGAGCCGAACCCGGAATGGACGCGCATGTTCGCTCGCCAACCGGAAATCCGCGCCTATCTGGAGCACTGCTGGCAGAAATACCAGTTGCAGGACCGCACCCTGCTGAACACCGAGGTGCGCCGCATGGCCTGGGACGACGAGCAGCAGCTGTGGCACCTGCACGATGCCCAGGGCAACCACTACACCGCCCAGGCCGTGGTGTCCGGCATGGGCGCGCTGTCGATCCCGTCGATTCCGGCGCTCGACGGCCTGGAAACCTTCGCGGGCAAGTGCTTCCACTCGCAGAACTGGGACCACGACTACGACCTCGCCGGCAAGCGCGTGGCGGTGATCGGCACCGGCGCCTCGGCGATCCAGTTCGTCCCCGAGATCCAGCCGCAGGTGGCCAGGCTCGACCTCTACCAGCGCACCGCGCCGTGGATCCTGCCCAAGCCCGACCGCGCCATCAGCGACAAGGAACGCGCGCGCTTCAAGCACTTCCCGCTGGCGCAGAAACTCTGGCGCGGCGCCCTCTACAGCCTGCTCGAAGGCCGCGTGCTCGGATTCACCTTCGCGCCCTGGGCGATGAAACTGGTGGGCAAGCTGGCGCTGCGCTACATCCACCAGCAGATTGCCGACCCGGAACTGCGGCGCAAGGTCACCCCGGACTACACCATTGGTTGCAAGCGGGTGCTGATGTCACCGAACTACTACCCCGCCCTCGCCGCGCCCAACGCCGAGGTGATCACCGTGGGCATCCGCGAGGTGCGCGCGCACAGCATCGTCACCGCCGACGGCCAGGAACGCGAGGTGGATGCGATCATCTTCGGCACCGGCTTCACCGCCAACGATCCGATCCCCCGCGGCTGCGTGTTCGGCCGCAACGGCGTCGACCTGCTGGATACCTGGCCAGAAGGCCCGGAAGCCTACAAAGGCACGGTCACCCAAGGCTTCCCCAACCTGTTCTTCCTGATGGGGCCGAACACCGGCCTGGGCCACAACTCCATGGTCTACATGATCGAATCGCAGATCGCCTATGTGCTCGACGCGCTCAGGTTCATGCGGCGCCGCGAACTGCTCAGCCTCGACGTCAAGCCGGAGGCGCAGGCGCGCTGGAACGCCAGATTGCAGCGCGGCCTCAGCCACAGCGTGTGGAACGTCGGCGGCTGCAAGAGCTGGTACCTGCACCCGCTGAGCGGGCGCAACTGCACCCTGTGGCCGGGCTTCACCTGGCGCTTCCGCCTGCTCACCCGACACTTCGATCCGGCCGCCTATCATTTGCAGGCACGCCCGTTCGCCGAACCGGCCGCCACTCCGTCCGCCCGCGCCGAGGAGGTTCCGGCATGAAATCCTTCGAGAACAAAGTCGCCGCCATCACCGGCGCCGGTTCCGGCATCGGCCGCGCCCTGGCGCAGGAACTGGCCGTCCGCGGTTGCCACCTGGCGCTGGCCGACGTCAATGCCGACGGCCTGGAGGAAACCCGCGAGGCCCTGGCCGCCTACGGCGTGCGCATCTCCACCGAGGTGGTCGACGTCGCCGACCGCGAGCAGGTGCATGCCTGGGCCGCGAGGACGGTGCAGGCGCACGGCAAGGTCAACCTGATCTTCAACAACGCCGGGGTCGCCCACGCCGGCACCGTGGAGGACAGTGACTACGACGAGTACGAGTGGATCACCAACATCAACTTCTGGGGCGTGGTCTATGGCACCAAGGCCTTCCTGCCGCACCTCAAGGCCTCCGGCGACGGGCATGTGATCAACGTCTCCAGCGTCTTCGGGCTGTTCTCGCAGCCGGGCATGAGCGCCTACAACGCCACCAAGTTCGCCGTGCGCGGCTTCACCGAGTCGCTGCGCCAGGAGCTGGACATGGCGCGCAGCGGCGTGTCGGCCAGTTGCGTGCACCCCGGCGGCATCAAGACCAACATCGCCAAGACCGCGCGCATGAATGACAGCATGGTCAAGGTCACCGGACAGAGCGCCAGCGCCGCGCGCCAGCAGTTCAACGATCAGTTGCTGCGCACCACCCCGGAAAAGGCCGCCCAAGTGATCCTGCGCGGCGTCGAGCGTGACAGCCGGCGCATCCTCATCGGCCCCGACGCGCATGCCATCGACCTCATGCTGCGGCTGCTGCCAGTCATGTACCAGCGCCTGGTCACCGCCAGCATGCGCCTGGCGGTGCGCTTGGCACCCAGGCCGAAGAAAGGCTCCGAGGGCTATGAAGCGGAGTAAGCAGCCCGCACGAGAAAAAGCCCGCTTGGATGAGCGGGCTTTTTTCGTGCCGATGGGGCGCCGCGGCTGGCTTTATCGGGCGAGAACGGTCAGGGACTACAAGCCCATCTGCTTGGCGATGATCTCGTTCATGATCTCCCGCGTACCGCCGCCGATGGAGAGGATGCGGTTGTCGCGGTACAGGCGCTCGACCAGGCTTTCGCGCATGTAGCCCATGCCGCCGAGCAGTTGCACGGCGTCGTAGACCACGCGGTCGGCGACGTCGGTGGCGAAGTTCTTGGCCATGGAGATTTCCTTGATCACGCTCTTGCCCGCCGCCATCTTCGCCGCCTGGCGATAGGTGAACTCGCGGGACACCTCGACCTGGGTGGCCATCTCCGCCAGGCGGTGCTTGAGCACCTGGAACTTGCCGATCGGCTTGCCGAAGGCTTCGCGCTCGGCGCTCCATTTCAGCGCCTCCTCCAGGGCCAGTTGGGCGGTCATGTTGGCCATGGTCGCCAGGGCCAGGCGCTCGCTCTGGAAGTTGGCCATGATGCAGGCGAAGCCCATGTTCTCCATGCCGATCAGGTTTTCCAGCGGCACCCGGCAGTCGTCGAAGAACAGTTCGGCGGTGTCCGAGGCCCACCAGCCCATCTTCTTCAACTGGCGACCGACGCTGAAGCCCGGCGTGCCCTTCTCCACCAGCAGCAGGCTGACGCCGCCGAAGCCGTCGCCGCCGGTACGCACCGCCACCGTGTAGTAGTCGGCACGCACGCCGCTGGTGATGAAGGTCTTGCTGCCGCTCACGCGGTAATACTCGCCGTCGCGCACCGCACGGGTCTTCAGGCTGGCCACGTCGGAGCCGCCGGAGGGCTCGGTGACCGCCAGGGCGATGATCTTTTCGCCGGCCAGCACCTGCGGCACGATGCGCTCGCGCAAGGCCGGGCGGCCCCACTTGAGCAGCGGCGGCAGGCCGATATCCAGGGAACCGAGGCCGGCCACCAGGCCGCCGGAGCCGCTGCGCATCAGTTCTTCGCTGGCGGCCAGCTTGGCGAACAGGTCGCCCTCGTGGCTGCCGCCATAGGCTTCCGGGTAGCCGATGCCGAGGATGCCGGCCTCGCCCGCCTTGCGATACAGCTCGCGGGGAAAGGCTTCGGCCTCTTCCCACTCGGCGATGTACGGGAGGATTTCACGCTCGACGAAGCGGCGCACCGCGTCACGGACCAGGCGATGGCTATCGTCGAAGTATTCGGTGAAGGCGGACATGGCAAGGCTCCAGGCGGGATGCCCGAAGAACTTACCTAGCGCTTGCTTGGTTTACAAGGCCCGGCTTGCGCCATCGGCAATGCCATATCTGCCGCGAGTGGCGGATTGCCCGCCGCTGCGAGCGCTCAGAGGGCGATCGGTCGGCGGCCGGCCAGCGCATGGGCCAGGGTGCCGCCATCGACCAGTTCCAGCTCGCCGCCCAGCGGCACGCCATGGGCGATGCGCGACAGGGTCAGGCCGGCGCCGGCCAGCAGTTGGGCGATGTAGTGGGCGGTGGCCTCGCCTTCCACTGTGGGGTTGGTGGCCAGGATGATCTCGCTGAAATGGCCGGCCTTGATCCGCGCCTCCAGCTCGGGAATGCCGATGGCCTCCGGGCCCAGCCCATCCAGCGGCGACAGGTGCCCCTTGAGCACGAAGTAGCGGCCACGGTAGCCGGTCTGCTCCACCGCGAACACGTCCAGCGGCCCTTCCACCACACAGAGCACGGAATCGTCGCGGCGCGGGTCGGCGCATTGCGGGCAGAGTTCCTCTTCGCTCAGGGTGCGGCACTGCGAGCAATGGCCGACCCCCTCCATCGCCTGGGTCAATGCCTGGGCCAGACGCAGACCACCGCTACGGTCGCGTTCGAGCAGTTGCAGCGCCATGCGCTGGGCGCTCTTCTGCCCCACGCCGGGGAGAATGCGCAGGGCATCGATCAGTTGACGGATCAGCGGGCTGAAGCTCATGGAAGCACTCGATCAGGGGAGAGGTAACGCAACGGGCCGCTCGGGCCCAAACCGGGCGAGGCGCCGGCGGATGAGGGTGCCACGTCCGCCGGCGACGCCGCCATGCGCAGGGCATGGCGGCACGGGCGCAATCAGAAGGGCATCTTGAAGCCGGGCGGCAGCTGCATACCGGCGGTCATGCCGGACATCTTTTCCTGGCTGTTCTGCTCGATCTTGCGCACGGCGTCATTCACCGCGGCGGCGATCAGGTCTTCGAGGATTTCCTTGTCTTCCTGCATCAGGCTGTCGTCCAGGCTGACACGCTTGACGTCGTGCCGGCCGGTCATCACCACGCTGACCAGGCCAGCGCCGGACTGGCCGGTGACTTCCGCGTTGGCCAGCTCTTCCTGCATCTTCTGCATCTTTTCCTGCATCTGCTGGGCCTGCTTCATCAGGCCGGCCATGCCACCTTTCATCATCTCAATCACCTCGATCGTTCAGGGTTGGGCGTAAGCGCTCAGGCGTTGCCTTCAGGCTTTCGCCGCCAGGGGTTCGATGGTTCCGGCGCGGATCACCGCGGCGAACTGTTGTTGCATCTGCAGCACATAAGGGTCGGCAGCGATGGACGCCTCCGCCGAGCGCTGGCGCTCGGCGCGCTTGCGCGCGGCGGCCTGGGCTGGGGTTTCCTGCTCGGGCTTGCACAAGGTCACTTCGAGCTTGAGCGAGCGGCCGTGGTACTGGTTCAAGGCCTCGTTCAGCCGGCGCTGCTGGGTGGCGTTGTACAACGCGCTCTGCGCCGGGTCCAGGTGCAGGTGCCAGACATCCTCCTCGACCGAGACCAGGGTGCAGTTGGCGGCGATGCTCGCGGTGAGGCCGCCGAGGCCCAGGCGTGGGTAGAGGTCAAGCCATTCGGCGGCCAGACCGGTGGCCGGCATGGCCGCCGGCAGCGGTTCGGCTTCAGCGGCGGCCGCGGGCTCGGCGCCGGCGTCCAGGTAGCTGAACGAATCCATGTCGACTTCATAGTAGTCGTCGGCCGGCGGCGGCTCATCGTCGCGCTCGTCGTCCTCCTCCGCCGCCACGGGTACGGCCTGGGCTGCAACCGGCGGTTGCGGTTCGGCGGCCGGCTTAACGACCGGCTCGATGACCGGCTCCGCCGGCGGAGCGGGCTGCACGGCCGCAGGCTGGAGCGCCGCGGCGGCAGGCGCCGGCGGCTCTTCCCAGGGCAGGTCGACGGCCGCCGCGACCGGCTCGGCCACGGGCTCGACCACGGCGGCGGGCGCTGGTGCGTCCACCACCGGCGCGGGCGCGCTGCTCGGCGTCACCACAGGCGCCGACGCCTCGACAGGCGTGGGCTCGGCGACGGCCGGCGCCAGCACGGCCGGCACCGTCGACACCACCGGCACACTGGCCGCGACGACGGCAGCCGGCGCCACCACGGCGGCGCCGGCCACTGGGAGATGGGAGGAATCAGTCGTGGCCGCGCTGATCCCCGAGTCCTTTAGTGGCGATCTCGGCGGCGCGCCGCCCGCGTCGGCGGGACGGAACGCCAGCATGCGCAGCAGGACCATCTCGAAACCGCTGCGCGGGTCCGGCGCCAGCGGCAGGTCGCGGCGGCCGATCAGGCCCATCTGGTAGTAGAACTGCACGTCCTCGCCCGGCAGCGCCTGGGCCAGGGCCAAGACCTTGTCGCGGTCGCCCTGGCCATTGTCGATGGCGTCCGGGAGAACCTGGGCGATGGCCACCCGGTGCAGCACATTGAGTATCTCGGCGAGCACGCCGTTCCAGTCCGGGCCTTGCTCGGCGAGATGGCGCACGGCCTCCAGCAGCGCCCGCGCGTCGCCGTCGAGCAGCGCATGCAGCACCCCGTAGACCTGGCCATGGTCGAGGCTGCCGAGCATGGCGCGCACGTCGGCGGCGAGCACCTTGCCTTCACCGAAGGCGATGGCCTGGTCGGTCAGGCTCATGGCATCGCGCATGGAGCCGTCGGCGGCGCGCCCGAGCAGCCACAGGGCGTCTTCCTCGAAGGGCACGTTCTCGGCGCCGAGAACGTGGGTCAGGTGCTCGACCACGCGCTCCGGCGGCATGTTCTTCAGGGAGAACTGCAGGCAGCGCGAGAGGATGGTCACCGGCAGCTTCTGCGGGTCGGTGGTGGCGAGCAGGAACTTGACGTGCGGCGGCGGCTCTTCCAGCGTCTTCAACAGGGCGTTGAAGCTGTGGGTGGAGAGCATGTGCACTTCGTCGATCAGGTAAACCTTGTAGCGGCCGCGGCTCGGCGAGTACTGCACGTTGTCGAGCAGTTCGCGGGTGTCCTCGACCTTGGTGCGGCTGGCGGCGTCCACTTCGATCAGGTCGACGAAGCGGCCCTCGTCGATCTCCCGGCACACCGAACACTGGCCGCAGGGCGTGGAGCTGACGCCGGTCTCGCAGTTCAGGCACTTGGCGAGGATGCGTGCGATGGTGGTCTTGCCGACGCCGCGGGTCCCGGTGAACAGGTAGGCGTGGTGCAGACGCTGATTGTCCAGGGCGTTGATCAGGGCCTTGAGGACATGGGTCTGGCCGACCATCTCGCGGAACGAACGCGGTCGCCATTTACGGGCAAGAACCTGATAACTCATTGAAATCCATCGCAGCGATTAGGCGGAAGTGGGCTAATGCTAGCGAAGCGGACCACAAATTGCACTCGGTGTGGACGGAGTCGCCTTCATCTACCCTGACAGGGTTGGCAATCACCCGGTCGAGCAGGCATTGTGCCTGCGTCAAGCCGTCCCCGGAGCCTGAATGCGCGCACTCCTCGTCCTCCTGCTGCTGGTCACCGCCCTGGCGGATGCCGAACCGCGGCCGCTGCGCTTTTCGGTGATCGAAGGCTGGGCCATGCCGCTGGCGCGCATCGAAGAAGGTCGTCTGACCGGCGGCATCCTCTTCGAGCTGTTCAATGCCACCGCGCAGCAGGTCGGTATGCGCCCGGACTTCCGCCTGATGCCGCGCGCGCGCATCGAGCAGGCCCAGTCGAGCCACAGCATCGACGTGCGCTGCTACATCAGTCCGACCTGGCTGGAGCACGATGTCCGCGGCTACCGCTGGAGCCTGCCGCTGTTCTCCCAACGCGATCTCCTGGTGGCCCGCAACGGCTCGCTGGCGGGGCTGCAGAACCTGAACCGGGAGAGCATCGGCACGGTGCTCGGCTACCAGTACCCGCCCCTGCAGGCGCTGTTCGCCAGCGGCCGCATCCAGCGGGACGATGCGCGCAACCAGGAGCTGGTGCTGAAGAAGCTGGAGATCGGCCGCTACCGCTACGCGCTGAGCAGCGAAGTCGCCCTCGCCTGGTTCAACCGCAACCAGCCGGCGAGCCAGCGCCTGCACGTGCTGGAGCAGGTCGATCAGACCGACCTCGGCTGCATGGTGCTGGACGATCCGCAGGTGCCGACCCAGGCGATTCTCGACGCCCTGAGCGCCCTCAAGCGCTCCGGCGAGGTCGAGCGCATCCTCGCCCATTACCGCTGAGGCGCGGCTCAGGCCAGCGGCGCCTGGACGACCTCGATGCGCGCGCGTCCTTGGCGAATCCAGTCGGCATAGCGTGCCGGCAGATGCCCCTGGACCGCGCCGTCGGCGACCCTCGCCGGGTACGCGCAGACCGCCACCTCCCCCGCCTCGTCCTGGCGGTACAGCGTCCAGCGCACCGGCGTGCCTTCCGCCAGGGCGCTGGGCAGGCTGAAGTACGGCGAGCCCTCGGCATAGCCGACATGGAAGTCGTCCGGCATCGGCCCGCCGGGGAAACCGCCGGCATCGAGGAAGCCGAACATCGAGTCATGCTGCAGCAGGCTGCGCCGCGCATAGGGCCAGACGTACTGGCGCAGGAAGTACTGGTCGGCGAAGTGCCGCGAGGCCAGCGGCGCCTGGAAGAAACGCCGCATCAGCTCGCCCAGCGCCGGCAGCGCGCCGCCCACCGCGCCCCACAGGCCGGCCAGCAGCAGTTCGGTGTGGGTGCCGTTGTCGCGCATGGCGTGGAAGTGCTTGTCGCTGTCCAGCCATTGCTGCACCGCCTCGACCTCGCGCGCGGAAATCACCGAGTCGGCGTCGCGGAACAGGATGCGCTGGGCCTGGCCATCGTCGAGGGCGAGGAAGCGCCACATCGGCCCCGGCCACTGGCGCACCGCCGGGTCGACCCGCACGACCTGCCCGCCGTTGTCCAGCAGGCGCCGGACGATGACCTCCGGCACGCTGTCGTCGATATAGAAGCGGCAGACCCAGTGCGGATAGAGGCGCGGCTGTTCCAGCACGTTGAGCACCGCCGTCTCGCAATACTTGGGGCTGCCACCGAACAACGAGAAGGCGATGACGTTGCGCTCGCGCGTCGCCGCGCTGGGCGGCGGCGGCAAGGGCGGCAAGTCATGGGCGATGGGCGGCTCGACGCTGAACTGGCGGTCGCGCAGGTTCAAGGCATGCAGCCCGTAGCGGCGCACCTGGTCCCACTGGCGCAGCGCGCAATGCGCATGGGACAAGCCGTCGAACAGCGCCAGGCTGTTGCCGCCACAGGCCAGGGCGCGCTGGGCGTAGTCGATGGCCTGGGTCCAGCGCTCCAGCTTGATGCAGTTGACCGCCGCGTCCGTCCAGGCCATCGCCAGTTGCGGGTAGCGGCTGGTGGTCTGCAGGCAGATCTGCAGCGCCTCCTCGTGGCGGCCCTGGGCATAGAGCGCGTTGGCGCGCTTGCCGGCGGCTTCCACCAGCAATTGCTCCTTGGGCTTGCGCGTGTTCAGGCCGTGCTTCGCCATGCCAGTCCCCCTCAACGCTCGCGCAGCGCTTCGCGGGCGCGGTTCAACGGCTTGGTCAGGTAGTCCCAGATGCTCTTCTGGCCAGTGTGGATGTCGACGGTGGCGACCATCCCCGGGAAAATCGGGAAGGTCTTGCCGTCCTTGTTCTTCAGCGAGTCGGTCTCGGTGCGCACGAATACCCGGTAGTAGTACTGGTCGCGGCGCACATCGTCCTGGATGGTGTCCGGGGAAATGTTGACCACCTGGCCCTTCAAGCCGCCATAGATCGAGTAATCGTAGGCGCTGACCTTCACCGTGGCCGGCAGGCCGGGGTGCAGGAAGGCCACGTCGCGCGGCGAGATGCGCGCCTCGACCAGCAACTTGTCCTCCACCGGGACGATGATCATGAAGCGGCCGTTGGGCGGAATCACCCCGCCGACGGTGTTCACTTCGATGTCCTTGACGATGCCGCGCACCGGCGAGGTGACGGTCAGGCGCGACAGCGAGTCGGCGCGACCGCGGGTGACCGACTGCTGCGCCTCGACCTCGCCGTTGGCCCTGGACAGGTCTTCGCGGGCCTTCACGTAATACTGGTTGCGGGTGTCGGTGGCCTTGAGTTCCAACTCGTTGGCCTGGCGCTGCAGGCGCAGCACTTCGACGTTGCTCGCCGCGCCGATCTCGGCCAGGCGCGACGTCATCTGCAGCTCCTTGTTGACCAGCGCCAGGGCATCGTTGATGCCTTTGAGGGTCTTCTGCAGGCCGTCGCGCCGCGAGTTGTAGAGCGCGGTCTCGGACTTCACCAGGTCGGCGTCCTCGTACACTTCCGGCGGGAACTTCAGTTCTCCGCCATCCACCTCGGCGCGCAGGCGCGCGGCCATGGCCAGTGCCGCGCGCGCCCGCGAGGAACTCTCGCCGACCGCGGATTCGGTCTTGGTGCGGTCGAGCTGGGCGAGCACCTGGCCGGCGCTGACCAGGTCGCCTTCCTTGACCTTGAGTTCGGTGAGGATGCCGCCTTCCAGCGACTGGATCACCTGCTCGCGCGAGCTGGGGATGACCTTGCCGGTGCCGGTGGACACTTCATCGAGCTTGAACATGTAAGCCCAGGTGAAGAGCACCAGCATGCCGCCCAGCACGCCCCAGATCAGCCGCGACGACTGCGGCGTGCGCTTGGCCGCGGTGAAATAGTCCGGCTTGCGCGACGGCGCCAGGGGCGCCGCGACGGCCAGGGCCTTGGACATTTGTTTCGTTTCAACCTGCATGATGACTCCTGACGTGGGGCTGCCCCACGTCTTTCACGTATTCCATCCACCGGCGCCGGGCCGGCTCCGAGACTCAGGCGATGACCGGAATGCCGTCATCCGGCACGGCTTTCTTCTGCACGGGCGCAGGCTGAGGAGCGGGCTGAGGCGCGGGCTGGTTGGAGAGTTTGGCCAGGACCGCCTGCTTGCTGTCGTCGAGGACGATGCGGCCGTTGTCGACGACGATGATCCGGTCGACCCAGCGCAGCACCGCCGGACGGTGGGTCGCGACCACCAGGGTGCGCTCCTTCAGCCAGGGCGTGAGGCTCTGGATCAGGTGCTGTTCGCCGACCTCGTCGAGCCAGGCGGTCGGCTCGTCGAGCAGCAGCACGCGCGGCTCGCGGATCAGCGTGCGGGCCAGCAGCAGCGCCTGGCGCTGGCCGCCGGACAGCCCGCGGCCGCCTTCGAGGATCATGTGGTCCAGCCCCTCGGGCTGCGTCTGCACCATGGCCAGCGCGCCGCTGAGCTTGAGCGCGTTGAGCAGGTCGTCGTCGCTGGCATTGGGCCGGCCCATGGTCAGGTTGTCGCGCAGGGTGCCGAAGAACAGGTTGGCCTGCTGACTGAGGAAGGCCACGTCGCGGCGCACGTCATAGGGATCGATCAGCGACAGCTTCAGCGAGTCGAGCATCAGCGTGCCTTCCTGCGGCGTGTACATGCCGCCCAGCAGTTGCAGCAGGCTGGACTTGCCGGCGCCGTTGCGGCCGAGGATGGCGACCTTCTCGCCGGCGGCGATGTTCAGCTTGGCCACCTCGATGGCCGAGCGCTTGTCTTCCTGGCGGTAGCGGAAACGCACGCCTTCCAGGCTGTAGTCGCCGTGGATCACCGGACGGTGCAGCAGCTTGCTGCCCTCGGCGGTTTCCACCGGGCGCTTCATCAGCTCATCGAGACCTTCGCGGGCCACCTTGGCCTGCTGCCAGCGCGCCATCACCCCGGAAATCTGCGCCAGCGGCGCGATCATCCGCGACGACAGGATGGACATGCCGATCAGCGCGCCAGTGGTCATGTCGCCCTTCATCACCGCGAAGCAGCCGACCAGGATCACCACCGCATAGACCAGCGTCTGCACTTCCTGGGTCCAGGTCATCAGCGCGCCGGAAATGAAGCGCTGGCGCATGCTGACCGCGGCGGACACTTCGTTGAGGTGGTTCCACTGGTTCTGGAAGCGCTGCTCGGCGCGCAATTGCTTGATGTCCTCGATGCCCTGCACCGCCTCCACCAGGATGGCGTTGCGGATCGAGGATTCGCGCATGCCTTCCTTGGACAGCTTGGCCAGTTTCCCCTGCGCCAGCAGGCCGGGAATGATCAGCATCGGCAGCACCGCCAGCGGCACCAGCGCCATGCTCCCGCCGATCGACCAGAGCACGATGAGGAAAAGGAAGAAGAACGGCAGGTCGGCCAGCGCGGTCAGGGTGGTCGAGGTGATCAGCTCGCGCACCTGCTCCATCTCGCGCAACTGCGAAATGAACGAACCGGTGGACTTCGACATGGCCTCGTTGCGCAGGCGCAGGGCATGGCCGAAGACGCGGTCGGAAATGCGCAGGTCGGCGCGCTTGCCGATCTTGTCCGACAGGTGCGTGCGGGTCAGGCGCATGCCGAATTCAAGGGCCACCGCCAGCATCACGCCGCCGAACAGTACCCACAGGGTCGGCTCGGATTGCGCCGGCACCACGCGGTCGTAGACCTGCATGGAGAAGATCATCGAAGCCAGCGCGAGCACGTTGGCGACCAGCGAGGCGAGCATGATGTCGCCGTAGCGGCGCCAGTCCTGCAGGACGATCTTCCAGAACCAGTTGGCCTCGTAGGGCTTGATGTAATCGTCGACGCGCACGTCCGGCACCGACACTTCCGGCCGCAGGCAGAAGACGCGCTGCACGCGCTCCGCCACCTCGGCCATCGGCAGCGCCTGCAACACGCCCTGCTCGCCGCTCAGGCGCACGCCGACCTGGCCCTTGCCGCCGGCGCTCTCGATGACGCCGACCTGGCCGCCGGAGAACTCCGCCAGCACCGGCAGGCGCCAGGGGTCGAGCACGCCCTGGGTGAGCGGCTCGCTGCGCAGCGACATGCCCATGTCGTCGGCCATCAGCCGAAGCTGCTCGTCCAGGTCCTGGGTGCGCTGCCATTCCAGGTCGACGCGCACGCGCTCCTCGGAGACGTCCAGGCGGTAGTGCCTGGCCACCACCAGCATCGCTTCCAGCCAGGGGCCGTAGGCGGAATCGGCAGTGTTCGCTTGCGCGCGCCCGGCCGCTTGCTCTTGAGCGCTCGCGACGGCCTTTTCTTGCGCGGTCGAGAGCGGATTCTCTGGAGAGGTCATAGGAAGTCGCCCTTGAGTTGGAAGACGTCGTGCATGTGCCCGGTCGTGCTGATGAAGGCCACCTGGGCGGCCCACAGATCGTGCTGGGCGTTCACCGAATCGCTCTGCGCCTGGAAGATTTCCTGTTCGGCGTTGAGCAGATCGAGCAAGGTACGGGTGCCCAGCGAGAGGTACTGCTCGCGGTAGAGCTTCTGGGTCTCGACGATGCTCTTCTTGCGCTCGGCGAGGACGCGCAGGCGATCGCCCAGGCCGCCCATCTGCTCCTGCAGCCCGATCCACTCGTCGCGGGATTCGAGTTTCTTGGTCTGGATGCGCTCTTCCGCCGCCAGTACCGCCTGCTCCGCCCCGCGCACCCGCGCCGAGGGCGCGCCGCCGGAGTAGAGGTCATGCTTGATGCCGACGGTCAGGGTGTAGACGCGGTCGCCGGCCATGTCGCCGGCATTGCCGAGGTACTTGTTGACACCGCCTTCGGCGACGAAGGTCGGCAGCGTATTGGACTTGGCCAGCGCGCGTTGCGCCTCGGCTTCCTGCAACTGGGACTCGGCCAGGCGCACGGCCACCGGCTGCTCGGGGTTCGGCTCGATCATCGCGGCGGCCTGGCGCAGGCGCTCTTCCGGCACGCTGACGCCGCCCTCGGGCAGCTCCTGGCCGATCATGGTGCGCAACTTGGATTGTTGCTGGCGCAACTGGGTCTCGATGGCCAGCAACGACGCCTGGGCACTCTCCACGCGCGACTGCGCCTGGACCAGGTCGGCCTGGGTGCTGGCGCCTTCGGCGGCACGCTGGCGCGCCAGATCCTGCAGACGCTTGACGCCCTCCAACTGGGCCTTGGCCACGTCGCGCAGGGAGCGGAAACGCTCGACCTCGATCGCCGCCAGGGCCGACTGCCGGGCGACCTGGTCGACCTCAGCCATCACCTGGAATTGCTGGGTGCGCACGCCGGACTCGGCGCCCTTGACCTGGTTGCGCACCTTGCCGAAATCGTAGAGCGTCTGCGACGCGGTCAGCGAGAGGTTCTGGCCGCTGCCGTAGACGCCCTGCTTGCCGGTATTGATGCCGGTCTGGATGGTCGGCAGGTAACCGGCCTTGGCCACGTTCACCGCTTCGCGCTGCTGGTCGAGCACCGCCGCGGCATCGCGGATCGACGGGTAGGTATCCACCGCCAGACTCACCGCGTTCCACAGGTCCAGCGACGGTTTCGCCTCGGCTGGGCTGTCAGCCTGCTCCGCCCATTGCCGGGTCAGGTGATCGACCGACAGGTCCAGCGACTTGCTCGCCGCCGCGGGCTTGCGCGGCGGCGGCGCCAGGCTGCCGGCGGCCTTGTCGAGCGGCTTGGCGCTGGCGCTCGGGGCAACGACAGCGGGCGCCACGGGCGCCGTCTGGGTGACGGCCGGTGCAGAGACAGAGACTGCCTTGGGTGCCGCCTGGGCGACGGCAGGTGCAGGGACGGCGGCGGGTGCGGCGAGCGCCGCGGGCTTGCCCGCCGGTTGCGCTGCCGATGCCGCCAGTGCCTGACGCACCGCCATGGCCGCGGGGGCGATCGAAAGATTCGGCGCAGTGCTGGACTCGACCCACTCGCACTCTGGATTGCACGCCAGGTGTTTGCCTGCCTTGGCAGACGCTTCCGGTGCCTGTTCGGCGATAACGAAGGGGGAGACCGCCAGCAAGGCCAATGCACCCCAATGCAACTTTCTGAAATACATCTGAACCACCCTGGAAATCGGAGCCGCAATGCTACAAATCGGCCCCACGGGGTTCTTTAGGAAGAATCTTAAATGCCTCCTCGTTTTTTCTGCTCACTCCGCCCGCGCCCAGCCGCGACGCTGGAAATATCCGCCCTGACGTCATCACTAATAACGTAAGAATTTTCTTATTCAGCAAACGTCGCTGGCGTCGGTTCTGTCAGTTGCCAATGCAACCAGGCAGCAACTCGAATCAGCATGAATAAAAAAGCCACTACCTTCCGGTAGTGGCTTTTCATGGCCGCCGAAGCGATCAGCGCGGGCCGTGCTGGCTGCCGCCGCCGATCATCTGGGTGGACGGGCTGCCCTGGCCGGTGGAGGAAGACGGCAGGCCGATGATGTCGTTCCACACGTCGCCCATGGCCTGGACCTGGGCCTGGCTGCCCTGGGTGAGGCCGTTGACCAGGCCGAACACCGCGCCCCAGAGGGTGCCGGCTGCACCGGTGATGATGCCGGCAACCGGGTTCAGGATGGCGCCGATACCGCTACCGCCACGCAGCGACATGGTCGCGCCACGCCAGGCGGCACCCATGGCGCCGGCAACGGTGCCGAGAATGGCGCCGCCGATGCTGTCGAAGAAACCAGTGGTCACGCCACCGGCAACCATTTCAACTTCCTGCATGTTCAGTTCTTGCATCTTTATTCCCCTGCACGTTCGTGCACTTCTAATTAATTAAAACCGATCGCCACTCGAACTAGCCGAGATAACCATTTAATTGTTCGTGAATAAATTTCCACCATCAACCGGAAAGCACGGAGTTTTACTAGCATTCAGATTGGCAATGAATGAAGCGCCATCAGGAGGACAAATCGCCGGAAACTTTCTTACAAGCGAACCTCAATTAAAAAACACCCGATAAAACACCTCGTATTTAGGAAAAAACCTATTTATCCGAGGCCATCGAACAGGGTTGAAAACACGCCAAGAGCGCTGCTCGCCGGGCACGTAATCCACCCTCCGGCGATGCGTTTGCGCCCCGCCGCGAACGGCGCTCGGGCGATGGGGAGATCGGCGAAGAAAGACGGCAAAGACAGACGGCGAGCAGCGCGCCGCCGTCCGAGCGGACGGCAGCACCAAGGCATAGCGGACAGCGGCGGGACGGGTGCGGCAGTCCAGCGACGGGACGCCCGATGGGTCGTGCGGAGGGAGGTGCTGGCCCGTGCGACAGGCCGGCACGCAAGCGGCGTTACTTGAGTGCCCAGAAGCCCAGGCGGCCGAGGCCGGCGGCCAATTGCAGGCGGGCGTTCTGCCAATCGGCCAGGGCCAGGATGTGCTGTTCCCTGGCATCGGCGTAGGCGCTCAGCGCGTTGAGCAGTTCGATCATGCTGCCGACCCCGGACTGGTAGCGACCACGGGTCACCTCCAGCGATTGGCGCGACTGCTCGACCAGGGCGTCGGTGCTCTTCAGGCTGTCGGTATCGACCATCAGCCGCTGGTAGGCGCCCCACACCGACAGCGAGACCTGTTGCTCGACCCCGGCCAGCGCCGCCCGGCTCGACTCGACCTGGGCCAGCGCGCCGCGCACCTGGTAGTTGCGCTCGAAGCCCTCGAACAGCGGCACCTGCAGTTGCAGGCCGATGCTCGAATCGCGCTGTCGGGTGTCACCGTTCAGCGCCTGCGGCTGATCGGTGCGCGCACGACTGAGGCTGCCGGTCAGCGACAGCGTCGGCAGGCCTTCGGCGCGGCGTTCCTTCACCGCCTGGTTGGCCGCCTCCAGGCGTGCCTGGGCGGCGATCAGATCGGGGTGGTGACTGCGCGCATAGGCAAGCAGGCGGTCGATGGCGCTGACGAAGCCGGTATCGGGCATCGGCGTCAGCTCGCTGGACAGCTTCAGCTTGCGCTCCGCCGGCAAGCCCATGCGCAGCGCCAGCACACCCAGCGCGTTATCCAGGCTGCCCTGGGCGCGGACCTGGCGCAGGCTCGCCTGGGACGCCGCAGTCTGCGCCTGCAGGCGGTCGGAAAGCGCCGCCGCGCCGGCCTTGTACTTGGCATCGGCGGCCTGGAAGTTGTCGTCGGCCATGCGCTTCACCTGCTCCGCCGCGGCCAGCGCATCCTGCGCCGAGAGCGCGTCGTAATAGGCCTGCGCGGCGTTGACGAAGGCACTCTGCAACGCCGAATTGTGGCTGGCGTTGGCCGCCGCCAGCAGTTGCTTGGCGCTGCGCAGCGCGGCCTCGCGGCGACCGAAGTCGAACAGCACCCAGCTCAGGTCGAGGCTGGCGTTGCGCGTGTTCTGCCGGCCGTTGGCCTGCACCCCGGGCAGATCGAGGTAATCGGTATCGGTCCGGCCGCGGGAGGCGCCCAGGTTGCCATTCAGTCGCGGCAGGTAGGCCGACCAGGCGACGCCCAGTTGCGCCGCCTGCACCTTGGCGTCGGCCCAGTCCTGGCCGGTCTGCGGGTCGTGACAGAGGATGCGCTCGATCGCCTCGTCCAGCGCCAGTTCCTGCGGAGCGCCGTTGAACAGGCAGGGCACGCCGCCATTGCGCGACTCCGTCACCGGTTCGCTGGGGATCGAACGCTCGGTACGGAAGATATCCGGCCCGGCGAACGCCAGGGGTCCGCCGGCCAGCGCCAGGAAAAACAGAATCGTGCGCTTCATACAGGCTCGAACTCGATGTGCAAGGGATAGGTGTGTTGTTCGGCCACCACCTTGCCGGCGCCGATCAGCACCACGCGGTCGGCCGAGGCGATGGTTTCCGGGCGGTGGGCGACCATCACGCGGGTGATGTTCAGCGAGCGGATGGCGTCGTTGACGCGCTGCTCGCAGTTCACGTCGAGGTGGCTGGTGGCCTCGTCGAGGAAGAGGATCTTCGGCTGCTTGTACAGCGCGCGGGCCAGCAGGACACGCTGCTTCTGGCCGCCGGAGAGCACCGTGCCCATGTCGCCGACCAGGGTGTTGTAGCCCATCGGCGTGGCCATGATCTCGTCATGGATGGCCGCCAGTTGCGCGCATTCCATGACCCGCTGCAGGTCCATGCCCGGTTCGAAGAAGGCGATGTTCTCGGCCAGCGAGCCGGCGAACAGGCTGTCGTCCTGAAGCACGGTGCCGACCACGCTGCGCAGCCCCTCGATGCCGATCTGCGACAGGTCCAGGCCGGCCACGCGGATCTGCCCGCCGGAGGGCGGCAGGATGCCGAGCATGACGTTGATCAGGGTGCTCTTGCCGCAGCCGGACGGCCCGACGATGGCCACCGACTCGCCGGCGCGGATCTCCAGGTCGATGCCATCGAGCACATAGGGCTCCTGCTCGGAATAGCGGTAGCGCAGGTCGCGCAACTCGATGCTGAACTCACGCTCGCGGAGCAAGCCCGGGTCCATCCCGCCGTCGTTCTTTTCCGGGGCTTCGAGGACGATGTCGGCCAGGCGTTCGCCCTGCAATTGCAACATGCGCAGCTCGAAGAACTTGTCGATCAGGCTGCCGACGCGGCTGTCGAACTGGCCCTTGTAGGACTGGAAGGCCATGAGCGCGCCGACGGTGAAATGGCCGTCCATCACCATGCTCGCGCCCAACCACATCACCAGCAGGTTCTCGATGCCGAACAGCAGGCCGTTGACCTGGCTGTAGAACAGCCCGAGCTTCTGCGTGCGCAGGCCGGCGTTGATCTGCTCGACCAACAGGCTCAACCAGGCGGCGCGGCGCTCGGACTGGCGCTGGAACAGCTTCAGCGGGCGGATGCCGCGCATGGTTTCGAGGAAGTGGCTCTGCTGCCGCGCGGCGTGGATGATCTGTTCCTCGCTGGCGTTGCGCAGCGGCTGGTACCAGGCCCAGCGCACCAGCGCGTAGAGCGCCATGCAGATAATGGCGATGCTGCCCAGCAGCGGGCTGTAGACCATCATCAGGGCCAGGGTGGCGAGGGTCATGATGCCGTCGAGGATGGCCACCATGAAGGCCGAGGTCAGGGTGCCCTGGATGCTGTCCACGGCGCCGAAGCGCGAGACGATATCGCCCAGGTGGCGCTTCTCGAAGTACTGCGCCGGCAGGCTCAGCAGATGGGTGAAGACGTTCGCCCGCCACTGCACGTTGAGCAGCGTGCCCATGTGCATCGACACCCACTGGCGCACCGCGCTGATGCCCTGCTGCATGAGCATCATCAAGCCGAAGCCGATGACCAGGGTGGTGAGCAGGTCGTGGTCCTCGCTGGGGATGACGTTGTCCAGGGTCCACTGCATGAAGAACGGACTGACCAGGGAGAACACCTCCAGCGCCAGCGACAGCAGCACCAGTTGGCCGAGCGCCGGGTACAGGCCGGTGACCTTGCCGAGCATGCCCATCAGGCGGATGCGCGGCTTGTTCTCCTGCTTCTGGAAGCCGGCCTCCGGCCAGAGCTCCAGGGCGACCCCGGTGAAGGAGCGCGACAGCGTCGCCAGGTTGAGCTTGCGAATGCCATGGGCCGGATCGTGGATCACCGCGCCGCTACGGCTGACCGACTTGAGCACGACGAAGTGGTTGAAGTCCCAGTGCAGGATGCACGGCGTGCGCAGCTTGCCCAGTTCGTCGAGGCTGAGCTTCAGCGGCCGGGTGGCCATGCCCATCTGCCGGGCGGCGTCGATCAGTTGCTTGAGGGTGCTGCCCTTGAGCGACACGTTGAAGCGGCTGCGCAATTCGCGCATGTCCTGGTGGCTGCCGTGGTAGCCGGCGACCATGGCCAGGCAGGCGATGCCGCACTCGGCGGCTTCGGTCTGCTGGATGCTGGGCAGGCGGCGGCCGAAGCGCAGCGCCAGATTGTCGAAAATAGCCATGCGGCGATCCTCAGAGCTTGCCGGTCAGGCTGTAGAGGGGTTCGAGAACCCATTCGTAGAGTTTGCGGGTTTCCTGCAACAGGTCGGCCTCCAGCAGCATGCCGCTCTGCAGGCTGCGCGGCTGGCCGTAGGCCTGGATCTGCTGCTCATCCAACTGCACGCGGATGCGGTAGTACTGCTCGCCGCTCTGGCCGATCCCCGGCACCGCGCCGGCCATGCTCGCCAGCTCGTTGAAAGGCACCGTGGTGCGCGAGATCGACAGCACCTTGCCGTGGTACTGGCCGAATTTCTGGTAGGGATAGGCCTGGTAGCGGATCAGCGCCGGGTCGCCGACCTTGATGAAGCCCACCGCGCGGCTCGGCGCGTAGAGTTCGGCGACCAGTTGCGCGTTCTCCGGGACGATGCTCAGCAGCGGCCGCGACGGGTCCACCGACTGGCCGATCTCGGCGAACACCGCGGTGGCGATGCCGTCCTGCGGCGCGACGATGCGCAGCGTGCGCTTGGCTTCGCTTTCGGCCAGTTGCTGTTGCACCGAATAGAGCTGGCGGCGCACCTCGGCCTGCTGGTTGGCGTGCCGCGCATCGAGGCCGGCCAGGTCGCTGTCGCGCTCGCGCAGTTCCTGTTGCAGGGTCATGCGCTCGCGCTCCAGGCGCTGCAAGGTCTGGCGCTGGCCGAGCAGTTCGCCCTGGCGCTGCTGGAACTGGTCCATGGAGATATAGCCCTTGTCCATCAGCCCCTGGTAACGCCCCTCGGCATCGCTGGCGATCGCCACCAGCTTGCCCTGGCTCTGCAACTGCGCGCCCTGGGTGGCCAGCTCGGTGCGCAGGCTGGCAACCTTAGCGGTGAGGCTGCGGCGCTCGTCGTCCTGCAGGCGCTGCAATTTGCGCAACTGCTCCTCCAGCGACTGGCGGCTGTCCTGCAACTGCTGGCTGATGCCGGCCTGCACCGGCTGCTGCTGGTTGCCGTAGCGCTCGCTGGACAGGCTCAACAGGGTCTGCCCGCGCTCGACCTTCTGCCCTTCGTGGACCGGCCGTTCGGTGATCACGCCCATCTGCGGCGCATAGATCTTCGCCTGGCCGCTGACCGGCACCAGTTGCCCGACCACAGTGCTGCGCTTGGTGTAGCTGCCCCAGATGAAAAAGCCCACCACCACCAGCGCCAGCGCACTGGCTAAGGCGGTCAGCAGGGTGAACGACAACGGCCGCACCAGGATGATGGAACCGAGCCATTGCGCGCCCTGCCCTTGCAAGGCTTCGCGGCGGAAAAGCGGTGTTGGATGGGTCAAGGTCGGGGACCGTTCGGGTTGCCGTTTGGAAGGCGGTCTTTCTACCGATTGCTCGCGCGCGGCAAAACCGGGCATATCCGAGTTCGCCGGCAGGAATTCGTCCTACGGATGTAGGAGCTTTCCCTACGAACCAACAAGGCGCGTGCTAGAGCGGCCGCGACCTGCGGCAGCGGCGACGCAGACGACCGACGACCTGGCGGCAAGGCGCGCTCAGTGGCGGCAATGGCGCCAGCGGCCGACAGGCGAAAAAAAGGCGGTGCGACCGTAGCCGGCACCGCCCAAAGCTAGCAGGAGCCCCGGCTCGCGCCGGGGCGGTGAAGGTCGTCAGACCATCATCTGGTGGTTCTGCAGCAGGCTCAGCAGATCGGTCTTGACGCCCACCAGGGTCACCAGATCGGCAGCGCCCACCTGAGTGCCGGCGCCATCGCGATCGACGCTGATCAGGGTGTCGTTCCCCACCACGCTGGTCTTGATGAAGTTCAGCAGACCCTGGGAGGATGCATCCAGCTTGGTCACGGCGCCATCCTGGATCAGGTTGACCGGACCGCCGTAGGCGAGCAGACCACGCATGTCGATGACATCGGCATTGGCGTTGCTCAGCGTGTTGCCAACGCTGAAGCCATAGACGCTGTCGTGGCCGTTGCCGCCCGTGGCGTCGCCGCCGATGGCGCGGTAGATCAGCGTATCGTGGCCACCGTTGCCCAGGTAGATCACGTCATTGCCGCCACGGCCTTCGAACTGGTTGGCGCTGGCGTTGTCGCTGAAGGCATCGGCGAAGGCGCTGCCCTTGAGGCCTTCGATGTTCTTCAGCAGGTCGTTGCCCATGCCGACCGAGACGCCGCTCTGCAGGTTGACCTGCACGCCGTTCTTGGCCATGCCGTAGTCGACCACGTCCATGCCGCCGGTGGCGCTCCAGGTGCGGCTGCCATCGACCGCCAGGTTCCAGCCGCCGCCGCCGTTGATGGCGTCGTTGCCTTCGGTGGCGAAGAAGCTGTCGTCATAGCCGCTGCCGGTCATGCCGGCGCCCAGGGTGCTGTTCACCGCGCCATCGGCTTCGGCAGTCAGTACATAGGCGTGGCTGGCGGTGCCGGTGGTCAGGCCGCCCCAGGCGTGGTTCAGGGTACCGCCTTCCACGGGCATGGCGCCGACGCTGCTGCTCAGGCCGTTCTCGGTGCGCAGCAGTTGCGCCGAATACACCTCGTTGGCGTCCAGCCCGTAGAAGTGCAGCAGACCCGAGCTGTCGCTGGTCACGCTGGACTGCGGGTTGATCACCTCGGTGGCGACCAGATGGCCTTTCGAGTCGTACAGCTTGACGGTGTTGCCGAAGAAGCTGTCCATGCCGTTCTTGTCGAGGATGCGCAGGGTCAGGCTGGTGCCGTAGACCACGGCGTTGTCGTTGTGCACCAGGATGGTCGGCGCCGAGTCGGTCACCGAGCCCTTGTGCACGCCGGCGGTGCGGTACATCAGCAGGTCGACCGCGCCATCCCAGTCGTAGTCCACCGCCACGGCGCCGGTGATGTTGCCGTAGACCTGGCCGGTCATGGCCTGGCCGGAACCGTACCAACCGCCCTTGCCGTCATTGAGGTAGAGCACCGGCGCCATGTTGCCGTTGGTCTGCGACCACTCGGCGTTCTGCCGCGGCACCTCGATCACGTCCACCTTGCCGTCGTGGTTCCAGTCCACGGCGAACGACGGGCCGCCATCGAAGTGGAAGGGCATGCCGTTCTTCTGCTGGATGCCGATGGCGTCACCGAAGAACAGGGGCTTGGAGGTATCCATGCCCAGCCACTTGCCGCTGGCATCGACGCCCTTGTTCAGGTAGATGCGGCTGTCATCGGAATTGCCGGTCCAGCCGGTGGAGCCGGTGGCGCCCTGGGCGAGGAACAGGTCGAGGTAGCCGTCGCCGTTGAAGTCGGCCCAGGTCATGGCCACGGCCACGTTGCTGTACTGCTTCAGGTCGTCGGCGTTGTGGTTGTAGAAGACGTTGGCGAACTCCTGCTCCCTGGCGAAGCTGCCATCGCCCTTGTTCAGCAGCACGCCCAGGGCGGTGCTGCCGTACTGGTCGTTGTGCCCGGCCAGGTCGACGGAGCCGCTGTTGTCGATATCGACGCCGCTGATTTCGCCACCGAACCAGCAGCTCTTGGCATCGGCGACGATGCTCAGCTTGCCGCCGTTGTTGTTGATGCGGCCGAACTCGCCGATCTGGTTATCGACGTAGATCAGATCGGTGTAGCCATCGCCCTGGGCGTCCCAGGCGATGATGCCGCCGACGTTGAGGTCCTTCGGCTTTTTCAGCGAACCGGCGCTGTAGCTGCCGTCGGCGTTGGCGGTCCACACCGGCAGGGTGTAGGAGGTGCCGCTGGTCATGGCGAACACATCCATCAGCCCGTCGCGGTTGTAGTCGACGAAGGTGGCGTTGCTGAGCATATGGCCGTCGCCGCAGGCGGTGACGTCCTTCGGCTCGGCCAGGTAGCTGGCGTGGTAGCTGGTCTGGTCGATGCCGCTGTAGACGTAGCCGGAGTTGGTGTAGCAGGTGGAGTTCAGCGCATAGCCGGCGCTCTGGAAGAACGACCAGGTGCCGTCGGCGCTCAGCGCCATGGCCGCAGTGTCGCTACCGCGCACCGAGTACACGGTGCCGCCCCAGGTGGTGCTGCTGGTGGTGGCGCCGATGCCGCTGGTGGGGTCGAGGGTGTAGGTCAGCACCTGCGGGCCGAAGCCGGAGTTGTTGCCAGCCTGGTCCCAGGTGACGAAGCCCAGTTGATGCTCGCCGGCCTTCAGCGAACCGGCGAAGTTCCACTTGCCCGCGGCATCGGCCACAGCGTAACCGACAACCTTGTCCAGGCCCTCGTCGTAGCGGCCGTCAAAGTTGACGTCCTCGACCAGCGCCACGGTGGCGCCGCTCTCGGCCACGCCATAGGTGTCGCTGCTGAACGCCAGCAACTGGCCGGCGGCGGTATAGCCTGGCAGTTGCGGCATGCTCGCCAGCGCTGCCGGCGAGTCCAGATCGACCAGTACCTGGTGCGTACCCAGGTCGAGGCTGGCGCCGGCGGCATCGATCACCCGCAGCGAGACGCCGAGCGCCTGGCTGGCATCGATCTCAGGAGCGGCATAGCTCCACAGTTGGCCGCCGTTGGCCAGGATGGTCTGCCAGTGCTGCCCGCCATCCAGGGAAACCTGCAGGGCTTGGCCGACCTGCAGAGCGCTGCTCAGCTTGCCGGAGAAGTCCAGGGTCTGGTCGCGGGTGATGAAGTCGTGGTTGGTCGCGGACTGTGCATTGCTGTAGTCGCCGACGATGGCCACCGCAGTATCGCTGCTCATGTCGAAGCTGGTGCTCAGGCTGGCATCGATGTCGGCGAAGAACGCCACATCGCGCGCGGCCTGGCTGCCCGGCAGTTCCTGGCCGTTGGCGTCGACCACGTGGAACTGGTAGTGGGTGCTGCTGCCCAGGGCATGGGTCGAGAGGTCGGCGTAGCTCCAGTCGGTGCCGGAGGTACCGACGTTCTGCCAGCTCTGCCCGCCGTCGACGCTCACCTGCAGCTTGGCGCCGCTCGGCAGCGCCTGGCTGAGGGTGCCGAACAGGCTGATCTTCGAGGCGCTGGTGATGAAGTCGCCCTGCGCGCCGGTGTCCGGATCGATACCGGCGACCTGCACGTCGATCTGCGGCAGCGGAACCGTGCCGTTGACGGTGATCTGCTGGGTGCTGCCGACGCCCTCGTTACCAGCGGCGTCGATGGCGCGCAGCTCGTAGCTGTAGGTGCCGTTCGGCAACTGGCGCAGGTCCTGGTACTGCCAGTGATTGCCGCTCACCGCGCTGACGTCGGCCCAGCTCTGGCCACCGTCGAGGCTGATCTGCAGCTTCTCGTTAGCCGCCAGCGGCGCACTCAGGGAGCCGAACAGGGTCGGCGAGTGGTCGGTGGTGGTCAGCGGGTTCTGCTCGTTGGACAGGCTGTCGAGCGAGGCCACCGCGCTGGGCGGGGTCAGGTCGACGAAGATGCTGAAGGCCTGGCTGGGCGCGCTTTCCGCACCGCTGTTGCGGTCAGTGGCGGTGATCACCAAGCTGTGCTGGCCTTCCAGCAATGGCGTGGTCGGGTTGAACAGCCAGGTGCCGTTGGCCTTCACCAGTACGCTACCGATCAGCCGGTCGTTGTCGTAGATCTTGATCAGGTTGCCCGGAGTGGCGTCGGCGCCGCTCAGGGTCGGGGTCTGGTCATCGGTATAACCGCCCGATTGCAGCGGGCCCTGGTACTCGCCGCTGCCCACGTCGTCGAGGACCTGGCCGAGCACCGGAGTGGGCGGCAGCGCGCGGGGAGTGGCAGCCGCCGCCACGACATGCGGCGTCTCGCTGGACGACAGCAGCGCGGCGGTAGGAGCCAGCGCCACTGGCGAAGCCGCGGCCAGGGCAGCGTGCGGCACGGCGGCCGCGGTCTGGTTGGCGCTGACGACCGCTGCACTGTCGGCACTGGCGGCACTGTCGCTGACCAGCATGATGCTGGGCTGCTGGTCGGCGGCAGCGCTCTCGGCGTCCACCTCGGCGGTCGCCGCCGTCGAGGCGGCCTCGTCTGCCTGGGCAGGGCTAGCGTTCACGGCGGTCGAAGGGCTGACCTCGGCGACTGGCGCGACGCCTGCCTGCGAGGTGCTGCTGGTTTCCACGGCGACGGCAGCGAGGATGCCGTCCGTGGAAGTGGTTTGCTTGTCAGTCATGGATAACTCCTGCGTATGGATATCGGCTCCGGCTCAGCGCCAGGCTGGCGGGCCGTGCTCGGCCTCGTCGCGAGACCCGGTGCCAAGGCCATGGAATGGCGCAAAAGGCCCGCCCGGCGGGGGCGATACTAGGAAGGCAGCCAAAGGAAGTATCTAAGGAACGCCCTATAAAGCCGGCCACTCGCCTGCGCCGGAAACTTCGGACAGAGCGCGTACCGAATTCAAAGCCGCGGCGCCCGGTTTCCGCGCCTTGCAGCCCTATCGCTCGGTGCGCTCGACTGGCCCGAAGCGGCGGCTCGGCGACACCCCTTGGCCACCCGCGAGCCAAATGAAAAGGCGGCGCGCCCATCGAGAGCGCGCCGCCCGGCTTGCAACGCTCCCCGGCCGCTAGCGGACGGGGAGCGCGGTGCCGATCAGACCAGGTGCTGCTGTTGCTGCTGCAAGGTCAGCAGGTCAAGCTGCACGATGGGCTGCGCGGCGGTGGTTTCCACGTGGCTCGCGGCGACGGGCGCCGTTTGCGTCGTGACGGGCAACGGAGCCATGCCGTCCAGCGCGTCGTCACCGTAGGTCGGCTGACTCACCAGCAACTTGCCGATATCCAGCGAAACCTGCTGGGTAGCGCTGGCGCCACTGCCCTCCCCTTGCGCCTGTCCGACCTGCCCGGCGTTGCTGAGCAGGTGGTGGATCAGGCTGTCGCCGCTGGCCACCTGCGGCTCCGCCTGGGTGGTGACAGCGGTTTCGCTCGATGCCGTGACACTGCTCTCCACCACCGGCTGCGCCGACACGCTGGCCAGCGTCAGGCTCTTGGCCTGCACCAGCGACTGCGTCTCCACCTCGGACGGCGCGGAGAACGCAGCCGGCATCGGCGCGTCCGGATCGTTACCCAGATAGATCAGGTAACCACCGGTGGCCGGACCGGCCACGCCAGCACTGTTCACCGACTTGGCCACCAGGTTCACCGACCCGTCCGCATGCGCGATCGACGTCAGGTCACTGGTGGTGACCGTCCAGTTGCCCCGCGCATCGATGATCTGCGAAGCCACCGCCACATCGTTGGCGTAGAGGGTCAGCACCGCACCCGCCGCACCCGTGCCATTGATGGTCGGGGTGGTGTCGTCGGTGTAGTCCTCCTTCTGCAGGTAACCCGTCTGCGTGCCGAAATCATCCACCACGTTGGTGATCGCCGGCGCTTTCGGCTTGGGTCCGTCGAGGAAGAAGTTCCACGCCGCGCTCAGCGGGCCGAGGTTGCCGGCCGCGTCCATGGCCTGGGCCTGGAAGCTGTGCTGGCCGCTATCCAGCGGCAGGTACGGCAGATAGCCCCACTCGCTGGTCTGGCTATCGACCGTGGCCGAACCCCAGAGCATGCCCTTGTCGTAGATGTACACCAGCACCGCATCCGGCGAATCGACCTGGCCGGAGTAGAACGGCTTGGAGTCGTCGGTCACGCCACCGTTGGCCACGGTACCGACCACCTTGCCGGCGTCGTCGTAGAGATCCAGGTTGATGACATTGCCCGGCGCGGTCAGATCCACGTCGAACTTCCACTCGGCGCTCGGTGCGCTCTGATTGCCGGCAGTGTCCATCGCCACTGCGCTCAGCGCATGGTTGCCTTCGGCGAGCGGCGCGTTCGGGGTGAACGCCCAGCTACCGTCGGCCTGCACCGCCGCCGAACCCAGCAGCGTCTGGCCGTCGTAGACCTGCACCAGATCGGCGCCGTTGGCCTGGCCGCTGAAGGTCGGCCGAGCATCGTCGGTGACCCCACCGTGGGCGATCGGACCGGTGATCCGCCCGACATCGTCGATCAGTTGCAAGCCAGTGACGCCGGCAGGCGCCTGGGTGTCGACCGTGAAGTCCCACTGTACCGGCGCGCTCTGCACGCCAGCGGCGCTCTGTGCCACCACGTTCAGCGTATGCGGGCCCTCGGCGAACGGCGTGAGCGCATCGGCCTGCCAGCTACCGTCGGCTTGCACCGCCACCGAACCGAGCAGCGTCTGACCATCGAAGATCAGGACCGCCACCGCGCCGCTGGCCATGCCGGTGAGGCTCGGCAGGGTGTCGTCGGTGACGCCGCCCTGGGCGATGTTCCCGGTGATCGCCCCGACATCGTCGCGCAGCGCGACGATGGTCACGCTGGGTGCGGTCAGCTCGACGCTGAAGTCCAGCGTATCGCTGGCCGGGCTGGTGTTGCCCGCCTTGTCGGTCAGGGTCGCGCTGAGGCTGTGCGCGCCTTCGGCCAGCGGCGTGCTCGGGGTGAACGACCAGTCGCCGTTGGCATCCACCAGGGCGGAGCCCAGCAGCGTGCCGTTGTCGCTGACGTTCGCCAGGCTACCCGGCTCGCCCTTGCCGGTGAGGGTCGGGGTCGCGTCGTCGGTCACCCCGCCAGAGGCGATCGGACCGGTGACACTGCCGACGTTATCGATAGCCTGTACATCGCTCGGCTGGGCCGGCGCGACGCTATCGATGGTCAGCGCGAAGGTCGCGCTCGGCAGGCTGGTATTGCCGGCCTCGTCGCTGGCGCGGGCGGTGAAGGCATGCGGGCCATCGGCCAGCGGCTGAGCGGGGGTGAACGTCCAGTCGCCATTGGCATCGGCCAGGGCCGTACCAAGCAGCGTGCCGTTGTCGTACACCTCGACCCGGTCGCCGGCGGCGCCAGCATGTCCCTGCAAGGTCGGCTGGCTATCGTCGGTCAGGGCGTTCGGCGCCAATGGGCCCTGGATGCCGCCGACATCGTCGAGCACCGTGACGATGCCCGGACGCGCCGGCGCCAGGGTATCCACGGTGAGGCTGAAGTCAGCGTTGGCGGTGTCGCCGGCGCTGGTTTTCGCCAGGGCGCTGTAGGTGTGCTCGCCATCGCTCTGGCGCAGCGGCAGACGCAGGCTCCAGTCGCCGTTGGCGTCGGCCACGACACTGCCGTAGACCACCGCGCCCTCGCTGACGATCACCAGCGCATTGGCAGTGGCATTGCCCAGCAGGATCGGACGCGGATCGTCGGTCACGCCGCCGTTCTGCACTTCCCCGGTGATGCTGCCGACCGCGTCCAGCACCGCGCGGATGCTGACCGTGGCGCCAAGGGTTTCCACGCCGAATTGCAGCGGATCGCTGGCCGGACCGGTATTGCCGGCCGCATCGGTGAGGGTCGCGCTGAGGCTGTGCGGACCTTCGTTCAACGGCTGGTCGGGGGTGAACGACCAGTTGCCATTGCCATCCACCAGCGCGCTGCCGAGCAGCGTGCCGCCATCGCTGATGGTCGCCACGGTGCCCGGCTCGCCCTTGCCACTGAGGGTCGGGGTGGTGTCGTCGGTGGTGCTGCCATTGGCGATCGGGCCGGTCACCTGGCCGACATCGTCAGTGGCGACCACGTTGCTCGGCTTGGCCGGCGCGGTGGTGTCGAGGACCACATCCAGCGGGCTGCTGAGTGGGCCTTGGCGGCCGGCGGCATCCTGCGCCTTGGCGGTGATTTCCTTGGCGCCGTCGCCAGACAGCGGCAGCTCGGTCTGCCAAGTACCGGTAGCGTCGACCGCCACGCTGGCCACGGCCTGGCCGTTGACGAAGAGCAGCACGGTGGTGTTCGCATCGGCGGTGCCGCTGACCGTCAGGCTGCTGTCATCGGTGTGCTGGCCAGCGCTCAGCGGGCCGGTGATGCTGCCCTGGTCGTCGTAGGCCTCGTCGATGGTCGGCGCGCTGGGCAGCGGATTGCTGCCGTCATCGACCCAGAAGTCGATGGTCGCGCTGGCTTGCCCGGCGTTACCCGCCTTGTCCAACGGACGCGCGGAGAACCGGTGCTCGCCGGCCAGCAGATCGGGCGAGGTGAAGCTCCAGTTGCCGCGGCTATCGATAGCCGCCACGCCCAACAGGATGCCGTCGTCGTAAACCGCCACCGCGCTGGCATCGCTGCCCTGCACGTGGCCACGCAGTTCCGGCTGGGTGTCGTCGGTGGTCGTGCCATTGACGATGGCACCGGTCACCGGACCGACATCGTCGAGCAGCTCGATCTTGTCGATCACGCTGGTCGGCGCGGCGGTGTCCACCGTGAAGTTGAAGGCGGCGCTACGCAGGCTGGTGTTGCCCGCCGCGTCGGTCGCGCTCACCGCCAGCTTGTGCAAGCCATCGGCCAGGGTCGGCAGATCCAGGCTCCACTCGCCATTGGCATCGGCCTGCACGCTGCCGATCAGCACGCCATTGTCGTAGACCTTGACCAGGCTGTCCGGCTCGGCATCGCTGCCCTGCACGGTCGGGTTGGCGTCATCGGTGATCGCGTAGGGGCTCAGCAGACCCTGGTACGGGCCCACGTCATCCATCACCGCATCGATGCTCGGGCGCGTCGGCGCCACGCTGTCCACGGTCAGGTTGAACTCGGCGCTGGCGGTTTGCCCGGTCGCGCTGGTCAGGCTGGCGGTATAGGTGTGCTCGCCTTCGCTCTGGTTCAGCGGCAGGCGCAGTTGCCAGTCGCCATTGGCATCGGCCACGGCGCTGCCGTAGACCACCGGGCCTTCCTTGATCACTACCAGGCCATTGGCGCTGGCGGTACCGACCAGCGTCGGCCGGCGGTCGTCGGTGACGCCGTTGTCCAGCACATCGCCAGTGATGCTGCCCACCGCGTCACGCGCGGCGGTAATGCTGACCATCGGCGGCACGCCCTGCACGCCGAACTGCAGCGCGTCGCTGGCCGGGCTGGTGTTGCCGGCCACGTCGCTGACGGTGGCGCTGATGCTGTGCGGGCCATCGGCCAGCGGCTGGTCAGGGGTGAACGACCAGTCGCCGTTGCCGTCGACCAGCGCGGTGCCCAGTACGGTGCCGTCATCGCTGATGGTCGCCACGCCGCCCGGTTCACCCTTGCCGCTCAGGGTCGGGGTGGTGTCGTCGGTGGTGCTGCCATTGGCGATCGGGCCGGTGACCGGGCCGACATCGTCGGTGGCCAGCACAGGGCCCGGCTTGGCCGGCGCGGTGGTGTCGAGGGTCACGTCCAGTTCGTTGCTCGCCGGGCCTTGGCGGCCGTAGGCGTCCTGCGCCTTGGCGGTGATCGCCTTGTCGCCGTCGCCGGACAGCGGCAGTTCGGTCTGCCAGGTGCCGCTGGCATCGACCGCCACGCTGGCCGCGGCCTGGCCGTTGACGAACAGCACCACGGTGGTGTTCGCATCGGCGGTGCCGCTGACCGTCAGGCTGCTGTCGTCGGTGCGCTCGCCGCTGTGCAGCGGGCCGGTGACCGAGCCATGGTCATCGAGCAGTTCGGCGATGCTCGGCGCCGACGGCAGTGGCATGGTCGGTGCGTCCACCAGCTCGAAAGCGATCGGCGTGGTCATCGCGCCGGGGTTGCCGGCCACATCCAGCGGCCGCGCTTCGATCTGGTGAGCACCGGACGCCAGTACCGGGGAGACCAGGCTCCAGTTGCCATTGGCATCGATCAGCGCGGTGCCGAGCAAGGTAGTGCCGTCGAAGACCTGCACGCTGCTCGCATCGCTGCCCTGCACATGGCCACGGATTTCCGGCTGAGCGTCGTCGGTCTTGCCACCATCGGCGATGACCCCGGTGACCGGGCCGACATCGTCGATCACTTCGATGCGGTCGATGACGGTCTGCTGCGGCGGTACGGTATCGACGTCGAAGGCGAACGGCGCGCTCGGCTGGCTGACGTTACCCACCGCATCGGTGGCGGTCACGCTCAGGCTGTGCGGGCCATCGGCCAGGGTCGGCAGATCCAGGCTCCAGACACCGTTGTTGTCGGCCTGCACGCTACCGATCGGCGCGCCATTGTCGTAGACGGTCACCAGGCTGTTCGGCTCGGCGTCGTGGCCCTGCACGGTCGGACGGGTATCGTCGGTGGCCGCGCCAGCGCTCAGCGGACCCTGGATCGCGCCCACGTCATCCAGCACTTCGCCGATGCTCGGGCGGGCCGGTGCCTGGGAATCCACGGTGAGGGTGAAATCGTCGCTGGCGGTCTTGCCGGCGGCGTTGGTCACGGTCGCGGTGTAGGTGTGCGCGCCGTCGCTCTGATCCTGCGGCAGACGCAGGCTCCAGTCGCCGTTGGCGTCGGCCTGCACACTGCCGAGCACGACCGCGCCTTCGTGGACCGTCACCAGGCCATTGGCCGTGGCGGTACCGATCAGCGTCGGCCGCTTGTCGTCGGTGGCGCCGTTGTCCAGCACATCACCAGTGATGCTGCCCACCGCGTCGCGCGCGACGGCGATGTTCACCGTCGGCAGCACCGACTCGACATTGAACTGCAGCGCATCGCTGGCCGGGCCGGTGTTGCCGGCGCGGTCGCTGACAGTGACGCTAAGGCTGTGCGGGCCGTCGGCCAACGGCTGATCGGGAGTGAACGACCAGTTGCCATTGCCATCCACCAGCGCGGTGCCCAATACGGTGCCGTCATCGCTGATGGTCGCCACGCCGCCCGGCTCGCCCTTGCCGCTCAGGGTCGGGGTGGTGTCGTCGGTGGTGCCGCCATTGGCGATCGGCCCGGTGACCGGGCCGACATCGTCAGTCGCCACGACATCGCTCGGCTTGGCCGGCGCGGTGGTGTCGAGGGTCACGTCCAGCGGCGTGCTGGCCGGGCTCAGGCGGCCGGCGCCATCCTGCAGCTTGGCGGTGATTTCCTTGGCGCCGTCGCCGGCGATCGGCAGTTCGGCTTGCCAATTGCCGTTGCCGTCGACCTGGGCGGTCGCTGCCGGCTGGCCATCGACGTAGAGCACCACGGTATTGCCGACCAGGCCGGTGCCGCTGACGCTCAGGCTCTGGTCGTCGGTGACGTCGCCGCTGGCCAGCGGACCGCTGACGCTGCCATGGTCATCCAGCACCATGCCGATGACCGGCGCCGGCAGCGGCACGCTGGTATCCACCAGGGTGAAGTCCCAGCCCTCGTTGCGCGCGCTTTCATTGCCGACCGCATCCACCGTCGAGAGGCTGAAGCTGTGCGGGCCGGGGACCAGATCGCTGGCCGGCTCGAAGCGCCAGCTCTTGTCGGCGGCATTCACCAGCGCCGAGCCGATCAAGGTGTTGCCGTCGTAGACCTTCACCATGACGGCATCGCTGTCCGATTGCAGCTTGCCCTCGAAGGTCGGCCGCGCATCATCGGTCATGCCGCCCTTGGCGATGGTGCCGGTGACCGGGCCGACGTCGTCGATCAGGTCTTCCGAGCCCGACAACGGTGTCGGCGGCGGCGGTGGCGGGGTGGTGTCGACGCTGAAGCTCACGCTCGGCGTCGCATCCGCGAAGGGCTCGCCCGAGGGGGTGCCAGCGGCATCCACGGCAACGAAGGAGAAACTGTGCTGCCCATCGGCCAGATCGGCCGGTGGCGTGAAGGACCACTTGCCCGTCGCGGCGTCCACGCTGGCGGAACCGATCGGGGTGCTGTCGTTGCCATCGGCATAGATTTTCACCAGCACGGTGTTGCCGTCGCCGACCTGCGCATGGCCGCTGATCACCGGACGGCGATCGTCGGTTGCGCCGTTATCGTCGATGACACCGGTGATGCTGCCAACGGCGTCGACCACCAGCAGTTGATCGACGTCGTTAGGCGCCGTGATATCGACATGCAGGGTGAAGGGCGCGCTAAAGGTCACGCCGTTATCGATACTGACCGTGAAGGTATGGACCCCTTCGTTCAGCGGCGTGGTCGGGTTGTAGTTCCAGGTGCCGTCGGCCTTGACCCTGACCGAACCGAGCCGGGCGCCATTGTCGTAGACGGACACCACCTGCCCGACGCTGAGACCGCTGCCGCTGAGGGTCGGCGTCTGGTCGTCGGTGTAGGCATTCTGCTGCAGCGGCCCCTGGATGCTGCCGTTGTCATCGAGCACCGAGCCGATCGTCGGCGGCAGCGCGCGCGGGGTCTGGAGCGAGCTCGTCAACGCACTGACGCTCAACGCCAGCGGCGCTGCCGCCACGCTGCCATCGATTGCGGTAGGGGTCAGCTCCGCGGCATCCACCACGGGGAGCGCGGTGGCCTGCACGAGATCCTTTTCGTTATTCACTGTATTTTCGGCCATGTAACTGTAACTCCAGCAAGGAATGTTTCGCGCCACTTCGGCCATACATGAGGGCGCAACCAAGAACGAAAACCTCCTACGCAGCCGCCATTACTCCGCCTCTGAAAACAGCAAGTAACGACCGCCCGGCCGTACAAATTGGAAGTTTCCAAGCCCATGCTAGAAAGTCGAAAAGCAGAAGTATCTAAGGATCGCCTTAAAAGCCCAGCCAAACTATCCGAAAGACAGGTTGCGCCTCCCGACAAATAATTAAACCAGCACAAGGAACTTTTATGAAAATCCTTTTAATTTCATTTATTTATAATAAATACTAATTTTTTCAATGCCTTACAAAATATATAAAACATGCCAAAACGCCACTGAAAGCAATACGCGATATATTCGCCAGCAACCAAGGCCAGTATTAACGCATCAATCGGCCAGCAAACTTTCCCACCAACTTATTCACCCGCTTGATTCCGCCATATAAATACCCCGCCGCCGCCAATAAATATTCCCTAAAAGCAATGAGTTAAAACGCCAATGGCAACGCAATGGCTTTCCCGAGTGCGCCGCCCATAGCGCGTCTCAAAGCATTTCCAGACAAATCCGATCCGCCGCCTATTGCCCAGCGCGAAAGCCCAAGGCCTGCGCGGAGGTTCACCGCCAGCGCTTGAGACAACCCGCATCGCCCCGGCCCCCGCGCCGCCCGCGTCCCGGCGAAGCCACCCTCGCGCCCTGCCGAAAGCCATCCCGCGCCTGTCTGAAACCCCTGATTCAGAGCCGTTCTGTCACCCACGGCATTGTTTTCCGCAGGGCTTCCCGGCGAACAATCCGGGCATCGCTGGAGCGCTGTTCGACAAACGCAATAACAAAGGACTGAAGACACGATGAACGCGGAACGACCCAACGAACTGCCGACCGACCCCGGCCTGGACTGCCTGGTCACCCTGGCGCGTTTCCACAACATCGCCGCCAGCGCCGAACAACTTCGCCATGCCTTCGGCGAAGGCGAACAAGCCTTCGACGTCAACCAACTGTTGCTCGCCGCGCGCCACCTCGGGCTCAAGGCGAAAGCCGTGACCAGCCGCCTCGACCGCCTGGCGCACACGCCGCTGCCGGCCATGGCGGAAACCCCCGAAGGCGGCTTCTTCATCATCGCCCGCGTCGATCAGCAGCAGGCGCTGATCCAGGTGCCCGGCGCTCAGCGCCCGCAGGTGCTGGCGCTGAGCGAGTTGCAGCGGCACTGGAATGGCCGGCTCCTGCTGCTGCGCTCGGAAGCCTCGCTCAGCGGCGACCTGGCGCGCTTCGACTTCACCTGGTTCATCCCGGCCATCGTCAAATACCGCAAGCTGCTCGGCGAAGTGCTGCTGGCCTCCTTCTGCCTGCAACTGTTCGCCCTGCTCACCCCGCTGTTCTTCCAGGTGGTGATGGACAAGGTACTGGTCCATCGCGGCCTCTCCACCCTCGACGTGCTGGCCTTCGGACTGCTCGCCATCCTGCTCTTCGAGACGGCGCTCAGCGGCCTGCGCAGCTACGTCTTCGCGCACACCGCCAGCCGCATCGACGTCGAACTCGGCTCGCGGCTGTTCCGCCACCTGATCAGCCTGCCGCTGGCCTACTTCCAGGCGCGCCGGGTCGGCGACTCGGTGGCGCGGGTGCGCGAGCTGGAGAACATCCGCAGCTTCCTCACCGGCAACGCCATCACCCTGCTGCTCGACCTGCTGTTCTGCGTGCTGTTCATCGCCGTGATGCTCTTCTACAGCGGCTGGCTGACCCTGGTGGTGGTGCTCTCGCTGCCGCTCTACGTGCTGCTCTCGGCGTTCATCACCCCGCTGCTGCGCGCGCGCCTGCAAGAGAGCTTCAACCGAGGCGCGGAAAACCAGGCCTTCCTGGTCGAGTCGCTGAACGGCATCGACACCCTCAAGTCCCTCGCCGTGGAACCCCAGACCGCCCGGCGCTGGGACAATCAACTGGCCGCCTACGTCGCCGCCAGCTTCAAGACCCAGGTGCTCTCCACCCTGGCCAACGAAGGCGTCGGGCTGATCGGCAAGCTGGTCACCGTGGCCACCCTCTGGCTCGGCGCGCGCCTGGTGATCGACGGCGACCTGTCCCTCGGCCAGTTGATCGCCTTCAACATGCTCGCCGGCCGCGTGGCCCAGCCGATCATGCGCCTGGCGCAACTGTGGCCGAACTTCCAGCAGACCGGCGTCTCCGTGCAGCGCCTCGGCGACATCCTCAACGCGCGCACGGAAACCGCCATCGGCAACCGCAGCCCGCTGCCGCCGATCCGTGGCCACATCGAATTCGACCAGGTGCACTTCCGCTACCGCAGCGACGGCTCGGAAGTGCTGCGCGGCATCGACCTGAGCATCCAGCCCGGCGAAGTCATCGGCATCGTCGGCCGCTCCGGCTCCGGCAAGAGCACCCTCACCCGCCTGCTGCAACGCCTCTACGTACCCGACCGTGGCCGCGTGCTGGTCGACGGCACCGACCTGGCGCTGATCGAAGTCTCCTCGCTGCGCCGGCAGATCGGCGTGGTGCTCCAGGAAAACATGCTGTTCAACCGCAGCATCCGCGAAAACATCGCCCTCACCGACCCCGGCGCGCCGCTGCAAGCCGTGGTGCAGGCCGCGCGCATGGCCGGCGCCCACGAATTCATCCTGGAACTGCCCGAAGGCTACGACACCCTGGTCGGCGAACACGGCGCCTCGCTCTCCGGCGGCCAGCGCCAGCGCATCGCCATCGCCCGCGCGCTGCTCGGCGACCCGCGCATCCTGATCTTCGACGAAGCCACCAGCGCGCTGGACTACGAGTCCGAGCGCATCGTCCAGCAGAACATGCAGCACATCTGCCAGGGCCGCAGCGTGATCATCATCGCCCACCGCCTCTCCGCCGTGCGCCATGCCAACCGCATCCTGGTGATGGACCGCGGGCAGATCGTCGAACAAGGCAGCCATGCCGAACTGCTGGCCCTGCAAGCCGGCCACTACTCGCGCCTCTACCGCATGCAACAGGGTTGAGGCATCCCGCGCCCGGCAGGCGCCGGGCGCTCATCGGCCACGGAGGTCCGACCATGAGCCACGCCCCCGGCGCCCGCCGCGCCCTCATCCAGCGTTACCGCCAGGCCTGGCGCCACGCCTGGCAACGGCGCCGGAGCATGGACCCGCCGCCGCGCCTGCACCACGAAGTGCACTTCCTCCCCGCCGCCCTGGCCCTGCAGGAAAACCCCGTGCACCCGGCGCCGCGCTACCTGCAATGGCTGATCATGGCCTTCGCCGGGCTGGCCCTGGCCTGGGCCTGCCTCGGCCAGGTCGACGTGGTCGCCAGCGCCAACGGACGCATCGTCGCCAGCGGCCGCAGCAAGACCATCCAGCCCCACGAAGTGGCCGTGGTCAAAGCCATCCACGTGAGCGACGGCCAGGCGGTGAAGGCCGGCGACCTGCTGGTGGAACTCGACCCGAGCCAGACCGGCGCCGACGTCGAACGCCTGAAGAGCGACCTGCTCGCCGCGCAGATCGACGCGGTGCGCGCCCAGGCCCTGCTCGACGCCATCGACCGGCGCCAGGCGCCGAGCGACCTCGCCGCGCGCCTGCCGCAAGCCAGCGCCGAACAGCAACGCGCCGCCAGCCAATGGCTGCAAGGCCAGTACGCGGAACTGCGCGGCAACCTCGCGCAGAGCGAAGCGCAGATCGCCCAGCGCACCGCCGAAATCAACGCCGCGCGGCAATCGGCGCACAAGCTCGAACAGATGCTGCCGATCACCCGGCGCATCACCGCCGACTATGCGCGCCTCGCGGAAAAAGGCCTGGTGCCCATGCACCACTACCTGGGCAAGCAGCAGGAACAACTGGAACAGGAACGCCAGCTCGACGAACGCCTGAGCCGCATCCAGGAACTCGGCGCCTCGCGCCAGGAAGCCCAGGAACGCCGCGAAACTACCCTGGCGCAAAGCCGCCGGGCCATGCTCGACCTGCTGCACCAGTCCGAGCAGAAAGCCGCCGCCCTGCAACAGGACCTGCACAAAGCCCAGCGCCTCGACAGCCTCACCCGCCTCACCGCCCCGGTGGACGGCACCGTGCAGCAACTGGCCATCCACACCGCCGGCGGCGTGGTCACCGAAGCCCAGCCACTGATGGTGCTGGTGCCGCGCGACCAACCGCTGGAAATCGAAGCGCAACTGGAAAACAAGGACATCGGCTTCGTCCACCCCGGCCAGGACGTGGCGATCAAGGTCGAGACCTTCAACTTCACCAAATACGGCGTACTCCACGGCAAAGTCCTCAGCCTCTCCGACGACGCCATCGAAGACGAAAAGCGCGGCCTGCTCTACAGCCTGCGCATCGAACTGAACCAGAGCCATATCCGCGTCGGCAGCCAGGACGTGCCGCTGACCCCGGGCATGGCGGTCCGCGCCGAAATCAAGACGGACCGCCAGCGTGTCATCGACTACTTCCTCAGCCCGCTGAAGCGCTATGTCGATGAGAGTCTGGAAGAACGTTGAACCGGGGCGCGTCAGTTCCCGGTGTGGAAGTGCCCCCTGGTGATCGGGGGTTGCAAGTAGGGCCGTGCCCAGTGATGTACGGCGGCGCCTGGTTGACGTGGGCGCTGCCGGGAAGTGGATGGAGAGGGTTACGGCGAATGTAGTTCAAGCAATCAGAAGGAAAGCACCATGAGCAATCGCTACCAAGCAGACACGGAACAGTTCTTCGATGATCAGCCGCAGGAACCCATTCGGGGGTTCGCAATGGCCAATAGTGTCAGCCCACCTGGAGGCAATGGCATTACCGGCAATCGCAGCAGCATCATGACCTTCGACTTAAGCTCTCGCAGCAATGTCGTCGGCATCGACAATCTGATTTACAGAGGCTCGTCCACCAGCCCTTTTGGCGCTAAATGGGGTACAGCCCTCCATCAAGGCGTGAACCTGACCTACAGCTTCTCTTCCTCAGCGTCTACCTATGGCAGCGGCGCACCGGGCTCACTGCTGAACCTGACCAACGAGCAGATCGCGACGGCAAAGGTAGTCATGCAGGCCTACGCGAACATCTCGAACCTGACCTTCAGCGAAGTGGCCGACAGCGCCATCAGCGCCGGCGACATCCGCTGGGGCCGTACCGGCGACACGGCAGGAACACCAACCTCCAAAGCCTACTATCCGAGCGAGGGCACTCCGTTCTCCGGCGATATCTGGATTGGTGTCAGCAGCAGCCAATATGCAACCCCCAACGTCAAGGGTACCTACGGTTATCAGACCTTCCTGCACGAATTGGGACATGCACTGGGGCTGACCCATCCCCATAGCAGTTCGCTCCCCGCGGCCACAGGGGAGGACCACCTCAAATACAGCGTCATGAGCTACAGAAGTTACGACGGCGCCAGCCTGACTTGGGGCTACTCAAACAGCTTCTACCCTACCTCCTTGATGCTCAACGACATCTCGGCCATTCAGTATCTTTATGGCGCCAACACCACTTACCAATCTGGCAACAACACCTATAGCTGGACACCCGATACATCCGTCTTCGAAACAATCTACGATACCGGCGGCATCGACAGCCTTGATGCCAGCAACCAGACGCAAAGCGTGCAGCTAAACCTCAACTCCGGCAGTTGGTCGCAAATTGGCAAGGCATTCTGGAATGGCCAGGCCTATGTCCGCGATTGCCTGACCATCGCCTATACCAGCACCATCGAAAACGCCACCGGCTCGGCCTACAACGACACCCTGATCGGCAACGCCGTGGCCAACGTCCTCGATGGCCGCGCCGGCGCGGACAACATGCAGGGCAATGGCGGCGACGACATCTACTACGTCGATAACGCCGGCGATGTCGTCACCGAAAACGCCGGCCAGGGCACCGACTCGGTGTATGCCAGCGTCAACTTCACCCTGGGCAACAACGTCGAGAACCTCACCCTCACCGGTAGCGCCGCCATCAATGGCACCGGCAATAGCCTGAACAACCTGATCACCGGCAATGCCGCCGCCAACCTGCTCGACGGCGGCGCGGGAGCCGATACGCTCAAGGGCATGGGCGGCGACGATAGCTACTACGTCGACAGCGGCGATGTGGTCGTCGAGAACCTCAACGAAGGTACCGACAGCGTGTATGCCGGATTCAATTACACCCTCGGCGCCAACCTCGAAAACCTGACCCTGGCCGGCACCTCGGCCATCAATGGCACCGGCAACGGCCTGAACAACCTGATCACCGGCAATGCCGCCGCCAACCTGCTCGACGGTGGCGCGGGGGCTGACACCCTCAAAGGCATGGGCGGCAACGATACCTACAGCGTCGATAACAGCGGTGATCTGGTGATCGAGAATGCCAACGAGGGAACCGATACCGTCAATGCCAGCATCAGCTACAGCCTCGGCGCCAATGTCGAGAATCTGACCCTCACCGGCAATGCCATCAGCGGCACCGGCAACACGCTGAACAACGTCCTGATCGGCAACGCCTACGCCAACACCCTGAACGGCGGCGCCGGTAACGACACCCTGGATGGCGGTGCCGGCAGCGATACCCTCTATGGCGGACTCGGCGACGATACCTACTGGATAGATAGCTCAGGCGATATCGTCAGCGAGAATGCCAACGAAGGCACCGATACGATCAATGCCAGCGTCAGCTACACCCTCGGCGCTAACGTTGAGAATCTGACCCTTACCGGTGCCTCGGCCATCAATGGTACCGGCAACGAACTCAATAACATCATTACCGGCAATGCCGCAGACAACGTGCTTAACGGTCTCGGTGGCGTGGACACGTTAATCGGTCAAGGCGGCGCCGACCGATACATTGTCGACAACGTGGGCGATATCGTCGTGGAAAGGGCCAACGAAGGAAACGACTGGGTGGAAATCCGTGGCACCGGAGTAAGCCAGTACACCCTTCCCGATAATGTTGAGAATCTCGATCTTGCCTCGACCAACGGCAACATCAACGCAACCGGCAATAACCTCGACAATTACATAAGGGGCACGCAAGCAAACAATGTGATAACGGGGGGCAAAGGCAATGACCTGCTGAGTGGTCAAAGGGGCAGCGACACCTATATCTTCAATAGAGGGGACAGCTCCGACACTATTCAAGAGATCGGCAAAGACTTGCCATCGGCGGCCGTGGACGTAGATATTCTGAAGTTTGGCTCAGGCATCAACGCCGACCAACTGTGGTTCAGTAAACAGGACTACCACGGCAGCCTGATCGTTGGAGTCATTGGAACCAGCGATAAAGTTTCCATTGAATTTTGGTACGCCAACAAGGAGACCAACTGGTCAGAGTCATATATCGAACAGTTCCAGACTGCCGACGGCAAGACCCTGACCTACGACAAGGTCGACCAACTGGTCAACGCCATGGCCGCCTTCGCCCCACCGGCGATGGGCCAAACCACCCTTCCCACCAACTACCAACAAGCACTGGCGCCAGTCATAGCCGCTGCCTGGGCCTGATCGCGGTCCGCGGGCGGTGATCCCTGGATCACCGCCCTTCCCCTCCTTCGAACGCCATGCCACCCCGCTCGACCGGGGTGGTATCGGCATGAATTTGCCGGACTCGACTAACCTGCTCAGTCTCGTAGGATGGGACGAGCGCAGCGATTGCCATGCAGCCATTGCGATGCCGCATGGGTATCGCGCTGCGCGCTCCAGCCATGCGGGTGGACGAGGTGGAACCTCGGTAACTTCCGACGGCAAAGGACGAAAGCACTCAATGGGCGCTGGCCGATGATAACGGCCATCGGATCGACTGGAATGCGCCCGCGCCATGCACAAGAAACTGTCCGTCCCCACCAGCCTGCAAGCCATCACCGCCGCCCTCAATGTCGGCGCCCTGGATCGCGGCGAAGCCCTGGCCCGGCGGCTGCTGCGCACGCAGCCGCGCAATGCCGAGGCGCTGCACCTGTGCGGCGTGGCCTGCCTGATGCGCGACCGGGCGACGGAGGCGCAAGCCTTGTTCGAGCAGGCCATGGCCCTGCGCGAAGACCCCAGCTACTGCCTGAACCTGGCGCGGGCACGGCAACGCCTCGGCCAGGACAAGGCCGCGGAGGCCGCTTTCCGCCACTGCCTGCGGCTGCAACCCGGCCATGCCCAGGCGGCGAATAGCCTGGGCAATATCCTCGATCACCAGCGGCGCTTCGCCGAGGCCGAGCAGTGCTACCGCACGGCCATCGCCAGCGATCCGGGCTATGCGCTGGCCTACCAGAACCTCGGCAACCTGCTGCGCGAAATGGGCCGCAGCGAGGAAGCGATTGCTGTGTTGCAACAGGCGCTGACGGTGGCGCCCAAGGCCACCCAGTTGCGCGTCGAGCTGGCCGGCGCGCTGGAAAAGCGCAAGCGCTACGCCGAGGCCGCCGAGGAGCTGTACAGGGCGCGGCACTGGAGCGACCTGCAACGGGTGTTGCGCACCCTCGGCGACTGGCGCCAGTTGGAGGCGGTGGACGCGGCACTGCTCCTGCAATTGACCAGCACCCGACAGGTGCACACAGCCCCCTTGGACCTGATCAACCTGCCGCGCATGACGCCCGCCCTGCACCGGGAGATCGCCCGCCGCTATGCCGCCCACGTCTGGGCCAGGGAGCTGGGCGCCGCGCCCCTGACGCCGGAGCCGGCAGCCGGCGAACGCCTGCGGATCGGCTACCTGTCCTGCGACTTCTACGACCATGCCACCCTGCACCTGCTGATGGACGTGCTGGAGGCGCACAACCCGACCCGCATAGAGGTGCGGCTGTTCGACTACAGCCCGGCGCGGGACGACGCCTTCACCCGGCGCCTGGCCGTCAGCGGCCTGCTGCGCCACGACATCCGCGAGTTGTCCGACGAGGCGGCGGCGCGGCTGATCGCCGAGCAGCGCCTGCATATCCTGGTCGACCTCAAGGGCTACACCACCGGCGCGCGGCTGGGCATCTGCGCCCTGCGCCCGGCCCCGCTCATCGTCAGTTGGCTGGGCTATCCCGGCAGCCTCGGCCACCCGCGCCTGGCCGACTACATCATTGGCGACCCCTGGGTGACGCCGGCCGAGCATGCCGGACATTTCAGCGAGGTGCCGGCGCTCATGCCGCACTGCTACCAGCCCAACGACCGCCGGCGCCCCCTCGGCACCCCGCCCAGCCGCGCCGAGGCCGGCCTGCCCGAGGAAGGGCTGGTGTTCTGCAGCTTCAACCAGTTGCTCAAGCTCAACGCGCCGGACTTCGACCTGTGGTGCCGGCTGCTGCGGGAAACCCCCGGCAGCCTGCTCTGGCTGCTCGACCCGGAGTGCCAGGAGGCGCGCGCCAACCTGTGCCGCGAAGCGGCCCAGCGCGGTGTCGGCGCCGAGCGCCTGGTGTTCGCCCCACGCCTGAAGCAGGCCGCGCACCTGGCCCGCCTGCCGCTGGCCGACCTGGCCCTGGACAGCTTCCCCTGTACCTCGCACACCACCGCCAGCGACGCGCTCTGGGCCGGCGTGCCGCTGGTGACCCGCACCGGTTCGCTGTTCGCCAGCCGGGTGGCGGCCAGCCTGCTCAGCGCCCATGGCTTCGCCGAGCTGGTCGCCACCGACGCGCAGCAGCAATACGAACGCCTGCTCGCCCTCGCCCACTCCGCGGAACGCCGCGCCGAGCTGCGCCAGCGCCTGCACGAGGCGCGCCTGCGCTCGCCGCTGTTCGACACGGCGCGCTTCACCCGCGACCTGGAAGCGCTGTACCAGGCGATTTGGCGCCATCACCAGCAGGCGCCCGGCGCGCGCGGCGCGGTGGTCACGGCGGCGCCCTGAGCGCCGGCAGACCCTGTCATGGCGGCGGATGCGCCATGACTTCCCGCCGCCGAGGCCACCGCGCGGAAGGCGCCCTCGCCTTCACGAGCCTCCTCGGAATGCCCCGCTAGCCTCGGCCGGCGCATCCGCCTGAGCGTTTCTGGCAAACGTCCGTACCTGCCGGTTCTTCCCTGGCCGCTCGACGCCAGCGCCGCCCCTCCCGATCATCGTGCTTTGCGCACAAAGGCAGTCCTGCGTTGCGCTGACGCCCTAAGCCCGGAGCCCGCTCCGCGCGACGCGGCATCGCTGCACGCGCGATCGCTCACTGTTCGATCCAGCGTGCGAATCGCCAACGTGGTGCCTTCGCGCCGGCCAAAAAAAACGGCGCGAACCGAGGTTCGCGCCGTTGCTTGGGTTAATGCTTGCAGCCCCTGCGAGGGGCCGGACACTGGCGGGATAACGCCAGGCCGGCTCTCGCGGGTCGACCGGGGATCAGACCACGGTCAGGCCATGCTGGATCAACAGGTGGGCATAAGCGTCCTGCTTGGAGGTGTAGACGTCATAGCTGACGTTACCCTCGACCACCGGGTTGGCTTCGGCGTTCCAGGCCGACAGGTTGATGACGACCGTGTCGGCCTTGCCCGCCGTGGTGTCGCCGCTGATCTTCAGCGTGTGCTGTTGATCGGCGTCGGCATCGGTGACCTTGAGCAGGTCGGACAGGGTCAGACTCAGGGTCTGCTTGACATCGTCGGTCATGTGGATGGCCTCGATGCTGTGTACCTTGTCCGAAACCGCGCTCAGGTTCAGCGGGTTGCTGGAATGCCACACCAGGGTGTCCACGCCGGCGCCGCCGTCGATGCGGGTGAAGCCCGTACCGTCGATGACGATGGTGTCGTTGCCGGCACCGCCGCTGGCCGTGGTATAGCCACGCGCGTCGAGCACGTCGTTGCCGGCGGTGCCCATGGCGTCGTAGACCGGATGGAACGCTACCGAGGTGGCGCCACCCTCCGGAACCACCGGCGTCAGGCCGAGGGTTTCGTCGAGGTCGACCAGGCGGCCCTTGACGGCGCTACCGCTGCCATCGCTGACACCGTTGTCGGTCCAGGTGACGAACAACTGACCACCCGCCAGGAAGGTGGCGTCGACACCACCCTGGTCACCGCTCACCAACTGGTTGATGTGCAGTTCCTGGCCGACCTTGTGCCCCGTCTCGTCGAAGTACTGCGCGTAGACACCATAGGTGCCGGCGCCCGGCGCCGCATCGGTGGCGGACTGGTAGACCACCACGTAGCCGCCGCCCTCGCGGGCCACCACGACCGGCAACACCTGGTTGCCCATGGTGCTGGTGGTGAGCAGGAATTCATTGCCCACCGGTTGCCCGGCGGCGTTGAACACCCGTCCCCAGGTACCGTAGCCGGACTGATCCGGACCGCTGTGGTCGTCCGAGTCCCAGGTGACCACGAAGTTGCCGTTGGTCAACCGCGACACGCTCGGCGAGGCCTGGCTGTTGGCGCTGGTCTGGTTGGCGACGATCTCCGCGCCGAAGCTCTTGGTGGCCGGATCGTAGATGCGGAAGTACGCCTCGCCGCTCAGCGAACCACCCATGTCGCGACCGTAGGCGAAGACCACCTTGCCACCGGTCAGGGTGGTGGTCGACGCACCACGGATGTCGTAGCCGCTGGTGTAGTTGGTGTTGCTGACCAGCAGGTCGCTGTTCCCGCTCACCACCGAGCCGCTCTTGTCGTACTCACGGGCGTAGATGTTCCACTTACCGCCTTCCAGCGACTTCCAGCTCACCAGGTAGCCGCCATTGTCCAGCGCGGTCACGCTGGAATGACGCTGATCGCCGAGGTCGTTGTTGTTGACCATCTGCTCGCCGCCGACCCGCGCCGCACCGTTGATGTGCTGGCTGGCGTCGTAGGTGTAGCTGTACCGCTGCTGCATGACGGCATCGTTGCCGCCGGCATTGCTGGTCCAGGTGATGACGAAGCTGCCGTCCTTGAGTACATCCACCGCCGGCATGCCCTGGTTGTTGGTCGTGGTGCTGTTGACCACGAACTCGCTGCCCAGCGGCATACCCTTGGCGTCGTACATCTGTGCCATGACACAGGTGCCGGAACTGTCGCCATTGGCCGACTCCCAGACCACCACGGCGCCGCCGTTGGGCAGATCCACGGTGACCGCGTTCTTCTGGTCGCCGCTGGTGGTGCTGTTGACGCGGAACTCCGAGTAATAGCCGGCATCGATGTCGATGACCGTACCCTGGATGCCCCAACTGTTGCTGTCGACCTTGTCGCCCTGCCAAGTCACGTAGACGTTGCCGTCGGCCATGACGGTGGCGTCCAGCAGCGCGGTCATGTCACCGCTGTTGCCGGACCAGCCCTGGTTGCCGTCGGTGGTCGGGTTGACCAGGAACTCACGGCCCAGTTTGCTGCCGTCGGCGCTGTAGCGCTGGGCGAACACGGCCGAACCGCTGCCGTCGCCGCCATCCGAGCCCCAGACCACCAGGTAGCCGCCGTCGTTCAGCGCCACCGCGGTGGGCTTGTACTGATCGCCCGCGATGTTGCTGTTGACGCGCACGTCGCCGCCTATTTCCTGTACCGCGCCGGTGGACGGGTCCACCGTGTAGTGCGCGCTGTAGACGTCGTGGCCGGTGCTGCCCGGCGGGTTGCCCTCCCAGACCACGACGAAGCTACCATCCTTCAGGGTGATCACGTCCGGATAGTACTGGTCGTTGCCGGTGGTGGTGTTGACCTGGAAGGCATTGCCCAGCTTGCTGCCGTCGGCCTTGTACAACTGACCGATGACCCCGGTGAGCGAGTTGTCGCTCGGGCCGTTGGTGCCTGCCCAGACGGTGACGTACAGACCGGCATGCGCCTTGTCGCTGAAGGCGGCCATTTCCGCCGCGCCATAGGCGCCGAAGCCGGTACCGCTGCCCACCAGCACATCGCCGCTGAGCGGCTTGTTGTCGGCGTCGAAGCTGCGCTGCACGATCAGGTCGGTGGTGCTGGCATCCGGGTTGCTGACCCAACTGATGGTGTAACCGCCATCGGCATGCGCGACCGCGCTGGCCTGCAGTTGACCGCCAACAGTCTGCACGTTGACCAGGAACTCGTCGGTGGTCGCGGTGCCATCGGCGCCGTAACGGCGCGCCATGACGCCATCGGCGTTGTTGTCGATGCCGCCCTGCCAGGATTCCCAGACCACCAGGTAGCCGCCATCGGCCAGGGCCACCACTTGCGGGCTGTCCTGGTTGTTGAGGTTGCGCTGGTTGATCTGCTGCTCGGTACCGATGCGGGTGACGCCATCGGCTTCATAGAGCTGCATGTACACATCGGCATTGTTGGCGGTGGTGTCGCCGCTCTGCCAGACCACCACGATCTTGCCGTCCTTGAGGGTGGCCGTGCTCGGGTTGGCCTGCGGGCCGGTTTCGGTGGTGTTCACCTGCACCGTATGGCGGATCAACTGGAAGTCAGCCAGGGCCGCGCCCTGGATGGCCACCGGATCGGCCACATGGCCGGACCCGTCATGCGCCGACAGGGTGCCCTGTTGACCTTGCGCCAGCGGGTTGGGGTACATGTCCCAACGACCGCCCTCGTCGGCGACGGTGGTGAAGGTCTGGGTGACGCCGGCCTGCACCGTGACGGTGATGACCACGGTGGCGCCCGGTACGGTCTGCCCGCCCAGGTGCTCGGCACTGTTGGTATCCAGGCCGACGCTGAGCACGGTGACCACCGGCGGGGTCGCCGGCACGTACTCGATCGCGCTCGCGCCCTGGCCTTGCGGCGGCGGCGCGATCAACCCGAGGGTCTCGTCGAGGTCGATCAGGCGGCCTTTGATGGCGCTACCGCTGCCATCGCTGACGCCGCTGTCGGTCCAGGTGACGAACAGCTTGCCGCTGGCCAGGAAGGTCGCATCGACACCGCCCTGGTCGCCGGTCACCAACTGGTTGATGTGCAGTTCCTGGCCGACCTTGTGCCCCGTCGCGTCGAAGTACTGCGCGTAGACGCCATAGGTGCCGGCGCCCGGCGCCGCATCGCTGGCGGACTGGTAGACCACCACATAGCCGCCGCCCTCGCGGGCGACCACGACCGGCAACACCTGGTTGCCCAGGGTGCTGGTGGTGAGCAGGAATTCATTGCTCACCGGCTGGCCGGAGGCATCGAATACCCGTCCCCAGGTGCCGTAGCCGGACTGGTCCGCACCGCTGTTGTCGTTCGAGTCCCAGGTGACCACGAAGTTGCCGTTGGTCAAGCGCGACACGCTCGGCGAGGCCTGGCTGTTGGCACTGGTCTGGTTGGCGACGATCTCCGCGCCGAAGCTCTTGGTGGCCGGATCGTAGATGCGGAAGTACGCCTCGCCGCCATAGGAACCGCCCATGTCGCGGCCGTAGGCGAAGACGACCTTGCCATCGGTCAGGGTGGTGGTCGACGCACCGCGGATGTCCAGGCTGTAGTTGGTGTTGCTGACCAGTTGGTCACCGCTCACCGCCGAGCCGGTCTTGTCGTACTCACGGGCGTAGATGTTCCACTTGCCGCCTTCCAGCGACTTCCAGCTCACCAGGTAGCCGCCATTGTCCAGCGCGGTCACGCTGGAATGACGCTGATCGCCGAGGTCGTTGTTGTTGACCATCTGCTCGCCGCCGACACGCACCGCACCGTTGATGTGCTGGCTGGCGTCGTAGCTGTAGCTGTACCTCTGCTGCATGACGGCGTCGTTGCCGCCGGCATTGCTGGTCCAGGTGATGACGAAGCTGCCGTCCTTGAGCACCTCCACCGCCGGCATGCCCTGGTTGTTGGTCGTGGTGCTGTTGACCACGAACTCGCTGCCCAGCGGCATGCCCTTGGCGTCGTACATCTGCGCCATGACACAGGTGCCGGAACTGTCGCCGTTGGCCGACTCCCAAACCACCACGGCGCCGCCGTTGGGCAGAGCCACGGTGACCGCGTTCTTCTGGTCGCCGCTGGTGGTGCTGTTGATGCGGAACTCCGAGTAGTAGCCGGCATCGATGTCGATGACCGTGCTCTCGATGCCCCAACCGTCGCTGTCGGCCTTGTCGCTCTGCCAGGTCACATAGACGTTGCCGTCGGCCATGACGGTGGCATCCAGCAACGCGGTCATGTCGACGTTGCTGCCGCCCCAGCCCTGGTTGCCGTCGGTCGTCGGGTTGACCAGGAACTCACGGCCCAGTTTGCTGCCGTCGGCGCTGTAGCGCTGGGCGAACACGGCCGAACCGCTGCCATCGCCGCCATCCGAGCCCCAGACCACCAGGTAGCCGCCGTCGTTCAGCGCCACCGCGGTGGGCTTGTACTGATCGCCCGTAACGTTGCTGTTGACGCGCACGTCGCCGCCCACTTCCTGTACCGCGCCGGTGGACGGGTTCACCGTGTAATGCGCGCTGTACACGTCGTGGCCGGTGCTGCCCGGCGGGTTGCCCTCCCAGACCACGACGAAGCTGCCATCCTTCAGGGTGATCACGTCCGGATAGTACTGGTCGTTGCCCGTGGTGGTGTTGACCTGGAAGGCATTGCCCAGCTTGCTGCCGTCGGCCTTGTACAACTGACCGATGACCCCGCTGGCCGAGTTGTCGCCCGGACCGTTGGTGCCTGCCCAGACGGTGACGTACAGGCCGGCGTGGGCCGGGTCGCTGAAGGCCGCCACTTCCGGCGCGCCGAACGAGCCGTAGGCATTGCCGCTAGCCACCAGCACATCGCCGCTGAGCGCCTTGTTGTCGGCGCCGAAGCTGCGCTGCACGATCAGGTCGGTGCTGCTGGCATCCGGGTCGCTGAGCCAGGTGATGGTGTAGCCACCATCGGCGTGCGCCACCGCGCCAGGCTGACGCTGGCCGCCGACGGTCTGCACGTTGGCCAGGAACTCGTCGGTGCTCGCGGTGCCATCGGCGCCGTAACGGCGCGCCATGACGCCATCGGCGTTGTTGTCGATGCCACCCTGCCAGGATTCCCAGACCACCAGGTAGCCGCCATCGGCCAGGGCCACCACTTGCGGGCTGTCCTGCTTGCCGTTGGTGCGCTGGTTGATCTGCTGTTCGTCGCCGACCTTGGTGACGCCATCGGCTTCATACAGTTGCATGAAGATCTCGGCGTCGCTGCCATCGCTCGGGCCGCTCTGCCAGACCACCACGATCTTGCCGTCCTTGAGGGTGGCCGCGCTCGGGTTGGCCTGCGCACCGGTTTCAGTGGTGTTCACCTGGGCGGTGTAGCGGGTCAGGTCATAGCTGGCCAGCACCTCGCCCTGGATGGTGATCGGCGCCAGTTGGTTACCGGCGGCGTCCGCCACCGAGAGGCTGCCGTCCTCGCCCAGCGCCAGCGGGTTGGGCTGCATGCTCCAACGGCCATTCTGGTCGGCGACGACTGTGTGGCTCGCCCCCGCCTTGTCCACCAGGGTGACGATGGCGCCCGGCTCGGTCTGACCGGCCAGTTGTTCGGCGGTGTTGATATCCAGGCCGATGTTTGGCGCCACGGTATCGACCACCACCTGCCACGGATCGCTGGCCTCGCTCGTGTTACCGAGCAGGTCGGTGACCTTCGCGGTGAACGAGTGAGTGCCATCGGCCAGGGCGGTGCTGGGCGTGAAGCTCCAGTCGCCGTTGCCGTCCACCAGGGTCGTGCCGACTTCGTGACCGTTGTCGAAGATCTTCACGGTGGTGCCCGCCTTGGCGGTACCGCTGAAGGTCGGGGTCGAGTCGTTGCTGACGGCGCCGGACAGATTCGTGCTGAACTGGCGGGTACCGACCGTGTCGCTGAACGACATGATGCTCGGCGCGGCCGGCAGGCTGGTGTCCAGGAACACCGGGTAGTCGCCGGTGGGGTTCGCACTCATCTGCCCCGAGGGGCTCTGCGAGTTGGCCCACAGGTACTTCATGCCGTCGCCGCCGAACTGGCTGAGGTCGCTGGTGGTCAGGCTCCAGTTACCCATCGCGTCGATGGTCACGGAACCCACCAGGTAGCTCTGGCCTGCCCTATCGGCACTCAGGCACGCGTAGAGCAGCAGGGTGGCGCCGGCGCTGCCGGTACCGGTCAGGGTCAGGGTGGTGTCGTCGGTGATGTCTGTCTTCTGCAGGTAGCCTTTTTCCGGACCAAAGTCATCCCACACGTTGGTGATGGTCGGTACCTTGGGTTTACCGGGGTCGACATTGAAGTTCCAGGGGTCGGTGAGCTTGCCGACGTTGCCGGCGGCATCCACGGCCTGCGCCTGGAAGCTACGGTCGCCCATCGGTAGCGGCACACCTGGCGTGAAGCTCCAGTTGCCCGAGGCATCGACGGCAGCCGTGCCGATGAGTTCGTTCTTGTCGTAGATACGAACCAGGACCGCATCGCCATCGACATGGCCGCTATAGACAGGCCTGGCGTCGTCGGTAATGGTGTTGTCGCCGCTGATGGAGCCGGTTTTCGACCCAACGTCGTCCAGCAGTTGCAGGTTGGTGATCTCGCCCGGCGCGGTGATATCCACCTTGACGTCGAACACCGGGCTCGGCTGGCTCTCATTACCCACCTTGTCGGTGGCGGTCACGCTGAGCTGGTGGTCGCCTTCGCTGAGTTTCTCGGTGTCGGTGGTGCCGTTCCAGTTCCAGGCGCCGCCAGTACCCGCCACGACGCTGCCGAGCAGCTTGCCGTTGTCGTAGATCTTGATCAGATCGCCTTCGTTGGCGCTGGTGCCGTACAGGGTCGGGGTCTGGTCGTCGGTGTAGGCGCCAGAGCTCAGGTCGGCGGTGTAGAGGCCGACATCGTCCTTGACCTGGGTGATGACCGGCACCGGCGGCGGGGTGGTGTCGACGGTCAGGGTGAAGTCCGCGCTGCCCTCGGTACCGGCCAGGTTCTTGGCCACGGCGGTATAGGTGTGCGTGGCTTCGCTCTGGGTCGGCAGGTCGTAACGCCAGTTGCCGGACGCGTCGGCGACGACGCTGCCGATCACCGTGCTGCCTTCCTTGATGGTGACGAGCGCGTTGGCGGTCGCGGTGCCGATCAGGCTCGGGGTGGTGTCGTCGGTGCTGCCGTTGGTGGGGACATTGCCTTTGATGCTTCCGGCATCGTCGATGGCATTGACGATGCTGACCACCACCTTCGAGGTATCGACGGTGAAGCTCAGCGCATCGCTGGCCGCGCTGGTGTTGCCAGCCGGGTCGGTCAGGGTGGTGCTGATGCTGTGCGGGCCATCGCCCAGCTTGTCCGCCGGGGTGAAGCTCCAGGTGCCGTCCGCGGCCACCTGGGCGGTGCCCAGTACCGTGGTGCCATCGAGAATGGTGACGGTGGCGCCCGGTTCGGCGGCGCTGCCGCTGAAGGTCGGCTGGGCGTCGTCGGTGGTGCTGCCGGCGCTGATGGGGCCAGTGGCGTTGCCGACGTCATCCCGTGCGCTGACCGCGCCCGGCTTGGCCGGTGCGGTGGTGTCGAGCACCACGTCATAGATGCCGGTTTCCGGGCTGACCTGGCCAACAGGGTTGACCGCCTTGGCGGTGATGTTCTTCACGCCATCGGCGCCCAGGTCACCGGTTTCGATGCTCCACTTGCCGGTGTTGTCGACGAGCGCGCTGCCCACTTCGGTGCCACCGACATACAGGTACACGGTGTTGCCCTGTTCGGAGGTGCCGCTGACGGTCAGGCTGCGGTCATCGGTGGCGTCGCCCTTCTGCAGGTTGCCGGTGACGCTGCCCTGGTTATCGCTGACGGCATTGACCGCCGGGGCATTCGGCATACCGCTTGAATCCACGACCGAGAACTTCCAGTCGGCGGTCTTGGTCCCGAGGTTACCGGCAGCGTCCACGGCCTCGGCCGTGAAGTTATGCGCGCCGGCTTGCAGCAGCGGCGAGTCGAAGGTCCAGTTGCCATCCGCGGCGACGCTGGCGGTGCCAAGCAGGGTAACGCCGTCGTAGACATTGACGTAGGTCGCTTCGCCAGCGGCCAGCTTGCCGCTGAACACGGGGCGGGCGTCGTCGGTCTGGCCGTCATGGGCGATGGTGCCCCGGATGGTGCCGACATCGTCGATCAGGTCGAGGTTGCCAATGGCGCCCGGCGCGGTGGTGTCGACGGTGATGCTGATGACCGGTCCCTGGACGCTTTCGTTGCCCGCCGGATCGGTAGCGGTGGCGCTCAGCGCGTGGTCGCCCTCGTTCAGCTCGGTGCCCGGCTTGTAGCTCCAGTTACCGTTGCCATCGACAGACACGCTGCCGAGTTTGCCGCCGTTGTCGTAGATGGTGATGACGTCGCCCGGGGTGGCGCCGCTGCCGCTGATCACCGGGGTGGTGTCGTCGGTGGACTGGCCATTGCTCAGGCTGCCCTGCGGGTTGCCGACGTTGTCGGTCACCGTGATGGAGCCCGGCGCGGACGGAGCTTGGGTGTCGACGGTCAGGCCGAAGGTGGTATTGGCCTCGTTACCGGCGGCATTCTTCGCCACCACGCTGTAGTTGTGTACGCCATCGGCCTGGTTCGGCAGGGTGAACTCCCAGGTGCCCGAGCTGCTGGCGATAACGCTGCCCACGGGGCTGGCGGCACCGTCGATATAGATGCTGACCACGGCGCCCGCGCTGGCGGTGCCGACCAGGGTCGGGGTCTGATCGTCGGTGACGGCCTTGTCGGACAGGGGATCCTTCTTGCTGCCGACATCGTCCTTGGCGTTGATGACGCTGACGCTGACCGGGAGGGTGTCGACCACGAAGGCCAACGCATCGCTCGGCGCGCTGGCGTTGCCGGCCTTGTCGGTGACCACGCTGGTGATGCTATGGGGACCGTCGGCCAGCGATGCGCTCGGGGTGAACGTCCAGTCGCCATTGCTGTCGGCGAGGGCGGTGCCCAGCACGGTGCCGTTGTCCTTGATGGTGACAGTGGCGCCGGCTTCGGTCTTGCCGGAAAGCACCGGCAGAGCGTCGTCGGTGGTGCTGCCCGCGGCAATGCTGCCCTGGACCTTGCCCTGGTCATCGTTGGCCGCCACGACCGCCGGTTTGCTCGGCGCAACGGTGTCGATGTTCAGGCTGAAGTCAGCGCTGTCGCTGTTGGCGCCGTTGCTCACGCTGGCGCTGTAGCTGTGCGCGCCATCGGCCTGGGCCGGCAGCTCGAAGCTCCAGTTGCCCGAGGCATCGGCGATGGCGGTGCCGATGGCGGCGCCGCCCTTCACGCTGATGGTGACCACGGCACCGGCCAGGGCCTTGCCGAACAGGGTCGGGGTGGCGTCGTTGGTCAGGGCGTTGTTGATGAGATTTTCGGTGACACCGACGTTGTCGACGGCATAGTCGATGCTGACCATGACGTTGCTGGTATCCACCTTGATCGCCACGGCATCGCTCGGCTCGCTGACGTTGCCGGCCTTGTCGGTGGCGGTCACGCTGATGCTGTGGTCGCCATCGGGCAGCGCCTGCGACGGGGTGAACGTCCAGTCGCCATTGCTGTCGGCGACGGCGGTGCCGAGCACGGTGCCGTTGTCCTTGATGGTGACGATGGCATCCGGCTCGGTCTTGCCGCTGAGGGTCGGCGTGGAGTCGTCGGTCACGCCATTGGTGACCGGGCCGGTGACGGCACCCTGGTCATCGGTGACGGTGATCGCGCCCGGCTTGCTCGGGGCGAGGCTGTCGACGGTCAGGGCGAAGCTGGCGTTGGCGCTGTTGGCGCCGTTGCTGGCGGTCACGCTGTAGCTGTGCGCGCCGTCGGTCTGGGTCGGCAGTGCCAGGGTCCAGTTGCCGGAATCGTCGGCAATGGTGGAACCGAGAACGGTCGCCCCTTCCATGACGGTGACCACGGCCTTGGCGGTGGCGGTACCCACCAGGGTCGGAGTCTTGTCGTCGGTCACGGCGTTGTTCAGCAGGTTGCCCTGCTGGCTGCCGACATCGTCCTTGGCATAGGTGACCGTGACGCTGACCGGCTGGGTGTTGATCACCAGCGGCAGCGCATCGCTCGGCGCGCTGGCATTGCCGGCGGCGTCGGTGACCACGGTGGTGATGCTGTGGTCGCCTTCGGCCAGCGGCGCGCTCGGGGTGAACGACCAGTCGCCATTGCTGTCGGCGGCCACGCTGCCCAGTACATCGCTGCCATCCTTGATGGTGACGATGGCGCCCGGCTCGGTCTTGCCGCTGAGGGTCGGGGTGGTGTCGTCGGTCACGCCATTGCTGACCGGGCCGGTGACGGCGCCGACGTTGTCGTCGATCGACGGCTGGGCCGGTTTGGCCGGCGCGGTGGTGTCGAGAACGATATCGAAACCGCCGGTCTTGGCGCTCGGCTGGCCGGCGGCATCCACGGCTTGCGCGGTGATGGTCTTCACGCCATCGCTGCCCAGGTCGCTGGTGGTGATGCTCCAGGTGCCATCGGTGCCCACGGCGACGCTGCCCACGGCGGTGTCGTTGACGAAGACGGTGACCACGGTATTCGCCTCGGCGGTACCGCTGATGGTCGGCGTACGGTCGTCGGTGTGCTGGCCCGGTTGCAGGTTATCGCTGGTGATCGGGCCGAAGTCGTCGCTGACTTGCTTGAGCGCGGGCGCGGCCGGCGGATTGACCAGCAGGGAGAAGTTCCAGTCGTCGGTCTTGGCGCCCTCGTTACCGGCGGCATCCACGGCGGCGGCCTGGAAGTTGTGGTCCTTGCCTTGCAGCGGAGTATCCGGGGTGAAGGTCCACGCGCCATTGCTGACGGTGGCGCTGCCGATCAGGGTGCCGTTGTCGTAGATGTTGACCAACACGGCATCGGCCGGCGCGCCAGTGCCCTTGAACTCCGGCTTGGAGTCGTCGGTCAGGCCGCCATGGGCGATCGGACCGGTGATGGCGCCAACATCGTCGATCAGGTTCAGCGAGTTCGGGCCCTGCGGCAGTACGCCCGGGGGGGTGGTGTCGACGGTGAAGTTCCAGTCCGCCGTCTTGGCGCTTTCGTTGCCGGCGCCATCCACGGTGACGGCCTGGAAGTTGTGCGCGCCCTCGGCCAGCGGCGTGGACGGGGTGAAGCTCCAGGTGCCGTCGGCATTGACGCTGGCGCTGCCGAGCAGCGTGCCGTTGTCATAGACATTGACCTTGACCACGTCGCCGACGCTGTCCAGGGTGCCCTTGAACTGCGGCTGATTGTCATCGGTCACGCCGCCATGGGCGATGGTGCCGGTGATGGTGCCGACATCGTCGATCAGGTTCAGTTGCTCTGGCTTTGTCGGATCCCACGGTTTCGGCTCGATCGGCGGGGTGGTGTCGACGCTGAAGTTCCAGTCCGCCGTCTTGGCGCCGACGTTGCCGGCTGCATCCACGGCCTGCGCCTGGAAGTCGTGACTGCCCTCGCTCAGATCGCTGGACGGGGTGAAGCTCCAGGTGCCATTGGCATTGACCACGGTACTGCCGATCAGCTTGCCATTGTCATAGACATTGACGTAGGCGGCATCGCCCGCGGCCAGTTGGCCCTCGAAGGTCGGGCTCAGGTCGTTGGTCTTGCCGTCATGGGCGATTTCGCCGGTTTGTGGCGCCACATTGTCGATCAGGTGCAGGCTGCTCATCGGGCCCGGCGGAGTGGTATCGACGGTGATGGTGATGACCGGGCTGGGGGCACTTTCATTGCCGGCCGGGTCGGTGGCGGTCACGCTGATCGGGTGCTCGGTTTCCGCCAGCGGGGATTCCGGCTTGTACGACCAGTTGCCGTTGCCGTCCACGGTGACGCTGCCGAGCGGTTTGGCGCCGTCGTAGATGGTGATGACGTCATCCGGGGTGGCGCCGCTGCCGCTGATCACCGGTGCGGTGTCGTTGGTGGACGCGCCGTTGCCCAGGGCAGTCGAGCCGTCGCCCGGTTCGCCGACGTTGTCGGTGATGACCACGGAGCCCGGAACGTTCGGCGCGGTGAGGTCGACATTGAGGCTGAAGCTGGCATTGCCGACGTTGCCGGCGGCGTTCTTGGCCACGGCGGAGTACTGGTGCAGGCCGCCGCTCTGATCCGGCAGGGTGAATTCCCAGGTGCCGGCCGAGCTGGCGGTGACGCTGCCAATGGCCACGCTGCCGCCATCGGCATAGAGGGTGACCAGGGCACCCGGATTGGCGGTACCGAACAGGGTCGGGGTCTTGTCGTCGGTCACGCCGTTGTCGGTCACGTCGGTCTGTATGCCACCGACGTTATCCTTGGCAGCGATGATGCTGACGATGACCAGGGTGGAATCGACGCTGAACGGCAGGGCATCGCTCGGCGCGCTGGTGTTGCCGGCGGTATCGGTGACCGTGGTGGTGATGCTGTGGTCGCCGTTGCCCAGCGGTTGGCTCGGGGTGAACGACCAGTTGCCACTGGAGTCGGCGCTCACGCTGCCGAGAACGGTGGCGCCGTCCTTGATGGTGACGATGGCATCCGGCTCGGTCTTGCCGGAGAAGGTCGGCTGGGCGTCGTCGGTGGTGCTGCCGGCGGCGATGGCGCCGGTGCTGCCGACATTGTCGTAGGCCGCGGCCACGTCCGGCTTGGCCGGTGCGGTGGTGTCGAGGATGAGTTCGAAGGCGCCGGACGGCAGGCTGTTCTGGCCAGCGGCGTCTTTCGCCTGGGCGGTGATGGCGTAGGTGTCGTCGCTGCCCAGCGGGCTGGTGGTGATGGCCCACTTGCCAGTGCTGTCGGCGATAGCGCTGCCGACGGCCTGGCCGTTGGCATAGACGGTCACCAGGCTGCCAGCCTCGGCGGTGCCGTTGACGGTCGGGGTTTTGTCGTTGGTGCGGTCGCCCGGCTGCAGGTTATGCACGCTGCCTTCGTCGTCCACGATGGTCTGGATCGAAGGCGCGGCCGGCGCATTGACGTCGACGTTGAAGTTCCACGCCGGCGACGGGGCGCTGAGGTTGCCGGCGGCATCCACGGCTCGGGCGGTGAAGACGTGGTCGCCGACAGCCAGCGCGGTGCTCGGGGTGAAGGACCACTCGCCCTTCCCGTTCACGGTGGTGGTGCCCAGCAGCTTGTCACCGTCGAAGACGGCGATGTACTTGACGTCCTGACTGGTAACGCCGGTGCCCTTGTATTCCGGGTTGGCGTCGTCGGTGGTGCTACCCATGGTGATGGTGCCGACCACTAGACCGACGTCATCGTACAGGTCGTAGAATTTCGGGTCGGTCGGCAGCGGCGGCGGCGCGGTGGTGTCGACGCTGAAGTCCCAGCCGTCGCTGAGCTTGCTTTCGTTACCGGCGCCATCGACCAGGATGACCTGGAGGTTGTGGCTGCCTTCGGCCAGCTTGTGCGCGTCGTCCGGGGTGAAGGACCACTTGCCGTCGGTACCGACCGTGGCGGTGCCCAGCAGGGTGCCGTTGTCGAAGACCTTGACGGAGACGGCATCTGGGTTCGGGCCGAGTTCGCCCTTGAGTTCCGGCTGGGTGTCGTCGGTCACGCCGCCCTTGGCGATCGGACCGGTGATCAGGCCGACGTTGTCGATCAGTTGCAGGGTTTTCAGGAAGTCCGGATTGAGCGGATCGATCGGCCCTTGGGTATCGACGATGAAGTTCCAGTCAGCGGTCTTGCTGCTGACGTTGCCAGCGGCATCGACGGTGGCGGCCTGGAAGTCATGGTTGCCTTCGCTCAGCGTGTGCGCCGCATCGGGGGTGAAGGACCAGGTGCCATCGGCGTTGACCGAGGTGCTGCCGATCAGGACGCCGTTGTCGTAGACATTGACGGTCTTGGCGTCGTTGGCGTCGACCACCTTGCCTTTGAATTCCGGCTGGGTGTCGTTGGTCTTGTTGCCACGCTCGATGGTACCGGTGATCGGCGCCACGTTATCGATCAGGGTCAGGCTTGCGTCGCCCAGCGGCGGCTTCGGCGGCAGCAGGTCGGCCGGACCGGTGGGGGTCTCGCCGCTGACGTTGCCGGCCGGGTCGGTCACGGTGACGGTGCCGCTCTCGCCGTTGCCCAGCGGGTTGTCCGGCAGGTTCCAGTTGCCGTTGCCGTCCACGGTGGTGGTCACGGTGGAGCCATCGGGCTTGGTGACGGTGATGGTGCCGCCCGGCTCGCCGGTGCCGCCCAGGCCGGAACCGTTGTTGTGGTCGACGGTCGGCGGCAGCGGGTCAATGGTGTCGGCCACGCCGGTGCTGACGTTGCCGCTGCTGTTGCCAGCCGGGTCGGTCTCGACCAGGGTGCCGGTCTCACCGTTGCCCAGCGGGTTCTCGGGGAATTTCCAGTTGCCGTTCTGATCAACCGTGGTGGTCACGGTGCTGCCATCCGGCTTGGTCAGGGTGATGGTGTCGCCCGCCTCGCCGGTGCCGGCCAGGCCATCGCCATTGTTCTGGGTGACATGCGGATCGTGCGGCGGAACCAGATCGGCCGGGCCGGTGCTGACCGGCTCGCTGGTGCCGTTGCCATTGGAGGCGGTGACGGTGCCGGCGGTGCCATTGTCCAGCGGGTTCGGGTTGAAGTGCCAGGTGCCATCGCCAGCAGTGGTGGTGGTGACAGTGCTGCCGTCCGGCTTGGTCAGGGTGATGGTGCTGCCCGGCTCGCCCTTGCCGGTCAGGCCCTGCAGGTTGTTGAAGAGGATTTCCGGCTTGGCGGGTACTTCGCCAGGGGGGGTGCCGCGGTCATTGCCGCCGCCACCGCCGCCGTGGGCCGAGAGGTAGTTGCCGATACCGATGGCGCCGAGGCCGGCGGCCGGCACCAGCAGGCCGAGTACGGGGTTGTGGTCGCTGGATTGCTCGGCGACCAGGGTGTCGATGGAGTCCAGCTCGTGCAGATTGGCACCTGTCCACGGTTCGGAGTAGTCGGCCAGCCACAGCTGATGATTGGAATCCTCCATCACCAGGTCGTTGCGCACGCCATCGACGACATGGAAGAAGTTGTTGATGGTGATGACTTCACCATTCTTCAGGTGGATCACCATGCTGTCGCCATTACGGCTGATGGACTTCACGTTGTCCGGACTAACAGCGATCTTGACAACGCTCGGACGAGCCAGAGACAACAGATTGTTGCCACTGACATCCGTCACTTGCCCCGTACTCTTCGCAATCAATTGAATTGCGGCCATATATAACTCCTGCCAATTGCTACTGATGTTTTTTACAAGCCATTCAGCTGATGAAACGCTGGACTCTGAGCATCGAAACTCATGCTTCAACCGCATGTCCGAACCAGATGAAATGACTGGAATACAGACGTAGGTCTCGATGGGCGGGGAGGATACAAAGTGGCCGGATTGAAAAATTTAGGAATATTCCTAAAGGGAGCCCGAAAGATGTTTTCCGCTGCTTGATCGGAAAATTCCCAGACGAATAGAACGTCAATGACTCATTGCGAGTAAAAGAGAGGAAACGCCGGCGCCGGATATTGGGGATCGATCAAGGAACAGCGAGCCGTTCAGCCCGCTGCATCGAGGGAAGCGCCGCTGGCCAGCGCTTGGCGTAGCCCAGGCCAGTCCGCGCCAGGATCATCAATCGAAGAAATGCCCCTCCAGGCAGCAGGCCAGCAGTTCCTGGTCGGTTTTCACGCCGAGCCGGCGCTTGGCCGACGACTTCTGCGCGCTGATGGTCTTGTCGCTGCGCTTGAGCAAACGCGCGATATCGCTGACGCGCAGGCCCGAGACGAACAGCCGCAACACCTCGTATTCCTTGACCGAGAGAGACTCCAGGCGCCGCCGCAGCTCGCCTTCGCGGGCCTCGGCCTCGCCATTGCGAAAGCCCGAGCGGACCAGGCAACGGCCCTTGCCGAGGGCGTCCAGGGTAGACAGCAACTGCGCCATGCCGGCGTCCTTGCGCACCACGCCGGCCACGCCCAGCTCGAACAAGCGGTCCAGCACCAAGCGATTGGACAGCATGGTGAACACGAGGAATTTCACCTTAGGGAAATTACGCACCAGATAACCAATGAAACGGACACCATCGCCATAGACTTCATCGCCTGGCATGCTGAAGTCGGTAATGGCGATATCGAACTCCTCACGCTGTAATGCACTCACCAACTCGCCGGACGAACGCGCTTCGCAGGCGACCTGATATTGGGGATGACGTTCCAGGACTCCACGCACTCCCATCAACACCACTGCATGATCGTCCGCCAAAACAATCTTGATCTTTTTCAAATCAACCTCACCTAAAAAATAACTCCACGAAGACTAAACGCTCGCGGGCGAGCAATCTAAATGAATGCCCGATGGCTCGGCAGCTCGGATTTTTCCCAAATATTAATTATGGGAAATTTCCTACATTCGACAGTAATAGAAAACATTGCCGGCGTTATTGATTCCAATAGCGCCATCTCAATTTTAGATTCCGCGAACTTTATTATTTCGAATGAATGTAAGGCGTCACGGGCTCAGCATGGCCCCGTGTAACAGCGGACGAACGAGAAGCGCACCGGCAAGCGGCGCATGCCAGCGGCAGGAGAAAAACGGGAGGCTGAAATGGAGGCGGCCCCGCCAGCCACACCCCGGCACACAATGTCCCCGCCTTGGCTGCTTCCTTCCGGACCTGACCAGGTAAGCGGGTAATCGTTGCGGGGGGACCGACAGGGCCACCATTGAGAACTCGCCAGATCAGCGAGCCGCGCCATTGTACCGGCTTGCGCGTAAGTTACAACCACTTCAAGCACTTAGCTTCAAGGTTGAGGGCGATTCGGCAGTTTCGTGCCTGGCGACTGCAGCCTCGGCGACCTCTGCCGATACCGGGATAGAACGCCTCCGAGTCCTGTTCCGGGAGATCCAGCCATGCGCGATGACCTGCGCCCCTCTGCCCTGCTGCTGTCCCTGCTCTTCAGCCTGCCCCTGTGCGCGGAGGAGTTGCGCTTCCAGGGACTGGTCGTCGAGCCAGGCTGCCGCACCAGCCAATTTTCGCCGCCGGCACTCGCCCGCTCGACCGGCCTCGCCGTCCAAGGCTGCAGCAGCCCGGTATCGCTGCACCTGAGCCCGGCCCAGGGCCAGGCACCGTTGCCGCGAATCCAGGTGACCGACCTCGAAGGCCGGCCCCTCGATCTCAAGGGCGGCGTGGTGCTGAACGGCGCCGCGCTACGCCTGTTGCTGCGCGACACCGAGGGGCGCGCGGCGGGCCGCCCGCTGTTGCTGAACCTGACGTATCTGTGACGGCGACGCCCCGGCCCGGCGGACCAGGGGCGTGGCGCTATTGCTGTTGGCGGAAGCTGCCACTGGCGATCGGCTGGGTGGACACTTCCAGCCCCGGACCGAGGAACAGGTCCTGCTTGTCATAGCCGGGCCGGCTACTGAAGCTGGCGTACTTCTCGGCGCCCCGGTGGAAGGTGAAGGACACCAGGTAGCCAGCGCTGCGCCACAGGCTCAACGGAAAGCTGCGTACCTCGCCGGGCTTGATGTCGCCGGCCAGGGTTTCCACACCGTTTTCCTTGAAGCTGTAACTCACCGGGCCGCTGCCCTGGGCGTCGTAATGCAGGAGGATCTGCGGACGCTGGGTCCAGGCCACATACAGGGCGAACAACAGCACCAGGGCGATCAGCCCCGACACGCGCTGCTTTCTCGCTTTATCCATGTTCGTCTCCGGGCATCGGCGCGCGGCTTTTCGGGCCGCGCGGCCTCGCTCAGTTCAGGCTGTCGGCCAGGGCCTTGGCCGGTACGAAACGCACCACCTTCTTCGCGGCGATCTGGATGGTCTTGCCGGTCTGCGGGTTGCGTCCGCTGCGCGCGGCGCGCTCGGCGACCTTGAGTTTGCCGATGCCCGGCAGCGTCAGTTCCTCGCCGTTCTCCAGGCTGTCCTGAACGATCTGTGCCAGTTGCTCGAATACCCCGCGCACGGCGGCCTGGGTGAGGTCGAGGGAATCGGCGATATCGCGGACCAGCTGATCCTTGGTCAAAGCCATGTTGTGTCTCCTGAATGGTTGAGGTGCGAAAAATACCGAAAACGGCGGATCAAGCGCTCAAGCCGTGCGCGGCGAGCAACGCCAGCAGCCCTTCTTCGTCCATTACCGCGACGCCGAGTTCCTGCGCCTTGGCCAGCTTCGAACCGGCGCCGGGGCCAGCGACCACGCAATGGGTCTTGGCCGATACCGAGCCGGCGACCTTCGCGCCCAGGCTTTCCAGCTTGTCCTTGGCGACGTCGCGGCTCATCGCCTCCAGGGTGCCGGTCAGCACCCAGGTCTGACCGGCCAGCGGCAGCCCCTCGGCGACCTTGCGTTCGCTCTGCCAGTGCATGCCGAACTCGCGCAATTGCGCTTCGATGGCACGCGCACGGGCGACACGCTGCGGGTCGGCGAAGTAATCGCGCAAGGATTGCTTGGCCTTCTCGTTGAGCGCCTTGCTCACGCTGAGGGTCAGCCAGTCCTGGCTGAGGGCGACGATGCCCTCCAGGTCGCCGGCGCTTTCGGCCAGCTTCTTCGCCCCGGTGGCGGCGATGCCGGCGATGTCGAGCTTGGCGATGAAGTCCGCCAGGGTCGCGCAGGCGGCGAATTCGGCAGCCAGCTCGCCCTCCTCCTGCAAAGCGATGCCATGGGTCTCGTCGAGCAGTTGCTCGATGACCTTGCGGTTGTGCTCGTCGGCGAAGAAGTTATGGATTTCGTAGGCGACTTCGGCGCCAACGTCCGGCAGGTAGGTCAGCACCTCCGGCAGCGCCCTCTCGATGCGCGCCAGCGAACCCAGGGCGCGCGCCAGCAGCTTGGCGGTCTCCTCGCCGACATCGGGAATGCCCAGGGCGTAGATGAAGCGCGCCAGGCTCGGGCGGCGGCTGTCGGCAATGGCGCTGAGCAGGTTGCGCGTGGACAGGTCGGCGAAGCCTTCCAGTTCGACCACCTGCTCGTAGGTCAGGGTGAACAGGTCGGCCGGCGACTTGACCAGGCCCTTGTCCACCAGTTGCTCGACGATCTTGTCGCCGAGGCCGTCGATATCCATGGCCCGCCGCGAGACGAAGTGGATGATCGACTGTTTCAGTTGCGCCTGGCAGAACAAGCGGCCGACGCAGCGGTAGATAGCGCCTTCGCTGACCGACTCGCGGCCCTTGGCGCGCTTGACCAGTTGCGTGCGCTCGACCTGCGAGCCGCACACCGGGCAGTGCTCCGGCACCCGCACCGGACGCGCATCGGCCGGCCGCCGCTCGCTGACCACCTGCATGACCTGCGGGATGACGTCGCCGGCGCGACGGATGATCACGGTATCGCCGATCATCAGCCCGAGGCGGGCGACTTCGTCCATGTTGTGCAGGGTGGCGTTGGACACGGTAACGCCGGCCACCTGCACCGGTTTCAGGCGCGCCACCGGTGTGACGGCGCCGGTACGGCCGACCTGGAACTCGACGTCGAGCAGTTCGGTGAGTTCTTCGCGCGCCGGGAATTTATGGGCCACGGCCCAGCGCGGTTCGCGGGCGCGGAAGCCCAGCTCGCGCTGGAAATCGATGCGGTTGACCTTGAACACCACGCCATCGATCTCGTAGGCCAGGCTGTCACGGCGCTCACCGATGTCCGCGTAGTAGGCCTGGCAGCCGGCAACGCCCTGGACCCGCTTCAGCTCGCGGCTGATCGGCACGCCCCAGGCCTTGAAGGCTTCGAGGATGCCGACCTGGGTATCCGGCAGGCTGCCGCCCTCGACCCGGCCGAAACCATAGGCGCAGAACTCCAGCGGACGGCTGGCGGTGATTTTCGGGTCGAGCTGGCGCAGGCTGCCGGCAGCGGCGTTGCGCGGGTTGGCGAAGGTCTTGCCGCCGCTTTCCATTTGTCGCGCATTGAGCGCGTCGAAGCCGGCCTTGGACATGTACACCTCGCCGCGCACCTCCAGCACCGCCGGCCAGCCCTCGCCCTGCAGGCGCAGGGGAATGTTGCGCACGGTGCGCACGTTGGCGCTGATGTCTTCGCCTGTGCTGCCGTCACCGCGGGTGGCGCCGCGGGTGAGCCGGCCGTTCTCGTACAGCAGGCTGACCGCCAGGCCGTCGAGCTTGGGTTCGCAACTGTATTCCACCTCGGCGCCGCCGCCGAACAGATCGCCGGCCGGCAACTGGTCGGCCAGGCCCTCGCGCACGCGCCGGTCGAAGTCCAGCAGGTCCTGTTCCTCGAAGGCGTTGCCCAGGCTGAGCATCGGCACTTCGTGACGCACCTCGCCGAAGGCCGCGGCGGCGGCGCCACCGACGCGCTGGGTCGGCGATTCGGCGCTGACCAGGTCCGGGTGCTCCTCTTCCAGCGCCTTTAGCTCGCGGAACAGGCGGTCGTATTCGGCATCCGGGACGCTCGGCTCGTCGAGCACGTAATAACGGTAGTTGTGCGCATCCAGCTCGCTGCGGAGCTGGGCGATGCGTTGGGCGGCGGTCTGGCTGTCGGTCATGGTCTTCTGAGCGGGGACTGGAGGCTGGAAGCTGAAAAGCGGAAAGCCGGAAGGGACTGGGTAGTCACTTCCGGCTTCTGGCTATCCGCTTGGCTCTGAGATTAGCGCTTCTGCGTCAGGGCGCGACGTTCGAACTCGCTGATGCGCTGGCGGTAGTGCTCGATGGTCTGCGCAGTCATCACGCTGCGCTGCTCGTCCTTCAGCTCGCCGTTGAGCTCCTGGGCCAGCTTGCGCGCGGCGGCGACCATCACGTCGAAGGCCTGCTTCGGATGACGCGGCCCCGGCAGACCGAGGAAGAAGCTCACTGCGCGGGTGCTGAACTGGTCGATGTTGTCCAGATCGAAGGTGCCCGGCTTGACCGCGTTGGCCATGGAGAACAGCACTTCACCATTGCCGGCCATGCTCTCGTGACGATGGAAGATGTCCATCTCGCCGTAGCGCAGGCCGCTTTCGAGGATGTTCTGCAGCAGGGCCGGGCCCTTGAAGCCGCCTTCGTCGCGACTGATCACGTTGATGATCAGCACTTCCTCGACCGGCGCCGGGGCGCTGGCGGCGGGGGCTGCCTGGCGCTCCTTCTCGCGCTCCTTGTCCTTCTTGCGATCCTTGGCCTTGGGCTTTTCCTTCGGCGCTTCTTCCAGGGTTTCGGGGAAGTCTTCCTCGTCCAGCGGACCGAGCAGGTTAGGCGCCGGGTCGTCGAGGTTCAGGTCGCCCTGGCGCGGTTCGCCGCGCCGCTTGCCGCGCGACTCCTTGGCACTGATGGAAGGCAGGTCGTGCTCGTCCAGCGACGGTTCGTTGTGCTCGACCACGCGGGATGGCCCCAGCACTTCCGGTGAGTCGCCCTCATCGTCGATCTGGTTGGCGAAATGCCGGTCCAGCTTGAAGCGCAATTTGCCCTTGCCGCCCCGCATGCGACGCCAACCGTCGAACAGAATGCCGGCGATCACGATAAGCCCAATGACGATCAGCCATTCGCGTAGACCGATATCCATCTAATCCCATTGCCCCTGATAAAAATGATGATGAAAAAAAGGATGTCCTATCCCTGAAAACGTGGCGCTGTAGTTTGTATGTCCACGCGTAACAAAAGTGGGCATTAAGCTAGCATGCCCGACATAACTTTTACACTGCCTGCACGGACCATCCGCGCAACTATTCGCAACTTTCCGCAGGCTATTGCGGGCGCCCTGGGGAAACGCCGATGAACCCAATCGAATCAACAGCTTACGTATTCGGCGGGGCAACATGGCAGTGACAGCAAAGTGCCCGTAATCACTGTATGAAATTTGTCCAGAAGGCGTTGGCTTCATGCCTCCGCCAGGGCCACGGCTTCCTCCACATCCACTGCCACCAGACGCGAACAACCGGGCTCGTGCATGGTCACGCCCATCAATTGATCGGCCATTTCCATGGCGATCTTGTTGTGGGTGATATAGATGAACTGCACTTTCTCCGACATCTCCTTGACCAGCCGGGCATAACGCCCGACGTTGGCATCGTCCAGCGGCGCATCGACTTCGTCGAGCATGCAGAACGGTGCCGGGTTGAGCTGGAAGATCGCGAAGACCAGCGCCAGAGCCGTCAGCGCCTTCTCGCCGCCGGACAGCAGATGGATGGTGCTGTTCTTCTTGCCCGGCGGCCGGGCCATGATCGCCACCCCTGTATCGAGTAGATCTTCGCCGGTAAGTTCCAGGTAGGCGTGACCGCCGCCGAAGACCTTGGGGAACAGGGCCTGAAGGCCAGCATTGATCTGGTCGAAGGTTTCCTTGAAGCGGTTGCGGGTTTCCTTGTCGATCTTGCGGATGACGTTTTCCAGGGTGTCCAGGGCTTCGACGAGGTCGGCGTTCTGGTCGTCCAGGTAACGCTTGCGTTCGGACTGCTGCTGGTATTCGTCGATCGCCGCCAGGTTGATCGGGCCGAGGCGCTGGATGCGCCCGGCGAGGCCTTCCAGGCGCTCTTCCCAGATGGCTTCGGCGGCGTCGTGGGGCAAGGTGCCGAGCACTGTGTGCAGGTCGTAGCCGTCTTCGCCGAGCTGTTCTTGCAGGGCCTTGCGACGCACGCTCAAGGCCTGCCATTCCATGCGCTGCTGCTCCAGTTGCCCGCGCAGCAGTTGCGATTGCTGCTCGGCCTGGGTGCGGCGCTTCTCGGCGTCGCGCAACTGGCGGTCGGCGTCCTCCAGCGTCAGGCGCGCGATCTTCAGTTCTTCTTCCACGCCCATGCGCCGCTCGAGCAGCTCTTCCAGGCGCATACGCAACTCTTCCAGCGGCGCGGCGCCCTCCTCCAGGTTGAGGTTGAGCTGCTCGCAGCGCTCGTTCAGGCGCAATGCCTGGGAGTCCAGGCGCTCCAGCGCCTGGCAGGTGGATTCATGCTGGGCCTTGAGCGAACCCACGCGCACCGCCAACTGGTGGGCCTGGTCCTTGTGCTGGCGCGCCTCCTGGCGGATGCGGTCGAGACGCTCGCGCAACGCATCGCGTTCGGCCAGCAGGCTCTCGCGGCGCTCGGTGTCCTGGGCCATGGCGTCAAGGGCATCCTGCAGGCTGAGGCGCGCTTCGCCCAGTTGCTCCTGCTCGATGGCGCGCTGCTCGGCCAGCTCCGCCAACTCTTCGTCGAGTCGGCGGCGGCGCAGGGTCAATTGCTCGACCTTGGCCTGCTGCGCCGACAATCCGGCCTTCAGCTCGCCCTGACGGCGGCCTTCTTCCTGGATGCGCCGGCGCAACTGCTCACGCCCGTCCTCGGCCTGGCGCTGGGCCTGGCGCTGGTCTTGCAGTTGCTCGTCGAGCCCGGCCAGGCGCGCTTCCAGTCGCTCACGCTCGGCGTAGAGACGCTCCAATTCCTGGCCACGGGCCAGTACGCCACTCTCGGCGGACTCGCCACGGCGGACGCGGAGGAAGTGCCGGCCGACCCAGTAGCCGTCACGGCTGACCAGGCTTTCGCCGTCGCCCAGTCCGCTGCGCTGGGCCAAGGCCTGTTCCAGGCTGTCGACCGGCCGCACCCGGGCCAGCCAGGCGGACAGGTCGAGGGCGCTGTCGACCTTGTCCAGCAGGCTGCCGGCCCGACTGGCGCCGCCGCGGGGCACATCCAGCAGGCGCAGTTCGCCCTTTTCCAGGCTGGCGAACGGCAGGTCGTTGAAATCGTCCAGCAACACCGCGTGCAGGTCGGCGCCGAGCACGGTTTCCACCGCCAGTTCCCAGCCCGCCTCCACGCGCAGGTTCTCGGCCAGGCGCGGGCGCTGTTCCAGGCCTTGCGCGCGCAACCAGTCGGCGGTGCCGGCGCCGGGGTCGAGCGCGGCTTGCTGCAGGGCTTCCAGGGAAGCGATGCGGCCGTTCAGGCGTTGCAATTCGCCCTGCGCCTGGTGCTGCGCCGCGCTGCTGTCCTGCAGGGCCTGGCGCACCTGTTCCAGGCGCTCGATGAGTTCCTGCTCCTCGGCCTGCAGCTCGTCCAGTTGCAGCTCGGTGGCGGCCAATTGCTCGCTCAGTTCGAGGATCGCCGCGCCTTCCGGGTCGGCCGCCAGTTGCTGGCGTTCCTCGCTCAGGCGACGTTCACGTTCGGCCTGGCGTTCCAGGCTCTGCTCCAGGTGCTGGATGCGCGACTGCTGCACCTCGGCTTCGCGGCGCGGCTCGGCGCTCTGCTGGTTGAAGGCGTCCCAGCCCTGCTGCCATTCGTGCATGCTGGCTTCGGAGGTTTCCAGCGCGGCGCTGGCCTCTTCGGCCGCGGCGGCGCTGACTTCCTGCTCCGGCGCGAGCAGGGCCAGTTCTTCGCCGAGGGTGGCCATGAGGGTGCGGTCGTGGCCCAGGTGCGATTCGGTTTCCAGGCGCGCGCGCTCGGCCTCGCGCAGGTCGTCCTGCAACTGGCGCAGGCGCTGCTGGCCGTGCTGGATGCTCTGCTCGACGCGGGCGATGTCGCCGCCCACCGAATAAAAGCGCCCCTGTACCTGGTTGAAGCGCTCAGACAGCTCGTGGTGGCTGTCGCGCAGGCGCTCGATGCTGGCGTCGGCACTGCGCTGTTCGGCTACCAGCGCCTCGAAGGCCACCTCCTGGTCGCCGATCACCCGCTCCTTCTGCCCGACCTGCTCGTTGAGTTCGCGCCAGCGCAGGGCACCGAGCTGGGCCTTGAGCTGACGCTCCTCGGCCTTGAATTCCTGGTATTTCTCCGCCGACTGGGCCTGGCGGTGCAGGCGTTCGAGCTGGCGTTCGAGTTCTTCGCGCAGGTCGGACAGGCGCGCCAGGTTTTCCTGGGTGCGACGGATGCGGTTCTCGGTTTCGCGACGGCGCTCCTTGTACTTGGAGATGCCGGCGGCTTCCTCGATGAAATTGCGCAGGTCTTCCGGCTTGGCCTCGATCAGCTTGGAGATCATGCCCTGCTCGATGATCGAATAGCTGCGCGGACCCAGGCCGGTGCCGAGGAAGATGTCGGTGATGTCGCGGCGGCGGCACTTGGTGCCGTTGAGGAAGTAGGTGTTCTGGCCGTCGCGGGTAACGCGGCGGCGGATGGAAATCTCGGCGTAACTGGCGTACTCGCCGACCAGGCTGTTGTCGCTGTTGTCGAAGATCAGCTCGATCGACGCCTGGGTCACCGGCTTGCGCGTGTTGGAGCCGTTGAAGATGACGTCGGTCATCGACTCGCCGCGGAGGTTCTTCGCCGAACTCTCGCCCATCACCCAGCGAACGGCGTCGATGATATTGGACTTGCCGCAACCGTTGGGACCGACCACGGCCGCCATGTTGCTCGGGAAGTTCACCGTGGTCGGGTCGACGAAGGACTTGAACCCGGCCAGCTTGATGCATTTGAGCCGCATATGCCCGCGCCTCTCAGCGTTCGGCCAGGGCAGCCAGCACCAGCTGGCTGTTGTGGCGGCCGTAGTCGAGCAATACCGTGCGAATGCGTGCTTCGTCGCGGTCGATCACGGCCTGCAACAGACGGGCGAAGCTGTCGATGAACTGGCCCATCTCGCCTTTGCGCCGCTCCAGCGCCAGGTGGTAGGTGCGGCTGATGGCCGGCAGCAGGTTTTCCACGGTTTCCTGCAGATAGGGGTTGGCGGCGAAGGGAAACCCGGCGCGCATGATGTCGAAGCTGGACTCGACGAAGGCGTTGATATCGCCCCGCCGCGAGTCTTCCAGCAGGCGCTGCTGGATCGCCTGGAACGCTTGCAGGTCGCTTGCGTCGCGCCAATGCCGGGCGACGGCCACGGCGAGCATGATGTACAGCTCCATGACCAGCGCGTAGAGGCTTTCCACATGGCTGGCGGACAGTTCGGAAACCTGCGCCCCGCGACGCGGCAGGATGACCACCAGATGGCGCCGCTGGAGGATCAGCAGCGCCTCGCGGACCGAGCCGCGGCTGACGTTCAGCGCCTGGGTGACCTTCTGTTCCTGGATGCGCTCGCGTTCCTTGAGCTCGCCCCGGATGATGCGTTCGGCGAGGTGGTGGGCAATCTGTTCAGCCAGGCTGTCCGGGGCCTTGAACGTCATGGTTGTCCTTATCGCTGCGGGCTGTTCGGAGGGGCGTGCGGCCGCGAAGTGTAACACAGGGCGTTACCCCGCAAGGCCCCGCTCGGAGTGGCTGACAGAACGAAGGTTGGTGCGCGACGAGGACGAAACTGGCGCAAGATTGTCGGACAATCCTACGAAGTCATCGCCAGGAGTCGCCCTATGTTCGCCTCGCTCTCCCCCGCCTGGATGCTGCGCCTGAAAAAGGTCGGCTACTGGATCTGGCTGGTGCCGGTGCTCGGCATTCCCCTGAGCTACCACTGGTCCCAGGGCAGCGACCGGCCCAATGCCTGGACCTGGTTCGTCATCGGCGTGGTGTTCCTGGTCATCCCGCTGCTCGACGCCATCGTCGGCCGCGACCCGGCCAACCCCGACGAGGCCAGCGAGGTGCCGCTGCTGGAGGGTCAGGCTTACTACCGCCTGCTGAGCCTGCTGACGGTGCCGCTGCTGCTCGGCATGCTGGTCTATGGCGGCTGGGTGTTCAGCCATACCGAAACCTGGGACTGGAGCGGCCGGCTGGGCTGGATTCTCTCGGTCGGCACGGTGATGGGCGCCATCGGCATCACCGTCGCCCACGAGCTGATCCACAAGGACCCGGCCCTGGAGCAATGCGCCGGCGGCCTGCTGCTGGCGGCGGTGTGCTACGCCGGTTTCAAGGTCGAGCACGTGCGCGGCCACCACGTCAACGTCTCGACCCCGGAGGACGCCTCCTCCTCGCGCTACGACCAGAGCCTGTATGCCTTCCTGCCCCACGCCTATGCGCACAACTTCCGCAATGCCTGGCGCCTGGAGGCCCAGCGCCTCAGGCGCAAGGGCCTGCCGGCGCTGCACTGGCGCAACGAGCTGATCGGCTGGTACGCCCTCAGCGCACTCTTCCTGCTCGCTTTCGGCCTGGCCTTCGGCTGGCTGGGCGCGCTCTACTTCCTGGGCCAGGCGGCCATGGCCTGCACCCTGCTGGAGATCGTCAACTACGTCGAGCACTACGGCCTGCACCGTCGCAAACTGGCCGATGGGCGCTATGAGCGCACCACCCATGAACACTCGTGGAACAGCAACTTCCTGCTGACCAACCTGTTCCTCTTCCACCTGCAACGGCATTCCGATCACCACGCCAGCGCCAAGCGCCGCTACCAGGTGCTGCGCCATTACGACGACAGCCCGCAACTGCCCAATGGCTACGCCGGGATGATCGTCCTCGCCCTGTTTCCGCCGCTCTGGCGCGCGGTGATGAACCCGCGGGTGCGCGCCTACTACGCCGGCGAGGAATACCAATTGAGCGACGACCAGCACGCCTGAGTTCGATGCCACGCCTTTACGGCAGCCGAATTACCCCCGGCTGCCGTCTTTTTTTCTGCCCTCGCCTGCGCAATGCCCAGCAGCCCCATCGCCTTCGCCGGACGGCCCCTGCAGACGGTTACGCCTGCGGAGGGGTCTCTCCGGGAAATAGCTGACCGCAGGATCAGAATTTTTATTGACTTGAAAGTCAGCTTTTCCTAGATTCGCCTCCAGCGCCCCGCCCAAAACAAGAAACCGCCTGGAGGCATGCCTTGATCAGGTTCCTGCTCAACCGCGAGCTGCGCGTCGAAGACCGCCTCGACCCCAACCTCACCGTGCTCAACTACCTGCGCCAGCACCTCGGCAAGACCGGCACCAAGGAGGGCTGCGCCTCCGGTGACTGCGGCGCCTGCACCGTGGTGGTGGGCGAACTGACCGGCGCCGAGGGCGCCGAGCGCATCCGCTACCGCACCCTCAACGCCTGCCTGACCTTCGTCGCCGCACTGCACGGCAAGCAGTTGATCAGCGTCGAGGATCTCAAGCAGCGCGGCCAACTGCACGGCGTGCAGCAGGCCATGGTCGACTGCCACGGCTCGCAGTGCGGCTTCTGCACCCCCGGCTTCGTCATGTCGCTGTTCGCCCTGCAAAAGAACCGCGCCGCCGGCGCCAGCCACGAGGAACGCAAGGCCGAGGCGCACCAGGCGCTGGCCGGCAACCTCTGTCGCTGCACCGGCTACCGGCCGATCCTCGACGCCGCCGAGCAGGTCTGCTGCCAGGCGGCGCCGGACCAGTTCGACGCCGCCGAAGCCCAGACCATCGCTCAACTCAAGGCCATCGCCCCGCGCGAGGCCGCCGAGCTGAACAGCGGCGACAAGCGCTGCCTGCTGCCGCTGAGCATCGCCGACCTGGCCGAGCTCTACAGCGCCAATCCGCAGGCCCGCCTGCTCGCCGGCGGCACCGACTTGGCCCTGGAAGTCACCCAGTTCCACCGCGAGCTGCCGGTGATGATCCATGTCGGCCATGTCGAAGAAATGAAACGCGTCGAGGTCTTCGCCGAGCGCATCGAACTCGGCGCCGCCGCCGCGCTGACCGACTGCTACCAGGTCCTCGCCGAGGATTACCCGGACTTCGGCGAGTTGCTGCAGCGCTTCGCCTCGCTGCAGATCCGCAACCAAGGCACCCTCGGCGGCAATATCGGCAACGCCTCGCCGATCGGCGACACGCCGCCGCTGCTGATCGCCCTGGGCGCACGCATCGTCCTGCGCAAGGGCAACGCCAGCCGCGAACTGCCGATCGAGGACTACTTCATCGACTACAAGGTCACCGCGCGCCAGGAGGGCGAGTTCATCGAGAAGATCATCGTCCCGCGCCCGCAGGCCAACCAGGCGTTCCGCGCCTACAAGGTGTCCAAGCGCCTGGACGACGACATCTCGGCGGTCTGCGCGGCCTTCAGCGTCAGCCTCGAGGACGGCCGCATCAGCGCCGTGCGCAGCGGCTTCGGCGGCATGGCGGCGATCCCCAAGCGCGCCCGCGCCTGCGAGGCGGCGCTGCTCGGCCAGCCGTTCGATGCCGCGACCTTCGAACGCGCCGCCGTTGCCCTGGGCGAGGACTTCACCCCGCTCAGCGACTTCCGCGCCAGCAAGGAATACCGCCTGCTCACCGCGCAGAACCTGCTGCGCAAATGCTTCCTCGAACTGGAAGCGCCCCAGGCCGTGACTCGGGTGACCCACTATGCATAAGCACACGAAAAGCCAGGAAGAACTCCAGGCGCTGTTCCGCGCCGACCTGACCAGCGGCGTCGGCAAGAGCGTCAAGCACGAGAGCGCGCCCAAGCACGTCAGCGGCGAGGCGCTGTACATCGACGACCGCCTGGAATTCCCCAACCAGTTGCACGTCTATGCGCGCATGAGCGAGCGCGCCCATGCGCGCATCACCCGGCTGGACGTCAGCCCCTGCTACCAGTTCCCCGGCGTGGCCATCGCCATCACCAAGGACGACGTGCCCGGCCAACTGGACATCGGCGCGGTGGTCGGCGGTGACCCGCTGCTGGCCGACGGCAAGGTCGAGTACGTCGGCCAGATGGTCCTCGCGGTGGCCGCCGACAGCCTGGAAACCGCGCGCCAGGCGGCCATGGCGGCGATCGTCGAATATGAGGAGCTGGAGCCGGTGCTCGACGTGGTCGAGGCACTGCGCAAGAAGCACTTCGTGCTCGACAGCCACCAGCACAAGATCGGCGACTCCGCCGCCCGGTTGGCGACCGCGCCGCACCGCCTGCAGGGCAGCCTGCACATCGGCGGCCAGGAACACTTCTACCTGGAGACGCAGATTTCCTCGGTGATGCCCAGCGAGGACGGCGGCGTCATCGTCTACACCTCGACGCAGAACCCCACCGAGGTGCAGAAGCTGGTGGCCGAGGTGCTGGGCATCTCCTTCAACAAGGTGGTGATCGACATGCGCCGCATGGGCGGCGGCTTCGGCGGCAAGGAAACCCAGGCTGCGGCGCCGGCCTGCCTGTGCGCGGTGGTCGCGCGGCTCACCGGGCGCCCGGCGAAGATGCGCCTGCCGCGCATGGAAGACATGTCCATCACCGGCAAGCGCCACCCCTTCTACGTCGAGTACGACGTCGGCTTCGACGACGACGGCCTGCTGCACGGCATCCAGATCGAGCTGGCCGGCAACTGCGGCTACTCGCCGGACCTCTCCGGCTCCATCGTCGACCGCGCCATGTTCCACGCGGACAACGCCTACTTCCTCGGCAACGCCACCATCAACGGCCACCGCTGCAAGACCAACACCGCCTCCAACACCGCCTACCGCGGCTTCGGCGGCCCGCAGGGGATGGTCGCCATCGAGGAGATCATGGACGCGGTGGCGCGCCAGCTCGGCAAGGACCCGCTGGAGGTGCGCAAGCGCAACTACTACGGCAAGGACGAGCGCAACCTCACCCACTACCACCAGCTGGTCGAGCACAACCTCATCGAGGAGATGACCGCCGAGCTGGAGGCCAGCGCCGAGTACGCCAAGCGCCGCGCCGAAATCCGCGGGTTCAATGCGCAGAGCCCGATCCTCAAGAAGGGCCTGGCGCTGACCCCGGTGAAATTCGGCATCAGCTTCACCGCCACCTTCCTCAACCAGGCCGGCGCGTTGATCCACCTCTACACCGACGGCAGCATCCATCTGAACCACGGCGGCACCGAAATGGGCCAGGGCCTCAACACCAAGGTGGCGCAGGTGGTGGCGGAGGTCTTCCAGGTCGACATCGAGCGTATCCAGATCACCGCGACCAACACCGACAAGGTGCCGAACACCTCGCCGACCGCCGCCTCCTCCGGCGCCGACCTCAACGGCAAGGCCGCGCAGAACGCCGCAGAGATCCTCAAGCAGCGCCTGGTCGAGTTCGCCGCGCGGTACTGGAAGGTCAGCGCGGAAGACGTCGAGTTCCGCAACAATCAGGTGCGCGTGCGCGACCTCATCCTGCCCTTCGAGGAGCTGGTGCAGCAGGCCTATTACGGCCAGGTGTCGCTGTCCTCCACCGGCTTCTACCGCACGCCGAAGATCTACTACGACCGCGCGAAGGCCGCCGGCAGGCCCTTCTACTACTACGCCTTCGGCGTGTCCTGCTCCGAGGTGATCGTCGACACCCTGACCGGCGAGTACAAGATGCTGCGCACCGACATCCTGCATGACGTCGGCGACTCGCTGAACCCGGCCATCGACATCGGCCAGGTGGAAGGCGGCTTCGTCCAGGGCATGGGCTGGCTGACCATGGAAGAGCTGGTGTGGAACGCCAAGGGCAAGCTGATGACCAACGGCCCCGCCAGCTACAAGATCCCGGCCATCGCCGACATGCCGCTGGACCTGCGGGTGAAGCTGGTGGAAAAGCGCAAGAACCCGGAACAGACGGTGTTCCACTCCAAGGCCGTCGGCGAGCCGCCGTTCATGCTCGGCATCTCGGTCTGGTGCGCGATCAAGGACGCCGTCGCCAGCCTCGCCGACTACCGCGTGCAACCGCGGATCGACGCCCCGGCCACCCCGGAGCGGGTGCTCTGGGGCGTGGAGCAGATGCGCCGACTGAAAGCCGGCCAGGCCGAAGCCGCCCAAACCCAAACCGAGCCCGCCTAGCCCGGAGGAGCGGAGCTTGTCCGCGATCGCCGGACATCACGGCGCGATTCGCGGATGAGATCCGCTCCTACAGCCCCCACTACCCGAGGTTGAAGCCATGAACTGGATCAGTGCCCTTGCCGACCTGCAGCAGCGCGGCGAAGCCGGCGTGCTGGTGACCATCATCGAGGAGCGCGGCTCGACGCCGCGCAACGCCGGCTCGAAGATGGTGGTCAGCGCCGACCAACTGTTCGACACCATCGGCGGTGGCCACCTGGAGTTCAAGGCCCTGGCGATCGCCCGCGAGATGCTCGCACAGCGCAGCCGCGAACCGCGCCTGGAGCGTTTCAGCCTGGGCGCCAGCCTCGGCCAGTGCTGCGGCGGCGCCACCGTGCTGCTGTTCGAACCCATGGGCCAGCCCCAGGCGCATATCGCGGTGTTCGGCGCCGGCCACGTCGGCCGCGCCCTGGTGCCGCTGCTCGCCAGCCTGCCGTGCCAGGTGCGCTGGATCGACTCGCGCGACGCCGAGTTCCCGCACAGCCTCCCGGCCGGGGTGGAAAAAGTGCTGAATGACGAGGTGCTCGATGAGGTCGAGAATATGCCGGCGGGCAGCTATTACATCGTCATGACCCACAACCATGCGCTCGACCTGGAACTGAGCGCGGCGATCCTCAAGCGCGACGACTTCGGCTACTTCGGCCTGATCGGCTCGGACACCAAGCGCGCCAGGTTCGAGCACCGCCTGCGCGATCGCGGCTTCGCCAGCGAGAGCGTGCAGCGCATGCGCTGCCCGATGGGCATCGCCGAGGTGAAGGGCAAGCTGCCGGTGGAGATCGCCGTGTCCATCGCCGGCGAGGTGATCGCCACCTACAACGCCGGCTTCGGCCAGGAAAAGGCCAGCGGCGAGCACAGCGTGTCGCGCCTGCTGCCCAACAGCCGCCGGGCGCGCGGCGCCGAGAGCGGCGCCTGAGACAAGAACCGTGATGGGTATCGCTTCGCTCACCCCATCCTACGGGCACGGAACCAACATCGTAGGATGGGTTGAGCCCCGCGAAACCCATCGATTGCAGAATCGAGAGAACAGCATGACCAGCAAAGCCTACCGCGCCAGCATCCTGCACAGCATCGCCGACCCCGCCGACGTCGGCGTCGAGCAGTCCTACCAGTACTTCGAGGACGGCATCCTGCTGGTCGAGGACGGCAAGGTCGTACGCCTCGGCCACGCCGACGAACTGCTGGAACAACTGGGCGGCGTGGACGTGGTCGAGTACCGCGACGCGCTGATCACCCCCGGCTTCATCGACACCCATATCCATTACCCGCAGACCGGCATGATCGCCTCCTACGGCGAGCAACTGCTGGACTGGCTGAACACCTACACCTTCCCCACCGAGCGGCAATTCGCCGACCCGGCCCATGCCGCCGACGTCGCCGGCATCTTCCTCAAGGAACTGCTGCGCAACGGCACCACCACCGCGCTGGTGTTCGGCAGCGTGCACCCGCAGTCGGTGGACGCGCTGTTCGGCGCCGCCGAGCAGCTCGACCTGCGCCTGATCGCCGGCAAGGTGATGATGGACCGCAACGCCCCGGACTACCTGACCGACACCGCCGAGAGCAGCTACCGCGACAGCAAGGCGTTGATCGAGCGCTGGCACGGCAAGGGCCGCCTGCTCTACGCGGTGACCCCGCGCTTCGCCCCGACCAGCACGCCGCAGCAACTGGACGCCGCCGGGCGCCTGCTCAAGGAGCACCCGGGCGTCTACCTGCACACCCACCTGTCGGAGAACCGCAAGGAGATCGAGTGGGTCAGGGCGCTGTTCCCCGAACGCAGCGGCTACCTCGACGTCTACGACCACCACGGCCTGCTCGGCCCGCGCTCGGTGTTCGCCCACGGCGTACACCTGTGCGACGGCGAGTGCCAGCGCCTGGCCGAAACCGGCTCGGCGGTGGCCTTCTGCCCGACCTCGAACCTGTTCCTCGGCAGCGGCCTGTTCGACCTGGCCAAACTGGAGCGCTACAAGGTCAAGGTCGGCCTGGGCACCGACGTCGGCGCCGGCACCAGCTTCTCCCAGCTCCAGTCGCTGAACGAGGCCTACAAGGTGATGCAGTTGCAGGGCAGCAGGCTCGACCCGTTCAAGTCGCTGTACCTGGCCACCCTCGGCGGCGCCCGCGCGCTGGCGCTGGAAGACCGGGTCGGCAGCTTCGCCCCGGGCAACGAGGCGGACTTCGTGGTGCTCGACTACAAGGCCACCCCGCTGCTCGACTATCGCCTGCAACAGGCCAAGAGCCTGGCGGAAAAGCTGTTCGCGCTGATCATCCTCGGCGACGACCGCACTGTCCGCGAAACCTTCGCCCACGGCCGCTCGGTGCACCAGCGCGGCTGACCGCTTACGGTCGCGCCGGCCAGGCCCTCGCTCAGGACCACCCGGCCGGCGTGGCCGCTTTTCTTGCAGCGCCCGCGCGAGCGCTTGCCCCAAGCCCGCCGGGCGCAGCCGGCGGAATGCGCTATCCGCCGACGCCACTGGGAGAGGCGGAGTTGCCGGCGCCCTTCACCAATCCGCCCGACTTCGCACCAGCGCAGTGCGCCAGGCCAGCTGCAAGCCCCGCAAAGAGGCACCGCGACCCAGCGCCGCCCAGCGGCGCGGCGCCCGTATGATGGCACTTGGCTTGCTTGCCCGCTGACAGACCCCAAGGGAGAGCACCATGCTGCAATTGCTGCGCAATCCGACGCGCCAGGCCGACGACGCATCCATCCAGGCCTTGTTCGACGAGTACGACCTCACCGCCCGCCTTCCCGAACGCCAACCCCTGCTGGCGCGCCTCAACCGCTTCACCGACAGCCTGCATCAACGCATCCGCGTCAGCCTGGGCGCCGCCGTGGGCATCGCCGCGCATGCCCCGGAGCTGGCCCGCATCGCCGCCGACACCGAAGGCAGCGGCCAGTTGCTGGCGCAGTCCTCGGAGCTGATCGCCGCCGCCAGCGAACAGGTCAGCACCAGCCTGGATGTCGAACTGGTGCCCGGCGCCAGCCGCGTGGCGCAGCTCTCCGGCGAGGTCGCGGCGACCTTGCGCGCCTGCCAGGAAAGCGGCCACCAGGTGCTTGGCCAGGTCGAGGCCATCGGTGACAGCGAGGCGCAACTGGAGGCGGTGATCCAGCGCCTGCTCGGCCAGTTGGAAGAGGTCAGCCAGGTGATCGGGGTGATCGCCAGCATCAGCCAGCAGACCAACCTGCTGGCGCTCAACGCCGCCATCGAAGCGGCGCGCGCCGGCGAGCACGGCCGTGGCTTCGCCGTGGTCGCCGAAGAAGTACGCCGCCTGGCCGGGCACACCACCCATGCCACGGGCGATGTCGGACGCATCATCGAGGCGTTCCGTGCCGGCATGGCCGAACTGGGCCAGGCCGGCACGCAAATGCACCAGGCGGTGGCCGCCGGGCGCAGCGGCATGGCGAGCATGGGCGAAGGCCTGGAGCGCACCCGCCAGGCGATGGACAGCCTGGACGAACGGGTCAGCCACATCGCCAGCGGCACCGAACAGATCGGCCAGGCGGTGCGCGCCATCAACGGCGACGTGCAGAACATCGCCCAGGTCGCCGGCGATCTGCTGAGCAAGGCCGGCCTGGTGCTGCGCCACAGCCAGGCGGTGCGCGAGGACGCCGACCACTTGCTCGACGGCCTCGGCGCCTTCCGCCTGCGCCTGCATCGCGAGGTGCTCGACAGCGTCGAACGCCTGGCCGCCGACCCGCGCCTGGCCGGCGATCTCGCCGCTGCCGAGCGCCTGCTGCGCGACACCCTCGGCAGCGACCCACGCTTCGAGCTTTTCTATCTGGTCGCCGGCAATGGCGTGCAACTCTCGGAGAACCTTTTCGCCAATGCCGTCGCCGCCACCCAGACCACCAGCGCCAAGGGCCGCGACTGGTCGCAGCGCCCCTGGTTCCGCGCCGTGCGGGAAAACGCGCGCGGCCACGTGACACCGGTGTATCGCTCCAGCGCCACCGACGACTACTGCTTCACCGTGTCGGTGCCACTCTTCGCTAGCGACGGCAGCCTGCAGCGCGTGCTCGGAGCGGACGTGCGGCTATCGGCGCTGCTCTGAACCGGGGGCGTCCGGCAGCGGCTATCCTATGCCCATCGCCTCTCCGGAAACGCCGCCATGAGCCCTGCGCCACTTGCCATCCAGCCCCGCTCCGAGGACCTCGAGGGCATGTCCATCCTGCGCGCCCTGCCCTCGGCGCTGTGCCGCAGCGTCGGCCCCTTCGTGTTCTTCGACCACATGCTCGGCACGGACTTCGCGCCGGGCCACGGCATGAACATCAACCAGCATCCGCACATCGGCCTGTCCACCCTGACCTACCTGCTGGAAGGCCAGGTGCAGCACAAGGACAGCCTCGGCTCCGATCAGTTGGTGGCGCCCGGCGATGTCAGCTGGATGACCGCGGGGCGCGGCGTCGCCCATGTCGAGCGCACACCGCAGGCGCTGCGCGACAGCGGCTCGCGCCTGCACGGCCTGCAGGTCTGGCTGGCCCTGCCACAGGAAGAAGAAGGCCGCGAACCGAGCTACAGCCACCACGCGGCGAGCAGCCTGCCGCACAGCGAGTCCCTGGGCGTGCGCATCTGCCTCATCGCCGGCCGCGGCTTCTGCCTGGAATCGCCGGTGCCGGTGCTCTCGCCGACGCTCTACGCCGACCTCCAACTGGTCGCCGGCAGCACCCTGGCGCTGCCGCCGGAATATCCTGAAAGGGCGCTTTATCTATTGGACGGAGAGGCCCTGCTCGACGACAATCCCGCGCCGCTGCGCCAGCTGCTGGTCCTGCCCTCGGGGGAGACGCAGGTCTTCAGCGCTTGCAGCGACTGTCGCGCCGTGATCATCGGCGGCGCGCCCCTGGACGGCCCGCGGCGGATGAACTGGAATTTCGTCGCCAGCGACCCGGCACTGATCGAACAGGCCCGCCAACGCTGGGCCGCCGGCGACTGGCCGGCGGTGCCCGGCGAGCACCAGCGCATCGCCCTGCCACGCTAAGCCCCGCAGCCGTCTACCTTTACCCTTTGTACGCAACGCCCGCGGAGTTTCCATGCCAGATAAAAACCGTCACACCAGCGCGCTCATGGCCCTCACTGTGCTCTTCTTCATGTGGGGCCTGATCACCTCGCTGAACGACATCCTGGTGCCCCACCTGAAGGCCGTGTTCACCCTCAACTACGTGCAGGCGTCACTGATCCAGTTCAGCTTCTTCACGGCCTACTTCATCATGTCCTTCCCGGCCGGGCGCCTGGTCGAGCGCCTCGGCTACAAGCGCGGGATCATCGTCGGCCTGGTCACCGCGGGGATCGGCTGCCTGCTGTTCAACCCGGCCGCCAGCGCCCAGTCCTACCCGTTCTTCCTCGCCGCGCTGTTCATCCTCGCCTCGGGCATCACCCTGCTGCAGGTGGCGGCCAATCCCTATGTGAACGTGCTGGGCAGTCCCGAATCGGCCGCCAGCCGCCTGAACATGACCCAGGCCTTCAACTCCCTGGGCACCACCGTTGGCCCGCTGGTGGGCTCGGTGACCATCCTCGCCATCGGTGCCGGCGCCGCCTCGCAACTGGGCGGCGGAGCCAGCGAAGCGGATTCGGTGAAGCTGCCGTACCTGGTCCTGGCCGGCCTGCTGTTCGCCATCGCCGTGCTGATCGGCCTGTTCCGCCTGCCGACGATCACCCATGGCGAACCCAGCGACGGCAGCGCCGCCGGCCAGCACTCGCTGTTCGCCCACCGCCACCTGATCTTCGGGGTGATCGGCATCTTCGCCTACGTCGGTGCCGAGGTGTCGATCGGCAGCTACCTGGTCAGCCTCATGGGGCAGCCGGAAATCGCCGGTATGCCCAGCGAGCACGCGAGCAAGTACCTGTCGCTGTACTGGGGTGGCGCCATGGTCGGACGCTTCATCGGCAGCGTGCTGATGCGCAGCATCCGGCCGAACCGCATGCTGGCCTTCAACGCGGTGACCAATGCGCTGCTGCTGGCGCTGGCGATTGGGGTCGGCGGCCACCTGGCGATGTGGGCGCTGATCCTCATCGGCCTGTTCAATTCGATCATGTTCCCGACCATCTTCTCGCTGGCCCTGGAAGACCTCGGCAACCTCACCGGCAAGGGCTCCGGCCTGCTCTGCATGGCCATCGTCGGCGGCGCCCTGGTGCCATTGCTGCAGGGCTTCTTCGCCGACCACATCGGCCTGCTCTATTCGTTCGCCATTCCGCTGGTCTGCTACCTGTACATCAGTTGGTTCGGCGCTCGCGGCTACCGCGCCGACCAGGCGCGTGGCTGACGCACGCGGCCCAGCGCAATGAAAAAGCCCGGCCAATGCCGGGCTTTTTCATGCCATCGCGAAACGCCCGGCGTTACTCGCCGAAGCGCTCGTCGAGCAGGTCGTACATGGCCTGGAAGGCGCGACGGGCGACCTTGGCGTCGTACTGCATCTTCCCGGCGACCTGCGCGTTGGGGTCGGTGAAGGAATGCACCGCGCCGCCGTAGCTGGTGAGCTGCCAATCCACGCCGGCGTCGGTCATTTCCTTGGCGAAGTCGATCAACTGATCGCGCGGCACCAGCGGATCGGAGGCGCCATCGAGGACCAGCAGCGCGCCCTTGATGTTCTTCGCGTCGGCCGGCTCGGGCGTATCCAGGGTGCCGTGGAAGGAGACGAAGGCCGCCAGCGGCGCGCCAGCGCGGGCCAGCTCCAGGGCGCAGCAGCCGCCGAAGCAGAAGCCGAAGCTGGCCAGCTTGTCGGCGTCGATCGGCGCCTTGCCGATCTGCCCTTGCAGGGCCTCGAGCGCGGCCTGCATGCGCTTGCGCAGCAGCGCGCGATCATTCTTCAGCGGCATCATGGCGGCGCCGGCTTCGTCGCCGTTGCGCGGTCGTACGCGCTGGCCATAGAGATCGGCGACCAGCACCACGTAGCCATGGCCGGCGACCTGCCGGGCGATGTCCAGCGCCCCCTGGCTGACCCCCATCCAGTTGGGCGCCATCAGCAGGCCGGGACGCGGCACGTTGCTGGACGCATCGAACACCAGTTGCGCCTCGAAAGGCTCGCCGTCCACCGCGTAGGCGACGGGCTGGACACTGATCTGGCTCATGCGGGATTTCCTTCTGCAGTGGGTAGGAAAAGCACAAAGCCCGCATCAGCGGGCTTTGTGTGAGGCGGGCACTCAGGCGGACAATTCCACCAACAGCTTGTTCAGCCGGCGCACATAGGCGGCCGGGTCCTTGAGGCTGTCGCCGGCGGCCAGCGCGGCCTGGTCGAAGAGGATGTGGCTCAGCTCGCCGAAGCGATCCTCGTCGGGCTCGGCATCGAGCTTCTCGATCAGCGGGTGGCTCGGGTTGAACTCGAAGATCGGCTTCGACTCGGGCACCTTCTGTCCGCTGGCTTCGAGGATCTGGCGCATCTGCAGGCCGAGGTCGGCCTCGCCGATGGCGAGGATCGCCGGCGAATCGGTCAGGCGATGGGACACGCGCACCTCGGCGACTTCGTCACCCAGCGCGGCCTTCAGACGCTCGACCAGGCCCTCTTTGGCCTTGGCCACTTCTTCCTGGGCCTTCTTGTCCTCTTCCGAGTCCAGGCTGCCCAGGTCCAGGTCGCCGCGGGCGACATCGACCAGTTGCTTGCCGTCGAACTCGGTCAGGTAGCTCATCAGCCACTCGTCGATGCGGTCGGTGAGCAGCAGCACTTCGATGCCTTTCTTGCGGAAGACTTCCAGGTGCGGGCTGTTCTTCACCTGCGCGTAGCTCTCGCCGGTGAGGTAGTAGATCTTGTCCTGGCCTTCCTTGACCCGGCCCAGGTAGTCGGCCAGGGACACGCTCTGCGCGCCGGACTCGTCCTGGGTCGAGGCGAAGCGCAGCAGGCCGGCGATCTTCTCCTTGTTGGCGAAGTCTTCCGCCGGACCTTCCTTGAGCACCTGGCCGAAGTTGCTCCAGAAGCCCTTGTACTTCTCCGGCTCGTTGGCGGCCAGTTTCTCCAGCATGTCCAGCACGCGCTTGGTCAGCGCCGACTTCATCGAGTCGATCACCGGGCCGGACTGGAGGATTTCCCGGGAGACGTTCAACGACAGGTCGTTGGAGTCCACCACGCCCTTGATGAAGCGCAGGTACAGCGGCAGGAACTGCTCGGCCTGGTCCATGATGAACACGCGCTGCACGTACAGCTTCAGGCCGCGCGGCGCTTCGCGGTGGTACAGGTCGAACGGCGCGCGGCCCGGCACGTAGAGCAGCGAGGTGTATTCCAGCTTGCCTTCGACCTTGTTGTGGCTCCAGCTCAGCGGATTCTCGAAGTCATGCGCGGTGTGCTTGTAGAACTCCTGGTATTCCTCGTCCTTGATCTCGGTACGCGGACGGGTCCAGAGGGCGCTGGCGCGGTTGACCACTTCCCACTCCGGCTCGGCCGGCTTGTCCTTCTCCTCGCCGTGGAACTCTTTCGGCAATTCGATGGGCAGGGCGATGTGGTCGGAGTACTTCTTGACGATGTTGCGCAGGCGCCAGCCATCGGCGAACTCTTCTTCGCCCGCCTTCAGGTGCAGGACGATGCGCGTGCCGCGTTCGGGCTTGTCGACGGTGGCGACTTCGAATTCGCCCTCGCCTTGCGACGACCAGTGCACGCCTTCGCTGGCCGGAGTGCCGGCGCGACGGCTGAAGACATCGACCTTGTCGGCGACGATGAAGGCGCTGTAGAAGCCCACGCCGAACTGGCCGATCAGGTGCGAATCCTTTTTCTGGTCGCCCGACAGGTTCTTCAGGAAATCAGCGGTGCCGGACTTGGCGATGGTGCCCAGGTGCGCGATGACTTCCTCGCGGTTCATGCCGATGCCGTTGTCTTCGAGGGTGACGGTGCGCGCCTCCTTGTCGAAGCTCAGGCGAATCTTCAGCTCGGCGCCGCCTTCGAGCAGCTCCGGCTTGGCGAGGGCCTCGAAGCGCAGCTTGTCGGCTGCGTCGGAGGCGTTGGAAATCAGCTCGCGGAGGAAGATTTCCTTATTCGAGTACAGGGAATGGATCATCAGGTGAAGCAGTTGCTTCACTTCGGTCTGAAAACCCAGGGTTTCTTTTTGAGTCTCCACGCTCATTGGTTCTCGCTCCGAGGATGACAAAAGCCGCGTCGGGCGGCGGATGTCTGCGAGATGGGGGCTTCTTGAAGGATTTCAAGCGCTTGGCCACAAACCCGTGGAGCAGCGGTCAGGGCGCGAGCAGCTCGATGTCGACGATTTCACTCGGCCGCAGGCTGTAGCTCGCCTCTCCCGCGCCGCTCAGGGAGTGGCGGATGACGATGCGGCCGTCCTGGTCGAGGCCGGTGAAAATGCCCTCGGCGGTACGCCCGCGCTCGGTGGTCACGCGCATGCCGCGATTGAGGTAGCGCTGCGGAGTGGCCAGCAACCGCTCCAGACTCAGGGCGCCGCCAGCGCTGCCCTGGGTTTCGGCGACGGGCGCCGCCTGGGGGGTGGCCAGCGGGCTTGCCGCGCTCGGCTGTGCCGCGCGCTTCGGGTAGTGGTCGTCGCCGACCGCCCAGCCACGGTTGTCGCTGCGAGACAGCGTCAGCGGCAGGCTCTGCGGCCGGCCGTCCTGGGTGAAGTCCACCGACAGGTGCACTTCATGGCGCTGCAAGTCCTGACGCGGCAGGGACGCCAGGTCGATCCGGCTGCCGGCGAAACGCCGCTGCAGGTAGTCGCGCACCACGTAGGTCAGGGTATCCATCGAGTCGTAACGGGTGTCGACCTGGCCGTCGCGGTAGCGCAGACGGTCGGTGTACAGCTCGATCTGCCCGCTCAGGGTGGTCCGGTATTGCGCCGGCAGCACCAGGTGGAATGCACCGATCATGCGGTTCGGCGCTTCCGGCCTCAGGTCCAGGTGCAGGGTGTAGCCGCTGCGCAGGCGCAGGGCTTCGGGCAGGTCATGGCCCGGCGCCAGCCAGCTGATTTCCACGTCGGGCAGGCGGCCGCTGTCTTCCGGCAGCACGTCCAGGCGCAGCGGCCCGTTGACCTCGCCGTGCAGGCGCAGTTGCAGCTCGCGGTGGGCATAGAAATCCTCGCCCTCGCGCAGGCTCAGCACGCCACCGATCAACTCGGCCTGCTGCGGCGCGAAAGCCTGGCCATTGAGTTCACAGCGCAGCGCGATGGCCAGCTCGGGAACCTCCGCTGGCGCGCTGTTCAGCCACTTCATCGACAGGATCGCCTGCAGCCTGGCGCCATCCTCGCTGGCCAACATGGCCAGGCCGACCACCAGCGGAATGAATCCCAGCGCGCCCAGCACCAGCGCCTTGCGCCCGCGCGCCCAGTGGCGCAGGAGAAACACCGGCGCCAAGGGCGGCAGCAGACAGGCCAGGCCCCAGAGCAAGCCGCGCTCGAAGGCCAGCATGACCAGCCAGGCGTAGCCGCAGAGGATCAGCAGCAGCCCGCCGAGAATCAGCAGCGTGTCCATGCCGTGCGCCCGTCAGGCCCCGTCGACCTTGAAGTGCGCGCGGGCGGTGGCGATCGGCTCGGCGCGGTTGGTCTGCCAGGCAGTGATGGCGACATTCGCCACGCGCCGGCCCTGCCGCCAGACCTGGCACTGGGCATAGGTGTCGCGGAAATGTCCGGCACGCAGGTAGTCGATGGAGAAGTCGATGATCTTCGGCAACTGCGGAACGCCCATGAACATCAGCAGATGAAGCATGGCCGAATGTTCCATGAAGCCGGCGATGACGCCGCCGTGCAGCGCCGGCAGGGTCGGGTTGCCGATGTTGTCGGGGTTGGCCGGCAGGTGAAAGAACACCTCGTCCCCCAGGTTCAGGCAGCGCATGCCCAGCAGGCGGGCATAGGGCACCCGGTCCAGCAGCGCGCTGTAGTCGCTGTTCTGCTTGGCCAGTCGCAGCAGTTCCTCGATGCTCGGCGCGCTCATCGGGTCTCTCCGGCGACGGTCTTGCCCAGGCGCATGAAGGTGCCGACCACATGGGCGATGGGTTGCTCCGGATCGTCCTGGTAGGCGATGCCACGGGTGAAGATGACATTGGGCGTGACCCGGTAGCACTCGGCGAATCCGTAGACGTCCTTGTTCGGCTCGGCCGGATGCATGTAGTCGATGCGCAGGTCCAGGGTCGGGCAGATCTCGAATTGCGGCAGCACGCAGACCGTGGAAATGCCGCAGGTGGTATCCATCAGGGTAGTGATGGCGCCACCGTGGATGCCGCCGGTTTCCGGGTTGCCGACGATGGCCTCGCTGTAGGGCAGGCGCAGGGTCAGCCCTTTCTCGTCCGCCGCGTGGACGCTCAGCCCGAGGACCTGGCAATGGCGCAGGACCGCAAGAAAACGCTGGGCGCGCTCTAATCTGGAGTTGTCACTCATGGGTAGGCCGGATCGGAAGACGTCTGAAAACGCGCATGATACTCCGCGCCTATGGCTGTCTGTAGTGAATAATTGTTGGCCCGATATGAACTTGCGAGGAACTTCTGACCAAGCTCTCAGCTCAAAGGGCTACTAACAGGAACGCCGCACTATGGAGGCTCCACGATGAAAAAAACCCTTCCCCTCGCCCTACTGCTGATCGCCGGCTTCACCATCGCTGGCTGCAACAAGAAAGAAGAGCCCAAGGCTCCGCCGGCCGCACCGGCCGCCGAACAGCCGAGCAACCCGGCTCCGGCGCCGACCACTCCGCCGGCCAACGAAGCCGCCCCGGCCGCTCCGACTGCTCCCGCCGCCCCGGCTACCGAGCAAAAGCAGCAGTAAGACCCCGCTGTAACGCACAAGGCCCGCATTCGCGGGCCTTGTCGTTTTCAGGGATTGCCGAGGCCCTCGTCCTTGGGCGCTTCTGTCTGCGGCGTCGAGGTAAAGACCATCACCTTGAGCACATCGGAGTGGAATTCGCGCTGATACAGCACCACCACCACACCAGAGGTGACCAGCATGAACAGCCAGGGGTTGATGAACCAGGCCAGCATGGCCAGGCCGAAATAGTAGGAGCGCAAACCCTGGTTGAACTGGTGCGCGGCCATCGACACCACCCGCGCGGCGCGTTCGGCGAACGCCTTGCGCTCCAGCTCACCGACGTGGCGTTCGCCGATCATCGGCGCCGAGCCGACCAGCACGGCGGCGAAGTTGTACTGGCGCATGCACCAGGAGAAGGTGAAGAAGGCATAGACGAACACCACCGCCAGGCTGATCAGCTTCAGCTCTGACAGCCCGCGGCTGGGCTGCATGACGAACGGCAGGTCAGCGAGTATCGAGACGGTGCGATCGGCGGAGCCAAGCAAGGTCAGGATGCCGGCGAGGATGATCAGGGTGCTGGAAGCGAAGAAGGAGGCGTTGCGCTCCAGATTGCCGATCACGCTGGCGTCGGCCACGCGGTTGTCACGCAGCAACAGGCGGCGCATCCAGTCTTCGCGATACAGGTGCAGCACGCTGGCCAGGCAGGCGGTGTCACGCGCCTTCCAACTGGCGTAACGGGTATAGCCAACCCAGCAGAGCAGGAACCACAGCACCGCGAGCAGATTCCACAGGTATTGGATATCGAAGAGGTCGACGACGTCGGTCATGGCAGTCCTTGGCCGGTCCTGACGGAAGCCGGGCCGTTGAAACGGTGATCGGGGAATTTCGCCGCAGATAGACGCCCTTCCCCCGCTCCGGGACACGCCGCCGAGCATGAAAAAGGCCGCCTGTAGGCGGCCTTTCTGCAACGCGGCTCCGGCCTCAGGCCAGGGCTTCGCTGGGTTTGCCCAGCATGCGATCGACCACCACCATCAGCGCCAGGGTAGCCACCGACGGGATCAACCAGGCGAGCCCCTGCTCGGTCAGCGGCAAGTGCGCCAGCCAGGCCGGCATCCACTGATCGAAACCGGCGCCCTTGAGCGCATCGACCAGCCCGAAGAGCAGCGACACCGCCATCACCGGAGCGACGATGCGGGTCTGCGAATTCCACAACCCGGCACAGAAGCTCAGCGCCACCAGCACGATGCACGGCGGGTAGATGGCGGTCAGCACCGGCACCGAGAACTGGATCAGCTTGGTCAGGCCAAGGTTCGACACCACCAGCGAGAAGCCCGCCAGCAGAACGACCAGGGTGCGGTAGGACAACGGCAGAATGCGGCAGAAGTACTCGGCGCACGCGCAGGTCAGGCCGACCGCGGTGACCAGGCACGCCAGGGCGATCAGCACGGCCAGGAAGCCGCTACCCAGCGAACCGAAGGTATGCTGCACGTAGGCATGCAACACCGCCGCGCCATTGCTGGCGCCCGCGGCAATCTCATGGCTGCCGGCGCCGAGGCGGAACAGGCTGATGTACACCAGCGCCAGCCCTACCCCGGCGATCAGCCCGGCGATGATCGCATAGCGGGTGATCAGCCGCGGCGACTGCACACCACGGGAGCGGATGGCATTGACGATGACGATGCCGAAGACCAGCGCTCCGAGGGTGTCCATGGTCAGGTAGCCATTGATGAAGCCCTGGGAGAACGCGGCACGCTCGTAAGCGGCGTCGGCCTGGCCGATGCTGCCTGCGGGCAGGGCGAAGGCGGCGATACCCAGCACCGACAGGGCGATGATCTTCAGCGGCGCGAGGAAACGGCCCACGGTGTCCAGCAGCTTGCCGGGGTACAGCGAGATCAGCAGGACGACGCTGAAGTACACCAGGCTGTAGATGAACAACGGCAGCGAACCATCGCCGGTCAGCGGCGCCAGGCCCACCTCGAAGGACACGGTAGCCGTGCGCGGGGTGGCGAACAGCGGACCGACCGACAGGTAGCAGACCGCCGCCAGCAGCCCGCCGGCGACGCGCCCGATGGGATGGCTGAGGGTATCCATGGCACCGCCGACCTTGGCCAGAGCGACCACGGTGATGACCGGCAGGCCAACCGCGGTGATCAGGAAGCCGAGCGCCGCCATCCACACGTGAGGCCCGGAATGCAGGCCGACGATGGGCGGGAAGATGATGTTGCCTGCCCCGACGAACAGGGCAAAAGTCATAAAACCAAGCGCCAGGATGTCCTGGCCTTTCAAGACGTTCATGAAGGGAAATACCACAGTGCTGAATCGGGTTCGCAGGCCCCTGAAACACCAGGGCGCAGCCACTCGCCACGGAGGAAGGCGGCCGACAGCGCAACGCTCGACGCAGGCGAACGATGGTTGGCAGGCTGACTTGCAACGCGGAGGTAACGACGCAGAGGAATGTTCACGGGTCTGATAGCAGAGGTTTTCCTAAGGGCTCGTGGCCCGGTGCTCCTGCATTCTTGGCATTCCCGCCATCCTTGACGGTCAGGAATTACGCCGGTCCGGATGGGCCCGACGGCTCGTGGGCATTTCCCTTGTGGGGAGATGGTCCCAAAGTAGTTGCTAGCCTAACGATTTTCTCGGATAGGCGGCACTGACACAGGTCAGGCTGTCCACGGAATGTCCGCGGCTGTCGCATGCACGACAGATTTTTCGACGGTGGTGCAATGACAGAGGCCACCCGGAGGTGGCCTCTGTCCGACGCACGGTAAGTCAGTGAGACTTACTTGGTCGCCCAGCCAGTGATTTCAGCCAGGGCTTTGCCGATGTCGGCCAGGGAACGCACGGTTTTCACACCCGCGTCCTGCAGGGCGGCGAACTTCTCGTCCGCAGTACCCTTGCCGCCGGAGATGATGGCGCCGGCATGGCCCATGCGCTTGCCCGGAGGGGCAGTCACGCCAGCGATGTAGGACACCACCGGCTTGGTCACGTTGGCCTTGATGAAGGCAGCGGCTTCTTCTTCAGCGGAACCGCCGATCTCGCCGATCATGACGATCGCTTCGGTCTTCGGATCTTCCTGGAACAGCTTCAGGATATCGATGAAGTTGGAGCCCGGGATCGGGTCGCCGCCGATGCCCACGCAAGTGGACTGGCCGAAGCCGGCGTCGGTGGTCTGCTTGACGGCTTCGTAGGTCAGGGTGCCGGAACGCGACACGATGCCCACTTTGCCCGGCAGGTGGATGTGACCCGGCATGATGCCGATCTTGCACTCGCCGGGAGTGATCACGCCCGGGCAGTTCGGGCCGATCAGGCGTACGCCCAGCTCGTCGCACTTGACCTTGGCGTCCAGCATGTCGAGGGTCGGGATGCCTTCGGTGATGCAGACGATCAGCTTGATGCCGCCGAAGGCAGCTTCCAGGATCGAGTCCTTGCAGAACGGAGCCGGAACGTAAATCACCGAAGCGTCGGCGCCGGTGGCTTCCACGGCTTCCTTGACGGTGTTGAACACCGGCAGGCCGAGGTGGGTGGTGCCGCCCTTGCCGGGGGTCACGCCGCCAACCATCTTGGTGCCGTAGGCGATGGCTTGTTCGGAGTGGAAGGTGCCCTGGCTACCGGTGAAGCCTTGGCAGATGACTTTGGTGTCTTTGTTGATCAGGACGCTCATTACTTACCCTCCGCGGCCTTGACGACTTGCTGGGCAGCGTCGGTCAGGCTGGTCGCAGCGATGATGTTCAGACCGCTTTCGGCCAGTACCTTGGCGCCGAGTTCGGCGTTGTTGCCTTCCAGACGGACGACAACCGGAACCTTAACGCCGACTTCTTTAACGGCACCGATGATGCCTTCGGCGATCATGTCGCAGCGGACGATGCCGCCGAAGATGTTCACCAGAACGGCAGCGACGTTGCTGTCGGAGAGGATGATCTTGAACGCTTCGGTCACGCGCTCTTTGGTCGCGCCGCCGCCAACGTCGAGGAAGTTGGCCGGCTTGCCGCCGTGCAGGTTGACGATGTCCATGGTGCCCATGGCCAGGCCAGCGCCGTTGACCATGCAACCGATGTTGCCTTCCAGCGCGACGTAGTTCAGTTCCCACTTCTGCGCATGGGCTTCACGGGCGTCGTCCTGGGACGGGTCGTGCATGGCGCGCAGCTTGGGCTGACGGTACATGGCGTTGCTGTCGATGTTGATCTTCGCGTCCAGGCAGTGCAGGTTGCCGTCTTTCTTGATCACCAGCGGGTTCACTTCCAGCAGTGCCAGGTCGTAGTCCTGGAACAGCTTGGCCAGGCCGACGAAGATGTGCACGAACTGCTTGATCTGGTCGCCTTGCAGGCCCAGTTGGAAGGCCAGCTCGCGGCCCTGGAACGGCTGAGCGCCGACCAGCGGGTCGATGGTGGCCTTGAGGATCTTCTCGGGAGTGTCGTGAGCGACCTTCTCGATGTCCACGCCACCTTCGGTGGACGCCATGAACACGATGCGGCGGCTGGAACGGTCGACAACGGCGCCGAGGTACAGCTCCTTGTCGATATCGGTGCAGGACTCCACCAGGATCTTGCTGACCGGCTGGCCGTTGGCGTCAGTCTGGTAGGTCACCAGACGCTTGCCCAGCCAGTTGGCGGCGAACGCCTTGGCGTCCTCTTTGCTCTTGACCAGCTTCACACCGCCCGCTTTACCGCGGCCACCGGCGTGCACCTGGGCTTTCACGACCCACTCGGTGCCACCGATTTTCTCACAGGCTTCTGCGGCCTCTTCGGGTGTGTCGACGGCGTAGCCCTTGGATACGGGCAGGCCGTACTCAGCGAACAGCTGCTTACCCTGATACTCGTGGAGATTCATGCTTGTCTACCGTTATTCGTCTTGGGTATTGCGCATTCGGCGCGACGCTCGTGGCGCCACGCCACCTGTGACCCTTTTCCCGGAGGAAACGAGTCCGACGGGGTCGGGTCGGCAGCCCCTCGCAAATGACTGCCGCCCTTCCCCGCCGTGGTCCTACCGCCTTAGCGCTTCTTGCGGTTGGCGATGTGGATGGCGTGGCCATTCACCGCCAGGGCCGCTTCGTGCAGCGCCTCGGACAGAGTCGGGTGGGAGAAGACCATCATGCCCAGGTCTTCGGCGCTGCTGCCGAATTCCATGGCGATCGCGCCCTGCTGAACCAGCTCGGCGGCGCTCGGGCCAATCACGTGAACGCCCAGTACGCGGTCGGTCTTGGCATCGGCGATGACCTTGACCAGACCGGCGGTGTCGTTGGCAGCCATGGCGCGGCCGCTGGCGGCGAACGGGAAGGTGCCGACGTTGACTTCAACGCCTTCGGCCTTCAGCGACTGCTCGCTCTTGCCGACCCATGCGATTTCCGGGTGGGTGTAGATGACCGACGGGATCAGGTCGTAGTTCATCTGCGCCTTGTGGCCAGCGATGCGCTCGGCGACCATCACGCCCTCTTCCGAGGCCTTGTGCGCGAGCATCGCGCCGCGGACCACGTCACCGATGGCGTAGACGCCCGGAACGCTGGTCTTGCAATGGTCGTCGACGAAGATGAAGCCACGCTCGTCGATGGTCACGCCGCTGTCGGCGGCCAGCAGGTTGGCGGTCACCGGACGACGGCCGACCGCGACGATCAGCTTGTCGAAGGTTTCCTTCTGCTCGCCGTTGGCGTCGGTGAAGGTCACGGTGACCTGCTTCTTCTTCACTTCCGAACCGGTGACGCGAGCGCCCAGGCGGATGTTCAGGCCTTGCTTGGTCAGGACCTTCAGGGCTTCCTTGGCGATCTGCTCGTCGGCAGCCGGGAGGAACTTGTCCAGGGCTTCCAGAACGGTGACTTCAGCACCCAGGCGAGCCCATACCGAGCCCAGCTCCAGGCCGATCACGCCAGCGCCGATCACGCCCAGCTTCTTCGGCACGGACTGGAATTCCAGCGCGCCGGTGGAGTCCACGATGACGTCGTCGGTCAGCGGAGCAGGCGGAATCTCGACCGGCTTGGAACCGGAGGCGATGATCACGTTCTCGGCTTCGAGGATCTCGACCTTGCCGTCCAGGCCGGTGACTTCGACCTGCTTGTTGGCCAGCAGCTTGCCGTGGCCTTCGAAGGAGGTGACGCCGTTGGCCTTGAACAGAGTGGCGATGCCGCCAGTCAGGTTCTTAACGATGTTGGCCTTGCGCGCGACCATGGCCGGTACGTCGATGGTGACGCCCTTGGCTTCGATACCGTGAACCGCGAAGGCCTCTTTGGCCTCGTGGTACTTGTAGGAGCTGTCCAGCAGCGCCTTGGACGGAATGCAGCCGACGTTCAGGCAGGTACCGCCGAGAACGACCTTGCCTTCCTTACCGATGAACTTCTCGATGCAAGCGGTCTTCAGGCCGAGCTGGGCGGCGCGGATAGCAGCGACATAACCGCCGGGGCCAGCACCAATCACAACCACGTCGAATTTCTGGCTCATATCTCAATCCTTATTCCGATGAAGCGGACGGCCCCGCGAGGGGCCGTCGTTTAGTACGGGGCCGTCGTCGAAGAAGACGATCAGATGTCCAGCAGCAGACGAGCCGGGTCTTCCAGCAGGTCCTTCATGGTGACCAGGAAGCTTACCGCTTCCTTGCCATCGATCATGCGGTGATCGTAGGACAGCGCCAGGTACATCATCGGCAGGATCACCACTTGGCCGTTAACGGCCATCGGGCGCTCCTGGATCTTGTGCATGCCGAGGATGGCGGTCTGCGGCGGGTTGACGATCGGAGTCGACAGCAGGGAACCGAATACGCCACCGTTGGAGATGGTGAAAGTACCACCGGTCATGTCTTCGATGCTCAGCTTGCCGTCGCGGGCCTTCTTGCCGAAGGTGGCGATGCCGTTCTCGATCTCGGCCAGGCTCATGAACTCGGCGTTACGCAGTACCGGTACGACCAGACCACGGTCGCTGGATACGGCGACACCAACGTCCTGGTAGCCGTGGTAGACGATATCGTTGCCGTCGATCGAGGCATTGACGCCCGGGAAGCGCTTCAGGGCTTCGGTGGCGGCCTTGACGAAGAAGGACATGAAGCCCAGGCGTACGCCGTTGTGCTTCTTCTCGAAGAGGTCCTTGTACTTGTTGCGCAGGTCCATGACCGGCTTCATGTTGACCTCGTTGAAGGTGGTCAACATGGCCATGGAGGACTGGGCTTCGACCAGACGCTGGGCGACCTTGGCGCGCAGGCGGGTCATCGGCACGCGCTTCTCGACGCGGTCGCCGACGGCGAAGATCGGCGCTTCGGCAGCCGGAGCGGCCGGCTTGGCAGCAACAGCAGCCGGAGCGCTCTTCTTGGCTTCAACGGCGGCCACCACGTCTTCCTTGGTGACGCGACCGCCCTTGCCGGTGCCGGCGATGCTGTTCGGGTCGATGCCGTTCTCTTCGGCGATCTTGCGAGCAGCCGGCGACAGGATGGCGTCGTCGGCAGCAGCAGCCGGGGCAGCGGCGGCGGCAGCCGGAGCGGCGGCCGGAGCGGCAGCGGCCGGCGCCGGAGCGGCGGCAGCGGCGCCACCTTCGCTCAGGGTGCCGAGCAGCTCGTTGCTCAGTACGGTGTCGCCCTCGTTCTTGATGATCTGCGCGAGAACGCCATCAGCCTCGGCCAGCACTTCGATGACGACCTTGTCGGTTTCGATGTCGACGATCAGTTCGTCGCGCTTGACGGCGTCGCCCGGCTTCTTGTGCCAGGTGGCGACGGTGCCGTCAGCGACCGATTCCGGGAAGGTTGGGGCTTTGATTTCGATAGCCATTATGTGTGTTTCCTTAAATTCGGTATCAACTGCGCGTTGGCGTTAAACGGTGAAGGCGTCATTCAGCAGCTTTTCCTGCTGCTCGGCGTGCATCGAAGCGTAGCCGCAAGCCGGAGCTGCCGAGCCTTCGCGACCGGCGTATTCCAGGTTGAGACCTTTCTTGTGCGCGGAGATGACGCGACGCATGTGGTGCTGCGAGCAGTACCAGGCGCCCTGGTTCATCGGCTCTTCCTGGCACCAGACGATGTGCTTGAGGTTCTTGTACTGGGACAGAACGTCGGCGAGATCGTCTTCCGGGAACGGATACAGCTGCTCGATACGGATGATCGCGGTGTCTTCGCGACCCTCGGCACGACGCTTCTCCAGCAGGTCGTAGTAGACCTTGCCGCTGCACAGAACGATGCGTTCGACCTTCTTCGGATCCAGGCTGTCGATTTCCGGGATCACGGTCTGGAAGGAACCGTTGGCCAGTTCTTCCAGGGTCGAGATGGCCAGCTTGTGGCGCAGCAGCGACTTCGGCGTCATCACGATCAGCGGTTTGCGCAGCGGACGGATCACCTGGCGGCGCAGCATGTGGTAGACCTGAGCCGGCGTGGTCGGTACGCAGACCTGGATGTTCTGCTCGGCGCACAGTTGCAGGTAACGCTCCAGACGCGCGGAGGAGTGCTCCGGACCCTGGCCTTCGTAACCGTGCGGCAGCAGCATGGTCAGGCCGCAGAGGCGCTGCCACTTGGTCTCGCCACTGGTGATGAACTGGTCGATCACCACTTGCGCACCGTTGGCGAAGTCACCGAACTGGCCTTCCCAGATCACCAGCGCGTTCGGCGTGGTGGTGGCGTAGCCGTATTCGAAAGCCAGCACCGCTTCTTCCGAGAGGAAGGAGTCGTACAGGCTGACGCGCGGTTGACCATCGAACAGATGGGCCAGCGGGATGTAAACCGAGTCGTCCTTCTGGTTGTGCAGCGCCGCATGGCGGTGCGAGAAGGTGCCACGGCCGACGTCCTGACCGGTCATGCGCACCGGATGGCCTTCGAACAACAGGGTGGCGTAGGCCAGGTTCTCGGCGAAGCCCCAGTTGATCGGCATGGCGCCGGCGGTCATCTTGGCGCGGTCTTCGTAGATCTTCGCCACCTGACGCTGCATGACGAAGCCGTCGGGAGTCTCCAGCAGTTTGTTGGACAGCTCCTGCAGGGTCTTCAGGTCGAAGCGGGTGTCGTGACGCGCGGTCCAGGCATGGCCGACGTACGGACGCCAGTCGACGAAGAGCTCCTTGTTCGGCTCCTTGACCAGGCTCTTCACCACGTGCAGGCCGTTGTCGAGAGCGTCGCGGTATTCGTCGACCTTCTCCTGGACCTGCTCGGTGGTCTGCACGCCGGCCGCGATCAGCGCGTCGGCATACAGCTCACGGGTGGTACGCTGCTTGGCGATCTGCTGGTACATCAGCGGCTGGGTGCCGCTCGGCTCGTCGGCCTCGTTGTGGCCGCGGCGACGGTAGCAGACCAGGTCGATGACCACGTCACGCTTGAACTGCATGCGGTAGTCGACGGCCAGTTGGGTGACGAACAGCACGGCTTCCGGATCGTCGCCGTTCACGTGGAAGATCGGCGCCTGAATCATCTTCGCCACGTCGGTGGCGTATTCGGTGGAGCGCGCGTCGTCCGCACGGCTGGTGGTGAAACCAACCTGGTTGTTGATCACGATGTGGATGGTGCCGCCCGTCTTGTAAGCACGGGTCTGCGACATCTGGAAGGTTTCCATGACCACGCCCTGCCCCGCGAAAGCGGCATCGCCGTGGATGGAAATCGGCACCACCTTGTCGCCGTTACCGTCCTTGCGGCGGTCCTGGCGGGCGCGAACCGAACCCTCGACCACCGGGGAGACGATCTCCAGGTGCGACGGGTTGAAGGCCAGCGCCAGGTGGACTTCGCCACCACTGGTCATGACGTTGGAGGAGAAGCCCTGGTGGTACTTCACGTCGCCGGAGCCGAGCTCGACGATCTTCTTGCCTTCGAACTCGTCGAAGAGATCGCGCGGGTTCTTGCCCAGAGTGTTGACCAGGACGTTCAGACGACCGCGGTGGGCCATGCCGATGACGATTTCCTTCGCGCCGTAGGAACCGGAGCGCTGGATGATCTCATCGACCATCGGAATCAGGCTTTCGCCGCCTTCAAGACCGAAACGCTTGGTGCCCGGGTACTTGGTGCCCAGGTACTTTTCCAGACCCTCGGCCGCCGTCAGGCGCTCGAGCAGGTGACCACGGGCGTCGGCGGAATACTCCGGACGGCCACGCACACTTTCCAGGCGCTGCAGGAACCACTTGCGCTGCTCGGAATCGACAATGTGCATGAACTCGGCACCGATGGTGCCGCAGTAGGTCTGCTTGAGGGCGTCGACGATCTCGCGCAAGGTCGCCTCTTCCTTGCCGATGTAGAGTTCACCGGTGCGGAAGGTGGTGTCGAGGTCGGCAGCAGTCAGGCCGTAGTGGTCAATCGACAGGTCGGAGGGGGCGGTGCGCACCCAGAGACCCAGCGGATCGAGCTTGGCTGCCTGATGGCCGCGCAGACGGTAGGCCAGGATCAGGCGCAGGACTTCTACCTGCTTCTTCTCGTGCTCGCTGCTGACGCTACCGGCGGACACCGGTTGGGCGCGGCGCTGGTTCTTGGCCAGGAGTACGAAATGATCACGGACTGCGGAATGCGAAACATCGGGGGCGGGGTTGCCGTCGGCGGGGAGCTTCTGGAAGTACGTGCGCCACTCTTCTGGCACAGCGTTCGGGTCGTGCAGGTAGAGCTCGTAGAGCTCTTCGACGTAGGCAGCGTTACCACCGGATAGATGGGCACTGTTCCACATCCGCTGCATTACGCTTTCGTGCATGCTTGGTCACCCTCGGTAAGGGGACACCACCTGATGGAACCGCTCGGATACGAAGCCCTGTGCAGCGACTGGTAGCCACTACGGTTCCTGCAGATAGTCCGGGCGCCAGCCCGGATGCCCCTGCTGGTCATATATATGATTTCAAAATCGGGACTTCTGCTTTGTGAGCTGAGGTCCGTTGCTGCCGTACCGCCGGAAAATGTTCCGACGGTACGGGACTTGCTCTTGCAGCGTGCTACCGAGAGCGGATCAGACTCCGCTCTGCAGCAGCATGTTGCGGATGTGACCGATGGCCTTGGTGGGGTTCAGCCCCTTCGGACATACGTTCACGCAGTTCATGATTCCGCGGCAGCGGAACACGCTGAACGGGTCGTCCAGAGTGGCCAGACGTGCCTGGGTCTCGGTATCCCGGCTATCGGCCAGGAAGCGGTAGGCTTGCAGCAGCGCAGCCGGGCCCAGGAACTTGTCGGGGTTCCACCAGAACGACGGGCAGGAGGTCGAGCAGCAGGCGCACAGGATGCACTCGTACAGGCCATCCAGCTTCTCGCGCTCTTCCGGGGTCTGCAGGCGTTCGATGGCCGGCGCGGCATACTTGTTCTGCAGGTACGGCTTAACGCTCTCGTACTGCTTGTAGAAGATGCGCATATCGACGACCAGGTCACGAATCACCGGCAGGCCCGGCAGCGGGCGCAGCACCAGCTTGCCACCGCGCAGGCCAGCGGCCGACAGCGGAGTGATGCAGGCCAGGCCGTTCTTGCCGTTGATGTTCATACCGTCGGAACCGCACACGCCTTCACGGCAGGAACGACGATAGGAGAAGCCCTCGTCCTTTTCCTTGATCAGCGCCAGCACGTCCAGGACCATCACGTCCTTGCCGCCGGTGTCGACCTGGAAATCCTGCATGTACGGTGCAGCATCCACGTCGGGGTTATAGCGATAAACACTTACAGTCAACATGACGGGCACCCTTAATTAATAAGTACGAACCTTGGGTTCGAATGCCGGAACAGTCTTCGGCGCGAAGTTGACGGAACGCTTGGCGACGCGTTTCTCACCCGGGAAGTACAGGGTGTGGCACAGCCAGTTCTCGTCGTCGCGCTCCTCGAAGTCTTCGCGGGCGTGGGCGCCGCGGGACTCTTTGCGGGCTTCGGCCGCAACGGCAGTGGCTTCGGCCACTTCGAGGAGGTTTTGCAGTTCCAGCGCTTCGATGCGCGCAGTGTTGAATGCCTGGCTCTTGTCGTTGATCTTGACGTTGGCGATGCGGCCACGCAGATCAGCCAGCTGAGCGATGCCCTTCTGCATGTATTCGCCGGTACGGAATACACCGAAGTAGTTCTGCATGCACTGCTGCAGCTCGCGCTTCAGCGGGGCGACTTCTTCGCCGCTGGTGCGCTGGTTGACGCCATTCAGACGGTTGAGGGAGGCTTCCAGGTCGCTCTCGGAGGCACCACGGTGCTCGATACCCTCTTTCAGGGCCTTCTCCAGGTGCAGACCGGTCGCACGACCGAACACAACCAGGTCGAGCAGCGAGTTGCCGCCCAGGCGGTTGGCGCCGTGTACCGATACGCAGGCGACTTCGCCCACCGCGAACAGACCTTCGATGATCTGGTCGTTGCCGTTGGCGTCCATGGTCAGCGCCTGGCCATGAATGTTGGTGGCGACACCACCCATCATGTAGTGGCAGGTCGGGATGACCGGGATCGGCGCAACGACCGGGTCGACGTGAGCGAAGGTCTTGGACAGTTCGCAGATGCCGGGCAGGCGGCTGTGCAGGACTTCCTCGCCGAGGTGGTCGAGCTTCAGCAGTACGTGATCCTTGTTCGGACCAACACCGTTGCCGGCAATGACTTCCTTGACCATGGAACGGGCGACCACGTCGCGGCCGGCCAGGTCTTTCGCGTTCGGCGCATAACGCTCCATGAAGCGTTCGCCGTGGGCGTTGATCAGGTAGCCACCTTCACCGCGGCAACCTTCGGTGACCAGTACACCGGCACCGGCGATGCCGGTCGGGTGGAACTGCCACATTTCGATGTCCTGAACCGGCACGCCAGCGCGCAGGGCCATGCCCACGCCGTCGCCGGTGTTGATCAGGGCGTTGGTGGTGGAGGCGTAGATACGGCCGGCACCGCCAGTGGCCAGGACCACGGCTTTGGAACGGATGTAGACGGTACCGCCAGTCTCGATGTCGATCGCGATGACACCGACGATGGCGCCATCCTGGTTCTTCACCAGATCGACCGCGTACCACTCGTTGAGGAACGAGGTGCCGTTCTTCAGGTTGGCCTGATACAGAGTGTGCAGCAGCGCGTGACCGGTACGGTCAGCCGCGGCGCAGGTACGGGCAGCCTGGCCACCCTTGCCGAAGTCCTTGGACTGGCCACCGAACGGACGCTGGTAGATGCGGCCTTGCTCGGTACGGGAGAACGGCAGGCCCATGTGTTCCAGTTCGAACACGGCTTCCGGGCCGACGGAGCACATATATTCGATAGCGTCCTGGTCACCGATGTAGTCGGAACCCTTGACGGTATCGTACATGTGCCAGCGCCAGTCATCGTTCGGGTCGGCCGAAGCGATGGCGCAGGTGATGCCGCCCTGGGCGGACACGGTGTGCGAACGGGTCGGGAAGACCTTGGTCACCACGGCAGTCTTGTGGCCACCCTGGGCCAACTGCAGCGCAGCGCGCATGCCGGCGCCGCCGCCACCAACGATGATGGCGTCAAAGGAAAGAGTACGAATGCTAGCCATGGATCAGTTACCCCAGAGAATCTGCACACCCCAGACGAAGAATGCGAACATCGCCATGCCGCATACCGCCTGGACGAGGAAACGCACGACGGTCGCCACTTTGCCCAGCGCCATCTGAGTCAGGTAGTCAGTGGTGATGGTCCACATACCGACCCATGCGTGCACGCTCAGCGAAACCAGCGTCAGCAGGCTGAAGATGCGCATCAGGCTGTGGGAGTACAGACCGTGCCATTCCGCGTAGGAAATGTTCGGGTGTGCGATCAGGTAACCCAGCAGGAAGAGAACATAAGCCGCGAGTACGACCGCAGACACGCGTTGGGCCATCCAGTCGAAGAGGCCGGAACGCGAGAAGTTTGTGACGTTAGTTACCATACCCATACCCCCGCCAGAACGATCAGCACCGCAGCGACAGCGATGACGATTTTCGAACCACGCTTACCGCCTTCAAGCGTTTCACCGATACCTGCGTCCATGACGAGGTGACGGATACCGGCTACCAGGTGGTACAGCAGCGCAGACAGCAGGCCCCAAATCACGAACTTGGCCAGAGGACTGGCCAGACACGCCTTCACCTGATCAAAGCTGTCTTCCGAAGCCAGGGACTTGTCGAGCGCGAACAGCAGCACGGCAATGCCCAGGAACAGGATGACGCCAGAGATGCGATGGAGAATGGACGTGTAAGCAGTGACAGGGAGTTTGATGGTCCTTAGGTCTAGGTTTACAGGTCGTTTGCTATTCACGGCTTTTTTCACACTGAGAGCCCTTCAAACAGCAGGGCTAGTTGTCGGGAGGTGCACTTGTCAGGTACCCATCACCTTCGGGAGTGACAACCGCCTATGGAGCCGGCCTCAGAGGCCTTGGCGGCTGGTCGCGGAGTATAGACAGTTAGGCCCCTAATGACAACGCAATCACCTACGCCTAAGGACTTATTGCCGCACCCCCCCAAAAGGCGTAAATAGCGCATTTTTTTCGCCAAAACAGGCGCTTGGAGGGCCTCTGCGGCAAGGTTTCGCGCAAATTGACATTCGGATTTATCTCTCTATAGTGGTGCGGGCCCTGCGTGGGGGGTCGTACAGATGATTTCAAGCATTAATAGGAGGCCATAATGGCTGACAAAAAAGCGCAGTTGATCATCGAGGGCGCTGCCCCCGTCGAACTGCCCGTCCTATCCGGCACGCTGGGTCCTGATGTAGTCGATGTGCGGGGCCTGACCTCCACGGGCCACTTCACGTTCGATCCTGGCTTTATGTCGACCGCCTCCTGCGAGTCGAAGATCACTTATATCGACGGTGACAAAGGTGTTTTGCTTCACCGTGGCTATCCGATCGAGCAGCTGGCCGAGAAATCCGACTACCTGGAAACCTGCTATCTGCTGCTGAAGGGCGAACTGCCCACCGCCGAGCAGAAAGAGAAGTTCGTCGGCACCATCAAGAACCACACCATGGTTCACGAGCAGCTGAAGACGTTCTTCAACGGTTTCCGCCGCGACGCTCACCCGATGGCCGTCATGTGCGGTGTGATCGGCGCCCTCTCCGCCTTCTATCACGACTCGCTGGACATCAATAACCCGACGCATCGCGAGATCTCCGCGCACCGCCTGATCGCCAAGATGCCGACCATCGCCGCCATGGTTTACAAGTACTCCATGGGTCAGCCGATGATGTATCCGCGCAACGACCTGAACTATGCAGAAAACTTCCTGCATATGATGTTCAACACCCCTTGCGAAACCAAGCCGATCAGCCCCGTGCTGGCCAAGGCCATGGACCGCATCTTCATCCTCCACGCCGACCACGAACAGAACGCTTCCACCTCCACGGTGCGTCTGGCCGGGTCCTCGGGCGCCAACCCCTTCGCCTGTATCGCCTCCGGCATCGCCGCCCTCTGGGGCCCGGCCCACGGTGGTGCGAACGAAGCCGTACTGCGCATGCTGGACGAGATCGGCGACGTATCGAACATCGAGAAGTTCGTGGCCAAGGCCAAGGACAAGAACGATCCGTTCAAACTGATGGGCTTCGGCCATCGCGTGTACAAGAACTTCGACCCGCGCGCCAAGGTCATGAAACAGACCTGCGACGAGGTGCTCAGCGAGCTGGGCATCAACGATCCGCAGCTGGAACTGGCCATGAAGCTGGAAGAAATCGCCCGCCACGACCCCTACTTCGTGGAGCGCAACCTGTACCCGAACGTCGACTTCTACTCGGGCATCATCCTCAAGGCGATCGGTATTCCGACCAGCATGTTCACCGTGATCTTCGCTCTGGCGCGGACCGTGGGCTGGATCTCGCACTGGCAGGAAATGCTCTCCGGTCCGTACAAGATTGGCCGTCCGCGCCAGCTGTACACCGGCTACGCGCAGCGTAACTTCGTCGATCTGAACAATCGCAAGTAAGCGCCCCGCTACGAAAAAGGCTGCCTCGGCAGCCTTTTTTGTTGCCTGCGTTTCGCGACCGCCACGCAGGATCGGCGCCGGGCTCATCGTCGCGGACAAACGAAAAAGGCCGCCCGAAGGCGGCCTTTCTGTCACGACGGCGGCTTAGTGCTTTTCGGCAACCGCGCGCAGACCCTTGAGGGTATTCAGCGGAGCATCGACCACGAAGCTGTTGGCCAGCCAGGACGGGATGCTGCCACCCGGCTCGGTCTGCACCTGATAGGTCACTTCGGTCACGCCGGCGCCCTTGGGCACCAGGCGCCACTCGCCAACCAGCTCGGGCACGCGCACTTCACCCTTCTCTTCCGGGATGAAGGTCGGCTCGGCCTTCATGTGGCGGATCAGGCCGCCGTCGGCGGTCTTCTCGCTGGTCACGTGGATCACCACGTCACGGCCGGTCACCGGCCAGGGCATATTGATCTTCGAGTAGGTCCAGGTGCTACCGTTCTCGCTCTTCAGCAGGCGCATCTCGGCGCAGGCATGCAGCCACTTGCAGGAGCCTTTGACGTCTTCCTGCAGGGCCTGCAGGGTCGCCACGTCGGCCTTGATATCCACCACGCCACGGTAGGCCTTGTACTTGGAGCCAGGGACGCTGCTGAGGTAGACCTTGATGCCATCCTCATCCTTCGCCAGTTGCCAGTCCTCGGCCAGGGCAGTACCGCAAACGCCCATCACGGCAGCGGTCAACAGGGTCATACGCAACATGCCACGCATCGTTTTCGTTCCTCTCGTCATTTTTGTTCTATCCGGGTCCCGGTCGAAACCGATTCCCCTGCAATCCGCGATCCTGAGCGGTTGGCCAGCCAGGATGGACGCCAGTATGGACCCTGAAATCGTGACTTCCAAGTCACTCAGGCGGCGGTGATCCGCTCCCATTCGCCGAGGATCCGAATGGCCTCCTCCGTGCTCTCGCCACACACCTCCCGATCGGCCTCGAAGGCCGCGCAGACCGCCGGCCGCTCCGGCTGGCCGAACAATCGGCAGAGGTTCTGCTCATCGAGCTGCACACAACGGACGCCGGCCGGCTTGCCATTGGGCATACCCGGAATCGGCGAGGAGATCGACGGCGCCACGCAGCAGGCGCCACAACCGGCACGACATTGCATATCACTGGACTCTCGGAAAGACCTGGGGACGGCGCGCCCCTGCACAGGGGGCGCGGCGCGCGAGGATAAGCGCGTCGCCGCGCAGCGCCAAGGGCTGCGCGTCGGCCTGCCCGACCGCCGCGCGCCACCACCGGTCAATCCTGGGTGGGCGGCTTCAAGCGGGTGATCAGGCTGGAGGTGTCCCAGCGCCCGCCGCCCGCCGCCTGCACCTCCGCGTAGAACTGATCGACCAGCGCCGTCACCGGCAACTGCGCACCGTTGCGCCGGGCCTCGTCGAGGACGATGGAGAAGTCCTTGCGCATCCAATCCACCGCGAAACCGAAATCGAAGCGGCCGTCGAGCATGCTCTGGTGGCGGTTTTCCATCTGCCAGGACTGCGCCGCGCCCTTGCTGATGACATCGACCGCGGCGCGGCCGTCGAGCCCGGCGCACTGGGCGAAGTGCAGCGCCTCGGAAAGCCCCTGGAGCAAACCGCCGATGCAGATCTGGTTGACCATCTTGGTCAATTGGCCGGCACCGCTGTGCCCCATCAGCCGGACCATGCGCGCGTACGCCGCGATCACCGGCTCGGCACGCTGGTAGAAGGTCGGCTCGCCCCCCACCATCACCGTCAGCACGCCGTTTTCGGCACCGGCCTGGCCACCGGAGACCGGCGCATCGAGGAAGCCCAGCTCGCGCTCGGCGGCCTGCACCGCCAGTTCGCGCGCCACCGCCGCCGACGCCGTGGTGTGATCGACGAAGACGCTGCCGGCCTGCATGCCGGCAAGGGCGCCATCGGCACCCAACACCACGCTGCGCAGATCGTCATCGTTGCCCACGCAGCACATCACGAACTCCGCGCCTTGCGCCGCCTCGCGCGGTGTCGGCGCGGAACGCCCGGCGTACTCGGCGACCCAGCGCTCGGCACGCGCCGGTGTGCGGTTGTAGACACACACGTCGTGCCCCTTGCTTTGCAGATGCCCGGCCATGGGATAGCCCATCACGCCGAGACCGATGAATGCGACTGTTGCCATGACGCTGCTCCGCTGGTCTGTGATCGAGCAAGCCTAGCAGCGGTTTGCCGAGCCCCGGAAGGCCTTCCATACTGCTAGCCACGAGCCTGCAAGCGGCCCGCCGGCAACGCCGGGCTTTCATCGACGAACAAGAGCGGATCGCATGCCCCACTGGTTGGTCATCGACCTGGAGGCCACCACCGAGGAAGGCGGTTGGCCGGTCGAAGAAATGGAAATCATCGAGATCGGCGCCGCCCTGGTGGCGGAGGCCGACGGTCGCGAGCTGGACCATTTCCAGCGCTTCGTGCGGCCGCTGCGGCGTCCCCTGCTGACGCCCTTCTGCCGCGAGCTGACGCACATCAGCCAGGCCAGCGTGGACGGCGCCGCGCCGCTCAGCGAGGTCTGGCAACAGTTCGAGCGCTGGCTGAGCAACTACCGCCCGCAGCTCGTCGGCTGGGCCAGTTGGGGCGACTACGACCGCCGCCAGCTGGAACTGGAATGGCAGCGCCAGCACCTGCACAGCCAGCTCAGCCAGGTGCCGCACATCAACCTCAAGCAGCGTTTCGCCCAGACCCGCCAGTTGAAGCGAGCGGTCGGTCTCAACACCGCCCTGCAACTGGCCGGCCTGCATTTCCAGGGCCAGCAGCACCGCGCCCTGGAAGATGCGCGCAATACCGCCCGGCTGTTGCCCCTGGCGCTCTGATCCGCGGCTTCGCCGCAATGCCTCGCTCTAGTGACGCTGTCCCCGGCCTTGGGCATACTGGCGGCCTTTTCCAATCCTTCCTCAATCCGTTCCAGGAGAAGCCCCCAATGTTCAAGGTCAACGAGTACTTCGACGGCACCGTCAAATCCATCGCCTTCGAAATGGCCGCCGGTCCGGCCACCATTGGCGTGATGGCCGCCGGCGAGTACGAATTCGGCACCAGCCAGCTGGAAGTGATGCACGTCGTCGCCGGTGCCCTGACCGTCAAACTGCCGGGCAGCGACACCTGGGAAACCTTCGCCGCCGGCAGCAAGTTCACCGTTCCGGCGAACAGCAAGTTCCAACTGAAAGTCGCCGAAGACACCGCCTACCTCTGCGAATACCGCTGAGTCGGCATGGCCATGAAAAAACCGGCCCGCGTGGCCGGTTTTTTCATGCCTGGAGAAATCCACGGCGGCGCCCCTCCACGTGCTACGCGGCGGCGGCCTGTGCCTATGGCCGGCCGCTCAGGCGCTCCAGGCGCAGTTGGGTCGCGCTGGGGGTTTCGCCGAACAGCTTGCGGTAGTCGCCGGCGAAACGGCCGAGGTGGGCGAAGCCCCAGTTCATGGCGATCTCCGAGATACTGCGGGGGCCGCCGGCGGCGAGTATCTCCTCGCGCACCGCATGCAGGCGGTAGTGCTTGAGGTAGGTCATGGGCGAACAGCCGAAGTGTTTGCGGAACCCATCGAACAGCTTGAACCGCGACACCCCGGCGGCCTGCTCCAGGTCGTCCAGGCGCAGCGCTTCGCGGGCATTGGCCTGCAGGTAATCGCGGGCACGCAGCAAGTAGTGCGGCAACTTTTCGCCCAGGCAGCGGCGCAGTTCTTCGCTGTAGTTGTTCGGCTGAGCGAGGATCAGTCCCTTGACCAGCGCGCGTTCGAGGTCGCGGTTGAACACCGCCTGGCCGAACAGTTCGCTGTGCTCCATCTCTTCGTTGAAGTGCCGCACCATGCGCCACCAGGAGGCCGAGGCGCCGTCGCTCGCGTCCATCTCCGGCTCGAAGGTCAGCGGCCGCTCGGTGGGCCGCTGGAGCATTTCCTCCAGGGTCTTGCGCATGGCCAGGCTGGAGATCACCACCTGCAGCTTGCGGCAGTCGCCGGTGATGCTCAGTCGCTGGCTCTGATTGGGCGAGACGATCACCCCGCGCTGCGGGTTCGAGTGCAGCTGTCGGCCAGCGATGCTCAGCTCCTGCTCGCCGCTCAGCGGCAGGCTCAGGCTGTAGCTGTTGAAGTGCTCGGCATCCTCGATGCCGATGGTCACGTCGGTGCCGTACTCGATGCAGCCCAGCGTGGTGGACATGGCCTTGAGCACGCTGCCGCTGTGCTGGAAGTTCACGCTGCCGGGGTGGCTGGCGTCGAGCCGGTGCGGCCCGCAGATGTTCGACATCCAGTTGCGCGCGGCAGCCAGATCGAGGTGGTCGGCATGGATGTCACGGAAGTGACCCGATTTCTTATGGTTCATCGCACGGCACTCATGGGCTTCTGATGGCGCTCTGCAGGCGCCTGCCGACAAAACAGCAAGACTCGTACCCCGACAGCCATGATGCCGGCAAAAACCCAATATACGGATAGTGATCGACGACTTTTCGGACGAACGTTCAGCCTTCTCACCGGCGGCATCGCCTCCCGCGCCGCGTCCCAGCCGCGCGCCGCCCCTCGACTGGGCACCTTCTACCCAGCCTGCCCGGCCGTGTTACCCGCCGCCGACTTTGCGGATTGCCTTCGCCCACTATGCGGATAGCCGCTCCCCGGCGCGGCGGTTTGAATGAAGGACCGATCCGCCCGATGGGAAAACAACAATGAACGTACCAAGCAAAAGCCTCGTGCACTGGCAGGACTACATCAACGGATGCCTGGACTTCCGTCCGGACCAGGGCATCTACCGCGTCGCTCGCGACATCTTCACCGAGCCGGAGCTCTTCGATCTGGAGATGGAGCTGATCTTCGAGAAGCAATGGATCTACGCCTGCCACGAGAGCGAGATCGCCAACCCCAACGACTTCATCACCCTGCGCGCCGGCCGCCAGCCGATCATCGTCACCCGCGACGGCAACGGCCAGTTGCACGCGCTGATCAACGCCTGCCAGCACCGCGGCGCCACCCTCACCCGCGTCGCCAAGGGCAATCAGTCCACCTTCACCTGCCCGTTCCACGCCTGGTGCTACAAGAGCGACGGGCGCCTGGTGAAGGTCAAGGCGCCCGGTGAATACCCGGAAGGTTTCGACAAGGCCACGCGCGGCCTGAAGAAGGCGCGCATCGACAGCTACAAGGGCTTCGTCTTCATCAGCCTGGACGTCAGCGCCAGCGACAGCCTGGAGGACTACCTCGGCGACGCCAAGGTGTTCTTCGACATGATGGTCGCGCAGTCGCCGACCGGTGAGCTGGAAGTGCTGCCCGGTAGGTCCAGCTACACCTACGAGGGCAACTGGAAGCTGCAGAACGAGAACGGCCTGGACGGTTATCACGTGAGCACCGTGCACTACAACTACGTGGCTACCGTGCAGCACCGCCAGCAGGTCAACGCCGAGAACGGCACGGCCAGCGGCACCCTCGACTACAGCAAGCTCGGCGCCGGCGACGCGCAGACCGACGACGGCTGGTTCTCCTTCGCCAACGGCCACAGCGTGCTGTTCAGCGACATGCCCAACCCCAGCGTGCGCCCCGGCTACGCCAGCGTCATGCCGCGCCTGGTCGCCGAGCATGGCCAGGCCCGCGCCGAGTGGATGATGCACCGCCTGCGCAACCTGAACATCTACCCCAGCCTGTTCTTCATGGACCAGATCAGCTCGCAGCTGCGCATCATTCGCCCGGTCGCCTGGAACAAGACCGAAGTCATCAGCCAGTGCATCGGCGTCAAGGGCGAGTCGGAGCAGGACCGCGAGAACCGCATCCGCCAGTTCGAGGACTTCTTCAACGTCTCCGGCATGGGCACGCCGGACGACCTGGTCGAATTCCGCGAGCAGCAGCGTGGTTTCCAAGGCCGCCTGGAGCGCTGGAACGACATCTCCCGCGGCTATCAGAAGTGGCTCAACGGCGCGACGCCGAACAGCCGGACCCTGGGCATCGCACCGCTGCTCACCGGCACCGAACTGACCCACGAAGGCCTTTACGTCAACCAGCACACCCATTGGCAGCGCTTCCTGCTGCAAGGGCTCGAACGCAAGGCGCTGCAACTCAAGGAGGTGCAGGCATGAACGCGCAACTGCAATACCGCGTCGAGCAGTTCCTCTACCGCAATGCCGAACGCTGCGACGCCCAGGACTGGGACGCCTATCTGCAGATGTTCGCCGAGGACAGCGAATTCCACGTCCCGCAGTGGGACTCCGAGCACGTCTACACCACCGACCCCAAGCGCGGCATGTCGCTGATCTACTACGCCAACCGCGGCGGCCTGGAAGACCGCGTGTTCCGCATCCGCACCGGCAAGGCCGCCTCGACCATCCCGATGCCGCGCACCCTGCACCAGATCGACAACGTGCGCATCGCCGAGCGCGCCGACGGCGAGCTGGAAGTGCGCGCCAACTGGCACACGCTGTTCTACCGCCTGGGCAACGCCGGGCAGTTCTTCGGCCACGTCACCTATCACCTGCGTCCGGCCGGCGACACCTGGCTGATCCGCCGCAAGCACGTGCTGCTGCTCAACGACTGCATCGACTCGGTGCTCGATTTCTACCACCTGTGAGCGCGGGGATGCCCACCATGAACCACAAGGTCGCTTTCAGTTTCGCCGACGGCAAGACGCTGTTCTTCCCGGTGCAAGGCAACGAAATCCTCCTCGACGCGGCGCTGCGCAACGGCATCAAGATTCCCCTGGACTGCCGCGAGGGTGTCTGCGGCACCTGCATGGGCCGCTGCGAATCCGGCCGCTACCAGATGGACTACGCCGACGAGGAAACCCTCTCGGCGCAGGACCTGGCGCAACGCAAGATGCTCACCTGCCAGACCCGCGTGCAGTCCGACGCCTCGTTCTACTTCGACTTCGATTCCAGCCTCTGCGGGGCGGCCGAACCGCTGGCGCTGCGCGGCCGGGTCAGCCATGTCGAACTGGTGTCGGCGAGCACCGCCATTCTCCACCTCGACGCCAGCGGCAACGGCCAGGGCCTGGACTTTCTCCCCGGCCAGTACGCACGCCTGCGGGTGCCCGGCAGCGAGGCCGTGCGCGCCTACTCCTTCGCCAACCGGCCCAACCCGCAGAACCACCTGCAGTTCCTCATCCGCCTGCTTCCCGACGGCGCCATGAGCAACTACATCCGCGAGCGCTGCCAGGTGGGCGACGAGATCCACTTCGAGGCGCCGCTGGGTACCTTCTACCTGCGCCATATCACCCGCCCGCTGCTGCTGGTGGCCGGCGGCACCGGTCTCTCGGCGCTGCTCGGCATGCTCGACGAACTGGCCGACGGCGGCGCCGCCGGCCAGCCGGTGCACATCTACTACGGCGTGCGCCAGGCCGCCGACCTCTGCGAGCTGGAACGGATCGCCGGCTACGCCGAGCGCCTGCCGGGCTTCCGTTTCACCCCGGTGCTCAGCGAAGCGGACGAGCACTGGAGCGGCAAGCGCGGCTACGTCACCGAGCACTTCGCGCTGGCGGAGCTGCGCGATGCGCCCTTCGACCTGTACCTGTGCGGCCCGCCGCCGATGGTGGAGTCGGTAAAGAGTTGGCTAGAGGAGCAGCAACTCGACCACGGCCACCTCTACGTCGAGAAGTTCACCCAGAGCAACAGTTGAGCCCCGCCCGGGAAGCGTTGCATCCGCTTCCCGGCGCCCCCCTTCCCCCCAAGCGCCGTTCTTTCCCCGCAAGGACATCCCATGACCTCCAACGACCAGACCGAACTGGCGGCCTACTACGATAGCCAGTACAACGCCCGCGCCAGCGTGCAGGACTACGAACAGTACCCGCGCCTGTACCGCGCCCTCAGCGATCAGGCCCACGCCCGGCTAACCTGCTACAAGGACCTGCCCTACGGCCCAGGCGAGCATGAACGCCTCGACTTCTTCCCCGCCGCGCGGCCCGACGCACCGGTACTGCTGTTCATCCATGGCGGCTACTGGCGCGCCCTGTCCAAGGCCGACTCGGCCTTCATGGCCCCGGCCCTGACCGCCGCCGGCGCCGCCGTCGCCGTGCTCGACTACGACCTGGCGCCCGCCGTCAGTCTCGATCACATCGTCGACCAGACCCGCCGGGCGCTGGCCTGGCTGTACCGCAACGCCGCGGCCCATGGCGGCGATCCACAGCGGCTCTACGTCAGCGGCAGTTCGGCGGGCGGACACCTGTGCGGGATGCTCCTGGCGGCAGGCTGGCACGCCGCCTACCAGCTGCCCACGGACGTCGTGCGCGGGGCTCTGCCGGTCAGCGGCCTGTACGACCTGCTGCCCCTGCTGCCCACCCACATCAATACCTGGATGAACCTCGACGAAGCGGCCGCGCGACGCAACAGCCCACTCTTCCACTTGCCCGAGCACGCCGGGGAACTGCTGGTCAGCTACGGTGGCCTGGAAAGCCAGGAATTCGCCCGCCAGTCCGAGGCGTTCCTCAGCGCCTGGAACTCCCGTGGCCTGCGCGGGCGCTCCCTCCCGGTGCCCGGCCGCAACCACTACGACGTGGTACTGCAGTTGGGCGAGCCGGGCATGGCGTTGCATCAGGCAGTCCTGGAGCTGATGGAGCTGGCCTGAACCCGCAGGGGCGCGGCAGCCGCGCCCCCTTCGCCTCGGGCGGGCGGCCTCAGTCCCCCACCGGCAGCGACGGCGCGAATCCTCGCCGGCGCCAGCCCATCAGCAGTATCGGCGCCGCCAGCCGATAGCCGATGGCGGCGGTGTCGAAACCATCGAGCACCAGCACCAGGAAGCACAGCAGCAACGCGCGGACCTGCAGGGCGGACAGCGGGCTGCCGTCGATAACGTCGCTGGCGCGCACGGTTTGTCTGTTCATGACGTTCCTCTCGTTACCAGGCGTGGGCCGGCTCAGAACAGCTTCCAGGTGTACGCCAGGATCAGCCGGTTCTCGTCGATATCGGTGCGGTAGTTGGAACGCGCCACGGCGTTGCGCACGCGCACGTTGAGCCCGGCCAGCGGGCCGCTCTGCAGGGTGTAGCCGAGGTCGATGTCGCGCTCGTGATCGCGGCCCTCGAAGCCCTTGCCGGTGTCGACGTTGTCGCCGCTCAGGTAGCGCACGGTACTGGTCAGGCCGGGCACACCGAGGGCGGCGAAGTCGTAGTCGTAGCGCACTTGCCAGGAACGCTCGTCGGTGGAGGCGAACTCGTAGGTCGGCACCTCGTTGCCCAGCGGCGAGATGTTGGCGAACACGCGCGGGAAGGCGCTGTCGCCGTACATGCCCTGGTAGCCGAGGTAGAAGGTGTGTCCGCCATGGCGGGCCGAGAGCAGCGAGAAGAAGGCGCGGTTGTCGATGTTGCCGAGCAGGTGCTTGCCGTCCTCGTTGGCGTCGTAGTAGCCGAGGTTGGCGCCCAGCACCCAGTCGCCGCCGACCGGCTGGCTGTGCTTCAGGCCGATGAAGCGCTGCGCATAGATGTCCTGCAATTGGCCGTACCAGAGGCTGACGCGGGTGCGCTTGGCGTTGAACTCGTAGTCGCCGCCGGCGTAGTTGAAGGCGTCGCTGCTGGCCTGGCGCTGTGGCTGGTAGCCGAGCATGGCGATCATCTTCTCGTCGCCGCCCTCGTTGCGCAGGTGGGTGGAGGTCAGGTGCCCGGCCTGCAGGGTCAGGCCGGGGATGTCGCTGGACGTCAGCGAGGCGCCCTGGTAGCTCGGCGGCAACAGGCGGATATCGCTGAAGGCCAGCACCGGCAGGTTCGGCTGCAACTCGCCGACCTTCAGCTCGGTGCGCGAGTACTTCGCCTTCAAGGCCACGCCCAGGCGGCTGTAGTTGTCCGCCGCCTTGCCGTCGCTGCCCAGCGGCAACAGACCGGTATTGACCCGGTCCGGGCTGCTGTCCAGCTTCAGCCCCAGGGTGCCGATGGCATCCAGGCCGAAGCCGACCGGGCCGGGCGTGTAGCCGGACTGGACGTTGAGGATGAAGCCCTGGGCCCACTCCTCGGCCTTGGACTGCTTGTTGGGGCCGACGATGTCCGAGTAATCGCGGCTGAAGTAGTAGTTGCGCGCCTGAAGGGTGGCGCTGGAACCCTCGATCAGCCCTTCGGCCGCGGCCAGGGGCTGGGACGCGGCAACGCCGGCGCCCAGCGCGACGGCCGTCACGCATGCATGCATTTTCATATCGTCACTCTTGTTTTTATAAGGACGGACCTTCCCTTGCCGTGCCACCGGAGGGCCACGGCACAACACACGGCAGGGCGGTCTTGTTCAGCATCCGGTGGGGTCAGGAACACGGCTTATCCGCTTCCAACACCTGCCCTGCCCGTTCCGGCGCTCCGTTCTCTGGGCCGGCGCCCCGGCCGGGCGCCCGCTTGCAATGGATAGTGGTCGGGGTACCTCCGCCTCAGGCCCGAGCGGCCAGCGCGCGTCGCCGGCGATCGCTGCGCCGGGTCAGCAGCAGGTGCGCGGCCAGGCCGAAGATCAACCCCCAGAACGCCGCCGAAAGACCGAGGAAAGACATCCCCGAGGCCGTCACCAGGAAGGTGATCAGCGCCGCCTCGCGGTCCTCCGGCACACCCATGGCGCCCGCCAGGGCACCACCGATGGCGCCGAACAGGGCCAGGCCGGCGAGCGCGGCGATCAGTTCCTTGGGAAAGGCGCTGAACAGCGACACCAGGGTGGCGCCGAACAGCCCGAGCAACAGGTAGGCGACGCCGCCGGCGACACCGGCCACATAGCGCCGCGCCGGGTCCTCGTGGGACTCGCGCCCGGTGCAGATGGCCGCGGTGATCGCCGCCAGGTTCAAGCCGTGGCAACCGAACGGCGCCAATAACAGCGTGCCCAGCGCGCTGCTGGCGATGATCGGCCCGGCCGGCGTCGCGTAGCCGTCGTTGCGCAGCACGGCGATACCGGGGACGAACTGCCCGGTGAGCGCCACCATGACCAGCGGCAGGGCGATATTGAGCAGCGCGTGCCAACTGAACGCCGGGGTGATCCACTGCGGCGTGGCCAAGCCGATGACCAGCGCCGAGGCGTTCAGCTCGCCGCTGCCCAAGGCCATGGCGCAGCCCACCAGGAGCACCGCCAGGACCGCGTAGCGCGGCGCCAGGCGACGCCCCAGCAGATAGGCGAGGAACATCGCCAGGACCAGCGCCGGCTTGGCTTGCAGGGAAACGAACAGGCGGGTGCCGAAGGCGAACAGGATGCCGGCGAGCATGGCCGCGGAGATCGCCGGCGGCAGCTTGCCGACGATACGGTCGAAGGCGCCGGAGACGCCGACCAGCAGAATGATCAGGCTCGCTGCCAGGTAGGCGCCGACCGCCTCGTTGAGACTGATGCCCGGCAGCAGGGCCACCAGCAGCGCCGAGCCGGGCGCCGACCAGGCGATCACCAGCGGTACCTTGAAGCGCAGGCTGAGCAGAATGCCGAGCACGCCGCTGCCGATGGAAACCGCCCAGACCCAGGACGACACCACGTCCGCCGACAGTCCGGCGCTCTTCGCCGCCTGGAAGATGATCACCAGCGGCCCGGCATAGGAAATCAGCGTAGCGATCAGGCCCGCCACCAGCGCGGACAGCGAGAAATCACGGATGAGGTCTTTCATGGCGCCTCACTTTTTTCTTGTTGTTGGAGCGCAGCGGCAAGGCTTCGCCCTGGCGGCCGGCAGCGGCCGCCACAGCGTGATCGAAAAGGCCGGCAGGATGGAGCGACGACGCAGGATGGGTGGCGCGGGCGCTAGCCCTCGGCGCCACCCATGCCGACGGTCAGGCGCCCTGTACTTGCAGCGCGCGCGGACGGTGGCTGCGCTGCTCGTCGGCGGCGGAGGCGGCCTTCTGCAGCTGGAAGCTGAACTCGATCTCGGCGAAGCGCCCATCCACGCCACGCTTGGCGGCCGCGGCGGCGTTCTCGACGAAGTTCAGCTCGCCGACCAGGCCATCGCGGGTGGCGTAGGCGAAGTCGTCCCACAGGTACTTGTCGCCCGACAGGTTGATCTGCGTGGTCAGGTGACGGTAGCCCGGCGCCGAGATGAAGAAGTGGATGTGCGCCGGACGCTGGCCGTGGCGGCCGAGCTGGTTCAGGCACTCCTGGGTCGGGCCCTGCGGGTCGCAGCCATAGCCGGACGGCACGATGCTGCGGGCGCGGTAGCGGCCTTCGGCATCGGTGACGATGCGCCGGCGCAGGTTGTACTCGGACTGGCTCTTGTCGAAGTAGGAATAATTGCCCTTGGTGTTGGCGTGCCAGACATCGACCACGGCGCCGGCCACCGGCTGGCCATCGAGGTCGAGCACACGACCTTCGAGGAACATCGGGGTGGCGACGGCGGCTTCGCTGCCATCGTCCATCCGCGCCTCGCCCTGGGCGATCGGCGCGCCGGCCACGTACAGCGGGCCTTCGATGGTGCGCGGGGTGCCGCCGATGCGACCGATCTCGGCATCCTTGGCATCGTTGAGCAGGTCGAGGAAGTGCTCCAGGCCCAGGCCGGCGATCAGCAGCCCGGCCTCGCCACGGCCACCGAGGCGGTTCAGGTAATCGACGGCGGTCCAGAACTCGTCGTCAGTGATGTCCAGGTCCTCGATGAGCTTCGCGGTGTCCTGCAACACGCGCAGCATGATGCGCTTCAGGCGCGGGCTGCCCTCGTCGTTGCCGAAGCCGCTGGCTTCCTGGAAGAACTTCTGGATGTCGGCAGTCTGGGAAATTTTCACGTTCATGGGTTCACCTCGTCTTGTTCTTGTGCGGGGGATAGTGCGTCAGTGGGACTCAGCGGTCATCGGTATGGATCGACGACGGATGGCGGCAGAGCCCGTCGATCTCGATGTCCATGTAGGGGAACAGCGGCAACTGCATCAGGGTGTCGTGCAGGGCTTCGACACTGGGCAGGTCGAACACGCTGTAGTTGGCGTAGTGGCCGGCGATGCGCCACAGGTGGCGCCACTTGCCCTCGCGCTGCAGGCGCTGGGCCAGCTCCTTCTCGTCGGCCTTGAGCTGGGCGGCCTTGGCCGGGTCCATGTCGACGGGCAGCTTCACCGTCATCTTCACGTGGAACAGCATGGAGTCTTCTCCTCTATCGGCGAATCGCAATCAGGGGCGGCGGAAGCGCTTCAGGCGCTCCTCGTCCAGGCTCAGGCCGAGGCCCGGGGCGTTCGGCACCAGCAGTTGGAAATCGCGGTAGACCGGCGCCTCGGCGACGATTTCCTCGGTCAGCAGCAACGGGCCGAACAGCTCGGTGTGCCAGGTCAGTTTGTTCAGGGTGACGAAGGCATGGGCCGAGGCCAGGGTGCCGACGGCGCCTTCGAGCATGGTCCCGCCGTACAGGGCGATACCCGCCGCCTCGGCGATCTGCGCGGTGCGCAGCACGGCGCGCGGGCCACCGTTCTTGGCGATCTTCAGGGCGAAGATGCTGGCGGCGCCGTCGGCGGCCAGGCTGAAGGCATCCTCGACGCTCTCGATGGATTCGTCGGCCATGATCGGCGCCGGGCTGCGCTGGTTCAGGCGCACCTGGCCGGAGCGGTTGATGCGCGAAATCGGTTGCTCGATCAGGTCGATGCCGTTCTCGCCAAGCACCTGGCAGCCGCGGATGGCCTGGGACTCGTCCCAGTACTGGTTGACGTCGACGCGCACGCTGGCGCGGTCGCCCAGGGCGCGCTTGATCGCCACCACGTGCTTGAGGTCCTGCTCCAGCGGATTGGCGCCGATCTTCAGCTTGAAGATGCGGTGGCGCCGCAGGTCGAGCATGCGCTCGGCTTCCTCGATATCGCGGGCGGTGTCGCCGCTGGCCAGGGTCCAGGCCACTTCCAGGCTGTCGCGCACGCGGCCGCCGAGCAGTTCGCTGACGGCCAGGCCGAGACGCTTGCCCTGGGCGTCGAGCAGCGCGGTTTCCACTGCCGAACGGGCGAAGGTGTTGCCCTTGATGGCCTTGTCCAGGCGCTGCATGGCGGCGTTGATGTTGCTGGCGTCCTGGCCGATCAGCAGCGGCGCGAAATGCGCGTCGAGGTTGGCCTTGATGCTTTCCGGGCTTTCGTTGCCGTAGGCCAGGCCGCCGATGGTGGTGGCCTCGCCGATGCCCTCGATGCCGTCGCTGCAGCGCACGCGCAGAATCACCAGGGTCTGCTTCTGCATGGTGTGCATCGCCAGCTTGTGCGGGCGGATCGTCGGCAGGTCGACGATGATGGATTCCAGGCGTTCGATCAGGGCGTTTGTCATGCTACGGATTCCGTCTTGCTGGGTATCGGCGGAGCGGCCATTTGCCATACCCACCGAGTCTTTTATGGGTTGCCCAAGGATTGCCTTCGCAACGTCTGCGAGTCCAATATCACTTCCATCTTCTTCCATACCCTGGAGGTATCATGGAACTCAGGCACCTGCGTTACTTCCAGGCGGTCGCGGAAACCCTCAACTTCACCCGCGCCGCCGAACGCCTGCACATTGCCCAGCCACCGCTGAGCCGGCAGATCCAGCAGCTCGAAGAGCTGCTCGGCGTCGAGCTGCTGGAGCGTGGCCGACCGCTGCGCCTGACCGAGGCCGGGCGTTTCTTCTACGAGCAGAGCGGCACCCTGCTCAAACAACTGCAGAACCTTTGCGACAACACCCGACGCATCGGCCACGGCCAGCGCCAGTGGCTGGGCATCGGCTTCGCCCCGTCGACCCTCTACGCGGTGCTGCCGGAGCTGATCCGCGAACTGCGCGCCGACAGCGAGCTGGAGCTGGGCCTGCAGGAGATGACCACCCTGCAGCAGATCGAGGCGCTGAAAAGCGGGCGCATCGACATCGGCTTCGGCCGTATCCGCTTCGACGATCCGGCGATCCACCAGCAGGTGCTGCGCGAAGACCCGCTGGTGGCGGTGCTGCCGGCCGGGCATCCGCTGCTCGGCCAGCCGGCCAGCCTCGAACGCCTGTCCGCCGAACCCTTCGTGCTCTACCCGGCGAATCCGCGCCCGAGCTACGCCGACCACGTCCTGGCGCTGTTCGCCAACCACGGCCTGAGCATCCGCGTCGGGCAGTGGGCCAACGAGCTGCAGACCGCCATCGGCCTGGTCGCCGCCGGCCTCGGTGTGGCGCTGGTACCGGCCTCGGTGCAACAGCAGCACCGCCCGGACATCGGCTACGTGCGCCTGCTGGAGCCCGAAGCGGTATCGCCGATCATCCTCAGCCGCCGCGCCGGCGACGTCAGCGCCATCGTCCAGCGCTGCCTGACGCTGATCGAACAGGTCAACCACTGAGCGCGGCTCAGCCAAGGTCACCGCCGCCCACCGGCAGGGTCACGCCGGTGATGTAGGAGGCCTCGTCGGAGGCGAGGAAGAGGATCGCCCCGGCCTGTTCGTCGATGCTGCCGTAGCGCTTCATCAGGCTGCTCTGCACGGTCTGGTCGACGATCTGCTGGTACCAGACCTTCTCCTCGGCGCTCGGCTCGGCGGTGTTGCGCGGGATGCGCCGCGGTGGCGCCTCGGTGCCGCCGGGAGCGGTGGCATTGACACGGATGCCGCGCTCGGCGGTCTCGAAGGCCAGGCAGGCGGTCAGCGCATTCACCCCGCCCTTGGCCGCGCCATAGGGCACGCGGTTGACCCCACGGGTGGCGACGGACGACACGTTGACGATGGCCCCGCTGCCCTGCGCCAGCATCGGCTCCAGGGCCGCGCGGCAGCACCACAGGGTGGGGAACAGCGAGCGGCGCACCTCGGCCTCAATCTCCGCTTCGGCGTAGTGCTCGAAGGGCTTGGCCCAGATGGTGCCGCCGACGTTGTTGATGAGGATGTCCAGGCGGCCGAAGCGTTCCAGCGCCTGGGTGACCACGCGCTGGCACTCGGCGAAGCGTTCCAGGTCGGCGGTCAGGGTCAGCACGGCGCCGCCCTGCCCCCGCTCATCCTGCAGTTCGTGGACCAGCTCGGAGCGGTCCACCGCGACCAGCCGCGAGCCCTCGCCGAGCAGCCGCTCGGCGACCCGCCGGCCAATGCCCTGGGCGGCGCCGGTGACGATGGCGACCTTGTTTTCGAATCGGTTGTTCATGGCTACCTCGCGGGAATCAGGATCAGGCGGCGCTGGCGGCGAACTTCTCGTAGTAGAAATTCGCCGGCTGGACGCCCTGCTCACGGATGTACTGGCTGACCGCCTCGACCATCGGCGGCGGGCCGCACAGATAGACGTCGACGTCGCCGTCGTTGAGGTGCTTCGGCTCGATGTGCTGGGTCACGTAGCCTTTTTGCGGATAGCTGCTTTGCGGGTTGGCGACACAGGCGCTGTAGGTGAAGTTGGGGATGCGCGCGGCCAGTTCGGCGAGGCGGTCCATTTCCACCAGGTCGAAATCGTTGGTCACCCCGTAGATCAGGTGCAGCAGGTGCTCGCTGCCCTGCTCGGCGATCTTCTCGAGCATCGCGGTGAAGGGCGCCAGGCCGGTGCCGCCGGCCAGCAGCAGCAGCGGTCGCTTGATCTCGCGCAGGTAGAAGCTGCCCAGCGGGCCGGCCAGGGTCATGCTGTCGCCCGCCTTGGCCAGGCCGGTGAGGAAGCTGCTCATCAGCCCGCCCGGCACGTTGCGGATCAGGAAGCTGACCTCGCCGTCCTTCGGCAGCGAGCTGAAGGAATAGGCGCGGGTCTGCTCGCTGCCCGGCACCTGCAGGTTGACGTACTGCCCCGGGAGGAAGGCCAGCTTGCTCAGCGACTCGCCCTTGATCGACAGAGCGATGGTGCTCTCGGAGAGCTGGCGCACCGCGCTGATGCTCGCCTGGAACTGGCTCTTCTGCGTCTTGCACAACTCCGAGGAGGCCGGCACGCGCACCACGCAGTCGCTTTGCGCGCGCATCTGGCAGGTCAGCACATAGCCCTGCTCGGCTTCTTCCTCGCTGAGGGCGTCTTCGATGTACTCCTGGCCCAGGTCGTAGCGGCCGGCCTCGGCGAAGCACTTGCAGGTGCCGCAGGCGCCGTCGCGGCAGTCCAGCGGAATGTTCACGCCCTGGCGGTAGGCGGCGTCGGCCACGGTCTCGCTGGCGGAGGCGTCGATGAAGCGGGTCACACCGTCTTCGAAGTTGAGTGCGATCTTGTAATTCATGGCTTGCACCTCGAAGCGCGGGCCGGCGCGCCGCCTGCGCGGCGGCGCCGGAGCGCGCGTGTTTCAGATGTGATAGATGTCGATGACCTGGCGTACGTAGTCGTTCTTCAGGACCACCTTCTTGGCCTTGATCAGCGGGTTCTCACCGCGCATGTCGAGGCTGTAGAAACTGCTGCCGAAGTAGCTGTCGGTGGTCTTGTAGCGGAAGCTCAGGGTGTGCCAGTTGAAGCGCACCTGGACCAGGCCGTCGGCCTCGCCGAGCAACTCGATGTTGCTGAGGTTGTGCGAGGTACGGGTGTCCGGCAGGGTCGCGCTGGAACGCTCGGTCTTGATGCGGAAGACGCGGTCTTCCAGGCCGCCGCGGTTGGCGTAGTAGATCAGCGAGACTTCCCGCTGCGGGTCCTCGGTCAGCTCGTCGCGGTCGTCCCAGGACGGCATCCAGAAGGTCGCGTCGGCGGCGTACAGCTCCAGCCAGGCATCCCAGTCCTTGTCGTCGAGGTAACGCGCTTCGCGGTAGAGGAAGTCGCGCACGGTTTCATAGCGAGCGGTCATTGCACGGCCTCCTCTTCGGCGTTCTGCAGCGGGATGCGCTTGGCCTCTTCGGCGGCCACGGCGGCGAGCATGGCTTGCTGCCAGTAGTGGTGCTGCAGGACGAACAGGCCTTCGTCCTCGGTGCGCACGCCAGACAGCTGCGGTTGCAGGTCGATCTCGGTGGCCGCCGCGTCGGCGCCGGCGATCCAGTGCGCGGCGCCGCGCGACATGTCGTTCCAGGCCGGCACGCTGCCCTGGTAGCCGAGCTGGCAGGAGCGGAACTCCTCCAGGTCGTCCGGGGTGGCCATGCCGCTGACGTTGAAGAAGTCCTCGTACTGACGGATGCGCGAGGCGCGCGCTTCGGCGCTTTCGCCCTTGGGCGCGATGCAGTAGATGGTGATTTCCGTGCGGTCCACCGAGATCGGCCGGGCGATGCGGATCTGCGAGCTGAACTGGTCCATCAGGTAGACGTTGGGGTACAGGCAGAGGTTGCGCGAGTTCTGGATCATCCAGTCGGCGCGGGCCTGGCCGAAGTCGCGGACCAGCTCGTCGCGGCGCTCGAAGGCCGGACGGTCCTCGGGGTTGGCCCAGCGGGTCCAGAGCAGCATGTGGCCGTGCTCGAAGGAATAGAAGCCGCCGCCCTGCTTGGCCCAGCCGCCGGCGCTCATGGTCTTCACTTCGCTGCCGGCGTCGCGCTGCTTGCGCTGGTTCTGGGTGGCCGCGTAGTTCCAGTGCACCGAGCTGACGTGGTAGCCGTCGGCGCCGTTCTCGGCGGTGAGCTTCCAGTTGCCCTCGTAGATGTAGCTGGAGGAACCGCGCAGCACTTCCAGGCCTTCCGGCGACTGGTCGACGATCATGTCGATGATCTTCGCGGACTCGCCCAGGTGCTCGATCAGCGGCTTGACCTCGGCGTTCAGGCTGCCGAACAGGAAGCCGCGATAGGACTCGAAGCGCGCGACCTTGGTCAGGTCGTGGGAGCCGTCGCAGTTGAAGCTTTCCGGGTAGCCGGCCTCTGCCGGGTCCTTGACCTTGAGCAGCTTGCCGGAGTTGTTGAAGGTCCAGCCGTGGAACGGGCAGGTGTAGCTGGAGCGGTTGCCGCTCTTGTGCCGGCACAGCTGCGCGCCACGGTGGCTGCAGGCATTGATGAAGGCGTTGAGCACGCCGTCCTTGTTGCGCGCGATGAAGATCGACTGGCGGCCGATCATGGTCGTCAGGAAGTCGTTCTTCTCGGGAATCTGGCTTTCGTGAGCGAGGTAGACCCAGTTGCCTTCGAAGATGTGCCTCATCTCCAGTTCGAACAGCCGCGGATCGGTGAACATTTCACGCTTGCAGCGGTAGACGCCCTTGACGGGGTCTTCTTCAAGCAGGGAACGCAAGTAGTCGATACCCAGGGACATGGCCAGGGCCTCCGTTGTTTTTGTTCAGGCAGGCTCAGGTTATGGCTGGGTACGCGGATGCAATATCCGCTTTGTGCAGAGTGCTATCCGCTTTGTGCAAAGGTGCGCGGGACGAGGGAGGACGCGACCTGGCGGACGTGCGGCGGCCGCTCAGAGGTGGAAGACGAGGCCGTACTCGCCGGCCACCTGGACGGTCTTGGCGACATCCAACGGCCCGGGCGGCACCTCGCGGTCGAGCGCGCGGAACATCGGGATGGCCTGGCTGCCGGCGCCGGTGACTTCGAGCATCTCGCCGCCGCCAGGGCCGAAGCTGAATGCGTGCACGGTGCCGGCGGGAATGTGCACCAGCGTACCCGCCGCGCAGACGCAACGCTGCTCCGCGCAGGTGAACAGGACCTGCCCACGGATCACGAAGAACGACTCGTCCCAGTCATGGCAGTGCGGCGGCGGGCCGGCGCCCTCCTCGCCGCTCTGCAGGGTGATGCGCTGGGCGGCCGAGTCCGTGTCGGAGACGAGCACGTTGATGCGCACACCGACGACGTTGAGCGCCGGACTGCGCTGACCGGGTTGCAGGACGAACGATTGGGAACTCATGGGCCAGGCCTCCTGTAGCGCCGGCAGTGCGCACTGCCTTCTTCCAGTAGAGCCCATCCGGCCAAGCGCTGCGGGGAATCGGAAGAACGGCAGCGGCGCTGCCCAGCGTGCAGGCTGGGAATCGGCGGATGAAGCGTTGCGCTCTATTCGCCCGGCACCCGCTGCGGGTCGCGTTCAGCCGCGACGCTTGAAGGTATCCGAAGGCAGTTCGCCGAAGTGCTGGCGATAGCTCTCGGCGAAGCGGCCGAGATGGAGGAAGCCGTAATCCAGGGCCAGTTCGGTGACATTGCGAACGTGGCAACTGGGGTCGGCGAGGCAGGCGTGGATGCGCTCCAGCTTGCGCTGGCGGATGTACTGCCGGGGCGTGCTGCGGGCGTGGCGCTCGAACAGCGCGTAGAGCGAGCGCAGGCTCATCCGCGCCTGGCGTGCCAGCTCCTCGATGTCGATGTCCTGCTTGAGGTTGCGCTCGATGTAATCGTCGATGCGCTCGAAGGACAGCAGGGGCGAAGCCAGGCATTCGCGGCTGACGTTGGTCTTCATCAGCGTCAGCAGCTTGCTCGCGACGATCTGCTGATAGTGATCCTCGATGCGTGGCAGGCGCTCGCTGGCCTCGGCTTCCTGGCAGACCATGCCCAGCAGGTTGACGAAGCCCTCCAGCTCCTCCAAGCGGTAGCGGTTCTCGACGAAGCGCACGCCCTGGCGCGGGTGCTGCCAGCGCTGCTCGGCGCAAATGCTTTCGAGCAGCGTGGTGGGAATCTTCAGGATGAATTTCTCGCAGTCTTCCGTGTAGGTCAGGTCGACCGGATCGTCCGGGTTGATCAGCAGCAGCTCGCCGGGCGCCAGGTAATGTTCCTGGCCGGGGCCGCGCCACAGGCAATGGCCGCGCAGGAGAATCTGCAAGTGGTAGATGCTTTCCAGGGCCGGCGAGGTGACCCGCACACTGGCGCCGTAACTGATGCGGCAGAGATCGAGGCTGGAGAATTTGCGGTGGTTGAGGCTGGCCTCCGGTCGGCCGTGCGCCGGCAGGCGCAGGCAATGGCTGCCGACATGCTGGTTCACGTAGCCGGATACCGCGTAGGGATCGGCATGCTCGAAAACCCGACTGCGCTCACTCAGCAGGCTCTGCATAGAGGCACTCACTCTTTATTGTTGTAGTGAGCCGCGCTCGACGGTGCGGCTTGCAGCACCAGTCTACGCCGGGAGCATTCAGGCAAAGCGTGGCGTAGATGGGCGGTCACGCCAGCCTACCCGAGGGGTACAACAGGCCGGCGTGCCGTCCGCTGAACCTACGGCGTAGCGGACGGCACGGCAATTCGACCTGCGGATGAGTGGGCGTTTATCGCACGCTTTCGCCGGCCCGCCAGGGGCCGGAAGCTCACTCAGGTGGCGTCGGCGTGGCTCACCAGGCCCTTGATCAGCACGGCGCTGGTGGCGATCGCCGCCGGCAGCACCAGGGCGGTCAGCACCTGCTCGAAGTTCCAGCCCAGGCCCAGCAGCGTGGCGCCGATCCAGGCGCCGAGAATGGCGCCGAAGCGGCCGATGCCGAGCATCCAGGACACCCCGGTGGCGCGGCCCTGGGTCGGGTAGAAGCGCGCGGCCAGCGAGGGCATCGCCGATTGCGCGCCGTTCACGCACATACCGGCCAGCAGCACCAGGGTCGCCAGCAGCGTGACCTTGCCCAGGCTCTGCCCCACGCAGTAGGCGAAGACCCCGGCCAGGCAGTAGAACACGCCGATCACCTTGTGCGGATTGAAGCGATCCATGGCCCAGCCGACGGCCACCGAACTGAGCACGCCGCCGAACTGGAAGAGCGCGCCGATCATCGCCGCCTGCTCCAGGCTGGCGCCGCTGTCGCGCATCAGCGTCGGCAGCCAGCTGGTCAGCAGGTAGACGATCACCAGGCCCATGAAATAGGTCAGCCAGAGCAACAAGGTGCCGGCGCTGTAGGTGCCGGAGAAGATCAACTGGAAGACGTTGCGGCTCTGCACGGTTTTCTGTTCCGGCACGCTGAACGCCTGGGCCAGCGCCACCTCGGCCGCGGCGATCGGCTTGAGCACCGCGCGCACCCGCTCGGCGCCGCGATTGCGCACCACCAGGAAACGCGCCGACTCCGGCAACCCGACCAGCAGAACCAGCGCCAGCAACAGCGGCAGCAGGCCACCGAGGAGCAACAGGCTGTGCCAGCCGAACAGCGGGATCAGCTTGGCCGAGATGAACCCGCCGAAAGCCATGCCCAGGTTGAAGCCGCAGAACATGCTGGTGACCAGCAGCGACTTGAGGCGCTCCGGGGTGTACTCGGACAGCAGCGTGGTGGCGTTGGGCATGGCCGCGCCCAGGCCGACGCCGGTGAGCAGACGCAGCGCCAGCAACTGGTCGAGGTTGGCGCTGAAAGCCGAGATCAGGCTGAACAGGCCGAACAGCGACACCGCGCCGACCAGCACGCCCTTGCGCCCGAAGCGGTCGGCCAGCGGACCGGAGCCGAGGGCGCCGAAGACCATGCCGATCAGCGCGGCGCTCATCACCGGGCCGAGGCTGGCGCGGTCGATGCCCCAGTCCTGGGTCAGCGCCGGGGCGATGAAGCCCATGGCGGCGGTGTCCAGGCCATCGAGGAAAACGATGAGGAAGCACAGCAAGACGATGCGCAACTGATAGCGCGACAGCGGCTGGGCATTGATGAAGGTTTGAACGTCGAGGGTGCCGGTGGACGGCAATTGCGCGGAACTGGTCATGCGTCGATTCCTGCAGGCGGACAGGAATGAGCTGCGGGCCGGCTGTACGCGTGGCGCAAGGCAACCGGAAGCAAAGGCTCATTGTTGTTATTGGGTGCCGTCCCTGACGGACGGTTGAGCCACACTACGGACTGGTCTGGTAGCGATCAATTCGATAACCGCCAGAGTGTTCGCTGATCGAACCCTTTAACGCAGCGCCGGGAACGCTCGCCCGCGTCCCGGCGCCGTGCTCCCGCCTCAGTGGAACAGCCGCGTGCCCAGCTCGCGGCTGGCCTCCAGCAGCACCGGCAGGAAGCGCGTCTCCAGCTCCTGGCGCGACACCCGGCCGACGTGGGTGCCGACGTTCAGCGCGGCCAGCACCTGGCCCGCGGAATCCTTCAGCGGCACCGCCACCGAACGCAGGCCCATTTCCAGCTCCTGGTCGATGATCACCCAGCCCTGCCGGCGGATTTCCGCGATGCTCGCGCGCAACGCCTCCGGGGTGCACACGGTGCGGCTGGTCTTCACCTGCAGGTCGGCGTGCGACAGGTAATCCTCCAGGGCCGTGTCGTCCAGCCCGGCAAGGAGAATGCGGCCCATCGAAGTGCAATAGGCCGGCAACCGGCTGCCCACGCTGAGGTCCACGGAAATCAGCCGCTGCGGCGTCGCCGAACGCGCGATGTAGAGAATCTCGTCACCCTCCAGGGTGGCCATCGAACAGGCCTCGCGCAGTTGCTCGCTGATGCGGTCGAGGATCGGCTGCGCGGTGACCGCCAGCGGCGTCGAGGACAGGTAGGCATGGCCCAGGGTCAGCACCTTGGGCAACAGCGAATAGGTGCGCCCGTCAGTGGTCACGTAGCCGAGCTTGATCAGCGTGTGCAGGCAACGGCGCACGGCGGCGCGGGGAATCTCGGTGCGGTGGCTGATCTGCGCGATGGTCAGGTGGCGCTTGCGCTCCTGGAACGCATGGATCACCGCCAGGCCACGGGCCAGCGAGGTCATGAAATTCGGGTCGCCGGTAAAGGCCTCGATGCGCTTCGCCGGCGATGCCACGATGGGCGGCGCCAGGGCGGGCGGGCTGGAAAGGATTTCGTCGGTCATGGCGAGGTCCTGTTGGCGGGTGGATTGGGCGATTATCGAAGCGCCGGTCGATAATCGCAAATCCAAGTGGCCGATAACCGACCACTGGGTCAGCCCAGCGACAAAACGCGACCGCCCCGCCCACGCAACTCCAACCCAACACGGCCCGTAGGATGGGTCGAGCGCGCAGCGCGATACCCACGCCGCAACCGCAGTCGGGATACCCGCTGCCCAACCCCTCGATGGGAATCGCTGCGCTCGTCCCATCCTACGCAAGCCCCGACCCAACGCGACCCATGCCGCACGTGCGTTTGCCGCTGCGTTACGCGCTCAGCGGTTCCACCTTCAACTGGCGCAGGCGGCTGAGGGTGCGGGCGAAGTCGATGGCGGCGCCGCCTTCGGCGAGGCGTTCCAGGGACACCGAGGCGAAGAGTTGCAGGCGCAGTTGGCGGTCGTAGGCGATGTCGATGAAGTTGAGGAAGCGCATGCTCACGTCCGGCGGATAGTCGCCCAGCGGGCCGAGGCCGCTGACCGCCATGCGCGGGAAGTGCTCAATCAGCCACAGGTAGTCGGCGGCCGAGCGCGGGCGCTCGAAGAGTTCGCTGAAGTCCAGCCAGGCGCGGTCGTCCTCCAGGGCGTGGACGCGCAGCGGGTGGTGGTTGACCTGCAAGACCTGGTCGAAGCTGGCCTTGTCGTCCAGGCCCAGGCGCTGGCCGATCAGCGCCAGGTCATCGGCCCGCGCCGGCCACAGGTAGCTGCCCCAGTTTTCCAGCGGCGTGGCGCGCAGGCGGTAGTCCTCGCCGCCGTCCAGCGGCAGCACGTCGAAGCGCTTTTCCAGCAGCTCGATGGCCGGGCGGAAGCGCTCGCGGTACAGCGGGTTCGGGCACAGGCCGCTGGGCGGATAGTTGGAGGTGCAGACCATGCCCACGCCCTCCTCCACCAGCACCTTGAGCATGCGCCCGAGGAGCATGGCGTCGCCGATGTCGTGCACATGGAATTCATCGAAGCACAGCAGGCGGGTCTGCTCGGCGATCTGCCGGGCCACCTTCACCAGCGGATCGGCCTGGCCGGCGAAGGCCAGCATGCGTATCTGCAACTCCTGCAAAAACGAATGGAAATGCACGCGGCGCTTGGCCTGGATCGGCACGGCGGCGAAGAAGCAGTCCATCACGAAACTCTTGCCGCGACCGACGCTGCCCCACAGGTAGACCCCGGCGGGCGGCTTGCGCAGCCAGGAGCGGCGGGCGCCGAGGAATTCCTCCAGCCACTCGGCCAGGTGCTGGATGGCGCTCTGCTGGGCGCTGTCGGCGTGGTAGCCGCGTTCCTCCAGGGACACCCGGAAATGCCGCAGCACGCGCGCCGCGACCGCTTCGTCGGGAACAGAAAGATCGGAACTCAAGGCAACTCCCCTCCGCATCAGCCGGGGTGATACCCCGCTCAAAACGGCCGGCGACCTCGCCGCCAGCCTGACTCGCGGCGCAAAGGATACACGCCCGGCCCACGGATAAACCCCGGATTTCATGTGGCATCACCTTGCCAACCGCGCTGGGTGTTGGCATAACGATGGCCTTCAATCCGAAAGCAAACAGGGAAGTTTCGATGCGCATCATCGGACGTGTCTTACTCGGCGTGTTCCTATTGGCGCTTCTGCTCGGCGCCGTCGCGCTCTGGTACGTCGCCCACCCCAATGTGCCGGAATACACCCCGCCGCAGACGCTCACCCTGCTCCCGCAGTGGGACCAGCAAGCCCGCGAACGCTACTACTACACGCCCCAGGGCACGCAGGTGAAAGGCCTGCACTACGACTGGTTCACCGCCCTGCGCCAGCCGTTCTCCGACGAACGCTTCGCCGCCCCGGCCAACCTCGCCCGCTACGGCTTCCTGATCGACCCCGAACAGCTCAAGCCGCAGCAGCCCGGCGCCATCGACCCGAACAACCCCGGCAACCTGCCGGTCGGCTTCAGCCGCCACCAGGACAGCGCCAACGGCCCCTGGTACCTGGACATCACCTGCTCCGCCTGCCACACCGGCGAACTGCGCTACAACGGCCACGCCGTGCGCATCGACGGCGGCGCGGCGATGCACTCCATCGCCTCCACCGTGCCCACCCTGCGCGGCGGCGCCTTCGGCCAGGCGATGGGCATGAGCCTGCTGTTCACCTACGCCCTGCCGTGGAAGTTCGACGCCTTCGCCCAGGACGTGCTGAAGACCGAACACCCCAGCGCCGCCGACAAACAAGCCCTGCGCGACGGCCTCAAGCCGGTGCTCAAGCAAGTCTTCGGCACCGCCTGGAACGACTGGCACCGGGGCCTCTACCCCACCGAAGAAGGCCCCGGCCGCGCCGACGCCTTCGGCCGCATCGCCAACGGCGTGTTCGGCGACCACATCAGCGCCGACAACTACCGCGTGGCCAACGCCCCGGTGAACTACCCGCAGCTCTGGGACATCTGGAAATTCGACTGGGTGCAGTGGAACGGCTCGGCCATGCAACCGATGGCGCGCAACATCGGCGAAGCCCTCGGCGTCGGCGCCACCCTCGGCCTGCTCGACAGCGACGGCCAGCCACTGCTGGGCGACGCGCGCTACCCCGCCAGCGTGCGCATCGACGACCTGTTCCGCCTCGAAGAAGACCTGCACCAGCTCAAGCCGCCGACCTGGCCGGCCGAACTGTTCGGCGAGATCGACCTCAAGCGCGCCTCCCAGGGCCGCGCGCTGTTCCGCGAGAACTGCCAGCGCTGCCACGGCCCGCACGTCAAGCAGCCGGGCGATCCCGACTACCTGGCGCCGGCGCGCGTGCCCGAATGGCGCATGAGCATGATCCCCACCACAGTGATCGGCACCGACCCGACCACCGCCGACAACATCGCCAGCCACAGCTACGACCTGCGCCCGCTGAAATGGCAGCTCGACGAATTGCAGCACATGGACGTGGCGCTCTACCCCGAACCCAAGCAAGCCCTCGACCTGAGCAAACTGTCCGCCGCCAAGGGCCTGGCCTACATCACCGCCTTCGTCGAACAGCGCGCCTACCGCGACGCCGGCATCAGCCCGGAACAACAGCAGCGCATGAACGGCTACGGCCTGAAGATCGGCGTGCGCGAACTGGCCGCCTACAAGGCCCGCCCGCTGGACGGCATCTGGGCCACCCCGCCGTTCCTGCACAACGGCTCGGTGCCCAACCTGTTCGAACTGCTCTCGCCGGTGGACGAGCGGGAAAGCCAGTTCTACGTCGGCAGCTTCGACTACGACCCCACGTTCGCCGGCTACCGCACCGGCAAATTCCCCGGCGGCTTCCTCTACCGCACCAGCGTCACCGGCAACAGCAACCGCGGACACGAATTCCGCGACGGCTGCCGCCGGGACGGCGTCATCGGCCGCGCCCTCAGCCCCGAGGAACGCTGGGCCCTGGTGGAATACCTCAAGGTGCTCGGCAACCCCGCCTACGAAAGCCGCCTGAGCGACGTTCCCACCCCACCCTGGACGCCGGGCCCCACCTGCGGCTGATCGCCTCCCGGCCCGGCACACGCCGGGCCGGCCGCACCAACGCACAGGCCACCGCACCCCAGCCACTCCCCTGAAGAACGCCCCGTAAAGGACCGCCCCCATGCGCGCACTGCTCACCCGGCTCTGGCTCCTCCTCGGCAAATGCCTGCTGCGCCTGGTCGGCGCCGCGCTCGTCCTCGGCCTGCTCGGCTGGGGCATCGGCAGCCTCTACTACGCCTGGAAATTCTCCGGCCCGGTGGCCAACCGCGAACAGATCCCGCCCGACGAAGCACAACTGACCCAGGCCATCATCGAAGACGCCATCCGCATCGTCGACCAGCACCGCGACAACACCCGCGTCCTGCGCGACGCCCACGCCAAGGCCCACGGCTGCGTCAAGGCCGAGGTCAGGGTCGAAGCCGACCTGCCGGTGGACCTGCGCCAGGGCGTGTTCGCCCAGCCGGGCAAGGTGTGGAACGCCTGGGTGCGCTTCTCCAACGGCAACGCCTACCCGCAACAGGACAGCGAGCGCGACGCCCGCGGCATGGCCATCAAACTGCTCGACGTGCCCGGCGCCAAACTCATGCCCGGCATCGGCCACGACAACGAGCAAGACTTCGTCATGTTCAACCACCCGGTGTTCTTCATCCGCGACGTCGCCGAATACCAACAGAACTTCGCCGCCCAGGCCCGCGGCCAACGCCTGCTGGCCTTCTTCCCGAGCTGGAACCCCAGTACCTGGGAAATCCGCCACATGCTCATCGCCATGCAAACCCTCGCCAGCGCCCCGGCCAGCCCCATGCAAGCCAGCTACTTCGGCATCGCCCCGTACAAACTCGGCGAAGGCAACAACATCAAATTCCGCAGCATCCCCGCCCCGGACCGCTGCCCCGGCTACCAACTGCCGGCCCTCAACGAAAAGCTGCCCAACTTCCTGCGCAGCGCGCTCTACCAGCAACTCTCCGTCGACCGCGCACCAGCCTGTTTCGCCCTGCAAGTGCAAAAGCAGGACGCCAACCGCTACATGCCCATCGAAGACCCCAGCGTGGCCTGGAGCGAAAAAGACTCCCCCTTCCAGACCGTCGCCCTGATCAGCATCCCCGCCCAGGACTTCGACAGCCGCGAACAAAACCTGCTCTGCGACAACCTATCCTTCAACCCATGGCACGCCCTGCCGGAGCATCGACCGATCGGCGGAATCAACCGGCTGCGCAAGGCGGTGTACGAGGCGGTGAGCGTGTACCGGCACCAACGCAACGGCGTGCCTGGAGACTGATGTAACCGCACCGACGAACGCACCGCCCGTGGCAACGAACCCAACCAGCAAGGACACCCAGGCGCGCCCGCCGCGCCCCGTCCAGGGGGAACCCATGAAAAGCCGCACACTCCTGCTCGCACTGGTCTTTGGTTTCATGGGGGTTAGTTGCCAGATACAGGCCAAGGCGCCGGGTGCAATGAGTGCGGGAAAAGAGGCGGTTGCAGCCTGCGTGATGCAGGCACCGACGTAGGGGTTTCCTGTATGCGGTTGCCGTTACTGGCTTGGATTACGCGCGGGCGCTCTACCGAACTTTCCGAACGCCTTGTCCATGTATACGAAACAAGGGCAAGAGCTTGGTTGTGCTCTAGTACGCCATGGGGCTTGGGTAACGACTAATAAAGGCGCGAAGGTCTGGTTGACTTAGTGCACAGCCAGTACGGGCAGAACTTTCCTCAATCGAACCACAATAGAACAGCACGATTATTTGGATCGAGAAGGCCTCAACCAGAAGAGCAACTCAGAGCATAGGAAATAGATATCACCCTATCAGTAGAATAAACCGCCTTTAAGATAAACAACCAGCACTCTCCACATATCATAAAATCGACCCAGGAGTCAGACATGGAAAATGGACAAAAAAAGCTAAAGGAATTATTCGATGGCAGAAAAATATTCAACATCCCCGATTATCAAAGAGCATATGCATGGGATGAATCCAGACAGCTTCCCGATTTCATTGAGGATATAGAAAACCAAGATATAGGCCGCGACTACTTCCTAGGAACTATTTTATTCCAGGAGCGCAACGATAAACATCAAGGATATGACGTTATCGATATAGTTGACGGACAGCAAAGAATCACCACAATCATAATATTTATGAAAGTCCTTCTCGACCAACTTTCCGAAAGACTCCCCGATAAAGATTTCGAGGAGCATGGTCTAGACCTAGTAACTGAAACCTATGTCATCAGCAGAAACCGAACAAAACTTCAAGCAATTTCCCCTGACAACGACTTCTTCCAAAGCCACATAATTGGAGATGATGACGGTAAAAATTTTATTATAACCCCATCACAAAGACGCCTATACAATGCAAAGGAATACTTCAAGAAATCCCTAAAAGAAAAATCTATCGCCGAACTGCTAGACTTCAAAACCAAGCTAGACTCCTGCACAAAAGTTTTAACTTACTCTGTCAAAGACACTGCAGAAGCCACTCTAATCTTTGAAACGACAAACGATCGCGGCAAAGGACTCACAAATCTTGAAAAAATAAAAAGCTTCCTAATGTACAAAACCTATCTAGCCGCCGGCGAAAACACAGAAACATATCTATCCTCAATCCAAGAGCGATTCGCTGAAATCTTTAGAGAGCTAGAAAAATTCGGAGACAAACTTTCAGAAGACTCGGCTCTTCAATATCACTGTGTAGCGTTTGAAAAATGGACCGACAAGTCAGACTACCAGCAACCAGTGAATTTCATTAGAAAAATAATAAACCCTCTAATAAATAAAGGAAGTCGCGACGAGGCCTTAAAGTTTATCGACCGTTTCAGCAAGGAACTCAAGGAAAGCTTCATTACCCTCGGGAACATGATGAAATCGGAAATCGAGGCATTCAGGGACTTAGCATGCCTGGATCGGCTAAGTAATTTTTACCCTCTACTATTAAAATCTTACAAGCTAGACCAGACACAAAAAAAGCAGAACTTTGAATCAACCTGCAAACTACTTGAAATCTATAGCTTCCGTGTCTTCTCCATTCAGCAAACACGCTCAAATACTGGTCAGACCACCCTCTTTACGGCTGCAAGAGATTTCTCAGGAAAATTCTCCCCCTTATACGACAAAATAACATCGCTCATAAAAACACATAGCCCCAAAAAGATATTCAAAGAGCATCTTGAATACTCAAACTTCTATGAGTTCATGAACTCGAAAGACATTAGCTATCTCCTATGGAAATATGAGAACCACTTGCGACAAACCGAGCAACCGATATGTCCCAAGATGTCTGAAAAGGAATTCAGAAACTCCTCAAAAAAAACCACACTAACAATTGAACACATAGCCTCTCAAACCCCTGAAAAAAATGGAATAATAAAAAACAACTCCATACTCCCAGCACTAGACGATGAGTTCCTAGAGAACCATATTCATAGACTTGGAAACCTCACCTTCGACCCAGCCACGGCCAATTCATCAAAAGGAAACAGCAACATTGAAATAAAGAACTCCAAATACTTCCAAAAAGCTCCATATAAAACACAAAACGAACTTGATGAATTCCTGACCAATGGAAAGTGGAAAATACAATCAATAAATACCCGCGAGAAAAAAATTGTCGACTTCTGCCTTAAGTACTGGAACCCAGAGTACGTAGACACAGAATAACATCTAACGGAATCGTAAAGCGCATGAATAGTCGCTAACGAGGACTTTTCATGCGCAATTGCTGCCAGCACCAATTCGTTTCGCCAGTGACTTATACAAGTTCTTAGAAAAACCCTTTCGGGTAAAATTAATTTGAAACCTCTTGACCATTTCCCCTCATCGTCCCTACCCTCCACCCGCCCCGTGAAACCGACGGGGCCGGGTTTAGCAGCCCGATGATCAAAGGACGGAAACGCCTCGGCGACTTACCGCGACAAAACTCGCGCGCAATTTGCCTCTATGGCGGGCCGTATGGGGAGACCTTCGGGTCTGCCGGTCCTTTGGTCCCGGTCTGCTAACCCCGTGCGGTTCCGCCTCCATTTCCGGTTAGCAGCGGCCTGGCGGCGGACTTTCAGACCAAAGAAAGGATCACCCCCATGGACGAAACCACCCTTCCCACCCCGCTCTATTTCTTCCGCCACCGCCGTCTCCTCCGCGCGCTGTTGATCGACGACCAGGTCTGGTTCGTGCTGGACGACCTGCGCCGGCTGATGGGCTATGCGAGCAGCGAGCGGCTGGCCAATCGCCTGGACGAGGATCAGGTGCGCCGGCAATGGCTGCGCCTGCCTAACGCCGAGTGCGTGGAGCATCTGTTGGTCAGCGAATCCGGCGTGTATGCGGCGCTGATCCATTTCTGCCTGGCGGATTTCAGCGGTTTGCGCCGCTGGATCAGCAACACGGTGGTGCCGGAGGTGCGCAGCGCCGCCAGTGCCAGCGGCCCGCGTCATGTGCGCTTGCGCTGGGAGCGGCAGACGCTGCGGGTGCTGGATTGGCAGGGGCAGTTCTGGGTGAGTTTCGGCGAGTTGCCGCGCCTGCTGCGCGAGCCGCCGCCCAGCGGCGGGCGCCTGGGCTGGCGCGACTGGGCGCGGCGGCTGCGCTAGCGTGCGCTCGTAGGTTGGCGTTGAGCGCAGCGAAACCCAACGGCGGCGGATAGCCCGGCACGCTATCCGCCAGCGTATCCGAGCTTGCAGCCTGGGCCATCCGCGCCTTTCCCGTCAGCGAGCGGACGTGGAGTCACGCGTCACACCGATTCCAGCGGTAAAGCCCATTTGCGGACATGGCCCCCTACACGGGTCGGGTACGCCCCGAATTCCCTCCCACCCTGACGCCAATGGCGGATAACGCCGTTGGCGTCATTGGTCGTCTTTCACCAGTTGACTGGCCAAGCGTCTCGACGAGCCGGCAATGGCTGCGCCCGAGGCGAATAGTGCTGTGCCTGTTCGCACGCTTGCTCATGGCTTTGCTTGGCCCAACGAACATCGGGAATAACAGAGCAAGAACTTTCCCTAATCATTCTTCGGATAGATAACTTTCTTGCCCCGCGAACAAACAGACTAACCACATTGAATGAAACGTCCTCAATTTTAATAAGAAGAATCCTCGCATAAAGGCATCCCCGCCTTCCTCGCAACGCCCCGGCATATCCTTGCGAAGCGCCAGAGATCATTAACGTATGTTCTCGGCGCAACATCCCCCACCCTGACGAAAAGCCATCTAACCATCATGAATAGATATGCATGCGCTGCAACAGCCTTATTTCTATCGACCTTTCTGACGGCACAAGACGCCAAGGCTTCATTTCGATGCTCCGGTGGCTTGGTATCCAACGGTGACAGTTTCGCCGACGTCGAGCATAAGTGCGGGCGCCCGGATTATCAGAGAGTGATCGAACCCGCGACAAACACCACACCGAACCGGGCCTATCCGGTGGCAAGAACCGTTTACTGGTATTACGGCCCACGTAATGGAGCAGTGACGCAAATCACTTTCGGCACCAACAAAGTCGCTGTTATCCGAACTTACAAACCCATGAGTAACAGCGAGGAGGATTTGTACAAGCAAACACCATAAAAAATTCAGCCAATCGCTATTCACCAACCCGGAGTGGCCACGATGAAACTGATCTTGATCTGTGAAGGAAAAAACATAACCGTCAACCAGATATCTCAACTCCTTGGCGCAGCAGGAAGCAATACCACTCTCTCCATTTCCAATGCCCAGGGACGACCGCAGGCAGAACTCATACCGGTCATAAGTGCCGCCGGCAGCAAGAAGATAGCGATCGATGTCGACGCCAGCATGGCGTCCTTGAATCAGACATTAGCGTTGTTCAATGCCGCCAACGGCCCCAATGCTTCGTTCGCACTAAGAGAAGCCAATGGCCTGCCGCCGCAACACGTCGCGACTGTCTTCGCCGCCCTCGGCAACAAGGTGCTCTCGGCACAACTGAATGCAGCCAGGGCCGTTCAAGAACAGGCGCTTAACTTTCTGAACTCCGCCAACGGCAACAACACCTCGCTAACGATCAGTGCCGTAAACGCCTATTCCGATCAAGGTTGCAGGGCGCTGCTCGGCGCGGTTGGCAGCAAGCGCTTCACGGCGCAGATTCCCGGCGATCAAGCGACACCCGCGCAGGTGCTGAACATCCTGGGTTTTGCGGGCGGCCCGAATACCAGTATTGCCCTGAGCAATGCCAACCGGCTGCCAAGCCAGTACCTCTCGCAAATATTCGCTGCGGCAGGCGGCAAAGCCTTAGTCGCCGACTTCGATGTCACTCAGATGAACATGGGGACGCTGAAGCAATTGATTGCCAGTGCAGGCCCCAATACCAGGGTCAGTCTTAACACGGCGCAAGCGACGAACAACGCCGACATGAGAGAAATATTGCAGCTTGCCGGTTCGCGAAGCATCGACGTCAATCTAAATGGCGCACAACTAAATACCGGGCAGTTGAAGGCGACCGTCGAAGCCGCATCGGGAAATGCGTCCATCACGGTCAATACCGCACACGCCGCTTCGCTCAATGAAATACTCTCAGCGGTATCTGCTTCGGCGCATACCAACCTGACACTGCAGTACAACGGCGCACAATTGGTTGCGACACCCACTGATGGAAACTATGTCGTTAGAGCTATCCAGGCTGCCAAACCTGGAACAACGATAGTCCTGAATTCGATTGGCGTAATTCAATTCAATATGGCGTTACTACTCGACATCATCAGAGCTGCCGGATAATCCGCCACTGGCGCCTCATGCCGAGGCGCCTTTCCGGTCTTGTAGCTGCAGCCATGCGATGCAATCGAAGATTGGCGCCGTCATTTCCACTCCGTTTCAACCTGCACCAGCCTTTCATCGATAAAGCGAAGCTTCCTATAAACACCGCCATCCGGCCCATAGCGCCAGTATTCCACCTGTGCGGCGCCTTTCTTGGGGACACCATTATTCAACAGCGCCGGCCCCCAGACTTCCCGCGTCACTGGCTCGCCACACTTCTGCAGGACCTGATCCTTGGTATCGCCTTCGCTGGCAATTCCGCGACTGCAACGCAAGGAGGACGCGTGTGCAACAGGTGGCAACAAGGCCAACAACAGCAGGCCAAACAAGCATTTATCGAGATACTTCATTGAACACCCCGGATCGATAACGTCTGGCTTTCGCGGTATCCATTCACTCATTAACAGAGTTTGCGGTCCCTCTCAATCCGCTCCCGCGTAGACAGATGGACAACGCCCTCGCCCGTGCTGCGCCGGCGGCCGCTCTCACGGCAACGGCGGAAAGATCGCCAGAAGCTGGTCGTGCACGGCCGCCTGGCTGAAGAATTCGGTGTGCCAGACGCTGCCTTGCTTGGCGGTGGGGGTGCCGAAGTTCAGCAGTTTGTCGCTGGCGATCAGCGGGTCGGGCTGGGCCGCGCCCAGGTAGGGCACCACCAGGTCGTTGTCGACCGGCATCAGCAGTTTGTCGATGAGCACGCCGGCTTCCAGCAGGGGCGACTGGGCATGGTCGAAGTCGGCGCGGGCGGCGTAGGCGTTGGCGACGGAGAGCAGGCTGGGGCTGGCGTTGAGGTCGCGGACCAGGCTGGAGGTGGTGGCCAGTTGCTGGATGCTCGGCAGGTCGAAGGCGCTGGAGACGGCGAGCCGGGCGAGGCCGATGACGCTGTCGAGGGCGAAGCAGCCGGAGGTGGAGGCAAGCAGCGCGGCGACGTTGAGGAAGTTGCGGATGTCGTCGGGGTTGGCCAGCGGCGAGCCCTGGTTGGCGGCGGCGACGAACAGCGCCCGGTTGAGGCCGGCGATCTTGCCCTGGCGCTTGCCCGGCAGCGCGAGCAGGTCGGGGTTGGCCAGGCTGGCGGCGGCGCTGGGGTCGGCCAGCAGCGAGCGGCAGACCAGCCCGCCGCGGCTGTGGCAGACCAGGTCGATGGTCCAGTTGGCGCCGGCGGGTATGGCGTCGAGCAGGTCGAGGGCGTTTTCCAGCGGGGTCTTGCTGATGGTCCAGTGGTCGTAGCCGAAGACGTTGCCCTGGTAGCGCTGCAGCAGCGTTTGCAGCACTGACGGCTGGTCGGCTGGGCCGAGGGCCTGGAAGGCACCCTGGATGGAGCTGAAGATGCCGTGCACGAAAAGCAACACGCGCTTGCCGCTGGCGCCGGCCAGGCGGCTGGGCGAGGCCGGGGCCGTGTAGCCCTGGGCGAGGTCGATGAAGCCTTCGTTCTTGCTCGCCGCTTCGATGCTGTGCGCGGCCGCTGCCAGGGTGTCGCCCTCCAGCCGCTGGGGGATGTTCAGGGCGGCGGAGACGATCCAGTTGCCCAGTTCGCCGAGGAGGTTGCCAAACTGGCGCTGGCGGATGAAGTCGAAGTTGCCCGCGGGCCCGGCCAGGGCGCCCGCCGGCAGCGGCAGCGCGCCCTGCACCGGGAAGACGAACTGCACCACCTTGCTGTCGAGGTTCTGCAGGATCGTCAGGTTGGCCTGGGCCAAGGCCGGCGCCGCGCCCGGCATGGAGAAGCCCAGTTCGCGGGTCAACGGGTGGATGGCCGCTTGCAGGGCGATGCCGCTGCCGAGCAGTTCGCCATCGGTGCTGGCGCGGAACAGGGCTTTCTGCAGTTCATGGGCAAGGTCGAGGGGCGACTTGAATGCGGGGCTCATGGCCGATCTCCGGAGGTGTCCTTTTATCCACGCCGATACGGCAAGCCGGCGACCACGTCTGATGCCCTGGCAAGTCTAGCCACGGCTGGCGCAGAGCGCGGGCGGCGCGCCCTCTCCGTTCGCCGGCAGGGCTGGAAACCGCGCCCCAGAGAGGCCGGCCACTGTGTCGCCGCGCCGGGGTGCCGTGCCCTCTCCCGCCAGGGTCCGGCAAAGGCACTGGCACCGGCAGCCGAGGCCGCGACTTTAGGGCTCTCAGACCATGGTCTAGTCAGCTGAACTTTTCAGATCAGCTTCACAAAAAAGCGTTTCTACTATGCGTATTGACTGCCTATTACTCGCTTCTGCCTACGAAGGAACCTGTTATGTCCATAAGAAACATTCGCGTCTCGACCCGTATCAGCCTGGGCTTCGCCGGGCTGGTGCTGCTGCTCATGGTGGTGGGTGGCGGCTCGCTGCTGCAGATGCAGCGCATGAACGCGAGTTCGGCGGAGGTTCAGGACAATTGGCTGCCGAGCATCCTCGCCCTGGACGAGCTGAATGGCGCCTCCATGCGCGTGCGGATTTCGACGTTGCGCGCGGCGGTCCGCCTGGAGGCCGACACCCTGTCGCGCATCGAGCGTGAACGGGCCGGCCTGGCCGAGGCTCAGGAGCGCTACCGCAAGTTGATTTCCAGCCCCGAGGAACAGCAGATCTACGAGCGCTTCGCGGCCAACCAGCAGACCTACATCGAAATCCAGAATCAATTGCTGGAGCTGCTGAAAAACGCCAAGAGCGAGGAAGCCGATAGCCTGATCGGCCAGATGAACAGCCGCGGAACGAGCATCGCCAGCGACCTGGAAGCGCTGACGAAGATGAACAGCAACGGCGCCACCAACGCGGCCATGACCAGCAAGACCGCCTATGAGAACGCGAGGCTGATGGTCTGGCTGATCCTGGCCGGCGCCGTGGCCCTGGCCATCGGCCTGGCCGTGGTGCTCTCGCGCAGCATCGTGCGGCCGCTGGCGCAAGCGGTGCAGGTGGCGCGCACGGTGGCCTCGGGCGACCTCAGCGAGCATATCCAGGTGGAAGGCCGCGACGAGGCCAGCCAGTTGCTGGAGGCGCTGCGCAACATGCAACAAGGCCTGCGCAAGACCATCGGCACCATCGCCGATTCCTCGGCGCAACTGGCCTCGGCCTCGGAGGAGCTGCATGCGGTGACCGACGATTCCAACCGCGGGCTGTTGCAGCAGAACCAGGAAATCGAACAGGCGGCCACCGCCTGCAACGAGATGAGCGTGGCGGTGGATGGCGTGGCGCATAACGCCGCCACCACCCTGGAGGCTTCGCGCCACGCCGACCGCACCGCGCAGAACGGCCGCGAGCAGGTGCAGCAGACGGTACAGTCGATCAATGCCCTGGCCGGCGATGTGACCGGCAGCGCCGAGCGCGTGGAACGCCTGGCGCGGCAGATGCTGGATGTCGGCAAGGTGCTGGATGTGATCCGCGCCATCGCCGAACAGACCAACCTGCTGGCGCTCAACGCCGCCATCGAGGCGGCGCGGGCCGGTGAACAGGGCCGTGGCTTCGCCGTGGTCGCCGATGAGGTACGCCTGCTGGCGCAGCGCACCCAGCAATCGACCCAGGAGATCGAGCAGATGGTCGGCGCCCTGCAACAGGAAGCCGCCAGCACCGTGCAGACCATGCAGGGCAGCACCACCCTGGCGCAGTCCACCGTGCAACTGGCGGAGGCCGCCAGCGCCTGCCTGGTCGATATCACCGACACCATCGCGGCGATCAACGAGCAGAACGTGCTGATCGCCAGCGCCGCCGAGGAGCAGGCCGCGGTGGCCCACGAGGTCGAGCGCAACCTGACCAATATCCGCGACCTGTCGGCGCAGACCGCAGCCGGCGCCAGCCAGACCAGCGCCTCCAGCCAGGACCTCTCGCGCCTGGCGGTGGACCTGCATGCGGTGGTGGCGTCGTTCCGCCTGTAAGGGCGCTTCAGGCGACGCATCAGCCGGCCGCACCGCGCGATGGCGCGGCCGGGGGATGCGCGGTAATGGGTGGGAACTGGCCGACGCCGTGGCTCATCCCGGCGTCTGGCGGCGGCGCTTCAGCGGCGCTTGCGGTTGCGCTCGTCGATGCGCGCGCGGTCGACCGCCTGGACGAAGAGTTCGTCGATCATCAGCGTCTGGATCGGTTCCTGGGACAGCAGGCTCAGGCTCATGGCGTCGATGCCGCTGTTGTATTCCAGGCGGGCGATGCCGCACAGCAGGATGCGCTGGTTGAGCCCGGTGCGGCCACGGTCGATCAGTTGCTCGCGGAGCACGTCGCCATCCTGGTAGCTGACTTTCAGGGTCACTTGCGGGTCGCCGCTGGCGATCAGGTGCAGCCACACGGCGATGTTGAAGTCGGCGCGCCAGCCGCGTCCGACGCGCTTGGGCACGGCCTGGCGGATCAAGTGGCTGGGGACCTGGTCGATGAGCTTGCTGTGGGTTTGCATGAACGACATCTGACTGCGGGTGTAACAGGGCTCTGTGCGGAGACCGAGTGTAGGGGTTGGCACCAAGGGCTTCAGCAGGCAACCGGTAGGCGTTTGGTATCGATCTCGATACCTGGCCGCGATCACCCGCTGGCGCGTCACCGCGGGACCGGCGCGCGGGCCATCAACCACGGGACGGGCTGATCGGAGGCTGGGAGGGATAGCGCCTGATTCAGGGTCACGGGTCGGCGGCGGCCTGTCGCTCGATCGATCCCTGATGCGCGCGGTCTTCCTGCCTGACGCTTGGCCGCGCCACAGGGGGCGGGAAAGTCGTCAGGGCCTGGATCATGCGCGGACATCATCCAGGGCTTCCGTCACTGTTTTCCTACAGCGACGGCGCCGATGGATGCTACTCCGCCCGCCGGGTCACGGCGAATACCACTCGTCGCGGCACATGCGCCCTGGCGGCTCCACGCGGCGCGCTCGCTCGCCGGTACGCAAGCCGCTGCTGCGCTGGGGCATTCAAGGACATCGCCCGCCCCTTCGACAAATGCAAACGCCCGCCCCGGATCGCTCCGGGGCGGGCGTCTGTCTGCGCGGGCGCGGTTAGCCGAAGCGACCGGTGATGTAGTCCTCGGTCTGTTCCTTGGCCGGCTTGGTGAACAGGGTGTCGGTGTCACCGAACTCGATCAGCTCGCCGAGGAACATGAAGGCCGTGTAGTCGGAGCAACGCGCGGCCTGCTGCATGTTGTGGGTGACGATGACCACGGTGAACTGTTGCTTCAGCTCGGTGATCAGCTGTTCGATGCGCCCGGTGGAGATCGGGTCGAGGGCCGAGGTCGGCTCGTCGAGCAGCAGCACTTGCGGGCGCAGGGCGATGGTGCGGGCGATGCACAGGCGCTGCTGCTGGCCGCCGGAGAGGCCTTGGGCGCTGTTCTTCAGCTTGTCCTTCACTTCGTCCCACAGCGCGGCGCCACGCAGGGCCTGCTCGACGCGGTCGTCCATCTCGCGGCGCGAGACTTTCTCGTGGTGGCGAATGGCGTAGGCGATGTTCTCGTAGATGGTCATCGGGAACGGCACCGGCTTCTGGAACACCATGCCCACCTGGCTGCGCAGGCGGTGCATGGAGTAACCGGGCGCGAGGATGTTGTCGCCGTTGAGCAGCACCTCGCCGCGCGCTTCCTGATTGGGATACAGGGAGTAGATGCGGTTGAAGATGCGCAGCAGGGTCGACTTGCCGCAGCCGGACGGGCCGATGATGGCGGTGATGCACTTCTCCGGGATGTCCATGTTGATGGACTTCAGCGACTGTTGCTGGCCGTAGAAGAACTCCAGGTCGCGAACGCGGATCTTGGTGCGCTCGGCGGTAATGGGGTTGGTCATGCTGGTCATCAGGATGCCCTATTGCGCAAGAGGATGAGACGGGAGAACAAGCTGAGCACCAGCACGAACAGGGTCAGCACCAGGGCACCGGCCCAAGCCAGGGCGTGCCAATCGTCGAAGGGGCTCATGGCGTACTGGAAGATCACCACCGGTACGTTGGCCATGGGTTTGAGCAGGTTGCTGCTCCAGAACTGGTTGCCGAAGGCGGTGAACAGCAGCGGCGCAGTTTCGCCGGTGATGCGCGCCAGGGCCAGCAGGATGCCGGTGATCACCCCGGCGCGGGCGGCGCGCAGGACGATCTGCAGGGTCAGCTTCCATTGCGGCACGCCCAGCGCCAGCGCCGCTTCGCGCATGGTGGTGGGTTGCAGCTGGAGCATTTCGTCGGTGGTCCGCACCACCACCGGGATCACCAGCAGGGCCAGGGCCAGGGCGCCGGCGATGGCGGAGAAGCCGATGCGGTGGTCGCTGAGGTAGTTCAGCGGCAGGATCACGCTGGTGTAGACGAACAGACCGAGGACGATCGACGGCGCCGACAGCAGGATGTCGTTGATGAAGCGCACCACGGTGCCCATGCGCGTGTGGCGGGCGTATTCGGCCAGCCAGATGCCGGCCATCAGGCCGATCGGGGTGCCGACCAGCAGGGCCAGCAGACTCATCAGCGCGCTGCCGTAGAAGGCGTTGGCCAGGCCGCCGGAGGTGCCCGGCGGCGGGGTCATCTCGGTGAACAGGCGCAGGTTCAGCGCATCGAGGCCGTGGACGATGGTGGTCAGCAGAATCCACGCCAGCCACATCAGGCCGAACAGCGTGGCGGCGCAGCTGAGCACCATGGCGATGCGGTTTTTCAGCGTGCGCATGCGGTAGAGACTTTCGTTGCCGCTCATAGGCCCTCCTTCTTGGCGAGGCGCAGCAGCATCAGGCGCGCGATAGCGAGCACGATGAAGGTGACGACGAAGAGCAGGAAGCCCAGGGCGATCAGCGAGGAGCGGTGCAGATCGGTGTAGGCCTCGCTGAACTCGTTGGCGATCACCGAGGCGATTGACGAGCTGGGCATCAGCAGCGATGCGGAGAACTGCTGCGAGTTACCCAGCACGAAGGTCACCGCCATGGTCTCGCCGAGGGCGCGGCCCAGGCCGAGGAAGATGCCGCCGACCACCGCCGAGCGGGTGTACGGCAGGACGACGTCCCAGACCACTTCCCAGGTGGTGTTGCCCAGGGCGTAGGCCGACTCTTTGAGGGTGATCGGCACGCTGCGGAACACTTCGTTCATCACCGAGGTGATGAAGGGGATGATCATGATCGCCAGGACGATGCCGGCGCTGAGCATGCCGATGCCCAGCGGCGGGCCCTGGAACAGACCGCCGATCAGCGGCAGCGCGCCCAGGTAGTCGTTGATCCAGGGGGCCAGGTGTTCGGCCATGAACGGGCCGAAGATGAACAGGCCCCACATGCCGTAGATGATCGAGGGAATGCCGGCGAGCAATTCGATGGCCGCGGCCACCGGCATGCGCAACCACGGCGGCGCCACTTCGGTGAGGAAGATGGCGATGCCGAAACTGACCGGCACGGCGATCAGCAACGCCAGCAACGAGGTGACCAGGGTGCCGTAGATGGGCACCAGGGCGCCGAAATGGTTGTTCACCGCATCCCATTCGGTACTGGTGAGGAAGTCCAGGCCGAAGGTCGAGAACGCCAGGCTGCCGCCCCACAGGGTGGAACCGGCGACGCCGGCGAGCAGCAGCAGCACCAACATGGCCGCGCCGAACATACCGCGGCGGAACCAGCGGTCATGGCGTTGGTCGCGATGGGCACGTCCTTCCGCTTCTGCGGAGTCCACACCGGAGGCACTGAGGTACTGGGAGGAATCGGTAGACATCGGTTTATCCAAGCAAGCGAACCGCCGCTCGAGGTAACCCGGGCGGCGGTCCTGTTTCATCACCTATCAGCGAGCGAAGTCAGACTTCCAGTAGCCTTCGATGCGCTTGACCAGGGACTCCGGCAGAGCAACGTAGTCGAGGGAAGCGGCCTGCTGCTGGCCGTTCTCCAGGGACCACTTGAAGAAGTCGAAGGCGGCCTTGGCTTGCTCGGCGTTCTTCGGCTGCTTGTACATGATGATCCAGGTGGTGGCGGTGATCGGCCATGCGCTGTCGCCAGGCGCGTTGGTCATGATCAGGTTGAAGTCCTGGGCGTTGGACCAGTCGGCGGTGTCAGCCGCGGCCTGGAAGCTCTTGGCGCTGGGCTGGACGAACTTGCCAGCGGCGTTCTGCAGAGTGGTGTAGGACATCTTGTTCTGCAGGGCGTAGGCGTATTCGACGTAGCCGATCGAGTTCTTGATCTGCTTGACGTAGGCGGAGACGCCTTCGTTGCCCTTGCCGCCCATGCCGACCGGCCAGGGTACGGTGGTGCCGAAGCCGACCTTGGCTTTCCAGTCAGCGCTGGCCTTGGCCAGGTAGTTGGTGAAGTTGAAGGAGGTGCCCGAGCCGTCCGAACGGTGTACCACGGTGATCTTCGCGGTCGGCAGTTTCAGACCGGGGTTCAGCGCGGCGATGGCCGGGTCGTTCCACTCGGTGATGCTGCCCATGAAGATCTTGGCCAGGACTTCGCCGTCCAGGCGCAGTTTGCCCGGCTCGACGCCTTCGAGGTTGACCACCGGCACGATGCCGCCGATGACGCTGGGGAACTGGCCCAGGCCGGCTGCCTTCAGGTCGTCGGCGGACAGCGGGGCGTCGGAGGCGCCGAAGTCAACGGTGGCTGCCTTGATCTGGGCGATGCCGCCGCCGGAGCCGATCGACTGGTAGTTGATGCGATTGCTGGAGGCCTTGCTGTAGTCCTGGGACCACTTGGACAGGACCGGATAAACGAAGCTGGAGCCGGCACCGGTGACGTCGGTGGCATGGGCCAGGCCGCTCAGGGCGAGCGAAGCCAGCAGGACGGACAGGCGGGTTTTGCTTAGCAGCATCACGTCAATACCTCAGTATGGGAGGAGAGCCGGGAAACACCCCAGCGGTGAGAAGACGGGATGATTTAAAGCCTAGAATATGTACGTCTTATTACAACGAGATGAAAAATCCGAGTAATGGCCACTTGCCCTCCCCGGCCTGCCTCGGGAGGCTGTGCCCAGCCAGCGTTTGACGCGCGCCCGGGCATGGCCGGGCGGCGTGCTGGTCAAGCTAGAACGATAGCGGCAGCGGCCGCAGGCGCTGGGCGCCGGCGCGGTTCTTGCGGACTTCGCGGCGCTCGCGGAAATCCAGCTCGCCGTTGCTGTCCATGCGTTCCTGCAGGCCCTCGATTTCCTGGGGGGTCAGCAGCTTGCGTGTACTGGTCATGGATACCTCCGCATGCGATGTGCTCATTCTTTGGACTAGCACGCGGCGGCAAAGATGCCAGTCAGCGCAAATCCAGCACCAGGCTCGCCAGGGTCGAGAGCACGGCGCCGGCCAGGCGCTTGGCGCGCTCGCCGCTCCAGCCGTGGCGGGCATCGGGCGCCAGGTCGTGGTCCTTGAACGGCATTTCCAGGGTCAGCGCCAGGCACTGGTAGGTTTCCCCGACGAAGTTGCAGGCCAGGCTCATGTTGGCCTGGCCCGGCGCGCTCCGCGGGTAGCCGTGGACACTCTGGAACTCGCCGCGGGCTTCCAGGCGCTCGCGGAAGGCCTGCTCCAGATGGGCCTGGCGCGGCGTGTAGCCGGGGTTGCCTTCGCAGCCGGCGGCGAACACGTAGGGAATCTCCTCGTCGCCATGGATGTCGAGGAACAGGTCCACGCCATGGCGGCGCATCTGCGCCTGGACGAACAGCACTTCCGGGCTGGCCTCGGCGCTGGGCGCCTGCCAGGCGCGGTTGAGGTCGGTGCCGGCGGCATTGGTGCGCAGGTGGCCGCGGAAGGCCCCATCGGGGTTCATGTTCGGCACCAGGTACAGCTCGGCGTGCGCCAGCAGGTGCTCCAGCTCCGGGTCGTCGCGCCGTTCCAGGCGTTCGATCAGGCCTTCCATGAACCATTCGGCCATGTGCTCGCCGGGATGCTGCTGGGCGATCAGCCACAGCTTGCGCGTTGCCTGCGGGTTGCGGCGCACGCGCAGCAGCGGGATGTCGCGGCCTTCGAGGCTGTTGCCGCTGGCCAGCAGTTCGACGCCGTCCTGCTTCAGCGCACGCTCGATCAGCGCCGCATGGCGTTCGCGGCTGTAGGGCTCGAAGTAGGCGAACCAGGCCTGCGGCCGCTCGGCGTCGAGGCTGAAATGCAGGGCCTGCCCATCGTATTCGCTGGGCACGCGGAACCAGTCGCGCTGGTCGTAGGAGGCCAGCGCGCGATAGCCCGGCCAGCCGCCGGTATAGCTCGACTGCCCGGCGTTGGTCAGGCTGAAGCCATAGCGCTGACCGGGCTGCAGGCCATCGACGCGGAAATGGAACCATTGGAAGTGCGGGCTCTTGAGGTCTGGGCGTAGCGCCAGCAGCACGCGCTGCGGGTCGCTGGCGTCGATGACCTGAATGTTGCCGCTGTCGAAGTCGCAGCGAATGTCCATCTGTCCTCCTGGGCATCGTCGGGATGCGAAAGGCGCCTATCTTCCTGCGCCCTGCCCCGGCTGTCACGACGCCACGGCGACACCCGCTGGCCGGACCATGTGCGCGCGATCCCTGCGGCGGATCGGCGCAGCCCGGCGTTTCGCCACAAGCCCCGTGGTAGAGCGGTTCGCCTCGACTTCACAGAAGATCGCCGGCAATCGGCCGGTTTTGAAGGCGACAAGATTGTTCACAAAAGCGACAGGGGCTGTGACTTTCGCCCCGGCTGCGCGCATCCATTGCCTGAACCCAGGGGAACCGCACGCACGTTGCGGTTTCCAACCGGCAGCGATGGATTAACTGCGCAGAGAGAGCAAACCATGAACGCTACCCTTCGATTCAACGAGGCTCTGCTGATCACTGGACGAGCCTTCCAACCCTTCAATTGCGTCACCTGGGTCGACCAGGGTGGCGACGGCAGCCTCGACCTGTCGGTCCTCGACCGCACCGGTACCCGTCTGCTCGGCCTGACGCGCATTCCCAGTTCGGCCTACTCCAACCGCGAGCAACTGGCGGACCTGCTGATCCATGCCCGCGAGGAGCTGAACCGCGAAGGCTACGACCTGCAGGATTGGCGGATGCCTGAATAAGCCCCGATCGCCATCCCGAAGTCGCTGTCCAGAAAAAGCCCGGCCCCGTGCCGGGCTTTTTCGTTCGTGGGCCGGCGCGTTTCCGCGAGTCGCCGGGAAATGGCAAGATTCGTGGGGCATCTGTCATTGTCGCCAATGCCGCTTGGTCACACACTGAGCGCAGTCCCCATCGAGGCCCGCCATGGACACGCCACGCCGCATCGCCTGTCTGATCTACCCCGAGGTCATGAGCCTGGACGTCACCGGGCCGCTGCAGGTGTTCGCCTCGGCCAATGTCGAACGCCAGCGCCAGGGCTTGCCGGCCGCTTACGCGCTGCTGGTGCTGGGCGAGGCAGCGACGCCGGTGGCCACTTCCGCCGGGCTGCGCATCTGCGCCGACGCCGCCTGGAGCGCAACCGACCCCGCCAGCCTCGACACCCTGCTGGTGCCTGGCGGCCTGGGCGTCGACGCGCAATGCGCGAACCCGGCCCTGCTGGCGTGGCTGCGCCAGGCCGAAGCGCGCACCCGCCGGCTCGGCTCGGTGTGCTCCGGCGCCCTGTTGCTGGCCGCCGCCGGGGTGCTCGACGGGCGCTCCGCGACCACCCATTGGGCCGATGTCGACGCCCTGCGCGACGGTTACCCCGCCGTGCAGGTGCAGGGCGACCGCCTGCATACCTATGACCCGAGCCGGCGCGATGGCGACGACCATGTGTTCACCTCGGCCGGCGTCACCGCCGGCATCGACCTGGCCCTGGCGCTGGTCGAGGCCGACCTTGGCCGGCCCCTGGCGCTGGCGGTGGCGCGGCGCTTGGTGATGTTCCTCAAGCGGCCCGGCGGCCAGGCGCAGTTCAGCGCCTGGCTGACCCCGGAGCCGGTGCGCGCGCCGCGGCTGGCCGCGCTGCTGGAGTGGATTCCCGCCCACCTCGGCGCCGACCTGTCGCTGGAGGCGCTGGCCGAGCAGGCCTGCATGAGCCCGCGCACGCTGTCGCGGGTGTTCATCAACGAGCTGGGCGTGGCGCCGGGGCGCTATGTCGAACGCGTCCGTGTCGAGGCCGCGCGCGCCCTGTTGCAGGATGCCCAGGCGTCGATCGGCACGGTGGCGCGGCTGTGCGGTTTCGGTCATCCGGAGAACCTGCGGCGCAGCTTCCACAAGCACCTGGCGGTGAGCCCGCAGGAATATGCCGAGCGCTTCGGCCTGCTGGCCGGCGCCTGATCCACCTCCCCTGGCAAGAAGGTCTTCGCCATGCTCGAACTGCGCCCCAACTGCGAATGCTGCGACCGCGATCTGCCCGGCGATAGCGCCGAGGCGCGCATCTGTTCCTTCGAATGCACCTTCTGCCGCGCCTGTGCCGAGGCGGTGCTCGGCGGCCACTGCCCGAACTGCGGCGGCGAACTGCTGGCGCGGCCGCGGCGCCCGGCCGACGCCCTGCGCCGCCATCCGGCGTCGTGCCAGCGCGTGCTCAAGCCTGCCGGCTGCCAGGCATGAGCAGGCGATGATGCTGCTCCTGCGCAATGCGACGCTGCGCCTGCTGTTCCTCGCTCAGGCGCTGTACTGGTCCTGCTCGCTGATCGGCATCACCCTGACCGCGCTGATCGGTGCGCAACTGGCGCCGCTGAACAGCCTGGCGACCCTGCCGCTGGCCCTGCTGGTGCTGGGCAACCTGCTCGCGGTCCAACCGCTGTCGCTGTTCATGCAGCGCCACGGCCGCCGCCGCGGACTGATGCTCGGCGCCGCCAGCGGTGTGTTCGGCGGGCTGCTCTGCGCCCTTGGCGTGCAGCTCGGCGACTTCGCCTGGCTTTGTCTCGGTGCCCTGCCGATCGGCGTCTACCAGGCGTCGGCCATGTATTACCGCTTCGCCGCGCTGGAAGCCGTCGGCGCGGCGCAGAGGGGCCGTGCCAGCGCCTGGGTGATCGGCGGCGGCGTGCTCGCCGCCCTGCTCGCCCCGAGCCTGGCGCTGTGGGCGCGCGCTGCGCTGCCGACGCCCTTCGTCGGTGCCTATCTGGCCATTGCCGGACTCGCCCTGCTCGGCCTGCTGATCACCAGCCGCCTGCCACAGGGCGCGGCGCCCCGTCCGCCACGCGCCGGGCTGACCAGCGCACGCGAGCTGCTAGGCCGACCCCAGGTGCGCGCAGCCATGGCCTGCACCGCCGCCGGCCACGGCCTGATGATCCTGATCATGAACGCCACGCCGCTGGCCATGCAGTTCTGCGGTCTGCCACTGGCGCGCGCCGCCGACGTCATCCAGTGGCACCTGCTGGGCATGTTCCTGCCTGCCTTCATCGCCGGACCGCTGGTGGACCGCCTCGGCAACCGCCGCGTCAGCCTGCTCGGCATGGTCTTGCTGGCCAGCAGCGCGGCCGTCGCCCTGGCGGGCCTGTCGAGCACGCTCTTTCTGCTCAGCTCGCTGCTGCTGGGCATGGGCTGGAACCTCATGCTGGTGGCCGGCACCCACTTGCTCGGCGAAGGCCACGGCGAGGCCGAACGCGGCCAGGCCCAGGGTCTGATGGAACAGGGCAATAGCGTGATGGCCGCGCTGATGTCGTTCAGCTCCGGCGCATTGATCACCAGCCTTGGCTGGCACGCGGTGAACCTGTTGGTATGGCCGGTGCTGCTGTTCGCCCTGGCGCTGTTCTGGCCGGCACGGCGGCGGCAGGCAGCGAACGCCTGAGCCCACGGCGGACGGATCAGGCGCTGGCGCCTGTTGGCGAGGACGAATCCGTCAACGAAAAAAGGCGGCCCATGGGCCGCCTTTTCGCCGAAAACGCCTGCCACTCAGTAGTAGGCGTTTTCCTTGTTGCTGTGGTCGGTGACGTCGCGCACGCCTTTCAGCTCGGGGATGCGCTCGACCAGGGTCTTCTCGACGCCGTCCTTGAGGGTCATGTCGACCATGCCGCAGCCCTGGCAACCACCGCCGAAGCGCAGCACGGCGATGTTGTCCTCGACCACGTCGACCAGGCTGACCTGACCGCCGTGGCTGGCCAGACCGGGGTTGATCTCGGTCTGCAGGTAGTAGTTGATGCGTTCGCTGATCGGACTGTCTTCGTTGACCATCGGCACCTTGGCGTTCGGCGCCTTGATGGTCAGCTGGCCGCCCATGCGGTCGGTGGCATAGTCGACCACCGCGTCTTCCAGGAAGGGTTCGCTGACAGCGTCGATCCAGGCGGTGAAGTCCTTCAGGCCGACCGGGGTGTCTTCCGGCTTCTGCTCGCTCGGCTTGCAGTAGGCGATGCAGGTTTCCGCGTACTGGGTGCCCGGCTGGGTAATGAAGATACGAATGCCGATGCCGGGGGTGTCCTGCTTGGCCAGCAGTTCGGCCAGGTATTCCTGGGCGGCTTCGGTAATGGTGATGGCGCTCATGGCAACTCCTCGCAAACGTGGCGCCAGTGTACGCCAATCCCCCCACCCGGATAAAGGCCTACCAATTTGGTAGGAATAATTCGCAGCTATCCTGGCGCGCCGCGCCCATCGGGAAGGGCCGCGCCGCGCCCGCGAAACCCCTGCGCTCGCGGAGCGGCGCCGGGGTTCGCGGCGCTCGGCGGCGGCTCAGAGGTTCTCGTAGCGGTTCATGTCGAGGATGCCCGCTTCCGCCGGCTCGGTCTCGCGCAGGTAGGCATCGAGGTCGTGGAAGTAGAACCAGAATTGCGGGTTGCTGCGGCGGATGCCCCAGCGCTCGACGACCTTGTCGAAGTCGGCCTGGACCTGGACCTTTTCCAGCGCCGCGACGAAGTCTTCGGCCTCCCCGGCCTTCAGGTCGAACATGAAGTTGGGGTAGCTGGAGAGCACGCCAGGGTAGATGGTCAGGGTGTCCAGACCTGGCTGGTAGCGCAGCGACTCGCCGAGCATGAAGGCGACGTTGCTGTGCGCGCGGTTGCGCAGCACGGTGTAGATCTCGCGCTTACCGTCGGCCAGCTCCACCCGCAGCATGGTCGCCTCGGGGAATTGCTCGATCACTTTGAGCCCGGCCGCCGGGCGGCTGACCAGGCGGCTGAAGGCCTGCTCGGCGTCCTGCAGCGGCCGCACCACGCCGCTGCGGTAGCAGCCGCCGTTACGGCAGAGGTTGATCGGGTCGGGACGCGCGTTGAGGCTGGCGTAACGGGTCAGCAACTGGCTGGCGAAGGCGTTCTTGGCGCCGACCGCCGGCAAGTCGAGGCCGGTCGGCATGCCATAGTCGAGGTTCTGGTAGTCCATCCACATCTTCAGCTTGCCGCTGTTCTGGTACCAGTCGTCGAGCAGCGGCCCGCGCGCCGCCACCGGCATCAGGCGGAGGAAGTTCTGCTCGGCGCCATTGCGGATCAGGTCGAAGTACAGCCGCGTCTGCGCCTGGTGCGAGACGTTGCCGAAGACGTCGAAGTTGGCCACCAGGCCGTAGTAGGTGCGCTCCAGCAGCGGGTAGTCCATCCACCAGATGGTCTGCGGCACGCCACCGATCAGGCCCTTGCGCACCGAGGCGCTGTCGTACTGGCGGAAGACCGAGAGCAAGGCGTTGTCGTTGCCGCGCCAGATGTCCGCCCAGGTCGGCACCGGCGCGCCCTGGTAGGCGATCAGGCGCAGCTTCTCGTACTCGTTGCGTTTGTCGCGGTAGGTGGTCCACTGCAACAGCATCTGGCCCATGTCGTCGATCAGTCCGGGCAGCGCCAGCAAGGGCGTCGCCTTTTCGCGGAACACCGGGTCCGTGAGGTAAAGGTCATGCCGCGGGTCCTGGAAGAGCGTCCAGAAGTTGTCGCGGATCACGTCGGTGGCGATCTGCCCACGACACACCGGGCCGCGGATAAAGGTGCGGACGAAGTACTCGGCGTTGTCCAGCATGAACTGATAGCGCGCCTGCGCCGGGATGGCGGCGAAGGTCTCGAAGGGGTTGGCGCGGTGCTTCGGACCATAGCCCGGCACCTTGTCGGCCTGCCAGTTGCCGGAGAAGAACAGCTCGCGGACGTGCGCCAGCTTGGCCGACGAGAGCGGATAGGTGATGTGCGTCTTGTGCACGATCACCCCCTGGATGGGCCACAGGCGGTAATAGAACTCGGTGCCCGGGTCTTCATTGGCGCGGCGCGCGGCGACGGGATCGATGGGCAGTCCGCTCGGGGTGCGCGAGCGCACCACCTGGAAGAAGTGCCCTGGCGTGCCGTTCTCGCTGAAATACAGGTGCGCGAGGAACAGGTGCTCGTAGAGCCAGCGCGATACCAGGGTTTCGCGGGCGCCGCGCTGATTGAGGAAGTTCTCCCAGTCGGTGACCTGCCGCGCCTCGGCGGCGCTCGGTTGCATCGGCTGCTCGTCGACCGGCGCGCCCTGCGCCAGCCAGGCCTTGAGGGTGGCGTATTGCTTGTCGCTCAGGCCGGTCACCGCGAAAGGCATGCCGCTGCGCGGGTTTTGCTCCACGAAGTCGTCGATGCTCTCCGGCGTCGGGCACTGGTTGCGGCGGTTGATCGACAGGTCCAGGCCGTCGGCGATCTTCGCGTTGGGCACCAGCGGGTGGCTATGGCCGAGGTCGATCATCCGCGCCATCAGCGCCGCCTGGTTGCCACGGCCATCGAGTACCGACCAGAAGCCCTTGCGGCGCCAGGCATCGGCGCCATGGGCATCGAGGAACAGCCGGGTGGGTTCCTGCGCCTTGGTGCGCGATGCGTCGTACACCGGCAGCTTGTTGGCGCCGCGCTGGGCGCCTTCGGCGGCGCTCAGGTTGAGCTGGCAGGGCGAGTCGTAGCAGGCGTGGCAGGCCACGCACTTGTCGGTGAAGATCGGCTGAATGTCCTTGCTGTAGGAAATCCCCGCCGCCTGGGCAGCCAGGGGCAACAGCATGAACGCGATGGTCGACGCAAAGGATGCGCGCAAGGACATGTGACTCTCCAAACCTCTCGAATGCGCGGATTCTACCGGCTCCTGGGGGAATCGCGCCGCCTGAAAGAGCGAATCAACATGAATGCGGCTCATGCAAAACCCCGACCAGATCAAATCCCCTGCAGCTTTGCTATTATCAGCGGCCCTTCGTCACGCCCTTTCCCAGGTAGTTCCCATGACCGACCGCGCCGCTCGCCTGCAAGCCCTCCAGCAAGCCCTGAAGGAGCGCATCCTGATTCTCGATGGCGGCATGGGCACCATGATCCAGAGCTACAGGCTGCAGGAAGAGGACTACCGTGGCGCGCGCTTCGCCGACTGGCCGAGTGACGTCAAGGGCAACAACGACCTGCTGCTGCTGAGCCGTCCGGACGTCATCCAGGCGATCGAAAGAGCCTATCTGGACGCCGGCGCCGACATCCTCGAGACCAACACCTTCAACGCTACCCGCGTGTCCCAGGCCGACTACGGCATGGAAGAACTGGTCTACGAACTGAACGTCGAAGGCGCGCGCCTGGCCCGCGAAGTGGCCGACGCCAAGACCGCCGAGAACCCGGCCAAGCCGCGCTTCGTCGCCGGCGTGCTCGGCCCGACCAGCCGCACCTGCTCGATCTCCCCGGACGTCAACGACCCCGGCTTCCGCAACGTCACCTTCGACGAGTTGGTGGAGAACTACAGCGAGGCCACCCGTGGCCTGATCGAGGGCGGCGCCGACCTGATCCTGATCGAGACCATCTTCGACACCCTCAACGCCAAGGCGGCGATCTTCGCCGTGCAGGGCGTCTACGAGGAACTCGGTGTCGAGCTGCCGATCATGATCTCCGGGACCATCACCGACGCCTCCGGACGCACCCTCTCCGGGCAGACCACCGAGGCCTTCTGGAACTCGGTGCGCCACGCCAAGCCGATTTCCGTGGGGCTGAACTGCGCCCTCGGCGCCAAGGAGCTGCGCCCCTACCTGGAAGAATTGGCGAACAAGGCCGAGACCCACGTCTCCGCGCACCCCAACGCCGGCCTGCCGAACGCCTTCGGCGAGTACGACGAAAGCCCGGCGGAGATGGCCGTGGTGGTCGAAGAATTCGCCCAGAGCGGCTTCCTCAACATCATCGGCGGCTGCTGTGGCACCACCCCGGCGCACATCCAGGCCATCGCCCAGGCCGTGGCCAAGTACCCGCCGCGCGCCATCCCGGACATCCCCAAGGCCTGCCGCCTGTCCGGCCTGGAGCCGTTCACCATCGACCGCGACTCGCTGTTCGTCAACGTCGGCGAGCGCACCAACATCACCGGCTCGGCGAAGTTCGCCCGGCTGATCCGCGAAGAGAACTACGCGGAAGCCCTGGAAGTCGCCCAGCAGCAGGTGGAAGCCGGCGCCCAGGTGATCGACATCAACATGGACGAAGGCATGCTCGACTCGAAGGCGGCGATGGTCACCTTCCTCAATCTGATCGCCTCCGAGCCGGATATCTCGCGCGTACCGATCATGATCGACTCCTCCAAGTGGGAGGTGATCGAAGCGGGCCTGAAGTGCATCCAGGGCAAGGGCATCGTCAACTCGATCTCGATGAAGGAAGGCGTCGAGGCCTTCAAGCACCACGCCCGCCTGTGCAAGCGCTACGGCGCCGCCGTGGTGGTGATGGCCTTCGACGAAGCCGGCCAGGCCGACACCCAGGCGCGCAAGGAAGAAATCTGCCAGCGCTCCTACGACATCCTGGTCAACGAAGTCGGCTTCCCGCCGGAAGACATCATCTTCGACCCGAACATCTTCGCCGTGGCCACCGGCATCGAGGAACACAACAACTACGCGGTCGACTTCATCAACGCCTGCGCCTACATCCGCGACCACCTGCCCTACGCGCTGAGTTCGGGCGGAGTGTCCAACGTGTCCTTCTCGTTCCGCGGCAACAACCCGGTGCGCGAAGCGATCCACTCGGTCTTCCTCTACTACGCGATCAAGAACGGCCTGACCATGGGCATCGTCAACGCCGGCCAACTGGAGATCTACGACGAGATCCCGGCCGAGCTGCGCGACAAGGTCGAGGACGTGGTGCTCAACCGTAGCCCGGATGCCACCGAGGCCCTGCTGGCCATCGCCGACAAGTACAAGGGCGGCGGCGCGGTGAAGGAAGTCGAGGACGAGGAATGGCGCAGCCATAGCGTCGAGAAGCGCCTGGAGCATGCCCTGGTCAAGGGCATCACCACCTACATCGTCGAAGACACCGAGGAGTGCCGGCAGAAGTGCGCGCGCCCCATCGAGGTCATCGAAGGCCCGCTGATGAGCGGCATGAACGTGGTCGGCGACCTGTTCGGCGCCGGCAAGATGTTCCTCCCGCAGGTGGTCAAGTCCGCCCGCGTGATGAAGCAGGCGGTGGCCCACCTGATCCCCTTCATCGAAGCGGAGAAAGGCGACAAGCCGGAGGCCAAGGGCAAGATCCTCATGGCCACGGTGAAGGGCGACGTGCACGACATCGGCAAGAACATCGTCGGCGTGGTGCTCGGCTGCAACGGCTACGACATCGTCGACCTCGGCGTGATGGTGCCGGCCGAGAAGATTCTGCAGACCGCCCGCGAGCAGAAGTGCGACATCATCGGCCTGTCCGGGCTGATCACGCCGTCGCTAGACGAAATGGTCCACGTCGCCAAGGAAATGCAGCGCCAGGGCTTCAGCCTGCCGCTGATGATCGGCGGCGCCACCACCTCCAAGGCGCACACCGCGGTGAAGATCGACCCGCAGTACAGCAACGACGCGGTGATCTACGTCACCGACGCCTCGCGCGCGGTGGGCGTGGCCACCACCCTGCTGTCCAAGGAAATGAAAGCCGACTACGTGGCGAAGATTCGCAGCGAGTACGCCGAAGTCCGCGAACGCACCGCCAACCGCAGCGCGCGCACCGAACGCCTGAGCTACGCCCAGGCGATCGCCGCCAAGCCGGTCTTCGACTGGGCCGGCTACACCCCGCCGGTGCCCTCCTTCACCGGCATCAAGGTGCTCGACGACATCGACCTCGATGTGCTGGCCAAGTACATCGACTGGACGCCCTTCTTCATCTCCTGGGACCTGGCCGGTAAATACCCGCGCATCCTCACCGACGAGGTGGTCGGCGAAGCGGCCACCACCCTGTTCAACGACGCCCAGGCGATGCTGCGCAAGCTGATCGACGAGAAGCTGATCCGCGCCAAGGCGGTCTTCGGCTTCTGGCCGGCCAACCAGGTCAACCATGACGACCTGGAAGTCTACGGCGAACACGGCGAGACGCTGGCCACCCTGCACCACCTGCGCCAGCAGACCATCAAGCCGGACGGCAAGCCGAACTTCTCCCTGGCCGACTTCGTCGCGCCCAAGGACAGCGGCCTGACCGACTACGTCGGCGGCTTCATCACCACCGCCGGCATCGGCGCCGAGGAAGTCGCCAAGGCCTACGAGGCCAAGGGCGACGACTACAACGCGATCATGGTCAAGGCCCTCGCCGACCGCCTTGCCGAGGCCTGCGCGGAATGGCTGCACGAGCGCGTGCGCAAGGAATACTGGGGCTACCAGCCGGAGGAGCACCTCGATAACGAGGCGCTGATCCGCGAGCAGTACGTCGGCATCCGCCCGGCCCCCGGCTACCCGGCCTGCCCGGACCACACCGAGAAAGGCACCCTGTTCAGCCTGCTCGACCCGCAGGGCAACTCCGGCGTGACCCTCACCGAGCACTACGCCATGTTCCCCGCCGCCGCCGTCAGCGGCTGGTACTTCGCCCACCCGCAGGCGCAGTACTTCGCGGTCGGCAAGGTCGACAAGGACCAGGTACAGAGCTACAGCGCGCGCAAAGGCCAGGAGCTGGCCGTGAGCGAACGCTGGCTGTCGCCGAACCTCGGCTACGACAACTGATGCTGGCGGCCAATCGCCCGCAGGGAGTGAACGCACGATGAAACACCTGACTAACGCCCAAATGCTCAAGCCGCGCAACCGCCGGCTGCGCAAGAAACTGCGTCTGGGCGAATTCCAGGAGCTCGGTTTCTCCCTGAGTTTCCGCTACGACCACGCGCAGATCGACCTAGACACCCTGCTCGACCGCCTGATCGACTTCGTCGAAGCCCATGGCTGGGAGTTCGGCGGCGGCGGCAGCGTGGACGGCGACGAGTGCGCCGGCTACCTGTGCCATCACGGCGGCACACTGAGCGAGGACGACCGTGCCGAGACGCGCGCCTGGCTGGAGTCCCAGCCCTGGTGCCGCGAGGTCGTGGTCGAGCCGCTCAGCGACGTCTGGCACCAGGCGGAAGCCTGACCGCCGCCGCGGCAGCCGTGTCGCCGTTGGCGGCACACTGCGACAAAGGCGGGCTTGCCTCCCAGGTCACATGCCGGCAACCTTCCGCCAGTTCGTGAAGCTACAGGAGGGCTCGTGGAACAGATCGCCATCATCGGCAGCGGCTTTTGTGGTACCGCGTTGGCCATCCAACTGCTGCAGCGGGCCGACCAGCCGCTGCAACTCACCCTGATCAACCGCTCCGGGCGCCTGGCCAGGGGCCTGGCCTACGGCACCCGTTCGGCCAGCCATATCCTCAATGTGCCGGCCGAGCGCATGAGCCTGTTCCCCGAACGTCCCGGCGACTTCCTCGAATTCGCCCGCACGCACATGCCCGGCGCCCGTCCTGGCGACTTCCTGCCCCGCCGCCTGTATGGCGACTACCTGGAAGCGCGCCTGGGCCAGGCCATCGCCAATGCCCGCGCCGGTGTGCGCTTCACCAGCCTCGCCGGGCAAGTGCTCGACCTGCGCGAAGACGCCGGCCGAGTGATTCTCGAACTGGACGACGGGCAGCGCCTGGACACCCACCACACCGTCATCGCCACCGGCAACTTCGCCCCGGCCACCCCGGCGCCGCTGCACGCGCTGGGTGAAGACCCGCGCTATATCCGCGACCCGTGGAGCCCAGGCGCGCTGGAGGCGATCCCGGCAACCGCGAGGGTGCTGCTGCTCGGCACGGGCCTGACCATGTACGACATGGCCCTGGCCCTGCAGGACCATGGCCACAGCGGGCCGCTGCTGGCCCTGTCGCGCCGCGCCCTGCTGCCCCATGCTCACCGCGATAACAGCCAGCATCCGAGCCTGCCGACGCTTCCCGCCGAACTGGCGCAACCCGGACGGCTGAATGCACTGCTTGGCGAGTTGCGCGCCTTCGTCGCCAAGGCAGCGACAACCGGACACGACTGGCGTGACGTCGTCGCCGCCTTGCGCCCGGTCACGCCGCTGCTCTGGCAGGGGCTGGATGGCCAGGATCGCGCGCGCTTCCTGCGTCACCTGCAACCTTACTGGGACGTCCACCGCCACCGCGCGGCGCCGCCGGTGGCTCAGCGCATGGCAGACCTGCGCGCCAGCGGGCAATTGCAGGTCCAGGCGGGGCGCATAATGTCGGCGCGCGCTGACGCGGACGGCCTGCACCTGCAGTGGCGGCGCCGCGGCGCGGCCCGGGTGGAAGAACAACGGGTCGACTACCTGATCAACTGCACCGGCCCCAGCACCGATCTGCGCACAACCAACGAGCCCTTGCTGGAAAGCCTGCTGGCCCGTGGCGTGATTCAGCAGGACCGGCATTGCCTGGGGCTGCGCAGCGACGCGGACTTCCACCTGCTGGCGGCAAATGGCGAGGCCCATCCGCACCTGTTCCTGCTAAGTCCGATGCTGCGCGCCAATCACTGGGAAAGCACCGCGGTGCCCGAGCTGCGCGAGCACGCCGAGCGCCTGGCCGGACTGCTGCTGCGCACGCCATGAGCGGCACCACGCTGCGCGGCAGTTGCCATTGCGCCAACCTGAGCCTGGAGATCGGCCTCAGCCGACCGCCCCACAGTTACCAGCCGCGCGCCTGCGATTGCGACTTCTGCCGCCAGCATGCGGCGAGTTATCTGTCGGATGCCGCCGGCAGCCTGCGGATCAAGGTGCGCGACCCGGCGGCGCTGGGGCGTTACCGGCAGGGTAGCGGTACGGCGGAGTTTCTATTCTGCCGCGGCTGCGGCGTGCTGATCGGGGTCGTCTACGAGGAAGCCGGCCGCACCTACGCCGCGCTCAACAGCCGCGTGGTCGAAGGCGCCCCGGCCTTCGGCGAAACCCTGGCAGCTTCGCCCAAGACCCTGCCCATCGGCGAACGCGTGCAGCGCTGGAAGCAATTGTGGTTCGCCGATGTCCAGCTGCTCGCCGAGGCTCCCGGCGCCCGCCCCTGAGGCGACCCACGGCGCGGCGGGCGGCACGCCGCTGCGCTAGTCTTTGCTGCAGGTGCGCGGCGACCGGCACGTTGCCACCCTCGACCAATAATCGCCGGGTCAACCACTGCCCAGGGACGCCATGCTAGAGCGCCAGCGCCTTCAGAACATCCTCAGCCTGGGGCTGCCGATCATCGGCGGCATGCTCAGTCAGAGTCTGCTCAACCTGGTGGATGCCGCCATGGTCGGCCACCTCGGGGAAAAGTCCCTGGCCGGCGTCGGCATCGGCAGCTACGCGAACTTCGTCGCCATTTCCCTGGTCATGGGCCTGGGCGCCGGGGTCCAGGCCCTGGTCGCGCGGCGCCGCGGCGAAGGCCGCGAGAGAGACGTGGCCACGCCGCTGACCTGCGGCCTGCTGGTGGCCCTGGGCCTGGCCCTGCCGATCACCCTGATCTGCCTGCTGTTCGCCGACCCCATCGTGCGCGTGCTCTCGGGCGACCCGCAGGTGCTGGCGATCGGCGTGCCCTATTTCGAATGGCGCGCGCTCTCGGTGCTCGCCGTGGGCCTGAACTTCTCCTTCCGCGGCTACTGGAACGGCACCCGCCGCTCCGGCATGTACATGCGCACCCTGGTGATCATGCACCTGGCCAATGCCGCGCTGAGCTACAGCCTGATCCACGGCCTGTTCGGCCTGCCGAACCTGGGCGCGGTCGGCAGTGGCCTGGGCACCACCCTGGCGCTGTACCTGGGCTCGGCGATCTATGCCTGGATCACCTGGCGCGACGCGCGCAACCACGGTTTCCTCGCGCGGCGTCCGAGCGAGCGCGAAATCCGCGTGATGCTGCGCCTGTCACTGCCCAACTCGCTGCAGCAGTTTTTCTTCGCCGCCGGCATCACCCTGCTGTTCTGGATCATCGGCCAGGTCGGCACCCGCGAACTGGCGGTCGCCCACGTGCTGATCAACCTGGCGCTGTTCCTGATCCTGCCCGGCATCGGCCTGGGCATGGCCGCCACCACCCTGGTCAGCCAGTGCATGGGCGAGCGCGACTTCGACAGCGCGCACCGCTGGGGCTGGGACGTGGTCAAGGTCGCGGCCTGCGGACTGGCACTGCTCGGCACGCCGTTCTGGATGTTCCCGGAAGCCATCCTGCGGCTGTTCGTCAGCGACCCGGCACTGATCGAGCTGGGCCGCGTGCCGCTGATGTTCACCGGCCTGGGCATGGTCATGGACGCCACCGCCCTGGTGCTGACCCAGGCCCTGCTCGGCGCCGGCGCCACGCGCACGGTGATGGCGGTCAGCCTGGGCAACCAGTGGCTGTTCTTCCTGCCCCTGGCCTACCTGGTCGGCCCGGTGCTGGGCGGCGGCCTGCTGGCGATCTGGAGCATGCAGATTCTCCAGCGCGGGCTGGCCTCGGCGATCTTCGCGGTGATGTGGCAGAAGCGCCAGTGGACGCAGATCGAACTCTAGGGGCGGCTATGCTTGCTCAGAGCACAGGGAGGCATCATGAACGACGATCCGCAGAACAAGCCGCCGAGTTTCTGGCAAATGCTGCAAAGCGTGCTGGCCGCCGCCTTCGGCGTACAGAGCGGGAAGAACCGCGTGCGCGACTTCAGCCATGGCAAGCCCAGTCATTTCATCGTCCTGGGCGTCGCCTTCACCCTGATCTTCGTCCTGCTGCTGTATGCCGTGGTGCAAGTGGTGCTGCACCTGGCCGGGGTCTGAGCCCCAGGCGCCATGCGGCGACTGGCTGCGCTTGCCGAGGTGCGCGGCCGAGCCTAGTCGATCAGCGGCCGCAGGGAGAAGCGATAGCGCATCTGCTCGGGGTGCAGGGCCAGGCTGAAGTCGCGGAAATCGATGCCGTAGCCGGGCCGTGCCAGGTTCTGCCGCAGGCTGTTGGCGCGGCGCTTGTCGAGCAACTCGAACAGCGACAGTTGGCGATCCTTGCCGCCATGGGCGGCGAAATCCACCCCGGCGTGGTAGTCGTACAGCATCACCATGGCCCAGCCGCCCAGGGTGAAATGCCCCGTCACGGCGGCATTGATTCGCCCATCGGCGGCCGCTTCGAGCAACGCCGGTGAATTGTTCAAGCCACTGAACAACAGGTCCTTGCCAGGCACCCGGCCCAGCTCGCTGGCGGCCTGCATGGCGCCGAAGGCCATTTCGTCGTTCGCCGCCCACACCAGGCGGGTCTGCGGATAGCGCTTGAACAGCTGTTGCGCCTGCTCATAGGCGCGTTGGCGGGCCCAGCCGCCATAGACCATCTGCAGCAAGCGGGCCTGCGGATACTCGGCCATGGCGCGTTTGAGTCCCTGCTCGCGCAATTGCGCCACCGGCGTCTGCTTGACCCCGGAGAACGCCAGCAGGTCCAGTTGCCATCCGGCCGCCGCGCCGGTGCGCAGCAATTCCTTGGCCATCAGATAACCGGCCCGCTCATCGTTGGCGACCAGGCTGCCGATCCAGTTCGGATAGCGCTCGCGCGAGCCACCGGCGATGCGTTGCTGGTCGGCCGTGAGGCTGTTGTTGACGGCGAACAGACGCACGCCAGTGCCGGCGGAGAGCCGCAGGATTTCCGGGCCGCCGTAGTTTTCATTGACGAACACCAGGTAATCCGGCCGCTTTGCGCCGTGCAACACCTCACGCGCCTGCCGCAGCATCCGCTGCGGATCGCGCTCGGCGTGGAGCACGCGCAGGGACATGCCCAGGTCGTCGGCCGCCGCCTGCATGAAGCGCACGTAGCTCACCCAGTAGAGCTCGTCGGAGCGCCCCGGATCGAGAAAGACCACGGATGCCGCCTGGCTGGCGGCGGAAAGCAGCAGGCTGAGCAGTAACAGCAGTGTTTTGCGCAGAACACACACGACTCTATATCCAGCAGCGATAAAAGCCGGCGCAGTATAGCCATGTGCCTGTAGCGAGTGTCCCGCACCCGACAGGGTGCGGGAGGTCGGCTTACTGGTGGCTGACCCAGAAAACCGCGGTGGCGACGACCAACAGGATCAGGATCAGCGCGGCGCGTGCATCCACCAGGCCGTCACGGTTCTCGGTGCGCGGTTCTTCGCTCATGTCTCCCCCTTATTCTTTGAATTGTTCGGTGGAACCCTTGAGCAGTTAAGACCAGCTCGCCGGGGGCGACAAGCGGGCGCGCCGGCGGCGCCTTCATCTGCCGGCCGAAAGCCGTTAGGCTGGCCCTTCCGCGATTGCGCCAACAAGAAGAAGTCCCCGCGATGAATAGCCTTTCCCTGCAAGATCGCGCCGCGCCCGAAGGCATCTGCTACGGCTGCGGTGGCAACAACCCCCACGGACTGCACATCAAGAGCTACTGGCATGACGACGGTATCCACGTCATGGCCGAGCACCTGCCCGAGGCCAAGTACAGCGGTTGGCCGGAACTGGTCTATGGCGGCCTGATCGCCATGCTGGTGGATTGCCACTCGAACTGGACCGCCATGGCCTATCACTACCGCGCCGAAGGCCGCGAGCCGGGCAGCCTGCCGCGCCTGGACTGCGTCACCGGGCACCTCGGCATCAAGTTCATCAAACCGACCCCGATGGGCGTGCCGCTGACCCTGCGCGCCAAGGTGGAGGGCGAGCTGGGCCGCAAGAGCCGGATCATCTGCGAGGTCTACGCCGGCGACGTGCTGACCGCCATCGGCGATTCGATCTTCGTCCGCGTCGACACCGCGCAACTGGGCGCCGCGGCCCATGGCCGCGAGGCCTGAACGGCGCCGTCGCACGGGGCCCGTGAGCAGATCGGCGGGCCCCGTGGCGTAGAGGAATTCCCTCAACGCCTTCCTTAGATCAGAAAGTTCTCGCCATATACTCAAACTTCACTTTTACGCATATTCCCCAACTGGTATCTTGCGCGGCACTCCGCGTGGAGCGCGTTGCCGTGCGCGCTTGGATACGCAGTCCGCCCGAGCGCATAGCCTGACAGCAGGATTATTCATGTACGTATATGACGAATACGATCAGAAGATCGTAGAGGATCGCGTCAAGCAGTTCCGCGATCAGACCCGCCGCTACCTGGCGGGCGAACTGACCGGCGAGGAATTCCGCCCGCTGCGTCTGCAGAACGGCCTGTACATCCAGCGTTACGCGCCCATGCTGCGCGTCGCCGTACCCTATGGCCTGCTCAGCGCCAAACAGGTGCGCAAGCTGGCGCAGATCGCCCGCGACTACGACAAGGGCTACGCCCACATCAGCACCCGCCAGAACGTGCAGTTCAACTGGCCGGAGCTGGAAGACGTACCGGAAATCCTCGCCGAGCTGGCCACGGTGCAGATGCATGCCATCCAGACCAGCGGCAACTGCATCCGCAACACCACCACCGATCAGTTCGCCGGCGTGGCCCGCGACGAGTTGGTGGACCCGCGTCCGTGGTGCGAGATCATCCGCCAGTGGTCGACCTTCCACCCGGAATTCGCCCACCTGCCGCGTAAGTTCAAGATCGCCGTGAACGGCGCCGTCAGCGACCGCGCCGCCATCGAGGTCCACGACATCGGCCTGGAAGCGGTGCAGAACGCCGCCGGCGAACTGGGCTTCCGCGTTTCCGTCGGCGGCGGCCTCGGCCGTACCCCGATCGTCGGCAGCTTCATCAACGAGTTCCTGCCCTGGCAGCACCTGTTGTCCTACCTCGACGCCATCCTGCGCGTGTACAACCGCTATGGCCGTCGCGACAACAAGTACAAGGCGCGCATCAAGATCCTGGTCAAGGCGCTGACCCCGGAAGTCTTCGCCGAGCGCGTCGACGCCGAGTGGGCCCACCTGAAGGACGGCCCCAGCACCCTGACCGAAGCCGAGGTGCAACGCGTCGCCGCGCACTTCGTCGATCCGGCCTACAAGGCCCTGGCCGACCAGGACGCCGCCCTCGCCCAACTGGATGCCGAACACCCCGGCTTCGCCCGCTGGCGCACACGCAACACCTTCGCCCACAAGAAGCCCGGCTACGTTGCCGTGACCCTGTCGCTGAAGCCCACCGGTGTCGCACCCGGCGATGTCACCGACAAGCAACTGGACGCCATCGCCGACCTGGCCGAGCGCTACAGCTTCGGCGAGGTGCGCAACAGCCATAACCAGAACATCATCCTCGCCGACGTCGAGCAGGCGCAGCTGTTCACCCTCTGGGGCGAACTGCGCGAGAACGGCTTCGCCACGCCGAACGTGGGTCTGCTGACCGACATCATCTGCTGCCCGGGCGGTGACTTCTGCTCCCTGGCCAACGCCAAGTCGATCCCGGTGGCCGAAGCCATCCAGCGCCGTTTCGACGATCTCGACTACCTGTTCGACATCGGCGAACTCGACCTGAACATCTCCGGCTGCATGAACGCCTGCGGCCACCACCACGTCGGCCACATCGGCATTCTCGGCGTGGACAAGAAGGGCGAGGAGTTCTACCAGGTGTCCCTCGGCGGCAGCGCCAGCCGCGACGCCAGCCTGGCGCAGATCCTCGGCCCATCCTTCGCCCAGGAGCAGATGGCCGACGTGATCGAGAAGATCATCAAGGTCTACGTCGAGCAACGCAGCGAAGACGAAGCCTTCCTCGACACCTTCCGCCGGATCGGCATCGACCCCTTCAAGGAGCGCGTATATGCAGCGAATCATTAAGCACCGCGAAGTGGTCGACGACCGCTGGCACCTGCTGCCCAAGGACGCCACCCTGGAAAGCGTGCCCAACAGCGACGACGTGATCATCCCGCTGGCCCTGTGGCTGGAACACGGCGCCGCCCTGCGCGGCCGCGACGGTGGCCTGGGCGTGTGGCTGGACGCCGATGAAGAAGTGGAAGCCATTGCCGCCGACCTCGACAAGTTCCAGGTCATCGCGGTGAACTTCCCGGCCTTCACCGACGGCCGCGGCTTCAGCACCGCGCGCCTGCTGCGCGAGCGCTTCGGCTACCAGGGCGAAGTGCGCGCCATCGGCGACGTCCTGCGCGACCAGCTGTTCTTCATGCAGAGCTGCGGCTTCGACGCCTACGCCATCCGCGCCGACCGCGACCCGCAGGATGCGCTGGCCAGCCTGGATGACTTCAGCGAGGTCTACCAGACCTCGGTGACCCAGCCGCAGCCGCTGTTCCGCCGCCGCCAGTCGGCCTGAGCGACAGCGACAGCGCCATGAAAAAGCCCCGCCTCGGCGGGGCTTTTTCATGGGCCGACGAACCGGCGGCAGGACGCATGACGCCCCGGGCGCTATCCGCCCATGTCTGCAGGCTTGGCTCCGCGGGCATCGGCGGATGATCGCGAACGGTCACCCGCCCTGCGCACTGATTCGTGGTATCGCTCAGGCCCTGACGCTGTCCCAGGCGATCTGCGCCAGCAACTCGCGGTATTCCCCCGGCTGCGCGCGCGTGCGCCCGGCCAGCCAGTTGCGCACGAAATCCTGGGTCGGGCCGATCACCACCGAGTGGAACAGCTCGAACGGCAGCTCGCGGAAGGCCCCGGCCTCACGGTGTACCGCCAGCATTTCGGCGATGCGCCGCCCTTGCTGGCGGTTGGCCTCGCGCAGCACCTCGCCGACTTCTCCGGCTTCGACCCGGCCGCGGTTGTGCAGGATGAAGCGCGCCCAGTCGGGATGCGCCACCACCCAGTCGATGTAGCAGGTGACGAACAGCCTGACCACGGCTTCGGCGCCCATGCCCTCCTCCAGCCCGGCGTCGAGCATCGCGGCGTACTGGCCGATGCCGGCCAGGTAGAGCGCGCCGATGATGCGCTCGCGGTTGCCGAAGTGGTGATACAGGCTGCCGATACTGGCACCGGAGCGGTCGCGGATCATCTCGATGGTGGTGGCGTCCACCCCGTGCTCGCTGAAACAGGCGAGCGCAGCCTGGAGGATTTCGTCTTTGCGGGAGGGTCGGCCCATGGGAGTCCTTGCTGAGGGTTTCTAGAATATTTTTCTAGAATTAATTTCTAGCCTTCGTATACTGCCCTGGCGCGCACTCATCTTCAATGCAGGAATCCGTGTGGAGTTGCCATGAGTCAGATGATGCAGATGTACCAGATCGCCGGCGCAATGGAGCCGGAAGCATGATCGCCCCGCAGTCCCAAGCCCTCGACAACGGTAACGGCCAGCGCATCGCCAGCCAGTGGTACCAGCCGCCAGGCGCCCTCCAGGGGGCCGTCCTGATCGCCCCGGCGATGGGGGTCGAGCAACGCTTCTACGCCGCCTTCGCCAGTTGGCTGGCCGAACGCGGCTACCTCACCGTGACCTTCGATTACCTGGGCATCGGCCAATCCCACGCCGGTCCGCTGCGCAAACTGCGGGTCGATGTACTGGACTGGGCGCGCCACGATTGCAGCGCGGTACTCGCCGCACTGGGCGAGGCTGCCGGCGACAAGCCGCTGTACTGGATCGGCCACAGCCTTGGCGGCCAGATCCTGCCCTTCGTCGAGGGCCGCGCGCGCATCCAGCGCGCCTTCAGCATCGCCAGCGGCAGCGGTTACTGGAGGGAAAACGCCGAGCAGCTGCGCCGCCGCGCGTGGCTGCTGTGGTACGCCATCGCACCGCTGCTCACACCGCTCTTCGGCTACTTCCCCGGACGCCGCCTGGGCATGGTCGGCGACCTGCCGCGCGGGGTGATCGAACAGTGGCGACGCTGGTGCCTGCACCCGCAGTACGCGCTGGGCGATGGCGACGCCATGCGCCGCTCGTTCGCCGCGGTGGACACGCCGATCGTTTCGCTGTCGTTCACCGACGATGAAATGATGTCGCAGCGCAACACCGAATCGCTGCTGAGCTTCTACCGCGGCGCGCCCACGGTGAACACGCGCATCGACCCGCAACAGGTCGGCGCGCCGCGCATCGGCCACTTCGGCTTCTTCCGCGCGCAGTTCGCCGATAGCCTGTGGACGCGCTACCTGCTGCCGGAACTGGACTGAAGCCGGCAGAAACGACAGGCCCGCCGGAAAGGCGGGCCTGGGAGAAAGCCGCTACAGGCTCAGTCGAGCTTGACCAGCAGGCGGCCGACCAGCTTGCCGGCAAGGATCTGATGGATCGCCGTGGGCAGCTCGTCGAGGCTGATCTCGCGCACCAGCTCCTCCAGGCGCGGCAGCTTCCATTGCAGCGAGAGCTTGTCCCACATGGAGGCCTTGACCACCAGCGGCAGCTCCACCGAATCCACCCCGAGCAGGTTGACCCCGCGCAGGATGAACGGCAGCACGCTGGCCTTGAAGCCGGCGCCGGCGGTCAGCCCGCAACAGGCGACGCTGCCGCCGTACTGCAGCGACTTGACCACGTTGAACAGGATGTCGCCGCCGACGGTGTCCACGGCACCGGCCCAGAGTTCCTTGAGCAGCGGTTTGTCGACGCCGTCGGCCACGGTGGCGCGATCGATGATCTGCCGCGCGCCCAGGCGATTGAGGAACTCCGCCTGCTCCAGCTTGCCGGTGGACGCCGCCACGCTGTAGCCGAGCTGCGCCAGCAACATCACCGCGATGCTGCCGACGCCGCCACTGGCGCCAGTGACCAGCACGGTGCCGGACGCCGGCGTGACCCCGGCCTGTTCCAGTTTGTCGACGCACAGCGCTGCGGTCAGGCCAGCGGTGCCAAGGATCATCGACTCGCGCAGGCTCAGGCCCTGCGGACGCTTGATCACCCAGGCGGCCGGCACGCGGATGTACTGGCCGAAGCCACCGGGGGTGTTCATGCCCAGGTCGTAGCCGGTGACGATCACCTCGTCACCGGGGACGAACTCGCTCACCGACGACGCTTCCACCACGCCGGCGGCATCGATACCCGGGGTATGCGGGTACTTGCGGGTGACGCCGCGATTGCCGCTGGCGGACAAGGCGTCCTTGTAATTCAGTGAGGAATACCGCACCCGGATCAGTACTTCGCCAGCCGGCAGCTCGCTGGTGTCACGCTCGACCACCTGCTGCTCGAAGATGCCATGCTGGCTTTCAGTGACCCATAGCGCCTTGAATGCACTCATCACGCTCTCCTTTTAATAGACCCTGTCGCCACGGGCGCCTTGGCGCCCGCGCATGAATTCACTGCCAGAAACGGCTGCGCCCCAGGCGCTCCCACCAGCTCAGCAGCACCCGGTCGATGACCGTGCTGGCGCCGACGCCGAGGCGTTCCTGCACACTCTTCTTCTGGATGTATTGCAACTGATAGACGTCGGCCTCGCGCGCGCGCTCGGCCAGGTATTCGTCGCTGGTCTTCAGCTCGTCCACCAGCTTGCGACCGAGCGCCGCCTGGCCGAGCCAGACTTCGCCGGTGGCGATCTCGTCGATGGCCAGCTTCGGCCGGTAGTGGGCGACGAAGCTCTTGAACAGCTCATGGGTGGTCTCCAGGTCTTCCTGGAATTTCTCCCGGCCCTTGTCGGTGTTCTCACCGAACACCGTCAAGGTGCGCTTGAACTCGCCGGCGGTCAGCACTTCGAAGTCGATCGCGTGCTTCTTCAACAGGCGATGCACGTTGGGCAACTGGGCGACCACGCCGATCGAGCCGATGATGGCGAAGGGCGCGGAGAGGATGCGCTCGCCGATACAGGCCATCATGTAGCCGCCGCTGGCGGCCACCTTGTCCACGCACACCGTCAGCGGTACGCCGGCCTGGCGGATACGCGCCAGTTGCGAAGCGGCCAGGCCGTAGCTGTGGACCATGCCGCCGCCGCTCTCCAGGCGCAGCACCACCTCGTCCTTGGGCGTGGCCAGGCTGAGCAGCGCGGTGATCTCGTTGCGCAGATGCTCGGTGGCCGAAGCCTTGATGTCACCATCGAAGTCCAGCACATACACGCGGCTCTTCTGCGCACCGGCCTTCTTCGCCTGCTTGGCCGCCTTGCTTTCGGACTTGTGCAGGGCTTTCAGCTTGTCCTTGTCGAGCACACTGTTCTGCAGGCGCTCGCGCAGGTCCTTGTAGAAATCATTGAGCTTGCGCACGTCCAGATGGCCGCCGGAGCGCCGGCCGCGACTGCGCAACGCGGCGGCGACGAGCAGCACCGCAACGACCGCCACCAGCACGGTGAGGGTCCTGGCCAGGAACCCCGCGTAGTCCAATAGAAACTCCACACATCCCCCTTTGATCACATCCGCCTCGCCCGCCGACCGGGCCGAGGAATCCCGCAAGCATACCCAGCCCACAAGGCCGCAGCCAGCGCCGGCGAACGTCGCCATCAATCCGCGGAATGCCATTCAAACAAGCGTATGTTTTTTCGTTGACAGCCCCAGGTGATCCTCATAACCTCGCGGAACTTTCACCCCTGCCGAGGTTCGTGCGTGGGCAGCATCTATCTGATTCGACATGGCCAGGCTTCCTTCGGCGCCGACGATTACGACGTGCTCTCGCCGACCGGCGTGCGCCAGGCCGAAATCCTCGGCGAGCACCTGGCCAGTCTCGGCCTGCGCCTGGATCGCTGCCTCAGCGGCGACCTCCGGCGCCAGCGCCATACCGCGCAAGCGGCGCTGGGCAGAATGCAGGCGGCCGGCCTCGAAGTGCCGCCGCTGGAAGTCGATCCGGCATTCAACGAATTCGAAGCCGAAGCGGTGATCCGCGCACACCTGCCCGACCTGCTCCACGAGGAACCGCATGCGCTGCACATCATGCGCAACGCCAGCGAACACCGCGCGGAGTTCCAGCGCCTGTTCTCCATGGTGATCTCGCGCTGGGTATCCGGCGAGCATCACAAGGATGGCCTGGTCAGTTGGCAGGAGTTCCTCGACACCGCGCACGCCGGCCTGCAACGCCTGCTGCAACAGGCCAGCGGCCGCGAGCATATCGCCGTGTTCACCTCCGGCGGCACCATTACCGCGCTGGTCCAACAGCTCGTCGGCATGCCGCCGATCAAGGCCTTCGAGCTCAACTGGCAGATCGTCAACACCTCGTTGAGCCGCCTGAAGTTCCGCGGCGACGAAGTGTCCCTGGCTTCCTTCAACAGTCACGTGCACCTGGAACTGTTGAGGGCGCCGGAACTCATCACCTATCGATGAGTCCGGCCCACTGCGCCCCCGGCGGGGCGCGCGAAAAAACCTAGAAAAGGATAGAACCCATGACCACCGTTGCTGACATCGTCTCCACCATGAAGAGCAAGTTCAACGCCGGCGCCGCCGCCGGCCTGGACCTGGTGTTCCAGTTCAACATCGAGGATGGCGACAACCACTACCTGGTCGTCAAGGACGGCACCTGCGAAGTCGTGCAAGGCGACGCACCGAACCCCAACGTCACCCTGATCATGGACAGCGAGACCCTGAAGGGCATCACCAGCGGCGAGACCGACGGCATGCAGGCCTTCATGGCCGGCAAGCTGCGCGCCGAAGGCGACATGATGCTGGCCATGAAGCTGGGCGAACTGTTCCCGGTCTAAGCCGAGAACGCTGCCCCCGGCAGACAGAACCGGAGTCCCGCGGCTCCGGTTTTTTTTCGCCCGAGAAGCCCGCCGCAGGGCGGATCAGGCAGTTTGATCGGAGGCCAACACGCTCGCCTATAACAGCCCTCGCGCGCTTGTGAGGGCAGGAAGCGAGCATTAGATTAGCCAATTATCTCGGACGGCCATCATAGGCCTGCATGATGGTCCGAGCGCCGCTGCTTCGGCAGCTCCGATTACAAGAAGGGATAAGCATGTCGCTGACTGACCAGTCCACCCGCATCCGCCAAGGCGAAGAACTCGACGCCGCCGCCATCGATCCCTACCTGAAGGCCCACATTCCCGGCCTGGAAGGTACGCCACGGATCAGCCAGTTCCCCGGTGGCGCCTCCAACCTGACCTACCTGCTGGAATATCCCAGCCATGAGCTGGTGCTGCGCCGCCCGCCATTCGGCCGCAAGGCCAAGTCGGCGCACGACATGGGCCGCGAATTCCGCATCCTCAACCATCTCAACGCCGGTTTCCCCTACTGCCCGAAGGCCTACCTGTATTGCACCGACGAGTCGGTGATCGGCGCCGAGTTCTACGTCATGGAACGGGTCAAAGGCATCATCCTGCGCGCCGACCTGCCGGCGGATCTGACACTCGACGAGCAGCAGACCCGCCAACTGTGCAAGAGCTTCGTGGACAAGTTCGTCGAGCTGCACAACGTCGACTACAACGCCTGCGGCCTGGGCGACCTGGGCAAGCCGGAAGGCTATGTGCAGCGCCAGATCAGTGGCTGGAGCGACCGCTACGAGAAGGCCCTGACCCCCGACGCGCCGACCTGGGAGCCGATCAAGGCCTGGCTGCGCGAGAAGATGCCGGCCGACCACCACAAGCCGGGCATCGTGCATAACGACTACCGCTTCGACAACGTCATCCTCGACCCGCAGAACCCACTGCAGATCATCGGCGTGCTGGACTGGGAACTGACCACCATCGGCGACCCGCTGATGGACCTGGGCAATACCCTCGCCTACTGGATCCAGGCCGACGATCCGGCGCCGCTGCAAATGATGCGGCGCCAGCCGAGCCACCTGCCGGGCATGCTGACGCGCGCGGAGTTCGTGGACTACTACGCCGAACGCGCCGGTATCGAGATCGGCAACTTCGACTTCTACTACACCTACGGCCTGTTCCGCCTGGCCGGCATCATCCAGCAGATCTACTACCGCTTCTACCACGGCCAGACCCAGGACAAGCGCTTCGGGCAGTTCATTCACATGAACAAGCTGCTGGAGCAGGTGAGCCTGCAGGTCATCGCCAAGTCCACGCTGTAACACCGATCACAACAAGGGGAACCCCATGTCCAAGACCAACCTGTTCGACCTCGACGGCAAGATCGCCTTCGTCTCCGGCGCCAGCCGCGGCATCGGTGAAGCCATCGCCAAACTGCTGGCCCAGCAGGGTGCCCACGTGATCGTCTCGAGCCGCAAGATCGACGGCTGCCAGGCCGTGGCCGACGCCATCATCGCCGAGGGTGGCAAGGCCACCGCCATCGCCTGCCACATCGGCGAGATGGAACAGATCCAGGGCGTCTTCGCACAGATCCGCGAACAGTTCGGCCGTCTGGACATCCTGGTCAACAACGCCGCCACCAACCCGCAGTTCTGCAATGTGCTGGACACCGACCTGAGCGCCTTCCAGAAGACCGTCGACGTGAACATCCGCGGCTACTACTTCATGTCCATCGAAGGCGGCAAGCTGATGAAGCAGAACGGCGGCGGCAGCATCATCAACGTGGCCTCGATCAACGGCGTCACTCCCGGCGAGTTCCAGGGCATCTACTCGGTGACCAAGGCCGCGGTGATCAGCATGACCAAGGTCTTCGCCAAGGAATGCGCGCAGTTCGGCATCCGCTGCAACGCCCTGCTACCGGGCCTGACCGACACCAAGTTCGCCTCGGCGCTGGTGAAGAACGACTCGATCCTCAACACCGCCCTGCAGCGCATTCCGCTCAAGCGCGTCGCCGAGCCGAGCGAAATGGCCGGCGCCGTGCTCTACCTCGCCAGCAACGCCTCCAGCTACACCACTGGCGTGGCGCTGAACGTGGACGGCGGCTTCCTCGCCTGATCGCGTCGCACGCCCGATGAAAAAGGGAGCCCGGTGGGCTCCCTTTTTCGTTGGCTGGCGCCTCAGCGCCAGTCCTTCAACGCCTGGATCGCTGCCTGGTTGACCGGCTCCGCGCTCAGCCCGGTGGGCCCGAAGCGCACGGCGAACACCGCCTGGTCAGCCATCGGCAGGAAGGTCACCCGCCCGGCCAGCGGCTTGAACATCAGCAGATCGTGCTGGCCGTCGCGCAACCAGCGCCAGACATCGATGCCGAATGGGCTGTCGGCCAGTTCCAGGCGGCGCGCCTGGCTCTCCTGCTCGATGGCCAGGAAACGACCGCCGAGGCTCTGCAGCCGATACCCGGGCGCCAGCCCGATGAGGGCCGCCAGGCCTTTCCACTGGATGATCCGCGCGTCCAGTTGCCAGAGGTCGCCGGCCAGGTCGTAGGTGCGCTCCCGATCGCCCTCCAGCACCTTCACTTCAAAGTGCTGCGGTGCCAACTGGTGGAAGCTCAGGCTGGCCAGCGGGCGCTCGGCCGGTAGCGCGTCGTAGCTGCGCAGGTCCCAGGCCGCCAGCGCTATCAGCAGCGCCACGGCGACGAACGCCAGGCCCACGCAGCCACGCAGCCAGCCGAGGAACCAGTGGCGATCGTAGAGGACGCGCGCGGCGATCAGCAGCGCCAGCAGGGCGACCAACATGAACGCCCAGGCGAGGCCGTCATACTGCATGGAATGATTTCCTTCCGGGTAAAATTGCCGGCATTATGCGCAGCCCTCGACTGCACGGCCAGTCGCACCGTCGCAGCCTTGAAACCAGGTCGTACTTTCCATGCCTTTCGAACTCGCCGCAGACCCGCTCACCCTGTCGATTCTCGCCGCCGTGGCCTTCCTCGCCGGCTTCATCGACGCCATCGCCGGCGGCGGTGGACTGCTCACCATCCCCGCGCTACTCACCGCCGGCGTACCGCCACACCTGGCCCTGGGCACCAATAAACTGAGTTCGACCTTCGGCTCCGCGACCGCCAGTTACACCTTCTACAAGCGCAAGCTGTTCCACCCGAAAAAATGGCGCAACGCCCTGATCGCCACGGCCATAGGCGCGGCCATCGGCGCCTGGGCCGCGCACTTGCTGCCAGCGGAGTGGCTGAACAAGATGCTCCCGGTCGTGGTGTTCTCCTGCGGACTCTACATGCTGTTCGGCGGCACGCCCAAGGCACCGCTGGACGCCGACGCCAGGGTCGGCCAGCTACGCCAGTGGCCGCAGGGCCTGGGCCTGGGTTTCTACGACGGCGTGGCCGGCCCCGGCACCGGCGCCTTCTGGACCGTCAGCAGCCTGCTGATGTACCCGCTGGACCTGGTACGCGCCAGCGGCGTGGCACGGACCATGAACTTCGTCAGCAACTTCATGGCGCTGGCGGTGTTCATCGCGTCCGGCCAGGTGATCTGGCTGATGGGGCTGTGCATGGGCAGCGCGCTGATGGTCGGCGCCTACCTGGGCGCGCGCACCGCCATCGGCGGCGGCGCCAAGTTCATTCGCCCGGTGTTCATCCTGGTGGTGCTGGCGCTGACCACGCGCCTGGTCTGGCAGCACTGGTTCGGCGCGGCCTGAGCCGCCGCCTCAGGCGCTGCCTTGTCCGCCGCCCGACAGGAGCGGATCAGGACGGCCGGCACGGCGCGCGAGGAAGCATTCGATCAGGTAGCGGGCAATGGAACGCTCGGCCGGCAAGCGCGGCAGCGCATCCACCGGGAACCAGCGGGCATCCTCGATCTCATCCGGCTGCGGAACGATCTCGCCACTGACGTACTCGGCGTGGAAGCCCAGCATCAGCGAATGCGGGAAGGGCCAGGACTGGCTGCCCAGGTAACGGATGTTGCCGATTTCCAGCCCCACCTCTTCACGCACCTCGCGCGCCACGCAATGCTCCACCGACTCGCCGGGTTCGACGAACCCGGCCAGGGTGCTGTACATGCCCGGCACGAAGCGCGGCGAGCGCGCCAACAGCAGCTCGTCGCCACGACTGACCAGCACGATCATGCTCGGCGACAGCAACGGATAACGCTGGATATCGCAGGGCTCGCAACGCATCGCGCGATCACGCGGCATGCGCTGCATGGGCGCGCCGCAACTGCCGCAGAAACGGTTTTCGCGCGCCCAGGTGCCGATCTGACTGGCGAAGCCGAGCATGGCGAACAGGTCTTCTTCGGCCTGCAGCATGAAGTGCCGCAGACCGATCCAATTGCAGCCGTCCAGCGCATCCGGCGTGTCGACTTCGAGCAGGTAGACGGCATCGCCGGCGAAGTGGCCGATGCCATGCTCGGAGAGCACCCGCAGGTCCTGGCGCTTCAACCAGTCGCGCGGGAACAGCACGCCATTGCTATCGCCAAGGAACTGCTGCTTGCAGTGCGCCACGGCCCAACCGCCCGGCGCCGCCGGGTCGAGAAAGGCGGATTCCCAGCGTCCGCTACGCATCAGGCGGCCACCTCAAGCCCCAGGGCGCGCACGCTCCGGCTGGCCACATCGAGCACATCGGGCTGACCTTCGGGACGCAGCACGGCACCACCCTCCAGGTAGTATTCAAGGCCGGTGAGCGCATCGGCCAGGGTCTCCAGCATCTGCTCGGAAGGCATCTGCGGGGTTTCGATCATCTGCAACTGAATATAGTCCGCGCAGGCGCCGACCAGGGCCGCCGCGCGCTCCTGGCCGAGGAACCACAGACCGCCGCGAACTGCCTGCAGGGTGGAAGGAATGTTGGCCAGGTGCAACTTGTCGCCATTGGACTCCAGGTAGGCGGTGATCGCCCGCTTGGCCAATGCCAGGCCGCCGCGCGACTCGTCGATCACCACGATGCGCGCCTCGGCGAGCTGGTGCGCGGCGAAGGAGTTGGCCTCGCTCGCATCGTTGGCGGCATCGCTCGGCGCAACCAGCGCCGGGCGCTCGCCACGCTGCAGACTGGCGACCATGCTCTCCACGTAGAGCAGCGCATCGGCCAGGGTGTTCAGCGCCGCCGACGACTCCACCGCGCCTCTGGCGGCCCAGCCGGAAACGATCGCGACCTGTGCCTGCAAGGCAGTGGCGGCGGAATTCAGGCCGACCATGCCGAGGGTCTTGCCCAGCTTGCCCAACTGACTGTGCAGGGTGCCCAGCGCATCGCTCTGCGACACGCCGCGCTCGATCAGGTCGAGTTGATCCTTGACCGCGGTCAGCTCCTCCTGGATCGCCGCCGACAGCGAGCGCATCACCGATTGGCCGGGGCCGGACAGGCGTTGCGATTCGTCCTCCAGCAGGTGATCGGTGAAAGGCAGCGGCGCCAGGCCGAAGACCTCGCGCAGCTCGGTGGCACGTGGGCCCTTGCTGTCGGCCAGGGCGGTGAAGTAGAGCAATTCCTTGAGCAACTGGCGCGGCGCCTCGTAGCGCTCGTTGGCCAGCATCTGCTTGAGTTCCCGGTCGATCCGCGAGAACAGCTGCTTGCGCGTCTTGCGCGGCAGCATCTGCGCGTCCACCAGCGCCTCCAGGGCCCCTGCCCCGACCCAGCACAGGCGGGTGCGCGGCGTGTAGCCGAAGAGCGCATCCAGGCGCGCCAGGGCCCGGCCCATGAGCTTCAGCCCCGCATACAGGCTTTGCTCGCGGAACAGCCCGAGCAGGCCGACCTGGTACATGTGCCGCAGGCGACGGATTTCCTGCTTGAGGTCAGCCACCGCGGGCACTGGCCGCTGCGCCGCCGGGCGCGGCAGATCGAGGCGCGCGCTGAAGAAGAAGCTTTCCGGCAAGGCCGGCTGCCCCCCGGCCAGGCGCACATCGTTGATCGCCGGCAGCAACAATTCGGGAATTTCCTGGCGGTTGGCTTCCAGGTTTTCCAGGTAGCGGCGCAGCACATAGAGGGCATTGCCCAGCGCGGCGAGCTGGCCGTCGCGCTCCTCGCTGACGCCGGTGGGAATGTCGGTGGCCAGTTGCAGCGCTTCCTGGGCCAGCAGCTCCGCACCGACCAACTCGATCAGGTTGAGCGTGCCGCGGATCTGCGCCAGGCACTCGACCGCCTGCTGCAGCAAGTTGCCGTTCTGCCGCTCGGCAATGAAATGCTCGAGGTTCTGCTCGGCCTGTTCCATGGTGGCGAACAGTTCGTCGCGCACCAGACTGAGGGACGTGGCTCCAGTGACCATCGGCCTATTGCGCCTCCTGCGCAGTAAATAGGAAGAGCATCAGTCGGCGAACTCGGGCTGTTTCTTGCTCATGTGCGCGGCCATGGCCAGTTGCAGATCGGCGGATTGCAACATGGCGGCGTTCCAGGTGGCGATGTATTCCAGGCCATCCTCCACGCGGTGATCGCGGGCATAGCGGATCATTTCCTTGGTGCCGCGAATGGCGATCGGCGATTTCGCGGCGATCTGCCGGGCCAGCTCGAAAACGCCGTCGAGCAGTGCCGACTGATCGGCGAAACTGCGGTTGACCAGGCCGATACGCGCAGCCTCGTCGGCGCCGAGCATGCGCCCGGTGTAGGCCAGTTCGCGCATCATGCCGTCGCCGATCAGACGTGGCAGACGCTGCAGGGTGCCGACGTCGGCCGCCATGCCCATGTCAATTTCCTTGATGGAGAACTGCGCGTCGGCGCTGCAGTAGCGCATGTCGCAGGCCGAGATCAGGTCGATGGCGCCGCCCAGGCAGTAGCCCTGGATGGCCGCGATGACCGGCTTGCTGCATTCATCGATGGCATTGAACGAGGCTTGCAACTCGAGGATTTTCTTGCGCAGCGCGCGGGCGTTGCGGCCCACGTCCTTGCCCAACTGACTGCCGGCCTGGGCCAGCAGCATCAGGTCGATGCCGGCGGAAAAATGCTTGCCGGCGCCGGAGATGACCACCACGCGGACCTCGTCGGTCTCGTCGGCCCAGCGGAAGATGTCGACGATCTCACGCCAGAAATCGGCGTTCATTGCGTTGACTTTGTCGGGACGGTTGATGATGACGTGGGCGACCTTGTCGGCCAGTTCGACACGGAATGCGTTGTACTCGGTCACGGAGGTGATCCTCGGAGATGCCCTGCTCTGCTCTGCGCGGCAGTTCTTATAGTGATGACGCGCCACTATAACAAGGCAAGGACAAAAGTCGATGCCAGGCTATGTGACGCAGGCCACGCCCCCGGGACATACGCCAGCCGCGGCGTAGAGCCGCGCCGGCTATTGCGCCGTCGGCGCCGGCAAGCCAAGCCGGCGGTTGTGCCACTGCCGCCAGGTGTAGATGGGAATGCCGGCCATGAAGACCAGGAAGCCCCAGAAAATCGCCTGCTCGCCGGTGCCATAGAGGGCCCAGAGCGAATAGAGGAAGCCGAGGCTGCCGACCGCCACCAGGCGCGGACGGGAGCGCGGCGAGAACTGCTCCGGCTGCACCGCCAGCAGTTGCAGCAGCGCCGCGGTGCAGAAGGCATAGGGCACCACACCGGTCATGGTGCCGAGGAGAATGATGACGTTGAACACCTCCACCAGGTCGCCCTGGCCATCGATCAACACCAGCGCCGTGACCAACAGGCCCGAGGCCCACAGACCGTTGGCCGGCGCGCCGTGCCTGTTCAGCTTGCCGAGCGAGGCCGGGAACAGCCCGTCGCGCGCCGGCGCCACGGGAATCTGCCCCTGCAACAAGACCCAGCCGTTGAGCGCGCCCAGGCAGGCGATCACCGCACCGGCCGCCACCAGGTAGTAGCCCCAGTCACCGAGCAGGATGCGCGCGGCATCGGCGAAGGGCGAGGAGGACTTGGCCAGTACCTCCGGCGGCATCAGGCCCTGCACCGCGGTGATCGAGAGGATGTACACCGACGCCGCGGCCAAGGTGCCGAACAAGGTGGCGCGCGGGATGGTGCGCTTGGGATCGCGGACATCGTCCGCCGGCACCGTGGCCGACTCCAGGCCGATGAACGACCACAGGGTCAACGCCGCGGTGGTGGCGATGGCCTTGGCATAACCCATGTTGGGCAGTTGTTCTCGGGCGGGAATCGCCAGGTATTCAGGATGGAAATGGAACCAGCCGAGCACCCCGACCAGCAGCAAGGGGATCAGCTTGAGCGCGGTCAGCAGGTTCTGCATCACGGCGAAAGCGGCGATGCCCCGCAGGTTGACGAAGGTACAGAACCAGATGAAGGCGATCGCCGCGACCACCATCAGCACCGGGTCGGCCAGCGCCGGAATGAACACCCGCAGGTAGCCAACCAGGGTCACGGCGATGGCGGCGTTGCCGATCCAGGCGGCCTTCCAGTAGGTCCAGGCGCACAGGTATCCGGCGAAGCTGCCGAAGCCGTCGCGGGTATAGGCATAGGGGCCGCCGGCGCCCGGGTTGAAGCGCGCCAGGCGGGCGAAGGTGAAGGCCAACAGCACCGCCCCGGTGGTCGATACCAGCCAGCCGAGCAGGCTGAGGCCGCCATAGGCGGCCAGACTGGAGGGCAGCAGGAAGACCCCGGAACCGACCATGTTGCCGATCACCAGCGCCGTACAGCTCCAGAACCCCATGCTGCCTTGCTTGGCAGGGCCGCCCTCGCTCATCCCAACTCCTTAGACGCTGCCGGCGCTCACGCAGTGGCCCGCGTTGCGAATGCCGCCGGCCTCAGCCGTCGGCGTTTTCCACGATGCACTCCACTGTATAGCAGCGGCCGCCCTCGCCGTCCTGCGATTGCAGGCCATGCACATCGGAGTCGAAGCCGGGGAAGCGGCGCTCGAAGGCCTGGGCGAACAGCAGGTAGTCGACGATCGAGCGGGTCGTCTCGGTGAAACGCTCGCCCGGCATGATCAGCGGAATGCCCGGCGGATACGGCACCAGCATCACCGCCGCGATGCGCCCTTCGAGCTGCTCGATGGGCACCGCCTCGACCTCGCCGCGGACCAGCTTGACGTAGGCATCCGCCGGACGCAGCGCGACCTCCGGCAGCACCGTGTACATGCGCTTCATGGCCTTGGCCGTGGCGTGCTCGCGGTAACAGCCGTGCAGCTCGTCGCACAGATCGCGCAGGCCCATCCCGGCATAACGCGCGACACCGGCCTGCAGCACGCTGGGCAAGGCCTCGGCCAGGGGCGCGTTGCCGTCGTAATTGCGCTTGAACTCCAGCAGCTCGGTCACCAGGGTGCTCCACTTGCCCTTGGTCACGCCCATGGAGAACAGCACCAGGAAGGAATACAGGCCAGTCTTCTCCACCACCAGGCCGCGTTCCCAGAGGAAGCGGCTGACCACCGCCGCCGGGATGCCCTGCTCTTCAAGGCGCCCGGCCGCGCTGAGTCCGGGCGTGGCCAGGGTGACCTTGATCGGATCGAGCAGCACGTAGTCCGCTTCCACGTCGCCAAAGCCATGCCAATCGGCGTCGGGCTCCAGCAGCCAGTCGGGGGTACGCACCTCATCGGTGCCCTCGGCCCCTGGCGGCTGCCAGACACAGAACCACCAGTCCCCGGCCGCCAGGTTCTGCCGCACGTTGGCCAGCGCCCGGCGGAAGCTCAGGGCCTCATCGAAGGTTTCCTGGATCAGCGAGCGCCCGGCCGGTCCCTCCATCATCGCCGAGGCCACGTCCAGCGAGGCGATGATGCCGTACTGCGGCGACGTGGAGATGTGCATCATGAAGGCTTCGTTGAAGCGCGCGCGATCGAAACGCCGGGCGCCGCCGTCCTGCACATGGATCATCGACGCCTGGCTGAAGGCGGCGAGCATCTTGTGCGTGGAGTGCGTGGTGAACACCAGCGGGCCGCTGTCGCTGCGGCTGGTGGCCATGCCGTAACGGCCGGCATAGAAGTCATGGAAGGCCGCGTAGGCGTACCAGGCCTCGTCGAAGTGCAGCACTTCGACGCTGTCGCCCAAGGCCTGCTTGATCAGCTCGGCGTTGTAGCACAGGCCGTCATAGGTGGAGTTGGTCACCACCGCCAGCCGCACCTTGGGTTCGCGGCCGCGGGCCAGCGGGCTGGCGGCGATCTTCGCGGCGATGGATTCGCGGCTGAACTCGGACAGCGGAATCGGCCCGATGATGCCCAGCTCGTTGCGCTCCGGGCACAGGTAAAGCGGAATGGCGCCGGTCATGATGATCGAGTGCAGTACCGACTTGTGGCAGTTGCGATCGACCAGGACCAGGTCGTCGCGACAGACCATCGAATGCCAGACGATCTTGTTCGCCGTCGAGGTGCCGTTGATCACGAAAAACGTATGGTCGGCGCCGAAGTTGCGCGCGGCGCGCGCTTCGGCCTCGGCCAGCGGCCCGGTATGGTCGAGCAGCGAGCCCAGCTCGGGCACCGACACGGACAGGTCGGAACGCAGCGTGTTCTCGCCGAAGAACTGGTGGAACGCCTGCCCCACCGGGCTCTTGCGGTAAGCCACGCCGCCGCCATGGCCGGGCGTGTGCCAGGAATAGTTGGACTGCGCGGTGTGCTCCACCAGGGCACGGAAGAACGGCGGCAGCAGGCCTTCCAGATACTTGCGCGCGGCGCGCGAGACCTGGCGGGCGAGGAAGGGCACGGTGTCTTCGAAGAGGTAGAGGATGCCGCGCAACTGGTGCAGGTCGGCCATGGACTCGGCCGGCGCGTTCTCGATGGTCATCTGCTCGCCGAGGGCGAAGATCGGCAACTGCGGCGCGCGCACCCGCGCCACGCGGATCAGCTCCACCACATCCTGCAACAGGCGCTGGTTCTCCCCCGCCCCCTCGGCGGCGACCAGGATGCACGCCAGACCATGGTGGGTCGAGGCGACGATGCGCCCCTCGGCGGCGCTGGCGGTGGACAGGATGCTGAAGCCGTCCTGCTCCAGCTCGCGGGCGATGCCGCGCACGCGGTCACCGGCGACGGTATCGGCCTTGATGTCCCGGTGAACGATGAGGATGGGGAATTTTAGGTCTTTGTACATTGTGAGCCCCGAGTGCTGACGGAGGCTTTCCGTCGATGCGACCCAGAGTAATGGCTCACTGTTCGTGCGGGAATACGACCGGCTGACGGCTGTAATAAAAGGTCGCATCCACGGCAGAAAACGCCGCTTGCCACCCATGCCAGGCCAGCCCGGAAAAAACAAAGGCCCCATGCGGGGCCTTGGCTGATGCGGCAGGCGTCACTCGGTCGCCGCCGGCGCCTCCAGTTGCGCCCACAGCGCCGGGCCACCGGCGGACTTCTCGATCGCCGCCAGCCGCACGGCATGGGCGGCCAGTTCCGCCTCGCTGGCGCGGATCACCCGGGTCAGCGCGCGGCCCGCCGGCAAGCGCCGGATGGCACTGGCTTGCGGCCGCCCGCTGCCATCACCCTCGGCCCCCTGGCCGGCGAGCGACAAGCTGGTCTGGCCGCCGGTCATCGCCAAGTAGACGTCGGCAAGAATCTCGGCATCGAGCAAGGCGCCGTGCAGATCACGGCCGGAGTTGTCGACGCCATAGCGCTTGCACAGGGCGTCGAGGTTGTTGCGCTGCCCCGGATGGCGCTCGCGAGCCATCATCAGGGTGTCGAGCACCGAGCAGTAGTCACTGACCTCGGCGCGCTCCTGCTGGCCGAGCAGGGCGAACTCGTTATTGATGAAGCCGACGTCGAACGCCGCGTTATGGATGATCAGCTGAGCGCCGTTGATGAACTCGAAGAAGTCATCGGCGATCTCGCGGAAGCGCGGCTTGTCCTTCAGGTATTCGTTGGTGATGCCGTGAACCGCGATGGCGCCTTCGTCCACTTCACGGTCAGGCTGCAGGTAGACATGGAAGTGGCGGCCGGTCAGGCGGCGGCCCTCCAGCTCGACGCAGCCGATCTCGATGATCCGGTGACCATCGGTGACCGGCATGCCAGTGGTTTCGGTATCCAGTACGACGCTACGCATCTTCAAGACCTTGGATTCGGAGAACGGAAAAGGCGCCCCCTGGGCGCCCGGTAACACTAGCGCGGCAGTTCGGCGACGCCGCGGTTGGCGAGCATGTCGGCGCGCTCGTTGCCGGGATGCCCGGTGTGTCCGCGCACCCACTGCCACTCGACATTATGCCGGTTGACCTGCTCGTCCAGCGCCTGCCACAGGTCGGCGTTCTTCACCGGCTGCTTGGCGGCGGTCTTCCAGCCACGCTTCTTCCAGTTGGGCATCCACTCTTTGATGCCCTTCATGACGTATTCGGAATCGGTGACCAGGCGAATCTCGCAGGGCCGCTTGAGCGCCGCCAGGGCCTGGATCGCCGCGGTCAGCTCCATGCGGTTGTTGGTGGTCTCCAGCTCGCCGCCCCAGAGTTCGCGCTCGGCGCCCTTGTAGAAAAGCACGGCGCCCCAGCCACCACGCCCCGGGTTGCCCTTGCAGGCGCCATCGGTATAGATCTCGACCTTGTCTTCGCTCATATCGCCTTCAGTCCAGGCCCGCTCCGATCCACGGCAACGACTGCCGCCAGCATTCACGCGGGGAACAGCCCCACGGACACGCAGCGGGCGATTTTACACGTCAGAATCGCGTCGGCTGACCTTGGCCACCGGCAGCGGCACCAGTTGGCCGCGTGCCTCGCGCCGGGCCTGGCGCAGCGGGCGCAGGCCGACCACCAGCTTGCGCGCCACCAGCAGGTAGAAGCCGGCGCCGGAGCCCTTGAGGCCCTTGCCCCAGCGCTCCATGCGCGCCAGCCGTGCCTGCCAGGCCGCCGAAGCGAGCGGCGGACGATAGCACCCGAAGCGGCGTTTCTCCAGCGCGAAGCCCAGCAGGTTGAGCCAGTCGCAGACCCGTCCTGGCGAGATGCAGCGCGCACGGCGCAGACCATCGCGGGCAAAGTAGTGCCGCAGGCCCCAGGCACTGCGCGGATTCACTCCGATCACCAGCAAGTGCCCCCCGGGCCGCACGCTGCGCGCCGCCTCGCGCAACAGTCGGTGCGGCGACAGACAGAAATCCAGCCCGTGCTGCAGCAGCACCACGTCAGCGGCATGCTCGCCCAGCGGCCAGGCGCATTCGTCGCAGGCGATCTCCACCCCCGGCAGTGGCGGCCCAAGGCGCACGCCACGCTGGATATTGCCCGTGCTCGAAGGCAATTCGGCATGCGGGCCGTAATGCACCAGATAGCCGCCGAAGTAGCGTGCCAGCTCATCGGTGAGCAAGCGCTGCTCCTCGGCGAGCATCATGCCGCCCACCGGCCCGGCCAGCCAGTCGCGCGCTTCGGCGATCAGCTCCAGCCAGTCGGCGTCGGCCTGGGCGAAGGCTTGTCGTTCCATCATCTGCACCCCTGCAACAGCTTGACGCCCCGCGGCAGGACCACGGGGCCGACTCTGACGCACACAGGAAAGACCATTCGCACTACTATGCGCCAACCCATCCCGCTTAGCGACGTCCAGCCATGATACAGATCGACGCTCTCCCCGCCTTTTCCGACAACTACATCTGGCTGTTGCAGGATATGACGCAGCAGCGTTGCGCGGTGGTCGACCCGGGCGACGCCGCGCCAGTCGAGGCCTGGCTCGCCGCGCACCGCGGCTGGCGCCTCAGCGACATCCTGGTTACCCACCACCACCATGACCATGTCGGCGGCGTCGAGCGCCTCAAGGCCGCCACCGGTGCCCGCGTGCTCGGCCCCGCCAGCGAGGCGATCCCCGGCCGTGACCTGGCCCTGGAGGACGCTCAGCGCGTCCAGGTGCTTGGCCTGGACTTCGATGTGCTGCACGTCCCCGGCCATACCCTGGGGCACATCGCCTACTACCATGCCGATGCCAACAGACCGCTGCTGTTCTGCGGCGACACGCTGTTCGCCGGTGGCTGTGGGCGCCTGTTCGAGGGCACCCCGGCACAGATGCACACCTCGCTGAGCCGCCTTGCCGCGCTGCCCGGCAGCACCGAGGTCTACTGCACCCACGAGTACACCCTGAGCAACCTGCGCTTCGCCCGCGCGGTGGAACCGGAAAACCCGGCCCTGCTGGCGCGCTTCGAGGAGGTCAGCCGTTGGCGCGAGCAGGGACGGATCAGCCTCCCCTCATCCATCGCCCTGGAGCGTGCGACGAATCCCTTTATTCGCACGTCGGAAGCCTCTGTCAGGAGGGCAGCCGACGAGTGGAAACACCAGAAAAACCAAGGGCCGGAAGAGGTTTTCGCGGCAATCCGCCAGTGGAAGGACAAATACTGAGGGCTGGCGAAATCTTGACCAAGCACGATGCGGTTCCTAGAATCCCGGAAATTTTTGCCTCGGACACAGTCATCAGCCAATGCCGCCAAAGACCAGTAAGACAAGCGATCTAGACGCATTGGCTCGTGCCATACGAGTCTCCCTTCTGCTGGGCGCAGGGGCCCTGGCCGGCTGCCAGAGCAGTGGCCACGTGGTGCCGCAGGACAGCGCGTACAAGCCGGCCAACCGCGCCGTCGACGTGCAGTTCAACCCCGCCTTCTCCGACAATTCGGCGGATATCTGGGAGCGCATGCGCCACGGCTTCCAGCTGCAACAGGACGTCACCGACACCAACCCGCGCATCGAGCGCCAGCGTCTGTGGTTCGTCAGCAACCAGGCCTTCATCGAGCAAGCGTCCGAGCGCGGCAGCCCCTACATGCACTATGTGGTGGAACGCCTGGCCGAGCGCAACATGCCCCTCGAACTGGCCCTGCTGCCGGTGATCGAGAGCGCCTACAACCCCTTCGCCAGCTCGCGCGCGCAGGCCGTCGGCCTGTGGCAGTTCGTGCCGGCCACCGGCAGCCACTTCAACCTGCGCCAGACCAGTTGGTACGACGGGCGCCGCGACATCAAGGCCTCGACCAACGCCGCGTTGACCTACCTCAGCCGCCTGCATGACATGTTCAACGGCGACTGGCTGCTCGCGCTGGCCGCCTACAACGCCGGCGAGGGCACCGTCAGCCGGGCCATCGAGCGCAACCAGAAGCTCGGCCTGCCGACCGATTACTGGAACCTGCCGCTGCCCCAGGAAACCCAGGACTACGTGCCCAAGCTGCTGGCCCTCTCGCAGCTGGTGATGTCGCCCCAGGCCTACGGCATCAGCCTCAGCCCGATCGCCAACGAACCCTACTTCAAGGCTGTGAAGATCAAGCCGGGACTCGACCTCTCGCGCGTCGCCGCCCTGGCCGACCTGAACGAAGACGAGCTGTACCAGCTCAACCCCGCCTTCACCCGCCGCGTCACCCTGGACGGCCCGCAGCAACTCCTGGTGCCCAAGGCCAAGGTGGCCAAGCTCAAGGCCGGCCTCGCCGCGCTGAAGCCGCAGGACATGATGTCCTGGAAGGAACACCGCGTGCGCAAGGGCGACAGCCTGAAGAGCATCGCCGCGCACTACCAGATCAGCGTCGCTGAACTGAAGAACGCCAACCACCTGGGCGCCGCCCGCCTGCGCAATGGCCAGACCCTGATGATCCCGGGCCAGGGCAATCGCGCGCCGGCGCTGGAAAGCCCGCGCCAGGTCGCCCAGGCCGAGCGCCCGAGCAGCAACGCCAACGGCAATGCCAGCCGCAGCTACAAGGTCAAGAATGGCGACAATCTCTGGCAGATCGCCCACACCACCGGCGTAGGCGTCGACGACCTGAAACGCTGGAACAGCCTCGACAGCCACGGCGTCAAGCCTGGCCAGGTACTCAAGCTGCAGGGCGGACAGCAATTGGCGGCGCGCGCAAGCGGCAAGTCCTCACAGGACGCCGTGACCTACTACAAGGTCAAGCAAGGCGACTCCATGTACCTGATCGCCAAGCGTTTCAATGTCGAGATGCAGCACATCAAGCGCTGGAATCCGCGCAGCGCTCACGCCCTCAAGCCGGGGCAGACGCTGACCCTCTACCTCGACACCGCGAGCCGCTGAAACGACAACCCTCAGCGCTGGCTGAGGGTCTGCAGGCAGCGTCCGACCATCTGCGCGAAGCGCTGGAAGGCGATGAATTGCTCATGGCGCAGGGCCCGTCCGGAAACGCGATTGTCGGCGTAGATCACGCCGATCTGGCGCTTGCCGGCGAGCAAGGGGGCAATGAAGAACATGCCCTGCCCCAGGTGCTGGCGTAGCGCCTGGGTCATCAGGTCGTTGAGCCCATAGCTGGCTGGAACGCCCATCCACAGGCATTCGCGTGCCTTCAGCACATAGTCGAACAGATGCGCATCCGCGCCACTGCCCACCGGCAAGTCGAAACCCGCCAGCCATTGCCCAGTGCCCTCGCCCAGCGCGCGGCGGACCCGGTAGCGCGTCTGCTGCTCGGCCAGTACCGCCACCATCACCCGCTCCAGCGCGAGCCCCTGGTGCAGTCCGCTCAGCAGGTTGTCCAGCACCGCCTCGATACCGGTAGGCGCGCCGCTGAGTGCGACCAGTTGCTGCAGGCAACGTCCCGCCAGTGCCGCATCGGGCTGCAACAAGGCGGCACGACGACGCTCGCGCTGCAGGCGAATCTGCTCCGGATCGGTCTGCGGAATCAGGCTGCACAACCGGCTCGCGCCAAAGGTGGCAGCGACCTTGACCGCCTCCTCGGCGCTCGCCAGGATCTGCGGCAACACCTCTTCGCGGGGGAGCTGGGTGAAGGTCGCGACCTGGTCGATCAGCGCCTCCATCGCCGCACAATCCCAACCGCCCAGCGCCGCTTCGCTGATCCGCACGCCCAATGCCACCGCCCGCGCCGCGGGGTCTTTCTGCGCGCTGCTGGAGAGCGCCAGGCCGATGTTCTCGCCCAACCCCCAACTGCGCGCCAGGCCCAGGGTCAGTTGGCGGAAACTGACGCCAAGCACTTCGCGCACCGCGGCATCGGCGTCCTGTCCGGGCTGATCGAGCCGCGCCGAAAGCTCGTCCGCCTGTGCCCCGCCGGCGCCCCAGAACGCCAGCTCGCCGACGTTGTACAAGAGCGCGGCGATGAACACTTCTTCCTGCTGCCGGGACAACACGAAGCCCGCGAGATTGCGAGCCTGGACCGCGGCGTGGAAGGCCCGTGCGAGCAGCTCCAGCAACTGCTCGCGCGGCGCCTTGCTGAGCAGGCCGTCGATCAGGCTGACCGATAGCCCGATCAGACGCACGTTATCGAAGCCGATCAGCACGATGGCCCGCGAGATGGTGCGGATGCTTTCCTGGGAAGGGTTGTAATAGACGCTGTTGGCCACCCGCAGCACCTGCGAGGTCAGGCTGGCGTCACGCAGCAGCACATCCGCCAGTTGCTTGACCGAGGACTGATCCTCCGCGGCAAGCTGCTGCAGGTCCTGAACCACCGCCGCCAGCACCGGCAACTCGGCCTCGTTCAGGCGCTCGACCCAATATTCCAGACCCTGATTGGGAGCGACCACTGGGAACCTCTCGAAATGCAGGAAAACGCTGTTGCGCCGATGGTGGCAATACGCCCGCCTAGCTTACTCTTTTTCCTACAGATACAAGCTGTTACTGTAGCCCAGCGCCAGCCTGCGAGCGCTCGTCACCAGCGAGTGTAGCGCTCTACCACGCTGCTTTTGAGACAACCAGCGATTACTGACGGAACAGGCTTTCGGACCAAACGACAAAGCCAGCCACCGGCCGCGGCAACCCTCAGGAAACCTTGGCCATGCGTCCCGGTCTACTCGCCCGGAATCCGCGTTAGCCCATCACCCCGTCCGAGCGTCAGCCGAAGTTCTCTCATTCTTGCCGGCGCGGACACCGCCGCGCTTGCGCAGGGTGCTCCGGACCCAGTACAAACAACGCCAACCCGAATGGACCCGACGACCGCATGATGCCCATGACTCCGCCGCACGCAGCCCGCACCCCCTGGCCACTCTCCAGCAACGGCGTCGCGCGGGCTCCGGGAGCGGTCACGGAGATGTCGATGGAGGCCGGGCGATGAAGGCTTCGCGCGCACGCTTGTTCGCCGGCTTGCTGCTGGGCCTGCTGAGCGCTGCCGAGGCGGCCCCGCAGCATGCCATCACCCTGTACGACGAAGCGCCGAAATACCCGGCCGACTACCGCCACTTCGACTTCGTCAATCCGGCCGCGCCCAAGGGCGGCACCCTGCGCCTGTCCGACTTCGGCGGCTTCGACAGCCTCAACCCGTACATCCCCAAGGGCAACCCGGCCTCGCAGATCAACCTGATCTACGACACCCTGACCTTCCACTCCCTGGATGAGCCCTTCACCGAATACGGTCTGCTCGCCGAAAAGATCGAGAAGGACCCGGAGCAACGCTTCGTACGCTTCTACCTGCGCCCGCAGGCACGCTTCAACGATGGCACCCCGGTCACCGCCGAGGACGTGGTCTTCACCTTCGAAACCCTGATGAAGCAGGGCGACCCGATGTACCGCAATTACTACGCGGACGTCGACAAGGCGGTGGCCGAGGACAGGCTGCGCGTGCGCTTCGATTTCAAGCGCGCCGGCAATCGCGAACTGCCGCTGATCCTCGGGCAACTGGCGATCCTGCCCAAGCACTGGTGGGAACACCGAGACTTCAGCAAGACCAACCTGGAGCCGCCGCTGGGCAGTGGCCCCTACCGCATCGCCAAGGTCGACCCCGGCCGCTCGATTCGCTACGAGCGCGTCAAGGACTACTGGGCCAAGGACCTGCCGGTGAATCGCGGTTTCTACAACTTCGATGCGGTGGTGGTGGACTCCTACCGCGACATGACCGTGGCCCTGGAGGCCTTCAAGGCCGGGCAGTTCGATTTCAACGAAGAGCGCATCGCGAAGAACTGGGCGACCGCCTACGACTCACCGGCGGTGCATGACGGACGCATCGTCCGCGAAGAGCTGCACAACGATAATCCCTGGGGCATGCAGGGCTTTGCCTTCAACATCCGCCGCCCGGTGTTCCAGGACGCCCGGGTGCGCGAAGCGATCAGCCTGCTGTTCGACTTCGAGTGGACCAACAAGCAGATGTTCTTCGGCGCCTACAAGCGCGACGCCAGCTATTTCGAGAACTCGGAGATGGCCGCCCACGCCTTGCCCGACGCCGATGAGTTGAAAATCCTCGAGCCGCTGCGCGACAAGTTGCCGGCGGATGCCTTCAGCAGCGTGTTCAAACCGCCACAGAGCGATGGCAGCGGCATCATCCGCGAACAGAAGCGCAAGGCTTACCGCCTGCTGCTGGACGCTGGCTACAAGATCGTCGACGACCGTATGGTCGGGCCCGACGGCACGCCGCTGACCTTCGAGTTCATGCTCGCCCAGGCGGATTTCGAACGCGTCCTGCTGCCATACAAGCGCAACCTCTCGGAGCTGGGCATCGACATGCAGATCCGCCTGGTGGACGTCTCGCAGTACGTCAACCGCCTGCGCAACCGCGACTTCGACATGATGGTCGCCAGTTGGCCGCAGTCCAACTCGCCGGGCAACGAGCAGCGTGAGTTCTGGCATTCGAGCAGCGCCGACAAGCCCGGCAGCCGTAACTACATCGGCCTGCGCGACCCCGCCATCGACACCTTGGTGGAAGGCCTGATCAACGCCGACTCGCGGCAATCGCTGGTACTCCACGCCCGCGCCCTGGACCGCGCCCTGCTCTGGGGCCACTACGTGGTGCCCAACTGGTACCTCGACACCTGGCGCCTGGCGTACTGGAATCGCCTGGCGCACCCGCAGAAGCTGCCGCCGTACAGCTACGCCCTGATGACCTGGTGGCAAGCCCGCGAAAACGCGCAACCCGCCCAGACCGGCGCCAACCCCGCCGCCACCGCCGAACCGCAGGGACCGAACTGATGCTGGCCTATATCCTGCGGCGCCTGCTGCTGATCATCCCGACCCTGCTGGGCATCCTGCTGATCAACTTCATCATCATCCAGGCCGCGCCCGGCGGTCCGGTGGACCAGATGATCGCCAAACTGCAGGGACTCGACTCCGCCAGCGGCGGCGCCACCGGGAGAATTTCCGGCGGCGGCAGCGAAGTCGCCTCGAGCAGCAATTCATCGCACTATCGCGGCGCCCAGGGCCTCGACCCGGAACTGGTGAAGGAAATCGAGCGCATGTACGGCTTCGACAAGCCGGCGCCCGAACGCTTCTGGATCATGCTGAAGAACTACGCGCACCTGGACTTCGGGCAGAGCTTCTTCCGTGACGCCAAGGTCACCGATCTGATCGTCGAGAAGCTGCCGGTGTCGATCTCCCTGGGCCTGTGGAGCACCCTGATCATGTACCTGGTGTCGATCCCGCTGGGCATCGCCAAGGCGGTGCGCAACGGCAGCCACTTCGACATCTGGACCAGCTCCGCGATCATCGTCGGCTACGCCATCCCCGCCTTCCTCTTCGCCATCCTGCTGGTGGTGCTGTTCGCCGGTGGCAGCTACTGGGACTGGTTCCCGCTGCGCGGACTGACCTCCAACAACTTCGAGCAGCTCAGCCTCTTCGGCAAGATCAAGGACTATTTCTGGCACCTGGCGCTGCCGATCACCGCCCTGGTGATCGGCAACTTCGCCACCATCACCCTGCTGACCAAGAACAGCTTCCTCGATGAAATCGGCAAGCAGTACGTGGTGACCGCACGCGCCAAGGGGCTGACCGAGCGCCAGGTGCTCTACGGCCACGTCTTCCGCAACGCCATGCTGATCATCATCGCCGGCCTGCCGTCGGCCCTGCTCGGGGTGTTCTTCACCGGCTCGCTGCTGATCGAGGTGATCTTCTCCCTCGACGGCCTCGGCCTGCTCAGTTTCGAATCGGCGCTCAACCGCGACTATCCGGTGGTGTTCGGCACCCTGTTCATCTTCACCTTGTTCGGCCTGATCATGAAGCTGGTCAGCGACGTCCTTTACACGCTGGTCGATCCGCGCATCGACTTCGAAAACCGGGAGTGATCCGATGCGCCTGTCTCCCCTCAACCAGCGCCGCTGGGCTCGCTTCAAGACCAACAAGCGCGGCTGGTGGTCGCTCTGGCTGTTCCTCATACTCTTCGTCCTGAGCCTGGGCGCGGAGCTGATCGCCAACGACAAGCCGCTGGCGGTGCGCTACGACGGCCAGTGGTACTTCCCGGTGCTCAAGCGCTACCCGGAAACCGTCTTCGGCGGCGAATTCCCCCTGGAAGGCAACTACAAGTCGCCCTACATGCGCCAACTGCTGGCCGAGAAAAACAGCTGGGTGCTCTGGCCGCCGATCACCTACAGCTACGACACCATCAACTACGACCTGCGCGTCCCGGTGCCCTCCGCGCCGAGCCGGGAAAACTGGCTGGGCACCGACGACCAGGCCCGCGACGTGCTGGCGCGGGTCATCTACGGCTTCCGCATCTCGATTCTCTTCGCCCTGGTGCTGACCGTGCTCAGCTCGTTGATCGGCGTACTGGTGGGCGCCCTGCAAGGCTTCTACGGTGGCTGGGTCGACCTCCTCGGCCAGCGTTTCCTGGAGGTCTGGTCGGGCCTGCCGGTGCTCTACCTGCTGATCATCCTCGCCAGCTTCGTGCAGCCGAACTTCTGGTGGCTGCTCGGCATCATGTTGCTGTTCTCCTGGATGAGCCTGGTGGACGTGGTGCGCGCCGAATTCCTCCGTGGCCGCAACCTGGAGTACGTGCGCGCCGCGCGCGCGCTGGGCATGCGCAATGGCCAGATCATGTTCCGCCACATCCTGCCCAACGCGATGATTTCCACGCTGACCTTCATGCCTTTCATCCTCACCGGTGCCATCAGCACCCTGACCTCCCTGGACTTCCTCGGCTTCGGCCTGCCGGCCGGTTCGCCCTCGCTGGGCGAGCTGGTCGCCCAGGGCAAATCGAACCTGCAGGCGCCCTGGCTGGGCATCAGCGCCTTCGTCGTGCTGGCCCTGATGCTCAGCCTGCTGGTGTTCATCGGCGAGGCTGCACGCGATGCCTTCGACCCGAGGAAATGAGATGAGCGAGCCACAACAGCGCGACAACCTCGTCGAAGTCCGCGAGCTATCGGTGGACTTCAGCTCCGGCACGGAAATCATCCATGCCGTGGAGAAGGTCAGCTTCGACATTCGCCGCGGCGAAACCCTGGCCCTGGTCGGCGAGAGCGGATCGGGCAAGTCGGTCACGGCCAACTCCATCCTGCGCCTGCTGCCCTACCCCAGCGCCCGGCACCCCAGCGGCAGCATCCGCTATGGCGACCAGGACCTGCTGCGGATTCCCGAGAGCAAGCTGCGGCGTATCCGCGGCAATCGCATCGCGATGGTCTTCCAGGAGCCCATGACCTCGCTGAATCCGCTGCACAGCATCGAAAAGCAGATCGGCGAGGTGCTCGCCCTGCACAAGGGACTGCAGGGCCAGGCCGCGCGCAAACGCACGCTGGAACTGCTGGAGCTGGTCGGCATCCCCGATCCGCTGACGCGCCTGGCCTCCTACCCCCATGAGCTATCCGGTGGCCAGCGGCAACGGGTGATGATCGCCATGGCCCTGGCCTGCGAGCCGGAACTGCTGATCGCCGACGAGCCGACCACCGCCCTGGACGTCACCGTCCAACTGAAGATTCTCGACCTGCTGCGCGACTTGCAGGCGCGCCTGGGCATGGCGCTGCTGCTGATCACCCATGACCTCAACCTGGTGCGCAGGATCGCGCACCGGGTCTGCGTCATGCAGCGCGGCTGCATCGTCGAACAGGGCGACTGCGAAAGCCTGTTCCGCGCACCGCAGCATCCCTATACCCGTGAATTGCTGGGCGCGGAGCCCAGAGGCAAGCCGGCCGACAATCCGGCGGGACCACCCTTGCTGGAAGTGCAGGACCTGCGCGTCTGGTTCCCGATCAAGAAAGGCGTGTTCCGTCGCACCGTGGACCATGTCAAGGCAGTGGACGGCATCGACTTCAGCCTGCCCCAGGGGCAGACCCTGGGCATCGTCGGTGAAAGCGGCTCCGGTAAATCCACCCTGGGCCTGGCCATCCTGCGCCTGATCGAGAGTCGCGGCAGCATCCGCTTCGAAGGCAAGACCCTGAATGGCATGACGCAAAGCCAAGTCCGTCCGTTGCGGCGCGAGATGCAGGTGGTCTTCCAGGACCCCTACGGCAGTCTGAGCCCACGCCTGTCGGTCGGCCAGATCGTCGGTGAGGGCCTGGACATCCACGGCATCTGCGACCGCGCGGAACAGGAGCAGCGAATCGTCGAAGCGCTGGTGGAGGTCGGCCTGGACCCGGAAACCCGGAACCGCTACCCCCACGAGTTCTCTGGCGGGCAGCGCCAGCGCATCGCCATCGCCCGCGCACTCGTGCTCAAGCCGGCGCTGATACTGCTGGACGAGCCCACCTCGGCCCTCGACCGCTCGGTACAGCGCCAGGTGGTGGAACTCCTGCGCCATCTGCAGACGAAGTACAACCTGACCTATCTGTTCATCAGCCATGATCTGTCGGTCGTCAGGGCCCTGAGCCATCACCTGATGGTGATCCGCCAGGGCAAGGTGGTCGAACAGGGGCCGGCGCAGGAAGTGTTCTCCGCGCCGCGGCACTCCTATACGAAGCAACTGCTGGAAGCCGCGCTCATGGCCCCGGCCGATGCGCTTGAATGACGTGAAAGAGGAAGGAACATGGGATTTCTCGCCGGGAAACGCGCGCTGATCGTCGGCGTCGCCAGCAAACTCTCCATTGCCTCCGGTATCGCCGCGGCGATGCACCGTGAAGGCGCGGAACTCGCCTTTACCTACCAGAACGACAAGCTCAAGGGCCGCGTCGAGGAATTCGCCGCCGGCTGGGGCTCCAGCGCCGACCTCTGCTTCCCCTGCGACGTCGCCAGTGACGCCGATATCGACGCCGTGTTCGCTGAACTGGGGAAAAAATGGGACGGCCTGGACATCATTGTCCACTCCGTCGGTTTCGCTCCCGGCGACCAACTGGACGGCGACTTCACCAGCGTCACCACCCGCGAAGGCTTCCGTATCGCCCACGACATCAGCGCCTACAGCTTCGTCGCCCTGGCCAAGGCCGGCCGGGCCATGATGCAGGGCCGCAACGGCTCGCTGCTGACCCTGTCCTACCTGGGCGCCGAGCGCACCATGCCGAACTACAACGTCATGGGCATGGCCAAGGCCAGCCTGGAAGCCGGCGTGCGCTACCTGGCCGGCAGCCTCGGCCCGGAAGGCACTCGCGTCAACGCCATCTCCGCCGGCCCCATCCGCACCCTGGCCGCCTCCGGCATCAAGAGCTTCCGCAAGATGCTCGCCGCCAACGAGCGCCAAACCCCGCTGCGCCGCAACGTGACCATCGAAGAAGTCGGCAATGCCGGCGCCTTCCTCTGTTCCGACCTGGCCAGTGGTATCAGCGGCGAGATTCTCTACGTGGACGGTGGTTTCAACACCACGGCCATGGGGCCGTTGGACGAGGAGTAACCCTCTCCCCCGCCCGAAAAAAGGCCGCTCGATGCGGCCTTTTTTCATGCCCGCGACAATCCGCCCGGCGCCCCGGCAAAGACACTGGCTCAGAAACGAAAAAGGGCCGCGGAAGCGGCCCTTTTTCTGGCGGGGAAGATCAGTACTTCTCGACCTTCGCCTGGTCCTGCAACTGACGACGGAAGGCTGCGAAGTCCTCCTGACCACTGCGGGAGGCGAGGAAGCGGCGATACATCGCCTTTTCCTCGTCGGACGGTGCCGCGGTGGGCTCGCTGATGCCATTCAGGCGCACCAGCACGTAATCGCCGTTGCCCAGGGTCACGCCAGTGAAGGTCGGCTGGTCGGCCTTGGCCGGACGCGCCATGCGGAACACCGCCTGGAGCAGCAACGGCTCGACCCCTTCCTGGCCACGGGAGGCGGCTTCCACCACCTTCCAGGTCTGACCGCTCTGGGCCTGCGTCACAGGCGTCTTGCCTTCACGCAGTCCTGCCAGCAGTGCTTCGCCCTGGGCCTTGGCGGCATCGGCTGCATGCTCACGCTGCAGACGCTGGCGAATCGCGGAGGTGACCTGCTCAAGGGTTTCCTGTTCAGGCTTGCGGTGCTCTTTCACTCGCAGCACGACCACCGTGTCAGGATCCAGCTCGATGGCACCACTGTTGGCGCCATCGTCCAGCACCTCGGTACTGAACGCCGCCTGGAGCACCTGGCGGTTGGCCGCTACACCCTCACCGCCTTCACGGCCAAAGGGCTTGCTGGTCTCAACCTTCAGCCCCAGCTCCTGTGCCGGCTGGGCCAGGTCCGAGGCCTCGTAGGCGGAACTCTCCAGTTGCTTGGTGGCATCGACGAAGCGCTGCTCCACCAATTGGCTTTTCAGATCCTGCTCCAGTTTCGGCTTCAGGCTGGCCAGACTGGGAACCTCCGGAGCCTGCACACCGAGCAGCTTGATCAGGTGCCAGCCGTACTGGGTACGCACCGGCGCAGAGACATCACCCTTGCTCTTGAGCGCATAGAGGGCTTCCTCGAACGCGGGATCGTAGACGCCCCGACCGGCATAGCCCAGATCGCCGCCGCTGGCCGCCGAGCCGGTGTCGTTGGACTGCTCCTTGGCCAGCTTGGCGAAATCCTCGCCCTTGGCCAGGCGCGCCTTGATCTCCTCGATCTTGGCTTTGGCCTGAGCGTCGGTCTGCTTGGCATTCACCTCGACGAGGATGTGCGCGGCATCACGCTGCTCGGACAGCCCGGCGATTTCCTTCTGGTACTGCGCCTCGAGATCTTCCTGCTTGACGCTGACTTGCGCGAAGAAGGACGACTTCTTCAGTTCGATATAGTCGATGACCACCTGCTCCGGGCTCATGAACTCGGACTTGTGGGCCTCGTAGTAGGACTTGATATCAGCATCCTCGACCTTGGCCTTGCTCGGATCGGCCTTGAACGTCAGGGTGGCGAAGTCGCGGGTCTGCTTCTCCAGACGGGCGAACGACTGCAGCTCGGTGTCAGTGACGAAACCGGTACCGACGATGCCGGCGCGCAGTTGGCCGATCAGCATTTCCTGCTCGAGCATCTGGCGGAACTGCAGGCGGTTGAAGCCCATCTGGCGGACGACCTGATCGAAACGATCAGCACTGAACTTGCCGTCGACCTGGAACTCCGGGGTCTGCAGGATCAACTGGTCGATCTGCTGCTGGGAGAAGGCGAATTTATCGGCCTGCGCCGCCTGGATCAGCAGCTTGCGCTCCACCAGACCTTTCAGCGCGGCGTCTTTGAGCAGCTTTTCATCCAACGAGGAGGCATCGAAATCCTTGCCCAGGCGTTGTTGCAGCTGACGACGCTGCATTTCTTCAGCCTGCTGCAGCTCGCCGATGCTGATGTCATCGCCGTTGACCTTGGCAGCGACGTTCTCGTGATGGGTCGCGCGAATGATGGCATCGAAACCAGTCAGCGCCATCAGCACAACGACGACACCGATGATGGTCTTGGCGATCCAGCCTTGAGAATTGTCCCTGATGTTTTGCAGCATGCGGCCCCCAAAAGCGGCCACGGCCTGCCCCGTCAATGGCGGCGCGGCGTGGGTAGAGAGATGCGGATATAAGAAAGGCGCATCCGAGGATGCGCCTTCTCGTAACTGGCGGAGCTAGCGGGTTACTACCCGAGACCCCCGGCGATGCTGGAAGACGGAAAACCGTCTGGATCGCCGCTCCGCGGCCGGCTCGACGTCAGGCCAAGCCGGACAGGTCAAGTCCAGAAAGACGCTTAGTTGACAGCATCCTTCAGGGCTTTACCGGCTTTGAAGCCCGGAATCTTAGCAGCATCGATCTTGATCGGCTTGCCGGTTTGCGGGTTGCGACCGGTGCGAGCAGCGCGCTCTTTAACAGCGAAAGTGCCGAAGCCGACCAGTACGACGGAGTCACCAGCCTTCAGGGCGCCAGTTACAGACTCGATCACCGCGTCCAGAGCGCGACCGGCAACAGCTTTCGGGATATCAGCAGATGCGGCGATAGCATCGATCAGTTCCGACTTGTTCACTCTAAGTCCCCTTATTTCTGTTGAGTATGTTTCTATGTGTTAGGTGTAAGCAAAAGCAGATGCTGGATTGCTAACTGACAAAGCAAGTGCCGCTTTATAACAAGGGCTCAAAAACAGTGTCAAGGAAGCCCCCCGGCTAATGCGTGCTGATTCGCTCCTTGGAATCAGACTCGCGCTTTTCATCCTTTGCAACCATCTCGGGAGCCGCATCGGGCAAGGGCTCCGGCGCGTATTGCAGCGCAATTTGCAGGACCTCGTCAATCCATTTAACGGGTTTAATAACCAGATCGGCCTTAATGTTATCCGGAATTTCCTTGAGATCGCGGACATTTTCTTCCGGGATGATCACAGTTTTGATTCCACCCCGGTGAGCGGCCAAAAGTTTTTCCTTGAGACCGCCGATGGCCAATACTTGACCACGCAGGGTGATTTCCCCGGTCATTGCCACATCAGCCCGCACTGGAATCTGAGTAATCGCCGAAACCAGGGCGGTGCACATGCCGATACCCGCACTCGGACCATCCTTGGGCGTGGCACCTTCCGGCACATGGATATGAATGTCGCGTTTTTCATGGAAATCCGCAGGGATCCCCAGACTTTTCGCACGACTACGCACCACGGTTAGCGCCGCAGTAATGGACTCGGCCATCACATCGCCCAACGAACCGGTCTTGGTCAGCGCGCCTTTGCCAGGCACGACCGCCGATTCGATGGTCAGCAACTCGCCACCCACCTGGGTCCAGGCCAAACCGGTCACCTGACCGATCTGATCCTGCTGCTCGGCCAAGCCGTAACGGAACTTGCGCACGCCGAGGTAGTTTTCCAACGTCTCCGGCGTCACTTTGGCCTCGATGCGCTTGGCCTTGGCGCCTTCCTTCACCGCCTTGCGGCAAACCTTGGCGATCTGCCGCTCCAGGCTGCGCACACCCGCCTCACGGGTGTAGTAACGGATGATGTCGCGGATCGCACCGTCCTCGAACGTCAGCTCACCCTTCTTCAGTCCGTTGGCCTGGGTCTGTTTCGGCACCAGATACTTCGTCGCGATGTTGACCTTTTCGTCCTCGGTGTAGCCAGGCAGACGGATAACCTCCATGCGATCCAGCAGCGGTGCCGGGATATTCATGGAGTTGGCCGTGCAGAGGAACATCACGTCCGACAGGTCGTAGTCGACTTCCAGGTAGTGGTCGTTGAAGTTGTGGTTCTGCTCCGGGTCCAGCACCTCAAGCAATGCCGAAGCCGGATCGCCACGCATGTCGCTGCCCATCTTGTCGATTTCATCGAGCAGGAACAGCGGGTTGCGCACCCCCACCTTGGTCATCTTCTGGATCAAACGACCCGGCATGGAACCAATGTAGGTGCGCCGGTGACCACGAATCTCGGCTTCGTCACGCACACCGCCGAGCGCCATGCGAACGAACTTGCGGTTGGTAGCGCGGGCGATGGACTCGGCCAGCGAGGTCTTGCCGACGCCAGGCGGGCCGACCAGGCAAAGCACCGGACCTTTCACTTTCTTCACGCGTTTCTGCACAGCGAGGTATTCGAGGATCCGTTCCTTCACCTCATCCAGGCCGTAGTGGTCAGCATCGAGGATATCTTCGGCCCTGGCCAGGTCATGGCGGACCTTGCTTTCGGCCTTCCACGGCACATTCACCAGCCAGTCGATGTACGAGCGCACCACGGTGGCTTCGGCCGACATCGGTGACATCTGTTTCAGCTTGTTCAGCTCGGCATTGGCCTTGACCAACGCCTCCTTGGTCAGACCCGCAGCGTCGATCCGCTTCTTCAGCTCCTCGACTTCGTTGTGACCTTCGTCGATATCACCCAGCTCCTTCTGGATGGCTTTCATCTGCTCGTTCAGGTAGTACTCGCGCTGGCTGCGCTCCATCTGCTTCTTGACGCGGCCACGGATGCGCTTTTCAACCTGCAGCAAATCGATTTCTGCATCGAGCATGGCCAACACGTGCTCGACACGCGCCGCCAATTCGGTGATTTCGAGGATTTCCTGCTTCTGTTCGATTTTCAGCGCCATGTGAGCGGCCATGGTATCCACCAGACGGCCGGGCTCATCGATGCTGTTCAGCGAGGAGAGAACCTCCGCAGGAACCTTTTTGCCCAACTGGACATACTGTTCGAATTGGCTCAGCAGGCTGCGGATGAAAACTTCCGATTCACGCTCGCCAACGGGTGCCTCGTCGATGATCGACACCTCGGCACGGCAGTGCGCATCCTCCTCGATGAAGCGCTCGACCTGACCCCGCTGCTCACCCTCGACCAGTACCTTGACCGTGCCGTCGGGCAGTTTCAGCAACTGCAACACCGTGGCAACGGTACCCATACGGTACAGACCGTCTTCACCCGGATCGTCGTCGGCGGGATTCTTTTGCGCCAGGAGGAGGATCTGCTTATCGCTGGTCATGGCGGCCTCGAGGGCCTCGATGGATTTTTCCCGACCCACGAACAACGGGATGACCATGTGCGGATAGACCACTACGTCACGGAGGGGAAGCAGGGGCAACTCGACGAGTGTTTTCATGATATTCGGCTCTACAACGGCACTTGGCCAAAAACGGATGGTTTAACCCTTGGACCTAAGATGGGGTTAGGCCAGGGAAAAAACAAGCGCGGTAGATAGGAAAGAAAAAGGGGCCTGACGGCCCCTTTTTTTATGCCTCAGGCGCAGCCTTGGCAGGCTGCTCGCTGTTCTCGTAGATCAGCAGCGGCTGGGAAGTCCCGTCGATGACACTCTCGTCGATGACCACCTTGCTGACGTCAGTCTGCGAAGGAATCTCGTACATGGTGTCGAGCAGGATGCCCTCGAGGATCGAACGCAGGCCACGGGCACCGGTCTTGCGCTCCAGAGCCCGGCGAGCGACGGCCTTGAGCGCGTCAGGACGGAACTCAAGGTCCACGCCTTCCATCTCAAAGAGCTTGGCGTATTGCTTGGTGAGAGCGTTCTTGGGCTCGGTAAGAATCTGCATCAACGCCGCCTCATCGAGCTCGTCGAGAGTCGCGATGATCGGCAGACGACCGACGAACTCCGGAATCAGGCCAAATTTGACCAGATCTTCCGGCTCAACCTCGCGCAAGGCATCGCCAACCTTCTTGCCCATCTCCTGGCTGCGCACTTCGGCACTGAAGCCGATGCCGCCCTTGGTGGAGCGGTTCTGGATGACCTTTTCCAGACCAGCGAACGCGCCCCCGCAGATAAACAGAATATTGCGGGTGTCGACCTGCAGGAACTCTTGCTGCGGATGCTTGCGACCACCCTGCGGAGGCACCGACGCGACAGTACCCTCGATCAGTTTCAGCAGGGCCTGCTGCACGCCTTCACCAGAGACATCACGGGTAATGGACGGGTTGTCCGACTTGCGGGAAATCTTGTCGATCTCGTCGATGTAGACGATGCCCATCTGGGCCTTCTCGACATCGTAGTCGCACTTCTGCAGCAGCTTCTGGATGATGTTCTCGACGTCCTCACCCACATAGCCGGCCTCGGTCAAGGTCGTGGCATCGGCAATGGTGAAAGGCACATTGAGTAGGCGAGCAAGCGTTTCGGCGAGCAGCGTCTTGCCGGAGCCGGTGGGCCCGATCAGCAGGATGTTGCTCTTGCCAAGCTCGACGTCATCTTTCCGGTCACGCTGATTGAGGCGTTTGTAGTGGTTGTAAACAGCCACTGCCAGAGTTTTCTTCGCGCGTTCCTGACCGATCACGTACTGATCGAGGATGGTGCGGATCTCTTTCGGCGCCGGAAGCTTGTGCGCACTGCTTTCAGCCTGTGCCTCCTGAACCTCCTCGCGGATGATGTCATTGCACAGGTCGACGCACTCGTCGCAGATAAAGACCGAGGGGCCGGCAATCAACTTGCGCACTTCGTGCTGGCTCTTGCCGCAGAAGGAGCAATACAGCAGCTTGCCGTTGTCCTCGCCGTTGCGGGTATCAGTCATTCGATCGTTCCAATCGGGATAGGCTTGAAACACAAGATGAAGGCAAATGCAGGCATTTTCAAGCCCGCGAAGCGGCTGGTTGCCCAGCCGCCGTATCGTGAAGAGGCTTAGCTAGCCGAGGGGCGCTGAGTGAAAACCTGATCGATCAGACCATACTGCACCGCTTCCTGCCCGCTCATGAAGCGGTCACGGTCGGTGTCGCGGGCGATTACGTCGAGTGGCTGGCCGGTATGGTGCGCCAGCACCTGGTTCAGGCGCTCCTTGATGAAGAGGATTTCCTTGGCATGGATCTCGATGTCCGAGGCCTGGCCCTGGAAGCCGCCCAACGGCTGGTGGATCATCATGCGCGAGTGCGGCAGGCAGTAACGCTTACCAGCAGCGCCACCAGCCAGCAGCAACGCCCCCATGCTACAAGCCTGGCCGACGCAGATGGTCGACACATCCGGCTTGATGAACTGCATGGTGTCGTAGATCGACATGCCCGCAGTCACGGAGCCGCCCGGCGAGTTGATGTACAGATGGATGTCCTTGTCGGGGTTCTCGGCCTCGAGGAACAGCAGCTGGGCAACCACCAGGTTGGCCATGTAGTCCTCGACCTGGCCAACCAGGAAGATGATTCGCTCTTTCAGCAAGCGCGAATAGATATCGTAGGAACGCTCACCGCGGGCGGATTGCTCCACCACCATCGGCACCAGACCACCGGCGGCCTGGATATTCGGAACTTGCGGCATGAAGGTATTGGGCATGTCCGACGATCACTCCCTTATGAATAGTCATATCTCAAAGACGCATAAGCCAGCCCGAAGGCTGGCTTATGTCGATCGAACGAAGAGAAGAATCAGGCCGCGTTCGGAGCTTCAGCAGGCTTGACCGCGTCTTCGTAAGATACCTGCTTATCGGTCACATTGGCCTTCTGCAGGACAGTATCCACGACTTGTTCTTCCAGTACAACCGAGCGAACTTCGTTGAGTTGCTGGTCGTTTTTGTAATACCAGGCAACCACTTGCTCGGGTTCCTGATACGCCGAAGCCATTTCTTCGATCATCTCGCGAACGCGCGCTTCATCAGCCTTCAGCTCATGCTGCTTGACCAGCTCGGCGACGATCAGACCCAGGACAACACGACGCTTGGCCTGTTCTTCGAACAGTTCGACCGGCAGTTGCTCAGGCTTGATGTTGCCACCGAATTGCTGAACGGCCTGCACACGCAGACGGTTCACTTCGTTGCTGATCAGGGCCTTCGGCACTTCGATCGGATTGGCGGAAACCAGGCCTTCCATCACCTGATTCTTCACCTTGGACTTGATCGCCTGGCGCAGCTCGCGCTCCATGTTCTTGCGAACTTCGGTGCGGAAACCTTCCAGGGTGCTTTCCTTGATGCCGAACAGAGCGAAGAAGGCTTCGTTCAGCTCCGGCAGCTTCGGCTCGCTGACGCTGTTGACGGTGACGGTGAACTCAGCGGTCTTACCAGCCAGATCAAGGTTCTGGTAATCCTCTGGGAAGGCCAGGTTGAGCACGCGCTCTTCACCCGCCTTGGCGCCAACCAGACCGTCTTCGAAGCCCGGGATCATACGACCGGAACCCAGCACCAGCAGGGTACCTTTCGCCGAACCACCAGCGAAGGCTTCACCATCGATCTTGCCGACGAAGTCGATGTTCACCTGGTCATCTTTCTGCGCAGCGCGCTCGACAGCCTCGAAACGGGTGTTCTGCTTGCGCAGGATTTCCAGCATGTTGTCGACGTCTGCGTCAGCCACGTCCGCTTGCAGGCGCTCGATGGCGATGCCGTCGAAGCCGGCGACCTGGAACTCCGGGAAGACCTCGAAGGTGGCCACGTATTCCAGGCCCTTCTCCTTTTCGAACACTTTAGGCTCGACGGACGGGGCGCCAGCCGGGTTCAGCTTCTGCTCGACCACGGCTTCGTAGAAGGTTTCCTGGATCAGGTCGCCCAGAGCTTCCTGACGAGCGGCGGCTTCATAGCGCTGACGGATGACGCTCATCGGCACCTTGCCAGGACGGAAGCCGGGAACCTTGGCGCGACGGGCAGTCTGCTGCAGACGCTTGTTGACTTCGGTCTCGATACGCTCGGCCGGCACGCCAACGGTCATGCGGCGCTCAAGAGCGGAGGTGCTTTCAACGGAAACTTGCATGGATATTCCTCGTGGCACAGACGTAAGCCGGTCCTTCCGGCTCCCAGAATCAAGGGCAAGCATTCTAGTAGCTAGAAATGCAGAAGTCACCCAGGCGGGAGCAGCGAAAAATCACGGATGCGAGAGCTTTGGAAAGATGGTGCGGACGGAGAGACTCGAACTCTCACAGCTTGCGCCACTGGAACCTAAATCCAGCGTGTCTACCAATTTCACCACGTCCGCAGGGAACCGCAGAAACGAAAACGCCAGGCACTTGGCCTGGCGCTTCGGAATATGGGGTGGACGATGGGAATCGAACCCACGACACCAGGAGCCACAATCCTGTGCTCTACCAACTGAGCTACGCCCACCATATTACATGCTTGTTGCCGAACGCCATCATGGCGCGCCCGGCAGGACTCGAACCTGCGACCATCCGCTTAGAAGGCGGATGCTCTATCCAGCTGAGCTACGGGCGCTTTAGTGGCTGCAACCCTTGCTAAGCAGAACAGCGGAAACCACTGAACCGGTTCGCATTGCCTTCTTATCTTGCATCAGGCTGTGCTCGACAAGCGGGGCGCATGTTATCGATGAGGCAAAACCTCGTCAACGGTTTTTTTAAAAAAATTTCAAAGAGATAAAGGAGTTACGGCAAATCGGGGGTTCGCCGCCTTTGCCTTATGAGGTCGACATGCGAAAATGCGCGTCCTCTTTTCCCCCGACTCGATGGTTACTCCTCCGACATGACCGCACAACTGATCGACGGCAAAGCGATCGCCGCCAGCCTCCGCCAGCAGATAGCCCAACGCGTCGCCGAGCGCCGCCAGCAAGGCCTGCGCATTCCCGGCCTGGCGGTGATCCTGGTCGGTAGCGATCCCGCTTCCCAAGTCTATGTCGCGCACAAGCGCAAGGATTGCGAGGAAGTCGGCTTCCTCTCCCAAGCCTTCGACCTTCCTGAAAGCACCCCGCAAGATGAGTTGCTGGCGCTGATCGACCGCCTGAATGCCGATCCGGCGATAGACGGCATTCTGGTGCAACTGCCGCTGCCGGCGCACATGGATGCTTCGCTGCTGCTTGAGCGCATCCACCCGGACAAGGACGTCGACGGTTTCCACCCCTACAACATCGGCCGCCTGGCACAACGCATCCCGCTGCTGCGCCCCTGCACCCCGAAAGGCATCATGACCCTGCTGCAAAGCACCGGCGCCGATCTGTACGGCATGGACGCGGTGGTGGTCGGCGCTTCCAATATCGTCGGCCGCCCCATGGCCCTGGAATTGCTGCTCGGCGGCTGCACCGTGACCGTGACCCACCGCTTCACCCGCGACCTGGCTGACCACGTGCGCCGCGCCGACCTGGTGGTAGTGGCCGCCGGCAAACCCGGCTTGGTCAAGGGCGAATGGATCAAGGAAGGCGCCATCGTCATCGATGTCGGCATCAATCGCCAGGCAGACGGCAAGCTGGTCGGGGATGTCGAGTTCGAGGTCGCCGCAGAACGTGCCAGCTGGATTACCCCGGTTCCGGGCGGTGTCGGCCCCATGACCCGCGCCTGCCTGCTGGAAAACACCCTGCACGCTGCGGAAGAACTGCACAAGTAAGTCCGCCAGCAATGAAAAAAGGCCGCATCAGCGGCCTTTTTTCATGCAAGCGGTATCACTCGGCAAGACGCCAGGTGGTGCCGCCCTTGCCGTCTTCGAGAACCACGCCCATGGCGGTCAGCTCATCGCGAATACGATCGGACTCCGCCCAGTTCTTCGCCGCGCGCGCATCCAGGCGAGCCTGGATCAACGCCTCGACCCTGGCCGCATCGACCTTGCCTTCGGCGCCAGCCTGCAGAAAATCATCCGCGGCCAACTGCAACACTCCCAGCACCGATGCCAGCTCGCGCAGGCGCGCAGCCAGACCGGCGGCAGCCTGCAGGTCGCTGTCACGCAGACGATTGATCTCTCGCACCATCTCGAACAGCACCGCGACCGCTTCCGGCGTACCGAAGTCGTCATCCATCGCTGCAGCGAAACGCTCGGCAAAGGCCTCGCCACCCGCGGCAGCAACCGACGGAAGACCACGCAGGGCGGTATAGAAACGCTCCAGCGCGCCCTTGGCTTCCTTGAGGTTGTCCTCCGAATAGTTGATCGGGCTGCGGTAATGGCTGGAGACCAGCAGGAAGCGCACTACTTCCGGGTGGTACTTCTCCAGCACTTCGCGAATGGTGAAGAAGTTGCCCAGGGACTTGGACATCTTCTCGCCATCCACCCGCACCGCGCCGGCATGCATCCAGGTCGCCGCGTAGGGCTTGCCGGTAGCCGCCTCGCTCTGGGCGATCTCGTTCTCGTGGTGCGGGAACACCAGATCCGGGCCGCCACCATGGATATCGAAGGTTTCGCCCAGGCAGCAGGTGGACATCACCGAGCATTCGATGTGCCAGCCCGGGCGCCCGGCGCCCCACGGCGAATCCCAGCTCGGCTCGCCCGGCTTGGCGCCCTTCCAGAGCACGAAGTCCAGCGGATCTTCCTTGGACTCATCGACTTCGATGCGCGCACCGATGCGCAGATCTTCGATCTTCTTCCGCGACAGCTTGCCGTAACCGACGAACTTGCCGACCCGGTAATAGACGTCGCCGTTGCCCGGAGCGTAGGCGAAGCCCTTGTCGATCAGGGTCTGGATCATCGCGTGCATGCCGGCGATGTGCCCGGTGGCGCGCGGCTCGATGTCCGGACGCAGCACCGACAGGCGGCCCTCGTCCTCGTGCATGGCGGCGATCATGCGCTCGGTCAGCGCGTCGAAGGACTCGCCATTCTCCTGGGCGCGACGAATGATCTTGTCGTCGATATCGGTGATGTTGCGCACGTAGGTCAGGTCGTAGCCGCGCTGGCGCAACCAGCGGGCGATAACGTCAAAGGCCACCATCACCCGCGCATGGCCGATGTGGCAGAAGTCGTACACGGTCATGCCGCAGACGTACATGCGCACCTGATTGCCGACCAGCGGCCGGAAAGGCTCCTTGGTCTTGCTCAGGGTGTTGTAGATGCTCAGCGCCATTTACTGCCCCCAGGAATCGCGCAGGGTGACGGTGCGGTTGAATACCGGCGCACCCGGCTTGGAATCTTTCAGGTCCGCGCAGAAGTAGCCTTCACGCTCGAACTGGAAACGCTCTTCCGCCGAAGCGCTGGCCAGCGACGGCTCGGCACGGCAGCCCTTGAGCACCACCAGGGACTCGGGGTTGATGTTATCGAGGAAGCTACCGCCCTCTTCCGCCTTTTCCGGATTCGCCGACTTGAACAGGCGGTCGTACAGGCGCACTTCGCATTCGACGCTCTCGGCGGCCGGCACCCAGTGGATCACACCCTTGACCTTGCGCCCTTCCGGGTTCTTGCCGAGGGTATTCTCGTCATAGCTGCAACGCAGTTCGACGATATGGCCCTCGGCATCCTTGATGGCTTCGTCGGCACGGATCACATAGCTGCCGCGCAGGCGCACTTCACCGCCCGGGATCAGGCGCTTGTAGCCGGCCGGCGGGTTTTCCTCGAAATCGCCGGCGTCGATGTAGATCTCGCGACCGAACGGCAGCACGCGCACCCCCATGTCCTGCTTGGGATGGCGCGGCAGCTCGAGGTTCTCGACCTGGCCCTCGGGATAGTTGGTGATCACCACCTTGAGCGGCTTGAGCACGCACATGGCACGCGCCGCATTGGCATCCAGGTCGTCACGGATGGCGAATTCGAGCATGCCGATATCAACCAGGCCACCGGCACGGTTGACGCCGATCATGTCGCAGAAATTGCGGATCGAAGCCGGGGTGTAACCGCGACGGCGATAGCCGGACAGGGTCGACATGCGCGGGTCGTCCCAGCCATTCACGTGGCCTTCGTCGACCAGTTGCTTGAGCTTGCGCTTGCTGGTGATGGTGTAGTTCAGGTTGAGCCGGGCGAACTCGTACTGGCGCGGCTGCGCCGGCACCGGCAGGTTTTCCAGGAACCACTCGTACAGCGGACGGTGATCCTCGAACTCGAGGGTGCAGATGGAGTGGGTAACGCCCTCGATGGCGTCCGACTGACCATGGGTGAAGTCATAGCTCGGGTAGATGCACCACTTGTCGCCAGTCTGGTGGTGATGGGCATGACGGATACGGTAGAGGATCGGATCGCGCAGGTTCATGTTCGGCGAGGTCATGTCGATCTTCGCCCGCAGCGAACGCGCGCCATCGGGGAACTCGCCGGCCTTCATGCGGGCGAACAGATCGAGGTTTTCCTCCACCGAGCGCTCGCGGAAGGGGCTGTTCTTGCCCGGCTCGGTCAGCGTGCCACGGTACTCGCGCATCTCCTCCGGGCTCAGGTCGCAGACGAAGGCTTTGCCGGCCTCGATCAGCGCGACGGCCCAGTCATGCAACTGGTCGAAATAGTTGGAGGCATAGCGCACCTCGCCCGCCCACTCGAAGCCCAGCCATTTGACATCGGCCTCGATGGCATCGATGTATTCCTGGTCTTCCTTCGCCGGGTTGGTGTCGTCGAAGCGCAGATGGCAATCACCGCCGAATTCCTTGGCCAGGCCGAAGTTCAGACAGATCGACTTGGCGTGCCCGATGTGCAGGTAGCCGTTGGGCTCCGGCGGGAAACGCGTGACGATCTTCTGGTGCTTGCCGCTTTCCAGATCGGCCTGGACGATGGGGCGCAGGAAATTGGCGGCGACTGTGGCTTCTTTCGAATCGGCGGTGGGCTTGCTCATGGTGTCCTTGATCATGCTGTTGCTCGGCCAGGGTAGGCCGGCCAAACCAAAGCGCTTATCATAGCCGAAGCTGTCAACCCCCTGACAGGCCTTCGATTTTCCCAAACAGTGGATTCCCCTCATGATCAAGCTGCACACCAACCATGGCGTCATCACCCTGGAACTCTTCGAAGACAAGGCCCCGGAAACCGTGGCCAACTTCAAGGAGTATGTGAAGAGCGGTCACTACGACAACACCGTCTTCCACCGCGTGATCAACAACTTCATGATCCAGGGCGGCGGCTTCGAACCGGGCATGAAGCAGAAGAGCACCCGGGCACCGATCAAGAACGAAGCCAACAACGGCGTGGCCAACAAGATCGGCACCGTTGCCATGGCCCGCACCATGGAGCCGCATTCGGCCAGCGCGCAGTTCTTCATCAACGTCGCTGACAACGATTTCCTCAACCACAGCGCACCGACCGTTCAAGGCTGGGGCTACTGCGTGTTCGGCCAGGTGGTCGACGGCATGGACGTGGTCAACAAGATCAAGGCCGTGCCGACCACCATGCGCGCCGGTCATCAGGACGTCCCCAGCGAAGACGTGATCATCGAGAAAGCCGAGATCGTCGGCGAGTGAGTCGATGAGCGTCCTGTTCATCTCGGACCTGCATCTCGAAGCGGAACGCCCGGACATCACCCGGGCGTTCTTGCATTTCCTCACGACCCGCGCCGCCCGAGCCGAAGCCCTGTATATCCTCGGCGACTTCTTCGAAGCGTGGATCGGCGACGATGGCATGGACGACTTCCAGCACGCCATCGCCCGCGCCCTGCGCGAGCTGTCCGACGGCGGCACACGCATCTACCTGATGCACGGCAATCGCGACTTCCTGATCGGCAAAGCCTTCTGCCGCGAGGCGGGCTGCACCCTGCTGCGCGACCCGAGCCTGGTCCGCCTGAACGGCGAAACGGTGCTGTTGATGCACGGTGACAGCCTGTGCACCCTGGATACGGCCTACATGAAGCTGCGCCGCTGGCTGCGCAACCCGCTCTCGCTGTTCATCCTGCGCAACCTGCCACTGGCCAAGCGCCACGCCCTGGCACGCAAGCTGCGCAAGGAAAGTCGCGCACAGACGAGCATGAAGGCCAGCGAGATCGTCGACGTGACGCCCGACGAAGTGCTCCGTGTGATGCGCCAGCACAAGGTGCGCACGCTGATCCACGGCCACACCCATCGGCCCGCGACCCACGAGCTGCAGATCGACGGCAAGCCAGCGCAACGCATCGTCCTGGGTGACTGGGATCGCCAGGGCTGGGTCCTGCAGGCGGATGCCAGTGGCTTGCACCAGACTCCCTTCCCGCTGACCCCGTCGCCCGTCGAGCACTGATACGAATCAAGTTGCCAGTACGACAACCCCGGATATCTTTAACAGCAGACCAGCCATGAATCCGGGGAATGCCATGAAACACTTGATCCTGATCGCCGCCTGCGCGCTGGGCCTTGCCGGCTGCTCCAGTCACTACATCATTGCGACGGTAGACGGGCAACTGATCACCACCGACGACAAGCCGCACCTGGACAAGAGCAGCGGCATGTACCAATTCGAGGACTCGGAAGGCAAGGATCAGATGATTCCGCAATCCCAGGTCAAGCAGATCATGGAGCGCTGAGTGCCCTGAATGACAAACCCGCCGTTCGGCGGGCTTGTCTCTATTGCCCTTACGCGGCCTGCGGAATGCCGCTATGGAAGCGGAATTCGAGGTCTGGCGAGTCGATCAGCCGGGCCTCTAGCTCACGTATTTCCGCCACCCGCCGGGCGATATCGGCAGCATCGCCATAGCGCCGCGCCAGCGCCAGATAGCCCTGAAAATGCCGGGCCTCGGACTTCAGCAAAGAGCCGTAGAACTTCGCCAGGTCGGCATCCAGGTGATCCACCAGGGCAGCGAAGCGCTCGCAACTACGGCATTCGATAAAGGCGCCGACGATCAGGGTATCCACCAGCTTGAACGGCTCATGATTGCGCACCTCCGCGCGCAGGCCGGAGGCATAGCGGCCTGCGGAGATCGGCCGCAAGGCGATGCCGCGCTTTTTCAGGATCGCCAGGACCTGCTCGTGATGGCGCAGTTCCTCACGCGCCAGGCGCGACATGAAATTCACCAGGTCTTCATGGGTGCTGTACTTGGCGATCAGCGCCAACGCCGTGCTGGCGGCCTTGAACTCATTGTTCTTGTGGTCGATCAGCATAACTTCCTGGTCCTGCAAGGCGGCCTGGACCCACGCATCGGGCGTGGCGCAACCGAGGAAATCCCGGATTTCGGACAACATGACTGGCTCCATTGACTCATCGACCGGCCGCCAAGAAAGCGCAGCAGCGTCATAAAGGCCGAGCATTATACGAATGCACCGGCGCGCGACCAGTTCCGCGCTTGACATGACTCAAGATCACGCAAGCCGGATCGCGACTACAGTTGCTTCACACGAACAACAGCGCGCCGAGGGAGACGACCATGCAAGCGATTCGAAGCATTCTCGTAGTAGTGAACCCCGACCAGCCGGATGGCCTGGCACTGAAACGGGCCAAGCTGATCGCCAGCGTCACCCAATCCCATCTGCACCTGCTGGCCTGCGAGAAGCGCGGCGACTTTTCCGCGCGCCTGGAAGAACTCGCGGCGAGCTTGCGCGAAGAAGGCTATAGCTGTTCCTGCCGCCAGGCCTGGCAAGACAGCCTGCAAACGACCATCATCGCCGAACAGCAGGCCGAAGGCTGTGGCCTGGTGGTCAAGGAACACATCCCCGACAACCCGCTGAAGAAAGCCCTGCTCACGCCCGACGACTGGAAACTGCTGCGCTATTGCCCCACCCCCGTTCTACTGGTGAAGAGCGCCCACCCGTGGGCAGGACGCGCCATTCTCGCGGCGATCGATGTCGGCAATGGCGACGCCGAGCATCTTGCCCTGCACGCCAGCATCGTCAGCAACGCCTACGACATCGCCGGCCTCACCCATGGCCAACTGCACGTGATCAGCGCCCACCCCTCGCCAATGCTCTCTGCCGCCGACCCGACCTTTCAGCTCAGTGAAACCATCGAGGCGCGCTATCGCGAAGCGTGCAGGGCATTCCAGGCCGAATACGGCGTGGACGACGAACACCTGCATATCGAGGAAGGCCCGGCCGATGTACTGATCCCGCGCGAGGCACAGAACCTGGATGCCGCCGTGACGGTAATCGGCACCGTGGCGCGCACCGGGTTCTCCGGCGCACTCATCGGCAACACCGCGGAAGTGGTGCTGGACGCCCTGGAAAGCGACGTGCTGGTGCTCAAGCCCGATGAAATCATCGCCCATCTGGAAGAACTGGCGGCCAAGGTCTGAGCCCTGCTCTCTTCCTGTCTATGCGGGCCGGCGCGTCGGCAGCCTGGATGCGGCGTGACAGCGGCAGGCTGGCCCTAGCGCCAGGTGCGCCCGGCAACCTGGCGTAGCGCCGGGCGCTAGACCCGCAGATCCATACCGTCGCGCAGGAAATGCGGAGCGATGTAGCGCTCGTAGTGCGCCTCGGAGAGCAGGAAGAATTCCCGATCGATGGCATCGCGCAGATCAGGCAAGGGCCAGCCCCGAAACTCCGGCAACAGCGCCAGGCCATAGGCATCGAGATTCTGGATCAAGCGCGAGCCCCGCGCGATCAGCTGGTAGGCCCAGCAATAAGGCGACTGATCGGGAACGAAGCGGACCTGCCGTTGCTCAAGCTGGCTGCGCAGGCGCTGCGCATCGAAGACTTCCAGCTTGGCCATCATCACCTGCACCAGCAGCACCTCGAGGCGCTTCCACACCGCGCGCTTCTCTTCATCGGAGTAGAGGTTCCAGTTCACCACCTCATGGTGGAAACGCTTGCAGCCACGGCAGACGAGATCGCCGTAAACCGTGGAACAGAGGCCGACACAAGGGGTTTTGATTCGCTGGGAGGACATGGCGCTGGGGTATTCTGGCAAAGCGGCATCTTAGCCCTTTGTCTAGGCAAGATCATCCTTCCGCACACGGCTTTGGCGCTTACTTTCACCCATGAATTCCAGTAGAATCAGCCCGCCTTTCACAAGGCGCAATGTCCGTTTGAAGCTGTTTTCAAAGCGTCACGAAGCACAGATTCCGGCAGCCGCGCGGTCTGGACGCCACCCTCAAGCGTCCAGTCCCTCTCGTCCCAGGCCATCCGGCGTAAAACTTTGAAAACAGCTTCTGTCTGGAGGCTGCCGATGCCGTCGTAGGTCCGTGGATTACCGTCCACCATGCCTGACGAATGGATCGGAGGGGTCTCCTGGATACGCGTCCTCCGGGACCACTGATGAGGGAAATACTGTGCTTGAAGCCTACCGCAAACACGTAGAAGAGCGTGCCGCCCAGGGCGTCGTGCCCCAGCCGCTGAACGCCGAACAGACCGCTGGTCTGGTCGAACTCCTGAAGAACCCGCCGGCCGGCGAAGAAGAATTCCTCCTCGACCTGATCACCAACCGCGTACCGCCGGGTGTTGACGAGGCCGCCTACGTCAAGGCCGGTTTCCTCTCCGCTGTCGCCAAGGGCGAAGCCAAATCCCCGCTGATCAGCAAGCAGCGCGCCGTTGAACTGCTGGGCACCATGCAGGGCGGCTACAACATCGCCACTATGGTCGAACTGCTGGACAGCGCCGAGCTGGCCAACGTCGCCGCCGAGCAACTGAAGCACACCCTGCTGATGTTCGACGCCTTCCACGATGTCGCCGAGCGCGCCAAGAAAGGCAACGCCGCCGCCAAGGCCGTGCTGCAATCCTGGGCTGACGGCGAGTGGTTCAAGGCCAAGCCGGCAGTCGCCGAGAAGATCACCCTGACCGTGTTCAAGGTGCCCGGCGAAACCAACACCGACGACCTGTCCCCGGCGCCCGACGCCTGGTCGCGTCCGGACATCCCGCTGCACGCCCTGGCCATGCTGAAGATGGCTCGTGACGGCATCGAGCCGGTTCAGCCGGGCTCCGTCGGCCCGCTGAAGCAAATCGAAGCGGTCAAGGCCAAGGGCTTCCCGGTCGCCTACGTCGGTGACGTGGTCGGTACCGGTTCCTCCCGTAAGTCCGCCACCAACTCGGTGCTGTGGTTCTTCGGCGACGACATCCCCTACGTTCCGAACAAGCGCGCTGGCGGCTTCTGCTTCGGCACCAAGATCGCCCCGATCTTCTACAACACCATGGAAGACGCCGGCGCCCTGCCGATCGAGTTCGATTGCACCAACCTGGCCATGGGCGACGTCATCGACGTGTACCCGATGAAAGGCGAAGTGCGCCGTCACGGCAGCGATGAGCTGGTCACCACCTTCCAGCTGAAGACCGACGTGCTGCTCGACGAAGTCCGCGCCGGCGGCCGTATTCCGCTGATCGTCGGCCGTGGCCTGACCGAGAAGGCCCGTGCCGAGCTGGGCCTGGGCGCCTCCGAGCTGTTCAAGAAGCCGGAAGCTCCGGCCGACAGCGGCAAAGGCTTCACCCTGGCGCAGAAGATGGTTGGCCGCGCCTGCGGTCTGCCGGAAGGCAAAGGCGTCCGTCCGGGCACCTACTGCGAACCGAAGATGACCACCGTCGGCTCCCAGGACACCACTGGCCCGATGACCCGCGACGAGCTGAAAGACCTGGCTTGCCTGGGCTTCTCCGCCGACCTGGTGATGCAGTCCTTCTGCCACACCGCGGCCTATCCGAAGCCGATCGACGTCAAGACCCACCACACCCTGCCGGACTTCATCATGACCCGCGGCGGTGTGTCCCTGCGTCCGGGCGACGGCATCATCCACAGCTGGCTGAACCGCATGCTGCTGCCCGACACCGTCGGCACCGGCGGCGACTCGCACACCCGCTTCCCGATCGGTATCAGCTTCCCGGCCGGTTCCGGCCTGGTGGCCTTCGCCGCTGCCACCGGCGTCATGCCGCTGGACATGCCGGAGTCGGTTCTGGTGCGCTTCAAAGGCAAGATGCAGCCCGGCATCACCCTGCGTGACCTGGTGCATGCGATCCCCTACTACGCGATCCAGGCTGGCCTGCTGACCGTCGAGAAGAAGGGCAAGAAGAACATCTTCTCCGGCCGCATCCTCGAGATCGAAGGCCTGAACGACCTGACCGTCGAGCAAGCCTTCGAGCTGTCCGACGCCTCGGCCGAGCGTTCCGCTGCCGGTTGCACCATCAAGCTGCCGGAAGAGGCCATCGCCGAATACCTGAAGTCGAACATCACCCTGCTGCGCTGGATGATCGGCGAAGGTTACGGTGACGCCCGCACCCTGGAGCGTCGCGCCAAAGCGATGGAAGCCTGGCTGGCCAAGCCGCAACTGCTGGAAGCCGACAAAGACGCCGAATACGCCGCGGTCATCGAGATCGACCTGGCCGACGTCAAGGAGCCGGTACTCTGCGCCCCGAACGATCCGGACGATGCCCGCCTGCTGTCCAGCGTTCAAGGCCGCAAGATCGACGAAGTGTTCATCGGTTCCTGCATGACCAACATCGGTCACTTCCGCGCTGCCGGTAAGCTGCTGGACAAAGTCAAGGGTGGCATTCCGACCCGTCTGTGGCTGGCTCCGCCGACCAAGATGGACGCCCACCAGCTGACCGAGGAAGGCTACTACGGCATCTACGGCAAGGCTGGCGCGCGCATGGAAATGCCGGGCTGCTCGCTGTGCATGGGTAACCAGGCTCGCGTACAGACCGGTTCCACCGTCGTGTCGACCTCGACCCGTAACTTCCCGAACCGCCTGGGCGACGCTACCGACGTGTTCCTGGCATCTGCCGAGCTGGCCGCTGTCGCTTCGATCCTCGGCAAACTGCCGACCGTCGAGGAGTACATGGCCTACGCGAAAGACATCGACAGCATGGCTGCCGACGTTTACCGCTACCTGAGCTTCGACCAGATCGCCGAGTTCCGCGAAGCCGCTGCGAACGCCAAGATTCCGGTCGTTCAAGCCTAAGCCGTTCGGCATTGGAAAAGCCCCGCCTCGTGCGGGGCTTTTTCTTTTCAGGCCTGCCAATCAGCATCTTCGGCAATGCGCCAGGCCTTGCGCCTACTACTTATTGCCCATTGTCTGGAATCGCCATCCAGCTAAGGTATGCGCGGGCCCGGTCGCTTCCCCGATCGAGCCTGCGCTAGTTGTATTTAAGGGTTTAGCCCTTCTTTTCAGCCCCGCTTCGGCGGGGCTTTTTCTTTCCGGCCAGATCCTGGCATAGCGCTTGCTGCGTGACCTCCAGCGGCGACCCAACGGCGGGTCGCGCAAGACAATGGCGTCCCTTCGCCCGCCCAGGCGTGCGCGAAGCGGCGCTTTTTTGCTCAGAGGTAGCGATGACCGACAGCAGTGCCAACCTGCACCACCTGGCCTGGGTAGCAGGCTCCGACGCACCAGAAAAGAGCGTGCTCAACCTCGGCTTCATGGCCCTGAGCGACGCGGCCTCGCTCATCGTCGCGGCCACCCAGGGATTCGCCCAGCCATACGGACTGACCCTCAACCTGCAGCGACAAAGTTCCTGGGCGCAATTGCGCGACCGCCTGCTCGGCGGCGAACTCGACGCGGTGCACGGCCTGTACGGGCTGATCTATGGCGTGCAACTGGGCATCGGCGGCGTACCGGCCACCGACATGGCAGTGCTCATGGGACTGTGCCAGAACGGTCAGGCGATCAACCTCTCCGCCGCCCTGCAACGCGATGGCGTGACCACGACCGAGGCCCTGCAGCGGCTGGTCCTCGAACAGCGCACACGCCTGACCCTGGCGCACACCTTTCCTACCGGCACCCATGCGCTCTGGCTCTATTACTGGCTGGCCAGCCTGGGCATTCATCCGTTGCGCGATGTCGACACCCTGGTGATCCCACCGGCACAGATGGTCGAACACCTGCGTGCCGGGCGCATCGACGGCTTCTGTGCCGGCGGCCCCTGGGGCGCCCTGGCGATAGACGAAGGCATGGGCTTCACCCTCAGCACCAGCCAGGCGATCTGGCCGGACCACCCGGAGAAGGTGCTCGGCGCCACCCGCGCCTTCGTCGAGGAATACCCCAATGCCGCGCGCGCATTGATCATGAGCCTGCTTGATGCCAGCCGCTTCATCGACGCCAATGAAGAGAACCGCCGTGGCACCGCGAGCCTGATCAGCGGCAGCGACTATGTCGACGCGCCGCTGTCGAGCATCGAGCCACGCCTGCTCGGCTACTACCAGGACGGTCTCGGCCACGCCTGGAAGGACGCCCATCCGCTGCGCTTCCACGGCGACGGGCAAGCCAACCAGCCCTGGCTCTCGGATGGCCTGTGGTTCATGACCCAGTTCCGCCGCTGGGGCTTGCTGCGCGACGATCCGGACTATCTCGGCGTGGCCCGCCAAGTGCAGCAACGGACGCTGTACCGGGAAGCCGCCGAGGCCCTGGGCATCGCCGTGGCCGATGCAGAGATGCGCACGTCGACCCTGCTCGACGGCCGCGTCTGGAACGGCAACGACCCGGCCGGTTATGCACGCAGCTTTGCCCTGCACGCCCTTGGCGATGCCTGATGGAGACAGCCACGATGCTACGCGTCCTGCTCATCAATGACACACCGCGCAAGGTCGGGCGCCTCAAGGCAGCCCTGATCGAGGCCGGCTTCGAGGTGATCGACGAATCCGGGCTGACCATCGATCTGCCGCAGCGGGTCGAGGCGCTGCACCCGGACGTCATCCTCATCGACAGTGAGTCGCCTGGTCGCGACGTACTCGAACAGGTGGTCCTGGTGTCCCGCGACCAGCCTCGCCCGATCGTCCTGTTCACCGACGAGCACGACCCCCAGGTGATGCGCCAGGCGATCCGCTCCGGGGTCAGCGCCTACATCGTCGAAGGCATCCAGGCGGCACGCCTGCAACCGATCCTCGAAGTGGCCATGGCCCGCTTCGAGAGCGACCAGGCCCTGCGCGCGCAATTGCAGGCCCGCGAACAGCAGCTCGCCGAACGCAAGCGCATCGAACTGGCCAAGGGCTTGCTGATGAAGATGAAGGGCTGCCCGGAAGAAGAGGCCTACACCCTGATGCGCCGCCAGGCCATGAGTCGCCAGCAGAAGCTGGTACAGGTCGCCGAACAGATCATTGCGATGCACGAGATGCTCGGCCACTGACACGCATCCACGCCCGCGGCAGTCCCCAGCGCAAGCGGGAAGCACTAGAATCGGCGCCCTTCCCCCTCCACACGCACAAGGTTTCCATGGCCCGCCTGACGCTCGAGTTTCCCGACGAATACTTCTGCTACCAGACCCACCTGACGGTCCGGGTCACCGATATCAATGGCGCCAACCACCTGGGCAACGACTCGATGATCTCGATGATCTCCGAGGCCCGCGCACGCTTCCTGTTCGACTACGGCATCCGCGAGACGGGGATCATCGTCACCGACCTGGCCACCACCTATCGCGCCGAGGCCCATGCCCGCGACCAGTTGCTGTTCGAGGTCGGGGTGATGGATTTCAACAAGTACGGCGGTGACATCATCTTCCGCATCAGTCGCCCGGCCGACGGCAAGCTGGTGGCCATGGCCAAGTCCGGCTTCGTCTTCTTCGATTACCAGGCTGGCAAGGTGATCCCGATTCCCGAGTCGTTCCGCGCCACCTTCCCCAACGTCAACCAGGTCGCCTGATCGAGGCAGGCGGGCGGGCGCCACGCTATACCTTTGATGCGGTAAACAGATCGCCATCAGAGGAGATTCCACCATGCCGTCCTTACCCGCCGCAGGGGCACTGTCCGGCTGCCTGTGCCTGTTCCCCCTTCTGGCTGCCACGGCTGCGCTCGCCGAGGAAGCGGATCACTTGCAACGCGGCCGCTACCTGGTCCAGGTGGCTGGCTGCAACGATTGCCACACCCCCGGCTATGCCATGGCTCCGGAAAAGGTGCCGGAAAGCCTCTGGCTGACCGGCGATCAACTGGGCTGGAGCGGCCCCTGGGGCACGACCTACCCGGCCAACCTGCGCCTGTTCATGCAGGGCTACAGCGAAGAGCAATGGCTGGATGCCGCGCACAAGGCCAATTTCCGCCCGCCCATGCCGTCCCACGCCCTGCGCGTGATGCACGATGACGATCTGCGCAGCCTTTATCGATACATTCGCCATCTCGGCCCGGCCGGACAAGCGGCGCCCGCCTACCTGCCGCCCGGCACCCAACCCACGGGGCCAGCGGTGCTCTTCCCGCAGCCACCAGCGTCCTGAGTCGCCCCACGGGGGAGCATGTGCTACCGGCCAACGCCCTGTTCTGGTTCAGCGAATTTCCCCCATCGGCGTCATAAGCATCTGAATTTTCTAATTTTCTTTTCATTGGCCCGGCCCTTGCTGTGGCCAATGCAGTGGTAATCAACGGCGGTTACCCGAAACACGACAAAGGCGTCGCGTCCACCCCGCTCAGGCGGTCGGTGGCGCGGCGCCTTTTTCGTTTGCCCCGGCGCTGGGGCAGCAGGACTTCCTCGACCCGCTGACTGCCACGCGCGCAGCCTGCCGGTGCCCTCAACCGTTGCTGATGAGGTGTTCAATGAACACGAGTTTCTGGAAAGCCGGCCATGCGCCGACCCTGTTCGCCGCCTTTCTCTATTTCGACCTGAGCTTCATGGTCTGGTACCTGCTCGGCCCACTGGCGGTGCAGATCGCCAGCGACCTGCAATTGACCACCCAGCAACGCGCGCTGATGGTCGCCACGCCGATCCTCTCCGGCGCCGTGCTGCGCTTCCTGATGGGCCTGCTGGCCGATCGCTGGTCGCCGAAGAGCGCCGGCCTGTGCGGCCAGGTCGTCGTCATCGGCACGCTCATCGGCGCCTGGACGCTGGGTATCCATAGCCTGCACCAGGCCCTGCTGCTCGGCGTGCTGCTGGGCATGGCCGGTGCGTCCTTCGCCGTCGCCTTGCCGCTGGCCTCGCAATGGTACCCGGCGCAACACCAGGGCAAGGCCATGGGCATCGCCGGCGCCGGCAACTCCGGCACCGTGTTCGCCGCCCTCTTCGCCCCGGCCCTGGCTGCCGCCTTCGGCTGGCAGAACGTCTTCGGCTTCGCCCTGCTGCCGTTGCTGCTGGTCCTGGCGGCCTTCGCCCTGCTCGCCCGCAACGCCCCCGAACGGCCCGCGCCCAAGGCCGTGGGCGACTACTTGAAAGCCCTCGCCGACCGTGACAGCTGGTGGTTCATGTTCTTCTACAGCGTGACCTTCGGCGGCTTCCTCGGCCTGGCCAGTACCCTGCCCGGCTACTTCCACGACCAGTACAGCCTGGACCCGGTCAAGGCCGGCTACTACACCGCCGCCTGCGTCTTCGCCGGGAGCCTGATGCGCCCCCTCGGTGGAGCCCTGGCCGATCGCGTCGGCGGTATCCGCAGCCTGCTGCTGATGTACACCGTCGCCTCCGTCTGCATCGCCGCCGTCGGCTTCCATCTGCCCAGCGCCGTGGCCGCCCTGAGCCTCTTCGTGGTCGCCATGCTCAGCCTGGGCGCCGGCAATGGCGCGGTCTTCCAACTGGTGCCGCAACGTTTCCGCCACAGCATCGGGGTCATGACCGGGCTGATCGGCATGGCCGGCGGCATCGGCGGCTTCTGCCTGACCGCCGGGCTCGGCGCGATCAAGCAGAGTTCCGGCGACTACCAGCTCGGCCTCTGGCTGTTCGCCTCGCTCGGCGTGCTCGCCTGGTTCGGCCTGCACAATGTCAAACAGCGCTGGCGGACCACCTGGGGCAGCGCCGCGGTGACCGCCGCGCGTGTCTGAGGCCGGCATGGGCCTGCGGGTCAGCTTCGCCCAGGCCAGCGCCTGCGGGCCACGGGCGGAGAACCAGGACGCGCTGCGGGCGGTCACTCCGCCTGCGGCACTGGCGGCCAGCAAGGGGCTGTTGTTCGCCCTGGCCGACGGCGTCAGTCAATGTGCCGACGGCGGCCTGGCCGCGCGCCTGACCGTGCAGGCACTGGCCAGCGACTACTATGCGACGCCCGAGACCTGGGCCATCGCCCAGGCCCTGGAGCGCCTGCTGCTCTCGCAGAATCGCTGGCTGCGCGCCAACGGCGCAGGCCAGCCGCTGCTGACCACCCTCACCGCGCTGATCCTGCGCGGCCGCCGCTTCACCCTCGCGCACGTCGGTGACTGTCGCCTGTACCGCTGGCAGGACGGGCAGTTGCAATGCCTGACCGAGGACCATGTCTGGGACCAACCGGGCATGCAGCATGTGCTCAAGCGCGCCCTCGGCCTCGACCAGCATCTGGTGGTGGACTACCGCGACGGCGAGCTGCAGCCCGGCCAGGCCTTCCTGCTGGTCAGCGACGGTGTCTGGGCCAGCCTGGGCGATGCGGGCATCCGCCGCATACTCGGCGACTCAACGACGCCCCAGGACAGCGTCGACGCCCTGGTCAGGGCGGCTCACCTGGCCGGCAGCCAGGACAACGCCAGCGCCTTGCTGGTGCGCATCGACAACCTGCCGGCGAGCGGCCTGGGGGACACCCTGGCGCAACTCGGCGACTGGCCGCTGCCACCGTTACTGCGCCCGGGCCAGGACTTCGAGGGCTGGCAGGTACAGGGCACCCTGGCGCAGTCCCGTCAGTCACTGATCTACCGCGTGCTCGATCGCCAGCAACGCGCCTGGCTGCTGAAAACGCTGCCCAGCGCGCTGCGGGACGATCAGCGCGCCGCCCAGGCGCTGCTGCTGGAGGAATGGTTCCTGCGCCGTGTGCAGGGGCGCTATTTCCCGGAGCTGCATGGCCTGCCGCAGCGCCAACACCTGTATTACGTGATGCGCGAATACCCCGGGCAAACCCTCGCCGAGCAACTGCACCAGCAGGGTCCGCTCAGCCTCAACGATTGGCAGGACACCGCCTCGCGCCTGCTCCGCGCCCTCGGGCAACTGCACAGGCGCAACATCCTGCATCGCGACATCAAGCCGGAAAACCTGCATCGCGGCGCGGATGGCGAGCTGCGCCTGCTCGACTTCGGCCTGGCCTTCTGCCCCGGACTGTCCGGCGACGAACCGCACAGCCTGCCCGGGACACCGTCCTACCTGGCGCCGGAGGCGTTCCAGGGCGCCGCGCCAGATGCCCGGCAAGACCTCTACGGCGCCGGCGCCACGCTCTACCGCCTGCTCTGCGGGCAATATCCCTACGGTGAAATCGAGGCCTTCCAGCACCCCCGCTTCGGCCAGCCGACGGCGCCCAGTCGCTATCGGCCCGACCTGCCGGCCTGGCTCGAAACCTGGTTGCTGCGGGCGCTGCACAGCGACCCGGCGCAGCGCTTCGAAACCGCCGAGGAATGCCTGCTGGCGCTGGAACAAGGCGAGCGCCAAGCCGGCTTGCGTCCGACGCCGCTGCTGGCACGCCACCCGCTGCGCTTCTGGCGCGGCCTGGCGCTGGTTTCCCTGCTGGCCAACCTCCTGCTGCTACTCGCCTGGTTGCAGCACTGAACATGCACCAGATCGACTCCACACGCCTCACGGCAGTGCACGAAAGCCCGGGGAAGCGCTCGCGGCAATGCCCCCAAGCCCCGCGCCATGCGCCTCCCAGGGAATTGGCACGGCACCTGCAATAACACTGGCAACAATTTACAAAAGCGCGGACCTCAACGACGAGGGCCGCACTTCCCGATCGATCGGGACTTGGACAAAGGCGTCCTCGCTGGGCAACCAGCGGGACGCCTTTTTTGTTTTCCGGATTCCTGAACGGGAGCCCCAGACATGAAAAAGCTCAAGCTCGTCCTGATCGGCAACGGCATGGCCGGCATCCGCACCCTCGAAGAACTGCTGAAGATCGCCCCGGACCTCTACGAGATCACCGTGTTCGGTGCCGAGCCGCACCCCAACTACAACCGCATCCTGCTCTCGCCGGTGCTGGCCGGCGAGCAGGCTTTCGAGGACATCGTTCTCAACGACCTCAACTGGTATGCGGAAAACGGCATTCGCCTGCTGCTCGACCGCAAGGTAGTGCAGATCGACCGGCGCCAGCGCCGGGTGATCGCCGCCGACGGCAGCGAGGCCGAGTATGACCGTCTGCTCATCGCCACCGGCTCCAATCCCTTTATCCTGCCGGTGCCGGGCAATCGCCTGGATGGCGTGATCGGCTATCGCGACATCGCCGACACGCAAGTGATGATCGACACCGCCAAACGCCACAGCCACGCGGTGGTCATCGGCGGCGGCCTGCTCGGTCTGGAGGCTGCCAACGGCCTCAAGCAGCGCGGCATGGACGTGACCGTGGTGCACCTCTCCGACTGGCTGCTGGAGCGCCAGCTCGACCGCACCGCCGGCAAACTCCTGCAGAGCGCCCTGGAGGCACGCGGCATCAAGTTCCGCCTGAATACCGTCACCGACGAACTGATGGACAACGGCGAAGGCCGCGTCTGCGCGGTGCGCTTCAAGGATGGCGACGTGGTCCCGGCCGACCTGGTGGTGATGGCCGCCGGTATTCGCCCGAACACCGAGCTGGCGGAAAAGTCCGGCATCCCGTGCAACCGCGGCATCCTGGTCAACGACACCCTGCAGACCTACGACCCGCGCATCTACGCCATCGGCGAATGCGCCAGCCATCGCGGCATCGCCTACGGCCTGGTGGCACCGCTGTTCGAGCAGGCCAAGGTCTGCGCCAACCACCTGGCCCAGTTCGGCTTCGCCAGCTACAAAGGCTCGGTGACCTCGACCAAGCTCAAGGTGACCGGCATCGACCTGTTTTCCGCCGGCGACTTCATGGGCGGCGAAGGCACCGAGACCATCACCCTCTCCGACCCCATCGGCGGTGTCTACAAGAAACTGGTGATCAAGGACGACGTACTGGTCGGCGCCTGCCTCTATGGCGATACCGCCGACGGTGGCTGGTACTTCCGGCAGATCCGCGAAAGCCAGAATGTGGCGCAGTTCCGCGACCACCTGATGTTCGGCACGGCCGGTCTAGGCGAAGGCAGCCTGGGCGACGTCGGCCACCAGGGCCAGCACCGCGCCTCCAGCATGCCCGACAGCGCCGAGGTCTGCGGCTGCAACGGCGTCTGCAAGGGCACCATCGTCAAGGCCATCCAGGAAAACGGCCTGTTCAGCGTCGACGAGGTGAAAAAGCACACCAAGGCGGCCAGCTCCTGCGGCTCCTGCGCCGGGCTGGTGGAGCAGATCCTGATCAGCACCGTCGGCGGCGCCGCCGAGGTCAAGCCAAAGAGCGAGAAAGCCATCTGCGGCTGCAGCGACCTCAACCACGGGCAGGTACGCAAGGCCATCCGCGAGCACCACCTGACCTCCATGGCCGAAGCCATGCGCTTCATGGATTGGAACACGGCCAACGGCTGCGCGACCTGCCGCCCGGCGCTGAACTATTACCTGATCTCCACCTGGCCGGACGAAGCCAAGGACGACCCGCAGTCGCGCCTGATCAACGAACGCGCCCACGCCAACATCCAGAAGGACGGCACCTATTCGGTGGTGCCGCGCATGTGGGGCGGCGTCACCAACCCCGCCGAACTGCGGCGCATCGCCGATGTCGCCGACAAGTACAAGGTGCCCATGGTCAAGGTCACTGGTGGCCAGCGCATCGACCTGTTGGGCGTGAAGAAGGAAGACCTGCCGGCGATCTGGAAGGACCTCGACATGCCTTCCGGCCACGCCTACGGCAAGTCCATCCGCACCGTGAAGACCTGCGTGGGCAGCGAGTTCTGCCGCTTCGGCACGCAGAACTCGACGCAACTGGGCATCGACCTGGAACACGACCTGTTCAACATGTGGTCGCCGCACAAGGTCAAGCTGGCGGTCTCCGGCTGCCCGCGCAACTGCGCCGAGGCCGGCATCAAGGACATCGGCATCATCGGCGTGGACTCTGGCTGGGAGCTCTACATCGGCGGTAACGGCGGGATCAAGACCGAGGTCGCGGAGTTCTTCGTCAAGCTCAAGAGCGCCGAGGAGGTCCGCGAGTACAGCGGTGCCTTCCTGCAGCTGTACCGCGAAGAAGCCTTCTACCTGGAGCGCACCGTGCACTACCTGCAGCGCGTCGGCATGCAGCACATCAAGCAGGCCGTGCTGGAGGACGCGGAAAAGCGCAAGGCGCTGCACGCACGCCTGCAGTTCGCCCTGTCGCTGGAGCAGGACCCCTGGCAACAGCGCATCGAACAGCCGCAGCTGAAGAAGGAGTTCGAGCGAATTCCTCTGCAACAGCTGGAACCGGCCTGACCCCACCTGAAGCGCCCTCCTCCCTCGACGGGAGGAGGCCGAACGTCGCCACCGTATCTCGGGAGAACACCATGAACTGGATGGATATCTGCGCCCTGGAAGACATCACCCCGCTCGGCTCGCGCATCGTTGCCGGGCCGCGCGGCGACATCGCTCTGTTCCGCACCGCCGCCGACGAAGTCTTCGCCCTCGACGACCGTTGCCCGCACAAGGGCGGCCCGTTATCCCAGGGGCTGATCTACGGCAAGCGGGTGGCCTGCCCACTGCACAACTGGCAGATCGAACTGGAAAGCGGCGAAGCGGTGGCCCCGGACGTCGGTTGCGCGCACCGCCACCCGGTGCGCGTGGAGAACGGCCGCGTGCTGCTGGCGCTCAGGCACGTCGCCGCCTGCGCCTGATACCGGCCTGCCTGTCCGACTGCGGGAGATCGCCATGTCCTCTACCCAAACCACCGCCAGCACCTGCTGCTATTGCGGCGTCGGCTGCGGCGTCCTGATCGAGCACGACGGCGAACGCATCCTCGGCGTGCGCGGCGACCCAGAGCACCCCGCCAACCTCGGCCGCTTGTGCAGCAAAGGCGCCAACCTGCACCTCAGTGGCGACCTCGCCGCCCGCGCGCGCTACCCGGAACTACGCCTGGGCAAGCAACTGGCGCGCAGCCGAAGCGACTGGGACAGCGCCCTCGATCACGCCGCCGCGGTGTTCGCCGAAAGCATCCGCGAACACGGTCCGGACAGCGTTGCCTTCTATGTCTCCGGGCAATTGCTGAGCGAGGACTACTACGCCTTCAACAAACTGGCCCGCGCCCTCATCGGCAGCAACAACATCGACAGCAACTCGCGGCTGTGCATGTCCTCCGCCGTGGTCGGCTACAAGCGCAGCCTGGGCGCCGACGCCCCGCCCTGCAGCTATGAAGACCTGGAGCTGAGCGACTGCGTAATGATCGCCGGCAGCAACATGGCCTACGCCCACCCGGTGCTGTTCCGCCGCCTGGAGGCAGCCAAGGCGCAACGCCCGGAGATGAAAGTCATCGTCATCGACCCACGGCGTACCGACACCTGCGAACTGGCCGACCTGCACCTGGCGATCCAGCCGGGCACCGACGTCGCGCTGTTCCACGGCATCCTCCACCTGCTGCTGTGGGAAGGCTGGGTCGACCGCGCATTCATCGAGGCGCACACCCAGGGCTTCGACGAACTCAAGGCGCTGGTGCGCGACTACGGCCCGCTGGCGGTAGCGGAGATCTGCGGCATCCGCGTGGAAGACCTGCAACGCTGCGCCGAATGGATCGGCCGCGCGCCGAGCTTTCTCTCCCTGTGGTGCATGGGCCTGAACCAGTCGACGGCCGGCAGCGCGAAGAACAGCGCGCTGATCAACCTGCACCTGGCCACCGGGCAGATTGGCCGCCCAGGCGCCGGACCGTTTTCCCTCACCGGGCAACCGAACGCCATGGGCGGGCGCGAAACCGGCAGCCTGGCCAACCTGCTGCCGGGCCACCGCGAGGCCGCCAACCCCGAGCACCGCGCCGAGGTGGCGCGCTACTGGGGCGTCGACGACCTGCCCGCGACGCCGGGCCTGACCGCCGTCGAACTCTTCGATGCGGTACGCGCCGGGCGCATCAAGGCACTCTGGATCGCCTGCACCAACCCCGCGCAGTCCCTGCCCAACCAACAGCAGGTACGCCAGGCACTGGAAGCCTGTCCCTTCGTGGTGGTGCAGGAAGCCTTCGCCAGCAGCGAAACCTGCCGCTACGCCGATCTGCTGCTGCCAGCGTCCAGTTGGGGCGAGAAAGAAGGCACGGTGACCAACTCCGAACGCCGCATCAGCCATGTCCGTCGCGCCATAGCCGCGCCCGGCGAGGCGCGCGCCGACTGGGCCATTGCCTGCGACTTCGGCCGCCGCCTGGAACGCCGGCTGCGCCCCGGACAGCCCAGCCTGTTCGCCTTCGACCAGCCGCAGGCAGTGTTCGACGAATACCGGCAACTGACCCGCGGACGCGACCTGGATATCAGCGGCATCGACTATGCGCTGCTCGACCGCGACGGCCCGCAGCAATGGCCCCGCCCCGCCGGCGCACAGCGCGGCACGCCGCGTCTGTACAGCGACGGGCGCTTCGCCACCGCCAGCGGCCGCGCGCAGTTCATCGCCGAGACCTATCGTGCGCCACAGGAGCGACGCGAAGCGCGCTATCCGCTGATCCTCAACACCGGCCGCCTGCGCGACCAGTGGCACGGCATGACCCGGACCGGTACCCTCGCCCAGGCCTTCGGCCATGTCGAAGAAGCCCGCCTCGGCCTGCACCCGGCAGACATGCGCCGGCGTCACCTGAACGACGGTCAACTGGTGCGCCTGGCCAGCCGGCGCGGCAGCCTGGTCCTGCCCGTGCAGAGCGACGACAACCTGCTGCCGGGCCAAGCCTTCCTGCCAATGCACTGGGGCGAACGCTTCCTCAAGGGTTTAGGGGTGAACGCCCTGACCCTGCCGACCGTCGACCCGCTGTCACGCCAGCCAGAACTCAAGCATGCCGCCGTGGAGGTCAGCGCCGTCGAACTGCCCTGGCAATTCTTCGCCCTGGTCGAAGACCAGGTGCAGGCACGTTTCGCCGCGCTACGCCCACTCTTCGAGGCGCTCGACTATGCCAGCTTCAGCCTGGTCGGCCGTGAACGCCCGGCCCTGCAGATCCGCGCCGCGCACGCCAGCCCGCCGGACCCGGCCTGGCTGCAACGCATTGATGCAGTGCTGGAGCTGAACGACGGCCCGGTGCTGGCCTACGACGATCCACGCCGCGCACAAGGCAAACGCGTCCGCCTCGAAGAAGGCCGCATCCTCGGTCTGCGCCTGGCCGGAACGGACATCGCCTACGACTGGCTCAAGGCCCTCTGGCTGTCTGGCGAGAGCGACGCCGATCTGCGCCGCAAACTGCTTGCGCCAGCCGGAGCGCAGTCGAGCACCACCACGGACAAGACCCTGTGCAGCTGCATGAATGTCAGCCTCAGCCGAATCCGTGGCGCTATCGCCAAGGGTCTCGACCTGGACGGACTCAAACGCGAACTGGGCTGCGGCACCCAATGCGGGTCCTGCGTGCCGGAAATCAAACGACTGCTGGCCAGCGAAAGCGGCGCCATCGCCGTCAATGCCTGAGGAGTTGCTCATGAGTGGAAAAGTCTGGCTGGTCGGCGCGGGTCCGGGCGATCCGGAGCTGCTCACCCTGAAGGCTGCCAAGGTGCTGCAAGGCGCCGAAGTGGTTCTGCTGGATGACTTGGTCAATTCGCAGTTGCTGGAGCACTGCCCCAGGGCACGCGTGCTGCGCGTCGGTAAACGCGGCGGCTGCCGCTCCACACCGCAAGACTTCATTCACCGCCTGATGCTGCGCTATGCGCGACAAGGCCGGCGAGTGGTCCGCCTGAAAGGCGGCGACCCCTGCATTTTCGGGCGCGGTGGAGAAGAAGCCGAGTGGCTCGGCGCCCGCGGTATCGAGTGTGAACTGGTCAATGGCATCACTGCCGGCCTGGCCGCCGCCAGCCAGTGCGGCATCCCCCTCACCCTGCGCGGCATCAGCCGCGGCGTAAGCCTGGTCACTGCGCACACTCAGGACGATAGCGTGCCGAACTGGCCAGCCCTGGCCCAAGGCGGCACCACCTTGGTGGTGTATATGGGTGTGGCGCGGTTAGCCGACATTCGCGATGGCCTGCTGGCCGGCGGAATGCGCGCCAACATGCCAGTAGCGATGATCGAAAATGCCTCGCTGCCACAACAGCGCGAATGCCGCAGCAACCTGTCCCGCATGCTGGCCGATGCCACGGCGTTCCACCTGAGCAGCCCGGCGGTATTGATCATCGGTGATGTCGCCACTCGCGCCGAACAGGCGTTGGCGCGCAGCGCCTGAACGATTTTCGCGGGCAAAGAAAAACCCGGCCAAGGCCGGGTTTCTCTCGGAGCTCAGGCGAACTTACTGCTGTTTGCCTTGGGCTTCTACTTGCGCTTCTACGCGACGGTTAACAGCGCGGCCTTCAGCGGTGCTGTTGTCAGCAACCGGACGGCTCTCGCCATAACCAACAGCGTTCACGCGGCTACCTTGTACACCGTAGGTGTTGACCAGTACGTCACGAACAGCGCTGGCGCGACGCTCGGACAGTTTCTGGTTGTAGGCGTCGGTGCCGACGGAGTCGGTGTGGCCTTCAACGGTGGTGGTGGTCTTCGGATACTGCTTCATGAAGTCAGCCAGGTTCTTGATGTCAGCGTAGCTGTTCTCTTTGACCTTGGCTTTGTCGAAGTCGAACTTCACGTCCAGCTGAACGCGAACGACTTCAGCAACGGCCGGGCAGCCATTGGCATCAACGGTGACGTTGGCCGGGGTGTTCGGGCACTTGTCGACGTTGTCGCAGACGCCGTCGTGGTCCGCATCGGAGCAGACTTCAGCAACCGGCTCAGGAGCCGGGGCCGGCTTGGTGGCGCCGCCGCCGAAGTTCATGCCGACGCCCACGCCAGCCATCCACTCGCCCTGGTGACCGTTGTCACGCTTCTCCAGGCCGTACTGGCCGTCGAGGCTGGCCTTGGCGTAGAAATTGTCGGTGAAGTAGTACTTCAGACCAGCACCGATGTTGGCCAGGGTCAGGTTCTGACGGCTGCCGTTGTCATCGTGGATATTGGTCAGGCTCTGGTGACCGATACCTGCCGATACGTACGGACGCAGGCCGACACCCGGAGTGCCGAAGTGGTAGATGGCGTCCAGGGAGGTCAGGTTGCCATGGACCTTCTTGTTGCCGGTCTCGTAGGTGCCACGAATGTCGTGGTACTCACCGTAGGACAGCGCCAGCTCAACGTCGTCGGTCAGGAAGTAGCCTACCGATGCGCCGTACAGATCGCCATTTTTCATGTCGCGGGCGCTGTCGGTGAAGTAGCGCTTGCCGAAAGCTTCCACCTCGACCGAGTTCTGGCCTTGAGCGAACGCATTCACAGCGGAGGCGGCGATCAAGGAGCCGATAACGACGCCTAAGGTGTTCTTCAGTTTCATCCGTTAAATCCCCATCTTGGTGGTCAGTAAGTTGTCCGCTACCAAAGAATAGGCAGACGGGTGCAACTTGCGGGCAAGTTTACCAGAACTTGCGAATTAGAGAGACAATATTTGCCCAACTATGTTTCGGATATCCCTGAAAACTTCTCGCGAAGGCGATCTAGCGCACGCTTGTAGCGCATTTTTGTCGCACTCAGGCCCATATGCATGATGTCTGCGATCTCCTGGAATTCCAGCTCTGCGACAAAACGCAGCACCAGAATTTCCCGATCGATGGGATTGACATGCACGAGCCAGCGATCTAGCCCCCCCCGTTCCTCCACCTTTGGTGCCTTCTCTTCGGAGGCCTCCTCCAGGGGATCAAGACTCAGGGCATCGAGCAATCGCCGCTTTCTCCGCTCCTTGCGGTATTGGGTAATACATTCATTGTAGGTAATGCTGTAGAGCCAAGTCTTGAACTTGGATTTACCTTCGAAGTTCTTCAGACCATACAGAACCTTCAGCATCACTTCTTGACATACATCATCCGCATCTCGGTCGTTCCCCAGATAACGCGCGCAGACGTTGAACAGCGTGCGCTGATAACGGCGCATGAGTTCCTCGTAGGCCCGGGTCACGTGGAACAGCTCGTCGTGGGAGCGTTCCACCAGCTCCTCATCGGTCAGCTGGCGCGGGTCGTAGCGCTGGGACAATGGTTGCGGCTTGTTCAAGTCGGGTCGGGCCAAGTCATGTCAGAAGCCGACGCAGCTTGCGAAAAGCGGCGTCGGCGCAGCTCAGGATCATCTCAGCGGCTGGTCACACGCTGGTCGAGGAGTACGCGGTTGGCAATGGACACCAACTCACCCTCGTCGGTCAGCAGAATAGTCTTGATCGTGCCGATTTCTTCGATGACGCCTTCGACATCGTCCACTTTCAGGTGTTGCCCGACCTGATACAGCTCACGCACATAAATACCGGCGATGATCTGCCCGGCGATTCCCCGACTACCCAACCCGAGGGCCAGGGCGGCAGCCAATCCGACGCTGATCAGTACGATGGCGATGATGTAGTTGAGCAGATCGGTCTTGACCTCGAGTTGGCCGATGGCCACCGAGATACTGATGATGATCACCAACCACTGCGCCACTCGCCCCAGGCCATTGGAGTAATCCAGGCCGACACTGTCCGCCGCGCCACGCACCACGCTGTTGACCAGTTGCGCCAGAAGCACGCCGACGATCAGGACCAAGGCAGCGCCGAAAACCTTCGGCAGGTAGAGCGCCAGGACATCGAGGGTGGCCGACACACGCTGAAGCCCCAGGGACTCGGCCGCGGAAACCAGGAATACCAGCAGAACGAACCAATAGACGATCTTGCCGACCAGGGTCGAGACAGGCACTTGAATGCCCGCGCGAGCCAGCAGCTTGGTCAAGCCGGTGCCGGCCATCAGGCGATCCAGGCCCAGCTTGGCAAGGAGCTTGGAAAGGAGGGTGTCGAGCAGCTTGGCCACGACAAAGCCGAGCAACACGACGACCAGGGCGCCGAGCAGGTTGGGAATGAAACCGGCGAGCTTGCCCCATAGGGTATTCATGGCTGTCAGCAAACTTTGCGTCCAGATATCGAATTGCATCTTCAGTCGGCCTTGTCAGCGGAGGGGACGGGATTCTGCGATTGGCGCGATACCGGAGCCAGGTGCGCGGCGCCGCGGGTGACGCCGATGGCCAGAGCTTCCAGCCAGTGGCCCATCAGGCTGAACAGATCGCCCGCGCCGACCTGGCGGTTGGCGGTCTTCAGCACGCGGCCCAGGCGCACATCGTCACCCGGCTGTTCCGCCGGCATGCGCAGCAGATCGCGCAGCGATTCTTCGAATGGGTCGTGCATGCACACCTCACCTTCGTGTGCTGCCTTGACGCAGTCACACCAGCACAAGTCACATCAGAGCCAACGCAGGCGGCGGAAGACCCACCATTGGAAACCGGCGATCGCGACGATCAGCAGACAGGCCACGGCGAAACCGTAAGGCGCGCTGGAGCCGGGAATACCGCCAACGTTGACCCCCAGGAGCCCAGTCACAAAGCTCATGGGCAGGAAGAAGCCGGTAATGATACCAAGAATGTACATGGTCTTGTTCATGCGCTCGGTCATACGCCGGTGTTCGGCCTCCTGGATCAGGCCAACGCGCTCGCGCAGAAGCTCCAGCTCTTCCAGGTTGCGGGTCAGGCTGTTGTACAGCTCGTTCCAGTAGTCGGCGTCGTCGGAGACAGTCCAGGTCAGTTTGATGCGTGTGAGTTGCGCGTATATGTCACGCTGCGGAGCAAGGTAGCGACGCAGTCCCGCGGAGCGGCGACGCAGCGTCCGCAGGACGGACTGGTCGGGAATGCTCTGCTCATCCTCTTCGATCGCCTCTTCCATGCCATCGAGTTGGTCGGCAAGTCCAGCGATGAGCGTGTCGACGCGATCCGTCAGGTAATGCGCGAGGCTCAACACCAACTCGGAGGCAGTCTTGGGGCCTCGCCCCTGCGCCAGGTCCGCGCGCAGATCGGCCACGGCCTTGAGCGGCCGCATGCGCAGTGAGATCACTCGGCCGGCCTCGGCGAACACGCGCAGCGAAACCATGTCCTCAGGCTCTGCGCCAGGGTTCAGATTGACCCCACGAAGGAACACCAGAAAGCGCTCGGCGCCCAGATCGAGCAGGCGCGGACGGGTCGCCTCCTCCAGCAGCAGATCGCAAGTGAACTCGTTGAGCCCGCTGGACTCGCGCAACCAGGCTTGCGCTTCGGGTACGCCGCGATCCCAATGCATCCAAAGGCTCTCTTCGGGCTTGAGATCGAGCAGCGGCAGTTCGTTGCGCGTCACCTGGCGCCCACCGCCACGGCCGTCCAGCACATAGCCATAGATCAACCCGCGCTCGGTTCCGCTTTCGTATTGCTGCATGCCTTGTTCCATGAATTCCGATATCGAACGGCCGCCCCTCGGCTCCATCCGACGCGATAGGGGAGCCTGGCCGGCAGCGACCGGCTCCCCATTGACCGCCGATGACCTCAGGCGTTCGCCATCACTCAGGCATTTTCAGCGCTTGCGGGGAAACGATGATGCCGTTGTTGTCGGCGTAGACGAACTCGCCCGGACGGAACGTAATGCCACCGAAGGTGACAGCCACATTGAGGTCGCCAATGCCACGCTTGTCGGTCTTCATGGGGTGGCTGGCCAGCGCCTGCACGCCCAGGTCGGTCTGCGCGATCACATCGACATCCCGGATGCAGCCATAGACGACGATGCCTTCCCAACCGTTCTTCGCCGCCTTCTCGGCGAGCATGTCGCCCAGCAGCGCACGGCGCAGGGAACCACCGCCATCGACGACCAGAACCTTGCCCTTACCGTCCTTCTCGACCTGCTCCTTGACCAGCGAGTTGTCCTCGAAGCACTTGATGGTGACGATCTCGCCACCGAAGGAGTCGCGCCCGCCGAAGTTACTGAACATCGGCTCGACGACCTGAACCAGTTCCGGGTAGGCGTCGCACAGATCGGGGGTGACGTAATGCATGGGAAGCTCCTTTAGATGAACCGGGATTACGGGTTGAGGCCAGTGAAGCCGAGCAGACTCAAAGGTCGACGCCGACGTGATCACCGTCGTAGGCCAGCTCCAGTCGGAGCAGGCCCGGACAGACCGCATTCAGCGCGCGACCGGAATCCAGGTCGAATTCCACGCCATGCCGGCCGCAGCGCAGCGTTCTGCCACTCAGCGTCGCCCCGTGAAGCGCAGCGCCCTGATGCGGGCAGCGATTCTCCAGGAGAAACGAGCGACCTTCCGCCACCAACAACAGCACATCGCGCTGGGCGACGCGGAACACTCGCCGATATCCATCATGCAGATTCAGCAAGCGCTCGAGCGCAACGAACATTCAACCTCCGAAGTGATCTGGAATGACCGGATTCGGGCTTGGCGTCACAGTCTAGCGAGTGTAATGCCAGCGGGATACGCCCGTGTATTAGACATCTGGCTTCAATCGGGCGTGGTTTTCTGATGCCTGTCCGGCAGGGAAAGATGCTCCAGCCAGTGCAGCACCAGCGGCCAGACTTCGCTCTGCGCGGCCTTGCTGACCAGCATTTCGACATGCCCGAATTGCTCACTGAACCCCGCACGACGCCCCAGACAGAGGTAGGCACCACGTTCCGAGGAAAACTGCTCGAACAGCTTGCGGCAGGCCCAGGGTGGATCCTGATGGTCGCCTTCGGCACTGACCGCGAGCACCGGCAGCGTCACCTTCGCCAGCCCCGCCCACCAATCGTTGTCCCGCTCGCCAAAGCGGCCGAACAAACCATACCAGCGCAGCGCCTCCAGCCCCAGACCCATGGGCTCGTCCTCCGGGCCGCGCCTGAGGCGCGAGCCGGATAGCACTCCCATGCGCTTGAGCAGGAAACGTCCGCTCCACTCGACCGGTGGCATTTTCAGTGGCCAGTAGACGCGGCTGATCTGACTGCCGAAGAGTCCGGCACTGACGACTTCAGCCTCGCCCAGGTAGCCGCCGCCGAGCGCCGCCGCCAGCGTGATGCCTCCCAGGGAATGACCCAGCCAGTGCGGTCGACTACCGTTCTGCTCGATGACGAAGCGGGCAATGGCCGGCAGGTCGAAGCGCGCATAGTCGGCCACGCGATTGCGCTCGTAGTTCAGGTTGCGCGGCGACAAACCATGCCCGCGCATTTCCGGAATCCACACATCGAAGCCGGCGCGCGCCAGGTAGGGACCGAGACCGGCCGCCTTGGGCGAATACCAGAAGCGCCGGTTGGAGAAACTACCGTGCAGGAGTATCACCGGCACGCCGGCGGCCTTGCGACCCAGCGAGCCCAAGCGCGTGAGCGCCAGTTCGACGCTGGAGTCCGGGCTGTTGTTCGGCTTCAGGCGGTAGACATCCTCGGTGAGGTCTCCGCGAAGTTCGGCGCTGACGAGCGCCACGGGAAAGAGTTCGCTGCTGCTTTGCATGGAAAGGGCTGGCACAAAAAAGGCGGGTGCAAGCACCCGCCCTTTCGGACTGAATGGACGTAGCGTCAGGCGTGGCCTTCCGCCAGGAAGAACCAGGTATCGAGGACCGAGTCCGGGTTCAGCGAAACGCTCTCGATGCCCTGCTCCATCAGCCACTTGGCCAGGTCCGGGTGATCCGACGGACCCTGTCCGCAGATGCCGATGTACTTGCCGGCCTTGTTGCACGCCTGAATGGCGTTGCTCAGCAGCTTCTTCACTGCGGGGTTACGCTCGTCGAACAGGTGCGCGACGATACCCGAGTCCCGATCCAGGCCCAGGGTCAACTGGGTCAGGTCGTTGGAGCCGATGGAGAAGCCATCGAAATGCTCGAGGAACTCATCGGCCAGCAGGGCGTTGGACGGCAGCTCACACATCATGATCACGCGCAGGCCGTTCTCACCGCGTTTCAGGCCATTGGTGGCGAGCAGCTCGACGACCTGGGCCGCCTCGCCCAAGGTACGCACGAAGGGCACCATGATCTCGACGTTGGTCAGGCCCATTTCGTTGCGCACCTTCTTCATCGCCCGGCATTCCAGCTCGAAGCAATCGCGGAAGGATTCGCTGATGTAGCGTGAGGCGCCACGGAAACCGAGCATCGGGTTCTCTTCTTCCGGCTCGTAGAGCTTGCCGCCGATCAGGTTGGCGTATTCGTTGGACTTGAAGTCCGAGAGACGCACGATGACCTTCTTCGGCCAGAAAGCGGCGGCCAGGGTACTGATGCCCTCGACCAATTTCTCGACGTAGAAGCCAACCGGATCGGAGTAACCGGCGATACGCTTCTCGACGCTTTCCTTGATGTCAGCCGGCAGGCTGGAGAAGTTCAGCAGCGCCTTCGGGTGCACGCCGATCATGCGGTTGATGATGAACTCCAGGCGGGCCAGGCCCACACCTTCGTTCGGCAACTGGGCGAAGTCGAAAGCGCGGTCGGGGTTGCCGACGTTCATCATGATCTTGAACGGCAGCTCGGGCATGGCATCGACAGAGTTCTGACGCACATCGAAGCCCAGCTCGCCTTCGTAGATCAGGCCGGTATCGCCTTCGGCGCAGGAAACGGTGACGCGCTGGCCATCCTTCAGCACCGCGGTGGCGTTGCCGCAGCCGACTACGGCCGGGATGCCCAGTTCACGGGCGATGATCGCCGCGTGGCAGGTACGCCCGCCGCGGTTGGTGACGATGGCGCTGGCGCGCTTCATCACCGGCTCCCAGTCCGGGTCGGTCATGTCGGAGACCAGCACGTCGCCGGGCTGCACCTTGTCCATCTCGGAGACGTCATGGATGACCTTGACCGGGCCGGCGCCGATGCGCTGGCCGATGGCGCGGCCTTCGACCAGGACCTTGCCCTTCTCTTTCAGCAGGTAGCGTTCCATGACGTTGGCGCTGGAACGGCTCTTCACGGTTTCCGGACGGGCCTGGACGATGTACAGCTTGCCGTCGTCGCCATCCTTCGCCCACTCGATGTCCATCGGGCGCTGGTAGTGCTTCTCGATGATCAGCGCCTGCTTGGCCAGCTCGGTGACCTCGGAGTCCGACAGGGCGAAGCGCGCACGGTCGGCCTTGTCCACGTCGACGACCTTGACCGACTTGCCGGCCTTGGCTTCTTCGCCGTAGATCATCTTGATCGCCTTGCTGCCGAGGTTGCGGCGCAGGATCGCCGGGCGCCCGGCCTCCAGGGTCGGCTTGTGCACGTAGAACTCGTCGGGGTTCACCGCACCCTGCACCACGGTCTCGCCGAGGCCATAGGCGCCAGTGATGAACACCACGTCACGGAAACCGGACTCGGTATCCAGGGTGAACATCACCCCGGCGGTGCCGGTTTCCGAACGCACCATGCGCTGCACGCCAGCGGACAGGGCGACCAGCTTGTGATCGAAGCCCTGGTGCACGCGGTAAGCGATGGCGCGGTCATTGAACAGGGAGGCAAAAACTTCCTTGGCGGCACGGATCACGTTGTCCACGCCACGGATGTTGAGGAAGGTTTCCTGCTGACCGGCGAACGAGGCGTCCGGCAGGTCTTCGGCGGTCGCCGAGGAACGCACGGCAACGGCCATGTTGTCGTTGCCGCCGGCCATCGCGGCGAAGGCCTTGCGGATATCGGCGTCCAGCTTGGCAGGGAACTCGGCGTCCATCACCCACTGACGGATCTGTGCGCCGGTCTTGGCAAGGGCATTCACGTCATCGACATCGAGGGCATCCAGCGCGGCATGAATACGATCGTTCAGGCCACTCTGCTCGAGGAAGTCACGGTAGGCCTGAGCGGTGGTGGCGAAGCCACCGGGAACGGAAACGCCAGCACCGGCAAGGTTGCTGATCATTTCGCCCAGGGATGCGTTCTTGCCCCCCACATGTTCGACATCATGGACGCCGAGCTTATCGAGGGAAACTACGTACTCTACCAAGGTGATCTCTCCACTGAATGTTGGAAAAGCTCAAACGGGTCGCTGTGACACTGCCGTATCCTGGCCTGAGCCGGAAAAATAAGTGACAATGCCCCGACAAAAGGCCTTGCAAAAGCGCGGCCTATCATAGCCAAGAATCGTTCCTACCTTAAGGCCCGCAGCGCGATGAAACGAACGGCATTCTTCATTTCCGACGGAACCGGCATTACAGCCGAAACGCTCGGCCAAAGTCTCCTCGCGCAATTCGAGAACATCAACTTCGTCAAACTGACGCGACCTTACATCGATAGCGAAGAAAAAGCGCGCGCCATGGTACAGCAAATCAACGCTGCTGCCGAGGCGGACGGTGCCCGCCCGATCATCTTCGACACCATCGTAAACCGCGAGATACGGGCTGTCCTGGCCCAGTCCAACGGTTTCATGATCGACATTTTCTCGACGTTCCTGTCCCCGCTGGAACAGGAATTGTCCGCCGATTCCTCGTACTCCGTCGGCAAGTCCCACAGCATCGGCCACAACACCAACTACATGGAGCGTATCGATGCGGTGAACTTCGCCCTCGACAACGACGACGGCGCTCGCACCCACTACTACGACAAGGCCGACCTGATTCTGGTAGGCGTCTCCCGCTGCGGCAAGACCCCCACCTGCCTGTATATGGCACTGCAATATGGCATTCGTGCGGCAAACTACCCGCTGACCGAAGAAGACATGGAGCGCCTGCTGCTGCCCAATGCGCTCAAGCCCTACAAGCACAAGCTGTTCGGCCTGACCATCGACCCCGACCGACTGACTGCGATTCGCAACGAGCGCAAGCCCAACAGCCGTTATGCCAGCTTCGCCCAGTGCGAGTTCGAAGTGCGCGAAGTCGAGAACCTGTTCCGCCGCGAGAACATCAATTACATCAACTCGACGCATTTCTCGGTCGAGGAAATCTCGGCGAAGATTCTGGTGGAGAAAGGCGTCGAGCGCCGATTCAAGTAAGCGCCCGAGCCCATCGAAAGCTGGCCGTTGCGCCAGCTTTTTCGTTAACTACCGCGCATTCTCGGCAATCCTCCCGGCAACTGGCGGCTCTGGACCCAAGGCACGCCATTCCCTTGTCGCCGCGAAAATGTCACGTGTTAGAATGCCCGCCGCATTCCACCTGGGTCAGCTTCCCGCCGGCCAGGCCGAGGCGTTTGCCGGACATTCCGATTTCACGCGGCCTCGTGGCCTCTCTGGACCCATGACCTTCAAGCCCACAGCCCTGCTGTTTCTCTTTGCCTTTTTTCTGCTCAGCGGCCCGCTGCTCGCCGCCGGCAAGACGGTGTACGGACTCAACGAATACGCGCACATCGCCGAACTCGATGAAGTCCTCGCCGCCAAGCTCGATACCGGCGCCAAGACCGCCTCGCTCAGCGCCCGAGACATCAAGCGCTTCAAGCGCGACGGAGAGACCTGGGTGCGCTTCTACCTGGCCAGCGATACCGCCGACCGCGAACCGCTCGAACGGCCCTTGGCGCGTATCAGCAAAATCAAGCGTCGCCATGGCGATTACGACCCAGACGAAGACAAGAACTACACCGCCCGCCCGGTCATCGAACTGGATGTCTGCCTGGGCAAGGTGCGGCGCACCATCGAAGTGAACCTCACCGACCGCAGCGCCTTCCAATACCCGCTGCTGATCGGTTCCGACGCGCTCAAACGTTTCGGTGCGCTGGTCGACCCCAGCCTGAAATACGCCGCCGGCCAGCCCGGCTGTCCCTCTGCGAAAATTGCTGAGTAAACCCCATGCGCTCCACCAACCTGCACCTGAAGATCCTGATAGCCGTCCTGGTGGCCCTGGGGATTGCGATCACCGCCTACCAGATCTTCGTTCTTGGGATTCCGATGTCCGAGGCGGAAACCGACAACCTGTGGAACATCGACGCCCGGGTCGAGTTCGTCGCCACGCCGAAGACGCCGGTGAAGGTGCAGATGTTCGTCCCGCCGCTGAGCCATGACTATGTCAGCCTCAACGAGAGCTTCGTGTCGAACGATTACGGGGTGAGCATCAATCGCAACAACGGCAACCGCAAAGTGACTTGGTCGTCGCGCCGCGCCAGCGGCAAGCAGACGCTCTATTACCGCCTGGTGCTGACCAAGCGATTCAGTGGTGACAAGCCCCAGGAAAAGGGCCCGGTACTGCGCGACAGCCCGCCCCTCGAAGGCCCGGAGAAGATCGCCGCCGAAGCCTTGATCGCGCCCATCCGCCAGCATTCGGCGGACATCGAAACCTTCGTCAGCGAAACCATCAAGCGCGCCAACAACCTCAATGACGACAACGTCAAGCTGCTGCTGGCCGGCGATACCAGCCCGGAGAAGCGCAGCTACGTCGTCGAAACCCTGCTCGGCCTGGCCCATGTGTCCATGGAGCGCGTGCACACGCTGCGCCTGCTGGCCAACCAGCAGCAGACCCCGGAACTCTGGCTGCGCAGCTACAACGGCAAGGAGTGGCTGTACTTCAACCCGGACACCGGCGAGCAGGGCCTGCCCAGCGACCGACTGATCTGGTGGCTGGGCGACGAAAGCCTGTTGACCGTGGAAGGCGGCAAGAAGGCTCAGGTCAACTTCAGCCTGAACAGCAGCGAGATGAATGCCATCCGCCTGGCCAAGCTGTCCGACCAGAACGCCAACGCGGCCTTCCTCGAGTACTCGCTCTACGGCCTGCCGCTCTCCACCCAGCAGACCTTCCAGATCATGATCATGATCCCCTTCGGCGTGCTGGTGATCCTGGTCCTGCGCAACCTGATCGGCATCCAGACCCTCGGCACCTTCACCCCGGTGCTGATCGCCCTCGCCTTCCGCGAAACGGGCCTGCAATGGGGCATTGGCCTGTTCACCGTAATCACCGCGCTGGGCCTGTCGCTGCGCTCCTACCTGGAACACCTGAAGTTGCAGATGCTGCCGCGCCTGTCGGTGGTGCTGACCTTCGTGGTGGTGATGATCGCGGTGATCAGCCTGTTCAGCCACAAGCTCGGCTTCGAGAGCGGCCTGTCGGTGGCACTGTTCCCGATGGTGATCCTGACCATGAGCATCGAACGCCTGTCGATCACCTGGGAAGAGCGCGGCGCGGCGCACGCCATGAAGGCGGCGATCGGCACCCTGGTGGCGGCAGCCCTGGCGCACGTTCTCATGCGCGTGCCGCAGCTGGTGTACTTCGTCTTCACCTTCCCGGCGATGTTGCTGATCCTGGTGGCCTTCATGCTGGCGATGGGGCGTTACCGCGGCTACCGCCTGACCGAGCTGGCGCGCTTCAAAGCGTTCCTCAAGGACTGAGCCATGTTCGGCCTGATCAAGCGATGGAAAGCCCTGGAAGCCAAGGGCATCATGGGGATCAACCGACGCAACGCGGACTATGTGCTGAAGTACAACAAGCGGCACCTGTACCCGATCGTCGACGACAAGATCATCACCAAGCAGCGCGCCATCGAAGCGGGCATCCACGTACCGGAAATGTACGGGATCATCTCCACCGAAAAGGAAATCGAGAAGCTCGATGCGATCATCGGCGAGCGCGATGATTTCGTCATCAAGCCGGCCCAGGGCGCTGGCGGCGACGGCATCCTGGTCATCGCCGACCGCTTCGAAGGCAATTTCAAGACGGTCTCCGGGCGCATCATCAGCCGCGAGGAGATCGAGTACCAGCTCTCCAGCATCCTCACCGGCCTCTACTCCCTGGGCGGACACCGTGACCGCGCGCTCATCGAGTACCGCGTCACCCCCGACCCGATTTTCAAGAGCATCAGCTACGAGGGCGTGCCGGATATCCGCGTCATCGTGCTCATGGGCTACCCGGTGATGGCCATGCTGCGCCTGCCGACCCGGCAATCCAACGGCAAGGCCAACCTGCACCAGGGTGCGATCGGCGTCGGCGTCGACCTGGCGACCGGCATGACCCTGCGCGGCACCTGGCTGAACAACAAGATCGCCAAGCACCCGGACACCACCAACGCGGTGGACGGCGTGCAACTGCCCTTCTGGGACGGTTTCATGAAGCTCGCGGCCAGTTGCTACGAACTCTGCGGCCTCGGTTACATCGGCGTGGACATGGTCCTCGATCAGGACAAGGGCCCGCTGATCCTTGAACTCAACGCGCGTCCCGGCCTGAACATCCAGATCGCCAACGACTGCGGGCTGGTGCACCGTTGCCAGGCGGTGGAAGCGCGCCTGGAGGAGTTGCGCGCCAAGGGGGTGCAAGAGACCGCGGAAGAGCGCGTGCGCTTCTCCCAGGCACTGTTCGGCCACGTGCCACCCCGCGAACTCTGACGCTCCGGCCGCGCGGGGTGAAGAACCCCATCAGCGCACCACCGCCAGCTCGAAGCCGCCCTGGTCCGCATGGGCATGCACCTGCATACCGGCCTCGTTCACCGAGAGGTCTTGCAGCGGGCGCTTGTAAGGCTTGTTGTCCAGCGTCTGCAGGCTGCGGTCCTCATCCGTGGTAAGCAGCAATACATAGCGCTCGCCCTGATTGGCGCGCACCGGCACGGTGCCCTCGATGAACGCATAGCGATACCAGGTCTCGGGGTTCAGCTTGTACACGGCATCGCTCACCAGGCGGGTCGGGCGCTTGTGCTCATCGAGGAACAGCAGCGACGGATAGACCACCTGATGGTTGGCGAAGCTGCGCACCCGCAGGCCGTAGACCTGCTGCGAATGGGGCAATTTCATCGCCACGTAGTAGCTCTTGCCCATGGGGAAATCGAAACTCGGCGAGAACTTGTTGAGTTCTTCATAGCGCGGCTGATCGGCGCTCAATTCGGTGAAGTCGCTTTCGCCGATCTGCTCGCAGCAGCGTCGCTGCAAATCCTGGTAGAGGTCGTCGAGCGTCTTGCCACTGCCTTTGAGCAGGGCCTTCATGGCATCGCTCTGCTCACCGGCGCCATCCAGGCCTGGCAAAGCCTGCGGGCGCTGGTCGAACTCCACCTGGCGGCCGTCGCTGAAGGCGATCTGGCTACGCCGAATGCCTGCCGCACGTTCTTCGGCGCTGATCGGCGAGTTGTGCATGCGGCCTTGCTCATCGACCCAGGTGTAATACGGATTGCCATTCTCGCTGCGCACGAATCCCTTGTCTTCGTAGGCTTCGGCATCGATGTACTCAGAGGAGCGCTCGCCGCTGGGCAGGACGTAGTCGGCGCGGCCGCCGGGTACCTGATTGGCGGCGTAGAAGCTGTTCTGCAGGTTGCCCTGGCCATCCACCCAGGTGAAATAGCGGCGCTTGCTTTCCCCCGCCGGCTGGCTGCCGGGCCAGCGCGTCGAGCCATCGTCGCGCAGGCGCGCCCGGTCGCTCTGGCTGATGCGCTGCTCGGCCTGGCGCTGCTGCCGGCCGAAGCCAGCCTCGACGAAGGTGTTGTGTACCTGGCCGCTGTCATCCACCCAGGACAGGTAGCGTCCGGCATCGGCCAGCGCGAATGGCGCGAGCCCGGCAATGGCCAGGCACAGGGTCATTTGGCTCAACCTGCGCATCGGTGCCTCTCTCAGAACGTGGTGTTGTAGGTCATGGCAAACACATAGGCCTTCACCGTCGTGGTGACATCCAGCCCCGCATAGGGGTTGTAGACCAGGTTGTCGATACCCGTGCAGTTGAGGTTGCAGCTCTGTCCCGCCTTGATGCTCTGCTTGGAAACGAAGTAGTTGAAGCCCAGGTCGATGGTGGTATCCCTGTCCCAGCGATAGCCCAGGCCCAGGCCATAGAGATTGGCATCGCCGATCGGCACCAGGGCGTCCGCCTTGTCCTTGGGGATTGCCGAAGGCCGGTACTCGTAGCCGGCGCGCAACTGCAGACGGTCATTGACGTCGTACTGCACGCCGAACGCCGGGCTCCAGGTATCGCGGTAGCCACGATCGAGGATGATGCTGTGGGTGGTCGCGCCGTTGGGTGCGAAGGTGCTGGCGATGCGCAACAGGTCGAGCTCCCTGTCGAACTCGATTTGCAGATTGTTCCAGTCGCTGTAGTCGCTCCATTTGAGGTCGACGTTGAACTGCCAGTTCTCGAACGGACGCAGCTTGATACCCGTGGAGAAGGTATCCGGGTTGGTCATCTTCAGCGTCGCCACGCCCCGTTCCTGGGCCACGTTGCCGTAGGGGAACAGCGGACTGAGGAAGGCGCCGAACACCGAACTCTGCAAGCCCGACCACAACCCCTGCCAGTCCTTGGTGTAATTGACCTGGTAGTTCCCCTTGAGCTTCATGCGCGACTCGCTCTGGTAGGTCGCGCCCCAGGCGAACCAGTCGTTGGGCTCCCAGAGCACGCCGAGGTTGAAGCTCGGCGACAAGCTCTGCTGCATGTCCAGCTTGAGGTTGGCCAGGGTGTCGTAAGGGCCGATGCGACCGCCGCAGACGTTGAACATCAACTCGAGAATTTCCTGCGCCCCTGGCACACAACCGACGTCATGGATGGTCTGGATCAGGCCGGTGAGCATGCCTGGGTTGCGGAAGTCGGTGTCCAGCGCCATCGCCTGGTGCGAGAAGCCCACCGAGAGCCCCAAGGACAGCGAGTCGTTCATCTGGTAGCCCATCGAGGGGGAGAAATAGGTCAATCGCTGCAGCGACACCCGACGCCCGTCGTAGCGCGCCGGATCGCTGTCCGAATCCCGCGAATAGCCCAGCGCCTGCGGGGTGTAGACGTTGGTGGCGAAGGTGAACTTGGAGCCGGGTGGGTTGATCGACAATCCAGCGAGCGGCGCCACCAGCATGGGCACGTCGGTCATGCCGCCCAGGCCAGGCAGATACATGGTCGGCGTCAGGGTGCGGCTGTTGGAGTTGGCCACCGGGTCATTGGTCAAGCCAAAGGTGGACTCGCCATAGTTCGGCGGCGCCTTGAAGCCGGCGCGGATGTCCATCACCCCGGACACCAGCTTCACCGTGGTCTGGCGACCCTTGAGCTTGGTCAGCGCCGCCGGGTTGTAGTGCACGGCATCGATCCCGGTGGAATCGGCGGTGACCGCGTTGGCCATGGCCATGGCTTTGGGGTTGCCGATGGTCAGGTCGTTGGCCAATTGCGCGCTGGCCGGCGAACACCAGCCAAAGCCCGCCCCAGCCATCGCCAGAACGAGTGGCGAAATGCGTATCGTCATGGATGTGTCACTCGCCGTTTAGTCGGGCTTGAGGCCTTTGATGTCCAGGGGCAGGGATATCCCCAGCAAGACATCCGGCGAGTCCTGGGTCAGGCCGAATCCGGCGTTCACGTTGACGATGTAGTCAGGCGAGGTTCGCAGGCCAAGCGAGAAGTTCATGATCGCGCTGGTCTGCTCGGGCGCCTCCACGGAGCGGTCGTTGAAGTGATAACGACTCTTCATCTGGTAGGCCATCTGGTAGGAGGTGGCCAGCGATACGTCGTACGACAGCGCGTAGGCCATGCCCATGGCGAAGTTCAGGGTGTCGCCCGGGGTGACCTTGTTCAGCTCCTCGCCGTACTGGTACTGATGGATGTTGTCCACCTGCTTGTTGTAGGTGTAACCGAGGGAGCCGTAGAGCACGACCGGGTCGATCACATAGGACATGTTGGCGCCCACGCCGAGGCTGTAGTACCCGTTGCCGGTTGACACGTCCTGGTCGGGGTGCATGTCGTAGGGACTGTCGCCGGTAGGCAGGCCGAGCGTGGCGTAGAGGGTCGTCACCGGGCGCCCGCGCGCGGCCGCCCAGGGTTGCCAGCGCATGGTCGCGGAAATGTCGCCGAGGCTGTAGGCGTGGATGTTTCGCTCGGTGTCGTACTTGGCCACGAAGGGCAAGCGCAGGCTGAAGGTCAGGTTGTCCCAGACGCCGTAGTCGAACGTGAAGGAGTTGGTGAAGGTGTGCTGTGTCTCGTTCTGCGCCAGCACGCTGTAGATGTTCTCGCCGCTGCGCACCTGCTGGATGCGGGTGTCGCGCATCATCGAGTAGTCGAAACCGTAGGTCAGGGTCCGCTCGCCCTTCTTCAACAGCGTGTAGCTCTTTTCCGTGGCCTGGAACACCTGCTCCAGCGCCTTGGCGCTATCGGCGTCAGTCTCTTTCTTGGACAGTGCATCACGTGCCTGATCGACCGAGCCATCCTCGGCCAATACAGGGCCGCCGGCCAGCAAAGCCATCATGCCGGCGCACACAAACCCCCTGAATCCCATGACGCTATCCCCTGGTCTTATTCTTATGAACGGCCCGACGATCACTTGTTGCGAATGAACTGCACGTCGCCTTTCGAAGCAGCCTCGATCATCTGGTTACTGTTGAATTTGCTCATCTCCGGGAACTCACGGAAGGCCAGCAGGCTCACCGTGCGGTCATCCACCAGGCGCATGTCCTGGTCGCGCAGCGCCAGAGCGTTCTTCGGCTCCTGGCCGCTGGGATAGATGACGAAGAGCACGTTCTGGTCCCAGATTTCCTCGAAGTGAGCCCGGGTGAAACTGATGTTGCCCAAGGCGGGATCGGCCACGAAGACATGCTCGTTGTAGACATCGCGGACCACCACGAAATGCTTGAAGCCGGCGTAATGGATGGGCACCAGGGCCGGGTTCTGCAGCGCGTCGAGGTCAGCGAACTCGGCGCGGAAACCGCCGCTCTTGTAGCCCAGCGCGCTGGCATAGCGCTTCATGTCGAGCAGCGAGAAACCGCGGCGCTGGACGATCTTGTCGGCCTCGCCGTACTTGAGCAGGCCTTCCATGACCTGCCGCTCTTCGAGGTTGCGCCCGAGGTAGTAGTCCAGCAGGGTGGTCAACGCCGCCGAACCGCAGCTGTAGTCGTAGGCCTGGCGGATGACGTTGCGGAACTGCACCTGGCTCATCGGCTCCAGTTGCACCGATTCGCGCAAGGGGCCGTTGGGGGTGAGCTGCTGAGAGAGGTTGACCGTACCCTGGGGTTGCGGCTTGGTGTCCACCGTCTGGGTGAAACCGAACAGGCCAAGCAGACTTCCCAGCAGAATCTCGAACATCCACCCCACTCCTCGAATACGCGGAAGACCTCGCCGGCGCGCGCCGGCGAAGTCGGGTACGGCGAAACGCCGGGGATCAGTGCCCCCAGACCTTGATGGTGGAGCCGGCCAGGTTCAGGTCGTTGATCGCCAGAGAACCGATGCTGGCGCCGTTGCTGCCGACCTTGATGGAACCGACGCCGACGCTGCCGGTGATCGACGGCAGGGTCAGTTGCAGTTGCTGGACCGGCTTGCCATCGCTGCCCGTGAGGGTGGAGCTGCCGACCACATCGACCTTCAGCGGGTTGTTTTCGTCGATGGTCAGGCTCGGCAGGGTGATGTTCCCCAGGACCAGGGAGCCACCGTTGGTGTCGCCGTCGGTGTAAGTCACGGAGCCGATGGAAGCGGTGAAGGTACCGGCGATGCTGATCCCGTCCTGACCGGTCACGCCAGCCAGTGCGCTGTCGTCCATGGATTTCAGATCGGCATGAGCCAGGAAAGGAGCGGCCAGAACAGCGCTTGCAAGAACCAGTTGCTTGATTTTTTTCATTGTTGTTTCTCTCCAGTGTTCAGGTGGGAATGCCCCAAGGCACTGCGGGGAGCGTCCTGCTCCGCTGCAGCTTGGCCGGCCAGGCCGGCCCTCCAGGCCCGTGGTTGCTTCCCTGGGTGCCACGGGCGTGGATTCGGGAAGCACCAGGCTTCGCTTCCTGTTTTTCAAGCTACTGGGACTCCCCCCACCTGCCAGCCCATCCAACGGATGGAGCCGGATCGCCCGCCGCGATCAGGCTTCGCTGAGCAATCCGAGGGTCTTGCCCTTCAACACTGCCTGGGTGCGACTGCGCACGCCGAGCTTGGCGAACAGGTTGTGCAGGTGCCACTTGATGGTGGCTTCGGAGAGATGCACGGCCTGAGCGATATCGCGGTTCGAAAGCCCCGCGGCGACCAGCCGCAGGATTTCCCGCTCACGATGGCTAACATCCTGATTTTCATCGAAACCTTCGGGGTCGACCGACAATCGGCAGCACTGCTCGCGAAGCATTTCGGCGACCCCCTGCCAGGCCGCCGCACGTTTCGGCTCGGCGGCGCGCCAGGCGTCCCAGAAGGGCAGCAGCCAGAGCGCATCGTCCTGGAACAAGCGGCGATAGCCCTGGTTCCAGGCTTCCTCCAGCGTTGGCGCAAAGAGCGTGAACGCCTTGTCGCTGTTACCTTTCTGCCAATACGCAACAGAAAGTAACAAGGACAGGCGTAAACGCCGGTCGCGCTGATACGGCGAGGTATTCCCGGCCAGGCACGCCTCCAGGCGCTGCTGGGCTTTTTCGGCGTGCCGCTCGGACAATGCCAGACGCGCCTCGGCCAGCGCCAAGGCGGCCTGGGCATCGGCATAGCGCTCCGCGGAGAGCCCCGACAGATGCCGCGCCAGTTGCAGGCAGACACGCTCGGCCTCGTTGGGGCGGCGCATCCAGAGCAGCAGCTGCACCTTGCAGCTCATGGCCAGCGCATAGACACGCTCGTACCCCGGCGACTGCAGACCGGCCAGCCATTCGTCTAGCTGGGCCAGGCCCTGCTCGGCTTCCCCGGCGAAGAAACGCGCCTTGGCCATGACCAGCTGGCCGCGGCTGAGCAACTCCACAGGGGTGGCCACGTCACGCCAGGTGGTCGCCAGCGGCAGCTCGGCCAGGATCGCGGCATGGCGGTCCTGCTCGTAAAGGATGTCGGCATACGCCAGGGACAGTGGACCGCCGACCCGGCTGCGCCGACCGAAGACCCGCTCGACCCGGCTGCGCGCGCTTTCCGCGATGGTCCGGCCACGCTCCAGCTCGCCGCTCTCCTTGCAGATCAGCGCCTCGATCATGCTCGCCACGACTTGCAGGTACTCGCTGTCGGCGATGCGCAGGCACTCGCGGGCCACGCCAATGGCGCCCGCCGCTTCGGCATAGTTGCCGAGCAAGGCATGGGCGGCGGCGAGAATGCAGGCCAGGCTGGCACGGAATACCGGCTGATTGGCGGGCACCAGTGCCAGCCATTGCCGCGCCACCTTCAGGCTGGCCTCGAGTTTGTCCTGGTAGAGCAGCACCAGGGCCTTGAGCACCTGGGCCACGGCCAACAACTCGGCCAGCGCGAAATTGCGCACCTTGCCCTGCCCCAGCAACAGACGCGCGCTGAGTTCTTCGATCAGCGCCTCGGCCTCGGCGAACTTCTGCTCGAAGGCCAACTGCCAGGCGTAAAAGATCTGGAACACCGGATGCTCGCGAATGACATCGGCCGGAATGCCGCCGAGCATGCCGAGGATGCTGTACACGCGGTTGCCGGCGATCAGTCGGGCGCCCTGGCGTTCCAGCAAGTCGGCGGCGAAGGCATAGTCACGCGCGCGCAACGCGTAGCGCACGGCGCGGTCGGCCATGTCGCGGCTTTCGCACCAGCGCGCGGCGGCGGTGAGCAACGGCGCCGGATCGCCGCGCCGCGCCAGTCGCCCCTGGAGGAACTCGGCGAACAGATGGTGGTAGCGGAACCACTCGCGCTGGTCGTCCAGCGGAATGATGAACAACTGCTCGTTCTGCAAACGCATCAGCATGTCGAGGCCATCGCGGCGACCGGTGAGCGCGTTGCACAGTTCGGCGCAGAATTCATCGAGCACCGAAGTCTGGTCGAGGAACTGCTGCAGCGGCGCCGGCAAGCTGGCGAGGACGTCTTCGGCGAGGTAATCGGCGATGTCCCGCTCGGTGCCGGACAAGCCGCGCAGGAAGGCGCCACGGTCGCTGTGCCGGGCCAGCGCCAGGGCCGCCAGGTGCAAGGCGGTTATCCAGCCTTCGGTGCGCTTGTACAACAGGCTCAGCTCGGCGGCATTAAGCTCCAGGCCCTTGAGGTCGAGCAGATAGGTATCGGTTTCCTCCCGGCTCAGACGCAGGTCGGCCCCGTTCAGGCAGAAGGCCCAGGGCGAAAGCGCGGGCTCATCGATCACGAAGCGCGGGCGGTAGCGCGTGCTGGCGACCAGGCGGACATTGTCCGGCAGGTGCTCGATCAGATAGCGCGCCGCCGGCGTCAGGGCCGGATGGCGGATCTGGTGGAAGTCATCGAGAAACAGGTAGAGCAGCCCATCGACTCGCCGCAGGTCGGCGAGGAAGGCGTCGAGCAGCCCTTCCAGCGGCAGGCTCATGTCCGACTGCAACAGGTTCGAGGTATTGGCGCCAAAGCCATCGACGACGCTGCGGATGCTCGCCACCAGGTACTGCAGCAGACGCTGGGGTTCGCTATCGCCCTCATCGCAGGACAGCCAGGCGACCTTGACGCCGCTCTCCAGCAGGCGCCGGCGGAACAGGCTGAGGACCGTGCTTTTACCGAATCCCGCCGGGGCGCTGAGGATCAGCGCACGCTGCTCGCGCGCGGCGGACAGACGCTCGATGAGCGCCCGCCGTGGCAGCAAGGGCGCGCCTTCGGCGCGTGGCGGGAACAGTTTGGTTCGCAGCAGCGGCATGGGCGGCTGCGGAGCGTTCAATGTGGTCATGGTCAGAGCAGGCTCAGCTCGCGGGCGCGGCGAATCGCCTGGGTCCGATTGCGCACCTTGAGCTTCTCGTAAATGTTGTGCAGGTGCCATTTGACGGTGCCCAGGGCCAGCAATAGCTGCTGGCCGATCTCCTCGTTGGAGAGCCCCTGGGCCGCCAGGCACACCACTTCCCGCTCGCGGTCGGTCAGACCTTCCTCGAGCACCTCCTGCGCCTTGCGCGATTCCTGCCCCGGCCAGACGCCGAGCAGACCGCGGATGAAGACCTGCAGCGCCGGCTGCCGCTCCGTGGATTCCAACTGCTGGAGCAGCAGGCGGATGGCTTCGCCCTCCTCGATGAACAGGCTGCGTACCCCTTCCCGCTCGGCGCCGACCAGGCACTCGCCGAGCAGGCTGTTGGCGCGCTCCTGATAGCCCAGCCGCTGGTAGCTGAGCGCTGCCAGCAGGTCCAGGCGCAGACGCTGCAGGCCATGCCAGCCCGGCTGCAACAGGCCGCGCAACTGGGTTATCTCATGCAGCGCCTCGCTGAAATGGCCGCGCGCCTGAAGCACGCGCACGCGGCTGAGGCCGCGCACCCAGAGCACCGGGTTGAAGGGCCCCTGGCGGTAGTGCGCGGCGAGCTTCTGCCAGTCGATGCCATTCAGGCGCTGCTCGGCGCGCTTGCAGCGGTCGGCGGCGGGCTCCTGAAGGATCAGATTGATCTCCTCGCCCAGCGCCATGGCGAAGATGCGCCAGGAGTGGTTGCGCGAGGCCATGGCCTGCATCAGACCGAGGGTGGCCAGGGCTTCCTTGCCACGCCCCTGCAAACGCTGGATACGCGCCAGGCACTGCATGCCCTGGGCATAGAGGTCGATCGGATTGACCAGGTCGACGCGCCCCAGCGCCCAGCGCAGGCGCTCTTCGAGGCCGTCCAGGTCCATGCGGTAGTAGGCGGTCAGGCTTTCGCTGATGGCCGGCAGCGCCAGCGCCTGGGAGCGCCGGTCGAACAGCGGCACGGCCTGCTCCTTGACGCGCCCGATCAGCATCTGCGCCTGCTTCACCTGCCCTTGCTCCAGGGCCAGCATCACTTCGATGGTGGACAACTGCATGTGCAGGTAACGGCCATCGAGGAAATGATTGCGCTGCTGCGCCAGCCCCATCAGCCGACGCGCCTGTTCGGCCTGGCCGTGCATCACCTGGGCGAAGGCGGCGACCAGCAGGATGGCGCATTCGAGGAACGCGGAGTTCTGCCCGAGCTGGCTTTCCACCCGCCGGGCCAGGGCAATGCACTGTTCCAGGTCGTCCTTCTGCAGCGCCAGCACCGCCTTGACCGCCAACGCCGAGAGGTACTGATCGCCCATCGCGCCCTGGGGTTTGCCCTCACTCCAGCGTGCCAGCAACCCGTCGAGCAGGCGGTTGGCGTCGGCCAGGCTCAGCTCGGTGGCGCGAGCCCAGACGTCGCTCAGCACCAGGATCGGATAACGCTCGGCGATCTCGTCGGGCACCTGGCGGCGCCAGCGCGCGATCAGGTACAGCTGGCCACGGTTGATCAGCTCCAGGCCATAGCCATCGACCAGCGCGGCGAGCATTTCCGGGTCTTCGGCGAGGCAGGCATGCTCGATCGCCAGGGTCGGCATATGGTGATTGGTGAACCACAGGCTGGCGTTGAAGTGCAGTTGCTTGAAGCGCTCCGGGTCGAGTTCGCGCAAATGAGCCCGGAGGAAATCGGCGAACAGTTGGTGAAAGCGATACCACTGGCGCTCGCGGTCCAGCGGCAGGATGAACAATTGCAGGCTGTCCAGATGCGCCAGCAGCGCCTGGCCATCCTGGCGCCCGGTCAGGGCACTGGCCAAGTCGCCATTCAGACGGCTGGCGACGCTGAGTGACAGCAGGGTGTCGCGGATATCCTGCGGCAGACGCTGGAACACCGCGCGCAACAGATAATCGCCCACCGCCGTCTGGTCGCCGCGCAAGGCTTGCAGATCCTGCGGGACCCCGCCGGGCTGCTGGCGCAGCCACAGGCTCAGCAGTTGCACGCCGAGCACCCAGCCCTCGGTCTGTGCATGCAGTGCCTGCAGGCAGGCATCGCTGAGTTCGACGCCATCGCGCTTGAGGTACTCGCGGGTCTGCTCCTCGCTCAGGCGCAGTTCCTCCAGGCCGACCTCCAGGAGCAGGCCCTTGGCGCGCCAGGTGGCAAGGTTGAGCGGTGGTGAGGAACGGCTGCCGATGGCCAGGGTCAGGCCCGGTGGCGCGTACTGCACCATACGGTTCAGCCCGCTGTGGATCTCCGCGTCGCTGATCCGCTCGAGATCGTCCAGCACCAGTAGAACCGGGCGCTCGCTCTGCGCCAGGTCCATCAGCAAGCTTTCCATGACCGCCACGGCAGGCACCCGCAAGGTGTTCTGCAAGTAACTGGCGGCATCCTCGCCCGCGCCAGGCAGCGCCGCGCCGAGGGCGTCGCTCAGTTTGGCGCAGAAGCGGCCGGGGTCGTCGTCGGCGGAGTCCAGGGATATCCACACCACCGCATGGCCCTGCTGCTCGCGCTGAACGGCCAGCGCGGCCAGCGCGCCAGTCTTGCCGAAACCGGCGGGCGCGGAGAAGAGGAGAACGCGGTAATGCGCAGATCGGTCCAGTGCGGACTGGACCCTGGGGCGGAGCAGATGATCGGCAGGCATTCGAGGAGGAGTCGAGCGATGACGCAGAACGCTGCCGGCTGCGGTTGGGAACACTACGTCCACGGCCTATATCCCTATTTCATTATCGTTGTGGTACGGAGCATGGCTTCCGCGGGATAATCCAAGTCTTATCAGAATGCTTTTCCTGCGTAAACTGACGAAATCGCTCTAGCATCGACTTTTCAGACACGCCGTAAGCCCAGCCCCGGGTTCCTGAGCCCCACCTATGCCTCGCTATCAAGTACACCCACTGCCTTATCGAGAAGATCCCGGCGCACGCTTCGCCAGCATCAGCGCGGCCCCTGGCGCAGTCCTGCTGGACGCCGGCAGGCCATTTGCCAGCCGTGGACGCTATGACCTTATGAGTGCCTGGCCATTGGCAGAACTGGCACCGGATGCCGACGAATCGGCCAAGGATTTCTTCGCCCGCCTGCGCAGTGCGTTGCAGAGCCTCGGCGCGGTCGACACGACGGAGACGCCAGACCTGCCATTCGTCGGCGGGATGATCGGCTACCTGAGCTACGATTTCGGGCGGCGCATCGAGCAACTGCCGCAGCAGAGTGACGATGACCTCGGTCTTCCCGAAGCGCGTGTCGGTCTCTACGCCTGGGCATTGATCAGCGACCACCAGCGGCGTACCAGCCAACTGGTATTTCACCCGGCACTGGCGGAGGCCGAACGCCTGCGCCTCTGCGCGCTGTTCGATGGCGAGCCGCAGGCACCCGCGCTGCCCCCCTTCCGTCTGCACCAGGGGTTCCAGCCGGATCTCAGCAAGGAGCAATACCGCCAGGCGCTGCAGCGCGTGCAGGGCTACATCCGCGCCGGCGACTGCTACCAGGTGAACTTCACCCAGCGCTTTCGCGCCCCCTGCAGCGGCTCCCCCTGGCTGGCCTACCAGGCCCTGCGCCGAGCCTGCCCGACACCTTTCTCCGGCTACCTGAACCTGCCGCAGGGCGCCATTCTCAGCCTGTCACCGGAGCGCTTCATCCAGATGCACCGGCGGCAGGTGGAAACCCGCCCGATCAAGGGCACGCGCCCGCGCGGGCGAAACCCGCAGGAAGACGAGGCCAACGCCCGCGAGCTACTGGCCAGCGCCAAGGACAGAGCGGAAAACCTGATGATCGTCGACCTGCTGCGCAACGATCTCGGACGTAGCTGTCGCCCCGGCTCGGTGCGCGTACCGGAGCTGTTCGCCCTGGAGAGCTACCCCAACGTGCACCACCTGGTGAGCAGCGTCACAGGCGAACTGGCGCCGGACAAGGACGCCTTCGACCTGCTGCTGGGCAGCTTCCCCGGCGGCTCGATCACGGGCGCGCCCAAGATCCGCGCCATGCAGATCATCGATGAACTGGAACCGACCCGGCGCAGCATCTACTGCGGCAGCCTGTTTTACCTGGACGTGCGCGGCGAGCTGGACAGCTCCATCACCATCCGCACCCTGCTGGTGAAGGATGGCCAGGTGAGTTGCTGGGGCGGCGGCGGCATCGTCGCCGACTCCGACTGGCAGGCAGAGTACGAAGAGTCGTTGACCAAGGTCGACGTTCTGCTGCGCACCCTGGAACGGCTTGGCGACTGAAGGCGCCGAGTCTGTCCGTGAGAATGAAAAAGGCCCGCTCGATGCGGGCCTTTTCCGTTCAGCGGCGACTCAGAGGCTGAGCTGACGGCTGGACGCCTTGAGGAACTCGCGCTTGAGGTCCTCGTAGGTGTGTACGGCGGGGAACTGCGGGAACTCGCGAATCACGTTTTCCGGCGCATGGAAGAGGATGCCGGCATGGGCTTCGGCGAGCATGGTGGTGTCGTTGTAGGAATCGCCGGCTGCGATGACGCGGTAGTAGAGGCTCTTCAGGGCGATGACCGACTGGCGCTTCGGATCCTTCTGGCGCAGTTGGTAACTGACGACGCGATCGGTCTCGTCGGTGATCAGCTTGTGGCACAGCAGCGTCGGGAAGCCCAGTTGGCGCATCAGCGGCTGGGAGAACTCGTAGAAGGTGTCGGAGAGAATCACCACCTGGAAGCGCTCGCGCAGCCAGTCGACGAACTCCACCGCGCCCTCCAGCGGCTTGAGGGTGGCGATCACTTCCTGGATGTCGCCGAGCTTCAGCCCGTGCTCATCGAGAATGCGCAGCCGCTGCTTCATCAGCACGTCGTAATCGGGGATATCGCGGGTAGTCGCCTTGAGCGCTTCGATACCGGTTTTTTCAGCGAAGGCGATCCAGATTTCCGGGACCAGTACCCCTTCCAGGTCGAGACAGGCGATTTCCACGAACGAATTCCCCACAGGTTTGACAGAAGGCGGCACTCTAGCGACTCGCTCCGGTCGGTGCAACGCGGCGCTTATACTCGAATGCCACAGTCGACCTTCCTGTTGGTTATTTAGGGGCATATCTCCCCCTTTGCTAAGATCGACGGCCTAGAGCGCACTGCGCAATAACCACTGGAAGCCGCCTGATGAGCCACCCCTTCGATATCGCTGAAGTCGCCGCGACCTACGCCAACAAGTCCCCCCAGGACATCCTCAAGCTCGCCTTCGAGCACTTCGGCAATGACTTGTGGATTTCCTTCAGCGGTGCCGAGGATGTCGTGCTGCTGGACATGGCCTGGAAGCTGAACAAAGAGGTCAAGGTGTTCAGCCTGGATACCGGCCGCCTGCATCCGGAAACCTACCGTTTCATCGAGCAGGTGCGCGAACACTACGGCATTCCGATCGAAGTGCTCTCCCCCGACGCCCGTCTGCTCGAAGCGCTGGTCAAGGAGAAGGGCCTGTTCAGCTTCTACAAGGATGGCCACGGCGAATGCTGCGGCATCCGCAAGATCGAGCCGCTCAAGCGCAAGCTGTCCACCGTGCGCGCCTGGGCCACCGGCCAGCGCCGCGACCAGAGTCCGGGCACCCGCAGCCAGGTGGCGGTGGTCGAACTGGACGGCGCCTTCTCCACCCCGGACAAGCCGCTGTACAAATTCAACCCGCTCTCGTCGATGAGCAGCGACGAGGTCTGGGCCTACATCCGCATGCTCGAGATCCCCTACAACAGCCTGCATGAGCGGGGCTACATCAGCATCGGCTGCGAGCCTTGCACCCGCCCGGTCCTGCCCAACCAGCACGAGCGCGAAGGCCGTTGGTGGTGGGAAGAAGCCACGCAGAAGGAATGCGGGCTGCACGCCGGCAACCTGATCGGCAAGGCCTGACCCGCGCGGAGGAATCGCGGGAGATTCCCAGCCGGCCCCGAGGGCTTTAAGGTAATCCCCGCAATCCCGGACAAGGCACGCCCCCATGCGCATCACCCTGGTGAAGAAAGTCCTGGCCGACGGCCAGGATTGCCGCAAGTGCAAAGACGTCTATCGGCGCCTGGAGAAAGGCGGCTACCTGGGCCGCATCGATCGCATCCTGGTCGCCGATGAACGCAACCCCAGCAGCGCCGGCTGGATGGCCGCGGCGCACTACGGCGTCGATACCGCGCCCTTCTTCATCGTCCGTCACGATGATGGCCACGAGCAGGTCTATACCCTGTTCATGAGCTTTCTCCACGAAATTCTCGAAGGCCGCGGCCCCGCTCCCGCGGACTCTCCGGAAGCGCTCGCCGAACTGGCGCAACGCGACGATCTCGACCGTCTCTGATCTGCGCGGACGACACATTTTTCACTGCTGGTTAATGTCGTCTTCATCTGCGAGCGCCTAGAGTCACCTGCGCGCTTTCCCGGACCCCGCGCCGGTCGACCCATTCGAGCCTTGCCCAACGCCATGACCCTATCGTCTTCCCCGAGCCTGCTGGAAACCCTGAACCGTGAGGCGTTCCTGTCCATCAACGCCGGTCCCGCGACGCCGGGCTGGCTGTTGGAAATCGCGCGCCTCGTCGCCTCGGTTCCGCTGATCCTGCTGCCCGCGGTGTTGCTGGCGATGTGGTGCTGGGGCAACCCCAAAGGTCGCGGCATGCTGTTGCGAGCGGTCTCGGTGACCGCCCTGGCCTTGCTCCTCAGCCTGTTCATCGGCCTGATCTGGCCGCACCCGCGCCCCTTCGCCATTGGCCTGGGACATGCGTGGCTGCAGCATGCCGCCAACGCCTCCTTCCCCAGCGACCACCTGACCATATTCGCCGGCATCGCCATCAGCCTGCTGTTCGACGGCGCCGTCCTGGCCGGCGCGCTGTTCGCCGTGATCGGCCTGATCATGGGCTATGCGCGGGTCTATCTGGGCATCCACTATCCGCTGGACATGCTCGGCGCCCTGGCCGTGGCGGCATTGAGCAACAGCCTGATCTGGCTGGTCTGGCAAACCCGTGGCCAGGCCCTGACCAGCCTGGCGGAGAACCTCTACCGACGCACGCTGGCGCCAGCCATCGCGCGCGGCTGGATCCGCCCCTGAGGCATGAACGCAAACGCCCGGCCAAAGCCGGGCGTTTTGCTGTGCGGCGGACGAATCAATAGACCGGCAGTTCGATCCCCTCGAACAGTTCGTCGAGTTCCGCCTTGTTGTGGCACTGCACGGCCTTGGCCAGCAGCTCGCGGGTCAGGTGCGGGGCGAACTTCTCGATGAAATCGCACATGAAGCCACGCAGGAAGGTCCCGCGGCGGAAGCCGATCTTGGTCACGCTGGACTCGAACAGGTGGCTGGCATCGAGCATCACCAGGTCGCTGTCCAGCTTCGGGTCGACTGCCATGTGCGCCACGATGCCGACGCCCAGCCCCAGGCGCACATAGGTCTTGATCACGTCGGCGTCGGCGGCGGTGAACACCACCTTGGGCACCAGGCCGCGCTGGCTGAAGGCTTCGTCCAGTTTGGAGCGGCCGGTAAAGCCGAACACATAGGTCACGATCGGCTGCTCGGCGAGCAGCTCCAGCGTCAGCTTGGGCACCTTGGCCAGCGGATGCCCTTGCGGAACGATCACGCAACGGTTCCAGCGGTAGCAGGGCATCATGATCAGGTCACCGAACAGCTCCAAGGCCTCGGTGGCGATGGCGAAATCCACGGTACCATCGGCCGCCATCTCGGCGATCTGCATGGGCGTGCCCTGGTGCATGTGCAGGGAAACGTCCGGGTATTGCTTGATGAAACTGCTGATCACGTTGGGCAGGGCATAGCGCGCCTGGGTATGGGTGGTGGCGATGGACAGGGTGCCCTTCTTCTCGTTGGAGAACTCCTGGGCGATCTGCTTGATGCTCTCCACCTTGCGCAGGATTTCGCCGGCGGTATTGATGATGCGCTCGCCGGCCGGGGTCACGCGGGTCAGGTGCTTGCCGCTACGGGCGAAGACCTCGACGCCCAGCTCGTCCTCCAGCAGGCGAATCTGCTTGCTGATGCCAGGCTGCGAGGTATACAGGCTTTGCGCGGTGGCAGAGACGTTCAGGTCGTGGTGCGCGACTTCCCAGATATAGCGCAGTTGCTGGAGCTTCATGGAGATTCCTCGAGATGGATGCCGCACCCGCGTCTGGGGGCTTATGGTTTTATAACCATATTAATGGATTAGGGTATAAAGTTAGACGCTTTTTAGGGTTCTGCATACCGCTCGTCTAAAGCCCGGCCCCGAGCCGCCCGGCGGCGGACCCGCGATCCCCGGGGATTCCACGGCCTGTTGCCAATCCGGCTCGGTGGCGCCGCTCAGCTCAGCCGCGATGTTGCAGCATGGGCACCAGATAGACGGGAACCTCGGCCAACTGCACCACGCGCGCCGCCGTCCGCCCCAAGGGGGTGCTCATGCCGTCGCCGTGGCTGTGACTGCCAGCCACGATCAGGTCGACCCCCAGACGCTGCGCTTCACCAAGGATCACCAGCGGCGGGTCTCCCTGCAGCACGCGCACCGAACGAATCATCTCGGCTTCCTTGCGCATCTCGCCGATTTCGTCGCGAAAACCTTCCATGACCCGTTTCTCGATGCTGCCCATGACATTGCTCAGGCCGGTGGCACGGAGTTCAGCGAGGGTCTCAGTGTCGAGATAGGTCTGCAGTACCGAGTCGGCGAACAAGCCCATCGGCTCGACGGCGTGCACCACATAGAGCTCGGCGTGGTAAGCGCTGGCCAGAGACAATGCATGCTGGAGAACGTAAGGCGCGTAAAGGCCAAGATCGGTGGCGTAAAGGATGGAGCTGATCATGCGGCCTCCTACTGCCTGGACGGCAGGCCTAGTCTGCAGATTAGCAGTATCTGCCGTGGATCACGGGCGCCACGCGAAAACCGCCAGGCCTGGCTAACCGGCAACCTTGTTCTCGTTACTCACGCCATGCGGTACATGGCCAGTGGCGACCACTTCCCTGGCGCGTTCGCAGTGCCCTGGCTGGTCATCGAAGAACACGTCGGCGCAGTACGCTTCGAGGAAGGCCGACTTGTCCAGGCCACCGAGGAACAGCGACTCATCGAGGCGGATATCCCATTCGCGCAAGGTGCGGATCACCCGCTCGTGGGCCGGCGCCGAGCGCGCGGTGACCAGCGCGGTGCGGATCGGGCAGGACTCTTGCGGGAATGCCCGCTGCACGCGGTTCAAGGCTGCCAGGAAGGGCTTGAACGGACCGCCACCCAAGGGCTCGCGGGCGGACTCGCGTTCACGGGTCTGGAAGGCCTCCAGGCCGCCCTGCTGGAACACCCGTTCAGCCTCGTCGGAGAACAGCACGGCATCGCCATCGAAGGCGAAGCGCAGTTCGCTTCCGGCGTCACGGCGGGTGCCGCCGGACAGGATGGTGGCAGCGGCGAAACCATTCTCCAGCGCGCTGCGCACGTCCTCCACGTGGGTCGAAAGAAACAGGTGGCAACCGAACGCCGCCAGGTACGGGTAAGGACTCCGCCCGCCGACGAAGGCCGCGCGGGATATTTCCAAGCCGTGCTGCTGGATCGAGTTGAAGACCCGCAGGCCGGTATCGGCACTGTTGCGCGACACCAGCACCACCTCGACCATCGCCCGCCCCTGCAGCTCGTTCAAGCCCAACAGCTTCTGCACCAGGGCGAAGGCATCGCCGGGTGGCAGCACTTCATCCTCATGGGCGATCTGGTACTGGCGGTAGGCTTCGACCCCCTCGCTCTCGTAGACCTGGTGGCTATCGCGCAGATCGAACAGCGCGCGCGAGGAAATCGCCACCACCAGTTTGTCGCCCAGTCCCTTGCTCATGCCTGGCCTCCTTCGAGCGGATCAGCGCGCCTGATTGCGCGCGTCGATGAAGCTTAGTGCGCGCTGCAGCATCTCGATGCGCGGCAGGCGCGCGCCAGCGCGCGCCGCGGCCTCCAGCGGCGCAGCGTAGATCGCCTGCAGCTCCAGCGGACGGTGCTGGGCGAAATCGTGATACATGCTCGGCAGGTAGTCGGCCATGCGATCGGTCGCCTCGAGCATGGCCGCCGGATAGCCAGCCGGCAGCACATGACCGCAGGCTGCGGCCCCCAGCATCACCTCGTCCATCAATTCGGCGATCAGCGCGCGGCTGGCGGGGTTGTCCATCAGGCCCCGGGTACCGCTGTCGAGTAGCACCGACAGGCCGTTGTAGGGGATGTTCCAGACCAGCTTCTGCCAACGCGCGTGCTCCAGATCGGGCATGGCGTTGGAGTCCAGCCCGGCATCGCGGAACAGTGCGGCCCCTTCATCGGCCAGCGCCCGCCCGGCGGCGGCGTCGGGCGCGGGACCGGAGTGGTAGCCCAGGTTGAGCATGCCCATGGCCTGGTGCTCGATCACCCCCGGCGCCGAACGATGCACACAGATGTAGCAGAGCCCGCCGAGCAGGTGCAGGGAATCCGGCAGCAGCGGACGCAATTGTTCTTCCACAGCCAGGCCGTTCTGCAGCAGCAAGACCTTGGCACCGGGCGCGGCGGCACGGGCGATCAGCGGCGCCAGTTCGGCATTGCTGGTGGTCTTGGCCCCGACCAGCAGCCAGTCGCACGGCGGCATCTCGGCGACATCCCGGTAAGCCTGCACCGGCGCCAGGCTCAGCGCACCATGCACCTGGCTGTTCAGGCGCAGGCCGCGCTCGGCCACCGCGGCATACTCGCTGCGCAGCAGGAAATGCACGTCGAATCCCGCGCGTGCCAGCATCAGGCCGTAAAAACCTCCAATGGCGCCGGTGCCGATGACACCGATGCGTACAGCGCAACCACTCATCTAAGGCAACTCCTCGGGAACGCGCGATGCGGCATCGCGCAGGGCATCGACCAGTGCTGCGGCGCGCAGGGGGGCGAGCAACCGGCCATGGAATTCACCGTCACGGACCAGGAACAGCGCCGGCAGCTGGACGACCTCGTAGCGCTCGACCAGGCCGCCATTGCGTCCGGCATCGACCCAGCACAGGCGGTCGACCGGCAAGCCCATCAGCGGAAAGCGCGCACGGGCCCAGCGGCACGCGGAGCAGCCCTCGCCGGTAAAGATCAGCAACGAGTCGCCGGTCATCTGCAAAAGCCGGTGATCGGCGTCCAGGTCGGTCAGTTCGAGAGAGGGCACTATACTCACCTCGATGCCAACACCATAAAGATTGCAGTCGGAGCATTCCGTCATGCGTCAATTCCTGCGCCACCCGTGCGATCTGCCGGTTGAGTTGATCATCCGCAAGCAGACCTTCCTGCCCCGCCAGCGGCTCTACAATATCAGCCTCGGCGGGGTCGCCTGCAACGCCCCGCGCGGCTTCCGCCGTGGCACATCGATCGAATTGCACATTCCGCTGCTCGGCGACGCCGCGCGCTATCCCGGCGTGGTCGCCTGGAGCCGCAAGCTGACCGATGACTACCTGGTAGGCATCGCCTTCATCGACGAAGACACCCTGTTCCGTGCGCGCATGGTGGAGCAGGTCTGCCAGATCGAGCACTACCGCCGGCGGCGCGAACTGGAGTCGGGCGAAGTGCAGCCGATCGAAAGCACCGCCCTGGAATGGATCGCCCACAACGCCGCGGACTTCCCACTGTTCTGCTCGCTGTGAGGTCGATGCCGGGAAAATACCGTCCCAGCCCGTGATCCGGGCAGATTCCCCACGCTTGCCCATTGTCGAGCCAACGCCTGACACGTTAAGGTTCGGGTTCCCCGTAGCGACACTAATGCCTGCGCCCCATCGCATGGGGGTTCCTGGCGGCCGGCACCCGTGACCTGATTGAGTACCACGATGGCTGATTTACAGATCGACGACCTTAACGTTGCCTCCAACGAGACCCTGATCACGCCGGAGCAGCTCAAGCGCGAAATCCCCCTGACCGATGCTGCCCTGCGCACCGTGGCCCATGGCCGTCAGGTCATCCGCGACATCCTCGATGGCAAGGACCACCGCCTGTTCGTAGTGATCGGCCCCTGCTCGATCCACGATGTCAAAGCCGCCCACGAATACGCCGAGCGCCTGAAGACGCTGGCGGCCGAAGTCTCCGACACCCTGTTCCTGGTGATGCGCGTGTACTTCGAGAAGCCGCGCACCACGGTCGGCTGGAAAGGCCTGATCAACGACCCCTACCTGGACGACTCCTTCAAGATCCAGGATGGCCTGCACATCGGCCGCCAACTGCTGCGCGACCTCGCCGAAATGGGCCTGCCCACCGCCACCGAGGCACTCGACCCGATCTCCCCGCAATACCTGCAGGACCTGATCAGCTGGTCGGCAATTGGCGCGCGCACCACCGAATCCCAGACCCACCGCGAAATGGCCTCCGGCCTGTCCTCGGCGGTCGGTTTCAAGAACGGCACCGACGGCAGCCTGACCGTGGCCATCAACGCCCTGCAGTCCGTGTCCAGCCCGCACCGTTTCCTCGGCATCAACCAGGAAGGCGGCGTGTCCATCGTCACCACCAAGGGCAACCGCTACGGTCACGTGGTGCTGCGCGGCGGCAACGGCAAGCCGAACTATGACTCGGTCAGCGTCGCCCTCTGCGAGCAGGAACTGACCAAGGCGAAGATTCCGCTGAACATCATGGTCGACTGCAGCCACGCCAACTCCAACAAGGACCCGGCCCTGCAGCCGCTGGTGATGGACAACGTCAGCAATCAGATCGTCGAAGGCAACAACTCGATCGTCGGACTGATGGTGGAAAGCCACCTGGGCTGGGGCAACCAGCCGATCCCGAAAGACCTCTGCCAACTGCAATACGGCGTCTCCATCACCGATGCCTGCATCGACTGGGACACCACCGTGAAGGCCGTTCGCAACATGCACGCCAAGCTCAAGGACATACTGCCGAAACGCCCGCGCGGCTGACTTTCTGCAGTAACGAAAACGCCGGGCAATTGCCCGGCGTTTTCATTCAAGCCTCGGTCAGAGCGCGCGGTCGGTATGCCGCTGGCGACGCTCCAGGTAACGTTCGACGTAGGAGCAGGAAGGAATCACGCTGTACCCCTCACGCTCGGCGTACTGCAGTGCCTGCTCGGTGAGCGCGGCGGCGATGCCGCGGCCGCGCAGGCTGTCGGGGACGAAAGTGCGGTAAATGTCCAGCGTCTGCTTGCCCAGATCCATGTAGGCCAGATAGGCGCGATGGCCATCAACAGTCGTCACGAACTGGTGGCTGGACTCATCGTGATGGATGGACAACGACTCACTCACTTGCTCTCTCCTCTGGGGCCCCTCACAGCATGACCCGTACTTGGTTGATCTTGTTCAGTCGGAGGAACATCTCCGCCGAGCCAGTCCCGATTTGGACAGTGATATAGGCCCGACCGTTCTCGACCTTGTGCAACACCCCCTGATAGTAAGCGCCATCGTAGGTGATGAACTGCAGGCGCTTGCCGGTATGCTGCTGAAGGCTGTCGACACTGACGAACTCATATTGCTGTGTTCTGGTCGCCGACTCAACCGTTTCTTCAGCGGAAATCCTGTGCACTTCAGCGGCTTGGGCGTTTTTCTGCTTCAACGGATCGACCCAGGCGAAGCCGATGGGTGTCACCGACTGCTGATTGACCAGCACCACCGGACGCAACATACCCACCACGTCCTTGGCCTCGAAGAATTGCAGGCCGCCCCAGGCCATGCCCTCGGAAGGTGTCAGTTCCAGGCGCAGCGACTGCGGGTCGGCCAGATACCGACCGTAGGCATCCAGCAGCGGCTTGTCCAACGCGACGCGCTGACTGCGCAAGACCTTGTCGAACTGCTCCACCGCCAGCTTCTGGTAGGCAGCCTTGTCGACGCCAAGCTTGCCTGCGCAGAACTCCTGGACGCGACGCTGATACTGGTTGTCGTCCAGCTCGACGGTGATCTGCGCGACCCGCGGCGGGTTGACCCGCATGTCGCCGGGCCGCTCGGACACATTGGTCAGCGCCATGCTGACCTTGGAGTCGAGCATGCCGCGGGTATCCGAACGCATGTTGAAGGTCAGCTTCTGCGCGCCCGGCTCGAACAGGTAGGAGAATTCGATATCCGACTCCAGGGTGCGATAGCCCATCTGCAGCAACTCGTCGGAGCCGATATTGCGCACGTTGCCACAGGCAACTTCGCTCATGGCGGTGAACACGCTGCTCTCGGCCGGCTCGTCGTACATGGCCTTGATGAAGGGGCCATGGGCCTCCAGCTCGACACCGGTCAGTTGCACCGCCATCTGCATCGGCAGCTTGCCGTCGGCCAGGCGCTCTTTGAAGCTGAGCAGCTCGCGCAGGCCATTGAACTTCAATTGGGCGTGGGCGACCTTGATGCTGTCCCTGGCGGCCGGCACCCGGATCACCAGATTCTGCAGGCCCACGCGCCCATCGAAGGAGGAAGAAATCCCGCCATAGGTGATTTCCACCATGGGCGACAAGCGAGCCACCGCATCGTTGACGATGCTGCGCACGGAAAGCCACAGCGACACCTTGATGATCAAGGCGATCGCCACTATCGCAAGCAGGCCCCACTTGAGGAGTTTCGACATCTGCGGATCACATCCTTGTTGAAAGATTGATACATGAAGGAATGCTGGCAGCTTAACAGCAGGCCCTGCATCCCTCCACGCGGGGCGAGGAAAAAAGACCTGTGCCCGGCAGGAGAGTGAAATTCATCGCAATTCCGCGGCTGACCGCTCGGTCGGTCAGAGCGCTTTACGGTCGGGGTGGCCATCAGTATGTTCTGCGCCACGCCCTTTTCCAGGATGTTCCTGCCATGACCGACCTGATCAGCTATCAACTCGACGACGGTATCGCCACCCTGACCCTCAACAACGGCAAGGTGAACGCCATTTCTCCCGCCGTGATCGAGGCCTTCAACCAGGCGCTGGACCGTGCCGAGCAGGATCGCGCGGTCGTGATAGTCACCGGCCAGCCGGGCATCCTCTCCGGTGGCTACGACCTCAAGGTGATGACCTCCGGCCCGCAGAACGCCATTGCCCTGGTAGCCGCCGGCTCGACCCTGGCCCGGCGCATGCTCGCCCATCCCTTTCCGATCATCGTCGCCTGTTCCGGTCACGCCGTCGCCAAGGGCGCCTTCCTGTTGCTCTCCGCCGACTACCGCATCGGCGTCGATGGTGCCTTCCAGATCGGTCTGAACGAAGTGGCCATCGGCATGACCATGCACCATGTCGGCATCGAACTGGCACGCGATCGCCTGCGCAAGTCGGCGTTCAACCGTTCGGTGATCAACGCCGAAATGTTCAACCCGCAGGACGCCGCGGCCGCTGGCTTCCTCGACAAGGTGGTGGCCCCGGAAGCGCTGCTCGATACCGCCCGCGCCGCCGCGCAGCAACTGAAGAAGCTGAACATGACCGCGCATCGCAATACCAAGCTCAAGGTCCGCCGGCAACTGCTGGAAACCCTGGACAAGGCCATCGAGCTGGATAAACAGCACCTGGGCTGACCGCGTTACGAATGCAAAAGCCCGGCCTGAGTGCCGGGCTTTTGCATGACAGGGCGGCAGCTACGCGACGTCTCGCCACGAAAAACCTCCACGAATCGCGCGCCAAACCAGCGGCGCTGCCCGGCATACCAGGCAATAGTTACAAAAAAGGCAAAACTGATTAATCCGCTTCGCTCTTTTTCAAAAATTATTGCGCGATAACCTATTGATGAACCCGAAATCAACCAACCCATAGGTGTTCATCATGAAACTGCAACTCATTGCCAGCGCTGTTCTCGCTACTGCCACCCTGTTCGCCGCCCAAGCCAGCTTCGCCGAAGAGTCGGCGCTGATGCAGAACCGCATGGTCCAGCAGAACCAGAACGCCCTGCAGCAACAAGCCCCGCGCGCCGCCAGCCAGCAAATCGACGCCGCCAGCGCCACTCACCAAGGCTGATCAGCAAGCGATAGATCGAGGTGGCAGCATGCAAAAGGGCCTACCACGCGCAACCCCGCCCTGCGGCCGGTTGCGCGGGCCCGCAGTCAGCGCCTCAGCCGAGCGTCTCGTCGGCAGCGACGCCTTTGCGGTAGACGGAATAGATCAGCACTGGAATACCCAGCTCGCCGAGGTGCTTGACCAGCAGCGGTTTCACGTCCTTCCAGTCCAGACCACCGACGCCGGTGGCCAGGCACGGCAACGCGAGACTCTGCACGTTTTCCCCCTGCACGTATTTCGCCAGTTCGCGCAAACAGTGCCCGACGTTTTCCAAAGTCGCCTTGGCCGGTTTGGCGCTACGCCCGGAACCCTGCATTTCCTGGGTCAGCAGATTGGCGATGCAGCGAGTGCCGCCGTCCGCGTCGACGCCCGACCACACCCAGATGCTGCCCGGCTCCGGAGCGGCGGCATGGGCCGCATGGCGGTAGTCGCGAACCATCGACGGCCAGCGCTCGCGCAGGGACAGGGCCAAGCCGGAATCGAAGTGATCCTGCGGAGCGATACCGTGAGCAATGACCTGAGCTTTGCTGAGCAGAATGTCGCCTTCAACTTCTCGAATCATGAGTCGTTCCTTGCTGATTGGGATAGCCTGGCAACGCCCCCTGGTGTTGCCGCTGACTTCCACGTTACGCCCCCCCACCCGGCGACTCTTGACGCGCATCAAGCCCCTGCACAGGGACACGGGGATGGCCGCCAGGCAACGCGCGCCTGGCATGCATCGATTCCGCTGATAGTCGATACCACTGAACATCGTTATTCCGGCCCGTGGCCCGTGGAGACACTAGGCCATCTCCCCAGCAGCGCGGCCCCCCACATGCATCGCCCGACCTCCCGCTACCTGCGCGACGGCGCCCTGGCCAGTATCGGCCTGTACAGCGTCGTCATCCTGGTGTTGCTGGCACTGACCGGCGGCTTCAACGACGCCCGCCAGGTCCCGGACGACCCGGTCGACCAGGCCAGCCTGTTCCATCGCTTCAACGACATGGTGCCCAGCGCCCTGGTGCTCCTGCAGCAATCGCTGCGCCCGCACTCCTGAGGCCCCTCGCTGGCAGCCCGCGCCGGCGCGCCCATACTGTGCAGATAGCGCGCCGCCGGCCATCGGCGGCCGCCCGCCGCCAGCTGCCTGGAGAACGCCGCCATGGGCCGAGTGATCGCCTCCGCCGTCTACAGCAAGGGCAGGAAAGTCGCCGACATCCCCCTGGAGGACGGCTACCGCTGGGCCTGCCAGCCTGAGCATTTCGTCTGGACCGGCCTGCAGGAACCGACGCCGGAGGAGCTGACCAACCTGCAACGCCAGTTCAACCTGCACGAACTGGCGATCGCCGACGCCCTGGAACAGCACAGCCGGCCGAAACTGGAAACCTTCGGCGACGCGCTGTTCATCGTCATCTACTCGCCGGTGCGCGCCGATCGCCGGCTGCTGTTCGTGGAAACCCACCTGTTCGCCGGCATCGGCTACATCATCAGCGCCCGCCATGGCTTCTCGCAGTCCTACGCGGTGGTACGCCAGCGTTGCGAAGCGCGTCCGCTATTGCTGGCGCACGGCACTGATTTCGTGCTCTACGCGTTGCTGGACTTCGTGGTCGGCAATTACGAACCGGTGGTCGAGGCGATTCGCGGCGAGATCGAGGAGCTGGAACAACGGGCCCTGCGCGCCTCGCTGAGCCAGGAAGAAATCGAGCGCATCTACGGCCTGCGCCGCGAGGTGCTCAAACTCCGGCATTACGCCGCGCCCATGGTGGAGATCTGCCAGGAGCTGCAACGCCTGGACTTCCCCTTCATCGACAAGCAGATGCGCCCGTACTTCCGCGACGTGGCGATCCATGTCAACCGTCTGCTGGAAGACCTCAACTCGCTGCGCGACATCGCCAGCCAGACCATCGAGGTCGGCCTGCTGCTGGAGTCGTCGAGGCAGAGCGTGGTGCAGCGCAAGTTCGCTGCCTGGGCGGCCATCCTCGGCTTGCCGACCACGGTCGCCGGCATCTACGGCATGAACTTCGCCTACATCCCGGAACTGCACTGGCACTACGGCTATTTTCTGGTGATGGGGCTGCTGATCATCGGCTGCGTCGGCCTCTACATCAGCTTCAAGCAGGCCGACTGGCTGTAAGCGCAGCGCGCCAGAAACGCCAATGCCGCTCGGACGAGCGGCATTGGCCGAGGAGCGCGCCGGCGCGTCAGGCAGCCTTGCTGCGGCCCAGTTCGACGAAGCGCATCATCCACTCCGCCACCGTGGTGCCCTGGTGCGGACGCGCCAGGCTCTCCACGCCTCTGCGATAGACCGGCTCGCTGAAGATTTCCCGGCGCAGGTCGAGGATCGCCTGCGAGTAATCGCTGACGAACTCCGGGTGGCCCTGGAAGCACAGCACCTGGTCGCCGATGGCGTAGGCGGCGTGCGGGCAGAAGTCGCTGGAAGCGATCACCCGGGCGTTTTCAGGCAGGTGGGTGACCTGGTCCTGGTGGCTGACCAGCAGGGTCAACTGGTCCAGCGACGGCTGCATCCAGCCGGGCTGCTCGGCGATGCGGTACTCATGGGTGCCCACGCCCCAGCCCTGGCTGGCGCGCTCGGCCTTGCCGCCGAGCAACAGGGCCAGCAACTGGTGCCCGAAGCAGATGCCGAGCAGCTTGTCGCCACGCTTGTAGCGTTCCAGCAGGTAGCGTTTGAGGGTCTGGATCCACGGATCGTCGCCAAAGGAGTCGGCCTTGCTTCCGGTCACCAGGTAGGCATCGTAGTACTCGCTGTCCGGCGGGTAGTGCCCTTCCACCACGTTGTACACCTTGAACTCGGCGGGTACCGGTTGCTTGGCGAACAGCTGCTCGAACATCCGACCATAGCCAGTGTACTGGTCGATCAGTTCAGGACGCAGGATGTCGGTTTCCAGAATGCAGATTTGCAACGGCATAAGTCGTGGGGATCCTGAGAGTAAGCGGGCGAAAACGGGCGTTTTTTAAAACATTGCGCACCCCGTGAAAACTACACACTGTTTTTTCACGAGACAAGATGGCAAATCTTCCCCTTGGCATGGAATTTCAGGGGAAATACCCGAAAACGCGCGCCGCATCAACGGCGCGCCGCCCTTCCCCGCCTAGCGGCTGGCAGCCCGCAGCGACGCCTCCGGCCGTCAGCCAGGGTTCGCTTGAAGCAATGGCGCACCCAATCGTCATCAACCCCGGGAGGCAGACCGTGTGGGCTTGGCGAACCGCTTATTGCAACCCGGTAGACCCGGGGCTCCACCCATGCGGCCCGGCGTTACGCAGGCGGGCGCCGATCATTCCAGCAACGCCAGGGCCTGTCGGCTATCGAGAATCTCGGCGTACTCGCCCTGCAGATTGGCCAGCGCCATGGCGTGGACGTCATCGGCACAGCGCAGGGTCCCGTGGTAATCGCGCTTGTCGAAGGCGAAGCAGGCATCGGCCAACACATAGGTGCACAAGCCCAGGTTGCCGGCGCTACGCGCGGTCGCCTCGACCGAGTTGTTGGTGCTGACGCCGACGATCACCAGCGCTTCGATGCCACGCACCCGCAGCCAGCGCTCCAGACCGCTATGGATGAAGGCATCGGGTACGTTCTTTTCCTGCACATGTTCATGGGCCAGCGGCGTGAAGTCGGCCTGGAAGGCCGCGCCCGGCTGCCCCGGCCAGAATGGCGAGCCGGGCGTACGCGAGATATGCCGCACGTGCACCACCGGCGCGCCGGCAGCACGCCAGGCGGCGAGCACGTGGGCGATGCGTTGTTCCGCATGGGGATTGTTGCGAGGGGCTGGGGTGTCGCGCATGCCTTGCTGCATGTCGATGATCAGCAGGGCTGGTAGGGAATCCTTGGGCATTGGCTGATATCCATTCGGCGACGCGTTGTGCCCCATCCTACCCGCCGATGCACCCGTGGCAAGCTGAAAAGCCGGCCCTTGCGGGCCGGCCCCGGCATTCAGTCGGCCAGGTTCAGAAGTGCTCTCCCCTGGCGGCCTTTTCCAGCAGCAGCGCCGGTGGCTCGAAGCGTTCGCCGTATTGCTCGGCCAGGTACTGGGCGCGGGCGATGAAGTCCTTCAGGCCGTACTGGTTGATGAACTGCAGTGCGCCGCCGCTCCAGGCGGCGAAGCCGATGCCGAAGATCGAACCGATGTTGGCGTCGGCGGTGGACAGCAGTACGCCCTCCTCCACGCAGCGCACCGTTTCGATGGCCTGGATGAAGAGGATGCGATCACGCACGTCCTCCGGCGGAATCTGCGCGTCGGCCTTCTCGAAGCGCTGCTTGAGTGCCGGCCACAGGTGCTTCTTGCCGTTCGCCGGGTACTCGTAGAAGCCGCCACCGGCGGCCTTGCCTGGGCGTTTGTACTCGTTGAGCATCAGGTCGATGACGGCGAACGCCGGGTGCTGCGGCAGTGGCTTGGCTTCGGCTTCGAGGTCCTTGCGGGTCTGCTCGCGGATGTGGCTCATCAGGCTCAGCGCGACTTCGTCGCTGATCGCCAGCGGGCCCACCGGCATGCCGGCCTGGCGCGCCTGGTTCTCGATCATCGCCGCCGAGACGCCCTCGCCGAGCATGGCGATGCCTTCGTTGGTGAAGGTGCCGAACACCCGCGAGGTGAAGAAACCACGGCTGTCGTTGACCACGATCGGGGTCTTCTTGATTTGCAGGACATAGTCGAAGGCGCGCGCCAGGGTGGCGTCGTCGGTCTTCTCGCCACGGATGATTTCCACCAGCGGCATCTTGTCCACCGGGCTGAAGAAGTGCAGGCCGATGAATTTCTGCGGCTGCGCCACCGCCTGGGCCAGGCCGGTGATCGGCAGGGTCGAGGTGTTGGAGGCGATCACCGCGTCGGGCAGCGCAGCGCTTTCCGCGGCGGCGCTGACCTTGCCCTTGAGCGCGCGGTCTTCGAACACCGCTTCGATGATCAGGTCGCAACCCGCGAAGTCGGCGTCGCTGGCGCTGGGCTCGATGCGGGCGAGCACGGCATCGCGCTGTTCGGCGCTCATCTGGCCACGGCCGACCTTCTTGTCGAGCAGCCCGGCCGAGTAGGCCTTGCCCTTCTCCGCGGCGTCCAGGGAAACGTCCTTGAGCACCACCTCGATACCGGCGGCCGCCGACACATAGGCGATGCCGGCGCCCATCATGCCGGCGCCGAGCACGCCGACCTTGTTCGTCGCGTAGCGCGGATAGCCCTGCGGCCGCGACTTGCCGGCGTTGATCTCGTTGAGCTGGAACCAGAAGGTGCCGATCATGTTCTTCGCCACCTGGCCGGTGACCAGCTCGGTGAAATAGCGCGCCTCGATCAGTTGCGCGGTGTCGAAATCGACCTGGGCGCCCTCCACCGCCGCGCAGAGGATCTTCTCCGGCGCCGGGAAGCAGCCCTTGGTCTTGTCGCGCAGCACCGAGGGGGCGATGGCCAGCATCTGCGCCACGTTGGGGCTGGATGGCGTGCCGCCGGGCATCTTGTAGCCGGCGCTGTCCCACGGCTGCTTGGCCTCGGGATTGGCGGCGATCCAGGCGCGGGCCTTGGCCAGCATGTCCTCGCGGTCACTGGCCAGTTGCTGGATCAGGCCCGCCTTGAGCGCCTGCTCCGGGCGCACTTTCTTGCCTTCGGCGAGGTATGGCAGGGCCTTCTCCAGACCAAGCAGGCGCACCATGCGCACCACCCCGCCACCGCCGGGCAGCAGGCCGAGGGTGACTTCCGGCAGGCCGAGCTGCACGTGGCTCTCATTCAGGGCGATGCGATGCTGGCAGGCCAGGCAGATTTCCCAGCCGCCGCCCAGGGCCGCGCCGTTGATCGCCGCCACCACCGGCTTGCCGAGGGTTTCCAGGCGGCGCAGCTGGCTCTTCAGGTCGAGGACGCCGGCGTAGAAGCGCTGGGCATCGGCCTTGCTCACCTGGATCAGTTCGTTGAGGTCGCCGCCGGCGAAGAAGGTCTTCTTCGCCGAGGTAACGATCACCCCGGCGATGCCGTCCTTCTCGGCCTCCAGGCGCGCGATGGTGGCGGCCATGGCCTCGCGGTAGGCCGAGTTCATGGTGTTGGCGCTCTGGCCGGGCATGTCCATGGTCAGGACGACGATGTTGTCCGGGCCTTTTTCGTAGCGGATGGCGTCAGTCATTTCTTCTCATCCCAAAGGAGATGGCTGGTCGGAGGGGCGGCGTGTGCGCTCGCCCTCCGACGGCTCAGATGCGTTCGATGATGGTGGCGATGCCCATGCCACCGCCCACGCAGAGGGTGGCCAGGCCGTAGCGCAGGTTGCGCCGCTCCAGTTCGTCGAGCAGGGTGCCGAGGATCATGCAGCCGGTGGCGCCCAGCGGGTGGCCCATGGCGATGGCGCCGCCATTGACGTTGACCTTGCTCTCGGCCACGCCCATGTCCTTCATGAACTTCATCACCACCGAGGCGAAGGCTTCGTTGACCTCGAACAGGTCGATGTCGTCGACGCGCAGGCCGGCCTTGGCCAGGGCCTTGCGGGTGGCCGGCGCCGGGCCGGTGAGCATGATGGTGGGGTCGCTGCCGGTCACCGCGCCGGCGACGATGCGCGCGCGCGGCGTCAGGCCCAGTTCGCGGCCCTTGGCCGCGGAGCCGATGAGCATGGCGGCGGCGCCGTCGACGATCCCCGAGCTGTTGCCGGGGGTGTGCACGTGCTCGATGCGTTCGACCTGGCTGTACTTGCGCAGGGCGCTGGCGTCGAAGCCCATCTGCCCCATCATTTCGAAGCTCGGCTTGAGCGCGCCGAGGCCTTCGAGGCTGGAGTCGGCGCGAATGAATTCGTCGTGGTCGAGCAGAACGATGCCGTTCTGCTCGGTCACCGGCACCAGCGACCTGGCGAAGCGTCCTTCGGCGCGCGCCTTGGCGGCCTTCTGCTGGGAGCGCAGGGCGAAGGCGTCGACGTCGGCGCGGCTGAAGCCCTCCAGGGTGGCGATCAGGTCGGCGCCGATGCCCTGGGGCACGAAGTGGGTGTGCAGGTTGGTTTCCGGGTCCATCGCCCAGGCGCCGCCGTCGGACCCCATGGGCACGCGCGACATGGACTCGACGCCACCGACCAGCACCAGGTCCTCGAAGCCGGAGCGCACCTTCATCGCGCCGAGGTTGACCGCCTCCAGGCCCGAGGCGCAGAAGCGGTTGATCTGCACGCCCGCCACCTGCTCGTCCCAATCCGCCACCAGCGCGGCGGTCTTGGCGATGTCGGCGCCCTGGTCGCCCACCGGCGTCACGCAGCCGAGGACGATGTCGTCGACCTGGGCGGTGTCCAGTTGGTTGCGCTGCTGCACCGCGCGCAACAGGCCGGCGATCAGGTTGACCGGCTTGACGCTGTACAGCGAGCCGTCCTTCTTGCCCTTGCCGCGGGGCGTGCGCACCGCGTCGAAAATCAATGCTTCAGTCATGGCGTTCTCTCTTGGCGTAGCGGTCACGCAGGCGCGTGTGGGGCTTACCTTAGCCGCCACGGGCCGCGGAGCAATGACCGGATCGCTCAGCGCCATTGACCGCCGCGCTCAGCCGCGCCGACCGACGGCATGCCCGGCGATGGCTCTGGCGCGGCCCGGGCGGGCCTGCGGACGAACGGTCGAGCCGCACGCCAGAGCCGTCACGCCGCTGTCATATAGAGGGAATTAGCCTGGCTTCGCGAGACTTGTTGCCAGATCGTCTAAGCCCGCGCCAGCCGGGGCTTAGACTCACTTCTTGCAGTCTCTGCAAGGGACGCCGCCGCCGGGTTTTGCCGGGGTGGCCAGCGATGAAAAGCCAGGGCATGCCACCTCCAGCGTCGGGCCGTAAGGGCGCTGCGGGGCCACGCCAAAAACAAGAAAGGCGGAAAGCATCATGGAACAACAACCGAAGAAATGGCGGCAGGCCAGCCTGATCGTCTTCGTCACTACCGTCGTCCTGATCATTCCCAATCTCAGCCGTCTGATCGGCTAGGCCCACGCCACTGCCTGCCGCTGCGAACCGCGGGCGACCATCCGTTCGCCACGGTCAACGCAGCGCGGGCAGCGCTCTGCGACGATGCAACGATCTGCTATTTTCGTTGCCCCACTCGCCGGAGCCCGCCCCATGCGTACCACCCTGCTCACGCTGTTGCTGCTGTGTACCCCTGCCTTCGCCGCTGACCTGACCCTGGAGCTGCCCTCCGGCAAGCGCACGCTGAGCAGCGCCGAGCTGCTGGCCAACCCGCAGGTGCGCGAGATCGAGGTGCCGGACGATGTGTCCTACCACCGGACCATGCACTATCGCGCCGTGCCCCTGGCCAGCCTGTTGAGCGGCGTGACGCCCGACGCCCACCTGCAGGCGGTGGCGCTGGATGGTTTCGCCGCCGAGCTGCCCGCCGCCGCCCTGCTGCAGACCCAGGGCGCACGCGCCTGGCTGGCCATCGAGGAAAGCACCCAGCCATGGCCGCCGCTGGCCGCGGGCAAGCCGTCCGCCGGGCCCTTCTACCTGGTCTGGACCGACCCACAGGCCTCGCGCATCAGCCCCGAGCAGTGGCCGTTCCAAGTGGCCAGCCTGCGCTACCTGCCGTCGGTCGCCGAACGCTTCCCCGCCCTGCTGCCCGATGCCGACGCCGGCAACGACGTGCAACAGGGTTTCGCCCTGTTCCAGAAGCACTGCCTGGCCTGCCACCGCCTGAATGGCGCCGGTGATGCCCAGTTCGGCCCCGACCTGAACCAGCCGCACAGCCCCACCGAATACTTCGCCGACGGTTACCTCAAGCTGTACATCCGCGATCCGCAGAGCCTGCGCCACTGGCCGCAGGCGAAGATGCCGGGGTTCGCCAAGGCCAACCTCAGCGACCAGGAGCTGGACCAGTTGGTCGGCTACCTCAAGCACATGGCGCAGAAGCGCGGCTGAGTCCGTTGCCGGGCCGGCCAGCGCGATGCGTGCTAGACGTTGTACTCGCTCGGTGGCGCCGGCAGTTGGCCGAGCAGCTCGTGCAGGCCGAGCGACCATTGCCGGCGCACCTTGGCGAAATAGGCGTCGTCTTCGGTGACACGGTAGCCGGCCGGCAGGATCAGGCTGTCGCGGTGATAGACCAGCAGGTCCAGCGGCATGCCCACCGACAGATTGCTGCGAATGGTCGAGTCGAAGGACACCAGCGCACAGCGCAGGGCCTCTTCCAGGCGGGTGTCGAATTGCAGGTTGCGGTCGAGGATCGGCTTGCCGTACTTGCTCTCGCCCAACTGCAGGAAGGGCGTGTCCTCGGTGGCCTGAATGAAGTTGCCCTGCGGATAGATGCTGTACAGCTCGGGCGCCGCGCCGACGATCTGCCCGCCGACCAGGAACGAACAGCTCAGGTCGGTGTTGCCCGCCAGGGCCACGGCGTCGCGGGCGACCACTTCGCGGACGGTCTGCGCCACCAGGGCGGTGGCGTCGTACAGGGTCGGCACGCTGTCGAGGTTGGGCGTGGCGCCGTCCAGGCGCTGCTTGAGCAGGTTGATCACCGATTGCGAGGTGGCCAGGTTGCCGGCGCACTGCAGGACGATCAGGCGTTCGCCGCTGACGCCGAAGGTGAACAGCTTGCGGAAGGTGGAAATCTGGTCGATGCCGGCGTTGGTCCGCGAGTCGGACACGAACACCAGGCCGTCGGCCAGGCACATGGCGACGCAGTAGGTCATGGGAGCCTTCCCGTGCGGGCATTGCCGGCGATCCGCCGCGGCGGCTGAGGCGCGCTACGCCGGCCCAGCCACCGCAGCGCGGTTCTTATTGTTGGCCGCGCAGCAAGGGCGGCGCCTCGACGCGCGCATGCATCTGCTCGCCCATGCCACCGCCCCGGCGCATGCCGCGCACCGGGCAGGCATCCAGGTAGTCCAGGCCCACCGCCAGCTTGAGATGGCGTTCCGGGCGCGCCAACTGGTTGGTCACGTCGAAGCTGTACCAGGCGTCGTCCAGCCAGGCCTCGGCCCAGGCGTGGCTGGCCAGGTCCTGGTCGCTGCCCTGGTAGAGGTAGCCGGAGACGAAGCGCGCCGGCACGCCAAGGCTGCGGGCGCAGGCGAGGAAAGCATGGGTGTGGTCCTGGCAGACCCCGGCGCCGCCGGCAAAGGCTTCCGCGGCGGTGCTGTCGACACGGGTCGCGCCGGGGCGGAACGGCATGCGCTCGTGCAGCGCCTGCATCAGGCCAATCAGTGCGGCGCGGTCACGCTGCCCCGCGCACTGGCTGGCGGCGAAGGCGCGCAGCGCCTCGTCCGGGGTGGTCAGGCGGGTGAAGCGCAGGAACGGCAATGGCGACTGGCCGTCGTGCTCCAACTCGCGGCTTTCGTCGATTTCCACCTGGCCGCGGGCGCGGATGACGATGGCCTCGTGCGGCTCGTCGATGCTCAGCACGTGCAGCACGTTGCCGTAGGGGTCGCGCTGGGCGCGCGCCGGGCGCGGCAGGGTCAGTTCCCAGCTGAGCACGTGCTGGCGCTCGCTTTCCTGGGGCGTCAGGCGCAGGTACTGGATGCTCGCGCGCACCAGGTCGTCGTAGCGGTAGGTAGTGTCGTGGCTGATGGAGAGTTTCATACGACCTCCAGGTAGGAGCTGTGAATAGCCCTGGCCAACTGGCGAACCAGCAGGATGAAGTCGGTGAGCCAGGCGTGCAGCCCTTCACCGAGGATTTCGTCGATCGCCGTGTAGCGCAGCCGCGCGTCCAGCTCGGCGGCCAGACGCTGCGCCGGACGGCCGTTGTCGCCCGGCAGCGCGGCGAGGATGGTGTTCAGCTCTTCGGTGCAGGAACGCAGCGAGCGCGGCGCCTCGGCGCGCAGCAGAAGCAGCTCGGAGACCTGGCGGGCGCCCGGCGAACCGCGATAGATCTCGTTGTAGGCCTCGAAGGAGGACAGCGCGCGGAGCAAGGCGCTCCACTGGTAGTAGCCGCGCGCCGAGCTGTCGCTGACCTCTTCGGCTTCCTCGCCGAGCATTTCGTAGCGCGCATCGAGCAGGCGCAAGGTGTTGTCGGCACGCTCGATGAAGGTGCCGAGGCGGATGAAGCTGTAGGCTTCGCCGCGCATGATGGTGCCGTAGGTCGCGCCGCGGAACAGGTGCGAGCGCTCCTTGACCCACTCGCAGAAACGGCTGATGCCGTAGCGGCCGAGCCCTTCCTGGGCGATGCTGCGCATCTCCAGCCAGGTGGCGTTGATGTTCTCCCAGATGTCCGCGGTGATCCGCCCGCGCACCGCGTGGGCGTTGCCTCGGGCGGCCTGCAGGCAGCAGTAGATGCTCGCCGGGTTGCTCGCGTCGAGGGCGAAGAAATGCAGCATGCGCTCGGCGTGCATTTGCCCGTGGCGGGTCAGGTATTCGTCCATGGTGCCGGTGATCAGCAGCGGCATGGCCAGTTCGTCGAGGCCATCGCCACGGCCGTCCTGCGGCATCAGCGACAGCGAATAGCTGACGTCGAGCATGCGCGCGAGGTTCTCGGCGCGCTCCAGGTAGCGCGACATCCAGTACAGGTCGGCGGCAGTTCTCGAAAGCATGTCAGTCCTCCACCACCCAGGTGTCCTTGGTACCGCCACCCTGTGACGAATTGACGACAAGCGAGCCTTCGCGCAGCGCCACGCGGGTCAGGCCGCCGGGCACCAGGCGCGTCTCGCGCCCGGAGAGGACGAAGGGGCGCAGGTCGATATGGCGCGGCGCGATGCCGCTGTCGACGTAGGTCGGGCAGGTCGACAGGCTCAGCGTCGGCTGGGCGATGTAGGCATGCGGGCGGGCCTTGAGGCGCTCGCGGAAGTCTTCGATCTCCTTGGCCGTGGCCGCCGGGCCGACCAGCATGCCGTAGCCGCCGGAGCCCTGGGTTTCCTTGACCACCAGCTCCGGCAGGTGGGCCAGCACATGGGACAGTTCCTCGGGCTTGCGGCACTGCCAGGTCGGCACGTTCTTCAGGATCGGCTCCTCGCTCAGGTAGAAGCGCACCATGTCGCCGACATAGGGGTAGATCGACTTGTCGTCGGCCACCCCGGTGCCGATGGCGTTGGCCAGCACCACGTTGCCGGCGCGGTAGGCGGCCAGCAGGCCGGGCACGCCGAGCATGGATTCGGGATTGAAGGCCAGGGGGTCGAGGAAGGCGTCGTCGAGGCGCCGGTAGATCACGTCCACCGGACGCGGGCCGGCGGTGGTGCGCATGTAGACGCGCTCGTCGCGGACGAACAGGTCGGCCCCCTCGACCAGCTCGACGCCCATTTCGCGCGCCAGGAAGGCGTGCTCGAAGTAGGCGCTGTTGAAGCGGCCCGGCGTCAGCACCACCACGCTGGGGTTGTCCAGCGGGCTGGAACTGCGCAGGGTTTCCAACAGCAGGTTCGGGTAATGGTCGATGGGCGCGATGCGCTGGGCGGAGAACAGCTCGGGGAACAAACGCATCATCATCTTGCGGTCTTCGAGCATGTAGCTGACGCCGCTGGGGGTGCGCAGGTTGTCTTCCAGTACGTAGTAGCTGCCGTCGGCGTCGCGCACCAGGTCGACCCCGGCGATGTGCGCATAGAGGTCGCGGTGCAGGTCCAGGCCCTGCATGGCGATCTGGTAGCCCTCGTTGGCCAGCACCTGCTCCGCCGGGATCACCCCGGCCTTGATGATGCGCTGCTCATGGTAGAGGTCGGCGAGGAACATGTTCAGCGCGCGCACCCGCTGGATGCAGCCCCGCTCCACCACCCGCCATTCGCTCATCGGGATGCTGCGCGGGATGGTGTCGAAGGGGATCAGGCGCTCGGTGCCCTGCTCGTCGCCATACAGGGTGAAGGTGATGCCGGCGCGGTGGAACAGCAGGTCGGCCTCGCGGCGCCGCTGGGCCAGCAGCTCGGGCGGCGCGCCGCCCAGCCAGCGAGCGAATTCCCGGTAATGCGTCCGGCACTGGCCGTTGGCATCGTACATCTCGTCATAGAAAGTGCGGGACATGCCGAACTCCTTGTCGCCAGCAATGAGCTAGCCATCGCAAGCACCGTGCCAGCGCAACAAAATCCGTTTTTTCAATGACTTGCAAAACAGCGGCGGGCGCCACGCCCCAGCTTGGTGCAGACTCCGCGCACGCCGGGCGGGCGCCGCCCTATTTGGCGTCGGCGCGTCGGCCGGGCCGGCCGGGGCCGCCCTCGCGCTTGTAGCCCCCGGATGCCACGACTACGCTGCTTGAGCGGTGTCCTTTTGCCATGCGCCGCACGCTGTCGCCATGGTGCCCACCTCCGGCGCGGTCCGGCCGCAGAGGCTCCGAACCCCAGAACAGGAGTCCGATCATGCCTTCGTTCAAACTCGCATCCCTGGCCTTCGCCAGTGCCTGCGTTCTTTCCAGCGGTTCCCTGCACGCCGCCGAAGCGCTCAAGCAGCTCGGCGCGTCCGAGGGCGCCCTCGACATCATTGCCTGGCCGGGCTACATCGAGCGCGGCGAAAGCGACAAGAACTACGACTGGGTGACCCAGTTCGAGAAGGACAGCGGCTGCAAGGTCAACGTCAAGACCGCTGCCACCTCCGACGAAATGGTCAGCCTGATGGCCAAGGGCGGCTACGACCTGGTCACCGCCTCCGGCGACGCCTCCCTGCGGCTGATCTACGGCAAGCGCGTGCAGCCGATCAACGTGGCCCTGGTGCCGAACTGGAAGAACGTCGACAAGCGCCTGCAGGACGCGCCCTGGCACACGGTCAATGGCGAGCACTACGGCACCCCGTACCAGTGGGGGCCGAACGTACTGATGTACAACACCAAGGTCTTCCCGCAGGCGCCGAAGAGCTGGAGCGTGGTGTTCAAGGAACAGTCGCTGCCCGACGGCAAGAGCAACAAGGGCCGCGTGCAGGCCTACGACGGCCCGATCTACATCGCCGACGCCGCGCTCTACCTGAAGGCCACCGAGCCCAAGCTGGGCATCAAGGACCCCTACCAGCTCACCGAGGAGCAGTACACCGCGGTGCTCAAGCTGCTGCGCGCCCAGCACGCGCTGGTGCACCGCTACTGGCATGACGCGACCGTGCAGATGAGCGACTTCAAGAACGAGGGCGTGGCCGCCTCCGCCTCATGGCCCTATCAGGTCAACGCCCTGGTCGGCGAAAAGCAGCCGATCGCATCGACCATACCCGCCGAGGGCGTCACCGGCTGGGCCGACACCACCATGATGCACGTCGACGCCAAGCACCCGAACTGCGCCTACAAGTGGCTGAACTGGTCGCTGGAGCCCAAGGTCCAGGGCGACGTCGCCGCCTGGTTCGGCTCGGTACCGGCGGCGCCGGCCGGCTGCAGCGGTAGCCAGTTGCTCGGCGCCCAGGGCTGCGCCACCAACGGCTTCGACCAGTTCGACAAGATCGCTTTCTGGAAAACCCCGCAGGCCGAGGGCGGCAAGTTCGTCCCCTACAGCCGCTGGACCCAGGACTACATCGCGATCATGGGCGGCCGATAGCGCCTGCAGTCAGACTGCGATACCCACGCCGCCGTACCGCATGGGTATCGCGCTTCGCCCTCGACCCATCCTACCGCCACGCCAGGTAGCCCCGTAGGATGGCGTTGAGCGCAGCGATACCCATCACCCACCGCTCGATGGCGGCAGATGAAGCGTTCCGCTCTGTCCAGGCGTTACGCTTTGGCGCGGCGCTGGGCGGCCTGGTACAAGTGCTCGCTTTCGACGGCGAGGAGTTCCAGGCAGGCCAGGGCACCGCCCAGCGTCTCGGCGGAAGGCGAGCCCAGGTCAGGGGCGCCGGCCAGCAGACCGAGCATGTTGCGCAGGGCGGAGTGACGAGCCTGAGCGGCGTCGTAGAGCGCCAGTGGCGTGTTTTCGTCGAGGGGATGGAGTAGAGCCAGTTCTGCCGGGTTCATGGGCTGCGTCCTAATCGATTGGATTTCCGCGTCCTGACGCCAATCAGGGAGGGCGGACCGTACAGGTTGGCGTACCGGGATTAGGAACCGGCGCATCCGAAGATGCCCTGCACGGCCCACCCATTGCGTGGGTGCAACCATGCGAGGCGCCAAGCATCAGCTTTCGCGCCTTCCTAATCGCCGGGACGCCAATCCCGCACCGCCCTGTGGGGCGGCCCGGCCACGTTAGGCAGTCGGGTTGGGGCTGTCAATCGGCGTGGCAACGCGCCAGGCAGCCCCCGTAGGATGGCGTTGAGCGCAACGCTACCCATCGCCAGCGCTGCACGCTTGTCCGCCGTTCATCGTGGTTCATTACGGACTGCGCCCCCGGCGCCAGCGCCCGGCCTGCACCCTCGCCGCCATGCGCTACCTTTTCAGGTAGCCGACCAGCCACGCGAGTAGCCCCATGACCACAGCCGTCCAGTTCACCGAGGTGAGCCGCCACTACGGCGAGGTGAAAGCCGTCGACCGGGTGTCCATCGAAATCCCCGATGGCGAGTTCTTCTCCATGCTCGGCCCCTCGGGCTCGGGCAAGACCACCTGCCTGCGCCTGATCGCCGGCTTCGAGCAGCCCTCCGCCGGTTCCATCCGCATCCATGGTCACGAGGCCGCCGGCCTGCCACCCTACCAGCGCGATGTGAACACGGTGTTCCAGGACTACGCGCTGTTCCCCCACATGAACGTGCTGGACAACGTCGCCTATGGCCTCAAGGTCAAGGGCGTGGCCAAGGCCGAACGCCTCCAGCGCGCCGAGGAAGCGCTGGGCATGGTCGCCCTCGCCGACTATGGCAGCCGCAAACCGGCGCAGCTGTCCGGCGGCCAGCGCCAACGCGTGGCCCTGGCCCGCGCCCTGGTCAATCGCCCGCGCGTGCTGCTGCTCGACGAACCCCTGGGCGCGCTGGACCTGAAGCTGCGCGAGCAGATGCAGGTGGAGCTGAAGAAGCTGCAGCGCCAACTGGGCATCACCTTCATCTTCGTCACCCACGACCAGAACGAAGCGCTGTCCATGTCCGACCGCGTGGCGGTGTTCAACAAGGGCCGCATCGAGCAGGTCGATACCCCGCGCAATCTCTACATGCGGCCGGCCACGCCCTTCGTCGCCGAGTTCGTCGGCACCGCCAACGTCCTGCGCGGCGCCATCGCCCAACGCTTGCTCGGCGCCCCCGGCGCCTGGTCGCTGCGGCCGGAGCATGTGCGGTTCGGCCAGGCGCGAGACGGTGAACTGGAAATCACCGGCACCCTGGTCGATGTGCAGTACATGGGCGCCAACAGCCGCTACGAGATCGCCCTGGACGAGGGCGGCCGGCTGAGCGCCGCGCTGCCCAACGGCGAACGCGAGGAGGCGCGCCCACAACCCGGCGACTCGGTGCGCGCCTGCTGGGCCCGCAGTGCCCTGGTGCCGCTGCGCGAGGAACCGACGCCATGAGCCCGACGCGCGCGCTGTCCAGCTTCCTCTACCGGCGCAGCACCCTCTACCTGCTGCTGTTGCTGGTGCCGCCGCTGCTGTGGTTCGGCGTGATCTACATCGGCTCGCTGTTCGCCCTGCTCTGGCAGAGCTTCTATACCTTCGACGACTTCACCATGGCGGTGACCCCGGAGCTGACCCTGGCCAACTACCGGGTACTGTTCAATCCGGCCAACTACGACATCGTCCTGCGCACCCTGGGCATGGCCATCGCGGTGTCGCTGGCCAGCGCGGTGCTGGCCTTCCCCATCGCCTATTTCATGGCGCGTTTCGCCGGGCCGAAGGAAAAGGCCTTCTTCTACATCGCGGTGATGCTGCCGATGTGGGCCAGTTACATCGTCAAGGCCTACGCCTGGACGGTGATCCTGGCCAAGGGCGGTATCCTCTACTGGCTGATCGAGAAGCTGCACCTGCTCGGTCCGTTGAACCTGCTGCTGGAGGTGCCCTGGGTCGGCGGCAATACCCTGTCCACCTCGCACCTGGGGCGCTTCTGGGTGTTCACCTACATCTGGCTGCCGTTCATGATCCTGCCGATCCAGGCCGCCCTGGAGCGCCTGCCGCCGTCGCTGCTGCAAGCCTCGGCTGACCTCGGCGCGCAACCACGGCAGACGTTTTTCCTGGTCATCCTGCCGCTGGCCTTCCCCGGCGTGGTGGCCGGTTCGATCTTCACCTTCAGCCTGACCCTCGGCGACTTCATCATTCCGCAGCTGATCGGTCCCAGCGGGCTGTTCATCGGCACCATGGTCTATGTGCAGCAGGGCGCGGTGGGCAACATGCCGCTGGCCGCCTCTTTCACCCTGGTGCCGATCGTGCTGATCGCCATCTACCTGTCCATCGCCAAACGGCTGGGGGCTTTCGATGCGCTCTGAAGGGAAAGCCTCCTGGGGGCTGCGCCTGGCCGCCTGGGGCGGGTTGCTGTTCCTGCACTTCCCGATCCTGGTGATCCTGCTGTATGCCTTCAACACCGAGGAGTCGGCCTATAGCTTCCCGCTGCAGGGCTTCACCCTGAAGTGGTTCGCCGACGTCGCCCAGCGCGGCGACGTGCTCGATGCCATCGGCCTGTCGGTAAAGATCGCCTGCATCGCCACCCTGATCGCCATGCTCCTCGGCACCCTGGCCGCCGCCGCGCTGTACCGCCGCGACTTCTTCGGCAAGGAAGGCATCTCGCTGATGCTGATCCTGCCGATCGCCCTGCCCGGCATCATCACCGGTATCGCCCTGCTCTCGGCGTTCAAGACCCTGGGCATCGAACCGGGCGTCATGACCATCGTCATCGGCCATGCGACCTTCTGCGTGGTGATCGTCTACAACAACGTGATCGCGCGCTTCCGCCGCACCGCCTTCAGCCTCATCGAAGCCTCCATGGACCTTGGCGCCGACGGCTGGCAGACCTTCCGCTACGTGGTCCTGCCGAACATCGCCACCGCCCTGCTGGCCGGCGGCATGCTGGCCTTCGCGCTGTCCTTCGACGAAATCATCGTCACCACCTTCACCGCCGGCCACGAACGGACCCTGCCGCTGTGGCTGCTCAACCAGCTGTCCCGCCCGCGCGACGTGCCCATTACCAACGTGGTGGCCATGCTGGTGATGCTGGCGACCATGCTGCCGATCCTCGGCGCCTACTACCTGACCCGCGGAACCAGCGATGTCGCGGGGGGTGGCAAGTGACCAGGCGTAACCACCCGAGCCCCCTCTTGCTTCGCGCGGAGGGCGTTTCCCAGGCTCCATCGGAGGCCCCGTGATGCAAACCAAGCTGCTGCTCAATGGCCAGCTCGTCGCCGGCGAAGGCGACGTCCTGGACATCCTCAACCCGGTCAATGGCGAGGTGGTCTGCCAGGTCGGCGAAGCCAGCGAGTCGCAGGTCGACGCGGCGGTGCGCGCCGCCGACGCGGCCTTCGACGGTTGGTCGCAGACCGCGCCCAAGGATCGCGCCATGCTCCTGCTGCGCCTGGCCGACAAGATCGAGGCGCACGCCGGCGAACTGGCCGGCCTGGAATCGCTGAACTGCGGCAAGCCTTATAGCGCCGCGCTGAACGACGAGATCCCGGCGATCGCCGACGTGTTCCGCTTCTTCGCCGGGGCCAGCCGCTGCCTGCCCGGCTCGGCGGCCGGCGAGTACCTGCCCGGCTTCACCTCGATGCTGCGCCGCGACCCGGTCGGCGTGGTCGCCTCCATCGCTCCCTGGAACTACCCGCTGATGATGGCCGCCTGGAAGCTCGCTCCGGCCCTGGCGGCAGGCAACTGCGTGGTGCTCAAGCCGTCCGAGCAGACGCCGCTGACCGCCCTGCGCGTCGCCGAGTTCCTTGCCGAGCTGCTCCCCGCCGGGGTGGTCAACATCGTCTGCGGCCGCGGCCCCACGGTGGGCAGCCCGCTGGTCGAGCACGCGCTGGTGCGCATGGTCTCGCTGACCGGCTCGGTGGGCACCGGCAAGGCCATCATCCGCAGCGCCGCGGACAGCGTGAAACGCCTGCACATGGAACTGGGCGGCAAGGCTCCGGTGATCGTCTTCGACGACGCCGACCTGGCCGACGTGGTCGCCGGCATCCGCACCTTCGGCTTCTACAACGCCGGCCAGGACTGCACCGCGGCCTGCCGCATCTATGCCGGCAAGAAGATCTACGACAACTTCGTCGCCGACCTGGCCAGCGCGGTATCGACCCTGAAGACCGGCCAGCAGCACGACCCGGCCACCGAGCTGGGCCCGCTGATCAGCGCCAGCCAGCGCGAGCGCGTCTCCGGCTTCGTCGAACGGGCCAAGGCCAGCCCGCACATCCGCATCGCCACCGGTGGCGGCCCGGTTGCCGGGCATGGGTTCTTCTACCAGCCGACGGTGGTGGCCAACGCGCAACAGGACGATGAAATCGTGCGCAGCGAAGTCTTCGGTCCGGTGGTGTCGGTGACGCCGTTCAGCGATGCCGAGGAAGCCATCCGCTGGGCCAACGACTCCGAGTACGGTCTCGCCTCGTCGGTCTGGACCCGCGACGTCAGCCGCGCCGCGCGGGTCGCCGCGCGCCTGCAGTACGGCTGCACCTGGGTCAACACGCACTTCATGCTGTGCAGCGAAATGCCCCACGGCGGCTTCAAGCAGTCCGGCTACGGCAAGGACCTGTCGATGTACGGGCTGGAGGACTACACGGTGGCGCGGCACATCATGATCAAGCACTGAGCCGCCGCTCTCGCCATCCCGGCCGGCGGCGGATAATCACGGGCGGTTGGCCACGGGCGGTCAGCCGCCCTAGGCCAGCCGCGCGAGCTTCAGCCAGTGGGCGTAGAAGCCCTCGGCCACGCGGTTCAGCTCGGCCACCTTGCGCGGCAACTCGGCGAGCATCACCTGCGCCGTTTCCTGGCTCGGCTGGCTGGGGTCGAGGTATTCCGGCCAGCCGTTGATCCAGCCACTGACCAGTTCCTCGGTCATCTCCGGGTGGCCTTGCAGGCCGAGGATGAATCCGCCCCAACTGAAGCCCTGGTTGGCGCACCAGGGGCTCGACAGCAGGTGCTCGGCGCCGTCCGGCAGCTCGAAGGTATCGCCGTGCCACTGGTAGATCGGGAATTCGTCCGGCAGGTGCGCCAGCCAGGGACTGGCGGATGCCAGGCGGCGCATCGGCTGCCAGCCCATTTCGGTGTAGCCCTGGTGGCGGATCGCCGCGCCCAGGGCCTTGGCCAGCAACTGGCCGCCCAGGCAGTGGCCGATCATCGGCACCTCGCGCGCGATGAAACGGCGCAAGGCCGCCAGTTCGTCGCGCAGCCAGGGCAGGTCGTCGTTCACGCTCATCGGCCCGCCCATGATGGCCACCGCTTTCGGTCGCTCCAGGTCGTAGCCGTCCAGCTCGCCGTGGTCGGCGCGGCGCACCTCGAAGTCCAGGCCGGCACGGTCGAGCACCGCGGCCAGGTGGCCGGGTGGACAGAAATCGGCGTGGGTCAGAATCAGAATGTCGGTCATGCTCACCTCCGTGCGGCAGTCTGCCGCAAAAGGCGCGCGACCATAACCCCCAGCGTACCCGCGCGGAACCCGCGCCACCCAGGGCGGGTGGCGCGGGCCAGCGCGGAAGACGGAAGGGAAACCGCCGGCCGGAACGGCGCGGCGGGGTGACAAGCCGATGAATCAGGGATGCAGAGCGGAAACTTCCTGGGTCACGCCCCAGCCATCGAGTACACCGCCGAGCGGCACCACGATTTCCTCCAGGTCGTGCTCGAAGGCGCCTATGCCGGCGTGGGTGGCGAACATCACCTTGCTGATCTGCAGGTTCCAGCCACCGTCGGCGCGGGCTTCGACCTGGGCTCTCAAGGATTCGCCGCGAAACTGTCGGGCGGCCTTACGGGCGGTCTGTTCATCGGGAAAGATGGCGAAGAAGTCGATCGGATGGATGCGGGCGAAGTCGAAACCACCCTCCTTCATCCGCCGTAGCACATTGACGCTGATATCCTCGGAGAGGGGCTTTTCCATGGTACGCACCTCCTAGACATTCAGGGTTTCACCGAGTTTTCCCGGCATACGCATGCCTGGGCCGAGCTGAACATGCGACGGATAGCTTGTAGCGCCACGGAAACGAGAAATGATTCAACGTCCCCAATTGGTCGCCAATTTCGGCGATCGTGCAAAAAGACTCGGGGTACCGAAATGAAACCGCGACCAATAGCTCTCAGAGTAGCGCCATTGGCGCTGGAATGCCGCTCCTAGAGACGATGCGCGGTTTCGACGGCGACAGGCGGCAGTGCCCCGCGCGCGGGCAAACGCCGTCAGCGACTGAGGTGTTTTCGTAGGATGACGCCTCGACGGCCAGGGGAAATTCCGCCACCACCGCTCCCATGATCTCCGTCACGCCCGGGCACCTGCGCAACGTCCGACCCTTGGCCCAGACGCCCGGCCGCTGCAGCGGCCGGAGCCCGCAGCAACTGGCAAACAAGGGAAGCCTCATGAGCAAAGACAAACAGCCCCGCGCCTCGGCCGCATCGGACGAGCCGCGACCGCTTGGCGGCAAGCGCTATCGCCGCGAACTGGAACGCCTGCAGGTCGAGCTGGTGGCCCTGCAGGAATGGGTGGTGCACAGCGGCACCAAGGTCTGCATTCTCTTCGAGGGCCGCGATGGCGCCGGCAAAGGCGGCGCCATCAAGGCGCTGACCGAACGCGTCGACCCGCGCGTGTTCCGGATCGTCACCCTGCCCGCGCCCACGGAACGAGAAAGGACCCAACTCTACCTGCAACGCTACATCCCCCACCTGCCGGCCGCTGGCGAGGTGACCATATTCGACCGCAGCTGGTACAACCGCGCCGGCGTCGAGCGGGTGATGGGCTTCTGCACCGAGCAACAGAGCAAAGAATTCCTCGAAGCGGTGCCATTCCTGGAAAAGTCCCTGGTCGATGCCGGCATCCTGGTCCTCAAGTACTGGCTGGACGTCAGCATGGAAGAGCAGGAGCGGCGCCTGAAGGCGCGCATCACCGACGGGCGCAAGATATGGAAGCTCTCGCCGATGGACCTCAAGTCCTACCGCCACTGGTACGACTACTCCCGCGCCCGCGACGAGATGATCCAGGCGTCGGATACCGCCTGGGCGCCCTGGTTCGTGGTCGATGCCGACGTGAAGAAACGCGCGCGGCTGAACATCATCAGCCATGTCCTGGCGCAGATCCCCTACGAGCCGGTGCAACGTCCCGACGTGACACTGCCCAAGCGGCAGAAACCCGCGGGCTATGTCGAGCCGGACTACCCCTTCAAGCGCATCGCCAACCTGTTCTGAAGCGGCCGGCCGGACCGGCAGCGCGCGGCGGCTGGGCAGCCCGGCCGCCGCGCCCACGCCCGCAGGGCGATCATCGGCACGGCGCTCAGTCGCGACTGAGCCAGGCCATCACCCAACGGTTCAGCGCCGGCGGCGACAATTGCCCGGACCAGTACATGGCGCGAAACAACGCGCCGATCGGGCGGTGTACCTTGCCGCTTCGCGCCTGGCGCCAGGCCGCCGCGGCGATGTCCTCGGCCGTCAGGGTCACGCCGAGCCGGCGCAGCACCGGCGGCTCGACCGTCTGGCTGGTGACCATCGGCGTGCGCACGAAGGGCGGCATCAGGTCGGCGACGCGGATGCCATGGCGACGCCACTCCAGCTCCAGCGCCTCGGTCAGCCCGCGCACGGCGAACTTGGAGGCGGAGTAGCTGGCCATCTCCGGCACCCCATACAGCCCCGAGGCCGAGCCCATGTTCAGCACTTGCGCGCCCGGCGTGGCCTTCAGGTACGGGAAGGCCGCGTGACAGCAATTCAGCAGGCCCTGGACGTTGATCGCCAGCAAGCGCCCATGCTCCTCCACGGCGATCTCCTCGAAACGGCCGAAACGCAGCACGCCCGCACAGTTGAAGAGCAGGCGCAGGCGGCCGTCGCCGGCACCGACGAAATCCGCCAGCGCCGCGCGCACCGCCGCGCCATCGGTGACATCGAGGACCCGCCGCCAGGCGCCGCCGAGCCCCTCGGAGAGGCGTTCGAGGGCGTCGCCGTTCATATCCAGCAGGCCGACCCGCCAGCCCCGCGCATGGAACAGCCGGGCGCTGGCCGCGCCGATGCCGGAGGCCGCTCCGCTGATCAGGATACTGTCCATCAGCGCCCTCCTCCCTGCACGCAGGCGAGAAACCCCGCCACCTCGGCCAGCGCGCGGTCGGCGACCTGCAAGACCCCGGCGTGGGCCTGGAACACATGCCAGCAGTCGCGGTAGCGCTGCAACTCGACGACCACGCCCTGTTCCCGCGCCTTCGCCGCCAGGCGCAGGCTGTCGTTGCGCAACACCTCGTCCTCGCCGACCTGGATCAACAGCGGCGGCAGGCCGCTCAGGTCGGCGAACAACGGTGAGAGCTGAGGCGAGTCGTGCGCCAGCCCCGGCGGACAGAACAGCGCCACGGCGCTTTCCACCCAGGCACGGCTGATCAGGGGATCGCCGGCCGGCGGCTGGTGCCAGTGCGCGCAGGTGAAATCGGTACAGGGCGAGAACACCACCAGGGCGCCGGGCAAGGGTTGGCCCCGGGCCTTCAGCGCCAGGGCCAGTTGCAAGGCCAGGTGGCCACCGGCGGAGTCGCCGGCGACGGCGATGTCCGCCGCCGGCACGCCGCGCGCGAGCAACGCCTGGTAGACCGCCAGGGCGTCTTCCAGCGGCGCCGGATAGCGATACTCGGGAGCCAGCCGGTAATCCACCGCGCAGACCTCGGCGGCGGCCAGGCGGGCCAGGTTGGCGGTGATCGCCCGGTGCGTCGCCGGCGACCCCAGCAGATAGGCGCCGCCGTGCAGGTAGAGAATCACCCGCCCCTGCGCACGGGGCGGGCGCTGCCACTCGCAGGGCACGCCGGCCACCGGCTCGTGACTGCGTCGGACGCCGCGCGGGCTCCGGGTGGCCAGGGTCAGTCCGCGCAGGATCAGGCGCTGCGCGGCAACCGGCAACGGCGGGCGGATCAGGCCACGGAACAGCAGGCGCAAGGTTCCCCGCAGCAGGGTACTGAGCAGGCGCTGGCCAGCGCTGGTCGGCGGCAGGATTTCAACGGGCGCATTCATAGTCGGCGAACTCCGGGTGGCGGGTCTGCTGGCGATAGACGAAGGTGAAGCCCGGCCAGTTGTTGGTATTGCGCCCTTCGGCGGTCTTGTACCAACTGTCGCAACCACGCTCCCACACGGTGTGTTGCAGGGCGTGCTGGAGCTTCTGGTTATAGGCACGCTGCACCTCCGGCTTCACGTCCAGATAGCGCAGGCCGTGCTCGCGCAAGCGCTGCAGGCAGGCCAGCACGTAGGGGTACTGGCTCTCCAGCATGTAGACGATGGAGCTGTGCCCGAGGTTGGTGTTCGGCCCGTAGAGGATGAACAAATTGGGGAAGCCGCTCACGCTGATACCCTTGTAGGCCTCCGCGCCTTGCGCCCAGGCCTGCTCCAGCCAGCGCCCGGCCAAGCCCTGGATGCGCAGGGGAGCGAGGAATTCGGTGGCGGCGAAGCCGGTGCCAAAAATGATCGCGTCCACCGCATGGCGCTGCCCGTCGCGGGTGACGATGGCGTCTTCGCTCACCTCGCGGATGCCCTCGTCGATCAGCCGCACGTTGTCCCGCGCCAGCGCCGGGTAATAGTCGTTACTGATGAGGATGCGCTTGCAGCCCAGCGGATAGTCCGGGGTCAGGCGCTGGCGCAGTTGCGGGTCGCCGATGCTGCGGCGCAGGTGCCGGCGGAAACCGCGCTGCATGAAGGTCATCAGCACCGGGAAGGTGGCGAAGGCCAGCACCCGCGACTCGTGCTGGAGGTACTTGAGCCCGCGATCCAGGCGCTGCAGCCATGGCAAATGCGCTTTCAGGCGGCGCTCCCAGGCCGCGTAGGCGCGATCCGGCTTGCCGATCACATAGGCGGCGCTGCGCTGGAACAGCAGTAGCTGCTCGACTTGCGGGGCGATCTGCGGGACGAACTGGATGGCGCTGGCGCCGGTGCCGATCACCGCCACCCGCTTGCCGCGCAGGTCCACGCGCCTGTCCCAGTGCGCCGAGTGGAAGGCCGCGCCGCGAAACCCGTCGAGCCCGGGAATCCGCGGGTACAGCGGCCGGCTCAGTTGGCCGGTGGCGCAGACCAGGGCGCGCGTCCGCAGCACCTCGCCGTCGGCGCATTGCACCAGCCACTCGCCCTCGGCCTCGACGAAGCGCGCGTCCACCGCCTCGCAGGCGAAGCGGATGCGCTGGCGCAGGCCGTACTTGTCCGCGCAGTGGCGCAGGTAATCGAGGATTTCCGCCTGCGGGGCGAACTTGCGGGTCCAATCGGCCTTGGGTTCGAAGGAAAACGAATACAGGTGCGAAGGCACATCGCAGGCGGCGCCGGGGTAGCTGTTCTCGCGCCAGACACCGCCGACGTCGGCGGCCTTCTCAAGGATCAGGTAGTCGTGAACGCCCGCCTGCTGCAAGCGGATGGCCAGGCCGATGCCAGCGAAACCGGCACCTATGATCAGCACGCGCAGGGGCGACGGATCACGGGAAGTATTGTGCATTGTTGTGCTCCCGATATGACTGAAGCGAAGCACCCGCACGCGCCTCGCCGATCCGCCTGTCTAGCGGATGAGCATAGGCTAGTGCTCCGCCAGGTGCCGGGTTATGGCATAGTCGGACAGAAAATTGTGATTTTCGGTCAAGACAGCCTGAGAGCACTCGCCAGCATGTCCACCTCGCCCCCCTGGCCTCCCCGCCGTAGCGGCATCAGCGTGCAACTGCTCAGCCAGTTCGGCCTGGACCACGGCCTGACGCTGGAAGACTGCCTGCACGGCAGCGACCTGGATATCGGCGTGCTCGCCGACCCTGGCCGCGAGATCGACGCCAGCCAGGAGCTGCGCGTGATCCGCAATCTGGTCCGGCACCTCGGCGAGGAACCCGGCATCGGCCTGCGCGCGGGCCTGCGCTATCACCTCAACGCGTACGGCATCTGGGGCTTCGCCCTGCTCAGCAGCCCGACCTTTCTCAGCGCCGCGCAGATCGGCCTGCGCTACCTGGGCCTGACCTACGCCTTCCACGGCATGCGCCTGGAGGAGCACGCCGACGAAGCCCATCTGATCCTCGACCAGACCGCCGTGCCCGAGGACCTCGCAGCCTTCATCGTCGAGCGCGACTTCGGCGGCGTGCTGCGCATCCAGCGCGACCTGACCAACCAGCGCCCGCCCATCCGCCATGCCAGCTTCCGCCGGCCGGCGCCCGCCGATACCAGCCTGTACCGCACGGAACTGGGCGTGCTGCCTCTGTTCGGCCAAGCGGAGAACCGCATCGTTTTCGACCGGCGCCTGCTCGAACAGCCGCTGCCCGGCGCCAACACGCAGGTCGCCGGCCATTGCGAGGAACAGTGCAAGGCCTTGCTGGCCCGCCGCCAAGCCCGCGCCGGTCTGGCCGGGCGCATCCGCGACCGTCTGCTACGCACGCCCGGCCGCTTGCCGGACATGGAGCAGGTGGCCGGCGAACTGCACATGACCTCGCGCACCCTGCGCCGGCGCCTGGACGAGGAAGGCAGCCACTACCGGGCCCTGCTCGACGAAGTCCGCCAGGCGTTGGCCGAGGAATTACTGGCGACCGGTGCGCTGCGCCTGGAGGAAATCGCCGAGCGCCTGGGCTATGGCGAAGTGTCGAACTTCATCCATGCCTTCAAGCGCTGGAAGGGAGTGACGCCGAAGCGCTTCCGCGAGAGTCGCGAAGCGCTCGCCAGGCACGCCGACTGAGGCCGGCGCGGAGGCTCAGAAGACCAGCTTGTAGCCGATCGAGAAGAGCATCAGCGCCAGGCAGGGGCGCAGGATGCCGTCGGGAATCCGCCCGGACAGATGGCTGCCGACATAGATGCCCGGCAGCGAGCCCATCAGCAGGTAACCGAGCAGGTGCCAGTCCATGTTGCCCATGCTGGCGTGGCCGAGGCCGGCGACCAGGGTCAGGGGCACCGCGTGGGCGATCTCGGTGCCGACCAGGCGGCGCGTGGCGAGGAACGGATAGAGCACGAACAGCGCCACGGTGCCCAGTGCGCCGGCACCGATGGAGGTCAGCGCGACCATGGTGCCGAGCATCACGCCGGTGAGAACGGTCAGCACGTTCAGGCTGGTGCCACTGAGGTGGTAATGGTCACCGGCATGCTTGTGGGCGAACGCCATCAGCTTCTGCTTGAACAGGATGGCCAGGGCAGTGAGCAACAGCACGAACCCCAGCGAGTGCTTGATCACGGCGTTGATCGCTTGCGGGTCGGAGTCCAGGTTCTTCAGGAACCACAGCGTCAGCGCCGCGGCCGGCACGCTGCCGAGGGTCAGCCAGCCGGTGATGGTCCAGTCGACATTGCGGTTCTTGGTGTGGACCAGCACGCCGCCGGACTTGGTGATGGCCGCATACAGCAGGTCGGTGCCCACCGCCGCCGCAGGGTTGATGCCGAACCACAGGAGAATCGGGGTCATCAGCGAGCCGCCGCCAACGCCGGTCATTCCGACGATGAAGCCGACGACCAAGCCTGCAATGACAAAACCCAACATGCCGAAATCCATCATCACATCCTGAACGCCACGCGCGGCGGGAAAAACCGGCGGGCAGCATAGCGACTTTTCTTATAACTGCTTATACCAATATCGTCTTAAATTATAACCAGCGCACAGCCTGGGCGGCGCGGCAGTCCATCACGTCGCCCTGCGACCCGAGGACGCAGGACCGGGCATCTTGTCCGGGGCAATGAAAAGGGGCCCGCAGGCCCCTTTCGCTCAGCCTAGCCGATCACTTCTTCGGCTTGGCGGGCATCGCGTCCACCACGCCGCCGGTGTTGTCCAGCAGGCTCTTGGTGGCAACCTGGATGAACGATTCCAGGCGCTTGCGCAGTTCGGCTTCGTCCGGCGCATTCTGCACGCGGTCGGCGCGCGGGTTGGCGCCCACCTGGTAGTCGTAGACGCGGATGTCGCCTTCCTTCGGTTTGATCAGGATGCGGTTGCCGGACAGCATCGCCACCACCTGCTCGTTACCGGACGGCTTGATCATGCCGAAGCCCTTGTCGCCGGCCGGCAGGTTCAGCAGATCGCGGCCCCAGCACTGCTGGCGCACTTCGCCGCCCACGCGCCCCATGATGGTCGGGACGATGTCGATCTGGGTGCCGACGGTGTCGCGGGTGGCGCCGAACTTCTCCTGGATGCCCGGACCGATCATCAGCAGCGGCACGTTGAAGCGGAACAGGTCCATTTCGGTGAGCTGCTCCGGCGAGCCGAAGCCGTGGTCGCCGACCACCACGAAGAGGGTGTCCTTGTAGTACGGCGACTTCTTCGCCTTCTCGAAGAACTGCCCCAGCGCCCAGTCGGAATAGCGCATCGCCGTCAGGTGGTCGTCCAGCGAGCCGTGACCGGTCACGGGCTCCACCGGCAGCTCCTTGGGCAGCGCATAGGGCACGTGGTTGGACAGACTTTGCAGCAGCGCATAGAAGGGCTTGCCGGTGGCCGCCAGCTTGTCCAGTTCCTCGTTGCCACGGGCGAACATGTCCTGGTCGGACACCCCCCAGGTCGGGTCGGAGAACACCGGATTGACGAAGTCATTGCGGCCGATGAAGGTGGTCATGCCCTGGTTGGCGAAGAAGCCCGACTGGTTGTCCCAGGCGAAATCACCGTTATAGACGTACACATCGTCATAGCTGCGGGCGCTGAGCAACTGCGGCAGGCCGGAGAATTTGTGCGCGCCTTCCGGGGTCTGCATCAGGTACTCGAAGCCCGGCAGGTTCGGGAAGCAGGCCATGGTGGCGAACATGCCCTGGTGGGTATGGGTGCCGTTGGAGAAGAACTGGGTGAACAGCAGGCCTTCCTTGGACAACTTGTCGAAGTACGGCGTGATGTTGCCCGAGGCGCCCAGCGCACCGACGTAGTGGCCGGCGAAGCTCTCCAGGAGGATCACCACCACGTTCTTCACCGGCAGGTTGCCGCTGGCCGGCGGGGTGTAGTCGCGACGCACGGCGGCGGAGTCGCTGTCGACCAGTTTCTCGTCGGGCAGCAGCAGCATGCTGCGCACGGTTTCGCGCGCCTGCGCGTCCGGCAGGGTGGACTTCCAGATATTGTCGCGGTCTTCGCCCATGCGGCTCTCGAAGGCCTTGAGCAGCGTCAGCGAGCCGTTCAGGCCCAACTGGTTGGCGAACATCGAGTCAGTGGTGAAGGCATCGCCCCAGCGCAGCGGCGGGCCCTGGCGCAGGGTGCCGCGGGAGGCCAGCACGCAGAGCGCGACGACCAGCAGCATGACCGGCACGCGCAGGTACCAGGGTGCGATGTTCGGGCCGATGGCGCTCGGCCGGGTGGCGCGGTCCAGGCCGCGGAAGAGGACCAGCAGCAGCCAGGTGGCGAAGGCCCAGGCCAGCAGATAGCGAACCACCGGATAGCCGTACCAGAGCATGCTGACGACGGTCTTCGGGTCTTCCGACATGTACTGGAAGACCAGGCTGTTCAGGCGCTGGTGGAACTCGCGGTAGAAGTCCAGTTCGAGCACGCCGAGGAACAGCGTGAGGCTGGCGAAGGCGGTCAGCCAGATGCGCCAGAACAGGCGCCAGCGCATCAATGGCGCGCTGAGCAGGGCGAACACCATGGGCGCGATGGCATAGACCACCGCGCGGATATCGAAGCGCAGGCCGGTGACGAAGGCTTCGACGAAGGTGCTCGCCGGGGTGGCGCCGATCAGCTCGCGGTTATAGATGAACAGCGCCAGGCGCAGCAGGGAGAACATCAGCATCAGCGCCAGGGTGCTGAGCAGGATGAACGCCAGGTGGCTGGACACCGTCGGCCGCACCAGATTGGCGGCGCGCTGGCGGTAATTGAGAACTTCCGATTGGCCCATGGTCAGGTTCCAAGTCTTTGAACATTCAGATTCGAGCAGGCCTCCCCGCGCAGTGGCTGGGGAGGCGAAGACCGCGGCACGTGCCGGCGGTGACCAGGCTGACGCGACGGGCGCAGCTTGCGGCGGCGCATTCTAACCGGCCGGAGATAAGCACACCCTCGGTCTACCGCTGGCAATCGTTTCCGAATGCTGCGGCACGGTTGAAGCGCGGAATTATGCCCGAGCTGGAAATAAAAATGTCATCACCCCCGACCGCTGGGCCGTGGGGCGCTCCGCGATCAGTCGTTGGCCGGTTTGCCGATGGCCTGCAGCACGTACTGCGGCAGGGCGAAGGCGCCCTGGTGGATTTCCGGGTTGTAGTAGCGGGTGGCGATGCCGCTGGCGACGAAACGCTGGCGCAGCGTCTGCAGGGATACCTGGCGCAGCGCCGGATCGCTGGCGCCCCAGGCGAAGGTCATGGCGCCGCCGATGTAGGTCGGCACCGCCGCCTGGTAGAAGTGCCAGTCGGCGAACAGGCCGTTCATCCGCCCGGCGGTGTTGCGCACCGTTTCCAATTGCATGAAGGGCGTGCCGTTCTGCGTCACCAGCACGCCACCCGGGTTCAGGCAACGGTGGCAGGCCTGGTAGAAGTTCTCCGAGAACAGCACCTCGCCCGGGCCGATGGGGTCGGTGGAGTCGGAGATGATCACGTCGAACCGGGCCTCGGTGGTGGCGACGAAGCGCATGCCGTCGTCGATCACCAGGTTCAGGCGCGGGTCGGCGAAGGCGCCGTTCGAGTGCCGGGGCAGGAACTCCTTGCACATCTCGACCACGGTGCCGTCGATCTCGACCATGGTGATGTGCTCGACGCCGGCATGCTTGCTCACTTCGCGCAGCATGCCTCCGTCGCCGCCGCCGATGATCAGCACGCGCTTGGCCGCGCCGTGGGCGAGGATCGGCACATGGGTGAGCATCTCGTGATAGATGAACTCGTCGGCCTCGGTGGTCTGGATCACGCCGTCCAGGGCCATGACCCGGCCCATGCGGGCGTTCTCGAAGATCACCAGGTGCTGGTGTTCGGTACGCACCTCGTGCAGCAGCTTGTCGACGCTGAAACGCTGGCCGTAGCCGTCGTAGAGAGTTTCCAGATATTCGCGCATGGGGCGGGCTCCCGAAGAAAACGGTGGTAGAAGCGGGCCGCTGGCCGGCCATGAAAGGCGCGCATTCTACTGCGCGGGGGATGGCAGGTCGAACGCGGCATTTTGAAAGTCAGCAGCGGGACGACAGCCCGGCGGCAAGGGCGTATCGTCCGCCCCATGAGCGCGATCACCTCCCCCACCCGCCTGCTCCTCCCCTACCAGCCCCCGTGGGACTGGCGGCAGTTCCACGGGCACTTCGCCCTGCGCTGCCTGCCCGGCGTCGAATGCCTGGGCGAGCAGGTCTACCGGCGCAGCGTGCGCCTCGGCGAAGCCTCCGGCTGGATCGACGTTCGCCCGCAGACCGACCGGCCGGCCTTGCGCCTGGAGCTGCACCTCGCGACGGACGCCGCGCCGCACGCGCCAGCGCTGGTACAGCGGGTGCGGCGGATGTTCGACCTCGACGCCGAGCCAGGGGCCATCGCCGCGCACCTGGGCGCCGATCCGCTCTTGCGCCCCTTGCTGGATGCCTGGCCCGGCCTGCGCCTGCCCACCGCCTTCGATCCGTTCGAGCAGGCGGTCCGCGCCATCGTCGGCCAGCAGGTCACGGTCAAGGCCGCGGTGACCATCACCCGGCGCCTGGTGGAGCGTTTCGGCGAGCCCCTTGGCAATGCCGTGGCGGACGGTCCGCAACGGCTCTTCCCCAGTCCGCGCGCCCTGGCCGAGGCCGACCTGGAAGGCATCGGCATGCCCGGCAAGCGCGTCGCCACCCTGCAACGCTTCGCCGCGGCGGTGGCCGCAGGTGAATTGGCGCTGCACGTGGAAGATGGCGCACAGGCACTGGTCGCGCGGCTCTGCGCATTGCCCGGCATCGGCCCCTGGACCGCGGAATACGTGGCCCTGCGCGCCTTCGGTGAGGCCGATGCCTTCCCCAGCGCCGACCTCGGCCTGCTCAAGTCGCCGGTGTGGGGCGCGGCCGGCATCAGCGCCCGCGAACTGCAGCGCCGCGCCCAGGCCTGGAGCCCCTGGCGCGCCTATGCCGCGGTCTATCTCTGGCAAGCCTATTCGCTCGGCAACCGCCTCGGAGGATGAACATGTACTACCGCTACCACGACAGTCCGCTCGGACGCCTGCTGCTGGCCGGCGACGAGCAGGGCCTGCACCTGTTGCACATGGACCCCGCCGATCCTGGGCAACTGGCGCCCGGCTGGCACCAGGCCGCCGGCCAGCTCGACGAGGCCGTGCGCCAGTTGGATGCGTATTTCGCCGGCCGCCGGCAACGCTTCGACCTGCGCCTGGCGCCGCAGGGCACCGCGTTCCAGCGCGAGGTCTGGGCGGCCCTGCTGGAGATTCCCTACGGTCGCACCACCTGCTATGCCGAACTGGCCCAGCGCATCGGCCGGCCCAAGGCCATGCGCGCAGTGGGCGCGGCCAATGGCGCCAATCCCATCGCGGTGATCATCCCCTGCCACCGGGTGATCGGCCGCGACGGCAGCCTCACCGGCTATGCCGGCGGGCTGGCGCGCAAGGAGCTGCTGCTGCGTCTGGAAGGCGCCCTGCTCGGCGAGAGCGGCGAGCTGGACCTGGCGCCACGCTAGAAGCGCGCTTCAGGCACGCGGCGGGTCGATCAGGGCGAAGCTGGCGACCGTCTCATGGCCCTCCAGCACCCCGCCTTCGCGGGCCAGGCCGATGGTCTGCAGGCCCGCCTCACGGGCAGCGTCCAGTTCCTGGACCACGTCGGAGAGGAACAGGATTCGTTGCGCCGGCAGGCCGATGGCCTCGGCGATACGCGCATAGGACGCCGCCTCGCGCTTGGCACCGCTGGTGGTGTCGAAGTAACCGGAAAACAATGGCGTCAGGTCTCCGGCCTCGGAGCAGCCGAAGATCAGCTTCTGCGCCTGGATCGAGCCGGAGGAATAGACGTAGAGGTCGAAGCCCTCGGCCTTCCAGCGGCGCAAGGCGTCCACCGCATCCGGGTAGACATGGCCCTTGAGCTGCCCGGCGCGATAGCCCTGCTCCCAGACCATGCCCTGCAGCGCCTTCAGCGGCGTGGCCTTGCGGTCCTCGGCGAGCCACTGCAGGAGGATGGCGATGCAGCGCTCGACATCGGCCTGCGCCTCGCCGCTCTCGCTGCGTACCGCGTCCAGTTGCCCGGCCACCGCCGCCTCACCGGCGTGCTCACGGACGAAATCCGGCAAGTGCGCGGCGGCATAGGGGAAGAGCACATCGAAGACGAAGCTGACCGCGCTGGTGGTGCCTTCGATGTCGGTGAGGATGGCGTTGATTGGCATGCAAACTCCAAGGACTCGAACGTAGGAACGCCGCTGCGTTCAGTCTTCCAGCAGGGGGAACTGCTTGGCGATGTCGTCGCCGGTGAAGCTGGCGACCCACCCCTCGGGGTTGTTGAACAGGCGGATGGCGATGAAGTGCGGGCGCTCGCCCATGTCGAACCAGTGGCGGGTGCCGGCCGGCACCGAAATCAGGTCGTTCTTCTCGCAGAGCACGGCGTAGACATGGTCTTCGATGTGCAGGGTGAACAGCCCGCGGCCGGCGACGAAGAAGCGCACTTCGTCCTCGCCATGGCGGTGCTCGTCGAGGAACTTGGCGCGCAGTTCGTCCTTTTGCGGATGCTCGGCGGTCAGGCTGACCACATCGACGGTGACATAGCCCTGCTCGTCCTTCAGGCGCTGGATCTGCTCGGCGTAGGCGGCGATCACCTCGTCCTGGCTGGCGCCGGGAGCGATGGGCGCATTGGCTTGCCAGCGCTCGAAGCGCACACCGAGCGCGCCGAGGGTGGCGCTGATGTCTTCGGCGTGGGTGAGCAGCTTCAGCGGCTGCTCAGGGGCGGATTCGTGGTAGACGGTCAGGCTGCTCATGGTCGGTTCCTGTGGATTGCTGCCGGATTCGCTCAGCGCGTGCCGCCGCGAAGGCTCATTTCTTTCAGTTCGCATTCGAAGATGAATTCGAAGGCTTCCACTTGGCGCAAGGCATCGTCCATGCGCGGCCCCCAAGTGTACAGGCCGTGCCCGCGGATCAGGTAGCCAGGGCAGTCCGGATGGGCGTCCAGCCAGGGTTGGACCTGGCTCGCCAGGCGGGCGATGTCCTGGTCGTTGTCGAAGATCGGCACCGTGACCCGGCCCTCGTGGGTGGAGACACCGGCGAAAGCCTTCTGCAGCTCGTAGTCCTGCAGCTCCAGGCGGTCGCCGGGGGTCAGCCGCGAGAGCACGGTGGCGTTCACCGAGTGGGTGTGCAGCACCGCGCCGATCTCCGCGCGCCAGGCATAAAGCTGGGTGTGCAGCAGGGTCTCGGCGGAGGGTTTCTTGCCGGGCTCCAGGCTGTTGCCGGCCAGATCGGTCGCCAACACATCGTCGACCCCGAGTTGCCCCTTGTGCTTGCCGGAAACGGTGAGCAAGGCACGGTCGGCGGCCAGGCGCGCCGAGTAGTTGCTGCTGGTGGCCGGGGACCAGCCGCGGCCGTACAGGAAACGCCCGGCCTCGATGATCTGCCGGGTCAGGTGTTCACGTATGTCGCTCATGCCCGCTCCTCTTTCAGACGGGTAAGGATGATAACGGCTGCGCCAAGCGCCGCCAGGCTGGCGATGGCGAACGTCCAGGCCGGGCCCAGGCTCGACCAGCTATAGCCGGAGTACAGCGCGCCCAGCGCACCGCCGCTGCCGGCCAGGGCAGCGTAGAGCGCCTGCCCCTGGCCCTGCTGGCGCGCCTGGAAGCTGCGCTGGACGAAATGAATGGCCGCCGCGTGGAAGCTGCCGAAGGTGGCGGCGTGCAGCAACTGGGCGAACAGCAGCACGCCGAGGTGCCCGGCGAGGTTGCCGAGCAGCAGCCAGCGCAGCGCCGCCAGCAGGAAACTCGCCGCCAGCACCTGGCGCAGGCTGAAGCGCCCGAGCAGGCGCGGCATGACCAGGAACAGCAGGACCTCGGCGACCACCCCCAGCGCCCATAGCTGGCCGATCAGCCCTCGGCTGTAGCCGAGCGTCTCCAGGTGCAGGGTGATGAAGGTGTAGTAAGGCCCGTGGGACAACTGCATCAAGCACACGCAGACATAGAAGGCGATGACGCCGGGGCGACGCAACTGGGCGAGAAAACCGCCGGCCGGCGCCTCCGCGTGATGCCAGGCCGGCTGGGCGTTGGGCACCCACCAACTGGCGCCGATGATGCCCAGCATGATCGCCAGCAACGCCCAGGGATAACTGTCCAGGCTGGCCCAGTCGAACAACCGACCGAGGCCGACCACGGTGCAGATGAAGCCGATCGAGCCCCACAGGCGGATGCGGCTGTAGCTGGCCGTGCGCTCGCCGAGGTGAGCCAGGGTGATGACCTCGAATTGCGGCAGCACCGCGTGCCAGAAGAAGGCATGCCCGGCCATCACGAGGGCCAGCCAGGCGTAGCTGTGACCGAGGAAGATGCCGGCGAAGCTCAGCGCCGTGCACAGCGCGCCGAAGCGCACGATCTGCAGGCGTTTGCCGCTGCGGTCGCCGAGCCAGCCCCAGAGGTTCGGCGCCACGCAGCGCATCAGCATGGGAATCGCCACCAGCTCGCCGATGCGCGCGCTGGAAAAGCCCAGGTGATGGAAATACAGGGCGAGGAAAGGCGCTGTCCCGCCGAGCAGGCAGAAATAGAAGAAGTAGAAGCTGGACAGGCGCCAGTAGGGAACCGCTACAGACATGGGCTGGAATCGACACTGACGTAGGGTGGGTTAGCGATGCGGAGAAGCCCGTGCATGCTGCCGGCGCCACTGCGCCGCGTCACCCACCTGCGGCGCCAGCGGCGGGTGGGCTGGGCGCGCCCGCCGCCGTGCATGGCCTGGGCTGGTACCCGCCCAGGCCAGCCTGGGGGATCAAAGCTGCGGCAGCACCGGGGTATCAACGCGCACGTCGGCGTTCTGTGCGCGCTGGCGCAGCAGGTGGTCCATCAGCACCAGGGCCATCATCGCCTCGGCGATGGGGGTGGCGCGGATGCCCACGCAGGGGTCGTGGCGGCCCTTGGTGACGACATCCACCGGGTTGCCGTGGACATCGATCGAACGGCCCGGCGTGGTGATGCTGGAAGTCGGCTTCAGCGCCAGGTGGGCGACGATCGGCTGGCCGCTGGAAATGCCACCGAGGATGCCGCCGGCGTTGTTCGACAGGAAACCCTGCGGGGTCAGTTCATCACGGTGCTCGGTGCCGCGCTGGGCGATGCTGGCGAAGCCGGCGCCGATTTCCACGCCCTTGACCGCGTTGATGCTCATCAGCGCATGGGCCAGTTCGGCGTCCAGGCGGTCGAAGATCGGCTCGCCGAGGCCCGGCGGCACGCCATCGGCGACCACGGTGATCTTGGCGCCGACCGAATCCTGGTCGCGGCGCAGTTGGTCCATGTAGGCCTCCAGCTCCGCCACCTTGTCCGGATCGGGGCTGAAGAAGGCGTTCTGCTCGACGCTGTCCCAGCTCTTGAAGGGAATCTCGATCGGGCCGAGCTGACTCATGTAGCCGCGCACCTGAATGCCCAGGGTGGCCAGGTATTTCTTGGCGATGGCGCCAGCGGCGACGCGCATGGCGGTCTCGCGCGCCGAGGAGCGGCCGCCGCCACGGTAATCGCGCACACCATACTTGTGGTGGTAGCTGTAGTCGGCGTGGGCGGGGCGGAACAGGTCCTTGATCGCCGAGTAGTCCTTGGACTTCTGGTCGGTGTTGCGGATCAGCAGGCCGATGGGCGTGCCGGTGGTCTTGCCCTCGAAGACGCCGGAGAGGATTTCCACCTCGTCGGCTTCCTGGCGCTGGGTGGTGTGCCGGCTGGTGCCGGGCTTGCGCCGGTCGAGGTCGCGCTGCAGGTCGTCCTGGGAAAGCTCCAGCCCGGGCGGGCAACCGTCGACGATGGCGACCAGCGCCGGACCATGGCTTTCGCCGGCGGTAGTGACGGTGAACAGCTTGCCGTAAGTGTTGCCGGACATGCGAGGCTCCGCGGAAAACAGGGTGATCGGGAAGGCCGAGCAGTATACCTGCGACGCTTCGCCCTGCGAACCTTCGCCGGCGATCACCGTCAAAGCGCTATCATGCCGTCCATGAAGTCCCCCATGCTGCGCCTCACCGCTCTCCTCCTCTGCCTGTTCGCCAGCCTGGCGCAGGCCGTCCCGACCTCGATCCTGCAACGTCCCTACGACCTCGACACCGGCAGCGGCGTGCTGCGTGGCACCCTGCTGCTGCCGCAGACGCCGACCCCGCCGCCAGTGGCGCTGCTGATCGCCGGGTCCGGTCCCACCGACCGCGACGGCAACAACCCCGAAGGCGGCAACAACGGCTATCTGCGGCGCCTGGCCGAAGCCCTGGCCGCCGAGGGCATCGCCAGCGTGCGCTACGACAAGCGCGGAATCGCCCGCAGCCAGCCGGCGGCGCCCCATGAAGAGCAGCTCAGCGTCGAGGGCTATGCCGCCGACGTAGTGGCCTGGAGCGACGCCTTGGCCAGCGACCCGCGCTTCGGCCGGCAGATTCTCATCGGTCACAGCGAAGGCGCCCTGATCGCCAGCCTCGCCGCGCCCAGGAGCCGCGCCGCGGCCCTGGTGGTGATCTCCGGCAGCGCCCGGCCGATCGACGCCGTGCTGCACGAGCAACTGCAGGCGCGGCTGCCCGCGCCGCTGCTGCGCCAGGCCGAGCGGATCATGCTGAGCCTGCGCGCCGGGCATGCGCAGCCACAGGTGCCGAGCGCCCTGCAGGTGCTGTTCCGGCCCAGCGTGCAGCCCTACCTGATCTCGCTGTTCCGCCACCACCCGGCGGAAGCCTTCGCCAAGGTCCGCCAACCGGCGCTGATCCTCCAGGGCACCAGCGACATCCAGGTCAGCGTTGCCGATGCCGAAGCGCTGAAACGCGCCAAGCCGGATGCCGAGCTGCATCTGATCGCCGGGATGAACCACATCCTGCGCATCGTCCCGGCCAACGCCGCGCAGCAACTGGCGTCCTACAACAATCCGAACCTGCCGCTGGCCAGCGAGTTGGTGCAACGGATTGTCGCCTTCATCCAGAGAAACGCATCACCGTCCGGCAACCAGCCGGCCTGAGTCGTAGCGAATCACTCAAGAATTCCACCACCGCGTCGATAATCGCCCTGTAATGTATGAAGGATGTTACTGACATCCAGTCCTACAAACGGAATGCCATGCCTGGCCGCCAGCGCCAGGTCGAAGGACAGCCGATGACCGACGCCAACCTCCACAGCGACGCCAGCGCAGCGCCCGCTGAAGCCGAAGCCACGAGCCACACGCATCCCTGGGCCGACCTGGCGCCGGAAAGCTACCGCCTGCTGCGCCTGGCGCCGCTGCCCACCGACCGCAGCAGCGGCGCGCGGCCATTGCGCTTCGTCCAGTTGGGCCGGGTCGAGCGCCACGCCCCTGAACAGAGCCTGCTGCGCCTGAGCATCCAGCTCCCCGGGCAGGCGCTGCGCAAGGAGCAGAACCTGCTGGAAGTCTGGGCCGACCACCGCAACAAGGAAGTCCGTTTCGGCGCCGACAGCGGCTTTTCCATCGAGCCGCTGAACCGTGGCCTGGGCCGCTTCCTGCTCGCCCAGGGCATCGCCTGGGCACGCAAGCAATGGGCGCATTACAAGGTCGAAGGCGGCGTGCTGGGCGCCAAGGAAGCCGCCAACGAAGACATCCGCCTGCGCCGCGACCACGTCTTGCGCGCCCAGGGTTTCGATGTCGATTACGAAGACTCGCGCCTGCTCAAGGCGCGCTACTCGGCCGGACGCGTCAGCGAGCTGTACGACGACTGGCACAAAGAGAAGGTGCAGCTAGTGCCGCTGCTGGATGCCGCCGCCATGCTGGAACAGGCCGAGCAGAACCTAGCCGAGCAGGAAAACCAGATTCGCCGCCTGGAACAACGCCTCGAATCCTTCCGCCGCGACGACAACAGCCTGCGCTTCATCATCGCCTGCCTGACGGTGTTCGCCGTGTTCCAGGCAGGCTTGCTGATCTGGATGGCGACTCACTGAGCCGCCGGCGGCGCCCCGCTCATTTCACCCGGGCGCGGAACAACGCCTGGTGCTCCCGGCACTGCGCCGCGGAAAGCAGGAACACCCCGTGCCCGCCGTGCGCGAACTCCAGCCAGGTGAAATCGACTTCCGGGTACAGCGCCTCGACATGCACCTGGCTGTTGCCGACCTCGACGATCAGGCTGCCCTTCTCGCTCAGATGATCGGCGGCCTCGGCCAGCATGCGCCGTACCAGGTCCAGACCGTCGTCGCCACAGGCCAGGCCCAGTTCCGGCTCATGCTGGTACTCCGCCGGCATCTCGGCGAAGTCCTCGGCATCGACATAGGGCGGATTGGAGACGATCAGGTCGAAACGCTGTCCCGGCAGGCCGGCGAAGCCATCGCCCTGCACGGTGTAGACGCGCTCGCCCAACTCGTGGCGCTCGATGTTGATGTTGGCGACTTCCAGGGCATCGAAGGAGAGATCGCCGAGCACCACTTCCGCCCGCGGGAAGGCGTGGGCACAGGCGATGCCGATGCAGCCGGAGCCGGTGCACAGGTCAAGGATGCGCGTCGGTTCGATGGCCAGCCAGGGCTCGAACTGGCGCTCGATCAGTTCGGCGATGGGCGAACGCGGAATCAGCACGCGCCGGTCGACCACGAAGGGCATGCCGCAGAACCAGGCCTCGCCGAGCAGGTAGGCGGTAGGCACGCGTTCCTCGATGCGCTGGCGCAGGAGTTCGCGCAGTTGCTCGCGCTCATCGTCCTCGAGGCGGCAATCGAGGTAGGCGTCAGCGATTTCCCAGGGCAGGTTGAGGGCGCCGAGCACCAATTGGCGCGCATCGTCCCAGGCGTTATCGGTGCCATGGCCGAAGAACAGGCCTTCGGCGTGGAAACGACTGACAGCCCAGCGGATGTGGTCACGCAGGGTCAGCAAACGGGATTCGGTCACGACGCAGTCCTCGCAGCTCGCAAAAAGGCCGGCATTCTAGCCGAAGGCGGAACACAACGCAGAGGCGATGCCCGGCGCCGTCGTCATTACCACTTTGCGCGGTGTTCGCATAGATTCACAGCGCCGGCGGAACAGACCACAATGGTGGCACACGCATCATCAGGAGTTCGTCATGTCCCAACCGCTCAGCATGCTGAAGATCAGCGGACGCGGCTATCCGCCCGCTTCCATCCGCCAGAGTACGCTGCTGATCATCGACGCCCAGGAGGAGTACCGCAGCGGCGTGCTCGCCCTGCCCGAGCTGGACGCGGCGGTGGCGCAGATCCGCATGTTGCTGGACGCCGCGCGCAACCTGGGCCAGCCCATCGTGCATGTACGCCACCTCGGCGTGCACGGCGGCCTGCTCGATCCGCAGGGACCGCGCGGCCAGTTCCTCCCCGAACTGGCCCCGCTGCCCGGTGAAGTGGTGGTGGAAAAGCGCATGCCCAACGCCTTCGCCGGCACCGAGCTGCACGACCGCCTGCAGGCCTGTGGCCGCCTGGACATCATCGTCTGCGGCTTCATGACCCATTCCAGCGTCAGCACCACGGTCCGCGCGGCCAAGGACTATGGCTACCGCTGCACCCTGGTGGACGCCGCCTGCGCCACCCGTGACATCCCCACGCCGGAAAGCGGCGTGCTCAGCGCCCGCGACCTGCACCGGGTGGAAATCGCCGCTCTGGGCGACAACTTCGCCGCCGTGGTGAGCCAGGCCCAGGCGTTGATCTGACGCCGTCCGTCCCACCGGGGCGGCAGCCCAGGGCACCAGCGATTAGGCTTTAAGGCGCATCCACCGTGGGTGCGCACCGGGGACAGGTGGCGCGGCATTCGCCGCTGCGGGGTGGAACCCCCTCCTGCCGACACCGGTCATAGCCTCGTTCATCAGATGAGGAAGCCGGGATGAAGTTGTCCGATAGTTTCGATCCACGCCGCCTGCGCCCCAGGCAACCAGGGCGCTGGCGCTGGCGCTTCGCCGCCGCGCTGGCCGCCGTCATCGCCGCGCTGGGGATACTCGCCTCGCTGGCCGGCGTGGCCGCGCTGCTGCATCGCCAACCGGCGACCGACGTGCTGCACATCGAACCCTCGGCCGGCGCCGTGCTGCTGGTGATCGGCCTCCTTGCCCTGTGGCTGGGCGTGCTGTTCTGGCGCCTGGCGCGGCGCCGCGCGCGTACCCGCGACGGCCTGAGCCTCTCGCCCCGGCTAATGAAAAAACGCGACTGACAACCGATCTCCGCAAGGCCGGTGCGATCCGCTAAACTGCCGCCTCTTCGCGGAGGCTCCATGCAAGACGACGATTTTTCCCTGTTCACCAATGAAATGCGCGGCGTCAAGCGCATCTCGGTGGACCGTGCCGATACCGGCAAACCCAAGACCGACCGCCAGCAACTGAACCTGCGCCGGCAGAACGCCAGCGTGCGGGTGGAAGGCGTCAAGGTGGATGGTCTGTCCGACCTCTTCGTTATCGACGTGGGCGCCGAGGACGAACTCTACTGGGCCCGCGACGGCGTTCAGGAAGGCCAGATGCGCAAGCTCAAGCTGGGCCAGATCGCCTTCGAGGGCAGCCTCGACCTGCACGGCCTGAGTGTCGAGAAGGCCCGCGATCTGCTCTGGGACTTCCTCGCCGAAGCCAGCCGCCTGGAAGTCCGCTGCGTACGCGTCACCCATGGCAAGGCCGCGCGCATCGACGGCAAGAGGCCGCTGCTCAAGAGCCACGTCAATACCTGGCTGCGCCAGCATCCGCAGGTCCTCGGCTTCACCTCCTGCCTGCCGCGCCACGGCGGCACCGGCTCGGTCTATGTGATGCTGCGGCGCACCATGCTCGAAGGGCGCGACGAGTAAGCCCGCGCGCCGGCCCTTGCCAGCGCGCCCTGCGCCCCCTACCCTGCGCCTCTGCGCTTCACTTGGTACCTACAGGTAGATCATGTCCCTGGAACAACACTATTCGGCGATCCTCAGCCAGCTTGGCGAGGACGTCACCCGCGAAGGTCTGGTCGACACGCCCAAGCGTGCCGCCAAGGCCATGCAGTACCTCTGCCGCGGCTACCAGCAAACGCTGGATGAAATCGTCAACGGCGCGCTGTTCAGCTCCGACAACAGCGAAATGGTGCTGGTCAAGGACATCGAGCTGTATTCGCTGTGCGAGCACCACCTGCTGCCCTTCATCGGCAAGGCCCATGTGGCCTACATCCCCAACGGCAAGGTGCTCGGCCTGTCCAAGGTGGCGCGCATCGTCGACATGTATGCCCGCCGCCTGCAGATCCAGGAAAACATGTCGCGGCAGATCGCCGAGGCGGTGCAGCAGGTCACCGGCGCCCTGGGCGTCGCGGTGGTCATCGAAGCCAAGCACATGTGCATGATGATGCGCGGCGTGGAGAAACAGAATTCGTCCATGGTCACCTCGGTGATGCTCGGCGAGTTCCGCGACAACGCCGCCACCCGCAGCGAGTTCCTCAGCCTGATCCGCTGAGCGCCAGGCTAAAAAAAACCGGCCCCAGCGGCCGGTTTTTTCATGCCCGGACGGCGCTGCGCACGCGTCTCACGGGCTGGTCGGACGCGTGTAGTAACCCACCGCCACCAGGTAATGGCCGCTCTTCTTCAACAGCGCGTGCTTGGCCTCTACCTTGCTGGTCACCGGGTTGCGCCACATATAGTCGAACTCGCCCTCCCCCTTGCTCCGGGCCAGGGCCAGCATGGCTTGGCCGATGGCATTGCCGGTGGGGTCCTTGAGGCTGGCGAAATCGCTGCCGACCAAGCGCGTGTTGTAGCCATGGGCGACGAACTTGGCGGTATTCACATCGACCACGAAGGCGTAGAGGTCATCCTCGATGAACGCCTTGTCCAGTGCGTTGATGCGCTTGAAGGTTCCCTCGGGATCGCTCTGCACCGCCTTCACCGTCTTGTCCAGCATGGCCTGGGCCTGGCTGGCATCGGCCCGCGGGAGGTAGTAGCCGACGGCCAGGAAGCGATCGCCGACCCGCTGGTAATAGGTGTGCTTGCGCTCCACGCGCCCATCGTTCCAGTTCTTCCAGCGGTAGTCGGCTTCCTGCACCTTGCCGCTTTCCGGCGCCTTCAGCGCCTTGGCGAACTGCTCGCGCATGGACGGTTCCAGCAGCGGGGAAATATCCCGACCGATCAGCACCACCGAGGGACCGCCGCTGGCGAGCATCACGCCCTTGCTGTCGAGGACGTAGACGTAAAGCTCGTTATCGATGAACGCCCCCTGGCGGCTGAAGGCGGCGAATGCCTTGTCGCCTTCCACCCGGTAATAGGCCACTGCCTTTTCCAGCAATTGCCGCGCCCGTTGCGCCTGTTCGGCATCCCCCGCCGGTGCCTGTGCGGCCATGAGGAACCAGGACGGCAGACCGGCAACCAGCAACAACAGCGCTCTCAGCAAGCGTTTCATGCACCAACCTCCATGGACGTCTTTTTTGTTCTGGGACAGAGCATAGATGGCTGGCACGGATTCGCCTGCCGGCTCAGCCGAAGAAGCGCTTCATCGAACGGCCCAGCCAACTGCCGCTGCTCTGGTCGCGGGTCAGTTCCTGCATGCTGGCCTTGACCGACTCGACGTAGTTGGCGTCGTCGTTGCGGATGTGGTTGAACAACCAGCGGCCGAGCAGGCCCTTGAGTTCGTCGGCGATGTCCTCGCCGGCGGCGTAGCGCAGGCGATAGTCGGAAACCCGCTTGATGAAGAGTTCGTGGACCTTCTTGTGGGCGCGGGTGAACTGGTAGCCGGCATCCTCCAGCAAGGCCTCCTCGAAGGCGAAGTGCGACTGCGTGTAGTCCACCAGCTCTTCGATGACCCCACCGATCAGCGCACTGTCCTTCTGTGCCTGGGCATCGTCCAGATGATTGATCATCTCGACGATTCGCTTGTGTTGGTTGTCGATCACCTGGATGCCGGTGTTCAGGTCATCCTGCCAGACCAGATAGGCCATCTATTCCTCCAAAGACCACGCGCCGGCAATCGTTGCCACGGCGATACGGCCACTACTGATGCATGTGTGCTAGGCGCTGCGGAGGGTAAAGCGATGATGCGCGGCCGATCATGATGCGGATCAATGCACGCGGCCGGAAATAGCGGAAATAGAGCCTCGGAAACGAAAAAGCCCGCCGGCAAGGCGGGCTTTCTGTTGGGTCGGACGACGCTCAGTCGAGCATGCCGACATGCCGTGGATGCGCGGCCACTCGCTGCATCCAGGCGTTGATCGCCGGGTAGCCGGACAGATCGAAACCACCCTGGTGGGCCACGTGGGTGTAGGCGTACAGGGTGATATCGGCGATGGAGTAACAATCGCCGACCAGGTAGGGCGTGCGTTGCAGTTGCTGCTCCATCACGTCCAGGGCCTTGTAGCCGTCCTTCAGGCAGTTCTCGTACTCGGCGCGGCGGGCGTCCGGCATCTTCAGGTAGAACTGGATGAAGCGCGCCACCGCCACGTAGGGCTCATGGCTGTACTGCTCGAAGAACTGCCATTGCAGCACCTGGGTCCGCAGGCGCGGCTCGCTCGGCAGCAGGTCGCTGCCGTCGGCGAGGAAGTTGAGGATGGCGTTCGACTCCCACAGGCAACTGCCGTCTTCCAGCTCCAGCACCGGCACCTTGCCGTTGGGGTTCTTGGCCAGGAACTCGGCGGTCTGGGTTTCGCCCTTGAGGATGTCGATGGGCTGCCACTGGTAGGGCAGGCCGAGCAGGTTCAGGACCAGCTTGACCTTGTAGCAATTGCCCGACAGATAGTCGCCGTAAACCTTGTACATCGCGCCTCCTCAGGCCGTTTGCGCAGCCTGCGCTTCGCGGATCACCGCGGCCAGCCGGCGCAGGCCTTCGCCCAGGCGCTCGGGCGCGACGTGGCTGAAGTTCAGGCGCAGGTGGCCAGGGTTCTGGTCCGGGTCGGTGAAGAAGGGTTCGCCCGGCATGAAGGCAACGTTCTGCTTCAGTGCCGGATCGAGCAGCGTGCGGGTGTCCAGCGGCTGCTTCAGGGTGAGCCAGAAGAATAGCCCGCCCTGGGGTACGTTCCACTCGGCCAGGTCGGCGAAGTGTTCTTGCAGTTGCGCCTGCATGGCGTCGCGGCGAATCCGGTAGAAGCTGCGCAGCTCGGCCAGGTGACCGCGATAGGCCTCGGTGCCGAACCACTGCAGCGCCTGCCACTGGCCGATGCGGTTGGTGTGCAGGTCGGCCGACTGCTTCAGGCGCAGCAGGTGCGGGAAAAGGTCCGGGGTGGCGATCAGGAAGCCGACGCGCAGGCCCGGCAGCAGGGTCTTGGAGACGGTGCCGGTGTAGATCCAGCTGGCCTTCTTCAGACGGCTGACCAGCGGAGTGGCGGCGCCATCGTCGAACACCAGTTCGCGGTAGGGTTCGTCTTCGATCAGGGTCACGCCGAACTCATCGAGCAGGGCCGCCACTTCATCGCGGCGCGCTTCGCTGTAGCGCACGCCGGACGGATTCTGGAAGGTCGGGATCAGGTAGGCGAAGGCCGGCTTGTGGCGCTCCAGGCGCTGGCGCAGGGCGGCGACATCCGGCCCTTCGGCGCCCAGCGGCACGCTGATGCAGTCGGCGCCGAAGAGCTGGAAGGCTTGCAGCGCGGCCAGGTAGGTCGGCGCTTCGAGCAGCACTTCGGTGCCCGGATCGATAAACAGCTTGCTGGCCAGGTCGAGGGTCTGCTGCGAACCGCTGACGATCAGCACCTGGCTGGCCTCGCAAGGCACGCCGAGCTTGCGCGCCTCGGCGGCGATGGCCTCGCGCAGGGCCGGCTCGCCTTCGCTCATGCCGTACTGGCCCATGCTCGCCGGCATCTCGGCCCAATCGACCTTGGGCAGCATGGGTTCGGCGGGCAGGCCACCGGCGAAGGACATCACCTCCGGACGCTGCGCCGCGGCGAGGATTTCACGAATCAGGGAGCTTTTCAGGCGGGCAATGCGTTCGGAGAAGGCCATGGGGTCACCGGTAGCGGAGGCAGGTTCAAATAAGTCAAACTGGTTGACCGAAACTACGACGCCCACGCGGATACGTCAATATGCCTGACCTTATGCCAGCCGACTCCTGGTCGGATGCCATGGAAGCCTTCTACTTCAGCTACCGGGCGTTCACCGCGAAGCCGGACGAGATCCTCGCCCTGCGCGGCCTGGGCCGGGTGCACCACCGCATCCTGTTCTTCATCGCCCGCCAGCCGGGGCTGAGCGTCAAGGAGCTGCTGGCCACCCTGGGGGTCAGCAAGCAGGCGCTGAACCTGCCCTTGCGCCAATTGCAGGCCATGCAATTGATCAGCAGCGAGACCTCCGACAGCGACAAGCGCAAGCGCCTGCTCGCCCTGACCCGCGAGGGCGCCGAGCTGGAACGGGCCCTGCGTAGCGAGCAGGCACGCCTGCTGCAACGCGCCTTCGCCGAGGCCGGCGAGGCAGCGGTGCACGGCTGGCTGGCGGTGAACCAGGCGCTGGCGCGGCCTCAGGACGGCTGAGCGCTAGTCGTCGATTCGCGCGCGCCACGCAGGAACATCAGCGCCATGGGCAGCAGCGCCAGGGCGCCGAGCAAGGTGCCGGGAATGAACAGCACCACGCTGGCCAGGCACACCCCGGAGAGCACATCCAGCCAGCCCATCACCTTCACCGAGGGATACGGCAGGTTGATCGTCAGCACGCGGATGCCATACCAGAGGCCGACCAGCCCGCTGGGCAGGAACAGTGCCATGAACCCGGCCAGGGGCGCATTCGGCGTGCCGTCGAGCTGGCGGTCGAAGACCACCGCGTAGGCCTGGGTCAGCAGCGCCAGGCCGATCGACAGCCATAGCGGCCAGCCCAGGCCACGGGCGGCGAAACGGTCCACCAGGAAGCGCGTGCTGCGCCAACTGAGGTAGCAACCGAGCAGGGTGCAGAGCACGCCGAGCCACAGGCTGTAGCGTTCCAGCGCGGTGCCCGGCTGCAAGCCGCCGAGCAACGACAGGCAGAACAGCACGAGATCGGCCAGCAACAGCGCCAGGCTCAAACCGGCGAGCAGGCGCAGGCCGCCCGGAGTCCAGCGGCCGCTGGCAAAGGCCGCGGGGGGATGCGCCTCGATCAGCTCGACACGGGGCGCGGCATAGGGATTCTGGTCCATGCGCAATGCATTCCTCGCAACAGGTCCGGCCACCTTGGGCTCTGCACGAAGGGTCACCGGGCGACGGTGAAATCGAGAGAGGAAGCGCAGTTTACGAGCGCCCGATGAGCATTTCGAGATCGATTTCCACCGAACCTGGCCAGCCAGGGCCCATGCTGCCACTGTACGGGCCACTCCAGTCGTGGCTGTTACGCGACAGCCGCCGACGCACGGTTTAGGCTGCGGCAAAACACACAAGACGGGCCGACCCCGGCCAAACGCGCTGGCCAGCCCCGGGCAGCCCTCGCCTGCCGCCACCCGCAGCCCCAGGAACCTCCTTGCGCATGACCGATTCGACCAGCGCGCGCCTGCGCCCCCTCGCCGACTCCTCCCCTTCCGCCGTGGTCGCCGGCTTCGTCGCCATGCTCACCGGCTACACCAGCTCGCTGGTGCTGATGTTCCAGGCCGGCCAGGCCGCCGGCCTCAGCGCCGGGCAGATTTCCTCATGGATATGGGCGCTCTCCATCGGCATGGCGCTGACCACCATCGGCCTGACCCTGCGCTACCGCACGCCGATCGTCATCGCCTGGTCCACCCCCGGCGCGGCCCTGCTGATCAGCAGCCTGCCCGGCGTGCCCTACAGCGAGGCCATCGGCGCCTTCATCCTCTGCGCCGCGCTCATCACCCTGTGCGGCGTCACCGGCAGCTTCGAGCGGCTGATGCGCCAGGTGCCCGGCACGCTGGCGGCGGCGCTGCTGGCCGGGGTGCTGTTCCGCATCTGCATCGAAATCTGCCGGGCCGCCGAGCAGCAGACCCTGCTGGTGCTGGCGATGTTCTTCAGCTACCTGCTGGCCAAGCGCCTGTCGCCACGCTACGCGGTGTTCGCTGCACTGCTGGTCGGGGTCGCCCTGGCCGGCGTCCTCGGGCTGCTCAACTTCAGCCAGTTCCACCTGGAGCTGGCGCGGCCGGTGTGGACCACGCCGAGTTTCTCCCTGGCCGCCAGCATCAGCATCGGTATCCCGCTGTTCATCGTCGCCATGGCCTCGCAGAACATGCCCGGACTGGCCGTGCTGCGCGCCGACGGTTACCAGGTGGCGGCCTCGCCGCTGATTTCCAGCACCGGCATCGCCTCGATCCTGCTGGCGCCCTTCGGCTCCCACGGGATCAACCTGGCGGCCATCAGCGCGGCCATCTGCACCGGCCCCGAGGCCCACGAGAACCCGCACAAGCGCTACACCGCGGCGCTCTGGTGCGGGATGTTCTACGGCATCGCCGGCACCTTCGGCGCCACCCTGGCGGCACTCTTCGCCGCGCTGCCCAAGGCCCTGGTGCTGTCCATCGCCGCGCTCGCCCTGCTCGGCTCCATCAGCAACGGCCTGAGCAACGCCATGGCCGAACCGCGCCAGCGCGAGGCGGCGCTGATCACCTTCCTGGTCACCGCCTCAGGCTTCACCCTGTATTCCGTGGGCTCGGCCTTCTGGGGCCTGGTCGCGGGCCTGGCGACGCAGCTGATCCTGAACTGGCGCCGCGCCGGCTGAGCAAGCCGTCCGGCCAGACAACGAAAAGCCCGCCAGGCTGACGCCGGGCGGGCTTCGCCGGGACGTCCGGTTCAGATAGCCGTGGAACCACCGTCCACCGGCAGGGCGATACCGGTGGTGAAGCCGGCGTTGTCGCTGCACAGGTAGAGCACCGCCGCGGCGATTTCCTCGACCTTGCCGACGCGCCCGACCGGGTGCATGGCGGCGGCGAACTCGGCCTTCTTCGGATCGGATTCGTAGGCGCGGCGGAACATGTCGGTGTCGATCACCGCCGGGCACACCGCATTGATGCGCAGGTTCTTCTTCGCGTACTCGATCGCCGCCGACTTGGTCAGGCCGATCACCGCGTGCTTGGAGGCCGCGTAGATGCTCATCTTCGGCGCCGCGCCGAGGCCGGCCACCGAGGCGGTGTTGACGATGGCGCCGCCGCCCTGGGCGAGCATCAGCGGGATCTGGTGCTTCATGCACAGCCAGACGCCCTTGACGTTGACGCCGATGATGGCGTCGAACTCGCTTTCCTTGCCGTCGGCCAGCTTGCCCTGCTCGATCTCGATGCCGGCGTTGTTGAAGGCGTAGTCGAGGCGACCGTAGGCGGCGACAGTGCCGGCCACCAGGGCCTGGACCTCGGCGTCGCGGGTCACGTCGCAGCGAATGAAGGTGGCCTCGCCGCCGGCTGAGCGGATCAGCTCGACGGTGGCCTCGCCACCCTTGGCATCGACATCGGAAACCACCACCTTGACCCCTTCGCGGGCGAACGCCTGGGCGGTGGCGCGGCCGATGCCGGCAGCGGCGCCGGTGACCAGGGCGACCTGGCCGGAAAGAAGCTTGCTCATGAACGGTCCTCGAACGAATGCGGAAAACCCGGCGAGTCTAGCCAGCGGCCGGCGGCAGCGAAGCACTATCAGGCCGCTGTTGCATGCAGTATCGAACTCAATGATGTTGTTCTCTTACAGAAATCACTGACATCGATGGCCCGGCATTCCGTTGACGGACAGCGCTTGCCCCGCGGCGAAGCGGGGGCTATCACCTAGCCTTTCCCCTCAGCGAGTGCCCTGCCATGTCCGCCACGCTCAACCGCCAGTTCCTGCTGGCCAAGCGCCCCCTCGGCGCCATCGACCCAGACACCTTCAGCTACGTCGAGACGCCGCTGGGCGAGCCCGGCCCGGGGCAGATCCTGGTGCGCAACCTGTACCTGTCGCTGGACCCGGCGATGCGCGGCTGGATGAACGACGCCAAGTCCTACATCGCCCCGGTCGGCCTCGGCGAGGTCATGCGCGCGCTCGGCGTGGGCGAGGTGATCGCCTCGCAGAACCCGGCCTTCGCCGTCGGCGACCACGTCAATGGCGCCCTCGGCGTGCAGGACTACTTCCTCGGCGAACCGAAGGGCTTCTACAAGGTCGATGCCAAGCGCGCACCGCTGCCGCTGTACCTCTCGGCGCTGGGCATGACCGGCATGACCGCCTATTTCGGCCTGCTCGACGTCGGCCAGCCCAAGGCCGGTGACACCGTGGTGGTCTCGGCGGCGGCCGGGGCGGTCGGCAGCGTGGTCGGCCAGGTGGCGAAGATCAAGGGCTGCCGGGTGATCGGCATCGCCGGCGGCGCCGAGAAGTGCCGCTACCTGATCGACGAACTGGGCTTCGACGGCGCCATCGACTACAAGCACGAAGACGTCGCCGCCGGCCTCAAGCGTGAATGCCCGAAAGGCGTCGACGTGTTCTTCGACAACGTTGGCGGCGACATCCTCGACGCCGTCCTCGCACGCCTGGCAGCCAAGGCGCGGGTGGTGATCTGCGGCGCCATCAGCCAGTACAACAACAAGCAGGCGGTGAAAGGCCCGGCCAACTACCTGTCGCTGCTGGTCAACCGCGCGCGCATGGAGGGCATGGTGGTGATGGACTACGCCAACCGCTTCCCCGAGGGCCTCAAGGACATGGCGACCTGGCTGGCCGAGGGCAAGCTGAAGTCGAAGGAAGACGTGGTCGACGGCCTGCAGCATTTCCCGCAGACCCTGCTCAAGCTGTTCAGCGGGGAGAACTTCGGCAAGCTGGTGCTGAAGGTCTGAGTCCAGTCCCGCAGGAGGGCGTAGGGCGCAACGCCCCCCATCGGCATCGCCCCTGGGGTGTCGCACTGCCCCTCCTGCGGCGCCTCCAGCCAGGCTTTTCCTGGCGCGGCCATGGGGTCTTCCGCCGGCCCCGACACTGACGTCCGACAACCCGCGCCAGCGCTTTGCGGCTAAGCTTCCAGTTCGTCGTAACTCACGGAAGACGCACTGATGTTTCTTGCCCGCTGGCTGCCCGGCCTGAGCAACCTGCTGAAGTATCGCTCCGCCTGGCTGCGGCCGGATATCCAGGCCGGTCTGTCGGTCGCCGCCGTACAGATCCCCACGGCCATCGCCTATGCGCAGATCATCGGCTTCCCGGCCCAGGTAGGTCTGTACGCCTGCATCCTGCCCATGCTGATCTACGCCCTGGTCGGCAGCTCGCGGCAACTGATGGTCGGCCCGGATGCCGCCACCGCGGCCATGGTCGCCGCGGCCATCACCCCGCTGGCGGCCGGCGACCCGCAGCGCCTGCTGCAACTGTCGATGATCGTGGCGGTGATGGTCGGCCTGCTGTCGATCGTCGGCGGCCTGGTGCGCGCCGGCTTCGTCGCCAGCTTCCTGTCGCGGCCGACCCTGGTCGGCTACCTCAACGGCATCGGCCTGAGCCTGATTTCCGGCCAACTCGGCAAACTGCTCGGCTACCAGACCGAGACCAGCGGCTTCCTCGCCGGCCTGCTGGCGCTGCTGCGCAACCTAGCCAGCACGCACCTGCCGACCCTGGCGCTGGGCAGCGCCACCCTGCTGCTGATGATCCTCCTGCCGCGGCGCTACCCGAAGGTGCCCGGCGCCCTGGTCGGGGTGTTCTTCGCCACCCTGGCGAGCACCCTCCTCGGCCTCGACCAGTATGGCGTCCAACTGCTCGGTGCGGTGCCCCAGGGCCTGCCGGAGCTGAGCTGGCCACGCACCAGCTTCCAGGAAATGGGCGACCTGTTCCGCGACGCCCTGGGCATCACCATCGTCAGCTTCTGCAGCGCCATGCTCACCGCGCGCAGCTTCGCCGCGCGGCATGGCTACGGAGTGGACGCCAACCATGAGCTGGTCGCCCTGGGGCTGGCCAACATCGGCGCCGGGGTCTCCCAGGGCTTCGTCATCAGCGGCGCCGACTCGCGCACCGCGGTGAACGACATGGCCGGCGGACAGAGCCAACTGGTCGGGGTGGTCGCCGCCCTGGTCATCGGCCTGGCGCTGGTGCTGTTCAGCCAGCCGCTGGGCTGGATTCCCCTGCCGGCGCTGGGCGCGGTGCTGTTGATGGCCGGCTGGGGGCTGATCGACGTCTCGGCGCTCAAGGGCTTCTGGCGGCTCAGCCGCTTCGAATTCAGCCTGTGCCTGCTGACCACCGTCGGCGTGCTCAGCGTCGGCGTGCTGCCGGGTATCTTCGTCGCCATCATGATCGCCCTGCTGCGCCTGCTCTACCTCACCTACCGGCCGAGCGACGCGGTGCTCGGCTGGGTCCACGGCATCGACGGCCAGGTCGAACTGAGCCAATACCCCAACGCGCACACCCTGCCGGGCCTGGTGATCTACCGCTTCGACGCGCCGCTGCTGTTCTTCAATGCCGATTACTTCAAGCAGCGCCTGCTGCAAGTGGTCGCCGCGGACGAAGCGCCGCGCGCGGTGCTGCTCAACGCCGAGGGCATGCTCAACCTGGACGTCAGTGGCCTGACCACGCTGCACGAGGTGCAGCAGACCCTGGCGGCGCAGAACGTGCACCTGTCGCTGGCGCGCGTGCCGGGGGAAACCCTGGCCATGCTGCAGCGCTCCGGGCAACTGGGCGAGGTCAAGCCGCCCCTGGTGTTCAGCTCGGTACGCGCCGGGGTCAACGCCTACCGGCACTGGTATCACCGCCAGAGCAAGCCGGACTGAGGGCCTCGGCGGCCGCCCGGGCCGCTACAGGCGGAACTGCCCGACCATGCCCTGCAGCTCGCGGCTGAGCTGCGCCAGCTCGACGCTGGAAGACGCCGTGGCTTCCATGGCCTGGGCCGACTGGTCGGCGCTGCCACGGATGCTGGTGACGCTGCGATTGATCTCTTCGGCCACCGCGCTCTGCTGCTCGGAGGCGGCGGCGATCTGCTGGTTCATCTGATGGATCACCGCCACCGCCGCGGCGATGTCGCCCAGCGCGGACTCGGTCTGCTCGGCATCGCCGACGCTCTTCTCCACCAGTTGATGGCTGCGTTGCATGCGCTGCACCGACGCCTGCGCGCCACTTTGCAGGGCGCCGATCAGTTTCTCGATCTCCGCCGTCGACTGCTGGGTACGCCGCGCCAAGGCGCGCACCTCATCGGCGACCACGGCGAAGCCACGGCCCTGCTCGCCGGCCCGTGCGGCTTCGATGGCGGCGTTGAGCGCCAGCAGGTTGGTCTGCTCGGCCACCGCCTTGATCACGTCGAGCACGCTGCCGATGTTCTGGCTCTCGCGCCCGAGGTGCTCGATGCTGGCAGTCGCCTCGCGCACCGCGTCGGCCAGTTGCCCGATGCGCTCCTGGGTCTGGCGGACCACCTGCTGGCCGCTGGCGACAGTGCCGTCGGCCTGCTCGGCGGAGGTCGCCGCGGCTTCGGCGTTGCGCGCCACTTCATGGACGGTGGCGGCCATCTGGTTCATTGCCGTGGCCACCTGGTCGGTTTCGTTTTTCTGGCTGTTGACCCCGACCTGGGTGCGCTCGGTCACCCCGGACAACGACTGCGCCGAGGCGGTGATGCGGGTGACGCCGTCCTGCAGGCGGCGGACGATGCCGCGCAGGCTGTCGGCCATGCCGCCGACCGCCGCCAGCAGTTGCCCGACCTCGTCCTTGCGCGCGGCCTGGACGTTCTGGCTCAGGTCGCCGTCGGCGATGCGGCTGGCCATGTCGATGACCTGACGCAAGGGGCGCACGATCAGCAAGGTGATCAGCAACGCCGCCAGGGTGCCGACCAGCAGCGCCAGCGCCGCCGAGCCGAGGATCAGCCCGGCGCTGGTGCGCAGGCTGCTCGTCATGGCCGCCTGCAAGGCGGCGCGGGAAGCATCCACTTGCTGCATCATGTCCACCGCGCGCTGGCCCATCTGCGCATGCGCCTGCTGTTCCTTGGCCAGGTCCTCGGCATAGACAGCGAGGTTCTTGCCGAAGCTGTCGATGTTGGTGGCCACGTCCTTGAGCACCGAGACATAGGCGTTGTCGGTGATCGACGTCTGCAACTGGCGCAACAGGTTCAGCGCCTCCTCGGCGTACTTGATGCGCCCGTCAGCCTCCGTGGCCTTGTCGCCCTCCTTCTGATCAAGGCGCGCGCGGGCCTCGTTCATCCCCTGCAACACCAGGCGGTAGAGCTGGCCGACCTGGGTGGCCTGCTGCAACAGGTCCTGGCCTTTCTGGCCCTGGGAGTCCTTGAGTTCGTAGGCGCCGTCGTCGGCCAGGCTCGACTGCAGGATATCCAGGCTGTTGGACGCGCTGGACACCACCCAACTGGCCGCGTCCAGGGCCAGGCGGCGGCCCTTGCTGGACTGTTCGAATCGGTCGAAGGCCTCCAGGTAGCCGGCGATCGCCTGCTCCACCCGCGCCATGCTCTCGGCCTGCCCCGGCTGCGCTTTCAGGCGCGCGGCGCGCTCACCGATGCCCTTGGCGTGCTGACGCAACTGTTCGGCCGCCGCCGGGTTGGCATCGAGCACGAAATCCTTCTCGCTCTGGCGCATCTCCAGCACTTCGCGGTTGATCGCCGACATCTCGTCGAGCAGCGCGAAACGCTGGCCGATGGAGCGCAAGGCGCTGACCCCGATGGCCGCCACCAGCGCGGTCAGCAGCAGCACCAGGCCGAAGCCGATGGCGAGTTTCTTCGCCGTCCCCAGATCGGCCAACCGCCGTTGCACGAACACGACCATGAAACTGCCCCCTGCCAATGCTCCGCGGGAAAGTCTTCTGCGGAAGCTCTCCCATTGTCGTCGTTGCCTTCAGGCGGAACATTAGGAGCTGGCCGACAGACGGAACAAGAGCTGTCAGCCGTGATGGCAATTCAATGCCGCACACAGGCATGCTCCCGTCGCATCCGGGACAGTCGCGCGCCGCACGCGCCGGCGCGCGGGGGCCGGCACGCTTATTTGGGGCGGATCATGCTGAAGGTGTCGCGGGTCCGGCAGTACTGGCTGCCCCCGAGACGGCCGATCAGGTCCAGCCTGGCCGGATCGACATGGCGGGCATCCTGCAACACCGCATCGTCGATATGCGCCAGCAGCACGCGGGCGAAGATCAGGTAGCAGCTCGGCCGGTCCGCCGGATACGGCTGGATCTGCGCCAGCTCGCACTCGAAGGCCACCGCGGCGCCCGCCACCCGTGGCGGTGCGACGCGCTCGCTGGGCAGGGTGGCGATGCCCAGCGTGTCGATTTCGCTGACGCCATGCGGCAACCAGGCGGCCGTGGCATTCATCGCCTCGGCCTGGGCGGCGCTGACCAGGTGGATCACCAGTTGCCCGGTGTCGCGCACATTGCGCAGGGTGTCCTTGACGCTGCCGTCGTCGCGGATGCTGGTGTTGACCATCAGGGTCGGCGGCTCGTCGCTGATCACCTGGAAGAAGCTGAACGGCGCGAGGTTGCTCTGCCCCTCGGCCGACAGGCTGGAAACCCAGGCGATGGGCCGCGGCGTGACGGTGGAGGCCAGCCAGCGATAGGCGTCGGCGGGCGCGAGTTGGGTGAAGTCGAGTTGCATGGAAATATCCCCCTGGGTGCCGGAAAGGCGGTGGCGCCTTCCCGGCCGGGGATTATGCCCGTCCCGGCGAGCCTTCTCGACCTCAGCGACCGGCGCGCGACTCGCGAATGTAGAAGCGCGCCTTGCTCGCCTTGTCCAGGCAACCACCGTAGGACTCGACCTGCTGCTCGGTCTTGGCCGCGGTGATCAGGGTGAAGGCCTTGGAATAGCTGACCGTACCGGCGAAGCCCTCGGCCTTGGCCAGGTCCAGCTCCTTCCAGGCGGCGCTCAGCTCGCTCGCGCAACTGTCGCGGTTGACCGTGGTGCCGGAGCAGCCGGCCAGTGTCAGGGTAACGACGGCGAACAGGGGGAACAGACGCTTCATGGCACTCTCCATGGCAAATGGTGCTTTCCAGCTTAGCCGCCTTCGCCAGCGCTTGCCGCTCGACCACGTCTCAGCGCGACTACACTCAAGAGCCCCAGCCACCCCACGAGGGCTCGCGTCATGCGCTACCAGGGAAGCTGCCATTGCGGCGGCATCGCCTTCGACGTCGAAGGCGACATCGACGAAGTCATCCAGTGCAACTGCTCGATCTGCAGCCGGCGCGGCTCGCTGCTGTGGTTCGTGCCGCGCGACAAGCTGACGCTGAAGACGCCGGAAAGCGCGATGAGCACCTACACCTTCAACACTCACCGCATCCACCACCAGTTCTGCCCCACCTGCGGCTGCGCGCCGCTGGCCTTCGCCAATACGCCGGACGGCAAGGCGATGGCGGCGGTCAACGTGCGCTGCCTGCCGGAGGTGGATATCAAGGCGCTGAAGGTCCGCGAGTACGACGGCAAAAGCGCCTGAGGCAGTCAGGGCTCAGCGTCTGGCGCGCTCGCGCAGGTACTCCAGCACCTCGTGGCGATTGCCGCGGAACTCGATGCGCGCCGCCTTGCTCTGCTGCTGGAAGGCGTACATCGGGTCGTAGTACTCGCCGAGCAGCCCTTCGATCCAGCCACGGTGCAGGTCCACCGCGCCGCTGCGGTCCTGCTCTTGCAGCGCCGCCTCCATGATCGCCGCCAGGCGCTGGTAGCGCTCGCCGCCGAGGCGCTTGACGATGCCGGAGAGACTCTTGCGCAGGTAGGCGGCGAAGGCGTCGAAACCACCCTCGGCGCCGACCACCGCCTCGAAATCGGCGCGCAGGTCGATCACGTAGTCCTTGAGGATGCGCTCCACGCGGCCGGCGAAACTGTCCTCCAGCCACACCAGCGGGTACTGCTGCATGCCCTGGTACAGCTCCAGCGGCAGCGAACAACTGCCGACGATGCGCCCCTCGTCCTCCAGCACGAACTGTTCGATGCCGGCGTGGCGCTTCTTCAGGATGTCGATCGCCAGGCGGTTCTCGAAGTCGATCTGCGCCGGTTGCGGCGTGGCGCGACGGCCGAAGCTGGAGCCGCGATGGTTGGCGTGCCCTTCCAGGTCGAGGGCATTGCTCAGCTCAGCGATCACCTCGGTCTTGCCGGTGCCGGTCAGCCCGCCGAGCAGGACGAACTGGCACTCCTCGGTGGCGGCGCGGGTGGTGTCGAAGAGGAAACCGCGCATGGCCTTGTAGCCGCCGACCACGCGGGGGTAATCGATGCCGGCCTCGCTCTTCAGCCATTGCTGGACGATCTGCGAACGCAGGCCGCCGCGGAAGCAATACAGGTAGCCATCGGCATGCGCGCGGGCGAAGGCCGCCCAGGCTTCGATGCGCTGGGTCTTGGTGGCGCCGCAGACCAGCTCGTGGCCGAGGGCGATGGCCGCCTGCTGGCCGTGCTGCTTGTAGCAGGTGCCGACCTTCTGTCGCTCGATGTCGTTCATCAGCGGCAGGTTGACCGTGTTGGGGAAGGCGCCCTTGAGGTATTCCACCGGGGCGCGCACGTCCATCATCGGCACGTCGTCGAGGAACAGTTCGCGGTAGTGTCGGGTGTTGTCGCGCATCAAGCCACCTCTACCGCGTAACGCTGTCGCTCGACCATCTCGCCGATCGGCGCCAGCTGCAGGCCCAGCTCGGCGGCCACGGCAAGGAATTCCGCCTCGCCTTCCGGGGTCACCGCCAACAGCAGGCCGCCGCTGGTCTGCGGGTCGCACAGCAGCAGCTTGTGCAGCTCCGGCAGCGGCGCGATGCGCTCGCCGTAGCTGTCGAAGTTGCGCAGGGTGCCGCCGGGCACGCAGCCCTGCTCCAGGTAGTACTCGACGTGGGCCAGGCGCGGCACCGCGTCGAAGCGGATGCGCGCGGTCAGGCCGGCGCCGTCGGCCATCTCCACCAGGTGGCCGAGCAGGCCGAAGCCGGTGACGTCGGTCATCGCGGCGACCCCGGCGAGCTTGCCGAAACGGCTGCCCGGCTTGTTCAGCGTGCACATCCAGTCGCGCGCCACGCCGACGTCTTCGGCGCGCAGCTTGGCTTTCTTTTCCGCGGTGGTGAGGATGCCGATGCCCAGCGGCTTGCTCAGGTACAGGCGGCAGCCGGCGACGGCGGTGTCGTTGCGCTTCATGAAGCGTTTTTCCACCAGGCCGGTGACGGCCAGGCCGAAGATCGGCTCGGGGGCGTCGATGGAGTGGCCGCCGGCCAGCGGGATGCCCGCCTCGTCGCAGACACTGCGGCCACCGGCGATCACCTCGCGGGCGATTTCCGCGGCCAGGACGTTGACCGGCCAGCCGAGGATGGCGATGGCCATCAGCGGGTCGCCGCCCATGGCGTAGATGTCGCTGATGGCGTTGGTCGCGGCGATGCGGCCGAAGTCGAAGGGATCGTCGACGATCGGCATGAAGAAGTCGGTGGTGGAGACCACGCCGCGCGTGTCGTCAATGGCATAGACCGCGGCGTCGTCGCGCGAGGCGTTGCCGACCCAGAGCTTCGGGTCGAGGTTCTGTGCGCCGCTGCCGGCGAGGATCACTTCGAGGACTTTCGGGGAAATCTTGCAACCGCAGCCAGCACCATGGCTGTACTGGGTCAGACGGACAGGCTCGCTCATGCTCGGCTCCGGGCTCGCGTTGAATGGCGCGATTCTAGCAAACACGCTTGGCGCGCATCCGCCCCCGGCGTATCGTCGAGACGGCCGGGCAATCCCGGCCAAGTGCGTAACGCCTTGCTGTCAGGGGGAATTCACCCATGTCGAAACAAGTGGCGCTGGTGCTCGGCTCCGGCGGAGCCCGTGGATACGCGCATATCGGCGTGATCGAAGAGTTGGAACGGCGCGGCTACGAGATCGCCTGCATCGCCGGCTGCTCGATGGGGTCGGTGATCGGCGGCATCTACGCCGCCGGCAAGCTGCGCGAGTACCGCGACTGGGTGGAGAGCCTGGACTACCTCGACGTCCTGCGCCTGCTCGACGTCAGCTTCCGCCTCGGCGCCATCCGTGGCGAGCGGGTGTTCGGCAAGATCCACGAAATCATCGGCAACATCGACATCCAGGACCTGCCGATTCCCTACACGGCGGTCGCCACCGACCTCACCAACCAGCAGGAAATCTGGTTCCAGGAAGGCGACCTGCACCAGGCCATGCGCGCCTCGGCGGCCATTCCCAGCCTGTTCACGCCGGTCATGCAGGGCAACCGCATGCTGGTCGACGGCGGCCTGCTCAACCCCCTGCCGATCGTGCCGGTGGTTTCCAGTCACACCGACCTGATCATCGCGGTCAACCTCAACGCCACCAACCAAAAGCACTACCAGTTGCCGGTGATCGAACGCCCGGCGGCGCTCAAGGGCCGCTTCGACAGCCTGATCGGTTCGCTCAGCGGCAAGCTCGGCTTCCTCCGCCGCCCGCCCAGCGAACTGGACACACCCCCGGAGCTGCGCGCCGAAGCCCTGTTGCAGCCGGTGCCGGACAGCGCCGAGACGCCCATCGAAATGGAGGCCCGACTGCCCGCGGCGGCGAGCAAGGGCTCGCCAAGGTCCGCCAGCGGCAGCCGGGTGATCGAGAGCAGCGGCCCGGCTTCGTTGCTGGAGCTGGTCAACCAGAGTTTCGAGGTGATGCAGACCTCGCTGGCGCAGTACAAGATCGCCGGCTACCCGCCGGATGTGCTGATCAACGTGCCCAAGCGCGTGTGCCGCTTCTTCGAGTTCTACAAGGCCCCCGAACTGATCGCCCTCGGCCGGCAGATCGCCAGCGACACGCTGGACCGCTACGAAGAAGAGAATGCCTGAGCCCGGCATGGCCGCGCCGCCAAATCGCAGAGACCATCCTGCGCCGCAGCCGAAGGATGGGTCGAGCGCGCAACGCGATACCCATCGTTGGCCGCCCCCTGGGTATCGCTGCGCGCCATACCATCCTGCGCCGCGCCTGCCGCGCAGAAGCCCCTGGGGCAGATAAAGCGGCACGCTCGATCCACCGACGCCGCCAAGGGCGGATGATGCCCCTCAGCTCTCCCGCAAGCGATATCCCACTCCGGCTTCGGTGACGATGAAGCGCGGGTTGGCCGGGTCGTCGGCGAGCTTCTGCCGCAGGTGGCCGACGACCACGCGCAGGTAGTGGGTGTCTTCGGCGTGGGTCGGGCCCCAGATGTCCTTGAGCAGTTGCTGCTGGGTCACCACCCGGCCGAGGTGGCGGGCGAGCATGGCCAGCACCGCGTACTCCTTGCGCGTCAGCGCCACCTCGGCGCCGTCCAGCAGCACCCGGCGGTAGGCGAAGTCCAGGCTCAGCGGGCCGACGCTGACGCTCGACGCCTGGCTCTCCCCGGCATTGCCCTGGCGCAGCAGCACGCGCACGCGGGCGAGGAATTCCTGGATGCCGAAGGGTTTGGTCACGTAGTCGTTGGCGCCGCCGTCCAGGGCCAGGACCTTTTCGCTCTCGGCGGCACGCACCGAGAGCACCAGCACCGGCACCTGCGACCATTCGCGCAGTTCGCGCAGCACCGCCTGGCCGTCCTTGTCCGGCAGGCCGAGGTCGAGCACCACCAGGTCCGGGCGGGCCAGCGCGGCCTGGGCCAGGCCCTCTTCGCCGCTGCCGGCCTCCACCACCCGGTAGCCGCCCGCGCTGAGGCTGATGCGGAGGAACTTGCGAATCTGCGGCTCGTCGTCGATGACCAGGATGCAGGCGGCGTTGGCGGTGCTCATGGGGCTCGGCTGGCTGGGGGAATGACCGCCAAGCTTCGGCCTTTCAGTTGCCGGCATCAAGCTGCTCCAGATCGGGCTGGGGTTGCAGCGGCAGGTGCAGGGTCAGGCAGGTGCCTCGGCCGTCCAGGCCTTCGCCGACACTGATGCGCCCGCCGTGGGCGCCGACCATGCCCTGACAGATCGCCAGGCCCAGGCCGGTGCTGGGGCCGCCGCGATCGCCGCGGGCGGCGCTGTAGAACATGTCGAAGATCTTCTCCCGCTCGGCTTCGGGAATCCCCGGCCCCTCGTCGCTGACGCGGAATTGCAGTTCCTCGCCGACCTGCGCGACTTCAACGCGCAGGCGCCCGCCGCTCGGCGAGAAGCGCGCGGCGTTCTCCAGCACGTTGACCAGTGCCTGCTCGATCAGAGCGGCGTGCACGTAGAGCAGCGGCAACTCGGCCGGCACCTGGGTTTCCATGCGGTAGGGCGCGAGCAACGCGCGCAGGCGATGCACGGCGCTGCCGACGATGTCCCCCGGCGCCACCCAGTCGCGCGCCAGCTTCAGCCCACCGTGGCCGAGGCGGGTCATGTCGAGCAGGTTCTGGATGTAGCGGTCCAGGCGCTCGGCCTCGTCGCGGGTGCTTTCCAGCAGTTCGCGGCGATCCGCCGGCGGAATCGCCTCGCCGAGCGCCAGCAGGCTGTCGATGGCCCCGCGCATGGTGGTCAGCGGGGTCCTCAGGTCGTGGCTGACCGAAGCCAGCAAGGCACTGCGCAGTTGTTCGGTCTCACCGTGCAGGCGCGCCGCTTCCAGGTCGTCGGCCAGACGCGCGCGAGCCAGGGCCTGGGCCAGCGGCTGGCCGAGCGCGGCGAGCAGACGCCGGCGTTGACCGGGCAGCGCCTGGCCGTCCTTCGGGCGCACGCCGAGCAGCGCCAGCGGCCCCTCCTCCGCCGACAGCGGCAGCCACCACCAGCGCCCGGACGGCAGGGTGCCGGTGCCCAGGCCGGCCGGTTGGTCGTGCTGCCAGGCCCAGGCCGCGGCGACGCGCTCCTGTTCATCGAACCGACCCGCCTGGCCACCCTCCACCTTCCATTCGCCGTTCGCCTGGCCGAGCAGGCAGATGTCCAGGTCATGCCACAGGGCGAACTGCTGCCCGGCGGCGGCCATCACCGCCTGGCGGTCGGTGGCGGCGGTGAGCTTGCGCGACAGCTCCAGCAGCGCCCCGGTTTCCTCCTGGGTATCGCGCAGCACCTGCAACTGGCGGCGCTGGCGGGCCGCCAGGTTGCCGGTGAGCGCGGCCATGAGCAGGAAGAACAGCAGGGTCAGCACGTCCTCTTCGCGCTGGATGGCGAAGGAGAAGTACGGCGGAATGAACAGGAAGTCATAGGCCAGGAACGACAGCACCGCGCAGACCAGCGCCGGCCACAGGCTGCTGCGCACCGCCACCAGCAGCACGGCGGCGAGGAACACCAGGGAGATGTTCGGCAGCTCCATCAGGCTGGCCACGCCCCAAGCCAGGGCGGTGGCCACGCTCGCCGCCAGCAGGGCCAGCAGGTAATCGGCCCAGTGCCCGTGCTCGCGCGGGCGCGGCGCGGCCGGGGTCAGATCGGCCTCGCTGTCGAGAACGCTGATTTCCAGGCCCTCGCCCAGGCGCACCAGGCGCGCCGCCAGGCCGCCGCCGAACATCCGGCGATACCAGTGCTGCCGTGAGCGCCCGACCAGGATCAGGCTGGCGCGGCGCTCGCGGGCGTGTTCCAGCAGGGTCCGCGCCACCTCGCCGCCACGCAATTGCTGGACCTCGCCACCGAGGCGCTCGGCCAGTTGCTGGGCGTTCTGCAGGTACAGGCGGGTCTGCTCGTCGCGGCTGCCGCCGGTGTCGACGTGCACCAGGGTCCAGGGCAGGTGACGCCGCTCGGCGACCCGCGAGGCATGGCGCACCAGGCGTTCGGCGTTGCGTTCGCCATCCACCGCCACCAGCAGCCGACCACGCAGCGCCGGCGCTTCGCCGCCCTGCTGGCGGTAGCGGTGCGCCAGGTCGGCATCGACCCGCGCGGCGGCGGTCTGCATGGCCAGCTCGCGCAACGCGGTGAGGTTGGTCTGGCTGAAATAGGCGTCGATCGCCGCGCGCGCCTGCTCCGGGACGTACACCTTGCCCTCGCGCAGGCGTTCCAGCAGTTCGCGCGGCGGCAGGTCGACCAGCAGCAGTTCGTCGGCCTCCTGCAGCACCCAGTCCGGCAGCGTTTCGCGCACCTGCACGCCCGTGATGTCGCGCACCTGGTCGTTGAGGCTTTCCAGGTGCTGGACGTTGACCGTGGTGTAGACGTCGATGCCGGCCGCGAGCAGTTCCTGGATGTCCTGCCAGCGCTTGGCGTGACGGCTGCCGGGGGCGTTGCTGTGCGCCAGCTCATCGACCAGCGCCAGTTGCGGCGGCTCGGCGAGCAGGCCGTCGAGGTCCATCTCCACCAGGCGGATGCCACGGTAGTCGCTGCGCAGCAGCGGCTGTTGCGGCAGGCCGGCGAGCAGCGCCTCGGTCTCCGCGCGGCCATGGGTTTCGACGATCCCGACGCGCACCCGGACGCCCTGGCGCAACTGGGCCTGGGCGGCCTGCAGCATGGCGTAGGTCTTGCCCACGCCGGGCGCGGCGCCGAGGAACACCTTGAGGCGGCCACGGCCGTTGCGGGCCACATCGGCGAGCAGCGCGTCGGCGCGCTTGGGATCGGTCATGGGGCTCTCCTATGGACTGCGCGGAAGTCTACTGAGGTGGCTCGGCCAGGGCCATGTTCAGCGCCAGCACATTGACCACCGCCGGCCCCACCAGCGGCCGCTCGGTGTGCGCCTCGACCAGGCGCGCCAGTTCGGCCGCCGGCAGCTTGCGCGCGCTGGCGATGCGCGCGACCTGGTACAGCGCGGCGTCGGGCGGCAGTTGCGGGTCCAGGCCGCTGCCGGAGGTGGTGACCAGGGCCTGCGGCACCGGCTGCCCGGCCAGTGCCTCGTCGGCGGCGCTCTTGGCGATGCGCGCGGCCAGTGCCGGGTTGCCCGGCGCCAGGTTGGAGGCGCTGCTGGAGACCGTGGCGAAATCGCCGGCCGAGGGGCGCTCGTGGAACCACTGGGCGCCATCGAAGCGTTGCGCGATCAGCGCCGAGCCGCGCACCTCGCCCTTGGCGTCGCGCACCAGGCTGCCATTGGCCTGATCGGGAAAAGCCAGCTGGGCCACGCCGGTGACCAGCAGCGGATAGGCCACCCCGGTGAGCAGCGAGAGCATGGCCAGGGAGACGATGGCGGGACGGAGTTGCTTGAGCATTGTCGTGTTCCTCGATTCGTTCAGGTTGGACCTGGGCTGGCGGGAGCGCAGCGATACCCGTGCTGCCGCTCGTTGGGTATCGCTTCGCGCAACGCCAACCGCGCTGAGCCGCGCGTCAGGCCAGGCCCATGGCCAGCAGCAGCAGGTCGATGGCCTTGATGCCGATGAAGGGCGCGATGAGCCCGCCGACGCCGTAGATCAGCAGGTTGCGCCGCAGCAGGTGCATGGCGTCCGTGGCCTTGACCCGCACGCCGCGCAGGGCCAGGGGGATCAGCGCGACGATGATCAGCGCGTTGAACACGATGGCCGAGAGGATGGCGCTCTGCGGGCTGGCCAGGTGCATGACGTTGAGCACGCCGAGCTGCGGGTAGATGCTGGCGAACAGTGCCGGGAGGATGGCGAAGTACTTGGCCACGTCGTTGGCCACCGAGAAGGTGGTCAGCGCGCCACGGGTCACCAGCAGTTCCTTGCCGACCTGGACCACGTCGAGCAGCTTGGTCGGGTCGCTGTCCAGGTCGACCAGGTTGGCCGCCTCGCGTGCCGCCTGGGTGCCATCGTTCATCGCCATGCCGACATCGGCCTGGGCCAGCGCCGGGGCGTCGTTGGCGCCGTCGCCGCACATCGCCACCATGCGCCCTTCGCCCTGCTCCTGGCGGATGCGCGCGAGTTTCTTCTCCGGGGTGGCTTCGGCGATCACGTCGTCGACCCCCGCCTCGGCGGCGATGGCCGCGGCGGTCAAGGGGTTGTCGCCAGTCACCATGACGGTGCGGATGCCCATCCGGCGCAGCTCGGCGAAACGCTCGCGGATGCCCGGCTTGACCACGTCCTTGAGGTGGATGACCCCCAGCAGCTTGCCGTCGGCCACCACCAGCAGCGGAGTGCCGCCGCTCTGCGCGATGCGTTCGACCTCGCGAACCAGGGCCTCGGGCATGTCGTAGCGGCCGCGGCCGATGAAGGCCAGCGCGGCGTCCACCGCGCCCTTGCGGTAGACGTGGCCGTCGAGGTCGATGCCGGACAGGCGCGTCTCGGCGCTGAAGGCGATCGGGGTCAGGCGCTCGCGCGAGGGCTCGGCGAGGATCACCTGCCCGCGCAGGAACTCGACGATCGACTTGCCCTCCGGCGTGTCGTCGGCCAGCGAGGCCAGGAAGGCGCCCTCGGCCAGCTCCAACTGGCTCACCCCGGGCGCGGCGTGCAGGGCGCTGCAACGGCGGTTGCCGAAGGTGATGGTGCCGGTCTTGTCGAGCATCAGCACATGCACGTCGCCCGCCGCCTCGACCGCCCGCCCGGACTTGGCGATCACGTTGAGGCGCACCAGGCGGTCCATGCCGGCGATGCCGATGGCCGAAAGCAGGCCGCCGATGGTGGTCGGGATCAGCGTCACCAGCAGCGCCACCAGAAACACCAGCGGCAGGTGGCCGCCGGCGAACAGGGCAAAGGGTTTGAGGGTCACCACCACCAGCAGGAAGATCAGCGTCAGGCCGATCAGCAGGATGTCCAGCGCCACCTCATTGGGGGTCTTCTGCCGCTTGGCGCCTTCCACCAGCGCGATCATGCGGTCCAGGGTCGATTCGCCGGGGTTGGCGCTGATGCGGATCAGCAGCCAGTCGGAGACCAGCCGGGTGTTGCCGGTGACCGCCGAGCGGTCGCCGCCGGACTCGCGGATCACCGGCGCCGATTCGCCGGTGATGGCCGCTTCGTTGACCGCCGCCACGCCTTCGATCACCTCGCCGTCGCCGGGGATCAGCTCGCCGGCCGCCACGCGCACCACGTCGCCCTTGCGCAGGCTGCTGGCGGGCACGCCTTCGTATGTCCCGGCGACAGTCAGACGCTGCGCCATCAAGCCCTGGGTGCCGGCCTTGAGGCTGTCGGCGCGGGCCTTGCCGCGGCCCTCGGCGAGGGCTTCGGCGAAGTTGGCGAAGAGCACGGTGAACCACAGCCAGGCGGCAATCTGCACGGCGACATACAGCGGCACGCTGTCCGCGCCGGTGAAGCACAGCACGCTGGTGAGGATGGCGGTCAGTTCGACCACCAGCATCACCGGCGAGCGCTGCAATTGGCGCGGATCGAGCTTGACGAAGGATTGCACCAACGCCGGCCGCCACAGCGCACTGAAGCGGGTGCTCTGGCGTTTCTCGCCGGGCGTCATGACGTTGTTCAGCGCCATGTCCTGAGTCTTGGCATTCATCTAGAGGCTCCTCAGAAGCCGAGGGTCAGGTGATCGGCCACCGGGCCGAGAACCAGGGTCGGCAGGAAGTTCAGGCCACCGACCAGGAGGATGGTCGCGGCGAGCAGGCCGACGAACAGCAAACCGTGGGTGGGGAAACTGTTCGGCCCCACCGGGACGCGCTGCTTCATCGCCAGGCTGCCGGCGATGGCCAGCACCGGCAGGATGTAGCCGAAGCGGCCGATGAGCATGGCCAGGGCGAGCATCAGGTTGTGGAAGGGCGTGTTGGCGCCGAAGCCGGCGAACGCCGAGCCGTTGTTCGCCGCGCCCGAGGTGTAGGCATAGAGCAACTGGCTGAAGCCGTGGGCACCGGGGTTGCTCACCGCCGAGGCCGGACCCGGCAGGCTGGCGGCGATGGCGCCGAGCACCAGCACGCCGACCGGCATCACCAGCAGGCTGGCGACCAGCAAGCGCACTTCGCGGGCCTCCAGTTTCTTGCCGAGGTACTCCGGGGTGCGGCCGATCATCAGGCCGGCGAGGAACACCGCGATCAGGACGAACAGCAGCATGCCGTAGAGACCGGCGCCGACACCGCCGAAGATCACCTCGCCGAGCATCATGTTGAACATCGCCACCAGGCCGCTGAGCGGGTTGAGGCTGTCGTGCATGGCGTTCACCGAGCCGTTCGAGGCCGCCGTGGTGGTCACCGCCCAGAGCACGCTGGCGGTGGTGCCGAAGCGGCTCTCCTTGCCTTCCAGGGGCGCGCCCTGGGTGATCGGCAGGTGCGCCAGCGCCGGGTTGGGCTGGTACTCGGCCCACAGCGCCACGCCCAGGCCGATGGCGAACAGCAGCAGCATGCAGCCCAGAATGGCGCGGCTCTGGCGCAGGTCCTTGACGTAGTGGCCGAAGCTGAACACCAGCGCCGCCGGGATCAGGATGATCGACACCAGCTCGAACAGGTTGCTCCAGGCCGTGGGGTTCTCGAACGGGTGTGCCGAGTTCACGCCGAAGAAGCCGCCGCCGTTGGTGCCCAGTTGCTTGATGGCGATCTGGCTGGCCGCCGGGCCCAGCGGAATGGCCTGGTCGACGCCCTGCAGGGTGGTCGCGTGGACATAGTCGCTGAAGGTCTGCGGTACGCCCTGCCAGACCAGCAACAGCGCCAGGATCAGGCACAGCGGCAGCAGCCCGTAGAGGGTGGCGCGGGTCAGGTCGACCCAGAAGTTGCCGAGGTTCTGCGTCGACTTGCGCGCGATGCCGCGCGCCAGCACCACCAGCACGGCCAGGCCGACCGCCGGGCTGACGAAGTTCTGCACGGTCAGGCCGAGCATCTGGCTCAGGTAGCTGAGCGAGGCTTCGCCGCTATAGGACTGCCAGTTGGTGTTGGTGACGAAGCTCACCGCGGTGTTCAGCGCCAGGGTCCATTCGAGGCCCGGCATGTGCTGCGGGTTGAGCGGCAGCGCGCCCTGCCCCAGCAGGATGGCGAACAGCAGCGCCAGGCCGGCCAGGTTGAAGACCAGCAGGGCGGCGCTGTAGGTCTTCCAGTTCTGCTCGACGCTCGGATCGATGCCGCAGGCGCGGTAGATCAGGCGCTCCACCGGCGCCAGGACAGGACTGAGGAAGGTCCGCCGCCCTTCCATGACCTGGTAGTAGAAACGCCCGAGCAACGGCGCCGGTAACAGCACCAGGCCGAGGAAGACGACGATCAGCAAGACATCGTGGCTGTTCATGCGCCCTCCTTTACGAGCGGTCGGCGCGCAGCAGCGCCACCAGCAGATAGATGAACAGTGCCGTGGCCAGCACCAGGGACACTCCGTCGAGAACGCTCATGTCTATTTCTCCTCACGCAGGCGAATCCTTGCGCTGGAGAAAGTTTCCGCAACAGCGGCGTAAAGATGCGATTGGCGGGCCTCACGGCAGGCATAAAGAAAGCGTAAAAAGGCCTCTGCCGCGCCCCTCCGGGCTGCGTATCGAATCGGATACATTGACGACATTCTGTCGATATCCGCAGCTGTCACCCTCGCGCAAAGTGGCCGCCCGTGTAGCAGCGGGTTAGCATCCGTCTTAGCCGACGCGCCCCACCCGCGTCACCAGTGACAGGTACCCCATGTACAGCAGTTCCTCCCCCGCCGCCCTCGACGCCCCGCAACGCTGGACCACCCGCGCCCTGCTGGTGGACGACGACGAGCCCATCCGCGAACTGCTCTGCGGCTACCTGGCGCGGTTCAACATCGAGGCATACGGCGTGGCCAACGGCCAGGAAATGCGCAAGGCGCTGGCCGAGGAGAGTTTCGACGTGGTGGTCCTCGACCTGATGCTGCCCGGCGAGGACGGCTTGTCGCTGTGCCGTTACCTGCGCAGCGAATCGGACATCCCGATCCTCATGCTCACCGCGCGCTGCGAGCCGGCCGACCGCATCATCGGCCTGGAACTGGGCGCCGACGACTACATGGCCAAGCCCTTCGAGCCGCGCGAGCTGGTGGCGCGCATCCAGACCATCCTGCGCCGCGTGCGCGGCGACGAAGCCAAGGGCGGCGAACCGCGCGCCCAGGTGCGCTTCGACCAATGGCGGCTGGACAGCGTGCTGCGCCAATTGCACTCGCCCGACGGCCTGGTGGTGCCGCTGTCCAATGCCGAATTCCGCCTGCTCTGGGTGTTCCTCGAACGTCCCCGCCGGGTGCTCAACCGCGAGCTGCTGCTGGACGCCGCCCGCGGTCGCGCCATCGAGGCCTTCGACCGCAGCATCGACCTGCTGGTCTCGCGCCTGCGCCAGAAACTCGGCGACGACCCGCGCTCGCCCCGCCTGATCAAGACCGTGCGTGGCGAAGGCTACCTCTTCGATGTCCGCGACATCGCCTGACCGGCAAGACGCGGCACCGGGGGCCCCGACCATGAAAAAGAAGCGCTCGCTGCACTTCGCGGACAGCCTGTACGCCCGTCTGTTCGGGGTCTTCCTGCTGGCCATCGTGCTGGCCCACCTGCTGGCGTTCGTCTGGTTCCACCATTACGGCCACCCGCCGCCACCTCCACCACCGCCGCCGGAAGCCATGTTCGAGGGCGCCGAGCGCAGGCCGCCTCCGCCCCCCCACCACCCGCCGTTCTGGGGCGGCCCGTTCGTCTTCCAGCTCATCACCCTGGTCGGCGCCGCCTGGATAGGCGCGCGCCTGCTCGCGCGTCCGGTACAACGCCTGGGCGACGCTGCCCTGAGCCTGAGCGAGGACCTCGACAGCCCGCCGCTGCCGGAAACCGGCCCGCGCGAGGCCAAGCGCGCGGCGCAGGCCTTCAACCGCATGCGCGAACGCATCCGCGAGCAGGTGCAACAACGCAGCCGCATGCTGGTGGCGGTGTCCCATGACCTGCGCACGCCGCTGTCGCGCCTGAAATTGCGCGTCGAGGAAATCGACAACCCGCAACTGCGCACGCGCATGGCCCAGGACCTGGGCGAGATGATCGCCATGCTCGATTCCACCCTGCACTACCTGCATCAGGAGCGCGCCAGCGAGCCCATGCAGTGGTTCGATATCAAGGCGCTGGTCGACTCCCTGGCCGAGGATGCCTGCGAACGCGGCGCGAAGGTCAGCGTGGAAGGCCACTGCGCCCCGCTGAAGGTGCAGCCCATGGCCCTGCGCTCGTGCCTGAACAACCTGCTGGACAATGCCCTGCGCTATGCCGGCGACGTCTGCTTCGAGCTGCGCGACAGTGGCGAGGAGGTGCAAGTGCGCGTGCGCGACCACGGCCCGGGAATCCCGGCGGATATGCGCGAGCAGGTGTTCGAGCCGTTCTTCCGCCTGGAGGGCTCGCGCAACCGCAACTCCGGCGGCGTCGGCCTGGGCCTGGCCATCGCCCGTGAGGCTGCGCGCCGGCAGGGCGGCGACCTGCGCTTCGAGGAAACCCCCGGCGGCGGCGCCACCGCCGTGCTGAGCCTGCCGCGCGTCTGATGGCACTTTGTCGGCGGGCATACAAAGCGCACATACCGCCGACAAGCCCTGGACCAAGACTGCCAAGACCGGAGAACCCCGCTCCGGCCTTTCCATCGTCATGGAGGCAGTCCAATGATCAGCGGAGTCAGCGGCTACAGCAGCTATTACAGCGGCGCCGCGCTTACCAGCGCGCTGCGCGGCAGTAATTCGAGCAGCAGTTCCAGCAACGCCACGGCCAGCACCAGCAGCACGAGCAATCGCAAGAGCTTCGAGCAAGACCTGTTCACCTCGCTGGACAGCAACGGCGACGGCAGCATCAGCAGCGACGAGCTGAGCAGCGCCCTGTCCTCGAGCGACAGCAGCAGCTCCAGTAGCTCCAGCAGCATCGACATCGACGGCCTGCTCGCCCAGCTCGACAGCGACGGTAGCGGCGGCATCAGCCAGAGCGAACTGAGCAGCGCGCTACAGCAGGCCAAGGGCGACATGCCACCGCCGCCGCCCTCCGCCGACCAGGCCGCCAGCGATCTGCTCGGCAGCCTGGACAGCAACGGCGACGGCAGCATCAGCAGCGACGAACTGAGCAGCGCCCTGAGCGCCAGCAGTTCCAGCGGCTCCACCAGCGCCAGCACGAACAGCAGCCAGATCAGCGACCTCTTCAGCACCCTGGACAGCGACGGCAACGGCAGCATCAGCCAGAGCGAACTGAGCAGCGCGCTACAGCAGGCCAAGGGTTCGGCCGACATGCCGCCGCCCCCGCCGCCGAGCGACAGCGCCGTGAGCGGCATCAGCGCCAGCGATAGCAGCAGTTCCAGCAGCAGCTCCAGCGACAGCAGCAGCAGCAGCAGCAGCAGCGCGATGATCCAGCAAATGCTCAGCATGCTGGCCAAGCACTATCAGGACAGCAGCTCCAGCAGCTACCAGAGCACCAGCGGCAGCCTGGTGAACATCGCCGCCTGAGCCCCACGCGGGCCGCGATCGGCAACCTTACGCGATCCGGCCCGCGCCCTCGTATCGGCGCCACCGCGGCGGCGCCGCCGCGAACCTCACCCTCCCCGCGCCACGACACCGCCCGCCGGCTCGGCGCGGCCCGGCCGCCTTGCCGGCAACCCCGGGGCTGCTTTACCCTGCGCGAAAATTCATCCGATGATTGGATGTTTCCATGGGCACGACCTCCCTGAAACGCTCCCTGGTGGATATCGCCCTGGAGCAGATCCGCCTGCGCATCGACAGCGGCGCCTGGTCCCTGGGCCAACGCCTGCCGCCGGAGCCCGAGCTGGCGGAAATCCTCGGCATGAGCCGCAACACGGTGCGCGAAGCGGTGCGCGTGCTGACCTTCTCCGGCGTGCTGGAAGTGCGCCAGGGCGACGGCACCTACGTGCGCGCCTGCGCCGACCCGCTGGACACCATGCTGGCGCTGGCCCGCGGCTCCATCGAACAGGCCCTGGAGGCGCGCGCGGTGATCGAAGTGGAGGCCGCGCGACTGGCCGCCCTGCGCCGCAGCGATGCGGACATCGTCGAGCTGCGCCAGGCCCTGGAAGCCAGCGAAAGCCTGTACGGCAGCCCCCGGCTGGACGACTACATCGCCCATGACCTGGCCTTCCACCAGCGCGTCGTGGACAGCGCCCACAACCCGCTGCTCAGCGAGCTGTACCGTTACTTCTCGCGAGTCATCCGTGCCGGCCTGGAGCGCACCATCAGCGAGCCCGGCCGCCCGCAGCCGGCGTTCGAACTGCACCGCCAACTGCTCGCCGCCATCGAGCGCGGCGACGCCGACGCGGCGGCCACGGCCAACCGCGCGCTACTGATCTGATCCACAGCCTTTCACTGCCTGGCGAGTCCCACCATGTCCGAGCACAAGCCCCACCGCGTCGAGGAACTGCTGATTGACGCCGAGATCGACGACCTGCCCGCCGCGCCAGCGGCGCCGCTGCGCCCCTGGCTGCTGCTGCTCGGTCTGGTGCTGGTCGCCCTGAACCTGCGCCCGGCGCTGTCGAGCCTGGCGCCACTGCTCAACCAGGTCCGCCAGGACACCGGCCTGTCGGCGGCCGCGGCGGGTCTGCTGACCACCCTGCCGGTGCTTTGCCTGGGCCTGTTCGCCCCTCTGGCACCGCGCCTGGCCGCACGCCTGGGCGCGGAACGCACGGTGCTGGCGATCCTCCTGCTGCTGGCCGCCGGCATCGTCCTGCGCAGCCTGTTCCCGCCGAGCGGGCTGTTCCTCGGCAGCCTGCTGGCCGGCGCCAGCATCGGCATCATCGGCGTGCTGCTGCCGGGCATCGTCAAACGCGACTTCCCGCACATCGCCGGGGTCATGACCGGCGTCTACACCATGGCCCTGTGCCTGGGCGCGGCGCTGGCGGCCGGCGCCACGGTGCCGCTCAGCGAGCACTTCGGCCAGCGCTGGCAGCCGGCCCTGGCCTGCTGGGCGCTACCGGCCGTGCTCGCCGCCGTGGCCTGGCTGCCACAGACGCGCCAGGGCCGGCACGCGCACCGCCAGGCGTTCGAGGTCAAAGGCCTGTGGCGTGACGCCCTGGCCTGGCAGGTGACCCTGTACATGGGCCTGCAATCGTCGCTGGCCTACGTGGTGTTCGGCTGGCTGCCATCGATCCTCATCGACCGCGGCCTGAGTCCGGCCGAGGCCGGGCTGGTGCTCTCCGGCTCGGTGCTGGTGCAGTTGTTCAGCGCCCTGGCGGCGCCCTGGCTGGCGACCCGCGGGCGTGATCAGCGGGCGATGCTGGCGCTGGTGCTCGGCCTGACCCTGGGTGGCCTGCTGGGCTTCCTCTATGCACCGCTAGAGGGAATCTGGGGCTGGGCGCTGGTGCTTGGCCTGGGCCAGGGCGGCGCCTTCAGCATCGCCCTGGCGCTGATCGTGCTGCGCTCGCCCGACGCGCATGTCGCCGCGCACCTCTCCGGCATGGCCCAGGGCGTGGGCTACACCCTGGCCGCGCTGGGCCCGTTCCTGGTCGGCCTGGTGCACGACCTGACCCAGGGCTGGGGCGCGGTCGGTGCGATCTTCGTGGCGGTCAGCCTCGGCGCCCTGGCCGCCGGCCTCGGCGCCGGCCGCGACCGCTTGCTCACGGTGCGCAGCAGCGCCATCGACAGCGCCCGCTGAACAGGGGCGCGGGTTTCAGCCCTGGCGCGGCCCGCCGTCCTGGCCGCCCGGCGGCTGCAGGCGCTTGGGACTCTCGATCCAGTCGGTGACCAGGTTGTAGACCACCGCCAGCAGCACCGGGCCGAGGAACAGGCCGATGAAGCCGAAGCTGAGCAGGCCGCCCAGCACGCCGAGCAGCACCACCACCAGCGGCAGGTTGCCGCCGCGGCTGATCAGGTAGGGCTTGAGGATGTTGTCCACGCCGCTGATGACGAAGAAGCCCCAGATGCCGAGGAACACCCCGTAGCCATAGTTGCCCTGGAAGAACAGCCAGGCGGTGGCCGGGCCCCAGATCAACGGCGGGAACATCAGCAGGCTGCAGGCGAAGGTCAGCAGACCGAGCAACAGCGCGCCGGGCACCCCGGCGATGAGGAAACCGATGCAGGCCAGCACCGCCTGGGCGGCGGCGGTGCCGATGACGCCGTTGACCACCCGCTGCACGGTGCCGGCGATCAGCCCCATGTAATGCTCGGCGCGGCCGCCGATCAGGCGTTCCAGCATTTGCAGGGCGAAGCGCTCCAGGCGCAGGCCGTCGCGGTAGAAGAAGAAGATCAGGACCAGGCTCAAGACCAGCTCGAACATACCGGCGGCGACCTTCGCCGAGCGCGCCAGCACCCAGTTGCCCATCTCGCCCATGTAGGGCTTGAGGCTGGCGAAGAACGCCACGCCCTGTTGGTCGGCGGAGTACCACCAGCCGATCAGCCGGTCGCCGATCAGCGGCGTGCGCGCCAGCCAGGTCGGCGGCGGCGGCAGGCCGGACACCTGCAGGTTCTTGATCAGCTCGACCCCGGCGCGCAACTGATCGACCACGCTGAAGCCCAGCCAGAGCAGCGGCAACGCCACCAGGACGATCCACAGCGCCGTGAGCAACCCCGCCGCCAGGGCCTCGCGACCGCCCAGCAGACGCGTCAGCCAGCGCATCAGCGGCCAACTGGCGAAGGCCAGCACGGCGGCCCAGAACAATGCCGACCAGAACGGCGCCAGAACCCAGAGGCCGGCGCCGAGCAGGATCAGCAAGAGAATACGCAACAGCAGGTTATCGAACATCGGGGCCGGACTCCTTTCAGCACGGCGATTTCGGATCGGACGGCCGCCAGGCGGCCACATCGGGCAATTTCAGCGTAGGTGAATCAGCGCAGCCAGGTGAGGTGCAGGCCCTCGCCGGTCGTGCCGCCAAGCTCCAGGCGCGCCTCGCGCACGCCCTGGGCGCTGAGCGCGGCGCGCCAGTCGGCGGCGTGGCTGCCGGCCAGTTCGACGCGCACTCCGGTATCCAGGCGCAGGGTGCGCACCAGCAGGTCCAGCCAGGCGCCGCCGGGTTGCGCGGGCACATGGCTGAGGGTCAGCTCGCCGTTGTCCTTGAGCAGGCGCAACAGCGTCGCCGCGCTGGGCAACCATTCGCCCAGGGGCGCGGCGCCGTCCAGTTGCTCGGCATGCAGGTAGGCGCGGCGATTGCCGCGGGTGATGGTGTAGACGGCCAGCAGGCTGTCGCGTTGCGGCGCCGCCAGGCGTACCAGCAGGAACGCCTGTTGCTCGTCCGGGCCGTACAGGCTGGCGTTGCCGAACACCGCGTTGGCCAGCAGGCTGCTCGAACCGCAGTCACGCCCCTCGCACCAGAACAACGGCGTGGCATCGGCCTTGAGCAGCGCCTTGCGCGCGGCGGCGAAGGCGGCCTGGCTGGCTTCCTCGTCGGGCAGGCGGTAGGTCAGGCTGGTGAGCTGGCCGAGGGCACGCACTTCGCCTTCCATGCGCAAGCGCCCGCTGATGCGGCTGATCGGCCCCAGCGGATAGACGCGCTCGACGCTCGGGCTGACGAGGTAATCGACGATCTCCGCCCGCGGGTAGCGCGGCAAGGCGTCCAGGTCGTGGCTGTCGGGCAGGTCGGCGGCACAGGCGCCGCCCGCCAGCAGCACACAAGCGAGCAACGGCAGGAAACGCGCCGCCATGTTCAACGGGTCAGCATCGAGCGCGCGGTATCCACCGCCTTGGCGGTGTCCTGGGTTTCCCGGGGCGGCACCTGCAGGCCACGCTGCACCGCCGGGCGTGCCTCGATCGCGGCCAGCCAGCGTTGCAGGTTGCCCAGGCCCTCGACCGAGACCCCGGCCCAGTCATGCAGGCGCACCCAGGGGAAGGTAGCGATATCGGCGATGCCGTAGTCGCCGGCCAGGTACTCGACCTCGCCGAGGCGGCCGTCGAGCACTTCGTACAGGCGCCGCGTCTCGTGCTGGTAACGGTCGATGGCGCCTTGCAGTTTTTCCGGGAAGTAGCGGAAGAACACATTGGCCTGGCCCTGCATCGGCCCGACCCCGCCCATCTGGAACATCAGCCATTGCAACGCCGTGGAACGGCCCTTGGGGTCCTGCGGCAACAGGCGGCCAGTCTTCTCCGCCAGGTAGATGAGGATGGCGCCGGACTCGAACACCGCGAAGCCGTCGTCGACGATCGCCGGAATCCGTCCGTTGGGGTTGATGCGCAGGAACTCCGGCGTCTTCTGCTCCTTGCGCTCGAATGAGAGGACGTGCGTCCGATACGGCAGGCCCAACTCTTCCAGAGCGATGGAGACCTTGTGCCCGTTCGGCGTGGCGGCGGTATAGAGCTCGATCATGCAGAATCTCCCGGATGCGATCCGTGCAGACTCACGGCAAGCCCCGGTTTAGTCAAGCCGCCGGCGGAAACCGCGTGATGCCCGCCGCGGCTAAGCGCTCAGGAAGGGCTGGAAGATCGCCGCCACCGCCGTGGCGCCGGCCTCGTCGTCGAGGTGCAGGTGATGGCCGCCGGGCAGTTCATGGACCTCGAACGGCCGGCCTTCGAGCAGCCGGCGAATACCCGGCTGGTTGGCCAGCATGCCACCCTGCGCCAGCACCAGGCTGAGCGGACACTGCACGGCGCGAACGAAACTGGCGGCATGGGCCTGGGTCAGGCGCAGCGGCGACGGCAGGGTCAGGCGCGCATCGCTGCGCCAGGTGAAACCACCGGGCACCGGCATCAGGCCGCGCTGGGCGAGCAGCTCGGCGGCTTCGCGGCTGACCGCGCCGACACCCTTCATGCGCGCTTGCACGGCACGCTCGATCCGCTCATAGACCGGCTTGCGCTTGGCCGGCAAGGCCAGTTGCGCCTTCAGCGCCTCGCCGAGCTTCTGCGGCGCCTTGTCGGCTTCGCCGGTGTAGGGCACCAGGCCATCGATCAACGCCAGGCGCTCGATGCGCTCGGGCAAGGCCCCGGCGAGCAGGACGGAAACGATGGCGCCCATCGAGTGCCCGAGCAGGGAAAAACGCTGCCAGCCCAGTTGCTCGGCCACCGCCAGCACATCGAAGGCATAGTCCCAGAGCAAGTAATCGGCCCCGGCGGCGCGGTGCGCGGAATGCCCATGCCCGGCGAAGTCGAGGGCGACGATGCGCAGGCCCTGTAGCTTCGGCGCCAGGCGCGCGAAGCTCATGGCATTGTCCAGCCAGCCGTGCAGGGCCAGCACCGGCTTGCCATCCTCGGGGCCGAACAGGTGCGCGGCCAGTTCGATGTGCGGAAGGTTCAGACGGATTTCTTCGACCTGGGCGCTCATGCCGATCGGCTCTCCTGTGCGGCGCGTCGTTGCCAGCGCGCGAATATCTGTTTCAGCAGGTCCGCGGTGTCCTGCGGGCGCTCCAAGGGAAACATGTGGCCACCGGGCAGCGACAGGTATTCCCCCTGCGGCACGCGACGTACCGCGCGGGCATGGTGCGGCAACACCACCCGGCTATGGCGGCCGCGCACCAGTGCCAGGGGCACGGCCAACTGGCGCGGGCGCCCCGGCGTCACATGCGGCACGTTGCGGTAGATGCTGATCTCGGTGGCCGGATCGAACTTCAGCCGCAGGCCGCTGCCGTCGCCCGCCGCCAGGCCATGGCGCACATAGGCTTCCAGGCACTCCGGGTCGAAGCGTTTGAACAGTGACTTGCCGGCGAAATAGCGCAGCGCCTCGTCGACATCCGCGAAATCCTCGCGCCGCCCCAGGGTGCGCCCGGCCGGCGTGATGCGGTCGATGAAGCCGAAACGCTTGGCCGCGCGGATCAGCCATTGGTCGGCGAGGGTCAGGGTCGGTGAATCGAGCATCACCACGCCGCGGTAGAGCTGCGGCTGGCGCAGCGCCGCATGGTAATGCAGCAGCCCGCCGAGGGAATGGCCGACGCCCCAGACCGGCTGATCCAGCCCGGCCAGGTGGTGCAACAGCTCATCGACCAGGCTCTCCCAGTTGGCGTTGACCGGGAAGCGCGGGTCATGGCCGTGCATCTCCAGGTGGTGCACCTGGTATTGCGGAGCCAGGGCAGCGAACAATTTGCCGTAGGTGGCCGAAGGAAAGCCGTTGGCGTGGGCGAAAAAGATCGCAGGTGTCATGCCGATGAACCGAGGGGAAGGTCGGGAAATTCTCCAACAGGGCCGCCGCCGCGACAATCGCCAGACCCCGCCGAGGCCAGGGCACTCCGGCCAAAAGACAGCACCAGGCCCTTCGTCGGCACCGGCCCAGCGCTGCCGGGGAAAGGCAGAGCGCTGCTACTCGGCGTCGATGAGGCGCACGTCGCTCGCGACGGCCGGGAATGCGCCGTGCCGCTCGTAGGAAGAGCCAAGCGATACCCAGCGCTGGGCATCGCTTGGCTGAATCGCCTCCGACGCGAGCACCGTGGCCTAGCGCGCCAGCGGCACCACCGCCATGGTCAGCCGCGAAATGCAGCTCGGCTTGCCGTCGTCGCCATGCAGGCGGATTTCCCAGACATGGGTGGAGCGGCCGATGTGCACGGCCTTGGCCACCGCCGTCACGCGCCCGCTGCGCAAGCCGCGCAAGTGGTTGGCGTTCACCTCCAGCCCCACGCAGTAGAACGCGCTGCTGTCGATGCACAGGTAGCTGGCGGTGGAACCGACGGTTTCCGCCAGCACCACCGAGGCGCCGCCATGCAGCAGACCATAGGGCTGGTGGGTACGCGCATCCACCGGCATGCTGGCGCTCAGCGAGTCCTCGCCGAACGCCTCGAAGCGAATGCCGAGCACCTCGCCAATGGTGTTCTTCAGGTTGGCATTGAGATGCTCCAGATCCGGGGTGCTACGCCACAGGCTCATGCGCTGTCCTCCCTTGCGCGATGCTTCGTTCACTCATGCCACTGCACCGCTTCGCGGCGCTCGGCCCACTCGTTGAAACGTCCGCCATAGGTGCTCTCCACCACGTTGCGCTTGATCTTCAGGGTTGGCGTGAGGAAACCGTTGTCCACCGACCAGACGTCCTTGACCAGCACCAGGCTAGCCAGGCGCTCGTGCTTGTCCAGCTCGCCGTTGACCTCCTCCAGCAGCCGCCGCAGGCTGCTTTCCAGCTCGCTCCGCGCACCGTTCGCCACCTCCTGCCGGCCCACTTCGGAGAGCACGCACAGGCCCAGGGGCGCCACCAGGCCATCGCCGACCACGCAGATCTGCTCGATCCGCGAATGCACCGCGAGGCGATTCTCGATGGGTGCCGGCGCTACGTACTTGCCCTTGCCGGTCTTGAAGATTTCCTTGAGCCGTCCGGTCAGGCGCAGGTTGTGCTCGGCGTCCTCCTCACCCTTGTCGCCGGTGCGCAGGAAACCATCCGCGGTGAGCGTCTCGGCGGTGCGCTCCGGGTCCTTGTAGTAGCCGAGCATGGTGGCGCCACTGCGCACCTGGACTTCGCCTTCGTCGCTGATGCGCACTTCCACGCCGGGACTGGACTGGCCGATCCAGCCGGGCTTCTGCCGGCCTGGCCGGCAGACATGGGAATAGCCGCAGTTCTCGGTCATGCCATAGACCTCCAGCACGTTCAGGCCCAGCCGCTGATACCAGTCGAGCAGCGCCGGCGGCACCGGCGCGGCGCCACACAAGGCATAGCGCACCGCATCCAGACCGAGCCCAGCGAGCACCTTGCGCCCGACCAGGCGGCCGATCAGGGGCAGGCGCAAGAGGCGTTCGAGCTTCTGCGCCGGCATCTGCGCGTAGACGCCCATCTGGAACTTGGTCCAGATCCGCGGCACGCCGAAGAACACCGTCGGCCGCGCGCGGCGCATGTCGGCGACGAAGGTCTCCAGGCTCTCGGCGAAGAACACCGTCTGCCCGGCATAGATCGAGGCCATCTCGACGAACATCCGCTCGGCCACGTGGCACAGCGGCAGATAAGACAGCAGGCGGTCCTCCTCGCCGACGCCGAACAACGCCATGGCGTGGCTGGCGGCGAAGTCGAAGTTGGCGAAGGAATGCATGACGCCCTTGGGCGTGCCGGTGGTGCCCGAGGTGTAGATGATGGTCGCCAGGCTGGCGGGATCGGGGTGCGGATCGTCAGTGATCGGCGCGCAGGCCTGCAGATCGTTCCAGGCATGGTCGAAGCGCCCCTGGGGGTGCAGCGGCAAGGCGACGCTGAGCACTTCGCTGGGCAGGCCCGGCGCCATCGACGGCCAGTCGTCGAGCTTGCCGATGAACGCCACCCTGGCCTCCGAGTGGGTCATCACCTGGCGCACCGAGTCGGCCGTGAGATTCGGATACAGCGGCACCGAAACGTGGCCGGCCATCCAGATGGCCAGATCGGCGACGATCCAGTGTGCGCAGTTCTTCGAAATGATCGCCACGCGGCTGCCGGGCGGCATGGCCAGGCTGCGCAACCAGGCTGCGGCACGCCGCGCCTGCTGCCCCGCCTCGCCCCAGGTCAGGGTCTGCACCTGGCCGCCAGGCAACGGCTGGACCAGATAGCGCTTCTGCGGATGGCGGGCTTCGCGTTGAATGAATTGCTCGAGCGGAGAACGATTTGCAGTGACCACATGCCCCTCCTTTCTTGTTGTTTTCAGAGGTGTAGCGATAGATCAACCAAGCACTTGCTCGGGCGAATATTCCACGCGCCTTCCCGACAGGCAAGCGGCACTCTGTGAACTTTTGTTGTGAAGAAATGCGTCTGGGCATTACGCCGCCGGCGCGTTCGCCGGGTGGCCTCAGGCGGGCCGGGCCCCCACGGCGACGACCCGGGGCGAGGGGCAGAAACGACAAGGCCCCTGGCGGGGCCTTGAGCCATCAGCGGTCAGGAGTGCCCGGGGTGATAGATCGACACCAATGTCATCAACCCCGCTACCGGGCATTCGCCTTCCAATTCCGCCAGCGAGGCGGTGGTCATGGCGATGCCTTCGTTGCGGCTGCCGTGGACCAGCAGGCCACCCAGCGCGCCGATCAGCGGCTGATGGCTGACCAGCAGCAGATTGCGTTCGGTGCGACCGTCGAGAAAACGCAGCACATCGCGCGGATCGTCATCCGGCGTCAACCAGGGCACGGTGCCCACCGCGCCCTCGAAGCCCAGCGCCTCACGCACCAGCTCGGCGGTTTCCTGGGCGCGCACGTAGGGGCTGGCGAGGATGCCATCGATCTCATGCCCGGCCAGATGCCCGGCACTCTGCAGCACCTCCTTGCGCCCATGGGCGGTCAGGCAGCGCTCGGCATCGCGGCGGGCATGGGGCTCTGCCTCGCCATGGCGCAGCAGCCAGAGCTTCACAGCTTGGGCTCCTCGTCGCGCACCGGATGCGGCGCCGGCGGCACGCTGTGGGCGGTCTCGCCGTCGGGTGTGCGCGGTGTCGGCCAGTCGGCGAAGGGCCAGGGCTTCTCTTCGGTGTTGAAGGTGCCGAAACGGCCGATCTGCGCGAGGAACTGGCTGAGGCTGTCGCCAAAGGCCAGCAGGCTGCCGCTGGGCGCCCCGTAGATGATGCGGTAGATCAGTTGAATGACCACCACAACGCCAAGGATCAGCTCGGCGACATGCCAGACCAGCACGAACAACAACATCCAGAAGACACGCAGAATCAGCGATTCCTTTTCCAGACGATCAGCGGACATGGCTTGGCCTCCTTAGAAACCACTGGTGGGAATGAAGTCGACGTCGGTCTTCGGCTCACCGCTCATCAGCGCCTGTATCACCTGGGCCAGGGTGCGCCCGCCGAAAAGAATGGCGTAGAGCCCGGCGACCAGCGGCATATAGACGCCCAGCTCATCGGCCTTGGCCTTGAGCACCTTGAGCGTGTTCACGCCTTCGGCAGTCTCGCCCATGCGCGCCACCGCATCCTCCAGGCTCAGGCCTTCGCCTAGGGCGAAGCCGACCTGGTAGTTGCGGCTCTTGGGCGAAGAACAGGTGACGATCAGGTCGCCAACGCCGGCCAGGCCGAGGAATGTCATGGGGTTGGCGCCAAGCTTGACCGCGAAACGGGTCATTTCCGCCAGGGCGCGGGTGATCAGCATGCCCTTGGTGTTCTCGCCCATGCCGAGGGCGGCGGCCATGCCGGCGATGATCGCATAGACGTTCTTCAGCGCACCGCCCAACTCGACGCCGAAACGGTCGGCACTGGCATAGACGCGGAAGGTGCGCCCATGCAGCGCGCTCTGCACGCGCTCGCAAAGCGCCTCGTCTTCACTGGCGACGACGGTGGCGGTCAGCTCGTGTTCGGCGATCTCACGGGCCAGGTTGGGGCCGGAGATCACGCCGATGCGCGCCTGTGGAGCGATTTCCTCGAGGATCTGGCTCATCAGCTTGAAGCTTTGCGCCTCGATACCCTTGGTCAAGCTGACCAGCAATTTGCCGGCCAGTTGCTCGGCATGCGGCTCGAGCACCTTGCGCAGCGCGCCGGACGGCACGGCGACGAAAATCAGCTCACAGGCTGCGAGCGTGCCCTCCAGGTCGGTGACCGGCTCGACGTTATCGTGAATGCGCACCCCCTTGAGGTAGCGCGGATTCTCGCGCTGGGCACGGATAGCCGCGGCCTGTTCCTCATCGCGCATCCACTGGCGCACGCGCTGGCCATTCTCCGCCAGCAGATTGGCGAAAGCGGTGCCGAAGCTCCCACCTCCCAACACGGCGATCGGTTGCTGCTCAGTCATGACTCTTCCATAACGAACCGCGCGACGGCGGCGATTGGGGCATTATAAGGCGGCTCCGGCAGCCGGCCAGTACAGATCGGTGTACTGGAAAAGCACGTCGCCTCGTTTAACATCCGTCATCTGATCAACATCGAGAACAAGGCCGTTCCGTGTATTCAATCCTCCAGGCGCTCCCCGCCACCGCCATGAGCAATGCAGCATGAGCGCAACCAAGGGCTGGAACATCCAGACCCGCATGCTGGCCATCAGTCTCGGCCCGGCACTGCTGCTGACATTGCTGCTCACCGGCTACTTCACCTACTCGCGCCTGCAGGACCTGCGCCAGGAGCTGACGCACACCGGCCAACTCATCGCCAACCAGCTCGCGCCGGCGGCGGAGTACGGCGTGCTCTCGGGCAACCTGCCGATACTGCAAAGCCTGCTGCGCACCACCCTGAGCACGCCCCACGTTCGCTTCATCGAGGTACGCAACCGCAATGACGAGATTCTCGTCTATGCGGAGCAGGACACCGATAGCGCGCCCCCGAGCAACGCCCAGATCGAGGTGTTCCATGCCCCCATTCAGCGCGAACGGGCAATGCCCGTCGTGCCGTCCACATGGCGCGCCCCCGACCTCCCCGACGAACCCAGCGCCGATGCGGACTACCTGGGACGCGTGGTCGTGGGCATGGCCAACGACGCTTTCAGCGATCGTCAGCAGGAAATCCTCTTCAAGGCCAGCCTGCTGGCATTCTCGGCGCTGATCCTCACCCTGCTCCTCGCACGTCGCCTGGCGCGCCGCCTCGCCGCACCGATCAGCACCATGGCCAATGCGGTACAAGCCATCCAGACCGGCGACTACCAGACCAGCCTGCCGGTGCTGGACGACGGCGAAATCGGTGATCTGGCACGGCACATCAACAACCTCGCCCGCGCCTTGCAGCAAGCCAGCCAGGAGCAGGAACGCGGCATCGCCCAATTGGTCGCCGCACGCGAGGAAGCGGAACAGGCCAACCGCAGCAAGTCGGACTTCCTGGCGATGATGAGCCATGAACTGCGCACGCCGATGAACGGCGTCCTGGGCATGCTGCAATTGCTGGAAACCACGGAACTTAATCAGGAGCAGGCGGAATACAGCGCGCTGGCGACCGAGTCGACCGAGCATCTGCTCAAGGTGATCAACGATATCCTCGACTTCTCCCGCATCGAGCGCGGCGCCCTGGAACTGGAACGTATCCCCTTCAATTTGCTGGAGCTGATCCAGGGCTCGGTTCAGGTCTTCCAGCACAGTGCCCAGCAACGCGGGCTCACGCTAAGCCTGGAAGTGCAGGAAGGCCTGGAGCAACTGGATGTGCGTGGCGACCCGACGCGCCTGCGCCAGATACTGGTCAACCTGCTGGGTAACGCACTGAAGTTCACCGAAGAGGGCGCGATCCGTCTGCAGGTGCGCTGGCAGCCGCTGGACAACGAAGTGCTCTGGCTCACCTGCGCGGTGAGCGACAGCGGAATAGGGATATCCGCGCAACGCCTGGAGCATATGTTCGAGGCCTTCCAGCAGGCGGACTCCTCCACGTCGCGGCGTTATGGCGGCACCGGCCTCGGCCTGGCCATCGCCCGCACCCTGGCGGAACGCATGGGCGGCACCTTGAATGCATCCAGTGAGGAAGGCCTGGGCTCCACCTTCACCCTGGAGATACCACTGCCGTTCCGCACGCGTCATCGCGTCGCCCCCACGGGCCGGCCACAGGCCGCAGACATGGCCAGCGGTCAGTCCGTGCTGCTCGTGGAAGACAATCCGGTCAATCAAACGGTCATCGAAGGGATGTTGCGCAGCCTGGGTTATAGCGTCACCCTAGTCGGAGACGGTGTAGAGGCAGTGCGGATGGCAGCGCAGCAGGAGTTCGACGCGATACTGATGGATTGCCGGCTGCCACAGCTCAGCGGCTATGAGGCGACACGGCAGATTCGTGCACGCGCGGATCGGCAAGGGGTGCCGATCATCGCCCTGACAGCCAACGCGCTGCAGGGCGACCGCGAAGCCTGCCTGGAGGCAGGGATGAACGACTACCTGGCCAAGCCGTTCAAGCGCGCCGAATTGCAAAAGATTCTGCAGCGCTGGATGACATAGGGGCGTTGATCCACCGAGCCGCTTCGCCCACACTCCAATGTCCGCCGCGATGATCGAAATGGCCGCCGCGGCCAGATAAACGAGGCGCAGGGATTAAAGTGAACAACCGTTCGCCCGGCGCTGTGACTTTAACTCAAAGGCAATAGTCTATGACTAGGCTGCCGCTGGACGCCGCAAGAACAATATGGCGCGCGGAGCCGCAGGCCGACCGATAATCGCCCTGCCGTTCAGGATTTTTGAGGAGCTCGCATGACCAAACAACACGCCTTCACCCGAGAAGACCTGCTGCGCTGCAGCCGCGGCGAGCTCTTCGGCCCGGGTAATGCGCAACTGCCCTCCCCCAACATGCTGATGATCGACCGCATCACTCACATCAGTGAAGTCGGCGGCAAGTATGGCAAGGGCGAACTGGTCGCCGAGCTGGATATCAACCCGGACCTGTGGTTCTTCGCCTGCCACTTCGAAGGTGACCCGGTGATGCCGGGCTGCCTGGGTCTCGACGCCATGTGGCAGCTGGTCGGTTTCTACCTCGGCTGGCAGGGCAATCCGGGTCGCGGCCGTGCCTTGGGCTCGGGCGAAGTGAAGTTCTTCGGCCAGGTCCTGCCGACCGCCAAGAAAGTCACTTACAACATCCATATCAAGCGCACCATCAACCGTTCGCTGATCCTCGCCATCGCCGATGGCAGTGTCAGTGTCGATGGTCGCGAAATCTACAGCGCCGAAGGCCTTCGCGTCGGCCTGTTCACTTCCACTGACAGCTTCTAAGGGTTATCCGCATGCGTCGCGTCGTGATCACCGGCCTGGGCATCGTATCCTGCCTGGGCAATGACAAAGACACCGTATCCGCCAACCTGCGCGCCGGCCGTGCCGGCATCCGCCACAATCAGGCTTACGCCGATATGGGCCTGCGCAGTCACGTTTCCGGCTCGGTGAACCTCAACCTCGAAGAGCTGATCGACCGCAAGGTCTATCGCTTCATGGGCGATGCCGCGGCCTATGCATACCTGGCAATGGAACAGGCCATCAAGGATTCCGGCCTGAGCCATGAGCAGATATCCAACCCGCGCACTGGCCTGATCGCCGGTTCCGGTGGCGCCTCCACCCTGAACCAGATGGAAGCCATCGATACCCTGCGCGAAAAGGGCGTCAAGCGCATCGGCCCATACCGCGTCACCCGCACCATGGGCAGCACCGTCTCGGCTTGTCTGGCCACCCCCTTCCAAATCAAGGGCGTGAACTACTCCATCTCCTCGGCCTGCGCCACCAGCGCGCATTGCATTGGCCAGGCCATGGAACAGATCCAGATGGGCAAGCAAGACGTGGTATTCGCTGGCGGCGGTGAAGAAGAGCACTGGAGCCAGAGCTGCCTGTTCGATGCCATGGGCGCCCTTTCCACCCAGTACAATGAAACCCCGGAAAAGGCATCGCGCGCTTACGACGCCAAGCGTGACGGCTTCGTCATCGCCGGCGGCGGCGGCATGGTGGTAGTCGAGGAGCTTGAGCACGCACTCAAGCGTGGCGCCAAGATCTACGCCGAGATCGTCGGCTACGGCGCGACCTCCGACGGCTACGACATGGTCGCTCCGAGCGGTGAAGGCGCAATCCGTTGCATGCAACTGGCCCTGTCCACCGTCGACACCCCGATCGACTACCTGAACACCCACGGCACCTCGACGCCGGTTGGCGACGTAGCGGAAATTCGCGGCATCCGCGAAGTCTTCGGCGGCAATGCCCCGACCATCAGCTCGACCAAGAGCCTGTCCGGTCACTCCCTCGGCGCTGCCGGCGTACATGAGGCGATTTACTGCCTGCTGATGATGGAAGGCAACTTCATCGCCGCCTCGGCCAACATCGAAGAGCTGGACCCGGAAGTGGCAGATATGCCGATCCTCCGTGAAACCCGTGAAAACGCAAAGCTCGACACCGTGATGAGCAACAGTTTCGGCTTCGGCGGCACCAACGCCACCCTGGTACTGAAGCGCTTCAACGGTTGATCCAGGCAAGACGAAAAAGGCGCCCAAAGGGCGCCTTTTTTATTGTCCGCAAAACTTACTTCCCCCCACGAAATCCTCCCTAGCAAGTTCTGGATGGATGCTGGAGTCCTCCTGTAGCGATAGTTGAAATGCGTACCAGGAGAAGGATTAGCCAGCGGGCAGAGCAACCAGTGCCACCGCATGAACACCTGCAGTTTTTGGCTCACTGGCACAAACTTCATCCAGCCTCTTATTTCCCCTCGCTCGTGAACCGCGAACACGCCTGCCCTGCGAATCCAGAAACCAGGCACAGCACACAGCCCGGTAGATACGCCCGCACCAAGCAATGATTATTGGCGCCTCGCAGAACAAGCTAGCCGTTAAGCTGGCGCCTCATAACTGACTCTCGACGCGGATACCATGCCATTGAAACTGACGCTTTCGGCACGCCTGCGACGCCGATCTGCCAATACAGCACAACAAGGCACTGTATGCGCCCCCGGAGATTGACTGCAACATGAGCCACGGCTGGCTCTTGAGGTCGACAAGAGCAAGGGTAGGATGCACGCCCCGCAGGAGGAAATCGCGAGAGAGGCCACCGAGCTTTTCCGTGCGCAAAAGCAAAACCCCTGGTCATTGCTGACCAGGGGTTTTGGGATAGGTGCTTGACGATGACCTACTCTCACATGGGGA
>NZ_FNDS01000005.1 GCF_900099785.1 Pseudomonas panipatensis | reverse complement strand
TGATTTTCAAGCTCTTTTATCGCCTTCTCGCTGAGAGTGGTGCGCATTATAGGGACTCAAAATCCCCCGTCAACGCATTTCTGAAAGAATCTTCAGTGCGGAGTGAGACGCCCCCGAAGAAGAGGCAACTGCCGAGCTACCGGCGGCAGCCGCAGAAGCAGCAACAGCGCACCCACCGTCGCGTAGAGAGCCCAGCGCTCGACGTCCGAACGCACGACCCACAACATATGAAGGAGTCCAAGGCAGAGAATGATGTAGACGAGACGGTGCAGTTTCTTCCAGCGAGGTCCTAACTTGCGAATGCTGTAGCGGTTGGACGTCAGTGCCAGAGACAGCAACCCCAGGAAACCAAGCGCGCCGACCAAAATGTATGGCCGCTTGCGCAATTCGACACCCAACTGCGCCCAATCCAATCCGAGGATGAATATCCCATAGGCGCACAGGTGCAACACTATATAAGTGAAGCACCACAAACCTAGCTGACGACGAACCGATACCCAGCCATTCCAACGCGTGAGTTTCTGCAGCGGGGTCATCGCAAGCGTGATGAGCAGCAGGATCAGCCCTCCTTGCCCAAGGCGATCGACAAGCGCCTTGCCTGGATCAGGTCCGAGCGCAAAGACCCAGGCTGAATAAATCCAATACAGCAGCGGCAGCAATGCCAAGCCAAATACCGCAGAACGCCACAGTGGATTACGCATCAGTAGTTCTTCCGCAGATCCATGCCTGCATAGAGGGATGCCACCTCTTCCGCATAGCCGTTGAACATCAACGTGGGACGAATATTGGGACTGAACAGACCACTGGGCAACCGACGCTCGTGAGCCTGAGTCCAGCGCGGGTGATCCACGCTCGGATTGACGTTGGCGTAGAAGCCATACTCATCTGGCGCCAGGCTCTGCCAGGTGGTCTTCGGCTGTTCCGCGACGAAACTGATCCTGACGATGGACTTCGCTCCTTTGAAGCCATATTTCCAAGGCACCACGAGACGCAATGGCGCGCCGTTCTGGTTGGCCAGAATGCGCCCGTACATGCCGACCACGAGTATCGCCAGCGGATGCATGGCCTCATCCATTCGCAGCCCCTCGACATAAGGCCAATCGATCAGGGCAAAATTGGATTGCACGCCAGGCATATGCTCATGATCGACCAGGGTTTCGAAGCGCAGATACTTGGCGCTGCCAGTCGGCTCCACCCTCTTGATCAGCTCTGAGATCGGGAAACCTATCCACGGAATGACCATGGACCAAGCCTCTACGCAACGCAGGCGATAGATCCGCTCTTCCAACTGATAGGGCTTGATGAAATCTTCCAGGGCATATTTCCCCGGCTTGCCGACTTCACCATCGATCACGACCGACCACGGCTCGGTCTTCAAGGCCCCCGCGTTGGACGCCGGATCTCCCTTGTCAGGACCGAACTCGTAAAAGTTGTTGTAGTGGGTAGCGTCCTTGAAAGGTGTGATCGCCTCACCTTTGACGGTGACCGCATCCCAACGCACAGAGGACAACTTGTCGCTGAACCACTCGGGGACCGCCGACGCCGCATCGACGTCGGCATAGCGGGCGGGATCGGCCAAGCCAAGCCCCGGCAACCCGGCCAGCGCCGCACCTGCCAGACTTCCAGCCATGAAGCGGCGGCGGGAAAGATAGATTGCTTCGGGTGTTACATCCGATTCGTGGCAATCGGAAAGACGAGACGACTTGATCAGCATGGCGGACTCCGCAACGACTGGCTGGATGCGCCAATAGACTGCGGAGCCCGGGAGAAATTACATCATTCGGGCTGCTTGCGACGGCGCAATTGCAACAAGTATTGCACCGGGCCGGATGCCGCATAAGCGAGGAACAGCAACAGCAGGATACGCGGCGGGTCAGTGAAGACCACAGCGAAGGCCAGGACGACTACCAGGATGGCCATGAAGGGCACACGGCCGCGCAGATCGAGATCCTTGAAGCTGTAGTACTTGATGTTGCTGACCATCAGCATGCCGGCTGCGGCAACCATCAGCGCCACCAGCAGGGAGACTTTGGCGCCCTGTACCTGGAAGTCGGCGAAGGCCCACACGGTACCGGCAACCAGCGCGGCGGCGGCAGGACTGGCCAGACCGATGAAGTAGCGCTTATCAGCCTTGCCGACTTGGGTGTTGAAGCGCGCCAGCCGGAGCGCCGCACCAGCGACATAGATGAAGGCAACCATCCAGCCGACCTTGCCGAGACTGCTCAGCGCCCACTCGAAGGCGACCAACGCCGGCGCCACACCGAAGGCGACCATATCGGACAAAGAGTCATATTCGGCACCAAAGGCGCTCTGGGTATTGGTAAGACGGGCAACGCGTCCATCGAGCCCGTCGAGGACCATGGCTACGAAAATAGCGATAGCAGCATTGGAGAAGTCACCGCTCATCGCATTGATGATGGCGTAGAGACCGGTGAACAGCGCTGCGGTGGTGAACAGATTCGGCAGCAGGTAGATGCCGCGGTGGCGAACCTTGCGGCCGTCCGCATCATGCCCCTCTTCGATGTGTTCATCGATTGGCAGCAGGCTTTCGGCTTCTTCGGAGACCTTGTTCGGCTCCTCGGGACCTTCACTCATGGAAACTTCCTTGGGAACTCAGCTGGATACGAAATAGCCCGGGCCCATCTGACGACGCAGACACCCCGGCGCCCACGCTTTATACCAGAACAGCGTGCAAGAACGAAAAAACGCGGCCGAGGCCGCGTTTTTTTTCGAGCGCCGGAAAGACCTTAGTTCTTGGTCTTGTCGACGATCTTGTTGGCTGCGATCCACGGCATCATCGCGCGCAGTTTCTCGCCGACGATTTCGATGCCATGAGCCGCGTTGTTGCGACGGTAGGCAGTCATCGACGGGTAGTTGGCCGCGCCTTCGGTGATGAACATCTTCGCGTATTCGCCATCCTGAATGCGCTTCAGGGCATTGCGCATGGCTTGACGGGATTCGGCGTTGATCACTTCCGGGCCGGTCACGTACTCGCCATATTCGGCGTTGTTGGAGATCGAGTAGTTCATGTTGGCGATGCCGCCTTCGAACATCAGGTCGACGATCAGCTTCAGCTCGTGCAGGCACTCGAAGTAGGCCATTTCCGGCGCATAGCCAGCCTCGACCAACGTTTCGAAGCCAGCCTTGACCAGCTCGACGCAGCCACCGCACAGAACGGCCTGCTCACCGAACAGGTCGGTTTCGGTCTCGTCCTTGAAGGTGGTTTCGATGATGCCGGTACGACCGCCACCAACGCCGCAGGCGTAGGACAGGGCAACGTTTTTGGCATTGCCGGATGCGTCCTGGTAGATGGCGATCAGGTCAGGGATACCGCCGCCTTTGACGAACTCGGAACGCACGGTGTGACCCGGCGCCTTCGGCGCGATCATGATCACGTCGAGGTCAGCGCGCGGCACGACCTGGTTGTAGTGGATGGAGAAGCCGTGAGCGAAGGCCAGGGTCGCGCCCTTCTTCAGGTTCGGCTCGATCTCGTCCTTGTACAGGCGGCCCTGGAACTCGTCGGGAGTCAGGATCATCACCAGATCGGCAGCAGCGACGGCGCTGGCGACGTCTTGGACTTTCAGGCCATGAGCCTGGGCTTTGGCCACGGAAGCGGAACCCGAACGCAGGCCGACGGTGACGTCGACGCCGGAGTCTTTCAGGTTGCAGGCGTGGGCATGACCCTGGGAACCGTAACCGATGATGGCAACTTTCTTGCCCTGGATGATGGAGAGGTCACAGTCTTTATCGTAGAAAACGCGCATTTGGGAATTCCCCTGTCAATTGGCCTCGTGGGCCGTCTTTCAAATTCAGATGCTGAGGGTCTTGTCGCCACGGGCAATGCCGGTGACGCCGGTCCGCACGACCTCGATGATCGAGGCGGTACCGATGGCCTGGATAAAGCTGTCGAGCTTATCGCTGGTGCCGGCCAGCTGCACCGTATAGACGCTGCTGGTGACGTCGACGATCTGCCCACGGAAGATGTCGGTGGTGCGCTTGACCTCGGCGCGCTGCGCGCCGGTGGCCTTGATCTTCACCAGCATCAGCTCGCGCTCGATGTGGGCGCTTTCCGACAGGTTCACCAGTTTTACCACTTCGATCAGCTTGTTCAGGTTCTTGGTGATCTGTTCGATCACTTCGTCCTGACCAACAGTGGTCAAAGTCAGGCGCGACAGCGTCGGATCCTCGGTGGGCGCGACGGTCAGGGTTTCGATGTTGTAGTTGCGCTGAGAGAACAGGCCGACCACGCGGGACAGAGCGCCTGGTTCGTTTTCCAGCAGCAGGGAAATGATGTGTCGCATGATCAGGTACGCTCCGTCTTGCTCAGCCACATGTCACGCATCGCACCGCCGCGAATCTGCATCGGGTAGACGTGCTCGCTGGTGTCGACCTGAATATCGAGGAAGACCAGGCGGTTCTTCATCGCGAAGGCCTCTTCCATTTTCGGCTTGAGGTCTTTCAGTTCGGTGATGCGCATGCCGACATGGCCATAGGCCTCGGCCAGCTTGACGAAGTCAGGCAGCGATTCCATGTAGGAGTGGGAGTAACGGCTGTTGTACTGCATGTCCTGCCACTGGCGGACCATGCCCAGCGCGCCGTTGTTCAGGTTGACGATCTTCACCGGCAGGTCGTACTGCAGGCAGGTCGACAGCTCCTGGATGTTCATCTGGATGCTGCCCTCGCCGGTGACGCAGGCCACATCGGTCTCCGGGAAGTTCAGTTTGACGCCCATGGCCGCCGGGAAGCCGAAGCCCATGGTGCCGAGGCCACCGGAGTTGATCCAGCGATTGGGCTTGTCGAACCTGTAGTACTGGGCAGCGAACATCTGGTGCTGACCGACGTCGGAGGCCACGAAGGCATCGCCATTGGTCACTTCCCAGAGGGTCTCGATCACGGTCTGCGGCTTGATGATGCTGCCGTCGCCCTTGTTGTAGGGGAACAGGCCACGGTTGCCGCGCCATTCCTCGATCTGCTTCCACCAGGCAGCCTGGGCTTCCTTGTTCGGGGTCTCGCCGATTTCCTTGAGGATGGCGACCATTTCGGTCAGCACGCTATCCACCGGACCAACGATCGGGATATCGGCCTTGACGGTCTTGGAGATCGAGGCCGGGTCGATGTCGACGTGGATGATCTTGGCATTCGGGCAGAACTTGGCCGCGGTTTCGCCGTTGATCACCCGGTCATCGAAACGCGCACCGACTGCGAAGATCACGTCGGCATGGTGCATCGCCAGGTTGGCGGTGTAGCTGCCGTGCATGCCGAGCATGCCGACGAACTGGCGATCGGTACCCGGGAAACCACCCAACCCCATCAGGGTATTGGTGACAGGCACATTGAGCATGCGAGCGACTTCGGTCAGCGGCTCGGAGGCATTGCCCATGATCACGCCACCACCGGAATAGATGATCGGGCGCTTGGCGGCCAGCAGCATCTCCGCAGCCTTGCGGATCTGGCCGGAGTGGCCACGGACCGCCGGGCTGTAGGAGCGCAGCTTGACCTTTTTCGGGTACGAGTATTCGAACTTCTGGGTCGGATCGCCCATGTCCTTCGGAATATCGATCACCACCGGACCGGGACGGCCGGACTGGGCGATATAAAAGGCCTTCTTGATCACCTCTGGGATTTCCGAGGGATGCTTGATGATGAAGCTGTGCTTCACGATCGGGCGGGAGATACCGACCATGTCGGTTTCCTGGAAGGCGTCGGTACCGACCATGTTGCTGGAGACCTGGCCGGAGATCACCACCATCGGAATCGAGTCCATGTAGGCGGTGGCGATACCGGTGATGGCGTTGGTAGCGCCGGGACCGGAGGTCACCAGGACCACGCCAGGCTTGCCGGTCGCGCGCGCATAGCCATCGGCCATGTGAGTCGCGGCCTGCTCGTGGCGCACCAGGATGTGGGTCACGTCGTTCTCTTTGAAGAGAGCGTCGTAGATGTGCAGGAGGGCACCGCCCGGGTACCCGTAGATGTACTTAACGCCTTCGTCGCGCAGCGAGCGGACGACCATTTCAGCGCCGGATAAAAGCTCCACGTTGTCACCTCTAGAACGCTAAACGACCCCCCAGGGGCGGGAGATCGAAATTTGGTTGGCTGCCCGGCAGACATTGGGCGACTGTGATCGCCGGCTACGTCGACTGCCGAATGAGCAGAACTTGGAGGCTCTCCTGGTGTTACGGAGGACCTCCACCCAGCGCGAGGTAACGCGAAGCAGGGTGAAACTTAGCGGCGCGGGTAGCGCCTCTTGTCTGCCGAGTAAAACCAGCTTGCGGCCGGCCCACTGCAGCGAACCTTGGATTCTTCTGATTCAATCGCGTCAAGTCAAGCCATATATGGAATTGACTCGTTATCGCGGGTTGTGACCTTTATCTGCAGAAGCGTCGGTGGTTTTGGTTATAGTTACCGGCAGACTCCGAATCCCAAGGATCGAAACAGCATGCGACGGATGATTTTGACGGGCAGCCTGATGCTCGCCCTGAGTGCTCCGGTGATGGCCGCTCAAGTCTATAAATGGGTCGACGCCCAAGGCGTCACGCACTTCGGCGCGCAACCACCGGAAGGCACCCGCGCCGCCCCGGTCAACACCAATGTCGCGCAGCCGCCTTCGGGCTTTCCGCTACCACCTGCCAAAGCGACGCCGGCACCCGCGCCGCAACCCACGGCGAGCGACAAGCAGAAAGCAGTGGACGAAAAAGTCAGGCAGGAAGTCGCCCAGCAGGAAGCCGAACGCGCCAAGTACTGCGACAACCTGCGCCTCAACCTGGCGCAACTGAAGAACAACCCACGGGTGCGGATTGCCGAAAGCAATGGCGACATGCGGCGCATGCCCGAGGAAGAGCGTCAGGCGCGAATCACCCAGGCCGAGCAGGACCTGCAGAAAAACTGCAACTGAACCGGCGCCCTGATCAGGGCGTCAAGGCTATGAGCCGATCGAACTCGCCCAGGGCTCCGAGCAGCGCCAGCACCCGCTCGCCCTCGCTGGCGTAAACCACCTCGGCGATGGCGCGGATTCCGGAAGTCAAAGGGAGATCGGCGCCACTTTCGATGATCAGCTTCATCCGCGGCAGGAAGATCCACTGCAGCCACTCTTCCAGCATCAGGGTATCCACGCAGAAGGGTTCCAGGCTGGCCAATGCCTCGGCAGCGGGGCGCTGCTCGCCCCACAATCCGAGAAGACGAAGCTCACGCTCGATCAGCAGCAACTGATCGGCCAGCGCCAGGAGACGGTCGTCCATCACAGCGACGCCTTGGCGCTCTGCCGTGCAGCCGCGGCACCGGCGGCGTCACCCTGGGCTTCACGCGATTTGGCGATCACTTCCCACAGGCTGGATTGCAACGCCGGGCGGCCATTGGCCAAAGACAGGCCTCGCCGCGCGACTTGCTCGGCCTGGCCGGCGTCGCCCTGAGCCAGGCGGACCTGAGCCAGTTTATAGAGCACCTGCGGCTCGCGCGGAGCGATGCGCTGCGCACGCTCGAGGCTGGCCGATGCGCCATTGAGATCGCCACTGCCTTGTTGCTGCTGTGCAGTGGTCAACAACGCCAGAACCGGGCCGTCGAGTTGCTCGTCGGCGGCCAGGGCGGCATTGCGCGAAGGAATCCCGGAAGGCGCCTGTACCGGAGCCGGGATCGGCGCGGGCTGGTGGTAGGCCGGCTGTTGGTAAGCAGGCTGCTGGTAGACCTGCTGCGAGAAGCCACCAGTGGCGGTCACGCTGCTAGGCGTCGCCTGAGAGGCGGGTGCGCCATACTGCGGCCCCGGCGTGATGGGGCTGGGCGTAGACAGGGGCGCTGCGCCGCTCTGCGCCGGGAACGTCTGGATCGGCGCCGCGCCGGCATCCTTGGGCACCATCACCGTGACACCCGGTGCGGCGGCCTGCGGCGCATTGCGTGGCGCATTGTTGTAGGTCGGTTGCCGAGCGCCGGAATAACCAACCTGTTCCTGGTTGGACACCGTGCTCCCGGCGTCCTGTACCGGAATGGCGCCTTGCTGAGGGGTGGTACAACCGGAAAGCATGGCCGTGGCGGCTGCCACGGCAAACCACGAATTTCTCACTTGGAATCCTCTCGACTCAGTTCAGCCAGCCACGGACCCAGTCCATGACCTCGCCCGCCGGGTTTTGCGGGCTGTTGCCACAACCCGGACCGGCCGCCGGCTCGCTGCCGCGAATATAGGGCATCTGCACAGCGCCCGGGCAATTCGACTGAGTGCCCTGGCCCGAATGCGGATCGACCCATGCCATGACAACATTATCCGGCATCGGCGTGTCCAGTGGCAGAGGGTCGGCCTTGCGCATGAAGCTGGTCCATATCTGCAATGCGCCCGTAGCCCCGGTGAAAGGCGTCTTGCCGTTGTCGTCCCGGCCAAGCCAGACCACCGCCAGCAGATCCTGGCCGAAGCCGGAGAACCAGCTGTCACGCGAATCGTTGGTGGTGCCGGTCTTGCCGGCGAGGGTCAGGCTCGAGGGCAACTGGGTGTAGACCGAGCGCGCGGTACCCTCGCGCAACACACGTTGCATGGCGTTCTGCAGCAGGTAGATAGAACCCGGATCGAAACGCTGCTGTACCTGGAACGGATAACGCTTGAGCGGCTGGCCGTCGGACGCGAGTACGCTGCGAATGCTCCGCAGCGGCGTATTGAATCCGCCACTGGCGATGGTTTGATACATGGTCGCCACCTGCATCGGGCTCATGGCCCCGGCGCCCAGCAGCATCGACGGATAGGCAGGCCAGTCCACCGACACGCCCAGCCGTTCCAGCGTCTTGAGTACATTGGGCACGCCCAGGTCCAGCCCCAGACGAGCGGTGGACAGGTTCAGCGAACGAGCCAACCCCTGGTAAAGGAAGATGGTGCCATTGGCTTCATGCTCATAGTTCTGCGGGCTCCAGACCTGGCCATCCTTGCCTTTGACGGAGAACGGCTGGTCCTGGATCCAGGTGGTCAGGGTGTACTGGCTCGGCCGCTCGAGGGCCGTCAGATAAACCGCCGGCTTGACCAGCGAGCCAATCGGTCGCACTGCGTCCACGGCGCGGTTGAACCCAGCGAAACGCGAGTCACGGCTGCCGACCAGGGCCTGCACCTCGCCGGTTTGCGGGTTGGTCACGACCATTGCGGTTTCCGTCTCATCGATCCCCTTGCGCCCGGCGAAGCGCTTGAAGGTGTCATCGACGGCGCTTTCCGCCTTGAACTGCAGGATGGGATCGAAACTCGTGAAGATGCGCAGGCCTTCTCCGGTCAAGTCTTCTTCGCGATAGTCCTCGCGCAGTTGGCGTTTGACCAGGTCGAGGAAGGCTGGGTAGGAGCTGTTGGCCATGCTGCCCTGCTGGGTGACGCCCAGCGGAGCCTTCTTCGCCACGGCGGCTTGATCGGCGCTGATCACGCCCTGCTCGACCAGCACGTCGAGCACCACGTTGCGCCGCTCCAGTGCGCGCTCCGGATTGCGCCGCGGGTTGTAGTACGACGGCCCCTTGACCATGCCGACCAGCAGCGCCACCTGCGGCAGCTTCAGTTCGGACAGTGGCTGGCTGAAGAAGTACTGGCTGGCCAGGCCGAAACCGTTCACCGAACGCTGACCATCCTGACCGAGGAACACCTCGTTGAGGTAAGCCTCGAGAATCTCATGCTTGTCGTAATGCAGTTCCAGCAGCACGGCCATCATGGCTTCGGTGAGCTTGCGGCTGAGACTGCGCTCATTGGTCAGGAAGAAGTTCTTGACCAACTGCTGGGTCAGGGTGCTGCCGCCCTGGCGCAGTTGGCCGGCGCTGGCGTTGATCCACATCGCACGCGCGATGGACTTCAGCGACACCCCGTGGTGACTCCAGAAGTCACGGTCTTCCACCGCGACCAGCGTATCGACCAGATACGGCGGCACCTGGTCCAGCTTGATCAGGATGCGGTCTTCGTTGTGTGCCGGGTACAGGCCACCGATCAGCAGCGGCTCCATGCGCGCGACCGCCAGGTCGGAGCCGTCCGCGCGACTGAGGCCGGTCACGGAGTCGCCGGCGAAGCGGACACGGATGCGCTGCGCGGGCTCAGCGCCCTCGTAGAACTGGAAGCCGCGGGTATTGAGGTCCACCGCATTGCCGGACACCGTCACCGCCCCCGGGCCGCTTACCGCGGCTTCGCGACGGTAGCCGAGAGCACCGAGTTCCTGGAGGAAGTCGTCCTTGTTCAGCTTCAGGCCGACAAACAGCTCCAGCGGCCGCGCATACACTTTGGCCGGGATGGTCCAGCGCTTGCCGGAGAACTTCTCCTGGACAACCGCATCGAGATAGACAGCAAAGCCCGCCAGTACGACAAGACCGACCAGACTCAGCTTGAGAGCCCAGCCCAGCCACTTGCGCAGAGGGGACGAATTGCCTTTTTTAGGGGAACGAGAAGATCGGGGACGCGTCATGGCGGCGCATTATACGTACTTTATCCACAGGGGACAGACACCGCGCCAGGCGGCATCCGGGCTCACTCGCAGACAGCGGCGGCGGGGCCGCAGCCACAGCGACGCTGCTTCGACCGCGCATCCCACGTTTGGTTGCCTGCGCGGGCCACAAGTTTGCACCCGGACACTCAGCCGCCATAATGCCTGCCTCTCAAATTCGGACAGCCAAGGACCATCCCGTGAGCCAGACTCTGATCGCTGCCCTGCAGAACCCTGCCCTGTACCCCCACGCGGTGGAACAGGTACGGGTCATCGAAACCCATATCTCCTGGGTCCTGCTCACCGGCACCTACGTCTACAAGATCAAGAAGCCGGTGAACTTCGGCTTCCTCGATTTCACCAGCCTGGAAGCCCGCAAGCACTTCTGCGAGGAAGAGTTGCGCCTGAACCAGCGCCTGACCGAAGGCCTCTACCTTGAGGTGCTGCCGATTACCGGTAGCGAAAGCGAGCCGCACATCGGTGGCGACGGTCCGGTCATCGAATATGCGCTGAAATGTCGCGAGTTCCCGCAAACCGGCCTGCTCAGCGAAGTGCAGGCACGTGGCGAACTGCACGCGGCGCACATCGATGCCCTGGCCCGGCAGATCGCCGAATTCCATCGCATGACGCCACAGGTGCCCCAGGACAACCCACTGGGCACGGCCGAAGCCGTGATGGCACCGGTGCGGCAGAATTTCGAGCAGATCCGTCCGCTGCTCGGCGAAAAGGCCGACCTGCTCCAGCTCGATGCCCTGGAAGCCTGGGCGGAAAGCTCCTATGAGCGCCTGCTGCCGGTCCTCCAGGCGCGCAAGGCGAACGGCTTCATCCGCGAGTGCCACGGCGATATCCACCTGGGCAATGCCGCGCTCATCGACGGCAAGGTCGTGCTCTTCGACTGCATCGAATTCAACGAGCCGTTCCGTTTCACCGATGTCTGCGCCGACTTCGCCTTCCTCGCCATGGACCTGGAAGACCGCGGCCTGAAATGTCACGCGCGGCGCTTCGTCAGCCAGTACCTGGAATGCACCGGCGACTACCAGTCGCTGGAAATCCTCAACTTCTACAAGGCCTATCGCGCCCTGGTACGCGCCAAGATCGCTCTGTTCAGCCTGGCCCATCAGCACGATGCCGTGCAGAAAGCCGCGACCCTGCGCCAATACCGCAACTACGCCAACCTCGCGGAAAGCTATAGCGCCATTCCCTCGCGCTTCCTGGCGCTGACCATGGGCGTTTCGGCGGTGGGCAAAAGTTCGGTTGCGCTGCGCCTGGTCGAAGCGCTCGGCGCCATTCGCCTGCGCTCGGACGTCGAGCGCAAGCGCCTGTTCGGCGAACAGCAGACAAACCAGCAAGGCGCGCTGGCGACCGGCATCTATAGCGCGGAGGCCAGCGCCGCGACCTACGAGCGCCTCAACGGCCTGGCCGGCGACATCCTTCGTGCCGGCTACCCGGTGGTGCTCGATGCAACCTTCCTCAAGCACACGCAGCGCCTGGCGGCCCGCCAGGTCGCCGACGCCACCGGCGTGCCCTATCTGATCATCGACTGCCAGGCGCCGGACAGCGTGATCGCTGGCTGGCTCGCCCAGCGCCAGGCCAGCGGTGGCGATCCCTCCGACGCCACGCTCGCGGTGGTGCAGAGCCAGCAAGCCGAGCGCGAGGCGCTGGACAGCGACGAACAGGCGCGCAGCAAGCGCGTCGACACCCAGGACAGCGCCAGCCTCGACGCACTGGTCGAAAGCATCCGTCAGCGCCTGCCCGGAATCTGAAGCGCTCCGCCACCCTCTGCGGGCCGCTGATGCGGCCCCTTCCCTCCCTTGCGGGCTGCCGGCGCGAGCCATTGGCAAACCCACAATATTTCTAAGGCCGGCTACACTTTTCCAGACAAGTGAGCCGGCCGTCCTTCGCAGTTCACGGCCCTCGCCGCCATGCATGACCCACCCCGTGTGCCGCATCGCAAGGAGCGACGATGAACGATGAACTGCTGCACTTGAAGAACCTTGGCAAGACCTCAGCCCAATGGCTGCATGCCGTGGGCATTCACAATGCCTCCGATCTGCGCCGTCTGGGCGCGGTGGGCGCCTACAGGGCCGTGCGGGCGCGTGGATTTCGCGCGTCCAAGGTGCTGCTGTATGCCATCGAAGGCGCCTTGCTGGACGTGCATTGGAACGAACTTCCTCCCGCGCATAAAGCCGCCCTGCTGGGTGAACTTGAGACATTTCCGAGCAGGAATCGGAGCTAGCTCACAAGCTGCTCAGCAGGGGATTTACGGATAGACCTGGCAGCCCCTATCGTTTCAGGGACTTTCGTGTGCCTTCGACTGCAGCCAGCCCAAGGAATTACGGCTCATGTATCTACTCGGTGAACAACCGGCCTATGCCGACCAACTGATCAACCGCCTGCAGGGCATCCCGGCCCAATTGCTCGCAGGCCTCGCCCCGTGCGGCGAACCGATCCGCCTGGAGCGTACCGAAGACCTGGATGCCGAACTGCCCGCCAACCAGTTGTTCCTGATTGAAAATGGCTTGCTGCATGCATTGGTCGACGAACGCCCCCTCTTCTACCTCCAGGAAGGCGACCTGGTGGGACTGCGCCGGGACACCGACCTGCCACGCTGCCGCTACAGCAGCGAAGAGCCGCTGTGCCTGATTCCCTACTCGCGCAGCGATGTGTTCCAGCACATCTATGCCAACGAGCAGCGCCAGGAACTGTTCCTGAGCTACCTGATCGGCCATACCGCCCTGCTCGCCGATGCCCTGGCGCATCTCAAGCAACCGGACATCCGCCCCTCCACCGGCTTCCGTCACTTCGCCGCCGGTGACCAACTGATCCAGCAGGGCGATGACGCCGAACATGTGTTCATCATCATCGATGGGCACGCCGAGGCCTTCGTCGATGGGCAAAAGGTCGGCGATGTGCAGAAGGATGAGATTTTCGGTGCCATGGCCGTGTTCACTCGCGAGAAGCGCAGCGCCAGCGTGATCGCCAGCGAGCCCTGCACCGTCATGGTGATTCCCAAGGATCAATTCCTCGGCCTGATGCAGAGCAACCCACGGATCGCCCACAGTCTGATCGAGAGCATGGCCCGCCGCATCGACCTGCTGAACAAGGAAGTCACCCAGCTGCGGCAGAACAGCGAAAGCTGAAAGCGGTCGCGCGTCGCGTCCGAGCCCGGCATCAAGCCGGGCTTTTTTGTGCTCGCCCGATGCGCCAGGAAAAAAGTGCAGAGGCGCTATTGACTCACAAATGATAATAGTTATTATTAGCGCAACTGGTCGCGAGGCCAGCCGGTAAGCTGAGAGCGCCAATGCAGTCGGACTCTTCAGGTTATCTCCTCATCAGGCTAATCACGGTTTCGACCCGGCACCTCGCCGGGTCTTTTTTTGCCCAGCGAAAGCCACTTATCCGCTGAAACAGCCGGCTCCGTGCGCCTCAGCGCTTACCACGCAACTCGGCACAATGGTCCTGCGCAGGCAAGGCCGGGGTGTACCAGACATAATCCGCCTGAGCCTTGCCGACGGCGCCGCCGACCTCAACCAGCATCAGCACCTGCGCGCCCTGCCCGGCACCGAGGTCCTGCAGGTGCAGCGGCACGCCCAGATCGCGGCGCACATGGAACCCCCCGGCGAACAACAGTGCCGGCTGCGGCGCCTGGCTCAAGCGCTCGGCCATGCGTCGATCCCGTTGCTGCTGCACCGCGAGCATCGCCGGTATCTGGCTATCCGGCAGCAACCCACAATGGGACTGGCGGATGTCTGCCTGCAAGGCCGCTTGCACCGGCGCCGCCGTGGAGGCCGGGCCAGTGAGCGTCGGCCGGGAACGATAGACGCTGATGATTTCCGCGCGGTCCAGATTGGCCGCGAACAGCGGCGCCGGTTGCCGAACCAGCCACGTCACCAGCGGGCCATACAGCGACCAGTCCCAGCCACGTTGCCAGGCCAAGGCCTGATACTGGTCCGCCGCGGGCTCGCCGGCAGCGCTTTGCGCCTGAGCGGCGGTGACCCGCGCTTGCTGGTCGGGATTGAGCATTTCCAGCAGCACGCTGCCCTGCGGCCGGCGCGCGGCCAGCGCACGCGCCAACCAGAGCTCCAGGGCATGGTGGTCGGGATTGTCGTGCTGCTCGCCCACCAGCACCCGTGGCGCGGCGGCCAGGCGATCGAGCAACTGTGCAGGGGTCAACTGCGCACCACTGTTGAGATCGCGAATGACGCCCAGCTCGGCATGGTCGCGCCCATCCGGGCTTTGCCAGATTGGTAAAGGCGGCGCCGTCGAGACGCTCTGGCAGGCCGCCAACGGCAGCAACAAGGCGAGCAAGCAGATACGCATAGCGACTCCTTTCACCGCGCGATGATCAATGGATGGCCACGTTCAGGGTGGCGCTGCACCAGCACCTCCAGGCCGAACACCTCGCGCAGTGTGTCGGGCCGCAGCACGGCGTCTGGACTGCCTTGCGTCTGCACGGCCCCATCGCGCAGCAGCAGCAAGCGATCGCAGTAGCGGGCCGCCAGATTCAGCTCATGCAGGACCACCAGCACCGCCGCGCCACGCTCGGCAAACGCGCGGACCGCCTGGAGGATGCTGTGCTGGTGCGACGGGTCGAGCATCGCGGTCGGCTCGTCGAGCAGCAATACCTGCTCGCGGCTCCCTGGCCACAGCTGGGCCAGCACCCGCGCCAGGTGCACGCGCTGACGCTCGCCACCGGACAAGGCCAGGTAACTGCGCCCGGCCAGATGCGCGGCATCCGCCGCGGCCAGGGCCTCGGCAACGATCCGGGCATCACGTTCGCGACCGCTGGCGTGGGGCAAGCGGCCAAAGCCGACCACCGTTTCCACCGGGAAGGCGAAATTCAACGTGGAGTTCTGCGGCAGTACCGCCAGCCGCCGGGCGCGCTCGATAGCAGGCCAATCCGCCAGCTCCCGCCCCTGCAGGCTCACGCGCCCCGCACGGAGCCGCAACTCGCCACTCAGCGCCGCAAGCAAGGTGCTCTTGCCTGCGCCATTCGGCCCAAGCACGCCCAGCACCTCACCGGCGCTCAGCGCCAGCGATACCTCATGCAGGACGGTGCGCCCGTCGCGCGCCACCCGCAGGTGCTCCGCGCTCAGCATCAGAAGCGTCCCCGCAGCAGCAGATAAAGGAAGAAGGGCGCGCCCAGCAACGCGGTGACGATACCGATGGGCAACTCCATCGGCGCCAACGCCAGGCGCGCGAGCAGATCGGCAAGCAGCAACAGGATGGCGCCAGCGAACATGGACGCGGGCACCAGCACCCGATGATCCGGGCCGACGAGCAGACGCAGCAGGTGCGGCACGACCAGGCCGATGAAACCGATCATTCCCGCCGCCGCCACCGCCGCACCGACACCCAGCGCGGTGCAACAGATCAACTGCGCCTTCAGGCGCTCGACATCGAAGCCCAGATGGCGCGCTTCCGACTCCCCCAGCAGCAGCGCATTCAAGGCATCGACCCGGCGCGGCAGCCAAGCGGCCACCAACAGGGTCACCAGCAGCAAGGGCCACAACCGCGCATAACTGGCGCCGTTCAGACTGCCGAGATTCCAGAAGGTCAGGGTCCGCAGGGTGGCGTCGTCGGCCAGGTAGGTAAACAGGCCGATCAGCGCGCCCGCCAAGGCGGTCAGGGCGATGCCGGCCAGCAGCATGGTCGCCACACGGGTTTCGCCATCGCGCCGGCCGAGACGAAACACCAGCCAGGTCACCCCCAGCCCGCCGGCGAATGCGCTGAGCGACAAGAGATAGGGCGCGAAAGCCGGTGGCAGGCCACCGAGGGCCGCACCGAACACGATGGCCGCGGCCGCGCCCAGCGCCGCACCACTGGACACGCCGACCAGCCCCGGATCGGCCAGTGGGTTGCGAAACAAACCCTGCATGGCCACGCCGCAGAGCGCCAGCAGGCTGCCCTCGGCCAGCCCCATCAGGGCGCGCGGCAGGCGCAATTGGCCAACGATCAGCTCCGCCTGCGCATGCCCGTCCGACGCCAGTGGCCATCCGAGCGTGCGCAGCAGTGCCCGCAATGTGTCGCCCAGCGGCAGGCTGACCGACCCCAGGGCCAGAGACAGCCAGAAGACCAATAGCAACAAGAGCGTGAGAGCGATGAACAGGCAGCGGTTGGAGACAACCTGGGTCAAGGACGGTTTTCCAGAGAGAGGGATGGGCAGAAGGATAAGAGCCCACCGACGCAGCCGCCAGTCCGGCGCATCGCCGCAGCGGGCTGGCCACGCAAAACGCGGACACATCTCCACTCGATAACTATTTGCCTTGCGGACCGCCGCTGTTTAAGGTCGGCGCCGCTTTTCCGCCGGTCGCCGAGGCCTTGCCCTGGCGACCGCAAAACCGCAGCCTCTCGCGCCATCGCCTTCAGCACAGGGACGTGCTCCCTCCCCCCCTGCGCGCAGCGCTCCAGGCAACGCCAATCACCCGTGGAGACAATCATGCTGCTGTTGTGCACTCCGGATCAGCTGGCCGAAGGCCGCAGCCGCGGCTTTTCGATCCAGGGTCAACGCCTGCTTGCGGTGCGCAAGCAGGGCCGCGTCCATGCCTACCGCAACCGCTGCCCGCATCGAGGCATAGCGCTGGAGTGGGAAGCCGACCGCTTCCTCGACGCCAGCGGCGGCCTGCTGCAGTGCGCGCAGCATGGCGCGCTATTTCTCATCGAGTCTGGCGAATGCATCCAGGGCCCCTGTCAGGGCGAGTTCCTGGAAGCCCTGAGCTGCCAGGAGGACGAGCGCGGCGTCTGGGTGGATCTGCCTTCAGCCGAAGCCTGACCCCCTGCGGCGCCTAAAGGCAGACCTCCAGGCGCCGCGCCAGGCGAATCTCCAGGCTGCTGATATCGGCGCCGTAAGCCAGTAACTCAACGCCGGCGTCACGGGCGTCGCGCAGGGCGGCAGCGTAGGCCGGATCGATCTCCTCGGCCGGGCGCACGGCGTCGATGCCCGACAGGTTCACGCAATACAGCAATACGGCCCGCAGCCCCTGCCGAGCCAGCGCCGCCAGCTCGCGCAGATGCTTGGCGCCGCGCAGGGTCACGGCATCTGGAAAGGCCGCCTGCGAAGTGCCGGCGAAGCCCAGGGTCACGCTTTTCACCTCGACGAACACCGGCTCGCCATGGAAGTCCAGGCGAAAGTCGGCACGGCTGTTCTCCACACCGTAAGCCACCTCGCGGCGCAGCTCGCTGAAGCCGTTCAGCTCGCCGATCACACCGGCGAGCAAGGCCTCCTCCACCAGGCGATTGGCGCGCGCCGTGTTGACGCAGGCCAGGCGCCCCTGGGGCGTTTCGCTGAGTTCCCAGGTGCCGGGCAGCTTGCGCTTGGGATCGCTGGTACGGCTGAACCACACCCGGCCGCCCTCGCTCATGCAATTGAGCATGGAGCCGGTGTTCGGGCAGTGGATGGTCAGGCGCTCCCCCGTGGCGGTTTCGATATCGGCGAGGAAGCGCTTATAGCGGCGCAACAAGCGCGCCTCCTCCAGCGCCGGGACGAAACGCATCAGGGCTTCCAGCTTTTCAGGCCGCGGGCGATGCGATCGACCGCCTCTTGCAGGCGCTCCAGGCTCTGCGTGTAGGCGAAACGCACATGATGGTCAGCCTGGTAACGGCCGAAATCGATTCCCGGAGTGAAGGCGACATGTTCGGTTTCGATGAAGTGCTGACAGAAGGCATAGGCATCGCCGCCGAAGGCGCTGATATCGGCATACAGGTAGAAAGCACCTTCCGGCTCAACCGCGATGCCGAATCCCAGCTCGCGCAGCGCCGGCAGGAGGAAGTCGCGGCGCCGGGCGAACTCGGCGCGCCGCGCTTCGAGAATCTCCAGGGTGGCCGGCTCGAAACAGGCCAGGGCCGCGTATTGCGCCACGCTCGACGCGCTGATGTAGAGGTTCTGCGCCAGCTTTTCCAGCTCGCCCACCGCCTCCGCCGGCGCCACCAGCCAGCCCAGGCGCCAGCCGGTCATGCCGAAATACTTGGAGAAGCTGTTGAGGACGAACGCCTCGTCGTCCACCTCCAGCACGCTGCTGGCGTCAACGCCATAGGTCAGGCCGTGATAGATCTCATCGACCACCAGGTGCCCACCACGGGCCTTCAGCGTCCGCGACAGCGCCGCCAGTTCATCCTTGTGCAGCAAAGTACCGGTAGGATTCGCCGGCGATGCCAGCAGAGCGCCTACACTGTCTTGATTCCAGTGGTTTTCGATCAGTTCGGGAGTGAGCTGATAACGGCTCTGCGGGCCCACCGGCACCAATTGCGCGGCGCCCTCCACCAGGCGCAGGAAATGGCGGTTGCAGGGGTAGCCGGGGTCGGCCAGCAGCCAGTGGCGGCCCGGATCGACCAGCAGGCTGCTGGCCAGCAGCAGTGCGCCGGAGCCACCGGGCGTGATGAGGATGCGTTCGGGGTCGATGTCCAGGCCGTAGCGCGAGGCATAGAAGCCGGCGATGGCCTCGCGCAACGCCGGCACGCCGCGAGCGGCGGTGTAACGGGTGTGACCCGCGCCGAGCGCGGCCTGGCCGGCAGCGACGATGGGCGCGGCGGTGGTGAAGTCCGGCTCGCCGATCTCCAGGTGAATGACGTCGTGGCCGGCTGCTTGCAGCTCATTGGCCCGCGCCAGCAGCGCCATGACGTGGAACGGCTCGATGGCGCGACTGCGCGCACTGTAGGAAGAGGCCATAAGGAATACCGAACTTTGCGGGAAAGAGGCGATTCTAACCAAGCCATCGGCGGGTGGCAGCAGGCTCGACAACCGGGAGTAGCATCGCGGTTATCGTTCTGGTAAGTTCGCCCGCTTGCGAGCGCGGGGCCGGTGCCAACCGGAGAGGGACCATCCGCGACAGGACTAGCGAGAGTGAGAGGCGGTCATCCATGCCCACCAAAGCAAAACAGCAGAGCAGCCAACTGATTCGTGGCTTCGAGCCCTACCAGGAAACCAAGGGCGAGGAGTACATGAGTGAACGCATGCGCGCTCACTTCACCTCTATCCTCAACAAGTGGAAAGTTGAGCTGATGGAGGAAGTCGATCGCACCGTGCACCACATGCAGGACGAAGCGGCCAACTTCCCTGACCCGGCGGATCGCGCCAGCCAGGAAGAAGAGTTCAGCCTCGAACTGCGCGCCCGCGACCGCGAGCGCAAGTTGATCAAGAAGATCGACGAGACCCTGCAACTGATCGAAGAGAACGATTACGGCTGGTGCGACTCCTGCGGCGTGGAAATCGGTATCCGCCGTCTGGAAGCACGTCCTACCGCGACGCTGTGCATCGACTGCAAGACCCTCGCGGAAATCAAGGAAAAGCAACTCGGCTCCTGAGCCGACGGCTTTTCGCGAACGGGGCGCCTAGGCGCCCCGTTGTGTTTGTGTCGCACCGACTCGGCACCCGCCGAGGCCAAGACTCGTAACGACCCGCGCCATGCCCGACTCCCGCTACATCGGCCGTTTCGCTCCCACCCCCAGCGGTTACCTGCACTTCGGTTCGCTGGTCGCCGCGCTGGCCTCCTACCTGGATGCCCGCGCGGTCGGTGGCCGCTGGCTGGTGCGCATGGAAGACCTCGACCCGCCACGGGAAGTCCCCGGCGCCCAGGCGGCGATCCTCGACACCCTGGAGCGCTACGGCTTCGAATGGGATGGGCCGGTGGCGCGCCAGAGCACGCGCAACGACGCCTATGCGGCGGTGGTCGAGCAATGGCTACGCAGTGGCCTGGCCTATGCCTGTACCTGTTCGCGCAAGCAACTGGAAGGCAGCAACGGCATCTACCCCGGCACCTGCCGTGACGCTCGCCATTCGCCGGAAAACGCCGCGATCCGTATCCGCGTGCCGGAACTGGAATATGCCTTTGTCGATCGCGTCCAGGGCGAGTTCCGCCAGCACCTGGGACGCGAAGTCGGCGACTTCATCATCCGCCGCCGCGACGGCCTTTATGCCTATCAACTGGCGGTGGTCCTCGACGACGCCTGGCAAGGCATCACCGATATCGTCCGCGGCGCCGACCTGCTCGACTCCACGCCACGCCAGCTCTACCTGCAGGAACTGCTTGGGGTTGCCCAGCCGCGTTACCTGCATGTGCCACTGATCATCCAGCCGGACGGCCACAAGCTGGGCAAGTCCTACCGCTCGCCGCCCCTCTCCGCCGAACAGGCCGCCCCCCTGCTGGTCCGTGCGTTGCGCGCACTCGGACAGCAACCCGTCGCTGAACTGAGCAACGCACGCCCCGCCGACGTGCTCGCCTGGGGCACCGCCCACTGGGATGCCGCGCGCATCCCGCGAGTCGCGACGCTCGAAGAAGCCAGCCTCTAGGCTCGCCCCGAGAGGCCGCCGGACACCTGCCATCCGCGCAGCTCAGCAGAGTCCGCGGCAACGAACCGCGCACGCCCGAGCGGCGCCCGGTGACTTTTCGTACGGAACCTAAGATTGAAGAAGGGCCATGCGCGCCGTCTTGCAGGCGCCCATCGGCTGCCTGTAGCCTGCCGGCCGGACAACGAGAGGCATGACATGTACATCTATCGACTGGTACTGCTCCTGGTCGTGGGCATCTACCTGTTCTCGCCCGCCATCATGGACTGGTGGATCGACCCCAACGGCGCTTGGTATCGCCCTTACCTGCTATGGCTGATCCTCATCGTCGTGACCTTCATCCTGCAGAGCCAGCGCGATGCTGACGAGCTTTAACCTCACCCAGCTGATCCTGATCAGCGCCGCCTACCTGATGGTCCTGTTCGGGATCGCCTGGATCACCGAGCGCGGCTATGTGCCGCGCCGCCTGGTACGCCACCCGCTGGTCTACACCCTGTCGCTGGGCGTCTACGCCAGTGCCTGGGCCTTCTATGGCACCGTCGGCCTGGCCTATCAGTATGGCTATGGCTTCCTCGCCATCTACCTGGGCATCTCCGGCGCCTTCCTGCTGGCCCCTGTGCTGCTGCACCCGATCCTGCGGATTACCCGCGCCTACCAACTGTCGTCACTGGCCGACCTCTTCGCCTTCCGCTTCCGCAGCACCTGGGCCGGCGCGCTGACCACGCTCTTCATGCTGATCGGCGTATTGCCCATGCTGGCGCTGCAAATCCAGGCGGTGACCGACTCGGTGAGCATCCTCACCCGCGAGGCGGAACCGAACAGCACCGCCTTGGCTTTCTGTGCCCTGATCACGCTGTTCGCCATTCTCTTCGGCGCCCGCCACATCGCCACCCGCGAGCGCCACGAAGGACTGGTGATGGCCATTGCCTTCGAGTCCCTGGTCAAGCTGATCGCCCTTGGCTCGATCGGTCTGTTCGCCCTCTATGGCGTGTTCGGCGGCCCCAATGGCCTGGAGGTCTGGCTGCTGCAGAACCAGGAAGCACTGAGCACCCTGCACACGCCGCTGGCGGAAGGCCCCTGGCGGACCCTGCTGCTGGTGTTCTTCGCCGCGGCCATCGTCATGCCGCACATGTTCCACATGACCTTCACCGAGAACCTCAATCCACGCGCCCTGCTCACCGCCAGTTGGGGCTTGCCGCTTTTCCTCCTGCCGATGAGCCTGGCGGTGCCGCCGATCCTCTGGGCCGGCCTGCACCTGGGCGCCTCGACCAACCCGGAGTACTTCACCCTCGGCCTGGGCATCGCCGTGAACAGCCCGGCCCTGGCACTGGCGGCATTCATCGGCGGCATCTCCGCGGCCAGCGGGCTGATCATCGTCATGACCCTGGCATTGTCCGGCATGGTCCTCAACCACCTGGTGCTGCCGCTTTACCAGCCACCGGCGGAGGGCAACATCTACCGCTGGCTGAAATGGACTCGGCGGGCGCTGATCGCCACCATCATCCTGCTCGGTTACGGCTTCTACCTGCTGCTCGGCGCCGAACAGGACCTGTCCAACCTCGGCATCGTCTCCTTCGTCGCCACCCTGCAGTTCCTCCCCGGCGCGCTCTCCGTGCTCTACTGGCCGACCGCCAACCGCCGAGGCTTCATCGCCGGCCTGGTCGCCGGCATGTTGGTATGGACGGCGACCATGCTGATCCCGCTGGTGGGCAACCTGCAAAGCCTCTACCTGCCGTTGTTCGACTCGCTGTATGTGCTCGACGACGCCAGTTGGCACCTGGCCGCCCTCGCCTCGCTCGCCGCCAACGTACTGGTATTCACCCTGGTATCGCTGTTCAGCGAGGCCAGCGACGAGGAAAAGGGCGCCGCCGAAGCCTGCGCGGTGGACAACGTACGCCGTCCGCAACGCCGGGAACTGATCGCCAACTCGCCGCAGGAATTCGCCAGCCAGTTGGCCAAGCCGCTGGGCGCCAAGACCGCGCAGAAGGAAGTCGAGCAGGCCCTGCGCGACCTTCACCTGCCCTTCGACGAACGCCGCCCCTACGCCCTGCGCCGCCTGCGCGACCGCATCGAAGCCAACCTCTCCGGCCTGATGGGCCCGAGTGTGGCGCAGGACATGGTGGAGACCTTCCTGCCGTACAAATCCGGCGAAAGCTATGTCACCGAGGACATCCACTTCATCGAGAGCCGGCTGGAGGACTACCACTCGCGCCTCACCGGCCTGGCCGCGGAACTCGATGCCCTGCGCCGTTACCACCGGCAGACCCTGCAGGACCTGCCGATGGGCGTCTGCTCGCTGGCCAAGGACCAGGAAATCCTCATGTGGAACCGTGCCATCGAAGACTTCACCGGAGTCGCTGCGCAACGCGTGGTCGGCTCGCGCCTGTCAGCGCTGCCGGAGCCCTGGAAGGGCCTGCTGGAAGGCTTCATCGAGGCGCCCGATCAGCACCTGCACAAGCAGCGCCTGGCGATCGACGGCCAGACCCGCTGGCTGAACCTGCACAAGGCCGCCATCGAAGAACCCCTGGCGCCGGGTAACAGCGGCCTGGTGCTGCTGGTCGAGGACCTCACCGAAACCCAGGCCCTTGAAGACAAGCTGATCCACTCCGAGCGACTGGCGTCCATCGGCCGCCTGGCCGCTGGCGTCGCCCACGAGATCGGCAACCCCATCACCGGCATCGCCTGCCTGGCTCAGAACCTGCGCGAAGAGCGCGAGGGCGATGCGGAACTGACCGAAATCAGCGCGCAGATCCTCGAACAGACCAAACGCGTCTCGCGCATCGTCCAGTCGCTGATGAGCTTCGCCCATGCCGGCGGCAAGCAGGTGGCAGCCGAGCCGGTATGCCTGGCCGACGTCGCGCAGGAGGCCATCGGCCTGCTGTCGCTGAACCGGCGCAGCGTCGAAGTGCAGTTCTTCAACCTCTGCGACCCGACGCACTGGGTCGAGGGCGACGCCCAGCGCCTGGCCCAGGTGCTGATCAACCTGCTGTCCAACGCACGCGACGCCTCGCCTCCCGGCGGCGCCATCCGCGTGCGTACCGAAGCCTCGGAAAACACCGTCGACCTGATCGTGGAAGACGAAGGCAGCGGCATTCCCAAATCGATCATCGACCGTCTGTTCGAGCCCTTCTTCACCACCAAGGACCCGGGCAAAGGCACCGGCCTGGGGCTCGCACTGGTCTATTCGATCGTGGAAGAGCATTATGGGCAGATCACCATAGACAGCCCGGCCGATCCGGAACGCGAATGCGGCACCCGCATCCGTGTCACCTTGCCGCGGCATCCTGGCCCGACGGCCGAGCAGTAGACGAGCACGTCGAGAGAGCTGAATACATGGCACATATCCTCATCGTCGAAGACGAAACCATCATCCGCTCCGCCCTGCGACGGCTGCTCGAGCGCAACCAGTACCAGGTCAGCGAAGCCGGTTCGGTGCAAGAGGCGCAGGAGCGTTACAGCATCCCGTCATTCGACATGATCGTCAGCGACCTGCGTCTCCCCGGCGCCCCGGGCACCGAGCTGATCAAGCTGGCCCAGGGCACCCCGGTCCTGATCATGACCAGCTACGCCAGCCTGCGTTCAGCGGTCGACTCGATGAAAATGGGCGCGATGGACTACATCGCCAAACCGTTCGACCACGACGAGATGCTGCAAGCCGTGGCGCGCATCCTCAAGGACCGCCAGGAAGGCCGCAGCAGCAGCGGCGGCGAAGCGCGCGGTAACAGTAAGGCGACGGCTGAGCGCGGCAGCGGTAACGCCCCGGCCGAAGGTGACATCGGCATCATCGGCTCCTGCCCGCCCATGCAGGAGCTCTACGCGAAAATCCGCAAGGTCGCCCCGACCGACTCCAACGTCCTCATCCAGGGCGAATCCGGGACCGGCAAGGAATTGGTGGCGCGCGCCCTGCACAACCTGTCCAAGCGCACCAAGGCCCCCTTGATCTCGGTGAACTGCGCGGCGATTCCGGAAACCCTGATCGAGTCGGAACTGTTCGGCCACGAGAAGGGCGCCTTCACCGGCGCCAGCGCCGGTCGCGCGGGTCTGGTGGAAGCCGCCGATGGCGGCACCCTGTTCCTCGACGAAATCGGCGAACTGCCGCTGGAAGCCCAGGCCCGCCTGCTGCGGGTATTGCAGGAAGGCGAGATCCGCCGGGTCGGCTCGGTGCAGTCGCAGAAGGTCGATGTGCGCCTGATCGCCGCCACCCACCGAGACCTGAAGATGCTGGCCAAGACCGGCCAGTTCCGCGAAGACCTTTACTACCGCCTGCACGTCATCTCGCTGAAGCTGCCGCCCCTGCGCGAGCGCGGCGCCGACGTCATGGAAATCGCCCGCGCGTTTCTGGCGCGCCAGTGCTCGCAGATGGGGCGCGCCCCGCTCAGCTTCTCCCATGAGGCGGAGCAAGCGATCCGTCACTATCCGTGGCCAGGTAACGTCCGCGAGCTGGAAAACGCCATCGAGCGTGCGGTAATCCTCAGCGAAGGCCAGGAGATTCCCGCTGACCTGCTGGGTATCGACGTCGAGCTGGACGATCTGGAAGACGACTTCGCCGACGATACGGACAGCCGTAGCGCCGTCGTCGCCAACAGCCACGAGCCCACCGAGGATCTGTCACTGGAAGACTACTTCCAGCATTTCGTCCTCGAGCACCAGGACCACATGACCGAGACCGAGCTGGCGCGCAAGCTGGGGATCAGCCGCAAGTGCCTGTGGGAACGCCGCCAGCGCCTGGGTATTCCCCGTCGCAAATCGGGGGCCTCGGCCGACTCCTGAGGGCGCACACCTGTTACCGCGGACATCCCGCGTAACAAAGGCCGGGTTCATCGGTAACGAAAACCCGGCTTTTTTGTGCCTCACCGAACCCAACGAAAACAGCTAAACCCTTGAAAAATAAGGATTTGCAAAAGTTGGCACGGCATCTGCTTTGTTATTGGCACAACAACAATAACAAGCTGAACCCTAGAAAATAAAAACAACACGTAACGACTCCAGCACAACAAAAACAAAATCGCGGAGGCGCAGCTAACTGATTCTTTTGGAGAAGAGTAGTAGTCGGGAGCAGTCCCGCAACCAGTCAGAGAACAATAAAACTGCCCGAAGGCAGCGCCGGAACTGGTTGGATCGCAAGATCACCGCTCACTCAGCGACCAAAGCAATCCGTTTGCTCTTACAAGTCCCGACATGGGATACGCCCCAAGGCAACTGGCCTTGAGGGACGGGTCAACAAACAAAAACAACAAGCCCGGCATCATAATAAAAACAAAGCACGCACCTACTTTGGGGGGGAGCCTCGGCTCCCCCAGTAGCTTCAACCCCGCCGTTACCCTCTCCGCTGTAGCCATCTTCGTTCACCATCCCGATCCTCGATGCTAGAATCCGACTCCATGCGGATGACAAAAGGCATCAGATTTGCCTCCACTTGTTTCCGCCAAGCATGCTTTCAAGCATGATGGGGCCGCCAGCCCGTCGGTAGACGTCGGTTGAGATCGCGTCAGCGTGGTCGACACAGGCACCCATGGCGTTGAGAAACGCAATTCACCCAACAAGTTCCCACATAGTGCCTCCATGCTGAAAAAGCTGATCCAGTCCCTACGCTCCCCCCTGCGCCGTCAACGCGCCATCCGCACTACTCCGGAAATCGTCAGCAGCAGCCAGCATTCGCTGCGGCGCGAGCAGTTCAGTCGGCATGCGGTCAGCGTGGTGGAACGCCTGCAGAAGGCTGGATACCAGGCCTATATCGTCGGCGGCGGGGTCCGCGACCAGTTGCTCGGCATCGCGCCCAAGGACTTCGATGTCGCCACCAGCGCCACCCCCGAGCAAGTCCGCGCCGAATTCCGTAACGCCCGCGTCATCGGCCGCCGCTTCAAGCTGGTCCATGTGCACTTCGGCCGCGAGATCATCGAGGTCGCCACCTTCCGCGCCAATCACCCGCAGAGCGAGGACGAAGGCGACACCAACCAGGCGTCGCGGAACGAGGCCGGACGCATCCTGCGTGACAACGTTTACGGCACGCTGGAAGACGACGCCCAACGTCGCGACTTCACCATCAACGCCCTGTATTTCGATGTCAGCGACGAGCGCATCCTCGACTACGCCCATGGCGTGCATGACATCCGCAACCGCCTGATCCGTCTGATCGGCGACCCCGAACAGCGTTACCTCGAAGACCCGGTACGCATGCTGCGTGCCGTGCGCTTTGCCGCCAAGCTGGGCTTCGAGATCGAAAAGCACAGCGCCGCGCCCATCCGCAAACTGGCGCCGCTGCTGCGCGAGATTCCCTCGGCACGGTTGTTCGACGAAGTGCTCAAGCTGTTCCTCAGCGGACGCGGCGAGCGCACTTTCGAGCTGCTGGTCGAGTACGACCTGTACGCCCCGCTGTTCCCGGCCAGCGCCAAGGCCCTGGAGCGTGATCCGGAATACGCCGGCAAACTGATCCGCCAGGCCCTGGCCAACACGGATGCCCGCATCCGCCAGGAAAAGCCGGTAACGCCAGCCTTCCTCTTCGCCGCGCTGCTCTGGCCGGCACTGCCGGCACGTGTCGCGCAGTTGCAGGATCGCGGCATGCCGGCAATCCCGGCGATGCAGGAAGCCGCCCACGAGCTGATCAGCGAGCAGTGCCAGCGCACCGCGGTCCCGAAACGCTTCACCATCCCGATCCGCGAGATCTGGGACATGCAGGAACGCCTGCCACGCCGTCAGGGCAAGCGCGCCGACCTGCTGCTGGAGAACCCGCGCTTCCGCGCCGGTTACGACTTCCTCCTGCTGCGCGAAAGCGCCGGCGAAGAGACCGGCGGCCTGGGCGACTGGTGGACCGAGTACCAGGACGCCAGTGACGGCGAGCGCCGCGGCATGATTCGCGGTCTGGCCGCCGGCCAGGAGGATGGCGCCGCGCCGCGCAAGCGTCGACGGGGCGGCAACAGTAACCGCCGCCGGCGCGGTCCGCGTAACAGCGGCGAGGGAGCCGGTAACGAGTGAGCGAACGCGTCTATCTAGGGCTGGGCAGCAACCTCGCCGAACCCCGCCGCCAGTTGCAGGACGCCCTCGATGCCCTGCGCGCGATACCGCTGACGCACCTGGCAGGCGTCTCGCCTTTCTATATCAGTGACCCGCTCGGCCCAGCGGACCAGCCGCGTTACGTCAATGCCGTGGCGGCGCTGGACACCGAACTTGAGCCGCTGGCCCTGCTCGATGCGTTGCAAGCCATCGAACTGGAGCAAGGCCGCGTGCGCAAGGACGAACGCTGGGGGCCGCGCACCCTCGATCTGGACATACTGCTGTTCGGCGAACGCCTGATCGATGAACCGCGCCTGCGCGTACCGCACTACCACATGCACGCCCGCGCGTTCGTGCTCTACCCCCTGGCCGATCTGGCGCCGCGACTGCGCCTGCCGGATGGCCGCAGGCTGTCGGAACTGCTGGCCGAATGCCCGTTCAGCGGCCTCGAAAAGCTATCCTGAATGACGCCTCCCTTGGCGGTAACGTCGTAACAGTCCGGTAACACCTGCGATTGACTTCACCCCACCCCATCCGGACTATAGGTGCCCGTTTGCCCCGCGCCGGCGAAAGTCGGCCCAACGAGGACACTTTTCATGCCTGATGTCACCCTGACCACCCTGCAAGGTCTGAAGCAAAGCGGCGAGAAGATCGCGATGCTGACTGCCTACGATGCTACCTTCGCCCACGCCGCCAGCGAGGCCGGGGTGGAGATGCTGTTGATCGGCGACTCTCTGGGCATGGTGCTGCAAGGACACGACAGCACGCTGCCGGTAACGGTCGAGGAGATGGCTTACCACACCGCCTGCGTGAAGCGCGGCAACCGTGGTTCGATGATCGTTACCGACCTGCCCTTCGCCTCCGGAACCTCGCTGCAGCGTCTGCTCGAGGACTCGGTCAAGGTCATGCAGGCCGGCGCCCATATGGTCAAGCTCGAAGGCGGCGCCTGGCTCGCCGAGCCGATCGCCCGCCTGGCGCAAATGGGCGTGCCGGTCTGCGCGCACTTGGGCCTGACCCCGCAATCGGTGAACCTGTTCGGCGGTTTCAAGGTCCAGGGCCGCCAGGAAGCCCAGGCGCGCCAGCTGCGCGCCGACGCCATCGCCCTGGAGCAGGCCGGCGCCGCCATGCTGCTGCTGGAGTGCGTGCCCACCGCCCTGGGCAAGGAGATCAGCGAAGCCGTGAAGATCCCGGTGATCGGCATCGGCGCAGGCAACGGCACCGACGGCCAGGTCCTGGTGATGCATGACATGCTCGGCCTGTCGCTGTCCGGCCGCACGCCGAAATTCGTCAAGAACTTCATGCAAGGCCAGGCGGATATCCCGGCTGCCTTCGCCGCTTACGTCAAGGCCGTGAAAGACGGCTCCTTCCCTGCCCCCGAACACGGATTCTCCGCATGAACACCGTCAAGACCGTCCGCGAACTGCGTGCCGCCATCGCCCGCGCGCGCAGCGAAGGCAAGCGCATTGCCCTGGTGCCGACCATGGGTAACCTGCATGCCGGACACGCCGCGCTCGTCGCCAAGGCCGGGCAACGCGCCGATTTCGTGGTCGCCAGCATCTTCGTCAATCCACTGCAGTTCGGTCCCAACGAAGACCTCGACAAATACCCGCGCACCCTCGCCGCCGACCAGGCCAAGCTGCTCGAAGCCGGCTGCCACCTGCTGTTCGCCCCCGGTGTCGAGGAGATGTACCCCGATGGCATGGAAGGCCAGAGCAAGGTCCACGTTCCCGGTGTTTCCGAAGGTCTCTGCGGCGGCAGTCGCCCGGGGCACTTCGATGGCGTCGCCACGGTGGTCTGCAAGCTGCTGAACATGGTGCAGCCGGACATGGCCCTGTTCGGCGAGAAGGATTTCCAGCAACTGGCGGTGATCCGCAAGCTGGTGCGCGACCTGAATATTCCGGTACAGATCTTCGGCGAGACCACCGTGCGCGCCGAGGACGGCCTGGCGCTGTCGTCGCGCAACGGCTACCTGAGCGATGAGCAGCGCGCCATTGCGCCGGTGATCCAGCGCACCCTGAAACAGATCGGCGAAGGCCTGCGCGGCGGTTCGCGCGACTTCCCCGCGCTGCTCGAGGAAGGCCGGCGGCAGATCGAGCAGGCGGGCCTGCGCATCGATTACCTGGAAATCCGCGAGGCGCTCACCCTGCGTCCCGCGACCCAGGAGGACAAGTCGCTGGTGATTCTCGCCGCGGCCTTCCTCGGCACGACCCGCCTGATCGACAACCTGCCCCTGCACCTCGACTGAACCGCACTGCCTCGGGCCGCGCCGGGCGTGGCTTGAGCACAGATTCCTGGTTCGGCATACTCTGCCGCCGTTCGCGCCAAGCCCTACAAGAAAGGAGCGCCCGCCATGCATACCATCATGCTCAAGGCCAAGCTGCATCGCGCCGAAGTGACCCACGCCGTACTCGACTACGAAGGCTCCTGCGCCATCGATGGCGAGTGGCTGGACCTCTCCGGCATCCGCGAGTACGAACAGATCCAGATCTACAACGTCGACAACGGCGAACGCTTCACCACCTATGCGATCCGCGCCGAGGAAGGCTCGCGGATGATCTCGGTCAACGGTGCGGCCGCGCACAAGGCCAAGGTGGGTGACCGAGTGATCATCTGCGCATATGCTCACTACAGTGAAGCCGAGCTGGCCGACTTCAAGCCTCGCATGCTGTACATGGCGCCGGGCAACCAGCTCAGCCATACCAGCAACGCGATCCCGGTCCAGCTCGCCTGACCGAAGAAAAGCCCGGAACCGCCGGGCTTTTTCACGTTCAAACGCACGTCTCAATTCCGAAGGTACGCCATGGAACACCACCTCACCCCGCTGGATGCCACCCGCCTCGGTAGCTGGCAGGCGCTCGCCGCTCACCGCAAGGACATGCAGGATTTCAGCATGCGCCAGGCATTCGCCAGCGACCCGAAACGCTTCGAGCGCTTCTCCCTGAGCGCCTGCGGCCTGTTCCTCGATTTCTCGAAGAACCTGATGCGCGAGGACACCCTCGGTCTGCTGGTCAGACTGGCCGAGGAAGCCCACCTGGGTGAGGCGATCCAGTCGATGTTCCGCGGCGACGTGATCAATGCTTCGGAACGTCGACCGGTGCTGCATACCGCCCTGCGCCGGCCGATCGGCGACAAGGTGCTGGTGGACGGCAAGGACGTGATGCCGGAAGTCCACCGCGTGCTGCACCAGATGACCGAGCTGGTCAGCAATGTGCATAACGGCCTGTGGCGCGGCTACACCGAAAAGCCGATCACCGACGTGGTGAACATCGGCATCGGCGGCTCCTTCCTCGGCCCGCAGCTGGTTTCCGAGGCGCTGCTGCCGTTCGCCCAGAAGGGAGTACGCTGCCATTACCTGGCGAACATCGACGGCAGCGAGTTCCGCGAACTGAGCAGCAAGCTGAACGCCGAGACCACCCTGTTCATCGTTTCCTCGAAGTCCTTCAGCACCCTGGAAACCCTGAAGAACGCCCAGGCCGCGCGCGCCTGGTACCTGGCCCAGGGCGGCAACGAAGAGGAGCTGTACCGCCACTTCATCGCGGTGTCCAGCAACAAGGAGGCCGCGGTGGCCTTCGGCATTCGCCAGGAAAACATCTTCCCGATGTGGGACTGGGTCGGTGGCCGCTACTCGCTGTGGTCGGCCATCGGTCTGCCGATCGCCATGTCGGTGGGCATCAACAACTTCAAGGAATTGCTGTCCGGCGCCTACAGCATGGACCAGCACTTCCAGAGCGCGCCCTTCGCCCGCAACATCCCGGTGCTGCTGGGCCTGCTCGGCGTCTGGTACGGCGACTTCTGGGGCGCGCGCAGCCACGCCATCCTGCCCTACGACTACTACCTGCGGAACATCACCGACCACCTGCAGCAACTGGACATGGAGTCCAACGGCAAGAGCGTGCGCCAGGACGGCACGCCGGTATCCGCCGGCACCGGTCCGGTGATCTGGGGCGGCGTCGGCTGCAACGGCCAGCACGCCTACCACCAGTTGCTGCACCAGGGCACCCACCTAATTCCGGCGGACTTCATCGTCCCGGTCTCCAGCTACAACCCGGTGGCCGACCACCATCAGTGGCTGTACGCCAACTGCCTGTCGCAGAGCCAGGCACTGATGCTCGGCAAGAGCCGCGCCGAGGCCGAGGCCGAGCTGCGCGCCAAGGGCCTGGACGAAGCCGAGGTGCAGCGCCTGGCGCCGCACAAGGCGATTCCCGGCAACCGCCCGAGTAACACCCTGGTGCTCGAACGCATCAGTGCCCGCCGCCTCGGCGCGCTGATCGCCATGTACGAGCACAAGGTCTATGTGCAGAGCATCCTGTGGGGCATCAATGCCTTCGACCAGTGGGGAGTGGAGCTCGGCAAGGAACTGGGCAAGGCGGTCTACGGACGCCTGGTCGGCAGCGAAGAGATGCCCGCCGAGGACGGCTCGACCCAGGGCCTGATCGACTACTTCCGCGGCCGTCACCGCGGCTGAAACCCTGCCTCCCACCCCAAGCCCGGCCCCTGCGCCGGGCTCGTCGTTTCTGGCCGCGACGACAGCTCCGGTCGTACCTCCGGGACTTGAACCGGGCGGCGCATTGGCCCAGTCTTGGACCAGACGTTTTCTCCGCTACAACATAAAAACAAGGAACACCGTCATGTTCGAAATCACCGTTCACCCGGTGCCGGATGCCGTTCGCCAGCGTGCCTACCTGGACGAAGAGGGCTACCAGCGCCTCTACCGCCAGTCCATCGAGCAACCGGAAGTCTTCTGGGGCGAACAAGCCAAGGCCCTGCTCGATTGGTTCAAACCCTGGCAATCGGTGCACCACGGCGATCTGTCCCGTGGCCAGGCCAGTTGGTTCAAGGGTGGCCAATTGAACGTCGCCTACAACTGCATCGACCGTCACCTGGCAACCCGCGGCGAGCAGGTGGCGATCATCTGGGAAGGCGACAACCCTGCCGAGTCCGCGCATATCACCTACCGCAAGCTACACCACCATGTCTGCCGCCTGGCCAACGTGCTGAAAAGCCGCGGCGTGGAAAAGGGCGACCGGGTGTGCATCTACATGCCGATGATCCCCGAAGCGGCCTACGCCATGCTCGCCTGCGCGCGCATCGGCGCCATCCATTCGGTCGTGTTCGGTGGCTTCTCCCCGGACGCCCTGCGCGATCGCATCCTCGACGCCGATTGCCGCGTGGTGATCACCGCCGACGAGGGCGTGCGCGGCGGTAAGTACATCCCGCTCAAGAAGAACGTCGAAAAAGCCCTGCTGGACTGCCCGAACGTCTCCACCGTGGTGGTGGTCGAGCGCACCCAAGGCGAGATTCCCTGGGTCGAGGGGCGCGATCTCTGGTACCACGAGGCCCTGCGCGAAGCCAGCGACGATTGCCCGCCGGAACCGATGGATGCCGAGGACCCGCTGTTCATCCTCTACACCTCGGGCTCCACCGGCAAACCCAAGGGCGTGCTGCACACCACCGGCGGCTACCTGCTGGGCGCGGCCATGACCCACAAATACGTGTTCGACTACCACGACGGCGACATCTACTGGTGCACCGCCGATGTCGGCTGGGTCACCGGGCACAGCTACATCGTCTACGGCCCGCTGGCCAACGCCGCCACCACCCTGATGTTCGAGGGCGTGCCGAACTACCCGGACGCCTCGCGCTTCTGGCAGGTCATCGACAAGCACCAGGTGAACATCTTCTACACCGCACCCACCGCCATCCGTGCGCTGATGCGCGAAGGCGAGGAGCCGGTGAAGAAGACCTCGCGCGCAAGCCTGCGCCTGCTCGGTTCGGTCGGCGAGCCGATCAACCCGGAGGCCTGGGAGTGGTACTACCACGTGGTCGGCGAGACCCGCTGCCCGATCGTCGATACCTGGTGGCAAACCGAGACCGGCAGCATCCTCATCACCCCGCTGCCGGGCGCCACCGCGCTCAAGCCGGGGTCGGCGACCCGGCCGTTCTTCGGCGTGCAACCGGTGCTGCTGGATGAACAGGGCAAGGAAATCGACGGTCCCGGCGCCGGCGTGCTGGCCATCAAGGCCAGTTGGCCGAGCCAGATCCGCAGCGTCTACGGCGATCACCAGCGGATGATCGATACCTACTTCAAGCCGTACCCCGGCTATTACTTCACCGGCGACGGTGCCCGCCGCGATGAAGATGGCTACTACTGGATCACCGGCCGCGTCGACGATGTGATCAACGTGTCCGGCCACCGCATCGGCACCGCCGAGGTGGAAAGCGCGCTGGTGCTGCACGATGCGGTGGCCGAAGCCGCGGTGGTGGGTTACCCGCATGACCTCAAAGGCCAGGGCATCTACGCCTATGTCACGCTGATGAACGGCATCGAACCCAGCGACGCGCTCAAGCAGGAACTGCTGGCCCTGGTCGGCAAGGAAATCGGTAACTTCGCCAGGCCGGAGCTGCTGCAGTGGGCGCCGGGCCTGCCGAAGACCCGTTCGGGCAAGATCATGCGGCGCATCCTGCGCAAGATCGCCTGCAACGAACTGGACAGCCTCGGCGACACCTCGACCCTGGCCGACCCCAGCGTGGTCCAGGGGCTGATCGACAAGCGCCTGAACCGCTAACGCGGCGACCGGAGCACTGGCGCAAGCTGCAAGGGAAGCCGCGGGCGGGTAAGCTGAGACCACCGCGCTCTAACTTGAGGCTTTGCGCCAGAGGCTCGCCGTTACCCCCATGGAAGCTGTTCGCCGTCATATCGAACGCCAGGTGCTCAGCCTGACCGGACTCGCCCTGGGTGGCGTGGATTTCGAATCGCCGAAGGGCGACCCCGGCCTGTTCGGCCCCGACTCGACCTGCTGGAAAGTCCATGGCGATTTCAGCTCGATGCTGATCGGCGGTATCAGCGCCCTTCTCCTGCAGATGCTGCACCCGGCCGCCCTGGGTGGCGTGTGGGATCACTCCAACTTCCGCGACGACATGCTGGGGCGCCTGCGCCGCACCGGCCAGTTCATCTCCGCCACCACCTACGGCTCGGTGGCCGACGCGGAAAAGCTGATCGCCCGCGTGCGGCACATCCACGAGAGCGTCACCGGCCATCTGCCCGACGGCACGCCCTACGCGGCCAGCGACCCGGAGCTGTTGACCTGGGTCCATGTGGCCGAGGTGAGCTGCTTCCTCAAGTCGCACCTGCGTTACCTCAATCCCGAGCTACCCGGCAGCGAACAGGACCGCTACTACGACGAGATCGCCCTGATCGCCGAACGCCTGGGCGCACGCAATGTGCCGCGCTCGCGGCAGGCGGTGGCCGACTACCTGGAGCGCATGCGCCCGCAATTGCGCTATGACGCGCGCACCCGCGAGGTGGTCGAGATCCTCCTGGCCGCGCCCGCCCCCAGTTCGCTGGCCAAGCCCTTCGGCGCACTGATGATGCGCGCCGGCATCGACCTGCTGCCAGACTGGGCCGCCGATATGCTCGGGCTGTCGCTGCACCCGTTGCAACGCCAGTTGATCCGCGCCAGCGTCAAGCGCAGCGTGCCTTTGTTGCGCTGGGCGGTGCGCAATGGATCGCTGCATCGCGCGCGGCGACGCATGGGCTTGCCGCCCCTGCGCTAGGTGCGTGACTCAGCGGTTCGGCTAGTGGTCGGCCGCGGCCGCCTGTGCAACCATGCCGCTCGCTACGGCCCGCGCCGCCATTTCCAGAGGAACCGCGTTATGCAAGATGTCGTCATCGTCGCTGCCACCCGTACCGCCATCGGCAGTTTCCAGGGCTCCCTGTCCGCCATCCCGGCCCCCGAACTGGGCGCCGCGGTGATCCGTCGCCTGCTCGAACAGACCGGCCTGGCCGCCGCGAGCGTCGACGAAGTGATCCTCGGCCAGACCCTTACCGCGGGCAGCGGCCAGAACCCGGCGCGCCAGTCCGCGCTCAAGGCTGGCCTGCCCCACAGCGTGCCGGCGATGACCATCAACAAAGTCTGCGGCTCCGGCCTCAAGGCCCTGCACCTGGCGACCCAGGCGATCCGCTGCGGCGATGCCCAGGTGGTGATCGCCGGCGGCCAGGAAAGCATGAGCCTGGCGCCCTACGTCATGCCGGGCGCGCGCAGCGGTCTGCGCATGGGCCACGCCAAGCTGGTCGACAGCATGATCCATGACGGGCTGTGGGATGCCTTCAACGACTACCACATGGGCATCACCGCCGAGAACCTGGTGGACAAATACGGCATCAGCCGCGAGGCGCAGGATGCCTTCGCCGCCGAGTCGCAGCGCAAGGCCGCCGCGGCCATCGAAGCCGGGCGCTTCAGCGCCGAAATCACCCCCATCGAGATTCCCCAACGCAAGGGCGAGCCGCTGCGCTTCGCGGTCGACGAACAGGTCCGCGCCGGCACCAGCGCCGAATCGCTGGGCAAGCTCAAGCCAGCCTTCAAGAAGGACGGCAGCGTCACCGCCGGCAACGCCTCCACCCTCAATGATGGCGCCGCCGCCGTGCTGCTGATGAGCGCCGACAAAGCCCGCGAACTCGGCCTGCCGGTATTGGCGCGCATCGCCGCGTACGCCAACGCCGGCGTCGATCCGGCGATCATGGGGATCGGTCCGGTAGCCGCCACCCGCCACTGCCTGGAAAAAGCCGGCTGGCAACTGGCCGACCTCGATCTGATCGAGGCCAACGAGGCCTTCGCCGCCCAGGCCCTGGCGGTGAGCAAGGAACTTGGCTGGGACCTGGCCAAGGTCAACGTCAACGGCGGCGCCATCGCCCTCGGCCACCCCATCGGTGCGTCCGGTTGCCGCATTCTGGTCAGCCTGCTGCACGAGATGATCCGCCGCGATGCCCGCAAAGGCCTGGCCACGCTGTGCATCGGCGGCGGTCAGGGTGTGGCGCTGGCCATCGAGCGCTGAGTCCCTGGCCAATCCCTGAAAGACCGGCGCGCCTCCGCCACGGGCGCGCCATCTGGGCTATCTTCAAGGACATATTCAGGAACTTGGGGGTCGCCAATGAATAAGCGTGTCGTACTGGTCGAAGACCACCCGGCCATGCGCCTGGCCATTCGCACGCTGCTCTCGCAGGATCCACAGTTCGAGATCGTCGGCGAGGCGGCGGACGGGCATTCCGGCCTCAATCTGGTCCGCCAGGAGCGCCCCGACCTGGTGATCCTCGACCTCAACCTCCCCGGACTGGATGGCATGGACCTGCTGGCGCGGGTACACATCTTCGACGAGAACATCCGCCTGCTGGTGCTCAGCTCGCAGGACGAGCGTCTTTACGCCAATCGCGTGGAGGCAGCCGGCGCCCACGGCTTCGTCAGCAAGAACAAAGACACCACCGCCATCCTCAACGCCGCGCGCATGCTGGTTTCCGGCTACCGCTGCTTCCCCGAGCGGCCCTTGGGCGCGAGCGGCGTTTCCGGCGACGACCCGGTGGCGGCGCTGACCCCACGCGAACTGGTGGTGCTGCGCAGTCTGGTGCGCGGCATGAGCAACAAGTTGATCGCCGAAGAACTCTTCCTCAGCCAGAAGACCGTCAGCACCTACAAGACCCGCATCCTGGAAAAACTCCAGTTGGAAAGTCTGGTGGATCTGGTGGAGTTCGCCCGCAGCCACAATCTGCACGAGTGAGCGAGCCGAACTGACGCCGACGCCGTTCGCACACGTGCTCCGGGGCAAATTCTGGAACTTCACAGCCGTGCCATACTCCTAGGCACGCCACGATGGAAGACGACGCTGACCATGTCCAAAGGATTGATTCGTGCGATTGGCACGCTGCTGTTCCTGTTCCTGCTCTATTGCCTGTTGGGTTTCCTGATCCTCCCCGGGATCGCTCTGCGCGTGGCTAACCAGCAGTTGGCGCAATACGCCATGCTGCCGGCGCACATCGAGCGCATCGAACTCAACCCGCTCAACCTGGAGTTGACTGTCTGGGGGTTGCGCATCGGCAACGCCGGGCAGGAGCAGATCAGCCTCAAGCGCTTGTACGCCGACCTCGAACTGGACAGCCTTTGGACCCGTCAGTTGCACCTGCGCGATGTCGAGCTGGACGCTCCGCACGGCGAGGTCCTGTTCGCCGAAGACGGCAGCCTCAACCTGACCCGCCTGTTCAAACTGCCGCCCAGCGCACCGAGCAAAGACCAGCCGCCCAGCAAACCCTTCCCCCTGCGCATCGAACGCATCGCCCTGAACCAGGGTAGCGTGCACTTCCAGGACAATCGCCCGAGCGAGACGGTGGACTTCGTCCTTGACCCGCTGAGCCTCGAACTGCACAACCTCAGCACCCAGCCGGACAGCGGCGCACAGATGACCCTCGGCGCGACAGGTCCGAACGGCGGCAAACTCGACTGGAAGGGCAGCCTGAGCCTGACCCCGATCACCTCGTCGGGCAGCCTGAAGGTCTGGGACATTCCGCTCAGGGCATGGTGGCCCTATGTGCGCGACAACGCGCCGCTGGAGCTGCAGCAAGGCACCCTCGAACTGTCGTCGGACTACCGGCTGGACCTGAGCAAGGACACCCAATTGCTCCTGCAGAACGCCGCGCTGTCGGTGCGCGATATCGCCCTGAAGGGCCCGACCGGACAACCCCTGGTCAACCTCGCCAGCCTCGATGTGGCCGACACCAGCCTGGATCTGGCCAAGCGCGAAGTGCTGGTCGGCCAGATCCGCAGCCAGGGCCTGGAGGCCTGGGCCGCCCGCGAAAAGAATGGCCAACTCGACTGGCAGGAGCTGTTCGCCAACTTCAAGCCACCGGTCCGCAAGGCCGCTACGGCAATGGCCATCGGCAACGAGGCAGCAGCGGTCGCGCCAGTGCCGGCCAAGGTGACACAGGGCGCGGCACCAACCCCGCTCAGCGCAACGGCCACGCCCGCCGCGGCAGCCGCGCAGCCGCAAACGCCGGCGCCGACGCCAGCCCAGGAGGCCGCTCCCGCCGGACAGCCCAGCGCCAGCACTCAGCCCCCGGCGCCAGCCTCGCCCACGGAGCCGCAGAAGCCCTGGCATGTGCTGCTGCGTGACACGCAACTGCGCGGCTACAAGGCGCACCTGGCCGACCACGCTCCAGCCAAGGCGGTTACCCTGGACGTCGGTCCTCTGGACCTCGACCTGCAGGGTATCGACAGCTCGCTGGCCAGCCCGCTGCAACTGAACCTCAAGACCGGCCTCGGCAACCACGGTCAACTGGCGGCCAGCGGCCAGCTCAGCCTGCGTCCGGTCAGCGCCAGGTTGAAAGTCGCGACCAACGACATCGACCTGCGCCTGGCGCAGTCGTACATCGAGCCGTTCATTCGCCTGGAGCTGCGCAGCGGCTTCCTTTCCAGCGACCTGGACGTCGACCTCAAAGGCACCGATCCACTGGCCTTCAGCCTCAACGGCAGCGCCCAGGTCAGCCAGTTGCACACCCTGGACACGCTGAAGAGCCGCGACTTCGTCAAATGGCAGAAGGTGACCGTCAACGGCCTGGCCTACCGGCATGGCGACAGCCTGGCGATCCAGAGCGTGACCTTCGAGCAGCCTTACGCGCGCTTCATCATCAACGAGGATCGCACCACCAACGTCAGCGAACTGCTGGTCGCGCAAGCGCAACCGGGGGCCGCCAAGGACAGCGGCAGCAAAGCCAGCGGCGCGTCCGGCAAGCCACTGGGTATCCACATTGGCGGTATCCGCATCAACGATGGCTCGGCCAATTTCGCCGACCTGACCCTGCGCCCGGACTTCGCCACGGCGATCCAGCAACTCAGCGGTGAGATCGGCAGCATCGACAACCGCAACCCGCAGCCCGCCGCGGTGAACATCACCGGCAAGGTCGACAAGTACGCCCCGGTGAGCATCAAGGGCAGCCTCAACCCCTTCTCACCGCTGGAGAAACTGGATATCGCCACCAGCTTCAAGCGCGTCGAGCTGACCACCCTGACCCCCTACTCCGGCAAATTCGCCGGCTACCGCATCCGCAAGGGCCGACTCAACCTGGACCTGCACTACCAGATCACCCAGGGGCAATTGAAAGCGGATAACAAAGTCCTGCTCGAACACCTGCAGCTCGGCGAGAAGGTGGACAGTCCGGATGCCGTGGACCTGCCCGTGAAGTTGGCGGTCGCCCTGCTCAAGGACACCAACGGCAACATCGACATCCAGTTGCCGGTGGAAGGCGACCTGAACAACCCCCAGTTCAGCGTCATGCCCATCGTCTGGCAGACCTTGCGCAACCTGGTGCTGCGCGCCGTGCAGGCGCCCTTCAAGTTCATCGCCGGCCTGGCCGGTGGCGGCGAGGGGCCGGACCTGAGCAATGTCACCTTCGCCGCCGGTTCCAGCGAACTGACGCCCGACGCCCAAGGCCGCCTGGACAAACTCGCCGAGGCGCTCAAGCAGCGGCCGGCCTTGAAGCTGGAAGTCGAAGGTGTCAGCGCCGCCACGAGCGACGGCCCGCTGCTGGCCGAGCAACGCCTGCAGCAGGAATACCGCGACAACTACTACAAGATGCTGCAGCGCCGCGGCGACAAGGTGCCCAGCGATGCCAGCAAGCTGGAAGTCCCAGAAGACCTGCAACCGGCGCTGCTCGAAGGCATCTACCGGGTACGCCTGAAGAAGCAACCACCAGACGAGTGGCAGAAGCTCAGCAAAGACGAGCGCACGGCCAAGCTGAAACAAGCAGTGGTCGAATCCTGGGGCCAGAGCCAGTTGCTGCTCCGCAAGCTGGCCCAGGAACGCGGTGCGCGGATCAAGGACTATCTGGTATCCAGGGGCGGCCTGGGGGATGATCGCATCTACCTGATCGATGTCAGCCTGGGCGAGGCGGAGAAAAACGGCGAGGTCGCCACGCAACTCCACCTCGACAGCGAATGAGGTTACCCGCGATGAAATCCCTCCCCCTCCTGACCGGCGCCCTGCTGCTCTGTAGCGGCGCCGTCCACGCCGACGACACCATGCGCTGCGGCAGCTCGCTGGTCAGCGTCGGCGACCGCGAGTGGGAAGTGGAGCAGAAATGCGGTGCACCGGCCCACCGCGACGAAGTCGGCTATACCCTCGCGGGTTACGACCACCGCGAGTACCGGGTCGAGGAGTGGGTCTACGGCCCAAGCAACGGCGCGACCTACATCCTCACGTTCGAGGCCAACCGTCTCAAGCGCATCGAATTCAAGCGCGATTGATCCTGCGGAGTCCCCATGCGCCTTGCGGCCGCTCTACTGCCCCTGCTCTTGCTCGCCGGCGCTCCGGTCATGGCCGACAGCCTGCGCTGCGGCAGCCGCCTGATCAGCAGCGGCGACACCACCAATGACGCCCTGGAGCGCTGCGGCGCTCCGGTCGACCGCTCCTACCTGGGCACCCGCATCGTGGTCGGAGACTGGGGCCAGCGCGAAGAGGTCCGGGTCGAGGAATGGATCTACGGGCCCTGGAACGGCATGTTGTATTTCGTGCGTTTCCAGGGCAATCGCCTCGACTCCATCCAGAGCAAGCGCAGCAACTGACAGCCAGAGGCACCGGTGATAGGCTCGCGCCACCGTTGCCGCCAAGGACAGGTCGCCCATGCTCATCGTGCCCGCCGAACACCCGCTGGACTGGAAAAAGCCGCCGGTCGTTACCCTGCTGCTGATCCTGCTCAACTGCCTGATCTACTTCGGCTACCAGAGCGGTGACCGCGCCCGCCAAGAGCACGCGGTCAGCGTCTACCTCGAAGAAGACCTGCTCAGCCGTGAACGGCCACTGTTCGCCGAATCCTTCAGCCGCCGCGAAAAGCTCGACGAATCCCAGAAGCACAGCGTGGAAGCCCTGCGCCGGCAACAACTGGCCTGGCTGATCCTGCGTGATATGGAGTTCGGCCAGGAGCTGCGCCAGCTCCCCGCTTACCAGCAGGACCCGCTGTGGCAGGCCGCCCGGGCCAAGGCCGAAGCCGCGCGCGACCAGATCAGCGCCCAGCGCTTCGGCTTCATTCCGGCGAAATTCACCCTGCAAGGCCTGATCGGCTGCATGTTCCTGCACGGCGACTTCTGGCACCTGGCAGGCAACATGGTGTTCCTCTTCCTCTTTGGCTTCGCCCTGGAAGTGGCCTTGGGCCGCGCGCTGTACCTTGCCCTGTACCTGATCAGCGGCATCTGCTCCGGGCTGCTCTGGTGGGCGCTCGACCCAGTGTGGGTGACCGGCGTCGGTGCCTCCGGGGCGATTTCCGGGTTGATGGGCATGTACATCGGCGTCTATGGTCTGAAGCGCATCCGCTTCTTCTATTGGCTGGGCCCGCTGATCGGCTACTTCACGGCACCGGCGCTCTGGGTGCTGCCACTGTGGATGGGCAAGGAACTCTACGGCCTGCTGCGCGCCGCGGATCACGTCAACTATTACGCCCACCTCGGCGGGCTGGCCTCGGGTTTCCTGATGGTCTGGCTACCGCGGCGTTTCAATCGCATCAAGGTCGACGAGGCCTACCTGGCCAAGGAAGACCCGGATGCGCCCTTCAAGCGCGAACTGGCCGCGCTGGATGAGCTGATCGGACGCTTCGCCCTGGATCAGGCGGCGCTCCGGGGGCCGGACCTGCTGGCACGCTATCCCGGCCGCCTCCTGTTGATCGAGCGCCTTTACGGGGTGGCGAAATCGCGCCAGGACGCCCCCCTGATGAGCGCTCTGCTCAAACAATTGTTCGCCCTGCCCCAGCAGCAGGGCACTGCCTTGCTGAAACGCGTGGCCGACGACAGCGCCACAGCGGAACAGCGCCTGCTCAAGCACCCGGCGATTCAACTGCACCTGCTGCAGAAACTGCTGCAAGCCAGTGATGGCGGACGCTCCCTGGCCGCCTGGCAGCGCCTTGCGCAGGGTGCTCAACGGCCGCCGCAACTGCCGCAACTGACCCTGCTGCTGGCCAAGCAATTGAGCGCACAGCGCGATAACCGGAACCTGCCGGAACTCGCTGCGTTCTTGCGCACGCACTATCCGGACGCAGAGCAGACCCGCCAGTTGGCCCTGTACCAGCAGAGCCTGGCCCGCTGACGCACCACCGTCCTGGTGGTGCTCGCCGGTGACGCTCGGCGGCGGGCGTTTGCTGAACGGGCACGCCGCTCGAATCGCCCGGCCGGAAACCGGGAAACCGATGGCCCGCTGGCCGTCGGTGCGTGCCCGCCGTGCGCCTGGCCAGGTGCTCAGGAACCCTGCGCCGCCATTTTGGCCAGCACCCGCTCCAGGCTGGTCACCTCGTCGAGCAGAGGGCTGTCCGGATAACGCTGGCGGATGAAGGCCAAGAGTTTGCCCGCCGGTTCCAACTGCCCCAACCCTTCGGCAAAACCGCGTGCCGCCAGCAGGTAAGCCCGGGGAATATGCGGATACTGCGGAAAGCGCTGGTGCAGGTTGCGCAACAGGCTCAGTCCCTCACGCGTCTTGTGCCGCGCCAACAGCACGGCGGCGACCTGCTCGCAAACCTGGGGGTCGTCCGGGAGATAATCGGGGTGCAACTGGCGAGCATTGAGCAGTGCGTTGGCAGCCAGCTGCGGATTCAAGCGGCTGGCCAGGAGCAGATAGCGCGGCAGGTGCGCCAGGCAGTCAACGCGCTCGTTGAGCACGAACAGCAACTGGTGGTAGCGCTCGTTGAGCTTGAGGTCCTCCGGGTCCTGACGTAACGCCGCGCTAAGGATTTCCACGGCGGCGCCGCCCTGCCCCTCCTTGACCCGCACCTCGGCCTCGGCCAGTGCCTTGCGCCGACGCCATTCGGCCTCCGGGAAGCCCTGTGTACCTTCGTCGTCGGCCACCGCATAGCCTAGCGCGCCCTGATACTGGAACACCGCGTAGCCCATCATGGCGCACATCACGACACCGAAATACCCCAGCAGCAGAACCAGGATCGGCATCAACACCACCCGCGGCAGACCGTAGGCGAGCAACCAGGCCAGGTAGGTCGGCGATTGCCAAAGGATGAACAGAAACACGCAGAGAATCAGGTAGCGCCAACCCATGGCGCGCATGACCTGGCCGACTTCCAGCGGACTGAGAGCGGCGCCCAGCGACTTATCCAGCGCCAGACGAATGATGCTGGCCGGTAGCGCCAGGACCAGCGCCACGTTGACCGTCCAGTAGAGCGCCTCGTTGTCGAAGTCGGCGGCTAGCCAGAGCAGCAGGAAAGCGACCAGGAACACCGCCAGTTGCTGCACGAAGGCGGTGAAACTGGCGCCCTGGAAGGCTTCGCCCAGGCTCGGCGCCTCGCTGCTGCCGAGGCTGACGGACTCGATCACCGAGTGCAGGTATTTGGTCGCCACACTGAACAACGCCAGCCACAACACGATCATGCTGGGCATGAACAAGCTGGCCAGGGCCAACACGGCGGCGAACAGCAATGGGCCGGGTTGCAGAGCGTATGCGAAGAACTTCGGCAGGCGTTCCCAGAAGGGTTGCGCGGTATTCGCGGCGCCCAGGTAACGCAAGGCGCCTCGGCACAACGGACAGGCCGGCGCGTACTCCGGCGCCTCGGCATTGAGCGGCACGCAACAGTCGCCGAAGTGCCGATCGCAGGGCGCGCAATGCCAGGTGGCGGGCTGCGCAGGGTGATAGTGGCAGTAGGTCTTGTCCATGGCCGCGTGGGTTCCTTCCGAGCTGGCAAGGCGCCATTCTCTGGGCAAAAAAAGAGGGCCCGCAAGGGGCCCTCTCTTTTTTTGTTGCGCTCGCTTAGACGCCAGAGGCTTCCGCGGCGGCAACGTCCTTGATGGACAGCTTGATGCGGCCACGGTTGTCCACATCGAGCACCAGGACTTTGACTTCCTGGCCTTCCTGCAGCACGTCGGTGACCTTGTCGATGCGCTTGTCGCTGATCTGCGAGATGTGCACCAGACCATCCTTGCCCGGCAGGATGTTGACGAAGGCACCGAAGTCAACGATGCGCTCGACCTTGCCGACGTAGATCTTGCCGATCTCGGCTTCCGCGGTGATGCCCAGAACGCGCTGCTTGGCGGCCTCGGCGGCTTCCTTGGTTTCGCCGTAGATCTTCACGCTGCCGTCGTCTTCGATATCGATCGAAGCCTTGGTCTCTTCGCAGATGGCACGGATGGTCGCGCCGCCCTTGCCGATGACGTCGCGGATCTTGTCCGAATCGATCTTCATCATCAGCATGGTCGGGGCGTTTTCCGACAGTTCTGCGCGCGGCTGGGCAATGACCTGGTTCATCTGGCCGAGGATGTTCAGGCGAGCTTCCAGGGCCTGGCCCAGGGCGATCTCCATGATCTCTTCGGTGATGCCGTTGATCTTGATGTCCATCTGCAGGGCCGTAACGCCCTTGTCGGTACCGGCGACCTTGAAGTCCATGTCGCCCAGGTGGTCTTCGTCACCCAGGATGTCGGTCAGAACGGCGAATTTGTCGCCTTCCTTGACCAGACCCATGGCGATGCCCGCGACCGGCGCCTTGACCGGTACGCCAGCGTCCATCAGCGCCAGGGAGGCGCCGCAGACGGAAGCCATGGAGCTGGAACCGTTGGACTCGGTGATTTCCGACACCACGCGGATGGTGTAGGGGAACGCGTCCTGCGACGGCAGCATGGCGGCGACGCCACGACGGGCCAGACGGCCGTGGCCGATTTCGCGGCGGCCCGGGCTGCCCATACGGCCGCACTCGCCCACCGAGAAGGGCGGGAAGTTGTAGTGCAGCATGAAGGCGTCCTTGCGCTCGCCTTCCAGGGTGTCGAGCAGCTGGGCATCACGCGCGGTGCCGAGGGTGGCGACGACCAGAGCCTGGGTTTCGCCGCGGGTGAACAGCGCGGAACCGTGGGTCTTGCCGAGTACGCCGACTTCGATCTTCAGCGGACGGACGGTGCGGGTGTCGCGGCCATCGATACGCGGCTTGCCGGTAACGATGTTCTCGCGAACGATGCGGTATTCGAGCAGGCCGAAGACGTCCTTGACCTCGCTGGCCGGGAACTTGCCTGCTTCCTCGCCAGCGAACAGGGCCACGGCCTGGTCGCGCAGTTCGCCCAGACGGTTGTAGCGATCCTGCTTGATGGTGATGGTGTAGGCCTGGGAGATGGCTTCGCCCAGCTCGGCCTTGATGGCGTTGACCAGAACGGTGTTCTCGGCCGGGGCTTTCCAGTCCCATGCCGGCTTGCCGGCTTCGGCAGCCAGTTCCTTGACCGCACGGATGACGGCCTGGAATTCGTCGTGGGCGAACAGCACGGCGCCCAGCATCTGGTCTTCGGTCAGCTCGTCGGCTTCGGATTCAACCATCAGCACGGCGTCTTCGGTACCGGCCACGACCATGTCGAGGCTGGAGCTCTGCAGCTGCTCGTAGGTCGGGTTGAGGATGTAGCCGATTTCCGGGTGGAAGCCGACACGGGCAGCGCCGATCGGGCCGGCGAACGGAATGCCGGAGATAGCCAGGGCGGCCGAGGTACCGATCATGGCCGCGATGTCCGGATCGGACTTCTTGTTGGTCGAAACGACGGTGCAGACGACCTGCACTTCGTTCATGAAGCCTTCCGGGAACAGCGGGCGGATCGGGCGGTCGATCAGGCGCGAGGTCAGGGTTTCCTTCTCGGAAGGACGGCCTTCACGCTTGAAGAAACCACCCGGGATGCGGCCGGCGGCGTAAGTCTTCTCTTGGTAGTGGACGGACAGCGGGAAGAAGTCGCGGCCTTCAGCCGGGGACTTGGCGCCGACCACGGTGACCAGGACGGTAACGTCGTCCATGGTGACCAGAACAGCACCGGTGGCCTGGCGGGCGATGCGGCCCGTCTCGAGGGTGACGGTCGACTGACCGAACTGGAATTTCTTGATTACCGGGTTCACGGTGTCTTTACCTTCTCTTTGTGTTGCCTTGGGGGAAATCGTGGAAATGCCGGGAGTCGGACCCGTTGTCATTCCCTGAAAAAGCGAGAAGCCGGGAGCCCGAAGCCGAAAACCGGTTTACACCGACCTTCTGCTCCAGACTCCCAGCTTCCCACTTCAGGCTTGCCGTCTTAACGACGCAGGCCCAGGCGACCGATCAGGGCGCTGTAACGAGAGGTATCCTTGCCCTTCAGGTAGTCCAGCAGCTTACGACGCTGGTTAACCATGCGGATCAGGCCACGACGGGAGTGGTGGTCTTTACCGTTGGCCTTGAAGTGATCCTGCAGCTTGTTGATGTTGGCGGACAGCAGGGCAACCTGCACTTCCGGGGAACCGGTGTCGCCTTCAGCTTGCTTGTACTCGTTAACGATCTGGGCTTTTTCTTCGACGCTCAGTGCCATGATGGGGCTTCCTCTGAGGTAACAGGCCAGGGACTTCTCCCTGTGTTCATAAAAGAGGAGTGACCGTGCCTGTTGACAGCCATCCTCGGATTTCCGGCCTTACGACCGAATCAGTCGACGCGGGGCGATTCGCCCGTCGTCCGTCACCTCACCGATACCGATGAAGCGACCTTGGTGATCCTGCACGCGCATCATGCCGAACTTCGGCGCTTCGGGCGCGCGCACCGGCTGTCCGTGCAGCCAGTAGTAGGCGCTGTGCTCGGATAGCTGCAGCAGCGGCCAGTGTTCGAGGCCGGAATCCACCGGCATCAGGAATCGATCGAGCGCTTCGTTGCCGCCCTCGGCATGGACTCGTTCGAGTTCCTCCAGGCTGATCGCCTGGTCCAGCCCGAACGGACCGGCCTGGGTCCGACGCAATGCGGCGACATGCGCGCCACAGCCCAACTCGCGGCCGATGTCCTCGACCAGGGTACGCACATAGGTACCTTTACTGCAGGCCACGGCCAAGGTTGCGCAGGGCGAATCGAATGCGAGCAAATCCAGGCGCGCAATAGTAACAGAACGCGCTTCGCGCTCCACTACTTCACCGGCGCGGGCCAGTTTGTAAAGCGGCTGGCCATCTTTCTTCAGCGCCGAGTACATCGGCGGAACCTGCTCTATTTCGCCACGGAAACGTGGCAGCACGGCTTCCAGCGCCTCCCGACCGACGGTAACCTCACGCTCCTCGATGACCTCGCCCTCGGCATCGCCGGTAGTGGTGGTGACACCCAGCCGAGCCACGGTTTCGTAGCCTTTGTCCGCATCCAGCAGGTACTGCGAGAACTTGGTCGCCTCACCGAAGCACAACGGCAGGACGCCGGTGGCCAACGGGTCGAGGCTGCCGGTATGCCCGGCCTTTTCCGCGTTGAGCAACCAGCGCACTTTCTGCAGCGCCTGGTTGGAACTCATGCCGCGCGGCTTGTCGAGTATCAGCACGCCGTTGACCGCCCGGCGGATGCGTTTAACCTGGGCCACGCCTTACTCCTCGGAATCGCCGCCGTGACGACGGTCCTCAGCCACCGCGCGCTCGATCAGCGCCGACAGCTCGGCACCGCGACGGATGCTTGCGTCGTAGCTGAAATGCAGTTGTGGCACGGTGCGCAGCTTCATTGCCTTGCCCAGGTGCATGCGCAGGAAGCCTGCGGCGTCATTGAGGATCGAGGTGTTCTGCTTGATCACTTCCGCGTTGTCGTCCTGCCCCATGACGGTGATGAACACCTTGGCATGGGACAGATCGCGCGCCACCTCGACGCCAGTGATGGTCACCAGGCCCAGGCGCGGATCCTTGATCTCACGCTGGATCAGCAGGGCCAGCTCGCGCTGCATCTGATCGCCGATCCGCTGGGTGCGGCTATATTCTTTTGCCATTTTCCTAACCTGCCTCCGGTAGCCCGCAGCCACCGGACAAATAAGCGACAAACGCCCGGGGCGGCGAAATTGCCGACCCGGGCGCTGTGGTTGCACTCACCCCATCAGAGGCTGCGAGCGACCTGGACCTTCTCGAACACTTCGATCTTGTCGCCGACGCGAACGTCGTTGTAGCTCTTCACGCCGATACCGCACTCCATGCCGGCACGGACTTCGGCAACGTCGTCCTTGAAGCGACGCAGGGATTCCAGCTCGCCCTCGAAGATGACCACGTCGTCGCGCAGTACGCGGATCGGACGGTTACGGTGCACCAGACCCTCGGTGACCATGCAGCCGGCGATGGCGCCGAACTTCGGCGAACGGAACACATCGCGAACCTCGGCGATACCCAGGATATTCTCGCGAACATCGCTGCCGAGCATGCCGGTGAGGGCTTTCTTGACGTCTTCGATGATGTCGTAGATCACGTTGTAGTAACGCATATCCAGAGCTTCGGCTTCGACGATCTTGCGCGCGCCGGCATCGGCACGCACGTTGAAGCCGAACAGCACGGCATTGGAAGCCAGGGCCAGGTTGGCATCGGATTCGGTGATACCACCGACGCCGCCACCGACCACGCGCACCTGCACTTCGTCGTTGCCCAGACCGCTGAGCGAGCCTTGCAGTGCTTCCAGAGAACCACGGACGTCGGCCTTGAGGACGATGTTGAGCGTCTTCTTCTCTTCCTGGCCCATGTTCTCGAAGATGTTTTCGAGCTTGCCGGCGTGTGCGCGGGCCAACTTGACCTCGCGGAACTTGCCTTGACGGAACAGCGCAACTTCGCGCGCCTTCTTCTCGTCGGCGACCACGGTCACTTCGTCGCCGGCATCCGGAGTGCCATCCAGGCCGAGGATCTCGACCGGAATCGACGGACCCGCTTCCTTGATCGGCTTACCGTTCTCATCGAGCATGGCGCGGACACGGCCGTAGTTGACACCGACCAGAATCATGTCGCCCTGGCGCAGAGTACCGTCCTGAACCAGCACAGTGGCTACCGGGCCGCGGCCCTTGTCCAGACGGGACTCGACCACCACGCCACGGCCAGGAGCCGAAGGAGTGGCTTTCAGTTCGAGCACTTCGGCCTGCAGCAGCACGGCTTCGAGCAGTTCGTCGACCCCCGTGCCCAGCTTCGCCGACACCGGTACGAAGGGTGCGTCACCGCCCCACTCTTCCGGAATCACGTCCAGAGCGGCCAGGCCGTTCTTGATGTTGTCCGGGTTGGCATCCGGCTTGTCGATCTTGTTGATCGCGACCACGATCGGAACACCAGCCGCTTTCGCATGCTGGACGGCTTCCTGGGTCTGCGGCATCACGCCGTCGTCCGCCGCTACCACCAGAATGACGATGTCGGTGGCCTGGGCACCACGAGCACGCATCGCGGTGAACGCGGCGTGACCGGGGGTATCGAGGAAGGTGACCATGCCGCGGTCGGTTTCCACGTGGTAAGCGCCGATGTGCTGGGTAATGCCGCCGGCTTCGCCAGCAGCGACCTTGGCACGACGGATGTAGTCGAGCAACGAGGTCTTACCGTGGTCGACGTGGCCCATCACGGTCACTACCGGCGCACGCGGTACAGCCTCGCCTTCGAACTTCAGCGACTCGGCCAGTTGCTCTTCCAGGGCGTTCTCGCTGACCAGCTTGACCTTGTGACCGAGTTCTTCGGCGATCAGCTGAGCGGTTTCCTGGTCGAGGACCTGGTTGATGGTCACCGGGGTGCCCATCTTGAACATGAACTTGACGACTTCGGCACCCTTCACCGACATCTGCTGAGCAAGCTCAGCCACGGTGATGGTCTCGCCGATACTTACTTCGCGCACAATCGGTCCTGTCGGGTTCTGGAACCCGTGCTGGTTACGCTTCTTCAGCTTCGCCTTGCCGCGACCACCGCCACGACGACCGAAACTGTCCTCGTCATCTACACCAGTGCGAACGACGCGCGGAGCAGTAGTCTTTTCCTTTTCCTTGATCGACGGGCGATGCTGGGCATGCTTGCGATCGCGACGCTCGTCTTCCTCTTCGCGCTTGGCCGGACGGCGCACTTCGGCTTCTTTCTTGCGCTCATCGGTGGCAGCCGGAGCAGCAGCAACCGGTGCAGCGGCAGCAGCCTCAACCGCCGCCGCAGCGACTACAGCCTCGGCAGCAGGAGCAGCCTGAGCAGGTTGACGCACGGTTTCCTCAGCCTTGCGACGCGCAGCCTCTTCGGCTTGACGACGGGCTTCAGCTTCAGCCTTCTGACGAGCTTCAGCCTCGGCCTTAAGGCGGGCAGCCTCTTCGGCGGCGCGCTGCTCTTCCAACTCGCGCTGACGTTCGGCTTCGATTTCATCCGGACTGCGCTTGACGTAGGTCTTCTTCTTGCGAACCTCGACGCTCACCGTCTTGCTGCCAGCCACTTTCAAAGTGGTAGTGGTCTTACGCTGCAGAGTGATCTTGCGCGGCTCTTCCAGGCGATCGCCATGGCTACCCTTCAGGTATGCCAGCAGAGCCTGCTTCTCAGTATCGGTTACCACCTGCTCGGCACTGCTGTGCGGCAGTCCCGCCTCGCGCATCTGCTGCAGCAGGCGCTCGACCGGCGTATCGACCGTTTTGGCCAGTTCTTTCACCGTGACTTGCGTCATGCATTTCTCTCCTCAGGCCGCGAATGCTTACTCGAACCAATGGGCCCGGGCGGCCATGATCAGCTTGCCGGCACGCTCTTCGTCCATGCCGTCGATGTCGAGCAAGTCGTCAATCGACTGCTCGGCAAGATCTTCACGGGTGGTTACGCCACGCAGCGCCAGGTCCAAGGCCAGCTCTTTAGTCATGCCATCAAGGCTGAGCAGGTCTTCGGCCGGTTGAGCGTCGGCAAGTTTTTCTTCGGTTGCGATGGCTTTGGTCAGCAGACGGTCCTTGGCGCGCGAGCGCAGCTCGTTGACGATGTCCTCGTCGAAGCCGTCGATGTTGAGCATCTCTTCCATCGGTACGTAGGCGATTTCTTCCAGGGTGGTGAAACCTTCCTCGACCAGTACCTGGGCCAGTTCCTCGTCGACATCCAGCTCGTCGACGAAGCGCTGCAGGATGTCGCCGGTTTCAGCCTGTTGCTTGGCCTGAATGTCGGACTCGGTCATCACGTTCAGGGTCCAGCCGGTGAGCTGGCTGGCCAGACGAACGTTCTGCCCGCTGCGGCCGATGGCCTGGGCCAGGTTGTCCTCGGCGACGGCGATATCCATGGTGTGGGTATCTTCGTCGACGATGATAGCCGCCACTTCGGCCGGTGCCATGGCGTTGATCACGAACTGCGCAGGATTGTCATCCCAGAGGACGATATCCACACGCTCGCCGCCCAGTTCGCCGGACACGGCCTGGACACGCGATCCACGCATACCGATACAGGCACCCTGCGGGTCGATGCGCTTGTCCTTGGAGCGTACGGCGATCTTGGCGCGCGAACCCGGATCACGGGCGGCGGCCATCACATCGATCAACTGTTCGGCGATTTCCGGTACTTCGATGCGGAACAGCTCGATCAGCATTTCCGGGGCAGTACGCGACAGCACCAGTTGCGGGCCACGGTTCTCGCTGCGGATTTCCTTGAGCAGGGCCCGCACACGGGTGCCGACGCGGAAGGTTTCGCGCGGAATGATCTGATCGCGGGCCAGCAGTGCTTCAGCATTGTTGCCGAGGTCGACGATGACGTTGTCGCGGGTCACCTTCTTGACGGTGCCGGAGATGATTTCGCCAACCTTCTCGCGGTAGGCGTCGACCACCTGGGCGCGCTCGGCTTCGCGGACTTTCTGCACGATCACTTGCTTGGCGGTCTGCGCAGCGATACGGCCGAACTCGATGGACTCGATCTTCTCTTCGATGACTTCGCCGGCCTTCATGCCGGGGTGCTGTTCCTGGACGTCCTCGACGGTCAGTTCAGCCGCCGGGTTGGAATAGTCTTCGTCTTCGACAACGGTCCAACGGCGGAAGGTGTCGTAGTTGCCATTGGCGCGGTTGATCTGCACGCGCAGATCGACCTCGTCTTCGAAACGCTTCTTGGTGGCAGTCGCCAGAGCCAGTTCCAGCGCTTCGAAAATCACGCCGGGCGGTACACCCTTTTCGTTGGATACCGACTCAACAACCAGCAGTACTTCTTTGCTCATCGTACGCCTCGCCTTTCAATCCATTGGAATCCGCAGTCTCGCGGCTCACTCAAATCGGGGAATGATGTTGGCCTTATCGATCGAATCGATCGGCAGCAGGTACTCGTGATCATCCACCAGGACCACCACATCCTGCTCCTCCACACCACGGAGAATGCCTTGGAAGTTGCGTCGCCGCTCGAAGGGCGTACGCAGCTTGATCTTCACTTGCTCACCGACGTAGCGAGCAAACTGTTCGAGGGTGAACAGCGGTCGATCCATGCCCGGCGACGACACCTCGAGGGTGTACTCACCGCTGATCGGGTCCTCGACGTCGAGAACCCCGCTGACCTGGCGACTGACGATCTCGCAGTCGTCGATCAGAATCCCTTCAGGGCGATCGATATATACCCTGAGCAGGGAATGGCGACCCTGGGAAATGAACTCCAGGCCCCAGCACTCATAGCCGAGCGCTTCTACCACAGGGGCCAACAAGGCCTGCAACTGTTCTAGCTTGCTCGACACCTGATCGCCTCGCGTATGCCGTAGAAACAAAAAATGGGCGAAACGCCCATCCCTAAGTGACCGCCCTTAACTGGCGGCGCAGACTGTCCAGCTAGCAAAAAGCCCCTGAAAAGGGGCTCTGCCAAAACTGGTTGCGGGGGCTGGATTTGAACCAACGACCTTCGGGTTATGAGCCCGACGAGCTACCAGACTGCTCCACCCCGCGTCAAAGCTGGTGCGAAATTATACGGTTACACCCCTTACAGGTCAACCGACGCACTTGAAACGAAAGGCCCGCATCGCGGGCCTTCGAATATGGTACCGAGGAGGGGACTCGAACCCCTACAGCCTATGGCCACTACCACCTCAAGGTAGCGTGTCTACCAATTCCACCACCTCGGCAAAATCGTCTTACTTCTGCTCGGGAGCTACTGGAACGTCACCGTTGCCAGCGGGCTTCTGCGCTTGAGAAGCAGGCACATCGCTTGCTGCCGGAGCCTTCTCTTGCTTCTGCTCCATCACTGCCGGATCAGGAAGTCCAACGTGGCGTAGCATATCAGATTTTTCTTTAGCGAAATACGCTAAACCCAAGCTAGTAATAAAAAAAATCGCTGCAAGTACACCAGTGAAACGACTCAGGAAAGTAGCAGAACCCTGACTACCGAACACCGTACCCGAAGCACCGGAACCAAAAGAGGCACCGGCATCAGCACCCTTGCCATGCTGCAGCAGGACCAGCACAACCAGACCCAGCGCCATCAGCAAGTGAATCACGATTACAACTGTTTCCAGCATTTCTCAGCTTCCCGCGGCGCGACAAATCGCACCGAACTCATCCGCATTGAGGGAGGCACCACCGATCAACCCCCCATCGATGTCCGGCATGCCGAACAGCTCGACCGCACTCGCCGCCTTGACGCTACCGCCATAGAGCAGACGAATCCCGCGGGCGACTTCGGCATTTTCTGCCGCCAATTGCGCACGGATGGCCGCATGTACTTCTTGCGCCTGCTCGGGAGAGGCAGTCAACCCAGTCCCGATGGCCCAAACCGGCTCGTAAGCCACAACGGCGCGGGAAAACGCCCCAACGCCCAAACTCTCGATCACCGAACCCAGCTGACGACCTACCACTTCGAGTGTTCTGCCCGACTCACGCTGCTCGCGGGTTTCCCCTACGCACAACACCGGAACCAGTCCACAGGATTGCGCCGCGGCGAATTTGCGACTCACGACAGCATCGCTTTCACCTAACAGCTGGCGACGCTCGGAATGCCCAACCAAAACCAGCGAACATCCCACATCGACCAACTGACTAGCAGCAACCTCACCCGTTAGCGCGCCTTGCATCGGCTCGACTGCGCAATTTTGCGCACCCACCGCAACCGCTTTACCTTGCAGGCCATCTAGAACCTGACTGATGTACAGACAAGGCGGCAGCACCGCCACATCAACACCACTCGGTAAAGCCAATTGACGCAACCCTTTGATCAGCTCTGTCACGCTGGAGCGGGTACCGTGCATTTTCCAGTTACCGGCCACTAAGGGTCGACGCATGCTGTACCTCGCTGAGCAAAGTGGGCGCAGATGTTACTCAACAGATTCGAGACTGGCAAGCGAAATCAAGCACATACCTCAGTCACCACGTTCGCCAACTGTTCGGCGTAGGCGCGCACCTGTTTCTCGTCATCCCCCTCCACCATCACCCGCACCAGGGGCTCGGTGCCGGATTTGCGCAGCAACACTCGACCGCGACCAGCCATGCTCTCCGTGACTCGCGCGCAGGCTTCCTTGACCGCCGGATGCTCGATGGGGTCCAGATCACCGCGCTGGTAGCGCACGTTGATCAGCACCTGTGGGCACTTGCGCAGACCCTGGCGCGCCTCGGCCAGAGTCTGGCCGCGAGTTTTCAAGGCCATCAGCACCTGCAGCGCGGCAATGATCGCATCGCCAGTAGTGGTGTGCTGACCACAAACCACGTGTCCGGAATTCTCCCCACCCAAATGCCAGTTGCGCGCCAACAGCTCGGCCATGACATAGCGATCACCTACCTTGGCCCGCACGAACGGGATGTGCAGATCAGCCAGTGCCAGCTCCAGCCCCAGATTGCTCATCAGCGTGCCAACCACCCCACCCTGCAAGCGCCCCCGATCCAGCATGTCACGCGCGATCAGGAAAAGAATCTCGTCACCATCCACAATTGCGCCGGTATGGTCGACCATCATCACCCGGTCGCCATCGCCATCGAAGGCAATGCCGATGTCGGCCTGCTCGGCAATGACCGCCGCCTGCAAAGAGGCCATGTGGGTGGAACCGCAGTTTTCGTTGATGTTCAGGCCATTGGGCTGCACACCTTGCACGGATACCTGCGCACCAAGCTCGCGGAATACGCTGGGAGCCACTTTGTAGGTCGCGCCATGGGCGCAATCCAGGACCAGCTTTAGACCCGCAAAGTCCGTGCTGGTGGGTACGCTGCTCTTGCAGAATTCGATATAGCGGCCCGCGGCATCGTTGATCCGCGAAACCTTACCGAGGCGAGCCGAGTCGACCACCGTCATCGGCGTATCGATCAGTTCCTCGATGATCATCTCGACCTCATCGGGCAGCTTGGTACCTTGCCCGGAGAAGAACTTGATGCCGTTGTCGTCATGCGGATTGTGCGAAGCACTGATGACAATGCCGGCCTCAGCATGGAAGGTGCGGGTGAGGTAGGCGATACCCGGTGTCGGCATGGGCCCCAAAAGCATCACGTCAGCGCCGGCAGCGGAAAGGCCAGCCTCGAGCGCTGATTCGAACATGTAGCCGGAAATCCGCGTGTCCTTGCCAACCAGTACACGGCATTTTCCCTGCTGACGGAAGGCCATGCCCACCGCCCAGCCCAGCTTGAGCACGAAATCCGGAGTGATCGGCGGCGTGCCGACCCGACCACGAATGCCATCGGTGCCGAAGTATTTCCTGCTCATGCCTGTAGACCTTCTTCCTTAGCTTGTTCCACCGCATCGATCATGCGGACCACGTCCACCGTCTCGACCACGTCGTGCACTCGAATGATGCGCGCGCCTTTTGCCACGGCCAACGCCGCCAGGGCCAGACTGCCATATAAGCGTTCGCCCACTTCACGCCCGAGCGCACGACCGATCATGCTCTTGCGCGACACTCCGACCAGTAACGGGCAGCCCAGTTCCAACAACTGCTCCATGCGCTGGAAAAGCACCAGGTTATGCACCTGGGTCTTGGCGAATCCAAAACCCGGATCCAGTACCAGACGCTCTCGCGGAATGCCCGCGGACGCGCAAGCGCTGATGCGCCCAGCAAGAAATTCACGCACCTCAGCGACTATGTCTGGGTAGCGCGGGTCATCCTGCATGTTGCCTGGCTCACCGCGCATGTGCATCAGACAGACCGGCAGACCGCTGTCGACGGCCGCATCCAGAGCACCATCACGCTGCAACGAGCGGACATCGTTGATCAGCCCCGCACCGAGGCGCGCAGTCTCTCGCATCACCGCAGGCGTAGAGGTGTCGACCGAAATCACCACATCCAGCTCACGGGAGATCGCTTCGACGACTGGCGCAACACGCTCCAACTCCTCGGTCGGCGACACCAAGCGCGCCCCCGGACGGGTGGACTCGCCGCCAACGTCAATCAGCGTAGCCCCAGCCGCAACCATCTCGGCCGCATGCCGCAACGCTTGATCCAACTGATTGAAGCACCCTCCATCGGAAAACGAATCCGGGGTGACGTTAAGAATCCCCATGACATGGGTACGCTTTAAATCAAGAACCCGGTTGCCGCAAGGCAACCGGGTTGGGTACAGCTCGAAACTCATTGAATGCTCTCAGTGCTCGCCGGCGGGGCCACCGATGGGATTTTCCTTGCGCCCGCCATCATCACGACTGGGCGTGGCAGACCCCGAAGAACCCGTGCCACCACCCTGCCAATCGCGCGGCTCGCGGGGCTCGCGCCCGGTCATGATGTCATCGATCTGATCCGCATCGATGGTTTCGTACTTCATCAATGCATCGGCCATCATATCGAGCTTGTCGCGGTTTTCTTCCAGCAGACGCTTGGCGGTGCCATAGCAGTCATCGATGATGCGGCGCACCTCTTGGTCGATCAACTTGGCGGTCTCACCAGAAACATTGGCATGCTGGCTGCCAGCGCTACGCCCGAGGAACACCTCTCCTTCCTCTTCCGCATACATCAGCGGACCGAGCTTTTCGGACAGCCCCCACTTGGTCACCATGTTTCGCGCCAACTGGGTAGCACGCATGATGTCGTTGGACGCGCCCGTCGTCACACCCTCGAAACCGAGCGTCATCTCTTCGGCGATACGACCGCCGAACAGCGAGCAAATCTGGCTCTCCAAAGCACGCTTGGACAGGCTGTAACGATCTTCCTCGGGAAGGAACATGGTCACGCCCAAGGCACGGCCGCGCGGAATGATGGAGACTTTGTAAACCGGGTCATGCTCCGGAACCAAACGACCGACGATAGCGTGGCCGGCCTCGTGGAAGGCGGTGTTCTTCTTCTCTTTCTCGGACATGACCATGGTCTTGCGCTCGGCGCCCATCATGATCTTGTCCTTGGCCAGCTCGAACTCACGCATATCGACGATGCGCTTGTTGGCGCGAGCGGCGAACAGCGAGGCCTCGTTGACCAGGTTGGCCAGATCGGCACCGGAGAAACCCGGGGTACCGCGAGCGATCACCGCCGGATCGACGTGATCGCCTAGCGGAACCTTGCGCATATGCACCTTGAGGATCTGCTCGCGACCACGGATATCCGGCAGACCGACCACGACCTGGCGGTCGAAACGGCCAGGACGCAGCAGCGCCGGGTCGAGCACGTCCGGACGGTTGGTCGCGGCGATGACGATGATGCCGTCATTCATCTCGAAGCCGTCCATCTCCACCAGCAACTGGTTGAGGGTCTGTTCGCGCTCGTCGTGACCGCCACCCAGGCCAGCGCCACGATGGCGACCGACGGCGTCGATCTCATCGATGAAGATGATGCAGGGTGCGTGCTTCTTCGCCTGATCGAACATGTCGCGAACCCGGGAAGCGCCCACGCCCACGAACATTTCGACGAAGTCGGAACCGGAAATGGTGAAGAACGGCACTTTTGCTTCGCCAGCGATCGCCTTGGCCAGCAAGGTCTTACCGGTCCCGGGCGGACCGACCATCAGCACACCGCGCGGAATACGGCCACCCAGGCGCTGGAACTTGCCGGGATCACGAAGGAACTCCACCAGTTCGCTGACTTCTTCCTTGGCCTCGTCACAACCGGCGACGTCGGCAAAGGTAGTCTTGACCTGATCCTCGGATAGCAGGCGCGCCTTGCTCTTGCCGAAACTCATCGGACCGCCGCGACCACCGCCGCCGCCCTGCATCTGGCGCATGAAGAACATGAAGACAGCGATGATCACTAAGATCGGGAAGCTGGCGACCAGCAACTGAGTCCAGATGCTCTGCTGCTCAGGCTGCTTGCCCTCGATGACCACGTTGTTGTTGACCAGATCGCCGATCAGGCCGTTGTCCTGGATCGCCGGGCGGATGGTCTTGAAGGTGTCACCGTCCTGGCGCTTGCCAGTGATGACGTAGCCGTCGACGGTCACCCGCTCGACCTTGCCTTCCTTCACCTGCTGGATGAAGTCCGAGTAGTTCAGCGTCTGCGGATCGCTCGGACTGGAGAAGTTGTTCATCACGGTGACCAGCACCGCTGCGATGATCAACCACAGGATCAGGTTCTTTGCCATGTCGTTCAATTGACTACCCTCTGAAGCCGGCTCCGCCCTGGAAACCGCTTCGCACGACGGCCAGACTCCTTCCGGCCAAAATTACTACACAACCCCAGCCTGGACAGGAGCCGTCTGTAACCCTTTATGAACTCCGGCACGAACCGGCACAAGCCCTACTTGCGTGCTGTAGACAGACAACCGGACCATTCGTCGCAGTCTAGGCGCCGCGAAAGCCACGCGCGAGCAGATACTGCTCACGGGATCTGTCACGGGAAGACAACGGTTTGCGCATCTGCACCTTGTCGAAGTTCTCCCGCACGCTCTTCAGGTAGGTATCGAACCCCTCGCCCTGGAAGATCTTGATCAGGAAGTCGCCACCCGGGCGCAGCACACGCCCCGCCAGGTCCAGCGCCAATTCGCACAGGTACATGGCCCGCGGCATATCCACGGCACTCAGACCACTCATATTGGGGGCCATATCGGAAATCACAAGGTCTACCGGATTTTCCCCGATGGCTTCGAGCAACTGTGCAAAGACTGCGTCATCGGTGAAGTCGCCCTGGATGAAGGTGACATCCGGAATGCTATCCATCGGCAGGATGTCCGATGCGACCAGCCGGCCCTTGTCGCCGATCACCCGACTGGTGACCTGAGACCAGCCGCCTGGAGCGGCACCCAGGTCAACCACCGTCATCCCCGGACGCAAGATGCGATCCTTTTCCTGGATTTCCAGCAATTTGTAGCTGGCGCGCGAGCGATAACCGTCGCGCTGCGCCATCTTCACGTAAGGATCGTCGAAATGTTCTTTCAGCCAGCGATGGCTAGTCTTGGAACGGGCCACGTATTACCTCGTCTGAGCGGCACCCGGTATAACCGAAACTCGGGTAAGATATCCGCCTTTTTTCCCAGGGGTCTGATTATGGCGCTCACTCAGGAGCAGAAGAAACAGTTCAAATCTATCGGCCACCATCTGAAACCCGTGTTGATCGTTGCAGAGAACGGTCTTACCGAGGGTGTCATGGCCGAGCTTGAGCGCGCGCTCAATGATCATGAACTGATCAAGGTGCAGTTCCGCATCACCGAACGCGACGACCGTCGCGCGCTGATCGACGAGCTGTGCCAGAACGGCAGTTGCGAGCTGATCCAAGTCATCGGCAAGATGGCTCTGGTCTATCGCCGCAATCCCAAGCCGAACCGCAACCTGTCGAATATCAGCCGCTACAGCGGCCTGTGACAGTGTAGGACGGGCCGGGCGCCCTGGCGCCCGGCGGTCCCTCAGCGCCATCCAAGAGACGCCCCTGCGAGGCTCCCTCAGTTTCGCCCATCCCTTCCCGGCACTGGCTGCAGCACCAGCAGCACACCGCAAAGCGCAAGAACCAGGTAGTTGAACAACAACCAACGCTGCGCATCCGGCGCCATCCGGCTGACCGACAGATAACTCAGCACGAATGCCAGTACCGTCAACAGCAGTTGGCCGCGCAGGTCGCGCCAGAGGCTGGAAACGCCTCTTTCCGCCACCAGCACCACTCCCTGCAACAGCGCGCAAACGCCCGCGAACCCAACCAGCAAGGGGCTCAAAGCGTCCGCCACCGACTGCACCAGCAATGGCGCCAGACCTATCTGCTGCAGCGCCGGCAACAGTACGAAGCGCAATAGCCAGAGGCCACCGACCCAGAATGTCTGGGCCAGCAGCCAACCGGCCGTGGCCGCCTTGAAAGGACGCAAGTCAGCTGTGGCGGACTTCAACGATCTCGTACTCGACGTCGCCACCCGGCGTCTTCACCAGCACCGAATCACCTTCGGTCTTGCCGATCAGCGCACGAGCGATGGGCGAGTTGACCGAAATCTTGCCGCGTTTGATGTCCGCCTCGTCATCGCCGACGATCTGGTAGGTCACCGTCTCGTCGGTATCGATGTTGGCGATATCCACGGTGGTACCGAAGATCACCTTGCCCGTATGCGGGATAGTGGTGACGTCGATGATCTGCGCATTGGACAGCTTGGCTTCGATATCGCGGATCCGCGCTTCCGACATCCCTTGCTGCTCGCGGGCGGCATGGTATTCGGCGTTCTCCTTGAGGTCACCCAGCTCACGCGCCTCGGCGATGGCCTGGGTGATCTGCGGGCGCAGAACGGTCTTCAGGTGCTTCAGTTCTTCTTCCAGGGCGCGAGCGCCCTGGACGGTCATCGGGAATTTGCTCATGCGTTGATTCCTGCATGGAGATCCTGCAGCCGGCGAACGGTCTTCTCGGGACCGAACTTGAGCGCCTCGCAGATCGCCTGACCACCCGCGATGGTGGTGGTGCAGCAGATCTTGTGCTGCAGGGCGTTACGACGGATGGAGTAAGAGTCGGCAACCGCCTGGCGGCCTTCGGTGGTGTTGATGATCAGAGTGACCTCGTCATTCTTGATCATGTCCACCACGTGTGGACGGCCCTCGGTCACCTTGTTGACGCGACGCACCGGCAGGCCGGCGGCCTCGATCACGCGCGCGGTGCCAGCGGTGGCGACAACCTCGAAACCGAGGCCGACCAGGTCGCGGGCGACCTGCTCGACGAACGGTTTGTCATCGTCGCGCACACTGATGAACGCGCAACCAGCGTTCGGCAGAATCTCGCTGGCGCCCAGTTGGGCCTTGGCGAAGGCCTCGGCGAAGCTGTCGCCGACACCCATGACTTCACCGGTGGATTTCATTTCTGGGCCGAGAATCGGGTCGACGCCCGGGAACTTGGCGAACGGGAACACCGCTTCCTTGACGCTGAAGAACGGCGGAATGATTTCCTTGGTGAAGCCGATTTCCTTGAGGCTCTTGCCAGCCATGACGCGGGCGGCAACCTTGGCCAGCGACTCGCCGATGCACTTGGAAACGAAGGGCACGGTACGCGAGGCGCGCGGGTTGACCTCGATGACGAAGATGTCTTCGCCCTGAACGGCCATCTGCACGTTCATCAGGCCGACCACACCGAGCTCCAGGGCCATTTTCTTGACCTGCTCGCGAATCTCGTTCTGGATGTGCACCGGCAGCGAGTACGGCGGCAGCGAGCACGCGGAGTCACCGGAGTGAACGCCGGCCTGCTCGATGTGCTGCATGATCGCGCCGATCACCACGGTCTCCCCGTCGCACACCGCATCGATATCGACTTCGATGGCGCAGTTGAGGAAGTGGTCGAGCAGCACCGGGCTGTCATTGGACACCTGGACCGCTTCGCGCATGTAGCGCTTGAGTTCGTCTTCCTGATAGACGATTTCCATCGCACGGCCGCCCAGCACGTAGGACGGGCGCACGACCAGCGGGTAGCCGATGGTCTTCGAGGCAGCCAGGGCCTCGTCTTCGCTGCGCGCGGTGGCGTTGGCCGGCTGGCGCAGGTTCAGGCGCTGAACCATCTGCTGGAAGCGCTCGCGGTCTTCGGCGCGGTCGATGGCGTCCGGGCTGGTGCCGATGATCGGCACGCCGGCCTCTTCCAGGGCGCGGCACAGTTTCAGCGGAGTCTGACCGCCGTACTGCACGATGACCCCCTTGGGCTGCTCGACACGAACGATTTCCAGCACATCTTCCAGGGTCACCGGCTCGAAGTACAGGCGGTCGGAGGTGTCGTAGTCAGTGGAGACGGTTTCCGGGTTGCAGTTGACCATGATGGTCTCGTAGCCGTCTTCGCGCATCGCCAGTGCCGCGTGTACGCAGCAGTAGTCGAACTCGATGCCCTGGCCGATACGGTTCGGCCCGCCACCGAGGATCATGATCTTGTCACGACCGGTCGGGTTGGCCTCGCACTCTTCCTCATAGGTCGAGTACATGTAGGCGGTATCGGTGGCGAATTCGGCGGCGCAGGTGTCCACGCGCTTGTACACCGGCAGCACTTTCAGCTTTTGCCGGTGGCTGCGCAGGTTCTTCTCGGTGACACCGAGCAGCTTAGCCAGGCGCGCATCGGAGAAGCCCTTGCGCTTGAGCTTGTACATCAGGGCGTGATCGATGGCGGACAGGCCGAGGGTTTTCACCCGCTCCTCTTCCTTGACCAGGTCCTCGATCTGCACCAGGAACCACTCGTCGATACGGGTCAGGTCGAAGACCTCGGCGATGGTCTTGCCGGCGCGGAAGGCATCGGCCACGTACCAGATACGATCAGCGCTGGGCACGGTCAGTTCGCGCTTGAGGATGCTGGCGGCATCCGGGTTGCTCAGATCCAGCTTGGGATCGAAACCGGTGGCGCCGACTTCCAGGCCACGCAGGGCTTTCTGCACCGACTCCTGGAAGGTACGGCCGATGGCCATGACTTCGCCCACGGATTTCATCTGGGTGGTCAGGCGGGCGTCGGCCTTGGGGAACTTCTCGAAGGCGAAGCGCGGAATCTTGGTGACGACATAGTCGATCGCCGGCTCGAAGGACGCCGGAGTACGGCCGCCAGTGATGTCGTTCTGCAGCTCGTCGAGGGTGTAGCCGACCGCCAGCTTGGCGGCGATCTTGGCGATCGGGAAGCCGGTGGCCTTGGAGGCCAGCGCCGAGGAACGCGACACACGCGGGTTCATCTCGATCACCACCATGCGCCCGGTGTTCGGGCAGATGCCGAACTGCACGTTGGAGCCACCGGTTTCCACGCCGATCTCACGCAGCACCGCCAGCGAGGCGTTGCGCATGATCTGGTATTCCTTGTCGGTCAGGGTCTGTGCCGGCGCGACGGTGATGGAGTCGCCGGTGTGCACGCCCATCGGATCGAAGTTCTCGATGGAGCAGACGATGATGCAGTTGTCCTTCTTGTCGCGGACAACCTCCATCTCGTATTCCTTCCAGCCGATCAGGGATTCGTCGATCAGCAGCTCGTTGGTCGGCGACAGGTCCAGACCACGGGCGCAGATTTCTTCGAACTCTTCGCGGTTGTAGGCGATCCCGCCACCGGTGCCACCCATGGTGAAGGACGGGCGGATGATGCAGGGGAAGCCGACCTGCTCGAGGACGCCGTAGGCCTCTTCCATGCTGTGGGCGATACCCGAGCGCGGGCAGGCCAGGCCGATGGATTTCATGGCTTTGTCGAAGCGCGAGCGATCTTCGGCCTTGTCGATGGTGTCGGCGTTGGCGCCGATCATTTCCACGCCGAACTTCTCCAGCACGCCATGGCGTTCGAGGTCCAGGGCGCAGTTCAGCGCGGTCTGGCCACCCATGGTCGGCAGCAGCGCGTCAGGACGCTCCTTCTCGATGATCTTGGCCACGGTCTGCCATTTGATCGGTTCGATGTAGGTGGCGTCGGCCATGGACGGGTCGGTCATGATGGTGGCCGGGTTGGAGTTCACCAGGATGACGCGGAAGCCTTCTTCCTTCAGGGCCTTGCAGGCCTGTGCGCCGGAGTAGTCGAACTCGCAGGCCTGGCCGATGACGATGGGGCCGGCACCGAGGATCAGGATGCTCTTGATGTCTGTACGCTTGGGCATGGGACTCTCGTTGCAATATTCAGGAAAGGGTTGCGCTGGCCAGCTTCACGCCAAAGCCGACGAACAGGGCGCCGACACCGCTCGAGGCGCCGGCGGCCAGGCGCTGGCGCCGGCGGAACCAGGCCGCCAGGCGCACACCGGAAAAAATCAGGAAGCTCAAGTAAAGGGCGCTGATGATCTCGAGGATCGTTCCCAGCACCAGGAACGACACACCGGGGTAGGCGTATCCCGGGTCGACGAACTGAATGAAGAAGGAAACGAAGAAGAGGATCGCCTTGGGATTGGACAGGCTCAGCAGCAGCGCCTTGCGGAACGGCTGGGCGACGTCCACTTCCTTCACCGGAGCGGCATCCGCCACGGGGCTGCGCAACGTCCGCCAGCCACCACGGAGCATGCCGACACCCAGGTAGAACAGGTACGCGGCACCAACGTACTTGAGGCCGAGGAACAGCATCGGCTCAGCCTTGAGCAACGACGCGATCCCGAGGGCCGACAGCAGCATCAGCAACGCATCACCGAGGAACACCGCACTGGCCGCCCGGTAGCCCCCCGCCACACCGCGCTGCGCCGCGGTAGCGAGCACGAACAGCGAGTTCGGCCCCGGCAGCAGGACGATGAACAGGGTACCCAGAACGTAGGTCCAGAGGTCGGTGATCCCCAGGATCGGCATCATCTTCGCTAATCTCTCCTCCGGCCTCAGCGACGCTCGGCCATCGCCGCGATGAAGCGGTCGAACAGCGGCGCAACGTCGTGCGGGCCCGGGCTGGCTTCCGGGTGTCCCTGGAAGCTGAAGGCGACCTTGTCGGTGCGCTCGATGCCCTGCAGGGTGCCATCGAACAGCGACTTGTGGGTCGCACGCAGATTACCCGGCAGGGTGTTCTCGTCCACGGCGAAGCCATGGTTCTGACTGGTGATCATCACCACGCCGCTATCCAGATCCTGCACCGGGTGGTTGGCACCGTGGTGGCCATGGCCCATTTTCAGGGTCTTGGCGCCGGAGGCCAGGGCCAGCAATTGGTGGCCGAGGCAGATGCCGAATACCGGAATCTCGGTCTCGAGGAACTCGCGAATCGCCTGGATGGCGTAATCGCACGGCTCGGGGTCGCCAGGGCCGTTGGAGAGGAAGATGCCATCCGGATTCAGCGCCAGGACTTCACTGGCCGGCGTCTGCGCCGGCACAACGGTCAGGCGGCAGCCACGGGCAACCAGCATGCGCAGGATATTCAGCTTGACGCCGAAGTCGTAGGCCACCACGTGATACGGCAGGTCGGCCGCAGCGATCTCCGGGTGGCTGTCGGTTACCAGGTTCCACACGCTGGAGCGCCACTCGTAGCGCTCCGTGCAGGAAACCACCTTGGCCAGGTCCATGCCTTTCAGGCCAGGGAAGCCACGGGCGAGTTCCAGAGCCTTTTCCTCGGTGGCGTCGTCGCCAACCAGTATGCAGCCGTTCTGCGAACCTTTTTCGCGCAGGATGCGGGTCAGGCGGCGGGTGTCGATACCCGCGATGGCGACGGTACCGTTTTCTTTCAGGTAATCCGGCAGAGACTGCTTGTCGCGCCAACTGCTGGCCAGCAGCGGCAGGTCGCGGATGATCAGGCCGGCGGCCCAGACCTTGTTCGATTCGGCGTCTTCCGGAGTGGTCCCGGTGTTGCCGATGTGCGGATAGGTCAGGGTGACGATCTGTTGGGCATAGGACGGATCGGTAAGGATTTCCTGGTAGCCGGTCATGGCGGTGTTGAACACCACCTCGCCGACGGTCTGACCGTCGGCACCGATGGCTTCACCGCGAAAAATGCTGCCGTCGGCAAGTGCAAGTATGGCTGGCTTAGTCAAGAAGACCTCCCGTAAATCAAGCCTGGCTGGGCGTACGCAGGTTGTAAAAAAGCGGGATGACATCTGAAGAGGTCATCCCGCTTTTTATATGGTTCATGCTGCGCTGCTTTTAGTGGACACACTAAAGCTGTAGTTTACAGAAAGGCGACATCATGGTCCACCTTTTGCACGACGCGCGGCCATACCGCTCAGCGCAGACCGAGCACATCCTGCATGTCGAACAGGCCATTCGTCTGCCCTTCCAGCCACAGCGCGGCGCGCACCGCACCGCGGGCGAACGTCATGCGACTGGAGGCCTTGTGGGTGATCTCCACCCGCTCGCCCTCGGCAGCGAAGAGCACGGTGTGATCACCGACCACATCGCCGGCACGCACGGTGGCGAAGCCGATTGTCTCACGAGCACGAGCACCGGTCTGACCTTCGCGACCATAGACCGCCACCTTTTCCAGGTCACGCCCCAGGGCATTGGCCACCACCTCGCCCATGCGCAGCGCGGTGCCGGACGGTGCGTCGACCTTGTGCCGGTGATGCGCCTCGACGATCTCGATATCCACCTCGTCGCCGAGGACCCGCGCAGCGGTATCCAGCAGCTTCAGGCAGAGATTCACGCCCACGCTAAAATTGGCGGCGAAGACGATCGGAATTTCCTTGGCCGCGTCGGCCAGCAGCACCTTCTCCTCGGCCGAGAAGCCCGTGGTGCCGATGACCATGGCCTTGCCCGCCTTGCGGCAGACGTCCAGATTCTTCAGGGTCACCGAAGGATGGGTGAAATCGATCAAGACATCGAACTCATCCACCACCTTGGCCAAGTCCCCGGACAGCGGAACGCCGATGCGGCCAAGACCCGCCAGCTCGCCAGCATCAGCGCCGACCAGCGTACTGTCCGGACGATCGATGGCGGCAGTCAGGCCAGCGCTTCCACCCGTCTGCTGGACCGCCTCGATCAAAGTCTTGCCCATGCGCCCGGCGGCGCCCATAACGGCTATACGTCGCATACAGTCAGCTCCAAGCTGCACGCCTCAGGCGGCAGGCGAAAGGTCCGCCTGCCGCCGGGCCATAATCATAGGTCGTCGAAGAAGCGCTTCATGCCCTCGAACCAGCCACTGGCCTTGGGCGAATGGGAGGTGTCGCCCTGAAGGCTGCCACGGAACTCTTCGAGCAGCTCGCGCTGGCGCTTGTCCAGGTTCACCGGGGTTTCCACCACCACACGGCACATCAAATCGCCAGCCCCACCACCGCGCACGGGCGCAACGCCCTTGCCGCGCAGGCGGAACAACTTGCCGGTCTGGGTGCCCTCGGGGATCTTCAGCTTGACCCGCCCATCCAGGGTCGGCACTTCCAGCTCACCGCCCAGCGCGGCATCGGCGAAGCTGATCGGCACCTCGCAGTAGAGATGCTTGCCGTCGCGCTGGAAGATCGAGTGCTCGCGAACATTGACCACCACATAGAGGTCGCCCGCCGGACCGCCATGCGCTCCCGCCTCGCCCTCGCCGGTCAGGCGAATACGATCACCGGTGTCGACGCCCGCCGGCACCTTCACCGACAGGGTCTTGTGCTCTTCCACACGCCCCTGGCCGTGGCAACTGCCACACGGATCGCTGATCATCTTGCCGTTGCCATGGCAGCGCGGGCAGGTCTGCTGCACCGAGAAGAAACCTTGCTGCATGCGCACCTGGCCGATACCACCACAGGTGGTACAGGTCACCGGCGACGTACCGGGCTTGGCACCGCTGCCGCTGCAGGTCTTGCACGCGACCAGGGTCGGCACGCGAATGGTCACGGTCGTGCCGCGAACCGCGTCTTCCAGATCCAGATCCAGGGTGTAGCGCAGGTCGGCACCGCGCTGCGGGCCGCCGCGACCACTGCCGCCACGTCCGCCGCCACCGAAGAAGTCGCTGAAGACGTCACCGAAGATGTCCGAGAAGCTCGCGCCGCCGAAGCCAGCGCCCGCACCACCACCCATCTGCGGATCGACGCCGGCGTGGCCGTACTGATCGTAGGCCGCACGCTTGCTGGCGTCGGACAGGATCTCGTAAGCCTCGTTGGCCTCCTTGAATTTCTCCTCGGCCTCCTTGTCGCCGGGATTGCGGTCCGGGTGGTGCTTCATGGCCAGCCGGCGATAGGCCTTTTTCAGGTCCGCTTCGCTAGCGCCACGCTCGACACCCAGCACCTCATAAAAATCACGCTTGGCCATAACTTTCCTGCACCTTGAAAACCTCTCCCCCAGACACGTCGACGCGGGAGCAAGCCCCCGCGTGACGGTTCACACGCACCGACACGCTGGTCGGTGCGCCGGAGCGGAAGCAAGCACGCGGCTTACTTGTTCTCCTTGACCTCTTCGAACTCGGCATCGACGACGTCGTCGCCAGCCTTGTGCTCGGCGTTCTCGGCGTGAGCCTCGGCGCCCGGCTGCGGCTGCTCGGCGTACATCTTCTGAGCCAACGGAGTGGTCGCCTGGGACAGCGCGTTCATCTTCGCTTCGATCTCAGCCTTGTCATCGCCTTTCACCGCGACTTCCAGCTCGCCCAGGGCCTTCTCGATGGCCGCTTTCTCTTCCGCGGTGGCCTTGTCGCCAGCCTCGGTGACCATCTTGCGGGTCGCATGGACCAGCGCATCGCCCTGGTTGCGCGCAGCCGCCAGCTCTTCGAACTTACGGTCTTCCTCGGCATTCGCCTCGGCATCGCGGACCATCTGCTGGATCTCGTCTTCGGACAGGCCGGAGGACGCCTTGATCACGATGGACTGCTGCTTGCCGGTGGCCTTGTCCTTGGCGGACACGTGCAGGATACCGTTGGCATCGATATCGAAGGTCACTTCGATCTGCGGCACACCGCGCGGGGCCGGCGGAATGTCGGCCAGGTCGAATTTGCCCAGCGACTTGTTCTGCGCGGCTTGCTTGCGCTCGCCCTGCAGCACGTGAATGGTCACGGCGCCCTGATTGTCATCGGCAGTGGAGAACACCTGCGACTTCTTGGTCGGAATGGTGGTGTTCTTGTCGATCAGCGCGGTCATCACGCCACCCAGGGTTTCGATACCCAGGGTCAGCGGAGTGACGTCGAGCAGCAGCACGTCCTTCACGTCACCGGCCAGCACGGCGCCCTGGATGGCAGCACCCATGGCCACGGCTTCGTCCGGGTTGACGTCCTTGCGCGCTTCCTTGCCGAAGAACTCGGCAACGGTCTTCTGCACCAGCGGCATACGGGTCTGACCACCGACGAGGATCACTTCATCGATCTTCGACACGTCCAGACCGGCATCTTTCAGCGCCACGCGGCACGGCTCGATGGTACGGGTGACCAGGTCTTCAACCAGGGACTCCAGCTTGGCGCGGGACACCTTGACGTTCAGGTGTTTCGGGCCGCTGGCATCAGCGGTGATGTACGGCAGGTTGACGTCGGTCTGCTGGGTCGAGGACAGCTCGATCTTGGCTTTCTCGGCAGCCTCTTTCAGACGCTGCATGGCCAGCGGGTCGCCCTTCAGGTCGATGCCGGACTCTTTCTTGAACTCGTCGACGAGGTAGTCGATCAGGCGCAGGTCGAAGTCCTCACCACCGAGGAAGGTATCACCGTTGGTCGCCAGCACTTCGAACTGGTGCTCGCCGTCGACTTCAGCGATCTCGATCACCGACACGTCGAACGTACCGCCACCCAGGTCGTAAACGATGATGGTGTGGTCACCCTTGGCCTTGTCCAGGCCATAGGCCAGCGCGGCTGCGGTCGGCTCGTTGATGATGCGCTTGACGTCCAGACCGGCGATGCGACCGGCGTCCTTGGTGGCCTGACGCTGACTGTCGTTGAAGTAGGCCGGAACGGTGATGACCGCCTCGGTGACCGGCTCGCCCAGGTAATCCTCGGCGGTCTTCTTCATCTTCTTCAGGACTTCGGCGGAGACCTGCGGCGGCGCCATCTTCTGGCCCTTGGCCTCGACCCAGGCGTCACCGTTGTCGGCCTTGACGATGTTGTACGGCACCATCTTGATGTCTTTCTGTACGACGTCTTCTTCGAAGCGACGACCGATCAGGCGCTTCACCGCGTACAGAGTGTTCTTCGGGTTGGTCACTGCCTGGCGCTTGGCCGGCTGACCGACCAGGATTTCGCCGTCGTTGGCGTAACCGATGATCGACGGGGTGGTACGAGCGCCTTCGGCGTTCTCGATGACCTTGACGTTACCGTTCTCCAGGATGGACACACAGGAGTTGGTGGTCCCCAGGTCGATACCAATGATTTTGCCCATATTCACTCTCCAGAAATTAGATTCCGTGCTGATCCCGCTGCGGACCTTGTGCTCGGTTGATTACCCAGATGGGGACCGGGTGGTGGATTTCAAGCCTTCTCGTCGATCGAAGGCGGAGTTTGTTCAGGCGCCTTGCTGACCACGACCATCGCCGGACGCAGCAGGCGACCGTGCAGCAGATAGCCCTTCTGGAACACCTTGACCACGCTGCCAGGCTCCAGATGCGCACTTTCCTGCATCGCCATCGCCTGGTGGTGCTCGGGATTGAACGGCTCGCCGTGCGGATCGACCGGTTCCAGGTTGTAGCGCTTCAGGGTGTCATGGAACATTTTCAGGGTCAGCTCGATGCCTTCGCGCATCGGCTTGATCGCCTCATCGTCCGGACTGGACAGTTCCAGGGCGCGCTCCAGGGTATCGACCACCGGCAGCAGGTCGCCGGAGAATTTCTCCAGGGCGAACTTGTGGGCCTTCTCGACATCCTGCTCGGCGCGGCGGCGCACATTCTGCAGTTCAGCGACGGCGCGCAGGCTCTGGTCTTTGGCCGCGGCGAGCTGCTCTTCCAGCTCCAGCACGCGGGCGTTCAGGTCGTCGCCGGCAACCTGTTCCGGCTGCTCGTTCAGGTGCGAATCCTGAGTCTGTTGCTCGTCAGACATGCCACTCTCCTAAAAAGAAATAAGCCTTTGAAAACAAAGCGAACCAGAAGGCTCGCGGCTCTGCCGTCTATATGGGGCGCAATTGCGTCGCTTCAAGGGGGAAGGGCGGAGAATTGCCAGGCGGAAAAAATACTGTATAAATAAACAGATCTTTCACTGGAGCCACCAACCATGCTGGTTCACCTGTCCGTGCACAACTACGCCATCGTCGAACACCTCGATCTGGAGCTCGCCGCCGGCATGACCGTGATCACCGGCGAGACCGGCGCAGGTAAGTCGATCATGCTCGACGCCCTCGGCCTGGCCCTGGGCGACCGCGCCGACAGCGGCGTGGTGCGGCCCGGCGCGGACAAGGCGGACATCCTCGCCAGTTTCGACGTCAGCGCCATCGCCGAGGCGCGCGACTGGCTCGCCGAGCGCGACCTGGAACAGGACGGCCCGTGCATCCTGCGCCGCGTGATCACCGCCGAAGGGCGCTCGCGCGGCTACATCAACGGCAGCCCCTGCCCGCTCGGCGACCTGAAGAGCCTCGGCGAACTGCTCATCGATATCCACAGCCAGCACGAACACCAATCCCTGCTCAAGGCTGACACCCATCGCCGCCTGCTCGATGAGTTCGCCGGCAGCCAGGAACTGGCGCGCCAGGTGCATCTCGCCGCCCAGCGCTGGAAGCAGACCCGCCAGGAACTCGATCGCCTGTCGCGCAGCGGCGAGGAACAACGCGCCCGCCACCAACTGCTCAGCTACCAGTTGGATGAGTTGGAGAACCTGGCGCTGGGCGACAACGAGCTGGAAAACCTGGAGCAGGAGCACAAGACCCTGAGCAACGCGGGAAGCCTGATCGGCGCCTGCCGCCAGGTGGTGGACATGTGCAGCGAGAGCGATGCCGGCAACGTCCTCTCGGTACTGACCGCCAGCCTGCACCGGCTGACCAGCTTCCAGAGCCAGCCGGCCGCCCTGAGCGAAGCGGTCAACCTGCTCTCCAGCGCACAAATCCAGGTAGAAGAAGCGGTCGGCGAACTGAACCGCTTCGTCGACAACTTCGACGCGGACCCCAATCGCCTGCAGCAACTGGAGGAGCGCCTGGACAGCATCTACAGCCTGGCGCGCAAACACCGCGTCCAACCTCAGGAGCTGCTCGAACTCCAGCAACGTCTGCTGGAAGAGCTGGAGGCCCTGAACGCCGACGACGAAGCCGTCGAACGCCTCGGCGAAGAGCTGGCCGCCTACGCCCGCCACTACCAGGAAAAAGCCGCGGAACTGAGCGCACTGCGCCGCCAGGCCGCCCCCCAACTGGCCAGCGCCGTGGAAGCCGAGATGCAACGCCTGGGCATGCCCGGCGGACGCTTCGCCATCGAGTTGAGCGAGATCACCCAGGAGGACCCACAGGCCAACGGACTGGAAAACCTGGAGTTCCTGGTCAGCGCCAACCCCGGGCAACCCATGAAAGCCCTGGCCAAGGTTGCCTCCGGCGGCGAGCTGTCGCGCATCAGCCTGGCGATCCAGGTGATCACCGCACAAACCTCGCGCACGCCCACCCTGGTCTTCGACGAAGTCGACGTCGGCATCGGCGGCCCCACCGCCGAAGTGGTCGGGCAACTGCTGCGCCGCCTGGGCGCTGGCGGTCAGGTACTCACCGTCACCCACCTGCCACAGGTCGCCGCCCAGGGCCACCAGCACCTGTTCGTGCACAAGGAACGCGGCAGCAGCGAAACCCGCACCGCGGTTTCCAACCTGAAGAAGGCCGAACGCATCGAAGAAATCGCCCGCATGCTGGGTGGCGTCGACCTGACCAAGGAGTCCCTGGCGCACGCACGCAAGATGGTGGATAGCGCCGTGCAGAGCTGACCATCGAGCGACGCACAAACGGCATCGCGCGGAACGCACTGGATGCCGGCACACATGAAAACGGCGACCCTTGGGTCGCCGTTTTGCTAAATAAGAAAGCGCTTACTTCTTCTTGCGAACGTAGAGCACCAGGTTGTGATCCACCAACTCGAAGCCGCGCTCCTTGACGATCTCCCGCTGGCGCTTCTCGATCTCCGAATCCATGAACTCGATGACCTCGCCGGTATCCACGCAGACCATGTGGTCGTGGTGACCGCCGTCGGCCAGCTCGAACACGGCATGACCACCATCGAAGTTGTGACGAACCACCAGGCCAGCGGCCTCGAACTGGGTCAGCACGCGATACACAGTGGCCAGACCAACATCCTCGCCAGCCTCCATCAGCGCCTTGTAAACATCCTCTGCGCTCATGTGCCGCTGCTCGGCGGAATCGAGCATCTGCAGGATCTTGACGCGCGGCAGCGTGACTTTCAGACCGACTTTGCGCAGTTCGTTATTTTCAACCATGTGTGCTTTCTCGGCGCAGGATGCTTCGCAGCATCCCTCAATGCAGGTATGATCGGGGTTTCATCGCCCAGCCAAGATAGTGGAAGTCACACCCCGATGCAAAACGCCAAGCTCATGCTGACCAGTCTCGCTTTCGCGATGGGACTAGCCGCACTCGCCGGTTGCTCTTTCCCGGGGGTATACAAGATCGACATCCAGCAGGGCAACGTCGTAACGCAGGACATGATAGACCAGTTGAAGCCGGGAATGACCCGACGCCAAGTGCGGTTTATCATGGGCAACCCGCTGATTGTCGACACCTTCCACCCGAATCGCTGGGACTACCTCTACAGCATTCAGCCGGGCGGTGGCCAACGCCAGCAGGAACGCGTCAGCCTGATGTTCAACGCCAACGATCAACTGATCGGCCTGAACGGCGACTTCCGCCCGGGCGTGAGCCGCGACGAGGCAATCCTCGGCAAAGAGGCCGGCCCCGCCAGCACATCGAGCCAGACGCAACAGCAGAAGCCCGAGCAACCCAAGGAGCAACCGGCCAAGCCAGGCTCCGTGGAAGAGCAACTGCAGCGCGAAGTCGACCAGATCAAGACGGTACCGGTGCCAACCCCGGAACCGCTGGAAAAGAGCCCGCAGTAACAGGCAGCGCCAGCAGCATGAAAAAAGCCCGGTCGATACCGGGCTTTTTCGTTTCCGCCGTCTCCGCTCAGCCCTTGGCCGCCCTGGCACGCGCCGCACGCTGTTTGCGCACTTCCTTGGGATCGGCAATCAGCGGACGGTAGATTTCCACCCGATCACCCTCCTCCAGCGCGCGGGACTCCGGCGCAGCGACGGCCTTGCCGAAGATGCCCAGCGGACAGTTGAGCACATCCAATTCGGGGAAGGCCGCGGCAATACCCGACAACACCACCGCCTTGCGCATTCGCGTGCCGCAGGGGACGCTCAGGCGGATCAGGCGCTGGCGCTCGGGTAGCGCACAGACCACCTCGACGGCGATGCTGCGCGGCTCAGCCATAGAGCTGCTTGGCCCTCTGGCAGAATGCATCGACCATGGTGTTGGCCGCCTGAGTGAACAGCGGCCCCAGGGTCGCCCTGACCAGCGCACCGGCATAGTCGAAGGTCAGGTCGAGGGTGATCTTGCAGGCCTTGTCGCCCAGCGCCTTGAAGGTCCAGACGCCATGCAACTCGGTGAACGGCCCCTCTTCCAGGTTCATCTCGATGCTCTGACCCGGCACCAGCACATTGCGCGTACTGAAATGCTGCGCCAGATTACCCTTGGCAACGCTCAACTCCGCGCGCATCGCCGTTTCGCTCGCCTCCAGCACCTTGCTGGCCGAGCACCACGGCAGGAACTCCGGGTAGCGCGCCACATCGTTGACCAGGTCGTACAGCGCTCTGGCGGGATACGGCAGCAGCGCCGAACGCTGGATATGCGTGCTCATAAGGGTCTCGCTTTCTTCAATAGTGGGATGCCCTGCTCGCCAATGCCGATCGGGTATCCGTCTGCGCAAAAACAGCGCGCATTCTCCGAGATTAGCCACGCCCCCTCAAGCTCGCCTCCTCAGCCATTCGGGAAAACGCCTGCGGCGCAACGCCCCGATAGCGGCGCGACGAGCGACTCCCTATAATGCGCGACCTATGGCTAAACAGAAGAAACACCCTGCGGGGACCATCGCGCAGAACAAGAAAGCTCTGCACGACTACTTCATCGAGCAACGCTTCGAGGCGGGCATCGCCCTGGCCGGCTGGGAGGTCAAGAGCCTGCGCGCCGGCAAGGCCCAACTGGTCGACAGCTACGTCCTGCTCAAGGACGGCGAAGCCTGGCTGCTGGGCAGCCACATCACGCCGCTGACCACCGCCAGCACCCACGTCATCGCCGATCCGGTGCGCACGCGCAAGCTGCTGCTGCACAAGCGCGAACTGGGCAAGCTGTTCGGCGCCGTGCAGCAGAAAGGCTACGCCTGCGTCGCGCTGTCGATGTACTGGAAGAAGCACCTGATCAAGTGCGAGATCGCCTTGGCCAAGGGCAAGAAGGAATACGACAAGCGCGACACCGAGAAGGAACGCGACTCCAATCGCGAGATCCAGCGCGCCATTCGTCACGGCAAGGACGACTGAAACCGCTTCGGCTCGGAGCACACCGGGCCACGCACCCCATCAAGCGCCGACCAGGCGCCTCGATGGGGATCGCCCATCCAGGCGATCCCAGCCCCTCAACCAACCGGCTCCGCCCTAGACGCCCAGCCGCCGCTGTGCGCGCTGCAAGCGTCGCGCCTCATCCTGGGCTTCTTCCAGCACCTCCTGGACATACAGGATGTGCCGATGGGAAATCGCCCTGGCCTCTTCCGCCCGCCCCTGCATGATCGCCTCGTACAATTCGCGATGCTGGCGCATCAGCTCTTCGCGGGTTTCCTCGCGCTGAGCGTACATGCCACCGATATTGGTCACCACGTTGTGCTTGAGCAGATCGAAGAGACCGCGAATGGTGTGCAGTAGCACCGTGTTGTGACTGGCCTCGGCGATCGCCAGGTGGAAGCTGGCATCGGCGGCCCCCTCCTCGTCACTGACCTTGTCGTTGCGCTGATAGCACGCCTGCAGCGTTTCGAACGCACTGGCCAGGCGCTGGTGATCGACCTCGGTGGCACGCTGCGCGGCGTAGTAGGCGCATGAGCCTTCCAGCGTGTGACGGAACTCCAGCAGATCGCGCTGCGCCTCCGGGTTGCTCTCCAGCAGATGCAGCAAGGGATCGCTGAAGGTCGAGCCGAGCGCCTCGGCGATATAGTTGCCACCGCCCTGGCGACTGACCAGCAAGCCCTTGGCGACCAGCTTCTGAATCGCCTCGCGCAAAGAGGGCCGCGATACACCGAATTGCTCGGCCAGCACGCGCTCGGCCGGCAAGCGTTCGCCAGCTTTCAAGGTGCCTTCGAGAATCATCGCCTCCAGACGCTCGACAATGTCGTCCGACAAGCGGCGCTGCCGCACCTGATTGAAGCCCATCTTTTCTTACCTCTTCAGACGTCTCGCCAACACCCGCGATTGCGCAAGGGGCGGCAGCCTAACCAGCCATACCAGTGACAACAAGCCTGATAACGCCGCCAACCGCCAGAGCGACAAAAGTTGTAGCAGCACAAATTGACAGCCCAGCGGGCATGCTTTTACCCTGAGCATCGTCATTTGTAAATTGGTATTACCAATTTATGAAGGATATTGCCGAGACAAGTGGTCCGCCTAATTTTCCCTCGCGCCGGGCGCGCAACGGAAATCCCACGACACGGCGCACGACTCCAAACCAAAAACAATTAGGAGCCTAACCAGCATGCATACCTGGCAGCAGATCTACACCCCGCTCGGCAGTCTCGGACTGTCCGCGCTGGTCGCCGTGATACCGATCGTCTTCTTCTTCCTCGCGCTCGCCGTCTTCCGCCTGAAGGGCCACATCGCTGGCACCATCACCCTGGCGCTATCCATCGTCATCGCCATCGCCGCCTACGGCATGCCTGTCGACAAGGCCCTGGCCGCCGCGGTCTACGGCTTCCTCTACGGACTCTGGCCGATCGCCTGGATCATCGTCGCCGCGGTCTTCCTCTATAAGCTGACGGTGAAGAGCGGCCAGTTCGAGGTGATTCGCAGCTCGGTCCTGTCGATCACCTCCGACCAGCGCCTGCAGGTGCTGCTGATCGGCTTCTCCTTCGGCGCCTTCCTCGAAGGCGCGGCCGGCTTCGGCGCGCCGGTGGCGATCACCGCCGCCCTGCTCGTCGGCCTCGGTTTCAACCCGCTGTATGCCGCCGGCATGTGCCTGATCGCCAACACCGCCCCGGTGGCGTTCGGCGCCCTGGGCATCCCGATCATCGTCGCCGGCCAGGTATCCGGCATCGACGCTTTCAAGATCGGCGCCATGGCCGGTCGCCAACTGCCGCTGCTGTCGCTGCTGGTGCCCTTCTGGCTGGTGTTCATGATGGACGGCCTGAAAGGCGTGAAGGAAACCTGGCCGGCCGCGCTGGTCGCCGGCGGCAGCTTCGCCGTCAGCCAGTACTTCACCTCCAATTTCATCGGCCCGGAACTGCCGGACATCACCTCCGCGCTGATCTCGCTGGTCTCCCTGACCCTGTTCCTCAAGATCTGGCAACCCGCCAGCGCCGCCGAGGTGGTCGGTGTCTCCGGCGGCGCCGCCGTGGCCGGCAGCGGCGGACGCGCACCACGCGCCGAACCCTCGCCCTACAGCGGCGGCGAGATCATCAAGGCCTGGTCGCCGTTCCTGATCCTCACCATCCTGGTCACCATCTGGACCCTGAAGCCGTTCAAGGCCATGTTCCTGCCGGGCGGCGCCCTCTACAGCCTGGTCTTCAACCTGCCGATCCCGGGCCTGGACCAACTGGTGATCAAGGGCGCGCCCATCGCCGCCAGCGCCACGCCGATCGCCGCGGTGTTCAAGTTCGACCCACTGTCCGCCACCGGCACCGCGATCCTGATCGCGGCGATCGTCTCGATGGGCATCCTGCGCATCGGTGCGAAAATTGGTCTGACCACTTTCAAGGAAACCCTGCTGGAACTGAAGTGGCCGATTCTTTCCATCGGCATGGTGCTGGCCTTCGCCTTCGTCACCAACTTCTCCGGCATGTCGACCACCCTGGCGCTGGTCCTCGCCGGCACCGGCGCGGCCTTCCCGTTCTTCTCGCCGTTCCTTGGCTGGCTGGGCGTGTTCCTGACCGGTTCGGACACTTCGTCGAACGCGCTGTTCGGCTCCCTGCAGGGCACCACCGCTCACCAGATCGGGGTCAACGACACCCTGCTGGTCGCCGCCAACACCACCGGCGGCGTGACCGGCAAGATGATCTCGCCGCAGTCCATCGCCGTGGCCTGCGCCGCGACTGGCATGGTCGGCAAGGAATCCGATCTGTTCCGCTTCACGCTGAAGCACAGCCTGCTGTTCGCCAGCGTGATCGGCCTGATCACCCTGGCCCAGGCCTACGTCTTCACGGGCATGCTGGTGCACTAAGCCACGCCGCCCGGACTCCGTCAGCGCGGCGTCCGGGCGGATTCGCCTCCACCCCGCCGTTACCTTCATTCGGTGCGCTTCTCCATGATCATCTCTGCCTCGACCGACTACCGCGCCGCAGCCCAACGCAAGCTGCCGCCCTTCCTCTTCCACTACGCCGACGGCGGCGCCTACGCCGAGCACACGCTGCGCCGCAACGTCGAAGATCTGGCCGGTGTCGCGCTGCGCCAGCGCGTGTTGAAGAACATGTCCGAACTGAGCCTGGAAACCCGCCTGTTCAACGAGACCCTGGCGATGCCCGTGGCGCTCGCTCCGGTGGGCCTGACCGGCATGTACGCGCGCCGTGGCGAAGTCCAGGCCGCCCGCGCGGCAGCGGCCAAGGGCATCCCCTTCACGATGTCGACGGTATCGGTGTGCCCGATCGAGGAAGTCGCACCGGCCATCGACCGTCCCATGTGGTTCCAGCTCTACGTGCTCAAGGACCGCGGCTTCATGCGCAACGCCCTGGAGCGCGCCAAGGCCGCCGGCGTGACCACCCTGGTGTTCACCGTCGACATGCCGGTGCCCGGCGCCCGCTACCGTGACGCGCACTCCGGCATGAGTGGCCCGAACGCGCCCATGCGCCGCATGTGGCAGGCCGTCACTCATCCGGCCTGGGCGTTGGACGTCGGTCTGCTCGGCCGCCCGCACGACCTCGGCAACATTTCCAAATACCGCGGCAACCCCACCGGCCTGGCCGACTACATCGGCTGGCTGGGCGCCAACTTCGATCCGTCGATTTCCTGGAAGGACCTGGAGTGGATTCGTGACTTCTGGCAGGGCCCGATGGTGATCAAGGGCATCCTCGACCCGGAAGATGCCAAGGACGCGGTCAAGTTCGGCGCCGACGGCATCGTCGTCTCCAACCACGGCGGCCGCCAGCTCGACGGCGTGCTGTCCAGCGCCCGCGCGCTGCCGGCGATCGCCGACGCGGTGAAGGGCGAGTTGGCTATCCTTGCCGACTCCGGCATCCGCACCGGCCTGGACGTGGTGCGCATGATCGCCCTCGGCGCCGACAGCGTGCTGCTCGGCCGTGCCTTCCTTTATGCCCTGGCGGTGGACGGCGAAGCCGGCGTGCGCAACCTGCTGGAGCTGATCGAGAAGGAAATGCGCGTGGCCATGGTGCTGACCGGCGCCAAGTCCATCAGCGAAATCAGCGCCGATTCGCTGGTTCGCGAGCTGGGTCGCTGAGCCCTGGCGAAAACCAGAAAGCCCGATTGTTGGGGCACGGCGCGACAGACGCCCAGGCCCGAGGAGAATGCATGAGCTTGCCCGCCGCGTTCGTCGATTGCGTGGAACACCTGATCCCGCGCGAACGACGCTTCGACGATCCCCTGTCGACCCTGGCCTTCGGGACCGACGCGAGTTTCTACCGGCTGATTCCCAAGCTGGTGATCCGCGTCGAGAGCGAGGACGAGGTCCGCACCCTGCTCAAGGCGGCCCATGCCGAGCAGGTCGCGGTGACCTTCCGCGCCGCCGGCACCAGCCTGTCCGGGCAGGCGGTGAGCGACTCGGTGCTACTGGTCCTGGGCGACAACTGGAACGGCCGCGACATCCGCCAGAGCGGCACGCAGATTCGCCTGCAGCCGGGCGTGATCGGCGCCCAGGCCAATGCCTGGCTGGCGCCCTTCGGCCGCAAGATCGGCCCCGACCCGGCGTCGATCAACGCCTGCAAGATCGGCGGCATCGTCGCCAACAACGCCAGCGGCATGTGCTGCGGCACCGCGCAGAACAGCTACCACACCCTGGCCGGGCTGCGCCTGTTGCTGGCCGACGGCAGCCTGCTGGACAGTGAAGACCCGGCCAGCGTCGAGGCCTTCCGCGCCAGCCATGGCGAACTGCTCGAACAACTCGCCGAACTCGGCCGGCAGACCCGCGCCAACACCGAGCTGGCGGCGAAGATCCGCCACAAGTACCGGCTGAAGAACACCACCGGGCTGTCGCTCAACGCCCTGGTCGACTTCGACCAGCCGCTGGACATCCTCACCCACCTGATGGTCGGCTCCGAGGGCACCCTCGGCTTCATCAGCGCGGTGACCTACGACACCGTGCCGGACCACCCGCACAAGGCCAGCGCGCTGATCGTCTTCCCCGACGTGGAAACCTGCTGCAAGGCCGTACCGGTGCTCAAGCAGCAGCCGGTGTCCGCCGTCGAACTGCTCGACCGCCGCAGCCTGCGCTCGGTGGAAAACATGCAGGGCATGCCGGCCTGGGTGAAGAGCCTGTCCGAAGGCGCCTGCGCGCTGCTCATCGAATCGCGCGCGGCGAGCCAGTCGCTGCTGCACGAGCAACTGGCGCAGATCATGGAGTCCATCGCCGAGTTTCCGGTGGAGAAGCAGGTCGACTTCAGCGAAGACCCGCAGGTCTACAACCAGCTCTGGCGCATCCGCAAGGACACCTTCCCGGCGGTCGGCGCGGTGCGCGAGACCGGCACCACGGTGATCATCGAAGACGTCACCTTCCCCGTCGAGCAACTGGCCGAGGGCGTCAACCGCCTGATCGCGCTGTTCGACAAGCATGGCTACGACGAAGCGATCCTGTTCGGCCACGCCCTGGAGGGCAACCTGCACTTCGTCTTCACCCAGGGCTTCGATTCGCCCGAGCAGGTCGCCCGCTACTCGGCCTTCATGGACGACGTGGCGCATCTGGTCGCAGTGGAATACGGCGGCTCGCTGAAAGCCGAACACGGCACCGGACGCAACATGGCGCCCTTCGTCGAACTGGAATGGGGCCACGATGCCTACCAGTTGATGTGGCAGCTCAAGCGCCTGCTCGACCCGCGCGGCATCCTCAACCCCGGCGTGGTGCTGACCGACGACCCGCAACTGCACCTGAAGAACCTCAAGCCGCTGCCGGCCGCCGACGCCATCGTCGACAAGTGCATCGAGTGTGGCTTCTGCGAGCCGGTGTGCCCGTCCAAGGGACTCACCCTCAGCCCGCGCCAGCGCATCGTCATGTGGCGTGATATCCAGGCCAAGCGCCGCGCCGGCATCGACACCCGCCAACTGGAACGCGACTACCAGTACCAGGGCATCGACACCTGCGCCGCCACCGGCCTCTGCGCCCAGCGTTGCCCGGTGAACATCAATACCGGCGAACTGGTTAAGAAGCTGCGTGGCGAACAGACCGGGCACGCCGGCAGCGCCACCTGGCTGGCACGCCATTTCGCCACGGCGATGCAGGGCGCGCGCTTCATGCTCCACGCCGCCAATGGCGCCCGTCGCCTGCTCGGCGCGCCGCGCCTGGCGCGGCTCAGCAGCACGCTGCACGAGGCCAGCAACGGCAAACTGCCGCAATGGACGCCAGCCATGCCGCAAGCGGTGCGCCTGCCCGCCGCGCCGCGCACGCTGGACGACAGCCGCCCGCGCGTGGTCTACCTGACCGCCTGCGTCTCGCGCGCCATGGGCCCGGCGGCGAGCGACGCAGAACAGGTGCCGCTGATCGACAAGACCCGCCAGCTGCTGGAGAAGGCCGGCTACCAGGTGGTCTTCCCGGACAACGCCGACAACCTCTGCTGCGGCCAGCCGTTCGCCTCCAAGGGCTACGCCCGGCAAGCCAACGACAAGCGCGACGAACTGCTCGCCGCCCTGCTCCAGGCCAGCCGCGGCGGGCTCGACCCGATCTACTGCGACACCAGCCCCTGCACCCTGCGCCTGGTCCAGGACCTGGCCGACAGCCGGCTGAAAATCTACGACCCGGTGAAGTTCATCCGCACCCACCTGGTCGAGCGCCTGGAGTTCCAGCCGCTCGACCAGCCGGTGGCGGTGCACGTCACCTGCAGCACCCAGCACCTGGGCGAAAGCCAGGCGCTGATCGACCTGGTCCAGCGCTGCACCCGCCAGGTGGTGATCCCGGAAGGCATCCACTGCTGCGGCTTCGCCGGCGACAAGGGTTTCACCACCCCGGAACTCAACGCCCACGCCTTGCGCAGCCTGAAAGATGCCGTGCAGTACTGCACGGAAGGCGTTTCCACCAGCCGCACCTGCGAGATCGGCCTGAGCGCCCACGGCGGCATCGACTACCACGGGGTGGTCTACCTGGTGGATCGGGTCACCCGGCCGCGCGCCTCTTAACTCACGCTTAAGCGATCCCTGCGAGGCTGTGCCACCATGGCGACGCTCCGGCTATCCTGATCTTTCCAGGATGGCCGGAGCCATCACGCGACAAGGGGGCACCATGAGAATCCTACTGGCCGAAGACGACCTGCTGCTCGGCGACGGCATCCGCGCCGGCCTCGGCCTGGAAGGCGACACCGTGGACTGGGTCACCGACGGCCTGGCCGCGGAGCAGGCATTGAGCACCGATGAGTTCGACCTGCTGGTGCTCGACCTCGGTCTGCCGCGCCGCGACGGCCTCGACGTATTGCGCGGCATGCGCCGCCGCGGCGACCTCACCCCGGTGCTGATCCTCACCGCCCGCGACAAGGTCGCCGACCGCGTCGCCGGACTCGACAGCGGCGCCGACGATTACCTGAGCAAGCCCTTCGACCTCGACGAACTGCTCGCCCGCGTGCGCGCCCTGACCCGCCGTCACACCGGCCGCGCGCAGCCGGCGCTGGAGCACGGCGAGCTGCGCCTCGACCCCGCCACCCACCAGGTCACCCTGGCCGGCGCGCCGGTCGAACTGGCGCCGCGCGAATACGCCCTGCTGCGCCTGTTGCTGGAACAGCGCGGCAAGGTGCTCTCGCGCACCCGCCTGGTGGAAGCCTTGTACGGCTGGGACGGCGAGTTGGAAAGCAACGCCATCGAGGTGCACGTGCACCACCTGCGGCGCAAGCTGGGCAACGAGCTGATCCGTACCGTGCGCGGCATCGGCTACGGTATCGACCGGCCGGCGGACAAGGCCTCGTCTTGAACAACGGCACCTCCCTGAACAAGCGCCCCCGCCGCGTCGGCTCGCTGAGCCGGCGCCTGCTGCTGCTGCTGATCGGCGGCGTTTCGCTGTGCTGGCTGCTCGCCGGCGCGCTGACCTACCACCTGATGCTGCGCCAGGTGAACCGCCTCTCCGACGAGGACATGATCGACTTCGGCGCGGCCGCCCTGCGCCTGGTCGACATCGCCGACGACGACGACCAGGCCAACAGCCTCGGCGACCTCATCACCCGCAGCCGCAAGGCCATCGAGGGCCTGCCGCTGCTCAAACGCGAATCGGCCCTGGGCTACTCGCTCTGGTACAAGGGCCAGCGCCTGTTCTCCACGCCCGACCTGCCGATGGGGGTCGAGGCACAAGGCGCCGGTTTCTCCGAAGTCAGCGATGGCGAGCGCAACTGGCGCGTCCTGCAGCTCAGCACCAGCGACCATAACGCGCGCATCTGGATCTTCGAGAACCTCCGCCACCGCAGCCACACCCTCCACCAACTGCTGCTCAGCGCACTGTTCCCGCTGATCCTCGCCCTGCCGCTGCTCGCCCTGCTGGTCTGGCTGGGCGTCAGCCGCGGCCTGGCGCCGCTACGCAGCCTCACGGCGCAGATCCACCTGCGCAACGCCACCAGCCTGCACCCACTGGCCCTGAGCAACGCGCCGGTGGAAGTGCACAGCCTGGTCAATGAACTCAACCTGCTGCTGGAACGCCTGAACATCGCCATGGAGGCCGAGCGCCGCCTGACCAGCGACGCGGCGCATGAAATCCGCACGCCGCTGGCCAGCCTGCGCACCCACGCCCAGGTCGCCCTGCGTTCCGCCGACCCGGCGGTGCATGCCCACGGCCTGCAGCAGGTCAGCCGCAGCGTCGAACGCATCAGCACGCTGATGGAACAGATTCTCCTGCTCGCGCGCCTGGACAACGAAGAACTGCACGAAAACTTCGATCGCGTCGACCTCGGCCTGCTCAGCGAGGAAACCATCGCCGACCTGGCGCCGCAGGCCATCGACAAGCACATCGAGCTGACCCTGGAGAACCAGGGCGCGGTGGTCATGGGCGTGCCGGTCTGGCTGGGCATCATGCTCGGCAACCTGGTCGGCAACGCCTTGCGCTACACCCCCGAAGGCGGCCGGGTGGAAATCCGCCTGAGCACCGACGGGCCGCGCGTCGACCTCTGGGTGCGCGACTCCGGGCCGGGCGTGGCGCCGAGCGAACACGCGGCGATCTTCACCCGCTTCTACCGCAGCCCCAACGCGGCCGCCGCCGGCGGAGGCAGCGGCCTGGGCCTGCCGATCGTCAAGCGCATCGTGGAGATCCACCACGGCCAGATCAGCCTGCACCCCGGTCTGGACGGCCAGGGCCTCGGCGTGCGCGTCGAGCTGCCGTCCGCCGACGGCAGTACCGGGCCAAGCAACGATAAGCCGGGCTGAGCATCGGGTATTCGCGGTTCCGCTGTTCCTCCCCCACCCCGGCCCAGCGCCTAAGATGGGGCGAGCCCGGCCATCGGCCACCTAGAACAAGAAACGGACCGCTCCCATGCCTCTCTCCCCCCAGCCTATCGCCAGCCCGCCCATCACCTGCCTGCTGATCGCCAATCGCGGCGAGATCGCCATTCGCATCGCGCGCGCCGCCGGCGAACTCGGCCTGCGCAGCGTCGCCGTCTATGCCGAGGACGACGCCGCCTCGCTGCACACCCGCCAGGCCGACACCGCCGTGGCCCTGCGCGGGCGCGGCGCCAGCGCCTACCTGGACATGCAGCAACTGATCGCGGTGGCCCTGGCCGAGGGCTGCGACGCCGTGCATCCCGGCTACGGCTTCCTCTCCGAGAACGCCGAGTTCGCCCGCCGCTGCGAGGCCGCCGGCCTGCGCTTCGTCGGCCCTGACGCGGACACCCTCGAACAGCTCGGCGACAAGGCCCGCGCCCGCGAACTGGCCAGCCAGCATGGCGTTGCGTTGGCCAGCGGCACCAACCGGCCAACCTCGCTGGCGGAAGCCGAAGACTTCTTCGCCACCCTGCCGAGCGGCGCTGGGATGATGATCAAAGCCCTGGCCGGTGGCGGCGGACGCGGCATGCGCGCGGTGCGGCGGCGCGAGGAGATCGCCGACGCCTATGCGCGCTGCCAGTCCGAAGCGCGCGCCGCGTTCGGCAGCGATGCGCTCTACGTCGAGCGCCTGATCGAGCGCGCGCGGCACATCGAAGTGCAGGTCATCGGCGACGGCAGCGGCCAGGTCAGCCACCTCTGGGAGCGCGACTGCAGCCTGCAACGGCGCCAGCAGAAGCTGGTCGAAATCGCCCCGGCGCCCGGCCTGCATCCGCGCCTGCGCGGTGCCATCCTCGCCGCCGCCCTGCGCCTCGCCGAAGCGGTGCGCTATCGCGGCCTGGGCACCTTCGAATTCCTCCTCGACGACGCCAGCGGCGACTTCCTGTTCATGGAAGCCAACCCGCGCCTGCAGGTGGAGCACACCGTCACCGAAGCGGTCACCGGTATCGACCTGGTGCAGGCGCAATTGCGCATTGCCGGCGGCGCCAGCCTCGCCGACCTCAGGCTAAGCCAGGCGGACATCCCGCCGCCGCGCGGTGTCGCCGTGCAACTGCGGATCAACCTGGAAAGCCTTGGCGCCGATGGCACGCCGCACCCGGCCAGCGGCCTGCTCAGCGCCTATCAGCCACCCAGCGGGCCGGGCCTGCGCGTCGACGGCTATGGCTACGCCGGCTATCGCACCAGCGCCGGCTACGATTCGCTGCTGGCCAAGCTGATCGCCCAGGCCGAGGACTATCCACAGGCCCTGCGCCGCGCCTACCGGGCGCTCTGCGAATTCCACCTGGAGGGCGTGGCGAGCAATATCCCGCTGCTGCTCAACCTGCTGCGCCAACCCGAACTGCCCGACTACCAGGTGCACACGCGGCTCATCGAGGAACGCCTGCCGGCCCTGCTGGCGGCGCAGCCCGAAGCCCACCCGCACCGCTGGTTCGCCCAGGCCGCGGCGGCTCACGCCACGCCAGTGCTGGACATACCGCCCGGCTGCCAGGCCCTCGAAGCCCCCAGCGCGGGCGTACTGGTCAGCCTGTTGCCGGCCCCCGGCGAGGCTGTGGCCAAGGATCAGCCGATCGCCGTGGTCGAAGCCATGAAAATGGAATTCGAGGTCAAGGCCAGCGCCAGCGGCATCGTCCACAGCCTGGCGGCGACGCCCGGCGACAGCCTCGAAGCCGGCACGCCACTGCTGTTCATCGAGCCGGCGGACGTCGCCAGCCTGGCCGTCGATCAGGCCGCGCAAGTCGACCTCGCGCACATCCGCGCCGACCTTGCCGAGGTCATCGAACGCCATGCCATGGGCCGCGACGAGCGGCGGCCGGAGGCCATCGGCAAGCGCCACGCGGCCGGCAAACGCAGCGCCCGGGAAAACCTCGACGACCTGCTCGACCCCGACAGCTTCATCGAGTACGGCGCCCTGGCCATCGCCGCGCAACGGCGCCGGCGCAGCCTCGACGAACTCCAGGCGATCAGCCCGGCGGACGGCCTGGTCAGCGGCCTGGGCAGCGTCAACGCGGCGCTGTTCGGCGAAGAGCAGGCACGCTGCCTGGCGCTGGCCTACGACTACACGGTGTTCGCCGGCACCCAGGGGGTGATGAACCACAAGAAGACCGACCGCATGCTGCACCTGGCCGAACAGTGGCGGGTGCCGCTGGTGCTGTTCGCCGAAGGCGGCGGCGGACGTCCCGGCGACACGGACTACCTCGGCGTCGCCGGGCTCGACTGCGCCAGCTTCATGGGCATGGCCCGGCTCTCCGGGCTGGTGCCGCTGGTGGGCATCGCCAGTGGCCGCTGCTTCGCCGGCAACGCCGCGCTGCTCGGCTGCTGCGATGTGATCATCGCCACCCGCGACAGCAGCATCGGCATGGCCGGGCCGGCGATGATCGAAGGCGGCGGCCTCGGCCGCTACGCCGCCGAGGAGGTCGGGCCGAGCCAGGTGCAGGCGCCCAACGGGGTGATCGACGTGCTGGTCGAGGACGAAGCCGAAGCCACCCGCATCGCCCGTCAGTACCTCGGTTACTTCCAGGGCGACTTGAGCGACTGGCAATGCGCCGACCAGCGCCGGTTGCGCCATGCGGTGCCGGAAAACCGCCTGCGCGCCTACGACATTCGCCAGGTCATCGACACCCTGGCCGACCAGGACTCGGTGCTGGAGCTGCGCCGACAGTTCGCCCCAGGCATGCTCACCGCCCTGGTGCGCATCGCCGGCAAGCCCTTCGGCCTGATCGCCAACAACCCCACGCACCTGGGCGGCGCCATCGACGCCGCCGCCGGCGACAAGGCCGCGCGCTTCATGCAACTCTGCGATGCCTTCGACCTGCCCATCGTGTCGCTCTGCGACACCCCCGGCTTCATGGTCGGCCCGGAGGCGGAAAAACAGGGCACGGTGCGCCACGTCTCGCGCCTGTTCGTCACCGCCGCCAGCCTCAGCGTGCCCTTCTTCACCGTGGTCCTGCGCAAAGGCTACGGCCTGGGCGCCATGGCCATGGCCGCCGGCAGCTTCCATGCCGCGCTCTTCACCGTGGCCTGGCCCAGCGGCGAGTTCGGCGCCATGGGCCTGGAAGGCGCGGTGCGCCTGGGTTACGCCAAGGAACTGGGCGCCGTGGAAGACCCGCAGGAACGCCAGGCGCTGTTCGACAAGATGGTCGCCGCCGCCTACCGCAACGGCAAAGGCCTGAACATGGCCAGCTTCCTTGAAATCGATGACGTCATCGACCCGGCCGATACCCGCCGCTGGCTGCTGCGCGGCCTGGCCTCGACGCCGAAGCCGGAAAGACGCACGGGTAAGAAACGTCCGCTAATCGACACATGGTGAAACAAAGCCTTGAGCATGCCGCGCGATTCGCTAGAATGCGCGGCGTCATTGGGGAGTAGCCGCCCAACCGGCAGACGCCGGTGGGGACCACGCCAACATCCTTGGCCCGCAGGCCATGGTGTGGTCAGCGCGAGCCTGGCAAGACCTTTGACCATGCAGCCTCCGCAACGGCCGGGGAGGTGCATGGTCATGGGTACTACACCGGCCGGGAGTTCCACCGTGATCCACCCTGTTGCTTCCGCCCCGCTCTTCGCCATCGAGGAGTACGCCGCATGCTGACCTTCATCCTCGAACTGCTCGGCATGCTCCTGCTGATCCTGGTTGCCGCCGAACTCTTCACCAACGCCCTGGAACACTTCGGCGAACGCCTGGGGATTTCCGAAGGCGTCACCGGCTCCCTGTTCGCCGCCATCGGCACCGCCCTGCCGGAAACCCTGGTGCCGCTGCTGGCACTGCTGGCCGGCACCAGCAACGTATCGGTCAACGAGGAAGTCGGCGTCGGCGCCATCCTCGGCGCGCCCCTGATGCTCTCCACCCTGTCCACCTGCCTGATGGCCCTGGCCATCCTCAAGCGCCGTGGCCTGCGTGGTCGGGTGCAACCGGAACGCAGCGGCCTGCTGCGCGACCTGAACTTCTTCCTGGTCGCCTTCTGCCTCGCCGCGGTGGCCATGTTCGTGCCCTCGCAACTGCACAGCTACCGCATCGGCCTGAGCGTCCTGCTGGTGGCGACCTACATCGGCTACATCACCCTGACCCTGCGCGCCTCGCGCGACCTGGTGGAAGACGGCCACGGCACCGAAGCGGAAGCGCCCATGCTGCTGTCGCGCCTCGGCCTGCCGACCAACGCCGTCACCATCGTCCTGCAACTGGCCCTCGGCCTGCTCCTGCTGGTGCTCGGCGCCAAGGGCTTCATCCACGGCGTGGAAGGCCTGTCGCACCTGCTCGGGGTCTCCGCCCTGCTGCTCTCGCTGCTGATCATCCCGATCGCCACCGAGCTGCCGGAAAAGATCAACAGCATCCTCTGGGTGCGCCGCGGCAAGGACACCCTGGCCTTCGGCAACATCACCGGCGCCATGGTCTTCCAGGGCACCCTGCTGCCCGCCATCGGCATCCTGCTGACCCCCTGGGAGCCGCGCATCGAAGTCCTCACCGGCGTGCTGGTGACCCTGGGCGCGGCACTCTGGCTGCGCCTGAACGTGCGCCAGAACGGCCTGCCGGTGTGGGTGCTGCTGGGCAACGGTGTGCTCTACGTCGCCTACCTGACGATCACCCTGAGCCGCTGAGCGGCGTCCTGCAAGCTCGGGCATAGCGCCTAAACTGTCGGGGTCCGGCAGTCATCCCACGGATGACTGCCGCCACACCGTGTTAAGGAGAGGCCATGAAAATCCTGGTAGTGCTCACTTCCCATGACCAGCTGGGCGACACCGGCAAGAAAACCGGTTTCTGGCTGGAGGAATTCGCCGCGCCCTATTACGTGTTCAAGGACGCCGGCGCCGACCTGACGCTCGCATCGCCCAAGGGCGGCCAGCCGCCGCTGGACCCGAAGAGCGACGCCCCGGAGGCGCAGACCCCGGCCACCGAACGCTTCCGCCAGGACCCCGAGGCCCAGGCCGCGCTGGCCAACACCCGGCGCCTCAGCGAGGTGCGCGAAGAGGACTACGATGCCATCTTCTACCCCGGTGGCCACGGCCCGCTCTGGGACCTCGCCGAAGACCGCGACTCCATCGCCCTGATCGAAGCCTTCGCCGCCGCCGGCAAGCCGGTCTCGGCGGTCTGCCACGCCCCCGGCGTACTGCGCCATGCGAAGAACGGCGACGGCCTGCCCCTGGTCAACGGCCGCCATGTCACCGGCTTCTCCAACAGCGAGGAAGACGCCGTCGGCCTCAGCCAGGTGGTGCCATTCCTAGTCCAGGACGCGCTCAAAGCCAACGGCGCGCGCTACAGCAAGGCCGACGACTGGCAGAGCCACGTCGAAGTCGACCGCCTGCTGATCACCGGGCAGAACCCCGCCTCCTCCGAGGCCGTGGCCGAAGCCGTGCTCAAGCTGCTCGGCTGAAACGCACCACCCGCCGCTCCGATTGGACCTTGGAGCGGCTTTCCCGTAGAATCGGCCCCGACCTTCACAGGTTTCTGGGGCCGATTAGGATTCGACGCCGGTAACGAAACTTGAGGGGCATGCCGAGTAGGTGACAGTTCTCGTAAATCCGCTGCCACACTTTCATAGTTGCCAACGACGACAACTACGCTCTGGCCGCCTAAGGGCGCCAGCTGACCCTAGGGGATGCCTGTAAACCCGAAGATTTGGTCAGTCATATAGAACGGGATCGCCGCCAAGTTCGCTGTAGACGTAACGGCTAAAACTCATACAGCTCGCTCCAAGCACCCTGCCACTCGGGCGGCGCGGAGTTAACTCAGTAGAGACGGCTAAGCATGTAGAACCAATAGCGGAGAGCTGGCGGACGGGGGTTCAAATCCCCCCGGCTCCACCAAATAACCATCTAAAGACGTCCTCGGACGTCTTTTTTTGTGCCTGAAACCCAGTAAATACGGGGCTTTCAGCATCATCACGATCCGATAGCGTCCAGCAACATCTACGTCTTCGTGTATTCCACGTGGTATTCCAAGCGCTCTGCTGATATTTTTTGGAATACACAAACAGCTCTGGAATACATCATGGGTGCCCAAGCCACGCGCCTTTCAGACCTCAAAGTCAAAGCTGCCAAGCCTAAGGAAAAGGACTATACGTTGACTGATGGCAACGGGCTTCAGATGCGAGTGAGAATCAATGGCTCTAAGCTGTGGAACTTCAACTATATCCATCCCGTAACGAAGAAGCGGATCAACATGGGGCTAGGTACCTTCCCAGAGGTGAGCCTGGCTCAAGCACGCAAGCGAACCGTGGAAGCAAGGGAGCTTGTCGCTCAAGGGATAGATCCAAAGGAACAGCGCAACGCTGAACGGCAGGCGAAAAAAGCCGCCACCGAGCACACCTTCCAAAATATCGCGACGGCTTGGTATGAGTTGAAAAAGGACTCGGTGACGAAGGCCTACGCCGAGGACATCTGGCGCTCCCTAACCCTGCACATCTTCCCGGACCTAGGCACCACCCCAATCTCCGCCATCAATGCACCGCAGGTCATCAACCTGCTCCGGCCGCTCGAAACCAAGGGCAGCCTTGAGACCGTTAAACGGCTGACGCAGCGGCTCAACGAGATCATGACTTACGGGGTCAACTCGGGACTAATTCACGCGAACCCGCTCAGCGGGATCCGTTCCGTCTTCAAGAAGCCGAAGAAAAAAAACATGGCGGCGCTTCCCCCTGATGAACTGAAAGAGCTCATGGTGGCGATCGCCAATGCCAGCATCAAAAGGACCACTCGCTGCCTGATCGAATGGCAACTTCACACCATGACCCGGCCAGCGGAGGCGGCAACCACACGCTGGGCGGACATCGACATCGAGAAGAAGATTTGGACGATTCCCGCTGAGCGCATGAAGAAACGCCGTACGCATATCGTCCCGCTCACAGAGCAGGCTCTCGCGCTCCTGGAAGCAATCAAGCCCTACAGTGGACATCGCGAGTATGTGTTCCCCGCAGACCGGAATCCTCGCACACACTGCAACAGCCAGACCGCTAACATGGCGCTGAAGCGCATGGGCTTTGAAGGGCGCCTGGTCAGCCATGGCATGCGCTCAATGGCGAGCACCATCCTCAACGAACACGGCTGGGATCCTGAATTGATCGAGGTAGCGCTTGCCCACGTTGACAAGGATGAGGTTCGCAGCGCTTACAACCGGGCGGACTATATCGAACGCCGACGCCCAATGATGACCTGGTGGAGCGAGCACATTCAGGAAGCAGCTACCGGCAATCTATCGGTGTCAGCTATCAAGGAAAATCGGGACAGGAAAGTCGTGTCGCTTCGCTGATCAATGGTTTTCTGCCGGCCAGATGAGGACATTTGTCCTTGATAGGCACAATGGTCTAGAAGGGGCGGTAGCGAGCACACCAATCATTGCCCCCGTTTGCAATGGAACCGCATAATGCGGACCTGCGATCTGGGGGTGATCTTTGCGCATCAACCACGCTATCTTGATCCGCGCACTTCCCGCGGACCGCCTCGAAGACTTTGTTAATGACTGGCTAGCTCAGCGTTGCAAAGACTACCACAGCCACGAACTATGGCGCGGCACTGGTGATATGGGCCGTGACGTTACTGGTTACGTGACGAACAAGCGCATGGAGGGTCCTTGGGACAACTTCCAGTGCAAGCAACTCAGCAAAGTGCTGTCCGAAACATCCACCTTCGTCGAGCTCGGCAAGATCTTCATGCACTCGGCGGACGGCGCGTACACATTGCCGCATTCCTACACCTTTGTAGCACCGTGCGGCGTTGCCCGCGCCGTGCAGCAATTCATTGCGCACCCGGAGCGATTCAGGCAGGCCTTCCTCGACCGATGGGACACTGACATCGCCGGGCGGCTCGTCGAAAAAAAGACCATCCTGCTCACAGCCAAGATAGAGGCGAAAATTCAAGCCTTCGACTTTACCCAAATCCATTGGCTTGACGCGGCGCGGCTCGTAGACGATCCCGCGTGCAAACCCGCACTTGTCAAGTGGTTTGGCGAAGATCCTGGTCCCTCACCCCGAGGCGTCGTCCCAGTCGAGATTCAGGCTAGCGAGTCCGCCTATATCAGCCAGCTACTCAAGCTTTACGAGGAAAAAGGGCCCGGAACTTACCCTAACGCTGCAACAGCCCTGGCCAATCCGGATTTCAGTACGCATCTGCGCGACCAACGAACCCGTTTTTTCGACTCGGTAGCCTTCGATCGGTTCTACCGCGATTCCACGCCGGAGGACTACTTGGTCGCTTTCAAGGATGAGATCTACCATGGTGTCGTCGAAATCCATAACGACGATCATGTAAACGGCCTTGCAAGGCTCAGCCAAGTAATGCGGCAAGCGGCCATCCTCCAACCGTCCGGCATACTCGGTAAGCATGCGGGGCCACAGGTCAAGCAGGGGACCTGCCATCAGTTCGCAAACGAAGGACGCCTGCCATGGTATCGCTAGAAGGCAAGGTTTCGGATGGACACCCTTTCAACAGTACGCTCGAGACAGGGATCCGGGCACTGGTGGTGCTAGAGGCCTTCTACCCACGCCACTGTGATCTTATTGAGATGACCTGGCTCGACCACCTTGTCGTCCATACCGGCGACCTCGATGGTCAGGATGTGCCCGAGAGCCTTCATCCCGACCTGCCCAATCGCGCCGGCGAGCTCCTCGTTCGTCGCCAGTTGGTTGAGCGAAGCCTGCGCATGATGCAGCAGGTACACCTCGTCGAGGTCTTTGAGACTGAGGCCGGTATCGAGTTCTGTGCCAGCGAGGAAGCACCGAGCTATCTCGACCTGCTGCAGGCGCCCTATTCACTCGCCCTCAAGCAGCGAGCCAAGTGGATAGCAAACCACTTTGCTGGGCTGAAGACCACCGAGATGCGGGCACTAATTGAAAGCCGGATCGGACGGTGGACTGCCGAATTTCGAGCCGACGAGACGTCGAAATGACAGGTATCAGGCTGCGCCACCTCACATTCACCGGGCCAAACATTGAGTCTGCCGAACTTGAATTCGAGGATGGACTCAACATCGTTTATGGTGCCTCGAACACCGGTAAGTCCTTCAGCTCGAAGGCCATTTTGTTCATGCTCGGTGTTTCCAAGAGCCTACCCGAGACCGAGCAGATCGTAGCTTACGACGCTGCTTGGCTGGGCCTGACGCTGCCCAACAATCGCGACGTCACGCTCTATCGCGCTACCCGGGGCGGCCACTTCAAACTCTATGAAGGCTTGGTCAAAAGCGACGACGCCGTCGACGGCGTGGCACTACGCCAACAGCACGACTCCAAGCGCACCGATACCGTCTCGCACCTTCTGCTCGACGCCATGGGGCTTGCCGGCAAGCAGATCGTTCGCGATGGCAACGGCGCGAAGGACAATCTGTCTATCTATCTCCTGTCTCCCTACGCTGTGGTGTCCGAGGAAAACATCATCGCCGAGAAGAGTCCCGTTCTTGCCTCGGGAACACCATCCGAGCGCACGTTCGAACAGAACCTCTTCAAGCTCCTCCTCACCGGAATTGATGACTCTGCCGCCGTAACAGTCCCGAAATCATCGGAACGAAAGGTAGCCAAGGCGGCCAAGATCGAATTGATAGATGAAATGATCGCTCAGCTCGATGCCGAACTCGGCGAGGACCCGCCTGAGGAAAAGGAAACCAAAGAACAACTCGAACGGCTTGATCAAAGCGCCGAGGGTCTGTTCGCTCGGCTTCAGGATGCCCAGAAGGAATTGGACAGCCTCATCATCGAACGGCGGAGTGACAATGATCGCTGCCGCGAGTTGCAGGAACGTGCGGGGGAACTCGATCTTACGCTGCAGCGCTTCGCCAAGCTGCAGGCAGTCTACAGCTCCGACCTGGAGCGCCTGCAGTCAATCGAGGAAGGCGGCTACGTACTCGTGGCGATGGCCGGCATGGATTGCGCTGTGTGCGGCGCCCCGCCCGAGGCACAGAAGCATAATCGCGCGGCCGAAGAAATGGCGATGGCCCACAAAGCCGCAGCCGCTGAGGCTCGCAAAATCGAGCGGGAGCAGCGCGAGTTGGTGCACACCATTACATCGCTCGAAGCTGAGGCCGGCGGCCTCCGTCGGACAATCGTCCAGCTCTTGATCGAGACTGAAAGACTAGATGTAAGTATCGAGGCGCTACGCCCGCACGAAGCCTCACTGCGAGCAAGCTATGAGGCGTACACGTCGAAGCGAGTCGAAATCAGCAAAATCCTCGACCTCTACCTGCGTCGGGCGAAGCTTGTCGCCCGACGGGCCGAGATCGATGCCGAACCAACCAAACGCGAGGGCGAGGCACCTCCGGTAGGCCCAGACTCAACTACCCTGTTCAAGTTCGGTGAGACCGTGAAGGCAGTTCTCACCGCTTGGCACTTCCCCGATGCGGATAAGGTACAGTTCGACGGGAAAACCAACGACATCACCGTCGCAGGCAAGCGCCGTGCCGCCAACGGAAAAGGCGTGCGGGCGATTCTGCATGCCGCCTTTAACGTCGCCGTCTTAGTCTATTGCATTGAGAATGGACTGCCACATCCAGGCTTCCTTGTCCTCGACACTCCGCTGCTGACTTATCGCGAACCGATGACATCGAGGCACGGCGAGCTAGCTGCAGACGAGGAGGTGCTCAAGGCGACCAGCCTCGCCGAGCACTTCTACAAGCACCTCCACAGCCTGAAGAGCGACGTGCAGTTCATCGTAATTGAGAACTCTGACCCGCCAACTGCCGTCCGCGATATGGCCAGGATCGAGACGTTTACTGGCCTTGAAGGCAACGGGCGCTTTGGTCTGTTAGCAACAGGCTCATAATCCGCACGCTCCTACACTAGCAGCTTGGCCGGCCGGCGCTGTGTCTACCAAGATGTGCGCAGACATACTCAGGGCGGACGCCATGCGGTCGGTGCATGTCTGCTTTGGGTTGATTCTGTTGAAAAAGTCAGTGCCGTCTCGGTTCGCTCGCACAAAGCCAAGAAAACGCCCAATTAAGGCGTTGCTACACGAAATCTGTAGCAGATGGATGTCGGCAGCAGCTCAGATCCCTGCGTCATCCGCCCACTTTCACCAGCAGAGACGGACAGCCCAGTGGCGTCGAAAGCAGCCGCCCGCCAACCCTCTGAGCCAAAGCCTCATCTGCTTGCCACTGCCTTTATGGCTTTCTTCGCAGAAAACTCCTGCTCGCTCCCATCGTTGAACTTGACGACAAAGCCCTGCGTCGTGCCGCCGTTGGGTCCAACACCACGCGCGATATTCCGAGCATAAAAAGCAACTGGGTCTGCTGGCAGAGGCCAATCAGTGTATTCGCAGTATTTGACATAAAGCTCGCACAGCAGGTCGAAATCAACAGAACCAGCGATATCCCCTCCACTGATCAAGTTCTTGTCCCGAATGCCGTAGAAAAACTCTTCTGCTTCCGCCTGGGATGAAAAGCTCTGGTGGAGAATCTTCAGTGGTTTTGGCATAGCGCGTCCTCCATCAATTCATTGTCCGACCACGACTCAGCGCTTGGCGCCGTCGCAATTGTGTCCACCTTCAGCGATGTCGGCATGGCCACGTCCACTGATATCCGCCCCAAATCTGACCCGCGCGTTGGATTTGGCCAACTGCCGGGTGTCACTGCACTCTTCAAATAGCTCGGAGGCCTACCGTAGCTTACGCGACTGGATGAATTTCAAAGCAGCCTCGGCGTACTGCCGCAGCTCGGCGTCATTGATGTCTACTCGCGGATGGCCACCTGAGGTGTCGTGGTGAAAGGACGCAGCAAAGTCATTGAAGTCGCAAAGATCCCCATGCAGCGGCTGGAGAGCCACCAACGGATTGGGACTAATGGCGTTTTTCACCACCTCTAGCATTTGTCCAACTGTCTGCCCGTCCTTGAAACGCTTGGGGAACGACTTGTGCAGATGCCCTTCAACCAGCGGACGAAGGGCTTTTGCCACATCCAAGAGTTTCTCCTGGGGCACTGCCCCAGCAAGGAAACTCTCGGTCAACACGTAGTTCTTGTAGTAGTCCGAAGCGCAAAACTCGTCCAAGTCAAAGCCGGTGAGCAAGCTATAGTTGTCGGCGTCGCGATGCAGGCAAAGCTCCAGGGTCTCCCCGACACTCTTGCGCTTAACACGCTTGCGCAGCTCACGCAGGAAGTGAGCATCGTGCCCCAGAACGATTACTTGGGCGCACTCCTGGGCCATCTTTACTGCCGCTTCTACTGTGTTGTGCCGGCGATGGTGGTCCAGGCTGGTGAACACGTCGTCAAGCACCACCGTAGCGAGTGCCCGGTTCGGATCGGCAAACAGCCTAGCTAAGAAGAAGGCGAACGCTAGGGTGCGCTTGTCTCCTTCGCTGAGGGCTGCATGAAAAGAAAGTTCGCCGGCCGCACCTGGGCCGACGTTGACCTTCGCGCCTCGCACGTTGATGACGTAGTGCCCGCGTGGGTCCCCACCTGCGTAGGAGGTCGTGAGTTTCTCGATACTGAAAGGCGCACCAAAGCGACTCAGCCAACCGTTGATAGCTGTCTGAAAGGTAGTCAGCAGATTGGCCATCAAGCCATCGAGAGTGGCCTTAGCGTCGTTCTTGGCCTTCTCCGCATTCTTATGCTCGCTCCGCGCGGTCGTCACTACAGCCACCAGAGCCTTAACCTTCGGGTCGTGGCGGACTTTCTGTAACCTCATGGTCGCTCGGCTTGCATTAAGCGCCTGCACGTCAGCTGCTGCCAAGGTCTTCTTGTGAGCGACAATTTTCTCGTTGATAGCGTCGATTTCGGCGTTGAAGGCGGTCACCAACGCGTTGACGGGGCCCAGACTGGCTTCAATCTCGCTCACAGCCCCACTTTCAATGGCTATTAGAGGGAATGCCTTCTTGTGCTCAGCCAGTTTAATCAGGGACTGCTGGGCCTCTTGAATGCCCCTCTCCGCTGCGACGATGTCGATGGCCGGCAGAGTGAACTCAATGAATCCATTCCAGTTACCTGCGGCGCCTTCATTGAAGGCTTGGATGCCTGCCCAGCTTGAGATAGAGGCCACAGAAATGTCCCGTATCACCAGGTCTTTCAGGGACTCGATATCAGCCAGGTGGTCCTTGTATGCTTGGTTGAAGTAGGCCTTGTAGGCCTGAATTAGTGCCAGTCCTCCAGTTTTCTGGCCACAAAAAGGGCAATCTTGCTCAGGCTTGTGATGCAGGCCGGTGGAGACCCAGCGCTCTGTCTCCGCCCCAAGGTGAGCCTCGAAGTGCTTCTTGACTAGCGCTTCCGCGCCGTCTTGCACTTGCTCGAACTCGCTGCCCGCGATGGCCTTGAACTTTGCCAAGTCGAAAGTGGGGGCAGTCAGCTTTTTGAAGTTCGGCTTGGCAAGGATGGCTGCAATTCCCTGTGCGTCCGCAATCTGCTTGTCCAGGGCCTGAATTTCGTCGTCAGCATTAGGTGCCTCAGGCAGCGCTATGAAGCGATCCACAGTCAGGTCACCGCGGTAGCCGGTCAGGGCTCCTTCAGCCTCCCGAACCGCTCCTGCCTTAGTACGCTGCAGCTCGCTCTGCTTGGAGAACTCGGCTTGGGCGGCGACCGCTGCATCACCAAGTGCAAGTTCCAACAGTGATGCACGCTGATCGGGCGTCACGCCGGAGCTGGTGTAGACGTTACGTTCAACGAAATCTTGGTTGAAAACGTGCAAGTTTGGCTGCTGGCCGGCCCAGACCTTGCCATCGAACTGGGCATTGAAGTCGCCTGCGGGGGCCTTGAATCGCAGTAAGACCTTTTGGTCGCTCTGGGCGCCAACCGTCTTGCGCTTGATCAGCTCGGGTACGTTCGCCGCTGCACACGCACTTAGCAAGGCAGCCAGGGTTGACTTGCCGCGTGCGTTGTCGGCGTATACAAGCGTGACCTTCTCAAGAGTAAGCGGGCGCGGAACACCACTTTTAATGACACCGATATTTTCGATGCTGATGACTTTCTCAAGCACAGTAAAACGCCCCTAGTTCGATCCCTGATGACAGCAAGGATAACTTGACTGATCGACTCACAACACAGCCATTCGATTCGAAAAAATCTCGGCCCTACATAACCGTAATGACATCAGCACCAAGGAGGTTCGCCCCATGTCATTGCAGTGCCCTCGCTGCCACTCCCCCAAAGTCGCTTCCTTCAACCACGCCATGAAAGTCGGCGCAGCCATCGGTACCGTGGGCGGTGTGGCACGTGGCGTCAGCGCGGCCCTCGCGGGTGGTCAGGCTGGCGCTGCGCTCGGCGCTATTGCTGGGCCAGTCGGCGTCACCCTCGGCTCCGTATCTGGTGCCATCCTCGGCGGCTTGGCTGGCGGGGTTGGCGGTTGCGCACTTGGCGCGCAGCTCGGCGAGTCACTCGACCGCCACGTTCTCGCCCACAACCTCTGTCTGCTCTGCGGTCATCGCTTCAACCTGCCGGCCTGATCGACGCTTACCCACCTCTCATTTCAATCGCCGGTCGGTGCTGCGCCTCGCGCAGCGCTTTATGCCGGCCTGCACCCAAAGGAATCGCTCACATGGCGCATCTCGTCGAAACCATGGCCTACGCTGGCGCTACCCCGTGGCACGGCCTGGGCAATCAGCTTACTCAGAAACAGCCCATCGAAGTCTGGCAACGCGAAGCCGGGATGGACTGGCAGATCCTGGAAAGCCCCGTGCACTTCAAGTCGGATGCCGTCGGCCACCTAGGCACGATCCACTCCTTCCCCGAGCAGAAGGTGCTCTACCGCTCCGATACCAAGGCTCCGCTGTCGGTGGTCTCCAATCGCTACCACACGGTGCAACCTCGCGAGGTGCTGGAGTTTTATCGGGATCTCACCGAGGTCTCCGGTTACGAGCTGGAAACGGCTGGCGTGCTCAAAGGTGGGCGCAAGTTCTGGGCGCTGGCGCGTACCGGGCAAGGGGCTGCACTGAAGGGCAACGATCAGGTCAACGGCTACTTGCTGCTAGCCACCTCCTGCGACGGCACCCTGGCCACCACGGCAACGCCGACCACCGTGCGCGTGGTCTGCAACAACACCCTGACCATAGCCCTGGACGGTACCAGTCGCGCGATCAAGGTGCCGCACAACACCCGCTTCGATCCGAAGGCAGTGAAGAAGCAACTCGGCATTGCTGTCTCGCAATGGGACGACTTCATGTATCGCATGCGCGCGTTGGCCGAGCGCAAGGTGCAGTGGCACGAGGCACTGGGCTTCTTCATGAATGTGCTGTGCGAGACCAGCCCGACCGGCGCGCTGCCAGAGCAACTGCCCAACGAACGCGCCTTGCGCAAAGTCCAGGAGCTGTACGAGGGCCGAGGACGGGGCAGTCAGCTGGACTCGGCACGCGGCACGACCTGGGGGTTGCTCAATGCCGTTACCGAGTACGTCGACCACGAGCGTCGCGCCCGCAGCAACGAGTACCGCATGGACTCGGCCTGGTTCGGCCAGGGGGCGCAGATCAAGCAACGTGCCCTGGATGCCGCGCTGCAGCTCGCAGCTTAACCCTCACTCACATCACCCCTCGCGCCCGGTCAGCCTTGCGCTGGTCGGGCATTTTTATGTCTGCAGGTGAATACCATGAAAGCAACGTCATTGAACGGCAGTACCGGCAAGAAGCGCCCTGCCCTGCGCCTGGTCGGCACCAAGGACTTGTCCCGCGACGACTGGCTGGCGGTACGCAAACACGGTATCGGCAGCTCAGATGCCGCCGCCGCGGTCGGTCTCAATCCCTACAAATCGCAGCTGGAGCTGTGGCTGGAGAAGACCGGCCGCGATGCTGGGCTACCCAAGAGCGATCCAAACGACGAGGAAAGCCCCACTTACTGGGGCAACATCCTCGAGCCTATCGTCGCCAACCATTACGCCCGCCGTACCGGCAACCGAGTACGACGTATCAATGCCGTACTGCAGCATCCCGATCCCAAGTTGGACTGGATGCTCGCCAACATCGACCGCGAGGTGATCGGTGCAGACGACGTCCAGGTGCTGGAGTGCAAGACCGCCGGCCTCAACGGTGCGCGTCTGTGGAAGGACGGCGTGCCGGTGTACGTGCAGTTGCAGGTCATGCACCAACTGGCCGTGACTGGCAAGCAGGCCGCCGACGTGGCGGTACTGCTCGGCGGCCAGCATCTGGAGATCCATCGCATTGAACGCGATGACGAACTCATTGCGCGGCTGATCGAACTGGAGCGGGACTTCTGGAGCTATGTGCAACGCGATACGCCGCCACCAGCGGATGGCTCCGACTCGGCGGAGCAGGCGCTGCGTTGCCTGTACCCGCAGGACAATGGCAGCACCCTGGACTTCACCCAGAACCCAGTACTATCGGGGGCCTTCGATGAACTGCAATCGGTACGTGGCAACCTGGAAGCCCAGGGCAAGCGCGAGGCCGAGCTGAAGCAGCAACTGCAGCAGGCCATGGGCGACGCTACTCGGGCGCAGTTTGCCAGCGGCGCGGTGTCCTGGCGCAAGGCCAAGGACAGCGTGGTGCTCGATGTACCGCTGCTGCTCAAGGAAAAGCCCTACCTGCTGGCACGCTATCCCACCACCAAGACCGGTAGCCGCCGCTTCCTGATCCTCTGATTGCATTTCCCCATTGGCCACCTCAGCGCTCCCCTGCGTCGAGGTGGTCTTTTTTATTCATTCGCTGGAGAACCACCATGCTCAAAGGTTTGGCCATTACCCCGCCGGTGCTCGGGCGGATTTCCATCGGCAAGGTCGTCGAGAAGAACGGCAAGCGCCTGCCGGAAAAGGACGATCAATTCACCCTTACCTCGCAAGTGCAATTGCGCGACGGTTGGCTGGCCCATCCCTTGGACGAGGAGCTACGCACAGCCCAGGGCGGCAAGATCCGCAGTATTCCGATCCGCCTGCTGTTCAACGCCCCGGAGCTGAACTTCCGCGCCGAGTACTGCCTGTTCGATCGGCAGTCAGGACGACCGGTGTGCGTCGGCAACGGCGAGACCTGCAAGCGTCGGAGCCCAGACGGCATTATCTCGCTACCCTGCCCTTCGCCGGATGGTTGTCCGTTGGCCAAGGGCGGTGCATGCAAGCCCTACGGTCGCCTCAATGTCGCCATCGGCGATGAGGATACGTTGGGAAGCTTCGTGTTCCGCACCACCGGTTTCAACAGCATTCGCACCCTGGCGGCTCGGCTGCAGTACCTGCAGGCCATCTCCGGCAATCGCCTGGCGTGCCTGCCGCTGGAGCTGCGTCTGCGTGGCAAGTCCACCCGACAAAGTCACGGCTCGCCGATCTTCTACGTCGACATCACAGTACGCAGTGGATTGTCGATGGAGGAGGCGCTACTGCAAGCCCGGGAGCTCGACGAGGCGCGCCAGGCCTCCGGCTTCGACCAGGAGGCGCTGGATGCCACTGCGCGGCTGGGCTTTGCCAATGGTGCCTTCGAGGACAGTGACGAGGAGACCGGTTCCATCGCCGAGGAGTTCTTTCCGGAACCAACTCCTGAATCGCCCCCTTCGACCGCTCCTGCATCAGAGCCGCAGGCTGCGCCAAAACCCACCTTGTCGACGCTGCTGAAAGCCCGCGCCGAAACCAGGGCCCAACGAGCCGCGGACTGATATTCGCGGCACCACCGCTAAACTAAAAAGGAGGAGCGCGCCATGAATTTGGTGCGTTTCTGGCCGGTGCTACTGGTCACCGTCTTGGCGCTAATCCTGTTCCACCGGCTCATCCAGGGGCTCGGTGTTCGGATCTCCGACTAATCCGTCCGACAGCATAAGCAGGAGCCACCCGCCCCCCTGCTCGCTTGCTGATTTCGCCTCATTTCATCCTGCCTGACACAGGAGCACTCACCATGATCACACGGTGTCTGATCTGTAATTCTTCCGTGGTGCTGTCCAAGGACGCGGCCAAAGCCCTGGCCCGGCTAATGGGCAAGCTGGAAGGTTTTCTTCGCGGGATCCAGCAGTCGCCAGCCCGGCAACCACCAATCACCTCGGACCTACATTGCGAAAGTCCGCTGGAGCGCGCCTTCAACTTGATGCTCGATGGCATTTGCGGCGCGGCGGCGAACTGGAACAGTACCGGCGACTTCATTCGCGACGTGCGCCGCTTCCAGTTCATGGAGTACGACTGCCTCTGCCTTCGCTGCGGAGCGAAGTACAACGACGAACCCATCCCTCGCCGCTAGCTCAATCTCGCCTGGCAGTGGCGGAATCCCTTCACCCGCGACTGAGCCGCTCGCTCAACCGTTCCACCATCTCCACCACCAACTGGCGGTCGCTCTCCTCCAGGGCATTCAGCAAGCCACTGATCCGCGTGGCCTGATCATCGGCACGCAAGCTGGCCTCACTCAGCAACTCCATCGCGTTGCAGTTGAAGATCGTTGCGAACTCGAACAGCCGAGCAATATTGGGCATGACGATTCCACGCTCGATACGTGACACCGCCTCGTTCCCAACACCCAGGATCTCCGCCACCTCGTCCTGCGTCATTCCACAGCGCATGCGCTGCTTGGCGATTGCCCGCCCCACAGCTTCAGCCAGCGCCTTCTGATCTGTACCAACCATGATGCCTCTCCCATTCAACCTGAATGGTTGGGCATCGCCCTCATTGACATGAAGAACATCACAAGTCGAGAATCACCTCAAAAAGTTGATAATCGACTGTTGATGCTCTTTCTCACTGATCTCCCGGCACAAGGACACGTCCGAATGCACAAGAAACTCCTCTTAGCTTCTCTCTTCAGCTGGGTCGCCAGCCTCTATGCCTTAGATGCAGCTGCTTGGCAGGCGGCAGATGTTCTGGAATGCCCTGTAAACAAGCAAAACTCGGCATGGTTGGACTGTGTTCCTGAAGATGTTCCAGCCAGACTTCCATACAAAATGGACGATGGTAGTATCCAAGTTCTGGAGACTCGCGGAACAGTATTCTGCAAAGATGGCACATGCGAGTATTACTACCAAAGGCCCAGCGGCCTCTGGGACTCTACGGGCGAATATGCAGGACAAATACAAAAGAAAGAACGCACACTTATAGTGTTACTTCGCGGCTACTACCTTGGCAACGCCAAAGACGGACGAATTGTGGCCTACCTGAAAGGAACCGGCCCTGAGAGTGGCGGTGAAATGGCGGCTCCCTTGAAGGTTTCGGACTCGACGGACGAAGAAAACAGCCCTGAAGTTTCAGCATGCGTTGACAAGTGGGCGGCCGTTTTCCGAAAACAAAATGGCGAAAATCTTCCTATCATGTACGACATGCTTCAGGAGTGGGCAGGCCTGTGCAAAGAAGGAAAACAACCATAAACACTAAATTTTAGGGGCTAACGCCCCTAAAATTATGAATTTTATTTTTCTTACTCCCCCAAACCAAATTCAGATCATGGCGGTGCCGCATGGATGTTAACGTCTACAGCCTCAATGAAATATCGAATGAAAAAATCTTAGAAAAAATCAAAAAGAAAGAAAGCTTTATATTGGAAAAAGTTGACTCAATGAAGTTTAACTCCGCCATTGAAACTCTAGAACGACTCATCGAGTCACAGGGGTTCAAGTGCCGGATATACACCTCTGGCCGGATCGCAGCTGCGGGGGCCACGGTTGCAGGTGGATTCACAGGCATTTTTGGAGCGCTGTCAGGTATCGCGATTGCCGCCCACAATATCGCCACTTGGAACCCTGACTACGAAATTGCCAAAAATTTCTTCGGATCTAGCATCCACGTTACGTATAAGAAGTAACGAGCAAAGGAGCTCAATTGGCGTTATTCCTAGTCTGCCTCAATAGGGCGGCCCAGGACCAGCTATAGGCCACCAATCACAGCACTGGCCGAGCTTGACCCGACCAGTGCCATCTCCGATTCCATAGCGGCTCTGCCTGCCGGTTAGCACGCTAAAAAAATGAACAGACGCGACGAGAATTGTCGCCCGCCGGCAGCAATCTGGCGCCATCAGATAGTTATAAGGTGCAGCCATGCCGCCCCCGCCACGTCCATTTACTCTTACCTGCCAGCACTGTTCCTGGAAAAAGACGATGCTTCCAAACAGCGACGTATTAGTGCTACATCGCGACTGGTTCTCCGTCTGCCCGAACTGCTACACCCCCTCGCCTCAACGTCGCAATGCAACCCACAAGGAAGCACTCAGAGCACGCCTAGAGCAATTCCTCAATATGGACGAGTAACCCTCCATCTGTGCGACATAAGCTGTCGCACCCACCAGAGAAGCTAGCCAAGAAGTCTAGGAGGTCACTTGTATGAAAAACCTATTTGCCGCTATCGGATTCGTTGTAGTGCTGAAGAAAGGTTATGAGCTGTATCGCGAGTACAGCGACCTGAAGCGTGAAAAGGAGGCACAGCAACCCTCCTCCAGCTGACGAACACACCGAGCCGCAGCCAGATCTCAAGTTTTAAGTGCGCGGCCGAATGAATTTGGTCGTAGGACCTACTCAATCAGTGGCACAAAGCCATCAAACCCAGTAGGATCGACATCAACTTGGCGTCAGGTAACTGGCGATCAGTCGTGACACAGAACAAGGTAGTCATCATGTCCCAAGCGAAGGATACGCTGCTTAGGCTATTTGCATTACTCCGCCTGATTCCCACCGAACCTCAGCGTATCGCAACGCCAACCCTTCTCGAAAAGCTTCGCGATAGAGGCTTTTCGGTGACCTTGCGCTCGATTCAGCGCGACCTGAATCGATTGTCGGTTCCCTTCTCCTTGCAGTGCGACGACAGCGAAATGCCATTCCGCTGGAGCTTCACGCGCGAGGCACCGCTCAAGCTTGAGGACATGGACGCGCCGACCGCCCTGGCGCTTTTCTTATCTGAAAGCCACCTCAGCCCAATTCTACCGCAGAGCGTTCTGGATCAATTGGCCCCTCAGTTTCGCCGAGCCCGCAACTACCTCAGCGGCTTGGGCGGTAACGGCCTAGCCGATTGGGCAAAACGCGTTCGTACACTGCCCTATGGGAAAACTCTGCTACCAGCGCAGGTCAGAGCACACACCTGGGCGCAAGTATCCGCGGGCCTGCTCGAGCGCAAGCAACTCGAGGTGGCTTATCTGAGTCGCAGCAAAGGCGAACTCAAGCACTTTCGTCTACACCCGGCCGGCCTGGTCTCACGCCACGCCGTGAGCTACCTGCTTGCCTCTGTTGACGGTTTCAGCGATCTGCGTCAGTTCGCCTTGCACCGGATTACCGAAGTGACCGTACTCGAGCAGGCCGCTCAAGAACATGAGAGCTTCGATGTCGATGCTTACATCGCCAGCGGCGTATTCAGCCAGCGGGAAGCAGAGGCACAAGTGGAGCTAGTTGCCGATGTCCGCCCACAGATCGCGGCCTTGCTCAGTGAAACACCATTGAGCCATCGGCAAACCTTGAGCGATACCGCCAGTCATGGCTGGCACCGCCTTCACGCAACAGTGCCATTGGACCGCGAAACGCTCTGGTGGATCTTTGCCCTGAACGAAAACATTCGCCTGCATGCACCCGCGGTGTGGGTGGAGGAGATTCGCGAGCGATTGAACTCGATGCAAGCGCTCTATCGAGAAACCGGCGCAATCCAGCAACCTGCCTGAACATCCCAATACTTCAAAAGGATATTGTCATGCCACTTCCTCTCATTCTCGGCGCCGCGGCGCTGGCCAGTGCAGCCTACGGTGCCAAGAAAGGCTACGACGGTTACCAGAAGCATTCCGAAGCCGACGACATCGTCAACGCCGCAAAAAAGCGTTACGCCGGGAAGAAGGAAGCGTTCGACGTACAGGAAAAGGCCACCACTGACGCCCTCGAATCGCTGGGCCAGGAAGAACTAAACATCGGCCAGCAGTTCAACGAGTTCAAAACTCTCGCCGAAGACTTGCTGCAAAAACTCAACAACGGCCGCCAAGACAAGCTGGAAATCAATATTCCCAAGCACAAACTGCAGCGTGTCGAGAACTACAGCTACACCGCCATCGGAGTGCTGGGCGCTGCCGCTGGAGCGGGTGTAGCCGGCGCTGCGGCTGGATTTGCCGTATATGGCGGCGTGATGGCATTGGGTGCAGCCTCTACTGGCACAGCCATCTCCTCGTTAGCTGGCGTTGCTGCGACCAACGCTACGCTGGCGGCTATTGGAGGCGGCTCGCTGGCCACCGGCGGCTTGGGCATGGCCGGCGGCACCGCGATTCTCGGCGCAGCCGTGGCCGGACCGGTGCTGGCCATCGCGGGTTGGGCATACGACAGCCATGGCGAAGAGGCGTTGAAGAACGCGCGCAAGGCCGACCGTGAAGTCGATAACGCCGTAGCGAAGCTGGAAAAAGCCCAGCAACAACTCAGCAAGACGGAAGATTACGTGTTCGACATCAGCGACGTGCTGAAGTCGGTTTACGCGCAATTCGATCAATACTTCGAACATCTCAAGTTCATCGCCCGCCACATCGAAGACATCAGGTCTCGCCAACTCGACCCGCAGAGAGAACTGGCCAAGCTGGGCGACTCCATTCTGCGCCTGATCAACAACGGCTTCGCACTGGCAACCATCCTCGTCGACCTGATCACCACGCCGCTGTTCAAGGTCAAGAGCGCCAACGGCGAAGTCATCAAAGACGAAAATGGCGTACCGGTGATGGACACGGACGAAGACGGATCGATGATCCTCAACGCGGATCAGTTGGATAAGCAACTTGGTGATACCAAGGCCAGCGCAGCTCGCATAGAGCCGGCTTGACCCGGGTACGGGGCCAAACGGCCCCGCCTCCGCCCTGCACCTTACTCACTTGTCACGGACGCCACTATGCACGCCGCAGCGCAAGACTTCCCCTGGGCTGAAGAGCTCGAGAAAACTGTCGTTAACAGCCTTGTAACCAGTTTCGGACTGGACTTTCTGCTGTTCAAAGACCAGAAAGGAGGCAACGTAGACACAGTTCACAATGTGCGCAACGGCGTGTGGGCCACCGCCGCCGAACAGCAGCATTATGAGCAACGCGGCGAATACGACAGTACCCCCTACCATCAGCACGACAATTACATCGCCACCGGCCAGCAGGATAAAACCCTGCACGCCGCTGGCGTCCTGCGCGACCCCTATCGCAATGCCGTGATGGGCGCACACGAACAGCGCAACCTCGACCATGTGATCAGCGCCAAGGAAATTCATGACGATGCCGGTCGGGTACTAGCGGGGCTCAGCGGCGTAGAACTGGCCAATCAGAGCAGCAATCTGCAATCCACCCACGAAACCGTAAACAAATCGAAAAAGCAGGCGCCCATCAACGAGTACCTGCAAAGGCTGCCTGGCCTGATTTCTGACAACGAAGTAACACTAGCCAAAGACCGTGCTCGCCTGGCGGCTCTGCCGCGTGAAACACCGCAGCAGCAACACATGGCCCGCGAACTGGAAGACAAGATCCGTAAAACCGAAAACAAAATCACCGAACTCAAAGCGGTAGATCCCGACGCCATGCGCAAACGCGATGCTGAAGCGCGGGCACCATACGAGCAGCAGATCAACCACACCTACTACACCAGCAGCAAGTTTTTCCATCAAACCGCTAGCGCTGCCGGCGCCGCCGGACTGGCTATGGGCACTCGGCAGATGCTCGGCATGGTCATGGCTGAAGTGTGGTTCGAACTACGCGAGCAACTGCCCGCCCTGCTGGACAAGCTCAAGCATCAGTTCAGCTTCGAAGCATTCGTAGACAGCATCACCGCCTCACTCAAAGGTATCTGGGAGCGAGTGCAAAGACGCTTCAGTGACTTCTTGGTGGCTTTCAAAGACGGCCTATTCGCAGGCATCCTCGGCAGCCTCACCACGACAGTGTTCAACATCCTCGCCACCACGCAGGTGATGGCGATCAAGATCATTCGCGAAGTCTGGGGCCAACTGGTCAAGGCCATCAAACTGATGATCTTCAACCCCGACCAACTCAGCTTCGTTGAATTGTGCCAAGCAGTCACTTCGCTGTTGTCCGTAGGTGCCGCTACCGTCGTCGGCTCCATGGCCTACGCCCAACTTCTGCCGGTGTGCAGCTTCCCGTTCGGCGCCGAGCTAGCCGCCTTCGCCAGCGCCTTGGTCACCGGTGTGATCACCCTTGGGCTCAACTACTTTTTGCTGCACAGCGGCGTGGCGCTCAAGCTGTGGGCATTTATCGAATCACTGCCCCCGCACGCAGGCACAATCAAACAGTTTCAGGCGATCAATGCCGAATTGGATCGATACCTGGCCGAACTGAGCCGACTGGAATTCAACCTAGACGTGGACGAACTGCAAGCCTTCAGCCTCGAACTACAAAGTTGCAACGATGAACTGCAGCGCAGTGTGGTGTTGCAGCAAGAAGTGCAGGCCCGCGGTATCGAACTGCCGTTCGAGATAGGGAATGCAGCTAGTACCCGTAACTGGCTGACCTCGCTAGTATGACGTTACCAGCGTTTCCCTGTACGCAATGCGGGCTGTGCTGCCGCAATGTACATATGGCTGAGCAAACTCGCTATCTGGATCGGGGAGACGGCACATGTCGATACTACAGTGATGCTGAACGGCTCTGTCTGATTTATCAGACCCGACCAGATATCTGCCAGGTGGATCGGCAGTACCGGATGCACTATGCAGCGCTATACAGTTGGGCGGAGTTTGTTGACGCAAATCTCGAGGTTTGCCGGGTGCTGCAGAGCCAACATTAGCCTCGTATAGACGAGCTTGTGAGATCTCGTTGGGCAATCTAGGTGCATTACCAGTTGGTGAAGCAGCAACTGGCTGTTCAACTGGGCCAGGCTTCGCATCACTTCGCAGCGCTGATCCAGAGCGCCTGGCACTCACTCCAGCACGTCGAAATAAGCCAGCATGAGCAGCCTATAGCTGCTCACGCTGTGACCCCCATTTTCTCTGCTCCTGTGGCTTTACTGAGCGCTGAGTCAGGCACCCGGCTCGTAAGAGTCTTTCAGACGCTGCAACAGGTCATTGTGACGTGCCTCCAGGTCAGTCAGAGTAAAGCTCCCCATCGCCAACAAGCGCTGCGAGTTTGGCAGACTTTCCACCCGATCCTCGAAATAGCGAACCCGTTTGCTCGCGAAATCCAGATTGCCCAAGGAGGTGTTCTTGCGCCGCGAGAGCAGCATCAAGTTGCCCAGTCGATGCAGCCATGTATCGCGCTGTTCCTCATTGAAGTCCTTGACCCACTGGCTCGCACCGTCCGGATTCTGCGGCAGGATATGCTCCACACTAATATCATCCGGCAGGTTCAACGGCGCAGCATGGCTGGCCAGCAGGTACTCGAGGCGCAGCAGAATATATCGAGCGAAGCGCCGACCGTAGATGGCGCCGTCCAGTAGGTCCTGCAACTGTTTGCGGTCGAAATCGAAGGCTTTGCTGGCGAGCACTTCAGCCGGGATCTTGGCCGCCTCAATCACCTTGAGGACTTCATTCATGTTGCTGATGCGCTGGGTGGGTGTGAGCTGCACGATCCAGTCGGCAGAGAACTTGTTGTCGATGCGCTCGATCAAATCGAGTAACTTCTCTGCCTTGAACTTGCGATACCAGGCCAGCACTGGCGGGATCCAGTCAGTGGCTGGCAAGCCTCGACGCATCACATTGATGCGGTTCCGATAGGAATTACCCAGACTGGCTGGCAGGCCATCGAGCTGAATCGCCTCATCGAAGGCATCCTTGTAGGCCTTCACGGCCTCGAAGCTCTCGCTGCCCAGCGCCAGCAGCGGCGGCTTGGCGCCGTAGACGCGTTCGTCAAACTCCTTAAGAAGGCCTTCCCGTGCCTTGTCCTTCACATAGATGGTGCGCACCAGCGAGAGGAAGCGGTCGAACTCGTCGCGGCCCATCTCTCCTTCGACTTCTTCCCAGTATTCGGCCCACTTGCTGCGCTCGCTTTCCTTGGTGACAGCACCAAGGTTTTTGGCCTTGAGAATGTCGCTGTTGGACAGCGGAATGCCCCGGTCGTTGAGGATGGTGAACAGTCGGAAGGCATCGTCCAGGTCTTCGGTGGCCACATAGATGAACAGTGCGTTGTTCAACAGATAGCCAACGAATCGGGCGAAGTCACCTTCCGTGGGGAAGCGGCTGCTGTCATCAAAGCTGGCATGAATGGTCTTCATGCCCGCAGCCATATTGGCCAAAGACAAATTCTTGCTGGCAGCAATGCCTGGCAAGTCCGTGCTGCGCGAACCGTTGTCGGCCTTGATATAACGCTCGATGAAGCTACCCACGTTGTCGCGGATGTCATAAACGATGCGATTTCGCCCCGGAACCCTCTGCCACTTGTTCTCCTCCTGGAACAACATCCCGCGACAGGCGTCTTTGAGCTGATCGTCCGTGACCCGGTCACGGATACACGCCAACATCAACATCAGGGTGGTTAAGCGTTGCTGACCATCCAGTAGTTCGTATTCCTCAAAGCTCACCCCATCGGTGGTACGTGTCGCCTTGCGCAGCACCATCGAACCCAAGAAATACTGGCCGTCCGGGTTGTGTTCGCTGGCGTAGTTCACATCGTCAATTAGCTCGGAAATCTCATCCTTGCCCCAGACGTAGGCCCGCTGGTAGTCCGGAATGCGAAACCAGAGGCGAGAGAATACCTCGCCGATCACGATCTTGGCGCTGTCGATCTGGCCCTTCTTCCCTGTACTCACTTTAAAAACCCCTCAACCAAATCCCACCGTTTGTCCTTCACCATAACGAACCGGCAACAACCTTCCGACAGGTTGGCCCACAGGCCACCGATCAGACGGTCATCCTCAGCCCCATTCCAGCGATCTGCGCCCTTGTACTCAACAGCGAGAATCGGCCCAGGCTTTTCTGCCGAACAGGGCAGTTGGCAGAGGAAGTCTGGGTAGAATCGACCATCGGCCTTCTGCAAGAAGAATGAACTGCCTTCGCGCCGAACCAGATTGCGCACCCAGAACCGGATGCGGCCCTGCTGCGCCCACATATCCAACTGACAAGCACATTCAAACTCTTCCTTGCTGTCAAAGTCGCCTATGCGCCCATAGAAGTGCTTACGGAAATCGAAGTGCCCGAAGCGCCCGTCGTAATCACGGCTCGGTGCATAGGCCTGGGGGTGAAACTCGAACGTGTATTGATCGGTCACCGCCACCCGTGTGGCCGCATCCTCACCAAATAGCGCCTGCTGGAACGCCTTGCCGACCGCCTGCTTACGTAGTTCACGAATACGCGCCTCGATCAGATTGCGGATCAGAAACTTCTGCAGGTTGGCTCGTGCCAGCGTGAAACCTTCCCGGCGCAGCAGATCGGTGAGCCACGCTGCAACAAATACCTGCTTGCTGGCGTGAGTCAGCGATGGCTCGGGTAGGTTGCGGCACAACCAGGTGGCGATGCGAACTTCATCCCAGTTTTCGGGTTGATAGACAAGGCCCAGATCGCGTTGCAGCTCGGGCAGGAAGCGCGACACAACTTGGCCGCCATCGTCGATGTCGATCTCGCCGCCTTCCGATACTTTCAACGCAGCGCCTAATTCCGTCAGGTCATCGACCGTCGGTGCAGCATCGTAGGGCGAGAGGTCCCACGGATACTCCAACACCTCCGGGTCATCAAACAGCGCCAGCTCGCCCTGCACGCGCAAGGCCAACTGCGGCACGCGGAAGCGCTCGCCTAATTCAGCGGGCGTCTGGAAGAATTCAATGGCCGTGGTGCGGCTGACTTCGGCTGCTTCCACAATCGCCGCTGCCGCAGCTTCCGTAGTGACCGAGGCCTTGAGCACTTCGGCTTCATCTTCCGTGAGCGGCGTGCTAATGGTCAGCGTATTGAGCTTGCTGTCCCAGCTGACCTTGTCACGCACCGGCTTCGGCACGCTCTTCAAGTCGGGCTTTTCGGACAAAGTAATCGCCACGGGCCGAACGACCACGCGCCCGGCGTGTCCATCCAGGTCCAGCCGTGCCTGGTCAGGCAGGGCGGCGGTAACGAATTCCGTGACTTCACGCCGCTCGAAACCGGCTCCGGCCACCAGACGGTCCCGCAGTGCACCTGCCGTCTCGGCAAAGTTGCGTGACACCACAAATGCATAGGACTGGTTCAATGCCTTGGCACTGCGATGGCTGGCGCCGGGCTGCCTTAACACGCGCCCGAGCAACTGCTCCACTGCCGTAGCCGATGACAGCGAAGCCATGCTCACCAAAATGTAGGCAAACGGGCAGTCCCAGCCTTCGGCCAGTGCCTTCTGGGTGATGACGAATTTCACCGGGCAGGCAGGGTCGGCAATGCCCAGTTTGTAATCGGAATCGATCTGCTCCAGCCCCTTTTCCTCTCCCGTGGCCACTACGATTTCCCTGGCGGGGATGCCGTGGTTGGTGATCAGCTCGCTCTTCACCTTCTCGAAATCTAGCGTCTCGATGCCGGCCCGGCGTGGTTCGGACTGGATCAACACCAGCGGGCGTAGATAGGCCGCACCTACACGGCGATCTTCATCGGCCAACTTGTGCAGGGCATCGCGTCGACCAATGGCATCGGCCAGACACTGCTGCCAGTTAGGTTCGGTTTCCAGAACCACCGGCAGCTTGATCATTTCTTCCGCCTTCAACTCGGCGGCGGACACGCTGTGCAGCACGTTGGTCGGCGTGCGCTCCAAGTCGGGCGTGGCGGTCAGCTCCATCACCCCGCTGGGGCGGAAGCGCGCCAGCATGTCGAAGGCCAGTTCGGTGCGGCTGTTGTGCGCCTCATCGACAACGACGAACGGGCGGCGCAGGCGCAGCACGTTGGCCAGCGAATACGGCGTGGTGCGCTCGCTGCCCTCACCATCGGTCAGCAACTCATCCCGCTGGCTGGGTGAGAGATTGTCGAAGTGGTGCATCAGCGCGCCGCTGGACTGGTACACCTTGCGGCATTCCTCCTCTTCAACTTGAAATGCCTGCCGCGTGGCGACGATGACGGTGGTTGAGGTGTCCAGTGTGGCGCGGGTGACGCTCTTGGCTTCTTCAAGATCGAGCACCGTGATCAGGCCAGCCTCCTGCAATGCGGCGTGATACGGATGGCTGCGATCCTTCAGCGCCTTGATCGTCTGCTCACGAATCGGTTTGCTGGGTACCAGCCACAGGATCACGCTGTGCTCGCAGCGCAGCAGGTGGGTGTTGACGAGCTGGATGCTTTTCGCCGCCAGCCAGGTCTTGCCGCCGCCGGTGGGCACGCGCAGGCAGAAGTACGGCATGTCGGCCGGAAAGCCCGATAACGGGTTGTACGGGTTGCCGCGTCCCCACAAGCGTTCGGTGGTGGCAGTGAAAGCAATCGAAGGCGACGGCAGTTCATGGCAAGCCTTGAAATAGGCTTCCACGCTGTCGAGCACTTGCTGTTGATAGACTTTCGGTGCGAATCCGGACATGGTTTACACCTCCAGCGCGTAAGGGGTTTGCTTGAAGGTGATGCCCTCGCGTGCGGCGCGGGCACCGATGCGGTTGGCAGCAGCGTAGATCACCTTCGGCCCACCGAACTTCGGCAGCACATCGAACACCGGACCGGTGAGCACGTTGCCCCCACTCACAGATTTGTCCTTGAGGATGCCGTTGTAGAGCAGGTAGATGGCGCGGCCTTCGTGGATGCCCAGCAGGGGAGAGTCAGCTGTGCCGGTGAATCCGGTGCCGGTTTCGGCAAACCAGACAAATTCGGCCAGTTGTGCGAATTTCACATCGCTGCGAATTTGGCCATCGGCATCGAATAGTGGTTCTGCGGACAGACGACAGAACTGGAAGCCTCCGCCGAGGCCGTCAACAGGGACACGCTTCTTGCCGGCGAGCGGTGTGTATCCGTCGATTGCTTTCCGAACCCTCTCGCGTGTCTTGTTCCGCGCAACGTCATCGTTGAGCTCGACAAGGAGGAACCGCACAGGCTCCTTCAAGTGCTGATTCAACCTGAGCACGGCATGCGCCGTAGTACCAGAACCGCCGAAGCTATCGAGCACGAGATCACCGGGCTCGACTACCATCCCCACCAGGTCCGCAATGACCTCGGAGTCCTTCGGAAACGGAAATGCACCTGCGCCGAGTATTGCCTCAACCTCCAAGGTAGCGGCCCGCCCGTCCTTGTAGAACACGCTCATCATCGGCTCTTCGTCGACCTCAAACAGGTAGCTCTTGCGATTAGGAATCGTCGTGTGGTTCGTGCCGAAGTGAATTCGAGGTGGATCTTCGGCCAGCGCCGCCTTCGTGGTGTCCTCTTCCCATCGCCAGCCGGTCGACGGAATAGCGCAAGGCTGCTGAGTGATGGGGTGCAGGATCGGATAGCGCGGACGGTTCTCGCGACCATCATCAGGGCCCGCAAAGTCTGCCGCGAAGTAAAGCCCGCGCTTGTCAGACCAGTTGTAATGCTTGTGCGCCTTACGCGGATCCCCTTTAGGCAGCGCGCGATACCAAGCCATCATTTCCTTGCGGATCGCGGCGTGCTCATCTCCGTGCTTCTTGCGCAAGCTCTCGTAGTGCTCCAGCACTGCGTCGACGCCAGGTTTCTTACGCCGCCAGCGAACCTTTCGCTCCTTCAGCAGCGCCTTGTTGCGAGCAAAGGCGACGATGTACTCGTGCGTGACGGATACAAGCTTCGAGTCGCCCTTCTTGCCCTTTTCCCAGACAATGGTGGCAACCTCATTCGCGGCCCCGAAGACCTCGCGCATCAGCGCTTGCAGGTTCCCGACTTCGTTGTCATCAATGGACACAAAGATCGCACCGTCGTCCCGTAGAAACTGCTTCAGCAGCACCAGCCGCGGGTACATCATCGACAGCCAGCGGTCGTGCCGGTCCAGCGTTTCGCCTTCCTTACCAACCACCTCACCCAGCCAGCGGCGAATCTCCGGGCTGTTGACGTTGTCGTTGTACACCCAGCCCTCATTGCCGGTGTTGTAAGGCGGATCAATGTAGATGCACTTCACCTTTCCGGCATATCGAGGAAGCAGGGCCTTGAGGGCGTGCAGGTTGTCGCCCTGCACAATGAGGTTACCGCTCTCCTTGCCATGATTGTCGCCACAGGAGAGCTCCGTCACCGGCTCCAGCAGTCGGAAAGGTACATCCTTGTGGTGTTTGACCACAGCTTCCTTGCCGATCCAATTCAATGTTGGCATTACGCCCTTCCTTCAATCCACGCGAGATGACTACAGGTCATCGCTGAGTTGTACTTTCTATCCAGCCTGCATCTGCGGCTACCACTTGATCGAGGCGCCTGCCCAGTCGGCTGGCAAAGTAAAGCGCGCCCGACATTCCGAGATTCGCGCGAGACCCGGCAGCTAGCTGCAAACCCGGCAAATTATCAGGTCAGTACCTACCAGGCGAGTTTTTGCATCCGCACTCCAGAAGCGATGGGACCGCATTGCCAAACCCGCCATTTCAAGCTGCCGATACCCAGCCAGACTCCCACCGACCTCCCCAGGCCAGAGCTGGAGCCCCTAGTGCACTAGCTGTCGTCTGGATGAACTGCTGGAGCTGAATGCACCGCGTAGCAGACTGACCCAAGGCCATTACTGTCCGAGTGCTAGCAGATGCCTCGCCACAGCTCACCGGACTCGACAACAGCGATAAATCGGCCAGCAGTAAACCCGTCGGGAAACAACGAATCCCGACCCTCCTCGTCAAGCTGCCCCATTGGCCGGAGGAGCTCCTTCTCGTCACGCAGAATGACCTCCAGTGCCTCACGGGATACCACCCTGAACCCATCGACTAACTGTCCATCGAGCTCAATGGAGGTATCGACGATCCAGGCCCGCAGGTCCGCCTCAGGATGCTGGCCGTGGTAGCCCAACCTGAAGCACAGATCCTGATCAGCCCCCAACGCCCTTGCCACCGCAATCCGCTTGCGCCGTAGCTGCCAGGCAGCCTTACGCAAGGTGTTGGTGCGATGCAGCCAGACCTCATGAGAGGTCGAGCGGATATACCCCGACTTGACCTCCATAACCAGCAGCACACCATCTAGATGACAGATCAAATCCACCTCACCGGCATCGTCCTCTTCTGTCATAGGCGGCCGATACCCCACCTCAACAGCAAAGCCCCGTTGCCGAAGGCTATCGGCCAGCGTCAGCTCGACACGCTGGGTTTCTGCCTGCACATCGGCCCTGCGGGCATTAATGCGCCGCAGGTTATTAATGGCTGCCGTCAGGTTGTTCTGCTGGGCGCCGACCCAGGGGAACTGAAATCTGTAGCGGCCAATTTTGTAGAAGGGCTGCTCGTACAGGCGCGGTGCAGGCATCCCCGGCTGCTGCTTCAGTTGCTGAGATAGCGCCTTGAGGTCACTGGTCCAGAACTTGAGAATTGCCTTGGCTGAATCGGCGCTGCCTTGCGGATGCTCCTCGCTGACCGTCCAGCCTTTGATCCTGCGGATTTTTTCTTCCTCTTCGGACCAGGTCATGGGGAACCTGTTTTTCCCTGACTGCACGCCACCCATGGCCAACTGGCCAAGAGCATGGGCAAGCACGCCCGACTCACGAAGGTAGTCCTGGAATGGCCGGATGAACTGGCTCTGAAAGAAAACCGAGGTCAGCTCGCTCGCCAGCAAGACGTGGTGAAGCTGAACCTGAGTACCATCACTGAGAGCGAGTCGATCACCCAGGCCGTAAATCTGCTGCAATTGCAGCTCGCTGCGCATTGCCTTGATATAGGCCAACTGATTCAGCTCATGGTTCTCAGGCGAGCCGATTAGTTGCTCAGCCATGCCGGAGTCAACGAATGCCTGCACGGCACGGTTCATCCAGTAGTGCCAAAGCAGGTCGCTCTTACGCCCGGTTCGCTGCCACCGCTCAGTTCCCGCCTCCGACTGGTTATAGATAACCGACTCGCCCGGTTTTAGCTGGTAACGGCATTCAGGGTTGAAGCAGAACCAGTCAATCGAACCCTCGTAGTCGATCCGCTCTTGGGTGGCGGCAATCAGAACGGCTAGCCATTCGAGGTTTTCACGACATCTAGCGGCATCAGCATCAGCTGTGGAGGAACCGGGGAAAATAATCGGGGACAGATGACGTTTCAGCGACTCCCCGAGCCGTACCTCGTTCAGACGAAAATCCTCTTCAGGGCAAGCCAGGAGCTTCCTCAAGATGATGCGGTTGTAGACCTGCCACTGCTGGCCGGAGCGATCATCGGGGGCGTCTTCGGCAAATGCCTGATAAGCCAGCACGCTGAGGTAGGAAAACAGCTCCAGCAGGGATAAGCGCTCAAGGTGTTTTTCAGCGTTGGCAATCAACTCATCAAAGGGCTTGAGCTGATCAAGCAATCGGGCACAGACACCGAAGAATACCTGCCACTCTTCCCCTGCGAGCGCCGCCCGAAGCGCAAGCCATAGCGGCGAATCAGTACGCTCAAACAGCTTCGAGTAGCGGATCGCCCATCTGAAGGTATCTGGGGTATGGCTGGCGAGGTGCAGCAGTAGGTCGACACTGACTGCATTATCGAAGTGCAGCACCCTACTGAGGGCAAGGCTTGCCAGCTCGGATTGGGCGACTGCATCCCCATCACGCCAAAACGGTGCTAAAGCCAAGCCTGCCGCGCGGTCAAATGCAGAGAGGCTTTTACCTGCAGGCCGTTGATCCAGGAAATGATGCAGGCTTTCATCAAGAGCACGACCCTTGCTGAGTTCAGGCTGATTCCTTTCATAAACCGACTGGTAATGCTGCCGGCATCGCTCCCCCTTCTGTGTCATCCCACTGCACTCACGCCAGTCTTAGATTTCTGGCCAGAGCCTAAACCATCGACCGGCCAGGACTCCACAAGCACCGTGCTAGCACCCGGCACGCTGGCAACCCATCGGATCACCAGCGCGAGCCTGAGCTACCAGCCCTACCTACGTGATGAATTACGCTTGCCTGGGAATGGACCGATTAGTCGTCCCGGAATCCTTCCTTGCCTGCCCCTTACGCAAGCAACGAGCCCCTACGGGCTTGAGCCGCAGATGCTGATCATTCTTAACCAGGTAACGCATGGTGTAATGCACGTCACCCCGCGCACTTAAGTCCCGGCGGTGGATCAGGCCGAGCCCCAGCCTGTCGTGGTATTTATCTTTGTCGATGTTGCAGTTGTTGTAGCAGCCCTGACCACGGGTAATGCGCTCCCATAGCTTACCGATCCGCTGCCCCCTGTAGATATCGGCACTCACTTGAGCGCCGTTGAAGAAGAACGCAGCATGGATGTGATAGCCCCGATCCTCGCCTTGCTCAACGCTGCAGATGTAGCCAGTTTCATGGTCGAAAATCAGGTTACGCTCACGCTGAGCGATCAATCGATTCAGGTCGTCGAATACGTGCTCCACACGTAGTCTCGCTTGGACCTCCGTGCGGTAATACAGATCAACCCTGACCACGCAGGTACGGGCGTAGCGATCCAGCACGGCATCCACGTAGCGGCAAACCTCGATCTCTTGCTGCATCGCCTGGTAGCGCTGGTCATGCTCCCGGCGCGTATATCGCTTTTGGGTGAGGCGAGCTCGGATGTTCCTGGTCAGCTCGTTCAGCGTTTCGCTGGTGCTCAGATAGCGCGTTTCACCCTTGTTCAAGCAGGTAATGCCAATGGGGCTGAGCTCAACCCCAATGGCCTGACAGGTTTCCTGGAAAAGGCTCAAGTGCCAGCTGTGCTGATACTCCACATCACCCTCGAACAGCGCGACCATCTGCATGATCCCATCGAAGTATTTTGACAGCCGGGTTTCACTGACCCGTTCGTCTCCATGCTTCGAGTATGTGATTTGGAAGGCTGGGCTATCTGTACGCTGGATGGCGTTGACGAGGCGCTCAATCCGGATAGCGGTATCGGACTGGGATTGAAGGGTGTTGGCGTTTCGTTCGGTCATGGTTGTGTACCTGGTTGGTGGTTTCGCACACCAGGTACGTGTTGTGTACTTTTTAACCGACGGCCTAACCCATAGGCTGGGTTGTAGGGGTCGTGTAGATATCAGCGACCAGGCTATTGAATGGCTAGAGATTGATAGTCTAGAGCTATATAACTAGATCCCCCTCAACTCCCAGCGAGCCATCCCAGCAGGGCAGGACATATGTGGAGCAACATTGCCTGCCTGCCGAGAGATTTGCCGAATAGCATCCTGGGAGAGTTAGCTGAGAACACAGGACCTTCCCAAGCGGCATAAACGCCATGACCAGCCTGAGCCGGTCATGGTGCAGATGGTCAGTTCTAGCTGGCCACACTCAGGTGGCCGGTGGAGCGCACCGCTGTACCCTCTGCAAGGTCACGTTCCTCTACCCTAGCCAGGATCCAGTCGTGCACCTCGGTATCGACCCAGCCGACACTGCGGTCGCCTAGTGATACGGGTTTTGGGAAGGTCCCCTCCCCGATGTATTTGTAGATGGTCGACCGAGCCAGACCGGTCGAATCGATGACTTCCTTCAGACGAATAATCCTCATGAACAGGGCTCCTCAGCGTTCGTTCAGAGGATTGGTGCGAGTGGTAAAAAATGACCGGGCAGCACTTAACTCCCAGCACAGGGAGCGCCCTCGTGACTCTCATCAACCACGTTCAACCAGAGAACGTACTGGAAGCCCCCATCCAAGGGCACAAGGCACACCTCATCAAACCTGTAGTCGATATCAACCACGCGCCTGAAGTCCCGGGCAACCCGGAAAGCTAACTGGTAAAAATGATCAACAACTTGCGCCCAGTCGCGATCAAAAGACACGTCCCCTACTTTCCACCCTGCAGGCCGCTGAAAATCAGCGGCAATTTTTTCGCGTAACGATTGACAGTCGAAAGAAGATTCATAACCTAACTTTTCACGGTGATGGGACAACAAGTACGAGGCATATCGAAGGATCATTGGCCGTAGAACGCCAAAAGCCGCCCCTCCCTTCAGAAAGCATCTTACCGGATGGTCCTTCGCTCCAAAGTTCCTATCGAGATCCGGCCTTAGAACTTGATCGAGCGTTGGGCTTGATATTTCCGGATCAAAGGTCCTGCACCAAACCGCACCATTCCCCCCACCCAATCTCGGGTGCGTGACATTAAGAAAGTACGTGCTATTAACTCTAGCCCCTGGAAAGAGCTTACTAGAGAGACCCGGTACCTTAGCAAGGATTAGCCCCAAGCTCTTCAGCCTCCCCAGCCGATGCGTCAAGCTGAATTCATCAAGTCCAGTCAGCCGGCATAACGTGCCCCTACTAACACTTTTCACCATTCCGAGCGGATCGGCATGCGCCAGGAGAGTCGCCAACAGCAGCCGGTTGCAGGCACTTAAATAGTTAGCCGCTCCTGGCGGAGCTAGTCTCCCTTCCTTAGTGACCCGTCGATCTTTTCCAACCTGCTCGGCAGATCCGCGCGCAGCCATAGAGACAGCTGCTGAGAAAAGACGCACAAGAAGGTCAGCGTGTACCCCATACGCGCCATCTCTCTTTGGTAACGCGCTCAGGACCGTCGAGGCCAATTCATACCGAATCGCAGGCCTTCCTCTTCGCACCGAGCTCGCATCGTCAACGACCACCAGCCGAGCGCTCGTGAGCTCCGCCATTGCATCTCTAATGAGTTTCTCTGCGAGACCCAGCTGCTTTGCGAGCAGCTTCGCACTCATTGCTACCGCCTCAGCGCTAGTCCGCTGCTCCAGGAGCACCATAGCCTCCAGCAGGAACCTCGCCTCGGGACTACAGCCGCTCAACTCCTTGCTCAGCTCAAAGATGTGAAGGCCCACTCTACCCCCTATAAAAATCGGTTTCTTATAGGGTATAAAAATTGATCTAAAAAAGCATTCTCGTTATGCGTTATGAAACTGATAACGTAACGCATAACGGCAATAGTAAATGAAAATTTATGTCATTTAATCAAGCAAATCAATTGAAAATACATATCAAATAGGAATCGAGCATGGGAAAGAAAAAGGACGTATCTGAATGGTTAACCGATGAGAACTGCGAATGGGCAATGCAATACATCAGGGATAAAGCAAAGAATGACGTGAAGAAAATCATCTCTCTCTATACTGAGAATCCGCTAGCGGTTGAATTATTTCCAAAGCCAGCCAATTTAAAATCTGTCAAACTAAAATCATCCAGCAGCAATCTAAAAACAATTACAAATATCATCCGCGAATTAGAGAACAGCCTCCAAGGCAGAGAAATTATCAGCGGAATAAAAAGCGCCTTGCGACAAAGAAAGTATCGCTCACCAAAAAATGGGAAAACCCCAAAGACCTTCACACTACCTAACTCAACATTCAGAAAACTTCAAAATCTCGCCAAAGAGAACGGAAAAACACACACAGAAATAATTACAGCACTCCTAGACAAAACGGAAATCATCAATGAAAATCTTCACAAACAAGTTAAAGACCTGAAGCACGCATTAAGAAATGAGAGAGAAATTCGAGAATCCAATGCAGCAGCCCATCAATCGAAGATTGATGCGGCCATGAGGCAACTTGAGATCAGCCTACAGCGCCTCGCAGCTTGGGAGACGGCATATGGAGATGAATTACCCACTAATCCTGACATCGCAACTATCAAACAGTTGGTAGAGAAGAAAATTAAGCAGGCTAAACTTGTCATTCGATATGCAGGCCAAGAAGGACTTTTTAATGAAGAACCTTCCCTGCAAGAAAGTCAGCAAAATCATGTCCAGGGCCGCCCCGAGTGGTAAGACGCTCCACTACGTTGGACTAGCCCTGATGGTGAACGAGCTCCTTGAAACACAGGGCACCGTTTCCCCCTTACCATAAGGGATAGACAAACGACTGTGCTTATGAGTGCCAGCAAAGACCATCAAGTACTCGGCCAAGAGCGGCGGCGCCGCTAAGGCGCCCAGGAGACACTGGCCATGGTGCGCGAGAGCCTGGAGCCCAAGCAAAGCATCTGGATGGTGGCCCGGCGCTATGGCATCAATCCCAACCAACTATCCCACTGGTGCAAACTCTACTAGGAAGGCGGCCCGCCGACGATCAGTGCCGGTGAAGCGGTGGCGCCGCCTTCCGAGTTGAGACATCAACTTAACAGGATGCCGGTCTCCGGTTTGATCGGGGCAAGACCAGCCTGAGCCAAGCCTCGCTCGATATCTCCAGTTCAAATCCGGCCAAGCGGTATTCCAAATGGTATTCCACCTGATTCTTTAACAGAATTTTCTATTTATTTTTCAGATAGATAGGAAGTCATTTCAGATTACCCCGGCCCACCAAACAACCTTTACAAATCAGGCACTTACGCTTAACGCGAAGTGCCTTTTTTGTGCCTGAATGGGCCGTTTTGGCTGGGTAATGCCAGCTTAATGACAGCGTCAATCGTGCTGGCACTCTCCTGGACTTGGGCCTATCAATCCTTTCGATTGAGCCGCACCGAATCGCCAAGCATTGCGACAGGAAGCCGCAGGACGGCTATTGACTTTTCCAAAAACATCCAGCTTCAGTGCCAAAATAAGTGCAAAATTTCGACGCTCGGCTATTGTCTGTTTTGTGTTCACTTATCAGAATTCACTTTAAGTAAACAAGCCCACCTGACCTCAGTCGTGGGCTTTTTTCGCACCCGCGCATGCACAAGACATGCCGAGGTAACAGTGAGGAGACGGGGAAATGCAACAGAACACGCAAGACAAGGCGGTCTCGCGGTCAGAGCTATTGCAGCAGATTCTTGGGCAAGCTCATTTAGGTGCTCAGGGGCAGGTGCAACAGCACCACCAGCAGCAGCTTAGCCAGGGCTTCGAGATCTATACCGGCCTGGACTACTCCTTGAAGACCACTGTCACCACCAATACCATAAGCGCACGGAATGCCTAATTGGAACGACGTTCTCACTGAGATCGCAGCGGAAGCACAGACTCACGGAGACATGGCGCAGGACCTGGTTCGGCGCAAATACCTAGCCCAGCTAAGTGCTCACACCGGCCGGAATACGATTGCCTACTATTCCGGCTGGCTCGCATCCAATCCGAACAATCCTCAGCTGTACGTCAATGATGGCGACAAGAACGCCTTCATGACCGTCGTTCATGGATGCGAGTTCGAGAAGGGGCTGGACCTCATCCTTCATACGCCGGGTGGCGATATCGCCGCAGCGGAGTCGCTAGTCGACTACCTTCACCAGCTATTCGGGTCGGACATCCGCGTTATCGTTCCACAGCTTGCGATGTCAGCCGGAACGATGATTGCCTGCTCTGCAGCCTCCATCATCATGGGCAAGCAATCCAGTCTTGGTCCCATAGACCCACAGATTCAGAACGTTCCAGCAATCGGGGTCCTTGCGGAGCTCGATAAAGCTGCGGCCGACATTAAAGAAGACGCCGCTAAACTTGAACTCTGGCGGATGATCATCGGCAAGTACCATCCGACACTGGTCGTAAGCTGTGAGCAAGCGGTGAAGTGGGCTAAAGAGTTCGTGGAGAGCTCCCTGAAAACAGTGATGTTCGCCGGTGATGGCGATGCCGAGGAGAAGTCCAAGGCCATCGTGGAGTTTTTGAGTGACTTTGACTCTACCCGCCACCACTCTCGGCACATCAACATCAATCGCTGCAAAGAGATTGGGCTGAAGATCGTTCAGATGGAAGATGACGACACTCTGCAGGACCTGATCTTGACGGTCCACCACTGCTATATCCACGCAATGGATAACGGACGGGTAGCGAAGGTCGTAGAAAACGATCGAGGAACCGCCCACGTCAGACTGAACGTGAACTGACAACCCCCCGCCAACGGCGGGGGTTTTCGTTCATCCAGCACGCATCACTCTTCTAGTAAATCCAGGACCTTCTCCGCCTCTGTGAAGCATCCTGTATCACCCCAGATCTCTACCGCCGCTCCCCACAACGGCCGCAGCTTCATCACTGGATTGCGCTCTCGCCCTTCGACTGACTCCGGTGTCCGGAACCACTCACCCTCCCAAACGTAGGCCATGCCCACAATGCCGACGTCATCCTGCTCATGGGCAGGGAGCCCCGCGCCAGCGTGACAAATAAACAGCTTCTTCACCCGAGCCCTCCATGGGCAACTCCAAATCGCCAGAGTGTAAGGCTATGGCAGAACACGAGAAAGAAGGGCGAACCGCTGGTATGTCAAATTGCCAGCGTCAAGGTTTAGTATATGGCGTAACGCAATCACCCAAGGAACGCTCCACCAATGAAAGCCTTGCTCGCGATGACAACCGCAGTCCTCTCCTTCACAGCTCTTTCCGTAGCAGCGGCGCCGATGCAGCTGTTGGTCCCTGGTTCTGACGCTAAGGACTTCGGCATTCAGTGCCAGATGGACGGAAAGGTAACGTATCTCGTCCGTAAGGATGTGGGTAATAGGGACTATCACGTCGCGAGAAACATCTACGTAACCCAGCTTGATGGCGGACGTCTTGCATTTAGCTTCTTGCGCGGCTTTGTATCAGCAGACATGTATGACACGTACTTCTCTGCCACGGGGGAAAGCTGCAATACCTTCGAGCAGTAAGTAACCCTGGTGCAGGCTACTGGCACGCCTGCACCGCCGTGACCAGCTGCGCCTCGTAGCCCAGATGCTGCTGCCGCTCGGCCAGCAGCGCCCGCACTTTCACCTGCAAGGTGTCGCCCTTCTTCAGCATTGCCGTGGCCCAAGCTGGTTCCTGCACCGCCGGAGTCCGGCAGGGAACAGCAACCGGAACCTCCACGCGCACCGTTCGCGGCTCGGCTTCTTGCCTGGCCACGCATCCTGCCAGCGCGAACACCATCCCCAACCAGATCGCTCTCATAGACCTAACTCCTTGTCGATGATGTCGGAGGCCACCTGGGCCGGCTCGCCATCGGCGTGCTCCTGCTGCAGGCGCTGCGCCGCGGCATAGTGCTGATCAGCCTGCTGCTGAGCATTGGCCACGGCCTGGGCGGCCTTCGCCTGGCGCTGCTCGGCCTGATCGGCCAGGCCGGCGATGGCCGTGTTCTGGTCCCCCACGAGCGCCTCGAGGTTGCCCCGGGCGGAGCGACAGGTGGCCAGGTCCTGGCCCGCCTGGTCAAGCTGGGGCCGGTAGTGCCCCACGGCCAGCCATACCCCAAGGCCAGCACCAGCGGCCACCAGCAGCAGTGCGGCCAGCACCAGGCTGGCCGCTTTCCATGGAAAGTTCTGCATAGTTCGCTCCTACGGGACGTCGCGGAAGAACACGTGCCGGCCAATGGTGGCCGTGCGCTTCGCCTGCGCCGCCCAGGCCGGCGGCTTAGCCATGGTGGTGGCGTAGTAGTGGGTGGCGCCGCCGGTCGGGTCCGGCTGGGCGCCGCTGATCACCGCCAGCGCGGCCTCGCGGGCCTTCAGGTACTCGCCTGCCGGGATCTGCTTCGCGCCGGACAGGTACGGGTAGTTCGGGTCGTTCTTGTTCCAGCAACTGAACTGCCATTGCGCCTGGCAGACGCTGACGATATCCCGTCCCCACCAGCCAGGGCGCGCAGCGCGATTGCGGATCGTCCAGCCGACGGCGACCATGCCGGCCGCCCCCTCACCCCGCGCTTCACCCCACAGAGTGCGCGCGAGCACATCTACATCACGGTCTTGGGCCATGGTTTTCTCCTGGAATAAAAAAGCCCGCCAGATGGCGGGCTATTCGATAGCGACGATGGGTTCAGGTGGTGGTGGCATGTCCAGGCGCACGTCGATCCAGCTATTGAGCGGAACATCCATCGGCGCTCCCTTCACGAGGACCATCTCGCCGTCTTCATTGAGCATCCACCGCTGCTTGTAGAGCTTGATCGTCACGGTGCCGCCTTGGACTTCGCTTTCAGTAATGCCGAGCGGGCGCCCTCCGTCGGGCGAGCACGGATCAAGCGTCCGCCATCCCTCAGCGGCCAGGCCGTTTGCCCCCGTGATCTGGTAGATGCCCACGTCGAGCCGGGAAACCTCTATGCCGCGCGCCTCACCGTTCGCCACGCCCCACGGGCCAGCCGATTCGAATGTGCCTTCCTTGAGGTCCGTCCGCTCGCTCAGCTCAACATCGGCGATCCGTACAATGGGTGATGCCGCAGAAAGCACGCCATTCGATGCCATGGTGGTGTTCAGGGTGGTGTAGAACTTCGCGACCTTCCACCCGCCGCCAGTGGAGGGGTTCGTGATGGACAAGTCATAAACATCGCCCTGCGCCGAAAACTGAAGGATGTGCCGCCATTCGTTGGTGCTGGCCTTCAAGCCAAGGGCGATGCCGTAATCGGTTTGCGCACCGGGGGTGCGAGAGCCATTGATCGGGGCGTACATCCCCATTTCGAGGGTTCTGCCGTTCATGTTGAACAGGTCGGTCAGAACAGGAGCCGCCCCCGCCGGAGCAGCAAACCCGAAACTGCCCACTGCCAAGAGGTTTCCTGCCGCGGTCCCTACAGCCGCAGTAGCTGCAGAACCGAGGCCCAGCGCGTTTCGCGCATCAGCGGCAGTCGGAGCTGTCGACCAGGCCCCCAGGCTGGCCAGTTGGCTTCCATACTGGTTGACGAATGCCCGAAGCGCATCGGCAGAGTCCTTGACATAGCCCTGCATCGGAGCAATGGCATAGGCCCCCGCCCCATTGGGGCCCGACTGGTAGTTGGGCTTGATCGAGAGCACCGTGGCACTGGCCACGTTTGTCACCTCGTACCAGAAGCCATCAGGCCCGCGGAAGGCATCCCCTACTCGCGCGTTCGCCGAGAAATTTGTGCCAGAGCCCGTGACCGTCGGACTGTTAGTGGCCACCGAAACGGTGCCAGTTGAATACCAGGGCATATCCCCTCCTTAATTCACCATGACCAGCGGCCAGTTAAGTGACGCGATCGCAGGCAGGCCTCGGCCGGCGCGCTGCGCGAATGCATTGATCTGAGCTTTGGATGCGCCATCGATGAAGCCCACCCCCATTTCGGCAGAGGTTGACCCTTCAAACGAGGCGGCCATGAAGTGACTGGCCAGGACATAGGAGCCTGCCACGTAAGGGTTGCCCCACGTGTCCGTTGTCCAGTTGCCCAGGTAGCTGCCGTTGTAGCCAACCTTCGACCAGGTCTGCGCACCGCTGATGATGCGGATCACCTGCCGGTTGCTGTCGAACAGCAGGCGGCCGATCGCGTCGAATACCTGCATTCCGTAACCGCCGGTGCGCGGCAGGTACAGCGCCGCCACCTTGTATTGCCCGCTCGCGACAATTCCAGTGAAACCGCTATCGCTGTAAAGGGTCGCGGTCCAACCGGTCCAGTTTCCGACGCTTCCTAGGTGTCGGATGTTGCGAAGGATGTGAGCGCCGTCGGGGCGGACATAGATCGCCGGAGGGTTCGGACTATTCACCGCCGCAGGGTAGGTAACAGTCACCGTTCCGCTCGAGCCGTTATAGCTGCCGGCAGCAACTTCCATGTAGCAGGGGTAGTTATCGTCGATCTGCACCTGCCCTGAGTTGCCCACGAAAAACGCACCGTAGGTCATGAGAACATCACCGCGTTCAGGTAATTGACACCCGGTGCCGGTGGGGTATTGGCGAGCACTGTCACCGTATTCCCGGACACCGAATAGCGGGGCGCGAAGGTCAAGCCAGAGCCTGCCCACGCAGTGTCGATCCAGACGACACCCTTGGCGGAATCGAACCCTGGAATCACGAAGCTCTGAGAATTTGTGGAGTAGGGAATCTCTATCCGATACACCATGCGGCAGGTGAACGAGTTGCTATCGAAAATAACCCCACCGCCGCCATCGAAGACCTGCAGCCCGTAACTCATGCGTCAAGGTTCCCGAGTTGCACGCGCCGCACACCATTGCCGTCGAACACCTTCAACGCTTCCGCCGTCAGCTGCATCCGCCCGCCTCCGCCTGCGCTGTTCAGCAGGAAGGAACCGGCCTTGTTCAGTTGCCACAGGGGCTGGCCATTGCTGCCCAGAGCGTTCGACTGGATGACGTCGCCGATCTTGGCGTTGGTGATGCTCGCGTCCTGGATCATGGCGCTGTTGATGAACATCTGGCCGCCGACGATCGACACTGGCGCGACGGTCTGGCCACTGGAGCTGTTGAAGAACAGGAACCGATCGGCCTGGAAGGCCATGGTGCTCAGAGTCGTGCCACCGTCGAAGCCGAGCTGGAACCCCGCCGCATATTTCTGGCCGTTTTGGGAAACACTCAGCTTCACGCTCCACATGGCCTGCACGCCGGTGTTCACATCAGTGAGCACTCGGGATACCTGCTGGATCGTGCCCGTGTTCGTCGCCGTTGACGCAGAGACCTGCTCGACAGACTTGGCCATGGCCTGGCTGTCGGTCGCCCTCACTTGGCTCTCGCGCACGATCTGCGCCACAGAAGACGCGCCACGCAGGGCATCCTGCAGCTCACCCTCGCCGTTATCGTTACGGTAGGCAGCAACCAGGGCGCTCATCTGGCTCGCGCTGGCTGTGACCTTGCCGTCCAGGCTCTGGATGTCGGCAGAGTTCTGCTGCACCTGTAGGGCAAGTCCGTTCGCGCTTTCAACCGCCTGGCCGACATCGATCCAGTAAGCGACGTTCGGCGGAGGGGTGTTCACCGGCACCGCCTTCGTGGCCTGGTACAGACGATCCCCTTGCCTGATGATGTCGCCCTTCGCGTAGGCCTTCCCGGGGTCGTAGTACTGCCCCATGAGCTGGTCCACATCGACCTGAATCTGATCGATCTGATCGAAGAACGCCTGCCCCAGCGCGCTCTCGACGTACTCCTTGGTGATCAACTCGTTGTATTCGGACGCGTCCGACGAGGTGATCCCATCCACCCACGCGGACCAAGCGCCCACGTTGCCTGTTCGGTCGATCAGGCGGCCACGGAAGGCCAGGCGCGCACCGGCAGGCATTGGCATGACCGTGTGCGTGTCCGTCGGGTAAGCGAACAGGCCGAGCGCGGTTGCCGTCTGCTCGCTGCCGCCAGGCGTGGTCGACTGCTGCAGTTCGGTGAAGGCGGTATCTTCGGCGCCCGCCGGGAATCCCCAGTCGAGCTTGATCTTCCAGGGCCCAGAGGTGGTGCGCAGGAACGCCAGCACCGGCGGCGGAGTAGTCTTCCCGCTCAGTTGAGTATCAACCCCAGTCGCCCACACCGAAGCCACGTCCATGACGCTCAGGGCGCGCACGCGGGCCAGATAGCGGCCCGCGTAGATGCCGTCGACGTCGACGCTGAGCCCGCCGGTGCGGGGCACGCTGACCCAGTTCCCTGAGTCCTTCCGCCACTGCACCTCATAGCCAACGGCCTTCGGAGCAGCAGCCCAACTGATCGTCATCTTGGTGACAGCCAGGCCCTGGGCAGTCGATACCGAGCTGGTCAGCAGGATGTTGCTCGGCGGCGCCTGCACGCTAGGCGGAATTACCGTGATCGGCGGCAGCTCGATCCGTGTGCCGTTGTCGATCGCGTCGAACTTGCTGGCGACGTGCTGCAGCGCGGTGATCTCGTGTATACCCGGCGCCGGCCGAGTGATGCTCAGGATGCGGAACCGCTGCACGGCCAGGCCGTCGCTTTCGAGCTGCCATTGAAGCTGCGGCAGTAGGGCCTGGGAGAAGTTGGCCGTCACTGTCACCAGCCGGCCTGCCACGCTCTGGATCGTCCGTGCTTCGGCGGTTCCATTCGGCAGGTTCACCAGCAGCCGGTCGCCGGGGACGGCCTGGATGTCACGGTCGACAGTCACGACCCTGGCGGAGACAGCGATGATGCGGCCGCCAATGGCTTTGCCGCTGCGCACGGGATCGGCCACGCTGATGATCTTGCCCGGCCCCAGCCCGCGCGCCTCGATGCTGGTCTGGAACGTAACCTGATCCTTCTCCAGCTCCTCAGTCAGAAGGGCCCATTGGCCGCGGCGATCAGCCTCGCTGGCCGAGACACAACCGATTGCGGTCATCTCCAGGGGCACGATGCCGTAGCGGGCCTGGGCGCGCAGGTTGGGTACCGGCCGGGTCTCCGACTGGTAGTTGTTCGCAGGGTTGTCCCAGTTCACCAGGGCCAGGGTGTGGCGATCTCGGTGGCTGCTCGAGGTGTAGCTGAACCGGCCACCGATTACGTTGGAGGGCGAGAAGCGATAGGCATCGTCCTCCGGCATGTCGGCGTCCACCACCAACTCGGAGCCGCTCCAGTAGGTCATGCCGCGGAAGATGGCCGCCATGTCGCTCAGCACCTGCCAGGCATCGGCACGGCTCTGGATGTACATGTTGCAGGTAAATCGGGGCTCCTGGCCGCCCTTCCCGTCCGACACCAGGACGTCGCAATACTGGGCAATCCGGTACAGCGACCACTTGTTGAGCATCGTGGCGTCGATGCGCCGGCCGAGGCCGAAGCGCTTGTTCAGCACGATGTCGTAGAAGTGCCACGCGGGGTTGGTGGTGAACGCCTGCTTGAAGCTGCCGTCCCACGCGCCGACGTAGGTCCTGGTCGCCGGGTCGTAGTTGGCCGGAACCTGCACCCGCCGACCGTTTGCGTCGACGCTGACCTGTGGAATGCTCTGGAACTGCGAGGCGTCGAACTCAACGTAGAGTAGCGCTGTGTTCGGATAGCGCAGCTTGGCGTCGATCACCTCAGTGATCGCCTGGACCTGCATAGTGTCAGCGATGCGGTTGTTGTTCTGGTTGGCGGTCAACCGGCGCACGCGGATCTGCCAGCCGCTGGTCGCCGCGGGCAGGTCAATGCGGTGGCTCCGCTCGTACAGGGTGGTGGTCTTGGCGTTCAGAGATGCTGTCAGCACCTGCTGGTAGGCCCCGCCGTTGGTGGATAGGTCGATGGCGTAGTCGATCGTGTAGCCGACCACGTCGCCGTTGTCCTTCTGCTGCTGCAGCGCCGGCCAGCCCAGGCGAACGCGAACAGCCGACAACTGAAGATTCGAGACAGCGCGCACCCATGGAGTTGCCGAGGTGAGCACAACGCCCACGGCGATCTCGTTGTCGATGGAGGGGATACCCTGGATGTAGGTCTGGTCGACCGATCCAGGGCGGAATTCCCATTTCACGCCCGGGAAGTTCTCCGTGCCATCGGCGGCCTGCAGCGGGGTTCCATCCAGGTAGATGTCCCGGGCGCCCACCAGGCCGTCGAACTCCCCTTCGCCCAAGGCGAGGAGGATCTTCGCACGGGCGATCGACTGGACAGAATCCGGCGCCTCGACGGGCGTGCGTGGATTGCTAGAGCCACCCTTGTGGCCAGTGATCATCGCAGTCATGGGTTTCCTTCAGGCGAAAAAAAGCCCGCTCTAGGCGGGCCGTGGTTACTGCCGCGTAGCTACATCTGGTCTTCGGCGTAGATGCCGGCGGAGATGATCGCGCCACCGATACGCCGGCGGCCGTAGAGCACGCCAACCGGGTTACCCTGGGCGATGGTGTTCACTGGTCCGCCGAAGGCATAGCTGGGGGTGTTGGCTGGGTCCTGCCTGCTCTTGAGGCTCTTTGGCTGGGGGCTGAGCATCTGGATAACACCGCCCAGGGCGAGGGCCGCGCCGGCCTGCATGAACCCCGCTCCGACAGCGGACAGGGAGCCTGCGGAAAAGTAGGAAATTGCGGCACCGACAGCAATCAGCGCTCCGCCAAGAATTGTCTGAAAGACTCCGTCACGCTTACTGCCGATAACGATCGGAGCAATGCGGATATCTTCCGCACCAGCCATATCCAACTCATCTGCAGATAGATTTTTCTTCCCGCGGAAGACTGCGAACGTCAGGCCTAAGGCTTCTGCTCGACTCATAAATCGCTCGAAACCATCAATGGTGTACTTCAATGCATCAAGGGCTTCGCGCGCAGTGTTAGTCTCAAGAAGCCTCTGATGCACGCGCCCGAACTCAAGGCCAAGAACGCCATAGAGCCTGACCGTTGTCATCGTCGCCATTATTCTCTCCGAAAAGAAAAGCCGCCCGAAGGCGGCCTTGTCACATCGTTGTCGGCAGGATGTCTACATCCCCCGACCCGCTGATAAATATTCGATAGTTCTTCGACTCGCCGGCACTGATCGTAACGTCGCGCTCTCTTCGCGAAGCGCTCGCCCCACAAAGTCCGTCGCCAACGCCGCCAGCGCCAACAATCAGTTGGCCGGCAGGAACTGCAATGGCCGCTTTTTCCCCGGTCTGCAATCGTGCAACGAGCTTCGAGTTCACATAGATGCCCATATCGCAGCCGCCGCCTACGTACCCGGAGTCGCGGACAAAAGTAATGGAAGCTCTCTGTGCAGAATCTGGAATCTGCATTCCATAGACTCTGTCGCGCGGCGCAGGTGTCGCCTCACTGAGCGATACAGGGGAGCTTGAGCACCCGGCCATTGCTACCAACAGCAGCGCGCCAAACAATTTCTTCATGGCATCCTCCTTTAGGCCAACGGCCGGAGGGTAGCACAGCGCTACTTCGGCGCCTCGCGGTGCCGCAACACCAAGCGCGTGCGTTCTAGCCAAGGACCGCCGAATACCTCGCGGCTGGATAGACGCTCGTAGGGGTGGTGGATGAAGAAGGGCCCGGCGCCGCCCAACGCAGGAGCCTCCGGCTCGCTGGCCATGCTCCAATCTCCGCCCAGGTAGATGGCTGCGTGGTTCGGGTGGGCGGCGCGGCCGATCTGCATCACCAGCATATCGCCGCGGCGAGCATCGGCCAGGCTGACCGGATAGAACCCCGCATCCTGGAAGTGCTTCTCGTAGAGGCTCTCGCCCTCCTCCCACCAGCCGTCCCGGCGCTCGTAGTTAGGCAGCTCAAGCCCCCACTCGCGCGCGTACCAGTCTCGGCACAGCGCCCAGCAGTCGAGCACGCCGTGGGCATACTCGCGGCCGGCCAGCGGCGCGCGGTAGCCCTCTGGCTCGATGGTGGCCACGTCGCCCTCTGGCCAGGACATGATCACCCAGGGCAGGCCGTGCAACTCACAGCTCACCCTGTCGGCCATGCTAGGCCTGGCCGGGACATCTGGGTGGGAGTGCACGATGGCCAGTACCTCGCCGAGGTCCTCCGCCGCTGCCCAGTCCTGGTGGTCGATCACGAAGTGCTCGCTGGGCGTCGTCGCCAGGTTGCGGCATTGGACATACTGCCGGCGCCGGCCGGCCTTGATGATTACCCCGCAGCACTCGCGAGGATGCTCGGCGGCCGCGTGCGCGGCGATCGCCTGGTGCAGGCTGTTGCTCAGGTCCATATGGCTCACATCTTGATCAGGCCGGAGGCTGGGAAGCCGCCGAACGGGAGAGGGTTGTTCGCGCCCCAGCGCGGCTTGCAGCCGGTTGATAGCAGACCGCTGCAGCGATCCTTTGAGGGGTCGACCGTTGGATTGCCCTGCTCGTCGAACATCAATGTGCCGGTGTAGCCGCAATCGGCGCCACGGTAGCCGCCGGTGATGCACCACTGGCACAGCCCGGTGATCTGCCGTGCCGGGATCTGCTGGCCCTGGAAGTCCGGCGGCGCTGACAGCTCCCACGTCACCGTGGTGTTGTCCTCACCGGTCTTCTGCTCGATGAACCAGATATTGATCCGCTCCTGGCTGGGGTCGGCCTGGGCGTTCCCGCCTCCGAAGTTCGCCGCGTCCAGGTAGTGGGCGAAGGTCTCGTGCACTGTGAGCTTCGCACCCACCAGGTCGTCAAAGTAGAGGCATAGTGCGGAGATGCTGCCGTCGATGTTGCCCACACTCAGCGTCGGCGCCGAGGCTCTTCCATCCCCACGCTGCTCGAAGCCAGAGGCCTCCAGAGGCCAAGGCTGATAGGCGTTTCCTTGCCAGTAGATCGGCCCCTGCTGGAGATGGCCGTGGAAGCGCAGCAGCTCGCCGCCGAACTCGGTGCAGTCCAGGTCAAACAGCCGCACCTCGCTACCGGGCTCCAGCAGTTGCTCATCAGTTGCAATGGTCATGGAGCCCCCTGCGGGTAGTCGCCAACCTGAGTGAAGGTCGCCGAGATGGTGAACTTGCCGGCACCATGCGGAGCAAGCTGGATGTTGCTGCAGCGGAACAGCCCCTGCATACCGCTCGGGCTAGTCCAACTGAAGGACTTCCAGCCGCCGTGCCGGCGGAAGAAAGCCCTGATGTCGTCGATCAGGGCTTTCCTGCCGATCCGGGATATCTCCCAGACCTCCCACTCGTTGTTGATTCCGTCACCGACAGCCTGGCTGTAGCCGTCACCGAACTTCGCTTCGCGCACTGACTGGTTGATCGTGCCAGTAGAGGAGACGGCGATGTCCCAACTGAATACTTCGGTCATCGGTTCACCATTCGATAGATCAGGCCACCTGGGCGACTCTCCTGAACGATCACGCCGCGCGCAGCGTCGTTGATCATGTTCGCCAACTGCTGGCCATTCGAATCACCGCCCGCCGCGGCGGTCGATGTCGTCTGACCTCCTGCGGAGATGTTCACTTCGGTGTGGAACTGGAAGACGTTGCCGCCACCACCGCCACTTCCGGTGGCGCCAACAACCCTTACGCCAAGAGATCCGTCCGAGGTCCGACCTAGAGGAACGACCGCCTCTGGGCCAGCCTCCCCCATCACGCCCAGGCCACCATTTGCCAGGGCGAACGCGGTGGGCGAGTTGACCACGCTGTTTGTGAAGGCAGCGCCGTTGGCGAACATCTGAACGCCGCCGGACCACGCGCCACCCTTTGCCTGGAAGATCGAGGCGATTGCACCACCCCAGCTAGTTTCGCTGGCAGCGCCTACCGCGCCGACAACCGCCTTGCGCAGGGCAATGCGCGCCAGGTCTTTCAGAATCGAGGTGGCGAGATCGCTGAACTCGGCCTTGCCGGTGGTTACGAAATCCAGCACGGCATCCTCGGCACCGCCGAAGGCGCTCGCGGCAGCCTCTTTCATCTGGCTGTTGGCATCGCGCGCACTGTCGAGGTAGTTCTGCCAGGCATCACTGACACCCGACAGCCAGTCGGCCTGAGCCTTGTCGACCTCCTGGTAGTAGTTCTCCTGGATGGCCAGGCGCTCGGCCAGAGCCTTCTTCAGCAGGCCGGTTTCCTGGTCGTACAGCTCCTTGCTGATGTCGCCGCTGTTGTACTGCTTCTGCAGGTCGGCCTGCTGCTTGGCGAAGTCCTGCTGGATCTGCAGGTTCTGCTTCATCCGTTCGCGGGCCTTGTCACCAAGGCCGGCACCGGAAAGGTCGACCTCATAGCCGACGCGCACCGTCTGGTTGGTATCGGTCAGCGTGTCGCCGAAGGTGCGGGCCTTGGCCGCGTCCTCGTTGGCCTGCTTCAACTGCTTCAGGCGGTCCAGCTCGCCGGCCAGGCCCTCCAGGCGTTTCTGCTGCAGGGCATTGATTCCAACCAGCTTGCCGGACTGGATCTCGAACTGGAGCTTGGCGACCTCGGTCGCGTCCTTACGCTTGTCGACCTCGGTGTTGATCAGCGCGATCTGGCGTTGATAGCCCTGTTCAGTCGAGGCGATGGTGTCGGCCAGTTTCTTCGCCGCCGCCTGCTGATCCTTTGTCTGGGCCACGAAGGAACCGGGTTTACTAGCCATGTCGCGCAGCCTTGCCTGCAGCTCTGCCAGCTCCTTGACCATGCCACTGGTGCCACCCGTTCCGGCCTTGTCGATATTGTCGAGGTACCCAGCGAACTTCAGGGCCTCGGCCTGCAGATCCGTCGTAACCGTCGAGGCAGTTGTCTTGACGCTCTCCCAGTTCTTGGCGAGCCGAACACCGAGCGCCGCCGGTCCGGCCGCCAGATCGTCCCAAGAGAATCCCTCGAACGCAGAGGCAGCAGTGGCCACCGTGCCGCCGATCGCTTTACCGAGCAGATCGAAGGCGCCGACGGCGCCAACCGCCGTTTTCGCCGCCCACTTGATGGTTGTGGTGATCGCCTCGCCGACGCCCACCATCGCGGTGCCCTGCTTGCTGACTTCGAACAGGTCGGTGGCGAAGTCGCTCAGCACAGGCAGAAGCTGCGACATCAGTTGGGTTCGCAGGCCGGTGGTGCTCTGCTCGACCAGCCACTGCGCGGCGGCAAGCTCGTTGCTCGCCTTGATGGTCTTCTCGTCCATGATGGCGCCGGCTGCCGCGGCTGCCTCACCAAAAGTCTTGAAGCCTTCGGAGTTGTTGCGGAGCAGCGGCAACAGCGCGGTGGCATCGTTGGCGATCGCCTCCAGGTAGAAGGTCATGTCCGACTGGCTGACCTTGGCCTTCTCCAGACTGGAAACGTACAGGCCCAGAGCCTGTGGGCCTGAGAGGTTGCGGAAGTTGTCCGCGGTGATGCCAACCTTCGGCGCGATGTTGGTGAAGAAGTCAGCCAGGCCGCCGCCACCGGTGTTGAGGAAGTCCCCGACCTTGTCGTTCACGTCTTTGAAGATGTCGGCGAGCTTGTCCTGCTCCACCCCGACCAGCTTCGCGCCGGCGGCATATTTCTGGAACTCGGTGGTACTGGTGTTCGCGACGCTAGCAAGGTTCGTCACCTCCTCCGCCGCTTTTACAGTGCCGATAGCCATTGCGGTCAGCGCGGTCACGCCTGCCACCGTGGCGGCGCCGATCGCCGCCCCGGCTTTCTGGGCGCTCTTCTCGACCTCTTTTCGCCACTTATCGGCGCTTCGCTCCGCCTGGGTCATGCCGGACACGAAGCCACCGACCTTGGCGATGATATCCAGGGTCAGCTGCCCGAGAGAGCGCGTTGCCATGGTGTTCTCCCAGTGGATTGCGGGCATCCCTGCCCAGAATTACCCCCACGCCTTCATCGCATCCTCGACAGTCGGTTCTGGCGGCGGATTGTGTGGCATGAAGTCACGGATGGTTGCAGCGTCCCCCTCCGGCATGCGCGTGCGGTTCACGTAGAGGGCGGCCAGGAGGGCAAAGCCCTCCTCCAGCCGCATGCCGGCGTGCAGTGATCCGCGCAGCGAGCGGTACTTCATCCAGGAGTAGAACTCCGGGAGACTTACGCGCTCTTTCGCTTCAGCGACTGTCGCGCCGATCGAGCAGGCGATTTCGTGCCAGAGCTCGTCGAGTTCGGAGAGGGGCTCATCTTTCCCGTGGTGTTGACCTCATGGATGGCATACAGCAGGGCCACCGACAGGTTCCCGTCGAGCGCGCCGAGGCGCTGCGTGCTCTCGGGATCTTTTGCCAGTGCTTCGGGATCGAGCGGACCGTGGGTGATGTCCAGTACCGTGAAGACGGGACGCCCCTCTTCGTCGCAGATGGAGGCGGCGATTCGGCCGGCGATGCTGTCCTGCTTCCCGCCGGCGGCCAGAACGTCGCTGACGGCCGTCTGGTAGCCGAGAGGCCGGACATACACGGTCGCGGTGAAGGTCTGGTCGCCGTCGGCTTGCGTCCAGGTGATCTCTTTGCGCACGGGCCGGCCGGTGAAGGCTCCGGCCTGCTTCAAGGTTTCGATGCTGAGCTGCATGGTTTCCCCTTACACGGCCTTACGCACCCAGGCCCCGGGCCCGGAGCGCTGGATGGCGGCGCTGGTCTTGACTGTGGAGTTGTTCTGGAAGTCGAACGGGAAGTCCGCGACGTAGCCGTCGAACACGAACCAGGTGCGAGTCGGCGGCAGCACGAAGTCGGCCGGATCGCCCAGGGAGGTGGTCGCGGCAGCACCGGTGCCCGTGCCCCCGGTGAACGCCACGGTCGGCGCCGAGGTGTAGCCCGACCCCGGATTGGTGATGTTCACGCCTACGACCTTGCCGGCGGAGATGATCGCGGTACCGGCCGCACCAGTGCCGCCGCCGCCAGTGAAGGCAACCGTCGGCGGCGAGGTGTAGCCCGAGCCACCGGCAGTGATCGAAACCGACGCGAGACCGTCGGCAGCGCCCACGGTGGGCACAATGCCCATGCCATCAGCCCACCCCAGAGCCCAGCGGATTTCGTCGTACATCGGGTCGTCGGACTCGGCGGCCTGCTGCAGGCGGATGTGGGAGGCTACGCGCGGGTCAGCATCGACGGTGAAGGTAGCCTGGCCCGGGGTGCGCATGCCCTTCAGATACTCGCGAGTGGTCTTGTTCAAGCACTCGACGACGATCTGGTCGGCCGGGTTGCCGCCGCCGTTGAAGTTGCTGATGCAGTCGATCTCCAGCACCTGGAAGGTGCCGGGGTTGGTGATGATGGGCATCAGCGCGAACAGCTGCGAGCCCTGGGTTTTAACCGCCATGGCGTTCTCCTGGGGTTGGTTGAAGGCAAAAAAATGCCCGCACGCGGCGGGCTGTGTGACGTGACAGCTCTAGCGCTCAACCCACCAGTCGACGTCGAAGCTGTAGTGGTAAAGGCCGGTTGCCGAATCCTTGTCTTCGCCGTTCCAGCGCGTGATCTGCGAATGCGGCTCGATGGCGTCCCGGATCGCCCTGGCCGCGGCGCGGGCCTCCTCGGCTGTCCGACCGTAGACATCCACCTGTAGCGCAAAGCTGTCGATATCCGGCGCCTGGTCCAGGTAGTTCTCCGGCGCCCCGCCGATGCCCTGCCAGGTGGCGTAGGGCTTAACCACCTCCTCCTCGGCCTCGCCGAAGGGATAGAGGCGAATGGGAGACCCACCGAGCACGGCCTGAACGCCTGAGTCCGCGTTGCAGATGGTGAATATCGGTGCGTACATCAGCCACTCCTGGCGGCCTTCGCCGCACTCCTGATTGCGCGGTCAATGGCCCGCTCGTACTCGTTGACGAATGTGTCAGTGACAAGGGAAATGCTGTCCGCCAGCGCGCTTCGCATGAACGGGTCCGCCCTCATCTTCGAGGTTCCGAACTCCCAGAGGCGCCAGTGCGGCGTTGGTGCATTCGCCTGCAGGCTGGGGTGCTGCCCCTTCTTCGGGAGCACCGCGCCATGCAGCACGCCCACTCTGAACCCGAGGTCGCCGGTGCTCTTGAACAGCTTGCCGTTCCAGCGCATGGCGATGTTGTCGGCGATGCTCCGGCCCGTATCGGGGTCATCGATTCGGCGTGCGCCATCCTTGGCCTTGCTGACCACGATCGACACCGCCTTGCGCAGCGCCGTGCGGCCACCCTTACGGCGAACGTCGAAACTCAGCTCACGCAGCTTGCCCACGAGGTCGTCGGTACCGGTGATGCTGAACTCGACGCCGTCAGCCATCGGTGAGGCCCTCGCTGACCAGGATGGTGAGGTACTCCCGGCCAGACTTCTTGTCCGGGAGTGGCTTGCCCACGATGGCGTAGATGGCGCCGCGGTGGACGATCCGCATCGTCGGCTCCACCCCTTCGCGGTAGCGGATCACGATGCGGGCGCTCAGCTCCGTCTGGGCTGCCTTGGCAGCGAGTAGATCGCGCGCCGACAACGGCTCCACCGATGCATAGACACCGGCCCAGCGATCGGACCATGTGTACTCCACGGCGCCGGACTCTGGATTTCGAGTCTTGACCTTCTCCTGAAAGGTCACCAGGTGGCGGAGCGGCCCAGCTTTCATAGATTCACCCAGCGATGGGGGCGCCATAGCGCCCGCGTGGACGAAGGCATATCTTCGGGTGATGCCTCCCTGGCGTCATACCAATGACCAACCAACATGAGCACACCCTGCTCTATCGCCGGCGTGGCAAGCATGGCGTTGCCAACCGGATCAGGGAGTACGCCATCCGATGGCAAAAGCGTGCGATTCGTCCAAAGCTCGAAAGCGCTGATTGCCGACGCCTCATATCCAGCAATCAGGTCGTCGTCTCCGGTGAAGTCCGCATCGACGCGCAGATGCTTCTTCAGCCGGGAAAGATCAATCATCTTTCGGTACCAGTGCCAACAGGGCTTCCTTGTTAGCAGTCGAGTCGAAAGCAACACCCTTGGCAGTAAGCCACGCCTTCAGATCCGGAACCTTCATTTTCAGCGGGTCGACTTCGGTACGAACGCCATCCACTAGGGTGGCCACTTTCAGGTGCTCCACCGCCACCAGCGCGCAGCGCTCGGACACGTCTTGTTCACCCACCTCAACAGTGATGACTTCATTGCCGTCTGGAGAGAAGGGGAAAGACTTCTCGACGAGAATCATGGGCATAGCTCTTTCCTCCATGGATGGCCGGCCGAAGCCGGCCGCCCAGATTAGGCCGCGGACAGGGTCAGAACCTTGATCGCCTGGGAGTCGACGAGCATGCCGCCGACACGCTTGGTGGTGTAGAAGCCAACATAGGGCTTGTTGGTGTAGGGGTCGCGCAACACGCGAGTGCCGATGCGATCCACGATGGTGTAGCCGCGCTTGAAGTCACCGAACATCAGCGCATTGGCATCAGCCGCGATATCCGGCATGTCCTCGTTCTCGGTGATGCCGTAGCCGATCAGGCTGGAGGGCTGGCCTACCTCCAGACCGGGACGCCACAGGTAGTTGCCGTCGCTATCCTTGAGTTTGCGGACGTAGGCAACGCTCAGGTTGTTCATCATCCAGGTGGCGCTGCTGCGATAGCCGGCTTTCAGGGCGTGCACCAAGTCGATCAGCTTGTCGCCGTTGAACGCACCAGCGGTGCCGCTGATCAGCTTCTGCAGGGTGCCGTAAGGGCGAGTCTTGTCGCCGGTAACTGCGAGCGGGTAAGCCAGCACACCCTTGGGCTTGTTGGTCCCATTGCCCAACAGGAAGGCGCTGCCCTCCATCTCGGAGAACTCGCGGCCCACCTCGCTGTTCAGCCAGCCCTCGGCGTCGAAGAACATGTCATCGAGGCTGGTCTGGGTGGCTTGCGGGTTCGCGTAGATCTCACCCATGAAGGCGTTGATCTGTGCCAGGGCCGGGGTTCCGGTCTCCGGACGGGGCGCGGTTTCGCCGACCCAGCCAGCACCGGCGCCGCCGAGGTTCACCAGTCTCTTGTAATCCGGCGTTCCGACGGTAATTTGATTGCACACCTGGCGCATCGGCGACTCATCGCGAAGCAGCTCGATGATGGCGCGATCGAGTTCTTCGGGTACGGCGTAACCGCCATCGGCCTCGACGCCGATCTGGAGCGCCTTGGCCTGCAACTCGCCAAGGCCAGTATCGACACCCTTACGCACGAACTGCATGAAGGCGGTCTTGTGCTCGTTCGCAGCCTTGGTGCCAGTGCCATCCGGGCGCTTCAGGCCGGCAATTTCCTTCTCCAGCGCACTCTTCAGTTCATCGAGTGCGCCGAGCTTTTCGTTCAGGCCTTCGACCTGCTCGACCAGTTTTCCCTTCTCGGCCTCGAGGGAATCGACGCGCTTGTCGTTCTTCTGTTTGAACTCTTCGAACTTGGCACCGAGTTCTTCGGCGACCTGTTTCACATCTTGAATATCAGCAGGCATGGGGTTCTCCTTACATGCACTTGATCAGGGACTTCAGGGAGTCGAGCGCGGAGCCAACATCCGCATCGCGCGGACAGGCAGCGCTGTAGCCTTTGGCCATAAAGGCCTTGGCCTGGGAGCCAGAGAACCCAACCTCTCGCAGGGCTCGCTCCACTTTGCTTGGCGGCGGCGTCTCACCACGCGCCAGCAGGCTTTTCACATCGGAGATGCGGGCCTCGTCATTGGCCGGGAAGGTGACCAGGGAAACTTCCCAGAGGTCGATCGCCTTCAGCAGCCAAATGCCCTTCTCCTTGTCGTATTCGTAGTCGTCGAGCATGTAGCCGATCGACAAGCCGGATAGGCTTCCCGCCTTCATGTGAGCATGTGCACGCTTCGCCAGCGGGTCGTCATCAATCAGCAGCCGGCCCTTCACATACAGGCCTGTGTCGTCTTCGCGCATCTCGGTGTAGATGCCGATTGGCTCGGCGCTGTCGTGCTGCCAGAGCAGTGCAGGAAGCCGGCCTTTCTCTTTCCACCGTGCCAGCGAGGCCTCGAAGGCACCACGCACCACGACGTCGCCGTAGCTGTCCTCGACGCCGAACACGGAGCCGTAGCCTTCGAACTCTCCAGTGTCGCTGACCGACTTGATGGTGAGCGGCAGATCAAGCCTTTGTTTGGTCAGCATTGGCTGCCTCCGGGTTGGTGGTCATGTTGATCGGGGTCAGGTAGATATCGCCGCCTTCGCGCGGGTTGAGGTCTTCCAACTCGCGGCAGTCGTTGGGGCTGAGAATTCCCCACTGGATGCCCTTCCCGTAGGAGGTGTAACGGCCGTTCAGATCGCCCCGCATCAGAGCACCAGCGTTGAACTTGGCGAAGTGCGTTTTCGCGTCTTGCTCGCTCAAGAGGCCGACGCGAATGCGAGCCTCTACGCGCGTCAGGATGGGCACGAGCGCGTAGTTCACGAAGCTCATGCCCATTTGCTCCATGTTGTTCAGGGTCATCTTGTCGAGACTGGCAACCAAGTGCGGGGGCACGCGGAACAGACCGCAGATCTGCGCCTCGGTCATCTTTCTCGACTCGATGAACTGGGTGTCAGCGAGGTTGAGGCTGATAGGTTTCCAATCCAGTCCCATCTCCAAAATCATGGGCTTGTAGGCGTTGGCCGTGCCCATGTGCTCGCCCTGGAACTGCTCCTTCAGCCTGGCGAACGCTTCGTCGCTGAGTTCTTCGTTGGTCTTCAGCACCCCGGAGGTAACCGCACCGTTGGCAAACAACTTGGCGGCGTGCTTGTCCATCGCCTGGCCTAGGCCCAATGCTTCCCTGGCATAAGCGATGGGGTTCAGGCCTGTCAGGCCGTCCAGGGTGAACAGCCGCACATGCCATATTTCATCCTGGGTCAGCGTGCGCTCACCGCTCTTGAATTTGACGTCGTACTCCACCGACCAGTCGTCTTTGAGCTTCGGCGTCACCGCACCTGGGTTGATCGGCAACAACTCCACGACGTTGCCTAGCGCCATGACCTTGTAGGCGTAGAAGTTTCCGCGCAAGCACAGGCAGGCCACCAGAAGCTCCCAAAATTCCTGGGAAGTCATGTACCCGTTCGGCGCGACCGACAGCAGACTGAACAAGCGGTGGGATGTAGCCGGAAGTCGATCTCGGCCGTCCTGTTTGTAGAGCCTGCAGGGCAGCATGCCCACCGACTCAGCCAGCACGCGCACGCAATTGAAGACAGCCGTTTGCTGCAACGCGCTGGTGGTCGTAACCCGTTGACCCGCAGTGGTTTCGTAGCTCACGCCTAGAACCTGGGCGAGCTTGTCCGGCGAGTCGATGATCAGAGGGTCACTACCCTTACTGAACCATCCCCGCAGCTTGGCGAACATTCCCATCAGAGCCTCCGGACTCCATGCTTCTCGATGTGGTCGGAGAGGTTTTTCTCCGGCGGCTCGTTGGCGAGCACTCGGCCGATGGCCATGATCAGCGCGACCGCGCCGTCGATTTTGTTGTCTTCGCCCTGCTTGATTGGGCGCACCACGTCGTCGTTGCCCGGGAGGTGCTTGCCGATCACGTTGCCAATACACCAGGTCATGATCGGGTTGCCGTCATGGTGGAACCGGCCCGCTTCAATGGCCGCCTCAAGTTCCTTCATGCCGTCCGACATGTTGGTGTAGTTCTGGGTGATCGTGATCGGGTTGAAACCCTCGTCGTCGAGTTCGTGGCTGAGGCCGGTGGCGCCGTGTGGGTCGATCGGGCTCTCGCGAATCGGCGCCAATTGGTTGGCCTCCTTGGTGTCCTCGAGGATCTCCCGGTAATCGACCTCAGCGCCGCTCGTGGCCACTAGGTGGCCGGAGTTGATCCAGGCCTGAAAGCGCTCCGACATGCGCTGGTTGTCAGGGTTGAAAGCGGTGTCCTCAGGCACCCAAAACGCGGGACCAACGCTGTAGTAATGGGTTTTCCCATCGATGACGCGCCAGAACAGGCGGGCCCTGGAGTTCATATCGAGCTTGCGTGCCAGGTCGAAGGCGGCCACCCACTCCTGCCCCTCGAACTGCTCGACCGTGAGCGTCGTGTCTTCGCACGCCTTCCAGCTCTCCATGTTGAAGAAGCCAGACTTTGCGCTGACCCATAGGTTCAGGTGCTTGGTCTTGAACGTGTTGGTGAATCGCGCCGAGCGGATCGCCCGAGCCAACTGGCTCTCCAGATACTCCTGGAACACCGACACACCCATGCATGGGTTCGCCTTGGCCAGGTTTTTCGGATCGGTCCAGTCGTCCCCCTCGTCCAGGGTCCAGATGTAGCCGAACAACTCATCATCCGGCACCGTTCCTTCGAGCATCTCCAGCACCTGGCGGCGCTTGTCGTAGCAAGGCCCTTCGATGTTGGCCCCGGCGGTCGTGATGATGAACATCAGCGGCTGGCGGCGGGCGCCCATACCAGTAAGCATGGTGTCGTACTGGGCCGAACTGTCGTGCTCGTGGAACTCGTCAATGATCGCGCAGGACGGCGACGCACCATCACCCGGGTTGCCGATCAACGGCTCGAAGCGGCTGCTGTCGGACGGGATGTTCATGTTCGAGGCATTGACCTCGATACCGGCCGCCTCGATCAGCATCGGCGAGCGCTTCACCATCAGCCGCGCCGGGCGGAACACCTCCCAAGCCTGCTTTTCGGTTGTGGCGCCCGAGTAGACCTCGGCGCCAAACTCGTTATCAGCGGTGAACATGCTCAGGCCCACGCCGGCGGCGATCACCGACTTGCCGTTCTTACGCGGCACCTCCCAGTAGCTTTCGCGGAAGCGCCTATAGCCACTCTTCTTTCTGACCCAGCCGAAGGTGCAGGCCAACCCGAAAAGCTGCCATGGCTCAAGCGTGATCAGCTGTCGCTTGAAGGCCCATTCGCCTTTTGTGTGCGGCAGGAGCTGGATCAGCTTCAGCTTCTTCTCCGCACGAGCCGGGTCGAACTTGTAGGGGTAGCTCTTCGCCCGGCTGGCGGCGACATCGTCGAAATGCCGCTCAATCGCCTGATGGATGTACCGGCAGGCCGGGAAACGGCCGCGCAGAACAGACCTCGCCCAAGCCATCGCCTTGTCGACGTTGGCGTGAGCGCTCTTGGCCATCAGGTACTCAGAAGGGAGGCAAATTCGTTGGTTGATTTCTGTTTGTTGCCGCCAATGATTCGTGTGCGGCTGGCAGGGTCCAGGCCCAGCAGGGAGCCGAAGGTGACGATCTGCCTCATCGCCTCGTTTGCCGCGGTCAACGCCGGGTTCTTCATCGGGCTACCCTGGGAGGACTCAACCACGATGCCAAGCTCAAAGACTGCTTCCTGTGCGGATCGCCAGTTGTCGTAGGCAGTACAGAACGCCTCGACGTTATGCAGGTCAGTCAGCGCGATGACGCTCTCGCGCAGCAACTCCGGTACCAGCATCTGCCACATGGTCGCAGCGCGATCGCTCAGCCACTCGGGCGGCTCTATGTTGGTGACCGTTGAAAACTTGGGTTCATCCTTATTGAGCGCTCGTTTTCCGGGGTTTCCGGCCAGCGCTTTCTTGGCCGTCGGCTTGGGTTTGCGGCCACGGCCGGCGACCGTGGCGGTGCCTCCCATCGCGCAACTCCTGAATTTTTAATTTCGCGGGCGTAAAAAAACGACTGGGGGCGCGGTGTCCGAGCGTGGAAGCCTGAACTTTTGCCCCTCCCCCTACCCCTCATCGCACCTTCCGGCGCGCCTGCAAGGCCTCTCGCTGCGTCTTTCGACGGTGGCAATCATCGTTGATGGCGACCAGATTGCCAGGCTCGTCCGAGCCTCCCAGGGCCAGTGGTATGACGTGGTCGACCTCGTTGGCCTCACGCAACCTGCCGAGTCTGGTGCACTCCTCGCATCGGCACAGGTATTTGTCCCGAGCCAGCACTTTGTCTCGCAACCGACGCCATGGTCGACCACCGCGCCCTGAGCCCTGACGGGTTGCCCAGGCCTTGGCAAGGTCGGCATGGGCATCGCAGTAGCCATTGGAGTTCCGGTGCAGTGCATTGCAGCCAGTGGATCGGCATGGTCGCTGCGGGCGCAAGGGCATCAGCGAGGACTCCCGTTCAGGTAGGTTGGTGAATCGACATAGCCATCCTCGCCATAGTCCTCGCCATCACTCAGCGCCTCGGCCAACGCAGCAAGGAGTTCATTGGTCCTGGCCTGCTCGTGGAGCTGCTGCAGCATGATCGCCTTGAACTCTTCCATGTTCCGCAGGATCAGGTTGGCCTGCTCCTGGGTTACCGGCACCGACGAGGAAATCGAGCGATCTGTCATAAGCAAGTCTCAGTAGCCTCTTGGCGCGCTCACGTTGGCGCATGCAGTAGTCGCAGGCCATCACTGTCCGCCAGCGCGCGGCAGCTTCCAGTCAGCGATGCGGTCGGCCAGCTCAGCGAGCTTCTTCACACCGAGGAAACCGGTGAAGACGCCAGCAGCAGTGGCCATGTTCTGCGGAAGGCCAAGCCACTCCAGAACGGGGATCAGCCCCAGGGTGATCAGCGTGCACAGCGCTGCCTCGAGCAGAGCTTGGCGCCGCGTTCCGCCGCCGTATATGACCCGAGTCACCGCGACCAGGAAGGACAAGCCGCCAGCGTAGAGAACGGGGGCATGCTGACTCAGCCACGCCAGTGCAATGGCCAAGAGCTCGGGCTTGTCGGACATTTTCATGGTCTCGATATCCCCTCTGCGGGGCGGAAATGAAAAGGCCCAGCGCATCGGCTGGGCCAGGAATTGGTGTGCGTGTCTTTCCACGCCGTCTGGCCAAGCCAGCCCCGGAGCAAACGAGGACTTGGAGCTGCTTGGCCTGCCGGTGTTTTTCCGTATCACCGCACTGCCGGCTTATCGGTGTCCGACCTCCCCTTTCAGGCTGCGCCGGCTGCAGGCCCACTCACAACACAAAAATGTTGTATTACCACAAATATGTGGTATACTAGCTTCATCCAAACAACAGAGATGAGGTGATGAAACACAGCGAATTCAGACGATGGTTAAGAGCCCAAGGGGTGACCTTCGAACCTGGCAAAGGAAGCCACTTCAGGATCACCGCCCCGAACGGCAAATCGACGGTCTTTGCGGACCACGGAGCCAAGGAAATGCCGGAACCGACCCGCAAAGGAATCATCAAGCAACTGGGGCTCTAAGGAGCCCCCTCACCACGCCTGAATACTGTGTGATCACCCATGAGGAGTGACCATGTACGACTATGCAATCAGATTTGAACAGGACGACAGCGCGCCTGGCGTTGCCGTTTTCTGCCGCGACCTGCCTGAGCTGAACAGCTACGGCGATGACCGCGAGCACGCGATCCGCGAGGCCGTTGACGCCATCGAGACCACGCTCTCGATCTACGTGAAGGAGCGCCGGGCTATTCCTCAGGCCTCCGATCCGGAGGATGGTGAACACGTTGTGCGTCTTCCGGCTGTCACCGTGGCGAAGATCGCGCTGTGGAACGAGATGATTAAGCGCGATATGCGCAAGGCCGACCTGTGCCGACTGCTGGGCATCGCCCAGACTCAAGGGGATCGCCTCGTCGACTTCCTGCACAACACCCAGATGGAGGCGTTGGAATCCGCTCTCGCCGCACTTCACTCGGAAGTTCGCGTGACGCCTCCTGACCCGAACTGGATCAGTCTCCGCTACGGCGGCGCACAGGCTGGATTCTACGTTGGGCGGCTCGTTGATGAGTTCAACCGCCGCGGGATCTCTGAGATGCCGACTGGAGCGACCAAGGGCAACCTGGACAGCGTTAACCAGGACTCGCTCGATTACCTGCTTCGTACCAGGTATGCGCGCAATCCGAACACGATGCAGGCTGTGCTTGAGGTCTACCAACAGTTGGAGGCCACTGGTCTGTTCGAGTACCTGCCCAAAGAACCCGGGGTCCGCTCGGCTGGGGTTCTCCGACTGGTGTAAACGAAAAAACCCGGCTCAATGGCCGGGTTTTTCTTGCCGGTCTGTGCGACGCGCACGGATCAGCAGATGTGGTGAATTTCGCTCATTCGCTCACACAAGTCAACTAGCCTCAAGCAGTCTTTCGCGCTCCAGGATCTCCGTCACGTGCACCACTGCCTGCTCCTCAAGGGCATCGAGCGCTTTCCAGATATCCCGACGCCAACGGCTGCGGGTTGAGTCTGGCCGGGCCTCGGTGTCCCACTCGTTGATGTCGTACCACTTATCAGAGAGCACCAGAACATCGGTCGAGCGTTTTCCCGTCTTGCCCTTCAGTCTCGGGATGCACCAACTGGTCACGGCATAGGTCAGGAAGACGCGCGGTGCTGGACTGTTCACCCTCGCCGGCATACGGCTCACTGCATTAAGGCGGCGGCCGTTATGTGTCGAATACCTGGCGTAGAGCACGTCCCACTCAACCGGTAGCAGCTCCTGGTGCAGGAGCGCGTGCAGCATGCAGTCGAACTCGAACTGGTCTCGGGCAGACAACAGCGCGCGGTAGCCGCCGTCGACCTTCCGATCGATCAGTTTCTGCCAGCTCTGCTTCGCCGTGTTGTCGATAGCGTCGGCCGCCAGTACGCGGACGATCGCAGGTAGCACGTCCCGATAGATACCGGTCATGCGGCCCCCTTTGGCGGCTCATTGGAGCCGAACAGGTCGCGCATCAACGCCTCCACCCCCTTGCCACCCTTGATGTTTCCCTGGGCGATCCAGGCCTGGGCGTATTCGGTGAAGCCCTGCTCCGCGCGACTGCTGTGCCAGTCCACCACCAGGTGCATCAGGCAGGTCAGCGCGCCGACGCCGGCCAGCCGATCCTTAGCGAACTCCTTGGCGGCCACCTTAAGCATGGTGCGCTCCACCGGTTGCAGATTCTTCCGAGGAAAAAGCGAAGTAACTTTGGTCATTGGTTCCTCCACTGCGTTGGAACTTGGTTAGCGGCGCAGGCCGCAGATTCAGACGGTGGGCACGGGTTCGGCTCGTTATCCGGTCTCGGCTTGATCCAGCCATGGACAAGGTCGAACCCGTGGTCATCGAGCCAGTCGTGCCACTTCGCCAGGGCCAGGCGTTTGCCCTCGCTGGCGGTGGTGTGGATGTAGGTCGCGTCGAGATCGCGCAGGGCGTGGTTCACCAGCAGCTCGCCGATCAGGTAGTCGACCCCCAGGTCGGTCCAGCAGGTACGGGCCAGCTTGCGCAGGTCGTGGCTGCTCCATTCGCCCTGGCCCAGGCTGTTGAAGATCGTCGTGGCCTGGGTCGCGCTGATCGGCCGATTACCCTGGCCCGGGAACAGGAACGCGCCCGAATAGCCCTGGCGGCGCTGCCAGTCCCGGTAGCGAAGCAGCAGGGCGATGGCTTGCGGGGTCAGCGGCAAGCGGTGCTCGCGGCGCGTCTTGGTGTCGGCCGGCGGCAGGTACCATTCCGGCGCCTCGCCGGCCAATGTGAGATTCCCCCACTTTGCCACCCGGGTTTCGCCCAGGCGGGTGCCGTGGCAGAGCATGAGCAGGGCCAGCAGGCCTTCCGGCGGCGCCACCTGGTACCGCTCGATCAACGCCACCAGCAGGTCATCCACCTGAGCCCCGCGCAGGCGCGCCGGCTTGGGCCGAATCTTCGCCTTCACGAACGTGGTGAAGGTCATGCCGGCCATGGGGTTGCTGGCGATCATCTCCAGCTCCAGCGCACGACGGAAGGCCACTGCCAGCACGCCATAGACCTGCCGCACGAAGGCCACGGCGTAGCGCTCCTGCAGGGGCCAGATCAGCCGGCGATCAAGCTCGGTGCGGGCGACGTCAGCCAAGGCCAGGTCGCGCAAGCGCGGCAGCAGGTGGCGCTGAATCGCCGAGCGCGCCGAGGCTTTACGCTTGGTCGACAGGTTGCGATCGCGCTGCATCCGGTCAAGGAACCAGGCCAGCAGATCACCGACAGTGGCCCAGCTTGAGACGGTGGACCGCGCCACATGATCCTCGGCCCGCCGCTTGAGGATGACCGGCAAGGCCTCCAGCATCGCGCTGGCGGAGAGATCGGGATAATTCCCGGCCTTGCCCCATACCCCACGCACAACGACGTGCCAGGAGCCCCTGGAGCGGTTCTGGTGAAATCGGAAGCGCAGCGCCGGGTGCCGAGGATCACGCAGCGTCACCACCTGGCCCACGGCCTGGCGGCGAATCTCTGCGTCGCTCAGGCGGACGTGCAGGGTCTTGGAAGTCATACCCCGCCCCCATCCTGCTGGCGGGCCAGATCTACGCAGGCCTGAAATACTTCGGGACTGACCTGCTCGCGCAGAGCGGCGATCAGCAGGCTGTCGCGCCGCTGAGCCACTGCTTGAGATTCCCCGCGCCGTAGCTGCGCCATGTGATTCTGTAGGCGCTGGCGATCCCGACTTAGCCATCGCAGTGCAGAGCTTGCACGCTGGAACCATTGTGCATCGGCGTACTTACCGGTTTGCTTCTGCCTGGCCTTAGAGGCCTCGATCTGGTCGCGCACACGGTTACAGTCGGCGCTCAGCTGCTCCATGAGCAGTTCGCACTCGGTAATGGTCGCCGGCATGACCAGCGGCTGGTTTTTCTCACGAATCATGCTGCATTCCCCCGGTACTGGCTGGCGAAGCTACGCCCCATCTCCACTTCCTCCTGGGATGGCTCGCGGTAGCCGAACAGGTTGACGAATCGGCCGTACTGCCCCTGCTGCTGGACGTGACACATACCCGGCTGCGCATTGCGGTTCTTGGGCATTAGGATCTCGGTGATGCCGTTCTGCCCTTCCTCGGTGTCCATGTCGCGGTGGACGATGAGGATGCAACTGGCGTCGGCCTCGATCTCGCCCGAGTCGCGCAAGTCGCTGGCCTGGGGCCGCTTGGCCTTGCCGGTGCGCTTGGTCGATTCCCGGTTGAGCTGGGAGAGTTCGATCACAGGAACATCCAACTCCTTGGCCAGGCGCAGCAGGGCCTTGCTCACGTTCCCCACCTCCTCCGAGCGCGTGCGGCCCTTGGCCTCGGGCGGAACCAGGCTCAGGTAATCCACGACGATGCCGGACAGGCCGTGCTCACGCTTGGCGCGCCGGGCAATCGAGCGCATGCGCGAGGGCGTGACAGCGGGGTCGTCGCAGATGAACAGGGGCGCGCCCTTGGACTGGGTGGCGGCGGCGTTTAGGCGTTGCCAGTCCTCCTCGTCCATGTCCTTGGGCGATTCCAGGCGCTTGAGGTCGATTCCGCCAAGCGAAGCGATCGCGCGAATGCCCAGCTCCTCCTCGGGCATCTCCAGGGAGAACACGAGCCAGGGCTTTCCGCGCATCACCGCGTTGTGCTGGGCAATCTGCAGGGCCAGGGTAGTCTTACCGCTGCCAGGCAGGCCGGCGATCACGATGACCTTCTTCGGGCGGATGCCACGCATCAGCTTGTCGAGATCGGCCAGGCCGGTGTCTTGGAACTTCGGCAGGCGGTCGTTCAGGCCGTCGTCAATCTGGTCGGCGACCTTCAGCACCACCTCGTCCAAGCGCCGATAGGCAGGCGCGTCATCGTCGAGGTCGCGCAGTTCAGCCATCGCCTCCTGCGCCCTGGCGATGATCTCGGCCAGCGGCCGGTCCTCGGTAGCCAGGTCCTCTACGGTTCGTGCGGCGTCGATCAGCCGGCGCAGCACGGCCCGCTCGCGCAGGTGCCGCGAATAGGTGCGCCAGTTCGCCGTCGATGGGACGTTCATGGCGATCTCGCCGGCATAGGCCAGCGTGCGTCCCTCGCTCGGCAGTGTCGGCCGAACCTGGGCCACCGTCACCGGATCAACGGGAACGCCCTCGGCGTGGAGATCCGCAATCACCTGGAACAGCACGGCGTTGTCGTCGAAGTAGAAGTCCGCCGGGGTAATGCCTTCGACGATCTGATCGACTAGGGCCGCATCCTGCTGCGCGGCAGCGCGCAGGATGGCGCCGAGCACGCCATGCTCTGCCTCGATGCTGTGAAGTTGCCGGCTCATGCGGTCACCCCGCTACGGGCCGATCCCCAGGTGAAGCGGATAGCCCGTCCGCCCTGGCGCAGGCGATCCAGCGCACGTTCGCCGATGAAGTCCTGCAGGGTCAGCTCCCCTGCACGGGCCGGATCGGTATCGGCGGGTAGGTTGGAGATGAGCACGGTGGGCAGCACCTGCTGGTAGCGCTGGTCGATCACCTCATGCAACAGGCCACGCTCGTACTCGGTTCCACCCTGGGCGCCGACCTCGTCGATCACCAACAGATCGAAGCTCACCAGCTCGGCGAGGATATCGCGCTCGGTGTATTGGGCATTCCTGGCCATGGCGCCCTTGGCCACACGGATGACCTGCGCGGCACTGACGATAACCGCCTGGGCGCCGTGCTCGCGGATCACATGTTGGACGATGGCGCTGCCCAGGTGCGTCTTCCCGGTACCGACATTGCCCACCAGCAGCAGCGAGCGGCCTGCTTGGTAGTGCTCCGGGAACTTCTCGGCGAAGTCACGGCAACGGACCAGCACCCTGGCCATCTGCATGTCGACTCCGGTCTCGTAGCTCTGCAGCGTGGCATTGCGAAACCGCGGGGTGATGCCGGAGCCGATCAGCAAGGCATTCAGCTTGCGCTGCTGCTGGACCTGCAGGGCCTGCTGGTGTTGCTCGCTGCCTTCCGGGGCCGTGCGCAGGCCGGCGAAGTGGCAGGCAGGGCAGCCTGTGGCGAGCTTACTGCCATCGAACTGCTCCACACTGGCCTCGGTGTAGCGGCCGTGCTGCGAGCACTCGGCGCCGTTGTCCGGCCCCAGGGTGCGCTCGGGAGCGCGGACGAAGTTAGAAGTTCGGGCCGTCATGATCGGACTCCTCCTGGTACTGGTCTGGGGTGTGCTTGGGGAGATTGGTGAAGTTCGAGGGCCTGGTGTTCGTCGAACGGGCCACCCTGTCGGGGAACAGCCCCTGCCAACCGCTGGCAATGCTTGCCGCGATCACCGAATCGGGATTGGGATGCGTGGCCAACTGCGCCGCCTGCTGGCTGCACGAGGTCGGCGTCAGCGGCTTGCGGATCTCCCTCCGGTGCTGCACCCACTTCGCCCAGGTGTCGGCGCTCACGTTGCCCGGCTTGGCAGTCAGGGGATCGAACGTCGAGTCACGCTTCTGGCGCTTAGGCTTCGGTGCTGGCCCGCCCTGATCACCTGCCGCGTCAGCGGCATCCCCCTCTGGGGGTAAGGGGGGCTCTTGCTCTTCTTCAGGATTCAGGTAATCAGGATTCAGAGAATCAGGAATCAGGGCGTTATGGGTGGATGCATCAACCGTTGCCGACGCATGCTGCTCTGATGCTTTAACAGTTACGTCACCGTTATTTGACTCAAGGCTGAATCCTGTTTCCGCATGCACGAACCGTTGTTTACCTGGAACGACCTTTCCCCGGATGCGCTCATTCACCGTGAGGTAACCGTTGCAGTCGGGTAGCTCGCTGTCCTTCTCGGTGCTGTGCGGAGACTGGTGACGAACGAAGTTCGGCAGCGAGATCACCGATAAGCTGGCGACCTCGTATCGCTCAATGAATCCCTTCCCCAGCAGGTTAGCCAGGCCGATCTCTACGTCGTAGCTGTCCCCAGGAAACAGCTCGATCTTGATCCGGCGCGGCCGGTCCTCCAGTCGCCCCTCCCGGTCGGCCAAGCACCACAGACCGATGAACAGCAGGCGGTCGAATGGGTGCAGGTCAGCTAGGTCCTCGTTCTTGAAGAACGAGGGCTTGATGTTTCGGGCACGGGCCATCAGATGTTCAGCTCCTCGGTGACGCGCCGCACGAAGGCGTCGTAGGACTCGGCCATCTCGAAGCCCTGGTCCTCGAGCGCGGCGCGGCAGGACTTCGCGTGGGAGTACAAAACCCAGCGCTCACGCTCCGGCAGGTCGCGGAACTGACGGTAGGAAGGCCAGGGTCCGGCGATCACCGGGCGGCCGTTGGGACCGGTGGTGATCCGGCCGGGCTGCGATTGACGGGCGCTCATCGGGCACGCTCCAGTGCCACGATCGCCGAGCGCATCTTGCGCTTAAGCTTGGTGGCCTCGGCCTGGGCATCCTTGAAGCGGCCGTAGGCCATGGCGGTGAATTCAATCACCCCGGCGAACGCCGGATCATCAGGATCAATTCGGCGCAGAGGGTCACCCGCCGGCCGTCCATTGGCGTCGAAATAGATCCGGTACATGGTGTTCAGCTCATTGCGCAGGCTGTTGCGGCGGGTCTCCGCCTTCTGCCAAGCCACGGCGGCCGTTGCCACGCTGTCGATGAGGGGAAGGAGCGAGAGCTTCTTGGTCATTGGATGGTCTCCACGGTGTACTTGGCCTGCGTGAAGCGGCCATCCCAAGTGGTTTTCATGGCCAGCTTCTGCTGCATGTAGAGCTGGTGCAGGCGCTGGGCGCCGGCCAGTAGCAGCTGCAGGTCGTACTTGATGAAGGACTCGCTACCCTCTGGTGCGATCTTCCGTGGGCGCTCGGTCAGGTACTTGTCGCGGACGCGGCTTGCCACCCGGTAGCGGGGCGAGCCCTGCTCTTCCCGCTGCTCGTCGTAGAGCCAGCCAAGTTCGAGAAGGGTGCTGTTCACCCGAGCGCAGTTCACGCCGTTCAGGCGCTTGCAGAACTGAGTGGGCGTCTCGCCGGCCATGAACAGCGATTCAAGGCTGGCGATGGTCACAGCCTGGTGCTGGTTCTCCAGCTGCAAGGCGGCGTTCTGCTCTTCCAGATCGGCGGCCAGGCGCAGGGCTTCGGCGCGGGTGCGCGGCACCAGGAACGTTCCTGCAGAGCGCTCAGCCTCAAGCTGTTGCCAGCGATCAATGACGCGGGCACGGTGCTCGTCGCTGTAGCCTGCGACGATCAGGTGCGTGTCCCTCTCGATCAAGTCATACACATCGATCGGGCGGCCGCCGGTAGACTCCCGGCGAGTTTTACGACTTGATCGTAAAAGCCCCTTGTCGAATAGCCGCTCAATGGTCGCGACCACATCGTTGTGGCGGGCCTCGACAAGATCCGCGATCTCGCGCGAGGACATGGTGGCGGCCTGGCCGCCGGTGGTGGTCAGGTCGTTCACGCTGCAGCCCTCTCCGGAAGATTGGTGAGGATGATGTCGCCGGGACCAGCCTCGAAGAGGGGAGCGGGGAGTTGAAGGCCACGGCGTTCGCGGCTGGTCTGCACATACTCCTTCGCCCTGGCGATCTTCGATGGATGCACATCAGGCCCGACGTAGGCTGCCAAGACATCGCTGGAGAGCATTCGGACTGGGACGCAGCTATAACGGCCGGCATCGATGGGAGTCGGTTTGAAGGGGCGCCGAGGGATATGGAGGTTGAGGTATTCCAGTGTCTCGGCGATCAGCTCGGCGTTCTTCACACCATGCTCACCGACTGGCATCGGCTCGCCAGGTCGAACCATGCTCCAGGCATAGCGATCGGCCAGGATCTCGTTGGCCCAGCCAAGGTAGCGGTTGCACTTCGCGCGGACCTCGCCGTCAACCTCGGCAGGCATATCCCAGGTGCAGAAGTTATCGACGCGGTGGCCTAGCTCGTGCTGCAGAACGAACAGGTGGATCTCGTGATCGGTCAAGGCGGACCAATCGATCTCAGGTCGCGCGCAAGAGCGGAAGAGATCGACATCGATATCCATGGCCAGCTTGATGACGATGCGCTCAGCCATTTGCGGGTTGGAGCTAGCGGCATCGAGAAACACGTCGTCGACCATGCAATCGAAGACGCCGAAGTTTCCGCCGATCTCGCTAGAGGCCACCAGTTCCAGGCACGCGCGCTTTTCACGCGCCAGGCCGGCAAAGCGCTGATACTGGTCAACAGTGACGCGAACAAAGCGCTTGAAGGTCATGCGGCACCCCCTATCGCATCCGAATCCTCATCCGCCGGATTCAGGGCGGCGAGTTCTTCCTTGAACGCAAATGCGAGCGCGCCTAGCCCTTTACTCACGAAGTGCGAAGCACTGATCCCGGCGCCAGTAAGGTTCTTGATGTTCTCCGTCGCCTCCGGGTCTTTCCAGACAGCGATCAGAATTGAACGTATCTCACTGATCTGGAGAATCTCTGCCTCCAGGCACTCCAGAAGGTCTTGCGCAATATCCAGCGCAGGTCTTTGCTCTTGCGTATCAGCTGGTGCTGAGGTATTTTCAACTTGCATGTTGATGTCTCCTTGAGACAAAGAGGTTCCTGCCACTCGCGCCAACGAGTAGGTCAGGAAAGAAAGCCCGGTTGCCGCCGGGCTTTTTTGTGCCCGGCATTTGGAGAATGCAGCCCTGGATTAGGGCGGCTGTGGTTGATGGGCTATTGCCCGGATGTTGCGAGTGTTCAAAGTGTTAGGCCCCCAGAGCCGGCAAATAGGTCGTTGGCACAGAAACCCTGCACCACTGGTGAACAATCCCAAGTCGCCGAATCAGATTCGGCTCCCCCTTCTCTCTATTGCTCAGCTGGGGGGCCTTGAATCCGTTGTTTTCTTGCTGGCCCTGGAAGTATTTTTCGAAAGCCAACAATGCGCAGCGCCCCATATTCGCTTTCCGCGCAGTACGCGGGCTTTTAATCGGGGTTAAAGAATCTGGGGCGCGTCGAGCTGCTGGAAGCAGAGTTGCGCCAATTGCCTGACTGCGATGATTAGGGCGCCACGCTCTGGATCGCCGATCGGCATGCGAAGCTCGAAAGCAACCCACGACTGCAGCCGGCAAAATCCGCGCATGCGCGGAAAAACTACCGAGCCAGGTGGCGGCATCAGGAGACAAAAGTGACGCTCGGAGTTCAGCGCTCATGCTGACCACTCCGGCTCGAAGGTCATCTGAAGAAGGTTTCTCTCGCGATTCACGACGAGCTGCAGCAGGGGCTTTTCCTGTTTCCAGGCAACAAGCCCGCGGCCATGAATGCTCGCAACAGCTGCACCGTCGTCGAAGGCCTTGCATGCCCTGTTGAATCGGCCCATAGCGGTTTCGCCGCTACGCAGCAGGTCATCAATGCGCAGGTCACACCAGACGGCGAAGTCGTCGTCGAGCCAACGAGCAAAGGCGACAGCGAGCTTCGGATGGATCCAGGTAACCGCACTGCGCCCGCGCACTGTCTCAACAAGTTTGAAGTCCGATTTTCGGACCTCATAGCAGAGGTGCCTTTCGAGGGCGGCCATGTAGCTCTTCGTGCTCGGAAGCTCCAGCCACTTGATGGGCTTTTTGCCGAAGCGCTTCGCCACCTCAGTGGCATTGAGCCAGCCTTCGCTGTTGAAGCTCACCGGCTTGTCCTGGTACCGGAGCGGGATGATGTTGTTCACGGCGCCACCTCGGCACTGGATGCCTGACCAGCAGGGTTGCTGGACTGCTCGGATGCGTAGCCGGCAGCTACGATTTCTTCACGGTCGGCAGAGCTTTTGCCGAGGCCCGGCCAGGGAAAGGAGGGGCAGAGATCTAGCCGACTCACAGCGCTGCCGGTGAGGCGCTCAATTTCAAGAGCTCTTGCAGCAGGAACCGGTCGAATACCGGAGCACCACTGGCTGACCGTAGGCTTTTTCACGGAAAGGCGCCGCGCTAGCTCGGCCTTACTGCCGAGCAGTTCCGCCGCCTTGCATGCGGCCGCTGAAGGGGTCATGAGGTTTCTCCGGTGAAAACTCACGACAAAATAAGGCATTGGCTAATGCATGGCAAGCCATTGCCTAATCACCTGGAGCCGAGGGCATATTAGGCAATGCTTACTGGAACGGATCTGGGCAACGCCATTGAGGCCGCCCGCATAAAGAAAGGCATCACCAAGAAAGCCCTAGCAGAGGCTTTCCGGGTTGCCGCACCCTCGGTTCAAGGCTGGGTAACAACCGGAAGGATCGACAAGTCGAAGCTAATCGATGTGATCCGCTTCTTCTCTGACGTTGTTGGACCTGAGCACTGGGGTCTCGGTCAGGGTGATAACGATCTCTTCTTCCTATCCTATCCCGACATGGATGCTCAGCCAGAAACATCCGGCGACCTGGTGCTCAGGATGCTTGAGAAACACGGGAAGAATCTGTCCGCAGATGCGCGTCGGAGAATTGCCGAGGCCATTGAAGAGCCTAAAGGTGAGGCACAGGTGCGCTCGGGGAACGTCGTGACCGCCGACTTCTCCCGCTCCACCGTGGTGAAGGGCGAAACCATCTCGATCGCGCAGTACGACGTGCGCGCCGCCATGGGTGGCGGTCAGGTGCCGGCCGACTACCGGGAGTTCGTCAAGAATCTGGTGGTCGACAAAGTCCAACTCGACGACCTGGGCATCAAGTACACCGCGGCGACCAACCTGAAGATCATCACCGGCTGGGGCCAGAGCATGCTCGGCACAATCGATGACAAGTCACCGCTTATCGTCGACATAGGCGTCACAGAATTTGTCGATGAGGGCGTTTACGTTTTCACATGGTTGGGGCACCTATTCGTGAAGCGGGTCCAGTTGCTGGACGCCGAGCACTTCCAGCTAGTGTCCGACAACAAGGCATTCGAGCCGCAGAAGGCCCGGATGGAGGACATGCACTTCCAGGCGAAGGTGCTGGGCGTCTGGAATTTCAAGAGGCTGTAGCCGGATCATCGGCCAGGTCATCTGGCGGGGTGGGGATTTGTAGACAGGAGCCAAAGTGCTGCTGCTCTGAAATGCAAGAAACGCTAAACGTATAACCTGACAAGGAGGTCTCATGCGTACCATTCGTTTCGCAATGCTGGCTCTGGCTGCATCGATAGCCATTACCGGCTGCGCAACCAAGAAAGACTTCTACGCCATGGGCGGAAGCCGTGCTGACGGCACGGTCAATATGGCCTACGACTTCGCTCAATTTGAGCAGCCAGTCGTTAACATGGACCAAGCCAAAAGCATTGCCAAATCCAAATGCCAAGTCTGGGGCTACCAGGATGCTGAAGCGTTCGGCGGCAAGACGCAGCATTGCAACCAATTCAATGGTTACGGCACATGCATCGCTGGACAGGTTGTTCTTCAGTATCAGTGCATCGGAAACGGCAGCGATAGAGCATCAGTCGCATCATTTACTCCTCTCCCTGCTCAAGCCGTGGCAGCTACGGCGGGCGCCCTCTCTCGTGACCAATGGAAACAGCAGCAGCTCGACAAGCTGAACGCCGAGACCGGCCTGTCCTACGACGAGTACCAGCGCCGCTACCGGCAGATCATGGGGCAGTGAATGGAGGGCGCCATCATGGCGATCAGATTCAGGAAGAGCTTCAAGGTCGCACCGGGAGTCCGCGTGAACGTCAGCAAGAGCGGCATGAGCACATCGATTGGCAGAAAGGGACTGACAACTAATCTGAGCAAGAAAGGTACTCGCGTGACAGCGGGAATACCCGGTACTGGACTATCTGCCTCGAAGCTATACCCGAATGCCAGCAACAAACAGGCCGAAGGCACGGGCCTCGGCTTCGGCGGATGGCCAATCGTAATCTTGATTGCCGTCACGGCTGTGGCATGGCTCGTGCTGCGCTCATGATCAAAGCCCCGTGAATATGAGGGGCTTTTCGTTTCTGTCGTCAGTGCCAACCCTTACTAGTTGATCCGCACATCAGGCATTTGCTGTATGGCCCCCAGCGCCCTTCTTTGTGTCTTACAGGGCCATCGCACCTTTCACACCCACCATCAAGAAGACCGCGGGACCAACGGTATTCGACCCCAACTCGCCATAAGCCCCACACCGCGCCGGCAACCATCGCCGTAGCTGCCAGCATGGATAGGCCTTGCTTGAGCGGCATGAAAATCTGATCAATAGGGTTTAATGAAGCGCCCGACGGGTCGATCAAAAGAGAGCCAACGCCGCCGGCAAGCATCAGCAAGCCTGGCGGCCCATAGAAACGGATGCTTCGCTCAATTTCTGTGAGATTGATATCCATAAGGTGTCTCGCGATAAGCAGAAGGATTACGGCAGGAGTTATCCGTCGCCGCACTCGGTAGAGAGGTAGCCCATCGTTAGTCGATGGGCCACCTGCACATCAGCGCTTAGGCTCGTACCAGGAAGCACCAGGCTTCGTGGCCGTAGTCATGAGCGTCCAGCACGCGATCGGAATTCTTCACCCGACGATAGCGGCAGCACACCCAGCGATACCCTTTAGGGGCCGGCTTGTTTGGCGTCACGCATAGTCACCTCCTTAGCGGAAGGAAATTTTTTCTTGCGAAATCTGCTAGGAAATGACTAACCTTTCGTTCGCAGCTACCCGTTGCAAGGGCGAGCCCCTTCCCCAAAGCTCACCGAACTGATTGGAGCGCCAACTCCAATCAGTTCAAAATTCTCATTCCCCTTCGGAACAATTGCTTGTTCTGAACCTCTGCTGCAGACCTGCTCACACCGAATCGCCCCACAATCTCATCAAGAGATTGGCAGGTTCTCATCGCTTTCTCAGGCATCAGAAGTGCGCCGGAAAAGCTATTTGCCTGCCATTCGCTATCGCGAAACGGGGCCAGCCTGCCGTGCTCTGCGCGATGAAACACAATCGGCACATCGCGGTGCATGATGTAGTGACCTAACTCGTGTGCAGCAGTAAATCGGTCGCGTCCCACGCCACGGCAGGCGCCATCATAGACATCCTCACGCAATCGAATGACGTTTTCGCTGGGAATCGTCAATCCGTGATTTTGCCCCATCTCCTCCCGGGTCCCCACCTCAAGTGCGAACCCAGGAAAAATCCTGGGCATTGCCAGCTCAAGAAAATCCATTATGGGAAAGCGGTCACTACTGATCCGCATATCTCTCCGGATAGCCTCAGTCAGTTGGATAATGGTATCCAGCGACTGAGGTGGCACTTCACAGCGTGGTCCGCTCATATGCTGCTTACCTCTTCATCTTCTGCGACTCATTCAGTACTGCGAGAAGCTTGTCCAACTCCGATGGCTGCATCTCCTCGAACTGCCTGGAGAAAGCCAATGCCACCTCTTTGTGTTTGCTCGACACGCCTGCGACCCCTATCTGCACCTGACCACGACTAAGAGCAGCTGCATCCTCAAGCTCGAAAAATTCCTCCGAGCCTGGGGCGTAGCCTAAGAACTTCGCGACTTTCTTAACGAAGTCGTCGCTGAACGTCTTCTTACCGGTTTCAACGGTAGAGAGGTATGCCGGGCTAACCTCCAACCCCAAGGCCATGTCCTTGAGCAGGAGATTCCTGTCGATCCGTGCCTTTCGTAAGAGTTTACCGAGTGCCGTAAGCATTTTTGACCTCCAGAGCAAACGCGATTTCGCTTACTCAAATCCAGATTAACACAATTAGTTAATTCCGCAAGCATGCGAAATCTGGCGCCTCAGAAAGGCGCCTGTTCCTCGATTCGCTGCACCACCATCTCGTCGACGTAAGCCTCGTCGCCGGAACTGGCATTGCTTCCCTCCTCGATCGCCGCCTCCCACTTCAGCGTCACCGTCCCGTCCTCATTCCTAGTCATCGCCAGGCCATCCGTCTCACCAAGCTCCCCCATCACCTGGTTCCAAGCCTGATTTGAGTCGCCATCGACTCGCCAGATCGTCGCCTGGCACAGGCTCTGTGCCTTCGGGCTGTTGATCATCGCCGACATTCTCAGGCGCAGCCGGTCTACTCCGGTCATCCCCGCGCGATCCTGGTCAGCGGCCCCTCTCTTCTGCTTAGCCATGTAGGCACTCCTTGCTTTTACTGTATAAAAATACAGTATTCCCCATGATATTAATTTTCAACCTGCAGATGGTTGCGAAATAATTAGGCATTGCCTATTTACACGAAGTTAGTCATAGGCTTATATTTCTCTCACGGGCATCTAACCCGGATCGGAGAGGAACCATGGAAACCATCAATGCACACGGACTTGTAGGCCATCTTGGGCGCGGCGCAGCTCCGCGCGAACTGGAGTGCCTGTTGGCGGTAGCTGCTGGCATGAGTAGCAAGGAAATAGCTCGCAAGCTTGGTGTGGCACCGGCCAGCGTCGACAAGCGCCTCCTATCCCTGACTACCAAGCTCGGCGTTATCCGCCGCGCGCAGTTGGTCGCTGAAGCCTTCCGCCGCGGCCTGATCGTCGCTACCGGCAGCCCCTTCCCCGCCGGTCCCAACCACCAGGACGAGACCGAACACCACGGCGTGCTCGTCGCCTGACGCAGCGGCGAGCACCTGTGCGCGGGTGCTGTCCGGTGCGAAAGCATCACTGTCCATCCCTTCGGCATGGCGGGGCTTGGCGTGGTAAGGCCTGGTTCGGCGCGGCTGGGCATGGAAGGGCAAGGGCTGGAAATCCAGTGTACAGCCGCTTCGTTTGAGTCGGTTGCGCAGTGGAAACCAACCGAGTTTTGCGAAAGCCATCAATCGCGGCAAGTCCTCGGCTTGCCTGAAAAAGGAGATTCACATGCTGATTTTGACGAGAAAGCCCGGCGAGAAGCTGAAGATCGGCGACGACATCGAGGTCGTCGTGCTGGGCGTCAAGGGCAACCAGGTGCGCATCGGCGTGAAGGCCCCGGCCGACGTCGAAGTGCACCGCGAGGAGATCTACCAACGCATCCAGGCCGAGCAGCACCAGAAGCCGGCAGCTCAGCCCGCACTCTGAGGTTCATCCTATGACCTTGACCGCACACGTGCCGGCCAGCGCGAACCCGAGCGCGCCGCAGCCGGCTAACCCCAGCCCGTTCTACACCCTCGGCGCGCGTTTGATGGACCTGGGCACCGCCCTGCAGAACGAGCGCAGCACCATCAACGACCTGGTGCGCCTGGCCGGCGCCTGCGGCATGGACCTGCGCATCAAGGTGGTGGAGTGCTCCGAGGTGCGCCACGAAAACGCACAACGGAAAAACGTGGCGCGCCACGACCAGGGGTAACAGATGCGCTACATGACAGTCAGGAAGTTCGCCATGGAGTCTGGCTACACCGAGGATGCCATCAGGTCGAAAATCCGCGACGGAGTGTGGCTGCTCGGAGAAATCTGGATCAAGGCGCCGGACGGGCGAACATTGATCGACGTTGAGGGGTACGAATCATGGGTAGAGATGGGCGGGGAGTCAGGGCGGTCTCGGACTCCAGTATTGAAATCACGTTCATGTACCGCGGCGTCCGTTGTCGGGAACGGATCGCGCTCAAGCCCACCGCCACTAACCTGAAGCGGGCGGAACAGCACAAGGCCGCAATCGAGCACGCCATCGCCAACGGCACATTCGACTACTCGGTGACATTCCCTGGCTCTCCGCGCGCGGCAAAGTTCGCGCCGGAGGCCTCCCGGGAAACGGTTGCCGGCTTCCTCGGGCGATGGCTCGAGTCGAAGCGCAAGCACGTTTCCAGCAGCACATTCGACGGTTATAGGAAAATCGTCGAGCTGCGCCTTGTACCCGCCCTTGGCCCCGTCATGGTGGTCGATCTGAAGCGGAAAGCCGTGAAGGATTGGCTGGACACCCTGCAGATCAGCAACAAGACGCTCAGCAACATCCAGAGCTGCCTCCGCTCTGCGCTCAGCGATGCGATGGAGGAGGAGTTGATCGAAAGCAACCCACTCGCAGGGTGGACCTATGCAAGGAAGGGCGAGGTGAAGGACGACGACGTCGACCCGTTCTCGCCGGAGGAGCAGCAGGCGATCCTTGGCGCTCTTGAGGGCCAGGGCCGGAACCTGGTGCAGTTCGCGCTATGGACAGGGATGCGGACCAGCGAGCTCGTCGGCCTCGAGTGGGGAGATATCGACTGGCTTCGCGGCGAGGTGCACGTCACTCGGGCAATCACCCAGGCAGCCAAGGGCAAAGCAGAGGTTACCAAGACGACCTCAGGCCGAAGGAGCATCAAGCTGCTTGGCCCTGCCATGGAAGCACTGAAGGTGCAGAAGACGTTCACCTACCTGGCGAACCTCGAAGTATTCCAGAACCCGAGGACGGGAGAGCGCTGGGCCGGTGACGGCCCGATCAGGAAGACGCTCTGGGTGTACGCGCTGAAGAAGGCTGGAGTGCGTTATCGCCGCCCGTACCAGACGAGGCACACCTATGCTTCGATGATGCTATCGGCTGGCGAGCATCCAATGTGGGTGGCTCAGCAGATGGGGCATAGCGATTGGACGATGATCGCTCGAGTCTACGGAAGGTGGATGCCAACTGCCGACTCTTTGGCAGGATCAAAGGCGGAAGCGATCTGGACGCCGACGAGCACCGCGACCTCAGATGAACAAGTCCGCAAAGATCGCCTCACACCGTCCCACTAAGGTAAGATCGTCTGATCTTCCCCCCCTAAAAGCGAAACCCCGGGAGAAGCTTTCGCTAGTCCCGGGGCTCTGTATGTCTAGTGCTGTAGCGCTTGACTTGCGTCAGAGGGGCATATTCAGCTGCTAGTGACGACGGATTCTACACAAGCATGGCAGAGTGTCAAGCGCCTTTCTCCTACACAAATCAATCTATGAGTTCTCTTGAGGCGGAGCTATCCCCAAAGAGATTTTGGGTATATTTCCAGCGCTCTGGACACAACAGAAGCCACGCTTTCCAACTCTACCTCTACAACGCTAGGCTAGCGAAGTCATTTCTATTTCCACTGCACATACTAGAGATAGTTATCAGAAATGCGATCGATGATGTTTTTAGCTCTGAGTTCACCATCGACTGGCATATAGACGGCTCTTTCCTTGGGCTCCTAAATCCGGAAAGCCACAACTCACTCCAAAGCGTAGTTAGTCGTTTCCCAGCAGCAAGCAAGGACACATTGATATCCAGAATAAGCTTTGACTTTTGGTCAAATTTGTTCAGACCAGAATATGACCGAAGCATCTGGCAAACGAGGATGCGAAAGCTTTTCCCCAACAACCCTACTCTTACGCGCGCCTCATTCCATCCTGTTATTTCACGAATGAACTGGGTCCGCAACCGTATCGCTCACCACGAGCAGATCCTTTCGCTCAATTGCAGCCAAGAGCATCAAACTATACTGGACGTAGTTAGCTATAGGTCTCACGATGCTGCCGACTGGCTTAAATGCCACTCCACAGTACCGCAAATACTCCGCACATACCCAAACATAAATGGTGGCACGGGCCCTGCAGTGAAAGACCGGTGCGACAATAGCTTCGCACGCGTCAAGGACAGAGTAAGTCTTGAAGAGGCAATGCAGCATTTAAGGACAAAGAGCTTCCTACTCGCTGAGGATGATAACGGCGCACCGAAGGCAATCATTGATTGGGACTTTGTCGCCCAATTTATTGCGGATAACCTTCACGGAGGGATGATTGACTTAACAGAGCACACTTTAGCTTCAGCGATTGCTCACACCGGCGCGGCAGGGTGCTTCACCAATCTTTCTGAAGATGACTCACTTATAAGCTTGGGGCAGGTCTTTAAGAAAAACATCAGGCTGGCCTTGGTATTAGACCAGCGCTCCGAACCTGTAGGCGTAATAGCGAAAGCTCACAGACGGTACTAAATGGCAGCTTTATGCCAGCTTCGGCGCCGAATGGCGCGTCGTTACTGGTTCCGCTGCGGGTTCAAATCCCCCCGGCTCCACCAAACGTAAAAGATAAGCCCCTGATTTTCCTAGCGAATTTCAGGGGCTTTTTCTTTTCTCCGCGCAAACCCCCTGCCCCACTACACCGTCCCGGCCGCGTCCCAGCGGCGTACCAATCCTTTGCGCGTTTCTTCGAGCAGCAGCATGGCCAGTGCGCAGGCAATCGCCACGGGCCATACCGAGGCGGGCAAGGGGTGGGTGGCGAAGAGTAGGTTGCCCCAGGGGGTGTAGAGCACGAAGGCCAGCAGGCTCAGTTCCACGCCGATGGCGCAGAACAGCATGGGGTTGCTGGTGAAGCCGGCGCCGAAGGAGGGGCGGCGGGGGTGGCGGCAGAGGAAGACGTTGACCACCTGGGTGACCACGATGGAGGCGAAGCAGGCCGAGGTCGCGCTCAGGTACAGCGGGTCGTTGCTGGCCAGGGCGGTGCCGTACTGCCAGTGCCCCTGGGCGAGGACGAAGAAGAACGCGGTGAGGGCGGCGGCGGCTTCCAGCAGGCCGAGGAAACAGTAGGCGCGGACGATCAGGGCGCTGTTCAGCAGGCGTTCGTCATGCTGCCGCGGCGCCTGCTGCATGATGTCGGCGCCGGGTTTCTCGGCGCCCAGGGCCAGTGCCGGGAAGATGTTCGTCCCCAGGTCCACGGCCAGCATCTGGATGACCGTCAGCGGCAGCGGGATGCGCAGCAGCACGAAGGCCAGGTAGGGCACCAGTTCGGGAATGTTCGAGGTGAGGATGTAGGTGAGGAATTTGCGCAGGTTGGCGAAGACCGCGCGGCCTTCCTCGACCGCGGCGACGATGCTGGCGAAGTTGTCGTCGAGCAGGATCAGGTCGGCCGATTCGCGCGCCGCATCGGTGCCGCTGAGGCCCATGGCGATGCCGATGTTCGCCTGTTTCAGCGCCGGCGCATCGTTCACCCCGTCGCCGGTCACCGCGACCACCTGCTTCTTGCTTTGCAGCACCCTGACGATGCGCATCTTCTGCTCCGCGGCCACGCGGGCGAAAACGATGTCCGGCTGGTCGAGGGCCAGTTGCAGTTGGATGTCGCTGAGATGCCCCAGTTGCTCGCCGCTGATCACCGTCGGCGGCGCCGCGCTCAGCAGGCCGATTTCCCGGCCGATGGCGCAGGCGGTACGCGCATGGTCGCCGGTGACCATGATCACGCGGATGCCGGCGCTGCGGCACTGGCGGATGGCTTCCGGGACCTCCGCGCGCGGCGGGTCTTCCAGCCCGACCAGGCCGGCGAAGCGCAGGTTGCGGTCGAGGCTGTCGCTGCTCTCGTCGCCCCGTGCCGGACGCCAGGCCAGCGCAAGGATGCGCAAGCCGCGCTCGGCCAGGGCGTCGTGGGCGGCCAGGATGGCCTGGCGAGCGGCGTCATCGAGCGCCTGCGCGGCGCCGCCGCTCCACTGCTGGCGGCACAGCGGCAACACGCTTTCCAGGGCGCCCTTGACGTAGACCCTGGGGCCCTGCGCGGTGTCCTGCAGCACCGCCATGCGCTTGCGCTGCGTGTCGAACGGCTGCTCCTGCAGACGCCGGCTCTCGCTCAAGGGGCCGTTGCCCTCGGCCAGGCCGACCAGGGCGACTTCCATCGGATCGCCGAGCCAAGCCTCACGCCCGCGCTTGAGGTCGTGGCAGCGGCCGAGAATCTCGCGCAGCAGGTGATCGCCGGGCAGTTGCGTCGGCTCGATGAGTGCGCCGTCCAGGTACAGCGCGCGCACCGACATGCGGTTCTGGGTCAGGGTGCCGGTCTTGTCGGTACAGATGACGCTGGTCGAGCCGAGGGTTTCCACCGCCGTCAGGTGGCGCACCAGGGCATTGCGCCGGGCCATGCGCTGCGAGGCGATCGCCAGCGACAGGGTGACGGTGGGCAGCAGGCCCTCGGGGACGTTGGCCACGATGACGCCGATGGAGAACATCAAGTTGGCGTAAAGCGGCAGGCCGATCCAGCTACCGATCAGGAAGAACACGCCGCCCAGCGCGCAGGCCAGCCAGGCGACCAGGTGGCTGAGCCGACGGATTTCCAGTTGCAGCGGCGACGCTTGCCCGCCGCTGGCCTGGGTCAGTTGGGCGATGACGCCGACGGCGCTGTGTTCGCCGGTGGCGAAGACCAGCGCGCGGCCATTGCCCGTCACCAGGCTGGTGCCGGCGAAGAGGATATTGCGCGCCTGGTTCAGCGCGCAGTGCAGGTCGGCCTCAGCGCTGCGCGAGGCCGGCACGGATTCGCCGGTGAGCGCGGCGTTGTTCACCTGCATGCCGAAGCCTTCGAGCAGCCGGCAGTCCGCCGGTATCTGGTCGCCCTCCTGGATGAAGATGATGTCGCCGGGGACCAGCTCGCTGGCATCGAGCACCTGGGTATGCCCGTCGCGCAGGGCTTTCACGCTGTGTGGCAGGAGGCGCTGCAGGGCGTTGATGGCGGTTTCCGCGCGGTACTCCTGCCAGAAGGAGAACAGGCCGTTGATCAGGATCACCAGCAGGATGGCCGTGCCCAGGGTCGCCATGCCCTCGCCGGGCTCTCGCCAGGCGGCGAAGAAGGCCTGCGCCGCCGCCACCCAGAGAATCAGGGCGAAGAAGTGGGTGAACTCGCGGAGGAACTTCAGCCAGAGCGGCGTGCGCTTCAGGCGCGGCAGATGATTGCGGCCAAACTCCTGCTGCCGGCGCACGGCTTCGCCGCTGGTCAGCCCCGCGTCGGTGACTTGCAGGCTGGCGAGCGCGGCAGCAGGGTCGAGCTGGTGGATTTTCATGCCTCGGTCGGTCCGCCGGGTTGGAGGGTTCTCGATGTCCTACGACCTACAGTTAAGTGCATCCACGTCCAAGGGCACCAGCGACCCGGCGCATCGCCGTGGCGGCGCGCCCGCTGCGCACGGCGATCAGTGTTCAGTCACTTTCGATCATTGAGCCACGCGCGGGTGGGGCTCTATGGTGTCGCTGATCGCCACGCCACCCGAGGAGCGGAGCATGACCGCACTGACGCTGCACCCTAACGCCGCCGCCAGCCTGCAACGCTGGCACCAGTTGATCGCCGAGGGCGACCTGAGCACGCTGCCCGAACTGCTCGACGCCCAGGCGGTATTCCGCTCACCGATGGCCCACACGCCTTATCCGGGCGCGCCGGTGGTGTCGCTGATCCTCAACACCGTGAGCAAGGTCTTCGAGGACTTCGCCTACCACCGCGAGCTGGCCAGCGCCGATGGCCTCAGCGTGGTGCTGGAGTTCAGCGCGCGGGTCGGCGAGCGGCAGCTCAAGGGCATCGACCTGATCCGCTTCGACGAGCGCGGCAAGATCGTCGAGTTCGAGGTCATGATCCGCCCCATGAGCGGCTTGCAGGCACTGGGTGAGGAGATGGGTCGGCGCCTGGCTCCCTACCTGGCGGCACTCAAGGGCTGAGGGCGCCTCAGGGTTCCTTCGGCGGCTGCGCCGGCGCTGCGTACCAGCGCGCCTTGGGAACGCACTTTTCCTGCTGCGGATCGCCCAGGTAGTGCGGCGACATGATCTGTACGCCGTATTCGTTGAACACGTCCTGGATGTTGGCGTGCAGCATGCTCAGCAGTTGCGCGCGCGACAGCGGCTCGCTGGGGCTGGCCTGGGCCACCAGGCGATATTCCGGGTAGAAGTCCGAAAGCGCGACCTGGAATACCTGCGGCACGGGCCGGGGCAGGACGCCCGGCGTGCGCAGGGCCGCCTCCAGCAGCATGGCTTCGACCTGCCGCCAGGGCGTGTCGTAGCCAATGGTGACCGTGGTATCGACGATGTAGCCGGCGCCCTGGACGGTGCGCGAGTAGTTCTTGGTCACGCTGCCGGTGATCATCGCATTGGGGATGGTCAGCACCTCGCCCAACCCGGTGCGGATGCGCGTGGTGAACATGCCCATCTCGGTCACCGTGCCCTCGTGCTCGCCGATGCGCACGAATTCACCGGGGCGCAGCGTGCGGGTGTAGGTGAGGATCAGCCCCGCCGCGGCCTGGCCGACGACACTGGAGGCGCCCAGCGAAATCATCAGGCCGAGCAGGACCGACAGGCCCTTGAAGGCATCGGTCCCCGAACCCGGCAGATAGGGATAGGCCATGGCCACGGCGAACAGCCAGATAGCCAGGGAGGTCAGCCGCGTGGTGGGCTGCAGGGTCTCATCGTTGAGCCAACTGATGGTTCCCGGACGCGACAGGCGCTCCAGCAGGCGCTGGCTGAAACGGCTGACGGTATGGGCGATGAGGAAGATCGCCAGGGCCACCGCCAGGCCGGGGATCGCGCCGATGATGCCATCGGCCAGGTAGCGCACCAGCGTCAGCAGGTAGGTGTTAAGGCCCTCTCCCCAGGGTCGCGTATAGGGGAAGCGCGAGAGCACGAAGCTCAGCCATTCGTAACTGAACAGCAGCACCAGCAACCAGTAGATGAGCCCCAGCAAGCGGCGCACCGAGTGGTACAGGAAGCTGGTATCGAACATCGGCGTCTGGCCGATCTTCAGCGTGCCGGCGTGGCGCAGCATGAGCTTCGGCAGCAGCGTCAGCAGTCGGCCGCGCGTCCAGTAGGCCGCGCGCAGGAGCACCGCGTAGATCGCCGTGGCCAGTGCCGAGAGTGCCGCCGCCAGCAGCAGGAAGCGCAGGCTGCGCGCCTGCTGGGCCTCGGTAAGCGCCAGGCGCAAGCGCTCCGCCGCGCGCTCGGCGGCCAGGCCGACGAAGCCATCCTCCGGCGCCAGGTCCTTGGGGGTGATGATGAAGGCGCGCCGATCGGCCAGCAGCACCATGTAGCTGGTCTCGACGGAATCGAGGGAAACCTTCAAGTCCTGGTTTTCGTCCAGGGCCTCGATGATCGCCGCGCGCGCCGCCTTGACCCGCGCGGCCGGCGTCTCGCCCAGGAGGGTGGCGCGAAACACCGCGATGCTCCGGTTGGCGATCATCAGTTCGGCGGACTCCGGCCCGACCTCGACGACACTGCCACTCTCCGCCGCCATCGCCAGCGGGGCCGCGCTCAGCAGCGCCGACCAGCAGAGGCCCAGACAGACGGCCAACCAGACACACATCCTGCTGCGCATATTCCTCGCCCCGATACGGTTACGCCGGCCCGGTGACCGGAGCAACGGCCACCCGAATGGGAGCGTAGCTCAGCTTGCGGAGGGATGGCGGCGCGGCGGCGGGCGCACGCTCAGTCGATCCCCAGCGACTCCAGTTGCCGCTGCAGGCGCCAGGCGACCACTTGCTCGGCCGGCATCGGGCGGCCGAAGTGGTAGCCCTGGGCAATGTCGCAGCCCAGTTGCGCCAGGGCCTCGGCGGTGGCCGCATCCTCGACCCCTTCGGCGACCACCTGCATGCCGAAGTTGTGCCCGAGGGCGACGGTGGACTGCACGATCATGGCGTCGGAGAAGTTGCTGGTCATGGCCGAGATGAAGGTGCGGTCGATCTTCAGCACCTGCACCGGCAGGCGCTTGAGGTAGGCCAGCGAGGAGTAGCCGGTGCCGAAGTCGTCGATCGACAGGATCACGCCCAGGTCGCGGATCGCCTGCAGGCAGCGCAGGGCCATTTCCGGGTCCTCCAGCAGGGTGCCTTCGGTGACTTCCAGCTCGATCAGCTCGGCCGGCACCCGGTGCTGCGCCAGCAGCGCCTGCAGGTTGCCGACGAAATGCGGATTGCGCAGGTTGTTGGCGCTGATGTTGATCGCTATGCAGGTGCCCAGGCCACGCGCGCGCCAGACATGCAACTGGCGCAGGGCCTCGTCGATCACCCAGTGGGTCAGGGGATGGATCAGTTCGGTGGACTCGGCCAGCGGAATGAACTCGCCGGGCGGGATCAGGCCGCGTTCCGGGTGGTTCCAGCGCAACAGCGCCTCGAAGCCGATCACCTGCTGGTCGTCCAGGCGCACCTTGGGCTGGTAGTGCAATTGCAGGCCGCCCTCACGGATCGCCCGCCCCAGATGGGTGTACAGGGCCAGGCGTTCGAGCGTGTAGGTGTCGTCGCTGCGCTGGTAGACGATGAAATCGCGCCGGCTGTTCTTCGCCTGGTACATGGCGATGTCCGCGCAGCGCAACAGGTCAGCGGGGCTCTCGCCATGTTCCGGGTAACTGGCGACGCCGATGCTGGCCGAGATCTCCAGTTGCACGCCCGCCGCGGAAAGCGGCTGGCGCAGGACCTGGCCGACATCCTGACAGAGGCGGCCGACGTCGTTTTCGTCGAGCGGCCTGGCGGTGACGATGGCCATCTCGTCGCCGCCGAGGCGGGCGATCTGTGCCCCCTGGCTGCGCAGCCAGTCGTCCAGGCGCTTGCCGACTTCCTGCAGCACGGCGTCGCCATAGTGGTGGCCGAGGGTGTCGTTGACCTCCTTGAAGCGGTTCATGTCCAGCAGCAGCACGGCGAAGCGCTGGCCCTCGCCCTGGGCGATGCGCTGTTCGATGTGGCGCACCAGCCAGTAGCGATTGGGCAGGCCGGTCAGCGAATCGTGGCTGGCCAGGTACTCCTGCTCGGCAAGGTAGCGCTTGCGCTCGGTGATGTCGTGCAGCACCACCAGCAGCAGGGTGTTCTGTTGCCAGCGGAAGCGCGAGCTGTGCACCTCGCAGTCGAAGGCTTCGCGGTTGTCGCGGCGCAGGAAACGCCACTCGCTGTCGCGCTCGCCCAGTTCGCTGTTGAGCAGGTCGCTCAGCGCGGCGCGGCTGGCGGCCAGCGACAGGCGGCCGTCGGGCTGGTACGGCGGCGACAGTTCCGAGGGCAGCCGGCCAATCAGCAGCTCCGCCCCAGCGACCCCGAACATCCGCGCCGCGCGCGGGTTGGCGGCCTGCACGCGGCCGTCGACGCCGATCAGCAGGACGCCATCGTTGATGTCGTTGAACAGTTGCCCGTAGAAACGCCCGCTCTGGCTGAGTTCGCCGATCAGCCGGCGCAACTGCCAGGCAATCAGGCCGATGGCCAGGACGCTGATGAGCAATAGCAGGGCGCTGTAGCTGGAGCGTTTGATCCAGGGCGTCAGGTAGCTGGCGGAGGTCTGCCCGACCACCGCGTGGATCGGGAAACTGGCCGAAGGCGCATCGGCGAACAGCGCGCGCTCGTTATCGATGTTGTCGCCCTCGACCAGGGCGAAGGTCGACTGTCCCAGGCGGGCGCGCAACGGCGAGTCGAGCTGCAATGGCTGGCCGACGAAGCGCAGCGGCTGCGGCGTGCGGAAGAGCACGCCGCCACTGTTGTCGTACATCCCGGCGTTCATGTGTTCTTCCAGGCCCAGGCGGCGGAGCAGATCGCCGAGCCGGTCGGTATCGATGAGCGCACCGACCTTCTGCTCATGCCCATGGGCATCGCGCTGGCTGATGAACATCGGCATCAGGTAACCGCTGTCGTTGTCCGGCTGGAAGGCGCGACCGAAGCTCGGATGCTCGCCGGTGGCCAACGGCGCCTGTTCGAGCAGGCCGCGCAGCTTGCCCTCCGCCGCCTGCCCTCGGCTGTCCACGGCGTAGAGCTGGCCATCGCGCAGGACGAAGAGGTAGGCCGACACCGGGTCGTAGCGCATGGCCAGGGCGAGTTCCTCGCGGATACGCGCCACATCGGGCGGCGCGGCGGACAGTTGCAGCTCCTCGCCCACCACATAGATGCTGCCGTAGCTCTGCAACAGCAAGGCGCTGATGTAGCCCTCGAGGGAGCGCGACAACGCGGAAATGTTCTGCCGCACCAGATCCGTGGTGCTGCGGTAGTCACGATAGGCGCTCCAGCCGCTCAGTCCGACCAGCAGGGCCAGCACCAGCAATACGCCAATGTAGAAGACCACCCCGATGCGCAAGCGCTGGGTGGCCCCTGGAGCATGGGAGGAGAAGTCGAAAGTGCTGGTCATGGAGGTCCGTCTGCAGCCACAGCGAGAGTGCCCAGCCTAGGCCAAGGCATTTGCCAATTGCCAGCGCGCCAGGCCTCAGGGCCGTCGGAAAATATCGGCAGCGCGCCGATTTACCGCAGCGCCTCCCGCCGAACGGCCCCGCACCGGACGCCGCTCAGCGCGGAGGTCCGTGCGTCAGGTGCTTTCCCGGATCATCAGTTCGAAGCCCAGGTCCAGCACTGGATCGGCCACGCTGCGCCCGCCGATGAGTTGCAGCAGCAGCTCGGCGGCACGCCGGCCGATGGCCTCGCGCGGGGTACGGATGCTCGACAGGCGCGGCACCATGAATGCCGAGCTGGGCAGGTCGTTGAAGCCGAGCACGGCGACCTGTTCGGGCACCTTGATGCCGTGGCGCATGGCTTCCAGCAGGGCGCCCTGGGCCAGATCGTCGTTGCCGAAGAAGATGCCATCGACCTGCGGCTGGCTGGCCAGCAACTGGCAGAACAACTCCCCGCCCAGGCCCACCGAGGACGCCCGCGGCGTCAGCACTTCCAGCGCCGGGTCGTAGCAACCGGCCTGCTGCAAGGCGCGACGGAAGCCCTCGCCGCGCAGCAGGGTGCGCTGGTCCAGTTGCGCGCCGACATAGGCCAGCCGGCGCCGTCCGCTGGAGAGCAGGTGCTCGGCGGCGGCAGCGCCGGCGCGCAGTTGCGAGAAGCCGACGCAGTGCAGCCCGGCGCCGCTGTCCAGGTCCATCATGTAGACGCAGGGCACGCCGCTGGCCTCGACCATGCGCCGGGCGCTCTCGGTGCGCTCGAAGCCGGTCAGCAGCAAACCGCGCGGCTGGTAGGCCAGGTAGTTGCGGATCAGGTCTTCTTCTTCGTCGCGCGAGTAGTGGAAGTTGCCGATCAGCACTTCCAGCCCCTGCGGGCGCAGCACGCCGTGGATGGCTTCGAGGGTGTCGACGAACAACTGGTTGGACAGCGAGGGCACCAGCACCACCACGCTGTGGCTCTGCGCCGAGGCCAGAGTCCGCGCCGCCGGGTTGGCCACATAGCCCAGCTCACGGGCGGCCTCCTGGACCTTCAGCACCAGCGCCTCGGCGACGCTGCTGACCCCACGCAGGGCGCGCGAGGCGGTGATGGGGCTGACGCCGGCGCGCCGCGCCACCTCGTTGAGGGTGGGCCGGCCGCTGGCGCGGGAGTTCTTATCGTTCTTCTGGGCGGTCATCGGCTTGCTTGCCAAACAAAAATCGAGGCACTAAGGTAGCGCTGTCTCGCGAGTCGGGCAATTGCCTGAAACCGCCCTTCGGCGGTCCTGCCCCTCGCTGCGGCCAATGTGCCGCCGACTTCACTGCAACGACCAGAATGACAAGAACGCGGAGGCAGCCATGCTCCTGGCTTCACCCTTGAAAGATAGCGCTGTCTCCCTGCCGAGGCGCGACCGGCTTCCCCCCATCCAGGCCTTGCTGATCATGGGTGTGGCCGGCTGCGGCAAGTCCAGCGTCAGCCAGACCCTGTGCCGCCTCAGCGGCGCCCATGGCATCGAAGGCGATGCGTTCCACCCGGCGGACAACATCCGCAAGATGAGCGCCGGCATCCCCCTCACCGACGAAGACCGCGCCGGCTGGCTGGCCAGCCTGGCCGACGAGCTGCGCAAGTCCCTGGCCGCCGGCCAGCGCCCGGTGCTGACCTGCTCGGCGCTCAAGCACAGCTATCGCGAACGCCTGCGCGAAGCGGTGCCCGGACTCGGTGTGGTGTTCCTCGAACTGACCCCGGAGGTCGCCGCCCGTCGCGTCGCCGACCGTCCCGGTCATTTCATGCCGGCGACCCTGATCGACAGCCAGTTCGCCGCCCTGGAACCGCCGCGCGACGAGCCGCTGACCCTGGTGGTGGACGCCACCCTGCCGGTCGAACGGATCGCCGCAACCGCCCTGGCCTGGTGGCACGAGCACGATCCGGTCTGAACGATTGGTCCTTCGCCGGCCAAAGACAGCGCTACCTCACTTACTCCTGACACAACAACGACAAGGGAGCCCCCACCATGTTCGGTCTGTCCCACGACACCTACCTGCTGCTGGACGCACTGTTCACCATTCTCGGCCTGATCCTGCTGATCACCCGCTTCAAGCTGCACCCCTTCCTCGCCCTGATCATCGCCGCCGGCTTCCTCGGCCTGACCTCCGGCATGCCGGTGGCACAGATCGTCAAGGCCTTCCAGGACGGCTTCGGCGGCGTGCTCGGCTTCGTCGGGGTGATCCTCGCCCTGGGCACCATGCTCGGCAAACTGATGGCCGAATCCGGCGGCGCCGATCAGATCGCACGCACCCTGATCGCCGCCTTCGGCACGCGCCGGGTGCACTGGGCGATGATGCTCGCCGCCTTCCTGGTGGGCATTCCGCTGTTCTTCGAGATCGGCTTCATCCTGCTGATCCCACTGGTGTTCATCGTCGCGCGGCGCAGTGGCGTGTCCTTGATCAAGATCGGCATCCCGCTGCTCGCCGGCCTCTCCGCGGTGCATGGCCTGGTGCCGCCGCATCCCGGTCCGCTGCTGGCCATCGGCGTGTTTGGCGCCGACATCGGCAAGACCATCCTCTACGGTCTGATCGTCGCCCTGCCCACCGCCGCCATCGCTGGCCCGCTGTTCGGCGCGCTGATCTCGCGGGTGATTCCCGGCAGCCCGTCGGAAGACCTGGTGGCGCAGATCGCCCATGAGCCGGAAAGCAGCGAACTGCCAGGCTTCGCGGTGACCCTGGCGACCGTGCTGCTGCCGGTGTTCCTGATGCTGCTGAAGACCTTCGCCGATGTGCTGCTGCCCGACGGCCACGCCTTCCGCGCCTGGATGGACATGCTCGGCCACCCGATCAGCGCGCTGCTGCTGGCCCTGCTGGTGGCCCTCTACACCTTCGGCCACGCGCGCGGCTTCGACGCCAAGAAGATCCTCAAGCTGCTCGACCAGAGCCTCGCCCCCACCGCCGCCATCGTGATGATCATCGGCGCCGGCGGCGGCTTCAAACAGATGCTGGTGGCCAGCGGGGTCGGCGACGTGATCGGCCACCTGGCGGTGCAGGCGCAGATTTCGCCGATCCTGCTGGCCTGGCTGGTGGCCGCGCTGATCCGCATCGCCACCGGCTCGGCGACCGTCGCCACCATCACCGGCGCGGGCATCGTGGTGCCGGTGATCGGCATGCTGCCCGGGGTCAACCGCGAGCTGCTGGTGCTGGCCACCGGCGCCGGCTCGCTGATTCTCTCGCACGTCAACGACGCCGGGTTCTGGCTGGTCAAGCAGTACTTCAACATGAGCGTCGGTGAGACTTTCAAGACCTGGACGGCCATGGAAACCATCCTCTCCGTGGTCGGCCTGGTGTTCATCCTGCTGCTTTCGCTGGTGGTCTGAGGACCACCAGCGCCATTCCCTGAAGGAGTACCGGAGATGCCCACCACCCCCTCGCCAGTCCCCTCGCGCCCCAGCGACAGCCGCGACTGGCCGCGCGATTTCGACATCCGCGCGCGCTACGCCGAACAGCAGGAACTGCTCGGCGAAGCCGCCGGGCGACCCGCCGCGGCCGACACCGGCAAAGGCCCCCAGCCGCGCTGAAGGCGTTTGCCCGGCTTTCCGCCGAACGGATGCTGAAACGATTCACCTAAAGCGAATTTCAGGCTAAAACAGCATTCGGAGTTGCCACCTGCCCACCTTGTCCCGGCACTCCCGCTGCAGAGGAACCCACAATGACAGATAACCTCGATACCCTGTTTCCCACCGCCGCCGCCATCCCGGAAGCCTTCCGCCCCGACGCCCCCGTCGAGCAGCGCGAATACCTGGTGGGCGGTGAACTGCGCCGCTGGGAAGGCCCGCTGGCGCCAGTGCGCAGCCCGATCTTCCTGAAGACCGCGCTGGGCGAGGAGCAGGTATTGCTGGGCAGCACCCCGCTGCTCGATGCCGAGGCGGCCCTGGCCGCCCTGGACGCCGCGGTGAGCGCCTACGACAACGGCCAGGGCCTGTGGCCGACGCTGCGCGTGGCCGAGCGCATCCAGCACGTGGAGACCTTTCTGGCGCGCATGCGCGAGCAACGCGCGGCGGTGGTCAAGCTGCTGATGTGGGAGATCGGCAAGAACCTCAAGGATTCGGAGAAAGAGTTCGACCGCACCTGCGACTACATGGTCGACACCATCGAGGCCCTCAAGGCGCTCGATCGCCGTTCCAGCCGCTTCGAGCTGGAACAGGGCACCCTCGGCCAGATCCGCCGCGTGCCGCTGGGCGTGGCGCTGTGCATGGGGCCTTACAACTACCCGCTGAACGAGACCTTCACCACCCTGATCCCGGCGCTGATCATGGGCAACACCGTGGTCTTCAAGCCGGCCAAGTTCGGCGTACTGCTGATGCGCCCGCTGCTGGAAGCCTTCCGCGACAGCTTCCCGCCGGGGGTGATCAACATCATCTACGGACGCGGTCGTGAAACGGTGTCGGCGCTGATGGCCAGCGGCAAGGTGGACGTCTTCGCCTTCATCGGCACGCACAAGGGCGCCGCCGATCTCAAGCGCCTGCACCCACGCCCGCACCGCCTGCGCGCGGCGCTCGGTCTGGACGCGAAGAACCCCGGTATCGTCCTGCCCCAGGTGGACCTGGACAACGCGGTCGAGGAAGCCGTCACCGGCGCGTTGTCGTTCAACGGCCAGCGCTGCACCGCGCTGAAAATCCTCTTCGTCCACGACAGCGTGCTGCAGCCGTTCCTCGACAAGTTCAGCAGCCGTCTGGCCAGCCTCAAGCCAGGCATGCCCTGGGAGCCGGGCGTGGCGCTGACGCCGCTGCCGGAACCGGGCAAGGTCGACTACCTCAAGGCACTGCTGGACGACGCCCTGAGCAAGGGCGCCCGGGTGGTCAACGCAGGCGGCGGCGCCAGCCGCGAAAGCTTCTTCTACCCGGCCGTGCTCAGCCCGGTGACGCCGCAGATGCGCCTGTACCACGAGGAGCAGTTCGGCCCGCTGGTGCCGGTGGTGCCCTACCGCGAGCTGGATGAGGTGATCGACTACGTCTTGCAGTCCGACTACGGCCAGCAGCTCAGCCTGTTCGGCAACGACCCGCAGCAGATCGGCCGGCTGGTGGATGCCTTCGCCAACCAGGTCGGGCGGATCAATATCAACGCCCAGTGCCAGCGTGGGCCCGACAGCTATCCGTTCAACGGCCGCAAGAACTCCGCCGAAGGCACCCTGTCGGTACACGACGCCCTGCGCACCTTCTCCATCCGCACCCTGGTGGCCACGCGCTTCAACGGCGACAACAAGGCGCTGATCAGCGAGATCATCCGCAACCGCGAGTCGAACTTCCTGACCACCGACTACATCTTCTGAGCCGTGTCCCGGCAGCGCATCGACGCTGCCGGGACGCACCGCGAGTCAGCGGCGACCGCTCAGTCCGGTTCGCTTTCCGAGCCACCCCGCTCCAGGCGCGCCAGGCGTTCTTCGAGGGCGGCGACCCGTGCTTCCAGCTCGCTGATCCGGCCCTCGTCCTGGGCACTCTGTTCGCCGCGCGGGGTCGAGCGGCCACTGGCGGCGATCGCCGCGTCGCGGTCGGCCTCGCTGCCCAGCAGGTGCATGTAGCGATCCTCGCGCTGGCCCGCCTGGCGTTCCAGTTGCACGGCGAAGCCACGGCCGGCGAGGCGTTCCAGCTGGTGGCGAACTTCCTCGGTGTCGTCGAAATCGTGCATGCGCTGGCTGCGGGTGAGCAGTTCGTTGAGGGTCTGCGGTCCGCGCAGGAACAGCAGGCCGAGCAGGATCAGTTGCGGCCGCACCAGTTCCAGCGCCTTTTCCAGGCGCTGCTCCCAGCGGTCGGCGCGGCTGCCCATGACCAGGCGCACCATGTCGCGCCCTTCCAGGCTGCGCAGGGCTTGGCCGACCTGGCCGGGCGTCAGGTCCATCACCGGCTCGCGGCTGGTCTTCTGGTTACAGGCGGTGACCAGGGCGTTCAGCGTCAGCGGGTAGGCTTCCGGGGTGGTCAGTTGCTTTTCGATCAGGCTGCCGAGGATGCGGACCTCCACCGCGCTCAGGGGTTCGCGCTCGGAAGTGCTTGTAGACTCGTCGTTCATGGCCATTCCAGGTTGTCGCTAAGAGCGCACTAGCCTAGCCCTCCGCGACCGCTTTGGCACCCTCGGCGACGCCTCGCGCGTGGCGGGCGCCGCTCAACCGGCGACGGCCATGCGGCTGACCGGCCGCTCGATCACCGACCAGTGCGACGACGAGCCCAGCAACGCCAGCACGCGCGCCTGCCCTTCGTCGCGCCCCAAGCCCTGGCGGGCCATGTCGCCGACGAACCAGTTGGCGGTGTTGGCCGCCACCACGCGGCCCTCGCCGTTCACCACCAGCGCCTCGTTGCCCAGGCGCATCAGGTTGCGCAGCAGCACCGGCTCGAACTCCTGCAAGGCGATATCGGCGGCGGCGACACCGACGAAGCGGCCGCGTACCAGGATCGGGATGGAGAAGGCGAGGATGTACAGATCGGTGCCATAGAGGTCGACGAAGGGCCCCTCGACCGACGGCTGCCCACTGCTGCGCGGCTGCGCGTACCAGGGCATGTTGAGGTAGTTGTAGAAGCGCTCGCTGTGCCGATTGAAGTTCAGCCGCAGCGGCACGATCTTGTCGCCCTCGCCGTGGTACCACCACTCCAGGAACATGTCCTGATCGGCCAGTTCGCCGGGCTCCAGCACCACGCCGGTGCCGTGCATGCGGCAATCCTCGCGGCGCAGGTTGCCCTGGATGCGCGGGCGCAGTGCGCTCAGATCGCGGGAACTCGGCCGGCGGCCCTGGGCCTGCAAGCGCTCCCAGGTCGTCACGACTTCGGCGGCCATTTCGTCTAGTCGCTGGAAAACGTTACGGATCGACGCATCGATGCGCGCCGCGCATTGCTGGAGTTCATCCGCTGGAAGTTCGGGAAGCATGACCTGGGCCTCGGATGGTTTGTTCTGACGCGGGCCAGAGGCTCCGCGTTCACGGCATGGATCGCCGCACAGGAATCTGCGCTGACCTATACAGCAATCGATGTGCCATCAGTGCAGTCTCTCGCGAAAAAAGCGGATTGGCCTTGGCGCCAAGGCGAAGCGCTATTGGCAACTTTAAAACCATAAGATATGGTCTCAAACGAATTATCCGACATGCTCTCGGCCGGCGGTGGCTGATCCGTCCCGTCGCGAGCCCCTGAACAAAAACACCCCGCAGGAGCCACCACACCATGACCCAAGCCACCCGCGCCGACTGGGAAGCCCGAGCCAGCCAACTGCAGATCGAAGGCCGCGCCTTCATCCAGGGCGAGTACCTCGACGCCGCTTCCGGCCAGACCTTCGATTGCATCAGCCCGGTGGACGGCCGCCTGCTGGCGAAGGTCGCCAGTTGCGATGCCGCCGACGCCGAGCGCGCCGTGCAGAGCGCCCGCGCCACCTTCGCCTCCGGCGTCTGGTCGCGCCTGGCGCCGGCCGCGCGCAAAGCCGTGCTGATCCGCTTCGCCGATCTGATCGAGGCACACAGCGAGGAACTGGCGCTGCTGGAAACCCTGGACATGGGCAAACCGATCGGCGATTCGCTGAACGTCGACCTGCCCTGCTCGGCGGACAGCATCCGCTGGAGCGGCGAGGCGATCGACAAGGTCTACGACGAAGTCGCCGCCACCCCGCACGACCAGCTCGGCCTGGTCACCCGCGAACCGGTCGGTGTGGTCGCCGCCATCGTGCCGTGGAACTTCCCGCTGATGATGGCCAGCTGGAAACTCGGCCCGGCCCTGGCCACCGGCAACTCAGTGATCCTCAAGCCCTCCGAGCGCTCGCCGCTGACCGCCATCCGCATCGCCCAACTGGCCATCGAAGCGGGCCTGCCGGCGGGCGTGCTGAACGTGCTGCCGGGTTACGGTCACACCGTCGGCAAAGCCCTGGCGCTGCACATGGACGTCGACACCCTGGTGTTCACCGGCTCGACCAAGATCGCCAAGCAACTGCTGGTCTACGCCGGCGAGTCGAACATGAAGCGCGTCTGGCTGGAAGCCGGCGGCAAGAGCCCGAACATCGTCTTCGAGGACGCCCCGGATCTGCAGGCCGCTGCCGAATCCGCCGCCGCCGCGATCGCCTTCAACCAGGGCGAAGTCTGCACCGCCGGTTCGCGCCTGCTGGTGCAACGCTCGATCAAGGAGCAGTTCCTGCCGCTGGTGGTGGAAGCGCTCAAGGGCTGGAAAGCCGGTCATCCGCTGGACCCGCAGACCAACGTCGGCGCGCTGGTCGACGCGCGACAACTGGAGCAGGTGCTCGGCTACATCGAAGCCGGCCGCGCCGAGGGCGCCCAATTGCGTTGCGGCGGCCAGCGCGTACTGGAGGAAACCGGCGGCACCTACGTCGAGCCGACGCTGTTCGACGGCGTGAGCAACGCCATGAAGATCGCCCGCGAGGAAATCTTCGGCCCGGTGCTCTCGGTGATCGAGTTCGAGGATGTCGAAGAGGCCGTGCGCATCGCCAACGACACGCCCTACGGCCTGGCCGCCGCGCTGTGGACCCGCGACATTTCCAAGGCACACCAGACCGCCCGCGCCCTGCGCGCCGGCAGCGTGTGGATCAACCAGTACGATGGCGGCGACATGACCGCGCCCTTCGGCGGCTTCAAGCAGTCGGGCAACGGCCGTGACAAGTCGCTGCACGCCTTCGACAAGTACACCGAACTGAAGGCGACCTGGATCAAGCTGTAAGGTCACGGCAACGCCCGGCGGCGTATGACGCAGGTGCGTGATACGCCGCCGGGACGCCGCACTCCGCAAGGGCGTACAGCCGCTCAGGGTTGTACGCCGCCCCGGCGCCTCAGAGCCGCCCGAGGAAATCCGCCAGCAACAGCCGGCAGTTGTCGCGGTTGTCCGCTTCGCGCGCGGCGATCTCCGCGCGGATGCGTTCCGGCAGATCCCCGGCGCCGGCCATGAAGCGCTGCCCCTCTTCGCTGCGCTGCCAGTATGCGATCCAGGTGTCGAACATCGCCGTGTCGATCTCCGGGTGGAACTGCACGCCCAGGGAACGCCCGTGGCGGTATGCCTGCGCGGCCAATTCAGTCTCCCCCAGCAGCAGTGAACCGGGCGGCGGGGTGAAGGCATCGAAGTGGAAATTCAGCCAGGGTCCCTTGAACAGCCAATCGGCACGTGGCGTGGCAATCTCCATCCAGCCGATCTCCGCCTGGCGGTTGCGGTAGACCTCTCCGCCCAGCGCACGGGCCAGCAACTGACTGCCGAAGCAGATGCCCAGGGTCGGCACGCCATGCGCCTGCACCGCTTTCAACCAGGCCAGTTCAGTGCCCAGCCAGGGCACGCGGTGGTCGTAGGCGGACTCCGGGCTGCCCAGCACCAGCAGTAGTTCCAGGCTCTCCGGTTGCGGCAGCGGCGCCTCCACCGTTCTCAGTTCCAGGTCGATGCCCTGCTCCGCGAACAGCTCCGGCAGGCAGCCGGCGACATCCTTCGGATCGTGCAGGACGGCGACGGCGCGAGAAGTCTTCATCAGGTTTCCTCCAAAAAATTCAGGTCCATTCAGTTCAGGCGACAGCGCTTCTGGCCTGTCCGCACGGGGCAGGCGAGCCACAGGGGCCACGGCGCACCGCCAGCGGCGTTGTCGAAACGAAGAAAATTTTCGTTGAAAACTATAAAACCATATTTTAAATTTAAAACCACTCCCCCGACGACAGCGATCGCCGGGAAGCACTCCCGAAGGCATCGGCCTGTCGTGGCACAACAAACCTGAGCCTGAGCGCGATCGACAGGCCTATAAGAACCGGAGGTGTCCGAATGTCCGCCAATCTCCCGACCACGCTTGAAGCCGCGCCTTACCTCGACGTCAGCGATCCGGCCTTTTCCATTCGTTCGGCAGAAGTGATGCAGGCCCGCGAGCAAAGCTGGTTCGCCCGCACGCCTTACGGCATCGCGGTACTGCGTTACGCCGAAGTGAACCAGTTGATCCGCGACCAGCGCCTGCGCCAGGGCAGCTACGCCTGGCCCGCGCACAACAACGCCACCGGCAGCTTCGCCGACTGGTGGATGCGCATGCTGCTGAGCCAGGAAGGCGCCGACCATTCGCGCCTGCGCCGCCTGGCCAACCCGGCCTTCGCCCCGAAGCTGGTGAAGAAGCTGATGCCGGACTTCCAGCAGATCGCCGACGAACTGATCGACGGCTTCATCGCCAAGGGCAGTTGCGAATTCGTCAGCGAGTTCGCCGAGCCCTACGCCACCCAGGTGATCTGCCTGCTGCTCGGCCTGCCGCGCAGCGAGTGGCGCGGCCTGGCCGACCTGGCGGTGGAGATGGGCCTGGCCCTGGGGGTCACCTTCAAGCGCGACGAGGCACGGATCAATGCCGCCACGGACAAGCTGTTCGGTTATGCCAGGCAGGCGGTCAGCGCGCTCAAGGCCAACGGCCTGGGCGAAGACTTCCTCAGCAGCCTGGTGCGTGCCAACGAAGAGAATAAAGAAGCGCTGAGCGACCAGGAGCTGTTCGACATGATCGTCCTGGCGATCTTCGGTGGCATCGATACCACGCGGAACCAGATCAGCCTGGCCATGGACACCTTCCTCCAGCACCCGGCGCAATGGGAGCTGCTGGGCAATGACCCCGAGCTGGCCAGGGCCGCCGTAGAGGAAGTGATGCGCGTGCGCCCGACGGTCACCTGGGTCACCCGCGAAGCCCTCGAAGACTTCGAGTACCAGGGCCTGCAGATCAAGCGCGGCACCACCATCCATCTGTTCAGCCAATCGGCCGGCAGCGACCCGCGCGCCTTCGAAAACGCCGAGTTCGACATCACCGCCAAGCGCCAGCCGCACTTTGGCTTCGGCGCCGGCGCGCACCATTGCATCGGCCACTTCATCGCCCGTGGCGACATGACTGCCGCCCTCGCCCTGCTGGCGCAGCGGGTCAAGCACCCCGTCCTCGCCGGCGAGGCCGAGTGGCTGCCGGACAGTGGCAACACCGGCGCTACCCGCCTGCCGATCCGTTTCGACGCGGTGGCACGGGCATGAACTCGCCGAGCGTCGCCATCGTCGGCAGCGGACCGTCCGGCTGCTACCTGGCACAGGCCCTGCGCAAGCACTGGCCCGAGGCGCAGATCGGCGTGATCGAACGCCTGCCGGCGCCCTTCGGCCTGGTGCGCTACGGGGTCGCCCCCGACCACCAGGGCACCAAGGCGGTCATTCGCCAGTTCGAGCGCCTGTTCGAGCGGGAGAACGTGCAGTTCATCGGCAACCTGGAGGTCGGCCGCCAGTTGTCGCTGGAACAACTGCGCGCCGCCTACGACGTGGTGGTGCTCGCCACCGGCCTCTACGGCGACCGCCGCCTGGGCATTCCCGGCGAGGAACTGCCGGGCGTCTATGGCTCCGGCCGCGTCACCCGCTTGTTCAATGCGCATCCTGACGAACAGACCTTCGCGCCGCGCTTCGGCAAGCGCGTGACCATCGTCGGCAACGGCAACGTGGCGATCGACGTGCTGCGCCTGCTGGCCAAGTCCGCCGAGGAATTCCACGGTTCCGACATTGCCGAGCAGGCCCTCGCCGGGCTGCTCGCCGAGCCGCCGCAGCGCATCGACATCGTCGGTCGTTCCGCGCCCGGACAAGCCAGGTTCGACCCGGTGATGCTGCGCGAACTGGGCAAGCTGGACGGCGTGCGCATCCAGGTGCGCGACCTGCCCGGCGTCGATTACCAGCCGGCGGATGCCGCTGAAGCGGCGCGGCTGGACGAACTGCGCAGCCTCGCCGCACGGGATGGCGCGGGCGAGGGGCAGCGCGAGGTGGTCTTCCATTTCGGCTGGACGCCGGTGGCGATCGACGGCGAGCAACAGGTCGAGGCCATTCGCCTGGTCGCCGACGGCGGCCGCGAACTGCGCCTGGCCGCGGACAGCGTGATCACCGCCATCGGCTTCGAGGAACAGTCGAGTGCGCGATTCCGCCGCGAAGCCCTGGCGAGCGAGGCGGCGGACCTCGACAAGGGCCGGCTCGACCACGGGCTGTATTGCGTCGGCTGGTTCCGCCGCGGCCCGCGCGGAACCATTCCAGAGAACCGACAGGACGCCCGCCTGGTGGCCGAGAGCATTGTCGCGGACTTCGCCGGCTTCGCCGGGCAGGCCAGCCGCCCCGGCTTCCAGGCCCTGCCGTCGACGCTGCAGCAGGACTGCGTGCCCTACACCGGCTGGCAGCGCATCGACGCCGTCGAACTGCGCGATGCCATGCCCGGACGGGTCCGCCGCAAGATCGTGGAGCGCGACGGCATGCTCGCCATCGCTCGCGCCTGAGTAGAACAACGGAGAACAGCCCATGAAGATGATCATTCTTTTCGGAACCGAAACCGGCAATGCCGAAATGGTCGCCGACGACGTCGCCGAGGCGCTCGGCGCCGACTACCCGACCGTCGTGCGCGACATGTCGGCGTTCGATCCCAGCGAACTGAAGGCGGACGACTTCCACCTCGTCATCTGCTCCACCTATGGCGACGGCGAATTGCCGAACAGCGCGCAACCCTTCTTCGCCGCCCTGCAGCAGCAACGCCCGGACCTGCGCGGCCTGCGCTTCGCCGCCTTCGGCCTGGGCGACAGCTTCTACCAGACCTTCAATCGCGGCAGCCAACTGATCGCCGACGCCCTCAAGCAGCTGGGCGCGACGCAGGTCGGCGAGCACGGCCAGCACGATGCCTCCAGCGGCGAACTGCCCGGCGACGTCGCCCTGGCCTGGACCCGCACCCTGCTCGGTCAGCTCTGATGCCACGCCCATCCGGAGAAGCAGAGATGGATACCACGCCTCTACGCCTGTGCATCATCGAAAACGGCCTGGTGCCGGAGCACTTGCACGCGCGCTTCGGCAGTTATCCGCAAATGATCGAACGCTGGCTGCAGCCGGCCCTTCCCGAGGCCAGCTTCAGCAGCGTCTCCGCCGTGCGCGGCGAAGCGCTGCCAGCCCCCGAGCAGTTCGACGGCTATGTACTGAGCGGCTCCAAGCACAGCTGCTACGAACGCAGTGACTGGATGCTGCGCCTGCTGGACTTCCTGCAACGCCTGCGCGACCTGGAAAAGCCGGTGTTCGGCATCTGCTTCGGCCACCAGATCATGGCCGACGCCTATGCCGGCCAGACCACCCGAGCCGACGTCGGCTGGGGCATCGGCGCCCAGGCCTACCGGTTCAACGACAGCAGCCTGGCGGACACCCCGACCTTCGTCTTCCACCAGGACCAGGTCAGCACGCTGCCGGCGCGGGCCAAGGTCGTCGGCGGCTCCGCGCACTGCCCGAACGGCGCACTGGCCTACGACTTCCCGGCGCTGTCCGTGCAGTTCCATCCCGAGTTCGACGAGGACTACGTACAGGCCCTGCTCGATCAATTCGGCGGCAGCCTGGTTCCAGCCCCGGTCGCCGAGCACGGCCGCGCCTCGCTGCGCCAGCACAGCCCCGACAACGCCCGGATAGCCCGATGGGCCGCGCGCTTCTTCCGCGAGCACAGCGCTGGCGCGGGCAAGCCATGAACTCGAATCCACCCGTAACGGAGGCCGCAATCTCCCGGAAAGCGCTTTTTACACGCAACAAAACATATAACATCATATTTAATAAATATGCCGACGACCACGAAGGCATCCCAACCATCCGCAGCATCGTGCCTTGCCATGCCGGTGCTAGAGGAGCGCTCCAATGACTGCGTTAGACCTGCATAAAGAACTCAACACCCGCTCTGCCGTCACTCAGGAACTCAGCGCCCGTATCCGCGAGTCCGGCGTGGAATACCTCTACTACCAGGTGGTCACGCTCAGTGGCCGGGTCATCGCCAAGGTGGTGCCGGCCAAGCACCTGCTGCGCAACCTGGAAAAAGGCGTGCAATTCCACCGTACCGCGCTGTCCGACCTGCAAAGCACCCGCGCCGGCGTGCTCCTCGGCGGCGGCGCCCAGGCCGCGGAATTCACCGCGATCCCCGACACATCGAGCTTCAACGTGCTGCCCTGGGACCGCTCGATCGGCAGCTTCTACTGCCGCCTGTACGAGCCGGAGCATCGCCTGGAGATCGGCGGCGCGCCCCTGTCCACCGACGTTCGCGGCCTGCTGATCGATACCCACCAGAACTTCGTCGAGCAAACCGGCCTGAGCCTGAAGACCGGCTGCGAACCGGAAATGACCTGGTTCGGCGACAAGCTCGAAGTCAAGGTGCGTCCGGGCGCCAGCCCCGCCTACCACCTGGGCAACCTGGAAATGATGCGGCCGATCTTCAAGCGCGTGATGGAATACGCCGGCGCCATGGGCCTGGACATGATCGAGGGCGACTACGAAGACCCGGGCCAGCTCGAACTGAACTGGATGTTCGATGACTGCGAGAAGACCGCCGACCGCCTGGTCACCTACCGCCTGATCTGCCGCCAGGTAGCCAACGAGTTCGGCGTGCGCGCCAGCTTCATGCCGAAGCCGACCACCGGCAGCATGGGCAGCGGCTGCCACCACAACTTCAGCCTCTGGCGCGGCACGCAGAACGCCATCGCCGAAGCCGGCCGTCGCGACCTGCACCTGACCGACACCGGCCTGCACGCCCTCGGCGGCCTGCTCGCCCACGCGCCGGGCTCGATGCTGGTGATGGCCTCCACGGTGAACTCCTACAAGCGCTTCTGGGATGCCGGCCTGTTCGCCCCCAACCGCCTCAACTGGGGCATGGACAACAAGACCTGCACCGTGCGCCTGTCGGCCAACGGCCGCCTCGAATACAAGCTGCCCGATGCCAGCGTGAACCCCTACCTGTCGCACACCCTGCTGCTCGCGGCCATCCGTGACGGCCTGGACAAGCGCCTCGATCCGGGCGCCCCGGACAACAGCGACAGCATCCCGCGCAGCCAGGAAAGCGTGCGCATGCCGCTGACCCTCGGCGAAGCGGTGCAGGCGTTCGACCAGGATGCCGTGGTGCGCAACGCCCTGCCGGCGGAGATGGCCGAGCTCTACCGCGACCTCAAGGCTGACGAGTGGGCGCGCTACTGCTCCGTGGTCACCGAATGGGAAAGCAAGATGTACATGGATTACCTGCCATGAGCCAGACCACCCTCAACGTACTCTGCGCCGACCTGCCGGCGCCGCCACTGTTCTGGAAGGACGCCGACGGCTACCGCCACGGCTACGAGTCGGACGTCGCCCGCGCGCTGGCCGCGCGGCTCGGCCGGCAGGCGCAGTTCGTCTACCGCAACTGGGCGGATTTCTATCCGATGCTCGAAGCGGGCGACGGCGACATCCTGCTCTGCGGCCAAGGCATCTCCGACTACCGCAAGACCCTGGCCGACTTCACCGAGCCCTATGCGGTGTTCGACGAAGCCGTGATGGTGCTGCGCGGAAGCCCGGTGAAGAGCCCTGCCGACCTGCGCGGCAAGAAAGTCGGGGCCATCGCCAACAGCCTCAACATGGCCCTGGCGGAAACCTTCGACGGCTGCATTCGCGTGCCCTTCTCCGGCGAGTCGGACGACGTCCTCGGTGACATGGTGCAAGCGCTGCGGGACGGGCGCATCGACGCCCTGGTGGACGATGACGTGGCACTGGTGCCGCTGGCCGAGGAAGCCGACCTGACCATCGGTTTCAGCGTTGCGACCCGCAACCGCTGGGGCATCGCGGTCAGGAAGGGCAACCCCGCCTGGCTCGATCAGGTCGACAGCGCACTCGCGGCGCTGAAGGCCGACGGTGAACTGCAGCGCATCTGGAAGAAATGGATGACCTCGCTGCCCTACCCGTTCTGAGCGAGTCCCAGGAAAAGGCCGCCCCTCGGGGCGGCCTCGATTCGACAATAAGCTCTGAGTATGAGGTTATACTGCGTCAGTCCCTCAGCCACCGGCCCCTCTTACAGGAGTTCAGGTAGCGGCGCTCACCCCTGGCGGGTAGCACAGGCGCCACGACCTCACGCAGTATGAACGGAACCTCTCCCAACTCCCCCGGCTCGTTCATTCGCCTACGTCAGGAAGGACGCACCGAGGAAGTCGTGCGTCGGCTGATGGACGCCGTGGACCTCGGCCTGTTCGCCCAGGGCCAGCAACTGCCCAGCGAAACCGAACTGGCCATGCAATTCGGCGTCGCCACCGTAACCCTGCGCGAAGCCCTCGCCTACCTGCGCCAGCGTGGCGTGATCGAGACCCGCCGCGGGCGCAATGGCGGCAGCTTCATTCGCGCGGTAGAAGAAATCCCCACCGACATCGTCCTGAGCCGCCTGGACGAACTGAGCACCATCGACCTGCGCGACCTGGGCGACGAGCACATCGCCATCTCCGGCGCCGCCGCGCGCCTGGCCGCCAAACGCGCCTCGCGCGAACACCACCAGCACCTGGCGCAGTACATCGAGGCGCTCGGCAAGGCCAGCACGCGCCATGAACGGCGACGCGCGGACGCCCGCTTCCACATCGAGATCGCCGTCGCATCGCAGTCCGTGCGCCTGACCCACGCGGAAATCCGCCTGCAAGCGGAGATCGGCGAGTTGCTCTGGCTGACGGTCGAGGGCGCGCCCAGCGTGGAAACCATCCAGCAGGAACACGCGGCGATCCGCGAAGCCATTGTCGCCGGCGACCCCAACCTGGCGGGCGCCATGGTCGAAGCCCACGTCAATCGGGGCATAAAACGGCTTATAGATATGAAATTAGATCTTTTGGCCCAGGAAGCGCCGTAGTTGGCATAGCGCTTGCCGTTCATTCCTACCGCCAAACCTTTGTCTTAGCAGCAAATCTGCAATCCGGCGGCCGACAACAGCACAATGAACGAGGCCAAGCCATGGCAACCCCGATGTCTTGCGAAGAAATACGGGAATGCGCCCAGCGCATCGACGTTTCCATCAGTAACATTTTTGCGCAGATTGGCGTGCTGTCGGACGAAATCACCCATTTGTGGCAACGCTGCAACGACGCCGGGCGGGTCATGACCTCCACTGAACTGGCCAGCCTGAAACCGCTGATCGAATCCAGCCTGAGCAAAGCCGGTTCCTGCCTGCAAGGCACCGGCGTAGTCCTGCAGCCCGGCGTGCTGCAAGACAAGGAAATGTACCTTGAGTGGCGCCAGCTCGGCGCTGGCGGGCGTGTCATGCCCCTGAGCCTGAACTTCAATCGCGGCAGCGAGAGTTTCTACGACTACAGCGACATGCTCTGGTTCTCGCGCCCGCGCAACAGCGGCCGCAGCACCGTGGTCGGCCCCTATGTCGACCTCTACGGCCAGGACATGTACATCCTCACCTTCTCCATGCCGATCCTGGTGAACGGCCAGTTCATCGGCGTGGCCGCTGCCGACGTGGCGCTCAACAAGTTCGAGCGCGTCGTCACCTCCAGCCTGATGCGCATGAGCCACGAAGCGCTGATCCTCAGCAGCGAAGGCCGTGTCGTGGCGACCAACACCGCCAACTGGACCGCCGGGGAAATGGCCAGCCTGGGCCTCAGCCGCATCGACAGCGACTGCCAGTACATGCCCCTGGCGGAACAATCGGCGCACTGGACACTCGCGCGACTCCCGGAGAGGCGCCGGCGCGCGGCCTGACTGCGTCGAAGCGCCCCAGAACAGGGCGAAATAGGTGGCGCTTGCCCCGATAAGGTTCAGCGGCATCGCTTCACCCATACGGATACCGGCGCCGCAGGCAAAGACGCCGGCCATACACCCCACACCCAACGCCCCCGATACCTCGCAAGCCCAAGGATTTCGCCTGAGCCGAGATAAAACATTTTAAATCATATGTAATATGGAATAGGCTGTGCTTGCTTTCTGCCGACAGCCAAAACTGTTACCCAAGCGCCAGCCGGCCTAGGCCATGCGCCTTCCCGAAGCACCACGGGAGCAGCGCGATACATGACCAAGGCTCTGATCTACCTGTTCGATGCCGCCGGGCATACTCACAAAGGAACAACAACGATGAACAGCTCGATCCAACCCGGGCTCACTGCGGAAGACCGCGACGCGGAGCAACTGCGAGCACTGGGCTACTCCTCGAACTTCGAACGCAGCATGAGCCTCTGGGAGAACTTCGCCCTGGGCTTCACCTACCTCTCTCCGGTGGTGGGCGTGTACACCATCTTCGGGCTGTGCCTCGCCGCCGGCGGGCCGCCGATGTTCTGGTCGTACCTGCTGGTGGGCCTCGGACAGATGCTGGTGTGTCTGATCTTCTGCGAAGTGGTCTCGCAGTTCCCCATCTCCGGTGGCGTCTACCCCTGGGCACGGCGCCTGGTGGGCAAACGCTGGGCCTGGATGGTCGGCTGGATCTACTCCTGCTCGCTGTGCGTGACCATCGCCGCGGTGGCCCTCGGCGCCGGCCCCTACATCGCCACCTTGCTCGGCTTCGAGGCGAACCCCGCGACCAATACCCTGGTCGGCCTGAGCCTGACCCTGATGGCCACCCTGCTCAACCTCAGCGGCACCAAGCTACTGGCGCGAGTGGCCATGTTCGGCTTCCTCTGCGAACTGATCGGCGCCATCGTGATCGGCGGCTACCTGCTGATCTTCGAACGCCACCAGCCGCTGAGCGTGCTGTTCAACACCTTCGACATCCGCATCGACGGCTCCTACTGGCCGGCCTTCCTCACCGCCTCCCTGGCCGGCATGTTCCTCTACTACGGCTTCGAGGCCTGCGGTGACGTCGCCGAAGAAACCCCGAACCCGAGCCGGCGCATTCCCAAGGCCATGCGCATGACCATCTGGATCGGCGGTGGCGCCTCGATGTTCGCCGCCCTGGCGCTGATTCTCGCCGTACCGGACATGGCCGCGGTGATCTCCGGCGCCGACAAGGACCCGATGACCACCATCTTCGACGGCGCCTTCGGCGTACTCGGGGCGCGCATGGTCATGGCGGTGATCCTGGTCTCCTTCGTCTCCTGCGTGCTCAGCCTGCAAGCCGCCGCCAGCCGCCTGCTGTACTCCTACGCCCGCGATGAGATGGTCATGGGCAGCGGCCTGCTGAAACGCCTGTCGCCGAACACCCACGTACCCACCGCGGCGCTGATCACCTGTGGCGTGATTCCGGCAACCATCGTGGTGCTCGGCTACTTCCTGCAGAACTCCATCGCCACCGTGGTCAGCTTCGCCGCCATCGGCATCTACCTGGCCTTCCAGATGATCGTCAGCGGCGCCCTGTTCGCCCGTATGCGTGGCTGGAAGCCCGCCGGTGCCTTCACCCTGGGTATCTGGGGCTGGCCGGTGAACATCGCGGCCCTGGCCTACGGCCTGATGGCGATCGTCAACATGTCCTGGCCGCGCACCCCCGACGCGCCCTGGTACATCAACTACGGCATCATCCTCACCGGCTCCATCGTCATCGGTCTGGGTCTGCTGTACATGCTGCTGTTCCGCCCCTACGACAAGGGCACCGCCCCGGCGGGCGACGCCTGGAAGCTGTCGCGCCACTGAGTTGACGCGCCAATGAAAACGCCCGGCCGATGCCGGGCGTTTTTCTTGGCAGTGCAACGCGCATTCCCCCTCCCACGCCGATCCGTCCATCCCGGCACGGCGGATGACCGCGAGCGGAGGAGTCAGCCGGTGATGGCCTCGAAGCCCTGGCGGATCTGCTCCTCCGGCAGGTTGTCGCCGATGAATACGATCACGCTCTCGCGCGCCTCGTCGTCGCGCCAGGGCGTGTCCCAATCGAAGCCATAGAGGCGCAGCACGCCCTGGAACACCAGGCGGCGCGGCTCGTTGGCAATGTTCAGCACGCCCTTGTAGCGCAGCAGCGAGTTGCCATGCCATTGCAGCAGGTCGTCCATGAACTCGCTGAGGCGCTCGACGTCCAGCGGCTTGTCGCTGCGCAGCACCAGGGTGGCGATGCGATCGCTGGCCGCCGCCAGTGGGCGCAACGGCCGCAGCGGACGCAGGCCGATTTCGCCATTGAGGTTGAAACCGCGCACGTCGAGCAGCCGTTCGAGGTCGATACGACCATGCTCGACCGGATGGATTTCCGCACGGCGGTTGATCCGCTGCAGGCGTTCGAGCAGCGCCTCGTAGGCGTCCGCCTCGACCAGGTCGCGCTTGCTCACCAGGATGCGGTCGCCGAACCCGACCTGGGCCTGGGCGATGGCTTCCTGCAGGTGGCGCTCGGCGTTGGCGGCATCGACCAGGGTGATGATGCCGTCGAGCAGGTAGCGCTCGCGCAGCATCTCGTCGACGAAGAAGGTCTGCGCCACCGGCGCCGGATCGGCCAGGCCGGTGCACTCGATCACCAGGCGGTCGAAGGCGATCTCGCCGTTGTCGCGGCGCTCCAGCAGCAGGAACAGGGCTTTTTCCAGGTCGCTGTTGATCGTGCAGCAGACGCAACCGTTGGACAGGGTCATCACCTGCGCCGGGGCATCGCCGAGCAGTTGGCCGTCGATCGGCGTGTCGCTGAATTCGTTCTCGATCACCGCGATTTTCAGGCCGTGTTCGGCCTGCAGGATATGGCGCAGCAGTGTGGTCTTGCCGGCACCGAGGAAGCCGGTGAGGACCGTCACCGGAATCTGCGCGGACTGTACGGAGTCACTCATGGGAAATATCCAGGCAGGGAAATGAAAACGGGCCGCGATCGCTCGCGGCCCGTTTCCTTATACACCGATCGACCCGTTCAACAACAACGGATCGGACGCCCCTTGCCGCCGCCGTAACGCGCTTCCTGGCGCTCGCGGAAGAACTCCTTGTAGGTCATCACCGGCTTGTCCGGGTGCTTGCTGCGCATGTGCTCGACGTAGGTGTCGTAGTCGGGCATGCCGACCAGCATGCGCGCGGCCTGCCCGAGATACTTACCCATGCGGCTGAGGTCATTGAACATGGATCACCTCCTGCATCAGGCTTCCGGGATCGACTGGAACGGCGCTTCCTTGTCGGTGCGTTCCGGCTTGCTCCAGGCTGCCGTGCCGGTCTTGATCGCGTAAATCAGGATGCTGAACACCACCAGCAGGAAGAGCACGGTCAGTCCGGCATTGATGTAGGAGTTCATCATCACCGTCTTCATCTGGCCGATGTCCTTGGCCGGAGCCAGGATCTGCCCGGCGTCCAGCGCGGCGCCGTACTTGTTGGCAAGAGCGATGAAGCCCACGGCCGGGTTGGAGTCGAAGAGCTTGATCAGCCCCGCGGTCGAGGTGCAGATCAGCAGCCAGGCAGCCGGCAGCATGGTCACCCAGACGTACTGCTGGCGCTTCATCTTGATCAGCACCACGGTGGACAGCATCAGTGCGATACCGGCGAGCATCTGGTTGGAGATGCCGAACAGCGGCCACAAGGTGTTGATGCCGCCCAGCGGATCGACCACGCCCTGGTACAGCAGCCAGCCCCACAGCGCCACGCAACCACCGGTACCGATGATGTTGGCGGTCCAGGAGTCGGTCTTCTTCAGTGCCGGCACGAAATTGCCCAGCAGGTCCTGCAGCATGAAGCGCCCGGCGCGGGTGCCGGCGTCCACCGCGGTGAGGATGAACAGCGCCTCGAAGAGGATCGCGAAGTGGTACCAGAAGGCCATGGTGTTCTCACCCGGCAGCACGCTGTGGAGGATCTGCGCGATCCCCACCGCGAGGGTCGGCGCACCACCGGCACGGGCCAGGATGGTGGTTTCGCCGATGTCCTTGGCGGTCTGCGTGAGCACCTCGGGCGAAATGGCGAAGCCCCAGTTGCTGACGGTCGTCGCCACCGCGGCCACGTCGGTGCCGACCACGGCCGGCGGGCTGTTCATGGCGAAGTAGACGCCCGGCTCGATCACCGAGGCCGCGACGATCGCCATGATCGCCACGAAGGACTCCATGAGCATGCCGCCATAGCCGATGTAGCGGGCATCGGGTTCGCGGCTGAGCAGCTTGGGCGTGGTGCCCGAAGCGATCAGCGCGTGGAAGCCGGACACCGCGCCGCAGGCGATGGTGATGAACAGGAAGGGGAACAGACCGCCTTTCCACACCGGGCCGGTGCCGTCGGTGAACTGGGTCAGGGCCGGCATCTTCAGTTGCGGCATGACGATCAGGATGCCGATGGCCAGGGCGATGATGGTGCCGATCTTGAGGAAGGTCGACAGGTAATCGCGCGGCGCCAGCAGCAGCCACACCGGCAATACCGAAGCGACCGCTCCATAGCCGATCAGCAGCCAGGTGATCTGCACGCCGGTGTAGCTGAACACTGGCGCCCATTCGGGACTGGCGGCGATCTGCCCGCCGAGCCAGATCGAGCCCAGCAGCAGCGCCACGCCGATTACGGAGATTTCGCCGATGGCGCCCGGGCGCACATAGCGCATGTACAGGCCCATGAGGATGGCGATCGGGATGGTCGCCATCACCGTGAACATGCCCCACGGGCTGCCGGCCAGGGCCTTCACCACGATCAGCGCGAGCACGGCGAGGATGATGATCATGATCAGGAAGGCGCCGAACAGCGCGATGGTCCCCGCCACCTGGCCCATTTCCTCGCGAACCAGCTCGCCCAGCGAGCGGCCGTTGCGACGGGTCGAGATGAACAGCACCATGAAGTCCTGCACCGCCCCCGCGAGCACCACGCCGGCGATCAGCCAGAGCGTGCCGGGCAGGTAGCCCATCTGCGCGGCGAGCACCGGACCGACCAGCGGACCGGCGCCGGCGATGGCGGCGAAGTGGTGACCGAAGAGGATGTGCTTGTTGGTCGGGACGTAATCCAGGCCGTCGTTATTGATGACGGCGGGCGTTGCCCGAGCCGGGTCCAGTTGCATCACCTTGTCGGCGATGAACAGGCTGTAGTAGCGGTAGGCGACCAGATAGATGGCGACCGCCGCAACGACGATCCAGAGCGCGTTGATGGCTTCGCCGCGGCGCAGGGCCACGACTCCTAAGGCACAGGCTCCGACTATCGCCACTATCGCCCAGGCGATATGACGTAGCGGGCTATTGTTATTGTTCATGGCGAGGCTTCCGACAGATTGAAGGCGAGAATTCGCAGTAAAAATTTTAGTCCTTTACCACGAACCATTTATACGACCTTAGTCTAGAGCCCTTACAGGGATATTTCCGCCTCGCCGAAGCGGCGAAGCGCCTTGCTACGGGTAAGAAAAACCCGCCTTGCGGCGGGTTTTTTCAGAGCCAGGTAACGGTCAGGCCGGTTGCTTGGCGTAGCGCGCCAGCACCTGGTCACGCTGCATGACCGCCAGCGTGTTGTGGTAGACCTGTTCACCGGTGGCGTCTTTGCTGGCGAAGATCTCAGCGAAGTGCTGATGGGTGACCTGGGCGAAGTGATCGCGATCCTTGACCTCGATACCGAGCAGGGTGGCATAGGCGTCCAGGGCTTCCCCGCGGCCCTTGGCCATGTCCTCAGCGATGTTGTCGAGCATGCCGTTCATGGCGAAGATCGAGCGGCCGCCGTAACCGATACGGGCGTTGGCATCGCAGCCGTTGGTGCCGGAGGTCAGGCCGAAGGTGGCGTTGCCCGAGGTGGCGTTGGTGGTGGTTGCCAGCAGGTGCGGAATCAGGCCGCGCTGCCCGTCGAAGACCATGTTGCCCCAACCGCACCCCTTGCCTTCGGCATCCTCGGCTTGCGCCAACAGGCTGGCGGCGCTCAGTACCGCGAAGATCAAACCCTTGCTCAGTGTTTTTTTGTCCATGCTCCGCACTCCGCAGAAAAATGTTGGTTCAGCGTATGGAGCTTTGGCGAGGGGTGGGGTGCTGTCAAATCGATACCCCCTCAAGACAGCGGGGAATTCTCCGTGACGCCTGTCTGACGACAGGCCGTTGGCTTGGCTATAGTGTGGCGAACGAGAACGTTCCAGGAGCCCCGAGATGAGTGAGCAACACGCCGAGCGGCGGCGCTTCCAGCGTGTCGCCTTCGATGCCGGCACGGAAATCAGCCAAGGCGAGCAGCGCTGGAAAGTGGTACTGCAGGATCTGTCCCTGCAGGGGCTGCTGGCGGAGCGGCCGGAGGCCTGGCGTGGCGATGCGTCGCAGCCGTTCCAGGTACGCATCTACCTGGGCTTCGACGTCAACGTCTACATGGACGCGGACCTGGCCTGGGAACGCGAAGGCCTGCTCGGATTCACCTGCCGGCATATCGACCTGGACTCGATCAGCCACCTGCGGCGCCTGGTGGAGCTGAACCTCGGCGACGAGAGCCTGCTGGAACGCGAGCTGGCGCTGCTCGGCGAGTCCTGAGGCGCCAGCCCCGGCCGGCTATTCGAACAGGGCGTCCAGCGCCTGTTCCAAGCGCGTCACCGCGATCACCTGCAAGCCCGCCGGCGCTTCCTTGGGCGCATTGCCCTTGGGCACGATGGCGCGCTTGAAACCATGCTTGGCCGCCTCCTTCAGGCGCTCCTGGCCACTGGGCACCGGGCGCACCTCGCCGGACAGGCCGACCTCGCCGAACACCAGCAACTGGTGATCCAGCGGGCGGTTGCGCAGGCTCGACATCACCGCCGCCATCAGCGCCAGGTCGGAAGCCGTCTCCAGCACCTTCACGCCACCCACCACGTTGAGGAACACGTCCTGGTCATAGGTGGGAATGCCGCCGTGGCGGTGCAGCACCGCCAGCAGCATGGCCAGGCGGTTCTGATCCAGGCCCAGGGTGACTCGCCGCGGGTTGGCCAGGTGACTGGTGTCGACCAGCGCCTGCACCTCCACCAGCATCGGTCGCGAGCCTTCCCAGGTGGCCATGACCACGCTGCCGGACACCGACTCCTGGGCGCGGGTGAGGAAGATCGCCGAGGGGTTGGAGACTTCCTTCAGGCCACGGTCGGTCATGGCGAACACGCCCAGCTCGTTGACCGCGCCGAAGCGGTTCTTCACCGCCCGCAACAAGCGCAGGCGGCCGTCGGATTCACCCTCGAAATAGAGCACGGTGTCGACCATGTGTTCGAGCACCCGCGGACCGGCCAGGGCGCCTTCCTTGGTGACGTGGCCGACGAGGAAGATCGCCGTGCCGCTCTGCTTGGCGAAACGCACCAGCAACGCGGCGCTCTCGCGCACCTGGGCGACGCCGCCGGGGGCGGATTGCAGTTGTTCGGTGAAGATGGTCTGGATCGAGTCGATCACCATCACCTTGGGCTGCTCGTGGCGCGCCGTGGCGATGATGCTTTCGATGCTGGTCTCGGTCATGACCTTGAGCTTGTCTTCCGGCAGCCCCAGGCGCCGGGCGCGCATGGCCACCTGCTGCTGCGACTCCTCGCCAGTGACGTAGAGCGCCGGCATGCGGCTGGCGATGTTGCACAGGGTCTGCAGGAGGATGGTCGACTTGCCGATGCCGGGATCGCCGCCGATGAGCACCACCGAGCCATCCACCAGGCCGCCGCCCAGAACCCGGTCGAGTTCGGCGGACGCGGTGCTGAAACGTGGCATCTCCTCGACGCTGACTTCCGCCAGGGTCTTGATGTTGGCCTGCTGGCCAGCCCAGCCGCCACGCCCGGAAGCGCCACTCGGGGCGCTTTCCACGACGGTTTCGACCAGGGTGTTCCAGGCCCCGCAGTCAGCGCACTGCCCGGCCCACTTGGGGAAGGTGGCGCCGCACTCGGTGCAGCCATACAAGCGCTTGGCCTTGGCCATGGGCGGACTCCGTCGAAGACAAAGCCCGCATCATAGCCTGTCGGCGCCGGTGCTTCAGCCCGCCAGGCGGCGGTACTGGCACTCCATGTCGTAGCGCAGGCCTTCACGGCGCATGCGCAGGGCCGCCAGGGTGGATTCGGGGCGCTCGACGCCCTCCTCCACCCGACTGATGCGCTGGTCCAGCAATTCGTACTGCAGCTTCAGGCGCACCAGGCGCTCCTGCACCTGGCGCGGATCGACAGTGTCCTTGAGGGCGGGGCGGGCAGTCTTGCTCAACAAACGCGGCTCTTTACGCATGGTATGAACACCAGCAGGAAATAGATGACAGGAGCCTACGCCTGGCCCCTCATAAGACCCTTGACTCGGGTCAAGCTCAGGCGGGTCGCTGCAGGAGTTCGGCGATCTCGTCCTTGAGCGTCACGCGTTGCAGTTTGAGGCTGTTGAGCGCGAGGTCATCGAGCGCCGCGCGGCCATCCTCGACCTCGAATATCCGCCGGTCGAGCGCCTCGTAGGTGCCGGCGAGGCGGGCGAAGTTGCTGTCTTCCTCGAAGAGTTTGGCGAGCCGGGCACGGTGATCGGGGAACTCCCGGGCCAATGGATGGTGCTCTAGCGGCATGGCGGACCTCCTGGGTTGGGTGGATGACCTTTTCAGCCTAGCCCACCGCCGTCATTCGCCCAGAACCGCCGGTCATGCCGCGTCATGGGGGAATTTTTCCGCGCCCGCGGGTCTATGCTGCCGCAGCGCGGCGCGACCGCTAAACTGCCCCTGTCCCCCCTCTTCTGAAAGGAGTCTGTGCATGAGTCTGCTAAGCGAATTCAAGGCCTTCGCCGTCAAGGGCAATGTGGTCGACATGGCCGTCGGTATCATCATCGGCGCCGCCTTCGGCAAGATAGTCACGTCTTTCGTCGGCGATGTGATCATGCCGCCGATCGGCCTGCTGATCGGCGGGGTGGACTTCTCCGACCTGGCGATCACCCTCAAGGCCGCCGAGGGCAAGGCGCCGGCCGTGGTAATGGCCTACGGCAAGTTCATCCAGACCTGCCTGGACTTCCTGATCGTCGCCTTCGCCATCTTCCTCGGCATCAAGGCGATCAACCGCTTCAAGCGCGAAGAAGCGGTGGCGCCGGCCGCGCCGACCAAGGAGCAGGAACTGCTCAGCGAAATCCGTGACCTGTTGAAGAACCAGCAGAACAAGCCCTGAGCACGGCGAGCAACACCGACAGGGCCCCAAAGGGGCCCTTTTTCATGGCCGTTTACCAGTAATTCTCCACCGCCACCTGCCCCGGCTTGCGCGTCAGCGCCAGGTTCATGCCGCGCGCCTTGAGCACCGCACGGGTGTCTTCGATCATCTGCGGGTTGCCGCAGAGCATCACCCGCGAATGCTCGGGGCTCAGCGCCAGGCCGGCGGCGCGTTCCAGTTCGCCGTTCTCGATCAGCGTGGTGATCCGCCCGCCCAGGCAACCCGGCACCTGCTCGCGGGTCACCAGCGGGATGAACTGCAGCTTGTGCGCGTAGTCCGCCAGGTAGTCGCGCTGCGCCAGCCCGGCGATCAGCTCGCGGTAGGCCAGCTCGCGGGCCTCGCGCACGCTGTAGACCAGCTTGATGCTGTCGAAGCGCTCCCACACCTCGAAGTCCTGGAGAATCGACAGGAACGGCGCCAGCCCGGTGCCGGTGGCCAGCAGCCAGAGGTCGCGGCCATCGACGAAGCGATCGAGGGTGAGGAAGCCGAACGCCTGGCGATCCACCAGCAACTGGTCGCCTTCGCGCAATTGGCTCAGCTCGCTGGTGAACTCGCCGCCCGGCACCACGATGGAGAAGAATTCGAGGAACTCGTCGTGCGGCGCCGAAACCATCGAGTAGGCGCGCCAGGCGATGCTGCCGCTCGCTTTGTACACGCCGAGGCGCGCGAACTGCCCGGCGCGGAAGCGGAAGCCGGCGTCGCGGGTGGTGCGCAGGGTGAACAGGCTGGGGGTCAGCGGCTGCACATCGAGCAACGTCTGACGGGTGAACTTCTCTTCGCTGGCGGTCATACTCCGCTCCCAATCCAAAAGCTTTGTACAAGTCTCTCGCATCGAGGGGCCGAGAAACACCGCCAGTTCATATGCCTATATTTTCCAGCGCCTTTTCCCAGCTCGACCTGATCCGCCAGCCGGAGCAGCCGAACGACCCCTTGCAGGCCTTCGACGCCGCCGATGAATACCTGCTGCGCCAGGTCGCCGCCGACGGCCTGAACGCCGACAGCCGGGTGCTGGTGCTCAACGATGGCTTCGGTGCCCTCGCCGCCAGCCTCGCCGGCCAGGCCCGGGTGACCAGCAGCGGCGACTCCTTCCTCGCCGCCCTGGCCCTGCAGAAGAACCTCGCACGCAACGCCCTGGCCGCCGACGCGGTGACGTTCGTGCCAGCCAGCGAGACGCCCGCCGGGCCCTTCGACCTGGTGCTGATCCGTGTGCCCAAGACCCTGGCCCTGCTGGAGGAGCAACTGATCCGCCTGCACGGGCGGCTGGCGCCGGGCGCGCGGGTGATCGCCGGCGCCATGGTCAAGCACCTGCCGCGCGCCGCCGGCGACCTGCTGGAAACCTACGTCGGCCCGGTACAGGCCTCGCTGGCGGAGAAGAAAGCCCGTCTGCTGTTCGCCACGCCTGTGGATAAGAGCGCACCGCGCTCCCCCTACCCGAGCCGCTACCGCGTGGAACAGCCCGCGCTGGAGCTGCTCAACCACGCCAACCTGTTCTGCCGCGAAGGCCTGGACATCGGCACCCGCGCCTTCCTCCCGCACCTGCCGCAACACCTGGGCGCGGCGCGAGTGGCGGACCTCGGCTGCGGCAACGGCATCCTCGCCATCGCCAGTGCGCTGGACAACCCGCAGGCGCACTACCTGCTGGTCGACGAATCCTTCATGGCCGTGCAGTCGGCGCAGGCGAACTGGCGTGCCGCCCTCGGCGAGCGCGACGCGGAGTTCCGCGCCGCCGACGGCCTCGCCGGACAGCCGGCGGACTCGCTCGACGTGGTGCTGTGCAACCCGCCCTTCCACCAGCAGCAGGTGGTCGGCGACTTCCTCGCCTGGCGCATGTTCCAGCAGGCCCGCCATGCCCTGCGCAAGGGTGGCGAGCTGTGGATCGTCGGCAATCGCCACCTCGGCTACCACGCCAAGCTCAAACGCCTGTTCCGCGGCGTCGAGCAGGTGGCGGCGAATCCGAAATTCGTGGTGCTTAAAGCGACCAAGTAAGCGGCCGCGGTTGCCTGGCGGGCGTGGCCAGGAGCAGGATGCTCTAGCCCTTTCGCGAGTCAGGACACACTGCCATGCCAACCCCCAGCAGCGCCTTCGCCAGCGCCGCGCTCCCCGTGGAGCACATCCGCACCCGCGACGGCCTGCGGCTGGCGCTGTACCGCATCGGCGCCGCCGAAGGCCCGGCGGTGATCCTCACCCATGGCACCTTCTCCAACTACCGCAGTTGCCTGGGCCTGGCCGAGCAGTTGGCCGAACGCGGTTTCGCCTGCTGGGTGTTCGACTGGCGCGGGCATGGCGGCAGCGATCGCGGCGAGTTCCGCCACAGCTTCGACGAGGTAGCCGAGCATGACGTGCCGGCGGTGCTCGATGCCGTCGGCCAGCGCAGCGGCCAGCCGGCGGCGTTCTGGATCGGCCATTCCGGCGGCGGGCTGATCGCCTCGATGTGGGCCGCGCGCAATCCTCGCCTGGCCGGCGAGCGCCTGCGCGGGCTGGTGCTGCTTGGTTCGCAAGCGACGGCGGCCGGCGGCACACTGCGCCATCGGCTGCTGATCCACGCCTACGACCTGCTGCTGCGCGGCCGCCGCGTGGCGCCGCAACGGCGCCGCAGCATCGGCCCGGAGGCGGAGAGCGCGCGACTGATGCGCCAGTGGTGCCAGTGGAACCTGCGCGGTCGCTTCGACGGCCTGGACGGCTTCGATTACCTCGCCTCGCTCGCCGAGGCACGCCTGCCGGTGCTCGGCCTGGCCGGCAGCGGCGACCGCTTCATCGCTCCGGCGGCGGGCTGCCAGGCGCTGGTGGAAGCCTTCGGCGGCGACGATGCGGATTGTCGGCTGTGCGGCAAGCACAGTGGCTTCCGCGAGGACTACAGCCACAACCGCCTGGTGCTGTCGCGCAACGCCAGCGAGGAGCTCTGGCCACTGATCGGCGACTGGATGGCGCCGCGCTAGCCGAGCGCAGCCGGGGTATCCACGTCGCGCAGCACGCCCGCGTCCGCAACCTCCACGGCCAGCCAGGCTTCGCGATGCGCCTGCAGCACCGCGCGGGCCCCTTCGTCGCCGTGCAAGGCGCACAACTCCGCCCAGAACGCCCGGCCGAACAGCACCGGATGACCGCGCTCGCCGCGATACAGGGGAAAAACGATGCGCCGCGGGTCGGCCTGCGCCGCCAATTGCGCGAGGGTCGCGGGGGCGATCCAGGGCATGTCGGCGAGGAGGATGGCGACGCTGTCCGCCGCGCCATCGACCAGCGCCGCGACGCCGGCGGCCAGGCTGTGGCCCATGCCGGCCTCGGCCTGCGCACAACGCAGCAGCGGGCTGGCCAGCGGCAAGCCGAGCGCGCCCGGTTCGTCGTCCGCGCGCACGACCACCAGCACCTCGCTGAACGCCGCGCGGGCATTGGCCAGGCTCGCGGCCAGCAGGGTGCGTCCATCGCCCAGTCGCGCCAGGCGCTTGTCGGCGCCGAAGCGCCGGCCCTGGCCGGCCGCCAGCAGCAGGGCGACGACCGCGCTCACAGTTGCTCGCGGGCGATGCCGCTGCGCGTGCGGAGAATGTCGGCGAGCACCGCCAGGGCGATTTCCGCCGGCGTCTTGCTGCCCAGGTTGAGGCCGATGGGCGCATGGATGCGCGCCAGTTCCGTGTCGTTCAGCCCACCGACCCGGCGCAGGCGTTCGATGCGCTTGGCCGAGGTGGTGCGCGACCCCATCACGCCGATATAGAAGGCTTGGGTGCGCACCGCTTCGAGCATGGCCAGGTCGTCGATCTTCGGGTCATGGGTCAGCGCCACCACCGCGGTGTCGGCATGGCAGCCGCCGTTGGCGATGAAGATCGACGGCAGCTCGCGGCGGATTTCCACGCCGCTCAGCTCGACACCGTCCAGGGCTTCCTCGCGCGGGTCGCAGAGGATGACTTCGAAGCCCAGGCCCTTGCCGAACTCGGCGCAGGCATGGGCCACACTGGAATAGCCGGCGAGCAGCAGGCGTTGCGCGGCGCCGACACGCAGTTGCACGCGCTGTTCGTCACGCTCGACCCGAGGGCCGTGGCTGTGGTCGTCGCGCAGGCTGCGCGCGCCATCGGCCAGGCTGACCTCGCGAAGCAAGCGACGCTGGCCGAGCAGCGCCGACTCCAGTTCGCGCAGGTGCGCTTGCACCGCACAGTCCGGCGCCAGGTTCTCCACCAGCACGTCGAGGACGCCGCCGCAGGGCAGGCGGATAGACGAGCGCGGATCGCCCTCGCCGTAGCGCACCAGCGCCACCGGCCCGGCGAACTCGCCAGCGGCCACGCGTTCGAGGAAATCATCCTCGACGCAGCCGCCGGACAAGGAGCCGACCCACTGCCCGCGGGCGTTCACCGCCAGCAGCGAACCCGGCGCGCGCGGCGCCGAGCCATAGGTGAACAGCACCGTACACAGCCAGACGCGCTGCGCCTCGCTGGACCAACGGAGCGCCTGGCGAATCACGTGAAGATCGAGGTGTTGCACGCGTTACATCACCTTGCCGGCGGGGGCCGGCGCAGTAGCGGATTTGAGTGGCGACAGAGCCTGGGTGTCGAGATCGCCGGGCAGGCCGCCCCAGGTCTGACGCAGATAGTTGAGCAGATCGGTGAGCTGCGCGTCATCCAGTTTGTCGGCGAACGCCGGCATCGGCTGCATGCGTTCGAAACCGCCGAAGGGTTGCTCGGCGATGCCGTCGAGCACCACCCGCAGCAGGTTGCGCGCATCGGCCAGGCGCAGCGAGGTGTTGCCCTGCATGGCCACGGCGATGTGCGGTTTGCCTTCGCCCTCCACGCCATGACAGCCGGCGCAGAGGTTCAGGTACTGCTGACGGCCGCGCTTGGCGCTGTCGCTGAGCTGCGGGTAGGCCAGCGCGACGATGACCCTGGCTGGCGGCGGCTGCTCGCCCAGCAGGTAGGTGGCCATGGCGTCGAGGTCGGCGCGCTGCAGGTGCCGGGTGCTGTGGTGCTGCACCGCGAACATCTCACTGAACATGCTGCCCTGGGCGCTCATGCCGTGCTCCAGGAAGCTCGCCAGGTCGGCGGGGTTCCAGCCGCGCGCGGCCAGGTCGCCGGCCAGCAGGCTGGGCGCCAGGTAGCCGTTCAGCACGCCGCCGGACAACCGCTGGTCCTGCCGCAGGGCGCCGGCGACGTTGCGCGGGGTGTGGCATTCGCCGCAATGGCCGAGGACCTCGACCAGGTACTGGCCGCGCTGCCAGGCGGCGCTCTTGCCGTCGCCGCTCGGCAGCGCGAGGTCCTTGGCGTAGAGCAGGTTCCAGCCGCTCAGCCCGAGGCGCAGGTTGAACGGGAAGTCCAGGCGCGTCTCGGGCGTGGCGCGGTGTACCGGCGCCAGGCTCTGCAGGTAGGCGAGGATGGCGTCGGCGTCGGCGCGCTCGATCTGCCGGTAGGCGGTGTAGGGCATCGCCGGATAGAGGTTGGCGCCGTCCCTGCGCTTGCCCTGGGTGAGGGCGGCGTAGAAGTCGTCGGCGCTGTAGTCACCGATGCCATGTTCCTTGTCCGGGGTGATGTTGCTGCCGTAGATGACGCCGAACGGCGAGGCGAGCGCCAGACCGCCGGCGAAGGGCGCGCCGCCGGGCGCGGTGTGGCAGGCCTCGCAGTCGGCGGCGCGCGCCAGGTATTCGCCGCGCTGGATCAGCTCGGCATCGGCGGCCAGGGCGCTGGCGCAGAGACCGAGGCCCGCGCTCAGGGCGAAACCGCTTAGCAGTCGGCGCATGGTCAACCCTCCCGGACCAGGCCGAGGTCGCTGAGCACCTCGCGCGTGGCATCGTAGTAACGCACATAGCCGGTGCAGCGGCAGATGTGCTGGCCAAGGCTGTCCTCGATGGCCGACTCCAGCTCGCTCTTCTTCAGCGGCTGGCGCTGGGCCTTTTCCAGCAGCACGGTGGCGGCGTTGACGAAGCCCGGCGCGCAGTAGCTGCACTGGAAGGCGAAACGCTCGACGAACTTCTGCTGGATCGGGTTCAACGCACTGACCTCCCCCTTGGCATCGCGCGTGGCATGGCCTTCGATGGTGCGCACCCGTTTGCCGTCGAACCAGTGCGCGCCGGTGATGCAGGTGCGCACCTGTTCGCTGCTGCCGTCCGGGTGGTCGACGATCACCACACAAGCGTGGCAGATGCCCTGGCCGCAGCCCAGTCGCGAACCGGTGAGGTTCTGGTATTCGTGCAGGTAGTCGATCATCGGCAGGTCGTCGGCGACCTCGGCCGAGGCGACGGTTTGACCGTTGAGGGTCAGTTGCAGCGGACGCTTAGCCATTCAGGGCCTCCTTGATGCGCGCGGGCGTGAGGGGCAGGTCGCGGACCCGTTTGCCGATGGCGTGGGCCACGGCATTACCGATGGCGGCGACGATGGGAATCATCACCACCTCGGCGATGCCCTTGGATGGATCGCTGTCGGACAGCGGCGGGAGGATTTCCGCGCTCTGCGTCCATACCGCGACATCCTTGGCGCGCGGCAGGCGGTAGCGGTTGAAGTTCCAGTCGCCCTCGGCCGGGCCGCCTTCGTGCAACGGCATTTCCTCCAGCAGCGCATGGCCCAGGCCCATGGCGGTACCGCCCTCGATCTGTCCCTTGACCAGCTCCGGCACCAGCACGCGGCCGCACTCGACCCAGGAACGATGGCTGAGCACCTGCACCTCGTGGGTGCCTTTGTTGACCTTCAGTTCGACCAGGGTGGCGACGGGGCTGTAGTAGGTCACCGCGGCGTTGTTCAACTGCACCGGCGGATAACTGACATTCTGCCGGTCGAGCAGGTGGAAGCCGGCGCTGCTCATCTGCGCCTTCTTCGCCGGCGACGCGCCATCGCCATACTTCAGCGCCAGGCCGTCCAGCGGCAGGCGCTCGCTCACGCCGTCGATGCGGAACTCGCTTTCCGCCCAGTGCCAGCGGTTGAAAGCATGCACCGTGGCGCCAGTGACCAGGCCGCGCTCATGGGCATGCCTGGCCAGCAGGGCGAAGGGCAGCGGCTCCAGGCCATTGGCGCTGAGCCGGTCATCGACCCAGCGGGCGTCCTCGCGGCGCACCACGTAAGGGTTGGCCTGGCCGCCATACGGCCCCTGCCCCCAGAGTTCCAGCGCCGCCGGCCACAGACCATGGTTGAACAGCACGCGCGCCGCCTCGCGGGTGGCGTGGCTGAAGTAATAGGCCGAGTTGGTCGCTGACGAGGCCGAGGCGTACTTGCCGACCCAGCGCGGGTTGCGCAGCTTCCGCTCCTGGGTGGCCTGGTCCAGGGTGTAAGGGTCGTCGCCGCTGAGCAGTTGCAGCTCCGCCCAGTCGGTCTCGGCGGTCTTCACCTGGTCGGCCGGGCGACCGAGGAAGTCCGCCGCCACCAGCGCCTGCGAGGTGGCCATGCCGGTGCCCAGCTCGATGCCGATGTGGCGCAGGCGGATGTGCCCGTTGGCGTCGAACTCAAGACTCGCCATGGGCGCCTCCGCCCCCGTGCCGAAGTCCTTCTGGCAAATGGCGAAACCGACCCCGTAGTGGTTGTCCGGGTCCTCCGCGTCGAAACGCTGCTTGCGCGCGGCACGGTTCTTCCAGACCGCATGGGCGGCGGCCTTGTCGAGCAGCTCGTGCAGGCGCAGGGCACCGGCGGGCACCGCACCCTGGGTGTTTTTCATTCCCGAACGCAGGGCGTTGCGCCGGCGCAGCTCGATGGCGTCGACGCCCAGGCGCTCGGCGATTTCATCGACCATCATTTCGGTCGCGGCCATGCTCTGCAGGGTGCCGTAGCCGCGCATGGAGCCGGCCTCGACGCCGCGCGAGTGGTAGGCGCTGGCCTGCAGGTCGCTCTGCGGCATGTAGTAGATGGACTGCGCCGCCGTCGCGCCCACCGCCACCACCGAGGCACTGTAGTTGGCGCGGCCGCCGCCGTCGGCGCTCATCTCGGCGCGGAACACCTTGAACCCCAGGTCGCGCTTGTCCACCGCCAATTGGTAGCGGATATCGAAGGCGTGGCGCTTGATGCCGCTCTGGAACTGTTCGTAGCGATCGTTGGCCAGGCGCACCGGCACGCCCTCGCCGTACAGCGCCGCGAGGGCCGCGTAGTAGACGAAGATGTTGTGATCCTTGGAGCCGTAGCCGACCGTATAGCCGGGGTGCAGGTTGAGCGTGCGCAGGCCGAAGCGCGAGGGCGCCAGCATGCGCGCGGTCTCCTGCGCGACCTCCTGCGGGCACTGGGTGGCGACCACGAAGTGCAGGGTCTTGCTCGCCGGGTCGTACCAGCCGTTGCCGTTGTCCGCTTCCATGGCCGCCGGCTCGATGGACGGGGTGCGGTAGCGCTCGTCGAAGACCAGCCAATCGGCCGGCGGGTTGTCGATCTGCTGCTGAATCTTCGCTGCGTAGAACAGCCCTTGCTCGGTGAGGCTGCCATGCTCGCGCGGCTGCTGGTCCCACACCGGCTTACGGTTGCGGATCAGCGGGAACAGGATCGAGTCCTTCAGGCTGGAGAACTCATCCTCGTCCGCCGAACGCGCGCCGCCGACCCGTACATAGCGGAAGCTGCCGTAGGGCTCGCCCTGGAACAGCGGCGCCTGGGCGCCGTAGCGCAGCGCCCGGTCGTTGAACTTCAACGTGCGCTTGGCCTGGCGATAGCGCTCGAAGTCGTGCCAGATGAGGATCGCCACCGGCTGACCGATGAACATCGGCACCTTGCCCGGCGGCAACAGCGGATCGGGACCATGGGCCTCGGGGAAGACGATGCCGTCGCGCTGCAGGTCATAGGCGCTGACGATGCGATCCGGCTGCCAATCGTCGCCCAGCAAGCCGAGGTCGAAGCCTTCGTAGATGCGGTCGGCGCGCAAGGTCTTGAGCAACAGGGCGTGGCCTTGCCGCTGCGGCCAGCCGGGCATGTCCTGGGCGCGGATGTCGCGGGCGAACACCTTGTCGCCGCAGACCTTGGACAGCGCGTCGATGCGCGAGCGGGCCCGGTTGTCGTGGCCGATCCAGCGCTCGGCCGGCAGGGTTACGCGGTTTTCCATCAGGGCCGCGAAGGCCCGGCTGCCGAGCGGCGCCAGGGTCACGCTGACACCCGCGACCAGGCCGCCCTGGAGAAAGGCACGCCGGGAAAGATCAGATTTGGACATGAAGCATCCTTCGGGGCGGTGGCGATCCCGCCCATTTCGTTATGGGGTACTGGACGAACAACGGCGATAAGGCAGGTGAACTGAGAGCGCGGCCGGCGAGCGGGCCACGGCGTCCGGACATTTCCTGACCGAGGCGTCAACCTTACGCAGCGACCACGATCCCGGCAAAAGGCCAGCTGCGCATAAGCCCCTAGGAAAAATCGGAAATCGCAAAGAAGCGAATGACTATTCCTTCAGATATTCGACGAGTGCTAGGCTCGTGGGCTTTTCCTTAGCCTCCTAATCAGTAGCCTCGCCAGCATGTCCGCCGACGCCACCTCACTGCTCCGTCACCGCCCCTTCCTCGCTTTCTGGCTGGCCCGTGTGTGCACCGCCAGCGGCTTCCAGATGCTCACCGTGGCCATCGGCTGGCACATGTACGAGCTGACCCACAACGTGCTCGACCTCGGCCTGGTCGGCCTGGTCGAGTTCATCCCACGGGTGCTCTTCATGCTGCACACCGGGCATGTCGCCGACCGCTACGACCGGCGCAAGGTGGCGGCCATCTGCCAGGCCGGCCAGGGCCTGGTGGCGCTGGCCCTGGTACTCGGCGCCAGCACCGGCAGCGTCAGCCGCGAGATGATTTTCGTCCTCGCCTTCCTGCTCGGCAGCGCGCGCGCCTTCGAGATGCCGACCACCCAGGCGCTGCTGCCGAACATCGTGCCGCCCGGGCTGTTCCCGCGCGCGGTGGCCGCCTCGGCCTCGGCCATGCAGGCCGCGACCATCGCCGCGCCGGCCCTTGGCGGGCTGCTCTACGCCTTCGGTGCCTTCTGGGTCTACGCGCCCACCGCGCTGCTCTACCTGATGGCCTGCACGCTGGTCCTGAGCCTGCCTTCGCGGCAGCAGCCGGCGACCCAGGGCAAGGCTACGCTGGAGTCGCTGCTGGCCGGCATCCGCTTCATCCGCAGCCGCCCGGATATCTTCGGCGCCATCTCCCTGGACCTGTTCGCCGTGCTCCTCGGCGGCGCCACCGCGCTGCTGCCGGTGTTCGCCAAGGACATCCTGCTCACCGGCCCCTGGGGCCTCGGCCTGCTGCGCTCGGCACCGGCGCTGGGCGCGCTGCTGATGTCCTTCTGGCTGGCGCACGTCCCCATCGAGCGCAACGTCGGACGGATCATGTTCCTCGCGGTGGGCATCTTCGGCGTGGCGACCATCGCCTTCGGCCTCTCGACCTCGTTCTGGCTGTCGCTGGCGGTGCTGGTGGTGCTCGGCGCGGCGGACATGATCAGCATGGTGATCCGTGGCGCCTTCGTGCAGCTGGAAACCCCGGACGAAATGCGCGGCCGGGTCAGCGCGGTGAACGGCCTGTTCATCGGCGCCTCGAACCAGCTCGGCGAGTTCGAGTCCGGCCTCACCGCGCACTGGTTCGGCACCGTGCCGGCAGTGGTGCTCGGCGGCGTCGGCACGCTGCTCGTCACTGGCGCCTGGATCAAGCTGTTCCCGACCCTGGCCAAGCGCGACAAGCTGCACTGAGGCCAGTGCGAGGGCGTAGGACGCATAACCGTTCACGCTGATCCGCCATACGGCAAGCGCCGGCGCATAAAAAAGCCCCCGCCAAGGCGGGGGCGACGGGCGCAAGGAGCGCCCGGATGGGAGTCGTCAGTGCGGCGTGCCGAGCCCCGCCGCGCTCATCAGCAGGCGCATCAGCCAGGCCGCCACGCCGAGGGCGGCGACGCTGCCCGCCCAGATCAGCAGCAGCCAGCCCAGGCGTTTGGCCAGCGGCGCGTTCGCGTGTTCCGGTTTCATGTCCGCACCCTCAGTGGTAGCCGTCGCCGTGCTTCACCTTGCCGCGGAACACGTAGTAGCTCCAGGCGGTGTAGCCGAGGATGAAGGGCAGGATGAAGAGCGCGCCGACCAGCATGAAGCCCTGGCTCTGCGGCGGCGCCGAGGCGGCCTGGATGCTCACCCCCGGCGGGATGATGTTCGGCCACAGGCTGATGCCCAGGCCGCTGTAGCCGAGGAAGATCAGCACCAGGGTGAGCACGAACGGCATCACATGGTCGTTGTTCGCCACCGAGCGCAGCAGCGCGTAGAAGCTCAGCAGCACCAGCAGCGGCACCGGCAGGAACCAGAACAGGTTGGGCAGGCTGAACCAGCGCTGGGCGATCTGCGTGTGGGCCAGCGGCGTCCACAGGCTGACGATGCCGATCACCACCAGCAGCACCAGGGCCAGCGGCCGCGCCAGGTCGTGCATGCGCTGCTGCAGGCGGCCTTCGGTCTTCATGATCAGCCAGGTGCAGCCGAGCAGGCTGTAGGCGACGATCAGCGCCAGGCCACAGAACAGCGGGAACGGCGCCAGCCAGTCCAGCGAGCCGCCGGCGAATTGCCCGTCGGCCACCGGAATGCCTTCGATGAAGGCGCCCAGCGCCACGCCCTGGAAGAAGGTCGCCGCCAGCGAACCGCCGATGAAGGCCTTGTCCCAAATGTGCCGTTTGTGCGCCTTGGCCTTGAAGCGGAACTCGAAGGCCACGCCACGGAAGATCAGCCCCACGAGCATGAACACCAGCGGCAGGTAGAGCGCCGAGAGCACCACCGAATAGGCCATCGGGAAGGCACCGAAGAGCGCCGCGCCACCGAGCACCAGCCAGGTTTCGTTGCCGTCCCAGACCGGCGCCACGGTATTCATCATCACATCGCGGTCGGCATCGTCCTTGAAGAACGGATAGAGCATGCCGATGCCCAGGTCGAAGCCGTCCATCACCACGTACATCATCACGCCGAAGATGATGATGACGGCCCAGATCAGCGGAAGATCGATACCCATGATTCAGTTCCTCGCGCCCGGGTTGTCGGATTCGTCGTCGAAGCCCTCCAGCGTCGCCGACAGCGGCCGTGCCGGCGTGCGTGGGCGACCGGCGCCGCCGTCGCTGGCCTCGCGCCCTTCGTGGGTCACCGGGCCCTTGCGCACCAGGCGCATCATGTAGCCGATGCCGACGCCGAACAGCGAGAAGTACACCAGCACGAAGGTCACCAGGGTCAGGCTCATCTGCACGCTGCTGTGGCTGGACGCCGCGTCGGCGGTGCGCATCAGCCCGTAGACCACCCAGGGCTGGCGGCCGATCTCGGTGGTGAACCAGCCGGCGAGCACCGCGATCAGCCCGGACGGCCCCATCCACAACGCCAGGCGCAGGAAGGCGCGGCTCTCGAACAAGCCGCCGCGCCAGCGCAGCCAGAGGCTCCAGAGGCCGAGCAGGATCATCGCCAGGCCGAGGCCGACCATGACCCGGAACGACCAGAAGACGATGGTCGAGTTGGGCCGGTCCTGCGCCGGGAAGTCCTTCAGCGCCGGGATCGGCTCGCTCAGGCTGTGCTTGAGGATCAGGCTGCCGAGCAGCGGGATTTCCAGCTTGAAGCGGGTTTCCTCGCGCTGCATGTCCGGCAGGCCGAAGAGGATCAGCGGGGTCGGTCCACCCTCGCTGTTGTCCCAGTGGCCTTCGATGGCGGCGATCTTCGCCGGCTGGTGCTCCAGGGTATTGAGCCCATGGGCGTCGCCGACCAGGGCCTGGACCGGCGCCACCAGCAGGGCCATCCACATGGCCATCGAGAGCATCTTGCGGAGCGCCGGGGTGTCGCGTCCGCGCAGCAGGTGCCAGGCCGCCGAGGCACCGACGAAGCAGGCGGTGGCGAGGAAGGAAGCGATGGCCATGTGCGCCAGGCGATAGGGGAAGGACGGGTTGAACACCACCGCCAGCCAGTCCACCGGCACCAGGCGGCCGTCGAGCACCTGGTAACCCTGCGGGGTCTGCATCCAGCTGTTGGAGGAGAGAATCCAGAAGGTCGAGATCAGCGTGCCGATCGCCACCATCACCGTGGCGAAGTAGTGCAGGCCGCGGCCGACGCGGTTCCAGCCGAACAGCATGACGCCGAGGAAACCGGCTTCGAGGAAGAAGGCGGTGAGCACCTCATAGGTCAGCAGGGGCCCGGTGATGCTTCCGGCATAGCTGGAAAAGCGGCTCCAGTTGGTACCGAACTGGTAGGCCATGACCAGCCCGGACACCACGCCCATGCCGAAGTTGACGGCGAATATCTTCGACCAGAAATGGTACAGGTCGCGGTAGACCTCTTCGCCGGACTTCAGCCATAGCCCTTCGAGCACCGCCAGGTAGCTGGCGAGGCCGATGGTGATGGCCGGGAAGATGATGTGGAAGGAGACGGTGAATGCGAACTGGATTCGCGCCAGTTCTAGCGCCTCTAAACCCAACATGACGTTACCTCATCAGGTTGACGCCCGTCGCTGCACGCAGCGGGCAGCACGCCGGCGCACGGGCACCGGCAATTCATGCGTGATCCTGGTGGATTCTTGTGCGAGGAACGGATCGGCGCAGGCGCACATCCGCTCCTTCGGCGGCGAGCAGAAAAGTTCGCCGGATGTCTTGATGCAGAGCAATGGAGCGCGCCGATCTTACGTCGCAGGGGCGAATTTTCCGCCGTGGTGGGTTGCCGCGCGGCAGGCTGTCGCGCGGCACGCTGACTCAGTTTTTATATTCAATAAAAGAATAATCAGATGAATAAATAATATTTTATTGGAATAAAAAATCCCGCTAATTTTGCCTGCAACGGGCCCCTCCAGAGAGACCCGAGCCACCTACCCGCCAGGTTCATCCGACCGACCACGAGTCGCGACCACGCCGGCACATTGCCCTACAAGGACATCGCCATGAAAAAACTGCTGCTTCTGACTGCCATCGCCGCCGCCTTCAGTGCCTCGGTCAACGCCAACGAGAAACTGGTGGTCGCCGCCACGCCGGTCCCCCACGCGGAGATCCTCGAACTGATCAAGCCGACCCTGGCGAAGGAAGGCGTGGACCTGGAAGTGAAAGTCTTCACCGACTACGTGCAGCCCAACGTCCAGGTCGCCGAGAAACACCTGGACGCCAACTACTTCCAGACCAAGCCGTACCTGGACAACTTCAACAAGGGCAAGGGCACCCACCTGGTGACCGTGACCGGCGTGCACGTCGAACCCTTCGGCGGCTACTCGAAGAAGTACAAGTCGCTCAGCGAACTGCCGGATGGCGCCACCGTCGCCCTGCCCAACGAGGGCAGCAACAGCGGCCGCGCGCTGATCCTTCTGCAGAAGGCCGGGCTGATCAAACTGAAAGACCCGAGCAACGCCCTGGCGACCCCGAAAGACATCGCCGAGAACCCCAGGCACCTGAAGTTCAAGGAACTCGAATCGGCGCTGCTGCCACGCGTGCTGGACCAGGTCGACCTGGACCTGATCAACACCAACTACGCCCTGGAGGCCAAGCTCAACCCGGTGAAGGACGCCTTGGTGCTGGAAGACCGCAACTCGCCCTACGTGAACTACCTGGTGGCGCGTCCGGACAACAAGGACAGCGATGCGCTGAAGAAGCTATCCGCCGCCCTGACCAGCCCGCAGGTGAAGGAATTCATCGAGAAGAAATACAACGGCGCGGTGGTACCGGCCTTCTGATCCGCGTCGCCACAGCGACTCCCACGCCGGGCGCCGGATAACGCGCCCGCTTGCAACGCCGGTCCGGTTCGCGCGCCGGCGTTGGCTTTTTCCCGGCCTCCGCCCGACGGAGGCGCGCAATCGATGAGGTACCCGCCATGAGCGACAGCGCCCAAGGCCCATCCACCCGCGCGGTGCACAGCGGCCAGGACAGCGACCGGAGAATGGTCACCCGGGCCAAGACCCAGCCGATCTACCAGACCTCGGTATTCGTCTACGACTCCCTGGAGCAGGTCGACGACTTCCTCGCCGGCAACCCCGACAACTACATGTACACGCGCCTCGGCAATCCCAACCACAGCGCCGTCGAGGAGCTGCTGCGCGACCTGGAGGGCGGCGAGGATGCCCTGTTCTCCGCCTCCGGCATGGCCGCCATCGCCGCCGCGCTGCTCGGCCGCCTGTCAGCCGGCGACCACCTGATCGCCAGCCGCGAGCTGTACGGCACCACCCAGAGCCTGATCGAGAAGGAACTGGCGCGCTTCGGCATCGGCGCCAGCCTGGTCGATATCGCCGACCTCGACGCGGTGCGCGCGGCCATCACCCCGCGCACCCGGCTGATCTACACCGAGACCGCCTCCAACCCGCTGGTGCGCGTCAGCGACGTGCCGGCGCTGGCGGCCCTGGCCCACGCACACGGTCTCAAGCTGCTGGTGGACAACACCTTCCTCTCGCCGGTGCTCTACCAGCCGCTGCGCGACGGCGCCGACCTGGTCATCCACAGCACCACCAAGTACCTCAACGGCCACAGCGACGCCACTGGCGGCGTGCTGGTCGGCGATGCCGAGTGGATCGCCCAGGCGCGGCGCTTCCAGATCAACGCCGGCGGCAGCGCCAGCCCCTTCGAGAGCTGGCTGACCTTCCGCGGCGCCAAGACCCTGGCCTTGCGCATGGCCGCCCATTCGCGCAACGCCCAGGCGCTGGCCGAGGCCCTCGAAGGCCATCCGCAGGTGGCCCGCGTGCATTACCCCGGCCTGCCCTCGCACCCCGACCACGCACTGGCCCGGCGACTGTTCCGCAAGGGCGCCTCGGGCATGCTCGCCTTCACCCTCAAGGGCGGCCTGGACCAGGTCGACCGGCTGATCGGCCTGCTCCAGCGCGCCGTTTTCGCGCCGTCCCTGGCCGGCGTCGCGAGCAGCATCACCCACCCCGGCAAGACCTCGCACCGCGCACTGTCCGCCGCAGCCCTGGCGCAACTGGAGATCCACGATGGCACCCTCCGCGTCTCGGTGGGCATCGAGGACAGTGAAGACATCATCGCCGACTTCCTGCAGGCGCTGGATGCGCTCTGAGCGGCCAAGGAGAATCCCCATGAAAGTCCCTCAGCCGCTGCTGACCTTCCCCGACGCCGACAAAAGTCCGCTGAGCATCCGTGCCAAGGCCCTGGTGTTCTTCGATCCGCGCTCGCACCAGGTGCGTGACGAGGTCGAGCGCCTCGCGCCGGGCAGCCAGCCGCTCCTGATCCGTGGCGAAACCGGCACCGGCAAGGAACTGCTGGCGCGGCATATCCACCGCGCCAGCGAGCGCCCCGGCCTGTTCGTCGCGGTGAGCTGCGGCGCGCTCAGCCGCACCTACGCCGAGGCCGAACTGTTCGGTTACGCCCCCGGCGCGCACAACGGCCCGGTGGGCAGCCGCGCCGGCTGGTTCGGCTCGGCCCAGGGCGGCACCCTCTACCTGGACGAAATCGCCGACCTGCCGCTGGCCTTGCAGGAGAAACTGCTGCGCGTCCTGCAGGAGCGCGAGGTGCTGCGCGTCGGCGCCCGCGAACCGATCCCGCTGGACGTGCGTCTGGTGGTGGCGACCAGCATCGACCTGGCCCAGGCGGTCAGCGCCGGCAAATTCCTCGAAGGCCTGCAACAGTACCTGGCCGACGGCAACCTGGAGCTGCCGCCGCTGCGCCAGCGGATCGGCGACATCCTGCCCCTGGCCGAATACTTCCTCGGCGTGCACGCGCAACGCCTCGAACTGCCGGTGCCGCAGATCGGCACGGCGGCCCAGGCGGCGCTGGAGAGCTACTCCTGGCCGGGCAACATTCGCGAGCTGGAAAACGTCATCCACTTCGCCCTGCTGGTCAGCCCGGGCGACGAAGTGCTGCCGGAACACCTGAACTTCTCCAGCGGCGCCCCCGTGGTTGCACTGGACGACCTACGGCGCCTGCTGCAACTGCCCGGCGCGCGCGAACAGCTACGCGCCCTGCTGGCCGAATGAACCGCTGCGCGGCTGCGTAGGATGGCTGGAGCCTGCAAGACCCATCGGCGCTGGCCGCATGGGAATCGCTGCGCTCGTCCCATCCTACGTTGCCGGCCGACGGTGCGTGCCGGGGCCTCCATCATTGGCCGCAATACTCACCATCAGCCGTTTCAACTTCTTTCTGTCATCTGCCCCGGCGAGAATTCGCCCCATCGCGTCCGGCCTCAACCAACTTCCCGGACCGAGGAGACCATCGTGACCAGCTTTGCCGCACTTGCCAGCTTCTTCGCCGCCACCGCCTTCCTGCACACCCCGCCGCAGGTCAACCCGGAGCGCCACGCCGATCGCCGCGTGAAAGCCCGCCGCAAGTAAGCCACAGTCCCGCTGCCAGGCCCCGTTGTGGAGGCCTGGCGGCGGTGCCTGCGCAACGCCATCCCCTTCCCTGCCCGCGTCGTCTCTCCCCGCTTCCCTGCATGCCTCTGCGCCCAGCGCTCCCCCAAGGGACGGTGGCGCGCTGATCCCGCTTCCGCGCCACACATGGGCGCCCCGCCCACGAACGATGTACCGTCAGAACGGTTTGTCACCGAGGATGGTGGCGCGGTGCATGACCCGGCGCTGCGGGCGGTAGTCGTCCACCGCGTAGTGTTGCGTCACGCGGTTGTCCCAGAAGGCCACGTCGTTCTCCCGCCAGCGCCAGCGCACGGTGAACTCCGGGCGGCTGAAGTGGGCGAACAGCAGGTCGAGGATGGCCCGGCTCTCGGCCGGCTCCAGTTCGTTGATGCGGGTGGTGAAACCGTCGCTGACGAACAGCGCCTTGCGCCCGGTCACCGGGTGCGTGCGGATCACCGGATGCGAGCGCGGCGGGTTCTTCAGCCGCGCTTCTTCCAGGCGCGCCAGGTCGGCGGAAGTGGCGCCGAAACGCTCCTGGGGGAACGACTTGCTGATGTCATGGGTCGCGGTGAGGCCGTCGAGCAAGCGCTGCAAGGGTTTCGACAGGGCCTCGAATGCCGCGATGCCACTGGCCCAGAGCGTGTCGCCGCCGTGCGGCGGGAGCTGCTTGGCGGCGAGCACGGCGCCCAGCGCCGGGGTTTCCAGGAAGGTCACGTCGGTGTGCCAGATGGCGTTGTCGCGCATGTCGATGACCGCCGTGTCGAGGACGATGATTTCGTCCTGCTCCGGCGAGCTGGGGTAGATCGGGTGAATGTGCAGGTCGCCGAAACGCGCGGCGAAGCCCGCCTGCTGCACGGGCGTCAACGGCTGGTCGCGGAAGAACAGCACCTGGTGCTGCAACAGCGCCCGTTCGATGGCCTGCTGCTGGGCGTCGTCCAGCGGCGCGGCCAGGTCGATGCCGGAAACCACGGCGCCGAGGGCCGGGCTGAGGGGTTCGATGGTCAGGGTGGTCATTGCTTTTCTCTCTTGAATTCAGTGCGGGAGGGTTGCCCGCTCCCCAGCCCTCGCCCGGACGGCAGAGGGGTTCTTGCTCTGGCCCTACTCCCAGGACGTGAAGCGCCGCTGCAGCCAGCGCAGTCCCAGCTCGAAGCTCAAGGCGATGCCGGCGATCAGCAGAATCCCCAACACCACCACATCGGTGGCGAGGAACTGCGCGGCGGACTGCACCATGAAACCGAGGCCACGGTTGGCGGCGATCAGTTCGGCGGCGACCAGGGTCGACCAGCCCACGCCCAGGGCGATGCGCAGGCCGGTGAGGACGTCCGGCAAGGCGCTGGGCAGCACCACGTGGCGCACCACCTGCCAACGGTTGGCGCCCAGGCAGCGCACCGCCTGGATCCGCGACTTGTCGACGCGGCGCACACCGGCGGCGGTGGCGATCAGCAACGGAGCGAACAGCGCCAGGTAGATCAGCAGCACCTTGGACAGCTCGCCGATGCCGAACCAGATGACGATCAGCGGCAGGTAGGCCAGCGGCGGGATCGGCCGGTAGAACTCCACCAGCGGATCGAGCGCGGCGCCGAGCAACGGGTTGAGGCCCATGAGGATGCCCAGCGGAATCGCCGTGAGCACGGCGGCGCCGAGGGCCAGCAGCACACGCAACAAGCTGGTGCCGATGTGCTGCCACAGGCTGGCATCCACATAGCCTTCGGCGAGCAGGCGTTGCAGGGCTTGGTAAAGCTGCTCCGGCGCCGGCAGGAAGAGCGTGTCGACCCAGCCGAAGTGGGTCGCCAGCCACCACAGGCCGAACAGCCCGGCGAGGCTGCCGGCGGCCGCCCAGCGGCGTGGATCGAAACGCGGCGTCGCGCGCACCGCCGGTTTGCGCGGCAGCTTGGCGCTGAGGGTATCAGTGGGCATTGGCGGCCTCCGGTTGTTCAAGCGCGTCGTTTTCCAGGAACAGATCCAGCAGCGCCTGGCGCAGGCGGCCGAACTCCGGGTCGGACTTGATCGAGCGCACCGGCTCGCCGGCGGCGTAGCGCCGCGCGAAGTCCGGGCGCAGGCGTTTGACGATGCGCGCCGGCGGACCGTCCATGACCACCAGGTCGGTGGCCAGGAACAGCGCTTCGTCGACACTGTGGGTGATCAGGAACAGACCTTTGCCGGTCTTGCGCCAGAGTTCCAGGGTGAGCACCTGCATGCGCTCGCGGGTCAGCGCATCGAGGGCGCCGAACGGCTCGTCGAGCAGCAGGAAATCCGGTTCCACCGCCAGCGCGCGGGCCAGGCCAAGGCGCTGGCGCTGACCGCCGGAGAGCTGCGAAACACGGTAGTGCGCGTGCTCCTGCAGGCCGACCAGGGCCAGCACTTCACGCGCCCGCGCCTCACGCTCGGCCTTGCCGAGCCCGCGGATGCGCAGGCCCAGGGCGACGTTTTCCAGGGCGTTCAACCAGGGCATCAGGGCGTCGTCCTGGAACACCACGCCGCGTTCGCCACCAGGCCCGGACAGGGTCCGGCCGTCGATCTGCACGCGCCCGCGATCCGGCGCCTGGAAACCGGCCAGGACATTGAGCAGGGTGGACTTGCCGCAGCCGGACGGGCCGAGCACCACCAGGGATTCGCCCTTGGCCACGTCCAGGGTGAGTTCATGCAACACGCGCCGGGTCTGGCCGTGCTGCTGGAAAGAGAGGCTGACCGCCTCGGCCGTCAAACGGCTCATGTTCTGCCCTCCGTAGGGTAAGAAGGAATGCGCTGGGCGTAGCGCAAAGGGCCCGCGCCTCGCCGCCCCGGCGTCGTTCCCGCGGGCGCCGGAATGACCGGGAAGGAGCGCGGCCGGGACGCTGGGCGGCCAACCGTGTTGCGGTCAGCCGCCAGCGGCGGGTCTCAGCGCTGTCCCACCTGCACGCTCGCCGCCTGGCGCACGTACTCGGCGCTGACGTAGGGCGAGTAGTCCTTGAGTACCGACGGAACGCGCTTCTGCTCCTTGAGGAAGGCCGCGGTGCCGGCGATGTCCTTGGCGGTGCCGCCGCCGAGCAGGGCGCTGGATAGCTGCGCCTGGGTCTCGGGGAAGGCCGATCCGGCGAGCAGCTCGGGTACGTCCTCGGGCGAGGCGCCGGTCAGCCGGGCGATCTTCTTCGCCTGCTCGGAATCGGCGCTCCACTGCGCCTTGTGCGCGTTGTAGTCGGCGAAGGAATCGAGGGTCACGCGGGCGAACTTGGCCAGCACTTCCGGGTGCTTCTCGGCGAAGTCCTTGCGGGCGACCCAGACCTCGAAGGTCGGTGCGCCCCACTTGCCGACTTCCGCGGCGTCGGTCAGCACCTTGCCGTTCTTCTTGATCTCGCCGAGGGCCGGCGACCAGACGAAGGCGCCGTCGATGTCGCCGCGACGCCAGGCGGCGGCGATCTCGCTGGGGTTGAGGTTGACGATCTTCACCTTGCTCGGATCGATGTTCCAATGCTTGAGCGCGCCCAGCAGGCTGTAGTGCGAGGTGGAAACGAAGGGCGTGGCGATGGTCTTGCCGACCAGGTCTTCGGGCTTCTCGATCTTGCTGCCGTTGCGCACCACCAGGGCTTCGGCCGCGTTGATCTGCGCGGTGACGATGAAGGCGACGATCGGCAGGCCGCGCGAGGTGGCGGCGGCCAGCGGGCTGGAGCCCAGGTTGCCGAGCTGTACGTCGCCGGAGGCGATCGCCGCGACCACTTCCGCGCCGCTGTTGAAGCGGCGCCAATCGAGTTTCTCGCCGATAGCTTTTTCATAGGTGCCATCGGCCTGCGGCACCTTGGTCGGGTCGATGCCCGTCTGGTAGCCAAGGGTGATGTCGGCCTGGGCGGCACCGGCGATGGCGCTCAGTGCAAGCGCGGCCAGCAGGCGGCGCGGGGTGAAGATGCGGCTCATGGAAAGCTCCTCGGGGAACATGGGGCCGCCTGCTCGACGAGGACGGACCACCGGACGGTTGCACGATGTTCGGAATGTGACGCCGGTGGTCCGGTAGTCCTGTTGAAACCAAGATTACAGATATAAAAAAATCAAAATAAATAATTTTTAGTCATTAACTTATGGCGTGCGGATTCATCCCACCATCAGTGCGCGGCAGCGCGCAGACGGGCATTCAGACCTTCCGCGCGAAGGCTCTGCTGGGCCGCCTGTTGCGCCACCGCCACGGTCTGCGCGACCAGGTTGGCGAAGGCGTGGCTGCGGCTGAAACTGAGCGCCGCGCCAGCCTCGATGCCTTCGTCGAGCAGCACGGCGGCCTGCGCGCTCAGCCGCAATCCCAGGCCCAGCAGCCGCGACAGCTCGGCTGCCCGGGGCTGCTCCTGGCGCTCGGCGGCATGCTGCGCCAGGCCGAGGGCGAGGTTCGCCTGCAGCAGCAGCGCCAGGCTGTCGCACCAGACCGTGCGCGGTGTCGCCGGCAGCCCCGGCGGCACCAGGATGTCCTCCGGATGCAGGCGCAAGGCCTGACACTGCGGGGCGCCACGCGAGGCCTGCACGGCCAGGCCGGTGCGTTCCTTCGGCAGCGCGGCCAGCAGGCTGGCGCGGCTCGGCCCGTGCCAGGCCCAGAGCAGCAGCCAGTCGGCCGCCTCGGCGGCGAAGCCGTCGCTCGCCAGGCCATTGATACGGAACCCGCCGCGCACATGCTCGACCGCCAGCAGGCGGCGCTCGCCGGGCTCGCCCAACGCGCCCCAGAGGTTGTCGCGCAGCAGCGTCAGGGGCAGCAGGCGTTGCCCTTGCTCGCGGCTGCCGAGCAGCCGCACGCGGGTCAGTTGCAGGTGATGCACGGCGAACAATCGCGCCAGCGCGCCATCGCGCTCGCAGAGGTCGCGCAGGGTCTGCAGGATCTCGCTCCAGGGGCTGCCGTCGCCGCCCAGCGCGCGCGGCAACGACAGGCGCAGCAGGCCGGAATCGCGCAGGGCGCGGGCCCAGGCGGCATTGCCGGCGGGCGCCGGGCCGGGGTTGGGACGGGCCGCGGCAGCGGTGGTCGGGGCGGCGCTCATGGACACCTCATCTCAGGACGCGGAATCAGTGGCCTGAGCGAATGGCGCGCGGGTGGACTGACGGGGGAATACAGGGCTGGGGGCCTTTCCCGGGAACGGGATCAGGCAGCGCCAGGGGGCTTTGTTAGAACCTTAACCAAGCAAAAGACCAAGGTTAAATAACCTTTTCGCCTTAGCTGAGAACTGCCGGGGGGCGGCGCCCAGGCAGCCCCGGCAATACCCGCCGCCGCCCGCTCCCGAAGCCTTCATCCATTTCCTACCGCACGTCGCAAGAGCGGCTGGCGCAGGGACCTTTGCCGCCGGCGGTGGTCACAGCAGACGGAGGTACGCTCATGAATACTCCGCATCGCTACGCCATCCATTACCGCCTGCACGAACAACCGCGCTGGCTGATCCACGACGCCTTCGAGGCGCCCAACGAGTTCCTCGCCCTGCTGCAGGTGATGTTGCACCTGGCCCAGGAGACCGGCGACGACCCCACCGGGCTGGTCGATGCACGCTGGCAACCCTTCCAGGTGCGCAGCCTGAAACGCAGCGCGGACCTTGCCGGGATCAGCAAGGTCCAGATCGTCCCGCTCGACTGAAACGCCTCAGTCGCCTTCGCGCCGCCACCACTGCGGCAGACTGATCAGCAATACCGCGCCAATGATCACCGCCATCGCCAGCGCTTCCGGCCAACCGATGTGCTCGCCGGCGAAGCACACCCCGAGCAGCACCGCCACCGCCGGGTTGACGAAGGCGTAACTGGTGGCCGCCGCCGGGCGCACGTGGCTGAGCAGGTAGAGGTAGGCGCTGAAGGCGATGATCGAGCCGAACAGCACCAGGTACGCCAGCGCCAGCCAGCCACGGGTATCCGGCCACTGTTGCAGGTGCTCGCCGCCGAGCTGGCTGCCGAGCAGCAGCGCAACGCCACCGACGAGCATTTCCACGGCGCTGGCCATGGGCCCGGCGGGCAGCGGCAGGCGCCGGCTCCACACCGAACCGAAGGCCCAGGCCGCCGCGGCGAAGAGAATCAGCGCGGCGCCGGCCGGGCTGCCCTTGAGGTTCGAGCCGAGGTTGAGCAGGACGATACCGAACAGCCCCAGGCCGATGCCGGACCACTCCAGCAGGCTGTTGCGCTGGCCGAACAGGCGCGCGAACACCAGGGTGAACAGCGGCACCGTGGCCACCGCCAGGGCCGCCACACCGGAGGCCACGCCCCAGTGCTCGGCGACGGTGACCCCGCCATTGCCGCAACTGAGCAGGAGGATGCCCACCGCGCCGGCGCTGAGCCATTGCTTGAGCCCCGGCAGGCGGGCGCCGCGCCACAACGCCCAGGCGAACAGCAGCGCCCCGGCGATCAGGAAGCGGCAGCCGGCCATCAGCATCGGCGGCCAGGATTCGACGCCGATGCGGATCACCAGGTAGGTCGAGCCCCAAATGAAATACAGGGCGAAGAAGGCAGCGAGCAGCGTCAGGGAGACGCGGGGGGCGGGCGCGGGCATGAAAGGACTCGACAGCGGAGGCAGGGCGAATCATTTTATGAGGCCAAATAGCGCCGGATAAGGCACAGCCACTGCTTAACCCGGCATAACACTTTTCATTCGATGGAAATTCCCCACCAGAACCATCGAATCCACAGCGAAGCACCACCATGGACAAGTATGACCGCGCGCTGATCGCCGCCCTGCTCGAAAACGGCCGCCTGTCCTTCGCCGAACTGGCCCGGCGCATCAACCTCTCGCCACCGGCGGTGGCCGATCGCGTGGCCAAGCTGGAGGCCGAGGGCGTGATCACCGGCTACCACGCCAGCGTCGACCTGAGCCGCCTCGGCCGGCCGATCCAGTGCATCATCGAACTGCGCCTCAACGACCACCGCGGCGCCCGCGTGCTCGAACGCCTGGCGGAGATCCCGCAGATCATCGACTGCCACCGCGTCACCGGCGATTTCTGCGTGATCCTCAAGGTGGCGGTGGCCAACACCGAAGAGCTGGAAGAACTGATCGACCGCCTCGCCCAGTACGGCGCGAGCAAGACCTCGCTGGTGCTCTCCAGCCCCTTCAGCGGCCGCCTCGATGCGACTCTGCTCGGCAACGGCAAACCGCAGGGCGCATAACGCCCCAGGCGTCATCCGCCGGCCGAGCCCGGCAAGCGAAAAAAAGGCAGGACCGCTCGCACGGCCCTGCCTGAAATCACGGAGTTGCTTTACATCGTGGGCCGGCCGAAGCCGCCCGCTGTATTGGATTACTTCTCGATGATCGCGGTCACACCCTGGCCACCGGCCGCGCAGATGGAGATCAGCCCACGGCCCTTGCCAGCCGTGTCGAGCAGCTTGGCCAGGTTGGCGACGATACGTCCGCCGGTCGCGGCGAAGGGGTGTCCGGCGGCCAGGGAACTGCCCTTTACGTTCAGTTTGCCGCGGTCGATGCGCCCCAGCGGTGCATCCAGGCCGAGGCGGGTCTTGCAGTAATCGGCATCCTCCCAGGCCTTGAGGGTGCACAGCACCTGGGCGGCGAAGGCTTCGTGAATCTCGTAGTAGTCGAAGTCCTGCAGGCTCAGGCCATTGCGCGCCAGCAGGCGCGGCACGGCGTAGACCGGCGCCATCAGCAGGCCTTCGGCGTCCTGGCCGACGAAGTCCACCGCCGCGGCCTCGCCGTCCTTGAAATAGGCCAGGATCGGCAGGCCACGGGCCTCGGCCCATGCCTCGCTGGCCAGCAGCAGCACCGAGGCGCCATCGGTCAACGGCGTCGAGTTGGCCGCCGTCAGGGTGCCGCGCGGGCCGCGCTCGAACACCGGCTTGAGGCTGCCGAGCTTTTCCAGGTCGATGTCCGCGCGCAGGTTCTGGTCGCGCAGCAGGCCACGGAAGGGCGTCATCAGGTCGTTCTGCCAGCCTTCGGCATAGGCGGCGGCGAGCCGGGTGTGGCTGTCGAAGGCCAGCCGGTCCTGCTCGTCGCGGGGGATCTCCCAGGCTTGCGCCATCAACTCGCAGTGCTCGCCCATCGACAGCCCGGTGCGCGGCTCGCCGTTCTTCGGGATGTGCGGCAGCAGGTGGCGCGGGCGAATCTTCAGCAGACTCTTGAGCTTGTCGCCGTTGGACTTGCCACGGTTGGCTTCGAGAAGAATCCGGCGCAGCCCTTCGTTGACGCCGATGGGCGCGTCCGATGTGGTATCGACGCCGCCGGCGATGCCACTGTCGATCTGTCCGAGGGCGATCTTGTTGGCCACCAGGATCGCCGCCTCCAGCCCCGTGCCGCAGGCCTGCTGGATATCGTAGGCCGGGGTCTGCGGCGCCAGGCGGGTGCCGAGCACGCATTCGCGGGTCAGATTGAAATCGCGGGAGTGCTTGAGCACCGCGCCGGCGACCACCTCGCCCAGGCGCTCGCCGTGCAGCCGGTAGCGCTCGATCAGGCCGTCCAGGGCGCTGGTCAGCATCTCCTGGTTGCTCGCCGTGGCGTAGACGCTGTTGGAGCGGGCAAAGGGTATTCGGTTGCCGCCGACGATGGCGACCCGGCGCGGTTGGCTCATGCAAGGCTCCTTGCGGGTTCAGAGAGAGACCGTCAGCGGTGGCTCAAGCCTGGGCCTTGCCGGTGAACGGGTGCGGCACAGGCTAACCTTAGCCTTTTCCGTCGCATTGGCCGCACCGCCACGGCGCCGGTCAGCAGGGTCAATTGCGCTGACCACGGGCCTGCGTAGAGTGAGCGCCACGTCGAGAATTCGTGCAGGAGCCAGTCCATGTCCGACCGCTACATCGCCTTCGCCAACTCCAACGTCGGCCGCCGCCTGGTCGGCGCCCTCGGCCTGCCCGCCCCGGTGCGCCTGGAGCGTTGGAGCGCCGGGCGCACGCGGCCGGTGGCCGGCGCGCTGCTGCTGGGCGGAAGCGGCCAACTGGGCGAGGCCGTGCTGACCTTCGCCGCGCGCCTGAGCGACAGCGCCTACGCCGCCATCGACGGCCAGCACGGCCTGCGCCGTTGGACCGCCGAGCACGGCCCGGCGCTCAAGGCCTTGGTGTTCGACGCCAGCGGCCTGGCGCGCTTCGAGCAACTGATCGAGTTGCGCGACTTCTTCCAGGCAGCGCTCAAAGGCCTGGACCTGTGCCCGCACGTGGTCATCCTCGGGCGCGCCCCGGAATCCCTCAAGGACCCCATCGCCGCCAGCGTGCAGCGCAGCCTGGAGGGTTTCAGCCGCTCCCTGGGCAAGGAAATCCGCCGCGGCGGCAACGTCCAGTTGCTGTATGTCGGCAAAGGCGCCGAGGAACAGCTGGAGGGCGCCCTGCGCTTCTTCCTCTCGCCGAAGAGCGCCTATGTCTCCGGGCAGGTCGTGCGGCTGTCGGCCTGCGCCGAGCAGGTGCGCGACTGGAGCCGCCCGCTGGCCGGCAAGCGCGCGCTGGTCACCGGCGCGGCGCGGGGTATCGGCGCGGCCATCGCGGAAACCCTGGCGCGCGACGGCGCCGAGGTGGTGTTGCTCGACGTGCCGTCGGCCAAGGACGCCCTCGACGCCCTGGCCGCGCGCCTCGGCGGGCACGGCCTGGCCCTGGACATCTGCGCCGCCGACGCCGGCCAAGCACTGGTCGCGGCGCTGCCGGACGGCGTGGACATCCTCGTGCACAACGCCGGCATCACCCGCGACAAGACCCTGGCGAAGATGAGCGAGGCGTTCTGGAACTCGGTGCTCGACGTCAACCTCAAGGCCCCGCAGCAACTGACCCAGGCCCTGCTCGACGCCGGCACGCTGCACGACAACGCCCGCGTGGTACTGCTCGCCTCGATCAGCGGCATCGCCGGCAACCTCGGGCAGACCAACTACGCCGTGAGCAAGGCCGGGTTGATCGGCCTGGCCCAGGCCTGGGCGCCGGCACTGGGCAAGCGCGGCATCAGCATCAACGCGGTGGCGCCGGGCTTCATCGAAACCCAGATGACCGCGGCCATCCCGCTGACCATCCGCGAAGCCGGCCGGCGCATGAACGCCATGGGCCAGGGCGGCCTGCCGCAGGACGTCGCCGAAGCCGTGGCCTGGCTCGCTCAGCCCGGCTCCGGTGCGGTGAGCGGGCAGGTGTTGCGGGTCTGCGGCCAGAGCCTGCTCGGCGCCTGAAACCGCGCGGCGGATCGGCGCGAACGAGTGCTCAGCGCATTGCGCCGTAGCGTTATCCGCCGCCTAGCCCTTGCCGCGCTTGCGAAATTCCACCGGGGTTTCGCCGACCCAGCGCTTGAAGGCGCGGTAGAAGGTGCTCGGCTCGGAGAAGCCGGTGCGTTCGACGATCACCTCGATGCGCTCGTCGGTCTTCAGCAGCAGTTCCTTGGCCAGGCGGCAGCGGTAGTCGGTGACCAGATCGTTGAAGCGCACCCCGGCCAGGGTCAGGCGCTCGCGCAGGCGCCGCGCCGGCATGTCCAGGCGTGCGGCGACCTGTTCCAGGGTGGCGCCGCCTTCCACCAGGCGCTCACCGATCAACTGGCGGACCTTGCGCACCAGATCCAGGCGCTCCACCTCCGCCAATTGCCGGCGCGCCAGCGACTCGTGCATGCGCAACAGCTCGGGCGCGGCATGTCGCGAGGGCTTCTCCAGCACCGCCGCGTCGAAGACCACGGCATAGCGCTCGGCGCCCAGGCGGGCCGGACAGCCATAGACCTGGCGGTAACGTTCGGCCGGTGCGCCGTGGTTGTGCATGAGCTGCACTTCATGGGGTTTGAAGGCACCCTCGGTGAGCGCATCGAACAGGCGGATCACCGCGCCGGCGAGCATCTCCGGGAAGTGCCGGTTGGTCCCGGCGCGGTGCCCGAACAGCAACAGGGCGCGCTCGCCGTCGATTTCCAGGTGTGCGCTGAGGGTATCGGAGAGCAGGCGGATATAGCGCAGGGCGTGGCGCAGGCCCTCGCCGAAGGTGGCGCTGGAGAGGAACAGGTACTCCAGCAGCAGACCGTGGAACGCCGGCAGGTGCCCGGCGAGGAACAGGCCGACATGCTCGTCGCCGCATTCCTCGGCGGCGGCCTTCCAGAACGGGTTTTGCGCGCTGTGCGGAAAGCGCCCGGCCGGCAGGCTGCCCGGCGCCAGGCCAACCCGCGCGAGCACGCGGTCGGGATCGCGGCCGCTGGCACGCAAGGCATCGATCACCGGGCGCATCAGCGCCACATCGTCGGTCAAATCATGCATGGGATTTTTTTTCTAGTTATCCATGAGCGGGCCCATCTTATGCAGCTTTTCCGCTGCCCCTCAAGAGACAGCCGGGGGCGCCGTCGATTTATCCACAGCGGCGCGCCAGAGCGGCCGATTGACCCGCCCGCCAGGCGGCGCGCCCGCCGCGGCCAATGCCCGCGCAGTGGCGCCGACTAAGCTTGTGACGTATCACGCTCAGGAGACTCGCGATGCCCAAAGACTGGCTGGACCTGTCCGACCCACCCGCCCTGCCCGGCCTGTTCCTGCGCGCCATCCTGCGGCGCGGCATGCGCGGCCGGACGCTGCCGAGCCGCGGCCTGCGCTGCCCGGTCACGGTGGACCCGGCGCACCTGGCGCGCTACCGCCAGCTCTGCGGTTTCAGCGACGACCACCTGCTGCCGCCCACCTACCCGCACATCCTCGCCTTCAGCCTGCAGTTGGGCCTGCTCACCGATGCCCGCTTCCCCTTCCCGCTGCTCGGCCTGGTACACCTGGAGAACCGCATCCGCGTGCTACGCCCGCTCGGCGGCCTCGGCCCATTCAATGCCAGCGTGCGCGTCACCGACCTGCAAGCGCACGACAAAGGCGTGACCTTCAGCCTCATCACCCAGTTGCACGACCAGCTCGGCCTGCTCTGGGAAGGCGACAGCCGCCTGCTCTTCCGCGGCCTGCGCCTGGACGGTCCGCCGCCCACCCGCGAGGAAGCGGCGGAACTGCCGCAGCAAGCCATCGCCCAATGGGACTGCCCGGCGGACATCGGCCGGCGCTATGCGCGGGTCGCCGGCGACTACAACCCGATCCACCTGTCGGCGCCCAGCGCCAGGCTGTTCGGCTTCCCCCACGCCATCGCCCACGGCTTGTGGAACAAGGCCCGCAGCCTGGCGGCCCTGGGCGAGCGCCTGCCGAGTGCCGGCTATCAGGTCGAGGTGCGCTTCCAGAAGCCGGTGCTGCTCCCCGCCCGCGTCACCCTGCTGGCCAGCGCCAGCGCGCCCAGCGGGCAGTTCAGCCTGCGAGGCGCGGAAGACCTGCCGCACCTGGCCGGGCGCTGGACGCCGCTGGCCGACTGACGCGCGCCTTGAAGCTTCGGGCGCAAAGCCCGAAGCTATGCGGCCTCTGAAGCCGGCATGCCGCGAGCCCCCGCATGAACCTCACCGAACTGACCGCGCGCCTGCACGCGATCCGCGACCACAACGACTGGCAGCGCTTCCACAGCCCGAAAAACCTGGCCATGGCCGCCAGCGTGGAGATGGCCGAGCTGGTGGAAATCTTCCAATGGCTGAGTGAAGACGAATCGCGCCGGCTGCCCGCCGCCACGCTCGAACACGCCGGCCAGGAAGTCGGCGACATCGTCCTCTACCTGCTGCTGCTCTGCGCCGAACTGGGCCTGGACATGGAGCAGGTGGTGCGCGCCAAGCTGGCCGACAGCGAGAGGCGTTTCGTGCATGGCTGACCGGCATTTCGACGAACTCGCCACGCGCTTCGCCGAGAAGATCTACGGCGGCGCCAAGGGCGCCATCCGCCTCGCCGTGCTGCAGGCCGACCTCAACGAGGTGCTGCCCGAGCGGCCGCTGCGCGTGCTGGATATCGGCGCCGGCCTCGGCCATATGTCGCTGTGGCTGGCCACTCACGGCCACCAGGTGACCCTCGCCGAACCGGCCGCGCCCATGCTCGAAGGCGCCCGCCAGCGTTTCGCCGAGGCCGGCCAGGCGGCGACCTTCATCGAGGCGCCCTGGCAAGACCTGCTCGGCCAGCTCGACGAACCCTATGACCTGGTGCTCTGCCACGCCGTGCTGGAGTGGCTGGCCGAGCCGCAGGCGATCCTGCCGGTGCTGCACCAGTTGACCCGGCGCGACGGTTGGCTGTCGCTGGCCTTCTACAACCGCGACGCGCTGATCTACCGCAACCTGCTCAAGGGCCACTTCCGCAAGCTGCGCAAACAGCGTTTCGCCGGCGAAGGCCAGAGCCTGACCCCGCAGGAACCGCTCGACCCGCGCGAGCTGGAAGCGGCGCTGAGCGACGACTGGCGCATCGAGGCGCGCAGCGGCGTGCGGGTGTTCCACGACTACATGCCGGTGGAGTTCCAGCAAAAGGCCGAGGCGCTGGACCTGGTGGAAATGGAACTGGCCTACCGCCGCCACCCGGCCTTCGCCGGGCTCGGCCGCTACCTGCACTGGCTGTGCCGGCCGCAGGAATAGACCGACAGCAAAAGTCGCGGGACGGCGGTGGCGTTCCGCGCGGGGCGCGGTGCAGAATCGGCCCATCACAGAAGTCGCATGCGCCTCGGGGCGTGTGCGGGAGCCTCGAATGTCGCCGCGCCTGATCCTCCTGCCCCTGCTCGCCGCCCTGGCGGCCTGCCAGAGCCACAATCCCTACATCGCCACCGCGCTGCCCGCCCCACCGGCCCCGGCGCAGGCCGCCCATCCGGGCCTCGACCCCGGCGCCTATCCGGCCGCGCCGCTGGATTACGGCCGTTACCGCTCGTGGAACTGGACCGGCACGCCCAGCGGCCCGGCCAGCTACGGCACGCCGCTGCAAGACACGGTCAGCCAGCAGCTCGACCAGCAGGGCCTGCGCCCGGCGCGCCCCGGCGCGATGCCCGACCTGCGCGTCAGCGTCAGCCTCAGCAGCGAGCAGCGCACCCGCCAGGTCACCGACTACTACGGCGGCGGCTACTACGGTGGCTACGATCCCTGGTACGGCGGCGGCATGGCCGTGCCGGTGACGCGGACCTATGTGGTGCAGGTCAACGTAGTGCGCATCGACCTGCTCGATGCGCGTGACCACCAAAGCGTCTGGAGCGGCGCCGCCGAGTACGAGCCCAGGGGCAGCCAGAGTGAACAGGCCAAGGCCCTGCGCGAAGCGGTGCGCAAGGCGCTGTCGGGCTACCCGCCGCACTGATCGGGCGCAGCCTGCGGCGCCCCCGAAACACGCGCGACAAAGCCTCCGCTCGATCCGCAGCGCTTGCCTTTGGCGGGACTCTGCGCTTGGATGAAGGCTCTGTCTGGAGCACTGCCATGATCCGCCGTCTGCTCTTGCTGGGCCTGCTCCTGGGCCTGGCCGCCTGTGAGACCGTCAACCTCAATCGCGACTACGACAGCAGCCGCGACTTCGCCGCCTACCGCAGCTGGAACTGGGCGCAACCGGCCTTCGAGTACCGCCCGGACGACCCGCGCATCAAGAGCGACCTCACCGAACAACGCATCCGTGACGCCATCGCCGACCAGCTCGAACAGCGCGGCCTGCGCCAGGCCCAGGGCAGCGCCAAGGGCGATGTCCAGGTGCGCGCCTACCTGATCGTCGACCAGCGCCTGGACCAGGTCACCACCTACAGCGGCGGTTACTGGGCCGGCTATGGCGCCGGTTACTGGGGCGGCCCGGCGATCGCCGAGTCGCGCACCCTGAGCTACAAGGTCGCGACCATCCAGGTCGACATGCTCGACGGCAAGGACGGCAGACTGGTCTGGCGCGGCAGCGGTGAACAGGTCATGAACAACAGCACGCCGAGCCCGGCCGAGCGCGAGGCGCAAGTCCGCGACGTGGTGAAGAAAATCCTCACCCTCTATCCACCGCATTGAGCCCGCCATGCAACCACCCCGCTTGCAGCATCGCCCCGTCCAGCCCGATGACCTCGCCGAGGTCATCGGCTTCGTCCGGGACCGCGATGAACTCTTCTACGCTTACCCCCGCGCGCGCTGGCCGTTGGACATCGAACAACTGGCCGCCACCGTCGCCGAGCGCCGCGCCAGCACCCTGGTGCTGCTCGACGGACGCGCCGCCGGTTTCGCCAACTTCTACCAGTGCGAGCCCGGCCAGTTCTGCGCGCTGGGCAACATGATGGTCGCCCCCTGGGCGCGCGGGCATGGCGTGGCGCGCTACCTGATCGGGGTGATGGAACAGACCGCGCGCCAGGCCCATGGCGCCACGCGGATGAAGATTTCCTGCTTCAACGGCAACGCCGCCGGCTTGCTGCTCTATACCGACCTGGGCTACCGCCCGCTCGGCATCGTCGAACGCCAGGACCCGCGCGGCCAGCGCGTAGCCCTGGTGCAACTGGAGAAAGCCCTTGAGCCAGCCTGAGGCCCAGCGCGTGCTGATCATCGTCAGCAGCGGTCCGAGCACCCCGGCGCGCTGCGCCGCGCCCTTCTACACCGCCACCCTGCTCGCCTGCATGGACGCCCAGGTCACCCTGTTCCTCAGCGGCGAAGGCATTCGCCTGGCGCAGCAGGACGTCGCCGACCGGCTCTACGCCGCCGAGGGCGGCGAGCCGATCAGCCACTTCATCCAGCAAGCCAAGGAAGCCGGCGCGCGCCTGCTGATGTGCCGCGCACCGGGCGTGCCGATCGACGAAAGCACGCTGATCGCCGAAGTGGACGAAATCGCCAGCGGCGGCGAACTGGCGCGGATGATCCTCGAATACGAGCGAGTGCTGACCCTGTGAAACTGCACGGACTGGACTTCCCCGACGACCTGCTCTACGCCCCGGCCTACAACCTCTGGCTGCGCGAGGAAGCCGACGGCGCCGTCACCCTCGGCCTGAGCGCCTACGGCTGCGCGCTCTATGGGCAGATCTTCGCCTTCACGCCGAAACGCGACGGCTGGCACATCGACAAGGACCGCAGCTTCGGCGTGGTCGAATTCGCCAAGGCCGCCGCCTCCGCGCGCTGCCCCCTGGCCGGCACCCTGCTGGTGAGCAACGATGCGGTAGAGCGCCGCCCCGGCCTGATCAACCAGGACTGCTACGGCGACGGCTGGATGGTGCGCCTGCGCCCGGACGACTGGGCCGCCGCGCGCGCTGAATTGGTCCGCGGCCAGGCGGCGCTCGACGCCTTCGCCGAACGCATGCGCCTGGACGCCTTCGACCCCGACGGCGACAGCGTGCAAGCCCTGCGCCACGAATGACACAGGCCCGGGCAGGGCTTAAGGCAACGCTAAGAATCCCCGCCTAGCGTGTTCGCTGGACCATCAGGTTCGCACCCGGAGCACTTCCCCATGTCCAAGTACTACGCGCTGGCCCTCGCCGTCTTAGCCCTCGGCGGCTGCGCCGCGCCGTCGAGCTACAACCTCGGCGCCATCGAATCGCCGGTCAAGGAATCCTTCGGCCTCGACGCCGTCGAGCGGCAACCCGCCTACGGCGCGCAGTTCCAGGAGCAAGGCGGCTTCTCCGCGAACCAGCGGCAAATGCTGCAGCGGCAGTAACGCCCAAGCGCGCCACGCGCCGCGCCTGCTAGGGTAAGAAGAACCCTTCCGCCCTGGAGGCGCGATGCTTCGTCGCTCCCTGCTGCGCTACGCCGGCCTCGCCCTGCTCCTGCTGGCCGGCGCCCTGCGCGCCGACCAACCGGCGCAACCCGGCTTCGTCTACCTCGACCAGGTACTCAAGGGCGCGCACTACGACCTGCGCTACTACAGCGGCGACAACTTCGTCGGCCAACGCATCGACGGCTACGACAGCGGCCGCGTCATCCTCAGCCGCGAAGCCGCCAAGGCCCTCGCCGAGGTCGAAGGCGACCTGGCCCTGAGCGGCCTGGCGCTGAAAATCTTCGATGGCTACCGGCCCCAGCGCGCCGTCGAACACTTCAAACGCTGGGCCGCCGACCTCAGCGACACCCGCACCCAGGCGCGCTACTACCCGCAACTGGACAAAGCCGCGCTGTTCCGCGACGGCTACATCGCCAAGAAATCCGGCCACTCGCGCGGCAGTACGGTCGACCTCACCCTGATCGACGCCAAGAGCGGCGCGGAACTCGACATGGGCAGCCCCTTCGACTTCTTCGGCCCCATCTCCCACCACGGCACCGCCCTCATCGGCGCCCAGCCAATGCGCAACCGCGAAACCCTGCGCGGCACCATGCAGCGGCACGGCTTCGAACCTTATGCGAATGAGTGGTGGCACTACACGCTGAAGCAGGAACCGTACCCGGAGACGTATTTCGATTTTCCGGTGAAGTGAGGCGACACAGACGGCCGGGCAGGCGATAGAGCACGCAAGACGGGAACGCGCCCGCAACTGGCATCAATTGGCTGGAGAGGGAGCCTGCAGCAATGTCTCCACGGCCCAAACCCACTGACGGATCAAGCGCTCCCGATGCTCGGAATTGCTCGTCAGCACGCTGGACAGGGCAACGCCTCGGACGAACTCGATGCTGATCGCGACGACCGCCTCATAGTTGGGATTGTGCTGGACCGAGGCGAACAACTCGGCGATGACCCGCTCGCGCTCCTTGCGCGCATTACGCTCGGCACCCTGGACTGCCGCCAGCAACTCGGCATCGCTCCTGGCCGTGGCCCACAGTTCCAGCTCCGCGAGGAAGGCTGGTTGAGTACCCATCGACACCAGGGTGCGAATAGCGCGCTCCAGCGGATTCGCGGTGGCCGCCATTTGCTGCTGTGCCAGCCGAACCGCCTCATCGTTGCGGCGCACCAGCTCCTCGATGGTCGCGGACAGCATCAGGGTATGGCTCGGGAAGTGATGGAGCAGCGCCCCACGACTCACCCCGGCCCTGCGCTGCACCTCCACCGTGGTCGTTCTGGCGACCCCCAGCTCGATCAGTGCGGCAACGGCAGCGTCCAGCAACAGTTGCTTGAGTGACTTCTTCGTAGGCACGTCCACCGTTGCATCGGTGGCGCAAGTCGAATTGGGCATGACCTCACATCCATCTCATGAATTCCAAGAGCAGTCAGCATTGACTGTTCCCCCAGACACATTACAGTCAGGACTGACTGTAATTGCGAATCCACCCCGAGGAGACCGTCATGCCGTCCTATTCAACCGTCAAGATCGAGCAAGACCCCAACGCTCCCCGCATCGCGCGCCTGCTGTTGAACCGCCCGGAGCGACTGAACGCAATCACCGACCAGACGCCCAAGGACATCAGGGCGGCAGTCGAGTGGGCAGAGGGTAACGACGAGGTTCACGTCATCATTGTCGAAGGCGCGGGAAAAGGCTTCTGCGGCGGCTATGACCTCGCGGACAGCGCCGAGCAACGCCTCGACCACCCCTGTCAGCAGGAAGATTACCCGTGGGACCCCATGGTCGATTACGCCTTCATGAAACGCAACACGGAGGACTTCATGAGCCTGTGGCGCTGCAGCAAGCCGACCATCGCCAAGGTGCATGGCTATGCGGCGGCGGGCGGCAGCGACATCGCCCTGAGCTGCGACCTCCTGGTGATGGCAGAGGACGCCAGGATCGGCTACATGCCTACCCGGGTCTGGGGCTGCCCGACCACGGCGATGTGGACTTACCGCCTGGGCTTTGCCCGCGCCAAGCAGTTGATGTTCACCGGCGACCCGATCGACGGCCGCAAGGCCGAAGCCTGGGGCCTGGCCAACGAGGTCGTGCCCATTGCGGAGCTGGAGGCCGCAACCATGCGGCTGGCCGAGCGTATCGCCGGAGTTCCTAAGTCTCATCTGGCGATGCACAAGATGGTGGTCAACCAGGTAATGCTGACGATGGGCCTGGAACAGACGCAGATGATGGCCACGGTGTTCGACGGTATCACCCGGCACAACCCCGAGGGTCTCTGGTTCAGGCGCTATGCCCAGGCAGAAGGGTTCAAGGCGGCAGTGCAATGGCGTGACAGCGGCCGGCCGATCCCTGAAGGCGACGAAGCCAGGGCCCAGATCGAAGCCCTCGAAGAGCGACTTGCCAAATAACTGGCCGCCATTCGAGCAACCGTGCCCCGAAACAGGCCCCACGCATCGCCGGCCTCTCGCCGGCGTGGGCCGTCCGCTTGGCCGATCACGCAAGGAAACGCCGAATGACGACTGCCGCATCGACCCCGAACCACAGCATGCTGTCGCGCCTGGAGTCCGCCCCCTCCCCGTTCGACCAGCTGACGCGCTCGGCACAGGCGCGCCCCGACCATACGGCGATCGAGTACCTCGCCAGCGAAACGGATACCACCCCGTTCCGCCTCAGCTATGCCGAACTGCTCCAAGACGTGCGGGCCCTAGCGTCGGCCCTGCTTGCCGCCGGCGTCAAGGAAAACGACTCGGTCGCCATCCTGCTGCCGCTCGTGCCGCAGGCGGTGACCGCGCTCATCGCAGCCACCGCTGTCGGCAGGGCATTCCCAGTCAATCTCCTGCTATCCGCCGAGGCTATTCACGCTCAACTGAAGCTCGCCCGCAGCAAAGTGGTGGTGAGCATGGGGCCGCATCCTGCGTTCGACGTGCATGCACGCCTTGCACAAGCCCTGAGCGATCTGCCGGAGGTGACCAGCGTGATCGAAGTGCCGGTGGCCGAGGTATCAGCGGGAGCCATGAGTTGGGCAACCTTCCTCGGCGATGCCGAAGCCTTCAAGCCGGTTGACGCTGCCGACAGCATCGCCACCCTGATACACACCGGCGGCACCACTGGCATGCCCAGGCTGGCCTGCCTGTCTCGACGCAATATTGCCGCTGGTGCCTTGATGGCGGCCTCCAGCCTCGGCATTCGCGCGTCGGATCGCCTGCTGACAGGCCTGCCGCTGTTCCATGTCGGCGGCGCCATCGATGCGGTCCTGGCCGCCTTGTCGACAGGCGCCAGCATCGTCTTCCCAACGTTGTTGGGGATGCGCAACCGCGCGATCACCGAACACATCTGGCCACTCATCGATCGGCACCGCATCAGCTTGCTGTCTTGCGTCCCCACCACCCTGGCGGGCATCGCGGACAGCCCACTGCTCGGCGCCAACCTGGACAGGCTGCGAGCGGTGCTGACCGGTGGGTCGCCGCTGCCCCGCGAACTCGCCAGCCGCATCGAGCAGAAAATCAGCAAGCCCGTCTGCCAGTTGTATGGGATGACCGAAAGCAGTGGCATCGCCAGCGCCCAGAGCAGCGATGGGCCGTGCGGCCAACACAGCGTCGGCAAGCCAGCACCGCTGGTGCGGCTCAGCCTGAACCGACCCGGCGGCGACATCGAGCACGGCGTTCGCGGCGAGGTGCTGATCAGTGGCCCCAACGTCTTCCAGGGCTACCTGAGCGAAACCGGCATCGTTGGCCGCCCGGAAGACGGCTGGCTCCACACCGGCGACCTGGGAGAGTTCAGCGCCGAAGGCGAACTCAGAATCGTCGGCCGCTCCAAGGAAATCATCATCAGAAGCGGCCACAACATCGACCCGCAATTGATCGAAGACTCCGCGCTCGCCCATCCCGCCATCCTTCAGGCAGCAGCCGTTGGCATGCCGGACGAGTACGCTGGAGAAGTTCCAGTGTTGTTCATCGTCCTGAGAACTGGCGAAGCGGCGTCCGAGGATGACTTGAGCACCTACATCAGAACGCGGATCGCCGAACCGCCGGCGCAGCCCAAGCGCCTATTCCTCCTCGCCGAGCTACCGCTCACCCCGTTCGCCAAAGTGGCCCGCTTCCGCCTGCGCCAGATAGCGGTGGAGCACCGCGTGCGTGACGGCGTCGATGAAATCGTCAAGGGAGCGGTGGTCACCTGCAACGACCCCGCGGCGAAACGAGTCGCCATCTGCGCCCCCGGGCCAGTATCGGATGCGCAGCGCCAGGCAATCGAGAGGCTACTGGCCAGTTTGGGTCTGGAGGCGGAGCCCTAGTGTCTAGCCGTATTCGATGCCGTGCCGCCGAGCGCCCGAAATCCGCGAGACCAATCCTTTGGCCATGGAGGCACGACGGCGGCTCGACTGAAGCTAAACACCACGCAAGCCCTCGAATGCGAGCCCACCGGTGGAGACCAACATGGACACCCCGATAGCCGAACCCAGCTTCGACGGCCAGCGCTGGAGCAACGCCGAAGCCGACCGCGTCGAGTTGGCCGACGCCGATCCCAGGTGGCCACAGCGCTTCCGCGAAGAATCCCACCGAATCGCCGAAGCGCTGCAACTGCCAGGCCTGGTCATAGAGCACATCGGCAGCACAGCCGTGCCGGGCCTCAAGTCCAAGCCGATCATCGACATCCTCCTGCTACCGCCGCCGGCATGCGACTGGCCACGCCTGATAGCCCCCCTGGAAGCACTCGATTACCAGTACTGGCGCGACAACCCGGCGCCGCAGCGGATGTTCTTCGTCAAAGGCATGCCGCCAAAGGGGCAGGGTCGCACTCACCATATCCATGTGATGCCCCGGGCCGACGCCGAACGCTACCTTGTCTTCCGTAACTGGCTACGTAGCCATCCCGAGTGCGCCGCCGACTACCAGCATTGCAAGGAATCCCTCGCTGCCCTCCATCCTACCGACCGCGAGGCCTACACACGCGGCAAGAGCGCAATCGTTGCGCACATCCTCGGTAAAGCGATGAGCCAGCCGCAGAGCGGGCAGACGTAGTCCGGGCCCACGTCCCATGCCATTACGGACATGGCAGCGTGCAAGCCTGCCCGTTACGGGAACCGGGAGAAGCATTAAAGACAGGGAAGGAGAAAATGGCAGCGGCTAATGAGGTCGGAACCGACGCTTGTCATGGTTGATAGTGATTGATGGCGAACAACGCCAGACAAGACCAAGGCGCGGCTCCGCCATCTCGGTCTAATCCAACGATGTCATATGCTGTTCGAGAAAGGAGCGATATGGATACTTGCCTGCCCAGTTATCGCTAATCCATTCTGACGTTTAGATTTCCTGGCTTGGCCCGCTTCCCACCGCGGAGGAACCGGCCACTTCATCCGCAGCCTGTGCGGCATCCCAGGCTTTAGCCGCTTGTGCCATTTGCAGTAATGACATTGCAATGTCGATATCGGAGTTGGACTCTTTTTTGCTCTCACCTGACGCCAACCCTTTACCCAAGTCCGACAGGCTGACCTTTACGCTTTCTGTGGCGGTCCTATCGATGTCCTGTTGTGCATAAACCTGGGAAGAAACAGAAACGCCTGTTTGCGATGAGACATTGGCAATCGCCATTGACGATTTTGAGAGAGTCACGCGCCAGGCCACGGCTCTGATTAAATTCAGCACCTGCATAGTGCGGAAGCGCTTGGCGCTGATATCCGTGCACGTCCCCGCTTGGTGCTCTGCCACCGGACGTAGTCAACTTTCGTCGCCTTCTCGATACCGACGAGGATCACGAGTGCTAGTATGTTTTGGCAAATTTTGCCATTCCAGAGAGACTGGTCCCATGAGCACGATGAACATTTCCCTGCCGGATACGCTCAAGAGCTTTGTCGATGAGCAGGTCAGCCAGCGCGGTTATGGCACCAGCAGCGAATACGTGCGCGAGCTGATTCGCAAGGATCAGGACCGTCAGCGCCTGCGGGGCCTGCTGATCGCCGGCGCGGAGTCGATGCCAGCGGCGCCTGCCGACAGTGACTACTTCGAATCGCTGCGCACTCGGGTACGGAAGGCCGGTGGATGAAGGCAAAGCCAGTCGTTCCAAGGCTACTCGCCAATCAGGACGTTGAGGCGGCTGTCGATTACTACCTCAGCGAAGACGCCGAACAGACTGCTCTGGGGTTTATCGATGCCCTGGAAAAGGCATACGCCCATATCGCGCGTCACCCTGCCAGTGGGTCGTCCCGCTATGCCCATGAGCTGGATTTGCCGGGGTTGCATTGCTGGCCACTCAAGCGCTATCCCTACCTGGTGTTCTACGTCGAGCGAGACGACCACATCGATGTGTGGCGCGTACTGCACGGCATGAACGACATCCCTTCCTGGATGCAGGCTGGTGAAGGTGCACCGCACTGAAAGTCCTTCGACACCGACGTCGAAGCTTCTTCCCGGGCTGAGCCGAAAACCTAGAGCCAAGCGGGCTGTAGAGGGGAGGATTGGCGGAAGGCAGTGAGAGTCGAACTCACCCAGGAACGGCTGCCGTCCCCAACCGGGTTTGAAGCCCGGCCACGCCACCGGGCGTGATTGCCTTCCGTATCGATTTACAGCGTTTTTCTTCAGCTTCCGTTGCCGGCTTCGGTGGCGTGTCGCAAAGCCCGCGGCGGGCCAAACGCCGATACGGCGGCGCATGCGCTGGAGCGGGGTGCGCATCGTCATCGCCAGGGGCGCATGGCCGAGAAACCTTGCAGCGAACGGATGTTGCCACCATTGGCCATGACGTGGCTAGCGAAGGTGCGCCCTAAGATTGCCGGCTGCCCTAGCGGCACCACTGCCCTTCGCAGGGTACGCCGTCGTGATCGCCGTCCATTTCCATGCCGGGGCAGTGCTGCAGGAAGTTCCTGGCTTCTTCGCAGGAGGTCATCTGCGAGCAGCGCTTGCGTCCGTCGCAGTTGAACGCCAGTGCCGGGGCGGGGCTCGATGGCGCTGTGGGTTGCGCGGGCGGGGGTCTGTCTTCGGCGCTCGGCTGGGGCGCCTCGGCGGGGCGGCTGAAGCGGCTCTGCCAGGCGGGGTTTTCCATGTACTGCCAACCGAGCAATGCGGCCAGCGCGAATAACATCCATTTTTTCATGGGCCATACCGGGTTCGATTGCCAGCCGTGATGCTAGCAGCCGGGGCGGGTGGTGCCGATCACCGCGTAGAGCGGTGGGATGCCGGAGCCGGCCGGGAACAGCAGGATGGCGTCGCGGTAGTCGGGCGGGAAGATGGGGTCGAGGATGATGCTGTCGGCCGCCTCGCTCGGTGGAAAGACCCAGATCTGCGGGACTTTCGGCGGATCGCTCAGCAGCGGTATGCCCGCTTGGTCAGCCATAGCGGCGGGGCTCCAGAGCAGTTCGGCGCCGTCGCCGAAGTCGGCCACCAGGCGTTCGCCGCGCGGCACGAAGGGGATCACATCGACCTGTTCCCAGTCGCGGCGGCCGCCGGTGTAGAAGGCATATCCCTTGAGGCGGCCATCGGCGAGCTGTTCCAGGTGCAGGCGCACGCGGGTGGTGGCGCGTTTCAGCCGGCGCAGTTCGGTTTCGCTGTAGAGCGCGCTGTCGTCGAGTCGGGCCGGCCAGAGCAGCGCCAGCAGGCCGAGCAGGTTGTCCGCGGCAGCGTCCCGCGAGACGCAGGCCCGGCAATGCGGGGCGCTCAGTGTCAGCGCGCCCAGGCGACCGAGCAGGTCGGTGCCCCGGCAGGGATGGATCAGCCGCAGCGGCACGCCGCTCCGCGTCTGCTCGCAACCGCCGAGGATGGCGCAGTGGCCGTAATCCCACAGGATGTCGATCGGCAGGGGGCCGCGCACCACGGCATGCTCGCTCTGGCCGTCGGGCAGGCGCGCACTCTTGGTGAAGGTGCGGCCGCTCGGCGCTGGCGGCGCATATTGCCGCTGTGCCGCATGACGCCGCTGGGCCTGTTCTTCGAGGGCCCGCAGGCCCTCGCGCAACTCGCCAGGCACGCCGGCCCGGGGCTCCTCGCGGTGTCGCTGGTCAACGCTGTTGCCGTGCTGCCTGCCCCACTCTTCTGCCACGAAAACGCCCTCCCGGTAGGCGCCGCTGAACGTCGAACGCGCACGCCGGGACGATGGGTTCGTCGGCGCACCGTTTCGAGCCTACAGGCGGCCGGGAGGCGGTGACCATGGCTGCGACGATTCGTTTCACAGAATCAGGAAATCCTTAAACGACCCTGCTGCGCGGCCGGTTCAGGCGGCTCCGCACAGGGCCAGGGCCGAGTCTTCGCGGATGCGTCTTTCGTTGCCGAAGCGGCGGGTGAAGCCGATGCGATCGAAGTATTCGAGCAGTTGGATGCAGCGTTTGCGACCGATGCCGATGCGGTCGCGAAAGGCGGCGGCGCGGATCAGGCCCTGCTCGTCACGCAGCTGCAGGGCGTGCCGGGTGAGCTGGCGCAGGGTTTCGTCGGGGTAGAAGAGGTCTTTGACCACCTGGTGCAACTGGCCGAGGCGCGCCAGTTTGCGCAGCAGCAGGCGCATGGCGGCCTCGTCCACCGCCAGGGCCTTGGCCAGGTCGCGGGTCCAGGGCGGATCGAAGGCGCCGGCCAGCAGCAACGGCCAGAGGCGTGCGCGCAGGGCTTCGTCTTCGGCGCCGAGTTGTACCCGGTGGTCCGGCAGGTGCAACCAGGGCCCGCTGCTTTCGATTTGCCCCGCCGCCAGGGCCTGCTCCAGCAGGGCGATGAATACCGGGCGCTCCAGTTGCGGCAAGGCGTAGCGGCGCAGGCGGTCACGATCGGGACCGAGTTCGTCGGGCTGTTCGCCGTGGAAGCGCGCCAGGGCGTGCAGCAGGCGCTCGCCCAGGTCGCGCCAATGGGCCTCGGTGAACAGCCGTGGGCCGAGTTTGGTGGGGATTTCGCACAGCGCCTCGGGCAGTCGCCAGCCAGCGCGCGGGCGGTTGAACTGACGCGTCAGTACGGCCGGATCGAGGCCGTTGTCGGCGTGCGCGAGGAGGATCGGCAGCGCCTGTTCCAGGCCGCCGCCACGCAGGGCCTGGAGCTGCGCCAGGCGCTCGGCGCTGCGTCTGTTGCGCGCCGGGGCGAAGGGGTCGAGCACGCGGCCGCCGCCGAGGGTGCGCTGGGCGGACTGGTCGCGCAGCACCAGGCGGTCGCCGTACACGGCGTGGGCCGGCGCATTCAACACAAGTTGGGCGAAGGTGCTGTCGCCAGGCGCCAGGCGCTCGCCTTCGAGCAGGGCGACGCGGCCGGTCAGGTCCTGGGCGCCGAGGTGCACGTGCACCGGTGTCCAGTGGGCCAGCGCCTTGGCCTCGCCGGGCAGCAGGTGCAGGTCGATGTCGATGCGCGTGGTCGGCGCGTACAGGTCCGCCGCCAGCAGCCAATCACCGCGCTTGACCTGCTCCGGGGTCAGGCGCTCGCCCGCCAGGTTCAGCGCCACCCGCTGGCCGGCATGGGCCTGCTCGGCAACGCGGTTCTGCGCGTGCAGGCCACGGACCCGCACACGGCGCCCGGCGCTGCCGAGCAGCAATTCGTCGCCCACCGCGACGCGCCCGGCGAAGGCGGTGCCGGTGACCACCAGGCCGGCGCCGCTGACGCTGAAGGCGCGGTCCACGGCAAGGCGGAAACCGCCCTCGCTGCCGCGCGCCGCGACCCGTTGCGCTTCCTCCCGCAGGGCCTGGCGCAGCGCGTCCACGCCAGCTCCGCTGAGGCTGGAAACCGGCAGGACAGGCGCGCCCGCCAGCGGTCCCGGCGCCAGCAGGGCGACGACCTCGGCGCGCGCGTCGGCAAGGCGCTGCGGCGAGACGCGATCGCTCTTGCTCAGGGCCACCAGGGCGCGGGGGATCCCGAGCAGTTCGATGATCGCCAGGTGCTCGCGGGTCTGCGGCATCACCCCGTCGTCGGCGGCCACCACCAGCAGCACCAGGTCGATGCCGCTGGCGCCGGCGAGCATGTTGTGGACGAAGCGCTCGTGGCCTGGCACATCGATGAAGCCGGTCAGGCTGCCATCGCCGAGGTCGGCGTAGAGATAGCCGAGGTCGATGGTGATGCCGCGCGCGCGCTCGGCCGGGCGACGGTCGCCCTCCAGGCCGGTGAGCGCGCGCAGCAGGGCGGTCTTGCCGTGGTCGATGTGCCCGGCGGTGCCGACGATCATGCCGGCGCCTCGCCGAGCAGCGGCAGTTGCGCGAGGAAGCCCGCTTCGTCGTCGAGCTGGCGCAGGTCGAGCCACAGGGCGTCGTCGTCAATGCGGCCGATCACCGGGATCGGCAGGCAGCGCAGGCGCTCTTCCAGCGCCAGCAGGGCGCGGCCGCGCAGGCGCTTGGCGCAGCGCGGGCGCAGGCACAGGGCGGCGCTGGGCAGGCGCGCCACCGGCTGCGCACCGCTGCCGATCATGCCGAGGGCGGCTTCGACGCTGACCTGCCAGTCCGCGCCCAGCGGCAGGGCGAGCAGCGGCGCCAGGCGCTCGGCCTGGGCGCGGATATCCACCTGCGGGCGGCTGAGCAGGCGCAGGCTGGTGAGGCGCTCAGCCAGGCGGTCGGGGTCGCGGTAGAGGTTGAGCACCGCTTCCAGCGCGGCCAGGGTCAGCTTATCCACCCGCAGGGCGCGCTTGAGCGGGTTTTTCTTGATCCGCCCGATGAGTTCCCGGCTGCCGAGAATCAGCCCGGCCTGGGGACCGCCGAGCAATTTGTCGCCGCTGAAGGTGACGATGTCGGCACCGTCTTTCAGGGCTTCCTGCACCGTGGGTTCCCGGGGCAGGCCCCAGCGCGTGAGATCGACCAGGCTGCCGCTGCCGAGGTCTTCCAGCAGGGGCAGGCCGTGGGCGTGGGCGATGCCGGCCAGCTCGGCGGTGGGCACGCTGGCGGTGAAGCCCTGCACGCTGTAGTTGCTGGTGTGCACGCGCATCAGCAGGCCGCTGCGCGGGCCGATGGCGGCGGCATAGTCCTTGGCGTGGGTGCGGTTGGTGGTGCCGACCTCGACCAGCTTGACCCCGGCGCGGGCCATGATGTCGGGAATGCGGAAGGCGCCGCCGATCTCGATCAGCTCGCCGCGCGAGATGATGCCTTCCTTGCGCGCGCCCAGGCTGTTCAGCGCCAGCAGCACGGCGGCGGCGTTGTTGTTGACCACGGTGACCGCCTCGGCACCGGTGAGTTCGCGGATCAGCCCGGTGATGAGGTCGTCGCGGTCGCCGCGCTTGCCGCTGGCGAGGTCGAATTCCAGGTTGATCGGGTAGCGCGCGGCGAGGCTGATGGCCTCGATGGCTTCCTCCGGCAGCAGGGCACGGCCGAGGTTGGTGTGCAGCACCGTGCCGGTGAGGTTGAACACCCGCCGCACGCGGCTGGAGTGGCGGGCGGCGAGGCGTTCGCCAGCGCGACCGGCGAGCACCGCTTCGCTGAGTTCGACGGCGGCGAGTTGGCCGTGGCGAGCCGGTTCGCGTAGCTCGTCGAGCAGGTCGCGCAAGGTCTTGAGCAGGGCGTCGCGGCCGTAGCGCTGTTGCAGCGGCGCGCAGGCCGGGCTGCGCAGCAGGCGGTCGATGGAAGGCAGGCGGACGGAGGTCATGCGGGATCCTGTCGGGTCAACGGGCTGATGGGCGGCGGCGCTGGCTCCTCGACCCATCCTACGGTGCTTCAGTCTAGGCGAGCCTGACTCAGTCGGAATCGCCCGGCGCCAGCAACAGGTTGGGCGCGCGGCGCAGGTAGCCCTCTTCGGCGAGACGGATGTCCAGGGCCAGGCTGGCGATGTCGTCGGCCTGGGGATCGGCACCGTCGTCATACTCCAGGTAGAACTGCTTCAGGTAGCCCTGGCAGCCCGGGCAGACCTCGGCGCGCAGCGGCGCCTTTTCGGCGGTGCGGGCGTCGCTGTCCAGGGCCAGGTAGCTGAGGCCCTTGCTCTCGCGGCAATGGCTGCACTTGACCCGCACGTAGTGCCATTCGCAGGAGCACAACGAGCAGGCCAGGTAGCGCAGGGTGCTGTATTGGCCACGGTGGTGGATGACCCCGGCCACCGGCGGCGAGCCGCAGGCCGGGCATAGGGTCTGCTCTTCGCTCTCGCTGAGCAGCCCCTCCGGCAGGGCCAGCAGCCAATGGCTGAAGGCGACTTGCAGGGCAGCGCCGAGGAAGGGCACCAGGGCGGCGGGCAGCAGGTCGTACTGGCCGTTGAGCAGACCCAGGGCCCAGGCCTTGCGCTGACCGGCGTCGGCCCCCTGGAGGGGCGCGAGGGCCGCGGCGACGGCGCTGCCGGGGCTGATCGGGAAGGCCGCCAGCAGTTGCTCCAGCAACGGCAGCCAGGCGCCCGCGCGCACCTGGGTTTCGAAGGCCAGGGGCGGCATCTTGTGCTCGCGGCTGCGTTGCAGGGCGCTGGCGTCCGGCAGCGGCAGCGCGGGCGGCGCATCGAGCAGGCGTTGCTGGATGTCGCAGAGTTCAGCGAGCAGGCGCAGGTAGTCGGCCAACGGGTGGCCGTCGGCGAGCTGGCGCAGGCGCGCGGCGCGTCGGGCGAACAGGTCGCGCGCGGGCAGCTTGAGGAAGGGGGGGATGTTGGCGGCGGCTTCGATCTGACCGGGTTCGAGGATTTGGCCTGGCACGCAGGACTCCTTGTGTTCATGGATGAACGGCGGATAACCGCGAACGGTGATCCGCCCTACGCAGTGGGTGCCTCCCGACAGGCAGGATGGCTTGAGCCCGTGAAGCCCATGCGGTCAACCGACCGACCACAGGGGCTTCGCCGCGCCCAACGCCCCCTACCGGAAGGGCGATGCCCGCGATTCGCGCGGGCCTGCCGTCAGTGGCCCTCCCCTTTGTCCACGCGTTTCAGCCAGGCGCCGTGGTGCTTGCGCGCCCAGCCGCGACTGACCCAGCCGTAGAGCATGGCGCCCATCGAGCCTTTGACCCAGAGGCCGGCATAGATGTGCACCAGGATGCTGCTGATCAGCACGAAGGCAGCCAGGGCGTGCAGCAGCGCCGAGAGGCGGATGAGGCCGATGGGGAACCAGGCGCTGAAGTACTGGCGCCAGATGACGATGCCGCTGAGCAGCAGCACCAGCATGCACAGCAGCAGGACCCAGAACAGCAGCTTCTGCCCAGCGTTGTAGCGACCGACTTCGGGCAGGTTGTCCTCGCAGTTGCCGACCACGTCGCGCCATTGCTTGAGCCACTGGATGTCGCTTTTCTCGATCAGGTTGTGGTGGGCGAAGCGCAGCACCAGGCCGAGGAAGAAGAGGAACATGGCCAGCCCCAGGAAGGGATGGAGGATGCGCGTCCAGGGTCCGCCGCCGAACAGTTCGCTGAGCCAGAACAGCGCCGGGTGGAACAGCGCCAGCCCGGACAGCCCGGCCAGGAAGAACAGGATCGCCACCATCCAGTGATTGCTGCGTTCGTTGGCGGTGTAGCGTTGGATATCTCTTTTCATGCTGGGCTCCTCGGGAAGCGGCGAAACACCCTCTCCCCAACCCTCTGCCGACAGGCAGAGGGGGCGGGTCCGTGCACGGCCTGACGCCGTTCAGCGCGGCTTGTGCGGATCATAGGAATGCACCGATGGATCGACCTTGTGCACCGGCGACTCCGGCCCGGGGCGTGGTTCTTCGTCCTCTTCGACGCGGTTGGGGCCGGTGCGGGTGTAGTGGAAGAACCCGGCCAGCACCACCGCGCCCATGGCCAGCAGGCCGAGGGGTTTGCTGATGCCTTTCCACAGGCTGACCAACGGGCTGATCGCCGGTTTGTCCGGCAGGCCGGCGTACAGCGACGGCTGGTCGGCGTGGTGCAGCACGTACATCACGTGGGTGCCGCCGACACCTGGCGGGTCGTACAGCCCGGCCTGCTCGAAGCCACGCGACTTGAGGTCGACGATGCGTTCGGCGGCGTGCTCCTTCATCGCCTCCTTGGTGCCGAAGACGATGGCCCCGGTCGGGCAGGTCTTCACGCAGGCCGGCTCCATGCCCGCGCCGACACGGTCGGAACACAGGGTGCACTTGTAGGCCTTGTGGTCCTTCTGCGAGATGCGCGGGATGTTGAACGGGCAGCCGGTGATGCAGTAGCCGCAGCCGATGCAGTGGTCCTGGTTGAAGTCGACGATGCCGTTGGCGTACTTCACGATCGCCCCCGGACTCGGGCAGGCCTTCAGGCAGCCCGGTTCGTCGCAGTGCATGCAGCCGTCCTTGCGGATCAGCCATTCGAGGTTGCCGGCGGCGTTCTCGTGCTCGGTGAAGCGCATCACCGTCCAGGAGTCGGCCGTGAGGTCGATGGGGTTGTCGTAGACGCCGTGGTTGTGGCCGACCTCGTCGCGCAGCTCGTTCCATTCCGAGCAGGCGACCTGGCAGGCCTTGCAACCGATGCACTTGGACACGTCGATGAGCTTGGCCACTTCCTCCTCCTGGCGCACCGAGGGCATGGGCGTGGTGGTCGCGGAACGGGCATGGATGTCCTGGCTGCTCATGCCTCACCTCCGATCTTTTCGACGTTGACCAGGAACGACTTGAACTCCGGCGTCTGTGTGTTGCCGTCGCCGACGAAGGGCGTCAGGGTGTTGGTCAGGTAGCCGTTGCGCGCCACCCCGGCGAAGCCCCAGTGGATGGGGATGCCGACGTGGTGCACGGTCTTGCCGTCGACCTGCAGCGGGCGGATGCGCTTGGTCACCACCGCCACCGCCTTGATGTAGCCGCGGTTGGAGGAGACCTTCACGCGGTCGCCGGCCTTGATCCCGAGTTGCTTGGCCAGCACCTCGCCGATCTCGACGAACTGCTCCGGCTGGACGATGGCATTCAGGCGGCAATGCTTGGTCCAGTAGTGGAAGTGTTCGGTCAGCCGGTAGGTGGTGGCGGCGTAGGGGAACTCGTCGGCCTTGCCGAACAGTTCCATGTCGTTCTTGAACACCCGCGCCGCCGGGTTGCTGATCGCTTTCGGGTTGTCGCGGTGCAGCGGGTTGATGCCGATTGGCGTCTCGAACGGCTCGTAGTGCTCGGGGAACGGCCCCTCGGCCATCTTGTCGACGGCGAAGAAACGCGCCACCCCTTCGGGGTTCATGATGAACGGGTTCATCCCGGCTTCCGGCGCCACGTCGGCCTTGTAGTCCGGCACGTCGGTGCCGCCCCAGGCCTTGCCGTTCCACCACACCAGGCGTTTTTTCTCCGGGTCCCAGGGTTTGCCGCTGACATCCGCCGAGGCACGGTTGTAGAGGATGCGGCGGTTCGCCGGCCAGGCCCAGGCCCAGCCGAGGGTCTGGCCCATGGCGTAGGGGTCGCTGTTGTCACGCCGGGCCATCTGGTTGCCCTGCTGGGTCCAGGCGCCGGCGAAGATCCAGCAGCCGCTGGCGGTGCTGCCATCGTCGCGCAGCAGGGCGAAGCCCGGCAGTTGCTCGCCGGCCTTGGCCAGGACCATGCCATTGCTCGGGTCGACCAGGTCGGCCAGGGCCTTGCCGTTGTACTCCTTGGCGATCTCCTCCGGGGTCGGGTCGTCGGGCCGCAGGTAGGGCCAGTCGAGACCGAGGATGGGATCGGGGAACTTGCCGCCGTCCTTGCGATACATCTCGCGCAGGCGATGCAGCAGAGCGCTCATGATGGCGATGTCGGTGCGCGCCTGGCCCGGCGGCTCGGCGCCCTTCCAGTGCCATTGCAGCCAGCGCCCGCTGTTGACGATGGAGCCGTCTTCCTCGGCGAAGCAGGTGGTCGGCAGGCGGAACACGGTGGTCTGGATGCTCTTGCTGTCGACGTTGTTGAAGTCGCCGGCATTGCGCCAGAACTCCGAGGTCTCGGTGGCCAGCGGGTCCATCACCACCATCCACTTGAGCTTGGCCAGTGCGGCGCCGACCTTGGCTTTGTTGGGGAAGGAGGCGATGGGGTTGAAGCCCTGGCAGAAGTAACCGTTGACCTTGCCCTGGTACATCATGTCGAAGTAGCGCAGCACGTCGTAGCCGGCGCCGGGCACGTCGAGCTTGGGCAGCCAGTCGAAGCACCAGTGGTTGTCCGCGGTCGCCGCTTTGCCGAACCAGGACTTCATCAGGCTGACATGGAACTTGCCGTAATTCTGCCAGTAGGACAGTTGTCCCGGACGCAGCGGCTTGCTGGCGCGCTTGGCGATGTAGGCGGTGTAGTCCTGCTCGGCGTCGGCGGCCAGGGTCAGGTAGCCCGGCAGCGAGTTGGAGAGCAGGCCGAGGTCGGTCAGACCCTGGATGTTGGAGTGGCCGCGCAGGGCGTTCATGCCACCACCGGGCATGCCGATGTTGCCCAGCAGCAACTGCACCATGGCGCCGGTGCGGATCATCTGCGCGCCCACCGAATGCTGCGTCCAGCCGAGCGCGTACATGATGGTCATGACCTTGCCCGGCGCCGAGGTTTCGGCGATCTCGGCCCAGACCTTGAGCATCATGTCCTTGGGCGTGCCGCAGATGTTGCTGACCACGTCCGGCGTGTAGCGGCTGTAGTGCTGCTTCATCAGGTTGAACACGCAACGCGGGTGGCTCAGCGTCGGATCGACCTTGGCGAAACCGTCCTCGCCCAGTTCGTAGCCCCAGGAGGACTTGTCCGGGTAGCCGCGCTTCTCGGCGTCATAGCCGTTGAACAGGCCATCCTCGAAACCGAAGCCTTCCTTCACGATGAAGGACACGTCGGTGTAGTTGCGCACGTACTCGTGCTGGATCTTGTCGTTCTCCAGCAGGTAGTTGATCAGCCCGCCGAGGAAGGCGATGTCGGTGCCGGTGCGGATCGGCGCGTAGTAGTCCGCCACCGAGGCGGAGCGCGTATAGCGCGGATCGACCACGAGCAGACGCGCCTTGTTGTGCGCCTTGGCTTCGGTGACCCATTTGAAGCCGCACGGGTGGGCTTCAGCGGCGTTGCCGCCCATGATCAGGATCAGATCGGCATTCTTGATGTCGGTCCAATGGTTGGTCATGGCGCCACGGCCAAACGTCGGGGCAAGACTTGCCACCGTCGGGCCGTGTCAGACACGCGCTTGGTTATCGAATCCTAGGATGCCGAGGGAGCGCACCACCTTGTGGGTCATGTAGCCGGCTTCGTTGGACGACGCCGAGGCGGCGAGGAAGCCGGTGGTCAGCCAGCGGTTCACCGTCTGGCCCTGGGCGTTCTTCTCGATGAAGTTGGCGTCGCGGTCTTCCTTCATCAGCTTGGCGATGCGATCGAGGGCGTCGTCCCATTCGATGCGCTTCCACTCGCTGGAGCCGGGCTCGCGGATCTGCGGGTAGGCCAGGCGGTTCGGGCTGTGCACGAAGTCCAGCAGACCGGCGCCTTTCGGGCAGAGGGTGCCGCGGTTCACCGGATGATCGGCGTCGCCCTCGATGTGGATGATGTTCTGCGCGACGTTCTTCGCGCCATCGCCCTGGCTGTACATGATGATGCCGCAGCCGACGGAGCAGTAGGGGCAGGTATTGCGAGTCTCGACGGTGCGAGCGAGCTTGAAGTGGCGAATCTGCTCGGCGAACGCCTCGGGGGGCGCCATGCCGAGTGCTGCAAGGCTCGATCCTCCAAGGCCGACAGCGCAGACCTTGAAGAATTGCCGACGGTTCATATCCATCGTGCGTCTCCTGAATCAGGCAAGGGACATCCGGGACCTGACCAGACATCTCCCCTGTAAAGATAGTCAAACAGGGGGCGCACGCCAGGCTCGGTCCAGACGGGCGCACAATCTGCCGGAAACAGGTCGTACAGCGCCCTGACCCGCGTCAGTTCAACGCAGCCTTGAATCCGAGGGCCGCCGCGGATTCAGTGGAAATAGGAAAGTACCTGCAGGTCCATGCTGACCGGATAGGCGCAGGTGGCGAGGCTGCCGTCGGCGTCGCAGGACGGCTGGCGATCCTGGGTGATGCTTTCATGCAGCCCCAGGAGCAACAGGCCGATGAGGATGGCCAGCAGGTAATGGCGGTAATGGTGCAGGTGCTTTCTTCTTGTGATGTGCATGCTGCCCTCCCGGCGACGTTCGCCAGTCGATGCGGCCTGCCGAAAGCTGCAGGTCATGTATTGAGTCTGGAACCGGGCAGGCGCGTGTCAAGGCCAGGCGCTGCCACTGGCACGGGTTCTCGGCGGGCCGTCCAGGCGCATCTGGTGCATACTAGGCGGCTGCTTCATCTGCCTCGTTCGTCCAGGAGTTCCCCATGCCTACGCCCCCCTGGTGGCTGTTCGTCCTGCCGCTGATCGCCGGCGCCTGCCTGCCGCTGCAAGCCGGCATCAATGGCCAGTTGGCCAAGCAGGTTTCCAGCGTGCTGGCCGCCGCGCTGATTTCCTTCTGCGTCGGCATGCTCGGCCTGCTCGCCCTGACCCTGGCCAACCGCGAAATGCCGACCCTGCAAGCGCTGCGCGGGTTGCAGTGGTGGCAATGGTGCGGCGGCTTCCTCGGCATGTTCTTCATCTTCATCGCCGCCTTCGCCGCGCCGCGGGTCGGCGCGCTACTGTTCATGGTACTGGTGCTGGCCGGCCAACTGGGCATGGCCATGACCCTCGACCACTTCGGCTGGGCCGGGTTCAAGGAAAACCCGGTCAGCGCCCTGAAGCTCGGTGGCATGCTCGCCATCGGTATCGGCATCTGGATGATCCGCCGCGGTTGACACGCCCCGGCCTCGCGGAGCGGGGCCCCAGGCATCGAAAGGGCATCCCGACATGAGCCATATCGACGTCGTCCTGGTGGACGAGCAGGACAACCCGCTGGGCCTCCAGGAAAAGCTCGAAGCGCACCGCCGCGGGCTGTTGCACCGGGCGATCTCGGTCTACGTGCTGAACTCCGCCGGCGAACTGCTGCTGCAACGCCGCGCCGCCGGCAAGTACCACTGCGGCGGGCTGTGGAGCAACAGTTGCTGCGGCCATCCCTTCCCTGGCGAAACACCGCTGGATGCCGCGCAACGGCGCCTGCGCGAGGAGATGGGCCTCGACCTGCGCCTGCAGCCGGCCCTGGAAACCCGCTACCGCACCGAGCTGCCCGGCGGCATGGTGGAGAACGAGTACTGCCACCTGTTCTTCGCCGTCGACGATCAGGCGCCGCGCCTCGCTCCCGAGGAAGCCGACGCCTTCCGCTACCTGTCCTTCGCCGGCATCGACGCCGAACTGGGCGCCTCGGCGCCGGCCTACACGCCCTGGTTCCGCGCCTGCTACCCGGCGTTCAAGGCGTTCTGGGCCGGGCGTGGCGCGTCCGCCGCTCAGCCGGAGAATTCCGGCTCCCAGTAGGGCACCCCGGCGAAGCGTTCGGCGAAGAAATCGCTGAAGGCGCGCACCTTGGGCGCGAGGAAGCGGCCGCTGGGATAGAGCATCCAGATATGCATGGGCGACGGCCGCCATTCCGGCAGCACCTGCACCAGCTCGCCGCTGCGCAGCGCCGGCCCGGCGATGAAGGTGGCGGTCAGGGTGATGCCCAGCCCGGCACGCGCGGCCTCCACCAGGGCACCGCCGTAGCTGGCGCGGATGCGCCCGCGCACCACCACCTCGCACGTTTCGCCGTCGCGCGTCAGGTGCCAGGCGTCGCCTTCGCGGAACAGCGAGAATTGCAGGCAACTGTGAGCGGCCAGTTCGCGCGGGTGCTGCGGGACTCCGGCGCGTTCCAGGTAATCCGGGCTGGCCACCAGCACCCGACGATTCTCTGCGAGCAAGCGCGCGACCATGCTCGAATCGCTCAGCCGGGCGATGCGCAAGGCGCAGTCGAAGCCTTCGGCGATCAGGTCGTGCTGGCGGTCGCTGAAATCCAGGTCGAGGTCTAGTTGCGGGTGGCGGGCGAGGAGTTCCGGCAGCGCCGGGACCACGTGCAGGCGACCGAAATGCATCGGCAGGCTCACCCGCAAGCGCCCCCGCACATTGCCGGCGAGGTCGGCCAGGGCCTGGTCGGCATCGGCCAGTTCATCCAGCCAGCGGCGGCCACGCTCCAGGTAGAGCGCACCGGCTTCGGTCAGATTGACCCGCCGCGTGGTGCGCTGCAGCAGGCGACTGCCGAGGCGTTGTTCCAGGGCCTGGACCTTGCGCGACAGCGCCGAGGGGGTCATGCCGAGGTCATCGGCCGCCTGGATGAAACTGCCGCGCTGGGCGACGGCAACGAAGGCGAGCACTTCGCTGTAGCGATCATGGCTGCGCATTGCTGTTCTAAACGCATCAATCAATTGAAGGAAAGCCAATTTATCCCGTTTCAAGGCAAAACCATACTGGCTCGCACCATCCACCCCACCGGAGCCTGCCATGCGTGCCTTCCACCTCACCGGCGACGACCTCGCCAGCCTGCGTCCCTTCGATGCCGAACGGCCCCAGCCCGGCCCTGGCCAGGTGCTGTTGCGCCTCGGCGCGACCAGCCTGAACTACCGCGACCTGGCGATCGCCCGCCGCGACTACCTGCCGAACCTGCCGCGCCCGCTGATTCCGCTGTCCGATGGCGCCGGCGAAGTGGTCGCCGTCGGCGCGGGCGTCAGCGCCTGGCGCGTCGGCGACCGCGTGACCAGCCACTACACCCCGGCCTGGCAGGCCGGGCGCTTCCACGCCGAGTACGTCGACAGTCGCCTGGGCGGACCTTGCGACGGCCTCCTGCGCGAATACGCGGTGCTCGACCAGACAGCCCTGGTCGCCACCCCGGCGCACCTCTCCGATGCCGAGGCGGCGACCCTGCCGATCGCCGCGCTGACCGCCTGGAACGTGCTGGAGACCTTCGCCCCGCGCCCCGGCGATATCGTCCTGCTGCAGGGCAGCGGTGGCGTCTCGCTGTTCGCCCTGCAATTCGCCCGCCTGCGCGGCGCCGAGGTGTGGATGACCACCGGCTCGCCGGAAAAAGCCGAGCGCCTGCGCGAACTGGGCGCCAGCCAGGTCTTCGACGGCCGCGCCGACTGGGGCGCGCAGGTGCAGCGGGCCAGCGGCGGCGGCGTCGACCTGGTCCTCGAAGTCGGCGGCTCGCGCAGCCTGCACCAGTCGCTGCAGGCGATTCGCCCGCAAGGCGGCATCGGCCTGATCGGTTTCCTCGGCGGCTTCCCCGGCGGCGCCGACTTCGTGGTGCCGATGCTGGCCAAGCACGCGCGTCTGCAGGCGCTGTCGGTCGGCCACCGGGAGAGTTTCCTGGCCATGAACCGGGCCATCGCCCAGCACCGCCTGCATCCGCTGATCGACAGCCGCTTCGCCTTCGACCAGGCGCCGCAAGCCTATGCGCGCATGGCCGAGGGGCGGCCGTTCGGCAAACTGGTGATCGAGCACCGCTGAGCCGTTTCGTCGAAAGCGCGCGCAATCCGCCGGCTTCGCCACTATGATTGCGCGCCTTTCCCGCCGCCTTGCCGACACACCATGAAGAAACCGCCGCTGATCGCCGATGCCGAACTCGACCGCCTGGAAACCTGGGCCAAGTACACCGCTGGCCTGTGCAAGGACTGCCATGCCACCTGCTGCACCATGCCGGTGGAAGTGCGTATCGACGACCTGATCCGCCTCGGCGTGGTGGATGAGTTCGAGCGTGACGAGCCGGCGAAGAACGTCGCCAAGCGCCTGAGCAAGGAAGGCATCGTCGAGCGTTTCAACCAGAAGAGCGGCATCTTCACCCTGACCCGCACCAGCAATGGCGATTGCCTGTACCTGGATCGCCAGACCCGCCTGTGCACCGTCTACAAGCTGCGCCCGGACACCTGCCGCAACCACCCGCAGATCGGTCCGCGGCCGGGCTACTGCGCCTACCGCAAGAAGAGCGGCTGAACGGCGCGCCACGCCGGGCGCTGTTCCGGCAACCTGGCGCCTGTGCCGCCAACGCCGCATCGCTCGCTATACTGCTGCGCTCGTCCAGGAGCCCCGCATGAACCCACTGAGCGACGCCTGGCGCGATCGTCCGACCCATCGCCGGGTCTGGGCGCTGGCCGCCCCGATGATCCTGTCCAATGTTTCCGTGCCGCTGGTGACCCTGGTCGACAGCGCCGTCATCGGCCATCTGCCGCACGCCCACCAGCTCGGCGCGGTGGCCGTGGGCGGCAGCCTGTACACCTTGCTGGTCGGTGTGCTCGGCTTCCTGCGCATGGGCACCACCGGCTTCGCCGCCCAGGCCGCCGGGCGTGAAGACGGTGGCGCCTTGCGCCGCATCCTCGCCCAGGGCCTGCTGCTGGCGCTGGGCCTGGCGCTGCTGCTGGGGCTGCTGGCGGTGCCGCTGACGCCAGCGGCCATGGCGCTGATGCAGGCCTCGGCGGAACTCGACACCCTGGCCCGGCAGTTCTTCCACATCCGCCTGTTCGGCTTGCCCGCGGCGCTGGCCAGCTATGCGCTGATCGGCTGGCTGCTCGGCACGCAGAACGCCCGCGCGCCACTGGCCATCCTGCTCACCACCAACCTGGTGAACATCGCCCTGGAACTGCTCTTCGTCCTTGGCCTGGGCTGGGGCGTGGCCGGCGCCGCGCGCGCCTCGGTGATCGCCGAATGGAGCGGCGCGCTGCTCGGCCTGTGGCTGACCCGTGGCGCCCTGCTGCGCTACCCGGGCCTGCCGGACTGGTCGCGGCTGCGCCGCTGGGCCAGTTGGGCGCCGCTGCTGATGGTCAACCGCGACATCTTCATCCGCAGCCTGGCGCTGCAAGGCGTGTTTTTCCTGGTCACGGTGCAGGGCGCGCGCCTGGGCGACGCCACGGTGGCGGCCAACGCCCTGCTGCTGAACGGACTGATGATCACCTCCTACGCCCTCGACGGCCTGGCCCATGCGGTCGAGGCCCTCTGCGGACACGCCATCGGCGGTCGCGACCGCGTCGCCCTGCGCCGCTCGTTGCTGGTCGCCAGTGGCTGGTCGCTGCTGGCCAGCCTGGCCTTCGTGGCCTTCTTCGCCGGCGCCGGGCCAGTCTTCATCGCCCTGCAAAGCGATATCGCCGAAGTCCGCGCGGTGGCCGACCAGTACCTGGCGTACCTGGCGCTGCTGCCGCTGATCGGCATGTGGAGCTACCTGCTCGATGGCCTGTTCATCGGCGCCACGCGGGCCCGCGAGATGCGCAACGCCATGCTCCTCGCCTGCGCCGTCAGCCTGCCCCTGGGCCTGGCGTTGCGCCCATTGGGCAACCACGGCCTGTGGCTGGCCTTTCTCTGCTTCATGCTATTACGCGGCCTGCTCCTCGCCGGCTACGCTTGGCGCCTGACGCGCCGCGATGCCTGGCTCGGCCTGCCATCCACCTGACGTTCGAGGAAGCCGCATGCTCGCTTGTCCCATGCCCGCCGACGAAGACCGGCGCCAACAGGCGCTGGAAGAGATGGCCGTGCTCGATACTCCGGCCGAACATTACCTCGACACCCTGGTGCAACTGACCCAGGACCTGGAGCAGGTGGACACCGTGCTGATCAGCCTGATCGACAGGGATCGCCAATGGTTCAAGGCACGCGTCGGCCTGGACGCCGCCGAAACCCCGCGCGACATTTCCTTCTGCGGCCACGCCATCCTCGGCACGCAAGCGCTGGTGGTGGCCGATGCCTGCCAGGACCCGCGCTTCGCCGATAACCCGCTGGTGCTCGGCCCGCCGTTCATCCGCTTCTACGCCGGCCAACCGCTGCATGCCAGTAACGGCCAGCCCATCGGCACCCTGTGCATGCTCGACCCCCACCCGCGCCAACTGAGCGACACGGAGCTGGCGCGCTTCCGGCAACTGGCCACCCTGGCCGAGGGTTACCTGCAACTGCACGCGCTGACCCAACGCAACCAGGACCTGCGCCAGGCGGTGGACCGCGAACAGCGCCGCGCCCTGCTCGATCCGCTGACTCAGTTGTGGAACCGCGCGGCGCTGCGCCGTTTCCATGAACGCGAGGCACGCCTGGCCCGTGAGCAGGGCGTGCGCCTGGCGGTGATCTTCGCCGACCTGGATCACTTCAAGCGCATCAACGACACCCTCGGCCATGCCGCTGGCGACAGCGTGCTCTGCGAATGCGCCCGGCGCCTGCGCGGGGTACTGCGGCCGGACGACCTGCTGGTGCGCCAGGGTGGCGAAGAATTCGTCGCCCTGCTGCGCGTGCAGGACGACCGGGAATTGCAGCAGATCGCCGAACGCATGCGCACGGCCATCGGCGGACAGCCGATGCGGGCCGCCCAGGCAACGCTGACGGTGACGCTGAGCCTGGGCTGCAGCCTGGCTGGCGCGGAGGAAAGCCTCGAACAGACCCTGGCGCGTGCCGACGCCGCCCTGTACGAGGCCAAGCAACAAGGCCGCGACCGCGTGCACTATCGCGAAGCGCCGGTGAACTGATCACGGCACGCACAGCCCGAAACCCGACGGAACGAGGAACCCCCGACATGGCTTCAGCCCTGGTTGCCTACCTGCACTTCATCTCGCTGCTGCTGATGTTCGCCCTGCTGGTGCTGGAGCACCGCCTGTTCCAGTTACCGCTGGATCATGCGCGGGCACGCAGCCTGGTGTTCGTCGACCTGGCCTATGGCGCCAGTGCCGGGGTCGTGCTGCTCAGCGGCATCGCCCGTGCGCTGTGGTTCGCCAAGGGGCTGGACTACTACCTGCACAACGCCGCCTTCCACGCTCTGGTCGGGCTCTTCGTGCTGGTGGCGCTGCTGTCGCTCTACCCGACCATGACCTTCCTCAACTGGCGCAACACGCTGAAGGCCGGCGCGGCGCCGCAGGTCAGCGCACGCCAGGGACGTCTGCTGGTCATGGTGATCCGCGCGGAACTGGCGGCCATGCTGGTCCTGCCATTGCTGGCCAGCCTGATGGCCCACGGCATCGGCACGATCGGCGGCTAGGCGCGCCACGCCGACCTAGTTGCGCAGGTGGATCTTCAGGCTGCCACGGTTGCAATAGAAATATCCCGAACTGCCGCAGAGGGCATAACGCGTCGCGCGGTACAGCGCCGTGGGCATCGGACAGTACAGACCAAGGAGCTTTCTGTAAGCCCACAACCAGCGTTGTAGGAAACTGCGCCTGCGCCGCCGGAAGCGCGGGGAACGCGTGGGATCGGTCATGGCCTGCTCCTCTTATGCGCGGCAAGCCTGCGGTGCCCCGCGCCTTCCCGCGGACCCGCCCGGCGGGGGTCCATTCGGCAAGGGGCACGGATGGAGGAAAATCCCTCCATGGCGGGCCGACCTGGTAGCGCGGGTTGTTAGGAAAGTCTCGCAAGCTAACAATTTTGTCAGAGAGCCCAAATCAGACCGCGCCCGGAGGCCGGTAGGAAAGTTCTCCTCGACTCCACGGTCACCCTGAGGCGCTCACCGCGACAGCAGCGATTCCAGGCGTGTGCGCAGGGCTTCGCCGGTGGCCGGCGGCACGCTCAGATGGAAACGCTCGCGAAGCAGGCCGATCAGCGCGTCGGGGTCGTCGATCAGCCGCTGTTCCACCTGCCCATCGGCGCCACGCCGGCTGAACTGGCCGTTGAGCAGGGTCAGGCGCGCGTCCGCCTCGCTGATCGCCACTTTCAGCGCCTTGCGGAAGATGCTGTCCGGGTGGGTCGAGGTGTACCAGTTGCGTGGCAGGTAATCGAGCCACTGCTGCGCTTCCAGGGTGAAGCGGTACAGCGGCTGCCAGCCGCTGCTGGAGCGCAGCGCCAGTTCCAGTTCGCCGTCGCGCCGGGTCGCGCTGATGCGCCAGCCGCCAGCGAGTTCTCCGTCGCTCACCAGCGGCAGCGCGCGGGGCGACGCCGGGCCGCCGAAGCCGATGTCCACCAGATAGGCGCCGTCGTCCAGGTCGACTCGCAGCAACAGGTGACTCTGCAAGGTCAGTTCCACCGCGTCGGGTATTCCCCAGCGCACGCGCCCGACCAGCAGGCTGACGCGGTAGCCGAGGCTGACCAGCAAGCGCGCGAACAGGCTGTTCAGCTCAAAGCAGTAACCGCCCCGCCCCTGCTCCACCACCTTGGCGAAGACCGCCTCCGGCTCGATGTGGATCGGCCGCTGCAGCAACACGTCGAGGTTCTCGAACGGCAAGCGCTGCAGCGCCGCGGCGATCAGTCGGTCGAGGTTGGCGGCCGTCGCGGCCGGTGCCGCGCCCGGCAGGCCGAGGCGCGCCAGGCAGGCCTGCAATTCGGCGGGAGCGAAGGGACTGAGCGGGGTCATGGGAGTCTCCTTGGGCGAACACGCGATCGCTGCGCGTGGGGTTCGGTAATCGGCAAATGGCCGGCACGCCACCGAAGGCGCGCAGCGGCAGCGCTGTTCAGCCTTCCTGCAGGCGGAAGCCGGGCTGCCAGCCGAGTCTGTAGCGGGCCAGGGCGGCACTCACTTCGCAGTCGTTCTCGACCAGGTTGTAGCAGCCCGCCACGCCCCACTCCAGGGCAAGCAGGGCGGCACGCGCGGCATCATCGACATGCAGGCCCAGGCGCGGGTCCGGCTGCTCCGTCCCGGTGCCCGGCCCGTACAGACGCCCATAGCGCAGGACCATACCTTGCATCGGCGCCGTCAGCACCGCGCGTTCCAGTGCGGCGACAGCACCGACGCTGACGCCGCGTGCGCCCTCGGCGTGCAGGTCAAGCGGCTGCTCCTCGCGGTGCGGCAGCGGCCCCGGCGCGTAGGCCCAGGCGATGCTTTGCGCCACCAGGCGCTCGGCCCCGGCGGCCTGGGCGGCGGCGACCAGATTGGCGGTGCCCTCGCGCCGCAGGCGGGCGTTGCGCTCGATGGCCGCGCCCATGCGCGCCGGGTCGAGCCCTGGCGGCAGGTCGGTGAGCTGGTGGATCACCCACTGCGGCCTGAAGGCCAGCAGCGCCTGCCGCAACGCCTCGGCGTCGAACACATCGAGCACCTGTGCCTCGGCCCCGGCCGCGCGCAAGGCGGCGGCGCGTTCGGCGCTACGGCTGACCGCCAGCACCTGGTAACCGCGCGCCAGCAACAGCGGCAGCAGGCGCCGGCCAACGGCGCCGCTGGCACCGGCAAAAAAGATTCTCGCGCACATGATCGACCTCGACGGGCTGAACGGGACGGGCCCCACTCTAGGCAGGCCATGGCACAGGCGACAGAGCCAAGAATCGATCGAACGACTGGGACATGGGCCGACCAGACGCTTTGCGCAAGCGGCACGGCTCAGCTCTGTCACAGGTTTTGCGCTATACCCAAGAGTCCCGACTCATCCGCAACCAGGAAACATCCCATGAGCAAAGTCTTCGATGTCGCCGTGCTGGTCGGCAGCCTGCGCAAGCAATCCCTCAACCGCAAGATCGCCCAGGCCCTGATCGCACTGGCCCCGCCGAGCCTGAAGCTGGAGATCGTCGAGATCGGCGAGTTGCCGCTGTACAACGAGGACATCGACGGCGCCACGCCGCCGGCCTCGTACACGACCTTCCGCGAACGCATCCGCCGCGCCGACGCGGTGCTCTTCGTCACCCCGGAATACAACCGCTCGGTGCCGGCGCCGATGAAGAACGCCATCGATGTCGGCTCGCGGCCCTATGGCAAGAGCGCCTGGAACGGCAAGCCGGGAGCGGTGGTCAGCGGTTCGCCGGGCGCCATCGGTGGCTTCGGCGCCAACCACCACCTGCGCCAGTCGCTGGTGTTCCTCGATGTGCTCTGCATGCAACAGCCGGAAGCCTACCTGGGCGGCGCCGGCGGCTTCTTCGATGAAAGCGGGGCTCCGAACGAGACGATCAAGCCCTTCCTGCAAAGCATCATCGACGCCTACGCCGGCTGGGTCGCCAAGCAGCTCGGCGCCTGAGACGCGCGGCGCGGCCGGCGCCTACCGGCCGCGCCCGCCTCAGTCTTCCAGGTAGCGCGCCAGGCGCTGGCGCAACTGGCGGTTCTCGGCGCGCAACTGCTCCACCTCGTCGAGCAGGCGCATGGCCAGGGCGATGCCCGGCCAGTCCAGCTCGAACTCACGCTGCAGGCGCGCGGCGCGGCGCACCAGGGTCAGCGCGGCGGCGTCGAACAGCCAGGTGTCGCCGCGCCGCTCGCGCGGTTCGACGATGCCGACGTCGACGATTTCCAGCAGCACCTCGCGCGGCAAACGCGCGGACTCGCAGAGTTCGTCCAGTTCCAGGGTCAGAAGTACGTGGGCCATGGTCATTTACCCCACTCGGCACGGGGGTCGAAGGCCGCCTGCGTGGCCAGATCTTCCCAGAGTTTGCGTGTCGCCTCGGCGGCGGCGCCCTTGGGCATCACCACCTTGAGCACGGCATAGAGATCGCCGGCCGGCTCGTCGCCCTTGCCCGCCAGCCCCTTGCCGCGAATCCGCAGGCGCTGCCCGGTCTGGCTGCCCGCCGGGACGCTGAGGGCGATACGCCCGGCCAGGGTCGGCACCTCGATTTTAGCCCCCAACGCCGCTTCCCAGGGGGCCAGCGGCACGGTGACCAGCAGGTTGCGGCCATCGACGTCGAACAGCGGGTGCGGCACCAGGCGGATGATCAGGTACAGATCGCCGCTGGGGCCTCCGCCGATCCCCGCCGCGCCCTGTCCTTTCAGGCGGATGCGCTCGCCATCGGTGACGCCGACGGGAATGCGCACCTTGAGCGATTTGTGCACCTCCTGGCGCCGCCCGTGCTCGTCGAAGCCGGGCAGCTTGAAGCTGATCGGCCGCGGTTCGCTGGACAGCGTCTCTTCGAGAAACAGCGGCACTTCCAGCTCGATGTCCTGGCCGCGCCGCTCGTGCCGGCGGTGCGCCTGGGGACCGCCCTGGGCGCCGAAGATCGACTCGAAGAAATCGGAGAAATCATGCCCCTGGAAACCATGCTCGGCGTGCTCGAAACCGCCGGAGGGCTGCCAGCCCGGCGGCGCCTCGAAGCGCTCGCCATGGCCGTATTGGCGCAGGTTGTCATACTCGGCGCGCTTGTCCGGGCTTTTCAGCACTTCATAGGCCTCGGCGACCTCCTTGAAGTGGGCCTCGGCGTCGGCCTCTTTGCTGACATCCGGATGGTATTTGCGCGCCAGTTTGCGGTAGGCGGTCTTGATCGCTTTCTCGTCGGCATCGGGCGCCACGCCGAGAATCGCGTAATAGTCCTTGAAGTCCATCGACATCGATCGCTCCCCGGGTTGGAGCTGAAAGCCTAGCCGTTATCCGCGCCGGCGTCCGCCTGGGCGGGCTGATCCAGGTCATGGCATAGTCGCATTCCCGGAAATTACGCATCGGACCAGGCCATGCCCGAGCCCACCGCCGCCTTGCGCCTGCGCCTCGACCCCGGCCAGGCGCAGCCGATCTACCGTCAGATCTACGAGCGCATCAAGGAGGCCATCGCCCGCGGCACCCTGCGCCCCGGCGAGCGCGTACCGTCGGTGCGCAGCCTGGCCAGCGAGCTGGGCGTGGCGCGCGGCACCGTGGAGCTGGCCTACCAGTTGCTGAGCAGCGAAGGCTACCTGCAGCCACGCGGCCCGGCCGGCACCCTGGTGTCCACGCACCTGGCCGGGCGCAACGCCAGCCCGCCGCCGCGCCTGGAAGAAGACGCCGCGCAGGCGCTGCCCGGCCTCATCGCCCACGGCCCGCAGGTGCTGCCCTTCCAGCTCGGCCTGCCGGCGCTGGACGCCTTCCCCCGCGCCCTCTGGTCACGCCTGGCCGGGCGCCGCCTGCGGCACACCGCCGGCAACCAACTGGCCTACCCGCAGCCCAGCGGCTACGCGCCGCTGCGCGAGGCGCTAGCCAGCTACCTCAACGTCTCCCGCGGCATCGCCTGCGATCCGGCCCAGGTGCTGATCTGCGCCGGCTACCAGGGCGCCCTCGACCTCATCAGCCGTACCCTGCTGCACGCCGGCGACGCCGTCTGGCACGAAGATCCCGGCTACCCCCGGGGTCGCCAACTGATGGCGGCGGCCGGCGCCGAGCTGGTCGCCGTGCCGGTGGATGCCGACGGTCTGTGCGTGGACGAAGGCCGGCGCCGCGCGCCGCAGGCACGCTTCGCCCTGGTCACCCCTTCGCAGCAGAGCCCCACCGGCGTGGCCCTGAGCCTGGCGCGGCGGCTGGCCCTGCTGGACTGGGCGAGCCAGGCCGGCGCCTGGATCATCGAGGACGACTACGACAGCGAATTCCGCTACGCCGGCTTCCCGCTGCCAGCGCTGAAGAGCCTCGACCGGGAAGGCCGCGTGCTCTATAGCGGAACCTTCAGCAAGGTACTGTTTCCCGCCTTGCGCCTCGGCTACCTGGTGGTGCCGGAGGCGCTGCTCGAACGCTTCGTGCGCAGCCAGCAGATCTTCTCTGCGGGCTGCTCCGAATTGCTGCAGGCGACCCTCTGCGACTTCCTCGTCGAAGGCCATTTCGCCCGCCACCTGAAGCGCACTCGCACGTTGTACGCGGAGCGCCGGCAGATACTCCGCGCGGCGCTGGAGCAACGCCTGGGTGCCGCCATGGATTTCGCCGAGCTGCCCGGCGGCCTGCACCTGATCGGCGGCATCCGCGGCGACGACCGCGCCATCGCCCGCCGCGCCCATGCCGCCGGCCTGGGTTTGCAGGCGCTCAATAGCTGGTGCGTAGAAGCCCGGCGCGCGCCGGCCCTGATGCTGAGCTTCACCAATGTGCGGGATGCGCAAAACGCGGCCGAGCTGGCCGAGCGCGTGGCGGAGGTGATGGCGGCAGCGGGCGAATAGTCGCGAACGGCTATCCGCCGGCTGCCCGCTGCTCTCCCGGGGGAAGCGGCCACGCCCGCGAATCGCGGACATGGCGCGCGAACGCTCAGGACGACAGGTAGGCCGAGCGGGTCAGGCCCAGACGCAGGGCATCGAGGAACTGCGTGCGCTCACGCGCGGTGAGCTTGGCCCCGGCGACCTTGTCGCGGTAATGGGTCATCAGCTCCTCGGGCGACAGGTGCACGTAGCGCAGCATGTCCTCGATGGTGTCGTGGGTCTCGATGCCAGCGTGATAGAAGCTGCCGTCGCTGTTCTGGTAGACGTTCACCGAATCGGTGTCGCCGAACAGGTTGTGCATATCACCGAGGATTTCCTGGTAGGCGCCGACCAGGAACACGCCGATCAGGTAGTCCTCGCCCTCTTTCACGTCGTGCACCGGCAGGCTGGTCTCGATGCTCTGCTCATCGACGTACTGGGTGATCTTGCCGTCGGAGTCGCAGGTCAGGTCTTGCAGCACGGCGCGGCGCAGCGGTTCCTCGTCCAGGCGATGGATCGGCAGGATTGGCAGCACCTGGCCGATGGCCCAGGTATCCGGCAGGCTCTGGAACACCGAGAAATTGCAGATGTACTTGTCGGCGAGCTTGTCGTTGAGTTCGTCGAGCACCTGGCGGTGCGAGCGCTGGCGCGCCTTGAGCTGGTTGTGCAGGCGCCGGCAGATGGCGAAGTAGCACTGCTCGGCCAAGGCCTTCTGCGCCAGGCTGATCTTGCCTTCGGCGTACTGGGTGGCCGCGTCGCTCATGTAGTGGGTGGCGCGCCAGTAGGTCTCAGTGACCATCTCGGCATCGGTCGGCCCGAGCAGGTCGGCCAGCCACTGGACGATCTCCGGCTGCTCGGCGAGATCGGCGATCTTCGGCAGCTCGTCGTTGTGCCGCTCAACGTCGGTGACCTGGGTGATCAGCACCGCGTGGTGCGCGGTCAGCGCCCGGCCGCTCTCGGAGAAGATGTTCGGGTGCGGCAGGCCCTGGGCGTCGCAGAACTCCTTGAGCATGCCCACCACCACACCGGCGTAGTCGTCGATGTCGTAGTTGATCGAACTGGCGTTGCGCGAGTGGGTGCCGTCGTAGTCCACGCCGAGGCCGCCGCCGACATCGACGTGGTCCACCGGCAGGCCGAGGGCACGCAGCTCGCCGTAGTAGCGGATGGCTTCCTTGAAGCCGTGCTGGTAGTCGGCCAGGTTGGCGATCTGCGAGCCCATGTGGAAGTGCAGCAGGCGCACGCCCTGATCCAGGCCAGCCTTGCGGAAGCGCTCGACCACCGACAGCAACTGCGCGGCGGACAGACCGAACTTGGCCTTCTCGCCGCCGGTGTCGGCCCACTTCGAGGAGGCCAGCGAGGACAGCCGCACGCGCAGGCCGACCTGCGGCAGCACGCCGACGCTGGCCGCTTCCTCGATGACCAGCTGCACTTCGGATTCTTTCTCGATGACGATGAAGACGTTGTGCCCGAGCTTCTGCCCCATCAGCGCCAGCTTGATGAACTCGCGGTCCTTGTAGCCGTTGCAGACGATGGTGCCGCCTTTCGGCGCCAGCGCCAGCACCGCCATCAGCTCCGGCTTGGAGCCGGCTTCCAGGCCGATGGAGACGTTCTGCGTGGCGATGATGCTTTCCACCACCGCTTCCTGCTGGTTGACCTTGATCGGGTACAGCGCGGTGTAGCGGCTCTGGTATTCCAGGCGCTCGATGTTGGCGTCGAAGGCGCCGGTGAGCTTGCGCACGCGGTCCTGCAGGATGTCCGGGAAGCGCACCAGCAGCGGCAGCGACAGACCGGCCTCGCGCAGCTGCTCGACCAGCACATGCAGATCGATCGGCTGGGCCTCGGCGCCCTGCGGGCGGACTTCGACATTGCCGGCGTCATTGATGGCGAAATAACCGGCGCCCCAATGGCGAATGCCATACATGCCGCGGCTGTCCGCCACTGTCCAGTTGCTGCCGTCGTCTTTGCGGGTCCGTCTAGCGGCCATGCGCGCTGTGCTCCTCAATAGAAAGTCTGGCGACCCGCCGGAAGGCCCGGCGGGTACGAAATAGCCTAAACGTCGGGTATGACGTTGCCGTGTTGACCGCCATCTCTGGCGGTAGTTTAGGAAAGGACGCCGAAGCAGCGAGTGCCGTGCATCTCCCATCTAGGGAACGGGCTGGCCGGCGTGCGCGGCAGAGGGCCGCGACGCCTAACCCGTTCCCTGCAGGGGAGAGGCGATCAGCCGCCGGATTTCTTCGCTTTGAAGCCGTGCTTGGCCAGCTCGTCGAGCAGCAGGTCGACGTGGTCGCCCTGGATTTCGATGACGCCGTCCTTGAGGCTGCCGCCGGTGCCGCAACGGCGCTTGAGCGCGGTCGCCAGCTCCTTCAGCGCATCGACCGCCAGGGGCACGCCGCTGACCGTGGTCACGGTCTTGCCGCCGCGCCCCTTGGTCTCGCGGCGCACGCGAGCGATACCGTCGCCGGCCGGAGTCAGCGCCTGCTTGCAGGTACATGCGTCGATGGGCTGAGCACAGTCCGGACAATGCCGGCCCGCATCAGTGGAGTAGACGAGCCCGCCGAGGGCGGACAGGGAGGATGCTTTCTTGACCACCGGGCGTTTTCCCCAGGATTGGCCTCTCAGGGCCAGGTCAACGAATGATCGGCGCGAGGCCGACCGCGACGCCCCACTCAGGCAGGGGCTGCGCAAATCCCGGCGGGGTGCCCGGCCGGAAAGGTCGCGCAATTTACCAGCATTGGCGGCAAATGCTAAGCGGCAATTTGCGTCATTGATCGGTGGAATGGCGACATCGGAAATTTCACCGCGCGGCGACGAAAATCCCAAGGCCCGGGAGCGCTCAGGCCTGGCCCAGGTAAAGGCGCAGCGCCTGCAGCGAATCCGGGCAGAACGGCGCGCCGCCTTGCGCTTCCGCCAAGGCCTGGCGCGGCTCGATGAAGCGCACTTCCAGCACCTCTTCCGGCTGCAACCGCAGCGGACCATCCCAGACGGCGGAGAACACCGCGCACCAGAGGCGGTTGCCGGGCTCGTCGAAAAAGAAGGTGCCATGCTCGCGCAGGGCGACGCCGGCAACGCCCAGCTCTTCCGCCAATTCGCGGCTGGCAGACAGCGCGTAGCTCTCGTCCTCCTGCACCATGCCACCGGCGGCGGTATCCCAGTAGCCGGGATAGATCGCCTTGCTCAGGGTGCGCCGGTGCACGCACAACTGGCCGGCGCCGTTGAACAGCAGGATGAAGGTGCCGCGGCCGATCAGCCCGCGTTGGCGCAGCTCGGCGCGCGGCAGGCCGCCGAGCACCTGGTCGCGCTCATCGACCCAGACGATGCGTTCGGCGTCCGAGGCCGCGCGATGGGCAGCCTCGGTGGCGCTGATCGAATCCATCAGCCCTGAGCCAGCAGTTGCCGCAGATCGATGATCGCGGCGTTGGCGCGGGAGATGTAGTTGGCCATCACCAGCGAATGATTGGCCAGCACGCCGAAGCCGCTGCCATTGAGCACCATCGGGCTCCACATCGGCGCCTGCGCCGCCTCCAGCTCGCGGATGATCTGCCGCACGCTGACGGTGGCGTTCTTCTTCGCCAGCACGTCGGCGAAGTCGACCTCGATGGCGCGCAGCAGGTGCGACAGCGCCCAGGCCTGGCCACGGGCCTCATAGAAGACGTTGTCGATCTGCAGCCAGGGGGTTTCCTGAAGCTCTTCCTCGACCTGCGGCGCCTGGCCCGGCGCCAGCGGCGCGCCAGCCTTGGCGATGTTGGTGTTCAGCTTGACCCGGCCGACGCTGGCGGAGAGCCGCTGCGACATCGAGCCCAGGCGGGTGGAAACGTCGCCCAGCCAGTTGTTCAGGCTGTCGGCGCGGGCGTAGAACTGAGCGGTCGGCGCCGGCGTGGAAAGGCGCGCGAGGTAGCGGTCCAGCGACTTGATGCCTTCGCCATACTCCGACTCGGAAGAGGGCAGCGCCCAGCTCTTGTTGTCGAAATTGAAGCGCGGTTCGGCGCGGGCGAGGTCGGCGTCCTCGGTGGATTGCGACTGCGAACGGGCGAAGTCCTTGCGCAGCGCGCGGCTGAAGTCCCGCACCTGGACCAGCACGCCATATTCCCAACTGGGCATGTTGTCCAGCCACAGCCCCGGCGGGAAGATGTCGTTGGACAGGTAGCCACCCGGCTTGTTGAGCAGGGTGCCAACCACTTCCTTGAGGGTTTCCACCGTGGTGTAACCGACCACCATCTGCCGCCCGGCGCGCTCGGCGGCCTGCTGGGCGTGTTGCTGCACGGGGAACAGATCCGGCTCGCGGCTCCAGTACCAGCCGACCACGCCGGCGATCGCCAGATAGACGGCGAGCAACCCGCCGACTACGCGGGTCAGCCAGGGTCCGCCGAAGTAGGCGCGCACATCGTCAACCGAATCGTCGACGCGCTCGCGAACCGAGCCGCCGCGTTTCTTCCAGTTCCACATGGCAAAGTCCTTGCGTATCGAATAACGAAGAAGGTTGGACCACGGCCACCATCGCGGGTTACCCGGAGAGGCCTCGGTCCAGGCGCACTAGCATGCCCCAGTCGGCGGCGGAAGGGCAGCCCACCCTGTGCATGGCGTGCCTTTTCCGATCCTTGACGGGCATCACTGGTATTGCCCGCGCCAACTGGTAGCATGGTGCCATCATCGTATGCGCCAGCCCGTGTATACGCATTCTCATAAGAAGCGCGCCATGACCGAGCACGACGATCCCAACCGCGATCGCTTGAAACATCATTTTTCCCAGCGGGTCATCCACCAGGCCCGGCATCTGCTGGAAATCTGGCAGAACCTGTCGCGCTCGGAATGGAACAGTGCCGGCCTGGCCGACCTGCGCGAAGCCTGCCTGCGCCTGCTGCGCTACGCGGAACGTTTCGAGCAGGCCGAGCATGCGCAACTGGCCGCCTCCATCGGTAACTGCCTGGAAGCCGTCGAGCGCAACAACGGGCGCCTCTCCAGCGAGTTGATCAGCGAACTCAACCAGCTCATGCAGCGCCTCTCGCGCACCGGCCTGCGGCATGGCGACCAGTTCGAGCAGACCCAGTTGCCGCCGCTGCGCAAGCCGGTGTACCTGGCCTTGCAGGACTTCGAGCGCGCCGAGCGGCTGGCCCAGCAGTTGGAGTTCTTCGGCCTGCAGGCGCTGCCCTGCGAACACGCCAACGCCTTCCGCGCGGCCATGTCCGAACGCCACCCGGCGGCGCTGGTGATGGAACTCGACTTCGCCGGTGGCGGCCTGCCCCTCGCCGAGGAGGTCCAGGCCGGGCTGGCACAGAAAGTCCCGGTACTGTTCTTCAGCCACGAAGAAACCGACACGCCCACCCGCCTGGCCGCCGCCCGCGCCGGCGGCCAGGACTTCTTCACCGGCACCCTGGACGCCTCCAGCGTGCTGGAAAAGATCGAGACCCTCACCCGGGTCGCCCACTACGAGCCGTTCCGCGTCCTCATCGTCGACGACTCGCGGGCCCAGGGCACGCACACCGAACGCGTGCTCAACGGCGCCGGCATCGTCACCCGCGCGCTGACCGCGCCGCTCTCGGTGATGGCCGAGATGGCCGAATTCCAGCCCGACCTGATCATCCTCGACATGTACATGCCCGAGTGCCTGGGCACCGAGCTGGCCAAGGTGATCCGCCAGCACGAGCGCTACGTCAGCGTGCCGATCATCTACCTCTCGGCCGAAGACGACCTGGACAAGCAGCTCGACGCCATGAGCGAGGGCGGTGATGACTTCCTCACCAAGCCGATCAAGCCGCGCCACCTGATCGCCACCGTGCGCAACCGCGCGGCCCGCGCGCGCAGCCTCAAGGCGCGCATGGTGCGCGACAGCCTGACCGGCCTGTACAACCACACCCACACCCTGCAGCTACTCGACGATGCCCGCTACCGGTCGCGCCGCGACGGCCGCCCGCTGACCTTCGCCATGCTCGATATCGACCACTTCAAGAAGGTCAACGACAGCTTCGGCCACCCCATGGGCGACCGCGTGATCAAGAGCCTGGCGCTGTTCCTCAAACAGCGCCTGCGCAAGACCGACCACATCGGACGCTACGGCGGCGAAGAGTTCGCCGTGGTCTTGCCGGACACCGACGCCAACGCCGCGCACAAAGTGCTCGAAGATATCCGCCAGCGCTTCGCCGAAATCCGCTATCCCGCGCATCCGGGCGACCTGAGCTGCACCTTCAGCTGCGGCATCGCCCAACTGATCGAACCCATGGACATCACCACCCTGGCCAAGCAGGCCGACGAAGCGCTCTACCGCGCCAAGCGCAGTGGTCGCAACCGGGTGGAGATCTACAGCTAGGACCGCGCGCGCAAGCAGCCACCGCCGCTGCGCATCGCATGCTGCACAGCGGAACCGGCGCCGCCGACACCTGTCTGAGCGGCGTCGCTCACCCCTCGTCAGTGCTGGCGAATCGCGCAGTGGCCAGGAATCGGGCGCTTTCCGCTATGATGCCGCCACTCAGAAAGACCGCGAGACTTCCATGCGTCGCCTGCTGACACTGCTCCTGCTATTGGTCGCCCTGCCCGCCGCCGCTGGCCTGTTCGACAAACCGGCCGCCAGCGCCGGCTTCAGCGCCTCGGCGCCCACCGACAGCAAGTTCCTGCCGGTGGCCGAAGCCTTCCGCCTCAGCGTCGAAGACAGCGACAGCCAGAATGTGCAACTGCGCTTCATCAATGCCGAGGGCTACTACCTCTACCGGCACCGCATGAAGTTCCAGGTCGAGCCGGCCACGGTCACCCTCGGCGAGGTACGCCTGCCCGAAGGCAAGGCGCATCACGACGAGTACTTCGGCGATTCCCAGGTCTACTACGCCATCACCGACGTCCAGGTGCCGGTGAACAACCCGCAGAAACGTCCCTACACCCTGGTGGTGACCTACCAGGGCTGCGCCGACAAGGGCCTTTGCTATGCCCCGGAAACCGCCCGCCTGAACCTCTCCGCCGAGGGCGTCGCGAGCCTCGCGCCGACGGCGGCGCCCGCGTCCAGGGCGGCGGTCCCCGCCGAATCCGGCATCGTCGACGACCTGCTGTCGATGCTCAAGGGCGACAGTGGCGGCACGCTCAAGAAACTCGACCGCGGCCTGCTGATCGCCTTCCTCGCCGGCCTGACGCTGACCTTCACCCCGTGCGTGCTGCCGATGTTGCCGATCCTCTCCGGCGTGGTCCTGCGTGGCCGCCCGGGCGGAACCCGCGGGCTGGTGCTGTCGCTGGCCTATGTGCTGCCAATGGCCGCCTGCTACGCCGTGCTCGGCGCGCTGATGGGGCTGTTCGGCGCCCGCTTCAACCTCCAGGCGATGCTGCAGTCGCCCTGGGTGCTGGTGCCCTTCGCCTCCTTCTTCGTGCTCTTCGCCATCGCCATGTTCGGCGTCTTCGAACTGCGCCTGCCGGGCTTCCTCCGCGAGCGTCTGGACCGCATGGCCGCCGACACCCGTGGCGGGTCCATCGCCGGTGCCGCCACCCTCGGCCTGCTTTCCAGCCTGCTGGTCTCGCCCTGCGTCAGTGCGCCGCTGGCCGGCCTGCTGCTGTACATCGGCAGCACCGGCGATGCGCTCGGTGGCGGTCTGCTGCTGTTCGCCCTCGGACTGGGCATGGGCACCCCGCTGGTGATCTTCGGCGCCGGCGGCGGCGCGCTGCTGCCGAAAACCGGGGCCTGGATGACCCAGGTGCGTAACTTCTTCGGCGTGCTGCTGCTGGCGGTGGCCATCTGGCTGCTCGATCGCGTGCTCTCCGGCCCCGTGTCGCTGGCCCTGTGGGGCGCGCTGGCCGGCGGCGTCTCGCTTGCGCTGGGCACCCTCGAACTGGTGAAGAAGACGCCCATGCAGCGCGCCGCGCAATTGCTCGGCCTGATGCTGCTGGTCTACGCCCTGGCCGCCTGGACCGGCGCCCTGCGTGGCGAATCCGATCCGCTGCACCCACTGGGCCGCTGGCAGGCATCCAGCCACGCCGGGCCACCCACCTCGGTGCCCGGCAGTTGGGAAAACCTGACCACGCCCGGCGAACTCAAGACCGCCCTGGCCGAAGCCCAGGCCAACGGCCAGCCGGTGCTGCTGGACTGGTACGCCGACTGGTGCATCAGTTGCAAGATCATCGAGCGCCAGGTACTGCCGGCCGCCGACGTCCAGGCGCAACTGGGCGGTTACCGCCTGCTGCGCTTCGACATGACGCAAAGCACCGAGGAACAGCGCGCCCTGCTCGACCAGTACAAGCTGTTCGGTCCGCCGGCCCTGCTGCTGTTCTCCGCGCAGGGCCAGGAACACAGCGACCTGCGCATCGTCGGCGAAACCGACGCCGCCACCCTGGCCGGCCACCTGACCCAGGCCGGCGCGCGGCGCTGAGCCGCGCGCCACATATTTCTGCAGCAATTTTCAGACAATATGTCGGCATCTACGGCAAAAGCGGCATGACTGGACAGTCACCTCCGGTTTCCGGCATAGTCCGGCCAGCCTTATTCAGCCCATCCCAAGAGAATCGAACGCAGATGGCCACCCTACTGGTATTGCACGGACCCAACCTGAACCTGCTGGGTACCCGCGAGCCCGGAGTCTATGGCTCGGTCACCCTCGATCAGATCAACCAGGACCTGGAGCGCCGCGCCCGCGACGCCGGCCACCACCTGATGTACCTGCAAAGCAACGCCGAGTACGAATTGATCGAGCGAATCCATGCCGCGCGCGGCGAAGGCGTGGACTTCATCATCATCAATCCGGCGGCTTTCACGCATACAAGTGTCGCCCTACGTGACGCATTGCTCGCAGTGAGCATCCCATTCATCGAAGTGCACCTGTCGAACGTGCACAAACGTGAACCTTTCCGGCATCACTCCTACTTCTCCGACGTAGCGGTAGGGGTGATCTGCGGCCTGGGTGCCACAGGCTATCGCCTGGCCCTGGAGTCCGCCCTCGAACAACTTGAACGCCCGTGACCTCACCTGGGAGTGCGAACGCTAATGGACATCCGTAAAGTCAAGAAACTGATCGAACTGCTCGAAGAATCCGGTATCGACGAGCTGGAAATCCGCGAAGGCGAAGAGTCGGTACGCATCAGCCGACACAGCAAGACCGCCGCCCAGCCAATCTACGCCGCCGCTCCGGCCTATGCGCCGGCGCCCGCTCCGGCACCGGTCGCCGCCGCTGCCCCGGCCGCCGCCGAAGCCGCTCCGGTCGCCGCCAAGCTGAACGGCAACGTGGTCCGTTCGCCGATGGTCGGCACCTTCTACCGCTCGCCGTCGCCAACCGCTGCGCCCTTCGTCGAAGTCGGCCAGAGCGTCAAGAAAGGCGACATCCTGTGCATCGTCGAAGCCATGAAGATGATGAACCACATCGAGGCTGAAACCAGCGGCGTCATCGAGTCGATCCTGGTCGAAAGCGGCCAGCCGGTCGAATACGACCAGCCGCTGTTCACCATCGTTTAAGCCGCGGGGAGCCTGCGATGTTGGAAAAAGTATTGATCGCCAACCGCGGCGAAATCGCGCTGCGCATCCTGCGCGCCTGCAAGGAACTGGGTATCAAGACGGTCGCGGTGCACTCCACCGCCGACCGCGAACTGATGCACCTGTCGCTGGCCGATGAGGCCGTGTGCATCGGCCCGGCTCCGGCCGGCCAGTCCTACCTGCACATCCCGGCGATCATCGCCGCCGCCGAAGTCACCGGCGCCACTGGCATTCACCCGGGCTATGGCTTCCTCGCCGAGAACGCCGACTTCGCCGAGCAGGTGGAACGCTCCGGCTTCACCTTCATCGGCCCGACCGCCGACGTGATCCGCCTGATGGGCGACAAGGTCTCGGCCAAGGACGCCATGAAGAAAGCCGGCGTCCCCACCGTACCGGGCTCCGACGGTCCGCTGCCGGAAGACGAGGAGACCGCCCTGGCGATCGCCCGTGAAGTCGGTTACCCGGTGATCATCAAGGCCGCCGGTGGCGGTGGTGGTCGCGGCATGCGCGTGGTGCACAGCGAAGAAGACCTGATCAAGTCGGCCAAGCTGACCCGCACCGAGGCCGGTGCCGCCTTCGGCAACTCCATGGTCTACCTGGAGAAGTTCCTGACCAACCCGCGTCACGTGGAAGTCCAGGTGCTCTCCGACGGCCAGGGCAATGCCATCCACCTGGGCGACCGCGACTGCTCGCTGCAGCGCCGCCACCAGAAGGTCCTCGAAGAAGCGCCTGCGCCGGGCATCGATCCGAAGGCACGCGAGGAAGTCCTGCAGCGTTGCGTCCAGGCCTGCATCGAGATCGGCTACCGTGGCGCCGGCACCTTCGAGTTCCTCTACGAGAACGGCCGCTTCTACTTCATCGAGATGAACACCCGCGTGCAGGTGGAGCATCCGGTGTCGGAGATGGTGACCGGCATCGACATCGTCAAGGAAATGCTGCGCATCGCTTCCGGCCAGAAGCTGTCGATCCGCCAGGAGGACGTGGTGATCCGCGGTCACGCCCTGGAATGCCGGATCAACGCCGAAGACCCGAAGACCTTCATGCCCAGCCCGGGCAAGGTCAAGCACTTCCACGCGCCTGGTGGCAACGGCGTGCGCGTCGATTCGCACCTGTACAGCGGCTACGCGGTTCCGCCGAACTACGATTCGCTGGTCGGCAAGCTGATCACCTACGGCAAGGATCGTGACGAAGCCCTGGCGCGTATGCGCAATGCCCTGGACGAGCTGATCGTCGATGGCATCAAGACCAACACCGACCTGCACAAGGATCTGGTCCGCGACAAGGAATTCTGCAAGGGCGGCGTGAACATCCATTACCTGGAGAAGAAGCTGGGTATGGACAAGCACTGACATCGCGCAAGCGCTATCATGTGCACCCCCGAAGGAGCGGCTAGTCCGCTCCTTCGCATTTTCCAACGCCTGAGAAGTCATTCGAGCGCTGGCGAGCGGGAGCCGGCGTAGACGCGGAACGGCCGCCCCGCCGCCGCTCATGCATGACTTCTATTCTTTCCGGAGACTACACATGCCCTGGGTTCAAGTCCGACTCGCCATTACCCCGGAACAGGCGGAAACCTACGAAGACGCGCTGCTGGAAGTCGGCGCCGTGTCGGTGACCTTCATGGACGCCGAAGACCAGCCGATCTTCGAGCCGGACCTGGGCACCACCCCGCTGTGGACCCACACCCACCTGCTCGCCCTGTTCGAGGCCGACACCGACGAAACCGCCCTGCTCGCCCACCTGCGGCTGCTGACCGGCGGCGAGCTGCCGGAACATCAGGTCGAGCGCGTCGAGGATCAGGACTGGGAGCGCAGCTGGATGGACAACTTCCAGCCGATGCGCTTCGGTCGCCGCCTGTGGATCGTCCCGAGCTGGCATGCCGCGCCCGAGCCGGAGGCGGTGAACCTGTTGCTCGATCCGGGCCTGGCCTTCGGCACCGGCACCCACCCGACCACCGCGCTGTGCCTGGAATGGCTGGACAGCCAGGAGCTGGCCGGCGACACCGTGCTGGACTTCGGCTGCGGCTCCGGCATCCTCGCCATCGCCGCACTGCTGCTGGGCGCCAAGCAGGCCTTGGGCACCGATATTGACCCGCAAGCCCTCGAGGCCTCGCGCGATAATGCCTCGCGCAACGGCATCGACCCGGCGTCGTTCCCCGTCTACCTGCCCGCCGATCTGCCGCAGCAGCCGGCCGACGTGGTGGTGGCGAACATTCTTGCCGGCCCTCTGGTCTCACTGGCGAGCCAACTGACGTCGCTGGTCAAGCCGGGCGGCCGCCTGGCGCTGTCCGGCATCCTCGCCGAACAGGCCGAAGAAGTGCGCGCCGCCTACGCCGGGGCTTTCGACCTGGACCCCACCGCCGAGCGCGATGGCTGGGTACGCATCAGCGGCCGCCGCCGCTGATCGGGCAACGCACCCAAGTGCCCGCACGACAAGGCTTGAGTTAGACTAAACGCCCGTTTTTCCGCCGGAACGCCGCATGAGCGAGAGCTTCATCACACAGTGCCCGCATTGCCAGACCAGCTTCCGCGTCAACCAGGCGCAGCTGGGGGCGGCCAATGGCGCTGTGCGTTGCGGCGCCTGCCTCAAGGTCTTCAACGCCCCGCAGCACATGCAAGGCACTCGCAGCGCGAGCCCCAGCAGCCCGAGCGAGCCAGTTCGCCCGCCCGTATCGGGCCCGGCCAGCCTGCCGTCGTCCAGCACGGCGGCAGCCGCCCCGGCGCAGGCGGCGCGCCCCGAACAGCCGGCGCCGGCTGCAACCCAGCCGCCGGCACGCCCCAGCGGCGCGACCCTCGGCTGGCCGCTGGCGCCCCACGCCGCACGCCACGCCACCGACGCTCCAGCTCCAGCTCCAGCTCCAGCTCCAGCTCCAGCTCCAGCCAAGCCAGTGGAAGCGCCTGCCAGCGCAAGCGCCAAGGGAGCCGACGAAACCCTGTGGATTCACGACGATCTGGACCTGGACAGCCTCAACCTCGATGAAGAGCTGGCCAAGCTGGACGAACTCGAACTGTCCCAGGAGTTCCGCGAACTGAAGGGCGCCCCCACCCCCACGGAGGCCTTGCTCGGCGAGCGCGCGGAAAGTCGCGACCCGCATGATGAGCGCTGGGCCGAAGCACTCCTGAGGGACGAACAGCAGGCAGCCCCCGGCGGCCGCCAGGAGCCGCGCCTGGGGCGCATCGAGGAGGCTGCCGAAGAGCGCCCGGAACCGCGCCTGGAGTCCAGCGCCAGCGCCGAGCCCGTGCTCGCAGCCAAGGCCGCCGAGCCGGAAGCAGACGACGAGGAAGCGCTTCCCGCCCTCAGCGCCCGCCGCGATGACGACGACGAAGTGCTCGATGCCGACGAAGAGCCCGAGCAAAGCCAGGAGCCGCCACTGGAAAGCTCCGCCGAGACCGCCGAAGCAGAACACGAAACCCGCGCCGAACCCGCCCTGCGCGTGGACAGCCTGCGCGAACTGAACGACGAACCGCTGCAACTCGACTGGCAGAAGCCCAAGGGCCGCTGGGGCCGGCGCATCCTCTGGCTGCTGCTGATCCTGCTCGCCTTCGCCGGCCTGGCCGCCCAGTACATCGCCTACCACTTCGACGAACTGGCGCGCGAAGACACTTACCGCCCCTGGTTCGCCCAGCTCTGTCCCGAACTGGGTTGCAGCCTGCCGTCCAAGGTCGACGTCGACCAGATCCGCAGCAGCAACCTGGTGGTGCGCAGTCACCCGGACTTCAATGGCGCCCTGGTGGTCGACGCGATCATCTACAACCGCGCCAGCTTCTCCCAGCCCTTCCCGCTGCTGGAACTGCGTTTCGCCGACCTCAACGGCCAGCTCATCGCCAGCCGCAGTTTCAAGCCCAGCGAATACCTCGGCGGCGAACTGGCCGGGCAGACGGAAATGCCGCCGCAAACGCCGATCCACATATCGCTGGACATCCTCGATCCGGGTCCCAAGGCAGTGAACTACAGCCTCAGCTTCCACTCGCCGGAGTAATCGCGCGAGTAGCTCAAGACGAGGCGGGACGCCAGTTCCGCTCGTCTTCCAACCGTCGGCAATAAGCCTCTGATTGCTCAGATTTTATCCAAAATCGCCTTTATCCGGTCACCGAGAGCGGGTATCATGCCCTCCCTTTTTTGCTAGCACCGGTGGCCAGTAGCCCTTGCCTCCCCGAGTCCCCGACCCGCGGAGTTCATGGCGATTGCGCCCCATTAACAGGGAAGCGATGTCGGTGGTGAGCATCGGCTCTTACACACTGCCCAACAGACTGATCCTGGCTCCCATGGCCGGCGTCACTGATCGACCATTCCGCCAACTGTGCCGCCGTCTCGGTGCCGGCATGGTGGTATCGGAGATGGTCACCAGCGACGTGCGCCTGTGGAACAGCCGCAAGTCGCGCCTGCGCCTGGTGCATGACGCCGAGGATCAACCGCGTTCGGTGCAGATCGCCGGCGGCGACCCGCAGATGCTTGCGGAAGCCGCGCAGCGCAACGTGGAGCTGGGTGCGCAGATCATCGACATCAACATGGGCTGCCCGGCGAAGAAGGTCTGCAACAAGGCGGCGGGCTCCGCCCTGCTCCGGGATGAGCGGCTGGTGGCCGACATCCTCGAGGCGGTGGTAGGCGCCGTCGACGTCCCCGTGACCCTGAAGATCCGCACCGGCTGGGACCGCGACAACCGCAATGGCGTGACGGTCGCGCGGATCGCCGAACAGTCCGGCATCCAGGCGCTGGCCGTGCATGGCCGGACGCGCGCCGACCTCTACACCGGCGAAGCCGAATACGAAACCATCGCCGCAATCAAGCAGGCAGTGGGTATCCCGGTGTTCGCCAATGGCGACATCGACTCGCCGGAGAAGGCCAGGCACGTGCTCGCGCAGACCGGGGCGGACGCCCTGCTGATCGGACGCGCCGCCCAGGGCAGGCCCTGGATATTCCGTGAGATCGAGCATTACCTGAGCACCGGCGAGACCTTGCCGGCGCCGTCCTTGGCCGAAGTGGAAAGCATCTTGCTTGAACACCTCGCCGCATTGCATGCGTTTTATGGGGAAGAGCTGGGTGTCCGCATCGCCCGCAAGCACGTGGGCTGGTACCTGGCGACCTTGCCGGGCGCGGCGGAGTTCCGCGCCCTGTTCAATCGTTTGCAGAACACGGATGCACAGTGCGCCAGCGTCAGGCAGTTCTTCGCCGAGCGCCACAACAACGGAGAAGGGGTGGCCGCATGACAACGATGACCGAGACATTAGTGAGTGGAATGACACCCGTGAGCGACAACGCGAACCTCAAACAGCACCTGACCACGCCCACGCAGGAAGGCCAGACCCTGCGCGACAGTGTGGAAAAGGCACTGCATAACTATTTCGCCCATCTCGAAGGGCAGCCGGTCACGGACGTGTACAACATGGTGCTCAGCGAAGTGGAAGCGCCGCTGCTGGAAACCGTCATGAACCACGTGAAAGGCAACCAGACCAAGGCGTCCGAGCTGCTCGGCCTGAACCGCGGCACCCTGCGCAAGAAACTCAAGCAGTACGACCTGCTCTGACGAGCCGGCGCCGAAGCGGGTCGGAGGCTGGCAGTGACGCTCAGCTCCAGGCCTCCAGCCCAGTGCTTCGACCGATCACCCTTTCTTCTCCTCAAAGATGGTTTAGAGATGACCGACCAGACCACCCGCCTGCCCATCCGCCGTGCGCTGATCAGCGTTTCCGACAAGACCGGCGTCGTCGATTTCGCCCGTGAGCTGGTTGCCCTCGGCGTGGAGATCCTCTCCACCGGCGGCACCTACAAGCTGCTCAAGGACAACGGCATCGCCGCCGTGGAAGTGGCCGACTACACCGGCTTCCCGGAAATGATGGACGGCCGCGTGAAGACCCTGCACCCGAAAGTGCATGGTGGCATCCTCGGCCGCCGCGGCACCGACGACGCGGTGATGAACGAGCACGGCATCAAGCCGATCGACCTGGTGGCGGTCAACCTCTATCCCTTCGAGGCCACCGTGGCCAAGCCGGATTGCGACTTGCCCACCGCCATCGAGAACATCGACATCGGCGGCCCGACCATGGTCCGTTCGGCGGCGAAGAACCACAAGGACGTCGCCATCGTGGTCAACGCCGGCGACTACGGCAGCGTCGTCGAAGCCCTCAAGGCCGGCGGCCTGACCTACGCCCAGCGTTTCGACCTGGCGCTCAAGGCCTTCGAGCACACCGCCGCCTACGACGGCATGATCGCCAACTACCTGGGCACCATCGACCAGCAGCGCGACACCCTCTCCACCGAAGGCCGCGACGCCTTCCCGCGCACCTTCAACAGCCAGTTCGTCAAGGCGCAGGAAATGCGCTACGGCGAGAACCCGCATCAGAGCGCGGCCTTCTACGTCGAGGCGAAGAAGGGCGAAGCGAGCATCTCCACCGCCGTGCAACTGCAAGGCAAGGAGCTGTCGTACAACAACGTGGCCGACACCGACGCCGCGCTGGAGTGCGTGAAGAGCTTCGTCAAGCCGGCCTGCGTGATCGTCAAGCACGCCAACCCGTGCGGCGTGGCGGTGGTCCCGGAAAACGAAGGCGGCATCCGCAAGGCCTACGACCTGGCCTACGCCACCGACAGCGAGTCGGCCTTCGGCGGCATCATCGCCTTCAACCGCGAGTTGGATGGCGAAACCGCCAAAGCCATCGTCGAGCGCCAATTCGTCGAAGTCATCATCGCCCCGAAAGTCTCCGCCGCCGCCCGTGAAGTGGTGGCCGCGAAGACCAACGTACGCCTGCTGGAGTGCGGCGAATGGCCGGCCGAGCGTGCCGCTGGCTGGGACTTCAAGCGCGTCAACGGCGGTCTGCTGGTGCAGAGCCGCGACATCGGCATGATCACCGAGGCCGACCTGAAGATCGTCACCCAGCGGGCGCCGACCGAGCAGGAAATCCACGACCTGATCTTCGCCTGGAAAGTGGCCAAGTTCGTCAAATCCAACGCCATCGTCTACGCCAAGAACCGTCAGACCGTGGGCGTCGGCGCCGGCCAGATGAGCCGCGTCAACTCCGCGCGCATCGCCGCCATCAAGGCCGAGCACGCCGGCCTGGAAGTGAAGGGCGCGGTGATGGCTTCGGACGCCTTCTTCCCGTTCCGCGACGGCATCGACAACGCGGCCAAGGCCGGTATCACCGCGGTGATCCAGCCGGGCGGCTCGATGCGCGACAACGAAGTCATCGCGGCAGCCGACGAAGCCGGTATCGCGATGGTCTTCACCGGTATGCGCCACTTCCGCCACTAAGGTGGGTCGGACGCGCTGAAGCAGGCATCTGCTGCGTTGCCCGAGCGTTCCCCAATGCTCATTGCCAGAAGGCAACTCCGCTTGGTGAACGCCCGGGCGCCTTGCATCTACCCGCTTCATCGCGCCCCTCGAGAGTTGGTCGTTTAGATTTCGTAGCCTGGGTGGAGCGAAGCGATACCCGGGAATCCGGCCCGTCCGGAACTGTTCAGGAGATATCCCATGAACGTACTCATCATCGGCAGCGGCGGCCGCGAACACGCCCTGGCCTGGAAAGTCGCCCAGGACCCGCGCGTCGAGAAGGTCTTCGTCGCCCCGGGCAACGCCGGCACCGCCACCGAAGCCAAGTGCGAGAACGTCGCCATCGACGTGCTGGCCTTGGAGCAACTGGCCGACTTCGCCGCGAACAACGTGCAGCTGACCATCGTCGGCCCCGAGGCGCCACTGGTCAAAGGCGTGGTCGACCTGTTCCGCAGCCGTGGCCTGGACATCTTCGGCCCGACCGCCGGCGCCGCCCAGCTGGAAGGCTCCAAGGCGTTCACCAAGGACTTCCTCGCCCGCCACAAGATCCCCACTGCCGCCTACCAGAACTTCACCGAAGTCGAGCCGGCGCTGGCCTACCTGCGCGAGAAGGGCGCGCCCATCGTGATCAAGGCCGACGGCCTGGCCGCGGGCAAGGGCGTGATCGTCGCCATGACCCTCGCCGAAGCCGAGGAAGCGGTGCGTGACATGCTCGCCGGCAACGCCTTCGGCGACGCCGGTTCGCGCGTGGTGATCGAGGAGTTCCTCGACGGCGAGGAAGCCAGCTTCATCGTCATGGTCGATGGCCAGAACGTGCTGCCGATGGCCACCAGCCAGGACCACAAACGCGTCGGCGATGCCGATACCGGCCCGAACACCGGCGGCATGGGCGCCTACTCGCCGGCGCCGGTGGTCACCCCCGAGGTGCATCAGCGGGTGATGGACGAAGTGATCTACCCGACCGTGCGTGGCATGGCCGAGGAAGGCAACGTCTACACCGGCTTCCTCTATGCCGGCCTGATGATCGACAAGAGCGGCGCGCCCAAGGTCATCGAATTCAACTGCCGCTTCGGCGACCCGGAAACCCAGCCGATCATGGTGCGCCTGGAGTCCTCCCTGGTGCTGCTGATCGAGGCCGCGCTGGCCAAGGCCCTGGACAAGGTTGAGGCGACCTGGGACCCGCGCCCGACCGTGGGCGTGGTACTGGCCGCCGGCGGCTACCCGGGCGACTACGCCAAGGGCGACGTCATCGACGGCCTGGACGAAGCGGCAAAGCTGGACGGCAAGGTCTTCCATGCCGGCACCGCGCTGAAGGACGGCCAGATCGTCACCGCCGGCGGCCGCGTGCTCTGCGCCACCGCCATCGGCAAGAGCGTGTCCGACGCCCAGCAGCAGGCCTATCGCCTGGCGGAGAAAATCCGCTGGAACGGCTGCTTCTATCGCAAGGACATCGGCTACCGCGCCATCGCCCGCGAGCGTGGCGAAGGCTGACGGAGCCGTCGCGGAGACGCCCGTGCGGCGTCTCCCGCGCCCGCCGATGACCTGCGGTCGGGCCGCGGGACCTGGCGGGTCCGGATACATTACCGGCCATCGGGCACTTGGCTATAATCCGGCCACTCACTTCCGAAGGGACCTCGCCGTGCGTCGGCTCTGGATTGCCACAGGACTCCTCGTCTGCCTGCTGCTGACCGCCTTGGTCGCCGGCCCGAGCCAGGCGCTTGCGCAAGATGACGGCGGCTGGTCGCAATTGCACGATGGCGAAGGCCAGTTGCAATTGCAGGACATCCTTTCGGCGCGCCTGCGGCCGTTGTTCAGCCACCTCGAAATCGACGACCTGCATGCCCCCGCCGGCCCCGGCGCCACCTGGCTGCACTACCGTCTGCCGCCCACCGACGCGCCGCGCCAGTTGCGCCTCTTCGCGCCCAGCCTGGACAGCTTGCAACTCTACCTGCTGCAGGATTCGCAACTGCTCGAACAGCGCCAGGCCGGCAACCTCTTCCCCGGCCAACGCCCGCTGCTCAACAGCGACCTGATCCTGCCCCTGCGCAGCAGCCAGGAGCCGCTCGACCTTTACCTGCGCCTGAGTTCCACCCAGACCCTGCATCCCAGCATCAACCTGGAAAGCGCGGAGTATCCCGGCGGCCAGCAGCGCCAACTGCAGTTCGGCGTGCTGCTCGGCTGCCTCGGCATGCTGCTGGCCTACAACCTGGTGCGTTTCGCCTATCACCGCACCCGCGCCGGGCTCTGGCTGGCCGGCATGCATGCCGGCTTGCTGATCGCCTGCCTGGCGCTGTTCGGCCTGCTCAGCCCCTGGTACGGCACGCATCAGTCCTGGCAGCCAGTGACCGCACAGTTGGCGCAGTTGCTCGTGCTGTTCTGCGCCCTTGGCTACACCTGCAGTTTCTTCCGGGGCCTGAGCCCGGCACTGCCGCTGCGCCGCCTGCTGTTCGGCGGCAGCCTGGCGCTGCTGCTCCTCGGCGCCCTGCTGCATACGCTGCTGGCGACGCCGATCAGCGAGCTGCTCTACGGACTGATCACCCTGACCACCCTTGGCATGTTCCTGGTGGCCGGCTACCACATGCGCCAAGGCTATCGCCCGGCGCGCATGTTCACCCTCGCCATGGGTCTGTTCGTCGGCATCTGGTTGCTCTGCCTGCCGGCCCTGCTCGGCTACATGCCGACGCGCAGCGACTGGCTCGGCACCGGTCTGCTCGGCCTGACCGCCGCCGTCGGCTTCCTGCTCAGCGTGGCCCTCGCCGAACGCCAGCGCAAACTGCAGCAGGAGCAGTTCGACGCCAGCCGCAAACGCGCCGCGAGCATGGCCGAACTGAAGGCCAAGGGCGACTTCCTGGCCAAGATCAGCCATGAAATCCGCACCCCCATGAACGGCGTGCTGGGCATGACCGAACTGCTCCTCGGCACGCCGCTGTCGGCCAAGCAACGCGACTACGTGCAGACCATCCACAGCGCCGGCAACGAGTTGCTGGCGCTGATCAACGAGATTCTCGACATCTCCAAGCTGGAGTCCGGCCAGGTCGAGCTGGACGAGGTGCAGTTCGACCTCGGCGCGCTGATCGAGGACTGCCTGGCGATCTTCCGTGTGCGTGCCGAGCAGCAGAAAGTCGAGCTGATCAGCTTCATCCAACCACAGGTGCCACGGGTCATCAGCGGCGACCCGACGCGCCTGCGCCAGGTGCTGCTGAGCCTGCTGGACAACGCGTTCAAGCAGACCGAGGAAGGCGAGATCCTGCTCGTCGTTGCCCTCGACGGCCTGCCCAACCAGCCGCGCCTGCGCATCGCCGTGCAGGACAGCGGCCGCCCGCTGGACGCGGGCGAGCGCCAGGCCCTGCTGACCGCCGAGCTGCACAGCCGCGACTTCCTCTCGGCGACCCGCATCAGCAGCCGCCTCGGCCTGATCATCGCGCGCCAACTGATCCAGCTGATGTCCGGCCAGCTCGGCATCGAGAGCGGCAACGACAGCGGCAGCCATTCCGGCAACACGCTCTGGCTCAGCCTGCCGCTGGACGAGCAGATGCTCGAACACCCCACCGCCGACCTCGAAGGTCCGCTGCAGGGCGCGCGCCTGCTGGTGGTGGATGACAACCAGACCTGCCGCAAGGTGGTGCTGCAGCAGTGCAGCGCCTGGGGCATGAACGTCAGCGCGGTCGCCTCCGGCAAGGAAGCGCTGGCCCTGCTGCGCACCAAGGCGCACCTGCGCGAGTACTTCGATGTGGTCCTGCTCGACCAGGACATGCCCGGCATGACCGGCATGCAACTGGCGACCAAGATTCAGGAAGACCCCAACCTCAACCACGACATCCTGCTGATCATGCTGACCGGCATCAGCAACGCGCCGGGCAAGATCATCGCCCGCAACGCCGGCATCAAGCGCATCCTGGCCAAGCCGGTGGCCGGCTATACGCTCAAGGCGACCCTCGCCGACGAGCTGGCCCAGCGCGGCCCCAGCGGCGTCAGCAACTACCCGCCGGTGGCCGTCGAACCGACACCGCTGGCCCCGCCCAGCGACTTCCGCGTGCTGGTCGCCGAGGACAACAGCATCTCCACCAAGGTCATCCGCGGCATGCTCGGCAAGCTCAACCTGCAGCCGGACACCGCCAGCAATGGCGAGGAAGCGCTGGCGGCGATGAAAGCCACGCAGTACGACCTGGTGCTGATGGACTGCGAGATGCCGGTCCTCGATGGCTTCTCCGCCACCGAGCGGCTGCGCGCCTGGGAAGCCAGCGAAAAGCGCCCGCACACGCCGGTGGTGGCGCTCACCGCGCACATCCTCAGCGAGCACAAGGAACGCGCGCGCCTGGTCGGCATGGACGGGCACATGGCCAAGCCGGTGGAGCTCTCGCAACTGCGCGACCTGGTGGCCTACTGGGTCGGCGAGCGCGAACGACGCCTGCACCCACAGAGCGACCCGCTGCCGTCCTGAGCGCTTGGCGCGGACCTGGCCCGCGCCCGCGCCACCCTTGCCATCGAACAATGACCCCGGCAGCCGCGCCCGCTATGCTTCACCCCCAGACACGCCCCCGCGCGTGAGACACCTCAGTCGGACGAGTTCTGCCCCATGCATGTGCTGTTCAGCGTGTACCTGAAGATGCTGGTGCTCTACAGCCCCTTCTTCGTGCTTTCCTGCTTCATCAGTCTCAGCCGCGGCTTCGCCCCGCGCGATCGCAAGCACATGGCCTGGCGCGTGGCCCTGGCGGCGCTGATCGCCAGCATGTTGCTGTACCTGTTCGGCCGCTACATCTTCACCCTCTTCGGCATCACCGCCGACGCCTTCCGCATCGGCGCCGGCAGCGTGCTGTTCATCTCCGCCCTGGGCATGGCCCAGGGGCGCTCGTCGGTGCAGGCGGACAACGTGCAGCAGGATGTCACCATCGTGCCGCTGACCATCCCCATCACCGTTGGTCCCGGCACCATCGGTGCGCTGCTGGTGATGGGCGTGGGCCAGCCCTGGGAAGACAAATTGCTCGCCATGGCGGCGATCTTTCTCGCCTGCCTGACCCTCGGCGTGACCCTCTACCTCTCCGACAAGATCGAGAAGCTGCTGGGCGACCAGGGCCTGCAGATCGTCAGCCGGCTGATGGGCCTGTTCGTCTGTGCCCTGGCCGCGCAGATCATCATGACCGGGGTGCGCGGCTACTTCCTGCCGACACCCTGATGCGCCGCTTTTGGGAGCGCCTGGCGGCAAAGCCCGTCGCGCGCACCAAAGGAGCGCAGGACAACGCCTGAGCATGGCGCCGGATATTCCCGCGAAGCCCTTCTAGAACAAGTCCTTGCACGGCTTGGCACGGATGCTGCGATAGCACTCCCGACCCCTGGGTCCCCACCCACTTCGGGAGGCTGTTCGAGCCGCGGCGCACCTGACCGCCCAGCAGTCTCCTCGCGCCTGGATAGCCAAGGAGGCTGCCGCGATGAAACGTCGTCCCCTGTTGAAAAGCACACTGGCCGTCAGCGCACTGCTGCTCAGCGGCCTGTTCCCGTTCAGCTCCCAGGCCGCCGAGACCATCAAGGTCGGCATCCTCCACTCGCTCTCCGGCACCATGGCCATCTCCGAGACCTCGCTGAAGGACATGGCGCTGATGACCATCGACGAGATCAACGCCAAGGGCGGGGTCAACGGCAAGAAACTCGAACCGGTGGTGGTCGACCCCGCCTCCAACTGGCCGCTGTTCGCCGAGAAGGCCCGCCAACTGCTGACCCAGGACAAGGTCGCGGTGGTCTTCGGCTGCTGGACCAGCGTGTCGCGCAAATCCGTGCTGCCGGTCTTCGAGGAACTCAACGGCCTGCTGTTCTACCCGGTGCAGTACGAGGGCGAGGAGCTGTCGCCGAACGTCTTCTACACCGGCGCGGCGCCGAACCAGCAGGCGATCCCGGCGGTGGAATACCTGATGAGCGAGGACGGCGGCAGCGCCAAGCGCTTCTTCCTGCTCGGCACCGATTATGTCTACCCGCGCACCACCAACAAGATCCTGCGCGCCTTCCTGCACAGCAAGGGCGTGCAGGACAAGGACATCCAGGAGGTCTACACGCCGTTCGGCCACAGCGACTACCAGACCATCGTCGCCGACATCAAGAAATTCTCCGCCGCTGGCAAGACCGCGGTGATCTCCACGGTCAACGGCGACTCCAACGTGCCCTTCTACAAGGAACTGGCCAACCAGGGCCTGGAAGCCACCGAGGTGCCGGTGGTGGCCTTCTCCGTGGGCGAAGAAGAACTGCGCGGCATCGACACCAAGCCGCTGGTGGGCAACCTCGCCGCCTGGAACTACTTCGAGTCGGTGAAGAACCCGGAGAACGAGAAGTTCGTCGCCGCCTGGAAGGCCTATGCCAAGGCGAAGAACCTGCCGAACTACAGCACCGCGGTGACCAACGACCCGATGGAAGCCACCTACGTCGGCATCCACATGTGGGCGCAGGCCGTCGAGAAAGCCGGCAGCACCGATGTCGACAAGGTCCGCGAGGCCATGGCCGGACAGTCCTTCAAGGCGCCCTCGGGCTTCACCCTGACCATGGACAAGAGCAACCACCACCTGCACAAGCCGGTGATGATCGGCGAAATCCAGGATGACGGTCAGTTCAACGTGGTCTGGAAAACCCCCGAGCCGATCCGTGCGCAACCCTGGAGCCCGTTCATCCCGGGCAACGACAAGAAGCCGGATTACGCGGTGCGGAGCAACTGAGCCGCCACTCGCCGGCGCCTCTCTGCCTGTCCCTCGCCCTTCGCGGAGAGGGACAGCGGCCTTCGACCAGCCACGGCACGTCGCTCAGGAAACACGCCATGCCCACTGCCCTGCCCCGACTGCTCCAGCACTGCGTCCTGGCCCTGGCCATGCTCCTGGCCCTGCCCGCCATCGCCGGCCCGGCGCAGGACTTCGTCAATGCCGACAACGACGCGCGCGGCAAACTCCTCGAACAATGGGCCGCGGCGCCGGAAGCCGGCCGCCTGCCATTGCTCGAAGCCCTGCAGGCCGGCAAGCTCGCCGTCGACGCGCAGAACCATCCGCTGCTGCCCGCCAGCGACGGCCAGTACCGCGCCGCCGAGGGCGACGCCGCGCCGCTCGGCGAGGTGGACAAGCTGCGCCTGAACAACCGCCTGCGCGCCCTGGTGAATAGCGCGCTGGCCAGCCACCAGTTGGTCGCCGAGAGCACCGCCACCCGCCTGGACGCCGCGCGCCAGCTACAGAAGAGCGCCAAGCCGGCGCAACGCACCCTGCTCGCCTATCGCCTCGAAGCGGAACCCGACGACGACGTGAAGGCCGCCCTGCAACTGGCCCTGGCCAACCTGCAACTGGCCGATCCCTCGCCGCAGGTGCGCCTGTCCGCCGTGCGTCTGCTCGGTGAGTCGGGCGATCCGCAGGCGCTGACCCGCCTGCAGAACCAGCTCGATCCGAACCTGGAAGCCGACGCCGGCGTGCGCACCGCCGCCGCCACCAGCCTGGCCCAGGTGAAACGCCGCCTGCTCGTCGGCGACCTGCTCGGCCAGGCCTTCAGCGGCCTGTCGCTGGGCTCGATCCTGCTCCTTGCCGCCCTCGGCCTGGCCATCACCTACGGCCTGCTCGGGGTGATCAACATGGCCCACGGCGAGATGCTCATGCTCGGCGCCTACGCCACCTATGTGGTGCAGTTGCTGTTCCAGCGTTTCGCCCCCGGCGCCCTCGAGTGGTATCCGCTGGCGGCGCTGCCGGTGGCCTTCGGCGTCACCGCCGTCATCGGCATGGCCCTGGAGCGCACGGTGATCCGCCATCTCTACGGCCGCCCGCTGGAAACCCTGCTGGCGACCTGGGGCATCAGCCTGGTGCTGATCCAACTGGTGCGCGTGCTGTTCGGCGCACAGAACGTCGAAGTGGCCAACCCGGCCTGGCTGTCCGGCGGCATCCAGGTGCTGCCGAACCTGGTGCTGCCGTGGAACCGCATCGTCATCATCGGCTTCGCCCTGTGCGTGCTGGCGCTGACCTGGCTGCTGCTGAACAAGACCCGCCTCGGCCTGAACGTCCGCGCGGTCACCCAGAACCGCAACATGGCCGCCTGCTGCGGGGTACCCACCGGGCGTGTGGACATGCTCGCCTTCGGCCTCGGCTCGGGCATCGCCGGGCTCGGCGGGGTGGCCCTGTCGCAGGTCGGCAACGTCGGCCCGGACCTCGGCCAGAGCTACATCATCGACTCCTTCCTGGTGGTGGTGCTGGGCGGCGTCGGCCAGCTCGCCGGCAGCGTCTGCGCGGCCTTCGGCCTGGGCGTGGCGAACAAGATCCTCGAACCGCAGATCGGCGCGGTGCTCGGCAAGATCCTCATCCTCGCGCTGATCATCCTGTTCATCCAGAAACGTCCGCAGGGGCTCTTCGCTCTGAAAGGGAGGGTCATCGATTGAACCAGCCACTCACCGTCAGCGCCGCGCAGAAGGCCGGGCCGAAGCTCACCGCTAGCGTCAGCGCCGCGCTCTTCGTCGCCCTGCTGCTGATGCCGCTGCTGCACCTGCTGCCGGAAGACAGCGCCCTGCACCTGTCGGCCTACAGCCTGACCCTCGGCGGCAAGATCCTCTGCTACGCCATCGTCGCGCTGGCCCTGGACCTGGTCTGGGGCTACGCCGGGCTGCTGTCCCTCGGCCACGGCCTGTTCTTCGCCCTCGGCGGCTATGCCATGGGCATGTACCTGATGCGCGAAGCCTCCGGCGACAGCCTGCCGGCGTTCATGACCTTCCTCTCCTGGAGCGAACTGCCCTGGTACTGGTACGGCACCCAGCACTTCCTCTGGGCGCTGTGCCTGGTGGTGCTGGCGCCGGGCCTGCTGGCCCTGGCGTTCGGCTTCTTCGCCTTCCGCTCGCGGATCAAGGGCGTGTACTTCTCGATCATGACCCAGGCGCTGACCTTCGCCGGCATGTTGTTGTTCTTCCGCAACGAGACCGGCTTCGGCGGCAACAACGGCTTCACCAACTTCCGCAGCATCCTCGGCTTCCCGATCACCGCGCCGGGCACCCGGGTGGCGCTGTTCATCGCCATCGTCGTGCTCCTCGCGGCCAGCCTGGCGCTGGGCTGGGCGCTGGCGCGGAGCAAGTTCGGCCGCGTCCTCACCGCCCTGCGCGACGCCGAGAACCGCCTGATGTTCTGCGGCTACGACCCACGCGGCTACAAGCTCTTCGTCTGGACCCTGTCGGCGGTGATCTGCGGCCTGGCCGGCGCGCTCTTCGTGCCGCTGGTGGGCATCATCAACCCCAGCGAAATGTCACCGACCAACTCCATCGAGGCGGCCGTCTGGGTCGCCCTCGGCGGACGCGGCACACTGCTCGGACCGCTGCTCGGCGCCGGCGTGGTGAACGCTGCGAAGAGCTGGTTCACCGTGGCCTTCCCGGAGTACTGGCTGTTCTTCCTCGGCGCGCTGTTCATCGTCGTCACCCTGTACCTGCCGCGCGGCATCCTCGGCGCGATCAAACGGGAGAAAGCAGAATGAGAGCCGTCCCCCACCTGATGCTGGAGCCGGCCTTCGATCCCAGCGCCAGCAACCGCGACGCCATCGGTATCGGCAACAAGGCCAGCGCGGCGCTGGACGTGCGCCACGGCACCCTCCTCACCCTGGAGGACATCAACGTCAGCTTCGACGGCTTCAAGGCCCTGCGCGACCTCACGCTGTACATCGGCGTCGGCGAACTGCGCTGCATCATCGGCCCCAACGGCGCCGGCAAGACCACGCTGATGGACGTGATCACCGGCAAGACCCGCCCGGACACTGGCCGCGCCTGGTTCGGCGAGACCCTCGACCTGACGCAGATGTCCGAGGTCGAGATCGCCCAGGCCGGCATCGGCCGCAAGTTCCAGAAACCCACGGTGTTCGAGGCGCTGAGCGTGTTCGAGAACCTCGAACTGGCGCAGAAAGCCGATAAATCGGTGTGGGCCAGCCTGCGCGCGAAGCTGTCCGGCGAACAGAAAGAGCGCATCGAAGCGGTACTCGCCACCATCCGCCTGCGCGAGTCACGCCATCGCCCGGCCGGGCTGCTCTCCCACGGCCAGAAGCAATTCCTCGAAATCGGCATGCTGCTGGTCCAGGAGCCGCAGTTGCTGCTGCTCGACGAGCCGGTGGCGGGCATGACCGACGCCGAGACCGAATTCACCGCCGAGCTATTCAAATCCCTCGCCGGCACGCACTCGCTGATGGTGGTGGAGCACGACATGGGCTTCGTCGGCAGCATCGCCGACCGGGTCAGCGTGCTGCACCAGGGCCATGTGCTGGCCGAGGGTTCGCTGGAGGAGGTGCAGGCCAACGAACAGGTGATCGAGGTCTATCTCGGGCGCTGAATCACGTGCCTTGCGTAGGTTGGCGTGGAGCGCAGCGATACCCAACAGCCTTGTGCCGCATGGGTATCGCTGCGCTCCCCCCTCCTGCGGGAGTCCGTAACCATCAAGGAAAGGTCCCATGCTGCAAGTCGACAAACTCCACCAGTACTACGGCGGCAGCCACATTCTCCGAGGCCTGTCGTTCGAGGCGAAGATCGGCGAGGTCACCTGCCTGCTCGGGCGCAACGGCGTGGGCAAGACCACCCTGTTGAAATGCCTGATGGGGCTGATCCCGGCCAAGGACGGCAGCGTCACCTGGGAAGGCCAGGCGATCACCGCGGCCAAGCCGCACCAGCGGGTGCGCGCGGGGATCGCCTACGTGCCCCAGGGCCGCGAGATCTTCCCGCGGCTGAGCGTGGAGGAGAACCTGCTGATGGGCCTCTCGCGTTTCGGCGCGCGGGAAGCGAAGGAAGTTCCGGCGTTCATCTACTCACTCTTCCCGGTGCTCAAGGAGATGAAACAGCGCCGGGGCGGCGACCTTTCCGGTGGCCAGCAGCAACAGTTGGCGATCGGCCGCGCGCTGGCCAGCCGGCCACGCCTGCTGATCCTCGACGAGCCTACCGAAGGCATCCAGCCGTCGGTGATCAAGGAGATCGGCGCGGTGATCCGCACGCTCGCCGAACGCGGCGACATGGCCATCCTGCTGGTCGAGCAGTTCTATGACTTCGCCGCCGAGCTGGCCGACCAGTACCTGGTGATGGCCCGTGGCGAAATCGTCCAGCAGGGCCGTGGCGCGGACATGGAAAGCGACGGCGTGCGCGGCCTGGTGGCGATCTGAAGCCGCAGGGTGGATAACCGCGAACGCTCATTCGCCCCACGCCCCGCAATGGTGCGCAAGCTATCCAGGCGCACCGCAATCGCGCCCATACCTGACCACTCGGACAAGCCCAACCGGCCCGCCGGCCCAGGCGTCGCGGGGCCACGCACTATCCTGGCGCAGAAGGCACGCCAATTGCTCTCTCCAGGGCAAGCCACAGGAACCTTGCCCGATGAATGCGCCCGTCCCCCCCTTCCACCCCGCCTGGCACGCCGAGCTGGAGCTCGCCTATGCCCGCGTCGGCGAGGGCACGCGGCCGGTCAAGCGACGCCACCTCGGCCCGCTGCGGGTACAGAAGCACCTGTACGCGGAAGGCCCGCAGGTGTGCCAGCACATCGTCGTGCATCCGCCCGGCGGCATCGCCGGCGGCGACACCCTGGCCCTAGACATCCACGCCGGGGCGAACAGCTGGGCGCAACTCACCAGCCCCGGCGCGGCCAAGTGGTACCGCGCCGCCTGTAGCGCGCAGCAGACGCTGAACCTGCGTGTGGCCCGCGGCGCCACCCTCGAGTGGCTGCCCCAGGAAACCATCCTGTTCTCCGGCGCCCAGGCCGAACTCGCCACGCGCATCGATCTCGACGGCGACGCCCGGCTGTTCTACTGGGACCTGCTCGCCCTCGGCCGTCCGGCCAGCGGCGAGCGCTTCGACCAGGGTCATTTCAGCGCCGCCCTGGACATCCGCCGCGACGGCCGCCGCCTGTGGCACGAGCGCCTGCGCATCGACGGCGGCGACCGCCTGCTCGACTCGCCCATCGGCCTGGCCGGCCACCCGGTGATGGCCACGCTGATCGCCAGCGGGCAGATCGACGCGGCGTTGCTCGACACCTGCCGCGCGCTCCCCTGCCAGGGGCGCGGCAACCTCACCCAACTGCCCGGCCTGGTAGTCGCCCGCTGCCTCGCCCACGAGGCGCTGCACGCCCGCGCCTGGCTCATCGAACTCTGGCGCCGGCTACGTCCCGCGCTGCTCGGCCGCGAGGCCGTTCCCCCGAGAATCTGGAGTACCTGACATGGACCTCACCCCCCGCGAGAAGGACAAGCTGCTGATCTTCACCGCCGGCCTGGTCGCCGAGCGCCGCCTCGCCCGTGGCCTGAAGCTGAACTACCCGGAAGCGGTGGCGCTGATCTCCGCCGCGCTGCTCGAAGGCGCCCGCGACGGCCAGACGGTGGCCGAGCTGATGCACTACGGCACCACCCTGCTGAGCCGCGAACAGGTGATGGAAGGCGTGCCGGAAATGATCCCGGAGATCCAGGTGGAAGCGACCTTCCCGGACGGCACCAAACTGGTCACCGTGCATCAGCCCATCGTCTGAGAATCAGCCGATGCCTACCGCCCTTGCGCCACGCATTCCGACCCTCGGCGCCCCCGCCTGCCTTACAGTCACGGCTACCCGGCCCCCGAGGGCTCAACCGCAGAGGTACCGCCAATGATCATCCGCGACGCCAGTGAAGCCGACCTCGGCGGCATTCGCGACATCTACAACGACGCCGTGCGCAACACCACGGCGATCTGGAACGACGTCGAGGTCGACCTCGACAACCGCCGCGCCTGGTTCGCCGCGCGCCAACAGCAAGGCTTCCCGGTGCTGGTGGCGGTCGCCGGCGACGAGGTGCTCGGCTACGCCAGCTACGGCCCCTGGCGCGCCTTCGACGGCTTCCGCGAAACCGTCGAGCACTCGGTCTACATACGCGCCGACCAGCGCGGCCAGGGCATCGGTCCGCAACTGATGCGCGCGCTGATCGAACGCGCGCGCGGCCAGGGCCTGCACGTCATGGTCGCGGCCATCGAGAGCGGCAACGCCGCCTCCATCGCCCTGCACCAGCGCCTCGGCTTCACCCACAACGGACAGATGCCGCAGGTCGGGCAGAAATTCGGCCGCTGGCTCGACCTGACCTTCATGCAACTGATCCTCGACCCAAGGAGCGCACCATGATCCCTGGCGAATACGACATCCAGCCCGGCGAGATCGAACTCAACGGCGGCCGCCGCACCCTGGTCCTGACGGTGGCCAACAGCGGCGACCGGCCGATCCAGGTCGGCTCGCACTACCACTTCTTCGAGACCAACGACGCCCTGCAATTCGACCGCCCCGCCGCGCGCGGCATGCGCCTGAACATCGCGGCCGGCACCGCGGTGCGCTTCGAGCCGGGGCAGAGCCGCGAGGTCGAGCTGGTGGAGCTGGCCGGCGCGCGCCGGGTGTTCGGCTTCGCCGGGCGCGTCATGGGCGACCTTTAAACAGTTTCGTGGGATGGGTCGGGCGGCGCTCCGCGAGCGCGGCGCCACCCATCTCTACCAACTCGGTGGGTTGCGCCGCTTAGCCGCCAGCCCATCCAACGGACAGGATCGGTACCGATGAAAATTTCCCGCCAAGCCTACGCCGACATGTTCGGCCCCACCGTCGGCGACCGTGTACGCCTGGCCGACACCGAGCTGTGGATCGAGGTGGAGAAAGACTTCACCGTCTACGGCGAAGAGGTGAAATTCGGCGGCGGCAAGGTCATCCGCGATGGCATGGGCCAGGGCCAGTTGAGCGCCGCCGAGGTGGTCGATACGGTGATCACCAACGCGCTGATCCTCGATCACTGGGGCATCGTCAAGGCCGACGTCGGCCTCAAGCACGGACGCATCGCCGCCATCGGCAAGGCCGGCAACCCGGATATCCAGCCGGGCGTGAGCATCGCCCTCGGCGCCAGCACCGAAGTGATCGCCGGCGAAGGCATGATCCTCACCGCCGGCGGCATCGACACGCACATCCACTTCATCTGCCCGCAGCAGATCGAAGAAGCGCTGATGAGCGGGGTGACCACCATGATCGGCGGCGGCAGCGGCCCGGCCACCGGCACCAACGCCACCACCTGCACCTCCGGGCCCTGGCACCTGGCGCGCATGCTCCAGGCTGCCGACGCCTTCCCGATGAACCTCGGCTTCACCGGCAAGGGCAACGCCAGCCTGCCGCTGCCGCTGGAGGAACAGGTGCGCGCCGGCGCCATCGGCCTGAAGCTGCACGAGGACTGGGGCACCACCCCGGCGGCGATCGACAACTGCCTGAGCGTGGCCGACCGCCTCGACGTGCAGGTGGCGATCCACACCGACACCCTCAACGAGTCGGGCTTCGTCGAAACCACCCTGGCCGCCTTCAAGGGCCGCACCATCCACACCTACCACACCGAAGGCGCCGGTGGCGGCCACGCGCCGGACATCATCAAGGCCTGCGGCTTCGCCAACGTGCTGCCCAGTTCGACCAACCCGACCCGGCCGTTCACCCGCAACACCATCGACGAACACCTGGACATGCTCATGGTCTGCCACCACCTCGACCCGAGCATCGCCGAGGACGTGGCCTTCGCCGAATCGCGCATCCGCCGCGAGACCATCGCCGCCGAAGACATCCTCCACGACCTCGGCGCCTTCAGCATGATCAGTTCCGACAGCCAGGCCATGGGGCGCGTCGGCGAAGTGATCACGCGCACCTGGCAGACCGCCGACAAGATGAAGCGCCAACGCGGCGCCCTGGACGGCGACGGCGCGCGCAACGACAACTTCCGCGCCAAACGCTACATCGCCAAATACACCATCAACCCGGCGATCACCCACGGCGTCAGTCACGAAGTCGGCTCCATCGAGGTCGGCAAGCTCGCCGACCTGGTGCTCTGGCGTCCGGCCTTCTTCGGCGTCAAGCCGAGCCTGATCCTCAAGGGCGGCGCCATCGCCGCCAGCCTGATGGGCGACGCCAACGCGTCGATCCCGACACCGCAGCCGGTGCACTACCGGCCGATGTTCGCCAGCTACGCCGGCAGCCGCCACGCCACCAGCCTGACCTTCATCAGCCAGGCGGCCTTCGACCTCGGCCTGCCGCAGCAGCTCGGCCTGCAGAAGAGCATCGGCGTGGTGAAAGGCTGCCGCGGCGTGCAGAAGGGCGACCTGATCCACAACGCCTACCTACCGCATATCGAGGTCGACCCGCAGAACTACCAGGTGCGCGCCGACGGCCAATTGCTCTGGTGCGAACCGGCCGAGGTGCTGCCGATGGCGCAGCGCTATTTCCTGTTCTGAAGCCACGGGGCCAAGCGCTGGCTGGCGTTGCGGCCAGCGCAGGAAGGCATTTGCGCAACACACAAAAAGAGACCAGAATTTGGCTCAATATAAGGAGCCAAATACCATGCAAAGCGTTCTTGCCAATGTCGCTGTCAGCGTCTCTGAACTGAAAAAGAATCCCTCCGCCGTGATCTCCGACGCCAAGGGCGCGCCGGTGGCCGTGCTCAATCACAACAAGGTCATGGCCTATATGGTCCCGGCGGAAACCTTCGAGGCGCTGCTGGAGCACCTCGACGACCAGGCGCTCGCCGAAATCGTTCGCGAGCGCGCCCATGAGCGGGGAGTGAAAGTCAGCCTCGATGACCTATGAACTGGAGTTCCTGCCTTCAGCGCTGAAGGAGTGGCGCAAGCTCGGCGACACCGTTCGCGAGCAGTTCAAAAAGAAACTCAAAGAGCGCCTGGAAACACCCTGCGTCGCAGCGGACGCCCTGCACGGCATGCCCGACTGCTACAAGATCAAACTGAAGGCTGCCGGTTACCGCCTGGTCTATCGCGTCGAGGAAGGGCGCGTGACCGTGGTGGTGGTCGCCGTCGGCAAGCGAGAGCGCGGCCAGGTTTATGAACAGGCGGGCAAACGCCAGCCCGAGTGATCAGCGCAACTGACTGTCCTTGCTGCCCCGGCGGTTATAGCCGGCGTAGGCGGCCTGTTCCTTGTCGTGCGCGGCCTGGCAGTTGACGCACAGGCGCACGCCGGGCACCGCCTTGCGCCGGGCCTCGGGGATGGGCGCGTCGCACTCTTCGCAATGACTCAGGCTCTCGCCGCTGGGCAGCTGACTGCGGGCGCGCGCGATGGCGTCCTCGATCGTGCTGTCGATCTGCTCCTGTACGGCACCGTCGTTCGCCCAGCCGCTGGCCATGGCAACCTCCCGATCATTTTCTCTTCAGACTGCTCATATGCTCGCCAGCGCGGGCGATTGCAAGGGCTCGGTGAGCGAGGAATCTTTGTGAAACACTGGCCAGTGCGCTGAAAAGCCCCTTCCCTGAGCGCCGCGCAACGAGAACAATAGCGCGCTTTCCCGTGATGGATGTTCCCCGATGCGAATCCGCTCTACCCGTCTCCGCCACTGGCTGCCGTTCTGCCTGTGCGCGCTGCTGGGCGGCCAGGCGCTGGCCGCCGCCAGCCCTGCCACTAGCCCTGTCACCAGCGAATCGAGCATGCTCGATATCAACCGCTACCAACTGCTCTACAGCGCCACCGGCGACGATCGCTTCCTCGAGCGCATGGGTAGCGCCGGCAAGCGTTTCGAGGCTTCCCTCCAGGGCCGACAGGACGCCGACGCCTTGCGCGCGCTGTGGAGCGACTACCAGCAGGGCAGCAAGAAACTGCTCGCCGACCTCAGCGCCCACAAGATCAACCAGCAAAGCGAAATGGCCCAGAGCCTGAAGCTCAGCGAAACCTTCGACGCCTATCTGCAAGCGCATCCGCAGACGGCCGCTCCCGAGCTGGCCGACAATCTGCGCACGCGGGCGCTGCTCACCGCCCGCCTGGCCAATCTGCGCAAGGTCGACAACAGCCGCGCCGATGCTGAAGAGCAGAAGATCAAGGCGCTGGACGCCAGCATCCAGCAGCAGATCGCCGCCCTGGCCAAGGCAGATGCCGCGCTCTCCAGCGATCTGGCGAACCGTTGGCACTACCTGCAGATCAGCCAGAGCAACGGCAAGCTGCTGCTCTACCCGTTCAATGCACAGATCGAGTCCATGCTCGGCAAGCTGCAGAACCACTGACGGCTCGCGGCCGACCCGCCCGGGTCGGCCCGCCACAGATTCAGAAGAGTCTCATTTCCGCGTCTCACGCGGCCGCAAAGAATGGCGCGCTACTCTTCAGGAGCCACTCATGCGCCGCGTCATCCCCTCCCTGCTCGCCGTCTGCGCGCTGCTAGCGACCTGCCAACCCGCCCGCGCGGAGCAGCCGCGCGTCGCCCCCCAGCGCTTTCTGCTGCTCTACAGCCTCACCGGAGACAAGCGCTTTCTCGCCGCGCTCGGCGAACTGAACGGCGCCGAGGTGACCGACCCCCCCGCCCAAGGGACACAACGCCAGCCACGCCAGGCGAAATCGCCACGCTGCGTCACGCGCCAAGGCAGGCACGCGTGCGAGGGTCTCGCAGAACCGCGCGACCCGCTGCTCGATGAACGACGCCCGCAGCAGCGCCCGGCCGACGCCTGGCCCCGCCCCAAGGGCCTTACGCGTCCGCTCGGCGACGAACGCGCCGCCCTGGCCGATCCCCGCCTGGGCTGAATGGCCGCGGCGCGAGGCCTGTTACTCTTTCACTTCCATGTATTCCCTGGCGAAGATCTGGTACTCCTCGGGCAGGGTGTACTTCTTCGCCAACTCCGAGGCGGTCAAGTCGGAAGCGTCCACGCCGCGTTGTTCGCGCAGGCAGTCGTAGGTGGCCTTGATCGCGGCGAAGTAGGCGGCATGTCCATCGACCACGATGCGCACGCCGAGGCGCGCCAGGCGCTGGTCGTCACGCAGCTTCGGATTGCCGTAGGAGACCAGCATCAGCGGCACGCTCAGGTGCCGGGCGATGGTTTCCAGGTGCTCGAAATCGCGGATGCCGACCATGCAGATGCCATCGGCGCCGGCGGCCTGGTAAGCGAGGGTGCGGCGGATCACGTCGTCCACGTCGATCACTTCGGCATTGGTCCGGGCGATGATCGACAGATCCTCATCCACCCGCGCCTCCAGCGCCGCGCGAATCTTGCCGACACCCTCCTCGACGCTGATCAGGTCGGTGGACTTGCGGCCGAACTGCGCCGGCAGCAGGGTGTCCTCGATGGTCAGCGCGGCAACCCCGGCGCGTTCCAGCTCGACCACGGTTCGCATCACGTTGAGCGCGTTGCCATAACCGTGATCGGCGTCGGCGATCACCGGCAAGCGGGCGACGCGGCCAATGCGGGTGGCCTGCTCGACGAATTCACTGAGGGTGATGAGGGCGAAGTCCGGCGCCGCGAGAACTTGTAGCGAAGCTACAGAACCACCCAGAATTCCGACTTCGAAACCCAAGTCGCCGGCGATGCGCGCGGACATCGGATCGAACACCGAAGCGCTGTGATAGCAGGAAGAAGAATTCAGCAACGCCCGGAAATCCTGGCGTAGCTCGTGGTGGGAGGCTCTGTGCATGGCGGGAATCCAACTGCGATCTGGAATGGGAAAGACGATTCGACGGGGGCGGGCTCATGTAGCAAAACTACAAGACAGCAAATGTAGCAAAACTACAAGCCCTCCCCAAGCACTCTATCGCGCTCACCGTCCAGCGGCGCATAAGGCGATAGTCGAGCACCCCGTTTCGCTCTCGCGTAAACTGCGCGGCCGTTTTTTCACCGGATGTTCTCCGCCATGCTGCATTCCTCCCCGGCCCGCGCCCTGGGCATCGACTTCGGCACCTCCAACTCCACCGTCGGCTGGTGGCGTCCCGGGGCGGAACCGCTGATCGAACTGGAAGACGGCAAGATCACCCTGCCCTCGGTGATCTTCTTCAACGTCGAGGAGCGCCGCCCGGTCTATGGTCGCCTGGCCCTGCACGAATACCTGGAAGGCTACGAAGGGCGCCTGATGCGCTCGCTGAAGAGCCTGCTCGGATCGAGCCTGCTGAAGAGCGAAACCACCGTGCTGGGCAGCGCGCTGCCGTTCAAGGACCTGCTCGGGCTGTTCATCGGCGAGCTGAAGAAGCGCGCCGAGGCCACCGCCGGGCGCGACTTCGAGTCGGTGGTCCTGGGCCGCCCGGTGTACTTCGTCGATGACGACGAGAAAGCCGACCAGGAAGCGCAGAACACCCTGGTGGCGGTGGCGCAGAAACTCGGTTTCAAGGACGTCTCCTTCCAGTACGAACCGATCGCCGCGGCCTTCGACTACGAGCGCGAGGTACAGCGCGAGGAGTTGGTGCTGATCGTCGATATCGGCGGCGGCACCTCGGACTTCTCCCTGGTACGCCTGGCCCCGGAGCGCCGCGAGGTGGCCGACCGCCACGCCGACATCCTCGCCACTGGCGGCGTGCACATCGGCGGCACCGACTTCGACAAGCAGCTCAGCCTGCAGGGCGTGATGCCGCTGTTCGGCTATGGCAGCCGGATGAAGAGCGACGCGCTGATGCCGACCAGCTACCACCTCAACCTGGCCACCTGGCACACGATCAACGCGGTCTACGCGCAGAAGTCGCAGTTGGCGCTGAAGAACATGCGCTACGACATCGTCGACGCCACCGGCATCGACCGCCTGTTCCGCCTCATCGAGCAGCGCGCCGGACACTGGCTGGCGATGCAGGTGGAGGCCAGCAAGATCGAGCTGAGCGAGACCGAGCGCCGCGACATCGACCTCTCGCGGGTCGAGCCGGATCTGCGCGCCGAGCTGACCCGCGGCCTCTTCGAGGACGCCATCGAGCCGCTGCTGGTGCGCGTGCGCAACAGCGTCACGCAACTGCTGAACAGCGCCGACATCGCCGCGGAGCGGGTCGACACCGTGTTCTTCACCGGGGGTTCCAGCGGTGTGCCGGCACTGCGTCAGAGCGTGGCGGCCATGCTGCCCAACGCCCGCCATGTCGACGGCAACCGCTTCGGCAGCATCGGCAGCGGCCTGGCCATCGAGGCGATGAAGCGCTACGGCTGATCGCAACGCCGCCGGCGGAACAGCGCTCTAGCCCGTGTCCCGACGGACGCCCTCCTGCAGCAGCGGGTAACGGTTCTGTGGCCTGCAACCAGCGGCATGCCACACATTCGGCTAGGGTGTGCTGACCTATCCCTGTCCACTGGAGCCGCACATGCGCATCCGTAGCATCCTGCCGATCTGCCTCATCGTCCCGCTCGCCGGCTGCGGCCTCGGTGAAACCGCGGCGACCGCCGAACTACAAGCCAAGCAAGCGGCACAGGCGCAGCAGCAGATGGCCCAGCTCAAGGAGCAGATCGACCAGGCCAACGCACGCAATCAGCAGCGCCTGGAAGACGGTGAGAAGGACGCGCAGTAGCGCGCTCCGGCGCCAGCGACAATGCGCGCGCCGTCAGCGGCGCGCCTGGCGTCTATCATGCGTGCATCCAGCCAGGAGCCTGACGCCATGAAACACCGGATCATCGAGCTGCCCGCCTTCAGCGTGGTCGGCATGGAATACATCGGCGGCGCCGCCAACGACAGCGTGCGCCAGCTCTGGCAACGCTTCCTGCCGCGCGCCGCGGAGATCGCGCGGCGCGTGGATGCCGAGGTGCTCTACGGCATCTGCGCGCGCACCGAGCAGGGCGCATTCCGCTATGTCGCCGGCGCCGAGGTCAGCAGCGCCGAGATTCCCCCCGGCATGCTGGAAATCCGCGTGCCGGCGCAGAAATATGCGGTCTTCCGCCACCGTGGCACGGTCGAGCAGATCGCTGACAGCTTCCAGGCGATCTACGCCGGCCTGCTCGCACAACGCGGCCTGGAGCCGAAGAACGGCATCGACTTCGAGCGCTACGATGCGCGCTTCCTTGGCCCGGACGACCCCGCCTCCGAGGTCGACCTGTACATCCCCATCTACTGATCGCCCGCCGCCGCGCCGCCGCGCCGCCGGCTGCCTCGGTACGCCGGCAACCCCTCGCCATCGTTTAAGCCATTGTTTTTATTGTCATTTATTTGCCTTTGGCAGGCGGTGCCACGGGCGAGCATTACCTACTTTTTTGTAAACAATCTATTAACTCGATATCAACGATGAGGTCGATGAAGCCCATCGAGGCCATTGATATAAGTCATTTTTTCAAATCAACTATTTGTTTTTAAAAGTAATAATTCAACATCATCGGCATCGATATCGACTATTCAGAGGCTTCGTTTTCAAATCGATAAACCAGAACAGAAAATAGCTCCGTGTCCAGCAGAACAGTCCCACTCTTCCAGGAGCTACATCATGAAACGCAGCATCGCCTTCAGCTTCGCCCTCTCCCTGATCGCCGCCAACCTGGCCTTCGCCGGCCAAGCCCCGGTACAAGTCGCCCAGGATGGTTCGCAGAACAGCATCGAACGCCTGCACAAGCAGATGAATGAACAAACCCGCGTCGCCGAGAATGGCAGCGGCGAAACCATCGACCGTCTGCACAAACAGATGAGTGAGCAGGTCCGTATTGCCGAAAGCGGTAGTGACCAGACCATCGACCGCCTGCACCAGCAGATGAGCGCGCCGGCACAGGTCGCCGAGAACGGCAGTGACCAGACCATCGACCGCCTGCACAAGCAGATGAGCGCGCCGGCCCAGGTCGCCGAGAACGGCAGCAGCCAGACCGTCGACCGTCTGCACAGTGAAATGCGGGTTGCCGAATCGGGTGGTGACTACGTGTTCAACGCCCACCTGAAACAAGCCTAAGCGTCAGCGCTACGCCGCAAGGCGCAAGAAAAGCCCGGCCAATGCCGGGCTTTCTCATTGGCGCGTCAGTCCACCGCGTACCAGCCCCCGCGCCGGCTCAGTTCGCCTGGTCGGGCGAGCCATCGGAACGACCGATGCTCGGCGGCGCGTCCACCACCAGGTCTTCCGGTACTTCCTCGACGCGCGGATCGAGGGTCGCGGACATGGGGCTGACGGTTTCCGGCATCGCCACATGGTGCAGCGGCGCTTCGTCGACCCGATGCATCCCGGTGACGCGCTTGGGCTGGACCCAGAAGATCAGCATCACCGCGTAGGCCGACACCAGCATGTAGAACATCCCCGGACCGTAATGGCGCATCAGCGCGCCGGCGAACAGCGGCCCGATGCAGGCACCGACCCCATAGGTAGTCAACAGCATGGCCGACAGCGCCACGCGGCGCGGCTGCTCGACGTGGTCGTTGGCCAGGGCCACCGCCAGCGGGTAAAGGGTGAACAGCAGCATGCCGGTGACGAAACCGTTGCCCAGCAGCGCCCAGTAGGGCAACTGGATCAGCCCCCACATCGGTGCTGCGGCGATGCACAGCAGCAGGGCATTGCCACGAATCAGCCAACTGCGGTTGACCCGGTCGGAGAGCCAGCCCAGCGGCCACTGCGCGCAGAAGCCAGCGACGATGCAGATGCCGACGAACAGGCTCGACTGCGCGGTATCCAGGCCATTGCGGCTGGCATACACCGGGGCCAGGCCATAGAAGGCGCCGACCATCAGGCCGGCGACGAAGATGGTGCCCAGCGACTGCGGGACGCGCTTCCAGAAGAAACCGATTTCCAGCGGCGCCGCCACCAGCTTGGCCGGGTGCACCCGGCGAGTCATCGCCAGCGGGATCAGGCAGGAGGCGAAACAGATCGCCACCAGCAGCAACGGCTTGTAGTCCAACGCCGGACTCAGCGCCAACAGGCCCTGGCCCAGCACCAGGCCGAGGTCCACCGCGACCATGTAGCCGGCGAACACCTTGCCGCGCTGGTGGCTCTCGGCCTGCTCATTGAGCCAGCTCTCGATGACCATGTACTGATTCATCATCACCGCCCCGAGGACGAAGCGCAGGGCCATCCAGATCGCCAGGCTGTCGATCAGCGCATGCAGCAGCACGACGACCGTGGCGATCCCCGCGCAAGCCACGTAGGAGCGGATATGGCCGAAGCTGGCGATCAGCCTGTGGCCGAACTTGCCGCCGCAGACCAGGCCGAAGTAGTAAGCCGCCATCAGGCCGCCGACCCAGAGATCGCCGGCGCCTTCCTGGGTCAGCCGCAGGCCCATGTAGGTACTGAAGAGGCCGGACCCGGCGAGCATCAGCAAGGTAGCGAAATAGAGCGCGGGGAAGGTGACGAGGGGGCTGAACATGCGGCTTCCTGGCCAGGCCGGCAAGGGCCCTGGCAAGCGATGGATGTGGGGAGAACGGCGGCCTGGAATAGCACAGGCACACGCACCGCGCATTATCCATCCCCGCCTTCCCGCCCGCCATGACCAGCGGGTCGCTCCGCGCGACGGGCCGCTGCCCGACACGCGGAGGCGGCCGCTTCACTGCGCCAGCAGGTTCTTGTAGAGCGTGCCGTCCTTCATGATCACCAGCAGGTTCTTCGCCGGATTCTCCAGCAGCTTGATGTCGCTGAGGGGATCGCCATCGACCAGCAGCAGGTCGGCCAGGGCACCGTTCTCCACCACGCCCAGCTTGCCCGGATAGGGATTGCGCGGGCCGGACAGACTCAGCAGTTCGGCGTTATCGGCAGTGGCCATCTTCAGCGCCTCGGCAGGGCTGAACCAGCGCACCAGTTTCGGCAGGTAGTAGTTCTGCCGCTCCAGGCCCTTGGGGTTGAACTGGATGTCGGTACCGAAGGCGACCTTGACGTGGTACTTCTTCGCCAGCTTGTAGGCATTGTCGGTGCCATCGGCGACCTGCCGGTATTTCCTCTCGTTGTCCGATCCCGGCGCGGTGGGAATCGCGTCCTCGTCATCGAGGAACGGCTGCAGGCTCAGCCAGACGCCGCGCTCGGCGAGCAGCTTCATGGTCGGCTCATCGATCAGTTGACCATGCTCGATGCTCTTCACGCCGGCCTCTACCGCAGTGCGGATCGCCTTCGGCGTGTAGGCATGCACGGCCACATAGGTGCCCCAGTTGTCGGCGGCGGCGACCGCGGCCTCGAACTCCGGCTTGGTGTATTCGGTGACGTCGATCGGATCGAAGTTGGAGGACACGCCACCGCCACCGGCCAGCTTGATCTGGCTGGCGCCCTGCATGAGCTGCTCGCGGGCGGCGGTCAGCACCGCATCGGCGCCATCGGCGACGACGCTGTAGCCATGGCGCACCGGCGCGCCGACACCGCTGCCGGCCGTGCTGGGCAAATCGCCCAGGGTACGGAAATCGTTGTGCCCGGAGGTTTGCGAAATCATGGTGCCAGAGGGCCAGATACGCGGCCCCGGCAGCAGCCCTTCGTCGATCGCGCGCTTCATGCCGAAGACGGGGCCGCTGACATCGCGCACGGCGGTGTAGCCATCCATCAACATGCCCCTGGCGTTGACCGCCGCGCGAATCTGCAGGTAGCCGGGGTCGGCCGAGGCCATCAGCAGCATCGGCGTGTTGATGAAACTCAGGTGGGCGTGCGCATCGATCAGCCCCGGCATCAACGTCCGGCCACCGCCATCGATGACCTGCGGCGTCGCTCCCTCTTCCAGCTTGATCGGCGTGCTGCTGATGCGCTCGATGTGGTTGCCGCGCACCAGCACTTCGCTGGGCGCCGATAGCGCCGCGCTCTTGCCGTCGAAGATCCGCACATTACGGAACAGCACGCTCGGCAGCGGCGGCGTGGCGCTGGCCGCTTGCGCCGCGCCCGGTTGGGCGCCCTCGCCTTCGGCATGCGCCTGCACGGCAATGGCCAGCAGCAAGGCCGCGCTCAGCAGCTTGCCGGTCCGCTGGCTGGACCGGGTGTTTCCACGCAGGGTGTTTCTCGACATGGCGTTCTTGAACATGGGAATGCCCCCAAAGGTGAGATATCCACAGACCCGGACAGCCCGGATCGCCCACTCGCTAGAACTTGATCTGCAGGCTGGTGCCCGCCAGCATCACTCTCGACTTGTCGTGATCGGCCGGTTGCAGGTACTGCAGGTGCGCGGCCAGGCGCAGCCAGGGGGTCAGCGCCAGGTTGTAGTAAGCCTCGGAACCGCGCTCATCGCCGAGGTTGGCGCCCAGCAGCGCAAAGCTGTCGGACAGGTCATTGCTGAAACGCGTGTTGAACGTCACCAGGCCCCAGCGATCGAGGCTGCGTCCGGGCAGCGGACTGTTGCCACCGATGCCGAGGAAGCCCGACCACTCATAGGGCGTGGGATTGCCGTCCATCTTGCTGATCTGGCCGAACACCCCCCAGCCCTCCGGGGCGCCCGACTCGCCGGTGTTCTCGAAGAGGTATTGCTGGAAAGCGTAGGTGACCAGATAGCCGCCCTTCTTGTCGTTCACCGGCACCTGGAAGCTCGGCGGCAACAACAGGTAAGCCAGGTCGCCCAGGTCCAGCCCCCGCCTATCGGTATAGGCCAGGGTCAGCACCTGGTTGCCGTCCAGCCCCGCCGGCTTGATCGGGAAATTCGCCGACAAGCGCTCGGTATGCCCCTCATCGCCCCAGCCATCGAGGCCGGATACGCGCTGAGAGCCGCGCGGATCGAAGACCATCAGCGACAGTTGCGCCAGCGATGTGCTGACGCCGAGCGAGGCGCCGGTGACATAGGGCGGGACCAGGCCGGAAATGGGGGCCGCCGGATTGAGGTACCAGAAGGTATCGATGCCGCCGCCACCGACCAGGGGCGTACGCGAGGCGGCTTCGACCATGTTGAACTTGCCCAGGGTCAGCGACGTCTTCTCGCCAAAGCGCTGCGTCATGGTCATCGACATGTCACCGCCGGACCCGCTCTCCACCGGGAATTTCATCACCGTATTGACCGGCAGGATCATCCCGGCCCGGCCATTCTGGTTGTTACCGTCGTTGTATTCGCCGATGACGCTGATCGAAAAACCGTTCCACAAGCCGAGCTTGGCGCCATCGATCGACAGCTTGGCCAGCACCTTGCCGGCGGAACGGAAGTCATGCTGGGTATCGCCCTTGTACAGCCCCTGGCCAAAGCGGGTATAGGAAAGATCCAGGTTGATACCATGTTCGCTCAGTGCTTCCTTGGGGCTGCCCTTGCCGCCGAACAGCGAGGGTCGCTTGGCCAGCGGCGTCGATGTATCGGCGCTTGCGTCTTTATCCGCGCCGGCGAGACTTTCTGCACTGACTCCCAATGGTGTGATGACGGCTAAAAGAGAAAGCGATGCCAGTAACTTGAAGGTATTGTTCTTCATGGCCACCTCAAGAGTATGGTCCGCTCATGCCGGAAGGCGGACAAAAGCCGTCCCCGCCTTGCCGAATCGAGGCTGTCTATATATGTAGGATTAGTTCCCTGATATTGACTGAATAGTCTGGAACAACCTGAGAATAGACCATCGCCAAATAATGCAAGTCGTTAAATTCACTGAAATACCCCAGCGAACAACTCAGGAAAGCAGGCGATATCTGCAAAGAAGATCGGGCCGCGCAACGCTTGAATTCTTTCGACCCAATAGAAAGGCGGCTGTATGTAAGGCCTTAGCGTTAGTTCATCCGACGATTAAATTCTTAAGTATTACCAGCACTGTTTCATATACGAGAAAGTTTCCCCATCAGTCTTCTGCAAGATAACCCATGAGCGCTTGCACGACGGCAACTGCATACTTTCCCGGACCCGCAACGGCCGCCGGGACAGCCCATCCACATCACCAGCCTCTGCCAGCGGACAGTGCGGGCGCAGGACGTCCCGGCAGCGCTATCAGGCGTCCACGGCGCTGGGCCGCCGGTAGACCCAGATACGCCGCAACACGCTGGCGAACTGCCGCGACAGGCTCCCGCTGTTATAGGTCTGCCCATAGCGCGCGGCGATCTCGCGGACTTCGCCTGCCAATTCGGCGTAGCGACGCGCCGGCAGGTCGGGGAACAGGTGGTGTTCGATCTGGTGACTGAGGTTGCCGGTGAGGATATGCAGCAGCACGCCGCCCTCCAGGTTGCTGGAGCCACGCAACTGGCGCAGGTACCAGTGACCACGGGTTTCCCCTTCCAGCACCGAGGCCGGGAATACCGCGGCCTTCTCGGTGAAGTGGCCGCAGAAGATCACCGTGAAGGTCCACAGGTTACGCAGCAGGTTGGCCACCAGGTTGCCCACCAGCACGGCGCCAAAGGCACCGCTGAACAGCCCCAGCAGCGGGAACGCCAGGTAGTCCTTGGCCCACTGCCGGGCGACCTTGGCGTTGAACTGGCGCAGCAGCGGACGCAGTTCCTCCTTGCCCAGGCGGCCCTTGAAGTACTTGTCCAGGCGCAGGTGCTGGATGGCCACGGCGTACTGGAACAGCAGCGCCTGGAGGCTCACCCACAGCGGCTGCCAGCGATAGAAGGGCTTCCACTTCTGCTCCGGGAACAGGCGCACCAGGCCATAGCCGACGTCGTCGTCCTTGCCCAGCACATTGGTGTAGGTGTGGTGGATATGGTTGTGCGTGTGCCGCCAGAAGTCGGCCGGACCGGCGATGTCCCACTCGTACTGGCGACCGGCGAATTCCGGGTCGTTCATCCAGTCGTACTGGCCGTGCATGACGTTGTGGCCCAGTTCCATGTTCTCGAGGATCTTGCCCAACCCCAGGAGCAGGGTGCCGAGCAGCCAGGTCGGCGGGAACCAGCCGAACATCAGCAGTCCGCGGCCAATCCAGCAGCAGCCGCGCACGGCCGCGCGGACCCGGCGGATATAGCGCGCGTCGGCCGCGCCGAGGTTTTCCAGGGTGCGCAGGCGCAGGGCGTCCAGCTCGGCGCCGAAGGCGGCCAGTTCGGTGTGGGTGAGGTCGCGGTCTTCACGCATGGGTCGGGGTCCGGAACAGTCAGAGATCGAGCGTGACGTCGCCATGCGGGGCGCTGACACACAGGCGAATGGGTTGCTGCGGCTCACTGAACAGCGCGCCGCTGCGCAGATCGCGCACGCTGCCGGCGATCAGGGTGCAGGTGCAACTGGCGCAGATGCCCTGGCGGCAGCCGTGGGCCGGGCGCAGGCCGGCGGCCTCGGCCTGTTCCAGCAGGCTGCGCTGGCTGTCGCCGCGATGGCTGCTGGCGGAGCGGGCGAACTCCAGGCGAACCTCACGCCGCGCTTCGTCGGAGGCCCACACGGGGGGCGTGAAGGACTCCAGTTGCAGACTGGCGGCGCGCGGCCCCAGGGCCTCGCGCACGCGCGCGACGAATCCCGCCGGACCACACGCCAGCACATGCGCGACGGGCACGCCGTCCAGGTGCGCCTCACGGAATCGCCCGGACAATTCGCCGTCGCCCGCCGCTTCAGCGCTGATGGCCCAGCGCGGCTGGAAGTTGGGATACTGCCGGGCCAGCGCCTGCAGGTGTTCGGCGAAAGCGCGCTGGCCACGCTCGCGCACGTAGTGCAGCAAGGTCACCGGGCCGCGATAGCCCGCGCCCAGGGCTTCGCGCAGCAGGCCGAGCAACGGCGTCAGGCCGCTGCCGGCGGCCAGCAGCAATACGCCGCGCGAATCCTCCGGCCAGCGCAACGCGCCGGCCGGCTCGCCAAGCTCCAGCACGTCGCCGACGTACAACTGGCCGAGCAGCAGCGGCGAGACGCGCCCGCCCGGCTGGCGTTTCACTGCGATCGTCAGGCAACCGCCGGCGTGCTCGATCAGGCTGTAGCTACGCCCCAGGCGCACCCCGTCACGTTCGATGAACAGTTGCACATGCTGCCCCGGCAAGCCGCCGCGCCAGTTGGCATTGGGCCGCAAGCGCAGTTCGAGCATGTCGTCGGCGACCCACTGGCGCCCCTCCACGCGGGCATACACACGCGTCAGCGCCCAGGCCGGGCTCAGCCAGCGGAGCACGGCATCGACATCCGCCTCGCGCAGCCAGCCATGCCGCGCCAGGTAGCGCAGCGGGCCCAGCACAGGGCGCAGCGACCTCAGCCAGGAAAAGGGAAGAAGGGACATGGGGAGACACCAAGACAGTAAACACTTGTTCACTAAACTGGCATGACGCTCTTTTTCAGTCAACACTCGTTCACTGAAAAAGAGCGCGGCTCGCGGATTTCCCCGGCCATTTGCTAGAGTGCCTGCGCCCTTGCCTCGGAAGCCCCCATGTCCTCACCCCGCGCCGAACAGAAACAGCAGACCCGTCAGGCCCTGATGGATGCCGCGCGCGAGCTGATGGACAGTGGCCGCGGCTTCGGCAGCCTCAGCCTGCGCGAAGTGACGCGCGCCGCCGGCATAGTGCCGGCCGGCTTCTACCGGCATTTCGCCGACATGGACGAACTGGCCCTGGCACTGGTCGCCGACGTCGACGAAACCTTCCGCCAGACCTTGCGCGTGGTGCGCCGCAATGAATTCGAACTGGGCGGGGTGATCGAGGCCTCGGTACGCATCTTCCTCGACGCGGTGAGCGCCAACCGCACCCAGTTCCTCTTCCTCGCCCGCGAGCAGTACGGCGGCTCGTTGCCGATCCGCCAGGCCATCGGCGCCCTGCGCCAGCGCATCACCGACGACCTGGCCGCCGACCTGGCGCTGCTCAACAAGCTGCCGCACCTGCAGGCCGAGGACCTCGACGTGATGGCCGACCTGGTGGTGAAGACGGTGTTCGCCACCCTCCCCGAACTGATCGACCCACCGGCCGAGACACTGCCGGCGCACCTCACACCGGAAGCCAAGGTGACCCAGCAGTTGCGCTTCATCATGATCGGCGCCAAGCACTGGCTGGGCATCGGCCAGCGCGGCTGACCCCGCGGGGCGGATAACCGCGAACGCTTAGGCGTCCTACAAACCTGCCGCACCACCAGGGTGCGCACCATTTGCGTGCGCACCAGCAACGCGCACGCGGAGCATTCCTGATCGTTCGGACAGCCCGTTCAGCCCCCGTGGCTGCTGGCGCCGCCCAGGGCTGGCAAGGCCCTTGCTGTAGCTCCGCCATTGCCCCTGCCGGACACTGCCATGCTGGTCATCCACCAACGCATCGACCCCCGCGAGCGCTGGGACGCCGAACTTCACCTGAACTACGAGGCACGCAGCAAAAGCCGTCTGCGCTGTTTCAGCGGCGACGGCGAAGATGTCGGCCTGTTCCTTGAACGCGGCCAGCCGCCGCTGGCCGATGGCGACTGCCTGCTGGCCAACGACGGCCGCGTGGTGCGCGTCTGCGCGGCGGCGGAAAAGCTCATGCACGTCACGTGCGCCAGCCCGCGCGAACTGAACCGCGCCGCCTACCACCTGGGCAACCGCCATGTGGCGCTGCAAGTCGGTGAGGGCTGGCTGCGCCTGCTCGATGACTATGTGCTCAAGGCCATGCTCGACCAGCTCGGCGCCACGGTGGCAAGCATCGAAGCGCCCTTCCAGCCGGAGCACGGCGCCTACGGCGGCGGCCATCACCACTCGCACCACGGCGAGGCGGAATTCAACTACGCGCCGAAGCTGCACCAGTTCGGGGGGCGCACGTGAGCCTTCACCATGGCGGGCGCTCCGGCGCCCCCAGCGCGGGGCTCTGGCCCCTGCTGCGCCTGGCCAGCCCGCAGCTACCGATCGGCGGCTACAGCTATTCCCAGGGCCTGGAAACAGCGCTGGAACAGGGCGCTGTCCGGGATGCCGAAAGCGCCTTCGCCTGGCTCAGCGATCAACTGCAGCTGAACCTGGCGCGCTTCGAGGGTCCATTGCTGGCCGAACTGCTGCGCGCCGCCGCGCGCGGCGACTGGCCCGCGCTGGACGACGCCGCCGAGCGCCATCGCGCCAGCCGCGAAACCCGCGAGCTGGCCCAGGAAAGCCGGCAGATGGGCTTCTCCCTCGCTCAGTTGCTGGAGGCGCTGCCGGAGCTGGACCAGCCCGCCCGCGCCTGGCTCGGCAGACAGACCGAACCCAACCTCGCCGCCGCCTGGGCGCTGGCCGCCCGCGCCTGGGACCTGGACCTCGAACAGGCGCTCGGCGCCTGGCTCTGGAGCTGGCTGGAAAACCAGTTGGCGGTGCTGATGAAGGCCTTGCCGCTGGGCCAACTGGCGGCGCAGAAACTCACCTCGCGCCTGCTCCCCGAACTCGACCGGGCCTGCGCCGCCGCCCTGGCCAACGCGGCGCCCGGCAGCGCGCCCTTCGGCCTGGCGCTGGCGAGCATGGCCCACGAATCGCAATACAGCCGTCTGTTCCGTTCCTAGGAGAACCCCAGCATGAATTCCCAACCCCTGCGCGTCGGCATCGGCGGCCCGGTGGGCTCTGGCAAGACCGCCCTGACCCTGGCGCTGTGCCGCGCCCTGCGCGATCGCTACAACCTCGCCGTGGTCACCAACGACATCTACACCCAGGAAGACGCCCAGTTCCTGGTGCGCAACGAGGCCCTCGACCCGCATCGGATCATCGGCGTGGAAACCGGCGGCTGCCCGCACACGGCGATCCGCGAGGACGCCTCGATCAACCTGGAGGCGGTCGACCAGTTGAACCGGCGCTTCCCCGGCCTGGAACTGATCCTGGTGGAGTCCGGCGGCGACAACCTGTCGGCCACCTTCAGCCCGGAACTGTCCGACCTGACCCTGTACGTGATCGACGTTTCCGCCGGCGACAAGATCCCGCGCAAGGGCGGTCCGGGCATCTGCAAGTCCGACCTGCTGGTGATCAACAAGATCGACCTGGCGCCCATGGTCGGCGCCTCGCTGGAGGTGATGGATCAGGACGCGCGGAAAATGCGCGGCGAGCGGCCGTTCGTGTTCAGCAACCAGAAGACCGGCCAGGGCCTCGACCAGATCATCGCCTTCATCGAGCGCCAGGGCCTGCTCGGCGCCGCCTGACGCGCCGGGGCCCCGCAAGGCGCGATCGCCAAGGAGCCTCGCCTGTCCGTGGGCAAAGCCCTCTGGGCCCTGGCGCGGTTCCTCACCCCGTCCAAGAAAGATCGAGGATCGTCACCGGCGGATAAAGCGTGCCGCTTCATTCGCCCTACGCCCCCCACGTAGGATGGCGTTGAGCGAAGCGATACCCATCGGCTTCTCGCAGCGCATGGGTTCGGCGAACTCAGCCCATGGCGAATGAAGCGCTGTGCGCGGCCAGGCCGGAATGCCCGGCTCAGCCCTTGCGGTGCACCGAGAAGCCGGCCCAGGCCTGGCTGGCCGGCATGATTTCCAGGCTGTTGATGTTGATGTGCGGCGGCTGGGTCATGATCCAGTAGATGGTCTCGGCGATGTCTTCCGGCTGCAGCGCCTCGGCGCCGGCATAGGTCTTGTCGTAGCGCGCCTGGTCGCCGCCGAAGCGCACCAGGGAGAATTCGCTTTCGCACAGTCCCGGTTCCAGGTTGCTGACGCGCACGCCGGTGCCTTGCAAGTCGCAGCGCAGGTTCAGCGAGAACTGTTCGACGAAGGCCTTGGTCGCGCCGTACACGTGGCTGCCCGGGTACGGCCACTGCCCGGCCACGGAGCCGAGGTTGAGGATGCTCGCGCCACGCCCATGGGCGATCAGCCGTGGCAGCAGCAGGCGGGTGCAGTACATCAGGCCCTTGATGTTGGTATCGACCATGGTGTCCCAGTCGTCGAGGTCGCAGTTCTGCGCGGGCTCGGCGCCCAGCGCCAGGCCGGCGTTGTTGATCAGCCCGCGCAGGCGCTGGAAGCTGGCCGGCAGGCCGTCCACGGCGCGGCTCACGGCGGCGCGGTCGCGCACGTCGAGAACCAGCGGCAGAACCTCGGTCTGCGCCGACAGCTCCTTGGCCAGCGCCTGCAGGCGCTCCTCGCGGCGGCCGGTGATCACCAGCGACCAGCCCTCGCGGGCGAAACGACGTGCGCAGGCTTCGCCGAAGCCGGATGTGGCGCCGGTGATGAACAGGGTGGAAGTCATGGCCATTTCCTATGCAATGAAGCCAGCGGCCACGGAGCAAGGTCGGCGGCCGTCTGTCTGGCGAGGTGTCTGTCAGAGCCGAGAATAACAGCCCACCCCAGGGCGATCGCATAACAGTGGCGCCGGACAACACCCGCACAGTTGCATGGGCCGCTCCAGCGCTGGCTTCCGGGCACTTCTGCGCAGCTTCCCCACAGGCTTATCCACAGCTTGTGCAAGGCCTGTTTGCCGGCTCCTGGCCAACCGCCCGTGCGCCGCTGCGAATAAAGCGCCCAAGGATTACGCAGCCTCGGAGGTCATTGAACAAAAATCGAGCGAATGCCTGGGCATGGCGCGGGCAGCGGCCTGCCGGCGCTTTCCCCCATGTTTTCCACAGGCCGCTCAACAGACGCCGGGGATAAGCCGGACACGGCCCGTAGCAGCGCACCAGCGTCGCCTGACTGAAAAACCGCGCCAGGCGCCTTGAGCAAAAATCACCCGCTTGCGCCGAGGCCGCGCGGCGTCTGCCTCAGGCGCGTCTTTCCCAGGCTTATCCACAGTTCTTCCAACAGTTTCCGGGGACAAGCCAGCGCTTCCACGGAAAACCCCGCGCGTGCGCTAACTGTCTGTCCATACAGGGAATTAGCGGCGCTGGCGAAAAAACCGGCGAGCCTCTGCAAGCGCGCTGCGCTGGCGGCTGCAGCACTCTGCCCAAGGCTTATCCACAACTTGATCCACTGTTTCGCTGGACAACTTTGCGCGCTTACTGCCCCACCAGCAGGCGCGCCGCGATCAGGTCTTCCAGGGCATAGCCGACCGATTTGAACAGGGTGATTTCCGCTGCGTCCTGACGCCACCCGCGGCCCTGCAGCAGATCGCTGAGCTGGGTGTGGATATCCGCCTCGCCGATCACCCCTTCGGCCATCGGGATCAGCAGGTCGCCGGCCTCTTCCAGCGCGCCCTCGCGGGTATCGACGACGATACGCGCGCGGCGCACGGCCTCGCTGTCGGTTTCGCGCATGCTCGGCAGGAAGGCGCCGACCAGGTCGAGGTGAGTGCCGGGACGCAGCCACTCGCCGAGCACCAGCGGCTCGCGCGAAGTGGTCACGCAACTGATGGTGTCTGCCTGCTGCACGCCTTCGCGCAGCTCGGCACAGGCGCGTACCGGGTAGCCCTCGGCGCGCAGGCGCTCGACCAGGGCGGCGACCTTGTCCGCCTGGCGCCCCCAGATGGCGATGTCGCGGTAGCCGCGCACCACGCCATGGGCACGCACCATGTGCGCCGCCAGGGTGCCGCTGCCGACCACCAGCAGGCGCTCGGCATCGGTCCGGGCCAGATGGTCGGCGGCCAGCGCCGAAGTGCAGGCGGTGCGCCGGGCGGTCAGCTCGGACGCCTCCAGCATCGCCAGCGGCCGGCCGTTCTCGCCATCGAACAGGCAGAACAGCGCGGCCACCGCCGGCAGGCCCTTGGCGCCGTTGCCGGGGAACACGGTGACCAGCTTGACGCCGATGTCCTGCCCCGGCCGCCACACCGGCATGGTCAGCAGCGTGGCGTTTTCCGGCAGCGCATGGCAGCCGCGCACCGGCGCCTCGCAGGCACTCGCCAGGCCCTGGCGCAGGGCCTCGATCAGTTGTGGATAAGCCAGGCGTTCGGCGACGTCGGCATTGGTGAGGAAACGAACGTCCTGCATGGGGACCTCTGGCAATGGGGTTCAGCGCACGGCGAGCCCGCTCCGCGAGGAAGAGGGCCCGCCATGGCATCAGGCGCAAGGCTGGAAGCGGCCGCTCACACCCAGGGCGTGAGCGGCTGGGTCAATGCCCGCCCAGATAGGCGTCACGCACTTCCTGGTTGCCGAGCAGTTCGGCGCCGCTGCCGCTCAGGCGGATCTCGCCGTTGACCATCACATAGCCACGGTCGGAGAGCCGCAGCGCGTGGTTGGCGTTCTGCTCGACGAGGAACAGGGTCATGCCGCTTTGCGCCAGTTCGCGGAGGATCTGGAAGATCTGCTTGACCACGATGGGCGCCAGGCCCAGCGAGGGTTCGTCGAGCAGCAGCAGCTTCGGCCGGCTCATCAGCGCGCGGGCGATGGCGAGCATCTGCTGCTCGCCGCCGGACATGGTCATGGCGCGCTGATTGCGCCGCTCCTTCAGGCGCGGGAAGAGGTCGAACATGTGCTGCATGTCTTCCTGCGCGTGCGCCATGCCGACCGGGATGGTGCCCATCAGCAGGTTCTCTTCCACCGTCATGTCGGGGAACACCCGCCGGCCTTCCGGCGACTGCGCGATGCCGTTGGAGGCGACGTAATGCGCCGAACGCCGGGCGATGTCCTCGCCGCGGTAGAGGATATGCCCGGCCGCCGCGCGCGGCTGCCCGAAGATCGACATCAACAGGGTCGACTTGCCGGCGCCGTTGGCGCCGATCAGCGCCACCGTCTCGCCTTCGTTGACCACCAGAGAAACCTTCTTCAGCGCCTGGATCGGCCCGTAGAAAACATCCACTTCACGGAATTCCAGCATTGGCGCCGTCATGCGAGCTCCTCTTCGTCTGCGCCGAGGTAGGCGGCGATCACTTTCTCGTTATGGCGAATCTCCGCCGGCAGGCCACGGGCGATCACGTCACCGTGGTCGAGCACGATGATGTGGTCGGAGATGTTCATGACCATGCCCATGTCGTGCTCGATGAGCAGCACGGTGATGCCATGGTGGTCGCGCAGGAAGCGGATGATCCGCGACAGCGCCTGGGTCTCGGCCGGGTTGAGGCCCGCCGCCGGTTCGTCCAGGCAGATGATTTCCGGCCGCGTGCACATGGCCCGGGCGATTTCCAGGCGGCGCTGCTGGCCGTAGGACATCTCGCCGGCCAGGCGGTTGGCGCAATCCACCAGATCGACCACTTCCAGCCAGTAGAAGGCGTGGTCCAGCGCCTCGTTTTCGGCGCGGCGGTAGCCGGGGGTATTGAGGATGCCGGCGACGAGGTTGCGGTTGACCCACATGTGCTGGGCCACCAGCAGGTTCTCCACCACCGACATGTCGCGGAACAGGCGGATGTTCTGGAAGGTCCGCGCCAGGCCGGCGCGGTTCACCAGGTGGGTGCCGCCGAACATTTTGTAGTACAGGCGGCTGCCGAACTGCGCCGGGTTGACGAAGTCGCCAGCCTCGAACGGCTGGCCGAGCACCTTGATGACGTCGGTGGGCGAGCCCTGGGTATTGAGCAGGATCTGCCCGCCGGTGGCCTTGTAGAAGCCGGTCAGGCAGTTGAACACCGTGGTCTTGCCGGCGCCGTTGGGGCCGATCAGCGCGGTGATCGAGTGGCGCTCGACATCCAGGTTGACGTCGTTGAGCGCCTTGATGCCGCCGAAGTGCATCATCAGGTGCTCGACGCTGAGAATCTTGTCGCTCATGGCGCCACCCCCTTGCGTACGGCGAAACCACTGCGGCTGATGCGGATCAGTCCGCGCGGCCGCCAGATCATCATCAGCACCATGAGGATGCCGAACATCAGCACCCGGTAGTCGGCGAAGCTGCGCAGCAACTCCGGGGTCACGGTGAGAACGAACGCGGCGATCACCACGCCGACCGTCGAGCCCATGCCGCCGAGCACCACGATGGCGAGGATCAGCGCCGACTCGAAGAAGGTGAACGACGACGGGTTGACGAAGCCCTGGTAGCTAGCGAAGAACACCCCGGCCAGGCCGGCGGTGGAGGCGCCGAGCATGAACGCCGAGAGCTTCACCAGCACGTGGTTCAGGCCCATGGCGCGGCACGCCACCTCGTCCTCGCGCAGCGCTTCCCAGGCGCGCCCGACCGGCATGCGGGTCAGGCGGTGCTTGATGTAGAGCACCAGCAGCACCACCAGGAACAGCACGATGTAGATGAACAGGAACTTGAAGTTCTGGTTGTACTCGACACCGAGGAACTCATGGATGGGCGTGCCGCCCTCCTTGGCGCGCTTGCCGAACTCCAGGCCGAAGAAGGTCGGCGACGGCACCGGCATGCCGTTCGGGCCACCGGTGAAGGACAGCCAGTTGTTGAGGATCAGGCGGATGATCTCACCGAAGCCGAGGGTGACGATCGCCAGGTAGTCGCCATGCATCCGCAACACCGGGAAGCCGAGCAAGGCACCGGCCATCGCCGCGCTGAGCGCCGCCAGCGGCAGCACCGTCCAGAAGCCCAGGCCGAGGTAGTGGTACCCCAGGGCCAGGCCGTAGGCGCCGATGGCGTAGAAGGCCACGTAGCCGAGGTCGAGCAGGCCGGCCAGGCCGACCACGATGTTCAGGCCCAGGCCCAGCAGCACGTAGATCAGGCCGAGGATGACCACGGTCAGCAGGTACTTGTTGGCGAAGAACGGGAAGACCACGGCAATGGCGATCACCAGCGGGATGATCCAGCGCAACTGGGACTTGTAGCCCGGCGGCAGCACGCTGATGCCGGAGTCGGAGCTGTCGAAGCGATCGAGCACGCGCAGGCCGCTGGTGGTCTGCAGGAACAGACTCAGCAGCAGGCGGCCGAGCATCACCGCGCCGATCATCCAGGCCAGGCGCACGGGTTGCAGGTTGAAGCTGTAGCCATCGAGCACCACACCGACGATGGGGCCGAAGACGATGAGAGCGATCAGGCCGGCGAGAACGGTGTCCAGCAGGCTCTTCTTCAGGTTGAGGCGCGGGGCGGAAGCGCTTGCGGAAGTCATGCTCACACCTTTGCCACCTGGGGCCGGCCCAGGAGTCCTTGCGGTCGGAAAATCAGGATCATCACCAGCAGCGAGAAGGAGAACACGTCCTTGAAGTCGGTGTTCACCATGCCGGAGAACTGCGCCTCGGCGACGCCGAGGATGAGGCCGCCGAGCATCGCCCCGGGGAGCGAGCCGATGCCGCCGAGCACCGCGGCGGTGAAGGCCTTGATGCCGATGATGAAGCCGGCATAGAAGTCGAAGGTGCCGTAGTTCATGGTGATCAGCACGCCGGCCAGTGCGGCCATGGCGGCGCCGATGACGAACACGTAGGAGATCACCCGGTCGGTGTTGATGCCGAGGATCGAAGCCATCTTGCGGTCCTGCTGGGTGGCGCGGCACATGCGGCCGAGCTTGGTGTGCTGGATCACATAGGTGAGCACGGCCATGCCGACGAAGGAGGCGATCAGGATGAACAGTTTGGCGTAGGTGAGCTGCACGAAGCCGCTACCGATGTGCAGCTTGAAGGCGCCGTCGAGCAGGGTCGGCACGCCTTGCTGGCGCGGGCCCTGGGCCAGTTGCACGTAGTTCTGCAGGATCAGCGACATGCCGATGGCGGAGATCAGCGGCGCCAGGCGCGTGGAGTTGCGCAGCGGCTTGTAGGCGATGCGCTCGATGGTCCAGCCATAGATGCCGGTGACCACGATGGTGAAGATCAGGGTGCCGAGAATCAGCAGCGGGAAGGATTCCAGGCCGAAGAAGGCCAGCAGCGCCAGGCCGATGGCCGAAAGGTAGGCGGAGATCATGTACACCTCGCCATGGGCGAAGTTGATCATGCCGATGATGCCGTAAACCATGGTGTAGCCAATGGCGATCAGGCCATAGACCGACCCGAGGGTCAGCCCGTTGATCATTTGCTGGAGAAAAATACCGTCCACGATTGGGTACTCACGCAAACAGGGCAGGAAAGGCGGACGTACCGGCGGCGGACCGGCTCGTGACCAGTGCCGGACGGACGTCGACCTGCGGAGATGCCGACGCCGCTCGTGGCGACGCCGACGGGTAGTGCGCCAGACGCATGACCGCGCTTCAGGACCGGCAGCGCGAGGCCGCACGGCAGGGAACGGGAAGCACCGCTGAACAGCCCAGGGGCATGACCGTTCAGGCGGGCGTCGGCGGGGCGGCACGGGAGAACGCCCGCCCCAGTCCGATTCCAGTCCCGCTGCCGCATGGCCGGCACGCGCCGGACCATCGGGTGGCGGTTACTTCTTGAACGCGTCCAGCTGGTGGTACTTGCCCTTTTCGTCCCACTGATAGACGACATAGTCGGAGACTTTCAGGTCGCCCTTCTGGTCCCATTCCTTCTTGCCCATCACGGTCTGCACCGGGTGCGACTTCAGCCACTTGGAAGCGGCGGCAGGGTCGGTCTTGCCGGCGCCGTTGAAGGCCGCCGCCAGGGCCTGCAGCGAGGCGTAGGCATACAGGGTGTAGCCTTCCGGCTCGAAGCCGCTGGCGCGGAACTTGTCGACCACGGCCTTGCCGTCGGGGATCAGGCGCGGGTCGGCGCCGAAGGTCATGAGCACGCCGTTGACGTACTGCGCGCCACCGGCGGTGGTGACCAGTTCGTCGGTGACGATGCCGTCGTCGGACATGAACTTGGCGGTCAGGCCCTGTTCACGCATCTGCCGCACCAGCGGGCCGGCTTCCGGGTGCAGGCCGCCGAAGTAGACGACCTCGGCGCCGGAGGCGCGGATCTTGGTGACCAGGGCGTTGAAGTCCTTCTCGCCACGGGTCAGGCCTTCGTAGAGGACTTCCTTGACGCCGCGCTTGTTCAGCTGCGCCTTGGTGGCGTCGGCCAGGCCCTGACCGTAGGTGTCCTTGTCATGGATGATGGCGACCTTCTTGGCCTTGAGCACGTCGACGATGTAGTCGCCGGCAACGATGCCCTGCTGGTCGTCGCGACCGCACATGCGGAACATGCCGGCAAGACCGCGCTCGGTCACCGCCGGGTTGGTCGAGCCGGGGGTGATGGCGATGATGCCGGCCTCGTCATAGACCTCGGACGCGGGGATGGTCGAGGACGAGCAGAAGTGCCCGACCACACCAACCGCCTTGTCCTGGTCGACCAGGCGGTTGGCCACGGCCACGGCCTGCTTCGGCTCGCAGGCGTCGTCCGCCTTCACCAGCTTGATCTTCTCGCCGTTGATGCCGCCAGCGGCATTGATGTCTTCGGCGGCCTGACTCGCCCCACGCCAGTACTGCTCGCCGAAGGACGCATTCGCCCCGGTATGCGGACCGGCGACCCCGATTACAACGTCAGCCTCGACAAAGGAAGAAACGCCCAGCGCCGTGGTTACCGCGAGGGCCAGAAAGCCTTTTCTGAAAATCTTCTGCGACATGGAGTTTTGCTCCTGAGGTTTTTGTGATGACGCTCGAACAACAGATGTTGGCGAATTACCAACAGCAAGCCGCGTGCCATTCGTTTTTGTTATTAGCAAAGTCCTACAGCAAAACCAGCCAAGGCTGGGAGAAATCAGCTGCGGAGACGTGCAACCCATCGAAAACAAAAGGTGCAACCCTCCAAAAGAAAAGGCGCAACCGATCCTCCTGAGGGCCGACGCTTACCGGCAGCAACAGGCGCAACCCCAAGGTAACCATCACTGTCACCGTTCTGCACACCCACGGTGCGAGACACTTGGGGTAACGCACCAAAACAGGCTAGACCAAAGTCCGCGAGCTCACCGCCGCCCGACGTGTGGGCGAACGGCCCGCGCCCTCAGATCACCACCCGCAGGCATTGCCCGGCGTGGTACAGGGAAAAACCCGCTTCATAGAGGCAACTGCGCAGCCCCACGGCGGAGATCTCCTCCATCGGCCGCAGCGGCATGGGCAGCGCGGACGCCTCGCCACGCAACAGGAAATCGGCGAAGGCCTTGCCGACCACGGTGCCAGTGGTCACGCCACGGCCGTTGTAGCCGCTCATGGCGAGCAGGCCGGGCGCCGGCTCGAAGAGGCGCATCAGGTGATCGGGGGTGAAGTCGATGCAGCCGGTCCAGGTGAACTCCCACTCCAGCTTGCCCAGGCGCGGGAAGTAATGCTGCTGAACGCGATCGGCCCAGCTCTTGAGGAACCAGGCCGGCTTGCCGGTGCCCTTGCCCAGGCTGCCGAGCAACAGGCGCCCGTCGGCGTCGCGGCGGATGCTGCTGAGCACCTGGCGGGTGTCCCAGGAGCCCTGCCCGCCGGGCAGGATGCGCGCGGCCTCGGCGCCCTCCAGCGGGCGCGAGGCGACCTGATAGTAGTAACCGGGGAAGAAGGTGCGGCGCAGTTGCGTCCACTCGCCCTCGGTATAGGCGCTGGAAGCGATCACCACCTTCTGCGCCAGCACGCTGCCGGCGGCGGTGAGCACCCGCCAGGCATCGCCTTCGCGCTGCAGGCCGGTGACCGCCGACTGGTGGTAAAGCTCGCCGCCCAGGCCCACGACCGCCCGCGCCAGGCCACTGACGTAGGCCATGGGGTTGAGGGTGCCGGCACGCCGATCGAGCAAGGCCCCGGCGATCTTCTCGGTGCCGCAGGCCTCGGCGCAAGCCGCGCCGGTGAGCAGTTCAACTGGTGCGCCACGCCGCTGCCATTGCGCGCAGCGGCTGCGCAGGTCATCCAGGCCGCGCTGGTTGTGCGCCATGTGCAGGGTGCCTTCGCGGCGCGCCTGGCACGCGATGCCGTGGCTGTCGATCAGCGAGAAGACCAGCGATGGCGCCGCACCGAGCATGCGGTTGAGGCGTCCGCCGACCTCCGCGCCGAGTCCGGCCTCGATCTCGTCCGGCGGAATCCACAGGCCCGCGTTGACCAGGCCGACGTTGCGCCCGGAGCCGCCATGCCCGGTGGCATGGGCCTCCAGCACGCAGACGCGCTGGTTTTCCTGGAGCAGGTGGAGGGCCGCGGAGAGCCCGGTGAAGCCGGCGCCGATGACGCACACGTCGACCTTGCGTTCCCCTTGCAACGACGGCGCCTGGGGCCGCTCGGGGGTCAGGTATTCCCACAGACATTCTTGGCGAAGCGACATCCAGCGATCCTTATGCGTGAATCTTGTGAATGGCAGTGCCGGAGCGGCCGGCGATGGGTGTCGCTGCGCTCGACCCATCCTACGAAAGGGTGAATGTTCTTGTTCTTCGGGGTGCCGCGACGGCGGCCCGAGGGGCTCCCGCTGGCGCGGGAACCCGCTCGGCACGCTCGATCAATCGAACACTATCCCTTGCGCCAGCGGCAACTCGCGCGAGTAGTTCACGGTATTGGTCTGCCGCCGCATATAGGCCTTCCAGGCATCCGAGCCGGACTCGCGGCCACCGCCGGTTTCCTTCTCGCCGCCGAAGGCGCCGCCGATCTCTGCGCCGCTCGGGCCGATGTTAACGTTGGCGATACCGCAGTCGCTGCCCAGCGCCGACATGAAGCGCTCGGCCTCGCGCACATCGGTGGTGAACACGCAGGACGACAGGCCTTGCGGCACGGCATTGTTCAGCGCCACGGCCTCGTCGAACTCGCGGTAGGGAATCACGTAGAGAATGGGCGCGAAGGTTTCATGGCGCACCACCTCGCTCTGCTCGGGCATCTCGACGATGGCCGGAGAGACGTAATAGGCGTTGGGGAATTCGCGCTGCAACTGACGCTCGCCGCCGAACACCACGCCGCCTTCGCCACGGGCCTGCTCCAGGGCGCCCTGCATGGCCAGGAAGCTGCGCTCGTCGATCAGCGGGCCGACCAGATTGCCTTGCAGCGGATGGCCGATGCGCACCTTCGAGTAGGCGGCCTTGAGACGCGCGACGATTTCATCCTTCACCGACTCGTGGGCGATCAGCCGGCGCAGGGTGGTGCAGCGCTGCCCGGCGGTGCCGACGGCGCTGAACAGGATGGCGCGCACGGCCATGTCCAGGTCGGCGCTGGGGGCCAGGATCATGGCGTTGTTGCCGCCCAGTTCGAGGATGCTGCGGGCGAAGCGCGCCGCCACGCGCGGACCGACTTCGCGGCCCATGCGGGTGCTGCCGGTGGCGCTGACCAGGGCCACGCGCGGATCGTCGACCAGGGCCTCGCCAGCGGCGCGATCACCGATCACCACCTGGCTGAGGTGTGCCGGGGCGTCGCCGAAACGTGCCAGGGCGCGCTCGAACAGGGCCTGGCAGGCCAGTGCGGTGAGCGGCGTCTTTTCCGACGGCTTCCACACCACCGGGTTGCCGCAGACCAGCGCCAGGGCGGTGTTCCACGACCACACGGCGACCGGGAAGTTGAAGGCGCTGATCACCCCTACCACGCCCAGCGGCTGCCAGGTCTCACGCATATGGTGGCCGGGGCGCTCGGAGGCGATGGTCAGGCCGTAGAGTTGACGCGAGAGGCCGACGGCGAAGTCGCAGATGTCGATCATTTCCTGCACTTCGCCGAGGCCTTCCTGGGTGATCTTGCCGGCCTCCCAGGACACCAGTTCGCCCAGCTCGGCCTTGAACGCCCGCAGCTCTTCGCCGAACAACCGCACCAGCTCGCCACGGCGCGGCGCCGGCACCGCGCGCCAGGCCTCGAAGGCGCTCGCCGCGCGGCCGATCTTCTGCTCCACCTCGGCGGCGCTTTCCAGGCGCACCGCGCCCAGGCGGCTGCCGTCGATGGGGCTGTGGATGACGTGTTCGCCGTTACCGTAGAGCTGGGAATCGACGCCCAGCTTGCCGAGCAGAGAGGAAATCATGCGCACTCCTGTTTGATGCGGTTAAGCCCTTGGAATGCAAGCAGTAATAACCGGCTTGCCGGCGAGCAACAAACGACGTTTCCTATGCACATCATTCCGTAAATTCATGCGAACCCTGTACAGGGCTCTTCGGATCGAAACCGCGATGCTGAACAAACGCCACCTGCCCTCCATGACCGCCCTACAGTGCTTCGAAGCCGTGGCCCGCCACCTGAGCTTCACCCGCGCCTCGGAGGAGCTGAACCTGACCCAGAGCGCGGTGAGCAAGCAGGTCGCCCAGCTCGAGGAAATGCTCCAGCACCTGCTGTTCCGCCGCGTTCGCCGGCGCCTCCAACTGACCCCGGCGGGCGACCTGTACCTGCAGGAAGTGCGCAAGATCCTCGCCCAGGTCGAGCTGTCCACCCAGTACCTGCTGTCCTACGGCGGCGAGACCGAGGTGCTGCGCGTGGCCACCCCGCCGACCTTCGGCGCGCGCTGGCTGATCCCGCAGCTCAACGGCTGGCGCCACCGCCATCCGAACATTCACCTGGACCTGCGCCAGGAACTGGAACCGGTCGATCTGCTGCAATCGCGCTGCGACATCGCGTTCTTCTTCGGCCCCGGCACCCTGCCCGGCGCCGAGTGCCTGCGCCTGTTCGGCGAAGAGGTGGTACCGGTGTGCGCGCCGGACATTCTGCCCGCGCAGCCACTGAGCGACCCGCTGCAACTGGTTGACCTGGTGCTGCTGCAGAACGCCACCCGCCCGGAGGCCTGGCATGAATGGTTCGCCAGCCTCGACCGGCGCAGCGAACAGAGCTTCCACGGGCCGCGCTTCGACACCTTCTATATGTGCATCCGCGCGGCCCAGGCCGGCTGTGGCGTGGCACTGTTGCCACGCTTCCTGGTCGAGGAAGAGCTGCAGGAAGGCAAGCTGGTGATCGCCTGGCCGCATGCCTTGCCGAGCAGCAGCGGCTATTACCTGGCCTACCCCGAGCACGCCGCGGCCGTCCCCAAGGTACGCGCCTTCGTCGAATGGATCGGCGAACGCCTCGGGCAGGACTGAAGCGGCGGCGCGGGAGAGAAATTTGCATCGACCCGGCGCGCCCGAGACTGGTATTTTTTTCGCGTCCGGCAGGCGCCGACCTTCCCCCAGATGATTCGAGGACCCCATGAAAGCCATCCAAGACGCCATCGCCAGCGAGCTGAACGTGCAACCGCCCTTCGAGGGGCCGGAGCAGGTACAGGCGGAAATCCAGCGGCGCATCCGTTTCATCCAGGATTGCCTGCGCGAATCCGGCATGAAGACCCTGGTGCTGGGCATCAGCGGCGGCGTCGACTCGCTGACCGCCGGCATGCTCTGCCAGCGCGCCGTCGAAGGCCTGCGTGCCGAGACCGGCAACCCCGACTACCGCTTCATCGCCGTGCGCCTGCCGTACAACGTGCAGGGCGACGAGGCCGACGCCCAGGCCTCGGTGGACTGCATCGCCCCGGATGAACGTCACACAGTGAACATCGGCCCGGCGGTCCAGGCCCTGGCCGAACAGACCCGCGCCCTCGACGGCCTGCCGCCGGCCACCGCCGACTTCGCCCTGGGCAACACCAAGGCGCGCATGCGCATGGTCGCCCAGTACACCATCGCCAATGCCCGCCAGGGCCTGGTGGTCGGCACCGACCACAGCGCCGAGGCGGTGATGGGCTTCTTCACCAAGTTCGGTGACGGCGCCTGCGACATCGCCCCGCTGACCGGCCTGGTGAAGAACCAGGTGCGGACCATCGCGCGCACCCTCGGCGCGCCGGAAAACCTGGTCGAGAAAGTCCCCACCGCCGACCTCGAAGACCTCGCTCCGGGCAAGCCGGACGAGCACGCCCATGGCGTCACCTACCAGGAGATCGATGCCTTCCTGCATGGCAAGCCGGTGAGCGAGGAAGCCTTCGCCATTATCCAGCGCACCTTCGAGAAGACCCGGCACAAGCGCGAATTGCCGAAGGTGCCCTGAGTCCGGCCCCCGCCGGCGACAGCGATGGTGGGGATGCCTGGCGCGTGACTGGAATTCGCGCGCCAGGTGAGCTGCCGCACGGCATGAAGCGGATGCCGCCGTCGGCGTTGGCTGCGCTACGCCAAAGGCGCCGGAATGACGTAGAACCACACGGCGATGAAGTGCAGCAGGCTGCCGGCGATGACGAACAGGTGCCAGATGCCGTGCCAATGGCGGAAGCGGCTGTCGTAGGCGAAGAAGATGATGCCGATGGTATAGAAGGCGCCGCCGCCCACCAGCCAACTGAAACCGGCCCCGCCCAGGGCGCGGTACAGCGGCCCCACGGCAATCAGTACGATCCAGCCCATCACCGCGTAGATGACGATGGACAGCACCCGCGCCTCGGAGCGCGGCTTGATCTCCTGGGCCATGCCGATCACCGCCATGCTCCAGACGATGCCGAACAGCGTCCAGCCCCAGGCGCCCTTCAGGGACACCAGGCAGAACGGCGTATAGCTGCCGGCGATCAAGAGGTAGATCGACAGGTGATCGAGCTTGCGCATGATCGCCTTGGCCCGCCCTCGCACGCTGTGGTACGCGGTGGATATGCTGTAGAGCAGCAGCAGCGTCGATCCGTAGACAGCGACGCTGATGATCTTCAGCGTTTCCCCGACCAGGCTGGTCGCCACCAGCAGCCAGATGCTACCGACCAGCGCCAGCACGGCGCCGACCAGATGCGTCCAGGCATTGAAACGTTCCCCGTGATACATGCACCGCCCCTCTGCTTTCCCGGTCACGCCACCATACCGGCAGCCGTACCCTTGGGAAAAGGTAGAACGAAAAAGCCCGGCAGCAAGCCGGGCTCTTCTGGAACACGCCGACCCTACTTGAGTTCGAGAGTGCCCTTCATCATCGCCGCGTGTCCCGGGAAGCTGCAGAAGAACATGTACTGCTCGCCCGCCTTGAGCTTGGACACGTCGAAGCTCACCGAGTCACTTTCGCCAGCGCCAATGATCTTGGTGTGGGCAATCACTCGGGCATCGCCTTCTTTCAGGTAGTTCTTGTCCAGGCCGGCGGCCATGCCATCGGTGATGACGCCCTGCATGTCGGCAGCGGTGGTCAGCACCCAGTTGTGGCCCATGACGTTCTTCGCCAGCGAGCCGGGGTGCGACAGGTTGACGGTGAAGGTCTTGCAGCTCTTGTCGACGCTGATCGCATTGGTGCTGAACTGCATCTGGTCGTTGCCCTGGACATCCACGGAGCACTCAGCGGCCAACAAGGGGGCACTGATCAGGCCGAGCAGGGTTACAGCAGCGAGTTTGGAAAACATACGAGCCTCCAAGGCAGGTTGGGCAGGAAATCCACATCCGGAGCCTGCCCGAACCTCGGGCAGGGGCTCCTGATCCACGTCAATCGGCGCCGGTGGCGCCATCGTCATAGCACGTCGGATTTCTATCAGGCTGATCCGAACATTCAACGAGGCAAAACAGCGCGCCCCCTCCAGCATAGACCGCCCCCGCCGCTACCGGAGAACAGCGCCATGAACCTTTCCCTGCTGCTGCAAGACCTGCTCGCCAGCTATGCCCAAGGCGCCAGCGGCGCCTGCCCCGGCGCGGCGGGCTGAGCGCGCGCCAGGCTTGGTGCGTTCCGCCGCAGCCGTTACCCTGTGGGCCCGCTGTCCGATACGGAGTTCCCTCGATGACCCTGCGTTCCGTCTGCGTATTCTGCGGCGCCAGCCCCGGTGCCAGCCCCATCTACCGTGACGCGGCCGAAGCCCTCGGCCGCCACCTCGCCGAGCGCGGCCTGCGCCTGGTCTACGGGGGCGGCGCGGTCGGCCTGATGGGCCTGGTCGCCGACGCGGCGCTGGCCGCCGGCGGCGAAGTCATCGGCATCATCCCGCAGAGCCTGAAAGACGCCGAGATCGGCCACACGGGCCTGAGCCGCCTGGAGGTGGTCGACGGCATGCACGCACGCAAGGCACGCATGGCCGAACTGAGCGACGCCTTCATCGCCCTGCCCGGCGGCCTCGGCACCCTGGAGGAACTGTTCGAGGTCTGGACCTGGGGCCAGCTCGGCTACCACGCCAAACCGCTGGGCTTGCTGGAAGTGAACGGTTTCTACGATCCGTTGCTGAATTTCCTCGATCACCTGGTACAGGAGCGCTTCGTGCGCCCGCAACACCGCGAGATGCTGCAACGCGCCGCCACCCCGGCGCAGTTGCTCGACGCCCTCGACGCCTGGAAGCCGCTGGCCGCGCCGAAATGGGTGGATCGCACGCCGACCTGAGCGGCGCGCGCAAGGGCGCACGCTAGCGCCAGCACTCCGCCACCGCGCCGCCCGGCCCTCGCTCGCCCAGTGCATTGAGCGTCAGGTCTCCGCAGCGCGGGTCGGGGCGCTGCGGCGTGGCGGTGAGCAGGAAGCCGCCATCGCCGGCGCTGCCCGGGCGGATCGTCAGACGGTACTTGCCGGTCGCCGAGACCCCGCTCAGGCCCAAGCGGGCCAGTTCATCGTTGCCGACCACATAACGGTGGTTCTGCGCGAAATGCCGCTCCTGGCGGGCCGCCGTCTCGTACAGCATGGCCTGCCCTTCGGCACGGCTGGCCCGTTGCACGTAGTGCTGATACGCAGGGTAGGCAATGCTGGCGAAGATGCCGACGATCACCAGCACGATCAGCATTTCCAGCAGGGAAAAGCCGCCATGGCGGCGCGGCGCACGGTTCATTCTCCGTTCTCCATGACACGCCAGCTCTGCCGGCCCGGGCGAATGCCATCGAAGAAGCGCAGGCTTTCCTCGGCGCCAGAGACCACGCCCAGGCCACTCTCGCCCTCGAAGCCGATGGCGAAGCCAGCGGGAGCGGAAGGAAACTCGACAGCGACGACCCGCTCGCGCTCGACACGGTCCCGTTCGTCGATCAGGCCATCGCGGTTGCGGTCCAGCGCGTCCTGCTGCGGTGCGCCACCGGTGCTCGGGTTGAGCGCCAGCAGCCAGCTGTTCAGGCCATCGGCGCAGGGATCGGCATTCGGCGTCAGGGTGCTGACCAGCAGCAGCCGGCCACTGCCGACGGGATCGGCGACGATCCGCTCACCCTGTCCTGGCAGATCCACATACCAGCCGTAGTGCCTGATCCTGGCATTCGGGCCGCTGCCGTCATACCAGAGCGGCGGACGCCCGCTCAGCGTGCGCGCCGCGCGACCATCGCTGCGCGCCTCGACGAGCGTCTGCCGTTGCAGGTCGTCGCGCTCGATGGGCGGCGGCGCCAGGGTCGTCACGCCCGCCGTGTGCGGGTCCCAGATGCCGTAGAGGCTCATGCGCCGGGCCGCATCGAGCTGGGCATCGGCGGGCTCGAAATATTTGCCCGTGCCGAACAGCGCCAGCAGGCCATTGCCGGTCGGATGGCGAATCAGCCAGGGCGCACTAGTGATCGGCTGTAGCGCACCATCATCGGCCCTGGCGACGAACAGTGGGCGGCCACCGAAGGCAACGCGGAAGTCCTCGGCTGTCGCGCTATTGGCGCCGCCGAAGGGCTGCTCGGACGTGCCATTGAACAGGTCGAAACGCCAGAGGTGACCGCGCAGGTCGCCCGCGTAGGCGTAGTCGACAATGCCGTCGCCATCGATGTCCACCGCCCGGGGGCTGGACAGGCCGTTGGCGCCAGGCTGGCGCTCGGCGAGCGGAATCGACTTGATCAAGCGGCCGTCGGCGATATCGATGATCAGCAGCGCGGCGACATCCCGCTGGCTGTCGTAGCCATTGGCGGCCAGCAGCGCCCAGCGGCCATTGTGCAGACGCACGATGACCGGCCGCGGCAGGCCGTAGCCGAGGTCGGCGTAGTCGCCACCGGCATCGATCTCCCAGAGCAAGGAGGGACTGGCCGGCGCACTGATATCCAGGGCGAACAGCCCGCGGCCACCGGCACCGAGGCTGCCGACCAGCACCGTGTGCCAGTCGCCGTCGAAGAAGACGTCCTCGCTGACCAGCGGCCCGTCGACGAAGTAGCGGTGCCGGGCGGCGCCGTAGCCCGGATCGGCGAGTCGGTAAAGCTCGGCGAGCAGCGCGCTCGGGACGAACGCGAAGACCTCCTCGCCGCTGGCCGCATCAAAGGCATGCAGCATGCCGTCGTTGGCGCCGACGTAAATCATCGCCGGCCGATGCGCCCGCGCCGCCTTGAACTCGCTGTAGGAGCGCTCGCTGGCGCTCAACCCGCCTTTGTGCGGACTTTCCAACCGGTCCAGGAGTTGCGCCCCGCGCGCGGGCGCCGCGACCAGCAAGGGCGAGGAGTTGACGATATCGCCAAGCAGCCCGGCGCGCGGGCGAAACAGCGTGCCCTCGTCAGCCCGCGCACCGCGCAGGTAGTCCAGCCGGCGCTTGCCCCAGCCGTCGAGCGTACCGTCCAGGCGGCGGTTGAATGCAACCCGTTGCGCGGCGCTCAGGTTACTCCAGGCCAGGTCGATCAACGCGCCATCGGCGCCCCGCATCAGGATGCGCCGGGACTCACGGCGTTCGTCGAGCAGCGCCGTGGCGCTCCACAGCCGTTCCTGGGGCTCAGACGACGCGCCCTGGCGGTACTTGCTCAGGTCGCCGCTCCAGTCCTGGCTGGAGAAGGAGGCGACGTAGCGGTAGCGCTCCCCGCGCGCGTCGGATGGCACGAACTGCAGTGCCGGGCGGCTGGCGGACGCCCGGCTGCTGGCAATGCGCGACAGCAGCCCGGCCAGGGCTTCGGCCAATTGCTGCGGATCGACGACGCTGAAGAATTCGCCACGCCCGTTGAGCGCCGCATGCCACAGGTCATAGACGTTGTCCGGGCGGCCCGCGGCAGCCTCGGGCCAGGCGACGTCCCCCGACGCCAGCGCCGCGTAGCCGGGCCCGGAGAAAGTGCCGCCTCCCCACTGCGGCTGCACCAGTGAACGGCCGGGAGCCATGCCCACGGTGAAGGTCACCAGGTGCTGCCAAGTCGCCGGATCGTTGCGCGGGTCCCAGTACTGCCGGCCGGCATCGGCTTGCGGCGCGCGGATATGCGGTTTCAGCCTGTCGGCCAGGGCCGGCTGGGCATCGCTCGCCCAGTACTGAAAGGCCAGATCGGCGAGGGTGCCATCGGCCGCATCGCGAAATGGCGGGCGCGGCTGGTAGCGCGTGCGGTCCGGCAGGCTCAAGGCGCTGCCGTCCAGATTGCCGAGCGACGCGCCGCCGGCGTTCCACAGGCCATCGCTCATCATCAGGTGGAAGCTGGGGCGGCAGGCGTATCTCGGCTCGCGTGTGGCGCCGGGTTCGAGGTCATAGGCCGGACTGCGCTCGCCGCTGATGAAGCGGCCGGCACGCTCCAGTGCCGCAGGCAAAGGGCTGTCCCCCGTGTAGGCGAGATCGCCCAGCCAGGCGAAGAAGTTCGCGCGCTGCTCGGCGGAGAAGCGGCGGAACAGGTTGCCGCCCCGCTGGGCGTTGCCGTTGCACGCGCCGGCGCTGTCGAGCTCGCCACAGCGATGCAGGTCCTGCCAGGTGAAGCGTATGGACTCCGGCAGGCCGCTGAAGGCGAGATTGGCCGCGCTCTGCATGGCCAGGGCGCGATTGCGGTAGAAGGCGTACCAGATGGCGAAGTTCTGCCGCTCGTCGCCACCGCCGGGGTCGGAATTCTCGGAGACCGTCACCAGTCGATAGCAGTCGTCGTTCTGCGCCGTGCAGCCCGCCGCCAGCGCGGGATCGTAGAGATAGTAATAGGCCGCGACGCCGGCGCGGGTCATGTCGTGCCAGCCACCCCCACGGAAGTCGGCGGCGGGATTTTCCGCCAGATACCGCAGGCTGCCCATCGGCCGGGCGTAGCGGCTGGCCGCGTCGTAGTCGCGGTCCTGGCCGCGGGCTGGATCGTATTCCCAGGCCACCCGGTAGTCGCTGCTCAGATCCAGGGTGCCGCGCGCGCTGTTGAAGCCGTTGACGTAGACCCGGGTGAAATCGAAGCCCTCGCCGGCGCTGACCGGGTAATCGCTGCTGAGCAGCTCGCCATTGCGAAACAGGATGCGCTTCGGCACCCGGTAATGGATGGCCGGGTCGTAATACAGCGGGTTGAAGCTCGCCGCCTTCACCCGGCGTGTATCGCGCAGGGCGTCGTCGGCGTAGCCCAAGGCATCGGGAACGAAAGCCCGCTTCATGCTGTTCGAGCTGTCCAGCGTGAGGATCAGGTTCGGCGCGAGCGACGGGCTGAGGATCAGCGGCTGCTGCGCCATGTTCAATTGCGCGGCGCGCGCAGCCTCGTTCTCGGCGATGAAGAGGCCGGCAGCCAGGACACAACAATTCACGGGGAATGAAGACTTCATCGATGGCCTCAGTTCGAGTGGCGGCGGGCATAGACCGACTGCAGGATCACTGGCGCACCACCGCTTCCGCCCCGCGCGTAGGCGTTCACCTGGTAGTAGTGGGTGCGAATGGCGGGATCGCCGAGGTTGCTCAGGTTCACCCCGCCGCCATCCTCGCCGACGACCACAGCGTGCTCGCGCGGCGCCGGAACAAAGCGAGTGACACCATCCGAGCCGCGGTAATCGATGGCGTTCTGCGGATCGGCCCACCAGGCATCCGGCGCCGCGCTCCAGCACCAGTGCACGCGGCCCTCGCGAACCTCGCGGACCCGCTCGCCGAGCAGTACGCAAAGACTGTCGCCCGGCATGCAGGCCGCCGCCCGGCCGTCCTCCGCGCCGCTCAGGCGGGCCAGGCGCTGCTCGACCTCGCGCAAGGCGGATTCGGCGGCGTTGAACACGCGCCGCATCTCCGCGCGATCGCCGGAGAGACGGTTTTCCATGCGGCTGCCGCGCATACCGGTGACGGCCAGCAGAGTCAGCAGCAGGAGCATGACCATGGTCACCGGCAGCACCGCGCCGCGCTGCGCCGACAAGGTTCGATAAGCGTTCATAGGCTGAGACTGCGCAAGGCCACGCTGGCCTGACTGATGTGGAACAACCGCGAATCGTTGGCGCCCAGCGTGGGGTTGCGCCCGGTGAGCGCCCGCCAGTGCTGCGGTACGTCGCTGACGACGCCGTCGCGCTGACCGCGCTCGCTGGCGAACAGCAGGGCGATGCTCAGCGCCTGGACCTTGGCGTTCTTGCCGGGCAAGGGCTGCACACTGAAGTCGAGCAGACCGTCCAGTACGCTGCTGCCAGCGCTGTCGGCCACGCCGCCCTCCACGATCGAGGCACAGCCGATGCGCCCGCTGGCGCGGTCGAGACTGAGCCGGGCGAGGACATTCAGCGGCTCGTTGGAAAAGGCCAGCGGGTTGCCCTCGCAGTCGGCTTCCTGCACCTCGAAGCCGCGCTGGTAACGCACGCAGAGACTGGCCCTGGCGCCGCTCTCGATGAGTTTCAGGGTTTCCCCGGCGGCAAAGGCCGGGCAGCCGCTGCGCGCGGGCAACGCCGGGAAGGCTTCCTCTCGACCCTGCGCCTCGGGGCGCGCCCGGTAGCCGGCGCGGACCGCCAACTGCTCGATGAAGCGGGCGGCGAAGCGCGCGTTCTCCTGGTTGGCCAGCTGGCCCTGCTGAAACAGGTAGTTGCGCCTGTGGTCGAGAAACATCTGGCTCACGCCGAGGATCAGGATGCTGCTCAGCACCAAGGCCACCAGCAGCTCCACCAGGGACAGACCGCGCTGTCGGATACGCTGGGCTGGCATGTCACAGCTCCGCGCGCAGCGCGTAGCGGCAGATGCCATCGGCGCAGAGACCGCCGGGGCTATCCGCCCAGGCCAGGCGGATCATCACCGCGGCACCGCTGTTGTCGCTGGCGCAGCGGTCGGCGACGCGGCTGCGGCAGACCTCGAAAGCCTCGGTGAGAATCGCCGGCGTGACCGGCAACAACCGGCTGACCTTCTGCCGCCAGCAGTACAGGTCCGCAGCCGCCACGGCCGGCCCGCCGCCGCTGCGGTCGCGTCGGGCGCACGACACGCCGCCGACTTCGGGAAATACGCCGCCGGCCGCCTTGACGTAGCCGGCCAGATCGCTCGATGCGGAGGCGTCGAGGAGTGCCTCACGGTTGCTCCGCATCATTTCCAGCAGATCGTCGGCCAGCATGACCGCGCTGCCGCGCAGGCTGGCCTCGCGGGTGTAGCGCAGCGCCTGGCCTTGCAAGGTGAGCATGCCGAGCGCGCCGATGCTGATCACCAGCAGGCTCACCAGCACCTCGATCAGGGTGAAGCCGAACGGATTCGCACGCTGCATGGGTGGCCTCCACGGACTCATTGACGAAGCCCGGCGCAACCAGGCCGGCCAGGCGATGCGCTCAGAGTGCAGTGGCGGGAGCGGCAAAGATGTAAGACGAGTCCCTTAGGACATGACCCGTTTTCTTGCGAGCAGACGCGAAGAAACCGACAACCGAAAGAAGATTCCTAACGATAAAAAAGGCAGCGCAGAGGCCAATCGCGCCGCCCACTGCTACTTAGGGATTCATCAGCAGGAATGAAAGAAGCACGCCACAGCGTGCTTCTTTGCCGTTCGCCCGCGCCGCGCGCAACGGCTGCGCGAGGCCCCGGGAATGCCCCTGGACTCAGAGGCCGGGCTGCTTGAGGATCACCGTCTGCGCCGGCATGGGCACCGGGAACTCGCTGCCGAGGGCGTCTTTGATGGTGCGGTTGGTGTCGAAGTAGACCTGCCAGTAGTTGTCGTTGTGGCAATAGGGGCGCACCGCCAGGACCGGGCCGACCAGGTTGAACTCGAGGATTTCCACTTCCACCGGCGGCTCGCCGAGCACGTTGGGAATCTGCGCGATGCGCTGCTTGAGCAGCGCCGCCGCCACCTGGTAATCAGCCGCGCCGGAGAGCTGCGCCTTGAGTTCGACGCGCCGGTACGGGTTGTAGCTGAAGTTCTGGATGTTGTCGGCGAAGATCTTGTTGTTGCCCACCAGGGTCAGCACGTTGTCCGGGGTGTTGATCGCGGTGACGAACAGGCCGATCTCCTTGACCGTGCCGGTCACTCCGCCGACGCAGATGAAGTCGCCGACCTTGAACGGCCGCAGGACGATGATGAAGCCGCCAGCGGCCAGGTTGGCCAACAGCCCCGACCAGGCCACGCCGATGGCCACGCCGGCGGCGGCGATGAGCGCGGCCAGGCTGGTGGTTTGCACGCCGAAGTAGCCAAGGATGCCGATCACCAAGAGGATGTTCAGGGTCACGGTGATGAACGAGCCGACATAGCGCAACACCGTGGGATCGACACTCTGTCGCCCCAGCGCCTTCTCGACCATGCCCACCGCCAGGCCGATCAGCCAGCGGCCGACCACCCAGAAGGCGATGGCGGCGAGGATCTTCATGCCGAAGGCCAGCGCGTATTGCGAAATCAGCGCCCAGACCTCGTTGAACTTCTCCGTACCCACATTGACGATGTTGGTGTCACCCATGGCCTTGCCCGTCCATTGCTCAGTAAATGACCAAGGAAAAGCTAGCACGCCATGCGTGGCCTGCCCGCCAGCCGAAGAAAAGCCGCGCCCAGGCTGGCGCGGCGCGGGCTTTCAGACGGCCAGTTCCCAGGACGGCAACACCGTCACCCGCACGTCCGGATCATGGCTGCCGCCGCCGAGGATCACTCCGCGCAAGGGCGAGACATCGGTGAAGTCGCGGCCCCAGGCCAGGGTGATGTGCTCCAGGTTGGGCTGGATATTGTTGGTCGGGTCGAAGTCCACCCAGCCATTCTGCGGGCAGTACAGCGAAACCCAGGCGTGCGAGGCATCGGCGCCGATCAGGCGCGGTTGGCCGGGCGGCGGGCGGGTCAGCAGGTAGCCGCTGACATAGCGCGCCGCCAGTCCCTGGGAGCGCAGGCAGGCGAGCATCAGGTGGGCGAAGTCCTGGCAGACCCCACGGCGCCGTTCCAGCACCTCGATCAGCGGTGTCGCCACCTGGGTCGCCGTGGCGTCGAAGGCGAATTCGCGGAAGATTTTCTCCATCAGCGCCGCGCCGCCGCTGAGCAGCGGCCGCCCGGCGGGGAAGCAGTCGGCGGCGAACTCGGCGAACTGCCGCTTGATGCGCACAGAGGGCGATTCCACCCGATAGCGGCAGGCCTCCAGCTCATCGGGTGAGAGCGCCCGCGCGCTGTAGGCCAGGGCCGCCACCACCTGCTCCCAGGGCGGCGAGGCCTCCAGCGGCAGTGGCGCGCGCGGCAGCACTTCGACCAGCAGGCGGGTATTCACCTGCAGTGCCTCGTGGGGACGCTCGAAAGCCAGCCGGGTCAGCGGGTTGCCGAAGGCGTCGGTAGCGTCGCTGCGCCGGGTGGGCGCCGGATCGATCAGCAGCTCGCGGCCCAGGCAACGCTGCCAGGGACAATCGCGCGGCCACAGGTGCAGCAGTTGCTGCGACAGCGACACCGGCGCCGAGTAGCGGTAGTGGGTGTCGTGGAACACCTGGTAGCGGACGCCTTGCAGCGCAGCGTCGGCGCGGACGGGGGCGGCCATCAGGTGGACACCGTGCGCTGGCTGATGTCGTCGACATGGGCGAAATAGCGCAGGCCCAGGCGATCGGAAAGTTGCCCGGTGCCGCGCGCCAGTTCGCGCAACAGCCCGGCCAGGCCGGCGAGCACCTCATCCACCCCGGCGCTGCCGAACAGCGGGTTTTCCAGGGTGGCGAAATCGAAGGCCAACAGGCGTGCGCCGATCTGCCCCAGTTCCCGCTCGGGCGGAGCGGCGAACTCCTGGTGCAGGCGCTCCAGCGAGCGCTCCAGCGCCAACAACTGGAAATGCAGCGAATGCGGGTTCTGCTCGTGCAGCAGGAGCAGGTCGAGCACCGGGATCAACTGCGGCCCGGCCAGGTAGCGCGAGCGATAGGTGATGGTGCAGTTGCCCAGCTCCAGCAACCACTCCAGCGCCCCCGCGTCCCAGGCCGCGCCGCCTTCGAGGAAGCCGGCGACGGCATCGGCGAAGAACTGGATGCGCTCGATGCGCCGGCCGATCATGAGGAATCGCCAGCCATCGTCGCGGGTCATGTCGTCGAGGGCGAACCCCGACAGGGCCGCCAGCGACATCAGCAAGCGGTTGAGGAAGTCCAGTGCCTCGCCCAGGTCGGTGCGCCGCGCATCCAGCGCCTGCACGTCGCGCTGCAGATCGAGCAGGGCCAGCCAGTTCTCCCGCGACAGCCGCCCACGCACCTGCGCCGCCGCCCAGTGCAGGCGCCGCAGGTTGGCGCACAGGCTGTTCGGCCAGTCCTCATCGAGCAAGGCGTCGAGCAGGCGTTGCTCCAGCGGCGCCTCGCCCGGCGGCAACAGGCCGATGGCGCTGGCCAGTTCGAGGGCGCTGCGCAGGGCCTGCTCGTCGCCGTCTGCATCGACATAGCGCGACAGCACCACGCGCAGCAGGCGCGCATTGTCGTCGCAACGCTCCGCATAGCGGCCGAACCAGAACAGGTTCTCCACGACCCGCGATGGCAGGTACGGGTCCTGGCGGATCAGCTCGCGCGCGCCGATGTTGCGCGGGCGCAGCGGCTCGCCGCTGACGGGGCGGTCGGCGAGCACCCAGGTGTCCTTGCTCGCGCCGCCGCGTTGCATCGACACCACTTCGGCATCCGCCGCGGAAGCCACCCGGGTCAGGCCACCGGGCATCACCCAGTAGCGGCCGTCGCTGCTGGCCACGGCGAACACACGCATGCCGATGGCCCGCGACTGCAATTCACCACGCGGGCCGCGCCCCTGCCAGATCGGCGCCTGGGATAGCTGTGCCTGGCGCTGCGCGACGTAGGCGTGGGGCTGCGCGCGCAAACGCTGGCACAGCTCGGCCCGGGCCGCCGGGTCCAGGGCGTGAGCGAACAGCGGCTCGAAACTCTGCGAGGGAAAGGCCGGTTTGATCACCAGGCCGGCCATATCCTCCAGGGTCCGCGCCAACACCTGCGGCTGGCCGCACCAGGCACTGTCGATGGCCGGCAGCGTCAGCTCTTCGGCGAACAGCCGCCGGCTGATCGCCGGCAGGAAGCCAAGCAATCCCGGCGACTCCAGCACGCCGCTGCCGAGGGCGTTGGCCACCAGCACGCGGCCCCGACGCACGGCATCGAGCAGGCCGGGAACGCCGAGGGCCGAGTCGGTTCGCAGTTCCAGCGGATCGCAGAAGTCGTCGTCGAGACGGCGCAGCACCGCATGGACACGCTTCAGGCCGCCCAGGGTCTTCAGGTACAGGGTGGCGTCGCGCACCGTCAGGTCATGCCCCTCGACCAGCGGAAAGCCGAGCTGACGCGCCAGGTAGAGGTGCTCGAAATAGGTTTCGTTGAAACGTCCCGGCGTCAGCAACACCACCAGCGGCGTCTCCCCCTCGCTGGGAGCGAGCCGGCTGAGGGTCTCCTGCAGGGTGCGGAAATAACCGGCCAGGTACTGCACGCGCAGCTCGCGGTACAGCTCCGGCAAGGCGCGCGAGACGATCTGCCGGTTTTCCAGGGCGTACCCGGCGCCGGAGGGCGCCTGGGTGCGGTCGGCCAGCAGATGCCAGCGACCATCGGCGTCGCGCGCCAGGTCGGCGGCGTAGCTGTGCAGGAAGATGCCGGCGGGCGGCTGGATGCCGACGCTGGGCCAGAGGAAGTTGGGATGCCCGTAGACCAGTTCGCTGGGCAGCAAGCCCTCGCTGAGCAGACGCTGCTCGCCATAGAGGTCGGCGAGTACCGCGTTGAGCAGGCGCGCGCGCTGCGCGACGCCAGCGGCGATCTGCTCCCACTCCGGGGCGGACAGCAGGTTCGGCAGCAGGTCCAGCTCCCAGGGGCGGTCGGCGCCCTTGGGGTCGGCGTAGACGTTGTAGGTTACGCCGTTTTCCTGGATCTGCCGCGCCAGCAGGGCCTGACGCTGACGCAGTTGCGCGGCGCTGCTGCGCTCCAGTTGCTGGAGCAGGCGCTGCCAGTGCGGCCGCACGCCGCCAGCGGCATCCAAGAGTTCGTGGTAGGCCGTGGCGGTCAACGGGTAGTGGGCGAGCAACTCGGACATCGGGGACTCGGCAGGCAAGGTAGCTGGATCACTTTAGCGGGCGGACGATCTCATGTCCGCCGCAGGTCCAGGGTCATCGGCAGCTCGGCGCTGGCGCGCGGCATTTCCACGGCCAGCCGTCCCGGCGTATGGCCATGCCGGAAGAAGCGCGCCAGGCGCCGGCTCTCGGCCTCGTAGGCGTTCACAGGGACACTCTCGTAGTTGCGCCCGCCGGGGTGGCTGACGTGGTACTGACAGCCGCCGAGGGAACGCTGCATCCAGGTATCGACGATGTCGAACACCAGTGGCGCCTGCACGCCGATGGTTGGTTGCAGGCAGGACGCCGGTTGCCAGGCGCGATAGCGCACGGCGGCGACGAATTCGCCGACCTGCCCGGTGGGGTGCAACGGCAGCGGATGGCCATTGCAGGTCACCACATAACGGTCGGGGGCCATGCCGCGAACCTTCAACTGCACCCGCTCCAGCGACGAATCGACATAGCGCACGGTACCGCCGACGGCGCCCTCCTCGCCCAGCACGTGCCAGGGCTCCAGGGCCTGGCGCAGCTCCAGATCGATGCCCTTGACCGCGTAGTCGCCATATTTCGGGAAGCGGAACTCGAAGTGCGGGGCGAACCAGTCGCTGCGCAACGGATAGCCGAAGGCGTTGAGTTCGTGAATGACATCGCTGAAGTCCTGCTCGACGAAGTGCGGCAGGAGGAATCGGTCGTGCAGCTCGGTGCCCCAGCGCGCCAGCTTCGGCGGCGCATAGGGCTCGACCCAGAAGCGCGCCAGCAGGCCACGCAGCAACAGTTGCTGGGCCAGGCTCATGCGCGCGTGCGGCGGCATCTCGAAGGCGCGCAGTTCGAGCAGGCCAAGGCGCCCGCTGGCACTGTCCGGCGAATACAGCTTGTCGATGCAGAATTCCGCGCGGTGGGTATTGCCGGTGACATCCACCAGCAGGTTGCGCAGCAGCCGGTCGACCAGCCAAGGCGGACAGGCGGCGCCGGGCTCGGGCATCTGCGCGAAGGCGATCTCCAGCTCGTAGAGCGCGTCGTTGCGCGCCTCGTCGACCCGCGGCGCCTGCGATGTCGGGCCGATGAACAGGCCGGAGAACAGGTAGGACAGCGACGGGTGGTTGTGCCAGTAGCTGAGCAGGCTGCGCAGCAGGTCCGGGCGGCGCAGGAACGGCGAATCGCCGGGCGTGGCGCCACCGAGGACGAAGTGGTTGCCGCCCCCGGTGCCGACGTGGCGGCCATCGACCATGAACTTCTCGCTGGACAGCCGCGACTGCCGCGCCGCCTCGTAGAGGAACTCGGTGCGCTCGACCAGTTCGTCCCAACTGGCCGCCGGATGGATGTTCACCTCGATCACGCCCGGATCGGGGGTGACGCGGAAATTCACCAGGCGCGGGTCGGCCGGCGGCTCGTAACCCTCCAGCAGCACCGGGCAGCCGAGTTCACCGGCAGTGGCCTCGATGGCTGCGACCAGTTCCAGATAGGCCTCCAGCTCGGCCAGCGGCGGCATGAACAGATACAGGCGGCCGTCGCGGGGCTCGGCGCAGAGCGCGGTGCGGGTGATCCAGGCGGCCGACTGGTGCATGGCCGGCGGGCGGCTGGCATCGGGGCCGCCCGGGGTGCGCTGGCGCGCCTGCTGGTGCAGTTGCGCGGCGCGGCGCAACGGCGCCTGTGCCTGGCTCGGATCGGCCGGGTTGACGTAGGGGAAGTCGGCGTCGCTGACCCACGGCTGCGAGTCCAGCGGCAAGCGGTAGCCAAGCGCCGAATCGCCGGGGATCAGCCGGCAGTGCTCGTCGCGCAGGAACCAGCGGCCGCTCTCCCAGGCATCGCCGGCGGCGCTGCGCGCCAAGGGCAGGACGTGCCCGATCACATCGCCAAGGCCGCGCTCGAACACCCGGCGCAGCCGCTCGCGCTCCAGCGGGTCGGCCAGGCGGGCATCCTCCGGGGTGACGTTGACCGGCAGGCGGCGCTCGCGCCAGAGGTAGTAGAAGCCATCTTCATAGGCCGGGAACTGGGTGTCGCCGGACAGCCCCAGGCGCCCGGCCAGGCGCCGCAGGAAGCGCGCCGCCAGGGCGGCGTCGGCGCCATAGCCGCGATCCTCCTCGGCGTAGAGCAGCGGGTTGTTCCAGACCGGCTCGCCGTCGCGGCGCCAGAAGCAGTTCAGCGACCAGCGCGGCAGTTGCTCGCCGGGGTACCACTTGCCCTGGCCGAAGTGCACCAGGCCCTTGGGCGCATAGTGCCGGCGCAGGCGATGGAACAGTTCAGCGGCCAGGCGGCGCTTGTTCGGGCCGAGGGCGGCGCTGTTCCACTCGGGGTCGTCGGGATAGTCGATGGCGACGAAGGTCGGCTCGCCGCCCATGGTCAGGCGCACGTCCTGCGCCGTCAGGTCGGCGTCGATGCGCGCGCCCAGGTCGCGGATCGCCTGCCATTGTTCATCGCTGTAGGGCTTGGTCACCCGCGGCGCTTCCCAGACCCGCTCGACGCGCATCTCATGGCTGAATTCGACATCGCACGGATCGACGGCACCGCTGATCGGCGCCGCCGAGGACGGTTCCGGGCTGCAGGCCAGGGGAATGTGCCCCTCGCCGGCGAAGAGCCCGGAGGTGGGATCGAGGCCGATCCAGCCGGCGCCGGGCAGGTAGACCTCGCACCAGGCGTGCAGGTCGGTGAAGTCCACCTCGGTGCCGCTGGGGCCGTCGAGGGCCTTCTGGTCGGCGGTGAGCTGGATCAGGTAGCCGGAGACGAAGCGCGCCGCCAGGCCCAGGTGGCGGAGCAACTGCACCAGCAGCCAGGCCGAGTCGCGGCAGGAGCCGGAGGCCAGTTGCAGGGTCTGCTCCGGGGTCTGCACGCCCGGCTCCAGGCGGATCAGGTAGCGCACGTCGCGGGCCAGGCGCTGGTTCAGCTCGACCAGGTAATCCACGCTGGGGCGCGGCTCGCGGTCGAGGCCGGCAAGGTAGGCGGCGAACAGCGGCGTCGCCGGCAGGCACGCTAGGTAAGGCGCCAGCTCACGCTGCTCGTCGGCGCCATAGTCGAAAGGAATCCGCTCGGCATAGGGTTCGAGGAAGAAGTCGAAGGGGTTGAACACCGCCATTTCCGCGACCAGATCGACCTCGATACGCAGCTCGCGGGTCTGCTCCGGGAACACCAGGCGCGCCAGGTAATTGCCCTGCGGGTCTTGCTGCCAATTGATGAAGTGCTTGCCCGGCTGCACTTTCAGCGAGTAGCCGAGGATGCGCGTGCGACTGTGCGGCGCCGGGCGCAGCCGGACCAATTGCGGGCCGAGATTGACGGCGCGGTCGTAGCGGTAGTGGGTGACGTGCTGCAACGCGACATGGATCGACACGGCGGGCCTCCTGCGGGCCAGGGCGATAGCCGTTCCGCGCAAGTCCCGTGCCAGCCGCCAAGGGCCGTGGCACGGGCCGCCCCTGGACAGCGGGCACCATCGCGGGGCCCGGCCTGCACACGGGGCGGACTCGCGCACGAAAATGGGGCGCCACGGCCGACCGGCCAGCGACAGCCTGGCCCTGTCCTGGCCCGCCTGCGTGGCCCGACGTCGCTGAGCCCAGCGGGCAACGCCACCGATCGTTGATACGCATCAATTCCGCGAACACCGGCTGCACGATGATTCATCGCTCAACCGCCTGGAGGGCAGCGCATGAGTTTCATGCCGTGGAACGATGAGTTCATAACCGGAATAGACAAGATCGACCAGCAACACCGTTGGCTGGTGAGCCTCACCAATGCGCTGTACGACAGCCTGCACGAAGAGGATGAGACGGCGCCGCCGATCGGCGAAATCCTCGAACGCCTGGTGGAATACACGATGAACCACTTCGTCGTCGAAGAAGCGCTGTTCGAGCGCCTGGGTTATCCACAGAGCGAGGCGCACCGCGCCGAGCATGACCGCTTCAACCGCCAGGTGATGGACTTGCTGCTACGCCACGAGAGCGGCGAGGCGGTGGACGACAAGATCCTGGGCCTGCTCAAGGACTGGTTGACTCACCACATCCTCAAGGTCGACAAGGCCTACGTCGGCTTCTTCCACGAACACGGCATCTGAGCTGCCCGCCTCCCGCCGTTGCAGCGGGAGAGGCACCGCGGTGGAAGGGCCCGGCCCCTCCACCTGCCCACTCAACGCGGGATGTTCGGCTGGCGCTTGGTGGTGCGTTTCTTGCCCTTGGCGTAGCCGCTGGCCTTGTCTTGCTCGGCCTTGTTCCACGGCTTGGAGCCGTCGCTGGCGCGCGGCGGCAGGCCGGTGTGCTGGGTCAACAGCGGCGTGCCGGTCTTCTTGCTGCCGCCCGGCGTGGAGTTCTTCTTCCGCGCGCTCTGGTAGCTGCCATCCACCGCCGGCTGGAAGGCCGGGATCAACTGGTGCTTGCCACTGCCGATGAGGTCGGCGCGGCCCATCTCCTTGAGTGCCTCGCGCAGCATCGGCCAGTTGTTCGGGTCGTGGTAGCGCAGGAAGGCCTTGTGCAGGCGGCGGCGGCGCTCGCCCTTGACGATATCCACGCCTTCGCTCTTGTAGGTGACCTTGCGCAGCGGGTTCTTGCCCGAGTGGTACATGGCCGTGGCGGTGGCCATCGGCGACGGGTAGAAGGCCTGCACCTGGTCGGCGCGGAAACCGTTGCGCTTGAGCCACAGGGCGAGGTTCATCATGTCCTCGTCGGTGGTGCCCGGGTGCGCGGCGATGAAGTACGGGATCAGGTACTGCTCCTTGCCCGCCTCCTTGGAAAACTTCTCGAACAGCTTCTTGAAGCGATCGTAGGTACCGATGCCGGGCTTCATCATCTTGCCCAGCGGCCCTTCCTCGGTGTGCTCCGGGGCGATCTTCAGGTAGCCGCCGACATGGTGGGTGACCAGTTCCTTGACGTACTCCGGCGACTCCACCGCGAGGTCGTAGCGCAGGCCCGAGGCGATGAGGATCTTCTTCACTCCCTTCAGGTCGCGGGCGCGGCGATAGAGCTGGATCAGCGCGGAGTGGTCGGTGTTGAGGTTCTCGCAGATGCCCGGCCAGACGCACGACGGCTTGCGGCAGTGACGCTCGATTTCCGGGTCCTTGCAGGCGATGCGGTACATGTTGGCGGTCGGCCCGCCGAGGTCGGAGATGACCCCGGTGAACCCCGGCACCTTGTCACGGATTTCCTCGATCTCGCGGATGATCGAGTCTTCCGAGCGGTTCTGGATGATGCGCCCTTCGTGCTCGGTGATCGAGCAGAAGGTGCAGCCGCCGAAGCAGCCACGCATGATGTTCACCGAGAAGCGAATCATCTCGTAGGCCGGGATTTTCTCCTTGCCATAGGCCGGGTGCGGCACGCGGGCGTACTGCAGGCCGAAGACGTAGTCCATTTCCTCGGTGGTCAGCGGGATGGGCGGCGGGTTGAACCACACATCCTGCTCGCCGTGGCGCTGCACCAGCGCGCGGGCGTTGCCCGGGTTGGTTTCCAGGTGCAGCACGCGGTTGGCGTGGGCATAGAGCACCGGGTCGCTCTTCACCTTCTCGTAGGACGGCAGGCGGATCACCGTGCGCTCGCGCTCCAGGCGCGGGTGCGGCAGCAGTTGCACCACCTTGGCCTCGTCGGCGTCGTCCTGCGGGCCTTTCTCCTGCTCGATGGCGCAGGCGGCGGTGTCCTGGGTGTTGACATAGGGGTTGATGATCTTGTCGATCTTGCCCGGCCGGTCGATCCGCGTGGAGTCCAGCTCGAACCAACCTTCCGGGGTGTCGCGGCGGACGAAGGCGGTGCCGCGGATATCGCTGATCGACTCGATCGGCTCGCCGGCGGCCAGCCGATGCGCCACTTCCACCACCGCGCGCTCGGCGTTGCCGAACAGCAGGATGTCGGCCTTGGCGTCCATCAGGATCGAATGGCGGACCTTGTCCTGCCAGTAGTCGTAGTGGGCGATGCGGCGCAGCGAGGCTTCGATGCCGCCGAGCACGATCGGCACGCCCTTGTAGGCTTCGCGGCAACGCTGGCTGTAGACCATGCTGGCGCGGTCCGGGCGTTTGCCGGCCAGCCCGCCCGGGGTATAGGCGTCGTCGGAACGGATCTTCCGGTCGGCGGTGTAGCGGTTGATCATCGAGTCCATGTTGCCGGCGGCGACGCCGAAGAACAGGTTCGGCTTGCCCAGCTTCATGAAGTCGTCCTTCGACTGCCAGTCCGGCTGGGCGATGATCCCCACGCGGAAGCCCTGGGCCTCCAGCAGGCGGCCGATGATGGCCATGCCGAAGGACGGATGGTCGACGTAGGCGTCACCGGTGACGATGATGATGTCGCAGGAATCCCAGCCGAGCTGATCCATCTCTTCCCGACTCATCGGCAGGAACGGCGCCGGGCCGAAACACTCGGCCCAGAACTTGGGATAGTCGAACAGCGGCTTGGCGGCTTGCATCACGGACACCGGGAATCTCGAAGAAAAGGGGCGCGAAAACGCGGGCGCGGAATATAGCACAAAAAGTGAGCAATTCCGACTCCTGCGCTGGGGAATCTCCTGCCGCCTGACACCCCCGGCCCGCGCGCGTCACACGATTTCCACACTGGCGAAATAGCCTCTGGCTATACTCGACCGGCATCAGTAGGCCTGGCAGCAACGACCAGGCACAGGGAGTGTCTGCCGTGCGTGACCTGCTGTTCGTCATTCTGTTATGTCTTTTTCCATTGTCCACGCCCAGCGCGGCCCCGCTGCCACTGGACGGCACGTCCAGCGGGCGCGGCCTGAACGATAGCCTGGAGCTGCTGGAAGACCCGCAGGGCCGGCTCGACCTGGAGCAGGTCCGCGAACGCGACGCCGCCTTCCGACCCGCGGCCGGGCGCACTAGCGTCGGCCAGAACCCCAATCCCTGGTGGCTGCGCCTGGATCTCGAACGCCACACCATGCCCCCCGGCGGCTGGTGGCTGGAAGTGGACGCGGTCAATCTGCTCGACCTGCGCCTGTACCTGCCCGACGGCCAGGGCGGCTATCGCGAACTCCGCTCCGGCGAGAGCCAGCCCTTCGCCGCCGGGCGCGACCTCCCCTACCGTCGTCCGCTGTTCCATCTGCCGGACGGCGAAGGCCCCCTGCGCCTGTACCTGCGCAGCTACGACCCCGCCGGCAACTCCTTCCCCCTGCGCATCTGGTCCCTGAACGACCTGCAAGAACATCGCAGCCAGACCAACCTCTTCCTGGGGGTCGTCTACGGGCTGATCGCCGCGTTGCTGCTGTACAACCTGTTCATCCTCTTCAGCCTGCGCGACCGCGCCTACCTGTGGTACGTGCTCGCCACCGGCTGCGCCTTGCTGTTCAGCATGGGCATGACCGGCCACGGCTTCGAATACCTCTGGCCAGGCGCCGCGGTGCCCTGGTGGCTGAACCGGATCAGCCTGCCCGCGCTCTGGGGACTGTGCGTCACCCGCTTCACCCAGAACTTGCTGCAAACCCGCCTGAACGTGCGCTGGGCGCACGCCATGCTGAGCCTCAACTGCGCGCTCTACGGCTTCGCCTTCCTGTTCAGTTTCCTGCAATGGCGCTACGCCGGCGGTTGGATACTGGCCATCACCACGCCAATCGGCATCTCGGCCGCGCTCGGCGCGGCCATCACGCGCTGGCGCCAGGGCTCCTTCCCGGCGATGCTCTACCTGTTCGGCTTCGGCCTGGTGCTATCTAGCGTCAGCGTCTCGGTCATGCGCGCACTGGGGCTGGTGCAGCCCTCACCGACCACGGCCTATCTGTTCCCGGTTTCGGTGGCGCTGGAATCCATCCTCTTCTCCTTCGCCCTGACCTCACGCATCCAGGAACTCAAGCGCGAGCACTCCCTGGCGCTGGAGCAGGCCGACCGGGAAAAGAGCGCGCGCATGACGCTGCTGCAAAATGCCCAGATCGACCTGGCCCAGGCGGTGGCGGCGCGCACCGCCGAACTGACTCAGGCCAACCGACTGCTGCGCGAACGCGAGGCCCAGTTGCGCCATGCCGCGCACAACGACCCCTTGACCGGGCTGCCCAACCGCCGCTACCTGGTGGAGCATGCCGAACAGGCGCTGAACCATGCCCAGCGGAACGGCGAAACCCTGGCGCTGATGCTGATCGACCTCGATCATTTCAAGCCGATCAACGACACCCATGGTCACGACGTCGGCGACTTCATGTTGCAGAACGTCGGGCATCGCTTGCGTCAGTGCGTGCGCGCCAACGACTGCGTGGCACGCCTGGGCGGGGATGAGTTCGCCGCGCTGATCGCCGGCCCCGACGCCGAAGGCCACGCCCGCGAGATAGCCGCCCGCCTGCTCAGCGAGCTGGCCGATCCGGTCTCCTTCGACAGCCTGGAACTGCGCATCACGCCCAGCATCGGCGTGGCCATCTACCCACACCACGCGCAACAGTTCAGCAAACTGTACAAGGCGGCCGACCAGGCGCTGTATCAGGTCAAGGGCAGCGGCAGGGCCAGCTATGCGCTGGCCGGCGCGATCGCGGACAAGCGTGGCGATGGCTCCCTGGAAAACAGCGGAAGCGCCAGCCAACCGGTCTAGCTTGAAGGCAAGAAGTCACCGAGCGCAGGCAGTCTCCGGCAGAACCTGGTCGGTGGACGGCTCGGTGCCTAGGCGCTGTACTTGCGCGGCACTCGCGCGGTGACCTTGGTCAGCAGCTCATAGCCGATGCTGCCGGCATGAGCCGCCACCTCATCGATCGGCAAATGCTTGCCCCACAACTCGACCGGATCACCGAGGGCGGCGTCCGGCAAATCGGTCAGGTCCACCGCCAGCATATCCATGGAGACTCGCCCGGCGAGGGCCGCGCGCTGTCCGTTGACCAGCAGCGGCGTGCCGCTCGGGGCGTGCCGTGGATAGCCGTCGGCGTAACCGCAACTGACCGTGCCGATACGCGATGGCCGCTGGGCCACCCAGGCGGCGCCGTAGCCGACGCTTTCACCGGGCGCCACCTCGCGAATGGCGATCAGCCGCGCACTCAGGGTCATCGCGGGTTGCAAGCCCAGTTCGGCCGCGGAAAGATCCGCGAACGGCGTGGCGCCGTAGAGCATGATGCCGGGGCGTATCCAGTCCATATGCGCCGCCGGGATGGTCAGCACCGCCGCGGAATTGGCCAGCGAGCGCTGGTCGAAATCCAGGTCGAGCAGCGCGAGGAAACAGGCCAACTGATCCTCGTTCAGCGAGTGGCCACGCAGGTCGGCACAGGCGAAGTGGCTGATCAGATTCAGCTCGGCGACCTGTCCGGCTCCGCGCAGGCGAGTGAAACACTCGCGCAGGGCGCTCGCGGAAAAACCCAGACGGTGCATGCCGGAGTCCAGCTTCAGCCAGACGTTCAGCGCTGCCGGCAGCGCTCCGGCGAGCAGCGCGGCGGCCTGAGCCTCGTTCTGCACCACGACGTCCAGGCAGAGCTGAGCGGCGACTCGGTATTCATTCGGCTCGAAACACCCCTCCAGCAACAGGATGCGGGCGTTGCCATGCAGCGCGCGAACCTCCGCGGCCTCTTCGAGGCTGGCCACGGCGAAGCCATCGGCCAGGTCCTGCAGGCAGGTCACCACCTCGCGCACCCCATGCCCGTAGGCATTCGCCTTGACCACCGCGAAAGCCTGGCGCCCCGGCGCGCAGCGCTTGGCGAGGTCGTAGTTGTGGCGAATGGCGGCGAGATCGATATGGGCGATGAGAGGGCGCATGGTCAGGCTCGAACGGGAAAACCTCTAGCTTCCTGGGGAAAACCCCGGTCCGCAAGCCCCGCCGCCGCGGCTATTCGTCCTCGAAGTTGTACATGCCCGGCGCAAGGTTCTCGAAGCGCGTGTATTTACCGAGGAAGGCCAGGCGCACGGTGCCGATGGGGCCGTTACGCTGCTTGCCGAGGATGATTTCGGCGACACCCTTGAACTCGGTTTCCGGGTGATACACCTCGTCGCGGTAGACGAACATGATCACGTCGGCGTCCTGCTCGATCGCTCCGGATTCGCGCAAGTCGGAGTTCACCGGGCGCTTGTTCGGGCGCTGTTCGAGGGAGCGGTTGAGCTGCGACAGCGCCACGACCGGGCAGTTGAATTCCTTGGCCAGGGCCTTCAGCGAGCGGGAGATTTCGGAAATCTCGTTGGTCCGGTTGTCACCGGAGGAGCCGGGAATCTGCATCAACTGCAGGTAGTCGACCATGATCAGGGCGATTTCGCCGTGCTCACGCGCCAGGCGGCGGGTGCGCGCGCGCATTTCCGAAGGCGAGATGCCGGCGGTATCGTCGATGAACAGCTTGCGTTCGTTGAGCAGGTTGACCGCCGAGGTCAGGCGCGGCCAATCGTCGTCCTCCAGGCGGCCGGAGCGGACCTTGGTCTGGTCGATGCGTCCCAGCGAGGACAGCATACGCATCACGATCGAGTCCGAGGGCATCTCCAGGGAATACACCAGCACCACCTTGTCGGTGCGCAACACGGCGTTCTCCACCAGGTTCATGGCGAAGGTGGTCTTACCCATGGACGGACGGCCGGCGACGATGATCAGGTCGGACGGCTGCAAGCCGCTGGTCTTCTCGTCGAGGTCGGTGAAGCCGGTGGAAATCCCGGTGAACGCATCGTTGGTATTGAACAGGTGGTCGATACGGTCGATGGTCTTCACCAGGATGTCGCCAATGCCCACCGGGCCGCCGGTCTTCGGCCGCGCCTCGGCGATCTCGAAGATCTTCCGCTCGGCTTCGTCGAGGATTTCCTCGGCGCCCCGCCCCTGTGGGTTGAAGGCGCTGTCGGCGATGTCATTGCTGATGCCGATCAACTGCCGCAGGGTGGCGCGCTCGCGAATGATCTGCGCATAGGCCTTGATGTTGGCCACCGAGGGCGTGTTCTTGGCCAGTTCGGCGAGGTAGGCCAGACCGCCCACCTGGGACAGTTGCCCTTCCTTGTCCAGTTGCTCGGACAGGGTCACCACGTCGAACGGCTGGTTGCGCTCGGCGAGCTTGAAGATGGCGCGGAAAATCAGGCGGTGGTCGTGGCGGTAGAAGTCGCCATCGGAGACCGCATCGAGCACCCGCTCCCAGGCGTTGTTGTCGAGCATCAGGCCGCCCAGCACCGACTGTTCGGCTTCGATCGAATGCGGCGGCACCTTGAGGGATGCCGTTTGCAGGTCGTACTGCTCGGGGAGGCTGATGTCGTTCATGGGCTCGATGTGCAGGAATCAGGGAACGGCAGAAAAACAAAGGGCACGGCACCGCGAGGCGGTACCGTGCCCGATGTTAGCGGACTGCCACAGGCACGCAAGGTGCTCGTAGTGCCGCAGCGACGGATCGCTTACTCGGCGACAACGACCACGTGCAGGGTCGCTTCGACGTCGGTGTGCAGTTGCACTTCGATGTCGTATTCGCCGACGGTGCGCAGGGCACCGTTGGGCAGACGCACTTCGCTCTTCTCCAGCGGGTAGCCGACGGAGGAAACAGCTTCGGCGATGTCGCGGGTGCCGATCGAGCCGAACAGCTTGCCTTCGTCGCCAGCATGGGCGCCGATGGTGATGATCAGCTCGCCCAGCTGGGCGGCGCGGGCTTCAGCGGAAGCCTTTTTCTCGGCAGCTGCTTTTTCCAGCTCGGCGCGACGCTCTTCGAAGGCTGCGATGTTGGCAGCGGTCGCGGCGGTGGCCTTGCCCTGCGGCAGCAGGTAGTTACGGGCGTAGCCGCCCTTTACGTTCAGTTTGTCGCCCAGGTTGCCCAGTTTGGCGATCTTTTCCAGCAGGATGACTTCCATTTGAGTCTTACCTCTTAACTTTTAACCTTCACCGTTCGTGGAGCCCTGGCGACGGACCAGGCGACCACGAAAATCAAACAGACTGTCGACTACGGCAAACAACACCAATAACGGATAAACCAGCTGCCCGAAGACCAGCAGCACCACGTAGAACCCCACCAGCCAGAACCTTGCAGCTCCCTTGATCGCCACCAGGCCATGCAACAGCGCCACACCGGCCAGTGCCAGAGGCACACTGCAGATCGGTGTCAGCATGCCCAGTTGCAGACCCAGGTTCGGCGCCAGCAGCATGGCCAGGAACAAGCCCAGGCCCAGCGCCGGCGACAGGTGCAGCGCGCGAAACTCGCGGCCGAACCCGCCCGGGTTGTACAACTGGGCCTGCCAGTAACGGCCAAGGACCAGGCAGAGCAGACAGACCGTCTGGAAAAAGGCGGCCATCAACCCCGTCAACACGGGCCTCAGCAGTTGCTGGAGTTGCGCCTGCTCATCCGCGCTCAATTGCGAATAAGCCGGGCCCAGCACCTGCGGCAGCAGCTTCTGGAATTCGTCTACCAGTGCCTGGATCGCGTCAGCGAAGACCGATCCCAGCACCAGGGCGAAAACCACGCCCACCGCCACACTGGCGAGCAATACCCGACGCCAGGACACACTGGCGCGCAATACCTGCGCCAGTGTCAGGGTGCCGAGCAACACCAGAAGCACGCTCGGATCCCCCAGGTACCACCAGAGCAATCCCGGCAGTACCGCCCACGTCAGAACGCCCAGGGCGTCGTTGAGGCCCCTGCGCAGCAGCACCAGGCTGCCTGCGGCGGCACTCAACCACATCAGCAGCGGTATGAGCGCTGCTCCGGCCACCGTGATCGTGGCCTGCATGCGGCCTCGCATGACAAAGTCAGCCAATGCACGCATGCGATCTATCCATTACGTCTAGTCGACTGCCCGATCTCAACGGCCGTGGCTGTCGGTGTACGGAAGCAGGGCCAGGTAGCGGGCGCGCTTGATAGCGGTAGCCAGCTGACGCTGGTACTTGGCCTTGGTGCCGGTGATACGGCTCGGAACGATCTTGCCGGTTTCGGAAACGTAGGCCTTCAGGGTGTTGAGATCTTTGTAATCGATCTCTTTCACGCCTTCAGCGGTGAAACGGCAGAACTTACGACGACGGAAGAAACGTGCCATGGAATTGGCTCCTCAATACGGGTCCGGAATTACTCGTCGGCGCTGTCGCGGCTATCTTCGCCGTCAGCGGACTCGCTATCGTTGGCGTCAGGACGCTCACGGCGCTCACGGCGCTCGTTGCGGCTCTCTTCGGCCTTCAGCATTTCGGACTGGCCGGTAACGGCCTCGTCGCGACGGATCACCAGATTACGGATCACGGCGTCGTTGTAGCGGAAGTTGTCTTCCAGCTCTGCCAGGGCCTTGGCGGTGCACTCGACGTTCATCAGAACGTAGTGGGCCTTGTGCACGTTGTTGATGGCGTAAGCCAGTTGGCGACGGCCCCAGTCTTCCAGGCGGTGAACCTTGCCACCGTCTTCTTCGATGGCCTTGGTGTAACGCTCGACCATGCCACCAACTTGTTCGCTCTGGTCCGGGTGAACCAGGAACACGATTTCGTAATGACGCATAAATGCTCCTTACGGGTTGCAGCCTGCCGACAATGCGGTCAGGCAAGGAGTGAATGTCTTTTTGGCTTGCCACCGGTAGGCGCGAAAACACCTGCCCGGACGGCAAGGGGCGACATTCTAGAGAAGGGGACTAGGTGGCGCAAGGCGAATTGACGAATATTTGTACAGCGCCGAGGCGGGCTCTGCCCGCCCCGAGCACCTCAAATGGCGGCCTTGGCCTGACGCTGGCGAAGCACCTCGAACAGACAGACCCCAGTGGCGACCGAGACATTCAGACTGCTCACGCTGCCGGCCATGGGCAGCTTGGCCAGATAGTCGCAATGCTCGCGGGTCAGCCGGCGCATGCCCTTGCCTTCAGCCCCCATCACCAGCACGGTCGGCCCGGTGAGGTCGAGTTCATAGAGCGTCTGGGTCGCCTCGCCGGCCGTCCCCACCACCCACAAACCACGCTGCTGGAGCTTTTCCAGGGTACGCGCCAGGTTGGTCACGGCCACCAGCGGAATCACCTCGGCGGCACCGCAGGCGACCTTGCGCACGGTAGCGTTGAGGGTGGCCGACTTGTCCTTCGGAACTATTACCGCCAGCGCGCCGGCGGCATCCGCGGTACGCAGGCAGGCCCCCAGGTTGTGCGGATCGGTGACGCCGTCCAGCGCCAGCAGCAGGGCCGGCCCCGGGCTGCGCTCGAGCAGCTCCTCGAGCATGTTCTCGCCCCAGACCTGGCTCGGACTGACCTCGGCGACGACGCCCTGGTGCACGCCCTCCGCCCACTCGTCCAGCTCCTTGCGCTCACGGGTGCCCACCGGCACCCGCACCTGCCCGGCCAGTTCGACCAGCGCCTGGACCCGCGGATCATGCCGCCCTTCGGCCAGCCAGAGTTGCTTGACCCGCTTCGGATGATGGCGCAGCAGCGCCTCCACGGCGTGTACGCCGTAGACCTTTTCCCACTGACTCATGACTTCGCCTTACGCTTGCGTACCGCTCCGTCCTTGCCCGCAGCGGCATCCGCCTTGGGCTTGGCCGGCCCCTTGCGATGCTTGCTCGGCTTGGCGGCCTTGGCTTTCTGTTTCGAGGGGTTACGCGGCTTCTCCGCGGTGCGCGCCGCCGAGGCACCCGCCTTGGCCGGCGGACGCTTGCCACCGACCTTGGCCTCATCGAGCAACGCGCGCTTGAGCTCGCGGCTCTTTCTCACATCGGTGTTGCCCAGCATCTCCTCGGCCTGCGCGATCATCTGCGGAGCCACCGAGGGCAACGCCTGAACCACACCGACCTGGCGCTTGCGCGGCTGCACGCTGGGCATGGGCTCGGCGGCGACAGGAGCCGGCGCTGGCGCCTCGTCGCGCGCCTTTCCCTTGCGCGCGCTGGACGGCTTCGCCGACTCAGCCTTGTCGCCACGTTTCTTGCGACCGATGGGCGCGCTGAGCACATTGTCCGCCAGCTCGAAGTCGATCTTGCGCTCATCCAGATCGACCCGCGCCACCATCACCTCCGTCAGGTCGCCCAGACGGAAGCTGCGACCGGTGCGCTCGCCGCTCAGGCGATGGTGCACGGGGTCGAAGTGGTAATAATCGCCAGGCAGCGCGGTGACATGCACCAGGCCTTCGACATAGATGTCGGTCAGTTCGACGAAGATGCCGAAGCCGGTGACCGCGGTGATCACCCCAGGGAAGGTCTCGCCCACGCGCTCGCGCATGTACTCGCACTTCAGCCAGTTGGTGACGTCACGGGTAGCCTCGTCGGCGCGCCGTTCGGTCATCGAGCACTGTTCGCCGAGCTGCTCCAGACGCGGCTCGTCATACGGGTAGATGCGCGCCTTGGGCATGCTCGCCGCCCCCACCCGCTGCACATGCTCGGACTCCGCCTTGGAGCGAATCAGACCACGGATGGCACGGTGGGTCAGCAGGTCCGGGTAACGCCGGATCGGCGAGGTGAAGTGGGTGTAGGCCTCGTAATTCAGGCCGAAGTGTCCATGGTTTTCCGGGCTGTACACCGCCTGGCTGAGCGAGCGCAGCATGACCGTCTGGATCAACTGGAAGTCCGGGCGGCCCTGGATCGATTCGAGCAGTGCCTGGTAGTCGCCCGGAGTCGGCGTGCCCTTGCCGCGATAGAGCGTCAGCCCCAGCTCGCCGAGGAACTGCCGAAGGTTGTTGAGCTTCTCTTGCGGCGGACCGTCATGGACCCGGTACAAGGCCGGGATGCCATGCTTCTCGAGGAACTTGGCGGTGGCCACGTTGGCCGCCAGCATGCACTCCTCGATCAGCTTGTGCGCATCGTTGCGCTGGGTCGGGCGAATCTCGGAAATCTTGCGGTCGGCGCCGAAGACAATGCGCGTTTCCTGCGTCTCGAAGTCGATGGCGCCGCGCAGATGGCGGGCCGCCAACAGCGCCTTGTACAGCGCATATAGAGTGTGCAGGTGCGGCACGACGCCCGGCAGTTGCTCGGCGAGGCGCATGGCTTCGGGACTGTCGGGGGTTTCCAGGTACTGGCTGACCTTGGTGTAGGTGAGCCGCGCCTGGGAGTGAATGACCGCTTCGTAGAACTGGTAGCCGGTCATCTTGCCAGCCTTGGACAGGCTCATCTCGCACACCATGGCCAGACGGTCGACCAGCGGGTTCAGCGAGCAGAGGCCATTGGACAGCACCTCCGGCAGCATGGGAATGACCCGCTCGGGGAAGTAGACCGAGTTGCCGCGCTTGGCGGCTTCCTCATCCAGTGCCGAGCCGACTTTCACATAGTGGGACACGTCGGCGATGGCGACGAACAGTTTCCAGCCACCACCCTTGCGCTTCTCGGCATAGACGGCATCGTCGAAATCGCGGGCATCCTCACCGTCGATGGTAACGAACGGCAAGGCGCGCAGATCGACGCGCTTCTCCTTGTCCTTATCCGCCACTTCAGGCTTGAGCTTGGCCGCTTCCTTTTCCACCGCCTGCGGCCAGACATGCGGAATGTCATAGCTGCGCAGAGCGACTTCGATCTCCATGCCCGGCGCCATGTAGTCGCCGAGCACCTCGACGACCTCGCCCTGAGCCTGGCGATGCACGGACGGCCACTGATCGATGCGCACCTGGACGAACTGGTTGTGCTTGGCCGCACCGCTCTTGCCCGGCGGAATCAGCACTTCCTGCTGGATTTTCGGGTTATCGGCGACCACCGTGCCGATACCGCTTTCCTCGAAGTAGCGGCCGACGATGGTCTCGTGGGCGCGTTCGATGACTTCCACGAGCGCGCCTTCGCGACGGCCACGGCGGTCGAACCCGGCTACCCGCGCCAGGGCGCGGTCGCCGTCGAAGACCAGGCGCATCTGCGTGGGGCTGAGGAACAGGTCGTCGCTACCGTCGTCGGGAATCAGGAAGCCGAAACCGTCTCGGTGGCCGGCGACGCGGCCGCGGATCAGATCCAGCTTGTCGACCGGGGCATAGGCGCCGCGGCGCGTATAGATTAGTTGGCCATCGCGCTCCATGGCGCGCAGGCGGCGGCGCAAGGCCTCTTCCGGCTCCTCGCCGGACAGACCGAATTCTTCGAGCAGTTGTGCCCGAGTCGCCGGGGCGCCGCGTTCGGCGAGATGCGCCAGGATGAGTTCGCGGCTGGGGATGGGGTTTTCGTATTTTTCCGCTTCACGTGCGGCCTCGGGATCGAGGTTTTGCCAATCGGCCATCAGGGTGAGATCACCTTTTTGTCTATAGATATGAGCGCCATGCGCTTATTGAAGCGCGAAATCCGCTCGTCGGTCAGCTTTGGCCAAGAATAAATTTTTTATCCGATCAGGGGTTTACAAGCCAAAGTGGGCTCCGTATAGTTCGCGCCCACAGCGTCACTGAGACGTTGTAACACGGAAACGATGAGCAATCATCGCATCCAGTGCCCAGGTGGCGGAATTGGTAGACGCACTAGGTTCAGGTCCTAGCGGTGGCAACACCGTGGAAGTTCGAGTCTTCTCCTGGGCACCATCTTCAAGCAAAAAGCCGAGCACTGCTCGGCTTTTTGCTTTCTGCGCTTCAGGCGACTCAAGCCTTGAACTGACCAAGACTGGCGCGCAGTTGCGCAGCCAGATCATCCAGAACCCGCCCACTGCTGGCGGTGGCCGCTACGTCTTCCGCGGCACGTCCAGCCTCGACGTGAATCACCTCCACCCGCCCGCGCACCGCCACGGCACCGGCCGCCTGCTGCTCGGCCGCCCGAGCCGCCGACTCGATGGCGCCATGCACCTCTTCCACGGCACGCTGTACGTCACGCTGCAAGCGCTCGCTGTCATGCAACACGACAAGCCCTTCTTCCGCCTGCGCGCGCGCCTGACCAATGGCCGCCACCGCCTCGCGCGCACCCTGCTGCAGCGCATGGATATGACTCTGGATGTCGCCAGTGGACTGCTGCGTCTTGCTCGCCAGGGCTCGCACCTCGTCAGCCACCACGGCGAAGCCGCGACCACTCTCGCCCGCACGAGCCGCTTCGATGGCCGCGTTCAAGGCCAATAGATTGGTTTGCTCGGCAATTCCGTGAATGACCGACAACACCACTTCGATCTGCTCGCTCTGGCGAGCCAGTCGTTCGATGACGCCGGCACCGCTTTGCACTCGCGCCTCCAGCGTCTCGATCAAACCACCGACACGCCGCGCGATGGCCGCATTGTCATCCGCCGCCTTGCGTATCGCCGCCACCCTGAGCAAGGCATCCTGCATCGCCCGGCTCTCGAGCGCCGCCTCGGCGGCCATGCCCGACAGCGCCTCCAGGCTGCCAGCCACCTCATTACGCTGGCGATCGGCGGCCGCTTCCGCACTGGCGCTCCGAGAGGCCAACGCCGCGATTTCCATACCGGTACGCTGCGCGACCTGGCCGGCCTCGCGAACGATAGGCTGCAACCTATCGACAAAGCGATTGACCGCCGCTGCCATCTCACCGACTTCATCCCGGCTGTCCAAGCGCACCCGCCGAGTCAGATCCCCCTCACCGGCAGCCAGGTCATTCAATGCCTCGATCAACAGGCGCAGGCGGCTCACCACGCGGCGCCCGAGCACCAGCGCCAGAACCAGCAACACCCCCAGACCGACCAGCACCAATCCCATACCGATGCGCAAGCGCAGGCTGGCGGCGGACGCCTCTATGGCGCTGCGCGCGCCCTCGCTCATTTCGCCAGCCGCCTGACGGGCCGCCTGCAGACGTGCGCTCAGGGCGGCATTGCTATCAGCCGCGGCACCGGACAGGCTATCAGCGACCAACTGGTCGCCACTGGCGATCAGCGCCGAGAAGCGCTTGTCCAGCGCATCCACCTGTTTCTCCACTTCCGCCGTCGACATCCCCAGACGCACCGTGCCTATCACGACCCCATTGGGACTGATGGGCGCCGCCACCAGGATCACCGAATCATCGTGAGCGGCAGCTTCCAGCACCTTATCCAGCGCCCGCTCCCCTTTGCCCTTGTCGAGCAGCGCCTGGATACGCGGGTCTTCGCGATTCAGATAACGCGTCAGGTGCTGCCCCTGCGGATCGTCATAGACCACGAACAGCACATTGGGGTTGGCCTGGGCCCGACGGGCATATTCGGAGAGCGTCGGGATATCGCTATCCCACATGGCCTTGGGCGCCACCGCGGCGAGCAGTTGGGCCAGTTGATCGGCCGACTGCCGCAAGCCCTGCTGCAGGCTCTGACGCAGCTCTCCCCGCTCATCCTCCAGACGCGCCGAGAGCGCCGCGCCCAGGCGTTCGCGGGTTCGCGAGGAGAGTTCGGTCAGGCCCGAACTGAGCTCACCACCGGCACGTTCCAACTCCGCGGACAAGCGTTGCGACTGACTCCCCAGGCGCGCGCCCAGGTCATCCACGAGATGATCGATAGTGTTACGCGTCAACCAGAGGGCGATCAGCAACTGCACCAGCAGCGCGCCACCCAAGGCGATGAAGACAGGGCGCAGCAATCGACTGCGCAACAGCGAAAGGACTGCGGACAAGGCGTGCCTCCAGAGGTAACGAAATCATGGTGCGAACTGCACCAATTCGATTAACCAGCAAGGGGCGTGCCGCTGAAATGAGCCATGCCACCCAAACGACAACGGGCCGCTTGAGCGGCCCGTTGTCAGTGGTGCCTGATGGATCAGGCGAACGGATGACGCAGAATGATCGTCTCGTTGCGGTCCGGGCCGGTGGAAATGATGTCGATCGGCGCACCAACCAGCTCCTCGACGCGCTTGATATAAGCGCGCGCGTTGGCCGGCAGATCTTCCAGCGTCTTGGCACCGACGGTGGACTCGCTCCAGCCCGGCATTTCCTCGTATACCGGCTGCAGGCCGATATAGCTGTCAGCGTCGGTCGGCGCATCGACCAGTAGCTCGCCGTCAGCGTTCTTGTAACCGGTGCACAGACGGACGACATCCAGGCCGTCGAGCACGTCCAGTTTGGTCAGGCACAGACCGGAGAGGCTGTTGATCTCGATGGCGCGACGCAGGATCACCGCATCGAACCAACCGCAACGACGGGCACGCCCGGTGGTCGCACCGAACTCGTGGCCGACCTTGGCCAGACGGGCGCCAACCTCATCGAACAGCTCGGTCGGGAAAGGACCGGAACCCACGCGAGTGGTGTAGGCCTTGGTGATACCGAGGATGTAATCCAGGTACAGCGGACCAAAACCCGAACCGGTAGCGGTGCCACCGGCAGTGGTATTGGAGCTGGTCACGAATGGGTAGGTGCCGTGGTCGATGTCCAGCAGCGAACCCTGAGCCCCTTCGAACATGATGTTCGAGCCGGCGCGACGCAGATCGTGCAGGGTCGAGGTGACGTCGGCCAGCATCGGCTTCAGTTGTTCGGCGTAGCCCATGCACTCGTCCAGAGTCTTCTGGAAGTCGATGGCCGGCTCTTTGTAGTAGTTCTGCAGGACGAAGTTGTGATAATCCAGCAGCTCACCGAGCTTGGCGGCGAAACGCTCGCGGTGGAACAGGTCGGCAACACGCAGGCCGCGACGCGCCACCTTGTCCTCGTAGGCCGGACCGATACCACGACCGGTGGTACCGATCTTGGCGTCGCCACGTGCCTTTTCACGCGCCTGATCGAGGGCGACATGGAAGGACAGGATCAGCGGGCAGGACGGGCTGATACGCAGGCGCTCACGCACCGGCACGCCCTTCTCTTCCAGCTTGGCGATCTCGCGCATCAACGCGTCGGGCGCCAGCACCACGCCATTGCCGATCAGGCACTGCACGCCTTCGCGCAGGATGCCCGACGGAATCAGGTGCAGTACGGTCTTCTCACCATCGATCACCAGGGTGTGGCCGGCATTGTGGCCACCCTGATAGCGCACCACGGCAGCAGCCTGGTCGGTGAGCAAGTCGACGATCTTGCCTTTGCCCTCATCACCCCACTGGGTGCCCAGGACTACGACATTCTTACCCATAACACTTGTCCCCATCGTGGAAATTCGGTGCCGGCCTCGGCCGGCGAAAACTCGCGATGCCCAGCTCCCAGGAGCTCAGAAGGGCACCACCTGCCAATTGCCATCACGCGCCAGCAGTTGCCGATCGCAACCCGCCTCGCGCGCCGAAGCCGCATCCTGCCCCGGCAGCGCTTGAACCACACGCTGCCCGTCACGGCGCAGTCGTTGCACCGCCTGCCAGAGACCAGCCCCTTCGGCCGGCGCCCAGACCCCGGTAAGCGGCGCATCCAACTGCGCCTGCCCCAGGGTGACCAGGGTCTTCAAGTCGGTGGAGAAGCCGGTGGCCGGACGCGCGCGACCGAAGTCGGCGCCAATGTCGTCATAGCGACCACCCTGAGCGATGGACTCGCCCACCCCCGGAACGAAGGCAGCGAACACAACCCCGGTGTGATAGTGATAGCCGCGAAGTTCGCCCAGGTCGAAATACAGCGGCAATTGCGGGAAGCGCAGCGCCAGGGTATCGGCAATCTCGGTGAGGTCGGTCAGCGCCGCCTGCACCGCAGCCGGGGCAGCCGCCAGCACTTCGCGAGCCTGAGCCAGCACCTCGCGCCCGCCGCACAACTCCGCCAGCGCGCGCAGCATCCCGGCGAGGTCGACAGGCAATCCGTCGGTCAGCGCAGCGACTTCGTCCACCGCCTTGCGTTGCAGCGCATCGAACAGGCTCTGCTCGGTCTCGCCGGAAAGCCCGGCAGCGCGCGCCAAGCCACGGTAGATACCCACGTGCCCAAGGTCCATGTGGACATCCGGCACTTCGGCCATGGCGAGCATGTCGAGCATCAGGCTGATGACTTCCACGTCACTCGCCGGGCTGGCATCACCGTAAAGCTCGGCGCCCAACTGGATCGGGCTGCGCGACGTAGCCAGGGCACGAGGCCGCGCATGCAGCACGCTGCCGGCATAGCACAGACGATTCGGCCCCTCGCGGCGCAGACTATGCGCGTCCATACGGGCCACTTGCGGAGTGATGTCCGCGCGGAAACCGATCAGTCGCCCCGAGGCCGGATCGGTAACCTTGAAGGTACGCAGATCCAGGTCCTGGCCGGCACCGGTCAGCAGGGACTCCAAGTATTCGATGTGCGGGGTGACGACGAACTCGTAACCCCAGCGCTGGAACAGATCCAGCACCTGACGGCGGGCTGCTTCAACGCGCGCCGCCTCCGGTGGCAGCACTTCTTCGATCCCATCTGGCAGCAGCCAGCGGTCTACCGTTGCCATGTCGCCTCTCCCCTTTCAGCCGGGCGGCAATTCATTGATGAATCCAGTAAAGGAGGCCGGTACCGAGCAGCATGCTGCCCAGCCCGATGAGCCGCAGACGCCGATCATCGAGGCGACCGAGCCCGCTCACGGCGTCACGCCAGCCACGCGGATACAGGAAAGGAAGGATGCCTTCCAGCACCAGCAACAGACAGAACGCTTTGCCGAATTCCTGCCACATGATTCTCGCGGACGCAAAAAAGCCGGGATTTCCCGGCTGACCCATAATAACACGTTTTCTCCGGCGGGCGCTGCCGCCCGCCGGAGAAGACACTCAAGGCTTGGCCTTGTCCAGATAGCGGAAGAAGTCGCTCTTCTGATCGAGCACCAGCACATCCTTCCTGTCGGCGAAACTGTCGCGATAGGCCTTCAGGCTGCGGGTGAACGCATAGAACTCCGCATCCTGGCTATAGGCCTTGGCGTAGATGGCAGACGCTTTGGCGTCGCCCTCACCGCGAGTCTCCTCCGCCTGGCGATAAGCCTCGGCAAGCAGCACGCGGCGCTGACGATCCGCATCGGCACGAATCCCCTCCGCCAGCTCACGCCCCTTGGCGCGATGCTCACGAGCCTCGCGCTCGCGCTCGGTGCTCATGCGCTCGAACACACTGCGGTTGACTTCTTTCGGCAGATCGATGGCCTTGACCCGAACATCGATCACTTCGATGCCCAGCTCTTTCTGTGCCATGCGATTCAGCGATGCGGTGATATCGCCCATGAGCGCATCGCGCTCACCGGATACCACTTCATGCAGGGTGCGCTTGCCGAACTGGTCCCGCAGACCCGCTTCCAGACGCCGGGACAGGCGCTCATCGGCGATCTGCTTGAGGCCGGACGTCGCGGTGTAGAAACGCTCGGCATCGGCGACGCGCCACTTGGCATAGGCGTCGACCATCACTGCCTTCTTCTCGAGAGTCAGGAAGCGCTGGGTCGGCGTGTCCAGAGTCAGCAGACGGCCATCGAACTTGCGCACCTGGTTGACGTAGGGAACCTTGAAGTGCAGGCCGGGCTGGACATCGGCCTCAACCACGCGACCGAAGCGCAGCAACACCGCACGCTCGGTCTGCTGCACCACGTAGACGCTGCTCCACAGGACAACGGCGACGACCACACCCGCGATCAGGGCGATCAGGGACTTGTTACTCATCAGCGGCTCTCCCTGGAACGCAGATCACGCTGTTGCAGGTCATTGGCGACCCGCGCACCGAGATCCGGCGTGCTGCTCGTACTGCTGCTCGGCGCACTGTTAGGGGTTGCCGAGCCACGGCCATCCATCATCTTGTCCAGCGGCAGGTAGATCAGATTGTTCTGCCCCTGCTGACCACCGACCAGGACCTTGCTGGTCTGCGACAGCACTTCCTGCATGGTATCCAGGTACAGACGCTGGCGCGTCACCTCGGGCGCCTTGTGGTACTCGGCAGCCAGCTTGCCGAAGCGATCCGCCTCGCCCTGGGCACGCGAAACCACTTCATCGCGGTAGCCGTTGGCTTCTTCGATGATGCGCTGAGCCTGACCACGAGCCTCCGGCACCACGCCGTTGGCATAGGCCTCGGCCTGGTTCTTCTCACGTTGCTCGTCTTCGCGAGCACGTATCACGTCATCGAAGGCTTCCTGCACCTCACGCGGCGCGGCGGCACTCTGAATGTTCACCTGGGTCACGGTGATGCCGGTCTTGTAGGTATCCAGGAATCGCTGCAGACGATCCCGCACCTCGGTGGCCATCTGCTCGCGGCCCTCGGTAAGGATCTGGTCCATGGTCGTGGAGCCCGCCACATGGCGCAGGGCGCTCTCGGTGGCATGCTGCAGGCTGACTTCCGGCTGATCGACGTTCAGCACGAAGTCCTTCAGGTTGCTGATCTTGTACTGCACGGTGAGCGGCACTTCGACGATGTTCTCGTCCTCGGTAAGCATCTGCCCTTGCTTGCTGTAGGCACGCTCGCGAGTGACGTTTTCCTGGAACCTGCGATCGATCGGCGGGAAGTAGAAGTTCAGGCCGGGCCCCACGGTATCGTGGTATTTGCCCATACGCAGGATCACCGCCTGCTCCTGTTCGTCCACCACGTAGATGGCGTTGTACAGCCAAATCGCAGCCACCACGGCGAGACCGATGCCGAACAGACTCAGGCCACCACCGCCCTTGCCGCCCCCCACCGGACCACCACCACGTTTCTTGCCGCCGAATATACGATTCAGGCTTTCCTGCAGCTTGCGGAAGGCCTCGTCCAGATCCGGAGGGCCCTGGCGGCCGCCACCACGGCGTCCACCCCAGGGGTCCTGATCATTCTTGTTCGAGTTGTCACCCGGCTCATTCCAAGCCATAGCGCTCTCCATCTGATGACGCGAAGCGCGCCTACGGCGCGCCCACCAATGCTACAGAATGCCCACTCCAGTGCCAAAAGCACCGCTCCGGGCTTTATTGCAAAGTGTGTTGCGCAATGAACTCCGCCGGCTGCCAACCTTCACGGCTCACCAGGCGGTTCAACTCGACACGCGGCAGGCGAACCTGCAACACGGCGCGTCCTTGCTCATCATGTTCCTCGGACTGCACCGCGCCCAGCTCGAAGAACTGCGCACGCAAACGACCGAGGCGCTGCGGGAGACAGAGCGTACCGACGAACAAGTCATCGCCCAGCAGCTCAGCTACCGCTTTCTTCAACAGGTCGAGTCCACGCCCCTCTTGTGCCGAGAGCCAGACCCGAATGGGCTTACCGGATTCGTCGCGCTGAATCTGCGCCTCGAAATCCGGCAACAAATCGATCTTGTTGTACACCTCGAGCATCGGCAGCTCGTTGGCGCCGATCTCGCTGAGCACCGCATGCACCTGCTCGATCTGAGCCGTACGCTCCGGCTCATGGGAGTCGATCACATGCAGCAACAGATCGGCATTACTCGATTCTTCCAGCGTAGCGCGGAAGGCTTCGACCAGCTTGTGCGGCAAATGCCGGATGAACCCCACGGTATCCGCAAGCACGACCGGCCCGACATCCGCCAGCTCGAGCCGGCGCAGAGTCGGATCAAGCGTGGCGAACAACTGGTTCGCCGCATAGACATCGGAGGTGGTCAACGCGTTGAACAAGGTAGATTTGCCGGCGTTGGTATAGCCGACCAGAGAAACCGAGGGAATTTCCGCGCGACGCCGGCCACGACGAGCCTGCTCACGCTGGCTGCGAACCTTTTCCAGGCGCTGCTTGATCTGCCGGATGCGCGCGCGCAGGAGACGACGGTCGGTTTCCAGCTGGGTTTCGCCCGGACCGCGCAGACCGATACCACCCTTCTGCCGCTCGAGGTGAGTCCAACCACGCACAAGGCGCGTACTCATATGCTCAAGCTGCGCCAGCTCCACCTGCAGCTTGCCCTCATGGGTGCGGGCACGCTGGGCGAAGATGTCGAGGATCAACCCGGTACGATCGAGCACCCGGCACTCGAACGCACGCTCAAGGTTGCGTTCCTGGCTGGGCGTCAGGGTGTGATTGAAGATGATCAGTTCGACTTTCTGCGCCTGCACCAACTCGCGCAGCTCGTCGACCTTGCCACTACCGATCAGATACTTGGCTGAGGGCTGGTGGCGCGAAACACTGACGAAAGCCACTGATTCCGCGCCCGCCGAACGCGCCAATTCCTGGAACTCCTGCGGATCTTCGCGCGCCTCGGGGTCCTGACCTTCCAGATGGACCAGAATGGCCCTTTCCCCACCGCCCGGGCGCTCAAAGAACAAGACAGGCTCCCGTCAGGCGTTGCCCGGCTCGGCCGGTTGATCGCCAGTGGGCAGACGGACCGGACGGCTGGGCACGACGGTGGAAATAGCGTGCTTGTATACCATCTGGCTGACGGTGTTCTTCAGCAGGATGACGAACTGGTCGAAAGACTCGATCTGCCCTTGCAGCTTGATGCCGTTCACCAGGTAGATGGAGACCGGTACGCGTTCTTTTCGCAGGGTATTGAGGTAAGGGTCTTGTAGCGAATGCCCTTTTGACATATGCCGCACTCCTTTAGGGATTCAAGATTTAGTAATGGTCGAATGGCTTAGTGCCGTCGGTAACCCCAAGGATAGACGGCTGAATAACGGTCTCGAACCTATATGGAGACCGCCTCAAGATATTTCAAGGCACGCCGCAGATTGTCGCCTGCCAGACTGTCCAACCAGTGTAGATGGCTCCAGCTTCGCAACCAGGTGAACTGGCGCTTGGCTAGCTGTCGGGTGGCGATGACTCCGCGCTCCTCCATTTCAGCGTAGGACACTTTACCCTCCAGGTAATCCCATACCTGTCGGTAGCCTACAGCACGAATAGACGGCAGCCCGGCGTGCAAGTCACTTCTTGCGCGAAGTGCTTCGACCTCGGCAACGAAACCCTGTTCGAGCATCTGACGAAAACGTTGCGCGATACGCGCGTGCAGTACCTGACGCTGCAGAGGGGCAATCGCCAGGTGCGCGACAGTATACGGCAATTGCACCCCGCCTGGCGCGCCGAAACCCGCATTTTCACTCGCCTGGCGCCGTCGATGGTCGCTCATCGACATGCCACTGACGCGATATACCTCGAGTGCACGGATCAGGCGTTGCGGATCGTTGGGATGAATACGCGCCGCCGACTCCGGATCGACCCGCGCCAGCTCGGCATGCAAGGCCGCCCAGCCCTCGGCTTCGGCCCAGGCTTCCAGCTCGGCGCGCAGCGCGGGATCGGCGCTGGGCATATCCGCCAGGCCTTCCAGCAATGCTTTGAAATACAACATGGTGCCGCCCACCAACAGCGGAATGCGCCCTGCCGCGGTGATTTCCGCCATGGCCGCGAGGGCATCGGCACGGAATTCCGCCGCCGAGTAGCTCTGCGCCGGGTCACGAATGTCGATCAGCCGGTGCGGAAACTCGGCCAGAACCTGCTTCGACGGCTTGGCCGTACCGATATCCATGCCACGGTAGATCAGTGCCGAATCCACGCTGATCAGCTCGCACGGCAGCACCCGGGCCAGTTCCAATGCCAGATCGGTCTTGCCGGCGGCAGTGGGGCCCATGAGGAAGATAGCGGGAGGCAAAGCGGACATTGGCGGCTCAGACAAACGAAAGCGCATAGTTTCCGGGCGCCGGCCAGCGGCCGCAAGTCACAGAAAGTCGGAATCTGTTTGTACTTTTCAGGCGCCATTGACCACGACGATCAGCAATGCCCTACCGACCGCGGAGGAAAAGCTTGTCCAGTTCGTCCAATCCCAACTGGGTCCAGGTCGGGCGCCCGTGGTTGCACTGCCCGCTGCGCTCGGTGGTTTCCATATCGCGCAACAGCCCGTTCATCTCCGGCAAGCTCAGGCGCCGATTGGCGCGCACCGCACCATGACAGGCCATGGTGCCGAGCAACTCGTTGAGATGCGCCTGGATGCGATCGCTGGTTCCGTACTCCAACAGGTCGGCGAGCACGTCACGCACCAACTGGGTCGCCTCGGCCTGCTTGAGCAAAGCGGGAACCTGCCGGATCGCCAGTGTCTCCGGCCCCAGCCGCTGCAGCTCGAAGCCGAGCTTGCCGAACCAGGCAGCGTGCTCTTCGGCGCAATCGGCCTCGCGCTCGCTGACGGCGATCGACTCAGGCACCAGCAAGGGCTGCCCCCGCAATCCCTCGCTGTCCATGGCAAGCTTGAGGCGCTCATAGGTAATGCGCTCATGGGCGGCATGCATATCCACCAGCACCAGACCATGGGCGTTCTCGGCAAGGATGTAGATGCCTTTCAATTGCGCCAGGGCATAGCCCAGCGGCGGGATGTCCTGGGCGCTTTCCGGCAGCGCCTGCGCACTGGCTGGCGCCGCTGGCTCGGCGAGCGGCGCGAAGAACGTGCGATAAGCCCCCTGCGCCTCGGCCAGCGGCGGCATTTCCGGACGCGGAGGCTGGTAGCCATAGCCACTGGACACACCGCCAGATGGCGAGCGAGCCGCGATCGGCGCTTCCAGAACCTTGTCGGACAGGCGCATCTCCCCCTGGGGACCGAACTCGCCCGCAGCCTGCCCGGTCGGGCGAGCGACCGTGAGACTGATCGCCCCCGGCGGCGCCAACTGGTCGTCCGGACGCACTTCGGCGAGTGCGCGATGCAAGGTGCCATAGAGGAAGTCATGGACCATGCGACTGTCACGGAAACGCACTTCGTGCTTGGTCGGGTGCACGTTGACATCGACCACCGCCGGATCGACCTCGAAGAACAGCACGAAGGTCGGGTGGCGGCCGTTGTAGAGCACGTCGCGATAGGCCTGGCGCACTGCATGGGCGACCAGTTTATCGCGCACCATGCGGCCGTTGACGTAGAAATACTGCAGGTCCGGCTGGCTGCGCGAGAAGGTCGGCAGGCCGACCCAACCCCACAGGTGCAGGCCGTTGCGCTCGACCTCGATGGGCAGCGCCTGTTCGAGGAACGCTGAACCGCAGACCGCACCGACCCGGCGCGCACGGGACACTTCGTCGCCAGCCTCGTGCAGGGCGAACACAGTCTTGCCGTTGTGACGCAGGTGGAAAGCGACATCGAAACGCGCCAGGGCCAGGCGCTTGATGACTTCCTGGAGGTGATCGAATTCAGTCTTCTCGGCACGCAGGAATTTGCGCCGCGCCGGCGTATTGAAGAATAGATCGCGGACTTCCACGCTGGTCCCGACGGGGTGCGCGGCCGGCTGCACGCGCGGCTGCATGTCGCGCCCCTCGGTTTCCACCTGCCAGGCTTCTCCGGCGTCGGCGGTACGAGAGGTCATGGTCAGGCGCGAAACCGAGCTGATCGAGGCCAGTGCCTCGCCGCGGAAGCCCAGGCTGATGACCCGCTCCAGGTCTTCCAGTTCGCGAATCTTGCTGGTGGCGTGGCGCGCCAGGGCCAGCGGCAAGTCATCCGCCGGTATGCCCCCACCGTCGTCACGCACCCGCAGCAACTTGACGCCCCCCTGCTCAACCTCGACGTCGATGCGCCGGGCGCCAGCGTCCAGACTGTTCTCCAGCAACTCCTTGATGACCGAGGCCGGGCGCTCGACCACCTCGCCGGCAGCGATCTGGTTGGCCAAGCGCGGGCTCAGCAGTTGGATACGGCGGATTTCGCTCATTGCTGGGCCGCCAGGGAAGTCCCCGGAATATTCAGGACCTGACCGACACGCACGCTGTCGCTTTTCAGGTTATTGCTGGAGCGCAGCACCGCCATGCTCACTTCGTAGCGCGCGGCGATCATCGACAGGCTTTCGCCGACACGCACCACGTGCTGGCGCGCGCCGGCCGAAATCTGCCCACCGTCGCGCAGCGAGGCAATATAGGTGCCCGGCGGCGGCGTCTGGACGAAGTACTGGCGGATACCCGAGGAAATCGAACGCGCCAGGGCCTGCTGATGCGCCGGACTGGCCAGCTTCTGCGACTCATCGGGGTTGGAGATGAAGCCGGTCTCCACCAGGATCGACGGAATGTCCGGCGACTTGAGCACCATGAAGCCCGCCTGCTCCACGCGATTCTTGTGCAGCGAGGTGACGTGGCCGACATTGCTCAACACCTTGTGCCCCACGTCCAGGCTGGAGGACATGGTGGCGGTCATCGACAGGTCGAGCAGCACGCCGGCGAGCATATGATCCTTGTCGTCCAGGCTGACGCTGCCGTCGCCGCCGATCAGGTCGGAACGGTTTTCGCTGTCGGCCAGCCAGCGCGCGGTTTCGGAGGTGGCGCCACGATCGGACAGGGCGAACACCGAGGCGCCGAAGGCGCTGCGGCTGGGCGCGGCATCGGCGTGGATGGAGACGAACAGGTCGGCGCCTTTCTTGCGGGCGATGGCGGTACGGCCGCGCAGGGGAATGAAGTAATCGCCCGAGCGGGTCAGCTCGGCGCGGAAGCCCTTCATCTGGTTGATCTGCCGCTGCAGCTCGCGGGCGATGGACAGGGTGATGTTTTTCTCGTGCAGGCCATTGGGGCCGGATGCACCCGGGTCCTCGCCACCATGACCGGCGTCGATGGCAACGATGATGTCGCGCTTACCGCCGCCGGGCACCGGCGCCTTGGCGACGGGCTGACTGGGCGTGACCGGCGTCTCGGGCTCATTGGGCGTCGGCGTGGCCGGCACATCGGGCGCGATATCCGCGCCCTGGTCGTAGAGATCGACCACCAGGCGGTTGCCGTACTGCTGGTTGGGCGGCAGCACGAAGCTCTTCGGCGTGACCTGGGCGGACAGGTCCAGCACCAGGCGCAAATCGGTCGGCGAACGCTGTGCCGAGCGCACCGAGGTGATCGGGGTGTTTTTCAACTTGAGCCGGTCGAGAGGCCCGGTCAGTTGCGCACCATTGAGGTCGATGACGATGCGATTGGGCGCACTCAGGGTGAACAGGCTGTGCTGCACCGGCCCGGACAGGTCGAACACCAGGCGGGTGTTGTCAGGCGCACGCCACAAGCGGACGCTCTTGACCTGTGTGATTTGCGCGGCGGCAAGAACCTCGCCGGCACTGAACGCCAGCAGAATGAACAACCCGGCCAACAACGCCCGCAGGCGCAACCCCCAACCCATCTTTTTTCTCATGCCCCCGTCGCCATGACGGCGCACCAGGCCTCTCCCCGCACCCCGTGCGGTTCCAGGCGCAGCATGCGGCCGCCCGCTTGAGGAGTAATGGTAATGTCCAGGTCGGCCTTTGGCAAAATGCCCGAGCCGCGTTCAGCCCACTCGATGAGACACAGGGCATCGCCTTCGAAGTAGTCACGGATGCCCAGGTATTCCAGCTCCTCGGGATCGGCGAGACGGTACAGATCGAAATGGAAGGCGCGCTGCCCGGCGATCTCATAGGGCTCGACCAGGGTAAAGGTCGGACTCTTCACCGCACCTTCGTGTCCAAGCCCGCGCAGAATGCCGCGCGAGAGCGTGGTCTTGCCCGCCCCCAGATCGCCATGCAGGTAGATGACTCCGCGCCCGGCGCTGGCCTGTGCGATGCGCCGGCCCAGTGCGTACATGGCCTCCTCGCCGTCGGCGAACAAGGTCAATTCAGGCATGGACAGGTCTCCTCGAGTAACTGACGAACGGCGGGGATCAGATCGCTTGCCGCCAGGCCGCGCCCTCCGACACCCAGGTGTTCCCCGCCGCGGGCATGCAGCCAGACGGCCAGACTGGCGGCATCGAAGGCCTCCATGCGCTGCGCCAGCAGGGCACCGACCAGACCGGACAGGACATCGCCCAGGCCGGCGCCGGCCATGGCCGGATGGCCATGGGAGCAGAGCGCCAAGCGACCATCCGGAGCCGCCACCAGACTGCCCACGCCCTTGAGCACCACCACCGCCCGGTAGCGACTCGCCAACTCCCGCGCGGCGTGGGCGCGGTCCACCTGCACCTGGGCGGTGCTGCAACCAAGCAGGCGGGCCGCCTCGGCCGGATGCGGCGTGATCACCAGTTCCCCGACGGGCCGCTGGACCTGCTCTTCGGCCAACAGATTGAGTGCATCGGCATCCCACACCTGGACCCGATCGAGGCTCGCAGCGGCACTCAGCAGGCAGCGCCCCCAGGCGTTGCGGCCGATGCCCGGCCCGACTACCAGCACGCCGGCACGCTCCGCCAGGCGCAGCAAGTCGGCGGACGACACCACGCCATGCGCCATCAGCTCCGGGCGCCGCGCCAGGGCAGCGGGCACATGCACGGCGCGTGTCGCAACGGACACCAGCCCGGCGCCGGTGCGCAGCGCTGCCTCCGCCGCCAGCAAAGCGGCACCGCCCATCCCGTGATCGCCACCGATCACCAGCAGGTGGCCGAACAAGCCTTTGTGCGCGGCCTTGAGCCGTGGCGCCAGATGCCCGAGAACGATGGGGGAAAGGCGCGTGGCCAGGGCACTGGCGGGATACTGCTGCGGATCGGCGTCAAGGTCATCGAAGACCAGATCGCCACAATGATCCGGTCCATCGGCGGTAAACAGGCCGAGCTTGAGGCCGATGAAGGTCACGGTGAGGTCTGCGCGCACGGCGACGCCCAGCACATTGCCGGTATCGGCACTCAGCCCCGAGGGAATGTCGATCGCCAACACCGGCAGGCCACTGGCGTTGATGCGGCGAATGGCCTCGGCATACGGCTCGCGCACCTCGCCACCCAGCCCGGTACCCAGCAACGCATCGACCAGCACGCCATGCAGTTCGGCATGCTCGTGCCAAGGCAGGATGGGCACCCCGGCCGCCAGGGCTTCGGCGTGCGCCAAGGCGGCATCGCCAGTGAGCTGAGCCGGATCGCCCAGCGCCAGCACGCGCACCTGCCAACCGGCACGCTTGGCCAGGGCCGCCACCAGATAGCCGTCGCCGGCATTGTTGCCGCGCCCGGCGAGAACGCTCAGGCCGCCGGCGTCCGGCCAGCGCCGGCGCAAGGCGCGCCAGGCGGCATGGGCAGCGCGCTGCATGAGGTCGAAGCCGGGCGTGCCAGCGGCGATCAGGCGCGCGTCGAGGTCGCGCACCTGCTGGGCGCTGTACAGTGCGGTCGGCAGGGTGTCGTGGGGATGCGAGTTCATCGGGTATCCGCGCGGAGAGTCGGCGCCGGCTGGCGAGGTCTGGCAGAATTATACGCACCCCGGTCCCGCTTTCCCGCCCCCCCATGCACGATTCCTCCCCCGATTACAGCGACATCGCCCAACGCATCAAGACCTGGGGCCGCGAACTGGGCTTCCAGCAGGTCGGTATCAGTGGACTGGACCTGGAACGCCACGGCGAGCATCTGCAACGCTGGCTCGCCGCCGGCTACCAGGGCGAGATGGACTACATGGGCGCGCACGGCAGCAAGCGCTGGCGCCCGGACGAGCTGGTGCCCGGCACCCTGCGGGTGATCTCCCTGCGCATGGACTACCTGCCCGGCGATACCCGCATGGCCCAGGTGCTCGGCGCCCCGAGCAAGGCCTATGTATCGCGCTACGCCCTCGGCCGCGACTACCACAAGCTGATCCGCAAGCGCCTGCAGCAACTGGCCGAACGCATCCAGCAAGCGGTCGGCCCGTTCGGCTACCGCGCCTTCGTCGACAGTGCGCCGGTGCTGGAGAAGGCCATCGGCGAGCAGGCCGGCCTCGGCTGGATCGGCAAGAACACCCTGCTGTTGAACCGCAAGGCTGGCAGCTACTTCTTCCTCGGCGAGCTGTACACCGACCTGCCGCTGCCGCTGGACGAGGCCCATGGCAGCGAACACTGCGGGCGTTGCTCGGCCTGCCTGGACATCTGCCCCACCGCGGCCTTCGTCGCCCCCTATGTGCTGGATGCGCGGCGCTGCATTTCCTACCTGACCATCGAACTGAAAGGTCCGATTCCAGAAGCGCTGCGCGCGCCCATCGGCAATCGTGTGTTCGGTTGCGACGACTGCCAGATGGTCTGCCCCTGGAACCGCTTCGCCCGCCCCACCGAGCAGGGTGATTTCCAGCCACGCCATGGCCTCGACAACGCAGAACTGGCGGAACTGTTCCTGTGGAGCGAGGAGGAGTTCCTCAGCCGTACCGAAGGCTCGCCACTGCGCCGCGCCGGTTATGAGCGCTGGTTACGCAACCTGGCGGTCGGCCTGGGCAACGCACCTTCGAGCATCCCGGTGATCGAGGCGCTGAAGGCGCGCCGCGGGTGTGCCTCGGAACTGGTGCGCGAACACGTGGAGTGGGCACTGCGCCGTCACGGCATCGACTGAACGCAGCGCCAGCCCACCCCGAACGCACGACTCAAACCTTGATGAAGGTCTCGCGGTAGTAGCGCAGTTCGGCGATGGACTCACGAATGTCGTCCAGTGCCAGGTGCGTGCTGCCCTTCTTGAAGCCGTCGCGAAGCTGCGGCGCCCAGCGCGCGGCGAGTTCCTTCAGGGTGGAAACGTCGAGGTTGCGGTAATGGAAGTAGGCCTCCAGCTTCGGCATGTGCCGGTAGAGGAAGCGGCGGTCCTGGCAGATGCTGTTGCCACAGATCGGCGAAGAGCGCTTGGGCACCCATTTCTCCAGGAACGCCAGGGTTTGCGCCTCGGCCTCGGCGGCGGAAATGCTGCTTTCGCGGACCCGCTGGGTCAGCCCCGACTGGCCATGCTGGCGGGTGTTCCACTCATCCATCCCGGCGAGCACGTCATCGGGCTGGTGCACGGCGATCACCGGGCCTTCTTCGAGGATGTTCAGTTCGCTGTCGGTGACGATGGTGGCCATTTCGATGATGACGTCGCGGTCCGGATCAAGGCCGGTCATCTCCAGGTCGATCCAAATCAGGTTCTGTGGGTTCTGCATGGTGCGGCTCCTAGGCTCAAGCCCCGTAGTTTAGCGGGAAGCACCGGGACGCATGCTAAACTCGCCAGCGATTTTTCCCGTGGACCGCATATGGCTAAGCGTCACCTCACCCGCCGGCAGAGCTGGCGGATCGAAAAGATCCAGGAAGAACGCGCCGCGCGCGCGGCCAAGCGCGAATCGCGCGCTCTGGAGGAACTGGAAGGCGGCGACCTCGGCCCCGAACAGACCGGCCAGGTGATCGCTCACTTTGGCGTACAGGTCGAGGTCGAGGCCCAGGAGGGCGAGGACGCCGGCCAGGTATTCCGCTGTCACCTGCGGGCCAACCTGCCACCCCTGGTCACTGGCGACCAAGTGGTCTGGCGCCCCGGCAATCAGGGCATCGGCGTGATCGTCGCGCAACTGCCGCGCCGCTCCGAGCTGTGCCGCCCGGACATGCGCGGCCTGCTCAAGCCAGTAGCGGCCAACGTCGACCGCATCGTCATCGTCTTCGCGCCACGCCCGGAACCCCACGCCAACCTGATCGACCGCTACCTGGTGGCCGCCGAACATGCCGGCATCCAGCCGCTGTTGCTGCTGAACAAAGCCGACCTGATCGACGAGCAGAACACCGCGCAGATCGACGGCCTGCTGAGCACCTACCGCGAACTGGGTTATCCGCTGCTCGAAGTCTCGGCGTTCAATGGACTGGCCATGGACGCCCTGCGCGCGGCGCTGAACGAGCACGTCAGCGTGTTCGTCGGGCAGTCCGGGGTGGGCAAGTCGTCGCTGGTGAATGCCTTGCTGCCGGGTGTGGACACCCGCGTCGGCGAGCTGTCGGAGGTGACCGGCAAGGGCACCCATACCACCACCACGGCGCGCCTCTTCCACTTCCCCGCTGGCGGCGACCTGATCGACTCTCCCGGCATCCGTGAATTCGGCCTGGGCCATGTCACGCGTGACGACGTCGAAGCCGGCTTCATCGAATTCCGCGACCTGCTGGGACGCTGCCGCTTCCGCGACTGCAAGCATGACCGGGAGCCGGGCTGCGCCCTGCTCAAGGCGCTGGAGGAAGGCAAAGTCAGCGCACAGCGGATGGCCAGCTACCGGCACATCCTCGCCAGCCTGCCGGAAACCGCCTACTGAGCGATGCCCGCCACCCGGCCTTGTGGGAGCAAGGCGGATGGCGGCAAAGGCGCGTCGACTATTTTTTCTTCTGTAGCTCTTCGAGCTTGAGCGAGCCGCCGTCGTCGAACAGGTTGAGTTTTTCTCGCACCTGCTCGGCGGGCAGCGGCTGCCCCGTGGTCGCACCGGCGGGCGCAGCGGTCGGCTGCCCAGGCGCTGCCGGCATACCCTCCTGGCTGGCCGCCGGATCGCTCGGCTTACCGGCACCCGGCTGCTCAGCGCCATCCTGCCCTTCGATGGCGCGCTGTGCGCGCTTGGTCAGGACAATGATGTCGATGCGTCGATTCACCGGGTTCAGCGGGTCCTTGCGGTCGAACAGCATCGACGAGGAATAGCCGACCACCCGCGCGATCTGCCCCTCCGGGTAACCGCCGGCCACCAGCGCCCGGCGCGCAGCGTTGGCGCGGTTGGCGGAGAGTTCCCAGTTGCCGAAGTCGCCGCCGCCGGCGTAGGGCTTGCCGTCGGTATGGCCGCTGATGCTGATCTTGTTCGGCACCTGTTTGATGGTTTCCGCAAGGGCCAGCAGGATGTCCTCGAAATACGGCTGCAGGCGCGCACTGCCAAGGTCGAACATCGGCCGGTTTTCGGCGTCGACGATCTGGATGCGCAGCCCGTCGCGGGTGATCTCGAACAGGATCTGGTCCTTGAAGCGCTTCAGCGTGGGGTTTTCATCGACCTTGTTCTGCAGCTCCTGGAGCAGCAGTTCGAGGCGCTCGCGCTCGATCTGCTCGGCCTGGCGCTCGGCGTCGGCCGGATTCACCTGGGTTTCCGATTCAGGGCTGACGCGCGTCTCGTCGGACTGCGGCTGCGCTTGCACCTTGGGGTTCAAGGTCTTGTCCGGCGCCGGCGTCGGCGTGCCGCCCAGATCGATGACGTAGGGGCTGGCGCTCTCGGTGAAGCCGATGGGGTCCTGGAAATAGCCGGAAATCGCCTTCTTCTGCTCGGGCGTCGCCGAGGACAGCAGCCAGAGCACCAGGAAGAACGCCATCATCGCCGTGGCGAAGTCGGCGAAAGCGATCTTCCAGCCGCCGCCGTGGTGCCCGGCGGCGTATCGCTTGACGCGCTTGACGATGATCGGCTGGTTGTTATCCATGACTCAGCGACCGCGTACTGCCTGCTCAAGGTCACTGAAGCTCGGCCGATGCGCCGGCAGCAGTACCTTGCGGCCGAACTCCACCGCCAATGACGGCGGCATGCCGGAGGCCGACGCGACCAGGCACGCCTTGATCGACTCGTAGAGGTTCAGCTCTTCCTTGGCGTCATGCTCCAGGGCATTGGCCAGCGGACCGACGAAGCCATAGGCGGCGAGAATACCGAGGAAGGTACCGACCAGCGCCGCGGCGACATGGTGACCGATTTCGGCCTGGCTGCCCTGCCCCAGCAGGGCCATGGTGATGACGATGCCGAGCACCGCGGCGACGATACCGAAGCCGGGCAGGCCGTCGGCCACGCGGGTCACCGCATGGGAGGGGTGTTCGAGTTCTTCCTTGAGACTGCCCAGTTCCATGTCGAACAAGCCTTCCAGCTCGTGCGGCGCCATGTTGCCGGAGGACATGATGCGCAGGTAATCGCAGATGTAGGCGATCATCCGCGCATCCTTGAGCACGGCCGGGTACTTGCTGAAGATCGGGCTCGACTCGGGTTCTTCGAGGTCCACCTCGATGGCCATCATGCCCTCGCGGCGGCTCTTGTTGAGAATCTCGTAGAGCATGCCCAGCACTTCCAGGTAGAAGACGTGCGTGAAGCGATTGCTGAACATCTTCGGCGCTTTCTTCAGCACCGTCATGAAGGTGCTGCCGGGGTTGGCCTGCAGGAAGGCGCCCAGCGCCGCGCCGCCGATGATCAACACCTCGAAGGGCTGGATGATCGCCGCGATCTTGCCGCCGGAAAGCATGTAGCCGCCGAGGACGCTACCCAGGATGACGATAATGCCGATAATTTTTGCCATAGGAACCGACTGGAACAGTGATATAGAACTGGAGGCGATTAGATGCCTCCCTGTTGTTATCGGAGAAACCGCGCAAGACTATAGGCTGACAACACTAAAAACCAGTTTGGCGCCCCAGCATGCCCCTCCAGATTCCCGATAAGGACCGCCTCGCCTCCTGGCTCCAGCTGCTGGAGAACCTGCCGTTGCCGGTTCCGGCCGAGCAGCATGAGCGCATCCGCCGCGCGCTGGCCGACAATCGCCGCTCCCTGCGCGACATCGCCGAGCTGCTGCAGGACTGCCCGACCCTGGCGCTGGCCATCCTGCGCGAAGCCAACCGCGCCGCCAGCGCGCGTGACAATCCGGCGGAAAGCCTGGAGGTAGCCCTCAGCCGCCTGGGACTGAGCAGGGCCTCGGCGCTACTGGAGCGCCTGCCCAGCGTCAAGCAGGCGGACATGCCCCCAGCCCTGGGACAGATGCTGCTGATCAGCCGCCACGCCATGCAGCAAGCCAGCGGCCTGTTCGCCGGCCGCCTGGCGCGGCTCTGGCAGGAGATCCATTGGGGTAGCCTGTTCACCCTGGCGCCACTGTGGGCGCTGGCAACCGCCCGCCCGGACCTGCTGGAGCAATGGCAACAGCAGGTGTTCGGCCAAGGCCGCGCCAGCGCCGAGGTCGAGGAGGCGTTGCTCGGCATGCGCCTGCTGCCACTGTGCCTGGCCCTGGCCGAGCGCTGGCGCTTGCCGGAATGGATCGGCCAGGGCCTGCGCCTGCTCAGCGAAGACCGCGAACTGCTGGTGCGCGCGCTGCACCTGGCCCACGCTGAGAGCCAACCGCTGGCCCAGCAGCAACGCCTGGATGCCGATCCGGAACTGGCCCGCTGGCTGACCCGCCCCGCCAATACCATCCTCCTGGCCAACAGCCTGGCGATGGCCGCCCACCAGTCCTGGAGCGGCCCGCACATGCTGCGCTGGCAGCGCCTAACCGCGCTCTACCTGCAAATGCCGCTGGAAGACCTGCAACAACAGGTGCACGGCCTGGCCGCGCAGAGCGCCCGACGCGACGCCGACCCACGCTACTGGCACCCGGCCCAGGCGCTGCTGTGGCCCTGGGACAGCCGGCGCTGGTTGCCCCGCGCGGAGAAACCGGCGCAGCCGATGGGCAGTCCCGATCAGTGGCGCCGGCACTGCGCCGAACTGCTGCGCAGTCCCAGCCCCTTCAGCAACCTGCTGCAATTGCTCGACTGCGCGGCCGAGGCATTGCAGGCCTGCGGTTATGGCCGCGGCGCGCTATTGCTCGCCGACCGCCAGCAGAGCCTGTTGCAGGCACGCCGTGGCTTCGGCCTCGCGCAACCGGCCGAGGCCCTGCAGCTTTCGGTAGCCAACAGCCAGTTGTTGCGCAAGCTGTTGCAGCGCCCGGCGCGGCTGCAGCTGAATCCGGGCAACATTGCCGACTACTCCGCCGTGCTGCCCGGACGCCTGAAGAGTGCGTTGCCCAGCGAGCACCTGATGCTGCGCTCACTGAGCCGCGGCACCAAGGTAGTCATGCTGGTCGTGGCCGATCGCCAGGGCCAGGCGATCAGCGAAGTACAGGCGCAGGCCTTCGACAAAACCTGCCAGTGCATCGAGCGCGGCATCCAGCAGTTCGCCGGCGGCCAGGGCTGAGCCGCCCGTTGCAGCAAACCCCGTTCACGCGATTGCGCGCCAGCGCCGTCGCGCTTTCCGTTACACTGCCGCCTTTTTAAAGGGCGCAGCCCGCACCTCGAAGCGGGCCGCCAGCCGCCATTCCTCTGACGCGTCCGGCCGCATTGGGAGACCCTGACATGTCCGCCTTTTCCGCCCTGCCCCTGGTGATCGAACCGGCCGAGTTGGCTCCGCACCTCGGCGCCCCCGAACTGATCCTGGTCGACCTGACCAGCGCGGCACGCTACGCCGAAGGCCACCTGCCCGGCGCCCGCTTCGTCGACCCCAAGCGCACCCAATGGGCGCAACCGCCGGCCCCCGGCCTGTTGCCGGCCAAGGCCGACCTGGAGGCCCTGTTCGGCGAACTGGGGCACCGTTCGGACGCCGTCTACGTCGTCTATGACGACGAAGGTGGCGGCTGGGCCGGGCGTTTCATCTGGCTGCTGGATGTCATCGGCCATCACCGCTACCACTACCTCGACGGCGGCCTACACGCCTGGCTGGCCGAAGGCCGCGAACTCAGCCGTGAGGTACCAGCCCCGGTCGGCGGCCCGCTGCCACTGACCCTGCATGACGAGCCCACGGCCACCCGCGAGTACCTGCAGAGCCGGCTCGGCGCCGCCGACCTGGCCATCTGGGATGCGCGCAACCCCAGTGAGTACCGTGGCGAAAAGGTCCTCGCAGCCAAGGGCGGGCACATTCCCGGCGCGGTCAACTTCGAGTGGACCGCCGGCATGGACCCGGCCCGCGCGCTGCGCATCCGCACCGACATGGCGCAGATCCTGCGCGATCTCGGCATTACCCCGGACAAGGAAGTGATCACCCACTGCCAAACCCACCATCGCTCCGGCTTCACCTACCTGGTGGCCAAGGCCCTCGGCTATCCGCGGGTCAAGGGCTACGCCGGCTCCTGGTCGGAGTGGGGCAACCACCCCGACACCCCTGTAGAGGTTTAAGGAATGTCGTTCAAAGATCGTCTGTTCATCCTCGCCCAGTACCTGCTGCCGCATCACCTGCTGTCGCGCCTGATCGGCTGCGCCGCCGAATGCCGCGCGCCCTGGTTCAAGGACCGCCTGATCCCCTGGTTCGCCCGCCGCTATCAGGTCGACATGCGCGAGGCCCAGGTCGAGGATCTCTCGGCCTACGAGCACTTCAACGCCTTCTTCACCCGCGCGCTGAAGGATGGCGCGCGCGCCCTCGACGACACCCCCGGCGGCGTGCTCTGCCCGGCCGATGGCGCCATCAGCCAGCTCGGCCCGATCGAGCACGGCCGGGTGTTCCAGGCCAAAGGCCACAGCTATAGCCTGACCGAACTGCTCGGTGGCGACGCCGAGCGCGCCGCCCCCTTCATGGGCGGCGAATTTGCCACCGTCTATCTGTCGCCGAAGGATTATCACCGCGTGCACATGCCGCTGGCCGGCACGCTCAAGGAGATGGTCTACGTACCGGGACGGCTGTTCTCGGTGAACCAGCTCACCGCCGAGCAGGTGCCGGAACTCTTCGCCCGCAATGAGCGCGTGGTCTGTCTGTTCGACACCGAGCGCGGCCCCATGGCCGTGGTGCTCGTCGGCGCGATGATCGTGGCGTCCATCGAGACCGTCTGGGCCGGCCTGGTCACGCCGCCCAAGCGCCAACTGAAGACGTTCCGCTACGACGAGGCCGCCCGCGCCCCGATCCATCTGGAAAAAGGCGCCGAGCTGGGCCGCTTCAAGCTGGGCTCCACCGCGATTGTCCTGTTCGGCCCCGAGCAGATCGGTTGGGCCCAGCAACTGGCCGCCGGCAGCCCGGTGCGCATGGGCCAACTGCTGGGCACCGCCCGCCAAGGCTGATCCCTGCCCGGAGAGGAGCGCACGGCCAGCGCTCCTCCTCTCTTCCTCCGGGCATCCGGCGGTGTCCGTCAACTGGCGCTTTGCCAGCCGTCTCGCCCGCCCCGCCGTATCCAAACACTTACAGAATGCCCAGCCCCTAGATGGGCTGTTATCTGAGAGGGATACTGCTAGAGTTTCGGAAAAAGCCGGGCACAGGCTTACAAAACGGTCTGCCAGACTGCCACAGATTGTGGAGCACCTCACCCAACCATGGTCACCCCGAGTCCCCAGAAACTGCTGCGCGTCCCTACCCCGACGCATGACAGCCTGAGCTTCTGCAATGCCAATCCGCGCGATCTGAAGCACTGGCTGGATCACCTGCCAAAGGCCAATCTCGGGGAAACCGCACGCCAGCTCTACCAGGGGTTGATCGAGCTGAACCAGTTGAAGCTCCCGGTGGAAGCGCGCCTGCAGCTCCTGGAGCTTTTCCGCCCGGAAGTCCAATCGGTCTGCCAGCACCTGGAACGGCACTTCCTCAATCAATCCATCGTCCTCGACGAGCGCCCGCGCAAGGTCGCCAATCTTTGCCAGGCGCTGCAGAATCACCTGGCCGTCGGCTACAAGCTGGTGGTGGTGCGCGAGGCGACCCACTTCAGCCGCGAACGCGCGCAATTGCTCACGCTTGCCCTGCAGCGCGCCATCCGCAGCCTCAGCGGCCCGCTGGTGCGGGCGCTGCAGTTGTATTGCCCGGTGCCGGAAAGCCTCTGGCTGGAACTCCACCAGCTGTATCAACTGGCGCGCCAGCAAGGCCTCCAGGAGCTGGTCGTGCGCGACGACCTGGCCAAGCACGGCAACGCCCTGAGCATCGAGCAGGCCTATCTGACCGTCCTGCTATTGGGGTGCGCACGCTGCAACCAGATGCGCCAGAACGATATCGCGCGCCTGGCCGACGCCCTTGAGTCCTGGGGGCAGCTGGCACACCTGCAGACGAACGTCGCCGCCTCCAGCCTCTTCGTGATCGCGCCACAGGTGGACGGTCCGCCGCGCTACCGCTCGCTGTTCAAGGACGCGGACCTGAGCGGTAGCCTGGGCATGGACCCGCGGCACTTGGTCGCGGCGCTGAACGCCTACCTGGAAGCCACCCCGGAGCAGCGGCCGGCCCTGAGCCTGCGCGTCGACCATGGCATCAGCATCGACCTGCTGCAGCACCTGGCGAGCGCCTGGGGCGATATCGCCGAGCGCAGCTTCCAGCGCACCCAGGGCCACGGCCAGTTGAACCTTTGCATTGGCATGAGCGCCCTGCACTACTACCTCGCCGGCCGCCAGGCATTCGCCGATGTGCTCAAGCTCCCCGAGCCGGTCGGCGTTGCGACCTTCAAGCAAGAGAAGACCCAGGATGCCTGGGCCAATGCCTTCGACGCGCAAAAGACCGCCGACTGGCAACCCGGCATGCCGCTGGAGGAAATCGAGTACCAACCGTTAAGCGCCAAAGACAGCAAGGCTGCGCCGAATGATGCGTCCACGGAAGACTATCCGACCTACGCCCTGCCCATCGTCAACCACAGCCCCGGCGGTTACTGCCTGACCTGGCCCAAGGAGATTCCCAGCCAATTGCAGGCCGGCGAACTGCTCGGCATCCAGGATGCCCCGGGACAGAGCTGGAGCGTCGCGGTGGTCCGCTGGATTCGCCAGGTCCGCGGCGGCGGCACGCAGATGGGCATCGAACTGATCGCCCCGCTCGCGCAGTCCTGTGGACTGCAACTGCTGCGCAAGACCGAACAGAGCAGCCAGTACCTGCGCGCTCTGCTACTGCCGGAAATCGCCGCCATCTCGCGCCCGGCGACGCTGATCACCCCGCGCCTGCCGTTCCAGGAAGGCAGTCGCGTACAGATCAACCTGCACGGCGATGAACGACGTGCCACCTTGAGCCGCAAGCTGACCTCCACCGGTAGCTTCAGCCAGTACGAATACCGTGTTCAGGAGCTGCCGAGGGACGCCGGCGATAAGCCAGTCACACCCTCGAACTCGCGCAAGGGCCCGGGCGAGGAAGACTTTGACTCACTCTGGAAGTCGCTGTAGATTCGGGCCCTCTCCCATTTGTCGCCTATTTGCTGCCGTCCAGTGCGGTAAAAGCAGCCCCCATGGCCAATGAAAAGAAAACCATCCGCCTGCTGATCCTGGAAGACTCACAGAACGAAGCCGAGCGGCTGGTCAGCCTGTTCCGCAACGCCGGCCGTGCCACGCGTGTCCACCGCGTGACCTCCAGCGACGACCTGGCGGAAGCCCTGCAACAGGGCTGGGATCTGTTGATCGCCGCCCCGGAAAGCAGCGCCATGGCGCCAGGCGAAGCGCTCGCCAGCATCCGTCGGCAAGCCAAGGACATTCCCTTCATCCAGTTGATCAGCGGCAACGACTCCGACGCCATCACCGAGGCTCTGGCGCTCGGTGCGCAGGATGCCTTGCCCCAGGGCGAGGATGAGCGCCTGGTGCTGGTGGCCAACCGCGAATTCAGCAACCTCGAGGAACGCCGCGCCCGGCGCGCCGCCGAAGTGGCCCTGCGCGAAGCGGAAAAGCGCTGCCAGCTTCTGCTCGACAGCTCGGTGGATGCCATCACCTACGTCCACGACGGCATGCACATTTACGCCAACCGCGCGTATGTCGACCTGTTTGGCTACGAAGACGCCGAAGAGCTGGAAGGCCTGCCGATGATCGACCTGATCGCCAGCAGCGAGCAGGCCACGTTCAAGGACTTCCTCAAGGGCTACCAGAACCACGAAGGCGACACCGAACTGCGCTGCAGCGGCGTCAAGGTGAATGGCCAGGGCTTCAACGCGCGCATGAGTTTCTCCCCGGCCACTTACGACGGCGAACCCTGCATCCAGGTGGTGATCCGCGCCGAGAGCGACAACAGCGAACTGCAGGAAAAGCTGCGTGAAGTCAGCAGCCAGGACCTGGTGACCGGCCTCTACAACCGGGCGCACTTCATCGATCTGATGGATGCCGCCGTCGAGCGCGCCGTCACCGCCGGGCAGCCGGCGACCCTCGCCTACTTGTTGCTGGACCGCGCGCAGAACCTGCAATTGAGCCTGGGCATCGCCAGCATCGACCTGCTCCTGGCCGATCTCGCCAACTTGCTGCGCGGGCATTTCCCGGCAGGCAGCCAACTGGCGCGCTTCAGCGACGACGCCTTCAGCGTCTTGATCGCCGGGCAGACCCCGGAGCAGAGCAAGCCGCTCTTCGACAGCCTGATCAAGAACGTCGAAGGCCACCTGTTCGACATCCACGGCCGCACCGCCCAGGCGACCCTGTCAGTCGGCTGCGCCGGGCTCGACGAGAAGACCAGCAAGGCCCAGGACGTGATCGAGCGCGCGCACCGCTGCGCCGACGAAGTGGCGCAGCGCGGCGGCAATGGCATCAAGCTCTACGACCCGTCCGACGAACTGGCCGCCGCAGCCAGCCGCGGCGACCTCCTGGCGATCATCCAGCAGGCCCTGGAAAAGAACAGCTTCCGCCTGCTCTTCCAGCCCATCATCAGCCTGCGCGGCGATAGCCACGAGCACTACGAAGTGCTGCTCCGCCTGCTCAACCCGCAAGGCGAGGAAATCCCCGCCGCCGACTTCCTCGGCGCGGCCAAGGCTGGCGGCCTGGCCGAACGCATCGACCGCTGGGTACTGCTCAACTCCATCAAGCTGCTCGCCGAGCACCGCGCCAAGGGGCACAGCACCAAGCTCTTCGTCCACCTCTCCGGCCCGAGCCTGCAGGACGCCGGGCTGCTGCCCTGGCTCAACGTGGCGCTCAAGGCCGCCCGCCTGCCGGCGGACTCGCTGATTCTGCAGATCAGCGAACCAGACGCCATCGCCTACCTGAAGCAGGCCAAGACGCTGAGCCAGGGACTCGCCGAGCTGCATTGCCAGGTCGCCCTGTGCCAGTTCGGTTGCGCGCTGACCCCCTTCAACACGCTCAAGCACATGAACGTCGACTTCGTGAAGGTCGACGGCTCCTATGTGCAGGATCTCAGCCGCCCGGAAAACCAGGAAAACCTCAAGACCCTGATCGCCAGCCTGCACGCCCAGGCCAAGCTGACCATCGTGCCGCTGGTGGAAAGCGCCAGCGCCCTGGCGACCCTCTGGCAGGCCGGCGCCAACTACATCCAGGGCCGTTACCTGCAAGGCCCCAGCCAGGCGATGGACTACGACTTCTCCTCGGAGGAGTGACAGCGAACCATGAAAAAAGCCGCCCTCGGGCGGCTTTTTTCATGGTGGCGCGACTCAGTGACCGTCGCTGCCGTCGCGATCGCGGAAGCCCAGCAGATAGAGGATGCCGTCCAGCCCCAGGGTCGAGATGGCCTGCTTGGCCGACTGCTTGACCAGCGGCTTGGCGCGGAAGGCCACTCCCAGGCCAGCCAGGCCGAGCATAGGCAGATCGTTGGCGCCATCGCCCACGGCGATGGTCTGCTCCAGTTGCAGACCTTCCTTCGCCGCCAGCTCGCGCAGCAAATCGGCCTTGCGCTGGGCATCGACGATCGGCTCGATGGCCACGCCGGTGACCTTGCCGTCGATGATTTCCAGCTCGTTGGCGAACACGTAGTCGATGCCCAGCTTGGCTTGCAGCTGGCGGGCGAAGTAGGTGAAGCCCCCGGAAAGAATCGCGGTCTTGTAGCCCAGGCGCTTGAGTTCGGCGAACAAGGTTTCCGCGCCCTCGGTCAGGCGCAGCGAGGCGCCGATCTCTTCCAGCACCTCTTCGGACAAGCCCTTGAGCAGCGCCAGGCGCTCCTTGAAGCTGGCACGGAAATCCAGCTCGCCGCGCATCGCCCGCTCAGTGATCTCGGAGACCTTCTCGCCCACGCCGGCAGCCTTGGCCAGTTCGTCGATGACCTCCGCCTCGATCAAGGTCGAATCCATGTCGAACACCGCCAGGCGGCGATTGCGGCGGAACAGCGAATCCTGCTGGAAGGCGATATCGACGTTCAGCTCCTGGGCCACGCTGAGGAACTCGGCGCGCAGCGCCGCCGGGTCGGCCGGCTCGCCGCGCACGGAGAACTCGATGCAGCCCTTGCCGCGATCGGCCGGCATATCCAGGGGCATGCGCCCGGACAGACGATCGATGTGGTCGATGTTCAAGCCGTACTTGGCGGTAATGGAGCTGACCCGCTGCAATTGCTCGGCGGTCACCCGCCGGGTCAGCAGGGTGACGATGTGGCGCGGCTTGCCCTGGCCACCGACCCATTGCTGGTAATCGCTTTCCGCGACCGGCGTGAAGCGTACCTGCTGGTCCAGCTTGTAGGCCGTGAACAGCACATCCTTGAGCACCGAGGAGGCCTGCTCGGTATCCGGGATTTCCACCAGGATGCCGAACGAGAGGGTGTCGTGGATCACCGCCTGGCCGATGTCGAGGATGTTCACCCCACCCTGGGCCAGCACACCGGTGACGGCAGCGGTGAGGCCGGGGCGATCTTCCCCGGTGATATTGATCAGGACGATTTCGCGCAAGGCGCAGTCTCCGCCATGGAAAAAGCGCACATTCTACCGACTTTCTCGGTCGTCGCCTCACCCGGCCGAGCGCAACCGCCGATCGGATTGCAGCACCGTAGCGGCCGACGCTTCGAATTGCCGGTGGCGCGGCGCTTTGACCCTTTCCGGGGCGCCGTTATACTGCCCGGCAACTGTCCTATAGAGACCGAGCCCGCTGTGACCCGGCCCACCTCCGTCAAGCCTGATAATTTCTTCCTGCTGCTGTTCCACGCACTGCGTCAGCGCCGGGTGCCCATTGCCTTGCGCATCGCCCTGCACAGCCTGGTGCTGGTCGCCCTGGCGCTGGTGATCTATGCCTGGGTGATGGGCATGCAGTTCAAGCAGGCCATGCACCAGCAGGCCGACGCCGTGGGCCAGAGCCTGACCACGCAGACCGCGGCCTCGGCCACCGAACTGCTGGTGTCCAACGACATCCTCAGTCTCAACGTCCTGCTCAACAACCTGACCAAGAATCCGCTGGTGGCCCACGCCGCCATCTACAGCGCCGACGGCCGCACCCTGGCCGAAGCCGGTAGCCGCCCGAAGCAGAGCCTGCTGGGGGAGACCGAGGGCGTCTATACGACGCAGATCACTTTCCAGGAAGTCATGGCCGGGCGCCTGCGCATCAGCCTCGACATGCAGCAATTCCAGCAGCCGATGATGGTCAGCCTGCAGAGCATGGGGCTGATCAGCCTGATCCTGCTGCTGCTGACCCTGACCCTCAGCCTGCGCCTGGGCCGGCATATCTCCACTCCGCTGCTGCAATTGCGCGTCTGGCTGCGCGACCCCGACGACTCCGCTCCGGGCGCCAGCCTGCACAACGAGATCGGCGACCTGGCGCGCCAGCTGCAAGCACGCCTGGCGCCGGAAAAGCCGCTGGTGCCCGAGCCAGCGCCTGCCCCGGCAGCGCCCGTCGCGCCCCGCAAGGTCGCGCCCAAGGCAAGCGCAGTCGCGCCGGCCAAGGCAGCAGCCGTGGAGCCAGCGCTCGAACAGGATATCGATCTGGGCGACGCCCTGGAGCCATCCCTCGGACTCTCGGCCGAAGAGCATGAGTTCGACGAAAACATCTTCGCCGACGGCGAGCTGCCGAGCGCCGCGTTGGCCGATGACCCAGCGTTTGTCGAGGAACGCGAGGAAGCGCGGGTCGAGGCCGAGGACATTCCCGAGCCGGTGCTGCCGAACCCCTGCGCGGTACTGGCCGTGCAACTGGGCAACCAGGAGCACCTGCGGCGCCTGCCGCGCGGCCGCCTGGTGGACCTGCTGGAGCGCTACCGCGATTGCCTGGAACAGGCCGCGCGCCTGTACAAGGGCAGCCTCTTCACCCTCAGCGACGGCGGCAGCCTGATCCTCTTCCATGCCCGCGATGACGACGACTACCTCACGCATGCACTGTGCTGCGGCGAGCTGATGCGCGCCCTCGGACACGCCCTGCAGATCGAGGTGGTGGACAGCGGCATCACGCTGCAACTGCAACTGGGCCTGACCCAGGGCGAAGAACTCGCCGAACTGGCGCAGGCCGATCTACTGCAGACCCCCGCAGTAATGAGCGCGCTGACCCTCAGCCAACACAGCCGCAACCTGCTGCTGATCGAGCGCGCCATCGCCGATGACGAGCAAGTGCGCCAGCGCGCACGCATCCGAGCCATCGCCAACCCGGCGGAGGCCAGTTGCGTGGAATGGCTGAAGGAACCCTACCCGTCGATGCTGGAACGCCAGCTCTCGCGCATGCGCGCACTGCGCGCCCACTGAGGGGCACCTGGGTCGGGCTGAACCGGCCTCCCGTTACCGCTGTTGGCGATCGGCCTGGCGCTCGGCCCACGGGCCGATCCGCGCTCACCCATGACGTTTCCCGCATCAGCTCACGCCGCTTTCTCAGCCCACGCGGACTGAGCGCTCCGGGCCTGACTGCCGCGCCTGACCATGGCATTGCGCGGCGGCGTCGATCCTGACTCAGTCGATGTGCAGTTGCTGCCGCAACTGGGCCATCAGCCCCGGCCCTGGCGTCTCGCCGTCCGCCTCGAAGGTATAGCCATCGAACGGGGCGAAGCGCTGGCGGAAATCCAGCTCGATCACGTAGCGGTTGTCCCAGCCGCGCGACTCATCGGCCGCCGGCGCCAGCTGGTCGCAGTCGCCCAGCGCGGTGCCATCGGCGCATTTGCGCATGAGATGCGCGTAGTAGTGGCTCTTCCACAGCACCCAGGGCGAAAGCGTGAAAGCCTCCAGGTGGCCGTGCGCCAGATCGAATTCGAGCAGCCGCAGCAAACCGTTGCCGCCCAGGTACTGATCCTGGTAATCGAGCCTGAGCATGTCCACGCTGAGGCCGTGATCGTTGCGCAGGCGCAGATGCGACGAGCCATTTATCTGCCCGCTGAGGGTGAGGAATATCTGGTCGTTGCGCCGAACCAGGCGATTCCACACCCGCGCATCGTCGCCGTCCGCCTGGCCCGGCGGCTGGATGTCATGCGTGACGAGAATGACCGGCAGACGAGGTTGCTGGTCGATCACCTGCTGCGCCCAATCCAGGGTCGCCTCACTGGGGTGGCTGTCCAGGGCGAGCAGCAGGAACGTCTGACCACTGACACGGAAGCGGTGGTACTGACTCAACCCCAGCGGGTCACTGCCAGCGTAGGTGCTTTGCCAGGCCGCGCGCTGCGGACCGAAGAAGTCCTTGAAGTGATCGCGCAGCGAGCGCTGGTCGTCGGGCGTCGCGGAGCCGTGCATGTCGCGCTCGCCGGAAATGATGCTGTAAGGCACGCCGCCCTCTTCCAACTGCCGCATGGCGGCACTGGCGACCCGCCACTGGCTCAGGTTGCTGGCGTTCTGCACCACATCGCCCAGGTGCACCACCATGGGCATCTGCAATGCCGTGGCGTTCTGCGCTAACCAGTAGGTCTGGGCGAACAGCGCCAGGGCCGGGTCATAGGGCAGACCGACGAAACGCTGGCTGTGCTGGAAGAAATTGAGCTGCTTGTGATTGTTCTCGGCGTAGTACTGAGTATCCGGCAGCAACGCCAGGACGAACTCGCCCGGGCGCGGTCGCATCGTCAGGCTGGGCAACGGATGCTCGCGGAAGAACGACTGATCATGGGCGAGGTGTCGGCGCTCGCCCTGGCCGCCGCCACAGGCGCACAGGGACAGCAGGCAACCGGCAAGAATGAGCAGCCGCTTCATCGGTCCGCCACTCAAGGGCTGGCTGCACCGGCAGCGGGCAGATACAGAAGGACATAGGGCTCGTGATCGAAATCCTCGGCGACCAACGGCTTGAGGGAGCCCAACGGCGAATCGCCGAGCGTGCGCTGGCGCGCCGCCTCCATCACCAGGTAAAGCGGCCCCTGCACGCCCTTCAATTCGACATTCTGATCGACGAAGCGCGGCAGCAGGTCGTGATCGAGATTGACCAGATACTTGATCGCCTTGGCATCCCTGGCCAGGCCGACGAAGGCCACCGGCGCCGGCTGCGCGGACATGACGGCATCGGCGGCACGGACGAAGGTGCGGGTATCGTAGAGACTCCGTTCGATGGGCTCGTACGCCAGGATGTAAGCCCCCCACATGGCCATGACGGCGCACCCGGCCAGACCAAGCGCGCGCCAACCGGGCTTGAACGCCAGGTAGACGGCCAAGCCCTGGAGAATCACCAGCAGCGCCAAGGTGCTACCGAGTGCCAGCCGATGCGCCCCAGCCACATGCGGGAAACGCAGCCAGGCGAACACCAGTGCGGCCCCCAGCAATCCAGGCAGTAGCAGCCACAAGGTTTGCGAGAGGATACGCAGGAGCCTGGCCAGGCGATTGCCCTCGACCATGAAGGGGTAGGCCGCGATGATCGCCGCATACGGCGCCATGGCCAGCACATAGCGGGCCTTCTTGGCCTGCGGCAGCGACAGACCGAGCATCACCACCAGGGCCGCCAGCGCGCAGGCCCGCAACAGCAGCAGAATGCGCGCATCCGCCGGGTTCCGCTGCGGCACAAGGAACAGCGCCAGGGCCGGCAGTGCCAGGGGGAACGCCAGGGCGTAGTTACCCGGCGCACTGAGGAAGTAATAGAACGGCGAGCTGGCTCCGGCACTGCCATCCAGGCGACCGATCACCTGCATGTGCAAGACATCCCAGGCAAACCCCGGCCCACCCTCCAGCCGCGCCAGACCCAGCAGTCCCAGGCAACAAATGGTCAGCAAGGCACCGGCGAACAGGCCGAAGCCCAGCAAGCGGCGCCAATCGCCGGCCACCAGCCAGCAAGCACACACCACCCCGGCGGGAATCACCAGGCCGAGCGGACCACGAATCATGAAGCCGAGCAGCAACAGCCCGCCCAGCCAGGCGAACAAGGCCAGCCGCGAGCGCTCCGCAGCGGTGTAGGCCTGGTAGAAGGCGCCCAGGGCCACGGCGGATATCAGTTGATCCAGGGATACCGCGCGGGTTTCGCTGACGAAGGTCAGGGTGAGCAGCAAGAACGCCACGCTGAGCAACGCCCAACGCGGGGAGAACGGTTGCAGCAGGCGGAAGACCAGCGCGACAGTCGCCGCCGAGGCCAGCGCCGAGGGCAGCCAGGCGGCCAGGGTATCGACCCGACCGAACGGCAACGAAAGCAGGTAGATGAACAGGGTAGAGGTTCCCGGATAATCCGGATAAGCCTCGCCATAGGTAGTCGGGAAGAGGCTGGGCCCATGGCGCAGCATTTCCTGGGCGAAGAGCACGAATCGCGAGTCGAAACCGATCACCGCCAAGCCATGGGCGCCAGCGCTGAACAGCAGCAGGGCAAGGGCGGCAAGAAGCCACGTCTGGGCAGCAAGGCTCAAGCGCAAGGGCCAGAAGGCCGATCTCGATACGGACGAAGACAGCGACAAAGGGATCCCTCCACCAGGCGATATCCGAAGGGATTCCGGACCTCGCTTCCAGCAGAAACGCCGCCTTTATTAGCACCGTCGCGGTTAAGAAGTTGTTAAGCGCGCAAGCCGGACGCCACGACGGCCGGGGCAGCGGGAGCGGTCCGGGCGCCAGGCGCCACGGACCGGAAAGGCATCAGAAGCGGAACACTTCTGCGTCGGTGCGAATCGGCACCACCAGCGGCATCTTCGGCCCTTCGTCCTTGGGCTTGGCCGTCTGCTCGGCGGTCGGCGCCGCCTTGTGCGGAGTCGGTTGCGGCTCGCTGACGACCGCCAGCGGGCGCACATCCTTGGCCAGTTGCGCGGCCAAACGACGCAGCAGGTCGCTCTGCGCGCGCACTTGATCCTTGATGCTGCCGTCGTGCTTTTCTTCCTGATGGAACACGCGGCTGTCGCGCAACTGTCCTTTCTGGTCGAGCAGGCGCCAGCGCGCATCCAGCACCGCCGGCTCCTTGGGACCGGAATCCAGGCGACTGATGTTCAGCAGGACCTGTACCTGCGGGACGAAACCGGGCTTCTCCGGGAACAGTGCCAGGCGCGTGCTGTCCAGTTGACTGGATAGCTGGCGCAGCAGTTGCTGACTGACGTTGGTCTCAAGGCTACCGGCCCAGCGCGCCTCGCTGGACAGGCTGAGAATGCCATCGGCCTGGCGCTGGACCAGGGTTTCGCGTTGCAGGTAGTCGGCCAGTTGCACCGGCCCGAGCAGCACGGCGACGCCGTTCTCGCGCACGGGTACCGGAGACGCCCCCGCATCCAACTGGTACAGCTGTGCCGGAGGATTGACCGTACATCCCGCCAGCCCGAGCAGGCTGACGAGGGAAAGACATGCCAGGACGCGCCAAGCGCTCATCTTGCATCACCGTATTTCGCCGAGGATCGGCACCACTTGCGACAAATCGAAAAAAATCGACAGCAAAGGCGCCGAAGCGCCCTTGCCAAAGGGGCCTATCATCCCCTAACCGGCGTCATAGCTCCAGAGCCAGAGTGTATCGCTGGGCGTTTCACTCCTGAGACAGGACTTCGACCAGCAGCGAATCGACCCGCTGGAAACCACGCGGCAACTTGTTGCCCCGCCGACCGCGCTCGCCCTTGTAGTGCTCCAGGTCGTCGCCCTTCAGCGACAGGGTCCGTTTGCCGGCCTGCAATACCAGGGTCGCCGCCGGCGGCAGCACCGCCAGATCGGTCAGGTATTCCTCGCGGCTGGCGACACGCTCGCCGGGCACGCTGATGATCTTGTTGCCCTTGCCCTTGGCCAATTGCGGCAGGTCGGAGACTTTGAACAGCAGCAGGCGGCCTTCGGTGGTCACCGCCGCCAGCCAGTCCTGCTCGACATCGGCGACCGGCCGCGGGGCCATCACCTGGGCGCCATTGGGCAGGCTGAGCAGCGCCTTGCCGGCCTTGTTCTTGGCCTGCATGTCCTCGCCCTTGACCACGAAGCCATAGCCGGCGTCCGAGGCCAGCACATAGAGGGCATCATCGTCGGGCAGCAAGACCCGCTCGAAGGTAGCCCCCGGCGGCGGGGTCAGGCGGCCGGTCAGCGGCTCGCCCTGGCCACGCGCGGAGGGCAGACCGTGGGCCGCCAGCGAATAGCTGCGCCCGGTGGAGTCGATGAACACCGCGTACTGGTTCGAGCGTCCGGGCGCGGCGGCCTTGAAGCCGTCGCCAGACTTGTATGACAGGCCGCTGGCGTCGATGTCGTGCCCCTTGGCGCAACGGACCCAGCCTTTCTCGGAGAGCACCACGGTGACCGGCTCGGTCGGCATCAGCTCGGTTTCCGACAGCGCGCGGGCCTCGGCACGCGCAACGATCGGCGAACGGCGGGCATCGCCATAGGTCTCGGCGTCGGCGATCAGCTCATCGCGCACCAGCTTGCGCAGCTTGGCGTTGGAGCCGAGGATCGCCAGCAACCTGGCACGCTCCTTGGCCAATTCGTCCTGCTCGCCGCGAATCTTCATCTCTTCCAGCCGCGCCAGTTGACGCAGGCGGGTATCGAGGATGTAGTCGGCCTGGATCTCGCTGAGCTCGAAGCGCTGCATCAGCACCGGCTTGGGCTGGTCCTCGGTGCGGATGATGTGGATCACCTCATCCAGATTGAGGAAGGCGACCAGCAAGCCTTCCAACAGGTGCAGGCGGCGCTCGACCTTGTCCAGGCGGAACTGCAGGCGCCTGCGCACGGTGTCGGTACGGTAGGTCAGCCACTCGCTGAGCAACTGGCGCAGGTCCTTGACCTGCGGCTTGCCATCCAGGCCGATGACGTTGAGGTTGACCCGGTAGGAGCTTTCCAGGTCGGTGGTGGCGAACAGATGGGTCATCAGCTCTTCGGCGTCCACGCGATTGGAACGCGGGATGATGACGATGCGGGTCGGGTTCTCATGGTCCGACTCGTCGCGCAGGTCAGCGACCATCGGCAGCTTCTTGGCCTGCATCTGCGCGGCGATCTGCTCCAGCACCTTGGACCCGGAGACCTGGTGCGGCAGCGCGGTGACCACGATATCGCCATCCTCGACCCGATAAACCGCGCGCATGCGCACCGAGCCACGCCCCGTCTCGTAGATCTTCTGCAGATCGGCGCGCGGGGTGATGATTTCCGCTTCGGTGGGGAAGTCGGGACCGGGCACGTGCTCGATCAGTTCACCGACCGTGGCATCCGGCTGGTCGAGCAGGCGCACGCAGGCGGCGGCGACTTCCCGCAGGTTGTGCGGCGGCACGTCGGTGGCCATGCCCACGGCGATGCCGGTGGTGCCGTTGAGCAGCAGGTTGGGCAAGCGCGCCGGCAGCACCGCCGGCTCTTCCAGGGTGCCGTCGAAGTTCGGCACCCAGTCCGCGGTGCCCTGGCCCAGCTCGGAGAGCAGGGTCTCGGCGTAGCGCGACAGACGCGCCTCGGTGTAACGCATGGCGGCGAAGGACTTGGGATCGTCCGGCGCCCCCCAGTTGCCCTGGCCATCCACCAGCGGATAGCGATAGGAAAACGGCTGGGCCATCAGCACCATGGCTTCGTAGCAGGCCGAATCGCCGTGCGGGTGGTATTTGCCGAGCACGTCGCCGACGGTACGCGCCGACTTCTTGTGCTTGGAATCGGCGTCCAGGCCGAGTTCGCTCATGGCATAGACGATGCGCCGCTGCACCGGCTTGAGGCCGTCGCCGATATGCGGCAGGGCGCGATCCATGATCACGTACATGGAGTAGTTGAGGTAGGCCTGTTCGGTGAAGTCGGCCAGGGAACGGCGCTCCACGCCTTCCAGGCTGAGATCGAGGGTTTCGCTCATGCGTGCCTCACGGGGAAATGGTCTGGCGCAGCACCAGGGTGCCGTCGCGCTGGGAGAATTCGAGTTGTTTGAGGGCGCTCATGCCGAGCAGCACCTCGTCGCCATCCATGCCCGGCACTATCAGCGCCGGCACATCGTTCAGGCGGATGTCGCCGAGCGCCAGGCGCTCCAGGCGCGTACGCCAGCCCTGAGCCTGGCCATTCGCGGTATCCAGAGAGACCGCGGCGCCGCGCTGCAATCGCAGGCGCCGGGCCAGGGCTTCCGGCACCGCCACCTGGGTCGCCCCGGTGTCGAGCAGGAAAGTCACGGGCGTGTCGCCGATGCGACCGTCGGAGACATAGTGCCCCTGACGATTGCCCAGCAAGCGCACCTCCACATATCCCGCGCCGTGCAGCGACTGCACCTGCTGGTTGGGATTGTGCTGCCGCTGCTCCCAGAGGCCGAAGAAATGCGTGGCCAGGCCCATGCCGGCCAACCAGGCGAGCAGCAGCATGCCTTTGCCGAGCCGACGTCCGGGCTGCGCGTCGCTCATTGGCCACCCAGCCAGCCCTCCGGCGGGGCGGCGAAACGCAGCACATAGGGGCGCACATCGCCATCGGCGCGCGCATGGTTGCCGTTGTCCAGGCCGATCCAGGCCCCCTTGTCGTCGAGTTCCAGGGCCTCCGCCACCCCGTAGGGCAGGTCGTAGCGGCGCTCCGGCGCCAAGGCGCCCGCGGCGAAGGACCAGCAACGCTCCTGGGCTCCGCTCTCGGCATTGCGGCGGCAGATCTGGTGCGCCAGGCGCTCCAGGGTGAACAACTTGCCCTGATAGAGCACCAGGTCGGAGAAATCCACGGCCAGCGGTTGATCGCTGCCCAACTCCGGCGGCGGCAGGATACTGCCCTCCTCGCTGAGCAACACGCAGGCGCCCTCGCACGTCCAGTTGCCGTTGTCATTGCGCACGCGCAACAGGCCACGGCGCTGGCGTTCGGCGGCGAGCCACAGGCGCTTGCCATCCGGGTCGATGGCCAGCCCTTCGTAATAGGCGTTGTTGATCATCAACAAACCGGCCGCGCGGGCCTGGATCAGCAACGCAGGCGGCAGCGGCAACCACTCCGCCGTGCTGCTCGGCGATACGCGCAAGACACCGGCGTAGGCCTCGCTGACCAGGTAGCGGTTGCCCGCGCGGTCACAGCTGACGCCCTCGAAATCCATCACGCCGCCGCGCACCAGCCCGGTCAGCCAGATGCGCGTGCGCGCGCCCCAGGACAGGCCGCTATCGGGAGTTCCCGGCACCACGAAGGCTTCGCTGTTGGCCTGCCAGACACGCCCCGGCGTTTCGTCCGGGAGCATGCTGTAGAGGCGGTCGTCATCGCGGTCGGACACCGCCCAGAGTTCACCGCCGCAGAGCGCCAGGCCGGACAGATTGCCACCGCGCATGCCTTCCACGGCGTGTTCGGCGAGGAACTGCAAGGTGCCCACGGCGGGCACCGCCGGGGTGCCGGCCAGGGCCAGGCCGCAGCCCAGCACGGCCGCCAGCGCGGCCAGCATGCGCCGCATCAGGCCAGCACCTCGGCCAGGTTGCCCTTGGTCTCCAGCCAGGACTTGCGGTCGCTGGCGCGCTTCTTGGCCAGCAGCATGTCCATGATTTCCAGGGTGCCGTCGGCGTCTTCCAGGGTGAGCTGGACCAACCGGCGGGTATTCGGGTCCATGGTGGTTTCGCGCAGTTGCAGCGGGTTCATCTCGCCCAGGCCCTTGAAGCGCGTGACCTGCGGCTTGCCGCGTTTTTTCTCCGCGGAGAGGCGTTCGAGGATGCCATCGCGCTCCGCCTCATCGAGGGCGTAGTAGACCTCCTTGCCGAGGTCGACGCGATACAGCGGTGGCATGGCCACATAGACATGCCCGGCTTCCACCAGCGAGCGGAAGTGGCGCACGAACAGGGCGCAGAGCAGCGTGGCGATGTGCAAACCGTCGGAGTCGGCGTCGGCGAGGATGCAGATCTTGCCATAGCGCAACTGGCTGAGGTCGGGCACGCCCGGATCGACGCCGATGGCCACTGCGATGTCGTGGACTTCCTGGCTGGCCAGGACTTCGCCGCCGTCGACTTCCCAGGTATTCAGGATCTTCCCGCGCAGCGGCATGATCGCCTGGAATTCCTTGTCGCGCGCCTGCTTGGCCGAGCCGCCGGCGGAGTCGCCCTCGACCAGGAACAGCTCGCCACGCATCGGGTCCTGGCCGGCGCAATCGGCCAGCTTGCCGGGCAGCGCCGGGCCCTGGGTGATCTTCTTGCGCTCGACCTTCTTGCCCGCCTTGAGGCGGCGACCGGCGTTGCTGATGGCCAGTTCGGCCAGTTGCAGGCCCAGCTCGGGGTTGGCGTTGAGCCAGAGGCTGAAGGCGTCCTTGACCACCCCGGACACAAAGGCCGCGGCCTCGCGGGAGGACAAGCGCTCCTTGGTCTGCCCGGAGAACTGCGGCTCCTGCAGCTTCATCGAGAGAACGAAGGCGATGCGCTCCCAGACATCCTCGGGGGCCAGCTTGACACCTCGCGGCAGCAGGCTGCGGAACTCGCAGAACTCGCGCATGGCGTCGAGCAGTCCCTGGCGCAGGCCATTGACGTGGGTGCCGCCCTGGGCGGTGGGAATCAGGTTGACGTAGCTTTCCTGCAGCGACTCGCCCCCTTCGGGCAGCCACAGCAGGGCCCAGTCCACCGCTTCCTTGCTACCGGCCAGGTTGCCGCAGAACGGCTCTTCCGGCAGGCGCGGCAGCTCGGCCACCGAATCCACCAGATAAGAACGCAGGCCATCCTCGAACAGCCATTCGACGCGCTCGCCGCTGCTCTTGTCCTCGAAGCTGACCGCCAGCCCCGGACACAACACCGCCTTGGCCTTGAGCACGTGCTTGAGGCGGCTGACGGAGAATTTCGGCGAGTCGAAGTATTTCGGATCGGGCCAGAAGTGCACGCTGGTCCCGGTGTTGCGCTTGCCGACGCTACCGACGACTTCCAGGTCGCTGGCCTTGTAACCGTCGGCGAAGGTCATGCGGTACTCGTTGCCGTCGCGCTTGACGCGCACCTCGACGCTGGTCGACAGGGCGTTCACCACCGAGATGCCGACGCCGTGCAGGCCGCCGGAGAACTGGTAGTTCTTGTTGGAGAATTTGCCGCCGGCGTGCAGCTTGGTGAGGATCAGCTCGACCCCCGGCACGCCCTCTTCCGGGTGGATATCCACCGGCATGCCGCGGCCATCGTCGATCACCTCCAGGGAGTTGTCCTCATGGAGGATCACCTGCACGCTCTTGGCGTGACCGGCCAGCGCTTCGTCGACGCTGTTATCGATGACTTCCTGCGCCAGGTGGTTGGGCCGCGTGGTGTCGGTGTACATACCCGGGCGCTTGCGCACCGGATCGAGGCCGGAAAGGACTTCGATGGCTTCTGCGGTATAAGCGTTCTGCTGGGCCATGGGGTCTCTGTCAGTCAAAAGGTCGAAAAGTCGAGGTCGCGCCACCGCGCGGCGGGAATGCCGGCGAACGCCAGCAACGCCGGCAGGTGGCTGGCGAAACGCTGGAAACTGTGGTCGCCACCGGCCTCGATGCGCAACGCGCCGGCCCGATAGAAGCGCGCCGCCTCCCGGTAGTCGAGGGTTTCGTCGGCGGTCTGCAGCCACACCTGGTAACGCGCGCCATCGCTCGGCGCCGGCACCTGCAGTGCCGCCAGAGCCTCCACGTGCTCGTGGGTCAGCTCCCATTCTTCGCCGCTGTAATGGTTCTTCTGCGGTCCGAGGTAGCCGTCGAAGCGTCCGTGCGGCAGTACCGCCGGATTGATCAACAGGGCCTTGAGACCATGGCGCTCGGCAAGGTGGGTCGCATAGTAGCCGCCCAGGGAACTGCCGACCAGCAACGGCCGATCCAGCTCGGCGACGGCGGCTTCGAGCTGGCCGATGGCCAGTCGCGGATGATGGTGCAGCGCCGGGACGCGCAGGTGATCCTGCAGGCCCAGACGGGTCATGACGGCGACCAGCTGACGCGCCTTCTGCGAGGCCGGCGAGCTGTTGAAGCCGTGTATATAGAGGATGTCGGTCATGGGGCGGGAGGCTACTAGCAGCGAGCCTTAAGCTGCAAGCCGAAGCTGGACACCGGCGGCCGGCTCGCCGCCTCAATAGCCCTTGACGCTGTAGTCCACGACGAAATCGATCCCGGTGACGCGGGAAACGCCGGTTTCCAGCGAGCCGTCGGGGAGCAGGCGCAGCCAACGGTAACCCGGCGCGGGCGTATCGACGCAGAAGTCCTCGCTGCCGGGAGCGAACTGTACGCAGGTGGAGGGCGAAGCGAGCAGGCGGATATCACCGTGCATGCGGTCGAACTCCTGATGCACGTGCCCCCAGAGCAGGCATCGCACCTGCGGATAACGTTCGAGGACGGCGAACAGGTCCTGCGGGTTGCGGATGCCGAGACGGTCCATCCACTGGCTGCCAATGGCCACCGGGTGGTGGTGGAAGCTGATCAGCAGGTGCTTGTCCGCGGCCGAGCGCAGCGCCTGTTCCAGGAAATCGAGCTGCTCGGGGGGCATCTGCCCGGGCACCGCGCCGGGAATGGTCGAGTCGAGCAGGATGATGCGCCAGGCGCCGATATCGATCACCGGATCGAGCAGGTCAGTGCCGACGCAGACCTCGCGCATCGGCTGCAGCTCGTCGTGGTTGCCGGGGAACCAGCGCGCAGGGGCGGGAACCGCGGAGGTGATCTCACGGAAGCGCTGGTACGACTCCGCCGAGCCGTCCTGCGAGAGATCGCCGGTGGCCAGCAGCAGGTCGACACCCGGCTGCTCGTCGAGGACCAGCCGCACCACCTGACGCAGGCTGTCGGCAGTATCCATGCCGAGCAGCCGGCCGTCGGCTTCGGCGAACAGGTGGCTGTCGGAGAGCTGCACCAGCAGCACCGGCTCGTGAGGGGAAGTGAGTTTCGCGGGCAATGCGCCTTCTCCTGTGAGGCGAGGCGTCGTCGTTGAGGAAAGTATGGTGACAGCCCTGGCACGCGGCAAACCGGGAAAGTGTCACAGATCACACTACAGCGCGGCGCAGGCAGACGAACGACAGCCTATCATGGCCTCAGGCCATCATGCATGGCCCAAGCACTGTACGAAACGTCTTGGAGTGCTGTAATCGCGCATTCGCGGGAAATCTTTAGCGCCCACGCAAGGTTTTCGCCCGCGCTTATCGCTGTAGCACCGGCTCCAGCTCGTGGCCACGGGCCAGGCAATGGCTCAGCCATTCGCCGAGGAACAGGTTGAGCTGGCTCTTTTCATCCGGCTGGTGCATTGCCTGGTTCGGGTAGGGGTAGATGGCCAGCAGGCGGCGTGCCTGCTCGGCGCCGATCACCTCGGCCATGCGCGCATCGTGGTACACCCGCACCTCCAGACGCGGCGCCGGCAGCCAGGGCAGCCCCAGCTCCTGGCGGACCTGCAGGGTGGTGGTATAGGGACAGGCTTCGAGCACTTCCAAGGCCAGCACGCCGAGCAGATGCTCACCCTCGCTCAGGGCCACGCGCCGTGCCGACTGCGCTTCCCGCATATCCGGGAGCAGGCGCATCAGGCGCAGGTAGTTGGCTTCGCAGGTGGCCTGCAGGCTGGCCAGGTCGACGCGGTAGCGCTCGCGCAGCAGGTTCACACCCATAGGCCCCGAACCTCGGCGCGATTCAGCGCCAGCCATTGCAGGGCAATCATGCTGGCGGCGTTATTGATCTTCCCGTCGCGCACCGCCTGCAAGGCATCTTCCAGGGCCAGCACATGGACGCGGATGTCCTCGCCCTCCTCCGGCAGACCATGGATGCCGGCGGCCTGACTGCTGTCGCAGCGACCGACGAACAGGTGCACCAGTTCATTGCTGCCACCCGGCGAGGGCAGGTACTGGCTGATCGGCCAGAGCGCGCCAAGGGTCAGTCCGGCCTCCTCCACCGCTTCGCGGCGGGCCACCGTTTCCGGCTCTTCATCCTTGTCGATCAAGCCGGCGACCAGTTCCAGCAACCAGGGATTGACCCCGGCTTCCAGCGCGCCGACACGGAACTGCTCGATCATCACCACCTCGTCGCGCTGCGGGTCATAGGGCAGCACGCAGACCGCATCGTGGCGGACGAAGAGTTCGCGGGTGAGCAGCGGCCCCATGCCGCCGGCGAACTGACGATGGCGCAGGCGCAGGCGGTCGATGCGGTAAAAGCCGCGGAAGCACTCCTCGCGCTGAGTGATTTCGACATCGCCCGGGCCCGCTTTGAAGATATCCGACATCCCGCTCTACTCACTGATCGGTTGAACTTCGCGCAATCCTAGCGCGCCGCACCCCGCCGCGCAGCCTCTTTCGCCCACCGTCGGGCAGGCCGGCGTACGGCGCTGCTACACTCGGCGGCGCGGCGAACCCCGGACCGACACCGGCGGTCGAAGCCGCGCCGCCGAACCGCCGTGAACGGCACCCGGAACTAGAAAAGGAATCCCATGCGTTATCTGAGAATCGCCGCCCTGGGTGGCCTGTGTCTGCTGCTCGGTGCCTGCCAGAGTCTCTTCGCCCCCGGCCTCGGCGAACCGCTGAACGCTCGCCGCACGAGCTTTGAACACCTGAAGCCAGGTTGCCAGGGCGAGCAGTGCCCGCTGGTGAACGTCGACACGCTCAGCTTCGACGACGAACCGGCGCTGGGCGCCGCCATCGAGGCGCAGTTGCTCGACCTCGTCCGCGCCACGCCGGACAGTCCGCGTCCGACGTCGCTGGACAGTTACGAGAAGCGCTTCCTCGACAGCGCACAGCCGGGCTGGAGCAGCTACTTGCAAGCGAAGGTACGCGAGCAGCATGACGGTCTGGTGATCGTCGAGCTGTCCAGCTACGTGTTCAGCGGCGGCGAATACGGCCGTCCGGGACGCGCCTTCATCAACTACGACCGCCGCCTGCACAAGGTGCTGAGCCTGCAGGACATCCTGCTGCCGGGCCAGGAAAAAGCCTTCTGGGACACGGCACGCCTCGCCCACCAGGCCTGGATCGTGCAGAACAAGCTGATCGAGCAGGACCCGAACTTCGTCAAGGACTGGCCGTTCCAGCAGACCCCACACTTCGCCCTGACCTTCGGCGCGCTGACCCTGAAGTACGACATCGACCGTATCGCACCGCACTCGGTCGGCCACCCGGAGCTGAAGATTCCCTATCCGCGCCTGAACGGCATCGTCAAGCCGTACTACTTCCCCGGCCGCGGCGCGCAGTAGGATGAGTCGCGCTTGCGAAACCCATGCGGCCGATGGGTTTCGCGGCGCTCGACGGCATCCGGCGACGCCCTACCCTCACCCCTTCGAGGCAATCCGCCCCAATCCCAGCTGCAGCACGCCCGACACCAGCAGCGCCGGCAGGGTCGCCCCCAGGTTGGGGCAGTAATTGGCCAGAAGGTGGTAGGTGATCACGCCGCCCGCCCAGGCCAGCAGTGAACCCCAGCGCAGTCCGGGGCGAATGCTCGCGCCGGCGCGGCGGCGCAGGAGGAAGTGGTCGACCAGCACCACGCCGAACAGCGGGGCGAACACCGAGCCGATCAGCAGCAGGAAGTTCTGGTACTGCGCCAGCGGCGCGAACCAGGCGATCAGGGTGCAGATCACACCGATGGCCAGGGCCAGCGACTCGACTTTCAGCGGCAACAGGATGCCGCTGGACACCGCCGCCGAATGGATGTCGGCGAAGGCCTTCTCCGACTCGTCGAGCAGGATCAGCAACAGCGGGATGCCCATGCCGGCGCCGGCCAGCGCCAGCAGCAGGGCGTTGGCGTCGCTGCCCTGGGCGAACGCCAGGGTGTAGGCCACGCCGAGCGCCATCAGCCAGAAGCAACCGATGAAGAAGCCCAGCGCGGCGCCGCCGAATACCTGCCCGGCGTGCTTGCCGAAGCGCGAGTAGTCGGCAATCAGCGGCAGCCAGGACAGCGGCATGGCGATGGCAATGTCGAAGCCCACGGCGAAGGGCATGGAGCCATCGCCGGCCTTGGCCCAGAGCGCCAGCAGGTCGGCCCGCCGCAGCAGGTCGAAGGTCAGCCAGGCGCAGGCCGCGAGCAGCAGCCAGATGCCCCACTTGCGCAGCACCCGGCGGACGAAGGCCAGCGGACCGCTGACCGCCAGCAGGGTGGCGAGGGCGCCGAACACCAGCGTCCACAGCGCCGGGCTGGTCCACAGGCTGGCCTCGCCGAAGGCACGCGCGGCCAGCAGGCTGGCGGCATCGCGCATGACGATGATCTCGAAGGCGCCCCAGCCGACCAACTGCAGCAGGTTGAGCAGCGCCGGCAACGCGGCGCCATGCCCGCCGAGGCTGAGTTTGAGCGAGGCCATGGCGGCCAGCCCGGTGTCGCTGCCGATGACCCCGGCGGCGGCCAGCAGCAGCACGCCGACCAGGGTGCCGAGGAGGATCGCCAGCAACGAGCCGGCCAGTCCCAGACCGGGCGCCAGCAGGGCGCCGGTCTGCAGCACCATGAGGCCGATGCCGAGGGAGAACCACAGGGAGAACAGATCACGCAGGCCAAGCACGCGCTGGGCGCTGCCGACCGGCGTCGCCGGGGAGTAGTCGATGAGAGTAGTGGTCACGATGTGCGCAAGGCTCGCAATGGAGTGTTGTCAGGGACTTCTTATTGCGCCGCGGGCTGGGACGGAACGCTCGCCCCAGTCCGCGCGCTCGACCTACACCTGCTTGTAGATCACCGAACCTTCTTCCTTGAAGCGCGCCGCCTGTTCCTCGAAGCCGACGGCGATGGCCTGCTTCTCGTCGCCCAGGCCGTTCTCCTTGGCGTAGTCGCGGACTTCCTGGGTGATCTTCATCGAGCAGAACTTCGGCCCGCACATGGAGCAGAAGTGCGCCACCTTGGCCGAGTCCTTCGGCAGCGTCTCGTCGTGGAAGGCACGCGCGGTGTCCGGGTCGAGGCCGAGGTTGAACTGGTCCTCCCAGCGGAACTCGAAACGCGCCTTGGACAGGGCATTGTCGCGAATCTGCGCGCCCGGATGCCCCTTGGCCAGATCGGCGGCATGCGCGGCGATCTTGTAGGTGATGATGCCGGTCTTCACGTCATCCTTGTTCGGCAGGCCGAGGTGCTCCTTGGGCGTCACGTAGCAGAGCATGGCGCAACCGAACCAGCCGATCATCGCCGCGCCGATGCCGGAGGTGATGTGGTCGTAACCGGGAGCGATGTCGGTGGTCAGCGGGCCGAGGGTGTAGAACGGCGCCTCGTCGCAGCACTCCAGCTGCTTGTCCATGTTTTCCTTGATCAGTTGCATCGGCACGTGGCCGGGGCCTTCGATCATCACCTGGACGTCGTGCTTCCAGGCGATCTTGGTCAACTCGCCCAGGGTCTCCAGTTCGCCGAACTGCGCGGCGTCGTTGGCATCGGCCACCGAGCCCGGACGCAGGCCATCGCCCAGCGAGAAGCTGACGTCGTAGGCCTTCATGATTTCGCAGATGTCTTCGAAGTGGGTGTAGAGGAAGTTTTCCTTGTGGTGCGCCAGGCACCACTTGGCCATGATCGAGCCGCCACGGGAGACGATGCCGGTGACGCGCTTGGCGGTCAGCGGCACATAGCGCAGCAGCACGCCGGCGTGGATGGTGAAGTAGTCCACGCCCTGCTCGGCCTGTTCGATCAGGGTGTCGCGGAAAATTTCCCAGGTCAGGTCCTCGGCGATGCCACCGACCTTTTCCAGGGCCTGGTAGATGGGCACCGTGCCGATCGGCACCGGGCTGTTGCGCAGGATCCACTCGCGGGTTTCGTGGATGTGCTTGCCGGTGGACAGGTCCATCACCGTGTCGGCGCCCCAGCGGATGCCCCAGGTGAGTTTCTCCACCTCTTCCTCGATCGACGAGCCCAGGGCGCTGTTGCCGATGTTGCCGTTGATCTTCACCAGGAAGTTGCGGCCGATGATCATCGGCTCCAGTTCGGTGTGGTTGATGTTCGCCGGGATGATCGCGCGGCCGCGGGCGATCTCGTCGCGGACGAATTCGGCGGTGATCTCCTTGGGAATGCTGGCGCCGAAACTCTGCCCCGGATGCTGCGCGTCGAGCAGGCCGGCCGCGCGGGCTTCCTGCAGCTTGAGGTTCTCGCGAATGGCGACGTACTCCATTTCCGGAGTGACGATGCCTTTCTTCGCATAGTGCATCTGCGAGACGTTGGCGCCCGGCTTGGCGCGGCGCGGCGTGCGCACATGGGCGAAGCGCAGGGCGTCGAGGCTGGCGTCGGCCAGGCGCGCCTGGCCGAACTCGGAGGTCAGGCCGGGGAGGATCTCGGTGTCGCCGCGCTCGTCGATCCAGCGCGAACGGACATCCGGCAGGCCCTTGCGCAGGTCGATGCGGACATTCGGGTCGGTATAGGGGCCGGAGGTGTCATAGACGAACACCGGGGCGTTCCGCTCGCCGCCGAAGGCGGTGGGCGTGTCGGAGAGGGAGATTTCCCGCAGCGGCACGCGGATGTCCGGACGCGAGCCGGTCAGGTAGACCTTGCGCGAATTGGGAAAGGGCTGGGCCGACTGGCGGTCGAGCTGTTCGAGGCGGGTGACGTTGTCTTTCTGCGTGCTCATCCTGGTTCTCCTCTGGCATGGTTGTCGGGAGAACCTGGCTTTCACGGGGCCGCGGTTGCGGCTAAAGGACGCGTCCAGACTTGGCTGGGGGCCGGGCGCAAGGCACCGGAGGACGCGGACTTCTTGTTCCCTACGCGGGTCTTAACCCGATCAGGTTCAACGGGATCCGGAACCATCCGATCTCAGCCCCTCGTATAGGGCACCCCGACAAGAACGTCCGCAGTCTAATCAAGTGCACAGGGCTTGGCCAATGCCGCCGGGCCGAAAAGATTCCCGATGCGACTTCGCAGTCACGCGCCGACAACTACACTGCAGCTACGAAATACCCACAGAGTGGCGCCTTGACCGCCACCGAGGGGCCCCTTAGCCTTGCCCCCACCCGCACACTTTTCAGGACGAACGAATGCTGCGCAGACTCTCCTTGGCCGCCGCTGTGGCCGCTTCCACCGGTTTCGTCTGGGCGGCCCAGCCCGTATCGAGCACCGCTCCTCTGCCAACCAAGACCGACCTGATCAGCGTCTACAAGGATGCCGTCGACAACAACGCCAACCTTGCCGCGGCCCAGGCCGACTACCTGGCGCGCAAGGAGGTCGTTCCCCAGGCGCGTTCCGCCCTGCTCCCGCAGATCAATGCCGGCGCCAACTGGGCCAACGTGCGCACCTCGCTCGACGAGCCCGCCGCGACCCTGAACCGCAACTCCCAGGTGATCCAGGCGACCCTCAGCCAACCGCTGTTCCGCGCCGACCGCTGGTTCCAGCTCAAGGCCGCGAAAGACATCAGCGAGCAGGCCCAGCTGGAATTCTCGGCGACCCAGCAGAACCTGATCCTGCAGACCGCGGAAAACTACTTCGGCGTGCTCCGCGCCCAGGACAACCTGGCCGCCAGCAAGGCCGAGGAAGCCGCCTTCAAGCGCCAGCTCGACCAGGCCAATGAACGCTTCGACGTCGGCCTCTCGGACAAGACCGACGTGCTCGAATCGCAAGCCGGCTACGACACCGCGCGGGCCAACCGGATCGTCGCCGAGCAGGCCGTGGCCGATGCCTTCCAGGCCCTGGTCACCCTGACCAACCGCGACTACACCAGCATCGAGGGCATCCTCCACTCGCTGCCGGTGGTGGTGCCGACGCCGAATGACGCCAAGGCCTGGGTGGATACCTCGGTACAACAGAACATCTCCCTGCAGGCCAGCAACTACGCGGTGAACGCTGCCGAAGAAACCCTGCGCCAGCGCAAGGCCGGCCACCTGCCGACCCTCGACGCGGTGGTGCAGTACCAGAAGGGCGACAACGATGCCCTGGGCTACACCAACACCGGCATCCCCGGCCAGCCGACCTACGGCAAGTGGGTCGACCAGAGCAGCATCGGCGTGCAACTGAACGTGCCCCTCTACAGTGGCGGCCTGACCAGTTCGCAGGTGCGCGAGTCCTACCAGCGCCTGAGCCAGAGCGAGCAACTGCGCGAAAGCCAGCGCCGCCAGGTGGTGCAGGACGCCCGCAACCAGCACCGCGCGGTGAATACCGATGTGGAAACGGTGAAGGCGCGGCGCCAGGCGATCATTTCCAACCAGAGTTCGCTGGAAGCCACCGAGATCGGCTATCAGGTCGGCACCCGCAATATCGTCGACGTGCTCGATGCCCAGCGCCAGCTGTACAGCGCGGTACGCGACTACAACAACAGCCGCTACGACTACATCATCGACAACCTGCGCCTGAAGCAGACCGCCGGCACCCTCAGCCCGGCCGACCTGCAAGCGCTGGGCGCCTACCTCAAGGCCGACTACAACCCGGACAAGGACTTCCTCCCGCCGGACCTGGCCAAGGCCGCCGAGCAGCAACTGGAAAGCACCAGCAAAGCGCGCAGCAAGCAATGAAAGAACGAGCCCGGCACATGCCGGGCTCGTTCTTCGTGGCGGCTGGCGGCAGCCGCCACGCGATGGCCGACGAGGCGCCCCGCCTCAATCCTTGTAGCCCGGCGCGATACGCTCGAGCAGCCGCAGCAGCGCCTGCCAGGCCAGGTCGTTGGCGTCCGGATCGCTCAGTTCGCCGTCCAGAGGCGGCCGTAGCGGTTCATTGAACTGCCGCTCGGTGCGCCGGCACACCGCCTCCGAGGGAATCACCAATTCGCCGCCGGCCTGGGCCGCCAGTTGGATATCGCAGGCTTTCTCCAGGTAGTACATGCGCAGGAAGGCCTGCGGCACGCTCTCGCCCACGGTCAGCAGGCCGTGGTTGCGCAGCATCAACGCGGCATGCCCGCCGAGATCGCGGACCAGGCGCTGCTGCTCGTCGAAGGACAGCGCGATGCCCTCATAGTCGTGGTAGCCGATGCGCCCGTAGAACTCCATGGACATCTGGTTCAGCGGCAGCAGCCCGCAGGCCTGGGCGGCCACCGCGCAGCCGGCGCGGGTGTGGGTGTGCAGCACGCAGCGGGCGTCCTCGCGGGCGGCATGGATGGCGCTGTGGATGACGAAGCCGGCCGGATTGACCTTGTAGGGCGTCGGCTCCAGCGGCTGTCCGGCGAGATCGATCTTGACCAGGCTGGACGCGCTGATCTCGTCGAACATCAAGCCGTAGGGGTTGATCAGGAAATGGTGCTGCGGCCCCGGCAGGCGCAGCGAGATATGGGTGAAGATCAGATCGCTCATGCGGAAGTGCGCGATCAGCCGGTAACAGGCGGCCAGCTCTTCGCGCAGCCTCCATTCTTCCGCGGAGCAGGTGGCACGGGACGGCACCGACGCCGGCATCGAGGTCATGCATATTCTCCTTCTGAGGCGCCCCTTGCGGCGGGCGATCGCACGGCCCGCCGCAAGGGGCCTTGGCTTATTGCGCGGCCCAGGCGTTGAAGCGCTCTTCCAGTTCCTCGCCGTGATCGGCCCAGAACTCATCGTTCATCGCCAGGCCCACGGCAAGGTTGGCCGGCGCGGTCGGCACCCAGTGCGCAACATCCTGCGGCAAGCGCTCGGCGGCCTGCTTATTGGTCGGACCATAGGGGATGTTGCGCACGTAGTCGACCTGGGCATCGGCCTGATTGGCGAAGGCGATGAAGCGCTTGGCCAGATCGGCATGCTTGGAGCCCTTGATGATCGCCCAGTAGTCCATGCCGTACAGACTGCCCGGCCACACCAGTTCCAGGTTGCGCCCGGCCTTGTGCGCATCGGCGATCCGCCCGGTGTAGGCGGTGGTCATGCTGACGTCGCCGGACGCCAGCCACTGCGGCGGTTGCGCGCCGGCTTCCCACCACTGGATGGCGGGCTTGATCTGGCTGAGCTTGGCGAAGGCGCGATCGACGCCGGCCTTGGTGCCGAGCACCTTGTAGACATCCTCGGCCTTGACGCCGTCGGCCATCAGGGCGAACTCCAGGTTGTACTCGGCGCGCTTGCGCAGGCCGCGCTTGCCGGGGAATTTCTGCAGGTCCCAGAAATCCGCCCAACCGCTGGGCGCGGTCTTCAGCTTGTCGGCGTCGTAGGCGATGGCCACGCCCCAGACCAGCGCCGCCGAGCCACACTCCTTGGCCGCGTTCGGCACTAACTGCCCGGCGCCCCCCAGGGCCTTCCAGTCCAGCGGCTCGAACATGCCCAGGTCGCAGTTGCGCGCCAGGTCCGGGCCTTCGATCTGCACCACATCCCAGTCGGCGTGCCCGGTGTCGACCATGACCTTGATCCGCGCCATCTCGCCGTTGTACTCGGCCTGGGTGAGCGTGGCCCCGGTCTGCCGCGCGAATGGCTGGAAGAAGGCCGCATCCTGGGCCTTCTGCCCGGCCCCGCCATAACCGACCACGACCATGGCGTCCTGCGCCTGGGCGACACCCAGGCCGAGCCCCAGGGCCAACAGCAAAGGTTGCAACGCGTTCTTGCACGAAATCATCGGACGAACCCTCTGTGGATGCGAACCGTGGCCGGCGGCGCGCCGGAAACACGGACGGGAAGTGTTGGGCGTGGCAGCACAACGGCCGGAGGGGAACACCGGACAAACGAGGACGGGACGGCGCCGTGATGCAGGCGGGCCATCGCCGATGTGGATAAGGACCGTACGGGACGGTTCATGCGCCTCTCCTCTTGTTGTTGTTGTGGAGCACGTCGCGGATTGCGCCCCACCGCCAGGGCGGTGGGCGGAGTCGAAACTACCCAGTCACTTTTAAAAAAACAAGTTGATTTTTTACTGAAGGTAAATTTCTATGGATTTAGTTTGATAATTCTCAAGCCCGCCCAGGAGCCCGCCGTGTCCGATGTGATTCACTTCCAGCAGTCCGCATTGCAATTCCAGGCCTATGGCGGCCAGCCCATCGAACGCGCCGCGCTGTGCCGGCTGATCACGCCGGGCGAAAGCAGCAGCATGGGCGCCGGGCTGGCCCGCTTCGATGGCTGCTCGATCGAATGGACGGTGCTCTATGACGAACTCATCGTGGTCCTCGAAGGCCACTTCCGCCTGCGCCTGGGCGAACGCGTCATCGAGGCCGCGCCGGGCGACGTGATCTGGGTGCCGGAGCGCACCCCGCTGGCCTACGAGGGCGACCGGGCCTGCGTGTTCTACGCGCTCTATCCGGTCGACTGGCAGACCCGCAACGCCTGATCCCGGCCGCCGCCGACCGACAACAAGAACCACGAGGTCCACCATGAATGCCTTTCCCCACCTGTTCAGCCCCCTGACGATCCGCGGCAAGCGCCTGAAGAACCGCATCATGTCCACCGGGCACGACACCTCGATGCCCACCGACAACCTGGTCAACGACGCCCTGGTGGCCTACCACAAGGCCCGCGCCGAAGGTGGCGCCGGGCTGATCGTGATGCAGGTCGCCGGGGTCCACGACAGCGCGCGCTACACCTCCCACGTGCTGATGGCCACCGACGACGCCTGCATCCCCGGCTACCGGCGCGTCGCCGAGGCCTGCCATGCCGAAGGCACGGTACTGCTGTCGCAGATCTTCCATCCCGGCCGCGAGATCATGGAGTCCAGCGATGGCCTGCTGGCGGTGGCCTACTCCGCCTCGGCGTCGCCCAACGAACGTTTCCGCGTCATGCCGCGCGAACTCGACCAGGCGCTGATCGACGAGATAGTCGCCGGCTACGCCGCCGCCGCGCGCCGCCTGCATCAGGCCGGGCTGGACGGCGTGGAAGTGGTGGCCAGCCACGGCTACCTGCCGGCGCAATTCCTCAACCCGCGGGTGAACCGCCGCAGCGACGGCTACAACGGCGACCTCGACGCGCGCCTGCGCTTCACCCGCGAAGTGCTGGCGGCGGTGCGCGCCGCCACCGACGACGCCTTTATCGTCGGCCTGCGCATCTCCGCCGACGAGCGCGATCCCGAGGGGCTGACCGAGGACGAATCGCTGCAGGCGGTGCAAGCGCTGCAAGGCGAACTGGACTACGTGCACCTGGTCGCCGGCACCTCGGCATCCCTTGGCGGCGCCATCCACATCGTCCCGCCGATGGCCATCGAGGCCGCCTACCTGGCGTCCAACGCGGCGACCTTCAAGGCACGCCTGGACCTCCCGCTGTTCGTCACCGGGCGCATCAACCAGCCGCAGGAAGCCGAGCAGATCATCGCCCGCGGCCAGGCCGACGTCTGCGGCATGACCCGCGCGCTGATCTGCGACCCGCAGATGCCGAACAAGGCCGGCAGCGGCCGCCACGACGACGTGCGCGCCTGCATCGCCTGCAACCAGGCGTGCATCGGCCACTTCCACCGGGGCTATCCGATCTCCTGCATCCAGCACCCGGAAACCGGCCGCGAACTGCACTATGGCCAGTTGCGACCCGCGACCCAGCGCAAGCGCGTGCTGGTGGTCGGCGGCGGGCCGGCAGGCATGAAGGCCGCCGCGGTGGCGGCGCAACGCGGTCACCAGGTGACCCTCTGCGAGGCCGGCGCGCAGCTCGGCGGCCAGGTCAACCTGGCGCAACTACTGCCGCGCCGGGCCGAATTCGGCGGCGCCTCGACCAACCTGCAACGCGAGATGCAACTGGCCGGCGTCGAGGTGCGGCGCAACACCCGCGTCGACCGCGCCCTGGTCGAACGCGAGCGGCCGGACGTGGTGATTGTCGCCACCGGCGCCGAACCCTATTGGCCACCCTTCGAGCGCGGCGGCGAGTTGCAGGTGGTGGACGCCTGGCAAGTGCTGCGCGGCGAGGTCAAGGTCGGCCGCTCGGTGCTGGTCAGCGACTGGCGCTGCGACTGGATCGGCCCCGGCATCGCCGAACGCCTGGTACGCGAAGGTCACCAGGTGCAACTGGCAGTGAACGGCACCCATGCCGGCGAGAGCCTGCCGCTGTATGTCCGCGACCACCTGGCCGGCGAACTGCACCGTCTGGGCATCCCGGTCACGCCCTACGCACGCCTGTACGGCTGCGACGACAGCAGCGTCTACCTGCAACACACCGCCAGCGGCGAGCCGATGATCGTCGAAGGCATCGACACCCTGGTGCTGTGCCAGGGCCACCAACCGGTGGATAACCTGGCCGCCGAGCTGCACGGCCTGGTGGCCTACCAGCGGATCGGCGACTGCCTGGCACCGCGCACCGCGGAAGAGGCGATCTACGAGGGGCTCAAGGCCGGTTGGGCGATCTGAGAAACGGCGTACGGCCGCGAACGGTCGTACGCCACAGGCCCGCGGGACCGCGTAGGGATGGCGCCGCGGGCGTTATCCGCCGCACAGGCGCGTCGCATTGTTTAGAATGCCCCTCGACCGACTCGCCAGGACCCTCGCCGCATGAGCCCGAAAGCCCCGCAGGAAGCACCCGCCAGCACTGAAGCGCAGTTCCTCGGCACACGCATTCGCGGCCTGCGCAAACGCCGCGGCATGACCCTGGCCGAGCTGGCCGAGCAGAGCCAGCTCACCGCCGGCTACATCAGCCAGTTGGAGCGCAACCTCGCCTACCCGTCGATCCCGGCGCTGTTCAACATTGCCCGCGCCCTGGGCGTGACCATCCAGTGGTTCTTCGCCAGCGAAGTCCAGGCCGATCCGGCCGACGCCGGCTATGTGGTGCGGCGCAACGCCCGCACCAGCGTGCATTACGAAGACGGCATCGTCGACGAACTGCTCAGCCCGCAACCCACACGGCAACTGGAAATCCTCCACTCGCGCTTCCCGCCCGGCGCCTACAGCCAGCAGAGCTACAGCCACGACGGCGAGGAAGCCGGCTACATCCTCAGCGGCACTTTCGAGCTATGGGTGGGCGAACGGCACTTCCGCCTCGGCGAGGGCGACAGCTTCAGCTACGCCAGCCAGGAGCCGCACCGTTACGGCAACCCGGGAGAGGTGGACGCCGTGGTGCTCTGGGTCATCACCCCGCCGACCTTCTGAGCCGCGCGGCGCAGGCTTTACCCAAGCCGCGAAGGACGCTGGCCTGTCAACGCCAGGATGGGAGGAGCGAAGCGATTCCCGGTGCATCCGCTCGCCAGCCAGGACCGGACTCAGTCCCCTCGACGCCCCGCGCCCAGCAGACGCGCCAAACCGTCGAGCAGCCGTTGCAGCGCCCCCTGGTTGGCGCGCAGTACGCCCAGTCCGGCAGCGCTCATCTGCCGCGCGGTCTCGGGTTCGTCCCACAATTGCCCGACCGCCAGCGCCAGCCCCGGCGCATCCAGCACTTCGCGCAGGGCACCGACCGCCCGCAGTTGCGCGGCGATATCCAGGAAGTTGAACAGGTGTACCCCGGACAGCACCGGCTTACCCAGCGCCGCCGGCTCCAGCAGGTTGTGCCCGCCGTTCTCGACCAGGCTGCCGCCGACGAAGGCGACATCGGCCAGGGCATAGAGGAACAGCAACTCGCCCATGGTGTCGCCGAGCAGCACCGACGTCTGTGCGCTCACTGCCTCGCCGCTGGAACGGCGTACACAGGCGAAACCTTCGCGGCGGCACAGCTCATGGACGCCGTTGAAGCGCTCGGGGTGGCGCGGCACCAGGATCAGCAGGGCGGCGGGATGCGTCTGCAACAACTTGCGGTGGGCGGCGAGGATGATTTCGTCCTCGCCGGCATGGGTACTGGCGGCGATCCACACCGGCCGTTGCGCAGCCTGCCAGTCGGCACGCAGGGCGGCGGCGCGCGCCAGCAGTTGCGGGTCGATGCGCAGGTCGAACTTGATCGAGCCGGTGACGCTCACGCATTCGGGGCGCGCACCGAGGTCGCGGAAGCGCTGGGCCTCGGCCTCGGTCTGCACGGCGAACCAGCTCATCTCGGCCAGCATCGGCCGGGTCAGCCCGGCGAAACGCGCATACCCCCGCGCCGAACGCTCGGACAGGCGCGCGTTGGCCAGCGCCACCGGAATGCCACGGCGGGCGCACTGGTGGATGTGGTTGGGCCACAGCTCGGTTTCCATGATCACCGCCAGGCGCGGACGCACGCGATCGAGGAAGCGCGCCGCGGCCCAAGGCAGGTCATAGGGCAGGTAGCAATGCTGGACCTGCTCGCCGAACAGCGCGCGGATGCGCTCGGAGCCGGTCGGGGTCATGCAGGTGACGGTGATCGGCAGCTCCGGATGGCGCGCCAGCAAGGCACGGATCATCGGCGCCGCGGCGATGCTCTCGCCCACCGACACGGCATGCACCCAGATACCGCCGGGGCGCAGCGGCGGCAGGCCGAGGGCGAAGCGTTCACCGATACGCCGGGCGTAGGCCGGCGCCTTGCGCGAACGCAGGAACAGGCGCAGCGCGACCAGCGGCAGGCCCAGGTGGAACAGCAGGGAATAGAGGGTCCGGTTCATGGCCGCGGAGAGTAGCAAATAACCGCGCCCAGCTGGCTGCCCGAGCGTCTCCGCAAACGCTCACCTGTAGAAAAGCCTCGCCGCGCGCGAATCGCTTTCGCCCGCAACCTAGCCCTTCAGGTGCTCGGCGAAGCACCGGCCCAACCACTCGGCCGCCGGCCCCAGCGGCTCGTCGCGGCGCCAGACCAGTTCCACCACCAGCGGCGGCGGCGTCCAGTCGCTTTCCAGTTCCACCAGCAGTGACTGATAGGCCGGGTACTGCGCCACATGGCGCGGCAGCCAGGCCCAGCCGAGATCGCGCATCAGCAGTTCGGCCATGGCGTAGAAGCTGTCGGCGCGCCAGACCAGCGGGCTGATCTGCTCGCCGCCGGGGTAATGGCTGTCCTGCGGCGCCATCAGCAACTGGCGGTGCCGCGCCAGCTCGCGCCGATCGGCGTACGCCAACTGCGCCAGGGCGTGACCGGCGCCACACACCGTGACCATCTCGATGGTGCCCAGGCGCTGACGCTCCAGCGCCGCCGGCATGCCTTCGTGGTGGAACAGCAGGCCGAGGTCGGCGCGCCGTTCCAGCAGCTTGCGCGCCACGTCGCCCTGGGCGCCGCTGGCCAGTTGCACTTCGAGCAGGGGAAAGGCCTGGGCCAGGGCCTGCAGCCCGGAGAGCACGGGTTGATAGGGCATGGCCTCGTCCTGGGCCAGGCGCAGGCGCGCTTCCTCGCCACGCACCAGCGCCATCGCCCGGCTTTCCAGGCGCTCGCACTGGCGCAACACCTCGCGCGCCTCATCCAGCAGCGCGCGGCCCTCCTGGGTCAGCACCGGCTGGCGACCGCTGCTGCGCTCGAACAGGGTCACGCCGAGATCGCTTTCCAGCAGGGCGATGGATGAGCTGACCGCCGACTGCACTCGCTTGAGCCGGCGCGCCGCCGCCGAGAAGGAGGATTGGTCGGCAACGCTGACGAAGAGCCGAAGCTGTTCCAGGTTCCACTGCATAGCCTATCTCCAAGACAGATAGGTAATGACTTTATCCCATCACCCAGGCGACTAGAATGCCCAACCATCACAAGGGAGGACTGAACATGCCCGGCTATCTCTACCTCGCCATCGCCATCGTCGCTGAAGTCATCGCCACCGCTTCGCTGAAGTCGGTAAAAGGCCTGAGCACTCCCCTGCCGCTGCTGCTGGTGATCGTCGGCTACAGCCTGTCCTTCTGGATGCTGACCCTGGTGGTGCGCAGCATCCCGGTGGGCATCGCCTACGCCATCTGGGCCGGGCTGGGCATCGTGCTGGTCAGCGTTGCCGCCCTGGTGCTCTACCAGCAGAAGCTGGACACCCCGGCGCTGCTGGGCATGGGGTTGATCGTCAGCGGGGTGGTGGTGATCCAGCTGTTCTCGCACAACACCGGCCACTGAGCCGCACCCCGGCTCGCTCGATCGGCGAGCCGGTTGCCTGGCGGGCGAGGTTATACTGCGCGCTTCGTTTTTCCCGAGGCGCGCCCTTCCATGACCCAATCCCTGAGCACCGACATCCTCATCGTCGGCGGCGGCATCGCCGGCCTCTGGCTGAACGCCCGCCTGCGCCGCGCCGGCTATTCCACCGTACTGGTGGAAAACACCGCGCTCGGCGGCGTGCAGAGCATGCGCTCGCAAGGGATCATCCATGGCGGCACCAAGTACGCCCTGCACGGCGCCTTGACCGGCGCCTCGGAAGCCATCGCCGACATGCCCTCGCTGTGGCGCCGCTGCCTGGCCGGCGAAGGCGAAGTCGACCTGCGCGGCGTGCGCGTGCTCTCCGACGCCCACTACCTGTGGTCGCCCGGCGGCCTGGCCGGCAACCTCACCAGCTTCTTCGCCAGCAAGGCAGTGCGCAGCCGGGTCGCCCAGGTGAAGGGCGATGAGCTGCCGCCGGCCCTGCGCGACAAAGCGTTCAAGGGCAAGGCCTACCGCTTGAGCGAGTTGGTGCTGGACGTGCCCAGCCTGATCGCCCGCCTGGCGGAACTGGCCGCCGGCAGCCTGCTCGCCGGCGAACGCATCAGCGCGCTGCGCGACGGCAACGAACTGCTCGGCCTGCGGGTCGACGAGCGCGAGATCCGCGCCCAGCGCGTGGTGCTCGCCGCCGGCGCCGGCAACGAGGCGCTGCTGCGCGAACTCGGCCTGGAACAACCGGCGATGCAGCGCCGCCCGCTACACATGGTGCTGGTCAAGGCGCCGACCCTGAAGCCGTTGTACGCCCACTGCGTTGGCGGCGGCCCCAAGCCGCGGGTCACCGTCACCACTCACCCGGCCGCCGACGGCCAGTGGGTCTGGTACCTCGGCGGCGATATCGCCGAAGCCGACGGCGTGGCCCGCGACGCGGCCGCGCAGATCGCCGAAGCGCAGCGCGAACTGGGCAAGCTGCTGCCGTGGATCGACCTCTCCGCGGCACGCTGGGCCACCCTGCGTGTCGATCGCGCGGAGCCGGCGCAATCCAATCTGCTGCGCCCGGACAGCGCCTTCCTCGCCGAGCAGGGGCGCCTGCTGGTGGGCTGGCCGACCAAACTGGCGCTGTCACCCAACTTCGCCGACCGCGTCTTCGAAGCCCTGCAACGCGATGGCATCCAGCCCGGCGCCGCGCTGCCGCTGCCAGCACTGCCGCGCCCGCCACTGGCGCGTCCGGTGTGGGAGGAGCTGCTGCCATGACCAGCCTGCATGCGCTGCAACGCCCGCTGGGCGCAACCGGCCTGACGGTTTCACCGCTGGGCCTGGGCACCGTCAAACTGGGCCGCGACCAGGGCGTCAAATACCCCGCCGGCTTCCGTATCCCGGATGACCGCGAAGCCGCCGACCTGCTCGCCCTGGCCCGCGAGCTGGGCATCAACCTGCTCGACACCGCGCCGGCCTATGGCCGCAGCGAGGAACGCCTCGGCCCGCTGCTGCGCGGCCAGCGCGACGCCTGGGTGATCGTCAGCAAGACCGGCGAAGAATTCGAGAACGGCCAGTCGCGCTTCGACTTCAGCGCGGCGCACACGCGCTTCTCCGTCGAACGCAGCCTCAAGCGCCTGGAAACCGATTACCTGGACATGGTGCTGGTGCACTCCGACGGCAACGACCTGGAGATTCTCAAGCACACGGCGGTCTACGAAACCCTAGAACGCCTCAAGGAAGAAGGCCTGATCCGCGCCTTCGGGTTCTCCGGCAAGACCGTCGCCGGCGGCCTGCTCGCGCTGCAGCGCGGCGACTGCGCCATGGTCACCTACAACCTCAACGAACAGGCCGAGAAGCCGGTGATCGACCAGGCCCTGGCCAGCGGTCGCGGCATCCTGGTGAAGAAGGCCCTGGCCAGCGGCCATGCCTGCCTCGCCGCCGGCGAAGACCCGCTGCGCGCCAGTTTCGAACTGGTCTTCGGCCATCCCGGCGTCGGCGCCGCCATCGTCGGCACCATCAATCCGCAACACCTGCGACACAACGTCGCCCTGGCCGCGGAAGTTCTCGGTGAGCCGCGCCGCGCCTAGCCCGGCGGCAGGCGCTACCGCTGATCGGCAGTCATCCAAGGTTGACACAAATCAGGCGTTCCTGTGCCATGCTCAGTCTCCGCGGTGAGAAACCGCGGACACGTGAAAATGCCGCCAGACAGCCATTTGCAGGATAAACAATCGAATAATCCCCCCTTCACAGGGATAGCCTCGAAATAATCGAGGTTTTTCGATGTGCCCGCGATGACCTCAGGCCTGGTGCCACCCTGGAACGATCGGCCGGACCGCCCCATCAGCGGTCCGACGCGCCCGGTACGATGAGGACCCCACATGCCCCGTACGCTCGCCCGCAAGGATCCGACCACTTTCAAGACCCTTCCGCTGCTGGTGGAAGCCGGCAGCGACGGCCTGGCCTATCAGCCGCTCGGCCTGCCGCTGAACTTTTCCCAGATGCTGGAGCGCCGCCGGCCGCTGCACGTGGCCGATAGCGAACGCTTCAGTACCGAACTGGCCAACCTCGGCGTGTCCGTGCGCCTGACCCTGAACTGGCAGGGCTGCGATCACTGGGTGCTGGTACGCCAGCGCCGCGCCGACCGTGGCGACACCGTGCTCAAGCTGATCTCCGGCTATGTGCCGTCCCACGAGCTGAACCTGCCGCTGCTCACCGCGATCCAGGAAGTGGCCGAGGAATGCCTGGTGGAAACCGCCGACGGCTGGCTCGGCGGGCGCTTCGGCGACCTCTGGCTGCCGACGCCTTACGAGGGCGCGCTGAACTACCTGGACGCCAGCCACTTCAAGCTCACCCCGCTGTCCGGCGCGGCACGGCCGGTGCAGACCGGCAGCCTGCGCCTGCTCGAACGCCCGCGCGCCTACGTGCACGTGCCGACGGCCTCGCTGCAACTGGTCTACGACATGCGCATGGAACTGCCCCGGGACCTGCGCGACGTCAGCCTCTACCACGTCGACGAGCGTCTGGAGAGCGGCCCGCTGGTGGCGCGCCTCGACCGCCGCCGCCCGGACCTCTATCTGCTGCCACTGGACCAGGGCCGCCCCAGCGGCGAACTCTTCACCCTGCGCCAGGGCGAACTGGTCAAGGCGCCGACCCGTGGCGTCTGGCTGGCGGAGAGCTTCGCCCGCCAGGAAGGCTGGCTGGTGCATGACGAGCGCATTCGCTTCCGCGACTGGATGGACATGTGGCCGCCGGCCAATGGTCACTCCGGCAAGGGCAAGCGCGCCAGCGCCTGAAGCCGCTTGTCGCGGCCTGCGCAGGACGATTCGCAGGCCGCGGCGAACGCCACGCAGCCGATCCGGCCTGCGGCGGCTCCGTGCCTCACTTCAACTGGCTGGAACTCTTGCCCAGCAAGCGCCGGGCGATGATCAGCAACTGGATCTGCTGGGTGCCTTCGAAGATATCGAGAATCTTCGAGTCGCGCGCCCACTTCTCCAGCAGTTCGTCCTCGCCATAACCGAGGACACCGGCCAGTTCGACGCATTTCAGGGTGATCTCGTTGGCCACCCGCCCGGCCTTGGCCTTGGCGATGGACGCCTCCTTCGAATTGGGCAGGCGGTTGTCGGCCATCCAGGCGGCCTTCAGGGTCAGCAGGCGCGCCGCTTCCCATTCCGCCTCCAGACGGTACAGCGTCGCCTCGGCGTGACTGGCCGTGAGCGGCGGCTCGCGGTAGTCGCAACGACAACCGGCGCTCTTCAACAATTCACGGGTACGCTGCAGCGACGCCTTGGCCACGCCCACCGCCATGGCCGCCACCAGCGGACGGGTGTTGTCGAAGGTTTCCATGACCCCGGCGAAGCCCTTCTGCACATCGATCTCGGCGTTGCCCAGCAGATTGGCCGCCGGTACCCGGCAGTCGTTGAAGCTGATCGAGGCGGTATCCGAAGCCTTGATGCCGAGCTTCTTTTCCAGCCGCGTGACGCTCATGCCCGGCGTGCCCTTCTCCACCACGAAGGACTTGATCGCCGCCCGCCCCAGGTTGCGGTCCAGGGTGGCCCAGACCACCACCGCATCGGCCCGTGCGCCCGAGGTGACGAAGATCTTCTCGCCATTGAGCACATAGTGCTCGCCGTCGCGGGTGGCGCTGGTGCGGATCGCCGCCGAGTCCGAGCCGCAGCCGGGCTCGGTGATGGCCATGGCCGCCCAGATGCCACTGAAGCGTTCGCGCTGTTCGTCGTTGGCCACCGCGGCGATGGCGGCATTGCCCAGGCCCTGGCGCGGCATGCCCAGGAGCAGGCCGACATCGCCCCAGCACATTTCCATCACGCCCAGGCAGGCCGCGAGGTTGCCGCCGTTCTTCACACCCTCCTCGACTGCAGTGTCCTTGCGCTTGCTCGCCGAGTCGGCGCCGACCGCATCCGGCGAGCCGGCGTTCATGCCATCGAGCAGCGCGGCGAGCAGGTCCAGCTCCTTCGGATAGGCGTGCTCGGCCTTGTCGTACTTGCGCGAGATCGGCCGCAGGTAGTGCCGCGCCACCTGGTGCGCCTGATCGACCAGGGCGCGGAATTTCTTCGGGGTTTCCAGATACATCGCTGCACTCCTCAGAGGTGGACGCCGCCAGCCATCACGGCCACGGCGCGCAGATCGCGGTACCAGCGCTCGACCGGATGCTCCTGAGTGAAGCCGTGGCCGCCGAGCAATTGCACGCTGTCGGTGCCGATCTTCATCGCCTTCTCGGCACACAGCAGGCGCGCCAGGTAGGCCTCGCGGGGAAACGCCTGGCCGCGCTCGGCGAGGGCGCAGGCGCGCCAGAGCAGCAGGCGCATGGCATCCAGTTCGATGGCAATGTCGGCGACCATGAAGGCCACGCCCTGGCGATGGCTGATCGGTTCGCCGAAGGCCTGGCGCTGGTTGCAGTAGTCGATCAGGTAATCCAGCGCCGCCTGCCCGGTGCCCACAGCCAGGGCGCACCAGGCCAGGCCACTGAGGTCGAGGAAGGCCTGGAAGTCGAAGTCCGGCGCGGCCAGGCGGCGTTCGGCGGCGACCTTCACGCCGTTCAGGCGGACCCGCGCGGTGCCGCTGGCCTTGAGTCCCATGGCCGGCTCCGGCAGGCGCTCGACGCCTTTGGCGCTGGCATCGACGAGAAACAGCGCCGCGCCATCGGCGGCCTGTGCGGCGACGATCAGTTGGCTGGCATCGAGGCCACGCAGCACCAGGGACTTCTCCCCGCTGAGCAGGTAATGGCCGGCGCGCTTGCGGGCCCGGGTCTTCGGCTCGGCGGGACGCCCCAGCGGCCGCGGCTCATTCACGGCAATGGCGATCAACGGCGGGCCATCCGCGGCGACGAAGGCCGGCAGCCACTGCGCCTGCTGTTCGGCGCTGCCCCAGCGGCGCAGGCAGTTGGCTGCCGAGAGCGGCACCAGTAGCGCCGCCGCCAGGCTCAGGTCGCCACGCGCCAGGGCTTCGCCGATCAAGGCATTGGTCAGCAGCGTGCGCTCGCCGGCCATGCCGCCATGCGCTTCGCCGACGCCGTAATGGCTCAGGCCCAGCTCAGCGACCTGGTTGAGCAACGCGGCGGGCAGCCGGGCAGTCGCGTCGGCGGCATGGGCGGCCGGGCGCAGCACCTCGGCGGCGAAACCTTCGAGCATGTCCACCAGCATCCGTTGTTCTGCGGAGAGGGAGAGGTCGAAGAGCCCGTCCGGATCGACCTGGCGCGGTCCCCTGGCTTGCTTGGCGGCGCGCTCGCTGGCCAGGCGAAAGCCGCTGCGGCTGCCGCTGTAGAGCAGCTTCTCGATGGGTTTGCGCAGTTTCAGGCGATCCGGCCAGTCGGCCTGGGCGACGCGGTTGAGCATGGCCAGGGCGCGGCCCTGCACGGTGGTGGTCATGGCATCTCGCTCCACGCGGGGATGGGATGCCGGGGATCATGCGCCGGGACTCGACGGGGGAACCATGACCGCTCTGCCGGGCCGCGCTGGCAGAGCGGTCACTGGCGGAGAACGCCCGCGCGCGGCGCAGGCGCCTGCCGGCCGCGCGGAGCGCTCAGCGCTTCTGGCGGATCTTCTCGACGATCGCCGTGGTCGAGCTGTTCGGCACCAGGCCGAGCACCCGCACCTCGCCGCCGTAGCCTTCGACGATGTCAGCGCCGACCACCTGGTCCACCGAGTAGTCGCCGCCCTTGACCAGCACGTCCGGGCGCACCTGGCCGAGCAGGCGTTCGGGGGTGTCCTCGCTGAAGCTCACCACCCAATCCACCGCGCCCAGGCCGGCGAGCACGGCCATGCGCCGGTCGACGCTGTTGATCGGCCGGCCCGGCCCCTTCAGGCGGGTCACCGAGGCATCGTCGTTGATCGCCACGACCAGCCGGTCGCCTTGGGCGCGCGCCTGTTCCAGGTAGCTGACGTGGCCGGCATGGAGGATGTCGAAGCAGCCATTGGTGAAGACGATCTTCTCGCCCTGGGCGCGGGCGTCCTCGATGGCCAGCAAGAGTTGTTCGAGGCCAAGCACGCCGCGCTCCGAGCCCTGCTCGCGCTGGACCGCGCGGCGCAGTTCCGGGGCGCTGATGGCGGCGGTGCCGAGCTTGCCGACGACGATGCCGGCAGCCAGGTTGGCCAGGGCCACCGCCTGCGGCAGCTCCTCGCCAGCGGCCAGGGCCCCGGCCAGGGTGGAAATCACCGTGTCGCCGGCGCCGGTGACGTCGAACACTTCGCGGGCCCGCGCCGGCAGGTGCAGCGCCGGGTGGCCCGGGCGCAGCAGGGTCATGCCGTGTTCGCCACGAGTCACCAGCAGTGCGCCCAGCTCCAGCTCGGCGAGCAGTTTCAGGCCCTTGGCGACCAGTTCGCTCTCGTCCTGGCAGCGGCCGACGATGGCTTCGAATTCGGAGAGGTTCGGCGTGATCAGGCTGGCGCCACGGTAGATGCCGAAGTCCTTGCCCTTGGGATCGGCCAGCACCGGGATACCGCGTTTGCGCGCGGCCTGGATCAGTTCCTGGTGGTTCTTCAGCGCGCCCTTGCCGTAGTCGGAGAGGACCAGCACGCGGACCTTGTCCAGCAGTGCCTCGACGTCGGCGCCCAGGGCGGCGGCGTCGGTCTTGAACGGCTCCTCGAAGTCCACCCGCAACAATTGTTGGTGGCGGCTCATGACGCGCAGCTTGACGATGGTCGGCTGCCCGGCGATGCGCTGGAAGCGAGTGGTCACGCCAACCGCCTGCAGGCTGTCGGACAGACTCGCCGCAGCCTCGTCTTCGCCGGTGACGCCAACCAGGAAGGCCGGCGCACCGAGCGCGGCCAGGTTCAGCGCGACGTTGGCGGCGCCACCCGGACGGTCCTCATGCTGTTCGACCCGCACCACCGGCACCGGCGCCTCGGGCGAGATGCGCGAGGTCGCGCCATGCCAATAGCGGTCGAGCATTACATCGCCGACTACCAGCACAGGGGCCTGATCGAAACGGGGCATGGTCAGTTTCATGGGAACTCCGCAGGTCGAAATCGGCGCGGATAATACCATAGCCGCTGGCCCGGCCTGGCGCCGGGCGGCGTCCGCTCAGCGCAGCCGGCGCACCCAGAACAGCTCGTGGCGGCGCACGGCCTTGCGGAAGAACTCGTCCTCGCCGGTGGCCGGCCAACGCCGCCCGGCCAACGCCATCTGGATCACGCGGCGCAGGCGCTTCTTGGCCGGCAGCGGCCCCTGCAGGTCATGCTGCATGGCCAGCGCCTGGGCCTTGTCGCACCGCTGGTCGGCATCCAGCACGGGACTCCACAGCGGATCGGCCGGCAGCGCCTCAATGCACGGCGGCAGGGCGACGCCGCCGTCGGCCGGCCCCATGGGCCAGCGGTCGTTGTCATGCAGGTGGTTGGCGTAGAGCAGCAAGGTCTCGGGCTTCCAGGCGCTGCGCTCGACCGCCGCCTGCACGGCGCGGGTGGCATGCACGTGATCGGCGTGCGGGTCGAGTTGCGGGTGCGGCGTGACCAGCACCTCGGGACGGAAATGTTCGAGCAGCGCGACGAGGTCGGCGACCAGGTTGTTCCAACTGGGCACGCCGTCGGCATCGGCCGGCAGCGTCAGCGGGTTGTGTCGGCGCAGGCTGCGCACGTCGCTCTCGCCCGACTCGCGCGAGCCGAAGGCTTTCTCCGGTTCGGCGTACATGGCCGGCAGTTGCAGGCAGTAGTACCCCAGTTGCACGCAACGCTGCGCCGGCACGCCGCCCCAGAGCGGCACCGCCAGGCTGTCCCAACCGCGCAGGCGGCCCTTGAGCCGCGCCGCGGCGGCCTTGTCCAAGCCCAGGCGCTGGTAATGCTCGGCCTCGATCTCGCCCTGGGTCAGGGTGACGATGGCCACCTCGCTGGCGCGGCTGTAAAGGCCAAAGGCCGCGAGCTCCGCATCATCGGCGTGGGGCGCGATGACCAGCAGGCGGCGCCCGGCGTAATCCGGGTTGCTGAAGGCGTGCAGGCTACCCTGGCTGTCCAGGCGGCAATGCCGGCCACGCAGGCGCAGGTGCCCGGCGCGCAGCGCCGCGCCCTGGCCGGAGAGGTTGAGGTAGCGAATGCCGTCGACGCCGCGCTCGAAGTCCTGGCGGTCCTGCGCGTCGCCCTCGATCAGCACCTGCGGATCGAGCCAGCGTCCGAGCCAGGTGGACTTCACCCGGACCTGCAGGAACAGGCTTTCGTAGCCATCCGCCAGGGCGCCTTCGGCGATGTGCAGGCCATGCGCGCCGATCGCCACCGGCAGCTTGAGCTGCGCCTCGGGAAAGTCGTAGCGGTAGTCATCGCCCGGCGAATAGAACAGGTGATCGGCGAACCAGGCCTCGTGGGCCACCCAACCCAGCAGCAGCGCCAGCGGCACGCTCCACCAGGGCGCGAAAATGCCGAGCAGGACCAGCGCCAGCACGGCCCCCAGCAGCACCAGGCGCTTCTTTCGGCGGTGCTCTTTCAGCAGTTGCTGCTTGCGTGCGCTCATCCGGGTTCTCCGAGGCTCTGTCATCGGCCTGGCCTACGCCTGGCGAAGAGGCCCTGCCAACAGGGTTAGGGGTGCGCGCTCAGACCTGGAAGACCGGCACGCGGTGGCACCAACGGTCCTTGTACTCGCGATCGGCGCGGCCGAAGGAATAGCGTAGCGGCTTGCCCAGGGCTTCGGCCTCGGCCCAGGCCTGCTGGGTGTTGACGAAGCTGAGCACGCTGCCGGGACTGAACTCGCGGTTCTCCGGCGCCACGCCACCGTTGATGTATTCGACGCTGATCCATTTCGGCGATTCGACCCGGTAGAGAATCTGGATCGCCACCGGTTCGCCGTCCAGCAACACCAGCGAGCCACGCATGAATTCGCGCATCAGGCCAAAGACATCGGCCAGACGCGCCTTGCCCGGCACCTCGAAGTTCCAGCGGCGCTGGAACAAATCGGCGTAGATCGCCGCCTGCTCGGCGGGGCTCAGCTCGGCCATCGGCTGCAGCACGCCGCCGGCTTCTTCCAGCAGGCGCTGTTCGCGGCGCTGGTTGTAGCGGAACTTCTTGGAGAAATCGGCCGGCGCGCGGTTCAGCGCCAGCTCCTCGCCTTGCGGGCGCAGGTCGAGTACCTGTTCCCGGTTGAGTTCGGAAAGGTAACGGGCGCGATGACGTAGGGAAATGCGCGCATCCTCGGCGATCGGCAGGATGACCTCGGCGTTGCCGAGGTCGAACAGGGCCTTCTTGCCCGCGTGCTTGAGCACTTCCTTGGACAACGCCAGGTGCCGGCCCCAGGCCGGAATGGCCGCGCGCACTTGCCCATCGACGATCCAGCCCAGGTAGCGCACCGGGATGCCCGCCAGGCCGGCCAGGCGCTCGACCACTTGCGGGTGGGTCGCCACGCTGCCGCCGAAGCGCTGCCAGGCGTCGGCGTAGGCCGCCGCGTCGATGGCGGTCCAGCCGCGTTCGCGGAAGACGCGCAGGTGATTGAGCAGCGACATGCTCAGACCGACTCGCCGACGCCATCCTCGGCGGGCTCGTCGGCGAACTGCCGGGCATGCAGGCGGGCGTAGTAGCCGTTCTGCGCAATCAGTTGCTTGTGGGTACCGCGCTCGACGATGTGGCCCTGGTCCATCACCAGGATCAGGTCGGCGCTTTCGATGGTGCTCAGGCGGTGGGCGATCACCAGGGTGGTGCGGCCCTCCATGACCTTCTCCAGGGCGGCCTGGATATGCCGCTCGGACTCGGTGTCGAGCGCCGAGGTGGCCTCGTCGAGGATCAGCACCGGGGCGTCCTTGAGCAATGCGCGGGCAATCGCCAGACGCTGGCGCTGGCCACCGGAAAGCATCACGCCGTTCTCGCCGACTTCGGTTTCGAAGCCCTGCGGCAGGCGATCGATGAACTCACGGGCGAAGGCGTCGTCGGCGGCCTTCTCCACCGCACTGCGCGGCATCCCGGCGAGGTCGCCGTAGGCGATGTTGTTGAGCACGCTGTCGTTGAACAGGTTGACCTGCTGGGTGACCAGGGCGATGTGCTTGCGCAGGTTGCTCAGGCGGTAGTCTTCGACATCCACGCCATCGAGCAGGATCTGCCCGGCGTTGTGGTTGTAGAAGCGCGGGATCAGGTTGGCCAGGGTCGACTTGCCGCTGCCGGAACGACCGACCAGCGCCACCATCTGCCCCGGCTCGACGCTGAAGCTGAGATCGTTGAGCACCTGCTTGTCGCTTCCGGGGTAGGAGAAGCTGAGGTTCTTCACCTCGAGGCGTCCCCCCACGCGCTCGCGCTCGACCGTGCCGTTGTCCACTTCCGGGGTCTGGTCCAACTGCTCGAAGATGCTCTCGGCACCGGCCACCCCACGCTGGATGGTGGAGCTGACTTCCGACAACTGGCGGATCGGTTTGGGCAGGGAAGCGGCCATGGAAATGTACGCCACCAGGTCGCCCACCGAGGCATCGCCACGCAGCAACAGCACCAGGTACAGCAGCACCGCCATGGCGGTGAAGATCACCAGTTGCAGCATCGGGGTGTAGACCGCCGAGGTCTTGTTCATGCGCAGGTTCTTCAGGGTGTTCTCGAGGCTGACCTTGAGGAAACGCTGACGCTCGAAGGGTTCGCCACCGAAGCTGCGCACCACGCGGTAGCCCTGGATGGTCTCCGAGGACACGTGGGTCACGTCGCCCATGGCCACCTGGATCTTCTTGCTCTGCTTGCGGAACTTGCGGCTGGCGCTGGTCACCATGAGGGCGATGACCGGCAGAATGGCCACCATCACCAGGGTCAGTTTCCAGTTCATCCACAGCAGCGCGACGAACAGGAAGATCACCGTCATGCCTTCGCGGATCACCACCTTGATGGCGTCGGTGGCGGCGCCGGTGACCATGGTCACGTTGAAGGTGATGCGCGAGATCAGATGCCCGGAGTTGTGGCTGTCGAAATAGCGGTTGGGCAGGACCAGCAGATTGTTGAACAGCGCCACCCGCAGGTCATGCACCAGGCTCAGGGAAACCTTGGCGATGAAGTAGTTGCCGAGGAACGAGCCGATCCCTTGCCAGGCGGCGATCAGCACCATCAGCATCGGCACGGCGAAGAGCATCTTGAGATCGCGCAGCCAGGCCCATGACGAGTGGGGGAAGAGCGACGCCTCCGGGTTGTACAGGCCGTCGACGAAGAATTTGAGGATGCCGGCCAGCATGGGCTGGGTGGCGGCGAAAATCAGGAAGCCGACGATGCTCAGTGCAAAGATGCCCACGTACGGCCGCACATAGGAAAGCAGGCGAAAGTAGATCTTCAGGCTCGAGGGCGCTGCGGAGTCTTTACCGGTCATGTAGAGGTCGCACACTGAAAAGGCCGGCGATTATATCACAGGCCTCTCGTTTGCCCGGCGGCTGGGATACTATAAGCGGCTATCGATCAGGAAGCCGGTATGCAAGTCCTTGACCACTCCGCCTATGAATCACTGCGCGCTGGGGCCACCGTGCTGGAGGCCGACAAGCATGGCGACAAGGTCCTGCGTCTGGCCGATGGCAACTTTCTCAAGCTGTTCCGTCGCAAGCGCCTGATCTCTTCGGCAGCGCTCTACCCCTACGCCCAACGCTTCGCCGACAACGCGGCAATCCTGAGCCGACTGGGCATTCCCTGTCCGGACATCATCGGCGTCTATCGCATCGGCAGCATCGAGCGCGACGCGGTGCACTACCGCCCGCTGCCTGGCCAGACCCTGCGCCAACTGATCGCCGCCGACAGCACGGCATCCGAGCTGCCCGCCCGCCTGGGCAAACTGATCGCCGAATTGCACGAACAGGGCGTGTACTTCCGTTCGCTGCACCTGGGCAACGTGGTGGAAACCCCGGAAGGCGTGCTCGGCCTGATCGACCTGGCGGACATGCGCAAAATGCGCCGCGCGCTGAGCCGGCGGCAGAGAAAACGCAACTTCGCCCACATGCTGCGTTACGAAGATGACCGCCGCTGGCTGCTCGCCGACCAGGGAGCCTCGCTGGGCAAGGCCTACCTGCGGAGCAGCCCGGTGCGCTGGGACCAGGCGACGCTGAGGCAGATACTCAACGCCGAGTGACGTCTCAAGCTTGCTCCGGGCGACGCTCCAGGCACAGGCAGAGCAAGGTCGCCACCCAGGGAATCAGCCACATGGCGCGGGTGCGCTCCCACAGACTGAACACGTCGAACTGCAGGGCCACGCTGGAATACACCCACAGCAGCAGCACCGCCAGGCCCAGGCGAGTCGCCCGGCAACGCCAGGCCTGCAGCCCGAGCATGGCCCACAGCAGCAACCACGCCAGCAACGCCGGGATGCCGTATTGAATCGCCGTATGCAGCAGGAAGTTATGACTGTTGCCGTGGAAGTTGCCCGCCCAACCCTGCACCAGGTAATCGGTGCCATAGCCGACCCCGGTCCAGAAATGCTCGCGCAGGATCGGCAGGGAGCTGTGCAAAAGCTCCAGGCGCTCCGCATCGCCACGGGCCAACAGCCCTGGTTCGAGGCGCAGCACGGCGAGCCCGGCGACAGGCAAGCCGAGAGCGATGAGTTTGCTCTTCAGGCCAGGAACCAACAGCACGCCGGATAGCGCCGCGACCATCAAGGCCAGCAGCGCCCCGCGACTGCCACACATCACCACGTAGGCCAGGGGCACGGCCTGCAGGACCAGCCAGGCAAGGCGCGCCCAGGGCCTGCGGGGCCCCAGAGGAATCGCCAGCACCAGCAGGAGGGCCGTGGTATAGGCCGCGGCATTCGGGTTGTCCATGAAGCCGCCGAAACCACTCAGGCGCCCCTGGTCATAGCTCGGGGCCAGCACCAGGGCAGCCAGGCTGTACAGGCAATTGAGCAGCGCCAGCACCAGCAGCATGCCGCGCAGCCGCGCCGCCCCGCCTCGTCCCCAGAGTAGCCAGCCGCAGACCAGCAGCACGAAGAGTGCCGCCTCCTTGAGGGCTCCCAGGCGCTCGAAGTCGCCCGTACTCCACAACAAGGACAGGCTGGCCCAGGCGAACAGCAGGAAGAACAGCCACAACTCCTTGCGCGCACGGACCAGGCGCCCCAGTTCAGCCCGGCGTGCAATCACCAGCCAGAGCGAGGGGAGATAGATGAACAGCACGACCGTGGTGTAGTAGAACTTCATCGACGGCGTCAGCAGCACACCGGCGATGCTCCAGAAGACACCGAGACCCAACAATGCCTCGGCCCAACGCTCCCCCTTGGGCACCGTCCGACCATTGACCGATGCCGCCGGCAGCCAGGCATTCCAAGCACGTACAGCGTGCTCCATCATTCGCACCACATTCATTCCTGGCTGAACTTGAATAGAAAATGCCGCAGGCGCCGCCAGGTAACCCGGTTCCAGCGCCAGGGCGGCAACATCAGGAACAGCGACAGGGCATAGCGCTTGTCGGAGGTCACGGCCTGCTTGAGCGCCTTGTTGATCACACAGGCCATTCCGGCCTTGTAGCGCGGATGGTCGCGATAGGGGGCGATCGCCATCAGGTCGTAGTCGAGCTGCCGCTTGTAGGCGGTCTTCGACAGGTTTCCGGTATGCCGGCGATAGAGCGTCACCAGATCGGGCAAGACATCGATGCAATAGCCGAGATGGGCGATCTTCAGGGTCATCTGGAAATCCTGAATCCTGATCTGCGGGTCGTAGCCCCCGGCTCGTTCGAGCGCTTCGCGCCGATACAGGGCGACAGGCGCGCCGACCGCATGCGCGGTAGCGAGCAACTCGTCGAACGCATAACGGCGCACGCGCGTCCCCTTCTCCGCCTTGAGCCGGCGCCCCTGCGAGTCGACGTAGATCACCTGCGCGCCGACGCAACCGACCTCGGGATGCGCGTCGAGGTAGGCCGCCTGCAGGCTCAAGCGCCCCGGCAACATCACGTCATCGGAGTCCGGCGTCGCGATGTACTCGCCGCGCGCGTGGCTCAGGGCATTGTTCAGCGTGGCGCTGACACCCTGATTGGCTTGCCGGTAGAACTGGAAGGCGTAGCGCTGCCGCAACGCCTCGATCTTCTCGACGCTGGCGTCCTGGGAACCGTCGTCGACGACGATCAGCTCGAAGTTCGGATAGTCCTGCTCGAGGATGCTCAGCAGAGCCTCCTCTATGTAGTGCTCACGGTTGAAACAAGGCACCAGGACAGAAATCAAGGGTTTACCCACATCTACCTCTCAGCACCCAGCCACGCACCGAATGACGTCATCGCGACGACTCAGAATCCCAACGCCCAGCGCAAACGCTGCAGCGGACCCGGCGTCGGACGCTCACGCAAGGGCGGCACCATCGCTTCGACGATGCGCTCACCGATCCGCCCGAAACCGAAGGAAACTTGCGCCAGCGCGCGCCCCTGCTCGGCGATGCGCGCCGCCAGCGAAGGATCCTCGCGCAATACCTGGAGCTTGCGGCGCAGCTCAGGGATGTCCCGATACAGCACCAGGTTCTGCATATCGACCAGACCCAGCGCGCGGTTTTCCGCCTCGCCCTGGTCATAGGCGAGCAGCACGCAGCCACAGGCCATGGCCTCGAAATTCTTGATCATGTATTCGCCCATGCCGACATCGGCGCTGACGAAAAAGCGAATACGGTTCAGGGTATTCAGGTAATCCTCACCGGACTCGGTGCGCGTCACCAGCAGGTTCTCTTCCTTGGCCAACTCATCGAGCAGCGCCTTGCGTCCACTGTAGGCGACACTCCCGGTGCTGCCGAGGAAGGCCAGCTCGATGTCTCGCTCGCGGCCCAGGTCATGCAACATCGACTGGTCGTAGCCCTTGGGCACGAAGACCGCGTCGAAGCCTTCCTGGCGCAGCCGCTCGCTGACCATGAAGCCGGAGCTGATCACCCGCGCCCAGGGCAGGCGGCGGTAGTGAGCGCTGAACTTGCCGGTGTATTTGCAGGGAATGTAGTTCTGGTAGGCGTCGTGCTCGAGGATCACCAGGTTCGGCACACGACGAATGAAGGAAACCTGGCGGATTTCCTTCTTGAAGCGCAGGAAGAAGAGGATGCGGTCGTAGCGCGCCATATCGACGTGCTCGCGGAAGTATCCGCGCAGATCAGCCTGCTCTTCGCTGCTCAGCCAGCGCAGATCGCAATCGCAATGCGCGGCGACCCCCTCGTAGAGGCGGTCCAGGATGGCACGTTGTTCTTTTTGAACCAGAAACAGGACTTTCAAGAATCACCTATCGCATCCAGGCCCGTGGGCAAATCAAAACTCACGAAGCCTGCGCGAGCGGGCTTGGGGCACTGTTAACCGGACAACGGGCAGAAGCAACACAGCACCTGTCATCGCGCCTGCAGGTTGGGCGCAGCCAAAACCAGGCGGACGGCGAAGCGTATGCAACTGCATGGGGATGGGTCAAGGCACCGGCCAGCGGCTGTCCGCGCCACGGCATCGGCCCCGCCGAGGGTGCGCGAGCGACGGAAGATGCCACGCAGATCAGTCAGGCGCGCTCCGAACCGCGCCCCCGCTTAACGACTCCCGCCGCCCAGCCAGTGGCGCAACATCGGCAAATGCCAGAACGCCTGACGCACCGCCTCATCGGAGAAGCACGCGCGCAGGCGCTCGTCCATCAAGCGCGCACAGGCTTCGCGCTGTTGCCGATCGAGCGCAGCCAGGTGCCGCAGCCCCTGCCCCAGCGCGGCAGCGTCGCGCAGCGGGAAGAGGATTCCCAAGCCTTCTACCACTTCCCCCGCACCGCCTCCCGCGGTCGAGATCAAGGGCACGCCGGCGGCCATGGCCTCCAGCAGCACCATGCCGAAGGGTTCGTGATCGGAACTCAAGGCGAAGACGTCGAAGGCCTTGAAATAGCGCCGCGCCTCGGGCACCTGGCCGAGGAACAGCACGCGCTCGGCGATGCCGAGCTCGCGGGCCTGCTCCTTCAGCTCATCCTCCAGGCGCCCCTTGCCGAGAATCGCCAGCAGGCTGTCGTGGGGAAGCTGCGGCAGCGCCTCGGCAAAGCCCCGCAGCAGCGTGGCCTGATCCTTGTCCGGGTGCAGACGCCCGACGTTGCCGACGATCCAGGCGTTTTCCGGCAGGCGCAATTGCTTGCGCGCCACGTAACGATCCACCTGGATGGCGCGCAGCGCCTCCAGGTCGATACGGTTGTACAAGGTCTCTATACGCTCCGCGGGCCAACTCGGCAGGCAGGCACGCAGTTCGTCGCGCACCGCGTTGGATACCGCCAGCAAGCCCAGGCGCTTGGCGAACAGCTTGGCGAACAGCTTGCGCCCGAGCCGGCGGTAATCGCCAAAACCGTGGTGAACGCCGATCACCGGCAAACGCGTCGCCAGCATGGCGACCCAAGTCGGCTTGAAGCGATGGGCGATGCAGAAGCGGAAATCCCGCGAGCGGGCGATCTCGCGCAGGTCGCGAATCGCCCGCAGCTTGAGGCCGCGCACATCCTTGGAGCTGTAGTCGAGGAAGAGCACCTCGTCGCTGGCGCAGGCGGCCGCCACGTCGGGGTCCGGGGCGCCAGTGAGGAACACCGTCGTCACCCGGTAGTCGGTACCGGCGAAAAGACTGGCGTATTGACGGGCACAGTCGAGGAACGGCCCGTCATAGCCGTGACAGAATTGCAGGACCCGCGGTTCAGCCGAGCGAGTCATAGGGCGCCGCGCCCTCCTTGACCACCAGGATGTCCTGCATGATCAGGTACTGCAGGTCCGAGCCGAAGAACATGTTCAAGGCATCGGTCGGCGAGCAGATCATCGGCTCGCCGCGGCGGTTCAGCGAGGTGTTCAGCGCCACGCCGTTGCCGGTGAGCTTCTCCAGCTCCTTCATCAGGTCGTAGTAGCGCGGGTTGAACTCGCGCTTGAGCACCTGGGCACGCGAGGTGCCGTCTTCGTGGACGACTTCCGGCACGCGAGTCTTCCACTCTTCGTTGACCTCGAAGGTGAAGGTCATGAAGGGCGCCGGGTGGTCGATCTTGAACATCTGCGGTCCGACGGTATCCAGCATCGACGGGCAGAAGGGCCGCCAGCGCTCGCGGAACTTGATTTGCGCGTTGATGCGGTCGGCCACGCCCGGCACGCTCGGGCAGCCGAGGATGGAACGGCCGCCGAGGGCGCGCGGACCGAACTCCATGCGACCCTGGAACCAGGCCACCGGGTTGCCGTCGGCGAGCACCTTGCCAATCAACTCAGGGACGTTGTCAATCTTGCGCCAGTTCGGCTTGGCCTCGTGGCGGGCGCAGGCGGCGATGACATCCTCGTTGCTGTAGTCCGGGCCGAGGTAGACGTGCTCCATCTTCTCCACCGGCACGCCGCGCTGGTGCGAGACATAGGCGGCGGCGCCGACCGCGGTGCCGGCATCGCTGGCCGCGGGCTGGACGAAGAGTTCCTTCACTTCCGGGCGCGAGATGATCTTCTGGTTCAGCTTGACGTTCAGCGCGCAGCCGCCGGCGAAGGCGATCTTGCCGGTTTCGCGGAGGATGTCGCCGAGGTAGTAGTCCATCATTTCCAGCGCCAGCTTCTCGAACAGTGCCTGGATGCTGGCGGCATAGTGAATGTAGGGGTCGTCGGCGATGTCGCCTTCGCGCTTCGGCCCCAGCCACTCGATCAGCTTGGGCGAGAAGTAGTAGCCCTTGCCCTTTTCCTTGTAGCGACGGAAGCCGATGACGTTGGCGTAGTCGGTGTTGATCACCAGCTCGCCGTTCTCGAACTTGGCCAGACGCGAGAAATCGTACTTGCTGGCGTCGCCGTAGGGCGCCATGCCCATGACCTTGAACTCGCCGTCGAGCATGTCGAAGCCGAGGTACTCGGTGATGGCGCCATAGAGGCCACCGAGGGAGTCCGGGTCGTAGAATTCCTTGATCTTGTGGATCTTGCCGTTCTCGCCATAACCGAAGAAGGTGGTGGCGTATTCGCCCTTGCCGTCGATCCCGAGGATCGCCGTCTTCTCTTTGAAGCCGGAGCAGTGGTAGGCGCTGGAGGCGTGGGCGAGGTGGTGTTCGACCGGCTGGATCTTGACCTTCTTCAGGTCGAAGCCGAGCTGCTGCAGGCACCACTCGATGCGCTTGTAGTAACGCTTGTAGCGGCGATTGCCGAGGAGGATGGCGTCCAGTGCGCGATCCGGGGCGTAGGCGTAGCGCTTGGCGTAGTGCCAGCGGGCCTTGCCGAACAGGCTGACGGGGGCGAAGGGAATGGCCACCACGTCGACCTCGGAGGGCTTGATGCCGGCACGCTCCAAGCAGAACTTGGCCGACTCGTAGGGCATGCGGTTCTTCGCGTGCTTGTCGCGGACGAAGCGCTCTTCTTCGACAGCCGCGACCAGCTTGCCGTCGATGTACAGGGCGGCGGAAGGGTCATGGCTTACGGCGCCGGACAGGCCGAGGATGGTCAATGCCACTGGTGTTGCCTCTTGGTAAAGCCGCAAGCCCATGACGCGGGGCTTCGGCGATGATGTTCGGTGGCTCGTCGGAGCCTTCACTTCCCGGGGTCAAGCTCCCGCTTCGACGCCGGTCTTGGGTATGCGTTCATCCAGCAGCCGATACAGCCCGCTGTGCTCCGGCCAGTTGCGCAGGAAACGCGCGCGGTCACGGGCATAGGCGCGCTCGAAGCTGGCCTGGCCGTGGTGCTTGCGCATGGCGTCGAGATCGATCAGCGCCCAGCGGCCCCCGTCGCCAACCGCCTGCCAGAACAGGTTGTGGCCCTTGAGGTCGCCGTGGCTGATACGCTCGCGCAACAAGGTTGCGAACAGACTGTCCAGGGCCTTCAACTCGGCTTCCGGCGGCATGCCGGCCCCATCAGGATCGTCCAGATAGGGTTTGAAACGGGCGATTATATCCTGGCCTTCCAGGTAATCGGTAATCAGGAAGGCCGGACCGCGCAGCCACAGCCAGCGGCGTTCCAGCACCGCCAGGGGTTTCGCGGTGGCGACGCCGAGGAATTCCAGGCGATTGCCCTCGCGCCAGGAGCCCCAGGCTCGACTGGGACGCCAGAAGCGCTTGAACCAGTGCAGCAGGTTCTTGATGTTGTAGCGCTTGACCACCAGCGGCCGGCCATCCAGCTCGACCTTGGCCACAGTAGCCGCACCGCCGGTCTTGTAGATATGCCCCCGGTCAATGAAGGCGTCGGGATCGGCCAGCAGCGGCGCCAGGCCAGCCTCCTCTTCACGGCGCACGGCGCGCAGGCCGAAGGCGCCGCGACGCACACTGAACAGGCTGCAATCGCGGCCGATCTTCTTCAACAGGTCGCCGACTCGCCAGCGCCGTACGCGGGCGATCTCCTTCTGCAGGGCCTCCAGCGGCAGCGCATGCTCGCCATTGACCAACAGGTAGTGCACCAGCAGCTCTTCGAGATAGGGATCAAGGCTGTGCGGCAGTTGCGCGAAAAACACCCCGAGGTTCTCCAGCACCTGCTTGCGCGACAGCGGCTGGCCCGGGGTTTCGGCGCGGATGCCGGCGCCATCGATGAGGTACAGGCGCCCGTCGTGGCGCAGCAGGTTGTCCAGGTGCAGGTCTTCCTGCCAGAGGCCCTTGGCATGCAGCTCGGCGATGGCCGCCAGGGCCTCGCCCAACACCGCCTGCTGGGCATCGGCGAGCGGCGCCAGGTCGGCCACCGCCTTCCAGGCCTCGGCCAGGCTCTGGGCATTATCGAGATACTCGAACAACAGCCAGCCGCCCTCGCCTGGGCGCAGACCATCGGCCAGCAGCAGGGGCGTGCTCAGACCCTGTTCGGCGAGCAGCCGCACGCCGTCGCGCTCACGCTGGAAGTGCCGCGCGGCCTTGGCGCCGACCAGCAGCTTGGCCAGCACCTGGCGCCCGCGCCAATTGCCGGCGCCGACATAGCGCCGCCCCGGCAGAACGCGCAGCAGGTTATCCAGGCGCAGCTCCGCCGGGCCGGCGCCATCGGCCAGTTCGATGCGCAGCGGCAGCGCGGGCTGGCGCCCGCTGCGTTGCAGTTCCGCCAGTTTCACCCGCGGCTCTCCTTCTTGCGGCGCCGTGCGCCCAGGCGCCGGTACCAATGATCGACTTCCACGCCCGTCGCCGAGTTGCCCAGGTACGCCGACAAGAATTGCCGGACGTCAGCCTCTCCCCAGTCCGGAACGCGGCGCAGCAGCGGCTCCAGGTCCTTGACCCGGTCGTACAGGCCGAACCACAGCGGACGGGTCTTTTCCAGGCCGATCAGGCAGGCCTGGAGCTCGTCGGCCGACTCGCGCAGAAAGATGTTCTTCGGATAGAGGCAGCCGTGCTTCTGCCCCGCCTCGTGCAGCCTGCGCGCCAGCATGCCGCACGCGCGCAGGATCGCCTGGCGCTTCTCGACGGCCAGCTTGGCCCAATCCTCCAGCCAGGCATCGAGGCCACGCCAGCCAACCAGCGCACGGGTCAGCAGCACCGCACGGTGCTCCCCTTGCTCGCACTGCTCGGCGAAAAAAGCCACTTGCACTGCCGGAATGCCAAGCTGGGCGTAACGCTGGAGGTTACGGAACTCACGCACAACGCTCAGCCCGCCGCGCCAGCGCAGCAGGCCGCCGAGCCGCTGCTGGCGCTCTCGCTTGAGGGTGTAGGCGATGCCATCGAGTTCCAGGCGCTGGACACTGTTCCAGCCGCCACGCAGGGTTTTCGGCGCGTCCGCCGCCGGCAAGGGCTGCGCCCATAACGCAGCGAAATCGGCCAACCCGCCCTGCTCCAGGCGAGCACGGTCATCCGCAGCGATGTAGTCGTTCACGCGCACCCCTCATGGAAATGGCCAAGCTGCCGACGATAACCGCCCGCGCCAGCGAAAGCAGCGACACCTTGGTCGTGCCCCCCGCGCGCACTGCCGGCCGCTTCCTCGACGTCCTGCACCTGATCAATGCACTGTTCGCCCTGGACGGACCGGCGCGACATCAGAGCAGGTCCCCGTAGCGCTGTTTGCGATCGTAGAGCTTGGCCGCCTTGCGCTCCATCCAGGCGAGCAGCCCGGCCTCCTCGCGGAGGATGTCACGCAGCGGCCGACAGAAGTAACCGCGCAGGAAGCGCAATTTGTCGCGGCGGGTCAGACCGATGTCCAGCGCCGAGAAATACAGCGCCGCCAGGTCCTTGTTGCGCCAGCGCAGCGGTGTCGCGGCGCGGGTCTGCGCACGGTGCAGGTCGATCACCGACAGGTGCAGGTCGTCGGCGCTCGGCGTGCGCTCGGTGTGCAGCAGGAAGTGGCAGATATAGCAGTCGCGGTGGTTGACCCCGGCGCGGTGCATGGTGCCGACCATCTTCGCCACCTCGGCGATCAGCGCGCGCTTGAAACGCGGCTCGGGCGGCTGCTGTCGCCAGTTCAGCGACAGTTGCTCGAGGTCGACGGTGGGCGCCAGTTCCTCAGTGATGATGAAGGAGTGCTGGCGTGCCGGATCGCTGCCGCGCTCGCCATAGGCGACCGAGGTCATGGTCGCCACGCCAGCCCGGTGCAGGCGCTCCAGGGCGCGCTGTTCCTGGCCGGCGCCGAGCACCGGGAGCTTGGCGCTGAGCAGGTTCTTGACTATCTCGCCCCAGCCGATGCCGCGGTGGATCTTCACGAAATAGCCGCGCCCCTCGACTTCGGTGCGCAGGGTGCGGCGGCCTTCGAGTTCGCGGTAGACCTTGCCCTGCAGGCGCTCGACCTCGACGAAGGGGTCCTTGCCGGCCCACAGGCGCTGGAAGGGCTCGTGCAGTTCCAGCTTCATGGGCGCTCCGCCAGGATCACATCCGCGGCATGTTGCGGCATGGAGTAGAGATCGGCGCTGTCGGCATAGGCCAGGCCGTTGCGCGACCAGGCAGCGCGCGCCGGACCGTCCTCGAGCATCTCCACCAGCATGCGGTTGAGGCTCTCCTGCTCGAAGGGGGTCGGCAACACGCACCCCGCCTCGGCGTCGGCGATGTAGTGGGCGTAGCCACAGACGTCCGTGACCAGCACCGGCAGGCCTGCGACCAGCGCCTCCAGCAGCACGGTGCCGGTGTTTTCGTTGTAGGCCGGGTGAATCAGCAAGTCAGCGCCGAGCAGGAAGCGCGGAATGTCGCTTCGGCCCTTGAGGATTTGCACATGGTCGGAGATGCCCAGGGCCTTCATTTGCAGCAGGAAGGGCTTGGGGTCGTCCTGGCCGATGACGATCAGCCGGGTGCGCTTGCGCAGCGCGCGCGGCAGGGCGGCGACCGCCTTGAGGCTGCGATCCAGTCCCTTGGTCTTGAAACCGGAGCCGATCTGCACCAGCAGCAGGTCATCCTCGCCCAACTGAAACTCGCGACGGAACTCAGCGCGGATTTCCGCGGCGTTCGGTGGCGCCCGGCGGTCCTGGGCGATGCCCGGCGGCAGCAGGTGGAAGCGCTGCGCCGGGGTGGCGTAGTGCTTGACGAACAAGGGCTGCTGCACCTCGGAGATCATCAGGATTTCGGTCTTCGAGCGCGGATCGAAGACCGCACGCTCGTAGCCGGCGAAATGCCGATAGCGGGAAAACTGGCGATACAGCGGATTGCGCAGGGTCTGCGCCTTGTCCTCGTAGCAGGGATCGGCCGCGTAGTAGACATCCAGGCCGGGCATCTTGTTGAAGCCGATCACCCGGTCCACCGGACGCCGCGCCAGATCGGCGCGCAGCCAGGCGCTGAACTTCTCGTTGCGCTTGTGGTTGAACAGCGCCTTGACCGGCGCCACCAGCACCTCGAAGCCCGGCGGCACCTCGCCTTCCCAGATCAGCGTGTAGACGCGAATGGCGTGACCGCGCTTCTGGCACTCCAGGGCGATGCGCATGAAGTCGCGCTGCAGCCCACCGAAGGGGAAGTATTTGTAGAGGACGAAAGCCAGGGTCATCGAAGCGTCTCCGGGGCCAGCAGCAGGGCCTCGAGCTGGATCGCCACACGCTGCGGGTTGAGGCGAGTGAAGCACAGCGGCTGTTCATGCCGCAGGTCGAACTGGCGTTTGTCGTCGGCCGTCGGCTGGTAGGTGCAGGTTTTCTGCAGGCAGGGCGCACACGGCCAATCGCTGCCCAGGTGCACCTGCGAGCGCCCATAGGCGCCGGTGAGGCCGGGGTTGGTCGGGCCGAACAGCGACAGCGTCGGCACGTCCAGTGCGGCGGCGAGGTGGCCGAGGCCGGTATCCACCGCCACACAGGCGGATGCGCCGGCCAGCACCTTGGCCATGCCGGCCAAGGATAACTTGGGGAGCACCGAGGTATTTTCCAAGCCCTGGGCGATACGCTCGGCGCGCGCCTGCTCGGCGGCATTGCCCCAGGGCAGGCGCACCGACCAGCCACGCTCGCCCATGCGCTCGGCCAGCTCGCGCCAGTAGCGCTCCGGCCAATGCTTGGTCACCCAGGTGGTGCCATGGAGGAACACCAGGTAAGGCGCGGCGGCGCTTTCATCGAGCAGGCGGGTACGGTCCAGACCGTAGTCGCCGACCGATGCCGGCAGCGGGTAGTCCAGGGCCTGGGCGAATAGCTGGCGCACCCGCTCGACCGCGTGCTGGCCCCAGGCGACCGGATAGCCGCGGTCGTAGAAACGGCTGGCCGCCGGCTCGCGGGCCGACTGCCGATCGAGCCCGGCAACCGGGGTCTTCTTCACGTAACGGGTCAGCCAGGCACTCTTGAGCAGGCCCTGGGCGTCGATCACCAGGTCGTAGTCGACCTCGCGCAGGCGCTGCTTGAAGCGGCGCCACTCGCCATTCTTCAGGGTTTGCCAGAGGTTCTTGCGCCAGCGTCGGATGGCCACCGGAATGACCTGGGCCACCGCCGGGTGCCAGGCCGGGATTTCGGCGAAGCCCTCTTCCACCACCCAGTCGAACTGGATGCCAGGGATGGTGCGGGCGGCGTCGGTCAGGGCCGGCAAGGTATGAATGACATCGCCGAGGGACGACGTCTTGATCAGCAACACACGCATTCAGCGGTCTTCCACATCCACCGGATCGGCGACCAGACGGTCGAGCGCCTCCAGCACCGGCCGCGGCTTCAGCTCGCGCAGGCAATTGTAGTGACCGAAACGGCACACGCGGTCGAAGCAGGGGCTGCACTCCAGACCGAGGCGGACGATTTCCACCGCATCGGCCAACGGCGGGGTGAACTGCGGCGAGGTGGAACCATAGACCGCCACCAGCGGGCGATTCAGCGCAGCGGCCACGTGCATCAGACCGGAGTCGTTGCTGACCACCGCGGACGCACTGGACATCAGGTCGATGGCCTCGGCCAGGGCGGTTTCGCCGGCCAGGTTCAGCGCCTCTTCGCGCAGCCCGGGGATCAGCCGCGAACGGATCTCCTCGCCGCCGGGATGATCGTTCTTCGAGCCGAAGATCCACACCTGCCAGCCCGCGCGAATCTTGACCTCGGCGACCTTGGCGTAATACTCCGCCGGCCAGCGCTTGGCTTCGCCGAACTCGGCGCCGGGGCACAGCGCCAGCACCGGACGGTCCAGGCTCAGGCCGAACTTGGTCAGGGCCGCGTCGCGGCTCTGCGCGTCGATCGACAGGCGCGGTTGCGGATAAGGCTTGGGCAACTCGGCGCCCGGTGCATAGGCCAGCGCCATGAAGCGCTCGATCATCAGCGGGTAGCGCTGCTTGTCCAGCGTGCGAATGTCGTTGAGCAGGCCATAGCGCATCTCGCCCTTCCAGCCGGTGCGCTTGGCGATGCCGGCGAAGAACGGCACCAGCGCCGATTTCAGCGAGTTGGGCAGGAGGATGGCCTGGTCGTACCGACCCGCCAGGGATTTGCCGATGCGCCGCCGCGCGGCGATATCCAGCACACCATGGCCGAGCGGGAAGCTCAGGGCCTGGCGCACCTCGGGCATGCGTTCAAGGATCGGCCGGCTCCACTCGGGGGCCAGGACATCGATCTCGCACGCGGCATGCTGTTGTTTCAGACACTGGAACAGCGTCTGCGCCATCACCATGTCGCCTACCCAGGACGGCCCTACGATCAGAATTCTCATGCGCTTTCCAGAAACGACCAGGGAGGCTAGCGCCTCCCCGTCATGCTCTTGACTGAAGCTTACTTGACCAGGGTGCGCCATTCCGGATGGGCGCTGGTCTTGCCGGACACCAGATCGAAGTAGGCTTTCTGCAGCTTCTCGGTGACCGGGCCGCGACGGCCGATGCCGATCTGCCGGCCGTCCACTTCGCGAATCGGCGTGACTTCGGCGGCGGTGCCAGTGAAGAAGGCTTCGTCGGCGATGTACACCTCGTCACGGGTGATGCGCTTCTCCACCACCTTGATGCCCAGCTCACCGGCCAGGGTCAGCACGGTGTTGCGGGTGATGCCGTTGAGGCAGGCGGTGACTTCCGGGGTGTAGATCACGCCGTCCTTGATGATGAAGATGTTCTCGCCGGAACCTTCGGCTACGTAGCCTTCCGGGTCGAGCATCATGGCTTCGTCGGCGCCGCCGGAAATGGCTTCCTGCAGGGCCAGCATCGAGTTGATGTAGGCGCCGTTGGACTTGGCGCGGGTCATCGAGATGTTCACGTGGTGGCGGGTGAAGGAGCTGGTGCGCACCTTGATGCCCTGCTCCAGGGCTTCTTCGCCCATGTAGGCGCCCCAGTGCCAGGCGGCGACGATGACGTGGACCTTCAGGCCGCTGGCGCGCAGGCCCATACCTTCGCTTCCGTAGAACACCATCGGGCGGATGTAGGCGCTTTCCAGGTTGTTCTCGCGGACCGCGGCGCGGGTCGCTTCGTTGATCTCTTCCTTCGAGAACGGCATCTTCATGTTCATGATGTGCGCCGAATCGAAGAGGCGGTCGGTGTGCGCCTGCAGACGGAAGATCGCCGTGCCCTGCGGGGTGTTGTAGGCACGCACGCCCTCGAAGACGCCCATGCCGTAGTGCAGGGTGTGGGTCAGAACGTGGGTGGTCGCCTCGCGCCACTGCACCAGTTCGCCGTCATACCAGATCACGCCATCACGATCGGCCATCGACATATTTGCCAGCTCCTCACAGAAATTCGTCATTCGGCCACCGGGGCACACGCCCTCGGCAACCGCTGCGTACTGCCCGGGATCAGGTGAGCTCGAGCTCGCGCCAGATCCGCATCACTCCGCGGCGTTCTTCATGGAAACGGTCTCCGCTCACGACCCCTGGCTGTTTCTGCAATGCCAGGCGATGCGCGGCTGCGCGATAAGCCTTGTAGGCTTCCTGCAGGAAGCGGACGTCCTCGCTGGCGATCAGGCCAGCCCGCTCCAGCCCTTCCAGAATGCGGATGTTGTCGGTGAATTGCAGCAACTCGGGGTGCTGCCACGACCAGGCAAGGGCCGCATATTGCACCATAAATTCAATATCGACGATACCACCGGCATCCTGCTTGAGATCGAAGGCGGCCGTGGCTTCGAAGGCATTCGCCGCGGTTCCGGCGGCGGTCGACGGCGTGCCCAGGTTATCGCGCATCTTGGCGCGCATCTCGCTCACCTCGCGGCGCAGCTCCGGCAGATCGCGCTGACGCCCGAGCACCCGCGCGCGGATCGCTTCGAACTCGCCGGCCACCCGCGGGCAGCCGGCCAGTACGCGGGCACGCACCAGGGCCTGGTGCTCCCAGGTCCAGGCCTCGCCTTCCTGATAGGCGAGAAAAGCTCCCAGCGAACTCACCAGCAGGCCGGCGGCGCCGCTCGGACGCAGGCGCATGTCCACCTCATAGAGCGCACCGGAGGTGGTCTGGGTCGTCAGGAAGTGGATGATCTTCTGCCCCAGGCGGGTGAAGAACTGCGCGCCGTCGATGGGCTTGGCGCCGTCGGTTTCGCACTGCGGGTCGCCATCATGGATGAACACCAGGTCGAGGTCGGAACCATGGCCCAGCTCCAGGCCGCCGACCTTGCCGTAGCCGACGATGATGAAGTCCGGGTCGCAGGGCGTGCCATCGGCGCGCAGCGGCCGTCCGTGGCGTTGTACCAGCTGGTTCCAGGCCAGCGCCAGGACCTGTTCGAGGATCGCTTCGGCGAGCCAGGTCAGGTAGTCGCTGACCTTCATCAGCGGCAGGGTTCCGGCGATTTCCGAGGCAACCACGCGCAGACCGTGGGCCAGCTTGAAATGGCGCAGGGTTTCCATCTGCTGTTCGAGGTCATCCTCGGGAATGCGCATCAGCCGCTCGCGCAGCTCGGCGGCCAGCTCCGGCGCCTGCGGCGGACGCAGCAGGCGTCCCTCGTTGAGCAACTCATCGAGAAGGATGGGGAACCTGGCGATCTGCTCGGCCACCATCGGGCTGGCCGCGCACAGCGTCAGCAGGCGCTCCAGGGCGCCGGGGTTCTCGGTGAGCAGCACCAGGTAGGCCGAACGCCGCGCCACCGCTTCCACCAGCGGCAACACACGCTCCAGGGTCAGGTCCGGGTGCTCGTGTTCGGCGAGCATGTTCAGCAGGCGCGGGACGAAGGCGTCCAGGCGCTCGCGACCGAGGCGCTGCATGGCGCGCACCTGGGCGCCATTGCGCAGGTCGATGAGCCGTTTCCAGGCCGCCGCCGGCTCGGCGAAGCCGGCATCGGCGAGCTGGCGGCAGGCGGATTCCTCATCCACCTGCTCCTCCCACACCGGCAGCCACTCGGCGCCCGGCCCGGCACTGCCGGCGTCACCGTTCTCGTCCTCGTCAGGATCGGCGATGACCTGGCGGAAGTGCCAGTCGATGCGCTCGCGCCAGTGATTGACCGCATCGTGGAAAGCCGACCAGTTGGCGAAACCCAGCATGAACGCGACGCGGATGCGCGCCAGCTCGTCGTCCGGCAGCATCTGTGTCTGGCGGTCGTCGATGGCCTGCAGGGCATGCTCGGTGTAGCGCAGGAATTCGTAACCCTCGCGCAACTCGCTCACCACCGCCGGCGGCAGGTAGCCCTGGCCTTCGAGGATGGCCAGCACGCGCAGCAGCGGCCGCTGTTGCAGGCTCAGGTCGCGGCCGCCGTGGATCAACTGGAAGGCCTGGGCGATGAATTCCACCTCGCGGATGCCGCCAGCGCCGAGCTTGATGTTCTCGCTCATGCCCTTGCGCCGGACTTCCTGCTGGATCAGCTGCTTCATGTTGCGCAGCGCTTCGATGGCGGAAAAGTCCAGGTAGCGGCGGTAGACGAAGGGCCGCAGCAGTTCCAGCAGGCGCTGGCCGGCGTCCTGATCCCCCCCGACCACCCGCGCCTTGATCATCGCGTAGCGCTCCCAGTCGCGGCCCTGGTCCTGGTAGTACTGCTCCAGGGCGGCGAAGCTGTGCACCAGCGGACCACTGGAGCCGTAGGGACGCAGGCGCATGTCGACACGGAAGACGAAGCCATCGACGGTGATGGCGTCCAGCGCCTTGATCAGCTTCTGTCCGAGCCGGGTGAAGAACTCCTGGTTGTCCAGGGCACGGCGGGCGCCCTGGGTTTCGCCACCCTCCGGATAGCCGAAGATCAGGTCGATATCCGACGACAGGTTCAGTTCGCCGGCGCCCAGCTTGCCCATGCCGAGGATCACCAGATGCTGCGGCAGGTTCGAGCGGTGGCCGATGGGCGTGCCGAACTGCTGGCAGTGGCGCGTATACAGCCACTGGTAGGTCAGGTCGATGCAGCAATCGGCGAGATCGGAGAGATCGCGACAGGTGCCCGCCAGATCGCAGGCACGGGTCAGGTCGCGCCAGATGATGCGCACCTGTTGGCGCCGGCGGAAACGGCGCAGGCGCCGGCCCAACTCATCTTCGTCGGCGCAGTCGGCCAGCCAGGCTTCCAACTGCGCGCGCATCTCGCCGCGCCGCAGTTCGCGCTCCAGCTCTCCCCCGGCAGCCAGCTCCAGCAGCATGGCCGGATCGCGCCCGGCCTGTTCGGCAACGAAATCACTGGCGGCGCAGACCCGCGCAAAGTTGCCGTGCCGCTCTTCGGACCATTGCTGGTAAAGGCTGGACAGTTCGACGGGAAGATTGGCGACGGCGGCGTGGAAAGACTGCCCCGCGCGCTCGGCGAGAGGCTTGAGAGTGGCCGGCAAAGCGGCCAGGGACGGCAGAGTCATGCATCGATCCTGATGAACGGCAGCCCTGCGGAAGCCCCGCCAAATGGGCGCCTGTAGTTTTACTACTAACTTTTTTCCACGAAGGGCTGTATCGAATGGCGTTTTGTAGTAAAACTACAACCCGCCGGAACAGCCCGGTGCACTTCCAAGAATTCGCGGCGCCGCCCACAAGGTTGGCGCTGCATTGGCAACGACCCACTGGCTTCCGATTCTGGAAGCCTTTCCGCCCTGGAGCAAGCCATGCAAGACCTCGATCCCGTCGAAACCCAGGAGTGGCTGGACGCCCTGGAATCCGTCCTCGATCGCGAAGGTGAGGAGCGCGCGCACTACCTCATGACCCGCATGGGCGAGCTGGCCAGCCGCACCGGCACCCAACTGCCCTACGCCATCACCACGCCCTATCGCAACACCATTCCGGTCACCCACGAGGCACGCATGCCCGGTGACCTGTTCATGGAGCGGCGCATCCGCTCGCTGGTGCGCTGGAATGCACTGGCCATGGTGATGAAGGCGAACAAGCACGACCCCGACCTGGGCGGCCACATCTCCACCTTCGCGTCCTCGGCGACCCTCTACGACATCGGCTTCAACTACTTCTTCCAGGCCCCCACCGACGAGCACGGCGGCGACCTGGTGTTCTTCCAGGG
>NZ_FNDS01000033.1 GCF_900099785.1 Pseudomonas panipatensis | reverse complement strand
AAACAGTTGTGCTGGTGGGATGAGGCCGCCGAGAGAGTGGGACTGCCGGCACATGGGCAGGTGTTTCATATGCATCCGATTGGGTTGGTTGGGTGCTTTTCGAATACTCGTCGTATAGGCGATCTTTTTGTCGAGCGTGGTCAAATTACTTTTGACGCTGAAGGGAATGATAATCCGGCAAGTGAATACTTCAGTCGGCGTTTGCATTGGCCAGGTGGAGCTTCTGGTGTGACATTAGGGCGAGGCTACGATATGAAGCATCGCTCATCTGCCACTGTGTATTCGGATCTAATTGCGGCAGGTGTAGATGCTGGCGCAGCTGAAAGATTTTCTCGCGGAGCAGGCCTTTCCAATTCGGCTGCCAGTAATTTTGTTATCGAAAACAGAGAGGCTTTCGGTAATATAACAATAGAGGCGCAGCGCAAATTATTTGAGGATATTATATATCCAAGATATGAGCTTGCCGCCCGGCAAAGATACTCAATTGCTATTTCGGGAGATGCGGGCGCTGTTCCTTGGGAAAGACTTCATGATCTAATTAGAGATATAGCCGTTGATCTTACCTATCAGCAAGGAAGTATTTGGGATAGGCAGATACCTTACATTTCTAAGAACAACAAATATGCGCTGGCAAGATATATTCGAGAGACTCTGGAACTATCCCAGTACGAAGCAGGAAGGCAGAGATATAGGTACTTAATGGAAGGGGACAGAGATTGAGTAGGATATTAGTATTGGCACTGTCTTTTTTGGTTCAGTTATCTTGCTTGGCTGAGCCTGTAAATAATGGATCATCTCAATCGAAAAAAAATAATGAGCAAGATTATTTTGCTTCTTTTTCACTAGATAAATGGCCTGGATGTTATATCAAAAAAAGTGAACTATGCACGTATCAAAATAGTAGAAAATCCTGTGTGGATGAATTTAATGATTACCTTTACGTGGAGCGAGTTGGACGGAGTTATCTAGTGCGCCTAAATAGCACGCAGGCCAATCAAAATGCATGTTATTTTTCTTTTGAAATGAAAATAGTTGGCGAAAGTCTCATCCATGAAACACAATATGGCCGCATATCATTATCTTACAAAAAGGGGCGGCTGATCCTGTCTTCGAAAGGGATAGATCCTACCGCATTAGGAATTGGAGTTTGTGGGGTGCATGCAGATATTGATCAGCTTGCATTTCCTATTTCTAGCAGAGCTAGCTCTTCTGAATACTGTTCTCCAGATAGAAATTAATACTCTTCACGTTGTGTGATGTATTGGCTTTCTATTACGAAATTGAGTAGCACCTCCATTTGCGGAGATGGGATGCGCTGGATGGCCCGCTCGGTCATAGCGGCTCGACGCCCCATGTGAACTGGCTGGCGGAGAAAGAGCGGATCAAACAGTTGT
>NZ_FNDS01000006.1:120056-419944 GCF_900099785.1 Pseudomonas panipatensis | reverse complement strand
TGGCCCCCAGCGGCAAGGCGCTGATCCGCAAGAAGTACGTGCACATCGGCTTCGCCGTGGACACCCCGGACGGCCTGCTGGTGCCGGTGATCCGCGACGTCGAGCGCAAGAGCCTGCTGCAACTGGCCGCCGAAGCCGCCGAACTGGCGGAAAAGGCACGCACCAAGAAGCTCTCCGCCGACGCCATGCAGGGCGCCTGCTTCACCATCTCCAGCCTCGGCCACATCGGCGGCACCGGCTTCACGCCGATCGTCAATGCGCCGGAAGTGGCGATCCTCGGCGTGTCCAAGGCCAGCATGCAGCCGGTCTGGGACGGCAAGGCCTTCCAGCCGCGCCTGATGCTGCCGCTGTCGCTGTCCTACGACCACCGGGTGATCAACGGCGCCGCCGCCGCGCGCTTCACCAAGCGCCTCGGCGAACTGCTCGGCGATATCCGCACGCTGTTGCTCTGAGCCGGGCGGACACCCAAGAGGCGCCTGCCGGCGCCTCTTGCCGTTGCACGGTAACGGCCGGCGGGCCTTAGGCCCGGGCCGGCTTCAGTGCCAGGCCGAAGGGCCGGCAGCCGCCGCTGGCGAAGCTCAGGTAACGCCCGAACAGGCGCATCAGGTAGATCGAGCCGGTGTCCACATAGCCCAGGCGGTAACAGGACTTCAGCGAATCGAAGTTGGCCGACTCGACATAGGACACCAAGCCCTTGGCGCCCGCTTCGAGGTAGTGCTGCAAGGCCAGGTTCATGCCGATGGCGTGCAGGCGCTGGCCGCGGTAGTCGTGATGGGTGAAGCCCTTGTACATGTAGACGTAGCCGGCGGCGAAGTGCAGGTCCAGCACCTCCGGCTCGATGTGGGTCGGTTTGCGCGAATACCAGCCATAGGAGGCCAGGCGCTCGCCGTCGAAGATGCCGTAGCACTGGTCACCCTTGGCCAGGGCGGCATCGAGAAAGTCCTCGGGAAGTTCATTGCGCGGATCGCTGGCGTAGTGCCGCAGCATGGCCTCGCTGAGGAAGAGACCGCGGTAATGCGCCGGCAGTTCGAGGAAACGCGGATCGACTTTCTGCAAGGTCAGGCCACGCAGGATCTTGAACAGCAGCACGCTGTTGACCACCTTCAGCAGGGCCTGGTGCGCGGTATTGGCGAGCCCGTGCTGGCGAATCTTCAGCTGACTTTTCTGAATGAATTGCTGTACGGCCATGACCCTCTCCTTCGAGACAGTCGAGCGATTGCAAGGGGATGCGACAGTGCCATCAAACGGTTAGCAAAAGGCCAGCAAGGCCATCTGTTACAGAATGTTAGCAAAGAATTTTGCGCCGCAAGGGCGGGAGAAAGAGTCAATGCATTGGCCTTTCGGCTGAATACGCAGCCGCTACGTTAAGGATTTGACGCCGATAGCTGTGGGCCATCGGCCGAATGGGCGCGATCCAGACCCGAGCCAACCGCGCCAGGACCGGCATGGCTGTTTGTCGGAAAAGCTGACGGCGTTTTCCTTCGACAATGAGCAACGCCGTTCGCTACAGGCTAGGTGATGCGGGCCATATACGCCTGGCCTGGCGATGTGAGTGGCGCGCAAATATGAATTTTCATACGCCATCCGGACTACCGATCGTCAGTTTTTTTTACAGATTTCTCCTACCCAGACAGAAATCTGTATCTGCTGCTTTACTTCGTCTGCATGGCTTAACACCTTGAATCAGCAGGGCATATTCCCAGCAGGTGTAAGTCACTCGTTGCGAAGAAGTCTCAGCACCAAAATAGTGCGCCAATATATCGACAGCCAAGGCGGAACAAGTCAAAAAAACAGCATATATACTGTCGTCAGGCCATCAGTTAGCCCATGGCCCAAACGAACCGAGCCACCGCATGGAGAGCGCTACAGTGGATGTCAGCGTTGTCGGAAAGCAGTATCCGGGCCGGAATCAGGCCCGCGCAGCGGTCAACCCGTCGGCTGCAGGCAGGCCCGGCGCATTCGCCGGTTCCGCTCGTGGCGACCTCGGGACCGTCCTTTGCGGCTTGCTCCCTAGCCAGTCTGTTGTCAGCCGGGGTGCCATCTTTCCATGAAGATTCTCGTCACCGGCGCGGCCGGCTTCATCGGCGCCCACACCACCCTGCGCCTGTTGCGTGACGGTCACGAGGTCGTCGGGCTGGACAACTTCAACAGCTACTACGACCCGCAGCTGAAGCTCGACCGGGTGCGCTGGATCGAGAGCCAGGGCTACCGCTTCCCCCTGCGGCGCCTCGACCTGTGCGACGCCACGGGCCTGCAACGACTGTTCGCCGCGGTCCGCCCGCAGGTGGTGATCCATCTCGCCGCCCAGGCCGGCGTGCGTTACTCGCTGGAGAACCCGCAGGCCTATCTGCAAAGCAACCTGGCCGGCTTCCTCAACGTCCTCGAAGCCTGCCGTCGGCAGCCGCCGGAACACCTGGTCTACGCCTCGTCCAGTTCGGTGTACGGGGCCAACCAGCGGGTTCCCTATGGCGTGCGGGACAACACCGACCACCCGCTGTCGCTGTACGCGGCGAGCAAGAAAGCCAACGAGCTGATGGCCCACAGCTACAGCCATCTCTACGCCATTCCTTGCACCGGCCTGCGCTTCTTCACGGTCTACGGCCCCTGGGGACGCCCGGACATGTCGCCGGTGCTGTTCGCCCAGGCGATCTGCCGAGGCGAACCGCTCAAGCTGTTCAACCACGGCCAGCACCAGCGCGACTTCACCTACATCGACGACATCGTCGAGTCGCTGCTGCGCCTGCTCGACCAGCCGCCGCGCGGCAACCCGCAGTGGGACCGCCTGCAGCCCGACCCGGCCAGCAGCATGGCGCCCTGGCGGCTGTTCAACATCGGCGGCCAGCGCCCCGTGGCGCTCAAGGATTATGTGTCCCTGCTGGAGCGCCTGCTCGGGCGCAAGGCGCAGCTGGAGCTGCTGCCACTGCAACAGGGCGATGTACTCGACACCTGCGCCGACGCCAGCGATCTGGCGCAGGTCACCGGTTTCAGCCCCAGGGTGGAGCTGGCCGAAGGCATGCGCCGATTCATCGACTGGTACCAGTCGTACTACCAGCCGGAAATCGCCAGGGCCAGGGCCTGATTTCCCATTCATTCGACACCGGCATTCGGCGGCGCCGCCGCCAACGGAGCACTGGAATGGAGATGGAAAAGTCGTTTCCCTCGTCGGGCACGGGCGAGGAGGCAACCACCCAAGCGCGCAAGGAGCGCCGCGAAGGGGAACTGCGCCAGAAAATCGCCGAGGCCACGGCCAGGAATGACCGCGGCTGGATCAGCGGCCGCCCGGGCGGCCGCCCATGGACCCTGTCGCGCAGCAAACGCTGTACCTCGGCAACGCTCGCCCTGCTGATCCTGCTCTGCCTGGCCCCGCTGATGCTGCTGGTGGCCCTGGCGGTCAAGCTGAGCAGCCCGGGCCCGGTGTTCTTCGTGCAGCAACGCACCGGCATCTACGGCCGGCGCTTCGGCATGATCAAGTTCCGCACCATGGTGGTGGATGCCGAGAAACTGAAAGACTCCCTGCGCCACCTGAACAAGCACGGCCCCGCCTCGGTCGACTTCAAGATCGACCGCGACCCGCGCATCACCCCCATCGGCAGGCTGCTGCGGCGCAGCAGCCTGGACGAGCTGCCCAACCTGTTCAATGTGGTGCTCGGCCAGATGCGTCTGGTCGGCCCGCGCCCGACATCGTTCAACGCGCGCACCTACCGCGAGCACCACCTCAGCCGCCTCGGCGTCTACCCCGGCATCACCGGGCTGTGGCAGATCTCCGGGCGCAGCGACGTGGATTTCGACGGCCGTGTCCTCCTCGACATGGCCTATATCGCCGAGCAGAGCCCCTGGCTCGACCTGAAGATTCTGCTCAAGACCCCCCTGATAGTCATAACCGGCCACGGAGCGAGTTGAGATGGATGGTTCCTCTTCCCAAAGCCTGGCAGTCCAGCGCCCGAGTGAAAACAACCTGGCCGCGATCGTTCTCGATCAGGACCTCAAGATCATCTTGCTGACCGCCGCCAACAGCGGCAGCGGCACCACCACCAGCGCCCTGATGCTGGCCGGCGAACTGGCGCGCAGTTGCCGCGGCCAGGTGCTGCTGATCGATGCCAGCCTGTCCAAGGAGAACCTCACGCAGAACTTCGGCCTGGGCCAGGAGCATGGCTTCCTCGACCTGGTGCTGGCGGAGTCGCCACCGCCCCTCGAACGCTGCATCGAGGCCAGCGCCAACCTGCCCTTCCACTTCATGCCGCTGGGGCACTACTGGCAGCACAACGGCCGCCTCTCGCCACAGGCCGTCGAACAACTCTTCAGCAAGCTCCGCGAGCACTACCGCTTCGTGGTCATCGACGGCGAAGCCATCTACGCCAACGCCGACACCCTGGGCCTGGCCGCCCTGGTGGATGGCGTGGCGCTGGTGGTACGCGGCGAAGAGACCCGCTGGGAAGTGGCCCAGGCCGCGGTCCAGCGCCTCACCCAAGCCAATGCCCGGCTGATCGGCAGCGTGTTCAACGCGCGCCGCTACTACATGCCGAAGTGGGTCTACGACAATCTCTGAGCGAGGGTTGGCCATGCGCACCACATTGACCGTTTTCTCCTGCCTGCTGTTGGCGCTGGGCGGTTGCTCGACGCCGGACCCGCACAACCAGACCACCCCGGTGAACGTCCTCACCGCCTCGCCGGACAAGGCACAGCTGCGCGAGGTCATGCCGGTCAAGCAGGTCCTGCGTCCGCAGGATGTGCTCGACGTGATCTTCCGTCTCGACACCACCAGCAGCGGGCCCTACGCCATCCAGCCCGGCGACCAGCTGGAGCTGAACTTCTACAGCGCCAGCCAGCTCAGCGGCACCCGCCTGGTGATGCCCGACGGCACCGTCGACCTGCCCTACGTGGCGCCGCTGAAAGTCGCTGGCCTGAGTGTCGCCCAGGCCCAGCGGCTGATCGCCAGCCACTACGAGAAGGTGCTGAAGAACAGCGCCAAGGACGTGTTCCTTTCGGTCTCCAAACCCCTCGCACAGACCGACAACCTGCGTAACACCCTGATCCATCCGGTGACCGGCCTGAGCCGCGAGATCACCGTCGGCTCCGACGGCCGCGCCAGCTTCCCGCTGCTCGGCTCGATGTCGCTGCAGGGGATGACGGTCGATGAGCTGCAGAACAGCCTCAACGCGCGCTACGCGAAAGAGGCGAACAAGGTGCGTTCGATGGTGCAGGTCGACGTCATGCTCAAGAGCACCGCCGCCAACGAAGTGTTCGTCCTCGGCGAAGTGGGCCAGCCGGGCGCCTACCCGATCCGCCGGCCGGTCTCGGTGCTCGAAGCGCTGGCCCTGGCTCACGGCAGCACCGGCAGCGCGCGCCTCGACTCGGTGGTGGTCATGCACCGCCGCGGCGACAACGTCGAAGCGAAGGTCTACGACGTGAAGAAAGCCGCCCAGGGCGATGCCCTGCAATTCGCCTACCTGCAACCGGACGACCTGCTCTACGTGCCCAAGTCGAAGCTGGTCGAGGCGGGCCAACTGAGTCGGCAACTGGCCGATGTGATCCTCTTCCAGGGGATCGGCTTCGGCTTCTCCTATCGCGTCGACAACAAGAACAACAACAACTGAACCGGAGCCCAGCATGAACAGAATGGAAAACTATCTGCATGAGTTCCTTCGGGTGTTCTTCTCCAACGGCCGGCTGATCAAACGGGTGTTCCTCGGCTTCGCCGTGATCACCCTGCTCATTCCGCTGGTGCTGAAACAGAACTTCGACGTCACCGCCGAAGTCATCGTGCAGTCGAAGAAACTCTCGCAGAGCGACGCCAGCACCTCGCTGACGCCGGACTCGGACAAGTTCATTCCGCCGTCGCTGGCGGACATGGAAACCGAGAGCAACATCCTGCGCTCGCCGACCCTGGTCCGCGGAACCATCGACGAGCTGCGCAAGAGCGGCGAGTTCAAGCCGTCCTCCGGGCTGATCAGCACCCTACTGCTGAATCCGCTCAAGCGCTTCCTGGTCGATCCGCTGCGCAGCCACGTGATCAACCCGCTGCGCAGCGCGGTCGGCCTGGAGGTCGATCCGCTGCGCGATACCTCGCTGGATGCCTACACGGAACAGGCGCTCAAGGCGCTGAAGGTGGAAACCCTGCCCGGCTCCAACGTGATCTCGGTGAACTACCGCTCCAGCGACCCGCAGCAAGGCACGCTGTTCGTCCAGCGCCTGCTGGCCAACTACCTGAAGAATCGCCAGGAGCTGCAATCCAACGACTTGCCGCAGGCCTTCTACGAGCAGAAGAAAGCGCAGTACCAGCAGCGCCTGGACAACCTGGAAAGCAATCGCCTGGCGCTGCTCGAAGCGGCCCATGCCTCCGATCCCAAGGAAGAGATCACCTTCCGCCTGAACGCCATCAACACCGAAGAGCAGGCGCTCAACCTGTACCATGACCGCGCCCTCGAAGCGCAACGCTGGCTCGACTACCTGAACCGCAACCTGGCGGCGGCCAAGAAAGCCGGGCTGACCGACTACAGCTTCCCCTTCAGCTTCGCCAACACCATCGACAACGTCGCCTACGAAGACCGCGAGGTCAAACAGCTCGGCGAACGCCTGAGCGACCTGGTCAGCCGCTACGGCAACACCTCCTCGGCCTTCCAGGCCGACAGCCAGCCGGTGCAACTGCAACGCGACGAAATCGCGCGCACCCGCCAGCAATTCCTCAAGGTGGTGTCCAACCGCATCAACGAACGCAACAACGACCTGGCGGTGATCAACGCGGTGATCCAGCAGAAGACCGCGCGCATCGACGACTACAAGGCGCGCGTGCGCCAACTGCAGGAAGTGGACAGCAAGCTGCGCCAGCTCGACACCGAGATCGACGCCCTGCACAAGGCCTTCTTCACCTACACCCAGCGCTACGAAGAAAGCCGCGGCCAGCGCCTGATCGACGGCGACCTGTCCAACGCGCGCGTCCTCAGCGAGCCCTACGAACCCACCGAAGCGGCCTTCCCGAAACCCGGCGTGGTCATCCCCCTGGGTCTGCTCACCGGCCTGCTGCTGGCCATCGCCCTGGGCTATGTGCGCGAGTTCTTCGACCACAGCTTCAAGCACCCGGCGCAGATCGCCCAGCACCTCAACCTGCCGGTGCTGATGGTGATCAATCTGACCGAGGAAAAGGAGGTCAACCCTTACAAGCGCTGGAGTTGGCCGTGGGTCTGGCATTGGGTCCGGCAGTGAGCGCACGGTCGTGAACGCGATCGTCCACCTGGTCCACAGCGGCGGCTTCTACGGTGCCGAGCGCATGCTGCTCGACCACTGCCGGGTGACGCCCGGGCAGCATCGGGTGGTCTTCCTCGATGCGCCGCCGGCGCTGCTGGCGCGCTTCGCCGAGGCCGGCGTGGAGTGCCGCAGTTGCAAGGGCCTGGGCGAGCTGCTGGACGACCTGCGCGCCCGCCCGGGGCTGCTCAACGCGCACAACTTCCGCGCCCAGCTGTATGCCTGGGCCTGTGCCAGTTGGCTCGACCTGCCGCTGGTGCTGACCCAGCATGGCTTCACCCCGCGCAGCCGCAAACAGCGCCTGTACACCCGCATCAGCCTGCTGCTGTGCCGCAGCGCGCGGGTGCGCAAGGTGGTCTGCGTGGCGCAGAGCATCGCCCGCCTGCACGAACAGGCCGGGGTCCGCGCACGCAAGTTGCTGGTGATTCCCAACGGCTTGCCGGACGAAAGCCTCGCGCCCCGCCGCGAGCGCCCGCAGGGCCCGCCCCTGCTCGGCTTCGTCGGCCGCCTGAGCGCCGAGAAAGGCCCGGACCTGTTCCTCGATGCAGTCATCCCGCTGTGCCGGCAACGTCCCGAACTGCGCGCCGTGCTGCTCGGCGACGGCCCGCAGCGCGACGCCCTGCAGGCGCGCATCGACGCCGCCGGGCTGGGCCAGCGTATCCAACTGCCCGGCTACCAGACCGACATGGACGCCTGGCTGCGGCGGCTGGCGGTGCTGGTGCTCAGCTCGCGCACCGAGGGCACACCGATGATCCTCCTCGAAGCCATGCGCGCCGCCACCCCGGTGGCGGCCTTCGCCGTCGGCGGCGTACCCGACATGCTCGAAGCGGAACGCTCCGCGCTGCTCGCCGCGCCGGGCGATACCGCCGCGCTGGGCGCGCAGGTCGCGCGCCTGCTGGACGACCCGCGGCTGGCTGAACGGCTGGCCAACGAAGGCCGTCACCGGCAACTGGACCACTACCACCTGCCGACCCTGGCGCGCAGTTGGAACCAGCTCTACCTGAGCGCGGCGGGAGGCCAGCCCTGATGATCCTGCCCGTCTCCGTCGGCGCCCTGCTCGCCCTCGCCTGCCTGCTCCTGCTGGTCAGCCCCTGGCCGTACCTCGCGCCCTTCGTGGTGTTCGGCCTGGTCGGCCTGGCGGCGCTCTACCGGCGTCCGGCCTGGGGCCTGCTCGGCCTGGTCCTGCTGGTGCCCTTCGAGGGCCTGTTCAAGGACACCGAACTGTCCGGCGCCAAGCTGCTCGGCGCCTCGCTGATCTTGGTGCTGGTGCTGCAACTGCTGCTCCGGCAGATTCCCGAAACGCGCTTGCGCAGCAACCTCTGGCGGCCGCTGCTGCCGTTCCTCCTCGGGGTGCTGCTGAGCCTGCTGTTCAGCGAAAACCTGGAGGTCTCGCTGGACAACCTGCGCGAACTGGCGATCGGCATGAGCCTGTTCGGCATCACCCTGCTGGTCGGCCGCGAGGTCAACCCGCTGATGCTCTGCCGCCTGCTCTCCCTGGGCGTGGCGACCACCTCCCTGATCGCCCTGTTCTCCACCCGCTACCAGGTCGGCGGGCGGGCCATCGGCCTGCTCCAGGACGCCAACTATTTCGCCCTGCTGATCGCCGTGGCGGTGCCGCCGACGGCCCTGCTCGCCCTGCGCAGCCGGCACCTCGCCGGCCGCCTGTTCTGGCTGGCGGTGATCGTCGTGCTGCTCGCCGGGATGACCAAGACCGACTCGCGCTCGGGCCTGCTGGTGCTGCTCCTGGCCTGCGCCATCGGCGCCTGGCACCACCGCGAGCGCCTGCGCCTGATCCGCCCGCGGCACCTGGGCTTCGTCATGCTCGGGATGGCCATCCTGCTGCCCCTGGGCATCGCCTCGCTGCCGGCCGCCTACGTCGAGCGCGTCAAGTTGCTCAGTGCGCTGAGTTCCGGCGCCAGCGCCCACCAGGACCCGTCCCTCGGCCGGCGCGCCTCCTACGTGGTGGTCGGCACGCGGATGATCGCTGACAACCCGCTGCTCGGCTCCGGGCCCGGCACCTTCCCCCTGCACTACGCGCAGACCGGCTACGCCAAGGCCTTCAACGAAGGCTTCAGCCAGCCGGACCTGTTCCGCCGCGCGCACAACACCTACCTGGAGCTGCTCAGCGAACTCGGCGTGCCCAGCGGCCTGCTGTTCATCGCCCTGATCGTCATGGGCCTGCACAACTTCAGCCGCGCGCGCCAGGCCTGGCTGGCCGACGGCGACCAGGCGCGCGCCGACCTGGCGACCCATCTCGGCCTGTGCCTGTTGTGCATGGCCCTGTTCCTGCTGTTCCTCAGCGTGCCCAACCACAAATACCTCTGGATGTTCCTCGCGCTGTCCAGTGTCCTGCGTCTGCAGGCGGAAGGACACGAACTGCCCTGGAAGGCTGCATGAAGCGAATCAGTATCGTCGTGCCCATGTACAACGAGGCGCGACATATCGGCCGTACCCTCGACAGCGCCCTGCGCGCGGCGCGCCTGGCCGAGCTGGAGTGCGAGCTGCTGGTGGTCGACAACGGCTCCAGCGACGACGGCCCGCGCCTGGCCCGCGAGCGCGGCGCCCGCGTGCTGGTACACCCCGGCCTGGCCATCGGCGCCCTGCGCAATCGCGGCGCGCAGGCCGCCAGCGGCGACTGTCTGGCCTTCCTCGATGCCGATATCGAAGTGCCGGCGGACTGGCTGTGCATCTGGCGGCAGACCCGCGAGAGCGACCGCGCCGATATCCTCGCGCTGGACTGCGACACCCCGGCCGAGGCCCCCTGGTTCGCCCGCGCCTGGCAGCGCCGCAGTCTCTCCGGACGGCGCCGCGCGGCGCTGCTGCGCGAGTGGCTGCCGACCCCCAACCTGTGCCTGGAACGGCACTGGTTCGAGCAGGTTGGCGGTTTCGACGAAGTGCTGCGCAGCGGCGAGGACAAGGATTTCGGCCTGCGCCTGGGCGGCGCCGGCGCGCGCCAGTTGAGCCTGGCGCAGCCGCTGGCCTGGCACTGGGGCTACGAAGGCAACTGGCGCGAATGGCTGGGCAAGGAACTCTGGCGCCAGGGCAGCCACCTGCAACTGTTGCGCAGCCTCGGCCCCAGCCTGCGCCTGCTGCGTTTCCCGCTGCTCTGCCTGGGCGTCCTGCTGCTCAGCCTGGCGGCCGTGCTCAACCTGCTCGGCGGGCACTGCGCGCTAGCCGCCGGCCTGTTGCTGCCGGGCCTGCTCGGCGCCCTGCTGCTGGCCGCCCGCCAGGCCTGGAAGCGGCGCGACGGCGGCCTGCTGCTGCAACTCTGGCCGCTACACTGGATTCGCCTGCACCTGGGCGGTGCGGCGCTCATTCTCAGCCTGCTCAAGCGCAACGCACGGAGGCCCGCCCGTGGCTGAAATCCTCTTCTGGTCCTGTCTGCTGCTGCCCGCCTATGCCTACCTCGGCTACCCGCTGGGGCTGGCCCTGCTCGCCCTGTTCAGCCCGCGCCGGCCGCTGCCGCCGGGGGCGCCGCTGTCGGTCAGCGTGATCATCGCAGCGCACAACGAGGCGCCACACATCGCGCAGAAGCTCGCCACCCTGCTGGCGCAGGACTACCCGGCGCCGGCGCTGGAGATCATCCTCGCCAGCGACGGTTCCGACGACGCCACCGTGGCCATCGCCCGGTCGCTCGGCGATCCGCGCGTGCAGGTGCTCGATCTGCCGCGCGTGGGCAAGGTCGAGGCATTGAACCGCGCGGTGGCGCTGGCCCGCCAACAGGTACTGGTGTTCACCGACGCCGACAACCAGTGGGCCAGCGACACCCTCGGCAAACTCCTCGCGCCGCTGGCCGATCCGCAGGTCGGCGCCTGCGGCGGCAACATGATCATTCCCCGTCGCGGCCACGCCCTGAGCCTGGGCGACAAGCTCTACCGCCACTACGAAGGCTGGCTGCGCCGCGCGGAGAACCGCACCGGCTGCATGGTCTCCGCCGACGGCGCGCTGCTGGCGCTGCGCCGCGAGCTGTTCCAGAGCATTCCGCCGGAGGTCAACGACGACTTCTTCATCAGCACCTGCGCCCCGCTGGCCGGGCGCCGCATCGTCTATGTGGAACAGGCACAGGTGCTCGACCAGGGCGTCGACGAGGCCGGCAAGCAGTTCCGCCGCCGCCTGCGCGTCACCGTCGGCGGCCTGCAAAGCCTGGCGACGCGCCGCGAACTGCTGAATCCGCTGCGCCATGGCTGGTACGCCATCGCCCTGATCAGCCACAAGCTGATCCGCCGCCTGGCCCCGGTGCTGCTCCTGCCCTTGCTGCTGAGCAACCTGTTCCTCTGGGACGCCGGCGTCTTCTACCGCCTGGCGTTGCTCGGCCAACTGCTCGGCTACGCCATCGGCATCGCCGGCCTGCTCGACCGCCAGGGCCGCCTGCCCAAGCCGTTCCACCTGGCCGGCTTCCTGCTGGTCACGCTCGCCGGCATGGCCGTCGGCCTCTGGCAATTCCTCCGCGGGCAGCGCTACGGCCTGTGGAATCCGCAGCAGAATCGGTGAGGTCGGTATGCGCCAGCAGATCAAGCGTCTGGCCGGTACGGCCTACCTGCACTCCCCGCTGGGCCGGCGGCGCCTGCGCCAGGCCGGCGTGGTGCTGATGCTGCACCGTGTCCTGGCCAGCGAGGAGGATGCCGCGCTGCCGCACCGCCGCGCCCTGTGCATCGGCCGGGACAGCTTCGAGCGCCTGCTGGTCTGGCTGCAACGGCATTTCGACTGCGTGCCGCTGAGCGAGCTGCTGGCCTGTCCGGCGGGTGCGCGCCCGCGCCTGGCGCTGAGTTTCGACGACGGCTGGCGCGACAACGCCGAGCAGGCCTACCCGCTGCTGCAACGCTACGGCGTGCCGGCGAGCATCTTCCTCGCCACCGACTTCATCGGCAGCCGCCAGCGCTTCTGGTGGGAAGCCATCGGCGAAACCCTGTGGCGCGACCCCGCCGCCGCCGACGAGGCCCTGCGCACGCCGCTCGCCGCGCTCGGCCAAGCGTTGCCCGCCGAGCTGCTGCGGGACACCCGCGAGCCCGCGCGCAGCGTGCTGCTGGAGCGCTTCCTGCAAGGCCTCAAGGCGCTGCCGCCGAGCACCCTGCAAGCCCTCGCCGACGCCTGCCCGCCAGCGCCCCAGGCGGAAACCCTCGACTGGGCGCAGGTGCGCGCCATGGAAGCCTCCGGGCTGGTGCGCTTCGGCCCGCACGGCGCCAGCCATGCGATCCTCACCCGCCTCGACGGCACGCAACTGGCCGCCGACCTGGCGCGCTCCCAGCAGGTCCTCGCGCAGCACTGCCGCGCGCCGCTGCCGGTGTATTGCTACCCCAACGGCGACCACAGCGCGCCGGTCCGCGAAGCCGTCGCCGCGCTGGGCTACCGGCATGCCCTGGCGACCCGCCCGGGGCTGGTCGAGGCCGGCAGCGAAGCCCTCGGCCTGCCACGCATCGACGTCGGCCAGCAGGCCGCGCGGGACCCCGCGCTGCTGGCCTGGCGGATATTCCGGGGAGCCCACGCATGAGCCGCGGCAGCTTCATCCGCAGCATGCTGCTGAGCACCGCCACGCGGGTGACCATGACCATCCTGCGGCTACTGCGCAACATTCTCCTGGCACGCCTGCTGGGGCCGGCCGATCGCGGCCTGTTCGCCCTGTTCAGCACCCTGCCCGACCTGATCGCCGCGCTGACCAGCGGCGGCCTGAACACCGCGGTCGGCTACCAGGCGGCGCGGCACAAGCCGATCGGTGTGCTGCTCACCCAGGTGCTGGTCTACGGCTGCCTGCTGGCGACCCTCTTCACCCTGCTCTTCGTCGTGACGCTGCGCACCCTCGGCCAGGGTCTCGGGCTGTCCCAGGACCTCGGACTGCTGGCCTGGCTGCTGCTCCTCGCGGTGCCCCTGGCGGTGCTCAAGAGCGGCCTGCTGACGCTGCACAACGCCGACGGCCAGGTGCATGCCTTCAATACCTTGCGCCTGCTCGAATCGCTGCTGCCGCTGCTGCTGTTCATCGGTCTCTGGCTGATCTGGCGCGACGCCCCGCTCGGCGCCGCGGTGGCCAGCTGGCTGGGCGGCGTGCTGCTGGTGGTGGTGCTCGGCCTCTGCTGGCTGGCGCGCTTCCACAGCATCCGCCTGCGCTGGCAACCGCGCGAACAGGGCGAGCTGCTGCGCTACAGCGGGCGCAGCCACCCCAACGTGATCTTCCAGGAAATGCTCATGCGCGCCGATTACCTGCTGATCGGCTCCATGCTGCCGCCGTCGGCCCTGGGCGAATACGCCCTGGCCAGCGCCGCCGCCGAACTGCTGCTGATCATCCCCGAGGCGGTGACCACGCCGCTGATGAAGCGCCTGCTGCAACAGGGCGAAGGCATCGACGAACTGACCCCCTTCGCCCTGCGCCTGACCGCCAGCGTGATGCTGGTCGCCTGCCTGGGCATGGCGGCGATCGGCGAATGGCTGATCGTGCTGCTGTTCGGCGCGCCCTACGCGCCCGCCTACCCGGCCCTGCTGGCGCTGCTGCCGGGACTGTTCGGCCTGTGTTACGCGAGCATCCTGCGCCTCGACCTGCTGGGCAAACAGCGGCCCGGCGCGCTGTCGATCATGATGGGCCTGGCGGTGGCGCTGAACCTGGCACTGAACCTGGTGCTGATCCCCAGCCTGGGCATCGTCGGCGCCGGCATCGCCTCTTCGGTGGCCTACCTGGCGGTGACCCTGGCCATGCTGGTGCTCTACTGCCGGCTCAGTGGCGTGCCCTGGCAACGCACCCTGATCCTGCTGCCCGAGGACATCCGCCAGCTCCGCGACATGCTGCGCCCACGGGAGGCGACATGCTGAAGCGGCTGCTTCTGGCGCTACTGTTCATCGCCGTCGCGGCGCCGGCCGAGGAGCACCGCTGGCAGGGCCTGCGCGATGGCGTCCTGTACCTGCGGCCAAGCGCCTGGGACGCGCTGGACATCGACTGGCAGGCGGCCTGGCAGAGCGAGGCCAACCATGAGCAACTGTATCTGCTGGACGGCGTCGGCCATCTGGCGCAACAGGTCGAGATCGCCGCCGAGCGCAACCGTGGCGAGCGCCGCCTGGACCTCGCCGAAGGCAACGGCGACTACGCCCTGCACATCCCCGGCTACAGCTTCCGCAGCTACCGGGTCAGCCACGGCGCCGGCAGCGCCTCGCAGTTCGAACCGGCGAAACTGCACTTCAGCGCCGAAGTGGCGGACGGCACCACCCTGTACTTCCGCGTCGGCCCCGGCCAGCAGGTACGCCTGGCGGGGAAGAACCACGGCGGCGTGCACGCCTTGCAGGCGACCCGCCTGAGCGACAACGCCCAAGTGCAACTGGAGCTGCTGCGCTACGACCGATACGCGCGCTTCGACCAGGCCAGCCTGCCGCTCTCGCCGCGCGAGGAAATCTGGCGCCTGGAGCTGGTCGGCAGCGGCAAGGCGGCATTCTGGCTGGACGGCGGCAACAACCTGTTCGCCCTGGCGCCGGAGCAACTGTTCCGCCTGCAGTGGCGACCGGGCACGGTCCAGCTCCGCCTGCGCCAGGACGACCTCGGCCCGGCGCCACGCCTGGGCAGCGCCCTGCCCTATGGCGTGCCGGAGGCCGACGGCATGCGCCAACTGGCGGCGATCGCCGGCCGCGCCGGGGCCTACTACAGCTTCGTCGATGTGCTGCCGCGCCAGCCGCAGCGCGAGATCGCCTTCCGCCAGGCGTTCCAGGAGCGACTGGGCATCGACCAGGACATCACCCTGCTCGCCGGCAGCGGGCGGCGCGCCGTGCTCGACGCCGATCCGTCGAGCTTCGCCGGACTCGACGCCTGGCTGGCCGATACTGCGCGCCTGCCGGGCAAGGGCCTGCATTACCTAGCCTTCGCCGACGAACCCAACCTCAACTACCCGGACTACGCCAGCTACGCCGACTACTTCGGCGCCATGCTGCGCCGCGTCCAGGCCAGCCCCGGCGCCCGCGCCGCCGGCGTGCGCATCGCCATGCCGGCCAGCTCGCGCCTGCTCGACGGCCCGTTCCGCAACGGCGCCGCGCAACGCCGCGGCCTGGACTGGGCGCGGCAGTTGCTCGCCGAGCACGGCAACGACATCGATGCCCTGGCCTGGCACGAATGGATGCTGCGCGACCTGCTGGCCACCCGGCGCTACCGCGACAGCGTGCGCCAGGCCGCCGATCTGGTCGGTCTCGACCTCAACGGCCGGCCGCGCAAGGCGCTGCTGCTCGACCAGACCAACATCTCCAGCGGCGACGCCCTCAGCCCCTACCAGCAGAACAGCCAGTTCGCCGCACTCTGGTGGGCCTCGGTGGTGTTCAACGCGTCCCAGGACGGACTGCTCGACATGCTCATCTGGTTCCAGGCCATGGACGAAGACGCCTACACCAAGGGCATGCTCAACGAAGACGCCACCGGCACCACACTCAAGCCGGTGGGCCTGGCCCAGCGCTTCATCCTGCAACACTGGCTGGCCCAGGTGCAGGGGCTCGACAACCCGGCCTTCGAGGTCGACGCCCTGGCCCTGCGCGACGGTAAGCGCCACAGCCTGCTGGGCGTCAACAAGGTGCCGCGCCAGCAAGCCATGGAAATCACCGGCGCGGCGCTCTGCGCGGCCAGGCCGAGCCTGCGCCTGTTCGACAGCCAGGGCCTGGAGCGCGACTGGCCGCTGACCTGCGAAGCCGATCGCGCGCGCTTCGACCTGCCCGGCGAAAGCCTGTTCGCCCTGACCTGGGAGGCCACATGAACCCGCCACCACAGCGCATCGACCGGCGTCGCCGCCGCGCCGACCGCGACCACGCCAGGCAGGGACGCTGAACATGCGCCTGCACTGGAGCCACAGCCTCAGCGCCGCCGACTTCCCCCGGCAGGCATACGAAGCCCTGCGCGCGCGCCTGGAACAGGCCACGCCGTTCAATCACCTGGGCTGGCTGGATGGCGCCGAGCGCGCCCTCGAACCCGGCCAGCAACTGCACATCCTGCTCGGCTGGGAAGAGCAGCGCCTGGTGCTCTGCCTGCCGCTGATCCGCTGCCGCGAACGCCAGGCCGGGCTGCCGCTGTGGGTAGTGCGCCACCTCGGCTACCCGCTGGCCGACCGTATCGCCCTGCTGATCGAGCCCAGCCAGTGGCCGCGCCTGGGCGAGGTGCTGGCGCTGATCCGCCGGCGCCTGCCGCACGCCCTGCTGCAACTCAGCGAAATCACCCCGCTGGCCGGCCAGGCCGGGCAATTCGCCGCCTGGCAGCGCCATAGCTGGTTCGCCGAACAACGCCTGAGCTGCCGCGCGCCCGAGCATCGGCTCAGCGCGGCGGACCGCGCCGAACCCAGCGGCGACCTGCGCTACAAACTGCGCAAGGCGCGCCGCCGTTGCAGCGAGATGGGCGCCAGCATCCTGCGCCTGCGCCCCGACGCGCAGAGCATCGACGCCCTCTGCGAGGCCCTGCGCGAGGTCGAGCAGGTGAGTTGGAAGGGCGAGCAAGGCGTCGGCATCTTCTCCGGCGAACGCCGCCAACGCTGGATGTTCGACGCCCTGCATGCGCTGGCCGCGGCGGACTGCCTGCGGGTGGTCATGGTCGAACACCAGGGCCGCTGCGTCAGCTACCGCCTCGGCCTGTTCGAGCGCGGCCGGCTGTACGACTACAACCTCGCCTTCCGCCCCGAATACGCCAGCCTCGGCGCCGGCCGCCTGCTCCTCGATGAATGGATTCGCTGGGGGCTCGACGACGACTGGCAATGCATCGACGCCTCGCGGGTCAGCCTGAGCGGCTCCGGCCACCAACTGCACGAACGCCAGACCGGCGCGGTCGAGCAGCAGCGCTGGACTTTCTATTCGCGGCGCCCCAGCGGCCTGCTGCTGGGCCTGCTGTATGGTGCCTGGCGCCAACTGAAACCCTACCTGCAACGCCGGCGCGGCCGTTCCAGCGCCGCCGGCGCGGAACCCAGCCCATGACGCAGCCCCTGCTGGCCATCGTTAACGCCGACGATTTCGGCCTGTCCCGCGAAGAGAACCGGGTCATCGTCGCCGCCTTCGACGCCGGCGTCGTCAGCTCCGCGACCCTGATGGCGAACATGCCGGCCTTCACCGAAGCCTGTGCCCTGGGCCATGAGCACGGCGTGCAGGACAGCCTCGGCCTGCACTTCAACCTCACCTACGGCGAACCGCTGAGCCCGGCGCTGCGCCGCGAGCCGGCGTTCTGCGACGCCGACGGGCGCCTCGACCTCGGCCTGCCGCGCCACGTCCTGCGCCTGTCCGCCAGCGCCGCGGCGGCGCTGCGCGGCGAACTGCAGGCGCAGTGGCAGGCTTGCCTGGCCCAGGGCATCCGCCCCAGCCACATCGACTCGCACCAGCACGTGCACAACCTCTGGCCGATCGCCGCGCTGGTCGCCCGCTTCGCCGCCGAACAGGGCGTGCCCGTGCGCCTGGCGCGCAACCTGGGGCGCAACATCGGCCCGGCGAAACGCCTGTTCAAGTACCTGCTCAACCGCCGTCTGAGCCGCCTGAGCGGTTGCAGCGTGGCGCAGGTCTGCACCCCGCGCGACCTGCTCGACGGCCTGCGCCCCGGCAGTCCGGTGGAGATAGTCGCCCACCCCAGCCGCCTGGCCGATGGCGGCTTCGGCGACGCCTACCTGCCGCCCGGCGAGTCGCTGGTAGAAGTGCTGGCCAGCGGCCTCGGCCAGCATCGGCGCATCTCCTACCGCGACCTCGCCGCGCTGTCCGCCGCCGGGCTGGGCAGCCCCTGCGGCTGAGCCCGGCGCCGTCGGCTGCCGCGCGCCAGCTGAACGTCAGCGCGCCGACTGCCGCGCGCGTTCCGGCGCCGCCGCGGCGGCTGGCGCGTCCAGGCCGATGAAGCGCAGCACGCGCTCGCCGGCCTCGCCGTTGCGGATCGCCGCCGGGCTGGCGTCGACCTGCACCTGGCCGTGCTCCATGAACACCACGCGATCGGAAATGGACAGGGCGAAGTCCATTTCATGGGTGACGATGACCATGGTCATGCCCTCCTTGGCCAGGTCGCGGATGACATTGAGCACGTCGCCGACCAGTTCCGGGTCGAGCGCCGAGGTCGGTTCGTCGAAGAGCATGATCGCCGGCGCCATGGCCAGCGCGCGGGCGATGGCGACGCGCTGTTGCTGGCCGCCGGAGAGCTGGTGCGGGTATTTGTGCGCATGGGCGAGCAGACCGACCTTGTCGAGCAGCGCCAGGGCGCGCTCTTCGCAGACCGGGCGCTCGGCCTGGCCGTGGAAGCGCGGGGCCAGGGCGACGTTGTCGAGAATGGTGCGGTGCGGGAACAGGTTGAAGCTCTGGAACACCATGCCGATGTGCCGCACGCCCTGGCGCAGGCGCTCGGGATCGCCACGGCCGGCGCCGATGTAGCCCTCGCCGAAGAGCACGATCTCGCCGCCGTCGATACCCTCCAGGCCGTTGATGGTGCGGATCAGCGAGGTCTTGCCGGAGCCCGAGGGGCCGATGATCGACACCACCTCGCCACAGCCGACCTGCAGGTAGACGCCCTTGAGCACCTGATGGGCGCCGTAGCTCTTGCGGATGTCGCGCAGGTGCAGGGCCGGCGGCACGCCCGCCCCGGCCATCTGCCGCTGCTGCACGGGCAGCGCCGGCAGGCGCTGGCGCAGCGTCTGCAAGGCGGCGTCGGACAGGGTATCCGGCTTGCGCGCGTTGAGGTCCAGGCGGTGCTCCAGGTACTGCAGCAGCCAGCCGAACAGGGTGACGATGAGCACGTAGTAGATGGCCACCGCGGAGAGGGTTTCCATGACCAGGAAGTTCTGCGCGTAGAGGCGCTGGCCGACCATCAGCAGCTCGGTGAGGGAGATCACCGAGACCAGCGAGGTCAGCTTGACCACGGTGACGTACTCGTTGATCAGGGTCGGCAGGGAAATGCGGAAGGCCTGCGGGATGACGATCAGGCGCTGGATGCCGAACGCGCCGATGGCCAGCGCGCGGCCGGCTTCCTTTTGCCCCTTGGCCACCGAGATCAGCCCGCCGCGATGGATTTCCGCCATGTACGCGGCCTCGGTCAAGACCAGCGCCAGCAGCCCGGAAATGAACGGATTGGACAGCAGCGCGCCGCTGGCCGGGAACAGTTGCGGCAGGTTGTAGACGAAGACCACCAGCACCAGCAGCGGCACGCTGCGGAAGAACCAGATGTAGAGCCCGGCCGGCACGCGCAGCAAGGGCTGCTCGGAGAGCTTGGCCGAGGCCAGGAGGAAGCCCAGGAACATGCCGATCAGCCAGGCCAGGGCGCTCAGCTCGATCACGGTGACGCAGGCCTTCCAGAAGGCCGGCAGGGAGAACAGCGAGAAGAAATACGACCAGTCGAACTGCATGGGCACCTCGGTGGACGGGCCCCCGTCGAGGCCCGTCTCTCATATTGCGAAACGCGGAATCACTCGGCCGAGGCGTCTTCCAGGGCGTACTTGTTGAGGATGGCGGCGAACTCGCCGCTGTCCTTGGTCTTCTGCAGGGCGACTTTCAGCGCGTCGTAGAGGCCCTGGTTGCCCTTCTTCACGTACATGCCCAGGGTCTGCTTGTAGATCAGCTCCTTGGAGCTGACCACCACGCGGCCCTTGGAACGCTCGGCGATCATCCGCGCGGCGCCGGAAATCTCCACCTGGGCCTGGACGTTCTTCGACAGCAGCGCCTGGGTCACTTCCGGCGCCGAGGGGTATTCGCTGACGCTGATGGCGCCCTTGCCGTTCGGCTCGCAGTAGCTCTTCGACAGCTCGGCGAACTTGCTCACCCAGGTGGTGCCCTGCTCCAGGCCGACCTTCAGCCCGCAGAGGTCTTCGGGTTTCTCCGGACGCAGCGTGCCGTCGGCCGGGACCATGATCGCCGCGCCGGTCTGTGCGTAGGGAATCGCCAGGGCCTGGGCGGTGCGCTCGGGAGTGATGTACATGCCGGAGATCACCGCATCGAAATGCCCGGCGTTGAGGCCGAGGATCAGCCCGGAGAACTTGGTGTTGACGAAGTCGGCCTTGACCTCCAGGTGCTTGGCCAGGGCTTCGGCCAGTTCCGGGTCGGAGCCGACCACCTTGTCGCCGTCATAGGACTCGAACGGCGGGTAGGTGATTTCCATGCCGATCTTGATCTGCCCCGGCGCGGCGGTCACGGCGGCGCTGGCGCCCTGCATGGCGCCGAACAGGGTGGCACCGAGCACGGCGCTGGCCAGGAGGGTGCGGGTGGTTTTCAACATAGCGATGCTCCAGGGTCTGGGTCTTGAAGTGCGCGGCTCAGGTCGGCTGCGTCTGTTTTTTCAGGTGGCCGAAGCTGGACGGCTTGCGCGCCCGCTCCGGCAGGCTCAACTCGCCCGCCTCGACCTTGCGCCGCAGGTAGCTGTAGGTCTGCAGCGCCTGGCTCCACATGTGTTCGCCGATCGCGATGGTTTCGTACTCGCGGCTGCCGTTGTCGAACTGCGGCAGCGGGCGGATCTGCGTGTGGTAGTCGCAGGCGTAGAACAGCGGAAAGGAATAGCGCTCCTCGCGCACCGTGCGCACACGGTGCGCGGTGGCGACGAAGGCGCCGGCGGTCATGACTTCGAGCATGTCGCCGATGTTCACCACGAAGGCGCCCGGCACCGGCGGCGCGTCGATCCACTCGCCGTCCTCGTTGAGCACCTCCAGGCCCGGCTCGGTGGCATGCAGGATGGTGAAGCACTCGTAGTCGGTGTGCGCGCCGATGCCGGGGGCGTCCTGGGCGGCGCCATCGAACGGGTAATGGATCAGGCGCAGCTTCGACGGCGGCCGGCTGACCAGCGGATCGAAGTAGTCCTCCTCCAGGCCCAGGGCCAGGGCGAAGCCGCCGAACAGCCGGCGGCCAAGGGCGAACACCGCCTGGTAGTAGGCGCGCACGCTGCTCTCGAAGCCGGGCAGCGACGGCCAGCGGTTCGGCCCCAGCAGCGGCGTGCCGGCCAGCACCAGAGGATCGTCGGCGGGCACTTCGAAGCCGACGTCGAAGGCTTCCTTGTGGTCCGGCTTGCCCTTGGCATAAACCTCCTCGCCTTCCGGGACGAAACCCTTGTGGCTTTCCGAGGCGCCGATGTAGTGGCGCATCTTGGCCTCCAGCGGCTGCGCGAAGTAGTCGCGCGCGGCGCGCTGCAAGCCCTCGATCAGCGCCGGCTCGATGCCGTGGTTGCGAATGTAGAGGAAGCCCACCTCGGCGGCCGCCTTGCCCAGCGCCGCGGCCACCGCCTGACGGTCCTCCAGGCGCGCGCTGAACAGCCCGGCGATATCGACGACGGGGATCGAGGTGAAGGCCTTGCTTGCATGCTCCTGCATGGTCGATTGCTCCGAGAGGGGGTCTTCAGGATTCGAGGAAGCGCCGGAAATCCTGGCGCTGTGCCTGGGCCATCCAGCGGTTCAGCTCCCACAGATCGGCGATGGGGGCGTTGGTGAAAGGCAGGTGATGCAAATATCCGTCCGCCCCGAACTCCGGGGTCAGGGTGCTGACCGCATAGCCGCGCGCGCGCTGCGAACGCCACACCGCGCGCCAGTGCGCCTGGTGGAAGGCCAGTGCCGCGGCGTATTCCGGCGCCGCCGGGTGCGGCACCTGCGGGCCCTGGTCGTAGCCGACGCGTGCCTGAATGTGGTGCACGCGCTCGACGAAGGGCGTCAGATCGTCCGCCGGGTCGTTCAGCAGGCGCTCGCAGACCACCACCCAGTGACTGATGTCGCTGGTGAAGCGCAGGTCCGGCAGTTGCCGGATCAGCTCCAGGGTCACCCAGGGATTGAACAGCGAGCGCGCACGGTGGCTTTCGAAACTGCAGAACAGGCCTTGCTCGCGGCTCAGTTCGAGGGCGCGGCCGAAGAACTCGACCTGCGCCGCCAGGGGCCAGCGGTCGTTGCCGCCAAGCACGTTGACGAAGCGCGGCGCCAGTTCGGCGGCCCAGCCGAGCTTGCGCTGCAGGTCGTCGAGGTGCAGTTGCGGGCTGGCCGACTGCTCGGGCAACACGTCGTAGGCGGTGAACAGGGTGCAGATGTAGGGCACGCGCTCCGCGGCCAGCAGCCGCGCGTAGTCGGCGCGCAACGCCGGATCGAGCGGCAGACGCGCTTCCAGGCCGTCGAAGCCGGCGGCGCGCAGCTCGGCGATGGCCTGCGGCCAGCCATTGGGGTAGCCCCACAGGGTGCGGAAGATTTCCAGTTGCATGCACGGACTCCGGGCAGGATGAGCCGCACCGACAGGCACGGCGGGAGGCACGGCGCGGCGCTCAGGCGTGCAACGAAAGGCGATCGGGGGTGTGGCTGCCGCGCGTGGATCTGGCGGCGGACTGCGAAGGAATGGCGGAAAGACGCGCAAGGATGGACACGGTTGAGTTCCTCTGACAGACCAGCAATCTGGACGGGCCTGCGCCCGTCATTCTTGTTCTGCGCCTGGCGCGATGCCGGGCGTGCTTGGGCAGTAAGGAAAAGCACCGCGGACGAGGCTTCTGGAATGGCGACGTTCCGCGGACGCCGGGGCCGGTGGCCTGGCGTCGGGTGCAGTTGTCGCAGCTTGCCGGAGTGGGAAAAATAGCCCCGCGCAAATAATTACTTCAGGTTTTTCTGAAGTATCCGGCGAATCGGGAGGCAGCGCCGACAGCGGCTGACGCGCGCCATTGCAGCAGCGCGCGCGGCGTTTCAGGCGGGGTAATGGCGGGCGAGGAAATCCACCAGCAAGGCATTCACCTCGGCGGTTTTTTCGTTCTGGATCCAGTGCCCGCAAGCGGCCAGCCGGTGCTGTTCCAGGCGCGGCACCCAGTCCGCCATGCGCGAGAGGGTATAGGCTTCCAGCCGCCCCACCGGGTCACGGTCGCCGATCGCGAACAGGGTTGGCTGTTGCACCTTGAGCCCGGCCAGCGACTCGCTGCGCTGCCAGTTGCGCTCGAAGTTGCGGTACCAGTTCAGCGCGCCTCGGAAGCCGCGCCCGGCGAACGTGCGCAGGTAGATGGCGAAGTCCGCCTCGCTGCACCAGGCCGGCAAGCGCGCGGGGCTCGGCAGGTCGTCGAACAGGCGTGCATCCGCCGGCTTGTCCTGGAGGAACGGATCGCTGTCGCCGGGATCACGGAAGAACAGCCGCAGGCTGCGCGACAGGTCGGCGTCCAGCTCGGCCTCGGCGACGCCGGGCTGCTGGAAGTAGAGGATGTAGTTGAAGCGCCCGCCATGCAGCTCGCGCATGATCTCGGTGGCCGGCCGCCGCGGCCGCCCGGCGAAGGGCACCGAGAGCGTCACCAGCGCCTCGACCCGCTGTGGCTCCCACAGCGCCAGGTGCCAGGCGACGAACGCGCCCCAGTCGTGCCCGATCACCGCGGCGCGCGCCTGCCCCAGGGCATCCATGGCGGCGCGGATATCGCCGCACAGGCTCGGCAAGTCGTAGGCCTCCACCGCCACCGGCGCGTCGCTGGCGCCATAGCCGCGCATCTCCGGGACGCACACCCGGTAGCCCGCGGCGACCAGCGCCGGAATCTGCCCGCGCCAGGAGTGCCAGCACTCCGGGAAACCATGCAGCAGCCACAGCGGCCGCCCCTCCTCGGGGCCGGCCAGCCAGACGTTGAGACGGATGCCGTTGACCGCCAACAGGCGCTGTTCGATGGTGAGCATGGGCCGACTTCCCTGGTTGTAGGCGACGCCAGAAGCTAGCAGAGGCCGTGCGGCGCCGGGACGACCATTCGCCGGCCGAATGCCGCGACCCGGCCCGCTGCCTAGCCGGCGCGCATCTCCTCGGCCAATGCCGCCACCAGTTGCGCCGCCGGCAATTCACGGGCCTGCGGCGCGCCCTGCCCGGCCCATTGCACGGCGAAATCCTCGTTGCCACGGGCTTGCGCGGCAGCCAGCAGGGCTTTGCTGGCGTCGTAGGTCTGCGGGTAATCCGGCAGGGCCGGCGCGCCGGCGCCGCCGATGTCGCTGAACAGGCGGTTCGGCAAGCCACGCGCCGGGCGTCCCGAGATGGCCGCGCTGACCTCGGTCCGCCAGGCCCGCGGCGTGCGCAGCGCCGCGCGGTAGGCGGCATTCGCCGACGACTCCGGGCAAGCGATGAAAGCGGTGCCCATCTGCACCGCCTCGGCGCCCAGCGCCAGCGCCGCGCGAATGCCCGCGCCGTCCATGATGCCGCCGGCGGCGATCACCGGCAGGCGCAACGCCTTGCGCAGATTGCGCACCAACGCCAGGGTGCCGATGCAGGCGTCGTGGCTGGGCTCGAACAGGCCGCGATGGCCGCCCGCCTCATAACCCTGGGCGACCACCGCGTCGATCCCGGCGGCCTCGATCCGGCGGGCCTCGTCGAGCTGGGTGGCGCAGGCCAAGAGGGTGATGCCGGCGGCCTTGAGGCGGTCGATCCAGTCCTGCTCGGGCAGGCCGAAGTGGAAGCTGACCACCGCCGGGCGCGCGTCCAGCAGCAGTTCGAGCATCTGCGGATCAGCGAGGAAGCTGCGGTAGATCTCGCGCAGGGCTTGCGGCGGCTCGGCGCCGAGTTCGGCGAACAGCGGCCGCAGATACTCCAGCCAGCGCGCCTCGCGGAGCGGGTCGCCGGGCGCCGGGCGGTGGCAGAACAGGTTGAGGTTGAACGGCCGCGCGGTCAGCGCGCGGGTCTGTTCGATCAGCGCCTCGGCCTGCGCCGGATCGCAGGCGCCCAGCCCCAGGGAGCCGAGGGCGCCGGCATTGGACACGGCGGCGGCGAGCGCCGGCGTGGAGACGCCGACCATCGGCGCCTGGATGATCGGATGCTGGATACCGAGCCGTTCGATGAAAGACATGTTCGCGATCTCGCCGTGGAAAGGTTGACGAAAAATCTCACAAAGAGAATATTTTCTGCAAGTCATTCTCCACCAGAGATACAAATGGACCTTTCCAGCCTGGAAATCTTCCGCTGCGTCGCCGAGGAACAGAGCGTCACCCGCGCCGCCGCACGCCTGCACCGGGTGCAGTCGAACGTCACCACGCGCATCAAGCAACTGGAAGACGACCTTGGCGTGGCGCTGTTTCTGCGCGACGGCAAGCGCATGACGCTGACCGACCCGGGCCGCGAGTTCCTCGCCTATGCCAGCCAGTTGTTGGCCCTGGCCGCCGAGGCGCGGCAAGCACTGCACCCGCAGACGGCCAGCGGCAGCCTGCGCCTGGGTAGCATGGAAAGCACCGCCGCCAGCCGCTTGCCGGCACCGCTGGCGGCCTTCCACCGGGCCTGCCCGCAAGTGCGCCTTGAAGTCACCACCGGCACCAGCCAGGCGTTGCTCGATGGCGTGCTGTCGCGCCGCCTGGACTGCGCGCTGATCGCCCACCCCGAAGCGCTGCGCGTCGAACCCGCCGTCGACATGGCGCTGGAGCGCGGCCTGCAAGGCCTGCCAGTGTTCCGTGAGGAACTGCTGCTGGCGCTGCCCGAGGACCACCCGGCGGTAAGCACGGCGGACGACGTACAGGTGCGCACCCTGGCTGGCTTCGCCCGTGGCTGCACCTACCGGCAACTGGCCGAGGACTGGCTGAACAGCGCCGGGCCACCGGTGCAGGTGCAGGAAGTCGGCTCCTACCACGCCATCCTCGCCTGCGTCAGCGCCGGCGCCTGCGTCGGCCTGCTGCCGCGTTCGCTGCTCGACCTGCAGCGCGATGCTCCCGCCGTGCGCCTGCTGCCGCTGCTCAGCGTGGACACCCTGCTGGTCTGGCGCGAAGGCTATGCCACTGCCGCCTTCGCGCGCTTCCGCGAGGCCCTCGGGGCGTCGGCGTGAGTACCGCGACGGCGCTCCGCGCGGGACTCTGCGCCGCGCTGGTGCTGGCGCTCGGCATGGGCTTCGGCCGCTTCGCCTTCACCGGGCTCTATCCGCAGATGCTCGGCGACGGCCTGCTCGACCTGAGCAGCGGCGCGCTCGCCGCCTCGGCCAACTACGCCGGCTACCTGCTCGGCGCCCTGCTCCTCGCCCGCGCCCAAGCGCACCAGGCCGCGCACCTGTGCCGCCTGGCGCTGCTCGGCACGCTACTCGGCCTGGCCGCCATGGCGCTGCCGGCGCCGGCCTGGCTGGCCATCGCGGTGCGCTTCGGCGCCGGGCTGTGCAGCGCGCTGGCGATGGTCGGCGCCTCGCTCTGGTTGTTACAGGCACAGGCGCAGCCCCAAGGCGCATCCTTGCTGTTTTCCGGGGTCGGCGCCGGCATCCTGCTGTCCGCCGAACTGATCGCCGCCGGGCAACGGGCCGCGCTCGGCAGCGCCGCCAACTGGCTGCTGCTGGCCGGCGTCGGCGCCCTGCTCACGGCCCTGGCCTGGCCGGCGCTGAAGGCCGCGCCGGCGCAGGCGAGCGCGGACCGCCACAGCAGCGCCTCGGCGCCGGCCCCGAGCGCGCTGGGGCCGAGCCGCCTGCTGCTGATCTACGCCCTCGCCGGCTTCGGCTACATCGTCACCGCCACCTACCTGCCGCTGCTGCTGCGCGACGCCCTCGGCACGCTCGACCCGCTGCAGGCATGGGCGCTGTTCGGCCTCGGCGCGGCGCCCTCGTGCTTCCTCTGGCAGCGCCTGCAACGGCGCCTGGGCACGCGCCGCGCGCTGGCGGCGAACCTGGCGCTGCAAGCCCTCGGCGTGGTCCTGCCGGCGCTGGCCAGCGGCCCCCTGGCCGGCCTCGGCAGCGCCGTACTGGTCGGCGGCACCTTCATGGGCAGCGTGACCATCGCCATGCCGGCGGCGCGCCAGGTGGCGGCCCAGGTGCGCTTCAACATGCTGGCGGCCATGACCGCGGCCTATGGCATCGGCCAGATCGCCGGCCCGCTGCTCTGCGGCCTGTTGCTGCAACGCAGCGCCGGCTTCGCCCCGGCCCTGCTCGTCGCCGGCGCGGCGCTGCTGCTGGCGGCGCTGAGCTGCCAGCGGCGACTCGGCGCGCCGAGCGGCGCAGGGGTCCGCGCCGGCCACGGCTGAGCGGCTGCCGCCCGGCGCCTCGCGCGGCGGCAAGGCTTTTAGCGCTACGCCTGTATCCGCGCGGGCCGCCGTGCCAGAATAGGCGGCATTGCAGAGTCACTGCTGCTGGAGAACCTATGCAGATCCTCGATAATCAAAACGACCTCGCGGGCTTCCTCGGCCAGCAACGCGACAAGAACATCACGGTCGTCTCCGCCTTCGCCGCTGGCACCGAAGCGCTCGTCGATCGGCTGCGCGCGCAGGGCAACCGCCTGGACATCGTCGTCGGCACCATCAACTCCTTCACCTCCCCCGACTTCATCGAACACTGCACCAGCGAGGCCGGCGACGACCTCAGCTTCGCCGTGGATTTCCGCAACCAGAAGAGCATCCACTGGAAGCTCTACCTGATCGAGCCGGACCTGGTCATCCTCGGCAGCGCCAACTTCACCGAGATCGGTGTCAGCCTGTCCCGCGACAACGCCGTGGTCCTCCAGGACGCCGTGCTCTACGCCGGCTACCAGGCGCGCATCGCGGCACTGAAGGCCAGCGAGGGCGTGCTCTCCAGCAGCCAGAGCGAGGCCTTCGACGAAGCCCTCGAAGAGTACCGCTACAGCCACCGGCGCATGCAGGCCGGCCTGGCGCGCACCGCGCAATACCTGGACGGCGAAAGCTGGCTGGGCGAGGAGTCGAACCAGAGCATCCCGCTGTTCACCTGGTACAGCGACCATTCCGAAGACTCCGAAAGCATCGCCGAGCGCCACCTGCGCGACAGCAGCAATGGCGTGGCCTGGGACGACGTCCGCGAGTTCTTCACCTACGAATGCGCCGAGGGCGCGCTGCCCTACGAAGAAGGCGACGTGGTGCTGACCGCGCGCTGCAATGGCACCAACATCGCCTTCTACACCTTCGACCGTATCCTCTACCGCGACGGCACCTACTACATCTATTCCTATCGCAAGAAGCGCTACTCCGTGCCCTTCAAGCTGGAAGACGCCAAGGAAAGCCTCAAGGAGGCCATCCCGCGCTGGTACGAGGAAGGCCGTACCGAGATCAATCGCGCGGACATCCTGCGCTTCATGATCTGAGCCGCGGACGCGGCACGGCGGCCCGCGGGCTGCATGGAAGAGAGGCGGCAGCCCTGCCCGGCTGCCGCCTCTTTTTTTGCCTGTGCCGCGCTCACTGCGGCAGCGGCGCCATCGAGACCCTGGACATCGATCCGGCGCTCGACCGCCTGCGCGACATTCTCCAGCTCATCGCGCCACAGGCCTAGCCGATGAACAGCCGATAGGCCGGATTCTCGCTCTCGTCCCAGTACGGATAGCCGATCGCCGCCAAGGCCGCGTGCAGCTCGCCAAGCTCGCCGTCCGGCACTTGCAGACCGGCCAGCACGCGGCCATCGGCGGCGCCGTGGTTGCGGTAGTGGAACAGGCTGATGTTCCAGCGCCCGCCGAGTTTGCCGAGGAAGTCGAACAACGCGCCGGGGCGTTCCGGGAACTCGAAGCGCAACAGCCGCTCGGCGCCGACCTGCGGCGCGCGGCCGCCGACCATGTGGCGGATGTGCAGCTTGGCCACTTCGTTGTCGGTCAGATCGAGCACCGGGAAGCCCTGGCCGCGCAGATGCCCGAGCAAGGCCGCGCGCGGATCGTGCTGCGGGTGGGTCTGGATGCCGACGAAGATCTGCGCCTCCTCGTCGTGCTTGTAGCGGTAGTTGAACTCGGTGATCTGGCGCTTGCCGATGGCCTCGCAGAACGCCTGGAAGCTGCCCGGCCGCTCGGGAATGGTCACCGCCAGGATGGCTTCGCGCTTCTCGCCCAGTTCGGCGCGCTCGGCGACGTGGCGCAGGCGGTCGAAGTTGATGTTGGCGCCGGAGTCGATGGCCACCAGGGTCTGCCCGCTGGCCTGCTCGCGCTCGACGTACTTCTTGATCCCGGCCACGGCCAGGGCGCCGGCCGGCTCGGTGATTGAGCGGGTATCGTCGTAGATATCCTTGATCGCCGCGCAGATTTCGTCGGTGCTGACGGTGATCACCTCATCCACATACTGGCGGGCGATATCGAAGGTGTGCTGGCCGATCTGTGCCACCGCCACGCCGTCGGCGAACAGCCCGACCTGGTTCAGCACCACGCGCTCGCCGGCGGCCAGGGCGGCCTGCAGGCAATTGGAGTCGTCCGGCTCGACGCCGATGACCTTGGTCTCCGGGCGCAGGTATTTCACGTAGGCGGCGATACCGGCGATCAGCCCGCCGCCACCGACCGGGACGAAGATCGCGTCGAGACGACCGGGATGCTGGCGGAGGATTTCCATGGCCACGGTGCCCTGGCCAGCGATCACGTCCGGGTCGTCGTAGGGCGGCACGAAGGTATAGCCGTGTTCCTCGACCAGGCGCAGGGCATGGGCCAGCGCCTCGGGAAAGGCATCACCGTGCAGCAGCGCCTTGCCACCACGGGACAACACGCCCTGCACCTTCAGTTCCGGGGTGGTGCGCGGCATGACGATGGTCGCGCTCACCCCCAGCTCCTTGGCGGCCAGCGCCAGGCCTTGGGCATGGTTGCCGGCGGAGGCGGCGATCACCCCGCGCGCGCGCTCCTCGGCGGAGAGCTGGGCGAGCTTGTTGTAGGCGCCGCGGATCTTGAAGGAGAACACCGGCTGCAGGTCTTCGCGCTTGAGCAGCACACGGTTACCGAGGCGCTCGGAGAGCTGGCGGGCCGGCTGCAGCGGGGTCTCGATGGCGACGTCATACACCGGCGCGGCGAGGATCTTGCGCACGTAGCGCTTGAGCAGTGCGTCCTGGCTCATGCTTGCGCCTCCCGGGTTTGGCCGGCCGGCGGCAGGCTGTCGAGGAGCTCGCTGCCATAGGCGTTGTCCACCGCGCAGCGCCACTGGCCGTCGGCCTCGCGGCGGAACACATAGGTGGCCTTGCGCGCCAGTACCTGCGGGCCGTCGGCGGTCTCCCCGGCAATCAGGGTGCGCGCCAGAACCAGCGCGATGTCACCGGATTCGAGCACCTGCATGGCCGCCTGGCGCACCTTGAGGCCGCTATTGAAATGCGCGTCGATGGCGTCGAAGGCGCGACGGATCTGCTCGCGGCCACAGGCATTGAGCCCGGGGCGCACCACCAGGGTGGCGTCCTCGGTATAGAAATCCATGAGTAGGTCGAACTGCCGGGCGTTGATCAGTCGGTCGGCCAGTTCGATGGCCTGGGTGACGCTGTAGGGGCTCATAGCCTGTCTCCTGCTGGGCGGTTTTCGGTGCCCTGGAGACAGTTAGGAAGAACCCGCCTCGAGGGCGGGTTCGGTGGACGTCGGCTAACCCGCCAATGACGTAATGGCGGTAATAATGATGCGGCCGAGGTTCAGGTTCGTGCGGGTCATGGCTTGGGAACTTAGGCGATGCCAGGGCGCAGCGTCAAGCGATTCCTACAGGGTTACCTGACGGACCACGCCGCGCGACTCAGTCACTCAGCAGCGCGCTCAAGTCGAGCACGCCCGCCTTGCACGGCGGGCACCAGTAGTAGCCGCCGCTGAGCGGCCGGCTGAAGCGATAAAGCGCGTCGACGATGCCATCTTCCAGCCCGCTCATGCGCCGCAGTTGCGCCTCGAAGGCATCCAGGCTGTGGCCGAAGGCGAGGAACATCAGGCCGGCGTCGGCGCCGCTGGTCCAGGGCATCGAGCGACGCACGACGAAGGCTTCGGGGCTGAAGCTTTCCTGGGCGGTGCGTTTGACGTGGGCGGATTCCGGGGCGTCCTCCAGCTCCTCGTTGTCGCTCTTGCGCCGGCCGATGATGTCGTCCTGCTCGCCCTGCGGCAGCGCGGCGAAGGCTTGCAGCTCGTGGCGCCACTGCTGGATCGCGGCGAAGCTGCCACCGTCCAGGCCCGAACCGCTGCCGCTGACGATGGCGGCGGCCAGGGCGGCGGCGTCATGCGGGTTCTCGGTGCCATCTTCGTAGCCGGTCAGGTCGTGGCCGCTGCCGTGGCGGAAGGCTTCGGTCAGCGCCACCAGATGCAGTGCGGGGGCCAACTCGCGCTGCAGCTCGTGGGTGCGCAGGAGCAGCTCGCCGCGGTCCTCGCCATGCAGCCAGACCCACAAGGCATGCGGGGTCGAGGGGTTGTCCACGCCAACGCCGGAAAGCGCCGGGAACTCGCGCAAGCCCTCGATGCGGCGGCCCAGCGCTCGCACCAGGGACTCGCCGCAGCCGACCACCGCGGCAGCGCCATCGACCAGGCGCTGCAGGCGGTCGAGAGCCGCCGGCAGGTGTTCGACGGCGTGCAGGTCAAAGAACAGGTGACGGGCCTGCGGGGGAACCGGGGTGGCGAGAATGCCGGGCTGGTAATGGCTCATGGGGACGTCCTTGAACGAAAAAACCCGAGTTTAATCGGCACCGACGGATTTCCATACCCGCCCGGTTCCCCGGTGCGGCGACGGGCCGCCAGCCCAGGCGGCACGGAAGCTGAACCGACTCAGCAAGCGTTCTTCATATCGAACAGGCAGTGTCAAAAATATCTGACTGGCGAGTCTCTTCATGCGCGATAAATCAACAACTTAATGAATTCAAGCATGCTCGTCTGTCATTTTTTTCATTCATAAGCACTGTAATCGTTTGACATATTTTACGTCTTTGGCAGACTGCTCGACCGTTGCGTCCCGGAGGGCAGGCCCCTGCCACCCGGACTCCTGGCCCCTGCCGCCAGGTCGCCGCGATGCCTAAAAACAAAAACGTGCCAGTTGCGCCGCCCTGCCCCTCCTCTGCGCACCTGGCCAGCCAATGGAAAGTACGAGCAAATGCTGATCTGGTTTGTCGCGATCTACCTGTTGATCACCGTCATTGTCGGCTTCTACGCAGCCACCCGCGTGCACAACGCTTCGGACTACGCGGCCGCCGGCCGCAGCATGTCCTTCCCCCTGGTCGTGACCATGGTGTTCGCCACCTGGTTCGGCTCCGAAGCCGTGCTGGGCATTCCCGCCACCTTCCTCCAGGAAGGCTTCGCCGGCATCATCGAAGACCCCTTCGGTTCCTTCGGCTGCCTGATGCTGGTCGGCCTGGTGTTCGCCCGCCCGCTGTACCGCCTGAACCTGATGACCATCGGTGACTTCTTCCGCAAGCGCTTCGGCCAGCACGTGGAAATCTTCACCAGCCTGGTGATCATCATCTCCTACATGGGCTGGGTCGCCGCGCAACTCACCGCGCTCGGCGTGTGCTTCAGCGTGCTGTCGGACGGCGCCCTGACCACCACCCAGGGCATGCTGATCGGCACCGTGATCGTCCTCCTGCACACCCTGTTCGGTGGCATGTGGTCGGTGGCGCTGACCGACTTCCTGCAGATGATCATCATCGTCTGCGGCCTGTTCTACCTGGTCTGGCTCATCGGCGACATGGCCGGCGGCCCGCAGGCGGTGATCAGCCACGCCGCCGCCGAAGGCAAGTTCCACTTCCTCAACGGCACCTCGGCGAAAGACATAGTCGCGTTCCTCGGCGCCGCGGTGACCATGATGTTCGGCTCCATCCCGCAGCAGGACGTGTATGCCCGGGTGATGTCGGCGAAGACCGAGAAGATCGCCTCGCGCGCCACCATGACCGGCGCCACCTGCTACCTGGTGTTCTGCATGCTGCCGATCTTCCTGACCTACGCCGCGTCGATGATCGACCCGGAGATGGTCAAGCACTGGCTGGCCGAAGACTCGCAGCAGATCCTCCCGCACCTGATCATGGAGCGCACCCCGCTGTTCGCCCAGATCATGTTCTTCGGCGCCCTGCTCTCGGCGATCATGTCCTCGGCGTCCGGCGCCCTGCTGGCCCCGTCGGTGACCCTGACCGAGAACATCCTCAAGCCGATGCTGCCGAGGATGAGCGACCGCCAGGCGCTGCGGGCCATGCGCGGCAGCGTGCTGGGCATGACCGTCGCCACCTGCGTGTTCGCCCTGTACTCCAACGCCAGCATCTACGAGATGGTCGGCAACGCCTACAAGGTGACCCTGGTCGCCGCCGTGGTGCCGCTGTTCTTCGGCCTGTTCTGGAAGCGCGCCACCACCCAGGGCGCCCTCACCGCCATCGCCTTCGGCCTGATCGGCTGGGTATCGCTGGAACTCGGCCACCAGGAAGGCGACTTCTGGCCGCCGCAACTGGTCGGCCTGATCTGCAGCGCCTTCGGCATGATCATCGGCTCGCTGGCCCCGCAGCTCAGCCGGAACCACGGCGACCACACCGAGACCCTGGCCGCCCAGGCTGCCCTCGGCAACTGAGTCCCGCGCGCCATGAAAAAGCCCCGCCCCGTGCGGGGCTTTTTCATGGGCGGCGCCTGCCCCTGCTGACCCGCCAGGCGCGTCCCGGTAGAGTGCGCCCACGTCTTACCTTCGTCGCCGGGCCGCCCATGAACGACAGCCATTCCCTCACCGACTACCAGAGCGTCCGCCAACTGGCGATCCGCTCGCTGTTCGAAATCATCGAGCAGTTCAGCGAGGGCACGCTGATCGTCGACCGCGAGGCGCGCATCGTCTGGATCAACCAGCGCTACGCCCAGCGCTTCGGCCTGGCCGATCCCGAACAGACGGTCGGCCGCCCGGTGGAGAGCGTCATCCCCGGCAGCCTGATGCGCGAGGTGGTGCGCAGCGGCCGGCCGATGCTGCTGGACATCCTCGACCTGGCCAGGGACCCGCTGGTGGTCATGCGCATGCCGATCCGCGACGACAGCGGCGCGGTCATCGGCGCCGCCAACGCCGCCGGCATCCCCCTGGAAGTGCTGCACCGGGTGGCGGCCATGGCCAGCGGCGGCATGGACACGCTGCCGCACAACGGCGCGGTGATCACCCTGCTGGCAGTCACCGGCCTGACCCACCGCGAGGCCTACAAGGACATTTTCGCGATTACCCTGATCAAGACCCTGGCGGTCTTCGTGGTCATCACGCTGTTTTACACAACCGGGATCGTCTGATCCCCCGACACGGCGACCAGCCATGCGCGGCCGCCGAGGAGAGAAACATGAGCCTCAACGGCAAGACCGCTCTGGTCACCGGTTCCACCAGCGGCATCGGCCTCGGCATCGCGCGCAAGCTGGCCGAGGCCGGCGCCAACCTGCTGCTCAATGGCTTCGGCGATGCCGCCGCGGCCATCGCCGAGATCGCCGCCTGCGGCGTGCAGGTCGCCCACCACCCGGCGGACATGTCGCGTCCGCAGGAGATCGCCGAGCTGGTGGCCTTCGCCGAACAGCGCTTCGGCCCGATCGACATCCTGGTCAACAACGCCGGCATCCAGTACGTCGCGCCGGTCGAGGAATTTCCCGTCGAGCGCTGGGACGCGATCATCGCCATCAACCTGTCCTCGGCGTTCCACACCACCCGCCTGGTGTTGCCCGGCATGCGCCAGCGCGGCTGGGGACGCATCATCAACATCGCCTCGGCCCACGGCCTGGTCGGTTCCGCCGGCAAGAGCGCCTACGTCGCCGCCAAGCACGGCCTGGTCGGCCTGACCAAGAGCGTGGCCCTGGAAACCGCCAGCACGGCGATCACCTGCAATGCCATCTGCCCCGGCTGGGTGCTCACGCCGCTGGTGCAGCAGCAGATCGACGCGCGCATCGCCGCCGGCTCCACGCCCGCGGCGGCGCGCCAGGAACTGCTGGCGGAGAAGCAGCCCTCCCAGGCCTTCGTCACGCCCGAGCAGCTCGGCGAGCTGGCGCTGTTCCTCTGCGGCGAGGCCGCCGCCCAGGTACGCGGCGTGGCCTGGAACATGGATGGCGGCTGGGTCGCCCAGTGAGCCAGGCGGCGCGCCCGCCCGGCGGGCGCGCAGAAGCCGCGGCGGGCTGCCTGCGCGGGCGTATCTCGTGCCACACTGTTGAATAAACGCCATCCGACGGACGCGCAGATGAAGCCACTCTGGAGCCCCTCCCCCGAACGCATCGCGGCCAGCCGCATGGATGCCTTCCGCCGCCAGATCAACCAGCGCCACGCCCTGCACCTGGCCGACTATTCCGCCTTGCACGCCTGGAGCATCGAGCAGCGCGCGGCCTTCTGGCAGGCCATCGTCGACACCTTCGAGGTGCGATTCCACAGCCCGCCGCGCGCGGTGCTCGAAGAAGGTCCGCGTATGCCCGACGCGCGCTGGTTCCCCGGCGCCAGCCTGAATGTCGCCGAACACCTGCTGCGCCGCCGCGACGACGCCGTGGCGGTGATCGCCATCGGCGAGGACGGTAGCCGCGAAACCTTCAGCTACGCCGAGCTGGCGGCCCAGGTCGGCGGCCTGCAACGCAGCCTGGCGGCCATTGGCGTGGGCGTCGGCGACCGCGTCGCGGCCTTCATGCCGAACACCTGGCAGACCCTGGTCGGCATGCTCGCCAGCGCCAGCCTCGGCGCCACCTGGTCGAGCTGCTCGCCGGACTTCGGCACCCAGGGCGTGATCGACCGCTTCGGCCAGATCGAGCCGAAGGTGCTGATCGCCTGCGCCGGCTACCGCTATGCCGGCAAGACCCTCGACCTGACCGCCAAGCTCAATGAAATCCTCGAACGCCTGCCCAGCCTGCAGCACTTGCTGGTGGTGCCCTACGCCCGCCCCGAGGCGCGCGTCGAGGACTACCGCAGCGCCGCGCGGATCAGCCTGTGGGACGACTTCTACCAGCCTGGCGGCGAGCCGAGCTTCACCGCGCTGCCGTTCGACCACCCGCTGTACATCCTCTATTCCTCCGGCACCACCGGCGTGCCCAAGTGCATCGTCCACGGCGCCGGTGGCGTGCTCCTGCAGCACCTCAAGGAACACGGCCTGCACTGCGACCTGAAGCCCGGCGACCGCTTGTTCTACTACACCACCTGCGGCTGGATGATGTGGAACTGGCTGGTTTCCGGGCTGGCGCTGGGCGCCACTCTGGTGCTCTACGACGGCTCCCCCTTCCACCCCGGTGCGGAGCGTCTGATCGACCTGATCGACGCCGAGGGCATCCGGGTCTTCGGCACCAGCGCCAAGTACATCGCCGCCCTGGAAAAGGCCGGCGTGCGCCCGGCGCGGAGCCACCGCCTGGACAGCCTGGCGAGCATTCTCTCGACCGGCTCGCCGCTGGCCCACGAGAGCTTCGATTACGTCTACCGCGAGATAAAGGCCGACCTCTGCCTGTCGTCCATTTCCGGCGGCACCGACATCGTCTCCTGCTTCGCCCTCGGCAACCCGGCGGCGCCGGTGTGGCGCGGCGAGCTGCAATGCAAGGGCCTGGGCATGGCGGTGGAAGTCTGGGACGACGCCGGCAAGCCGGTGCACGGCGAGAAAGGCGAACTGGTCTGCACCCGGCACTTCCCGTCGATGCCGGTGGGTTTCTGGAACGACCCGCGTGGCGAGAAGTTCCACGCCGCCTACTTCGCCACCTTCCCCGGCGTCTGGGCGCACGGCGACTACGCCGAGGAAACCGCCCATGGCGGGCTGATCATCCATGGCCGCTCCGACGCCGTGCTCAACCCAGGCGGCGTGCGCATCGGCACCGCGGAAATCTACCGCCAGGTGGAAAAGGTCGAGGAAGTGCTGGAGTCCATCGCCATCGGCCAGGACTGGCAGGGCGACGTGCGCGTGGTGCTGTTCGTCAGGCTGCGCGACGGCGTGCCACTCGACGACGCGCTGCAAGAGCGCATCCGCCGCGCCATCCGCGCCAACACCACGCCACGCCATGTGCCGGCGAAGATCCTCGCGGTGGCCGACATCCCGCGCACCATCAGCGGCAAGATCGTCGAACTGGCGGTGCGCAACGTGGTGCACGGACGCCCGGTGAAGAACACCGACGCCCTGGCCAACCCGCAGGCGCTGGAGCTGTATCGCAACCTGGCGGAATTGCAAACCTAGGCTGGATAGGGTTCGACCTTGGCCGCCGTCTGGCACGCCCCCGAGGGGAGTCGGGGGCGACCGCGACGTGGCCTAACGGCTGGGGGAGTCGGCGTATAACCGCGAGCGGTCATACGCCGTGGCAGGTCACACCCGCCGGAGGCGTGCCCGGTCAGCCGCGCAGGAAGGCCAGTACCTTATCGCTGAAGGCGTCGCCGGCCTGTACGTTGGACAGGTGCGCGGCATGGAACTCGACCAGCTCGGCGCCGGCGATGCGTTCCTGCATGAAGCGGCCGTGCTCGGTAGTGGTCACCGGGTCGCCGCTGCCGCAGACAATCAGGGTCGGCGCGCGGACCGAGCCGAGTTGTTCGCGGAAGTCAGCATCGCGCACGGCAGCGCAATTGGCGGCGTAACCCTGCGGCGATGTTTGCGCGAGCATCGCCACGATGGGCTCGACCTTGCCTGGCTGGGCCTCGGCGAAATCGGCGGTGAACCAGCGCGAGATCGAGGCATCGCGCAGATCGCGCATGGCCTGCAGGCCGCCGGCGAGGACCGTGTCGATACGCGGATTCCAGACTTCCGGGGTGCCGATCTTGGCGGCGGTGTTGCACAGCACCAGGCGTTCGATGCGCTCGGGCGCATTGATCGCCAGCCACTGGCCGATCAGGCCGCCCATGGACAGGCCGCAGAAGCTCGCCTTGGCGATGTCCAGCGCGTCCAGCAGGGCCAGCACGTCGGCACCGAGCTGGGCGATGCTGTAGGGGCCGGGGCTGACCAGCGAGGAGCCGTGGCCACGGGTGTCGTAACGCAGCACGCGGAAATGCTCGGTGAACGCCGGCATCTGCGCGTCCCACATGTGCAGGTCGGTGCCCAGGGAGTTGGACAGTACCAGCACCGGGGCGCTGGCCGGACCTTCGAGGAGGTAGTTCAGTTCGCCATCGGCGAGTCTTACGCTGGGCATCTTTGGCTCCTAGGCAACAGGAACGACGCCCGCCAAGGCGGCGGGCGCCGGAATTCTCGCAGAAGCAGGCGGGCCGTGCGGACCGGCGTGGAGGACCGCCGGACCACCTGCGCTGCAATCGAAGTCGATGGGTTTCGCCAAGCGAAACCCATCCTACGCCCCGTCGGCGTCAGATGCGCTCGACGGCCAGGGCGACGCCCTGTCCCACGCCGACGCACATGGTGCACAGGCCGCGCTTGGCGCCGGTCTTCTGCAGCTGGTGCACGGCGGTCAGGACCAGGCGCGCACCGCTGGCGCCCAGCGGATGGCCAAGGGCGATGGCGCCGCCGTTCGGGTTGACCCGCGGGTCGTTGTCGGCGATGCCCAGTTCGCGGGTCACTGCCAGGCCCTGGGCGGCGAAGGCTTCGTTGAGTTCGATGACATCGAAATCGCTCACCGCCAGGCCCAGGCGTTCGAGCAGCTTGCGCACCGCCGGCACCGGGCCGATGCCCATGACGCGCGGCGCGACGCCGGCGCTGGCCATGCCGAGCACTTTCGCGCGCGGGGTCAGGCCATGCTTCTTCACGGCTTCGGCGGAGGCCAGGATCAGCGCTACCGAGCCGTCGTTGACGCCCGAGGCGTTGCCGGCGGTGACGGTTTTATCCGGGCCGTTGACCGGCTTGAGCTTGGCCAGGGCTTCGGCCGTGGTGTCCGGACGCGGGTGCTCGTCGGTGTCGACCAGCGTCTCGCCCTTCTTGCCCTTGATCACCACCGGGACGATTTCCTCGGCGAAGTAGCCGGCGGCCTGGGCGCGCCCGGCGAGCTGCTGGCTGCGCAGGGCGAAGGCGTCCTGGTCGGCGCGGCTGACCTGGTAGTCGTCGGCGACGTTGTCGGCGGTCTCCGGCATGGCGTCGACGCCGTACTGCGCCTTCATCAGCGGGTTGACGAAGCGCCAGCCGATGGTGGTGTCTTCGATCTTCATGTTGCGCGAATAGGCGCTGTCGGCCTTGCCCATGACGAAGGGCGCGCGCGACATGGATTCCACGCCGCCAGCGATGGCCAGTTCGATCTCGCCGCTGGCGATGGCGCGGAAGGCGGTGCCCACCGCGTCCATGCCCGAGGCGCAGAGGCGGTTCAGGGTCACGCCGGGGATGCTCTCCGGCAGACCGGCGAGCAGCAGCGCCATGCGCGCGACGTTGCGGTTGTCCTCGCCGGCCTGGTTGGCGCAGCCGAGGTAGACCTCGTCCAGCGCCGCCCAATCGACCTGCGGGTTACGCGCGATGAGCGCCTTGATCGGCACGGCGGCCAGGTCGTCGGCGCGCACTGCGGCCAGCGCGCCGCCGAAGCGGCCGATGGGCGTGCGCACGGCGTCGCAGATATAGACCTCGCGGCTCATTCTTCACCGCCTTGCTGGCCATGGGCGGCAGCGGTGCGGGCTTCCAGGGCGCGCAGGGCGTCCAGTTCGACAGCGGTGGGCGCCACGGTTTCGGCGACCTGCTCGGCGAAGCGGATGGCCCAGCCGGTATTCTCGATCACCTGCTCGCGGGTGACGCCCGGGTGCAGCGAGGTGACGATGAATTCGTTGCTGCCGGCTTCCGGCTCCATGATGCACAGGTCGGTGATGATCGCCACCGGGCCCTTGCCGGGCAGGCCGAGCTGCTGGCGATGATCGCCGCCCTCGCCGTGGCCGACCGAGGTGATGAAGGCCAGCTTGTCGACGAAGGTACGGTGCGACTGCTTGAGGATGATCAGCACTTCCTTGGCCGAACCGGCGATTTCCGGGGCGCCGCCGGCGCCGGGCAGGCGCACTTTCGGCTTGTTGTAGTCGCCGATCACGGTGGTGTTGATGTTGCCGAAGCGGTCGACCTGGGCCGCGCCGAGGAAGCCGACGTCGATGCGCCCGCCCTGCAGCCAGTAGCGGAAGATTTCGCCGGTGGGGACCACGGTGTCGGCGGTCTCGGCCAGCTCGCCGTCGCCGATGGACAGCGGCAGCACGCTGGGCTTGGCGCCGATGGGGCCGGATTCGTAGATCAGGACCACGTCCGGCGAGGAGGTCAGGCGCGCCAGGTTGGCGGCCTTGGATGGCAGACCGATGCCGACGAAGCAGACCGCGCCATTCTTCAGGCGGCGGGCGGCGGCCACGGTCATCATTTCATTGGTGCTGTAAGCGCTCATCACTTGGCCTCCGCGGTCTTGGCTTGGGCGATCTTTTCCTGGAACTCGGCGAAATCCTTGGTGCCGCGGATGTAGGTGTCGATCCACGCGGTGAAGGTTTCGCGGTCACGGGCGATCGGGTCCCAGGCCTGGTAGAAGCGGTTGTCGCGCTCGTAGTAGCCGTGGGCGTAGGACGGGTGCGCGCCACCGGGTACGTGGCAGACGGCGGTCAGCGCCCAGGTCGGCAGGACGCAGGCGTTCATCGGCGCATTGAGGTCGTCGACGATTTCTTCGACGGTGACGATGCAGCGCTTGGCGGCCAGGGCGGCTTCCTTCTGCACGCCGAGGATGCCCCACAGCAGCACGTTGCCCTTGCGGTCGGCCTTCTGCGCGTGGATCACGGTGACGTCCGGGCGCACCGAAGGCACGGCGGCCAGTTGCTCGCCGGTGAACGGGCAGTCGATGAACTTGATGTTCGGGTTGACTTTCGGCAGGTCGGAACCGGCGTAGGCGCGCAGCACAGCGAACGGCAGACCGGAGGCACCGGCGACGTAGGAGTTGGCCAGGTCGGCATGGCTGTGCTCGTCGATTTCCAGCGGCTGCGGCCAGCCCTTCTCCACCGCGTCGCGCAGGCGGTGCAGCGAACCGACACCGGGGTTGCCGCCCCAGGAGAAGGTCAGCTTGCGTGCGCAGCCGGCGCCGATCAGCAGGTCATAGACCAGGTCGGGGGTCATGCGCACCAGGTGCAGGTCTTTCTTGCCCTGGCGGATCAGTTCGTGGGAAGCGGCAGTCGGAATCAGGTGGGTGAAGCCTTCGAGGGCGACGGTATCGCCGTCGTTCACGAAACGCTCGACCGCTTCGCGGAGAGTAAGGAGTTCAGCCATGTTCGGTCTCGTCTAGTCATCAAGGGCATCCAGGGATGCCGATGGGCAGACAGTAGCGCTGGGGGTCGGTGCGAACAATGCGATTATCGACTATTGGTGCGAATATCGAACACTTCTGCCGCCCGACCCACGAGCGGCAGAAGAGTCCCGGGCGCCTCAGCGATCCTGCTCGCAGTTGACCATCCAGGGCACCCCGAAGTGATCGACGCACATGCCGAAACGCACGGCCCAGAAGGTCTGCTGCAAGGGCATGCGGACCTGGCCGGCATCGCTCAGGGCATCGAAGATGCGTTGCGCCTCGGCCTTGCTGTCGACATTCAGGGAAATCGACACGCCCTTGGTGCCCTCGTAAGGCATCGGCGGGCAGTTGTCCGAGCCCATCAGCACCTGGTCGCCGACTTCCAGGCGCACATGCATGATGCGCTGGTGGAACTCGGCGGGGATCTGCCCGCCGTCCGGCGCCTCGCCGAAACGCATGAACATCGGCAGTGAGCCGCCGAGGATTTCCGCGTAGCGTTTGAAGGCCGCTTCGCAATTGCCATCGAATATCAGGTAAGCATTGATCTTCATGATCGACTCCTGCCGGCTCAGGGTTTGCCGGCGATGCGGGCACGCAGGCGCTCTTCCTGCGCACGCAGTTCATCGCTGAATTCGGCGCCGAAATCCTCGGCCTCGAAAATCTGCCGGATCTCGATTTCCGACTCGCCGGCGAAGGGATTGGGGCTGCGCTTGATCCACTCGACGCATGCCTGCAGCGAGTCGGTCTGCAGTATCCAGTAGCCGGCGATCAGCTCGCGCGGCTCGAACGGCCCGGCGATCACCTCGCGCCCGGCGCCATCGAAGCGCACCCGCACGCCCTTGGCGCTGGGTTGCAAGCCTTCGCCGCCGAGCATTACGCCGGCGGCGACCAGCTCCTCGTTGAACCTGCCCATGGCGGCGAGCAGGTCTTCCCTGGGCATGGCGCCGGACTCGGACTCGGCGGTCGCCCTGACGATTGCCATGAAACGCATGTGCACCTCCTTTTTCCTGTCGTGATCGAACAGCGGACTTCCATCGGCACTAAGGGTGGACGCGAAAGTCGCACCGCCCGCCGCCAGGCGACGAGCGGCGCGTGCGGATTTCGCCAGGCACGGCTGGACGCGGGCGCGACCAGCCCCTAGATTCGCCGCTTCGGCATTCGCCGCAGCACCACGCAACAGAGCAAGGAGCAGGAACATGAGCCTGGAATCGGTCCGCGCCTTTTTCGCCGAGAAGGCCCCGGATATCGCCATCATCGAACTGGACACCAGCACCGCCACCGTCGCCCTGGCCGCCGAGGCCCATGGCGTGGAGCCGGGGCGCATCGCCAAGACGCTGTCGCTGCGGGTCGGCGAACGCACCGTGCTGGTGGTGGCGCGCGGCGATGCGCGGCTGGACAACCGCAAACTCAAGGAAGCCCTCGGCGGCAAGGCCAAGATGCTCGCCGCCGAAGAGGTGGTGGCGCTCACCGGGCACCCGGTTGGCGGCGTCTGCCCGTTCGGCCTGGCCACCCCGCTGCCGGTCTACTGCGACATTTCCCTGCGCGCCTTCGACGAGGTGCTGCCGGCCGCCGGCGCCCTGCACAGCGCCGTGCGCATCGAGCCGGAACGGCTCGCCGCGCTGGTCGAAGCGGACTGGGTGGACGTCTGCCAGGCAGCGACCTGACCCATCGGCGCCGCCGCGCCATCCTGACGACGGCGGCGCCCACACGGCGCCAGCCCGCCAGCGTCAGGCCCCGCCGCCTTCCGGGCAGTCCCGCCCCGCGCGGCGCCCTGCGCCGCCATCGATTGCCGCAGCAAGGCAATGAATACCCCATCATTCAGCGCGCTACTGGCATCCGCTGGAGCCCGCGCCGCAGCAGGACTCGTACTTTCTTCCGATAGAGCACTAGCACTTTGGCGCGCTTATCCGCCGCGACGGCGGCGAATAGGGTGCGGGCAGTCTCCCAACCGCCATGGAGCGCCAGATGACAAGAATAAGAAAGCCCGCCGCCCTACAACCGCTCGCCCTCGCCATCGCCTGTGCCGCCGTCGCGCCGGCCCATGCGTTCAACTTCAACATCGGGGAAATTCAGGGACAGTTCGACTCGACGCTGTCGCTGGGCGCCAGCTGGTCCACCCAGTCGCCCTCGCAAGCGCTGATCGCCACCAGCAACGGCGGTCATGCCCAGTCCAGCACCGGCGACGATGGCCGGCTGAACTTCAAGCGGGGCGAAACCTTTTCCAAGCTGTTCAAGGGCATCCACGACCTGGAGCTGAAATACCAGGACACCGGGGTGTTCCTGCGCGGCAAATACTGGTACGACTTCGAGCTGCAGGACGAGAGCCAGCCGTTCAAGAACGTCAGCAACGATGGCCGCAAGGAGGGGGCTAAATCCTCCGGCGCGCAACTGCTCGACGCCTTCGTCTACCACAACTACGACATCGCCGACCGTCCGGGCAGCGTGCGCCTGGGCAAGCAGGTGGTGAGCTGGGGCGAAAGCACCTTCATCAGCAACAGCATCAACGCCATCAACCCGGTGGACGTGGCCGCCCTGCGTCGCCCCGGCGCCGAGCTCAAGGAAGCCTTGATGCCGGTGAACATGTTCTATCTGTCGCAGAACCTCACCGAGCAACTGTCCGCGGAAGGCTTCTACCAGTTGGAATGGGACCAGACGGTGCTCGACAACTGCGGCACCTTCTTCGGCGGCGACGTCGCCCCCAATGGCTGCAACGACAATTTCACCGTCGGCAGCAACCAGGCCTATCTCCACGAATCCATCGCCGCCGCGCGCGGCGCCGGCTTCTCGGCGACGCCCGAGGGCGTGATCCTGCCGCGCAGTTCCGACCGTACCGCCCGCGACAGCGGCCAGTGGGGCCTGGCCCTGCGCTGGCAAGCCGACAACACCGATTACGGCGCCTACGCGATGAACTATCACAGCCGCACGCCGTTCCTCGGCAACACCCCCGCGGCCCAGTCGATCTACGCCAAGTCGCTGCCGCTGATCATCTCCGGCCTGCGCGCCGGGCTGCCGGCCAAAGGCAACGGCAGCGCCGAGGAACTGGCCCAAGGCGCGCTCATCGGCAACAGCAAGTATTTCTTCGAATACCCCGAGGACATCCGTCTGTACGGCCTGAGCTTCGCCACCACCCTGCCCGAAGGCACGGCCTGGTCCGGCGAGATCAGCTACCGGCCGAACATGCCGCTGGCGATCAACACCAACGCCATGACCATCAGCCTGCTCAACCCGGCGGTGCCGTACCTCAAGCCGCTCGGCATCAGCAAGCCGTTCGTTGCCGGCATCGACTCCCAGGCCGGGCAGGACACCAAGGGTTACGTGCGCAAGCCGATGACCCAGGCGCAGACCACCTTCACGCACTTCTTCGATCAGGTGATGGGCGCCGACCGCCTGACCCTGGTGGGTGAAGTCGGCATGACCCACCTGAGCGACCTGCCCAGCACCAGCGACCTGCAACTGGGCCGCTCCTCGGAGTACGGCCTGTACGGCGCCTCCGGCACCCGCGGCTTCTATACCAGCAACTCGTGGGGCTACCGCGCCCGCGGCATTCTCGACTACAGCGACGTGTTCGCCGGGGTCAACCTCAAGCCGAACCTGGCCTGGTCCCACGACGTGGAAGGCTACGGCCCGACCTTCAACCAGGGCGCCAAGGCGGTGAGCCTGGGACTGGATGCCGAGTACCGCAGCACCTACACCGCCAGCCTGGCGTACACCAACTTCTTCGGCGGCGATTACAACACCCAGGTCGATCGCGATTTCCTCGCGCTCAGCGTTGGCATGAGCTTCTAGACCCCCGCATTACTGTGAGGCACGCAGCATGAAACACACCCGTAAGTGGCTTGGCATCCTCTCCCTGAGTCTTCTGGCCAGCTCCGTGCTGGCCGCGGTCAGCCCCGACGAAGCGGCCAAGCTGGGCTCCAGCCTGACCCCGCTGGGCGGCGAAAAGGCCGGCAACGCCGACGGCAGCATCCCGGCCTGGAACGGCGGTCTCGCCAGCGGCGCGGCCAAGGTCGACGCCGGCGGCTTCCTCAGCGATCCCTATGCCAGCGACAAGCCGCTGTTCACCATCACCGCGCAGAATCTGGAGCAGTACCGCGGCAAGCTCAGCGCGGGGCAACAGGCGCTGTTCAAGCGCTACCCCGACTACAGCATGCGCATCTACCCCAGCCACCGCAGCGCCGCGGTGCCGCCGGCCATCGCCGCCGCCGCCAAGACCAGCGCCTTGAAGACCAGCCTGCTCGACAGCGGCAATGGCATGCAGAACTTCGGCGAAAGCCGCTACTACGCCTTCCCGATCCCGAAGAACGGCCTGGAAGTGATCTGGAACCACCTGACCCGCTATCGCGGCGGCAGCATCAAGCGCGCCAGCATCCAGGCGACCCCGCAGGTGGACGGCAGCTACACCCTGGTGCGCATGGAGGATGAAGTAGCCTTCCCCGAGCGGCTGGCCGACCTCGACGCCCAGCGCGCCGAGAACACCCTGCTGTTCTACAAGTCGAAGATCACCGAGCCGGCGCGCCTGGCCGGCACCGTCACCCTGGTCCACGACACCATCGACCAGGTCAAGGAGCCGCGCGAGGCCTGGATCTACAACGCCGGCCAGCGCCGCGTGCGGCGCGCCCCGCAGGTCGCCTACGACGGCCCGCGCACCTCCGCCGACGGCCTGCAGACCTCGGACAACTTCGACATGTTCTCCGGCGCCCCGGACCGCTACGACTGGAAGCTGGTGGGCAAGCAGGAGATGTACATCCCCTACAACAACTTCCACATCGCCTCGCCGCAGGTGAAGTACGCCGACATCCTCCGCGCCGGGCATATCAACCCGGAGCTGCCGCGCTACGAACTGCACCGCGTGTGGGTCGTCGATGCCACCCTCAAGCCGGGCCAGCGCAACATCTACGCCAAGCGCCGCTTCTACCTCGACGAGGACTCCTGGCAGATCGCCGCGTCGGACCTCTACGACGGCCGTGGCCAGCTCTGGCGGGCCGGCGAGGCCTACCTGCTGCAGAACTACCAGGCGCAAGTGCCGTTCTATGCCTTCGAGGCGCTCTACGACCTGATTGCCGGGCGCTACATCGTGGTCGGCATGGCCAACGAGGAGAAGAACTGGATGCAGTATGGCGTCCCGGTCAAGGCCAGCGACTACGGCACCGCCGCGCTGCGTAACGACGGCGTGCGCTGAGCCCGTCCTCCGTCGTCTTCAGGCGACCCTCGCGGGTCGCCTTTTTTGTTTTCGCCGTCGCGACCCCGCCCTCAGCGCCGCGCCAGGCGCGCCAGGGCATCGCGGTCGAGCAACAGCAGGCGGGCGCGTTCGCGGCTGACCAGGCCCTGCGCCTCCCATTGCTTGAGCACCTGATTGATGCGCTGGCGGGTCGCCCCGACCAGTTGCGCCAGACTTTCCTGCGGCAACTGCAATTCGATGCGCACCCCATGCGGAGTCACTGCGCCGTAATGCGCGGCGAGCATCACCAGACGGCCGGCCAGGCGCTGTTCCAGGGACTGCGTGGTGAACGCCTCGAAGGCTTCGAGCATCTGCCGCAGGCGCTGGCCGGTGAGGCGCAGCATGAGCCGGCAGAAGCCCGGATGGGTACTCAGCAGTTCCTCGAAATCCGCAGCCACTATCTGCAAGGCCAGCGAACGCACATGGGCATGCGCCTCACACAGGCGCGGCTCGCCGTCAAACATGGCTACCTCGCCGATCCAACTGCCCGGCTCGTAGAAGTTCAGCAACGCCTCGTAGCCATCGGCGGAGGTCCCGCCCACGCGGATACAGCCTTCGAGCACGATGAACAGGCCATCGGCGACCTCGCCGCGGCGGAACAGGCACTGGTCCACCTCAAGCGGGCGCAGGCGCCCGCGCCGCACCAGGTCCTCCTGAATCGCCGGCGGCAGGCTGGCGAACCAGGGATTGGCCAGCAGCGCATCGCGCTGGATCTCGGATAAGGCCGAAAGAGTGGTCATGCCTGCGTCTCCGTACTGTCGTCTGCTCTGCACCGAACGCCGGACTGGACCCGTCGGTCAGCTTTCATCTGCATTGTCAGGCCCGCCAGGCGCGGCGAACAAGGCAGGCATGCCCTGTTTCAGGGAAGACTGCCAGAAGTCACGAAACGGCCAGCGCAAATTTCTGACAGAACCGTCTCCCAGAGGCGCCGCAACATGCAGCCACAACTATAAAGGAGACACAGGCCGTGCAAACTCCCTGGATCCATGCCTACCCGCCCGGCGTTCGCTGGGATGCCGAATTGCCGCAATGCAGCCCGCTCGACCTGTTGGCCAATGCCACCTGGCGCTGGCCCGAACGTACCGCCGTGGACTTCATGGAGCGCCGGATCAGCTACCGCGAACTGTCGAACCTGGTCGACCGCGCCGCTACCGGCCTGCAACGCCTGGGCGTAGGACCGGGCATCCATGTCGGCCTGCTGCTGCCCAACGCTCCGCACTACCTGATCGCCTTCTTCGCCGTGCTGCGCGCCGGCGGTTGCGTGGTCAACTACTCGCCGCTGGATGCCGACGAGGTGATCGCGCACAAGATCGAGGACAGCGACACCGACATCCTCGTCACCCTCGATCTCGCCACCCTCTACCCCAAGGCCGTCAACCTGCTCAGCCGTACCCGCCTGCGCAGCCTGGTGGTGGGTTCGCTGGGCGAGTTCTGCGAGCGTCCGGAGGCAGTGCAGGCCCGCCTCGAACAGCAGGGCCAGCTCAGCCGGGTGCATTACAACCACCGCTGCCTGCCTTTCACCCACCTGCTGAGCAACGACGGCCACTACCATGCCCACCCGCTCGGCGACGCCGCGCGCCAGCTCGCCGTGCTGCAATACACCGGCGGCACCACCGGCCTGTCCAAGGGCGCCATGCTCAGCCAGGCCAACCTGGCCGCCGCCGTGGCCCAGGTCGTCGCCACCAATGTCACCGCCGACACCGACGATCACCGGCGTCTGCACGAGGGCCGCGAAAGCGTGCTCGCGGTGCTCCCGCTGTTCCACGTCTACGCCATGGTCTGCGCCATGCTCTTTCCCATCGCCATCGGCGCGGAAATCGTCCTGATGGCGAAGTTCGATCCGCTCGCGCTGCTCGGCGAGATCCAGCAGCGCCGCATCACCTGCTTCCCCGGCGTGCCGACCATGTTCACCGCCCTCGCCAGCCACCCCGAGGTCGAGCGCTTCGACCTTAGTTCGCTGAAGGTCTGCGTCTCCGGCGGCGCGCCGCTGCCGCTGGAACTGCTGCAGCGCTTCCAGGCCTTGACCGGCTGTCCGCTCAGCGAAGCCTGGGGCATGACCGAAACCACCGCCTGCGGCACCTTCACCCCCACCGACGGGCTTCGCAAACCCGGCTCCTGCGGCATTCCCCAGCCGGGCTTGCGGCTGCGCCTGCTCGACCTCGACGATCCCGAGCGCGACGCCGCCGACGGCTGCAGCGGGGAAATCGCCGTCGCCGGCCCGAACGTCACCCTCGGCTACTGGAAGCAGCCCGAGGCCAGCCTCGACAGCTTCACCGCCGACGGCTTCTTCCGCACCGGCGATGTCGGCCGCCTGGACGCGGACGGTTACCTGTACATCGTCGACCGCACCAAGGACATGCTCCTGTGCGGCGGTTTCAACGTCTATCCACGGGTCATCGAGGAAGCCATCTACGCCCACCCGGCGGTGGAGGAAGTCATGGTCGTCGGCATCCCCGACGCTTACCGCGGCCAGTCGCCGAAGGCCTACATCAAGTTGCGCCGCGACCAGCCGCCGTTCGGCCTCGAGCAACTCAAGGAGTTCCTCGCCGACCGCGTGGGCAAGCACGAGATGGTGCAAGCCCTGGAGTTCCGCGCGGAACTGCCCAAGACCGCGGTGGGCAAGCTGTCGAAGAAACTGCTGCTCGACGAAATCGCCGCGACCCCATCCGCGCCAGCGAGCGCGTCCGCCTGAGCCACGCGCCGGACTCAACACGAGAGCCCCATGCCATGAAAGCCTCCCTGTTCGCCTCATTGGCGGCGCCGCTGCGTCGGCGGCCGGTGGAGTACCGCCCCTCGCGCCTGCTGCTGGCCCTGGAAAGCCGCGCCCTGCTGGAATGGGCGACGCTGCCGGCGGCCCTGCCCTGGCTGCTCTGGCGCGTGCCCAAGGGCGACGGCCATGGCGTGATGGTCCTGCCCGGGCTGATGGCCGGCGACCACTCCACCGCGCCGCTGCGACGCTTCCTGCGCAACCGCGGCTACCGCGTCCAGGGCTGGGGCCAGGGCATCAACCGGGGGCCGGGCGGTGGCGTGGTCAGCCAACTGATCGAGCGCCTGGAGGCGCTGCACGCCAGCAGCGGCGGCAAGGTCAGCCTGATCGGCTGGAGCCTGGGCGGCATCTTCGCCCGCGAACTGGCGCGCCTGCGGCCGACACTGGTGCGCCAGGTGATCACCCTCGGCAGCCCGCTGTACGGCGCGCCGGAAACCAGCACCAACGCCTGGCACCTGTATCGCCTGGTGCGCAAGGTCGAGCACGGCGACGAGGTGCGCGGCGAGGTCGCCCCACCGGTACCGACCACCTCGATCTACAGCCGCAGCGACGGCGTGGTCGGCTGGGGCGGCAGTGTCGAACGCCAGGGCCGCCGCACCGACAACATCGAGATCAATTGCGCCAGCCACCTGGGTCTGGGGGTACACCCGCTGGTCTGGTACGCCATCGGCGACCGCCTGGCGCAAGCCGAGGGCCGCTGGCGGCACTTCCGCCCGCGCGGAGCGCAACGTGCGTTCTTCCCGTTCCGCGCGCCACGGCGCTGAGGAGGCCGCCGACGGCGCGGCCCCTGCCCAGTGTTTCCCTGCCACGACAAGAAAAAAAGGTTGGAGATGCGATGAATCATTTAAGCGGGATGGATGCCATGTTCCTTCACCTGGAGTCAGCCGAGATGCCCATGCATGTCGGCTCGCTCAATGTGCTGGAGCTTCCGGCCGGCCACGCCGGCAACTTCTACGAGGAGGTCAAGACGTTCATCGCCCAGCGCATGCACCTGGCCGCGGTGTTCACGCGCAAGCTGGCGTTCATGCCCTTCGATCTTTCCGATCCGGTCTGGGTGGATGACGAGAACATCGACCTCGACCACCACATCCGCCACATCACCCTGCCCGCCCCCGGCAGCAACCGGCAACTGCAGGAGGCGGTGGCGCGCAGCCATTCGAGCCTGCTCGACCGCAGCCGGCCACTGTGGGAACTGACCATCATCGACGGCCTGAAGAGCGGCGAAGTGGCCCTCTACACCAAGCTGCACCACGCCGGCATGGATGGCCAGGCCGGCATCGAACTGGGCCGGGCGATCTTCGACCTCGCGGCCAGCGGCCGGCAGATTCCGCCGGCGCAACCCAAGCTGCGGCGCAACCAGTACCAGTTGGGCGTCGCCGAGCTGGTCGGCGCGGCGCTGAGCAACGCCGCGCAGCAATACGTCAAGCTGCTGAAGATGCTTCCGGACATGCTGCGCGCCGGCAAGAGCCTGCTGCCCGGCAGGGATGCCAGCGGCCACCGCCACTGGCGTATCCCCTCCCTCGGCCAGTGGCTCGCACCGCGCACGCCGCTCAACGTTGCGATCACCAACCAGCGCAGCTTCGCCGGCCGCACGGTGGCGCTGGCCGAGGTCAAGGAGATCGCCCGGCAGCTCCAGGTGTCCTTCAACGACGTGGTCATGGCCACCGTTTCCGGCGCCCTGCGCCGCTGCCTGAAAGCCACTGGCGAGCTGCCGCCGCGGGCCCTGAGCGCGGCCGCGCCGGTCAGCCTGCGCGCCGCCGGCGACGACACCTCGAACAACCAGGTCAGCATGCTGATCGTCGATCTGGCCACCAACGAGGCCGATCCGCTGCGGCGCCTGCGCCACATCAACGCCTCGGCCAGCCGGCGCAAGGCGACCCTGGACAACTTCCGCTCGGCGATCCCCATGGATTTCCCGATCTTCGCCGCGCCCTGGCTGATTTCCGGCCTGGCCTCCACCTACGGCCGCTCGCGCCTGGCCAACTGGCTGCCGCCGCTGGCCAACCTGGTGATCTCCAACGTCGCCGGCATCGACACGCAACTGTATTTCGCCGGCGCCAAGGTTCTCAGTTACTACCCCGTGTCCATCGCCACCCATGGCCTGGCGCTGAACATCACCGTGACCAGCTACAACGGCCGCCTGGACTATGGCCTGGTCGCCTGCCGGCGCGCCCTGCCGGACCTCAACGAACTCGGCGACCACCTGCTCGCCGAACACCGCCAGTTGCTCGAACTGGCCCGCGCCGCGCCCCGACAGAGCGCTGCGGCCTCGCCGGCCGAGGCGCGCAAGGCACGTGCCCGGCCCAAGGCCGCGCCCAAGCGCAAGGCAGCCGCCGCCAAGGTCCTGCCGCTGGCGCCACTCAAACACACCTGAAGGGATCGCCGAGCGGCGGCGGGCCAGCCCCGCCGCCGCCGCGCCAACCTCGTCCGTACCCGGAGCCTTGCATGTCCACCCTGACCACCGCCCCCTCCCGACCGAGCGAACTCGGGCAAGCCGCCCCCGGCGAACTCGATGCCCTCTACGGCAAGATCACCCGCCGGCTGATCCCGCTGCTGTTCGCCTGCTACCTGCTGAATTTCGTCGACCGCGCCAACATCGGCTTCGCCCAGTTGCAGATGAAGAGCGCGCTGGGCTTCTCCGACGCCGTCTACGGCCTCGGCGCGACCATGTTCTTCATCGGCTACCTGCTCTTCGAGGTGCCCAGCAACCTGTTGCTCAAGCGCCTCGGCGCGCGCCTGACCATCCTCCGCATCATGGTCCTCTGGGGCCTGGCCTCGGCCGCCACACTGCTGGTCACCACGCCTACCCAGTTCTATCTGGTGCGCTTCCTGCTGGGGGTGTTCGAGGCCGGCTTCTTCCCCGGCGTGGCGCTGTACCTCACCTTCTGGTTCCCGCCGCAGCGCCGGGCCAGGGTCTTCGCCCTGTTCATGACCGCCCAGGTCGCCTCGGCCTTCATCACCAGCCCGCTGTCCGGCTGGATTCTGAAGAACATGCATGGCCTGCACGGCTGGGATGGCTGGCAATGGATGTTCCTCATCGAAGGCCTGCCCACCGCGCTGCTCGGCGTGCTGGTGTACTTCCTCCTGCCCGACGGGCCACGGCAGGCGCGCTGGCTGTCGGGCGTGGAACAGGATCGCCTGCGCCAGGACCTGCGCGACAGCGAGGTCAGCGCCGCGGCCGGCGGCCACGGCTTCAAGTACCTGCTGCGCGACCCGCGCGTCTACCTGCTGGCCTTCGTCGCTTTCGTCAGCGGCTGCGCCGGCTACTTCCTGGCGTTCTGGACGCCCACGGTGATCCGCGAACTGGGGATCGAAGACCTGCAACAGGTCGGCCTCTACGCGGTGATCCCGAACCTCTTCGCCATCGTCGCCATGATCCTCTACGGCCGCCGCGCCGACCGCCGCAACCAGCAGCGGCAGTATTACTGCGTGGCCATGTGGGTCGCCGCGCTGGGCTTCCTGGCCCTGGCCTTCAGCCTGCAGGCCAGCCTGTTCTGGACCCTGGTCGCGATCACCCTGGGCGGCTCCGCGCTGGTGTCCGCCGGGCCGGTGTTCTGGGCCATGGTCACCCGCTACCTGCCGCGGGTCGAGGCGCCGGCGGGCATCGCCTACATCAACTCGCTGGCCTGCATCTCCGGCGTCAGCCCGGCCGTGGTCGGCGCCATCAAGACCCACACCGGCAGCCTGCAGTCGGCGGTGTTCCTGCTCGCCGCGCTGTTCCTCGTGGCCGGCATCGGTATCCGCCTGGGCATGCGCGACAGCGCCATCCGCCCACTGTCCTGAAGCTGAGAAGGAGCGTCACCGATGAGCATTCCGCCAAGTCTGAAAGATCGCGTCAGCGCCAGCGAGTGGCAACTGCGCACCGACCTCGCCGCCGCCTACCGGCTCACCGCGCTGTTCGGCTGGGACGACCTCACCGCCACGCATATCTCGGTGCGTCTGCCGGGGCCGGAGCAGCACTTCCTGATCAACCCCTACGGCATGCTGTTCGAGGAAGTCACCGCCTCGTCGCTGGTGAAGATCGATCTCGCCGGCAACAAAGTCGGCGACTCGCCCTACCCGGTCAATCCGGCCGGCTTCACCATCCACAGCGCGGTACACGCCAACCGCGAAGACGCCGTCTGCGTGATGCACACGCACACCATCAACGGCACCGCGGTGTCCGCCCAGGAGGAAGGCCTGCTGCCGATCTCACAGCAATCCGCGGCGGTGCTCGCCTCGCTCGGCTACCACGACTACGAGGGCGTGGCGCTGAACGAGGCGGAAAAACCGCGGCTGGTCCGCGACCTCGATAGCAACACCTACCTGATGCTGCGCAACCACGGCCTGCTCACGGTGGGCCGTTGCGTCGCCGACGCCTTCGTCGCCATGTACGTGTTCGAAAGCGCCTGCATGGTGCAGGTCCGCGCCCAGGCCGGCGGCGGCAAGCTGGTGCGGGTGCCGCAAGCCATCGTCGACGGCATGCGCCGACAGATCGACCAATCCACCCTCGGCAACGGCCTCGGCGCGCTCAATTGGCCCGGCCTGCTGCGCCGCCTGGATCGACGCAACCCTGGGTACGCCGAATGAACCACTGTTCGAAAAAGGAAACAGCGCATGCATGCGAACAAACTGCCGAGTCCGGGCCATCCGTTGCCCTCCCACCCCCGGTACTCGGCCTGGATGACGATCGTCGCGGCACGGAGCGAACGAGCATGAACCCCGCTGACTATTTCGCGCAGAGCTACCAGCAGGCGCGCACCCTGTTCCTCGACGCCGCCCGCCGCGCCGGCCTGGCCGTGCACAACCACGCTCACCCGCTGGCCGGGCGCGACGGCGAACCGCTGGCCCTCGACGTGGCGCGCCAGGGCAGCGCCGACGCCAAGGCGCTGCTGATCGTCAGCAGCGCCTGCCACGGCGTCGAGGGCTTCTGCGGCTCGGGCGTGCAGAACGCCCTGCTCGCCGATGCCGACTTCCAGCGCCGCGCCCGCGAGGCCGGCGTGGCGGTGCTCTACCTGCATGCCCTGAATCCCTGGGGCTTCTCCTGGTGGCGCCGCTGGACCCACGAGAACGTCGACCTGAACCGCAATTTCCAGGACTTCAGCTATCCCTCGACGCTGCCGCTCAACCCCGGCTACCAGGCCCTCGCCGACGACCTGGTGCCGGCTACCTGGCCCGCACCGGAGGCCGACGCGCGGCTCTACGCCTACCTCGCCGAGCACGGCCCGGCGGCCATGCAGCAGGCCGTTTCCAGCGGCCAGTACAGCCACCCGGACGGGCTCTTCTTCGGCGGCCACAGCGCCACCTGGAGCAACCGCACCCTGCGCACCGTGCTGCGTGAAGAGGCGCGGCGCTGCACGCGCCTGGGCTGGATCGACCTGCACACCGCGCTGGGCCCCTGCGGACACGGCGAGCGCATCTGCCACGCGCGCGCCGACGACCGCGCCGGCCTGGAGCGCGCCCGCGCCTGGTGGGGGCCAGAGGTCACCTCGCTGTACGACGGCGGCGCGGTGTCACCGCTGCTCGCCGGCATGATGTGGCACCTCGCCTATGACGAGTGCCCGCAGGCCGAATACACCGGAATCGCCCTGGAGTACGGCACCGTGCCCGGCGAGGAAGTGCTGATGGCGTTGCGCGCCGACCAGTGGCTGTACCGCCACCCCGGCGCCGACGACGACACCCGCCGCGCCATCAAGCGACGCCTGCGCGATGCCTTCTATGTCGATACCGACGCCTGGAAGGCGCGCATCCTCGAACAAGCCCTGGACGCCGCCCGGCAAGCCATCGACGGTCTTTCCGGGACGCCCAACTGAAGCGTCCCCACGATCAACCTGCGCCGCCGCCCGAGGGCAGCGGCCGGAGCTTTCGCCCATGAGCCAGTACGACGATATCCCGCGGTCCAGCCGCAGCGGCACACCCCGGCCGCTCGCCAGCCGGTTGCCGGCGCTGCCCGCGCGGCACATTGCGCGGCCGCGTCTGTTGCAGCGGCTGCTGACCGGGCAGCAGCGGCTCAACCTGCTGCTGGCGCCGGCCGGTTTCGGCAAGAGCCTGCTGCTCAACGAATGCGCGCACCAGGCCAGACCGGGGGTGCAGGTGGTCTGGCTCGACCTGCGCGGGCAGACGCTGACGCCGGACGAGCTGCTCGGCCGCCTGGCCAGCGCCCTCGGGCGCGAGCCGCGCGCGGGGGGCACGGACGAGGCACTGGAGGGCTTGCTGAGGAGCCATGGCCAGCCGCTGTGGATCGTGCTCGACGACTATCCCCGGCAAGACGCCCCGGCCCTGGACCGTTGCCTCGGTGACCTGCTGGAGCGCGACATCCCCGGACTGCGCTGGTGGATCGCCAGCCGCCGGCGCCCGGACTGGAACCTGCCGCGCCTGCTGTTGCAGGGCGATCTGCTGGAAATCGACGCCGCGGACCTGGCGCTGGATGCCGAGGAAGTCGCGCGTCTGCTGCAACAACAGCAAACGCCGCACGCCGCCGACAGCCTCGCGGCCCTGCTGGAGGACAGCGGCGGCTGGCCGGCGATGCTCAGCCTGGCGCTGCGCGCGGGCAGCCCGCCGGCGCTGGAAAGCGCCGCGCCGGTGTTGCAGGACTACCTGCGTCGGGAAATCCTCGCCCCGCTGCCAGCGCCGCTGCGCCAGGCGCTGGGCATCCTCGCCCACCTGCCGCGCTGCAACACCGAACTCTGCCGGCACCTGCGCAGCGTCGGCGCGACGGCCTTCGAGCAACTGTGCCAGAGGCAACTGCTGCGCCGCCTGGCGGGCGATGGCGGCTGGTATCAGCCCTGGCCGGCCCTGGCCCGCCTGCTGTGCGGCATGCCGGACACGCCGGCGCCGCTGCACAGCTTCCTCGAAGCCAGCCAATGGTTCGCCGCCCACGGCAAGATCCACGAGGCGGTGCAGCAGGCACTCGCCGCCGGTCACGCGGAGTTGGCGGTGAGCCTGCTGCGCGGCTACAGCCAGGACCAGATGATGATCGAGCAAAGCGCCGCGCACCTGCTGCAATGGCGCGAGCGTCTGCCGCCCGGCATCCTGCGGACCAAGCCGCACCTGGTCCTGCTGCACACCTGGGCCCTGATCATCTGTGCGCGCCTGGACGAAGCGCAGGATTGCCTGCAAGACCTGGCGCGCTTCCTCCCGGCGGCCGACGCCCAGCGCCAGCGGCGCTACCTGGCGCAGTACCAGGCCACCCTCGGCGTGCTGCAGCGCCAGTTCGGCCTGGCCAGCGCGCACCGGCACTGCCTGGACGCCCTGGAAGACCTCGACGAATCGGCCTGGGCGCAGCACATCCTCTGTCACCAGGCCCTGGCCCAGCAGGCCATGGCCGAGGGCGACCTCAGCGGCGCCCGCCAGCACTGCCAGAACGGCCTGCGCCTGGCGCGGCAGCAGCACAACCTGCGCTTCGAGGCCTTGCTCAGCGTCGAGCACATCCACCTGCTGGCGCTGTGCGGCAACCACGGCCACGCCCTGGACTACGCCGAGCAGATGCTCAGCGACCTGGACAACGCCGGCCAGCGCGGGCCGATGACCGCGCGCCTGCGCCTGCTGCGCGGCACCCTGCTGGCCGCGCGCGGCGACGCCGCCGCGGCCATGGACTGCCTGCGCCAGGGCCTGGACGAAGCCGAGGACTGCCAGGATGCCTACCTGCTGTTCGGCTACCAGGCCTTGATCGCCTGCGCTCTCGACCGTGGTGAAACGGAATGCGCGCACCGCCTGCTGCTCAACGCCGAACGGCGCATGCAACAGTTGCAGACCACCGAGATCCGCTACCGCGACGTGCTGCAACTGGCGCGTGGCGAGCTGTGGCTGGCCGAGGACGAAGCGCAGAAAGCCCGCGACGACATCCACGCGGTGCTGCTCCGCCTGCAGGACAACGTGCTGCTGGCGCCGACCGGCTTCTATGACCTGCTGCCCCGCGCCCGCCTGCTGCTGGCGCGCGCCCACCTGGCGCTGGGCGACAGCGCCAAGGCGGGCTACGAATTGCAGGGCCTGCTGGAGGATTGCCATTACCTGGGCCTGCGCGGGCTCGCCTGCGAATGCCAGTTGGAACTGGCCGAGGCGCTGTACCTGCAAGGCCAGCAGAGCCTGGCCGAGACGCCCTTGCGCGACGCCATCGACGACTGCCGCCACCTGGCCCTGCGCCAGCCGTTGCTGGCCATGGCCCGGCGCGGCTCGCCGTGGATTCAGCGCTTCCTCCCCGGACCACCGGCGCCAGCGCCGGCTGAGCCGCCGCGGAGCGGCAGCGACACGCCGCCCGTGGAAGTGCTCAGCCTGCGCGAACTGGAAGTGCTCGACCTGATCGCCCAGGGCTGCTCCAACCAGCAGATCGCCGAACGCCTGGCGATCTCCCTGCACACGGTGAAGACCCACGCCCGGCGCATCAATATCAAGCTCGAAGTGGAGCGCCGCACCCAGGCGGTGGCGCGCGCCAAGAGCCTCGGCCTGCTGCGCTGAGCGCACGCCTCGGCCTGTGCCGCGCGCCCTGCTGGCCGCCGCGCCCGCCGAGGCGCTAGAGTTCGCCGCATGGCCGGGACAATGCGCGAGGGCTGCATGAACGACACGCCGATTCACATCAGCGCGGCAGACGCCTACCCGCTCAAGGGCCGCCTCTGGCGCCATCCCGGCGCCGCCGAGGCAGGCCGCCCGCTGGTGATCATCAACCCGGCGACCTCGGTGCGCAGCGATTACTACGCGCGCTTCGCCGCTTACCTGCACGCCCAGGGCTTCGACGTCATCAGCTACGACTACCGTGGTATCGGTCACTCGCGCCCGGCCTCGCTGCGCGGCTTCGAGGCCAGTTGGCTGGACTGGGGCCGCCTGGACTTCGACGCCGTGCTGCGCTGGGCCGCGACGCACTGCCCCGGCCAACCGCTGCAGGTGGTGGCGCACAGCGTCGGCGGCTTCCTCATCGGCCTGGCGCCGTCCAACCACCTGCTCACCCGCGTCTTCAGCATGGGCGCGCAATACGCCTACTGGCGCGACTACGCCAGCCATCGGCGGCTGTCGATGCTGCTCAAATGGCACGCGCTGATGCCCGCGCTGAGCAGCCTGCTCGGTTACTTCCCGGGCAAGCGCCTGGGCTGGATGGAAGACACGCCGCGCGGCGTGGTGCGTGACTGGACCCACCCCGGCGCGCGCTTCGAAGACGCCTACCGGCGCGGCCCGCAAGCCATGCCGCGCGCCGAGCGGGCGGCCCTGGTGCAGGGCTTCGCCAACCTGCGCGCGGACACCCTGGCGCTGAGCGTGAGCGACGACGAATTCGGCACCCGCGATGCCATCCAGCGTCTGCTGGCCTACTACAGCAACAGCCAGCGCTGCCATCTGCGCCTGTCGCCGCAGGCCCTGGGCTGCGCCCGGATCGGCCACTTCGCCTTCTTCCACAGCCGCTTCGAGAGCAGTCTCTGGCCCATCGCCCTGCGCTGGTTGCGCGACGGCGAAGTGGACGCCGAGCTGGCTCGTTTCATCGTCAGCGACAGCCCGCCGCGCCACCCCGCAGCCTGAGCCCTGCACCGCCGCGCAAAGCGAAAAGCCTTAGCCATCCGTGAGTTAGATCGAAATTCGCGCACCGGCACTTGGCCAGTACACAAGACTGTCACATCTCTTTCATAAGCTGTGCTCGCCTTTTTTTCGCTCGGCAGAGCGTCACAGCAGCAGTGGTCCAGCGTGATGAGAATGTCCAAAGCCTCCCTCGCCCGATTTGCCCAATGGCAACCCTTGCGCCGCTTGCGCATCGGCCAGCGCACCCTGCTCTGTTTCATGCTCTGTGCCCTGCTGCTCGGTGGCGTCGGCGCCTACTGCCTGTACCAGATGGCGGCCATCCGCGCCCAGGGCGAGACCATCGACAGCGACCAGTTGCCGAGCATCGCCCTGGCCGACAGCATTGCCCTCAACCTCAGCCAGTTGCGCGTGCGCGCCCTGCAACAGGTGAGCAACCCCGATCCCATGGTGCGCAGCGGCAACAAGGTGATCATCGAGCAGTTGGCCATCGACATCGCCCAGGAATTCCGCGACTACGCGCCGCTGATCAGCGACGACACCGAACGCGGCGCCATCGAGGCGTTGCAGCAGGCCTTCGAGCAGTTCATCCAGACCATCCGCGAAGAGCAGCAACTGCTCGAACAGCAGAAGTTCGACGAGGCGCGCAGCCTGCTCAACGCCAACCTCGACCAGCAGGGCGAAGCCATCGACACCCAGGTGCAACTGCTGCGCGAATTCAACAAGCAGGCCGCCGCCGACGCCATCGCCAATGCCGCCAGCGCCTACAAGCTGGCGCAGCGCATCGTCTGGGTGGCCCTCGCCAGCGCCCTGCTGCTCAGCCTGCTGCTGGCCTGGCGGCTGACCCGCAGCCTGGTGCGGCCGCTGGCCGAAGCGCTGCAGGTGGCCGAGCGCATCGCCGATGGCGACCTCAGCCAGGTCATCGTCGCCCACGGCCGCGACGAAGCGGCGCGCCTGCTCGACCGCCTCGGCGCCATGCGCGGCAACCTGCACGGCACCATCCGCCAGATCGGCGACGCCGCCGAGCAACTGGCCACCGCCAGCGAAGAGATGAGCGCGGTGATGGAGGAAGGCACCCGCGGCCTGCACCAGCAGCACGACGAAATCGACAACGTCAGCCGCGCCATGAGCCGCATGAGCGAGGCGGTCGGCAGCGTCGCCGCGCACGCCCAGTCCACCGCCGACGTGGCGCGCCAGTCCAACGACAGCGCGCGCGGCGGCCAGCAACAGTTGGCCAACACCCTCAATTCGATCCAGGACCTCGGCGCCGGCGTGCGCCACGCCGCGGAACAGGCCCAGGGCCTGGCCGAGCAGACCCTGCATATCAGCAAGGTGCTCGATGTGATCCGCAGCGTCGCCGAACAGACCAACCTGCTGGCGCTCAACGCCGCCATCGAAGCGGCGCGCGCCGGCGAAGCCGGTCGCGGTTTCTCGGTGGTGGCCGACGAAGTCCGCGCGCTGGCCAAGCGCACCGGCGATTCGACCCGTGAGATCGAGCAATTGATCGGCGCCATCCAGAGCGGCACCGGGCGGACCGTGGAAGCCCTGCGGCAGAGCGCCGAACAGGCCGACCACACCCAGGACCAGGCCGGCGCCGCCGACCGTGCGTTGGCGCTGATCATCGACGCCGCGCGCAGCATCGACGAGCGCAACCGCATGATCGCCGAATCGGTGGACCATCAGGCCGAGGTCGCCCGCGACATCGAGCGCAACCTGGCGAACATCCGCGACCTGTCCAACCAGAGCGCCGCCGGCTCGCAACAGACCAGCAGCGCCAGCCAGGAACTGTCACGCCTGGCCGTGGACCTCAGCGGCCTGGTCCAGCGCTTCCGCCTCTGAGCGCCGGCCGCTCAGCCGGCGAAGCGCTGCAACTGCATCTCGCGCAGGCGGCTGAGGGTGCGGCGGAAGGGAAACTCCAGGCCGCCGTGACTATAGAGTTCATCCAGCGCCACGGCCGCCTCCAGGTACAGCGGCACGCCACGGTCGTAGCATTCGTCGACCAGGGCGATGAAGCGCCGCACGCCATCGTCCTTGGCCGACAGCGCCGGCAACTGGCGATCGCCGGCCACCACGCGCTCCACGCCATCCTCGGTGCCACGGGCAATGCGCGCTTCGCGGCGCTCGCCGCCGAGCGCCGGGACATCCGCCAGCAGGATCGCCCGATAGCGGTCGCAGAGCGCGATGAAATCGGGCGCCGCCAAGGGCTGTTCGCAGAGATCGGCATAACGGCACCAGAGCACCCGCTCATTGCGCCGCAGCACCTGGATGCAGCGCCCGCCCAAATCCAGCGGCTGCGTGCTGCCCGCGCCGCCGCCCAGCGCGGCGTAGACATACGCCAGGGCACTGGGCACGCCCTCGCGGCTCAGCCAATAGCGTTGCGCCGGCGCGCCGGGATGCAGGCGATGGTCACGCCCGCCGTCCACCGCCACCACCTGCATGTGCCGCTCCAGGGCGGCGATCGCCGGAACGAAGCGCTCGCGGTTGAAGCCCTCGGCATACAGCTGCTGCGGCGGCTGGTTGGAGGTGGCGACCATGACCACGCCGCGCTCGAACATGGCGCGCAGCAGGCCGCCCAGCAGCATGGCGTCACCGATGTCGCTGACGAAGAGTTCGTCGAAGCAGAGCACCCGCAGCTCCAGCGCCAGCTCACTGGCCAGGGCGTGCAGCGGCTCGGGAGTACCGCTGAGCTGGAACAGCCGGCGGTGCACCCATTGCATGAAGTGGTGGAAATGCTGACGCCGCGCGGGCACCCGCAGGCTTTCGTAGAAGCGGTCCATCAGCCAGGTCTTGCCGCGCCCGACCGGCCCCCAGAGGTAAACCCCGGATGGCCGCAGGCCCTGGTGCAGGGCCACCTGGCAGTCTTCCAGCAGCCGCGCGGCATGGGCCTGCGCCGGGTCCTCGGCGAACCCGCGCTGGGTCAGCGCCTGGCGATAGGCCGCCAGCGGCGACAAGGGGATCTGAGCGGAGGCATTCATGGCGCGGGCACGATGATCGACACCCGGCGGTTTTCCTGCCGCCCCGCCGCGGTCTTGTTGTCCGCCACCGGCTGCTCCATGCCACGGCCGATCACCTGCAGGTTCTCCTCGCGCAGGCCGACGCCGCGCAGCACCTGGGCCACGGCCTGCGCGCGGCGCAACGACAGCTGGCGGTTGTAGTCGGCATCGCCATAGGAGTCGGTATGGCCTTCCAGGCGCAGCTTGTCGATGCCGCTGGCCAGCAGTTCGCGGCCGATCCGCTCGATATCGCCGCGGCTGCCGGCGTTGATGCTGTCGGCGTTGTTGCCGAACAGCACCTTGCCGGACAGGCCCAGCTCCCAGCCTTCGTCGTTGAGGTGGAAGCCGTTCTGCTTAAGCACCTGGATCTGCGCCGCGCTGAGCCCTTTCTGCGGCGCCGCTGTCTGGCAGCCGGCCAACAACAGACTGAACATAAGGCCCACGAGCATCCATAGCGGGTTCGAGCGCATCGGTATCACGGTAAATCTCCTGCGAGTCCTCGGTAGTTGGCATATCCAGGGGGCTGGCCAGGCAGCGAGTGCCTCGGGCGCTGCGCTTGGCGCGGTACATGGCGGTATCGGCGCTGTGCAGCAGCGCCGCGGGGCTGCGCCCATGCTCCGGATAGAGGGCGATGCCGACGGTGAGCGAGGTACTGACGCTAGCACCGTCCGGCAACGGAATGGGCACCGCCATGCTGGCGATGATGTCGTCGGCGATGCGCAGCGCGGCGTCGCTGTCCTGGATCGGCGTCAGCAGCACGGCGAATTCGTCGCCGCCCAGCCGCGCCACCAGGTCGCCCTCGCGCAACTGGCCGCGAATGCGCATGGCCACGTCGACGAGGACGGCATCGCCCGCGGCGTGGCCGAGTCCGTCGTTGATTTCCTTGAAGCGGTCGGAGTCGATGAACAGCACCGCGGCGCGCTCGCCGGTGTTCGCCAGCTCGCGCAGCGTCCGGCTCAGGCGGCCCTCGAAGAACGCGCGATTGGGCAGATGGGTCAGGCTGTCATGGCTGGCCTGGTGGGCCAGGGAGGCGTTCTCGCGCTCCAGGTGGCTCTGCCAGGCTTCCAGTTCGTCGAGCAGGGCGTTGAAGTCACTGCCCAGCTCATCCAGTTCGGCGATCCGCGCCGGCGCCACGCGCCGGGCGAACTGGCGCTCGCGGCGCACCGCGCGGGCGACCTGCGCCAGGCGCTCCAGCGGGGTGATGATGCGGCCGACCATGCGCCGCGACAGATAGAGCGCACCCAGCGCGGTCAGCAAGAGTCCGGCGAGCATGCCGCCGAGACCGGTGAAGAGGAACGCCAGCAGGCGCCCGCCGCTGCCGCGCAGGTGGATCTCACCGATGCCGAGGCCGTCGCGGACGATCGGCTGCACGCTCTCCTGGTTGAACAGCCAACTGCCGATCCAGTGGCCGAACGAGCTGAGGTCGTGGGCACGCTGCCAGTCCGCGAGGAGCTGGCCGTAGCGATCGTAGACCGCGCAGCGGGAGACCTCTTCGCTGCTGCAGATCAGGTTCAGCGCCTCTTCGACGGCGGCGCGGTCGTTGAACACCACCGCCGCTTCCACGGTGTAGGCCATGGAGCGGCCGATCAGTTGCAGGTTGTAGTCGGCGTAGGCGCGCAGGCTCCAGAGGCCGATCACGGTCACCGCGAGGCCGGCCATGCACACCGCCGCCAGGGCCATGACCAGGTGCGCACGGTACAACAGACGGCCCAGCGAAGGACGCGAGGAGCGTCCGCGACGGTTCAGCGGCGGCATATTCATGCGCCACCCCGGCGCCGCGCCAGGTCGAGCACGCGCGGATGCACGCGGACACCGCTGCGCGCCACCGAATCCAGGTTGACCGCGAAGGACACCTGATCCGCGCGAATATCCAGGCAGAACATGCTGCCGACGCTGCACTGGCGGTCCTGCTCGTCGATCGACAGCACCGCGTGTCCGGACAACCCGGCGAACACCCGCTGGCGTTCGCTGTCGCTCAGCACCCCGAGGTAGACGGCCTGGCATTGCTCGCCCAGGCCGGCGTCATCGGCCGCGCGGCGCTGCACCTGGATGCGCTGGCCGTCGCCCGGCGGCTGTTCGAGGCGCAGCAAGCCATCGGCGTACTCGGTAGGCCCGACCAGGCAAAGGTTCAGCGGATTCTGCTCGCGCGGCCAGCGCGCATAACTGAGGATGCCCAGCACCACCTGGCTGACCGCGTCGAGACGCCGCGCCACGGACGCGTCGTCGGCGGCGTGCAGGGGCAAGGCCGCCACGCCGAGGCACAGCAGCAAGGCACGCCCAAGGTAGGCCAGACGGCGGAATGCCGGACGGGTGAAAGGCAAAATGGCAGCTCCGGTGCGAGGCTCTGCGGTGGAAAACGTGGCGCCATCTTAACGGATCAGCCGGCAAAGAATCGGCATTCGACTGACGATGAAGCGCCGGAATCATCCTCCCCGTCAGTTTTATGACACGCCTTCCTACAAGAACCCCCGACAAGATCCCGGCGCGCGCCCTCAAGGTTTCAGGCGGCGCTCGGCGCGAATCTCCGGCAGGTCGGTGCGGCGCAGGTAGGTCAGCAGTTCCTCGCCCAGCCCGAGGCGATCGTTGATGTTCTGCGCCACCAGAATCTGCAGGCATTCGCGGCTGAGGCTCATGAAGGCATCGCTCTTCGCCGCCCAGACGAACTCGCAGGCGGGGCTGATGCTGTCCTCCACCACGTCCAGGCCGAATGAGTCCTCGCTGAAGCGCACCAGGTATTTGCCCGCCTTGCGGTTGAATCCGACGAAGCCCTTCAGGCGCTCGGCGGCGGCACAGATGTCTGCGGATGTGAAGGCCATGGGGTTCCTCCCGGGAATGTCCCGCTATGAAGGCGGCGGCGCCACCCCCATGGCGCCGCGCCGGGTTCAGGCGTTCTGTGTCAGATGCCGGGCAATCGCCTGGCGCAAGGGCGGCAGGCTCTGGGCCAGGCGCAGGCCGGCGTTGCGCAGCAGCCGCGCCGGCGGGCGGGCGTCGTTGTACAGGCCGGCGATCAGGCTGGTGGCCTGATACAGCGGCCAGCTCGCCAGGCGCTGCGCGAGCGCGTAGCGGCGCAGCACGGCGGCGCCACCGATGTCCTCGCCGCGCCGCTGCGCCGCGAGGATTTCCGCGGCCAGGCGGCGCTGGCTCTGCAAGCCGAAGTTGAAGCCGTGGGCGGTGACCGGGTGCATGCCCACCGCGGCGTCGCCGATCAAGGCGCTGCGCGGCCCGGCGAAGCGGTCGGCAAAGACCCCCACCAGCGGATAGGCATGCCGCGCGCCGAGCAGACGCATGCTGCCCAGGCGCCGCTCGAAGCGCCGCTCGATGTCGCGGGCGAACGCCTCCTCGTCCAGTTGCAGCAATGGCGCCATCTCGCGCGGCGGCAGGGTCAGCACCACCGACGACTGCTCGCCATTGAGCGGCAACAGGGCCAGGGTCTGGCCGTAGCCGAACCACTCCCAGGCCACCTGCCGGTGCGGCTGCTGGTGGGCCATGCGGCAGACCAGCATGGTCTTGCCGAAGTCTTCCATGCGCGCGCCTATGCCAAGCAGCCGGCGCGTCTCGGAAAAGCGGCTGTCGGCGGCCACCAGCAGGCGCGCATGGATGACCTCGTCGCCCGAAAGGCTCAAGCGCACGCGCTCCGGGCCCAGTTGCACGGCCTGCAGCGAGCGCTGCTCGATCAGGCTGACGTCGGCGCAATCGGCCACCGCGGCATAGGCGGCGCGGCGAATCGCCTGGTTCGGCACCAGGTAGCCGAGCTGTCCGGCGCCGGCCATGCCGGCCTCGATGCGTAAGGCGAACAACGAGGGGCCATTGAGTACCTGGGCGTCGCGCAAGGGGGCGATGTCCTCGGCGGCGATCCGCGCCCACAGGCCGAGTTTCTCCAACTGGCCGCGCGAGGCATGGGTCAGGGCGATCTCGCGGCCATCCTCGGCCGGGTCGGCCAGGGCCGCGCGCGCCTGGCGCTCGACGAGCACGATCGACAGCCCCTGGCCGGAAAGGCTGCGCGCCAGGCACAGTCCGGCCGGTCCGGCACCAATGATGGCGATATCCGCTTGCATGCTGACTCCTGTCGCGGGAATTGAGCGGCTGGCAGTCTAGGTCGCGCCCTGGGCGTTTTTCTTGCCGTGGATCAGTAAGCCAGGGCGCCCCGCCTGCGGCACCGAGGCGCAGGCGCGGGGCGGCGTCACAGCGGCAGCGACTCGACCTCGCGCGCGCCATGCACGACCCTCAGGCCCTCCAGCTCGAACAGGTATTCGTCCAGGCTGAGCAGGCCGATGCAGGGGCTGGCGCCGCGCGCGGCCAGGCGGCCGGCGGCCAGCTTGCGGGCCAGCGCCACGGCAGCCATGCAGGGAATGTTCGGCCCATGGTCGTCGCTGGCCAGCAGGTCCCAGCACAACGCCAGCGGTTGGCCATCGCGGCCCTCGCCTTGCAGGTGGACGAACATGCCGCTGCGGCCGTCGCCGAACGGCTCCAGCGCCACGGCCAGGCGATGCAGGCCGGCACTGAGGCGGCCGGCGTTGCGCAGCAGCCCCATGCGCACCAGCCAGGACAGCGCCCAGGTGCCGAAATGCGTGAAGCGCAGCCCCAGTCCGGCGGAGAAACGCACATCGCGCACGCTCGGGTAGCGCTGCGGGAAGAGTTCCAGGTCGGGCACGTCGCACTGGGCCAGCCAGCGCCGCCCGAGCGGTTGCGGGAAATCGTGGGTGCTCAGGTCCTGCCAGCCGTAGACCGATTGCCAGTGGCCGGCGCGCAACTGGCGCAGCGGCTTGCCGCAATAGCCGAGCACCGCATTCAGGGTGGCCTGGCCGGGAATCTTCGCCGAGGAACTGATGCCGTGGACGATGCTGTCGAGGCGGGCGAAGCGCGGCAGCAACTGGTCGACCACCGCGGCGCTGAGCGCGGGGACCGAACTGGCGCCGGCGCAGACCAGTACCCCGGCGCTGCGCGCGGCGCGATTCAATTCACCGATGCCGCAGACGAAGGCGCGCGCATCGGCCAGGTCGACATAGTGCGCGCCGGCGGCAATCGCGGCGCGGGCCACGCGGTAATCCTGGCCCTGGAAAGGACCGGCGGTGGAGATCAGCAGATCGACCTTCAGTTCGAGCAGACGCCCAGCCAGGGTCGGCTGGTTCATGTCCAGGCAGACCGGCTCACCGCCGACCTCGGCGGCCAGCGCGCTGGCGCGCTTCTGGTCGCGGCCGGCGATCAGCACGCGGAGGCCCTCGATGGTGCTGAGCCGGCGCGCGATCAGGCTGCCGAAATTACCGTAACCGCCAAGAACCAGCACGCGGAATGCGGGGGGTACTACCGACATCGATCCTCCTTGATACCCATCAGCCACGCCTGGCAGGCGCGGCCGCGCAGAGTGTAGCGAGCGCGCCCGCCAGGACCAAGCCGCCGGTCAATCGGGCTTGCTGCCGGGGTAACGCGGCAGCGCATCGTCCAGCGGCCACCAGTTGGCCGCCGAGGCGACCTGCAAATGGACCGCCGCGCGGGTCGGCAAGTCGCCGTCGAGCGTGCCGACGCGCAGCCGCAAGATCCCGGGCAAGGCGTCGCGTTCGCTGTAGATCGGCGACCCGCACCGCGCGCAGAACCAGCGGCGCTTGCCCGGCGAGGCGGAATAGGCACGCAGCAGTTCGCCCCCCGAGAGCAGCTGAAAATCCGCGCGCGCGAGCGGAAGATTGGTGGCGAAAGGCCCGCCCTGGGCCTTGCGGCACTGGCTGCAATGGCAGACCTGGATCGGCGCCAGCGCGCCGCGTACCGCGAAGGTTATGCCTCCGCACAGACAGCTGCCGTGATACATGCCGCGCCCCCTCGAAAGACTCAAAGAGCAGCAGTCTAGAGCAGCGCCAGGCCCGGCACCGACATTTCTACGAGCGGTCTGGGGCGACGCGCTCAGATGGCCGCGGCCAGCGGATAGAGCAACTCCTCCCGGTAGCCCGCCCAGACCCGCAGGACATCCGGGAAATCCGCATCCAGTTGCGGATCGCCGCTATCCACCCGCAACGGCCGTCCCGCCAGGGTGGCGAGCTTGCGCTTGGTCGCCACCACGCGCAGATGATCGAGGCCGATGGCGCGCACCACGCGCGGGCTGATCTGCTGGTTGCCCCGCCCGAGCACATGGCCCTGGCCGCCGATCAGCGTGACCAAGAGCCAGGCCGGATGGCCCTCGACCAGCTCGAACAGTTGCCGTTCGCTGACATCGCGGGCGATCACCTGGCCGTTTTCCACCACGTCGACGCCGAGCAAACTGGTCTCCAGGCCCAGCTCCCGGGCCAGGCCATGCAGCGTCGAGCCGGGGCCGAAGACATAACGCACACCCTCCTCCCAGCTTTCCGCCAGCCAGGCGGCGAGGTCGACCAGGACCAGTTCCTCGGTCTCCATGCCGGCCTGTTTGACGTGCTGCATGAAGTGCCCCTCCTCGGGCACGGTCAGTTCGGCGTACCAGCGCGCCGCCACCCGCCCCGCCCGCAGCGCCGCTTCATCGAGGTCGCGCACCTCGCCCTGGGTCAGGCGCACCAGGCCGCCTTCCACCAGGCGCCGCGCGAGTTCCCCGGCGGCCCGCGGGCTGACGGCATAGACCGCGGAATGAATCTTCACCCCGGCCGGGATGCCGAGCACCGGCTGCCCCTCCCGCGCCACCGCGGCGATATCCCGCGCGGTGCCGTCACCGCCGGCGAAGAGCATCAGCGCGACCCCGGCATCGTCGAGCAGACGCACGGCGCGCCGGGTGTCCTCGGCGCTGCTCTGGGCGCCATCCAGCTCACCGACCAGGCGATGGCGAAAGCCCATCGCCTGCAACAGATCGCCGCCCATCGGGCCGGGAAAGCTGACGAACTCCAGGCGCTCGCGCAGCGGCAGCAGTTGCTCCAGTGCCAGCCGGGTACGCTCGGCCGCGCGCGGCGCGGCGCCCAGGGCGATGGCCTGCGCGGCGACGCCATCGCTGCCCTTGAGTGCGACAGTGCCACCAAGACCGGCCAGCGGATTGATGATCAGGCCCAAGCGAAAAGCGTCCATACTGCCCCCCAACGGATCAACCAGCGGTTTTCTGGCCCAGGTCGGGCCGACTCAATAACAACTTCGATCGCCCCCAGCACCTGGCACGCAAGCTGCGAGGGAGGTGATTGTTTCGCCCGGAGCGACGGAGCGCTGACGCCAGCCTGTCACCGGGACTTCATGTAACTCTGCCTAACATGCAGCAGCTTTCGATGAGGAGACTGGCCATGAGTTTGCAAGAAATCCGCGACACCGCCCCACGCCGCGAAGTCCCCCGCTACCACCCGCACCAACCGGTCGGCGGTTCGATCATCGACGCCCAGGGCAAGGAAATACCGATTACCGAAGACATGATCCAGCGCGCCTGCCGCGAACTGGAAAACAGTTGCGTGCAACGATCGCGCTGAGTTCAGGGCAAACAATCAGCGAACACCGCTGGTTTTCCCACTGAACGTGCGCATTGGCGGCCTTCCTCTGCCGGGGAAGGCCGCTCTTCCTTCCGTCACTCGCCGACACGATTGGCGCCCAGCGCCCGCAACAGCCGCTCCAGCGCTGGCGCATCGCCCTGCACGTCGACCCAGAGCCCGGTGATCTCGCGGCGCGGCGGGTAATGCTTGCGCAAGGCATCGAAGCCGGCGCGACGCGCCTCGGCGCTCCCCACCAGGCTACGACGGAAGGCCGCATCGTCGCTGCGCGGGTCGTATACCGCGCGACACAGCAGGCCCAGCGCCCAGTCCGGCGCACAGTCCTCGCCGAGGCTCAGCTCGGCCAGCCATTGCGGCGGCAGCAGGTCGTCCAGTTGCACCTGCGGCTCCAGGCCGCGCCAGGCGCAGAACGCCTGATAGATCTGCGCGGTGCCGCGCAGCTTGCCATCGAGGCTGTAGCCGGCGATGTGCGGGGTGGCGATGCGGCACAACTGCGCCAGTTCCACGTCCACTTGCGGCTCGCCTTCCCAGACATCCAGGGCCACGTCCAGCGCGGCGCCGCTTTCCAGGCGCTGGCGCAGCGCCGCGTTGTCCACCACCGGCCCACGGCTGGCGTTGAGCAGCCAGGTGCCGGGGCGCAGGTGCGCCAGGCGCTCGGCATCGATCAGGTGGCGGGTGAGATGCGCGCCCATGCTGGTCAGCGGCGTGTGCAGGCTGATCACGTCACATTCGCGGACGATCTCTTCCAGACTGACGAAATCACCGCCCTCGGCGGCTTGCCGCGGCGGATCGCAGACGCGCACATCCCAACCCAGGCCGCGCAGCACATCGACCAGACGCCCGCCGACCTGTCCTGCACCGACCACCCCGTAGCGCCGCTCGCTCAGGTCCGCACCATGGCTTTCGGCCAGCGCCAGCAGACTGCCCAGCACCCAGTCCACCACGCCACGGGCATTGCAGCCGGGGGCGCTGGACCAGGCGATACCGGCTTCGGCGAAGTAATCGAGGTCGAGATGGTCGGTGCCGATGGTGCAGGTGCCGACGAAGCGCACCGAACTGCCGTGCAGCAGTTCACGGTCGACACGGGTCACCGAGCGCACCAACAGCACCTCGGCGTCCGCCAGGGCGGCGCGGTCGATGCCCCGACCGGGCAGGCGGCGAATCTCGCCGTGGGCGCCGAAAAAGGCGTCGACCAGGGGAATGTTTTCATCGGCCAGGATGCGCATGGGCAGGACTCCACGAAGTGATCCGTGCACTTTACCAGTGCCGCGCACGGGGGTCGCGGGTGACGTTAACGGTGCTTCCTGACCGAGCCGTCAACCTTTAGACTGATCGGCTTTCCCTTCGCCCCCGCCCCACAAGGAATACCGTGAGTGCAATTGCCCGGCCCGTCTCGCGTAGACGGCGTATCGCCAGCGAGCTGAAGGAACTGCTCAGCCTCGCCGCCCCGATCATGATCGCCCAGTTGGCCACCACCGCCATGGGCTTCGTCGATGCGGTCATGGCCGGCCGCGTCGGCCCGCGCGACCTGGCGGCGGTGGCGCTGGGCAACTCGATCTGGATTCCAGTGTTCCTGCTGATGACCGGTACCCTGTTGGCGACCACCGCCAAGGTGGCGCAGCGCTTTGGCGCCGGCGACCAGCCCGGCACCGGCCCGCTGGTGCGCCAGGCGCTGTGGCTGGCGCTGCTGGTCGGCCCGCTGGCGGCGGCGGTACTGTGGTTCCTTGCCGAGCCGGTGCTGCGCGCGATGAAGGTCGAAGCGGCACTGATCGAACCCAGCCGCTTCTACCTGCGCGGCATCGCCTGCGGCCTGCCGGCGGTGGCCCTATACCACGTGCTGCGCTGTTTCAGCGACGGCCTCGGGCGGACCCGGCCAAGCATGGTGCTGGGGCTCTGCGGGCTGCTGCTGAACATTCCGCTCAACTACGTGCTGATCTACGGCCACCTGGGCTTCCCCGCCCTCGGCGGCCCCGGCTGCGGCTGGGCCACCGCCTCGGTGATGTGGTTCATGCTGCTGGGCATGCTCGGCTGGGTGAACGGCGCCGCGGTCTACCGCCCCAGCGCCCTCTTCTCGCAGTGGGAGCTGCCGGACCCGGCGGTGATCCGCCGCCTGGTCTCGGTCGGCCTGCCGATCGGCATCGCCGTGTTCGCCGAGTCGAGCATCTTCTCGGTGATCGCCCTGCTGATCGGCGAACTCGGCGAGAAGGTGGTGGCCGGGCACCAGGTTGCGCTCAACTTCAGCGCCATGGCGTTCATGATCCCCTATGCCCTGGCCATGGCGGTGACGGTGCGGGTCGGCCAGGCCCTGGGCGCCGGCGCCCCGCGCGACGCGCGCTTTTCCGCCGGCACCGGGATGGCCGCGGCGCTGGCCTATGCCTGCGTGTCGGCGACGGCCATGCTGCTGCTGCGCGAGCAGATCGCCGCGCTCTACACCCGCGATCCGCAGGTGCTGGTGCTGGCCGCTTCGCTGCTGGTGTTCTCCGCGCTGTTCCAATTCTCCGACGCCCTGCAGGTCACCGCAGCCGGTGCCCTGCGCGGCTACCAGGACACCCGCGCGGTGATGCTCATCACCCTGTTCGCCTACTGGGGAATCGGCCTGCCGGTGGGCTACAGCCTGGGCCTGGCCCACTGGCTGCAAGAACCGAGCGGCCCGCGCGGCCTCTGGCAGGGCCTGATCGTCGGCCTGACCTGCGCCGCAGCGATGCTCGGCATCCGCCTGGCGCGCAGCGCCCGGCGGCATATCCGCCTGAAGGAACGGCGCGCCGCCTGATCAGGCCGCCGGGCCTGGCGCGCTGCGCACGAGCAGGCCCGGCAGGGCCAGCGCCACGGCCAGCGGGAGGCACTCCGCGAGCCCCGGGGCACGCTATTCATCTGCCGGACGCGAACAGCGCCTACTCTGGTTGAGCACGGCAAACGCTGCCCTGACCCGGCATCCGCCGCTTCAGGGCCCGTAGCCGTCGCTTGCCCGTTCCGCCAAGGCGCCGGCAGTCGCGCCCCGGCAACCGCCGCCGGATGCGCGGCGTCGAGGCAGCCCCGTACACCTGGCGCGCGGCGCCGGGTGATAACGCCCCACGACAATGAGGAACTCGCCATGAGCAAAGCCTACGTCCGTCTCGACAAGAGCCAGGCCGCCGTGCTGCTGGTCGACCACCAGGCCGGCCTGCTGTCCCTGGTGCGCGACCAGGACCCGGACAAATTCAAGAACAACGTCCTGGCCCTGGCCGATCTGGCCAAGTACTTCAAGCTGCCGACCATCCTCACCACCAGCTTCGAAAGCGGTCCCAACGGCCCGCTGGTGCCCGAACTGAAGGAACGCTTCCCGGACGCGCCCTACATCGCCCGCCCCGGCAACATCAACGCCTGGGACAACGAGGACTTCGTCAAGGCGGTCAAGGCCACCGGCAAGCAGCAGTTGATCCTCGCCGGCGTGGTCACCGAGGTCTGCGTCGCCTTCCCGGCCCTCTCGGCATTGGCGGAAGGCTTCGATGTATTCGTCGTCACCGACGCCTCGGGGACCTTCAACGAAATCACCCGCGACGCCGCCTGGCGCCGCATGGAAGCCAATGGCGCGCAGCTGATGAGTTGGTTCGGCGTGGCCTGCGAACTGCATCGCGACTGGCGCAACGATATCGAGGGGCTGGCCGCGCTGTTCTCCGCGCATATTCCCGACTATCGCAACCTGATCACCAGCTACAGTACCCTTACCGCGGCCAAGTGATCCCACCAGGGGCCGCGTCCGCGCGGCTCCGTTTCCCCCACAAGGAGCCCCCATGAGCGAAGCGCTCGCGCATGCCAGCTATGCCGGCATTCCCTACCAGGTGACGCTGTCCAACGGCGTCCAGCAGTGGCTCGCCGACGAACCCGCCGAACTCGGCGGCGGCGACCAGGGCCCGAGCCCTTACCAGTTGCTCCTGTCGTCCCTCGGCGCCTGCACGGCGATCACCCTGGCGATGTATGCGCAACGCAAGGAGTGGCCGCTGGACGGCATCGAGGTCGATCTGCGCTTCGACCAGGACCAGCCCGGCCATTCGCGCATCGCCCGCGACATCCGCCTGAAGGGCGCGCTCGACGCCACCCAGCGCAAACGTCTGCTGGATATCGCCAACGTCTGCCCGATCCACAAGGTACTCAGCGGCGAGATCGCCATCGCCAGCCAGTTGCTCGACGGCTGAACGCGAACCGCGCTCAGGCAGCGCCCCGCGTTGCCCCGCAAGCCTTGTGCCGGCCGACGCAACCGTTATGCTGCGTCGGTCGCTCAGGCGCCACAATTGCCACGGATCAAGCGCCCCGGCGTCGCCGCTGGCCTAGACTTTCAGCTATCGGTATCACGGACTAAGGCTCGCCATGGATTCTTTCCTCGTCACCCTCGCGGTCATCATCTTCGGCATGTTCATGCTCGGCATCGGCTTCACCATCCGCGAGCGCAGCTCCGGCGTGTTGCTGATGTGGATCGGCGTGCTGAGCATGCTGTCGGTCATCAGCTACCGCATCTATCTCGCCACCTCGGCGGTCTGAGCGCCGCCCGTCCGGGCAGCGTCCGAGCCCGCCAGGCGCGGAGCAAGAGCAGCGTTGCCACTCGATTCGCCAGGCGCCGCCACGCCGGACTTAAGCCGGCGGCGGCAGGCGCTGCGCCATCTGCTCGGCCGGCCCCGGCTGGCCGAGCAGGTAGCCCTGTAGCGAATCGCACCCCAACTGGGTGAGGAAGGTCCGCTGCCCGGAGGTTTCCACCCCTTCGGCGACGATGCGCAGGTCGAGGGCCTGGCCCAGCGCGACGATCGCCGAGACGATGGCGGCATCGTCGCTGTCCTGCTCCAGGTCGCGCACGAAGCCACGGTCGATCTTCAGCTCGTTGGCCGGCAGGCGCTTGAGATAGAGCAGGCTGGAATAGCCGGTGCCGAAGTCGTCGATGGACAGGTCCACGCCCATTTCGGCCAGCTTGCCGAGGATCGCCAGGCTACTGTCGGCATCGCGCATGGCGGTGGTTTCGGTGATCTCCAGGGTCAGGCAGTTGGCGGGCAGCGCGTGCCGGCGCAGGGTCGCGGCGACACATTCGAGCAGCCCGGCATGACTGAACTGCACCGCCGACAGGTTCACCGCGACGCGCCAGTGCCGGTGTCCGGCGAGGTACCACTGGCGCATTTGCCGGCAGGCTTCGTCGAGCACCCACTCGCCGATGCCGATGATCAACCCGGTGCGCTCGGCCAGGCCGATGAATTCGTCGGGCAGCAACAGCCCGCGCCGTGGGTGCTGCCAGCGCAACAGCGCCTCGGCGCCGATCGGCTGCTCGCCGCTGGCGGCGAACTTCGGCTGGTAATGCAGGACGAACTCGCCGCGCTCCAGGGCCACGCGCAGATCCTGCAACATCAGCAGGTGGTTGCGCGCATTGGTGTTCATCGAGTGCTCGAAGAAGCTGTAGGCGTTCTTGCCGCTGCCCTTGGCGTGGTACATGGCGGCGTCGGCGTTGATCAGCAGCTCCTGGTGGCTGGCGCCATCGCCCGGATACAGCGCGATACCGACACTGCCGGAAATCCGCAGCTCCTGCTCGTTGAGCAGGAACGGCTGGGCCAGCCGGGTGATCTGCTGGCTGGCCACGGCGGCCGCATCCTCGGGCGCCTTCAGCGCCACCAGCAGGGCGAACTCGTCGCCACCGATGCGCGCCAGGGTGTCTTCGCCACGCAGGTTGTCGCGCAGGCGCCCGGCCACGGCACGCAGCAACTGGTCGCCGACATGGTGGCCGAAGGCGTCGTTGATCGGTTTGAAGCCGTCCAGATCGAGGAACATCAGCGCGAAATAGCCACCCTCGCGCTGCACCTTGGCGATCATCTGCCCGACACGGTCTTCCAGCAGCAGGCGGTTGGGCAAGCGCGTCAGGTTGTCGTGCAGGGCCAGTTGGGTGAGTTCCCGGTTGGCCTGCGCCAGGGAGTCGGCGAGCTGCGCGGTGCGCGCTTCCAGGCGCGCGTCGAGGATCGAGGTGAGCAAGGCGATGGCCAGCACCGCCAGCGTCACCAGGACGATGGCGATCGCCAGCCAGTTGTTGTCCAGGCCCCTGGAGGCGGCGCCGCAGAAGCTGCCGAGCGGAAAACGCGCGGCGGCCATGCCGGTGTAGTGCATGCCGACGATGGCCAGCCCCATCAGCAGCGCCGCGCCGGCCCGCACCAGGCTGACGTAGGGGGCACTCTGGCGCAGGCGGAAGGCGATCCATAGCGCCGAGCCGGAGGCCAGCGCGGCGATCAGCAGCGACAGGCCGAACAGCCAGGGGTTGTAGTCGATGCCCGGCTGCATGAGCATCGCGTGCATGCCCAGGTAGTGCATGCTGGCGATGCCGCTGCCCATGACCAGGGTGCCGGCCAGCAAACGCCGCGGCGGCAGGCTCTGCTGTCCGACCAGCGCCAGGGCGAAGCCCGAGCTGAGGACCGCGATGAGCAGCGACAGCAGCGTCAGCGTCAGGTCGTAGCCAAGGGGGATCGGCAGGCTGAAGGCGAGCATGCCGACGAAGTGCATGGACCAGACGCCGATGCCCATGGCCAGGGCGCCACCGACGATCCACAGCAGCGCGTTCCAACCGTTCGAACGCGCGATGCGGCCGGCCAGGTCCAGCGCCGTATAGGAGGCCAGCACGGCCACGCAAAGGGAAACCAGCACCAGGGCAAGGTCGTAACTACCAGTCAACATCTCGACTCTCTGCAACGCACGGCGACCCTGTGCGAAAAGCGCGAGATTCTAGCCAACTGCCAGTATGTCGAACCAGATACATCCGTCGCCTTTCTGTCGCTCAGCGACCTGCCAGAGCCCCCCGCTGCTCCGCGGCCAGGCATCCTTGCGGTTGGCCGGCGCAGGCGCGCGGCCAGTCGAAGCTCGACTCCGCCTGGCCGCTGGCGTCATAAGAGGAGATTCGCGCCTGCTCGGCGCTGAACTCGACGGCGCTGAAGCCCGGACGTGCGACGGCGAACAGGGTGTCCGCGTGGGCCGCGCTATCCAGCGCATTGACCCGTTGCCCGCCGCCGCCGGAAATCACCCAGGCCGGCTCGCCGGGGCGGACGATCAGTTGCTGGTTGTGATCGTGTCCGGACAGGAACAGGTCGACGCCGCTGCGTTGCAGCATCGGCAGCAGGTCCTCCTGGAGCTGCTGGTTCTGCCCGTCCGGGCCATGGTCGCGCAGCGGGTGGTGCGCCGCCACCACTCGCCAGACCGGTGCCGGACCCGGCGCGGAGAAGGCCTGCTGGATGAACGCCGCCTGCTGCAGCAGGCTCTCGCGCGAGGCCGCTGAGTCGAGGAACACCACCCGTACCAGCGGCCGCTCACCGGCCCTGCCGAAGTCGCGGGTGTAGAAACGCGCCGGCATCTGCCAACGGCCGGAGCCTTTTTTTTCGCGGCTGTAGGCCAGTTCGACGTCCGCCGATTTCGGGTAGTCATGGTTGCCGAGTACCGCGAAGAACGGCACGTGGCTGAGCCAGGCGCCCCAGTAGACCCGTTCGAATCTCAGCGCCCAGGCACGATCACTGGTGTCGCTGAGCGGCGCCCCGTAGAAATTGTCGCCCAGCAGCATGACCAGGTTGATCCCACCCAGCGCTTCGGCCGCCCGCTCCATGCCGCGGCCGACCCGCCACTGCTGCAGGTCGCCGCTGCCCTGGTCGCCCAGCGCGAGCAAGGCCACACGGTCCGCCGGCAGGCCGCTCAACGGGGCATAGGGTTGCAGCGGCGCGTTCAGCCAGACAAACGCGACAGCCATCGCCAGCAGCGACAGGACCAGCAGTCCGCCGCCGCCGATTCGCCAGACTGCGCGCCAGCGGCGGCCCATCGACGGCGGGCAACCGGCGTCGGCGCGCGCGACCAGCCCCCCTGGGAATTCACTCATGCGCAATGCTCCGGCCTTGCGATTGTGGCTCAGTCATTCAACGCGCCGATCGTTAATGCTGCGTTAAGAGGGGGTGGGTAAATCTTCCTACATTGCTGCCTATTTGCTCTCTGCCTCTGGTACTGCCATGCCACTCAGTCGCTCGACCGTTCTCCTGCTGGCCTTCACTGCCCTGATGTTCTTCGTCGCCCTCGGCAATCATCAGCTGCAGGGCTCCACCGAACCGCGGGTGGCGGGCATCGCCATGGAAATGCAGCTGGACCGCGACTGGGTGACGCCGCGCGTGAATGGCCAACGCTTCCTGGAAAAACCGCCGCTGAGCCTCTGGCTGGATGTCACCGCCATGCGCCTGTTCGGCCCCACCACCCTGGCCGTCCGCCTGGCCTCGGCGCTGGCCGGCCTGGCCAGTGTGATGCTGCTTTACGGCATGCTGCGGCGCCTGGGGCGTCCGGCCGGGCTGGCATTGCTGGCGGGGCTGATGCTGGCGAGCATGGCCAGCTTCTGGGGCAATGCCCGCCAGGTCGGCGAAGATGCCCTGCTCTGCCTCGGCGTCAGCCTGGCGCTGCTGGCCTTCCTGCGCGCCCACCTGCAGGCGCGGGGCGACGCGCCGAGCTGGCCGTTCTTCGCCCTGGGCATCGCCATCGCCAGCCTGAGCAAAGGCCTGCTCGGCCTGGCGCTGCCTGGGGTGGTGATCTTCGCCTACCTGCTGGCGGAAACGCGCCTGCAACGCCGTCTGCAACTGGACGCCTGGCTGCGGCCGCTGGCCTGGACCCTGCTCGGCCTGCTGCCGCTGCTGTTCTGGCTGGGCCTGCTGTACCGCCAGGAAGGTCTGCAGGCGCTGCGGGAAATCCTCTGGGCCAATAGCGTCGGCCGCTTCAGCGGCTCCTTCGAAGACGCCGGGCACTTCGAACCCTTCTATTACTACCTGGGCAAGTTGCCGGAGGCCTTCCTGCCGTGGAACCTGCTCACCTACCTGGGGCTGTGGCACTTGCGCAAGCGCGTGCGCAACGACCGGCAGCTGCTGTTCTTCTACGTCTGGCTGCTGGCGCAGTTCCTCCTGCTGACCCTGGCCTCCAGCAAGCGCATGGTCTACCTGATGTCGTTGAGCCCGGCCGCCGCGGTGATCGCCGCCGAGTACGCCGGCGTCTGGCTTGCGCGTTGGCGCGACACGCGCCTGGCACGGCGCCTGCCCAGCCTGCTCGGCGTGCTCTTCAGCCTGGTGCTCGCCGCCTACTTGAGCGTGGCCTTCTGGGTGCAACCGCATGCCGACCGCAAAGAGTCGTTCCTGCCGCTGGTCGAGCAGATCCACCAGCGCCAGGCCCAGGGCCAGGACATCGTGCTCTACCAGCCAAGCGAGCGCCTGGCCGGCGCCAGCGTGTTCTACAGCCGCAGCCGGCTGCCGGGGCTGTACGAGCAGAGCGCCCTGCTGCAATACCTCAGGGAGACGCCGAACCACGTCGCCGTCATGGAGAGCGTCACGCAGCCGCAGGCGCCGCTGAAGGTATTGGACAAACAGGTGGTGGGCCGCCGCGTTTACTACTTCCTCGGCGCCGAGAACGCGCCTTAGGTTGCGCAGGCATAGCGGCGCGCTCGCTGCTGCGGGGCGGGCGGCGAGCGCTTTCGCCGCACCTGGCCTCGGCCAGCGCCTACGCTGAAGGGTGGATCAAGCTCAACGAGGAGCGCGCGTGCCGCGATCGTCCCCCTGGCAGGCCCTGACCCTGCCCTTTCGCCGCCTGGCCAATCCCTACAGCCGTTACCGCTACGCCGCCTGGATCCACTGCGCGCGGGTCGGCCTGGCGCTGCTGGCCTCGATGCTGCTGACCAGCGGCATCGACCTTCCCCACGGACTCTGGGCGTCGGTCACGGTCATGGTGGTGATGGGTGGCCTGGTGCACCAGGGCACCATCCGCGGCAAATCCTACGAACGCATCCTCGGCACCCTGCTCGGCGCCGCTGTCGGCCTGGGCGTGGTCGTGGCCCACGACCTGACGGGTTCCTATGCCCTGATCTACCTGCTCATGGCGCTGTTCGGCGCGGTGGCCGCCTACTTCGCCATCGGCCGTGCCGGTTACGTCGCGCTGCTCGCCGGGATCACCCTGTTCATCGTCGCCGGCCACGGTGACAACGGCATCAACGAAGGGCTCTGGCGCACCCTCAACGTCCTGCTCGGCGTGGCTCTGGCGCTGCTCTTCGCACAGATCTATCCACTGCGCGCGGTGTATGTCTGGCGTTACCTGCTGTCCGACAACCTGCGCGCCTGTGCCCGCCTGTACGGGCAACTGAGCAGCAACAGCGACGTGCGCGCCGAACATTTCGCCGAGCAACTGGAAGAACTCGACCGCCGCCTGGTCGCCGCGCGTGCGCACCTGGCGCCAGTGGCGCGGGAAACCGCCATGCCGGTGCGCGATCTGGAACTCATCCAGCGCACCCATCGGGCCATCATGGGCACCCTGGAATCGCTGATCGCCTCGCGTCAGTTCGCCGCCCAGGGCGGTGACATCGAGCCGATACCGGCCAGCCTGGATGCGCATCGGCAAGCCATCGTGCGGCTGCTGCTGCAATGCGCCCATGCCCTCAAGTTCAGCCGCGCCGCGCGCCTGCTACAGATTTGCCAGAGTCTGGAACGGCTGCCGCCGCGCCCGCACAACCTCAGCGAGTCGTTCGAGAAGCAGGGCTTCTACTGGCTGACCCTGCGCCTCTACGAGCAGGTGGAACGGCTCTCCCGGCTATTGGCCGGTAACGCCGCGCACTGGAACATCCAGAGCCGCGACCGGCCCCCGCGGGACTGAACCGCGCCCGTCCGGAGCAGCCAGCGAAGCCGTCGTCGTCAGTCCCGCCTCCCGCCGGCAGCCCGACCGGGCGGCTCAGCCGCAGGTGAGGCGAAGCACCTGCTGGCGATCATCGACGTCAATGTTCAAGCGCTGCGGGTTGTAGTCCAGGGTCACCGCATCGTGCGGGTGAAGCACCCGCACGCGCTGCGCCCCGGCCTCGCGCTTGGCCTGCTCGACCAGGGCGGCGGACAACGGCTTGCCGATCAGCGCTTGCACCGGCGCGGCGGCGCAGCGTCCGGCATCGGCAGCGACGGCTGGCTGCGTCTCGGGTTTCCCGGCGCTGCTGCAGCCGGCCAGCAGGATGGCGGCGCACAGGGTCGCCGGCAGAACGGGGTTGAACGGCATAGGGCCTCCTTGACGAGGAAAAGGGCGAAACATACCAAGCGAGCCGCCCTGATGATTCTCCGATTGTGTTACCAACTGCTGCTAAATTCCGACAGAAATGCCGTACAGCGCCTTTTACATAACCTTTACACTGCCCTGGCTAAAATTCCTGCGTCCGCAATGTCTTAAGAAGTACTCGGCACAGGCCGGGACCTTCAGGAGGTAGGACAAATGCTTCGCCGGATTCCGCAACTCGCCCTGTTGTTCTGCGGCTCGCTCGCCCTCGCCGGGCACGCGTCGGCAAACAGCAACACCGACGCAGCGGCCATCGGTGCGGTCGTCGGTGCCGTCGTAGGTGGAGCAGTGGTGGCCGGCGCCTCAGCGCCGCCCGCTCCGGTCTACTATCAAGCCGCCCCGCCACCCGCCTATTACGGGCCGCCGCCGGTGTACTACGCAGCACCGCCCGCCTATTACGCCCCGCCGCCGGTGACCGTGGTGGTGGGCCCGCCCGGGGGCTACTACCGGCCGGCCTACTACGGGCCGCGCTTCTACGGTCCGCCCCATGGTTACTACGGCCCGCACTACTACGGGCGGCCGGGCGGCTACTACGGCCACCGCTGGTAAGCGAATCGACAAGCCCCGCAGCACGCGGGGCTTTTTGTTGCGCGCCGTCGATGTCCTCAGCGCTCGGCGTTGCCGCCCATCAAGAGCGCACCCGGCGAGTGCGCCTATGCTTGAATCCAGCGATCTTTCTGTAGGCCCATTCCTGGAGGCTCCATGCAATTTCTTCGAAACCCGCCACGCTTCCTGTTCTTCACCGGCAAAGGCGGCGTCGGCAAGACCTCGATCGCCTGCGCGGCCGCCGTGCAACTGGCCGAGGCCGGGCAGCGGGTGTTGCTGGTCAGCACCGATCCGGCGTCCAACGTCGGCCAGGTGTTCGGCATCGAGATCGGCAACCGCATCATCGCGATCCCCGCGGTAGAGGGCCTGGCAGCGCTGGAGATCGATCCGCAGCAGGCCGCGCAACAGTACCGCGAGCGCATCGTCGGGCCAGCCAGGGGCGTGCTGTCGGCGGACGTGGTCAGGGGCATGGAGGAACAGTTGTCCGGCGCCTGCACCACCGAGATCGCCGCTTTCGATGAATTCACCGACCTGCTCACTGACGAGGCCCTGGTGGCCGAGTTCGATCACATCATTTTCGACACCGCGCCGACTGGCCACACCATCCGCCTGCTGCAACTGCCCGGCGCCTGGAGCGGTTTCCTGGAAGACGGCAAAGGCAACGCCTCCTGCCTCGGCCCGCTGGCCGGGCTGGACAAACACCGTGCGCGCTACAAGGCGGCGGTCGAGGCCTTGTCCGATCCATTGCGCACCCGGCTGATCCTGGTGACGCGCGCACAGAAGGCCGCCCTGCGCGAAGTCACGCGCACCCATGAAGAGCTGGCCGCGATCGGCCTGCGCCAGCAGTTCCTGGTGGTGAATGGCGTACTGCCGGCCAGCGCCGCCACGGACGACGAACTGGCTGCCGCCATTCACCGGCGCGAGCAAGCGGTTCTCGCGGCCATTCCCGAGGCATTGAAGAACCTGCCGCTGGATCAGGTGCCGCTCAAGCCATTTGATCTGGTCGGCCTCGCGGCGCTGCGCCAGCTGTTCGCCGCGAGCGCGGAGCAGCCGGTCGGCGAGATCGAGGCCAACGGCGACTTCGCGCTGCCGCCCCTGACCGGCCTGATCGACGACATCGCCGCCGACGGCCATGGGCTGGTCATGGTCATGGGCAAGGGCGGCGTCGGCAAAACCACCCTGGCCGCCGCCGTCGCGGTGGAACTGGCCCGGCGCGGTCTGCCGGTGCAGCTCACCACCTCCGACCCCGCCGCGCACCTGGCCGAGACCCTGGATGGCACGCTGGCGAACCTGACGCTCAGTCGAATCGACCCGCAAGCGGAAACCGAACGCTACCGCCAGCATGTCTTGCAGACCAAGGGCGCCGGCCTGGATGCCGAGGGCCGCGCCTTGCTGGAGGAAGACCTGCGCTCGCCGTGCACCGAGGAAATCGCCGTGTTCCAGGCCTTCTCGCGAGCCATTCGCGAAGCCGGCAAGTGCTTCGTGGTGATGGACACGGCGCCGACCGGGCATACCCTGCTGCTGCTCGATGCAACGGGCGCCTACCACCGCGAGATCGTCCGCCAGATGGGCAACAGCCAGGTCGGCTACGTGACGCCGATGATGCAGTTGCAGGACCCCAAGCGCACCAAGGTGCTGCTGGTGACGCTGGCGGAAACCACCCCGGTGCTGGAGGCCGCCAACCTGCAAGCCGACCTGCGCCGTGCCGGCATCGAGCCCTGGGCCTGGGTGATCAACAACAGCGTCGCCGCCGCCCGCCCGCAGTGCCCGCTGCTGCGTCTGCGCGCCCGCAACGAGTTGCGCGAAATCGCCGCGGTGGCCAGCCACCACGCCAAGCGCTACGCCGTGGTGCCGCTGCTCAAGGATGAGCCGGTGGGCGTGCAACGCCTGCAAGCGCTGCTCACTGCCCATTGACGGCTGCGGCCGCGCCGGCCCCGTATATTCGGCCAAGCGAATATGCTGGGGCGGCGCGACCGATCCAAGCACTGCCGCGAGTTTCAGCCATTAACACGCGATGAGCACACTCGCCAGCTTGCAACTCATATGCTTTTCCGTATATTCGGCAATCCAGATACCACAGCCGCTCAGCCGTGATGCCCCGCGGCGTGCCCGCCGTCGTATCCCGGCACCCGGAACCGCCATGACCGAACACCTGACCCCGCCCCTGCTGTTCAAGTGCCTCGCCGACGAAACCCGCGTGCGCATGATGCTGCTGATCGCCCGCGAGGAAGAGTTGTGCGTCTGCGAGCTGACCTGCGCGCTCGCCGAAAGCCAGCCGAAGATTTCCCGCCACCTGGCGCAGCTGCGCAGCGGCGGCCTGTTGGCGGACCGCCGGCAAGGGCAATGGGTCTACTACCGCCTGCACCCGGACCTGCCGACCTGGGTGCATGCCATCCTGATGAACACGCTGGAAGCCAACCGCCACTGGCTGAGCAGCAGCGCCAAGCGCCTGGACAGCATGGGCGAGCGTCCCGAACGCATCGCCACTTGCTGCTGATCCCCGGCCCGTCGCGACGATAGCGATGTACCTGCCGAACGTCCGCCCGCGCATGAACGCGCCGCACGGGCCACTCGCCGCCGTGGAAGGCCACGGCCTCACCCGGCCGGCGCGCATCGGCCCGTACTGAACCCCCAGGAGACCCCATGCCGAGCAAGCACCGCCTGTCCTTCCTCGACCGCTACCTGACGCTGTGGATCTTCCTCGCCATGGGCCTGGGCATCGCCCTGGGCAGCCTGTTCAAGGGCTTCCCCGCCTGGCTCGACAGCCTCTCGCTGGGTTCGACCAACCTGCCCATCGCCATCGGCCTGATCGTGATGATGTACCCGCCGCTGGCCAAGGTCAGGTACGAGGAGCTGCCGGCAGTGTTCAAGGACAAGCGCATCCTCGCCCTGTCGCTGTTGCAGAACTGGCTGATCGGCCCGCTGCTGATGTTCGTCCTGGCCGTGGCCTTCCTCGCCGACAAGCCGGAATACATGACCGGACTGATCCTCATCGGCCTGGCGCGCTGCATCGCCATGGTCCTGGTGTGGAACCAGATCGCCGGCGGCAGCCCGCAATACGTCGCCGGGCTGGTGGCCTTCAACAGCCTGTTCCAGATTCTCTTCTTCAGTGTCTACGCCTGGTTCTTCCTCGGCGTGCTGCCGCCGCTGTTCGGCCTGCAGGGCAGCGTCATCCAGGCCGGCTTCCTGGACATCGCCCGCTCGGTGCTGATCTACCTCGGCATTCCCTTCTTCAGCGGCTTCCTCACCCGCCGCGTGCTGCTCAAGCGCAAGGGCGCCGACTGGTACGAGCGACGCTTCCTGCCGAAGATCGGCCCGCTGACCCTGGTCGCACTGCTGCTGACCATCGTCGCCATGTTCAGCCTGAAGGGCGACCAGGTCCTGCAGCTGCCCCTCGACGTGCTGCGCATCGCCATCCCGCTGACGCTGTACTTCGTGGTGATGTTCTTCCTCAGTTTCTACCTGGGCAAACGCCTCGGCGCCGACTACCCACGCACCACCGCGCTGTCCTTCACCGCCGCCAGCAACAATTTCGAGCTGGCCATCGCCGTGGCCATCGCCACCTTCGGCCTAGCCTCGCCGGTGGCCTTCGCCACGGTGATCGGCCCACTGGTGGAGGTGCCGGTTCTGATCAGCCTGGTCGGCGTCGCCGCCTGGCTCAAGCGCCGCTGGTTCGCCTCGCCAGGCGAAACCCCCGCGCAGCGCTAGTGCAGGACTCCAGCCGAGGTTCCCGGCCACCCGCAGGCGCCCAGGATCATCGCCCTGACATCCATTTGAGCGAGGCTGGCAACGGCGCCAGCCAACCCACCACAGAGATCCCGCACGCCGCTGTCGGCGGGGTCGAATCCACGGAGAGAGCACGCCCATGAGCATCAAAGTCGGCATCAATGGTTTCGGTCGCATCGGTCGCCTGGCGCTGCGCGCCGCCTGGGCTTGGCCGGAGCTGGAGTTCGTGCGGATCAACGATCCGGCCGGCGACGCGGCGACCCACGCGCACCTGCTCAACTTCGACTCGGTACACGGGCGCTGGGCCCATGAAGCCAGCGCTGAGGGCGAGAGCCTGGTCATCGACGGCAAGCGCATCGCGGTGACGGCGAACAAGGCCATCGCCGAGAGCGACTGGTCGGACTGCGATCTGGTCATCGAATCCAGCGGCAAGATGAAGACCGTCGCCGCGCTCCAGGCCTACCTGGACCAGGGCGTGAAGCGCGTGGTGGTGAGCGCGCCGGTCAAGGAGGCCGGCGCGCTGAACGTGGTCATGGGCGTCAACCAGCATCTGTTCGACCCGGCGCGGCACCGCATCGTCACCGCCGCCTCCTGCACCACCAACTGCCTGGCGCCGGTGGTCAAGGTGATCCACGAGGCGCTCGGCATCCGCCACGGCTCGATCACCACCATCCACGACCTGACCAATACCCAGAGCATCCTCGACCAGCCGCACAAGGACCTGCGCCGTGCCCGCGCCTCGGGCATGAGCCTGATCCCCACCACCACCGGCTCGGCCACCGCCATCGCGGAAATCTTCCCCGAACTGCGCGGCCGCCTGAACGGCCACGCGGTGCGCGTGCCGCTGGCCAACGCCTCGCTGACCGACTGCGTGTTCGAGGTCGAGCGCGCGACCAGCGCCGAGGAGGTCAACCGCTTGCTCAAGGCCGCCGCCGAGCAGGAACTCAAGGGCATCCTCGGCTACGAGGAGCGCCCGCTGGTGTCCATCGACTACCGCACCGACCCGCGCTCGTCGATCATCGACGCACTCTCGACCCTGGTGGTCAACGGCACCCAGGTGAAGCTCTACGCCTGGTACGACAACGAATGGGGCTACGCCAACCGCACCGTGGAACTGGCGCGCCTGGTCGGCCTGGCCGCTTGAGCGGGAGCACGGAGCGAGCATGAAAGCGCTGTCGGCACTCTCCGCCGAGGTTCGCCAGTACCTGCTGGTGACCGGCAACTACTGGGCCTTCACCCTCACCGACGGCGCCCTGCGCATGCTGGTGGTGCTGCACTTCCACGCGCTCGGCTATGCGCCCTTGCAGATCGCCCTGCTGTTCCTCTTCTACGAGTTCTTCGGCGTGGTCACCAACCTGGTCGGCGGCTACCTCGGCGCGCGCCTGGGCCTGAACCGCACCATGAACATCGGCCTGGCCCTGCAGGTGCTGGCGCTGCTGATGCTCACGGTGCCGGCCGCCTGGCTGAGCGTGGCCTGGGTGATGGGCGCGCAGGCGCTCTCGGGGATCGCCAAGGACCTCAACAAGATGAGCGCCAAAAGCTCGATCAAGCTGCTGGTGCCGGATGCCGCGCAGGGCACGCTGTACCGCTGGGTGGCGCTGCTCACCGGCTCGAAGAACACCCTCAAGGGCGTCGGCTTCTTCCTCGGCGGCGCGTTGCTGGCGCTGCTCGGCTTCCGTGGCGCGCTGCTGGCCATGGCCTCGGTCCTGGGACTGATCTGGGGCGGCAGCCAGGTCCTGCTGAAGAAGGACCTGGGCAAGGCCAAGGCCAAGCCGAAGTTCCGCGACATCCTCTCCAAGAGCCGGGCGATCAACATCCTCTCCGCCGCGCGGATGTCCCTCTTCGGCGCCCGTGATGTCTGGTTCGTGGTGGCGCTGCCGGTGTACCTCAGCGAGACCTTCGGCTGGGATTTCTGGTGGGTCGGCGGCTTCCTCGCCACCTGGGTCATCGGCTACGGCGTGGTGCAATCGCTGGCCCCGGCGCTGACCGGCAAACGCCGCGGCCAGGTGCCCGACGGCCGCACCGCCTGCGCCTGGGCGCTGCCGCTGACGCTGCTGCCGGCGGCCATCGCGCTGGGCCTGCACGGCAGCGGCGCGACCGCGCACTGGGTGCTGCTCGGCGGCCTGCTGGCATTCGGCGCGCTGTTCGCGGTGAACTCCTCGCTGCACAGCTACCTGATCGTGTCCTACGCCAAGGAAGACGGCGTGTCCCTCGACGTCGGCTTCTACTACATGTCCAACGCCATGGGCCGGCTGATCGGCACCCTGCTCTCCGGCTGGCTGTTCCAGGCCTCGGGGCTGGGCGCCTGCCTGTGGCTGTCGGCGCTCTTCGTGCTGCTCGCCGCGCTGATTTCCAGCGCCCTGCCCCGGCACGCCGGGGCTTCGCCGTCGGCGCGCTGACTCAGCTCGCCGTCGGTGCGCCGGGCAGCGCGTGCTTGCCCTGCCCGACCAGGTAGCTGGCGCCGAGGATCAGCGCGATGGTGCCCAGATAAGCCACCACCTGCACACCGGCCGGCTGCGCGGTGTAACCGATCAGCGCGTGCAGCGCCTTGCCGAGGATGCTGCTTTCGCTGAGCAGCCAGGAGCTGTCCCAGAGCGCCTCGCCCCACGCGGGAATCCAGTCGGCCGCCAGCAGGAAGCCGGCGCACTGGCTGGCCATGCCGGCCGCAAGGAAGATGATCAGGCCGTTGGTGACGCCGAACAGATGGCGCATGGCGACGCGCAGCAGGCCGAAGTACACGGCCATCCCCGCCAGCACGCCGGCGGCGATGCCCAGCAGGCCGCCAATGCTCATCTGCAGCAGATGGCCGGGCTCGCTGACCGCGATGCCATAGAGGAACAGCACGGCTTCGGAGCCTTCGCGCAGCACCGCCACGCCGACCACCAGCGCCAGGCCGGTGAGCGGCCGGCTGCCGCTGGCCACTTCGCGGCCGACGACGCCCAGTTGCCGCGACAGCTCGCGGCCGTGGTGCTTCATCCACACGCTGTGCCAGCCGAGCATCAGCACCGCGACGAACATGGCCGCGGCGTTGAAGACTTCCTGGCCCATGCCCGACGCCAGGCTGCTGATGGCGTCGGCGAAGGCGGCCACCAGGCCGGCGCCGGCAATGCCGGCGAGCAGCCCACCGGCGACCCACAGCCCCCGGCGCGGCACACCCTTGGTGGCGGCGAGGACGATGGAAACCACCAGCGCGGCTTCGAGAATCTCGCGGAAGACGATGAGCGCCGTCGACAGCATGGCCCGCTCCCCCTGTCCTTACTGGACGATCAACTGGGTCTTGGATTCTTGCTCGTGGTACTCGTCGTGGAACTCATAGGTACCCGCTTTCAGCGGGCCGATGAAGAAGGTCACGGTCTGGCCGCCGGCGGCGAGCTTGCCGCCCTTGAAGTCATCGCTGATGAACTCCGCGGTGCTCGCGTCGAGGTTCTTCAGGGTGATCTTGACCTTGGTGTCGGCCGGGATGGTCAGGGTCGCGGGGGTGAACTTGTGGTCCTTGATGCTCAGCTCGAAGGCCGGCTGCTCGGCAGCGGCGTGCTGGGCCAGCGGCAGCAGCAGGGTAGCGAAAAGGGCGGCGGTGACACGATGACGGCTGGCGAATTTCATGCGACTCGTTCCGATAGCGCAATAGGAATCGCTATTATTTGTATGCGCTTGTGAAAAATCCGTTCTGTCCAGGTGAAAAAATCCTTCTGCCGACCGCCGCCCTGCCCCTGCTCCGCTAGGCGCGTCGGGTCTGCACGGTCACTCGGGTGCCCTCGCCAGGCCTGCTCTGCACCTGGATGCTGGCGCCCGTCTGTTCGGCCATCAGCCTAGCATGGGCGAAGCCCAGGCCGAAGGAATTGGCCGCCGAGCGCGACGGGTCGGCACGATAGAAGGCCTGGCCGAGCCGGCCCAGCTCCTCCGCCGACATGCCCAGACCGTGGTCGTCCACCGTCACCTGGATGCCGGCGTCGAGCGCCGTGACCCTCAGCCACACCTCGGCGCCGCGCGGCGAATACTTGATCGCATTGTCCAGCAGGTTGCCGAGGATCACTTCCCACTGCTCGGCCTGGCCGGGCACCAGGCACGGCGACTGCACCGCGATGTCCGCCCGCAGCGCGATGCCACGGCTGCCGGCCTGGCGCTGCCAGCGCGCCAGGGCATCCTCCGCGGCGCGCACGATATCGCTGGCGCCGCCGCTCTGTGCCTTGCCGTCGAGGCGGGCGAGATCGAGCAGGGCCAGCGACAGGCGCTTGAGCGTCTGCATTTCCGCCAGCACGTCTTCGCAGGTGCTCACGTAGTCGTGCAACTCGCGCGGCCGCGCGAGGATCACCTCAAGCGCGGAGGTCACTGCGGCGATCGGCGTTTTCAGTTCATGGGAGGCGTTGGCGATGAACAGGCGCTGGCTTTCCAGGGCTTTGCGCACCTCCGCCGCCATCTGCGCGTAACTGTCGAACAGCAGTTTTTCCTCGAAGCTGCGCGGGGCGAAGTCCACCCGGCCGAGAAACGCCGGTGGCTTCAGCGTGCGCAGGTGCAGGGCGAACAGGCGCAGGTTGCGGGTACTCAGGGACACCACCAGGAAGCTGCCCAGCGACGTCAGCAGCAATACCGCGACGCCGACCAGCGCCACCACGCGCTTGAAGCTGGCGACGGCGTCGAGCACCGGCTGCGCATCGACCGCCACCCGCACCTCGACCGGCACCAGGCTGCCGCCCAGCTGGCGCTCGATGCGTCCGTTCTGCACCAGCCAGTTGCGCCGCTCGGCCCGGATCAGCTCGGCCTGCTCGCCGGACAGCGAGGTGCCGACCATCTTCCGCTGCAGTGCGCTGCGCACCTTGGGGCTGGGCCCCTCGGACTCGAACAGCAGGCGGCCGTCGGCGGTATACACGGCGAAATACAGGCTCTGGTCGTGATCGAGTTCCTCGGCGAACTCGCCGCTGCGCTGGTAAGCCAGTTGCCCAGCGTCGACGACGATCAGCGATTCGATGACATCCGACTGGGTATCCAGGCGATGCTGCAGCTCATCCAGGCGTGCCGCCTCGATCCAGCGGCTCAGCCAGAAGAAGCCGCCGCCGAGCACCAGCGCCTGCATCAGGAACAGCACCAGGGCGATCCTGACGTTCAACGGCCATTTAGCGAACACGCAGGATGAACCCCTTGCCGCGCAGGGTTTCGATCTCCGCGCCGCTGCCGATCAACTTGCGCCGCAGGCGGGCGAGGAACACATCGAGGCTGTTGCTGTCCGGCTCGGTGTCGAAGGGATACAGCAGGCCGATCAGCGCGTTGCGGGTGAGCAACTGGCCCGGCTTGCTGGCCAGGGCGACCAGCAGGTCGTATTCCTTGCCGGTCAGCTCCAGCGGCTCGCCGGCGCGGGTCACCCGGGCGCCGGACAGGTCGATCTTCAGCGCGCCGACCTCGAGGCTGGACGTGCCACGCCCGGCGGCGCGCCGGTAGAGCGCATTGACCCGGGCGATCAGCTCGGCCATCTCGAAGGGCTTGACCAGATAGTCGTCGGCGCCACGCTCGAGCCCTTCCACACGGTCGGCCAGATCGCCCTTGGCGGTCATCATGATGATCGGAATGTCGTTGGCGTCGGCGCGCAGGTGGCGGATGAAGTCCAGGCCGGAACGCTTGGGCAGCATCCAGTCGAGCAGCACCACGTCGTACTGGCTGGCCTCGACCAGGTACAGCGCTTCCTCGCCGTCGACCGCCAGGTCGACGATCCAGCCCGCCTCTTGCAGCCCGCGCTTCACACTCTTGCCCAGCAGGGCGTTGTCTTCGACCACCAGCGCTTTCATGACCACCTCGATGCCGCTCGATGGGCAGCACAGTAGCGCAAGGATCGGGGCCGGCAAAGGGTCCGGGCGAGACTGAGCGAGACGTTCATGAAGCATTCATTCGCGCTTGCCTAGGCTACCCAGCATTGACCATTCCGAGCGCCGCGCACCCGCCGTCGAATGGCTGCCCGCGCGCCGGGCGCCACGTCGGGCAAAGGGGCGGCACCCACACAGAGCCTTCGCAATGACGCTGAACAGACAACGCGCCTCTTTCCTACTCCTGGCCGGCCTGCTGGCCTGCCTGATCGGCCTGTCCTTCGCCCCGCTGGCGGCGAAGGTGCGCTTCGGCCTGGAGTTCCGTGGCGGCTACGAGATCTACTACGTGGTCGCCCCGCTCGCCGGCAAGCAGGCGCTGAGCCAGCAGGATCTCATCGCCACCGTCGACGTGCTGCGTAAGCGCGCGGACAGCATCGGCATGTCCGAGCCGGATATCCGCATCGAAGGCAGCAACCATATTCGCGTCAAGCTGGCCGGCCTGACCTCGGCCGACGAGTCGCGCTCGCTGCTCGGCGCCGCCCAGGGCCTGCCTACCAAACTGAGCGAGAAATACACGCAGACGGTAGGTAGCGTGCTGGGCACCAGCGCGCTCAAGGAAACCGTGATCGCCGGGCTCATCGGCATCGCCTGCATCTTCCTCCTGCTGATCGGCCTGTACCGCGCCAGCGGCCTGCTCGCCGCGCTGTGCACGCTGGTCTACCTGTGGTCGCTGATGCTGCTGTTCAACGCCACCCACGCGGTGCTTTCGTTGTCCGCGGTGGTGGCCTTCGTGCTCGGCATCGGCATGGCCGCCGACGCCAGCATCATCTGCTTCGAGCGCCTGCGCGAAGAACTGGGCCAGGGCCGCGACCTGCGCGCGGCGATCAGGCAGGGTTTCAGCGCCTCGCTGCCGACCATCCGCGACGCCAACCTGGTCACCGCGCTGGCCATGCTCGCCCTGTTCGCCGCCGGTATCGGTCCGATCCAGGGCTTCGCGCTGACCATGCTGGCGAGCATCGTCATCGGCCTGGCGAGCAACTTCCTGCTGTTGCGCGGCCTGCTGTTGCTGCTGGCCGACTGTAGCTGGCTCAGCCAGCGCTGGCTGATCGGCAACGCCAAGCCCGCCAAGGCCGCCAAACGCGCCTTCAATTTCGTCGCCCTGGGCAAGGTCGCCTTCCTCGGCGCCCTGCTGTGCATCGCCTCCGGGGCCGTCTACTACCGCGCCCACGGCCTCAACCTGGACATCGATTTCACCGCCGGCACCGCCCTCGACATCGACCTGGACCGCGGCATCGACCAGGACCGGGCGACCCGCATCATGGCCGACGCCGGTACGGTGCCGGCGACCCTGGCGGTCGGCGGCGCGCGCAACGAACACATCGCCGCGCGCTTCGATGAGGTGCTCAAGCCCGGCGAACTGAAGGCGATCATCTCGGCATTCCAGCGCCAGTACCAGAAGGTCGAGTACGAAGAGAACACCGCCGACCCGGGCGTCGCGCGGGCCTTCGCCAGCCACGCGCTCTACGCCATGCTGGCGGCCTTCGCCAGCATCCTGATCTACATCGGCCTGCGCTTCTCCTGGTCGGTGGCACTGGCCGCCACCCTGCCGATCGTCCTCGACATCCTCCTGGTCTCGGCGCTGTTCGCCCTGTTCAAGCTGGAGATCGACGTCACCTATGTCGCCGCCATGCTGACCATCATCGGCTATTCGCTGAACGACAAGATCGTGATCTTCGGGCGCATCAAGGAAAATCTCGGGCAAGCCGGCGCGGCGACGCAACCGCTGTCCGCGCTGGTCAACCGCAGCGTCGGACAGACCCTGGGGCGCTCGATCTATACCGTGCTGACCGTGGTCCTGGCCGCCGCCTGCCTGTACCTGTTCGCCTGCGAGCCGCTGCAGATGTTCTCCCTGGCGCTGGTGATCGGCCTGCTGTCCAGCGCGCTGTCGTCGATCTTCATGGCCACCTCGCTGTGGTGCGCGCTGCGCGCCCGGCATGCCCAGGGCCAGGCGGAGCAGACGCTGTTCCCGCGCGCCTTCCTCGCCGGCCTCGGCGCGATAGCGCTGCTTGGCGTCGCCGGCTGGGCCACGCTGCCCGCCGTGCAAGGCCACGCGGCGCAAGCCCAGGCCGCCGTTCATGGGGCGCCGGGCCTCGGCGACCTGTCGGCGTTCCGCCGGATCGGCAGCGACACCCTGGCGCTGGTCGCCAGCGGCGACCTGAGTGCCGCGCGCAAACGCATCACCGACCTGGAAACCGCCTGGGACCAGGCCGAGGAGACGCTCAAGCCGCGCAATCCCGAAGACTGGACCTCGCTGGACAAATCCATCGACCGCGCCCTGGCGCAACTGCGCTCGGGCAAACCGGACGCCAACGCCTGCAAGGACGCCCTGGACACCCTGCTGGCGAAAATCGACAGCAAGCAGCCGGCGCTCGCCCAGCCGCTATCGGCAGCCACCCAGCCGGGCAGTCTCGGCGACCTGTCGGCGTTCCGCGGCATCGCCGTGGACACCCGCGGCCTGCTGGAGAAAGGCGATCTCGCCGCCGCACGCAAACGCATCACCGACCTGGAAACCGCCTGGGACCAGGCCGAGGAGAGCCTCAAGCCGTTGAACACGGCGGACTGGTTCTCCGTCGACAAGTCCATCGATCGCGCCCTCGCCCAGTTGCGCTCCGGCACCCCGGACCCAGGGGCCAGCAGCGCCGCCCTCGACACGCTGATCGCCAAACTGGACAGCAAGAGCCAGCACTGACTAAACCCCATTCATCAGCGGGCGTGTGGAACGCGCGCCCAAGCCAATCCCATGCAGGAACCCCACACCATGTCGATTGACAGCTTCCCCTCGGCCAAGCCGGTGCCCGGCGCCGTGCTCCAGGCACTGGGCAATCTGCCCGTGCAGCGCTTCGCCTATCCCGCGCTGCTCATCGCCTTCGTCCTGTTCTTCATTCTGCCGCTGGGGCTGCACGGCCTCTGGACACCCGATGAAACCCGCTACGCGCAGGCTGCTCAGGGCATGCTGCAGAGCGGCGACTGGGTGTCCCCGCACTTCCTCGGCCTGCGCTATTTCGAGAAGCCGATCGGCGGCTACTGGTTGATCGCCATCAGCCAGGCCGTGTTCGGCCAGAACCTGTTCGGTGCGCGCTTCGCCTCGGTGCTGGTCAGCGCCGCCAGCGCGCTACTGGTCTATGTGCTGGCCCGGCGCCTGTGGGCGGATCACCTGAAGACCTGGACCGCCAGCGTGCTCTTTCTCAGCTTCGGCCTGGTCGCCGGCCAGGCCGGCTACGCCAACTTCGACCCGCCGTTCGCCCTCTGGGTGACCCTCAGCCTGGTCGCCGCCTGGTTCGCCCTGGAAGGCGACAGCACCCGTGAACGCTGGACCGGCTGGTTGCTGCTGGGCGTTGCCTGCGGTCTCGGCTTCCTCACCAAAGGCTTCCTCGCCTGGCTGCTACCGGTGCTGGTGGTGCTGCCCTACGCCCTGTGCTTCGGGCGCTGGCGCGCGCTGCTGGTGTATGGCCCCGTCGCGGTCCTGGTCGCCGGCCTGGTCAGCCTGCCCTGGGCGCTGGCGGTGCATGCCCGCGAGCCGGACTTCTGGAACTTCTTCTTCTGGAACGAACACATCCGCCGCTTCGCCGGCAACGACGCCCAGCATGCCCGGCCCTTCTGGTTCTTCGTGCCCATGCTGTTCGCCGGCGCCCTGCCCTGGGCGTTGCTGGTGGTACCGGCATTCAAGAATGCCTGGGCACAGCGCCGCGAGCGCCACAGCGCCTTCCTGCTGTTCTGGTGCGTACTGCCCTTCGTTTTCTTCAGCCTGAGCAAGGGCAAGCTGCCGACCTACATTCTGCCCTGCTTCGTCCCGCTGGCGCTGATGATGGCTGACAGCCTGATCGACAAGCTGCGCCAGGGGCAGCTCGGCGCCCTGCGCGCGAATGGCCTGCTCAATGCCCTGATGGGCGCCCTGGCCCTGCTGGCGCTGATCGCCCTGCAAGTGGTCAAGCCGGTATTCAACGGCGAAAGCGGCCACGTCGCCCTGCTCATCCTGGTGTTCACCGCCTGGGCGCTGTGCGGTGCGCTGCAACGGATGCGCCCGGCGACCCTGTGGTTCCTCCCCGCCGTGGGCCTCTGGCTGCTGGTCGCGCTGCTGCCGGCGGCCATGCCGAAGGTCGTGGTGGATAACAAGATGCCCGATCAATTCATCGCCCAGCACCTGGACGAACTGCGCGCCGCGCACAGCCTGCTGAGCAATGACCTGGGCAGCGCCTCGGCGCTGGCCTGGCGCCTGAACCGTGCGGACGTGACGCTGCTCGACGGCGGTGGCGAGCTGCAATACGGGCTGGCCTACCCCGACGCGGCGAGCCGCAATGTCTCCGCGGAACACTTCCAGGACTGGCTACGGCAACAGGCCAAGGCGGGACCGGTCGGCATGGTCTTCGCACTGGCGCCGGCGGGCCGGGAGCGACCACTGCCCAGCCTGCCCGGGAATGCCAAGGTCTATCAGGAGAACAACATCGCCGTGGTCCTGCTGCCGCAGACGCCCTGACCGCGAGCAGGGGCCTGGCGTCGCCTGGCCCCTCAGCCCGGCGCCAGGCACACCTGGTTGCGCCCTTGCTGCTTGGCCTGGTAGAGCAGGCGGTCGCAACAGGCGAGCAGATCCTGGGCGCTGCGCACCTCCGCCGAACGCGAAAGCGAGGCGCCCACGCTGATGGTCACATGGTCGAGCCCGTCGGGCCGATGGCGATGTTCGATGTTCAGCGCGGCGACCTGGCCGATCAGACGCTCGACGATGTGTCTCAGCTCTTCGAGGGTGCTCACCTGCAGCAGCACCGCGAACTCCTCGCCGCCATAGCGGAAGGCCTTGCCCTGACCATGACGCAGGGTGTGCACCATGCTGTAGGCCACCTGCTTCAGGCACATATCGCCGGCCTGATGGCCGTAGTGATCGTTGTAGGCCTTGAAGAAGTCGATATCCGCCAGCAGCAGGGCGAAGGCCCGGCCGTTCTGCTGCGTCCGCGACCAGTTCGAGAGCAGTTGCGCGTCGAAGGCGCGACGGTTGCCCACGCGGGTCAGGCCATCGGTGGAGGCCAGCTCCTGCAGGCGCTGATTCAGCTCGAACAGCTCGGCCTGCTGGCAGCGCACTTCGACGTCGGAGAGAAACGCGCGCCGCACGCTGAGGGTATTGGTCCAACTGATGAACAGGCTGAACCACAGCACCGGCAAGTAGACCAGGGCGAACACCATCACCCCCTTGGGATCGCCCGGATGCAGCGCCCAGACATTGCCGAGGATCACCGCGGAGATCGCCAGCGAGCAGGCCAGCGCGCCCTTGAAGGAGACCCGCACGCCCAGGTTGCAGAGCACGATGAAGATCATCGAGGCATACAGGTAGGTCGGCACGTCCGGCGACTGGCTGTGCTTGAGCAGCTCGAACCAGGTCACGGTGGAGATGATGTCGTGAATCGGCATCAGCTGATCCATCAGCAGGACGCTGCGGCTGTAGCGGAACACCAGGAAGATATTGCCGAGGCCGATGACGATGAGTATCGAGCGCACCCACAGCGAGGTCATGGCGATATCGGGAACCACCAGGGCATCGGCAATAACGTAGGAGAAGTAAGCGAACGCGGCGATCAGGTTGATCGCCAGCAGGAACGAACGGCAATGCTTTCGGACGTAGTCCTCGAATGCCGGCTGCAACCCGGTGGGGATGGCTTGCGTCCAACCGCCGGATCGATGGGGGCCAGGGTCTTCCGGTGCATTCATCGCAGTTGGTACGCCTGTTCAGTCCCTGAGCGTAAAGCCTGTGGCCGAGTGTACGGGCGATCTGCCATCAGCGTCCAGCAAGCAAGATGGTACGTCCGCACCAGGTTCGATCTGGCTCGATTCAGCGCACCCGCGGGCCGCTCAATGGCACCAGCAGTCGCTCAGGCCGCAGCGTCCACCGGGCGCCACGGCGGCGGCGCCAGCGGTGCTCGGTACGCGGGCCGGGTAGCCGGCATCGCGCAGGGCGATCAGCAACGTCCGCGGCTCGACCTCTCCCTCGACCCTGACCTGCCCCGCCGGCAGATCGATGCAGACGTCGTGGACACCCACCAGGGGACTCAGCGCGGCGCTGACCTGTTTGACGCAAGCGCCATAGCTCAGGCCGTAGACCTGCAGAAGGATGCTGCTCATCGCACAATCTCCTGGCGCTTCGTCACGTATCGGGAGCGGCGGCGCCACCGGCTGGTTACGGCGAAGGTCGCCATTGCCCGCGCCCCCGCCGGCCAGCGAATCAGCGGCCTGTTTTCAACGGGGGAGCCTGATCGCGAAACTACAGCGTGCGCCGCCAGGCCCTTTGATCCATATCAACCAAGGCCCCTGGCCATCACGGCCGCCGATCCCCCGGCGTGCGCGGGCGCGCCCTGCGCAGCGGCGCCCGCGGCAACGCCCGCCATCGCCGAAAAGCCCGTGGCAGAGCCACCACGCCTGCTCGCCAGCAGACCGCGCCCGCGCCGCACCGGCAAAACTCCCAGCGATCCTCCCAGCGCAACCTGGGCGGGCGCGCCGGCCGCGCCCCTTGCGGAGCGACTACATTTCCACTGGATGACCACGCTCGCCCGCGCCAGGCCCTGGCCAGAAGCAACGCAGCCCCTGCGGCTGGCGTGCCCGATGATCCGTCCCGTTTCGGAGTCTCGATGAACGCACACGACCACCCTCGGGGTTCCAAGCGCCGCATGCGCGGCAGCCTCGGCATACCGGCCCTGGAATGGCTGCAGGATTATCAAGGCGCCTGGCTCAAGGGCGACCTGGTCGCCGGCATGACCTCGGCGGCGGTGGTCATTCCCAAGGCGCTGGCCTATGCGACCATCGCCGGACTGCCGGTGCAGGTCGGCCTGTACACCGTGCTGGTGCCAGCGGCGATCTACGCCGTGCTCGGCAGCTCGCGGCCGTTGAGCTTCAGCACCACCACCACGCTGGCGATCCTGGCTGGCGCGGCCATCGGCAATTCGGCCGGCGGCGATCCGGCGGCGCTGCTCACCGCCTCGGCGACCCTGGCGTTTCTGGTCGGCGCCTTCCTGGTGCTGGCCGGGCTGCTGCGCCTGGGCTTCGTCGCCAACTTCATCTCGGAGCCGGTGCTGGTCGGCTTCAAGGCCGGCATCGGCGTGGTCATCGTGCTCGATCAGTTGCCCAAGCTGCTGGGCATTCACTTCGAAAAGGGCGGCTTCCTGCACAACCTGCTGGCGACGCTGCGCGGCATACCGGAGTCGTCGCTGCCGACCCTGGCGGTCGGCGTGGTCATGATCCTGACCCTGGTCGGCCTCAAGCGCTACGCCAAGCGCGTGCCCGCGCCGCTGGTGGCGGTCGCCCTGGGCATCGCCGGCATGGCCCTGCTGCACCTGGACCAGTTCGGCGTGTCCATGGTCGGCAAGGTGCCGACCGGACTGCCGGCCCTGACCCTGCCGGACTGGACGCTGCTCAACCAGCTCTGGCCAGCCGCCATCGGCATCGCCCTGATGAGCTTCACCGAAACCATCGCCGCCGGGCGTGCCTTCGCCGGCCCCGACGACCCCACGCCGCCGCCCAACCGGGAACTGCTCGCCAGCGGTGTCGCCAATATCGGCGGCGCCTTTCTCGGCGGCATGGTCGCCGGCGGCGGCACCACGCAAACGGCGGTCAACCGCTCTGCCGGCGCGCATTCGCAGTTGGCCGGCCTGATCACCGCGGCCCTGGCCCTGGGCACCTGCCTGCTCCTGGCCCCCTTCATCGGACTGATGCCGAATGCCACCCTGGCCGCGGTGGTGATCGTCTATTCGGTGGGGCTGATCGAGCCCGCCGAGTTCAACAAGATTCTCGAGGTACGCCGCACCGAATTCGTCTGGGCGCTGGCGGCGATGGCCGGCGTCATGTTGCTCGGCACCCTCAAGGGCATCCTCGTCGCCATCGTGGTGTCCCTGTTCGCCCTCGCCCACCAGGTCTCCGATCCTCCGCTGTATGTGCTGGCGCGCAAACGCGGGAGCAACTTGTTTCGTCCGCGCACGGAGGCGAACGCCGATGACGAGAGCTTCCCCGGCCTGCTCATGCTGCGCCCGGAAGGACGCATCTTCTTCGGCAATGCCGAACGCCTTGGCCTGAAGATGAAGCCGCTCATCCTCGACGCCCGGCCCAAGGTGGCGATCATCGACCTGAGCCGGGTCTTCGACCTCGAATACACCGCGCTGAAGATGCTGATGAACGCCGAAAAACACCTGCGCGAGAAACACGTGGAACTCTGGCTGAGCGGCATGAATCCGGGCGTGCAGGAGATGGTGATGCGCTCGCCGTTGAGAGAAACGCTCGGCGGCCAGCGGGTCTTCGCGAACGTCGAAGAAGCCCTCACCCACTACCTGTCGCAACGCCACTGAGCACTGAGCACTGAGCACTGAGCACTGAAGATTGAGCGCCAGCCGGATGGCGCAACGGCCAGCGGCGGCTCGCCGCACGCTCGGGATGGGATGACGCCATGCACGACAGCGAACACGAGAAACGCGCACCGGTACTCAACCCGGTCGACCGCGTATCCGAGGTGATCTTCGGCCTGCTGATGGCGATGACCTTCGTCGGCTCGCTCAGCGTGGCTACCGCCGGCCAGGAAGAAGAGCGCACCATGATGATCGCCGCCTTCGGCTGCAACCTGGCCTGGGGCCTGACGGACGCGGTGATGTACCTGCTGCGCACGCTGGCCGACCGCTCGCGCAATCGGCGCCTGTTGCAGCGCCTGAAGGACACCCCGGATGCCGAGGCCGGGCGGGCGCTGATCGCCGATACGCTGCCCTCGCGCCTGGCCGCCGCGGCCGGCGCCGATGGCCTGGAAATGCTTCGCCGGCGCCTGCTCGACTATGCCACGCCAGTCCCGCCGCGCCTGCGCCTGGACGACTTCAAGGCGGCCCTGGGCATCTTCCTGCTGGTGGCGCTGGCGACCTTCCCGGTGGTCATCCCCTTCATCCTGGTGGAACCGGCGGCGCGGGCTGTGCGCGCCTCCAACCTGATCGCCCTGGGCATGCTGTTCCTCGCTGGCGCCCTGCTCGCGCGCTACGCCGGCGGCAACGTCTGGGTCGGCGGGTGCCTGATGGCGATCACCGGCACGGCGCTGATCTTCGCCATCATGGCCCTGGGCGGATAGGCTCCGCCGGCACCCGCGCCTCGATTCAGTCCGTGGCGCTACCCGCGGAAAAGGCCATGGACTGCCTCAGCGACCTGCTCGTCACCTATCGCGCCTGGCGCATCGCTGCGTTCATCCTCAAGGCGCTGACGGGCGGCCGCTTCGTCGCCGTCAGCGCCTGGATGACCCACGCCAGCGGCACCTGAAAAGCCCTTCGCCCGACCGTGGGTCGGCTGCCGCCGCGCTGTTCACTACGATCATGATTTGGTCATTTTCGATCATTGCGCCACAGGCGACGCTTCTCTATCGTGCGCGCCCTGTTTCTGCTGCACGGCCGGCGCATCCCCCGCGCCGGACACTTTCAAGAATCGCCTGAGCGATCCCTGCCTTCGGCGCTGCCGAGCCCCGCCGGCTCGCGGCGCGGCGCCGAAGCACCTGCCCTGTTCGGAGTAATCGTAGTGAACAAGAATCTTATCCAAGGCGCCTTGGCGTTGACCGCCTGCGCCTTTTCGCTGAACGCCATCGCCAACGGCATCGCCATCAACGAGCAGAGCGCCAGCGGCGCCGGCACCGCCTATGCCGGCCGCGCCTCGTCGGCGCTGGATGCCAGCACCCTGTACGGCAACCCGGCCGGGCTGGCGAAGCTCAAGCGCGGCGAAGTCAGCGGCGGCTTCGCGGTGGTCGCGGCCAAGGACGACATCAGCGACGCCCACAGCAGCGCGTCGGGCAGCAACAAGGGCGATTCGGTGCCCGTGGCGGCGGTGCCCTTCGCCTACCTCACCAGCCCGCTGGACGAGCGTTTCAGCGTCGGCCTGGGCCTGTACGTGCCCTACGGCATCATCAATGACTACGAGAGCAGCTTCCAGGGCCGCTCCCACGGCTCCTACAGCAAGGTGCGGGTGATCACCCTGCAGCCCACCCTCAGCTATCGCCTCAACGATCGCGTCTCCATCGGCGGCGGCCCGACCATCAACCGTATCGACGGCAAGCTGCAGAACAACCTGGCCACCGGCGCCTTCAACAACGGCAAGGAAGCGCAGATCAGCATCGAAGGCGATGACGTCGCCCTGGGCTACAACCTGGGCGTGATGGTCGACCTGAGCGACGCCACCACCTGGGGCCTGGCCTACCACTCCAAGGTCGATTACCAGCTCAAGGGCCACACCAGCGTCAGCGACACCCCGGCCATCATCCCGGTCGCCGGCAAGTACGGCGCCAAGCTGGACCTGACCCTGCCGGAATCCGTCGATACCTCCATCACCCACCACTTCGACGAGCGCTGGACCGGCTACCTGGGCACCACCTGGACCCGTTGGAGCCGCATGAAGGAGATAGTCGCGGAGAACAGCGGCGTGTCACCGCTGGGCCAGGCGTTCGGCCTGAACAGCATCGGCGAACCGATGAACTGGCACGACACCTGGTCGGTGGCGGTCGGCGGTTCCTACCAGCTCGATCCGCAGTGGGTGCTGCGCACTGGCTTCGCCTACGACCCCTCGCCGACCAACAATGCCGACCGCACCGTGCGCATTCCGGTGGGCAACCGCAAGACCCTGACCATCGGCGCCGGCTACTCGCCCAACGCCGACCTGACCTTCGACGTCGCCTACGCCTACCTGTGGGAGAGCACCGCGTCGGTCAACCAGGCCAACAGCTCGGGCCTGCAACCGGCCTACAGCGCCAAGTACGACAACAGCGCCCACGGCCTGGTCAGTCAGCTGACCTATCGCTTCTGATGGGGCAGGTGCCAGTCCACCGATAAAAAACGGGCCGTCACCCCAAGGGTGCGGCCCGTTTTCCTGTGCGTGGCGAGCCAGGCTAGTCCGCCAGTTCGCCACACAGATCGAGCGCGAACCAGTGCTCGGCCTGTTGCACATCGAGCCCCGCGCCAAGCAGGGCGAACAGCTTGCCGAGCGCCGCTTCGCGGGTCATGCCGCCGGCGGAGATCAGGCCACTGTCGCGCAGACGGCTGCCGGCGGCATAGGTATCGAACACCACGCTGCCTTGCGCGCACTGGCTGATCGCGGCCAGCAGCACGCCGCGCTGGCGCGCTTCGCGCAGGGCGGCGAGCAGGTCCTCGTTGTCCGAGGGGCCGGTGCCGCTGCCGTAGCACTCCAGCAACAGGGCTTGCACGCCCGTGGCGAGCACGGCGCGCAGTTGCTCGGCCTGCAGGCCGGGGAACAAGGGCTGCACGGCCAGCTTCACCGACTGCCGTGGCTGCCGGTAGGAAAGCGCCGCGGGCAACGCCACGGCGCGCTCGCCATGGCGCTGGCGCGCCGGCGCGGCGAAGGCCTCGAATGCTTCGCTGTGCACCTTGGTGGCGCGCGCGCCATGCAGCAGCGCGCCGCCGAAGGACAGGCGCACGCCACTGGGCTGGCCCTGTTCGAGAGCCCTGAAGGCGCCGCGCAGGTTGTCCCAGGCGTCGCTGCCCGGCGCACCGGCCGGCAGCATGGAGCCGGTGAGCAGCACGGGCACGTCGAGACCGAGCAGGAGGAAGGACAGCGCCGCCGCGGTATAGGCCAGGGTGTCGGTGCCGTGCAGCAGCAGCACGCCGTCATGCCCGTCCTGCTCCACCGCCTCGACGATGGCGTCGCGCATGGCCAGCCAATTGGCCTGCTGCATGTTGGCGCTGTCGATCAAGGGTTGCAGTTCATGGCAGCGCCAGGCCAAGCGCGGGCTGTCGTCGCTATCGGCGAAGTGCGCGCGCATGCGCGCCTCGAAGCCGCCGGCCGGGGCCAGGCCTTCGGCGGTCTGCAGCATGCCGATGGTGCCGCCGGTGTAGAGGACGAAGAGGTTCTTGACTGCACGCATTGCGGAAAATCCTGGGGAGAATGACGCGAGCCGCCAGGGTGGACGGCTCGCGCATGGCCGTCAACGCTGCGTTTGCGGCACACCGACGAGGACGTCCTGCGGCGCGTCGGCGTGCTGGCCGGCCGGCCAGGCTGCGCGATCCAGGTCGAGGTCGGCGAACTGCGCGGCATCGAACACCGGCTGCTGGATACCGGCGCTGCGCTGGGCGTCATAGTCGCGCATCACCCGCAGGCCGACCTTGAACAGCAGGGCCAGGGCCAGCAGGTTGACGAAGGCCAGGCAGGTCATGGTGATGTCGGCGAAGGCGAACACGGTGGAGAGGTTCTGCACCGAGCCCCAGACGATCAGCGCCAGCACCAGGGCGCGGTAGCCGAGCAACGCCAGGCGGTTGCGGGTGAGGAACTGCAGGCTGTTCTCGCCCAGGTAGTAGTTGTAGAGGATGCAGGTGAAGACGAACAGCGACAGGGCGATGCTGACGAACAGCCGGCCCCAGTCACCGACCACCGCGGCCAGGGAGTTCTGCGTGAGGACGATGCCGTCGCCTTCGAAGCCGGGGGTGTAGAAGCCCGAGAGCAGGATCAGCAGCGCGGTGCAGGTGCAGATCACGAAGGTGTCGAGGAACACGCTGAAGGCCTGTACTACGCCCTGCGCGGCCGGGTGGCGCACGGCGGCCACGGCGGCGACGTTGGGTGCGCTGCCCAGGCCGGCTTCGTTGGCGAACACGCCACGCTTGACGCCCATGACGATGGCGCTGCCGAGCAGGCCGCCGAACGCCGGGTCAAGGCCGAAGGCGCTCTTGAAGATGGTCTCGAGCATGGCCGGAACGTGCTCGATCTGGCTGCCGATCACGTACAGGGTGACGCCGATGTAGGCCAGGGTCTTGACCGGCACCAGGAGGTCGGAAACCGCCGCGATGCGCTTGATCCCGCCGAGGAAGACGATGGCCAGGAGCACCGCCAGGGCGATGCCGGAATGCTCGGGGGCGAAGCCGAAGGCGTTCTGCAGCGAGTGGGTCACGGTGTAGGACTGCAGACCGTTGAAGGCGAAGCCGTAGGTGGCCAGCAGCAGGACCGAGAAGACCACCGCCATCGAGCGCAGCTTCAGGCCGTGCTGGATGTAGTAGGCCGGGCCGCCACGGTACAGGCCGTCGGCCTCGCTGCGCTTGTACAGCTGCGCCAGGGTGCACTCGAAGAAGCTGCTGGACATGCCGACCAGGGCGGTCACCCACATCCAGAACACCGCGCCCGGCCCGCCGAGGGTCACGGCGATGCCGACCCCGGCGATGTTACCGGCGCCGACGCGCCCGGCGAGGCTGAGCATGAGCGCCTGGAACGAGCTCAGCTGGCCGGCCTGGCCACGGATGGACTCCTTGAAGACGCCGAACATGTGGCCGAAATGGCGGAACTGGACGAACCGGGAGCGCAGCGTGAAATAGCTGCCCAGTCCGACGATGAGCACGATGAGGAGCTTCCCCGAGAGGAAGTCGTTGAGCGCTTCGAGCATGGTGTGACCTCGATTCTTGTTCTTCGGGTGGAAGAGGAACGCCGGGCGCGGGTTAGCCCCCGGCGTTGGCGGGCAAGGTTGGCCAAGGCAAGGCGTCGTGACAATTTCGCGGGTTGCTCCGAACTGACGCGAGCTGATGCTAGACTGGCATCGCTCGCATCAACCGGTGAACCCGCCATGCCTGACCATCTGGGCGACAACCTGAAACTCGCCTGCAGCCACTACCGCTCTATCTCCGAGGTCTGCCGGCTGCTCTCGATCAACCGCGCGCAGTTCAACAAGTACCTCAACGGGCAAAGCCGCCCTACCCCGTACAACCTCAAGCGCATCGGCGATTTCTTCGGCGTCGAGGACTACGAACTGGGCCTGCCGCCGGAACAGTTCGCCCGCCTGATCGGCGCGCGCGGCAGCGCCCGGCCCGGCGCCGCGCAGAACGACCCGCTGCTGGCCATGCTGCGGCCGCTGCGCGAACAGGCCGGCAACCTGTCGCGCTACTGCGGCTACTACTTCGAGTACTCCAACTGCATGTCGGTGCCGGGCTCGATCCTGTTGTCGCTGGTGCACCTGTGGGAAGACCAGGGCAACTTCCTCTTCGAGCGCCAGGAACGCCAGGAGCGCTCCAGCAGCACCGATGTGCAGGCCGAGGACTGGGTGCGCTGCCGCTACCTGGGCGCGGCATTCCAGCTACAGGACCGGCTGTTCCTGATCGATTACGAATCGCTGACGGTCAACGAGATGAGCCAGACCATCCTCATCCCCAGCTTCAAGAGCCGCATCACCCGCCTCAACGGCCTGAAGACCGGGGTCTCCAGCGGCGACCGGCGCACACCGGCCTGCACCCGGGTGGTCTGGGAGTACCTGGGGCCGGAGATCAACCGCATCAACGCCTATCGCCAGGTCAAGCTGTACCGCCCGGACGATCCGCGCATCGACGACGACGTGCGGGCGCGGCTCAACGTCGGGCCGATCCGCAACGGCCTGTTCGAGATCGAATAGCGCGCTGCAGAGCCCCGCGCGGGGCACCGGCGAATTCGCCGCCCTTCAGATTCCATTCAGACTCGCGTCCGATACTTCTCGCCATCGAGAAGTCCCGAAAGGGGGAGCGAGATGACCCAGACTGAATGGAATGACCTGTTTCCATTCCACTTCGGCACCCACAACGAGCGCCGAGCCAGTCTCCACCTGCTGCGCCAAGGCGATCCCGGACGCGCGGAGGCCGAGAGCTTCATCCATGAACGTTTCGAGCAGGTCCACCATGCCGACGTTCACCATTTCCTGCCTGAACTGGTCGCCCTGCGCGACAGCCACGGTCGCCTGACCGCGGTCACCGGCATGCGCCCGGCGAGCCAGGGCACGCTGTTCCTCGAACGCTACCTGGACGAACCGCTGGAAGCGCCGGTATCGCGCCTGGCCGGACGCATCGTGCCGCGCAGCGAGCTGGTGGAAGTCGGCAACCTGGCGGCGCTCAGCGCCGGCAACGCGCGGCTGATGATCATCGCGGTGACCTGGCTGCTGGCCGCCCGTGGCATGCACTGGGTGGCCTTCACCGGCGCCGCCAGCCTGGTCAACAGCTTCCACCGCCTGGGGCTGGAACCCAGTGTGCTGGCCTCCGCCGACCCGACGCGGCTGAACGGCGAAAGCGCCTGCTGGGGCAGCTACTACGCACAGCACCCGCGGGTGTTCGCCGGCAATATCGGTTACGGCCACGACGAACTGGAGCGCAACGGCGTGTTCGGCCGCCTGGGTTTTCCCCTGCTGCTGACGGAGAACGGCCATGCAGCCTGAACTCGAACGCTGGCGCGACACCCTGCGCGAGCATGCGCAGCAGCGCGCCAGCCAGGTAGCCCTGCGCGGCGCCAGCCGCAGCTACAGCTACGCGCAGTTGCTGGCCGAGGTCGAGCAGCGCGAGATGCTGCTGCGCAACCAGCCGCCCGGCGTCTTCGCCCTGTCCCTGGAGAACGGCCCGGAATTGCTCTTCTGGGACCTGGCGGCGCTGCTCGCCGAGCGTCCCTGCGTGATCCTGCCGCCCTTCTTCAGCCCGGCGCAGCGCGCCCACTGCCTGATGCAGAGCCAGGCCAACCTGGCGCTGACCGGCCCCGAGCTGGCCGAGGAGCTGCGCGCCAGCGGTTTCACTGCCGGCGAGCCGTTCTGGCAGCGTCCGGCGGTGGTCGATGCCGGTCTGCCGACAGGCACCGCGAAGATCACCTACACCTCCGGTAGCACCGGCACGCCCAAGGGCGTCTGCCTCTCCGCCGACGCCATGCTGCGCGTGGCCAGGGAACTGGAGCTGGCCAGCCGTCCCGCCGAGCCGCGGCACTACCTGGCGGTCCTGCCGCTGGCGGTGTTGCTGGAAAACCTCGGCCTCTATGCCGCCCTGCTGGCCGGCGCCAGCCTGACCCTGCTGCCGCAGACGCAACTGGGGATCAGCGGCGCCAGCGGCGTGGACTGGAAGCGCCTGCTCGGCTGCATCGCCCTGAGCGGCGCGCAGAGCCTGATCCTGGTGCCGCAATTGCTGCTCGGCCTGGTCACCGCCATCGAACGCGGCCTGATGCGCGTCGGACCGCTGCGCTTCGTCGCCGTCGGTGGCGCGCGCGTCGCACCGAGCCTGCTGCAGCGCGCGGCCAAGGTCGGCCTGCCGGTGTTCGAGGGCTACGGCCTGTCCGAATGCGCCTCGGTGGTCAGCCTGAACCGTCCCGGCGCCAATCGGCCGGGCAGCGTCGGCCGGCCGCTGCCGCACGTCCAGGTCAAGCTGGCGGCCGACGGCGAGGTACTGGTCAGCGGTTCGACCCTGCTCGGCTACCTCGGCGAGCCGCCCTTCGACGGCCAGTGGTGGCCGACCGGCGACCTCGGCCGCTTCGACGAAGACGGTTATCTCTACCTCGCCGGGCGCAAGAAGAACCAGTTCATCACCAGCTTCGGGCGCAACGTCAACCCGGAATGGATCGAAGCCGAACTGACCCAGCACGGCGCCATCCTGCAAGCCTTCGTCCATGGCGAGGGCCTGCAGCAGAACCTGGCGCTGCTCTGGCCGCTGGACCCACAGGCCAGCGACGAAACCCTGGAGCAGGCGGTGCGCCAATGCAACGCCAGCCTGCCCGACTATGCCCGGGTGCACGCCTGGAAGCGCCTGCCCGAGCCCTTTACCGCACAGAACGGGATGCTCACCGCCAACGGCCGACCGCGCCGCGCGGAAATCCTCGAGCGCTACCGCAACGCTTTGTTTGAACTCGTGACCGAGTGAGGTTCACTGCCATGTCTTTCTTCGAAACCCTGCAAACCGCCACTGCCGAGGAACGCCAGGCGCTGTTCAGCGTTCCGGTGATCCGCGACGCCCTGGGTGGCGCCGTCAGCCTGGACGGCTATGTCGCCTTCCTGACCCAGGCCTATCACCACGTGCGCCACACCGTACCGCTGATGATGGCCTGCGGCGCCAAGCTGCCCGCGCGCCTGGAATGGCTGCGCGGCGCCGTCTGCGAATACATCGAGGAGGAGTACGGCCACGAGCAGTGGATCCTCAATGACATCGAGGCCTGCGGCGGCGACCCCGAGCAGGTGCGCAACAGCCGCCCGGCGCTGCCCATCGAGCTGATGGTGGCCTTCCTCTACGACCTGATCGCCCGCGACAACCCGGTCGGCCTGTTCGGCATGGTCAACGTGCTCGAAGGCACCAGCGTGGCCCTCGCCACCCATGCCGCCGGCAGCATTCGCCAGACCCTGAGCCTGCCGCCCACGGCCTTCAGCTACCTGAATTCCCATGGCGCGCTGGACCAGGAACACATGGCCACCTACCGCACCCTGATGGACCGCCTCGACCAGCCGCAGGATCAGCAGGCGGTGATCCACTCGGCCAAGGTCGTCTACCACTTGTACAGCGACATGTTCCGCGGCCTGCCGCGCGCGCAGAACGAAGCCGGCGAGGTGCGTCATGCGCATCTCTGAATGCCGTGCCGTGCTCACCGGCGCCAGCGGCGGCATCGGCCTGCCGCTGGCCGAGCAGCTCTGCGCAGCGGGAGCCAAGGTGCTCGCCGTGAGCCGCCGCCAGGACGACCTCGCCGAGCTGTTGCGGCGCTATCCGCAGCAACTGCGCTGGCAGTCCGCCGACCTGCGCGACAGCGCCGGGCGCCATGCCATCGTGGAAGCCGCGCGTGACATGGGCGGGATCAACCTGCTGATCAACGCCGCCGGGGTCAACCGCTTCGCCCTGCTCGAACAGATCGACGAAGAGCAACTCGACGACCTGCTCGAACTGAACATCAACGCCACCCTGCAACTGACCCGCGTGCTGCTGCCGCTGCTGCGCGAGCAGACGCATGCCCTGGTGGTCAACGTCGGCTCGACCTATGGCTCGATCGGCTACCCCGGCTACGCCACCTACTGCGCCAGCAAATTCGCCCTGCGCGGCTTCTCCGAGGCGCTGCGCCGCGAACTGGCCGACACCTCGGTGGACGTGCTCTACGTCGCCCCGCGCGCCACCCGCACGAGCATGAACAGCGCCGCCGCCACCGCTCTCAACCTGGCGCTGAAGGTCGGCATGGACGACCCGCAGGACGTCGCCCGCGCGGTGCTCGCGGCGGTGGAGAAGAACCTCAGCGAACTCTACCTGGGCTGGCCGGAAAAGCTCTTCGTGCGCCTCAACGGCATGCTTCCCGGACTGGTCGACCGCGCCCTGCGCAAACAACTGCCGCTGATTCGCCGCTACAGCGATGCCAATGCCAAGGAGTCCAATCGATGAAACGCCTCGTCCTCATCGGCCTGCTGCTGATCGCGCCCTTCACCTGGGCCCTGGACCAGGCCGGCGCCCAGCGCCTCGCCGGAATCCAGCAACGCTGGGCGGAAATCCAGTACAAGCTGCCGGAAGCCCAGCGTGCCGCCGCCTTCGAGAAGCTGGCGGCGGACAGCGATGCCTTCACCCGCGAGCAACCCGGCGCCGCCGAAGCCTGGATCTGGAACGGCATCGTCAGCAGCAGTTGGGCCGGCGCCGCCGGGGGCATCGGTGCGCTGGGCAAGGTCAAGGCGGCGCGTGCGAGCCTGGAAAAAGCCATCCAGCTCGACCCCAACGCCCTGCAAGGCTCGGCCTACACCAGCCTCGGCGCGCTCTACGACCGCGTACCGGGCTGGCCGATCGGCTTCGGTGACGCCGACAAGGCCGAGGCCATGCTGCGCAAGGCCCTGGCGCTCAACCCGACGGGGATCGACACGCTCTACTTCTGGGCCGATCACCTGTATCGTGGGGCACGCTACGGCGAAGCCCGCGCCGCCTTGGAAAAGGCCTTGCAGGCGGCGCCGCGTCCGGGCCGCGAACTGGCGGACCAGGGCCGCCGTGGCGAAATCGATGCTTTACTCAAGGCCATCCGGGAGAAACAGGGCTGACCATGCGATTGCTGTTGGTTGAGGACGATACGGCGCTGGGCGAAGGGGTGCGCACCGGGCTGCGCCAGGAAGGCTACACCATCGACTGGCTGCAGGACGGCAGCAGCGCGCTGCACGCCCTGCTCGGGGAAAACTTCGATGTGGCGGTGCTCGACCTCGGCCTGCCGCGCCTGGACGGCATCGAGGTGCTGCGGCGCCTGCGCGCCAGCGGCTCCAACCTGCCGGTGCTCATCCTCACCGCGCGGGACGCCACCGAGGACCGCATCGCCGGCCTCGACGCCGGCGCCGACGACTACCTGGTCAAGCCCTTCGACCTCGACGAACTCAAGGCCCGCCTGCGCGCCCTGCTGCGGCGCAGCGCGGGCCGCGCCAAGGTGCTGATCGAGCACGCCGGGGTCAGCCTCGACCCGGCGTCGCAGCAGGTCACCTACCAGGGCCGCCAGGTGGTGCTGACGCCCAAGGAATACTGCCTGCTGCACGAACTGCTGGCGCAGCCGGGCAAGGTCTTCACCCGCGAGCGCCTGACCCAGTTGCTCTACGGCTGGGACGAAGAGGCCGAAAGCAACACCCTGGAAGTGCACATCTACCACCTGCGCAAGAAACTCTTCAGTGACCTCATCCGCACCGTGCGCGGCATCGGCTACCTGGTGGAAGGCAATCCATGAGTTCGCTGCGCCGCCGCACCCTGTGGCGCGTCATGCTCTTGCTGCTGATCGGTACCGGGCTGCTGACGCTGTACAACTACCGCGACAGCGGCAAGGAGATCGCCGAGGTCTACGACGCCCACCTGGCGCAGAACGCCCGCCTGCTGCAAGGGGTGATGAAGATGCCGCTGGACGACGTCGAGCAGCGCGCACTCTACGCGGCCTTCAACGACGCCCTGAGCCAGGCCGGACAGCACCGCGTCGGCCATCCCTACGAGAACAAGCTGGGCTTCCAGGTCTGGCGCGATAGCGGGCAGATCCTCGTGCACACGCCCAGCGCGCCGAGCTTCACCCGGCCGTTGACCAAGCCCGGTTTCGCCAACTTCCGCGTCGATGGCCAGGAGTGGCGCGGCTTCCTTCTGCCCGTCCCGGAAGACCACCTGCTGATCTGGGTCGGCGAACGCAACGACGTGCGCGGCGACCTGGTCGACCGCATCGTCCGCCACACCCTGCTGCCCTTCATGATCGGCAGTCTGGCCCTGGTGGCGCTGGTCTGGCTGGCCATCGGCTGGGGCCTGCAGCCCTTGCAGAACATGGCCCGGGTGATTCGCGCGCGGCATGCCGAATCCCTCGAACCGCTGCAACTGGTGCCCCTGCCGAAGGAACTGGAGCCGATGCAGGCGGCGCTCAACCGCCTGCTCGGGCAGATCGAAACCCTGCTCAAGCGCGAGCACCGCTTCATCGCCGACGCCGCCCACGAGATGCGCACGCCGCTGGCGATCCTGCGCCTGCACGCACAGAACGCGCAGAACGCCAGCAACGAGGCCGAACGTCAGGAGGCCCTGGGCTTCCTCATCGGCGGCGTCGACCGCCTGAGTCGGGTGGTCAACCAGTTGCTGACCATGGCGCGCATCGAGCCGATGCTCAGCCAGCGCCAGTGGACGCCGGTCGACCTGGCCTCGGTGGTCACCGACACCATGGCCGAACTCACCCCCTGGATACTCCGCCAGGGCATGGAGCCGGCGCTGGAAATCACCCCCGGCGACTACCACATCAACAGCGATGCCGGCGCCATCGGTATCGCCCTGCAGAACCTGGTCACCAACGCGGTGAACTTCTCCCCGCCGCGCGGCCTGATCCGAGTCACCCTGCAGCCCCGCGACGGCCAACTCGAACTGATGGTCGAGGACCAGGGCCCCGGCATCGACGAAGCCAAGATCGAGCGCGCGTTCCAGCGCTTCGTCAGCGAAGGCCACCAGAACGGCGCCGGCCTCGGCCTGTCCATCGTGGCGATGATCATGGAGCGCCTGGGCGGCAACGTGCGCCTGCAGAACAAACCCGGCGGCGGCCTGCAGGCCAGACTGCGACTGCCGCGCAACGACTGAGCGCGGCCTCCCGCCGCCAGCAGGGTTCCGCCGAGGCGCGGCTGGCCGTGTCCGGGCGACGCCCACGGCAAAACGCCGAAAGCAGACGTCCGTCTGCCTTCGGCGTTTTGCTATGCGGCCGTCAGCGCTGCTGCGTCAGCGGCTCGGCGGCGATCTCACCGCGCTGCCACTGCGCCTCGCGGGTCGCCAGGGCCTGGCCGATGTCGCTGAGGGAGTCGGACTTGAGCTGTGCCGGCAGCGGGTCGAGGCCGACGCTGGAGAACACCTGGCTGTAGGCATTGCGCAGTTCGGCATAGGCCAGGTCGCGTTGCAGGTCGGCCTGCAGGTGGTTCAGTTCGCCCTGGATCAGCTCCAGTTCGCCGATGCCCTGGGCCTGGCGGCGGTTGCGCAGCTCCTGGGTGATCTGGCCGTCGAGGCTCGCCAGTTCTTCGCTGGTGTGGAACTGCCGGCGGGCTTCCTGGTAGTTGGCGTTGGCCACGTAGAGCTGCGCCAACACCGCCATCGACAGCGCCTGGCGGCGTGCGGCGGAGAGTTCTTCGCCCGCCTTGGCGACCTTGATCGCGGCCGGGCCGGACAGCACGTTGAACAGGTTCCAGGTCACCTTGACGCCGTAGTCGGCCCAACGATCGTTGACCAGGTAGGAGTTGCTGTCGTAATGCCCGCCAGCGGAGAACTCCAGCCCCGGCAACAGACGCAGCATGGCCTTCTTGGTCTCGGCGGCGCTGATCCGCGCCTGGTAGTCCTGCTCGCGCAGCTCCGGGCGCGACGCCAGGGCTTCGTATTCCAGGCGGCCCATGTCGACCTTGAGTTCCGGCACCGGGTAGTCGTCGGCCGGCATCGCCAGTTTCACATCGGTGCCCGGCGGCAGGTTGACCAGGGTGGCCAACTCGGTCTTGGCCAGCGACAGCGCCTTGCGCTGCTCTTCCAGTTGCCGCGTGGCTTCGATCAGCGAGCGCTGGTAGCTCATCGCCTGGACCGGATCGCCGATGCGCTGGCTGCTCAGGTTCTGGCTGTCCTTGCGCGCCTGGTCGACGCGCGCCATCAGGCTGTCGATGCGGCCCAGCAGGCGTTCGGCGGCCACCGCGCGCCAGTAGGCCGAGCGCACGTCCTGGATGATCGTCTGGACGACCTTGCGCCGGCGTTCCTGAACGATCAGACGCTGGTCGGCCTGCTGCTTGGCGCTGACATAGCTGACGCCGAAGTCGAGGACGTTCCACACCATGGTCAGGTCGGCGACGTTGCGGTCGCGGTCCTGCGAGGTGGACGGTTCCAGGGACTGCTGGCCGGTGCGCACGCTCTGGCTGCTGGAGGCGTTGACGTTGTTACGCCCGACGTAGCCGGCGTCCAGCGCCATGCGCGGCAGCATGTCGAAGGTGGCGAGGTCGATCTGGCGCTGCGCCAGGGCTTCCTCCATGACCTTGAGACGCCCTTCGAGGTTGTACTTGACCGCCCGCGCCATGGCGTCGTTCAAGGTCAGCGGGCCGCTCAGCGGCTCCTGTGCCTTGAACATGCCGGCCAGGTCGTCGCGCGCGCGTTGCTCGCTGCTGGCGCGGCTGATCGGATCGCTGGTCACCGCGCAGCCACTGATGGCCAGTGCCAGCAAGCTGGCACTGAAAAATCGGAAATGCCTGTTCATTGTCGAGCCGCCCCCTGTACGGCTACTGATCGTTGTCAGCCCTGACGCCCTCAGCTCGCCGGCCCCTCCCGGCCGAACTCGCCGAAGGCTCTGGCCAGGTCGGCGACCTGGCGCTGCTCCCGCTGATTCATTTCATGCAATTGCTGGCCCAGACCGGGCGCGCTGAACACGCCGCTCAAGCCCCCTTTGCCGGCGCCGCGGTGATCGAAAGCCGACAGCGCCTGGTCCTCGTGTTCGAGTGCCGCGGAGAACACCGAGGACAAGGTCGATTCGCCGTAGACCCCGGCGTCGCCGCCACCGAAACCAAGGAAGCCGACGCCGGACCCGTCCCCCCAGGACGAGTTGCTGGCGTTGCTGGCGAAGATCAGCGCGAACTGGCTCTGCGCCGGCGTATTGCGGAACAGGCTGCTGAACGCCGACTGCGCCGCCCCCTGGTTGGATGTATCGAGCAGCGGCGGCAGGCCCAGCGCCGGCGGACCAGCGTACTGCACCGGCGAAGGCAACGCCGGGCCGTTGCCGGGGTTGCCATTGCCGAATGGCAGCGCCGGAGTGAAACGGCCGTCGTCGCCGCGCAGCTGCGGATCGCCGTTGACGCCGCTGCCCTGCACAAGCAAGCCGCGGGTGCTGGGCAGGCTGCCCAGGTTCAGGTCAGCCGCGTTGCCGAGCGTATCGGTCAGTCGCCCGCCGTTGCTCTGGATGACGTCGGCCAACTGGATACCGTCGCTGTCGGACTGGCCGGCAGCGACGGTGTAGGCGAAGCGCAACTGGTTGCTGCCGGAACCGGAAACGTAGGTGGCGTAGGCAGTGCCGCCCCGCTGCAGGGTGATGGCGATGCGCGGCACGCCGCCGCTGGTGTCGACGCTCACCGCATCGTTGAAGTCGACGCTGAACTGCAGCGTCTGCCCCGCCGTGTAGCGGCCGTCGGCGGGCACCTGCACGGCGCTGACCGCCGGCCCGGTGTGGTCGAGCACATAGGCCGGACCTTGCAAGCCCTGCTGCAGGCTGTTGCCGGCCTGGTCATGGATGCCGTTGTCGGCGCGCAGGCCGAGGGACAGATTGCCATCGCCGCTCAGATTGCCGACGGTGACGCGCCAGGTGAGGTCGTTGAGCCGAGTGACCGCGGCCAACTGCCCGCTGGCCGTGCCGCTGCTCTGCAAGGCGAAGGACGACAGGCTCAGGCCGTCGACCGCCTCGCTGAAGGTGACGTCGAAATGCAGGCTGCTGGCGCCGCTCGGCGAGGCCTCCACGCGGCTGATGGCGGTGGCGCCCGGCGCCGTGGTATCGACCAGCACCTGCCGGCTGTCGCGGACGCTGTTGAGGGTCAGCGCGGCTGCGTTGCCCGCGGCATCGCGCAGCGTCCCGCCGTTGGCTTGCAAGGCGAGGATGCCGATGCCATTGGCGTCGTTGTCACCGGCCTGGACGCGGTACTGGAACAGCAGCGCGCTGCCGCCGGAACCCGACAGGTAATCGGCGTAGACCGTGCGCCCGCCGATATCCAGGGCCAGGCGCGGTGTGCCGCTGCTGCTGTCGATTTGCAGTGCTTCACTGGCGTTGACCGTGAAGGTCAGGACATCACCGGCGTTGTAGCTGCCCGCGCCGGGCACGGCGACGCTGGTGACGGTCGGCACCAGGGTATCGACCAGTACGTGCGAAGTGGCGCCGACCGCGTTCAGCGTCAGTAGCGCATCGTTGCCGGCGGCGTCGCGCAAGGTGCCGCCGTTGGCTGAGAGCGCGCCGACGGTGATACCGTCGGCATCGTTGTCGCCGCTCTGCACCCGGTACTGGAACACCAGGGCGGAGCTGCCGGAGCCGGAAACGTAGTCGGCATAAACCGTACTCGTGCCGATCGTCAGGGCCAGGCGCGGCGTGCCCCCCGTGCTGTCGACCAGCACGGATTCGCTGGCGTTGACGGTGAAGCTCAACAGCTCGCCGGCCTTGTAGCCGCCATCGGCCGGCACCGAGACCGAGTTCACCTGCGGCGAGCTGTGGTCGAGTGTATAGACCTCGCCCTGCAGGCCAGCGGGCAACGCGTTGCCGGCCAGGTCGGTGACACCAGTGCCGCTGCCGTTCAGGTCCAGGCGTAGGCTGCCATCGCCGCTGACGGCCGTGACCAGCACGGAGTAGGTCCGCGCGTCGATCTGCGAGACCGACGAGAGCACGCCGCTGGCCGTGCCGGTCCCGACCAGGGTGAAATCACTGATGTCGAGACCGCTGACCGCCTCACTGAAGCTCACGGAATAGTGCAGCGAGGACGCGTTGTTCGGCGACGCCTCGACGCGGGCGATGCCGCTTACCGAGGGCGCGATGCCATCGACCAGGACACTGCTGGTCGATGCGACGCCGTTCAAGGTGGTCAGCGCATCGTTGCCGGCGACGTCCCGCAGGCTGCCGCCGTTGAGTCGCACGCTGGCGCCGAGGGCGATGCCGTTGGTGTCCTGTTGCCCGCTGCCGACCACCGTGCGGAAGGTCAGCGCCGAGGTGCCCGAGCCGGAAACGTAGAGGGCGTCGACGGTACCGCCGGTGTCCAGCGTGACGGTGATGTAGGGCGTGCCAGCGCTGCTATCGACGACCACCGCCTCGCTGTAGTTGACCGTGAAATCGAGGTTCTGCCCGACCACGTAGGTGCCGTTGGCCGGCACCGAAACGCTGCTCACGCTTGGCGCCACACCGTCGATGACGAGGGCCTTGTTGGCGCCGAGCGAGTGCGCGCTGCCGGGGCTGGCGAGGGTCAGGATGGCATCGTCGCTGCCCGCGTTGCGGATAGTCGCGCCGTTCAGCGACAGGGCTGCGCTCGAGGCGAAGTCGAGGTCGCTGCTCTGGTCGCCGGCCTGTACGGTGTAGGCGAAGGTCAGCGTGGTGCTGCCGCTGCCGGAGACGTAGCTGGCGTTGCGGTCGATGGCCCCGGTCTCCAGCAGCAGGCTTGGCGTGCCGCCGCTGGTGTCGACGCTCACCGTCTGGTCGAAGGTGACCGTGACATAAACGGTGTCGCCGACCTTGTAGGCGCCATTGGCGCTGCTCGAGCTCACGTCCTGCACGGTCGGGTTGACCAGGACACTGACGCTCCGGGTCGCTACGGCGCTGGTCTTGCTACCGTCGCTCACCGAGAAGCTCACGGTCCGAGTCGCCGTATCGGGAGCGGCGGAGCTGTTGGCGTAGGTCACCGCCGCCAGGGCGTTCTGCCATTGCGCGAGGCTGGCCGTGGCACCGGACGAATACAGGGTCAGCACGCCCGTTACGGCGTTGTAGCTGCCGACGATATTGCCGAAGGCACTGGTGTTGGTATTTAGGAACGCCAGCGAGTCCTCGCCGCTCTGGAAGCCACCGGTGATGGAGACCGTGGCGCTGGACAGGGTGCTGTTGTCGCGGTCGCTTACGAGGATGCCACTGTCGACCGCCACTGCCGGCCCACCTTTGGTAAAGGCGCTGCCGCTGCCGCCGGTAGTCAGCACCGGGGTCTGGTCGACCGCAGTGACCGTCACCGAGCGAGTGGCGCTATTGCTGGCGTCGGTGCCGTCGTTGACGCTGAAGCTGAGGGTCCGGGTGGCGGTGTTGGGGGTGATCGCGCTGTTGCCGTAGGTCACCGCACGCAACGCGGCCTGCCATTGCGCCAGGGTCGCCGACGCGTTGGCCGAGGTCAGCGTGAGCACCCCGGTGGCGCTGTCGTAGCTGCCGACGATGTTGCCCATGCTGCTGCCGTCGTTGCTGAACGCCAGCAGGTCTTCGGCGGAGTGGAAATTGCCGACGATCGTCACCGTGGCGCTGGACAGCGTGGCGCTATCCAGGTCGCTAAGCACTAACCCGCTATCGACTGCGACCGGCGTGCTGGCGACGTTGTCGCCGGCGACGAAGCTGGCACTGCCGCCCGAGGCCATGACCACCGGCGTGTCGTTCACCGCGGTCACGCTTACCGTCTTGCTGGCCAGCGCGCTGTCGCTGCTGCCGTCGTTGACCTTGAACGCAATGGTGCGCGTGGCGGTATCCGGGTTATCCGAGCTGTTGCTGTAGGTGACCGCGCGCAACGCCGCCTGCCATTGCGCCAGGGTTGCCGTGGCGCCGGACGAAAACAGGGTCAGCACGCCCGTTCCGGCGTTGTAGCTGCCGACGATATTGCCGAAGGCACTGGAGTTGTTATTCAGGAACGCCAGGACGTCTTGGTCGCTATGGAAGCCACTGCCGATACTGACCGTGGCGCTGGACAGCGTGGCGCTGTCGAGATCGCTGACGCTCAGGCCGCTGTCGACCACCACCGACGTACTGGTGACGTTGTTGCCTTCGGTGAAGGCCGTGGTCCCACCGCTGCTCGTCAGCACCGGCGTATCGTCGGTCGCCGTGACGCTCAGCGTGCGGCTGGCCGCGACGCTGGTCTTGCTGCCGTCGTTCAACGCGAAAACGATCGATCGGGTCGCGGTATTGGGCGTCTCGGACGAGTTGTTGTAGGTCACCGAGCGCAAGGCGGCCTGCCATTGCGCCAGGGTCGCCGAGGCGCTGGCCGAGGTCAGCGTCAGCACACCGGTTGCGCTGTCGTAGCTGCCGACGATATTGCCCATGCTGCTGCCGTCGTTGCTGAACGCGAGCAGGTCTTCGCCGCTGTGGAAGCCGCTACCGATGCTGACTATAGCGCTGGACAGAGTCGCGTTGTCGAGGTCGCTGACGCTCACGCCGCTGTCGACAACCACCGGCGTGCTGCTGACGTTGTTGCCCTCGACGAAGGCTGCGCTGCCGCCGCTGGTGGTGACGATCGGCGACTGGTCGGTGGCGCTCACCGTCACCGTGCGGGTAGCGACGTTGCTGTCGAGGGCACCGTCGTTGACCGCGAAATCGATGCTGCGCGTGGCGATGTTCGGGGTTACTGCCGTGTTCGTGTAGGTCACCGAACGCAGCGCCGCCTGCCATTGCGCCAGGGTCGCCGTGGCGCTGGCCGAGGTCAGCGTCAGCACGCCGGTCGCGCTGTCGTAGCTGCCGACGATATTGCCCATGCTGCCGTCGTTGCTGAACGCGAGCACGTCTTCGGCGCTGTGGAAGCCAGTGCCGATGCTCACGGTGGCGCTGGCCAGGCCGGCATTGTCGGGATCGGCCACCGTCAGGGCGCCGTCGATGGCCACCGGCGTGCTGGCGGCGTTGTCGCCGGCGACGAAGCTGGCGCTGCCGCCGCTGACGCTCAGCACCGGTGCATCGTTGACCGCCGTCACGCTGACGATCTTGCCGACCGCGACGCTGCTCGAGCTGCCGTCGTTCACGCTGAAGCTAATGGTGCGGTTGGCAGTGTTCGGCGCATCCGAGGTATCGGTGTAGGTCACCGCGCGCAGCGCCGCCTGCCATTGTGCGAGGGTCGCGCTGGCGCTGGCCGAGGTCAGCGTCAGCACGCCGGTGCCGCTGTCGTAGCTACCGACAATATTGCCCATCGTCAGGCCATCGTTGGCGAACGCCAGGACGTCTTCGCCACTGTGGAAGTTGCCGCTGACGCTGACCGTTGCGCTGGCCAGGGTGGTGCTGTCCAGGTCGCTGAGGCTCAGGCCGCCATCGACGATCACCGCGAGATTCTCGGTCGCCGCCGTGGTGCCGCCGCTGACGCTGGCGATCGGCGTATCGTTCACCGCGGTGACGCTCACCACCTTGGCCGCGGCCACGCCCTGGGCGATACCGTCGTTGGCACTGAAACTGATGGTGCGATTGCTGGTGTTGGGCGTTTCGGAACTGTTCGTGTAAGTGACTGCGCGCAGCGCCGCCTGCCATTGCGCCAGGGTCGCGCTGGCGCTGGCCGAGGTCAGCGTCAGCACGCCGGTCGCACTGTCGTAGCTGCCGACGATATTGCCCATCGTCGAACCGTCGTTGGCGAATGCCAGTAGGTCTTCGCTGCCATGAAAGTTGCCGGTAATGGCGACGGTGGCGCTGGCGAGCGTGCCGTTGTCGCCATCGCTGACAGTGACGGCGCTATCGATCACCACTGGCGTGCTGGTGACGTTGTTGCCCTCGACGAACGCAGTAGTGCTGCCGCTGGCGGTCACCACCGGCGAGTCGTTGGTGCTGGCGACCGTTACCGTCTTGCTGCCGGCAGCGCTGGCGGTACTGCCGTCGTTAACCGCGAAGCTGATGGTGCGGTTGCCGGTATCGGGCGTATCCGATGCATTGGCGTAGGTGACCGAGCGCAGCGCCGCCTGCCACTGCGCCAGGGTCGCCGTGGCGCTGGCCGACGTCAGCGTCAGCACGCCGGTGGCGCTGTCGTAGCTGCCGACGATGTTGCCCATGGTGGCGGGGACATTGGAGAACCCCAGAACATCCTGGCCGCTGACGAAACCGCCAACGATCCTGACCGAGGCGCTGGCCAGCGTCGTGCTGTCCAGGTCGCTGACCGTGATGCCGCTGTCGACGACCACAGTGGCGGTGACGTTGTTGCCTTCGACATAGGCGGTGCTGCCACCGGTGGTCGTGGCGATCGGCGTGTCGTTGACGGCGATCACGCTGACAGTCTTCACGGCAGTATTGCTGGCGCGTATGCCGTCGTTGGTGATGAAGCTGATGGTGCGGGTGCTAGTGTTGGGCGTATCGGAAGTATCCGTGTAGGTCACCGAACGCAGCGCCGCCTGCCATTGCGCCAGGGTCGCCGTCGCACTGGCCGAAGTCAGCGTCAGCACGCCGGTGGCGCTGTCGTAGCTGCCGACGATATTGCCCATCGTCGAGCCGTCGTTGGCGAACGCCAGGACGTCTTCGCTGCCGTGGAAATTGCCGGTGATGCTGACCGTGGCGCTGGCCAGGGTGGTGTTGTCGGCGTCGCTGACGGTGAACGCCGAATCGATGACCACCGGCGTGCTGGCGACGTTGTTGCCTTCGGTGAACAACGTGGGTCCAGCGCTGGTGGTGTTGACTGGCGCCTCGTCCGCCCTCCAGGTGGAATCGACGGTACCGCCCGCGGTGGTGAGCAGGCTCTCCGAGCCGGTGTTGAAGCCCGAGCCGTCCGCGCCCCTCGATTTGCCGTTCTCGTTGCCGCCGCCCTGGCCGCCGCGACCGTAGTTGTTCTGCCAGATGACCCGGTTGGCCGCAGAGGTGTCATAGTGCAGCGTGCCCTTGTTGAGGATGCCGCCGACGCCAGCGCCGCCGTCTCCGGCCGAAACGTTGTTGCCGCTGCCGGCCCCGCCGCCGCCGGCCCCCAGGTTGTTGCTGATGGTCGTGCTGGAGACGTAGAGCGTGGCCCCTGCGGCGATGTAGATACCACCCGCCGCCGCACCGCCGGAACCGGCGCCAGCGGACATGGAAACCCCGGAACCGCCGCCGCCGGCGCCGATGAAGCCGATGCTGGCGTTGCCGGCCGATCCGCCGGAGCCCCCGGTGGACAAGCCGATGGAGGTGGTGCCACCCAAGCCGGCAGAGCCGCTGGCGGTGCCGCCACGGCCATTGAAGTACTGCGAGTTGGAGATGGGCATGGAATAGCCCCCATCGCCACCCTTACCGGAGCCACCGGTTGCGCCCTTGTACTGGGAGCTGTAGTCCCCCCCCCTGGCACCGCCGACGTTTTTGAAGCCGCCACCGCCGCCGCCACCGTAGCCGTAGATGTTATGGTAACCGCCGCCATTGCCGCCGCCGCCGGCCGCCGCGTTGCCGGTAACGCTGGAGTGGACGAGGGTCACGGTACCGCCGGTCACCGCGAGGCCCGCGCCCAGCGCGTCCTTGCCGTTGACGGAGTTGAAGTCCCCGCCCGCCCCCGAGACCAGGCCGCCGGTGAGCACCAGCCCGTCGAGCTTCACCGTGCCGGCAGTGACACTCAGCACGCGGCTGGTCTGGTGCGCATCGATGGTGACGTCGGCTACGCCGTCGTTGTTGAGGTCGCCGTCGATGGTCAGACTTTTGCCGATGCTCAGCTCACCGTTGTAGAGGTTGACCGTCATCGCACTGGAGAAGGTGACGGTGTCGCCAGCATACGCATCGAGAATCGCCTGGCGCAGCGAACCGGCACCGTAGTCGGCACCATTGGTGACAGTGATGATCGCCAGGTCATGGCTGTAGGCGGACGTAGAAGTCGCGGACAGCACCGGGCGTGCCTCGATGCTGCCGGTGGTGACTTCCAGGTCCCAGTCCGAGCCGTTGCCGGTGCGATCGTTCGAGGCGGCGATATCGCGGCCGGTGAGGCTCGCCAGCTCGTCGACGAAGGTCTGCCCGCGCTCGCCCTGGGCGGTGTTGCAGGCATAGATGAGGATGTCGCCGCCGGCCTGCATGTTGCTGCCCAGTTGCGTCAGGGCGTTGCCGTAGTCGGCGATGTTCTCGGCGCTGACATAGCTGCTGCCCAGCCACAGGTCGCCATCGTTGCCGTGGGCGATGATCTGCACCGAAGCCGCGCCGGGATGCGCCGCCAGGTACTGGGCCATCTGCTGCACGCCGTTGCCGTTGCGCTCGAGGAAGACCACGTCGGTGTTCGCCGCGACGCCCTGCAGCAGTTGCTGGGCATCCGCCACGCGGGAGTCGACGAAGACCACGTTGCGCCCGCTGGCGGAACCGGCGGCCTGGCCGCTGTCCGTCGCCGCGGCATGGCTGGCGCCGCTGGTGTCCTTGCTGGCGCTGGCGGCCGCCGCCGACTTGTCGGCGCTCGCGGTGTCCTGCGCGTCGGTGCTCTTGGCGACGTCGGTCGCCGCGGCCGCGGTCGCGGCCACGGCGCCATCGAACATCATGCGCGGCTCCAGCGCCATGATCAGCGAAGACTGGACTGCCGGCTTGCCATCCAGGCGGGACGCCGTCCCGCCGAACACGCGCTTGACCCATTGCATCTGCTGCACCTCGTGGGGCTAGGCCGGATCGTCACCGACCATCCAACTTGTCGTTGTGTCAGTGTTGTTTGTTGCGAATCACGTTGGCCGCGCTGCCGCTGCCGTCTTCCCAGAACGACAAGCGGCTGTACTGCTCGAACAGGTCCGGCGGCAACAGGGTGCGCCGTTCCTGGCGCGCCACCTGCGGGCGCACCTTGTGCAGTCCGGCGACGCCCAGGGCGTCGTCGAAGTCCGGCGCGTCGTAGGCGACATTCTGGAAATCGTGCTCGAACCAGGGCTCGTCGATGAACTGGTAGACCAGGCGCATGACCTGCTCCGGGTTCTGCACCAGCAGGTCGTAGTCGATGAGCAGCAGGGAGTCGGCCTGTTCGCCGTAATAGGCTTCCTTGAGCGCGCTCCAGGAGAAGCCCACCAGGCGGTTGCGCTGTGCCAGGGTTTCCACGCGGCTGTAGACGGTATTGCGTTCGCTGGCGTCGCCGAACAGCTTGGTGTTCTCGAAGGGGTTGGCGCGGAACACCCGCTCCAGGCTGTCCATCACCCAGGCAACGTTGCGCACGCAGGCGATCACCTTGCCGTCGGGAAACAGCTCGCGCAGGGCCGGAAGGTCGGCGCACCAGAGGCGGTTGGTGTCGAACACCACCGGTTTGTCGGTCTGGTCGGCGTAGTAGGCGTCGAACACCCCGCGCAACAGGCGGCGGCGTTGCTCACGGCTGATCAGCGGGGCGAACTCGCTGCCGGCGCTGCACTGCTCGCGGATGCTGCTGAAGAGTCCGCCGACGGGACTGCTCATGCCGGCGTGGAAGCGCGGGTTCTGCAGGAGGATCGCCGCCAGCATCGTACTGCCGGAACGCGGCAATCCTGAAATGAAGTGGAACTTCGGCATCCTTGCACCCACATCCGTTCGCTTAATCCAAGCCGACTACGCTAGCTCATGTCAGAAATTTCGCACAGCATTTTCTGAGAGGTAGTTCAAAAAAATTAAGGATATCTCCGCATCCGTCCCCGCGCCCGCTAGAGTTCCCCGTCGCCGGGTGGCACCTCCGGTCCCCTATTTCGCACAACACGCAAAGGACATCACATGGAAGCGTTCATGGGCACCATCCAGATTTTCGGCTTCAACTTCCCCCCCAGGGGCTGGGCCACCTGCTCCGGGCAGTTGCTGTCGATCGCACAGAACAGCGCCTTGTTCGCCCTGCTCGGCACCCAGTACGGCGGCAATGGCCAGACCACCTATGGCCTGCCCAACCTGCAAGGCCGCCTGCCCATCGGCCAGGGCCAGGGCCAGAGCACCTACGTCATCGGCCAGGTCGGCGGGGTCGAGAACGCCACCCTGCTGAACAACAACATGCCGATGCACAGCCACGCGGTGAACATCGGCCTGGCCAATACCGCGACCAACCCGGTCAACGCGCCGACCGCCAGCAATAGCTTCATCGGCGCCTCCGGCGTCGGCCAGGGCTCGGCCAGCATCTACTCCAGCGCCGCAGGCAGCGCGCCGGTGCCGCTGCAAGGCGTCTCGGTGGGCGAAGCCGGCGGCGGCCAGCCGTTCTCGGTGATGAACCCCTACCTGGCGCTGAACTTCTGCATCTGCCTGGAAGGCATCTTCCCCTCGCGCAACTGATCCACCCGGGCGCCCTGCCATCGCCGGGCGCCATCCCTGGAGAGCCACTCCATGCTGCACCTGCTGCAAAGCGAAGATTTCCGCGCCGCGTTCGAACAACCCCTGCGCCTGGCGCTGCCCGACGGCAGCGAGCTGGCGGTGCTCGTCGATGGCGTCAGCGAGGCACCGCAATCGCGCATGCCGGACAGCCCGCGCATGCCCTTCAGCGTGACCCTGCACAGTTTGCAACCGACCGCCTTCGTCGACGGCCTGTGCCAGTTGCACCTGCCCGGCGTCGGCGCCCTCCGCGACCTCTACGTGTCGCGCAACCCGCCCCTCGGGCGCGACCCGCAACTCGGCTACTTCAGCATCGTGTTCAACTGAGCACCCGGCGCAGCGCCGGCGGATACCAGACCAGGCGCTCGGCGGCGACATCGTACGACTCGACCTCGAAGCCCAGCGCCAGGTAGTGCCGCCGCGCGCCCGGATTGCTCGCCCAGACCACCGTCGCCAGCGGGCAACGCGCCTGTTCGGCGGCCTGTTGCAGGCCGCGCAGGATGGTGCTGCCGTAGCCCAGGCCGCGCGCCTCGGGAATGAACGCCAGGTAGAGGATGCGGATCTCCACCGCACCGACATCGGTGACCAGCGCGCCGATGCGCGTGTCGATGCGCTCGATCACGTGGCGCATGGCATTCGGGAAATGCCGGCCGATGCCCTCGTTCTGCACCTGGTACTGCTGCTGCACCAGCGCCTCGACGAAATCGCCGTCGCCATCGACCAGTTGCAGCTCCGGCCGGGCGTCGCGGTACAGCGCCTCGAGGAAGGCTTCGTCGCCCGCCCGCGCCGGGCGCATGCCGAGGCCACTGGGGTGTGCTGCATGGGTCATGCTCGTGCTCTCCTGTCCGGGCCGTGGCCCTAGAATCCGCTTTCCCTGACGCCCAGCGCGGCCAGCCGGCGCAGGAAGCCACCCAGAATCGACTCGCTGCGCCCGCGCAGGGTGACCAGCCCGCGCAAGGTCTGCGCCGGCGGCGCCGCATCGCTCAGCACCTGCAGCCGCGCGCCGTACTGGGCGTGCTCGGGCACCGCGCGCTGCTCGGCATCGCGGCGCACCGCGATCGGCCCGCCGAGATCGGAGGCCAGCAGCGGCAGCGCCAGGCTGGCGCTGCTGGCGGTATCCAGTTCGTCCAAGCGTACCGAGAGTGACGGCAGGCCCGGCTGCTCGGCGACGAAGCGCCCCTCGTCGCCCGCCGCCAGGCGCGCCAGCGCCTGCTGTTCGACGTAGCCGCGCAACTTCGGCCGCTGCTCGCCCACCACGCGCAGCAGCACCTGCTCCGGGGCCAGCCAGCGGCCCTCGCGCAGCTCGCTGTCGAGGTCACGCACCACGCCGGCCTGGGCGGCGCGCAAGGACAGGCGCTCGCGCTCCGCGGCCAGCCCCCGGTAATCGGCCAGCGACTGCGCCAGGCGGCTTTCCAGCACGCCGGCATCGGCCACCGTCTGCGGATTGGCGGTGGTCCGCGCGATCTGCAATTGCAGGGAACGGATTTCGTGGCCGGCGATGCGCAGATGGGCATCGACGTCCGGCGATTCCAGCTCCAGCAGGGTCTGCCCGGCGCTCACCGCCTGGCCCTCGCTGACCAGCACGCGCTTGATCCGCGCGCCAACCGGGGTATGCAACTCGCTGACCAGCGAGGCTTCGAGCACCGCCGGCACCTCCACCGAGGTGCGCCAGGGCAGCAGCAAGGCCAGCGCCGCGGCGCCGGCGGCGAACAGCGTCGGCAGTGCGCGGCGCCGGTCGGCCTGGGCGCGGCGCTGCCACCAGAGGCGGCCTTCGCGCCACACCGGCAGGATCAGGAACCAGCCCAGTTCGACCGCCATCAGGAAGATGCCCAGCACCTTGAAGAACAGGTGGTAGACCGCCAGGGCGATGCCAAAGAACAGCACCGCGCGCCAGATCCACGAGGCATAGCCCCAGCACAGCAGGCGCCGGCGCAGTGCCGGCGGCCAGGGCTCCGGCTGCGCATCGCCATAGCCGAACAGCGATTCGCGCAGGCGCCAGCGGCACAGGGCGAAGGCGCGCGCCTGCAGGTTGTCCACGGCCAGCAGGTCGCTGAGCAGAAAGTAGCCGTCGAAGCGCATGAAGGGATTCAGGTTGATCGCCAGGGTGGTCAGCCAGGTGGCGCTGGAGAGCAGGAAGGTGGCGGTACGCAGCGGCCCGTCGTCGAGCAGCGACCAGGCCAGCAGCGCGACGCAGGCCAGGAGCATTTCCGCCAGCACCCCGCCGGCGCCGATCAGCAGGCGGCTGCGCCGGTCGCTGACGCGCCAGGCATCGGAGACGTCGGTGTAGAACATCGGCAACAGCACGACGAAGGCCAGGCCCATGCTGTGCACCCGGCAGCCGGCACGCTTGGCCATGAAGGCATGGCCAAGCTCATGGCAGAACTTGGCGAACCACAGGGCGACACCGAAGGCCACGGCGCCGGACCAACTGAACAGGTAGGAGAAACTGCCGATGTAGCGGTCCCAGTCGCGCGCCACCAGGAACACCCCCAGCGCCAGCAGCAGCGGCAGGCCATAACGCAGCAGCGCGCCGCCGTGCCGCGCCAGCCAGGGCCAGGCGCGGTTGAGGAAAGGGTCCGGGCGCCACAGCGGAATGCGGAAGAACAGGTACTGGTGCAGCAGCGTCTGCCACAACCCATGGCGCCGCGCGGCGGCCTTGGACGCATAGCTGTCGCGCTGCTGCGCATCGCCCGGGGCGATCAGGTCGTGGTCGCGCAGGAAGCGCAGCACCTGCTCCAGCTCGGCGCCGCCCAGCGCCCGTCCACCGGCCTGGTTGGCCGCCGCCAGTACCGCCTGCGCCGCGCCCCGGCGCCACTGGCGCAACAGGCGCACGGCGGCCTCGCCGAGCTTGAAGTAGCGCCCGCGCAGGGGGTCGTTGAGCACCCATTGCGGTGCGCCATCGAAGGCTGGCGCGGTCTCCGACAGTTGCAGGTCGTCACGCAGCGGCGGCAGTTGCATGCTCACAATCCCAGGGTCTGGCGCAGCGCGGTCAGCGGCCGGCGCAGCAGGTAGTAGCCCAGCGGCGCGCGCGCGCCATAGAGCTTGGCGGTGCCGCGCAGGCCGATGCGCGGCGCGGCCTCGTCGAAGCCGGCCACCAGGCGGTAGGCCAGGCCGCCGGAGGGCACCGCCTCGGCTTCGTAGCCGATGCGCTGCAGGTGCGCCGGCAGCGAGGTCAGCGGCTGGTTGTCGAGGAACAGCGCGACCTCGGCGCCGCTCTCCAGGTGCATGACATTGCCCGCCGGCAGTTCGATACGCAGTTCGGCGCTGCGCGGATCGGCGATTTCCATCAGGCGTTCGCCGGTGCGTACCGGCTTGCCGGTCCAACGCTCGGCGTCAGCGAACACCGCTACGCCGTCCTGCTCGGCATGCACTTCGCTGCGCGCCAGCAGGTCACGAGCGTAGTCGCGTTCGGCGCGTTTCTGCTCGACGCGGGCGGCCAGCAAGTCCAGGCGCGCGGCCGATTCGGCATCCTGGAAGGCGCGTTGGCTGTTGGCCTTGAGTTCGGCCTCGGCCACCGCCAGGGCGCGCTCGGCGACATCGGCCTGGGCCTTGAGGGTGGTGGCGTCGAAGCGCACCAGCAGGTCGCCGCGCTTGACCGTCTGGTTCGGCCGCACCACCACCTGGGCGATCACCCCGTCCAGCGGCGCGGCGATCACCAGTCCACCACTGGGCACCACCTCGGCCGGCGCCAGCACCGACTGGCGCAGCGGCAGCAGGAGCAGCAGCGCGGCCGCGCCGATGGCCAGGGCGATGCGTCGCCGCGGCCAGCGCAGGCGCAACGGCAGGCGCGGTTGCAGGGCGCTCCAGGCATGCCCGTAGGCGTCGCCGAGGGCGCCGAGCAAGGCCTGCTCGGCGGCGCCCCAAGGCTGCTCGCGGGCCAGCCAGAGGCCGCCGAAAAGTACGCCCTGGCGATCGCGCAGGGGCAGCCAGAAGGCCTGCGCCAGGCTCAGTTCGCGCTGGTCCACGCGGGTCTGCTCGCTGAGACGCTCGGCGTCCACCGCCGCGGGGGCGTCGAGCAGGCCCTGGCGCTGCAATTCGACACAGGCGCGTTCGATGAAGGCGACGAAGGGCGCGTTCGGCTCGACCACGCTGACCCCGGTCAGCGCGCGCACCTTGCCGGCGATGAGCAAGGCGGCATGGCGGAAAGCGAACAGCGCCTGGCCGTCGTTGACCATGGCGAATGCCAGGCGCTCGACGCTGTCGGCCTGGCGCGCCTGGCGTTCGAGGGCGATGAACTGGGCGAAGGCCCATTCACTGCCGTTGACCGGCGCGTTCATGGCGTCTCCGTGAATTGCGCGGTGCCGCTCATGCCCGCCACCAGGCCATCGCTGGCCGGCACGCTGGCGATCAGCAACAGGGTCTGGCTGGCTTCGTCGATGCGCGCGCCGAGACGCTTGACCTCGGCCTGCAGCGGCTGGCCGGTCTCGTCCAGGGTGAAACTGAAATGCTGCCCCGGCTTCAGCCGCGACACCCAGCGCGAGGGCACCAGCAGGCGGATTTCCAGGCTGCGGTTATCGACGATCTCCAGCAGCGCCGCGCCGCTGGCGACGCTTTCGAAGGGCTGAGCCTTGCGCTGCACCACCTGGCCATCGAAGGGTGCCTGCAAACTGCAGCGGCGCACTTGCACCTGATAGACCTGGGCCTGGGCCTGGGCTTCGGCCTGCTTGGCCTCGGCCAGGGCCACCTCGAAGCGGCCGACGGAATTCAGCGAGGCCAGCTGCCGGTTGTGCGCCAGTTCCTCGGAGGCGGCGCGTACCGCCGCCTGGGCGGCATTCAACTGGGCCTGGTAGGCGGAACAATCGAAACGCACCAGCACGTCGCCCTTGTGGAAGGCCTGGCCCTCGCTGAATGGCATTTCGAGGATGCGTCCGGGCAGTTCGCTGGACAGCATGGCCTGGTCGCGCGCATGCAGTACCCCACGCGCCTCGCCCTTGGCAGCCGCCCCGGCGGCCGTCGGCGCTGCCGCTGGCAGCAGCGGATCGGCCAGCGGCTCGCTTGCCTGCAGCGAGCCCATCGCGGCCAGTGCAGCGGCCACCCCTACCCACAAAACCTTGCGCATCCCTTCGCCCTCCTCGGCTGATGCGCGGAGTCTAAGGGAGTACCGTGCCGTAGGAAATGGACTTCAGCAGTCAATCACGACGCTTTTCGCATTCCGCGCCGCCCTCAGGACGCGGCGCGCGGTAGCTGGATGTGCCGCGCCAGCTCCTCGAACAGCGTCACCACCGTGCGCAGCGCGCGGCAGTCGGGACGGGTCAGCAGCCACAGTCCGTTGCCGCAGCCCGGCAGATCGTGCTGCAGCACTTGCAGGCCATCGCCCTCGCGCACCAGGTAATCCGGCAGCGCCGCCAGGCCGAGGCCGGCGCGGCAGAGTTCCAGCACCGACAGCAGGCTGTTGCAGCGATAGGCCGGGGTCACCGCGGCGAACGCCTGGCGGCGCCAGGCCACGCTGGCATGGTCGGGCATGAAATCGTCCGGGCCGATCCAGCTCAGCTCCGCCCAATCCTTGCCGGCGTTGGCGCTCAAGTAATCGGCGCGGGCGCAGAGCGCGTAGCGCACCTCACCCAGGTAGCGGCCGACCAGGTGCTCCGGCGGCGCCGTGGTCAGGCGCAGGGCGACGTCGGCGTCGCGCCGGCTGAGGTTGGCGAAGGCGTTGGAGGTGCCCAGCTCCAGGTGCAGCCCCGGGTAGCCGCCCATGAAGCGCCCCAGCGCCGGCAACAACAACCCCTGCAGCACGGTGTCGGTGCAGGTCAGGCGGACGGTGCCGCTGAGCACCTCGCGGCCCTGCTCCAGGCCGACCCGCGCCGCCTCCAGGGCCTGCTCCGCCTGTTCGGCCTGACGCGCCAACTGCTGCGCGGTGGCGGTCGGCAGGTAGCCGGAACGGCCTTTCTCGAACAGCGCCATGCCCAGCGCCTTCTCCAGGCGGCGCACCGCGCGGAACACCGTGGACACGTCCACCAGCAGCAATTCGGCGGCCCGCGCGAGGGTGCCGCCACGCACCAGGGCGAGAATCAGGGATAGATCGGCGTACTCCAATCGATATTGCACGGACGCACTCTTCTATTGCGCAATCGCCCATTTCGATTGCATCGGCGCAACTATAGAGTGCCGCCCATGGCCCGCCAATGGGCAACAGCACGGGGAGCGAAAACATGAAGGCACGTTTGCGCATCGGACTCATCGGCGACCGCGACAGCCGCGTCATCGCCCATTGGGCCATCCCCCTGGCGCTGCAGCAGAGCCTGCTGCCGCATACCGGCAGCCTGCGCCTGGAATGGCTGGACACCCAGCGCCTGGCCGACGGCCTGCGCCTGGACGGTTACGCCGGCTTCTGGGGCATCCCCGGCAGCCCCTACCGCAGCACCGAGGGCGCGCTGCGCGCCATCGCCCACGCGCGCAACGAAGGCATTCCCTACCTGGGCACCTGCGCCGGCTTCCAGCACGCGCTGCTGGAACGCGCGCGCAACGTCCTCGGCTGGCACGACGCGGCCCACGCAGAAAGCCACCCGCAGGCCAGCCGCGCGGTGATCCACGCCCTGCCCTGTTCGCTGGTCGAAGTGCGCGAGGACATCCACCTGCAGCCCGGCTCGCGCCTGGCCGGCGCCTACGGCACGCAGCGCATCCGCGAAGGCTACCGCTGCAACTACGGGCTGAACCCGGCGTACCAGGCCGAGCTGTTCGGCGCCGATCTCAAGGCCACCGCCCATGCCGCCGACGGCAGCATCCGCGGCCTGGAGGCGAGCGGCCACCCATTTTTCGTCGCCACCCTGTTCCAGCCCGAACGCAAGGCCCTGGCCGGGGTGTCGGTTCCTCTGGCGGAAGCCTTCCTGCGCGCCGCCCTGCAACACCGGAGCAACGCCGCATGATGGTCCCCCGACTGCGCCCACCGTATTACGCGGTGATCTTCACCTCGCTGCGCCGCGAAACGGATGCCGGCTACGCGGAAACCGCCGCGCGCATGCTCGCACTGGCCGAGCGAGAGCCGGGCTTCCTCGGCGCCGAATCGAGCCGCAGCGCCGATGGCCTGGGCATCACCGTGTCCTATTGGCGCGACGAAGCGAGCATCGGCCGCTGGCGCGAACAGAGCGAACACCGCCTGGCCCGCGACAACGGCCGCAGCCAGTGGTACCGCCAGTTCCATGTGCGCGTCGCGCGGGTCGAACGGGACTACGGTTTCAGCGCCGACGACTGAAGCGCCCGGCGCTGGCGCCCTACAGCCACCAGCGCAAGAGGAAGAACGCGCCCATGCTCAGCACCAGGCTGAGCAGGGTGTTGCGCGTCCACAGCACCAGCCCCACCGCCACCACCGAGGCCAGCAGATAGGGATTGTCCAGGCGCAGGTCGAGCTGGCGCTCGGGCAGGAACACGATCGGCCCGCAGATGGCGGTGAGCATCCCCGGCACGGCGAAGCCGAGGAACTGGCGGAGGTTGCTGCCCAGGCGGATCGGCAGGCGCGGTTCGAGGAACACGTAGCGGTTGAAGAAAAGGATCAGGCCCATGCCGACGATCACTGCCCAGACGATCATGCGCGCCCCCGGTAGAGCTTGTTGCAGAGGAAGCCGGCGGTCATCCCCGCCAGGCCGGAAATCACCAGCGCCGAACCCCACTGCCAATAGCTCAGCAGCACCGAACTGAAGAGCGCGGTGGCCACGCAGACCAGGGTCGGCAGGTCGCGCACCAGCGGGGTGATCAGGGCGATGAAGGTGGCGGCGATGGAGAAATCCAGGCCCAGCTTGTCGAGTCCCGGAATGCTGCTGCCGAGCAGCACGCCGGCGAGGGTGAAGAGGTTCCAGGCGACATAGAAGGTCAACCCCACGCCGAGGGCGTACCAGCGGTCGAACTGCTCGCGCTGCGGGCTGGTGAGGGCGAAGAACTCGTCGGTGAGGAGGAAGCCCAGGCCGACCCGCCAGCGCCCCGGCAGGCCGGAGATCAGCGGGCGCATGCTCATTCCGTAGAGCAGGTGCTGGGAGGTCAGCAGCAGCGTGGTGAGGAGGATCGAGAGAATCCCGGCGCCGCCCTTGAGCATGCCGATCGCCACCAGTTGCGCGGCACCGGCGAAAACGATGGCCGACAGGCCCTGGCCCTGCAGCGGAGAAAGACCGGCCTCGATGGCCATGGAGCCGGCCAGCAGCCCCCAGGGGGCGACGGCCAGGGACAGCGGCAGGATAGCAACGGCGCCCTTGAGGAAGGCGCGCCCGGCAAAGGCTTCTACGGACATGGCAGACCGATTATGAGTGGGATGGCCCAGGGTGCCAGAAACCCCGGCGCCAGGCTTGAACGATCTTGCGCACCTGGCGGACCGGGCGCGGCGGCACGCGCTGGGATTCTCCGTCAATTACTGAGGACTTTTCCGACAGACGCCCATCGGGCCGCTGCCTAGCATGAGCGGGTGTTCGATTCTCGCTACGGTACCCGCCAGTGCGCGTTGTTCTCTTGCCCCTGATCCTCCTGTCCTCCCTGTTCTCCCTGAATGCCAAGGCCGATGATTTCGGCGCGCCGAGTTGGCGCCGGTACGAGCAATCCGCGCCGCTGCATGGCGTGGTGGCGCACAGCATGCGCACGCCGGGCAAACTGGCGGCGCCGTCCCAGCCACGCCTGGCGCGCCTGCTGCAACGCGCGCGGCAACTGGTCGGCACGCCCTATCGCGCCGGCGGCGAATCGGCGCAGACCGGCTTCGACTGCAGCGGCCTGTTGGTCTACCTGTTCCGCCAGGAAGCCGGGCTGACCCTGCCGCGCACCACCCATTCGATGGTCCAGGAAGGCCGGATCAAGGTTCCGCGCAACGCCCTCAAGCCGGGCGACGCGGTGTTCTTCAGCGCCAACGGCAGCGACCGGACCAGCCATGTCGGCCTGTACCTGGGCGACGACCGCTTCATCCATGCGCCACGCAGCGGCAAGAACGTGCGCATCGACTCGCTGGCCGACGACTACTGGCAGCGCAACTTCACCACCGCGCGGCGTTTCGAACGCTGAGCCGCGCGCGGCGCCTGCGCTATGGCGCGGGCGCCGCGGCCTTGCCTGCGCTGGCGATCTGCGCGCTGTCCCAGCCGCCGCCCATGGCGGCGATCAGTTGCACGCTGGCGGTCAGGCGGTTGCCGTAGAGGGTCAGTACGTTGCGCTCGTTGGACAAGGCCGTGGCCTGGGTGGTGACCACGTTGTTGTAGTCGACGGTGCCGGCCTTGTACTGGTTGAAGGTCAGGCGCAGGGCTTCGCGCGCCGCCTCCAGGGCCTCCTTCTGCACCCCGCTCTCCTCTTCCTGGACGCGCAGCTGGACCATGTAGTCCTCCACCTCGCGGAAGCCGTCGAGCACGGTCTGCCGGTAGCTCGCCACGGTCTGGTCGTAACTGGCCTCGGCCTGCTCCACCTGGGAGGCGATCAGGCCGCCGTCGAACAGAGTCATGGCGAACTGCGGGCCGATCGACCAGTAGCGATTCGGCGTTTCGATCCAGTTGCGGAAGCTGCCGCTGCGGTAACCGCCGGTGGCGCTGAGGGTCAGGTCGGGGAACCAGGCGGCCTTGGCCACGCCGATCTGCGCGTTGGCGGCGATCACCTTGCGTTCGGCCGAGGCCACGTCCGGGCGCCGTTCCAGCAATTGCGACGGCACCAGCGCCGGAATCGCCGGCAGCGCCGGCACCTGGCCGTTGGCGGCCAGGCTGAACTGCGCCGGCGCCTCGCCGACCAGCACGGCGATGGCGTGCTCCAACTGCGCGCGCTGGTATTTCAGGTCGATGGCCTGGGCTTCGGTGCTTTTCAGTTGGGTGCGCGCCTGGGCCACGTCGGCCTTGGTGACGATGCCGGCGTTGTACTGGTTCTCGGTGAGCTTGAGCGCCCGCCGATAGGCCTCGACGGTGTCGTTGAGCAGCTTGATCTGCTGGTCCATGACCCGCAGTTGCAGGTAGTCCTGCGCCAGTTGCGACTGCAACGACAGACGCGAGGCGGCCAGGTCGGCGGCGCTGGCGTCCATGCTCGCGGTGTCGGATTCCAGTTGCCGGCGCAGCTTGCCCCACAGGTCCAGCTCCCAGCTCACGCCGAGGCTCGCCGTGTAGCTGTTGCTGATCCCGGCGGAGCTGCCGCTGCTCACCGTCGAGCCATCGGCCAGGCGCACCGAGCTGCTGCTGCCGCCTTGCCCGGAACGGGTCTTGTCGAGATTGCCGCTGACGGTCGGGAAGAACGCGGCGCGCGCGCCCTTGGTCAGGGCGGCGGCCTGGCGATAGGAGGCTTCGGACTGCGCCAGGGTCTGGTTGGCCTTGACCAGGCGCTGCTGCAAATCGTCCAGGAGCGGATCGCCGTAGAGCTTCCACCACTGGCCATGGCCAGCGAGGTCGGCCGGTTGCGCCAGGCGCCAGCCGTCACCTTCCTTGAAGCTGGCCGGGACCTTGAGCGCCGGGCGCTGGTAGTCGGGGCCGACGGCACAGCCGGCGAGGACGGCGCTCAGGGCCAGGGCCAGCAGGCCACGGGACAGGTTCGGGCGGTTCATAGCGGTGTCTCCAGGGCGCTGTCGCTGCGCACGCCGCGCTTCTGGTTGACCCAGTGGCGCAGGCGATCGAGGTAGAGGTAGACCACGGGGGTGGTGTAGAGGGTCAGCAACTGGCTGCCGATCAGCCCGCCGACGATGGTCATGCCCAGCGGCCGGCGCAGCGCGGCATCGCCGCCGATGCCGAAGATCAGCGGCAGCGCGCCGAGGATCGCCGCCAGGGTGGTCATCATGATCGGCCGGAAGCGCTTCATGCAGGCTTCGAGGATCGCCTCGCGCGGGCTCAGGCCGAGGTGGCGTTCGGCGTCGAGGGCGAAGTCGATCATCATGATCGCGTTCTTCTTGACGATGCCGATCAGCAGGATCACCCCGATCAGCGCGATCAGCGACAGCTCGGTGCGGAACAGCATCAGCGTGAGCAGCGCACCGACCCCGGCCGACGGCAGCGTGGAGAGGATCGTCAGCGGGTGCACGTAGCTCTCGTAGAGGATGCCGAGGACGATGTACACCGCCACCAGCGCCAGCAGGATCAGCCAGGGCATGTTGTTCTGGGTGTCCTGCACGGCGCCGGCGTTGCCCTCGAAGGTGGCCTGGATTTCCAGCGGCAGGTGCAGCGGTTCGAGGGCCGCCATCACCGCCTCGCGGGCCGGGCCGATGAGCGCGCCGGGCGCCAGGTTGAAGGAGAATGTGGTGGCGGCGAACTGGCCCTGGTGGTTGACCGTCAGCGGCGCGCGGCCCGGCTCGACGTGGCTGATCGCCGAGAGCGGCACGCGCTGGCCGCCGCTGCCGATCACATAGACCTGGCGCAGCTCTTCCGGGCTCTGCTGGTACGGCTGGTCCACCTCCATCACCACGTGGTACTGGTTCAGCGGGTTGAAGATGGTCGACACCTGGCGCTGGCCGTAGGCGTTGTTCAGCACCGCGTCCACCGCCGCCACGTCGACGCCGAGGCTGGCGGCGCGGTCGCGGTCGATCACCAGGCGGCTCTGCACGCCCTTGTCCTGGGCGTCGCTGTTGACGTCGACCAGCGCCGGAATCTTGTTCAACAGCGCCTCGACCTTGGGCGCCCAGTCGCGCAGCAGGCTGAGGTCGTCGCTGCGCAGGGTGAATTCGTACTGCGCGTTGCTCTGCCGGCCGCCGATGCGCACGTCCTGGCCGGCCACCAGGAACAGGCTGGCGCCGGGGATCTGATTGAGCTTCTTGCGCAGCCGCGCGGTGATCACCTCCGCCGAATCGCGCTGGGTGATCGGCTTGAGGGTGACGAAGAACGAGCCGGTATTGCTCGACTGCCATTTGCCGCCACCGACGAAGCCGACCACGTTCTCCACCGCCGGGTCCGCGGCGAGGATGTTGCGGAACTCGGCCATCTTGCGATCCAGGGCCTGGAAGGAAATGCTCTGGTCGGCCACCGCGAAGCCGCGCAGGCGCCCGGAATCCTGCTGCGGCAGGAAGCCCTTGGGCACCACGGCGAACAGGTAGAAGTTCAGCGCGATGCAGCCGAGCATGATCACCAGCATCAGCCGCGAATGCGCCAGCGCCCAGCTCAGGCTGGCGCGGTAGCGCAGCATGAAGGCGACGAAGAAGCGGTTGCTCTGCCGCGCCACCGAGGCCTTGTGCGGCCGCTCGATGCGCCGCAACAGGCGCGCGCAGAGCATCGGCGTGAGCGTCAGGGAGACCAGCAGGGAGACCAGGATGGCCGACGCCAGGGTCACCGAGAATTCGCGGAACAGGCGACCGGGAATGCCCCCCAGGAGCAGCAGCGGGATGAACACCGCGACCAGCGACAGGGTCATCGAGAGCACCGTGAAGCTCACCTCGCGGGCGCCACGGATCGCCGCCGTGAGCGGAGCGTCGCCCTCCTCGATGCGCCGCGCGATGTTCTCCACCACGACGATGGCGTCGTCGACCACGAAGCCGGTGGCGATGATCAGCGCCATCAGCGACAGGTTGTTCAGCGAGAAGCCGCACAGGTACATGACGGCGAAGGTGCCGACCAGCGACACCGGCACCGCCAGGCTGGGAATCAGCGTGGCGCGGCCGTTGCGCAGGAACAGGTAGACCACCAGGATCACCAGCAGCACCGAGATGATCAGGGTCAGCTCGGCCTCTTCCAGGGAGGCGCGGATCGACGGGCTGCGGTCGTCCATCACGCTGAGCTTGACCTGCGGGCCGAGCACGTCCTGGATCACCGGCAATTGCGCGTGAATGGCGTCGGTGGCTTCGATGATGTTGGCGCCGGGCTGGCGGGTGATGATCAGCAGCACCGCCGGCAGCTTGTCGGAGAAGCCGGCGTTGCGCACGTCTTCCACCGAGTCGCTGACCTTGGCGACATCCTTCAGGCGCACCGCCGAGCCGGTTTCGGCGTTGTAGTGGATGATCAGCGGCGCGTACTGGCTGGCCTTGTGCAACTGGTCGTTGGCATCCACCTGCCAGTGCCGATCGCCGAACTCCAGGGCGCCCTTGGGCCCGTCGGCGTTGCTGTTGGCAATGGCGCTGCGCAGATTGTCGAGGGAGATGCCGTACTGGCTGAGGCGGTCCGGATCGACATCCACGCGCACCGCCGGCAGCGAGCTGCCGCCGATGCTCACCTGGCCGACGCCCTTCACCTGCGACAGCTTGGGCGAGACGATGGTCGAGGCCAGGTCGTACATCTCGCCGCGGCTGTAGGTGTCCGAGGTGAGCGTGAGGATCATGATCGGCATGTCCGACGGGTTCGCCTTGCGATAGGTCGGATTGTTCGGCATGCCGCTGGGCAACAGGCTCATCGCCGCGTTGATCGCCGACTGCACCTCGCGGGCGGCGCCGTCGATGTCCTTGGACAGGTCGAACTGCAGCACGATGGTGGTGTTGCCCAGCGAGCTGCTGGAGGTCATGTCGGTGATCCCGGCGATGCGCCCCAGCGAGCGTTCCAGCGGCGTCGCCACGGTGGAGGCCATGGTCTCCGGGCTGGCGCCGGGCATCGCCGCCTGGACCATGATGGTCGGGAAATCCACGTTGGGCAGCGGCGCCACCGGCAACAGGCCGAAGGACAGCGCGCCGGCCAGCAACAGCGCCAGGGTCAGCAGCGAGGTCGCCACCGGGCGCAGGATGAAGGGCCTGGACAGGTTCATCAGCCGCGCTCCGTCCCGCCCTCGCCGGCCTCGTCGTCGAGGCCCAGCCCGTGGCGCCGGCGCCAGGCCAGCCAGCGCTGCGCCAGGCGGTCGAAGTAGAGGTAGATCACCGGGGTGGTGAACAGCGTCAGCAACTGGCTGAGCAGCAGGCCGCCGACCATGGTCACCCCGAGCGGCCGGCGCAGCTCGGCGCCGGCGCCGCCGGCGAGCATCAGCGGCAAGGCGCCGAGCAAGGCCGCCAGGGTGGTCATCAGAATCGGCCGGAAGCGCAGCAGGCAGGCCTGGTAGATCGCCTCATGGGCCGGCTTGCCTTCGTTGCGTTCGGCATCGAGGGCGAAGTCGATCATCATGATCGCGTTCTTCTTGACGATGCCGATCAGCAGGATGATGCCGATGATCGCGACGATGCCGATGTCCTGCCCGGAGAGCATCAGCGCCAGCAAGGCGCCGACCCCCGCCGACGGCAGCGTGGAGAGGATGGTCACCGGGTGGATGAAGCTCTCGTAGAGGATGCCCAGGACGATGTACATGGTGACGATCGAGGCCAGCACCAGCAGCAGGGTGTTCGACAGCGACGACTCGAAGGCCTGGGCGGCGCCACGGAAGCTGCCCTGCAGGCTCAGCGGCAGCTGCATCTGCCCTTCCACCTCGCGGATCGCCTGCACCGCCTCGCCGAGGGAAACGCCCTGGGCCAGGTTGAAGGAGAGGGTCGCCGCCGGGAACTGGGCGATGTGGTTGATCGCCAGCAGGGTGTGGCGCTCCTCCACCTTGGCCAGGCTCGACAGGCGCACCTGGGTGCCGTCGCTGGCCGGCACGTAGAGGTTCTCCAGCGACTGCGGGCCGATCTGGAAGTTCGGCGCCACCTCCAGCACCACCCGGTACTGGGTGGCCTGGGTGAAGATGGTCGAGATCAGCCGCTGGCCGAAGGCGCTGTAGAGCACGCTGTCGATGTTCGCCAGCGGCACGCCGAGACGCGAGGCGGTATCGCGGTCGATGTCGATGTAGGCCTGCAAGCCCTTGTCCTGCCAATCGCTGGCGACGTCGGCCAGTTGCGGCAACTGCTGCAGGCGCTCGACCAGCTTCGGCACCCACTCGGCGAGCACCTCGGGGTCGGCGTCCTGCAGGGTGTACTGGTACTGGGTGCGGGCGATGCGGTCCTCGATGGTCAGGTCCTGCACCGGCTGCAGGTACAGGCGGATGCCCGCCACCTTGTCCAGCTGCGGCTGCAGGCGGCGGATCACTTCGCTGGCGTTGAGATCGCGCTCGCCGTGCGGCTTGAGGTTGATCAGCAGGCGCCCGGTGTTGAGCGTGGCGTTGCTGCCGTCGACGCCGATGAAGGACGACAGGCTGGCCACCGCCGGGTCCTGCAGGACCACCTTGGCCAGTTGCTGCTGGCGCGCGGCCATGGCCTGGAAGGAAATCGACTGCGGCGCCTCGGCGATGCCCTGGATCACCCCGGTGTCCTGCACCGGGAAGAAGCCCTTGGGCATGAACAGGTAGAGGATCGCGGTCAGCGCCAGGGTCGCCAGCGCCACCAGCAGGGTCAGCGGCTGATGGCGCAGGACCACGCGCAAGGCGGCGGCGTAGCGCTCGATCATGCCTTCGATGAAGCGGCCGGCGGCGCGGGCGAAGCGGCCTTCCTGCTGCGGCTCGATATGCTTGAGCAGCTTGGCGCTGAGCATCGGCGTCAGGGTCAGGGAAACGAAGCCGGAAATCAGGATGGCCACCGCCAGGGTGATGGCGAACTCACGGAACAGGCGGCCGGCGACATCGCCCATGAACAGCAGCGGGATGAGCACGGCGATCAGCGAGAAGGTCAGCGAGATGATGGTGAAGCCGATCTGCTTCGAGCCCTTGAGCGCGGCCTGCAGCGGCGACTCGCCCTGTTCCAGGTAGCGGGCGATGTTTTCCACCATGACGATGGCGTCGTCGACCACGAAGCCGGTGGCGATGGTCAGCGCCATCAGCGTCAGGTTGTTGATCGAGAAGCCGGCCAGGTACATGACGCCGAAGGTACCGATCAGCGACAGCGGCACGGCGAAGCTGGGAATCAGGGTGGCGGAAAGATTGCGCAGGAACAGGAAAGTGACCATCACCACCAGGGCGACGGCGAGGAACAGCTCGAACTGCACGTCCTGCACCGAGGCACGGATGGTCGTGGTGCGGTCGGTGAGCAGGGTGACATCGAGATTGCCCGGCAGGGTCGCCTGCAACTGCGGCAGCATGGCCTTGACCCGGTCGACCACCTCGATGACGTTGGCCCCCGGCTGGCGCTGGATGTTCAGCACCACCGCCGGCGCATTGTTGGCCCAGGCCGCCAGGCGCACGTTCTCGGCGTCGTCCTCGACACTGGCGACGTCGCGCAGGCGCAACGGCGAGCCGTTCTTGTAGGCGACGATCAGGTCGCGGTAGGCATCGGCGGACTTGAGCTGGTCGTTGGCGTCGAGGGTCGAGGAGCGCGTCGGGCCATCGAAGCTGCCCTTGGGGCCGTTGAGGTTGTTGTTGCTCACCGTGGTCTGCAGGTCCGCCAGGCTCAGCCCGGCCGAGGCCAGGGCCGCCGGGTTGGCGCGGATGCGCACGGCGGGGCGCTGGCCGCCGCTGATGCTGACCAGGCCGACCCCGGAAATCTGCGAGATCTTCTGCGCCAGGCGGGTGTCCACCAGGTCCTGGATCTTCGGCAAGGGCATGTCCTGGGACATCACCGCGAGGGTCAGGATGGGCGCGTCGGCCGGGTTGACCTTGCTGTACACCGGCTGGTTCGGCAGGTCCTTGGGCAACAGGCTCTGCGCGGTATTGATCGCCGCCTGCACTTCCTGTTCGGCGACGTCCAGGTTGACCTGCAGGCTGAACTGCAGGGTGATCACCGAGGCGCCGCCGGAACTGGTCGAGGACATCTCGTTGAGACCGGGGATCTGCCCCAGCTGGTTCTCCAGCGGCGCGGTCACCGAGGAGGTCATGATGTCCGGGCTGGCGCCGGGATACAGGGTGACCACCTGGATGGTCGGGTAATCCACCTCCGGCAGCGCCGAGATCGGCAGGAAGCGATAGGCGATGATCCCCGACAGCAGGATCGCCACCATCAACAGGGTGGTGGCGACCGGCCGCAGGATGAACAGGCGCGACGGGTTCATTCGCGCTTACCGCTGTCCTGGGCCGCGGCGTCCGCGCCGAACGGCCGCGGCGCGGGCTGTTCGCCCTCCTGGCCGGCGGCGGCGCGGGCCTGCGCCTCGGAGCCGACGATATGCATGCGCATGCCGTCGCGCAGGCGGTCGGTGCCCTCCACCACCACCCGCTCGCCTTCCTTCAGGCCATCGCTGACCACCACCCGCTCGCTCTCGCTGGTGCCCAGGGTGACCAACTGGCGCTTGGCCTTGTCGCCGGCATCGACCTTGTACACGTAGGTGCCGTCGTTGCCGCGCTGCACGGCGTTGGCCGGAATGGTCAGCACGCCGGGCAGGGTCTCGGCGAGCAGGCTCACGTTGACGAACTGGTTGGGGAACAGCTGGCGGTCGGCGTTATCGAAGACCGCCTTGAGCTTGACCGTGCCGGTGGTGGTGTCGATCTGGTTGTCCAGGGTCTTCAGCACGCCGCTGGCCAGGGCCAGGTTCTGGTTGCGGTCGAGGGCCTGCACCGGCACCGGCTGGCTGCCGCCGAGCTGGCGGGCGACGGTGCCGAGCTGCTGCTGCGGCAGGCTGAACACCACGGCGATCGGCCTGACCTGGGTGATCACCACCAGCGGCGTGGTGTCGCTGGAGGTCACCAGGTTGCCGACGTCCACCTGGCGCAGGCCGACGCGACCGGAAATGGGCGCGCGGACCTGGGTGAATTCGAGGTTGAGCCGGGCGTCATCGACCTGGCCCTGGTTGGTGCGCAGGGTGCCCTCGTACTGGCGCACCAGGGCTTCCTGGGTATCCAGGGTCTGCTTGGCGATGGAGTCCTCGGCGAACAGGCCGCGATAGCGCGCCAGGTCGATCTGCGCGTTCTTCAGTTGCGCCTGGTTCTGCTGCAGGGTGCCCAGCGCCTGGTCCAGCGCGGCCTGGTAGGGACGCGGATCGATCACCGCCAGCACGTCGCCGGCCTTGACCTCCTGGCCCTCCTGGAACAGCACCTTGAGCAACTGGCCGCCGACCCGCGGTCGCACGTTCACCGTGTTATAGGCGGTGACCGTGCCCAGCGCGTGGTAGTGCACCGGCAGGTCGCCCTTGAGCACCGGCGCCACGCTGACGGTCACCGTGCCGCCCTGCCCGCCCGCTCCGGCGGCCATCGCCGGCCCCCGCGGACCGGGACCGCCACCGGCCTGCGGCGCCGGTGTGGACGAGGTGGTCTTGTGCAGCCACATGATCAGCAACACCACCCCGGCGAAGGCCATGGCGGTGATCAACCAGGGGCGCAGGGCGCGGAGTGTCGAGGGCTTTGCGTTGCTTGTGGGCATAGTGGTCATCAACTGGCCAAAGAGTTCAGAGCATAAACGAGGCACGGCAGAAAGCGCCGCATGGGCGGACGCCGCACCCCACCGACGGCGGTGCAAGCAGCGAACGATAAGCGCCAGCACCTCGCCGGCATAGCCTCTTTACCCGCTATTTACCTTTGTTTTACCGAGAGTTACGCACGGCCGGAGAGGTGTTGCGGGGCAGGCAGCGATACGCTGTGCGGCGGCCGACAGTCAGGCCTTTTTGCCGCCCATCAGGGGAAAATGCTGTGCGTGGAAACACAGATGCCGCCGACCCATGACAGGCAGGCGGCATCCGTGCTGGAGCCTGCGGCAGCGATCAGGCCAGGGCGGCGACCGCGGCGGCGTAGTCCGGCTCCTGGGCGATCTCGCTGACCAGCTCGCTGTGCAGCACCCGGTCGTTCTCGTCGAGCACCACCACCGCGCGCGCGGCCAGGCCGGCCAGCGGGCCGCTGGCGATGGCCACGCCGTAGGCGGCGAGGAACTCACGACCACGCATAGTCGACAGGTTCACCACGTTGTCCAGGCCTTCGGCGCCGCAGAAGCGCTTCTGCGCGAACGGCAGGTCGGCGGACACGCAGAGCACCACGGTGTTGGCCAGCTTGCTCGCCTCGACGTTGAACTTGCGCACCGAGGTGGCGCAGGTCGGGGTGTCGACGCTGGGGAAGATGTTCAGCACCTTGCGCTTGCCGGCGAAGTTCTCCAGGGTCACGTTGGCCAGATCGCCGCCGACCAGCGAGAACGCCGGGGCCTTCTCGCCTTTCTGCGGCAGCGTGCCATCGATCGTGATTGGGTTGCCCTTGAGGGTGACTTGAGCCATTGCGGTATTCCTTCTATCGAGGGGGAAGCCCCCGCGGCAGGCTGCCGCCGGGGCCTGGGGAATCGGGGCCGAGGCAAATCCTAGCACGATCTTTTCCGACTGCATCGCTCGGAATTGAACGCCCCGGCGGCGCACCCGGGGCTTTCGCGCCAACGGCCTACCAGGTCTGCTCGGCGAACAGCTGCGCCAGCCAGTCGCTGAACACCCGCAGGCGCCGCGACGACTGCCGGCGCGCCGGGTGCAGCACGCTCAGCGCCAGCGGTTGCGGACAACAGTCGGCGAGCACCTCCACCAATTCGCCGCTGGCCAGGGCGTCGATCAGGTGATAGCGCGGCGCCTGGATCAGGCCGAAGCCGGCCTTGCAGGCGGCGATATAGGCATCGGCGTTGTTCACCGACACCCGGCTCGGCAGCGGCAGGCGGCGGACGCTGTCGGCCAGGCTGAACTCCAGGTCGAAGATGCGCCCGCTGGAGGCCGACTGGTAGTTCACCGCCAGGTGTCCGCGCAAGTCGTCCAGGCCCTTTGGCAGGCCATGCTCGGCCAGATAGGCGGGACTGGCGCAAGTGGCCTGGCGTAGCTCGGCGACGCGCCGCCCGACCAGGCTCGAATCGACCAGTTCGCCGGCGCGCAGCACACAGTCGACGCCCTCGCGCACCAGGTCCACCTGACGGTCGTTGAGGCTGAGTTCCAGCTCGATCAGCGGATAGCGCCGGCAGAACGCCGGCAGCGCCGGAATCACCACCAGCCGGCCGAGGGAACTGGGCAGGTCGACGCGCAGCTTGCCGCGCGGGTTGTCGGGCGAAGCGGAGAAACAGCTCTCCGCCTCCTCCAAATCGCCGAGCAGACGCACGCAGCGCTCGTAGAAGGCCTGGCCGTCGGGGGTGGCACTGACGTGGCGGGTGGTGCGGCGCAGCAGTTGCACGCCGAGTCGCGCCTCCAGTTGCTGGATCACCTGGGTCACGCTGGCGCGGGGCATTTGCAGGCTGTCGGCGGCTTTGCCGAAGGCGCCCAGCTCAACGATGCGGGTGAAGACCTGCATGGCCTGGAAGCGGTCCATGGCGCACTCCGATTATTCGTGAATTCCAAATAGTTAAACCGAGATAGCGACCTTTATCCATACAGGACAAACAACAAGAATGCCTCAGTCCCTTCCTCGACCAGGAGCATCAGCATGAAGACCCGCCGTCTCGGCCCGCAGGGCCCCAGCCTCTCCGCCATCGGCCTCGGCTGCATGGGCATGTCCGACTTCTACACCACCGGCGCCGATGAGCGGGAAGCCATCGCCACCCTGCACCGCGCCCTCGACCTCGGCATCAGCCTGTTCGACACCGCCGATGTCTACGGTCCGCACAGCAACGAAGCACTGCTCGGCCGCGCCCTCAAAGGCAAGCGCGAGCAGGTGTTCCTGGCCAGCAAGTTCGGCCTCGTGCGCACCCCCGAGCAGCCCGCCAGCCGCGGCGCCAACGGCCGCCCGGAGTACGTCCGCCAGGCCATCGAGGGCAGCCTCGCGCGCCTGGGCACCGATCACCTCGACCTCTACTACCTGCACCGCGTCGACCCGCAGGTGCCGATCGAGGAAACCGTCGGCGCCATGGCCGAACTGGTCCAGGCCGGCAAGGTGCGCTACCTCGGCCTCAGCGAAGCCTCGGCGGAAACCCTTGAGCGCGCGCACCGGGTCCACACGATCAGCGCGCTGCAAAGCGAATACTCGCTGTGGACCCGCGACCCCGAGGAAAACGGCGTGCTCGCCGCCTGCCGGCGCCTGGGCGTCGGCTTCGTGCCTTACAGCCCGCTGGGCCGGGGCTTCCTCACCGGCGCGCTGAAAAGCCCGGCGGACTTCGCCGCGGACGACTACCGCCGCTTCAGCCCGCGCTTCCAGGGGGAGAACTTCGCACGCAACCTGGCGCTGGTGGACAAGGTCGCCGAACTGGCCGCCGCCAAGGGCGTCAAGCCGGCGCAACTGGCGCTGGCCTGGGTGCTGGCCCAGGGCGAACACCTGGTGCCCATCCCCGGCACCAAGCAGCGCAAGTACCTGGACGAGAACGTCGCCGCGGTGGAGCTGAGCCTGAGCGCCGCCGAACTGGCCGAGCTGGACGCCATCTTCCCCGCCGGCATCGCCGCCGGCGGACGCTACAGCGCAGAGGTGATGCGCCTGGTGCAATAACCCGGGCCTGGCGCGGCAGGCGCGGCGCCCTGCTGCGCATCGCGCCTGCGCGGATTCGACGCAGCGCGGCCGCGGCCGAGCGACGCTGCGCCGCTGCGCCGCTGCACGGCGCCAAGCGCCGTGCCAGAGCCATCCAACGCCCCGGTCGCGGGCAGGCGCCCACTCGCGCCAGGGAGTCCAGCGGGCGCTTGCAGCATTGCTATCGCCAACAATAATTGCTTACATTTGGCTTTCCGAGGTACTGCCAAAACCGACTGGAGTAGTCAACTTGTCTTCTGCCCATACGCCGCTGAGCCGGCTTCCCAAAGGTGCCAGAGCGACCGTCGTGGCGATTGCCGCCCAGGCGATCTTCGGCGATGCGGATGAAAGTGTGACGCTGCGCCTCAAGGAGCTGGGCTTCCTGCCCGGCGCCGTGCTGCAGGTGATCGGCTTCGGCCTGTTCAGCGCCGATCCGATCGCCGTGCGCATCAATGGCACCAAGTTCGGCCTGCGCCGTGCCGAAGCCGAGAAGATTCTCACCCTCGCTCATCCCGCCTGAATCCGCCTGCCTCATGTCCCAAGCTCTGTTGCGCTTTGCGTTGGTGGGCAACCCCAACTGTGGCAAGACCGCCCTCTTCAATTGCCTGACCGGCGCCAAGGCCAAGGTCGCCAACTACGCCGGCGTCACCGTGGAAAAGCGCAGCGGTCCCCTGCTCGGCCTCGGCCGTCCGGTCGAACTGATCGATTTGCCCGGCACCTATAGCCTCTATGTGGCCTCGCCCGACGAACAGGTCGCGCGGCGGGTCATCCTCGGCGAGATGGCGGGCGAAGCCTGCCCCGACCTGCTGGTGGCGGTGATCGATGCGACCAACCTCAAGCTGGGCCTGCGCCTGGTGCTGGAGCTGAAAGCGCTGGGCTTGCCGATGGTGCTGGCGCTCAACCTGGCCGACGCCGCGCGCAAACGCGGCATCAGCATCCACACCGAGCGGCTGGCCGAGCGCCTGGGCATGCCGGTGGTGGAAACCGTCGCCGTGCGCAGGAACGGCGTCCTGGCGTTGCAGGCGGCGTTGCGCGAAGCGGCCGGCACCACCCCGACGCGCAGCGGCAACATCCGCCTGGCGGAGCGCAGCGAGGCGGTCGAGAGCCTGTATGCGCGCATCGATGCGCTACTCGCCGAGTGCGTTTCCGCGCCCGAGGGTGTGCCGCACTGGCAGGACCGCCTCGACGCCCTGGTCATGCACCCGGTGCTCGGGCTGGTGATCCTGACCACCCTTCTGTTGCTGATGTTCCAGGCCGTGTTCGCCTGGGCCGCGCCGCTCATGGACGGCATCAGCGCCTCGATGGGCTGGCTCGGCGAGCAGGCCGGCAACCTGCTGCCGGCCGGCATCCTCCACGATTTCGTGGTCGACGGCCTGATCGCCGGCATGGGCAGCGTGCTGGTGTTCCTGCCGCAAATCATCATCCTCTTCGCCTTCATCCTGGCCCTGGAGGATTCCGGCTACCTGCCGCGCGCGGCCTTCCTGCTCGACCGGCTGATGCGCGGCGTCGGGCTGTCCGGGCGCTCGTTCATCCCGCTGCTGTCCAGTTTCGCCTGCGCCGTCCCCGGCATCATGTCCACCCGTTCGATCGCCGACCCGCGCGAGCGCCTGGTCACCATCATGACCGCGCCGCTGATGACCTGCTCGGCGCGCCTGCCGGTGTACGCCCTGGTGATCGGTGCCTTCGTGCCGCAGCGCACGGTGCTGGGCATCTTCAACCTGCAGGGGCTGACTCTGTTCGGCCTGTATGTCGCCGGCATCGTCAGTGCCGCCGCGGTCGCCTGGGTGATGCGCCGGCAACAGCGCGAGGGCGCGTCCTTCCCTCTGCTGCTGGAGCTGCCCAACTACCGCTGGCCCAACCTGTACCACTTCCTGCTGGGGCTGAAGGAGCGCGCGTGGATCTTCCTCAATCGCGTCGGCACCATCATCCTCGCGCTGTCCATCGTGCTGTGGTTCCTCGCCACCTTCCCGCGCGCGCCGCTGGACGCCACGCTGCCGGCCATCGAATACAGCTTCGCCGGCATGCTCGGCCAGTTCATCCAGCCGCTGTTCGCGCCCTTGGGCTTCAACTGGCAGATGTGCATCGCGCTGATCCCGGCGATGGCCGCGCGCGAGGTGGCCGTCAGCACCTTGGCCACCGTGTACGCGGTGAGCGGCGGCGAGGCCGCGCTGGGCGGCTCGCTGGCGCATAGCTGGAGCCTGCCGGTGGCGCTGGCCTACCTGGCCTGGTTCGTCTACGCGCCGCAGTGCATCTCCACCCTGGCCGTGGTCAAGCGCGAAACCAACTCCGCGCGCGCCACGCTGATCTTCGCCGCCTACCTGTTCGTGCTGGCTTACGCGGGCGCGCTGCTGGTGCGGCACCTCTCGGAACTCTGGCTGTAAGGAGCATTCAATGGCGAACCCATGGGTTCAAGGCGCCATCGTCGCGCTGATCGTCACCGGCGCGGTGGCCTACCTGCTGCGCAAATACCTGCCGCGCAAGCACCAGGCCAAGGCACAGGAAAAGGGCTGCGGCAGCTGCGGCGGCTGTTCCGGTGGCGGCTGCCACTGAGGGCTGGCGCCTGCCGCGCCTTCATTGAATGCCCTCGGCCCCCCGGCGCGGCGCGCGGGGGCTCGGCTGGCGCGTCTGCATCCAGCGATAGAAGCCGCGTTTGACCAGCTCGACGATGCCCAGGTAGGCGAGCACCAGCCCACCGAGAATCAGGTAGAAGCTGGCCGGCGGCGCGACGAAGCCGAAATACCGCCCCAGGACGAAGGGCAGCGCCAGGGCGACGCCGACGACGGCCAGCGAGGTCAGCGCCAGCAGCGGGTGGGCGCGGCTTTTCAGCGGGTTGCCACGGGTGCGGATGATGAAGATGACCAGCACCTGGGTGCACAGCGACTCGACGAACCAGCCGGTCTGGAAGAGTCGCTCGCCAGCCTGCAGTACGTGCAGCAGGATGAAGAAGGTGAGGAAGTCGAACAGCGAACTGATCGGCCCGATGACCAGCATGAAGTTGCGGATGAACGTCATGTCGAGCGACTGCGGGTGGCGGATTTCCTCGGTGTCCACCTTGTCCAGCGGAATCGGGATTTCCGAGATGTCGTAGAGGATGTTGTTGAGCAGGATCTGCGTCGGCAGCATCGGCAGGAAGGGCAGGAACAGCGCCGCCCCGGCCATGCTGAACATGTTGCCGAAGTTCGAGCTGGTTCCCATCATGATGTACTTCATGATGTTGCCGAAGGTGCGGCGCCCTTCCAGCACGCCGGACAGCAGCACGTGCAGGTCATGCTCGAGCAGAATCATGTCGGCGGCTTCCTTGGCCACATCCACCGCCGAATCCACCGATAGGCCGACATCCGCGGCGTTCAGCGAGGGCGCGTCATTGATGCCGTCGCCCAGGTAGCCGACCACATGGCCACGCGCGCGCAGGGCCAGGATGACCCGCTCCTTCTGCGCCGGATTGACCCGGCAGAACAGGTTGGTGGTTTCCACCCGGGCGAGCAACGCGTGGCCATCCAGCGCGGCGATTTCCTTGCCGGTCAGTAGCCCGCTGACAGGAATCTTCAATTGCGCGCAGACGTGCTGGGTGACCAGTTCGCTGTCGCCGGTGACGATCTTGATCGCCACGCCAAGCCGGCCCAGGGCGGCCAGCGCCGCGCCGGCACTGGCCTTGGGCGGATCGAGGAAGGCGGCGAAGCCGGCCAGCACCAGTTGCGCCTCATCGCCGACCACCGCGTGCGGATGGTCGCGGGGCACCTTGCGCCAGGCGATCCCCAGGGCGCGCAGGCCGTCCTGCTCGAGCGCCTGGTAACGCCCATGCACGGCCGCCCGGCTCGCCGCATCCAAGGGTTCGGGCTGGGCAACGCCGACGCTTTCGTAGTGGGTGCAGAGCTGCAGGATGTCGTCCGGAGCGCCCTTGACCACCAGCCAGCGCTCCGTGCCGTTGTCGATCAGCACCGAGACCCGCCGCCGCTCGAAATCGAAGGGCACCTCGTCGATCTTCTGCCAGGCGCCGGGGTCGATGTGCTCGTGGGCCAGGATGGCTTCGTCCAGCGGGCTCTTCAGGCCGGTCTCGAAGAAGCTGTTGAAATAGGCCAGTTGCAACACCCGCTCGCTGGGCTGGCCGAGCGGGTCGACATGCTGCTCCAGGCGGATGCAGGCCTCGGTCAGGGTGCCGGTCTTGTCGGTGCAGAGCACATCCATCGAGCCCAGGTCCTGGATCGCCGACAGGCGCTTGACGATCATCTGCTTGCGCGCCATGCGCAGCGCCCCGCGCGACAGCGTTACCGAAATCACCATCGGCAGCAGCTCCGGGGTCAGGCCCACGGCCAGCGCCAGGGCGAACAGGAAGGACTCCAGCCAGGGTCGCTGGAAGAACATGTTCACCAGCAGCACGAAGAGCACCAGCAGCACCGTCAGGCGCATGATCAACATGCCGAAGCGGCGCACGCCGACCTCGAAGGACGTCGGCGGCGAGGGCCGCGAGATGCTGTCGGCGATAGCGCCGATGGCGGTCCCGGCGCCGGTCCTCACCACCAGTACCCGGGCACTGCCGCTGATCACCGAGGTGCCCATGAACACCGCGTTGCTCGCCTCGGCCAATTCGCTGGCCGAGGGCGGCGGCGGGTCGGCGCGTTTCTCCACCGGGTAAGGCTCGCCGGTCAGCAGCGCCTGCTTGACGAAGAAATCGCGTGCCTCCAGCACGCGCGCATCCGCCGGGATCATGTCGCCGGCGGCCAGCTCCAGCACATCGCCCGGCACCAGCTCGCTCACCGCCAGCTCCAGCGACAGGCCATCGCGCAGCACCCGCGTGCGCAGCGCAACCGACTGCCGCAGCCGCTGCGCCGCGGCATTGGCGCGGTATTCCTGGACAAAGTCGAGGGTCACGCTCATCAGCACGATGCAGCTGATGATGAGGAAATTGGTCACTTCGCCGGTAAAGGCCGAGATGGCGCTGGCGGCCAGCAGGATGATCACCAGCGGGTTCTTGAAGCGGCTGAGGTACTGGCGCAGCAGCGAGCGCCGCTGGGTGTCGCGGAACAGGTTGGCACCGAAGCGCGCCAAGCGAGCCTTGGCCTCCTCGGACGACAGGCCGGCGCGCGCCGAATCGGCTGGCCCGGCCTCCAGCCACCAGGCCGAAGGCGGTGAATCGTTCGACATCTCGGCCCCCTGGGCAATCGACGGAAGGGTTCGGGCACGCTCAGTGTAGCGAGGCCTGTGCGGCGCGCGACCGCGAGTCTACAAGCATCACGTGAACAGCGTGCGAACGCCGCGCCGCCACGCGGCGAAAGGCTCTGCCGCGCGCCATCCATCCTTGACTACGCTATCCGGCAGGCAGGCTCGACGACGCTCGGCGTTGCGTCCAGCGGATGGCTATCCCTGGCGGCGCCGATAGAGCCGCTGGAACCCGTGGAATGCCGGATGTGGACGCCATGAACAGCGCTGGAAACGACTCGCCGCCCCTCGCCTCGCAGCCTCATACGCGCTGGCTGCTCATCAGCTCCTGGCTGATGGGCGCGGCGTCGCTGGCAGCGGTGGTGGCGATGGCGTTGCACTTCTCCGATGCGCGCGACTTCGCCCGGCTGCTGCGGCAGGTCGAGCCGGGCTGGTTCGTCCTGGCGATCCTCCTGCAGTTGCTGACCTATCTGCTGCAAGGGCAGATCTATCGCCTGGTGAGCAACGCCGGACACGCCCATTTGCGCCTGCTGACGGCCTGCAAACTCGGCTTGCTCAAACTGTTTTTCGACCAGGCCCTGCCCACCAACGGCATCAGCGGCACCGTCGCGGTCACCGCCGCGTTCGAAGGGCTAGGCATCCCCCGCCCGGTGGTGGTCGCCTGCCTGGTCATCAGCATGCTGTCCTACCTGTGCGCCTATGTCCTGTCCTTGGGCTGGGCACTGGGCATCGTCATCACCGAGGGGCATGCCACCGCCCTGCTGGTGACGGCCGTCATGCTGTTCACCCTGGGCAGCCTGGCGCTGGCGCTCGGCATCGCCCTGCTCGCCGGGCGGCGTCCCCTCCTCGCCCTGCGCGGGCTGCAAGAAAGGAACTGGATCAAACGCAGCCTGGCCGTCCTCAGCGAAGCCGATGTCAGCCTGACCCGCGATCCGCGCCTGCTGGCCGCCGCGACCGCGCTGGACCTGGGCATCATCCTGCTGGACGCCAGCACGCTCTGGGTGCTGGTGGCGTCCATGGGCGAGCAGGCGCCCTGGAGTGGAGTCTTCGCCGGCTTCATGCTGGCCAGTCTGCTGCGCAGCATCGGCATCACGCCGGGCGGACTAGGAGTTTTCGAAGGCGCCGCCGTCACGGCCCTGCACTGGGCGGGCATCGACCTGCCGGTGGCGCTGTCCTCGACCCTGCTGTTTCGCGGGCTGAGCTTCTGGGCGCCGATGCTGCCGGGTATCCTGGTGTCACGCGCCACATGGCTGGCAGCGAAGGCCAGCCGTTCGCCGCCTGGCCGTGGCTAGCGCAACCGCACGGGCCCGCGCCCTCGCGCGCTTGATCTCGATCAACCCCGCAGGCGAGGAAATGCCGGCATCGGCGAAAAGCGTGGCGCGCTTTCCGTCGTAGTCCCGGGCGACCTCTATACTCAAGCGCGTCTTACCGGCCGGCAAGCAATCGACGAATAGCCTTCGAGGCGCTGAACATGGGCGAGCATGGGATAGCCGAAGCCAGCGATGCGGCCATCGTCGCCACCGACCTGAGCAAATGGTTCGGCGAAGAGGAGACCAGGAAGCTCGCCGTCGATCGCGTGAACTTCGTCGCCTACTTCGGCGAGATGCTCTTCATCGTCGGTCCGTCCGGCAGCGGCAAAACCACCTTGCTCAGCATGCTTTCGGGGATTCTCCGGCCCAATGCCGGCACGGTAACGGTCAAGGGCCGGAATATCTGGGAACTCTCGGAAGACCAACGGGCGGACTTCCGCCTCAACAGCATCGGCTTCGTCTTCCAGGACTACCATTTGTTCCCGCGGCTGACGACCGCGGAAAACGTCGCCATCCCGCTGATCCTGCAGAACCGCGACTGGAAGCAATCCATCGCCGACGCCTGCCGATATCTCGAAATCGTCGGTCTCAAGGGACGCAACCAAATCCTCCCGGTGAAACTCTCGGGTGGCGAACAGCAACGGGTCGCCATCGCCCGCGCCATTGCCAGCAACCCGGAAATCCTGATTCTGGACGAACCGACCGCGTCCCTGGATGGCGACACCGGGCGAATGATCATCGAGTTCGTCAAGACCCGGATACTGAGCCGGGAAAGATGCATCCTGATCGTGACCCACGACGCCCGCATCAATGACTACGCCGACCGCATCATCCATATGGAAGACGGCCGCCTCGTCAGCGTCGAGCAGGTGGCGAAATGAGGAACCGGATCCTCTTTTCCCTGGCGATCCTCGGCGTCATCGCGGGAATCGTCGGCGCCTTCATATTCGGCGCCACCAAGAAGAACCCCGAGCCGCTGTTCAAGCCGGTGAGCAGCCCTTATCAATCCTCGATCTACGCCAATGGAATCATCGAAAGCGACCAGCCTGGCGGCTCGAACATAAACATCTACCCGGAGGTTTCCGGACAGATCAGCACGATCACGGTGCATGAAGGCCAGGTCATTTCCAGCGGGTCGTTGCTGTTCAGCATCGAAGACTCCGTGCAGCGAGCCAACAGCGACGTCGCCGCGGCCAACGAGAAGTCAGCCAGGAATCAGTACGAAAAACGCCTGGCCTCCTACCGGCTGGACCCGCACTCCATCAGCAAGGACTCACTGGATACCGCCAAGGACAACCTGGAACAGACCCACGCCCAATCGAAGGCGGCGAATGCCTTGCTGAAAAAGTACTCGGTCACCTCGCCCGTCGACGGCGTGGTACTGGCGGTCAACACCACCACCGGCAGTTATGTCTCGCCACAAGGCACCTACAACCCCTACACGCAGGGCTTCGATCCGATCCTGATCCTCGGCAACCGGCAGGATTCGCTCGCCGTCCGCTGCTACGTCGATGAAATCCTCATTTCCCGGCTACCGCCAGCCGAGCACATTCGCGCGGAAATGGCGCTGCGCGGCACGGATACCCGAATCCCGCTGGAGTTCGTCCGCATCCAGCCCTATGTCTCGCCGAAGATCCAGCTCTCCAACCAGCGCCAGGAAAAAGTCGACCTGAGGGTGCTGCCGGTCATCTTTCGCTTCTCCACCAAGGGCCACACGGATGTCTACCCGGGACAACTGGTGGATGTCTTCATCGGCCCCAAATGAGCACTCAGCCAGTGCAGCAGGCGACACGCCATGAGCCACTCGCACCTGTCGTCATTCCCCCTGCTTCGCCTGTGCCTGCTGACGGCCTTCGTGCTCAGCGCCTGTACCCTGGGCCCCGACTTCGTGCCGCCGGCCGCCCCCGATAACGGCGCCTATGCCAAGAAGAACCTCGCCGAGCCGACCGCGTCGGCCAATGGGCAAGCCCAGCACTTCCTCGTCGGCTCGGCGGTGGCTCGCGACTGGTGGAGCCTGTTCGGCTCGCCAGCGCTCGATAGCGCCGTCCGCCAGGCCGTGTCCAACAACTACACGCTGCAGGCGGCCGAGGCCAGCCTGCGCCAGAGTCAGGATTTCCTGCGCGCGGGCAACGGCGTCTTCTACCCCCAGGTGGAGGCCAACGCCTCGGCCAGCCGCCTGCGCACTAGCACGGCGCAACAGGGGTTGCCCAGCTCGGGGACGGTATTCAACGTCTTCACCCTGAGCGGCAGCATCAGCTATGCGCTCGATGTCTTCGGTGGCGAGCGGCGTGCCGTCGAGAGCCTGGCGGCCCAGGTCGAATTCCAGCGTTTCGAGAAAGAGGCGGCGTATCTGGCGTTGACCGCCAACCTGGTGAATACCTGCATCGCCCGCGCCGCCTACCAGGCGCAAATGCGCGCCATCGAGCAATTGATCGCCATCCAGGAGCAACAACTGCGCACCACGGAGGCGCAGTTTCGTAGCGGGCTGGTGCCATACGCCAACGTGCTGAGCATTCGCGCGCTGATTGCCGCGAACCGCGCGCTACTGGCCACGCTGCGGCAGAAGGTCGATCAGAGCGAGGATCTCCTGGCGAGCCTGGAAGGTGTCGTACCGGCCAAGGCCTATCTGCCGGAGATTGAACTGGAGGCCTTGTCATTGCCGAGCGACCTGCCGATCAGCCTGCCGTCGCAACTGGTCCGGCAACGGCCGGACATCCTCTCCGCGGAAGCCCGCCTGCATGCCGCCAGCGCCGAGATCGGCGTCGCCACCGCAGCGCTGTTCCCCAGTATCACCCTGAGCGGCACCTATGGCGTGACCGCCAGGAGCTTTGCCCACCTGCCGGACGCCAGCGGCAAGTTCTGGAGCATAGGCCCAGCGGTGAACCTGCCGCTGTTCACCGGCGGACGCCTGTGGTTCGAGCGGCAGGCGGCGATCGACGCCTATCAACAGGCGCTCGCCGACTACCGGCAGACGGTGCTGAGCGCCTTCGCGCAAGTCTCCGATAGCCTGAAGGCGCTGGCAACCGACGCCGAGGCGCTGCGCGCGCAGGCAGACGCACGCCAGGCTTCCGCCGAGGCCCTGAAACTGATCCAGGCGAATTATCAGGCGGGCCTGGTCACCTACCTGGAGGTACTGGTCGCCGATACGCAGTTTCACAACGCGACCATCAGCTACCTGCAGGGCGTGGCGCAGCGGCAACAGGACACCGTCGCCCTGTTCGCCGCGCTGGGCGGCGGCTGGCAGACGGACGCCGGCGTCACCGGCGTCACCGGCGGGAAAGCCGCGCCATGAAACATGTCGGGATTCTGCGCATCGGCTTCAAATTATTGGTGAACGACAGAGCCAAGTTCTCGGCCTTGCTCATCGGCATCACCTTTTCGGTGTTCCTGATGGTGCAGATGACCGCGATGTTCGCCGGCATCCTGAATCGCGCCTACTCGACCGTGACCAACATCGGCGCGGCGATGTGGGTGATCGACCCCGCGGTCAATACCCCGACCGCGCCCGTCCCCTTGCCCAACTACCTGCTGGATGCCGTGCGCAGCATCGACGAGGTGAGTTTCGCCGTCCCGCTGTTCATCGGTGGCGGGCAAGTCAAGCTGAACAGCGGCACCTATCAGCCGGTGAGTATCGTCGGCCTGGACGACACCAGCCTGTTCGGCCGGCCGCAACTCGAACAGGGCGATATCCACGACATCTATACGGAGAATGCCTTCGAAGTGGTCAACGACTCGGAGTTCGAGAAACTGGAGAACCCCGGCATCGGCACCTCATTCGAGCTCAACGATCACCGTGGGGTGATCGTCGGAATCGCCAGGGTTTCGGCCAACGGGCTGAATGGCGTGCCGACGCTCTATACGACCTACAGCCGCGCCATCGAATACCTGCCCAATCCGCGCTTCACCGTGTCCTACGTCCTGGTACAGCCGAAAAGCGCGGCACAGGTGGCAGCCATCAAGGCGAAGGTCGCCAAGCTCGGCTACGTCGCCCTGACCAAGAGCGAATTCAATGAGCACATCGCCAACTTCTACAAGTATCAGACCGGCGTCGGCACCAACATCCTGCTGATGACCGTCATCAGTTTCCTCGTCGGGCTGAGCATATCCGGGCAGACCTTCTACACCTTCATCCTGGAAAACCTGGAGAAGTTCGGCGCCTTGAAAGCCATCGGCGCCAAAGGCCGCGAGCTGATCTACATGATCTTCTTCATGGCCTTTCTCACCTCGCTGACCGGCTATGGCCTGGGCGTCGGCCTGGTCACCCTGATGATCTCGATCGCCAGGAGCTACCTGCCCAACTACGCGGCCATCATCACCTTCTGGAACCTCAGCCTCGCCTTCGCCATGGTCCTGGTGATCGCCGCGACGTCCAGCTACGTGGGCATCCGCAAGATTCTCAAAATCGAGCCGTTCGACATCTTCCGCGGCTGACGCCCCGTCCAGCGCTCAGGCCGCTGGCGCTACAGCAGCAGGAGCAGCAGGCCACACACCGCCAGGCCGAGGAGAAAACACAGACTCTCGACCCCGGCCCTGCGCGAAGACAGGGTGAAGGCATAGATGCCCTTGACCAGGTTGTTGCTGGCGGCGGCGACGATGATCGCCGCCGAGGCAACCGTCAGGGGGGTGACGCTCGACGCCGACTGCGTCATGCCCATGATGAAGGGATCGACATCGGTGACGCCCATCAGCGTGGCCAGGGTATAGACCCCGGCCAGGCCAAGGTGCTGGACCGCCAGTTGGGTGGCCACCAGCATGCCGACGAAGAGCGCGGCGAAGAGCAGCGCGGCGCTGATTTCCAGCGGGTTCTTCGGCTCGAACGGGGTCATGGTCTTGGCCTCGCCCGCGGCGCCCCTGCGCGACCACAGCCAGCCGATCAGCATGGCCAGGCCGCCGAGCAGCACGAAGGGCAGCGCCAGCTTGAGCATCAGCGCGCGGTTGAACAGCGCCAGCAGCACCGCCAGGCGCAGGTACATCACCCCCGAGGCGATCAGCATCGAACCGGAATACAGGTGCGCCTGTTCATCCTGGCGCGAGCGCCGGGCCAGCACCACGGTCGTCACCGTCGATGAGTAGGCACCGCCGACGAGCGCGGAAAACAGCACGCTGCTCTGCGCCTTGGTCAGCCGTTGCAGCACATAGCTGCCGTAGGACACGGCGCTCACCGCGACCACCACCAGCCAGGTGGTGAAGGGGTTGATCTGGAACTGCGTGAGCTGCGTATTGGGCAACAGCGGCAGGATGACCGCCGACAGCAGGAGGAATTTGGCGAAGGTCAGGATGTCCGTCGTCTCGATGCGCTGGGCCAGGTTCTCCAACTGCGCCTTGAGCTCCAGCAGAATCACGCTGGACACGGTGATGGCCGTGGCCAGCCAAAACATATCCCGATAGACCAGCGCGCCCACCAGGTAGGTGGCGAGACCGGACATTTCGGCGGCCACCCCGGCATAGCCGGAAGAGGACAGCCGGTGCCAGTAGGCGATCATCAGGAACGCCGCCACCACGGCGAAGCCCAGCGTCTGCGGCAGCAGTTCGCCCTTGGACAGCACGGCGATGGCGTAGCCGATCAGGCCGATCAGCGGGTAGGTGCGCACGCCGCCGAAGGCATATCGCTCATCGCTGATCTTGCGCTCTTCCCTTTCCACACCGATGAGGAAGGACAGGAAGAGGACGAAAAAGATATGGGTGGCATCGGCGGGGAGCCAGGCGAAGATATCCATACTGCGTCGTGGAACCAGGCGGCCAGAGACCCACACACTATAGCCCGGCGCGGTGCCTTTTCTGCAGCGCTCGCGCTCGTCGCGTTCGGCGCCGTCGCGCGCTCAGCGGTTGCTGGCGACCGGCAGCCCTCGCGGCGCGGCGCTGGCGGGGACCAGCAACAACGCGCAAAGCAGGCTGCCGAGGCCGCACGAGGCGATCACGCAGGCCATCGGCCAGGGCGTGCCGTCGGCGTAGAAGCCGACCAGGGCCGAGCCGAGGATGCCGCTGCCGTACTGGATCGAGCCGATCAAGGCCGAGACCGAACCGGCCTGGGTCGGGAAGCTGGCCAGCGCACCGGCGATGGAGTTGGCGACGATGAAGCCGGTGGCGGAGACCAACAGGAACAGCGGCACCACCAGGCCGCTCAGCCCGCCCCAGTCGGTCCAGGCCGCCAGCGCCAGCCACAGCCCGGCCAGGGCCGCGCCAGCGCTGCCGGCGCGCATCAGCCGATCGCTGCCATAGCGCTCCACCAGGCGCGCGTTGACCTGGTTGGTGATCATCAGGCCGACGATGCCGATGGCGAACAACAGCCCGTAGCGCTGCGGCGAGAGGTGGTGATAGCTGATGTAGGCGAAGGGCGTGCCAGCGATGTAGGCATACATCGCCGCATAGAAGAAACCACCGGCGCCGGCGTAGCCGAGCAGCCGGCGCTGGCGCAGCAGCTCTGCGTAGCGCCCCAGCGCGCGCCACAATGGCTGCGGGTTGCGGCGCTCGACCGGGAGGGTTTCCGGCAGCCCGTAGAGCGCCGCCAGTGTCGCCAGGCCGACGCCCACCAGGGTCCAGAAAATCGCCCGCCAGGACGCCAGTTGCAGGATCAGCCCGCCCAGGCTCGGCCCGACCAGCGGGGCGATCGCCATCACCGTCATCAGGGTCGAGAGCATCCGCGCCGCGCGGTGGCCGACGTAGAGGTCGCGGACCATGGCGCGGGCCAGCACCACGCTGGCGCAGGCGCCCACCGCCTGCACGGCGCGCCAGGCGATCATCATGCCCGCGCTGGTGGACAGCGCGCAGCCAACCGAGCCGAGGATGAACAACAGCAGGCCGATGGCGATCGGCAGACGCCGGCCATGCCGATCACCGACCGGCCCCCAGAGCAACTGCCCCAGGCTGAAGCCGATCAGGTAGCCGGAAATGGTCAGCTCGACGCTGCCGGCATCGGCGTTCAAGGCCGACGCCATCGCCGGCAGCGCGGGCAGGTAGAGGTCGGTGGAAATCGAGGCGAAAGCCATCAGCGTACTGAGGATCGCCAGGACCTTCAGGCTGAAGCCATCGGAAACGGCGGACGGTGAAGTCGATGTCATGCTCGGGTGTCGCGTGCGGCCGCCCTCCTCCCGCGCGTCCCATGCGGGCGCGGATGGCAGGCGGCAAGGGTTGCTCAGCGGTCGACCCGCTGCTGCAGGTGCGCCGGATAGCGATCGCCAGCCACCTCGATCTGCCGCAGCGCGGCGTCGATGGCGGACAGGTCGCTGGCGCTCAGTTCGAGCCCGGCCGCGCCGATGTTCTCTTCCAGGCGCTGCGCCTTGGTGGTGCCGGGGATCGGCACTATCCAGGGCTTCTGCGCCAGCAGCCAGGCAATGGCGATCTGCGCGCGGCTAGCCCCCTTGCCGGCGGCGATGTGCCCAAGCACCTCGACCAGCCGCGCATTGGCCTTGCGGTTCGCCTCGGAGAAGCGCGGCACGAGGTTGCGGAAATCGCTGCTCTCGAAGTGCGTGTGCTCGTCGATGGCGCCGGTGAGGAACCCCTTGCCCAGCGGGCTGAACGGCACGAAGCCGATGCCCAGCTCCTCCAGGGTCGGCAGGATCGTCTCCTCCGGCTCGCGCCACCACAGCGAATACTCACTCTGCAACGCCGCCAGCGGCTGCACCGCGTGGGCGCGGCGGATCGCCTGCACGCCCGCCTCGGACATGCCGAAGTGCTTGACCTTGCCCTCGCGGATCAAACCCTGCACGGTGCCGGCGACGTCTTCGATCGGCACCTTGGGGTCGACCCGGTGCTGGTAGAACAGGTCGATACGGTCGGTCTTCAGGCGCGTCAGCGAGGCCTCGGCGACCGCGCGAATACGCTCGGGGCGGCTGTCCAGGCCCTTGCTCGAATCGCCGTCCGTGAAGCCGAACTTGGTGGCGATCACCACTTGCTCGCGAAACGGTGCAACCGCCTCGCCGAGCAATTCCTCGTTGCGCGCGCCATAGGCTTCGGCGCTGTCGAAGAAGGTCACGCCACGCTCGAAAGCCGCGCGGATCAGCGCGATGCCTTGCGCCTTGTCGGTGGCCGGGCCGTAGCCAAAGGTCAGGCCCATGCAGCCCAGGCCGATGGCCGAGACTTCCAGGCCGGTGTTGCCCAGCTTGCGTTTGTTCATTGCATCCTCACTCGAAGGCAGCGCGCGCTCGCGGCGGCGAACGCACGGCGGTGGACTCGGGGGCTTTCGCGCCGAGCGAGCCCTGTCGGGCTGGTCGCCGGCGGCCAGTGCGCCCACCTTACGCGGCGGCGCCATGGATGATTAGCCGGGCAATCGTGCATGCGCCTATGAAGCTCGCTCATCAACGGCGCGGCCATCGCCGCCGTGTCGGTCACATCGAGCACACGGCCTGGAAGGCCGAGCCATAGCGCGCTGAGATCGCCGACCTTGCCGGCGTCACGCACGCTGCCGACGACGGTGATGAGCCCGGTACGTTTCGACATGAGGAGTGCTTTCGTGGTCATGGCAAACGTCACTCCGCGCCCTGCCCTAGCGTGCGCAGCCCGGAGCCGGCTGCCATAATCCAGCGACACTCATGAGCCGGATCGATCAATGCCCCGCGAGAACTTCAATGATCTGCTGGCCTTCGTCACGGTCGCGCGCGAGGGCAGTTTTACCCGCGCGGCGGCGCAACTGGGGGTTTCCCAGTCGGCGCTGAGCCACACCATCCGTGGCCTGGAGGCACGCCTCGACCTGCGCCTGCTGACCCGCACCACGCGCAGCGTCTCGCCCACCGAGGCTGGTGAGCGGCTGTTGCAGACGGTGGCGCCGCGCTTCGAGGAGATCGAGGCGGAACTGGCCGCGCTGAAGGAGTTGCGTGACAAGCCGGTGGGCAACCTGCGCATCACCGCCGCCGAACACGCCGTCAGCACCGTGCTCTGGCCGAAGCTGGCGCCGGTATTGGCGCAGTACCCGCAGATCAAGGTGGAAATCACCATCGACTATGGCCTCACCGACATAGTCGCGCAGCGCTATGACCTCGGCGTGCGCCTGGGCGATCAGGTGGCCAAGGACATGATCGCCGTGCGCATCGCACCGGACCTGCGCATGGCGGTGGTCGGCGCGCCCGGCTATCTCGCCAGCCGCGCCGCGCCGCAGACACCGCAGGAACTGTCGACGCATGCCTGCCTCAACCTGCGCCTGCCCACCCATGGCGGCCTGATGGCCTGGGAACTGGCCAAGGACGGGCATGAAGTGAAGGTCCGGGTGGAAGGCCAACTGGTGTTCAACAACAGCCCGCAGATTCTCCAGGCGGCGCTGGCGGGATTCGGCCTGGCCTACCTGCCGGAGGACATGGTCCACGCGCACGCCGCCGAGGGCCGCTTGCTGCCGGTGCTCCAGGACTGGTGCCCGACCTTCCCCGGCTACCACGTTTACTACCCGAGCCGCCGGCAGTCCTCGCGGGCGCTGTCGGTCGTGGTGGACGCCCTGCGCTATCGGGACTGAGCGCCCAGGCCGGGCTGAGCCCGCGGCGCAGCAGCGTGGCCGCCTTGCGGGCAGGAAAAACCCGGACACCTCACGGTGTCCGGGCGGCCTGTCAGCGGTGCCGCAGGCGTGGTTACGGCAGGACCGCTGACAGGTATTGCCGGGTGCTGCGGATCGCCCCGAGCGGGTGATCCGCGCAATGGGGCGCGACGCTTGCGCGCCCCCTCAGGCGAACGCCGCCGTCAGTCGCGCGCCAGTGCCAGGGCGACGCCCTGGCCGCCGCCGATGCACAGGGTGGCCAGGCCCTTGCTGGCATCGCGGCGGATCATTTCGTGCAGCAGGCTGACCAGTACGCGGCAACCGGAAGCGCCGATCGGGTGCCCCAGGGCGACGGCTCCGCCGTTGACGTTGACCTTGGCCGCGTCCCAGCCGAGTTCCTTGCCCACCGCCAGCGATTGCGCGGCGAAGGCTTCGTTGGCCTCGATCAGGTCCAGTTCGGCGAGTTGCCAGCCGGCTTTGTCCAGGCAGCGGCGGGTCGCCGGCACCGGGGCGATGCCCATGATCGCCGGATCGACCCCGGCGCTGGCATAGGCGGCGATGCGCGCCAGGATCGGCAGGCCGAGCTGTCGGGCCTTGGCCGCGCTCATCAGCAGCACCGCGGCGGCGCCGTCGTTGAGGGTCGAGGCGTTGCCAGCGGTGACGCTGCCGTCCTTCTTGAACGCCGGCTTGAGCTTGCCCAGCGCTTCGGCGGTGGTGCCGGCGCGCGGCTGCTCGTCGGTGTCGAAGGCCAGCGCCTCGCCCTTGCGCTGGGGAATCGACACAGGAACGATTTCGTCACGGAAGCGACCTGCCTCGATGGCCGCGACGGCCTTCTGCTGCGAGGTGGCGGCGAAGGCGTCCTGGGCGTCGCGGCTGATCTCGAAGCGCTCGGCGAGGTTCTCCGCGGTGATGCCCATGTGGTAGTCGTTGAAGGCGTCGATCAGGCCATCGCGCAGCAGGCTGTCCTGCAGTTGCGCATGGCCCATGCGCAGCCCGGTGCGGGCCTTGGGCAGCACATAGGGCGCCAGGCTCATGCTCTCCTGGCCGCCGGCGATGACGATCTCGGCGTCGCCGCAACGGATCGCCTGGGCGGCGAGGAACAGCGATTTCAGCCCCGAGCCACAGAGTTTGTTGATGGTCATCGCCGGCACCTCGACCGGCAGACCGGCGCCGATCGCGGCCTGGCGTGCCGGGTTCTGTCCGGCGCCGGCGGTGAGGACCTGGCCGAGGATGACTTCGTCGATCTGCTCGGCTTTCACGCCGCTGCGTTCCAGCAGCGCGCGAATGACCACAGCGCCCAGTTCATGGGCGGGAATGTTCGCCAGGCTGCCCTGGAAGCTGCCGATGGCGGTGCGCGCGGCGGCGACTATCACTACGTCTTGCATGTCTCGTTCTCCCAAGCGGACGATCGTAGGAGCGCGCCCGAGCGCGTCCTACAGGGGGGATTCAGAAGGTCATTTCGACCACGTCGTCCGGCACGATCAAACGGCCGGCGGTTTTCTCGGCGATCTCGGCGATGCTCACCCCGGGCGCGGTTTCGCGGAGGATGAAGGTGCCGTTGTCGATCTCCAGGTAGGCCAGGTCGGTGAGCACCTTGCGGATGCAGCCGGCGCCGGTCAGCGGCAGCGAGCAGCGCTCGAGCAGCTTGGACTCGCCGTCCTTGGAGGCGTGGGTCATGGTGACGATGATGTTGTCGGCGCCGGCCACCAGGTCCATGGCGCCCCCCATGCCCTTGACCAGCTTGCCGGGGATCATCCAGGAAGCAATGTTGCCCTGCACGTCCACCTCGAAGGCGCCGAGCACGGTGAGGTCGACGTGGCCGCCGCGAATCATCGCGAAGGACTCCGCCGAGGAGAAGATCGATGCGCCCTTGATGGCGGTGACGGTCTGCTTGCCGGCGTTGATCATGTCGGCGTCCACCTCGGCCTCGGTGGGGAAGGCGCCCATGCCGAGCAGGCCGTTCTCCGACTGCAGCATCACTTCCATGCCCTCGGGCACATAGTTGGCCACCAGGGTCGGGATGCCGATGCCCAGGTTCACGTAGTAACCGTCCTTGAGCTCGCGCGCGACGCGCTGAGCCATCTGTTCGCGGGTCAGTGCCATGGTCTGAATCTCTTCTCTTGTTCGATGACGGTTGAAGGCAGCCGATACTTAGCGAGTGGTGCGCTTCTCGATGCGCTTCTCGAAGGAGCCCTGGATGATGCGGTCGACGTAGATGCCAGGGGTGTGGATCTGCGTCGGGTCCAGTTCGCCCGGCTCGACGATCTCCTCCACCTCGACCACGGTGATGCGCCCCGCGGTGGCGACCACCGGGTTGAAGTTCTGCGCGGTGTGGCGGTAGATGACGTTGCCGTAGTGGTCGGCCTTCCAGCCCTTGACGATGGCGAAGTCGCCGGTGATCGACTGCTCCATGATGTACGGGCGGCCGTTGAACTCGCGCACTTCCTTGCCGTCGGCGACCGGGGTGCCGTAGCCGGTGGCGGTGAAGAAGGCCGGGATGCCGGCGCCGCCGGCGCGCAGTTTCTCGGCCAGGGTGCCTTGCGGAGTCAGTTCGACTTCCAGCTCGCCGGAGAGCAACTGGCGCTCGAAGAGTTCGTTCTCGCCGACGTAGGAGGCGATCATCTTGCGGATCTGCCGGTCTTCCAGCAGCACGCCGAGGCCGAAGCCATCGACGCCGCAGTTGTTCGACACCACGGTCAGGCCCTTCACGCCCAGGCGACGGATCTGCGCGATGAGGTTTTCCGGGATGCCGCAGAGGCCGAAGCCGCCCGCCACCACCGTCATGCCATCGGTGAGCCCGGCGAGGGCCTCCGCGTAACTGCCCACCCGCTTGTCGAGTCCTGCCATCTGCTGCTGCCTCTTGTGATTATGGTTTCCGACCCGGCGGTCGAAGAGTGCCTGCAGCTTCACCGCAACGAACTGATTTGTTAAGTTTGTTTTTCCAATCGATTAATCGGTTTCGCAAATCAATGACCGTCAAGCAACTGCGCGCCTTCCTCGCCGTGGCGCAGAGCCTGAGCTTCGCCCAGGCCGGCGAGCGCCTGCATCTGTCGCAACCGGCCCTGAGCCTGGCGATCAAGAACCTCGAGGAATCCCTCGGCGGCCAGTTGCTGGTGCGCACCACGCGCAGCGTGGCGCTGACGCCGGAGGGCGAGACCCTGCTGCCGATCGCCCGGCGCCTGCTGGCCGACTGGGACAACGCCGAAGAGTTGCTGCGCCAGCACTTCACCCTGCAACTGGGCAAGGTCTCGATCGCCGCCATCCCCTCCTTCGCCGGCAACCTGCTGCCGTCGGCGCTGAAGGCCTTCCGCGACCGTTACCCGAAGGTCAACGTGGCCGTGCACGATGTGATCAACGAACAGGTGCTGGAAATGGTGCGCAACAGGCGCGTCGAACTGGGCATCGCCTTCGAGCCGGAAAGCCTCGATGGCCTGGACTTCCAGCCCTTCTACACCGATCGCTTCGTCGCCGTGGTGCCAGCCGACTCACCCCTGGCCGGGCACTCGCGGCTGACCTGGACGCAACTGCTGACGCAGCCCTTCATCACCCTGCAACGTCCGTCGGCGGTGCGCCTGCTGCTGGAAGACAGCGTCGCCGCCAGCCACGGACGCCTGGCGGTGGCGTTCGAGAGCCACCAGTTGGTGACGATCGGCCGCATGGTCGCCCAGGGCCTGGGAGTCAGCGCGGTGCCGCGCTTGTGCGTGCGGCAGATGGAGGAACTGGGTGCCCGTTGCGTGGACCTCAGCGAGCCCAGCGTGGAGCGGCGCGTCGGCCTGCTCCGGCTGGCCGAGCACAAGCTGTCCAGCGCCGCCCAGGCGTTGAGCGACGTGTTGTTGCAGATAGCCGATTGGCCGCGCTTGCAGCGCGAAGGCAGTGACGGCGGGGGTGGCGCAGGGCGTTGAGGGGAGACTGGCGGAGGCGCGGGCGGCGGCAAGGCGCCGCCCGTAGCGACAGCCTCAGATATCGCTGCACATCTCGGTCTGACGCAGGTACTGCAGGACGTGTTGCTGACCGTGGGAGTCGAGGTAGGTCATTCTGGCCGGGGCCACTTCGCAGCGGTCATTGGCTTGGTCGATGCTGATGACGTGGGCCACATCGAGTTTCATGCCGTACTGGTAGACCACGGGCGCCTCGACGGCGGCGGCACTGAGGGCGGTAACGGCCAGGGGGACGGCGAGCAGGCAAAGCAGAGCGCGTTTCATGGTGGGATCTCCGGTATCCGGGGCCTGGCGGGCATTTCACCAACCCCGTGGAGTAAATTTAGTTGAAGCCCGCGCCTGCACACAGAAGCGATCCGACAAGAGATTGCTACGCACGACGTAACAATAAGGGGCTTGCACCCCCACTGAATTACGCTTAGGCGACCTTCTTTCCATCCCCCGGCCACGCGCCCGCCGCCGCTCAGATCGGCGGCGCCGAGCGCAGCATCACCGACTTCAGGGCGAAGGCCGACTTGATCCCGGCGACCCCGGGAATCTGCGTCAGGGTTTCGGTGAGGAAGGCCTGGTAAGCCGCCAGGTCCTTGACCACCACGCGCAGCATGTAGTCGGCATCGCCGGTCATCTGGAAGCAGCTCATCACCTGGGGCGCCTGGACGATGCGTTCCTCGAAGCGCGCCAGGTAGTCGCCGGTCTGCTTCTCCAGGCTGACCGAGACGAACACGCTCATGGCGCCGGACAGGCGCTGTTCGTCGAGCCGGGCGAAGTAGCCCTGGATGTAATGCTCCTCTTCCAGGCGGCGCACCCGCCGCAGGGTCGGGGTCAGCGACAGGCCGATCTTCTGCGCCAGGTCGCGCCAGCTCAGGCGGCCGTCGTCGGCCAGGGCACGGAGAATCTTGAGGTCGGTGCGGTCCAGTTCGGCCATGGAGTACCTATCTACGAATCGTGGTTTTTGTAGTTCAAACACACTAAACAGCTTGCTTAAAGCTAGTCAAATTGGAGCAAAAAACCAGCCGGTCACGCCTATACTGAAATCACAAGAACAAAACATGAGGACCTCACCATGAGTGATGTCAGCACCGGCGGCAGCCTCCCTTGCCTCCTGCGCTTCCAGCGCTTGCACCCGCCCAGTCTCGCCTCTCCCCTCCGCTGATCCGCCCTTCCCCCGATCACTCGCGCGACTGGAGACTCCCATGACCGATTACGCCCCCCTGCGCCTGCACGTCCCCGAACCCACCGGGCGGCCGGGCTGCAAGACCGACTTTTCCTACCTGCACCTGTCCGACGCCGGCACGGTGCGCAAACCCGCCATCGACGTCGAACCGGCCGAGACCAGCGAGCTGGCCTACAGCCTGGTGCGGGTGCTCGACGATAACGGCCAGGCGCTGGGCCCGTGGAACCCGCAACTGAGCCACGAGCAACTGCGGCGCGGCCTGCGCGCCATGCTCAAGACGCGCATCTTCGACGCCCGCATGATCACCGCGCAGCGGCAGAAGAAGCTGTCCTTCTACATGCAGTGCCTGGGCGAGGAGGCCATCGCCGTGGCCCATACCCTGGCCCTGCGCGACGGCGACATGTGCTTCCCCACCTACCGCCAGCAGGGCATCCTGATCACCCGCGAATACCCGCTGGTGGAGATGATCTGCCAGTTGCTCTCCAACCAGGCCGACCCGCTCAAGGGCCGCCAGTTGCCGATCATGTATTCGAGCAAGGCCAAGGGCTTCTTCTCGATCTCCGGCAACCTCGCCACCCAGTTCATCCAGGCGGTGGGCTGGGGCATGGCCTCGGCGATCAAGGGCGACACCAAGATCGCCTCGGCCTGGATCGGCGACGGCGCCACCGCCGAATCGGACTTCCATACCGCCCTCACCTTCGCCCACGTCTACCGCGCGCCGGTGATCCTCAACGTGGTCAACAACCAGTGGGCGATCTCCACCTTCCAGGCCATCGCCGGCGGCGAAGGCACCACCTTCGCCAACCGTGGCGTGGGCTGCGGCATCGCTTCGCTGCGCGTCGACGGCAATGACTTCCTGGCGGTCTACGCCGCCTCGCAATGGGCCGCCGAGCGCGCCCGGCGCAACCTCGGGCCGAGCCTGATCGAGTGGGTCACCTACCGCGCCGGCCCGCACTCCAGCTCGGACGACCCGTCGAAATACCGCCCGGCCGACGACTGGACCAACTTCCCCCTCGGCGACCCCATCGCCCGCCTCAAGCAGCACATGATCGGCCTGGGCATCTGGTCCGAGGAACAGCAGCAGGCGCTGCACAAGGAGCTGGAAGGCGAAATCATCGCCGCGCAGAAAGAGGCGGAGAGCCACGGTTCGCTGGTGGATGGGCACGTCTTCAGTGCCGCCAGCATGTTCGACGACGTTTACGCGGAATTGCCGGAGCACCTGCGCCGGCAACGCCAGGAGCTCGGGGTATGAATGCCATGAATGCGCAACCTGAACAGGCCCAGGCCGTGACCAGCATGACCATGATCCAGGCGCTGCGCTCGGCGATGGACATCATGCTCGAGCGCGACGACAACGTGGTGGTGTTCGGCCAGGACGTCGGCTACTTCGGCGGCGTGTTCCGCTGCACCGAAGGGCTGCAGAAGAAATACGGCACCTCGCGGGTGTTCGACGCGCCGATCTCCGAGAGCGGCATCGTCGGCGCCGCCGTCGGCATGGGCGCCTACGGCCTGCGCCCGGTGGTGGAAATCCAGTTCGCCGACTACGTCTACCCGGCCTCCGACCAGCTCATCTCCGAAGCCGCGCGCCTGCGCTACCGCTCGGCCGGCGACTTCATCTGCCCGATGACCGTACGCATGCCCTGCGGCGGCGGTATCTACGGCGGCCAGACGCACAGCCAGAGCCCGGAAGCGATGTTCACCCAGGTCTGCGGCCTGCGCACGGTGATGCCCTCCAACCCCTACGACGCCAAGGGTCTGCTGATCGCCGCCATCGAGAATGACGATCCGGTGATCTTCCTCGAACCCAAGCGCCTGTATAACGGCCCCTTCGACGGCCACCACGAACGCCCGGTGACGCCCTGGTCGAAGCACCCGCTGAGCCAGGTGCCGGAGGGCTACTACAAGGTGCCGCTGGACCGCGCGGCCATCGCCCGGCCCGGCAGCGAGCTGACCGTGCTGACCTACGGCACCACTGTGTTCGTCGCCCAGACCGCCGCCGACGAAAGCGGCCTCGACGCCGAGATCATCGACCTGCGCAGCCTCTGGCCGCTGGACCTGGAAACCATCGTCAACTCGGTGAAGAAGACCGGCCGCTGCGTGATCGTCCACGAAGCCACGCGCACCTGCGGGTTCGGCGCCGAGCTAATGTCACTGGTGCAGGAGCACTGTTTCCACCACCTGGAAGCGCCCATCGAACGGGTCACCGGCTGGGACACGCCCTATCCGCACGCCCAGGAATGGGCCTACTTCCCCGGGCCGGCACGGGTCGGCGCGGCATTCAAGCGCGTCATGGAGGTCTGAATGGGCATTCACGTCATCAAGATGCCGGACATCGGTGAAGGCATCGCCGAAGTCGAACTGGTGGAATGGCACGTCAAGGTCGGCGATAGCGTCGCCGAGGACCAGCTTCTCGCCGAAGTCATGACCGACAAGGCGACGGTGGAGATTCCCTCGCCGGTGGCCGGCAGGATTCTCGCCCTGGGCGGCGCGCCCGGCCAGGTGATGCCGGTCGGCGGCGAACTGATCCGCCTGGAAGTCGAAGGCGCCGGCAATCTCAAGGAGGCGCCGGCGACCGCGGCGCCGCAACCCCAGGCGGCGCCCCCCGCGCCGGTCGTGACGGCGGCTCCCGCCCCGGCCCCGCAGGCGCCCGCCGCGCGGCCCGTGGCCGTCGCAGCCGCCGCCGTCGCCGCGCCGCGCCGCGAGCCGGGCGAGAAGCCGCTGGCCTCGCCGGCGGTGCGCCAGCGCGCCCGCGAACTGGGCGTGGAACTGCAATACGTGCAAGGCTCCGGCCCGGCCGGGCGCATCCTCCACGAAGACCTCGACGCCTGGCTGACCCATGGCCAGGGCGCCGCGCCCGCCGCTGCCGGCTATGCCGCGCGCGCTGGCGAGCAGCAGATCCCGGTGATCGGCCTGCGCCGGCAGATCGCCCGCAAGATGGCCGATGCCAAGCGTCGCATCCCGCACTTCAGCTACGTCGAGGAAATCGACGTCAGCGACCTGGAAGACCTGCGCCAGCACCTCAACGCCAAGCACTGCGCGCAGCGGCCCAGGCTGACCCTGCTGCCGTTCCTGATCCGCGCGCTGGTGGTGGCGCTGCGTGACTTCCCGCAGCTCAACGCGCGCTACGACGATGAGGCCGAGGTCATCACCCGCTTCGGCGCCGTGCATGTCGGCGTCGCCACCCAGAGCGACGCCGGCCTGATGGTACCGGTGCTGCGCCATGCCGAATCGCGCGACCTGTGGGGCAACGCCGCGGAAGTCACGCGCCTGGCCGAGGCCGTGCGCAGCGGCAAGGCGCAGCGCGATGAGCTGTCCGGCTCGACCATCACCCTGAGCAGCCTGGGCGCCCTTGGCGGCATCGTCAGCACGCCGGTGATCAACCACCCGGAAGTGGCCATCGTCGGCGTCAACCGCATGGTCGAGCGGCCCATGGTGGTCAACGGCCAGATCGTCGTGCGCAAGATGATGAACCTGTCCTCGTCCTTCGATCACCGGGTGGTCGACGGCATGGACGCGGCGGCCTTCATCCAGGCCGTGCGCGGCCTGCTCGAACATCCCGCCACGCTGTTCCTGGAGTGAGCATGAGCCAGACGCTGCAAACCACCCTGCTGATCGTCGGCGGCGGCCCCGGCGGCTACGTCGCCGCCATCCGCGCCGGGCAACTGGGCATCGCCACCATACTGGTGGAAGGCGCCGCCCTCGGCGGCACCTGCCTGAACATCGGCTGCATCCCATCCAAGGCGCTGATCCATGTCGCCGAGGAATTCCACAAGGCCCGCGAGTACGCCGGACAATCGCGCCTGGGCATCCGCGTCGAAGCGCCGAGCCTCGACATCGCGCGCAGCCTGGAATGGAAGGACGGCATCGTCGACCGCCTCACCAGCGGCGTCGCCGCCCTGCTGAAGAAGCACGGCGTGCAGGTGCTGCAGGGCTGGGCGAGCATCGTCGACGGCAAGACCCTCGACGTGGCCCTGGCCGGCGGCGGCACCCAACGCGTGCAGGGCGAGCACCTGCTGCTGGCGGCCGGCTCGCAGAGCGTCGAGCTGCCCGGCCTGCCCTATGGCGGCAAGGTCATCTCCTCCACCGAAGCCCTGGCGCCCAAGGCCCTGCCCAAGCGCCTGGTGGTGGTCGGCGGCGGCTACATCGGCCTGGAACTGGGCAGCGCCTACCGCAAACTCGGCGTCGAGGTGGCGGTGGTCGAAGCCCAGCCGCGCATCCTGCCCAGCTATGACGAAGAACTGACCAAGCCGGTCGCCACGGCCCTGCGCAAGCTCGGCGTGCAGCTCTACAGCGGGCACAGCGTGCTCGGCCTGAATGCCGCGGGCGACGCCCTGTGCGTGCGCAACGGCGCCGGCGAGACAGTGGAAATCGCCGCCGACCAGGTACTGGTCGCGGTCGGCCGCAAGCCGCGCACCGACGGCTGGAACTTGGAAAGCCTGCGCCTGGACATGAATGGCCGCGCGCTGAAGATCGACGAACAGTGCCGCACCTCGATGCGCAACGTCTGGGCCATCGGCGACCTCGCCGGCGAACCCATGCTGGCGCACCGCGCCATGGCCCAGGGCGAGATGGTCGCCGAACTCATCGCCGGCAAGCGCCGCGCCTTCGCGCCCGCGGCGATCCCGGCGGTGTGCTTCACCGACCCGGAAGTGGTATCGGTCGGCCTGAGCCCGGAACAGGCCCAGGCCGCGCATCCCGACTGCCTGGTGGCGCAATTCCCCTTCGCCGCCAACGGCCGCGCCATGACCCTGGAGTCCAGCGACGGCTTCGTCCGCGTGCTGGCGCGCCGCGACAACCACCTGATCCTCGGCTGGCAGGCGGTGGGCAAGGCGGTCTCCGAGCTGTCCACGGCCTTCATCCAGTCCATCGAGATGGGCGCGCGCCTGGAAGACATCGCCGGCACCATCCACGCCCACCCGACCCTCGGCGAAGCGGTGCAGGAAGCGGCGCTGCGCGCCCTCGGCCACGCCCTGCACATCTGATCGCAGCGGGGCGCCTGGCGGCCTCCAGCGCCCCATGGGCGGATGACTCGCAACGGGTTATCCGCCCGCCCCGGTCGATCGCCCCACCCTGCTGCGTCTCCCCTCCCCAATCCCCGAGTGGCCGGTTATCGACCACTAGTTGCGCCGGCTCGACACCCGGCCCTTGCGTCCGTCGCGCCCGAAAAAGATTATGGAACCCGGTTCCAGAAAACTAAAAATCGCCCTACCTTCGGAGACACTGCCCGATGTCCGTGGTCCCCCCCGCCGCTTCCCTTGAATGCGATCTGCTGGTGATCGGCTCCGGCGCCGCCGGCCTGGCCGCCGCCGTGACCGCCGCCTGGCATGGGCAGAACGTCATCCTGGTAGAAAAGGCCCCGGTGTTCGGTGGCGCCACCGCCTGGTCCGGCGGCTGGGCCTGGGTGCCGCGCAACCCGCTGGCGCGGCGCGCCGGTATCGAGGAAGACATCGAGCAGCCGCGCCGCTACCTGCGCCATGAACTGGGCGAGCACTACGACGCCGCGCGGGTCGATGCCTTCCTCGACGCCGCGCCGCAGATGGTGGCCTTCTTCGAGCAGCACACCGCGCTGCAATTCGCCGAGGGCAACGGCATCCCCGACATGCATGGCGACAGCCCCGGCGCCGCCACCGGCGGGCACCAGGTGATCGCCGCGCCCTACGACGCCCGCGAAGTCGCCGACCTCCTGCCACGCCTGCGCAAGACCCTGCGCGAAACCTCCTTCATGGGCATGCCGATCATGGCCGGCGCCGATCTCGCCGCCTTCCTCAACATGACCCGCTCGCCGCGCGCCTTCCTCCACGTCACCCGGCGCTTCCTCACTCACCTCTACCACCTGGCCCGCTATGGCCGCGCCATGCACCTGGTCAACGGCGTGGCGCTGGTCGCGCGCCTGGCCAGGTCCGCCGCCGACCTCGGCGTGCAACTGCTGGAATCGACCCCGGCCAAGCGCCTGCTGCTGGAGGACGGCGCCGTGCGCGGGGCCATCGTGCAGAGCCCACAGGGCGAGCTGCGTATCCGCGCCGGCGCGGTGGTGCTGGCGGCCGGCGGCTTCCCCAACGATGCCGAACGCCGGCGCCAGCTCTTCCCGCGTGACGCCAGCGGCCACGACAACCTGGCGCTGCCGCCGGCCTCCTGCTCCGGCGACGGCCTGCGCCTGGGCGAGTCGGCCGGTGGCCAGGTCGATACCCGGCTGCGATCGCCGGTGGCCTGGGCGCCGGTATCCAAGGTGCCCCATGGCGACGGCAACGTCGGGCACTTCCCGCACATCATCGAACGCGGCAAGCCGGGCATCATCGGCGTGCTGGCCAACGGCAAGCGCTTCGTCAACGAAGCCCACGGTTACTACGACTACGTGTCGGCGATGATCGCCGCCGTGCCACCGGACCAGGAAGCCTGCTCCTGGCTGATCTGCGACCACGCGTTCCAGCGCCGCTACGGCCTCGGCTACGCCCGCCCGGCGCCGCTGCCGGTGGCGCCGCATGTGCGCAGCGGCTACCTCAAGCGCGGCGACAGCCTGAAACAACTGGCCCTGGCCTGCGGCATCGACCCCGCCGGCCTGGTCGCCACCGTGAGCGAATACAACCGCCACGCGCGCAACGGCGAAGACCCGGCCTTCGGGCGTGGCTCGACGCCCTTCAACCGCAAGCAGGGCGACCCGCTGCGCGGCGGCGCCAACCCCTGCGTGGCGCCCATCGAGCACGGTCCCTTCTACGCGGTGAAGGTGCAGCCCGGCTGCTTCGGCACCTTCGCCGGCCTGAAGACCGACGGCCAGGCCCGCGTGCTCGACGCCAGCGGCCAGCCGATTGCCGGCCTCTATGCCGCCGGCACCGACATGGCCAGCGTGTTCGGTGGCTACTATCCGTCCGGCGGCATCAACCTCGGCCCGGCGCTGACCTTCGGCTACATCGCCGGCCGCCACGCCGCAGGCGCCACTTCCACGGAAAACGGAGCCACCCCATGCCCCCACGCATCCGCAACCGCCACGGGCTGAACATGCCCACGCTCGGCCTCGGCACCTGGCCGATGACCGGCGACACCTGCACCCGCGCCGTGCTTCAGGCGCTGGAGTTGGGCTATCGGCACATCGACACCGCCGCCGGCTACGCCAACGAGGACGCCGTCGGCCAGGCCCTGGCCGACAGCCCGGTGCCGCGCGAGGACATCCACGTCACCAGCAAGGTCTGGTGGGATCGCCTGGAACCGCAGGCCATGCGCCAGTCCCTCGACGACAGCCTGCGCGCGCTGCGCAGCGACTACCTGGACCTGTTCATGATCCACTGGCCGGGCAACCAGGGCAGCCTGGCCGGCGACGACCTGCGGCGCAGCATCGACACCCTGGTCGCCGCCCGCGACAGCGGCAAGGCGCGCGCCATCGGCGTGGCCAATTTCCCCCTGGCGCTGCTGCGCGAAGTGGTCGAGCAACGGGCCGCGCCGCTGGCGGCGATCCAGGTCGAATACCACCTGCTGCTCGACCAGCAGGCCCTGCTCGACTATGCCCGCGCCCATGACATGGCACTGATCGCCTACACCCCGCTGGGCCGTGGGCGCATGCTCGAAGAGCCGGTGATCCGCGACATCGCCGCGCGGCACCAGGCGCTGCCCAGCCAGGTCGCCTTGAGCTGGCTGCTGGAGCAGGACGCGGTGGCGGCCATTCCCAAGGCCGCCAGCCTGGCCAACCAGCAGTCCAACCTCGATGCCCTGCGCCTGCGGCTGGACGAGCAGGATCGCGCGCGCATCGCCGCCCTGCCGAAGCACCTGCGCCTGGTCAGCCCGGACTTCGCACCGCGCTGGGACTGAAGCCGCCGCCCGGCGCTCGATAATCGAACACTTCCGCATCACCTTCCAGCGCCCCCGGCGCGGCCTGCAAGCCGCGCCGGCAGTGGCTTGCAGCCTGGCGCACAGCGCGCACGACAAAGCCAGCGGCGTCCGGCGCACTGACGCCCGATTGACGAAAGTAACCGTTTGGTACATTTTCCAGAGCACCGCCCCTGAGCGGCTGCCCAGACCAACAAGAGACACCTCCCATGCCCCTCCCGCTCCTGATTCTCAACGGTCCTAACCTGAATCTGCTCGGCACCCGCGAACCGGCCACCTATGGCTACGAAACGCTGGCCGACATCGAGGCGCTGTGCCAAGCCTGCGCCGCCGAAAAGGGCCTGGAAGTGGAATTCCGCCAGACCAACCATGAAGGCCAGTTGCTCGACTGGATCCACCAGGCACGCGGCCGTTGCGCCGGCATCGTGATCAACCCGGCGGCCTGGACCCACACCTCGGTGGCGATCCGCGACGCCCTGGCCGCCGTCGAGCTGCCGGTGATCGAAGTGCACCTGTCCAACGTGCACAAGCGCGAAGCCTTCCGCCACCACTCCTTCGTGTCGCCGATCGCCGTCGGCGTCATGGCCGGCTTCGGCAGCAACGGCTACCGCCTGGCCATCGAACACTTCGCCCACCTGCTGAAAGCCTGACCGCCATGACCGCCAAAACCTCGCACCCGTCCGTACTCGCCGGCCTGATCGGCGCCGGCATCCAGGCCTCGCGCACCCCCGCGCTGCACGAGCACGAAGGCGATGCCCAGGGCATCCGCTACCTCTACCGGCTGATCGACCTGGACCGCCTGCAACTGGGCATCGACGGCCTGCCCGAGCTGCTCACCGCCGCGCAGCGCATGGGCTTCACCGGCCTGAACATCACCTTCCCCTGCAAGCAGGCGGTGATCCCGCTGCTCGACGAGCTGTCCGACGAGGCGCGCGGCATCGGCGCGGTGAACACCGTGGTCTTCGCCGACGGCAAGCGCATCGGCCACAACACCGACTGCCTGGGCTTCGCCGAAGGCTTCCGGCGTGGCCTGCCGGACGTGCGCCGCAACCGCGTGGTGCAGATGGGCGCGGGCGGCGCGGGCGCTGCCGTGGCCCATGCGCTGCTGAGCGAAGGCGTCGAGCAACTGACCCTCTTCGAAGTCGACCCGAGCCGCGCCCAGGGCCTGGTCGATAACCTCAACGCGCACTTCGGCGCCGGCCGCGCCGTGGTCGGCCGCGACCTGCCGGCCGCCGTGGCCGCCGCCGACGGCCTGGTCAACACCACCCCGGTGGGTATGGCCAAGCTGCCCGGCACGCCGCTGCCGGTGGAACTGCTGCGCGCCGAGCTGTGGATCGCCGAGATCATCTACTTCCCACTGGAAACCGAACTGCTGCGGCATGCCCGCGCCCTCGGCTGCCGCACCCTCGACGGCGGCACCATGGCGGTGTTCCAGGCGGTCAAGGCGTTCGAACTGTTCAGCGGCCAGCCGGCCGACGCCGAGCGCATGCAGGCGCATTTCCTCGGCATGGGCAACTGACCCGCGCCGGCGAACCGCCGGCCCCCCTGGCAAAAGCCCCGGAGCGACCGCGCCGGGGCTTTTTCATTCAGCCGCGCCAATTCTCCAGCAGCAACTGCACCCCGGTGGCCAGCAGCCCCAGGCGGGCGATGCGGTAGAACCACAGGTGGTTGACCTTGTCCTGCAGCCAGATGCCGAGGAACACCCCGAGCACCACCACCGGCGCCAGCAGCAGGCTGGTGCCCAGGCTGGCCAGGGAGAACTGTCCGAGCAGCGCATAGGGCAGCAGCTTGATGGCGTTGGTGAGCAGGAAGAACAGGTTCACTGTGGCGATGTAGCGCACCTTCTCCATCTGCTGCGGCAGCAGGTACATCATGATCGGCGGGCCGCCGGCATGGGCGACGAAGCTGGTGAAGCCGGCGATCGCGGAGAGCACCACGCCCTTGCCCGCCGCGGCCGGCGCCGGGTGTGCGGCGGCGCGCGCGGTAAGACCATTGAGCAGGACGAAGACGATGGCGATGGCGCCGATCAGCAGGGCGATGAAGCGCTCGCTGAGCAGGCCGAAGCTGAGGCTGCCGGCAAGCACGCCGAGCAAGGCGCCGGGCAGCATGATCTTCAGGTTGCGCACATCCCACTTGCCGTAGAAACGCCGCAGCCCGGTGATGTCGGCCATGCAGAGGATCGGCAGCATCAGCGCGGCGGCCTGGGTCGGCGGCATCGCCAGGGCCATCAGCGGCACGGCGATGCCGCCCAGGGCGCCGCCGAAGCCGCCCTTGGAAACGCCGGTGAGCAGCACGGCGGGAATGGCCACCAGGAAGAAGTCGAGGGTCATGCGGGGGCTCGTCGGAAGTCGCTGGGCGCAAGGCTGCGCATTATGCCGTGGGCGCGCCAGGCGGCGGGCCGTGGCGGGCGATCAGCGCACGCAAAGGCATCAATCCAGCACCGGCCGCAGCAAGGCCTGCGCCTCATACAGCGGCGCCAGGTAGCGCTGGCGCAACTCGTCCTGGTTCAGCCGCGAGGCGTGGGTGGTGATCGCCAGGGTCGCCTTGAGCCGGCCACCGCGATCGCACAGCGGCACGCCGAGCACGCGCATGCCGATCTCGTACTCCTGATCGACCAGGCTGTAGCCCTGGGCCGCGACCCGGGCGATTTCCGCCGTCAGCGCAGCGATGTCGGTCTGCGTATAGGGCGTCAGCGCGCGCGGCGGATTGCGCTGGAAGTATGCCTGCAGGTCCGCCGCCTCCAGGCTCGCCAGCCACAGCCGGCCGCTGGCGGTGCAGTACATCGGCACCCGCGAGCCGGGGCGGATCGACAGCGAGGCGATGTGGCTGTAGCGGCTGCGCACCACATGGATGATCTCGTCGCCGTCGCGGGTGCCGACCGACACATGCTCCTGGGTCTGCCGCGCCACCTGCTCGACGATCGGCCGCAGCATGCGCGGCAACTGCGCCGAATCGACGTAGGCCTGGCCGATGCGCAAGGCCTTGGGGGTCAGCCAGTAGTGGCGGTTGTCGGTCTCGGCGAAGCCCTCGTGCACCAGGGTCAGCAGGAAGCGCCGCGCCGCGCTCGGCGTCAGCCCGGAGAGCCGCGCCGCCTCGGGCACGCTCAGGCGCGGTTGCTCGGCGCTGAACAACTGCATCAGCGCCAGGCCCTTCTGCAGGCCGGCGATCAGGTCGCGCGGGTGAATCACGGTCTTGTCCACGAGAAGGCTCCAGGGTGTCTGCCGCAGAGCATGGTCAGCCAGCGGGGCGCTGGGAACAGCTGGGCATGAGGAATTTCGCCATGGCAGTGCGATTATCGCAAGTCGGCTGCGATTAACGCGCCAAACGCCCGATAAGCGCGTTGAGCCACCCTCCCGACGGCGGCAACCTTGGCGGCAGAACAACGCCAAGAACCCCTGGAGGTCAGCATGATTCGTGGTTCGACCGAACTGGTCGCGATCGTCGGTTCGCCCATTGCGCAGGTGAAATCGCCGGAGAACTTCAACACCTGGTTCGCCGCCAACGGCCGGGACCTGGCGATGATCGCCATCGACCTGCGGGACAACGCGCTGGACGCCTTCCTCGCCAGCCTGCGCGGCTGGCGCAACCTGCGTGGCTGCGTAGTCACCGTGCCCTACAAGCAGAGCCTCGCCGGGCGCCTCGATGGCCTCAGCGCGCGCGCCGCCGCGCTGCGTTCGGTCAACGTCATCCGCCGCGACGCCGACGGCCGCCTGCTCGGCGACAACGTCGACGGCGAAGGCTTCCTCAACGCGGCCCGCGCCCAGGGTTTCGACGCCCGTGGCAAGCGCGCCCTGGTGCTCGGCGCCGGCGGCGTCGGCAGCGCCATCGCCTACGCGCTGGCCGAGGCCGGGGTCAGCCGGCTGCTGCTTGCCGATCCCGGCGCGGAACGCCTCAGCGCCCTCGCCGAGCTGCTCGGCAAGGCCTTCCCGGCGCTGACCATCGACACCGGCTACGCCAGCCTGGAAGGCCTGGACCTGCTGGTCAACGCCTCGCCAGTGGGCATGGGCGACAGCGGCGAACTGCCGCTGCCGGCCGCCCTGCTCGATGGCTTGCGCCCCGCCACCCTGGTCGCCGATGTGGTCACCGCGCCGGAAATCACCCCGCTGCTGGCCGCCGCCCGCGCGCGCGGCTGCGCGATCCAGAGCGGCGCGCAAATGGCCCGCGCCCAGCTCGGCAACCTCGGCGCCTTCATGGGCGTGACGCCGCTGGAGATCTGAGGCCATGAACAGCATTGCCCGTCCCGCCTTCACCCACGAATACGATGTCGTGGTGCTCGGCAGCGGCGCCGCCGCCTTCGCCGCCGCGGCCACCGCCGCCTGCCATGGCCTGCGCGTACTGATCGTGGAAAAGGCCGCCCGCTTCGGCGGCACCTCGGCGATCTCCGGGGGCGCCGCCTGGATCCATGGCAGCAACCAGGCCCGCGCCGCTGGCGTCGAGGATTCGCCGGAAGCCATGCGCCGCTACCTGAAGCGAATCATCGGCGCCGGCTACGACGCCGCGCTGGTCGATGCCTTCATCGAGCGCGGCCATGAAGCGCTGCGCTGGCTGGAGGCGCACACCGAGCTGCGCTATGCGCTGCGCCCGCTGTCGCCGGACTACTACCCCGACGAGGAAGGCGCCACCGACTTCGGCCGCGCCCTGGAGATGGTCGAGTACGACGGCCGCCGGCTCGGCGAGCGCTTCAAGGACCTGCGCATGCCGCCGCCGGGCATGCTGCTGTTCGGCGGCATGATGGTCAATCGCGTGGACATCCAGCATTTCCTCAGCTTCCGCCGCTCGCCGAAGTCCCTCTGGCATTGCCTGAAACTGCTGGCCCGCTACGGCCTCGACCGCCTCAGCCAGCCGCGCGGCACCCGCCTGACCACCGGCAACGCCTTGATCGCGCGGCTGGCCAGCAGCGCTTTCGCCCAGGGCGCCGAGCTGTGGTTGAACAGCGCCGCCAAGGCACTGATCGTCGAACAGGGCGCGGTGCTCGGCGTCGAGGTCCAGCGCGCCGGCGGCGTCGAGCGGGTGCGCGCGCGCGGCGGGGTGGTCTGCGCCATGGGCGGCTTCGCCGCTGGCGCCATCGCCGCGGCGAACCGCCCGGACACCGGCTCGCCGCACCTGAGCATGTCGCCGGCGGAAAACGACGGCGCCGCCCTGCGCCTGGGCGCAGCGGTCAACGCCGCCAGCGGCCAGGACCTGGCCGCCAACTTCTTCTGGGCGCCGGTTTCCGAGCTGTGTCACGCCAATGGCGAGCGCGAACGCTTCCCGCACCTGGTCACCGACCGCGCCAAGCCCGGGGTGATCGCGGTGAACCGCGCCGGCCAGCGCTTCGTCAACGAGTCGAACTCCTACCACTACTTCGTCCAGGCGATGTTCTCCGGCAACCCGTCCGCCGGCGGCAACGCGCCCTGCTGGCTGATCTGCGACGCCAGCGCGATGGACGCCTACGGCCTCGGCCTGGCGCGGCCCAAGCCGGTGAACAACGCGGCACTGATCGACGCCGGCTACCTGCACCGCGCCGCTTCGCCGGAAGCCCTGGCCACCGCCATCGGCGTCGATCCGCAGGGCCTGCGCGCCACACTCGAACGCTTCAACGCCGACGCCCGCGACGGCGTCGACCGCGCCTTCGGCAAGGGCGGCAACAGCTACAACCGCTACATGGGCGACCCGGCGCACCAGCCCAATCCATGCCTGGCGCCACTGAGCAAGGCGCCCTACTACGCCATCCGCGTGCACACCGGCGACCTCGGTTCGGCGCGCGGCCTGCTGACCGACGCCCAGGCCAATGTGCTCGACCGCGACGGCGCGCCCATCGCCGGCCTGTACGCCGCCGGCAACGACATGAACTCGCTGATGCGCGGCACCTACCCCGGCCCCGGCATCACCATCGGCCCCGGCCTGACCTTCGGCTGGATCGCCGCCATGCACATCGCCGAGCGCCTGCGCGCACCGGCCGCACTGACCACTCAACGGGAGCTCTGAACATGTATTACGAACTGCGTACCTACACCATCGATCCGCTGAAATTGGGCGATTGGCTGGCCCTCTACCAGAGCCACGCGCTGCCGGTGCAGAGTGAGCACCTGGGACGCCTGGTGGGCTTCTTCACCACCGAATTCGGCGAAGCCAACCAGGTCCAGCACATCTGGGCCTACGACAGCCTCGACGAACGCGCCGCCTGTCGCGCGCGCATGGCCGCCGACCCGCGCTGGGCGGAATTCGGCCGGCGCAACCGGGAACTCGGCGCGGTGCTGCGCCTGGAGTCGCGCCTGCTCAAGCCGACCGCCTTCTCGCCGCTGCCCTGAGCCCTGTCGCGGCGGCCCGGCAATCGCTGGCCGTCGCCCCACTCCCATTCGGACGCTTTGCATGCAACAGACGCGCATCCTCGACTGCGATGTCCTGGTCATCGGCTCCGGCGCCGCCGGCCTGGCCGCCGCGGTGACCGCCGCACACCACGGGCTGACGGTGATAGTGGCGGAAAAGGCCAGCCAGCTCGGCGGCACCAGCGCCTGGTCCGGCGGCTGGCTATGGATTCCACGCAACCCGCTGGCGGTGGCCGAGGGCCTGCTGGAAGAAGGCGACGCGCCGGAGCGCTACCTGCGCGCGCAGACCCAGCGCGACGTCCTCGATGAACGCCAGCGCGCCTTTCTCCAGCACGGCCCGGCGATGGTCGAGTTCTTCCAGCGCCACACCGCCGTGCGCTTCGTCTGCGGCAGCCGCATGCCCGACATGCACGAGGGTGACGGTGCCGTCCGCGGCGGCCGCTCGCTCTGCGCGCAACCCTTCGATGGCCGCCTGCTCGGCCCGTGGATCGACAAGCTGCGCGCGCCGCTGGACATCGTCAGCCTGGCCGGCATGGGCATCGCCGGCGGCGCCGACATGGCCAACTTCTTCAACGCCAGCCGCTCGCCGAGAGCCGCGCTCTACGTCGCCGGGCGCCTGCTGCGGCATACCCGCGACCTGCTCCGCCACGGGCGCGGCATGCACCTGGTCAACGGCAATGCCCTGGTCGCGCGCCTGCTGCGCAGCGCTTTGGACCTGGGCGTGAGCCTACTCACCGAAGCGCCGGCCAACGCCCTGCTGCGCGCCGACGGCCGTGTCTGCGGCGCGCGCCTCGCCGGCGGCCTGGAGGTTCGCGCGCGGCGCGGCGTGGTCCTGGCCTGCGGCGGCTTCCCGCATGACACCGCGCGCATCGCCGAATGGATGCCGCACGCGCCAAACGGCGTCGAGCACCGCTCCGCCGCGCCAGCGCAGAACAGCGGCGACGGCCTGCGCCTGGGCGAAGCGGTCGGCGCCCAGCTCAGCGGCGAACTGGCCCATGCCGGGGCCTGGGCGCCGGTGTCGCTGGTGCCGCGCGGCGACGGCACGCTCGGCCACTTCCCGCACCTGATCGACCGCGCCAAGCCCGGCTTCCTCGCCGTGCGCCGCGACGGCCGGCGCTTCTGCAACGAGGCCGACTGCTACCACGACTTCATGAATGCGCTGTTCCGCGCCACCCCGGCCGGCGAGCCGCACGAAGCCTGGCTGATCTGCGACCGCCAGGCGCGCCGCCGCTATGGCATCGGCTGGGCCAAGCCCTGGCCCTTCCCGGCGGCCTGGTACGAACGGCGCGGCTATCTGTTCAAGGGCCGCGACCTGGCCGAACTGGCGGATCGCTGCGGGATCGACGCCGAACGACTGGCGGCCAGCGTGGCGCGCTTCAATGAACAGGCGGCGCGCGGCGAGGACCCGGATTTCCAGCGTGGCGCCTCGGCCTACAACAAAGCCCAGGGCGAGCCGCTGAACCGCCCCAACCCGTCGCTGCGGGCGCTGCGCCAGGGGCCGTTCTATGCGGTGAAGTTGCTGCCGGGCAGCCTCGGCACCTTCGCCGGGCTCTGCACCGACGCCTCGGCGCGGGTGCTGGATGCCCGGCAGCAGCCGATTGCCGGTCTGTTCGCGGTGGGCAACGACATGGCCAGCGTGATGGCCGGGCACTACCCCAGCGGCGGCATCACCCTGGGACCGGGGATGACCTTCGGCTATCTCGCCGGCTTGGCCCTGGCCAGGCAGAGCGACCGACCGGTGCCGGCAGCGCCCCGGGAGCCGTGCGAATGCGCCACGCCTCAGCGCTGGATGTAGCGCAGCACCGCCTCGCAGATCATCGCCTTGTGGCGCTGCTTGACCTGCTCGTCGGCCAGGTCGATCTGGAAGATTTCGCCGAAGGTGTTGCGGTTCGACACGCGGTAGAAGCAGAAGGAACTGATCAGCAGGTGCAGGTCGAGCGGGTCGATGCCGGCGCGGAACAGCCCCTGCGCCTCGCCGCGGCGAAGAATCTCGGCCAGCGAATGGAGCATGGTGTTGCTCATCGAGCGGATCACCGTGGACTTCTTCACGTTCTCGCCGTGATGGATGTTCTCGATGCTGACGATGCGCACGAAGTCGATGTTGCGGTCATGGTGGTCGAAGGCGAACTCCACCGTGCGGCGGATCGCTTCCAGCGGCTCCAGCTCGGCCAGATGCAACTTGCTTTCAGTCTGCCGGATATCGCCGTAGAGCTTCTCCAGGACCTCGACATAGAGCTGCTCCTTGCTGCCGAAGTAGTAATAGATCATGCGCTTGGAGGTATGCGTGCGCTCGGCGATGGCATCGACCCGCGCCCCGGACAGCCCCTGCTGGACGAACTCGGCGACGGCCGCCTGGAGGATACCCTCGCGGGTCTTCTCGGGATTGTTCTTGCGACCCTTGCCACGAACTTCCACAGGGGTTTCAAGGGTATCGGCGACGTTCGACATAGCAGGCTCACAGCCAAGGGCGGAATTGCGGCAATTATGGTCCGAGCCAAGGCGCGAAGGAAGAACGCGCGGCGACGATCGCTCGCCGCCGCCAGCCGGTCCGTGCGGCTTACAGCTTCACCTTGCGCGCCGCGCCGCTGCGCGCCTTGGCCATGGCCGCCAGGCGCACCGCGACGTTCGCCGCGCCGTAGCCGACGTAACCATTGCGCCGCTGCAGCAGCTCGAAGAAGAAGCGGCCTTCGAAGGGCTCGGTATACACATGGAACAGCTCGCCGCCCTGGGCATCGCGATCGTAGAGCACGTTGAAGTAGGCCAGCTCGCTGAGGAACTCGTCATCGAAGTCGAAACGCGCGGCCAGGTCGTCGTAGTAGTTCAGCGGGATGTCCAGCAGCGGCACGCCGGCTTCCTTGGCGCGGGTCACTTCGGCGAACAGGTCGTCGCAGGCGAAGGCGATGTGGTGCACGCCCGAGCCGCGGTAGCTGGACAGCGCATGGGAGATCGCCGTGTTGCGGTTCTCCGAGATGTTCAGCGGCAAGCGCACGCTGCCGCAGCGGCTGCGGATGGCGCGGCTTTTCACCAGGCCGTATGGGTCCGGCAGGACCACTTCGTCGTCGGCCTCGAAATCGAACAGGCTCTTGTAGAACAGCACCCAGCTATCCAGGCTCTCGGCCGGCAGGGCCATGGCCATGTGGTCGATGCGGGTCAGGCTGCCGCTGGCGACGGCCTGGTCGTTCACCTTGAAGTCGCTGTCGTAGATGGTCTGTCCAGGCTGGCCCGGCTCCACCAGGTAGATCAGGCTGCCGTCCGGCGCGCGCACCGCCGGGATTTCCCGCTCGTTGGGGCCGACCAGGCCACGGAACGGCTGGCCCTTGAAGGCCTGCGCGCGCTCCAGCGCCTGGGCGCCGTCGCGCACCCGCAGCGCGGTGGCACACAGCGAGGGGCCGTGGGCCTCGAAAAAGTTGTGGGCGAAGGAATAGGGCTCGGCGTTGAGCACCAGGTTGATATCGCCCTGGCGCAGCAGGCTGACCGCCTTCGAGCGGTGCTCGCCGGCACGGGCGAAACCGAGGCTTTCCAGCCAGCCGGCGAGGCGCGCGCCCTGGGCTTCGTCGACGGCGAATTCGAGGAATTCGACACCGTCGTAGCGGCTCGCCGGCGGCGGCGCGAAGAGCAGGTCAGTCTGCGCGGCGGGCGCGCCTTCCTGCTCCAGCAGGCGGCGGGTCTTCTCTTCCAGGTAAAGCAGCGAGCGCAGGCCGTCGGCGGCATTGGCACGGGTCGGCGCGGCGCGGAAGCCGTCGTTGAAGATTTCCAGCGACAGCGGGCCCTGGTAGCCGCTCTTCAGGATCGGTGCGAGGAAGCCGGGCAGGTCGAACTCGCCCTGGCCGGGGAAGCAACGGAAGTGCCGGCTCCACTCCAGCACGTCCATGGCCAGCAGGGGCGCGTCGGCCATCTGCACGAAGAAGATCTTCTCGCCGGGAATCTCGGCGATCCGGCTGGGATCGCCCTGCAGCGACAGGGTGTGGAAGCTGTCCAGCAACACGCCCAGGGCCGGATGGTCGGCGCTGCGGACGATGTCCCAGACCTGCTGCCAAGTGCGCACATGGCGACCCCAGGCCAGGGCTTCGTAGCCGATGCGCAGGCCACGGGCGCCGGCGCGCTCGGCGAGCAGGCGCAGGTCGTCGACGAGGATCTCGCGCTCGCCCAGGGAGTCGGCGGCGGTGTTGCTGCAGACCAGCACCAGGTCGGTGCCGAGTTCCTGCATCAGGTCGAACTTGCGTTCGGCGCGGTCGAGGTTGCGCGCCAGGCGGTCGCGGCGGCAGCCCTCGAAATCGCGGAACGGCTGGAACAGGGCGATCGCCAGTCCCAGGTCGGCGCACATCGCGCGCACGTCGCGCGGGCTGCCGTCGTAATAGAGCAGATCGTTTTCGAAGATTTCCACGCCGTCGAAACCGGCGGCGGCGATGGCTTCGAGTTTTTCGGGCAGGGTACCGCTCAGGGAGACGGTGGCGATCGAGCGCTGCATGCTTCAGCTCCTGGTCTGTGGGCTTCTCCGAGCCATGTCTGCGCGCAACCTGGACCAATCGTCGGCGCGCGCCGGAATTCGGCCAGCCCGGCAGGCGCAAGACTGGCCATTGAATTATTCGCAGGGTATTTTCGAGCGGCAACTCAAATTGTACGAACCAGTTAGTTTTGTGTTCGATCAGCGAACAGAAGGCCGGTTATCGAATTGACGCTTTTTCAACCGATGCGCAACATCGAAAACAGGCCACGGGGATTCACCTGAACGGTAGGCACTCTTCGCTGCCCTTGCCTGCCGAATGCCCGTGATCGAAACGCCGTAAGGCCATAACAATTTCAAGAATCAGGTACCGCCTCATGCACATGCACCCACACTCCGCCGCCTTGTCTCCGTCCGTCGCCCGCGCTTCGCTGCCGTTACACGCCCGCAGCCCGCAGGCCGCCCCGCGCGCCTGACCCAGACTCCAACGCCCGCCACCGCCCTGCCCGCGCGCCAGGCTCACTGACCTGACGCGGCGCTGTCGGCGCGGCGCGCACCACTTGTCGCGACTGCCCGCGCAGTCCCACAACGGACGGCTCCGAGATGATCCATACCCACGCTTCCTCCGTCGTATCGCCTACCCCGCATGCCTCGATCGGGCAGAAAATCCATGGCGCCTTCGCGGTCGGCAAGACCCGCTGGGCCATGCTCGCCCTGGTGTTCTTCGCCACCACGCTGAACTACATCGACCGTGCGGCGCTCGGCGTCATGCAGCCGATCCTGGCCAAGGCCATGAACTGGACGGCGATGGACTACGCCAACATCAACTTCTGGTTCCAGGTCGGCTACGCCATCGGCTTCGTGATCCAGGGCCGGCTCATCGACAACATCGGCGTGAAGCGCTCCTTCCTCTTCGCCGTGCTGCTCTGGAGCGTCGCCACCGGCTGCCATGGCCTGGCCACCTCGGCGATCGGCTTCATGGTCTGCCGCTTCATCCTCGGCCTGACCGAAGCCGCCAACTACCCGGCCTGCGTCAAGACCACCCGCCTGTGGTTCCCGGCCGGCGAGCGCGCTCTGGCCACCGGCCTGTTCAACGCCGGCACCAACGTCGGCGCCATGATCACCCCGGCGCTGCTGCCGCTGATCCTCTCGCTGTGGGGCTGGCAGGCCGCCTTCCTGTGCATGAGCGCCCTCGGCCTGGTCTGGGTGGTGCTCTGGGGCCTGAACTACTTCAACCCGGAAGAGCATCCGCGGGTGAAGAAAAGCGAGCTGGAATACATCCAGACCGACGCCGAGCCCGCCGCCGCGCGCGTGCCCTTCAGTCATATCCTGCGCATGCGCGGCACCTGGGCCTTCGCCCTGGCCTACTCGCTCACCGCGCCGGTGTTCTGGTTCTACCTGTACTGGCTGCCGCCGTTCCTCAACCAGCAGTACGGCCTGGGCATCAGCGTCACCCAGATGGGTATCCCGCTGATCCTCATCTGGCTGACCGCGGACTTCGGCAGCATCGGCGGCGGCGTCTTCTCGTCCTGGTTGATCGGCCGTGGCATGCGCGCCACCAGCGCACGCTTGCTGTCGATGCTGATCTTCGCCTGCACCATCGTCAGCGTGACCTTCGCCGCCCACGCCAGCGGCCTGTGGATCGCCGTGCTGGCCATCGCCCTGGCGGTCGGCGCGCACCAGGCCTGGACCGCGAACATCTGGAGCCTGGTCATGGACTACACGCCCAAGCACCTGGTGAGCACGGTGTTCGGTTTCGGCGGCATGTGCGCGGCCATCGGCGGCATGTTCATGACCCAGATCGTCGGCGCGATCCTGACCGCCACCAACAACAACTACGCCGTGCTCTTCACGCTGATCCCGGCGATGTACTTCATCGCCCTGACCTGGATGTACTTCATGGCCCCGCGCAAGGTACCGAGCAGCGCGGACTGAGCCTGCGGCAGTTTCGACATTCCACTCTCGGGGGCCCCATGGGCCCCTTTTTTTGTGCGCGAAACAGCAGATACTCCGCTGTTTCTAATCACTTGCCAGGATCACAAGAACCCGCACCTGAATCGCTCCAGCCCTTGTGTCAACTTTTCCATCATTCCCAGAGCAGAACGATAAAGCTCCTGGATTGAGAAACACCCAACCAACCCAATCGGATGCATATGAAACATCTGCCCGTACTCGGCAACCACATCCTCTCCGCCACATCAACAAGGCCGCACAAAACGTCAAATGCATCTTTCTATCGCTAACTTTTTTAAGTCACTTTCCTTTAGCCGTTTAAGCTCCATAGGCTCAGTGGACTGAAGAACATCAAGGTAGAGAGGATTTTTTATATTACCTTTATGGAATACTAAAAAGACTTTCTTTTCTCCGAAGCTATGACAGTCGGAAACACTCTTAACATATGCCTCAGGAGCGGATCTTTCTAACGCATCTATCGAAACATATCTATTGAAAACCGCTATCTCCCCAATTTTTCCAATAAAGAAATCCGAACCATGCACTTTTACAATAGATGTATCAAAGGAAAATATTTTATTCCATATATCACCATAAGCATAAACACTGGAGGAGTAATAGTTACTCAAAGGCAATCCAAGAGCACAAATACCAAACTCAATACCCGCCCCATTATATTTATTTCTTTTATCAATGTATGCGCAATTGATAAAAAGCCTGCCATTTAAGCTCTCAAGGGTATAGTAAATTTCATCTTGACCACCTGCATATAAGGAAGGAGCCCCGTTGATGCTTATCATGGCTCGATAAATCCCATCTTTCATCCCTATTACATCCAGGTATCTATGCCCATCAAATACCAAGGAGCCAGAAGCAATATCTTCCTTTATCCTTGTAGTCTCCGCCCGACATTGAAAGATAGTTAGGAATAAAATCAAAAATTTAGAAAAACCATTCCTGGCTAACATATGATTTGACTCGCAACTCAGTAGAGTTGGCTTCTAGTTTTTCTTTCGAATAGATTCGAGATCAAGCTGTCACACATATCCAAAAATACCTTATTAATTTCCCTTCGGCGCCCCACCCAACCCCAAGGAATCTCTTGAACTTACCCGCCTCCTGATCCAAGAATAAATTGAACTTGATGATTATTTATATATGCGCTTTTTTATAAAAATCTCATAATTTGGTATGTATGGAGTTTTAAGAGGGTCATCAATTTTTGCCCAGTATATTTTTTCGCCAGCCATGCACATTATCACATCTGCTTTATTTCCCGATTGCTCGTCAAATATATCAGCCCTGAAGCAGTTGCTATCGATCTTTTTTATATAAATTGGCGGCATTTCCTCTGAATGCTCATTCATCCTTCTTCCGTAATCATATATAAAGTAATAATTTATGATTTTTCCGCCGTCGATTCCTTTTATTTCTATTGTCAAGGATTTTGATTCATCCGCCCCTGATGCAATCCATTGCTCCGCCGTGTCTGCAAATGAAAAATTCGAAATGACGAGAAACAAAAAAAGTAAGCAGATGGATTTCATTTTAAACCATAAATTTAGTATGCATTTTCCGCACCGAAAATCACAAAGAAGTACCCGGCCACCACCATGTGCGATAAATAAATCACTGCAATATACCTTCAGAGTCTCTATACGCAGACTCTCTCTGCGAGACCATTACTTCCACAATTTATTATATAAGTCACATACTTTACATCCATCAGACCGCGCCCCTTATCCTGTAAATACGGTCTTTATAAAGTCAACTATTTATTTTGGCGGAAATATAAAATCACTCCTCCTGACAACCTCATCCTCAACATCCTCAATCAACGGACTCCTCATTAGCTTTTCACCAAAAGAATTAGCAATACAATTTCGAGACATGACTTTCTCTTCATCTTTTTTTATTTTCACAAAAGCTCTAGCACCATAAGACTCCTCAGGAATCCCCAAAACATACGAATACCTTCCCCGCCTAAACCCAAAGTAAGTTGTATATGTACCAAAATCAATCCATCTGCTTATCCTTTTTTCTCTTGAAAAACTAACAAAAAGCTCAACATTCTCTTTCCTTCCAAACCTATAAAACACGTTTTTACCATTGTTTTTATAACAAATAGATAGCACTCGATGCTTAACCTCATCAAGCTGACAAGAAGCAATAACCACCTCATCGACTGCACATAAATTTATTTCATTTCCATATGCAAATCTTGAAATAAGCAACACAGCAAAAAAAATATTCTCACAAGCTCACCACAACACTCTTTCAATCAATTTATACGCCTCCTGCCTTCCCTCAGCCCCATATATCCTCCATTAACAAGCTCAGTTACATCTTCAACATCCCGATAGCCTTTTCCCGTATCGGCCGTATAAATTCTAAACTTCAGCCAAAACCATATTGCACATCTAATTGCATTCAGCATTAAGTTAATCAGCTCCGGGTTATTCACAATATCCGGAGCCGCTTCAGCCCAATATTTATCAGATCCTCGCATATATCCATGATACTTTTCATACTCCGTAATTTGTATCAGACCTCTGCCCCTGAAGTTATACCCATCACTGGGATGGATTCTCGATTCCCCTTAAGTCATTGAAAGTGCTTTCGCCCTATTTCCTGCTGATTCGCCCTACGAATGATTCGCCCATGCGAGTCTTTCAGGTATCCATCCTCATCCGCTTCAGCAGGATGATCCCGATAGTATTCGCTAAACAATTTCAGCGTTGCCGGTGAGTATTCCCAGCTTTCGGTGACTCCTTTCATGGAAGGGCCTACCTCTCCTTTGATCTGAGCAAAGAAATGGCGCTGCCTTAGCCTGGTGTCTAATTTAAATTCTTCCAGGCGACCGTTGATCTCACTCAAGACAACATCGATATCGCCATCATCTGCGCTGGGAAAAGTTTCTCGCAGTTGTGTATGAGTAATTGCTAAAGGGTTATCGCTTGTAAAACATCCAACCAACCCAATCGGATGCATATGAAAAACCTGTCGATGATGTAATAGTCGAAGCAATCAACCATCAAGGGACATTTGATTCATATACCTCCATAAAATTTTTTTCAAAATAGGATCTTGATATTCCTTCGCGAATACCTTTCTTCTCGCCGTGGATCGCATAAACCTTATAACCCGAATCTTTCGAGTAATCGTAGGCAGCAGTCAATTCACTATTTTTTCCTATCAAAATTATTTTATAACTGCAACACCCCTCCCTTGAGAGTCCCGCAACAATCTTCCTAGCATGCATGACTTTCGGATTATTTACCTCGTCCATCCTATTGGATGACTGGACAAATCTCCTTCCTGCCGGGTCGTACTCATAATAAAGATATGTGGAATTAGATATGCCGCCGGCGGCTAAAACTCTTAGGTCAGGAAATCCATCAAAATTAAAGTCCTCAAAAGTCAAATTTAATGAGTCCTCAGCTATCGAAATGGGAATTTCTTGAACCATACCAGATCTGAATTTTATTATTAATTTCTCAGTGGACCCTGAGATATACTCAATAATATCTTTATATGATTCACCCTCCTCCCTAAGATTCACCGCATAAGTTGAGACCCCATCACTCCATACGCCATTAAGACTTTCTCTTTTTTGGAGCAATGAGAATTTTTTCGCGTCTCCCTCCCTCAGGAAAACTCCACCCAACTTGATCTCGCCCGACAGCAAGATTGGAGTATTGTATTTATCATAGATATATCTTCCTGAAACCACGCCATTAGAAACACTCAGACTCATGCTCACTGGAGAGCTACCAACTTCCCCTTTATAGAAACTCACTTCATTAACAGAAGCTTCGCCAGCTAACGCAGGCAAGCAAATCCCAACAGACAATCCCCATAAAAGCCTCTTAATAATCATCTCTATATCCCAAAGGCTTCCTTTGCCCTGATAAGCATTGCGACGCGCTCCCTCATGTGATTTGGCTCCAATTGTTTATCCGCATAGTAGGGATTTACCTGACTAGCCCATCCGTTGACATATACCGACACCCAGTAAAGATCGTCTCTATCCGCCGCTGCATTTAGCTTTGACTTTATCTTCCCCCAAAAATACGCAGCAGCTAAAGATGCCATTTGTGGGGAATTGGAAATTTTTTCCGCCATCTCCGTGCTGGATGTCACATCCGAATTTTCACCTATCGACCTTAAATATCTTTCGAAAGCCTCATAGTTTGAGCGCCCAGTCAGCTGTAGCAGACCTCTCCCCTTGAATCGCCTTCCGTCTCCAGACTGAATATTCCCTAAATCAGAACGTCCCTCATAAGCCTCTCCCGACGCAACTTCCTCCGAATATTTTAATTCAGAGGTTTCGTGAGCAATTTGAGCCAAGAAATGCGCTTTACGCAGACTGCTATTTATCTCAAAAGCCATCATTGCAGAATTTATTGGCAGCAAATAAAGGTCAATTAATTCATTACTAGCCGACTTCATGATCAAAGCTAACTGCTCTCGGGTTACCAACAAGCTTTGCTCACAGCCAAACATTCCAAACAACCCAATCGGATGCATATGAAACACCTGCCCATGTGCCGGCAGTCCCACTCTCTCGGCGACCTCATCCCACCAGCACAACTGTTTGATCCGCTCTTTCTCCGCCAGCCAGTTCACATGGGGTGTCGAGCCGCTATGACCGAGCGGGCCATCCAGCGCATCCCATCTCCGCGCTTGGTAGTGCCACTCGCTTTCGTAAAAGATGACCAGTTGCGATATCGACTGCGCCAGTGCCGGTAATCGCAGGGCGGCTTGCAGTTCTTCGGCGGTCATCTTGCCGTTGCGGTCGCGATCGATGATGTCGTACAGGCGAGTCTGCATTTCTCCCTTGTCGGTGATTTCGGCCTTGGCGCCGTATTGCGCCAATTCGTCTTCGTTGAAATGCCCTATCGCGCTGAGGAAGTACGCCAGGCGGTTCTGGTCCGTGTCGAAGTTGAAGATGATGTCGTAGCCTTCCCATTCCCAGGGACTGACCCAGGGGGTGACGCCCACTTCCTCGCGGACCCAGCCATCGAGCAATAGGTTGTGCTGGTCATGCAGCAGGCCAGCGAGGCGGTACCAGTTGCAGGCGCTCTGTCCGTTCGCTTCCGGTACCTGGATTTTCTGCTCGGCGGGCAGGCCATCGAGCAGGCTCTTGGGTAGCAGCAGCGTGGCGGCGCTGGGCGTGCTCGCTGCGCTCAGGGTGGGCGGCTGGGTTGCGCCGAAGCTGTTTTGATGAGCCACCACGGGGGTGCCCTTGGCGAGCTTCAGCCAGGTTTTGCCGCTGGCCGGCAGGTGTTGCGCCCAGGCGCGGCTGGCGTTGATGAAGGTTTCGACGTTTTCGCCGCTGAAGACTTCCAGGTGCAGCTTCTGCTGCGGCTCGGCATCCGTGCGGTCCTGATAGCAGCCGAGGTGACCAATCAGTTCGCCGGCCTTGATCGGCACGGGCGGGTCGAGCACCTGCACGCGGTCATGCGCCTGTGGTTGGCGAATGCCTTCCAGCGAGGCGAAGTGAACGTACTGGTTGATGCTTTCCAGCTTGCGGTACTGGCCTTCGCCGCTGAGGGTCACTTCGCTGCCGTGCGGCAGGCGCGCGAGGATTTCGCTGTGGTTGCCGGGGGCGGCTCGGACGTTGAGGGTGGTGCTTTGGATGCGGTACTCGCTCGCTGTGATGGGCTGCAGATGGCTGAAGGAAAGGTAGCCACGCAGTGAGCCATCGGGGTTCTGCAAGAAGGCCGGGCCACGGCTGTTTGCCAGTTTGCGGTACGCCCCTTCGCCGCTGACCGTCACCTCCGCGCCACGCGGCAGCAGTGCGATGGTTTTCCCGTGCAGGGCCTGGTTGAGCACCTTCAAACCGCGCTGTTCCGGGTGGCCGGGTAGGACGTCGTTCACCGTCGCCTTGACGCGACGGGTGGCCGCCTCGGGCCAGAAGGCCGGGCGCGGCAGGGTGGGATTGGCCTGGTAGTCAGCCCAGTCCTGCAGGTGCATGTACAGGCTGTAGAAGGTCAGGCTCGGCGGCACCTCCGCGCGGCCTTCAATGGCCGGCGCCTGCAGGCGATGGCGCACCAGCACGAAGTTGCGCGAGAACGTCCTCTGCACGCTTTGCCCGTTGAGGAGATAGGTGTTGCTCGGCGAGTTCTGATCGATGCGGTAGGCCACGACTTCACCGTCGGCCAGGCAGCGCACATAGGATTGATCCAGCGCGCCGGCAGCCCCCTCGATGCCAGCGGTGCCCCTATCGAAGTGCACGCCGCCATGCCACATGCCATTGCGGCCCAGGGGGTAATAGCCCGCCACGGCGTTGGCCAACTGGGTCAACTGCAGCAAGGGATTGGATTTGTAGCCGAACGGATGGCTCCACTTCCTGAGCGGCTGCGGCGTAGCGGCCGCCGCTGGTACAGGAGTTGGTGCGGCAGGTGGCTCGCTGGGCTGGGGCGCCGGGGGGACTGGTCCGGCGCGACGGCGAGAGAACTCATCCTTCAAGGCATCGACAAAATCCAGAATGGCATCGAGCATGCTGTTTGCGCTCCTTGCAGTATTGCGATGGTGCTGACCGGCGATAGCCTCGGTCAGCCGGAGAAGGGGGAGCATCAGAGGCGTGGTCTCATCGCTGACCGGGAGCGCTGACACCTGGCGTTCCAGAGTGGCGCTGAAAACCTCGGAGCAGAGGGCCTGCCGAGCTCGACGGGAGGATGGTTACAGCGCCAGCATCAAGCTGTCTCCGACGCTATTCCGAGTACATCGTAAGACGCTTCGCCATGTGCGACCTTGGCAGTGAGCCGATCCACTCAATGGCGGCTGACCGCTCTCCAACGCAACGCCCATCCTCGAGCGGTCTTCGAGCCGGTCTGTTTTACAGGACGCAAGGGGCCGTCGACGCCAGGGGCAACGTGGATTGCCCGGCGCCGCGGGTGCTGCCCAGGGCGCACTGGCGTGTCGGCTGACGGCGCCCCGCCCTCAGCGGCGTCGTTGCATCCAGGCGGCGCCGAGGCCGCTGAGGCAGATGATCGAGATGCCGAGCAACGCCGATGGCATCGGCAGGTGGTTGAAGATCACCCAGCCGATCAGCCCGGCGAAGACGATCTGGCAATAGCCGAACGGCGCCAGCAGGGCCGGTGCGGCGTGGCGGAAGGCCTGGGTGAGGAACAGGTGCGCGGACATCCCGCAACCGCCGAGGGCGAGCATCAGCAGCGCGTGGCCGAGGCTCGGCGTGTGCCAGAAGAACGGCACCAGCGCGCTGGTGATCAGGGTATTGAGCAGCCCGGCGAAGAAGTTGCTGGTGGTCGGGCTGTCGACTTCGGCGAGCTTGCGCGTGAGCAACTGGTAGAAGCAGAAGCACAGCGCCGAGGCCAGCGGCAGGAGGATCGCCGGGGTGAACAGTTCGCCGCCGGGATGGACGATCACCAGCACCCCGACGAAGCCCAGCGAGACCGCCGCCCACTGCCCGGCGCTGACCCGCTCGCCGAGCAGCGGCATCGACAGCGCGGTGACCAGCAGCGGCGCGAGGAAGTTGACCGCCGTGGCTTCGGCCAGCGGGATGTATTGCAGGCCGGTGGTGAACAACAGGCTGGTGCCGAGCAGGCAGGCGGCGCGTATCACCTGCAGCAACGGGCGGCGGCTGCGCAGCACGCGCAGGCCCGACTGCGGCAGGAAGATGCCGGCCATCAGCAGCGTATGCACCAGGTAGCGGGCCCAGACCACCAGGATGATCGGATAGAAGCCGGAGAGGTATTTCGACAGGGCGTCGTGGCTGGAGAACAGAAAGGTCGCCAGCACCACCAGGAGGATGCCCTTGATGGGTTGGCTCGCGCCGGACAGCGCGTGGGAGGAGGACATGGGTTTTCCCGCTTCAGTGGGTGGAACGCAAGACGCCCGGCAGTGTGCCGGGCGCATGGGAAAAACGGAACCTCGACCTGGATCGATCAGACCCTGGCGAGCACCGCCCTGGCCTTGTCCAGCGCCAGGCTGGCGCGCTCTAGGGCGCTGACGCCCTGCTCCAGCAATTGCCGGGTGGGGATTTCCAGGCTCAGTGGCAGGCTCGCCGGCAGGCTGCGCAGCAGGCCGATCAGGTCGCAGTCGCCGTCACCGGGGAAACGCCGTTCGTTGCGCGCCTGGCGCAGGATCTCCTGCATGTCGTCCGGGCGCGGCCCGGCGACGTCGCACAGTTGCGCATAGCGCATGCGCGTGGCGGGCAGGCGCGCCAGGTCGTCGAGGGAGGAGCCGGAGCGATTGAAGTGGAAGGCGTCGACCAGCACGCAGCCGTTGTCGCGCCCGGCGTTCTCCACCACGCGCATGGCGCTGCGCAGGTCGGGCGCGTCGGTCCAGGGCATGAATTCCAGGTGCGGGTGGATGCCGTAGCCGCGGGCCAGGTCGCAGAGTTCGGCGAAGCGCTCGGTCAGGCGCGCCTCGTCCGGGTCGTTGCCGGCCACCAGCAGCTCGCTGCCGCCGAACTCGGCGCCCACCGCGAGAATCGCCTCGAAGTCGGCGACCCGGGTCTCCGGCTTGAGGCGGAGGATTTCCAGGTCCAGCACGCGCACGCCGGTGTCGCGCAGGCGTGCCTGGGTCTGCCGGCGCAGCTCGGCATCGGCCACCAGCGGGAAGTGATGCTCCTCGGCGGTCGCCGCCACCAGGCGCAGGCCGACGTGGCTGTAGCCGGCGCGCGCGGCCACTTCCACCATCTGCGGGGGCGACAGTTCGAGGACGGTCAGGGCGGCCAGGGAAAAGATTCGTTCGGTCATGGTCATCGCTTCACAGGGCATGGGTTAAAGCTAGCAGCGGCGCAACGCCGCGAATCGCGGGCATGGCCCGCGCCTAGAGGATGCTGGCCGGCGCACAGGCCTGGCCGCTGGCGGCGGCCTGGCGCACCGCTTCGATCAGCGCCAGGGTACGTCCGGCGTCGGCGGCGTCGGTCAGTGGCGCTTCCGCGCCACGCGCCACGCGGATGAAATGTTCGAGTTGCAGGCGCAGCGACGCGCCGGGCGTGTAGCGCTCCTCGCTACGCAACAGCGGCTGGTGCCAGCCGGCGCCCGCTTCGGCGTATTGCCAGCGGCTGAGTTGCGGAATGCTCAGGGCGCCATTGGTGCCCGCCAGCAGGTAGCAGGGCTGGTCGGCCTGCTGCGGGTAGACCGGGCTTTCGGCGGAATCCAGCTCCCAGCTCCAGGGCGCCGCCACGGCGTCGGAGCCGGTCAGGCTGCCCAGCGCGCCGTTCTCGAATTGCAGCAGGATGGCCGCGCTGTCTTCGTTGACCAGGCCGCGGATCTGGTTGCTGGTGAAGGCCTGGACCTGACGCACCTCGCCACACAGGTAGCGCAGCAGATCGAGGTCATGGATCAGGTTGGTGAGCAGGAAGCCGGCGCCCGGCTCGCGGCGCCAGGACACCTCGAAGTACTCGGCGGGCTTCTGCAACTGCCACAGCGCGGTGACGTTCACCAGCCGCCCGAGGGCGCCGCCGGCCACCACCTCGCGCGCCTTGGCGATCAGCGGATTGTGCCGGCGGTGATGGCCGATCAATACCGGCACCGCGCTGCCACGGGCGGCGGCGACCAGCTCGCGGACCTCGTCCAGGTGCACGCCGACCGGCTTCTCCAGCAGCACCGGCACAGCGGCGGCGATGCAGTCCAGCGCGGTGCCGACATGCAGGTTGTTAGGGTTGGCGACGATCACCGCCTGCGGCCGGGCGCTTTCCAGCATCTGCCGGTGGTCGGCGTAGTGCGGCACGCCGCAGGCGCTGGCGAACGCCTCGGCCTGGGGGCCCGGATCGGCCACCGCGCAGAGGCGGGCGCCGGCGATGTCCCGCAGGTGCTGGTAATGCTGGCGGCCCATGATGCCGGCGCCGATCAGGGCAATGCGCAAGGGGGAAGACACGCGGCAATCCTCTTCTGCTTGTTCTGCTTGAGCGCCCCACGGGAAGCCGGCGCGCTGGATTCGAGATTATTTAGAACTCGGTTCCATTTTTACTCAAGAGCAGGCAATGACAGTCCGTGCGGTTATCGACCAGTGGTTGGCGATGAGGGAGAAAGACGCTGGCGGCGCGACAGCGCCCGGCGCGCGCGAAGGCACGCGCCGGATCGCGCGAGGGCGTGGCGCCCGCGGCTTAGACGAAGAGCTCGGAAGCCTGGCTGGCGGCGGACAGCTCCGCCGTCGCGCCCAGCAGCAGCGGCGCCAGTTCGTGCAGGCGCGTCTCGGGCAGACGCGCACTCGGGCCGGCGATGCTTAGCACACCGATGACCCGGCCATCGAGGGGCGCGCGGACCACCGCGGCCAGCGCCGAGGTTCCCAGCGCGGAGGTTTCCTCGACCCAGGCGTAGCCGCGTTCACGGGCGCGGCGCAGGTAATCGAGCAGCTCTTCGTTGCTGCGCGGCGCCCGCGGGCCGAGGGCGGCGGGATCGACCGCGCCCTGGCGGCTCACCAGTTCCAGCGCCTCGGCGTCGCTCAGGCTGGCCAGCCAGGCATGCCCGGAGGCGGTGTAGAACAGCGGCGCGTCACGGCCCATGTCCGGGTCGTAGCGCAGGCCGGAACGGGCGCCCTGGGACTTGGCGATCCAGGTCTGGCGGGCGCCGTCGATCACCCCCAGGCGCACCAGTTCGCCGCTGTCCTGGGCCAGGCGGTCGAGGATCGGCTGGACGATGTCGGCGCCGCTGCAGGACAGGTAGCGGAAACCCAGCGCGACCAGCTTGGTGGATAGCTGATAGCGACTGTTCTCCGGGTTCTGCCGCACATAGCCGAGGCGGATCAGCTCGGCGAGCATGCGGTGGGTGGCGCTCTTGGGAATCTGCAGGCGGTCGGCCAGGGTCTGCATCGGCAAACCACGGGGTTCGCTGGTGAGGCTTTCGAGAAGGCTGAAGGCGCGTTCGATCTGGCTACCGGCCATGGGCGTCGTCCACTGCAAAGGTCGACGGATTCTAAAGAGATAGTCGCACGCGGGAAACCGCCCTATCGGGGTGGGAAATTTCGATAAATGTTCCAACCGGTTAATTTATGTTCGATCAGCGAACGGTAAGCGGTTTTGCGCATTGTCTGGCTCCCCCCCGTCCTTCCACTATCGAGCCGTACCGAACGCCCCGGCAGCGCCCGCTGCCCTCGGTCGCAAACGCACCAACAACTATAAAAAGGTCCATTGCGATGCCGCACATCCCTCAGCCGTCCGCCCCCGTGCCACGCCTTCGCGCGACCGCCGAACGCGGACGGCCCGCCTAGTCACAGGCGCCAGTCTTAACGGGCGTCTCGCGCCTGAGCCGCCATCTCCAACAAAAACAATGACTTCAGAGAGATCGTCATGGGATATCCCTGCACCCGTCGCGCGCCGCGCATCCTGCCCGCCACCCTGGCCCTGGCCGTCAGCGGCGTCGCCCTGTCCACCTTCGCCGACGAAGGCGGTTTCCTCGAAGACGCCAAGGTCAGCCTGACCGCGCGCAACTTCTACATGAACCGCAACTACGTCAACGACACCAAGCAGAACCTGGCCGCCGAGTGGACGCAGAGCTTCATCCTCGACGCCAAGTCCGGCTTCACCCAGGGCACCGTCGGCTTCGGCATGGACGTGCTCGGCCTCTACAGCATCAAGCTCGACGGCGGCAAAGGCACCGCCGGCACCCAGTTGCTGCCGGTGCACAGCGACGGCAGCCCGGCCGACGACTTCGGCCGCCTGGCGGTGGCCGGCAAGACCAAGGTATCGAAGACCGAGCTGAAGGTCGGCGAATGGATGCCGGTACTGCCGATCCTGCGCTCCGACGACGGCCGCTCGCTGCCGCAGACCTTCCAGGGCGGGCAGATCACCTCCAAGGAAATCGACGGCCTGACCCTCTACGGCGGCCAGTTCCGCCAGAACAGCCCGCGCAACGACGCGAGCATGCAGGACATGACGCTGTTCAACCGCTCGGCCTACAAGTCCGACCGCTTCAACTTCGCCGGCGGCGAGTACCGCTTCAACGACAATCGCACCCTGATCGGCCTGTGGGATGCGCAGCTCAAGGACATCTACCAGCAGCAGTACCTGCAACTGCAACACTTCCAGCCGCTCGGCGACTGGGTGCTGGGCGCCAACCTCGGCTACTTCTGGGGCAAGGACGACGGCAGCGCGCGCGCCGGCAACCTGGACAACCGCACCTTCTCCGGGATGTTCTCGGCCAAGTACGGCGCCAGCACCTTCTACCTCGGCCTGCAGGAAGTCATGGGCAAGGACGAGTGGTTCCGCGTCAACGGCACCAGCGGCGGCACCCTGGCCAACGACAGCTACAACTCCAGCTACGAGAACGCCAAGGAGCGCTCCTGGCAACTGCGCCACGACTATGACTTCGCCGGCCTCGGCGTGCCCGGCCTGACCCTGATGAACCGCTACATCCACGGCAACAACGTGCACAACAGCAGCACCGACGACGGCACCGAATGGGGCCGCGAGAGCGAGGTCGCCTACACCATCCAGAGCGGCACCTTCAAAAGCCTCAACTTCAAGTGGCGCAACTCCACCATGCGCCGCGACTGGGGCAAGACCAACAGCTTCGACGAGAACCGCCTGATCATCAGCTACCCGCTGTCGATCCTGTAACGACGGCATCGCCGACGAAAAAAAGCCCCGCCATGGCGGGGCTTTTTCATGCGCGGGAACTCAGAGCCCCTTCTGCTCTTCGTCCTCGGCCTTGATCTCTTCCAGGGCCAGCTCCAAGCCCCAACTGGACGCCTCCACCGGCGCCGCGCTCGGCGCCTGGGCGACGGGCTGCGCCTGGGCCGCCTGGCTCATGGCCACGGCCGGGTTGTCTTTGTAGAGCTTCAGCTTGAGCCGCAGGTTGTTCGCCGAGTCGGCGTTCTTCACCGCCTCCTCCTCGCTGATCGCGCCCTCCACCGCCAGGTCGAACAGCGCCTGGTCGAAGGTCTGCATGCCCAGCGCGCGCGACTTGTCCATGATCTCCTTGATCGAGCTGAAATCGCCGCGCTTGATCAGGTCGCTGATGGTCGCGGTGCCGAGCAGCACCTCCACCGCGGCACGGCGCTTGCCGTCCTGGGTGCGCACCAGGCGCTGCGAGACGAAGGCCTTGAGGTTGTTGCCCAGGTCGTTGAGCAACTGCGGGCGGCGCTCTTCGGGGAAGAAGTTGATGATGCGGTCCAGCGCCTGGTTGGCGTTGTTGGCGTGCAGGGTGGAAATCGCCAGGTGGCCGGTATCGGCGAAGGCCAGGGCGTGCTCCATGGTCTCGCGGTCGCGGATCTCGCCGATCAGGATCACATCCGGCGCCTGGCGCAGGGTGTTCTTCAGCGCGGCATGGAAGCTGCGGGTGTCCACCCCGACTTCGCGCTGGTTGATGATCGACTTGCGGTGCCGGTGCACGTATTCGATGGGGTCTTCGATGGTGATGATGTGCCCGCCGCTGTTGCGGTTGCGGTGGTCGATCAACGCTGCCAGGGAGGTCGACTTGCCGGAGCCGGTGCCGCCGACGAAGAGCACCAGGCCGCGCTTCTCCATCACCACCTTGAGCAGGACTTCCGGCAGCATCAGGTCCTCGAAGCGCGGGATGTCCAGCTTGATGTTGCGCGCGACGATGGAGATTTCGTTGCGCTGCTTGAAGATGTTGATGCGGAAGCGGCCGACGCCGGTGACCGACAGCGCCAGGTTCATTTCCAGCTCGCGCTCGAACTCGGCTTTCTGCTCCTCGTCCATGATCGCGTTGGCGATGCGCGCCACCTCGCCGCCCTTCAGCGGCTCGCTGGACAGCGGCTTGAGCACGCCGTTGAACTTGGCGCAGGGAGGCGCGCCGGTAGACAGATAAAGGTCGGAACCGTCCTGGCTGGCCAGGATTCGCAGCATTGCTTGGATATCCATGAGAACTGCATCCACGCGCAAGGGTAGGCGCGACGCGCTGCCAGCCGGCAGGGCCGCGATCGGGATTGTGAGCGTGACTCTAGGTAGGTGCCCCGTCCGGCACAATGCCAGCTCGGAAAAAATGCGAATTGCGTCACCCGCGCCGCGCATTCGGCGCGCGCGCTAGAATAGGCCGCTTTTCGTCATGAGAGTGTCAGCACATGCCCATCGCCATGGCCCGCCACATCCTGGTCAAGACCGCCGCCGAAGCCGAGCAGCTCAAGCAGCGCCTGGAACGCGGCGAGGATTTCGCCGCGCTGGCCAGGAAGCACTCCACCTGCGCCTCCGGCAAACGCGGCGGCGACCTCGGCGAAGTGCGCCCGGGGCAGATGGTGCGCAGCATCGACGCGGTGATCTTCAAGAAGCCGCTGAAGGTCATCCACGGTCCGCTGAAAAGCCAGTTCGGCTACCATCTGGTGCAAGTCTACTTCCGCGACTGAGGCCACCGGAGCCGCGATGACGCCGCAACAGATCGCCCACTTCTGCCTGCAATTGCCCGGCGCCCGCGAAGACCTCAAGTGGGGCAGCAACCGGGTGTTCTCGGTGGCCGGCAACAAGATGTTCGCCATCCTCGACTTCCTCGACGAAGGGCGCGGCGGCCTGGCCTTCAAGGTCGACGACGAGCTGTTCCTCGGCTACGTCGACCGCCCCGGCATCCGCCCGGCGCCCTACCTGGCCCGCGCCCGCTGGATCGCCATGCAGCGCCCCTACCCCATGGCCGCCGAGGAACTGCGCGCCGCCCTCACCCGCTCGCACCAACTGGTGGTCGCGCGCCTGCCCAAGCGCCTGCGCCTGGGCCTGCTGCTGGACCCGCCATGAGCCGGCACCTGCAGTGGCGCGGATGCTGGCAGGCGCCCGCCGCCAGTTGGGAAACCCTGGCGCTGGGCGACGGGCATGCCGACAGCCAGTTGCGCGTGGCCGCCACCGACGGCCAGCCGCCCTACCAGATGGACTACCGCCTCGCCTGGGACGCCGACTGGCGCCTGCGCGAAGCCGAACTGTGGGTGGACGGCGGGCATCTGCAACGCCACCTGCACCTGCTGGCGGACGGCCAGGGCCACTGGCGGCTGGGTGATGGCAGCGCCCTGGCGGAGCTGGATGGCTGCCTGGACATCGACATCTGGCCGACGCCCTTCACCAACAGCCTGCCGATCCGCCGCCTGCGCCTGGCCGCCGGCGAAAGCGCCGCGCTGACGGTGGTCTACCTCGAAGCGCCGCTGCTGCGGCCGCGCCCCATGCGCCAGGGCTATGCCTGCCTGGACGCCCGCCACTACCACTACCGCAACCTCGAAGGCAGCGATTTCCAGGCCGTGCTGGCAGTCGATGAGTCAGGACTGGTGCTCGACTATCCGGGCCTGTTCGAGCGGCTCTGAGCCACACCCCGGCACACCGCCCGCGCCTCACCCGAGCCTTCGCCAGCGCGCCGTCCACCGATCGCCGGCGGAACGCGCCAAGCCCTCGCGCATTTGCTTCTAGACTGAGAAAAACACTCGAACAAAGGCGCGCCGCTGTGCAGCTGAGCCCCGCCATCCACGCCTTCGTCGCCCCCCAGGGCACGGCGCTGACCTTCGCCTGCAAGACCTTGCTGGCCGGCGGCATCGCCCTCTGGCTGTCGTTCCGCCTCGACCTGGAGCAGCCACAGTGGGCGCTGATGACCGTGTTCATCGTCTCCCAGCCGTTGTCCGGGATGGTCATCGCCAAGGGCCTGTACCGCCTGCTCGGCACCCTGGCGGGAACCGTCATGGCAGTCCTGTTCATGGCTCTCTTCGCCCAGGCGCCCTGGCTGTTCCTGCTCGTCCTGGCGCTCTGGCTGGGGCTGTGCACGGCGGCCTCGACCAGCCTGCGCAACCACGTTTCCTATGCCTTCGTCCTGGCCGGCTACACCGTGGCGATCATCGGCCTGCCAGCGATCAGCCAGCCGCTGCAGGTGTTCGACCAGGCCGTCGCGCGCTGCAGCGAAATCTGCCTGGGCATCGTCTGCGCCTCGGTGGTCAGCGCCACCCTGTGGCCGCAACGGGTCGAGGAAAGCCTCGGCAAACTGGCCCAGGACACCCTCCAGGTGGCCCTGCACGCCGCGGTCAACGCGGTCCAGGGCAAGGCACGCGAGCCGGAAGGCATCCTCCAGTTGCTCGGGCGCATCGTCGCCGCCGATGCGCAGCGCGACCATGCCTGGTTCGAGGGCTACCAGGGCCAGCAACGCGCGAAGGCGCTGCGCCTGCTCTCGCGCGACATCCTCAGCCTGCTGCGCACCGCGCGCGGCGTGTCGCGCCAGCGGCGCATGCTCGACGCCGCCGACGAGCAACGGCTGGGCCCCTGGATCGCCGAGCTGCTGGCGGCCTTGCAGGGGCGCAACCTGGATACTCTGCAAGCGCTGCGCGAACGCCTCATCGACGCCGCCAGCGACAGCGAGCTGAGCAACGACCTGCGCTACTGTCTGGCGCGCTGCCAGGTGCTGCTGTTCAAGGTCATCCAGGCCGAACGCGCCGCCGCCGGCGTGGCCAGCGGTAGGCTGGAAGGCGCCGACCTGCCTGGGCTGTCCTGGCACCGCGACTGGCTGGTGGCGCTGTTCTACGGCGCGCGCAGCGCCCTGGCGCTGCTCGGCATCGCCACCTTCTGGCTGGCCAGCGCCTGGCCCGCGGCGATTGGCGGCATGCTCATGGCCGGCATCATCTGCAGCCTGTTCGCCAACCGCGACAATGCGGTGGAGATCAGCCTGAGCTTCCTCCGCGGCATCCTCTACGCGCTGCTCGCCGCCGCCCTGGTGGACCAGTGGCTGCTACCGCAATGGAACGGCTTCCCGCTGCTCTGCATGGCTCTCGGCGTGCCGCTGTTCTTCGCCGCCCTGGGCATGGCGGTGCCGCTGCTCACCGGCACCGCCACCACCTTCGCCATCCAGTTCGTCACCCTGGTCGCGCCGCACAACAACATGCAGTACGACTTCGCCAGCCTGCTCAACTCGGCGCAGGCCACCCTCATCGGCGTCGGCTTCGCGGTCGTGGTATTCCGCCTGCTGCCGCTGCCCTCGGACTGGATGACCCGGCGCCTGAGCGATGCCATCGCCGCCGACCTGGCACGCCTGACCCGCTACCCGCTGCCCCAGGCGGAAGGCTGGTTCGGCGGACGCATGGCGGACCGCCTGATCCGCCTGGCGCGGCACTACAGCCTGCTGCCCAGCGGCATGCGCCGGCGCTGGCTGGCCGGGCTGCTGGCGCTCGACCTGGGCAGCGAGCTGATCCACCTGCGCACCTGCATGGCCGGCGCCCAGGGCGAACTGCGGGTGCAGCGCGAACGCTTCCTCGCCGAACTGGGCAAACAGCTGCAAGGCGAGCCCTCGCCCGCGCGCGAAGCGCATCTGGATGCCCTCTGCGAGCGCCTGGAACAGGCCCTCGACGCGCACCCCGACGGCCAGCAGGAACACTACCGCCTGACCCGCGCGGCGCTGCGCCAACTGCGTTACACCTGGCATCAGTGGTGCCACCTGGAGGATGACCATGGGCCTGTCTGAATGGGCCCTGGGCGGGGTCTACCTGAGCCCGATGTTCCTCTACGGGCTGGCGGCGCTGGGGCTGACCATCGGCCTGCGCCTGCTCCTGCAACTGACGCCCCTGGCGCGCTGGATCTGGCACGAGGCGCTGTTCGACTGCGCGCTCTTCGTGCTCCTGCTGGCGGGCGTCACCTGGCTGTTCAGTGCGGCCAACGGATAGAGGAGAAACCGCGTGCGTGGATTCTTCCGGGTACTCGCCACCCTGCTCGTGGTGGTCGCCGCCGTGTTCGCCGGCGCCTGGCTGTGGCGCTACTACATGCTTTCCCCGTGGACCCGCGACGCCCGGGTGCGCGCCGACGTGGTGGTGATCGCCCCGGACGTCTCCGGCTGGGTCACCGACCTGCCCATCGTCGACAACCAGCAGCTCAAGGCCGGCGACCTGCTGATGCGCATCGACCGCGAGCGCTACCAGGCCAACCTCAATGAAGCCAAGGCCGTCGCCGAGACCCGCCTGCAGCAATACCGCCTGCGCCAGAGCGAAGCCAACCGGCGCAACCGCCTGACCAGCACAGCGATCAGCGCCGAAGACAAGGAGACCGCCCAGCTCAACGCCGCCATCGCCAACAGCCAGTACCAGGAAGCCCTCGCCTCGGTGGCCCAGGCCGAGATCAACCTGGCGCGCAGCGAAATGCGCGCCCCGCGCGACGGCCAGGTGACCAACCTGCGCCTGGCCCAGGGCAACTACGCCCAGGCCGGCCAGGCGGTACTCGCCCTGGTCGACCAGAAGTCGTTCTATGTCACCGCCTACTTCGAGGAAACCAAGCTGCCCAACATCAAGGTCGGCATGCGCGCCCGCGTCACCCTGATGAGCGGCGACCGCGAGATCGACGGCCGGGTGGAAAGCATCAGCAGCGGCATCACCGACCGCAACGCCCTGCCCGACAGCCAACTGCTGGCCAACGTCGAGCCGACCTTCAACTGGGTGCGCCTGGCCCAGCGCATCCCGGTGCGCATCCACCTCGACCAGCTCCCGCAGGACGTGCACCTGAGCGCCGGGATGACCGCCAGCGTCAGCGTCGAGCCCTAGGTTCGATAGGCCTCATCGGCCACGTCAGCGTGCGATGCGGATTCCGCCCGCCCACGGCCAAGGGCGTCTCGCGACTGTCATGGCCGCCGTGCATCCTGAATGGCGATGACGGCGGGCGCCCTGGCCTGTGCGCTGTCAGCTGAAACTGCTGCCGGTCCAGGCATCGCCACGGGCGCGGCGCGGCCCCTGGCGACGGTCCGCTTCGAAGCGCACCGTCTGCCGGCGGTCGGCCTGCTTGCGGCGGTCGCCGCCAGCGCGCGTGTCCACCTGGAACACCACCCTGGCCTTGGGCGGCGCCGCGCTCGGCGCGCCGTCCAGCGGTTCCAGAGTCAAACCACCCAGGGTCTGTTCGAGGGATTCATGCTCGTTCGACATCTGCTCCTCCATCGCCCGGCGTGCCGAGCCCAGGTCACCTGCTCAAGTCTAGCCGCGGATACGCGGGAAGCAGCGCCATTCGCCAGTTGCCGGGGAGGCGCTGGTTCCGCCGCGCGCACGCCGCCGCCTGTCCCGCCACAGCGCAAGGCGCCAGACAGCGACGGGAGCGCCGCGCTGACGGAAGCTGTCGCCGACGATCGCCTTTGTTTTATTGTGTGCGCCGTAGCGAACACCGCCAGCCACCGGACAAGCACTCAGGGACGACCATGCTGCGCCACTTCCCCAAAGCCTTAGCACCGTTCGCCTTGCTACTGGCTTCCAGCGTCCTCACCGCCCGCGCATCGGAGCCCGTGGTGCGCTGGTTGATCACCGACTTCCCGCCACTGTTCATCCTCTCCGGCCCCGAACGCGAGCATGGCCTGGCCGATATCGCCCAGGACATCGCCGCCCAGCGGCTGACGGCCTACCGCCACCAGCGGGTCGAGGTGCCGGCGAACTACCCGCGGATCGAGCAGGAAATGAAGAGCCTCGATAACGCCTGTTTCGCCGGCTTCCTGAAAACGCCGGCGCGGGAAAAGGCCTTCGTCTTCAGCCAGGCCTACCGGCTGATGCTGCCCATCCACCTGTACGTGATGGCCGACCGCGAGCAGCCGCCGGTGCACGACGGCGAGGTCGATCTGCAGGCGCTGCTGGCGAGCGGGCGATTCCGCCTCGGGGTGCTCGGGGGCAGGAAGTACGGGACCTCCATCGATCCACTGCTCGACGAGCACGCGGCCGACCGCCAGGTGTACCGCCGGTACGCCCTGGACCAGCTCGACGGGCTTCTCGGCATGCTGGCCGCGCAGAGCCGCGACATCGACGGCGTGCTGGCGTATCCGAACGAGGTGGCGCATCGCGCCACGGCATCCGGCAAGGCGCCGCCGAATGTGCGGCGCTACGCGATCAAGGGCACTCCCGCTTACCAAGCCGGCTATATCGCCTGTTCCAACAGCGACCTCGGCCGCGCGCTGGTCAAGGGCATCGACCAGTTGCTGCCGGAGATTCGTCCGGCGGTGGCCAGGGCCTACAGCGCCACGCTGCAGGGCGACGACAAACAGCGCTACCTCGACCTGCTGCAGAACGTGTTCGGCGCCGCGCCGCCCACCGCGGCGCCGCCCGGCGTCACACGCGGAACTGATCCATCAGCCGTTGCTGCTGGTTCGCCAGTTCGTTGAGCGACTGACTGACCCGCGCCGATTCGTTGGCCTGGCCGGTGAGCGACTCGGTGACGTCGCGGATGCTCCCGACGTTGCCGTTGATCTCCTCGGCCACGGCGCTCTGTTCCTCGGCGGCGCTGGCGATCTGCTGGCTCATGTCGGTGATCACCGTCACCGCCTCGCCGATCCGTTGCAGCGCGATGACCGCCTGACCGACCTGCTCGACACTGTCCTGGGCCTGGCGATGGCTGTTGCCCATGGAACTCACCACGTCGCGGGTGCCGGCCTGCAGTTGCTCGATGACCAGGCGCGTCTCTTCCACCGACTCCTGGGTGCGCCGGGCGAGATTGCGCACTTCGTCGGCGACCACGGCGAAACCGCGCCCGGCCTCGCCGGCACGCGCGGCTTCGATGGCGGCGTTCAGCGCCAGCAGGTTGGTTTGCTCGGCGATGGCGCGAATCACTTCGAGCACCGAGCCGATGCGCTCGCTATTGGCCGCCAGCCCCTCGACCTCGGCCATGGCCTCGCTCATGCCGGTCGCCAGTTGGTTGATGCTGGTGGTGGTGCGGTCGATCACGCCGAGGCCATTGCGCGTGGCCTGCTCGGCATCCCGCGCGGCGTCCGCCGCCTGCGCCGCGCTGCCGGCGACGTCCTGGGCGGTGGCACTCATTTCGTGGAAAGCGGTGGCCACCTGATCGACCTGGCGGTACTGCTGCTCCATGCCGGCGCTGGTCTGGGTGGCGATGGCCGCCGACTGATCGGCGGTGCCCCGAGCCGCCTGCACCGAGCCTTTGACCTCGGCGATGACCGGCTGCAGCTTGTCGAGGAAGCGGTTGAACCAGCCGGCCAGCCGCCCCAGTTCATCCTGCTTGGCGTAGGCCAGGCGCTGGGTCAGGTCGCCTTCGCCGCTGGCGATGTCTTCCAGCATCCGCGCCACGCCGAGGATCGGCCGGGTCACGCTGCGGGCCATCAGCCAGACCAGCAGCAGGCCGATCACCGAGGCCAGCAGGCCGAGGCTCACCTCGATCAGGGTGCCGGCGTGATTGCGCTGGTTCAGCTCGGCCTTGAGGGTTTCCGCGGGACCGACCAACACCTGTTGCGGTACTTGCAGCAACACGCCCCAGGGTTTGCTGTCGGGGATCGGCATAAAGGACGCGAGCACCTTCAACTGCTGCTCGCTCTGCAGGTTCTGCGGCGCGTCGCCGCTACCGAGCAGGCCGATCAAGCGCGCGCCATCCTGCCTGTCCAGTTGATCGAAGCGCTGGCCGAGCTGCGCGGCGTCGGCGCTATGCCCGGCCAACAGGCCACGCGGGCTGAGGATGCTGACCTGGGTCTGGCCCGCGTAGAGCTTCTGGCTGGCCTGGCGGCTGAGGGCCTGCAGGCTGCTGAGGTTGATGTCGACCGACAGCGATGCGATGAGTTTGCCGTCGACCAGCAGCGGAATCGCGATGCTGGTCATCAGCACCTTCTGGCCATCGATCTCATAGAAGTAGGGTTCGATGACACAGGGCTTGAGGCTGGCTCGCGGGCAGGCGAACCAGGCGTTGTTCGACTCTCCGCTGGGGCCGCTGGTGCTGTCGGCAAGCTCGCTCTCCGCCAGGGTCATGGCGGTCAGTTGGCCCGGCGTCGGTTGCGACCAGTACAGCGAGAAGCGCCCCTTGTCGTTGCTGCCGCGCGCTTTCTGATCGATGAAACGACTGTCCTGGCCATCCAGCGCGTCGGGCTCGAAGGTGACCGCCAGGCCGAGCAATCCCGGGTTGCTGCGCACAGCCGACATCGCCAGGCGGGTCAGATCGTCGCGCAGCGCGGCGGCATCGACGGCACGCTTTTGCGCCTGCTCGCGCAGCAGCAGCACCTCGCGGGCGAAGCCGTTGCCGTATTGGTAGGCCTCCATGAACTGGCGACTGATGATCATCGCCTGCACCTCGCCCTGGGCCTCGATGCGCTTCTCGGCGGTCTCGTTGAGCATCTGCGCGCTCGACGCCTTGACCAGCCGCGAGGAGTTCTCCATGCCGTACAGCGACAGGCCGACGAGCAGCGCGACTATCGCCAGCAGGCACAAACCCGCAAGCAGGGTGATTTTCCATTGAATGGAAATTTTGCGGAGGAACATGGTGCTGTCCTTTTCGGCGAATCCAGAATGCGCGTCGACGTGAAAGCGGATGCTCGGGGGCGATCTGCCGTGAACGCGGCCAGGCGAATGAACCTTGCGGCTCTGGCCGCTCGCCCCGGCCCTCGAACAGGCGGAAAGCGGCCATGGCTGATCCAGCGCAACGGCGGACGCCAGGCGACGGGTGATGGACGATGCGGTACATCGTGCGTCGCTTCGAGCGCAAACGGGCAAGCCCTCAGCACATTCCGTGCCGATTCTTAAGCATTTGAAAATAAAGGAATTTCACAAAATAACGAGGTGCCATGCTGGCAAAAATGCCAACAAATGATGGCAAAAGCGCAGCATTCCCATGGCATTTCTGCAGCCCCTCGCCCAGCGGGGCCGTGGCGCGGCCCCCGCTCCGCGCCTTACAGCCAGCCGCAGCGGCGGGCGAACCAGCCCTTCAGCGCCTGGCTCAGGCCCAGATAGCCGAGCAGTATCAGTGCCAGCCACGGCCAGAAGTCCCACGGCAGGGCCTGCAGCTTGAACAGCCGCGCCAGCGGGCCCATGGGCAGGAAGATGGCCACCGCGACCATCGCCGCGGTCATGCCCAGCAGCGGCCAGGCGGCGCGGCTCTGCAGGAAGGGAATGCGCCGGGTGCGGATCAAGTGCACCACCAGCAGTTGCGCGATCAGTCCCTCGACGAACCAGCCGGACTGGAACAACCCCTGCCGCGCCGGCGAGTCGGCCTGGAACAGGAACCACAGCAGCAGGAAGGTGGCGATATCGAAGAGCGCGCCGAGCGCGCCGACGAGCGCCATGACGCCGCCCAGGCGCTGCCGGCTCCAGCGTTGCGGCTGGCGCAGCAGTTGCGCATCGACCTCATCGAAGGGGATGGCCACCTGGGAGATGTCGTAGAGCAGGGTCTGCAGCAGCAGTTGCAGCGGCAGCAGCGGCAGGAAAGGCAGGAAGGCGCTGGCCAGCAGCACGCTGAACACCTTGCCGACGCCGGCGCTGGCGCTCATGCGCAGGTACTTGAGCAGGTTGGCGAAGGTACGCCGCCCTTCCACCACCGCCGCCTCCAGCACCGCCAGGCTCTTTTCCAGGAGGATCAGGTCGGCGGCCTGCTTGGCGATGTCCACCGCCGACGCCACCGAGATGCCGATGTCCGCGCTGCGCAGGGCCGGGGCGTCGTTGATGCCATCGCCGAGGAAGCCGACCACGTGGCCACGCCCGCGCAGGACGCGCACCAGGCGCTCCTTGTGCGCCGGAGAAAGCTTGGCGAACAGCGTGCTGCGCTCGGCCAGCTCGCCCAACTCGGCGTCGCTGTAGTCGTCCAGCCGAGGGCCGAGCAACACGCCACGCACCTCCAGGCCGACGTCTTTGCAGACCTTGAGGGAAACGTGCGCGTTGTCGCCGGTCAGCACCTTCACCGCCACGCCATGGGCGGCCAGCGCGCGCAGGGCCGGCGCGGTGGTTTCCTTGGGCGGGTCGAGGAAGGCGATGTAGCCGTCCAGGCACAGTCCCTGCTCGTCGGCCAGGCCATAGACCTCGCGGCTCGGCGGCAGCTCGGCGGTGGCCACGGCGACCACGCGCAGGCCATCCTGATTGAGCGCCTCGGCGACCGCGCGGATGCGCGCCAGGCGCTCGCCGGTGAGCGGCTCGACCCGATCGCCCTGGCGCACCCGGTCACACACCGCGAGCACTTCGTCGAGGGCGCCCTTGCAGATCAACAGGTGGTAGTCGTTGCGCTCGCTGACCACCACCGACATGCGCCGCCGGGCGAAATCGAAGGGAATCTCGTCGACCTTGCGGTAACGGCTGTCCACGCGCAGCGCGTGGCGCAGTTCGAGGTGTTCGAGCACGGCGAGGTCGAGCAGGTTCTTCAGCCCGGTCTGGTAGTGACTGTTGAGGTAGGCCAGTTGCAGGACGCGGTCGTCCACCGCGCCGAAGGCATCGGTGTGGCGCTCCAGAACGATCCGGTCCTGGGTCAGGGTGCCGGTCTTGTCGGTACAGAGGATGTCCATGGCGCCAAGGTTCTGGATGGCGTCCAGGCGCTTGACGATGACCTTGCGCCGGCTCAGCAGAACGGCGCCCTTGACCAGCATCGAGGTAACGATCGACGGCAGCATTTCCGGCAGCAGGGCAACGCCGACGGACAGCGCGAAGAGGGTCGCCTGCAGCCAATCGTGCTTGCCCAGGCCGTTGAGCAGCAGGACCAAGGGCGTCGTCACCAGCATGAGGCGGATCAGCAGCCAGCTGACCTCGCGGACCGCGGCCTGCAAGGTGCTCGGCGCCGGCTCGGCGGCACTGCCCCGTTCGGCCAGGGAGCCGACGAAGGTTCGCGCACCGATGCCGAGCACCACCGCCTGGGCCGAGCCGCTGACCACGCTGGTGCCCATGAAACACAGGCTGTCGCGCGCCAGCGGATCGCTCTGGCGCGCGTCGCGGACCATGGCGAACTTCTCCACCGGCATCGGCTCGCCGGTCAGCGCGGCCTGGCTGACGAACAGGTCCTTGGCGCTCAGCAGACGCACATCCGCCGGCACCAGGTCGCCGGCCGACAGCCACAGCACATCACCCACCACCAGGTGCTCGATCGGCACCTCCTGGCGCCGTTGCAGGCCGCTGCCCTCGTCGAGGGAGCGGAACACCGTGGCGGTGTTGCCGACCATCGCCTTGAGCTTTTCCGTGGCGGCGTTGCAGCGTCGCTCCTGGACGAAGCGCAACAGCGTGCCGATGAGCAGCATGGCGCCCAGCGCCAGCGCGGTGTCGCGGCCCTCGGTGAACCAGGCGATCGGCAGCATCAGGCTGAGCAGCAGATTGAAGGGACCGCAGTAGCAGAACCACAGATGGGCCCAAAGGCTCATCGGCCGCTCCTGGCCCAGTTGGTTGAGCCCGCTGACCAGCCGGCGCTCGACCGCCTCCTCCTCGCTCAGGCCTTCGCGGCGACTGCTCAGACGCTCGAACAGGCTCTGCGGCTCGAGCACCGAGCACTCCAGCAAACCCTGGGCCAAGGGACCGGGCGCCTGGCGCCCGACCACGGAGCCAGGCAACGGGTCGAGCGACACAAGGCGCCGCAGCTGACGTGCGGGAAAGCCCTTGTCGAGGAACTCGAGCAGGTGATTCCTGAGGTGATCGAAACGCATGAAGACTCCCGGCCGCCGCTTCTTCCAGCGGCGCGGGCAGTCTGCGCAGGCATCCTTAAGACGTGATGAAGGCTTGCCGGCGCCTCAGGCGGTCCACCAGTAGCGCACCACATGGAAGAAGATCGGCGCGGCGAAGCACACCGAGTCGAGGCGGTCGAGCATGCCGCCGTGGCCTTCGATCATGTGGCCCCAGTCCTTGACCCCGCGATCGCGCTTGATCGCCGACATCACCAGGCCGCCGAAGAAGCCGAGGATGTTGATCATCAGAGCGATCAGCAGGGCCTGCCAGGGTTTGAACGGGGTGATCCACCAGAGTGCGCCGCCGATCAGGGTGGCCAGCGCGACGCCGCCGACGAAACCTTCCACGGTCTTCGACGGCGACAGGTTGGGGGCGATCTTGCGCTTGCCGAACAGCTTGCCGCAGACGTACTGCAAGACGTCGGAGAGCTGCACCACGATCACCAGGTAGGCGATCAGCAGCAGGTTGCGGCCCTCGAAGCCGGCGATGTCCAGGGTCAGCAGCGCGGGCACGAAGGAAATGCAGAACACCGCCAGCATCAGCCCCCACTGCACCTTGGAGGCGCGTTCGAGGAAGTGTTTCGAGTCGCCGCCCAGCGAGGCCAGGATCGGCAGCAGCAGGAACACATAGACCGGGATGAAGATGGAGAACATGCCGTACCAGTCGATGGCGATCAGCAGATACTGCATCGGCAGCACGAAATAGAAGGCCGCCACCAGCGCCGGATAGTCGCTGCGCCGCGTCGGCATCAGGGTCATGAACTCGCGCAGGGCGTAGAAGGACACGCCATAGAACAGCAGGATCACCGCCCAGTGGCCGAGGGCGAAAGCGCAGCCGATCACCGCGACCATCACCCACCAGGCGTTGATCCGCGCATTAAGGTTGTCGATCACCGCGTTGGGGCCGGGCGCCGCCCGCCAGCGCAGCAAGGCGCCGACCAGCGAGGCGAGGAGCAGGATCGCGCCGATGCCGGCGAACAACAGCCAGGTCTGCTTATCCATGTCAGTGGCCCTCCGCCGGCGCCAGCGCCAGCAAGGCGTCGCGGGCACGCTCGATGAATGCCTCCTTGGCTTCGCCCTCCTGCACCGCCAGCGGCGCACCGAAGCTCAGGGTGCACAGCAGCGGCAGCGGCAAGGCGCGGCCCTTGGGCATGACGCGATTGAGATTGGCCAGCCAGACCGGCACCAACTCGACCTCGGGGTGGGCCTTGGACAGGTGATAGATGCCGCTCTTGAACGGCAGCAGCTTGACCTCCTCGTCGAGGTTGCGCGTGCCCTCCGGGAACAGGATCAGCGAATCGCCGGCGGCCAGGGCCTGCTCCACCGGCTCCAGCGGATTGCCGCCGGACTCGCTGCGCTGGCGTTCGATCAGCACGCCGTTGAACACACGGTTGATGACGAAGCCACGCAGGCCGCCCTTGCCCCAGTAATCGGCGCCGGCGACCGGCCGCGTGCGCCGGCGCAGTTGTGCCGGCAGCGAGGCCCAGAGCAGGACGAAATCGCCGTGGCTGCTGTGATTGGCATAGTAGATACGCTGCGCATCCTTCGGCGTGGTGCCCAGCCACAGGCTGCGCAGTCCGGTGATGGCGCGGGCGCCGGCGATGATCGCGTAGGCGAAGATGGATTCGAGCATGCAGGTCCCTTCAGGAATGAAGAATCGGTAACAGCAGGTAGATCAGTGCCAGCAACCACTGGCAGGCCCCCAGCGCCATTTGCAGGCGCAGCAGACGCAAGGCACCGCGGCTGCGCTCGGTCCAGGCGCGGCCGGCCTTGTCGGCGTTGGCCAGGCCCAGTTCGGCCAGCGCCTGGTCCAACTCGCGGGTGCGCGCCGGCAAGGCCTCGTCCGCCGCGGCGAGCAGCTCGAACAGCTCGGCGTCCAGCGCCACGCGCAAGGCGTAGTACTTCTGCCCCAGGCCAAGCAGCACCAGGGCCGCCATGCTCGCGGCGAAACCGGCGGCGCCGCCGCCCAGCACGCGGTAGAGGCCCAGTGCGGTGGCGAGCAGGGTCAGGCCGCTGCACAGCAGGTCGATGCTGCGGCCGCGCCGCAATACGCTGGCGACCAGCGCCAGGCCGGGATCAGCAGACATGCCCCACCCCGCCGCCCTGGCGCGCCGCATCGCGCTCTCCGGCCAACGCACTGAGCACCCGCCGCTGCGCCGCGCCCAGCACCACCCGTGGCCGCGCGCGGCGCACCACGGCCAGCGCCGCATCGGCGTCCGCCGCGCGCCCGCTGAGCAGCAGCCAGGCGGCCAGCACGCTGGCGCTGCGCGAGTAGCCGAGGGCGCAGCAGACCAGCAACGGCCCGCGCGGCAGCAACTCGTCGATCAGTCGCGCGCCTTCGCGGCACTGCTGCGCGGTGGGCGCCACCAGGTCAAGCAAGGGCAGCGTGCGATAGGCCTGCCCCTGCGACCGGCAGGACAATTCGGCGCTGACATCGAGCAGCGCCTTGAACGGCGAACGCTGCAGCTCCGCGGCGGACGGCAGGCGACCCAGCCAGAGGCCGGGGAGGATTTCGTCCGGCTGTGGCCGGCGCCAGGTCCATAGCCGCGCATTGAGCCAGGCAGCACCGAGGTAAGGCGCCAGCAGCCAGCGCACGGCGATGCCCAGGCGGCCGTCGCCACGCTTCTGGAAGACATCGGCGCCCAGCGCCAGGTAGGCCAGCGCCACCAGCGCCAGAGCCAGCGCCGGCCAGCACAGCCAGAGGGCAACGCCGCCGCCGGCGAAAGCCAGCAGGGCCAGCAAGGCCGCGCCCAGTCCGTAGCAGGCGGCCAGCTTCTGCCGTTGGCGATCCGCGCTGAGCCGCGCGCCGAACAGCGGGCAGCGCCGGTCCTGCGGCCACAGCCAGACACACAGCCAGCCGGCCAGGGCGCCGGTGGGCACGTCGATGAAGTGATGCTGCCAGGTGGTCAGCACCGACAGGCCGATCAGCGCGAACCAGCCATGCAGCAGCCAGCGCCAAGCGCCGCGGGCGTAGCGGCCGTAGGCGACCCAGAGAATCATGAGCAAGGCGATGTGCAGCGACGGCGCCTGGTTGAAGGGCTTGTCGAAGCCCATCAGCAGGTCGAACAGCGCGCCGAACGGGCCATCCAGGGGCGGTCGGGCGACGCTGTAGCGCAGCGGGAAGAGCAGGAAGCAGGCCACCGACAGCACTTGCGCGCTGAGCAGGCGCAGGCCATGGGCATCCAACTCGCGGCGCGTGCGCGGCAAGAGGAAGGACAGGCCGTAGAGCAGGTCAATGGACCAGTACGGCAGGATGGTCCAGGGCCACAGCGGCATCTGCCGCTCCCAGTCGTAGACCAGGCTGCCGACATCGCCACGGGTGCTGGCGTACCAGTTGGCGAAGCCGTAGCTGAGAAAGAAGAACGGCGCCAGGCCGAGCAGCCAGCACAGTGCCCGTCCCAGCACGCCGGGGTCGCGCGGCGGCATCAGCCGCTCACCCGCTGGGCCAGGCAGACGCTGAAGATGCCCCATTCGTCGACCCGCTGGGCCAGCTTGCGGAAGCCGGCGGCGGCCACCAGTTGGTCCATTTCCGCCTGACTGCGGCGGCGCATCACCCAGGCCTGGCCGTCGCGGTGGCTGGTCAGGGCACGGGCGATCAGCTCCAGTTGCGGGTGCCAGGGCTGGCCGGTGTAGATCAGGTAGCCGCCCTCTTCCAGCGCCGCGCCGAGCCCGGCCAGGGAGGCCCCGACCAGGGCGTTGTCGGCGAACAGTTCGTAGAGGCCGGAAACCACCGCCAGGCTCGGCGCCGGTTGCAGCGCGGCGAGGTCGGCGCGATCGAAGGCATTGCCCTGGACGAAGCGGGCGATGGCGCCGAGCCCCTTGCGCTCGATCAGCGCCTGGCCCTGGCTGACATTGAGTTCGCTGTAGTCGCGCAGCAGCACGCTTTCCGGCAGGCGCTCCAGGCCTTCCAGGGCCTCCAGAATGTAGCGGCCGTGGCCGGCGGCGATATCGACGATGCGCACCTCGCGGCCCTGCTCGCGCAGCCGGGCCATGGTCAGGCGCAGCAACTCCTCGATGTGCAGCTTGCGTTGGCGGATGCCGCGCCAGCCGATGGAGTTCAGGTAGTTGCGGTCGACCAGGCGCCCCAGCGGACCGACCCCGGTGGGCTGGTTGCGGTAGACGTAATCCAGGGTGCTGCCGGAATCGAAGCCGGTGTCGAAGCCCAGCTTGACCCCGTCGGAAAGCAGGCTGCCCAGGCGCAGGCCGGCGCGGGTCGCGCGCCAGTAGAGGTCGCGTGGCGAGTGGCGCGGCAAGGGCGCGGCCAGGCCTTCGGCCTCGGCGCAGGTGTAGCCGAGACGGTCGGCGTCGAGCAGGTTCGGCAACGCTGCCGGCTGGGCGAAGTTTTCCAGGATGAAGCGCCGCGCGCGGCGGGTGGCCTGGGCGCGATCGCGCTCGCCGAGGGTGTCGTGGAAGAAGCCGGGGAAGATGTGCTTTTCCTTGCGCAGCGTGCCCAGGCGCTCGAAGAAGCGCTCCTGGGGCGCGCGATGGACGACGAAGTCCGCGCCGGAGATCAGCAGTTGGGTGGGAATCTGGATCGCCTGGGCATCGGCCACCACCCGCTGCGCCGCCTCGTAGAGACCGAGCAGCACGTTCACCGAAATCGCCCGGGTGATCAGCTCGTCACTGTCGAAGGAGGCGATGCGCTGCGGATCGTGGCTGAGGAAACGCGACTTCACATAGCTGTTGACGAAGAAGTTGCCGCGCCAGGCCCGCGCCAGCTTCAGCCCGCTGCGGGCGAAGGGCACGTAGAGCTTGACCTTGAACGCCGGCGAGGCGAGCACCAGGCAGCGCACCTTGGGCGCGTAATCGTGGGCCCAGGTCGAGATCAGCACGGCGCCGACGCTCTGCGCCACCACCGCCAGCTCCTGCTCGGCGATGCCGTGCCGGGCGGCGATGTGCTCGACGAAGGTCTGCACGTCGCGCACGCTGGTGCCGAAACTCGGGCTGTCGCCGCGCGCGCCGGGCGACTGGCCATGGCCACGGGCGTCCCAGGCGAAGAAGTCGAACCCCGGCAGGTCGAGTTCGTCGACCAGATGGGCGATGCGCCCGGAATGCTCATGCCCGCGGTGGAACAGCAGCACCGCGCGGCGCGGCTCGCCGGCTTGGCTGGTCGGCGCCGGCCAGTGCCGGTAGAACAGTTCCACGCCGTCATGGGTGGTGAAACGCTGGGTCGAAGCTTCGCGCATAACATCCTCTGTCGTTTGCCGCCCGCGCTTGGCGAACGGACGGCGCCGTCCACGATCGGGACGCCCTGGGGCATCCCGCCCTTGCCTCAGTCGCCCTGAGGCGTCGTTTGCCGTTGCTCCGCCAGGCCCTGGCGCACCCGGTTGACCAGGGTCAGCAGCAGCAACGCAGCGATCAGCAGCAGCACGCCGTCGATCCAGCCCAGCGGCAGCAGCCCGCTGGCGACACCGGCGCCGAGCACGCCGAAACACAGCGCGCGGTCGCTCTTGCCCATCGGCCCGTCATAGCGCCGCGAGGCGCCGATCATCGGGCCGAGCACGCCGGCGTATTCGCTGATCAGCGCCAGCAGCACCACCAGCACCACCCAGGCCGGCGTCACGCCGGGGAGCAAGGCGAACGGCAGGTACAGCGCACTGTCGGCGATGACATCGGTGAGTTCGTTGAGGTAGGCGCCGAGCTGGCTCTTCTGGCCGAACTCGCGGGCGAGCATGCCGTCGATGGCGTTCAGCGCCATGCGCAGGAACATCCACAGCGGGATCAGCGCGAACAGCCACGGATGCGTGGCGAAGGCGGCGACCAGGGCGGCCACCGCGAGGGACAGCAGGCAGGCGCCGAGGGTCACCTGGTTGGCGCTCACGCCGCGCGCGTACAGGCGCTCGACCAGCGGGCGCAGCAGCGCCTGGAAACGCGGCTTGAGCTGATAGACAGATAGCATGGAGATCCTTCTCTTCGCGTCAGTGGGGTGCGCTCGTCGGGATGACGATTACCTTCAGATCCTTCTGACGTCAGTCCGCCGAAAAAAAGTAACACAGGGCACAGCATAGTCAGGCTTCGCAACAAGCAAAGTCGGCATTTTGGCGCAGCGGAATTCTGCCCCATGCGCGCCTAGGAATTTCCTGAAAAACCACGACCGGCTTCCGGGACCCCGCCGCGCGCGGGGCGATCGCTCAGAAGTCGCGCTTGTAGAAGATGTCCAGCGAGCTGGCCAGGCCGCTGGCCGCCTCCAGGTAGACCTTCTTGCTCAACAGGTAGCGCAGGGCGACGGTGTTGGCCGGCTCGAACACGCCGACCCCGTAGCGCAGGCTCAGGCGTTCCGAGAGCTGGCCGCTGGCGACCACGCTGGTGCTGTTGCCGCTGCCTTCGGTGCCCAGCTGGAAGTCCTGGATGCCGAGGTGCTTGGCGACCTCGCCGGTGACCGGCGCGCTGCCGGCCAGGCCCAGGGCCAGGGCCGCTTCGCCGAGCATGTTGCTGTCCTCGCCGCTGTTCAGCGGCCGCCCCATGACCAGGTAGGACAGCGCCTGCTCCTGGCTCATCGCCGGCTCGGAGAAGACTTCGCTGCTCGGCTGCTCGGCGTTGCCGGACAGACGCAGGCCGGCGGTGACGTCATCGACCTTGCGCACCGCCTCGATGTCCAGGTAGGGCTGGTCGATGGGCCCGGTGAACAGCAGGCGCGCGCGACGGATGGTCAGTTTCTGCCCGTAGGCGCGGTAGCGCCCCTTGTTCAGGCTCAGCTCGCCGCGGGTGTCGAGGTTGTCGCCGATATGCACCTGGCCGACCAGCTCGGCGCTGAGGCCGAAACCATTGAAGGTCAGCTGGTCCTGGCCGACCAGCACGTCCACCGCCATGCTCAGGTTGCTCGCCTTGCGCGCCGGCTCCGGCGCGCCGAGCACCTGGGCGTCCGTAGAGACCTTCACCGTCGACGGCGGCAACTGGCGGATGAGGATGGCGCCGCGCGGCACCTGTACCTTGCCGGTCACGCTGAGGCGCTCGTCGCGCAGGCGCAGGGCCAGGTCGGGCGCGACCTCCAGATTGCCGTAGGGCTCGACGCTGACCGGCAGGCGCTCGCCGCGCAGGGCCAGGTCCAGGTCCAGGCCGTGGCTCCAGGCCAGGTAGCCGCCGAGGCTGCCGCTACCCTTGTCGCCGCTGCGCCAACGGCCATTCAGGTCGAGGCGCTCGCCGCTGATGCGCGCCAGCACCTGTAGCTGTTGCAGCGGGGTCGGCAGGTCGCCGCCGGAGACTTCGCCGTCGCTGAGTTTCAACTCGCCATCCAGGCGCGGCGCGAGCAGGCCGCCGGAAAGGCGGCCGCTGCCGTCGAGGCGGCCTTGCAGGCGCTCGACCATGGGCACGAAGGGCCGCGCCACCGCCAGGTCGAGACCATTGAGGGAGAAGCTGCCCTCCAGTGGCTTGCTCTTCGGCCGGGGGTCCAGGCGCACCTGCGCGTCGAGGGTGCCGAGCTTGTCGCCGGCGAATTGCAGGTGGCTGTCGATGCGGCTGGGGCTCAGGCGGCTCTCCAGGCGCAGGGTACGGTAGGGAAAATCGATCCACTGCTCCTGCTCGCGCAGGCGCAGGGTGCCGCTGCCGGCGTCGAGCAGGACGTTGCCGCTGGGGCCGCGCGCCGGCAGATCGACTTGCAGATCGCCGTTGAGCGTGCCCTGCCAGGCGAAGTCTGCCGGCAGCCAGCGCGCCAGGCTGGCGATCGGGAACTCGCGCAATTGATAGCGCAGCTTGGGTTCCGGCAGCAGCCGTTGCTCGCCGCCACACAGGCTGGCGCTGCCGGACAGCCAGCAGTGCGCGCCGAAGTTGACCCGGCCATCGGCGAGGCGCTCCAGGCGCGCCGGTTGTTGCAGGCGCCAGTCCTGGCCGCCGCTTTGCAGTTCGCCCTTGGCCAGGCGCCCGCGCCAGTCGCGGCCGTTCCACTCGCCGTCGACCGCCAGCGCCAGTTGCAGCGGCTGGCCTTGCAGGCCGAGGCTGAGCTGCTGGCGCTGGCGATTGCCCTGGCCCTTGGCGCTGAGCGTGCCGAGCTGGGTGTCGCCGACCCGCAGGCCCTCGGCGCGCAGGCTGAGGTCGCCGCGCTGCGCGGCATCCAGGCGCGCGGTGAGGTCCAGGCTGCGCACGCCGTTGTCCTGCAGGGCCAGGCGCTGCCCCTGCAAGGTCAGTTGGCCTTGCGGCGCGCGCAGGCTGCCGGCGAGGTCGAGGCGGCCGTTGAGCTGACCCTGCAACTGCGGCCAGAGCTGGCCGAGGCGCGCCAGGGCGATATCCAGCCGGCCGCCGAGGCGCTGGTCGAGGCTGGCGTTACCGCTGACGCGGTTGTCGCCCAGGCGCAGTTCCAGAGCGTCGAGCCGCCAACTCTCGCCCTGGCCCTTGGCGACGCCCTTGAACAGCGCCGCCTGGCCGCGCAGGCGGCCTTGCAGATCGAGCTGGGCGTCCAGGCTCAGCGTGCCATCCTTGAAACGGCCCTGACTGCGCAGCGGGCCGGCCAGTCTGCCGGGCAGCTCGGCGACCCAGTAGGCCGGGTCGAGGTCGCTCAGTTGTAACGCGGCATCCCAGGCCAGGGCATCGCCGAAGGTCAGCCCCAGGCGGCCCTCGGCCTTGCCCTGGCCGGCCTGCAGTTGCAGCGCCGGCAGGTGCACTTCGCCGAGGTTGCCGGAGATCGGACTGGCAAGGCTGAAGGCCCCGGCCGGGCCTTGCAGCTCGGCGCTGAAATTGCCCAGGTAGCCCGTGTCGCGGTACTGCAACTCGGCTTGCAGGCGATGCAGCGCCACCGGTGGTTCGTCCAGCGGATACAGGCGCCGCCAGGGGAAGTCCAGCCAGTCCAGCCGGGCGTCGGCGGCGAAGCCGTCCTGCCAGTCGAGCCGGCCACTCAGGCCCAGGCGCTGCGCGGGCGCGGCGCTGAGGTCGAGTGCGCGGATGTCGGCGCCCTTGGCGTCGACCCGGCCCTGCAGGTTCAGGGCGATCTCGCCGCCCTCCCCCGGCAGGCTCGCCGAGCCGCTGACCTGGTAGCCGGCGGCGAGGTCGCCCTTGGCCTCCAGCAGCACCTTGTTCAGCACCAGGGTGTCGGGCAGTGCGGCGGCGCCACGGAAGCCGTCGGCGCTGATCCGCGCGCTGGCCGGCAGGTTGTCCGCCAGGGGTTGCAGATCGCCGCTCAGGTGGCCGTCGAGGTAGCCGTGGCTGTCGGCCTCCAGGGCCAGATGGCCGAGCAGCGCGCCCTTGGCCTGCAACGTCAGGCTCCAGGGTTGCGCGCCAGGCGCCGGCAGGCTGAGGCTGCCCTGCGCCTGCAGCGGCCAGTCGGCCTCGGTACTGAGCAGGCCGCTGAGTTCCACGGCAAGGCCGTCGCGGGCGGCCTTGAGGCTGTCGATGTGCAGGCCGTCGGCCGCCCAGTGCGCGCTGCCCTGCACCTGCCTGAGCTGTTCGACGCCATCCAGCAGGAAGCTGCCCAGGCGTAGCTCGCCGAGCCGGATCGCCAGCGGCAGCCTCAGCGTCGGCAACTGGATCGGGCCGCTGCTCGGCGTTGCCGGGCCCGCAGCCAATTGCAGCTCGGCGCGCTCGACCACGACGCGATCCAGGCACAGGGTCATGCCCAGCAGGCAGGACGGCGACCAGGCCAGTTGCGGCTGGACCAGGCTCAGGCGGGTGTCGCCGGCGCGCCAGTCGATGCGCTCGGCCCGCCAGGCGCCGCCCAGGCGACCGTCGAAGCCCTGCACCTGCAGACCGGGCACCAGCCCCAGCGCCCAGCGGCTGCCGGCGTCGCTGCCGAGTACCAGGGCCAGGCCGGCGCCGAGCAGGAGGATCAGGCCGAGCACGACGCCCAGCAGCAGGTACAGCGCGCGCTTCACAGTTCCGGCCCCATGGAGAAGTGGATGCGCCAGCCGCCGCCATTGTCGAGGCCGTCGGCCAGGTCCAGGCGCAGCGGTCCCACCGGCGACACCCAGCGGATGCCGAAGCCGACGCCGGTCTTGATCGACGGCAAGTCCAGCGAGTTGAACGAATTGCCCTGGTCGACGAAGGTCGCCAGGCGCCATTTCTCGGCGATCGGGTACTGGTACTCGACACTGCCAGCGATCATGTAGCGGCCGCCGATGCGGTCGCCGTCGCCGTTCTTCGGCGACAGGGTCTGGTAGTCGTAGCCGCGCACACTCTGGTCGCCCCCGGCGAAGAAGCGCAGCGACGGCGGAATCCGCGAGTAGTCGTCGGTGGCGATGCCGCCCACCTGCAAGCGGCCGAGCAGGCGCTGGCCGCCGCCGAAGCTGGTCAGGCCCTTGGCCATGGCGCTGACATGGGCGACATCGGCGTCGGCCATCAGGCCGCGCTTGGCGCCTTTCATTTCCATCTGCAGGCGATAGCCCCGGTTGGGGTCGACCTTGTTGTCGGCGCTGAGGATGGAATAACCCAGGCCCGGCATCAGGAAGCTGCTATTGCCGGCGTCGTCGCCCAGTTGGTACTCCTCGTGCAGCCAGTTCAGCGACAGCGAGCGTTGCCAGCCGCTGGCCAGCTTGCTCTGCCACTCGCCGCCGAGGGTGAACTGCTTGCTCTCGGTATCCACCAGGTTCTCGCTCTGGTAGCCGGTGGTCAGCCGCAGCTTGTCGGTGAGCGGCGGATCGAGGGGGATTTCATACCAGGCGCCGACGTTCTGCCGCGGCCCGGAGAGTTCCATCTCGGTGCCCAGGCTATGGCCCTCGGCGTTGACCCAATGGCGCGTCCAACTGGCCTTGGCGCGCGGCCCAACGTCGGTCGAGAAGCCCAGGCCGAGGCCCAGCGAGCGCGGCTTGCGCGCACTCAGGTGGACCATGACCGGGATCGTCTGGCCCTGCGCCTGCAACGGCGAGGCGTCCACCCGCACGCTATCGAAATAGCCGCTGGACTGCAGGTTCTGGTTGAGTTCGGCGATCAGCTCGGAGTCGTAGACCGCGCCCTGCTGGAACGGCACCATGCGCTGCAGCAGGGTTTCGTCGAAGGGGAAGTCGCCGCTGAAGCCGACCGCCCCCAGGCGGTAACGCGGCCCGCTGGCATACAGCAGGTCGATGTCGGCGACACCGGCCTCGGGGTCGATGCGCAACTGCTGGCGGGTGAACTTGCCGCTGAAGAAGCCGAAGCGCGACGCCTGGTTCTGGATCAGCCGCTTGGCGTCTTCGTAGGTGCCATGGTTGAGCTGGGCACCGGGCTTGAGGCCGTCGCCGCCGGGCACGCGGAAGCGCTTGAGTTCGGCCGCCGGGCCGTCGATGCGGATACTGACCTGGCGCAGGCGCACCGGCTCGCCGGGATCGACCTCGACGCTCAGGCGCGCCGGCTGCTCGCCGCCCACGCGCACCCGGATGCGCGCCTGGTAATAGCCCAGCGCCTGGGCGGCTTCCTGCGCCTGGGCCTGAACGCTCCGGCGCATGCGCCGGAGCGCGGCTTCGTCGCGCTCGCCGAGGCTGCCCACATAGGCTTCGATATTGGCCTTGAGCGCCGGGTTGGCCGGGGTGATGCGTACGTCGAGCTGGCTTTCCGCTGCCACCGCCGTGCCGATCCAGCACAACAGTCCGATCAGCGCGAGCCGAAGCGATCCATGGACAAGTCTCATGGCGCGGATGCTAGCACGGCGAGCCGGGCAGTCCAGAACCGCGGCCTTGCCGCCAGGGTTTTTCAGGGACCGCCGAGGGCCGCGCGGCGTGCTTCAGGCCTGGCTGGCCAGGTGCTCCTCGGGTTGCGGATTGGGCTGGAAGAGCACGTGTTCGCGGATCGGCCCGAGCGCCACTTCGCCGATTTCCTGGTAGCCGTGGCGGCGATAGAAATCCAGGTAGCGGCTGTTTCCAGTGTCCAGCACCAGGCCCCGCGAGCCGCTGTCTTCGGCGCACCACAGGTGCAGCGCATTGAGCAGTTGCTCGCCGAGGTGGCGCCCCTGGAACTCCGGGTGCACGCCGAGCAGCGGCAGCAGGTGGTAGGGCCCCGGCGGCAGGCAGCCGAGCACCGCTTCGTGGTAGTCGAGGTAGCGCCGCGTGCAGCGGAAACCGGCGGTCAGCAGCATGCGCATGCGCCACGCCCAGCTCTCGGTGATGCCCAGGCGGCGCTGCGGCGGGGCGACCAGCGCCACCGCCACCAGGCGCTCGCCGAGCACCAGGCCGATCACCGGCAGCTCCTCGGCCATGTGCTGGTTGGTCAGCTCGCGCACCGTGGCGCGCACGCGCTGGTCGAAGCCCGGACGGTCGCCCTCGAACAGGTAGTTGAAGGTCGGTTCATGGCGATAGGCGTGGTAGAGCAACGAGCGGATTTCGCGGGTATAGGAATCGCCCAGCATGCGCACTTCGGCGAGTGTCTCGGACATGCAGCCACCTCTTTTTATTGTTGTTCGGGCCCGGCCCGAAGCCTGGGTTGCAGCGCAAAGCGAGCGTCACTCGGTGACGGCCCGTACTGAACCTAGCAGCGCCACCGCGGCCCCGCCAGAAACCCCGACGCCGAGCATCGCGGGATTTGCCCGCCCCCCCACCAACGGCTAGCATCGTTCCTTTTCGAGGACGCCCTGGATGAAAATCGTCTCTTTCAATATCAATGGCTTGCGCGCACGCCCCACCCAGTTGCAGGCGATCATCGAGGCGCACCAGCCCGACGTCATCGGCCTGCAGGAAACCAAGGTCGCCGACGACCAGTTCCCCCGCGAAGAGATCGAAGCCCTCGGCTACCACGTGCACTACCACGGGCAGAAAGGCCACTACGGCGTGGCTCTGATGTCGCGCCAGGCGCCGGAAGAGATCCGCTACGGCTTCCCGGGGGATGGCGAGGACGCCCAGCGGCGCTTCATCTGGGGCACCTTCAAGGACGAAAAGGGCGAGCCGATCGTGGTCATGAACGGCTACTTCCCGCAGGGCGAAAGCCGCGACCATCCACTGAAATTCCCTGCCAAGCAGCGCTTCTACGCCGACCTGCAGAAGCTCCTCGACGAGCAGTTCAAGCCAAGCCAGCCGCTGCTGATCATGGGCGACATCAACATCTCCCCCGAGGACTGCGACATTGGCATCGGCGAGGAAAACCGCAAGCGCTGGCTGCGCACCGGCAAGTGCAGCTTCCTGCCGGAGGAGCGCGAGTGGCTCGATCGCCTGAAGACCTGGGGCCTGGTCGATAGCTTCCGCCACCTGCACCCGCAGGTGAACGACCGCTTCAGTTGGTTCGACTACCGCAGCCGTGGCTTCGAGGACGAGCCCAAGCGCGGCCTGCGCATCGACGTCATCCTCGCCTCCGAGGCACTGCGTCCGCGCTTGCAGGCGGCCGGCATCGACTACGCCATCCGCGGCATGGAGAAGCCCTCGGACCACGCGCCGATCTGGCTGCAATTGAGCTGATTTCAGGCGTCGAGGCTGCGCAGCCAGGCGCGCAACTGCCGCTGCAATTCCTCCAGCGCCGCCTCCACCGCACGCACCTGCTGCGGCGCGCCGATGGCATCGCTTTCGCAGATGATTTGCAGATCGCGGCAATGCCCTTCCAGCTCGCGCGCGCGGACGATGGCCGCGGCGCCGGCGATGCGGTGCGCCAGGTCCGCCAGTTGCCGGGGCTCGCCCTGCTCGCCGAGGCGCCGTAGCTGGATCAGGTCCTGTTCGTTGGCCTCCAGCAAGGTGCCGATGAAGCCCGCCGCCGACGGGTTGGTTTCCGGGTGGGCACCGAACACCCCGCCCAGGTCGAACACCGCGCCGCTCGGCGTGGCTGACGCCGGCCCGGCCTTGGCGGCTGGCGCAGACGCGCTGGCCAGGGCCTGTTGCAGTACCTCCAGGGTCAGCGGCTTGAACAGCACCTGGTCCATGCCGGCCTCCAGGCAACGCTGGGTTTCCTCGTCCAGGGCGTTGGCGGTGGCGCCGAGCACCAGGCAGCGGCGGCGCCCGCAGCGGCTTTCTTCTTCGCGGATGCGCCGGGTCAGCTCGTAGCCATCGACGCCGACCATGCGGCAGTCGGTGAGCACCACGTCGAAGTCGCCGGCCAGCCAGAGCTCCCAGCCCTCCTCGCCATTCGCGGCAAGGGTGGCGCGGTGCCCGAGGTGCTCCAGTTGCTGCTGGAACACCAGGCGGTTGGCCGGATGGTCGTCCACCGCCAGCACCTTCAGCGCGCCGGGCCCCGCCGGCTGCAGCGCGACGCCCTCCTTCTCGCCGGGCGCCTGGGTGATCTGCAGCGGCAGGCGCAGGCTGAAGCAGGAGCCCACGCCCGCCTCGCTGGTCAATTCGAGGCGGCCGCCCATCATTTCCACCAGACGCCGGCTGATGTGCAGTCCCAGGCCACTGCCGGCCTGCCGCGCCGGCTGCTCGACCTGGGCGAAGGGCTGGAACAGCCGGGCCTGGTCCTCGGCGCTGATGCCGACGCCGGTGTCGATCACCTCGATCAGCAGGTCGAGGTTCTGTCCCTGGCGGGTCGCCGAAGCACGCAAGGTGATACCGCCGCGCTCGGTGAACTTGATCGCGTTGTTCAGCAGGTTGAACAGCACCTGTTTGAAGCGCAGCACGTCGAGCAGCACCCAGTGGTCCAGCTCGGCGCCGGCCTGAAGCTCCAGGCTCAGGCCCTTCTGCACGGCCAGCCCGGCGAACAGCGAGACGCTGCCTTCGATCTGCCGGCGCAACGAGGCCGGCAAGGGCGCCGAATCGATGCGCCCGGATTCGATGCGGGCCATGTCCAGCACGTTGCCGATGAGCATCAGCAGCGAACGCGCGGCGTCCTGGGCGACTTCCAGCGAGGGACGATCGAGAATGCCCTCGCGGGCTTTCTCCAGCACCAATTCCTGCAGGCCGATGATGGCGTTCATCGGCGTGCGGATCTCGTGGCTCATGGTCGAAAGGAACTGGCTCTTCGCCGCGCTGGCGGCGTCGGCGCGCTGCCGCTCGCGCTCCAGTTGCTGCATCAGTTGCTGGCGCTCGGTGAGATCGACCCAGCCGCCGATCACCCCCTGAATCTCGCCGTCGGCGTCACGCTGCGCCACCGCCCAGTGATAGACGTAGAGATCGCGGCCAGGCAGGCGCAGCACATAGTCACCGGCCGGCGGCATGTTGCCGGTCGCGACCTGCTGCCCGTGCAGCTCGGCCAGGCGCCGCGCCTCCGCCTCCGGGAACCAGCCGAGTTCGGGAATGCTCTTGCCACGGCAGTCTTCCAGGCGGCTGTCGAACAGGTCGAGCAGCGCCTGGTTGCACAGGCGCAGGCGGCCGTCGCGATCGAGCAGGTAGACCGGATTGGGAATCGCCTGGATCAGGCTGTCGAGCAAGACCAACTGGCTGCTCAGGCGCTGCTCGGCGCGCCGCGTGCGCAGGACCTGGCGGTTCAGGTAGAAGCCCCAGACCAGCGACAGCAGCACCAGCAGCGCGCCGATGCCGCCGAAGGCCAGGATGCTCTCGCGGTGTTCGGCCCAGAAACTGCCGCCGTTGTCCGCCTGGCGTGGCTCCCAGCGCCGCACCAGCGCGGCGATCTCTTCCGGGTCCACCGACAGTTGCGCCTTTTCCAGAATCGAGGCCAGCTCCGGCTGGTCCCTGAGCACACCGATGCTGTAGGGCGTGCTCAGCTCTTCGAGGATACCGGCGACCTTCAGGCGTCCCTTGAAATGGCTGGCGATCAGCGCGCGGGCGCTGAACAGGCTGCTGATGGAGGCATCGCTGCGGCCTTCCTCGACGCTGTGCAGCGACTCCAACTGGTTGGGCATTTCGAGCAATTGGATGTCCGGGTAGCGCTCGTGCAGCATCTGGTTGAAGTAACGCCCGGCGGCGCTGGCCAGGCGCTTGCCGGCGAGATCCTGGAGATCGTGGATGCGCTGGTCACCCTCGGCGGTGGCCAGGATCACGGTGCCGCGCAGGTAGGGCGCGAGGACCGTCAGTTCCCAGTCGCCGGGCGGCACCACCGGCGTCGCCAGGGCTCGCCCGGCGCGCATCTCGCGATCCAGCGCGTCGGCGCTGTCGACCGCCGCGTAGCTGAACTGCAGACCGGCGCGCTGGCCCAGCAGGTCCAGGTAATCACGGGCGATACCGCTGATCTTGCCGTCGTCGTCGACCTGCACCAGCGAGCCGGTATAGCGGGTGACCACCACCGGAATCTTCGGGTTCGCGGCCAGCCAGCGGTTCTCCCGCGGGCTCAACACCAGGCGCCGCTGCACCAGGCGAAAACGCTCGCCGGCGCTCCAGCGGCGGAGGATTTCCTCGTCGCGCTGCGCACCGACGCGCGCCAGGCCGTGGTCGAGCAGGTCGCGCAGGGTCTCGTTGCCCTGCGCCAGGAGGAAACTGAAGCCGTCGCTGTCCAGGGGCGCGAAGTTGTCGATGCGCAGATCGAACAGGTAGTTCATGTTGATCAGGTAATGCACTGACAGGGCATCGCCGATCATCCCGTCGACATTGCCCAGGCTGAGCGCCTCCAGTGCCCGCAGCGGCGAGGCGAACAGCAGCACGCGGCTGTTCGGGTAGGCCGCGCGGACCTTGGCCAGCGCCAGGTAATCGGCGACCAGGGCCAGGGTGGTGTCCGCCCGCGCCGCATCGAAGGGACGCGCCTGCGCGCTGACCAGCACCGGCTGCACGGGCAGGTAGGCACGGCTGCGCAGCAGGCCGTTGGCGCCCGCCTCGAAATCGCTGCCGGCGCCGAGCAGGTCCACTTCGCCGCGTTGCAGGGCCTGCAACGCCGCCTGCCGCGATGGGTAGGCGAGCACGCGCGGCGTGTCGCCGAAGAGCAGCCCGAGGTAGTCGGCGCTGACGCCTTCATAGCGTCCGCCGCTGAGCATCTCCAGCGGCGGGCGGTCGGTCTCGATGACAGCGACGCGCAGCGGACCATGCTGGGCCAGCCAGGCACGCTCGGCGGGGCTCATCCAGGCGTCGCCGATGGGCGCGCTGTGGCCCGCCAGAAGCAGGGGGGGCGCCGCCGCGACGAGCAGCGGCCAGCAAAGTAACAGACAGCAAAACACGACAAGTCGGCGCGACAGATCCATAGCACTCCCGGCAAGGGCCCGCTGCCGCGCGATCCCGGAACGGACTCGGCGCGCCGGCCACGGCTGGCTGACAGCGGCTCCTGAGCATGACTATAGACCAGGCGGACAGCGCTGCACGGCGCCCTAGAGCGCTCGCCGGCAACCCGTCACAGGGCTGAAACCTTTGTGTCTTAATCTGCCGGCCTCGCGCAAACCCACCACGGACACCCGCCCCATGCCGCACCCCTCGCCTCGCCGCAACGCCGACGCCTGGCCCATCACCCTGACCTGGCTGATCATCGGTTTCGTCTGCTATGCCCTGCCCTGGCACGCCTTCGCCGCCCTGCCCGCATCGCAGAACGGCGAGCCGGTATTGCGCATCCAGGGCTCCAACACCATCGGCGCGCACCTGCTCCCGGAGCTGGTCAAGGGGCTGCTGCTGGAGCAGGGCTACACGGATATCGGCAGCGAAGCCGGCAAGGCGGACAACGAGCAGCGCATCCACGGCCGCGACGCCGCCGGCCATGAAGCGCTGATCGAGGTCGCCGCCCACGGCTCCAGCACCGGCTTCGCCGCGCTCAAGGACGGCAGCGCGGAAATCGCCGCCGCCTCGCGACCGATCAAGGATGCCGAAGCCTCGGCGCTGTCCGCCGCGGGCAACCTGCGCAGCGCCAAGGCCGAACAGGTGCTCGGCATCGATGGCCTGGCGATCGTGGTCAACCCGGCCAACCCGCTACAACAACTGAACACCGAGCAACTGGCGCGGGTGTTCTCCGGCGAGATCAAGACCTGGGAAGAACTCGGCGGGGGCGGCGGCGCCATCCACCTGTACGCCCGCGACGACAATTCCGGCACCTTCGACACCTTCAAGGAACTGGTCCTGGCCAGCCACGCCAAGGCCCTGGCCGCTGGCGCGCAGCGCTTCGAATCGAGCGACCAGTTGTCCGCCCAGGTCGCCGCCGACCCGCAGGGCATCGGCTTCGTCGGCCTCGCCTCGGTGCTCAAGGCCAAGGCCCTGGCCATCGCCGATGGCGAGTCGCAGGCCATGGCGCCCTCGCCGACGAGCATCGCCACCGAGGACTATCCGTTGTCGCGGCGGCTGTACCTGTACGTCAAACCCAACGAACCCAACCGCTGGGCCCAGGCCCTGCTGCAATTCGCCCAGGGCGAGCGCGGCCAGGCGCTGGTGAGCACCGCCGGCTTCGTCGGCCAGCGCGTGCAGGCGGTGCGCATGCCGCCCAAGGCCGGCATGCCGGAGGGCTACCAGGCGCTGGCCCGCGATGCCCAGCGCCTGTCGGTGAATTTCCGCTTCCGCGAAGGCAGCGCCACCCTGGACAACAAGGCCCAGCGCGACGTCGAGCGCCTGGTCGCCTACCTGCAACGCTACGGCAAGATGAACGACAAGGCCGTGCTGGTCGGCTTCGGCGACGCCAAGCAGGACCCGGCGCGCGCCGAGCTGCTGTCGAAGCTGCGGGCCATGGCGGTGCGCCGCGAGCTGGCCAAGGAAGGCGTGGTCTTCCATGCCATCGAAGGCATGGGCGCGGCGCTGCCGGTCGCCGCCAACAGTGACGACGACGGCCGGGTGAAGAACCGTCGGGTAGAGGTCTGGGTGTACTGACCTCGCGCAGGGTTCGCTGCCAGCCTTCGCGTAGACTGAGGCGCAGGCGGATCGAGAGCCTGTAGGAACTTGTTACCTTCCACCGCTTGCCGCAACGCCGGGCTCTGTTATTTTTCCCGCCGTGACGCCGGGCCCCTCTGACGGTCTGCAAGACCGCCATGTCGGAGTCACTTTCGACAACGACAGCAAGAGAGGGCCCCCATGGCACCCCTATTGGATTTTCTCAACGCTCCCTTCCTCGGCACCGCCGTCTGGTTCTGGCTGCTGTTCCTGGCCATCGTCATCGTCCTGCTAGTCCTCGACCTCGGTGTGCTGCAACGCGACCACCACGAAATCGGCGTGCGCGAGAGCCTGTTCCTGTCCGCCGGCTACTTCGCCTGCGGCCTGGCCTTCGGCGGCTTCGTCTGGTACGAGTTCGGCGCCACCCACGCGGTCGAGTACTACACCGGCTTCCTGGTCGAACAATCGCTGTCGATGGACAACGTGTTCGTCATGGCGATGATCTTCGGCTTCTTCGGTATCCCCCGCCGCTACCAGCACCAGGTGCTGTTCTGGGGCATCCTCGGCGCCATCGTCATGCGCGCCCTGATGATCGGCCTGGGCGCCGCCCTGGTGCGCGAGTTCGAGTGGGTGATGTACCTGTTCGGCGCCTTCCTGCTGTTCAGCGGCGTGAAGATGCTCTTCGCCCGCCACGAAGAAGAGCCGGACCTGGCCAACAACCCGGTGCTGCGCTTCCTGCGCCGGCACATCCGGGTCACGCCGCAAATCCACCAACACCACTTCTTCGTGCGCCTGGCGGATGCCTCGGGCAAGCCGCTGCGCTACGCCACCCCGTTGTTCCTGGCGCTGATCCTGATCGAACTGGCCGACGTGGTGTTCGCCGTGGACAGCGTGCCGGCGATCTTCGCCATCACCCAGGACCCGTTCATCGTCTACACCTCGAACATCTTCGCCATTCTCGGCCTGCGCGCCCTGTACTTCTCGCTGGCGGCGATGATCCACCGCTTCGTCTACCTGAAGTACGCCCTGGCGCTGGTCCTGGTGTTCATCGGCGCGAAGATTTTCCTGCACGGATTCATCGGCAAGATTCCCGCCGGCCTGTCCCTTGGAGTAACCTTCGGCCTGCTCGCCGGCGGCATATTGCTATCGCTGCTGAAGACACGCCGCGAGGCCGCCGCCGAGCCGCTGGAAATCGTCAGTCGGGAGACACTGCATGCACAACCAGGAAGTCAGGATCGAAGCCGTTGAGCACCTTGGCCAGCGCCTCTGGCAGGTGCGCCTCGGCCATCGCGGCCTGCGCTTCGCCGAGGAGTGCCGGGCGCGCGCCTTCGCCGCCCAGTTGCATGTGCGCCGCCAGTGGCTGAAGCAGCAGGGCGACGGTTGCTGAACCGGCGACGGATCGCCCGTCCATGAAAAAGGCCCGCCGATGCGGGCCTTTTTCTTTTCCCTGGCGCCGATCAGCGGCTGCCGCGGAGCATGTCTCTGGGCACGTACTTGCCGATCTCGAACTTGCCGATCGCCGCGCGGTGCACTTCGTCCGGGCCGTCGGCCAGGCGCAGGGTGCGCTGCATGGCGTACCAGTAGGCCAGCGGGAAGTCGTTGGAGACGCCGGCGCCGCCGTGGATCTGGATGGCGCGGTCGATCACCCGCAGGGCGACGTTGGGCGCCACCACCTTGATCTGGGCGATCTCGCTCTGGGCGATCTTGTTGCCCACGGTGTCCATCATGTAGGCGGCATTCAGGGTCAGCAGGCGGGCCTGGTTGATCTCGATACGCGAGTCGGCGATGTGGTCGATGTTGCCGCCCAGGCGCGCCAGCGGCTTGCCGAAGGCGGTACGCGCGACGGCGCGCTTGCACATCAGTTCGAGGGCGCGTTCGGCCATGCCGATGGAACGCATGCAGTGGTGGATGCGGCCCGGGCCGAGGCGCCCCTGGGCGATCTCGAAGCCACGGCCTTCACCGAGCAGGACGTTGCTGTAGGGCACCCGGACATTCTCGAAGAGCACTTCGGCGTGACCGTGCGGGGCGTCGTCGTAGCCGAACACCGGCAGCGGGCGGAGGATATTCACCCCGGGGGTGTCGGTGGGCACCAGGATCATCGAGTGCTGCTGGTGGCGCGGCGCGTCGGGGTTGGTCAGGCCCATGAAGATCATGATCTTGCAGCGCGGGTCGCAGGCGCCGGAGGTCCACCATTTGCGGCCGTTGATCACCCACTCGTCACCTTCGCGCACGGCGTTGGCCTGCATGTTGGTGGCGTCGGAGGAGGCAACGCCCGGCTCGGTCATGGCGAAGGCCGAGCGGATTTCACCACGCAGCAGCGGCTCCAGCCAGGTGCGCTTCTGCTCTTCGCTGCCGTAGCGGACGATGGTTTCCATGTTGCCGGTGTCCGGCGCCGAGCAGTTGAACGGCTCGGAACCGATCAGCGAACGACCCATGATTTCCGCCAGCGGGGCGTACTCCATGTTGGTCAAGCCGGCGCCGTACTCGGACTCCGGCAGGAACAGGTTCCACAGGCCCTCGGCCTGGGCGCGGGCCTTGAGTTCTTCCATGATCGGCGTCGGTTGCCAACGGTCGCCTTCGGCTACCTGTTGCTCGAAAACGCTCTCGGCGGGATAGACGTAGGCTTCCATGAACGCGGTGAGGCGCTCACGCAACTCCTGGACCTTGGCGGAATAAGCGAAATCCATGGGGGCTACCTTCTGGCAGGGGTTTGTCTTGTGGTGGGGAAGATGCTAGAACAGGCACCAGGATTTACCTAGCCTATTATCCGTATCAATGAACATTCATAAGCCATATGGTGGATAGTCACCGGCGGCGTATGATCGGCCTACAACAATGACAAGCGGAGCCCCGGGATGAACCTGAGCAAGGTCGACCTCAATCTGTTCATCGTCTTCGATGCCATCTACACCGAAGCCAACCTGACCCGCGCCGGGCAGATCGTCGGTATCACCCAGCCCGCGGTGTCCAACGCCCTCGCCCGCCTGCGCGAAACCTTCAACGACCCGCTGTTCGTGCGCACCGCCCAGGGCATGGTGCCGACGCCCATGGCGCAGAACATCATCGGTCCGGTGCGCAACGCCCTGCAGTTGCTGCGCATCTCGGTGCAGGAAAGCCGCACCTTCACCCCGCTGCAAGCGAACAAGACCTATCGCATCAGCATGACCGACCTCACCGAGGCGGTGATCCTCCCGCCGCTGTTCCAGCGCCTGCGCCGCCAGGCGCCCAACGTGCACATCGAGAGCTTCCTCGCCAAGCGCCGCGAAACCACCAAGGAACTCGCCGCCGGGCGCCTGGACTTCGCCGTGGACGCGCCGCTGAACACCGACCCGCAGGTGCGCCACGTCAAGCTGATGGAAGACCGCTACGTCTGCGCCATGCGCCACGGCCACCCGCTGGCCAAGGCCAAGCTGAACCTGGACGAATACCTGTCGCTGACGCATATCCAGATTTCCAGCCGCCGCAGTGGCCTCGGCTACATCGACCTGTCGCTGGGCAAGATGGGCCTGCAACGGAAGATCGCCCTGCGTTCGCAGCACTACCTGATGGCGTCCAACGTGGTGCAGCAGACCGACATGGTGGTGACGGTGCCGGAACGCTTCGCCCGCCATCACAACCTACATTTCGTCGAACTGCCGGTGAACGACGTGCCCAAGCTGGAGACCCACCTGTACTGGCACGAAAGCACCGACCAGGACCCGGCCAACCGCTGGATGCGCGAGCAGATCATCGAACTCTGCCAGCAAGTGATGGCGCGCGAGGCGCGGGAAGCACAGCAGCCGGCCTGAAGCCGCCGGCACGGCCCGTCCCCGCGAAGTGCCTGTCCAACACGGGAACGGGCCCTGCCCGCGAACCCTTGCCCGGCCAGCGCCTCGCCGGGCGCATCACCCCGCTACAGGCTGCGCGCGATCACCAGGCGCTGCACGTCGCTGGTGCCTTCGTAGATCTGGCACACGCGCACGTCGCGGTAGATGCGCTCGACCGGGTAGTCCTGCAGGTAGCCGTAGCCGCCGAGGGTCTGGATCGCCGCCGAGCACACCCGCTCCGCCATTTCCGAGGCGAACAGCTTGGCCATGGAGGCTTCGGTCAGGCACGGCAGGCCGGCTTCGCGCAGGCTGGCGGCGTGATGGACCATCTGCCGCGCCACGGCGATTTCGGTGGCCATGTCGCTCAAGCGGAAGGCTACCGCCTGGTGCTGGATGATCGGCTTGCCGAAAGTCTCGCGCTCGTGGGCGTAGTCGCGGGCGTACTCGAAGGCGGCGCGGGCCATGCCCACCGCCTGCGCGGCGATGCCAATGCGGCCGCCCTCCAGGTTGGCCAGGGCGATGCGGTAGCCCTGGCCTTCTTCGCCGAGGCGATAGCTGGCCGGGATGCGCAGTTCGTCGAAGGCGATCTGGCAGGTGTCCGAGGCGTGCTGGCCGAGCTTGTCCTCGACCCGCACCACGCGGTAGCCGGGGTTGTCGGTCGGCACGATGAAGGCACTGATGCCGTTCTTGCCGGCCGCCGGATCGGTCACCGCGAAGACGATCACCACGCCGGCATGGCTGCCGGAGGTGATGAACTGCTTGCTGCCGTTCAGCACGTAATGCTCGCCGTCGCGACGCGCGCGGGTCCTCAGGAAGCTGGCGTCGGAGCCGGCCTGCGGTTCGGTGAGGGCGAAGGCGCCGATCATCTCGCCACGCGCCAGCGGCACCAGGAACTGGCGCTTCTGCTCCTGCGTGCCGAACTTGGCGATGGGCATGCAGCCCACCGAGTTGTGCACGCTCATGATGGTCGAACAGGCGCCGTCACCGGCGGCGATTTCCTCCAGGGCCATGGCGTAGGCCAGGTGGCCGGTCTGCGCGCCGCCCCACTCCTCCGCCACCAGCATACCGAGGAAGCCGAGGTCGGCCATCTCCTTCAGCGCGCCGGCGGGGAAGCGGTGCTCGCGGTCCCATTCGGCGGCGAAGGGTTTCAGACGCTCCTGGGCGAACTGCCGGGCGACGTCGCGGATCTGGATTTCTTCTTCACGCGGGATCATGGCGGGGCTCCTCAGCTCAGGCGTTCGACGGCGATGGCGGTGGCCTCGCCGCCGCCGATGCAGACGGCGGCGACGCCGCGTTGCAGGCCGTACTGCTGCAGCGCGGAGAGCAGGGTCACGACGATGCGCGCGCCGGAGGCGCCGATCGGGTGGCCGAGGGCGCAGGCGCCGCCGTGCACGTTGAGCCGTTCATGGGGAATCGCCAGGTCGTGCATGGCCGCCATGGCGACCACGGCGAAGGCTTCGTTGATCTCGAACATGTCCACCTCGCCCAGGCTCCAGCCGCTGCGTTGCAGCAGGCGCTGGATGGCGCCCACCGGCGCGGTGGGGAACAGGTTCGGCGCATCGGCATAAGAGGCATGCCCACGGATCGCCGCCAGCGGCGTGAGGCCGCGCCGTTCGGCTTCGGACAGGCGCATCAGCACCAGCGCGGCGGCGCCGTCGGAGATCGAGCTGGAATTCGCCGCAGTGACGGTGCCGCCTTCGCGGAACGCCGGCTTCAACGTCGAAATCTTGTCCAGGCGCGCCTTCGGCGGCTGTTCGTCCTGGCTCACCTCGCGGGTTTCCTTGCCAGCCTTGACCGTCACCGGGACGACCTCGGCGGCGAAGCGGCCCTCGGCCATGGCCTTCTGTGCGCGGCTCAGCGAAGCGATGGCGAAGTCGTCCTGCTGCTGCCGGGTGAAACCGTAGGCCTCGGCGCAATCCTCGGCGAAGGTGCCCATCAACCGGCCCTTGTCGTAGGCGTCTTCGAGGCCGTCGAGGAACATGTGGTCGAGCACCCGCCCGTGGCCCATGCGGTAGCCGCTGCGCGCGCGCTCCAGCAGGTAGGGGGCGTTGGACATGCTTTCCATGCCACCGGCCAGGGCCACACTGGCGCTGCCGGCGAGCAGGGCGTCATGCACCTGCATCAGCGCCTTCATGCCCGAGCCGCACATCTTGTTCAGCGTGGTGCAGGGGGTGCCGCGATCGAGGCCGGCGCCGAGCACCGCCTGGCGCGCCGGTGCCTGGCCCTGGCCGGCGGAGAGCACGCAGCCGAGCACCGCGTCGTCCAGCGCATAGGGATTCAGTCGTGCGCGCTCGACCGCGGCGCGCACGGCGGCGGCGCCGAGGCTGGCGGCGCTGGTGTCCTTGAAGTCGCCGAGGAAGCCGCCCATGGGGGTGCGGGCGGCACTGACGATGACGATGGGATCGTTCATGGTTTCTCTCCCTTCACTTGGCGGCCATGCGGATGGCGCCGTCGAGGCGGATCACTTCGCCGTTGAGCATGCTGTTTTCGATGATGTGGCGGGCCAGCGCGGCGTATTCGTCGGGGCGCCCCAGGCGCGGCGGGAAAGGCACGCTGGCGCCGAGCGAGTCGCGCACCTCCTGGGGCATGCCGGCCATCATCGGCGTCTCGAAGATGCCGGGGGCGATGGTCATCACGCGGATGCCCTGGCGCGCCAGCTCGCGGGCGATCGGCAGGGTCATGCCGACCACCGCACTCTTCGAGGCGGCGTAGGCGGCCTGGCCGATCTGCCCGTCGAAGGCCGCCACCGACGCGGTGTTGATGATCACCCCGCGCTCGCCGCCGGCGTCCGGGGTGTTCCGCGCCATGGCCTCGGCGGCCAGGCGCAGCATGTTGAAGCTGCCGATCAGGTTGATATTGACCGTCCGCGCGAAGCTCTCCAGGCCATGCACGCCGTTGCGCCCGAGGATCTTCTCGGCGGGCGCCACGCCGGCGCAATTGGCCAGGCCATGCAGCGCGCCGAAACTCTCCAGGGCGGCGTCCACGGCGGCGCGGCCGTCGGCTTCGCTGGTCACGTCGGTGCGCACGAAGCGCGCCTTGTCCGCACCCAGTTCGGCGACACGGGCAGCACCGGCCTCGGCATTGACGTCAGCCAGCAGCACCTTGGCGCCGGCATCCACCAGCATCTTCGCGGTGGCCGCGCCGAGCCCGGAACCGCCGCCGGTGATAAGGAAGACCTTGTTGTCGATCTGCATGGAATCTCTCCGCTGGGTTCAGTGGGCGGCCGCGCGTTCGGCCGCCTCGCGTTGCTTGGCGATCTCCTGGTTGCGCAGGAGGAAGCGCTGGATCTTGCCGCTGGGGGTCTTCGGCAGTTCCGCGAGGAACTCCACCTCGCGCGGGTAGCTGTGCGCCGACAGGCGCTTGCGCACGTACTGCTGCAGTTCCTCGGCCAACGCCGGACTGGCACCGTAGCCCGGGCAGAGCACGACGAAGGCCTTGACCAGCTCGGTGCGCTCCGGGTCCGGCTTGCCGATCACCGCCGCTTCCATCACCGCCGGGTGCTCGATCAGCGCACTCTCCACGTCGAAGGGGCCGACGCGGTAGCCGGAGGTGGTGATCAGGTCGTCCGAGCGGCCGACGAAGCTGATGCTGCCGTCGGGGTTCAGCTCCACGGTGTCGCCACTCAGATAGTAGTCACCGACGAAGGCCTTGGTCTCCATGCCCTGGTAGCCGGCGAACCACATCAGCGGTGAGCGCCGGCGGTCCATGGCAAGGATGCCCGGCTGCCCCGGCGGCAGCTCCTCGCCCTGCTCGCCCAGCACCACCACGCGGTGGCCGGGGATGGCGTAGCCGGCGGCGCCCAGGTGCACCGGGTGCGCCAGGCCGTGGTGGTTGGCCAGGACCATGCCCAGTTCGGTCTGCCCGTAGTGGTCGTGGATGGTCACCTGCAGGTGCTCGGCGAACCAGCGGATCACCTCCGGGGTCAGCGCCTCGCCGGCGCTGCTCACCGCGCGCAGGCAGCCCTTCAGCTCGTGCGCCAGCGCCTCGCCGGCGGCGATCAGCATGCGGTAGGCGGTCGGCGAACCGGCCAGGTTGGTGATGCCGAACTGGCGGATGATCCGGCAGGTGCTTTCCACCGTGAAGGCGCCTTCATAGAAGGTGGTGGCGTGGCCCAGGGCCAGCGGGCCGGTCACTGCGTAATACAGGCCATAGGCCCAGCCCGGATCGGCGAGGTTCCAGAAGCGGTCATCGGGGCGCAGGTCGACGGCATCGCGCAGGTAACCGGCGAACGCCAGGATCGCCTTGAGCGGCACCGCCAGCGGCTTGGCCAGGCCGGTGGTGCCGGAGGTGAACATCAGCAGGAAGGGATCGTCGCCGCGGCGCATGACCGGCTCGAACGCCTCGTCCTGGCCTTGCAGCGCGGCCCAGAAATCCTCGTCGCCAGCGCGCCGGTCCTGGCCGGCGCCGACGGTGATCAGCCGCGGCGCATTGGGTACTTCGTCGAGCTTGGCGCGGTTGCCGCTGTCGGTGACCAGCACCCGGCTGCCGGCGATGCCCAGGCGGTGTTCGATGGCTTTCGGCCCGAACGCGGTGAACAGCGGCTGGTAGACCGCGCCCAGGCGCCAGGTGCCAAGGATGGTGATGAGCAGTTCGGGAGTGCGCGGCAGCAGGCCGGAGACGCGGTCGCCAGGGCGCACGCCAAGGCTGTGCAACAGGTTGGCGAAGCGCCCGGAAAGCGCCTTGAGCTGGGCGAAACTGTACTCGGCGCGTTCGCCGTTGCGCCCTTCCCAGTACAGCGCCATGCGCCCCGGCTGGGCGTGGCGGTCACAGCATTCGACACAGGCATTGAGGGCATCGAGGGTGCCCGAAAGCGTAGAACGAGCCGTGGCCGCGTAATCGAACTCGGCCGCGGCGGCAGCGTATTGGCGCATCGCGAGACTCCTGGGTTTGTTCTTGTCGGGAGTACCCAGGATGTTCGCGCCGGCCGGTCAGGGCGGCAATGTCGAAAGGCGCCAATCTGCCTGAGCGGATTGGACAGCGATACAACGTGGGACGGCGTCGAGCGCAGCGATACCCATCGCCCCGCCCGTGCATGACGCCCCGGCGTGATCCGTCAGCCGCGCTCAGCGCAGGCCGGCGACGATTTCCAGCGAGCGCAGGCGCAGGTTGTGGTCGTAGATATCGCTGGTGAAAATCAGCTCGTCGGCGCCGGTCTGTTCGAGCAGCAGCTCCAGGCGGCTGCGGACCTTCTCCGGGCCGCCGATCACCGCCAGGCCGAAGAAGTTGCCGACGGCTTCCTGCTCATGGGGCAGCCACAGGCCGGTCATGCGTTGCACCGGCGGTTTCTGCTTGAGGCTCTGCCCGCGGATCAACGCCAGCACGCGCTGGAAGGCGGACGTGGCCAGGTAGTCGGCCTCCTCGTCGGTGGGCGCGGCGATCAGCGGCACGCCGATCATGGCGTAGGGCTTGTCGAGAACCGCCGAGGGACGGAAGTTCTGCCGGTAGATGCGCAAGGCATCGTGCAGGTAGCGCGGCGCGAAATGCGAGGCGAAGGCATAGGGCAGGCCCTTCTCCGCCGCCAGGCGGGCGCTGAACAGGCTGGAGCCGAGCAGCCAGAGCGGCACCCGCGTGCCCTCCCCCGGCACCGCCAGCAGGGTCTGCTGCGGACGCCGCGGGCCAAGCAGCATTTCCAGTTCGGCGAGTTGCTCGGGGAAGTCGTTGCCGTCGCCCAGCAGGTCGCGGCGCAAAGCGCGCATGGTCTCGTGGTCGGCGCCCGGCGCCCGGCCCAAGCCCAGGTCGATGCGTCCCGGATAGAGGGTGGCCAGGGTGCCGAACTGCTCGGCCACCACCAGCGGCGGGTGGTTGGGCAGCATCACCCCGCCGGAGCCGACGCGGATGCGCGCGGTCTTGCCGGCGATATGGCCGATCAGCACGGCGGTCGCCGAGCTGGCGATGCCATCCATGTTGTGGTGCTCGGCCAGCCAGTAGCGGGTGAAGCCGAGGTGCTCGACATGGCGGGCGACCTCGACGGCATTGTTCAGGGCTTCGGCGACCGTACCCTGGTCCCGCACGGGGACCAGGTCGAGCATGGAAAACGCGGTTTCGGACAGGGACTTCATGGGCGCTCCGATCAGAGTCGCACCGCGGATTAGAGCGGCGGACAGAACTTTGAACGCGACTCTAACCACCTCCCCCGCACCTCGCCACGCACCGGGATCGATAGTAGTCATGAAAGCCAGTGATGGAAGACCGCCCTCGCCGTCGCACCCGTAGGATGGGTTGAGCCACGAAACCCATGCGGTGCCGGCGGGCGATGGGCGCCGGCGCGTTACACGCGGAAGCCGCCCATCAGCTGTTGCTGGTGGTTGGCCAGTTCGTTCAGCGACTGGCTGATCTGCGCCGATTCCTGGGCCTGGCCGGAGAGCGATTCGGTGACGTCGCGGATGCCCGCCACGTTGCGGTTGATCTCTTCGGCCACCGCGCTCTGTTCCTCGGCGGCGCTGGCGATCTGCAGGTTCATGTCGTTGATCACCCCCACCGCCTCGCCGATCCGCTGCAGCGCGGCCACCGCCTGTTCGACCTGGCTGACGCTGCCCTGGGCCTGCTGGTGGCTGCTGTGCATGGCGCCGACCACGTCGCGCGTGCCCTGTTGCAGGCCTTCGATGACCTGGCGGATTTCCTCCACCGAGTCCTGGGTGCGCTTGGCCAGGTTGCGGACTTCGTCGGCGACCACCGCGAAACCCCGCCCGGCCTCGCCGGCGCGGGCCGCTTCGATGGCCGCGTTGAGCGCCAGCAGGTTGGTCTGCTCGGCGATGGCGCGGATCACTTCGAGCACCGAACCGATCTGCTCGCTGCTCGCCGCCAGGCCCTCGACCTGGGTCATGGCGCGGTTCATCTCGCTGGCCAGGTTGTCGATCCTCCGCGTGGTCTGCTCGATCACCCCGAGGCCGTCACGGGTGGCGCCGTCGGCGCCGCGCGCGGCATCGGCGGCCATGGCCGCGCTGTTGGCCACGTCATGGGCGGTGGCGCTCATTTCCTGGGAGGCGGTGGCGACCTGGTCGATCTCGCGGAACTGCTGCTGCATGCCGGCGCTGGTCTGGGTCGACAGCGCGGCGGACTGGTCGGCGGTGGCGCGGGCGTCCTGTACCGAGGCTTTGACGTCGCGGATGATCGGCTGCAGCTTGTCGAGGAAGCGGTTGAACCAGCCGGCCAGTTGGCCCAGTTCGTCCTGGCCCTGGTACTGCAGGCGGCGGGTCAGGTCGCCTTCGCCGCTGGCGATGTCGCGCAGCATGCCGGCGACGCCGAGGATCGGCCGGCTCACGCCACGCGCGGTCAGCCAGACCAGCAGCAGGCCGAGCAGAGCGGCGAGCAGGCCCAGGCCCAGTTCGGTCAGGGTGCCTTGGGTGCGTTGGCTGTCGAGTTCCTGTTGCAGCGCCAGGGCCGGCCCTTGCAGGGCTTGCAGCGGCACTTCGACGAGTACGCCCCAGGGCTTGGCGTTGGGGATCGGCAGCAGTGGTTCGATGGCACGCAACTGGTCCTCGTGGCGCAGTGTCTGCGCTCGATTGCCGGCGAGGATTTGCGTCAGTTCGTCGCCGCTGCCGGGGAAGGCTTCGTCGACTTTCTTGCTCAACTTGCCGCTGTCGGCGCTGTATCCGGCCAACAGGCCGGAGGGACTGATGATGGCGAGGCGGCTCTGGCCGTGGTAAAGCTCGCGGCTGCCTTGCTCGCTGATTTCCTGCAGACGGCTGAGATCGATATCGACGCCCATCACGCCAACGATGCGGCCGTCGACCAGCAGCGGCAGGGCGATGCTGGTCATGAGCATCTTGCGACCGCCGACTTCATCGAAATAGGGCTCCAGGACACAGGGGCTGCCGCTGTTCTTCGGGCAGGTGTACCAGGCGTTGTAGGCATTGCCGCTGGGGCCGGGGCGGGTGTCGAGCAGTTGCGATTCGCTGAGCGGTTCGGCTTCCAGCTTGCCCGGCGTGGCCTGCGACCAATAGATGGAGAAGCGGCCCTTGTCGTTGCTGCCGATGTCGCCCTGACCGGCGAAGAGCGCATCCTTGCCGTCCAGCGCGTCGGGCTCGAAGGTGACGTAGAGGCCGAGCAGCTCCGGGTTGGCCGCCACCGCTTCGCGCACCTGGCGGGTCAGGTCTTCGCGCAATCCATGCGGATCGAGCGCCCGCTGCTGCGCCTGTTGGCGCAGCGCCAGGGTCTGGCGGGCGAAACCCCGGGCATAGTGGAAGGCATCCATGAAATAGCGCTGGATGCGCATCGCCTGAATCTCACCACGGGCGCGCAGGCGCGCCTGGGCCGCGTCATCGAGCATCTTCGCGCTGGACTCTTTCACCAGCGCGGTGCTGTGCTGCATGCGGTAGACGGAAAGGCCGGCCAGCAGGGAAACCACGCCGAGCAGGCAGAGACCTGCCAACAGGGTGATCTTCCATTGGATGGAGAGACGGCGGAGTGACATTCGGGGCGTCCTTCTGGTGGGAGCGTTAGGGTGTTCGATATTTGTCGACGGCTGTTCGTTTTACTTGACGGCGATTCGCTCGTCCATGCGATTTTTCCCCCGGCCTGCCAGGCCGGGGCAGCGGAATATGACGGCAAAGTGCATGCCAGAGCGCTTGGCGGCCCTCCAACATTTTCCGGACCTTTCGCTCGGGCGCCCGCTGGCGGTGGTGCTTTTTCCGTGGCGTCGACCGGCGCCGAGCGGGCGTACAGGCCCTCCGCCTGTTGCACTTCACCCGGTATCTGCTGACTAATGGGCAGGCTTTTTTCCGGCACATGGGATAACACATGCTCGACTCGAAATTGGAATATCGGACGTTCCTGCTATTGCTGGCCGCGGTCAGCGTCGCCTTTGTCTGGCTGCTGTTGCCGTTCTACGGCGCGGTGTTCTGGGGCACCATCCTGGCGATTCTGTTCTCTCCGGTGCATCGCCGCCTGCAGGCCCGGTTGGGGGACCGCAAGAATCTGGCCGCCTTGATCACCCTGAGTGCCTGCGTCCTGATCGTGATACTGCCGATGATCTTCATCGCCGGCTCGCTGGTTCAGGAGGGCGCCAGCCTCTACCAGCGCCTGAAGACCGGCCAGTTGAATTTCGCCGCCTACTTCCAGCAGATCGTTGCTGCCTTGCCGGCCTGGGTGCAGCCGTGGTTACAGCGCTTCGACCTGGCCGACATGTCGAGCCTGCAGGAGAAGCTGTCCAACGGCGCCATGCAGGCCAGTCAGTTCCTCGCCACCAAGGCCTTCAGCATCGGCCAGAACACCTTCGACTTCGTCATCAGCTTCGGCATCATGCTTTACCTGCTGTTCTTCCTCCTGCGCGATGGCCGCACTCTGGGGCGGCGGATCAAGCAGGCGGTGCCGTTGAGCCATGAGCACAAGCAGCATCTGTTCAGCAAGTTCACCACCGTGGTGCGCGCCACGGTGAAGGGCAACATCGCCGTGGCCGCCAGCCAGGGCGTGCTGGGTGGGCTGATCTTCTGGTTCCTCGGTATCCAGGGCTCGTTGCTGTGGGGCACCCTGATGGCCTTCCTGTCGCTGCTGCCGGCCATCGGCGCGGGCCTGGTGTGGGCGCCGGTGGCGGTCTACTTCCTGGTCACCGGGGCGATCTGGCAGGGCGTGGTGCTGATCCTCTTCTGCGTGCTGGTGATCGGCCTGGTGGACAACATCCTGCGTCCGATCCTGGTCGGCAAGGACACTAAGATGCCCGACTATGTGGTGCTCATCTCCACCCTCGGCGGCATGTCGCTGTTCGGCCTCAATGGCTTCGTCATCGGCCCGCTGATCGCGGCGCTGTTCATGGCCAGTTGGGATCTGTTCACCGGTCGCGAGGACGAACAGGACGCGGCGGGGTAGGGGAGAGGCGCGGCGTCGCCGATGGGCAGCGCTTCGCTCGGCGCCAGCCGAGGCAAACACCGGAAACGCAGGCGCCTCGTAGGACGGCTCCCGAGAAATGAAAAACCCCGCCGAGGCGGGGTTTTTCATTGCGCTTTGCGGCGATCAGCCGGCGGCCACCAGGGCCAGGCCGGAGTGATGCAGCAGGTCCAGCAGCGGCTGCGGGTAGACGCCGAGGAGGAACGCCAGCAGGGCAATGGCCACCAGCATGATGCCGCCGGCGCGCTGACCCCAGTTCAGCGGTGCGTCGTGGCGCTTCATGTTCGGCTCGACCAGGAACAGCGTGACCATGACGCGCAGGTAGTAGAACAGGCCGATGGCGCTGCCCAGGACCAGGGCGCCGACCAGCCACCAGAGTTGCGATTCGACGCCGCTGGCGATCACGTAGAACTTGCCGATGAACCCGGCGGTCAGCGGGATGCCGGCCAGGGACAGCATCATCACGGTGAGCACCGCGGTCAGCACCGGACGGCGCCAGAACAGGCCGCGGTAGCTGAACAGTGCGTCGGCGTCGCGGCCGCTGAAGGGGGTGGACATCAGGGTGACCACGCCGAAGGCGCCGAGGGAAGTGACGACGTAGGTGGTCAGGTAGACGCCGACGGCTTCCACGGCCAGGCCGTTGCTCGCCACCACCGCGATCAGCAGATAGCCGAAGTGGGCGATGGAGGAGTAGCCGAGCAGACGCTTGATGTTGCTCTGGGTCAGCGCCAGCAGGTTGCCCATGAGGATCGAGGCCACTGCGATGACTGCCAGGGCGTTGTGCAGCAGGCCGCTGTGCAGCGCCGCCGGAGCGATCTGGAACAGGCGCAGGAGCACGGCGAAGACCGCGACCTTGGCGGCGGTGGCGAGGAAGGCCGCCACCGGCGCCGGGGCGCCTTCGTAGACGTCCGGGGTCCACAGGTGGAAGGGCGCCAGCGACAGCTTGAAGCCCAGGCCGACGATCATCATGCCGACGCCGATGGTCAGCAGCGGGCCATGCTGGGTACCTTCGGCCAACTGGCTGCCGATGCCGGCGAAGCTCAGGGTGCCGGCTTCGGCGTAGAGCAGGGCCATGCCGAACAGCAGGAAGGCGGAACCGGCGGCGGACAGCACGGTGTACTTGATGCCGGCTTCCAGGCTGCGCTTGTTGAAGAAGGCGTAGGCGACCATGCCGTAGATCGGCACCGAGAGCAGTTCCAGGCCGATGAACAGGCCAGCCAGGTTCTGCGCCGCGACCAGCACCAGGCCACCGGCGGTGGACAGCAGCAGGAGCAGGTAAAGCTCTTCGCGGTTGCCCGGGTAGCTCTCCATGTAGGCATGGGCGAGGGTCGAACAGGCGAGGGCGGCGACGATGATCAGCGCCGAGTAGAACAGCGCGAAGTTATCGACCTGCAGCAGCGGGGTGACCGCGATCGGCGTGGCCTTGAGGGCGCCGAGGATGGACACCAGCGCCAGGTTCAGACCGATCACCGTCAGGCTGCTGGTCAGTTGATGGTTACGTTTCCAGGCCACCGCCAGCATCACCACCACCAGAGTGGCGCTGGTGACCAGCAGCGGCAGGAGCGCGAGGAAGTGTTGAATCGTGAAGGTCATTTCGCGACTACCGTGCGGCAAGGGTGGAAAGGGCGGAATCGAACCACTGCTGGATGCCATGCATGGTGGCGGCAGAAGTATCGAGAACCGGCTGCGGGTAGATGCCGAGGATGACCAGCAGGGCCGCCAGGCCCAGGACCATGCTCAGCTCGCGGGCGTTGAGACCGGCGATGGGGGCATCCGACTTCGACGGACCGAAGTAGGCGCGGTGGATCATGATCAGCGAGTAGACCGAACCGAACACCAGGCCGAAGGTCGCGATCACGATCACCGTCGGCACCACCTTGAAGGTGCCCAGCAGGATCAGGAACTCGCCGACGAAGTTGCCGGTGCCCGGCAGACCCAGCGACGCGGTGGCGAAGAACAGGGCCACGGCCGGCAGGTACGGGATGCGCGACCACAGGCCACCCATCTTGCGCATGTCACGGGTATGCAGGCGCTCGTAGAGCTGACCGCAGAGGATGAAGAGCGCCGCGGCGGAGAGGCCGTGGGCGATCATCTGCACCACCACGCCTTGCAGCGCCTGCGGGCTGCCGGAGTAGATGCCGATCATCACGAAGCCCATGTGCGACACGCTGGAGTAGGCCACCAGGCGCTTGATGTCGGTCTGTGCGAAGGACAGCAGGGCGCCGTAGAAGATGCCGATCAGGCCGAGCCACATGGCGATCGGGGCGAACTCCGCCGACGCATGCGGGAACAGCGGCAGGGCGAAGCGGATCAGGCCGTAGGCGGCGGTCTTCAGCAGGATACCGGCGAGGTCGACGGAACCGGCGGTCGGCGCCTGGGCGTGGGCGTCGGGCAGCCAGGAGTGCACCGGCACCACCGGCATCTTCACCGCGAAGGCGGCGAAGAAGCCGAGCATCAGCATCCATTCCACGTGCGGCGAGAGTTCGGTCTTCAGCAGCGCGGCGTAGTCGAAGGTCAGCACGCCGGTGCTGTTGTAGTGCACGAACACCAGGCCGAGGATCGCCACCAGCATGATCAGGCCGCTGGCCTGGGTGAAGATGAAGAACTTGGTGGCGGCGTAGATGCGGGTCTTCTTGCCATCGTCCGAGCTATGACCCCAGAGCGCGATGAGGAAGTACATCGGCACCAGCATCATTTCCCAGAAGAAGAAGAACAGGAACAGGTCGATGGCCAGGAACACGCCGATCACCCCACCCAGAATCCACAGCAGGTTCAGGTGGAAGAAGCCGATGCGACGCTGGATCTCGTTCCACGAGCAGAGCACCGAGAGCACGCCGAGCAGGCCGGTGAGGGCGACCATCAGCAGCGACAGGCCGTCCATCGCCAGGTGCACGCTGATGCCGAAGCGCTCGATCCATTGCAGTTTGAACTCGGTGGTCCACTGCGGATCGCCGCCCGGCGCGGGCGCCAGTTGGTAGTTGCCGGTGTGCCAGAGCCAAAGGCTCAGCGCCAGCGTCAGGGTCATGGACCCCAGCGCGACCCAGCGGGGCAGGGTCTTGCTGGTGTACTCGGCGACCCAGCAGAGGAAGCCGCCGATAAAGGGGATCAGGATTAGCCAGGGCAAAATCATGACGGGCTCAATCTCTCCGTGAATTCATTAGGCCAGCAGCAGCGCGGCGAGCAGCAGCGCGGCGCCACCCACCAGGGAAGCGGCGTACCAGCGCAGGCGGCCGTTCTCGGTGAGGCTGAGGAGGTTGTGTCCACCGCGGGCGGTCAGCGGAACCAGGACCAGGGTCTGGTCGATCGGATCGCGGGCGAGCAGGCGGCAGAGCAACAGATAGGGTTTCACGAACAGCTTGTCGTACAGCCAGTCGAAGCCCCAGGCATGGAACCACCAGGTACCGAAGAAGCGACCCGGTGCGCTCTTGGCCACGGCGCTGACGAAGCGACGCTTGCCGAGGAACAGCAGCGCGGCCAGCAGGATACCGGCCAGGGCGATGGCGCCCGAGGCGATTTCCAGGCTGTGCTGCGCTTCGCCGCCGGCATGCCCGACGCTTTCCGGCAGCACGCCGTGCAGCGGCGGGGTGATCAGCGCGCCGACGAAGGTCGAGAGCACGATCAGCACCGACAGCGGCAGCCAGTGGGAGATGCCGTGGCCGGCGTGGGCTTCGCTCTTCGCCTCGCCGTGGAAGGCGATGAAGATCAGGCGGAAGGTGTAGATCGAGGTCAGGAAGGCACCGACCAGACCGGCGATCAGCAGGTTCTGGTGACCGCTGGCGAAGGCTTCCCAGAGGATCTCGTCCTTCGAGTAGAAACCGGCGGTGACCAGCGGCAGCGCGGCCAGGGCCGAACCGCCGACGATGAAGCTGGCGTAGGCCAGCGGCAGCTTCTTCCACAGGCCGCCCATCTTGAAGATGTCCTGCTCGTGGTGGCAGGCGACGATCACCGCACCGGAGGCAAGGAACAGCAGGGCCTTGAAGAAGGCGTGGGTCATCAGGTGGAAGATCGCCGCGTCCCAGGCGCCAACGCCGAGGGCGAGGAACATGTAGCCGATCTGGCTCATGGTCGAGTAGGCGAGGATACGCTTGATGTCGGTCTGCACCAGGGCGGCGAAGCCGGCCAGGACCAGGGTCACCGCACCGACCGCGCCGACCAGTTCGAGCACGTTCGGCGCCAGGGTGAAGATGCCGTGGCAGCGGGCGATCAGGTAGACGCCCGCGGTGACCATGGTCGCCGCGTGGATCAGTGCGGAAACCGGGGTCGGACCGGCCATGGCGTCGGCCAGCCAGGTCTGCAGCGGCAACTGGGCGGACTTGCCGACCGCGCCGCCGAGCAGCGCCAGGGCCGCCAGGCTCACCCACAGGTCGCCCTTGGCGAAGTGCTGCGGCGCCAGCACCAGCAGTTCCTGGATGTTCAGGGTGCCGAGGTGCTGGAACAGGATGAACAGACCGAAGGCCATGAACACGTCGCCGACACGGGTGACGATGAAGGCTTTCAGCGCCGCATTGCCGTTCGGTACATGGCTGTAATAGAAGCCGATCAGCAGGTAGGAGCAGAGGCCCACGCCTTCCCAGCCGAAGTACAGGAACAGCAGGTTATCGCCGAGCACCAGGAACAGCATGCTGGCGATGAACAGGTTGGTGTAGGCGAAGAAGCGCGAGTAGCCCGCTTCACCGCGCATGTACCAGGAGGCGAACAGGTGGATCAGGAAGCCGACGCCGGTGACCACGCCGAGCATGGTGACCGACAGGCCATCCAGATAGAGGGCGAAGTTCGGCGCGAAGCCGTCAACGCTCATCCACTGCCAGAGCACCAGGGTATAGGCGCCACCGGCCGGCGGCGCGCTGTGGAAGCTCCAGATCGCCCAGAACGCGGAGAGGGCGGCCAGGCCGACCGAACCTACGCCGACCAGCGCGGAGAGATTTTCCGACCACTTGCCGCGGGAGAAAGACAGCAGCAGGAAGCCGACCAGGGGGAACAGGAAGGTGAGGGGCAGCAGGTTCATCCGCGCATCTCGCTTGCAGCGTCGACATCGAGGGTATGGAAGCGGCGATACAGTTGCAGCAGGATCGCCAGGCCAATGCTCGCCTCGGCCGCGGCCAGGCTGAGCACCAGGATGAACATCACCTGGCCGTCGGGTTGGGCCCAGCGGCTACCGGCGACCACGAAGGCCAGCGCGGCGGCGTTCATCATCACTTCCAGACTCATGAGTACGAACAGAATGTTGCGCCGGACCATCAGACCGGCCAGCCCGAGACAGAACAGCACGCCGGAGAGTGCCAGCCCGTGTTCCAGAGGGATTGCATTCATGGGGTTATTCCTTCGCTTCGTGGCGGCCGAGGTGGTAGGCGGCGACCAGTGCCGCCAGCAGCAGCATCGAGGCCAGTTCGACGACCAGCAGGTAGGGACCGAACAGGCTGATGCCGACGGCCTTGGCGTCCACGGTGGTATAGCCGATGCCGGCACCGCTGGGGGTGCGCGCCAGGACCAGCAGCAGCTCGACCAGCAGCACCAGCGACAGCGCGCCGGGACCTATCCAGACGCCGGGCTTGAGCCACTTGCGCTCCTGCTCGGCGATTGCCGGGCCGAGGTTGAGCATCATCACCACGAAGACGAACAGCACCATGATCGCGCCGGCGTAGACGATGATCTCCAGGGCGCCGGCGAAAGGCGCGCCAAGGCTGAAGAAGGTCATCGACACGGCGAGCAGCGAAACGATGAGGTAGAGCAGGGCATGCACCGGGTTGCTGTTGGTGATGACCCGCAGGGTTGCCAGCACGGCGACGCCGGCGGCGAAGTAGAAAGCGAATTCCACGCGACGTCTCCTTACGGCAGCAGGCTCTTGACGTTGATCGGTTCGGCTTCGTTCTGCGCGCTGCCTTTCGGCTTGCCGGCGATGGCCATGCCGGCGACGCGGTAGAAGTTGTAGTCCGGGTTCTTGCCAGGGCCGGAGATCAGCAGGTCTTCCTTCTCGTACACCAGGTCCTGGCGCTTGAACTCGCCCATTTCGAAATCCGGCGTCAGCTGGATCGCGGTGGTCGGGCAGGCTTCTTCGCACAGGCCGCAGAAGATGCAGCGGGAGAAGTTGATGCGGAAGAACTCGGGGTACCAGCGACCGTCGTCGGCCTCGGCCTTCTGCAGGGAGATGCAGCCGACCGGGCAGGCCACGGCGCAGAGGTTGCAGGCTACGCAGCGCTCCTCGCCGTCGGGGTCGCGGGTGAGCACGATGCGGCCACGGTAGCGCGGCGGCAGGTACACGGGCTCTTCCGGATATTGCAGGGTGTCACGCTTGCGGAAGGCATGGCCGAAGATCATCACCAGGCTGCGCAGCTGGGTGTAGGTGCCATGCACGATATGCAGGATTTCTTTGATCACGGTGCTTCTCCTTACTGGGCCGCGAGCACGCAGGCGCCGGTCACCAGCAGGTTGATCAGGGTCAGCGGCAGGCAGACCTTCCAGCAGAATGCCATCACCTGGTCATAGCGCGGACGCGGCAGCGAGGCGCGGATCAGGATGAACAGCATGATGAAGAAGGCGGTCTTCAGGGCGAACCAGATGAAGGGGATTTGCGGCAGGATGTCGAACGGACCGTGCCAGCCACCGAAGAACAGGGTGACCAGCAGCGCCGAGACCAGCACGATGCCGATGTACTCACCGACGAAGAACATGCCCCATTTCATCCCGGCGTACTCGATGTGGTAGCCGTCGGCCAGTTCCTGCTCCGCTTCCGGTTGGTCGAACGGGTGACGGTGGGTCACGGCGACGCCGGCGATGATGAAGGTGCAGAAGCCGAAGAACTGCGGAATGATGAACCACAGGTGCTGAGCCTGGTATTCGACGATGTCGCGCATGCTGAAGGAGCCGACCTGGGCCACGATGCCCATCAGCGACAGGGCCAGGAACACCTCGTAGGAGACGGTCTGGGCCGAGGCGCGCAGGCTGCCGAGCAGGGCGAACTTGTTGTTGCTCGACCAGCCGGCGAAGAGCACCGCGTAGACGGTCAGGCCAGCCATGGCGAAGAAGAACAGGATGCCGATGTTCAGGTCCGCCACGCCCCAGTGCGGGGTGATCGGGATGATGGCGAAGGCGATCAGCAGCGCGCCCATGGCGATGACCGGGGCGAGGGTGAAGATCATCTTGTCGGCGAACGGCGGGGTCCAGTCTTCCTTGAAGAACATCTTGATCATGTCCGCGCCGAGCTGGAAGGCCCCGAAGGGACCGACCCGGTTGGGACCGTAGCGGTCCTGCCAGAGACCCAGCAGGCGACGCTCGACCCAGCTCAGCAGCGCGCCGCAGACGACCACGGCGAGCAGGATGACGATGGCCTTGATGACCTCGATGATGATGTCGACGATGGCGGGTGTCAGCCAGCTCATTGGGCAGCCTCCTGCAGACCTTCAGCGACAGCGCCGAACACACCGGCAGGGATGCCGGCGAGACCGGCGGGCAGGGCCACCAGGCCGGCGCCCAGCTCTTCGCTGATGCGCAGCGGCAGGCTCAGCTCCTGGCCATTGACGCGCAGGCGAACCTGGGCGCCCTCGTTGAGGCCGAGGCGCTGGGCCTCGTCACGGCCGAGGGCGACGTAGGCCGCCGGGATGCGCTCCTGTACCGGGGCGGCGAGGGCGCTGGTCTCGTCACTGCCGAACAGGTGATAGAAGGGCACCACCTTGAACTGGCTGGCCGGGGTGTGGAAGGCGTCCGGAACCTCGATGAACCACAGCGGCTCGCCCTTGGCCTCGATCAGGCGCACGCCCGGATCGCCGGCGCGCAGGTGACCGCCGACTTCGTCCTGGAACTTGTTCCAGGCCTGCGGCGAGTTCCAGCCCGGGGACCAGGCGAAGGGAATCTGCTGACGCGGTTCGGCGCTGCCGGCGTAGCCTTCCATGGAGAAGGCGAACGGCGTGTCGATGTCCTGCGGCGCGCGTGGCTCGCTGACATTGATATTGGCGCGCATGGCGGTACGGCCACTGTAGCGGTGCGGCTCGCGCGCCAGCTTCAGGCCCTTGATGCGGAACGCGGCGTTCGGCGCGGCTTCGCGAATGCCCGCCAGTTGCGGCTTGGCTGCGATGACGGCGTCGATCACGTGGTCGAGCTGGGTCCAGTCGACGCGCTTGCCTTCGAGGGTGCTGTGCAGGGCGTGCAGCCAGCGCCAGCCTTCGCGGACCAGGTTGTCGGCGTTGTAGTAGGTCGGATCGTAGACCTGGAAGAAGCGCTGGGCGCGGCCTTCCTGGCTGACCAGGGTGCCGTCGCCTTCGGCGAAGCTGGCGACCGGCAGGAGCAGGTGGGCCTTGGCGCTGGTGGCGGTCTGCTGGTGGTCGGCGACGATCACCAGTTTGGCGGCGGCCAGGGCGGCGTCGACCTTGGCGGCGTCGGCGCGGCGGTACAGGTCGTTCTCCAGTACCACCACGGCGTCGGCCTTGCCGGAGGTCAGTTGCTCCAGCGCGGCTTCGACGGACTCGCCGCCGAACAGGGCCAGGCCCAGGCTGTTGGCTTCGGGAACCACCAGGCTCAGCGAGCCGTTCTTCTCACGCTGCTTCAGCGCGCTGGCGATGTTCGCCGCGGCTTCGATCAGGGCGTTGCTGCCCAGCGAGGTGCCGGCGATCACCAGCGGACGCTTGGCGGCGACCAGGGCATCGGCGATGCGCTGGGCGAGGGCGGCGGCTTCCGGCTCCAGGCCGGCGACGGCCGGGGCGCTCGGGTCGATGGCGTGGGCCACGGCGAAGCCGAGGCGGGCCAGGTCGTCCGGCGCGGCGTGCACGCACTCTTCGGCGACGTCGTCGAGGCGGGTTTCGGCCAGGCTGGCGATGAACAGCGGGTTCTTCGCGTGCTGGGCGATGGTCTTCACCGCGGCGTCGAGCCACGGCTGGATTTTCATCGCCGCGGCCATGTCCTCGCCCTTGCCCTTCACCGACTGGCGCAGGGCCAGGGCGATGCGGGCGGCGGTCTGGGTCAGGTCTTCGCCGAGCACGAAGACGGCGTCATGGTCTTCCATGTCGCGCAGGGTCGGTGCCGGCAGCGGGCCGTCCTGCATGACCTTGAGCACCAGGCGCAGGCGCTGCAGCTCGTCGGCGGAAACGCCGCTGTAGAAGTTGCCGGCGCCAACCAGTTCGGACAGCGCGTAGTTGCTTTCCAGGCTGGCGCGCGGCGAACCGATGCCGATCACCTTGCGCCCCTTGAGCAGGGCGGCTGCCTGGTCCAGCGCGCCGTCGAGGGTCAGCTTCTGCTGGCTCAGCATCAGCATCGGCTGGCGCGGACGGTCTTCGCGGTTGACGTAGCCGTAGCCGAAACGGCCGCGGTCGCAGAGGAAGTAGTGGTTGACCGAGCCGTTGTAGCGGTTCTCGATGCGGCGGATCTCGCCGTAGCGTTCACCCGGGCTGACGTTGCAGCCGACGGAGCAGCCGTGGCAGATGCTTGGCGCGAACTGCATGTCCCACTTGCGGTTGTAGCGCGCGGAGTGGGTCTTGTCGGTGAACACGCCAGTCGGGCAGACCTCGGTCAGGTTGCCGGAGAATTCGCTCTCCAGCACGCCGTCTTCGATGCGGCCGAAGTAAACGTTGTCATGCGCGCCATAGACGCCCAGGTCGGTGCCGCCGGCGTAGTCCTTGTAGTAACGGACGCAGCGGTAGCAGGCGATGCAGCGGTTCATCTCGTGGGCGATGAACGGGCCGAGTTCCTGGTTCTGGTGGGTGCGCTTGGTGAAGCGATACCGGCGCTTGCTGTGGCCGGTCATCACCGTCATGTCCTGCAGGTGGCAGTGGCCGCCTTCCTCGCACACCGGGCAGTCGTGCGGGTGGTTGGTCATCAGCCACTCGACGACGCTTTCGCGGAACTGCTTGGCTTCCTCGTCGTCGATGGAGATCCAGGTGTTGTCGGTGGCGGGAGTCATGCAGGACATGACGAGGCGACCGCGTTTGTCGTTCTCGTCGGTGTACTGCTTGACCGCGCACTGCCGGCAGGCGCCGACGCTACCGAGCGCCGGGTGCCAGCAGAAGTAGGGGATGTCGAGTCCGAGGGACAGGCAGGCCTGCAACAGGTTGTCCGCCCCATCGACTTCTAACGTCTTGCCGTCTACGTGGATAGTGGCCATGGTTCAAGTCTTCGTTGGCCCGTTGTCAGCGGGCGTGGCTAATAGAAATCTGGGTCTCGTCGGGCCGGCGGAGTCCGCGGCGCTGCGACGAAACATCGCCGGGCGCTGCGGCCCGGCTTCTAAAGCGTTATGCGCTGACGCCCTGCGGGCGCGGCGCGGCCTGAGCCTGGCGGGAGACGCCCGCTTCGAACTCGGCACGGAAATACTTCAGGGCGCTGCCCAGTGGCTCGACGGCGCCCGGTGCGTGGGCGCAGAAGGTCTTGCCTGGGCCGAGGAAGCCGACCAGTTGCTCGAGGGTCTCGAGGTCGCCGGGCTGGCCGTCGCCGCGCTCCAGGGCGCGGAGGATCTTCACGCTCCACGGCAGGCCGTCGCGGCACGGGGTGCACCAGCCACAGGACTCGCGGGCGAAGAACTCTTCCATGTTGCGCAGCAGGGAGACCATGTTGACGCTGTCATCGACCGCCATGGCCAGGCCGGTGCCCATACGGGTGCCGACCTTGGCGATGCCGGCGGCGAACAGCGGGGCGTCCAGGTGTTCCGGGAGGAGGAAGCCGGTACCGGCGCCACCGGGCTGCCAGGCCTTGAGCTTGTAGCCGTCGCGCATGCCGCCGGCGTAGTCCTCGAAGACTTCACGGGCCGGGATGCCGAAGGGCAGTTCCCAGATGCCGGGGTTCTTCACCTTGCCGGAGAAGCCGATCAGCTTGGTGCCCATGTCTTCGCTGCCCGGACGGGCCAGGGTCTTGTACCAGTCGACGCCGTTGGCGACGATGGCCGGCACGTTACACAGGGTCTCGACGTTGTTGACGCAGGTCGGCTTGCCCCAGACGCCGACGGCGGCGGGGAAGGGCGGCTTGGAGCGCGGGTTGGCGCGGCGGCCTTCCAGCGAGTTGATCAGCGCGGTTTCTTCGCCGCAGATGTAGCGGCCGGCACCGGTGTGGACGAACAGCTCGAAGTCGAAGCCGCTGCCGAGAATGTTCTTGCCGAGCAGGCCGGCGGCCTTGGCTTCGTCGATGGCGCGGTTGAGGTTGCGCGCCGCGTCGACGTATTCACCACGCAGGAAGATGTAGCCGCGGTAGGCCTTGAGCGCGCGCGCGGAAATCAGCATGCCTTCCACCAGCAGGTGCGGCAGCTGCTCCATGAGCATGCGGTCTTTCCAAGTGTTGGGCTCCATCTCGTCCGCGTTGCACAGCAGGTAGCGGATGTTCAGGGATTCGTCCTTGGGCATCAGGCCCCACTTCACCCCGGTGGGGAAGCCGGCGCCGCCGCGGCCCTTGAGGCCGGAATCCTTGACGGTCTGGACGATGTCGTCGGTGGCCATTTCGGCCAGTGCCTTGCGCGCCGCGGCATAGCCGTTCTTCGCCTGGTACTCCTCCAGCCACACCGGGGCGCCGTCGTCGCGCAGGCGCCAGGTCAGCGGGTGGGTTTCCGGTGCACGTGCGGTGCGGTTGGGCGTGCCATAGGAAGTGAGGCGGCTCATGCGTAGGCCTCCAGCAGTTTGGCGACGGCCGACGGCTCGAGGTTGCCGTGGGTGTCGTCATCGATCATCAGTGCCGGGGCCTTGTCGCAGTTACCCAGGCAGCATACCGGCAGCAGGGTGAAGCGGCCGTCGGCGGTGGTCTGGCCGAGGCCGATGCCGAGCTGCTTCTGGATTTCGCCGACGACCGATTCATGGCCGCCGATGTAGCAGACCATGCTGTCGCAGACGCGGATGATGTGGCGGCCGACTGGCTGGCGGAAGATCTGGCTGTAGAAGGTGGCCACGCCCTCGACGTCGCTGTCCGGGATGCCGAGGATCTCGGCGATCGCCGGAATGGCGCCGTCCGGCACCCAGCCGCGGGCCTTCTGGACGATCTTCAGGGCTTCGATGGACGCCGCGCGGGAGTCCTCGTAGTGATGCATTTCGTGCTCGATGGCCGAGCGCTCGGTTTCACTGAGGGCGAAACGGTCAGTCTGGATAATGGTGCTCATGATCAGCGGTCCACGTCGGCCATAACGAAGTCGATGCTGCCCAGATAGGCGATCAGGTCGGCGATCATGCTGCCGTTGATCACCGAGGGGATCTGCTGCAGGTGCGCGAAGCTGGGCGTCCGGATACGGGTCCGGTAGCTCATGGTGCTGCCATCGCTCGTCAGGTAATAGCTGTTGATGCCCTTGGTTGCCTCGACCATCTGGAAGGCTTCGTTGGCCGGCATGACCGGGCCCCAGGAAACCTGCAGGAAGTGGGTGATCAGGGTCTCGATGTGCTGCAGCGTGCGCTCTTTCGGCGGCGGCGTGGTCAGCGGGTGGTCGGCCTTGTACGGGCCTTCCGGCATGTTCTTCAGGCACTGCTCGATGATGCGCAGGCTCTGGCGCATCTCACCCATCTTGACCATGCAGCGGTCGTAGGCGTCGCCGTTGGCCGCCAGCGGAACTTCGAACTCGAAGTTCTCGTAGCCGGAGTAGGGGCGCGCCTTGCGCAGGTCGAAGTCGCAGCCGGTGGCGCGCAGGCCGGCACCGGTGGTGCCCCACTCGAGGGCTTGCTTGGTGTTGTACTGCGCCACGCCGATGGTCCGGCCGCGCAGGATGCTGTTCTGCAGGGCCGCCTTCTCGTACTCGTTGAGACGCTTGGGCATCCAGTCGAGGAATTCGCGGACCAGCTTGTCCCAGCCGCGCGGCAGGTCGTGGGCGACGCCGCCGATGCGGTACCAGGCCGGGTGCAGACGGAAGCCGGTGATGGCCTCGACGACCTTGTAGGCACGCTGACGGTCGGTGAAGGTGAAGAACACCGGTGTCATGGCGCCGACGTCCTGGATGTAGGTACCCAGGTACAGCAGGTGGTTCAGGATGCGGAAGAACTCCGACATCATGATGCGGATGACATCGACGCGCTGCGGCACCTTGATGCCGGCCAGCTTTTCCACCGAGAGCACGTAGGGCAGGTTGTTCATCACCCCGCCGAGGTAGTCGATGCGGTCGGTGTAGGGGATGAAGCTGTGCCAGGACTGGCGCTCGGCCATCTTCTCGGCGCCGCGGTGGTGGTAGCCGATCTCCGGCACGCAGTCGAGGATTTCCTCGCCGTCGAGCTGCAGGATGATGCGGAAGGCGCCGTGGGCGGAGGGGTGGTTCGGGCCGAGGTTGAGGAACATGAAGTCCTCGTTCTCGCCGTGGCGCTTCATGCCCCAGTCTTCGGGCTTGAAGCGCAGGGCTTCCTGCTCCAGTTCCTGCTTGGCGACGGAGAGCGAGTAGGGATCGAACTCGGTGGCGCGCGCCGGGTAGTCCTTGCGCAGCGGGTGGCCCTGCCAGCTCGACGGCATCAGCATGCGCGCCAAGTGCGGGTGGCCGGTGAAGTTGATGCCGTACATGTCCCAGACTTCACGCTCGTACCAGTTGGCGTTCGGCCAGATACGGGTGGCGGTGGGCAGGTTGAGGTCGCTCTCGGACAAGGCGACCTTGATCATCACGTCACTATTACGCTCGAGCGACATCAGGTGGTAGAACACGCTGAAGTCGGCGCTCGGCAGGCCGCGGCGGTGGGTGCGCAGGCGCTCGTCGACCCCGTGCAGGTCGTAGAGCATGACGTAGGGTTTGGGGACCTGGCGGAGGAAGGTCAGGACCTCGATGAGCTTTTCGCGCGGAACCCAGAGGACCGGCATGCCGGTGCGGGTCGGCTGGACAGTGAACGTCTCGGCGCCAAAGCGGGAATTCAGTTCGACGACGATGTCTTGGTCGTCTGCCTTATAAGGCGGGATGTACAGAGCGGAGTCTGCGGTCATGGTCTCGGTCGCTATCGGTCAACGGTGGAGTGAAAACGGTCCTCTCGTGGAGGGGCGCTTCACACTTCGTCGGGGCTGCGCAGGTTGGTGACCTGGATGCGTTGTTCGCGCTTGAGGTCCTTCTGGGCTGGCATTTCGGCACGGTAGATGCCTTGATCACCAACCACCCAGGACAACGGGCGACGCTCCTGGCCGATGGATTCCTGCAGCAGCATCAGGCCTTGCAGGAACGCCTCCGGACGGGGCGGGCAGCCGGGGATGTACACGTCCACGGGGAGGAACTTGTCGACCCCCTGAACGACCGAGTAAATGTCATACATGCCGCCGGAGTTGGCGCACGAGCCCATGGAGATCACCCACTTGGGTTCCAGCATCTGCTCATAGAGGCGTTGGATGACCGGGGCCATCTTGATGAAGCAGGTGCCGGCGATGACCATGAAATCGGCCTGGCGTGGCGATGCCCGAATGACTTCGGCGCCGAAACGGGCGATGTCGTGCGGCGCGGTGAACGCCGTGGTCATCTCCACGTAGCAGCAGGAAAGGCCGAAGTTGTAGGGCCACAGCGAATTCTTGCGACCCCAGTTGACGGCGCCATTCAGCACATCTTCAAGTTTTCCCATGAAGATGTTCTTGTGGACCTGGCCCTCGACGAGAGGGTCTTCTACCGTTTCGCGCTGGCCGATCGGGTACTGATCGTTGACCGCATCGGGGTCGATCCGGGTAAGTTTATATTGCATCGCCAAAGCCTCATTGTTTTAGCTTCGCCTGCCGAACACGACGTGCCGCCGGTGCCCAATCGAGCGCGCCGACCCGCCAGAGGTAGACAAGACCTGCCAACAGAATTGCTATGAAAATGGTTGCCTCGATCAGACCGGCCCAGCCGCTTTCACGGACGGACACGGACCAGGCGAAGAGGAAGAGGGCTTCGACGTCGAAGATCACGAAGAGCATCGCGACCAGATAGAATTTTGCCGACAGGCGCAGGCGTGCGCTGCCGGTGGGAACGATACCGGATTCGAACGGCTCGTTCTTGCTGCGACCAAATGCCTTACTGCCAAGCAGGGAAGAAACCCCTAGCATGAAGGCCAGCAGGCCCACGACGCCTAACAGGAAGGCTGCGAGTCCCCAGTGTTGAGCTGCAAGTTCAGCTGGGTTAGGCATGCCGATACTCCTTCCTTACAAATACGATGTTCGTGGGTTCCGGGCGCTTGCCCGACTGCTTGAACCTGACTGCTCAAGAATAGTGAGCTAAGAGTTCAAGTCATCTGTCTAATTTTATGCCCAAAGCCTTCGGCAAGTAAATTTTTCTAACACAAACAAACCCTTCTATTTCAGACAAAACGCTTTTTCATTTTTGTCAGGCCCCGTGCTGCGGGCCGCTTGGCGACTGGGCTGGCGGGCTTTCGGCTTTAGTCGAATGGCTCTTTTTAAAGCCCTGTTGGCGGGCTTTTATATCTTGATAGATGATAATGATTGTCAATTGCCGTGTCGTTTATCCGTAACTTTACTACATATATGCGGCGCCACTTTTAAATCTTGCCAATTGCAGCCTGGGACGTTTGTTGCGTTTCGTCGTGTTGGCGGTGTCTGTCCGGCATCGATCATTGAGATCGGGTGTTCCAGGCAGCGTGCGGTGCGCATTGCGTGGTGAGGGGCTGCCTCCCCGCTAGCGTTGCCTTTGCGCGGATTTTCTTCTTTCTCCTGCGTGTGAGCGGCCTGTCAGAGGGCTGGTGTTGGTGTAGCGCTTGCGCGCAGGTTGTTGATAGGCGGGTCGGGTAGCCCATTTCCGGGCTTTGAGCGGGACACTTGTTACCTGGCGGACTCAGGTGGATCACGCAGTCCTTGGTTGATTCGACGAGTCATGGAGGCGAAATGAGGTTCCGTGCGCAGCGCGGGAGGCGATAGCCCGGTGTGTGTTGCGTCGACTGTTCATGAGGGGTGGAAGGGCGGGGCGACGAGTCGGGCCCATCTTTGATGGGCTGATAGAAAAAGCAGACCCCGGCTTACGCCGGGGTCCGCTTTTTGCCTGCTCGGTTCCGAGGAACCGAATGAGCCGGTTCCTATTAGTGGAACTGGTTCATGGTGTTGTCTTTACCGGAGGCCTTCAGAGCAGCTTCGCCAGCGAAGTACTCTTTGTGGTTGTCGCCGATGTCCGAACCAGCCATGTTCTGGTGCTTGACGCAGGCGATGCCCTGGCGGATTTCCTGACGCTGTACACCTTTCACGTAGGCCAGCATGCCCTGGTCGGCGAAGTAGCCCTTGGCCAGGTTGTCGGTCGACAGAGCGGCGGTGTGGTAGGTCGGCAGAGTGATCAGGTGGTGGAAGATGCCTGCGTGAGCCGAACCATCGCGCTGGAAGGTGCGGATCTTCTCGTCGGCGATCTGGGCCAGTTCGGTTTCGTCGTACTCGACGCTCATCAGCTTGGCGCGGTCGTAAGCGGAAACGTCCTTGCCTTCTGCGACGAACGCATCGAATACCTGCTGGCGGAAGTTCAGGGTCCAGTTGAAGGACGGGCTGTTGTTGTACACCAGCTTGGCGTTCGGGATGACTTCGCGGATGCGGTCAACCATGCCCTTGATCTGGCCAACGTGCGGCTTCTCGGTTTCGATCCACAGCAGGTCGGCGCCGTTCTGCAGCGAGGTGATGCAGTCGAGGACGCAACGGTCTTCGCCGGTGCCTTTGCGGAACTGGAACAGGTTGGACGGCAGGCGCTTCGGACGCAGCAGTTTGCCGCCGCGGTTGATCACCACGTCGCCGTTCTGCAGCTCGGCGGCGCTGATCTCGTCGCAGTCGAGGAAGGAGTTGTACTGGTCGCCCAGGTCGCCCGGTTGCTTGGTTACGGCGATCTGCTTGGTCAGGCCGGCACCCAGGGAGTCGGTACGGGCAACGATCACGCCGTCGTCAACGCCCAGCTCGAGGAAGGCATAGCGAACAGCGGCGATCTTGGCGAGGAAGTCTTCGTGCGGAACGGTCACTTTGCCGTCCTGGTGGCCGCACTGCTTCTCGTCGGAAACCTGGTTTTCGATCTGGATGCAGCAGGCGCCGGCTTCGATCATTTTCTTGGCCAGCAGGTAGGTAGCTTCCGGGTTACCGAAGCCAGCGTCGATGTCGGCGATGATCGGTACTACGTGAGTTTCGTAGCCGTCGATCTGGGCCTGGATTTCGTCCTGCTTGGCTTTGTCGCCGGCTTCGCGGGCGGCATCCAGAGCGGTGAAGAGCAGGTCCAGTTCGCGGGCGTCAGCCTGGCGCAGGAAGGTGTACAGCTCTTCGATCAGGCCGGAAACGGCAGTCTTTTCGTGCATGGACTGGTCGGGCAGCGGGCCGAATTCGGAACGCAGCGCGGCAACCATCCAGCCGGAGAGGTAGAGGTAGCGCTTGTTGGTGGTCTTCAGGTGCTTCTTGATCGAGATCAGCTTCTGCTGACCGATGAAGCCGTGCCAGCAGCCCAGCGATTGGGTGTAGACGGAGGAGTCTGCGTCGTACTCGGCCATGTCCTTGCGCATGATGGCCGCGGTGTACTTGGCGATGTCCAGGCCGGTCTTGAAGCGGTTTTGAGCGCGCATGCGGGCGACGGACTCGGGGTTGATAGCGCTCCAGCTGCTACCGAATTTCTCTTTCAGCGCGGCAACGGCCTTGATGTCGTTTTGATAAGCGGACATGGTCAATCCTTCAAAAAGAATGTGTTTGGTTGAGCACCGATTACCCACTCAAAACCTGTGTTTTGACGGCATTGTTGCGGGTTGCTCGCCGCGAGATGGCGAAATGACGACCGGTCGGAAGGATTGACGCTGGAGGAGGGGTGTAGCGGCGAACGAGCAGATGACTGCAGCGGTTTTCATCCAAAATCGCTTGCCGGCTCGTGGCTGCCGTTGGGCGATAGCGGATGGCTGAATCCGTCAATCTTGCTGATACGTTTTGCTTCCCCGTCCCTCAGGACAACTTCTTGCCAGTCGCAACCTCGTCATTTCGCCTTATGGGCTACAACGACACGGATCGACGCGACGGGTGGGTCGCGTGCTCGATCCGGAGGCCCTGGCTAGGGCCCCTGGTCAGCGGGAGCGAGGTCATGATGCCCTTCCGAAAAACGTTCGTCAAACGTTTTGTAGTGTTTTTTTGAAGCTACTACACGAAGGTCTAAGGGGGACTGATTGGTCACGTCCGGAGGTATTAGTCGACGCTCTCGACCTTCACTCGCAGGTAACTGTCGCTGCGCCCTTGGGTGCTGTAGTTGCGGGTCAGGCCGCCCTGATTGCTCTGGCTGTTCTCGCTGACGCCGCCGACCTCGATCCATTCGCCGAGGTGGCCGGTGAGCTGAGTTGCCGTGCTGGAGGTATCCATGGCCCCCGGGTAGGAGGAATTGAAGCGGTCGTTGCGGGCATTGAGGGTGAGGTGAACGATGTTGCCGCTGAGGGTTGCGGTCACATAGATGCCGCGATTGGCGTCGCGGTATTCGGTCTGGCTGTAGACCTGGCCGTAGGGGCCGACACCGACATTGTTGATCGGCACGCTCTGGCCGACCTGAATCAGCGCCGGTGCGCCTTCGGTGGTCTGGATTTGCTGGATGCCACCATTCCGGCTGGCGGTGGAGCTATTGATGATGCGCACCTGGTCGTGCCCGTTGACCTCGCCGCGACCGCTCTGGATTTCGACATTGCCGGCGTTGATCGATCCATTCACCGAATAGCCGCTTCGGCTGCCCTGGCTGGTGTCGCTGGTGTCGACGCTGATCAGCAGGCGGTGCGGGCGGGTATCCAGTTGTTCGAGTACCTGTTGCAGTTCACGGATCTTTGCGGGTTCGGCATTGACCACCAGTTGGTTGCCATAGGCGCTGACGCGGCCTTCGCTGCCCAGCAAGGATTGCACTACCGGTAGAACCTCATCGGCAGTGCGGTAGTTGAGGGGCAGTATTTCGGTGCGTGGCTCGGCGATGGCGCAAAGGCTGAGGGTGCAGGCGACAAACAGGGTGGCGTGCTTGAGGCTCACAGAAGGAAGCTCCGCAGATTCGGGTCGGAAAGGCTGGTGTCCCAGGCCAGGTTGAACTGAGCCTGCAATTGGCGCACCCGGCCGGGGTTGTTGTACCAGGCGTGTCCGCCCGGTTGCGCCGGTTCGGTGCGGATCAGCATGCCGACTTGGTCGGCGAGCAGGAAGGCATGCTCTTCCTGCGGGTAATCCGGATTGAGCAGGCGGATGTGGCAATTGCTCGACAGGCGTCGGCTCAGGTTTAGCAGTCGATGGCCTTCCCTGGTTGCCCGGCTGCTGTCGCGCAGCAGGATGCGCAGACGGTTTTGCGGGTGGCGCAGGAGCAGGCGCGTGCAGGCGTCCTGGATGCTGCTGTGGTTGTACAGCCAGGGCTCCAGGTCGGGGCTGAAGAGGCACAGGCTGCGCTCGGCCTGCTGCATCAACGCCAGGGCATGGGCACGGGCTGCTTCCGCTAGGCTGAAGCGCTGCAGGCTGGTGTCGTCACCGAGCTTGAATGGCGCCGGCTCCCAGGGTTGTGCCGGCGCTGTCTCGGCGGCAGGGTTGTGCACGCTGAAGCGCCCCGGCGAGCGGAATTCGATGGCCGGCAGCTCGTCCGAGGTTCCGTCTTGTTCCGGGGCGTCATTCATGGCCTTCACTCAGGCGCTTTCGCGCACCATATCCACGTGGGCCAGGCCGGCTTCGAGGAATTCGCCGCTGGCTACCTTGAAGCCTAGTCGTTCGTAGAAGGGAATGGCGTAGACCTGTGCGGTGAGCAGTTGGCGCTTGAGGTTGCGACGCTCCGCCTCTTCGATGGCGGCGCGCATCAACTGGTCGCCGACCTTGAGGCCGCGCCAGTCCTTGAGGACCGACACGCGGCCGATGTGCCCGTCGGGCAGCAGGCGCACGGTGCCGATCGCGTAATCCCCCTCGAAGGCGAGGAAGTGAATGGCTTCCGCGTCTTCAGCATCCCATTCCAATTCCGGCGGCACGGCCTGCTCGGCAATGAATACCGCTTCGCGGATACGCCGCAGATCGGCGTTGTCCTTTTGCCAGTCAGCCAGGCGAACCCTGATCTTGTTACTCATCGGCAAACTCCAAACTGCCCTGTTTGACCAATTCTCCGAGAAGCTTACGCCCATCCTCATCGGCCAGCCATTGGCCGAGATTGTCCTGATGCAGTGCGTCCGCCGCGCAGATCAGCTTGAGCAGCTCGCGCATGGATTGCGGCAGCACGACGCTCTGCCCGCTGGAGAACAGCAGCAGACCGACGTCCACTTCGCTCCAGGCCAGGCGCGCGCTGGGATTGCGGACCAGGACGGCGCCATCTTCCAGTGCCTGGAGCAGATCGCCGTCGTCGATCTCCTCGCCGGCCACCAGCTCCGGATAGCGCGGCTCGGTCATGAACTGGCCGAACCAGGTGAGCAGCAGGCGTTCGTCGCTCATGTGTTCCTGCAGCAGTTGTTTCAGGCGATCGAGGGCGTCGCGTTGAATCTTGTGCTGGTCTTCGGAGCCTTTCACCGCGCTCATGCCGGCGTCGCTGTAGCGCTCTTCATCGGAGAGGAATTGCGCGAGGAAGTCGGTGAAGTGAGTCAGGACCTCGGCGGCGCTGGGGGCGCGGAAGCCGACCGAGTAGGTCATGCACTCGTCCTCGGCGATGCCGTAGTGGGCAACGCGCGGCGGTAGGTAGAGCATGTCGCCGGGCTCCAGCACCCAGTCCTGGCTTTCCTCGAACTGGGCGAGGATGCGCAGGTCCGGGTGCTGGAGCAGGGGGCTGTCGGCGTCGCAGGTCTGGCCGATCTTCCAGCGCCGGCGGCCATGGCCCTGGAGCAGGAACACGTCGTAGTTGTCGAAGTGCGGGCCGACGCCGCCGCCGGGAGCTGCGTAGCTGATCATGATGTCGTCGATGCGCCAGCTGGGCAGGAACTTGAAGTGTTCGAGCAGTTCGGCGACTTCCGGGACGAACTGGTCGACAGCCTGAACCAGCAGGGTCCAGTCGCTCTCCGGCAGTTCCTTGAAGGTCTCTTCGCTGAAGGGGCCGCGGCGCAGTTCCCAGGGGGTCTTGCCGTGCTCGATGACGATGCGCGACTCGATCACCTCTTCCAGAGCCAGCCCGGCCAGTTCGTCCGGATCCAGTGGGCTTTCGAAGCCGGGGATCGCCTGGCGGATCAGCAGGGGCTTCTTCTGCCAGTAGTCGCGGAGGAATTCATCGGCGCTGATGCCGCCCAGGAGCTGAAGAGGAATAGCAGGATTCATACGTAAGTCCTTGAAACAAAAACGCCCGGCACAGCCGGGCGTGCAAAAGTTCAGCGCATCTCAGATGCGCTTGGCCTGGGCTACGGCATTACCGATGTAGTTCGCCGGGGTCAGCTGCTTCAGCTCGGCCTTGGCCTCGGCCGGAATTTCCAGGCCGTCGATGAAGGTCTGCAGGGCGTCGGGGCTGATGCCTTTGCCGCGGGTCAGTTCCTTCAGTTTCTCGTAGGGATTTGCCACGCCGTAGCGGCGCATGACGGTCTGTACCGGCTCGGCCAGGACTTCCCAGCAGGCGTCGAGGTCTTCGGCGATACGCGTAGCGTTCAGTTCCAGTTTGCTGATGCCTTTGAGCGTGGCTTCGTAGGCGATGACGCTATGGGCGAAACCGACGCCGAGGTTGCGCAGTACGGTGGAGTCGGTCAGGTCGCGCTGCCAGCGGGAAATCGGCAGTTTGCTGGCCAGGTGCTGGAACAGCGCATTGGCGATGCCCAGGTTGCCTTCGGAGTTCTCGAAGTCGATCGGGTTGACCTTGTGCGGCATGGTCGAGGAGCCGATCTCGCCGGCGATGGTCTTCTGCTTGAAGTAGCCGAGGGAGATGTAGCCCCAGACGTCGCGGTCGAAGTCGATGAGGATGGTGTTGAAGCGGGCGATGGCGTCGAACAGTTCGGCGATGTAGTCGTGCGGCTCGATCTGGGTGGTGTAGGGGTTCCAGTTCAGGCCCAGGTCGCCTTCGATGAATTCGCGGGCGTTGGCTTCCCAGTCGACCTGCGGGTAGGCGGACAGGTGGGCGTTGTAGTTGCCTACGGCGCCGTTGATCTTGCCCAGCAGCTCGATGCCGGCAACCTGTTTGATCTGCCGCTCCAGGCGGTAGACGACGTTGGCCAGTTCCTTGCCCAGGGTGGTCGGCGAAGCCGGCTGGCCATGGGTGCGGGAGAGCATGGGTACGTCGGCGAATTGGACTGCCAGCTCGCGGATGGCTTCGGCGATCTTGCGCATCAGCGGCAGCAGTACCTGGTCACGGCCTTCGCGCAGCATCAGGGCGTGGGACAGGTTGTTGATGTCCTCGGAGGTGCAGGCGAAGTGGATGAACTCGCTGACCTTGGCCAGTTCCGGGAGTTGCGCGGCCTGCTCCTTGAGCAGGTACTCCACGGCCTTGACGTCGTGGTTGGTGGTGCGCTCGATTTCCTTGATGCGCTCGGCATGCTCCAGTTGGAAGTCCTCGGCCAGCTTGTTCAGCAGGGCGTTGGCTTCGGCCGAGAAGGGCGCTACTTCGGGGATGCCGGCGTGCGTCGCGAGGCGCTGCAGCCAGCGGACCTCTACCAGGACGCGGAAACGGATCAGGCCGTATTCGCTGAAGATCGGACGCAGGGCGCTGGTCTTGCTGCCGTAGCGACCGTCGACGGGGGAAACCGCGGTGAGGGAGGAAAGCTGCATGGGCGTTCTCGGAGCTGTCGGTCAACGAAAAGGGCGCACATCATACACGAATGGCGCCCATCAGTCGCCGGCTGCGATCGCCTTTCGGCGCACCGTCCGCCGCCGCGGCTCAGTCCTCGCCGCGCATGAAGGGGCGCAGTTCGCCGAGCAGCTTGCGCCGGCTGAAGACCATTTGCCAGCGGTTGCCGCCCAGTTGTCGCCATAGGCGCGCGGAGCGGATGCCGGCAAGGAGCAGGGCGCGGATGCGCGAGGCGTTGGCGTTGATCTGCAGGAAGCGCATGTCGCCATGCACCTGGATGCGCTGGCGGAATGTGCTCAGGGTGTCCTGGTAGAGCCCTGCGCAGGAGGCGATGACGTTTTCGTGCACCAGGCCGAAGTGCTGCACCTGCTGTTGTACCTGGTCGAGGCGCGAGCCGATCAGGTCGAGCATGTCGTCGCGCTTGGCCAATTGGCGCTCCAGGCCGATCAGCGAAAGGGCATAGCGCAGCGGTTCGCGCTGCAAGTTGCCGGGGTCGCGCTCCAGGGCGCTGGCCAGCGCGCGGAAGCCCTCGCGCAGGTTGCGGGTATCGCCGCCGTAAACGTCCAGCGTGGTTTTCGGGTCACGTATCAGCAGGCTGCCGAGCATGCAGGCCAGCGGTGCTTCCGGCACCTGTCCGGTGCGGGCGATACGGTCTACCAGGGCGGCGGATTCGAAGACGCCGGCGAGGGCGATGAGCTGGTCGCGGCGCTCGCTCATGCCGACTCCTTCGGGTAGGCCGGCTCGGCCGTTTCGATCACGCCGCCGCCGAGGCATACCTCGCCGTCGTAAAAGACCACGGATTGGCCGGGCGTCACCGCGCGCTGCGGTTCATCGAAGACGGCGCGGTAGCCACTGGCGGTGCGTTCGAGCACGCAGTCCTGATCGGCCTGGCGGTAGCGGACCTTGGCGCGCAAGGCGCGTGGTTCGCTGAGGTCGATCGGGTTGACCCAGTAAATGTGCGAGGCGTGCAGGGCGCGGGAGAACAGCCAGGGGTGATCGTTGCCCTGGCCGACTACCAGAACGTTGCGCGCCAGGTCCTTTTCCAGCACATACCAGGGGCTGTCGTCGGCGTTCTTCATGCCGCCGATGCCCAGGCCCTGACGCTGGCCGATGGTGTGGTACATGAGACCGAAGTGGCGGCCGATGACCTTGCCATCGGTGGTCTCGATGTCGCCTGGCTGAGCGGGCAGGTACTGCTTGAGGAAGTCGCTGAAGCGTCGCTCGCCAATGAAGCAGATGCCGGTGGAGTCTTTCTTCTTCGCCGTGGCCAGGCCGTATTTCTCGGCGATGGCGCGAACCTCGGGTTTCTCCAGTTCGCCGACCGGGAACAGGGTGCGAGCGATCTGTTCGCCGCCGACGGCATGCAGGAAGTAGCTCTGGTCCTTGTTCGGGTCCAGGCCCTTGAGTAGTTCGGTGCGGCCGTCGATGTCACGGCGACGCACGTAGTGGCCTGTGGCGATCAGGTCCGCGCCCAAGGCCAGGGCATAATCGAGGAACGCTTTGAACTTGATTTCGCGGTTGCACAGGATGTCCGGGTTCGGCGTGCGCCCGGCCTTGTATTCGGCGAGGAAGTGCTCGAAGACGTTGTCCCAGTATTCCGCGGCGAAGTTCGCCGTGTGCAGCTTGATACCGATGCGATCGCAGACCGCCTGGGCGTCGGCCAGATCGGTCATGGCGGTGCAATATTCGGTGCCGTCGTCCTCTTCCCAGTTCTTCATGAACAGGCCTTCCACCTGGTAGCCCTGCTCCTTGAGCAGGAGGGCGGAAACCGAGGAGTCCACGCCGCCGGACATACCGACGATGACGCGGCCTTTACCGGGTTGGGAGGGGGGGAGCGTGCTTGAGTCGTGCATGGGGATGCGATCGCGGCAGTTCGGCAAAAGCGGAATTCTATCAGGCCGAGGGGATGGCTGGCACGCTGGCGTCGCGGATCAGGCTCAAGGGGAAGCGCTCGCCACCGAGGTAGTCGTCGATGCAGCGTGCTACCAGATGGCTGCGCCAGCGCTCCGGGCAGGCCTCCAGTTCCGTGCGGGTCAGCCAGCGTGGGCCAATGATGCCCTGGTCCAGCGGCAGTTCCGGGCGGTGTTGCAGGGGGCGCGCGGCGAAGCAGACGCGCTGGTAGGTCACGCCGTTGCTCGGGGCGGTGTACAGATAGATGCCGGTCACTGCGGTGAGCTCGACTTCCCAGCCGGTCTCCTCCAGCGTTTCGCGCACGGCGGCTTCGAGCAGGCTTTCATTGGCCTCCAGATGACCGGCGGGCTGGTTCAGTACCGCTTTGCCGGCAGACAGTTCTTCGACCAGCAGGAAGCGTCCCTGGTCCTCGACAATGGTTGCGACGGTGATATGTGGCTGCCAGCGCATGCGGTGCTCTCCCGGGAAAAAGCGCCAATCATAGCAGTGCGCTTCGAGGGGCTTCGGTTTCTGCCATTTCTTTCAGACAAAGAAAGAACCCCCGGCGATTGCCGGGGGTTCTCTTCGTAGCGCGTGACCTGGAATCAGCTCAGCGCATCGATGGCCGCGTTGAAGGTTGCGCTCGGGCGCATCACCTTGCTGGTCAGTTCCGGGTTGGAACGGTAGTAACCGCCGATGTCCACCGACTTGCCTTGGGCGCCGTTCAGCTCGGCGACGATGGTCGCTTCCTTCTCGCTGAGGGTCTTGGCCAGCGGGGCGAAGTGCGCCTTCAATTCGGCGTCTTCGTCCTGGGCGGCCAGGGCCTGGGCCCAGTACAGCGCCAGGTAGAAGTGGCTGCCGCGGTTATCCAGCTCACCGACCTTGCGCGCCGGCGACTTGTTGTTGTCCAGCAGCTTGCCGGTGGCTTCGTCGAGGGTCTTGCCCAGGATCTTGGCCTTGGCGTTGCCGGTCTTGATCCCGGTGTCTTCCAGGGAGACCGCCAGTGCCAGGAACTCACCCAGGGAATCCCAGCGCAGGTAGTTCTCTTCCAGCAGTTGCTGAACGTGCTTGGGCGCGGAGCCGCCTGCACCGGTTTCGTACATGCCGCCACCGGCCATCAGCGGGACGATGGAGAGCATCTTCGCCGAGGTGCCCAGTTCCATGATCGGGAACAGGTCGGTCAGGTAGTCGCGCAGTACGTTGCCGGTCACCGAGATGGTGTCCTTGCCACGGATCAGGCGCTCCATGCTGACGCGGATGGCCTGGTTGTAGTCCATGATGCTGATGTCCAGGCCGCTGGTGTCGTGTTCCTTGAGGTAGGTTTCGACTTTCTGGCGCAGTTCGCGGTCGTGGGCGCGCTCCGGGTCCAGCCAGAAGATGGCCGGAGTGTTCGACTGGCGGGCACGGGTAACGGCCAGCTTGACCCAGTCGCGGATCGGCGCGTCCTTGGTTTGGCAGGCGCGCCAGATGTCGCCGGCTTCGACTTCGTGCTGGAACAGCACGGTACCGTCAGCCAGTACGACGCGCATGGTGCCATCGGCCTTCATTTCGAAGGTCTTGTCGTGAGAGCCGTACTCTTCGGCTTTCTGCGCCATCAGGCCAACGTTCGGCACGCTGCCCATGGTGGTCGGGTCGAAGGCGCCGTTGGTTTTGCAGAAGTTGATCATTTCCTGGTAGATGCGCGCGTAGGTGCTTTCCGGCATCACCGCTTTGGTGTCTTTCTGCTTGCCGTCCTTGCCCCACATCTGACCGGAGTTACGGATCATGGCGGGCATGGAGGCGTCGACGATCACGTCGCTGGGGATGTGCAGGTTGGTGATGCCCTTGACCGAGTCGACCATCGCCATTTCCGGGCGGTGGCTGTAGACCTCGTGGATGTCGTGGAGGATCTCTTCCTGCTGCGATGCCGGCAGTGCCTTGATCTTGTCGTAGACGCTGCTCAGGCCATTGTTCGGGTTGACGCCCAGTTCGTCGAAGAGCTTGCCGTACTTCTCGAAGACGTCTTTGTAATAGACGCTGACGGCGTGGCCGAAGACGATCGGGTGGGAGACCTTCATCATGGTCGCCTTGACGTGCAGGGACCACATGACACCGGTTTCCTTGCAGTCCTGCAGGGTCTTCTCGAAGAAGGCGCGCAGTTTCTTGCAGCTCATGAACATGCCGTCGAAGACTTCACCGGCTTCCAGGTGCAGTTGCTTCTTGACCTCGACCTTGCCGTCCTTGCCGACGAACTCGATGCGCACGTCGCCGGCCTTGTCCATGGTGATGGACTTCTCGCTGGAGAAGAAGTCGCCGCCGCGCATGTAGTCGGCGTGGGACTGCGAGGCCATGCTCCACTTGCCCATCGAGTGCGGGTGCTTGCGGGCATAGGCCTTGACCGCGGCGGGGGCGCGACGATCCGAGTTACCTTCGCGCAGAACCGGGTTCACCGCACTGCCCAGCACTTTGCTGTAGCGGGCGCGGATTTCTTTCTCGGCGTCGGTCTGAGGATCTTCCGGGAAGGCCGGGATGTCATAGCCCAGGGCTTGCAGTTCGGCGATGGCGCCCTTGAGCTGCGGGACCGAGGCGCTGATGTTCGGCAGCTTGATGATGTTGGCGTCCGGCGAGGTGGCCAGGGCGGCCAGCTGAGCGAGATCGTCTTCGACCTTTTTGTCAGCGCCGAGTCGGTCGCTGAAGCTGGCGAGTATGCGTGCTGCGAGAGAGATGTCGCGGGTCTCGACGTCGATGCCGGCAGAAGCGGCAAAGGCCTTGACGATGGGGAGCAGCGAGTAAGTGGCGAGGGCGGGTGCTTCGTCGGTGAACGTGTAGGTAATCTTCGAGCGGGTGGACATCTGCAATTAACTCTCTTCTTTGCTGGGCGCGCACAGAATCTCGATTCGCGTTGGGTGGACGCTTTCTTTCAGCTCAGCGTGGAGCCGAGGGTCGAGAATTGCCGCGGGGATGAAGGGGCGCCAGTAGAGCGTTGTACGACCGACTCATGGTGTTGATTCGATCGTTGCGAGGGGAGGGGGTCTGGTCCCAGACTGCTCGGACCTCGATGACCGTTAGGTCATGGCGCGCAGTATACCATTCTCTCAATGAGCTGGCGCACGCGCGCGCTTTAGACTAAGGCAGATGTGGCTCGCGGGGCGGCACTGGGCTAACCTGACGAGCTGCAAGAGGGTTCAACCACAACGCGGAGTTCAGCATGGGATACCAAAAGATCCAGGTGCCAGCGGTCGGTGACAAAATCACCGTCAATGCCGACATGTCCTTGAATGTACCGAGTAACCCGATTATTCCCTTCATCGAAGGCGATGGCATCGGCGTCGACATCAGTCCTGTCATGATCAAGGTCGTCGATGCGGCTGTCGAAAAAGCCTATAAGGGCGAGCGCAAGATCGCGTGGATGGAAGTCTATGCGGGCGAGAAGGCCACCCAGGTCTACGATCAGGACACCTGGCTGCCGCAGGAGACCCTGGATGCCGTGCGCGACTACGTCGTCTCCATCAAGGGCCCGCTCACCACTCCGGTTGGTGGTGGCATCCGCTCTCTGAACGTTGCGCTGCGCCAGCAGCTTGACCTCTATGTCTGCCAGCGTCCGGTGCGCTGGTTCGAAGGCGTGCCCAGCCCGGTGAAGAAGCCTGGCGACGTGGACATGGTCATCTTCCGCGAGAACTCCGAAGACATTTACGCCGGCGTTGAATGGAAGGCCGGTTCGCCAGAGGCGGAGAAGATCATCAAGTTCCTCACCGAGGAAATGGGCGTCAAGAAGATCCGCTTCACCGAAAACTGCGGCATCGGCATCAAGCCGGTCTCCCTGGACGGCACCAAGCGTCTGGTGCGCAAGGCTCTGCAATATGCCGTGGATAACGATCGCAGCTCCGTGACCATCGTCCACAAGGGCAACATCATGAAGTTCACCGAGGGTGCCTTCAAGGATTGGGGCTATGAGGTGGCGCGGGACGAATTCGGCGCCGAGCTGCTGGATGGCGGGCCCTGGATGCAGTTCAAGAATCCTCGCACCGGCAAGAATGTCGTGGTCAAGGATGTCATTGCCGATGCCATGCTGCAGCAGATCCTGCTGCGTCCGGCCGAGTATGACGTGATCGCCACCCTCAACCTCAATGGTGACTACCTGTCCGACGCCCTGGCTGCCGAAGTCGGTGGTATCGGGATCGCGCCGGGGGCCAACCTGTCCGACTCCGTGGCCATGTTCGAGGCCACTCACGGGACCGCGCCCAAGTACGCCGGTCAGGACAAGGTCAATCCGGGGTCGCTGATCCTCTCCGCTGAAATGATGCTGCGCCACATGGGATGGACCGAAGCGGCCGATCTGGTCATCAAGGGAATGAACGGTGCAATTGCCGCCCGTACCGTCACCTATGACTTCGAGCGCCTGATGGATGGTGCCAAGCTGCTGTCCTGCTCCGAGTTCGGCGATGCCATGATCGCCAAGATGTAATCGGTTGGGTGTGCATGAAAAAGGCCGGTGAAGACCGGCCTTTTTTGTTTCTGCGCTCGTCTGTGTGGGTGGGGATCAGGCTTCTGCGGTGGCGTTCAGGGCTTCGCTGCTAGGAGCGGTCTGGGCGGCACTGCTGGGAGCGATGGCGCTGATCGGTTGGATGTTGACCGCATGGAGTCCCTTCGGACCTTGGAGGATCTCGAAACTGACCGGCTGGCCGGCCTTAAGCGTCTTGTATCCGTCCATCTGAATTGCCGAGTAATGAGCAAACAGGTCCTCGTCTCGGCCGTCAGCCAGGATGAATCCATAGCCCTTGGCGTTGTTGAACCACTTGACCTTACCGCTGAGCATGCTGATATCCCTCTGCAAAGGACTCCATCGCTGGAGTATCATCCACTACGATTCCGCTGCAGCCTTAGAGAAGACTGGGTTTCGGAACTCCTGATACCCTCCAAGGGGGTATCCTTTGTTTGTAACACCGTTTTTAGGTTAGTCAAGGCGCGCTCGTCTGCGCCTGCGATCCGGGTCAAACTCCACGCAGACCTTAAACTTCCTACGTTACGAAGCCTTTTATTCCAGCATGCATGCAAGTAGCCAGATTCGACTAACATTCAATCAGGACCGTCCCGATCCTCTGGAAGACGAAGGGAGTGGGCTCGCGGTCGAAGAATCCAAGCCGGCCCTGAAGCCTCCGGCGATGTACAGGGTCATCATGTTTAACGATGACTACACGCCAATGGATTTCGTGGTAGAGGTACTAGAGCTGTACTTCAACATGAATCGCGAGCAGGCAACCAAGGTCATGTTGACGGTGCATACTCAAGGTAAGGCTATCTGCGGCGTGTTCACGCGCGATATCGCAGAAACCAAGGCCATGCAGGTCAATCAATACGCGAGGGAGAGCCAGCATCCACTGTTGTGTGAGATAGAGAAAGAAGGTTGATGCGGATGTTTGGGAGCGAGGTGAAGTCATGTTGAATCGAGAGCTCGAAGTCACCCTCAATCTCGCCTTCAAGGAGGCGCGGGCAAAACGGCATGAATTCATGACCGTTGAGCACCTGCTGCTGGCGCTCCTGGATAACGAGGCTGCGGCCACTGTGCTGCGTGCATGTGGGGCCAATCTGGACAAACTACGGCGTGATCTGCAGGAGTTCATCGACTCCACCACGCCACTGATTCCTCAGCATGATGAGGATCGTGAAACGCAACCGACTCTGGGCTTCCAGCGAGTGCTTCAGCGCGCTGTGTTCCATGTGCAGAGTTCCGGCAAGCGCGAAGTGACCGGTGCCAACGTTCTAGTGGCGATCTTCAGCGAGCAGGAAAGTCAGGCCGTGTTCCTGCTCAAGCAGCAGAGTGTCGCTCGCATCGATGTGGTCAATTACATCGCTCATGGCATCTCCAAGGTGCCTGGGCATGCCGAGCATCAGGACAATGACCAGGACATGCAGGATGAGGAAGGTGGGGAGTCCTCCACTTCCAATCATCCGCTGGATGCCTATGCCAGCAACCTGAATGATCTGGCTCGGCAGGGGCGCATCGATCCCCTGGTCGGGCGTGAATCGGAGGTCGAGCGCGTCGCGCAGATTCTTGCGCGTCGGCGTAAGAACAATCCGTTGCTGGTGGGGGAGGCGGGCGTTGGCAAGACGGCCATCGCCGAAGGCTTGGCCAAGCGCATCGTCGATGGTCAGGTGCCGGACCTGCTGGCTGACAGTGTCGTCTATTCCCTGGATCTGGGGGCCTTGCTTGCGGGCACCAAATACCGCGGCGATTTCGAGAAGCGCTTCAAGGCGCTGCTCAACGAGTTGCGCAAGCGCCCGCATGCGGTGCTGTTCATCGACGAGATTCACACCATCATTGGTGCCGGTGCTGCCTCCGGCGGGGTGATGGACGCTTCCAACCTGCTCAAGCCGTTGCTCTCGTCGGGTGAGATTCGTTGCATCGGCTCGACCACCTTCCAGGAGTTCCGCGGCATCTTCGAGAAAGACCGCGCGCTGGCGCGGCGCTTCCAGAAGGTCGACGTTACCGAACCGTCGGTCGAGGATACCGTTGGCATTCTCAAGGGGCTCAAGGCCCGCTTCGAGCAACATCACCACATCGAGTACAGCGACGAAGCATTGCGCGCGGCTGCGGAGTTGGCGGCGCGTTATATCAATGACCGGCATATGCCGGACAAGGCCATCGATGTGATCGATGAGGCTGGCGCGTATCAACGCCTGCAGCCGGAAGAGAAGCGTCTGAAGCGTATCGAGGTGGCTCAGGTCGAAGATATCGTGGCGAAGATCGCGCGGATTCCGCCGAAGCACGTCTCGACGTCGGACAAGGAGTTGCTGCGCAATCTGGAGCGTGATCTCAAGCTGACCGTGTTCGGTCAGGATGCGGCCATCGGCTCGCTGTCCACGGCGATCAAGCTGTCCCGTGCCGGCCTCAAGTCGCCCGACAAGCCTGTCGGCTCCTTCCTCTTCGCCGGTCCTACCGGGGTGGGCAAGACGGAGGTGGCGCGTCAGTTGGCCAAGGCGCTGGGGGTTGAATTGGTGCGCTTCGATATGTCCGAGTACATGGAGCGGCATACCGTATCGCGTCTGATTGGTGCGCCTCCGGGCTATGTCGGATTCGATCAGGGTGGTTTGCTCACCGAAGCCATCACCAAGACCCCGCATTGCGTGCTCTTGCTCGATGAGATCGAGAAGGCGCATCCGGAAGTCTTCAACCTGCTGCTGCAGGTGATGGATCACGGCACCTTGACCGACAACAACGGGCGCAAGGCGGACTTCCGCAATATCATTCTGATCATGACCACCAACGCTGGAGCGGAAACCGCTGCGCGAGCCTCCATCGGCTTCACTCAGCAGGACCACTCCACCGATGCGATGGAAGTGATCAAGAAGAGCTTTACGCCGGAATTCCGCAACCGCCTGGATACCATCATTCAGTTCGGTCGCCTGAGTCACGAAACCATCAAGAACGTGGTCGACAAATTCCTCACCGAGCTGCAGGCGCAGCTGGAGGACAAGCACGTTCAGGTGGTGGTCAGCGATGCGGCGCGCAACTGGCTGGCGGAGAAAGGCTACGACCCGCAGATGGGCGCCCGCCCCATGGCTCGACTGATTCAGGACAAGATCAAGCGGCCTTTGGCCGAGGAGATTCTGTTCGGCGAGTTGGCTGAGCACGGTGGTGTTGCCCATGTCGATCTGAAGGATGGTGAGTTGGCCTTCGAGTTCGAGGTGGTTACTGCCGAGCCGGCCTGATTCCTGGTTGGTGCAATGAAAAACGCCCGGCGATGCCGGGCGTTTTCTTGTCTGTCCGGGTGTTGCCCGGATTACCTTGCCGTTTATCGGGCGCGGTAGGTGATACGACCCTTGCTCAGGTCGTAGGGCGTCAGTTCAACGCGGACTTTGTCGCCGGTCAGGATGCGGATGTAGTTCTTGCGCATCTTGCCGGAGATGTGCGCGGTAACGACGTGCCCGTTCTCCAACTCCACGCGGAACATGGTGTTGGGCAGGGTGTCGACGACAGTGCCTTCCATTTCGAAGCTGTCTTCTTTCGACATGCAGTAGAGCCCTCGGTGTCTATGGGTGGCCAGGAGTGGCCTTAAAAAAGGCGAGTATTGTGCCTGAAAACCCCGTCTCGCGCCAAGGGGAACGGCGATTCATCAGTTCAGCACGACCCAGCGCTGGTTGACGAAGAGCTCGATGGGGCGGTACTGGGTCTTGTAGTTCATCTTTCTGCAGTTCTTGATCCAGTATCCGAGATAGACGGCATGCAAGCCCAGGCGGGCGGTTTCGGCAATCTGCCAGAGGATGGCGTAACGTCCCAGGCTGCGCCGTTCCTCGTCGGGGTCGTAGAAGGTGTAGACCGCGGACAAGCCGTTGGGCAGAACGTCAGTGACTGCCACGGCGAGCAGTCGGCCCAGCAGGCGGAACTCGAAGAAGCAGCTGAAAGGCAGGTCGCGAACCAGGAAGGTGCTGAACTGGTCCCGGCTGGGTGGGTACATATCGCCATCGGCATGGCGTTGCTCGATGTAGCGCATGTACAGCGCGTAGTATTCCTCGGTGAAGGCGGGGCGCCGCTTGATCACCTGCAGATCGGTGTTGCGTTTGACGATGCGCTTCTGCTGGCGATTGGGCTGGAAGCCAGTGGCTGGAATGCGCGCGGGAATGCAGGCGGTGCAGTGCTGGCAGTGGGGGCGGTACAGGTGTTCGCCACTACGCCGAAAGCCGACTTCGGAAAGCGAGGCGTACAGCTGCGCATCCATGGGCTGGCTAGGGTCGAGGAACAGCGTCGTGGCTTGCTCTTCGGGTAGATAGCTGCACGGATGTGGTTGCGTCGCGTAGAACTTCAGTCGGGCCAGTTCGGTCATGTTCAACCCCTGCGAGAACCCTCTGGCAAGTTTAAGTCAGGCTTTGGCAGTCCGCCTGCGTCGTCCAGTCAAACAATGGCGGCTGGTCGAGGTGGCGGGCGAGGTATTCGGTGAATTGCGCGCGGCTGATGGAGCGGGCGCCGAAGCTATGCAGGTGCTGGGTGGGCATCTGGCAGTCGATCAGGACGAAGCCGGCCGCGCGCAAGCGCTGAACCAGGCTGACGAACGCTGCCTTGGAGGCGTTGCCGCTGCGGCTGAACATGGACTCGCCGAAGAACAGCCTGCCGATGGCCAGGCCATAGAGGCCGCCGACCAGTTCTTCGTCCCGCCAGCTTTCCACGGAGTGCGCGATCCCCAGGTGGTGCAGCTTGCGGTAGGCCTCCTGCATCGGGCTGGTGATCCAGGTTCCGTCGGCATAGTCGCGCGGTCCGGCGCAGCCCTGGATGACTTGATCGAAAGCCTGGTCGATGGTGATTCGGAACTGTCCCTGGCGTAGGCATTTGCTCAGGCTGCGGGATATGTGCAGCTCGTCGGGAAAGAGCACCGTGCGTGGATCGGGCGACCACCAGAGGATCGGTTGGCCATCCTGGAACCAGGGGAAGCAGCCATGTCGGTAAGCAGCGATAAGGCGTCGCGGGTCGAGGTCCCCGCCGGCCGCGAGCAGGCCGTTGGGCTCGTGCAGAGCCTGTTCCAGGGGCGGGAACTCGAAATTGTCGCGGGATAGCCAGTTGAGCATGGCGGAGTAGGGGAGGGCGGGCCTCCCCGGTCCAGTCAGTGGCTGTCGAGGTATTTTTCGGCGTCCAGCGCGGCCATGCAGCCGGCACCGGCCGAGGTGATGGCCTGGCGGTAGACGTGGTCGGCAACGTCGCCGGCGGCGAATACGCCATCGATGCTGGTCTGGGTGGCATTGCCTTCGCCGCCGCCTTTGACCACCAGATAACCGTCACGCATTTCCAGTTGCTGGGCGAACAGGTCGGTGTTGGGCTTGTGGCCGATGGCGATGAATACGCCGGCGAGGTCGAGTTGGCGGGTTTCACCGGTCTCGGCATCCTTCAGGCGCACGCCGGTGACGCCCATGGCATCGCCCAGAACTTCGTCCAGGGTGGTGTTCCAGTGCAGGCGTACGTTGCCGTTGGCAGCCTTTTCGAACAGTTTGTCCTGCAGGATCTTCTCCGAGCGCAGCTTGTCGCGGCGGTGGATCAGGTGGACTTCCTTGGCGATGTTGGCCAGGTACAGGGCTTCCTCGACGGCGGTATTGCCGCCGCCGACCACGCAGACCACCTGGTTGCGATAGAAGAAACCGTCGCAGGTGGCGCAAGCGGAAACGCCCTTGCCCATGAAGGCCTCTTCCGACGGCATGCCGAGGTACTGTGCAGAGGCGCCGGTGGCGATGATCAGTGCATCGCAGGTGTAGGTGCCACTGTCGCCCTTGAGGGTGAAGGGCTTCTGCTGCAACTCGGCGGTATGAATGTGGTCGTAGACGATCTCGGTATCGAAGCGCTGGGCGTGCTGTTGCATGCGCTCCATCAGGGCGGGGCCGGTCAGGCCTTCGACGTCGCCCGGCCAGTTGTCGACTTCAGTGGTGGTGGTGAGCTGGCCGCCAGGCTGGATACCGGTGATGACAACAGGCTTGAGGTTGGCGCGAGCGGCGTAGACGGCGGCGGTGTAACCGGCCGGGCCGGAGCCCAGGATGATCAGGCGCGAATGCTTGACTTCACTCATAAAAAGACTCCATAAGCCTTTGTCACGTAAGAGAATGCATGCTCCAATTGAGCAGCCGTAAAGCGTAGGTGGGCTATGCTACACCGAACCTGGAAAGGGCGGCAAAAGACGCCAGGGCGGCCTCTCTGGCATCGCTCGGCCAAAGCCGTACAATAGGCCCGTTTTGACGCTAAAAGACTCTCGGACGCGCCCAGGGCGCAGGAATAGACGCGTTTTGAAGGACTCGACCACCGTAAGCCATGCCGCCGCCTGGCGTCAGCAACTGCATATCCGCCTGAAAGAGGGAGCCCTGATCGCGCTTGGCGCGCTCTGCCTCTATCTGTGGATGGCGCTGCTCACCTACGATTCCTCGGATCCGGGCTGGAGCCATTCCAGTCATGTCGAGCAGGTGCAGAATGCCGCTGGTCGCCTCGGTGCCCTGAGCGCCGACATTCTGTTCCTGGTCCTCGGCTACTTCGCTTACCTGTTCCCGCTGCTGCTGGGTGTGAAGACCTGGCAGGTATTCCGCAAGCGCCATCTGCCCTGGGAGTGGAGCGGCTGGCTGTTCTCCTGGCGCTTGATCGGCCTGGTATTCCTGATTCTCTCGGGCTCGGCCCTCGCCTATATCCATTTCCACCTCAGTGGCGGGCATATGCCGGCCTCGGCCGGTGGGGCCCTGGGTGAAAGCCTCGGTCAACTGGCGCTGAATGCCCTGAATGTGCAGGGTAGTACCTTGCTGTTCATCGCCCTGTTCCTGTTCGGCCTGACGGTCTTCGCCGATCTGTCGTGGTTCCAGGTGATGGACGTCACCGGGAAGATCACCCTCGACCTTTTCGAACTGATCCAGAACGCTTTCAACCGCTGGCTGAGCGCGCGCAATGAGCACCGCCAATTGGTTGCCCAGCTCCGCGAAGTGGATGAGCTGGTGGCCGAGGTGGCCGCGCCGGTGGTGCCGGATCGTCGCGAGCAGGCCAAGGTCAAGGAGCGTGTGATCGAGCGCGAGGAAGCCCTGGTCAAGAGCGTTCAGGAGCGCGAGAAGCGTCCGGCGCCGAAGATCGACCCGCCGCCAGCGCCCAAGCCGGTCGAACCGAGCAAGCGCGTGCTGAAAGAGAAGCAGGCGCCATTGTTCGTCGATACGGCGGTGGAGGGGACTCTGCCGCCTTTGTCGTTGCTCGACCCGGCCGAGCAGAAGCAGAAGAGCTATTCACCCGAGTCGCTGGAGGCGATGTCGCGTCTGCTGGAGATCAAGCTCAAGGAATTCGGCGTCGAGGTGGTGGTCGAGTCGGTGCACCCGGGCCCGGTGATCACCCGTTTCGAAATCCAGCCGGCGGCTGGGGTCAAGGTCAGCCGTATTTCCAACCTGGCCAAGGACCTGGCGCGCTCGCTGGCGGTGATCAGCGTGCGGGTGGTCGAGGTGATTCCCGGCAAGACCACGGTGGGCATCGAGATTCCCAACGAAGACCGGCAGATCGTGCGCTTCTCCGAAGTGCTGATGTCGCCGGAGTACGACGAGCACAAGTCCACCGTTCCGCTGGCCCTCGGCCACGACATCGGCGGTCGGCCGATCATCACCGACCTGGCGAAGATGCCGCACCTGCTGGTCGCCGGCACCACCGGCTCCGGTAAGTCGGTGGGGGTCAACGCCATGCTGCTGTCGATCCTCTTCAAGTCGACGCCGGCCGACGCGCGGTTGATCATGATCGACCCGAAGATGCTCGAACTGTCGATCTACGAAGGCATTCCGCACCTGCTCTGTCCGGTGGTCACCGACATGAAGGAGGCCGCCAACGCGCTGCGCTGGAGCGTCGCCGAGATGGACCGGCGCTACAAGCTGATGGCCGCGATGGGCGTGCGCAACCTGGCCGGCTTCAACCGCAAGGTGAAGGACGCCGAGGAAGCCGGCACGCCGCTGACCGATCCGCTGTACCGCCGCGAGAGCATGGAAGACGAGGCGCCGCTGTTGCACACCCTGCCGACCATCGTGGTGGTGGTCGACGAGTTCGCCGACATGATGATGATCGTCGGCAAGAAGGTCGAAGAGCTGATCGCGCGCATCGCGCAGAAGGCGCGGGCGGCGGGCATTCATCTGATCCTGGCGACCCAGCGTCCGTCGGTGGACGTGATCACCGGCCTGATCAAGGCCAACATCCCGACCCGTATCGCCTTCCAGGTGTCGAGCAAGATCGACTCGCGGACCATCCTCGACCAGGGTGGCGCCGAACAGTTGCTCGGTCACGGCGACATGCTCTATCTGCCGCCGGGCACCGGCCTGCCGATTCGCGTGCATGGCGCCTTCGTTTCCGACGATGAAGTGCACCGCGTGGTCGAGGCCTGGAAATTGCGAGGCGCACCCGACTACATCGAGGACATCCTCGCTGGCGCCGAAGAAGGCGGTGGCGGCGGCAGCTTCGAGGGCGGCAGTGGCGAGGGCAGCGAAGGCAGCGAGGATGACCCTCTGTACGACGAGGCCGTGCGCTTCGTCACCGAGAGCCGCCGTGCGTCGATTTCCGCCGTGCAGCGCAAGCTGAAGATCGGCTACAACCGCGCCGCGCGGATGATCGAGGCGATGGAGATGGCCGGCGTGGTCACTCCGATGAATACCAATGGCTCGCGCGAGGTGATCGCGCCGGCCCCTATCCGCGACTGATCGAGGATTTCCATGCGACTGATCCGCATGCTGTTTATCGCTGCGCTGGCCATGGCCGGCGTGCAAGCCCATGCCGATGACGCCGCTGCCCAGCGCCTGAGTGGGCTGCTGAGCAAGGCGCAGACCATGACCGCGCGCTTCTCGCAGCTGACCCTGGACGGCAGCGGCACCCGCCTGCAGGAGGCCGCCGGGCAATTGAGCCTGAAGCGTCCCGGGCTGTTCCGCTGGCACACCGACGCGCCCCAGGAGCAACTGCTGATTTCCAATGGCGAAAAGGTCTGGCTGTACGATCCGGATCTGCAGCAGGTGACCATCCAGAAGCTCGACCAGCGCCTGACCCAGACGCCGGCGCTGCTGCTTTCCGGCGACATCTCGAAGATCCACGAGAGCTTCGAGATCACCAGCAAGGATGGCGGCAACGTGGTCGACTTCATCCTCAAGCCGAAGGACAAGGACAGCCTGTTCGACAACCTGCGGATTTCCTTCCGCAATGGTGTGGTCAACGACATGCAGTTGATCGACAGCGTCGGCCAGCGCACCAACATCCTGTTCTTCGACGTGAAGATGAACCAGCCGCTGGACGCCAAGCAGTTCGTGTTCGAGACGCCGAAGGGCGTCGACGTCATCCAGCAGTGATGGGCATTCGGACCCGCCCTGAAGCGTAGGTAGCCGTGTGGACCTGTTCCGTTCCGAACCCGTAGCCCAGCCCCTGGCCGCGCGCCTGCGCGCCACCAGCCTGGATGAGTATGTCGGCCAGGAGCACCTGCTCGCGCGCGGCAAGCCGTTGCGCGAAGCGCTGGAGCAGGGCGCCCTGCACTCGATGATCTTCTGGGGCCCGCCGGGGGTCGGCAAGACCACCCTGGCGCGGCTGTTGGCGCAGGTTTCGGAAGCGCACTTCGAAACCATTTCGGCGGTGCTGTCCGGGGTCAAGGAAATCCGCCAGTCGGTGGAGATGGCCAAGCAACAGGCCGCGCAGTACGGTCGTCGCACCATCTTGTTCGTCGACGAAGTGCACCGCTTCAACAAGAGCCAGCAGGATGCCTTCCTGCCTTACGTCGAAGACGGCACCCTGATCTTTATCGGCGCGACTACCGAGAACCCGTCCTTCGAGCTGAACAATGCGCTGCTCTCGCGGGCCCGCGTCTATGTGCTGAAGAGCCTGGACGAGGCGGCCCTGCGCAAGCTGGTGCAGCGTGCGCTGAGCGAAGACAAGGGGCTCGGCAAGCGTCATCTGAGCCTGCCCGAGGAGAGCTTCGCCATCCTCATGGCGGCCGCCGACGGCGATGGCCGGCGCCTGCTCAACCTGCTGGAGAATGCCGCCGACCTGGCCGAGGACGGTGACGACATCAGTCCCGAGCTGCTGCAGAACCTGCTGGGTGACAGCCGACGTCGCTTCGACAAGGGCGGCGAGGCCTTCTACGACCAGATCAGCGCGCTGCACAAGTCGGTGCGCGGTTCCAGTCCGGATGGCGCGCTCTACTGGTACGCGCGCATGCTCGATGGCGGCTGCGACCCGCTGTACATCGCGCGCCGCGTGGTGCGCATGGCCAGCGAGGACATCGGCAACGCCGACCCACGCGCGCTGACCCTGTGCCTCAATGCCTGGGACGTGCAGGAACGCCTGGGCAGCCCGGAGGGCGAGCTGGCGGTGGCCCAGGCTATCGTCTACCTGGCCTGCGCGCCGAAGAGCAATGCGGTTTACACCGCCTATAACATGGCGCGCCGCGATGTCGCCGAGAACGGCTCGCTGGAAGTGCCGCTGCACCTGCGCAACGCGCCGACCAAATTGATGAAGAACCTCGGTTATGGCGAAGAGTATCGTTACGCCCATGACGAGCCGGACGCCTACGCCGCCGGGGAGGACTACTTCCCCGAGCAACTGGAGCCGCGCCAGTACTATCAGCCGGTGCCGCGTGGCCTGGAACTGAAGATTGGCGAGAAGCTCAAGCACCTGGCCGCGCTGGATCGCGCCAGTCCCCGAAAACGCAGACAATCCTGAGCGGCGCCACGTCGCCGCCCGACCCTAGACACGAGAACAGACCATGCTCGATTCCAAACTGGTACGCACCCAGCCGCAGGAAGTGGCCGAACGCCTCGCCGCCCGCGGTTTCACCCTGGACGTGGCGCGCATCGAAGCGCTGGAAAACCAGCGCAAGTCCGTGCAGACCCGTACCGAAACCCTGCAGGCCGAGCGCAATGCGCGTTCCAAGGCGATCGGCCAGGCCAAGCAGCGCGGCGAAGACATCGCTCCGCTGATGGCCGACGTCAACCGCATGGGCGACGAGCTGGAGTCCGGCAAGCGCGAGCTGGATGCGATCCAGGCCGAGCTGGACAACCTGCTGCTGAACATCCCCAACCTGCCGCATGAATCGGTCCCGGTTGGCGCGGATGAGAACGACAACCTCGAGGTGCGCCGCTGGGGTAGCCCGCGCAGTTTCGATTTCGCCATCAAGGATCACGTCGCTATCGGCGAGCAACACGGTTGGCTGGACTTCGAGACGGCCGCGCGCCTGTCTGGCGCCCGCTTCGCCCTGATGCGCGGCCCCATCGCCCGCCTGCACCGTGCGCTGGCGCAGTTCATGATCGACCTGCATACCCGCGAGCACGGCTATGAGGAGGCCTACACCCCGTACCTGGTGCAGGCGCCGACCCTGCAGGGCACCGGCCAGTTGCCGAAGTTCGAGGAAGACCTGTTCAAGATCGCCCGCGACGGCGAGGCTGATCTGTACCTGATTCCCACCGCCGAAGTCTCGCTGACCAACATCGTCGCCGGGCAGATCCTCGACGCCAAGGAGCTGCCGCTGAAGTTCGTCGCCCACACCCCGTGCTTCCGCAGCGAGGCTGGCGCTTCTGGTCGCGATACGCGCGGCATGATCCGCCAGCACCAGTTCGACAAGGTCGAGATGGTGCAGATCGTCGAGCCGGACAAGTCCTGGGATGCCCTGGAAAGCCTGGTCGGCAACGCCGAGAAGGTGCTGCAGGCCCTGGAACTGCCGTACCGCGTGCTGGCCCTGTGCACCGGCGATATGGGCTTTGGCGCGGCCAAGACCTATGACCTGGAAGTCTGGGTGCCGAGCCAGGACAAGTACCGCGAAATCTCTTCCTGCTCCAACTGTGGCGACTTCCAGGCGCGCCGCATGCAGGCGCGTTTCCGCAACCCGGAGACCGGCAAGCCGGAGCTGGTACACACCCTCAATGGGTCTGGCCTAGCGGTCGGTCGCACTCTGGTCGCGGTGCTGGAGAACTACCAGCAGGCCGACGGCAGCGTCCGCGTTCCCGAGGTGCTCAAGCCCTACATGGGTGGCATCGAGGTCATCGGCTGATATGGATTTCCTGCCGCTGTTCCACATCCTGCGCGGGCGCCGCGCACTCCTGGTCGGCGGCGGTGAAGTCGCATTGCGCAAGGCGCGCCTGCTCAGCGATGCCGGTGCGTTGCTGCGCGTGGTCGCGCCGCAGGTGCATGCTGAACTGCGCGAGTTGGTCGAGCAGGGCGGCGGTGAGTTGTTCGAGCGCCGCTACGCTCCCGGCGACCTGGATGACTGCGTGCTGGCCATCGCCGCCACCGACGATGAGCCGTTGAACGCGCAGGTTTCGCGCGATGCCCATGGCCGCGGTGTGCCGGTCAATGTGGTCGACGCACCGGCACTGTGCAGCGTGATCTTCCCGGCGATCGTCGATCGTTCGCCTCTGGTGGTGGCGGTCTCCAGCGGCGGCGATGCGCCGGTGCTGGCACGCCTGCTGCGGGCGAAGCTGGAAACCTGGATTCCGGCCACCTACGGTCAGTTGGCCGGGCTGGCCAGCCGTTTCCGCGACGCGGTCAAGCAGCGCCTGCCCGACTTGCAGCAGCGTCGCCAGTTCTGGGAAGAGGTCTTTCAGGGCCCGGTGGCCGAGCGCGTGCTCTCCGGCCAGCCGGCCGAAGCCGAACGCTTGCTGGCCGACAAGTTGGCCGGCGACCAGGCCGAGGCGCGCGGTGAGGTCTATCTGGTCGGCGCCGGTCCCGGCGACCCGGACCTGCTGACTTTCCGCGCCCTGCGCCTGATGCAGCAGGCCGACGTGGTCCTGTACGACCGCCTGGTGGCCCCGGCGATCCTCGAACTGTGCCGGCGCGATGCCGATCGCCTCTATGTGGGTAAGCGTCGTGCCGAGCATGCGGTGCCGCAGGACGAGATCAACCGGCAACTGGTCGAACTGGCTCAGCAGGGTAAGCGCGTGCTGCGCCTGAAGGGCGGTGATCCGTTCATCTTCGGCCGTGGCGGCGAAGAGATCGACGAGCTGGCGGCCAACGGCATTCCCTTCCAGGTCGTGCCGGGCATCACTGCGGCCAGCGGCTGTGCGGCTTACGCCGGAATCCCCCTGACCCACCGCGACTACGCGCAATCGGTGCGCTTCGTCACCGGCCATCTGAAGGACGGTACCACCGACCTGCCGTGGCGTGACCTGGTGGCGCCGGGGCAGACCCTGGTGTTCTACATGGGGCTGGTCGGTCTACCGGCGATCTGTGAACAGCTCATCGCCCATGGGCGCGCGGCGGATACACCGGCTGCGCTGGTGCAGCAGGGCACCACGCTGAACCAGCGGGTCTTTACCGGCACCCTGGCCGACTTGCCGCAACTGGTCGCCGAGCATGAAGTCCATGCGCCGACCCTGGTGATCGTCGGCGAAGTGGTCACCCTGCGCGACAAGCTGGCCTGGTTCGAAGGTCGACAATAGCCGTGCCGTTCGCGCGCCTTCCCGCAATCGGAGGTGGCGGCTGGCGACTCAACGGTCGCGTGCAATACCCCGACCACTCAAGCGCTCGCGCCCGTGGGGCAGGCTGAAATCCTGCCGCGGGCCGAGCGGCACGATGCCGGTCGGGTTGATGGTGCGGTGGCTGCCGTAGTAGTGGTGCTTGATGTGCTGGAAGTCCACTGTCGCTGCCACGCCCGGCCATTGGTACAGCTCGCGCAGCCAGCCAGAGAGATGCGGGTAATCCGCCAGGCGCCGCAGGTTGCACTTGAAGTGCCCGTGGTAGACCGCATCGAAACGAATCAGCGTGGTGAACAGGCGGATATCTGCCTCGGTCAGGTACTCGCCGGTCAGGTAGCGCTGTTCGCCAAGCAGGGCTTCCAGGCAATCCAGTTCGGCGAACAGTGTGCTGAAGGCTTCTTCGTAGGCCGCCTGGGTGGTGGCGAAGCCGGCGCGGTACACGCCGTTGTTGATGGCGGGGTAGATGCGCGCATTGAGTGCATCGATTGCTTCGCGCAGAGGCTCGGGGTAAAGGTCCAGGCCATTGCCGGTCACGTCGTTGAACGCTGAGTTGAACATGCGGATGATCTCCGCCGACTCATTGCTGACGATGCGTTTCCGCTGCTTGTCCCAGAGCACCGGCACCGTGACTCGGCCGGTGTAGTGCGGATCGTCCAGGGTGTAGCGCTGGTGCAGGAACTGCAGGTCATCGACGGCGTCGCCGCTGGAGCCAAGCTGCTTGTCGAAGGTCCAGCCGTTCTCCAGCATCAGCCAACTGACGACCGATACCTCGATGAGCGCCTGCAGTCCCTTGAGCTGACGGTAGATCAGGGTGCGATGCGCCCAGGGACAGGCCAGCGATACATACAGGTGGTAGCGTCCGGCTTCGGCGCGGAAGCCACCTTCGCCGCTGGGCCCGGCGCTCCCATCGGCTGTCACCCAATTGCGCCGTTGCGCGTTCTCGCGCTGGAAGCGTCCGTCCTTGCTGGTGTCGTACCACTGGTCATGCCAGCGGCCTTCGATGAGCTGTCCCATGACTGGCTGCCTCACATTCAGGTGGACTGCCAGTCTATTCCTCGTGGCTCGATGGAAAAGCGCAAAATTGTGGCGCCACGCATCGATCAGATCGATTTGTTGCGGGATTCCCAGCGTTTTCGCGCCTCGACGAAGGCTTCGTCTCGCGTCATGCCCAGGCCGCGCAGGCCCAGGGCCATGGTGGCGAGCACCGCCAGCTCGCCATATTCATCCGTCCGCTCGCCTTGCCACATCGCGAGCAGCGCTTGCGGATCGAGACTGTCCGGCTTGACGTGACGCAGCGCCGACAGGGCTGGCCATTCCTCATCCCAGGCTTGTCCGTGCTGGGTACCGTAGAGGTGCGCGGGGCTGTCTGGATTGACCTCGATCTCGCCACCTTCGCCCTTGATGACGATAGCGTGGTCGCCGAGCAGGCGGCTGCCTTCGCGGTGGGTTTCCTGGTAGCCGGGATGGAAGATGCTCTGCAGGATGCACTGCGCGCCCAGCGGGTTGAGCAGGCGCACCAGCGAATGGATCGGCGAGCGCAGACCGAGGGTGTTGCGCAGGTCGATCATCCGTTGCAGCGCCGGCATCCAGTCCACCAGAGGGGCGAAGGCCAGGCCCTGGATATTCAGCATCGCGGCCACGCTGTCCCAGTCACGGCACAGCGGAATGTTCAGGGTATGCAGCAGTTGCTCGCTGTACATCCTCCCGGCGGTATGCGCGCCCGCGCCGTGCAGGAGGATGCGCGTGCCGCTGCCAGCCAGGCATTTGGCGGCCAGCAGATACCAGGGCAGGTGACGTTTCTTGCCGGCGTAGCTGGGCCAGTCGAGATCGACGGCGATCGCTGGGGCACGCAGGCGCGCGCGCACCGCCTCGGTGAAGCCGGCCAGTTCCTCGGCGCTCTCTTCCTTGTGCCGCAGGAGCATCAAGAAGGCGCCGAGCTGAGCGTCTTCCACCTTGCCGTCGAGGATCAGGCCAAGCGCTTCGCGTGCTTCGTCGCGGGTCAGGTTGCGCGCACCGCGCTTGCCCTTGCCGAGGATGCGCACGAACGGGGCGAAGGGGTGTTCGTCGGGGGTCTGCAGGACGAGTGGGGCGGGAATCATAGGCAGTTGGTCGGCTTCGGCAGGCCGGCGAGCTTGGCGGCAAGCTTGGCCGGGGTGCCCTTGAACAGAAGGTTGAGGTGCAGGCTGCTGCCCTTTTCCGCGCCCAGGCGCAGGGCCACGTACTTGATCAGCGGGCGATTCGCCGGGGATAGCTGGAACTCGCCGTAGAACTCGCGCAGCAACAGAAGGATTTCCCAGTGCTCCGGGGTCAGGTGCAGGCCTTCCTGCTGGGCGAGGGCCTCGGCGGCGGCGTCGGACCAATCGTCGAGATGCTGCAGGTAGCCATCCTTGTCCAGCGGTAGCGGTTGTCCGTTGACCAGTAGGGTGCTCATAGCCAGGCGTTGACCTTGTCGTAGCGGGTGCAGAGTTCGACGAAACCAGGGTAGTCCAGGGCGCTGACGCGTGCCGGGAGCCGCGCGTGCAGACCGCGGGCCCGGAGGTCTTCGTCGAGAGCGAAGAGGGCATTGTGCGTTGGCAGTTGCTCCAGCTGATGCAGCGGTGCGCTACCAGGGGCGAGGGCATAGACGGCATCGCCGCTGAGCAGCAGGCCATCGTCCGGCCCCAAGAGCTGCAGACAGCTGCGCAGGCGACCGTCAGCGAAGGGAGAATGGGAAAGCAGATGAAGGGTGCTCATCAGAGGGTGATCACCTGATCGTAAGTCTGTGGCAACTGGCGCAGCGCGTCGGCGTCCAGCACCTGCACCGGCAGTTTCAATGCATCCGCCGCCAGGCCGCGCTCGGCGAGGCTGTGCGCCGCCGCATAGAGGCTGTCCACGCCGAACAGCGGTAGCGCCTGCAAGTTGGCTTGCAGGTCCTTCTGCTCCAGGGTTGCCGGCACCTGGCCGGGGGCGAGCTGGAATACCCCGTCATCGAGGAACAGCAGTCCGATGGGCAGGTCGAAGGCGCCGCCGGCCAGGGCGATGTCCAGCGCTTCGCGGGCACCGGGACCGGACCAAGGCGCCTGGCGGCTGATGATCAACAGGGATTTGGCCATCAGTCGCCTCCGAAGCAGACCAGCCGGTCCGCCAGTTGTGCCGCTTCATGTAGCTGGCCGAGACCGGACAGTTCCCAGGGCGCCTGCAGGTTGGCCGCCGGGCGGTCGTAGCGGCTGGCCTCTTCGGCATTCAGCACGCCACGGCGCAAGGCGGCAGCGATGCAGACCACGGCGTCGAGCTTGTTGTCGCTGACGAAGCGGCTCCAGGCCGCCGCCATATCCAGTTCGTCCTGGCCCGCCACCGGGTTGCTCGACGCGCTGTGCACGCCGTCCTGGTAGAAGAACAGGCGGACGATTTCATGGCCGCCGGCCAGGGTCGCCTCGGCGAAACGCAGGGCACGGCGCGCGGCGGGCGAGTGGGGCGGGGCGAACAGGGCGATGACGAATTTCATGGCGCGGACGGAGGTTGCGGAGTTCTGCGGGATGATACGGCGAGCGCGCGGATTTTGCTGCGCCGGAAAAGGAAAAAGCCCGTCGAGACGGGCTTTTTCCACGGAGCGAGCGGCTGTCAGTCGTCGCGGCCCATGATGCCGAAGATCTGCAGCAGGCTGAGGAACAGGTTGTAGATGGAGATGTAGAGGCTGATGGTGGCCATGATGTAGTTGCGCTCACCGCCATGGATGATGGCGCTGGTCTGGAACAGGATCATCACCGAGGAGAACAGCACGAAGCCGGCGCTGATCGCCAGTTGCAGGCCGCTGATGTGGAAGAACAGCGAAACCAGGGTGGCGCCGAGCAGGACGAAGAAGCCGGCGGTGATGAAACCAGAAAGGAAGCTCATGTCCTTGCGGGTGGTCAGCACATAGGCGGACAGCCCGAAGAACACCAGGGCGGTCATGAAGAACGCCGAGGAAATGATGCTGGCGCCGTTGGCCATGCCCAGATACAGGTTGAGGATCGGGCCGAGGGTGTAGCCCATGAAGCCGGTCAGAGCGAAGGTGCTGACCAGGCCCCAGGCGCTGTTGCGCAGCTTCACGGTCAGGAAGAACAAACCGTAGAAACCGATCAGCACGACGAAGACGCTCGGGTAGGGCAGGCGCATCTGTTGCGAAACGTAGGCGACCAAGCCGCTGAAAGCCAGGGTCATGGCCAGGAGGCCATAGGTATTGCGGAGGACTCCGCTGACTTCTTTCTGCTCCGCCGCGGCGGGGCTGAGATATTGCCGTTCTTGCATGGCGAGACACTCCTGTTGGCGGAATGGGATTCCGTGACCATTGTGCGGGACATCATATCAAAGCCCCTGCCAGAGCATGCTGTCAGAGTTTGACAGTGTGTTGCGATCCGGTACTATTGCGCCCCTCGAAGGAAGTGTGGCCGAGTGGTTTAAGGCAGCGGTCTTGAAAACCGCCGGGTGTAACAGCCCCCAGAGTTCGAATCTCTGCGCTTCCGCCATCTCTAAGGCCCTGATTATTCGGGGCCTTTTCATTTTCTGCGGGCGACATTAAGGATTGATGATCGACCCGTAAATGGCGAGAGTTCCGAAAAGAATCGGAACAAGTTCCGAAACTCTCGCTATTTTGTCGGCTTCGCTACCGCACCACGGCGAACGTAGATCTTCCTGGTGATCTCCTCCTCGGTATGCCCGAGCAGTCGGCTTGCTTCCTTCAGATCGTTGATCTCAGTTGCCGCCTTGGGTCGAATATCCTTGAACTGGAAGTTTCGGATGATGGCGCCAAACTCGGGGTCGCCAGCCTCAATGGCTGCCTGCTGAGCTGCCTCCCGGGCTGCCTCCCAACGATCACGGAGCATGGACGGACCAACACGCCTTCCCCGGGCGCTGATGATCAGATACGGGCTGGAAAACTGCTCGTTCCTGGCCGCAATCTGCTTGAGCAGCCTGCCAAGGCTCGTTTCCACCCCGTCGACGCGCAGCAGAATCCGCACCTTGTGCGCGGTCTTCGCCCGCTTGACCAGCAGGAAGTCGACGTCGATATCACTCTTTCGCATGGACAGCACATCTGCCGGCCGCTGGCCGGTGAGATAAGCCAGGTCCATTGCATCTTTCAATTCCGGCACCGCCTTGCGGTAGACCGCGTCCCAGATCAAGTCGCTGGCGTAGAAGTCCCGCGGCGTCTCCTTGTTCTTCCGAACCCCCTTGCAAGGATTCTGATTTGCCGTCAGGCCCCATTCCCGCGCTATGTTGAAGACGTGTGACATCGTGGCGATCTCTCGGTTGGCCCGGACCTTCGCCTTTCGTGCATCCCGGTAGCGGGCAATCATCTCCGGCGTAATGGAGTCGATCGGCGCCTCGTCGAACACCTTCCTGAGCTGCTTGATCTCCTTCAGGTTGTCGCTCTGGGTGCGGGGCGCCTTGCTCGGCAGCACATCACGGATGTAGCGGTCGAAGATCGAGCGCATGATCCGCAGGTCGGCCGGCTTCTCCTTGGCGACAAGCTCGGCCCATTTGATGTGCGCCAGATCCAAGTCGGTGCCCAGCGAGCGCTCCTTGCCGTCCGCATCCTCGTAGTAGAAGCCGACCCAGACGTTTCCGTTCTTGCGCGTGCGCTTCCGCCGGTACACGCCCGGCGGGAGGTCGCGGTTTTCCTTGTTGCGTGGTCGCATTTAGCTCACCCGGGAGAAGTCAGGTGTCCAGGCTGGAGTGGGCAGCGCCGGTGGCTGCCGGACGGAAGGGTCGGGCAGGATACCCAGTTTCATGCGGGCGTACTGACGCCCAACCAGTGGGCGCCGGCCGCGGCTTTCGATGAATACCCATTCGCGGTCCTTCAGCCAGCGCCGTTGCCAGGCCATGGCCTTGTAGCCGGTGATCTCGGCAAGTTCTTCGTCGGAAAGGATTTCGCTTTCCATAGGCAATACCTCATCGCGCCGACGGGCTAGTGCCGGCCGGCGATGTTGTAATGGGGGGCTAATGGTGAACACTCGGTCGGCCGGTACCCAGTGCGATGCGCCGGTGCTGCATGGATCGAGATCGAATCGCTCGCCAATCGCCTGCAGCATGACCGAGCAGTTGGGGAAGTGGAATCACCGGCTGTTGGCTGACCTGGTGCTCGAGGATGACCTCGGCACATTCACCGCGCCGGCCGGGTTCCTGACGAACTTCGCCAGCCTGCAGGTGCTGCACAACGCCGTGCTCTTCGTGTTCTTCGCCCTGGTCGCCGGTTACGGCAACCTCGCAGCGACCATCCACGACCAGCTCTACACGGCCGGCCAACTACCCCGGAAGGACTGCGATGCGGTGCTCTACCGCGCGCTCCGCGCCGAGGGTGTTGCAGCCTGGCGGGCCTGGATCATGTGGGCCGGCGTCCGAATCGGCGGCGCATCGCACTACACCAAGACCCGGCCCAGCGCCGGGTCTTCTGTTTCTGGAGGCCAGTAATGCCCATCACCGAGCAGCAGTTGCTGCAGATCCTCCCGAACGCCGGCCAGAGAGTCGGCGTTTTTGTTCCTGCGCTCAATCGCGCGATGATCCGCTTCGGCATCACATCGAATGTGCGCGCTGCCGCATTCCTGGCCCAGGTCGGGCATGAGAGTGCGCAGCTCACCGCGCTGATCGAGAACCTGAATTACGGCGCGCAGGGCCTGGCAAACACCTGGCCGGCCCGCTACCGCGGTGCCGATGGGAAGCCGAACGCACTGGCGATCCAGATCGCGCGGAACCCGCCGCTGATCGCCAACACGACCTATGCCGGCCGGAACGGAAACGGCCCGGTCAGCTCCGGTGACGGCTGGCTCTATCGTGGCCGCGGCCTGATCCAGATCACCGGGCGGGCGAACTACCGCGCCGCTGGCGCCGGGATTGGCCAGCCGCTGGAGGATCAGCCGCAATTGCTGGAGCAGCCTGACGTCGCCGCAATGTCTGCCGCATGGTGGTGGTCGGCCAATGGCCTGAGCGACCTGGCCGACGCCGGGCGTTTCGACGATATCACCCGGCGCATCAACGGCGGTTTGAATGGGCAGACCGAGCGCCTGGCGCTGTGGGCCAAGGCCAAGGCGGTGCTTGTATGAGTGCCAGCACTAATATGGTCATTGCCAACAACAACTCTTGATTGGGTGGCGCCACCTTCTTTGCCTACGTAGAATTGCAGCCTTTGTCGTGTAACGGGGCGTAGGGATGCAGGTAGGGAAGGGAAGTCGTTATCTGGTTGCTGGCTACTTGATGGTATTGGTTATTCTGGCTCTTTTCTGTTCTGAGGTTTCTAAGAATAGTAGGGTTTTCCCGTATACGGATGACTGGAGTTACACGGAGCCATACACCGCTAATGAGAATATTCTGAGTTATGCATTCAGGCCTCACGTTGACCATAGAGTTCCTGTGCAGAAGCTTATTCATCTTGGTCTTCTTGAGTTAACTGGTTTTGATTTTAGGTCTCTAATTATTCTTAATATGGCTCTTTCGGCTGCAATGTCCTTGTTGTTTATGCATGCAGTTAGAAAGATTCGTGGATCGAGCGAAATTGGAGACCTGGCAATACCTTTTATCTGTCTTAACTTTGGTGCTGGACTGACCTTTTATGCTTTTGAGGGGCAGTTTATGTTCACCAGTTTATCAATTGCATTGTTCACGCTCTTTGTCGCTAGGTCTGAAAATGGATCGAGTCAAAGGGAGATGATCCTCGCGAGTGCATCACTGGTGCTGATGGCCTGGACTGGAATGAATGGCGTGATCTGCGCCCTAGTCCTTTCTTTTGGTATGCTCGCCTACATACTCTGGCAGCGGCAACGAACGACTGTATGGGCCCTAGGCTTACTCATTGCTGCGTTTGCGATGTCATCGTGGCAGATCGCCGTATGGAACCCATCTAGCGACCAAATAGGTCGTGCCGCAGAGTCTGTGATGTTTGAATATGTTGCGGGCATCTATTCTTCTATATTCCCTGTGTTCGGTGGGGTGGGGTACGTTGTAAGCGCCATCGTGTTGACAGCAGTACTTCTCGCAGGGATAGCACTCTCATTCAAGCCATTGTTGGCTTGCCAGTTTAAGGATATGCAGTCGGTTGGATTGATTGGAGTTGTGTTAGTTGTTTTGTCGATGATCGGTGTCATCGCGTACGGCCGAGCACAGTTGCAGCCATTCTCCATGGGGGTTGGCATGCATTACTCAATTCTGATCGCGCCGCTATTTTTCGCAGGTTGGGCTCTTCTTTCTCGACAGTTGAGTGGCAAGGCTTCAACTTTTGCAGGTATGATTGTTCTAGTTTGGGCTGTCAGTGCTTTCTATCAGTCTGTTCAATGGCGGAGCATCTCTGTTAATGATTCAAAAGAGCAATTTAAGACGGCAGCTAAAGCGATAAAGTCCACTAAGCCAACCGATGAGGTAGTGAATGAGAACATTCGCGCCATGTATGCGGTGGACACACCTGATAGTCGAAGAATTGTGAAAAATGGTTTGGATACGCTTCGTCGTATTGGTGGTAAGAAATATCACCCTGAGTAGAAGACAAAGCTAAGAGAGCCCGCCACCCGGCGGGCTTTTTTCGTCTGGAGAAAAGTGAATGACCACTGGCGGCGTCCGCAACAAAAAAGCCGGAAATATCGACTACAACCCGCGCAACGCCTGGAATGGCGATGTCGATCGGCCAACCTTCGCGCCTTCTGTGCTGGTGACCTACCCGTGGGGGCCAGAGCAGATGCAGGTGCGCTGCCACTCCTTCGTCCGAGATGGTCGCATCGAGTTCCTGAGCGACTGTACCCATGCCCTGGCCGGACAGACGGTCAACCTTCCCGAGATCGGAGACTACTGATGCTTCTCAGCTACTGGAAGCCGCTTGCCCTGGCGCTGCTGATCGGCGCCGTCGGCGCGTTCTGCTGGCAGCAGGGCAGCTCCCGCGCCGATGCCGCCTGGCAGGCGAAGTGGGATCAGCACCTGGCCGCCGATGCCGCGGCGACCGCCAAAGCCCAGGCCGAGCAACGCTCGATCGAGCAATCCCGCCAACAATCCATTTCAAAGGTGACACAAGATGCCCAACGTGAAATCGACCGTGCGGCTACTGATGCTGCCGCTGCTCGCGCTTCTGCTGGCAGCCTGCGCGACGCCGCCGACCAGCTCGCAGCCCGACTGGCAGCAAGTGAAGCCGGCCGCGATACCTGCACTGCCGGAGCAAGCAAGGCAGCTGCCGCCTCCGCCCAGTTGCTCGCCGACGTGCTCAAGCGCGCTGACGAAAGAGCGGGAGTCCTGGCAGAAGCTGCTGACCAGTCCCGCGCCCGGGGGCTAGCGTGTGAGGCAGCGTATGACGCGCTGCGATTTACACGGTTCTGATCGGCTCGGCCAGGTTTGGGCCCTGGTTCTTCACGTTAACCCACACTGAGAGTATGCTTGATAAGGGTTTGCACGCTATGCACAGTTTTGTTCTTTTGCTAAGGGAAGAGTATGGGTGTGGTATCGAGGGAGCGAATAGAGACATTGACATCGCTGCGTTTTTTTGCAGCGCTTGCAATTGTAATCCTGCATTCAAAAGGATTATTACTGCCTGCAGACTTTTTAAAAGATGTGCCGCTTAATGCGGGCGTAAGCTTCTTCTTTGTTCTTTCTGGCTTCATATTGTCACATGTGTACAGCCAGAAAGGAGTGAATGACTTTTATGGATTCATAACATCCAGGGTTGCTCGAGTTTGGCCTGCACATTTAGCTGCGCTAATTATTTTCTTGGCAGTTCTTCCGGTTAGTGAGTGGGTCGTTGGGGATGTAAATGCATATCTTGCAACAGCTGCTAACTTCTTTCTTGTTCACGCATTGATACCGATTCCGGCTTATTATTTCTCCTACAATGGCCCCTCTTGGAGTATATCAACGGAGTTGGTATTTTATTTTGTTTTTCCTTTTTTGCTTGCGACATCAAAGCTGGGCCTTGCAATACGATGGTTCGCCGTCATCGCGTCCGGCATGCTAATGGTTGCGATCGGTGACGCAATCAATCCAGAGTACTTCTCGGTGGAGCGGTTTGGCGAAGTCTCTGGGAATGGCTTGATATATATAAGCCCATTTGTTCGGGTGCAGGAATTTTTCGCAGGCATGCTTGGATTTTACGTATTCTCTCGAATAAAGAGCCATCTATTTGGTAGGGTTTTTATTTGTACTGCTCTTGAGTTTTCGGCGGTATTTTTCTTAATTGTTTTCTTCTCTAGAGTTGGCTCTCTGGCATATGCATTTGGTGATCGTCACTCATTGTATCTTGCTAATTTTGCGATTTATATTGCTGATGGCGTGATGTTTTCTTTTATTATTGGTGTTTTTTATGTTGCTCAAGGACTTTTTTCTAAAGTGCTTTCATTTTGGTTTTTGGTTGTTCTCGGTGAGATAAGCTTCTCTATGTATCTGCTTCATCAGATATTTGTTCGAGTCATTGCTCGACATGCTGAGCTTTTGGAGATTGTTCCGTATTGGGCTAGATTTGTTGTTTTTCTGATTTTTGTAGTTGCGCTGTCTTATGCTATGTGGCGTTTTGTAGAGACCCCTGCAAGATTTAGGTTGAAGATGATCTTTGATTTTGTAAGGAGTAGATCAAGATATCTGGCTGTGCGTAATTCTGCATGATGAATTACACTATTAATAATTGAGTCAATTCAGAGCTTCTAAACCAAGACCCGGCCCAGCGCCGGGTCTTCTGTTTCTGGAGGCCAGTAATGCCCATCACCGAGCAGCAGTTGCTGCTGGGTTCGGCGATTGATGCATAGATGCGCGCGCTCAGGGCTGAGCGGCAGCAGAGGAATGGGTACGAGGAGCGGCTGGAGGCCACGGTGACTGCTTGTCAGTGATCGAGGGAGAGGGCGCCCAGAACGGGCAAGGAGGGGCGGAAAACCGGTCCCAGAACTTAGCGGGAGGGTCCAGCAAGGATGCGGGTTGGAGTGCTGGTGGATTGCTTCAGGTTCTTGGACGCGAATCGATACGCAGGCCGCGTAAATGCTGGACTCATATGGAGGACTTGAAAACCGCCGGGTGTAACAGCCCCCAGAGTTCGAATCTCTGCGCTTCCGCCATCTGCTACCTGTCAAAAGCCCCGCATCGCGGGGCTTTTGCGTTTCTGGCGCCACGCGTGTCGATCACTATGATCTCCAATCATTTCCGCATCATTAAGTTCATTTCCGCATCGGCGCGCTAATTTGGAGGTTTCTGCAACCTCGCTTTGGTGCCGGTAAACCCTCTCCGTGCTGCACTTGTCGCTGCGTTCGAGCTGCTTCGACGCGCGATTTAGCTCTAGCTCTCCGGCTTTGGCATTTGTACGTGGCAGTTCATGAGCTGTTCGGGCTCGTCGATCGCCAGGCGCAGGGACTATCGGCTGAGACTCAACCGAATCTTCTGGTTTCGATGCTCCGCGGCAATCTGGCGTGGTTTATCGGGGCGATTCGGCCACTGTCTGGCCACTGAGGCTCGCCTGATCTGCGATGCCATGGGCGCGCCTTTGCGCCTCTTGCTGCCAGCGGCGCATGTCATCGGTAGCCGTGCGCAAGGCCAGCAAGACCAGCCCATTTGCGCAGGCGGAGTGAGTTTCTGGCGCTATCGGGATAACACCGTAACTCACTGGAGCGCTGAGGGGGGCTCCGGCTTCTAGGATTGCTCCAGATTGGTGGTTCCGTAAGGAACTCTCTTGGGCACCCGGCGTGAGTGGGTGGCTCGGAACAACCCGCGCGCGATCGCAGGTTGAGCCGACGACAGAGGGTATTACGGAACGGAAGGCGGTAAGTGTCCGCGCCTGATACGGAGTTATCTGCATATGCACGGCTGTGTACGTCCATCCTACAGGCGCGAAGCGGTGCCGGTTGGCCACGCAAATGAACGAGGTGGCCTGAGATGAGCGCCTACCTGCATTGCCTGTCGCACACTCCGCTGGTCGGCTATCTCGACCCGGCGCCGGAGGTTCTCGCCGAGGTCGATGGCGTGGTCGCCGCCGCCCGCGCGGCCATCGCCGCGTTCGATCCCGAGCTGGTGGTGCTGTTCGCCCCGGACCACTACAACGGCTTCTTCTATGACGTGATGCCGTCGTTCTGCATCGGCATGGCCGCCACCGCCATCGGCGACTTCCACAGCGCCGCCGGCGAACTCGCGGTGCCCCGCGAACTCGCCGAGGCCTGCGCCAAGGCGGTGCTGGAGGCCGGGGTGGATGCCGCGGTGTCCTATCGCATGCAGGTCGACCATGGTTTCGCCCAGCCGCTGGAGCTGTTGCTCGGCGGCCTCGATCGTCGACCGGTGATCCCGGTCTTCGTCAACTCGGTGGCCATCCCGCTGCCGGGTTTCCAGCGTGCTCGCCTGCTCGGCGAGGCCATCGGCCGCTTCGCCCGGACGCTGGAGCGACGGGTGCTGTTCCTCGGCTCCGGCGGGCTGTCGCACCAGCCGCCGGTGCCGGAACTGGCCCACGTGGATGCCCGCATGGCCGACCGGCTGATGGGCAGCGGCCGCCATTTGCCGGCCGATGAGCGCCAGGCGCGCCAGCAGCGGGTGATCACCGCTGCCGAGCGTTTCGTCGCCGACCCGCATTCGCTGCACCCGCTCAATCCCGAGTGGGACCAGCACTTCCTCGACCTCCTGGCGCAAGGACGCATGGCCGAACTGGATGGCCTGGGCAACGCCGATCTGTCCGCCCTGGCCGGCAAGTCCACCCACGAGGTGAAGACCTGGGTAGCCGCCTGCGCCGCCTTGTCCGCCTTCGGTCCCTACCAGGCCGGCGCGCGCTACTACCGGCCGATCCCCGAGTGGATCGCCGGCTTCGGCTCGCTCAGCGCCCGTCCTCTTTCCTGACTTACCCGAGGTTTTCCAGCATGACTGCCACCCCCATCGACATCAGCGAAGCCTCCAGCAGCCGATTCGCCCGCATCCGCGAGGGCGAGCTGGACCTGCAACTGCACTACAACGACCTCGGCGAGGGCACGGAAACCGTGGTGATGCTGCACGGCTCCGGGCCTGGCGCCAGTGGCTGGGCCAACTTCAGCCGCAACATCGAACCGCTGCTCGCGGCCGGCTACCGCGTGCTGCTGATGGATTGCCCGGGCTGGAGCAAGAGCGACCCGATCGTCTGTGCCGGCTCGCGCTCGGACCTCAACGCCAGCGCGCTCAAGGGCCTGCTCGACGTGCTCGGCCTGGAGCGTGTGCACGTCCTCGGCAACTCCATGGGCGGGCACAGCGCCGTGGCCTTCGCCCTGGCCAACCCGCCGCGCGTCGGCAAGCTGGTGCTGATGGGTGGCGGCACCGGCGGCGCCAGTCCCTTCGTGCCGATGCCCACCGAGGGCATCAAGCTGCTCCAGGAGCTCTACCGCGAGCCGAGCATCGACAACCTGAAGACGATGATGAACGTCTTCGTCTACGACAGCGCCGACCTCACCGAGGCGTTGTTCCAGACCCGCCTGGACAACATGCTCAGCCGCCGCGAGCACCTCGACAACTTCGTCCAGAGCCTGGCGCTGAACCCCAAGCAATTCCCCGACTTCAGCCCGCGGCTGGGCGAGATAAAGGCCCAGACCCTGATCGTCTGGGGCCGCAACGACCGCTTCGTACCGCTGGACACCGGCCTGCGCCTGCTCGCCGGCATCCCCAATTCGGCGCTGCATGTGTTCAACAACTGCGGCCACTGGGCGCAGTGGGAACACGCGGAAGCCTTTAACCGCCTGGTGCTGGATTTCCTCAGCCACTGACCCGAGGTGACCCCATGAGCATTTCCCAAGACACCCTCGAACGCCTGGCCGCCGACCTGCGCCGCGCCGAAGCGCAGGGCGAGGCGATCGCCCCGCTGCGTGACGCCATCGGCGCCGACAACGGCGCGGCGGCCTACGCCATCCAGCGCCTCAACGTCGCCCACGGCATCGCCGCCGGGCGCCGCGTGGTCGGTCGCAAGATCGGCCTGACCAACCCCAAGGTGCAGGCGCAACTGGGCGTCGGCCAACCGGACTTCGGCACCCTGTTCGCCGACATGGCCTATGGCGACAACGAAAGCGTGCCCGTCGACCGCGTGCTGCAGCCGAAGATCGAAGCCGAGATCGCGCTGATCCTCGAGCGCGACCTGCCGCGCGAAGACAGCACCTTCGCCGAGGTCATGGCTGCCATCGGCTGGGTGCTGCCGGCGCTGGAGATCGTCGGCAGCCGCGTCGCCGGCTGGAACATCCGCTTCGCCGACACCGTCGCCGACAACGCCTCCAGCGGCTGCTTCGTGCTCGGTGGCCCAGCCCGGCGCATCGATGGCCTCGATCTGCGCCTGGCCGCCATGCGCATGACCCGCAACGGCGAGGACGTCTCCAGCGGCAGTGGCGCTGAATGCCTCGGCCACCCGCTCAACGCGGCGGTCTGGCTGGCGCGCACCATGGCGCGCCTGGGCGAACCGCTGCGCGCCGGCGACCTCATCCTCACCGGTGCCCTCGGGCCGATGGTGGCAGTGGCCGCCGGTGACCGTTTCGAAGCGCATATCGACGGCGTCGGCCAGGTCGGCGTCGAGTTTTCCGCAACCGAAGCGCCGGGCGCCTGAACGGCGGCCTGCGTGCAGACGAGAACAGCAGAATGAGCAAACGCAAAGTCGCCATCATCGGTTCCGGCAACATCGGCACCGACCTGATGATCAAGATCCTGCGCAACGCGCAGCACCTGGAAATGGCCGCCATGGTCGGTATCGACCCGGCCTCCGACGGTCTGGCCCGCGCATCACGAATGGGCGTCGCCACCACCCACGAAGGCGTCGAGGGCCTGACCCGCCTGCCGGTCTTCAACGAGATCGACTTCGTCTTCGATGCCACCTCAGCCGGCGCTCACGTGAAGAACGACGCCTTCCTGCGGGGCCACAAGCCCGGTCTTCGCCTGATCGACCTGACCCCGGCCGCAATCGGTCCGTATTGCGTGCCGGTGGTCAACCTGGAGCAGCACCTGCAAGCGCTGAACGTGAACATGGTGACCTGCGGCGGGCAGGCGACCATTCCGATGGTGGCGGCCGTTTCGCGG
>NZ_FNDS01000006.1:0-120046 GCF_900099785.1 Pseudomonas panipatensis | reverse complement strand
TCGCCGCTGGCGATGTCGCGCAGCATGCCGGCGACGCCGAGGATCGGCCGGCTCACGCCACGCGCGGTCAGCCAGACCAGCAGCAGGCCGAGCAGGCCCAGGCCGATGCCGAAGGCGGTTTCCCAGAGGGCGCCGCTGAGGTTGCGCTGGTCGAGGTCCTTGTGCAGGGCCAGGGCCGGCTCCAGCAGCACCTCGCGCGGTACGTCGAGGATCACGCCCCAGGGCTTGGAGTCCGGGATCACCTGCAGCGGTTCGAGTACCCGCAGGCGCTCCTCGCTGGTCAGCACCTTGGGCGTGCCGGCGGCTTGCAGGGCGAGCAGCTCGGCGGCGCCGGGCAGGGACTTCTGCAACGGCTGGCCGAGCAGGCCGGCGTCGTGGCTGTCGCCGGCGAGCAGCCCGGCCGGGCTGACGATACGCACGTCGCCACGGCCGTCGTAGAGCTGGCGGTCGCCCTCCAGGCTGAGTTCCTGCAGACGGCTGAGGCTGATGTCGGCGCCGATCACGCCCAGCAGCTTGCCGTTCTCGAGCAACGGCAAGACCAGGGTGGTCATCAGCACGCGCTGCCCGGAGGCGTCGTCGAAATAGGGGTTGAGCACGCAGGGCTTGAGGCTCTGCCGCGGGCACTGGTACCAGGTGTTGAAGGGCGTGCCGTCGAGCATCGGGGTGGTATCGGCGATCATCGCCTCGGTCACCGCCAGGCTGCTGTCACCGCTGGCCTTCTGCGCCCAGTAGGCGCCGAAGCGGCCCTTGTCGTTGCTGCCCAGGGTGGCCTGATCGAGGAACTGGGCGTCCTGGCCGTCGAGGGCGTCGGGCTCGAACACCACGTAGAGGCTGAGCAGGTCCGGATTGGCCTTGAGGCCGTCGTGCACCAGTTGATTGAGGTCCTGGCGCAGGCTGCGCGCATCGGCGCCATGCTTGACCGCCTGGGCGCGCAATTGGGCGACCTGGCGGCTGAACTGGCTGCCGTAGTGGTAGACGTCGCTGAAGAAGCGCTGGATGGTTTCCGCCTGCTGCTCGCCGCGCGCCTGCATGCGCGCACGGGCGGCGTCTTCGAGCATGCCTGCGTTGGCCTCTTTGACCAACTGCATGTTGTGGTTCATCCGGTACAGCGAGCTGCCGACCAGCAGGGCCACCGTGCAGAGCAGGCAGAGGCCGGCCAGCAGGGTGATCTTCCACTGGATCGAAAGGCGCTTGAGGTCCATAGGCGGAGGTCCTTGAGGGCGAAGAATGCCGGGGCTATCGGCCCGGCGGCGGGTTTCTGGAGGTCCCCGGCCAGTCCGCGTCCTGCTGCATCAGCGCGCGGTACTGGCCGGGGGTGGAGCCGGTCCATTTACGGAAGGCTTTGTAGAAGGCGCTGGTGTCGGCGAAGCCCAGTTCTTCCGCGAGTTCGGCGAAGTTGCCGTCGCCGCTGTCCAGGCGGGCGATGGCCAGGTCGCGGCGCAGTTGGTCCTTCAGCGCCTGGTACGACTGCCCTTCGGCGGCCAGCTTGCGGCGCAGGGTCGAGGGCGCCATGTAGAAGTGCACGGCCAGGGCGTCGAGGTCGGGCCAGCGCTCGCAGCGGATGCTGCGCAGGTAGGCCTTGAGCCGCGCGGCCAGGCTCTGCGGGTCGCGGTAGCGCACCAGGATGTTCGCCGGCGCCCCGCCGAGGAAGCGCCGCAGCTCGCGCTCGTCGCGGCGCACCGGCAGGGCCAGCGCCTCGGCGTTGAACAGCAGGCGGCTCTGGCGGCGGGCGAAGCGCAGGTTGTCAGTGAACATCACCCGGTAGTCTTCGATGTAGTCCGGCTGCGCGCAGCGCAGGTCGATGGCCAGGACCGGAATGCGCCGGCCGACCAGCCAGCAGGCCAGGCCGTGCAGCATCAGCCAAAGGGTGAAATAGCAAAAGGCCCGTTGCGGCGGCCCTTCGGCGTCGTCGATGAGGATCGCGGCCACGCCTTCCTGGCGCAGCAGGCGCGGCGTCAGGCCGTCGAAGATCAGGCCGATGAACGCCAGGGCGCGCTCCAGGGCGGCCTCCAGGGTGACCTCGCGAATCGCCGCGCGGGCCATGAAATTGAAGCTGCCGGACTTCATCCGCCGCCGGTTCATGGCGAAGAATTCGTCGTCCAGTTGCCGCGCCAGGTTCAGCCAGAGCCGCGAATAGGCCTGGATCGGCACCCGCGCATAGGGTTTGCCGAGCGATTCCCTGGCGATCCCCGCCTGGGCCAGCAAGGCGGACAGGTCGAGGCCCTGGCGAACGGGTTCGGCCAGGGCCTCGTTGACCAGGCGGATGGAGATGGTGCCCTTCTCTACCGGCATGGCGCCTCGCCGCGATCGTCAGGCATGACTCGCGCGCACCTCCTCGATGCTGATCTCGCGCATGCGGAACTTCTGGATCTTGCCGGTCACGGTCATGGGGAATTCGTCGCAGAAGCGGAAGTAGCGCGGCACCTTGAAGTGGGCGATGCGCGCCTTGCAGAACGCCCGCAGGTCGTGTTCGTCGACGCGATGGCCGGGATGGAACTTGATCCAGGCCACCAGCTCTTCGCCGTATTTCTCGTCGGGAATGCCGATCACCTGGGCGTCGGCCACCGCTTCATGGGTGTAGAGAAATTCCTCGATCTCGCGCGGATATATGTTCTCGCCGCCGCGAATGATCATGTCCTTGCTGCGCCCGACGATACGCACGTTACCGGCCTCGTCCATCAGCGCCAGGTCGCCGGTGAGCATCCAGCGCGCCGGGCTGATCGCCTCCATGGTCGCCTGCGGGTTGTTCCAGTAGCCGAGCATCACGCTGTAGCCGCGGGTACAGAGTTCGCCGATGGTGCCGCGCGGGACGATGCGCCCGTCGGCATCGATGATCTTGCTCTCCAGCTGCGGCTGGGTACGCCCGACCGTGGTCACGCGGACCTCCAGATCGTCGTCCGCGGCGGTCTGCAGCGACACCGGGCTGGTCTCGGTCATGCCATAGGCGATCTGCACCTCGGCCATGTGCATCTCGCCGATCACCCGGCGCATCACTTCGATCGGGCAGGTGGCGCCGGCCATGATCCCGGTGCGCAGGCTGGACAGGTCGAATTCGGCGCGGCGCGGGTGGTCGAGTTCGGCGATGAACATGGTCGGCACACCGTAGAGCGCCGTGGCGCGCTCCTCGGCCACCGCCAGCAGGGTCGCCTCGGCGTCGAAGCTCGGCGAGGGATAAATGATGGTCGAGCCGTGGGTCAGGCAGCCGAGGTTGCCCATGACCATGCCGAAGCAGTGGTACAGCGGCACCGGGATCACCAGGCGATCGTGCTCGCTCAGGCCGATGCTCTCGCCGACCATGAAGCCGTTGTTGAGGATGTTGTAGTGGCTGAGGGTGGCGCCCTTGGGGAAGCCGGTGGTGCCGGAGGTGTACTGGATGTTGATCGGCTCGTCGAACTGCAACTGGGCCTGGCGCTGCGCCAGCTCCTCGGCGCCGACGCTGGCGCCCAGCGCCGGCAGTTGGTCCCAGCGCAGGAAGCCGGCCGGCGCGCGCTCGGCCAGGCTGATCACCCCGCGCAATTCCGGCAGGCGCGCGCTGGACAGCTCGCCGGGGCGGCATTCGCTCAGCTCCGGCAGCAGCTCGCTGAGCATGCCGTGGTAATCGGAGGTCTTGAAGGCGTCGGCGCAGATCAGCCAGCGGCAGCCGGACTGTTTCAGGGCGTATTCCAGCTCGTTGGCGCGGTAAGCCGGATTGATGTTGACCAGCACCGCGCCGACCTTGGCGCTGGCGAACTGGGTGATGCACCACTGCGCGCAGTTCGGCGCCCAGATTCCCAGGCGGTCGCCCTGGCGCAGGCCGAGGGCGAGCATGGCGCGGGCGATGGCATCGACTTCCGCGGCCAGCCCGGCCCAGCTGTAGCGCAGGCCCTGGTGGCGCACGATGAGCGCGTCGCGCTCGGCGAAGCGCGCCACGGTGGCGTCGAAGGCAGCGCCTATGGTCATGGCCAGCAGCGGTTTGTCCTGGCGGCCACGGGTGTAACTCAGGTGGTTCATGGCGTTCCCTTGTTGTGCTTGTTCTGGGAAGTGACGAACGGCCGGGCCCGGGCAAGGGGCACTGACCAGCCGGTCGAGGCTCGCCGCGAATCTTTACGTTAACGTAAAGGTTAACGCAAGTACCGACGCGCCGTGCTTTCTTGCAGCATAGCTATTCAAGGTTCGCGCCATGGATTAATAAACCGTTAAGATTCAGCTAGTTAGAATCAAAACAAGCAGTTATCGCGCGGCCCCGAGGTTGCATTTCGCAACAGCTCGCGAGGCCCGCCCGCATCGTTGCGTGGCCGGGAAATCCGCCTGCGCCGGCCAATCCGTGCGCCCTGTCTCAATCCGTCTCAAAGTGAAACAGCCGATTGCACGCGCAAGCCTTTGAATTTCCCGCCATCCGCGCCGGTGTCGCAGATGCGCGTCCACCGTTCATCGATTAGAATCTCAAGGAAATTACCTACATGGATGTAGCCCATTCCTACTATCGCGAATCTCACTCCATGATTATTCGTCGCTCGATCCTAGGTCTGCTGTTCGCCTGCACCGCCGCCCTTTCCCTGCCCACGCTCGCCGCCAGCAAGCACGCGGCCAACCCCGGCTCGCTGGTCCTGGCCTCCGGCAGCGCGCTGGTGGTCGATCTGAACTCTGACAATGTGATCTATTCGAGCAAGGCCGATGTGGTTCGCCCGATCGCCTCGGTGACCAAGCTGATGACCGCCATGGTGGTGCTCGACGCCAAGTTGCCGATGGACGAACAGATCGACGTCGACATCTCCGAGACCAAGGAGATGAAAGGCGTGTTCTCCCGTGTGCACCTGGGCAGCCGCATCGACCGCCGGCAGATGCTGCAACTGGCGCTGATGTCCTCGGAGAACCGCGCCGCCGCCAGCCTCGCCCACCACTACCCGGGCGGCGCCGTGGCCTTCGTCAAGGCGATGAACGCCAAGGCCCGCTCGCTGGGCATGCTGCACACCCACTACGTGGAGCCGACCGGCCTGTCCCCGGAGAACACCTCCACCGCCAACGACCTGATCCGCCTGGCCAAGGCCGCCTACCGCTACCCGCTGATCCGCGAACTGAGCACCACGCCGAGCAAGGACGCGCGCTTCAGCCATCCCAACTACTCGCTCGGCTTCTTCAACACCAACCCGCTGGCGCGCAACCCGAAATGGGACATCCGCCTGACCAAGACCGGCTTCACCAACGACGCCGGGCACTGCCTGGTGATGATCACCGTGATGAACGGCCGGCCGGTGGCCCTGGCCCTGCTCGATGCCTTCGGCAAGCGCACCCACGTCGCCGACGCCGGACGCATCCGGCGCTGGGTGGAAACCGGCCAGGCGTCCTCGGTGCCGGCGGTGGCGCTGCAGTACAAGGCGCAGAAGCACGCCACGCAAGGCGGGCAAACCGACGAGTGAGCCCGACGCGGCCGGCACGCCAGTGTCCGGCCGCCATCCACCGTGCGGCGCCAGGCCTGGCGCCGCACGCCTCCCCTCGCCGCCGTTCGCGGCACCTACCCCCCCTCGACGCCTCCCCCGCGCCACCACGGCGCCGGCCTCGGCTGCCTCCGCGCAACGCCCGCGGACACTCCGCCGGAAAAGTTCCCCATCGATTGATACGGATAACGTAACGCGTTTTATCACTGGCCGTGATAATCAAAATTTCCTCGTTCGATTAGCGACTTAGAGCGGTCGCCAGCAGACTCCGCCCAATCAGAAATCCCAATCAATTAGAAATTGCCGGAGTCTTCCCCCATGGAGCGATCACTCAACACCTTGCGTATCCCCTTGGCCCTGGCCGCCTTGCTGGTGCTCAGTGCCTGCGGCAAGTCCCAGCAGGCGGCGCAGTCGATGCCTGCGCCCAAGGTCAGTGTGGCGGAGGTCATCGAACAGCCGATCAACGAGTGGGATGAGTTCACCGGCCGCCTGGAGGCCCCGGAATCCGTCGAGCTGCGTCCGCGCGTCTCCGGCTACATCGACAAGGTCACCTTCCGCGAAGGCGCGCTGGTGAAGAAAGGCGACCTGCTGTTCCAGATCGACCCGCGGCCGTTCCAGGCCGAAGTGCACCGCCTGGAAGCCCAGCTGCAACAGGCCAGGGCCAACCAGACGCGCACCGCCAACGAGGCCGCGCGCGGCGATCGTCTGCGCGCCACCAACGCGATCTCCGCCGAACTGGCCGACGCCCGTAGCGCCGCCGCCACCGAGGCCCGCGCGCAAGTCGCGGCGATCCAGGCAGAGCTGGACAACGCCAAGCTGAACCTGTCCTTCACCCAGATCACCGCGCCCATCGACGGCCGCGTCTCGCGCGCCGAAGTGACCGCCGGCAACCTGGTCAACAGCGGCCAGAGCCTGCTCACCACGCTGGTCTCCACCGACAAGGTCTACGCCTATTTCGACGCCGACGAGCGCGTCTACCTGAAGTACGTGGCGCTGGCCCGCAGCGGCGGCCCGGACGCCCGTGGCAGCAGCCCGGTGTACCTCGGCCTGACCGGCGAGGACGGTTTCCCGCACCAGGGCCGGCTCGACTTCCTGGACAACCAGGTCAACCCGAAGACCGGCACCATCCGTGGCCGCGCGGTGTTCGACAACCGTGACGGCCTGTACACCCCCGGCCTCTACGCGCGCATCAAGCTGGTCGGCTCCGGGACCTACCCGGCGGCACTGATCAAGGACGAAGCGGTGGGCACCGACCTGGGCAAGAAATTCGTCCTGGTGGTCGGCAGCGACAGCAAGGTGGCCTACCGCGGCATCGAGCTGGGGCCGAAGCTGGACGGCCTGCGCATCGTCCGCAGCGGCCTGGCCAAGGGCGACCGCATCGTGGTCAACGGCTTGCAGCGCGTGCGCCCCGGCGCCGCGGTGGACGCCCAGGGCGTGCCCATGGCCAGCGCCGAAACCCTCGCCGCCCTGGCCAAGGAGCGCGAGGCGCTGCAGGCCAGCGAAGCCCCGAGGGTCGCCGAAAAGACCGCGGGCGGCGCCCCGCGCGGCTGATTCCCCCGCCTCCCCCCGGAGGCCCCCGAGCACGCAGTACCCCGGCCCTGGCCCCATCCAGGGCCATGGGTGACCTATGTCCAGGGTTTCGCGCAGCGCGCTGCGCCTTAGGAACGAACCATGAATTTTTCGCAATTCTTCATCCAGCGGCCGATCTTCGCCGCCGTGCTCTCGCTGATCATCCTGATCGGCGGGGCCATCTCGCTGTTCCAGTTGCCGATCAGCGAATACCCGGAAGTGGTGCCGCCCACCGTGGTGGTGCGCGCCAACTTCCCCGGCGCCAACCCCAAGGTGATCGGCGAGACCGTCGCCGCGCCGCTGGAACAGGCGATCACCGGCGTCGAGAACATGCTCTACATGTCCTCGCAGTCGACCGCCGACGGCAAGATGACCCTGACCATCACCTTCGCCCTCGGCACCGACCTGGACAACGCCCAGGTGCAGGTGCAGAACCGCGTGACGCGCACCGAGCCGAAGCTGCCGGAAGAGGTGACGCACATCGGCATCACCGTCGACAAGGCCTCGCCCGACCTGACCATGGTCGTGCACCTGACCTCGCCGGATAACCGCTACGACATGCTCTACCTGTCCAACTACGCCATCCTCAACATCAAGGATGAGCTGGCGCGCCTGGACGGCGTCGGCGACGTGCAGATGTTCGGCATGGGCGACTACTCGCTGCGCGTCTGGCTCGATCCGAATAAGGTCGCCTCGCGCAACCTCACCGCCAGCGACGTGGTCACCGCCATCCGCGAGCAGAACCGCCAGGTCGCCGCCGGTGCCCTCGGCGCGCCGCCGGCGCCCAACGCCACCAGCTTCCAACTGTCGATCAACACCCAGGGCCGCCTGGTCAGCGAGGAAGAGTTCGAGAACATCATCATCCGCAGCGGCCCGGACGGCGAGATCACCCGCCTGAAGGACATCGCCCGCGTCGAACTCGGCTCCAGCCAGTACGCCCTGCGCTCGCTGCTGGACAACCAGCCGGCGGTGGCCATCCCGATCTTCCAGCGCCCCGGCTCCAACGCCATCGCGATCTCCAACGAGGTCCGGGCGAAGATGGCCGAGCTGAAGAAGAACTTCCCGCAGGGCGTGGACTACTCGATCGTCTATGACCCGACCATCTTCGTCCGTGGCTCCATCGAAGCGGTGGTGCACACCCTGTTCGAAGCGCTGGTGCTGGTAGTGCTGGTGGTGGTGCTGTTCCTGCAGACCTGGCGCGCCTCGATCATCCCGCTGGCCGCCGTGCCGGTGTCGCTGATCGGCACCTTCGCGGTGATGCACGCCTTCGGCTTCTCGCTCAACGCGCTGTCGCTGTTCGGCCTGGTGCTGGCCATCGGCATCGTGGTCGACGACGCCATCGTGGTGGTGGAGAACGTCGAGCGCAACATCGGCCTCGGGCTGACGCCGATCGAGGCGACCAAGCGCGCCATGAAGGAAGTCACCGGGCCGATCATCGCCACCGCCCTGGTGCTCTGCGCGGTGTTCGTGCCGACCGCCTTCATCTCCGGCCTCACCGGGCAGTTCTACCGCCAGTTCGCGCTGACCATCGCCATCTCCACGGTGATCTCGGCGTTCAACTCGCTGACCCTGTCGCCGGCCCTCGCCGCTGTGCTGCTCAAAGGCCACCACGAGCCCAAGGACCGCTTCTCGGTGCTGCTCGACAGGCTCCTCGGCGGCTGGCTGTTCCGTCCCTTCAACCGCTTCTTCGAGCGCGCCAGCCATGGCTACGTCGGCACCGTCAGCCGCGTCCTGCGCGGCAGCTCCATCGCCCTGCTGATCTACGCCGGGCTGATCGGCCTGACCTACCTGGGCTTCGCCAAGACCCCGAGCGGCTTCGTCCCGCAGCAGGACAAGCAGTACCTGGTGGCCTTCGCGCAACTGCCGGACGCCGCCACCCTGGACCGCACCGAAGCGGTGATCAAGCGCATGTCGGAGATCGCCGGCAAGCACCCGGGCATCGAACACACCGTGTCCTTCCCCGGCCTGTCGATCAACGGCTTCACCAACAGCCCGAACAGCGGCATCGTCTTCACCCCGCTGAAGGACTTCGAGCAACGCAAGGGGCCGGGCATGTCCGCCGCTGAGATCGCCGCCGAACTGAACAAGCAGTTCGCCGACATCCAGGACGCCTACATCGCCATCTTCCCGCCGCCGCCGGTACAGGGGCTGGGCACCATCGGCGGTTTCCGCGTGCAGGTCGAGGACCGCGGCAACCTGGGCTACGACGAGCTGTACAAGCAGACCCAGAACCTGCTGAACAAGGCCCGCGCGCTGCCCGAGCTGAACCCCATGTCAGTGTTCACCAGCTACCAGGTCAACGTGCCGCAGGTGGATGCCGCCATCGACCGCGAGAAAGCCAAGACCCACGGCGTGGCCATCAACGACATCTTCGACACCCTGCAGGTGTACCTGGGCTCGCTCTACGCCAACGACTTCAACCGCTTCGGCCGCACCTACCAGGTCAACGTCCAGGCCGAGCAGCAATTCCGCCTGGAACCCGAGCAGATCGGCCAGTTGAAGGTGCGCAACAACCTCGGCGAGATGGTCCCGCTGGCGACCTTCATCAAGGTCAGCAACAGCGCCGGCCCGGACCGCGTGATGCACTACAACGGCTTTATCACCGCCGAGATCAACGGCGCCGCCGCGCCCGGCTACAGCTCCGGCCAGGCCGAAGCGGCGATGGAAAAACTGCTCAAGGAGGAACTGCCCAACGGCATGACCTACGAGTGGACCGACCTGACCTACCAGCAGATCCTCGCCGGCAACACCGCGGTGTTCGTCTTCCCGCTCTGCGTGCTCCTGGCCTTCCTGGTGCTGGCCGCGCTGTACGAGAGCTGGGGCCTGCCGCTGGCGGTGATCCTGATCGTGCCGATGACACTGCTGTCGGCCATCGGCGGAGTGATAGTCGCTGGTGGCGACAACAACATCTTCACCCAGATCGGCCTGATCGTACTGGTCGGCCTGGCCTGCAAGAACGCCATCCTCATCGTCGAGTTCGCCAAGGACAAGCAGGCGGAAGGCATGGACCGGCTGAGCGCCGTACTGGAAGCCTGCCGGCTGCGCCTGCGGCCGATCCTGATGACCTCGATCGCTTTCATCATGGGCGTGGTGCCGCTGGTGCTGTCTTCCGGCGCCGGCGCCGAGATGCGCCATGCGATGGGCGTCGCGGTGTTCTCCGGGATGCTCGGCGTGACCTTCTTCGGCCTGCTCCTGACCCCGGTGTTCTACGTGCTGATCCGGCGCTTCATGGAAGCCCGTGAAGCGAAGAAACAACAGCGTGCATCCCTGACCCACGAGGCCCACCACGCATGAAACCGCAACTCCTCGCCCCGGCGCTGCTGGCCCTGAGCCTGAGCGCCTGCATGGTCGGCCCGGACTACAAGCAGCCCGCCACCGCGCCGGCGCAGCTCGATACCCAGGCCGGCGGCTACGACCGCACGCGCTTCGAAGACGCCTGGTGGCAACAGTTCGATGACCCGACCCTGGCGCAACTGGTGCAACAGGCGCTCAAGGAAAACCGCGAGCTGCGCGTGGCCTACGACCGCGTGCTGGCCTCGCGGGCGATCCGCGACGACGTCGCCAACAACCGCTTCCCGACGGTGACCAGCAGCGCCTCCTCCACGATCGGCAAGGGCCAGGTGCCCGGCCAGACCACCGACCGGGTCAACCAGGAACGCTATGACCTGGGCCTGGACATGATCTGGGAAGTCGATCTGTTCGGCCGGGTGCGCCGCGAGCTGGAAGCCAGCGACGCCCTGAGCCAGGCCACGGTGGCCGACCTGCAACAACTGCAGGTCAGCCTGATCGCCGAACTGGCCGATGCCTACGGGCAGTTGCGAGGCGCGCAACTGCGCGAGGACATCGCCCGCAGCAACCTGAAGAACCAGCGCGAGTCGCGTGACCTGACCGTGCAACTGCGCGACAACGGCGTCGGCAATGAACTGGACGTGCAGCGCGCCGAAGCGCGCCTGGCCGCCACCGAAGCCAGCCTGCCGCAACTGCAGGCCGAGGAAGTGCGCCAGCGCAACCGCATCGCCACCCTCCTCGGCCAGCGCCCGGAACAGCTCACGGTGGACCTCTCGGCGAAGAAACTGCCGGCCATCGCCAAGGCCCTGCCGATCGGCGATCCGACCCAGTTGCTGCACCGCCGCCCCGACGTGCAGGCCGCCGAGCGCCGCCTGGCCGCCGCCACCGCGACTGTCGGCGTGGCCACCGCCGACCTCTTCCCGCAGGTCAGCCTCGGAGGCTTCCTCGGCTTCACCGCCGGCCGCGGTTCGCAGATCGGCTCCGCCGCCGCCAACGCCTGGAGCCTGAGCCCGAGCATCACCTGGGCGGCCTTCGACCTGGGCAGCGTGCGCGCCCGCCTGCGTGCCGCCAAGGCCGACGCCGACGGCGCCCTGGCGACCTACGAGCAGCAGGTCCTGCTGGCCCTGGAAGAGTCGTCCAACGCCTTCAGCGACTACGGCAAGCGCCAGCAGCGCATGCGCGTGCTGGTGCGGCAGTCCGAGGCCAGCCGCAAGGCCGCCGAACTGGCCGGCGTGCAGTACCGCGAAGGCACCCTGGACTTCCTCAACCTGCTCGACGCCGAGCGCGAGCAATTGGCCGCCGAAGACGCCCAGGCCCAGGCCGAGGTGGAGGTCTACCGCGGCATCGTGGCCATCTACAAAGCCCTCGGCGGCGGCTGGCAGCCGCCACCGGCGGCCTGACCCGCGTTTCCACCTCCCCGGCCGAAACACCGGCCTTTGTAGCCCTGCGGTCTGAAGCTCCTGGCCGCGGGGCTTTTTTATGCCGGCACCCCTCCCGTATCCCGTCGGGCGCATAGCGCCGCGAGCGCCATCACCCAGGCCGAGCGCGGTCAGGCAAGCCAATAGCCGTTCCCCCTGGCGGCGTCATCCGCCGCACGCGCGCCGGCAAAACACCCGCAACCTGTGCCATCTTCTTAAGGCCCGCGCCCATGGAGACCCGCGATGCCCGCCCTGCTCACCGCCCACCCGCTGTTTCTCGCGCCCTGCCTGTTGCTGCTCGACCTATCGCTCTGGCGCGTGCTGGCCGAGGGGCCCATCGGCTGGCGCCTGGTGACGCGCCTGGGCAGCTTCCTGCTGTTCAGCCTGCTGCTGTTCAACGTCGGCATGAACCCGCTGGGCCAGGCGCCCTGGAGCGAGGACCTGGCCAGCCACCTGGTGGCCACCGCCCTGCAGATCATGTGGTGGCTGTTCGGCGCGCGCTGCCTGACGGTATTGATCGGCGCCCTGCTGCTGCAACGGGTCGGCCACGCCGGACGGCTGTTGCAGGAAGTGATAGGCGCGCTGATCTTCCTGATCGCGGTGATCGCCGCCGCCGGCTATGTGCTGGACCTGCCGGTGAAGGGGCTGCTGGCCACCTCTGGGGTGGTCGCCATCGTCCTCGGCCTGGCGTTGCAGAGCACCCTCAGCGACGTGTTCTCCGGGATCATCCTCAACACCACCAAGCCCTACCAACTGGATGACTGGATTGCCATCGACGGCACCGAAGGCCGGGTGGTGGAGATCGACTGGCGCTCCACCTACCTGCAGACCGCCCAGGGCAGCCTGGCGGTGATTCCCAACTCGCTGGCGGCCAAGGCCAAGCTGCTCAACCTGAGCCGGCCGGCGAATCTATACGGCGTCAGCATGAGCCTGGAAATCAGTCCGCTGGTGCGCCCGCAAGCGGTGATCGAGGCCCTGCAGTGCGCCCTGCGCGGCTGCCGCCTGCTGCTCGGGCAGCCGGCGCCGAGCGTCGGCATCCGCAAGTCCAACGGCAACGGCGTGGAGTACGAGATGAGCGGCTACGTCGCGCTCATGGACGACAAGCGCGAGGTGCGCAACCAGCTCTACGACCTCGCCTACCGACACTTGCAGGCGGCCGGCATCGCCCAGCTCAGCCTGCCCGAGGCGCAAAGCGCGCAACCCAAGGTGGAGCGCGCACGCATGCTGCTCGACCAGTCGCCGCTGTTCGCCGCCCTGGGCGAAGCGGAACGCGACGCCCTCAGCGGGCATATGCGCGCGCAGCCGTTCAAGGCCGGTCAGGTGCTGCTGGAGATCGGCGAGGTCAGCGACGACCTGCTGATCATCGACGCCGGCGTGGTCAGCGTCAGCCTGCCACGCGCCGACGGCGATCTCGAAGCCGGCCGCATGGGGCCTGGCGAGGTCATCGGCGAGGCCGGCGTGCTCGACCGCCGTGGCTGGCAGGCACGCTTCTCGGCGCTCAGCGACGGCCGCCTCTATCGCATCGAACGCGATGCCCTGCAACCCTGCCTGGAAGCGCGCCAGGAAATCGCCGAGGCCATGGCGCGGCTGCTCGACTACCGCCAGCAGGCCAGCGCCGCGCTGCTGGTGGAACCGCCGGCGCGGGTGGCGAAGCGTGGCCTGCTGTCCTGGCTGCGGCGCCACAGCGGGCGCCGTGGCGAGCACTGAATGCATTCGCGCAACTGGCATCGCCCGCCGCGCGGCGGCACCTTGGGGGCTTCCGCGACCGCCACAGGAGCGCCTCCATGACCGACACCCGCCACCTGTTCAGCCAGCAGGCCGACGCCTACCGCGCCGGGCGCCCGACCTACGACCCGGCGCTCTTCGCCTGGCTCGCCGAGGTGGCGCCGGGCACCCGCCTGGCCTGGGACTGCGGCTGCGGCTCCGGCCAGGCCAGCCTCGACCTGGCCCGGCACTTCGAGCAGGTGGTGGCCACCGACATCAACGCCCAGCAGCTACGACAGGCGCCGCGCCAGGCGAATATCGACTACCGCTGCGAGGCGGCGGAAAGCACTTCGCTGGCCACCGCCAGCGTCGACCTGACCCTGGTCGCCCAGGCCCTGCACTGGTTCGACGTCGAGCGCTTCTACGCCGAAGTGCGCCGCGTCTCCCGCCCCGGCGCGCTGCTGGCGGTGATCTCCTACAACCTGCTGAACATCGAGCCGCGCCTGGACGCGCTGATCCGCCGGCTCTACCACGACATCGTCGGGCCCTACTGGGCGCCGGAGCGCCAGCACGTGGAAAGCGGCTACGCGACCCTGCCCTTCCCCTTCGCGCAGGTCGCCACGCCGCCATTCGCCCTGCAGGCGCAATGGGACTTCCAGCGTCTGATCGACTACCTCTACAGCTGGTCGGCGGTGGCCAGCTACCGCCAGGCCACGGCGCAAGACCCGGTGCAGGCGTTGCGCGACGAACTGCAAGCCGCCTGGGGCGACGCGCCGAGCCGCGCCATCGACTGGCCGCTGACCATCAAGCTCGGCAGGCTGGCCTGAGGCGAGCGGCAGGCGATGGCTAGCGCGGCCCCGGCGCCTGGCCGCGGCGCTTGCCGGGCATCTCGATGCCGTGCTGGTTGACCCGCCGGTACAGGGTCGCCCGCGAGATCCCCAGGGCCTGGGCCGCCGGGCCGGGCTTCCAGCGGTGGCGCACCAGGGCGTCGAGCAGGCTCTGCCGTTCCGGGCAATCGGCGTGGTCCGACTCGGCCAGCGCCGGTGTCTCGCCACGCACGTCCGGCGGCAGGTCGTCGAGGTGGATGCTGTCGCCGCCGCAGATGGCGCAGGCGTAGCGCAGCACATGGCGTAGCTGGCGCACGTTGCCCGGCCAGCGGTAGCCGAGCAGGCATTCCAGGGCGGCGCCGCCGAGGCCCAGGCGCAGGCCGCAGCGCGTCGCTTCTTCGTCGAGCAGACGGCGGATCAGCGCCAGCTTGTCGCTGCGTTCGCGCAGCGGCGGCAGCTCGAAACGCGCGCCGCTGAGGCGGAAGTACAGGTCTTCGCGGAACGCTCCGGCGGCCACCAGCGCCGCCAGGTCACGGTGGCTGGCGCAGATCACCTGGATGTCCACCGCCTGCCGCCGTGCCGCGCCGAGCGGCGCCACCTCGCCCTCGGCGAGCACGCGCAGCAGGCGGGTTTGCAGGGCCAGCGGCATGTCGCCGATCTCATCGAGGAACAGGGTGCCGCCATCGGCCTGCTGCAGCAGCCCGCGCATGCCCTTGCCGGAAGCCCCGGTGAAGGCCCCGGCGACATAGCCGAACAGCTCGCTCTCGATCAGGCTTTCCGGGATGGCCGCGCAGTTCAGCGCGACGAAGGGCTTGTCACGGCGCGCGCTGGCTTCGTGCACCTGGCGGGCGAAGACCTCCTTGCCGGCGCCCGTCTCGCCATGGATCAGCAAGGGCAGTTGGCGGTCCTTGACCCGCACCGCCAGGCGCAGGTTTTCGGCGATACGCGGATCGAGTTCGGCGCCGTCGCCGGCCGCCAGCGCCACGCTCACCGCCCGCCGTGGCGCGCTCAGGCGTACGTGCAGTTCATGGCCGGGCAGGCGTGTCGGGCTGGCGTCGCCGGCGGCGCGCAAGGCATCCAGCTCGAAGACCTCGCCGATGTGCCGCGGCAGTTGCCCGTGGCGCTGCAGCAGGTAGCGCCGCGCCGCCGGGTTGAGCGCCAGCACGCGGCCGTCGTTGTCCCAGGCGAACAGGTAATCCGGCTGGCTATCGACATAGCCCGGCGCGGCATGGGCGCGCAGCACCCATTGGCCGCGGGTGCTGTGCATGAAGAAGGCGTTTTCGATTTCCCGCGCGCTCTGCACCACCATCTGCCGGATCAGGTGCTGGCTGCGGCGATCGTCGGGCGACTCCACCGCCGACACGTCGAGCACCCCGAGCAGTCCGCCCTGGGGATCGAACACCGGCGCCGCCGAGCAGGTCAGGCCAATGAAGGCGGCGCGGAAGTGGTCGCGCTTGTGCACCGTGACTGGCACGCCGTTGGTCAGCACCGCGGCCACCCCGCAGGTGCCCTCCTCGCCCTCCGACCAGCAGGTGCCCAGGTACAGCCCGGCGCGTCGGCAGTCGCTGCGGATCGCCGCTTCCACCCGGTAATCGATGGTGCGCCCCTGGGCGTCGGTGAGCAGCACGCAGTAATCGGCGCCGCGCACCCGTCCGTGCAGCCGCGAGACTTCCTCGCCGGCGATGCGCAGGAAGCTCTCGGCGCGCTCGCGGCACTCCCGCAGCAAGTCCTGGCTGAGGATGCGCGGGCCTTGCAGCGATCCGGGGTCGAGGCGGAATTCATCCATCGAGCGCCGCCAGGAGTCGAGGATCAACTCAGGCACCGGCGCGTCAGGCAAGCGTCCGGCGTTGCGCAGCACGCGGCTGACACAGTCCACGTGGGCTTTCGAGTTGGCAGGCAGCATGGGGCCTCCGCGGCTCGTTTCGTTGTTGTTGTGGCGACCATTTAAGACCCGCCTCGACATCCGGACAAGCACAGGGGATGGCCGGTGGGCGAATGAGACGGAGCGTCTCAGCGTCTCGCCGCAACGCCGCGTCCGGTGAAATCCGCCGTCTCAGCCGGGCCACGCGGCATGCCGCCCGCGCCTGGCCGGCAAGCGCTCTGCGGCGGCCCTTGGCGGCGTTGCCACAGCGACCTGGCACCGGCCTTGCTCACGCCCTGGCAACGGGCCGCCGTCGAGCAGGCCCGCAGAACAACAACAAGAAGAGGTCCGCCATGCTCCCTGTCCGCCTGCCCCGCGGATGCCCCGCGCCATGACCCTGCGCGTCGGCATCATCGCCAACCCCGCCTCGGGCCGCGACCTGCGCCGCCTGACCGCCAACGCCGGGCTCTATTCCAGCACCGACAAGGCCGCCGTGGTGCAGCGCCTGCTCGGCGCCTTCGGCGCCACCGGCGTCGCCACGGTGCTGATGCCGCCGGACATGACCGGCATCGCCGCCGCCGTGCTCAAGGCCAGCGGCGGCCGCCACGCCCGCGACAGCCACTGGCCGCGCCTGGAGTTCCTCGACATGCCGCTGCGCCAGAGCGTCGAGGACACCCGCCTGGCCGCGCGCCTGCTGGTCGAGCGCGGGGTCACGCTGATCGCCGTGCTCGGCGGCGACGGCACGCACAAGGCGGTGGCCGGCGAAGTCGGCGACATCCCCCTGCTGTGCCTGTCCACCGGCACCAACAATGCGTTCCCGGAACTGCGCGAAGCCACCGGCGCCGGCCTCGCCGGCGGGCTCTACGCCAGCGGGCGCATCCCGCCGGAGGTCGGCCTGCGGCGCAACAAGCGGCTGCGCGTGCGCGAGACCCGGCGCGGGATCGACGAGATCGCCCTGGTCGAGGTCGCGGTCTCGCCGCTGACCTTCACCGGCGCCCGCGCCATCAGCCGCGCCGAGGACCTCGCGGAGGTCTACGCGGCGTTCGCCGAGCCGCACGCCATCGGCCTCTCGGCGCTCTGCGGGCTCTGGTGCCCGGTGTCGCGCCAGGCCCCGCGCGGCGCCTGGCTGCGCCTGCACCCGGAGGCCGGCGAAGCGCTGCTGGCGCCGCTCGCCCCCGGCCTGCTGCAGGCCTGCGGCGTGATCGCCAGCGGCAGCCTGGAGGCCGGCGTGCCGCGTGCCCCGCTGCTCGCCGCCGGCACCCTGGCGCTGGACGGCGAGCGGGAAATCGAATTCGGCGCCGCAGACCGCCCCTCCATCACCCTCGAACTCGACGGCCCGCTGAGCATCGACGTCGAGGCGGCCCTGGCCTACGCCGCCCGCCATCGCCTGCTGGCCGTTCCTGGCAAGCCCGTGAACCACCCTGGAGAACAACACGATGTCCACACTCTCGACTGAGCAATTGCTGCATGCCTACCGCGTGATGCGCACCATCCGCGTCTTCGAAGAACGCCTGCACGTGGAATTCGCCACCGGCGAGATTCCCGGCTTCGTGCACCTCTATGCCGGCGAGGAAGCCTCCGCCGCCGGGGTCATGGCGCACCTCACCGATGAGGACTGCATCGCCTCCACCCACCGCGGCCACGGCCACTGCATCGCCAAGGGCGTCGACGTGCACGGGATGATGGCCGAGATCTACGGCAAGAAGACCGGCGTCTGCCAGGGCAAGGGCGGCTCCATGCACATCGCCGACCTGTCCAAGGGCATGCTCGGCGCCAACGGCATCGTCGGCGCCGGCGCACCGCTGGCCGCCGGCGCGGCGCTGGCGGCCAAGCTCAAGGGCAACCGCGCGGTGGCGGTGGCCTTCTTCGGCGACGGCGGCTCCAACGAGGGCGCGGTGTTCGAGGCCATGAACCTGGCCTCGGTGTGGAACCTGCCGTGCCTGTTCATCGCCGAGAACAACGGCTACGCCGAAGCCACGGCGTCGAACTGGTCGGTGGCCTGCGACCACATCGCCGACCGCGCCGCCGGCTTCGGCATGCCCGGGGTGACGGTGGACGGCTTCGACTTCTTCGCCGTGCACGAGGCCGCCGGCGCCGCCATCGAGCGCGCCCGCGCCGGCGAAGGGCCGTCGCTGATCGAGGTGAAACTGACCCGTTACTACGGCCACTTCGAGGGCGACGCGCAGACCTACCGCGCCGCCGACGAGGTCAAGCACTTCCGCGAAACCCGCGACTGCCTGATGCAGTTCCGCGAGCGCAGCACCCGCGCCGGCCTGGTGCAGGTCGCCGTGCTGGACGCCATCGACCGCGAGGTCGAGGCGCAGATCGAGGACGCCGTGCGCCGCGCCAAGGCCGATCCCAAGCCGCAGCCGGCCGACCTGCTCAGCGACGTCTACGTCGCCTATCCCTGAGCCGCCCACCGAACAACCAGAGGAGAGCCACCATGGCTAGAAAGATCAGCTACCAGCAGGCCATCAACGAAGCCCTGGCCCAGGAAATGCGCCGCGATCCGAGCGTGTTCATCATGGGCGAGGACAATGCCGGCGGCGCCGGCGCGCCCGGCGAGGATGACGCCTGGGGCGGCGTGCTCGGCGTCACCAAGGGCCTCTACCACCAGTTCCCCGGCCGCGTGCTGGACACCCCGCTGTCGGAGATCGCCTATGTCGGCGCCGCCGTCGGCGCGGCGACCCGTGGCCTGCGCCCGGTGTGCGAATTGATGTTCGTCGACTTCGCCGGCTGCTGCCTGGACCAGATCCTCAACCAGGCCGCCAAGTTCCGCTACATGTTCGGCGGCAAGGCGGTCACCCCGCTGGTGATCCGCACCATGGTCGGCGCCGGCCTGCGCGCCGCCGCCCAGCACTCGCAGATGCTCACCTCGCTGTGGACGCACATCCCCGGCCTCAAGGTGGTCTGCCCGTCCTCGCCGTACGACGCCAAGGGCCTGCTGATCCAGGCGATCCGCGACAACGACCCGGTGATCTTCTGCGAGCACAAGCTGCTCTACTCGATGCAGGGCGAGGTGCCGGAAGAGCTATACAGCGTGCCCTTCGGCGAGGCCAACTTCCTCCGCGACGGCGACGACGTGACCCTGGTGACCTACGGGCGCATGGTCCACCTGGCCATGGACGCCGCCGCCAGCCTGGCGCGCCAGGGCATTTCCTGCGAGGTGCTGGACCTGCGCAGCACCAGCCCGCTGGACGAGGACAGCATCCTCGAAAGCGTGGAGAAGACCGGCCGCCTGGTGGTGATCGACGAAGCCAACCCACGCTGTTCGCTGGCCACCGACATCTCCGCGCTGGTCGCCGAGAAAGCCTTCGACGCCCTGCGCGGGCCGATCCGCATGGTCACCGCGCCGCACACCCCGGTGCCCTTCTCCGACGCCCTGGAAGACCTCTACATCCCCAGCGCGGCGAAGATCGAGGCAACGGTGCTGGCGCTGCTGGAAGGGAGGAAGGTGGCATGAGCCGTATCCACACCCTGACCATGCCCAAGTGGGGCCTGTCGATGACCGAGGGACGCATCGACGCCTGGCTGAAGCAGCCCGGTGAGCCCATCGCCAAAGGCGACGCGGTACTCGACGTGGAGACCGACAAGATTTCCAGCAGCGTCGAGGCGCCCTTCTCCGGCGTGCTGCGCCGTCAGGTGGCGCGCGAGGACGAAACCCTGCCGGTGGGCGCGCTGCTCGGCGTGGTGGTCGAGGGCGAGGCCAGCGAAGCGGAAATCGACGCACTGGTGGAACGCTTCCAGGCCGAGTTCGTTCCCGGCGGCGACGCCGAGGCGGCCAGCGGACCGGCGCCACGGAAGGTCGAACTGGACGGCCTGACCCTGCGCTATTTCGAGCGCGGCGAGGGCGGCGAGCCGCTGTTGCTGATCCACGGCTTCGGCGGCGACCTGAACAACTGGCTGTTCAACCATGCAGCGCTGGCCGCCGAGCGCCGGGTCATCGCCCTCGACCTGCCGGGCCACGGCGAATCGAGCAAGGCGCTGCGCCGCGGCGACCTGGAGGAACTCAGCGATGCCGTGCTGGCCCTGCTCGACCACCTGGACATCGAACGCGCGCACCTGGCCGGGCACTCCATGGGCGGCGCCGTCGCCCTCGACGTGGCGCGCCGCGCGCCGCGCCGGGTGCGCTCGCTGAGCCTGCTGGCCAGCGCCGGCCTGGGTGCCGAGATCAACGGCGACTACCTGCACGGCTTCGTCGCGGCGGCCAACCGCAATGCGCTCAAGCCGCAGCTGGTGCAGTTGTTCTCCGATCCCGCGCTGGTCAACCGGCAGATGCTCGAAGACATGCTCAAGTACAAGCGCCTGGAAGGCGTGGACAGCGCCCTGCGCCAGCTCGCCGAGCACCTCTTCGGCGGCGGCCGCCAGCAGATCGACCGGCGCCCGGCGCTCGACGGCGGCCTGCCGGCGCTGCTGCTCTGGGGCGACGCCGACGCCATCATCCCGGCCAGCCACGCCGACGGCCTGAGCGCCGAGGTGCACATCCTCCCCGGCCAGGCGCACATGCTGCAGATGGAAGCGGCCGACACGGTCAACGCCCTGCTGCTGGACTTCCTCGCCCGCCACTGACCCCCACCCTCGGCCAAGCAGCGCCCGGCCAGGCGGCCGGGCGCACAGGAGAAGCGACATGAGAGCATCCCCGAACACCCCGAACAGCATGCGCGCGGCGGTCTGGCACGGACGCCACGACATCCGCGTGGAAAGCGTGGCGCTGCCCGGCGACCCGCCACCCGGCTGGGTGCAGATTCGCGTGCACTGGTGCGGCATCTGCGGTTCCGACCTGCACGAATACGTCGCCGGCCCGGTGTTCATCCCGGTCGAGGCGCCGCACCCGCTCACCGGCATCAAGGGCCAGTGCATCCTCGGCCACGAGTTCTGCGGCGAAATCGTCAAGCTCGGCGACGGCGTCAGCGGCTTCAGCGCCGGCGAAGTGGTGGCCGCCGACGCCTGCCAGCACTGCGGCACCTGCCATTACTGCCGCCACGGCCTGTACAACCTGTGCGAGAACCTGGCCTTCACCGGGCTGATGAACAACGGCGCCTTCGCCGAATGGGTCAACGTCCCGGCCAACCTGCTGTACAAGCTGCCGGCGGACTTTCCCGCCGAGGCCGGCGCGCTGATCGAGCCGCTGGCGGTGGGCATGCACGCGGTGAAAAAGGCCGGCAGCCTGCTCGGGCGCAGCGTGGTGGTGGTCGGCGCCGGCACCATCGGCCTGTGCACCATCATGTGCGCCAAGGCCGCCGGCGCGGCCCAGGTGATCGCCCTGGAAATGTCCTCGGCGCGCAAGGCCAAGGCCCGCGAAGTCGGTGCCAGCCATGTGCTCGACCCCAACGAATGCGACGTGCTGGCGGAAATCCGCGCGCTCACTGACGGCCTCGGCGCCGAGATCAGCTTCGAGTGCATCGGCAACAAGCACACCGCCAAGCTGGCCATCGACGCCATCCGCAAGGCCGGCACCTGCGTGCTGGTGGGCATCTTCGAGGAGCCCAGCGCGTTCAACTTCTTCGAGCTGGTGGCCACCGAGAAGCACGTGCTCGGCGCCCTGGCCTACAACGGCGAATTCGCCGACGTCATCGCCTTCATCGCCGACGGCCGCCTGGACATCACCCCGCTGGTGACCGGACGCATCGGCCTGGAGCAGATCGTCGAGCGCGGCTTCGAGGAGCTGGTGAACAACAAGGAGCACAACGTGAAGATCATCGTCAGCCCCAGCGCCGCCTGAGCCCGAACCTTGGGTCGCAAACGGCGACCCGGCCCCGGCGCCAGGCCGGGGCTTTTTTTCATACGCGTAGCGCCATCCCCCGGGTTGCCATGCCGCGCTCACCGACAGCATGGGAATCGCTTCGCTCGTCCCATCCTACGGTTGCCGCGTTCGTGGGGGGGCTTGCGGTCTGGGGTCAAGCCTCGGTCAGCTTCGTAGGATGGGTTGAGCGCGCAGCGCGATACCCATGCGGCACTCACCGACAGCATGGGAATCGCTTCGCTCGTCCCATCCTACGGTTGCCGCGTTCGTGGGGGGCTTGCGGCCTGGGGTCAGGCCTCGGTCAGCTTCGTAGAATGGGTTGAGCGCGCAGCGCGATACCCATGCGGCACTCACCGACAGCATGGGAATCGCTTCGCTCGCCCCATCCTACGGTTGCCGCGTTCGTGGGGGGCTTGCGGCCTGGGGTCAGGCCTCGGTCAGCTTCGTAGGATGGGTTGAGCGCGCAGCGCGATACCCATGCGGCACTCACCGACAGCATGAGAATCGCTTCGCTCGTCCCATCCTAGGGTTGCCGCGTTCGTGGGGTGGCTTGCGGTCTGGGGTCAAGCCTCGGTCAGCTTCGTAGGATGGGTTGAGCGCGCAGCGCGATACCCATGCCGCGCTCACCGACAGCATGGGAATCGCTTCGCTCGTCCCATCCTACGGTTGCAGCGCCCGTGGGGTGGCTTGCGGCCTGGGGTCAGGCCTCGGTCAGTTCCGCGCGCAGGCGCAGGGGATCGACCAGCCCGGCGGCGATGGCCATGCCGACCAGGTCGGCCAGGGTGTCCGCGCGCATGCGTTTCATCACCCGCGCGCGGTACAGGTCGACGGTCTTCACGCTGATCTCCAGTTGCTCGGCGATCTCGCGGTTGGTGTAGCCGCGCACCAGTGGCAGCAGCACATCGCGCTCGCGCGGGGTGAGCGCGGCGAGGCGTTCGTCGAGTTCGCCGAGGCCGGCGCGCGAGGCGTGCTGGTGGGCGCGCGATTGCAGCGATTGCTGCACGCTGTCGAGCAGCAGTTGTTCGTTGTAGGGCTTCTCGATGAAGTCCACCGCGCCGGCCTTGAAGGCGCGGATGACGATGGGCACGTCGGCGTGGCCGCTGACGAAAATCACCGGCAGCTCGATGCCGCGCCGGCGCATCTCTTCCTGCACGCTCAACCCGCCCAGGCCGGGCATGCGCACGTCCAGCAGCACGCAGCCGTGGGCCTCGGTCGAGCAGGCGTCGAGGAAATCGCGGCCACTGGTGAAGGCCAGCGCCTTCAGGCCCACCGATTCGAGCAGCCAGACGGTCGAATCGAGCATGCCCTGGTCGTCGTCCACCACATACACCACTGTCTCTTGCGACACGTCCATCGCCTTTCCCCCTTGCCATTCGTTCATGCCCTGCGCGCCCCCTCGCCGGCCGCCGGCAGGCGGCATTCCAGGCGCAATCCGCCACCCTCGGCCGGGTGCGCCTGCAAGGTGCCGCCGAAGCCTTCGACCATGCCCCGGCTCATCGACAGGCCCAGGCCCAAGCCATCCGGCTTGCTGCTGTAGAAGGGCGTGAACATGCGTTCCAGGGTTTCCGCCGAGGCGCCGGGGCCGTCGTCCTCGACCCACACGCAGAGGCGGCCGTCGGCCTCCAGCGCCGAGCCGATGACAATCGCCGAGGGCGCGCCGGCATGGCGTTCGCGGTTGGCCTCGATGGCGTTGCGCAGCAGATTGAGGAACACCTGTTCCAGCAGCACGCGGTCGGCGTACACCGGCGGCAGATTGTCCGTCAGCGCCTGCTCGATGGCTACCTTGCCCTGCCCCGCCTCCCAGGCGCAGAGGCCCAGCGATTCGCGCGCCAGCTCGTTGATGTCCAGCGCCTGCAGGCGCCGCTGGCCCTTGCGCAGGAAGGCGCGCAGGCGGCGAATCACCTCCGAGGCGTGGTTGGCGTGCTCGGTGATGCGCGCCAGGCCCTGGGCCACGCGCTGCGCCGCGTCGGGGTTGCTGCCGAGGCTCTGCAGGTAGCGCTGGCTGGCGCCGGCGTAGTTGACCACCGCAGCCAGCGGCTGATTGATCTCGTGGGCGATGCCCGAGGCCAGCTCGCCGAGGGTGACCAGGCGTGCGGTGTGCGCCAGTTCGTCCTGGTGGCGGCGCTGCTGGTTCTCGCGCAGTTCGCGCTCGGTCATGTCGCGCGCCACCAGCGAGTAGTAGCGCTCGCCGCCGGCCGCGCGATGGCCGAGCAGCACCAGCGAAACCGGCAGCGGCGGCCGCTCGCCGCGCGGGCGCAGGTAGCCCTCGGCCTGCCACACGCTGCGTTCGTCGGCGCAGCGCCAGCCGTCGCGCTCCAACTGGCGCAGCAGGGCGTCGTCGAAGAGCCCGTCGAGGCTCGCCGGAATGGCTTCGCCGTCGAGGTTCAGCGCGCGCCGCGCCGAGGGGTTGAAGTAGGTCGGGCGGCCGGCCGGATCGACGAACAGCACCAGGTCGGTGTTCGCCTCCACCACCTCGGCCAGGCGCCGCAGGTTCTCCTCGGCGCGGACCCGCGCGGTGATGTCGCGGGACACGCTGACCACCTCGACCACCGCGCCGGTGTAGGTCTCGCGGATGGCCCGGCTGGCGGTTTCGAACCACAGGTAGCGGCCGTCGCGGTGGCGCAGGCGATAGGTCAGGGTCACGTAGCCGTCCTGCTCCAGCGCGTCGCGGGTGCTGCGCGCCACGCGCTCGCGGTCCTGCGGATGCAGCAGCGGCAGCGCCGGCTGGCCGCGCAGTTCCTCCGGCCAGTAGCCGAGCAGCGTCCAGGAGGCCGGCGAAGCGTCGAGGATGATGCCGTCGAGGGTGCGCCGGGAAATCAGGTCCGTGGTGTTCTCGATGATCTGCCGGTACAGCCGCCGCGCCTTGGCCGCTTCGCGTTCGCCCTGGATCTGCGCGCTGGCCTCGCGGCCGCGCACCAGCACCTCGCCGTTGCCGACATCGGGAATGAAGCTCCAGAGGAACTGCCGGCCAGCCACCTCGCTGGGCGCGTCCTGCAACGCGCGGGCCTGCTCCAGGCAGCCGCGCAGCAGTTGCACATGATTGGCCGGCAGCAGCGCGCGCGGGTCGTCGAGACCCAGTTCGGCGGCCAGCCGGTCGAACACCGGGTTGCCATCCAGGCGCCGCGCCTGGGCGTCCAGCAACAGCGCCGGCAGCGGTTCGGCGGCGAGCAAGGGCGCGGTGCGGCGGGCGCCGCCGGCCAGGGCGAGGACCTCGCCGAGCAGCTCGCCGAGCCAATCCAGCCAGGCCGAACCGGCGGCCTCGTCAGTGGCCAGCAGGAGCACACCAGGCTCGCCGCGCAATGGCAGCACCAGCGCCAGGCCATGGCTCCAGCCGGCGCGGCGCAGACGGCCGCCGAGCCAGCCCGGCACCGCCATCAGCGTTTCCAGCGGCAGTTGCCGGCAGGCGCCTAGGCGCGCATGCAGCGCGTCGTCATCGGCCTGCAGCGGATCGCCGGCGCCCGGTGGCAGGCGCTCGCCGCCACCGACCGCCTCGTAGCTGCGCGAGCGCGGTTGCCAGGTCAGGTAGAGCGCGCGCGCCACCTGCGGCCGCGCCCGGCACAGGGCCAGCAACGCGTCGGCCTGGGCGCCCAGCGGCGCCGCTTCGCGAAGCAGGCGGACCAGGGTATTGAGGTGAGGCATGAGGGCTTTCCGACTGGGTCTTATAGGTATCTAGTATTTATACCATAAGCGTATGGTTGTACTTCCATATCCATTTCCACGTTGCTATAAATCACCCACCAACCGGGCGGACTGCCTCCGCACCGGCAAGAAAATAATGAGCTAACAATCAGCCACAGGGTGTTCTCATGTCGATCTTCGATCAGGGTCTCGCGCCTGCCAGCGTCAACCACACAGCGCTGACTCCCCTCAGCTTCATCGAACGCACTGCCAGCGTTTATCCCGAACGCACCGCCGTGATCCACGGCAGCCTGCGCCGTACCTGGCGCGAAACCTACCAGCGTTGCCGGCGCCTGGCCTCGGCCCTGGCCTGGCGCGGCATCGGCCGCGGCGACACGGTGGCGGTGATGCTGCCGAACACCCCGCAAATGCTCGAAGCGCACTTCGCGATTCCGATGATCGGCGCGGTGCTCAATACCCTCAACGTGCGCCTGGACGCCGAAGCCATCGCCTTCATGCTGCAGCATGGCGAAGCCAAGGTACTGATCACCGACCGCGAGTTCCACGACGTCATCCGTTCCGCCCTCGGCATGCTCTCGCAGCCGCCGCTGGTGATCGATGTCGACGACCCGGAATACGGCGAAGGCCAGGCGGTCAGCAACCTCGACTACGAAGCCCTGCTCGCCGAAGGCGACCCGGAATTCGCCTGGAGCTGGCCGCAGGACGAGTGGGACGCCATCTCGCTGAACTACACCTCCGGCACCACCGGCAACCCCAAGGGCGTGGTCTACCACCACCGTGGCGCCTACCTGAACTCCCTGGGCAACCAGATGACCTGGTCCATGGGCCAGCACCCGGTGTACCTGTGGACCCTGCCGATGTTCCACTGCAACGGCTGGTGCTACCCCTGGACCGTCACCGCGCTGGCCGGCACCCACGTGTGCCTGCGCCGGGTCGATCCGCAAAAGATCCTCACCCTGATCCGCGAGCACCAGGTCAGCCACCTGTGCGGCGCGCCCATCGTGCTCAATGCGTTGATCAACATGCCCGACTCGGCCAAGGCCTCCATCGACCATCCGGTGCACGCCATGGTCGCCGGCGCCGCCCCGCCGGCCAAGGTGATCGGCGCAGTGGAGGAAATGGGCATTCGCGTCACCCACGTCTACGGCCTCACCGAGGTCTACGGCCCGGTGACCGTGTGCGCCTGGCACGAAGAATGGGACGCCCTGTCGCTGGACGACCGGGCACGCATCAAGTCGCGCCAAGGCGTGCGCTACCCGACCCTGGAAGGGGTCATGGTCGCCGATCCGAAAACCCTCGAACCGGTGCCGCGCGACGGCCAGACCATCGGCGAAATCTTCATGCGCGGCAACACCGTGATGAAGGGCTACCTGAAGAACCCCAGCGCCACCGAAGAAGCCTTTGCCGGCGGATGGTTCCACACCGGCGACCTGGCTGTCTGCCACCCGGACGGCTACATTGAAATCCGCGACCGCCTGAAGGACATCATCATTTCCGGCGGCGAGAACATCTCCACCATCGAGGTCGAGGGCGTGCTGTTCCGCCACCCGGCGGTGCTGGAGGCAGCGGTGGTGGCGCGGCCGGACGAGCGCTGGGGCGAAACGCCCTGCGCCTTCGTCACCCTCAAGGCCGGTCACGCCGACACCGACCAGGCGCAGATCATCGCCTTCTGCCGCGAACACCTGGCTGGTTTCAAGGTGCCGAAGACCGTGGTCTTCACCGAACTGCCGAAGACCTCCACCGGCAAGATCCAGAAGTACGTGCTGCGCGACTGGGCACAGAAACTCTGAATCCCTCCACGCGGCCGCGAGGCCGCGACACTCATTCGTACGCACCCCGGCCACGGCCGGGGCCATGAGGTATCGCCATGCCTGACTACAAAGCTCCGCTGCGCGACATGCGCTTCCTGCTCAATGACGTCTTCGCCGCCCCTGCCCTCTGGCAACGCCTGCCGGCCCTGGCCGAGCGCGTGGACGGCGATACCGCCGAGGCCATCCTCGAAGAAGCGGCGAAGATCACCGGCGGCCTGCTCGCCCCGCTGAATCGCAGCGGCGACGAGGAAGGCGCGCGCTGGCAGGACGGCGCCGTCAGCACCCCGGCCGGTTTCCGCGAGGCTTACGCCACCTACGCCGAAGGCGGCTGGGTCGGCCTGGCCGGCAACCCGGAACACGGCGGCATGGGCATGCCGAAGATGCTCTCGGTGCAGTTCGAGGAAATGATGTACGCGGCCAACGCCAGCTTCAGCCTCTACTCCACCCTCTCCGCCGGCGCCTGCCTGGCCATGGACGCCCATGCCAGCGAAGCGCTGAAGGCGAAATACCTGCCGAACATGTACGCCGGCGCCTGGGCCGGTTCCATGTGCCTGACCGAACCCCATGCCGGTACCGACCTCGGCCTCATCCGCACCCGCGCCGAACCGCAGGCCGACGGCAGCTACGCCATCACCGGGACCAAGATCTTCATCACCGGCGGCGAGCAGGACCTCACCGAGAACATCATCCACCTGGTCCTGGCCAAGCTGCCCGACGCCCCCGCCGGCTCGCGCGGCATCTCGCTGTTCCTGGTGCCCAAGGTGCTGGTCGGCGACGACGGCTCGCTGGGCGCGCGCAACGCCGTGTCCTGCGGCTCCATCGAACACAAGATGGGCATCAAGGCCTCGGCCACCTGCGTGATGAACTTCGACGGCGCCACCGGCTGGCTGGTCGGCGAAGCGAACAAGGGCCTGGCGGCCATGTTCACCATGATGAACTACGAGCGCCTGTCGATCGGCATCCAGGGCATCGGCTGCGCCGAGATGTCCTACCAGAGCGCCCTGACCTACGCCCGCGAGCGTCTGCAGAGCCGCGCGCCGACCGGCCCGCAGGCCAAGGACAAGGCCGCCGACCCGATCATCGTGCACCCCGATGTGCGGCGCATGCTGCTGACCATGAAAGCGCTCACCGAGGGCGGCCGCGCGTTCGCCACCTACCTGGGCGAGCAACTGGACATCGCCAAGTACGCCGACGATGCCGACGAGCGCGTCCGCGCCGAAGGTCTGGTGGCCCTGCTCACCCCGGTGGCCAAGGCCTTCTTCACCGACACCGGACTGGAAAGCTGCGTGCTCGGCCAGCAAGTGTTCGGCGGCCACGGCTACATCCGCGAGTGGGGCCAGGAACAACTGGTGCGTGACGTGCGCATCGCGCAAATCTACGAAGGCACCAACGGCATCCAGGCGCTCGACCTGATGGGTCGCAAGGTGCTGGCCAACGGCGGCGAACTGCTCGCCCTGTTCGCCCAGGAAATCCGCGCCTTCGCCGACGCCGCGCCGCAGGACCCGTTCAGCGCGCCGCTGCTCGACGCCCTGACCCTGCTGCAGTCGCTGACCCAACACATCCGCGAACGCGCCGGCGAAGACCCGCGCGAAGTCGGTGCGGCGGCGGTCGACTACCTGCACCTGTTCGGCTACACCGCTTACGCCTACATGTGGGCGCGCATGGCGCGCAGCGCCGCGGCCCGGATCGCGGCCGGCGCGAGCGATGACTTCTACCAGGGCAAGCTGGCCACCGCGCGCTTCTACTTCAGCCGCCTGCTGCCGCGCATCCACTCCCTGGCCGGCGCCGTGCGGGCCGGCAGCGCAAGCCTCTACGAACTGGCAGCCGAGCAGTTCTGACAACCTGTTGAGCGTGTTTGCGCGGCTACCCTTCGGGGTACGCCGCGCTTTTTTATGTCCGCTGAAACCACCCCGTCTACCTCCGCCGCCCCCCGCATGGGTTTTGCCCCTCAGCCCATCCCACGAATTGAACGCGCGTAGGATGGCGTTGAGCGCAGCGATACCCATCAATTTCAACCACCCCGCATGGGTTTCGTTCCTCAACCCATCCTGCGAATTGAACGCACGTAGGATGGCGTTGAGCGAAGCGATACCCATCAATTTCCACCACCCCGCACGGGTTTCGTTCCTCAACCCATCCCGCGAATTGAACGCACGTAGGATGGCGTTGAGCGCAGCGATACCCATCAATCTCCGCCACCCCGCATGGGTTTCGTTCCGCAACCCATCCTGCGGGTGGCACACGCCAGCCATTGGCGCTGTCGGCGCGCAGCGCCGACCGGCGTAGAATGGGCGCCCGTCCCCCTGCTCAGCGCCTTCGCCATGCCCCTCGACGACCAGACCCTCCGCGAGATCACCCGCCTGACCCTGGCCCACTACCAGGACAGCGCCGACGCCTTCCGCGAAGGCACCCGCGACCACGACGTCAGCCAGAACATCGCCGCCCTGCTGCGGCATATCCACGCCGAAGCGCCCTTCGTCCTGCTCGATTTCGGCTGCGGGCCGGGGCGCGACCTGCGTACCTTCAAGGCGCTCGGCCATGCGCCGGTGGGCCTGGACGGCTGCCCGCGCTTCGTCGAGATGGCCCGCGCCGAGAGTGGCTGCGAGGTCTGGCAGCAGGACTTCCTCGCCCTCGACCTGCCGGCGCAGCGCTTCGATGGCATCTACGCCAACGCCAGCCTGTTCCATGTGCCGCGCCAGGAGCTGCCGCGGGTGCTCGGCCAGTTGCACGCGGCGCTGAAGCCCGGCGGCGTGCTCTTCGCCTCCAACCCGCGCGGCGACAATAGCGAGGGCTGGAACGGCCCGCGCTACGGCGCCTACCACGATTGGCAACAGTGGCAGGCGCTGCTCGAAGGCGCCGGCTTCCAGGCCCTGGAACACTACTACCGGCCCGCCGGGCTGCCGCGTGAGCAACAGCCCTGGCTGGCCAGTGTCTGGCGTCGAGGCTGAGCGCTAGTTGGCCTTCGCCGCCCAGGCGTTGAAGCGCAGCTCCAGCTCCTCGCCGTGGTCGACCCAGAAGGCGAAGTCGACCGGCACCGCCTGCGCCAGGTTGGCCGGCGAGGTGTTCAGGCGTTGCGCCAGGGCCGGGTCGAGGAGCTTCTCGGTGTTGCGGTTGATCGAGCCGTAGCCGAGTTCGGCGGTGTGGATCTTCTGCTGCTCGGGGCGCAGCGAGAAGGCGATGAAGTCCTCGGCGGCCTGCTTGTTCGGGCTGCCCTTGGGGATCGCCCAGGCGTCGATGGCGTAGAGGCTGCCATTCCACACCACCTTCATCGGCGCGCCTTCGTTCTGCGCGGCGAAGACCCGGCCGTTGTAGGCGGTGCTCATGACCACGTCGCCGCTGGCGAGGAACTGCATGGGCTGGGCCCCCGAGTCCCACCACTGGATGCTCGACTTGATCTGGTCGAGCTTGCGGAATGCGCGGTCGACGCCTTCCGGCGTGGCCAGCACCTTGTAGACATCGGCCTTGGCCACGCCGTCGGCCATCAGGGCGATCTCCAGGGTGTACTTGGCGCCCTTGCGCAGCGAGCGCTTGCCGGGGAATTTCTGCAGGTCCCAGAAATCCGCCCAACCGGTGGGGGCGCTGCTCAGGCGCTTGCCGTCGTAGGCCATGGCCATCGACCAGACCAGCAGGCCGGCGCCGCAATCGCTGAAGGTCCCCGGCACGAAGTCCTCGGCCTTGCCCAGGCGCGCGGCGTCCAGCGGTTCGAACAGGCCCTCCTCGCAGCCGCGCAGCAGCTCCGGGCCCTCGACTTGGACCACGTCCCAGTTGACGCTGTGGGTGTCGACCATGGCCTTGATCTTGCCCATCTCGCCGTTGTACTCGCCGGCGACCACCTTGTTGCCGCTGGCCTTGGCGAACGGCTGGTAGAAGGCGCGGGTCTGCACGTCCTTGCTGGTGCCGCCGAACGACACCACGGTCAGGTCGGCCGCCATGGCGCCGGAAGCCAGGCTCATCAGCGCGGCCGCGATCATCGAATGTTTCATGTCCACCTCTTGATAGTTGTTGTTGGCAGATTTCAAGCACGCAGGAGTCCGCGTCCGGCTTCTGGGGCCGGTACGCGAAGGGATTCAGCGGCGGTAGTCGGCTTCCTGCTCACCGATCAGGCGCAGCGCCGATTGCCAGGCCAGCAGGTGCAGGCCGCCGGCCAGGGCTTCTTCTTCCTGCACCGCGACCCGCTCGCGCACGGCCTCCGGCGGGAAGCGCAACGGGCGGCCGCCGGCCAGCGCGGCGACCTGGGCCTGGCAGGCGCGTTCGAGGAAATAGATCTGGTTGAACGCCTCGGCGACGCTGCGCCCGGCGGCGAGCAGGCCGTGGTTGCGCAGGATCATCGCCATGTGCGGGCCGAGGTCGCGCACCAGGCGCGTGCGCTCGTCCGGGTCGAGGGCGATGCCTTCGTAGTCGTGGTAGCCGAGGCGGCGGTGGAATTTCAGCGCATGCTGGCTGATCGGCAGCAGGCCTTCCTCCAGGGCCGCGACGGCGATGCCGGCAGAGGTATGGGTATGCACCACGCAAGCCACGTCGGGGCGCGCCGCATGCACCGCCGAGTGAATGTTGAAGCCGGCGCGGTTGACGCTGTCCGGGCCCAGGCGCGGGTCGACCACGTCGCCGGCATGGTCGACCTTGACCAGGTCGGAGGCGCGCATTTCATGGAAGAGCACGCCATAGCGATTGATCAGGTAGCGCCCGGCTTCGCCCGGTACGCGCGCGGAAATGTGCGTGTCGATCATGTCGGTCATGCGGAAATGCGCGATGAGCCGGTACAGCGCGGCCAGCTCGCAGCGCGCCTCCCACTCCTCGGCGGAAATCTCACGGCGGTCGATGTTGTACTCTGTGTCACGCATGGCGGGTCCTGTCTGCTTGTCGATGCGCCCGGCGGGACGCCGCGGGCACGACACGGATGGTGCGCACTCGCGGCGTCCCGCGCCATGCACAGCAGCGAGGGATTGCCGGCCACTCTGTTATGGCCGTCGGACCCGTACAGTTCTCCCCCACTCACAGACGGACTTCTTCATGTTGTTGCTGGACCCCGCCGCCGATACGCCGCTGGTCAACCAGATCGTCGACGGCATCGCCCGCGCCATCGACGAGCATCGCCTGCGTCCCGGCGCCAAGCTGCCCTCCATCCGCAAGTTCGCCCAGACCCACGGAGTCAGCCATTTCACCGTGGTCGATGCCTATGACCGCCTGGTGGCGCGCGGCTGCCTCAACGCGGTGCCCAACGCCGGCTTCTTCGTCCGCGGCCTGGCGCCCGAGGAAAACCCAGCGCAAGCGCCCGCCCCGGAGTTCGATTTCGACGCGCAGCTGTTGCTGCACAAGGTGTTCCAGCCGCTGGGCATGGAGCTGCGCCCCGGCGTCGGCCTGCTGCCAGAACACTGGCTGGACGGCGAAGGCCTGCTGCGCGGCCTGCGCAACCTGGCCCGCGAGACGCCCAGCAGCTTCGGCAACTACGGCCACGGCAAGGGCAATGCACGCCTGCGCGGCAAACTGGCCGACCGCCTGGCCGACGCCGGCGTCGCCGCCAACGCCGAACAGATCCTGCTGACCAGCGGCGCCAGCCAGGCCCTTGACATCGTCAGCCGCTACCTGGTGCAGCGCGGCGACGCGGTGCTGGTCGACGAACCGGGCTACCACAACCTGTTCCTCAACCTGCGCCTGCAGGGCGCGCAGTTGCTCGGCGTGCCCCGCAGCGCCGACGGCCTCGACCTGGCACGCCTGGAAGAACTGGCGCAACGCCACCGGCCCAAGGTGTTCTTCACCCAGGCGCGCCTGCAAAGCCCCACCGGCGGCAGCCTGTCGCTGGCCGCCACCCACCGCCTGCTGCAACTGGCGGAGAAGTACGACTTCCTGATCGTCGAGAACGACATCTACGCCGACCTCGATCCGGGCGGCCAACTGGCCCTGGCCGGCCTCGACCAACTGGCCCGGGTGATCTACATCGGCAGCCTGTCCAAGGTCATCGCGCCGGCGCTGCGGGTCGGCTTCATCGCCGCCCACCCGGAGCTGATCGAGGAGCTGCTGCCGCTGAAGATGGTCAGCGGCCTGACCAGCTCGGAAATCACCGAGACCCTGGCCCTCGACATCCTCCTCCAGGGCCGCCACCGCAAGCACGTGCGGCAGTTGCGCGAGCAGCTCGCCGAGGCTCACGAAAGCGTGGCCCGGCGCCTCGAAGCCGCCGGCCTGGAACTCTTCCACGAACCGCGCGCCGGGCTGTTCCTCTGGGCCCGCCACCCGGCCGTGGCGGACGCCGCGGTCCTCGCCAGCCGCGCCAAGGAGGAAAGAATCCTGCTGTTCCCCGGCCAGTTGTTCATGCCCGACGGGCGCACGGTGCCCTGGATGCGCTTCAACGTCGCCCACTCGCTGGACGGGCGCCTGCACGACTTCCTCACCCGGCAGGCCGACGCCGACCGTTGAATCCGCCGGAGATCGCCAGCGGCCGCGGCAACGCTTAGACTTGCCGCCCAACATGAACCCCCAGCCAAGAGATCGCTATGGGCGCCCAGTGGAAAGCCAAACATAAAGAAGCCGCAGCCAACGCCAAGGGCCGCGTGTTCGGCAAACTGTCGAAAGAAATCATGATCGCCGCGCGCAACGGCGCCGATCCGGACATGAACCCACGCCTGCGCCTGGTCGTCGAACAGGCCAAGAAGGCCTCGATGCCGCGCGACACCCTGGAGCGCGCCATCAAGAAAGGTGCCGGCCTGCTCGACGGCGGCGCCAGCTTCGAGCGCGTCGTCTACGAAGGCTTCGCCCCGCACCGCGTGCCGGTGATCGTCGAATGCCTGACCGACAACGTGAACCGCACCGTGGCGGAAATCCGCGTGCTGTTCCGCAAGGGCCAGCTCGGCACCTCCGGCTCGGTGGCCTGGGACTTCGACTACCTGGGCATGGTCGAGGCCACCCCCGACAGCGCCGACGCCGACCCGGAACTGGCCGCCATCGAAGCCGGCGCCCAGGACTTCGAGCCCGCCGAAGAAGGCGCCACCCTGTTCCTCACCGAAGCCACCGACATGGACGCCGTGTGCCGCGCCCTGCCCGAGTTCGGCTTCAGCGTCGCCTCGGCCAAGCTCGGCTACCGGGCGAAGAACCCGGTGAGCCTCTCCGGCGCCGAACTGGAAGAAGTCGAAGCCTTCCTCGACGCCCTGGACGGCAACGACGACGTGCAGAACCTCTACGTCGGCCTGGCCTGACCGCCTGATCCGTCCTGCGCGCGGACCTGCCGCGCGCAGGACGCCAACGGCCAGTGCGGCGGATAAAGCCTTCCGCCTTATCCGCCCTGCGTTCGGCCAGTGCTCACGGGCCAGGGCATTACTCTAGGCGCCCCATCAGCACGTCCTGGCTGGCCTCGGCCTTTTCGCGGAGGAAGTCCCAGGTGGTGCGCATCCGCGCGATGTCCTTGAGTTCCGTGGGCATCAGCATCCAGAAGGTCCGCACGAACTCGATCTCGCCCCCCAGCACCGGCTGCAACGCCGGGTCTTCGCTGGCCGCGAAGGCCGGCAGGATCGCCAGGCCGGCGCCCTCCGCCACCGCCCGCTGCTGGGCGAGGATGCTGGTGCAGCGCAGGGCCATGTGCAGCGGCCGACCAAGCTCATCGAGGTACTGCAGCTCCTTGCTGTAGAGCAGATCGTCGACATAGCCGACCAGGGCGTGGTCGCGCAGGTCGTCGCGCGTCTCGATCGGCCCGCGCGCGGCCAGGTAGTCGCGCGAGGCATACAGGCGCAACACGTAATCGGTCAGCCGGGTGATCAGGTATGGCCCGCGCCCCGGGCGCTCCAGGGTGATGACGATGTCCGCCTCGTGGCGCGATAGCTGCAGCGCGCGCGGCACCGCCAGCAGATCGACGCCCAGGTGCGGGTGGCGGCGATTCAGTTCCACCAGTTGCGAGGTCAGCAGGGTCGAGCCATAGCCCTCGGTGGCGCCGATGCGCACCTTGCCGGACAGGTTGTCCTCGGCGCCGGCCAGGCGCTTCTCGATCACCTTGCAGGCGCTCTCCATGGCCTCGGCCTGCGGCAACAGCCCGTGACCGGCCTCGGTCAGGCGGTAGCCGGCCGGCTCGCGCACCAGCAATTGCGCGCCGATGCTCTTCTCCAGCGCCTGCAGCCGCCGCGCCACCGTGGTGTGGTCGACGCCCAGGCGCCGCGCAGCCACGGTGAGCTTGCCGGCGCGGGAAAGTTCGAGGAAGAAACGCAGGTTGTCCCAGTCCATGACGGCTCTCACTGTGCAAAAACGCAGAGCATGCTTGCACATCACCGCATTGAGTTCACTAAAAATGCACTGCTAGGATCAATCCAACCTCCTTGAGGGATGCCCCAAGGGCCTATAACAACAAACCGCCGCAGGCTGGAGTTCCGATGACTACCTCTACCGCTGCCGTCCCCACGGTCAAACTCTTCATCGACGGCCAGCCCGTCGAGTCCACCACCCGCGAATGGCGCGAAGTGATCAACCCCGCCACCCAGGAAGTCCTGGCCCGCGTGCCCTTCGCCACCGCCGAGGAAATCGAGCGCGCCGTGGCCAGCGCCAAGGCCGCCTTCAAGACCTGGAAGAAAACCCCCATCGGCACCCGCGCGCGGATCTTCCTCAAGTACCAGCAACTGATCCGCGAGCACATCAAGGAACTGGCGGCGATCCTCACCGCCGAACAGGGCAAGACCCTGCCCGACGCCGAAGGCGACGTGTTCCGCGGCCTGGAAGTGGTCGAGCACGCTGCCGCCATCGGCAACCTGCAACTGGGCGAGCTGGCCAACAACGTCGCCGGCGGCGTGGACACCTTCACCCTGCTGCAACCGCTGGGCGTCTGCGCCGGCATCACCCCGTTCAACTTCCCGGCGATGATCCCGCTGTGGATGTTCCCGATGGCTATCGCCACCGGCAACACCTTCGTCCTCAAGCCCTCCGAGCAAGACCCGATGGTGACCATGCGCCTGGTCGAACTGGCCCATGAAGCCGGTGTGCCGCCGGGCGTGCTCAACGTCATCCACGGCGGCGCCGACGCGGTCAACGCGATCTGCGACCACCCGGACATCAAGGCCGTCTCCTTCGTCGGCTCGACCCGCGTCGGCACCCACGTCTACAACCGCGCCTCGCAGGCCGGCAAGCGCGTGCAGTGCATGATGGGCGCGAAGAACCACGCCATCGTGCTGCCCGACGCGAACATGGAGCAGAGCCTCAACGCCATCGCCGGCGCGGCCTTTGGCGCCGCCGGGCAACGCTGCATGGCGCTGTCGGTGGTGATCCTGGTCGGCGAGGCGCAGCAGTGGCTGCCGGCGCTGGTGGAAAAGGCCAAGACCCTCAAGGTCAGCGGCGGCGCCGAAGCCGGCACCGACGTCGGCCCGCTGGTTTCCTGCGCCGCCCTGGACCGCGTCAGCGGCCTGATCGAACGCGGCGTGCAGGAAGGCGCCAGGCTCGAACTGGACGGCCGCAACCCGCAGGTAGCCGGCTATGCCAAGGGCAACTTCGTCGCGCCGACCATCTTCTCCGGCGTCACCGCGAAGATGAGCGTCTACCGCGAAGAAATCTTCGGCCCGGTGCTCTGCGTGATGCACGCCGACACCTTCGACGAGGCCATCGAGCTGATCAACGCCAACCCCAACGGCAACGGCACCGCGCTGTTCACCCGCTCCGGCGCCGCCGCCCGCCACTTCAAGGAAGAGATCGACGTCGGCCAGGTCGGCATCAACGTGCCCATCCCGGTGCCGGTGCCGATGTTCTCCTTCACCGGCTCGCGCGGCTCCAAGCTCGGCGACCTCGGCCCCTACGGCAAGCAGGTGGTGCAGTTCTACACCCAGACCAAGACCGTCACCGAACGCTGGTTCGACGAGAACGACGTGGGCGGCGCGGTGAACACCACCATCCACCTCAAATAGCCACGGCAGCGGAAAGAACCGCCCGCGCGGCGCTACCCCGGACCTGGGCGCGGGAAGCTCCCAGGTGACCGGCGCCGCCGGGGCGGCCCCTGCGCGTCCCCACAAGAACAAGAGGAAAACCCCATGCGTATCGGCTTCATCGGACTCGGCAACATGGGCGGCCCCATGGCCGCCAACCTGCTCAAGGCCGGCTTCGACCTGAGCGTCTTCGACCTTTCCGAACCCGCCGTGCGGACCGCCGTGGCCCAGGGCGCGCAGCGCGTCGGCTCGCCGGCGGAACTGGCCGCGGCGGATGTCGAGGTGATCATCAGCATGCTGCCGGCGGCGCAGCACGTGAAACAGGTCTACCTCGGCGAGAACGGCCTGCTGGCCAAGGTCCAGCCCGGCGTACTGCTGATCGACTCCTCCACCATCGACCCGCACAGCGCCCGCGAGGTCGCGGCAGCGGCCAAGGCCCACGGCAACCCGATGCTCGACGCGCCGGTCTCCGGCGGCACCGCCGGCGCCAGCGCCGGCACCCTGACCTTCATGGTCGGCGGCGAAACGGTCGACTTCGAGCGCGCCCGCCCGCTGCTCGCGGCCATGGGCAAGAATATCGTGCACTGCGGCGGCGCCGGCAACGGCCAGGTCGCCAAGGTGGCCAACAACCTGTTGCTGGGCATCAGCATGATCGGCGTCGCCGAAGCCATGTCCCTGGGCGTCAAGCTGGGCATGGACGCGGAGGTGCTGGCCGGCATCATCAACACCTCCAGCGGCCGCTGCTGGAGCTCGGAAGTGAACAACCCGCTCACCGGCGCCCCGGCGGCGCGCGGCTACAGCGGCGGCTTCGGCAGCGACCTGATGCTCAAGGACCTCGGCCTGGCCAGCGAAGCGGCCCGCCAGGTGCGCCAGCCAGTGCTGCTCGGCGCCCTCGCCCAGCAGCTCTACCAGGCCTTCAGCGCCCAGGGCAACGGCCAGTTGGACTTCTCCGCCATCGTCAAGCTGTACCAGCAGGGTTGAGCCCAAGCCCCGCCCGCCAGCACCGCATGGGTTTCGTCGCCTCAACCCATCCTACGCCCGCCCCCGGCAGGACCGGGCAGGGTAACCCCACGTAGGATGGTGTTGAGCGCAGCGATACCCATCGTGTTACGCGAGCACCGCATGGGTTTCGTCCCTCAACCCATCCTACGGCTGCGGCACGATGGGGCGACCGGGGACGTAGGATGGCGTTGAGCGCAGCGATACCCATCGTGTTATGCCAGCACCGCATGGGTTTCGTCCCTCAACCCATCCTACGGGTGCGGCACGGTGGGGCGACCGGGGACGTAGGATGGTGTTGAGCGCAGCGATACCCATCGTGTTATGCCAGCACCGCATGGGTTTCGTCCCTCAACCCATCCTACGGGTGCGGCACGGTGGGGTGACCGGGGACGTAGGATGGCGTTGAGCGCAGCGATACCCATCATCCCGGCCAACGTCGGCTGCGAAATTTCCCACAACCATTTACCCTTGAGGGCCTACACATGCCCTCGCTAGGCTCCTGCTCGTCACGGTCAATCCCGTGACCGGGGATCGCAGCCCCGGATATCTAGCAAGGCCGCGGTAGCGCCATAGCCACCACGTATTAGAGCTTTGTGCCTGATACGAAGGTGCATCTATGGTGGATCGTGTGAGGCAGGCTAACGCCTGGCCGGGCCCTTGCTAGCCGGTACTGCGAACCTCGCACGATCCGCCTCCCAATCCGATTCGCAGCGGATGAAGGGGATCTCAACTAGCAAGGAGCTCCATAAGATGCGCTATCCCCCTTTCACGCACGTGCCCCACCCCGCGCTGGCAGCCCTCCCCGATCCGACCCCGGAGGTGCGCCATGCCTGAGTTCACGCCCCTCAGCACGCTCTCGCAACCCTACGACGACGTCTTTTTCATCAACCGCCTGGCGCCGGTCGAGCACCTGCTGGAAACCGCCGAGCGCCGTCTCTCCACCCTGCTCACGCTGCTACGCCTGCTCGAAGACAATGCTGACCAGACGCCGCTGCCCAACGGTATCTCGCTGCTGTCCGGCGCCCTTAGCCCGATGCTCGCCGAAGTCCGCCAGCTCTACGAGCTGGCCCACCGCCGGCCGGGGCTCGGGCGCGAGGGCAAGGCTTCCGCCGTGGTCTTTGCGCGAAGGCAGGACAGCTAGCCGCCGAGCCGACCGAGGCGCCAAGGGACGCGAACCAGGGAGGGCGGCAAGGCGGTGGCCATCTCGGCTATGATGCCGCCTTGCCCCCGCACTGCCTGGAAGCCGCCGCATGATCCTCCGCCCGCAAACCCCGACGCTCTGGGTTCTGCTGTTTTCCCTCAAGGGTTCGATCATCCCGGCGATCTGGCGCAAGGTGCTCTACACGGTGCTGCTCAGCTCGCTGGTGGTGGCCACCCACGGCACCCTCTACCACTACAAGGTGGTGATCACCTCCACGCCCTTCACCCTCTGGGGCCTGACCCTGGCGATCTTCCTCGGCTTCCGCAACAACGTCGCCTACCAGCGTTTCTGGGAGGCCCGCACGCTCTGGGGCGAACTGCTGATCGTGTCGCGCAACCTGGCGCGGCAAAGCCTGTCGCTGCTGCCCGGCCTGGATGATGGCGGCCGCCGCCGGCTGGCCAACCATCTGGGCGCTTTCGCTTACGTGCTGCGCGACCACCTGCGCGGCCAGGCGCAGAGCGAAGACGCCCGCCGCCTGCTCGGCGCCGACGCCGCCGCCCTGGCGCAGACGCCGAACCCGGCCAACGCCCTGCTCGCACTGCTCGGCCGGCGTTTCGCCGAGGCTGGCCGCGACGCCGGCGCCAGTGACATGCTGCTGGCCAATGTCGACCTGCAGATCAGCCGCTTGTCCTATGTGCTCGGCGGCTGTGAGCGGATCAAGGGCACGCCGATTCCCTATCCGTACATCCTCATGCTGCACCGCATCGTCCACGTGTACTGCTTCCTGCTGCCGTTCTGCCTGGTCGACAGCATCGGTTGGTTCACGCCGCTGGCGGTCTGTGTGCTGGCCTACACCTTCTTCGGCCTGGACGCCCTCGGCGACCAGATCGCCGACCCGTTCGACACCCAGCCCAACGACCTGCCGCTGGACGCCATGAGCCGCAACCTGGAGATCGCCGTGCTGGAGATCCTCGGCGAGCACGAGCTGCCGGCAGCGCTGGAACCGGTCGATGGCCTGTTACTCTGATCTGCGAGGCCCCGCATGAAGCACCTGCAAGACGTCCCCCTGGCTAAGGCCTACCTGCTGCTCAACCATGGCCCGTCCACCCTCGTCACCAGCGAGCACGAAGGCGTCGCCAACGTGATGGCGGCGGCCTGGGTGATGCCGCTGGACTTCGATCCGCCCAAGCTGATGCTGGTCCTCGACCGCAACACCTGGTCGCGCCACTTGGTGGAGGGCTCCGGCGCCTTCGTCATCCAGTTGCCGTCGCGGCGCCAGGCCGAGCTGACCGTGGACGTGGGCTCGTGCAACGGCGGCGAGTTGAACAAGTTCGCCCGCTACGACATCGCCACGGCGCGCGCCCGTTGCGTCGAGGCGCCGATCATCGAGGGCTGCCTGGCCTACCTGGAATGCCGGGTGATCGACGAACCGCACAACCAGCAGCGCTACGACCTGTTCATCGCCGAGGTGGTCGCCGCCTACGCGGACGAGCGTGCGTTCTCCAACGGCCGCTGGCACTTCCCCGACGACCAGTTGCGCACCATCCACTACCAGGCCGGCGGCGCCTTCTTCGCCACCGGCGAGGCGTTCCAGGTTGCCAAGGGCTGATGGCGACACGCCAGCCGCCGCGCTATGCTCTGCGCCCCCTGTTTTCCCTCTCGGGACCGACCATGCTTGAACTGAAAAACCTCGACCTGCGCAGCGATGCCGAGGCCGGCCGTTATGTGAAGGATGAAACCGTGGACGTGGCTTTCGCCGAGGCTCCCGGTGAGTTGATGAGCCTGGAAGGCGCCAACCGCTATCAACCGGGCGACGCACTGATCACCGGCTCCACCGGCGACCGCTGGGTGGTTTCCCGCGAGCGTTTCGACGCCAAGTACCTGCCGGCCGGCGAAGGCCTGGCCCACGGCCAGCCGGGCGCCTACCGCAATCGCCCGGCGGTGGTGCTGGCGCGGCGCATGGACGAGTCCTTCAGCATCGCTCGCTCGGCGGCCGGCGACGTGTTGCGCGGCGAGGCCGGCGACTGGGTGATGCAATACGCGCCGGGCGATTACGGCGTGGTTCAGGCACAGCGTTTCGCCAAGGTCTACCGCCCGGCCGAGTGATCCGCCCGAGCGACGACGGGCGCCCGCGACCGGCGCCCGTTGCGTCAATCGGATACGCCAGCGACGTTCCCCCGCACCACCGGCGGCCACAACCGCCCTGCAAGCAACGCGCTGTCGGCGATGCGCCCCGACCAGGGGCCCGCCGAGGCGCGCAAAGCCCCTGCCTATAGCAGCGCATCGCACGCGCCTGCAACGCTGACTGACGCTCCGGGGATGCTCCTGTCGGAGCGGAAGCGCGAATCGGAGCCACGAATTCCGGGCAATAAAAAACCCGCCAGAGGCGGGTTCTTTATTGGGGCGCTAGTCCTTTAGCGATGGTTCTAACATACCCCTCTTGTGTGAAAAGGATGTGAAACACAGCGATGTCAGCCGGAATAATCCAGAGCCGTCCACATTCGACTGAGAGCGGTCCGGATACGGCAGGCTGAAAGGTCTCCCGCGTCACCGTCGGCGGCCAGCAGGCGCGTGCTTCCGGCCGCTCCGTCGCGGCTTTCGGTGAGCCATTGCAGGCGGCCGCAATTGGGCGTGTCGATCACATAGCTGGCGGCCACCGCCGAATGGGCCCTGGGCAGACGGATGGCATCGCGCACGGTGCCGCGCTCTTCGATACGTCGCCCATCGGAAATGAGCACGGCCCAGGCATCCTGGCCGTCGATGACCAGATAGGCGCCATTGGCCTTGGGTTCTTCCGCCGGTGGCTCGGCGCAACCGGCGAGCAGAGCCAGGATGGCGCAGAGCATCAGTGATTTTCCTTGCAGCATCACGCGTTCCTCTTCTTCCGACGCAGCCCCGCAAACCTGAAAGGCCCGGTTGACGGGGCAAGCCATTGATTCAGTCAGCCAGCGATCCGATAGTAGCGACAAAATACTGTTCATGCATACAGTATTTTGCGATCATCCCGCCACGACGACGAAAGGCGCGGCCGATGCGATTCGGAACAGGAACGGGAACAGGAGCGAAAGCGATGGTGGACATCCGTCAGATGAAATACACCGTGAACCACATGTCCGTGGAGGAAGTCAGCGAGGCGGTCGCCGAACTGCACCTCGAAGGGCTGGTCACCGAGGGCAAGACGCCTTTCTCGCGAGCGCACTTCAATACCTGCTTCGCCGAGATCGAGGCGCTGCTGCAGCGCGCCGGCTATCACCGCCCGCTGGATGTGGTCGGCTACCAGGGCCAGGCCTATGCCATGTTCGACCCCTCGCGCTGGGATGCGGTGGAGGTGCTGCGCTGGCTCAAGGAGTACGTCGAGGAAGCCCGCGCCGGGGCTGCGAATGGCTGAATACGGCTTGCCAGAGCCCAGGGCGCGACAAGCAAACTTGCGCTTCGCTGGTTCGGCCACTAATGTCCCTTGCTGGAACCCGTATTTCCTACAGAATCAAGGACGATTCCATGAGCAAGGCAGAGCACAAAGACTGGTTGTGGGCGTATCACAAGCTCCGCAGCCTATCCGTAGGACGCACCAGTTCGGCATTCCTCGCCACCCTCTATCATTTGCGCGGCGATACTGGCCTCTTCTATTGCGAGGGCGGCTTGCGCAAATCGCGCCTGGTCCGCGACGACCCGCACTGATCCCCTGCCACCCGCGCCATCCCCTCGTCAGGGATAAGACTGACGCTGACTGCTGGACCGCGTGCCGGGGTTTACCGGGTACGCCACGCCATTGGGGTATTCGATGCTCTGGCGGATACCGCCATTGCCGCCGGACGAATCGATGATCACCGTGCTCGATCCCTGCTCGTAACGGCGCGGAACCTGGGCGCCGCCGTAACCGTCATAGCCCTGCGAACTCGACGAGCTTTCGATGCTGCCGCTGGCGCCCGGACTGACGTAGATGCGCTGGATGCCTGGCGCCGGCACCTGGCGAACCGCCTGCTCGGCATGCAGCGGCAACGCCAGCAGCCCACCGAGCAGAATGAACAACGCTTTACCTGGCATGCTCAACTCCTCTAATCCAGCCTCCGACGGCCTCGATCGCACTACGCGCGAGCGCACATCAGCGGTGTTGCCATTCGATTGCCACGATTGGCAATTCTTTTTATATCAGTAAGATGCGACGTTTTCTGAAAGAATTTTCTCATGAATCGTCGCGCCGCTCTGCTGTGTTTGCTCGCCGCCCTGCCGCTGTCCGCCTCCGCCGTCGCTCCGCGTACCTTCCAGGAAGCCAAGAAGATCGGCTGGAAACTCTATGCCCACCAATCGGTGGAGTTCTATTGCGGCTGCCACTACCAGGGCAATCGTGTCGACCTGGCCAGTTGCGGCTATGTCCCGCGCAAGAATGCCCAGCGCGCACAGCGCATCGAGTGGGAGCATATAGTGCCGGCCTGGGTCATCGGCCACCAGCGGCAGTGCTGGCAGAACGGCGGGCGCAGCAATTGCACGCGACACGACCCCGTGTACCAGCGCGCCGAAGCCGACCTGTTCAACCTGGTGCCGAGCATCGGTGAGGTCAACGGCGATCGCAACAACTTCAGTTATGCCTGGCTGCCGCCACAAGCGCCGCAGTATGGCGCCTGCCCGATGGTCATCGATTTCAAGGCGCACAAGGCCATGCCCCGTCCGCAGATCCGCGGAATGATCGCCCGCACCTACTTCTACATGAGTGACCGCTACGGCCTGAAGCTGTCGAATCAGGACCGCCAGTTGTTCGAGGCCTGGAGCAAGCAGTATCCGGTGGAAGCCTGGGAGCAGCAGCGCAACCAGATGGTCGGCTGCGTGATGGGCTGGGGCAATCCCTACGTGGGCAAGGTGGAGCTGAACCGTTGCTCGTCGGCGAATGTCGCCGGGCGCTGAACGCTCGACACGCCAGGCGACGCCCGGACGACTTGGCAGTAGACTCCGCTGGCGCGGCAATGCGCGCAGGTTTTCTTCACTACTGCCTGGAGTACCTCGCAATGTCCCTGTCGATCTATTCGATTTCCGTTCCGGTGTTCATCCGCATGCTCGGCAACCTGTCGGCGATCCTCGATAAGGCGGCGGCCCATGCCCAAGCCAAGTCCATCGATCCGACGGTGTTGCTCAACGCCCGCCTCGCCCCCGACATGTTCCCTCTGACCCGCCAGGTGCAGATCGCCACCGACGCCGCCAAGGGTTGCGGCGCGCGACTGGCCGGGGTCGAGGTACCGAGCTTCGCCGATACCGAGAGCAGCTTCGCCGAACTGCAGACGCGCATCGGCAAGACCGTCGACTTCCTCAAGAGCCTCAAGCCCGAGCAGTTCACCGGCGCCGAAGAGCGCACCGTGAATATGAAGCTGCCGAACCGCGAGTTGAGCTTCAAGGGCATCGACTTCCTGCTGCACTTCGCCAATCCGAACTTCTATTTCCACATCACCACCACCTACGCCATCCTCCGCCACAACGGCGTGGAACTGGGCAAGATGGACTTCCTCGGCGGCGCCTGAGTCCGCATTCAGGGCGCCGGCCATGCCGGCGCCCACTGCCACCACGAACGCTAGCGGCCGGGCAACGGCAGGCTGGTGGTGGATTTGATTTCCGAGAGCGCGACGATGGAGTTGATCTCCTGCACGCCCGGCACCTGGGACAGCTTCTCGAAGAAGAAGCGCTCGTAGGCCTCGATGTCCTCGGTGACGATGCGCAGCATGAAGTCCACCGCGCCCATCAGCACATGGCACTCCAGCACCTCGGGGAACTCGCGGATGGCCTCGGCGAAATCGGTGAGGTGATTGCGCCCATGGGTGTTCAGCTTCACCTGGGCAAAAATCTGCGCGTTGAGGCCGATCTTCTTGCGATCCAGCAAGGTCACCTGGCGGCGAATCACTCCCTCTTCCTTCAGGCGCTGGATACGCCGCCAGCAGGGTGACTGCGACAGGCCGATGCGCTCGGCGATTTCCGCCGTGGACAGGGTCGCTTCCTCTTGCAGCAAGGCGAGGATGCGTTGGTCAAAGGCGTCCAGATGGACAGGCATAGTCATTTCTCCAGAAACCTGCTCATCGAATAGTTTATGCGCAGATCAGCCTTTCAGCAGCCAATCGAGCAAAGCAAAACCGCCTCGCGCCGCCGACAATGGAGCCCTCCCTCCACTGCCGGCCAACGACCATGAACCCAGCCCTGAGCCACCCGCCAACCCGCGAATCGCACCGCCCCACCGAGTGCTCCGGCCAGCCAGCGCCGACGGAGCGCGCTGCCGCCTGGAGCCCTCGTGCTGAGGATGCCCAGCACCAGGCGCTGTTCGACATCCGCGCGGAAGCCGAGGCGGACGCCCTGTGCAGGCTGCTCAACCTGATCGTCGTACACGGCTATCCGCCGGCCGAAGTGCATGCCGTGCAGGACGGCGACTGGCTGCAGGTCCGCCTGCGCGTCCCGCGCCTGCCACGGCAGCGTGCCGGCGTCATCGCCGCACGCCTGCGCTCGCTGGTGGATGTCGCTGGAGTCGATCTGGCGTTTCGAGCCATCTGACAGGGATACCTGTCCGTTCAGCGACATAAGCTGGCTTTCTCGCGCTAGCCGGAAGGAACGCCCAAGGCATAGAGTGCCTACTGCCCATCCGCCCGCAAAGAGGCGGCCGGCCTTCAGTAGCTTGCCTGAGAGAAACGCTATGGCCCGTCCCCGTCTGCTTCCCGACAACTTCACCCTGGCGCTGGTCGCCACCGTGACCGTCGCCAGCCTGCTGCCCTGCCAGGGCACGGTCGCCGTCGCCTTCGGCTGGATCACCAACCTGGCCATCGGCCTGCTGTTCTTCCTGCACGGCGCCAAGCTGTCGCGCCAGGCGATCATCGCTGGAGCGACCCACTGGCGCCTGCATCTGCTGGTCTTCGCCAGCACCTTCATCCTCTTCCCGATCCTCGGCCTGGTGCTCAAGCCGCTGCTGTCGCCGCTGGTGACTCCGGACCTGTACCTGGGCATGCTCTATCTGTGTGCCCTGCCAGCCACGGTGCAGTCATCCATCGCCTTCACCTCGCTGGCCCGCGGCAATATCCCGGCGGCGGTATGCAGTGCCTCGGCATCGAGCCTGATCGGCATCTTCCTCACCCCGCTGCTGGTCCAACTGCTGCTCGGCGTGCACGGCGATACCGGCGTCTCGACCCTCGACGCCATCGGCAAGATCACCCTGCAACTGCTGGTGCCCTTCATCGCCGGCCAGGTACTGCGGCGCGCCATCGGCGACTGGGTCGACCGCCACAAGCCGGTGCTGCGCTATGTCGACCAGGGTTCGATCCTGCTGGTGGTCTACACCGCCTTCAGCGCCGCGGTGATCCAAGGCCTGTGGCACCAGGTGCCGGTCAGCGCGCTGGCTGGCCTGGTGGTCGCCTGCTGCCTGCTGCTGAGCATCGCCCTGTTCGCCACCACCCAGCTCAGCCGGCGCCTGGGCTTCGACAAGGCGGATGAGATCACCATCGTCTTCTGCGGCTCGAAGAAGAGCCTGGCCACTGGCGTGCCCATGGCCCAGGTGCTCTTCGCCAGCGGCAGCATCGGCGTGATCCTGCTGCCGCTGATGCTGTTCCACCAGATCCAACTGATGGTCTGCGCGGTGCTCGCCCAACGCTATGCGCAGCGCCAGAATCGCCAGGCGACGGCACAGACTGCGCAGTCGCGCTGAGCGCGGCTGGCGAAACGAAAAAGGCCGGTGCAGTGCACCGGCCTTTTGCATTTCCTGGAGACGATCCGCGCCGCGGCTGCCTAGGCCATCGGCGTGCGCATGGTGACGAACTCTTCGGCCGCGGTCGGGTGGATGCCGATGGTTTCATCGAAGATCGCCTTGGTCGCCCCGGCTTTCAACGCCACGGCGATGCCTTGGAGGATTTCACCGGCCTCCGGGCCGACCATGTGGCAACCCAGCACGCGGTCGCTGTCGGCATCGACCACCAGCTTCATCAGGGTCTTTTCCTGGGACTCGGTGAGGGTCAGCTTCATGCCGCGGAAGCGGCTCTCGAAGAGTTTCACCCGGTGCCCGGCAGCCCGTGCTTCGTCCTCGCTGAGACCGACGGTGCCGATGTTCGGCAGGCTGAACACCGCGGTGGGGATCAGCTTGTAGTCCACCGGCCGGTATTCCTCCGGACGGAACAGCAGCCGTGCCACGGCCATGCCTTCGGCCAGCGCCACCGGGGTGAGCTGCACGCGCCCGATCACATCGCCGATGGCGTGGATCGACGGCTCGCTGGTGCGATAGGCCTCGTCGACCTTGATGAAGCCCTTGGCGTCCTGCGCCACCGCGACATTCTCCAGGCCCAGGTCATCGAGCATGGGCCGGCGGCCGGTGGCGTAGAACACGCAGTCGGCCTCCAGCACGCGACCGTCCTGCAAGGTCGCCGCCAGGCTGCCGTCGGCCTGCTTGTCGATGCGCGCGATGTCGGCATTGAATTGCAGGTCGAGGCCCTTCTTGCCCAGTTCGTCGCGCAGGTGCTCGCGCACGCTGCGGTCGAAGCCTCGGAGAAACAGCTCACCGCGGTACAACAGGCTGGTCTGCGCACCCAGGCCGTTGAAGATGGAGGCGAACTCAACGGCGATATAGCCGCCGCCGACCACCAGCACTCGACGCGGCAGGCTGGGCAGGAAGAAGGCCTCGTTGGAACTGATGGCGTGTTCCTTGCCGGGAATCTCGGGAATCTGCGGCCAGCCGCCGGTGGCGATGAGGATGTGCTTGGCGCGCAAGCGCTGGCCGGCGACCTCGACGGTATGCGCATCGCACAGCCGCGCATGGCCTTCGAGCAGGGTCACCCCGCTGTTCACCAGCAGGTTGCGGTAGATGCCGTTGAGACGCTGGATTTCGCGGTTCTTGTTGGCGATCAGGGTCGCCCAGTCGAAGCGGGGCTCGGCCAGCGTCCAACCGAAACCGGCGGCCTGCTCGAAGTCCTCATGGTAGTGGGCGCCATAGACCAGCAGTTTCTTCGGCACACAACCGACGTTGACGCAGGTGCCGCCCAGGTAACGGCTCTCGGCCACCGCGACACGCGCACCAAAACCGGCGGCGAAGCGCGCGGCGCGCACGCCGCCGGAACCGGCGCCAATCACGAACAGGTCGAAATCGAAAGACATCGTCATTCTCCGCATTCAGATGCCGCGCAGCATACCTCATCGGGCCTGGCCTATCCTGCCAGGAGCGCCACCTGGAGGATGCCGTCATGCGCCCGACCCTGACTCACCTGGCCCTGCATGTTCCCGACCTGGATGCCTGCATCGAGTTCTATCGACGCTTCTGCGGCATGCGCGTCATCCACGAACGCGAAGGCAAGGGCTCGCGCATCGTGTGGATGGCCGAGCCAGGCCAGGAGCATCGCTTGATCTTCGTCATCATGCCTGGCGGCGAGGCCCGCCACCTGGCCGACGACGACTACAGCCACTTCGGCTTCGCCGTCGACAGCCACGAGCAGGTCGACGCCATTGCCACCGAAGCGGCCCGCGCCGGTTGCCTGATCTGGCCGCCGCGCCAGGAACCCTACCCGGTCGGCTATTACTGCGGCTTGCGTGATCCGGCCGGTAATTACGTGGAGTTCAGCTATGGCCAGCCGCTGGGGCCGGGGTCGGAGGCGATGCCGATTCCCTGAGCATGCGACGGAAACGAAAAAGCCACCCGAAGGTGGCTTTTTCACAGGACCGCGAGACGCTCGATTAGAGAGCCTTGCCGGTCTTGTAGAGGTTCTCGTAGCAGAAGTTGGTGGCGTCGATATAACCCTCGGCGCTACCGCAGTCGAAACGCTTGCCCTTGAATTTGTAGGCCAGTACGCAACCGTCCTGGGCCTGCTTCATCAGGGCGTCGGTGATCTGGATTTCACCGCCTTTGCCCGGCTCGGTCTGCTCGATCAGGTCGAAGATGTCCGGCGTCAGGATGTAGCGGCCGATGATCGCCAGGTTCGACGGAGCTTCTTCCGGCTTCGGCTTCTCGACCATGTTGTTCACGCGGTAGATGTCGTCGCGGATCATCTCGCCGGCGATCACGCCGTACTTGTTGGTCTCTTCCGGCGGCACTTCCTGAATCGCCACGATGGAGCAGCGGAACTGGTTGTACAGCTTGACCATCTGCTTGAGGACGCTGTCGCCTTCCAGGTTCAGGCAGAGGTCGTCGGCCAGGACCACGGCGAAGGGCTCGTCGCCGATCAGCGGGCGGCCGGTGAGGATCGCATGGCCCAGGCCCTTCATTTCGATCTGGCGGGTATAGGAGAAGGTGCACTCATTGATCAGGCGACGGATGCTGACCAGATACTTCTCTTTGTCGGTGTTGCGGATCTGGTTTTCCAGCTCGTAGCTGATGTCGAAATGGTCTTCCAGAGCGCGTTTGCCACGGCCGGTAACGATGCCGATCTCGGTCAGGCCAGCATCCAGTGCCTCTTCAACGGCGTACTGGATCAGTGGCTTGTTGACCACCGGCAGCATTTCCTTGGGCATGGCCTTGGTGGCCGGGAGGAAACGGGTGCCGTAGCCGGCAGCCGGGAACAGACATTTCTTGATCATGAGAGTCCTTCGAAAGGAACGAGGGTACGAATTGCGCGCAGTCTAATGAGGCCGCGCCTTGCTTACAATGCCTGCACGGCACTCCCTCGCAGAGGAAGCTGGATCGACCCGCAGGCGCCGACACACGCGCTTCTGACAACCGCCCAGGCGGCGAGTTCTACAGTAATAGCAAAAAGTCACCATCCCCCTTGTGAATCAGCCCGCAGCGTCCACGCGTGATTCTGAATGACATCGCCATCGCCCCATGCTGATCTGGCTCAGTTCGTGGATGATCCGAACCTTTGCATGCGATCGCTGGCAGTTGGTCGGGCGCTGTTGACCCCATCGCGGGATGTGGAAAATACTGTATTTACATACAGTATTTTCGGAAGACTACCGTGAGTCGTCGTGTCCTTTCCTTCAGACATTCGTTCGAGAATCGCCCATGAGCGCGGCGGTCGATCTCGGTGCCCTGCTCGACCAGCGCCGCATCTGGAAGGGCCAGCCCGGCACGCCGCCACTGGGCACCCAGCCTACCGGCCACGCGCGCCTGGATGCCCTGTTGCCGAGTGGCGGCTGGCCGGAGGCGGCGCTGAGCGAAATCCTCTGCGCCGCCGAAGGCATCGGCGAACTGCAATTGCTCTGGCCGACCCTGGCACGCCTCAGCGCTGCCGGCGAGCGCCTGGTGCTGGTCGCCCCACCCCATGTGCCTTATCCGCGCGCCTGGCTGGCCGCGGGCATCGATCTGCGCCGCCTGAGCCTGGTCGAGGCCAGTGGCCGCGAGGCGCTCTGGGCTGCCGAGCAGTGTCTGCGTTCGGGCAGTTGCGGCGCGGTGCTGTGCTGGCCACAACAGGCCGACGACCGCGCCCTGCGCCGGTTGCAAGTGGCTGCGGAAAGCGGCCAGACCCTGGCTTTCGCCTACCGGCCGCTGCGGGAAGCGCTGAACCCTTCACCGGCGGCGTTACGCCTGAGCATCGAAGCCAGGCCGGCGCAATTGCGCGTCCTCAAATGCCGTGGCGGCTTGGCCCCCGCCGCCGCGCTGCCGTTATCGGCGCTGCGCTGAGGCGAGCATGCTCTGGGCCTGCATTCTGTTTCCGCAGTTGGCCATGGATGCCGCCCTGCGCGGCCGCGCCGACGCCGCCTCGCCCCTGGCGCTGCTCGCCGGTCCGCCACAGAAGCGTGTGCTGCAGGCGGTCAACCCGGCGGCCCGAAGGCTCGGCCTGAAACCCGGTCAGTCGCTGACCGCGGCTCGCGCGCTGAGTCGTGAGTTCACCTGCGCCGAGTACGACCTGACGGCAGTCGGCCACTGCCAGGACCTGCTCGCCGCCTGGGGCTATGGCTTCAGCTCCCAGGTCAGTCAGCACTACCCGCGCGCCCTGCTGCTGGAAGTGCACTCCAGCCTGGCACTGTTCGGTCCCTGGCCGCGCCTGGAGGCACGCCTGCGCGCGGAGCTGGCCGAGCTGGGTTTCCGCCACCGCATCAGTGCCGCGCCCAACCCCGCCGCCGCACGGGTTCTGAGCAACGCCGGGGACGGCTTGGCGGTACTGGACAGCCATGAACTGCCCGGCATCCTCGGGCGCCTGCCGCTGGAGCGTGCCGGGCTGCCGCGGGAGCTTGTCACCAGCCTGTCCCGCATGGGGCTGCGCAACCTGCGCCAACTCCTTGAGCTGCCCCGCGACGCTCTGGCCAAGCGCTTTCCGGCGGACTTGCTACGCCATCTGGACAGCCTCCTCGGGCTACGCCCCATGGCCCTGGAGTTCTATCGGCCGGCAGATCGTTTCGAGGCGCGCATCGAACTGAACTTCGACGTCGAATCGCACCAGGCGCTGCTGTTTCCGCTACGCCGCCTGACGGCCGATCTCGCCGCCTACCTGGCCGGGCGCGACAGCGGCGTGCAGCGTTTCGAGCTGCATCTGGAGCATCACGGCCGCGCCGACACCTGCCTGCCGGTCGGCCTGCTCAGCGCCGAGCGCGATCCGGCCATGCTCTTCGAGCTGACCCGTGGCCGCCTGGAACAACTGCAATTGCCCGCCGCCGTGCATGCCGTGCGCCTGCTGGCCAGCGAGCTGCCGACCTTCGCCCCGGCGCATCGACAGCTATTCAACGAACGGCCTCAGCAGGCACTGCCCTGGGAGCAGCTACGCGAACGCCTGCGCGCTCGCCTGGGCGACGAGGCCGTACATGGTTTGAGCGCGCTCGCCGAGCACCGCCCGGAGCAGGCCTGGCAGCCACGGGAAAGCGCCAAGCCGATCGCCCTGCCACCCTGCGGACCACGCCCCGGCTGGCTGCTGACGGAACCCAGGCCGCTCCGCGAAAGCATGCCGAGAATCCTCGCCGGCCCGGAACGTATCGAATCCGGCTGGTGGGATGGCGCCGATCTGCGCCGCGACTACTACCTGGTCGAGACCCGCAGCGGGCAGCGCGCCTGGGTCTATCGCCCGGTCGGCAGCGAGGGGCCGTTGCTGCTGCACGGCTGGTTCGCATGACGCCGTCCTACGCCGAACTGCACTGCCTGTCCAACTTCAGCTTCCAGCGCGGCGCCTCCAGCGCCCATGAGCTGTTCGAGCGCGCCGCACGCCTGGGCTACCGTGCCCTGGCGATCACCGACGAGTGCAGCCTGGCCGGCATCGTCCGCGCCTGGCAGGCCTCGAAAGCCTTCGGCATACCGCTGATCGTCGGCAGCGAGGTCCAGTTGGCGGACGGGCCCAAGCTGGTGCTGCTGGCGGAAAGCCTGGCCGGCTATCAGGCCCTGTGCCGGCTCATCACACGTGGCCGACGGCGCGCCGACAAGGGCAGCTACCGTCTGCTGCGCGAGGATTTCGAGGCGGCGACCGACGGCCTGCTGGCGATCTGGCTGCACGAGGAGGCCTTGCCTGACGACGCGGCGGCCTGGCTGCACGCACGGTTTCCCGAACGCCTGTGGCTGGGCGTGGAGCTGCATCGCGGCGCCAACGATCAGCAACGCCTGCAACAACGCCTGGCCCTTGCCGAACGCCTGGGGATTCCGGCCGTGGCCTGTGGCGACGTGCACATGCACGCCCGTGGCCGCCGCGCCCTGCAGGACACCCTGAGCGCCATCCGCCAGCATCTGCCGGTAAGCGAGGCCGGCGCCTATCTGTTCGCCAATGGCGAACGCCACCTGCGGCCACGGCAGGCGCTGGCCGAGCTGTATCCGCCGCCGTTGCTGGAGGAAACCCTGCGCATCGCCGAACGCTGCCACTTCGACCTCGGCCAACTGCGCTACCAGTATCCCCGCGAACTGGTGCCCGAGGGACACAGCCCGGCCTCCTGGCTCTGCCGCAAGACCTGCGAAGGCATCCGCAAGCGCTGGCCCCAGGGCGCCAGGAAGCGGGTGCTCAAGCGCATCGGCAAGGAACTGTCGCTGATTACCAAGCTGGGCTACGAAAACTACTTCCTCACCGTGCACGACATCGTCAGTTTCGCCCGCGGACAGGGCATTCTCTGTCAGGGCCGGGGCTCGGCGGCGAACTCCGCGGTGTGCTTCGTGCTCGGTATCACCGAACTCGACCCGACCCGCAGCAACCTGCTGTTCGGCCGCTTCATCTCCGAGGAGCGCAACGAGCCGCCGGACATAGACGTCGACTTCGAGCACGAGCGCCGCGAGGAAGTCATCCAGTACATCTTCCGCCGCTACGGCCGCCAGCGCGCGGCGCTCACCGCGGTGGTCAGCAGCTACCGGGCGGCCGGTGCCATCCGCGACGTGGCCAAGGCGCTCGGTCTACCGCCCGACCAGGTCGATGCCCTGGCCGAGTGCTGTGGGCGCTGGAGCGAGCAAGCACCGGACGCGGCACAGCTCAGCGAGGCTGGCTTCGACCCGCACAGCCCGGTGCTGCGCCGGGTCCTGGCGCTCAGTGGCGAGCTGATCGGCTTCCCCCGCCACCTCTCACAGCATCCGGGCGGTTTCGTCATTTCCGAGCAGCCGCTGGACACGCTGGCGCCGGTGGAAAACGCGGCCATGCCCGAGCGCACCGTCATCCAGTGGGACAAGGACGATCTCGACGCCGTCGGCCTGCTCAAGGTCGACGTGCTCGCCCTCGGCATGCTCAGCGCGCTGCGCCGCTGCTTCGACCTGCTGGAGCGACTGCGCGGTACGCCGCGCCTGAGCATCGCCAGCATTCCCGCCGAGGACGCCGCCACCTACGCGATGATCAGCCGCGCCGATACCGTGGGCGTGTTCCAGATCGAGTCCCGCGCGCAGATGGCCATGCTGCCGCGCCTGAAGCCGAAGACTTTCTACGACCTGGTGATCGAGGTGGCCATCGTCCGGCCCGGCCCCATCCAGGGCGACATGGTGCATCCCTACCTGCGCCGCAGGAATGGCGAAGAGCCGGTCAGCTATCCCTCCTCCGCGCTGGAAAAGGTCTTCAAGCGCACCCTGGGCGTGCCGCTGTTCCAGGAGCAGGTGATGGAAGTGGCGGTGGTGGCCGCCGACTACACCGCCGGCGAAGCCGACCACCTGCGCCGCTGCATGGCCGCCTGGAAACGCCACGGCGGGCTGGAGCCGCACCGCCAGCGCCTCACCGAAGGCATGCTGAGGAATGGCTACACCGCCGAGTTCGCCGCGCGCATCTTCGAACAGATCAAGGGCTTCGGCAGCTACGGCTTCCCCGAGTCCCACGCCGCCAGCTTCGCCCTGCTCACCTATGCCAGTTGCTGGCTGAAGTGCCACGAGCCGGCGGCCTACGCCTGTGCACTGATCAACAGTTGGCCCATGGGTTTCTACAGTCCCGACCAAGTGCTGCAGGACGTGCGCCGCCATGGCATCGAAGTGCGCCCGGTGGACGTGCGCTACAGCGCCTGGGATTGCAGCCTGGAGGCCAAGGGTGACGGGCAGCCAGCGATCCGCCTGGGGCTGCGCATGGTCAGCGGCTTGCGTGAGGAGGATGCGCGGAACCTCGTGGCAGCGCGAACCAGCCAGGCCTTCCGCGATGTCGAAGACCTCAGCCGCCGCGCCAGGCTCGCGGCCGCGGCTCGCGAGCGCCTGGCCGATGCCGGCGCCCTGCGCGGCCTGGCCGGTCATCGCCACCGGGCACGCTGGGCGGTGGCGGGCGTGGAACCACAACTACCGCTGTTCGCCGGCCAGGAGGCACGGCAAGAAAGCGCGGTCAAACTGCCCCTGCCCAGCCGCGCGGAAGACCTGCTGACTGACTATGCGACCCTGGGGACGACCCTCGGCCCGCACCCGCTGAGCATGCTCCGCGGCCAGCTCCGGGCATTGCGCTGCCGCAGTTCGCGAGACCTGCTGACCCTGGAGAACGACCGGCCACTCGGTGTCGCCGGCCTGGTCATCGGCAGGCAACGCCCGCAGACGGCCAGCGGCGTCACCTTCGTCACCCTGGAGGACGAATTCGGCCTGATCAACGTGGTGGTCTGGCGCGATCTGGCCGAACGCCAACGCCGCGTGCTGCTGCAGTCACGCCTGCTGCAGGTACGCGGCCGCCTGGAGATGCAAAGTGGGGTCAGGCATGTGATCGCCGAGCAACTGATCGACCTCACGCACCTGCTGAGCGGACTGGAGGTGTCCAGCCGGGACTTCCACTGAGGTGTGGAGGCCTCAGTTGACCAGGCAATGGAGATTCCAGCGCACCACTCCCCAGATCGACAACTCGTCACCTTCGACAATGCGGATAGCCGGATAGCGCTCGTTCGCCGCGACCAGGGCGAAGGTGCCATCGATGATGTCCAGCCGCCGGATCAGCGGCTCGCCATTCACCGCAGCCACCACGACCTCGCCGGACTCGGCCAGCAGGGAGCGATCCACCACCAGCAGATCGTTGTCATGGATGCCGGCGCCCGTCATGCCATCGCCATGTGCGCGGACTATGTAGGTATGGGGCGTGTGCAGATCCAGCAGATCGTCCAGCGACATCGGCGTCCCTGGATGGACCAGGTGAAACGCCGCCGAGTCGCCAGCGGACGAAGGATACGCGGAGCTAGGGATGGCATGGGACATGGCTGGGCACCTTCGAATACTGTATATACATACAGATATCAAAAAGTACGGCCACCGGCAAGCCGTATCCAGCGGAGTCTGCGGAGGAAAGACAGGCACGCCAGCGCCGGTGGTCTACCCTTGTTCAGGGGGCGAGGACTATCAGTATGAATCCCGGCACGTTCGTCACACTCCTGATCTTTAGCTGGCTATTGCTGGCGGGAGTTACCTTGTGGGCACTGCTGCGTGGCTCCATGCGCAGGGCCAGGTTGCAGAAGTCGTTTGCCGAAAGACGCATCACGCCGACGCCACAAGCCTCGGAGCCGAGCCCGGCGGCGATCCCCTCCGCACAGGCGCTGGAGCGGCCGGCGCGCAAGCGTCACGCCGGCTGGTTGGTGTGGAACAGGTGATGGGCAAGCCCTTTGGGTTGCCCGTCACTGCACACTCCGTCCAGGCAGCAGCCAGAAAGCCCGCCTGCGGCGAGTGCCAGGAGGATGCGCCAGCGTACCGGGCGCACCGCTTCACGCCAGTTTGATCGCAACCCCCGAGACCTCATCGCGAAGCGTGCGCAGCTCGATGGCATCCTGGTTCAAGTGATGGATCGCGTTGAGCAGGCGCTGCCGCAGCAACTCGTCGCGAATCTGTTCCGCAGCCCGCATCATCTCGACGGCCGCCGCCTCGTTATTGGTCGCTACCGAATCCAACACCTTGCGGATATTTCTCGTTGCGCGTTGCACGTCAGGTCCCTCGTTACTCAATGCGAGCACCTTAGGACAACTATATTTCTCTGAGATTTCAGAGAGTTAATTCGGACAAATGGTCGCAGGAAAAGCCCTTCCAATAGCCATTCAGGCGGCACTGCCGATGCCCATCCCACGACCGGCGCAAACGCCGAATTGCCTGCGCCATCAACCCCTTAAAGCCACCCGGGTTCCCTTTACCGCAACCACCCGACTCGGTATAGTCTCGCCCCTCAGCGATGCCCCAGGCCCTCGTCCTGCACGCCTGCATCCTGGCCGCCAGCATGGCCCCTCCCCGCTCGGATGGTGAAATTGGTAGACACAGCGCACTTAAAATGCGCCGGCCTAACGGTCTTGCGGGTTCGAGTCCCGCTCCGAGCACCAAAATCCTCATAAGACTGAAAGCCGAGCGCGGTGTCATGACTGCCGCCAGCATTCCAGCGAATGCCACACGCCGGTGCGGATAAACAGCCATGGGCCTGGCCCTGCGTTTTCCGTATCTGGCCGTGCGAGGCGGCAATCTTGGCTCAGACAAAGTTGTACCTATACTGAAACCGCTGGCGTCAATTAGATCATCAACGGCTTAGCGCTCGAGTTTGTGAAGAGGATTAGAGATGCCATCTATCACCGTCCAATCCTCCTGTCTGATACTGCTGTTTGCCGCACTCCTTCTTCCGCTCTACGCCGCTGCCGAGGATTCCCCCGTGTGCGAGGGGGCGGGTCTGTTCGCGATGGCGGGGGCCATTTATCGCGACAAGCACTTCAGCTTCGAAGAGGCGGATCGAGCGGTCATCGAGCATGCCCACAACGCCGATAGCGACGAGTTACGTTTCGCGCGCTTCTACAGCGCCTCAGGCTACAAAAGCAGCCTCACGCCGGATGCCGCATACATCTGGGCCAAGGCGCATTGCCTTCGGGTCATGCACAAGGCAGCGGAGCACTCGGGCTCTTAGCCGCTCGACGACGGCAAGGCCTCCGCGCGCTCTACATCGGGCTTGCCGCCAACATCCAGATTGAATGGCCATGGGCACCGCGCTGCCCGGATGCCGCGGTGATAGTGCACACAAGGCTGCAACGATGTAAGCGTCCGGCCAAGTCATCTTCCGAACCTCCACGGCACCCTCGCATTCAAGCTAATCAAGTGATAAACACCATATATATCCAATGCCACGGCAAGCATTAGGCGATCAGATGGCGCGATTTTCGATTTATAGCGAATTGATTCTGGTTGGCTACTCGTCGCTGGAGAGTGGAGATCCTCCAATGGGCGTTGCTTTCGGCCAGTTCGAGCCAACCACTGGGTATCCCGCTATTCAAAACGAGTGCCGCACAAATCACTTCGACCAGTCCGGTTTGGCCCTTTCAGTAAAAACCGAAGCAGGCTTGGTTATTCCATCTATGGGAATCGCCATTCTAGATTACGCTGAAGAGCTTCTGCCCGATTGCATCGAGATAAGTATCCTCGGCATTCCCACTGCTTTTTATGAAGAGTTGTTCCCTGACCATGTGATCGAGTACACGCACCAATTCGCTAGGTGAGCCGCTCTATGGCGAGCAAGATGGGCCGTCTTTAGCAGGGAGGTGTGATCCTTGAGTTATCGGAGACCGCAAAAGCTACTGACTGGAGCAATTGGCAGAGCCTCAAGAGCAGGGTCAGGAACTCAGCATTGGTTGCCTCAGACCAGGCTCGGCCGTATCTGAGAGTAAGGTGTATGGTGGTCACTGGGTCTCCATTCTGAGCAGACTCGAGCGAGTAGCGCTCACCATCCGAAAATGCACCTTGGGCACATCCAGGGAACACCAACTCCAGAAATGTGATTACGGCCTCAGGGCATCCAATATCTAGCACGTCCTCAACGTTGGACAGATCGTTTTCACTGAGGTCTGTAGGCTTCAAAATAATAATGTCAAAGCTCATTGCTGCGGGCTCCCATCTTGTAATCCATTTGGCATCGTCCTTCCCTTTTATATGTCCGGCCATCACGCCTCGCGTAATTAAACCGGCGACCACTTATGCGGCAGCAATTGATCGATTTCACTTGCCCGCTGCGTCGGCAGGCGTGTGAGAACGTCATTCAGATATGTATACGGATCATGACCATTGACCCGCGCAGACTGGATCAAGCTCATGATCGCCGCCGCCCGTTTGCCGCTGCGCAGCGACCCAGCAAACAACCAGTTCGACCGCCCAAGCGCCCACGGCCGGATCAAGTTCTCGATCTGGTTGTTGTCGATGGGCACAGCACCATCCTCCAGGTAGCGCGTCAGCGCTACCCAGCGTTTAAGGCTGTAATCTAGGGCCTTGGCCGTAGCAGAGCCCTCGGGCACAAGTTCGCGTTGGGCCAGCATCCACTCATACAGTTTTTTCAGCGATGGGCACCGCCGTTTCCTGGCGTAATCGCCAACGGTCTTCGTCGCTCATTTCCTTGGAGAGTCGCTCGACTTCGTACAGCCCACCAATCGAGTGAAGCGCCTGCTCCGCCAACTGGCTGTGATTCGCCACGTGCAGGTCGAAGAACTTGCGGCGCGCATGGGCCATGCAGCCGATTTCGGTGATGCCCAGCTCGAAGCTTGCCTTGTAGCCTGCGAAGTCGTCACAGACCAGCTTGCCGTTCCAAGTGCCAGGAAGTTACGCGCATGTTCGCCGGCACGTCTGGGGCTGAAGTCGTAGACCACGGCCTTGAGTGCCGAGAATGGCGTGCTGCTGTAGGCCCAGACGTAAGCGCGGTGGGTTTTCTTCTCTCCTGGAGCCAGCGTTTGTACCGGTGTTTCATCGGCGTGGACTACGCGCTGGGCCAGCACTGCTTCGCGCAGCGCATCGACCAGCGGCTGAAGCTGCACGCCGATTTGACCCACCCACTGCGCCAATGTCGAGCGCGGGATGGCCAGGCCGGCACGACCGAAGATCTTTTCTTGTCGATAGAGCGGCAGGAGGTCGGCGAATTTGGCCACCATCACGTGCGCCAGCAGGCCGGCAGTGGGGATGCCCTTATCGATCACCTGCGACGACACCGGCGCCTGGATCAGTGTTTCGCACTGCCGGCAGGCCCACTTCCCACGAACGTGCTGTTCGACGGTGAACACGCCCGGCGTGTGGTCCAGCTTCTCGCTGACGTCTTCACCGATGCGCTGAAGCTGGCAGCCGCAAGCGCACTGGGTGTTGTCCGGCTCGTGATGGATCACAGTGCGCGGGAACTGCAATGGCGCACGCTTGGGTTGCTGGTGTGGTTCTGCCTGCGCGGGTGCAGGATGAAGTGCTTTTAACTCGGCCTCGATGGCTTCGAGGTCGGTATTGAGTAGGTCATCCAGCAAGCTGCCTTGCGCCGGGCTGATCTGCTCGCTGCGTTTGGCGAACTTGTGCCGCTTGAGAATGGCGATTTCGTGAGTGAGCTGCTCGATGATCGTCTCATCACGATGGATCTTTCTGCCCATGGTGTCGACCTTGGACATCAACTGCGCAGCTAGCGCGCGCAGTTGTTCAGAGGTCATTTGGTCGAGATTGGGCAAGGAAGTCATGCCGTGGATTTTACCAAAGCAGTCCTCCGGTCACAGCTAAAAGCCAGGTATTAGAGCAATGTAATTGCGCCGCCTGCACCTACTCGCTGCCAAAGCAATCCAAGTACCAGCGCCTGGGGTTGTTCGGGGTCGAGTTCGACCTCCGCGCCACGATGGATGCCCGGCCAATGAAACTTGCCCTGATTCAAGCGTCGCGCCGCCAGCCAAATACCGACGCCGTCATGCACCAGCACCTTTATGCGATTGGCCCGGCGGTTGGCAAAGAGGTAGGCGCAGTGCGGCTTCGCCGCACCGAACACGACAAACATCCGGGCCAGTGCAGAGTCAGTGCCGGCCCACATGTCCATGGGCCGGGTGGCGAGCCAGATGGCGTCGATGCGAATCATTGGGCCAGGCCACGAATAAAACACGCGCAGCCATCCGGATCTGAGGCTGGCCATTTTACGGTGACGGATTTATCGCCCAGAGGCAGTGAGATGATCACCGTCTCTTCTGTTGCGCGCTTGGGGGCAGCTTGTACGGGGATGAAGGCCAGCAGAGTTGCGGGTGATTGATCCCGGTAAATCGGTAGCCACTTGCGGATCACGTTGGCGTCGATACCGTGATGGATGGCTACGCTGGAAATCGTCGCTCCAGGTTGCAGGCATTCCTAGACGACCTGGGCTTTGAACAGTTTGGGCTAAGAGCTGCGTTGGCGCATGGAAATCCTGGCGATAAGGGTGATCGCGTCCGCTTAAAAATGCGCGGACACCATCGCCCTTAATGCTGGAGTTCGGTAGGTGTGTTCGCCATCCGCTTACGCAACGATGGTCCGCCGGGAAGGTGACGTAGGGCGTCTACAACGAGGGCGTTCGCAAGGCACCGCGCCTCGCCCGGCGCGCGCATTGACCAGCCAGGCGGTCTAGTCCTCCTCCAGCCGGAACAGAAACTGACCATCCTTCCGCCTTGCAATGCCGTCATCGTCAATCAGGCCGACAAGCTCCCCGGTCTTCGAGTAGACCTCGTCGCCATCGATGCGGAACTCCCAGGCTCCGCTATCCGAACGGACGTACTCGTCTTCATCGACCCAGCCGACTCGCGGACCATCCTCGCCAACGCCATAGGCAACGTAGCGGCCACTGCTGTAGTTACTTGCCATCGTGCTCTCCTTGAAAGGACTCGACAGGACGACCACACGGGGAACCCAGCGGCCCGCTTTCACCAGGGGCGATCCAGTCAGCCACTGATCCGCGAGAACGCTGTCGTGGTCGAGCCGCTTTGCATCAGCTCTGGCGACTGCAGGGAAACGCTGAGATCCACGACAATCTCTCGAAGCGATTCGGCATCATGTTCCAGTTGCCGAGCGAGCGAGAGCATTTCCACGGAGAACGCCTGACCCGCTCGCTCACCCGCAGCGCCCCTCAACCTATCCGCCAAGGCCAGCGCGACAGCCACATCCTTCAGCGCACCGTTGAGTACACGTCGTTTAGCCTGTTGCTTGCTGTCCATCTTCAATTTCCCTCTAATCCCTAGGGAAATGGATAGTCCACGTCCTACTTAGCCGCCAGCATGTATCGGACAGCCGGCCGAGGAACCCACCGCTGGTGTGATCCCGTTCCGCTGTGCTCGACGCGATCAGCCAAATTCGCCGCCTCGTTGCGCCAGCGATGACACAAGCCGGGCAGCCTCCTCCGGATGCGCAACGCCGAGCCCATTCGCGGCATGCTGGAGAGATTCCGCATCGTCTTCCAGACGCCGGGCGAGCTCCATCAGCTCTATCGACATTCGCTGGCCCGCCACTGCAATCGCTGCCTTTCTAAGCTCCTCCGCCACAGAAACATCATTGAATGCAGCGGCAAGCAGAACCTTCTTTAGTTGTACATCCGTACTGCCCATACCCTTCTCCCCACATTCCGTATGGGAAGCAATAGATCAAGCAGCACCGCCTTGCCAGTAGAGACCAGACAGCCGGCAGAGGCCACGAAACCGGAACGACGGAGACAGCAGATACGCTGGCCATACCAGGCATTGGCCGCATCGCAAGCACGACGTCTGGTCTCGGCGAAGTTCGACGGCGAGCTTGGCACGAGCGGATGTGGCTAACCCCGCCGTCTGGCCGAGCAATGGTGAATTGCCTGCGCAGGAAGATCGAGCCCGCTAACGGAATCACCCTGATTCCCGTCAGAACTGAAACAGCATTGCTTTACGACGTGTTCTGGAGTGCGGGTGATTCATGCAGCGGGTCGTTAGTCGATAGCTTGCTCAAAAGACCCTAGCAAAAGATTATTGGCGATTTCCATGTCGGACAAATGGCTGTCCCGATGCAGCGCCCGGTTATCCAGAATGGCTTTTTCCAGTGCCGGGCCAGTTGTTTCACCGCCTGTAGCGACATATACGGCAGCGTCATCTTGAACTTGCTGCGTATAGTAATTGGCATATTCAGAAGAACTCATCAGACTAAAGCCGGATGCCCAAAAAGTTCCTTCAACATAAGACCCCGGACTTGCCTGCACTTGCCCGGCAGCCAATAAGATCCCACATGTCGCAATTAAAATTTTCATAATTCCCTCTTTAAGGAATGTATGTAAATTTTAAAACGATTTCGCGAATTAATTATGGGGCTCGTTGTAAATTGACTGTTTCGTCAATGTGCACCGCAGCAGCACCGGACTCCACGAACGCCGGCCAAGATCGACCGCAAAGGGTGGCGGCCGATGCGCCCATCTACGCTCCCCGATTGCTCGTCCGGCCAGCCGGGTCTACCCTCGGCTGATCTGAAAACAGGGAGCGGCAAGCCATGGACAAGAAGACCTTCACCATCAATCTCGTCAACGACAGCGACAAGGCGCTTGGGCACCTCGTCTTCCAAAAGCCCAGCCAACAGGGCACATCGATAGCCTGGGCGACGAAGCCACCCGAACCAACCAAACCGAACTGGGAGACCTCCTACAGCGTTCACCTCAGTGATGAAGGGAATGATCGAGTTCCGTTTCTCTTGCAACGAGCGCGGGCCAGCGAGCCCGGCTTTGGTGCGTGGAAGCCCATCGTCCAGCACCCGCCAACCGAAATATCGATACCGGCACTCGACCTCTCCATCGGTTTCGATCAGCTCGGCAAACCCATCGAGCCCGAACCTGACGATCAGCAGTGACTCGAACCGGCCGCTCCAGGCCGGTTTCTTTTTCCCCACTCACTCATCAGCGCGCCATTCTCTTCAGCGAGGCCACAGTGCACGCCATGCCGACAAGCTGACGGATACCAGCCAGTTGTTTGGTCATACAAGGGAGGGAATCACGGAGCGGGTTTACCGCCGCGTCGGGGCCATTGCGAAGCCCGCGAAGGAGGAAAGTTATGGGACGCGCACCCAAAAGAACCGGCTGCTACATATTTCCAGAAGGCAAAGAAAAAGCCCCGTAGATCTGAATCTACGGGGCTTTTCTATTGGAGGCTGAGGTCGGAATCGAACCGGCGTTCACGGATTTGCAATCCGGTGCATAACCACTCTGCTACTCAGCCATTGAGCTTGGCAGTGCCGCTGCTGTGCGACTTGCCTGAATTCTTCAGATTTGAGCTTTTAAGCTCTAACCTATTGATTACACAGAGTTTTCACTACTCCGTGCGATCGATGGGCGCGATTATGGACTAATGGAGCAAGGCTGGCAACACCTGAGTTGAAAATTCCTTCGTCAGCCCGCGCGCGCAGGGATGCGCCGCAAAACGGGCATTGCCTGGCCGACGTCCGTGTCGCTCGGCGCCTGACAGGAGGACCACCCCTGCGCCGCGGCAGCCGTTTCGACCACCGTCTCGGCTAGAGAACGCCGGCAGCGGCATCGACTTCGACTCGGCATGCGACTCAGCGAGAAGGAGTCGATCCAGTAGCCCCTATCCGCCAAATCGTCGAGCAACCCTCGGTCCTCCTCCTGCATGAACCGCTCCAGACAGCAGAACACGATGCCATCGCAAGCCGGGCAACGGGAAATGATCACGATTTCATTGGAACTCACCACGCTGTGTCTGCCCATGGCGCGACCGTCCTCGCTAGATGCCAACTGCGATTACCTTAGCGATAGAGCCGCTAAGACAACGGCGGGCGCTCGGATCGAAAAGACTGCGAGTGGCGAAAGAAGCAATACGCGGAGCGCGTGGGCATCGGACGACATGGCGCTATGCCGCTAAGGCTCTCTGCGGCCAACGCGAAGCCTGGGCCATGCAGCGCGAGAGCCCGCGCTCTAGCCTGATCAGGCGGGCCGCGAGAATGGGGAGCGGATGCAACGAAAGCGGAAACGAAAAAGGGTGGCCCTGGGGCCACCCTTTTTCTTCGATCCACCACCTCAATGAGGCGTTGATCTTAATTTGGAGCGGGAAACGAGACTCGAACTCGCGACCCCGACCTTGGCAAGGTCGTGCTCTACCAACTGAGCTATTCCCGCGTCGTGTTGACGGGCGCCATTCTAACGATTGCTGGAGCCATGTCAACTCTTTGATTCAAAAAAACTTATTTCTCTTTCGGCTCGGTGCTCAGATGCGGCCAGGCGGCCAGCAGGTAGTGCAGCATGGACCACATGGTGAGGGCCGCGGCGACGATCAGCAGGGCGTAGCCCAGCACCACCCAGAAGGTCACCAGCGGCGGATTGGCCAGCAGTATCACCAGCGCCAGCATCTGCGCGGCGGTTTTCCATTTCCCCAGGTTCGACACCGCGACGTGCGCCCGGGCCCCCAGTTCGGCCATCCATTCGCGCAAGGCGGACACCACGATCTCTCGCCCGATGATGATCACCGCCGGCAGGGTCAGCCACAGGTTGCCGTGCTCCTCCACCAGCAGCACCAGCGCCACCGCCACCATCAGCTTGTCCGCCACCGGGTCGAGGAAGGCGCCGAACGGCGTGCTCTGCCCCAGGCGACGAGCCAGATAGCCATCCAGCCAGTCGGTGGCCGCCGCCAGGGCGAAGACCAGGCTCGCCGCCAGGTGGCTGCCCGGGAACGGCAGGTAGAACAGCAGGATGAAGCAGGGGATCAGCAGAACACGTAGCAGGGTGAGCAGGTTCGGAATATTCATCAGGACGACTGGTCTGCGAGTTGAGCCCGGCATTCTACTCGCTGTGCAGAGCAGCATAAATCTGCTCCGCCAGCTTTTTGCTGATGCCGGGGGCCTTGGCGATTTCATCGATACTGGCTCGCCCCAGTTCCTGCAAGCCGCCGAAATGCTTGAGCAGGTCGCGCCGGCGCTTCGGCCCGACCCCGGCGACCTCCTCCAGCGTCGAGGTCCGCCGCGCCTTGCCGCGCCGCGCGCGGTGGCCGGTGATGGCGAAACGGTGCGATTCGTCGCGGATCTGCTGGATCAAATGCAGCGCGGGGGAGTTCGCCGGCAAGGTGAACTCATGCTCGGCATCGTTCAGGTAGAGGGTTTCCAGGCCGGGTTTGCGGGTCACGCCCTTGGCCACGCCAAGCAGGATCAGGTCGGCCACGGCGAGTTCCTGCAGAACCTCCTGGGCCATCGCCAACTGTCCCTTGCCGCCGTCGACCAGCAGGATATCGGGCATCTTGCCCCCGCCGTCCTTGAGGCGGCTGAAGCGGCGCGTCAACGCCTGATGCATCGCCGCGTAGTCGTCGCCCGGGGTGATGCCTTCGATATTGAAGCGCCGGTAATCGGACTTGATCGCCCCCTCGGGGCCGAAGACCACACAGGAGGCCACCGTCGCCTCGCCGCTGGAGTGGCTGATATCGAAGCACTCCAGGCGCTGCGGCGGCTCGTCCAGCGCCAGCGCTTCGGCCAGCGCCTCGAAGCGCGCGGCGACATGCTGACGGTTCGCCAGGCGCGCGCCCAGGGCCTGCTCGGCATTGGTCACGGCCAACTGCTGCCAACGCGCGCGGGTGCCGCGCACGCGATGGCTGATCTGCAGCTCACGGCCACGGGACGCGGCGATCGCCTCCAGCAGCACCGGGAAGTCCTCATGCACCGCGTTGACGATGATCTCGGCGGGCAGATCGCGCTCGTGGTGGCTCAGGTAGTACTGGCCGAGGAACGCCAGCAGCACCTCGTCCAGTTCTTCCTCGATCGCCACCTGGGGGAAGAAGTTCTTGCTGCCGAGCACCCGCCCGCCGCGCACGCTGATCAGGTGCACGCAGGCGCCCCCCGGATTGACGATGGCGGCGACCACGTCGACATCGCCGTTGCCGCCTTCCATGCTCTGCTGGTCCTGCACGCGGCGCAGGATCGCCACCTGGTCGCGCAGCTCGGCGGCGCGTTCGAAGTCCAGGCGCATGGCCGCCTGCTCCATCCCGGCGTTGAGTTCCTCGGCCAGCAGGTTGCTGCGCCCTTCGAGGAACATCACCGAATGGCGGACATCCTCGGCGTATTCCTCGGCGTTCACCAGGCCGACGCAGGGCCCCTTGCAACGCTTGATCTGGTACTGCAGGCAGGGCCGCGTGCGATTGCGGAAGTAACTGTCCTCGCACTGCCGCACCAGGAAAGCCTTCTGCAGCAGGGCAAGGCTTTCCCGGATGGCGCCGGCGCTGGGATAGGGGCCGAAATAGCGGCCCTTGCGTTTCTTCGCCCCACGATGGATCGACAGGCGCGGGAATTCGTCCTCGCTGGAGAGGAACACATAGGGGTAGGACTTATCGTCGCGCAGCAGGATGTTGTACGGCGGCCGCCATTCCTTGATCAGCGTCTGCTCGAGCAGCAGCGCCTCGGTCTCGTTGGCGGTGATGGTGGTTTCGACCTGGGCGATCTTCGCCACCAGCGCGGCGGTCTTCGGCTCCTGGCCGGTCTTGCGGAAGTAACTGGCGAGGCGCTTCTTGAGGTTCTTCGCCTTGCCCACGTAGAGCAGCTTGGCCTCCGCATCGAACATGCGGTAGACGCCGGGACGCCCGCTACAGGTGGCGAGGAAGGCCGCCGAATCGAAGACAGCGTTCATCGTGGCTCAGCTACTGGCATCCACCATGCCATGGCGCACGGCCAATAGGGCCAGCTCGACATCGCTGGTGATCGAGAGTTTCTCGAAAATGCGGTAACGGTAGGTGTTCACGGTCTTCGGCGACAGGCACAACTTGTCGGAGATGCTCTGCACCTTCTGGCAACTGGCGATCATCAGGGCGATCTGGACTTCCCGCTCGGACAGGGCATCGAACGGCGAGCCGTTCTTCTCCGGCTCGAAGGATTTCAACGCCAGCGACTGGGCGATCTGCGGGCTGATGTAGCGCTGGCCGGCGAAGACCTGGCGGATCGCCCGGACCATCTCTTCCAGCCCGGCACCCTTGGTCAAGTAGCCCGAGGCGCCGGCCTGCATCAGCCAAGTGGGGAATGGATCCTCTTCACAAGCGGTTACCGCCAGCACGCGGATGTCCGGCTGGCTGCGCAGCAGCTTGCGGGTCGCCTCGAGGCCACCGATGCCAGGCATCTTGACGTCCATCAGCACCACGTCGGGCTGCAGCTCGCGGGCCTGCTTGAGGGCGGTTTCGCCGGAGTCGGCCTGCCCCACGACCTGCAAGCCGTCTATGTCGGCAAGCATGCGGGTAATTCCGGTGCGCACCAGATCGTGATCATCGACCACCAGCACCTTAATCACGCAGCACCTCGTTGCTTCATATCGTTATCGGACGCCCCAGGGCGCCGTGGAATCCACGAACCTTATCAGAAAGCCCTGTCTTGACCTAGCTTGGTGCAAGCTCGTCAAAACGCAAGCGTCAAGAAATCAACGAACATCCACCAACCGCGCGGCGCGAAAAGCGCTTCAAGGCCAGCAGAGCGTCAAGAACGGGCATTTCAGAGGTTTCAGGCATGTTTCCGGCAGTTTACCTAAAGCACCCTCTCGACGGCTAATCGGAATAGAGACTTCGGTGAAAACGAGCGCCGCCAAGACGCCCTTCTTCCGCGCGGACCTCCCGGCCCCTCGATAGCGAGTCCGCCATGACGCCGCGGACGCCCGGGGCGGGTGAAAGACGCCGGAGCCGCGCACATGCCTCCCCACGGACGGGCGCCGGGCATCGCCGGGGCCGGCCAGGCGCTGTCAGGTATCCAGGTGGCCGTCGATGAATTTGCGCAAACGCCACTGCATCAGTTGGCCGCTGCTGCCCAGGCAGGCGATGGGCGTGGCGCTGAGGCCTTCGGCACCGACCTCGGCGGCCTCGCCGGCCAGAGCCAGCGGGCAGCCCAGGCCCAGTTGCAGGCGCACCAGGCGGCGAACCTGCTCGGGGCTCAGCGGTGCCGGAGCGAACAGCACCAGGGCCGCGGGCCGGGCGGCTTCGCAGACCAACGGCAGTTCTTCCAGGGGTTGCCCCGGCGCCAGCACCTCGACCGCCATGCCGTCGCCAGCGAGTTGCAGTCCGACGCAGAGCAGTTCCAGCTCGCGGCAGACGCCCGGCAACGCGGCCAGCAGGATGCGCTCGCGATTGCCGGAGCGGCCCATCTGCAGGCGCAGCAGGAGGCGCGCGCGCAGGAAGCTGTCGAGGAACAGCCATTGGCTGCTGGCACCGAATTCGTTGCGCTGCAGCAGCGTGCGCCACAACGGCAGCAGCACGCCGTCGAACACCACCGAGGCGGGATACAGGGTGAAGAGTTGCCCGTAGAGGCGCTCCAGCTCGGCGCTGTCGAACCTGACCACCGCCTGGCGGAAGGCCTCCCGCCACTGTTCGTGGTCGCGCGTGTCGGGGTCCTCGGCGCGGCTGGCCGGATTGACGCTGTTCTGCTGCTGGGCGAGCAACTCGCCGACCTTGCCGACCGCCACGCCGCGGCTGGTCCAGACCAGGATGCGCTGGATGGCGTCGATATCGCGCCGTGAATAGAGTCGGTGGCCGCCATCGGTGCGCACCGGCCGGATCAGGCCATAACGCCGCTCCCAGGCGCGCAGGGTGACCGGATTGACCCCGGTCTGGCGCACCACCTCGCGAATGGGCAGGAGTTCCTCACTGGACGCAACGGGAACGGCGGAATCGGTGAGTTCGGTCATGACGAGGGTCGGGGCGGCGGAAGGATGCCCGGATTGTAAACCAGGCGGGCCCAACCGGTGCGAACAGCGCCGCGCCTTTGCAGCGCGAGCCCGTCCGGCTACCCTTGGCGGAAGCGGCCCACCGGGGCCGGGCACTCAAGGAAAAACGCAGCAATGATCAACGCCAAGCTCCTGCAACTGGTGGTCGAAGCGTCCAACGACGGCATCGTGGTGGCCGAGCAGGAAGGCGACGACAACATCCTCATCTACGCCAACCCGGCCTTCGAACGCCTCACCGGCTATGCGGTGGACGACATCCTCTATCGCGACTGCCGCTTCCTCCAGGGCGAGGACCGCGACCAGCCGGGCCTGGCGGCGATCCGCGAGGCGATCCACGCCGGCCGCCCCTGCCGCCAGATCGTGCGCAACTACCGCAAGGACGGCAGCCTGTTCTGGAACGAGTTGTCGATCACCCCGGTGTTCAATGAAGCCGACCAGCTCACCTACTTCATCGGCATCCAGCGCAATGTCACCGCGGAAGTCGAGGCCACCCAGCGGGTCAGCGAACTGGAAGCCGAAGTGGCCGAGCTGAAACGCCGCCTGGCCGCCGCCGGCGCCTGAAACAACCGAGCGGCGCCCGCCGCCACCCGCTGCAACAAGCGGTAAAACTTGTACAAAGAAGGTTGACCTGTACAGTTTTCGCATTATCCTCCCAGAATAGTTGTACAGCTATTTCAGGCTGTACAACCTTTCTTGGAGATTTTGCATGTCCGCTTTCCTTCAGCGTTTCGCCCAGGGCTTCGCCGGCCTGGACAGCGAGCACCTCGATGCGCTCGCCGAGCTGTACAGCCCGGACGTGCAATTCCGTGATCCGCTGCACCATGTCCAGGGTCTGCCGGCGCTGCGCGCCTATTTCACCGAGTTGTACAAGCAGGTCGGGGCACTGCGTGTCGACGTCCACGGCTTCGACGAGGTCGGCGAAGGCTGCGGCTACCTGCGCTGGACCCTGCATTTCCGCCATCCCCGCCTGCGCGGCGGCGCCCCCATCAGCGTGGACGGCTGCTCGTACCTGCGCTGGCGCGAGCGGGTCTATCTGCACCACGATTATTTCGATGCCGGCGCCCTGCTCTACGAGCACCTGCCGCTCCTCGGCCGGCTGATCGCCTGGCTCAAGCGGAGGCTGGCGTGAGCCGCATCTGGCTGACCGGGGCCAGCAGCGGCATCGGCGCGGCACTGGCGGAAACGCTGTTGCAGCAGGGCCACCAGCTCGCCCTGACGGCGCGCAGCCCGGCGCCCCTGCAAACCCTGGCAATGCGCTACCCCGGCCAGGTACTGCTGGCGCCGGGCGACCTGACCGACGCCGAGCAGGTCGCCGCCATCGGCCAGCGCATCGAGCAGGCCTGGGGCGCGCTGGAGCAACTGATCGTCAACGCCGGCACCTGCGAGTACCTGGAGCCGGGGCAGTTCGACGCCACCCTGGTCGAACGCGTGGTCCGCGGCAACCTGTACAGCGCCAGCCTCACCGTACAGTACGCGCTGCCCTTGCTGCGCCGCGGGCAGCGGCCGCACCTGGTCGCCATGTGCAGCGCGGCCACTTATCTGGCGTTGCCGCGCGCCGGCGCTTATGGCGCGTCCAAGGCGGCCATGCGTTACCTGTTCGAGTCCCTGCGCATCGACCTGACCGCCATGGGCATCGACGTCACCCTGGTCAGTCCCGGCTTCGTCGATACCCCGCTGACCCGGCGCAACGATTTCCCCATGCCGATGCGCTGGCCGGCCGAACGGGCGGCCCGCTACATCGCCCAGCGCCTGCCGCGGCGGCCTTACGAAATCGCCTTCCCGCTCCCATTCATCGTCCTCCTGCGTCTGCTCGGCGCCTTGCCCGCCGCCTGCCGGCTGGCCATCGGCCGGCGCCTGGCGCGCCCCGCCAAGGAATCCTGAACCCATGCGCATCGCCATCATCGGCAGCGGTATCGCCGGCCTCACCACGGCCTACCTGTTGGCACGCCGGCATTCGCTGTGCGTGTTCGAGGCCAGCGACTGGGCCGGCGGCCACACGCACACCGTCGACGTCCACTGGCAAGGCCGGCACTACGCGGTGGATACCGGCTTCATCGTGTTCAACGACTGGACCTATCCCAACTTCATCCGCTTGCTCGATCGACTCGGCGTGGCCTCGCGACCGACCGAGATGAGCTTCTCGGTGCATGACCCGGCCAGCGGCCTGGAGTACAACGGCAACAGCCTCAACAGCCTTTTCGCCCAGCGCCGCAATCTGGTCTCGCCGGCCTTCTGGGGCATGCTGCGCGATATCCTGCGCTTCAACCGCGAGGCGCTGAGCGACCTGCACAACCAGCGCATCGACAGCACCACCCGCCTCGGCGACTACCTGCGCCGCGGCGGCTACGGTACGCGCTTCATCGACCACTACATCGTGCCCATGGGGGCGGCGATCTGGTCGATGTCGCTGGCCGACATGCTCGACTTCCCGCTGGCCTTCTTCGTCCGCTTCTTCCGCAACCACGGCCTGCTCTCGGTGGACAAGCGCCCGCAATGGCTGGTCGTCGAAGGCGGTTCGCGCAGCTATGTGCAGCCGCTGTGCGCCAGCTTCGCCGACCAGCTCCGGCTGAACTGCCCGGTGCAGCGGGTGTACCGCGACGAGGATGGCGTGACCCTGCTCAGCGCCGCCGGCCGCGAGCGCTTCGACAAGGTGATCTTCGCCTGCCACAGCGACCAGGCCCTGGCCCTGCTGGAAGCGCCCAGCGCCCTCGAACGCCAGGTGCTCGGCGCCCTGCCCTACGCGATGAACGACGTGGTCCTGCACACCGACACCCGCCTGCTGCCCGAGCGCCGTCTGGCCTGGGCGAGCTGGAACTACCGCCTCGGCGGCCCGCGTCAGGCGCCGGCGGCGGTGACCTACAACATGAACATCCTGCAAGGCCTGGAGGCGCCGGTGACCTTCTGCGTCAGCCTCAACCAGAGCGACGCCATCGACCCGCGGACGATCCTCGGCCGCTTCCGCTACGCCCATCCCCAGTACGGCCTCGGCGCCCTCGCCGCCCAGGCCAGCCATGCCCAGCTACTCGGTCAGCGCCACACCTATTACTGCGGCGCCTACTGGGCCAACGGCTTCCACGAGGACGGCGTGGTCAGCGCGCTGAAAGTCGCCGCCGCCTTCGGAGAAAGCCTGTGAACAGCAGTCTCTGCCAGGGCTGGGTCAGCCACCGGCGCTGGGCGCCGCGCGCCCACGCCTTCCGCTATCGCCTGGGCATGCTCTACCTGGACCTGGCGGAACAGGCCGAGGTCTTCGGCCTGTCGCGCCTACTCGTGGGACGCTGGCGCTGCGCCCCGCTGTGCTGGCGCGAGCAGGACTATCTGCCGGCCTACACCGGACAAGGCCTGAGCCTCGCCGACGCGGTGCGCCGGGTGTTGCGCGAAGCCCTCGGCGATGCCGCGCCGGACGGCGCCATCCACCTGCTGACCCAGCCGCGCAGTTGGGGCCTGTCGTTCAACCCGGTGAGCTTCTTCCTGTGCTTCGACCGCGACGGCGAGCTGGCGGCGGTGCTCTGCGAAGTGACCAACACGCCCTGGCTGGAGCGCCACCACTATGTGCTGCCGATGGCCCAGGGCAAGGCCAGCGACGTGCGGGTGGCCAAGGCCTTCCACGTCTCGCCGTTCCTGCCCCGCGACCTGGAATACCGCATGCGTTTCCTCGCCGAGGGGCCGCACCTGCGCATCCGCATGGAGGACTGGCGCGGCGAGGAGAAGCTGTTCCAGGCCGACCTCTGGCTGCAGCGCCAGCCGCTGGATGCCAAGGCGCTGCGCCGGCACCTGCTGGCTTTCCCCTGGATGACCCTGCGCACGGTCACGGCGATCTACTGGCAAGCCCTGCGCCTGCTGCTCAAGCGCACACCGATCTTCACTCACCAGGCGGCCACCGCGCCCCTCAGCGTTGCCCATCCCCCCCACGAGGAATCCCGTCATGCGAAGCCCTAGTCTGACCACCGGCAAGGCCGGCGGCCGCCACGCACTGCTCAGCGGGCTGTGCAAGCAGGCCGTGCTGAGCCGCCTGGGCCAGTTGCGCCACGGCCATCTGCAACTGCACCTGGCCGACCAGAGCCTGTCCTTCGGCGACCCGGCCAGCGCCACCCAGGCGGAAATCCAGGTGCTCGACGATGCCGTCTGGGGCATGGTCGCGGGCAACGGCTCGATCGGCGCCGGCGAGGCCTTCATCCACGGCTACTGGCACAGCCCGGACCTGACCGCGGTGATCCGCGTGTTCGTCAGCAACCTGGAAGTGCTCGACGACATGGAGGGCGGCCTGGCCCGCCTCGGCCGCCCGCTGATGCGCGCCCTGCACTGGCTCAATCGCAATAGCCGCCGCGGTTCGCGTCGCAACATCGCCGCCCATTACGACCTCGGCAACGACCTCTTCGAGCAGTTCCTCGACCCGACCCTGATGTACTCCGCGGCCATGTTCCGCCGCCCCGAGGACACGCTGGAGCAGGCCCAGTTGCACAAGCTGGAGCGGATCTGCCGCAAGCTCGATCTGCAGCCCACCGACCATTTGCTGGAGATCGGCAGCGGCTGGGGCAGCCTGGCGCTCTATGCGGCCAGTCGCTTCGGCTGCCGGGTGACCACCACGACGCTCTCCGAGGAGCAGTACGCGCACACTTGCCGGCGCGTCGAGGAGCAAGGCCTGCAGGCGCGCATCGAGGTGCTGCGCGAGGACTACCGGGACCTGCGCGGGCGCTTCGACAAGCTGGTGTCCATCGAGATGATCGAGGCCGTCGGGCACCGCTTCCTGCCCGAATACTTCCGCCGCTGCGCCGCGCTGCTCAAGGACGACGGCCTGATGCTGCTGCAGGCCATCACCATCCGCGACCAGCGTTACGCCCAGGCCTGCCGCTCGGTCGACTTCATCCAGCGCTACATCTTCCCCGGCGGCGCCCTGCCCTCGCTGAGCAAGATGCTGGCGATCGCCAGCGAGGAAACCGACCTCAACCTGCTGCACATGGAAGACTTCGGCGCGCATTACGCCCGCACCCTGCGCCTGTGGCACGAGAACCTGCGCCAGGCCCGGCACAAGCTGCTGCAACTGGGTTACGACGAGACCTTCCAGCGCCTCTGGGAGTTCTACCTGTGCTACTGCGAGGGCGGCTTCATCGAGCGTGGCATCGGCGTCGCGCAATTGCTCTGGGCCAAACCCGCCACCCGCCGCGCGCCGCTGCTGGAGGAACTGGACACCTGATACGCCCGGCGGATCGACGCAGCGCGATGGCGGCGGCGGGTCCAGACTGAGTCGACTGGCTGCGGCCAGGCCCCGACCACAGAGGAGAAGCCATCATGCTGTTCAACTGGTCCGACTACGTACCCGCGGTGAAGAAGGCCTTCGGCAAGCTGGGCAAAGCCCATCCGAAGATGCTCGATGCCTACCAGGCGCTGGATGCGGCCGCCGGCGCCGACGATGCCCTGGATGCGAAAACCCGCGAGCTGATCTCCCTGGCGGTGGCCATCACCACGCGCTGCGACGGTTGCATCGGCGTGCATGCCGAGGCCGCGCGCAAGGCCGGCGCCAGCGAGGCCGAGGTGGCCCAGGCACTGGCCACGGCGATCGCGATGAACGCCGGCGCCGCCTATGTGTTCTCCCTGCGCGCGCTGGAGGCTTACGAGCAATCCGCCTCCTGAGGCGGAGTTGATCGCGGACAGTTTTCCCGCGCGACGGGGCGGCGCCCGGCGCCAGCGGCGGCTACCGTTAGCTGAGCACAGCCGCCCGGGACCGCCCCGCCATGTACCAGAACCTGGCCATACTCGCCGCCTTCCTGCTGGTCTACAGCACCTTTGCCGGCGCGTTCGAGTCGCGCCTGCTCAGCGGCCCGCTGCTTTTCCTGCTCTTCGGTCTGCTGCTGGGCCCGGCCGGGCTCGGCGTGCTCGAACTGCGCGTCGACAAGGAAGGCTTGCGCACCCTCGCTGAACTGACCCTGGCGCTGGTGCTGTTCAGCGACGCGGCGAACGCCGACCTCGGCGTGCTGCGCGCCCACGAGGGACTGCCGTTGCGGCTGTTGCTGATCGGCCTGCCGCTGACCATCCTCGGCGGCTGGCTGGTCGGCCTGTGGCTGCTGCCCGAGGTACCGCCGCTGGAGCTGGCGGTGCTGGCCACCCTGCTCGCGCCGACCGACGCCGCCCTCGGCAAGGCGGTGGTCAGCAACCCGCTGGTGCCGACGCCGGTACGCGAAGGCCTGAATGTCGAGAGCGGCCTGAACGATGGCATCTGCGTGCCGGTGCTGCTGCTGTTCCTCGCCCTGATCGCCGAGGAGCAGCTCAACGCGCCGCTGCTCCTGGCGTTTCGCCTGCTCGCCGGGCAACTGGGCATCGGCCTGCTGGTGGGGCTGCTGCTGCCGCTGCTCGCCTGGGGTCTGCAGCGCCTGTCCCGGCGGGAGAACTGGCAGATCCCGCGCTGGTCGCAACTGGTCCTGCCGGGCCTGGCCCTGCTCTGCTTCGCCACTGCCCAGGTGCTCGGCGGCAGCGGTTTCATCGCGGCCTTTTCCGGCGGCCTGTTCAGCGGCTATCTGTTCCGCCAGGACAAGCAGCGGTTGCTGGAAGCCGGCGAAGGCTTCTCCGAGGCGCTGTCGATTTTCACCTGGATCGTCTTCGGCGCACTGGTCGCGCCCAAGGCATCGTCTATCGTCTCTGTGGAGGTGTGGCTGTATGCCATTGCCAGCCTGACGGTGATTCGCGTGGTGCCGGTGCTGGTCAGCCTGGCGGGCATGCGCCTGGACCTGGAAACGCGCTTGTTCATCGGCTGGTTCGGGCCGCGCGGCCTGGCCACCATCGTCTTCGCGGTCCTGATCCTGGACGAGCACCTGCAGCGCAGCAATACCCTGATCTCGACGGCGATCGCCACCGTGGTGCTCAGCGTGGTGCTGCACGGGTTGAGCGCGACGCCCTGGGCCAGGCGGCTCGGCGCCAGGGTGCGGTAAGCGGAAAACGCGCATGGGGGCGCGGTTTGATGGCGATCAAAGCGGCACCCCATAGAGCGAGTAGGAATGAAGGAACACGGCAGTCATCACTTTCAGACAAGGCAAAGGTGCAACATGATCAAGAAACTGAGCGTTCCGCTGTTCGCAGTCCTTCTGGGTGTGGGTGGCTGCTCCAGCACCATGGTCGAGCCCTCGCACTACTCCGGCTTCCTCGGCGACTACAGCCGCCTGAGCGAACAGAAATCACCGAGCGGCGAGAAGGTGGCACGCTGGGTCGACCCCAAACTCGACCTGTCGCGCTACCCCAGCGTCTATATCGAAACGCCGCAGTTCTATCCGAAGCCGCAACCGACCGCGCAGATCTCCAGCGCCACCCTGGATTCGATCAGCCGCTACTACGGCGAGGCCCTGCGCCGCGAGCTGAGCAAGGTCACCCGGGTCAGCAACACGCCCAACTCGGACAGCCTGGTGATACGCCCGGCGATCACCGCGGTGGCGACCAGCAACGAAGGCCTCAAGCCCTATGAGGTGATTCCCATCGGCCTGGTCATCGCCGGCACCAACATGGCCGCCGGCGGGCGCGACCAGCAGGTGCTGATGTCCACCGAAACCGCCTTCCTCGATGCCTCGAACAACCGCGTGGTGGCACAGGTGGTGCGCCAGGGCCTGGGCGAAAGCCTGGAGAACAAGGAAACCAAGCTGAGCGTGGCCAGCCTGAAACCCTTGATCGACTCCTGGGCCAACGACCTGCGCATGTCCTACCAGCAGATGAAGAAAACCGGCGGCGCGTCCAGCGGCTACTGACAGCGAGGGTGGTCCACCATGGCAGCTGCGGAAAGGAAAATGGGACTGGTCGGCCTGACCACACTGGTCACCGTGAACATGATGGGATCGGGCATCATCATGCTGCCCTCCAGCATGGCCCAGTTGGGCGCGGTGTCCTTGCTGTCGTGGGGGATCACCGCCATCGGCTCGATGGCGATCGCCTACTGTTTCGCCCAGTGCGGGATCTATTGCCAGCGCTCGGGCGGCATGTCCGCCTATAGCGAGGAGGCGCATGGGAAGTCGGCTTTTTTCCTCTGCTCCTACCTCTACTTTTTCTCCCTGGTGATCGGCAATGTCGCCATCGGCATTTCCGCGGTGGGTTATCTCACGCCCTTCATCCCCTGGCTGGGCAGCGGCGCCATCCCACTGTTCATCGGCAGCGTGGCGCTGGTCTGGCTGACCACCCTGGCCAATTTCGGCGGCCCTGCGATCACCGGCAGGCTCGGTTCGATCACCGTGTGGGGGGTGATCATCCCGGTGGCCGGGCTGAGCCTGATCGGCTGGCTGTGGTTCCAGCCAGCCATCTTCAGGGACGCCTGGAACCCCAACCAACTGCCGATCAGCCAGGCGGTGGCCAGCAGTATCCCGCTGACCCTGTGGGCCTTCCTCGGCATGGAGTCGGCGGCGCAAAACTCCGACGCGGTGGAAAATCCCAAGCGCAACGTGCCGCTGGCCTGCCTGTTCGGCACCCTCGGCGCGGCGGTGGTCTACATCCTCTCCACCAGCGTGATCCAGGGCATCATCCCCAACGCCGAGCTGGCCAACTCCAGCGCGCCCTTCGCCCTGGCCTACGCGCGCATGTTCAATGACGGCGTCGGCAACCTGATCATGACCCTCGCCGTGCTGGCCTGTATCGGCTCGCTGCTCGGCTGGCAATTCACCCTGGCCGAGACGGCCAAGTTCACCGCCGCCCAAGGCCTGTTCCCGGCGCTCTTCACCCGTGTCAGCCAGCGTGGCGCGCCGCTCTACGGACTGGTGACCTGTGCGGTCATGCAGACCCTGATCGCCCTCTCGACCATCTCGCCCAACGCCAGCGCGCAGTTCAACAAGCTGGTCAACCTCGCCGCCGTGACCAACCTGATTCCCTATGTCACCTCGCTGACCGGGCTGCTGGTGATCATGTACAAGGCGCGGGTCGGCGTGGCGATCTTCCGGCGCAACTCGCTGATCATGCTGGTCGCGGTCGGCTACTGCTTCTACGCGCTCTACGCCTCCGGCCTGGAAGCGGTATTCGGCGCGGCGCTGATCATGGTCGTCGGCTACCTGCTGTTCGGCATGATCGCCAAGCGCTTCGTCACGCTGCTCGAACCGAGCGGCAAACTGTGAGGAGGCTCGCGATGAACCTGAAGATCAGCCGGCGCGCGGCGGCCGTGCTGACGGCCATGGCGCTGTTCGCCGGGATCGCCAGCGAAGCGGCGCGGGCCGACAGCCTCGCGCGCATCCGCGCCAGCCATACCCTGACCCTGGGCTTCCTGGCCGGCAATGCGCCGTTTTCCGACGGCGACGAGCAGCACGCCAGCGGCTACACCATCGAACTCTGCCAGGCCATCGCCGAACAGCTCCGGCAACAGCCGGGACTCGGCGACCTGCAACTGCGCTATCAGCCGCTGACGCTGGATAAAGCCCTGGATACCCTGCGCGCCGGCCAGGTCGACATCATCTGCAGTCCGATGGTGGAAACCCTGCAACGCCGCGAAACCCTGAGCTTCTCGCTGCCGGTGTTCACCGCCGGGCTCGGCGTGATCGTCCGCCGCGATGCGCCGCAGAGCCTGCTGGCGCCACTCAGCGGCCAGCCCATCGAACACGGGCCGACCTGGCGGGCGACCATCAACCAGGGCCTGAGCAAGCACAGCTTCGCCGTGCTGCGCGGCACCACCACGGTCGAATGGGCGCGCCAGCGCATCCGCGAACTCGGTCTGCAATCGCGCCTGGAAGAAGTCGACAACTACGCCGAGGGTGTGCGCCAGGTGGATGCCCGCGAGGTCGATGCCTTCTTCGGCGACCGCATGGTGCTGCTCAACCTGCAGACCCGCCAGGCCGACCCGCAGGCCCTGTGGGTGCCGGAAAAGCTCTTCGTGATGTCGCGGGTGGCGCTGGCGCTGCCGCGCAACGACGACGACTTCCGCCTGCTGGTGGACACCGCCCTGAGCCAGGCCATGCGCGGCCCGGCCGGCGAGGCGCGCTACCAGCGCTACTTCGGCGCCCCCTCCGAGCTGAGCCGCACCCTGTTCCAGCTCTATCCGCTGCCCTGAGACGGGCCGGCGCGCGCCGGCCCATCGCTCAGCGGCGCCGCTCGTTGAGCAGGAAGTGCGACAGCGCGGGAATCAGCAGCAGCGCGCCGAGCATGTTCCAGAGGAACATGAAGGTCAGCAGGATGCCCATGTCGGCCTGGAACTTGATCGGCGACCAGACCCAGGTGACTACCCCGGCGGCCAGGGTCACGCCGACCAGCGCCACCACCTTGCCGGTGAAGGCCACCGCCTGCTGATAGGCCTGGGCCAGCGGGAAACCGGCGCGCTGCAGTTGCAGTTGCACGCTGAGCAGATAGAGCGCGTAGTCCACGCCGATGCCCACGCCGAGGGCGATCACCGGCAGGGTGGCGACCTTGACGCCGATGCCCATGACCACCATCAGCGCCTCGCAGAGCATCGAGGTGAGCATCAGCGGCAGTATCGCCACCAGGGTCGCGCGCCAACTGCGGAAGGTGATCAGGCAGAACAGGCTGACCGCGGCGTAGACGTAGAACAGCATGCTGTGGTTGGCGTCGCGCACCACGATGTTGGTCGCCGCTTCGATACCGGCGCTGCCGGCGGCGAGGAGGAACTGCCGATCCGGGCTGCTGTTGGCCTTGGCGAAGCCGTCGGCGATCGCCACCACCTCGTCCAGGGTGCGCGCCTTGTGGTCCTTGAGGAAGGCGATCACCGGCATCAGCGAGCAGTCATTGTTGAACAGCTCCGGGGCGTTCACCGAGGCCTGCTGCGCCGCGTAGTTGAGCACGTCCTGGTTGCGCTGCAGGCTGGCGAACTTGGGGTTGCCCTCGTAGCTGCCGGCAGTGATCTGGCGCACCGCGTCGACCAGCGACGCGGTGGCCTGCACCCCCGGGTGCTGTTGCAGCGACCAGGCCAGGCGGTCGGCCAGGACCAGGGTGCGGTAGTTCAGGCAGCCTTCCGGGGCGGTCTTGATCATCACCGCGAAGAGGTCGCTGGACAGCGCGTAGTTGGCGGTGATGTAGGCGTTGTCGCGGTTGTAGCGCGAATCGGCGCGCAGCTCCGGCGCGCCGGCGTCGAGGTCGCCGATCTGCAGGTGCCGGCTGACCGCGAACGCGCCGACCCCGGCCAGGGCGGCGAGGAGCAGAGTGACGCTGGCCCAGCGCCGCTCGGTGAAGCGGTCGAGCAGGCGCCACAGGCGGCCGATGCCCTGCTCCCGGACGACCTGCCGGTCCTCGCGCAGGGCACGCGCGGCGGCCTTGGCGCTGACCCCGACATAGGACAACGCGACCGGCATCATCAGCAGCGAGGTGAAGATCAGCACCGCCACGCCGATGCTGGCGGTGATCGCCAGGTCCTTGATCACCGGGATGTCGATCAGCATCAGCACGGCGAAACCTACCGCGTCCGACAGCAGCGCCGTCACCCCGGCGAGGAACAGCCGGCGGAAGGTGTTGCGCGCGGCGATCTGGCGGTGCGTGCCGCGGCCGATGTCCTGCATGATGCCGTTCATCTTCTGGGTCGCGTGGGACACGCCGATGGCGAAGATCAGGAAGGGCACGAGGATCGAATAGGGGTCCAGGGCGAAGCCGAGCCAGGCGACGATGCCCAACTGCCAGACCACCGCCAGCAGCGAACAGAGGATCACCAGCAGGCTGCTGCGCAGGCAGCGGGTGTAGGCCAGGATGATGCCGAAGGCGGTGACCACCGCCAGGCCGAAGAACAGCATCACCCGCTGCAGGCCTTCGATCAGGTCGCCGACCAGCTTGGCGAAGCCGATCACATGCACGCGGATCGGCCCGTTGCCCGCCTCGCCCGAGGCATAGGCCTGGCGGTCGCCCTGGTATTCGTATGTCAGGCGCAGCGCGTCGAGCGCCCGGGAGAACTGCCGGTAGTCGATGCCCTTGCCGGTGGCCGAGTCGCGATCGAGCAAGGGCACCAGCAGCATGCTCGACGTGAAATCGTTGGCCACCAGGCTGCCGACGATGCCGGCGCGGGCGATGTTCTGCCGCAGCTGCTGGATGCTGGCGCGGCCGCCATCGTAGCCGTCGGGCATCACCGGGCCGCCCTGGAAGCCTTCCTCGGTGACCTCGGTCCAGCGCACCGCCGGCGACCACAGCGACTTCATCCAGGCGCGATCGACGCCCGGCGTTAGGAACATCTGGTCGTTGATCTGCTTGAGCACATCCAGGTAGGCGGGATCGAAGATGTCGCCACGGGTGCTCTCCACCACCACCCGCAGCGAATTGCCCAGGCCGCGCAAGGCGGCGCGGTTGTCCAGGTAGTTGCGGATGTACGGCTGGCTCTGCGGGATCATCTTCTCGAAGCTGGGGCGAACCTCCAGCCGGGTCGCGGCCAGGTAGCCGAGCAGCAGGGTGACCAGGCCGATGATGCTGAGGAACAGCAGGCGGTGGTTGAACACCAGACGCTCCAGCAGGTTGCCGCTGTGCGCATCGAAATCCCGCAGTTCGCGGATTACAGGCATCTCGCCTTGCTTCAGGTCGACCATGATGAGGCTATCTCTCGTCTTGTTCTTATCGGGTCGGCGGCAGCGCTTGCAGGCGCAGTCCGCGGCTGCCCACCAGGAGCAGTTGGTCGTGCTCGGCCAGGGCGCCGGCGATCGGCGTGCGCGCGGTCAGCGGCAAGGCCTGGAAGCTGGCGCCGGCGTCATCGCTGAGCAGCGCCTGGCCGGCCTGGCTGAAGAGCAGCAACCGGCCCTGCTCGCCGAAGCTGCCGGCGGTGATGCTGCTGCTCAGCCCGCTGTTCACTTCGCTCCAGTGCGCGCCGCCGTCCAGGCTGCGCACCACATGGCCGCGCAGTCCGTAGGCGAGAATCAGCCCCGGCTTGCCGAGCAGGCCGAAGAAGGTTCCCGCATAGGGCGATTGGAGGGCGACGAAGCGCTGCCGGGCGACATCGAGCTTGAGCAGCAGGCCCTGTTCGCCGGCGATGAACAGCTCCTCGCCGACCGCCGCGATCGCCGTCAGGTGCAGCGCCTGCGGGTTGTCCACGCGCTGGCTCCAGGGCGTCCAGTGGCGCCCGCCATCCTCGGTACGCAGGATCAGATTGAAGGCGCCGACCACGAAGCCCTGCTGCGCATCCTTGAACCAGACATCCAGGAATGGCTTGTCGGCGCCTTCGCGGAGCATGCGCTGGGCGTTGTCCAGGGCGGCCACATCGGCCTCCGCCGGCTGCGCCTGGAAATGATCGAGCATCAGTTGGCCGATCTGCCGGCCGTCGAGCTGGCGCGTCCAGCTCGCCCCGCCGTCGTCGCTGTGCAGCACCACGCCATCGTGACCGACCGCCCAGCCCTGCCGAGCCGTGGGGAAGGTCACCGCGGTGAGGTCCGAGCTGACCGGCACGCGCGCCTGGGTCCAGGTCCGGCCCTGGTCGTCGGAATAGAGAATGTGCCCGCGCTGGCCGACCACCACCAGGCGTTCGCCGGCGCGGGCGACGCCCGTCAGCGGACTCTTGCCGGCCAGTTCGCTGGGCTGTGCCGGCAGGTCCAGCACATCGACGAAGTCAGCGGCCTGGCCGCTGCCCGCGAACAGCGCCAGGCCTAGCCCGGCGCAGGCCAGGGCGAGCTTCAGGGGAGAAAACATACGCCTACCTCGAAAAGGGTCAGGCGGCGGCCCTCGCGAGCCGCCGCACCCATGACACCGTCCGCGAGCGCGGACCGCTTAGCGGATACCGGCGCCGGCCAGTGCCTCCGGCGACCATTGGGTCTTGGCCAGCGGCTCGATGTAGCGGATACCGCCGTACGGGCCGACCACGCCGTTGATGTTGTAGGTGCCGGCCATCAGGTCGTAGATCATGAAGGGCGTGGCATCCGGGATCTGCTTGTCGTAGCTCTGGCTGAGGAAGGCGAAGGAGCCACGGTAGAGCTGGCCACGGGCGTCGTACTGGTCGGAGGCCAGGGCCACCCAACTGTCCTCGTCGAGGTAGAAGCGGCGCTTGGCGTAGATATGCCGCGCGCCGGCCTTGAGCGTGCCCTCGACGACCCAGACGCGGTGTTTCTCCCAGCGCACGTAGTCCGGCGCCAGGTGGTTGGCGGTGACCAGCGGCTTGACGTCCTTGGCGTAGGTCAGCCGGTAGGTGTTGTAGGGCACGATCATTTCCTGCTTGCCCAGCAGCTTCCAGTCGTAACGGTCGAGGGCGCCGTTGAAGACGAACACGTCGTCATAGGTGCCGGCGCCGGCGGTGCCCGGGTTGGGCGTGTCGTAGGCCAGGCTCGGGGCCAGCTTGACGCGGCGCTGGCCGGGCAGGTACTGCCAGGCGCGGCGCGGCTGCTGCTGCGGGTTGGCGGCGTCCTTGAGCATGATCGCCTCGCCGGCGCGGCGGGCCGGACCGGTGTAGTAGAGCTTCATCTGGTAGTAGACCTCGTCGCCCTTGACCGGCTGATCGAGGTTTTCGTAGATCGGGTAGTTGATGAAGGCCTGGCCGGTGGTGGCGAGGTTGGCGTTGCCGGCGGCGTCGACGTTCCAGGAGTCGTACTTGGAGTTGATGTTCACCCCCTGGTAGCGCAGCAGGAAGTTCCACATCGCCTCGGCGCCGCTCTTCGGAATCGGGAACGGCACGCCGGGCAGCGCGTTGTCGATGGCCTGGCCACCGTCCAGCGCCTGGGTGGCGACGGCGTTCTTGCGGCTGTTGTCGAGGATCGCCTGGGGCAGCGCGGCGCTGCGGTGGGTCGGGTAGACATCGACGCGGAAGCTCGGGTAGCGCTTGGCCAGTTCCACGGTGGTGGCGCTGAGCTGGCCCTTGTACTGCTCGACGTTCTTGCCATCGATGACCAGCGCCGGCTTCTCGCTGGCGTAGGGGTCCGGGCGCATGCTGTCGCCGTCCTTGAAGCCGGCCGGCGCGCTGGTCAGGCCGCCGCTGTAGGCGGGAATGCTGCCGTCGGCGCTGGCGCCCTTTTCGGCGCCGACCGGGGTCAGGCTGCCGCCCAGCTGGGCGGCCTCCTGCGGGGACACGGACGCCTGGACGGCGCCACACAGGGCCACGCTGATCGCGGCGGCCATCAGAGAATGCGTGAAGGTCATGTTGTCGATCTCCTGCTCCGGCTCGGAAGCGTTGTGAGAATCAGAAAGCGGCCTTGAAGGAGGCCGTTACCATGCCGCGGTCCTTCAGCAGCGGCGCCAGGCCGGCCTGGGAAGTGATCTGCCCAGGGATGCACTGGTAAAGCCCGTTGGCGCCGGGGGTGTTGTTGTCGGTGCCGCTCTTGCAGGTATCGAAGGGGCCGAAGGCATCGACGTATTTCAGGTCGAACTTGTATTTCTGGTGGACATCGGCGGCGAGGCCGACGGAGTAGCTGCCGGCGTTTTCGTTGCCGCCCAGTTGCACCGCCGAGTTGCCGTGCAGGCCGACGTTGTAGCTGAGCGGCATGGACAGATCGACGCCGGGGAACACCTGGTACCAGGTCGGGGTGAAGTTGGCGGCCATGGCGTAGGCGTTGGGGGTGACCTTGTCCACGCCGTGGTAGCTGGAGTCGCCCTTGAAGGTCTGCTCGCCCTGCGTCACCGCGACCAGGTGCGTCAGCGTGCCTTCCACGGCCAGGGTCGAGGCGTCCCACAGCGGCGTGCCGGCGAAGGTGACCATGCCGTTGAGCACCACATGGAAGGTGCGCCCGCGGGCCAGGCCGGTATCGCCGCCGCTGGGGCGCTCGCCGATCAGGTTGGTGCCGTTGATCAGGCCATGCTGGGCGGCGTTGTAGAGCGTCGAGTTGATGGTGGTGAAGTTGCTCGCCAGGGGCATGTTTTCCCGGTAATTCAGGTCCATGCCCACGCTCACCGGGCCGATGTCCTTCGACAGGCTGATGCCGTAGATGTCGATGTCGTCGGCGTAGGCGGTGAAGTACTTCATGCCTTGCAGGCCGGCCAGGCCGGGCTTCTGCAGGTTGGGCGCCTCGATCAGGACCGCCGGCAGCGTGTCCGAGGTCTTGCGGTAGTAGAAGCCCAGGGTGCCGTCCAGCCATTCCGGGCTCCACTTGGCCATCAGGCCGAAGTCGCCCGCGTTGTCGGGCCTGGCGTCATGCCCGCGCGGCGCTGCGTAGAAGGCCGGCTGGCCGCCCAGCGCGGCCACCGAGGGCAACGGCAGCCAGAACACCTGGCCGCCGTCGTTGAGCATGTCGTAGGGGCCCATGTAGGTGCCGCCTTCGGGGAAGCGCGAGTTCTCGAACTCGAGGAAATACTGCGCGGCCAGGGTCAGCTCGGGGTTCACCGTCAGCGACAGCGACAGCTGGTTGCGCGGCATGAACAGTTCCTTGGCCTCGGTGCCGGGCACGTTGTAGAGCTTGCCCAGGTCCAGCGCCGACTGGCCGTAGTTGATGCCGTTGGCGGCACTGAACAGGGTCTCGCCCCAGAACACGGTGTGACGGCCGAGCTTGGTATTGAGCAGCATGCCGTTGTCGAACTGGTGGTTGGCGAAGACGAAGGCATCGAGCAGCTCGCCCGATGGGCCGTTGTAGTAGCGATCGGCGAAGCCGCTCAGGCCCTGGCCGTCGGCGCGCTGGCGCGCGGGCACGACCACGCTGCCGGGCGGGCCGAGACGGGAAGAGCGGGCGGTGACCAGGTGGCCGGCGTTATCCGCCACGCCGGGGAATGCATTGGAATCGCTGCCGACGTCATCGTAGGCATGGTCGTACCAGCCCGCCGCGCTGAGACGCAAGCCCATGTTCTCGTGGTACACCACATCCAGTTCGCTGAGCAGGTCGAAGCGCTGGGTCACCGCGCTGCCGGGGGCGAAATTCTGGTCGCCGTCGTTGAGGTTGGCGGTGTTGGCGATCTTGCTGTTGCGCCCCTCGACCCGCTGCCCGTAGCTGAGCTTGACAGTGTTGTCGAAGCGTACCGACAGGTCGGGATTGCCGGTGTCGAGTTCGAAGGCCTGGGCCAGCGGGCTGCCGGTGGCAGCGAGAATGGCCGAGGCCAATAGGCAGCGCTGCAGGTGTCGCGATGGATTCTTGTTGTTATGCATGCGATGGCTCCGTTTCTTGTTGTAATCGCGGCGACGGGGAAGACGCTCCCCTGGCCGGGCCGCCGCGCCGCCGACCGGCAAGCGCGCGCCCTCGCCCACCGGCTCGCGCCGACGGCCATGGTTGTGATGGCTTCAGTGATCCAGTTGGCGGATCAGCGCCTCGGCGTGCGGCCAGTCGCCGAAGCCGGAGGCCGGATTGAGGTGGCCGACGCTGCCCAGCTCGACCAGGCGGCCGCCCCAGGCCTGGCTCATGCGCTGCACGGCCGCCAGGCTGGCGAGGTGATCGTTGTCGCTGGCAGCGACCAGGCAGGGGAACGGCAGCGGCCCTTCGGGCAGTGGCGTCCAGCCGTTGTCGCGCAGGCTCTGCGGCGTCGGATAGGCGGCCGGCCAGGTGGCCGCGAGGTCCGGCGGGGTGACCAGCAGCGCGCCCTTGATCGGCCGCCGATGGCGCGCGGCCCAGTGCACCACCATCAGCACCCCGGCGCTGTGGGCGACCAGGATCACCGGTCCGTCGATGGCCTCCAGCTCGCGCTGGATCGCCTCGACGCGGGCGTCGAGATTGAGTTTGTCCTCGCTCAGCGGCGGCACCGCGCGGGCATTCGGCAGGCGTGCCTGGAGCAGGGTCTGCCAATGCTCGGGCACGTGGTCGCGGAGTCCGGGAACGATGAGGACGGTTGTCTGCTTGGCTGCGCTCACGTTGTCACCCTGGCGTCATCGCCATTGATTGTTCTTGTGGGGACAGACAGTAGAGGCGCACGCGCCCCACTGCTTTGCATAGGGCGTCAGTCACTTCGCATTTGATGACAGCGGGTCAGCCATGGCGCAACGCCGCGTGACCGGCGAAAAGCCCCTTCCGGCGCGGCCTGCGCTGCTGCGGAGCAGGCCTGGCGGCCAGCGTCGGCAGCGTCCTGCTCGGCTATTCTTTCGTACACCTTCGTCTGACCGCCCCGCTACAATCCGGCGCCGAGACCCACATCGGCGGCCAGCGGCGACGGCCGCGCCAGAACAACAAGATGGCGATCAACATGATACCTATGGTTCGCATGGCGGCCCTGACCAACTACCTGGAAGTAGCGCGTCACCTGGGCCTGAATCCGCAGCAGCAGCTCAGGCAGGTGGGCCTGAGCCTGTCCATGCTGGAGCATCCGGAGCAGCGCGTGCCCACCTCGGTGGCGGCGCGGCTGCTGGACGAGTCGGCGCACGCCAGCGGCTGCGAGACCTTCGGCCTGCGCATGGCGGAGTCACGGCAACTGGCGGATTTCGGTGTCATCAGCCTGCTGCTCAGCCACCAGGCGACCTTGCGCGATGCGCTCAACACCATCGTCCAGTACCGCCACCTGCTCAATGAATCGCTGGCGCTGTACGTCGATCAGGAAGGCAAGACGGTGATCCTGCGCGAAGAGCTGATCACCGTGCCGCCGGTGCCGGTGCGCCAGGGCATCGAACTGGCCATCGGCGTGCTCTACCGCCTCTGCAGTGCCCTGCTCGGCCCGCACTGGCGGCCGCTGAGCGTGAACTTCACCCACGACGCGCCGGCCGACCTGCAGGTGCACAAGCGCCTGTTCGGCTGCAAGATCGAGTTCGGCAGCGAGTTCAACGGCATCGTCTGTCCGGCCGCCGACCTCGACGCGGCCAACCCCATGGCCGACCCGGCCATGGCCCGGCACGCGCGCAGCTTCGTCGAGTCACTGCCCGGCGCCACCGAGGGCACCACCCTCAACGAGGTGCGCAAGGCCATCTACCTGCTGCTGCCCATGGGCCGCGCCACCATCGAACAGATCGCCCAGTACCTGAGCCTGAACGTGCGCACCTTGCAGCGGCGCCTGGAAGAGAACGGCGTGACCTTCTCGGAGCTGATCAACGAAGTGCGCCGCGAGCTGGTCCTGCGCTACATGGAAAACCCACGCTACTCGCTGGGGCGGATCGCCGATCTGCTCGGCTACTCCATGCCCAGCTCGTTCACGCGCTGGTTCACCCTGCAGTTCGGCATATCGCCGGCGGCCTGGCGCCGCCGGCATCCGGACACCCCGCAGGAAGGCGCCTGAGGCTGCCGCGAGGGGGCTCACAGCCCCCAGTGCAACAGCGCCAGGACCAGCACGGCGAGGAAGGCGGTCTCGCCCAGCATCAGCAGGATCGGCTTGAGCCCCACCGAAGCCAGCTCCTTGAGCTGGGTCTTCATGCCCAGGGCGCTGATGGCGATCACCAGGCACCACTGCGACCACTGGCCAGCGGCGCGCTGCAACGCCGCCGGGATGACCCCGCTGCTGTTGATCGCCGCCAGCAGGACGAAGCCGACGGCGAACCAGGGCAGCAGCGGCGGCCGCTTGCTGCCCGGCTCGGCGCCACGGGCGCGGGTGATCATGGCGGCGCAGAGAATCACCGGCAGCAGCATGGCCACGCGCATCAGCTTGACCACGGTGGCGCTGTCGCCGGTCTCGTGGGACATGCTGTAGCCGGCGCCCACCACCTGCGCCACGTCATGGATGGTGCCGCCGAGGAACATCCCCGCCTGCAAGGGCGTCAGGCCCAGGGCATGGGCGATCATCGGGTAGAGGATCATCGCCAGGGTCGACAGCGCCGACACCCCGAGCACGGTGAACAGCGTGGCCTTCTCCTTCTGCGCGTGGGCCGGCAAGGCGGCGGCCAGGGCCAGCGCGGCGGAGGCGCCGCAGATCGCCGTGGCGCCGCCGGTGAGCAGGCCGAACAGGCTGCTGAATCCGAGCAGGCGAGCCGCGGCGATGGACAGCAGAATGGTCGCCACCACCAGCACCACCACCATCACCACCGGCTGCCAGCCGAGGGCGGCGATCTGCCCGAGGGTGATGCGGATGCCCAGCAGGGCGACGCCGACGCGCAGCACCTCGCGGGCGGTGAACTCGATGCCGGCCTTGCACACGCTGTCGCCGGCGAGGAAGTTCATCGACATGCCCAGCAACAGGGCGAAGAGCATGACCGGCGCGCCGTAATGCTCGGACAGGAAGGTCGCCGCCGCGGCGACCGTGGCGCTGGCGATCAAGCCAGGCAGCAGGGTCCGGCTACGCGAGCCCAGCGTGGCGATGGCGGTTGCGCTCATGGGATAGGTTCCTCGATTGGGGTATCGCTGATGACGATGAAAGCGCCCAGGGGCTGGTGCTCGATGCGGTGGCGGACGACGCCGAAGCCCTTGGCGTTGGCCATGCAGCCGCTGGCCAGGTCGAAGCGCAGGCCGTGGGCCGGGCACTGCAGCCAGCGGCCCTGGAGGGTGCCGCTGAACAGCGAGGCGCCGGCGTGCGGGCAGCTGTCGTCGATGGCGTAAAGCTCGCCGTCGATGTTGAACAGGACGATGCTGCGCTGCGCGTAGAACAGCAGGCTGCGCCCACCGGGCGCCGGCAGCTTGGCCGACGGAATCGGCAAGCGCCGGCTCATGCCGACACCCGCTGCGCACTCTGCGCCTGGGCCTGGGCCTGGCGGTCGAGGGTGCGACACAGGGCAGCGAGCAATTGCTCCGGCGACTGGGCGCCGAGGGCGAAGGGCCGGCCATCGACGAGGAACAGCGGCACGCTGATGTCCGCCAGGCCGACGCGGCGGCCGATGAAATAGCGCGACGCCTCGGCCAGGGCCTCGGCGAAGTCCTCCGGGTCGTAGCCATGGCGGCGCAGCAGCGCGCGCAGGGTGCCGGCCTGGCCCAGGTCCTCGCCGTCCTGGAAGTAAGCGCGGAACAGGCCGTCGAGCAGCGCGCGCGATTGCGCCGCGCTGCCCAGTTGCGCGGCGCGCAGGAACAGGCGGTGGGCACGCGCGCTATTGGGCATGGTCTGGATGCGCGCCAGGTCGATCTCGACGCCGGCCCGGCGCGCCGCCGCGCGCACCTCGGCCTGGCGCGCACGCAGCGCACGCTTGCCGCCCAGGCGGCGGACATAGAAGTCGGCGAAGGGTTCGCCTTGCTCAGGCACTTCCGGCAACAACTGCATGCCCAGCCAGCTCAGTTGCACCTGCACCTGTGGCCGCAGGCTGGCCAGCCGCCGCACGGCGGCCTCTAGGTTGCGCTTGCCGATCAGGCACCAGGGGCAGATGAAGTCGAAGGTCATCTCGATGTGCACGACGCTCATCACCCCTGCCCTCCCGCGGGCGCCGCCAGCGCCTCGCCACGCAGGCGCTGGATGTCGCCCAGGTAATGCCGCCGCGCGTAGAGGAACACCAGGGCCGCCAGCACGCTGACCAGCGGCACCAGCTCGAAGGCCCGATCCAGGCCCAGGGCGTCGGCCAGCATGCCGGTCAGCAACGGCCCGGGCGCCAGGCCGAGCAGGTTGTTGGCCAGGGTCAGAGTGGCGAACGCGGTGCCGTGCACCGCGCTATGGGTGAGGTTGGCGACCATCGCCCCGGACGGGCCGGAGGTGCCGGTGGCCACCAGCATGCCGAGGGCGATCAGTGACAACTGCAGGCTCCCCGGCGGCAAGCGGAAGGCCGTCCCCAGCAGCACGCAACTGATCACGCAGAACGCCACGGCGAGGGCGATCTTGCGCTCCGGCGCGCCGCGTCCGAGGCGATCGCTGAGCATGCCGCAGAGGACCATGCCGCTGCCGCCGACCAGGACGATGAGCGCGGCGACCAGGCCGGCACGATCGGTGCCCATCTGGTAGTAGCGGTTCAGGTAGCTGGGGAACCAGACCATGACCGCGGCGCCGACGAACAACTGCAGGCCGCTACCGACATAGGCGCAAATCACCGAGCGACTGGAGAACAGCGTCTTCAGCGGCCGCCGGCCGCTCACGCGCGGCGTGCGCGGCGGCGTGGCGCCGATCCGCTGCTGGCGCACCACGAGCGGATAGAGCAGCGCCAGCAGCAGGCCGAACAGCGCCATGCCGGCGAAGGCCTGGCGCCAGCCCAGGTGCGCGGCGAGCACGCCGCCGAGGGCCATGCCCAGCACCGAGCCGAACATGCCGCCAGCCATGAAGGCGCCGGTCAGGGTGGCGCGCAGGTGAATGGGGAAAACCGAGATCACCACGGCGATACCGACGCTACCGTAGGCGGCCTCGCCGACGCCGACCAGGAAGCGCGCGAGAAACATCTGCGGGAAGTTCTGCGCCAGGCCGCAGCCGAGGGTGGCCAGGCTCCAGAGAATGGCCATCAGGGCCAGGCTCCTGACCCGCCCCCAGCGGTCGGCGAGCAGCGACAGCGGGAAGGTCAGCAGGCCGACCATCACCGCGACTATGCCGCTGAGCAAGCCCAGTTGCGAATCGCTCAGGGCCCATTCCTGCTTGAGCAGGGGGAACACCGCATTGAGCACCTGACGCGACATGTAGTCGGAAATCAGCAGGCCGAAGGTCAGCGCGAACACCACCCAGGCGTAGGCGCGCGGCACGCTCGGGGCGGCGGCCTGATAGTCGGCGGCGGCGATGGAATGCAAAGCCATGGCGGTACCTTCACTCCAGACGTTTCATCATTGTTGTTGTTCTGGCTGAAACCGGACCGGGGCGCACGGCCCCGGTCCGAGGACACTCAGGTGCGCAGCGGAACCTGCTTCTGGCCGACGCGGCGATTGGGCGCCATGCCGTTCATGCGCAGGGTTTCCTCGACATCGCGGTACTGCACGCCGATGCGATAGATCTCCCGCGCCTCCCGGCCGCTGGCAATCTCGCGGCCCAGCTCGTGGGCGACGCGCACGCATTGCTGGATCTGCTCCACCGAGGTCATGCGCTTGCCGTGCTGGTCGATGATGGTGTCCTCGATGCCGCAGCGCGGGTGCAGCCCCATGGCCATGGCCATCATGTTGAACGGCAGCACGTTCTTCAGCAGCGACTCGGCGGTGACGGTGGCGCCGTCCGGCGCGCGGTGCACGAAGTTCATGAAGTTGAACGGGTTGGGACCGTCGAAGCCACCGCCGATGCCGATCCAGGTGAGGTTCAGCGGCCCCCGGTAGACGCCCTTGCGCACCAGGCGCTCGAGGGTTTCCAGGGCGTGCATGCCGGTGAGCTGGAAATGCGGCTGGATGCCCGACGCCTGCAGGCGCTTGAGGTGCTCTTCGACCCAGGCCGGGCCGGCCGGCACGGTCATTTCGCTGTAGGCCGCCTGGTAAGCCGGATGGGCCAGGGAAGTGCCCTCCAGGTACTCGGGATAGAGCAGCTCCATGATGTTCATCTGGGTGGTGTTGATCGCCACCGTCACCTGGTCCGGCTTGGGCGTCAGCTCGGCGAGCATGTGCCGGGTGTCGTCGGACAGCCACAGGGCCGCCTGGCCTTCGGTTTCCGGGGCGAAGGAGATCGAGCCGCCGACCTGGATGATCATGTCCGGCACCGCTTCGCGCACGCCGGCGATCAGTTCGTTGAACTTGGACAGGCGCTTGGAGCCCTTGCCGTCCAGCTCACGCACGTGCAGGTGGAGCACGGTGGCGCCCGCCTCGTAGCAGTCGACGGCCTTCTGGACCTGTTCGTCCATGCTCACCGGGATGTCTTCGGGGAAGTCCTCGGGCATCCATTCCGGACCGTAGGGGGCCACGGTGATGACCACCTTTTCCTGGTTCTCGGGGTGCAGCGAATCGTCGAAGAATTGCATGTCGTGATCCTCGTTGTTGTTGTACTTCGCGGACTCGGCGGCGCTCGCGCGTCACCGCGGGCAATGCGCTCAGAACGGCTTGTCGCCGATGATCCCGGCGCGCTCCATCTGGCGTACGCAGGGTGGGTAATCCATCACCGCGTAGTGCTGGGTCGCGCGGTTGTCCCAGATCGCCACGCTGTTCTTCTTCCAGCGCCAGCGCACCTGGAACTCGGGGATGTAGGCCTGGCTGATGAGGTAGCGCAGCAGGTCGCCGGCGCCGGGGTTGGCGTCCTGGCCGAAGCGCACGTTCTGCGCCGTGTGGTAGTTGCTGAAGTGAGTGGTGAAGGCGTTGACGAAGAGCACCTTCTCGCCGGTTTCCGGGTGGGTGCGCACCACCGGATGCTCGGCGTCCGGGTACAGCGCCTTGAGCGCCAGGCGCTTGTCCAGCGGCATGGCCGCGCCGAAGCTCGCTTCGATGCTGTGGCGCGCGCGCAGGCCTTCGATGCGCGCCTTGATCTCCGCCGGCAGCATCTCGTAGGCCAGGGCCATGTTGGCCCACAGGGTGTCGCCACCCACCGGCGGGCATTCGACGCAGCGCAGCACGCAGCCCATGGGCGGCGCCTCGCGCCAGGTGGCGTCGGTGTGCCAGGCGTTCTCGTAGCGGTCGTTGGGCTGGTTGGGGTTCTTGTAGATGCGCACCAGACCGGGATGCTCGGGGTCGCTGCCGGCCACCGGGTGGTCCTCCAGCTCACCGAAGCGGCGGGCGAAGGCCACGTGATCGGCGCGGCTGATGTCCTGGTCGCGAAGGAACAGCACCTTGTGCTTGAGCAGCAGCTCGCGGATCGCGCCGAACAGGCCGTCGTCGCGCGCCGCGTCGCCGAGGTTCACCCCGCTCAGTTCGGCGCCGATGCTGCAGGTCAGTTGTTCTACGTGCATACCGCTCTCCTCAGATGACGAAGATGGATGAACCGGTGGTCTTGCGGGCTTCCAGGTCGCGGTGCGCCTGGACCGCGTCCTGCAGGGCGTAGTGCTGGTTGATCTCGATGCGGATGCGGCCGTTGCCGACATGCTCGAACAGCTCGCCGACCAGCTCGGCCTTCTCCGCCGGGTCGGCGATGTAGTCGGCCAGCGCCGGGCGGGTGAGGAACAGCGAGCCCTTCATCGCCAGCAGCACCGGATCGAACGGCGGGATGGGGCCGGACGCGGTGCCGACGCAGACCATCAGGCCACGACGCTTGAGCGAGTCGAGCGAGGCCATGAAGGTGTTCTTGCCGACGCTGTCGAAGACCACGTCCACGCCGCGCCCGTCGGTCAACTGGCGCACCCGTGCCGCGACGTCCTCGTGGCTGTAGTCGATCACCTGGTCGCAACCGTGGGCGCGCGCGATCTCGGCCTTGGCCGCGCTGGACACGGTGCCGATGACGGTCAGGCCGAGCAGCTTGGCCCACTGCGAAACGATCAGCCCGACGCCGCCGGCGGCGGCATGCAGGAGAATGCTCTGGCCCGGCTGGAAGGCATGGATGCGGCGCATCAGGTAGGCCGAGGTCAGGCCGCGCATGGTCATGGCCGCGGCGGTCTCGAAGGCGATGCTTTCCGGCAGCTTGATCAGCGGCGCGGCGGGAATCAGGCGCTCGGTGCTGTAGGCGCCGAGGGTGTTGATGAAGCCGGTGTAGGTCACGCGGTCGCCGGGGACCACGTTATCGACGCCCTCGCCCACCGCCACCACCACGCCCGAGGCTTCGACACCCAGGCCGTTGGGCAGCGGGATCGGGTAGGTGCCGTTGCGGAAATAGGTATCCGCGTAGTTCAGGCCGACCGCGACGTGACGGATACGCGCCTGACCCGGACCGGGATCGCCGACCTCCACGTCCTCGTAGCGAAGTACCTCGGGTCCCCCAGCCTCATAGAAGCGAACCGCTTTAGCCATGCCACATCTCCCCTCTGGTTTCTTGTTGGAGGGGCAGTGCCCCCATGAATCCAGACTCTAGGGAGCGGCGCGAGGACCCGCTTCTCATCGCGCGACAGGCACTTTTCATTTCATGACAGGGACACTTCGAGCGGGTGAATGGCCGCTGTTCGAGCGCGCCGGCTACGAGCGCCTGGGCGGTACGCCGGGATTATTCCGCGGGTGATCATCGACGCGCTGCGTCGCGTCACTCATCCCGGTGCAATGCCATTCAAGCGACAAATTTGCAGATCACCGGACTATCCATTCGAGAACGGACTCATCTCGTCATCAGATGAATTATTTTTCAATCGCAGGCAATACCACGCCCTGGGATACTTTGCCCGTTCCTTCTACGGCCGCCAACTCTTTGGGCGGCCTTTTTTTGCCTGAGCGACAGCCCCCGCATGACTCGGCCAAGCCGCGCGACAGAGCCGCCGAATCGGCTCCAGACGGCGTTCTCGCCGGTACTGCCGGGGTTCCGCAGGAACAATGCCAAGGCCATTTAGAAAACAAGTTTAAATACATGAACGAAGTTTCATCTTCATTCATTTGTCATCGCTCTTCGCCCGCCACTTAATGCACCAGGCGCCAGACAAAAATGCGCTGCGCAACGCCCGCCGTTTCTTCCCGTTACATATACCGACAGGCAAAGGCGCAAGAACCCGAGCGCCACTTGCGTGGTGACACTCGAACAATTCCATTCACTGTTACAACCAGGGAGTCATCGATCGATGAGAGGGTCGTCGAGGACAGCGGCCGCAACCTGCTCTGGCAGCACACTGGCGCCGGCCATCGCCGCGAGCCGTCGCGGCCCTCAGGCCAGGCGCTCGAACTCCCAAGCGGCGGCGCCGTTGGTGCCGGAGCGGATCAACAGATTCAGCATCACGTCCGTGCGCCGGCCGCCCGGTTTCTCCACCGGCATGCAGAACACCGGTTCGCAGACACAGGCACAGGCATCGAAGTTGACGGACGTGCCCTGCACCGCGAACGTTTCCTTCAAGCGGTGCTTCAGCATCGCCTTGACGGCCAGCACGTCAGACACCTCCGCCTGGCGAGCATCGATCAAATACTGCGCGACGGCCCTCAAGTTCGCACGGTCGACAAAATACCTGTACATCGCATGAGCCCTACAAGATGTAATAGCGAAATGATAGCCAATTAACGTCAATAAATCAGCGCCAATTTCTTATCAATCTCGATACACTGACCGTTTGACGGTCCATGCAGGGTCCATCCAACCAGCTGCCATGCCCGCGAAAGGCCCGGGCGCCAGGCTCGCGCAGCGGACGGAGCGCGCAAAGCGGCCAGTCCTGCGTATCAGTTGCGCGACAGGCGCCGGGTAACTGCGCTTGCATACCCTCCTGCCGGCGCTGAAGCGCAGCCCTGCCAGGCGAGTTTCCGGCGACGCCGTGGAACGTGGTTGCTGGCGAGGCCGGGGGTGACGACCCGTTCGGCCTGTCGCTCAGCGATGGGCCACCTTGAGAAATCTATTCAGCACGTCGCCAACGCAACGTCGCGGTGCGTGCTTCGCTGGAGCCCTCCTCCAGGCGCGCGGTAAGGGCCAGCACCCCGCCGTCCAGATGCGCAATGCGTCGTTGCGTCCCGCCTTCCCAGTTCGGAAAGAGACTGTGGCGAACATGGTGTAATACGGTATCGCCCTGCACGTCGAAAGCGCCCGCATAGGTCAGGTAACTGCCGTAGGCGGCGGCTTTCTCAGCATCACTCGCCGACCACTGTCCACCGCTGACGAAGGGTTCGCGATCGGCCTTGGCGATGACGCAGAACATGCCGAAATCGCTGTATTCGATAAAGCCCTCCAAGGCGGTGCCCATGGGGTACACAACCCGGCCATCGTCGTAGACCTGTTCCCAGGAGAGGATGGCCCAGCGGCCCCGGATGGTTTCGCGATTCATGCTTGTGCTCCTGCAGTGGCCGGCTCGTCGATCAGGAAGTCGACCAGCAGACGGGTGAAAGCCTGGGCTTTTTCGATTTGTACCCAGTGGCCGCAGCCACCGAATACGTGCAACTGAGAATTGGGGATCAGGCGCAGCATGCGTTCGGAGAGCGCCAGAGGAATGACCCGGTCGTCGCGACCGTGGATCAGCAGGGTCGGGTGCGCTAGCGCGGACAACGCTCCCTCCGCCAAGGCGAGCATTTCCACGCCCTGCTGGCGCGGCGCCGGGAATAACTGAGCGAAACGGCTCTGCACGTCGTCACGCACGCTGGCTTCGTAGCGCATGCGCACCAGGTCATCGTTGATCAGGCTGTGGTCATAGGCGAAGACCTCCATCAGTTCGCGCATGGCCGGCAGCGAGGGTTGGTAGCCCCAGACCTTGTCCAGGCCCTCGGTCAGCGGGAACGACAGACCGGCTGCGCCCATCAGCACCAGACGGCTGACCCGTTGCGGGTGGGCAGCGGCGAAGGCCAGAGCGATGGCGCCACCGAAGGAGTTGCCGACGATCGCGACCTGGTCGATGTGCAACGCATCGAGCAGACCGATGAGCGACTGGACCCAGGTGGCCGGGTCGAGCTTCCACTGCGATGGGCAGCGGGTGTAGCCAAAGCCGAGCATGTCCGGGGCGATGACCCGCGCGCGCTGGGCGAGGGTCGGGATCACGCCGCGCCAGTTGGCCCAGGCGGTCACGCCGGGACCGGAACCATGGATCAGCAGGATGACCTCGCCCTGCCCTCTGTCGTGGTAGTTGAAGGTGCATTCGCCAACCGCCAGGCGGTTGGCTATCTCCGGTGAGGCAGACGGGTTTGCGGCAGTCATTGTTTGACCTTTGTGGTTTGGGTGGTGGTGATGACGGGCGCGCGCATGCCCTGGTCGGAAAGGCGCTTGAGGATCTGACGAGCCTCCTCGCGCTTGGCCGGCGGCAACCAGGTACGGTCGTGTCCCCACAGGCTCATGCCCTGCAGCTCTTCGACCTGCCAGTCCGGGCCGATGGTGCGGCTGGCCCAACCCAGCTCGTACATCCAGCCGTCCGGGTTCTTCAGGTAGAACGACGTGACGTGGTCGTTGATGTGGCGCCCGAGGGTGACGCCGATGCTGTCGGGGTCGGTCAAGGCCATGTCGTAGGCGCGACCGAGGTCGTCGAAGTCGTTGTATTCGAGCATCAGGTGATAGATCTTCGCCGGCCCGCCGGTGTGGGCCAGGCCGATGCTGTGATGGCGTGGGTTGACGTGCAGGAATTCGACGCGGAACGGCGCCTGGGTGTGGTCGCTGACGCGGAAGCCAAGCACCTCCCGGTACAACCGGCTGAGTTCATCGAAGTGCTCGGTGATCAAGGCCACGTGGCCGATGCCCATGTCGCCGGTACGGAAGCCTCCCAGCGGCCGCCCCGGCTGGAACGGGCTGTCGGCGTCGGCCAGGCCATAGGCGATCTCCAGGCGCACGCCGTCCGGGTCCCGGAAGTGCAGCATGCCGGCTACGCCGCGCAGTCGCAGTTCTTCGCTGGTGCCGGGCGTGGTGGGATAGCCCGCGGCCTCGAGGGCGCGGCCCGCCTGTTGCAGTGCGGCAGCGTCCGCTACCTCGAAGCCCATGCCCATCGAGGGCTCGCCGCTGCAGGCGGTCAGCAGCAGGCGCTGGACCTTTTCGTCGGCGCGCAGGCGCACGCACACATCGGGCTCCACCACCTCCACGTGCAGGCCGACGAGATGACGGGCCTGGTCCATCCACTGCGCCAGGTGGGGGGTATCGACGACGACGTAACTCAGAGCGTTGATCATTGCGGGTTCTCCTCTGGCCGGGGCCGGCGGGCGGCTCTCACTCGGCCGACATGCCGCCGTCCACCGAGAGGGTGGCGCCGGTGACATAAGACGATTGGGTCGACAGCAGCCAGAGCACGGCCGCGGTCACTTCAGCGGGACGGCCGATGCGCTGCATGGGCACACCGTCGTCGTACAGGTGCTCGTCGCCATTGGTCACGCGGTCGAAACTGGGGGTCTTGATCGGACCGGGGCACACCGCGTTGATACGGATGCCGCGGGTGGCGTAATCCAGCGCCGCCGCACGAGTGGCGCCGACGATGCCGTGCTTGGCGGCGACGTAATAGGCGGTCTTGGGCATGGCCTTGAGAGCGAAGATCGATGCGTTGTTGACGATGGCCCCTCCGCCGCTTCGCAGCATGGCTGCGGCTTCGTACTTCATCATGTAGAGGACGCCCTTGAGGTTGATGTCGATGACCTCGGAGAGGTCCTCTACGGGGGTTTCGTGAAGGTCGTTGAATTCGCGCTGCAGACCGGCGTTGTTGAACGCCCCATCCACCCGCCCATAGTGGTTCATGGCCAGCTGGACCAGTGCTTCGCAGTCTTCGGCGCGAGACACATCGGTGCTGCGGAACAGCGCCTGGCCGCCGGCCGCGACTATGTCCTCGGCCAGCGCCTGTCCGGCTGACGCGGTGCGGTTGCCCAGCACCACCCTGGCACCGGCCCTGGCCAGCGCCAGGCAGGTGTCACGGCCCATACCACTGGCACCTCCCGTCACGATGATGACCCTGTCTCGAAGCTCGTTGTCCTGACTCATACGTCCCCCTGTTTCGGCCAATGGGATTGGCAGTGCCACTAAGCGCGCGGGATGCGCCCGAAGATGCTTTCCAGCGCCACACCGATGGCCAGCAGACGCCGATCGCTGCCGCCTGGCGCGTCGAGTTCCATCCCCACCGGCAAACCACTGCGGCTACCCAGGCCGACCGGCAGTTGAATGCACGGCAGGCCGGCACTGGCGGCCGGTTCGGTGTTCTGGATCAGGGCCTGGAAGTTGCTCGGCAGGTTGACCTCATCGTTGGCCAACGGCGCGACCACCGGAGTGGTGGGAAAGAGCAAGGCGTCCAGGCCGTGCAGCTCGAAGAGATCCTGATAGCGCTCGCGCAGGGCCTCGCGGCCAGCGTTCTGCGCGGCCTCGTAGAGGGGGGCGACATCGACCGGGCCGGTGGCGCTCGGCATCTTGCGCGGCAGCACCCACTCCTCGTAGATGGCCCGCACATCGGGGCTGCTGATCCTTGCGCCGACCTCCTCGATGGTCATCGCGTGCCCCTGCTCGCGCAGGTAGCCGACCATGCAGTCATAGGCCTCATGGATCACCACCGGGAAACCGACCGGCTCGTTCAATTCCAGCAGGCCTGCGTTGTCGATCCGGACCAGACTCACGCCGTGGGCACGCAGCTTGTCCAGGGCTGCCTCGGCCTGTTCGCGGGTGTCGTCGTCGAGGTTGCCCCATAGCTCATTGGGGATGCCCAGGCGCAGCTCGGCCAGGGTGATCGGCGGCAGGGCGTATTCCCCGGTGATCAGCGCATCGAGCAGAGCCACGTCGGCCATGCACAGGGCCATCGGCCCGACGGTGTCGCGACTGCGCGCGATCGGGATGACCCCCTGAGCGCTGTAACGGCCAGCGCTCGGACGCAGGGACGCGCAGCCATTCAGCGCACAGGGAATGCGCATCGAGCCGCCGGTATCGGTGCCCAGCGCCGCCAGGGCCATGCGCGCGCCCAGCGCGGCAGCGCTGCCGGAGGATGAGCCACCGGCGATTCGCTCGCTATCGTAGGGGTTGCGCACGCCGGTGCGGCTGCCGGTATTGAACGCAGCGTTGTAGCCGGTGGCGCCGAAGGCCAGTTCATGCATGTTGGTCTTGCCGAGAATGATGGCCCCGGCATCGCGCAGCCGTTGCACGCTGGGAGCATCGCTCGTCGGCACGAAGGTGGCGAAGGCCGGCGAGCCGGCGGTACAGGGCAGGCCCGCGGCGTGGATATTGTCCTTGATCACCACGGGGATACCGCTCAGCGGTTTCTGCGGCATGCCGGCCAGACGGGCTTCGTCCGCCGCCCTGGCGGCAGCCAGGGCGCCTTCGCCGTCCAGGGTGACGTAGATATTCAGTTCCTTGCCGTCGTCGGCACGTTCCAGGCAAGCGGCGACCAGTTCGGTGCTGCTCAGCACGCCATCGCGGAAAGCGGCGGTGGCTTCGGCGATGGTCAGGTCGGAGAGTACGTGACCGACCACGGAATCCAAGATTTTCATGCCAGGGCTCCTGGGCGAACGGGTCAGCGGCTGAACGCCGCGTCCTTGATGAGTTCGGGATCGGGGTAGGCGAGCTTGCTGTGGGCCAGGCCGAGATCGAGCAGCAGCTCGCACTGCTTGTAGGCGATCAGCCCAGGGTTGAGCACCGGCACCGGCAGGTGCTCGGCCAGATAGGCGTGGGACTGGTGCATGGTGGTGGAGCCAAGTACCAGCACATCGGCGCCGTCTTCTTCGATGGCGCGCCGACCGGCCTCCAGCAGCTTGGCGAAGACCACCTCCTCCTTGCCCTGCAGCAGTGCCTCGGTATCCGGCCGCACGTCGATCGAGCGGATCGACGCCAGGCGGGACTCCAGGCCGTACTCCTTGAGGGTCTTGCGGTACAGCGGATACCAGCGCGGCCACATGGTCAGAATGCTGAACCTGTGGCCCAGCATGCAGGCCGTATGGAAGGCGGCGATGCCCGGGGCGAGCACCGGAATCGACAGGCGCGAGCGCAGGGCCGCCAGGCCGGAATCGCTCACGGTATTGATGCATAGCGCGTCGTAGCCCTCCTCCTCCGCCTTGACCCCAGCCTGGATGACCGCCGCCTCCATGATCGCCATGTCGTAATAGCTGTCGGCCAAGCTCATCACCTGGCCGGCGCCGACGAAGCTGACGTCGATATCGGCGCGCACCAGCGACGCGGGCAGCTGCGACTCCACCAGCGGCCGCGTGGCCTCGCTCATCGGCACGGGGAAAATCATCTTGATGCGTTTGCGCATGACCATTGCCTCTTCTCACAAGCCCATTTCGTGGCGTGGACGGGTCAGGGTGTCGATCAGCGCGTAGAGGATTTTCTGCGCGCAAGGGATCAGGTCCGGGATATAGGTCGCGCCCATTCCGCCCAACCCCTCGGCCACCGGCAACGGCGCGCCAGTGGCCGGCCACGGCCAGCCGATGCGCGCGGTGGGGACGCCCAGGCGGCGCAGCGCCGCGCCGTCGGTCTGCCCGCCCAGCAGATCGGGCGTGCCGTGGGGACGGCGCTCAAGATGCTCCCAGCCGCGCTTGCACGACTGGATGATCCAGTTCTGCGGATCGGTCGTGCCGCCGGGCACCGAGCCATACATTTCCCAGTCCAGATCCAACTCCGGCCGTTGCGCCTGCAACGCGCGGACGAAGTTGGCGAATTGCGCCTTGACCTCGGCCGGGCTGGTGCGCGGATTGACCCGTACGTCGAAGAAGATCTCCGTCACCGCCGAGGGAAAGGCCGGGCGCTCAGGGTCCCCGCCACGCACACCGGCGATCCAACCGTGCGGACAGATCACGCCGGAGGTGTTGCGCTCGGCGTAGTCGATGATCCACTGCTCCAGCTCTTGGATCACCGTTGCCGCCGGCACTACCGAGCTGCGGAAGCCGGGCGTGCCGCGCGGCACGCCGGCGTAGCCGAGGGTGCCGTGCACGCGCAGCTTGAACCAGCCCATGCCCGGCTCTTCGTGGTAGACCCAGTTCCAGGGCTTCATGACGATGGCGAAGTCGGGGTAGCCGCCACGGTTGAGCAGATGCGCCACGCCGTTGGACATCCCGGCGTGGCCGCGCGCGGCGATATCCACCGGCATGCCGCCATCGGCCATGCCCAGCATCAGGTCGCCGATCAGCGGCACCTCGGCCTCGATCAGCGCGGTGGCGACCTCGGTCAGGGTGGCGATCATGCCCTTGGGGTTGGAAGCGCCCAGGCCGAACACCCAGTCGTCGAGCCTCTGCGCATGGGGCTGCAGATCGGCTTCAGCGCCTTCCCCGGTGAGAATCTTCTCCGCCTCGCTGCACTCCAGGTGAGTATCGATCGGCGCGTACAGCAGCACGCTGGCGCCGCCCCCGCTACCGCGCAGTTCGCCGAGGGCATTGCCGCTGGTGAAGCTCATCGGCTGGTAGCGCGCGGTCATGCCGATCCTGTTCATGTGCTGGACCATGAATTCGCTGGCCGCCCGCGCGAAACCGGTCGGGCTGTGTATATCGGTCAGGGCGAACAGCAGGTCCTGCAAGCGCTTGGGATCGATGCGGGCGCAGGCCTGTTCGTACCACTTCATCTGCTCGGCGGAGAAAGGCACGGGCGTGGTCGGTTGCATGGGCAGACTCCTCAATGGCTGGCGACGAACTGTTCGCTGAAGATGTTGGCTGGAGCGACGCCCAGCTCGATCAGCCGTGCGCTGGCGGCATCGATCATCGGTTGCGGGCCGCACAGGTAGGCGACCGTGTCGGGACCGCGCACATCGCCTTCGCGCAGGGCGCTGACAGGACTCCCCTGGTGCAGCTCGCCAGTGGCTTCGCGGTCGACGCAGATGCGCGTCTCCAAGGTCGGCAGCCACTGCCGACGCAGTTCGATGTCATCGAGGCAGAACAGCGCATCGGGCGTGGCGCAACCGAAGCTGAGGAGCATCGGCGGCTTGCGTCCGCTGCCCTGGCGCAGGCTGTCGATCATCGACAGGATCGGCGCCAGGCCGGTACCGCCAGCGACGAAGATATGCGGCGCGCGCTTGTGCTCCTCGCGCAGGAAGAAGGCGCCGAAGGGGCCGCTGAGGGTCAGCACGTCCTCGACCTGGGCCTTCTCCTGAAGGAAGCCGGACATGGCTCCGCCCGGCAACAGGCGCACCAGCAATTGCAACTTCGGCAGGCTGGCCACGGTGCTCGCGGGCGAGTAGCTGCGCAGCACACCGAAGCCCGGCACCTGCACCTGGACGAACTGCCCGGGGCGGAACTCCAGCCAGTCACCGTCGGCCAGCTCCAGGGTCAGGCGCACCACGTTGCTGGCGATGCGCTCCACCTTGTCAACGAAGGCGTGGACTTCGCTCACCACGCGGGAGCCGACCTCGCTGCCATAGTCCAGATCGAAGGTGCAGTCCGAGCGAGCCTGGCACAGGCACAGCAGGCGCTGGCCGGCGGCGTACTCATTGGCCAGCAGGGTCGAGCTGGCCCCCGCGCGGGTGTGCGCCTCGCCTTCGGCCAACTGCGCGATGCAACTGGAGCAGCTACCGGAACGGCACTGGTACAACAGCGGAATCTCGGCCTGCAGCGCGGCGTCGAGGATGCTGCTCTCGGCGCCGACGCTGAAGCTGCGGCTGACGCCATCGGAGAAGTTCAGGGTGACTGTGTGCAGTGGGTCTTGCATGCGGGTCGGCTCCATAACGGCATCGGGTGCCAGCGAGCGTGGCGGGTGGATTTCGAGGCGTCGCTCCTGCGTTGTGTCGAGGGCGACGCTATGGGCCGATCTTAGGAAGCCCCATGGCGCCAGGCGCTCCCTTGGGGTACGTGGTTATCCCGTCAGCGCAAGATCCTGCGCTGGATCAGCGTTGTTGCCCGGTTGCCGAGGCGCCTCCCCTTCGCTCTGCGCGGAGCGCACGCGCCCCTGCCCTGCGTTAGCGCAACAGCGCTGCGCAGCGCCGCCGCGCAGCAAAAAAAAGCCCCGGCTATATGCCGAGGCCAAAAACCCGCAGGAGCGATCAGAAACCGGTGGGGCGCACCTTGTGCCAGTCGGTCACGCTTTGCAGCGCCATGCCGGCACGGCAGAGCAAGGCTTCGGCGCCTTTGCCGGCGATGAACTGGCAGCCGATCGGCAGGCCTTCGGCGGTGAAGCCGCAAGGCAAGCTCAGGCACGGATGGCCGCTGACGTTGAACGGCGCGGTGAACTGGATCAGCCGCCGGTTGGCCTCCGGGTCCTGGGCCAAGTTGGCGAGTTGCTCATGGCTGGGCGCGGCATAGGGCTGGACTGGCGCCAGCAGCAGGTCGATGTCCTTGAGCAAGGCCTCCAGCTCGCCATGGAAACGTTGTCCGTCGAGCAGGATGCGCTGGTAGTCCATGCCGCTGAGCGCACGGCCACCGTCGATCAACCGACTCAGCGCCGGGCCGTACTCGGCGGCGCGGCGAGGATAGGTAGACGCGTGGGCCAGCGCGGTCTGCACGCCGCAATGGCTCTCCCAGTTGGCGCTGACCGCGCGGGTGTCCGGCATGCGTACGCGGTGCAACTTGCCGCCACCGGCCTGGATGATGCCGAGCACCTGGCTGAGCGCCTGCTGAATCAGTGGATCGACGCCATCGCTGATCCACTGCTCGTCGACGCCCACGCGCAGCCCCTGGAACGACCCCTCCAGGGAGTCGACTTGCAGGCACACGCTGGGCAGCGAGGTGGGATCGGCCGGGTCATGGCCGGCAATGCTCGACAGCAGGAACAGGGCATCCCGCGCGCTGCGGGTGATCGGCCCGATATGGTCGAGGCTGGCCGCCAGTTCGAAGCTGCCGTGGCGGCTGACCCGCCCCCAGGTCGGCTTCAAGCCGGTCAGGCCGTTGGCCGCGCAGGGAAAGCGGATCGAGCCGCCGGTGTCGCTGCCCAGCGAGGCGTAGCAGAGCCCCGCGGCGGTGGCCACGCCGCAACCGCTGGAGGAAGCGCCGGCCCAGTGGCCGGCATGCCAGGGATTGTTAGGCGCGACGATATCCGGGTGGTGGATGGCGAAAGCGCCCTCGGTCATCTGCAGCTTGCCGAGCATCACGCTGCCGGCTTCGCGCAAACGCGCGACCACGGTAGCGTCCTCGCGGGGAATGAAATCACGCCGCAATGGCATGCCGGCGGCGGTGACCACGCCCGCGGTGTGGAGCAGGTCCTTGAAGGCCAGCGGAATGCCATGCAGCGGGCTGCGGCAGTGCCCGCGGGCCAGTTCGCGCTCGGCCTCGCGCGCCTGCTCCAGAGCCCGCTCGGCAGTGACCTGGGCATAGCTGTGCAGGCGTCCGTCGAGGGCTTCGATGCGCGCCAGCTGGGCTTCGGTAACCTCCACCGGAGACAGCTTGCCACTGCGGATCAGCAGCGAGAGTTCGTGCAGTTCCAGATAATGCAGCTCGTTCATGGCTGGCTCCCGATGAAGGTCAAGGCAACGGCGTTGAACTCGTCCGGGCATTCGCTCTGCGGGTGGTGCGCGGCATTGCCCATGACATACAAGCGAGCATCGGTGAACTGGTTGAGCATCAGCATGGGCACGTCGACGCCACCGAACCAGTCGTGCAGTCCCCAGAGGATCAAGGTCGGTACGCCCACCCGGGGGAACAGCGGCAGCAGGTTTTCCCACTGGCCGAAGGCGCCGGGAGTACGCAGCAGATCGATGAAGCCGAGGTTGTCGCTGGCCTGGAAGCGCAGCCGCAGGGCTTCGTCGTCGATGCGCAGGTCATCGTGCAGCTCATAGCGCTGGATCAGCCGGCGCATCTTCTCCAGGCTCGGTCCGCCATCGTTCAGGTAGTAGTCGGCGAGCAGACTGGCGGCGTGCTTGCTGAACAACGGCAAGGGTTGCATGACGCCGCGCTCCAGCGGCTGCGAACCGATCAGCAACAGGCGCCCGACGCGATCGGCGTGCTCGGCGGCGAAGCGGATCGCCACGCAGCCGCCGAACGACTGGTTGACCAGGTGCGCCCGACGGATGCCCAGCGCGTCCATGAAGCCCAGTAGCTTGCGCGCATGCCAGGTGAAGACGGGGCCCTCCACCGGCACCATGTCGGACAGGCCGAACTGGGGGAAGTCGAGAAAATAGCAGCGATGCGCGCGCGAGAAGGCCGCGGCGCTCTGGCGGAAGTTGCTCCAGCCGGTACTGCCGGGGCCGCCGCCATGGGTGAAGATCACCGGCAGGCACTCGTCCGGGCCGTCGACCTCGCGGTAATGCAGCCGCACGCCATCCACCGTGACGAAACGGCTGTTGGAACTGGGTATCTGAGACATAGGGGATTCCCTGGCGAAACGGCCCGGCGCGCGTCATGGCGCGCCGGGCTGGGCGAACGGTCAGTCTTCGATCTGTTTGACCCGGTAGCCCGGACGCCGGCCATCGGCGGTGTCCTTGAAGATCAGGCTGCTGTCCTTGACCGAACCGGCCACGCCACGCCCCGGCTTGGCGATGCCGCGGTTCCAGCGCGATGCCAGCTTGCGCCAGGTGATTGGCGAGACGTCGGTCGCCACCAGTTGCTCGTCGTCCCAGCCGGTGCCGTCGATGTAGAAGTTCTGCATGGCTTCGCGGGCGTAGATGTCGCAGTCGTTGAAGCCGTGCAGGCACAGCGGCTTGTACACATGGTCGTAGCGGTACTGATGCTTCTGCCGCTCTTCCGGGGTGTCGCAGACGCGCACGATGATTTCCCAATACTCATGGGTGTCGTCGGTGATCGGCACATACCACTCGTACTGGGTCATGTGCTCGCCCGGCCAGTTCTCCACCATCAGCACCCCCGGCAGAACCACCGAGGTGCGGTAGTGGCGACCATTGAGGCCGTCCACCTTCAAGCCGAGTTCCTTGTTCTCCAGGATCGGCGCCCACTTGTCGGTGAACAGCCATTGCATCAGGCCCTTGGGACCGTTCTCGTCCTCCACCACGTCGATGCAGTCATCGCCGACCGGCAGCAGGCCCAACGGCAACACCCAGTCCATGGCATGGACGATGGTGTTGTCCTTGTGCACCAGGATGTGCGCGTTATCGAAACCGTTCTCGCAAGCGATGCGCCAGTTGCCGAAGCCGGTGCGGTGCATGCCCAGCACTACCGCGTTGTCGTCGAGCACGCTCGGCGAAGCCGGCCACAGCGGGTGCGGGAACTGTTCGCTGCGCTCGGGGAAACGGAACGGCAGGTCATGCGCCAGCGGCGGGACGTCCTCATCGGGGAAGTCATCCTCGCGGACGAAGACGAAGATCATCCCGTTGACCTCGTGCACCGGGTAGGTGGTGATGCCGGTCGTGCCGATCAACTTGTCGTCCGGGTTGGCGACGATGGTCACCAGCTTGCCGCTCTCCAGGTCGAAGGTGAAGCCGTGGTACCAACAGGAGATGGTGCTCTTGTTGAAGCAGGTGGGTTTTTCCGAAAGGCGCACGCCGCGATGCAGGCATTGGTCCTTGAGGGCGTAGACCTGACCGTTGACCCGGCGCAGGACGATCGGCACGCCGCAGATCTGGATGCCCTCTACCTGGTCCTCGGCCAGCTCGTTGCTGAACAGCGCCGGGTACCAGTGGTTGATGAAGCCCCAGGCGGCATCCTTGTAGGGCTGGTACTGGCTCTGGGTCTTGGCGTTGTTGGCGCGGGCATCGCTGATGCCCGTGGTGACCTTGCGACGGCGAATGATGGGTTGGTCGGACATGGGGGAACTCCCGATAGGCTGACTGGACAGGCGCCACTTCATGCGGTGCGCTTGCAGGTCATCCTAGGAAGCAACGCTCTGGCTGACGCTCCAATGACTGAGGGGCTTATCCCTCCAGCGCAGAAAATGCGGGGGCTGGACTTCCCTGTCCGCGCCGCTCAGCGTGCCAAGGTTTCGGAAGGGCTCTCGCCGAAGCGGCGTTTGTAGTCGGTGGTGAAATGCCCCAGGTGGCTGAAGCCCCAGCGAAACGCCACGGCGGTCACCGTGCTGCCGCCCGGGCTCTGCCGTTGCAGCTCCTCATGCACGTTGCGCAGGCGCACCTCCTTCAGATAGAGCATCGGCGAGGTGTTGCGGAAACGTCGGAAGCCGGTGAACAACGAGCGGCTACTGACGCCGGCATACTCCGCCATGTCGACGATGGAGATCGGCTCGTGGGCGTGCTCCTCGATGTAGCGCTCTACGCGCTTGACGAACGATGGGGCGATCGATGGCCCCTCGTCAGCCATCAGCTCGGCGCTGTAATTGTTCGGCTGGCAGGCCAGCAGCATGCTCACCAGGGTGTGCTCGAACTGGCTGGCGAGGATGGGCGGCAGTTCGCCCTCATCAGCCGAGAGGCTGTCGTAGAGCCAACCGACCATGCGCATCCAGCGCCGGCCCTGCGGGGTATCGAGCGGCATCGCGGCCTGGAATTCGATGTCCTTGCGCAGGCTACGTCCCAGATGCTGCTGGCAATGGCGTTCGAGTACGTTGTTGTCGAGACGGATGATCAACTTTTCGGTGCTGTTGCTGTGGTTGATCACGAAGGGCACATGGGCGTTGAGGATCGAGGCCACCGTCGGATCGGAGAGGACGCGCTGCTCGCCGAAATCGATGCGCTCCTGCCCACGGATCGGCATCTGGATCAGGCTGAAAGTCTCCAGCTGGCCCGGGTCGATACTGATATCGCCGCCGTAGCTCATGCGGCCGATGCCGATGCCGCCGAGGCGCCGGTAGTAGATGCGGGTGTTGACCGAGCCCTTGGCATCCAGGCTGCGCAAGCGGTTGGCGCAGAAAATGCGCTCGCCCCAGTGACGCGCTTCGTCGAGGTCTCGGGTACGGCATACCTCGAAGCGCGATAAGACCACGTCCGGCGGAACCGCCGGAGAGAAATACAGGCTTTCCATGGAGCAACCTCCCCCGCCTGGGCACGCAAGCGGACAGACTGACACGGTTATGCGGAGCGCAATTTCGGTTCGGCGAGCGGGAGCGCCAAACCCCTTTTTGTTGGTATTTGCGAGCACAGTCGCGACCCATGCCTACGCATGACCACCGGCGGATCAGTCGCTGAGCACTGTCACTGTGCAGCGCCGATCCATGGGTGGGCGGCCTTCACCGCGCACGGCCCTTCTCTACTCGTGCAAAGCATGGAAACCACGGGACTTGCCGTACCTGGCCGGTGGGCCGGCCAGGTACCACCGGGGAGCGAGGCAAGAAGCATGCCCCGCAATGCCGCGGCGGTAACTTTCGCGAGCCGCCGCCGACCAGCGGGAGCAAGGCTCGCGCGCCACTGTCCCGCGCTCGCCATCCATGGCTCTGGAATGCGCCTCGCGCGCTGTCGTCCGCGCGCGGCGCGACGCCCTCGCGAAGGGCCAGCAGCGCTTGACTTCGCGCGCGCTAGCGCGTTGCACCGACCATTACGAAAAGCATTCGCGCCGGGGTGTTACCGGTGTTACGCCAGGCATGACGAGTACCCACCTGCACCACCACATCGCCCGGGCGCAGCAAGGTGCTGTCGCCCTCGTCGAGTTGCAGCGATATCTCGCCATCGAGCAGCACGCCATAGTCGATGCTGTCGGTGCGATGGAAGCCCGGATGCTCAGCCTCGAAACGCTCGCCCAGACCTGGCAGGCGTTCGCAGAGTTCGGCCGCGGCGGCCTGCGGATCGAAATCCACGGGCAGTGGCTGACCCTGCGGCGGGAAGGTCACCAGCATCGCGCTGGTGCCACCGACAGCGGGTAGCACCGAGTGCACCGCCTGAGTGGGATCGGCCGGCTGCGCGGCGAGTAGCGGACGGGGGTCGGTGCGCCAGATCAGCGCGGCGGCAAAACCCGGCGAGTGCCGGAAGCCTTCGCCTCCGGGAAGCGGCCCGGCGCTGACCACCTGGGAGCGGCCACTGCTGTCGTGGCCGGTGACGATTCGACGTGCATTCATGTTCGGCTCATCCTTTGGCTGGGCCGGGCGCATGCGCCGATGCACCCGGACGCGGGTCGGGTTCAGGCGTGCAGAATGTGGAAGTTGCAGAAACCACTGGCCTGGCTCTGGATATCGTCCAGCGCCTGGTTGAGCTGCTCCAGCGGATAGGCACGCTCCTCCAGGGGCGACAGATCGAGGATGCCCGAGGCAACCATGCCGGCCATCTCGTCGCCCTCGGCGGTGGTGAACCAGAGTGAGCCGATGTACTGCAACTGCGCGCACATGAAGGGATGCGGGTCGATCGGAATGGGCCCGGCGACACCGCCGATCTGCACGATGCGCCCGCCCCGGCCCACCGCGCGCATGGCGTCAACCGAGAGTTCCGCCGGCGCCTTCGCGCCCAAGGTATCGAGCATCGCGTCGACACCGCCGGGAACGATTTCCAGTACCTGTTCATGGATCGCCCGCGCGCCGATCCGCACACACTCGACACGCTCCGGCGCCAGCGCCTTGAGGCGCGCCAGGGCCGCCATGTCGCGCGCCGCGACCACCACCTTGGCGGCGCCGAAGGCTAGCGCCAGCAAGGTGGCGCCAACCCCGAGGGTACCGCTGGCGCCGAGGATCAGGATGCTCTGCGACGGACGCAGCGCGGCCTTGCGGATCGCCGAGTAGGCGGTGCCGAGATAACCGAAGCGGGTCGCCTGGGCGAAGCTCAGGGATTGCGGCAAGCGCACCAGGTTGTTCGCCGGGGCGACCATGAACTGGCCGTAGCCGGCATGCGGGTAGCGCTGGAAGATTGCCTGCGAACCGCTGCCGAAGCCGAAGTAGCCGAGGAACGTGTAGGCCTCGCAACGCGGCGTCTCGCCCTGCTTGCAGTGACGACACTCGCCGCAGCCGACGCCGGGGTTAACGTAGACGCGGTCGCCCGGCTTGAACGCGGTGACCGCCGAACCGACCGCTTCCACGGTGCCGGCGCTATCCAGGCCGAAGATCGCCGGCAACGCTGGCAGCGGCAGGAACGGATACCACTCGGGGAAGTGCGTGGTGACGTTCTTCAGGTTGGGGATGATGCCGCTGGCCGCCACCCTGACCAGTACGTCATGGGCGCCGGGTTGCGGGCGTGGTACTTCGTCGAGCTGGAAGCGCCCTCCGATCTGGTGCAGACGCGCGGCTTTCATGGTTGACATAGTGCTGTCCTCCGGCTGCCGGCGGCCATGGGCGAGCCAGCAGGCCAATTGTTGTTGTGATGGAAGGACCGAGGCTGCTGCGTGGGCCTGCATGAGCGGGCCCGCCGAGCCAGCCGAGGCGCCACCGGGGGCGCCTCGGGCCAGCACGCGCGATCAGCGGCCGGCGGCCTGCAGGGTCTGCAGCGAGAAGTCGCTGGCCTTGGCCGAGAAGTTGGTTTTCCAGGTGGCGGTATCGATCAGCGAAACGGTGGCGTGGTTGCGCTGGAAGTCGATCACTGCCGCGGCGGTGGTGCGGACGTCACCGTCAGCCACGTTGGAATAGGAATGGAATTCCATGAACTTCCAGAACTCGCCTTTGCGGTCATAGGCTTCGGCGTAGTAGAAGCGCGGGTACTTCACGTCCATGTAGAGCACTTTCTTGCTGTATGGGTGCATGGACGGGGTGATCGCCTCGATCACGTAGACCTCGCGCGGCTCGAAGACGTTGTTGTTCATGTTCCAGTACGGCGGCTGGTCGTCCAGCACCGGGTACTTCTCGGCGAAGCTCTTGCCCGCCGGATTCCACAGCCCGGTCTTGCTGTGCGCCGCGGCGAGCACCCAGCGCTTGCCGACCATCTTGTACTCGGGGTACCAGCATGGCCGCGCATTGAACACTTCCAGGTCGTCCTGCAATTGGTCGGAGGAGCCCACCGGGTCCATCCAGGCGCCGCCGGACAGACGACGCACCCGGCGCACGGCGGGAATGTAGGCCCACACGTCATTGACCTTTTCCGAGTCATACATCTGCGTATAGGTGCCCAGGCCCTTCATGTCAGAGGGCGACTTGAAGTAGAGCAACTGGCGGCCGCGCTCGGAGCCATCGCCTTCCACCGCCACCTCGCCGGTCAGGCGCCCTTTCATGCTGTAGCGGCTGTACTCGGCCACCGGCTCGGCGTGGATGCCTTTCTTGCCGTCGATCAGCACCTGGGTGAACTGAGCCACCTTCGAGACGTCACCCACCAGTTGCCCGAGGCTCCAGTTCCAGACCAGCTTCTCGGCGGCCTGCGGGTCTTTCATGTCGACGTTGGGGAAGGGCTCGCCGGCGCTCCAGCCATCCACGCGGCAGGCTTGCTTGTTGATGCTGGTCTTGCCGGCGTTGGCCTGGGACGCTTTTACCCAGCGCGGGTCGAGGGCGACCTCCTGGGACTTGGCCAGCGGCAGCTTCCAGCCGTTATTGCGGATGCGCCACTCCATCTTTTCGGTGAGCAGGCTGGCAATGCTGTGGCCTTCGAAGGTGTCGTTCTTGATCTGGTCGATGTTGGCGGCGGAAATCACCGTGCCGGCCGGCACTTCGGCGGCGCCGGCCAGGCCCGGCAGGCCAGCCGCGGCGATGAGGGCGCCGACGGCGAGGGACTGACGCAGGGAGACGCGGGATAGGGTCATGACGGGTTCTCCGATGTGGCTCAGAAGAGGTAGGTCAGGCTGGTGTAAACCTGATCACGATCGTGGAAGTAACCGAACAAGGTGGTGCTGTCGCAGTTGGCGGCTTTGCCCGGGGTGCACTTTTCAGAATTGCGCCAGCCGTTGTCCCAGAAGGCGTCGTACTCGACTTTCCAACGCCACTTGCTGGAAAACTCGTAGGTCACCGACGGCACGGCGAAACCGCCCTGGTTGGTCAGATCGGAGCCCAGCACCAGTTGCGGGTGGACGCGGCCGTTGTCGTAACTCAGATCGAAAATGGTGGTGGCCAGGACCGAGTGTTCCTTGACCTTGCCGCCCCAGCCGACGCTGTAGAGCAACTCGTCGTTCTTGTCGTAGTTCTGCACCCACTTGTCGAACAGCTGAACGGAGAAGAACATCGGTTTCTCGGTGCCCAGGAGGGTCTGGGTGGCGGCGATGTTCTTGTCCATGCGCAGCATCAGCGCGGCCACGTCCTTGGTCTTGTAGCCATCGAAGCCGGGGGCGATGTTCTGGCTGAGCAAGGTCGGCACCGGCAGCTCGATCTGGTAGGGCGCATCCTTGATGTACGCCGCCTCGGTGCTGAATACCGCGTCGGCCCAGTCCGAGTAGCGGCTGGCGGTGAATCCGTAGATGTTGACGATCGGGTAGATGATCTCGCCGGCCAGTCCCTTGGTCTGGTCGGTCCCCACCGTTTGCGCGCCGGACGGCACATTGGGCATGCCGAACAGCGCCAGGTTGTTGGAGGCATTGAGGATCGGCGAGTTGTAGAAGGTACGCAGGTAGGACAGCGAATAGTTGGTGTCGCCCAGCATCCCGCTCCAGCGCAAGCCGCCGGTCCAGTGGCGATAGTCGCCGGCATGGTTCTCGAAGTTGTAGGGGTCGATGTTGCGGAAGTCGACGCCTGCATAGGGCTGGCTCGACCAGCGCCCGCCGTAGACGTCGATCTCGGTGCCGATGTCCTTCTTGCTGTCCAGGCCCGGACGCACGAAGACCTCGATACCACCATTGGCCTCGGGTACGTCGACGTTCATCTTGACGATGTTGTTGGTCTTGCGCAGTTCCTCGTTGGCCGGTTCGAGGAAGCTGCGCCAGGTATCGTCGAAACCATGCACCAGGTCGTTGGCGGCGAAGAAGTCGGTCTCGCCCCAGGCGATCTGCTGCTTGCCGATACGGAAGCGGGTGCGTTCGCCGAGCGGGAAGTCGACGTACAGTTCGCGGATCTCCTGCTTGTCATAGAGATCCATGATGTCGCCGCGATCACCGGAGTGGTAATTGTTGGCCCCCATGTCCTCCAGGTGCTTGAGGAAGTCGGTCTTGACCTCCCGTGTGGCGCGCAACTTGGTCACCACCGAAACGTTCTCGGCGGCCTGCCAGTCGAGGTTCAGGCGCGCGGTGCTGCGCGCCATCGACAACTTGCCCTCATCGCTGTAGCCGGGCGTGTCCTGCCAGTTCTTCGCGTTCCAGGACAGTTCCTCGCGCAGATAGCCATCGACCTTGAGGCTGTCGTCGGCCAGCGCCGGTGCCGCGAGCGGCGCCAGCAGCATGGCCAGGACCAGCGGATGCAACGAGTGATGCGAGTGGGTGCATTGATTCTTGTACGGGTTCACCTGTTATCTCCCCAGCGGGTTACGGCAGTAGCAAGCCATCGGTTTTTCTTGTTTTGCGGATCGTCTCAAGCCAACTGAAACGGGGATTTCGGCGCCTCCGCCAAGTGACTGTGCGGCGGCGCGGCGAAGATGAATCGGGGGCGGAACACATAGATCAGAGCGGGCATCACGAAGAGCGCGGAGAGCGCCGAGACACTCAGCCAGATGGCCATCAGCAGGCCCATCTCGGCCTGGAAACGCAGCGATGAAAGCCACCACAGCAGGGTGCTGGTGATCAGTACGCCGGCGGTGACGATCACCCCCATCCCCGCTGAATGCAGGGCCTGGCGCACGGCATGCTCGGGGCTGCTGCCGGCGGCGATTTCTTCCTTGATGCGGTCGGCGATGTAGAACGCGTAGTCGACTCCCAGGCCGATACCCAGGGCGGCCACCGGCACGGTGTTGATGTTCATGCCGATGCCCTTCCATGTCATGAAGGCGAAGGTCAGCATGTTCGAGATGATCACCGGCACCATGAACAGCATGCCGGCCACCGCCGAGCGATAGACCAGGGTGCAGAGCACGGCCAGGACCAGCAGCGCGAGGGCGATCGCCTCAATCTGGCTGGAGAGGATGATTTCGTTGACCGCCGCCATCACCCCGATGACCCCGCCGGCCAGTTGCCAGTGCCCGGCGGACAGCGGGTTGGCGGCGATGAACTCCTTGATCCGTGCCACCGCGGTGCGAATGGTCTCGCCCTGGCGGTCGCGGAACATCAGGGTCACAGAGCCGTTGGCGTACTTGGTGTCGGTGAAACGGTCCATGTCGCCGGGTTCGGAAACCGAGTCCAGCATGGCCACCAGGCTGCCGTTGATCGCATCGCTGCTGCCCAATTCGAGGTAGCGTGGATTACCTTCGCGCAAGCTGCTGTTCACCAGCGGCAGCGCATCGGCCAGGGACAGCGAGCCGCCGATCTCCGGTTGCGCCTCGATGAAGCGCTGGAAATGGTTCATCGCGCGCAGCGCTTCGCTGCTCTTGATCAGGCCCGGCTGCCGATCGTCGCCGAGCACCACGAACATCCGGTCGACCCCCTCGAAACGGGCGTTGATCGCCGCCGAGTCGAGGTTGTACTGCGCCTGCGGCCAGAGGATCGGCGACCCCGGATTGGCGTCGCCGATCTTCAGGTTGAGCGCATACAGGCCGGCACCCAGTACCACCAGCAGGCTGATGCCGAGCACCAGGTAACGGCCGCGCGAAAGGGTCACCGCGACACTCAGGTCGAGCACCTTGCGCAGCGCCGGCAGGCAGTCGAAGGGATGCGCATTGCCGTGCGGACGGCGAATCCAGGAGAGCATCACCGGGGTGAGGATCACCGCGCTGACCGTAAGCGTCGACACCCACACCACCGACAGCACGGTGAGCTTCTGCAGCATCGGGATCGGGCTCAAGGCCACCACCGCCATGCACGCGGCATCGGCCACCACGCCGAGCATGCCGGGACGGAACAGATCGGCCAGAGCCACTCGCGCAGCCTGCCGCGAAACCTCGGCGCCGGCCGGCAACAATGCCAGTTCGTCGTCGAAGCGGTTGACGATCTGCACCGAGTGGGAGACGGCGCGCGAGGTGATCAGCATCGCCACCACGATCACCAGCGGCTCGAAGTTGATCCCCAGCAGGCGACAGATGCCCAGCGCCCAGATGGCGCTGACCGCACCGGCGAGCAGCGGCAGGAACACCCCGCGCCAGGTGCGCAGCAGGATGAACAGCAGCACCAGGGTCACGCTGATCGCGGCGAGCACCAGGTTGAGGGTTTCCGGGACATGGTGGCTGACCCAGCCATACAGGATAGGGTCGCCGACCACGCGGATCTTCACGCTGCCGTCATCGACCTTGGCGATCAGGCCGCGCACCTGATCGAAGACCTTGGCGTAATCCACCTGCTGGTCGATGAAGTCGACGGTGACCAGGGTCGCCTGCAGGTCCTTGGACACATAAGGGCCATACACCAGCGGGTTGCGCAGTACGGCCTGCTTGAGCGCGGCCATCCCCTCGGCGCTGTCCGGCACGTCCGGCCACATCAGCGGATGACTCTCGATGCCGTCGGTGGATGCGCGCACCTCCTTGAGCTTTTTCGAGGCCAGCGAGGTGATCTGGTACTGGTTGACCGCGGACACTTCGCGCAGTCCCAGGGTGACCTGGCGCACCTTGTCCAGCACGTTTTTCTGGAACACGTCGCCCTGCTCCACCTCGAACATGATGGTGACCAGGTTGGAACCGCCAAAGGTGTCCTTGAACTTCTCGTGGGTGCGCACGTATTCGTGGCGCGACGGCAGCATGTCCTCGAAGACCGTGCGGACTTCGATGTGCAGCGCGAACCAGCCGAGGACGGCGGTGAGCGCCAGCAGGATGCCGGCCACCCAGGCGCGCCGGCGGATGCAGAAAGCAGCAATGCGTTCGATCATGTCGGTGTCTCTACAGTGGGGGACCAGGGCAGGCTCAAGGTTTCAGTGGCGACCAGCGCTGCTGGTCCCAGCGACCGATACCGTCGCCGGCAAGCCAGATCGATGGGCCGCTGAGCAGCGCCCCCGTGTGCCAGGAAAGGTCGCGCGCATCGAGGGTGCCGCTGTGCCAGGACAAGCCATTGGCGCCTTCGCTGCCGCTTACCCAGCGGCCCAGCGCGCCGACCGCGAACCACTGGTTGCGGCCGGCATCCCAGAGCACGTTGAACAGGTGATCGCGCACGCCCAGCTCGACGGGCTGCCACTGCCGCCCACCGTCGCGGGTCACCAACACGCTGCCCTCCACGCCGACGGCCACGCCGTTGCTGGCATCGCGGAAGCTCACCGACATAAGCGAGCCGGGCACCGGCGGCGGAATCTCTTTCCAGTGGCCCCCGGCGTCGTCACTGAGCAGGATTCGGCCAACCTCGCCGACCACCACCATGCGCCCATCGCCCAGCAGTGCGACGTCGTTCCAGGCCACGTCTTCTTCGTCACGCAGGCGTTGCCAGGAAGCACCGAAATCGTGGCTGGCCAACAAGGCGCCCATTTCGCCGACCGCAATCGCCAGACCACCGGCGGCGACACGCACACGGTTGAGCTTGTTCGCCACTTGCGAACGCGGCACGCCGCTGGCGCTGCGCCAATGCTGGCCGGCGTCGGTGCTGAACAGAATCACCCCGTCGTTGCCCACCGCCACTGCGTGACTGGCATCCCAGGCAGCGATGTCCTGCAGGGTTTTGTCCGTGGGGGTCTGCCGGCGCGCTACCTCGCCGTCGCCGGCGATGGCCAGGATCTTGCCGTTGGAGCCGGCGGCAAGGATCGCCCCGCCCGGCAATTGCGCCAGCCCGTAGAACTGGTCGCGGCGTTCCAGGGCCGGCGGCGAAACGCTGGCGCCGACCGGCTTCGGCTTGATGAACAATCCGGCCCAGAGCAGGCCGCCGATGATCGCCCAGGGTAGAATCACCATCGTCGCGTTCGCCGCGCGACGGCCGAGCCCTGGCCGGGCAAGGAGCTGGGGAGGTGGGGTTTCGTCGAGGCTGAGTAGCTTTGTCATTATGAGTCGAGTCCACACACAGGGGTCGTCCTTGGCTGACGACCGGGGCGACTCAACTTTAGGGAGGACCCCGAAGGCGGGACTATCCCGTCACTGCACGGCTTATCCCCTCTGTGCCGATTAGTGCTGCAGGTCAACGTCAGCGCGAGGGCGGCCCGCGCGCCACGCCGTCCAGGCGCGCAATGCCCCCTTCGGGCACCGCCGAGAAACGCGCGGGGCCAGGCCGCCCGGCTGGCGATCAGGCTTGCGCTGCCGAGCCCGGTATCGCCGCCCCATCCACGGCCTGGCGCATGCCAGGAGCGCTAGCGAGCGCCACCGGTCACAGGCGGAAGCGACTCACCAATGCGTTCAGGCGTCCCGACATTGACTGCAGATCCTCACTGCGCCGGCGCACCCGAGCGGTGCCCTGGGCTACGCCCTCGGCCGACGTGGCGATCGTCGTCAAGCCGCGCGACAGTTGCTCGCTGGTGGCAGCCTGTTGGCTGGTGGCGGTGGCGATCTGCTGACTCATATCGCGCACCTGTCCGATTATTCCAGTGATGTGCCGCAGGGCCTCGGCGGCCTCGAGGGCTCCGCCGACATTGGCCTGGGCCGTGGAACGGCTTTTCTCGACCATGCCGACCACGGTGCGGGTACGTTCCTGAATCTGCGCGATGCTCTTGCAGACCTCCACCGTCGAGCTGTGTGTGCGTCGCGCCAGCGCTCGGACTTCGTCGGCGACCACGGCGAAACCACGCCCCTGCTCTCCCGCCCGCGCCGACTCGATGGCGGCATTCAGCGCCAGCAGGTTGGTTTGCTCAGCGATATCCTGAATCACCGAGACCACGGTACCGATGTCCTGGCTGGCGTCATCCAGCTGCGCGGCGAGCAGACTCATCTGCTGGAGCCTCTGCGCATCTGCTTCGATGGCTGCGCCAAGGCTGGCCACAGACGCCTGGCCGAGAGCCACGACGCGATCGCCCTCGCGGGTCGCCTGAGCGGCCCGTTCGGCATTGTCCGCCACCTCCTCCACCGTGGCGGCCATCTGCTGCATCGCCGCCGCCACCAGAGCCACTTCATCGCGCTGGGCATCCACGCCGATGCCAGCGGCCTGGCTCTGCTCCTGCAAATCCTCGGCGGCCCGCTGCAGCGTCTGCCCGGTGCCCTTGATCTCCGCCACCAGCTCGGCCATGGCCTCGAGAAAGCGGTTGAACTCGCCCGCCAGCGTGGCGAGCTCATCGCGGCCGCGGCTCGGCAGCCGCGAAGTGAGGTCCGCTTCGCCGCAGGCCAGCGCCCGGAACGCGCCAACGATGGCCTCCAGCGGACGCGCCAGCGCTCTCCCCAGCCAGAGGATCAGCCCTCCCGCCAGCAGCATGCCGAGGCTGCCCAGCAGCAACAGTTTCAGCGCCAACGCATGGACACCCCCGAGCAGCGCCGCACTGGGCAGCGCCACACCGAACGACCAGGGCTCGCCGGTGACGCCAATGGACACCGGTACCGCGACCAGGAAGATTTCCTCCCCCAGGGCCGGCGAAACAAAACGGCTCGACAGTGACCGGCCATTGCGCACGGTATCGACCATGGCCTGCAGGTTCGTTCCGAGGAAATCGGCCTCGGTTTCGGCAGTGTGTCGTCCCACTCGCCGAGGGTCCGGGTGGGCGACCAGGGTCGTGTCGTTGGCCGTCAACGCCGCCAGGCCGACACCCAGCGGACGCAATTGCGCGACCCGCGCCTGCAACTGCGAGGCATCCAGCGCGAGCCCCAGGTTGCCGACCAGGCGCCCGTTCTGGCGCACCGGCAACACGACCGGAATCACCGAGCGCATCGAGTCGCCGCCGGGCAGCGCGCGCGGCGGCTCAGCCCGCTCGCGCTCCGCCAGCCCCTCGCCCAGGGCACCGAGCAAAGCCCCGCGCTGAGCCGCGGGCGCGGGCTGCGCACCCTGTCCGCTGCGCAGCCAGAAGACCGCCTGAGTGTCAGCGCTCTGCGCCGGGAGCCACCAGGCGGCGCTTACCTGCGGACTGACCTGGAGCAGCGATTCGAGCAGTTGATCGGCAATCCGCATGTCCGGCAACTGCCCGTCCAGCGTCTCGTGGCCGAGCATGTCCGAGGTGATGCGCGCAGCACGCAGCGCGTCCTCGAAATACCCGGCTATCTCGGCCGCCTGCTGCTGCACGATCGCTTTCACTGCGACCTCGGCGAGCGCCTCGGTGGAGGCCTTGCTGGATTGATAGACGAGCAGAACAGTGACCAGGTAGATGATCAGCGTCAGCGGAAGTATGGTCAGCAGCAGCTTGTTCTTCAGCGATAGATTGGCCAGCATCACGGTTCCTGAAATGGCGATGGGCCCAACCGCCGAGCGCAACGCAGGACAGTTGCCGCATGACCTGTCGAGAGGACGCGGCGATCAGCATCGGGGGGGAGGACGCTCGACGGGCGTTCGTCGAGTGCGGCCGGACCGGGCAGCAGGCACCGGGCCGGTTTCAGGGATGCCCCGGGCCAGCCACTGGCCGGGGCATTCAGGCGCTCAGCGCGCGGACGGGCGCCGTGCGCCAAGCAGGTCCAGCGCCACGTCGACGATCATGTCCTCCTGGCCGCCGACCATGCGCCGTTTGCCCAGTTCGACGAGGATGTCCACGGCCTTGATGCCGTACT
>NZ_FNDS01000009.1 GCF_900099785.1 Pseudomonas panipatensis | reverse complement strand
AATACTGATCGGGTTTTGAGAAAACCCTAAACTTGGCTCAGCAATCGCAAAAAACTCTCGAATTCACGAGTGTTACTTGTGATGCTGATAATCTTGCGATCACCAGTCTTAACTCACAAGCACCCACACGAATTGCTTGATTCAACTTGTTAAAGAGCAGTTGGTTAAGGCTTTCGTCTCAACCGAGGCCGCGCATTCTACAGCAACCTCTCGTTCCGTCAAGCGCTATTTTCGAAAATTTTCTTTTCTACTCAATCACTTGCGTCGTTGCGGACTCCAGGAGCGCCGCAGCGAGGTGGCGTATATTACAGCCTTTAAAAATGCTGTCAACAGCTAAAAAACAAAAGCCCAGCAGAATTTGTATAACCAGCAGCAGGAGGCTCTTTCGAACAGCAGTTGGTACGTCCGTCTATATAAAGACGGATATGAGTGGCGCAGCTCATTCGTCTGCTCCCACGGAAACCAAGGGGCGACTCTCGGCCGTTGCCAGAAGCGCAAAGCCACCAAAATGGCGAGGCTTTCAGCAGGTAGCCAGACGAACAGGTCCTCGCGGCGTCTGAGATCCGGGCGACATCCTTTTCAACTATAGGGTGGGACCGCCACGACGCCGGCCGGGCAGCAGCCATCCAACCGCAACGCCGGTAACGCGGCCTTGGCTGAATCATTTTGCCTTGCCGCGGACGACCGCTGTGCTTTCCGTCGGCGCACGCGGCACGCGCCTCGCGGTCTCGGCACCAACTGCTAGGCTCAAGCACTCCTCCCGGGAGAGGCCCTGGCCCACGGGTTGCTGAGCACGTTGTCTGCCGGTGACCATCGCTGTGGCCGGGTTCGCCTGCCGTCCTCTGGAAGCCCTGGCTCGACCTGCGGGTATCGAGCCGTCCATTCAGGAAGATCGCTACTTCGCAGCGGAGGCAACATGTTCGGAAAACTCGGTGCAGAACTGATAGGAACCTTCTGGCTGGTCCTGGGCGGTTGTGGCAGTGCCGTACTGGCCGCGCACTTCCCCGAGGTCGGCATCGGCCTGCTCGGCGTGGCACTGGCATTCGGCCTGACGGTGGTGACCATGGCCTTCGCCATCGCTCCCATCTCCGGCTGCCACCTGAATCCAGCCGTGAGCTTCGGGCTCTGCATAGGCGGCCGCTTTCCCGTCCGCGAGCTGATTCCCTATGTGATCGCGCAGGTCATCGGCGGTGTGCTGGCCGGCGCAGCGCTCTATGTGATCGCCAGCGGCGTGGATGGCTTCGATCCAGCCAATGGCTTCGCCGCCAACGGCTATGGCGAGCACTCGCCCGGCGGGTTCAGCCTGCCCTCGGTGTTCTTCTGCGAGGTGCTGATGACCGCCATGTTCCTCTTCATCATCATGGGTGCCACCGATTCCAGCGCTCCTGCCGGCTTCGCCCCATTGGCCATCGGCCTGGCGTTGACCCTGATCCACCTGATCAGCATCCCAGTCAGCAACACTTCGGTGAACCCAGCGCGCAGCCTCGGCGTCGCCCTCTTCGCCGGCCCCTGGGCACTGCAGCAACTCTGGTTGTTCTGGATCGCCCCGCTGGCCGGCGGTGCCATCGGCGCACTGACCTACCGACTGATTCGCGGCCGGGCCGCCAAGGAATCGGTCGACGCGCCTCCTGCAGCATCCACGCCGCTGGGTGATTGAACCGGGCCGTCACCGCGCGTCCATGAGCATCCAGGCCCCTACTCAGTCGCTATCGAGGAGCAACCAGCCCATGAAGATATCCCGTCCACTCGCCCTTGCCGGAGGGCTGGCGATCACCACCCTGTGCCACCTGGTTCCCCTGCCCGTCCAGGCCGCCAATGCCTTGAGCGGACTGACCGGTAGCCTGCCGCTGGGCTCGCTCAGCTCCAGCAGTGCCGGCAACGCAGCCGGCATTCTCGAGTTCTGCGTGAAGAACAACTACCTGAGCGGCGACAGCGTGTCCTCGATGAAGAACGCTCTGCTGAAGAAGGTTCCCGGCGGGTCCTCCGGCTCCGACAGCGACTACAGCGACGGCGCCAAGGGCATCCTGCACAGCCCGGGTGGACAGACGCTCAACCTCAGCGGCAGCAACCTGAAGGACAAGGCCACCAAGCAGGTCTGCGAGATGATCCTCAGCCAGAGCAAGTCGCTGCTTTAAGCACGGACCGCGCTCAGCAGGAATCGGCGCAGGGCTTGAGCAGGGTACCTGCCAGGGATCGATGCTGTAGCGCAGGTAAAGCAGCACGTGACTGGGCGCCTCGTCTTGGCGGCGCTGCGCAGTGAAGCGCTGTTACCCAGACCCCGGTGATCATCCGGCGGCCGCTCGGCCTGGCCCACGGTGTGAGCCCGCTAGCCCAGGTCGTAGTCGTCGTCGCGCCAGGCGTAGCTGAATGACACGCAGAACGAAACGGCAGAGACGGTTACGCCAAGGCGAAAGTCAGACAGATGCTTCGACACCTTTCCGACCCCGAAAAAGCAAAGCCCCCGAAACGCTAGGCATTTCAGGGGCTTGGCAGGGTGTTCTGGAGCGGGCGAAGGGAAATGGAGCCATTTCTCGCTTCCCCCGTAATAACCGCCTATCCCACGAAATATGGATGCGGAGGTTATCAGGAGCTGACTAGCTCAGCCACTGCGCCAGAATATCTGAAATCCAGATATAGTCTAGCCCCACGACAGGGAAAATTTGCAGCCGGGGCCGAGGAGCAAATGCAGCAATTCTCAACGAGTCTGCGTTGGCGCCATATCCGAACGATGAACTGCACTCAGCAAATCGCGAGGAAGAGCTGGTGAGCCACCTAACCTTGCAGACATATCTGAACGGCGATTGGCATGACGCCATGAAAATCACGCTGGACTCGCAGCGAGGATTGATGGGGCCATGCAGCTTTCACTATCTGCCCGAATACCTCATCGAGTTCGCGAGCGATGCCAGGCACCCTGCTGCGGCGGTCAGCGCCAACCTCCCCTTGGGCTGGGATGTCCATTTTGAAAGAAGCGCCCCAGCGTTCCTTCACGACCTGATTCCATCTGGAGCGTCGCGCAGAACGCTGCTCAACCTGTCGCACCAGGTAGCGCGGCAGATACAGTCAACAGACGCATTCCTACTGCAACATTTTGCAGCTCACTCGATAGGCCACCTTCGGGTGAAACCTTCTGAGCCAAACCCAGGGTTGCCACAGCCGACGTATCGGCGTGAAGAGATCATCGAATGGGGTACTCCGTGGCAGCTGCCAGAAAGCGTCCTCGCATACGGTCTAGGGGCAAATGGTGAAGCGCCTAAGCTACTACTGACGGAGGTTTCCGACGATCAACTCAGTACGGATGGCCTGGTTAACGATGCAGACGCGCAAAACCACTGGCTCATCAAATTTGCTCGCAACCGCAAAACGGCAACAGATCGGGACATTCTTCGAGCGGAGTACTGCTACTACAAAGCCCTGCATCAGCTCGGAATAGAAACGGTATACACAGACGACATGCGCCTAGAGGAAGGCCCGGAGCCCAGCCTGTGGATGAGGCGCTTCGATCGAAATGCGACAGCGGGGCAAGTTCTCAGGCACCCAGTCGAGTCAATCTATTCCGTCATGGGCGTGACGACCCCAGGCACCCGTCTGGATCATGTCGCAGTGCTCGATTCGCTAGCGGAGCTCTGGCTTGCTGCAGGGCAATCGGCGCAAATTCCGGGGCTCGTCGTCGAGTACCTGCGACGCGACCTGATTAACCTCGTTTTGGGCAACAGCGACAACCATGGCCGCAACACTTCAGTGATTCGTGCCCCAACTCTACGTCTTGCTCCGATTTACGACCTAGCGCCAATGGTCATGGACGAAGAAGGCATCAGCCGAGCGACGCGCTGGTCACCGGCGATTGAGAAAGGCGGAGTTGTCGAGTGGCGACAGGCATGCGCGGCTGTGTCTCGGTGGGCTCCCCCAGACCAGTTGTTTGAGCAACTACGATGCGAAGCACTCCGATTGATGGCATTACCTGATCTGCTTAGCGAAATTGGGCTTCCCGCTTCCGTAAGCAACCACCCGGCTATTGGATTGGCAAAAATGAGTCAGCGAAGCAGTTTTCGAAGCCTGCTGTAACCACAATCCACAATACACCCGATTGCTTTGACTCACTCAGGCAGCTCTGCAAGGGAAGAGTCAAGGTCAATATCGATACCCTCGATCAAGGATTGAGCACGGTTCCTTAGCTCTACATCGATACCTTTACGCGATCAGGAGAACCGGCGAGATCCTTGGCCAAAAACGCATCAAGCGCGAGATCGGCTTCTGCTGCATTTATATGGCTCTTCATTTCATTGCCCTAGCCATGCTGAAGACAGGCTTTGTCCGTAAGACCAAGGGATCGCAGAGGTACCCTAGCCTCCACTGAAGCAAGGGTACATGGCTAATGGCCCCCCAAGTTACGACTCTGATGCTCCCAGCTGAGTCAAACTATCGACTCGCTCAAGCACAGCAAGAAGACTGGACCTGAAGCTATGTAGCTCCATAGTCAGAATGGCCTGAGGGCGACATGCCATGCTCAGAAATGCGTTTAGGGCTGCGTCCGAATGCGTAACCAATGCAATCAGGTGCTCCCCTCGCGGGCCAGAGGTGCCAGCCAGCCAATTCTTGACTGTTCGCTCGTTTGCATTGGTCCAGCGCATTAGAGTCTTAATCGCTTGATGCGTAGTGCCAAGCTCAGAGTGTAAAGCGCTTGAAATCTGTTTCGCATAGTGCTCCGAACCCGAAAAAACACTGCCCATTTTCGTAAACATTTTTCCTTCCCTCGTCTTCTACCTTTTGTTGATCTACGCCAGTCACTGGCGCACCCGCTTGAAAAGTATTGGTTACAGGCTGACCAGGATTAGGGCTTCGCCGATGAAAATCTCCATTGGCTCCGCCGAAGACGAAAAAACGGCAAGACTGCGCAGAGCAGCGGCTTATGTGCGGATGTCTACCGAGCACCAGCAATACTCGACCGAAAACCAGCTCGACACCATTCGTCTATTTGCATCCGATCACGGGTTGCAAATTGTTCAAATTTACACTGATGCAGGAAAGAGCGGTCTGCGGCTCGAAGGCAGAGATGCTCTTAAGCAGTTGTTCGATGACGTTGAAGGCGGACGTGCCGACTACTCAACCATTCTCGTTTACGACGTTAGCCGGTGGGGACGTTTTCAGGACCCGGATGTAAGCGCAAGCTATGAAGTACGCTGCCGGCAGGCAGGAGTCTCTGTTCAGTATTGCGCTGAACAATTTAGCAATGATGGGTCACCGATTTCCAACATTGTTAAAAGCGTGAAACGGATGATGGCGGGCGAGTACAGTCGCGAGCTTTCTGTAAAGGTTTTTGCTGGGCAATCTCGCTTGATTGCGCTTGGGTATCGGCAAGGTGGACCGGCCGGTTATGGCCTCAGGCGCCAGTTGGTCGACGCCAGCGGCATTCCAAAGGAAGTTCTAGAACAGGGTAAGCACAAAAGCATCCAGACTGATCGTATAGTTTTAATTCCAGGTCCTGACGACGAGATCGAGGCTATTCAGTTAATTTATCGATTTTTTGTCGAGGAGGGACGACGTGAAGGGGAAATTGCCTCCTGGTTAAATTCCCGAGGCGTGATGAATGACCGAGGCAAACCCTGGACGCGCGGCACTGTTCATCAAGTTTTGATCAACGAGAAATACATAGGCAACAACGTTTGGAACCGCTGCTCCTTTAAGCTTAAAGAACAGCGTATTCGCAACAAGCCTGATGAGTGGGTCAGGGCAGATGGTGCCTTCACGCCAATCGTCAATTCGCTCTTATTTCGGGCTGCCCAAGAAATCATCCAGGCCCGGTCATATCGGATGCCGGATGAGGAAATGCTGGAAAAGCTTCGCGGCATCTACACGCGGCATGGCTACCTTTCAGGGCTTCTAATCGACGAATCCGAAAACTGTCCTTCAAGCAGCGCATACCAACACAGATTCGGTAGCCTCATTCGCTCATATGCCCTGATTGGCTACACCCCGGAGCGCGATTACCAGTATGTCGAGGCAAACCGCCGCCTCCGCCGCATGCATCCTGTCTTACTTCAGCGCGTCATCGAAGAGATTGCTACGGTCGGCGGAAACATCGTGATGGATCCGGAGAATGACCTACTACAGCTCAACGAGGAGCTACTCATTTCCCTGGTTCTATGTCGATGCCATCTATCGGCCAGAGGCAGTAAACGCTGGAAGATTCGGTTCGATCTCGGCTTAGCCCCTGACATCACCATAGCCGTCCGAATGACTGAAGGTGAAGAGTCGCCCCTGGACTACTACATCCTGCCGACTATCGATATGGCCTCACCGAATCTGCGACTTGCGGATGGCAATGAGTCCGACATTGAGATCTATCGCTTCGACAACCTTCAAATCCTGGCAGAGCTATCGCGCCGCTCAGTTTATAGGAGAGTTGCATGACGGCTATCCCGCGCAATCGCAAGGCATCCCTGCATGTCGCCGAAGAGGCCCCCATTCGTTTGATTCCGCTCGATCAAATACGCGTGCTCAACCCGAGAGTGCGCAACCGTCGGGTATTCGCCAAGTTGGTCGAGAACATCTCGGCCCTCGGCCTGAAGCGTCCCATCACAGTCACACCGGCTACCGACTCCGCAGAGGACTGCTTTGAGATTGTCTGTGGGCAGGGTCGGTTCGAAGCGTTTCAAGCACTTGGAGAGACTAGCATCCCTTGCATGGTTGTTAGTGCGCGCGAAGCAGATCGCTTTCTTATCAGCCTCGTCGAGAACTTGGCCCGTCGGAAACACTCAAATCGAGACCTACTGAGTTCCATTCAGGTGCTCTCCGAACGGGGCTATTCCGCAACAGAAATCGCCGGAAAAACTTGCCTAGACGCCGGTTATATCACTGGCATCCTGGCCCTATTGCGGAATGGCGAAGAAAGATTAATTTCGGCTGTCGAGAGAGGCTGGCTGCCCATTAAATTCGCAACCGAAATTGCTAGAACCAGCGATAGCGAAATCCAACTAGCCATGCTCGAGGCATACGAAACAGGGGTACTTAAAGGCGATCAATTAATGCGAGTTCGCCGCTTGATTGATCGTAGAAAGGTATTAGGAAAGCGATACAGCCCGACATCAGGAACCGAACGCCTAAATACGCCGCAAAAGCTGCTCAACGCGTACCAAGCAGAGGTTCGCCGACAAAAGGTCATGATTAAAAAGGCCGATATTAACGAACAACGATTACTCATAATTGTGACAGCTCTACGCAAGTTATTCACAGACGAGTATTTCTGCACTCTGCTGCGCAATGAGGGAATGCAAGACATGCCAAAGCCCCTCGCGGATCGAATTCAGGGGGAAAACTCATAATGGGCAACGTCAAGCAAGCCTTTGAGCAAAGAGTAATTGCTGTACCGCTTGAGCGAATCTTGCCAACTCGAAAATTAGACAAGTCAATTTATACGAGCAAGAAGTATTTAAGCATTCTTAGCTCAATTCGCGAGCTTGGTGTTGTTGAACCCTTGGCGGTACACCCAAAACCAGTAGTCGAGGGTGGGACAACCTCGTACATACTGCTAGACGGCCACATGCGCCTTCAAGCGCTCAAGGATCTGGGGGGAACCGAAGCACTTTGTCTTATCTCAACTGACGATGAGGGTTTCACTTATAACCGCCAAATAAATCGTCTAACACCTATTCAAGAACACAAGATGATCCTTGCAACATTAAAGCGTGGCGTCGCAGCCGAGCGCATTGCTCAAGTTCTTGGAATAAACGTAGATCGCGTAAAGGTTAGAGCCAACCTCCTGAAGGGAATCGCCCCTGAAGTGATCGACATGCTCAAAGTCCGCATGGTCGCTCACGAGGTTTTCACAGAATTGCGCAGAATGAAGCCTATCCGCCAGATCGAAGCCGTAGAAATGATGATCAGCGCAAACTGCTTTACGCATAATTATGCACGGATGGTTTTGGCAGCAACTCGCCCCGAGTTCTTGGTCACGAAGAAAAAACAACCTACAGATATCAATCCAGCCGACATAGCTCGTATGGAACGAGAGATGGAGAATCTCCATCACGACTACCGACAGGTCGAAGACACGCTCGGTGAAACCATGCTCGTGCTGGTGGTTGCTAAGGGTTATCTAATGCGAGTGCTGCGTAATGAAGCGGTTGCTTGTTACCTTCATCAACATCATGCAGACCTGCTGGAAGAGCTGGTCTCCATAATGGAAGCAATCAGCGCTGATGCACGACATCTAGAGCGAGAGTAGCAACACTGCAGAAAATCGAGAACTGAGTGACCATGGTTCGTCTTAGCAAGACGAACCATGGTCCGCTACCAGATAGAAGTAGAGATTGGGGACCATACAGAAAACTCGCAGTGCGTCAGACGTCTGCGACTCCCTGTATGCTCGCAGGCCCAAAGGTACCAGTAATTTTCCAAACAGTAGCTTGGTGTTCCTCAAACTTCCCCCCCAAATCTAACCCAGTCCCCTTTACAGTCGCCTTAAAACTAGCATTCAACCCGTAATCATCCGAATACGTGAGTGAAAGATTGAAATTCTTTAGCCCATTATTTACGCGAGCGGTAGCAACTGCTTGCCAAAGGGACTCATGTGGATACCAAGTTAGATTCTCCGGAATTGAAGGAGAGTCATGCCCTGTCAGTTTTGCTTCAAAAAGAACTGAAGACTTTTCAGCCCCCTTCTTCCCGACACCAGCCGAAGCAGAATCTTGAGTTGGCGCCGAAATACCAAGGCTTGCTGAGAAGTCTTGATCCCAACCGCTCACATGCTCAACCTTGATTTCATTAGCACCAAGGCTCGATAGAAGCGTGATCACCTCTGCAAATTTATGCTCGAACGCCTGACGGTGAAACGAACTCGCGGTGTAGTACACCAAAGGATTCGCAGGATGCTGAGCATAAACAACATTTTCTCGCGGATGGCCTGGCGGGAATTCTAACTTAAGACTCTTGGATTCAGAATAACTAAGAGTAGTAAGGTCAGCTCCTTTATCAAGAGCATCCATAATTGTTTTTATGAGCTCTATCGCCTGTTTCCCTAAAGTTATAGCAAAGGGCTCCGTATAAAATGAGAACACCGACTTGGCAATTTTTGCTGCGAAGCTCTCGTCAGAAGCCTCTGACGCCGCCTGCGCTTCACGCATTGCTTCAGCAGTTTTATCCGGCACCACGACAATCAATCTGTGGCCAATTTCGTAGCTGTCATCCATGGAAGCTCTGTACTCCAGGTAGTTGGGCAGGCGAATTTGCCATAGCCTACTCGGTTTGGAAGGAGCGTCCAAACGCACTAGCTGGCTGACAACTGATAACCGGCCATCGCGATGCATGTCAGCTAGTAGCCCAAGCGGCGAAGAGGCTCCGCAAGCGACAAGCGACAAGCGACAAGCGACAAGCGACAAGCGACAAGCGACAAGCGAAACAGTGCACGGTTAACGAGGGCTGCGAGCAACCGACATCACGCCCAGCGTAAGGAGGGCTTATGCCCTCCTTACGCTTTGCCTTACCCCTTCAGTGAGCGACTCAATCCGCCCACCATCCGCGCCACCTTCGCTACAAAGAAAAGCAACCTTCCGACCTCACGCACCTTGCGGTGTGTATCGTCCAGTTTCGTAATTAAGTGGTACCGCTCCCACAATACCTCCCGTTGGCGTAGAAGCTCGCTTCGCTCGTCTGCACTGAGAAAAGAACTCCCTAATGCACTGACTATTTTGCTGTCGTACCTGTGGAACTCGCGCTCAATCCATCTCAGTACACTAGGTCTCTGGAGGTACGGCACAGCAGCGCAAAAGCATCCCGACAAAAAGATCGTCAATGTGAAGGTGGCCAGATTGAGAAGGCCTTGGTACCACAGGTTCAGAAGCACCTGGCACGGGATCCAAGCAATGAGGGCCAGGTAGCCGGACTGTGAGGTTGGGGAGTTCCAGAAGGAAGGGAGAAAGGACTTTCTTCGCATAGCGGTTCCTTGGCTTGATAGGAACCTCATGCTGGCAAAATCACGAAATGGATGCATCTGTACCAGCTGCACTTGCTCAGCCTAGGCGAACGCCCTTGGGAGGGGCCATCCGCTTTCAGCCGATTGCAATCTTGGTGGTCATGACCAAGGCTCGTCCTTAGCAAACGAACCATGGTCCCCTGTCTCTCCAAGTCAAAACGCAACCTGGCTCGAGGTTCAAACGATTCCGGCTGAATTCAGAGCCAGGCAGCACAGGGTTAGCATTGATGCTTCAGCCAAATCGATACAGATATCCGACGCAGGACGTAGCCGAAGTCCCGGAGTCAAACCGATGACTATCGGATCACGTTTGAAGTAACTAATCCCGCACCGACATCGCCATTGCTAGTCGAGAAATCCACTCTGCCGATAGCCGAAATCCCAAGTGCGCTCTCGAAGAACATGGTCAGGGCCCACGCTCCGCCGAGCGACTTTCAATGCGGACGTTCGGGACCGCCTGCACGCTTGCTTTCTCCCACCGGATCCTCCGATTGATCGGCGATCGACTTACGAAAGCCCTTGATCGCCTCGCCCAAGTCGCTGCCGATGTAGCGCAAGCGTTTACCGCCAAACAAAACCAACACGACCAGCAACAGCACCATCCAGTGCTTCCAGTCCAGCATTCCCATAGGTTCCTCCGGTAGCGAGCGTGTTCAGCACATACGGGATCGCGAATGAAAAAAGCCCCCGGGCAGACCGAAGGCTTGGTATAGAGGCTGAGGTCAGGGCAGCGTGAACAGCACCTTGACCTGGTCGGTCACCTTGGCCTTATCCACATAGCCGATGGCATCGGCATCGGACGCTACCTTGGCGATCACCTCGGCATCATCTGCAACGCTGGGCAGCGGTTGCCCCTTGCCGGTGAACACCAGGCCCGACCAGTATGACTTCAGCTGAGCCTCGCTCTTGTTGGCGACGGCGGCGTAGAACTTCTCCTTGGTCGGGTTCCAGTCCTTCTGGTCGATGCCTTTCAGCGCCTTGCTCTTGCCCAGGAAAATGTTGGCGACGTCGGCTTGCGACAGGCTGGCATTAGCCGCCGGGTTGGCGATGACGGCCACCTCGGCACGGGCCGAGCAAAGAACGCCCAGGCTGCCGACCACAAGAACGGTACGAATGAGCTGCTTCATGGCTGCGCCCCTTAGAAGACGAAGTCAACGCCGACACTGATGATGTCGCCGTCATAGTTGCGGCTGGGCGACCCGAATGCTCCCCCGGTGGCATCGTAGGCGGCGTTCTCGTATGTCTCCTGGGCATTGCGCACGAACACGCCCTGGTAGCCGCCCGTAGTGTCGACGCGCTTGTACTCAGACTTCAGCACCACCGTCGGCAAAAGGTTGTAGTTCAGCCCCAGCGTCCACGAACTCTGCCGGCCGCCCCCCTGGTCCAACTGGGCGTAGGTCAGGTGAGTCAGGAAATCGCCGAAGCGGCGCCCGCCCATCAGGTAGAAAGCGTCGGTGCCGCCGCTGCCGTCGCCCTCGATCTTGAGGTTCGTCCACTCATCGGCGGTCAGCCAGGTGCCGTTGTCGTACTGATAGCCCAGCGACGTGAACCGAGCCTTGTTGCCGTCCAGTTTCAGAAAGCGCTGCGGCTGGACTGTGCCGACATCCGGCGGGATCACGCTGACCACATCGGCGGTGACGTCGGTATCGACATCAGCCTCGACGTAGCCCAGGCGGAGGGTGCCGAAGTCGTTGCTGGCGAGGCTGACGTTGGCACCGAAAATCTTGCTGTAATCGATGTCGAACTTGTCGTCCAGCGCGAACTCCTTGTGATTTTTCGCCTGCCCGCCAACGACCTGGAAGATGACCGAGCCGAACGCCAGCGGCAGGGTGTAGGTGAGATCCCCGCCTTCATAGTTGGACAGCTGGACCTGGCTGTAGACCTCGTCCGGGAGTCGCAGCCAGGGATAGCTGAAACCCACGTCGAGGCTTTCGGAATACATGTACATCGGGGTACGCAGCCGACCGATGCGGAACATCAGGTTGTCGGTGCTCTGCCACGACAGGTAGGCCCACTCCAGGCTGCCCTTCCACTGATCCTGGTCGGCCTTCGCAATGGCCTGGACGGTGACACCCAGGGTGTTGGTCAGGCCATAGCTGAACTGCCCACCGAGCTTGCTCAACTGATCGCCGCGCCACGCATCAGTGGTCTGGCCAGTGATGCCATAGCTGCGGCCATGGTCCTCCCCTCCCAGGTGGGTCAGGCCGGCGGTGCCAAAGCCGTTGAGGCGGTATTCGCCCTGCTCCAGCGCGAACGCGGGTGAGCCGGCCAAGCAGATAGCCAGGCCGAGGGCACGAGCGGTTGTCATGCGGTGATGCTCCGTTGGGTGGATTAAACGCGGAATTGCGATGTCGCCGAGCGCAGGTGATCACCCGTGCCGATCAGTTGCTCGCCCAAACGGGCGGTGGCCTCGGCGCCGCTGGCTGTGGCCTGAGCGTCCTGTTGCAGGACCTGGGTTCGTTGCTGGATCGCCGTCGAGAGGCCGATCTGCTCTTGAGTGAGCTGGGCGATACCGGCATTGAGCGCGTCGATCTGACCAACCGCAGCGGCAATGGATTCGAGCGTGCGGGTCGCCTCGACAGAGCACTCGATGCTGTGCTCCGCCTTGTCGCCATTGGCGGTCATCACCATCAACACGCCATTGGCGCTGGTCTGCAGGCGCTGGATAATCTGCTGGATCTCAGCCGTGGAGACGGCGGTCTTCTGTGCCAGGTTGCGCACCTCGTCAGCCACGACCGCAAAGCCGCGGCCCATGTCGCCGGCGCGGGCGGCCTCGATGGCAGCGTTGAGGGCAAGCAGGTTGGTCTGCTCTGCGATGCTGCGGATAACCGTCAGCACCGAGCCCACCTGCTGGGTTTCCTCTTCCAGTTGCCGCATGGCCTGTACGGCACCTAACACGCTGCTACCGAGGTCACTGATGCTGCCGGACAGCGCACTGATGCGACTGCGTGCGTCGACGGCCTGGCGCAACGCGGCGCCGGCACCGTCCGACGCCTGCTGCGAACGCTGGGCGACTTCGTGGATGCTGCTGGTGATGGTCTGGATATCGCAGTTGATCGAGTCCGTATGCCCCTGCTGAGACTTGGCGCTGTCCTCGGCCTCGCGAGTCAGCCGATACAGTTCCTGGGACATGCTGCCCAGCGGACTGGCCGCATCTACGACCTGGCAAATGGTGCCTTGCAATTTGCCGAGAAAGCCGTTGAACAACCGGATCATTTCGCCGATCTCATCGTGCGAGTCGACATCGACGCGGCGAGTGAGATCTCCGTCCCCACGAGCTATGGCCTGCAGTGACTCGATCACTCCATGCACGTTTCCCATGATGCCGCGAATGATGGCCCAGGCGCCGAGACCGACCAGAACCACCAGCAAGGCGCTGAGCAGGTAACCCATGCGAGTGGTGGCGACATTGTCGGAACGCGCCTGGCCCAGAGTGTTCTGGAAGTCCTCGTAGGCGTGGCTACGGAAGGCTTCGCCAAGCCTTTGAGTAGCGGCCAAGTCGCTGGCCATGCGGTCGAGGTTAGGGCGAAGGTCCTCGAAGCTCGCACTTCCCTTGATCAATTTTTCGGACGCCGACAAGGCGTTGTCGGCGTAGTGACTAATTGCCTGGCGCCAGCTCTCCAACTCGCCAGCGCGCTCTGGATTATCGCGCGTCAACGCCTGCAATTGCTGCTGCAAGCTGGCGACATCCGCCAGCACCTTGCGCACCTCGTCCAGCGTCGCCAGCTCACCGGACGCTACCGCGCTGTTGAACAGACCAGGTAGGCGGGAAAACTGGAAGTTCGCTGCATCAGCCTTCTCCAGGGCAGGAAGGCTGTTTCGCTCCAGCGTGTCCAGGCGGCGGTCATTGCCCGCCAATTGCACCGATGTGTAGACGACAAACAGAAGCAGACCCAGCAGAGCGACAACGGGCGACAGGGAGAGCTTCACGCTCAGCGACAATTTCTTAAGCACTGCGGCGTCCCTTAGGGCCTGCAATGTCCCTGCAGGCAACTTCTTGGAGGTGGGAGCGAATGCCGGCTTACCTCAGCCTCTCGCTCAATTTTATTAAAACACTTGTTACGCTAAATTACAGTAGCCTCCGCCCTTTGACAATAAGGGCCGTGCGGGATGCTGGGATGTGCTCAGGATCGGTTGCCAGGACGGCTCTGGAGCAGGAACGACGAGGCAGCAAGAGGCGAGATGCCGCGCCTCAGGACATGGCTTTGAAATGAGGGCTGCTGGCCTCTCTCTATCCGGATTGCCCGGTTGTCTAAAATTAAAATAACACTTGTTGCGCTAATAAAGACGACTTGCTAGTCTCCGAGACACCCACTGGCGTACCGCAGGAGAAAAGCACCATGAGCACTTCCCTGAGCAAGTCGTTCCTGGAAGACGGAGCCGTCCTCGTCAAAGGTTTCCTGAACAAGGATCAATTGGCGCAATGCCGCGAGGCTTACGACTGGGCCGTGGAAAATCATGGTCCCAATGCCTTCCGAATGTTCGACGGCACTGAGCAGCAATCGCACGTCGACAATGCCAACCCGATCGCCAAGGCCCGACTGGAAGCCCTGGTGTCATCCCTGCCCTTCGGCCAGCTGTTTGCCGAGCTCTGGGGATCCGAGAACGTCTGGTATTTCGCCGAGGAGGTCTTCCTCAAGGCGGGTGGACATGGCTCGCGTACGCTTTGGCACCAAGACACGTCCTACCTGCCGTGGGCCGGAAGACACTGGGCCAATGCCTGGATCAGTTTCGAGTCGGTGCCCAAGCAGAACGCCCTGGAGATCATCCGCGGCTCGCACCTGGGGCCACGCTACGATGGCACCACTTTCCTCGACCCGAGCGACCCGACCCAGCCCCTGCATGGAGGCGACGCACTTCCCCGCCTGCCTGACATCGAAGCGCATCGCCAGCAGAACCCGAATGTCTACGACGTGCTGTCCTTTGCCACAGAGCCGGGCGACATAGTGGTACTGCATCCTGGCTCGCTGCACGGCGGTGCGCCGGTCGATGACGCCTTCCCTAACCGCCACACATTCGTCTTCCGCTTCTTCGGTGACGACGCGACCTTCCACCCGCTGCCGAGCCAAAGCGCTTCGGGCTACCCCGAGCAGGGCATCCTCTTCACCGAAGAGCTGGCGTCCCTCAAACCGGGCGATGCCTTCCGCCACCCGACCTTCCGCCAACTCGTATAACGAACAAGAGGACACCTCCCATGAGCAACCAGGATCTGAAGCGGCAGCTGATCAACCCGCCCCAAACCCAGGTGCTGTACGACACCTATCATTTCTCCCAAGCCAACCGCGTCGGCAACATCGTCTGGGTTTCCGGCCAGGTGGGGATCGACGCCAACTTCGCTCCCGGCGCAGATATCACCGAGCAGTCGCACCTGGCCTTCCAGGCCCTGCGCAACATTCTCGAAGAAGCAGGCGGCAGTCTGGCTGATGTGGTCGAGCTGATTACCTTCCACACCGACCTGCAGGGCGAGGTGCATGCCTTCGGTCAGGTCAAGGACGAGTATTTCCCCGACCGTTACCCTGCCTGGAGCGCCGTGGGCGTCACCCAGCTGAGCCTGCCACAACTGCGCGTAGAAGTCCGGGCGGTAGCTGTGATCGGTAGCGGCAAGGCCTGACTCAACGGCATCGCAAGCAAAAGGCGCCTCGTTGTCGAGGCGCCATTGACCAACAGAAGGACTCCTCCAATGGCAACTCTCATCGTGAGCTACCCGGTCAGCGAAGGCGCAACGTTCGACCGCGACTACTACCTGTCGAGGCACATCCCACTGGCTCAGTCCGCGTGGGGCCAGTTCGGCCTGCAAGCCGCGGAGGTCCTGTTCCCTGCAGCGGGACAACAACCTCTCGCCGCCATGGTGATCATGCGCTTTGCCGACCAGGCGAACATCGACGACGCTCTCGCCTCCCCTGGAACCGCCGAGGTGGTGGCTGATGTCACAAACTTCACCAACCTGGCCCCGGTCATCTTCCGCGCGAACGACTGACGGCCACGGGATACTTTGCCACTAGGCCATCAACCCACTGGCGGTCGCAGATGCTTTCGCCCAACAAAATCCCTATGCTGGGTGGCAACCGGAATGCCCTACTGGCTTCCCGATAAATGCAATTCCGTCCAGCCAGCCGAAAAGTCGTCCATTTCCATGCATGAATCTCAACTTCCTCCCGCCACCGATGCAGACGACACGCCCGGGCAACCAGCCCGTCGCGGACGCCCCGTGGGCAATCACGAGGAGAAGCGTACCGAGCTTCTGAAAGCGGTGATCGAAGTGATCGCCAAAGAAGGCTACGCCGGCACCTCGATGCGTCGGGTGGCTCAGCACGCCGGCTGCACTACGGGTGCGGTGACCTACTACTTCGCCAACAAGGAGGAGATGGTAACGGCTGCGGCCCAGGGTCTTTTCGACGAGTTCGATACCTTGCTGGACTTCAGCAAGGAGCAGGTCGATGTGCGAGCGATCATCGAGGAATGGCTCAATTGGACCAAGGCAGACGAGCCTGACTCCTTGCTCGCGCTGTTCCAGCTGCTGGCCCATGCCAGACACGAGCGCGCCTTCGCCGACGTCATACAGCAGCGTTATTTCCGCTTTCGCAAAGTGTTCACAGCAATCCTGGCCAGGGGGCAGGAGGAAGGCATCATTCGCGATGATATCGACGCCGACCTGCTGGCCGACCAGATCAGCGCCATGGGCGACGGATGGATGCTGGCCATGCCCATCGAACCTGATCGCTTCACCCCCGAGCGCAAGCAGGCACTGCTGGATGCAGTCATTGTCCTGATCTCCCCTCCCCAGGCGAAAAAGACCAAGGCAACCGCCAAGGCCAAGCGCTCCGCCACCCGCTAATCGCATTCCCTTATTCAGCTGTGGAGCAAGGTCGGTCATTCCGGCCTTGCCCTTGTCTTTCGCCTGCCCGTCGAATGCCTCCAGCTCCGCATCCAACCGACCATTCGCATGGGCCTCGCCCTTATCCGCTTTGCTGCGCCAGCTTTGTGCGGTATATTTACATAACAGTTGTGATAATAAATAAACCACGTTCACAGGTGTAAAGATGGACTCAGATAACGACAACAATGAGCTGTCGCAGGAAGCTCGCCAGCGGCGCGCACTGATGCAGGCGATTGGAAGTGCGGCGTTGCTTGGTGGGCTCGCGCTCAGTGGGCGTGCCGGTGCAGAGGTGTTGAAGGGCGAGCGCGACGACGTGCTCGACGTGGCCATCATCGGCGGCGGCCTGGCGGGATTGACGGCAGCGCGTGACCTGCTGCGTGCCGGTAGCCAGTCGTTTGTCGTGCTCGAAGCTCGCGACCGAGTTGGCGGACGTACCTACAACCACGATCTGGGCAACGGCGTGATATCCGAAGCAGGTGGCCAATGGATCGGTCCCGGCCAGACCGCCATCGCCGATCTTGCTCGCGAGCTCGAGGTCGACACCTTCCCTACCTATTATCAGGGCAAGGCAGCCTACCTCATGGGGGACGCCAAGTACGAGGAAGACACCACTAACGGCGCGAAGAGCAACCCAGCGATCGTCGAGAAGCTCAACGAGTTGGCGCGCAAGGTTCCCAGCAAGGCGCCCTGGAAAGCAGCCGATGCAGCCACACTGGACCAGCTGTCGGTCGGCCAGTGGCTGGTGCAGCAAGGCGTGAGCAACGTCGATAAGTTCGGCTTCAACATGTCGGTGAGCCTGACCTTTGGCAGCCCACCCGCTGGTATGGGTCTGCTGCATTACTTGTCGATGATCAACTCATCCGACTGCAGCCTGGAGAAACTCGAAGGCTTCAAGGGCGGCGCGCAGGAAACTCGCTTCGTCGGTGGCTCGCAGGTCCTTAGCATCAAGATGGCGCAAGCACTTGGCGACAAGGTCAGTCTATCCAGCCCTGTTCGGCGAATCGTCGGCTGGAACCGCGAGTTCGTGGAACTGCATACCGACAAGGGCATCGTCCGCGCTCGCCAGGTCATCCTGGCCCTGAACCCGGCATTATGCGAGCAGATCACCTTCGATCCGCCGCTGCCTGGAGGCCGCGCCGAACTGCAACGGCACTGGCCAGCCCATGCCCCCATGCGCAAGACCGTTCACGTCTACAAACGCCCGTTCTGGCGAGACAAGGGGCTCAACGGCCAGATTGTGCAGGTCGAAGGACCTCTGATCCTCTCGTACGACAACTCGCCGCCGGACGGCAGCCTCGGCGTCCTCAGCGCCTTCGTCAAGACCGGACAGTTGCCCCGCGATCCCAAGGCAGCACAAGAGACGCTGTCCGCCATCTTCGCCCAGGCCATGGGTGAAGAGGCGCTGCACCCCCTGCAGTTCCACGATCACGACTGGGGCAAGGTCGACCCGTGGAGCCTGACCTGCATCTCGCCGATGCCGCCCGGCTTCTGGACGAAATGGGGCGAGTACCTGACCCCGTCGGTGGGTCGGTTGATCTGGTCTGGCACCGAAACCGCAGACATCTGGGCCGGTTCGATGGATGGCGCAGTCCGCTCCGGACACCGCGCCGCATTGGAAGCGTTGCAAGGACTCATTCAGGATCGGAGGAGCGCATGATGAAACGAGCACTTGTAATCAGCGCCCTCACGGCGGCGACTGCCCTGGTAGCGGCAGGCGCCATCTACGGCCCGGAGATGTACGCCGGATACCGCTTTATGAGCGCCCTGGACGAACATGATGCCCAATATCAGGCCAATGGCGGCGCTTGGCCGCAACTGCAGGACACCTGTGCGCTATGCCATGGAGCACATGGCCAACCGCGGGATGCACAGTACGCTTCTCTGGCCGGTCAGAGCGCCGCCTACATCGAGGCGCAGTTGCATGCCTTCGCCGACGGACATCGGCACAGCCCGCAGATGAGCCCTCTGGCGGCAAACCTGAACGGGGAACAGATCAAGCTTCTGGCTGGCTATTTTTCGCAACAGAAAGCGGAATGGACCGAGCCTGGCGCCAGCAACAAGCCGCTCGAGCAGCGTGGCCAGGATCTGGTCGCCACCAAAGCTTGTACTGCCTGCCACGGCAAAGGCCTTTCCGGCGGGCCAATTGCGCCGCGCATCGCGGGTCAGGGAGAGTTCTACCTGATCGATCAGCTTACCGCCTTCAAACGAGGTGATCGCAAAGACCCAAGCCAAGCCATGAACGCAATGGCCAGCTCGCTGTCGGACGACGACATCCAGGCTATCGCGCATTACCTGGGCACCCTAGCTCCAACCACCGAGTAGTCCCTTTCTCGTGTCGGTGGGCAGGGAAGCCCACCGCTTTTTCTGCGCAGTGATTCAGCCTCTCCTCTGCTGCGATTGCCAAACCACCTGCCTGAACGGGCCACTCTTTCCTCGCATCGCTAGCGCACTAGCAAGTAGCCAATCATCAGATAAACGAAAGCCGCCTTGTCAGGCGGCTTTCGTTTAGGTGTTGCCGGTGCAGGTAGTGCTCCCCTGCACCGGACGCCACAGTCAACGGGCCGGTAGCAGCGCCGACGAGCTTTTCAGCCGCTCCAGGACCCCATAGCCGTAGTAGAACTGGCTCAGCATGAAGGCCCAGGTGCTGAGAGCAAGAACATAGAAATTGAGAACCACATTCGTCTCGTCGCCTGGAATCTTGTAGAAGTCGTAGATGCTTGCGATCGCCTGGCCGGCAAGCATCGCAATGAAAATGCCAAGTGCCTGAAGATAGGCTCCGACACCGACCAGGCGAGAGGCGAAGTAGAGCAGGTAGACCGAGAAGATCGACCACATGGCCACATAGAAGTAAGGCAGAGGCTTGACCATGAAGCTCGCCAGAATGAGTACGAACGTGGCCGCGAAGGCAACCACGAACATCAGGAAATCCTTGGACTTCGATGGCTTATACCCATGCGTGACAGCCATCAGGCCAATGATGCTGATGATCGGAACGCCGAACCCTCGGGAGAAAGCATCGAGAAAATGCGAAATCTCGTAAGCGATGCCCGAATTGGTCAGGAAGAAGATCAATGCATTGGATGCTGAAAAGGCAATCACCAGGCATTCGACGCCCAGAAGATAATTCCGCTTTTTGAGAAACTTAAATCCGTATACCACTCCGGAAAGAACCAACAGGAAACAAGCAAGGCACAACACCAAAGTCCTGGCGTCCATAACGGCAACCTCGAAAATGAATGGCTGATCAATTGGCTTGCGGCGCTAGTGCCGCAAGGTAGTGGGCAATTGCCCGGCGATCGCCTGGAGAAAGTGTGGAAGTGACTGCTTTCATCGCTCCGCTGGGCTCGCTTCGTTTGCCGCTGGCGAATGCATCGAGCTGGGCAATCAGATAGTCGACGCCCTGACCGGCCAGACGTGGGAACTGCTCATGCCCCATCAGGTGTTCGCCATGGCAAGCAATGCATCCGCCGGCCGCCACCAGTTGCTTTCCCTTGCTGCTCAATGCCGGATCCGCCTGGAAGCTGCTATTTTTCCGGGCTTGCTGCTTGGCGTAATAATTCGCCAGCAGATCGATCTCCTGAGCACTCAGCGTCATCGCCAGCGGCCCCATGTTCGGATAAGTCCTCTGTCCGTTGGCAAAATGCTGGAGCTGACCAGCCAGATAGGCCACTGGCTGCCCTGCAAGACTGGGATAGCGCTGGTTGAGCGAACTGCCTTTGACACCGTGGCAGTTGACGCAGGTATCCGTCAGATGCGGCCATGGACCTCCATCGGCCTCATAGGCCTGGGCCGAATCGCTGATGTAGTTCTGCAGATGGTAGAGACCGAGAACATCGCGACCATAGAAGGCCCCCAGCGCGGCCATCACTGCCACAACGCCAAGCAATAACAATTTCTTCATCGTCCGCCTCCTACGCCTGACGCAATGCATTGAGGGCCTGCAGAGCGCTCTGATGGCCGGAGCGGACCGCGCCGTCCATATACCCCGCCCAGATGTCCGCCGTTTCCGTACCCGACCAGATCAGGTTCCCGCAGGAAGGCCGCAGAGCCTCGCCATGGGAGCTCCAGAAACCAGGTGGAATCGCCGATACACAGGTAATGGTCCAGGGATCGGCTTGCCCCCAGTCATGCTCGTGATACGACACCGGATGAAGTGCCTGCTCACCCAGCGCCTGTGCATAGATCTCCGCCTGCATGCGCTGTGCTGCCTGCAGATCGGAGGGAACCCGCGCATTCGAGATGAAGGCATTGATGACACCGATCTCACCACCCGGTGGCGAGTTGTCCCAGGCCCAGATGACTGGGCCATCGACGGTCAACACGTGACCGTTCAAGCCCTTCTCCCGCCAGAACGGCCGGGAATAGACCATGGCGCTCTTTCGCGCCGGGGAATGCGACGGCCAGGCCTGCTGCAACGCGGCGCGACCTTCGGGCAAGGGCGGGTCGAACGTGACCTGATGGCATAGCGCGGGATGGATGGCCACGATGACGCGGCGGGCGCGGACTTCTCCCTGGTCGGTGTGCAGCGTGACTACGGGGCTGTCCCATCCGGATACCCCGCGGACCGGGCACGACATGCGCACGCGGTCACCTAACTGCTCGGCCATCTTCAGACAGAGAACCTGCGAGCCACCGACCAGTCGTGTGCCCTGGGCGCTGTCCTTAATCGAGTCGAGCTTCTCGTATTCACAACTGGCGGAGTTGATCATCGAGAGGAAATGCAACAGCCCCATCTTGGCCGGTGCCACGCCACCGCTGAGCAGGAAGCTTGCGTTCCACCCGCCTCGGTCCTCGGGCTTGATGTTCTGCCCGGCCAGCCAGTCGCCTGCAGACATCTTGTCCAGCTCAGCGACCTTCGGAGACTTCCACGGTGCTGCCGAAGGCACGTCCCGTGACATTTCACTGAGCTTGGCAGCGAGCGCGGGATCGGTGCCGAAGGTGCCCTTGAGATCGATCTCCAGGTGACCCTCTCCGCCGAGAACGACGGTCCGACCATCGTAATAGGTCGGAAAGGTCCCAACCTCCAACTCACGCGCAAGATCGGCGACCGCAGTCTGGCCCGGCCCGATCCACTGCCCACCGGCTTCGGAGATGAATCCCGACCCCAGATCATGGTTGAGTGTGCGGCCACCAACTCGATCGCGCGCCTCCAGGACAACGAAGGAGCGACATCCCGACAAATGCAGGTCCCGCGCAGCCGTCAATCCTGCCAGACCGGCACCGATGATGGCGACATCCAGAACATCCTTCTCGCCTGCAGGCGTCGCGTAGGTTCCGGCAGAAGACTCGGCAGCATCTGCCAGGCCCAACTTCAATCCCAGGCCTCCGACGGCGGCCGTAGCTCCTGCAAACTTGAGTAATTGCCTTCGCCGTAAGTCGAAAGAACTATTCGAGGAGGACTTCTTGGTCATGCTTTATACCTCACGAATTCTTGGATTTATTACCCACAAATCAGCGTCTTTACGGCAATGAAAAATCGGCTTCGCATCTCGATAACCTTTTTAAAACCAATGCGTTGCCGAACCCGAGCACTTCGGAAATAACCCGGGAAGGCTCAGGTCGAACAATTGATTCTTGTTTTGGGCTTCGAATGCCGAAGTGACGCCTGAAAGCGCACCCAGCAAGCGATGCCGATTTGCAACCTCGTCTGTGGAACGTTAGTTATCCGGCACGGCGCATTACTACCGCGCAGGCGAGCGGCTCACACCTGGAGGTCACCTCAGGTAACGCTACGGGCCTTGCGGTTGGTGTAGTCATCGAGCCGATTAGCCGCACCTAGCGCCAGATTCATCACGCACCATTGCAACGGGTCGGGGAGCATCGCCGGAGTCTTGTGTCGCAAGGCCGCCAGAAGCGGATGCTCGATACCACCAATTCGCTCGGCGAGCAGATGTCCGATAAGCGATTGGGTACCGACCCCGTGCCCGGAACATCCGGCCGTATAGAGGATGTTCTGCTGTGCACCGGTTTCACCGACCACGGGCAACGCGTCGTAGGCAAAGCTGATATAGCCGCTCCAGCAAGCCTGGATGCCAAGACCACGCAAGGTCGGGAAACGATCGCTCAGCGCCAGCGCCAGTTCGCGATAGGCGGCGTGATCCGGATCGTTCGGCGTCTGGGCGCCATACACGTAGCGAAGCCGTTTGGTCGTCAGTACAAGCGTATTGCGGGCGGTAAGACGATGGCTCTCCATGGTGAAGTGCGAGGTCACAATCCCCTCGCGATTGGGCCACCCCAGCGAATCCAGCTGTGCGGACGAGAGAGGCTCGGTCTCGATCGCGGAAACCTTCAGCGGCATCACCTTGTTCTGCAGCAAGCCCAGTTGAGGTGTATAGGCGTTGGTTGCCAGCACCAGGAATGGAGCACTCGCCGTGCCTCGAGCCGTCTTGCACTGAATGGTCGGGCCTTCCTGGTAGGACAGCAGGGGGGTGTTTTCATACAGTTTCACCCCTGCCTGAATGGCCGCACGCCGCAGCCCCATCACATACTTGCCCGGATTCAGCGTACCGCCGCCAGGGACATAGCAACCAAACAGGAATGCGGGCGGAATTCCGCGAGCCCGCATGGCGGCATCATCGAGGAACTCTCCGGGAGAGCCCAGCTCCACGCCTATGCGCATGCTCTCGCGAAGCTTCTTCTCCTGGGAGGGATGGACCCCTGCACGGATGATGCCCGAGGCGTTGTAGTCGCAGTCGATCCCGAGCTCGCCGAGCCTTTTCTCGACATAGGAAACGCCCTGGTCGTAGAAACGAACGATTTCCTTCGCCTGCTCATGGCCCACGCGCTTGAGGAACAACTCGTACTCGAGCCCCTGACCGCCGGCGAGGTATCCCGCATTGCGACCACTGGCACCAAAACCGGCGAAATCCTTCTCCAGCACCACAACCTTCGCGCCCAGTGCGGTGAGTTCCAGGGCAGTGGAGAGCCCAGCGAAACCGGCCCCGACCACTATCACATCGGCGGCAACGTGACCTTCGAGCTCCGGCTGCAGGTCGTCCGGCTTCTCGACCCAACCTCCAAGAGTGCGGAATTTCTGGTCTCCGGCGGTACGGCCGGAACTTTCGTCTGGATGATTTCCACGCATGGCGGAGCCTCCTATCGACTCAGGATGTGAATTGCGACAGCGCCTTCCTCGACACCGATGAGACCACCACCGTTTTCCTGGATGGCATGGCGCGCGCCCTCGACCTGACGTGCTCCGGCCTCACCACGCAACTGGGTCGTCAGCTCATAGAGCTGGCCGATACCGGTGGCGCCGAGCGGGTGCCCTTTGGATTCCAGGCCGCCCGACGGGTTGATCGGAATGCGCCCGCCAACGGTGAAGTCTCCGCGTTCGGCGCAGATCCCACCTTCTCCCAGGGGGGCCAGGCCAAGGTTCTCCGCCTGAATGATCTCCCCCATCGCAGAGGCGTCGTGAACCTCAGCGACATGCATGTCCTGCGGGCCGAGACCTGCAATCTCGTACGCCTGGAGTGCCGCCAGACGGCTGACGTGCTTCTCCGGCTCATCCATGCTTCGCTTGGTGAAACTTCGAATCACACTGGCGGAAATCCGGATACAGCGCTTGGGATCGGCCCCGATTCGCTTCAGTCCTGCCTCGGTGCAGATAATCGCGGCAGCGGCGCCATCGGTCATCGGCGCGCACATTGGCAACGTGATCGGATAGGTGATCGGCGGAGCAGCCAACACTTCCTCGATGGTAAAGGGCTTGCGGAACTGGGAGTACGGGTTGTGTACCGAGTGATTGTGGTTCTTCGCGCACACCGCCGCGATCTGCCGCTGGGTGGTGCCATAGGTCTTCATGTGCCAACGGCAAAAGCCGGCGTAGATGGACATAAAGCGGCTGTATGGACGATCGGACTCCGAGCCAGGCGGCGGCACGACCCCATCCCCCATCTTCGACAGGATGGCGAAGTTCTCCTCGGCGCAGGCGACGTCCCACCCCGCTTCGAACAGGGCGAAGGACTTCGCCTTGTCGGCCACCACCATCTTCTCGCAGCCCAGGGCCAGCGCCACGTCAGTGGCGCCAGCCCGCAAGCTCTGCACCGCCAGATGGACGGCGGTGCTGCCCGATGCGCAGGCGTTCTCGACGTTGTAGGCAGGCACCCCATCGATACCGATCTTGCTCATGATCACCTGCCCCGGAATGGACAGTTGGCCCTGCAAGGCGCCGTTGGTGATACCGGCGTAGAAAACGGCACCGATGTCCGAGCGCTGCGCGCCGGAATCCGCCAAGGCGCCGTTGAGCGCCTCCAAGGCTAGGTCCTCGAGCCTGCGGTCCGGATGGCGACCGAATTCGGTCATGGCGATACCGGCGATATAGATTGCTTCCATCAGAAGATTCCTCGACTTCAGATCTGCCGGTTGGCGCCTTGCCAGTAGCGGGCACGCAGGTCCTTCTTCAGGACCTTGCCGACGGGGCTGCGTGGCAGTGCGTCGATGAAATCGACGGTCTTGGGCGACTTCACCGAACCGAGCTTTTCCTTGCACAGTGCGATCAACTCTTCGGCGCTGACACTCTGTCCGCTGCTCAGCTCGATCACCGCCTTCACGCTCTCGCCCCACTTCTCGTCCGGCACGCCAATCACCGCGCAGTCCTGTACCGCCGGGTGCCCCCAGAGCACCTGCTCGACCTCGCTCGGGTACACGTTGAAGCCACCCGAAATGATCATGTCCTTCTTGCGGTCGGTGATGTGAAGGTAGCCATCGGCGTCGAGGTGGCCGATGTCGCCGGTATGCAGCCAGCCATCGACGATGGTCTCGGCGGTCTTCTGCGGATCCTTGTAGTAACCCTTCATGATCAGATCGCCACGCACGCAGATCTCGCCAGTCTCGCCCTGAGGCAGGATCTGGTTGTCGTCGCCCATGATCTCGACCCGGATCAGCGGGTTCGGCCTGCCGACGGAAGAGAGCCGCTCGCTGCCGGCGATTGCGCCATCCACGAAGTGCTCACCGGGCGTCAGGTGCGCAATGGCGCCGGGTGCCTCGGTCTGCCCGTAGCCTTCCATCATCACCGGCCCGAAGACCTCGATTGCCTGACGCAGCTTTTCCACTGACATCGGCGCTGCGCCGTACAGGAAATAGCGCAGCGACGAGAAATCGACCTTCTTGTTCAGGTCAGGAATATCGAGCAGCCGGTAGATCACCGTCGGCGGCAGGAAGAACTCCGTGACCTTGTACTGCGGAATGGCGGCGAGCAGCAGCTGCGGATCGGGCTTGGTGATCACCACCACGGTGCCGCCCCTGGCCGTGCAGGGGAAAGACAGCATGCCGGCGGTATGGGTCATCGGCGCCGCGGCCAGGTTCACCGGCTTGATACCTGCCGGATAAGGGGTGTTGATCATGAAATGCGCGAAGCTGGTCTGTACGCTTCGGTGCGTGTTCATGACGCCCTTGGGCAGCCCGGTCGTACCACCCGTGGGGCCGACCCAGATCACATCGTCGGGATCGACCACCACCTGCGGATCGGTGCTCGGTTGCCCCGCGACAAACGCCTCGAGCGACTCGGCTCCCTCCACCTCACCGTCGACGCAAATCCACAGGCGGATCTTAGGCAACTGAGGCCGCAGGGCTGCGATGGCCTCGGCAAACTCGCGCTGGAAGAACAGGATCTCGCAGTCGAACGCATCCAGCACATAGCGGTTTTCCTCGGGCGCGTTGCGCGCGCCCACCGGAATCCAGCATTGGTTGGCGCGCCAAAGCCCCAGTGCGCACAACCAGGCAGTCACATCGTTGGCCGCCCAGACCGCGCCCTTTACGCCAGAGGCGAAACCCCTGGCCAGGAGCGCGTTGGCGATGCGGCAGGACATTTCACCCGCTTCGGTGAAGGTCGTGACCGCGCCATCCTGGATATAGGCCGCGCCGTGCGGATTGATCCGCCAGCCACGGTCGAAGAAATCAATGATTGCCATCGTGGTCACTTCACAGCTGGGTGATGGTTGCGCGAGCCAGGCCACGCTGCTCAAGGAAGCCGAGCATGTAGCGGTGGCCGAAGGCCTTGGAGGACGAGGCGAAGCCCACCTTGGCAACGTCGTTGTCCAGCAGCTTGACCGCGGCCGCCGCGTGGAGCGCACCAGTGGCGATGTACGGGGTGATGCCGTGCACGGTGGCGCGCACCGCCGACAGCTGGCCGCGACCAATGGCGAAGTCCACGGTGCGCTGCAGGGTGCTGCGCTCGCGCGGCGGCATGCTCGGCGTAGTGGAGTCCACCAGGTTCTGGATTACCGCGTCCTGCTGCTCCTTCGGCAGGTGCTTGTACTCGGCTTCCCACTTCTGCCCCAGGGCGTGGACAGTCCTCATCACCGGGTTGTCGTAGAAGCCGACGCAGGACATGCAGCTGCGCACGCGTCCGTCGTTCTGGAAGTAGATCGGCAGCGAGGTGCCACCCCACGGTAGGCAGAACACCGACTCGAGCAGGCTGGGGCAAACGACGTTGAAGCTGGTATTGGGGGCGTACGGCACCAGCTCCTTCTCCCACAGGTAACCGCCCGGGTGGCGGAAGCCTTCGAAGATGGTAGCGGTGGAGCCCACGGTCACGCCGGCGGCGCCCACACGAGGACCACGGGTCAGGGTCGCGGTTTCCAGGGAATCAATGCCGGGGGTTTCCAGGGCCAGCTCGGCGGCAATCTCGGCAAAGGTGTACATGTAGGCAAGCGAGGGCGAAAGCAGCAGGCCGGCCTGGCGGTACAGCTCGCCGAACTGATCGCGCAGGGCGCGAATGTGCTCTTGCTCACCAGCCGGGTCCAGGTAGTGGCAGCCGGCCTTCAGGGCGGCCTCGGCGGTGGTCAGACCGAAGTTGACGAACGGGCCGACGGTGTTGCAGACCACTTTGGCGCCCTTGAATACCGCCGTCAGGGCTTCTACTTCGTGCGGACACTCGACGATCTCATAGGTGGCCGATTCCAGTCCCACGACGCGTTGCGCCATCATTTCCTGGGCACGCTTGGCGTTGCGCGCGACGGCAGTGAACGGAATCTTCTGGTCGATCAGCCAGTCCATGGTGAGCATGCCGGTGTAACCGCTCGCACCATAGACAACGACAGGATATTTGGCCATTTGGGGTATTCCTCGCTTTTGTTCTTGGATGGATCTGGCGGGTGGTCGAATCAGTTCTGGGTCCAGCCTTCGGCGTAGAGCTGCTGAGCAAGCAGCCCCAGGCGCATGGTCAGGATGCGGTTCTCGCCGTCTTCGATCAGGGCGGACTGGGTGTCGCGCAGCAGCTTCTCGATCGGGTACTCGAGGGTGGTGCCGTTGCCGCCGAAGAGGCGGAAGGCTTCCTGCACTACCGCAAGCGTCTCTTCGGTTACGGTGACCTTGGCAGAGGCCGTGGCGTAGGGATGGGTCTGCGGCGAGAGGCGAGCGAAGCTCAGTGAGCGACGGGCGACCGCGCGGGCCGTCTCAACGCGACGGAGCATTTCGCCCAGGCGCAGGCGGGTCATCTGGTGATCGATCAGCATCCGGCCACCCTGGCGACGCTCATGGCAGTACTGCAGCGCCAGCTCGAAGGCGGCCCGGGCGACACCAGTGAACACCTGGCTCATGTGGGTGCCTGCGTAGGACCAGGAGGAACTCACGGCACCGTAGTAGCCGTCCTTCTCGGCGATAGCAAAGCGCCGCGGGATACGCACGTCATCGAAGTAGATTTCGCCCTGGGGCAGCGAGCGCTGGCCAATTTTCGCCAGAGGCTTGCCCTTGGAGACGCCCTTGACGTCCAAGGGCACGATCACGGCGATGCCATTGGGCAGGCCATCGTCAGCGAAGAAACCGTCGCCATAGTCGGCGCACATCAGGCCGAAGGCGACCTGCGCCACCGCGCCATTGGAGACCCAGGCGGAGCTCTGGCCGTTGATGATGATCTCGTCGCCGACGACCTTGGCGGTCAGGTTGCCGATGTTGGCAGGCGTGCCTGCGGGCCAGTCGCGCTTGATATCCAGCAGCTGGTTGTCGCTGCCGCGATCCGGCTGGGTGGCAATCCAGCAACCGATACGCCCCTGGCACAGCTCGATCAGTTCGGCGTTACCGGCGGCGGCCGCCATCTGCAGCGGAAAGCCAGCACAGCCCAGAGAAACGCCCAGGCCGGCGTCGCCCCAGCCCAGCTCCTCGCCGATCAGCGACTCGATGCGCACCGCCATTTCCGGCGGAAGTTCGGCCAGCAGCGCCGGGTCGAGCCCGAGCTTGGCGAACTCACCAAATACCGAATAGAACGGCGATCCCGCGGCGATGACCTCCTCTGCGCTCATGCGGTCCAGCTCGCGCCCGATCGGCCGCAGGACATCCTTGGCGAAGCGATGTACCGAGGCCTGAATCGCGGCCTCCTCTTCCGCCAGCGGGGTCTCGAATCCGCTCAGGCCGACGGCAGGCAAGGTCAGGTTGGGCTTCAGGGAAATCATGGCGACACCTCCTCGAAAGGCACCTGACAGGTAGGCGCTTGGCGACCGGGCAGGCAGTAGAGGCGACCGGTGAACGCGAACGTCGGTGATCCGTTGCAAGACAGGGCGCAGGCAGTGAATACCCCTGCGCATCAGTCCGGCTGCGGGCCCTCAGACGCCCGTCCTCCTGGTCGGCCTGTTGTTGTTTGAGGTCAATCTAACAAGGACATTAATTTTACGCAACACTCGTTACGTAAATATTCGCCAGCACGAACGGCCGCTAGTCGAAGGGCATGGGCGGAGCGCATTCCGTTGCGACGGTCAGCAGATCAGGAACAGCCGGTGCATTTGGCTCATTCAGCCGGAATGTGGGCAGCAAAGGCGGAAGATCAGCGCCAGCCTGGCCCACTGGCGCCGAGCCTCAAATCAATCGTTGGCAAGCTCGCCGGGCAGCTCGCCCAGTTGCCACAAGCGGCCGCCCTGCAGCCCCCGGTGACGGAAGGAGTGAAACCCAGTCATCTGCCGCACGCGGACAGACATGTCCCGGGCAACCTCGGCCGGCACCCTGAACGGGTGGGCATCCAGCGGTACCAGGGGGGCGATGTTGAATAACGCCACGGCGAGACGTTGGCGGAAATTTCGGGTGTAGTTCGCGCCGACGCCATGGACGAGCTTGCCGCTGCAGAACAGGACCGAGCCGGCCGTCATCGGCACCGGAATCGTCATTCCCTGCTCGTAGGGTTCGCAAAAGTCCCATTCATGGCTGCCGGGAATCACACGAACGGCGCCCGAAATTGGACTCGAATCGCTCAGCGCGACGTACATGCTGCACGTCACCTCGGGACCGCTCGGCCCGCATGGTAGGAATACCGGGTAGTGGTAGAGACTGCGTCCCAGGGGCAAGGCTTCGTCACCCGGACGGCTGTCGAATGCCTCGCTGCGGCTCAGCCACATGCCTTCGCAGCCAGCGTCAAACAGCCCCAGTACCAATCCGTGCATGGTGTCGCCATCCAGAAAGGCATCCCGGAAGGTTTTGCTCAACGACACCAGATTCGCCGTACGGCCATCGCGACAGCCAATGTCGCAGGCACCCTCGCCAGGCCCTTGATCCGCCGTCATGGCCGCGTCGATTTCTGCATTGATGGCGGCGACCTGCACCTCGCTCAGCACCCGATCGAGGACCACAGCCCCATCCTGTTGAACGATATCGATCACGTCGTCCAACGACGTGTCGCACGGCACCGTCTGAAGTCTTTCCACGACGGTCGTTCCCACCGGGTGATCCATTGCTTCCTCCTCGCTCGCGGGCTGGTCTGAATACGGGGCCGACCTGGCAGCGATGCTGCGAGGACCAGGCGCGACGCAGGCTCGCAACCACAAGCGCACGCAGCGACTTCGTAGCCCCGCAAGGAATCTAGCAATCTGGATATTTTTTAACAACACACGTTATTTTAATTGTTGATAGCGTAACCGATGGCCAGTTCGGAAAGCGCGCGTCAACCCTTGTTGCCGCTACGCGCGGCCCGGTAGCGACCCGGGCTCATGCCGGTCCACTGCCGAAAGGCACGGTGAAAGGCACTGGGCTCCTGGAAGCCGCAACGAATGGCGATTTCCGTGATGCTCAAACCTGAATCGTCGAGGAACTCGAAGGCCAGCGCCTTGCGCACCTCGTGCTTAAGCAACTGGTAAGAGAATCCTTCGCGCTCAAGCTGGCGGCGAAAAGCGGACTCGCTCATGGACAGGCTGCGCGCCATGTCGCTCTGAGAAAGCCAGTCCCGTTCACTTCCGGCCTTCAGGCGCCGATAGACCTTGGCGGACAGGCCGGAGCGGTTGCGGAATCGCACCACCACCCCTTCCGGCGCATGCCGCAGGAACTGCTTGAGTCCGGCGAAATTGCGCACGACTGGCAGCGCGAGCCGGGAGGCGTCGAACTCCACCTCGGTGCGCTCGGCATCGAACTCTATCCAGTGCCCCCAGAGCAATGGATCGGCGCCGTGTGGCGGGCGCGAATGGCCGAACTGGGTCCGCTCCGGATTGATCTGCCTACCTACCAGCCAACAGGCCACGCCCATCACCATGCTGAGATAGACCTCCTCGGCGACACCCCGGATGGCCGGCTCGTCAATACGGTTTTCCAGCACTATTACCGCGCGATTGCCGCGCGTTTCCAGGCATGCGCGGATGTCCGCAAGGAACAGGTTGAACCCCGCCAGGCACTGAGTCAGCGCGCGCCCCAGATTGGGCTCGTGGAGCACGCTCCGGCAGATAATGGCAAAGGCGCCACGCGGCAAGCCGCGCGAATCGAACGCAAAAAACTCGTCGCCCAGCTCCTCTGTAAGCGACAGCCATAGACGAGTGACCGCATCGGCGGGCACACGCTGCAAAGGGTCGAACAGCCCCTGCGGATCGATGCCCGCCTCATCCAGCAGTTCGTTCACCCGTTGCGGACGATCAGCCAGGCGGTGCAGCGCAGCCTTCACGAAGTACGCGGCAACCGAATCACTCTGGCGTAGCACGCCCATATCGGCATCCCCGTTATTGATCATGGGCAATGTCCAAATTCGTCAGTGACGGCTGCGCAATTCTGGCATAGGAGGTTGCCAATGTGCCCCCTAGACTCCCCGCCATACAGCGAGGAGCAATACCCATGCACAAACCTGAAGTCTTTGTCGTTAGTGCGGTTCGCACCGCTATTGGCACTTTCGGCGGCACCCTGAAAGACACACCGCCGGCGCAGCTGGCCACGCTGGTCACTCAGGCCGCACTGTCGCGCGCCAACTGTGATCCGCAGCGGGTAGAACACGTGGTGTTCGGCCACGTCATTCCTACTACGCCCAAGGACGCCTACATTAGCCGCGTCGCAGCGCTGCAGGCCGGCATTCCCAAGGAGGCCCCGGCATTCACCGTCAACCGTCTGTGCGGCTCGGGCCTGCAGGCCATTGTCAGTGCCGCCCAGGGCTTGCTGCTGGACGATTCGCGCATCGCCATTGCAGGCGGCGCCGAGTGCATGAGCCAGGCGGGCTATCTGGTACCTAGCGCACGCTGGGGCGCGCGCATGGGCGATGTGAAGATGCTCGACTACATGCTTGGTGCGCTGCAGGACCCACTGCACGGCATCCACATGGGCATCACCGCCGAGAACGTTGCCAAGCTGCATGGCATCAACCGCGAGGACCAGGACGCCCTGGCCCTGTTGAGCCAGCAGCGCGCGGCGCGTGCCATCGCCGAAGGGCGCTTCGCCGACCAGATCGTCCCGGTGCAGATCCAGACGCGCAAAGGCGTTACGCAGTTCGCGATAGATGAGCACGTCCGCGCCGATGCGAACCTCGAGCAACTCGCGAAGATGAAGCCCGCCTTCATCGAGGGTGGCTCGGTCACCGCCGGCAACGCCTCGGGGCTGAACGACGGCGCCGGCGCTCTGCTGCTGGCCAGCGGCGATGCCGTGAAACGCGATGGCCTGCAACCCATGGCACGGATCGTCGCCTACGCCCATGCAGGCGTGGAGCCAACCGTCATGGGCCTTGGCCCCATCCCCGCCACCCGCCTGGCGCTGCAGCGTGCCGGTCTGAGCGTGAATGACCTTGACGTCATCGAGTCCAACGAAGCCTTCGCGGCGCAGGCCTGCGCCGTCTCGCGCGAACTGGGCTTCGATCCGGAGAAGGTCAATCCGAACGGCTCCGGCATTTCCCTGGGTCACCCGATCGGCGCTTCCGGCGCCATCATCGCGATCAAGGCGATCCACGAACTGCACCGTATCAAGGGCCGTTATGCACTGGCCACCATGTGCATCGGTGGCGGACAGGGCATCGCCGTCATTTTCGAGCGCGCCTGACCGGGTCCGGCGCCTGCGAAATCGCATGCCCCCGCAGCGGATCGCGCTGCGGGTCTGCCTCAACGCACAGGTTCGCATCATGAACACAGCCAAGTGCATCTCGAGTATCCCCACCTCATCCTCTGCCGGGTCGCGCTTCGCCCGCAATCGCCCCAAGGCTCTCGAACTCTTTGCCCAGCGCGGCTTCGCCCAGGTCAGTCTGCGCGAGCTGGCCCGGCACCTGGAACTGACCGCCGGCTCGCTTTACAGCCATTGCGCCAGCAAGGAGGAGCTTCTGCTGGAGTTCATCGAGGAGCACTACCTGGCCCTGTTGTCGCTGTTCGATCGACGCTATCGTCGAGAGTGCCCCAGAGCGACCTTGCAAGCCGTCATCCAGGGGCTGGTTTTTCGGTATACGGCGCATCCACAGCACTTCCAGTTGGCCACTCGCGACATCGTCTTCCTGAGCGCCGAGCAACGGCAGTACATCGACCTTCTTCGCGAGCAGCTGCGACAAAGACTGGATGCCTCGCTCGGCGCAGCGGGTTTCGCCCATCCTGTGCCAGCCGAAATACCGATCCTCGAGCTCTTCGAGCACCTGCCCCTCTGGCTAGCCAGTCATGCAATGAACGAGGAACAACGCGTAGAGCGACTCATGCAGCTTTTGACGGCACCACTGAGCCGCGGCACTTAAGCTGCGAAGTGACTGCAACACTCCCGGTAGCTGGCGATCACCCTGCCTGGGACGACAGCATTTCCTGGATTCGTTGGGTGGCATCGCGGGTTCTACCTGCGAGCTTCTTTACCTCGTCGGCCACCACGGAAAAACCTCTGCCGGCCTCCCCTGCCCGCGCCGCCTCGATAGCGGCATTGAGCGCCAGCATATTCGTCTGGTCGGCAATACCTTTGATCACTGCCACCACCTGGGCGATCTGCTCGTAGGTCGATTGGAAGCCAGCAAGCTCCCGGGCGTGAAGGGTGGCTACGAGTTTTTCGTCCGTGATATCGCGGACAGCCCCTAGCAGACAGCAGAGTTTTCCGCCGGCATCTTTCATACCCACTCCCCTTTCACGGAACCAGGTCTCGCCCTTGGACTTGTGGCTCATCCGGTACTCGACAACGTAGGGAAAACTGAAGTCATCGGCCTGGACATAATCCGTCACCACCCTTACTACCTGCTCTAGATCCGCTGGGTTGACGATGGCGAAGTAGCTATCCCAGGTGCCTGGAAGCTCCTGTTCCGAGTAACCGATAAGGTCGCGGAATTGTTTCGTCCAACGCAGTTGATTGGCCGGACTCTCTAGATCGCCGTCGACGACCGTCAGCTCCCAACAGCCTTCAGTGAGGATCTGCTGGGTAAGTTCCCACACCTGCTCCCTGCCCCGCTGGAGGACCAGCTGAGCCTCCGTTTCGGAGAGCCGGATGGCGCTGCGCTCTGATTGGCGTCGATACGTCAGTACTTCGGCCTGGGTCGCCCGAAGACAGATCTCGAGTTCCCTGAAACGTTGTCGTTCGGCGTCGCTTGTCGCCGGGTCTCGAGAAGAGCATTTGTGTGCGTCTAGCCGTCTTGCCAGTGCATCGAGGCTCCGGCTCAAGGCGGGATAACGCTTGATGATTTGGCTATTGAAATCTTCTGCAGCTTGATCACTGAGAAGCGCTTGAATACGGGTACTAACCTGGCAAGCAAGTTCATCTAGCTTCCGTCTAAACAACTTACCCCTCCACTCCACCATTCTTGCCCGATAGAGCACCTGATACCTGGTCTGCCAAACGCCGCTCCGCTCTCATCGACTTCAAAAAGAAGGGGCCGAGCAATGAAGCCCCTTAAAAGAGTGGACACATGCAGGAGCCAGGCCTGGGTCGGCAAATCCACCCCAGGACTCACGGACGCGGCTTTTCGGCGCCGCGAGACCTCCCTCTAGGGGACAGGCACTATGCCGCGCTGAGAAAACAGCACAGGCTTTCCAGCACCATCAAGCAGGGCCGCGGTAAACGGCGTACTTTCTGGAACCCGCTGTTCCTGTAGGTTCTGTCCTCCATTGCTGCTGCGCACCATCAGGCCATCCAGTCCCGCCACCAGCACCTGCTGGTCGGACACAGCGATCGCAGTGATCGACCCCTTGCTTTGCAGTGGTATCCGTTGCCAGCCCTGCCCATTGGAGAGCCCACGCATCAGAGTGCCGCGCTGACCTCCGACCAGAAGGCTGCCATCGCTCAACACGGCGCCCGACCAAAGCGTGCCGCTGTAGCCGGTGTCGATGTAACTCCAAGTCTTGCCACGGTCTCCCGAACGCAGTAGCTGCCCGTGTTCGGCTGTGGCATAGACGGTACCCTGCCCATCACTGAACAATCCCATCAGGTTCAAGTCGGCCCGCTTCGATCCAGGCGGAGGATCAAGCTTCTGTTCGCTCCAACTCTTGCCACCATCATCGGTGGTCAGCACCAGCGACCACAGCCCAACGGCAACCCCTTGCTGAGCATTGAAGAAGTGCACAGCGAATAGCGGGCGGTCCACGTCAGTTGCTATCCGTTGCAGTTGCCACGACTCTCCCCCGTCGGTGGTGCTGAGGATCGCGCCCCAATGCCCGACCGCCCAGCCTTGCCGAGCATCAACGAACGACACACCTGTGAGCGGAGTGGACAGGGGGACCGAACGGGCCTGGCGAAAATGCTGTCCATGATCGTCGGACAGCAGCACCACACCATGGTCGCCCACAGCAACCAAGCGACTCTGTGCCCAGGTCGCATTGAGCATGGCGGCGGCAGCCGCATTGCTCGCGACGACAGCAGGAACAGGTTGCAAGGTTGCGGCCTGGGGAGCGGATACCGGTAGCAACGCCGCGAACAGGGCACCGATGAATGCAAACTCGTAACGCATCAACTTCTCCTCAGTGCACCAGCGCGCCAACCATGCGTACCGGGCGCTTGCGCGGGAACACCCGCTCGAGCCAGACAGCGAATGCCGGCAGTACGGTCATGGCCATGACCATATTGACGATGAACATGAACGCCAGCAGCTTGCCCATATCGGCCTGGAACTTGAGCTGCGAGAAGGACCAGGTGGCGACGCCCACGGCCAGGGTAATGGCGGTGAAGATGGTCGCCACGCCTACCTCGAGCAGCGCATGCTCAACCGCCTTGACGATTGGCTGGCCACTGGCCTGGTGCATCTGCAGGCGGTTGTAGATATAGAACGCGTAGTCCACGCCTATCCCCACCGCCAACACCATCACCGGCAGGGTCGCGATGGTCAGGCCGATCTGCAGCTCCTTCATGAACCAATAGCCGATGAAGGTACCGATGGTCAGCGGCAGACAGCACACCAGCACCGCCCGCAGGTCGCGATAGACGGCCAGGACCAGCAATGCGATGGCGGCATAGACGTAGAGCAGCATCGGTGTCTCGCTCTTCTCGACCTCCTCGTTGATCGCCGCGAGCAGGCCCGCATTGCCCGATGCCAGACGTATCGTGATGCCTGGCAGCGGGAATTGAGCGCGGAACGCTTTGGCAGCCTCTACCACGCGATTGATCGTGGTGGCCTTGTGGTCGGCCAGGAACAGGTGCACTGCGGTCATGCTGCAGTCGGAGCGCATCAGTCCGGCGACACGGGCGATCTCGGTCGCCATCGACGAGTAGTTGGCCGGATCGATGGGCACCGCATTCATTTTCGGATTGCCCTCGTTATAGCCCTCGTTGAACTGGCGCATGCTATTGGAGAAAGACGCCACTGAAAGCACCCCTGGGACGTCCTGCATCGCCCAGACGAAGCGATCCTGATACTGCCCAAGGGCGATGTCCTCGCAGGCCGTCGAACCACTCCCCTCGCTCGGTTTGTCCTCGAATACCACCGAGAACCAGTCGAGGCCGATATCGTAGTTGGAGGCTATAGATACCGCGTCGCGATTGAAGCGTGCATCGGCGCGAAGTTCCGGTGCACCCGCTTGCAAGGTTCCAACAACGCGATCATGGCTCTGCCAGACGGCTGTCGCGAAAACCACCACGGCAGTGCAGAGCACCCACCTGGCATTGCGCCATTCAGCCAGCCGGGCCAGGCCATGCAGCCAACGCGCACGGCGTTCGCGGGAGAGCTCCTCGGCGGTGGCATATGCACTCTCAACGCGCAGCATCGATGCCACCAGCGGCAACATCACCAGGTTGGTGACGATCTTGTAGCCGACACCAAGCGAGGCAGTGATAGCCAGCTCACGCACCATGGGAATGGGGATCAGCAGCAACGTGACGAAGGAGACGAGAGCCGTCACCAGCGCCAGCGTCCCTGGGATCAGCAAGCCGCTGAAGCTGGAACGCGCCGCCTCGTCGGCAGTCTTGCCGCAGGCGATCTCGCGCACGATGAAGTTGATCTGCTGTACACCGTGGGAAACGCCAATGGCGAACACCAGGAACGGCACCAGCACTGCCAGCGGGTCCAGGCCATAGCCCAGTAGGCGCAGGCTGCCAAATTGCCAGACCAGCGAAGTCAGCGAGCAGCCCAGTGCAAGGAGGGTGAAGCGCACGGAATGGCAGTACCAGTAGACCGCTGCAGCGGTCAGCAGCAGCGCCAACAGACAGAACTCCAGCACCGAAGAAGCGCCCTTGGCAATGTCGCCGATCTGTTTGGCGAAGCCAATGATCTGGATCTCGTAATCACCGTCTTCGAACTTCTCGCGCAGCTGCTTTTCCAGCACGTCGTTGTAGGCCACGTAGTCAAGGCGCGCGCCCTTGGCGTCGTACTCTTCGAGATCGGCGGTGATCATCGCGCTGCTCTGGTCGCGCGAGACCAGGGTGCCGATGAAACCACCCTGGGTAGTCGAGTTGGCAATCTTGCCGATGATCGCGTCATCCAGCCTCTCGGGGGTGACCGTGCCCGGTATCAGCGGATCGGCACGGAAACCCTCCTCGGTGATCTCGTTGACGAAGGCGTTCGGCGTCCACAACGAACGCACGCTGCTGCGTGAGACGTTCGGCAGGAAGTTCACTGCCTGGGTCACGTCGTACAACCGCTGCAGACCAGCCTTGCTCCAGATCTGTCCCTTGCGCGACTTCACCACCACGGTCAGGCGGTTGGCTCCCAGAAGGTCGTTTCGATAGGTCTTGAATGTCTCGATGTACTCGTGACCAATCGGCAACTGCTTCTCGAACCCGGCGTCCATGCGCAATTGCACGGCAAACCACCCCATGACCAGGGTGAACACTGCCAGGCATGCCAGCACCAGCCGGCGATGCCCGAACAGCGCATTTTCAATGCGCGGGAGCATACGGCGCTCCCGCTTTACAGACTTGTCTACAGATGCGTTCACAACGGGCCTCACAGGGTGCGCGATACGACTACGCCGACGTAATCGCGGTCGCCCAGCATCTGGTCATAGGGAGTCGCGCCGCCCATGAACTTCGCGTAGTTGAACGACACTTGCCAACTGGCCGGGTTGCGCACGAAGTTCAGGTACAGGTTCATGGTGCTGGCGCCGTCGGTCCAGGTTTGCGAGAGGTTCGGCGTACGTCCGCCAAGACCGCGCGAATAGAAGACTCCGGGGGTGACCTGCCAGCCCGCCAGCAGGGTGTTTTCGTAGGTCAGGCTGTAGTCCAGGCTGATGCCGGACGAGGTCTTGTCGCCCTTGGAGGTCGGCAGCGTATTCGGGTCCTTGATCCAGCTATAGGAAGCCGGCGCGGTGGGCTCACCATCGTACTCATCATTCAGGCCCGGGTAGTGCACCACCACCAGTTCGCTCACCAGGGTGCCGGTGCTGGCGCCAGTGAATTCAAGCCAACGGGGCGAGTTCTGTGGCGTCTGACTGTACAAGCCTGTCAGGTGCCACTGAAACTTCTTCTCGTCCTTCCAGCATTTGCCGCCAGTGCCCTGGCAGTAGTCGACGTTCGGGTTGAGCGTGACAGCGTCTTTCGGTCGGTAGGACAGCTCGGTGCCAACGGCCCAGTCGCCAACCGGCATGTTGGCACTGATGCCGTACATCATGCGGTCTTCCGGGTATTGCCATTCCTGAAGTGCGGCACCGGTGTTCGGATCGAACTGAATGCTGAAGGCCGGCAGCTTGTCGTGATAGCGCATCACGTACGCGCCGAGGTTGAGATCGCTGTCTCGCGGCTGCCAGTGCACAGCCAGGCCCCATTGGCCACTGTTCCGAGCGTTCTTGCTGTGCACGCCATAGGCCTGCATGCCGTCGCCCAGCGAGTTGGTGGTAGACCAGTAGCTTCCCACCGGAGGCACTTCGCTCTTGTTCCAGTCGAACTGGTAGTAGGTTTCAACGTTTACGCCACTTCCCAAGCCTGAGGCGAGGCTGAGCATGGGCGCCGGCAGTACGGCTTCCTTAAGCTGAGTGCCGGGGCGCATCAGGGCAGAGATGTCGTAGGCGTTGGTGTTGTTGATGCCACCCAGGGTGAAGATGCTCTCGCCCCAGTTGATTACCTGGTTACCCAGACGAGCGCGGACGCGCTGGTCGCCGACATCGAAGCTCTTGCTTACCCATAGGTCGAGCAGACGCGCCTTGAAGCGCAGGTCGTCGTGGGCGTTGTCGGTGAGACCGTTCTTGTGAACGTCAGGCGGCGAACCATAGCTCAGGGCACCTGTGGTGTCGGTAGCGGCGAAATCGCGAATCCAGCTACCGCGCGCCATGAAGCTGTAATCGTCAGGAAGCTTCAGCAGCAGTTCATGAGTGCCCTTGATGTAGTTGGTGAACAAATCGCCTTTGTCGTAGTTCAGGTCTCCCTGGTCACCGAAGGCCGCGACCGGCGACTGGCAGCCACTGGGCGGATGATGCCCGGTGGCGCCAGCGGTGATCAGGTGACAGTCCTGCGACTGGGTACGAACGGCCATTCCCGCCGCGATGGTGGAGTCGAAGGATCCGTGGATGTTTTCCGTTTCGAAGGTGAATGCCATTGCCAGCGGAGCGCTGCACGCAAGGGCCAGCCCTGATGCTTGTGTGATTATTTTTTTCATGTTGGCTCTCGATCGACTGCTGGTTAGCGCTCGCTGATCGCGCGCAGGTTGTCGGAGGTGTAGAAGTCAGGCTTCAGGCGCGGATTTCCAGCGCTCTCAGTCAGCCAGCGGTGGTCGTCCTTGCCGGCGCCGATGGAGGTCATGTCGTAGGCGTAACGGCCATCGATCATGTTGAATTGCACGGAGGCTTCCATATCGCAGCTGCCAGTCTCGTAGACCGGAATGGTGAAGCCCTCGCGAACCTTCCAGATCTGCCCCTGCTTGTCGTAGTCGACCGCCATCAGACCGTTCCAACTGTCTTCATCGACGTAGAACAGCCGCTTCGGCTCCTGGTGGCGCATGCCTTCACGGACAGTGGCCTCGACGACCCAAACGCGATGCAGTTCGTAGCGACGATATTCGGGCGCAATGAAGTCGCGCTTGGCTACGTCCTCGAGTTTCGCCGAGGTGTCATAAGCACCGAATGCGTTGTAGGGCACCAGCATTTCCTTCTTGCCCAGCAGCTTCCAGTCAAAGCGGTCCAGCGGGCCGTAGAAGATGTTGGTCTCATCGACGGTGTACTGATTGTCGAGGCCGATCTGAGGTGCGTCGTAGGAGTACGACGGCATGCGGCGGACTCGGCGCTGCCCCGGGAAGTAGTAGTACGTGGTCGCTTCCTCGCCGGCCTTGCTGATGGATACCGCAGCCTGCCCGGCAAACGACGCCGGCTCGTTGTAAGAGAAGAACGTACCCACTTCCACACGATCTGCCGCGGAGAATGGAGAGCTACCTTTGCCGCCCCACGGGGTGAACATGAACATGTCGAGGGAAGTGTGCAGCCAGTCGTTACTGCCCCGACGCGGCGAGATGCCGGCCGTATCCTTGGGCATGGAGAACCCGACGCCGCGATAGCGCATCTTCATGTTCCACATGACTTCGGCGCCGGTAGTCGGCATGGGGAACGGCACGCCCGGCAGGCTGGCTTCCTGCAGGACCAGTCCGGAACCATCCAGCGTGGCGGTGCCTACGTTCTTGCGCGTGTTCTGGGCCACGAAGTCCGGGACGCCGCAGCTGCGGCGGGTTGGGTAAACATCCATGCGGTAACCCGGAATCTTCTTGAACAGCTCCAGCTGCCCAGGGGAAAGCTTGCTCTCGTACTGCGAGACATTGCTGGCAGTGATGCTGTACAGCGGCTTGTCGCCCTTGAACTTCCAATGCTGGCCGCGCACCTGGCCGTAGCTCCAGTCGCCCCCCTGCGGACCGGGCGGCGTCCAGGCGGGAATGCTGCCATCAGCGTTGGCCGCAACTTCACCGCCCAAAGGGGTCAGTTTGGTACCCAGCAATGCGGCGTCCTTTTCCGCAGCGTGAACCGAACAGATGGCAGCCGATGCCACCACGGCCGCGATCAGATTTCTGATTCCATTGCCACTGGATTCACCGGCGGATGGACGCTCAATCACTTCTTTCATCGGAAGTTCCTCATGGGCCTCAACCGGTGGCTAGCTCTACCCGAGGGGAACTTCGGACTGCGGCACGCCACCTAATCAAATGACCTGATCAATTGACCAAGTCATTTGATCAAAGCAAGGCACATGCCATTTTACAGAACACTTGTTATCTCCTTTATTTTCAACTATTTGCGGATTTACATAGCTGAGCGTGTCGCTACTTCCTCACCCGAATTGCACCAACAGGCAGCACGTGCGTGCACCAACATGAGAATTTACGGAACACATGTTACCGAAATAATCACTAACAGTTTCAACTTCGTGCGCACCGCGCGAAGGGCGCTTCTGTGATCAGTCCCTGGTGCCCTCCTTTGCCGAATGACGACGCCAATGAGCATGAGGTAGCATCCGCCAGCGTTGACGCGCAGGATCACGTCGAACGCGGGGCTGACATCAAGGAGACAGCTTGGCTATGGCCAGAGTGGGCGCGGAACTGCGCAGACAGGATTTCGTCGAAGCCACCATCAAAGTGATCGCAGAGCATGGGGTCGCCAATGCGACTACCCGGCGCATCGCTACGGCTGCGGGTTGCCCCCTGGCCTCGCTCCACTACCTGTTTCATACCAAGGAAGACCTGTTCTACGCAGTCTTCGAAACGCTCTTCACCCTGCCCCAGCAAGCCCTGGAGAACGTGCCGGCCGGTACCACGGTGGTGGAGACATCGACAGGCCTGCTGCGCCATCTAATTCACTGGTTCATCACCCACCCCAATGCCGCCGTGGCCCAGTACGACCTCTTCAACTGGGCCAATCGCAACGCCCCCGAGATGGCGGCAAAGATCTACGCCGAAGCCATCGAAGCGGCGAAACAAGCCATAGAACGTTCCGTTGGCGTTCAGCTCGACGAGGCCTCTCTTGGCGTCATCAGCCGCCTGCTAGTCCAATTGGTCGATGGCCTGGTTATCGCCTGGAGCGCCCATCGAGACGATGCGCGTCTACGAATCGAAACCGAGACAGCCTGCGAAGCACTGGCCATGCTCGTTACGAGCCAGCTCACACACCAAGCTGCCCTGCTGCGTGCCACCAACTAGCCAACCTCGTCGACACTGATCGAGCCTGAAGACGACGAAGGGACCTACGGGTCCCCGTCGTGCTCCTACTGCCTACGCAGTCAGAGAGATGAACGCTCGATGACCTGCAGGCTCGCCTGCTCCAACAACCGGTTCATCTGGATGAACTGGGCGAAGCGCTTGTCCTGGGTCTGGCCGTGGAAGAAGCGGTAGTAGATCTGCTGCACGATGCCGGCCAGGCGGAACAGGCCGTAGGTGTAGTAGAAGTCGAGGTTGTCGATCGGCGGCAGGCCGGCGCGCTCGGCGTAGTAGTCGGCGAACTGCTGGCGGGTCAGCATGCCCGGCAGGTGGCTGGGCTGGCGGCGGATCAGATGCATGGGATCGGGATCATCGTCCTGGACCCAGTAGGCCAGGGTGTTGCCCAGGTCCATCAGCGGGTCGCCGATGGTGGTCAGTTCCCAGTCCAGCACGCCGATGATGCGCATCGGGTCGTTCGGGTCGAGGATGACGTTGTCGAAGCGGTAGTCGTTGTGGACGATACCCGGCTTGTGGTGGTCGGCCGGCATCTTCTCGCGCAGCCAGGCCTTGACCGGCGCCCAGCTCGGCGCGTCGGAGGTGATGGCCTTCTCGTAACGGTCGATCCAACCTTCAATTTGGCGTCTCACATAACCGTCAGCTTTGCCCAGATCAGCCAGCCCGCAGGCGGCGTAATCGACGTTGTGCAGTTCCACCAGGCGGTCGACAAAGTTCCTGCACAGCTGATTGGTCTGTTGCTCGTCGAGCTTAAACTCCGGCGGCAGGTCGGCGCGCAGGATGATGCCCTTGACCCGCTCCATGACGTAGAACTCGGCGCCGATCACCGACTCATCGGTGCAGTGCACGTAGGCCTTCGGGCAGTAGGGGAAGCCGGAATTGAGCCGATTGAGGATCCGATATTCGCGGCCCATGTCGTGTGCCGACTTGGCCTTGTGGCCGAACGGCGGTCGACGCAACACTAGCTCGTGACTGAAGTATTCCAACAGGTAGGTCAGGTTCGAGGCGCCACCGGGGAACTGGCTGATGCGCGGAGTACCGGCGAGCCCCGGAATGTGTGCCTTTAGGTACGGGTCGATCAGAACTACCTCCAGCTCCTCGCCCTCGCGGACGCCCATCGTTTGATCTGTCAGCGACATGGTTTTCCCCCTTCTGTTCATGGTTGTGGTGGTAAGCCGATTACCTGCCTGCTTCCCTCGCCAGACTGCACAAAATCTGGCGAAGGGGCTCTGAATACCCCGGTAATTTGCAATTCAGCGAGCTGCCTGCTGCAGTGCTGACGAAGTGGTATCTGCCTTCTGCCAACCACCGCCCAGCGCGCGGAACAGGTCGACCAGAGCGATCTGCCGCTGAGTGCTGGTCTCGATGTACGCCGCCTCGTTGACGAAGCTGCTGCGCTGCGCGTCTAGGTAGCGCAGGTGACTGTCGACGCCGCCCTCGTAACGCGCTTTGGCCAACTTCAGCGCCTCGCCACTGGTATCGGCCAGAGCCCGGCGGGCAACTTCTTCGCGGCGCAAGGTATCGCTAGCGGCAAGAGCATCCGCCACTTCGCGGAACGCGGTCTGGATGCTGCCCTCGTACGCTGCCACGGCCGAGTCCTTGCGGACTTCGGCCAGGTCCAGGGAGGCCTGGTTGCGCCCTGCATCGAACAGCGGCAGCGAAAGGCTCGGCACGAAGCTCCAGGAGCGCGAGCCGCCATCGAACAGACCGGACAACTCGGCGCTGGAAGTACCGAAGGTGCCGGTCAGACTGATTCGCGGGAAGAACGCCGCACGAGCCGCGCCTATGTCGGCATTGCGTGCCTGTAGCAAATGCTCGGCGGCGAGGATGTCTGGCCGACGTTCGATCAGCTCCGAACTGGTGCCCGGGGCAACGTCCTGCAGCAACATGAGCTTAGCCTGTGGCGTCTGTGGAATCTGCTTCGCCGCATCCTTGGTCCCAAGCAGCAGGACCAGCGCGTTGAACGCTTGCTGCTTCTGTCGCAGGTTGCTCTCCTGTTCGGCGCGCGACTGCTCAACCAGCCCCAGTGCTTCCTGGTAATCCAGCGCGGTTGCCGCGCCAGCCGTACGCCGCTTACCGATCAGTGCCAGCGAGTCCTCCCGACTCGCCAGCGTCTGCTGCGTCAACGCCAAGCGTCGTTGGGCACTGTCGTAACTCAGGTAGGCCTGGCTGACTTCGGCCACCAGCGCCAGCCGCGCTCCACGCGCGCTCTCCTCAGAAGCGAGGAATTGCTGCAGCGCCGAATCACTTAGGCTCTTCACTCGGCCGAACAGGTCCAGCTCATATTCCGGCAGCGCAAGGCCGACCTGGTAGTTGCTGGAAACCGCCGAGCCATTGGTGGATAGATCGGCCGGCAGGCGCTGGCGATTACCCGTGGCGCTGCCGTCCAACCCGGGCACGCGATCGGCGCGCTGTATGCGATACAGCGCGCGGGCCTGTTCGACGTCGAGCAGGGTCTGGCGCAACGGGCGATTGTTCTCAAGGGCAGTACCCGCCAGCCGGCGCAAGTCGGGATCGACAATGAAGCTCTGCCAATCCAGTTCATTCACCGTGCGGCAACATTGCGCGGCACCTATCTTCCAGTTAGCCGGCACTGGCGCTTCGGGCCGCTCGTAAGTCGGGGCCAAGGAGCAGCCGCCCAGCGCTACGGCCAGTAGAAGGGTGGGAATGGCGAAGAGTTGAGTACGCATGCAGATCACTCCTGGGGCAGCGCCGGTTGTTCCACGGGGGCGGGCTTACGCCGCAGCAGCGACAACACCCAGACGAAGCAGACGGGCACGAAGACCACGCCAAGCAAGGTGGCGCTGAGCATCCCGCCTATGACGCCGGTACCGATTGCGCGCTGGCTGGCCGCGCCGGCGCCGGTAGCGATCGCCAGGGGCACAACACCAAGGATGAAGGCCACAGAAGTCATCACGATTGGGCGGAATCGCAGGCGCGCGGCCTCGACGGCGGCCTCGCGCAGGCCGTAGCCCTTTTCCCAGAGTTCCTTGGCGAACTCGACGATGAGGATGGCGTTCTTCGCCGCGAGGCCAATGATGGTGATCAGGCCGACCTTGAAGTAAACGTCGTTGGGCAGGCCGACCACAATCACGGCCAGCACCGCACCCAACGCGCCGATGGGCACAATCAGCATTACGGTCAGCGGGATCGCCCAGCTCTCGTAGAGGGCCACGAGCAAGAGGAACACCACCAGGATGGCCAGGGCGAACAGTTGCGCCGCCTGGCCACTGGCGACCTTCTCCTGGTACGACAGGCCGGTCCATTCGTAGCTGATACCGGCCGGCAGCTGCGATGCCAGACGCTCCATCTCGGCCATGGCTTCGCCCGTGCTCGTGCCATACATGGCATCGCCGGAGATGCGGATCGACGGGTAGCCGTTGTAGCGCACCAGCTGCATCGGCCCCTCCTCCCAACGGGTGCTGACGAAGGCGCTGAGCGGCACCAGCTCGCCGCTGACGTTGGGCACGTACAGCTGCAGCACACTTTCCGGCGTCATCCGCGCGCCCTGCTCCGCCTGCACCACGACACGCTGCTGGCGGCCGGCGTTGGTGAAGTCGTTGATCACCGCCGAGCCGAAAGCCGTAGACAGCGCGCTGCTGATCGACTCGAAGCTCACGCCTAGGGTGCGTGCCTTGTCGCGGTCGATTTCCAGGCGCAGCTGCGGCGCCTCGGCCAACCCCTCCATCACCGCGTAGAGGATCTTCGGGTTGTGGCTGGCCTGTTCCAGCAACTGGTCGCGGGCGGCCAGCAGGGCTTTGCGGCCGAGACCGGCGCGGTCCTGCAGGCGCAGGGCGAAACCACCGGAATTGCCTAGGCCGTCGATGGGCGGCGGCGACACCGCCATGATTGCGCCGTCGTCGAGCGCGGCGAAGTGCGCGTTGATCGCAGTCGCTTCCGCCTCGGCGGATTGCTCCTTGCCGCGCACGGACCAGTCCTTCAGGGTCGGGAAAGCCAGCGCGGCGTTCTCTCCCATGCCGGAGAAGCTGAAACCCATCACCAGGAAGGACGAGTCGACTGCCTTGCGCGACTGCAGGAAGCGCTCCAGCTCCTGGCCGGTCGCGTTGGTGCGCTCCCGGGTGGCGCCTGGCGGCAGCTGGATGTCCACGATGGTGTAGCCGAGGTCTTCCGCCGGGACAAAGGCTTCCGGAACGCGCAGATAGGTGTAGCCGAGCAGCGCCAGCACACCGGCATAGACCAGCATCACGCGCCCGGAGCGTTGCACCAGCCCGCTGTTCAGCCAGCTATAGCGCTGCGTGAGGCTAGCGAAGGCGCGGTTGAAGGCGCCGAAGAAGCCGCGTTTCTCATGGTGCCCGTGGGCAATCGGCTTAAGCAGAGTGGCGCACAACGCCGGGGTGAAGGTCAGGGCGAGGAAGCCGGAGAACAGGATCGACACCGCCAGCGACAGCGAGAATTGCTTGTAGATGACGCCGACCGAGCCGGCCATGAAGGCCAGAGGCAGGAACACCGCCGAGAGCACCAGGGTGATGCCGATGATGGCGCCGGACACCTGCCCCATCGCCTTGACCGTGGCCGCCGCCGGCGACAGCCCCTCCTCTGCCATGATCCGCTCGACGTTCTCCACCACCACGATGGCATCGTCCACCAGGATGCCGATGGCCAGCACCATGCCGAACATGGTCATCATGTTCACCGAGAAGCCCAGCAGGTACATCACCGTCAGAGTGCCGAGCAGGCACACCGGCACCACGATCGCCGGGATCAGCGTGTAGCGCACGTTCTGCAGGAACAGGAACATCACCATGAACACCAACACCATGGCCTCGGCCAGGGTGTGCAGCACCTTCTCGATGGCGACGTCGACGAAGCGGGAAGTGTCGTAGGGAACGGAATACTCCACATCGCTCGGGAAGTTCGCCGACAGCTCGTCCAGACGATGCTTCACCGCCTCGGCGGTCTGGATGGCGTTGGCGCCCGGTGACAGCTGCACTGCACCAGCCACCGCCGGCTTGCCGTTCAGCCGCGAGGAGAAGTTGTAGCTCTCGCTGCCGACTTCCACGCGCGCAACGTCCGCGAGGCGCACCACCGAACCATCACCATTGGCACGCAGGACAATGCGGCCGAACTCCTCCGGGTCATCCAGCGAGCCCTTCACCGCCAGGGTCGCGGTTAGCTCCTGCTGGGCGCTGCCGGGCGAGCTGCCGAAACTGCCGGCCGGCACCTGCACGTTCTGGCCGCGAATCGCGTTGCTCACGTCATCGATAGACAGTCCGAAGCCCACCAGCTTCTGCGGGTCGATCCAGACCCGCATGGCCGCTTCGGAGGAGAAGAACTGCAGCTTGCCGACACCGGGAACACGACGCAGCTCATTGTTGATGTTGCGTGCGGCGTAGTCACCGAGCAGCGTGGTGTCGTCGTGCTTCGCGCCGTCCTTGTAGCTGAGCGCGTAGATCAGCAAGAAGCCGGCGCTGGTCTGCTCGACCTCCATGCCTTGGGTGAGCACGGCTTGCGGCATGCGTGCCTCGGCCTTCTTCAGGCGATTTTGTACGTCGACCTGAGCCAACTGCGGATCGGTGCCGGGCTGGAAGGTGACAACCACCTCGGCGATGCCGTTGGAGTTGCTGGTCGACTCGAAATACAGGAGACCCTTGGCACCGTTGAGCGACTCCTCAACCACGCTGGTGACCGAATCCACCAGCACCTTTGCAGAGGCGCCGGGATAGGTCGCAGTAATGGTGATCTGCGGCGGTGCGACGTTGGGGTACTGCGCGACTGGCAGCAGCGGAATGACCAGCAGGCCGGCCAGGGAAATGAACAGCGCCACGACCCAGGCAAAATTCGGGCGCTTGATGAAGAACTCGGACATTGAAGATTCCTCGCGGCGAAACCGGCGCTACTGGCGCGACGCCTGTTGCTCAGGGTGCGACACGACCAGGGCGCCAGGCTGCAAGCCGGCCAGGCCTCCGACGACAACGCGGTCGCCCGCCTTCAACCCTTCACTGATCTGCCAGCGCGAGTCCTGCATCACGCCGGTCTTCACCGGGCGCAGTTCGACGCGCTCGCCCTCGCCCACAACCAGCACGCCCGCACTGCCATCGCTGGCTCGCTGCACGGCACGTTGCGGGACCAGGATGGCTTGGCTATCGGTGCCCTGCGGCGCCCGAACGCGCACGTACATGCCAGGCAGCAACACACCGTCGGGATTGGCAAACTTGCCGCGCAGGGCGACCTGGCCAGTGCCGCGATCCACCGACACGTCGGTGAACTGCAGAGAGCCCTGTCGTTCGTACTGGGTGCCCTCGACGCGGATCGTCAGCGCATTGCGATCGCCGGCCGACAGCCCACCCTGGCTGAGCGTTTCACGCAGGCGCAAGGCGTCGGCTACAGGCTGGGTGAAGTCGGCATAGATCGGATCGAGTTGCTGGATGCGCGCCATCAGCGTGGCCTCGCCCTGACCGACCAGCGCACCTTCGGTGACCTGCGCACGACCGATACGCCCGGAAATCGGAGCGGTGACCGAGGCATAGCCCAGGTTCAAGCGGGCGGTTTCCAGGTCGGCCTCGGCCGAACGGGTAGCGGCCTGCGCACTGCGCATGTCGGCCGTGGCGCTGTCGAAGTCCTGCTGGCTGACCGCCTCGATCTTCACCAGCGGCGCATAGCGCTTCACCCGAGCCTGGGCTTCGTACAGCGCGGCCTGGGCACGCGCCAGTTCACCCTCGGCGCGGGACACGGCAGCCTTGAGCGGTGCCGGGTCGATCTGGAACAACAGCTCGCCCGCCTTGACGTCGGCGCCTTCCTCGAAGCGCTTCTTCAGCACGATACCGGCGACCCGCGCGCGCACTTCGGCGACCCGCATGGGCTCGATCCGCCCGGGCAATTCCGCGGTGAGCACCAGCGGCTCGGCGATCACCGTCACCACGCCCACCGGGCGCGGCACCTCGGCCGACGCCTGTTGCGCCTCTTCAGGGCCACAGCCCACCAACCCCAAGGCCGCTACCACGACGCCGACCCACCCCATTGCACGCACACTGCCCATGATTCACCCGGACCTTGATTAAAAACGGCGCAGATGATTTCACCAAAAACCATATGAGTCAATTTTGTCTCATATGAATTATTTTTTGCTTTTCTGCGTCTTCCCCTTTCGATGAGCCTGGGATTTCTGCAAAATGCGCCCAGCCCAAACCGACCCGAGGTCCGCCGATGACCCTGACTGCGCATGACGAACGATTGATCAAGGCACTGGCCGTGGCCATCGTCGAACGCCCGCGCGCGACCCTGAAGGAGCTCGCCGAAGCGGCCGGTGTCAGTAAAGCCACGCTGCACCGCTTCTGCGGCACCCGCGACAACCTCGTGGAAATGCTGCAAAGCCATGGCGAAACGGTCCTCAAGCAAGTCATCGACACCTGCGACCTGCAGCGCTCCGAGCCGCTGGACGCCCTGCGCCGGCTCATCGGCGAGCACCTCACCCACCGTGAACTGCTGGCATTCCTGATGTTCCAGTACAGCCCCGACTTCCTCTCGCCCGACGCCGACGGCTCCCGTTGGCAGTCCTACATCGACGCCCTGGATGCCTTCTTCCTGCGCGGCCAGCAAAACGGAGTGTTCCGCATCGACATCACAGCGGCCGTCTTCACTGAGCTGTTCATCACACTGATCTACGGGATGGTCGATGCTGAGCGGCGCGGACGTGCAGCCAGCTCCGGCTCAGCCAGCGTGCTGGAGCAGATGTTCCTGCATGGCGCGGCCAGCCCGGCTGGTGCCGTCTAGCCGCCCCCCTGAATCATCGACTCACAAGCTGCTCAGCAGATGGCCGCCATCGGTCGCCAGGATGCTGCCGGTCATGAATGAGCCAGCATTACTGGCCAGCAGGAGGAAGGGCCCATCCAGCTCGCTCAGCTCCCCGAGCCGGCGCATGGGTACCAACTGGCGGATGTAATCGTTGCCCTTTTCGCTGTCGAAGAATTCCTCGTTCATCTCGGTTCGGAAGTAACCAGGAGCTATGGCATTCACTCGAATCCCGAATCGTGCCAGTTCTAGCGCCAGCGATTTGGTCAGTTGCACTACCCCCGCCTTGGCAGCGCAGTAGTGGCTGTAGCCAGTCCCGACACGCAGACCGAGGATCGAGGCGACATTGACGATGCTGCCGCCCCGCCCCGCCTTGACTAATCGCTGTGCGGCGACCTGGGCAACGCGCCACACGCCGTCGAGGTTGGTCGAAAGCATCGCGCGCCAGTCTTCTTCGCTGATCTCCAGCGGCCGCTGTCCATTGCCAATCCCGGCATTGTTAAGAACGACATCGATCACGCCGAAATGCGCTTCGGCCGCATCGAAGACGGCCTCAACGCTGGCACGACTGGTGACGTCCATGGCAACAGGCAAGGACTTTCCTCCCTCCCACTCGATATCCAGCGCCAGTTGCTCCAACCTGCTGACCCGTCGAGCTGCAAGTACCACTTGAGCGCCAGAGCGCGCGGCGAGCCTGGCCAGGTGCGCGCCAATGCCGCTAGACGCACCGGTAATCAGAACTGTTCGACCGGCAAGGGAAAAACGCTGGGTGACTATCTCGTTCATCGACATCTCTCGGAGGAAAAATGACCGGCGGCCAAGGACGCTTCAACGACGTCCCCACGACCGGGGCCCTGGCTTTGCAAATAGGTTCCCTTTCACTTCGGGAGATCACCTGGACGAGGGATGCGTGGTCCCTATCACCGCCCGGCTCTCCCGAAGCGCAAGGGAATGCTCAGAATCGCTCGATGTGCGTCTTGCCGGCGGCGACCAGGCGCTCCAGCAGCGGCGCAGGCTTGAACCACATCTCGCCATAGGCGCCCAGTTCGCTGCGATAGCGCTGGATGCCAGCAAGCACGCTCGCCAACCCAATCTGTTCGGCGTAATGCATCGGTCCGCCGAGAAGAGCGGGGAAGCCGTAGCCGTTGATCCAGACCAGATCGATATCGCTGGCACGCAGGGCGATGCCCTCATCGAGCAACTGAATACCTTCGTTGATCAGCATGAAGAGGCAGCGATCATGAATTTCCTGATCGTCGATGGCGCGACGCGAAATACCCAGTTCGCTGGACAGCCGCTCAGCCAGGGCAACCACCTCCGGATCCTCACGGCGGTCCCGGCCTTCATAGCGATAGAACCCACGTCCGCTTTTCTGGCCATAGCGCTGCAATGCATACAGCTCGTCGCCCATGCGGCAATAACTCTCGTCATGAACGCTGGCGGTGCGATTCGCCTGGCGAATCAGATAGAGCACGTCGACACCGGCGAGATCCTGCATGCTGAAAATACCCATGTTCAGGCCTACGCCAGTCAGCACCTGGTCCACCTGCGCCGGCGTGGCCCCTTCCAGCAACAGGCGGTGTGCCTCGCGCGAATACGGCTCGAGCATGCGGTTGCCGATGAAACCGAAGCAAACCCCGGAAACCACCGCGAGCTTGCCAATACGCTTGGCGATCTGCATGGTCGTGGCCAGCACGTCAGGCGCAGTAGCCTTACCACGCACCACCTCGAGCAGACGCATGACGTTGGCCGGACTGAAGAAATGTAGGCCGATCACGTCTTGCGGCCGTGAAATGGACATAGCAATGGCATCGACGTCCAGGGACGACGTGTTGGTCGCCAGGATGGCGCCGGGCTTGCACACCTGATCCAAGGTCTGGAATACCTGCTGCTTGATCTCCATTTTCTCGAACACGGCCTCGATCACCAGATCGGCGTCGGCCAGGTCCGCGTAATCAAGGGTCCCGTACAGCAATTCCATGCGTGCTTCGACCTGCGCGGTAGTCAGCTTGCCGCGCTTGACGCTGATCTCGTAGTTGTTGCGAATCTGTGTCAGCCCTCGATCCAGCGCCGCGCTCTGCTGCTCCAGCAGCGCCACCGGGATACCGGCGTTCACGAAATTCATGGCGATACCGCCGCCCATGGTGCCAGCACCTATCACCGCAACCTTGCGGATGCTGCGTAGCGGCAAGTCAGCGGGAATGTCTGGAATACGTCCGGCTTCTCGCTCGGCGAAGAACAGATGACGCAGAGCCTGCGATTGCGTGGAGGCTTCAGCCTGCTGGAATAGAGCCAACTCACGCGCCAGCCCCTCTTTCAAAGTCAGCAGGCAGGCGGCCTCCAACGCCGACGTCACCAGGCGCGGCGCCAGGCGTTTCTTCCAGAGTGGCTCCTGGCTCTCACGGAAGCGGGAAAAGAAATCTTCGGGAAGGTCCGAGGCCGGTTTTGGGCACTGCTCAGCCGGCCTAGCAGGAGCCGCTGCGCCAATCAGTTCCCGTCCGTAGGCTTGCGCCTCATCCAGCAGGCTCTCGGCGTTATCCGCCACACGGTCCAGGATTCCCAGTAGGCGCGCACGTTCGGCATCGACCTGTTCGCCGGAAAGGATCAGGTTAAGCGCCGACTCGGCGCCAATCAGCCGCGGCAAGCGTTGGGTACCGCCAGCACCGGGAATCAGCCCCAGATTGATTTCAGGCAATCCCAAGCGCGCTCCCGGCTCACCAATGCGATAACCGCAGGCCAGAGCCAGCTCCAGCCCTCCCCCCAATGCAAGCTTCCCAATAGCGGCTATGACCGGCTTGTCGATCTCGCTGATGCGCATCAGGGTGTCGGGCAAGCTCGGCTCGGCGAACGCAGCATCGGTACCGAACTCCGCGATATCCGCCCCTGCGCAGAACAACCCATGCACGCCATGCAGGATGATCGCCTTCACCTCGGTATCCGCAGCTGCGCGTTCGCAGGCGGAGAGGATGGCCACGCGCATGCGTTGGCTGAGGGCGTTGACGGGTGGCCGGCACAGGCCGATCAAGGCCATGCCGTCTTCGAGGCAGTAATGGATCAAGTCGCTCATGGAGAGGGTCCTTCTTGTTGTGTTATCCAGCTCACTCATCAGCAGTGTCCCCGCCTATGCGGGCGCTCTTGCTCAGCGGGATGGAAGCCGGTCTGGAAATACAGATGACACCTATCGGAACCGGCGCTTCAGAAGCGGCCGAATACCTGGCCAATGCTGACGATTGGATATCCCGCATGCGGTCGGGCAACGGCGAGCAGGATCGGAGACTTGATGGAGTGGACGACAACGGCGACCAAGGCGACGGCCAGACAGGCAAATAGGACCCGACGCATATGCAACCTCCGGCATTCGCAGGAATGCGGTTGGGTGCTCTCCCAAGGCACTACCAATTGCCCTCGGGTAAGCGGTAATCGCGCACTGAACCGACTTGGCCCAGGGATACCGGGGAGTTCGGTAAAACCAGTACGCATCAGAACCAATCAAAGCGGTCGCCACTCAGCCCGCCAACGTCATCCTGAGCGGTAGCCACGATCCCTTGGCGGCCTGAAGCAACTGATCGCGTAATTTATGATAACGACAGTTATCTTAATTCAGGAAATTCCTTGCAAGCAAGCTGTTAATGCGCCGTACGAAAGCGACGGACTGCAGCCCCCTCCAAGACAGAGGCCACCAGCACGAGCGTCGCAACCGATGCATCGAAGTACCTTCGTGCCCCTGCCTCGACTCAGACGCTACGCCCCGTTCTCCGGGCGCTGATTTGCACCTGCAGACCGAGGTGCTTCAGCAAGTCGTTGTGATTGCCCTGCTTCACCTTTTCCTCCCCCCTTTGCACGACTCTTCCACGTCATGTATTTTGCGTAACGATAGATATAACAATTAATAATGTCTGAAGGAGGCGGAAACGATGAGGGGAACTATCGAGTCACCGCTGCACGAGAGACCTGGAGACATCCCCAGTGAGAGGAAAACGCAGCGCAAGGGATACCACTGGCTGATCGGGACCTGCCTGGTAATTGCGGTAACGACGGTAGCCGCCGACGAGACCGTCAGGGTCTACAACTGGGCCAACTACATCGACCCGGAGGTGCTGCAGGGATTTGAAAGGGACACGGGTATTCACGTCGAATACAGCGAGTACCAGACAGCGATCGAGCTGGAAAAGACGCTGGCGTCTGGCCAACGTTTCGACGTGATAGTCCCCTCCGATTTTCAGCTCGACCAGATGATCGAAGCACAGCAGCTACTCGAGCTCGATCAGGAGCTACTGCCGAACCGATCGCAGGTCAGCAAGGAGTTGCTGGCCCGGATCACCGCTCGGAATCGGGCGGACCGCTATGTCACCCCGTACATGTGGGGGACCGTCGGCCTGCTCGTCAACGAGAGCCTGGCATCGCAAACGCTGCAGAGGCCCGTCGCGAACAGTTGGAGTGTCCTGTTCGACCCAGCTAGCGCCAGCAAGCTGAAGACCTGCGGCGCAACTCTGGGCAGCGTACCGGAACAAACCCTCTCCCTCTTCCTGAACTACAAGGGCCGAAGCCTGCAGAACCAGAGCGCCCGGGTCATTCAGAAAGCGGCGCTCGAGCTACATGCTCTAGATCTGCCGCTGTGGACAGACTCGCTATCGTCGCTCATATCCCAGCTGTCGGAAGGTAAAATCTGTGCGGCAATGACCTGGAATGGAATTGCCTCCATGGCCAACGCCAAGGGCAACTTGCGCTACAGCATTCCCCAGGAGGGGGCACTGGTTTTCATCGACAGCTTCGCCATTCCGCGTAATGCACCGAACCGCAAGGCGGCCTACCAGTTCATCAACTACATGCTCGCACCCGCGATAGCAGCGCGAAACGCAAAGGCCACGCACTTCACGCCCAGCCTTGACCTGGAGAACCCAAACAATCGCAAGCTGCTTCCGGACGTGGCGCCGCTGACATCGGACGAGAAACGCCGCCTGTTTTTACCCGAGCGATTCTCCGACGCCCAAAGGGAAGAAATTGGGAAAGCCTGGTCTCAGCTCGATGCGCGCAAGCATGAGCAACAAGGGAAGTGATATAGCGCAGACCAAGTGCAAATTCGCGCCCGTATGAAAGCTCAACGTTCGCGTTAGATCGATAGTTGCGATTGACCATGGTTCGTCTAACCAGGACGAACCATGGTCCTTTGCTCCGGTCGGCGCTCGAGCGGCAAAACACTGCGTGACTCGCCAGAGCTACCTCAACCCAGTGCGCTGGGTAACCTCAGCCCCTACGAAGCTCGGATTCGAACTCGGCTATTAGCTCGGGTAGATCGCAGCCCATTACCTTGCACAGATCCCGAATTTGGATGATGTCCAGCCGACGGACACCCCGCTCAACATCGCTCATAAAAGACTGCGGTCGGCCCAAGGCAGTCGAGCAAGTCTCCTGCGTAAGGCCCGCCTCTAGGCGGCGTCGCTTCAGGACAGCGAGGAAGACGCCGTACTCCTCCCGGTAAATCGCTTTCGTCATAGGGCCGGCCTTTGAGGGTCAGCCCAGCAACCTATATCTGATTTTCAAATATCTGATTTTCGGATATTTTACGTGGTAGCGCTTTGCCACAAGCACACGCCATGCAGGCGTCCTACCTGCTGCGCTTACGGGAAAGCCGATGTTGCCAATGGCGTTTGGACCCACTCAAACCAGCCGTTTCCAGCTGCATGAGCCCAGCCTTGGTAGGCGAATAAACCTAAAAGGAAGATAACGTGGCCAAATACTTTTATAGCAACTGCGTCATAACGGGCATTGGCAAACCACAGACCCCATTTCAAACAAATACAGTGACAGCAAGTGCGAAGATCAACGGAAGATCTGCCCCAAAGGTCATGTTCAGTTCAGAGATGTACAACTACTTCCAAGGTGCGGGCAATGGAAAAGAGCATCGCGTCTGGTTTGTAGTGGCGAAGAAGAAAGATCCGATAATGATCATTTCCGTACAGAATGAGGCTGGTGAGATTCACAAACCAAAGTCTCAAGCGAAAGATGGCCTCGGCGTGCTACTCGGCAGCATCCTAAACGCCTCAATTGCATGGGCCGCCACTTACTTTTTCTTGCCTGCTCTGGTCGGACATAGGAACCAAGACTCCGCATCTTTCTGGATTTGGATAATTACCGCCGTATTCTTTATTTTTCGAGGCGGAAAAGCCCTTGCCAAAATCTCCACTCCCGAAAACTGGCAGCAGGGAAACATAGACAACTTCACACAAGAAGTTGAGCCTCTATTTTCAAGTCCAAAGCGAAATTCGCCCGATAACTGGATGAACAGCTAGAGCCGAGCTTTTACTAAGAAAAAATCCAACCACAGGCAGTTATTGGTTGCAAAAACAAGGATGCAATAAGTGAGTCTGAAAAGAATTTACGCACTCAAGAGCCTTCTCATCACCGGCGCCGCATCGCTGCTTCTAACAGGTTGCGCAGGCGCTCCGCTGGGTCTCGATATGGGACAGAAGCCCATGGCAGGCGTTTGGAAAGGCGATTTCATCTGCCCGCAGCTGCAGATGAGCAAGCAGTCGATAACCATAACTCTGCAGGACGGCAATCTGCCGGGCGCCGTGAATGGTGTCGTTGAGAACCATTTGATCTACGCTGGCCAACCGCAGTACCTAAAGTACACCGTGGTAGGCTCGAACATCGGCGGTCACGTGGTACTCAAGCCGAAACAGCTGATCCAGCGTAGCCGAGAAGACTTCATGATGGGTCCTATCGAGGGCAACATGGCCGACGCCAATACGCTCCAGGCAGTGTCCTGCAAACGCCAGAATCAGTTCCCGATCAAGCGGGTCTCCAGTGCCGAGCAGAGCGCTCTGCGCTAATCGAATCTAACTGCTGAAGGGGCCCTCGTGGCCCCTTTGCTTTTTTGGCGGGTGGAGTCGCTGGCGTTGAGTTCCCCCGATGATCAGGAAGCGTTGGATAACAACGCCTCCTGGTCCGCCTCCGGTCAGAAGCAGGCCCTGCCGACAGGCAGCAATCGGCCAATAGCTGCCGATCAGTACCATGATTAGTCCTTAGCAACCGAATCCCAATCAACCTGGGACAGTCATCCGAAAAGGTTACTCAGGCTATTGCGAAGCATGGGGCCATGGGCGTCGGCGGCTCAACACCCACCCAACGAGGTGCAGCACGCATTGGCCCAATGGGCTCTATATCATCGGGTCCCAGCGCTGCGACCAGTCCGGATCCTCACGAACCAACTCTCGCAGCAACGCGAACGCCTGCTGCAATGCCACAGAATCGCGTTCGCGGGAGTAGACGAGGTAGGTTGGGTAGCTGAACTCAGGGGCACGCTGCACCCGCCGCAGGACGCCCTTGGCCAGGTAGCTCTGCACCACGCGCGTGCGGAAGTATCCCGAGCCGCCGTTCTCCAGGATGTACTGCAGGGCCAGTGGCCCGAGATTGAAGGAGACAGCGGCCTTGGCCTTGTCGGGCAAGGCGCTGTCGTGCCGCTGGCGGAAGCCCTCGCCCCAGTCGATGTAGACGTAGGGCTCGGCGGTCCTGGCGCGCACTAGGATCAGTTTCTCCTCCAGCAGCTGCTCCACCTGCATGCCGGGCCAGTAGTTCGGCTGGTAGACCAGCGCGGCGTCGAGCACGCCGAGTTCCAGCTGCCGCAGCAGGGTCTCGCCGCTGCCGATCTCGGCCTGCACCGCGTAGTCGACGATGGTCGTGCGGATGCGACTGACCCAGCGCAGCATCAGCGGGTTGCACAGGCTGACCTCGCCGCCGATATGCAGCACGTTGTGCAAGCCGTCGGGCAGCGGCAGGTCGCGCTGCGCCGCTTCCCAGGTCTGCAGCATCTGGTTGGCATAGAGGATGAACGCCTCGCCATCGGCGGTGAGGCGCGCGCCGGCGCGATTGCGTACAAACAGCTTGCAGTTGAGGTGGCCCTCCAGCTTCTGGATGCGCGCGGTAATAGCGGTCTGGGTGACGTGCAGGCGCTCGGCCGCGGCGACGAAGCTGCCATGACGGGCGATCTCCAGGAAGGTGCGGGTAAGGTCGATGTCCATAGGTCGGTGCGGGCCGGAAAGCGGAGGCGCAATTCTATACCAGCGTTGCGGATCGCCCGCCCGGAGCGAACTCTGGACGAGCGTCCGGCTACGCCGGTTAGCTCACCCGCCGGTAGCCGCCCGGCACGCCGCGCCGCGACATCACCCACTGCCAGAGCTGGATGTCCCGCGCCCGGAAGGCTCCGGCGCAGGACAGCAGGTAGTAGCGCCACATCCTCCGGAAACGCTCGCCCAACTCCTCTGCAAAACGCGGCCAGTGCGCCTCGAAGTTGGCGTACCAAGCCATCAGAGTGCGGTCGTAGTCGGCGCCGAAGTTGTGCAGGTCCTCGACCACCAGCAAACCATCGAGCGCATCGCCGATCTGACCGATGGAAGGCAGATCGCCGTTGGGGAAGATGTATTTGTCAATCCAGGGGTCCGGCACACTGCGCCGACGGTTCTTGCCAATGGTGTGCAGCAAGCAAAGCCCGTCGTCGTCCAGGCAACGGGCCAGCGTCTGCATGAAGGTGCGGTGGTTCTTGCGCCCGACGTGTTCGAACATGCCGATACTGACGATGCGCTCGAATCGTTCGTCGAGCTCGCGGTAGTCCTGCAGGCGGAACTCCAGCGGCAACCCGGCGTAGCGCTGGCGTGCCCATTCGCATTGCTCGCGGGAAATGGTCACGCCGACGCATTGCACGCCGTAGCGCTTGGCGGCGAACGCCATGAAGCTGCCCCAGCCGCAGCCGATGTCCAGCACGCGCATGCCTGGGCGCAGGTCGAGCTTGCGGCAGACCAGGTCGAGCTTGGCCTCCTGGGCCTCGGCCAGGTTGCTCGCGTCCTTCCAGTAGCCGCAGGTGTAGGTCATGCGTGGGTCGAGCATGTCTGCGTAGAAGTCGTTGCCCAAGTCGTAGTGGCGCTCGCCCACGGCCCAGGCGCGCCGCGCCGTCTGCCGGTTGAGCAGGTGCGCCTGCAGCGCATGGAAGAGCAGCGCCACCGGGCTGACCCGGTCGACCACCCCGGAGCGCAGCAGGCGGGCGAAGAATTCGTCGAGTTCCTCGCAGTCCCATTCGCCGTCCATGTAGGACTCGCCCAGACCGAGGTTGCCCTGGGCCAGTGCGCGTCGGATGGCGTCCGGACTATGCAGACGCATGTCCCAGGGATGTTGTGCGTCGAGGCCCAGACCGGCCTCTTCGAGCAGCGCCCGGGCGAAACGCTGGGCGCGATCGGGAGCAGCCTCGGTCGACGGGCTGGCGTTGGAAAGCTCGGAAGGCATGGTGTTTCCCTTGTCGTTTTCGAGTTCAGCGTGCTCAGACGGCGTCTTCGTCGCGGTGCAGGCGCAGGACCGCCCGCAGCTCCTTGCGTAGCCAGGCCTGGCGGATGTGCGGCAGGCGTTCGACGATCCGCCGGGCGACCCATCGCTGGCCTCGGGCGATGAAGCGCAGGCGTTCATGCAGATCGTCGATGGCCATGGCCCTCGCATGGAAGTCGCCGATCTCGCGGCTGGGCTCGGCGCCCAGTCGCTGCAGGCTGGCGCGCAGGAGCCGGCAGCTTTGCGCCTCACCGCGGTGCAGCTCGTCCAGGTGGCGCAGCAATTGCGGATCGTCGGTCTGCCGCGCGCTGTCGAGCATCAACCGGGCTCCGGCGCGTTCGGCGCACATCAGTTGTTGAAGCCAGTCAATCAGACCGGTCTCGTCCTCGGGAGCACCCTGCAGGCGGACCAGGCAGGCTTCGACCTCCTCCACCAGCTGCGCAACGCGTTGCGCGGCCGCGGGGATGTCGCGCAGCTGCGCGCAGGACTGCCCGGCGTAGATCGGCATGTCTTCCAGGCGGCCCTCGGCGTCACGCAGCGGCGAGTCGGTAGAGAATAGGTAGATGGGCCCGCCGTCCTGCTTGCCGATGACCGGCGTTTCGCGACGTGCGTGCAATTCGGCGTACTCGCCGTGGGTGACGGCGTTGGGCAGCACACGCACCGGCGCCGGCATCGGCCAGTTGCGGAAGAAGGCCTCGGTAAGCAGGGTCTCGTCGGCGGTTGCCTCCACCAGGCGCTGCTTGTGGTAGTCGTGGGCATAGGACTCGCGGGTAGCGAGAAAGGCCGAACCGCAGGCCACGCCCTGGGCGCCGAGGGCCAGCGCCGCCACCATCGCGGCGCCGCTGGCGATGCCGCCGCAGGCCACCACCGGGACTTCGCCGAGCGCTACCAGCTCCGGCACCAGGGCCAAGGTGGAAACCTCGCCCCATACGTGACCGCCGGCCTCGACGCCCTGGGCGATCAGCACGTCGACGCCGGCGCGCAGGGCAGCCTCGGCCTGGCTGCGCCGGCCGACCTGGTGCAAGACCAGCACGCCAGCCTCCTTCAGCCGCCGGACGAGCGCCGGCTGGACATCCCAGAACAGAGCCATGGCTGGAACTTGCAGTGCGAGGCAGGCCTCGACCTGCGCGGCAAGAAGCTCCGGCGGCGTGGCCGCGGGGATCAGGTTCACGGCGAACGGCCTTTCGCTGAGGGCACGGTACGCTTCCACTTCCCGGCGTATCAGCTCGACCGGTTCGCGCACCATGCCCAGGCAACCGAAGCCGCCGGCATTGCCAACCGCAGCGGCCAGCTCGTGGCGTGCCACCCCTCCCATGCCGGCGCAGATGATCGGCAAATCGCAACCAAGCAGGTCAACGAGGGGCGTATGCAGGGCAGGATGAGGCATGGCGGTACTCCGCAAGCCGCTGGGTAGAGCGGCGTCAGGGCAATACTAGCCGTGGCGGATAACTGAAATTAAATGAAATTTAATGGCATATTAGTGCAATAAAACAAATACCCCCCCCCTGACTCGCCCCTGCTGCGGTATACCCGGCGCCCGCCGCTGCCGCTGGGCCGCCACCGGCGCTCGGGCGGGATGAAAGGTCTTAATATCAAAATAAGTTTAGTCATCATTCATTATTATTAGTTTGTTGCATCTTTCGGGGCCCTGCAGACTGCTCGAGCTCCCCGGGCGGCGGCCATGGCCGGTCTTCCGCCACCGCTGCCGCCCCCTTCGGTAGCGGCAGGGAGCCGTCAGCCTTTCGCCGTACACGGAGCCCAGATGGACAGCGTGCATTCCCTCGACAGACAGGGCAGCTACAACTACGAGATCGTCCGCCGTTTCACCCTGACCACCCTGTTCTGGGGCATCCTCGGCATGAGCATGGGCGTGGTCATCGCCGCCCAGCTGGTCTGGCCCGAACTCAACCTGGGCCTACCCTGGACCAGCTTCGGGCGGATCCGCCCAGTGCATACCAACCTGGTGATCTTCGCCTTCGGCGGCAGCGCGCTGTTCGCCACCTCCTTCTACGTGGTCCAGCGCACCTGCCGGGTACGGGTGATCTCCGACGGCCTGGCCAACTTCGTGTTCTGGGGCTGGCAGGCGACCATCATCGCCATGCTGGCGAGCTATCCGCTGGGTATCACCACCTCGAAGGAATATGCCGAGATGGAGTGGCCGATCGCCCTCTGGGTCACCCTCGTATGGATCGTCTATGCCTACCTGTTCTTCGGCACCATCGCGCGCCGCACGGTGAAGCATATCTACGTCGGCAACTGGTTCTACGGCGCCTTCATCGTGGTCACCGGCATGGTCCACGTGGTCAACCACCTGGCGCGCCCGGTCAGCCTGCTGAAGTCGTACCCGATCTACTCCGGCGCCACCGACGCCATGGTGCAGTGGTGGTACGGCCACAGCGTGGTCGGTTTCATCCTCTCGGTGGGCTTCCTCGGGATGATGTACTACTACGTGCCCAAGCAGGCCGAACGGCCGATCTATTCCTATCGCCTGTCCATCGTGCACTTCTGGGCGATCATCACTCTGTACATCTGGGCCGGCCCGCACCACCTGCACTACACTGCCCTGCCCGACTGGGCGCAGTCCCTGGGCATGGTGATGTCGCTGGTGCTGCTGGCGCCCTCTTGGGGCGGCATGATCAACGGCATGATGACCCTCTCCGGCGCCTGGCATAAGCTGCGCACCGATCCGATCCTGCGCTTCCTGGTGGTGTCCCTGGCCTTCTATGGCATGTCCACCTTCGAAGGCCCGATGATGGCGATCAAGACCGTCAACTCGCTGTCGCACTACACGGACTGGACCATTGGCCACGTGCACGCCGGCGCCCTGGGCTGGGTCGCGATGATTTCCATCGGCGCGCTGTACCACATGATTCCCAAGCTTTACGGACGCGAGCAGATGCACAGCGTGGGCCTCATCAACGCGCACTTCTGGCTCGCCACCATCGGCACCGTGCTGTACATCGCCTCGATGTGGGTCAATGGCATCACCCAGGGCCTGATGTGGCGCGCGGTGAACGCCGACGGCACGCTCACCTATTCCTTCGTCGAGGCGCTACAGTCCAGTCATCCAGGCTACGTTGTGCGCCTGATTGGCGGCAGTTTGTTCGCCAGCGGCATGTTCCTGATGGCCGCTAATACCTGGCTCACCGTCCGCGCCGGCCGGCGTATAGACCAACTGCCCATTCCGGGCCGGGCCTGAGGTGATCGACATGCCACTCGCTCTCCTTGTCCTGACCGCCCTCGCGCTGGGACTGTACCTGCACATAGGCCGGAGCAGCGAGCGCGACCTCGAACAGGCCTCACTGCTGCCCTTCGCCGATGATCCCGAAGCCGCCGGGCGCATGAGCGCCGCCACCGGCCTGCAATGCGAACGCCTGGTCAACCCACTGGACGACAGCATCCCCGAACCAAGCCTGCTCGCCTGAGTTTTCCGTATCCAGGGATGGATACTCCCGCGTGCCCTTCGATGGCACTTTCCAGGGCCCTCCTTCATGTTCCGTGGGGAGGGCCCTTTTTTATGTAAGCACGAAGCATCGCCAATCGGCTTCAGAGGAGCCTTGGGCAGACTATCTGGGCTTCGATCGGGAGCTGGCCGCCGAGGCGGGCCATGCTCCCTGGCCATTTCCTTGAGCTATTTGCTCCATCGCAGTCATGCGCATCAACGCGGATTCCTACTGTCTACTTATCACTTGACGCTGCATCCAATCCGATGCTCCAACGCTGTCACCCCGCCCCGAGCGAGTCTCCCGTTTGGCACGTTCCAATCAGGCTGTCTACGCTAAGAACCTACGCCATACAGCTACACGACAATGAGAACAGCGTTTATCCGTGACTCGGCTTCGGGCAAACCTCTCAAGCGTATTAAGACTCGGATCAGGTAGAGCCTGCCCAGGCTGGTAAAGTAACTGAGACACTGAGGGATTCGTGTCCATGGCTGCAACCATCGCTGCTCGGGATCAGTATCGGGCCCTCGGCCTCTCGACACTGGCACTTACCCTCTGCTTCGCCGTCTGGACGCTGTTCTCGATCCTGGGTCTGCAGATCAAGGACGAGTTCAGCCTGTCCGACACCCAACTCGGCCTGCTGATGGCGACGCCGGTGCTCACCGGCTCCATCTCGCGGCTGTTCCTCGGCTTGTGGACCGACCGCTATGGCGGGCGCTGGGTGTTCGGCATCCTGATGCTCGCCTCGGCCCTGTGCGTCTACTTGCTGACCTTCGCCAACAGCTTCGCCCTGCTGCTGCTCGCAGCGCTCGGCGTGGGGCTGGCGGGAGGGGGATTCATCGTCGGCACCGCCTACACCGCCACCTGGTTCGAGCCCGGCCGCCAGGGCACGGCGCTGGGCATCTTCGGCGCCGGCAACGTCGGTGCCGGCCTGACCAACTTCACCGCACCCTTCCTGCTGCTGGCGCTTGGCTGGCGTGGTGCGGCGCTGGTGTACGCCTCGGTGCTCGGCGCCATGGGCGTGCTGTTCATCCTGCTGGCGAAGAGCGACCCGCAGAGCGCCACGCGCCAGGCCCGCCCGGTGCCGATGAAGGAGCAGTTGGCGCCGCTGGCGGAGCTGCGTGTGTGGCGCTTCTCGCTGTACTACTTCTTCGTCTTCGGCGCCTTCGTGGCCCTGGCACTGTGGCTGCCGCACTACCTGATGCAGGTGTTCGGCCTGAGCCTGGCCGGCGCCGGCATGGTCGCGGCGCTGTACACGGTGCCGGCGTCGCTGTTCCGCATCCTCGGCGGCTGGCTGTCCGACCGCTACGGCGCGCGCAAGGTGATGTACTGGACGCTGTCGATGTCGGTGCTGTGTACCTTCCTGCTGAGCTATCCACCTACTCGCTACATCGTCACCGGAGTGCGCGGCGAGCTGGAATTCACCATGAAGTTCGGTCTGCCGGCCTTCACCCTGGTGATCATGGTCCTGGGCTTCTTCATGTCCCTGGGCAAGGGCGCGGTGTTCAAGCACATCCCCACCTACTACCCGCAGCACGTAGGCGTGGTGGGCGGCCTGGTGGGCATGATCGGCGGCCTCGGCGGTTTCCTCCTGCCGCTGACCTTCGGCATGCTCAACGACGTGATCGGCATCTGGCAGAGCTGCTTCATGCTGCTGTTCCTGATCGCCGCCGGTGCGCTGGTGTGGATGCACTACTCGATCCGCATGGCCGAACGCGTGGAATGGGCCGCGCGGCATGAAGCCCGCGACCTGCCGGAACTGGCCACGCCCAGCGGCTTGGTGCTGCAGGACTGGTATCCGGAAGACCCGGCGTTCTGGGCGGACAAGGGCAAGCGCATCGCCGCCCGCAACCTGTGGATCTCTATTCCCAACCTGCTGCTGGCGTTCTCCATCTGGATGGTCTGGTCGGTGGTGGTGGCCAAGTTGCCGCTGGCCGGCTTCAGCTATACGGCCAACCAGCTGTTCTGGCTGGCCGCCCTGCCCGGTCTGTCTGGCGCGACCCTTCGCATCTTCTACAGCTTCATGGTGCCGATCTTCGGCGGCCGGCGCTGGACGGCGCTTTCCACCGCCTCGCTGCTGCTGCCTGCGCTATGGATCGGCTTCGCCGTGCAGAACCCGCAGACGCCCTACCTGGTGATGCTGATCCTGGCCCTGCTGTGCGGCCTGGGTGGCGGCAACTTCTCGTCGAGCATGGCCAATATCTCGTTCTTCTATCCCAAGCAGGCCAAGGGCGGCGCCATGGGCCTGAATGCCGGGCTGGGCAACCTCGGCGTCAGCGTCATGCAGTTCCTCGTGCCGCTGGCGATCACCACCTCGGTGTTCGGCAGCCTGGGCGGCGAACCCCAGAGCACCGCCAGCGGCACGCCGCTGTGGCTACAGAACGCCGGCTTCATCTGGGTGCCGTTCATTGCCATCGCCGCAATCGCCGCCTGGTTCGGGATGAACGATATCGCCAGCGCCAAGTCGTCGTTCCGCGACCAGATGGCGATCTTCAAGCGCAAGCACACCTGGTTGATGAGCCTGCTCTACACCGGCACATTCGGCAGTTTCATCGGTTTCTCCGCAGGCTTCCCGCTGCTTGCCGGGCGTCTGTTCCCGTCGGTGGAAGTGCTCAAGTTCGCCTTTCTCGGGCCGCTGATCGGCGCCCTCAGCCGAGCCTTCTCCGGCGGCCTGGCCGACCGCTTCGGCGGCGCGCGGATCAGCCTCTGCGTGTTCGTGGCGATGGCCGCCTGCGTGTTCGGCGTGCTGTTCTTCATCGGCATCAAGGAGCAGCCAGGCGCCTTCTGGGGCTTCCTGGCCATGTTCCTGCTGCTGTTCTTCTTCTCCGGGGTGGGCAACGCCAGCACCACGCAGATGATCCCGGCGATCTTCCGCATCCAGACCCCGCGCCTGCATCCCGACCTGCCGGCGCCAGAACAGGCACTGCGCAGCGAGAAGGAGTCTGCCGCCGCCGTCGGCTTCATCTCCGCAGTGGCCGCCTATGGCGGCTTCTTCATTCCGAAATCGTTCGGCAGTTCCTTCGCCCTCACCGGCGGCCCCGAGTGGGCGCTCTACTGCTTCATCGCCTTCTACGCGCTGTGCATCGCGCTCACCTGGTTCTTCTACACCCGTGGTAACGCCGAGGTTCGCTGCTAGCAGTCGGCAGCTCCCTGCCAAGGAGGATGGAAATGAGCTTCTTCATCGACCGCTTGCGCTATCTGGTCAAACGCCCACCGGGATTTGCCGGCGGCCACGGCGAAACCCGCGACGAGAACCGCGACTGGGAAGACGGCTACCGCCAGCGCTGGCAGTTCGACAAGATCGCCCGCTCCACCCATGGGGTGAACTGCACCGGCTCGTGCAGCTGGAAGATCTACGTGAAGAACGGTCTGGTGACCTGGGAAACCCAGCAGACCGACTACCCACGCACCCGCCCCGACCTGCCCAACCACGAGCCGCGCGGCTGTCCGCGCGGGGCCAGTTACTCCTGGTACCTGTACAGCGCCAACCGCCTGAAGTACCCGATGGCGCGCAAGGCCCTGGTGCAGCTGTGGCGCGAGGCGCTGGGCCGTCATAGCGACCCGGTGGAAGCCTGGGCGAGCATCGTCGAAGACCCGGAGAAGGCCCACCGGTACAAGTCCATCCGCGGCCGCGGCGGCTTCGTGCGCACCGACTGGGACGAGATGCAGACGCTGATCGCCGCCGCCAACGTCTACACCATCAAGCAATATGGTCCGGACCGCGTCGCCGGCTTCTCGCCGATCCCCGCCATGTCCATGGTTTCCTACGCCGCGGGCACCCGCTACCTCTCGCTGCTCGGCGGGGTGTGCCTGAGCTTCTACGACTGGTACTGCGACCTTCCTCCCGCGTCGCCACAAGTGTGGGGCGAGCAGACCGACGTGCCCGAATCGGCCGACTGGTACAACTCCGGCTACCTCATCGCCTGGGGCTCCAACGTCCCGCAGACGCGCACGCCCGACGCGCATTTCTTCACCGAGGTGCGCTACAAGGGCACCAAGACCGTGGCCATCACCCCGGACTATGCGGAGATCTCCAAGCTCTGCGACGAGTGGATGAGCGCCAAGCAGGGCACCGACTCGGCCCTGGCCATCGCCATGGGGCATGTGATCTTCAGGGAATTCCACCTGGAGAAACCCAGCGCCTACTTCAGCGACTACATCCGCCGCTACACCGACATGCCGATCCTGGTGGAGCTGGAACAGCGCGACGACGGCAGCCTGGTGCCGGGCAAGCAACTGCGCGCCAGCGACTTCGCGGGTGGCCTGGCGCAAGCCAACAACCCCGGGTGGAAGACCGTCGCCTGGGACGAGACCGGCGAGCGCCTGGTGGTGCCGCGCGGCTCCATCGGCTTCCGCTGGGGCGAGAGCGGCCACTGGAACCTGGAGCCGGTTGACGCCGACGGCCAGGAGGTGCGCCTGCGCCTGTCGCTGCTCGGCCATCACGACGAAGTGGCGCGGGTAGCCTTCCCCTACTTCGGCGGCATCGAGCGCAAGCACTTCCCCAATGTGCCGCTGCGCGACGTCATCTACCACCACGTGCCGGCCAAGCGCCTGAAACTGGCCGATGGCCGCGAGGTGCTGGCAGTCACCGTGTTCGACCTGACCGCCGCCAACTACGGCATCGACCGGGGGCTCGCCGCCACCGTCGGAGGCCCCGGCGAGGACGACGGCGCGACCGACTACGGCCAGCTGAAGCCCTACACGCCGACCTGGCAGGAAGCGATCACCGGGGTTCCGGCGGCGCAGATGATCCGCATCGCCCGCGAGTTCGCCGAGAACGCCGACAAGACCCATGGCCGCTCCATGATCATCGTCGGCGCCGGGATGAACCACTGGTACCACATGGACATGAACTACCGCGGGCTGATCAACATGCTCATCCTCTGCGGTTGCGTCGGCAAGAGCGGCGGCGGCTGGTCGCACTATGTCGGCCAGGAGAAGCTGCGCCCGCAGACCGGCTGGACGCCCCTTGCCTTTGCCCTGGACTGGCACCGCCCACCCCGGCACATGAACAGCACCTCGTTCTTCTACAACCACTCCAGCCAATGGCGCTACGAGAAGCTGGAAGTCAGCGAACTTCTCTCGCCGCTGGCCCGTCCGCAGGACTTCAGCGGCAGTCTGGTGGACTTCAACGTGCGCGCCGAGCGCATGGGCTGGCTGCCCTCGGCGCCGCAACTGGGCATCAACCCCCTGCGCCTGGCAGCCGCGGCGCAAGCTGCCGGCAAGAGCGCCGTCGACTATACGGTCGAGCAGCTCAAGAGCGGACAGTTGCGCTTCGCCAGCGAGGACCCGGACAACCCGCAGAACCATCCGCGCAACCTCTTCGTCTGGCGTTCCAACCTGCTCGGCAGCTCCGGCAAGGGCCACGAGTACATGCTCAAGTACCTGCTCGGCACCCGCAACGGCCTGCTCGGCAAGGACCTCGGCGAGGCCGGCCGGCAGAAGCCCGAGGAAGTGCAATGGAAGGACGAGCCCATCGAGGGCAAGCTCGACCTGCTGGTGACCCTCGACTTCCGCATGTCCACCACCTGCCTCTACTCCGACGTGGTGCTGCCCACCGCTACCTGGTACGAGAAGGACGACCTCAACACCTCCGACATGCACCCCTTCATCCACCCGCTCACCGCCGCCACCGACCCGGCCTGGGAGGCGCGCAGCGACTGGCAGATCTACGATGGCATCGCCCGCGCCTTCTCCCGCGTCTGCGTCGGCCACCTGGGCGAGGAAACCGACCTGGTGACCCTGCCGCTGCAGCACGACAGCCCCGCCGAACTGGCCCAGCCACAAGTGCGCGACTGGAAGAAGGGCGAATGCGAGCCGATCCCCGGCAAGACCATGCCCTCGCTCATCGAGGTCAAGCGCAACTACCCGGAAACCTACGAACGCTTCAGCTCGGTGGGCCCGCTGCTGGAGAGCATCGGCAACGGCGGCAAGGGCATCGCCTGGCAGACCCAGGAAGAGGTCGAGTTGCTCGGCAAGCTCAACTACCGCAAGCCCGACGGCCCGGCCGCCGGTCGACCGCAGCTGGCCTCGGCGGTGGACGCGGCGGAGATGATCCTCGCCCTGGCCCCGGAAACGAACGGGCAGGTGGCGGTGAAGGCGTGGGCGGCGCTGTCGAAGATCACCGGGCGCGACCACACGCACCTGGCGCGGCCCAAGGAAGACGAAAAGATCCGCTTCCGCGACCTGGTGGCGCAGCCGCGCAAGATCATCTCCAGCCCCACCTGGTCGGGCCTGGAAGACGAGCACGTCAGCTACAACGCCTGCTACACCAACGTCCATGAGCTGATTCCCTGGCGAACCCTCACCGGGCGCCAGCAGTTCTACCAGGACCATCCCTGGATGCGCGCCTTCGGCGAAAGTCTGATGGTCTACCGTCCGCCGATCGACACCAAGGCCGCCGCCAGCGTCGCCGCGCCGCGCACCAACGGCAACCCGGAGATCGCCCTGAACTGGCTGACGCCGCACCAGAAATGGGGCATCCACTCCACCTACAGCGACAACCTGCTGATGCAGACCCTGTCGCGTGGCGGCCCAATAGTCTGGATCTGCGAGGACGACGCCCGCGCCATCGGCGTGAGCGACAACGACTGGATCGAGCTGTACAACGCCAACGGCGCCATCGCCGCGCGGGCGGTGGTCAGCCAGCGGGTCCGCCGGGGCACGGCGATGATGTACCACGCCCAGGAGCGCATCCTGAACGTCCCCGGCTCCGAACTCACCGGCACCCGCGGCGGCATCCACAACTCGGTCACCCGGGTCTGCCCCAAGCCGACCCACATGATCGGCGGCTACGCCCAGCTCTCCTACGGTTTCAACTACTACGGCACCGTGGGATCGAACCGCGACGAGTTCGTGATGGTGCGCAAGATGCGCAACATCGACTGGCTGGACGGCGAAGGCAACGACTACCAGCAGGAGGCCGCGAAATGAAGATCCGTTCCCAGGTCGGCATGGTCCTGAACCTCGACAAATGCATCGGCTGCCACACCTGTTCGGTCACCTGCAAGAACGTCTGGACCAGCCGCGAAGGCATCGAATACGCCTGGTACAACAACGTCGAGACCAAGCCCGGCATCGGTTATCCGAAGGAGTGGGAGAACCAGAAGAAGTGGAACGGCGGCTGGGTACGCAACGCCGACGGCTCGATCAACCCGCGCATCGGCGGCAAATGGCGGGTGCTGGCGAACATCTTCGCCAACCCCGACCTGCCGCAGATCGACGACTATTACGAACCCTACACCTTCGACTACCAGCACCTGCACAGCGCCGCCCAGGGCGAACACCAGCCGGTGGCGCGGCCACGCTCGCTGATCAGCGGGCAGCGCATGGACAAGGTGGAATGGGGACCGAACTGGGAGGAACTGCTGGGCACCGAGTTCGCCAAGCGGCGCAAGGACATCAACTTCGAACAGATCCAGGCGGATATCTACGGACAGTTCGAGAACACCTTCATGATGTACCTGCCGCGCCTGTGCGAGCACTGCCTGAACCCGGCATGCGTCGCCTCCTGCCCGAGCGGCGCGATCTACAAGCGCGAGGAAGACGGCATCGTCCTGATCGACCAGGACAAGTGCCGCGGCTGGCGCATGTGCATCAGCGGCTGCCCGTACAAGAAGATCTACTACAACTGGAAAAGCGGAAAATCCGAGAAGTGCATCTTCTGCTTTCCGCGCATCGAGAGCGGCCAGCCGACGGTGTGCTCGGAGACCTGCGTAGGGCGCATCCGCTACCTCGGCGTGCTGCTCTACGACGCCGACCGCATCGAGGAAGTGGCCGCCTCGCCGGACGACCGCGACCTCTACCACCGCCAGTGCGAGATCTTCCTCGACCCCAACGACCCGGCCGTGATCGCCCAGGCGCACAAGGACGGCGTGCCCGACAACGTGATCGCCGCCGCCCAGGCCTCGCCGGTGTACAAGCTGGCCATCGACTGGAAACTGGCCCTGCCGCTGCACCCGGAATACCGCACCCTGCCGATGGTCTGGTACGTGCCGCCGCTCTCCCCCATCCAGTCCGCCACCGAGGCCGGCCACTTGGAATTCGACGGCGTGCTGCCGAAGATCGAGTCGCTGCGCATTCCGGTTCGCTACCTGGCCAACATGCTCACCGCCGGCGAGGAAGCGCCGGTGATCCTGGCCCTCAAGCGGTTGATGGCGATGCGCGTGTACATGCGCGCCAAGCACGTCGACAAGACGCTGAACACTGAAGTGCTCGACCAGGTGGGCCTGACCCAGCACCAGGTGGAAGAGATGTACCGCTACCTGGCCATCGCTAACTACGAGGACCGCTTCGTCATCCCCACTGGCCACCGCGAGCACATCCCCGAGGCCTACGCCGAACGCAGCGGTTGCGGCTTCACCTTTGGCGACGGCTGCAACGGCGGCAACAGCCAGGTCAGCCTGTTCGGAGGACGCAAGCAGACCGCCACCCTGGTCAAGCCGGTGCAGACCTTCGACCCCGTGGAGGACGGCCGCCATGGGTAACCACGAACCCTGTGAAGGGGCGACGGTGGGCCTGCTCAGCCTGCGCGTGCTGGCGCGGCTGCTCGACTACCCCGTTGCCGAACTGCAGGCCGCCAGCGCCCAGGCCATCGACATCCTCGACGCCGAGGAGCGCCTGCCCGCGGGGTTGCGCACGCAACTGGCCCAGTGGTGCCGCGAACTGGCCGCCACGGATCTGCTCGACCTGCAGGAAGACTACGTCGACCTGTTCGACCGCGGCCGCGCCACCTCGCTGCTGCTGTTCGAGCACGTGCACGGCGAATCGCGCGACCGTGGCCAGGCCATGGTCGACCTCCTCGCCCAGTACGAGGCTGCCGGTTTCCAGCTCGACGCACGCGAGCTGCCGGACTACCTGCCGCTGTTCCTGGAATACCTGTCCACCCGTGAGCACGACGAGATCGGCCAGTGGCTGGGCGACATCCAACACATCCTTGCCCTGCTCGCCGCGCGCCTGGAGGAGCGTGGCAGCGACTACGCGCTGGTGCCACGCGCCCTGCTCGCGCTGATCGGCGCCACCGACGCCATAGACGCGCAGCGCACGGCGGTCGAAGCGGAACAACCGGACAACACGCCCCAGGCCCTGGACGCGGTCTGGGAGGAAGAGGTGGTGCGCTTCAACGCCGAATCCGACCGCGACTGCAGCCTGCAGTCTGCCGAGGGCCGGCGCCTGGCCGAGCGCAAGTACGAGACCCAGCCCCAGGTCATCCAGGTCATGCCGTCCGCCCTGCCGGACCGCCACTGAACGGAGGCTCGCCATGTTCGAGGACTACCTGCTCCACCTGCTCTACGGCTACTACCCCTACCTGGCCGGCACCGTGTTCCTGCTCGGCAGCCTGCTGCGCTACGACTACGGCCAGTACACCTGGAAGACCGGCTCCAGCCAGTTGCTCTCCAACAGGAACATGCGCCTGGCCAGCAACCTATTCCACATCGGCATCCTGGCGATCTTCTTCGGCCACCTGGTCGGCCTGCTGACCCCGCACTGGGTCTACGAACCGTTCCTCTCCGCCGGCCACAAGCAGCTCATGGCCATCGTCTTCGGTGGTATTGCCGGAGTGCTCTGCGTGATCGGCGGCGCCATGCTGCTCTGGCGCCGGCTGTTCAACCCCAGGGTACGCGCGTCCTCCAGCGTGATGGACAACCTGATCATCGCCCTGCTGCTGTTGCAGGCGTGCCTCGGCTTGATCAGCATCTTCTTCTCCCTGCACCACCTCGACGGCGAAATGATGCTGGCCCTGGCCGGATGGGCGCAGTCCATCGTGTTCTTCCACGGCGACGCTGCCAGCTTCTTGATCGGTACCCCGCTGATCTTCAAGGTGCACATCTTCGTCGGCCTCACCATCATCCTGCTGTTCCCCTTCACCCGCCTGGTGCACGTGTGGAGCGTTCCGCTGGGCTACTTCGGACGCAACTACCAGATCGTTCGCCGGCGCGGCTGAGGAGTCCCAGCATGGAAATGATCTCGCTCGAAACCCTGCCGGACACGCCCGCTCCGGTGATCCGCGTTGGCGACACCTTGTTCAGTGAGGCCGACATCGCCCGGGAAACCCCCTTCCACCCGGCGGGCTCCCTGGCCGAGGCGCAGCTCAAGGCGGCTCGCGCCCTGGTCGTGCGCGAACTGCTGGCGCAACGCGCCGCCAGTCTCGGCCTGGCGCCGACCAGCGAGGACGACGACCAGGCGCTGGCGAGCCTGCTGGAGCGCGAACTGAAGGTCCCGGAGCCGGACGATAGCGCCTGCCGGCGCTACTTCGAGGCGCACCGCGAACGCTTCTCCGAGCCCAGCAGGGTCAAGGTCCGCCACATCCTCCTGCCGGCGGCCCCGGACGATGCGCAGGCACGGGACGCCCATTACCATCTCGCCGAGCGCCTGCTGGAAGAACTGCGGCAGCATCCTGAGCGCTTCAGCGAAATGGCTCAGCGCCATTCCGCGTGCCCCTCCCGCGACCAGGGCGGAGAACTCGGTTGGCTGGCCTCGGGGCAGACCGTCACCGAACTCGACCTGGCCCTGCATCGTCTACCGCCAGGTCTTTACGAACGGCCCTTGGCTTCACGCTACGGCTGGCACGTCGTCAGCATCGACGAGCGCCTCGAAAGCACGCCCCTGCCCTTCGCCCAGGTAGCACAAAGGGTCCATCACTATTTGCGCGAAGAGGCCACTCGCCAGGCGTTGCGCCAGTACCTGCTGGCCCTGGAAGCGGAAATTGGCGTCGAAGGCATCCATCTGGAAGACGAACCCGAACACGGCGTATCTCGAACCTGACGGCCTCCCAGGTTTCATGGCCCGTGTACGGACATATTGCCAACAACGCTAACCGGATAAAGGCTCGTTTACTGGCTGCCGCCTAATTGCCCGTTGGTAGCCGCAGCTCGACGAAAGTCACATACGTGCAAAACACCGCTCACCACTAGGCGCCCAGCATCTGCTCACGTTTGCCGCGCCTGCCATGCAGCCGTAGCGTGGCGGCCGGTCACGTTTTCCTCACCATTGCGGAAGCCATTGCTTCATCCTCGGATTGAGGCAGCATCAACCTCGCGCAATGGGCGAATGCGCGCTCGATCCGACGGCCTAGGTGGATTTTTTCAACAGCTCCCGGCGAATGTTGCCGATGGCCCACATGGGATTAAGTCCCTTGGGGCAGACCCATGAGCAGTTGCCGATGCTGCGGCAACGGAACAGGCTAAATGGGTCTTCCAGCTGCTCGAGCCGCTCCACTGTGGCCTGATCACGGCTGTCGATGATGAAGCGCCAGGCCTGTAGCAGCCCGGCGGGACCGACGTACTTCTGCGGATTCCACCACCAGGACGGACATTGCGAGGAACAGCAGGCGCAGAGGATGCACTCATACAGGCCGTCGAGCCTGGAACGCTCCTCGGGGGATTGGAGACGCTCAATGGCTGGCGCTGGCTCTTGGTTGATCAGCCAGGGCTTGATGCTCTGGTATTGCCGAAAGAAAAGGCTCTGGTCGACCACAAGGTCACGGATGACCGGCATGCCGGGCAGAGGCCTGATGATCAGTGTGCTGGTCTTGTCTAGCGCCTCCGCTACCGACGTGATGCAGGACAGCCTGTTCTTGCCATTGATATTCATGCCATCCGAGCCGCAAACACCCTCCCGGCAGGAGCGCCGGTAGACCAGCGTCGGATCTGCTTCGTGTAGGAACTCCAGTGCATCCAGCACCATTCGTGCACGGAACTCCTCGGGCAACGACAATGACTGCATCCAGGGCTGCCGTGCCTGCTCCGGGTGGTAGCGATAGAGTTGGACGTCAATCAAGGCTCGTTGCTCCTCGAACCATTAAGGAGAGAGTGAATAGCGCCGCCAACCGGTAAGCGCAGGGTCACGGAATCCGGTCGATCAGGACAATTCAATGCGAGAAGCATAGCCAAGGGCGAGCCCGCATTCGTCGCAGTCTTGGATAGGGAACCGTGCCCCCCGCTTTGCCGGTCACAATTGCCGAATTTGGGTCGCCCTCTGCCGGCCACGACAGGGTGAGGGAGGCCAAGCGCGCGGAAGGGACAATGTTTCGGCTAGGAAACCACCGCAGAGGCAGAAGCAAATCGGCGATTTGGAGGCAGGTGATAAATCGCCCCAGTGGATCGCCCCCAGAAGACTCTGGCAGTTGTTAACAGCCTCTGGTCGATATCGGCGCGTCCATCTTCGTTGGGTCCAACTCCAAAGCGGTTCTGGTGTAAAACCTTCTGCTGTTTTCACACAACCTGGGGAGGCAGCTGACTCTCGCCAAGGGCAGCAAGCCAAGAGCAGACATTCGCATGCCTTTCGGCCAGTCCCATCGAAACGCAGGTTTGCAGATCACACTGGTTCAAAGACCCTGATAGCGCCGCTCGAAATCACTGGCTAACTGTTCAAGTGTGATGCTTCCCAAGCGGTTTAGAAGCAACGCCTGTGCCGCGTCAAACGCGTCTGTCAGAGCTGCGTTCACCGCTTGTTCGACCAGGCATTGTGGATGGTCGGTCGACAAACCGATGGCGAAGAGCGAAGACGAGCCCAAGGCCTGATGAATATCCAGCAGGGTCATATCCGCCAGCGGTTTCGCCAGCGTCCACCCTCCCCGGTGCCCCTTTTCTGAGCGCACATAACCCTTGTCCTTGAGCAGCGCCATGGTCCGCCGGACCACCACCGGGTTGGTACCGAGCATCTGCGCGATGGTATCGGACGTGGCGGGCTGATCATGGCGAGCCATATGGATCAATACGTGCAGCATGCGGGACAGACGCGTGTCATTTCTCATGTAGGACGGTTTCCTGAATTACTGTCGGGGAGTATCGCTCGATACACCAAAAGTTACGAGATTGTTGACACCCCAATTTCATGCAACTTACGTTGCATCTAGATTTCTTTCGACCGGTCAAACATCCAGAGGAATTGATCCATGGTTCATGATGTGATCATCGTCGGCGGTAGCTATTCCGGAATTTCCGCAGGCTTGCAACTGGCACGGGCGCGCCGAAAAATACTGGTGCTCGACGCAGGTCAGCGCCGCAATCGGTTTGCTAACCACTCATATGGATTTCTTGGTCAGGACGGCCGCGATCCCGGTGCGATAGCCAGTGAGGCACGAGCCCAGTTACTGGCTTACCCAACGGTGGAGTGGCTTTCTCAACCCGCCGTCCAGGCGAAAACGGGCGACGGTGGCTTTGTGGTAACCATCGAGAATGGGCAACAATTCGCGACGCGGCGTTTGATCCTTGCCACAGGGGTGGTGGATGAGCTGCCTGAGGTTCCCGGGCTGTCAGAACGATGGGGGCAGCGAGTGTTTCATTGTCCGTATTGCCACGGATATGAACTTCACGGCGGACAAATTGGTGTATTGGCGGCATCGCCACTGGCGATTCACCATGCACTGATGCTACCGGACTGGGGGCCAACCACATTATTCCTCAACGAGGTATTCGAGCCGGATGCCGATCAGTTGGCCAATCTGACCAGGCGCGGGGTTACGGTAGTGGCAGAGCCTGTCTTGTCGGTCGGCGGAGAACAAGCCGATGTGACCCTCGCCAGCGGTCGAGTGATCAAACTTGCCGGATTGTTCACCCAGCCTCGGACCCGTATGGGCAGCCCATTGGCTGCGCAACTGGGTTGTGAGTTTGAAGCGGGGCCGACGGGCGAATTCATCAAGGTCGATGCGATGCGCGAAACCAACGTGTCCGGAGTGTTTGCCTGCGGGGATGCAGCGATAGGCGCAGGCAATGTCGCAATCGCCGTGGGGGACGGCGCACGCACGGGCTGCGCGGCACACCAGTCGCTGATGTCTCGCTGAATACGGGCGGCGGAAGACTGGCGATTACCCACGAATCAGGGTTTCCGCGTTAGGTCGGTTAAGTCGAATGCAGGTAGCTTACTGACCGGAATCCTTGTCGACGCGGCCATTGTCAAAGGGCTGAAAGCGACCGGATCCTGCCGTCACGGACGGCTGCAATGGGTCGGATGCAGCCCTTCGCCGACGATTTCATGGCGTCGATCATGGTTCGTTCTAGATGAGCGAACCGTGCTCATGTGAGCCAGGCGATGAGCAGGTGGTCGAAAGTCCCTCAATGACCGATCAGCGACTGACCAGTCACACTTCAAGCAAAAACAGCCAAACCCTTATGGCATCGGGCGAAGCCCCCATAACGCCTTGGAAGCCCATACGGCGGGCCATTCAAGCCTATTGACGACCAAGAAATCACTGGATATTTATCTAGGGGTTCGCCACGCCCGTAGAGAGGGCGCGGTGGTGACGATTCGCCTACCGCTGGATGCTATGGCGAATCTGGATGCCTGCTCAGTGAGCAAACCCTACTGGAGACCTAATGCAGTTCATACAAGGACCGACCGGCGAAAACACTCAAATCCGCCATATCCGTGGGTATTGGGTTGGACCCGACCGCGATGCCGGATACGGGTTGCGCCTCCCTACCGATCTGCGATCAGTATGCGATGACGCCGACGTCCACTCCGAGGATTGGGGGATTTGGTACAGCTCGCATATGCGGCGCTACTACCTCCTATGCTACGAACCCCGCAACTACGACTGGCACGGAATTCGACTGAAGGCGAGAAGCGCCCGCGCAGCTCAGGAGGAACTCGACAACTTGATGCGTGAAGCTGACGACGCTGTTGCTTACGAGCAGTACTACAGAAGCAACTAAGGGCATCGCCATCAATTAACTACGGCAATCGAGACTAGGGGCCGTTGACCTGCAACAGCCCCAGGTCTCTACGGCCACCCTACCCCGCCTCAGCCCGCTGCCTGTAAACCTTTTTCCGCACTGTAAACCTGGCTGCTTTACAGTTCATAAAAAGGTTTACAGCTGCTCTACAAGCCCCGGCGTTAGCCGCCTCCAAACATTTAAAGCCTGCCAATAAAGGGCGACGGTGAGGCTACGGAGCCTAGACTTCCTGCGCAATCCGCAACTGCGGGGCGGCCATGATCGGCATCTACGTCGATACCGGCACTTAGATTGAGACGTAAAAGCGTACCCGCTTCAGTTTCCAGGCACTTCCCCCACCGCACAGACCGGGCGAATCCCCGACACCCTGCTAGCTCCTCAGCCCTCTCCTCAAGGCGCCTACGGGCCCCCCTCAGACTGCCGAACCGGCGCTGCAGCATTCCCTGTCAACTTGAGTGGCAGAATCTTGCTATCGGTTGGCTTCTAGCTGAGTAGAGGCAGATCAACACGCAGTGTAGAGGTGCGCGCCACAGATAGATTCGGAGGCTCAGAGCAAAATCCGCGGACGGATACGGACACGTTCCTCAACATGCTGGTAGATCTGAACACCTGCCTGATGGGCAATTTCAACAACGACTGCGTATCTCTGCTCAGTGAGGAAATCGGCCCAACCAGACTCGCAGCGAACGACCAGATAGTAAGTGTCCCCGTACTGCGCTAGCTCGCCACGCTTAAAAGTAACGCAGCTTGTTTGTACCGTGCCTTTCTCCCGCAAGGTAGGCCCGGGAATCATGTCGCAAACCTTGGCGGCGGGGATCGGAGGGGCGGCGCTTTCCTGCTTGGATCTCCAGCGGAAATGCTCCACTACTTCACCTACGCTCACGCCACGAAGCACCCGGTAGCTCATGTGTACGCCGGCATAGTCAACTCTTGTGTGTCGAACCGGCGGGTCATATGCCAGGGTGACTGTTATCGTCCTGTCCCCCGGTTGATTGAGGTACGGCTCAGGAATCGGGATCTCGAAGACGGCAAAGTTATCCAGGGGAAGAGCATCTTCTGCATACAGCACAACACGCGCGTCATCGGAATACACAGCTCTTTCAACACCAATGAATCCGTTGCCGCAGATATGACGAGTAGCCGCAGGGTCCAAATGGATCAAACGCTGCCTGGCCTGGTCCGGCACTGTTGCAGCTCCAACTAGAAGTGCCCTCAACAGGTTTGCCGAAGCCTCGGGGAAACGCCCCAGCAACTGGGCCGCCTTATGAGCGGCCATGGGTGTGGAGTATGAGGTACCTGAAGCCGTCCTCAGCATCTGCTCAAGGTAGCGATGATTCAACGTAAGAATCCCAGCGCTTGGCTGATCGTATCCGGTACGCGGGCCGGCAAGCGGGTCGTAAACCAGTGTTCCTCCCAGATCCACCAGGTCTGGCTTTATTGCCCCACCAATGCCTGGACCGACGCGAGAGAATGGCGATGGCTCATATGGACCGGTAATCGGTCGAATGCCAACCCCAGCATCTTGGAGCGCTTGGTCAATCCCATTTCCATGAGCGATGGATCCAACGGTCAGGACGTTGAGAGCTGCAGAGGGCTCCAGAAAGCGGTTAGAAGGCTCCAGCAGATAGTCTGGGTATCCAGTGACACTTTCCTCCTGCCGCTCCCCTTGTCGCGGCATACGATTGCCCGCCGATACTAGGATCAGAACATCAAGCTCGCGGGCAAGCTCATCCAAGGTGGCTGTCCAGGGACCGACTTTGCCGCCGGCATAGGGCGCGCTCTTAATGTCAGCCAGCGAGATACTAAAAATCCGGCAGCCAAACTCTCGGTTCAAGGTGGTCAGGGCATCGCGCATCTGGTTGGTAATCAGGCTGTGGTCGTCAAACCCCCCACGATGATTGACGACGCGCGCCGAGCATATTCTCGCTGCGCAAACCAGATCGCCACCTTCCGCTAGCTGAGCTCGCAGATCCCCGAAAGCGGCAACCCCGGCCACCCGAGTTCCATGCCCAAACTCATCGGCAGTGCCAAGTTCTTCAGGAACACCGATAGCCCCGACTACGACGCCTTCAAGCAACGGATGTGCGTTGATGCCGCTGTCGAGAATCCCAATGACCGGGGCGTTCTCGATAATCTCGACAGGCGGGAAATCCGCCAAGTTTAGTTCGAGAGCATCGCGAGTGAACGTATCGGGCTGCGGGGGAAGGTCGATGACCGCGATGACCTCTATGGAAAGGAGATCGATCAGCAGGTGGCCAGGCACTTCAATGCGCAGCAGAGAGATCGCGGGCCCGTTGTACCGGTCATAGACATTGCCGCCCTGCTGCTCAATAAGGTCGGTGAGCTCATCAAGCTTTGCGCCCCGTATTTGGGCCGCCCCGATGTTCCATATCTCAAGATCGAGCAGCATTAGAGCAGCTGGATCGATGTCGTCCAGCCCCCCAAATCCCTCTTCTCTGAGACGCATGCCGAGTCGATCGCGCGGCTCGACCGCCCCGATAGATTCAATTCCAGAGACAAAGCCAGCATAAGGAGGATTTTTCTTCCCAGCGGGAATGCCTCCACCGAACGCAGCAAGTTGCCCACGAAAATGAGCCAGGTCACCGCTGGAAGAGAAGAGAACTAGCGTCTTGTCCGGATCACTGGATAAGAGCTCAAACCCCGCATTATGCCAGTCCTGCTCCAGTAGCCCCTCTGCCATCCTCACCCGAAGAATGAGCGACGGGTCAACAATGCCTGGCCGCTTACGAGCAACCTGTTGATCAACAGCATGTGCCAGCTCATCGGTGAGCCGAGCACTGTGCTCTCCGGGGACCCGGGGGACTGCCGCTCCGAAACCCGGTTTTTTCCTGCGGGGAAGCTCCGTTGGGAGTCGAATTAAATGGAGGTGATCGTAGCGGGCCATCCTGACCTCACGTTTCGCTTGCTAGCTCACAGCCTTGCGCGTCCAGCCCGCCTACGACTCTCGTCTGCAATTGCAGCGGTGAAGTCGGACTCGGCGATGCCCTTGCGGCGAGCAATTAGTGGCGCCTTGATAGTTTGAATGCAGACTCGTTCGATTTCCGCGAAAGAATAACCTTCCAGACGATCAACGTATCTATCCAGATCAAAGTCGATCACAACATTCTTGAACTTGGCCTTCAAGAAGCGCTTGATGAGTGCGTGATCCGGTTTGTCGAACCAGATAACTTCATCAAACCGTCTCCATATCGCCGGATCCAGTGAACTATCGAGGTTGGTCGCGGCGATCATGAAGCCCCGTGGCTGCATGCGATCAATGAATAGCAAGAGGCTATTCACGACCCGACGTAACTCATTGTGCTCTGCTGAGTCATCTCTCGAACGAGCCAATGCATCGAACTCGTCGAGGAACAGGACACACGGTTGCCGCTTGGCAAACTCAAAGATCTTCCGGACGTTTCCAGCTGTTTCGCCTAGGTAAGACGAGATCAGTCGATCGAGCTTTACCACAAAGAGAGGTAACCCGAGTTCAGCGGCAAAGACTTCAGCACAAAGAGTTTTGCCACACCCGGGCGGACCACAAAACAGAAGCTTGGACCTCACGGCTAGCCCATGACGCCGAATTTCTTCGGATCGCCGGTACTCCTGGAGGAGCCCATCAAAAACGCGCGTATTAGCGTGCGAAAGGGTGATGTCTTTGTGCGAATGAACCGGATCGACTCTCTCAACGAAATCGTCGGCAGCGTCGGGGAACGGGATCAGCGAAGCTAGCTTTTGGGAGGGTGCCTGTTTGCTTGAACGAACGTTCGCTGACGTAGCGTTGTCGAGCGTATGACGAAGAGACCTGGCAAGAACACGATTGTTCTTCTGCTCTTCTTCAAGAATGATCTGCTCGGCAACAGCACGGAACTCCTCGTCCCGGCCATAGCTAGCCAGCAGCTTTTTCATCAATTCGCCACGTGCCATAGCTTGTCCCGTTCGAATCCTTTCGAGGAATTCGAGTACGCCCCCAGTGAAAGCATTTTCTAGTAGTAAATCGACGATCGCGGGAGATTTTACCCGCATTGCAGGGGTTCTACACCGACCCTTCGTCCCTACGTTAGCTTACTCTGCAAGCAATGTTTGCCACCCGCTAGTCATTTTTCGCTCCCAAAGGCTCCCTTCGAACGAGCCAAAATGGGGAGAGAACTGCATGCCGTGCCTTGAGTCTGAGACGCACTACCTCTCCATCTCGAAGTCGCGGGAAGCGTTCAGTGAACGCTGCAGGAGCAGGGCATACGGGCCATCTGCCCGTCTGCCCGTCTGCCCAGCGATAGAATTCAGCAATGGCTTTCACCCAGTCAGGACCGATAGCTGTCGATGACCAGGGCTCACCCTAGCTAGACGAACTATAGTCACCGGAAGCTATTGGCCGCTTTCAGCCCCTGACGGGAGGCAGCTGCCGAGCCGTTGCGGCCGTTCGCAGATGGCCTAAACCGGCCAATAGCTGTCTCTCATGACCGCTATATATAACCGACTGCGGCTACTGCGTGGTTTGCATCTCTAGGCGGCAGAGTCAGCTCATTTCAGGCATGGAATAGATGCGGCACTGACCCAATCCAGCTACTGAGCTAGTGGGAGCGCGACCAAGTCGAAAAGGTTGCAAAAAGCTGGAGGAAATCATCGCGGCAGTGGTGCTAGCCGGCGATGTCTCACTGACCTCGGCGGTACTAGCAAGCCCAGCCGGCTCCACTGCAGCTCATATCGGGGCAGGCGAGGAGACAAGCTGCGCTGCGATTTCAGGAAACAAAAAAGAGACCAGCCCATCCCATTGCCGATCCGGCTTGTAAGCCGCACTCCCCTTTTTCCATGCGCCCAAGTAGGTTTTGACTTTATTATTCCGCCAGTTGCTAGTGCGGTCTTGAGAGCGGATCAGTTCTCCTTGATCGTGCGCCATCAGCATTAGCCGCATCGCCCACAGGTGCGATTTGTAGCGATCAAAAACATGATGCGCAACATTGATCAGTTGAGCGTGCCCCCAACCTACCGGCCTCCCCTCTCGCGCCGAGTACAGCGTATTCAGCAGGTGATAGGGGCCATCTGGATGTCCTGAAGAGTACGGAACCTTGATCCCCTTTTCGCGCAGTTTGCCACGCAGTTCCGCCCAGATGTCTGGATCGTGCTCGGAGGAAAGCCAGAAGCTATGGAACGCCTGCCGAAGGTCGTCGTCGACTAACACCGCTAGGCCCGTTTCGACTTTCGCTTCTGCGCCTTCGGCGTCGAAGAAGTAGACACGCTGCCGTTCACGCTCAATCGTCAGCTCGCTGAATCCGACGCGCTGACTCTTTTCGACCCATGCCCGAGCCGCCATTTCAATGACTGGCTCTGTCCAGAGACAATCAAGCATAAGTGTCTTGTTCTCTCGCGAGGCAGACAGGGTTTCGTCTGACACGACAAAGGCGTTGCGGTTGTTGTTGTAGAAGATGTCGTCTTGCGTGAGCCGGGACTCGCTGGCGTCGAAAGCCTTGAACACCCAAAGGAGCAGCCCCCCCTCTCGCAGGTAGAACTGCCTTCGCTCGGCAATAACACGGAGGAATGTTGTCGAAAGCTGAACCTCAAATGCTACCGGCAGGACGCCCTTCCAAACGGCACGAACATCAGGCCTTCTCCGGCTGTTCTTCTCGCGACCTTTCCAGATGGGCTCAATCTCGACTTGGGAGAAATCAGGGTCGTTACGAAGGCTCTCCGCGATGATGCGCTTCATCTGCTGATGCGCAACCGACTCCCGGACGCCATCGTATTTCAGGGCAGATATCTGGCGCTCGTCGAGGCTCCCTTTTGTCTTTGCAGGGCAGCGCCCATCTTCTAGGTCGTGCCGAAAGAAGAAGCGCCCCTTCTCCTTTTGAGAGACGAGTCTGACTGGCACGACGCAGAGGGGGCAACAGTACAGAGGGGCATCTGACGAAATTCCTTCCTGCAAAGACATGCGCAGTTGAATGGCCTTGTCGTAGTCATGCCCTATGACCTCACGGGCCGGCAGCACGCGCCCACTTTCCATATGGAGCACCGCTGCAACAGCTGCATCGGCAACCGCCAACGACTCAGGGAGGTAGAACGCCTCAGACATACATCACACTCCATTGCCTAACTCAACCAAACCCACGAGGGTCTTCAGCGACGATATGCGGGGCTTCTGGCCCTACGTGCGGGGCTCCTGGTCGCAGAAAGCATCAAGTGAAGACAACAGCTTTTTGAGCTGTGCAAATCTATCTTCCGCCAAAACGTCGTACTCACCGACACTGCTGAGCAAGTAGACATCCCTGGCTTTCTTGACTCGATCTAAAAGCGGCACGACTTGGCTCGCAGCAAGCTCCAGAAAATCGTTGATGTCCGCGCGCGTTTTAGGGAATTTGTAGCCCTTCTGACAGCTAGCAATGATGACTTCGGCATCCCTCAGTTTTGCAATACCGCTGGATCGAATCCTCTGTTCTCCAAGGTCGCCAAATCCTCTATCAGCTAGGTGGTCGACGATCTCCGCAGTTGAAACATACTCGTCGCTTACGAACTCACTTCGAAAGCGCAGGTAATCCAGGATGCAAAGCTGAAGCCGTTGCTCCTCGTCGGGGTAGGGGGGCAGCTCTTCCGTGAACCTATCGGCCTGCTTGATCGCTGCCTGATGCACCCGATGATCTGCGTAAGCTGCCGCGCTCACTGGCGACAAGAGCGATTGATATTTCGGGGGCCATTCGATAATGCCCAGCGTGATCTCTCGTAGAATGGTCTTGTACGCCTCTTTAACATCATCAGGCGCCTTCCCCTCGTAGATCTGAGCGATAGAGCCCGCGAAGAAGTCTGCGACTTGGATCAGCACATCATCTTTGCTGTTCTTAGTTTGAAATGCCTCCTCTCTGAAAAGATCATCCACATAACGTGCCTCGACGTAGCCTTTCAAGCCGGCCTGAAACTCCGGTCCTCCGTGCTCATCGACCGTCATGTGCAGGTTTTCACAGTGGTTGTACAGGCGCTGGTACAGCAGCCCGTTCACGTACTTGATGAATGGCTGTTTGAATTTCAAACCACCATCGCGGTGCACACGGCTCTTATCGACCACAGTGAAGAAGAGCTTTACGGGGAGCTCAGAGAGCTCGAGCAGGATTCGCTTGCGACGCTCAGAGTCCTTCGCTTTAAGGTTGCTGGATTTGATTTCGCCAGTCTGAAAATTGCGTGTACGGATCGCCTCCGCGAGCTCTTTAGCCTGCTGAAGACTCTTCTCTACGACAATCACTGAGCAGACAACGAAATAGCCAGAACTGCCAGACTTCGTCGTGTCCAGATCATGATTCCCCGACTCATCTACGAAAGCGAATGTCCGCCCCACCGCCAAGCTCCCCAGTCGCCATGCAACAGCTCTGTTCCACCCTAAGGTGCGCATTCAGACAAGACAAGGCAAATTGCTACTACACTCGCCCCAACGCCAATGGGCACGTAGATCATCAGCGGCGGCAATTTCCACGAAATCACCCATTGAGCACTAGCCGGCAAAGCGTCTCGATAATGCAGAGGCCTGGAATCCACGCGACCACAGCGCATCTGCTAGTTATATGCACTCCCATGATTTGAGTGCGGTCGCTCGTCATACGTCGGACGTGGGTAAGGAAAGCTTGCTCATCCGCTTCTGGCCGGTAGCAGCCGCCCCCTCGTCAGCTATTGATCTGGAACCGCCTCTCATCAGGGGCACCAAGCGGCCAGGAGGGTTCATCGAGTGTCTACGAAACCAAGGACGATTCACTCTGAGCCAATGAATGTCAATCGAATCTCAAGGATCCGCAGTGTCAAACGTATCTACTGAAATCGCAATCATCTCTGCAACCATCGCGTTTACCTCCATGTGCGTTACGGTATGGCTCTGGCAAAGGACAAACCGCCCAATTCTTAGCGCACGCGTCACTTCAGTTGCAGGCGGCAATGAAGGGATCGCTTTGAACATAATCGTCGAGAACACCGGAAACAGGCCTGCCAAGGAAATATCAATAAAAGCCGATGAACACCACGTCCTGAGTGCTCTGGTGGACTCGAGCAATGGGGACGCTCCTACGGACGCAAGGCGTTGCTTACTTGAGGAAAGGGTGATTCCGGTGATTGCTAACGGGAGGACGGTCTCTAACGCTTTTGGCCACCTAGGGAACAATCCTGGCGCATGGCAAAGCGGAACTTTGATCCCCATAGTGATTCGCTACCGAAGCCTAGAGGGACGACGCTATACCGGCAAAATGAACCTACTACTGGCCGACGATGCGGGCTTCGCCCAGACGTTCTGGAGCGAGTCTTGAACCGCCCCCGGTTTCGTAGACGCCTCCAAACCTCAAAATCGAGCCTTGGCAACATCCGCTTCTGACCGATCTCTGGCGGCGGCTCCCCGCCAATAGCTGCCCTTGCGGTAGCCATAACCATGGTTCGTCTTAGCTAAACCATAATCATGAAAGCGGATATCCAGGTGCCCATCAGGAAGCACAAATCCAGGCTTGGATCCCGCAACTCCTGACCGCCCACAATAGCGGCAACGGAACGCTGGAGGATCAGAACTCGCTACGCATGTGCAAAATTTGCACTTTCTTGCTACCGCTCAGGTTCATCGTCGTCGAATAGATGATTCACCTGATGCGCTCTCCTCAGCGTGGCCATCGCGTAGTTGAAGCAAGGCCTACACAAACGCATGCCCTCGGTCGCGCCATCGCGCCAGTGCGCCTCCAGGACTCCGTGCCCTGTTTCTGCCGTAGTTGCGTCGCATACGTCGCATATTACAACCTTGCTCAGCTGAAGCGCTGTGCTGTCGCTAGGGTCGTGCGTTAGCTCTAGGGAATCACCCTCCTCCCATCCTGTAGCCTGGAGCAAGCCCTCGGGCAATTCGACAATCATATCGCCGCTGCCATCACCAGCATCACGGCAGGTTAATTTCCAGCGCATCGTTTACCCCGTTATTTACAGAACCTAGTCTGCTGGATACTCATAATGCCTCTTCATCTTGGAAATCATTTCAACGAGAGAGATATCACCCCGTCGATATCGATCAGCAAGCTCTAGGAATTTTGCGCTAGGTCTAACTCCGGAAAGGCGTGCGGAGGTTAGCGCGCGCTCCACATGCTGATCTCGCTTCGGGTCTATGGCCATTTTCTAAATGAACACTCTGAGCGGCACCTTGAAGCGATTCGATAAAGCACGAATCTGGCGCATATTGAGCGGCCGCTTACCAGCTAGAACATCCGATACGACGGACCGGGTGCCAACTTCTGGGAGTTGGTCCCGGGCGACTCGGTGCTCTGCCATTAGATAGCGCAGCAACTCATGGGGAGCCACGTCTGAGATCGGGAAGCGCTCGGCGTCATAGATGCTTATCGAATTTCCTATAGCCTGAGCAAGGGTGGACAGAGGATGGCTCTCTTCATCTCCTATCAACGTCAGCAGCTGATCTAGCATAGCCACGACTTCGTCGTATTGAGACTCAGACTGCGGCGGCGCCAGTAGCGGCTCGACGAAATGCCAATGCTCTATAACCTGCTTCAGAGTTGCGTTACTCACTTTACTTATCTTTTTCTAATTTCCCCTCTCCTCCTTTTATATAACTCGCCCAAAGGTTCTTAGGACTTCTGCTGGCTCATCAAAGGGTTCCTGAATCGCTCGCTGAAATCGAAGATCTCCAAGCACTCTAAAAAAACACTCCTCACAGAGACGAATGTGATAACTCTCGCCATCATGGATTGAGCCTAATCGCCAAGTGGCTTGAAGGACAGCCAGTTGCAGCTCATGCCCGTCAGCAGCAGCTGTCCTGCAGCAAGCGTCACAATAAGCTTTCACAGCTTGTGCAGGCTCTTCTTCATCACCAACTATCATCTTCAATCTCCCATACAGAGCAAAGATTGCATTGGCCACAACCACTAGAACAGCGCAGCAAGGTGCTGCCAATCACAAGTAGCCCTTCTACCATCACCAGACAAAACGTAAACCGTATTTCGCGTCTCAAAAAGGCAGCCGCGAGTAAAACTGACCTCAAACGTACTTCGTACCCATCCCCCCGCTGGGAATCGGGCGGCCTGATCACGAACAATGCATCCGGAATAGAGGACTCTCGGCATAAATCCTTCTGGTAGGCGCTCCCCCCGAGAAAATGTAACGTCCACCAGAACCCAGTCCCTAACCAGGCAGTACCGTTTTAGCGGAGATACTTCCTTGGCAAGGGCCACTGCTTCGTCATCGGAAAGCCCGCTTCCTGCAACAGATTCGTACTGGGGCGTGTCGCCAGATACAACCCCCACAAGCGCGGCTACCCGGTCTATGTCACCTAAATTCTCTGCATCCGGACGCTCTCTTTCGCTCATTAACTTTCTCTCCGTTGAGGACAGTGAAAATACCTGCGACTGGCTCTCCCCCAATACGCATGAGCAGGGTTCGTTGAGCCAAGACAGCCCCACACCATTCCGCCGGCATATACGGAAATCACCATATTCAGGTTATAAATCCACCAGGAAGTCGGACCTAAAACCTGTTAGTTCGCCGGGGTAGCCACGAGGGTTGCATACAACCCGCGTAGCACCATGAACATAATCGCAGAACTGGTGTGTGTGCCCATGCACCCACAGGTCAATTTTTGACGCGAACAACTCGCTCCAATTATTTGAAAATGACGCATCTAGGTGAGTTCCACGGTGCGGACTACCATTTAGCGAGGCGAGCAAAGGGGCATGGTGGCTGACCACAACTGTTTTTCCCGGAAACGGCTCACTGAGTTTACCTTCTAGCCAAATCTTAAAATCAACCGCGCGCCGCATCAGATCATGCGGACGTATCTTTCGGTAATTCTCAGCCCGGATCAGTTGAAAATCACGCAAGCACCGCCCTGCCAATTCCTGCGCCTCATACAAATTGGAGGTCGCCTTATAGTCAGTCCACGCCGTCCCACCCAGAAATCTGACGCCGTTTATAATAGCTTCTTCGTTATCAAGAGAGTGCACTCCACTCTGCGCTATGCCTTTTACTTTCAAGACCGTTTTATCGAGATGACCATGATAAAACTCGTGATTACCGCAGACATAAATCACCGGACAACTAAAGTTTTCTGCCGCCCAACGAATGCCCCGAGCCTCGATGTCGATATCGCCTGCGAGAATGACCACATCCTCACCACAACCAGCATGCCGGTACATATCAAGCTCATTATGCAGATCCGACAAGATCAGTATTTTCATTGCGCACCCTCGTGTAGCCGCCGCAAATATCCCTCAAATAACTGATACTGCTCCTGACGGAAGGTGACTATCACGTAACGGCTGCCGGAGAGCGTGTAGGCAACTAGGTAGCCAAATTGGCTACTCAGGCTCACAACTGGCGAGGTGCTTATCTGGCGCCCGTCTAGGAATCGGCAATAGATGTCGCCATACACTCGACCAACGAGATAGCCAAAAACCTCGCCAACGTCGGCGAGGTAGGCGGTTGGAGGGTTCTCGTCTAGCGCAGGCCACAGACGGAGCGCTCGGACGATCTCTGGTGGGTATGGCACTGCTGTCATGGCGACGAACTCCCCTCTTCGCTCCCAAGCTGGCAGGCTGGCAGGCTGGCAGGCTGGCAGGCTGGCAGGCTTGCCTTGAGCCGATTAATGCCAAATACTATAGACATTAAAAGCACTTTTGAACGGAGTATGCAATGGGCCGCGAACGTCCTCACCTGTATCCAATGCTGGAGCGCCTGCTGCTCGGATTCGGCGAGCGCATCCGTCTAGCCCGCCTGCGACGGGACATCTCCATGGTGACAGTCGCCGAGGAGGCGGGAATCTCGCGGGAGACGCTCAACAAAGTTGAGCGTGGTGATCCTGGGGTTGCACTGGGCAGCTACGCACGAGTACTGGAGGTACTGGGACTCGCGGGGGACATCGACTTATGGGCGCAGAGCGACGACCAGGGGCGTCAATTGCAGGACGATCGGCTGCCAAAGCGGGCCTCTCGCCGTAAAGCTCTCAACGAAGGAGGTCATGACTGATGGCCTTTAGTGTTCTCGAAGCGTTCCGTGATGCCGATGCAGAATTACGGGGCGCGATTTTCAACAGAGGGCTGAACCGTGCCTGCTACCGAATCGTGGAAATTGAGGGGTCGCAATGGAGCTTTCTACTGCGAGCTGTAGACGAGCACTCCAGTATATGGCGAACCTACCTAATCCGATCTTTACCCGATGCGGTAAATCTGGCGACCGATCCGATCTGGAAAGACCACGAACTCTATGTCCTGTTTTGCTCACATGATGAGGAAAAGCCGAAACAGGAATGCAAAAAAATCCTCAACATCTTTGAAGCGATATTCCCGTCACAGGGAGGCACATCTTTTGTCGTGGAAACTGCTGACGGGGAATTCACCGACGATCCAATTCGAGCAGATGAGATGGCGGAATCTCGAGTAAAAATTTACTGCCATGAAAACCTGTGAAATCACCCCACAGCCAGTTCTAAGGCTTTGCATCCCGTCTGGGCGCAGAGTCTTTGTAGTGGGTGACATTCATGGGGCTTTCGATTTAGTTTATGAAGCACTTGACCTCATACACTTTAACAAAAGCAAAGATCTCCTCATATCAGTGGGAGACCTCATCGATAGGGGCGAGCAGTCCGAGAGAATCCTAGAGTTACTATCCCAGCCATACTTCTTCGCAGTGCGTGGGAATAACGAACACTTGCTGCTTCTTGCACATTCGCAAGAGACTGTTGACCTTGATCTTCTCAGTCGACTGGTCCGCGACTACGGCGCGTGGTGGTGGCTACTGATAGATGAGGAGCAGCAGGTAAAAATTCTAAATTCTCTACCCCCTACCTATAGCTATCGAGATTTCCACGCCGCAAATGACGCTGGAGATTGTTCATGCAGAACTCCCCAAGAGCATTACCTGCTGGCAAACATTCCTTAGCCTTCTAGAAAAACGCGACCAGAGAACAATTAAAAGCGCTCTAGAGGGGCGATCAAGGTTAACCTCACAAAACACCACACCGATTAGCGGAATCGATTATGTATTCTCAGGCCATACTATAGTCCCCGCCGCAAGAGCACTGGAGAACAGCGTATTTCTCGACACTGGAGCCGTATTCAGTGGCCGAGGCGCGCACCATTTATCAATACTGAACGTAGCCTCCACACTTCCAGGTACAAGCGCCAGCGCAACCATCAGGACTAGCCGTATACGGGTCTATGGCAATCCTGCAACCGAAATATAACTCAAGCAACGAAACTGCCCACTTAAAAGTCGTTGCCCTCCCCCACTCTCTTTGCTAACAATTATCGGACCGGCGAGCAAAGGTTTCGTCAGGACAAATGCACGCACTAACGTGTGTACATTTCCCCTAACGAAGCGCTCGACGGCCAATCACTGCGTTCTCAGCCGTATAACAAGAATAAGAAAACAGGCAAACACATGAGAAATCTCAGAATTGATGTGCGCGTTTCAGAAGAGGAAAAAATCGAACTCGTTCGCCTGGCGGCCGGACAAGAGATGAGCCTTTCTGACTACTTACGTAGCGTTTTGCTGGGCAAAGAAATTATCGTCAGAAGAGAAAATCATGCCCCAGCAGCACTGATTTACGAGCTATCACGGATCGGCAATAATCTGAATCAACTAGCTAGACACGCCAACAGCGGGAGCTCAATAACACCCGATGACCTTGCACGAATTTGGCACTCCCTGGAGTTGCTGTGGGCGGCGTCCCAATGATCATCGAAACCTCCAAAGTTTCTGACGCCATCTCTGCACAGAAGCTTGTAAAGTATTTACTCTCCGATAAAGGAGACCCCCTCCTTAATGGTGAGCGTGTATTGCTGGCAGAGGCCAGCTATGCCCTCCCGCCAAACTCCAGTAACTCCGCAATAGATTACGCTAAAAGGTTTGGCGACTTGGCTGAAAAATGGACAGCGCAGCATAGGGCAAATAAGAAGGCCCCCAAATCGATTGCGCAGAGCGTAACCGTCAGCTTTTACCCTGGCTGCGACGCTTTCCCTAGAGACCCAGTCGCCCCATTACGAGCTATCGAAATTGCGAGGGAGTTGGTTGGCGATGTTGCGCCGGGCGAACGACTGGCTCTTTACGTGGTGCATGGTGACACCCAGCATTTACATGTCCATGTGTTGTTCTCCACCGTATGCAGTAAGGGCAAAGTATGGAATCCACGCTTTGACTATCGTCTATGGGAGGAGTCGGCTGAGAGATTAGAAATAAAGCACCGCCTTTACCGCACCCCCAACCGGATATCTCGTGGCGAGAAGGTAGCCGATATCGCACTCGACCATGGCTCAATACAAATTGAAAAACGAACCGGTGTTCAAAGCGAAAAGAGAAAAATAAAATTCCAACTCAGCAAAATCCTGAGCGGGGAAAACATCGAGTTCCGAGAGTTCATTCAGATCTGCCGACAAAGCGGCCTAATAATAATTCTAACACGTTCACAAAGCGGGCGAATTTCTGGCATCTCATTCCAAAAGACGAGCGGCCTTACTTTCAAAGGCAGTCAACTCAACCGCGACTGGTCATGGAGCAAACTGAGCAGAAGGTTGAATTTTGACGAAGCGCAGCATCGAGACATCGTCGATGAACTAGAAAGACTCAAACCGACAGAGTCAAAACTTGAAATAAAACAGTCCCACAAATCTAGTCAAGGTGTAACCGAGAGCAAAATCCTCACACTGGGATCACCCAACAGAAGCTGGACCAACGCTCTTCGACGGTTCAGATACGAGAACGCTAGCGACGGCACCAGGAATTATTACTGGAGAAACCAAAAGCGCTGTACAAAGCCGGCATTCTCAGACCGTGGCGACAAAATCATAACAACCAGCCGGCAGAATCAAACGATCTATTTAGCCATGGCCGAGCTTGCCAAGAATAAGGGTTGGGGTAGTGTCGAAATACACGGTTCAGACAGGCAAGCGTTGACCAAGCTGTGGCTGGCGTGCGCGCTGACTGGACTTACGATTACTAACTTCACGCCATCCAACGAGGAACTCATTGAGCTATTAGCGGAGGTGTACAGAGTCGACGAAAGGGATTTCAGCTATAAGCCTCGTCCTACACGAAGTAAAGAACCACTCGAAGGCTAATAGAGGTCAGACCAGATCGCCTAGGATGGCGATGGCGCTTTTTTAGAGAGAGAATTTTTAGAGAATGGATGGAGTGTGGTGGGAAAAATAAGGACCGCGCATCCTGCGCGTGCGGTGCTAGATCAATATGAGCGATTAACGCCTCTCGTTTTGCGCTTACCTACTTTCCGACGGAATTCACGATAGTTGGACCAGCGCACATGCGTCAGCGCCAGTCCGTAGTTTAGGTGCAACTCAAGGGTTTCTTTTCTCGCGGCCAGCAACGTTTTACCTGCATAGTGGGGCCTCGTAACCTCCAAGCCTGTAGGATCCGCATGGCCCAGCAGATCCGCAATAACCTCAGCCGAGACGCCTCGTTGCCGCAACTGCTCCGCAAACGTACGGCGAAGGCTGCGTGCACCCCACCCCCCCTCACTGGTCGCGACGCCACAACTACGATCCAGGTAACCAGCCACACGGTCATACCCCATCAGGAATCGACTGGCCTGGCGGGAGAACAGATGCATTTCATTAAACGACAACTCTGGAAACAACTGGCTTGTCTCTTTCCCGTCGCACTCGCTCCGCCGCTCCTCCACAAACTCTAGAAATCCCATATCAATCAGTAACTGCGAAACCGGGATTTTACGGCGCGCATGCGGCGTTTTGATGCTCTGATGTTTGCCATCATCGTTTACGTGGATGACCCACATAGCCTCCTCAGGCTGAACATCCTTGAGCTGTAACTGGCAGAGCTCGTTCAGTCTCAGCCCGCAGAATACACCAAGAGGCACGATCCAAAACTTAAACGGCTGCGGATCCCAAGACGGTTTTCTACCTACGTAGCCACCCACTTGATAGATGTAGCCGTCAAACAACTTCTGCAAATCCGACAGGCTAAATGGCGGCGTCACATCCACGGGAGGACGCGCGTAGGAGGAATCAACCACCAAGTCCTCTGAAATGTACCCCTCCGCTTTAGCCGCTCGCACCATGCTATTAAACAGGGCGTAATAGCGCTCCAGTGTAGAGCCCTGCCCGTCCGAGTACCGCTCCAGATGCTGGTGCAGCTTAGTGCGCAGCAGCGTAATATCAGAGGCCCCCAGCGAACTTACACTCCTATCGGGCTCCGTTGCCGTCAGCAACTCTAGCAAGCCCCCAACTCTGCTACGTAATTGGGCCGCATGTTTGACGCTGGGTGAACTCTCTCGTATATGCGATTCAATGAAGCCACTCGCGAACTCTCTCAAGAGCGGAGCCGACTGCATCCGTTGAAACTGCCGAATAGGGGCCTCTAGGACCTTGATCAGTTCAAACGCATAGGGGGCACCCGCCGGTGTACGGCAGCAAACATCCACACCTGGCATCACACTGAAGCGCAGTTCTTGGGTTTCACTCATAGGCCTCTCCGTCAATGATTGACACCCAGAAATCGTATTTAGAAAGTCCCGCTTCGACAAGAGCCAATTTCCACAGAGAGCTCTCTTGGAAGTTATTGGCAAGTTGTCAATATTAGGAATAACTCAGTTCCAAAGCGACTTTCGGGCGCTCAAAAGTTCATTCAGTTATTCAAACTTTCTCAAAAATAATTTTCTTGCCAGAAGAGCCTTGATCAGGTAGGGAATCGTTGAGGCGACTCCTGCTCACAGTCCGGTCGGCGAAGACCGATAACAGGTAATCCTGAACAGACAAAGGAACCCCTGGCTGCCTACAGCGCAGCGGATGGGAGATGCAGGATATTGAGTGGCTGCTGCGATGCCCGCGGACCTAGAGCGCTTGGCGTATCGATCCAAGCATGCCACTGACTGGAGTAGGCAGAGCGTCGATACGGTGCGAAGCACGTAGCGAGCCTGTCGACCTTAATTGCGGCCGTCAGCGCGCTGTGGGAGATGGTTACATACTGCGCTCAGAAATGAGCAGCATGCACCTGTTGGAAAGGAAGAGAGGAAGAATTCGAGGGAGCTTCCGTGCTCACTGTTGCCGATTAGAGAACTGGCATGATATCGGACAACTTAAGAAGCTATAGAGTTATCAAGCTCCCCAAAGCAATGATAAAAGTCTTTATTATGACGCGCGGTACCAAGATTTCTAACTAGCGAAATATCCTTATCCGGCTTGATCATAGCGTAATAAGTACGCTCGCGCTCAACCTTACACTCTCTGGGCTTACACAACTCCTCTCTGTAGCGATCAAAGATCGATTTAGTGTCTGCGTCTTTAGTGACCTCATCAAAATAGGGCCAAAAATTCTCATGTTTGCTGTAATTCATTTTTAGCGCAATTTGCTTCTGCTTTTCATCAAGCGCCGGCCATACCAGATTAAACCGCGCCTCCCAGCTATTTGCCCACGGCAGCGCATAGGCAACCTCGTTCGGTAACTTACCAACCTCTATCAGCCCATCAATTCCATAGCCATTGGCGAAGATTTCGATACTGGCATCACGGGAGTATTCAATCACCCTATCAACGCAGCTGAGAATCCAACCGACGCATTGAAACTGTGATCGCCGAGTCGAGCCATGCTCCTTGCTAGGGCCCGAGAACTTTCCATAGCCCTGCGCAAAGTCCTCATGGAAATCAACCGAATATACGAACGTCATAGAACTCCAGTCTCCGGATAGTGATTTTCAGGCCGCCCAGTGAGCGGCCAAAAAATTCTAAACACAGGACACGAGAGAAACACAAGCGGTTGCAACCATCTAGCACAGCAACTTCGCCCACCCCACGAGATCCCACTAGCACAACTTTAGCCAAGCGATGACCATCAACTCCAGAGCTGGACTAGGCCGCAAATTTACAAGCTGCCAATTATGCTTGGTGCAGATGGGAAAAAAATATTTTCAGAACGATAAGAATTCTCCTCAGAGATACTGAGTTCGACCATACGCGCCCACGACATGGTTCTGTCGAGGAGAAAGCCCCACGCACGAGCGAGAGCTTGACCACAACGCCCCAGCGCGGGGCATTAGCGAGTGGCACGATGCAAAGGAAGCAGTGGAGGTGGGAGCGATGCGGCGCTTGCGAGGGAGTGAGGCGCCTGCACCAGGCATTACGCCCAATGCATACATGACGCACGCACGACAGCAACCTCTGCTGCGGTGCATTTAGCCCACCAGAACGTGCGGGCGGCGCTGACTACGAGGGGAAGCGTACGCCGCGCCCTGGAGGAGCGCCGCGCACGAGGGCAGCGGTGCAGCCGACGTGGCCGCATCGCCAATAGGAGTGCGCTTAGCCTTGAAGCCAGGACTCAACCGCAGCACTGCCATGCTCGGCCTTCCAGGCCTTGAGAGTCTTATGGTTCCCGCCTTTGGTCTCCACCACCTCGCCGGTGTGCGGGTTTTTATAGACCTTCACCACGCGCAGACGGCGCTTGGCACGGCCCGCACCAGCCGCCCGAGCAACCGCGCCGCGCGCCGATTCCGGATCGAGAATCGCTACAACATCACGCAAGGACTTGCCGTAGGCGCCCATCAATTCGCGGAGCTTTTCTTCAAACTGAATTTCCTGCTGCAGCCCCGCGTCTTTCTTCAGGGACTCCAGGTGTGCCAACTGTTCAGCCAACGCTTTTTCAGCCGCGCGGAATTCTGCGATTCTGGACATTTACGGTCACCCTCTCGAACTAGTTTTCATCCGCACAACTGTATCGAAGCCCCGTCTTCCCTGCCATCAAAATTGCCCGCGCGACAATTCAACGCCTATATCTAATCGGTGTAACTAGTCGCAAAAGAAAAGAGGCCCCATCGGGGCCTCTTAACATCAACGAGCGGCCGCATTCAGGGGAATAAACCGCCGCCAGTTGCGTTTCTGCGTTTTCGTCACAGGACGCCGTACCGTAGAAGTAGGGCCCCCTTGAGTTGGCGCCTGCTGCTCCTGCAATGCCAGGTAGTGTCGATAATGAATATGCTCGAGCGACACACCGTGATCCAGGCGATCCAATTCCTCCTGGAGAACCTCCAACGGATAACCCCGACCGTATTGCCCGGTCACCGAATGATCGGTATGGCCGACGAGCGATTTGGCGATCTGGATATCGAGTTTCTGTGCACGGAACTGCGCAATGAAACTGTGGCGCAAACCATGGAAGGTCCTGCCCTGCTCTGCTAATCCGCACGCCTGCACGTAGCCGCCATAGTTGGTGCCGTTGCCCAAAAACCACTTGCTCGCGGTGGCGCCGGGCAGCTTATTGCGGACGGGGGGCAGTCCATCGAACAGCATGGCCTGGCGATCGCCGCCCACCGCTTGGCGACGCTGCTCGACAAACGCCAGGAAGCCGGCGCCCAGCACCTGCCGATGAAGCGGCACGTCCCGCTCGCTGCTGGAGTTTTTCAGGCGTTTTCCCGCTTGTTCGGTGTTCAACGACAGGTACCAGATTCCTGCCTCCTGACGCACATCGCCCACGCGCAGTTGGCAGAGTTCGTTGAGACGCGCCCCCTGAAAAGCCCCCAGCAACGGCAGCCAGAATTTGTAGTCGTGCAGGCGCCAGCGAGGCGGGGCCTCCAAGGTGTACACCGGCCCGCTGAGCAGCAGTCGCAGTTGCTCACGGGTGTAGCTGCGATTGCTGCGCCCGGCCGCCTGCGCCTTGTACTGCACCGACTGTGCGGGACTTTGCTCGAGAAAACCCTGATCGACGGCGAAGTCGAGGGTCGCCTTAAGCATCGCGAAATAGCGCTTCAGCGTGCGGGGGTGAATGGGTTCGTAGCCGCCCTCGACCATGATCTGTGCCAGGGGTTTCTGCCGCAGGCTGGGGGTCTTGTTGCGCCCTCTGGGGTACAAGCGCAGCGCATCACGCACGCGGACCACGTCCGCGCGGGTGATCTGCTCGATCGCCACGCCAGGGCCCACGATCTCGACCAATGCATCGAGGCGCGCCAGGTTCTGGATGCGGGTATCCGCGTTGGTCCACGTCCGACTCACCTCATGGTGCGTTTTGAACCGTTCCACCAGCGCGGCATAACGCAGGCCGCCAGCAGCCGGTGGAGCAAAGGCCCCCGACTGCACCAGCGCGCGGTTCAAGGCGATGGCCTGGGTCTCGGGCAGCAGCCCCGAGAGGGCCTGCAGAACGGACTGCGTCTGTGCCGGCAGTGTCGCCTGCGGTGCGCTCGGCGGCGGCAGCTCCGGCAAGCCGTTGGCCTTGGGGAGCCCTTTGAGGTAGTCATCCAGGAGCTGATGAATCTGATCGAGCAGCTTCAGCAGCGCCGCCGGATCGATGTCTTCCTGAGCGATGATGGCCGTGAGGAAACTGAGCAAATCCGGCGCAATAACGGCAAACAGCAGATTGGCGAGGATCCAGTCTGTCGTCTGCAGTTCCAGGTCGAGGACGCCCACGGGCGTCAAGTGTGCGACTCCCATCCTGTGGAAGTCGATGCGCAGCAAATAGCCCCCGGCGCTCCCTTGGTGAATACGGAACAGTTCGGACTGCGGCGAAGCCAGGTACTTCAAGCCCGGCAGCGCCTCCAGCTGAGTCAGGGTGGTCGGCAGGCGCTGCTCCAGTAGCGACTCTTCACGCGGCTTGCCGACGCAGCGGACGAATTGCTCCCACGCCAGAGTACGGGTGAGCAGCGGGTGCAGCACATGCAAGTAGCCGTCGCGCGTCCAGCGTTTCAGCTGTTCCAGCGCCTCCAACAGATACGCGGCCTTCCAGCGCGCCGTATCGAGATCGCGGGTACCCAGGGGTACGTCGTAGCGCTCAAACGGCAGCATCTCCAGGCGCTCGGCATAGCCCCGATCGAGCAGCACGAAGACGTAGTCACCCTGCGCGTCCGCATACAGCACCGTGGACACCGCCTCCTGGTCGGCCAGGCGCTCGTAGCCGAGCTCCAGGGCACCTTTCGCCAGTTCGTTGGGGGTGATCAAGCTGCCCAGTGGCAGCCGCATGTCCTGCATCACCCGCTGGTGTTGCAGGTACAGCTGGCCCAGCGACTGCAGCAGGTAGTCGGCACCCAGGCGACGCTCCGTGATCAGCTGCAGCAAATCGTCGAAGGCGTCGTTGAGTTGGCGCGCGACATCGCGGGCGATTTCATGGTTCTGACCGAGCGGCCAACGCACCTGTTTGGGCAGGCGATCGTCCGTGAGGAGGGCCTTGGGCAGGCTGCGGACGTAGAGGAAGCCGCGCTCGCGGCTGAAGATCATGTGCGGGGTTCTGATGGTACGCTGTGACATGGGGCAGTCCTCGAAATGGTTGATTTCGTGACCGACCTAATCAGAACCCCCACCATAATCGCGCTGAAACCCGCATGCTAGAGCGGTTTCAACAGAGGATATGGAGCGGGCGAAGGGAATCGAACCCTCGTCATGAGCTTGGGAAGCTCAGGTAATGCCATTATACGACGCCCGCTTGGGGGTGCCTTTTTACCAGAAGGCACGGGCTTAGTGAAGCCTTGTCCGGGGTTCGGCCTTTGCCCGGGAGCGAAGCGTTCGCGGAAGTCCCTGCCAGCGCAGGGCAGCCGGTGCGTCGTGGCTCGTGCCAAATGCCGCGTCTGCAGGTATCGTCGGCCGCTTCAAACAGACACTGGTAAAGGACGACTGATTCAGATGACCACCGCCACCGTTCGCGCGTGCCTCCTCGGCATTGCCCTGCTGTTTTCCGCCATGGCGCACGCCAGGGTCGAGGTGCAGGCGGTGCAGAACAAGACCCTCGGGCAGACCCTGGCGGTGCGCGTGACCGAGGATATCGCTCCGGGTGACTACCAGTTGCTGCTGGAGGGGTTGAAGAAGAACCCCGGCAAGTTCGCCAGCAAGGTCGCCCTGCTCGACTCCATCGGTGGCAGCTTGGCGGAGGCGATCAAGATGGGCCGCCTGCTGCGCGAGGCCGGCTTCGATGCCTGGGTGCCGAGCAACGGTGTGTGCCAGGGCACTTGCGTCTATCTGCTAGCCGCTGGGCGCACCCGGCAGGTGCGCGGTTACGTCGGCCTGCACCGTCCCTATTTCCCCAATGGCGACTCCTCGCTGGCCGACGCCGCGGGCGGCAGCCGGTACAGCCCCGAGGCTTACTTCCGCGAGATGGACATAGCGCCCAGCCTGCTGGAAGACATGGCGCGCATCGAGCCGGGACGGATGCATGTACTCTCGGCGGCGGAGCTGACCCGTTACCGTCTCGATTGACGCAATTCGGCACATCGGTACTACCTGTAACAATCCGTGTCTGCCTTCTGAGTTCCGACTCCACCGCCCCTCGCGTGCGCTCCCCCTTGTCAGGGCTACCGCGCCCGGCCCAGCTCGGTCGACCACCTATCGCATGGCCGACGGCCAGCATCGGGAATGGTTCTTGCTGTTGAACCGTGCGGAATACCCAACATCCCCGCATGCATAAAAATCGGAGCTACCCGCATGTTCAAGACCTTCGGCAAGACCCTGCTCGCTGCAACTCTGGCGAGCGCTGTGGCTGGTATGGCGCAGGCGGACAATAAAGTGCTTCACGTGTACAACTGGTCGGACTACATCGCGCCGACCACCGTCGATGAGTTCACCAAGGAAACCGGCATCAAGGTCGTCTATGACGTCTACGACAGCAACGAAGTGCTGGAAGCCAAGCTGCTGGCCGGCAAGTCGGGCTATGACGTGGTCGTGCCGTCGAACAACTTCCTCGCCAAGCAGATCAAGGCCGGCGTCTACCAGCCGCTGGACAAGTCCAAGCTGACCAACTGGAAGAACCTCAACCCGGACCTGATGAAGACCCTGGAAGTCAGCGACCCGGGCAACAAGTACGCGATTCCCTATATGTGGGGCACCATTGGCATCGGCTACAACCCGGACAAGGTCAAGGCCGTGCTCGGCGACAACGCGCCGGTGGATTCCTGGGACCTGGTGTTCAAGCCGGAGAACATCGAGAAGCTGAAGCAGTGCGGCGTGAGCTTCCTCGATTCGCCGACCGAAATGCTCCCGGCGGCCCTGCATTACCTGGGCTACAAGCCTGACACTCACGATCCCAAGCAGATCAAGGCAGCCACCGATCTGTTCCTGAAGATCCGCCCCTACGTCACCTACTTCCACTCCTCGAAGTACATCTCCGACCTGGCCAACGGCAACATCTGCGTAGCCATCGGTTACTCGGGCGACGTGTACCAGGCCAAGGCCCGTGCGGTGGAAGCGAAGAACAACGTGAAAGTGGCCTACAACATTCCGAAGGAAGGCGCCGGCGCCTTCTTCGATACCGTAGCCATCCCGAAGGACGCCGAGAACCCGGAAGGCGCTCTGCTGTGGCTCAACTTCCTGCTCAAGCCTGAAGTGATCGCCGAGATCAGCAATGCCATCTCCTACCCGAACGGCAACGCCGCCGCCACGCCGCTGGTGAAGGAAGAAATCCGCAAGGACCCGGGTATCTACCCGAGCGACGAGGTCATGAAAAAGCTGTACGCCTTCCCAGGCCTGCCAGCCGACACCCAGCGTCTGATGACCCGCAGCTGGACCACCATCAAGACTGGCAAGTAAGGCAGGTCACCAGGATCGACAAAGCACCAGGACGGTGCGTATTCGCTCAGTGCGCACCATTGGCGACCACGCCAGCGCCTGAGCGCCCTTTCCCCACCGCCCCGACTAAGGGCGGTGAGGTTTATCGGCTGCCCGCATACGCGCCCTTCCGCGCCGCCCAATCCTCCGCAAGACGCTCCAGCCTTTTGCCTCCATCCAGCACCGACCGCTCTGCCTCGCTAGCGGCGAGCGAACCCGCGCCCTCATGCCCATCCTTTCATGATCACGAACAGTCTTCGTCAAAAATAATGGACTCTTTTATTTTTTAACAAGACAAAAATCCATAAAAATCAATTAGTTAAATATTTATCTTCATTAATAATCGGCCATTATTTTTGACGCTCGCACGCAAATTCGTTTGACATATTTAACGGCTCTGGCAGGCTGGTAGCCAGGTTTCGACCGTGTAAGGGTGCCTTTTCACCCCTCGCGGCAGTGCTCGGAACCCCAGGTAGCGCCTGCCGACAGACGCGCCTGCACAACAACGACAGGCTGCGCCTGTCTCAAGGTGACATATGTCCAACAGCAACATTGGCAATAAGAATCAGAAACTCCGCAAACCCGTCGTGCTGATGTCCATGGGCGCCCAAGAGCGCAAAGGACACGACTATCAGGTGATGACCCACAAATACATCGTGCCGCTGGTCGAACTGGCCGAATGCGTGCCGGTGCTGATGCCGACCTGCTGCGGCACCGAAGACCTCGAGCAGTACCTGGATATGGCCGACGGCGTGTACCTCACCGGCGCCGGCAGCAATATCGACCCGGCGCTGTATGGCCAGGAAAACGAGACCCCCGGCAAGGCCCAGGACAAGGATCGCGACCTGTTCGATATCCCCCTGATCAAGGCCGCCATCGCCCGCGGACTGCCGATTTTCGGCATCTGCCGCGGCATGCAGGAAATCAACGTGGCACTCGGCGGCGACATGTACCAGAAGGTCTATGCCGAACCCGGTTTCAACGACCATCGGGAGAACACGGAAGACCCGGTCGATGTGCAATACAGCGCGGTCCACGGCGTACGCCCGGTACCCAACAGCTGGCTGCACAAGCTCCTGCAGAGCGATGAAATCCGCGTCAACTCGCTGCACGGCCAGGGCCTGAAGACCCTCGGCAAGGGCATCGAAGCCATCGCCCATGCCGAGGACGGCCTGGTCGAGGCGATCCATGCACCGAGCCTGTCGCCCTTCCTCTTCGCGGTGCAATGGCACCCGGAATGGCAGGCGGCGAAGAACCCCGACTCGGTGAAAATTTTCGAGGCCTTCGGCGAAGCCTGTCGCCAGCAGGTCCTGAGAAAAAAGGGGCGCCCGTTCGATAACGCCGCCTAAGCGACGTATCGATGAAAAAAGCCCGGCTCATGGCCGGGCTTTTTTATTGGCGAGGGCGAGCGATCACTGCGCCGGCGCTGCGTCAGCGCTGGGGAACACCCGCTGGATGCGATTGGCCAGGGCCACGGTGCGCTCACCCTTGGTGTAGAGCAGCAGGTAATCGTGTTCGGACTTGGCCGCCGGCGCGATGTGGTATTGCAGGGGGCCTTCCACCACCTGTTTGCCGACCGGCACACTCAGGGTGGCGACGCATTCGAGCACGCCGCTGTCCGGGTCCTTGCTGAGGATGACCGCGTCCTTCAGTTCACTGTCCGCCAGCAGCGATGCGCGGCCCGCCAGGGGGCCGTCGGTGAAGACCTTGACCAATTGATTGCGCACATCCTTGCTGGCACAGACTTCTGCTTCCTTCTTGCCGCACGCACTGAGCAACACGGCGAGGCCGATCAACGGGAGCAACTTGAGGTTCATCTTTCATCCATCACCTGACTCGATCAGGGTTGGAGTCGCTGAGCGGAAAAAAATTCCTGCACGACGCAAGGAATCAACCGACAAACAGATTCGCAAAATCTGACAGACGGCATGCGGATACCCGTACCGCAGCCGCTACCCTGAGGCCCTTTGCCAGGGATCAACGCCACGCCGGAAGCCCCTCCCCTTCAGCATGAGCCAGCCATGAACGACGAAGTCGGAACTACCCATGAGGTCTACAAGGCGTTGCTGGAATCAACCAAAGCGATTCCCTGGAAAATCGACTGGAAGAGTATGACCTTCGCCTATATCGGCCCGCAGATCGAGAAGCTGCTGGGCTGGAGTCCATCCAGTTGGATCAGCGTGGAGGACTGGGCGCAGCGCATGCACCCGGAGGACCGCGATGCCGTGGTGGCTTTCTGCGTCTCTCAATCCCAGGCCGGCACCGACCACGAGGCCGACTACCGGGCGCTGACCGCGAGCGGCGAGTACGTCTGGATTCGCGATGTGGTGCATGTGCTGCGCAACGCCGAGGGTGAGGTGGAAGCGCTGGTCGGCTTCATGTTCGATATCAGCGAACGGAAGAAGACCGAGGAGCAACTGCTGAGCCTGCAGAAACAACTCGAAGAGTACTCCTACAAGGATGGCCTTACCGGCGTCGCCAACCGGCGCATGTTCGACCGCGTTCTGGCCAGCGAATGGGCCAGCGCCCAGCGCAGTGGCCAGCCGTTGTCGCTGGTGCTGCTGGATATCGACTGTTTCAAGCAATACAACGACCACTACGGGCACATCCAGGGCGACGACTGCCTGAAGAGCGTCGGCCAGATCCTGCAAGGCGCGCTGAGCCGGCCACGGGACTTCGTCGCCCGCTTTGGTGGCGAAGAGTTCGTTCTGATCCTCCCGGAAACCGATCTGGAGGCCGCCGTACAGGTCGCCGAACGCTGCCGCCGGCGGGTGCGCGAGCAATGCATCCCCCACGAGAAATCCGCCGTCGCCACGCTGCTGACCATCAGTCTCGGCGTCGGAAGCCTGATCCCGACCCTGGATGACACACCGCTGCCCTTCATCGAGGCCGTGGACCGGCTGCTCTACCAGGCCAAACAGAACGGCCGCAATCGCCTGGAGGCGGCCCACTGGCAAGGCCAGCCAGCGGACGGCGCGAGAGCCGTCGCTGACTGATTCACGACACCGACGGCCCGCGCCAGGGCCGCCGCGAGCGCCATTGCCGTTCTCAGGCCAGCCCAGCCAGGCGCAGCAGCCACCAGGCGAGAATCAGCATCTGCACCAGGAAGCCGGCGAAGCGCAGCCAGACGAACAACGCCGAGGTGCTGATCAGGTGCATCAGCGACTGGAACAGGCGCGCGCCCAGCAGCAGCGGCGCCAGCGGGTCGGTGAGCTGGGTCTGCCCGCTGACCATGGCGTAGAGCAGCGCGGCGGCGTACAGCGGTAGATTCTCCACGCTATTGGCATGGGCACGGACCAAGCGCTGGCCGAACGCACTGGGCGTATTGCTGCCGTCGGCGCTGAAGGCATTGACCTTCATGCGTCCACCGAGCACCAGCAGCCCCCGTTGATTGACCATGATGAAAAGCAGCAACAGGCTCCAGGCGACCAACCCGAGCAAAGTGACAGCGCTGGCGCTGAGGGACATGGGGAACACTCCTTGTTGTCATTGTGTGGGTAGAAACGGCGCGACTTTAGAGAATCCACGGCAAGGGCTCCAGTCCTGCATCGCTTCTCGCTCAGCCCTTCCCTGCCCGCTCCAGACAACGCTGGTAACGCTCATCGACCCGCTGGGAGAACCAGGCGGTGGTCAGTTGGCGGGTGATCTTCGGGCTCTTCAGGGTGATGCCCGGCAATATCGCGCGGGCCAGCGGCCTGCCTTCGGCCTTTTCGGCCAGGGCGAAGACCCGGCTGTACAGCCGGGTGTCGCCGAACCCAGGCTGTTCGCCCTGCTCCAGGGCACGACGAATGTCGCTGTCGCTCATGTCCAGGCGCTTGCCCAGGCTGCGTACCGCGAGTTCGGTGGCGCCGGCGCCGCCGCTGTCGTAACGGATCAGGTCGCCATCCAGCGCCAGGGGTTTCCCCGAGGCCAGACTCAGGGCGCGCTGGAAGGCGGCATTGCGGCTGGCGTACCAGCCGGCGTTGTAGTCGGCGAAGCGGTACAGCGGTTTGTCGTAGGCCACCGGGTAGCCGAGCAAGTGGGCGATGCCGAAATACAGGCCGCCGCGACGACTGAAGACTTCATGACGGATGCTGCCCAGGATCGGGTAGGGATAGCCCTGCGCGTGCGCTTCGGCGAAGGCCACGCTGACCTGCATGGGGCCGCCGGTGTGCACCGGGTTGAAACGCCCGAAGAGTTGCTCACCGAGCGGCACCATGCCGATGAAGTCATCGAAGATGGCGCTCAGCTCACGCTCGCTGTGCACCGCGTCGAGACGCTGGCTGTAACTCTTGCCGCCGGGTGACTTCAGCGCCAGCGCGGCGTCCAGGACGAAGCCGGGAACATGCAGGCGCTCGGCGCGTCGCTGCATTTCGCCACGGGCAATGCGTCCCAGGCCGGGCACCTGCGGGTCGGCCTGGAAGTTGGACTCCTGCTCGGCGACCGCCAGCACCGAACAGAGATTCTCACGGGTCGGCGCCAGCTTCTGCGCGGCAAAGGCAGCCTGGATGTCGGCGGCCCAGCCCTGGCGGTCGGCGAGGCTGTCCGGCAGCAGCCGGAGCAGCGTGCCACGCACCTGCGCCGGGGTCGCCTCGGGGGCCGGGCGCCTGGCCTGCGAGCCACAGCCGACAAGTACCAGCAACAGCAGCGAGAGCCCCAGCAGGCGCGCAGCCGAGGAAGCGGGAAAAGGCGATGACAGAACGAGCGGTTTCATGGATTCGCAGGTCTCGTGGCGCAAAGAGGACGGCGAGGACGCCTGGCTCATCCTACGGATACTACCTGCGCTCGGTGGCTTTTCATGCCGCCCCCGAAGCCGTCCGCCGACCTCGCCCCGCCTTGCAGGCGTCCGCGCAGCCTCTAAGCTCGAATGATCTCCCCCGCGAAGAGACCAGCCATGGACATCCAGGAACTTCGTCGGCGGGGCAAGTCCGCTCGCATCGACTGCCCGCGCAGCACGCACTCCGACCCCGGACGCATCGGCCGCGATCCGCTGCCGCTGATCGAGGCCTCCAGCGCCGGGCGCGTGCAGTCGCTGGTGCCGTTGCGCTACGGACGTATGCTGGTCTCGCCCTACGCCTTCTATCGCGGCAACGCGCTGTTGCAGGCCTACGACCTGGCCAGCACGGCGAGCATGGGCCTGAACCTGCCGATCTGCGGCGACTGCCACCTGATGAACTTCGGCGGCTTCGCCTCGCCCGAGCGCAACCTGCTGTTCAACGTCAACGACTTCGACGAGACCCACCCCGGCCCCTGGGAGTGGGACCTCAAGCGCCTGGTGGCGAGCTTCCTGATCGCTGCCCGCGACCTGCGCCACGGCGAGACCGTCGAAGAGAACGTCTGCCGCGAGACGGTCGCTGCCTACCGCAACACCATGGCCGAGTGCGCCGAGCAGGGCGCCCTCGAACTCTGGTACGGGCGCATCGACTACGAAGTGGCGCTGGAGCGGGTGAAAGGTAACGCCAGCCTGCGCCAGCATGTGCAGAAAGCCATCGACAAGGCTTCGCGGCGCACCCATGCCGGGCTGCTGCCGAAGATCAGCGAACGCGACAAGCAGGGCCGCCTGCTGATCCGCGACGACCTGCCGGAAATCTTCCACCTGCATGCCAGCACCAGCCTGCTCGACAAGGACGATGACTGGGCGCGCCTGGAACACTGGCAGGACCTCTACGAGGCGTTCATGCGCGACTATCGCGGCACCCTGAATGCCGATCGCCGCGACCTGCTGGCGCGCTTCAAGGTCCAGGACCTGGTGTTCAAGGTGGTCGGCGTCGGCAGTGTCGGCACCCGCTGCCTGGTGGCACTGCTCACCGACGATCAGGAGCAGCCGCTGTTCCTGCAGTTCAAGGAAGCGCGACGCTCGGTGCTGGCGGATTACGTGAAGGCCAAACTGCGCACCCGCCATGAGGGCCAGCGGGTGGTGGAAGGGCAACGCCTGATGCAATCGGCCAGCGACCTGTTCCTCGGCTGGACCACCGGCTCCCATGGCCGCCACTTCTACGTGCGGCAACTGCGTGACATGAAGGTCTCGGCAGAGGTGGAAACCTTCGACGACGAAGTCTTCGCCGCCTATGCGCGGGTCTGCGGCCAGGCCCTGGCGCGTGCCCACGCCAAGGCCTCCGGGCGGGCGACGGAAATCGCCGGCTACATCGGCAAGAGCGACGCCCTGGCCGATGCCCTGCTGCTCTACGCCAAAGCCTATGCGACGCAGAACGAGCGTGACTTCGAGCGCTTCCAGCGGGCCTGCCGCAAGGGTCAGTTGCAGGCCCGCTCGGAGGCGGATTTCAGCGCTGACCGCTTGCCCTGAGCGCGCCAGCCCGACGGGCTTCGCTGCACGCGGCGCTCAGCGCCGAGGCAATCCGCGGCGGAAGACACCCCGGCGTTACCCGCCGCGGGCCGCACGGCGGGACTCAGCCCTCCAGCGACTCCACGCCCAGCTCGTTCCACACCTCCTCGGCCAGGTGGAAGGTCGCGTTGGCGGCGGGGATTCCGCAGTAGATGGCGCTCTGCAGCAGCACTTCCTTGATCTCTTCGCGGCTCACCCCATTGTTGCGCGCGGCGCGCAGGTGCAGCTTCAGTTCGCCCTCGCGGTTCATGCCGATGAGCATGGCGATGGTGATCAGGCTGCGGGTGTGGCGCGGCAGGCCGGGACGGGTCCAGATATCGCCCCAAGCATGGCGAGTGATCATTTCCTGGAACTCTTCGTTGAATGCCGTGCGGTTCTGCAGGCTGCGGTCGACGTGGGCATCGCCCAGCACCGCGCGACGTACCTGCATGCCAGCTTCGTAACGTTGTTTCTCGTCCATCGTGACTTCTCTCGTTTGTGCCGCCGGCACGGTGCGCCGGCGCGGATCAATGGAAGGCCTGGAATCAACCCAGGCGCTGGTGTTCGGCCAGGGCGCGCTCGACCCAGTGCTGGGCCTGGCCCAGGTATTGGGCCGGGTCGAGCAGGCGGTCGAGGTCGGTATCGCTGAGCTGCGCGCGCACCTCGGCGTTGTCGCCGAGCACCTTGCGCAGGTGCGCACGCTCTTTCACCGCCTGGCGGCAGCACTGCTCGACCAGGTGGTGCGCAGCGTCGCGGCCGATGCGCTGGGCCAGGGCGATGCTCACCGCCTCGGCGAGCACCAGGCCCTGAGTCAGTTCGAGGTTCTGGCGCATGCGCGCGGCATCCACTTCCAGCTCGGGCACGATCGCCAGGGCCTGTTGCAAGGCGCCGGAGACCAGGCAGCAGAGTTCCGGCAGGGTGTCCCACTCGGCGTGCCAGAGGCCGAGGCTGCGCTCGTGCTCCTGGGGCATGGCGCTGAGCATGGTCGAGACCAGCCCCGGCGCCCGCGTGGCGGCACCGATCAGCACCGCGGCGCCGACCGGGTTGCGCTTGTGCGGCATGGTCGAGGAGCCGCCCTTGCCCGGCGCGGCGGGCTCGAAGACTTCACCGGCCTCGGTCTGCATCAGCAGGCTGAGGTCACGGCCGAATTTGCCGAGGCTGCCGGCGAGCAGGCCGAGCCAGGCGGCGAACTCGGCCAGACGGTCGCGCTGGGTGTGCCAGGGCTGCTCCGGCAGATGCAACTGAAGCTCCCCGGCCAGCGCCTCGGCCACGGCCAGGCCCTGATCGCCGAGGGCCGCGAGGCTGCCCGAGGCGCCGCCGAACTGCAGCACCAGCAGGCGCGGCTTGAGTTCGGCCAGGCGCTGGCGGTGGCGAGTCAGCGCACCGAGCCAGCCGGCGATCTTCATGCCCAGGGTCACCGGGGTCGCATGTTGCAGCCAGGTGCGTCCGGCCATGGGCGTATCGATATGGTTCCAGGCTTGCCGCGCCAGGGCCTCGGTCAGGCGCTGCAGATCCGCTTCGAGCAACGCCACGGCGCCGCGCAATTGCAGGATCAAGCCGCTGTCCATGGCGTCCTGGCTGGTGGCGCCGAGGTGCACATAGCGCTCGGCTTCGGCGTCGCGCGCGGCGATCCGCTTGCCCAGTGCCTTGGCCAGCGGGATCGCGGAGTTGCCGGCGCTGCAGATGGCCTGGGCCAGCGCGGCGAAATCGTAGTACTCGGCGCGGCAGGCCGCTTCGATGGGCGCCACCGCGCTCGTCGGGATCACCCCGACGCGGGCCTCGGCACGCGCCAGCGCGGCTTCGAAATCGAGCATGCCCTGCACCCGCGCGCGGTCGCAGAACTGCTCGCGCATTGCCGGCTGGGTGAAGTAGGCATCGAAAAGTTGGTTGCTCGGAGCGTTCACGCAAGACTCCTGGCTGTCAGGTCATTGTTGGCATTGAGTATGGCGCCCCAGACGCGCCAATGGGCGACACGGCTTGCGCCGGTCGCCCATCGATCCATTTCCGGGAATCACGCCTGGATCAGAAGTCGAAGAACACCGTCTCCCCTTCGCCCTGGATGCGGATGTCGAAGCGGTAGGCCAGTTGCCCGTTCACTTCGCAACGGCGCGCCACCAGCGTCTCGCGGCGCGGCGCCTGCTCGATCAGGTTGAGCACCGGGTCCTTGGCGTTGGCCTCGGCTTCGTCTTCGAAGTACAGACGCGTCTGCAGGTGGATGTTGATGCCACGGGCGAACAGCGACACGTTGATGTGCGGCGCCATGGGCACGCCGGCGGCGTTCTTCACCACGCCCGGCTTGACGGTCTTCAAGGTCCACTCGCCGGCATCGAAGGTGGTGGCGGTGCGGCCGAAGCTGTTGAACGGCTTTTCCAGGTCGAAGGCGCTGTCATAGACGCCCTCGTGGTTGGCCTGCCAGAACTCCAGGAAGGAGTCGCGCACCAGGTGGCCGTTGCCGTCGTAGACGTTGCCGAGGAGCAGGATGTGCTCGCCCGGAGCGCCCGGCTTGGCCATCTCGTTCCAGATTTCCTGGGGACGCGGCGGGTTACCGGCGGCGGCCAGGGCCAGGCCGATGTGAACGTAGGGACCGGCGGTCTGCGAGGGGGTTTCGGGAAGCAGTTGAACAGGCATGACGAAACTCCTCACTTGTTCTCGAAATGGGTCTTGCGCTGACCGCGCAGGACGATGTCGAAGCGGTAGGCCAGGCAATCCATCGGATTGGCCATGCTCATGTCGAGCTTGGCGATCAGCGTCTGTACCGCGTCCGGGTTGGCGATCGACTTGACGATCGGGCACATCGGAATGAGCGGGTCGCCCTCGAAGTACAACTGGGTGATCAGGCGGGTGGAGATCGACGGACCGCTGATGGAGAAGTGGATGTGCGCCGGGCGCCAGTCGTTCGGGCCGTTGCGCCACGGGTAGGGGCCGGGCTTGATGGTGCGGAACATGTAGTTGCCGTCGGCATCGGTGAGGGCACGGCCGACACCGCCGAAGTTCGGGTCCAGCGGGGCCAGGTAGCGGTCGTTCTTGTGCCGGTAGCGGCCGCCGGCGTTGGCTTGCCACATTTCCACCAGGGTGTGCGGGATCGGCTTGCCGTACTGGTCCATGACACGACCGGCGACGATGATGCGCTCGCCGATCGGCAGACCGCCGTTGTTGAAGTTGAGCAGCAGATCGTTGTCGTGCTCGCCGAACTTCAGGTGCGAGAAGTCCGGACCGCTGGCTTCCGAGATCGATTGCGGAATGCTCACCAGCGCCTGGCGCGGAGAGCGCGGGACGGAGGTCTTGTAGTCGGGGGTCAAGGCTTTGGGGTGCCAGTTGCGGTCACGAATGACGAAACGGCTGTTGTCCGCGTTGGACATGGCGGTCTCCTCTTGTTGAAGTTATAGGAGCCTGGGTAGATCAGGCAGCTGACCTACAGTTTCCGGCACCTTGGCCGCCATGAACATTGAAAAGACGCGTCACATCCATAACCTAATGGTTATGGATAAATCCCCTGGCGATACTCCTGCCCCACCTCGCGCAGCACTTCCTGGCACCAGTGCGCCCCCAGCGATAACGGCAGCGACGCGTTGCTGCAGATGCCCACCGAGCCGCCGGCCTCCAGCAGTTGCGGCGCCAGCTCGGCCAGCAGGCCCTTGCGCAGGTCGGCGCGAACGGCATCCATCGGCGCCATCCAGACCGCCTCGCTGCTATCGACATAGCGCCGGCTGAGGGTCAGCGACAGGGTTTCCAGGCGCAGCCGCGACTGTCGCAGGCCGTGCTGGACGAACAGGCTGTCGGCGAGTTTGCGGATGGTGGTGCCGGCGCTCGGCAGCACCAGCGGGTAGCGCTCCAGCTCGTCGGCATCGAGCGGACGGCCGAGCAACGGATGGCCGGGGCGCACCACCAGGGTCAGCGGTTCGTTGTACAGGTGCTCGAAGGTCAGGCCCTGGATCTGCGGGCTGTCGGTCATGCGCCCGACCACCAGGTCCAACTCGCCGACCCGCAGTTGCGACAACAGGTGCGCGCTGGGCCCGGTGACCACGCTGAGGACCAGCGCCGAATGGCGTTGGTGCAGGCGCCGCACCACTTCCGGCAGCAGCGCGCCCTCGACGGTGGACAGCACGCCCAGGCGCGCGCTGCTGGCGGCGTACTCACCGACCCGCAGGCTGTTCACCCCGTCGCGCAGGGCCTGCACGCAGGGCCCGGCGTAGCGCAGGAAGGCAAGCCCGGCCTCGGTCAGCGCGGCGCCACCCTTGCCGCGCTCGAAGAGGCTGGCGCCGAGCAGCTCCTCCAGTTCCTTGAGGGTCTTGGAGATCGCTGGCTGGCTCACCGCCAGCTTGTCGGCGGCGCGCGCCAGGCTGCCCTGGTTGGCGACTTCGAGGAAACACAGCAGGTGGCGGAACTTGATACGCGAGTCGATGTTCATCGATTACCCCGGAAGGCCCTGGACGACTGCCCGCTGCCCTCCCGCCCGATACAGGCACGCTCGCCAATGCAGGGCGAGCCATTGCGCCAGGCCGACCTGCCGGAGCCGGCGGATCTTCCGCTCATCGCGGCGCACGTCGCAGCCGGCTCGCGGTGGAGCTGGCCTGGGGACGGCCAGGCGAAGGTTTCGCCATACAGCTGGAACCCCGGAAGCGGGTTCTGCGCACTGTTCTGCATCTATATGCCCGCCCCAGGTATCCGCGAAAAGGCCAGATAATCTGACGGATATTGCCTTCAACGGCCGATTCCATCCACAAGAAATACAGGCGCCAATCACAACGGCGCGGCACCGAATACGTGCGCGGGGCTTGCCGTCCCGAAAAAAATTACGCAGAGTGTAAAAAGATTACGACAACAACAGCGCCCGCCACGACGGGCGCGCAGCCTGCGAGCGACGGTTCATGGACCTCTACACCTACTACCGTTCCACTTCCTCCTACCGGGTGCGCATCGCCCTGGCGCTGAAAGGCCTGGACGTCCAGCAGTTGCCGGTAAACCTGCTGCAGGGCGAGCAGAACCAGCCCGCCTACCGCGCGCTCAACCCGCAAGGCCGGGTGCCGACGCTGCGCAGCGACGAAGGCGAACTGCTGATCCAGTCGCCCGCCATCATCGAATACCTGGAAGAACGCTACCCGCAACCGCCGCTGCTGCCCGCCGAGCCGCTGGCGCGCGCGCGGCAGCGCGGCGTCGCCGCGCTGATCGGCTGCGATATCCACCCGTTGCACAACGTCTCGGTGCTCAACCGCCTGCGCCAGCTCGGCGTCGATGAGGATGGCGTCAACGCCTGGATCGGCCACTGGATCGGCGAGGGTCTGACGGCCGTCGAAGCGCTGATCGGCGACCAGGGTTTCTGCTTCGGTGCGCCGGGCCTGGCCGACGTCTACCTGCTGCCGCAGCTCTACGCCGCCCGCCGTTTCACGGTGGACCTTTCGGCCTTCCCGCGCATACTCAGGGTAGAACGCCTGGCCCTGGAGCATCCCGCCTTCCGCCAGGCTCATCCCGACGCCCAGGCCGACAAGCCGGCCTGAGGAGCGCAGCGTCATGCACAGCCTCGGTTTCAAAGTCACCATCGGCGACCACCTCGCCCGCAGCGTGCGCGGCGTCTCCTGCGCCCCGCCGCGCCGCGTCCGCCGCTGATTTCCCCCGACTTTCCGAATCCCGGCGGCGCCGCCGCGCGCCGCCACACCGAGGAGCCACGACATGGCTGACATCTTCGACAATCCCATGGGCCTGATGGGCTTCGAGTTCATCGAGTTCGCCTCGCCCACCCCCGGTCTGCTGGAGCCGATCTTCGCCAGCATGGGCTTCACCCTGGTGGCCAAGCACCGCTCCAAGGACGTGCACCTGTATCGCCAGGGCGAGATTAACCTGATCCTCAACAACGAGCCGAAGAGCCAGGCCGCCTACTTCGCCGCCGAGCACGGTCCCTCGGTGTGCGGCATGGCCTTCCGCGTGCGCAACTCGCACCAGGCCTACGCCCGCGCCCTGGAACTGGGCGCCCAGCCGGTGGAGATTCCCACCGGGCCGATGGAACTGCGGCTGCCGGCGATCAAGGGCATCGGCGGCGCGCCGCTGTACCTGATCGACCGTTTCGGCGAAGGCTCGTCGATCTACGACATCGACTTCGAGTTCATCGAGGGCGTGGATCGCCACCCACGGGGCGCCGGCCTGAAGATCATCGACCACCTGACCCACAACGTGTACCGCGGGCGCATGGCCTACTGGGCGGACTTCTACGAGAAGCTGTTCAACTTCCGCGAGATCCGCTACTTCGACATCAAGGGCGAGTACACCGGCCTGACCTCCAAGGCCATGACCGCGCCGGACGGCATGATCCGCATCCCGCTCAACGAGGAATCCTCCAAGGGCGCCGGGCAGATCGAGGAATTCCTCATGCAGTTCAACGGCGAGGGCATCCAGCACGTAGCCTTCCTCACCGACGACCTGATCGACACCTGGGACGCGCTCAAGGCGCTGGGGATGCGCTTCATGACGGCGCCGCCGGCCACCTACTACGAGATGCTCGAAGGACGCCTGCCGAACCATGGCGAGCCGGTGGAGGAACTGCGCAGCCGCGGCATCCTCCTCGACGGCACCTCGGAAGGCGGCGAACGCCGGCTGCTGCTGCAGATATTCTCGGAAACCCTGATGGGGCCGGTGTTCTTCGAGTTCATCCAGCGCAAGGGCGACAGCGGCTTCGGCGAGGGCAACTTCAAGGCGCTGTTCGAATCCATCGAGCGCGACCAGATCCGTCGCGGCGTGCTCGAAGCCAAGTAGCCCGTCGGCGGATAACGCCAGCCGTTATCCGCCACCCCTGCGCCACATCGACAACGGCGCATGACCGCGAACGCCCATGCGCCCTACTCGGGCCGATGCCCGGCCATGCGTGCGGTGATGGCCGCGGCGGCCTCCTTCAATAGCTCCGCCGCGCGGCCCTGGGTCTCGGCACGGAAGGCGCTGGCCGCGCCAACCACGGTGACTACGCCGGCGAGCTGTTCGCCCACGGCGAACACCGGCGCCGACAACGCATTGACCCCCGGCATCAGCAGGCCGTGCACATGGTGCAGGCCCGTGGCGCGGATTTCCGCGGTCTGCTTGCGCAGCTCCTCGGCGTCCAGCACCCCGGGCATGCCCGCCTCCTCGGCGCGCAACGGCGCGGTTTCGCCGTCGGGCAGGTAGGTGTTGAACACCAGGCCGGTGGACGAACCGAGCAACGGCAGCACCGAACCGACACGGGTCACCAGGGTCACCGCGCGCAGCGGCTGTTCCACCTGCACCACCGTCGGCCCCTTGTTGCCCCACACGGCGAGGAAACAAGTTTCGTTGAGTTCATCGCGCAGCGCCGCCAGCTGCGCACTGGCGGCGCGCACCACGTCGAGGCGGCCGATGGCGGCCAGGCCGACGAACAACGCCTCCGGACCCAGGGCGTAATGGTTGGTGGCCGCATCCTGTTCGGCGAAGCCACTGGCGATCAGCGCTTGCAGGTAGCGGTGGACCTTGGCCGCGGGCATGCCGACGTGCTCGGCCAGGCGCGACAGCGAGGTCGCCGGGGCCAGGTCGGCGAGGCCCTTGAGGATGTCCGTGCCGACTTCGGCGGCCTGCACCTTCTGGCGTTTCGGCGCGGCGCCGGTGTCCCTTTCGTTGGCCATGTACTGACTCGGATTGGCAATGGAGGCGCTGTTATAGCTTGACCCCCTACGCCTTTCAAATTACGTTATCCGTAATTCGATTACAAAAATAAAGAGGTCGCCATGCCCGTCGAATCCCTCGCCTACCAATCCGGCTTCAATAACCAGTTCAGCAGCGAAGTCCTGCCCGGCGCCCTGCCGAGCGGCCGCAACTCGCCGCAGCAGGCGCCCTATGGCCTGTATGCCGAACAACTCTCCGGCACGGCCTTCACCGTGCCGCGCAGCGAAGCCCGGCGCACCTGGCTGTACCGCATCAAGCCGTCGGCCAACCACCCGGCGTTCCAGCGCCTCGAACGGCAGATTCGCGGGCGCGACACCGGTCCGGTGACCCCCAACCGCCTGCGCTGGGACCCACAGCCGATTCCCGCCGAAGCCACCGACTTCCTCGACGGCCTGCTGACCGTCGCCGCCACCGCCGATGCCGAGCAGGCCAGCGGCATCAGCGTGCACCTGTACTGCGCCAACGCCTCGATGCAGCGGGTGTTCTTCAACGCCGACGGCGAATGGCTGATCGTGCCGCAGCAAGGCCGCCTACGCCTGGCCACCGAACTCGGCCTGCTGGACATCGAACCGCAGGAAATCGCGGTGATCCCGCGCGGCATGAAATTCCGCGTCGAACTGCTCGACAGCAGTGCGCGCGGCTATATCTGCGAGAACCACGGCGCCGCCCTGCGCCTGCCCGACCTCGGCCCGATCGGCAGCAACGGCCTGGCCAACCCGCGAGACTTCCTGGTGCCGCTGGCGCACTACGAGGAGCGTGACGAGCCGGTGCAACTGGTGCAGAAATTCCTTGGCGAGCTGTGGGCCTGCGAACTCGACCACTCGCCGCTGGACGTGGTCGCCTGGCACGGCAACCACGTGCCCTACAAGTACGACCTGCGCCTGTTCAACACCCTCGGCACGGTCAGCTACGACCACCCGGACCCGTCGATCTTCACCGTGCTGACCTCGCCCAGCGACACCCAGGGCATGGCCAACGTCGACTTCGTGATCTTCCCGCCACGCTGGATGGTGGCCGAAAGCACCTTCCGCCCGCCGTGGTTCCACCGCAACCTGATGAACGAATTCATGGGCCTGATCCACGGCGCCTACGACGCCAAGGCCGAAGGTTTCGCCCCGGGTGGCGCCTCGCTGCACAACTGCATGAGCGCCCACGGCCCGGACAACGCCAGCACCGTGCAGGCCATCGCCGCCGAGCTGAAACCGCAGAAGATCGATCACACCATGGCCTTCATGTTCGAGACCGGCCGCGTCCTCCGCCCGAGCCGCTACGCTCTCGAATGCCCGCAGCTGCAGCGCGACTACGACGCCTGCTGGAGCGGCATGGCCAAGACTTTCCACAGGAACTGACCCATGAGCCACGCAGACACCCGCCGCAGCTGGATCGCCTCCGCCAACGGCCACCCCGACTTCCCCCTGCAGAACCTGCCGCTGGGCATCTTCAGCCCGGCCGGCGGCACGCCGCGCGGTGGCGTCGCCATCGGCGAACAGATCTTCGACCTCAAGCTGGCCACGGCCGCCGGCCTGTTCGACGGCGCGGCCGCGACAGCCGCTGAAGCCGCCAGCGCCGACAGCCTGAACGCCTTCTTCGCCCTCGGCGCCGGTCCGCGCCGCGCCCTGCGTGAACAGCTCCAGACGCTGCTCGCCGAAGGCAGCGCGGCGCAGGCGAGGCTGCAAGCGCTGGGCGCCGACCTGCTGCCGGCCCAGGCCGACTGCCAGATGCACCTGCCGGCCAGGGTCGGCGACTACACCGACTTCTATGTCGGCATTCACCACGCCAACAACGTCGGCCGCCTGTTCCGTCCGGACAACCCGTTGCTGCCCAACTACAAGCACGTGCCCATCGGCTACCACGGCCGCGCGTCCACCGTGGTGGTCTCCGGCAGCGACGTGCGCCGGCCCAACGGCCAGACCCTGGCGCCGGGCGCCGAGGCACCGAGCTTCGGCCCAAGCAAGCGCCTGGACTACGAACTGGAACTGGGGATCTGGATCGGCCAGGGCAATGCCATGGGCGAGGCCATCGGCATCGGCCAGGCCCAGGAGCACGTGGCCGGCTACGGCCTGCTCAACGACTGGTCGGCGCGCGACGTGCAAGCCTGGGAATACCAGCCGCTCGGCCCCTTCCTGGCGAAGAACTTCGCCACCAGCGTGTCGCCCTGGGTGGTCACCGCCGAAGCCCTGGCGCCGTTCCGCAAGGCCCAACCGGCGCGCCCCGAAGGCGACCCGCAGCCACTGCCCTACCTGCTGGACGCCGCCGACCAGGCCGCCGGGGCCTTCGATATCCAACTGGAAGTGCTGCTGCAGACCCCGGCCATGAAGGCACAAGGCATGGCGCCGCTGCGCCTGGCTCTGAGCAACACCCTGAACATGTACTGGACGGTGGCGCAGATGGTCGCCCACCACAGCGTCGGCGGCTGCAAGCTGCAACCGGGCGACCTGTTCGGCTCCGGCACCCTCTCCGGACCCAGCGCCGACGCCTTCGGCAGCCTGCTGGAGAGCACCTTCGGCGGCAAACAGCCGCTACGCCTGCCGAGCGGCGAGGAACGCACCTTCCTGCAGGACGACGACGAAGTGATCTTCCGAGCCCACTGCCAGCGTGACGGTTATCCACAGATCGGCTTCGGCGAATGCCGCGGCGTCATCCTGCCCGCCCACTGACCGACCACGGCGGCGGATAGCACCCCGTATCCGCCGCCCCATCCCGGACAACCATGGGATGGCGTTCATCGATCGGCAGGGACCGCATGGGTTTCGTTCCTCAACCCATCCTACGCACCCCGTCCCCCTGCCCACGCACCGTAGGATGGCGTTGAGCGCAGCGATACCCATCGCCGGCAAGGACCGCATGGGTTTCGTTCCTCAACCCATCCTACGCCCCCGTCCCCCTGCCCACGCACCGTAGGATGGCGTTGAGCGCAGCGATACCCATCGGCGTTGACCGCGTCTACCCCGCCGGCGACAGGGTTCCCAGCAGCGACACCAGCGCCACCGCCGCCAGTCCGCACAGCCACTCCAGCAACACGCTGCGCCGTAGCGCCAGCAGGCGGCGTTCGCGGAAGGCCAGGGCCAGGCGGTTGAGCAAGGCCAGGCCGAGCATGCCGGCGACCAGCAGCAGCTTGAATGTCAGCACCAGGCCAAAGACCGAATGGCGCGGGTCCGGCCATTGCCCGACCAGGGCCCAGACATTCGCCAGGCCGCTGGCCATCACCCCGCCCACCAGCAGATAGCCGACCCCGCTGAAACGCCGCAACGCCTCGCCATGGGTCGCATCCGGGGCGCGGTAGAGCAAGGCTGCCAGCAGCAGCAGGCCTCCGAGCCAAGCGCCCGCGCAGAGCAGGTGCAGGCCCTGGTTGAGCATCAGCCCGAGCCCCGCCCAACCGTCGAGCATGGCGCCATGGCCGACCGGCGCCAGGCTCGCCAGCAGCGCGCCGGCGAGCAACAGGCGCAACGGGTTGTCCGCTGCCAGCGGCAGGCACAGGGTCAGCAACAGGCCGAGATTGGCCAACAGATGCCAGGCCCAGACCTTGCCGAAGAAGGAGTCCCCAAGCACCAGGCGCAAGGTCGGCGCATCGACGGCAGCGGACCAGTCACTGGCCATGCTCGCCGCCACCAGGCCCAGCCAGGCCAGCCCGGCAAGCAGCGCCACGGCGGCGCCGGCGCGTTGGCAACGCAGCAATGGCCGGTCAAGCTCGGCCAGCACCCGGGGCTCCTGACGGCGCAGCACGGCACGGAACAGCGCCACGCCGAACAGCGTCAGGGCCAGGGAGAAATGCAGGAAGCGGCAGAACACCAGGGCGCTATCCAAAGCGGAAGCCCCCGCGACACATAGCAGGCATATCCGTCAGGACTCAGTGCGCCACCGTGAACCCGTAGCGACCCTCGCTGTGCTGCGCATCCGTCGAGCTGACCCGCCACTTCACCCGGTAATGGCCGGCGGGCAGCGGCTGTTCGAGGGTGACGATCAGCACCTTGGAATCATCCGCCGCCTTCCTGATCTCGCCGATCTTCACCACCAGGCCGTTGTCCGCGCTGATGCGCACCCGCGCGTTGCTCGCCTTGACCCGCTCGGAAAAGCGCAGGCGCAGCTCCATGGGCGGCCGCACCGTGCTCTCGGCCCCCGGCACCGTGTCTTTCAGGCGGACATTGGCGAAAACCGCCGGGATGTTGGCCAAGGCGACCAGCAGGGCAAGAGCGGCGAACAGGCGGGAACGGGGCATGCAATCCTCCGGAAGGCGTGGTGAGTCGGGCGAGCTTAACAGGAGTTCGTCGAGACACCGCAGCTCCCCGCCATGGGTTTACCGCATGCGCATCGATACGAGCCGCAGATACCCAGCGGCCTCGCGCAGGGCCTCGATAGAAATACTTTGACACATTTGGTTAGCCAGCCTTAACTAACGCAATAACAATATTCATGAATCGATATTCGATACGCCAATTATGAAAATAACGAAAACGTCTTTCACCAATTATTGGCAATCGGAAGCCGGCCCCTTCCCCGCGTATGCCGCCGCGCTCCCGCGCCAGGCGCGCTGCCTGGTGATCGGCGGCGGCTACACCGGGCTATCCAGCGCGCTGCACCTGGCGCCACGGCAACAAGGGATAGTGGTGATCGAGGCGCAGCAGCTCGGCGAAGGCGCCTCGGGACGCAACGGCGGCCAGGTCATCCCCGGTCTCAAGCTCGGCCCGCAGGCACTGCGCGAGCGTTTCGGCGAGCGCCGCGCCGAGCCGCTCATACGCGCGGCCTATGGCGCCGCCGACCGGGTTTTCGAGCTGATCCGCGAACACGCGATCGACTGTTCCGCGCGGCAAAACGGCTGGCTGCTCGCCACGCACAGCCCGGCGGCGCTGGCGACCCAGGCGCAGCGCGCGGCGGAACGCCGTGAAGTCGGGGCAGACATGCACCTGCTCGACGCCGTCGAGGTGCGCCGTCTGATTGGCAGTGCGGCCTATGTCGGCGGCGTCTTCGACCCTCGCGGCGGCATGCTGCAGCCCCTGCGCTACCTGCACGGATTGGCCGGCGCCGCCCAGGCGCTCGGCGTGAGCATCCACGAGAAGGTCCGCGCCCTGTCGCTGAGCCGCAGTGGCGGGCGATGGACGGTAGTCACCAGCGCCGGGGAGATCCAGGCCGAACAGGTGCTGATCGCCACCAATGCCTACTCCGACAACCTGTTGCCAGGGCTGCGGCAGACCCACGTGCCATTGTGGAGCCTGCAAGCCGCGACCGAGCCGCTGCCGGCCGCTCTGCTCGAGCGGATCCTTCCCGGCGACCTGCCGGTTTCCGACAGCTTCCGGGTACTGCGCTACTTCCGCCGCAGCGACGACGGCCGGCTGCTGCTTGGCACCCGCGGCGCCTTCACCGATCGCGTCGGCGCCGGCGATGCGCAACGCGTGGCGCGGGAAATGCTGAGCATATTCCCGGCGCTCGCCGGTACCGCCCTCAGCCATTGCTGGAGCGGCCGCATCGCCGTGCCGGCCAGCCAGATCCCCATGCTGCACCGGCCGCAACCAGGCTTGACCGTCGCCCTCGGCTACTACGGCCGCGGCGTGGCCATGGCGACGCTGATGGGCAGCTTCGTCGCCGACTTGATCGACGGCCTGCCGGAACAGGAAAGCATCTATCCGGTCACCCCCTACCGTCCGCTGCCGGGTGCCGCGCTGCACCGCACGGTGGCGCGAGTCACGGCCAACGCCCTGCGTCTGCGCGACATCATCGAACGCCGCCTGCTGGACACCACGCCATGAACGCCTCCCTGAAACCGCAGCCGGGCACGCCGTCCATGGCCAAGCGATCGCCTCGCAACGGCCGCAAGCTGTTCGACGCCCTGCTCAACCTGCCCGGAACCCTGGTCACCTGCACCCTGGTGCTGTTCGCCCTGGGTCTGGTGCTGTTCCTCAGCCTGCGGGTCAACGACGGGCAGGTACTCGGCAGCGCCTTCACCCTGAGCAATCTGAGCGACGCCCTGCTCGATCCGCTGACCCGCCTGGTGCTATTGCGCTCGCTGGTGCTGGCCGGGCTGGTGACCCTGGCGACGGTGCTGCTGGCCTACCCGGTGGCCTACTACCTGGCCTTCTACGCCGGGCGACACCGCAACCTGCTGCTGTTCCTGGTCAGCCTGCCGTTCTGGACCAGCTACCTGCTGCGGGTGTTCTCCTGGAAGATCGTCCTCGCCTACAACGGCGTGCTGAACTCGGCCCTGCTCGAACTGGGTCTGATCCACGAGCCGATCACCGCGCTGCTGAACACCCCCAGCGCCGTGGTGATCACCCTGGCCCACGCCTACGCCGCCTTCGCCGTACTGCCCATCTACGTCAGCCTGAGCAGCGTGCCGGGCAACCTCTTCGAGGCCGCCGCCGACCTCGGTGCCCGCCCCAGCCAGCGTTTCATACGGGTGATCCTGCCGCTGTCGATGCCCGGCGTGCTGTCCGCCGCGCTGGTGGTCTTCGTGCCCACGGTGGGCGACTACGTGACCCCGGCGCTGGTCGGCGGACCGAGCAGCACCCTGATCGGCAGCCTGATCCAGTCGCAGTTCGGCAAGGCCGACGACTGGCCCGCCGGCTCGGCCATGGCGGTGGTGAGCATGCTCGCCATCGGCCTGGTGATCCTCGTGGTCCGCCTGCTCAACAAGCGCTGGGGAAGCCGCACATGAACAAGCACCTTGCCAAGACCAAGCGCGGGCTGGGCCTGTACGTCATCGGCTACCTGGTCTTCCTCTACCTGCCGATGCTGCTGATCCCGCTGTTCTCGTTCAACGACTCGACCCTGGCAGCCTTCCCGCTGCGGGGCTTCACCCTGGACTGGTACCGCAGCCTGTTCGGCAACCCCAGCCTCAGCCAGGCGACCTTCAACAGCCTGCTGGTGGCGACGTCGTCCGGCGCCCTGGCGACCGTCTGCGGCGCACTGATCGCCTATGCCGACCAACGCCGCGGCGGGCCCCTGGCGCGGGTCGTATCGTTGCTCGCGCGGCTACCGATCCTGGTGCCCGGGGTGGTGCTCGGCATCGCCCTGCTGATCGTGGTGAACCTGGCCGGCTTGCAGCCGTCGCTGGGGGCGATCATCGTCGGCCACACCTGCTTCTGCCTGCCCACCGCGGTGGTGGTGATGCGCAGCCGCTTCGCCGCCTTCCCGCGCAGCTTCGAGGAAGCGGCCATGGACCTGGGCGCCAACGAGTGGGTCACCCTGCGGCGTATCGCCCTGCCCCTGGCGCTGCCGGGGCTGCTGTCCAGCTTCATGCTGTCCTTCCTCACCTCGTTCGACGAATTCATCGTCGCCTTCTTCCTGGTCGGCAACGAACCCACCCTGCCGATCTACATCTGGACCCAATTGCGCTTCCCCACCCGACTGCCCAGCGTGATGGCCCTGGGCAGCCTGATCCTGTTGACGTCCATCGTCATCGCCACGCTCGCCGAAACCTTGCGGCGAGCCAGTAACCGAGCACTGCGTAGTCCCCGTTGAGAATGCCAACCCATTGGAGGTGCACCATGAAGACCGCTGCAAAATCGTTCCGGCTGCTGGCTGCCGGCATTTCCGCGTTCAGCCTGTCGCTGAGCCTGATCGGCGCCAGTCACGCCGCCGACGCCGACAAACTGACTTACATGACCTGGTCAGGCTACGAGTTGCCCGAGTTCCACCCCGGCTACCCGGCCGACAAGGTCGACATCTCGGTGTTCGGCGACGATGACGATGCCCTGTCGAAGGTGCGCGCCGGCTACCGCCCGGACCTCGTCCACCCCTGCTACGACAAGCTCGAGCGCTGGAAGCAGGCCGGCCTGCTGCAACCCCTGGACGCTTCGCGGCTGAAGAACTGGGAGAGCATCTATCCGGTGATCAAGGACCTGCCGGGGATGGTCGATGCCGACGGCAAGGTATGGATGGTGCCGTGGGACTGGGGCAACACCTCGATCCTCTACCGCACCGACCTGGTGAAGAACCCCGAGAACAGCTGGAAGATGCTGTGGAATCCGCAGTACTCCGGGCGCATGGCGACCATCGACGCGGTTCACGACACCGCGCTGGTGGCGGCCCTGATGTCCGGCGTCGATGCCTTCGCCAAGCTCGACCAGGCGCAGCTCGACAAGATCGGCCAGACCCTGCGCGCGCAGCGCCCGCTGATCCGCAGCTACACCAACGACATGACCTCGGTGGAACAGTCGCTGGCCAGTGGCGAACTGGTCGCCGCGATGACCTGGAACGCCTCGGCCACCGCGCTGAAGAAACAGCACGTGCCGGTGACCTTCATGAAGCCCAAGGAAGGCATGCTCACCTGGGTCTGCGGCATGGTCCTGCTCAAGGACTCCAAGCACGTCGACCTGGCCTACGACTTCATCAACGCGCGGCTGAAGCCGGAATCCGGCGAGAAGCTGATCCAGGAGTACGGCTACGGTAGCGCCAGCAGCGCCGCGTTCGCCCGGGTGCCGAAAGCCAGGCTGGAGGAACTGGAATTGCCGGACGATCCCAACGTCGTGCTCAAGTCCACCGTGATGACCCGCAACATTCCCAGCAACGACGAGCTGTCCAAGCTCTTCGAGCGGGTCAAGGCCGGCGGCTAGCGAAGGCCGGCGTGCCGCGCCGCGCGGCACGCCGCCCCAACGAGGAATCGAGATGAACAGCGATACGGTTGTGCGCCTGGAAGGCGTCAGCAAGCAATTCCATGGCGGCGTGCTCAGCGTCGACAACATCGACCTGGAGGTGCGCCAGGGTGAGTTCCTCTGCCTGCTCGGCCCCTCCGGTTGCGGCAAGACCACCACCCTGCGGATCATCGCCGGCTTCGAAGAACCCAGCGCCGGGCACATCTACCTGGACGGCTGTGACGTCACCAGCGTGCCGCCCTATGGCCGGCCGGTGAACACGGTGTTCCAGGACTACGCCCTGTTCCCGCACCTGAGCGTGCGCGACAACATCGGCTTCGGCCTGAGCGTCGCCAAGGTGCCGGCGGCCGAGGCGCGGCGGCGGATAGACTCGACCCTGGAGCTGGTCGGCCTGACCGCCAAGGCCGAATCCCGCGTGCAGGCACTCTCCGGCGGTCAGCAGCAGCGCGTGGCCATGGCCCGCGCGCTGGTCTGCGAGCCGCGCGTGCTGCTGCTCGACGAACCGCTCTCGGCCCTCGATGCGCACCTGCGCCAGCAAATGCAGGTGGAACTGAAGAAACTGCAGACGCGCCTGGGCACCACCTTCATCATGGTCACCCACGACCAGACCGAAGCCCTGGCCATCTCCGACCGCATCGCGGTGATGCGCAGTGGCCGCCTGGAACAGGTCGCCGGCCCGGCGGAGCTGTACGACAGCCCGGCCTCGCCCTTCGTCGCCGGCTTCATCGGCGCCACCAACCTGCTCGAAGGCCAGGTGGTCAGCCAGCACCTGGGGGCTCTCGGGGTCCGCGTCGGCTCCCTGGAAATCCTCGCCAGCAGCCAGCAGCCGTTACCACTGGGCAGCCCGGTGATCATCTCACTGCGTCCCGAAGACATGCGCCTGGCACACCCCGGCGACACGCCGCAGAGCGGCTTGTCGCGGGTCCGCGCACGCATTGCCCAAAGCATCTTCCATGGCCGCTCGCTACGCCTGCACCTGGAGTTGCCGGGCATCGACGAGCTGACCCTGGACGTGCCACGCGAGGCCTTCGACCGCCTGGCCGCCGGCGACGGCGCCAGCGTCGAGCTGTGCATCCCGCCGGGAAGCGCCCGCGCCTATGCCAAACCCGCTACCCACGCGGCCTGAAACCCGTTCAAGGAGAGTCCCCGATGAGCGATCCCGCCCGGCGCAGCGCCGACGACCAGGAAGCACTGCCCCGCTACACGCCTGGCCAATCGCTGGGGATCTACCTCGGCCGCCGAGCCGCCTCGGTGCCGAGGCGGACTTCCACGCGACGCCCCGTTTAGAATGGACGCACTCGCGGGCCGGTGCCGAAGCACCACCCGCACCACAGCAGAGACCTGCGCATGAGCACTGCCGAAAAATCCCCCCTGTTCGCCAGCACCCTGGCCCGCGGCCTGGAAGTCCTCACCGCCTTCCGCGCCGGCTACCCAAGCATGAACCTGCCGGAGCTGGCTGCCGCCACCGGCATGACCAAGAGCGCCGTGCAGCGCTTCACCTACACCTTGGAAACCCTCGGCTACTTGCGCAAGGATGCGCAGAAACGCTACCGCCTGACGCCGCGCGCGCTGACCCTGGGGTTCGGCTTCCTGCAGACCGACAGCCTGATCGAACGCGCCACGCCTTACCTGCACGAGTTCAACCAGCAGTGCCACGAGAGCTGCAACCTGTCCGAGCCCGACGCCTACGACATGGTCTTCGTCGCCCGTTTCCCCAGCCACAACCGGGTGATGATCCCCATGCCCCTGGGTCTGCGCCTGCCGATGTACTGCACGGCCTCCGGGCGTGCCTACCTTTCCCGGCTGGCCCCGGAGGAAAGCCGGCGGCTGCTCGAAGAAATGCCCAGGTCGGCACACACCCCCAGCACCCTGGTCGACCTGGAGCGCCTCAATGAGGCCGTCGAGACCGCCCGTGACGCCGGCTATGCCTGGATCGACAGCGAGTACTTCCCAGGCGATATCAGCCTGGCGGCGCCGGTCGTCGACGCCAGCGGGCATCCATTGGGGGCCATCAACGTCGGGGTGCCGGCCAGCCGCTGGAGCCTCGTTGACGCCCAGCGCGAACTGGCCCCCCTGCTGATCGAAACCGCTCGCGCGATCTCCAGCGCCGGACAGAGCCAGCGCGCCGGTAACGGCCTGCTTTGACTCCGCGCTCGCGCCGACGCCGCTTCGGCGGCAGGCGCGCGGCAAGCGACGCCTCTGCATGGCCCGGACGCGGGCCAGTTCACTGGAACAGATTGGCCTTGACGCAGAAGGTCAGCAGCGCCTGGTCGCTGTCCACTTCCAGCTTGCGCATGGCGGCGATCTTCTGCGCGCTGACGGTCTTCACGCTGCGGTTGAGCTGCTGGGCGATATCGCCCACGCTGAGCCCGGAGACGAAGTGACGCAGCACCTCGAACTCCTTGGCCGACAGGCTGGCGATGCGTCCCTGGATATCGTCGCCGCTGGCCAGCACGCTGTTCGCCGCCTGCATGTGCGCGCCGCGATAGATACGGCCGTGCTGGAGGGTATCCACGGCCACGCGGATCTCGTCGATGTCGCCGCTCTTCAGCACCACGCCGGAGACCCCGAGGTCGTAGAGGCTGGAGAGGATCAGGTTGTTGCTGAGCATGGTGTAGATCAGCACGCGGGTCTGCGGGAATTGCCGCAGCAGGTAGCCGATCAGCTTCAGGCCATCGCCGTAGACGTCATCGCCCGGCATGTTGTAGTCGGTGATGACGATGTCCGGCGCCTGCTCCCGGCACAGTTGCACCAGCTCGCTCGGACTGGCCGCCACCCCCACCACGGCGAAACGCGGATCGCGCTGGACCACCTCGCGGATTCCCAGACGCACGATCGAGTGATCGTCCGCAACCACGACCTTGACCTTGTCCATAGACGCCCCCGAATCCTGATTCACGGCCGCGCCTGAACGATGCGCGCCCTGCCATCAGCATAGCGGTGGGATCGACGAGCGCCACGCCGGAGCGGGACACACGCCGAAACCGGCACTCAGTGAACCAGCACCGGCATGTCCTTGCGCAGCAGCCCCTCGAAGGCCGCGGGACTGACCGCCTCGGAGATCAGGAAGCCCTGCACCCGGTCGCACTGGAAACGCCGCAGCAGGTTGAGTTCCTCCTGCCGCTCGACGCCTTCGGCGACCACCTCCAGGCCAAGCCGACGGCCCAGCGCCACGGTGCTCGCCAGGGCCACGGCCAGGGCCTCGTCATCGACGCTGCCATGGACCAGCGCGCGATCGATCTTCAGCTCGGTGAAGGGCGTCGACACCAGGTTGTACAGCGAGCTGTAGCCCTGGCCGAAATCGTCCTGGGCCAGGCCGAAGCCCTTCATGCGCAGGCGGCAGGCGCCGGCGTGGTAGCTGCCCGGCAGCGTCGTGACGCTGTTCTCGGTCAACTCGAAACAAAGCAGCGACGGGTTGCCGCCCTGGTGCTCGACGAAATCCGCGAGCTGGTCCGGCAGGCTGGGGTTGTCCAGCAGCCGCGTCGGCAGGTTCACCGACACCGGGATGCGGAAGCCGCAGCGGCGCCAGTCGGCCTGGGCCTGCAGGGTCTGCTGGATCACCGTCCAGAGCAGCGCTTCCTCCAGGCCATGCTCGACCAGATCGGCGATGAAACGCCCGGGCAGCAGGGTGCCCTTCTGCGGATGCAGCCAGCGCACCAGTGCCTCGGCGGCGACGATGCGGCCGTTGTGCAACGATTTCTTCGGCTGGAACCAGGCCTGCATTTCGCCGCGCGCCAGGGCCAGCAGCAGGCGCCCGCGACTGAAGCGTGCGTGTTGCGTCGGCCTTGGCAGGTTCTGGCTGAGGCGGGTGCCGAGGGTTTCCAGCAGCCCGGCGATGGCCGTCGGCACGGCCGGCTTGGCGATCGTGCCGATCACCGACAGGCCGAGCGCCTGGGCCGCCTGGCAGGCACCGCCCATGATCCGCCGCGAGGCCGTGCTGAGCAGCGCCAGTTGCGGCCGGTGCGCCAGCGCGCCCAGGCGCTGGATCAATTGCACGCCGTCCATGCCGGGCATCAGCAGATCGCTGACCACCAGGTCGAACGGCTGCCGTTCGAGACACAGGATCGCCTCGGCACCATCCTCGGCGGTCTCGATGTGCTCGACGCCCTGGCCGCGGAACAACTGCAGCAGGTATTCGCGCTGGAACGGATGGTCTTCGACGATCAGCACGCGGTAAGGCAAGGTCTTCATGAAACCTCCTGACAGGGCACCGTCGGACGGCGCGAGGGTGCGCGCAGGTGGCGGTGACTGGGCGGGCCGGCCTGCCTGTGCAGGCGCCGGCGGCGTCCGGCGAAGGCGACGGGAAAGCACCGCGCGCCCGGAACGAGCGCCAAGGGAAGCCGGCGCTCACGCTCGGCCCGCTGCCGAGCGGCAGCGGCAACCCTTTGGACTCGATGGCGCCCAGTGTGAAGAGCGCGAGCCAGGTCCACTATCAGACAAATCTAATTATCCGGGCTTCCTCGCCCGGCGCTGGCGCCGCCACGTCGCAGAACGGCGCCAGCGGATGCCGCGGTGCGGCTCAGTCCCGGGCGTCGAGCAGGCCGCTGGCGCGCAGCACGCGGCGCTCGATGGCCGCCTCCAGCACCCAGGGACCGCGCCCGGCGCTGGCCAGGCTGAACCAGTGGCGGGCGCGGGTGATGCCGGTGTAGACCAGCTCGCGGGTGAGGATCGGGTTGAGCGCGTCCGGCAGCACCAGGGCGGCATGGGTGAACTCCGAGCCCTGGGACTTGTGCACGGTCATGGCGTAGACCGTTTCCACCGCCTGCAAGCGGCTGGGCAGCACCCACTTGATGCCGCCCTGGCCGTCGGCGAAGGCCACGCGCAAGGCCCAGTGACGCTCGCCGTCCTGCTCGCGGGGCAGCGCCAGGGTCAGGCCGATGTCGCCGTTCATCAGCCCCAGACCGTAGTCGTTGCGCGTCACCAGCAGGGGCCGGCCGAGATACCAGGCCTGCCCCGGCTGGATCAGCCCCTCGCTTTCGAGCAGTTCGGCGATGCGCAGGTTCAGTCCTTCCACGCCCCAGGGGCCGCGGCGCAGGGCGCAGAGCACCTGGAACCGGCCGTGGGCGGCGAGCACGCGCAGCGCCCAGGCGTCGAACGCGGCCGGCGGCGCCGACAAGGCCGGCTGGCCGTCGCGCAGCACACTCAGGTAATGCCGGTAGCCCTGCGGCGGATCGATGCCCTCGCGGCCGCCGCCCTGCCCGGGGAAATTCCGCCCACCGCCCTCCACCACCAGCTCGCGCAGGGCGCGGTTATCGCCCGCCTCCAGGCTCAGCCGCGCGAGATCGGCGTAGCCGTGCTGCCAGACCGCGCGGGTGGCGGCCAGGTCGCCGGCGTTGACCGCTTCGGCGAGGCGGCCGATACCGCTCTGCGCGCTGAAGCGGTGGCTGTGGCGGAGCATGGCCACCGCCTGGTCGAGGGCCAGGCCGTCGGCGTCGAGCAAGGTCTCGTCGATAGGCTCGCCAGTGACCGCCTGCAGCCAGTCGCGGGTGCTGCCGTGGTAGTGGCCGTCGCGGGCCCGGCTGCACAACTCGCCGAGCACCGCGCCGGCCTCCACCGAGGCCAGTTGGTCCTTGTCGCCGAGCAGGATCAGCCGAGCCTTGTCCGGCAGCGCGGCGAGCAGCGCCGCCATCATTTCCAGGTCGACCATCGAGGCTTCGTCCACCACCAGCAGGTCGAGCGCCAGCGGGTTGCCGGCGTGGTGACGGAATTGCCGGCTGTCCGGGCGGCTGCCGAGCAGCCGGTGCAGGGTGGTGACCTCGGTGGGAATCAGCGCGCGCAGCGCTTCGCCGGCGGGCAGGCCATCCAGCTTCAAGCCCTGCACCGCGCCGGCGATGGATTCATTGAGGCGCGCGGCGGCCTTGCCGGTCGGAGCCGCCAGGCGGATGCGCAGCGGCCGCGCCGCGGCACCCTCGACGGCGAGGCTCTGCAACAGCGCCAGCAGCTTGACCACGGTGGTGGTCTTGCCGGTGCCGGGACCGCCGGTGACGATGCCGAAGGCGTTGCCGGCGACCAGCGCGCAGGCCAGTTTCTGCCAGTCGCTGGGCGCCCCCGCGCGCGCCGGGAACAGACTGTCCAGGGCGTGCCGCAGGGCCGCCTCGGGCAACGCCGCGCGCAGCTCGGCGGCGCGCGCCAGGCGCAGTTCGATGCCGGCGCGCACCGCGCGTTCGTACTGCCAGTAACGGCGCAGGTAGAGACGCTGGCCAGCCAGCACCAGCGGCGTGGCGCCGGGGCCGTCGCCGACCAGGCGCGGATCGTCCAGGGCCGCTTGCCAGGCCGCCAGGTCGAGGCCATCGAGCAACTCGCCGGGCAGGGTCAGGGCCGCTTCGCCCAGCTCGCCGTCCGGCGGCAGGGACAGGGCGAAACGGCTGTCGGCCAGGGTCGCCGCCAGGTCCAGGCAGACGTGGCCGCGCCCGAGCTGGTGGCTGGCCAGGGCCGCCGCCAGCACCAGCAGCGGCTCGGCGTCCGCCGCCTGCTCCACCAGGAAGGCGGCGAAGGCGCGGTCCAGCTCGCGCAGCCAGCCGCGCGCGGCCCACTGGCCGAGAAGGTCGAGCAACTGCGCCAGGTTCATGCCGCCACCGCCTGGCTGAACAGCGCGTCCAGTTCATCCATCAGCGCGCGCGGCGGGCATTCGCAGAACAGCCCCTGCTCGCCACCGCGCAGGAACAGATAGACCGCGCCGCCGACGTGCCGCTGGTAGTCGTAGTCCGGCAGGCGCGCCTTGAGCAGGCGGTGCAGGGCGAACAGGTAGAGCGCGTATTGCAGGTCGTAGCGATGCCCGAGCACCGCCGCGCGCAGTGCCGCCGGGGTGTAGGCGCTCACGTCCGCGCCGAGCCAGTTGGATTTGTAGTCGGCCACGTAGTAGCGCCCCTCGTGTTCGAAAACCAGGTCGATGAAGCCCTTGAGCATGCCGTTGAGCTGGCTCTGTTGCAGCGCCGGACGCGCCTCGCCGGGCAGCACATGGCGGCGCACGACGGCGTCCAGGCGCGCGCTGTCGGTGGCCTTCACGGCGAACCAGAACTCCATTTCCTTCTGGTAGGTACGCAGCGCGGCAAGGCGCAGCGGGCCGGCGCCGGGCAGCGCGAAGGCGCTCTCCAGCCAGTTCGGCAGCCACTGCACCAAGGGCTCGATCCAAGCCTCCCAGCCACGCACCTGGCAGCGCCGGGCGATCAGCTCGCGGCACGCCGCCGGGTCGCCGGCGACCCGCGCGAAGCCCTCGTCGGCGGCCCATTCCAGCAACCCGTGGAGGAAGCTGCCGGGGTTCGCGCCACGCGGGAAGGCGTGCAGGCTGCCGGCCGCCGGGACGGCCACGGCCGCTTCGGCGAGCAAGGCGTCGGCGGGCGTCTCGGCCTCGCGCAGGGTGGCCTCCTCGGCGCTGATCGGTTCGCTCGCCTCGCTCGGCGCGTCGGCCTCCGGGTCGAGACTGGCCAGCGCCGAATAGCTGGCGATCCACCAGCGCTCGGCCACCCGCCGACGCGGCTCGCGCGCCGCTTCGAGGATACCGGCGCGGCTTTCGTCGTAGGCCGTGGCGTCGATCGACGGCGCCGCCGCCAGGGCGATCGCCGGACAGCCTTCGGCCAATGCCGCGAGGCGCTCGGCGAAGCCATCCAGGGCGATCGCCGCGCCACCGCCGAGCAGGTAGCCGAAGGCGCCCTTGTGCAGCTCCGGGCTCTTGCTGTTGCCCATCGCCAAGGGCGCGACGCCCAGCCAGACGCCATGGCGGGCGCGGGTCAGGGCCACGTAGAGCAGGCGCATGTCCTCGCCCAGGCGTTCGTCGTTGGCCTGGCGGTAGGCGGCGTCGGCCAGCTCCTTGCCGCGCGCCAGTTCGATCACCCGCCCGGCCTCGCCCTGGAAGCTCGGCGGGGTCTGGCTCTTGCCGTCGAATTCCTTCCAGCTGCAGATGAACGGCAGCAGCACCAGCGGATATTCCAGGCCCTTGGATTTGTGGATGGTCACCACCTTGATCAGGTCGGCGTCGCTTTCCAGGCGGAGGATTTCCTCGCTACTGGGGCTCGCCAGTTGCTCGGCCAGCAGGCGCAACAGGGCGTGCTCGCCGTCCAGTTCGGCGGCCTCGCGCTGCAGCCATTCGGCCAGGTGCAGCAGGTTGGTCAGGCTGCGCTCGCCGTCGGCCTGGCGCAGCAGGCGCGCCGGCAGCTCGAAGTCGGCCAGCAAGCGGCGCAGCATCGGCAGCACGCCCTGCTGCTGCCACTGGCTGCGGTAGTCGCGGAAGCGCATGAGCATGCCTTCCCAGAACTGCTCGTCCTGGTTCAGCCGCTCCAGGGTCTGCCAGCCCAGGGCCAGGCTGCGGCTGGCCAGGGCGGCGCGCAGCAGGGCGTCGTTGCCCGGCTCGGCGCAGGCCCGCAGCCATTGCAGCAGGTCGCGGGCTTCCTGGCTGTCGAACACCGAGTCGCGGTCGGACAGGTAGACGCTGGCCAGACGCCGCGCCGCCAGTTCGGCACGCACCGCCTCGGCCTCGCTGCGCCCACGCACCAGGATGGCGATATCCGCCGGGCGCAGCGCACGGCCGCTGCCATCGGCCTGGTACAGCCCGGCGCGGCCTTCCTGGGCCAGGCTCAGCCAGGCGCGGACGGCGCTGGCCGCGCTCGCGGCCATTTGCTCGCGATAGAGCCGGCTGCCGACCACCTGGCCGTCGTTGTCCAGGCGCCAGAGGGTCAGTGCCGGCGCTTCGGCGCCATCGATCAGCAGGCGCTCGGCGCGGCCCTTGGCGTCGACCGCCTGGAACGGCACCGGGTTGTCGCCCTCGCTGGCGAAGCGGAAGGCGCCGCGCGCATGGCCTTCGGCGAAGGCGAAGCAGTGGTTGACCGCCTGCACCACCGCCGCGGTGGAGCGGAAGTTGCGCCCCAGGGTGTAGTGGCGCCCGGCGGTGGCGGCGCGGGCCCGCAGGTAGGTGTGGATATCCGCGCCGCGGAAGGCGTAGATCGCCTGCTTGGGGTCGCCAATCATGAACAGGCCCAACTGCCGTGGGCTCTCGGCGATGCGGTAGAGGCGCTCGAAGATGCGGTATTGCAGCGGGTCGGTGTCCTGGAATTCGTCGATCAGCGCCACCGGGAACTGCTGGCGGATGCGCTCGGCCAGGTGTTCGCCGCCGGCGCCGGCCAGGGCGCGGTCGAGGCGCACCAGCAGGTCGTCGAAGCCCAGTTCGGCGCGCCGCTGTTTCTCCGCTTCCAGCGCCCGGCGCACCTCGCCAAGGGCATGCAGCAGCAGTGGCGCGGCGATATCCGGGCGCTCCTCGCCCTGCGCCGCCCAGGCATCGATGGCCTGCAACGCCGGATGTTCCGGCACCACCGCCTTGGCTTTGAGCTTGATCCGCGTCTGGCCGAACTTGGCCAGGTTGTCCGGCGTCTCGCCGCCCTCGCTCCAGGCCTCCAGCGCCTGCAGCCAGGCATCGAAGGTCTCGTCGTCGTCCTTGCCGCGGTAGCTGGTGCCGTTGAGCTGCGCACGCAGCGCGTACAGCAGTTGCCGCAGGCCTTCGCGGTCGGCGGCCCAGGCGGCGCGCGCGGCGCTCTCCAGGGCATCCAGGCGCGCGTACCAGTCTGCGCTGTGCTCCAGCAGTTCGCGCAGCGACGGCGGCGCGCGGAGCGACTGGTCGGCGTAGCGGAAGTCCGCCTCCTGCTGGGCCAGCAAGGGCTGCAGGGCCTTGGCCAGAGCGTCGGGCGCGGCGTAGCAGCGCAGCACTTCCAGCGCCGCCTGCGCCGGCAGCGGATAGAAGGTGCGCCGCCAGTAGTCGCGCACCACCTCGGCGAGCAACTCGCTCTGGTCGGTGATCAGCTCCTGGGTGAACAGGCTGCCGCTGTCGAAGGCGTGCTCGCGGAGCATGCGGTAGCACCAGCTATGGATGGTCGACACCGCCGCCTCGTCCATCCACTCGGCGGCCAGGCGCAGCAGGCGCGCGCAGCCGGGCCAGCGCTCGGCCGGATAACTGCCGCGCAGCTCGACCAGCAAGGCATCGTGCGCCGCCTGCGGCTCGGCGAAGCACTGCGCGGCCTCGCCCAGGCGCGCGCGGATGCGTTCGCGCAATTCCTGGGTGGCGGCGTCGGTGAAGGTCACCACGAGGATTTCCGGCGGGCTCAGCGGCCGGCCGAAGGCCAGCTCGCCGCCGTGGTCGAGCACCAGGCGCAGGTACAGCAGGGCGATGGTGAAGGTCTTGCCGGTGCCGGCGCTGGCTTCGATCAGCCGGCTGCCGTGCAGGGGGAATTCCAGGGCGCGCAGTTCATTGCTCGGGGCAGCGCTCATTGGCCGTGCTCCTCGTCATCGCGGCGTTGCAACAGGTGGTAGAGCGGGCCGTAGAGGGCCTCGGCCCAGGCTCCGAACTCGCCGCTGGCGGCGAGGCTGGCGAAGTCCGGGTAGACCCGCGTCAGCGCCGGCGAGGCCGCCGCTTCGCCGGTCACGCCGAAGCCGCCGTCGTAACGCTTGGCCGCTTCGCGCGCGGCCTTTTCCTCATCCTCGCCGGCGCCGAGCCAGGCGCAGGCTGCCTTGCAGGCCACCGGCAGCGGCCGCCGCAGGCCTTCCAGCCAGGCCGCGATCAGGCTGTCGAGCTGCGCGCGCGCCTGTTCGGCGGCCAGCGGCGGCAGTTCCAGGGTGCCGCTCTGGCTGACCAGCAGGCTGCGCACCGGCGCGCCGCAGAGCTGCAAACCGAGGTGGCGCACCCAGTGGCGCACCAGGCTGTGCCATTTGTAGCCACGGCCCTCGTGCAGCTTGCCGCTGACCAGTTGCAGGCTGGCCAGTTGGCCGTCGGCATTGCGCCGCAGGCCACCGAGCCAGTCGCTCAGTGACACGCCGCTGGGCGCATGCAGGTGGCTCAGCTCGCGCTGGCCCTCCTCGGCCTCGCTCCAGTAGGTCAGTTGTTCGCGGTAGCGCCCGAGCAACTCGCCCAGCGGCGCACTGAGTTCGCGCGCGCTGAAGGCGCCAAAGGCCGCCAGCGGCAGGCGCCCCTCGCCGCGCAGGCGGCTCAGTTGCTGCTCGATGCGCGCCGGCAGCGCGCCATCTTCCCAGTGGTTTTCGATCCACGGGCGCAGGCGCTCGCACAGCTCGAACTGCAACTGCCAGACCTGCAGGCCGTCGAGGGCGAAGGTTTCTTCGTCGTGGCCGGTCAGGTCCTCGTCGCCGAAGCGCACCTTCAGGCGTTGCTGGAAGAAGGCGTTGACCGGATTGGCGAGGAAATCGCCGAGGGTGCGCAGGCCGATCGCGGCGTCCGGCAGCAGCGGCGCCAGCACGGCCTCCTCCAGCGCCACGCCGGCGTCGTCCTGGCGATGCACCTCGCGCCATTCGCGGGCGTAGGTGTAGAAGCCGTCGACGCCTTGCCCCGCGGCAGCGCCCGCGCCTTCGAAATAGCGCCGGCTGAAGGGTTGCAGCGGGTGTTCGGCGGTCAGCGCGGCGAGCAGCGCCTTGCCGTCGCCGGGCTTGTCGGGCAGCGACCAGCCCGCCGCCAGGTGGTCGCGCAGTTGGCCGATCAGCACCGAGGGCGGACGCTCGCTGTTGTCGCGGATGCTCCGCCCGACCCAACTGATGTAGAGCTGCTCGCGTGCCGAGAGCAGCGCTTCGAGCAGCAGGTAGCGGTCGTCCTCGCGGCGCGAACGGTCGCCGGGACGGTAGTCGTTGCGCATCAGGTCGAAGTCCAGCGCGGTCTGCTGGCGCGGGTAGTCGCCGTCGTTCATGCCGAGCAGGCAGACCAGGCGGAAGGGAATCGCGCGCATCGGCATCAGCGTGCAGAAGCTCACCGCGCCGGCCAGGAAGCGCTGGTTCAGGCCGCCGGCATCGAGTCCGCCGAGCCAGGCCTCGCGCACCACCGAGAGCGGCAGCGGCTCGGCGAAGTCGGCGTGGGCGCAGGTGTCCAGCCAGCGTTCGAGCAGTTGCAGGAGTTGCTGGCGGAGCAGTTCGTCGTGCTCGTCGCGGGTGAGGAAGAAGTCATCCAGCAGTTGTCGCAGGCGCTCCGCCCACTGCGCCGGCGCGGCCGCCTCGGCGAGGCGCTCGCAGGCCTCGGCCAGGGCTTGCAGCAGCGCGGCCAGCGGACCGAGCACGGCGGCGTCGAGGCCGCCGATCTCGGCGTAGGGCTGGATGTCCTGGAAGGCCTCGCCCTCGCCCACGGCGAAGCCGAGGAGCATGCGCCGCAGGCCGAAGCGCCAGGTGTTGGCCTCGCCGGCGGCGGGCAGGCCGAGGCCCTCGCGCTGCTCGCCGTCGAGGCCCCAGCGCACCCCGGCGCCCTGGACCCAGCGTTGCAGCAGCGGCAGGTCGGCCTCGGCGATGGCGAAGCGCGCGCGCAGTGCGCCGACGTCCAGCAGGTCGAGGATTTCGCTCACCGCGAAACGGCTTTCGGGCAGTTGCAGCAGATGCTCCAGGGCCACCAGCAGCGGCTCGCGGCCACGCTGGCCCTGGTCCGCCAGGGTGAAGGGAATGAAGCGCTTGTCGTCGCGGCCGAGCTGCCCGAACACCGCCTGGATGTGCGGCGCGTAGGCATCGACGTCGGGGAGCATGACGATGATGTCGCGCGGGCGCAGCGTCGGGTCGGCGTCGAAGCGCGCCAGCAACTGATCGTGCAGCACCTCGACCTCGCGTTGCGCGCTGTGCGCCACGTGGAAACGCAGCGAGCGGTCCCGCGCCGGATCGACCGCCGGCCAGCGCGCGCGGCTCTCCGCCAGCGGGCGCAGCTCCAGGATGTCGTCCTGCAACTGGCCGAGCAGGCTGTCCGGGGTGTCTTCGCTGAACAGGTCGATGCGCCCGCCGCTGACCGTGCCGACGCGCGCGCGGTAGCTGTCCGGGTCGTCGTACTGGTCGAGCAGGTTGATGTAGTCGCGCCCCTGCTTGCCCCAGGCGGCCAGCAGCGGCTGCGCGTACTGGTGCTGGAGATCGGCGTCGAGCTGCGCCGGCACCCCGGGGCGGCGCTGCTGGCGACGGTACTCGTGGCGCAGCAGGTCCTTGTCGGCGACGATGTCGGCCCAGTGGTGGCGGCAGGGGTTGTGCACGCAGAGCAGCACCTGACTGACCCGCGCCAGGGCGGCCAGCGCCTCGACCGTCTGCGCCGGCATCGCGGAGATGCCGAAGACCACCACGCGGCGCGGCAGGCCGAGCGGCGGCGGACCTTCGCGCAGGCGTTCGAGGAAGCGCAGGTGTACACCGGAGCGGCTGCCGGCCAGTCCTGCCTCGCCCACCTCGTCGAGCAGCGCGCGCCACAGCACCGCCTGCCAGCGCTCGTCGGCCTCCAGCGGCCGCACCTGGCCCTTGGCCGTGCGTACCTGCGCGCGCCCCTGGCTCCAGTCCTCCAGCCAGTCGGCGCGGTACACCTGGTACTGGTCGAAGAGGTCGGCCAGGCGCTCGGCCAACTGGTGGCGCTTGCGCAGGTCGGCATCCTCGGCGAGGAAGCGCCGCAGGCTCTGGAACTCCTCGCGCGCCAACAGCGCCGGCAGCAGGCGCATCAGACGCCAGGTCAGCGGCGCCTTGTCCAGCAGCGAAACCTCCGGCACCGCCTCCTTGCCCAAGGCGCCCCGGTAGGCGCGCCAGAGGAACTGCGCCGGCAACTGCACGTCGAGCGCCGCGGTGATGCCACAGCCGCCGTCGGCGACATCGCGGGCCAGGGCCAGCTTCAGCCACTGGGCGATGCCGTTGCTCTGCACCAGGATGGTCTCGCTCTCCAGCGGCGCCAGCGGGTAGCGCGCCATCCAGCCGACCAGCAGGTCGCGCAGGGCTTCCGGGTGATTGCCGTGGATGACCATCAGGCCGGGGCTCAACTGCTCTTCGCTCATCGTCTCTCCTGAAACTGACCGCGCCTGCGCCGCGCGGGAAATGCCGGGCATTTCAACAAAACCCGGCGCCGGCCGGGAGGTTTTTTTCACCGCCGGAAGTCTAGCGAGGCGCGGCGACAGGCGCTGTCGCCGCGCCTGGGCGCCGTAGGCAAAGTCAGCGGACGCGGACGGCTTTCGCCCAGGCGCTAATCAGCCATCCCCGCCAGGTAATCCGCGACCTGCTCCTCCAGCCACTCGGCGAAGGCCGCCACCTTGGCCTGGGTGGATTCGCGCTGCGGCCACACCAGCCAGTAAGGGTGGGCGTAGGCCGCGCGGATGTCGCCGAGCTGCACCAGCTCGCCCCGCGCCAGCGCGCCGGCCACCAGGCTGAGGCGCTCGACGGCGACGCCCTGGCCAAGGCGCAGGGCCTCGATGGCCAGGTTGGAGTCGTTCACCGTGAACGCCGCCTCGCCCGCCGGCAGTGGCACGCCGGCGGCCTGGCACCAGGGCAGCCAGGACTCGAAGCCGTGGATCAGCGGGCAGCGCAGGATCGCCTCTGCGCTGCGCGGCAAGTCGCCGCCGCTGAACTGCGGCGCGCACACCGCCACCAGTTGATCGTCGAACAGGCGTTGCTGGGCCAGCCCTTCCCAGTGCCCCTGGCCGATGCGGATGGCGACGTCGGCCAGGCCCTGGCGCAGGTCGATCACCTCCAGGCTGGCGAGCAGGCGCAGGCGGTACTGTGGATAACGCTGGCGGAAATCCGGCAGGCGCGGCAGCAGCCATTGCTGGCCGAACGAGGGCAGCACGGCGATCACCAGTTCGCTCTCGCCGGGCCTTGCGCGCGCCAGGCGCGTGGCCTCGGCGATGTCGCGCAGCGCCCGGCGCACCTGCAGCGCGTAGAGCCGGCCTTCCTCGCTCAGGCGTAATCCACGGCCCTCGCGCTGCAGCAGGGTCACCCCGAGCAGTTCCTCCAGTTGTCGTACCTGCTGGCTGACCGCCGAGTGGGTGACATGCAGTTCGGCCGCCGCCAGGGTCACGCTGCCGAGCCGGGCGACGGCCTCGAAGCTGCGCAGGGCGGACAGCGGTGGATAGGCGCTCATGTTAGCTCCGCTAACCAATGCGGTTATTAATCGTCGATTTTCTCGCCCCTGGAGAGTCGCTAGATTTCTCGGCATTGACCGTCAATTCGGGGCTCGACCCTGGATCATCCATGTAATCGCCAATAACAGGAAGTGCCCATGCAACTGATTGGAATGCTTGACTCGCCCTATGTGCGCCGCGTGGCCATCAGCCTGCGTCTGCTGGATATCGACTTCAGCCACCGCTCGCTCTCGGTGTTCAGCACCTATGACGAATTCCGCCGGCTCAACCCGGTGGTCAAGGCGCCGACCCTGCTGCTCGACGATGGCCAGGCGCTGATGGACTCCAGCCTGATCATCGATCTGCTGGAACACCAGGCCGGACGCAGCCTGATGCCCAGCGAGCCGGCCGCGCGGGTGCGCTCCACGCGCCTGCTCGGCCTGGCCCTGGCGGCCTGCGAAAAGGCGGTGCAGATCATCTACGAGCAGAAGCGCGACGAGGACAAGCGCGATCCGGCCTGGCTGGCGCGCGTCGAGGCACAATTGCACGCCGCTTGTGCCGCGCTGGACAGCGATCTGCGCGAACGGCCGCTGCCAGACAACGGCCAGATCGACCAGGCCGGCCTGAGCATCGCCGTGGCCTGGCGCTTCATCCAACTGATGCACGCCGAGCGCATCGCCGCCGCCGACTACCCGGCGCTGCGGGATTGGTCGGCGTACGCCGAGACCCTGGAGGCTTTCAAAGCCTTCCCGCCGCTGTAAGCCCCGGTCCAGCGGGCGAACGCGGGCTGTCCGGTGGGCGCCCGCCTTGCCCGCAACCTGGCCGGCAGCGTTCACAGTGCAAAATAATTGCACTCTGGCAGCAATAACTTTCATTGGATACGCATCGTCACGCTCCCTAGCATGAGCGCGTCCCACTCTCCGCCCATGCCCGCGCCCATGCCTGCGGCACGGCGCCGAGCCACCGATCGACGATAACGGACGCACGCGCCATGCCCGCCCCCGCGGCGGCAACGGACGCCTGCGCCATAGCTGATGAATTCCGCCTTGCCTGCTGCCCTCTCCTCCGCGCATGCGCCTCGCCCCCAGGGGCAGCCGCGATGAAGTCCTTCGACCTGCCGCTCTGGCTGCGTCGCCTGGCGCCCTCCGCCGGCCCCGCGTCGAACCGCGAATGGCTGCGCGCCGTGGTCGGTTGCGGCCTGTCGCTGAGCCTGAGCCTGGCGCTCTGCGTCTGGCTCTTCGATGCCGACACCGCGCAACGCATCGGTCCACCACTGGCCGCCTCGGCGCTGCTGGTGATCGCCGTGGCCTCCAGCCCGCTGGCGCAACCCTGGTCGTTGGTCGCCGGCAACCTGGTCTCGGCCCTCGTCGGCCTGGCCTTCGGCTTCTGGCTGGGCCACGGCTGGCCGGTGGCGACGCTGGCCATGGGCGCCAGCGTGCTGGCCATGCTCGGCCTGCGCTGCCTGCATCCGCCGAGCACGGCGCTGGCTTTCAGCCTGTGCCTGGGCGGCCCGCTGGTGCAGCAGCAGGGCCTGCACCTGCTGCTGCCGGTGTCGCTCGCCTCGCTGGCGCTGATGGCCCTGGCGCTGCTCTACAACAACCTGACGCGCACCCCCTACCCGCGTCAGTTGGCCGCCAGCACGGGTAACCCGCACCTGACCCGCGACCCTTTGCCAAGCCAACGCCTGGGCTTCCGCAGCGAAGACCTGGAGCAAGCCCTGGCGGGCTTCGGCGGTTTCGTCGACGTCACCCGCGAAGACCTCGAACGCCTGCTGCATGAAGCGGAGAAACAGGCCAGCGGACGCTTGCTCGGCGGCATCACCGCCGAGACGATCATGTCCCGCGATATTCGCTCGGTAAGCCCGCGGAGCCGCGTCGAACAGGCCTGGCAATTGCTCGCCAGGCATCACCTGAAAGCCCTGCCGGTGGTCGAGGATGGCCGCCTGGTGGGCATTCTCACCCTCACCGACCTGTTCCGTGGCGTGCACGCGCGCGGCCTGGGGCGCCTGCGCTCGCCGTTCGGCCAGCAGGTCGGCAACCTGATGACCCATCGCGTGCAGTCGTTGCGCGCCGACGCGCCGCTGGCGGAGTTGATCGAACGCCTCTCCGACCAGGGTCTGCACTGCCTGCCGGTGCTGGACGACCACGGCCGGCTGGTCGGCATGCTCAGCCAGAGCGACCTGATCGCCGCCTTCCGCCACCTCTGGCGGCAACCCGCGACCGTCGAGGCGCCTGCCCTGCCGCTGGCGGTCTAGTCGCCCGCGCAAGCCTGGCGCACCGGCTGGCGGTTCGTGCCGCGCCTAGGTCTCGTAGTCCCAGCGCTGCGACCAGTCGATGTCGTCGGCCACCACTTCGCGCAGCACCGCCAGGGCGCGTTGCAGCGTCGGCGAGTCCTTTTCGCGGGAGTACACCAGGTAGGTCGGGTAGATGAATTCCGGCGCGCGCTCCACCCGTTGCAGCACGCCGGCCGCCAGGTAGCTGTGCACCACGCGCGTGCGGAAGTAGCCGCTGCCGCCACATTGCAGCAGGTGCTGCAGGGCCAGCGGGCCGAGGTTGAAGCTGGTCGCGGCGTGGGTCTTGTCCGGCAGCGCGGCATCGTGCTGGCGGCGGAACTCCGGGCCCCAATCGATATAGATATAGGGCTCCGGCCACTCCGCCGAGCGCACCATGATCAGCTTCTCTTCGAGCAGTTGCTCCACCTGCATGCCCGGCCAGTAATCCGGGCGGTAGACCAGCGCGGCGTCGAGCAGGCCGTGCTCCAGTTGCTGCTGCAGGTGCTCACCGTTGCCGATCTCCGCGTGCAACGCCAGGGCCGGCATGCGCTCACGCAGACGCACCGTCCAGTTGAGCATCAGCGGGTTGCTCAGGCTGACCTCGCCACCGATGTTGAGCACCTCGCGATAGCCCGCCGGCAGCGGCAGGTCGCGGCGCGCGGCTTCCCAGGTCTGCACCAGTTGGTTGGCGTAACCGAGAAAGCGCTCGCCTTCGGCGGTCAGGCGCGCGCCGCTGCGGCTGCGCAGGAACAGCCGGCAGCCCAGTTGCGCCTCCAGGTTGTGCACCCGCGCGGTGACCGTGGTCTGGGTCACGTGCAGGCGTTCGGCGGCGGCGACGAAGCTGCCGCCACGGGCGATTTCCAGGAAGGTGCGCGCCAGGTCGATATCCATGGGCGAGGTTCGCGGCGAAAGAGGCAGGCAGTCTAGTCGAAGTGCAGTTCTTCGTGGCGCTGGCGGGTGTGGCGCGACAGCCACAGGCAGACAGCGAAGCCCGCGATGGCGAGCAGCGCCGCGACCAGGAAAATCGCCGCATAGCCCGCTTGCGCGGCGATGGCGCCCATCAGCGGCCCGGCGATGCCCAGGGCCAGGTCGAAGAACAGCGCGTAGGCGCCCAGCGCCGAACTGCGGCTGCTGGCCGGGATGCGCAGCACCGCCTCGACGCCCAGGGCCGGGTAGACCAGCGACAGGCCGGCGCCGGTCAAGGCGCTGCCGAGCAGGGCGAAGGCCGGACTCGGCGCCTGCCACAGGAGGAGCAGACCGACGCTCTCCAGCAACAGGCAGGCCACCGCCACATTGAAGCCACCGAAACGGTTGATGCAGCCGGAGAACAGCAGGCGCGCGCCGACGAAGCTGATGCCGAACAGGCTCAGGCACCAGGCCGGGTCGGCCCAGCCACGGCTGCCGTAGTAGAGGGTGATGAAGGTCGCCAGGCTGCCGAAGCCGATCGAGCCCAGGGCCACGCAGAGGCCATAGGGCAGCACCCTGCCGAGCACCGCGACGAAGGCCATGCGCGTGCCCTGGACGATCGGCGCCGGCGCTTTGCCGCGCGCCAGCAACAGGCCGATGCCGGCCAGCAGGAGGATGCCGCTGCCGAGGCTCCAGAGCCCCAGCCGGCTGCTGAGAATCACCCCCAGCGGGGCGCCCAGGGCGATGCCGCCGTAGCAGACGATGCCGTTCCAGGAGATCACCTTGGCGGTGTTCTGCGCACCGACGCGGGCGATGCCCCAGCTCGCCGTGCCGATCCCCAGCAGGCCCTGGGCGAAGCCGATCAGCAAGCGGCTGAGCAAGAGCAGCGCCAGGCTGACCCAGACCAGCGCCTGCAGGCTGGTCGCCAGCAGCACCAGCAGCCCGCCCGCGCCCAGCGCCAGCAGCCCGTAGAGCACCGCGCGCTTGGCCCCGCGGGTATCGGTCAGGCGTCCGGCCAGCGGCCGCGAGGCCAGGGTCGAGAGGTACTGTGCGCCGATCACCAGGCCGGCGGTGGTGGCGCCGAAACCCAGTTCGTGGTGCACGAACCCCGGCAACACCGGCAGCAGGAAACCAATGCAGAGGAACAACAGGAAGGTGAAGCTGACGATCGAGACGATCTGCAGGGTGACGGCGAACGGACGCTGCTCAGGAGAGCTCATGGACGGGCCTGGCGCAGGGAGGTGGGGACGCAGGCGCCATCATTGCCCGCGCCCGGGAAAATTGAAAGCCGCCTATCGATTTCGCCCGCCGCGCGAGCGCCTATAGTTGATGCACCGACCACCGAGACCACCCAGGAGGCCCGCCATGGACACCTCGCAACACACCTTCGCCGCCCTCTTCGAGCAACTGGGCCTGCCCAGCGACAGCGAGGCGATCGACGCCTTCCTCGCCGGCCACCGCCTGGCCGCCGACCAGTCCCTGGCGGAAGCGCCGTTCTGGAGCCCGGCTCAGGCGGCATTCCTCCGCGAGGCGCTGGAAGACGACTCCGACTGGGCCGAGGACGTCGACGAGCTGGCCGCGCGGCTGTCCCACTGAGCGCTCATTTCAGGTAGGAGCGCAGCACCGTCATCACCTGCTCCAGGTCGTCCTGGCGCTGTTGCGGCGTGCGCTCCTCCGCCCCCAGGTGCTCGCGCAGGTGCCCTTCCAGCACCTCGGCCATCAGCCCATTGACCGCGCCCCGGATGGCGGCGATCTGCTGCAGCACCGCGGTGCAATCGCCGCTTTCCGTTTCGAGGGCGCGTTCCAGCGCCTCGCTCTGCCCCTTGATGCGGCGGATGCGGGTCAGCAGCTTGCGCTTGTCTTGGATGGTGTGGGCCATATCTGTCTTCCTGAAAGTATACTGGGGTATAGTATGCGTCCGGTTTTACAGGACATTCTCTCATGCACGCGCCATCCGTCGAACGCCAGCACGACCACAGTTTCCACGAAAGCAATCCGCTGGCGGAAAGAAACACCCTGCGCGCGGTGGTGCTGACCGCGCTGATGATGGTGGTGGAGATCGCCGGCGGCTGGTACTTCAACTCCATGGCCCTGTTGGCCGACGGCTGGCACATGAGTTCCCATGCCCTGGCCCTGGGCCTGGCCTTCCTCGCCTATGTGGCATCGCGGCACTATCGCCACGACGGACGCTTCGCCTTCGGCACCTGGAAGATCGAAGTCCTGGCCAGCTATACCAGCGCCCTGCTGCTGATTGGCGTGGCCGGCCTGATGCTCTTCGAGTCGGTGGCGCGGCTGATCTCGCCCTCGCCCATCCACTACGCCCAGGCCATCGTCATCGCCGTGATCGGGCTGCTGGTCAACCTCGCCTGCGCCTGGCTGCTCAAGGACGGCCATGACCATCACGGCCACCACCATGGCCACGACCACCACGGGCACGACCATCACCACGAGCACGGCCACGGGCATGGCCACGACCTCAACCTGCGCGCCGCCTACCTGCATGTGGTCGCCGACGCCGCCACCTCGGTACTGGCCATCGCCGCGCTGCTCGGCGGCAGCCTGTGGGGCGCGGCCTGGCTCGATCCGCTGATGGGTATCGTCGGCGCCGCGCTGGTGGCGATCTGGGCGGTCGGACTGCTGCGGCAGAGCAGCCGGGTTCTGCTCGATGCCGAGATGGACGCCCCGGTGGCCGCGGAAATCCGCGAGGCCATCGCCGACGGGCCGCACCCGGCGCATATCACCGACCTGCACCTGTGGCGCGTAGGCAAGGCCCAGTACGCCTGCCTGCTCAGCCTGAGCACCGCGTCCAGCGCCAGCGCCGATGACTTCAAGGCGCTGCTGAGCATCCACGAAGAGCTGGTGCACATCACCATCGAGGTCAACGCCGGCAAGGCCTGAGCCGCCCGGTGGCCTTTGACGGAGGGCCGCGGCTGCGGCCTAATGCTCGCCCCGAAACCGCCCGCAGCCGCCCATGTCCAACCCCGCCTTCTCCGCCGCGCAACAGCGCGCCAGCACCCTGCACCTGCCGGCCGGCCCCTGGACCAGCGTGCTCGACTGCCTGTGCGCGCACTTCCCGGCGATCCCCCGGCAGACCTGGCTGGAGCGCATGGCGCGCGGCCGCGTGCTGGACGCCCAGGGCCGGCCGCTGGACGCCAGCGCGGCCTATCGCGAGGGCCTGCGCGTGCACTATTTCCGCGAAGTGGAGCAGGAAACCCCGGTCCCCTTCGTCGAGCGCATCCTGCACGTCGACGAGCACCTGGTGGTGGCCGACAAGCCGCACTTCCTGCCGGTGACGCCGTCCGGCCAGTACGTCGAGGAAACCCTGCTGGCGCGCCTGGCCAAGCGCCTGGACAACCCGCTGCTGGTGCCGCTGCATCGCATCGACCGGCCCACCGCCGGGCTGGTGCTGTTCTCCGCCAACCCAGCCAGCCGCGCCGCCTATCAGGCGCTGTTCCGCGAACGGCGCATGCACAAGCGCTACGAAGCCATCGCCGCACCGCTGCCGCATCTGCAGTTCCCCCACGTGCGGCGCAGTCGTCTGGTCGATGGCGAGCCCTTCATCCTGATGCGCGAGGCCGAGGGCACGCTGAACAGCGAAACCCGCATCGAGGTGCTGGAGCGCGGCGAGCACTGGTGGCGCTACGCGCTCTATCCGGTGACCGGCAAGCGCCACCAACTGCGCGTGCACATGGCCGCCCTCGGCGCCGCCCTGCGCAACGACCCGCTCTACCCCCGGCTGCTGCCGGAAGAACAACGGCGCAGCGACGACTACTCGCGGCCCCTGCAGCTGCTGGCGCGACACCTGGCCTTCGTCGATCCGCTCAGTGGCGAAGCGCGGGCCTTCGACAGTCAGCTACAGCTGGACTGGTAGGCCGTCCGGCGGTTCTTCATCGATATCGTCAATAGTCAAAAGCAGGAACATCCATTTCCGTTGATGGCGTCCACCGCGCTTTCATAAGCGCCATGTCCCGATCACGGAACGTAAGGAGCCTGTCCATGAGCTATTCAGCGAAATCCTTTTCCGCCCTGGTCAATGCCCTGCTCGCGGCCGGTATCACCCGCCCGGAACAGATGGCCCGGCAACCCTTCCGCAACGCCCAGGGCTACTGGTCGGCGGAAGTCAAATCATGAGCGTCCGCGAACTCGCCAGCCGGCCACTGAGGAGGGATGCCTCGCTGCTGTTCTACCTGCTGGCAGCGGCCTGGCTGCTCTGCTCGGGTGTCTGAGCGCATCCAGGGCATTCGCCACCCGGCATGAAAAAGGGCAGCCATGGCTGCCCTTGGCCGATCCCCACGGTCACTTCTTCAGGCAGTCGCTCATGAACTTCTTGCGCGCGTCGCCCGCCAGTGCCTTGGTCGCGGCGTCGGCGTTGCAAGCCTTCATCTTCTCCTGTTGCGGCGTGAGTTTCTTCGTCGACGTGTCGCCGCCGGCCTTCAGGCAGGTGCTCATGAAGGCCTTGCGCTCGTCGCCCTTGAGCGACTTGGCGGTGGCGTCGGCGTTGCAGGTCTTCATTTTTTCCTGCTGCGCCTGTTGCGCCGTGCTGGCGGCGAAGCCTTGCGCCGAGAACAGCAGGGCCAGCATCAGCAGAGGAACGCGAAGTTTGAGCATGGAGTGGTCTCCCTAAGGTTTGATCGCTTCCTGAGCGTAGCTCGCCGTCATCGTTGTGCGAGTTGCGGGCTTTCCGCGGCCGCTGTGCGACCGCTCCCGATCGGCACGGATGAATATCCCGGAAACGGATGCCACCGCTATACTCCCGCCCGCCGCCACACCGGCTACACTGCCCAGGCGCCGCAGAGCGCCGCATCGGCTCGACCCGAGTCGCAGCCTGGAAAACAGACCAACCATTAGGACCACCCGTGACGAAAGACGAACTGCGCGCAGAACTGGAGCGCCAGGAGAAACGTTACAAGGATGTCTACGGCGGAGAAGTCACCCTCTACGCCGCCCAACCCGACCCGGACAAGAAACCTTGGCGCAAGCGCCGCAACCTGCTGGACAAGGCCTTCGACCGGGAACTGCAGAAAATCGAGGAAGAGCGCCTCAAGGCGCAGCAGAAGGCCGACAAGGACCCACGCTGACAACGGCATGGCGTCGCTCCCAGGCGCTTCGGCGTGAGCGACGCCGCCGCTTTCCGCGAAGGATTTATCCTCAGGAATCAAAGCCTTCCGACAGATGGACAGGTACAGCGGAGCCTCGCCCTGGCGTAATCCGGCAGGCTCAGCCGCACGCTAGAGGGTATGCGGCCAGGTGTCGCGCCCTTGTGAGATTCCGTTTGGCTTTCGGACGATTTTCATCGGTTCTGGCATAATCGCCGCCCCGTCTCTGACCGGTCACAAAAACTTCATGTTCGATCTCTTCAGCGGAATCGATGTCTGGGTAGGTGTCAGCCTGGTAATGGCGCTCACCTTCGTCCTGGCCTTCGAATTCATCAACGGTTTCCACGACACTGCCAACGCCGTGGCCACGGTGATCTACACCAAGGCCATGTCGCCGTATCGGGCGGTGATCCTCTCCGGCCTGTTCAACTTCCTCGGCGTCCTGCTCGGCGGCGTCGGCGTGGCCTATGCCATCGTCCACCTGCTGCCGGTGGAGTTGCTGATCAACGTCAACAGCGGACATGGCCTGGCCATGGTGTTCTCGCTGCTGGCCGCGGCCATCACCTGGAACCTCGGCACCTGGTACTTCGGCATCCCCGCCTCCAGCTCGCACACCCTGATCGGCTCGATCCTCGGCGTCGGCCTGGCCAATGCGCTGATCACCGGCGTTCCGCTGGCCGACGGGGTGAACTGGCAGAAAGCGATCGACATCGGCATGTCGCTGATCTTCTCGCCCATGGCCGGCTTCCTGGTGGCGGCGCTGCTGCTGCTCGGGCTGAAGTGGATGTACCCGCTGTCGAAGATGCACAAGACGCCGGAAACCCGCCGCGAAGTCGACGAGAAGAAGCACCCGCCGTTCTGGAACCGCCTGGTCCTGGTGCTGTCGGCGATGACCGTGAGCTTCGTGCACGGCTCCAACGACGGCCAGAAAGGCATTGGCCTGATCATGCTGGTGCTGATCGGCATCGTCCCGGGCAAGTTCGTCCTCGACCTCAACAGCACCACCTACCAGATCGAGCGCACCCGCGACGCCGCAGTGCACCTGAGCCAGTTCTACCAGCGCCACACCGACGTGCTCGGCGACATCCTCGCGCTGGGCAAGAACAGCAGCGAAATGCCCGACCTGTACCGTTGCGAAGCGAAACAGACGGAAGCCACGCTGAAGGGCCTGCTCAGCGATATCAACGGCATCTCCAGCTACAACGAACTGTCCGACGAGACCCGCGTGCAAGTGCGCCGCTACCTGCTGTGCCTGGACGACACGGCGAAGAAGGTCGGCAAGCTGGACAGCCTGCCCGCCCGTGAAAAGGCCGACCTGGACAAGCTGCGCAAAGACCTGACCACCACCACCGAATACGCGCCCTTCTGGGTGATCATCGCCATCGCCATGGCGCTCGGCGTCGGTACCATGGTCGGCTGGAAACGCGTGGTGCTGACCGTCGGCGAGAAGATCGGCAAGCAGGGCATGACCTATGCCCAGGGCATCAGCGCCCAGCTCACCGCCACCGCGATGATCGGCCTGGCCAACATCTACAGCCTGCCGGTGTCGACCACCCACGTGCTGTCCTCCGGCGTCGCCGGCACCATGATCGCCAACCGCAGCGGTCTGCAGGGCGGCACCATCCGCAACATCGTCATGGCCTGGGTACTCACCCTGCCGGTCTCCATCGGCCTGGCCGCCGGCCTGTTCTGGCTGGCCTCGCGCTTCTACTGATCGCCGACCGACGACACTGCCGCCACGACGCCTGCCCAGTGCAGGCGTCGTGCGTTTCGGGCCGCGTAAAACCTCGGCCAGGGGATGACGCCGTGGATGTCGAAAAATCCACGCCACAAATCCGACACCCCTAAAGTTCTGTCAGACGTTGCCGACACAACCTGCACACTCTTCGTTTCACCGCAGGATGCTTCCTTCATGCTTCGCTCGCTGTCCTTCGCCAAGAAGATTCTTCTGGCGGCCTCCCTCGTGGTCATCTTCGCCTTCGCCTGCTTCATCCTCTTCAACGACTTCCGCCAGCGCGAGGCGATCCAGGCCAATACCGAATCCACTCTGCACGACCTCGGCAGCCTGACCGCCAACAACATCCAGAGCTGGCTGGAAGGCCGCATCCACCTGGTGGAAATGCAGGCCGGGCAACTCGCCGAGAGCGAGCCGAGCGCCGAACATACCCAGCACGTCCTGGAGCAGAGCGTGCTGCAGAAGAACTTCGGCTCGGTGTACCTCGGCGAAGCCGCCAGCGGCGCCTTCACCCTGCGTCCCTACGCGCCCATGCCGGATGGCTACGACCCGCGCCAGCGCGGCTGGTACAAGGACGCCGTGGCCGCCGGCCGGCTGATCGTCACCGAGCCCTTCCTCGACGCCGGCACCAAGGAGCCGATCCTCGCCATGTCCATGCCGGTCATGCGCAACGGCCAACTGCTCGGCGTGGCCGCCGGCGACATGAAGCTGGAAACCATCACCGCCATCATCAACTCGCTGAAATTCGACGGCGAAGGCTATGCCTTCCTGGTCAGCGACGCCGGCAAGATCCTCCTCCACCCGGACAGCGGCCTGGTGTTCAAGAACCTCAGCGAGGTTTACCCGCAAGGCGCGCCGAAAACCCGCAGCGGCGTGCAGGAGGTCGAGCTGAACGGCAAGACCCAACTGGTTTCCATGACCCAGATTCAGGGCCTGCCGGGCGTGAGCTGGTACGTCGCCCTGGTCCTCAACAAGGACAAGGCCTACGCCGCCTTGAGTGACTTCCGCACCTCGGCGCTGATCGCCACCCTGATCGCCATCGTTGCCATCGTGCTGCTGCTGGGCATGCTGATCCGCGTGCTGATGCAACCGCTCACCGACATGGGCCGCGCCATGCAGGACATCGCCCAGGGCGAAGGCGACCTGACCAAGCGCCTGGCGGTCAACAGCCGCGACGAATTCGGCACCCTGGCCAACGCCTTCAACCGCTTCGTCGAACGCATCCACGAATCCATCCGCGAAGTCGCCGGCACCGCGCGCCAGTTGCACGATGTCTCGCAACTGGTGGTCAACGCCTCCAACTCGTCGATGGCCAACTCCGACGAGCAGGCCACCCGCACCAACAGCGTCGCCGCGGCGATCAACGAACTGGGCGCCGCCGCCCAGGAAATCGCGCGCAACGCCGCCGATGCCTCGCACCATGCCAGCGATGCCAGCCACCAGGCCGGCGACGGCCGCCAGGTGGTGGAACAGACCATCGCCGCGATGAACCAACTGTCCGAGAAGATCAGCTACGCCAACACCCACATCGAAGCGCTGAACAGCCGCACGGTGAACATCGGGCAGATCCTCGAAGTCATCAAAGGCATCTCCGAGCAGACCAACCTGCTCGCCCTCAACGCCGCCATCGAGGCCGCCCGCGCCGGCGAGGCCGGACGCGGTTTCGCCGTGGTCGCCGACGAGGTGCGCAACCTGGCCCATCGCGCCCAGGAATCGGCGCAGCAGATCCAGGGCATGATCGAGGAACTGCAGGTCGGCGCCCGCGAAGCCGTGACGACCATGACCGAGAGCCAGCGCTACAGCCTGGAAAGCGTGGAGATCGCCAACCGCGCCGGTCAGCGCCTGGCCAGCGTCACCGGGCGCATCAGTGAGATCGACTCGATGAACCAGTCGGTGGCCACCGCCACCGAGGAGCAGACCGCCGTGGTCGATTCGCTGAACATGGACATCACCGAAATCAACACCCTCAACCAGGAAGGCGTGGAAAACCTGCAAGCCACCCTGCGCGCTTGCGCCGACCTGGAAAGCCAGGCCGGACGCCTGCGCCACCTGGTGGACAGCTTCCGCATCTAAGCGTCGGCGGAAGGCAAAGAGGCGCCCCACGGGCGCCTCTTGCGTATCGGCTGCCGCAGTTCGCGGCGCCGACACAACCGTTCGTCTGCCTCGCTAAAGCTCAACGAGGAAAATGCCGACTTCTAGCTAGGACGTTTGCGAGCCTTCTCGGCCCGCAAACCCAGCAGCCCTAGGCAAGGGCTTTCCGGCACAGGAGTGCCACCCGGCCGACGCGCCATCCGCGCGCCAGGCCCCAGCCGCCGCACCACCCCGCGCGCGGACAATAACAAGGACATCGGATCCATCGCCGAGACCCCGCCAATCACTGGCTCCCACTCCTGGACGCAACACAAGATGATGAAAAACCTGAAGTTCAGCCACAAGATCCTGCTGGCCGCTTCCCTGGTGGTTTTCGCCGCTTTCGCCCTCTTCACCCTGTACAACGACTATCTCCAGCGCAATGCCATCCGCGCCAACCTGGAGAGCTATCTGCACGAGATGGGCGCGGTCACCGCGAGCAACATCCAGAACTGGCTCAGCGGCCGTCTGTTGCTGGTCGAGCAGACCGCGCAAACCATCGGCCGCGACACCTCGGCGGCCAACCTCGGGCCGCTGCTGGAACAGAAGGCACTGGCCTCCACCTTCTCCTTCGCCTACCTCGGCCAGGCCGACGGCAGCTTCACCATGCGGCCGAACGACAAGATGCCGGACGGTTATGACCCGCGCACCCGGCCCTGGTACAAGGACGCCGTGGCCGCCGGCGGCACCACCCTCACCGAACCCTACGTGGACGCCGCCACCCAGCAACTGATCATCACCATCGCCACGCCGGCCGAATCCGCCGGCAAGAACATCGGCGTCGTCGGTGGCGACCTCAGCCTGCAAGCCATCGTGCAGATCATCAACTCGCTGGACTTCGACGGCATGGGCTATGCCTTCCTGGTCAGCGGCGACGGCAAGGTCCTGGTCGCCCCGGACAAACAGCAGGTGATGAAGAACCTCAGCGAAATCTATCCGCGGAACACCCCGCGGATCGGCAGTGGCTTCAGCGAAAGCGAGCTGAACGGCGCCACCCGCATCCTCAGCTTCACCCAGGTGAAAGGCCTGCCGTCGGTGAACTGGTACATCGGCCTGTCCATCGACAAGGACAAGGCCTATGCGGCGCTGAGTAAGTTCCGCACCTCGGCGGTGATCGCCGCGCTGGTCGCCATCGTCGCCATCATCCTGCTGCTGGGCATGCTGATCCGCGTACTGATGCAGCCGCTCACCGCCATGGGCCGCGCCATGCAGGACATCGCCCAGGGCGAGGGTGATCTGACCAAACGCCTGGCGGTGGCCAGCCGTGACGAATTCGGCGCCCTGGCCAACGCCTTCAACCGCTTCGTCGAACGCATCCACGAATCCATCCGCGAAGTCGCCGGCACCGCGCGCCAGTTGCACGATGTCTCGCAACTGGTGGTCAACGCCTCTAACTCGTCGATGGCCAACTCCGACGAGCAGGCCAACCGCACCAACAGCGTCGCCGCGGCGATCAACGAACTGGGCGCCGCCGCCCAGGAAATCGCGCGCAACGCCGCCGATGCCTCGCATCACGCCAGCGACGCCAGCCACCAGGCCGGCGACGGCCGCCAGGTGGTGGAGCAGACCATCGCCGCGATGAACCAGCTGTCCGAGAAGATCAGCTACGCCAACACCCACATCGAAGCGCTGAACAGCCGCACGGTGAATATCGGGCAGATCCTTGAAGTCATCAAAGGCATCTCCGAACAGACCAACCTGCTCGCCCTCAACGCCGCCATCGAAGCCGCCCGCGCCGGCGAGGCCGGACGCGGTTTCGCCGTGGTCGCCGACGAGGTGCGCAACCTGGCCCATCGCGCCCAGGAATCGGCACAGCAGATCCAGGGCATGATCGAGGAACTGCAGGTCGGCGCCCGCGAAGCCGTGGCGACCATGACCGAGAGCCAGCGCTACAGCCTGGAAAGCGTGGAGATCGCCAACCGCGCCGGTCAGCGCCTGGCCAGCGTCACCGGACGCATCAGCGAGATCGACTCGATGAACCAGTCGGTGGCCACCGCCACCGAGGAACAGACTGCCGTGGTCGATTCGCTGAACATGGACATCACCGAAATCAACACCCTCAACCAGGAAGGCGTGGAAAACCTGCAAGCCACCCTGCGCGCCTGCGCCGACCTGGAAAGCCAGGCCGGACGCCTGCGCCACCTGGTGGACAGCTTCCGCATCTAAGCGCCGGCAACACGAAAAAAGGCGCCCTTCGGGCGCCTTTTTTTACGGCCGATCGCCCTACCGCCGCTTGCCGCCCAGCAACGAGCCCATGAGCCCGCGCACCAGCTCCCGGCCGATCTGGTTGGCCGCCTGGCGCACCACCGTCTTCATGGTCTGGCTGGCCAGACTGCCGAGAATTTCCCCAGCCATGCCGCCCAGGCTGCTGCCCAGGTCGGATTTGTTCTCGCTCGGCGCCATTTTCTGCTCGGTGCGCCCGGTGAGCATTTCGTAGGCCGATTCGCGGTCGATCGGCTTGTCGTAACGCCCGACCAGCGGTGAGCGGCGGATCAGCTCGGCGCGCTCGGCCTCGCTCAGCGGGCCGATCCGCGACTGCGGCGGCGCCACGGCGACGCGCTGGACCACGGCCGGGGTGCCCTTCTCTTCCAGGGTGCCGACCAGGGCCTCGCCAATGCCCAGTTCAGTGAGCACCTGCAAGGTGTCGAAGGCTGGATTCGGACGGAAGCCGTCGGCCACCGCGCGCAAGGACTTCTGCTCCTTGGCGGTGAAGGCGCGCAGGCCGTGCTGGATGCGCAGGCCGAGCTGGGCCAGGACATCGTCGGGCAGGTCGCTGGGCGACTGGGTGACGAAGTAGACGCCGACGCCCTTGGAGCGGATCAGCCGCACCACCTGCTCCAGGCGGTCGTGCAGAGCTTTGGGCGTGCCGTTGAACAGCAGGTGCGCCTCGTCGAAGAACAGCGCCAGGATCGGTTTGTCGGCATCGCCGCGTTCAGGCAGCTGCTCGAACAGCTCGGCCAGCAGCCAGAGCAGGAAGGTCGCGTAGACCTTGGGCGCTTCATGCACCAGCTTGCTGGCATCGAGCAGGTGGATACGCCCGCGACCGTCGGCATCGACCCGCAGCAGGTCTTCCAGTTGCAGCGCCGGCTCGCCGAAGAAAGCCTCGGCGCCCTGCTGCTCCAGGGTCGCCAGGCGCCGCAACAGCGCCTGGGCGGAGGCGCCGGTGAACAGCGCGCGGTCCTCGCCGAGCACTTCCGGGTGATCCTTGAGGTGATTGAGCAACGCCTTGAGGTCCTTCAGGTCGAGCAGCAGCAGGCCTTGCTGGTCGGCCACCTTGAAGGCGGCGAAGAGCGCGGCCTGCTGGCTGTCGGTCAGCTCCAGGAGATTGCCCAGCAGCAGCGGCCCCATTTCACTGAGGGTAGTGCGCAGCGGGTGGCCGGTCTTGCCGGCGACGTCCCAGAGACTCAGCGGATAGGCCTTGGCCTGGTAGTTCAGCCAGGGCATGCCGGCGATGCGCTCGGCCACCTTGCCCTGGGGATTGCCCGGCGCGCCAAGGCCGCACAGGTCGCCCTTGATGTCGGCGGCGAACACCGCCACGCCGGCATCGCTGAAGCTCTCCGCCAGGCGTTGCAAGGTCACGGTCTTGCCGGTGCCGGTGGCGCCGGCGATCAGTCCATGGCGGTTGGCCAGTTTCCAGGCCTGCCCGATGGCTTGGCCGTCCGCGCCGGCGCCGATGATGAGTTGGTTGCTTGCTGACATCCTTGCTTCCCCTGGTGAAAGAACAGCGTCAGCAGCAAGACTGGCGCCTCGGACGGCCCAGCGCAATCTCGGCCAGGCACTTTCAGCCGGAGGACGCGTCGACCCGGAAAACGTGCTTGAGATAGCGCCCGAAGTTCTCGTCGTTGCACTGCATCTTGCCCGGCGTGTCGGAAATCTTCGCCACCGGCTGGCCGTTGCAGGCGGTCATCTTGAGCACGATATTCATCGGCTCGACGCCAGGGATATCGCAGGTGAAATGGGTGCCGATGCCAAAGCTGACGTCGATGCGGCCGCGCAGCGCCCGGTAGATGTGCAAGGCCCGCGGCAGATCGAGGCCGTCGGAGAACACCAGGGTCTTGCTGCGGGGATCGACGCCGAGCTTTTCGTAATGGGCGATGGCTTTCTCGGCCCAGATCAGCGGATCGCCGGAGTCATGCCGCAGGCCATCGAAGAGCTTGGCGAAGTAGAGGTCGAAGTCGCGCAGGAAGGCATCCATGGTGATGCAGTCGGTCAGGGCGATGCCGAGCTGGCCACGGTATTCGCGCACCCAGCAATCCAGGGCGGCGATCTGGCTATCGATCAGCCGCGGGCCGAGCTGCTGGTGCGCCATCAGCCACTCGTGGGCCATGGTGCCCAGCGGCTTGAGATCGAGCATGCGCGCCAGGTGCACGTTGCTGGTACCGACGAACTGCCCCGGAAAGGACGCCTTCAGCTCACCCACCACAGACTCTTGCACGGCATAGGAGAAACGCCGCCGGGTGCCGAAGTCGGCCATCTTGAAACCGCTCAGCTCTTCCGCCGACGCCTCGCCACGCAGCCAGTCGAGCTTGGCCTGCAGGCGCTCGCGCACCGACGCCAGGCTCACCTGTGGATAACGCTGGCGGTTGCGTACCTCGCTGATGCACGCCAGCAACGGCACCTCGTAGAGAATCACATGCAGCCAGGGGCCCTTCAGGCGCAGGTAGAACTCGCCGTTTTCGACGCCGGTGAAGACATAGCGGGGATTGAAGCGGAACAGGCCGAGGAAACGGATGAAGTCCGCCTTGAAGAAGGGAATACCTTCGAGGAAGGCCAGTTCCTCGGCGCTGAAACTCAGCTCGGCGAGCGCCTCGATCTGTTCGCGGATCAACGCCAGATGGGGCCGCAGGTCTTCATGGTTGCGGCAGCGGAACTCCCACTCCACCTCGGCGTTCGGGTAGTTGTGCAGCACCGCCTGCATCATGCTCAGCTTGTACAGGTCGGTATCCAGCAGACTCTGCACCGCCTGCGGGGAAAAGACTGAATCGCCCATGTTCTTCTCATGATCGTGATCAGCCTGCAGTCTACGGGATGACGACCGCTGGCCACATAAAAAACCCCGCCGCAGCGGGGCTTCGGCACAGGCCGATCAACGGGGGGCGATGCCCCCTTGGGACAGGCCGAAGAGGAACAGCAGCAGATCGTGGTCCGGCCTCGCCGCCTGCTTGGCCTGCACGTTGGGCGGCACACGGCAGTTGGCCAGATGCGATGGGCTATCGATGACGCCGGGGGACGGCTCGTGCCAGGCCGCGGCGGCCAATGTCGCGATGCCCAGGGCGCCGAGGAGGAGCAAACTTCGCGTGATTTCTAATTTCATGTCTGCAACCCTTTGATGGCGCTGCCAAACGCCGTTTGGTAACCATAGACAAAGGCCTGCCATTGCGCTTCTGCCCACGACGAACGGTGTTTTGCCTGGCACGGTAAGGGTGAGCAGCCGGATCGGCGCTCTGCCATTACTCTTTGCGCAAGATGTAAATTCGCCACATATGCAGCAGCGGGATGAGATCGATGTGCTTCTGTACGATGAAGCCCGCCTGGCGAAACTCCTCCTCCAGACAACGAGCCGGGATCACCCGCGGCGGCTGGCTGGCGCCCGGTTGCCGCGCTGACTCGCCGCGCCGCTGCCGCCAGGCTTTCAGGTTGCCATCGACCCAGGTCGACAGGATGACGCTGTCACGCGTCACGCGGTGAAACTCGCGCAGCATCGTCAGGCGCTCATCCGCCTCGCCGAGGCGATGCACCAGGTCCATGGAGAAGATGCAGTCGACGGAGTTCTCCGACAGTTCGATAGAGAGAGCCGAGGTCTGTAGCGGTTGGACGCGCTTGGCGACCTCCGCGGGCTGGCCCGCGCAGACCTGTTCGATCAGCTCGGCGGAATGGTCCGCGCCGATGATCACGCGATTGTCCTTCTCGGCGAGCAATGACCAGGCGCCACCGACGCCACAGGGCAGATCCAGCACCAGACAAGGCTGGTCAGCCAGCTTGAGGGCGTTACGCGCGACCTGGATGAAGCGCCAGTCGAGCACTTTCCGCGCAAGGCCGCCCGGCTGCGCGGAGACATCACGGGCAACATGCGTGCGTTCGTATTGTTCAGAAAACACGAACTCTCCTGGCTTGTCGCGCATGATTGTTTTTTTACCTGCTCATTTCTTGTACGGAAAACTACGGCTTGGCCTGTTGTGCAGCGGTCAAGCCCAGGTGAAAAAAACGTCAGGCGACGGACGCCAGGCGAACCTCGAACCGGCAGCCGTGGGGTTGCGCCGGATGCAGGCTGACCTCCCAGCCTGCCGCGGCGCAGATGCGTTTCACCAGCGAAAGCCCCAGGCCAAGCCCCTCTCCGCGCTGCGAGGCGCCGCGGACGAAGGGCTGGAACATGCGTTCGCGGTGCTCTTCCGGAATGCCTTCGCCGGTGTCTTCGATGACGAATCCGCTGTCGCACAGTTGCAACCGGATATGCCCGCTATCGGTGTAGTGCATGGCGTTGCGCAGCAGGTTGCTCATCACCGAGCGCAGGAAGGCGGCGTTGAACTGCCCCGCCGGTACGGCGTCGGGCTGGTAGATCAGCGCCAGCCCCTTCGCTTCGATCGGCTCGCGCCATTGCGCCACCAGATCATCGGCGACGCTCAGCACGCCGGCCTGGGGCGCTATCCCGAGGTCCTTGGTGCGCGCGCGCGCGAGCATCAGGAAGGTCTGCACCAGATCGCGCATTTCCTCGCTGGCGGCGGCGATCCGTGCCACCTGGTTGCGCGCCCGCGGGCCGAGGCTGGCGTCTTCGGCGAGCAGCTCGCAACTGCTGGCGATGACCATCAGCGGCGTGCGCAACTCATGGCTGACGTCGCTGGTGAAGAGTTTTTCCCGGTTCAGCACATCGTGCAGCTTGCCCATCGCGTAATCGAACGCCGAGGCGAGCTCACCCACCTCGTCACTGGCGTAGTCCGGCGCCAGCGGCGGCGCGAGGTCGAGTAACTGGTCGCGATGACGAACCTGCCGCGCCAGCCGCGCCACCGGCTCCATCACCTTGCGCGAGAGCAGCCAGCCGAGCAGCCCGGCGAACGCCAGGCTGACCACGTAGCCGGTGACCACGGCGGCGTAGAGAATCTGTTCGCGGGCCTCGAAATCGCTCTGATCCTGCAGCAGCACGAAGCGCCGACCATAGCTGTCGCGGACCAGGGCATGGAACGACAACTCGCCGTCGAAGACTTCGTGGAAGCCCTCTTCCAGGCGCTGCAGCGCTGGCGGCATCGCGTAGACGCCCATGCCATCGCTGATGAAGAAGCGCATGCCGGGATCGAGCCGCGGGCCCCGGCCGCTGAGCAGATCTTCATTGATGATGCGGTCCATTTCCCCGCCGAGGTCGTGGGAGATCAGCCGCTCCTCGACCACATGCACCACGCCGACGATGCCTACCGAAAACAATCCGCCGACCAGGGCGGTCATGAGCACGAAAGCAAAGACAATCCGACGGGAAAGGCTCTGCTTATACTCCATTCGTGTCCTCCGCCAGGCGATAGCCCACACCGTGCACGGTGTGCAGCAAAGACATGGCGAACGGTTTGTCGATCACCTGGCGAAGCTGGTGAACATGGCTGCGCAGGCTGTCGCTGTCGGGGCAGTCGTCGCCCCATACGGCTTCTTCGAGGACGTCGCGACGCACCACATGCGGGCTCTTCTGCATCAATACCGCCAGCAGCTTGAGTCCGATGGGGTTGAGTTTCAGCGGCTTGCCCGCGCGATTGACTTCAAGGGTATCGAGGTTATAGCTGAGGTCCGCGACCTGAAGCTCGCGGCGTCCGCCCCCCTGGGTACGCCGCAGCACCGCTTCGATGCGCGCGGCCAGCTCGGACAGGGCAAAAGGCTTGAGCAGGTAATCGTCGGCGCCCGAGCGGAATCCTTGCAGGCGGTCATCCAGTTGGTCGCGGGCAGTCAGCATGATCACCGGGGTATCGCGGCGGGCGTCTTCGCGCAGGCGACGGCAGAGAGTAAAGCCATCCAGCCCGGGCAGCATGACATCGAGCACGATCAGATCGTAATGCGCGGTCGCCGCCAAGTGCAGGCCAGACAACCCATCCTGCGCGCAATCCACCGTATAGCCCTTGAGCCCCAGGTAATCCGCCATATTGGCGAGAATGTCCCGGTTATCTTCTACCAACAAAATCCGCATCTGCCTCTCCTTAACGAGCAGCGTAGCCTAGCGCCCTTAAATGGAACTTAAGCGTCTTTGACATTTTTTTCACATTTATTCAACAAACAAAAGAATCCCGCGCCGCCACGACTGGCGCGGCACAGGGAGAAAGCCTTCTAGTCGGGATCGACGCCGAGCACGCCGAACTCGATCGGCGTCTTCACGTAGAACAGCTGGACCTGGGCAGCTCGCAGGCGTTCGAAGAAGCGCTCGGCTTCCTCGGCGCTGACGACCATGGTCACCTCCTGGGGCTGATCGGCCAGCTCACAGAAGTGCGCGGCGTGGATGCGCCCGCTGCGGCCGAAGCCTTCGCTGGCGGAGACCAGCGTGGCGCCGCGAATCTTCTGCCGGCGCGCTTCCTCGAGCAGCCACTGGGCCAGCGGCAGGCCGGCGTGGCGGCGATCCTGCTGGGTGAAAAAGGTCAATTGAAAGCCGTTCATCCGGGTGCTCCTGTCGCTCACTTGCCCATCAGCCAGTTGCCGGTGAGCAGCCCGAGCAACGTCATCAGCAGCGAACCGCTCACATGCAGGGCGATCGCCCCCATCGCCCAGACCAAGCGCCCTTCCTGCAACAGGCTGACGATTTCCACCGAGAAGGTGGAGAAGGTCGTCAGCCCCCCGCAGAAGCCGGTAATGATGAATAACCGCCATTCTGGCGCGATTCCCGGCGCGCTGGCGAAGTAGGCGACGGCCGCACCGATGATGTAGCCACCGACCAGGTTGGCGGTCAGGGTGCCGGGGGGAATCGAGGGCAGCAGGCTGTTCAGCTTGAGGCCGAGGAACCAGCGCAACAGCGCGCCGAGCGCGGCGCCTATGGCAATGGCGAGAATGGGTTTGCACATGATCCTGTCCTTCCAGGGAGCTTCGGACAGGCCGCAGGCGAGCGCCTACGCGCCTTTCCAGGTGTATGCGTAGGCATCATCAGCCACGGGGGCGGTTTAAGGAGGAATGCCATCTCCTGGCGGCGAATCTTGGCACAAAGGCCTGCCGGGATGAAGCCTCGGCGCTTGGGCGCCCGCATTCTCGACCGGCAAAGAAAAGCCCCGCCGAAGCGGGGCTTTTCCACAGCCAGGGGCCGGGTGGCTTACATCATGCCGCCCATGCCGCCCATGCCGCCCATGTCCGGCATGGCCGGAGCGGCTTTGTCGTCGGCCACTTCAGCAACCATGGCTTCGGTGGTGACCATCAGGCCGCCGATGGAGGCAGCGGCTTGCAGCGCCGAACGGGTGACTTTGGCCGGATCGAGGATACCCATCTCGATCATGTCGCCGTAGACGCCAGTGGCAGCGTTGTAGCCGAAGTTGCCGGCACCTTGCTTGACCTTGTCGACTACGACGCTCGGCTCGTCACCGGAGTTGGCGACGATCTGGCGCAGCGGCGCTTCGACAGCGCGACGCAGCAGGGCGATACCGACGTTCTGGTCTTCGTTGTCGCCCTTCAGGCCTTCGATGGCCTGCAGAGCACGAACCAGGGCGACACCGCCGCCAGGAACCACGCCTTCTTCCACAGCAGCGCGGGTAGCGTGCAGGGCGTCTTCAACGCGGGCTTTCTTCTCTTTCATCTCGACTTCGGTGGCAGCGCCAACCTTGATCACGGCAACACCGCCGGCCAGCTTGGCCAGGCGCTCTTGCAGCTTCTCACGGTCGTAGTCGGAGGAAGTCTCTTCGACCTGCTTGCGGATCTGCAGGACGCGAGCTTCGATGTCGGCTTGAGCGCCAGCGCCATCGATGATGGTGGTGTTTTCTTTGCTCAGAACCACGCGCTTGGCGTTACCCAGGTGCTCCAGGGTGGCGCCTTCCAGGCTCAGGCCGACTTCTTCGGAGATCACGGTGCCGCCGGTCAGGATGGCGATGTCCTGCAGCATGGCCTTGCGGCGGTCGCCGAAGCCCGGAGCCTTGACGGCCGCGACCTTGACGATGCCACGCATGTTGTTGACCACCAGAGTGGCCAGGGCTTCGCCTTCGACGTCTTCAGCGACGATCAGCAGCGGGCGACCGGCCTTGGCGACAGCTTCCAGCACCGGCAGCATTTCGCGGATGTTGGAGATTTTCTTGTCGACCAGCAGCAGCAGCGGGCCGTCGAGTTCGGCGACCATGGTGTCCGGCTTGTTGATGAAGTAGGGCGACAGGTAGCCACGGTCGAACTGCATGCCTTCTACGACGGACAGTTCGTTTTCCAGGCCCGAGCCTTCTTCAACGGTGATCACGCCTTCTTTACCGACCTTGTCCATGGCTTCGGCAATGATGTTGCCGATGGATTCGTCGGAGTTGGCGGAGATGGTGCCGACCTGGGCGATGGCCTTGGTGTCGGCGCACGGCTTGGCCTGGGCCTTGAGCTGGGCGACGATGGCCACGGTGGCCTTGTCGATGCCGCGCTTCAGGTCCATCGGGTTCATGCCGGCAGCGACGGCCTTCAGGCCTTCGTTGACGATGGCCTGAGCCAGAACGGTAGCGGTGGTGGTGCCGTCACCGGCAGCGTCGTTGGCCTTGGAGGCCACGTCTTTCACCAGTTGCGCGCCCATGTTCTCGAACTTGTCTTTGAGTTCGATTTCCTTGGCGACGGAAACGCCGTCCTTGGTGATGGTCGGAGCACCGAAGCTCTTGTCCAGGATGACGTTACGGCCTTTCGGGCCGAGGGTGGCCTTGACGGCATCGGCCAGCACGTTCACGCCGACCAGCATTTTCTTACGAGCGGAATCGCCGAACTTAACTTCTTTGGCAGCCATGTTCTCTTTCCTCTAAATCGAATGCGATGAAAACGGGAAGGGGCGGACGGATCAGTCTTCCAGGACGGCGAGGATCTCGGACTCGCCCATCACCAGCAGCTCTTCGCCATCGACTTTGATGGCGTTGCTGCCCGAATACGGACCGAATACCACCTTGTCACCCACTTTCACTGCCAGAGCGCGAACTTCGCCGTTGTCCAGCACGCGGCCGGTGCCGACAGCGACTACTTCGCCACGGTTCGGCTTCTCGGCTGCGGAACCCGGCAGCACGATGCCGCCTGCGGTCTTGGTTTCTTCCTCGCTGCGACGGATAACGACGCGGTCATGCAGAGGACGAAGCTTCATAGTCGTAACTCTCCCAAACAGTGGTTTCCAACGGCCGGATCAATGTCCGGCAAGTTTTGTTGAATCCGGCTTCGCCGGTTTGCGGCTCGACGGGCGAGCCGCGTAAGACAGCCTGTCCAAGCGACAGGGACCTTGCGGTGCCTGCTACATAAGGTCGCCCCAGGGCATTTCAAGGCCGTGACGAAAAAAATTTCAGCGCAGGCGATCGCTGTCGCGCCGCTCGTACTCGCCCTCGATCACGTTCGGCCCTTGCGGACCGCGGCTCTGGGCCTGCGGATCGTCGGCGAAGGCGCGCTGGCGCAGTGCCTGCTCCTGGATACGCCGCCGCACGCCGCTGAGCAGCAGACGGCGGGTGAAGGGGATCAGGCAGAGGATGCCGAGGATGTCACTGATGAAGCCGGGCAGCATCAGCAGACCGCCACCGACGGCGATCAGCAGGCCTTCGAGCATCTCTTGCTCGGGCAGTTCGCCACGCGCCAGGCGTTCACGGGCGCGCCAGGCGGTGGCGACACCGGCCACGCGCAACAGGGCCGCGCCGATGAAGGCGCTGGCGATGATCAGGAACAGGGTCCAGCCGACCCCGATGATGCTGCCGACCTTGATCAGCAAGGCCAGTTCGATCAACGGGAAGAGCAGCAGGAGGAACAGGGAAACACGCATTATCGGGGTCCTTGGCGGGGCGTCAGCCCGGATATTTCCTTAGGTGGCGCCAGCGCCGGACGATTTCAAGCCTGGATCACCTCGGTTCCCGGCCAGGCTTGGGCGCGGGCGAGCAGGACCAGGGCCTGACGGACCTCGCCAGGGTTGCCGCAGGGCGCCGGGAAGGGCAACCAGTGCAGAGTCGCGCCGACGCGCAGGTGGAAACCTTCTGTATCGATTCCGGCCAGTTCGGGCGCATCGCCCGCTGCCAGGCCGGCCAGCGCCAGATAATGCGCAATGGCCTCGGCATGGTCGCTGTTCATGTGCGCGACCATCCCCGCCTCCACCTCGCCGGCGAAGGGATTGTCCAGCGTCACGCTGTCGGCGCCCAGCCAGTGGATATCGCCGAAACCGCCGATATAGCGCCATTGCACCGGCTGCAGAACCCAGAAATCGAAATCGTGGGCCTTGTGGTAGTCACGCGAGGCTGGGAAATAACGGTAGTAGCGCGTCGCCGCGGCATCGATCTCGGCGACATCGACCAGTTGCTGCGCCTCGGCCAGCAGCGTCAGGCGTCCGGCGGCCTGGACGTCGTCGGCATTGCGCTCGCCGATCAGCAACGAGCACTTGGCGTCGGCCTGCAGGTTATGGGTGTGCTGGGCGATCCGGCTGATCAGGATCAGCGGCCGACCGAGCGCGTCCAGGCAGTAGGGGACCACTGATCCGAAAGGGAAGCCCGGCCATTTCTTCGACTGGGTAGAGAGCACACCGCGGTATTCCTTGAGCAGCATTTCTCGGGCATGCTTGGCAGCTTTCACGCTCACCTTATGACTCCTCGTTGAGAATCCGTCGCAAACGGACGGGCACTGTTCATCTGTTCACAGTCGCCGGCGAGGCTATTCACCAGAACTGCTCGTAGGGGTTTCAAGATGCAACTGCAAGACAAGGTCATCATCATCACCGGTGGCGGCCAGGGCCTGGGCCGCGCGATGGGCGAGTTCCTCGCCGCCAAGGGCGCGAAGCTGGCGCTGGTCGACCTCAACCAGGAACGGCTGGATGACGCGGTGAGCGCCTGCAAGGCCGCCGGTGGCGATGCCCGTGCCTATCTGTGCAACGTAGCGAACGAAGAACAGGTTACCCACATGGTGGCCCAGGTCGCCAGCGACTTCGGCGCTATCAATGGCCTGGTGAACAATGCCGGTATCCTTCGCGACGGCCTGACCATCAAGGTCAAGGATGGCCAGATGACCAAGATGAGCCTGGCGCAATGGCAGTCGGTGATCGACGTCAACCTGACCGGCGTGTTCCTCTGCACCCGCGAAGTGGCGGCGAAGATGATCGAACTGGGCAACCAGGGCGCGATCATCAACATCTCCTCGATCTCGCGCGCCGGCAACATGGGCCAGGCCAACTATTCCGCGGCCAAGGCCGGGGTCGCCGCCGACACCGTGGTCTGGGCCAAGGAACTGGCGCGCTACGGCATTCGCGTGGCAGGCGTGGCCCCCGGCTTCATCGAGACCGAAATGGTCGCCAGCATGAAACCGGAAGCCCTGGAAAAGATGACCTCCGGCATTCCGCTCAAGCGCCTCGGCCGTCCGGACGAGATCGCCCACTCGGTGGCCTACATCCTCGAGAACGATTACTACACCGGCCGCGTGCTGGAACTGGACGGCGGTCTGCGCCTGTAAGGCTCGGCCCCAGCCATGAAAAAGCCCCGCCCTGCGCGGGGCTTTTTTATGGGGCAGGCCAGGCTAGCTTCCGCCAAGCGCCGGAACGAACGCCGGGATGCTTGAGGCGCTTGCCGACGATGCGCCAGCCGATATGCTTGCCGCACACCTCAGTCCCGCCGGAGCCCTCCATGTGCCAGCGTCCCTCTCCATCTGCGCCCAGCGCCCCGGATCGGCAAAGCCAGCAGATGCGGCGCGAGGCGATCTACCTGGCGCTGTCCCAGGTGCCGCAAGGCTTCGTCGTGAGCTATGGCGAGCTGGCCGCCCTGGCCGGACTCGGGCGCGCCGCGCGTCTGGTCGGACGCATTCTCGGCCAGTTGCCGGAAGATTCGCGTCTACCCTGGCACCGGGTGATCGCCGCCGGTGGACGCATCAGCCTGCCGCTGGGCAGTCCGAGTGGCGACGAGCAACGGGCACGCCTGCGCGCCGAGGGCGTGCGAATCCACAACGACCGGGTGGACATACGTCGGCACGGCTGGCTTAGCAACCAGCTCTCCTAGTAGAGTTCGCGATAATTTTTTGCGTGCTGGAAACCAATCCATGACAGAGCATTCCTGGCGAGAGGCGTTGGTTGCCTACAAATCTCCCGCCAGTCTCGCGCTTTTGCTGCTCGGCTTCGCTGCCGGACTGCCGACGATGCTGGTTTTCACCACGCTCTCGGTATGGCTGCGAGAGGCCGGCGTGGCGCGCGAGACCATTGGTTTCGCCAGCTGGCTTGGCTTGGTGTATGCCTTCAAATGGGTCTGGTCGCCGATGCTCGACCAATGGCGCCTGCCATTGATCGGCAAGCTGGGACGCCGCCGCTCCTGGCTGGTCTTCTCCCAGACGCTGATCGCCATCGGCCTGCTCGGCATGGCCCTGTGCAACCCGCAGCAACACCTGCCCTGGCTGATCGGCCTGGCCCTGGTGGTGGCCTTCGCCTCGGCCACCCAGGACATCGCCATCGATGCCTACCGCCTGGAAATCGCCGAGGACACGCGCCAGGCCGCCCTCGCCGCCTGCTACATGACCGGCTACCGGGCGGCAGTGCTGCTGGCCAGCGCGGGTGCGCTGTTCTTCGCCGAGTGGTTCGGTTCCAGTGCCATTCACTACAGCCAGAGCGCCTGGGGCCTGACCTATGCACTCTTCTCCCTGCTCATCCTGCCCGGCCTGCTCACCAGCCTGCTGATGCGCGAGCCGCCGGTGAACGTGCAAGCGCAGCCCATCGGCGGCTCGACCTTCGCCTTCAATCACCAGTTGCTCTCGGTGCTGCAACTGCTGGTGCTGCTGATCTCCCTGCCGGCCATGCTCACCGCGCTGACCAACTCCGCCTGGCCGCGCGCGGCGCTTTACGCCATCTTCATCGCCATGTGCCTGACCCCGCGCGGGCGCAAGCAAATCCGTCCGGTCCGCGAACTGCTGTCGAAGGTCCGCCGACCCCTGCTGCTGGCGGTGCACGGCAAGGGGGTGCCGCAGTTCGACTTCGTGCACCAGGCGGTTTCGGTGATAGTGCTGATCATCCTGCTGGTCACCGGCACCGCCATGACCAATTCCTTCCATGCCGGAAAACTGTGGCTGGGCAGCCTCTACCTGCTGATCGCGCTGAGTTGCGTTTCCGCGCCGGGCCGCCTGCTCATGGCCCCGGTGCTGACGCCCATCACCGAATTCGTGCGGCGCTATCGCTGGCAGGCATTGCTGCTGCTGGGACTGATCTCCACCTATCGCCTTTCGGACACCGTGATGGGCGTGATGGCCGGGGTGTTCTACATCGACATGGGCTTCTCCAAGGACGTGATCGCCACCGTCAGCAAGCTGTTCGGCGTGATCATGACGCTGCTCGGTGCCGCCGCGGGAGGCTTGCTGATCGCCCGCTTCAGCATCCTGCCGATTCTCTTCCTCGGTGGCGCGGCCTCGGCGGCGACCAACCTGCTGTTCTCCATGCTCGCGCACATGGGCCCGATCAGTGATCCGAGCATCGCCGGGCAGGACGTCTTCACCCTGCTCAAGGAGCTGGAGCCGCATGTCAGCATGTTCGTGCTGACCATCATGCTCGACAATTTCAGTGGCGGCCTGGCCGCCTCGGCCTTCGTCGCCTACCTGTCGAGCCTGACCAACCTGAAGTTCTCCGCCACCCAGTACGCCATGCTCAGCTCCACCATGCTGCTGCTGCCGCGCTTCATCGGCGGCTACTCCGGCAGCATGGTCGAGAGCATGGGCTACGAGCAGTTCTTCTTCTTTACCGCCATCCTCGGTATTCCCACCTTGCTGCTGATCGGCTGGCTCTGGCTGCGCCGCAACAACGGCATGCCCAACGGCGCCTCGACGGTTGCCGACGAGGTGCCGGCGGTGCAGGGCAGCGCGGAGCGCAGCTGAGCGCAAGGCCGATGCAAAAAGGCCGGCTTTGCGCCGGCCTTTGTCTGGGCGAGTCGATTCAGTCCGCTTCGACCAGTTCGCCCTTGACCACTTTCACCACCCGCTGCGGGAAGGGAATGCCGATGCCACGCTGGGCCAGGGCATCGCGCGCCTTCTCGTTGAACAGGAAGAGCACGTCCCAGTAGTCGGCGTTCTTCACCCAGACCCGCAGGGACAGGGTAATCGCGCTTTCGCCCAGTTTGCTGACCACCGCCACCGGCGCCGGATCGTGCATCACGCGCGGGTCCGCGGCCAGCGCCAGCAGCACATCGCGGGCCTGCTGCAGGTCGGCCTCGTAGTCGACGCCGACATCGAAGACCACCTTGCGCATCGGTTCGCTGGAGCAGTTGGTGATGGTGCCGTTGGAAAGGCTGCCGTTGGGCACGACCACCCGCTTGTTGTCACCGGTACGCAACACCGTGTGGAAGATCAGGATGCTGTCCACGGTGCCTGCCACGCCTTGTGCCTCGATCCAGTCGCCGACCTTGAACGGACGGAACAGCAGGATCAGCACGCCGCCGGCGAAGTTCGACAGGCTGCCCTGCAGCGCCAGGCCGATGGCCAGGCCGGCGGCACCGATGGCGGCGACGAAGCTGGTGGTCTGGATGCCGATCATCGAGGCCACGCTGATCACCAGCATGCCCTTGAGGGCGATGTTCACCAGGCTGCCGACGAAGCTCTGCAGCGTCTTGTCCACATGCCGGTTGGAGAGCACACCGCCCACCCGGCGAGTCAGGGTATTGATCAGCCACCAACCGACGAGAAGCGTGAGCAGCGCCAGCACGATGTTGCCCAGGTAGCTCAGTACCACTGGCGTCCAGGCTTCCGCGCTCTTCACGATCTGGTCGTAATTCATATCCATGGATCATGTCCCCCTTGATTTGCCATTGCAGAAACGCAACCGCCATGGCGAACCATGGCGGTGAACAGTCGCCGGGCGACTCACTACTGCGACGTCGGCCGGCCGATGAGGTTCCACGTTCGACTCAGTCGCGGAAGTTGTTGAATTGCAGCGGCATGCCCAGCGACTCGCCACGCAGCAAGGCGATGGCCTCCTGCAGATCGTCGCGCTTCTTGCCGGTGACCCGCACCTGCTCGCCCTGGATGGCGGCCTGGACCTTCATCTTGCGGTCCTTGATCAGGCCGACGATTTTCTTCGCCAGTTCCTTGTCGATGCCTTCGCGGAAGTTCACTTCCTGCTTGACCACCTTGCCCGAGGCGTAGGCATCCTTGATCTCCATGCACTGGCTGTCGATCTTGCGCTTGATCAGGCTGCCGCGCAGGATGTCGAGCATCTGTTCCAGCATGAATTCGGCTTCGGCAGTCAGGGTGACCGACTTGTCCTTGGGCTCGAAGCTGCACTTGCCCTTGAGGTCGAAGCGGCGGTCGAGTTCCTTGGCAGCGTTGTCCAGGGCGTTGGTCAATTCGTGTTTGTCCAGTTCGGACACCACGTCGAACGAGGGCATGTCATCTCTCCTGATGGACGGCGCGACCGGGTTCACAGTCGGGAGCGCGCCTGGCTTGACGGTAAAAATGCGCGCTCATTATAACTGAGCTACAAACACGCGCCCGGCCAAGAACCGGCGTCACTTCCTCCCCTTCCGAGCACCCTGCCCCATGCCAACCAACCATCTGAGCATCCTGGTGGTCGATGACGCGAAATTCTCCAGCGCCATGATCGGTCGCGCCCTGAGCCAGGCCGGCTACCAGAACGTGCGCTTCGCCAGCAGCGCCAGCGAAGCCCTGCAATTGCTCGAAGCGGAACCGGTGAGCGTGCTCCTCGCCGATTGGTTGATGCCCGAGATGGACGGCCTGGAACTGACGGCACGGGTGCGTCAGCTCGACGAGAGCGGCGACCACTACACCTACGTCATCCTGCTCACCGGCAAGGAAGGCGACAACGTCCTCGCCGAAGCCTTCGACCGCGGTGTCGATGACTTCGTCAGCAAAGCGACCATGAACGAGCAATTGGTGCCACGGGTGCTGGCCGCCGATCGCCTGTGCAACACCCTGCAACGGCTGCTGGTCGAGAATCGCCTGCTCACCCAGAACATCACCAGCCTGGAAGAACGCAACCTGGTGGACAGCGCCACCGGCCTGGGCAACCTGCGCTACCTGCGGCAGAAGCTGGGTGACAGCATCCGCCAGGTGGAGTCGCGAGGCGGTGCGGTGTGCTATCTGCTGATCGGCATCCCCGAGTTGCTCGACCCCCACCGGCAGCGCATTCCGGTCCTGCAGCAGGAATTGCTGCACGGCATCGGCCGGCGCTTGCAGCAACTGGTGCGCCCACTCGACGTACTGGCGCGCATCGACGACCAGCACTTCGGCCTCATCACCCTGCTCAGCGACCTCCAGGAGTGCTCGCCAAGCAGCTTCCGGCGCCTGCACGAAGGGCTCAATCTCAAGGCCTTCAAGACCAGCGAAGGCTTCATCACCCTCAAGGCGGGGATCGGCCTGGTCGGCCTCGACAGCCATTCGCTGCCGCTGCAGGTCGACGAGGTGCTGGCCCAGGCAGCCTTGCTGTTGCCGGACGCCTACGCCAGCGGGCGGATCAATGCCAGTCGCCTGACCGGGGTGCGCTAGACTTCGCGGTAAGCCCACCTTCAGCGAAGTCTTCAGCCATGACCTGGTACATCCTCGGCGCCGGCAGCCTCGGCTGCCTCTGGGCCACCCGCCTGGCCCGCGCGGGCCAGCCGGTGCAACTCTTGCTGCGTGATCGCCAGCGCCTCAACGCCTATCGCGAGCGCGGCGGCATCACGCTCAGCGAGGACGGCCGGGACAGCCTCTACCCGCTTGTCGCGGAAACTGTCGGCCACGCTGGCGCGCCTATCCAGCGCCTGCTCCTGGCATGCAAGGCCTATGACGCCGAAGAAGCCGCCGCCAGCGTGGCCGCCCGCCTGCTCCCCGGCGCCGAAATCATCCTGCTGCAGAATGGCCTGGGCAGTCAGCAGGCGGTCGCCGCGCACCTGCCGCGCGCGCGCTGCCTGTACGCATCGAGCACCGAAGGTGCATTCCGCGACGGCGATTTCCGCGTGGTCTTCGCCGGTCGCGGGCACACCTGGATCGGCGACGAGCGCCAGGGACCCGCACCCGCCTGGCTGGCGACCCTGAACGATGCCGGGATTCCGCTGGACTGGAGCGACGATATCCTCGAACGCCTATGGCGCAAGCTCGGATTGAACTGCGCGATCAACCCGCTGACCGTGCTCTATCAATGCCGCAATGGCGAACTCGCCGGACATGCCGAGGAAGTCGCCGGCCTCTGCGACGAACTCGGCCAGTTGCTCCACGCTCGCGGCCACACCGACGCCGCCCGCGAACTGCAAAGCGAGGTGGAACGGGTCATCGCCGCCACCGCGAAGAACTACTCGTCGATGTACCAGGATGTCGCGCACGGGCGGCGCACGGAAATCGCCTACCTGCTCGGCCACGCCTGTGCCGAAGGCCGGCGCCTCGGCCTCGGCTTGCCGCGCCTGAACGCCCTGCACGAACGCCTGCGCGGCCTGTTGCGCCAGCGCGGATTGCCGGAGGCCTGAGCGGCGGGCTAACCTGCCCGCCCTGCTTTCGCACATCGATCCGTCTATGCCGTCTTTCATCAACCTGCGCCAGCGCCTGGAAAACCTGCCGGTCGGGCAGAAAATCCTCGCTGCCCTGCTGGTCCTGCTGGCCACGGTGCTGCTGGTGGCCAACCTGGCCTTCATCAGCGCCGCCTACTGGATTTCCCAGGACAGCGTGGCGCCGCAGGCGCTGCAGACCATCGGCCGACTGATCGCCAACCCGGCCTTGAGCGAGCCGGCGCTGAGTTCGCCGGAACAGGCCAGCGCCCTGCTCGAACAGCTCGAGGACTACCAGCCGTTGCGCGCCGCCGCGCTCTACGACAGCAACGGTACGCGCATCGCCCAGGTTCCGCGTGAAAGCGCCATGTCGCTGCCGACCCACCTGGAGCAGTTGGAGCGCTGGCGGGAGCACGAATACCGCCTCAACGCCCTCTTCGAATTGCCCCAGCCCGGCGGGCGCAGCGGCTACCTGCTGCTGGTCGCCAGCAGCGAACTGCCCGGCGCCTTCTACACCGGCACCCTCAGCGCCAGCCTGGTGATCCTGGCGGTCAGCGTGCTGCTCTGGCTGCTCATCGCCCAACAGATCCGCCGTCTGATCACCCGGCCGATCCGCAACCTGGAAGAGCTGTCACGCCAGGTCACCCGCGAGGAGAACTACTCGCTGCGCGCCGAACGCGGCAATGCCGACGAGATCGGTCGCCTCTCCGATGCCTTCAACACCATGCTGACGCGCATCGAGGCGCGCGAACAGCAGCTCAAGCGGGCCCGTGACGATGCCCAGGAAGCCGTCGAGCAGGCCCAGGGGCTGGCCGAGGAAACCCGGCGCTCGAACCGCAAACTGGAGCTGGAAGTCCAGGTGCGCAGCAAGATCGAGAAGAAGCTCACCGGCTTCCAGAACTACCTCAACAGCATCATCGACTCGATGCCCTCGGCGCTGATCGCGGTGGACGAACAGCTCTACGTTACCCAGTGGAACCAGGAGGCCAGCCAGCTCTCCGGCACCAGCCTGGACGACGCGGTGAACCAGCCGGTATTCCTCGCCTTCCCCTCGCTCAAGCCCTATCTCCTGCAACTGACCCGCGCCGCCGAGCAGCACAAGGTGGAGCGGGTCGAGCGGGTGACCTGGGCGCTGACCGATTCGCCACGCCACTACGCGCTGACCTTCTACCCGCTGATGGGCGGCACCGGGCGCGGCGCGGTGATCCGTATCGACGACATCACCGACCGCCTGGGCATGGAAGAACTGATGGTGCAGTCGGAAAAGATGCTCTCGGTGGGCGGCCTGGCCGCGGGCATGGCGCATGAGATCAACAACCCGCTGGGCGCCATCCTGCACAACGTGCAGAACATTCGCCGGCGCCTCTCGCCCGAGCTGCCGAAGAACCTGGAAACCGCCGCCGAGGTCGGTATCAGCCTGGATGACCTCAACCACTACCTGGACGCACGGGAAATCCCCAAGCTGATGGATGGCATCCAGTACGCCGGCTCGCGCGCCGCCAAGATCGTCACCCACATGCTCTCCTTCAGCCGCCGCAGCCATCGGCAGATGGCACTCTGCGAGCTACCGGCGCTGCTCGAACAGGCCGTGGAGATCGCCGGCAATGACTTCGACCTCACCGGCGGTTTCGACTTCAAGTCGCTGCAGATCATCCAGGAGTTCGACCCCAACCTGGGCCCGGTTCCGGTGATCGCCAACGAGGTCGAACAGGTCCTGCTCAACCTGCTGAAGAACGCCGCCCAGGCCATTCACCAGCGCGACGACGAAGAGGAAGGCGAACAGGGCCGCATCATCCTGCGCACCCGCCTCAATCCGCCCTGGGCGGAAATCCAGGTGGAGGACAACGGCAGCGGCATGCCGGAAAACGTGCGCAAACGCATCTTCGAGCCCTTCTTCACCACCAAGGAAGTCGGCCAGGGCACCGGCCTGGGGCTGTCCGTCTCGTATTTCATCATCACCAACAACCACAAGGGGCAGATGGAGGTGCAGTCTGAACTCGGCCAAGGCACCTGCTTCACCCTGCGCCTGCCGCTCGGCGACGAGCTGCAACCGCTGCCAGCGCAGCCACCGGCGCCAATGGACAAGGAGCTATGAGCCATGGGCTATCGGCTTTCGAAGATCTACACGCGCACCGGCGACGCCGGTGAGACCGGCCTGGCCGACGGTCGGCGGGTGTCCAAGCACCATCCCCGCATCGAAGCCATCGGCTGCGTCGACGAATTGAACAGCCAGCTTGGCCTGCTGCTGGCGGATCTGCAGGAGGCGCGAACGGCGGCGCTGGATCAGTTGCTGCAGGTACTGACGCCGATCCAGCACCGCCTGTTCGACCTCGGTGGCGAACTGGCGATGCCGGAGTACCGCGCCCTTGACGATGCCGAGGTGGAGCGCCTGGAACAGGCCATCGATGCCTGGAACGACGAGCTGGAACCGCTAAAGGAGTTCATCCTTCCCGGCGGCTCCCGGTTGGTCGCGCAGGTTCACGTGTGCCGCAGCCTGGCACGCAAGGCGGAACGTCGCTGCCAGCAATTGAATGACGTCGAACCGCTGGGCGGCAGCGCAATGCGCTACCTGAACCGTCTTTCCGACCTGCTGTTCGTCGCCGCGCGCATCGCCGCCAAGCGCCAGGGGGTCAAGGAAGTCCTGTGGAAGGCGGCGGCAAAGCCGACCTGATGGCCGGCCCCGGCACAAGCGCGGCGTGGGCGTCCGGCCCATGCGCGCGAATCCTCGCTAGCCCACGCCTGCGCTAGCGGGGGACATCCGCGATCGGGGCGATCGCGGACTGCGGATCGGCACTAACCTTCCAACGCCGGCCAGAACGCACGAATCCCGGCCACGCCCTGGGCACCGATCTGCCAGGCGCGCTCGACATCCTGCGGCCCGAGGCCGCCGAGCAGGAACACCGGCTGGTTGAAAGCGGCGATCATCTGCTCGGCCGCCGCCCAACCGAGGGCCGCCTCACCGGGATGACTCTCGGTCGGCAGGACCGGCGACAGGGTGACGAAATCCACCCCCATGGCGCTGGCCAGGGCCAATTCCTCGGCGCTGTGGCAAGACGCCGCCAGCAGGCGCTCGCTGGGGAACGGGCGGCCGTTGGCGGCGTATTTGCGCAACTGCGCGGCCGTCAGGTGCCAGCCAGCCGACGGGAAGTCGCCCAGCCACTCCAGCGGTCCCTTGAGCATCAACTGCGCCTTGCCGGCGCACAGGCCCACGGCGTCCACCGCCATATCGCGGTATTCCGGGCTGAACATGTTCGGCGCGCGCAGCTGGATCATGCGAATGCCGGCGCCCACCGCGGCGCGGATTCCCTGCAACAGCGCCTGCGGCTCCAGGCCCTCCGGGGTGATCAGGTAGCGCTCGGGCAAGCGCGCGGCATGCACGATGGGCGCATTGGCGGCGGGAAACTCATAGTCGGGCAGATCGCGCGGGGCGACCCAGGCCAGCGGCTGGCCTTCGGCGCCATGCGGCTCGCCGGAGAACGCGGAGACCTCCCAGACATCCAGCAGCACCTGCTTGTCCGGATAATCGTGGGCCACGCGGATCAACGGCCGCGCCCGCTCGACACGGATGCCAAGCTCCTCTTCCAGTTCACGGGCCAGCGCCACCTGCACCGGCTCGCCCTCCTCCACCTTGCCACCGGGAAACTCCCAGAGCCCTCCCTGGTGCTTGTCGTCCGGGCGGCGGGCGATCAGTACCCGGCCATCGGCGCCACGGATCACGGCGGCGGCGACATGTACTCGTTTCACAGCTGAAGCTCCTCTTGCACCCCGGCAGTCCAGGCGACTACCGGGCAGGCGATTGCGGTTCACGGCTGGGTGCCGTCAGGAGGCGAAGTTTACGCCCTGCATCGCCATCTGACTCGCGACCTTGGTTTATCCGGCAGGCCCGGCTCAGGCCTTTTCCGCGCGGGCGGCCTGCAGCCAGGGCTGGAACAAATGCCACTGGTAGATGGTGTCGACATAGGCCTTGGCCAGGGGAGGCAGCTCCACCGCATAGCTACGGAATCGCGTGGCGACCGGCGCATAGAAGGCGTCGGCGATGCTCGCGTGGCCGAACAGGAACGGGCCGTCCTGACCGAAACGCTGGCGGCAGAGTGTCCACAGCTCGACGATGCGGGCGATGTCCGCCTCGACCTCGGCCGGCACCCGGGCCAGTGGCTGCTGGCGCTGCAAGTCCATGGGCATGTTCGCGCGCAATGCGGCGAAGCCGCTGTGCATCTCCGCGCAGACCGAACGAGCCAGCGCCCTCGCCGCTTCGCCACGCGGCCACATATAGGCTTCGGGGAACTGCTCGGCAAGGTATTCGGCAATGGCCAGGGAATCCCAGATCGGCCCGTCCTCGCACTTGAGCAACGGCACCTTGCCGCTGGGCGAGTGCTCGCGAATCCGCCGCGCGGTATCGGCACCGCCGAGGGGGATCAGGATTTCTTCGAATTCAGCGCCGCTGAGACACATGGCCAGCCAGCCACGCAGCGACCAGGAAGAGGTGTTCTTGCTGCCAATTACCAGGGTCAGGGACATCTGTGCCGCTCCTCATCCGCTCGAACAAAGGGAATCAGGCGACCATACGGGCTCGGCGGCGGTAAAACAAATTCCCGGTTTTCATGCAGGGATGAAAACCGGGAATCCGTGGTATCTCGGCGGCCCTCGCCGATTCCGGCGAGGCCGTCGATGAACGCGACAGTCTCGATCAGGTGCGGTATTCAGCGTTGATCTTGACGTACTCGTGGGAGAGGTCGGTGGTCCAGATGGTCTCGCTGCAATCGCCGCGGCCCAGCTCGATACGGATGGTGATCTCGGCCTGGGCCATGACCCGCGCGCCCTGGTCCTCGGTGTAGCTGGCGGCGCGGCAGCCACGGCTGGCGATGCACACCTCGTCGAGGAACACGTCGATCTTGCTCACATCCAGGTTGGGCACGCCGGCATAGCCGACGGCGGCGAGGATGCGGCCCCAGTTGGGGTCGGACGCGAACAGCGCAGTCTTGATCAGCGGCGAGTGAGCCACGGCATAGCCGACATCCAGGCACTCCTGGTGGGTCGCGCCGCCGTTGACCCGCACGGTAACGAACTTGGTGGCGCCTTCGCCGTCGCGGACGATGGCCTGGGCCAGTTCCATGGACACTTCCAGGACCGCTTGCTTGAGCGCGCTGAACAGCGGACCGCTGGCCTGGGTGATTTCCGGCAACGCGGCCTGGCCGGTGGCAATCAGAGTGCAGCTGTCGTTGGTCGACGTATCGCCATCGATGGTGATGCGGTTGAACGACTTGTTCGCCGCATCGCGCAGCAGGTCCTGCAGCACGCCCTGGGCGACCTTGGCGTCAGTGGCGATGTAGCCGAGCATGGTCGCCATGTTCGGCTTGATCATGCCGGCGCCCTTGCTGATGCCGGTGACGGTGATGGTCACGCCATCCTGTACGAACTGGCGGCTGGCACCCTTGGGCTGGGTATCGGTGGTCATGATGCCGGCGGCGGCCTCGGCCCAGTTGTCCGCACCGAGGTTGGCCAGCGCGGCCGGCAGCGCGGCCTCGATCTTGGCCACCGGCAGCGGCTCGCCGATCACCCCGGTGGAATACGGCAGCACCGCGCTCTCATCGACTCCGGCCAGCTCCGCCAGCTTGGCGCAGACCGCCGAGGCGGCGACCAGACCCGGCTCGCCGGTGCCGGCGTTGGCATTGCCGGTGTTGGTGACCAGGTAACGGATCGGGCCAAGGAAGCGTTTCTTGCACAGCAGCACCGGCGCCGCACAGAAGGCGTTGGTGGTGAACACCCCGGCGACCGTGGAGCCTTCGGCGCATCGCATCACCACAACGTCCTTGCGACCGGGGCGCTTGATGCCGGCGGAAGCGATACCGAGTTCGAAACCGGGAACCGGGTGCAGGGTGGGGATCGGGCCGAGACCGACAGCCATGGGACGTGCTCCTTACAGACAGGGGGGATCGTATGAGTAAAACGCCGCGAGCGGCTGGGCCGGTCGCGGCGTCGGTATCAGGGACAGGTAATCAGTTCACCTGCCCGTGGCAATGCTTGTATTTCTTGCCGGAACCGCAGGGGCACGGCTCGTTGCGGCCGATCTTCGGCTCGCTGCGTACAGGCTCCAGCGGCACGACCTGGGCGGATTCCTGCTCGTCCTGCGGCTCTTCCTCGGCCGCCGCGACGGCCTGCTCGATGGACGGCGCATCGGCGTGCTGGAACTGCATGCGCTTGGCCATCTCCTCGGCTTCGCGGCGCAGGCGCGCCTCTTCTTCGGCCGGGTCCTCGCGGCGTACCTGGACGAAGGACAGCACGCGGATGGTGTCGCGCTTGATGGAGTCCAGCAGCTCCTGGAACAGGGCGAAGGATTCGCGCTTGTACTCCTGCTTCGGGTTCTTCTGCGCGTAACCGCGCAGGTGGATGCCGTGGCGCAGGTGGTCCATGGTCGACAGGTGGTCTTTCCACAGGTCGTCCAGCACCCGCAGCAGCATCTGCTTCTCGAAGGTGCGCAGGGCCTCGACACCGGCCATGTCTTCCTTCTCGTGGTAGGCGGCGACCAGTTCGGCGAGGATCTTCTCGCGCAGGGTCTCTTCGTAGAGTTTCTCGTCCTCGTCGAGCCACTGCTGAACCGGCAGCTTCAGGGCGAAATCGCTGTACAGCGCGGCTTCCAGGCCGGCGATATCCCACTGCTCCGGCAGCGACTGCGGCGGAATGTGCTGGCTGATGGTGGCGCTGAGCACTTCCTCGCGGAACTCGGCGATGGTGTCGCCGATATTGTCCGCCGCCAGCAGGCTGTTGCGCATGTGGTAGATCACCTTGCGCTGCTCGTTGGCCACGTCGTCGTATTCGAGCAATTGCTTGCGGATGTCGAAGTTACGGCCTTCGACCTTGCGCTGCGCCTTCTCGATGGCGTTGCTCACCATGCGGTGCTCGATCGCCTCGCCCGGCTGCATGCCCAGGGCTTTCATGAAGTTCTTCACCCGGTCGGAGGCGAAGATGCGCATCAGGTTGTCTTCCAGCGACAGGTAGAAGCGGCTGGAGCCCGGGTCGCCCTGGCGGCCGGCACGGCCCCGCAACTGGTTGTCGATACGGCGCGACTCGTGACGTTCGGAAGCGATCACATGCAGACCGCCCGCCTCGATCACCTGCTGGTGACGCTTCTGCCAATCGGCCTTGATCTGCGCGATCTGCTCGTCGGAGGGGTTCTCCAGGCGAGCGATCTCGGCTTCCCAGTTGCCGCCCAGGAGGATGTCGGTACCACGGCCGGCCATGTTGGTGGCGATGGTCACGGCGCCCGGCGCACCGGCCTGGGCGATGATCTCGGCTTCCTTCTCGTGGTACTTGGCGTTGAGCACCTTGTGCTCGATGCCGGCCTGCTGCAGCAATTGCGAGACGTATTCGGAGGTCTCGATCGAGGCGGTACCGACCAGGATCGGACGGCCCAGCGCCTGGCTCTGCTGGATGTCGGTGATGATGGCCGCGTACTTCTCTTCCTGGGTCAGGTAGACCAGGTCATTGAAGTCCTTCCGGGCGATCTCGCGGTGAGTCGGAATCACCACGACGTCGAGACCGTAGATCTGGCGGAACTCGAAAGCCTCGGTATCGGCGGTACCGGTCATGCCGGACAGCTTGTTGTAGAGACGGAAGTAGTTCTGGAAGGTGGTCGAGGCCAGGGTCTGGCTTTCCGCCTGGATCGGCAGGTTTTCCTTTGCCTCGATGGCCTGGTGCAGGCCCTCGGAGAGTCGACGGCCCGGCATGGTACGGCCGGTATGCTCGTCGATCAGCATGACCTGATCGCCCTGGACGATGTACTCGACGTTGCGGTGGAACAGCGTGTGGGCGCGCAGGGCTGCGTAGACGTGGGTCAGCAGACTGAGGTTGTGCGCCGAATACAGGCTTTCGCCCTCGCCGAGCAGGCCGGCCTGGCTCAGCAGCTCCTCGACGTACTGGTGGCCCTGCTCGTTGAGTTCCACCTGACGGGTCTTCTCGTCGATGCTGTAGTGGCCCTGCTGGGTCACCTGGCCTTCGACTTCCTCGATATGGCGTTTCAGGCGCGGGATCAGCTTGTTGATCTTGATGTACAGCTCGGAGCTGTCTTCGGCCTGGCCGGAAATGATCAGCGGCGTCCGCGCCTCGTCGATGAGGATGGAGTCCACTTCGTCGACCACGGCGAAGTTCAGCTCACGCTGGAACTTGTCCTCCATGCTGAAGGCCATGTTGTCGCGCAGGTAGTCGAAACCGAATTCGTTGTTGGTGCCGTAGGTGATGTCGGCGGCGTAGGCGGCACGCTTCTCTTCCGGCGGCTGGAACGGAGTGACCACGCCGACGGAAAGGCCGAGGAACTCATACAGCGGACGCATCCAGTTGGCGTCGCGGCGGGCCAGGTAGTCGTTCACCGTGACCACGTGCACGCCCTTGCCGGACAAGGCGTTCAAATAGACGGCCAGGGTACCCACCAGGGTCTTGCCCTCACCGGTACGCATCTCGGCGATCTTGCCCTCGTGCAGGGTCATACCGCCAATCAGCTGTACGTCGAAGTGGCGCATGCCCATGACCCGCTTGCCCGCCTCACGCGCGACGGCGAAGGCCTCGGGAAGAATCTGGTCGAGACTCTCTCCCTTGGCCAGGCGAGCCTTGAACTCCTCGGTCTTGGCCTTCAGTTGCTCATCGGAAAGCGCCACCATTTGTGGCTCGAGCGCATTGATAGCCTGGACCTGCTTGGCCATGCGCTTCACTTCACGCTCGTTCTTGCTTCCAAAGAGTTTTTTCAACAAAGGCGCAAACATATCGACTGGGTCATCCGAACTTGGGGATTGGAGGGCTGCCCGACTGGCTGGCCGCGCTATGTGTAACGGCGGCAAAGGGGGCATTCTACTCGGAAATGTGGACGAAAGAAGTGCCGAAGTCATATCCGGGAACTTCGCTCCGCCCCGCTTGCCATTCAGGGACTCGGGAGGACTGGCAGTCCGCTACCTGTATATGGTGGTGCGGGAAAAAACTTCAAGCCTGTCAGTGGCAAGCGTCATCCTGCAGCGTCCTGCCGGCAGCATTCTGCTAACATCGGCACTCATCATTCCGGGATAAACACCATGGCGTTCCGCCCGCTGCCCGCCCAGGCCACCCAGAAGCTGCTGCGCGAGGCCAAGCCCCTGCAGACGCTGTTCCAGGAAGCCCAGCGCCTGGGGCAGTTGCAGCAACTACTGGACAGCCAATTGCAACCCGCCGCCCGCCCGCACTGCCGGGTCGCCTCCTGGCGCGCCGGCAGCCTGCTGCTCGTGGTCAACGACGCCCACTGGGCCACTCGCCTGCGTTATCAGCAGCGGCGCTTGCTGCGACAACTCCAGGCGTTCGACGAATTCGCCGGGCTGGAACGCATACATTTCAAGGTCCAGCCTCAGGTGGAACGCCGCCCCCCTGAGCGCAACACGCGCCTGTCCAGCGCGGCCGCCGAGACCATTCAGGAAGCGGCGGAAGGCATCAGCAACCCGCTGTTGAAAGCCGCGCTCGAACGTTTGGCCAGCCGTAGCCGGAAATCGGATTAATCCTCCCGCTCCCCCCCTCAATGCATCCACCTGAACCGACCGCCCGGACCGGCAAAGCCGGCACGCCCGGCGTCCGGACACGGGAATAAAAAAAGGCCACCCGAAGGTGGCCTTTGAAGATGAAGCTTGAAAGGAGGAGGTTTCCCTTATACGGCCGCAGCGGGTCGCATATAGGAAATCGGCGCGGTGCTCGCGTCTTCGAAGGTCACGACTTCCCATGCCTCTTTGTCCGCGATCAGAGCGCGGAGCAGGCGGTTGTTCAGTGCATGGCCCGATTTGAAGCCGCGGAACTCGCCGATAAGGCTGTTACCGAGCAGGTACAGGTCACCAATGGCGTCCAGGATCTTGTGCTTGACGAACTCGTCCTCGTAACGAAGGCCATCTTCGTTGAGCACGCGATACTCGTCGACCACGATGGCATTCTCCACACTGCCACCGAGCGCCAGGTTCTGCGAACGCAGGAACTCGATGTCGCGCATGAACCCGAAGGTCCGCGCACGGCTGACTTCCTTGACGAAGGAAGTGCTGGAGAAATCCACCGTCGCCTTCTGGGTGCGACCACGGAAGACCGGGTGATCGAAATCGATCTCGAAGCTCACCTTGAAGCCGTCGAAGGGAATGAAGGTGGCGCTCTTGTCGCCCTCTTCAACGGTCACTTCGCGCTTGATACGGATGAACTTCTTCGCTGCCTCCTGCTCTTGCAGGCCGGCAGATTGAATCAGGAACACGAAAGGTCCGGCGCTGCCGTCCATGATCGGGACTTCCGACGCGGACAGTTCGACATAGGCGTTGTCGATCCCCAGGCCAGCCATGGCCGAGAGCAGATGCTCCACCGTATCCACTTTGACGTCACCCTTCACCAGGGTGGTCGACATAGTGGTCTCACCGACGTTAGAGGCCCGCGCGGGGATTTCCACCACAGGGTCCAGGTCGATTCTGCAGAACACGATGCCAGTGTCCACCGGAGCCGGTTTCAGGGTGAGGTAAACCTTCTCCCCCGAGTGCAAGCCGACACCGGTGGCCCGGATGATGTTCTTCAAGGTGCGTTGTCTGATCATGGCTTTGGCCGCTTTCGCGCAAGTTGCGAACTGTTTTCAACAATGGGCGGCGATAATAGCAGAACCGCCCTTTGCTGAACACCAATCACATCCATACTCCTGATAAATAGACTCAATCAGCCTGGCGACGCAGGAACGCCGGGATATCCAGGTAATCCAGATCGTCGTGCGGGTTCAGCTTGGCCGCGGTGGCAGCGCCGCCGTGGCTCTGGTTGCGCATGACGGTCGGACGATCCAGATCGCGGTAGTTCACCGACTGCTGCTCACGCTGTACCGGAGCCTGGCTGCTGGCGCTCTGGGTGGTCTGCACAGTGTTGTCGACGACCTTGACCGGCTTCTCCAGGCGCGCGCCCAGACCAGTGGCGACCACGGTGACGTGCAGCTCATCGCGCATGTCCGGATCGATCACGGTGCCGACCTTGACGGTCGCGTGCTCGGAGGCGAATTGCTCGATGATGTTACCGACGTCGGAGTACTCGCCCAGGGACAGGTCCGGACCGGCGGTGATGTTCACTAGAATGCCGCGGGCACCCTGCAGGTTGACGTCTTCCAGCAGCGGGTTGCGGATCGCCGCTTCGGTGGCCTCACGGGCACGGTTCGGACCGCTGGCGCAGCCGGTACCCATCATGGCCATGCCCATCTCGCTCATCACGGTCTTCACGTCGGCGAAGTCGACGTTGATCATGCCCGGGCGCTTGATGATGTCGGAAATGCCGCGCACGGCGCCGGCCAGCACGTCGTCGGCCTTGGCGAAGGCGGCGAGCAGGCTGGCGTCCTTGCCGAGGATGGTCAGCAGCTTCTCGTTGGGGATGGTGATCAGCGAGTCGACGCTTTCCGCCAGCGAGCGGATGCCTTCATCGGCGATCTGCATGCGCTTGCGGCCCTCGAAGGGGAACGGACGAGTGACCACGGCGACGGTCAGGATGCCCATTTCCTTGGCGACTTCGGCAATGATCGGTGCAGCGCCGGTACCGGTGCCGCCACCCATGCCGGTGGTGATGAAGACCATATCGGCGCCTTCCAGTACTTCGGCGATGCGATCACGGTCTTCCAGTGCGGCCTGACGGCCCACTTCAGGGTTGGCGCCAGCGCCCAGGCCCTTGGTCACACCCGGGCCGAGTTGCAGCACGGTGCGCGCCGCGATGTTCTTCAGCGCCTGGGCGTCAGTGTTGGCGCAGATGAATTCGACGCCATCGACGTTGTTCTTGGCCATGTGGTTCACGGCGTTGCCACCGCCACCACCGACACCGATGACTTTGATAACTGCTGTTTGTGGGACGTTATCGACGAGTTCGAACATTTTCCCCTCTCCTTCCTTTCTAGTTTTGTCGCCTACGGGTACCGCGGTGGTAACTCAGAAGTTGCCCTGGACCCAGCGTTTCAGCCGTTCCAGCACAGGTGTCTTGGGTTCATCGCTGCTATAGCTGCTGCCAGACGCGGACGGCCCGTCGGACTGTTTTTGCAGTCCGTACATGAGCAAACCCACGCCTGTTGAATAGATAGGATTGCGCACGACGTCAGTCAGTCCTTTGACTCCGTGCGGCACACCCAGGCGCACCGGCATGTGAAAGATCTCTTCGGCCAGCTCGACGGCGCCTTCCATCTTGGAAGTGCCCCCGGTCAGGACGATTCCTGCAGGAATCAGGTCTTCGTAGCCGCTGCGGCGCAGTTCGGCCTGGACCAGGGTGAAGAGCTCGTCGTAACGCGGCTCGACAACCTCGGCCAGGGCCTGACGCGACAACTCCCGCGGTGGCCGGTCCCCGACGCTGGGCACCTTGATGGTTTCGCCAGCACCGGCCAGTTTGGCTAGGGCACAAGCATATCGAATCTTGATCTCTTCGGCATACTGAGTCGGCGTGCGCAGGGCCATGGCGATGTCGTTTGTGACCTGGTCGCCAGCGATCGGGATCACTGCGGTGTGGCGAATCGCCCCTTCGGTGAAGATGGCGATGTCCGTGGTGCCGCCGCCGATGTCCACCAGGCACACGCCCAGCTCTTTTTCATCTTCGGTGATGACCGAATAGGCCGACGCCAGTTGCTCGAGAATGATGTCGTCGACTTCCAGGCCGCAGCGGCGCACGCACTTCTCGATGTTCTGCGCGGCGTTCACTGCGCAGGTCACCACGTGCACCTTGGCTTCCAGGCGTACGCCGGACATGCCCAGGGGCTCGCGAACGCCTTCCTGGTTATCGATCACGTAGTCCTGCGCCAGTGTGTGCAGGACCCGTTGGTCGGCCGGAATGGCCACAGCCTGGGCCGCGTCCAGCACTCGGTCGATGTCCGCCGGGCTGACCTCGCGGTCGCGGATCGCCACGATGCCGTGGGAGTTCAGGCTGCGGATGTGGTTGCCGGCGATGCCGACGAATGCCGAGTGAATTCGGCAGCCGGCCATCTGCTGGGCTTCATCGATGGCGCGCTGAATCGATTGCACGGTGGACTCGATGTTCACCACCACGCCCTTCTTCAGGCCGCGCGAGGGGTGAGTCCCGATACCGACGATCTCCAGCTTGCCGTCGGCCGCTACCTCGCCCACCAGCGCCACCACCTTGGAGGTGCCGATGTCCAGGCCGACGACCATCTTGCCGCTCTGCACGCTTGCCATGGTTATTGCTGTCTCCTCAAATCACTGCGCGGGCGTGGCCTGGGCCACGTCCGTTTGCGGCAGCGGATCACGCCACGCCACGGCCAGGCCGTTGGGGTAGCGCATGTCGATGCGCGCGATTTTCGATATCTGATCCTTCAGTGCCTTCTCATAAATGGTCACGAGACGGCGAATCTGCTCGACCGCATGGTCGCGGCCCAGGACGATCTCCACGCCCTGGGCGGTATTCAGGGTCCAGGCGCCGCGCGAACTCATCTCCAGGCTGGCGATGGTGAAGCCCAGCGGGCGCAGCATCTGACTGAGAATCTGGTATTGCTGCATCACCTTCTGCTGAGCGAACTGCGGACCGGACAGCCGTGGCAGATGCTCGTAGTGCGACACCTCGTGCGGCGCGAAGGCCTGCCCCTGGTTGTTCAGCAGCGCCTCGTCGCCCCAACGCGCCACCGGCAGTTGCTCTTCCAGGTGGATCACCACCTGGTCCGGCCAGACCCGGCGTACTTCGGCATGGGCGATCCAGGGCATCTGTTCCAGTTCCTGGCGCATGCCGACCAGATCGATGGTGAAGAAGCTCGCCGAGACGAAGGGCGAGATACGCTGCTGCACCGCCTGCTGGCTGATGTAGCTGAGATCGCCCTCGACATTGATCTTGCTAATCGGACGATCGGCATAAGGCAGCACGTACTGAGCGCCCTGATAGGCGCCAAAGCCCAGCACCGCCAACAGCACCGGCCAGAGCAGCAGGCGCATGAAGGAGAAGTTCGGCTTTGGCAGACGGACGCTCAGCGGCTCCTTGGCCACCAGACGGCTGGCGCCACGCGGCACCGGCTTGCGCGCCGGAGCGCGGCCGATACCCGGTTGCGAGTGACGAAGCATGGCGCCGTTCATGGTCTTACCCCCTTGCCTCGACGCTGTCGGCGAGGATCGCCAGCACCAGCTGCTGGAAATCCAGGCCGGCCGCGCGCGCGGCCATGGGCACCAGGCTGTGGTCGGTCATGCCCGGTGCGGTGTTGACTTCGAGCAGCCAGAAACGCCCTTCGGCGTCCTGCATGACGTCCGTGCGGCCCCAGCCCTGGATGCCCAGGGCCTCGCAGGCGCGCGCGGTCAGTTCCTGCAGCTCGCGCTCCTTGTCGGCGCTGAGCCCGCAGGGGATCTGATACTGGGTATCGCTGGCCAGGTACTTGGCGTCGTAGTCGTAGAAGCTGTGCGGCGTGCCCAGGCGGATCGCCGGCAGGACCTGCCCGCGGAGCATGGCCACGGTGAACTCGGGACCACTGATCCACTGCTCCACGAGCACCTGCGAATCGTATTCGGCGGCACTGCGCCAGGCGGCGATCAGCGCGTCCACGCTATCCACCTTGGCCATGCCGATGCTGGAGCCTTCATGGGCCGGCTTGACGATCAGCGGGAAGCCCAGCTCGGCGGCGGCCTTGCGGCAGTCCGCTTCGCTGGCCAGCACGGCGTAGGCCGGAGTCGGCAGGCCCAGACTCAGCCACACGCGCTTGGTGCGCAGCTTGTCCATGGCCAGGGCCGATGCCAGCACGCCGCTGCCGGTGTAGGGAATGCCCGCCACTTCCAGCAGGCCCTGCATGCTGCCGTCCTCACCGCCACGACCGTGGAGGATGATGAAGGCGCGATCGATCTTCTCGGCGCTCAGGCGCTGCAACAGGTCGTCGCCGACGTCGATACCGAAGGCGTCCACCCCGGCGCTCTGCAAGGCCTGCAGAACCATGCCGCCGGATTTCAGCGACACTTCGCGCTCGGCGCTCTTGCCGCCGAAGAGCACGGCGACGCGGCCGAAGGCGCGCGGGTCGAGAGTGGATTTGAGTGCGTCGCTCATTACGCCTTCCTCGCGGCGTCGGAGTCGCCGGCGCCGAACATCGGGTTCTTGATCAGTGCCGGAGCCAGCCCGCCGATATCGCCGGCGCCCTGGCAGAGCAGAATGTCGCCCGGCCGCAGCAACGGCTTGAGCAGCGCGGCGAGGTCACCGTCGCGCTCCAGGTAAATCGGATCGAGCTGGCCACGCTGGCGGATGCTGCGGCACAGCTGGCGGCTGTCGGCACCGGGTATCGGCTCTTCGCCAGCCGGGTAGACCTCCATCAGCAGCAGCACGTTGGCCTCGCCGAGCACCTGTACGAAGTCTTCGTAGAGATCGCGGGTGCGGGTGTAGCGGTGCGGCTGGTAGACCATCACCAGGCGCCGCTCCGGCCAGCCGCCGCGCACAGCCTTGATCACCGCGGCCACTTCGCGCGGGTGGTGGCCGTAGTCGTCGACCAGCATCACGCTGCCGCCATCGACCTGAAGTTCGCCGTAGACCTGGAAACGCCGGCCGACGCCCTGGAAGCCGGACAGCCCCTGAACGATGGCCTCGTCAGAGATGCCTTCGTCGGTCGCGATGACGATGGTCGCCAGGGAGTTCAGCACGTTGTGCAGGCCGGGCATGTTCACCGAGACGTCGAGCGGCTCGCGCTCCGGACGCAGCACGGTGAAGAAGGTGCGCATGCCTTCCTGGCGGATGTTGATCGCGCGCACGTCGGCGTCTTCGCTCAGGCCGTAGGTCACGGTCGGACGCGCAACCTGCGGAAGAATCTCGCGGACCACCGGATCGTCCACGCAGAGCACTGCCAGGCCGTAGAACGGCAGGTTGTGCAGGAAGTCGACGAAGGTGCGCTTGAGGCGGTTGAAGTCGCCGCCGTAGGTGCCCATGTGGTCGGCGTCGATGTTGGTGACCACGGCGACCATCGGCTGCAGGTGCAGGAAGCTGGCATCGCTCTCGTCGGCCTCGGCCACCAGGTAGCGGCTGGTGCCCAACTGCGCGTTGGTCCCGGCAGCGTTCAGGCGACCGCCGATGACGAAGGTCGGGTCCAGGCCGCCGGCGGCGAATACCGAAGCGATCAGGCTGGTGGTGGTGGTCTTGCCATGGGTACCGGCGACGGCGATGCCATGGCGGTAGCGCATCAGTTCGGCGAGCATCTCTGCGCGCGGCACCACCGGCACGCGGCGATCGAGGGCGGCGGCGACTTCCGGGTTGGCCTTGTTGACCGCACTGGACACCACCAGCACATCGGCACCGTCGGCGTTTTCCGCGCGGTGGCCGATGAATATCTGGGCACCGAAACTCTCCAGGCGCTCGGTCACGGCGGAGGCTTTCAGGTCGGAGCCGGAAACCTCGTATCCGAGGTTCAGCAGCACCTCGGCGATGCCGCACATGCCGGCGCCGCCGATGCCGACGAAATGAATGCGGCGGATGCGGCGCATGGTACGGGTCATGCCATTGGGCTCTTTAACCACGGGCCACCTCCAGGCAGGCGTCGACCACCACGCGGGTAGCCTCGGGCATGGCCTGGCGGCGAGCGCCGGCGGCCATCTGCTTCAGGGTTTGGGGATGCATCAGTACCTCGGACAACTGCGCGGCCAGTTCGGCGGCGCCGGTAGACTTTTGCGGCAGCAGGCGGGCAGCGCCCTCCCGTACCAGGAATTCGGCATTGCGGGTCTGGTGGTCGTCGATCGCATGGGGCAGCGGCACCAGGAAGGACGGCAAGCCGGCCGCGGTCAGTTCGCTGACGGTCAGCGCTCCGGCGCGGCAGATCACCAGGTCGGCCCAGGCATAAGCAGCCGCCATGTCGCTGATGAAAGGCGCGACCTCGGCTTCGACTGCCACCTGGCGATAACGCTCCGCGGTAACCTCGTCATGCTGACGACCGGCCTGGTGGCGAATCGCCGGACGCAGGCTGGCGTCGACCAGCGCCAGCGCCTCGGGCAACAGCTTGTTCAACGGCTCGGCGCCCAGGCTGCCGCCAAGCACCAGCAGGTTCACCTTGCGCCCATCGAGCGGCTGGCGCACTGCCTCTCCCAGGAACAGCTCGGCGCGCACCGGGTTGCCGGTGGTCAGGCGCTTGCGGCTGGCCGGGAAGGTATTCGGGAAGGCCTCGCAGATACGCTTGGCCAGCGGCGCCAGGGCACGGTTGGCGGTACCGGCCACGGCGTTCTGCTCGTGAATCACCACGGGCACGCCGGAGAGTTTCGCCGCCAGGCCGCCGGGGCCGGTCACATAGCCGCCCATGCCGAGCACGCAGACCGGCTTCAGCTCGCGCATCACGCGCAGAGCCTGGAGCAGCGACTTGAACAGATCGAAAGGCGCACGCAGCAGCGACTTCAGGCCCTTGCCGCGCAAACCGCTGACGTTGATCAGGTGCAGCGGCAGACCGGCCTTGGGCACCAGGTCGTTTTCGATGCCGCGCGGCGTGCCCAGCCAGTGCACGCTGTAGCCGCGCGCCTGGAACTCGCGGGCGCAGGCCAGCGCCGGGAAGACATGTCCGCCAGTGCCGCCAGCCATGATCAGGACATTACCTTTCATCGGCAAAGTCCTCTTCGCTGAATTCGAATTCTTCGCTGCCCACGGCAGTACGACGCTCCCATTCGATGCGCAGCAGCATGCCCAGGCAGCCACAGCAGATCACCAGCGAGGAACCGCCGTAGCTGAGGAATGGCAGGGTCAGGCCCTTGGTCGGCAGCAGGCCGATGTTCACCCCGACGTTGATCAGGAATTGGCCGATCCAGAGGAAGGCCAGGCCATAGGCCACATACGCGGAAAAATACTGCTTGGCCTGCTCGGCCCAGATACCGATGTACAGCGCGCGCAGGGTGACGAAGACGAACAGCCCAACGGTCGCCAGCGCACCGATGATGCCCAGCTCTTCGGCGAGCACGGCGAACACGAAGTCGGTGTGCGCTTCCGGTAGGTAGAACTGCTTCTGGATGCTGTTGCCCAGTCCCATGCCGAGCCAGCCGCCGCGGCCGAAGGCGATCAGCGCCTGGCTCAACTGGTAGCCGGCGCCAAACTGGTCGGCCCAGGGATCGCTGAAGTTGGTCAGGCGCGCCATCCGGTACGGTTGGGTCCAGATCAGCAGGGCCACAGCCCCGACGGCCAGGGCCACCATCAGGCCGAAGCGGAACAGGCCGACGCCGCCAAGGAACAGCATGGCGGCGGCGGCGCCCATCATCACCACCGTGGCGCCGAAGTCCGGCTCGCGCAACAGCAGGCCGGCGAAAGGCAGGAGCACGGCGAAGGGTTTGAAGAAGCCCAGCCAGCTCTCCCGCACCTCGTGCTGGCGCCGCACCAGGTAGCCGGCCATGAAGATCACCACGAAGACCTTGGCAATTTCCGAAGGCTGGATGTTGAACAGGCCGAAACCGATCCAGCGCATGGAACCGTTGACCTCGCGACCGAGGCCGGGGGTGATCACCAGCACCAGCATCACGAAGGCCACGCCAAGCAGTTTCCAGCTCAGGCGCTGCCACGTTTCCATGGGGATCATCATGGTCATGCCACAGGCAACGAAGCCGATGGCCAGGTAGATCAGGTGGCGAACCGAGAAGTACAGCGGGTTGCCCGACTGCGCCGCCGCCACTTCCGAAGACGCCGACGTCACCATCACCAGACCCAGGCCGAGCAGCGCCAGGCAACCGGCGAGCAAGGGGAAGTCCAGATCGATGCCGTTGCGGCTGATCAGCGGGGACGGGTATGGGCGCAGGAAGGAGAACATCAGGCGAGCTCCTCCACGGCCTTGGCGAACAGGCGACCGCGTTCTTCGAAGTTCTTGAACATGTCGAGGCTGGCGCAGGCCGGCGAGAGCAGGACGGCGTCGCCCGGCTGGGCCAGTTCGGAGGCCCGGGCCACGGCCTCGTCCAGGGTCTTGACGCGTACCTGGGGCACGCTATCGCCCAAGGCGGCAGCGACCAGCTCGGCATCGCGGCCGAGCAAGACTACCGCGCGGCAGAAGTTCGCCACCGGCGCGCGCAGGGCACTGAAATCGGCGCCCTTGCCATCACCGCCGGCGAGCAGCACCAGCTTGCCGTCGATGTCTGCGCCAAGGCCTTCGATGGCGGCCAGAGCGGCGCCGACGTTGGTGGCCTTGGAGTCGTCGTAATAGCTCACGCCGTTGCGCTCACCGACCCACTGGCAACGGTGCGCCAGACCGGCGAATTCGCGCAGGGTCTGCAGCATGGGCGCAAACGGCAGGCCCGCGGCATGCCCCAGGGCCAGCGCCGCCAGCGCATTGGACTGGTTGTGCGCGCCGCGGATTTTCAGCTCGCGGACCGGCATCAGCGGCTCGAACTGGAAGGCCAGCCACTTCTCACCGCCCTCGTCGAGCAGGCCGAAGGTCTTGAAGTCAGGCTTGTCGGTGCCGAAGGTCCAGCAGGGCACGGAGTCCGCGATCAGCGGGCGGCTCAGGGCATCGGCACGGTTCACCACCACTTGCTGGGCGCCGCGGAAGATGCGGTGCTTGGCCAGGTGGTAGTCGGCCATGCCGTCGTAGCGATCCATGTGGTCTTCGCTGACGTTCAGGCAGGTGGCGACCGCAGCGTTCAAGCGCTCGCAGGTTTCCAACTGGAAGCTCGACAGTTCGAGGACATACAGCTCGACGTCATCTGCCAGCAGGTCCAGCGCCGGGGTGCCCAGGTTGCCGCCGACCGCAACGCGCCTGCCAGCGGCCGCCGCCATCTCGCCAACCAGGGTGGTGACGGTGCTCTTGGCGTTGGAGCCGGTGATGGCGACGATCGGCGCCTTGGCGTGGCGGGCGAACAGGTCGACATCGCCGGACAGGCGCACGCCGCGCGCGGCGGCCTCGGCCAGCGCCGGAGTGCGCAACGACAGGCCGGGGCTGACGTAGAGTTCGCTGGCGCGGCTGAGGAAGTCGGCATCGAGCGCACCGCAACGCACTTCCACCTGCGGGTACTGGGCACGCAAGGTGGCCAGTTCCGGCGGGTTCTCGCGGGTGTCGGCAACGGCGAAAGGCACGCCCTGGCGCGCCAGGAAGCGCACCAGGGACATGCCGCTCTTGCCGAGACCGACAACGATGCGGAAGTGATCGGAAGCGATCAGGCTCATGCTCGCTCTGCCCTCAACGCAGTTTCAACGTGGCCAGGCCGATCAGCACGAGAATCACCGTGATGATCCAGAAGCGCACGATCACGCGCGGCTCCGGCCAGCCTTTGAGTTCGAAGTGGTGGTGGATCGGCGCCATGCGGAAGACCCGTTTGCCGGTCAGCTTGAAGGAGGCGACCTGGATCACCACCGACAGGGTTTCCATGACGAACACGCCACCCATGATGAACAGCACGATCTCCTGGCGGACGATCACCGCCAGGGTGCCCAGGGCGGCGCCCAGCGCCAGGGCGCCGACGTCGCCCATGAAGACCTGTGCCGGGTAGGTGTTGAACCAGAGGAAACCGAGCCCGGCGCCGACGATGGCGGCGCAGAAGATGATCAGTTCGCCGGCCCCCGGAACGCTGGGGATCAGCAGGTATTCGGCGAACTTCACGTTACCCGACAGGTAGCAGAAGATGCCCAGCGCGCCGCCGACCATCACCGTCGGCATGATCGCCAGACCATCGAGGCCGTCGGTCAGGTTCACCGCGTTGCTCGAACCGACGATGACGAAGTAGGTCAGCACCACGAAGAAGATTCCCAAGGGAATCTCGATGTTCTTCAGCAGCGGCACGATCAGGGTGGTCTCGACCGGCGTCTCGGCGGTCATGTAAAGGAAGATCGCGGCGCCCAGGCCGAACACCGATTGCCAGAAATACTTCCAGCGACTCGGCAGGCCACGGGAGTTCTTCTCGATCACCTTGCGGTAGTCGTCGACCCAGCCGATGGCGCCGAACAGCAGGGTCACCACCAGCACCACCCAGACGTAACGGTTCGACCAGTCGGACCACAGCAGCGTGCTGATGGCGATGGCGGTGAGGATCAGCGCGCCACCCATGGTCGGGGTGCCCTTCTTCGACAGGTGCGATTGCGGACCGTCGTTGCGCACGGCCTGGCCGATCTGGCGAATCTGCAGGGTACGAATCATCCACGGCCCCAGCCACAGCGACAGGGCGAGCGCGGTCAGCACGCTGAGAATGCCGCGCAGGGTCAGGTACTGGAAGACGCCGAAGCCCTTATAGAACTGTTGCAGGTACTCGGCGAGCAGCAGCAGCATTAATGTTTCTCCTCGGGGGACGCGCACAGCGCCGCGACGACCTTGTCCATCGCCGCGCTGCGGGAACCCTTGATCAGAATGGTGGTAGTCGGTTGTTCGCCGGCCAGGGCATCGATCAGGCTGGCCTGGTCGGCGAAATGCCGACCCGCGGCGCCGAACGCCTGAACCGCGTTGAGCATCAGCGGGCCGACGGCGTAGAGCGCGCTGACCTTGCCAGCGGCGTAGGCGCCCACCTCACGGTGCGCGGCCTCGGCCCAGGCGCCCAGCTCCCCCATGTCCCCGAGGACCAGGACGGTCCGGCCGGAAAAGCCGGCGAGTATATCAACCGCCGCGCAGATTGACGCCGGGTTGGCGTTGTAGCTGTCATCGATCACACGCATGCCGTTCGTCGCCAGTTGGGCTACGGCGCGGCCTTTGACCGGTTGCAGTTTCTGCAGACCTTCGACGATACCGACCAGCGGCACGCCCAGGGCATATGCGGCGGCGGTGGCGGCCAACGCATTGGCCACGTTGTGCTCGCCCAGCAGGTTGAGCTGGATGCGCGCCTCACCGGCAACGCCCGCCAGGCTGAAACCGACGCAGCCGCGCGGGTCGCGTTGCAGGTCGCGGGCGTGGAAATCGGCGCCGGGCTGCTTCAGGCCGAAGCTGAGCACCCGGCGTTCGCCGGCACGGGCTTTCCAGGTGGCGAAGGCGCGGTCGTCGAGGTTGAGTACCGCGACACCGTCCTGGTCCAGCCCTTCGAGGATTTCGCCCTTGGCTTCGACGATCTTGTCCTGGCCACCGAACTCGCCGACGTGGGCGGTGCCGGCATTGGTGATGATCGCCACCTGCGGACGCGTCAGCCCCACGGTGTAGGCGATCTCACCGACTCGCGAGGCCCCCAGCTCGATGACCGCGCTCTGGTGTTGCGCGCCGATCTGCAGCAGGGTCAGCGGAGCGCCCAGGTCGTTGTTCAGGTTGCCACGGGTCGCCAGGACTTCGCCCTGAGTGCGCAGAATGCTCGCGAGCATCTCCTTGACCGTGGTCTTGCCGCTGGAGCCGGTCACGGCCGCGACCTTGCCAGCGAAGGCATCGCGGTTCAGCGCACCCAGTTGGCCCAGGGCAATGCGCGTGTCGCTGACCAGCAGCTGCGGCAGCGGCGCACCGACCACTTCGCGCTGCACCAGCGCCGCAACGGCGCCCTTGGCGGCCACGTCGGCCAGATAGTCATGCCCATCGAAACGCGGCCCGCTGAGGGCGACGAACAGTTGTCCCGGCTCGATGGCGCGGCTATCGGTACTGACCGCGGCGAAGGCAACGTCCTTGCCCAGCACACGGCCATTCAGCGGTGCGGCGACTTCACTGAGCAGCAACGGCTTAAGCATGTTTTTCCCCCCAGGCAGCCAGCGCCTTGGCGGCTTCCTGCAGATCGGAGAACGGATGGCGAACGCCGGCGATCTCCTGATAATCCTCGTGTCCCTTACCGGCCAGCAGCACCACATCGGCGGCCGCGGCAGAGGCGATCAGACGGGCGATGGCTTCGCCACGTCCGGAAACGAAGCTCACGGCCTCGGGCTTGGCGAAACCGGCACGAATGTCGTCGATGATTCGCGCACTGTCTTCGCTGCGCGGGTTGTCATCGGTGACCAGCACGCGGTCGGCGAAACGCTCGGCAACCTGGGCCATCAGCGGACGCTTGCCACTGTCCCGATCGCCGCCGCAGCCGAACAGGCAGAGCAGTTGGCCGTGCACGTGCGGGCGCAGTGCCAGCAGCACCTTCTCCAGGGCATCCGGGGTATGCGCGTAATCCACCACCACCAGCGGTTTGGCGCCGCCACCCAGGCGCTGCACGCGGCCGACCGGCCCTTGCAGTTGCGGCAACACGCGGAGAATTTCGCCCAGCGGGTAGTCCAGGCCGAGCAACGCGCCGACCACCGCCAGCAGGTTGCTCAGGTTGAAACGGCCGAGCAGCGAGCTACGCAGCAGTCCCTCGCCGTGCGGGGTGACCAGTTGCGCCTCGACACCAGCGTCGCTGAAACGCGCCTCACGGCAGAAGAGGTAGGCGCTCGGGTCTTCCAGGCTGTAGCTCAACAGCCGCGAATCCTGTGCGTCGGCAGCCAACTGGCGGCCGAACGCGTCGTCCAGGTTGATGACCCGGCAGGACAGCCCCGGCCAGGCGAACAGTTTGGCCTTGGCCGCGCCATAGGCTTCCATGGTGCCGTGGTAGTCGAGGTGGTCGCGCGACAGGTTGGTGAACACCGCCACGTCGAACTCCAGCGCCGCCACCCGCCCCTGCTCCAGGCCATGGGAAGACACTTCCATGGCCACCGCGCGGGCGCCGGACTGTTTCAGATGGGCCAGGGTGCCTTGCAGTGCCAGTGCATCCGGGGTGGTATGACGGCCACTCTCGAGTGCGCCATGGAAGCCGCTGCCGAGGGTGCCGACGATGCCGCAACGCTGGCCGAGCAGATCCAGGGCCTGGGCCACCAGTTGGCTGACGCTGGTCTTGCCATTGGTGCCGGTCACGCCAATCAGATCGATGCCACGGCTCGGCTCGCCATAGAAGCGTCCGGCGATCGCCGACAACTGTCCGGCCAGCCCCTTGATCGGCACCAGCGGCACCTCGGTGACCGGCATGGCGCCGGCGCCTTCGGCTTCATAGGCCACGGCGGCGGCGCCACGCGCCAGCGCATCGGCGATGTGCGCGCGACCGTCGTGTCGAGCGCCGGGAATCGCCAGGAACAGATCGCCCGCCTTGACTGCGCGGCTATCCAGGGTCAGCTCGCGGATCAGCACGCCTTGCTCGGCCCGCGGCAGAAGTTGACTCAGGCTCATCGGCATCAGCCACGCCCTCCTTTTACAGCTCCGGCTTCGGCTTGTTGCTGCGGGGTTGCCTGCAGGTTGTCCGGCGGAATATTCATCAGTCGCAGCGTGCCGGACATGACCTTGCTGAACACCGGCGCCGATACCAGGCCACCGAAGTAGCCGGCCTTGCTCGGCTCGTCGATGACCACGACGATGACGAAGCGCGGGTTGCTCAGCGGACCGAAGCCGGCGAACAGCGAGCGATAGGAGTTCTCGGCATAGCCCTTGGTTCCCACCTGGGCCTTACGCGCAGTACCGGATTTGCCAGCGACGTGGTAACCGGGAACCTGAGCGCGGTAAACGCCGTTGGGCGCTTCCACCACCTGTTGCAGCATGCCCTGCATGGTCTTGGCCACCTGCGCCGGGATCACCTGGGTAGAGGCCGGCAGGCGATCGGCGCGAACCATGGTCAAGGGCACGGTCTGGCCATTGTTGGCCAGCGCGGCATAGGCATGGGCCAGCTGGATGGCAGTCACCGACAGGCCATAGCCATAAGACAGGGTGGCGGTTTCGGCCTTGCGCCATTCGCGATAGTTCGGCAGGTTGCCGACCCGCTCGCCAGGGAAGCCCAGCCCGGTATCCTGGCCCAGGCCGACCTTCTGCATGACCTGGTAGATGACTTCGCCGCCGATATCGAAGGCGACCTTGCTCATGCCGACGTTACTGGAGCGGATCAGAATGCCCGTCAGGTCGAGCACCGGGCCTTCGGTCTTGGACACGTCGCGGATGGTGTAGCGGCCGATCTGCAGGGTGCCGGGATAGACTTCGACGGTATCGCTGGGCTTCCAGCGCCCGCTTTCCAGCGCGGCGCTCATGGAAAACGGCTTCATGGTCGAACCCGGCTCGAAGACGTCAATCATGGCGCGGTTGCGCATCATCTCCGGCTGCATGTCGCGGCGGTTGTTCGGGTTGTAGGTTGGCTGGTTGGCCATCGCCAGCACTTCGCCACTCTTCACATCGAGGATCACCAGGCTGCCGGCCTTGGCGCCGTTCTCGACGATGGCGTTGCGCAGCTCGCGGTTGGCCAGGTATTGCAGGCGTAGGTCGATGGACAGCGCCAGGGTCTTGCCGGCCTTGGCGTTGCGGGTGACTTGCAGATCACGGATCAGGTGGCCACGGCGATCCTTGAGCACCTGGCGCTTGCCCGGCACACCGGCCAACCAACTGTCGTAGGACAGCTCGACACCCTCGCGGCCGCGGTCGTCGACATCGGTGAAGCCAACCACTTGGGCGGCGACCTCGCCCGCCGGGTAGAAACGGCGGAACTCCTCGATCGAGTAGACGCCGGGAATCTTGTTGGCCTTGACCTCGGCCATCACTGCCTCGCCCTGCTCCGGGGTGAGACCGCGCATGAGGTAGATGAACTCCTTATCGGCGGCCTGCTCCAGGCGCGCGCTCAGCGCTTCCTTAGTCTGCCCCAGGGCATGGGCCAGGATCGGCCACTTCTCGCGTTCGAGCACCAGTTCCTTGGGGTTGGCCCAGAGGGTGGCAACCGGCGTACTCACCGCCAGCGGCTCGCCATTGCGATCGGTGATCTGCCCCCGGTGAGCGGGAATGGAGATGAAACGCACGCTGCGCGCGTCGCCCTGCTCCTGCAGGAAGTCATGGTCAATGACATGCAGGTCGACGATCCGCCAGACGATGGCGGCCACCATCACCATCAGGAGGCCGATGGCAACGCGGAACCGCCAGGGGTAGAGAGCGCCGGGCAGGTGTTTCATGGCGCCACCATGATGATTTCCGCCGGGTCCGGCACGCGCATCTTCAACTGGTCGGTGGCCAGGGTCTCGATGCGGTTATAGGCGGTCCAGGTGCTTTGTTCGAGAACCAGCCGGCCGTACTCCGCCTGCGCCTTGTCGCGCACGTTCAGCTCGGTGTACAGGGTGTTCAGCAGTTGGCGATTCCAGTAGGCGCTGTAGGCCACGGAAATGGCTGAGAGCAGCACGCCGATGAACAACAGCAGCATGAAGAAGCTGCCGGTGGGCAGGCGCTTGGCGAACAGGCGGCTCATCGCAGCTTCTCCGCCACGCGCATGACCGCGCTGCGCGAGCGCGGGTTGGCCTTGAGTTCGGTCTCGGAGGCGTACTGCGGCTTGCCCATGAGTTTCAGACGCGGCTCGAAGACCTTGGCACGGATCGGCAGGTCACGCGGCAGGTTGTCCGCTTCGCCCTTGGCGTGCTTGCGCATGAATTGTTTGACGATGCGGTCTTCCAGGGAATGGAAGCTGATCACCACCAGTCGACCGCCAACGGCCAAACCTTCCAGGGCAGCGTCAAGGCCAGCCTCAAGGTCGCCCAGTTCGTTGTTGACGTGGATGCGCAACCCTTGGAAGGCGCGGGTCGCCGGGTTCTTGCCTTTTTCCCAGGCCGGATTGGCCTCGGTGATCACCGCAGCGAGATCGGCGGTGCGCTCGAACGGCTTCTCCGCGCGGCGCTGCACGATGGCCCGGGCCATGCGCTTGGCGAAACGCTCTTCGCCGTAATCCTTGAAGACACGGGCGATCTCGTCTTCGCTGGCGCTGGCGATCCACTCGGCGGCACTGACGCCACGGCTCGGGTCCATGCGCATGTCCAGCGGACCGTCATTGAGGAAGCTGAAACCGCGCTGCGGATCGTCCAGTTGCGGCGAGGAGACGCCGAGGTCCAGCAGGACACCGTCCACCTTGCCTTGCAGACCGCGAGCGACCAACTCGTCGCCGAGTTCGGCAAAGGACCGTTGTACAACGACGAAGCGGCCGTCTTCGGCCGCCAGTGCTTGTCCCGTGGCTATCGCCTGGGGATCCTTGTCGAACCCGAGCAGCCGCCCGCCCGGGTCCAGCCTGCCGAGCAAGGCCCGGCTGTGCCCTCCCCTGCCGAAGGTACCATCCACATAGCAGCCACCCGCTTTGGGGGCCAGCGCTTCGACGGCCTCCTCGAGCAATACGGTGATGTGTTGGTAGGTGGCATTCACAGGCAGGCTCACAGGATCAGGTCGCGTAATTCATCCGGCAGACCGCCGGGTTGTTTGATGGCTGCGAGGTCAGCCTCGGCAACCGCATTCCATGCATCTTCATCCCACAACTGGAACTTATTCAGCTGGCCGACGAGCATCGCCCGCTTGTCCAGCCTGGCGTACTCGCGAAGGCGCGGCGGGATCAGGAAACGTCCACTGCCATCCAGCTCCAGATCAACCGCGTTGCCGATCAGCAAACGCTGCAGGCGCCGCGTTTCTTCACGCAGCGAAGGCAGCTCGCGCAGCTTGGCTTCGATGATTTCCCACTCGGGCAAGGGATAAACGGTAAGACAGGGGTCGACAGCATCGATGGTGACAATGAGCTGGCCATCGCAGCGCGTCATGAGCTCGTCACGATACCGACTCGGCATCGCGAGGCGCCCTTTGGCGTCGAGACTGATGGCGTTAGCTCCGCGAAACACGTCAGCGCTTCCCCTGTGGCTGGCTTTCCATGCCAATTGATCCCACTTTTACCCACTTTGTACCACTTGCGTACACTATAGAAATGCGCGCTCCCCACCGTCAAGGCGAGGCCAGAGGGAAAAATCCTTACGGGACCGAGATTTAGCGCAACTTTGAAGGGGTGCGGAGCGTTTTTGACGCCCCTTAGAACGGCAAAAGCCCAGTGTTTTCAAAACACTGGGCTTTCTACTTAAAGCAATTTATTAAGTTCTGCCCTTCTTCCGTCGCGCGACAAATGGTCATCGTGGGAAGAAGTGGGGAAAACGGGGAGAGTCGATCTATAAGCCGGGTTCTGTCGAGGACAGCCATTCCTCTGGGACGTTCATCACTGAACGCCTCAAGCGACCTACCCGAATCCAGCGCGGGCCACGCCAATGGATTCCTATTTGGTCTTGCTCCGAGTGGGGTTTACCTAGCCACGCACTGTTGCCAGCCGTGCGGTGCGCTCTTACCGCACCTTTTCACCCTTACCGGCGCTGTTGCGCTTAGGCGGTTATTTTCTGTGGCACTTTCCGTAGGCTCGCGCCTCCCAGGCGTTACCTGGCACTCTGCCCTATGGAGCCCGGACTTTCCTCCACCGCGTGGAAAACCACACGACAGCGACTGTCCAATCGACTCTCCGCCGCCAAGGTTAACGACAGCGCCTGCAAGCTGCAAGCACAAGGGTTCCCGGCATCACTCCGCCTTACGCTCCAAAGCGACCTGATAGAGCAGGTTCTTGCGCACACCAGTGATTTCCGCCGCCAGGGCCGCCGCGCGTTTCACCGGCAGCTCGGCGAGCAGAAGATCGAGCACCCGCAGCGCCTCAGCGCTGACGGCCTCCCCCTCGGGCGCTTGCCAGCCGGCCAGCAGCAGCACGCACTCGCCCCGCTGCTGATTGGCGTCAGCCGCCACCCAGTCGCGCAGCTCCCCCAGAGGCAGCCCCTTGATTGTCTCGAACGTCTTGGTCAGTTCCCGGGCAAGAACCGCCTGCCGCCCCTCGCCGAAGACCAGCGCCATGTCCTCGATACATTCCAGCAAACGATGCGGCGCCTCGTAGAAAATCAGCGTCCGCGGCTCCTCGCCCAATGCTTCGAGACGCGCCCGACGCCCGGCGACCTTGGCCGGCAGAAAACCCTCGAAAACGAAACGATCGGAAGGCAGCCCCGCCGCCGACAGCCCGGCGATCAGCGCGCACGCACCGGGAACCGGCACCACTCGAACCCCAGCGGCACGCGCCTGTCGCACAAGGTGGTAGCCCGGATCGGAAATCAACGGTGTGCCGGCATCGGAAATCAGCGCGACGTCCTCGCCAGCCTGCAAGCGAGCAAGGAATCGCCCTCCCTGCTCACGCTCATTGTGCTCATGGCAGGCCGCCAGAGGTGTCTCGATGCCGAAATGCTGCAGCAGGCGCAGCGAGTGCCGGGTGTCCTCGGCGGCGATCAGTGCCACCTCACGCAGCGTGCGCTGCGCCCTGACGCTGATATCGTCAAGGTTGCCGATCGGAGTCGCCACCACATACAAAGTGCCAAGGGACACGCGTCGCTCCTCATCGCCGGATTCAGAAAAACCCGCATTGTATCCCGTTTCAACCGGCCGCCATCGCCTCTCCAAGCTGGCTTGGGTACAATTGCCGCCTCATTTTTTGAATGCGCCACGAGAAGCCCGATGATGATCGCTCGACTGCGTCCGCTTTCCGCTCTGTGCCTGGCCGGCCTACTCGCCGCCTGCGCCAGCTCGCCCTCTTCCAATCTCGGCGAACTGCCGCGCACCCCTAACGCCAGCATCGAGCAGCTACTGGAGCAGGCCTCCACCGCCAAACCCGAAGATGCCGTTCTGCTGAAACTCTCGGCGGCAGACCTGGCCTACCAGCAAAAGGACATCGCGCGTTCCAGCCAGATCCTCGATCAGCTACCGCTGGACAGCCTTAAACCCGCCCAGCAGATTTTCGCCAACACCCTCACCGCGCAGCTGGCACTGGCACGCAACAAGCCGAAAGCCGCGCTGAAGGCCTTCGAACACCCCAGCTTCAGCCACCTCGGTGAACTCCCCGTGGAGCAGCAGGCGCGTAGCGGCCTGGTCAAGGCCCAGGCGCTGGCCGCCGACGGCCAGAACCTTGCCGCCGCCCGCGAGCGCGTATTCATCGACCCGCTGCTCAATGCCGACGCCAGCAAGAACAACCATGACGCCATCTGGAACCTGGTATCCAGCCTGCCGATCCAGCAACTGCAAGCCAGCCCCAACGAAGGCGACCTGAACGGCTGGCTGGAACTGGCGCGCATCGTCAAGACCTCCTCGACCCTCAACGAACAGCAGGCCAATATCGATAGCTGGCGGCAAAAGAACCCGGAGCACCCGGCCGCCAAGCAACTGCCGGAATCCCTGCAGAAGCTCAAGTCGCTGGCCGGCCAGCCGCTGACCAAGATCGCTCTGCTGCTGCCGCAGCAAGGGCAGTTGGCGTCGGTGGCCCGTGCCCTCCAGGACGGTTTCATGGCCGCCTATTACCAAGCCCAGCAGGGTGGCCAGCAGCCTGCGATCCAACTCTACGACAGCAGCCAAGTGCGCTCGCTGGATGACTTCTATCGCCAAGCCCAGGCCGACGGCGTGCAACTGGTCGTCGGCCCACTGGAGAAACCGCTGGTAAAACAACTCGGCGACCGCCCGCAACTGCCGATCACTACCCTGGCGCTGAACTATAGCGACAGCAGCCAGCCCGGCCCCGCGCAACTCTTCCAGTTCGGCCTGTCGGCCGAGGACGAAGCCCGCGAAGTGGCCCGCCGCGCCTGGGGTGACGGCATGCGTCGCGCCGTAGCGCTGGTGCCGCGTGGCGACTGGGGCGACCGCGTTCTGGCCTCGTTCAGCCGTGACTGGCAAGCCAAGGGTGGCACCCTGATCGCCGCCGAACACGTCGACCAACCGGTAGAACTGGCGCAACAGATCGCCGACCTGCTGCAACTGCGCCAAAGCGAAGGCCGCGCCAAGCGCCTGCAGAACGTACTCGACAGCAATGTCGACACTCAGCCGTCGCGCCGCCAGGACATCGACTTCATCTTCCTCGCCGCCACCCCGCAGCAGGCTCGCCAGATCAAACCGACCCTGGCCTTCCAGTACGCCGGCGACCTGCCGGTCTACGCCACCTCGAACCTGTACACCGGGGTCAATAACCCAGGCCAGGACCAGGATCTCAACGGCATTCGCTTCTGCGAAACGCCCTGGCTGCTGCAAACCAACAACCCCCTGCGCCAGCAGGTCGTCGCACAATGGCCGCAAGCCGCCAGTAGCCTTGGCCGCCTCTACGCCATGGGTGCCGACGCCTATCGCCTGGCGCCGCGCCTGCCAGAGCTCAAGGCCGTACCCAGCATGCAACTGGACGGCCTCACCGGCAGCCTGAGCCTGGCGCCGAACCAGCGCATCGAGCGCCACCTGCCCTGGGCCGAATTCCGCAACGGGCAGGTTCAGCCGCTGGAGAACAGCGGTATTTGAGCCGGCACAGTGACGCACAGGAGCTCGGACGTAGCGCCGAGCTCCTCGCGCTCGAGCATCTGCAAGGCCAAGGGTTGCGCCTGCTGACACAGAACTGGCGCTGCCGCCGCGGCGAGCTCGATCTGGTCATGCTGGACGGCGATACAGTAGTATTCGTCGAAGTTCGCTGCCGTCGGCATCAGAACTGGGGCGGAGCCCTGGAAAGCATCGACGCGCGCAAGCGCCAACGCCTGATCTCTGCCGCCGAACATTTTCTGCAACAGGAAGCCCGCTGGTCCCGGCACCCATGCCGCTTCGACGTAGTAGCGGTGCAGCCCTCCGCGGGCCAATCGCCCGCGCAATTGAACTGGATCCCCAACGCCTTTGACACCTGATCAGACGCCCGACGAAAGGTCACACCTGATGGACATGCAATCCCGTATCCGCCAGCTTTTCCATGCCAGCATCGAGACCAAGCAGCAGGCCACCGAGGTGCTGATTCCGCATATCGAACAGGCCAGCATGGTGATGGTCAATGCCCTGCTCAACGAAGGGAAGATCCTCAGCTGCGGTAATGGCGGGTCCGCCGGCGATGCCCAGCACTTCTCCTCCGAACTGCTCAACCGCTTCGAGCGCGAGCGCCCGAGCCTGCCGGCCGTCGCCCTGACCACCGACAGCTCGACCATCACCTCGATCGCCAACGACTACAGCTACAACGAAGTCTTTTCCAAGCAGATTCGCGCCCTGGGCCAGCCCGGCGACGTGCTGCTGGCCATTTCCACCAGCGGCAATTCGGCCAACGTCATCCAGGCGATCCAGGCCGCCCATGACCGCGAAATGGTCGTGGTGGCTCTGACCGGTCGCGACGGCGGCGGCATGGCATCCCTGCTGCTGCCGGAGGATGTCGAGATCCGCGTACCGGCCAAGGTCACCGCGCGCATCCAGGAAGTCCACCTGCTGGTGATCCACTGCCTGTGCGACCTCATCGACCGTCAACTGTTCGGGAGTGAAGAATGACCCGTTCCCCGCTGATCCTTGCGACCCTCACCCTCAGCCTGGCGCTGGGTGGCTGCAGTAGCTTCCTCAGCGCAACCCGCGAAAAACCCATTGATGATGACCGCGGCACGCGAACCATCGGCAGCAAGATCGACGACTCGCTGATCGAGACCAAAGTCGCTGTCAACATCGCCAAGGCCGACCCGGATCTCGATCGCAATTCGCACGTCGTGGTCGTCAGCTATAACGGCGTCGTCCTGCTTGCCGGGCAGACACCCCGGGCCGACCTGAAGAACAAGGCCGAGCAAGCCGCGCGCACGGTGCAGAAGGTAAAAACCGTGCACAACGAGCTGCAGATCCTGCAGCCCTCGTCCGTCGCCGCGCGTAGCAATGACACCTGGTTGACCACCAAGATCAAGACCCAGATGCTCACCGACGCCAACGTTCCCTCGTCGCGCATCAAGGTGGTTACCGAGAATGGCATCGTCTACATGCTGGGCCTGGTCACCAAGCGCGAAGGCGACCTGGCCACCCAGGTGGTGCAGAGCGTAGACGGCGTACAGAGGATCGTCCGCTTGTTCGAATACATCGACTGAGTATTCGTCAGGCATGAAAAAGGCGATCCTCGGATCGCCTTTTTCTTTATTTGACCACTTTCAGGCTGGGCCGCCCGGTCGGGCGTGGCGGCTCATCGGACGGACCGTCCTCCTGCAACTCCTCGTCATCCGCCGGCACCGGCGGCTCCAGATCGAAGACCATGCCCTGGCCGTTCTCCCGAGCGTAAACCGCCATCACCGCCTGGGACGGGATGTACAGGCTCTGCGCGACGCCGCCAAAACGCCCCTCGAAACTCACCGCCTCGTTGTCCATCTGCAGATGGCGCACAGCCGAGGGCGAAACATTGAGCACGATCTGACCGTCGCTGGCATAGCCCGGCGGCACCCTCACCCCCGGATAGTCGGAATTCACCAGGATATGCGGCGTACAGCCGTTGTCGACGATCCACTCATAGAGGGCTCGCACGAGATAGGGTCGACTGGAGTTCATCATGGGTTCCTTAGCGCATATCACGTTCAATGGAGGACAGACTAGCCTGGAAGCTGTCGCGGGCGAACTGCCTCTCCATGTAGTCAAGCAACGGCTTGGCCTGCCGCGGCAGCTCAATGCCCAGCACGGGCAGGCGCCAAAGAATCGGCAACAGGCAGCAATCGACCAGGCTCAGCTCATCGCTGAGAAAGAAGGATTTCTCGGCGAACAGCGGCGACACCCCTGTAAGACTCTCACGCAACTCCTTTCGCGCCAAGGCACGATCAGCATCCTTCTGACGACTGTCGAGGATACGATCGACCAGAACACACCAGTCACGCTGAATACGATGAATCAGCAACCGCGTATTGGCACGCGCTACCGGGTATACCGGCATCAACGGCGGATGCGGATAACGCTCGTCGAGGTACTCCATGATCACCGTCGACTCGTACAGCGCCAGATCACGGTCGACCAGGGTCGGCACACTGCCGTAGGGATTCACCTCGGCAAGCCTGGGCGGGCAACGTCCCGCTTCGACTTCGAGGATATCGGCTGTCACGCTCTTTTCCGCCAGAACCAGGCGCACCCGGTGGCAGTAATGATCGGCAGGGTCGGAGTAACAGGAAAGCTTATTGACTGCGGCCATGCCGGGCCTCCTCGCAACGCGACTTCAGGGAGGTAAAAAAACGCGCGCGCCCCGTAGGGCGCGCGCTTCGACGCTATAGCTGTGAGTGCTTTAGTGCACGTCCTTCCAGTATTCGCGCTTGAGCAGATAGGCGAACACGAAGAAGAAGGCCAGATAGAGCAGAACGTAAGCACCGATACGCTGGGATTCCAGTTTGTTCGGGTCAGCCGAATAAGCCAGGAAGGTTACCAGGTTCTTCACTTTCTCATCGAACTGCGCTTCGTTCAGCGTGCCGGTCTTGGGCAGAACGGTCAGCTGATCGCAGGCTTCGTGAGTCAGCGGAGTACCGGTCAGCGGATCGAACTGCTTCTTGCCATGCTCGACGACCTGCACCTGCTTGCAACCGATAACCTGGCGCCCCTGGAGGCTGCCGAGGACGTTAGGCATGCCAACGTTCGGGAACACCACGTTGTTCACACCCCACGGACGCTTGGGGTCTTCGTAGAAGGAACGCAGGTATGTATACACCCAGTCGGTGCCACGCACGCGAGCGACCAGGGTCAGGTCCGGCGGCGGGGCGCCGAACCACACCTTGGCATCGGCCGGCCGCATACCGATATCCATGTGGTCACCGATCTTCGCACCGGTGAATGCCAGACGGCTCAGCACGAGGTCCTCGGGAATACCGAGATCCTTGGCTACACGCTCATAACGCTGGAACTTGGCGCTGTGGCAACCCATGCAATAGTTGGCGAAGGTACGAGCGCCATCCTGCATGGCCGCCTTGTCGGTCAAGTCGATATCGACCCGATCAAGTACAGGCTCAGCGGCAGTATTGGCGAACGCGAATATCGGCAGAACCGCCAGAATCAATGCTGCGAATTGCTTTTTCATCAGCCAGTCACCCTTTCCGGAACCGGTTTGGTCTTCTCCATCCGGGTGTAGAACGGCATCAGGATGAAGTAAGCGAAATACAGAATGGTGCACAGACGGGACAACGTAGTGCCCAGCGGCGACGGAGCCTGAGCGCCGTAGTAACCGAGAACCACGAAGGACACGGCGAAGATCACCAGCCAGATCTTGCTCAGCCAGCCCTTGTAGCGCATCGAGCGAACCGGGCTACGGTCCAGCCACGGCAGGACGAACAGCACCGCGATGGCTGCACCCATGGCGACCACACCCATGAGCTTGTCCGGAACGGCACGCAGGATCGCGTAGAAGGGTGTGAAGTACCACACGGGAGCAATGTGCGGAGGCGTCTTGAACTGGTTGGCCATCTCGAAGTTGGGCTTCTCGAGGAAGAACCCACCCATCTCCGGGAAGAAGAAGATGACGGTGCAGAAGACGAACAGGAAGACCACCACGCCGACGATGTCCTTGACGGTGTAGTAAGGGTGGAAAGGAATTCCATCCAGCGGCTTGCCGTTCTCGTCCTTCTTCTTCTTGATGTCCACGCCATCAGGGTTGTTCGAACCGACTTCGTGCAGCGCCAGGATGTGCAGCACGACCAGGCCCAGCAGCACGATCGGCAACGCAATGACGTGCAGGGCGAAGAAGCGGTTCAGGGTGATGCCGGAGATCAGGAAGTCGCCACGGATCCATTGCGCCAGGTCGTTACCGACCACCGGAATGGCACCGAACAGCGAGATGATCACCTGGGCGCCCCAGTAGGACATCTGCCCCCAAGGCAGCAGATAGCCCATGAAGGCCTCGGCCATCAGCGCCAGGTAGATCAGCATGCCGAACAGCCAGACCAGCTCGCGCGGCTTCTGGTAGGAACCATAGAGCAGGCCGCGGAACATGTGCAGGTAGACAACGATGAAGAACGCCGAGGCACCGGTGGAGTGCATGTAGCGGATGATCCACCCGTAGTCCACATCGCGCATGATGTATTCGACGGAGGCGAAGGCTTCTTCCGCCGACGGGGTGAAACTCATGGTCAGCCAGACACCGGTGAGGATCTGGTTGACCAGCACCAGCAGCGCCAGGGAACCGAAGAAGTACCAGAAGTTGAAGTTCTTCGGCGCGTAATACTTGCTCAGATGGTCTTCCCACATCTTGGTCGCGGGGAAGCGGGCATCGACCCAAGCCATGAACTTGTTCATCAGGCTTTCTCCTGGTCCACACCGATGGTCAGCACATCACCATCGAGCGCATAAGGCGGAATCGGCAGATTGAGGGGCGCGGGCTGCCCCTTGTAGACACGCCCAGCAAGGTCGTAGTGAGAACCATGGCAGGGGCAGAAGTAGCCGCCCTTCCAGTCCGGGCCGAGGTCAGCGGGAGCGACTTCAGGACGGAACGTCGGCGAGCAACCCAGATGGGTGCAGATACCGACGATGACGGCCAGCTCAGGCTTGATCGAGCGCAGTTTGGGATCGACGTAGGTCGGCTGCTCGGAGCTTTTCGACTCCGGGTCGGCCAACTGTCCTTCGAGTGTGGGCAGAGCGTCCAGCATTTCCTTGGTGCGATGGACAAGGAACACCGGCTTGCCGCGCCATTCAGCGATGACCTGCTGACCTGGCTCGATCTTGCCGACATTGACCTTCACGGGCGCACCAGCTGCCTTAGCCTTGGCACTGGGGAACCATGACCCCACGAACGGAACCGCAGCACCGACTGCTCCCGCGGCGCCGACCACCGAAGTGGCCGCGACGAGGAAGCGACGCCGGCCTGCATTCACGCCGTCATTACTCATTCAGTCGTCTCCCATCAGCTTTAGCCCGTTATTGCGTCGGGCTTTTTGAGTAAAAATTCGTGCCGCAGAAAAATTCGCCAAATGGTAAAGAAAAGCCCTGTAACTGACAAGGTAATAAGCCATCACACAAACCTTGGAGCCCACGTATGACGGGCCTCCCAGCCATGCGACACCTTGCCGCGCACAAACTTGCAAGTCCTTAAATCCTAGACATAAAAAAACGCCCAGTCCTGCTGGAACTGGGCGTTTTTTCGAAGCGTTGAAATTAACGCTTGGAGTACTGCGGACGCTTACGCGCTTTACGCAGACCGACTTTCTTACGTTCAACTTCGCGAGCGTCGCGAGTTACGTAGCCGGCCTTACGCAGCGGGCTGCGCAGGGTTTCGTCATACTCGATCAGCGCACGGGTGATACCGTGACGGATCGCACCGGCCTGACCGCTGACACCACCACCGACGACGGTGACGTAGATGTCGAACTTCTCGGTGGACTCGGTCAGCTCGAGCGGCTGACGCACGACCATGCGAGCGGTTTCGCGACCGAAGAACTGGTCGAGGCTACGGTTGTTGATGGAAATCTTGCCAGTACCCGGACGCAGGAAGACGCGAGCGGTAGCGGTCTTACGACGGCCAGTGCCGTAATTTTGAGTCGCCGACATAATGAGCTATCCCGTTAAATCTTCAGTTCTTGAGGCTGCTGAGCGGTGTGCGGGTGGTTGGCACCCTTGTACACTTTCAGCTTGCGGTACATGTCGCGACCCAGCGGGTTCTTCGGCAGCATGCCTTTGACGGCAGTCTCGATAACACGCTCGGGAGCCTTGGCAATCAGCTTCTCGAAGTTGATCGACTTGATACCGCCCGGGAAGCCCGAGTGATGGTAGTACATCTTGTCGGTGGCTTTGGCGCCAGTGACACGAACCTGCTCAGCGTTGATCACGACGATGTAGTCGCCGGTGTCAACGTGCGGGGTGTATTCCGGCTTGTGCTTGCCACGCAGACGGCGAGCGATTTCGGTAGCCAGACGACCCAGGGTCAGGCCAGCAGCGTCGACGACGAACCAGTCGCGCTTAACAGTTTCTGGTTTCGCGGTGAAAGTTTTCATTCGTTATAGCCTCAGGGGCCGCCTGAAAATAAGACGGCGAATCTTACTGGACAGTGGTTGCCTTGACAAGTCAAGGACAGCCGAAAACAGACACGATTTGGGGCTCGGGTCAGTGTGCGTCCGTAACGACTAGATATATCGATCGGCAGGCTAGGCATCCCCCGCCGATGAAAGGCTGCGGAATTATGCAGAATTCGGCAGAATTTACAACCGCATCACGCACTTAATTTCACGAGGAAACGCGCATGGAGTACCGCCCGCTCGGCCGCACCGAACTGAAAGTCAGCGCTCTCTGCCTGGGCACCATGACCTGGGGCGAACAGAACAGCGAAAGCGAGGCCTTTGCCCAGATCGACCTGGCCAAGGCGGCAGGGATCAACTTCATCGACACCGCCGAGATGTACCCGGTGCCGCCGCGCGCGGAAACCTACTCGCGCACCGAACAGATCATCGGTAACTGGTTCCGCCAGCGCGGCGATCGCGCTCAATGGATCCTTGCCAGCAAGGTCGCCGGCCCCGGCAACGGCATCGCCCATATCCGTGACGGCCAACTCAAGCACGACCGCAAGAATATCGTCGCCGCGCTCGACGCCAGCCTGAAGCGCCTGCAGACCGACTGGATCGACCTCTATCAACTGCATTGGCCGGAACGCAGCACCAACTTCTTCGGCCAGCTCGGCTATCGCCACACGAATGAAGACTTCACTCCGCTGGAGGAAACCCTGGAGGTTCTCGACGAGCAGGTGCGCGCCGGCAAGATTCGCCACGTCGGTCTTTCCAACGAAACGCCCTGGGGCGCCATGAAGTTTCTCCAACTCGCCGAGCAACGCGGCTGGCCCCGGGCGGTATCGATCCAGAATCCCTACAACCTGCTCAACCGCTCCTTCGAGGTCGGCCTGGCGGAAATCGCGATACGCGAACAATGCGGCCTGCTGGCCTACTCGCCGCTGGCCTTCGGCATGCTCTCGGGCAAGTACGAGAACGGCGCGCGCCCCGCGAACGCGCGAATCAGCCTGTTCAGCCGCTTCACCCGCTACACCAACCCGCAGAGCGAGCGCGCCTGCGCACGCTATGTAGCCCTGGCCCGTGAACATGGCCTAGACCCGGCACAAATGGCCCTGGCGTTTGTCACCCGCCAAACCTTCGTCACCAGCAACATCATCGGCGCCACGTCGTTGGAGCAACTGCAGAGCAACCTGGGCAGCATGCAACTGCAACTGTCCGACGAACTGCTGGCAGGCATCGAGGCGATCCACAAGGACCAGCCCAACCCCGCCCCCTGAATCCAGGCGACCAGCAACAAAAAGCCCGGCATCCGCCGGGCTTTTTGTCAGCGCGTTGAAGCTACAGCGAACGGGCGATGATTTCTTTCATGATCTCGTTGGTGCCGGCGTAGATACGCTGCACTCGCGCATCAGCCCAGGCACGGGCAATCGGATATTCCCACATGAAACCGTAGCCACCGTGCAACTGCACGCACTCGTCGAGGACCTTGCACTGCAGATCGGTGGTCCAGTACTTGGCCATGGCCGCAGTGGGCACGTCTAACTTACCCTGCAGGTGCAGTTCCAGGCAGCGATCGACGAAGGCACGCCCCACCTGGATCTCGGTCGCCATTTCGGCCAGTTTGAAGCGGGTATTCTGGAAGTCCGCCACGGCCTTGCCGAAGGCCTTGCGTTCACGGGTGTAGTCCAGCGTCCAACTCAGCGCTGCCTCGGCCGATGCAAGGGCTCCCAAGGCTACGGTCAGGCGCTCCTGGGGCAATTCCTGCATCAGGTAGATGAAACCCTGCCCTTCCTTGCCCAGCAGACTCTCCTTGGGCACGCGCACATCCTGGAAGAACAGCTCGGAGGTGTCCTGAGCCTTCATGCCGACCTTCTCCAGGCGCTTGCCCTTGGCGAAGCCCGGCGTTCCGGCCTCGACCAGGAACAGGCTGATGCCCTTGGAGCCAGCCTTCGGGTCGGTCTTGGCAACCACTATCACCAGATCGGCGAGGAAGCCGTTGGTGATGAAGGTCTTGGAACCATTGATGACGTATTCGTCGCCATCCAGCACCGCGGTGGTCTTCACGCCCTGCAGGTCGGAGCCGGCGCCCGGCTCGGTCATCGCGATGGCACTGACCATCTCGCCGGAGATCAGCTTCGGCAAGTAATGTTGCTTCTGCGCCTCGCTACCGTAATGCAGGATGTAGGGCGCGACTATGTCCGAATGCAGCGAGAAGCCGATGCCGGTCAAGCCCAGGCGGCCGATCTCCTCGATGACCACCGTGCTGTAGAGGAAGTCGGCAGCCATGCCGCCATAGGCCTCGGGAATATGAGAACAGAGCATGCCGGCCTCGCCAGCCTTGTTCCACAGAGCACGGTCCACGTGGCCGTCCTTCTCCCATTGCGCATGGAAAGGCACGGCTTCCTGTTCAAGGAATTTGCGCACGCTGTCGCGGAAAAGCTCATGGTCGGAACTGAACAATGTTCTTGGAATCATGGTTACCACCCTATTGAGCGCTCATACCGCAGGAGGAGCGAATGTAGAGCAGCCCTCCAGCCAGCGAACACTGGACACATGCGCCAAAAAATAAGACGATCCAGCCGCAATTTGACCACTTAGGCGTCAGTTGCGGTCCTCAACAACAACGATAAGAACGATGCCCGACTACTCTGCAACACCCCTGAAAAGGGTCAGCATCCTTGCGACCGATGGGGTCTTCGCCTCTACCCTGATGCAGGCGAAGGACTTCCTCCACATGGCCGGCCTGCGCTTCGGCAAGCAGGAGGGACTCGGCCTCACCCCGCTGGTCCAGATCCATATCATCAGCCCTGACGGCAAGCCGGTCACCGCGTTCAGCGGGGACGTGCTGGCGGTGGATGGCACGCTGGACGAGCCCGATCTGGTGATCATCCCGGCCTTCTGGGGCGACTTCGACAGCCTCATCTCGCGCCATCCCCAGATCGGCCCCTGGCTGCGTCAGCGCCATGCCGCGGGCAGCGTCATCTGCGGCGAGGCCACGGGCGTCTTCTGGCTGGCCGAAGCCGGCCTGCTCGATGGCAAGGAAGCGACCACCTACTGGCGCTTCTTTGACCAGTTCGCCACGCGCTATCCCAAGGTCGCACTGAACCGCGAGAAGCACATCACCGACGCCGACGACCTCTACTGCGCCAGCGGCGTGACCTCGGCGCGCGACCTCTATCTCTACTTGATCGAGCGTTTCTGCGGCGTCAGCGTCGCCCAGGGCGTATCGCGCGACATCCTCTATGAGGTTCAGCGTAGCTACACGCCCGGCCGGCTGGGCTTTGGCGGGCAGAAGCTGCACCAGGACCCGGCCATTCTGCAGATCCAGCAATGGCTGGAAGATCACTACTCGGACAAGTTCCGCTTCGAGGACGTCGCCCGCGAGCACGGCATGAGCATTCGCAACTTCATGCGGCGCTTCCAGGCAGCGACCGGCGACAAGCCACTGCATTACCTGCAACGCTTGCGTATCGAAACCGCGCGCAGCCTGCTGTCGACCACGCGCAAAAGCATCAAGACCATCAGCTATGAAGTCGGCTACGACGACGCCAGCTTCTTCGCCCGCCTGTTCCGCCAACACACCAATCTGTCACCCAATCACTATCGCAACCAGTACCAGCGGAAAGACAGCTGAAACACACCAGCCCTAGGATAGGCAACGTGGGGCTGGGCAGCCGCCTATGATCAGGACTGCCCTCCATAAGAAAATCCACGGGATACCACCATGCGCCTCTTACTGCTCGCCCTACTGGCCGCCTTCAGCCTGCAGGCTGTGGCGGACGACAATTGGAAACCCTTCCCCTACGACCAGAGCGCCTTCGACTACTCCGGCGACAAGCTTCGCGCCGCCTGGCCGCGGCTGACCCGAGGCTTTGGCAGCTACCCGTTCCCGGACGCCGACTGGGTGATCAAGATGGCCAGCAGTCATCCCGAGGCCCTGAGCAAGACGGCCGCGGCAAACGGCGCGTTCAGCGGCAAGCCCGAAGAGGCGCAAGCCTACGCGGCCAAGCTGCAGGAAGTGTGGCGCAAGGTATTCCACGGCGACTTCGCCGAGGCGAAGAAGGACGGCCTCGCGCTCGGTGTCGGCGGCCAGGTACCGGCGATGTTCGCCCAAGTGCTCTACGCCATGTTCCTGGCGCCCAACCAGGATGAAAAACAGCGCCTGCTCGAAGAAGTGATCAGTTACACCGATCAGGCCGGGCCGCTGCTCAATGCCGATCCCATCGCCCAGTTCGGGCGCGCCTATGCCAAGGCGCGCCTGGCCGAGGAACTCCCGGTTCCGGTGGTGCTCAAGCGCGGCTACACCAGCGAAATCCCCAAGGAGCTGGACGCCATCCTCGCCAAGCAACCGAACCAGCCTTACGCCCTCGCCCTCTATGGCGGCTACCAGGCCGGGGTGATCCGCAAGGTCGGCAAGATGGTCGGACGCATGACCTACGGCGTCAGCACGGACAAGATGGAGCAGTTCTTTGCCCGCTCCTTCCGCGCCAGCGACGATCTGCCGATCGGTCACTACGAATACGCCAACGCCCTCGGCTACATCTATGGCGACGATCAGCAGCAGAAGGCTCTCGACCAGCTCAAACAAGCCATCGCGATCAAGCCGAGCACCGCTATGGAAGCGCTTGAGGTGGCTCACGCGCAGAAGCTCCTGCAAAGCGCCCAGCAACGCACCGCGCAACGCTGAGCCAAGCACGCCGGACAAAAAAAGGGGGTTGCCAGTGGCAACCCCCTTTTTCATTGCACCACCAGACTCAGGGCCGGTGCGGACGGCTCAGGTACTCGTGGGACTGCATTTCCAGCAGGCGACTGAGGGTGCGCTGGAATTCGAACTCCAGACGCCCGCCGGTATAGAGGTCTTTCAGCTCGACCTCGGCGGAGAGGATCAGTTTGACGTTGCGATCGTAGAACTCGTCCACCAGGTTGATGAAGCGTCGCGCCATGTCGTCCTTGGCCACGCCCATCTGCTCGACATTGGAGATCAGCACCGCGTGGAAGATCTTCGCCAGTTCGATGTAGTCGTTCTGGCTACGCGGCCCATCGCAGAGTTCACGGAATTCGAACCAGGCCACGTCATCGCAGGTGAGGCGCGAACGAATCTCGCGATTCTCGATCATCAGCACGTCATTGCGAGTGGCGGCGGCGCACTCCGGCGTGAGTTTGTTGAAATCGCGGGCCATGGCCTGTTCGGCATGCTCGCTGAGCGGCCAGTGATACAGCTCGGCCTGCTCCAGAGCACGCAGACGGTAATCGACACCGCTGTCGACGTTGACCACCTCGGTGTGCCGCTTGAGCAGCGCAATGGCCGGCAGGAAGCGGGCACGCTGCAGACCGTCCTTGTACAGGCCGTCCGGCACGATGTTGGAAGTCGCCACCAGGCTGACGCCATTCTTGAACAGCTCCTCGAGCAAGGTCGCGAGGATCATGGCGTCGGTGATGTCGGAAACGAAGAATTCGTCGAAGCAGATCACCCGTGCCTCGTCGGCGAAGCGCTTGCCGATGATGGTCAGCGGGTTCTTCTCGCCCTTGAGGGTTTTCATTTCCTCGTGGACGCGTTTCATGAAGCGGTGGAAGTGTGTCCGCATCTTCTGCTTGAACGGCAGAGCGTCGAAGAAGGTATCCACCAGATAGGTCTTGCCGCGACCCACACCGCCCCAGAAATACAAGCCCTTGACGGGCTCGTTGGACTTCTTGCCGAGCAGTTTGCCGAACAGGCCTGGCTTGGCCTTGTCGACGGCCAGCAGGTCATCGTAGAGACGTTGCAGATGCTTCACGGCATTGGCCTGTGCTGCATCGTGGAAGAAATCGGGACGTTTCAGGTCTTCCTGGTAGCGCTCGAGAGGCGTCATGATCGGTAGCAAGGCAACGAAAACGGGGCCGACACTTTAGCGACGGCCCCGTCTCTTGGCAATCGGCCATCCGTCGAAGATGGCCAGCCGCAGGCCTTACTCCTGCGGCGCCAGGGCCTCGCGCACACGCTCGATGGCCGCATCGCGCGCATCGCCATCTGCGAACGCCGGGCTTTGCGCCACGACCGCGCCATCCAGCCAGAGCGCGAAGGCATTGCCCTCGGCCCGCAGGTCCAGGGCCTCGCCGCCCTGCAGTCGCTTGCTCACCGCGCCGGCCGTCTTGCCATCGGCGAAGGCGCTGGACAACAGCAGTTGCTCGCCGGCGGCATCCAGCAGGCGGAAACGGAAGCTGCCGTCCTCTTCGCGGAAGCTGACGATGCGCGCACTCTTGCTGGTTTTTTTCTTGGCGTCGCTGGCGACCTGCACCTGCTCGCGGAAGGAGCGCAGGCCGACCGCCTCGCGCAGCTCGCCGAGGAACGGCGTGGCGATGCGCCGGGCCTTGGCGGCGCCGGCCAGGAGGATGTCCTCCAGGTCGCCAGGACGACCGATCAATGCGTGGTAACGCTCGCGCGCTTCGCCCAGTTCGTTTTCGAGCAACAGGAACAGGCGCTGCTTGGCCTCGCCCCAGGCCAGCCCCTGCAGCAGCTCAGCACGGAACTCGGCCAGTTGCGCCGGCGTGGCGAACGCCTGGTACAGGGTGACCAGGTGCGAGTTGTCCGGGTCCTTCGGTTCGCCCGGCGCGCGCGAGTCGGTGACGATGCGGGCGATGGCGTCCTTGAGCTGCTTGCTGCTGCCAAACAACGGGATGGTGTTGTCGTAGCTCTTCGACATCTTGCGGCCATCGAGACCTGGCAGTGTCGCCACGTCCTCCTCGATCACCGCCTCGGGCAGCGTGAAGAACTCACGACCGGCACCGAACAGATGGTTGAAGCGCTGGCCGATGTCGCGCGCCATTTCCACGTGCTGGATCTGGTCGCGACCGACCGGAACCTTGTGTGCGTTGAACATCAGGATGTCCGCGGCCATCAGCACCGGGTAGCTGTACAGCCCCATGGTGACGCCGGCGTCGGGGTCTTCGCCGGCTTCCAGGTTCTTGTCCACCGTGGCCTTGTAGGCATGCGCGCGGTTGAGCAGGCCCTTGGCGCTGACGCAGGTCAGCAGCCAGGTCAGTTCGGGAATCTCGGGGATGTCGGACTGGCGGTAGAAGGTCGCCTTGTCGGCATCCAGGCCACAGGCCAGCCAGGTGGCGGCGATCTCCAGACGCGAACGCTGGATACGCAGCGGGTCGTCGCACTTGATCAGCGCGTGGTAGTCAGCCAGGAAATAAAAGGAGTCCGCCTGCGGATCGCGGCTGGCGATGATCGCCGGCCGGATGGCGCCGGCGTAGTTACCCAGGTGCGGGGTGCCGGTGGTGGTGATGCCGGTGAGGATGCGAGTCGTCATGGGATACCAGAAGTCAACGCGGAAAAATGAGCGGCCCGGATGTTAACCCGCAGCGCCGATAGGTGCGAGTCGAGGCTGCAACAGCTCCTTGAGCTCGATCAGCTTGCCGTGGAAGAAGTGGCTGCACGCGGGCACCCGCAGCAACTCGTGGGGCTTGTCCAGCGATTCACTCCACGCGTAGACACGCGCCGGCGTCACCACTTCGTCATCTTCCGGCTGTACCACGGTCAGCGGGCAGTCAACTGGCAGCTCGACGTCGAAGCGCTCCACCGGCGGCGCCAACATGAACAGCCGGCGCAATGCCACGCCGTCGCTCTCCAGACGCGCGGCGGCGTTGCCGGCCACGCAGGAGCCGAAGGAGAAACCCATCAGGGTCAGCGGCAAGCCGGGATGACGCTCACCCAGCCAACGGGCCGCCGCCAGGGCGTCGTCGATCTCCCCGCGCCCTTCGCCATAGCCACCGGCGCTCTGGCCGACGCCACGGAAATTGAAACGCAGGGTGGCGTAGCCGGCATCGCGGGCGATGCGTTGCAGGGTGGCGACCACCTTGTTCTGCATGGTGCCGGCGAACAGTGGGTGTGGATGGCAGATCAGAGCCACGCCGACAGCGTCGGGGGTATCCAGGTGCAAGGCCTCCAACGGACCTTCGGGGCCATCGATGAAGAGTGGGATTTCGCGGGTGGACAAACAGTAACTCCGTGACCCCGAAGCGGGTCGTCTCGTCTAGCTCGATACCGCGCCAACGCCGAGGCTCGCCTCGTGGTATACAGCGCAGGTGCAAGCCGCTAACGTAAAGCAAAGCCGTCTATAGAGGAAGGATTCGCGTGGAACAGTCCCTCACCGCCTGGTTGCTGCCGGTCATCGCCCTGTTCGTAGGGGCCGCCATCGGTTTCCTGGTCGCTCGATTGCTGCCCAGCGCAGCCCCCAACCGAATGCAGCGTCAAATGGACGATTTGCAGGACCGCTTCGACAGTTATCAGCGCGAAGTCGTCACCCATTTCAATACCACCGCGAGCCTGGTGAAGAAGCTCACCCAGAGCTACCAGGATGTGCAGGAACACCTGTCCGAGAGCGCCGAACGCCTGGCCCTGGATGAGCAGACCCGGCAGCGCCTGATGGCCGCCCTGCACACCGAGGACGGATACCCCGAGCGCCGCGAGCGCCTGACGCCGCCGGCCAGCAACGAAGCGCCGAAGGACTACGCGCCCAAACCTTCGGACGCGCCCGGCACGCTGGACGAGACCTACGGCCTGAAAGGCAAGTACTGAGCCCAGGTTTCAAGAAAAGCCCCGCCATGGCGGGGCTTTTCTTTGCCTGTGGAAAAGTCCCGGCGACTGTCGCGCGCCCATGAAAAAGCCCCGCATGGGCGGGGCTTTTCTCAACGCTGGCGACTCAGATCGCGCCGCGCTGACGCAGCAGGTCGAGCACTGCCTTGACGCCGTCTTCCACCGACTGGGTCTGGGTGTCGATCACCAGATCGGCATCCAGCGGCACATCGTAGGCGAAGGACTCGCCAGGGATGTTGTCCTTGCCGGCAGCGTACAGGCCCTGCGGATCGCGCTCGCGGCAGACTTGCGGGGAAGCCTGCACGTAGACGGTGATCAGCCGCTCGGCGCCGAGCAGCGCCCTGGCCTGCTCACGACCTTCGGCGCTCGGCGCGACGAAGGCGCACAGGCTGATCAGCCCGGCCTCGTTGAACTGCTTGGCGACGTGGGCGGTGCGCAGCCAATTCTCGGTGCGCCCGGCACGATCCTGCGGCAGCCCCCTGTTCAGGTCATGACGCAGGTTCTGGCCATCCAGCACATAGACCGCACGCCCCATGTCGAACAGCTTGCGCTCCACGGCATAGGCCAAGGTGCTCTTGCCGGCGCCGGAGAGGCCACTGAACAGCACGGTGGCCGGCTGCTGGCCAAAGCGCGCAGCGCGCTCTTCACGGGCGACATGGGCACCCTGACCATGGTGGCTGCCAGCGCCCTGCGCAACCCGCGGTGCGGCGATGATCATGCCGGCGCCGACGGTGCCATTGGTCAACCGATCGATGACGATGAAGGCGCCGGTGGTGCGGTTCTGTGCATAGCCATCGAGGGCGATGGGCGCATCCAGGCTGACCTTCACACGGGCGATCTCGTTGAGCTTGAGTTCGCTGGCTGCGGTCTCTTCCAGGGTGTTCACATCGACCTTGTGGGTGATGCTCGGAATCGAGCCCGGCACATAGCTGGTGGCGCGCTTGATGTCGTATTTCTTGCCGGGCAGCATCGGTTCTTCAGCCATCCACACCAGCATGGCGTCGAAGCTGTCGGTGACCTGCGGGCGATTATCGGCATGCACCAGCATGTCGCCGCGGGACACGTCGATCTCGTCTTCCAGGGTCAGGGTGATGGCCTGGCCGGGAATGGCCTCCTCCAACTCGCCCTCGAAGGTGACGATGGACTTGACCTTGCTGGTCTTGCCCGACGGCAACGCCATGATCTCGTCGCCCTTGTGCACGATGCCGCTAGCCAGGGTGCCGGCGAAACCGCGGAAGTTCAGGTTCGGACGGTTGACGTACTGCACCGGGAAACGCATGTCGTCGAGGTTGCGGTCGGCGGCGATTTCCACCGATTCGAGGATCTCCATCAGCGGCTTGCCCTCATACCAGGGCGCGCGCTCGCTGCGGTTGACCACGTTGTCGCCCTTGAGCGCCGACATGGGCACGAAGTGCAGCGACGAAGCGTTCAGCTTGATGCGCTCGGCGAATTGCAGGTAGTCGGCCTTGATCTTCTCGAAGACCGCCTGATCGAAGTCCATCAGGTCCATCTTGTTGATGGCGACCACGATGTGCTTGATGCCCAGCAGCGAGGCGATGAAGCTGTGCCGGCGGGTCTGGGTCTGCACGCCGTAGCGCGCGTCGATCAGGATGATCGCCAGGTCGCAGGTCGACGCGCCGGTGGCCATGTTGCGGGTGTACTGCTCATGGCCGGGGGTGTCGGCGATGATGAACTTGCGCTTGGCGGTGCTGAAGTAGCGGTAGGCCACATCGATGGTGATGCCCTGCTCGCGCTCAGCCTGCAGGCCGTCCACCAGCAGCGCCAGGTCGACGTCGTCGCCAGTGGTGCCGACTTTCTTCGAGTCCCGGGTGATGGCCTCGAGGTGGTCCTCGTAGATCATCTTGGAGTCGTGCAGCAGGCGCCCGATCAGGGTGCTCTTGCCATCGTCGACGTTGCCGCAGGTGAGGAAGCGCAGGAGTTCCTTGCGTTCGTGCTGGGCCAGGTAAGCGAGGATGTCCTCGCTGATCAGATCGGATTGGTGCGACATGGTGCGAGAACCTTAGAAGTAGCCCTGACGTTTCTTTTCTTCCATCGAACCGGCCTGGTCGTGGTCGATGACCCGGCCCTGGCGTTCGGAAGTACGAGTCAGGAGCATTTCCTGGATGATTTCCGGCAGCGAAGTGGCGGTGGACTCCACCGCACCGGTCAGCGGGTAGCAGCCGAGGGTGCGGAAACGCACCATCTTCTTCTGAATGCTGGCCTTCTGTTCGTCCGTAAGGTGCTCGAGGATGCGCTCGTCGTCGATCATGATCAGCGCGCCGTTCATCTCGATCACATCGCGCTCGGCGGCGAAGTACAGGGGAACGATCGGGATCTGTTCCAGATAGATGTATTGCCAGATGTCCAGCTCGGTCCAGTTGGACAGCGGGAAGACGCGGATCGACTCGCCCTTCTTCACCTTGCCGTTATAGATGTTCCACAGCTCCGGACGCTGGTTCTTCGGGTCCCAGCGGTGCTTGCTGTCGCGGAACGAGTAGACACGCTCCTTGGCGCGGGACTTCTCTTCATCGCGGCGGGCACCACCGAAGGCGGCATCGAAGCCGTACTTGTCGAGGGCCTGCTTGAGGCCTTCGGTCTTCATGATGTCGGTGTGCTTGGCGCTGCCGTGAGTGAAGGGATTGATGTCCTGGGCGACGCCTTCCGGGTTGACGTGGGTGATCAGGTCCAGGCCCATCTCGGCGACCATCTTGTCGCGGAAGCTGTACATCTCCTGGAACTTCCAGCGAGTGTCGACGTGCATCACCGGGAACGGCAGCTTGCCGGGGAAGAAGGCCTTGCGCGCGAGATGCAGCATCACCGCGGAGTCCTTACCGATCGAGTACAGCATCACCGGGTTATCGAACTCGGCGGCGACCTCACGGATGATGTGGATGCTTTCCGCCTCCAACTGTTTCAGATGCGTCAGTTTGTCGACCATGGCTACTCACGGAATTGCTTATGGACGGCCTTCGGGCCGTAGACGAGCGCGCACTCTACCACAACGCCGGACTCTAACCGGATGGCCTTTTATACCGAAAAAACATACCCATATAGCCGCGCAGCGCAGTGTTTCAGCCGCCGCCGCAGCACCCGCGAAAGGCGTCCACGCGCAAGCTCGGCGCGCATCGAAGAGTCGCTGATTTCCTGAACGGGGCGGACCGGCATGGCCAATAGCCGACACGTCCGAAGCAAGTTGCCCGTCGATAAACATCCAAACTATCGATGGCAACTCCAGCCACATAAGTCCTTCAATAAAAAAACCGGCGATGGCCAATAAGCGATAAAGCGAACTGAAAACTATCGCACCCTGCACATAAAGGAATATGGCTCCTCGACAAGCGGCTCAACGGTAATTAAGGGGCTTCCAAGTGCAGCGCAAGAGCCGCCGCGACATACCCATACGCATACTTGTCTGCGCCCTGTACCGCGCTAACATAGCGCTCACTTTTTTCACTACCTGCAGATTTCCAATGCGCCGCATCGCTCTTCTTCTGCCCCTGTTTTTCCTGATCTCCGCGTGCAGCAGCAAGCCGGTCTCGCCACCAGAAACAGCCGCCGTCCAGAACAACACCAAAAACGCCATCCCGTCACGCACCTATGTCGACTTGAACGCTGCTCAGGCGACTCGCCCGTTGAGCGGCGAATTCGCCAACAATCCGAATGCGCTGCACTTCATCGACAAGATGGTGAGCCAGCACGGCTTCAATCGCCAGCAGCTACAGGATGTGCTGGCGCAGACTCAGCGCCTGGACTGGGTCATCCGCCTGATGGACCAACAGGCGCCGATCTACCAGGGGCCCTATGGCCCCAACGGCGCCTGGATCCGCTATCGCAAGAAATTCATTACGCCGGAGAACATTCAGAACGGCGTGGCGTTCTGGAATCAGTATGACGATGCGCTGCAACGCGCCTGGCGGACCTATGGTGTTCCGCCGGAGATCATCGTCGGCATCATTGGCGTGGAGACCCGCTGGGGTCGCGTGATGGGCAAGACCCGCACCATCGATGCGCTGGCCACCCTGGCGTTCGCCTATCCACGGCGTGCCGACTTCTTCTCCGGCGAACTGGAGCAGTTCCTGCTGTTGGCGCGCAAGGAAAGCAACGACCCGCTGAGCTTGCGGGGCTCCTACGCCGGCGCCATGGGCTACGGCCAGTTCATGCCGTCCTCGTTCGCCCAGTACGCGGTCGATTTCGATGGCGACGGGCATATCGACCTCTGGAACCCGCGAGACGCCATCGGCAGTGTCGCCAACTACTTCAAGCAACACGGCTGGGTTGCCGGCGACACCATAGCCGTGCCCGCTATCGGCCAGGCCCCCTCGCTGGACAACGGCTTCGAAACGCAATATCCGCTCAGCGCGCTGGGCGCGGCCGGCCTGCGCCCGGAAGGCTCGCTGGGCAAGCACGATAGCGCCAGCCTGCTGCGCCTGGACATGGGCAGGAACTATCAATACTGGTACGGCCTGCCGAACTTCTACGTCATTACCCGCTACAACCACAGCACGCACTATGCGATGGCGGTGTGGCAACTGGGGGAATCCGTAGGCCAGGCACGCCACCGCTACTGATGGGTCAATCGCCTCCGCCAGGGCCGCCCCAAGCTGGCCCTGGGCTGCGCTTCCTCAAGCGCACTCGGTGGCTAGCTCACGCCGGGTTCGGACAATCGATGAACTGGTGTTCGATGCCGAAGCGTTCGGCCAGGTAACGCCCCAGCGCCTGCACGCCATAGCGTTCGGTCGCGTGATGGCCGGCGGCGATGAAGGTGATACCGTTTTCCCGCGCGCTATGCACGGTCTGCTCGGAAACCTCTCCGGTCAGGTAGGCGTCGACCCCGGCGGCGATGGCCTGGTCGATGTAGCCTTGGGCGCCACCGGTGCACCAGGCGATACGCCGGATCGCTCGCTGCCCCTCGACCAGCAGCGGCTCGCGGCCGAGCGAGCGCGCTACCTGAGCGGCGAAGTCAGCGGGCGATAGCGGCTCCGCCGGCGCGCCGAGCAGTACGATGGAGCGCGGATTGCCCGGTTCCAGCGGCCCCTCGATGGTCAGACCGAGCTGGCGCGCCAACTGCACGTTGTTACCCACCTCGGGGTGCAGATCCAGCGGCAAGTGATAGGCCAGCAGGCTGATATCGTGGCTGAGCAGGGTTTTCAGACGACGCTGCTTCATGCCCACCACGCAAGGGTTCTCGCCCTTCCAGAAATAGCCATGGTGGACCAGCACCGCATCGGCATCGGCGGCCACCGCGGCATCCAGCAGCGCCTGGCTGGCAGTGACGCCGCTGACTATACGCCGCACCTGCGCCCGGCCTTCGACCTGCAGGCCATTGGGGCAGTAATCCTGGATACGCGCGACATCCAGGAAACGATCGGCTTCTTCGACCAGCGCTGTCAGATCGATCACCATTGAATTTCCTCCAAGGCACGGATTCGACGGCTATTTTCTTGCCCGGCCGCCCGTATAATGGCCGCCACCCTATCGGCCTTCCCCTGGCCGAGCAACCCCAAGGATTTCCTCGATGCTGAAGGCCCTGCGTTTTCTCGGCTGGCCCGCGCTTGTCGGCGTCTTGCTGGCGCTGCTGATCATTCAGCGTAACCCTGAGTGGGTCGGCTTGCCGCAGCAGGAAGTGCACCTGCAGCAAGCGCCTCTGCTCAGCCGCATCCAGCGCGGCCCGGTCAGCTACGCCGACGCGGTGACCCAGGCGGCGCCAGCGGTCGCCAATCTCTACACCACCAAGATGGTCAGCAAACCGAGCAACTCCATGCTCGACGACCCCATGTTCCGGCGTTTCTTCGGCGACAACCTGCCACAGCAGAAACGCATGGAGTCGAGCCTGGGCTCGGCGGTGATCATGAGCCCCGAGGGCTACCTGCTGACCAACAACCACGTCACCGCCGGCGCCGACCAGATAATCGTGGCCCTGCGCGACGGCCGCGAAACCATCGCCCACCTGGTCGGCAGCGACCCGGAGACCGACCTCGCGGTGCTGAAGATCGACCTCAAGGACCTGCCGGTGATGACCCTCGGCCGCTCCGACGGCATCCGCACCGGCGACGTCTGCCTGGCCATCGGCAACCCCTTCGGCGTTGGCCAGACGGTGACCATGGGCATCATCAGCGCCACCGGGCGCAATCAGCTCGGCCTGAACACCTACGAAGACTTCATCCAGACCGACGCGGCCATCAACCCGGGCAACTCCGGCGGCGCGCTGGTCGACGCCAACGGCAACCTGATCGGCATCAATACCGCGATCTTCTCCAAATCCGGCGGCTCGCAAGGCATCGGCTTCGCCATTCCGGTCAAGCTGGCGCTGGACGTGATGCAGTCGATCATCGAGCACGGCCAGGTCATCCGCGGCTGGCTCGGCGTCGAAGTGCAACCGCTGACCCCGGAACTGGCCGAATCCTTCGGTTTGCAGGACAAGGCCGGCATCGTCGTTGCCGGGGTCTACCGCGACGGTCCGGCAGCCCATGCCGGCATGCAGCCCGGCGATATCATCCTGAGCATCGACGGCGAACCGGCCAGCGACGGGCGCAAGGCGATGAACCAGGTGGCACGCACCAAACCCAACGAGAAGGTGTCCATCGACGTGATGCGCAACGGCAAGCGCCTCACCCTGCAAGCGGAAGTCGGCCTGCGGCCACCGCCCACGCCCAACCCGCAGTAACGAAAAACGGCGCCTGAGGGCGCCGTTTTCATTGCAGCGACTGGCGTCAGAGACGCGGACGCAGGGCATCGAGCAGCGCCTGGTTCTGCTCCTCGGTGCCAATGCTGATCCGCAGGAACTGGGCGATGCGCGCCTGCTTGAAGTGGCGCACGATCACGCCATCCTCACGCAAGGCGGCGGCCAGGGTGGCGGCGTCATGCTGCGGGTGACGGGCGAAGATGAAGTTGGCCGCCGAGGGCAGCACCTCGAAACCCATGCCGCGCAACTCAGCGACCAAGCGTTCGCGACTGTCGATGACTGCCTTGCAGGTGCGCTCGAAGTAGGCACGATCCTCGAAGGACGCCACCGCGCCGACCTGGGCCAGGCGGTCGAGGGGATAGGAGTTGAAGCTGTTCTTCACCCGCTCCAGCGCCTCGATCAGATCCTCGTGGCCGATCGCCAGACCGACCCGCAGGCCGGCCAGCGAACGCGACTTCGACAGGGTCTGCGCCACCAGAAGGTTCGGATAACGCTCGACCAGGGCGATCGCACTTTCCCCACCGAAGTCGACATAGGCCTCGTCCACCAGCACCACGCTGTCGGGATTGGCCAGCAGCAGGCGCTCGATGGCCTCCAGCGGTAACAGGCAACCCGTGGGTGCGTTGGGGTTGGGGAAGATGATGCCGCCATTCGGTCGCGCGTAATCTTCCACGCGGATCTGGAACTGCTCGTCCAGCGCCACGGTTTCGAAGGGAATCCCGTAGAGACCGCAATACACCGGATAGAAGCTATAGGTGACGTCCGGAAAGAGCAGCGGCAGCGAGTGCTGGAAGAAGGCATGGAAGGCGTGCGCCAGCACTTCGTCGGAACCATTGCCGACGAAGACCTGGCTCGGGCGGACCCCGTAGTAACCGGCCACGGTCTGCTTCAGGCGGTCGGCATTGGGATCGGGATACAGGCGCAGGCTGTCGCTCAGCTCCGCCTGGATGGCTTCCAGCACCTTGGGCGATGGCCCATAGGGATTCTCGTTGGTGTTCAGCTTGACCAGCTTCGCCAGCTTCGGCTGTTCGCCCGGCACATAGGGCACCAGGTCTTTGACGAAGGGGCTCCAGAATTTGCTCATCGCCCTTCTCTCCTCGAAAGCGTTCGTTCGGTAAAGCCGCGCCCACTGGGCGCGGCGGCACGGATTCAGTTCTTGATACGGTATTCGGCGCTGCGCGCGTGGGCAGTCAGCGATTCGCCGCGAGCCAGCACCGAGGCGGTGCCCGCCAGTACCGAAGCACCGTCGGCGGAGCAGAAGATGATCGACGAGCGTTTCTGGAAGTCATACACGCCCAGCGGCGAGGAGAAGCGCGCGGTACCGGAGGTCGGTAGCACGTGGTTCGGTCCGGCACAGTAGTCGCCCAGCGCCTCGGCGGTGTAGCGGCCCATGAAGATGGCGCCGGCGTGCCGGATGTGCGGCAGCCAGCTTTCCGGATCGGCGACCGACAGCTCCAGGTGCTCCGGGGCGATACGGTTGGCGACCTGGCAGGCCTGGGCCTGGTCGGCGACCAGGATCAGCGCCCCGCGGTTCTGCAGCGAGGTGCGAATGATCTCGGCGCGCTCCATGGTCGGCAGCAGCTTGTCGATGCTCGCCGCGACCTTGTCGAGGAAGGCCGCATCCGGGCTGACCAGGATGGCCTGGGCGTCCTCGTCGTGCTCGGCCTGGGAGAACAGGTCCATGGCGATCCAGTCCGGATCGGTAGCGCCATCGCAGACCACGAGGATTTCCGAGGGGCCGGCGATCATGTCGATGCCGACCTGGCCGAACACATGGCGCTTGGCGGTGGCGACATAGATGTTGCCCGGGCCGACGATCTTGTCCACCTGCGGCACACTCTCGGTGCCGTAGGCCAGCGCGGCCACGGCCTGCGCGCCACCGATGGTGAAGACGCGGTCGACACCGGCGATGCAGGCCGCGGCGAGGACGATTTCATTGATTTCACCGCGCGGAGTCGGCACCACCATCACCACTTCGGCGACACCGGCGACCTTGGCCGGAATGGCGTTCATCAGTACCGACGACGGGTAGGAAGCCTTGCCGCCGGGGACATAGAGACCGGCGCGGTCCAGCGGCGTGACCTGCTGGCCAAGCACGGTGCCGTCGGCCTCGGTGTAGCGCCAGGAATCCTGCTTCTGCTTTTCGTGGTAGCTGCGCACGCGCGCGGCGGCAGTTTCCAGGGCTTCGCGCTGGGCCGGAGTAATGCGGGTCAGGGCCAGCTCCAGGCGCTCGCGCGGCAGGATCAGATCGGCCATGGACTGTACGGCAAGGCCGTCGAAACGCTGGGTGAACTCAACCAGGGCGGCGTCGCCACGGCTGCGCACGGCGGCGATGATGTCCAGCACGCGCTGGTTCACGGCATCGTCGGATACGCTTTCCCAGCTCAGCAGATGGTCCAGATGACGCGCGAAGTCCGGATCGGCGGCGTTGAGTCGACGGATGGCGAAGGGTGCGGTCATAGCTGGCCTCTTTAATTGGCGTGATCTCGGGCGCCGCTAGACTAACAAGCCTGCCGTGCGGGCACCCGAGAAAATTTGGCTATGACACGGATAGGCGTCTGCGGCCCGGAGCCGCAGGGGTATCAGTGACGGTGTCGCGCCTCGACGGCTTCGCGCAGGGTGTCGATCAGGGCCTGGATGCGCGCGTGCTGCATCTTCATCGAAGCCTTGTTGACGACCAGCCGCGAGCTGATGGTGGCGATCAGTTCCTGGGGTTCCAGGCCGTTGGCGCGCAGGGTGTTGCCGGTATCGACCACGTCGATGATCTTGTCGGCCAAGCCCACCAGCGGCGCCAATTCCATGGAACCGTAGAGCTTGATCACATCGACCTGGCGCCCCTGCTCGGCGTAGTAACGCTTGGCGACGTTGACGAACTTGGTCGCCACGCGCAGGCGGCCCTTGGGCTCGGGCACACCGATCGCACCGGCGGTCATCAGCTTGCAGTTGGCGATCTGCAGGTCCAGGGGCTCGTAAAGGCCCTGGCCACCGTACTCCATGAGTACGTCCTTGCCGGCGACGCCGAGATCCGCGGCGCCGTGCTCGACGTAGGTCGGCACGTCGGTGGCGCGAACGATCAGCAGGCGCACGTCTTCCAGGCTGGTGGGGATGATCAGCTTGCGGCTCTTGTCCGGATTCTCGGTCGGCACAATGCCCGCCGCTGCGAGCAGCGGCAGGGTGTCATCGAGGATACGGCCCTTGGACAGGGCAATGGTCAGCATGTCTGGTCAGCCCTAGCCCGGTACGCGGCGAATCTTCGCGCCGAGGAGTTGCAGCTTCTCTTCGATGCACTCGTAACCACGATCGATGTGGTAGATGCGGTCGATCAGGGTATCGCCTTCGGCCACCAGGCCGGCGATCACCAGGCTGGCCGACGCGCGCAGGTCGGTAGCCATGACCGGGGCGCCCTTGAGCTGCGGCACGCCGGTAACGATGGCGGTGTTGCCTTCGACCAGGATCTGCGCGCCCATGCGGTTCATTTCGTAGACGTGCATGAAGCGGTTCTCGAACACCGTCTCGATGACCGCGCCAGTCCCTTCGGCTACTGCGTTGAGCGAGATGAACTGGGCCTGCATGTCGGTCGGGAAGGCCGGGTACGGCGCGGTGCGGATATTCACCGCCTTCGGCCGGTTGCCCTTCATGTCCAGCTCGATCCAGTCGTTGCCGGTGTTGATCTGCGCACCCGCCTCTTCCAGCTTCAGCAGCACGGCTTCGAGGATGGTCGGATCGGTATCCTTGAGCTTGACTCGGCCACCGGTGGCGGCAGCCGCGACCAGGTAGGTACCGGTCTCGATGCGGTCGGGCATGACGCTGTACTTGGCGCCGCCCAGACGCTTGACGCCATCGATGATGATGGTGTCGGTGCCGGCACCCTGAATCTGTGCACCCATCGCGATCAGGCAGTTGGCCAGGTCGACCACTTCCGGCTCGCGCGCGGCGTTTTCCAGCACGGTACGGCCATTGGCCAGTGCGGCGGCCATCATGATGTTCTCGGTACCGGTCACGCTGACGGTATCGAAGAAGAAGTGCGCGCCACGCAGACCGCCAGCCGGTGCCTTGGCCTTGATGTAGCCACCCTCGACGATGATCTCCGCACCCATGGCTTCGAGGCCACGAATGTGCAGATCGACCGGACGCGAGCCGATGGCGCAACCACCGGGCAGGGCCACTTCGGCTTCACCGAAGCGCGCGACCATCGGGCCGAGCACCAGGATGGAAGCCCGCATGGTCTTCACCAGCTCATAAGGCGCGACCAGCGTGCGGATGCTGTTGGCGTCGACTTCGACGTTGAGCTTTTCGTTGATCACCGGCTGCACGCCCATGCGACCGAACAGCTCGATCATGGTGGTGATGTCGTGCAGGTGCGGCAGGTTGCACACGGTGACCGGGGTATCCGCCAGCAGGGTGGCGGCGAGAATAGGCAGCGCGGAGTTCTTCGCGCCGGAGATGCGGATCTCGCCATCGAGACGAGAGCCGCCGGTAATGATCAGTTTATCCATAGCAAGTATTTCCCCCGGCGGCTCAGGAACGCTCGGCCCAGGCGGCGCGGCTGAAGAATTTCATGGTTACGGCGTGGATGCTGCCATTGGCGATCCAATCGTTGAGATGGGCATAGATCTGCTGCTGACGCTTCACCGGGCTGAGGCCGGCCAACTCGTCGCTGATCAGGTTCAACTGGAAGTTGCAGCCCTCACCTTCCACTTCAACCTGGGTACCCGGAAGTTTTTCCTCCAGGAGGTTTTTGACTTCTATGGCCTGCATGCTCAACCTCAATCGGCGCCCAACGCGCGCGGGTCGGCAATGATACAAAAAAGCCCTCTGCCTGCGAACCCCGGGAAGGGAAGTCGCGGACGGAGGGCTTGCTCGCCAGGTCGAAGTCAAGCCTGCAGCGGCAGTATATCGAGCAGGTCACTGACCTTGGCGATGTCCTGCATGTCCTGCGGCAGCCCCCGGATTTTCAGGGCTTTCTTGGCTTTTTGCGCATCGCGCAGGTACGCCAGCAGCAGAGAAATGCCGACACTGCTGGACTTCTCGACCTCCGAGCAGTCCAGCACCAGTTGCGGCGCCTGGCTCGCCGAGATCAGGGCTCGACCCTGCTCGCGCAACAAGGGACCACTGCGGTAGTCGAGGACGCCTGCCAGCCTTAACTCGCCGCTCGCGACCTCACGAATACCGGCCTGCTGACTCATTGCGCGCTGTCCCCGCCCTTCTGCCCTTTCGCGGCATCCTTGGCGTTGGCCACCACCTGGTCCCAACCGGCGATGGTCTTCTCCAGGTCGTTGCCATTCTTCTGCATGGAATCAGCGAACTGGTCACGGAACAACTTGCCGATGTTGATGCCGTTGATGATCACGTTGCGCAGGCGCCAGGTACCGTCCTGGCTGATCATGGTGTACTGCACCGGATAAACGGTGCCCTTGCTGTCACGGATCTCCATGTTGACGCTGGTGCGATCCGGATCCTGCTTGCCGGTCACCGGCAGCACACGAATATCCTGGTTGTCGTATTCGAGCAGGGCGTTGCCATAGAACTGCATCAGGCTGTTCTTGAACACCGTCTCGAAACGCTTCACCTGCTCGGGGCTGGCCTGGCGCGAATACTTGATGGTCATCACGCCCTTGGCAATGCCCTCGGAGTCCACTACCGGGCCGAGAATACGGTCCAGGGCGGCATAGAGCTGCTTGGGATCGGCCTTGTAGGCCGATTTGTTGGCCTTCAGATCGGACAGCAGACTATCGACGGTCTGCTGAACGACTTGCTGTGCGCCAGGTGCGGCATTAGCGAACAGAGGCAGCGCGGCGAGCAGGACCAGCAGGCCGCGACGCAGAAGAGTCAGCATGGCATTAATCCTCATCATTTCTTGGTGTCGTCTTTATTGACCGAGTTCAGCAGGAACTTGCCGATCAGGTCTTCCAGCACCAGCGCAGACTGGGTGTCGTGGATCACACCGCCATCCTTGAGCATCTTGTCGTCACCACCAACACTGATGCCGATGTATTTCTCCCCCAGCAGACCAGCGGTCAGGATGGACGCGGTGGAGTCATCCGGCAGGTTGTTCACCTGCTTGTTGATCTCCATGGTCACCCGGCCACGGTAGCTGTCGTGATCCAGGTCCACTGCGACCACCTTGCCGATGGTCACGCCGGCCATGGTCACTTTGCCGCGCACGGTCACACCCGCGACGTTATCGAAGTAGGCATAGAGGCGATAGGTGTCGTTGGAATTGCCAATGGTCAGGCCACTGACACGCAGGGCCAGCAGCAGCAAGGCCAGCAGGCCGGCGAGAAGAAACAGGCCTACACCGATTTCCAGGGTGCGGGTTTGCATCAGAAGTCTCCAAACATCAAAGCGGTCAGAATGAAGTCCAGCCCCAATACGGCCAGGGAGGCGTAAACCACGGTTCGCGTCGTTGCGCGGCTGATTCCCTCGGAGGTCGGTTCGCAATCGTAGCCCTGGAACACGGCGATCCAGGTCACGACAAAGGCGAACACCACGCTCTTGATCACACCGTTGAGCACATCGTTGCCGAACTGCACGCTGTTCTGCATGTTCGCCCAGAAGGAACCCTCATAAACGCCCAGCCAGTCCACGGCGACCGCGGCGCCCCCCCAGATACCGACGACGCTGAAGATCGTCGCCAGCAAGGGCATCGAAATGAAGCCGGCCCACAGGCGCGGAGCGATGACATAGCGCAACGGATCGACACCGATCATCTCCAGGCTGGAGAGCTGCTCGGTGGATTTCATGTTACCGATCTCGGCAGTCAAGGCAGAGCCTGCCCGTCCCGCGAACAGCAGACCGGTCACCACCGGCCCCAACTCGCGCAACAGCGTCAGGGCCACCATCTGCCCCACCGCCTGCTCGGACCCATAGTCCTTGAGGATGTTGTAGCCCTGCAGGGCCAGCACCATACCGATGAACACGCCGGAGACCACGATGATCGCCAGCGACAGCACACCAACCGAGTACAGCTGCTTGACCAGCAGATGGAACATGCCGCCGGGAACACGACGCCCGACCAGCACATGCAGCAGGAACAGTGTCGAGCGCCCGAGCGCCTCGATCACGTCGAAGCCCGCACGCCCGAGCAGGCGAATCCGCTCGAGCAGTGAAGTCTTGCGCATCAGCCTTCTCCCAACAGATCGGCGCGATAGTCGCGCGCGGGGTAATGGAACGGCACCGGGCCGTCCGGAATCCCCTTCATGAACTGACTCACGCGCGGATCGTCGAGCTCCTTGAGCTGCGCCGGCGTGCCATGACCGAGCACCTTGCCGTCACCGACGATATAGATGTAGTCGGCGATGCTGGCGGTCTCGGCCAGGTCGTGGGAAACCACGATACTGGTGATCCCCAGTGCGTCGTTGAGCAAACGGATCAGGCGCACCAGCACGCCCATGGCAATCGGGTCCTGGCCAACGAAAGGTTCGTCGTACATGAGAATCTGCGGGTCCAGGGCGATCGCCCGGGCCAACGCGACGCGGCGTTTCATACCGCCGGACAACTCATCCGGCATCAACTCCAGCGCACCGCGCAGGCCCACCGCCTGCAGCTTCATCAATACGATGTCGCGAATCATCTCGTCGGGCAGATCGGTATGCACCCGCAGCGGGAAGGCGACGTTCTCGAACACGTCCAGATCAGTGAAGAGCGCCCCGCTCTGGAACAGCACACCGAACTGCTTGCGCATATCGAAAAGGTCGGCCCGCCCGAGCTTCGGCAGATTCTGTCCATTCACCCAGACATCACCCTGGGCGGGACGCAACTGAGCGGCGATCAGGCGCAGCAGCGTGGTCTTGCCGCACCCGGACGGCCCCATGATCCCGGTAACCTTACCGCGCGGAATACGAATATCCACGTTGTCGAAAATGGCACGGGTTCCGCGCTTGAAGGTCACACCCTTCAATTCGACAGCGTATTTTTCATCGGTGCTCATAGAACTCCTTGCGTGACAGCCCTGTCCTTGCAGCGCCCGCCGAACCGCCGGGGCACGCGAACATGGGACAGGCCGAACGGCGGCGCACTATAGCACCGCCGACTACGACGGCCCAAGGGTCTGCCACGGCTCGTTCAGCCGGTATTCAGCAATCCGAGCCCATGTTCGCGCATGAGCAGGATGAAGCCGATGACGCTTTCCCGTTATAATCTCGCCCTTCACTTTGCCCCACGTCATGCGAACATGAATCAGAATCACGACTTCATCCATTCCGCACAGCGCACGATCCGCCTCGAACGCGACTCGGTCGACGCCCTGTTGCCGCGAATCGGAGCCGAATTCACCCACGCCTGCGAGCTGCTGCTCGCCTGCAAAGGCCGCGTGGTAGTGGTTGGCATGGGCAAGTCCGGGCATATCGGCAGGAAGATCGCCGCCACCCTGGCCAGCACGGGCACGCCGTCCTTCTTCGTGCATCCGGCCGAGGCCAGCCATGGCGACATGGGCATGATCACTCGTGATGACGTGGTTCTGGCGCTGTCCAACTCCGGCTCCACCGCCGAAATCATCACGCTGCTGCCGCTGATCAAGCGCCTGGGCATCACCCTGGTGAGCATGACCGGCAACCCGGAATCCCCGCTGGCCAAGGCAGCGGCAGTCAATCTGGATGCCAGCGTCGAGCACGAAGCCTGCTCGCTGAACCTGGCCCCGACCTCCTCGACCACGGTCTCCCTGGTGCTCGGCGACGCGCTCGCCATCGCCCTGCTGGAAGCCCGTGGCTTCACCGCCGAAGACTTCGCTTTCTCGCATCCGGGCGGCGCATTGGGGCGGAGATTGTTGCTGAAAGTGGAAAACATTATGCACGTAGGTGAAGAACTGCCGCAGGTATCGCCCGGCACTTCACTCAGCGGCGCATTGCTGGAAATGACCCGCAAGGGGCTGGGCATGACCATCATCCTTGGCGACGATGGCCGCCTTGCCGGCGTGTTCACCGACGGTGACCTGCGCCGCACGCTGGACAAGGGCCTGGACGTGCGCCAGGTGAGCATCGACCAGGTCATGACCGTACACGGCAAGACCGCGCGCCCCGACATGCTCGCGGCCGAAGCGCTGAAAATCATGGACGACCACAAGATCAACGTTCTCGTCGTGGTCGATGACCACGATCACCCGGTCGGCGTCCTGCATGTCCACGACCTGACTCGCGCCGGAGTGATCTGAATGAGCGCCGACCTGCAACAACGTGCCCGTGCCGTGCGCCTGGCGGTGTTCGATGTCGATGGCGTGCTGACCGACGGCAAGCTGTATTTCCTTCCCGACGGCGGCGAATTCAAGACTTTCAATACCCTCGACGGCCACGGCATCAAGATGCTCATCGCCTCGGGCGTGCGTACTGCCATCATCAGCGGCCGGCAGAGCGCGGTCGTCGAGCGCCGCGCACAGAACCTCGGCATCCAGCACCTTTATCAGGGTCGCGAGGACAAGCTGGTGGTCCTCGACCAACTGCTCGCCGAACTCGGGCTAGGCTATGAGCACGTGGCCTACCTGGGCGACGACCTGCCCGACCTCCCGGTGATCCGCCGGGTCGGTCTGGGGATGACCGTGGCCAGCGCTGACGCATTCGTCCGCCAACACGCCCATGGCGTGACGGCGGCACGTGGCGGCGAGGGCGCGGCCCGTGAATTCTGCGAACTCATACTGCACGCCCAGGGCAACCTGGAGGCGGCGCAAAGCGCCTACCTGTAGAGCCAAACATGCCGAAGTCTTTCCGCCAGAAGCTCATTCTCGCCCTGATCGCCGTCCTGCTGGTCGCCCTGGGGTATTACTGGAACGTGCGCCTGGATCTGTTCACCGAACGCAACATTCCGCAGAGCAACGATGCCATCGATTTCTATGCGGTGAGCGCGCACAGCATCCAGTATCGCGTGGATGGCACGCTCGGTTACGAGATGACTGCCGATCGCCTGGAACACATGAAGGCGACCGACATCACCAATGTCACCACCCCTGACCTGTACTTCTTCCGCGCCGGCGATACCTTGCCCTGGCACGTGCAGAGCGTACGCGCAGAGGTCGCACCACAAGGCAAGCAGGTCGAATTGATCGACGATGTACGGGTCCAGCGCACCGATGCGCAGAACCGCAACCTGCTCCTCAACACCACGCGCCTGACTGTGTTCCCGGACCAGGATTATGCGCAAACCGAGCAACCCGTTAAGATCACCGAGCCCAACGGAGTGACAACGGCGGTTGGAATGAAAGCGTATCTGAAAGACAGCCGGATGCTCCTGCTGTCCAACGTAAGAGGTCAGCATGAGGTTCGTTAATACCCTCCCCCTACTTCTCAGCCTCGTCGCCAGCATCGGCAGCACCGCCGCCTGGGCGCTGCCGACGGATCGCGAGCAACCGATCCGCGTACAAGCCGACAGCGCCGAGATGGACGACAAGCAGGGCGTCGCCGTCTACCGTGGCGACGTCGTCGTGACCCAGGGCAGCATGAAGCTGACCGGCAACACCGTCACGCTGAAACAGAACAAGGGTGGAGAGATCGAAGTGGTCACTTCGGTCGGCAAGCCTGCCTATTTCGAGCAGAAGCCGGCACCGGACAAGGAACTCACCAAGGCCTACGGCCTGACCATCCAGTACTTCGTCACCCAGAACCGGGTGATCCTGATCGACCAGGCCAAGGTGATCCAGGAAGGCAACACCTTCGAAGGCGAGAAGGTCATCTATGACACCCAACGGCAGATCGTCAACGCCGGCCGTGCCACGGGCACCCAGGTGACCACACCGCGCCCGCGCATCGACATGGTCATCCAGCCGAAGAAAAAGCAGGATCAGGCGCAGTAATGGCTACGCTCACCGCACAGCACCTCGCCAAGAGCTACAAAGGCCGCCAGGTCGTTCGCGACGTCAGCATGAGCATCGACAGCGGACAGATCGTCGGCCTGCTCGGCCCCAACGGCGCGGGCAAGACCACCTGCTTCTACATGATCGTCGGCCTGATCCGAGCCGAGCAGGGGGTAGTCCGTATCGACGATCAGGACGTGACCAACCTGCCCATGCACGGTCGCGCACGCGCCGGCATCGGCTACCTGCCGCAGGAAGCCTCGATCTTCCGCAAGCTGTCGGTGGCGGACAACATCAGCGCCATCCTGGAAACCCGCAGCGACCTGGATCGCAACGGACGCAAGGAGGCCCTGGAAGGACTGCTGGAGGAGTTCCACATCCACCACATCCGCGACAACCTCGGCATGAGCCTGTCAGGCGGTGAGCGGCGCCGGGTCGAGATCGCCCGCGCCCTGGCCAGCGCGCCCAAGTTCATCCTCCTCGACGAACCCTTCGCCGGCGTGGACCCCATCTCGGTGGGCGACATCAAACAGATCATCCACCACCTCAAGGCCAAGGGGATCGGCGTGCTCATCACCGACCACAACGTCCGCGAGACCCTGGATATCTGCGAAACCGCCTACATCGTCAACGACGGCCAACTGATCGCCGAAGGCGACTCCGCAACCATCCTGGCCAACGAACTGGTCAAGGAAGTCTATCTCGGTCACGAGTTCCGCCTGTAAGCCCGTCGGCAACCGTCTGCTCACGCAGACGGTTGCGCCTCGCGTCCACGCACCTGGTGCATGGCACCGAATAAATGTTTTCCGCTCTAGGCAAAGCCTAAAAATTCAGGCATATAATTTGCTTCCTAGCGGCGCCCCGGAGTTCAAAACCCGGCGCCCGTAGTCGTGGATATGGCGCTCCCCCGCGCCAGCGAACAAGGTGCCAAGTTCCTGCCATGAAACCATCGCTCGTCCTCAAGATGGGTCAGCAGCTGACGATGACCCCGCAGCTGCAACAGGCCATCCGACTGCTCCAACTGTCCACGCTCGATCTGCAGCAGGAGATCCAGGAGGCCCTGGAATCCAACCCGATGCTCGAACGCCAGGAAGATGGCGACGACTTCGACAACAGCGACCCGCTGGCCGATGGCGACGACACGCCAACCAGTACGAACACGCAGAGCGACACCTACCAGGAAAGCACCACACCCAGCGCCGACAGCCTGGACGAAGATCAATGGGCCGACCGCATCCCCAACGAACTACCGGTCGACACCGCCTGGGAAGACATCTACCAGACCAGCGCCAGCAGCCTGCCGAGCAACGATGACGACGAGTGGGATTTCACCGCTCGCACGTCCGCCGGCGAAAGCCTGCAAAGCCATCTGCTGTGGCAACTCAATCTGGCTCCCATGTCCGATACCGATCGCCTGATCGCCCTGAGCATCATCGACGGCATCAACGATGACGGTTACCTGGAAGAATCCCTCGACGACATCCTTTCCTCCCTCGATCCTGAACTGGATGTCGAGATGGACGAAATCGAAGTCGTGCTTCGACGCATCCAGCAGATGGAGCCCGCCGGGGTCGGCGCGCGCAATCTGCGCGAGTGCCTGCTCCTGCAACTGCGCCAGATGCCAGAGGACACCTACCTGCTGAGCGAGGCCCAGCGCCTGGTCTCCGACCACCTCGACCTGCTCGGCAGCCGCGACTATGCGCAACTGATGCGGCGCATGAAGCTCAAGGAAGACGAGCTGCGCGAGACCATCGAACTGATCCAGTCGCTGCACCCACGCCCCGGTTCGCAGATCGAGTCCGGCGAAGCCGAATATGTGGTGCCCGACGTCATCGTGCGCAAGCACAACGAGCGCTGGCTGGTCGAACTGAACCAGGAAGCCGTGCCGCGCCTGCGCGTCAACTCGCAGTACGCCGGCCTGGTGCGCCGCGCCGACTCCAGCGCGGACAACACCTTCATGCGCAACCAACTGCAGGAAGCGCGCTGGTTCATCAAAAGCCTGCAGAGCCGCAACGAAACCCTGATGAAAGTCGCCACCCAGATCGTCGAGCACCAGCGCGGCTTTCTCGAGTATGGCGAGGAAGCGATGAAGCCGTTGGTCCTGCACGACATCGCCGAAGCGGTGGGCATGCATGAATCGACCATCTCACGGGTGACCACGCAAAAATTCATGCACACCCCGCGTGGCATCTTCGAGCTGAAATACTTCTTCTCCAGCCACGTCAGCACCTCCGAGGGTGGCGAGTGCTCCTCCACCGCCATCCGCGCCATCATCAAAAAACTGGTGGCGGCAGAAAGTCCGAAAAAGCCGTTGAGCGACAGCAAGATCGCTGGTTTACTGGAGGCACAGGGCATTCAAGTGGCACGTCGGACCGTCGCCAAGTACCGGGAATCCCTCGGTATCGCTCCGTCCAGCGAGCGTAAGCGTCTGGTCTGACCTTGACCCACGCCAAGGTGTTCCGGCGGCAGGTTGCATAACCTGCCACTTCTACACGGGCAATAAGGAGAAGCGGTATGCAAGTCAACATCAGTGGCCATCAACTGGATGTGACCGACGCCCTGCGCGATTATGTCGGCGAAAAACTCGGCCGGCTGGAGCGCCATTTCGACAAGATCACCAATGTCCAGGTCATCATGGAGGTCGAGAAACTCAAACAGCGTATCGAAGCCACCCTGCATGTCGCCGGTGGCGAAGTAGTCGCCTGTGCCGAACATGAGGACATGTACGCAGCCATCGACCTGCTGACCGACAAACTCGACCGCCAGCTGATCAAACACAAGGAAAAGTACCTCGAACGCCAACAGGGCGTCGGAGTCCGCTAACCCCTCCCCTATGATCCGACTTGAGCAGATCCTGACCCCCGGCCGTTCCTTCGTGAACGTGCCGGGAGGCAGCAAGAAGCGCGTACTGGAACAGATTGCCAACCTGGTCGCCCGCGACCTGCCGGGCCTCGACGCGCAAAACATCTTCGAAAGCCTGGTAGCCCGCGAACGCCTGGGCTCCACGGGTTTCGGCAATGGCATCGCCATTCCCCACTGCCGCCTCACCGGCTGCAAGGAACCGATCAGCGCCATCCTCCACCTCGACGCCCCCGTCGACTTCGATGCCCTCGACGGCGCGCCGGTCGACCTGGTCTTCGTCCTGCTGGTACCGGAAGCCGCCACCGAGGAACACCTGGAGCTGCTGCGGCAGATCGCATCCATGCTCGACCGCTCCGATGTCCGCGAACGGCTGCGCCACGCACGGGACGGCGAAGCGCTGTACCAGATCGTCGTGGACGTGCAGAACGGCCGATAAGCATGCGCCTGATCATCGTCAGCGGCCGCTCCGGCTCGGGCAAGAGCACAGCGCTCAACGTCCTTGAAGACAACGGCTTCTACTGCATCGACAACCTGCCGGCCAGCCTGCTGCCGGACCTGGCCCAGCGCGCCCTGCTGCACACCGAACTGCTGCATCCACAGGTCGCCGTGTCGATAGATGCCCGCAACCTGCCTAGCCAGTTGAAGCGCTTCCCCGAGCTTCTTCAGGAAGCCCGCGACAAGCACATTCAGTGCGACGTGCTGTACCTCGATGCCGATGACGAAACCCTGCTCAAGCGCTTCTCGGAAACCCGCCGACGCCATCCGCTGAGCAGCGACAACCGTTCGCTGGCCGAGGCCATCGGCGACGAAGCCCAGTTGCTGAGCCCGATCGCCGACCTCGCCGATCTCAAGCTGAACACCACCAACCTCAACCTCTATCAACTTCGCGACGTCATCAAGCTGCGCCTGCTGAACAAGCCAGAGCTGGGCACGGCATTCCTGGTCGAATCCTTCGGTTTCAAGCGCGGCATGCCGGTGGATGCCGATCTGGTATTCGACGTGCGCTGCCTGCCCAACCCGTATTGGAAGCCAGAGCTGCGCGAACTCTCAGGCCTCGACACCGAGGTGAAGGAATATCTGGGCGAGCAGGCCGATGTGGAAGAGATGTACCAGGACACCCTGGCATACCTGAACAAGTGGCTTCCGCGTTTCGCCGCCAGCAATCGTGCCTATGTGACCATTGCCATTGGCTGCACGGGCGGCCATCATCGCTCGGTCTATCTGGCCGAGCGCATCGGCAGCGCCTTGAAAGAATCCCTGAAGAACGTACAGATTCGCCACCGCGACCTGAGCTAGCAGCAAATAACAAAAGGACAGTCCCTCGCGATGCCCGCCCTCGAGATCACCATCATCAACAAGCTTGGCCTACACGCCCGCGCTGCGGCCAAATTCGTCGGCGTGGCCGGTCGCTTCCCCTGCCAGATCCGCGTAGGCCGCACCCCGGAGAGCACCGTGGACGGCAAGAGCATCATGGCTGTGATGATGCTCGCCGCAGGCAAGGGCACCAATCTGCATCTGTTCGCGGAAGGCGAGCAAGAGGACGAGGCGCTGCAAGCGCTGGCGGAACTGATCAACAATTACTTCGACGAAGGCGAATAGCGCCATTCGGTCATGAAAAAGCCCGCCATCCGGCGGGCTTTTTCGTGTTGCCGGCAATCAGTTGCCGGCCACCATCATGCGCTCCACCAGCACCGAACCGGTGTGCAGGTTGCCGCGGTTTTCCACGTCATTGCCGATCGTCACGATGCTGGCGAACAGATCCTTGAGGTTGGCGGCAATGGTGACTTCCTGTACCGGGAACTGAATCTCGCCATTTTCCACCCAATAGCCGCCAGCACCTCGCGAGTAGTCACCGGTGACCAGATTGACGCCCTGCCCCATCAACTCGGTGACTAGCAGGCCGCGCCCCATGCGCCGCAGCAGTGCCTTCTGGTCCTCGTCGCCATGGGTGACGAAGAGGTTATGCACGCCACCGGCATTGGCCGTGCTCGGCATGCCCAGCTTGCGGCCGGAGTAGGTGCCGAGCACGTAGGAGACCAGGGTGCCGTTCTCCACGAACGGTTTGGCGTAGGTCGCCAGGCCGTCATTGTCGAAGGAGGCGCTGCCCAGGGCGCCACGCAGCAACGGCCGTTCATCGAGGGTCAGCCACTCGGGGAACAGGCGCTGGCCAAGGCAGCCTTCGAGGAAGGAAGACTTGCGGTACAGGCTGCCACCGGAGATCGCACCGAGGAAATGCCCGAACAGGCCGACCGCCACTTCCGGGGCGAACAGCACCGGCACCTCGGCAGTCGGCACCGGGCGGGCGCCGAGACGACTGGCGGCGCGCTGGGCCGCACGCCGGCCAATGTTCTCGGGGCTGTCGAGCAACTCGCCACGACGGTTCACGTCGTACCAGTAGTCACGCTGCATCTGCCCTTCGCCTTCGGCAATCATCACGCAACTGAGGCTGTGCCGCGTGCTGGCGTAGCCGCCGATGAAGCCATGGCTGTTGCCGTATACGCGGCAGCCATGGTGGGTGTTCAGGGTGGTGCCGTCGGCCTTGGTTACCCGTGCGTCGGCGGCGAAAGCGGCAGCTTCGCAAACCAGCGCGCGCTCCACGGCTTCGTCCGGGGTCAGCGACCAGGCGTGGTAGAGGTCAAGATCGGGTAACTCGCGGGCCATCAGCGCGGCATCGGCGAGGCCGGCACACTCGTCCTCCGACGCATGCTTAGCGATGGCCAAGGCCGCCGCCACGGTTTCCCGGATGGCCGCCTCACCGGTCGCCGAGGTGCTCGCCGAGCCCTTGCGCTGGCCGACGTAGAGCGTGATGCCAAATCCCTGGTCACGGTTGAACTCGACGGTTTCCACCTCGCCCTGGCGCACACTGGTGGACAGTCCCTGCTCCACCGAGACAGCGACCTCGCAGCCACTGGCACCCTGACGTTTCGCTTCGTCGATGATCCGCTCGACCTGCTCGCGCAGTTCGGGAAGTACGTCGGGGCCGACTACCTTGGCCTGTTCGCTCATTGCATGACTCTCCTGTTCTGACCCGCTGCCGGGGCGGCTTGCCCTGCGGCACTACGGGCGGGCCGGACAAGCGGCCCTCGACTCGTTATCATGGCGGCGTTTTCCACTGGACCACCACCATGGCTGAAATTCACGACGACGACTCGCTGTTCGATGAGAAGAGCAAGTCGCAAATCAAACGCGAGCTGCATGCGCTGCAGGACCTGGGCGAACGCCTGACCACGCTCAAGGCCGACCTGCTGGACCGCATGCCACTCACCGATCCCCTACGCCGCGCGCTGGCCGACGCTCCCAAGCACAAGGCCAACGTCGCCCGCAAACGCCACCTGCAATACATCGGCAAGCTGATGCGCGACCAGGATGTCGACGCCATCACCACCTTGCTCGACCAAATGGACAGCTCCACCCGCCAGTACAACGAGCGCTTCCACGCCCTCGAACGCTGGCGCGACCGCCTGATTAGCGGCGGCGACGAAGCGCTGTCGGCGTTCTTCGGGGAATACCCGGACAGCGACCGCCAGCACCTGCTGCAACTGATCCGCCATGCCCAGCACGAGGCGGCTCACAACAAGCCACCGGCGGCAGCGCGGAAGATCTTCAAATACATCCGCGAGCTGGACGAACTGAAGCGCGGATTGCGCTGACAGGCAGCGCGGCCGTCAGCGCGCCGCCCGCAACGGATGGCGCCCTGGCCCTGCCACCGGCGCTATCAGGCACCGGTACCGCCGACCGTGATCGCGTCGATCTTCAGGGTCGGTTGGCCGACGCCCACCGGCACCGACTGACCGTCCTTGCCGCAGGTACCCACGCCACTGTCCAGGGCCATGTCGTTGCCGACCATCGACACCCGGCTCATCACTTCTGGGCCATTGCCGATCAGCGTGGCGCCCTTCACAGGACGCGTGATCTTGCCGTTTTCGATCAGGTACGCCTCGCTCGTGGCGAAGACGAACTTGCCACTGGTGATGTCCACCTGGCCACCGCCGAGATTCGCGCAGTAGATACCCTTCTCCACCGAGGCGATGATTTCCCCCGGCTCGCTCTGCCCGGCCAGCATGTAGGTGTTGGTCATGCGCGGCATCGGCAGGTGCGCATAGGATTCACGCCGGCCGTTACCGGTAAGCGCCACGCCCATCAGGCGAGCATTCAGCTTGTCCTGCATATAGCCCTTGAGGATGCCGTTTTCGATCAGCACGTTGTACTGGGTCGGGGTCCCCTCGTCGTCCACTGACAACGACCCACGGCGCCCGGCCAGGGTGCCGTCGTCAACGATGGTGCAGAGGCTGGAAGCGACTTTTTCGCCAACGCGGCCACTGTAGGCCGAGCTGCCCTTGCGGTTGAAGTCGCCCTCCAGGCCATGGCCCACGGCTTCGTGCAGCAGCACGCCGGACCAGCCGGCGCCCATCACCACCGGCAGCGTGCCCGCCGGCGCGGGAACCGCTTCCAGGTTGACCAGCGCCTGGCGCAGAGCCTCGCGGGCATAGCCCATGGCGCGCGTTTCGTGGACGCCGTTCTTCTCCAGGAAGAAGCGGTAGTCGGTACGCCCGCCGCCGCCATGGCCACCGCGCTCACGGCGACCATTCTGCTCGACGATGACACTGACGTTGAAGCGCACCAGCGGGCGGATATCGGCAGCCAGGGAGCCGTCCGCCGCAGCGACCAGAATCTGCTCCCAGACACCGGCCAGACTGACCGTGACCTGCTGGATGCGTGAATCGAGCGCGCGCGTGGCGGCATCGATCTGCTGCAGCAACTCGACCTTTTCGGCACGGCTGAGCACATCCAGTGGATTGTCGCCGGCGTACAGGCGCGGCGGCACACTGGCACGGAACGCTTGTACCCGCCCATTCTGCCCCGCGCGGGAGATCGAGCGCGCGGCGCGGGCTGCCTGCGACAGGGCCTCCGCATTGATGGCATTGCTGTAGGCGAAACCGGTCTTCTCACCGGACTGGGCGCGGACACCGACACCCTGGTCCATGTGGAAGCTGCCTTCCTTGACGATGCCGTCCTCGAGCATCCAGGACTCGGAAATCTGGCTCTGGAAATACAGGTCGGCGGCATCGATGCCCGGGCCGCTCAGCTCGTGCAGGATCGGTTGCAGACCATCGATGTCCAGCCCACCGGGGACCAGCAACTGCTGGCTGACGGATGACAACAACTCGCTCATATTCACTCCGTAGGCGCCGGGCCTGGTTCGGCCGGCGGATAAAATCGTCGGTGGCGGACGACCGGCATGCGTTGCCGGACCGCCGTCTGTTCCGCGCTGTCGCGCTCGGCCAGCAGCACAGCCTCGCCCTTGTCCCGCTGAGCGACGATGCGCCCCCAGGGATCGACGATGGCCGATTGCCCCCAGGTCTCGCGGCCACGCGGGTGGCTCCCACCCTGCCCTGCGGCCAGCAGGTAGCACTGCGTCTCGATGGCCCGCGCGCGAATCAGCACCTCCCAATGCGCCGCGCCCGTCACAGCGGTGAAGGCCGCAGGCGCGCTGATCAGTTCGGCGCCGGACTCACGCAGGCGGGTATACAGCTCGGGAAAGCGCAAGTCATAGCACACCGTCAGCCCCAGGCGTCCGACCGGCGTGTCGGCCACCACCACCTGTTGGCCGAAGGCGTAGTCATCGGATTCGCGGTAGCGCCCACGGGCGTCGGCGACGTCCACGTCGAACAAATGCAATTTGTCGTAGCGCGCGACGCGCTGCCCCTGATCATCGATCAGCAGGGAACAGGCGTTGGCCTTGGCCTCGGGTTGACCGTCAGGTGGCAATGGCAAGGTCCCGGCCACTATCCACAAGCTGAGGTCGCGCGCGGCGCTTTTCAACCAGGGCAGGATGGGGCCTTCCCCCATGGCCTCCGCGCGGCCCAGCTCGGCGAGGTCGCGGCGGCCCATGGCGGCGAAGTTTTCCGGCAGCACGGCAAGGCGCGCACCGGCGGCCGCGGCCTCTTCGAGCAGACGACGAGCGGCGGCGAGATTGGCCAGGACATCATCCTGGCTGACCATCTGGATCACAGCGATGGACATGCGGGGCTCCGAGAGGCGGTAGTCCGGGTTAGGCTTTGCCGAAGTCCGGCGTTCCGAGGTGAGGCTTGCCGGGGTACGCTCTTCCGAGGTGCGCAGCACGGCAGGCAACGGCTCGAAAGCCGCTGGCTTTCATCCTAACCGATGCCCGCCGGCTCTGCTCACCGGGGTTTCTCGAAGGGCTTCTCGAAGGCGATGTTCGGCGATTGCCAGGGGCCCTTGACGCTGTACTGCACACTGGCGAAGCGCGCCACCCGGTCACCCAGCAGTTTGTCGACCACGAAGAGCGCGCCCCCCACCGCCGGGGCGCCAACGAGCAGCGCGGCCAGCGGCAGGTTATTGGTCACCGGCAGGGTCACCAACAGCTTGGCGTCGATCTGGTCATGGGCCATGTCCAGGGTGCCATTCATCTCGATATTGCTCGACGGCCCGGTGAGCCTGATCGGCTCGCGGGTCAGGTAGACGCCATCGGTCGCCGTCAGGACGCCGCGTACCCGGTCGTAACTCAGGCCCTTGCCGAGCAGGTCGGAGAAGTCCAGGCGCAGGCGGCGGCTGATGGCGTTGAAGTTGAGCAGACCGAACACCCGCAGGGCGTTGGCGCCCCCTTCTACTTCGACGAACTGCCCCTTGCGCATATCCGCCTCCAGACGCCCGTCGAAGTGGCGCAGGCTGATGTGCGCCGGCGATCCCTGCCAGCCGCCGTCGACATCGAGACTGAAGCGCTCGCTGGTGGCGGTGGGCGCGAAATCCCAGGCCTTGAGCACGTCGGTCAGGTTCTTGCCCTCCAGGCGGCCCTGGAATCTGCTGTATGTCGCCGCCACCGGCCCCTCCCAGCGCAGACCGCCGCTGACCTTCAGCCCACGCAGGTCGAGGTTCAGGTTGTTGAAGCTGGTGCCGCTGGTGGTCGGGCGTACGTTGAAGCTCCAGGCGCCGATCGGCTTGCCGCCCTGAGTGAGCTGGCGAATGCTCACATCCATGGCGGGCAGGCTGCGCGGATCGACCTTCGCCAGTGGATCGGGCGCCTGGGTTGGCAGGTTGGCCAGGTCGTTGGTGGGATTCTTCGGCAGGTCCAGGCGGTCCAGGCGGATCTGCATCGGCCGGCTGCCGCCATCCGCGATCACCACCTGACCGGCCAGCAAACTGCTGTTCAGCCCCAACTGCCAGCTACTGTCGAGGCGAGCCAGGTCCAGGGTGAGGTTGTCCATGCTCACACCGAAACCGCGGAAATTGCCGATCTGCAGATTGGCGCCACGCAGCAGTCCGGCCGCGCCCTGGACATCGTTGTTGGAATACTGTTTCAGCGCGGCCTGCCAGGCTTCGGCATCCAGGTTGGCCACCCGTCCGCGGACCTGCACACCCGCGGCGCCGGGCAACTGCGCCGAATCGCCCCCCAGGCGAAGCTCGCCACGTCCGCCCAGGAGGTTGTCGGCGGGCGCCGCATAGGCCAGGCTGGCGAGCTTGTCGTAGCTGGCCCAATAGCGCCGTTCGGGCCCCTCCAGCGTCATGCTCCAGCTGCTCGGACGGCTCTCGTCCGCAGCCTTGCCGAAAGGCGCCGGCAGGTCGATGGCGACCCCCTGAAGGCTGGAGTTGACCTGGAGCTGGCTATCCTTTCCGTCAATCAGCAGATCGAGCTGATAAGGCACGCGCCCGGCCACCGGCAGCGTCTGCTTGACGCCGCCCCATTCGAGCAGATTCTTCAACGCGACCTGGCCGCCCACCAGAATGCGGCTGCGCGGCACGCCGGGGCTGCCCTCGGCGCGGATGCTGCCCGCGACCCGCGCGCCCAGGGCCTGGGCGACGATGTTCTGGCCGCTCAGGCCGCTATTGGTGTCGTAGCGGAAAGCGCCCTTGAGCTGGCTCAGTTCCAGCAGCGGCTTACTGATCTTCAGACGCGCATTCTCCGTGGCGAAATCGACCACCGCCCGGGTCTTGTTCGCCTGCGCCTTGGCCAGCGGGATGTCCAGCTTCAGATGGCCCTGCAACGGACCTTCGCCGCTCCAGCCGGCGAACGCCTGCTGTACGCCGAGGGGGGAGTCCTGGAGGATTTTCAGGCCATCGGCCAGGTTGCTGTCGACCGTGCCATCGATCAGCAGATGGGACACTTCGCCATGCGGCACCGCCGGAATGTCCACACTCACATCGCGCACCTGGCTCTGCAGGATGCGCCCGGACTGCGCGTGGATGCGCACATCGTTGTTCTGCACCAGCACCTCACCCTCGGCCTGGCTGAGAGCCGGCCAGCCGGGCTGATAGTCCAGTTCGCCGTCATGCACCTTGAAATACAGGCTCATGACGTGGGCCTCGGGCGCGGCGCCCTTCTGCAGCGAACCCTGCCACTGGAAATACCCCTGCTCGACACGCCCGCCCTTGATCGCCGTGGACAGCCAGTGCGCCAGGTCCTGGCTCATTTCCGGCAGCACCGTCGGCAGGAACAACGGCGTGAAGCGTCCATCGCCATCGCGCAGGCCGACCCGCAGGTCCATGTAGCTTTCCTTGCTGCTGTCATGCATCAGGCGGATCAACATGTCGCCGCCTAGCCGGCCGACATCGCCCTCGACCTGCATCAGGTGGCTGCCCAGGGTGAACGCCTGGTCGTCCCAGGACCAGAACAAGCGCGCGTTGGCCTTGCGGAAACGCCAGGGCTCGGGGAACAGCATGGCCAGGTGGAGCATGAAATCCTGGGCCGACGCATCCAGTTGGCCACCGCCCAGGTTGCCGCTGAAGGTGCCATCGACATTGGCGACCGCCGGAACCTCGCGGTAGGCGCTGACACCGACCTTTTCCAGATTGCTGGCGTAGGTCAGGCGCTGGACGCCCTGGCGCTGCGGCCAGTAATCCAGGTTGAGGTTATGCAGCACACCGCTCGGCTTGAGGCCGCCGAGCCAGGCCACCGCGGCATCCGGCAGGGGCGCGAGGGACTCGATCAGCGGCACCAGTGGCGCCAGGTCGAGGCGATCGGCGCGCAGTTGCCAGTGTTCGTCGTCGCCACTGTGGCGCAGCAGTTCGAGTTCCGCCTCGCCCCAGCGGGTGTTGCCGAAGTTGGCCGCCAGATCGGCGACGCGCAGGCGCAGATCGTCGCCCTCGCGGGAGAGATACAGGCCGACGCCGAGATCGCCGATGCTGACCGGCTCCCGTCCATCGTAGGCCGCCTGAATCTGTGGCGCGTTCAGGCGCAGCACGGCGTTCTGCGCCACGCCCTGCTCGACGCGGAGCCAGACTTCACCGCCAGCCTTGGCCTGGACCACCCGCCAACTCTGGGTCAGGCGTGGCGGCAGCCACTTCGCCCAGTCGCTCTGCGGCAGACTCAGATAGGCATCCAGGGAACTGCGTTGCCAGTCGTCGCGATTGACTCGGCCATCGACGCGCAGCGACAGGGGCTGGCCGTCGGGAAGGTTCACGCGGCCATCCAGGCGTTGGCCGAAAACGCCGTTGTGCAGGGTCAGGCTCAGGTAGCTGAGCGTTTGCGGTTGCATGTCCCTGGGCAAAAAGGTGATCTGGCTGTCCAGCAGGGACAGGCGCCCGGGAGTCAGCAGGAGATCGATCAGTTGCCGTGGATCGGAGGCCTGCGACGGCTGGGGCAATCCTTCCACCTGCCACTGGCCATCCTCGCCTTCGCGGAACCTCAGGTGCAGGCCGGCGAACTCCAGGGCATCGACCCTTGGCTGACGGGCCATGAGGCTGCCGAACACGTCGGGCGTCAGCCGCACCCGCTCCAGACGCAAGGCGCCAGGACCCTCGCCGATCTGGATATCGTGCACCTCGATGACCGGACCGAAGCCCCGCCAGTGCCCGTCCAGCGCGCCGACACTGACCGGCAGGCCGAGCTTGGCGCTGGCCTGCTCGACCAATTGCTCGCGGTACTCCGCCACCAGCGGCACCAATTGCCGGCCGAGGCTGACATAGAGCGCCAGCAGCACCAGCACCAGGCAGCACAGCCCCAGCAGCCCGCGCAGGGCGGTGGCTAACAGGCGGCCGAAACGCTGCATGTCAATGCCGGCCTTCAGAGCAGCACGACATCATATTGTTCCTGCGAGTACATGGGCTCGACCTGGAACTTGATGGTTCTGCCGATGAACACTTCCAGATCGGCGACATTGCCCGACTCCTCGTCCAGCAGCCGATCGACCACCTTCTGGTTGGCCAGCACCACGTAGGAGTCCGCCTGATAGGCACGGGCCTCGCGGAGGATTTCGCGGAAGATCTCGTAGCAAATGGTTTCAGCGGTCTTCAGCATGCCGCGCCCCTGGCAGCTCGGGCAGGGCTCGCACAGCACCTGCACCAGGCTTTCGCGGGTGCGCTTGCGGGTCATCTGCACCAGGCCGAGTTCGGTGATGCCGATGATGTTGGTCTTGGCGTGGTCGCGCTCCAGTTGCTTCTCCAGGGTGCGCAGGACCTGACGGCGGTGATCCTCGTCCTCCATGTCGATGAAGTCGATGATGATGATCCCGCCAAGGTTGCGCAGGCGCAGTTGGCGGGCGATGGCCGTGGCCGCCTCGAGGTTGGTCTTGAAGATGGTCTCTTCGAGGTTGCGGTGACCGACGAAGGCGCCGGTGTTGACGTCGATGGTGGTCATCGCCTCGGTCGGGTCGATGATCAGGTAGCCACCGGACTTGAGCAGCACCTTGCGCTCCAGGGCCTTCTGCACCTCGTCTTCGACTCCGTAGAGGTCGAAGATCGGCCGCTCGCCGGGATAGTGCTCGAGGCGGTCGGCGATCTCCGGCATCAGCTCCTCGACGAACTGGGTGATCTTCTGGAAGTTCTCCCGGGAATCCACACGGATCTTCTCGATGCGCGGGTTGACCAGATCGCGCAGGGTACGCAGGGCCAGGGAGAGGTCTTCGTAGATCATGGTCGGCGCACCGACCGTCTGCATCTGTGCGGCGATCTGATCCCAAAGCCGGCGAAGATAGCGGATATCGGCGAGAATCTCGTCCTCTCCGGCGCCTTCGGCGGCGGTACGCAGGATGAAGCCACCCTGCTCGACGATGCCTTCGGCCGCGACGCACTTGGCCACGACCTGCTTGAGGCGCTCGCGTTCGAGTTCATCCTCGATCTTCAGGGAAATGCCGACATGACTGGTGCGCGGCATGTACACCAGGTAGCGCGAAGGAATCGACAGGTGCGTGGTGAGGCGCGCGCCCTTGGTGCCGATCGGGTCCTTGGTGACCTGCACCACCAGGCTCTGGCCCTCGTGGACCAGCGCGCTGATGCTCTCCACCGCGCTGCCCTCGCGGGTGGAAATCTCCGCCGCGTGGATGAAAGCCGCGCGCTCCAGGCCAATGTCGACGAAGGCCGCCTGCATCCCCGGCAGCACGCGCACGACCTTGCCCTTGTAGATATTGCCGACGATCCCGCGGCGCAGGGTGCGCTCGACGTGGACTTCCTGAAGGACTCCGTTTTCCACTACCGCCACGCGCGATTCCATCGGCGTGATATTGATCAGAATCTCTTCGCTCATGCGCCCTTCCTTATCGCGCTCGGCTGCTGCAGCGCTACGTCAGTTCAAGACTGCCAGCAGGATATCGAGAAGTCAGCCAGCAGTTCTGCTGTTTCGCACAATGGCAGACCGACCACGCCGCTGTAACTGCCCTCGACGCGGCTGACGAAGATCGCCGCCAGCCCCTGGATAGCGTAGCCGCCAGCCTTGTCCTGCGGTTCGCCGGTGTTCCAGTAGGCCTCCGCCTCGGCGGCACTGATCGGGCGGAAGGTCACTCGGCTGCTGACCACCCGGACCTCGCAGCGATCGCGGTTGGCCACCGCCACCGCGGTCAACACCTCATGCTCGCGGCCGGACAGCGCCTGCAGCATGGCCAGGCCGTCGGCGCGGTCCTTGGGTTTGCCGAGGATGTGCCCGTCGAGCACCACCGCGGTATCCGCGCCGAGGACGCAAACATCGGCGCGCTGGGCCAACATGGTCAGACCGGCCAGGGCTTTCTCGCGTGCCAGGCGCTCGACATAGGCGACCGGCGCCTCCTCGGCCAACGGCGTTTCGTCGACATTGCCGGGGACGCGGTTGAAGGACAGGCCGATCTGCTGCAGCAATTCGCGGCGACGCGGCGAGCTGGAGGCCAGGTAAAGCTGGAACATCGACGACTCCCAAATCGATTTCGGCTGCGTGTGCTCCGCCCCACGCCGGTCGGAGAGCGCCGCAAACAAGCGTTAGTAGACTTTCAGGCGCCGCCCGAGGCTTCTCAGCAGGCCATGCACCCACGGCCAGAGCAAGCCACTGACCAGCGCCGGCAGGAGGAAGGCCAGGGTCGGCGGGCGGTTGCCGGTCAGCGCGTTCAGCCACAGTTGCACCAGTTGCGCCAGACCGAAGATGACCATCAGCACCAGGCATTGCTGCCACACCGGGAACAGGCGCAGCCGCTGATGCAGGGACAGCACCAGGAAGATGATCAGGCTGAGCACCAGGGCGTTCTGCCCGAGCAGGCTGCCATAGAGCACGTCCTCGGCAAGGCCGAAGACCCAGGCGCTCAGCAAGCCGACCCGTTGCGGCGCCATCAGCACCCAGAAAGTGAGGAACATCGCCAGCCACAAGGGCCGGCCGATTTCGGTGAAACCGGGCATCGGCGCCACTGACAGCAACAGCGCCAACAACAGGCTCAACCAGATCAGCCAGCTATTGCGCGGACCTTGGGCGGCCATCAGTGACGTTTCCTTTGCTCGGGCTGGGCGGGCGCCTGCGGCTGGGCAGACGCGCTCGCGGGGGCGGCGGGCGGCTTCACCACCGGCGCGGCCTGCGGATGAATCGCATGGGTCGCGGCGGCCGGCGTGGCCGTCGCGGCAGGCACGCCTGGCGCCGCGGCAGCCGCAGGTTGCGCGGGCGCCTGGCCGGTCCCTTCGGCCGCCTTGCGATCGGCTTCGGCCTGGGCTTCGGCGGCGTCGTTGGCGCGCTGCTCGGGGGTACGGCTGTCGCTGAACACCAGCAGCACATAGCGGCTGCGGTTCATTTTGGCGGTGGGGACGGCGCGAATGACCGCGAAAGGCTGGCCGGAATCGTGGATGACTTCCTTGACCACCGCGACCGGATAACCGGCGGGGAAGCGCTGGCCGAGCCCCGAACTGACCAGCAGGTCGCCTTCCTTGATGTCCGCGGTATCGGCGACATAGCGCAGTTCGAGGCGTTCCGGGTTGCCGGTGCCGACGGCGATGGCGCGCAGGCCGTTACGGTTGACCTGCACCGGAATGCTGTGGGTGGTATCGGTGAGCAGCAGCACGCGGGCGGTGTACGGCATGACCTCGACCACCTGCCCCATCAGGCCGCTGGCATCGAGCACCGGCTGCCCCTGGAAAACGCCGTCCTTCGAGCCTTTGTCGATGAGGATGCGCTGGGTGAAGGGATTGGGATCGACGCCGATCAGTTCGCTGACCAGCACTTTGTCGTCGACCAGGGCCGCGGAGTTGAGCAGCTCGCGCAGGCGCACGTTCTGCTCGGTGAGCGCGGCGAGCTTCTGCAGGCGCCGCTGCATAAGCAGCGATTCGGCCTTCAGCCGCTCGTTTTCGGCGAGCAGCTCGCTACGGCTGGTGAACTGGTCGCGCACGCCCTCCCAGGCGCGAACCGGCAAATCGGCCACGCCATAGAAGGGCGTCAATACCAGACCCAACTGGCTGCGAAACGGCTTGAGGTACTCGAAGCGCGCGTCGACCACCATCAGGCTCACCGATAGCACGGCGAGCGCCAGCAGGCGCACGCCAAGCGAGGGGCCTTTGGAGAATAGCGGTTTTATGGTCCGCTCCTAGACACGGAAACTCTCCACCTCACTCGGTGGAGAGCAGGTCCATGGAATGGCGATCCATCATTTCCAGCGCACGGCCACCGCCACGCGCCACGCAGGTCAGCGGGTCTTCGGCGACGATCACCGGCAGACCGGTTTCCTGGGCCAGCAGCTTGTCCAGATCGCGCAGCAGCGCGCCACCGCCGGTCAGCACCAGGCCGCGCTCGGCGATATCCGAGGCCAGCTCCGGCGGCGACTGTTCCAGGGCGCTCTTGACCGCCTGAACGATGGTCGCCAGGGACTCCTGCAGGGCTTCCAGGACTTCGTTGGAATTCAGGGTGAAGCTGCGCGGTACGCCTTCGGCCAGGTTGCGGCCGCGGACGTCGACTTCGCGGACTTCGCCGCCGGAGAAGGCAGTGCCGATCTCCTGCTTGATGCGCTCGGCGGTGGATTCGCCGATCAGGCTGCCGTAGTTGCGGCGCACGTAGGTGACGATGGCCTCGTCGAAGCGGTCGCCGCCGACGCGGACGGATTCGGCATAGACCACGCCGTTGAGGGAAATCAGGGCGATTTCGGTGGTGCCGCCGCCGATGTCGACGACCATGGAACCACGGGCTTCCTCGACCGGCAGGCCGGCACCGATGGCCGCGGCCATCGGTTCTTCGATCAGGTACACCTCGCGGGCACCGGCACCCAGGGCCGATTCACGGATGGCGCGGCGTTCCACCTGGGTGGATTTGCAGGGCACGCAGATCAGCACGCGCGGGCTGGGCTGCAGGAAGCTGTTCTCGTGCACCTTGTTGATGAAGTACTGCAGCATCTTCTCGCAGACGCTGAAGTCGGCGATCACGCCGTCTTTCATCGGGCGGATGGCGGAGATGTTGCCAGGGGTACGGCCGAGCATGCGCTTGGCCTCGGTGCCCACGGCGACCACGCTTTTCTGGTTGCCATGGTTGCGGATGGCGACCACCGACGGCTCATTGAGGACGATGCCGCGTTCGCGCACATAAATAAGGGTATTGGCAGTACCCAGGTCGATCGACAGATCGCTGGAGAACATGCCACGCAATTTTTTGAACATGGAAAAGGGACCCTGGACGATGCGTGGGTGAAAATGCGCGGGTAAAAAAGTGCGGCAAACTCTAACAATGACAGGGATTTTGGGCAAGGCGGCAATGTGCTAAATTGCTTGACTTTCAGGGCGTCTGACGCCCTTCCCTGCGGTACTCTGACCGCCCGCTGCGGGCTACGTTCCCCCGCCCCGTTCCGTCCGGCCATGCGCCCATTGGTCGCTGGCCGCTCTAGCCTGGAGACCCCCGATGGCGCTTGACCGCTCCGACGTGGAGAAAATCGCCCACCTGGCCCGCCTGGGCCTGGAAGAAGCCGACGTCCAACGAACCACCGAAACCCTGAACACCATACTCGGTTTGGTCGATCAGATGCAGGCGGTGAATACCGACGGCATCGAACCCCTGGCCCACCCGCTGGAAACCACCCAGCGCCTGCGCGCCGACCTGGTGACCGAAGAAAATCAGCGGGACGCCTACCAGGCCGTCGCCCCGGCCGTGGAAAACGGCCTCTACCTGGTCCCGAAAGTCATCGAGTAATAAGGAAGGACACGGACACATGCTGCACCAACTGACCCTCGCCGAAGTCGCCCGCGGCCTCGCCGACAAGCAGTTCTCCGCCGAAGAGCTGACCCGTGCCCTGCTGAGCCGCATCGAGCAGCTCGACCCGCAGATCAACAGTTTCATCAGCGTCACCGCGGAACCGGCCATCGCCCAGGCCCAGGCAGCCGACCAGCGGCGCGCCGCCGGTGAAAACGGCGCCCTGCTCGGCGCCCCGATCGCGCACAAGGACCTGTTCTGCACCAAAGGGGTACGCACCAGCTGCGGCTCGAAGATTCTCGACAATTTCGTCTCGCCCTACGACGCCACCGTCGTCGAGCGCCTGGCCAGTGCCGGCGCGGTCAGCCTGGGCAAGCTGAACATGGACGAGTTCGCCATGGGCTCGGCCAACGAATCCAGCCACTACGGCGCGGTGAAGAACCCCTGGGATACCAGCCGCGTGCCCGGCGGTTCCTCCGGCGGCTCGGCCGCGGCGGTCGCCGCCCGGCTGATCCCGGCCGCCACCGGCACCGACACCGGCGGTTCGATTCGCCAACCCGCCGCGCTGACCAACCTCACCGGGATCAAGCCGACCTACGGTCGCGTCTCGCGCTGGGGCATGGTCGCCTACGCCTCCAGCCTCGACCAGGCCGGCCCGCTGGCGCGCAGCGCCGAAGACTGCGCGCTGATGCTCGGCGCCATGGCCGGCTTCGACGCCAAGGACTCCACCTGCGTCGACGCCCCGGTGGATGACTACCTGGCAGCCCTGAACAAGCCGCTCAACGGCCTGCGCGTCGGCCTGCCCAAGGAATACTTCGGCGCCGGCCTCGACAGCCGCATCGGCGATGCCGTGCTGGCCGTGGTCGAGCAGCTCAAGCAGCTCGGCGCGGTGGTCAAGGACATCTCGCTGCCGAACATGCAGCACGCCATTCCGGCCTACTACGTGATCGCCCCGGCGGAAGCCAGCTCCAACCTGTCGCGCTTCGACGGCGTGCGCTACGGCTATCGCTGCGCCAACCCGAAAGACCTGCAGGACCTGTACAAGCGTTCGCGCGCCGAAGGCTTCGGCGCCGAAGTGAAGCGCCGCATCATGGTCGGCACCTATGCGCTGTCCGCTGGCTACTACGACGCCTACTACCTGAAGGCGCAGAAGATTCGCCGGCTGATCAAGAACGATTTCGTCAGCGCCTTCGCCGACGTCGACGTCATCCTCGGCCCGACCACGCCGAACCCGGCCTGGAAGCTCGGCACCAAGAACGACGACCCGGTCGCCCAGTACCTGGAAGACATCTACACCATCACCGCCAACCTCGCCGGCATCCCCGGGCTGTCCATGCCCGCCGGGTTCGTCGAGGGCCTGCCGGTAGGCGTGCAGTTGCTCGCCCCCTACTTCCAGGAAGGCCGCCTGCTGAATGTCGCGCACCAGTACCAACAGGTGAGCGACTGGCACAAACAAGCACCGGCTGGATTCTGAGGACGACACACATGCAATGGGAAACCGTGATCGGGCTGGAAATCCACGCGCAGCTCTCCACCCGCTCGAAAATCTTCTCCGGCAGCGCCACCACCTTCGGCGCCGAGCCCAACACCCAGGCCAGCCTGATCGACCTGGCGATGCCCGGCACCCTGCCGGTGCTCAACGCCGAGGCGGTGCGCATGGCCTGCCAGTTCGGCCTGGCGATCAACGCCGAAATCGCCGAGCGTAACGTCTTCGCCCGGAAGAACTACTTCTACCCGGACCTGCCCAAGGGCTACCAGACCAGCCAGATGGACCATCCCATCGTCGGCAAGGGCCACCTGGACATCACCCTGGAAGACGGCACCGTCAAGCGCGTCGGGATCACCCGCGCACACCTGGAAGAGGACGCCGGCAAGAGCCTGCACGAAGACTTCCACGGCATGAGCGGCATCGACCTGAACCGCGCCGGCACGCCGCTGCTGGAGATCGTCTCCGAGCCGGACATCCGCAGCGCCAAGGAAGCCGTGGCCTACGTCAAGGCGATCCACGCCCTGGTGCGCTACCTGGGCATCTGCGACGGCAACATGGCCGAAGGCTCGCTGCGCTGCGACTGCAACGTCTCGGTACGGCCCAAGGGACAGGCCGAGTTCGGCACCCGCGCCGAGATCAAGAACGTCAACTCCTTCCGTTTCATCGAAAAGGCCATCAACCACGAAGTGCAGCGGCAGATCGACCTGATCGAGGACGGCGGCAAGGTGGTCCAGGAAACCCGCCTGTACGACCCGAACAAGGACGAGACGCGCTCCATGCGCAGCAAGGAAGAAGCCAACGACTACCGCTACTTCCCCTGCCCCGACCTGCTGCCGGTGGTGATCGAGCGCAGCTTCCTGGAAACGCTGCGCGCCGACCTGCCGGAACTGCCGGACCAGAAGCGCGAGCGCTTCCAGAGCCAGTACGGGCTGTCCAGCTACGACGCCAGCGTGCTCTCCGCCAGCCGCGAGATGGCCGGCTACTTCGAACAGGTCCAGGCCATCTGCGGCGACGCCAAGCTGGCGGCCAACTGGGTGATGGGCGAACTGTCCAGCCTGCTCAACAAGGACGGCCTGGAGATCGAACAGTCGCCGGTATCCGCCGAGCAACTGGGCGGCATGATCCTGCGCATCAAGGACAACACCATCTCCGGCAAGATCGCCAAGATGGTCTTCGAGGCCATGGCCGCCGGCGAAGGCTCGGCCGACCAGGTGATCGAAGCCAAGGGCCTGAAGCAGGTCACCGACAGCGGCGCCATCGAGTCGATGCTCGACGAGGTGCTGGCGGCCAACGCCGAGCAGGTCGAACAGTACCGCGCCGCCGACGAGGCCAAGCGCGGCAAGATGTTCGGCTTCTTCGTCGGCCAGGCGATGAAGGCTTCCAAGGGCAAGGCCAACCCCGGCCAAGTGAACGAATTGCTGAAGAAGAAGCTCGAAGGCTGAGTCAGACCAGACGCCGGGCTTGCCCGGCGTCTTTTTGTCCACAGGTATTCAGCATGCTGCTCGTTCCTCTGCCACGCCTGGCCATTCTCGTCGCCCTGCCACTGATCCTCGCCGGCTGCGCCGGACATGGCGGCGGCAATTACGACGAAACCGGCGAAGCGTCCTTCTACGGCAACCGCCACGCCGGCAAGCGCACCGCCAGCGGCGAGCGCTACAGCCCCAACCTGCTGACCGCGGCACACCGCGACCTGCCGCTGGGCAGCCATGCGCGGGTGACCAACCTGAACAACGATCGCAGCGTGGTGGTGCGCATCAACGACCGCGGCCCGTACACCCGTGGGCGCATCATCGACCTGTCGCGCAAGGCCGCCGAGGCCATCGGCCTGACCCGCAGCGGGACGGCGCCGGTGCGCGTTCAACAACTCGACTGACACAAGGAAACCCCATGAGCGAAGCAAGCAAATCCGGTGAACAGGTCCGCCGCGAAGTGATGGGCGACGCCTTCGTCGACCGTGCACTGAACAACGCCAGCGACTTCACCCAGCCGCTGCAGGACTTCGTCAACCAGCATGCCTGGGGCGGCGTCTGGACCCGCGACGGCCTGCCGCGCAAGACCCGCAGCCTGATCACCCTGGCCGCGCTTACCGCGCTGAAGTGCCCGCAGGAGCTGAAAGGTCATGTGCGTGGCGCGCTGAACAACGGCTGCACGGTGGAAGAAATCCGCGAAGCGCTGCTGCACTGCGCGGTCTACGCCGGGGTGCCGGCGGCCATCGACGCCTTCCGCGCGGCGCAGGAAGTGATCGACGCCTGGCAGGCCGACCTGCAGGCCTGAGCCCTCCGCCCTAGGATGGCGTTGAGCGCAGCGATAGCCCTCGATGGGAATCGCTGCGCTCGTCCTCTCATCCAGCGAAAAAGCGCTCCCCCTCAGGGATAACTGAACCGCTTCACCAGCGTCAGCTCGCCCGGCTGGCGCATCGGCACCAGGAAGCTCTCCTGCTTCTCGTTCGGCGTGCCTTCCTCGGTGATGATGGTCACCCGCGCCGTGGTCAACGGCTGCGCGGCCTCGGATTCGCCGTCCTCGCTGTAGCCGTAGCCGCCACCGTAGTAGTTCACATAGACCAGGTATTGCCCCCTGAGCGGGGTCGGCGTGGCGATGATTTCCGGGCCATAGCCGGTGGTCACGTCGACGTCCTGGGTGGCGCCGTTGGGCAGCGAGCGGTTGCCGTACCAGACGTGGCCGCCATCGGGGGTCACCAGGTGCAGGTCGAGGTCGGTGTGGTCGCTGTCCCAGGACAGCAGTACGCGCAACTTGGCCGGCACTTCGCCGCCGCCTCCGCCGTGGTAGAACTGCACGCGCTTGCGCTGCTGGCCGTCCGGGCTGATCACTTCCAGGCTGTTGCTGCCGGCCGGAAAGGCATAGGGACGGTCGAAGCCGCCGTTGTCGTCGATCTTCAGCGGCATCGCCACGCCGTTCACCACCAGCGTCGCCGGCTCCGCCGAGCCCTTGGGCAGCGCCTTGATCTCGCCTTTGATACGCGCGGTGCTGGACTGGTCCGCCGGGGTGTTCACCGAGGCCGCCGGGTAGTTCACCGTCTGCCGGAAGTTGGCGCCCTCGCCGTTGCCGCTGCGCCAGCCGGCGAGCGGCGTGTCCAGCCGGATCGACGACTCGGCCGCGACGGCCGCGCAGGGCGGCAGGCCGGCGAGAAGGGTAAGGAATACGAGCGGGCGAAGGTTCATGGCGGTCATTCCAGTAACAGACGGCGGGCGAGGCTTTCGACGAAGCCCTCGTCCTGGCCGTTGGGGTGCGCCTGGAAGGCCAGGTGCAGGTATTCGTGGGTCAGGTCCAGGCGGTCCTGCATGCTGTACAGGCCACGCACATAGATGCGCTGGCGCTCGCGGTCGACGTAGGGGCGCCCGGACGACAGCTGGCACACGGCGAAGCTGGACAGTTCCTCGTAGCCGGGCTCGTCATCCAGGCGCGCGCGCCACTCGCGGCGTTGCTTGCGCAGCCAGTCTTCCGCGGCCGGCAGGGGCTGGCAGGCCGCCACCGGGTTGCTCCAGGCACTCAGGCTGGCGCGTGGGAAGGCCCGTGCGAGTATGGCGTCGAAGCGCAGGCCGCTCGCCGCCTGGGCCTGGGCGTCCTGCCAGGACAGGCGCGCCGGGCCGGGCTGATCGTTGTGATAGGTGACCGTGCTACCGGCCAGCACCAGGCCGTCGGTGAAGGCCGCCACCGCGCGCATTTCCGCCACCGCCGGGCGCGGGGCGACGCGCTGGCGCTGGCTGCTGTCGTCGATGCTCAGGCATTCGCCGCGCGGCGCGGCGTTCTGCAGCAGGTAGGTGCGGATGGTCACCGCCAGGGCCTTGGCCGCTTCCGCCGGCTCCGCCGTGGCTTCGCGCTGCAGCACGCGGGCGACGTACTCCTCGCGGTCCAGGCGCGCCACCAGTTGCGGCTGGCCATCGCTGCGCTGGAGGAACAGCTCGCCGCTGCTGTCGATAGCCAACTGGTTGCCGTTGTCGAAGGTCACCTGGTAACGCCCGTTGAGGACGCCGGGCGTTGCCGGACGGCCCTGGGCGCCGAGCACCTGGCGCAGCGGGTAGCGGCTGAACAGGCCGACTTCGACGCAACGCCCCGGTTCCGCCGGCCAGGGCGTCGGCAGCAGCCCACCGAGCACCTCGGCGTACTGCGCCAGCAGCGTCTTGCTGGTGCCCGGACCGCTCATCCACAGCGGCGTGCCGTCCACCAGCCAGCCGGCGAAGCCGCCACGGCGCGCTTGCGCATCGCGTTCGTCGAGCCAGCTCCAGGTCTTCACCCGCAGGCGGCCGCCGAGACTGGCCACGGCATGGCCGTCATCGGCGTTCAACGCCACATTCAAGAGCACCCGGCGTGCTTCGGCCTGGGCCGGCAGACGCGCCAGCAGGTCGAGCAGCTCGGCCACCGGCACCTCGGTCTGCGGCTGCACGCGGTCGAGATCGAGCAGCCACTCCGGGGCCTGGTGCGCCGACCAGTAGCGCCGCCAGGTCGCCGCGTCCAGGCCGAGCCGCGCCGGCTGGTAATACAGGCCGCAGGACTTCACCAGCGCCTGCTCGCGACCGATGCTCTGCCCGGCCGTGCAGCAATAGACCTCTTCGCGCGATTCGCCCGTGCAGGAGTAGTCCGCCTCGCGCTGACCGCTATCCACCAGCCAGGCGAAGACGAACAGCTTCCACAGGCTGCCCAGCGGCGTGCGCAACGCCGCCGGCAGGGGCTGGCGCTCCAGCACCTGTTGGCGATCCAGGCGCAGCAACTGATCGCCCTGGGGCGTGCGCCAGGCCAGTTGCACCGGCGCGGGCGCCGCTGCCGCGCAAAGCGGCAGCAGGAGCAGCAGCCAGGCCAGGCGCGGACGCATTACTCGACCTTGATCCGCGCCAGCGCCGGGGTCTGCTCCAGCGCCTGGTCCTGCGGCGCGTAGAGGCGCAGGTAGCGCGCCGGCGGCAGGGCGAACTCGCCCTTCTGCGAGAAGCGCACCAGGTGGCGGAAGCGCAGTTCACCGCTGAGGCTGTCCACCGGGATGCCGTAGTGCAGGTCGCCGGGTTCGTTGCGCGCGCGTTCGAGGCTGGTCGCCTCGGTGCCGCCCAGGCCGCTGATCTGGATGCCCCAGGTGGTGCGTTCGACATCGGCGCCCGGCGGCAGTGGCACTTCCAGCATGCCGTAGCGCAACGCGGTGCTGCCCTCGCTCTTGAGGGTCACTTCGTCGAGGTAAAGGTCATCGCTGGAGATCGGCTTGTCGCCCAGCGCTTCGACCTTGAACTCGAAGGCCTTGTCGCCCGGCACCAGGCGCAGCAGACGGCGGCTGATCGTCAGCGGCAACTGACTGGCCGGCGCTTCGGCGCTGCGGAAGCTCAGCGACGCGGCCAGGGCATGCGCCGGCGCGCTGTCCAGGTTCAGCTCGGCGGGCACTCCCTGGCCCTGCCACTGCCAGTAGCGCTCGCCACTCGGGCCTTGTTGTTCCAGCCAGTCCTTGCCTGGCTTCAGCGCGGCTTCGGCCGGTGCCTGGGCCAGGGCACGCTGCAACCAGGTCAGCGCCAGGGCGCGTTCCAGGGTCGATTGCTGCGGACCGAGACGCGCCAGCAGGGCGCGCGCCCGCGCGGCATCCGGCGCGGCCAGGGACAGTTGCACGGCCTGGGCGAATGGCTGATCGCTGGTGTTGAGTTTCAGCCGCGCGCCATCGAGCTGCTTGGCGAAGGCCGCCGGCAGCGGCACCTTGGCTTGCTGCGCGAGGTTGGCGGCGAGGACGCGCGCCACGGCCAGGCCGAGATCGGAGTCCGGCTCGGCCATCACCAGGCTGACCGCGCCATCGGCCGGCAGCTTGGCGCTCTCGCCCTCGCCGGCCTTGGCCAGGTCGTCGAGCAGGCCGCCGACCAGGGTCTGCACCGGCAGTTGCATGTCACGGGCGAAGCCGAGGATCAGCGCGCGCTGCAGCAGCGGCGTCTGCCCTGCCAGCTTGGCGTAGAGCTCGAGCACGCGCTGCCAGTGCTCGGGCGGCAGGTCGATCTCCAGGGCGCGGCTGGCATGCCAGTCGGCGTAGTAGGCATAGGCGGTGAGGAAGGCATCGCTGTCAGTGTCGCCGCCCCACCAGGTGAACCAGGCGTTCGGACCGGCCATCTGCACCAGGCGCAGGCGGCTGTTCTGCATGATCAGGCGCAGGCGGTCGCGGACCCGCGGCTCGCCGCCGGCCAGCAGCGGGTAGGCCACGCTCAGCGGCAGCAGGCGGCTGGCGGTCTGCTCGACGCAGCCGTAGGGATAGGCCAGCAGGTCGTCGAGGCTGCCACGGAACAGCGCCTGGGCGCTGTCGTCGAGGCGCAGGCGGATGTCACGGGCGTCCGCCGGCAGTTGCAGCGGGCTGCTCTGCGCGGCCAGTTCCAGCGAGCGCGCCTGCAGCACCTGCCAGCCATCGGCGGCGAGGGCGAAGCGCACGCCCAGGCTGTCGCGCAACTGGCCGTCCTGGCGCAGCTCGGCGCTCCATTCGCCGTCGCTCAGGGCCTGCGCCGGCAGGCGCACATAGTTGACACCCTTGGCCAGCTCCAGCGCTTGGCTCTGCTCCTGGCCGGCGTAGCGGATCAGCAGGTCGGCCTTGAGCGCCTGCTCGCCCTGGTTGAACACAAACAGACCGAGGTCCGGCTTGTCGCCGGCGCGGAAACGGGTCGGCCCGCTCCACTTCAGGTACAGCGGCTTCTCGGAGCGGATGAACTGCTTCTTCTGGCCGACCTGGCCGTTATCGTCCATGGCCCGCGCGGTGATACGCCAGCGGGTCAGCGAGTCGGGCATGCGGAAGCTGAAGCGCGCCTTGCCGTTGGCATCGCTGACCAACTGCGGTTGCCAGGCGGCGGTATCGACTTCTTCGCGGCGCGGCCGCTCCAGCACCTTGACGCCACGCTCGCTGCGGTTGGCCCGTCCCGGTGCGCTGGCGTTGCCCGGCAGGGCCACGTCATAGCTGATGAAGGACAGGCTGGCGCTGGTGCGCACGTTGTTGCGCCGCGGGTGGTAGAAGAACTGGTCGATGCCGGGGGCGATCTCCGGCTGCAAGGCGTAGATCATTTCGTCCACCACGCCCACCGTGAGGTGGCTCGACACCGGCTTGCCGGCGTAGCGCGTGGTGAGTTCGACGGTCACCGTCTCGCCCGGCTCGTAGCGCTCCTTGTCGGTGGCGATGGCGATCTCCACCTGCGGCACCGTGACCTTGATCCCGGCGTTCTGGAAACTGTAATCGCCGCCACGGGTGTAGAGCACGGAGAAGGTCAGGTTCGGCGAAAAATCAGGTTTCACCGGAATGCGCGCGCGGTACTGCGTGGCATTGAGTTTCTCCAGCTTGAGCCAGTCGCCGCCCTTGGACAGCAACGCGGTGGCCTCAACCTTGTCGCGCTCCAGCGAAAGCAGCGCGTCGTCCACCGGCTCGGGGAAGGTGATCAGCGCCAGGGCTTCGTCGCCGGCCTGGTACTCGGCCTTGTCGAGGACGATCTCGACGGTGCCGGGCACGGCCTTGACGCCCTCGCCGCTCACCGAGTGGCCGGTGCCGCCGAGCAGTTGGCCGTGCTCGTCGCGCAGTTCGATGCTGTAGGTGCCGGGCTTGTCGAAGGTCAGTTCGAAGTGCCCCTCGCCCGCCGCGCCCTCGCCGCTGGAGCGGTCCTCCAGGCGCAGCCAGCGGTAGCTCTTCGGTTTCAGCGCGGTGGGCTGCTCGGCGGCGTAGCTGAATTGCACCTTGTCGCCCACCGCGCTGAAGCGCTGCGGCGCGCTCAAGCTGTAGCGGGCGGCGCCGCGCTCGATGAGGATTTCCTTGCTGGTCTTGACCCGGTAGGCGGCGCCATCGCTGGCGAACACCGTCAGCAGGTAGCGGCTCGGCTTGTCCGCCGCGGGCAGCTCCAGCGCGGCGCGGCCCTGGGCGTCGGTGGTCAGTTCGGCGCTGGACAGCTCCACCGGGAACTGGCCGAGGTACTGCAACTCGTTGTCGACCATGGACAGTTGCTGCGCACGCAGGGTCAGTTGCAGGCGTGCATTGGCCACCGGCTTGCCATCCGGGTAGAGCAGGATCAGGTTGCCCTTGACCGGCTCGCCGGTGCGGAAGTCCGGCTTGGCCAGGTCGAGGGAAATCTCGAAGTGCGGCTTGATGTACTCGGCCACGCGGAAGGCACTGCCGTAGGTCTGCCCGCGGTAGTCGAAGCGCAGCTCATAGCCGCCAGCCACGGCGTTGTCCGGCAACTGGAAGCGGCCCTGAGTGCCGCCCTTGGGATCGAGCTGCAGATCGAGGCTCTGCAGCGTGGTGCCGGCGGCGTCGATCACGCTGAGCTTCAGCGGCGCCGCCTGCGGCGCCTGGGAGTCACGGGCGTTCTTGAACTCGCGGCCGACGACCTTCAGCGACACCCAGTCGCCCGGTCGGTACAGCGGACGGTCGGTGAAGGCGTAGAGCTTGGTGTCGTAGATCTCGCTGTCGTAATAGAAGTTCTCCGAGACGAAGACCCCGCCCTCCTTGTCCTCGCCGATCACGAAGGAGCGCTCCGGGCTGGCGTGCTGCAGGCGCAGCAGGCCCTCGCCGTCAGTATGCCCGCTGCTCATCACGCCAAGGCCGTCGGTCCACAGCACCTGGGTGTCCGGCACCGGGGTGCCCTCATGCTTGCGCGCCGACCAGACCAGCAACTCGTTGCCGGCGATCTTGCTCACCGCCACCGTGTTGGAGACGAACACCACGGTGGTGGCGCGGTACTTGCCGACCAGCGCCTCGACCAGGTACAGGCCCGGCTTCAGCTTGCCCAGCGGGATGTAGACGTTGCCCGGCGAGACATTGATGAACTCGCTGGAGGAGCCGGCCAGCTTGACGTCCTTCGGCGGCTCGATGGGCTTGGCGTCCCACAGCGGATAGCGGAACTGGCTGACCATCGGCAGGCCGGGAATCGGCGCGTACTGCGGCGGTGCCTCGTAGGGCGTGGGCGCGCTGATCGCCTGGCCCATCTTCAGCTCCGGCACCACCTCGGTGACCTGCTTGCGCGACTCATAGGTGAAGGCGCGCTGCATGACCCGGCGCGACTTGCGGTACCAGTTGTCCCACAGGTAGGCCAGGGTGTTGCTCAGGCCCTCGCCCTTGAACTGCCCCTCGGCGAGCACCCGGTGCAGGTTCTTCTGGCGTTTGAGGAAGTCCAGCGGCTGGTCGATGCGGTAGACGCGGATATCCACCCCACCGTAGCTCTCCATGCGATAGCGCCGGTAGTCGCGGCCGGGCGCTTCCAGGCGCACACGAGCCACTTCGTCGGTGGCGAAGCTGCTGTCGGCCAGCAGGAAGAACGACTCGCCGCTCATCGGCGTGTAGTTGCTCGGCGGCACCGCGTCGTCGGCGCGGCTGGCATCGACCGGGGCCAGCAGCAGGCCGCACAGGGCCAGGCCGGCGAACGCGGCGAGCGCCTTCATCGGGCGAGGAAGGACAAGCGATAGATGCCGATAAAGTTGGGATTGGATTCGTCGGGTATCCATCGGGTGTCCTTCCATGTCATGAGTTGTTGCAGGCTGACCGAGCGCATGCCGTTGTCGTTCGGCGTGCGGGTTCCGGTGTGGTAGGCGATGTTGCGGCCCATCCAGATCATCAGGTGCTGGTCGTCGCCCTGGTCGAAGAAAATCAGGTCGCCCGGCCGCGCCTGGTTGAGGTCGCGGCCGACGAGCTGGCTGTTGTACTGAATCAGTTTGATCGCGTTGACGTAGGGGCCGACCTGGCCGCCGCCCTGCTGCCAGGTCTGCGCGAGCTGACGCTGCTCGGCGCTGAGCGTCAGCTCCGGCGGCAGGTAGCGGTTGGACAGGCCGTTGGCGCGCAGCCACTTGTCGTCATGCACCTTGAGCGCCTCGTTGGCGGCGAAGCGCACCAGGCCCGCGCAGTCCTGCTGCTGCCAGCGCGGGCTGGGGCCCTGGCGCAACTGCTCCTCGGCGATGCGCACGAACCAGGCGCGAAACACCTGCGACTGCTCCGGGTCGAGCGCCGCGCCGGCCGCCTGTGTGACCTGGGCGAAGCACAGCCCCAGCGCGAGCAGCAGCGCGCGTGGCGTCACAGCGGCCGCCATTGCAGCGGCAGCCACTGCCAGGCTTGGTCGGTGCTGCTGCCGGCCGGCAGGCCGAGGGCGTAGCCGCCATGTCCGGCGAGGGCCTTCAGGCGGGGCATGAGCAGGCTGTCGGCGGCATTGCGGAACACCGGCTCCAGGTCCTGCGGCAGGCTCTCGAGGGTTTCCCGCTGGAGCAGCGCGGAAAGCGACTGTGGCGCCAGATAGGCCGGCACCAGGGCATCCTTGGGCAGCACATCGGCCAGCGGCGGATAGCGCTTGTCGAGGGTGCCGAGGGCCTTTTCCAGCAATTGATCGTCGATCGAGAACAGCAGGGTGTTGCCCTTGCGCGCCAGGCCGACGCGGAAGAAACCACGGCCACTGATGGCCTCGGGGTCCACCGCCTGCTCGGCGGGGTACTGACCGAAATTCGAGCTGACCAGGCGCAGCCATTTGCGCGTATCGCCGTTGGTCTGCGCATCCACCGGGAAGCTGCCGCCCTCGGCGTTCGGCTCGAAGGCGCCGACCATGCTGGCGAACAGCTTGCCGAGGTCGTCGTCGAGTTCGCTGCTGGGCGGCGCACTGAGGGTCGCCACCAGCAGCGGCGAATGCAGGCGCGAGTCGGCATACCAGCAGAGGCCGGCGGCACCGCTGAGGTGCTCGGAGAAGGCCGCGGCCATCTTCTGCTCGGCGCCCAGGCGCACCAGCAGGCTGTCATACAGGCCGGGCGTCAGCGGCAGGGCCACGCAGGCACTGGCGCCCATCGGCATGGCTTGCCACACCGGACTGAAATCCAGCTCCGGCTGGCGCTCCACGGCATTCAGCGCCAGGTAGCTGTGCCAGCCCTTGGCGTCCTTGTCAAAGCGCACGCCGGCGAAGGCCGGGATGAAACGCTGATAACCCATGGCCAGGACGCTGGCATCGAGGGTGATGCGCTGGCTCAGCTCGCCGCGCGCGGTCAGGCCGAACTGGCGCGGGAAGGCATCCTCGCCGCCGAGCAGCGCCGCCAGGTCGCCGCTGGCCTGGGCATCGGCCTCGCCGAGGGTGTCGCCATCGGCCTTGGGATAGAGCATCTTCGGGTTGGACAGCAGCAGCAGGTAGTCGCCACGGGAGGCGAACAGCAGGGTCTTGGCGGCGCCGTAGCGCAGGCGATAGAGCGCGGTGGGCGAGCCTTCCACCTTGAGTTCGCCGACCTTGCGCAACTGGCTGTCATCGGCGGCGACATGGGCCAGCGGCTCCAGCACCTTAGCCAACCCACCGCGCTTCATCAGCACCAGGAAATCGCGCAGGCGGCCATCGGCGCCGCGCCACAGGGCGACCTGCGCCGGCTGGTCGAGGAGTTCCTCGATCAGGCTGTCCTTCAGCGTCAGCTCGTGCTCGTAGACGATGCGCCGCAAGCTGCCGCCGAGGCCCAGGCGGTCGGCATTGTTCTCGTAGTAGAAAACGAAGTCCTCGGTCAGGGTGTCGCGCAGCAGCGGCACCTCCAGCACTTCCTTCGGCAAGCGGCTGAGCGACGCGCTGTCGATCAGCGCATCCGGCCGCTTGAGATTGAATGCCGGCACCTCGCCCTGCGGCGCTTCCAGGCTCGCCACCTGACCGTGGTGCGACGGCAGCAGGCCATAGCGCAGGGCCACGCCGCCGAGCACCGCGACGGCGACCAGACCGGCGAGGATCAGGGGCCAGCGTCGCACGCCCGGCGCAGGGCTGGCGTTGCTGGGAGCGCCGCTCGGCGCGCTGCTGGAGGGGGTGTTATCGCTCATGCTTGCTCGATCCCGTTTCATCCCTGCGAGGGGCGGCTTCAGTAAGTGAAGGTCTTGACCAGTACCAGGTCGCCGATGGTGCGCAGCGGCACCACGAAGGTCTCGCGCTTCTCGTTGACGCTGTTTTCGTTGAACACCAGGTTGACCTGGGCGGTGATCACCTCCTGCTGATTGCTGCCAGCCTGGAAGTTGTAGCCCTGATCACCGTAGTTGCCCCAGTAATTGACGTAGACCAGATAGGTGCCGTGCAGCGGCGCGGCCATGGTGAACATTTCCGGGCCGGGACCGTCGACGCCATCCGGGTCGAGGCCGCCGCCATTGTTCAACCGCGGCCGCGCCCAGAAGGCATGCTGGCCGTCGGGCGTGACGATATGCAGGTCGAGCTCGGCCTTCGGATCATCCCAGCCGAGGACCACGCGCACCCGTGGCGGGACGCGCCCGGCGTTGGCCTCGTAGAACTGCACGCGCTTGAGCGAGCGGCCATCGGCGCTGGCCACCTCGACGCTGTTGGAGCCACTGCCAAAGGCATAGGGACGGACGAAGCGCCCCTGGGCGTCGGTGTACAGCGGCAGGGGATTGCCATTCACCACCAGGCGCTGCGCGCGGTCGATGCCGGCCAGTTCGCGCAGGTGGCCCTCGATCAGACTGCGGCCACGCTGGCCGCCACGGTCGATGGGCGGTGTCGGATAGGCGACGCGCGGACTGTCCAGGTCATCGAGCAGACCGGAATAGCGCCAACCCGCAGTCGGGCTGGCCAGCTCGGCGCCCGGCTCAGCACCAACCGCCCCGGCCAGCAACAGGCCAAGCAGCAGTGCCCAATGGCAGCGGAAATCCTGGAGACGCATGAGCAATCCTTTGTCGCGCGTATGGAGCCGCAAAGTGTAGCGGGAGGTTTCAGCGTGGGAAATGCCTGCCAGGCGACGCAGTGACGCAGCGCTCAGCTTTTCAGGCACAGCCTTAAGCACACCGCGGTGATGCAAACCACCCTATCGCCGCCTCCCGACGCGGCGAAGTCGGCTGCCCCTGGCAGAACGGCTGGATCGAGCGATTGTTCGCCCCCCTGAAAAACACGCTGGAGCGCTGGCGGGTGCTGAACGCTGAGCAGCTAGACAAGGTCTTGGAGCAATTCATCACCAGACGCAATAGCGCACGGCTCCCGCAGAACCTGGCTGGGTGCACATCACCGGAAGCATGACACGGGATCGATCCGTACCAGCGAACGCCTCGGCGGATGACTTGGTTCGACGCCTGGGATGGGTGGCTGACCGGCTATTACTTCCCTTGGTGATTCGGCGGTTCGATCACCCAGCCACCGAAAAAGTCCTTGTCCATAGATCAGGCGGAGAGATTCGTTCCGATGGCAAGCAGGGCTGACTTTTCGGCCATTTCAGCCGGAGGAATCAGGTGAAAAATCGATCAGCGGTAGAGGCGAAGACGGCGGATTCGATGATTTGACGTAAAAACCTCCCCGCTGCAATGGCGGGGAAGTTGATTTGGATAGTTTGGAGGGACAGGATGCCGTGAAATTCCACCGGCAAATTCCGGTTTTTTATAGAGCACTTACTCAACCACATACGTAGTGAATTTATTTGGTTCCTCTTCCAAGTGCAGCCGCGCACAATTTGGACATCGATACACAGTGACAGCTCCCTCATCAAGAGCCTCATATAGCTGATCAGAAGAAAGCCTATCTCCGTTATCCAACCTTCCTCCCAATTTCTCTATCGATGACTCAGGAATTAAAGTTAACTCGCAGTCTGACCACCCTTGGGAAAGATTCATAACGTAACCGCATGCACAAGAATACTTTGGCATAATTAGCCCCCTCCAGACGGCCGATCAAATCGGACAACCACCCCATCAGAACCTTGGAAGAATATAGTTTTTATATTCTGTGCGTTATTTTTCCCCCACATACGAGCGGCAATGGAAGACATATCAGCACTAGGTAAGTCTGCCTGCACTAGAACTCCGCCTGCTTGATTCGCTTTTTTCTCTATTGCCCTGACTATATTGGTCGGAGCCAAGTTCTTCGGCGTATATACATCGATAGAGCCAATCCCATCAACATGTAAGTCTGCAGTGCGCTGCCCCTGAATCCCCTTAGCTGATGCGGTGGTCTGGTGCGTAACATCATAGCCAAGACCAGATAGCCCTTGTCCTGCTCGCACTTCGTTTGCATCAGGTATTGCACCAGGCTCAATCTTAATTTTCCCTGTTGTCGCAGCCCCTCTTGCCCCCGCCCCATAAATCCCCAGCCCATTGAGGATAGCCGAGGCGCCCCACAGCACCTGTTCGCCCGTGCTGGGCGTGGCGCCGGAGATCGGGTTTGCGCCGCCGGCCGCTCGGTAGACTTGGCAGGCCGTCGAGGCCATGCCGAATCCTCCGCAGCCCGCGTCGAATGCGCCGGCGCCCCATTGTTTGAGGGAAGCATCGGCTTGTGCGTTCGCGCTCTGCTGTTGCGTCTGGGCGACCTGGGCCTGTTCCGGCGTGGCTGGCATCAGCCGCCATTCCTTGCCCAGCTCGGTGTTCACGACCTGATCGCTGACCTGGCAGAAACCGTTGGCTGAGCCCGAGCACGGGATGATATCGCCTGGCTTGGTTTTGCCTACGTACTCCGCCCCCATGTCATCGCCTACGGCGATACGCTCGGTTTCCAGTACGCTACGACCCTTTTCTCGTAGCGCCTGGATATCGGCCTTGAGTGCCTGGCAGACGCCGCTGTTGCCTGCGCCACCTGGGCAGTCGCGTTGGTACTGGGCCTCCTTCTGCTTCAGGCTGAGGCTTTCGTAGGTGGAGAGATGGTTGTTCTCCACGGCATTCTTACCCGCCTGCGCAGCCGCCAATGCACCCGCCGCATCGCCCCTGAGCGCCGCGCCCGCGATGCCCGCCGCCAAGGTCGAGAGTGCCGAGATCGTTTGTTTCTGCTCTTCGCTCAAACCACGGGTGTCGTTGTTCTTGACGCCATAGAGCTGGTCGGCGATGGCCTTGGCGATCAGTTCTCCGCCTGCCGCACCGGCCGCTCCGGCTGCCGCCGAGTTGCCCTGCGCTTGCGCCACCACCGCGCCCAACACGGCCTGGGCCATGATCCGCGCGCTGTCGTTGTCGCCGGTTTGCTGCTTGATGACGTTGGCCAGGTAGGGCGCCGATGCCCCCGCCAAGGCCGATCCGATGTCGCCACCGGCCAGCCCTTGTAGGGCGGCTGTCACCGCCTGGGCCGCGCGTTGCAGATCGCTGCCGGTACCGTAGCTGGCCATCGCCGCCTGGTACGCCGGGCTATTGCGGATCTGCTCCTGGGTGGGCGTGCGGTTGCCCTCCTCGGCCAACTTCGCCTTCGCGGCTTTTTCGGCCTCGATCTGCCCCTGCGTCCGCACGATGTCCATCGCCTGGGTGCCAATCTCGGCGATCAACTGCACCTGCTGCAGCCGCTGCTGTTCCTTCTCCTTGTCGAAGATCGGACTGATGCTACCGTTGGCGTGCTCGACGTCGCGGCTCAGGCTGGCGACGTCCTGCTGCTGGCTGGCCGGGTCGCGAACGTCGATGGCGCCGTTGGCGATGGCCGAGTTCGTGGTGCCGCTGGCGCTGTCGCCGTGGGTGTAGGCCACCAGCATGCCGCTGGGCATATTGCTGGTGAACTTGCCGCTGCCGTCATTGCCGCTGCTGACGCTGACGCTTTGCTGCTGGCTCTTGTAGTCGGCCTTGTTGTCGAGGCTGCTCCAACCCAGGGTGGCGGTGCTCAGGCGGTTCTTGTCGGCGTCGGCGGTACTGGCGATGACGCTGCCGTCCAGTTGCGTGTGGTTGCCCACGTCGATCTGGAAACCGCCCTTGCCGGCGTAGAGGCCGGTCTGCTCCTGCACGCTCTGGTAGTTGGAGTCGATCTTGCTCTGGCTGGCGCTGAAGTTGGCACTGCCGCCCGAGCCGATGATCGCAACGCTTGCCCCGGCGGAGACGTTCTTCTGCTTGGAGTCGTAGTAGTCGCTGTCCTGCAGGCTCTGCAGGGTCAGGTCGCGGCCGACGTTGGCGATGATCTGCTCGCCGTTGACCTGCGCGCCCTTGAGCGCGGTGTCGCGGCCGCTGACCAGACTGGCCTTGCCACCCGCATCGAGCGTGGTTTCGCTCCAGGTGGTGCCGGTGCCTTTCTCCTTGCCCGAGCCCTGGTTGGCGCTGGCGAAAATACTCAGGCCCGCCTTGCCGTCGGAGCCATAGCCCAGGCTGGCGCCGATCGCCCCACCGCTGCTGCTGTTCTTGCCAGCGAGCGTCTGGGTGTTGGCTGCGGCCTCCAGCGTGATGTCGCGATTGGCCGCCAGCAGCAGGTCGTTACCAGCCTTGAGTTGGCTGCCCTGGATGTGGATGTCGCCATCCTGGCCTACCGCGCCACTGCCGGTGGCCAGGATGTTGAGGCTGTTGCCGGCGGTCAGGCTGCTGCCCTGGCTGACGCTCTGTTCCTGGGTCTGCTTGGAGCTGGACTTCTGCGAACCCAGGGAGGCGCTGATGCCGAAGAACTGTTTGACACCACCTTCCTCACTGCCCTGCTGTGCCGCCTGCCAGGCCTGCACGCCGGTCAGCCCGGCCTTGATGCCCTGCAGGGCGGAGAGTCGGCTGTCATCCTCGCTCCGAGCCTGCTTGGCGGTCTGGTACGCCGAGTCCATGGCGCTGCCCACGCTGCCGGAGAGCGCGAGGGTCAAGCCGCTGCTCTTGCTCTTGTAGGTCTGTTCGCTGCGGTTCTCGTTCTGCGCGGCGAGGATGTTGACGTTCTGCCCGATGAGGTTGATGTCCTTGCCGGCGACCACATCCGAACCGCGGATGGTCAGGTCCTTGCCGGCTTGGATATCGACGTTGCCGAGCACGCTGCCGATGGTGCTGCCGCGAGTCTGCTCGGTGTGCTCGGTCTGGGTCGCCTTGGTGCTGGCCGAGCCGATGCTGAAGCCGAGCCCGCCGCTGCTCATCACGCCGGACTTCTTCTTCGATTCGGCGTGGCTGGTTTCGCTGGTTTCGGTAGCGCCGTCGACCACCACGTTGCGCCCGGCCACCAGACGGGTGCCGTTGCTGGAGGCGACGTCGCTGGCGCTGACGCCGATGTCCTGGCCGGCGCGAATGGCCACGGTATCGGCGCTGACCAGCGAGCCCACCTGCGTGGTGCTACTGCTGCTGTCGATGGTCGTTTTCGAAGAGCTGGACAGCCCCGAGTGGCTGGTCTTGGTCTTGCGGTAGTAGCTGTAGTCGCTGTCTTCGGCGGCGACCAGGTTCACGTCGCGCGAGGCATACAGGTAGGCCTCGCGCGAAGCGCTGATCTTGCTCGCCTGCAGCCTGAGGTCTTGACCGGAGGCGACGCTGACGCTGCCCCCAGCATTCAGCTCGCTGCCCTGCTGCTGGACGTGGTCCTCCTGCGCGGTGACCTTGCGGGTGTTGCTATAGCTATGGCTCTCATCCGCCGCCGAGGCGAGCGTCACATCCCGCCCCGCACTCAACGCCGCATCCCGTGCCGCATCCAGCCGGCTGGCCACGGCGCTCAGGTCACGCCCGGCGCTGATGTCGAGGTCGCGGCCGGCGCTGGCCTCGGCGCCGAGTTGGCGGATGCTCTGGCTGGACGAGCGGCTGCCGTTGACCTGGCCGTTGATGGTTTCGACCGAGGTGATGTTGAGGTCGCGGCGGGCGTTCAGGCGCAGGTCGTTGCCGGCCTTGAGGACGCCGCCGAGGTTGCCGATGTCGCGCCCGGCGCTGATGTCGAGGTTGCCGGCGGCTTCGATGCGCGCGGCGCTGTCGGCGAAGCTGGCGGTCCAGGTGCGTTGGCCCTGGGCGCTGTCGATGCGGGTCACGCTGCGTTGGTTGATGACGTCGCCGGTCAGCGCCGTGAGGCTGACATCACGCCCGGCGATGATGCCGCCCTGGGCATTGCGGATGCTGTCAGTGGCCAAGAGTTGCAGGCGTTGGCTGGCCTCGATCAGTCCGCTGTTGTCGATGTTCGCCGCTGTGGCGGAGAGGTTGCCGCTGGCGCGCAGGGTGCCTTGGTTGGTCAGCTTGCCGCCGCTGATCAGGCTGACGTCCTGGCCCTGGATCAGCGCGCCGTTGGGCGCCAGGCGGTTCTTCGCCTGGGCCAGGTAGAGCACCGGCACCAGGACTTTCTCGCCGTTCACCTCGGCCTCTTCCAGCCAGACGATGTCGTGGGTCAGCGCCGCCACTTGCTCCGCGCTCAAGCCCACGCCGACGCTCAGGTGCAGGGCGTCCTTGTAGGCGATGGCGTTGTCCATCAGGTACTTGAACAGCGCTTCGTCGCTGGCCATGCCGTCGATGAAGCGCTGCCCGGTGCGCGCCACCACGGCCTGCTGGAGCAGACGTTGTTCGTAGAGGCCGTCGCCGAGGCGCTTCTGTGCCCGATCCGGGTCGTAGCCGAGTTGGCCGAGCAGGTAGTCGGAGCTGAGGAAGCTTTTCAGGCTGGTCAGCGCCGGGTTGGTCTCGATCAGGTATTTGTGGCTGTTGT
>NZ_FNDS01000008.1 GCF_900099785.1 Pseudomonas panipatensis | reverse complement strand
CTGTCCTACGACCACCGGGTGATCAACGGCGCCGCCGCCGCGCGCTTCACCAAGCGCCTCGGCGAACTGCTCGGCGATATCCGCACGCTGTTGCTGTAATGGGCTGCCCCTCGCGGGGCCACCCACTCTCTAGTAACGAGCACGCCACGCTCGTTCTCTCCAGCCCCGCCGGATGGCGGGGCTTTTTTTTGCCGAAAAGCCCGCCCAGCGCGGCTCGGACGGCCCTCGCCAAGATGCCCCGCGCGTCACCGATCAACGGTATCGTCAGGACACGACAAGGCCCTCAATTGCGACATTGCAAAGCCGATATAGGCTTTGCTTGTCAGACCATTCCGCATCATGCAACCTTGCCCGAGCCCATCAGAAGTAGGCCGGGGCTAAGCACCTCGTCCAGTACTGGAAAACCGCCGCGCATGAAGACTCATCCCGATACCGCCAGAACGGCGGTCGAGGCTGTCACGCAGCTCCCCGCCCCCTCACGGCTGGGATTGCTGCGCTTCGAGCGGTTGAACGAACCAAGCTGGACCCTGCTGTACCTCGACCCCACCTGCGAACGCGCCTTCGGCGTGGCGGCCGCCGATCTCTGCGGCCTGCTCGACTCGCCCTACGCCAGCCTGATGGAGCCGGAAGCCCGTCATCGCCTGCATGAGCAGATCCAGCAACAACTGCTGCATCACACGCACTACCAGGCGCGCTACTGCCTGCACACGCCCAATGGCGAGCTGAGCCTGCTTGAGATCGGCGAGGCCTTCCAGTTGCACGACCGCCAGTTGCTCCGCGGCTACCTGCTGCAGGATGAAACCGGCGCCGTCACGCAGGGCGAACTGAGCGAGCTGGAAGAACAGAACATTCGCCTGCAGATGTCCCTGGAGATGTATCAACGCTCCCAGGACGAGCACCTGCAGCACCTGGTGCGCTCCCGCGCCCAGCAGAACCTCATCGTGCGCCTGGCGCGGCATCGCTATCTGTCCAGCGACCCGCTGCTGGAGGCGGCCAAGCTGATCGCTCAGGCCGCCAGCGAAGCCTACGAGGTGGCCCGCGCCGGCATCTGGCGGCTGACCCCGGAGCATTACATGGAGCCGGTCGCGGTGTACCGCCGCGACAGCGACCAGTACGAAGTGCCTCGTGGCTTCGACGCCAGCCGCTACCCGAACTACCTGGAAGCCATCAACAGCGGCCGCGCCATTGACGCGCACAACGTCTTGCAGGACCCGCGCACCCGCGAACTGGCCGACCAGTACCTGCGCCCACAGGGCATCAGCGCCATGCTCGACGCCACCATCCGCGTCGGCGGCGAGGTGGTCGGCGTGCTCTGCCTGGAGCACATCGGCGAAGTGCGCCTGTGGCAGAGCGACGAGGTCGCCTTCGCCGGCGAGCTGGCCGACCAGTACGCCCAGGTCGTGATGAACCACGAGCGGCGCAGCGCCTCCAGTGCCCTGCACCTGTTCCAGCGCGCCGTCGAGCAGAGCGCCAACGCCTTCCTGCTGATCGATCACGAAGGCATGATCGAGTACGTCAACCCGAGCTTCACCGCCATCACCCAGTACGGCGCCGACGAGGTGCGCGGGCGCAACCTGGCCGAAGTGCCGGCGCTGGCCAACCTCAGCGAATTGCTCTTCGACGCGCGCTCCACCCTGGCCACGCAGAACAGCTGGCAGGGCGAGTTCCGCAGCCGGCGCAAGAACCTCGAACCCTATTGGGGCCAGCTTTCGATGTCGAAGGTCTACGCCGACAACGGCGACCTGACCCACTACATTGGCATCTACGAAGACATCACCCAAAGCAAGCTGGCCCAGCAACACATCGAGAAGCTCGCCTACCGCGACAACCTCACCGGCCTGGCCAACCGGCACTATTTCATCAACGCCCTGGAAGAACGCCTGCGCACCTCCGGCCGGCCGCCACTGAGCCTGTTGCTGGTGGACATCGACAACTTCAAGCGCATCAACGACAGCCTCGGCCACCAGACCGGCGACAAGCTGCTCGCCAGCCTGGCCCGGCGCCTGCGCAGCAGCCTCAACGACGGCACCACCCTGGCGCGCTTCGCCAGCAACGAATTCGCCGTGCTGCTGGAAGAGTCCAGCGCCGGTCGCGGAGAGCAGGTCGCCGAACAGATCCTCGACGTGCTCGACAAGCCGCTGTTCGTCGACAACCAGTTGATCAACGTCACCGGCTCCATCGGCCTGGCCTACGCCCCCCAGCATGGCGACGATCCCCAGACCCTGATGAAGAACGCCGGCCTGGCCCTGCACAAGGCCAAGGCCAACGGCAAACACCAGTTGCAGACCTTCACCGAGGCGATGACCGCCGAGGCCAGCCACAAGCTGTTCGTCGAGAGCAACCTGCGCCGCGCCCTGGTGCAGAACGAACTGGCCGTGCACTACCAGCCGAAACTGTGCCTGCGCAGCGGCCAGTTGCTCGGCCTGGAGGCGCTGCTGCGCTGGCAGCACCCGGAGAAGGGCATGATCCGCCCGGACCAGTTCATCAGCGTGGCCGAGGAAACCGGACTGATCATCCCCATCGGCAAATGGGTGATCCGCGAAGCCTGCCGCCAGGGGCGCCTGCTCCAGGAAAGCGGCCTGGGCAAGCTGAACATCGCCATCAACCTATCGCCCAAGCAGTTCAGCGACCCGGACCTGGTCGGCTCGATCGCCGCCATCCTGCAGGAAGAACAGGTGCCCGCCGGACGCCTGGAGCTGGAACTGACCGAAAGCCTGCTGCTCGACGCCACCGACGACACCAAGCAGCAACTGGAACGCCTCAAGCAACTGGGCCTGACCCTGGCCATGGACGACTTCGGCACCGGTTACTCATCGCTGAGCTACCTGAAGAAATTCCCCATCGACGTGATCAAGATCGATCGCAGCTTCATCAAGGACATCCCGGACAACCAGGACGACATGGAAATCACTTCGGCGGTGATCGCCATGGCCCACAACCTCAAGCTGCAGGTGGTCGCCGAAGGCGTCGAGACCGCCGCGCAACTGGCCTTCCTGCGGCGCAACCGCTGCGACATCGGCCAGGGTTACCTGTTCGACAAGCCGATCCCCGGCACCGAGCTGTCCAACAGCCTGCAGCGCTACCCCTGCCGCAGCGATTGAACGCGGCCACCGCGCAACGACGAAAACGCTGTAATCTCTGAGACCTTCGCGCGTCTATCGCCAGCCCAGACAGAGGAGACGAATGCCATGGTCCTGCGCTCGCAAATACTCGCCCACAAGCTGGAACTGCCCAGCGCCGCCCAGGCCCTGCCGGGCCGTGAAAGCCCGATGCCGGTGCCGGAAACGCATTACGTCAATGGCCACCCGCTGTGCCCACCCTTCCCTGCCGGGCTGCAACAGATCGTCCTCGGCCTGGGCTGTTTCTGGGGCGCCGAGCGGCGCTTCTGGCAGCAACCTGGGGTCTGGGTCACCGCGGTCGGCTACGCCGGCGGCCTGACACCCAACCCGACCTACGACGAAGTCTGCTCCGGCCTGACCGGCCACAGCGAAGTGGTGCTGGTGGTCTACGACCCGCAGCAGACCAGCATCGAACAACTGCTCAAGGTGTTCTGGGAGTCCCATGACCCGACCCAGGGCATGCGCCAGGGCAACGACACCGGCACTCAGTACCGCTCGGCCATCTACTGGTTCGACCAGGCGCAGAAGGCCGCGATCGACGCCAGCCGCGCGGCCTTCCAGAAGGGGCTCAGCGCCAGCGGTTACGGCGAGATCACCACCGAGATTCGCGAAGTGCCGCCGTTCTACTACGCCGAGGCCTACCACCAGCAGTACCTGGCGAAGAACCCCAGCGGCTATTGCGGCCTGCGCGGCACCGGGGTCTGCCTGCCGGCATAGCCCATGCCTGCCCCGTAGGAGTGGGCCGTGCCGACGATCCGCGTGCCTACGGGGCGAATGCCATTCAGGAACCTTCGGCGATCAGCCAATCCAGGCGCCAGCCACCCTGGCTCTGCGCCAGTGTCTCGGCCAGCCAGGGCAACAGGCTGCGCAACTCATCCTCCAGCGGCCACGGCGGGTTGGCGATGGCCAGGCCCGAGCCATTGAGGCGATCGGCGCTGTCGGCCGGGTGTACCAGCAACTCCGCGCGCAGCAACTTGGGCGCACCGCTGCGTTCCAGCCCCTGATAGAAGCGCTTGAGCTGGCGTTCATCCTTGATCGGGTACCAGATCACCACCACCGTCTGGCGCATGCGCCCGATGGCCTCGCCAAGGGCGGCGACGCAGCGCTCCAGTTCGTCGACACGCTCGAATGGCGGGTCGATCAGCAACACCGCGCGCTTCTCCGCCACCGGCAGGAAGGCCCGCGGCAATAGCCAGCCGTCGCCCTGGTGCACGGCGATGCGCCGTTCGCCGCCCATGTTGGCCTTGAGCAGGCGGCCGTCCTCCGGGTGCAGTTCGTTGAGCAATACGCGGTCCTGCGATCGGGTCAGGCGCCGCGCCAGCTCCGGCGAGCCGGGGTAGTACTCCAGGCCGCCATCGGGATTGAGCGCGCGCACCACCTCCAGGTAATCCGCCGCCAGCGCCGGCAGGTCGTCGCGCTGCCAGAGGCGGCCGATGCCGCTTTCCCATTCACCGGTGCGGCTGGCTTCGTCACCGAGCAGGTCGTACAGGCCGACCCCGGAATGGCTGTCGAGATAGGCGAAAGGCGTGTCCTTGCGCGCCATCAGGGCGAAGATGCGCGACAGGGTGATGTGTTTGAAGACGTCGGCATGGTTGCCGGCGTGATAGGCGTGGCGATAGTTCATGGACAAACAGGCTCCTCAAGACGCGCAGTGTATCCGCTGTGGCGTTGTTTTAGCCCTTTATCACGCTCATGGATGTTGCTGTGAACCCTTCATTCACCAGACTAGACTGCGCCGGTCCCTATGGAGGCCGACCATGTCCGAGACTCTGCTCAGCTCCCGCAACCTCGCTTTCGAACTCTACGAAGTGCTCGATGCCGAAGCCCTTACCCAGCGCGAGCGCTTCGCCGATCACAACCGCGAAACCTTCGACGCGGCGCTGACCACCGCGCGCGGCATCGCCGAAGAGCTGTTCGCCCCACACAACCGCAAGAACGACGAACACGAGCCGCAGTATGTCGACGGCGCGGCGGTGCTGATCGCGGACGTGAAGCCGGCGGTGGACGCCTTCAACGAGGCCGGTTTCCAGAACGCCTCGCGCAGCTTCGAACAGGGCGGCATGCAGCTGCCGCATTTGCTGGCGCGGGCCTGCTTCGCGCACTTCCAGTCGGCCAACATCGCCACCTCGTCCTACCCGATGCTGAGCATGGGCTCCAGCCACCTGATCGAGTCCTTCGGCGACGAGGAGCAGAAACGCCTGTTCCTGCAGCCGATGATCGAAGGCCGCTTCTTCGGCACCATGGCGCTCACCGAGCCGCACGCCGGCTCGTCCCTGGCGGATATCCGCACCCGCGCCGAACCGGCCGGCGATGGCAGCTACCGGATCAAGGGCAACAAGATCTTCATCTCCGGCGGCGATCACCCGCTGTCGGAAAACATCGTGCACATGGTCCTGGCCAAGCTGCCCGACGCACCGGCCGGGGTGAAGGGCATCTCGCTGTTCATCGTGCCGAAGTTCCTGGTCAACCCCGACGGCAGCCTGGGCGCGCGCAACGACGTGACCCTGGCCGGCCTGTTCCACAAGATGGGCTGGCGCGGTACCACCTCCACGGCGCTGAATTTCGGCGACAAGGGCGAGTGCGTCGGCTACCTGGTGGGCAAGCCGCACCACGGCCTGGCCTACATGTTCCAGATGATGAACGAGGCGCGCATCGGCGTCGGCATGGGCGCGATCATGCTTGGCTACGCCGGCTACCTGTATTCCCTGGAATACGCCCGCGAGCGCCCGCAGGGCCGCCCGGTGGACGCCAAGGACCCGACCTCCGCGCAGGTGCCGATCATCGAGCACGCCGACGTGCGGCGCATGCTGCTGACCCAGAAGGCCTATGTCGAAGGCGCCTTCGACCTCGGTCTGTACGCCGCGCGCCTGGTCGATGACAGCGAGACGCTGGCCTCCGCGGAGGAACGCCAGCAGGCCCAGGAGTTGCTCGACCTGCTCACGCCGATCGTCAAGTCCTGGCCCTCGGAGTTCTGCCTGAAGGCCAACGAACTGGCCATCCAGATCCTCGGCGGCCACGGCTACACCCGTGAATACCCGGTGGAGCAGTACTACCGCGACAACCGCCTCAACCCGATCCACGAAGGCACCCACGGCATCCAGTCGCTCGACCTGCTGGGGCGCAAGCTCAGCCAGAACGGCGGCGCCGGCCTCAAGCGGTTGACCCGGCTGATCCACGGCACCTGCGAGCGCGCCCAGGCGTACCCGTCGCTGGACGCGCTGCGCCAGCCGCTGGAACAGCTCCAGGCACGCCTTGGCGAGGTGACCCTCGCCCTGCTCGGCGACCTGATGCAAGGCAAGGTCGCCCAGGGCCTGGCCAACTCGGCCCTGTACCTGAAAGCCTTCGGCCACGCGGTGATCGGCTGGCGCTGGCTGGAGCAGGCGATCCGCGCCGAGGAAGGCCTGGCGCTGCTCGACAAAGGCCAGGGCAACGCTGCCGACGATGCTTTCTATCGCGGCAAACTGCAGGCCGCGCGCTACTTCCTGACCTGGGAAGTGCCGTCCTGCCACCACGACCTGGCGCTGCTCGAGCGCCGCGACGACACCTGTTCGAGCATGCAGGACGCTTGGTTCTAGTTCCGCATGCGCCTTTCAGCCCCGGTCACGTCCGGGGCTTTTTTATGTCCGCCGAATGCCCCGCGCAGCGCTCGCCCCAGCCTTCGGAGCGCCCGCCACATCCCTGCAACTAACCTTTGACAGCCTTGTAAATCCGCAGGTTAGAATCCTTTGGCATGCGGCCTGCATCCTTACGCTAGCGTCGCCCATCGCCCTTTTCGCCAGGAGGCCCGACACCTTGGATGCTGTCTCGATCAACACCTATTTCCTCGTTGGTGCGGTGCTGGTCGGCATGAGCATCCTGGTCAGCTCGCTGTCCTCGCGACTGGGCATCCCGATCCTGGTGATCTTCCTCGGCGTCGGCATGTTCGCCGGCACCGACGGCCCCGGCGGTATCGGCTTCAGCAACTACCCGATGGCCTACCTGGTGGGCAACCTGGCGCTGGCGGTGATCCTCCTCGACGGCGGTCTGCGCACGCGCGTCGCCAGCTTCCGCGTGGCGCTCTGGCCGGCGCTGTCGCTGGCCACCGTGGGCGTGCTGGTCACTGCCGGGCTGACCGGCCTGGCCGCCGCCTGGCTGTTCAAGCTGAGCTGGATGGAAGGCCTGCTGATCGGCGCCATCGTCGGCTCCACCGACGCCGCGGCAGTGTTCTCGCTGCTCGGCGGCAAGGGCCTCAACGAACGGGTCACCGCCACCCTGGAAATCGAATCCGGCAGCAACGACCCCATGGCGGTGTTCCTCACCGTCACCCTGATCGACATGCTCGCCCATGGCGATACCGCCCTGAGCTGGAGCTTCCTCGTCCATCTGCTGCGCGAGTTCGGCATCGGCGCCCTGCTCGGCCTCGGCGGCGGCTGGCTGCTGCTGCAGGTGATCAACCGCATGCACCTGGCCAGTGGCCTCTACCCATTGCTGGTGACCAGTGGCGGCCTGCTGATCTTCGCCCTGGCCAACGCCGTGCACGGCAGCGGCATCCTCGCCATCTACCTCTGCGGACTGGTCCTGGGCAACCGGCCGATCCGCTCGCGCCATGGCATCCTGCACATGCTCGATGGCATGGCCTGGCTGGCGCAGATCGGCATGTTCCTGGTCCTCGGCCTGTTGATCACCCCCCACGACCTGCTGCCCATCGCCCTGCCGGCGCTCGGCCTGGCCCTGTGGATGATCCTGGTGGCGCGGCCGCTGTCGGTGCTGCTCGGGCTGTTCCCGTTCCGCGCCTTCCATGACCGCGAAAAAGCCTTCATCGCCTGGGTCGGACTGCGCGGCGCGGTGCCGATCATCCTCGCGGTGTTCCCGTTGATGGCCGGGCTGCCCAACGCGCAACTGTTCTTCAACGTGGCCTTCTTCATCGTCCTGGTCTCGCTGCTGGTGCAAGGCACCAGCCTGCCTTGGGCGGCGCGCCTGCTGCGGGTGATAGTGCCGCCGGACCCGGCGCCAATCTCCCGCGCCGGCCTGGAAATCCACCCGACCAGCGAGTGGGAGCTGTTCGTCTACCACCTGAGCAAGGAAAAGTGGTGCATCGGCGCCGCCCTGCGCGAGCTGAAAATGCCCGAGGGCACGCGCATCGCCGCGCTGTTCCGTGGCAGCCAACTGCTGCACCCGTCCGGCAGCAGCATCCTCGAATCCGACGACATCCTCTGCGTGATCGGCCACGAACACGACCTGCCGGCCCTCGGCAAGCTGTTCAGCCAGGCCCCGGACCGCGGCCTCGGCGCGCGCTTCTTCGGTGACTTCGTGCTCGAAGGCGACGCCCAGCTCTCGGCAGTGGCCTCGCTGTATGGCCTCAAGCTCGATGGCGTCGACGGCGAACAGACGCTGGGCCGCTTCATCGCCCACGAGATCGGCGGCCAGGCGATCATCGGCGACCAGGTGGAATGGAACGGCCTGACCTGGACAGTCGCCGCACTCGACGGGAACAAGATCCGCAAAGTGGGCGTCAAATTCCCCGAAGGCCGCCCCGGCCCCGGACTCTTCCTGTAATAGCCCGCGTCCACAGCGGATATTCCTGAAAGCGTCGGCGGCCGTCGCCGACGCCTTGCCGCCGTCATTGCCCGGGCACTACCCTCACTGCATTCCATCGAGAGCCGCTGAACGCGACCATGCCACTTTTGCTGCGTAACCTCATTGCCGCCCTTCTCCTCGGCGGCGCCCTCGCGACCCTGCCGGTACAGGCGGACGACAGTAACCAGCCGCCTTCCGCCGAGGCCGTTCAGCAGAGCCTGGACGGCCTCGCCGACAGGAAGCTGCCCGATGCCGAGCAGAAGCTGGTCAAGACCAGCCTCGAACACACCCTGAAGCTGCTCGCGACCCGCGATGACGCCAACAAGCAGCTCGCCGAGCTGAAAGCCAAGCTGGCCGACGCGCCCCGGCTGATCAGCGAAAACCAGCGCCAACTGGCGCGCCTGAAGAGCAATCCGGAGAAACCGGCGACGCAGCGCTTCGCCGGCGAGACCGTCACCCGTCTGGAGATGCTGCTCAACGAGCGCTCCAGTCAGCTCGCCGACTGGCAACGGCAATTGGCCGACGCCAAGAGCCAGATCATCACCGCGCAGACCCGCCCGGAACGCGCCCAGGCCGATATCAGCAGCGGACAGAGCCGCCTGCTGGAAATCAACAGCACGCTGAAGTCCGGCAAGGACGCCGGCAAGCTGCTGAGCCCCGAGCGGCGCAACGAACTGCTCGCCGAACAAGCCGCGCTCTACGCGCAGGGCCTGTTGCTGCGCCAGCAACTGGTCGGCAACAACCTGCTGCAGGACCTGGCCAACAGCCAGCGCGACCTGCTCGTCGAGCAGGTCGCGCTCATCGAGCGCGAAACCCTCGAACTGCAGGCCATGATCAGCGACAAGCGCCGCGCGCAGTCGGAGAAAACCGTCGCCGAACTGTCCAAGGACAGCAGCCAGGGCAACGGCACCAGCAGCGACAGCGCACTGAACGACCTGAACGCCGCCAACCTGCGCCTGTCCGACTACCTGCTGCGCACCACCGATCGCCTCAACGAGCTGACCCGGCGCAATCTCGAGGTCAAGCAGCACCTGGACAACCTGAGCCAGATCGACCAGAACCTCGACCAGCAGATCAACGTCTTGCGCGGCAGCCTGCTGCTCTCCAAGGTGCTCTACCAGCAGAAGCAGGCGCTGCCGAAGATCAAGACCGACCAGGAGCTGGCCGACGAGATCGCCGACCTGCGCCTGTACCAGTTCGAGCTGAACCAGAAGCGCGACGAACTGGCCAATCCGCAGGCCTACATCGACAACCTGCTGGCCCAGCAGCCGCAGGAAAACGTCACGCCCAAGCTGCGCCAGGACATCAGCAACCTCGTGGACACCCGCAGCGAACTGGTCACGCGCCTCAACCACGAGCTCAACGCCGTGCTCAGCGAGGCCATCACCCTGCAGCTGAACCAGAAGCAGCTCAAGGACACCAGCGACAACCTGCGCGCCACCCTCGACGAGCAGATGTTCTGGATTCCCAGCAACCGCCCGCTGGACCTGTCCTGGTTCAAGATGACCCCCTCGCTGCTGAAGGAGCAGTTGGCCTCGGTGCCCTGGGGCTCGGGCGTGACGGAACTCGGCGCCGGCCTGATCGACCGCCCGCTGCTGTTCCTGCCGCTGCTGATGCTGGTCGCCGGGCTGCTGTGGAAACGCCGCTTCCTCTACGACAAGCTGACCTCGCTGAACGACGATATCGGCCACTTCAAGCGCGACAGCCAGATGCACACGCCGCTGGCGATCCTGCTGGCGATCCTGCTCGCCCTGCCCGGCACCCTGGCCCTGGCCATCGCCGGCCTGGCCCTGGTACTGGACGCCCGCGGCCAGAACGCCACCCTCGGCAGCGCGCTGCTGGGCATGGCCGAAGTCTGGCTGGTGTTCTACACCGCACACCGCATCCTCAGCCCCGGCTCCATCGCCGAGCGGCATTTCCACTGGAGTCCGGTGCAGGTGCGCTTCGTCGGCAAGCTGATCCGCCGCCTGGGCGTGGTGGTGATGGCACTGGTCGCGGTGGTCACCGTGGCCGAGCACCAGCCCGGCGCCCTCGCCGGGGACGTCATCGGCATCGCCGTGGTCCTCTTCGGCTACGCGGTGATGACCTGGCTGGTCGCCCGCCTGCTCTTCGCCCGCCCCAGCAGCGAGCGGCCCTCGGCAGTGAAAATGATCGTCGGGGTGCTCTTCACCGCGCTGCCGGTGCTGCTCTTCGTCGCCGTGTGCTTCGGCTACTTCTACACCGCCCTGCGCCTGAGCGACCGGCTGATCGACACGCTGTTCCTGCTCATGCTCTGGGTGGTCATCGAAGCCACCTTCGTCCGCGGCCTGGGCGTGGCGGCGCGGCGCCTGGCCTACCAGCGCGCGCTGACCAAGCGGCAGTCGCCGCCGAAGGAGAACGCCGACGGTGGCGACGTACCGGAGGAGCAGACCCTGGGCATCGAGGAAATCAACGAGCAGTCCCTGCGGCTGATCCGCCTGGGCCTGCTGATCGCCTTCGCCGTGGCGCTGTACTGGGTCTGGGCCGACCTGATCAGCGTCGCCGCCTACCTCGACAACGTGACCCTCTACCAGTACACCAGCGGCACCGGCGACAACGCCAGCACCGTGCCGATCAGCCTCGGCGACATGATCATGGCGCTGGTCATCGCCGCCATCACCATGGCGCTGGCGCGCAACCTGCCAGGCCTGCTGGAAGTGCTGGTGCTACAGCGCCTGACCCTGGCCCAGGGCAGCGCCTACGCCATCACCACCCTGCTCTCCTACGCCATCAGCGGCGTCGGCTTCGTCAGCGCGCTGTCCACCCTCGGGGTCAGCTGGGACAAGCTGCAATGGCTGGTGGCGGCGCTATCGGTCGGTCTCGGTTTCGGCCTGCAGGCGATCTTCTCCAACTTCGTCTCCGGCCTGATCATCCTCTTCGAGCGCCCGGTGCGAATCGGCGACACCGTGACCATCGGCAACCTCTCCGGCACGGTCAGCCGCATCCGCATCCGCGCCACCACCATCACCGATTTCGACCGCAAGGAAATCATCGTCCCGAACCAGACCTTCATCACCGGGCAACTGGTGAACTGGTCGCTGAGCGACACCGTGACCCGGGTGACCATCAAGATCGGCCTGGCCTACGAGACCGACCTGGCCCTGGCGCGCAAACTGATGCTCGACGCCGCGCGCAACAACCCGAGGGTGCTCCGCGATCCGGAACCGATGCTGTACTTCCTCAGCATCAGCGCCAGCACCTTCGACTACGAATTGCGCTTCCACGTGCGCGAGCTGGGCGACCGCAACCCGGCGGTCGACGAGTTGCTCACCGCCATCGCCCTGAGCTTCCGCGAGCATGGCGTAGAGATGGCCTTCAACCAGCTCGACGTCTTCGTCAAGAACGGCAAGGGCCAGGAAATCCACCTGGTCCAGGGTCAGCAACTGCCGCCGGCCGCGCCCCGGGATGATGCCGCGGAGCACGACGACAAGCCCTGAATCTGGACGGCCCCGGGAAAGTCTGAGCACAATGCTCGGACTTTCCCGGAGTGCCGCAGTGAAGACCCTCGACCAACTCACCTTCGATAACCGCTTCGCCCGCCTCGGCGATGCCTTCTCCACCGAAGTCCTGCCCGATCCCATCGCCAATCCGCGCCTGGTGCTGGCCAGCCGCAGCGCCATGGCCCTGCTCGACCTGGATCCGGCGGTGAGCGAGCAAGCGGAGTTCGCTGAACTCTTTGCCGGGCACAAGCTGTGGTCGGACGCCGAGCCACGGGCGATGGTCTACTCCGGGCACCAGTTCGGCGCCTACAACCCACGCCTGGGCGACGGCCGCGGCCTGCTGCTGGGCGAGGTCGTCAACGCCGCCGGCGAGCACTGGGACCTGCACCTCAAGGGAGCCGGGCAAACGCCCTACTCGCGCATGGGCGATGGCCGCGCGGTGCTGCGCTCGTCGATCCGTGAATTCCTCGCCAGCGAATACCTGCATGCCCTGGGCATTCCCAGCAGCCGCGCGCTCTGCGTCACCACCTCGGACACCCCGGTCTGGCGCGAGCGGCAGGAGCGCGCCGCCATGCTGCTGCGCCTGGCGCCCAGCCACGTGCGCTTCGGCCACTTTGAATACTTCTATTACACCCAGCAGCCCGAACACCTGAAAGCACTTGGCGACTACGTCCTGCGCAACCACTTCGCCGAGTGCCTGGAACAGGAACAGCCCTACGCCGCGTTCTTCCGCGAAGTGGTCGAGCGCAATGCCGAGCTGATCGCTCGCTGGCAGGCCTATGGCTTCTGCCACGGGGTGATGAACACCGACAACATGTCGATCCTCGGTATCACCTTCGACTACGGCCCCTACGCCTTCCTCGACGACTTCGATGCCCGGCACATCTGCAACCACTCCGACGATACCGGCCGCTATGCCTTCAGCAACCAGGTGCCCATCGCCCACTGGAACCTGGCCGCGCTGGCCCAGGCGCTGACGCCCATGGTCGAGGTGGACAGGCTGCGCGAGACCCTGAACCTGTTCCTGCCGCTGTACCAGGCCCATTACCTGGACCTGATGCGCCGCCGCCTGGGCCTGACCACGGCGGAAGACGGCGACGAGGGCCTGGTGCAGCGCCTGTTGCAAGCCATGCAGCCGGGTGCGGTGGATTACAGCCTGTTCTTCCGGCGCCTCGGCGAACACCCGGTGGAGCAGGCGCTGGCCGAGGTCCGCGCGGACTTCGTCGACCTCGCCGCGTTCGATGCCTGGGCGGCGGACTACCGCGCCCGCGTCGCCCGCGAGGGCGGCAGCCAGGAACAACGGCGCGCGCGCATGCAGGCGGTGAATCCGCTCTACGTGCTGCGCAACTACCTGGCCCAGGAGGCGATCCAGGCCGCCGAGCAGGGCGACTACCAAGTGGTGCGCGACCTGCACGACGTGCTCAGCCGCCCCTTCGAAGAACAGCCGGGCAAGCAGCGCTATACCCAGCGCCCGCCGGACTGGGGCCGGCATCTGGAAATCAGTTGCTCCTCCTGAGGCGGTTATAAGCTCAGGAGAAAGTGGTCTAGGGCCAGCCGCCAGGCATTGCTCCCGGTCATTGACCGGAGCCGGCGGCGCTCGCATCCTCGGGCCTTTCTGCCCACCAAGGATGTTCAAGCAATGAAACTGGAAACCCTGGCCATCCACGCCGGTTACAGCCCCGACCCAACCACCAAGGCCGTGGCGGTACCTATCTACCAGACCACCTCCTACGCCTTCGACGACACTCAGCACGGCGCCGACCTGTTCGACCTCAAGGTGCCGGGCAACATCTATTCGCGGATCATGAACCCGACCAACGCCGTGCTCGAAGCGCGTGTCGCGGCGCTGGAAGGTGGCGTTGGCGCGCTGGCCGTGGCCTCGGGCATGGCGGCCATCACCTACGCCATCCAGACCGTCGCCGAAGCCGGCGACAACATCGTTTCGGTGGCCAAGCTCTACGGCGGCACCTACAACCTGCTGGCGCACACCCTGCCGCGCTTCGGCATCCAGACGCGCTTCGCCGCCCATGACGACATCGCCGCTCTCGAAGCGCTGATCGACGAGCGCACCAAGGCGGTGTTCTGCGAATCCATCGGCAATCCGGCGGGCAACATCGTCGACCTCCAGGCCCTGGCCGATGCCGCGCACCGCCACGGCGTGCCACTGATCGTCGACAATACCGTGGCCACCCCGGTGCTCTGCCGTCCCTTCGAGCACGGCGCGGACATCGTCGTGCACTCGCTGACCAAGTACATCGGCGGTCACGGCACCAGCATCGGCGGCATAGTCGTCGACTCCGGCCGCTTCCCCTGGGCACAGCACAAGGCGCGCTTCCCGCTGCTCAACACCCCCGATCCGTCCTACCACGGCGTGACCTACACCGAGGCCTTCGGCCCCGCCGCGTTCATCGGCCGCTGCCGCGTGGTGCCGCTGCGCAACACCGGCGCGGCGCTGTCGCCGTTCAACGCCTTCCTCATCCTCCAGGGCCTGGAAACCCTGGCGCTGCGCATGGAGCGCCATTGCGAGAACGCGCTCAAGGTGGCGCACTACCTGGAGCAGCACCCGCAGGTGGCCTGGGTCAAGTACGCCGGGCTGCCCGAGCACCCCGAACACGCGCTGGCGCAGCGCTACATGGGCGGCAAACCGGCAGCGATCCTCTCCTTCGGCATCAAGGGGGGCGCCGAGGCCGGCGCGCGCTTCATCGACGCGCTCAAGCTGGTGGTGCGCCTGGTCAACATCGGCGATGCCAAGTCGCTGGCCTGCCACCCGGCCACCACCACCCACCGCCAGCTCAACGCGGAGGAACTGGCGCGCGCCGGGGTCAGCCAGGACATGGTCCGGCTGTCCATCGGCATCGAGCACAGCGACGACATCCTCGCCGACCTGGAACAGGCCCTGCGCGCCGCCGCGGCTTGATATCGGCCCGACGCGGCTCCAGATAGGGAGCATCATCCACCCCCTTACGCCCGAGAGCCGGCCAGCCCGCTCTCGGGCGGGAGCCGCGCCATGACCGCTACCCTGCTCGTCCCCTGCCCGCACTGCGGGGGGCTCAACCGCCTGCCGCACAACCGCCTGGCCGACCAGCCACGCTGCGGCCGCTGCAAATCCGCCGTGCTGCCAGACAAGCCCTTCGCGCTCGACGACGCCGGCTTCGCCGCCCAGATCAAGGGCGACCTACCCTTGCTGCTGGATGTCTGGGCCGACTGGTGCGGCCCCTGCAAAGCCTTCGCGCCGATCTTCGAGCAGGCCGCCAGCCGCCTCGTCGGACGCTGCCGGCTGGCCAAGCTGGACAGCGAAGCCAACCAGCGGCTGGCCGGGCAGTTGGGCATCCGCTCCATCCCCAGCCTGATTCTGTTCAAGGACGGCCGCGAAATCGCCCGGCAGAGTGGCGCCATGCCGCTGCCGCAGCTCCTGGCGTGGCTGGCGCAGCACGGCATCTGAACGGCTGAGTGCTTCGGTCAGTCCGCTTGAGCGGCACGGTCATTGCCGCCATCGGCGGCGCGGCTAGGCTTGCTGCCATCACAAGAAGCGGAGCCCCCGACATGCCCTTGCCCAGCGAACTGATCCGCCTACTGACCGAGGAGCACATCGCCTTCGTCCGCCGCAGCGGCCTCAAGGCCGAGGTGCTGGAGCCCGGCCACGTCCGCCTGCGCATGCCCCTGGCCGGCAACGAAAACCACGTCGGCAGCATGTACGCCGGCGCGCTCTTCACCCTCGCCGAACTGCCAGGCGGGGTGCTGGCGCTGACCAGCTTCGACAGCCAGCGATTCTACCCGATCGTCAAGGAGGCCAGCCTGCGCTTTCTGCGCCCGGCCGGCAGCGATGTGCGAGTGGAGGCGCGCCTGAGCGCGGAGGAGCTGGCGCGCATCGCGGAAGAAGCTATGGTCAAGGGCAAGGCGGAATACCGCCTGGAACTGGCGCTCACGGATGAAGCCGGGCTGCTGGTGGCGCAGAGCAACGCCGTCTATCAGCTACGCAGCCGCTGACCCCGGGCATTTGCCCTGGATCAACATGGGTGTCATGGAGCAGACCGCAGAGTAGTGCGCCAGCCGGAGGAGCCGATCATGCCCAAGCACATCCTGGTCGCCCATGACCTCAGCCTCGAAGCCGATATCGCCGTGCGCCGCGCCGCGCAACTGGCGCGCGAGCACGACGCCAGCGTCAGCCTGCTGCACGTGATCGAGGAAACCTTCCCGGCGCCGGTGCTGGCCAGGGTCAAGGAAGCCGCCGACGTCGCCCTGCAGGAGAGCGCGCGCAACAATCGCCTCGAACAGTGCCAACGCCTGATCCGCCAGGGCCGCGCCACTGCCGTGATAGGCGCCAGCGCCGAAACCTTGCGGGCCGACCTGCTGGTCATCGGCGCGCACCACCGGCAATTCCTGGAGAGCTTCGACGGCACCACCCTGGAGCAGATCATCCGTACCTGCCAGGTTCCGGCGCTGCTGGCCATCGCCAGCGAACCGCAACCCTACGACCGCGCGCTCTGCGCCTTGGACTTCTCGGTGGGCGCCTGCAATGCCTGGTGCGCCGCCTGCGCCTGGCTCGCCCCGCACGCCGAACTGCTGGCACTGCACGCCTACGATGCCGGGCGCGATGCGGACAAGACCCAGGCCCGCCTCGACGAGCAACGCGCCCTGCTCGAACAATTGATCCGTGACGAAAGCGCCCGCGTCGGCGGCAGCCTGCCGCGCCTGCAATGCCGCGTCAGCCCCGCGGCCATCCAGACGGCGCTGGACGAGGTCATCGACGATTGGCAACCGGACCTGCTGGTGCTCGGCAGTCGCAGCCGCGGCGCCCTGCAGCAAGCGCTGCTGGGCAGCACAGCGCGCTACTACCTGCGCAGGCCGCCCTGCGATCTGCTGATCAGCGCCTGAACCAGGCGCGACGCCGCTCTCAGCTTTCCAGCAGGTTGTGCAACTCGACGAACTGCTGGGTCAGCTTGTGCCGTGGGTCGAGGTAAATCAGCGGCGTGCAGGCTTGGTGCGACTCGCGCATCTTCACCGAGCTCATCAGGTACACCGGCAGCACCGGCAACTCTTCTTCGACCAACTCATCGAGTAGCTGCTGCGGCAGGCTGGCGCGCGGCTGGAACTGGTTGACCACGATGCCCTCGACTTCGAGGCCCTCGTTGTGGTCTTCCTTCAACTCCTCGATCTCACGCAGCAGGCCATACAGCGCCTGGCGAGAGAAACTGTCGCAATCGAAGGGAATCAGGCAACGATCGGCAGCTATCAGCGCGGAAACCGTGTAGAAATTCAAGGACGGCGGCGTATCCAGGTAGATGCGGTCGTAATCCTCGGCCAGCTCATCCAGCAGCTTCCGCAGCTTGTTGATCTTGTGCTTGGCCTCCAGCTTCGGCTGCAGGTCGGCCAGTTCGGCGGTGGCGGTCACCACATGCAGGTTCTCGAAGGGCGTCTCGTAGATATCCACCTTGCCTTTGCGCGCGAAGGGGCCTGTGGAGAGGGTCTGCTTGAAGAAATCGGCGATCCCCATGGGCACATCCTCGCCGGTCAGGCCGGTCAGGTAGTGCGTGGAGTTGCCCTGGGCGTCGAGGTCCACCAGGAGGGTCCGATACCCTTCCGCCGCACTGACCGCCGCCAGGTTGCAGGCGATGCTGGACTTGCCGACCCCGCCCTTCTGATTGAATACCACGCGACGCATGGGCAACCCTCCTAGCTGTTCGAGAGACCCCGGATTCTATGCAATGGGCATGACGAGGGCGAGCACTTGCGCGCCTCGGTATCTCGTCATCAGGGACTCGCCGTCGGAGCGATGCCGCGGGTGACCAGGTCGATGAAGGCCAGCGCCGCTGGCGAACGCTCGCTGCGCCGCCGCACCAGCCATACCGAACTGCTCGCACCGGGGTCGAGCAATGTTCGATAAACCACCCCATCGACCCGCGTCCGGCGGAACGACGCCGGCAACATGGACACACCAAGGCCGGCGGCGACCAGGCCGATGATGGTCATGGCCTCGCCGGCCTCCTGGGCGATGCGCGGGCTGAAGCCGGCCTGGCGGGCCAGGGCCAGCAACTGGTCGTACAGACCGGTGCCATAGCTGCGCGGAAAGAACACGAAGGGCTCTCCGGCCAACGCTGCGATTTCCAGACCATCGATCGAATCGCGCGCCAGCGGGTGGTCGTCGCGCAGTACCGCCACCAGCGGCTCGCTGAACAGTTCCACCGCCACCAGCGATTCGGGCAAGGCGAACGAGCGAATCACGCCGACCTGCAGGCGCTCCTCCTGCAACGCCTCGACCACCTGGCGGCTGCTCATTTCCTGCAGATCGAGGTGCACCTCCGGGTAGGCCTGGCGAAAGGCATGGATGCTGCGCGGAATGGTCGAGGTAAAGGGCGCCGAGGCGGTGAAGCCGATACGCAACTCACCCAGCTCGCCCTGGTGCGCGCGCCGAGCCAGCAGCACCGCGCGATCCACCTGGGCCAGCACCTGGCGGGACTCGTCGAGAAACAGTCGGCCGGCCTCGGTCAGCGCCACCCGTCGGTTGGTGCGCTCCAGTAGCAGCGCGCCCACTTCCTCTTCCAGGGCCTGGATCTGCTGGCTCAGCGGCGGCTGGGAAATCCCCAACAGCTGTGCCGCGCGGCCAAAGTGCAGCTCTTCGGCGACAGCGATGAAGTAGCGCAGGTGCCTGAGCTCCATGTCGGCCTCGAATAAGTCGAATTACATATCAAACATGTCGATCAATATATTGGAAATAATAAAGGCCCTTCCTTATCCTTGCCACACAAGCCCAATAACGACTTTCCACTTTCTGCCAGCCTGGCTGTGCGGGCCCCATGCGCTCGCGGCGAGGCCACCCTCCGCCACAGAATTCGAGGTGAGTTGTGAGTCAATCTGCCTTGCGGGCTTCGTCGGAACCCGAGCCTGCCATACAGCAGGCCGCACATGAGGCCAACCAGGCGCTGGGCGAAGCCCTGGCCAGCGTCGAAAGCTATATCGAGAAAGGCACCCCGGCCTTCATGCGTACCTCGCTGGCACTCTTCGCCGGCGGCTTCGCCACCTTCGCCCTGCTCTACTGCGTACAGCCGATGATGCCCGTGCTGTCCAAGCACTTCGCGCTGAGTGCGGCGCAGAGCAGTCTGGTGCTGTCCATCGCGACCATCATGATGGCCCTTGGACTGCTGGTCACCGGCCCGATCTCAGATGCCATCGGGCGTAAATCGATCATGGTCGCCTCGCTGTTCTGCGCCGCCCTCTTCACCCTCGCCAGCGCGGTCATGCCGACCTGGCACGGCGTGCTGCTGATGCGCGCGCTGGTCGGCCTGTCGCTCAGCGGCCTGGCGGCGGTGGGCATGACCTACCTAAGCGAGGAGGTGCATCCCCAGCACATCGGCCTGTCCATGGGGCTGTACATCAGCGGCAATGCCATCGGTGGCATGAGCGGCCGGCTGATCAGCGGCGTACTGGTGGACTTCATCTCCTGGCACGCGGCGATCGCCGTGCTCGGCGGGCTGGCGCTGGTCGCCGCCCTGGTGTTCTGGCGCATCCTGCCGGAATCGCGCAACTTCCGCCCGACGCCGCTGAACCTCAAGCAACTGGCCGACGGCTTCGGCTCGCACCTGCGCGATGCCGGCCTGCCCTGGCTGTTCCTCGAAGGCTTCCTGCTGATGGGCGCGTTCGTCACCCTGTTCAACTACATCGGTTATCGCCTGCTGGCCGATCCCTATCACCTGAGCCAGGCGCTGGTTGGCGTGCTTTCGCTGGTGTACCTGGTGGGCATCTACAGCTCCGCCTGGGTCGGCTCGCTGGCCGACCGTCTGGGCCGGCGCAAGGTGCTCTGGGCGGTGATCCTGCTGATGCTCGGCGGGCTACTGTTGACCCTGCTGGCACCGCTACCGCTGATCGTCGCCGGCATGCTGCTGTTCACCTTCGGCTTCTTCGCCGCGCACTCGGTTGCCAGCAGCTGGATCGGCCGTCGCGCCCTGAAAGCCAAGGGCCAGGCGTCTTCGCTCTACCTGTTCAGCTACTACCTGGGCTCCAGCGTGGCTGGTACGACCGGTGGGGTGTTCTGGCATCACTTCGGCTGGCAAGGCGTGGGCCTGTTCATCGCCGCCTTGCTGGTCGGCGCCCTGCTGGTTTCGCTGCACCTGGCACGACTGGCAGTGTTACCCCGCAGCATTCCCGCACTGAATAGCGCCCACACATGAGTAGTTTCTACACACGACACAGCCAATATGGCGGCGACAGATATGCCAATGTCGCCGACGAATATGTCATCGGAATGACGACAAGGCCCCATACCCGGGGCGTTGTGGAACTTCTACCCACCACCTGCAGCGCCTACAACCTTAGTCGTAACAGAATGTGGCGCGGTAATTGCGTTGAATATAAAGAACGAGACGTTGGATTCTCGAAACAGCTTCGGCTCCGCAGGACGCAATTCCCTCCCTTTTCGCTGTAGGTAACGCATGAGCAGTACCCCTTCTTCCGGGCTTTCCCAAGGCCTGAAAAATCGTCACGTCACCATGCTGTCCATCGCCGGAGCCATCGGCGCCGGTCTGTTCGTCGGCTCCGGCCACGCCATCGCCGAAGCCGGCCCAGCCGTGCTGATCTCCTACCTGGCCGCGGGCGCCCTGGTGGTACTGGTGATGCGCATGCTCGCCGAGATGGCCGTGGCGCAACCGGATAGCGGTTCGTTTTCGACCTATGCCGACCGCTCCATCGGTCACTGGGCCGGCTTCACCATCGGCTGGCTGTACTGGTGGTTCTGGGTGCTGGTCATCCCACTGGAGGCCAACGCCGCCGCCGCCATCATCCATGCCTGGATTCCCGGCGCGCCGATCTGGCTGCTGGCCCTGGTGATCACCTCGGCACTGACCGTGACCAACCTGTTCAGTGTGAAGAACTACGGTGAGTTCGAGTTCTGGCTGGCACTGATCAAGGTCGGTTCGATCATCGCCTTCCTGGTACTCGGCTGCGCGGCCATCTTCGGCATCTCGCTGAACCCGGAAGTCAGCGGCGTCAGCCACCTGTACAACGAAGGCGGCTTCATGCCCAAGGGCATCGGCGCGGTGCTGGCCGCCGTGCTGACCACCATGTTCTCCTTCATGGGCTCGGAGATCGTCACCATCGCCGCCACCGAGTCCAAGGACCCGGCGCAACAGATCACCCGCGCCACCAACTCGGTGATCTGGCGTATCGCGCTGTTCTACCTGCTGTCGATCCTCATCGTGGTCTGCCTGGTGCCGTGGAACGACGCACGCCTGGTCAGCATGGGGTCCTACCAGACCGTGCTGAACCAACTGCACGTACCCTATGCCAAGCTGATCGTCGACATCATCGTTCTGGTTTCGGTGACCAGTTGCCTGAACTCGGCGCTCTACACCGCCTCGCGCATGATGTACTCGCTGAGCAAGCGCGGTGACGCGCCGCGCATCGCCCGCGTGACCAGCGCCAGCCGCACCCCGGTGTACGCCGTGCTGCTGTCCACCGCCATGGCCTTCCTCTGCACCTTCGCCAACTACCTGGCCCCGGCCGCGGTGTTCGACTTCCTGCTGGCCAGCTCCGGCGCCATCGCCCTGCTGGTGTACCTGGTGATCGCCGTCTCGCAACTGCGCATGCGCGGCAAGCTGCTCAAGCAAGGCCACCAGCTGACCCTGAAGATGTGGTTCTTCCCCTGGCTGACCTGGGCGGTGATCCTGTTCATCTCCGCCACCCTGGTGATCATGCTGATCCGCCCGGACCATCGCATGGAAGTGGTCGCCACCGCGCTGCTGACCATTGTCGTGGTCTGCTCCGGCCTGCTCGTCTCGCAGCGCCGCAAGACCCAAGGTGCCGCGGGCTACGCCGCCGACGCCGCCTGAGTCTGTACGGACATGAAAAAGCCCCGCCAATGGCGGGGCTTTTTCATTGCGGGCGGCGCGGCAGACCCGCGCTCCGGCGAGGTGCGCGTCAGTGGTACTGAGCGGACAGCTCGTGCACGGCCTCGAAGAAGGCGCCGGCATGGGCCGGATCGACCTCCGGGGTGATGCCGTGCCCCAGGTTGAACACATGGCCGGTGCCGCTGCCGTAGGCGGCGAGGATGCGCCCGACCTCGGCGCGGATGGCGGCCGGGTTGGCGTAGAGCACCGAGGGGTCCATGTTGCCCTGCAGAGCGACCTTGTCACCGACGCGGGCGCGCGCACTGCCGATATCGCAGGTCCAGTCCAGCCCCAGCGCCTCGGCGCCGCTGTCAGCCATGGACTCCAGCCACAGGCCGCCGCCCTTGGTGAAGAGGATCACCGGCACACGGCGGCCGTCCTGCTCGCGGATCAGTCCGGCGACGATCTTCTTCATGTAGGCCAGGGAGAACTCCTGATAAGCCGCCGCCGACAGGCTGCCGCCCCAGGAGTCGAAGATCTGCACCGCCTGGGCGCCAGCGCGGATCTGCCCGTTGAGGTAGCTGGTCACCGATTGCGCCAGCTTGTCGAGCAGCGCATGCATGGCCTGCGGGTTGTCGTAGAGCATCGCCTTTGACTTGCGGAAGTCCTTGCTGGAGCCGCCTTCGACCATGTAGGTGGCCAGGGTCCAGGGGCTGCCGGAGAAGCCGATCAGCGGCACCCGGCCATTCAGCTCGCGACGGATAGTGCGCACCGCGTCCATGACATAGCCGAGGTCCTTATCCGGATCGGGGATCGGCAGCGCCTGGATGTCGGCCATGCTCGACACGACCTTCTTGAAGCGCGGGCCTTCGCCACTTTCGAAATACAGGCCCTGACCCATGGCGTCGGGCACGGTGAGGATGTCGGAGAAGAGGATCGCCGCGTCCAGCTGCGGGTAGCGGTCCAGCGGCTGCAGGGTGACTTCGCAGGCCAGTTGCGGATTCATGCACAGGCTCATGAAGTCGCCGGCCTTGGCACGCGTGGCGCGGTATTCCGGGAGGTAGCGACCGGCCTGGCGCATCATCCACACGGGAGTGACATCGACGGGCTGCTTGAGCAGGGCACGGAGGAAACGATCGTTCTTCAGGGCAGTCATGGCGGCATCCGGCAAAAAAGTGTGGGCATTTTCGCAAAGCGCAAAGCAAAAGGCACGGCGGGTGCCGTGCCTTTTGTCCTGCGCGGCAGAATGCCGCAGTGGAGCGTCACTCCAGGGTCAGACGCCGAGGTAGTCGAGGATGCCTTCGGCAGCCGTACGGCCTTCGAAGATCGCCGTCACCACCAGGTCGGAACCACGGACCATGTCGCCACCGGCGAAGATCTTCGGGTTGCTGGTCTGGTGCTTGAACTGAGCGGCGGCCGGAGCGATGACGCGGCCCTGGCTGTCGATCTGCACCTGGTGCTGCTCGAACCAGGGCGCCGGGCTCGGACGGAAACCGAAGGCGATCAGCACGGCCTCGGCCGGGATGATTTCCTCGGAGCCCGGGATCGGCTCGGGACTGCGACGACCACGGGCATCCGGTTCGCCGAGACGGGTCTCGACCACCTTCACGCCTTCCACCTTGTCCTCGCCGACGATGGCGATGGGCTGGCGGTTGAAGAGGAACTTCACGCCCTCTTCCTTGGCGTTCTTCACCTCTTTGCGCGAGCCGGGCATGTTCTCTTCGTCACGGCGATAGGCGCAGGTCACGGCCTTGGCACCCTGGCGGATCGAAGTGCGGTTGCAGTCCATCGCGGTGTCGCCACCACCCAGGACCACCACGCGCTTGCCCTTCATGTCGATGAAGTCCTCGGGAGACTTCTCGAAGCCCAGGTTGCGGTTCACGTTGGCGATCAGGAAGTCCAGCGCATCGTGCACACCGGGCAGGTCTTCGCCAGGGAAGCCGCCTTTCATGTAGGTGTAGGTGCCCATGCCCATGAACACGGCATCGTACTCATCGAGCAATTGCTCCATGGTCACGTCCTTGCCGATTTCGGTGTTCAGGCGGAATTCGATGCCCATGCCGCTGAAGACTTCGCGACGACGGCTCATCACGGTCTTTTCCAGCTTGAACTCGGGGATGCCGAAGGTCAGCAGGCCGCCGATTTCCGGGTTCTTGTCGAACACCACCGGGGTCACCCCGTTGCGCACCAGCACGTCGGCGCAGCCCAGGCCCGCCGGACCGGCACCGATCACCGCGACACGCTTGCCGGTTGGCTTGACCTTGGACATGTCGGGGCGCCAGCCCATGGCGAAGGCGGTGTCGGTGATGTACTTCTCCACCGAACCGATGGTCACCGCGCCGAAGCCGTCGTTGAGGGTGCAGGCACCCTCGCACAGACGGTCCTGCGGGCACACCCGGCCGCAGACTTCCGGCAGGGTGTTGGTCTGGTGCGACAGCTCGGCGGCGGCGAGGATGTTGCCTTCGGAGACCAGCTTCAACCAGTTGGGGATGAAGTTGTGCACCGGGCACTTCCACTCGCAGTACGGGTTGCCGCAGCCCAGGCAGCGATGGGCCTGGTCAGCCGCTTGTTGCGGCTTGAACAGGTCGTAGATTTCCACGAACTCGCGCTTGCGCTGGCGCAGCAGTTTTTTCTTGGGTTCCTTGCGCCCGACTTCGATGAACTGGAAGTCATTGTTCAGGCGGTCAGAGCTCAGACGATCAGACATTTCGAGACCTCATCAACAACTTCAGGCGCTTATTGCGGGTTGGCACGGGTGCTGGTCAGCAGCGAACCGAGGCTGGCGGCCTTCGGTTTCACCAGCCAGAACCGACGCAGGTAGTCGTCGAGGTTCTCCAGCAGGTTCGTGCCCCACTCGCTCGCGGTTTCCGCCACGTACTCGACCAGGACCTTGCGCAGGTGGCTGCGCTGGGCCTCCATCGCCTCGCCGCTGATCCGCTGGATTTCCACCAGTTCATGGTTCACGCGATCGACGAAGGTGTTGTCCAGGTCGAGGACATAGGCGAAGCCGCCGGTCATGCCGGAGCCGAAGTTGTAGCCGGTCTTGCCCAGTACGCAGACGAAACCGCCGGTCATGTACTCGCAGCAGTGATCGCCAGTGCCTTCCACCACGGCGTGGGCACCGGAGTTACGTACCGCGAAACGCTCGCCGGCAGTACCCGCGGCGAACAGCTTGCCACCAGTGGCGCCGTACAGGCAGGTGTTGCCGATGATGGCCGACTCCTGGGTCTTGAACGGACTGCCCTTGGGCGGCGTGACGACCAGCTTGCCGCCGGTCATACCCTTGCCCACGTAGTCGTTGGCATCGCCTTCCAGGTACAGGTGCAGGCCGCCGGCGTTCCACACACCGAAGCTCTGCCCCGCGGTGCCCTTGAAGCGGAAGGTGACCGGTGCCTTGGCCATGCCCTGGTTGCCGTGCAGCTTGGCGATCTCGCCGGAAACCCGCGCGCCAATGGAGCGATCGCAGTTGCAGATATCCAGCTCGAACTCGCCGCCTTTCAGGCCTTCGATGGCCGGGAAGGCCAACTCGACCATCGTCTCGGCCAGCTTGCCTTCGTCGAACGGCGGGTTCTTCTCGACTTCACAGAACTGCGGCTTCTCGGCCGGGATCAGGTCGCTGCCGAGCAGCGGGGTGAGGTCGAGGTTCTGCTGCTTGGCGGTCTCGCCCGGCAGCACTTCGAGCAGGTCGGTGCGACCGATCAGCTCGCCGAGGCTGCGCACGCCGAGCTTGGCCAGCCACTCGCGGGTCTCGCTGGCGATGAAGGTGAAGAAGTTCACCACCATGTCCACGGTACCGATGAAGTGGTCCTTGCGCAGCTTGTCGTTCTGGGTGGCGACGCCGGTGGCGCAGTTGTTCAGGTGGCAGATACGCAGGTATTTGCAACCCAGGGCGATCATCGGCGCGGTGCCGAAACCGAAGCTCTCGGCGCCGAGAATGGCCGCCTTGATCACGTCCAGGCCGGTCTTCAGGCCACCGTCGGTCTGCACCCGTACCTTGCCGCGCAGGTCATTGCCGCGCAGGGTCTGGTGGGCTTCGGCGAGACCGAGCTCCCAGGGCGAGCCGGCGTACTTGATGGAGGTGATCGGCGAAGCGCCGGTACCACCGTCGTAACCGGAGATGGTGATCAGGTCGGCATAGGCCTTGGCCACGCCGGCGGCGATGGTGCCGACACCCGGTTCGGAAACCAGCTTCACCGACACCAGCGCCTGCGGGTTGACCTGTTTGAGGTCGAAGATCAGCTGGGCGAGGTCTTCGATGGAGTAGATGTCGTGGTGCGGCGGCGGCGAGATCAGGGTCACGCCGGGCACCGCGTAGCGCAGCCGAGCGATCAGGCCGTTGACCTTGCCACCCGGCAGCTGGCCGCCCTCGCCGGGCTTGGCGCCCTGGGCCACCTTGATCTGCAGGACTTCAGCGTTGACCAGGTATTCCGGGGTCACGCCGAAGCGGCCGGTGGCCACCTGCTTGATCTTCGAGCTCTTCAGCGTGCCGTAGCGCGCCGGGTCCTCACCGCCCTCACCGGAGTTGGAGCGACCACCGAGGCGGTTCATGGCTTCGGCCAGGGCTTCGTGGGCCTCGGGCGACAGCGCGCCCAAGGAAATGCCGGCGGCATCGAAGCGCTTGAAGATGGACTCCAGCGGCTCGACTTCGTCCAGGCTCAGCGGCTGAGCAACGGTCTTCACCTTGAGCAGGTCGCGGATCATCGACACCGGACGGCTGTCCACCAGCGCGGTGTATTCCTTGAACTTCTCGTAGTTGCCCTGCTGCACGGCAGCCTGCAGGGTGTTCACCACGTCCGGGTTGTAGGCGTGGTATTCGCCGCCGTAGACGAACTTCAGCAGGCCACCCGGCTGGATCGCCTTACGGTTGTTCCAGGCCTCGAAGGCCAGCAGCTTCTGCTCGTTCTCGATATCGGCGAAGCGCGCACCCTGGATGCGGCTGGGCACGCCCGGGAAGCACAGGCCGGTGACCTCGTCGGACAGGCCGATGGCTTCGAACAGCTGGGCGCCGCGGTAGGACGCGACCGTGGAAATCCCCATCTTCGAGAGGATCTTCATCAGACCCTTGGAGATGCCCTTGCGGTAGTACTTGAACACCTCATAGAGGTCGCCCAGCACTTCGCCGGTACGGATCAGGTCGGCCAGCACCTCATAGGCGAGGTACGGGTAGACCGCCGAGGCGCCGAAGCCGACCAGCACCGCGAAGTGGTGCGGATCACGGGCAGTGGCGGTCTCGACCAGGATGTTGCTGTCGCAACGCAGGCCGGTCTGCACCAGGCGGTGGTGCACGGCGCCCACGGCCAGGGCCGCATGCACCGGCAGCTTGCCCTGGGCGATATGGCGGTCGGAGAGAACCAGCAGCACCTTACCGGCGCGCACCGCTTCCTCGGCCTGATCGGCGATGTTACGCACCGCCGCTTCCAGGCCGATCGACTCGTCGTAGTTGAGATCGATGTGCTGAAGGTCGAAGCCCGGACGCTCTAGGTTCATCAGCGTGCGCCACTTCGCCGGCGAAATCACCGGGGTGGTGAGGATCGCCTGGTTGGCGTGATGCGCCGACTCTTCGAAGATGTTCTGCTCGACGCCCAGGCAGGTTTCCAGGGACATCACGATCGCCTCGCGCAGCGGGTCGATCGGCGGGTTGGTCACCTGAGCGAACTGCTGGCGGAAGTAGTCGTAGGGCGAGCGGATACGCTTGGACAGCACCGCCATCGGGGTATCGTCGCCCATCGAACCGACCGCTTCCTGGCCCTGTTCGGCCAGCGGGCGCAGCACCTGGTCACGTTCCTCGAAGGTGACCTGGAACATCTTCATGTATTGCTTGAGCTGGTCGCTGTCGTAGCTGGCCACGCCCTGGTCGTCTTCCAGGGTCGCCTGGATGCGCAGCGCGCTCTGGCGCAGCCACTGCTTGTACGGGTGGCGCGACTTCAGACGGTTGTCGATGTCCTCGGTCTGCAACAGCTGACCGGTCTCGGTGTCCACCGCGAGGATCTGCCCCGGGCCGACGCGCCCCTTGGCCAGCACGTCTTCCGGCTTGTAGTCCCACACGCCGATTTCCGAGGCCAGGGTGATATAGCCGTTCTTGGTGGTGACCCAGCGCGCCGGGCGCAGGCCGTTGCGGTCGAGCAGGCAGACGGCGTAGCGGCCGTCGGTCAGCACCACGCCGGCGGGGCCGTCCCACGGCTCCATGTGCAGCGAGTTGAACTCGTAGAACGCGCGCAGATCGGCGTCCATGGTCTCGACGTTCTGCCAGGCCGGCGGAATGATCATGCGCAGGCCACGGAACATGTCCATGCCGCCGGTGACCATCAGTTCGAGCATGTTGTCCATGCTCGAGGAGTCGGAACCGACGCGGTTCACCAGCGGGCCGAGCTCGTCGAGGTCCGGCATCCACTCATTGGTGAACTTGCTGCGACGTGCCTGGGCCCAGTTGCGGTTACCGGTGATGGTGTTGATCTCACCGTTGTGCGCCAGCAGGCGGAACGGCTGGGCCAGCGGCCACTTCGGCAGGGTGTTGGTGGAGAAGCGCTGGTGGAAGACGCAGATCGCGGTCTTCAGGCGCGGATCACCCAGGTCCGGGTAGAAGGCGGCCAGGTCGGCCGGCATCATCAGACCCTTATAGATGATGGTCTTGTGCGAGAAGCTGCAGACGTAATGGTCCGCATCGGCGGCATTGGCCACCGAGGAACGCCGCCGCGAGGTGAACAGCTTGACCGCGAACTCCTGGTCGGAGAGGCCTTCGCCACCAACGAACACCTGCTCGATCTGCGGCAGGCGCTCCAGGGCCAGGCGACCGAGGACGCTGGTGTCGATCGGCACCTTGCGCCAACCGATCAGCGTCAGGCCGGCGTCGATGATCTCGCGATTCATGTTCTCGCGAGCGGCCTCGGCCTTCACCGGGTCCTGATTGAAGAAGACCATGCCGACCGCGTACTGGTCAGGCAATTCGGTCGCGAATTCGTCCTTGGCCACAGCGCGCAGGAACTGGTCGGGCTTCTGGATCAGCAGCCCGCAGCCGTCACCCGTCTTCCCGTCCGCGTTGATCCCACCTCGGTGGGTCATGCAGGTCAGTGCTTCGATGGCGGTTTGCAGAAGTTCGTGACTTGCCTCGCCCTGCATATGGGCGATCAAGCCGAATCCGCAGTTATCCTTGAACGTCTCAGGATGGTACAGACCTGCTTTCATAGGGAACTCTCACCGGCAAAACTTTTTTAATTCAGCGACTTCACCTGCTTACCCGCTCAAGCGGCGAGTTTCCTACAGGCAAAGGGAGGCCATTGTACATAGGTACGTGGCCACCCACAAATTTTGCGGCGAGCGACTGAAAGGTGATGTCGCAATTCTGAAAGAAAAAACCCGCCATCCGTGGTAGCGGATGGCGGGTTTTCATCGATGCGACACGCTTCAGTGAGCGCCAGCGATGTCCTGCTGGATGCTGGAGAAGGTGCGCGGCCAGGGCTTGGAAGCCTGAACCTTGGCCGACAACCCCTTCACGGCAGCCTCAGCGGCGGCGCGGCTGGGGAAGCTGCCGTAAGTAACGACGTAGAACGGCTTGCCCTGCAAGGTCTTGCGGAAATAACGGTACTCACCGCCTCCCTGCTGGTGAATGAAGGCCTGGGCGCTGGCCTCGGAGCCAGTACCGAGAACCTGGACAGCATAATGCGCCGCCGGCTGCGAGCGATACCACTGGCTGCCCGCGCCACCGGCGGCGGGCGCTGCCGCCTTGGCCGGAGCCGGAGGCGTCGCTTTAGCGACAGTTTTGGGCTCGACAGGCTTGTGCTCGACCGCTTTGTGCTCGACCGGCTTGGCCGTGGGCTTGGTGGCGGCAGGCTTGACTGGCTCAGCCTTGGCCACGGGGGCTGGCTTGACGACCGGAGCCGGCTTGGGCGCCGGAGCGGGAGTCGGCACGGCCGGCTGGACAGGCGCCACTGCCGTGGCCGGAGCCGCAGGCACCGGATTCAGCGGCTGCGGAGCAGTCTTGCCAGCCAGGGGCGTGACGGGCGGCGCGGAGGTGGAAACGGTAGGCGGCACGGCCGCCGAAGGGATGGCGCCTTCGTCGGCGTCTTCCTGCCCACCAGCCTGGGCCATCGGTTCACGGATGACCGGCTGCGACTGCCCTACCAGCGGCAGCGGAACCGGCTGGCTGGAGCCGGCGAACTCCACCGCCGGCCCGGCGCCATTGCTCGCGGCAGCCGGCGCCGCAGCCGGCTGCGCCGGAGCTCCGGCACCACCCAGCGGCAATTGAGCGGATACGGGAGCGGCAGCGTTCTCCGGCTTGCTCGTACGGCCCTGCATGAACCAGGCAGCAATCACGCCGATGGCAACCACGCCCAGCACCAACAGGTGCTTCTTCGGCAAACGCACGCCGGGACTGGCGGCAGCCTTTCGCGCACCACCCCGATCCGCCAGCATCGCCTCGATCAGTGCATCGCGAGCAACCTGATTGATCGATCCCGGCCAACCACCGGACTGCTCGTGAATATCGGCGAGCAAATCGTCGGAGATCAGCTCACTGCCCTGGCCAGCCCCTTCCAGGCGCTGCGCCAAGTATTCGCGCGTCTCTTCCTCGCTGTAGGGCTGCAACTCGATGGCATGGAATCGCTCCTCACCCTCGGAGAGCAGTTCCAGGCGCGGCAGCAGAGAGGGCTCACCGAACAGGAAAACATGCAGGCGCGCCTCGCTGTTGCCCGCCGCCAGCAGCAGGAGCACCTCCAGCGCGCCGTCGCGGAGTTGCTCAGCGTCGTCCACCAGCAGGTAGACATCCTGCCCGGTGATCGCCAACTGGGCGACCTTGGCCAGGATCGCCTCGATGCTCACCTGGGTGATCCCCACCCCCTGAGCCAACTGGCGCATCAGCGTGGCCTCGTCCGCGGCCGAGCGACCGGAGATCACCACACTGGAAACGGCATCCTTGTTGGTGCTGGCGACCAGCGCCTGACGCAACAGGGTCTTGCCGCTACCCAGCGGACCGGTAACCGCAAGCAACAGGTGGCTATAACGCGCGAGGTGATGCAATTGACCCAGTACCGGCTTGCGCTGCGCCGGGAAGAACTTGAAGCCGGGCACGCGCGGGGCGAAGGGGTCGTGACTGAACTGATAGTGGGCCAGGAAGGCCTCATCGGCATGCAAGCTGGACATGGGACCTCAATGTTCTCCTAACTGATCGGCCAGGGCCTGAAAATCAGTACGCAGAGTTTCTTCCAGAATCTCACGGGGGAAATCGGCCGTGACCACCGCCGCCCCCAGCCCTTGGAGCAATACCAGACGCAAGCGACCGTCGAGTACCTTCTTGTCTACAGCCATGTGCTCGAGGAAATGCTCGGCGGTCATTTCCTTCGGCGGCACTATCGGCAATCCCGCCCGGCGCAACAGACGCATACCCCGATCACGCTCGGCGGCCGTCAGCCAGCCCAGAAGATGCGACATCTGCAGGGCCATCACGGTTCCTGCCGCCACGGCCTCGCCATGCAGCCAGACGCCATAACCCATGTGGGTTTCGATGGCATGGCCGAAGGTATGCCCCAGGTTAAGGGTCGCACGCACCCCCGACTCGCGCTCGTCGGCACCGACCACCCGAGCCTTGGCCGCGCAGGAGCGCTCGATGGCTTCGGCCAGGGCCGCGGAATCCAACGCCAGCAATTGTTCGACATGCGCTTCCAGCCAGGCCAGGAAAGGCTCGTCGCAGATCAGGCCGTACTTGATCACCTCGGCCAGCCCGGCGGACAGCTCGCGCGCCGGCAGCGTGCGCAACGAGGCAGCATCGATCACGACGGCCTGAGGCTGGTAGAAGGCGCCGACCATATTCTTGCCCAGCGGGTGGTTGATGCCGGTCTTGCCACCGACCGAGGAGTCCACCTGGGAGAGCAGCGTGGTCGGCACCTGAATGAAGTCGACACCGCGCTGATAGCAAGCAGCCGCGAAGCCGGTCATGTCGCCGACCACCCCGCCCCCCAACGCAATCAGCGTGGTCTTGCGGTCATGCCGCGCCTGCAGCAGGGCATCGAAGATCAATTGCAGGGTTTCCCACTGTTTGAAGGCTTCCCCATCAGGCAAGACCACGGCGATCTGCGCATAGTCGGCCAGCGTCTTCTGCAGACGCTCAAGGTACAGCGGCGCGATAGTCTCATTGGTGACGATCGCCACCTGCCGGCCACGGATGTGCGGCGCGAAAAAGCGCGGGTCGTCGAGCAGTCCCTCACCGATGTGGATCGGATAACTGCGGTCGCCGAGATCGACATTGAGTGTGCGCATGAAGCCCCCAGGCAAGAAAGGGCACTAGGATAACGCAGAAAGTAGCGGCCTTTAATGCCGCTCCAGTCTGCGCAGGCGGTCCAGTATCTCCATCACCACCAGGCGCGGCGGCCGCTCGTCGGTCTCCACCACCACATCGGCGACTTCCCGGTAGAGCGGATCGCGCAGGGTCATGAGGTCGCGCAGGATCTGCCCCGGGTTGGGCTTCTGCAGCAACGGCCGACCTTTGTCGCGGGCGGTGCGGGCGATCTGCTGGTCGACCGAAGCGTGCAGATAGACCACCTTGCCGCCAGCCTTGAGCGCCGCGCGATTCGCCTCGCGCATCACCACACCCCCTCCGGTAGCGATCACCGCCCCATCGGTGGCGCAGAGCTCGGCGATCATCGCCTGCTCACGCTCACGGAAACCCACCTCGCCTTCGACATCGAAGATCCAGGGGATGTTGGCGCCGCAGCGCTGCTCGATTTCCTTGTCGGAATCCTTGAAATCGAGATGAAGCTCTTTAGCAAGAAGACGCCCGATGGTGCTTTTACCAGCCCCCATCGGGCCTACCAGAATCAAATTGGACACGGCATTGATCAACGATCGATAGCAATGGCCTGATTATTCATGATCCGGGGGGTGAGGAAAACCAGCAACTCGTTCTTCGTGTCGGTCACATAGTCATTCTTGAACAAGCGTCCGACCACCGGAACATCCCCGAGGAACGGCACCTTGGCAGTGGTCTTGGTCTGGGTATTGGAGAACACCCCACCGATGACGATGGTTTCACCGTCGTTGACCAGAACCTTGGCATTCACCTCGTTCTTCTTGATCGGCGGTACGCCATTCAGGGCATTCGCATAGTCAGGCTCATCCTTGTTCACCTTGACCTGCATGATGATGCGGTTGTCCGGGGTAATCTGCGGAGTCACTTCCAGGGACAGCGCGGCCTCTTTGAAGGAAACCGAGGTAGCGCCGCTGGAACTCGCTTCCTGGTACGGCACCTCGGTACCTTTGAGGATCTTCGCGGTTTCCTTGTCCGAGGTAACCACCTTCGGCTGGGAGACCACCTCACCGTTACCGGTCTTCTCCATCGCGTTGAGCTGCAGATCGAGCACCGTGTTGTTGGTGACGAAGCCAATGCCGATACCGGAGGTCGGGGTCGCCGTGCTCACACCCAGATCGACGAAGGTCGTCCCGGTGCCGCTGGTGGCTCCCGACACCGTGAAGTTGCCACGGTTGGACAGGGAACCGCTCCAGTTCACCCCGAGTTCCTTGGTGTAATCGACGCTGGCTTCGACGATGCGCGCCTCGATCATCACCTGGCGCACCGGGATATCCAGCTGCGAAACGATGCGACGCAGTTCGTCCAGGCGCTCCTGGGTCTGGTAGGCGATGATCGAGTTGGTGCGATCGTCGACTGTGATGGAGCCGCGATTATCCGTATTCGCCGCTGCCGCCGCTGCCGCACCAGGACCGCTGGCGGTGCCGGTGACCGACTGGAACAGCTTGGCGATGTCGGAAGCCTTGGCGTAGTTCACCTGGATCAGTTCGCGACGCAGGGGAGCCAGTTCGGCGATCTGCTTCTGCGATTCCAGCTCCTGGCGCTCGCGGGCAGCGATCTCTTCAGCCGGCGCCACCAGCAGCACGTTGCCGACCTTGCGCTTGTCCAGGCCCTTGGTTTTCAGCACCAGGTCCAGCGCCTGATCCCACGGCACGTTCTGCAGGCGCAGGGTGATATTGCCCTGCACGGTATCCGAGGCGACCAGGTTGAGATCGGTGAAATCGGCGATCAACTGCAGCACCGAGCGCACATCGATGTCCTGGAAGTTCAACGACAGCTTCTCGCCGGTATAAGCGAAGGTGTCCTTCTTACGCTTCTCGGCATCGCCCGCGGACAGCGGCTTGATGCTGACGGTCATGCGATTGTCGGTCTGATAGACCAGGTAATCGAACAGGCCGCTCGGCTCGATGGTAATGCTGGCCTTGTCGCCGGCAGCCGACGCATTGACGAACTGCACCGGCGTGGCGAAATCCTTCACGTCCAGACGCACACGCAGACTGTCAGGCAACTGAGTCTTGGGGAACTCGAGGCGAATCTTCCCACCCTGCTCCTGGATATCAGGGTTGACGCTCGGATCGGAGAGATCGATGACGACATTGCCTTCGCCCTGTTCGCCACGCTGGAAGTCGATGTTGCGAATGGCCTTGCCGACCGGGGCGTAAGGCTTGGACTGGGCCGGCCGCGGCGCAGCGGCGTAGCTGGGTGCGGCACTGGCCACGGCCACCGGAGCCGCCGCCGGAGCACCACCACCCTGCCCCACCACGATGAACAGATTGTTGCCCTGCACGCGAGTGGAATAAGGCACCAGGCTAGACAGACTGATGATCAGGCGGGTGCGGTCTTTCGCCTCAACCACCGTCAGGCTGCGCGCATTGCCGACGCCCAGCTCGCGGTTCTTGCTACCCAGCTTGTTCTGCACGCCGGGCAGATCCAGGGCAATACGCGCCGGCTGCTCGATGGTGTAGCCACGCGGGGTCGCCACGGGCTCGTCGAAGCCCAGCTTGAGTTCGACACGGTCACCCGGCAGCGCGGCGACATCGACACTCTGCAGGTTGGCCGCGAGCAAGCTGGGCGCGAAGATTCCGGCCAACAGGGCGAAGCCCAAGCGGGTAATAGTTCTGTTCATCGTCGTCTGAATCCGTCGTGCAGACAGCTGTTTGTTATCCATGCTCATCCCCGCCCTTAGGAGCGCTCCTTGAGAGTTAGGCTGCGCGGCCGTTCCAGCCAGCCCCCCTCACCATCAGGAACGATCTCGATCACGTCGATCTTGCCTTCGCTGATGGAAACGATCTTTCCATCATTGCGTCCCAGGTAATCTCCGACTCTCACGCGGTGCACCCCTCCCGCACCGCGCACCAGCGCGAACATGCCCTGGTCGTTGGACAAGGTCCCCACCATTTCGAAGGTCTCGATATTGAAGCCTTCAAGGAATTGCTTGACCCGGGTTTCGTCGGGCTTGATCACCTTGGAGCCCTTCTGTTTGACCGCCAGGTCGATCTTCACTGGCGGCTGGAAGGGACTACGCATGGCCGAGGCGTTATAGGTAAAGGCCTCGTACTGCTGGAACTTCGGCATCGGCTCGATGGAGCCTTTCGGGCGCGCGCGCACTTCATCCATGTAGGCTTGAAGATCGGCGAAATCGCTCCCGGAGCCGCAACCATTCAAACTCAGCAACAGCAGACCACAAAGCATCAGGCGGCTCTTCATTTCTTCTGCGCCCCCGCGGTAGCTGCCGGCTTGGCCTGCAAGCCCTTGTCGTTATAACGGTAGGTCTTCGCCAGGATGCTCATGCGCAGCTTGGAGGTACTGTCCGCACTCACGGGCTTGATCTCGAAATCATGCAGGGTAACGATGCGCGGCAGACTCGAAACGCCACTGACGAAGGTGGCCAGATCGTGATAGCCACCCACCACGCTGATCTGTATCGGCAACTCGATGTAGAACTGCTGGGTGACCTCCGGCAGGAGTTTGATTTCCTCGAACTCCAGGCCACTGCCCAGGCCGGTCCGAGTGATGTCCTCGAGCAGCCCCGGTACCTCGGTGTCACTCGGCAGTTGCCGCAACAGTGCACCGAAGGACTCTTCCATTTCCTTCATTTGCGTCTTGTAGGCCTCCAGGTTGGCGGCCTGGAACGCCTTGGTGGCGAACTGCTGCTTGAGCGTGTCCTCCTCCGCACGACGCTGGTCGAGCTGCCCCTGCATGTCCTTGAGGTGGAAGTTGTAACCAAGCGCCAACACCACGGCCATCAGCAGGACACCGGCGATCACCTTGACCGCTGCCGGCCAGGATCCGAGGTTGTTGATGTCGAGGTCGTTGATATCGATCTTGCGCAAGCTTTCCAGGGAATCGGCCAGACTCATTTCTTGGCTCCTTGCGCGACGGCTTTCTTGTCCTGCTCCTTGCCTTTCTCACCGGGCTGGGTCTGCTGGACGGTGAGCTGGAAGGTATTCGCCTGATCCACCGCCCCCTGGGTCACAGCCTTGACCTCGGTGAGGTTGGGCGACGTCAGCCACTCGGACGCATCCAGATTGCGCATCAGGTTGGAAACCCGGTTGTTCGACTCGGCGGCACCGGCAATGGCAATGCTCTTGCCGGACATTTTCAGGCCGGTGAAGTAGACGCCGTCCGGCAAGGTACGCACCAACTGATCGAAAATACGCCCGATGATCGGCCGGTTGCCCTGCAGATCCTGAATGATCTTCATACGCTCCAGGAGTTGCTGACGACGGGTCTTGAGCTCGCTGATCTCCTTGATCCGCGCGTCCAGCACCGCGATTTCCTTGCGCAGGAAATCATTGCGCGCCCCCTGATTCTCGATCGCAGAGCTGTAGTACTGATCGCCAAGGAACACCAGGCCCGCGGAAACCAACAGAACACCACCGAGGGCCACGAGGAAGCGCTGCTTGCGTTCTTCACGCAGTTGCTCGCGCCATGGCAGAAGGTTGATGCGTGCCATCAGTCGAAACTCCTCATCGCCAGACCGCAGGCAATCATCAACGCCGGCGCATCACTGGCCAGCGCACCCGCGTTTACCTTGCTGCTAAGCGCCATATCAGCGAAGGGATTGGCCACGAGAGTCGGAGTGCCGATCTTCTGCTGGATCAGCCGATCCAGATCGGGAAGGGATGCAGTGCCCCCGGCCAGCAGAATGTAGTCGACATCGTTGAACTGTCCGGCAGCGAAGAAGAATTGCAGCGAGCGGGAAACCTGCTGCACCACTGCATCCTTGAACGGTTGCAATACCTCGCTGTCGTAGTCATCCGGAAGACCACCCTGCTTCTTGGCCAGGCCAGCTTCTTCCACCGACAGCCCGTAGCGACGCTGGATCTCTTCGGTGAGCTGGCGCCCACCGAAGAGCTGCTCGCGGGTATAGATGGTGCGGCCATGGTGCAGGACGCTGAGGGTGGTCATGGTCGCACCGATATCGACCACTGCAACGGTCAGCTCATCGGCGTTGCCGCCGAGCTGGTCACCAAGCAGGCCGAAGGCACGCTCCAAGGCGTAAGCCTCGACATCCACCACTTTGGCAGTCAGTCCCGCCAGTGCCAGCGCCGCCTCACGCACCTCGACGTTTTCCTTGCGGCATGCCGCCAGGAGCACATCGACACGCTCGGAATTGCGCGCGGACACACCCTGGACTTCGAAGTCGATGGCGACCTCCTCCAGGGGATAGGGAATGTACTGATCGGCTTCGATCTTCAGCTGGTTTTCCAGCTCATCGTCGGAAAGCCCACCGTCCATCTCGACTGTTTTAGTGATGACCGCCGATCCGGCGACGGCGACCGCAGCCGTTTTCACGCCGGTGCGCGCCTTGGCGACCACTCGTGACAACGCCTGGCCTACCCCCTCCAGTTCGGCGATGTTCTTTTCAACCACGGCGTTGGGCGGAAGCGGCTCAACAGCGTAGGCCTCTACCTTGTAGCGGCCCCCTGAACGGCTCAACTCCAAAAGTTTGACCGAAGTCGAACTGATGTCGATCCCCAACAGTGTGTTCGCTTTCTTAGTGAAGAGCCCTAGCACGACTGATTTCCTATCAGCATCCGAGACTTACGGACGATTTATGTTTTTTGACATTAGATACCAGACTTGACACCTGCGCAAATAGCTCGCCAGCAAAAAAACTGCTTATAATGTGATCAGCTTTTCCCTTTTCGCCGCGTCTTTCGCTTAACTCTTTCTTTTCTCTGGAAATCCAAGACCTTCCAATGCGCCTGCTGAAGTTTCTGTGGTGGACCTGCGTCGCCATTTTTTGTGGAGTGCTGCTCAGTTTAAGTGGCGCTTACCTGTATCTCAGCCCTAGCCTGCCTTCGGTCGACGCCCTGCGGAACGTGCAGCTGCAGATTCCGCTGCGGGTGTACAGCAGTGATAACAAATTGATAGCAGAGTTTGGTGAGATGCGCCGCGCACCGATTCGCTTCGCGGACATTCCCCCAGATTTCATCCACGCCCTGCTGTCCGCCGAAGACGATAACTTCGCCAATCATTATGGCGTGGACGTAAAAAGCCTGATGCGTGCTGCCGCGCAATTATTGTCGACCGGACATATCCAGACCGGCGGCAGCACCATCACCATGCAAGTCGCGAAGAACTATTTCCTCACCAACGAACGGAGCTTTTCGCGGAAAATCACCGAAATTCTCCTCGCGCTGCAGATCGAACGCGAACTGACCAAGGACGAGATCCTTGAGCTCTACGTCAACAAGATCTACCTGGGCAACCGCGCCTACGGTATCGAAGCCGCCGCGCAGGTCTACTACGGCAAGTCGATCAAAGAGCTGAGCCTGGCGCAGATGGCCATGATCGCCGGCCTGCCCAAGGCGCCTTCGCGCTACAACCCGCTGGCCAACGCGGCGCGCAGCATGGAGCGGCGCAACTGGATCCTCGAGCGGATGAACAAGCTGGGCTTCATCGACCAGGCGCGCTTCCAGGCCGCCGTCAATGAGCCGGTGGGTGCCTCTTACCACGTGCCGAGCCCCGAGCTGGTGGCTCCCTACATTGCCGAGATGGCCCGCGCAGAACTGGTCGGCCGCTACGGCGGCAATGCCTACACCGAAGGCTATCGGGTCTATACCACCGTGCGCAGCGACCTTCAGGAAGCCGCCAACAATGCCTTGCGCGAAGGCCTCCAGGAATACGACCAGCGCCACGGCTACCGCGGCCCGGAAACCCGCCTGCCGGGCAAGACCCTGGACGCCTGGCGCCAGGCCATCGCCCAGCAACGTCCCCTTGGCGGCCTGGAACCGGCCATCGTTACCCAGGTGACCAAGAGCGGGATCATGGTCATGGGTCGTGACGGTAAGGAAGAGACCATCAGTTGGGACAATATGAAGTGGGCACGTCCCTACCTGAGCAGCAACAGCATGGGACCGGCGCCGCGCCAGCCCAGCGATGTGGTGCAGGCTGGCGATGTGATCCGCGTACAGCGCCGTGACGATGGTGCGCTGCGCCTGAGCCAGGTGCCGGCGGCCCAAAGCGCGCTGGTTTCGCTGAACCCGCAGGATGGCGCGATCATGGCGCTGACCGGTGGTTTCTCCTTCGAGCAGAGCAGCTACAACCGCGCGGTGCAGGCCAAGCGCCAGCCGGGCTCCAGCTTCAAGCCGTTCATCTACAGCTGCGCGCTGGACAATGGCTACACCGCCGCCAGCCTGGTCAACGACGCGCCCATCGTGTTCGTCGACGAGTACCTGGACAAGGTCTGGCGACCGAAGAACGACACCAACACCTTCCTTGGTCCGATTCCGCTGCGCGAAGCCCTTTACAAGTCGCGCAACATGGTATCGATCCGCGTCCTGCAGGGATTGGGCGTCGAACGTGCGCGCAACTACATCAGCCGCTTCGGTTTCGATGTCCAGGAGCTGCCGCCGAACCTGTCCATGGCCCTGGGCACCGCAACCCTGACCCCGCTGGAAATCGCCGGCGCCTGGAGCACCTTCGCCAACGGTGGCTACAAGATCAGCCCCTACGTGGTGCAACGCATCGAGAGCCGCGAAGGTCAGGTGCTGTACCAGGCCAACCCGCCGCGCGTGCCCGTAGAAGATGCCGCACCGGTCGCCAGCAAGGATGCCGCGCAAGCGACCCCGGCGGCGCAGGAAGACAACGATCCGGCCCACGCCAAGACCACCATCGAGCCGACGCCGGCCGAGCGCATCATCGATGCGCGCACCGCCTACATCATGACCAGCATGCTGCAGGACGTGATCAAGCGAGGCACCGGCCGCCGCGCCATGGCGCTCAAGCGTGACGACCTGGCCGGCAAGACCGGTACCACCAACGACTCGAAGGACACCTGGTTCTCCGGCTTCAACGCCGACTACATGACCACCGTCTGGGTCGGCTTCGACCAACCGGAAAGCCTCGGCCGCATGGAGTTCGGCGGCAACGTCGCCCTGCCGATCTGGATGCGCTACATGGGCACGGCGCTGAAGGACAAGCCGTCGCACATGCTGCCGGAGCCACCGGGGCTGGTCAGCCTGCGCATCGACCCGGTCACCGGGCGCGCCGCCGCACCGGGCACGCCGGGCGCCTACTTCGAACTGTTCAAGAGCGAAGATACGCCGCCGCCCATGAGCGAGCTGGCCCCGGGCAGTTCGCCGGGTACGCCGCTGCCCTCGGACGAAAGCGCGCCCATGGATCTCTTCTGATCTGAAAAACCCCTCGCAAGAGGGGTTTTTTCTGCCCGCAGGAATACCGCGCAAATAAGCGATGGCAATATGCCAATCCATTGATTACTCTGCGATTTGCGGCGGGGAAAGTGGTTCCTGCACGATCGACCCCATCCGATCGACAGGAGCTTCCCGCGGCAACCCTTCATTCAGGTGCGCAAGGCACCGTCGGGTCAATCCAGCTCACGCCAAGTCAGATAGACGCGCAGGTCGAACTCGAGCTGGTGATACGCCGGCAACATGTACTCGCAGAGCTGGTAGAAGGCTTTGCTGTGGTCGCGCTCGCGCAGGTGGGCCAGTTCGTGCACCAGAATCATCTTGAGGAACTCCGGCGCGGCGTCCTTGAACAAGGCGGCGACGCGGATTTCCTTCTTCGCCTTGAGCTTGCCGCCCTGCACCCGCGAGATCGCGGTGTTCAGCCCCAAGGCACGCTGCACTACATCCAGCTTGCTGTCGTAGAGCACCTTGTCGACGGCCGGCGCATTGCGCATATGCTCCTGCTTCAACTGCATGGCGTAGGCGTACAGGGCCTTGTCGCTCTGCACCTCATGGCGCCCCGGATAGCGGCGTTGCAGGTACTCCCCCAGGCGATTCTCGGCGATCAACTGGCGGACCTGGTCCTGAAGCTGCTGTGGGTAAGCCTGAAGATAACGGAGCGGCTGCATGTGGCGCCCATGACGCGAAGTGAGGGCGCGCAGTCTAGCCGATCACCCCGCGCCACGGCACGACTCAAGCCAAGGCAGTCGTCGAATAGGCCTCGGTGCGATAAGGGAATGCCACTTCGGCCTGTCCGCGCAGCGCAGGGTGTGTAGCGATCAACTCGTGCAAGCGCTGTTCGACGCGCTGTTTCTGCTCCGCCGGCAGGGCGGCGATAAAACTGATGGACAGGGTACGCGCCACTATCACCTGCTCTGGCGGGCCGACATGGCGGTAGCTGAATTCACGCAATTGCAGCGGCGCGAAGGCCGCCCCGGCAAAGGCCCGGCGCCACTCCCCCGTGTGAAAGCGCGGCGTACTGCCTTCGTAGGGCGCCACGATCCGCGTGAGTTCGGCAACCCAGTCGACGCTTTCGTCACGCACGTTCCACACCAGCCCCAGGCGTCCGCCCGGGCGCAGCACGCGATGAATCTCGCGCAGCGCCGGCGCATCGGCGAACCAGTGGAACGCCTGGGCACAGAGCACCGCGTCGAGGCTCGCCGCAGGCAGCGGGATGGCCTGGGCCGTGCCATTCAACACGCGCACGCTCGGCAAATGCTCCGTCAGCTGCGCACGCATCGCCGCGACCGGCTCGATAGCGACGACTTCGGCGCCACTGCGCAACAGCAGGCTGGTGAACTTGCCGGTGCCGGCACCGAGGTCGGCCGCCACGCTGCCGCTGCCGATGCCCAGGGAAGCATCGAGCCAACCCAGCAACTCGTCGGGATACTCGGGACGCCCATGCGCGTACGTCTGCGCCTCCCGGCCGAACCCCTGCTGCGCACTGGCGTGTACATCGCTCATTTGTCTTCTCCGGCAAGCCTTCCGCTTTCCGGTATAGCACAGCGATTCAGCGCAGCGGGCAGGCCTGACCGTCGAGGTAGGCGCGATAGCAGGTCAGAAGCTTCTCATTGCTGATCCGACAACGCTTCTGCCGGCATTCACTATGGAAGTCGAAGTGCCCGCCCTCGGGATCGGCGAGCTGGATGCGCAACGCCGGCCAGCCATTGCGCGGCGCCTTCGGTGGCGTACTCAGCAGGCGCCCGTCGCTCTCGACCAAGGCACCGCCGGCGGCGGCGTAGTCGAAGACGAACAGCAGGCTGCGCGACGTCTTCAACGTGCATTCGGTGTGGTTCAGGCAGTTCTGCGCATCGGCCGGCAGGGTATTGGCGACCCTGGGCACTGAGGCGCTTTCCGGCGCAGAGACGGGCGGCGGCGCGGCGCGGTCGGCACAACCGGCGAGCAACAGCATCAGGACGGGAAACAACCAACGCGATAGCGGCATCGCACGCTCCATGGCCAGCGCATACGAAAGAGCCCCGCAAAGCGGGGCTCTTCAGGGTAGCACCGGGATCAGTTGACCTTCGGCGCCAGCTCACCCTTGGCGTAACGCTGGAACATGCCTTCCAGGGAGATCGGCTTGATCTTCGAGGCATGGCCGGCGGTGCCGAAGGCTTCGTAACGGGCGATGCAGATGTCACGCATGGCTTCGATGGTCTTGGCGAAGTATTTGCGCGGATCGAACTCGCTGGGGTTCTTCGCCAGGAAACGACGGATGGCGCCGGTGGAGGCCAGGCGCAGGTCGGTGTCGATGTTCACCTTGCGCACGCCGTACTTGATGCCTTCGACGATTTCCTCGACCGGCACGCCGTAGGTTTCTTTGATGTCGCCACCGAACTCGTTGATGATCGCCAGCCAATCCTGCGGCACCGAGCTGGAGCCGTGCATCACCAGGTGGGTGTTGGGGATGCGCTTGTGGATTTCCTTGATGCGGTCGATGGCGAGAATGTCACCGGTCGGCGGCTTGGTGAACTTGTAAGCACCGTGGCTGGTACCGATGGCGATGGCCAGGGCGTCGACCTGGGTCTTCTTGACGAAGTCGGCGGCCTCTTCCGGGTCGGTCAGCATCTGGCTGTGGTCGAGGGTGCCCTCGGCGCCAACGCCGTCTTCTTCACCGGCCTGGCCGGTTTCCAGGGAGCCCAGGCAGCCCAGTTCGCCTTCCACGGACACGCCGCAGGCATGGGCGAAGGCCACGGTCTGCTGGGTCACGCGGACGTTGTATTCGTAGTCGGACGGGGTCTTGCCGTCTTCACGCAGCGAGCCGTCCATCATCACCGAGCTGAAACCCAGCTGGATGGAGCGCTGGCACACGTCGGGGCTGGTGCCGTGGTCCTGGTGCATGCACACCGGGATGTGCGGGAATTCTTCGATGGCGGCGAGGATCAGGTGGCGCAGGAAGGGCGCGCCGGCATATTTGCGGGCGCCGGCCGAGGCCTGCACGATCACCGGGGAGTCGGTCTTGTCGGCCGCTTCCATGATGGCGCGCATCTGCTCGAGGTTATTGACGTTGAAAGCCGGGACGCCGTAGCCGAATTCGGCGGCGTGGTCCAGCATTTGGCGCATGCTGATGAGTGCCATGTTTTCACTTCTCCCAGAAGTTGGGCTCGTTCGATTGTTCGCAAGCCTGCCGCAGGGGCAGGCCGTATTCAAGTAATTCGCGCCGGGCGGGTGATCCCGCCGCGGCGGCTTATCGGGCGCGGCAGTTGCGCCCGATCAGATCGTTGCTCTCGACCCAGTAGATCAGGCCTTGCTCGCCGGTGACGCTGAAGCCGACCAGTCCATCGCTATAGAGAGCCCCGGCGCCGCCAGGTTCCTCCTCGAGATGATGGACCACGTCATCCTCGCCCAGGCGCAGGTCGACCACCGAGGACTTGGTGCCTTCGACATAGCGCCAGATGACCACGGCCTTGCTGTCGCACACCCAGTGGTTCCAGCCCGCGCTGCCATGGCTAGCGCCAGCGGAGCCGGAGCCAGTGGACGAGTGGCTGGAACAACCGGCCAGCAGAACCAGCAGGGCCGGAGCGAGATAACGCATCATCGGGCAACTCTCCATCCACGCGGCGGCGCCGCAACAGTCCATTCTGCCCTGCGCCACCGGCGGCCGGGTCGGCATCGATCAGGCCTTGGCGCGCTGCTCCAGGACTTCCACGGCCGGCAGGACCTTGCCTTCGACGAATTCGAGGAAAGCGCCACCCCCCGTGGAAATGTAGGAGATCTGCTCGCCCACGCCGTACTTGTCAATGGCCGCCAGGGTGTCGCCACCACCGGCGATGGAGAACGCCGGGCTTTCGGCGATGGCCTTGGCCAGGGTCTTGGTGCCTTCGCCGAACTGGTCGAACTCGAAGACGCCGACCGGACCGTTCCACAGGATGGTCTTCGACGACTTCAGCAGTTCGGCGAACTGCGCGGCGGTTTTCGGGCCGATGTCGAGGATCATGTCGTCATCGGCGACGTCGGCGATGGCCTTGATGGTCGAGGCGGCGCTCTCGGCGAACTCCTTGGCCACGACCACGTCCACCGGCAGCGGTACGCTGACCTTGGCCGCGATGGCCTTGGCGGTATCGACCAGATCGGCTTCGTAGAGCGATTTGCCGACCTTGTAGCCAGCCGCGGCGAGGAAGGTGTTGGCGATGCCGCCGCCGACGATCAGCTGGTCGCAGATCTGCGCCAGGCTGTTGAGCACGTCGAGCTTGGTCGACACCTTGGAGCCGGCGACGATCGCCGCCATCGGCCGCGCCGGATTACCCAGGGCCTTGCCCAGGGCGTCCAGTTCGGCGGCCAGCAGGGGGCCAGCGGCAGCGACCTTGGCGAACTTGGCCACGCCGTGGGTCGAGCCCTCGGCGCGGTGGGCCGTGCCGAAGGCGTCCATGACGAAGACGTCGCACAGCGCGGCGTACTTCTGCGCCAACTCGTCGGCGTTCTTCTTCTCGCCCTTGTTGAAGCGCACGTTCTCGAACAGCACCAGTTCGCCCGGTTTCACCTCGACGCCATCGAGGTAGTCCTTGACCAGCGGCACCGCACGGCCGAGGGCCTTGCTCAGGTAGTCGGCGACCGGCTGCAGGCTGTTCTCCGCAGAGAACTCGCCCTCGGTGGGACGGCCCAGGTGCGAGCAGACCATCACCGCCGCGCCCTTCTCCAGGGCCAGCTTGATGGTCGGCAGGGAAGCGAGGATGCGTGCGTCGCTCTTCACCACGCCGTCCTTCACCGGGACGTTGAGGTCTTCGCGGATCAGTACGCGCTTACCTTGGAGATCGAGGTCGGTCATCTTCAACACGGTCATGACGGTCAGTCCTGTCTGGGCTGTTTAATTAACATTCACTTGCGGCGACCCGCAGGAAGTGTCCCGCGGTATCGAGCATTCGGTTGGCGAAACCCCACTCGTTGTCGAACCAGGCCAGCAGATTCACCAGCCGGGGGCCGGAAACGCGGGTCTGGCTGCCATCGACTATCGCCGAATGCGGGTCGTGGTTGAAATCACAACTGGCGTGGGGCAATTCGGTGTAGTCCAGCAGACCTTTCAGCGGGCCGCTGGCGGCGGCTTCGCGGAGCACCCGGTTGATCTCCGCGGCGGAGGTGTCGCGGGAGGTCTGCAGGGTGATGTCGAGCGCCGAGACGTTCACCGTCGGCACTCGCACGGCCTTGGCCTGGATGCGCCCGGCGAATTCCGGCAGCAGGCGCTCGATGCCCCGCGCCAGGCCGGTGGACACCGGGATCACCGACTGGAAGGCCGAGCGCGTGCGGCGCAGGTCTTCGTGATGGTAGGCGTCGATCACCGGTTGGTCGTTCATCGCCGAATGGATGGTGGTGATGGACACGTAATCGATGCCCACCGCCTCGTTCAGCAGCTTGAGCAACGGCACGCTGCAATTGGTCGTGCAGGAGGCGTTGGAGACCAGCCGCTCGGTACCACTCAGGCGGTCCTGGTTGATGCCATAGACCACCGTGGCATCGACGTCCGCCTCGCTGGCCATGGGCTGGGAAAACAGCACGCGCGGGGCTCCGGCGGCGAGGAAACGCTCGCCATCGGCGCGGCTGTGGTAGACACCGGAGCACTCCAGCACCAGGTCGATGTCCAGGGCCGCCCAGTCGATAGCCTCCGGCTCGGATTGGCGCAGCACCTTCACGCAGTCGCCGCCGACGTGCAGGCAGCCGTCGGCCACGCTTACCTCGCCGGGGAAGCGGCCGTGGGTGGAGTCGAAACGGGTCAGGTATTCCAGGCTGGCCAGGTCGGCCAGATCGTTCAGCGCGACGATGGAAAAACCAGCCTTGGCGCCGCGCTCATGCAGGGCGCGGAACACGCAGCGGCCGATACGGCCGTAGCCATTGAGGGCAACTCGGTAAGGGCGCTTGGACATTGTTATCCCTTGTTCGACCGTAGGATGGGATGAGCCTGCGCCCCCATGCAGCACAGGCTCCGATGGGTATCGCGGCGCTCAACCCACCCTAGGTTCTACCCTGGAGGTCAGGCGTCGAGCAGCTCGGCGGCGACTTCCAGGATGTTCTCGACGGTGAAGCCGAAATGCTCGAAGAGCGCGGCGGCCGGCGCCGACTCGCCGAAGCTGGTCATGCCGATCACGCGGCCTTCCAGGCCCACGTACTTGTACCAGTAGTCGGCGTGCGCGGCCTCGATGGCGATGCGCGCGCCAACCTGTACCGGCAGCACGGCCTGCTTGTAGCCGGCGTCCTGCTGGTCGAAGACGCTGGTCGACGGCATGGATACCACACGCACCTTGCGGCCTTCGGCGCTGAGTTTGTCGTAGGCCTGCACGGCCAGGCCGACTTCGGAGCCGGTGGCGATCAGGATCAGCTCCGGCTCGCCGGCGCAGTCCTTGAGCACGTAGCCGCCACGGGCGACGTTGCCCAGTTGTTCGGCGTCGCGCGCCTGGTGCGGCAGGTTCTGGCGGCTGAAGATCAGCGCCGAGGGGCCGTCATTGCGCTCGATGGCGTATTTCCAGGCCACCGCCGACTCGACCGCGTCGGCCGGGCGCCAGGTGTCCAGGTTCGGGGTCAGGCGCAGGCTGGCCAGTTGCTCGATCGGCTGGTGGGTCGGGCCGTCTTCGCCGAGGCCGATGGAGTCGTGGGTGAACACGTAGAGCACCCGCTGCTTCATCAGCGCGGACATGCGCACCGCGTTACGCGCGTATTCCATGAAGATCAGGAAGGTCGCGCCGTAGGGAATGAAGCCGCCGTGCAGGGCCACGCCGTTCATGATGGCGCTCATGCCGAATTCGCGGACGCCGTAGAACACGTAGTTGCCGGAAGCGTCTTCCGGGGACACGCCCTTGCAGCCTTTCCACAGGGTCAGGTTGGAGCCGGCCAGGTCGGCGGAGCCGCCGAGCAGCTCCGGCAGCAGCGGGCCGAAGGCGTTCAGCGCGTTCTGGCTGGCCTTGCGGCTGGCGATGGTCTCGCCCTTGGCGGCGACATCGGCGACGTAGGCGGCGGCCTGCTGAGCGAAGTCAGCCGGCAGTTCGCCCTTGATGCGGCGCTGGAATTCGGCGGCCAGTTGCGGATGGGCGGCCTGGTAGGCGGCGAAGCGCTGGTTCCACTCGGCCTCGCGGCTGGCGCCGGCTTCCTTGGCGTTCCACTCGGCATAGATGTCGGACGGGATGTCGAAGGGGGCGTGGTTCCAGCCCAGGGCGGCGCGGGTGGCAGCAATCTCGTCATTGCCCAGCGGCGCGCCGTGGCACTCTTCCTTGCCCTGCTTGTTCGGCGAGCCGAAGCCGATCACGGTCTTGCAGCAGATCAGGGTCGGACGGTCGCTCTTGCGCGCGGTGTCGATGGCGGTCTTGATCTCGTCGGCATCATGCCCGTCGACATTGCGGATCACCTGCCAGCCGTAGGCTTCGAAGCGCTTCGGCGTGTCGTCGGTGAACCAGCCGTGGACTTCGCCGTCGATGGAGATGCCGTTGTCGTCGTAGAAGGCGACCAGCTTGTTCAGGCGCAGGGTACCGGCCAGCGAGGCGACTTCATGGGAGATGCCCTCCATCATGCAGCCGTCGCCGAGGAAGGCGTAGGTGTAGTGGTCAACGACCTTGTGCCCGTCACGGTTGAACTGGGCGGCCAGCACTTTCTCCGCCAGGGCCATGCCGACGGCGTTGGCGATGCCTTGGCCGAGCGGGCCGGTGGTGGTCTCGATGCCGGCGGTGTAGCCGTACTCCGGGTGGCCCGGGGTGCGCGAATGGAGCTGGCGGAAGTTCTTCAGGTCGTCGATGGACAGGTCGTAACCGGTCAGGTGCAGCAGCGAGTAAATCAGCATCGAGCCGTGACCGTTGGACAGCACGAAGCGGTCACGGTCGGCCCACTGCGGGTTGCCCGGGTTGTGCTTGAGGTAGTCACGCCAGAGCACTTCGGCGATATCCGCCATGCCCATGGGGGCACCGGGGTGGCCGCTGTTGGCTTTCTGCACGGCATCCATGCTCAGTGCGCGGATGGCATTGGCACGCTCACGACGGCTGGGCATCGCTGAATCTCCTGCGGGTGCTGCTTCGATTAGACGAAGGGATGAAAAAAGGCGGCCATTTTCGCCCAGCCGGCCATCGCGGGGCAATGACAGATCGACAGCGGGTGCGACAGCGCCGGTTTCCCGCGACGCGCAACACCCCCTGGAGGACCGATCGGGGACGACACTCCGTCGCCAATATCAAAACTTTTTGATACAGAGGTTGCCGCGACCGATGGTGGCGACTAGACTCCGCGCCCTATGAGCCTGCGCCTGCCACAGATCCGCCACGACGCCTGCGACGAGCTGGCCGCGCTATGCAAGGCCGGCGGCGATCCGCTGCGCCTGAACGTGCTGCGCGTGCTGGCCAACGATTCGTTCGGCGTCCTGGAGCTGGCGCAGATTTTCGCCATCCGCCAGTCGGGCATGAGCCACCACCTGAAGGTCCTGGCCCAGGCCGGCCTGGTGGCGACGCGCCGCGAGGGCAATGCGATCTTCTACCGCCGCGCCCTGCCGCAGGGCGACAGCCTGGGTGGCAAGCTGCATGGCGCGCTGCTGGCGGAAGTGGATGAGCTGGAGCTGCCCGCGGATGTCGCCGCGCGCGTGGCTGCGGTGCATGCCCAGCGCGCCGCGGTGAGCCGCGATTACTTCGCCCGCAGTGCGGAGAAGTTCCAGGCGCAGCAGGACCTGATCGCAGGACTGCCGCAATACCGTGAAAGTGTTCTGGCGTTGCTCGATGCACTGAGCTTCGCCCCCGGCGCCACGGCGCTGGAAGTCGGTCCCGGCGACGGTGGTTTCCTCCCCGAGCTGGCCCGGCGCTTCAGTCAGGTCACCGCGCTGGACAACAGCGCGGCCATGCTGGAGCTGGCCCGTCAGCGCTGCCAGGACGAAGGCCTCGGCAACGTCCGGCTGGACCTGGCCGATGCCCTGCAGGACAGCGCCGAGCCCGCCGACTGCGTGGTGTTGAACATGGTCCTGCACCATTTCGCCGCGCCGGCCGACGCCCTGCGCCAGTTGGCGCGCCTGGTACGGCCAGGCGGCAGCCTGCTGGTGACCGAGCTGTGCAGCCACGACCAGAGTTGGGCGCGGGATGCCTGCGGCGATCTCTGGCTGGGCTTCGAACAGGACGATCTGGCCCATTGGGCCGATGCCGCGGGGCTCGCCCCCGGCGAAAGTTTGTACATTGGTTTACGTAATGGCTTTCAGATCCAGGTACGGCATTTCGCCAAACCGGATTCGCGAAGCGTCCTCACCCACCGGTAATGATAGGAACCGTTAGATGAGCGAATACTCTCTTTTCACTTCTGAATCCGTATCCGAAGGCCATCCGGACAAGATCGCGGACCAGATTTCCGATGCGGTGCTGGACGCCATCATCGCCAAGGACAAATACGCCCGCGTGGCCTGCGAGACCCTGGTGAAGACCGGCGTCGCCATCATCGCCGGCGAAGTCACCACCTCGGCCTGGGTCGACCTCGAAGAGCTGGTGCGCAAGGTCATCATCGACATCGGCTACAACAGCTCCGACGTCGGCTTCGACGGCGCCACCTGCGGCGTCATCAACATCATCGGCAAGCAGTCGGTGGACATCAACCAGGGCGTCGACCGCGCCAAGCCGGAAGACCAGGGCGCTGGCGACCAGGGCCTGATGTTCGGCTACGCGAGCAACGAAACCGACGTGCTGATGCCGGCGCCGATCTGCTTCTCCCACCGCCTGGTCGAGCGCCAGGCCGAAGCGCGCAAGTCCGGCCTGCTGCCGTGGCTGCGCCCGGACGCCAAGTCCCAGGTCACCTGCCGCTACGAAAACGGCAAGGTCGTCGGCATCGACGCCGTGGTGCTGTCCACCCAGCACAACCCGGACGTGTCCTATGTCGACATCCGCGAAGGCGTGATGGAGCTGATCATCAAGCACGTGCTGCCGGCCGAGCTGCTGCACAAGGACACCCAGTTCCACATCAACCCGACCGGTAACTTCGTGATCGGCGGCCCGGTGGGCGACTGCGGCCTGACCGGACGCAAGATCATCGTCGACTCCTACGGCGGCATGGCCCGTCACGGCGGCGGCGCCTTCTCCGGCAAGGACCCGTCCAAGGTCGACCGTTCGGCGGCCTACGCCGGCCGTTACGTGGCCAAGAACATCGTCGCCGCCGGCCTGGCCGAGCGCTGCGAGATCCAGGTCTCCTACGCCATCGGCGTGGCCCAGCCGACCTCCATCTCGCTGAACACCTTCGGCACCGGCAAGATCGGCGACGACAAGATCATCCAACTGGTCCGCGAGCACTTCGACCTGCGTCCGTACGCGATCACCAAGATGCTCGACCTGCTGCACCCGATGTACCAGCCGACCGCGGCCTACGGCCACTTCGGCCGCACCCCGTACGAGCTGACCGTGGACGGCGACACCTTCACCACCTTCACCTGGGAGCGCACCGACAAGGCCGCCGCCCTGCGTGAGGCCGCTGGTCTGTAAGGTTCCACGCGACAGGAAAAGCCCCGCTTCGGCGGGGCTTTTTCGTTTGCGCATCCGCTGAATCGGAAATATCCACAGGTGCGAACGGCGGCATCCGACAAGCCCGCCGCCTAGCCTGGGGCTTTCACGCGCAAGGATGCCCGCCATGAAAAAACTGCTCGCCGCCTGCCTGCTGCTCTGCACCACCCCACTCCTCGCCTGCCCCGACTGGCCGGCCGAACGCGCCCGACAGGAACTGCAAAGCTTGCGACAGCAGTTGGCTGACTGGGACGACGCCTATCACCGCCAAGGCCGGAGCGCGATCGCCGACGAACTCTACGACCAGGCGCGCGAACGCTTCGTCCAGTGGCAAGGCTGCTATCCACAACTCGGCATCACCGCGCCGCCAGCCCTGCCAGGCAGCCACGGCAAGCTGCGCCACCCGGTCGCCCACACCGGCCTGGACAAAGCACGCGACGCCGAAGCGGTACGGCAGTGGCTGGCCGGCCGAGACGACCTCTGGGTGCAACCGAAAGTCGACGGTGTCGCCGTCACCCTGGTCTACCAGGACGGCAAACTGAGCCAGGCGATCAGTCGCGGCGATGGCCTGCAGGGGCAGGACTGGACGGAGAACGCCCGGCGCATCCCGTCGCTGCCGACGCAACTGCCGGCCAGTGGCCGACTGGTCGTGCAAGGCGAGCTTTACTGGCGCCTGCCCGGCCACATCCAGGCCCGTCACGGCGGGCTCGGCGCACGCGGCAGGGTCGCCGGCCTGATGGCACGCCAGGACATCGGTGAGCAGGCGCAGCACCTCGGCCTGTTCGTCTGGGAACTGCCACTCGGCCCGCTGGACATGCCCGCTCGCCTGGAGCGCCTGAAGAACCTGGGCTTCGCCGACAGCGCCGCGCTGACCCTGCCGGCAACGGACTTCGCCGGCATCGAGCGGCAGCGCCAGCACTGGTACCGCCAGCCACTGCCCTTCGCCAGCGACGGCATCGTCATTCGCCAGGGCCGCCGGGCGTCCGGGCAGACCTGGCGCGCACAGCCGGCAAGCTGGGCGCTGGCCTGGAAGTACCCCTATTCGCACGCGCTCGCCGACGTCCGCCAGGTGCAGTTCAAGGTCGGCCGCAGCGGGCGCATCACGCCGCTGCTGCATCTGCAACCGGTGGAACTGGAAGGGCGGCGCATCGCCCGCGTCAGCCTCGGCTCGCTGCGCCGCTGGCAGACGCTCGATGTGCGCCCCGGCGACCAGGTGGCGATCGCCCTCGCCGGGCTGACCATTCCGCGCCTGGACAGCGTCGTCTGGCGTACCCCGCAACGAGCCGCGCTGGCCGTGCCGGACGCGGAGCGCTACCACCCCTTGAGTTGCTGGCGCGCGACGCCCGGCTGCGAGGAGCAGTTCCTCGCCCGCCTGGACTGGCTGGGCGGCGGCAAAGGCCTGCAACTGCAGGGCGTCGGACCGGGCACCTGGCGCGCCCTGCACGCAGCCGGGCATCTGCAAGGCTTGCTGGACTGGCTCGAGCTGGGGCCGGAGGCCCTGGCCGAGGTGCCCGGCTTCGCCGAGCGCCGGGCGGAGCGCCTGGCCGCGCAGTTCGACGCGGCCAGGCAACGGCCATTTCGCCAGTGGCTGCGTGCGCTCGGCCTGCCGGCGCCGGACAGCCTGACGGCCAGCGACGACTGGAGCAGCCTGGCCGCCCGTAGCGAGGCCCAATGGCGCCAGCGCCCCGGGGTTGGCGCGCAGCGCGCACGCCAGTTGCGCGCCTTCTTCGCTGACCCGGAGGTCCAGCGCCTGCGCCAGCGGCTGGCGGCCGCCGGGGTGCAGGGCTTCTGAGCCTCAGCGCATGTGGAAGGCTTCTTGGTGGAAATCGCGCAGCGGCATGCCAAGCCGGCCGAGGTCGCGGCGCAGCAGATCCGCCAGGCCCTGCGGGCCGCAGAACCACAGGCTCGGCCAACGGCCATTGGCGTCCGGCGCCAGCCCCAGGTCATCGGCCACCAGGTAACCGTCTTCCTCGCTGTAATGCACCTTCAGCTCGATACTCGGGAGCCCGTCGCAGAGTTCGCGCAAGCGCCCGGCATAGATGGCATCGGAAGGTTTGCGCACACAATAGTGCAGCGCCACGTCCGGGCAGTCCCGTGGGTTGCCCCGCAGCGACTCCAGCCAGGCGAGGAAGGGCGTGATGCCGATGCCGCCGGCGATCCACACCTGGCGCTCGCCACCGCGGCGGAAGTCAAAGCAGCCATAGGGGCCTTCGACCGTCACCGGGTCGCCGACCCGCAAGCCATCCTGCAGGCGCTGTGTGTAGTCGCCCAGGGCCTTGATGCTGAAGCGCACTTCGCCGTTGCCCTGGTCGGCGCTGGAAATACTGAAGGGATGCTGGCCTTCCAGGCGGTCGCTGGTGAGGAAAGCGAACTGGCCGGCACGATGCCGCCAAGCTCCCTGCAGGCGACAGGTCACTTCGAGCATGCGTTCGCCGGGACGCTCCAGCGCAACCACCACGCCACTGTAGGTGCGGCGTCGGCCGATTCGACCGCTCAGGGCAATGAGCGCGCACACCGAGCCCACGGCCGCGCACAAGGCCAGCAGCCAGCCGACCGGCTGAGTCCAGTAGTGCGCCGGGGCCAACACCAGCGAATGGAAAGCCAGAAGCAGATAGACCAGCGCCAGCACCTTATGCACATAGCGCCAGACGTGGTAGGGAAAGCGCTGCCAGAGGGTCAGCAGCAACATGCCGCCGAGCAGCCAGACCGACCATTCGCCAAGCTCCTTGGCCGAGCCACGGAACACATCGAGGAAGGTTCCCGCGCGCGGGCCCTTCAGCGGCTTGCCGAACAGCTCGGCGAGCAGCGGGCCGGACAGCTTCAGCAGGTAATGCGCCAGGCTCAGCGAAATGGCCAGGATGCCGGCCCACTTGTGCGCGCGGTACATCTTGTCCAGCCCGCCGAGGGGCCGTTCCAGCCACCCGGGGCGCACCGCCAGCAACATGATCAGCGACATCAGGGCAAAGGCGGCGACACCGCTGAAGAGAATGGCCTGACGACGCAGCACCCAGATATCCAGCGTCGCCGGCGGGTCGAGGAACAGCGCCAGGCCGAACAGCGCCAGTACGCTTGCTAGAACACCCCACACGAGTTTCATGATGCCTCCCTGGACGTAGCAGTCATGGGACCGAGCCTGCTGGCTCCGCTCAATCATCCCTGAACTGCGCAGGGGTTTGCCCGGCTGATCCCAGTCGCCATGACACAGGTCAAAAGCTGGGCAAACGCGGGCGCGCGGGCACACAATGCAAGCCTCTCCCAGTTGCCAGAGCCGCCATGCGCATCCGTGTTCTCTCCGACCTGCACCATGAACATTTCGCTGGCCGCCGCGAGCTGCCCGAGGTCGAGGCCGACCTGGTGGTGCTGGCCGGCGACATCCACGAACACCTGCAGGGCTTGCATTGGGCGCGCGAGACCTTCGCCGACACACCAGTGGTCTACGTGGCCGGCAACCATGAGTTCTACGACTCGGACCTGGCGGAGCTGACCCAGGCCATGCGCAACCTGGCCCGCGCCCTGGACATCCACTTCCTGGAAAACGACGAGGTGCTGATCGACGGCGTGCGCATCCTCGGCGCCACCCTGTGGACCGATTTCCATCTGTATGGCGAAGAAAGGCTCGCCCTGACCCTGGAGCGCGCGCAGCGGCTGATGCCGGACTTCAGTTGCGTGGACTACTTCGCCGCGCCCTTCACCCCGGCGCTGAGCCGTCAGCTATTCCAGGCCTCGCGCGACTGGCTGGCGGCACGTCTGGCCGAGCCCTTCGCCGGGCCGACCCTGGTGGTCAGCCACCACGCCCCCAGCGCGCGTTCGATTCCGCCGCAGTACGTCGGCGACAGCCTGTCACCGGCCTTCGCCTCGGACCTGGAAGAGTTGGTCGCGCAGTGTGATCTGTGGATACACGGCCACGTGCACGATGCACTGGACTACCGCATCGGTCGCGGCCGCGTGGTGGCCAACCCGGGCGGCTACCCGGGTGAGAGCGGGGGCTTCGATCCGTGGCGGATCATCGAGCTTTAGCGGTTGGCGACCGGCCGGCGCGCCCGGTCTGACTCAGAGCGCGCGGAATTTCTTGTGGCAGGCTTCGCAGGCGTCTTCCACCGCGGCGAGGTCCTTGCGCACGCCATCGGCGGTCGGCGTGGCCTGGCGGGTATTGGCTTCCAGGGCGGCGACCGTCTGCTGGAAGGTCTTGGCGTCAGCCTGGAACTCCAGTTGGCGCTGCCAGACTTCTTCCCTGGCGCGGGTATCGCCGCCCTCGTCGGCCGGCTTGGCGGTGGGGAAGTACTGCCAGGGCTGGCTCGCCAGTTCGTTGAGTTTGAGCGAGTCGCTACGGAACTTGTCGGCGTCGAACACTAGGCGCCCGCGCAGCATGCCACCCATGTCTTCGCTGGCGTGCAGCATCTGCTTGAAGATCGCCTGGCGCTTGGCCAGCGGCGAGTTCGGATCGAGGCGGTGACAGCCGGCCAGGGCGCTACCGGCCAACAGCAGAACGAACAGGGTCTTCAGCTTCATGGGTGACTCTTGCAGGCCAGACACGGAAGCGGCGGATTATCCGCCGCGACCGCTGAATGATCCAGAGCCGTCGGCATTCGCTGCGGCCATCCGCCGCAGCGACAAGTCATCCGTTCAGCCGCGGTTCAGGCGGAGATCACGAAGAAGCCGATGATCAGCCCCATGCCGACAAACCAGGCCAGCGAACGCAGGATGGCCAGGTCGGTGAGGTAGAAGGCCAGGTAGAGCACGCGGCTGGCGATCCAGGCGATGGCCAGGCGGTCGATGGTCGCGGGTTCGGCATTGCCGACCACGTAGGCCACCAGCACGGCGATGGCGAAGGCCGGGGTCACCTCGAAGCTGTTCAGTTGGAAATAGTGCGCGCGCTTGCGGTAGCCCTCCAGCCCGGAGAGGAAGGTGCGCGGGTCGTGGTTCTGCCTGGGGCCGAAGCCGCCACCGCTGAACTTGGCGATAGCAGTGCCCAGATAGGGCAGGAACAGGGCGATCAACACACACCAGAAGGCGATGGGCATGGCGAACTCTCAGGGGTTGGAAGAGACCAGTGTGCAGCGCTCTCGCGCCGCCATCCTTGGCCCGCTCGCGGCGAGCGGCGCTGCGCCGGTCAAGGGCCGGCGCCGATGCTACATCGCCACCACGCGGCTTTCACCCCACCAGCTCACCACTTCATCACCAGCATTCCCGCCAGCACCAGGCCATAGCTGGCCAGCACGCAGACGCCCGGCAAACCACGAATCCTCACGGCCGCCTGAATCGGCGGTGCCGCCGCCACGCGCTGGGCTAGACTGGCGGTTCAGCCCCCGCAAGAGCGCTCGCCATGCCCCGCCTGATCAAGTTTCTATTCTGCTACCTGCTGGTTTCGTTGCTCAGCGGCTGCGGCTACAACGCCATGCAGGCCAGCGACGAACAGGTCAAGGCAGCCTGGTCGGAAGTGCTCAACCAGTACCAGCGCCGCGCCGACCTGATCCCCAACCTGGTCAGCACGGTGAAAGGCTACGCCGCCCATGAGCAGGCCGTGCTGACCCAGGTGACCGAGGCCCGCGCGCGGGTCGGCAGCGTCAGCCTGAACGCCGACCAACTCGGCGACGAAGCGGCGGTGAAACGCTTCCAGCAGGCCCAGGGCGAACTCAGTTCCGCGCTGTCGCGCCTGCTGGTGGTCACCGAGAACTACCCGCAGCTCAAGGCCGATAGCCTGTTCAAGGACCTGCTGACCCAGCTCGAAGGCACCGAGAACCGCATCGCCGTGGCCCGCGGGCGTTACGTGAAGGCGGTGCAGGACTACAACGTGCTGATCCGCCAGTTCCCGCAGGCGATCACCGCGAAGATTTTCGGCTACCAGCCCAAGGCCAACTTCAGCGTGGAGAACGAAGCGGCCATTTCCAGCGCGCCCAAGGTCGACTTCGGCGCGCCACCCGCGCAACCCGCACAATGAGTCCGCGCCGCTGGCTGCTGCTGCTCGCCCTGCTGTGCTGGGGCGGGCTAGCGCTGGCCGCGCAGGTAGCGGTGCCGGCGCTGAACGCGCGGGTCACCGATCTCACCGGCACGCTCGACGCCGTGCAGCGGGCCAAACTCGAACAACAGTTGGCCGCGCTGGAACAGCGCAAGGGTGCGCAACTCGCCATCCTGCTGGTGCCCAGCAGCGGCGACGAGAGCATCGAGCAATACGCGGTGCGCGCCTTCGAGCAATGGAAACTGGGCCGCAAGAACATCGACGACGGCGTGCTTCTGGTCGTGGCCAAGGACGACCGCGCGCTGCGCATCGAGGTCGGCTACGGCCTGGAGGGCGCCATCACCGACGTGCTGGCCGGGCGCATCATCCGCGAGCAGGTGGTGCCACGCTTCCAGCAGGGCGACTATGCCGGCGGCATCCAGGCCGCGGTGGACAGCCTGGAAACGCTGATCAACGGCGAAGCGCTGCCTGCTCCGTCAGGCGACGACGGCAGCCACCTGCCCGGCGATCCACTGGCCTGGCTGTTCGTGCTGACGCTGGGCGTGCCCTTCCTCAGCGGCCTGCTACCGGTCCCGCTGCCCCAGCAGAAGCTGGCGCGCTTCCTGGTCTACAGCGTGCTGGTCGGGGTTCTGTCCGGCCTTGGCAGCCTGTTCTTCTTCACCGGCATCGGGCGCGTGCTGCTCAACGGCGGCATCGGCTTCTTCTTCGCCCTGGCCATCTATGTGCTGATGCTCTTCCGCGGCGGCGGCGGTGGCATGCGCGGGGGCGGCGGTTTCGGCGGTGGCCTTGGCGGGGGCGGCGGCTTCAGTGGCGGCGGGGGGACCAGCGGCGGCGGCGGAGCCTCCGGCCGCTGGTGACGGTGGGCCGCCTCAGACCTCGGGGATATCCTCGTCCTTGAACTGGTCCTTGATATAGAGGATGTGCGTCTTGCCGTGGGGCGCCGGCAGGCCGTCGGGACCGATGTTGACGAAGACCATCTTGTCGATGGTGAGGATGCTCTTGCGGGTGATCTTGTTGCGCACTTCGCAGGTCAGGGTGATGGAGGTGCGACCGAACTCGGTGGCGGTGATACCCATCTCGATGATGTCGCCCTGGCGCGCCGAGCTGACGAAGTTGATCTCCGAAATGAACTTGGTGACCACGCGTTCGTTGCCCAACTGAACGATGGCGTAGATCGCCGCCTCTTCATCGATCCAGCGCAGCAGGCTGCCACCGAACAGGGTGCCGTTCGGGTTGAGGTCTTCGGGCTTGACCCATTTGCGGGTGTGGAAATTCATGGAAACTCCTTGCTGATGCGCCTTGTGGGCGCGCTGACGGAAATCGTCCGCCGACGACGCGATGGAGCCGCTCAGCCCAGACCGGCCTCGGCGCGGTAGACGCGCGCCTCTTCGATCAACCAGTCGCGGAAGGCCCGGACGATGTTCGACTCCACCTTGCGCTCGGGAATCATCAGGTAGTAGGCATTTTCACTCAAATAGGCATGTTGCATAGGCACCACCAGGCTGCCGTCGGCCAATTCCCGCTGGATCAGCATCGGCGGAATCAGCGCCACGCCCATGCCATGCATGGCCGCCTGGGCGAGCATGGAAAACAGCTCGTAGCGGGTGCCGGTCATATCGTGGGCGACATTCAGCCCCAGCGAGCCGAACCACTGGCGCCAGGCATAGGGCCGGGTGGTCTGCTGCATCAGCGGCAGCGCGGCGATCTCCTCGGCGCCCAGCGTGCTGCGGCCGTCGAGCAACTCAGCGCTGCACACCGGCACCGGGTTCTCGCGCATGAGGAAGTGCGCCGCGGTGCCCGACCAGACGCCGTCGCCGAAATACAGCGCGGCGTCGAAGTCGGTATCGGCGAAGAGGAACGGCCGGGTGCGGTTGGTCAGGTTGACCGTGACTTCCGGGTACAGCCGCTTGAAGACTTTCAGGCGCGGCAGCAGCCATTGGGTGGCGAAGGTCGGCACCACCGCCAGCTCGATGGTCCCGCCACCCTGCTGGCCCATCACCGCCAGGGTATCGCGCTCCACCGCATCCAGCCGCGCGGCGATGCGCCGGCTGTAGCCCAGCCCCGCCTCGGTCAGCTTGACCCCGCGCCGCGAGCGGCGAAACAGCTCGACGCCAAGGAACTCTTCGAGCCCGGCGATCTGCCGGCAAATCGCGCTCTGTGTCAGCGACAACTCTTCCGCTGCCTTGGTGAAGCTCTCGTGGCGCGCCGCCGATTCGAAACTGACCAGCGCCGCGGTGGTGGGAATCTTGCGCCGCATCGAATGCCTCTAGGGAATCTCGTGATCGGCCGCGCCTGGGGACAGGCAATTCAAACGACCGTTTCAGCCATTGACCTGGATCACGGAGTGAGAAAATAGCACAACAGCGTGCGAATTAGTCGGTTGCCGGGCTTCCCGACCGCTGACTAGGATCGGGTTCACTGTGCCCGCCTACACTGAGCGGGTGATCCCCCGACTGCCCTGAGGTAACCCGATGGCCCCCAAAGCAAGCTTCAACTGGGAAGACCCGCTGCTGCTGGATCAGCAACTCACCGAAGAAGAGCGCATGGTCCGCGACAGCGCCCAGCAGTTCGCCCAGGACAAGCTGGCCCCGCGCGTACTGGAAGCCTTCCGTCACGAACAGACCGACCCGGCGATCTTCCGCGAGATGGGCGAGACCGGCCTGCTCGGCGCAACCATCCCCAGCGAATACGGTGGCAGCGGCCTGAACTATGTGTGCTACGGCCTGATCGCCCGCGAAGTCGAACGCGTCGACTCCGGCTATCGCTCGATGATGAGCGTGCAGTCCTCGCTGGTGATGGTGCCGATCTACGAATTCGGCAACGAAGCCACCCGTCAGAAATACCTGCCGAAACTGGCCAGCGGCGAATGGATCGGCTGCTTCGGCCTGACCGAACCGAACCACGGCTCCGACCCGGGCTCGATGATCACCCGCGCCCGCAAGGTCGACGGCGGCTATCGCCTGACCGGCAACAAGATGTGGATCACCAACAGCCCGATCGCCGACGTCTTCGTGGTCTGGGGCAAGGATGACGAAGGCCAGATCCGCGGCTTCGTGCTGGAAAAAGGCTGGGAAGGCCTGAGCGCCCCGGCGATCCACGGCAAGGTCGGCCTGCGCGCGTCGATCACCGGCGAAATCGTGATGGACAACGTGTTCGTCCCGGAAGAGAACGCCTTCCCCGAAGTGCGCGGCCTGCGCGGCCCGTTCACCTGCCTGAACTCGGCCCGCTACGGCATTTCCTGGGGCGCCCTGGGCGCCGCCGAAGCCTGCTGGCATACCGCCCGCCAGTACACCCTGGACCGCAAGCAGTTCGGCCGCCCGCTGGCCGCCAACCAGCTGATCCAGAAGAAACTGGCCGACATGCAGACCGAAATCACCCTGGCCCTACAAGGCTGCCTGCGCCTGGGCCGGATGAAGGACGAAGGCACCGCGGCGGTGGAAATCACCTCGATCATGAAGCGCAACAGCTGCGGCAAGGCGCTGGACATCGCGCGCATGGCCCGCGACATGCTCGGCGGCAACGGCATCTCCGACGAGTTCGGCGTGGCCCGTCACCTGGTCAACCTGGAAGTGGTCAACACCTACGAGGGAACCCACGACGTCCATGCGCTGATCCTCGGTCGCGCGCAAACCGGCATCCAGGCCTTCTTCTGATGCCAGGCGCCGCCCCTGCCGGGGCGGCGTCACCCCCTTCCTCTGCCCGCAGAGGAACCCGGGGAGGGTACGTCCCCCGGCCCTCCCCGCCCTTTTCGTTGCGTTACAAGGTGATCCCATGTCCGGCGCCCTCTCGCATATCCGTGTCCTCGACCTCTCCCGCGTTCTCGCCGGCCCCTGGGCCGGGCAGATCCTCGCCGACCTCGGCGCCGAAGTGATCAAGATCGAGCGCCCCGGCTGCGGCGACGACACCCGCGCCTGGGGCCCGCCGTTCCTCAAGGACGCCGAAGGGCGCGACACCAGCGAAGCGGCCTACTACCTGTCGGCCAACCGCAACAAGAAATCCGTCACCGTCGATTTCACCCAGCCCGAAGGCCAGCGCCTGGTGCGTGAGTTAGCGGCGAAATCGGACATCGTCCTGGAGAACTTCAAGGTCGGCGGTCTCAAGGCCTATGGCCTCGACTACGCCTCGCTGAAGCAGCTCAACCCGAGGCTGATCTACTGCTCCATCACCGGCTTCGGCCAGACCGGCCCCTACGCCAAGCGCGCCGGCTACGACTTCATGATCCAGGGCCTCGGCGGGCTGATGAGCATCACCGGCCGCTCCGATAGCGAAGAAGGCGCCGGCCCGGTGAAGGTCGGCGTAGCCCTCACCGACATCCTCACCGGCCTGTATTCGGCCACCGCCGTGCTCGCCGCCCTGGCCCACCGCGATGTCAGCGGCATCGGCCAGCACATCGACATGGCCTTGCTCGACGTGCAGGTCGCCTGCCTGGCCAACCAGACCCTGAACTACCTGACCACCGGCATCCCGCCGCGCCGGCTGGGCAACGCCCACCCGAACATCGTGCCCTACCAGGACTTCCCCACCGCCGACGGCGACTTCATCCTCACCGTCGGCAACGACGGCCAGTTCCGCAAGTTCGCCGAGCTGGCCGGCCACCCGGAATGGGCCGACGACCCGCGTTTCGCCAGCAACCAGGCACGGGTCGCCCATCGCGATGTGCTGATCCCGCTGGTCCGCCAAGCCACGGTGATGCGCACCACCGCCGAATGGATCGCCGCCCTGGAGCAGGCCAGCGTGCCCTGCGGGCCGATCAACGATCTGTCACAGGTGTTCGCCGATCCCCAGGTGATCGCCCGCGGCCTGCGCGTCGAGCTGCCGCACCCGCTGGCTGGCAGCGTGCCGCAGGTAGCCAGCCCGATCCGCCTGTCCGAGACCCCGGTGGAATACCGCAACGCCCCGCCGACCCTCGGCCAGCACACCCTGCAAATCCTCGAAGACGTGCTCGGTCTGGACGAAACGGCCATCGGCAAACTGCGCGAGCAGGGCGTCATCTGAACAACGCACCCGCCGCACGGCGGGTGCTTTCCGAGCCTCCCCGGATTGGCGCCCCGCCAGGGTTTTCACGGCCCCTGTCGGGGCGTCGCCGGGGCCCCGAACCCAAACCGCTCCAGGCCGCTTGCCGCCACCCCGGACGCGACGACCCACGGGCCGATCGATCATTCAGACGGTCTGAATCGCCGCACAAGCGACGGAAAGCCTTTGGCTTGCCCGGCGGCATCGCTATAATCCGCAGGCTTTATTCGGCCGGCACCGCTCCGGCCGCTCCCGCCACCCGTCCGAGGGGCGCTGCAGCAGGCTGGAAGGCTGTTTTCGATCATGCAGGCCGCAGGTTTTTCCTGCGCCGTCCAGGCAGATCCCAATCAGCGTCCACCTGTCAGGCTCGGATGGGGCGCGTCCCGGCCGGCATCCGCCGACCGCCAAACGCATCAACGGCGCCCATTCGCAGACAACGAATGGAGAGTTACGCATGAGCGCTGTCATGACGCCTGCCGGTTTCAACGACTTCAAGGTCGCCGACATTTCCCTGGCCGCCTGGGGCCGCCGCGAGCTGATCATCGCCGAATCGGAAATGCCCGCACTGATGGGCCTGCGCCGCAAGTACGCGGCCAGCCAACCGCTGAAAGGCGCGAAGATCCTCGGCTGCATCCACATGACCATCCAGACCGGCGTGCTCATCGAGACCCTGGTCGCCCTCGGCGCCGAAGTGCGCTGGTCTTCCTGCAACATCTTCTCGACCCAGGACCAGGCCGCGGCCGCCATCGCCGCCGCCGGCATCCCGGTATTCGCCTGGAAGGGCGAGACCGAGGAAGAGTACGAGTGGTGCATCGAGCAGACCATCCTGAAAGATGGCCAACCGTGGGACGCCAACATGGTGCTGGACGACGGCGGTGACCTGACCGAGATCCTGCACAAGAAATACCCGGCGATGCTGGAGAAGATCCACGGCATCACCGAAGAAACCACCACCGGCGTGCACCGCCTGCTCGACATGCTCAAGGCCGGCACCCTGAAAGTACCGGCGATCAACGTCAACGACTCGGTGACCAAGAGCAAGAACGACAACAAGTACGGCTGCCGCCACAGCCTCAACGACGCCATCAAGCGTGGCACCGACCACCTGCTGTCGGGCAAGCAGGCGCTGGTAATCGGCTACGGCGACGTGGGCAAGGGTTCGGCCCAGTCCCTGCGTCAGGAAGGCATGATCGTCAAGGTCTCGGAAGTCGACCCGATCTGCGCCATGCAGGCCTGCATGGACGGCTTCGAAGTGGTTTCGCCTTACAAGAACGGCCTCAATGACGGCAGCGAAGCCAGCGTCGACGCCGCGCTGCTGGGCAAGATCGACCTGATCGTCACCACCACCGGCAACGTCAACGTCTGCGATGCCAACATGCTCAAGGCCCTGAAGAAGCGCGCCGTGGTCTGCAACATCGGCCACTTCGACAACGAGATCGACACCGCCTTCATGCGCAAGACCTGGGCCTGGGAAGAAGTGAAGCCGCAGGTGCACAAGATTCACCGCACCGGCAAGGACGGCTTCGATCCGCTCAATGACGACTACCTGATCCTGCTCGCCGAAGGCCGCCTGGTGAACCTGGGCAATGCCACCGGCCACCCGTCGCGGATCATGGACGGCTCCTTCGCCAACCAGGTGCTGGCGCAGATCCACCTGTACGAGCGGAAGTTCGCCGCACTGCCGGCCGCCGAAAAGGCCCAGCGCCTGAGCGTCGAAGTGCTGCCGAAGAAACTCGACGAGGAAGTCGCCCTGGAGATGGTCAAAGGCTTCGGTGGCGTGGTCACCCGACTGACCCCGAAACAGGCCGAGTACATCGGCGTGACCGTGGAAGGCCCGTTCAAGCCGGACACCTACCGCTACTAAGGCCACTGGCTGCAAGCGACAGGCTTCGGCCCGGGCCGCGCGTCCGGGCCCGGAGCCTGTGGCTCCGAAGGAATCGCTATGTCTCAAGAACGCCGCTACAGCTTCGAGTTCTTCCCCGCGAAAACCGAAGCCGGGCATGAAAAACTGCTGGCCACCGCGCGCCAACTGGCCAGCTACAAACCGGACTTTTTCTCCTGCACCTACGGCGCCGGCGGCTCGACCCGCGACCGCACCCTGAGCACCGTGCTGCAACTGGACGGTGAGGTGAAGGTGCCCACCGCGCCCCATCTGTCCTGCGTCGGCGACTCCAAAGCCGATCTGCGCGCCCTGCTCGCCCAGTACAAGGCCGCCGGCATCCGCCGCATCGTCGCCCTGCGCGGCGACCTGCCGTCGGGCATGGGCATGGCCAGCGGCGAGCTGCGCTACGCCAACGAGCTGGTGGAGTTCATCCGCAGCGAAACCGGCGAGCATTTCCACATCGAAGTCGCCGCCTATCCGGAAGTCCACCCGCAGGCACGCAATTTCGAGGACGATCTGGCGAACTTCGCGCGCAAAGCCAAGGCGGGCGCCAACAGTGCGATCACCCAGTACTTCTTCAACGCCGACAGCTACTTCTACTTCGTCGAACGCGCGGCGAAGCTCGGCGTGGAGATTCCGGTGGTGCCGGGCATCATGCCGATCACCAACTACTCCAAGCTCGCACGCTTTTCCGATGCCTGCGGCGCAGATATCCCCCGCTGGATCCGCAAGCAACTGGAAGCCTACGGTGACGACATCTCCAGCATCCAGGCCTTTGGCGAAGACGTCATCAGCGACATGTGCGAACGCCTGCTGGCGGGCGGCGCACCGGGCTTGCATTTCTACACCCTGAACCAGGCCGAGCCGAGCCTGGCGATCTGGAAGAACCTGCAACTTCCCCGCTGAAGGAAGAGCCGGACCGCCGCCACGGCGGCGGTTCATTCACATGGAAGATGGCGACGGCAGATGGCATGGCAGACACGACTCACGCACTGATCTACCTGGTCTATGGCCGGCAGACCTACCATCAGGAAGCGCTGTTCAGCATTGCCAGCGCCTACGCGCGCTTGCGCGAAACGCCCGGCGAGCAACTGGACGTTCAGGTCTTCACCGACAACGCCGCCGCCTACCAGGGACTGCCGATTCAGGTCCACAAGCTCAGCGAAGAAGCGCTGCGCGCCTGGCAGCAGCCCCACGGGTACCATTTCCGCGCCAAGCATGCGGTGCTGCGGGAAGTCCTTCAGCAGCGGCCTCGCGCGGCGCTGATCGATACCGACACCTTCTTCCGCCATTCGCCGGCCAAACTCTTCGCGCGCATCCGCAACGGATACCTGCTGTGCAACGCCATCAATCCGAGGCTGGCCGACACACCGCGCGACTTCGCCTTCAAGCAACTGATCGACCACCTGAAGGGCCGCGAGCAGATCGACGAGCAGATGCCACTGATCAATTCCGGCGTCATCGGACTGACCCAGGAAAATGCCGATACGCTCGACCGTTCGTTGGAATTGATGGATGAACTCTATCCAATTGCCCCCAGTGTCTATACTCTTGAAGAGTTTGTTCTTGCCGTTGCCGCTTACAAGCGACTGGAACTGGTCGATTGCACTGACCTGATCCACCATTACTGGAGCCGGAAGCAGCTGTTCCGCGCGAAAATCCAGGCATGGCTGAACAAGCACGAATCATCCCTTCTCAGCACTTCGGCTCTCGATGACACTCAGCTGGTGACGGATCGCCTGCCACGTCCTCCGCGTGCCTCGCGCCTGCTGTACAAGCTGAGAACCCTGCCGTTGCCGGCGGCGATGCGCCAATTCAGCATCGAGCTGTTCTACGGCTGCCACGACTACGACAATGAGTTCGACCGGGCATGCGGCCCCGTCTGGTGGGAGAAAGCCGCGACCAACGCAATAGAGCGCCATCCGGATCTACCGGTGGAGGAACTGCTCGGCGATTGGCTGAATCACAAGGTGTTGCGTAACCTCCTGGGCCACCGGCTCGAGGAAATTAGACGGCACCTGCGCCAGCAGGACTTGCTCTGAAAGCTGTAGTCCGCTGGCCTTGCGTCAGGCTCCCCCACCCAGAGCCCGATGCGCCCCGGCTTCCCCGTCCCCGTGGAAGCACGAGGTGGCGCCCGCGAGGGCACCTGCTACTGGAACGGCCAGGAGCGCATACGCAGCGCTCCAGCCGCCCTTCCCCCCTTCGCGGGGCCGAAGGGCAGAGAGGAGTTCAATGAACTTGGTGCTTACACATTCGCCGGCCACTGGCCGGCCCATATAGGAATACCCGCATGTCCTTTTCCTCCCTCGGCCTGTCCGAGGCGCTAGCCCGCGCAGTAGAGGCTGCGGGCTACAGCCAGCCTACCCCCGTTCAGCAACGGGCCATCCCCGCCGTCCTGCAAGGCCGCGACCTGATGGTCGCCGCGCAGACCGGCACCGGCAAGACCGGCGGCTTCGCCCTCCCGGTACTTGAGCGCCTGTTCCCCGAAGGCCACCCCGACCGCGAACACCGCCATGGCCCACGCCAGGCACGCGTACTGGTGCTGACCCCGACCCGCGAGCTGGCGGCCCAAGTGCATGACAGCTTCAAGATCTACGCCCGCGACCTGCCGATGAAAAGCGCCTGCATCTTCGGCGGCGTCGGCATGAATCCCCAGGTCCAGGCCATGTCCAAGGGTGTCGACATCCTGGTCGCCTGCCCCGGCCGCCTGCTCGACCTGATCGGACAGGGCAGCGTCGACCTTTCCCATGTGGAAATCCTGGTGCTCGACGAAGCCGACCGCATGCTCGACATGGGCTTCATCCATGACGTCAAGAAGGTCCTCGCCAAGCTGCCGCCCAAGCGTCAGAACCTGCTGTTCTCGGCGACCTTCTCGAAAGACATCACCGACCTGGCCAACAAGCTGCTGCATAACCCGGAGCGCATCGAGGTCACCCCGCCGAACACCACGGTGGAGCGCATCGAGCAGCGCGTGTTCCGCATCCCGGCCGTACAGAAGCGCGTGCTGCTGGCACACCTGGTCACCATCGGCGCCTGGGAACAGGTGCTGGTCTTCACCCGTACCAAGCATGGCGCCAACCGCCTCGCCGAGTACCTGAGCAAACACGGCCTGCCGGCCGCGGCGATCCACGGCAACAAGAGCCAGAACGCGCGGACCAAGGCCCTGGCCGACTTCAAGGCCAACGAAGTACGCATCCTGGTGGCCACCGATATCGCCGCCCGCGGCCTGGACATCGACCAATTGCCCCACGTGGTCAACTACGAGTTGCCCAACGTCGAGGAAGACTACGTTCACCGCATCGGCCGTACCGGTCGGGCCGGACGCAGCGGCGAGGCGATCTCGCTGGTCGCGCCGGAGGAAGAGAAGCTGCTCAAGGCCATCGAGCGCCTGACCAAGCAGCAGATTCCGACCGGCGACATGCAAGGCTTCGACCCGGACATGGTGCTGCCCGAAGTGGCCCTGCCGGAAGCCAAGGAAGCCCCGCAGCGCCAGCCGCGCAAAGACAAGGCCAAGCGTGGCGAGCGCAAGGAACGCAGCAAGGAACAACCGCAGGAGCGTGGCGAAGCGGCCCAGGCTGGCGCGGAAGGCGCCTCCGGCGAGAAGCCGGCCAGCAAGCGCCGTCGCCGTGGCGGCAAGGGCAAGAACAAAGGCGAAGGCCAGGCTCAAGCCCAGGGCCAGCCGCAGGCGCCGCGTGGCGAAGGCCAGCCGCGCCAGCAGCAACCGCGTACCGACCGGCAGCCCAAGGCGCCACGTCCGCTCGCTGCCGACGGCAATCGTGACCCCGAGGAATTCCTCGACGACGACTTCGACAACTTCGGTAACCGCGCCGACTACGTCAGCCCCTATCCGGACAAGGACCAGCAGCGCGGCCAGCGCCGCCGCCAGGGTGGCGCTCAGCCGGGCCAAGGCCAGGCCGGCCAACGCGGCCGGGCACAGGGCCAAGGCCAACAAGGCCAAGCTCAGGGCCAGGGCCGCAGCCAGGCCGGGCAAGGCGGCCAGGGCGGCCAGGGCGGCCGTGGCAAAAACAACGGTGGACAGGCACGCACCGGCCAGGCGGGTAACGCCCAGGGCCAGGGCAAGCAGCGCAGCGCGCGCAACAAGCGTGGCGGCCAGGGCCGCAGCGACATTTCGCGGATGAACGATGCACCGCTGCGCGAGCCGTCCGAATACGGCGCCGCCAAGCCGACCCGCCAGCCGGTGGTGATCAACAAGCGCGATCTGTTGCGCACCGATCGCTTCCCCACCGCCGAGCAGTTGGAAGAGCTGGAGCCGCGCCGCAAGACCGAGCGCCCGGCCCTGCTCACGCGTAACCGCTGAGTCGACGCCCAACGAAAAAGCCGCCCCTCGGGGCGGCTTTTTCGTTACTGGCCGAAGCAGGCAACGCGCGCGTGGCGCCGACTTCAGAGCACCTGGCGCAGGAAGGCCTGGGCGCGCGGGTCGTTCGGTTGCTCGAAGAACTGCGCAGGCGCCGCATCTTCCAGTAGTTTGCCGTGATCGAAGAACAGCACGCGATCCGCCACCTCACGGGCGAAGCCCATTTCGTGGGTCACGCAGACCATGGTCATGCCTTCCTCGGCCAGGGTCTTCATCACCTCCAGCACCTCGCCGACCATCTCCGGGTCGAGCGCCGAGGTCGGCTCGTCGAACAGCATCACTTTCGGGTCCATGCATAGCGCGCGGGCAATGGCGACCCGCTGCTGCTGGCCGCCGGAGAGCCGCGAGGGGTACTCGTTGACCTTCTGGCCGATGCCGACCTTGGCCAGCAGCGCCCGCGCCTTCTCCTCGCGCTCCACCTTGCCCCGCTTGCGCACGATTTTCTGGGCCAGGCAGAGGTTCTCCAGCACGGTCATGTGCGGGAACAGGTTGAAGTGCTGGAAGACCATGCCGACTTCGCGGCGGTAGGCGTTGATATCGGTCTTCGGGTTGGCCAGGTCGAGGCCGTCGATGCTCACCGAACCGGAATCGAACGCCTCCAGACCGTTGAGGCAACGCAGGAAGGTGGACTTGCCGGAGCCGGACGGCCCGATCACCACCACCACTTCGCCCTTGGCCACGGTGGTGCTCACGTCGTCGACGGCGCGCACCACCTGGCCGCGGGTGTCGAAGACCTTGGTCAGGTTGCGGACTTCAATCACTTTGTCCGAGCCTCCGTTCCAGCCGGCTCGCCAGATGCGACAGCGGCAGGTTGATGACAAGGTAGAGCGCGGCGACGCAGAACCAGATCTCGAAGGTGGAGAACGAGGTGGTGATCGCCTCGCGGCCGCTCTTGGTCAGTTCGGTGATGGCGATCACCGAGACCAGCGAGGTGTCCTTGACCAGGCTGATGAACTGCCCGGCCAGCGGCGGCAGTACGCGCTTGAACGCCTGCGGCAGTATCACGTAGCGCATCGACTGGCCGGCGTTCAGGCCCAGCGAACGCGCCGCTTCGTCCTGCCCACGGGCGATGGACTGCACGCCGGAACGGACGATCTCGGCGACGTAGGCGCCGGTGAACAGCGCCAGCGCCGCCACCCCGGCGAACTCGCGGGAGAGGTTCAGCACCGTACCGATGAAGAAATAGAAGATGAATATCTGCACCAGCAGCGGCGTGCCACGCACCAGCTCGACGTAGAGGGTCGAGAGGTCATGCAGCGTGGGATTCTTCGACAGCCGGCAGAGGCCGGTGAACAGGCCGATGGCCAAGCCGAGGGCACCGGAAACGAAGGAGATCCACAGGGTGGTCCACAGCCCCCAGGCCAGCGGCCCGGCGGTCCAATGGCGCTGCACACCGACCACATCGCCTTCACTGACGTCGTCGTTCTCGGAGAACTGCAGGCTGTCGCCGGCGACCTTGAGTTCCTGCTGCCTGCCGTCTTCGGCGACCAGCGTGACCCGCGCCTCGCGGCCGTTCTGCTCGATCTTCGCCACCCGCGAGAGGCTCTCGGCGCGCTGCGCTTCCTCGGCCTGGTAGGCGAAGTACTGGGGGACGCGGTTCCAGCGCCACTCGTAGGAAATCAACGAGGTGGAGTACCAGATGCCCACGCCGATCACCAGGATGATCAGCGCGGTCAGCCCATGCCAGGGCCAGGTTGGGCGTTTCATTCTAGCCACGAATCTATACCGTGAAAATGCGAACGCGCAGGCCGGCTGGCCTGCGCGTCAGGGAAAAGCCTTGGACGTGGATTACTCCATGTCCTTCAGCCAGTCGGTGCTCTTGAACCACTTGTCGTGCAGGTGATCGTAGGTGCCGTCTTCGTGGATCTGCTTGAGGAAGTTGTTGATCCAGTTGAGGCTGTCGTAGTCGCCTTTCTTCAGACCGAAGGCCAGCGGCTCGTAAGTGAACGGCTGGTCGAGGAAGAGCAGCTTGCCGGCGCCGAACTTGCTGACCGCGACCACGTTGTAGGGCGAGTCGTAAATGAAGGCATCGGCCTTGCCGTTGACCACGTCCATGACCGCTTCCGGCTCATTGTCGTAGCCGTGGTACTGGGCCTTGGCGATCTGCTTCTTGGCGACGAACTCGCCGGTGGTGCCGATCTTCGAGGTGAGGCGGTACTGCGGATCGTTCAGATCCTTGTACGACTTGATCTTGCCTTCCAGGTCCTTGCGGATCAGCAGGGTCTGGCCGACGACGATGAAGGGATCGGAGAAGTTGACCCGCAGGTTGCGTTCCTGGGTCAGGGTCATGCCCGAGCCGATCAGGTCGAACTTGTCGGTGAGCAGCGCCGGGATGATGCCGTCATAACCGGTGGAAACCAGCTCCAGCTTGACGCCCATGGCCTTGGCCATGGCCTTGAGCAGGTCGACTTCGAAGCCGACGATCTGCCCGCGCTTGTTGGTCATCTCGAACGGCATGTAGGTCGGGTCCATGCCCACCCGCAGGGTACCGCGCTTGACCGCTTCGTCCACCGCGCCGGCGCTGGCCGCGGTCACGCCGACCAGGGCGCAGACGCCCACCAGCAGCGATGCCAGATACTTTTTCATTCCCCTAACTCCCAGGCAGTCGAAAATTGTGCGCGCGTAAGGTCCGCGCGGTGTCCAGCGGCAACGTTGGCCGCACAAAGCTCCCGCAGGGCGCGCAAAGGGTGCGAATCGTACCCTAGTCACCGTTTGTCGGGAGGCTTTCTGGATCGGTGGCGCAGGGTATCAGCAGTCCCACGCCGGGAAAACAGCCGTGACGCCATGCCGGCCCCCGCCACTCAGGTGGCAGGGGCCGGACGGCCTCAGGATTGAGCAGCGGGCAGCGGCATACCGTCGCTGGGTGCGTGCGGCGCCAGCGGCAGGGCCGGCGCATGGGCATCGGCCTGGATCGACTTGCGCCAGGGTTCCAGCCAGTTGCCACGCGCGCCCTCCCACACCTGCAAGTGCAGGCGCGACAGAGCGACAGGGTCGCTGAGCAGAGCCAGACGGGCTTCGCCGCCGAGCTTGTCCGGACCGCCTTCCAGCGCCTGCTGCACCCGTGCCGCACGCATGGCCTCGATCGGCTCGGCCTTGGCGTGACGCGCGGTGCCCATGGCACAGGCCAGGGCGTTGAGCAGCGGATCGGCGACGCTGCGGACGAAGCCGTCCTTCAGCGCCTGCCAGCGGTTCTGGTAGGTGTACTCGTCGGTGGCACGCAGTTCGCGCGGGGTGTCGTATTCCTCGGGGATGAGGAACAGCTTCTCATCGCGCGAACGCAGGCCCAGGTTGACCCGGCTGGTGATCACCGACACCGGGATGGACAGCATCAGCGAGCCGACGATGGGCGACAGCCACCAGAGGAAACGCGGGTTCAGCCACACCACCAGCAAGGCCCAGGCCAGGCCCAGCAGGGTCTGCATGCCATGCCGGCGCAGCGCTTCGCTCCAGGGCGTGGCATCGTCGTCACGCTGCGGCGATTTCCACTGCGCCTCCCAGCCGAGGAACGCGGCCAGCACGAAGCGGGTATGGAAGAGCATGCGCACCGGCGCCAGCAGCACCGAGAAGAGCATCTCCAGGAGCATGCTCAGGGTGACCTTGATCACCCCACCGAAGGCCTTGGCGCCCTTGGCCCAGATCAGCATGACGCTGAGCAGCTTGGGCAGGAACAGCAGGGTCAGGGTGGTGGAGAACAGCGCAATGGCCTTTTCCGGGTGCCACTGCGGCCAGATCGGGAACAACTGGCGTGGCTCGAGGAAATACTGCGGCTCCATCAACTGGTGCACCGCCAGCAGCGCGGTGGACAGCACCAGGAAGAAGAACCACAGCGGTGCCGACAGGTACGACATCACCCCGGTGAGGAACACCGCACGGTGCACCGGGTGCATGCCCTTGACCAGGAACAGGCGGAAGTTCATCAGGTTGCCGTGGCACCAGCGGCGGTCGCGCTTGAGCTCGTCGAGCAGGTTCGGCGGTAACTCTTCGTAGCTGCCCTCCAGGTCATAGGCGATCCACACGCCCCAGCCGGCACGGCGCATCAGCGCAGCTTCGACGAAGTCGTGGGAGAGGATAGCCCCGGAGAAGGAACCCTTGCCCGGCAGCGGCGCCAAGGCGCAGTGCTCGATGAAGGGCTTCATGCGGATGATCGCGTTGTGCCCCCAGTAGTGCGACTCACCAAGCTGCCAGAAGTGCAGGCCGGCGGTGAACAACGGGCCGTAGACGCGGGTGGCGAACTGCTGCATGCGCGCATAGAGGGTGTCCATGCCCGAGGCCTTGGGCGCGGTCTGGATGATCCCCGCTTCCGGGTTGGCCTCCATCAGGCGCACCAGCTTGGCCAGGCAGTCGCCGCTCATCACGCTGTCGGCGTCCATCACCACCATGTACTTGTACTGGCTGCCCCAACGACGGCAGAAGTCGTCGATGTTGCCGCTCTTGCGCTTCACCCGGCGACGGCGGCGACGGTAGAACAGGCGACCGAAGCCCTTGGCTTCCTGGCACAGTTCGATCCAGGCCTTTTCTTCGGCCACGGCGATATCGGCCTGATAGGTGTCGCTGAGCACGAAGAAGTCGAAGTGATCCAGCTCACCGCTGGCCGCCACCGACTCGAAGGTCGCGCGCAGACCGGCGAAGACCCGCGGCACATCTTCGTTGCAGATCGGCATGACGATGGCAGTACGCGCATCGGCGGCGATCGGCTCATTGCCCGCGCTGCTGCCGGAAATGCGATAGCGATCGTGGCCGCTGAGCAACTCCCAGAAGCCCATCAGCGCGGTCCAGAAACCCGCCGAGACCCAGCAGAAGAGGATGGCGAAGAGCAGCAGCACGCCGAACTGGATCACATAGGGCACTACCTGCTCGAGGGTCTGCAGGAAGGTCTGACGGTTGATCTCGTCGAGATCGATCAGCGCCCAGCCCTGATAGGGCAGGATGCCCTTCATGTAGTAGGTGGCGATACTGGTCTGGCCGAGCATCAGCAACAGCAGGATGAAGCGGCGCAGCGAGCCGACCCGTTGCCAGCGCGCCTTGGGCAGGTCGCGCGCCGGCTTGGACGGATTGCTACGGCCGGTCAGGCGGCGCCAGCCGCGCATCAGCGGGTTGGTCCGCCAGGGTTCCGGGAGCACCTTGGAGCGCTGGATCGGCGGCGCGGCCTTGAGATAGGCGCGGCCGTTGTCGTCCAGGCCAAGCATGCCGGTATCGTCCAGCTCCTGGCCATGACCGAGCCGCAGGCGCGGCCCGATCGAGGCCAGCGCGGCGTCGCCGGTGGAGCCCGGCGTTACGCCGGAATCCACCGCCAGGCGCTGGTGCAGATCGCTGAAGGAGCCAGACTGAGCCAGCCGCTCGCGCGCCTCTGCGTCAAGCGGAAGGTGCTCGAGGTATTCGGCCAGCGGGGCCTTGGAAGTGGTCGGATTATTCATCGGCAGGCAGCTGATAGCTCCAGGTTTCGGAGAGGATCTGTCCATCTTTGACCAGAGCCGCGCGCATCTCGGTCGGCTTCTTCGAATCCTTGACCTTGATTCGCAGCGTCAGGCGCCAGCCCTGGGTCACCGGGTTGTAGCGCAGGTTGTTTTCCTTCACCTCGGCGTTGTCGTCGGTGCTGACCTGGGTGGTCACCGGCGCGTCGGCCGGCAACGCCTTGAGGTTGGCGCCTTCGAAATCGACCACCAGGGCGGTGCTGCCGTCGGGCTGACGGATCAGGTTGGCCTGCTTGACGTCACCCACGGAGCGCAGCGTCTGCTTGACCAGGGCGATCTTCTGCGAATGCAGCGCGTCCTCGTCCATGGTCCAGTGCAGGCGGTAGGAGTAGTCCAGCGACTGCCCCGGCTCTGGGCGCTTCTCCGGGTTGAAGAAGGCGACGATGTTGTCGTTGGTTTCGTCCGGGGTGGGAATCTCGACGAGTTCGACGCTGCCCTTGCCCCAGTCGCCCATGGGCTCGATCCAGGCGCTCGGACGCAGGTCGTAACGGTCGTCCAGGTCCTCGTAACGGGAGAATTCGCGACCACGCTGGAGCAGACCGAAGCCCTTCGGATTCTCCACGCTGTAGCTGCTCACCGAGAGGTGTTTCGGGTTGTTCAGCGGACGCCAGATCCACTCGTCGTTGCCGGCATGGATCTGCAGGCCGGTGGAGTCGTGCAGCTCAGGACGGTAGTTGTGTTGCGCGGAAGGCTGGTTGGAGCCGAACAGGAACATGCTGGTCAGCGGTGCAACGCCGAGCTTGCTGACCTTGTCGCGGAGGAACACACGGGCCTTGACGTCGACCACGGTGTCGGTACCCGGACGCAGGACCAGACGGTAGGCACCGGTGGCGCGCGGCGAATCGAGCAGGGCGAAGATCACCAGATGCTTGTCCTGCGACTTCGGCCGTTCGATCCAGAACTCGCGGAAGCGCGGGAACTCCTCACCGGACGGCAGTGCGGTATCCAGCGCCAGGCCACGCGCGGACAGGCCATAGGCCTGGCCCTTGCCGACCACGCGGAAGTAGCTGGCGCCGAGGAAGGTGGTGATCTCGTCGAGCTTGTCGGCCTTGTTGATCGGGAAGAGCACGCGGAAACCGGCGTAGCCGAGATCCTTGGTGGCATTCTCGTCGAACTTCAGCGTACCGAAATCGAAACGCGAGGGATCGTACTTGATCTCCTTGACGTTGCTGGAGGTCACTTCGTTGATTTTCACCGGGGTGTCGAAGTGCATGCCCTGGTGGTAGAAGCTGATCTTGAACGGCGTCTTTTCATCGGCCCAGTAGGCCTTGTCCATGCGGAAGCGAATCTGCTGGTAATCGGCGAACTTCATTTCGCTGAATACCGACGGCAGGTTGCTGGCCGGCGCGCTGTATTTCTCGCTGGCGAGTTTCTTCGCCTGGCTGGCGACGTCGTCGAGGTTGAAGGCCCAGGCCTGCCCGGCGCCCATGGCCAGGATAGCGGAGCCGGCCAGCAGCAGGTCGCGCAGGGTATTACGAGAAGCGGGTTGCTGAACGGAACGGAAAATCACGAGTCCCCCTCGTCCGTGAACTTAAATAAACCAAGGCCGGCCTTGGCGATGCCAAAGTGCCGGCGATTGAATTCCGACCCCGATGCGTGCGAATGATTCCCCGGCCATACCGAGGAATCCCCGCTCGGCCTGTGGCCGCTGCCGGGGAGCCATTGTTCTAGTTGCATGCGCGTTACCATCATCCTACGGCCAGATTACAGCCAGCCGCGTGTTCAAGCCTCCAGAAGAAAAGTCACCGGCCCGTCGTTGACCAAGTGCACCTGCATGTCGGCGCCGAAACGACCGGTGGCGACCAGCGGATGACGGGCTCGCGCCTGTTCCACGAGATGATCGAACAACGCGGCGCCCTGTACCGGCGGCGCCGCGCTGGAAAAACTCGGCCGCAAACCCTTGCGGGTATCGGCGGCCAGGGTGAACTGCGAGACCAACAGCAGACCGCCGCCGATATCGCTCAAGGAAAGGTTCATCTTACCTTCAATATCGGCGAACACTCGATAGTTAAGCAGCTTATGCAGCAAACGCTGTGCCGTTTCTTCGGTGTCCTGCGGTTCGACCGCGACTAATGCCAACAGCCCCTGGTCGATGGCGCCGACGATATCACCTGCGACTTCCACCCGTGCCGCGCTCACCCGTTGGATCAGCGCCTTCATTGAACCTCCGGCGGCAGGTTCAGCAGACGCCGGCCGATCTCGTTGGTGGCGCGCACCAGGGCGTCGGCGATGCCCGGTTCGCTGGCCGCGTGGCCGGCGTCGCGGACGATCTGCAGCTCGCTGTTCGGCCAGGCCTTGTGCAGGGCCCAGGCGTTGTCCAGCGGGCAGACCACGTCATAGCGGCCATGCACGATCACGCCCGGCAGGTGGGCGATGCGTTGCATGCCACGGAGCAGTTGGTCCGCTTCGAGGAAGGCGCCGTTGACGAAGTAGTGGTTCTCGATGCGGGCGATCGACAGCGAGCGGTGCGGATCGCTGAAGCGCTCGACCACCGCGGGATTGGGCCGCAGCGTGGCAGTGCGCCCTTCCCAGGTCGACCAGGCGCGCGCGGCGTGCATCTGGGCGATCTGATCGGAACCGACCAGGCGCTTGCGGAAGGCTTGCATCAGGTCGTCGCGCTCGGCCGGCGGAATCGGTGCCAGGTAGTCTTCCCAGTAGTCCGGGAACAGGTGGCTGGCGCCCTCCTGGTAGAACCACTGCAAGTCCTGCGGGCGGCACAGGAAGATCCCGCGCAGGATCAGCGCATGCACGCGTTCGGGGTGGGCCTGGGCGTAGGCCAGCGACAGGGTCGATCCCCAGGAGCCGCCGAACAGCACCCATTTGTCGATGCCGAGGAATTCGCGGATGCACTCCATGTCCGCGACCAGATCCCAGGTGGTGTTGTTTTCCAGGCTGGCGAAGGGCGTCGAGCGGCCACAGCCACGCTGGTCGAAGGTGACGATGCGGTACAGGTTGGGATCGAAGAAGCGGCGCGACAGGGCATCGCAGCCGGCACCCGGACCGCCATGCACGAACAGCACCGGCAAACCGTCCGGGCTGCCGCTCTCGTCCACATAAAGGACGTGCGGCGCCTCGACAGCCAGTTGGTGTCGGGCGTAAGGCTTGATCTCCGGATACAAAAGCTGCATGGCGCACTCCCGAATCAGTACGTACGGTCGTCCATCGACCGGATACCATCCCTTGTTGTCGGGCATGATACTCGGGCCGGAGCAAAACCGATAAAGGAGTTCACTCGGCGTGCCAAGGAAGTTCTTCGTTTGCCGAATGGCGCGCATTGGCCAAGCTGCCGGCGGCCACTCCCGGCAGTCCCGAAACCCCTGCGACCACTGGCCGCTGGCGAGGTCCGCATGAACCGCACGCCCCTGCAGCACCGCATCCGCGCCGCCGGCCTGCTGGTCCGCGACGAGCGCATTCTGCTGGTCCGCCACGAAGTCGGCGACGACATCTACTGGATTCCCCCGGGAGGCGGTTTCGAGTCGCTCAGCGACCGATCGACGCGCGACACCGTGAAGCGCGAATGCCGCGAGGAAACCGGCCTGGAGGTGGAGGTCGGCCCGCTGGTGTATGTGCGCGAGTTCGCCGAGCCGCTGGCCGGGCGCTTTCACCTGGAACTGTTCTACCGGGTCGACGCTTGGCGCGGCGAGATCAGCCTGGCCAACCTGCGCGGCCTGGGTGGCGACGAGTACCAGATCCGCGAGGTCGCCTGGGTGCCGCGCGGCGACCTGCCGACGCTGGCGTCCTTCTATCCGGCCGAGCTGCTCGACGATGTCTGGCAACGCCTGGCGGTGCCGCAGCCGCCGATTCGCCACCTGGGCCTGCAACCCTGAGAGCGCCTTGCCCAGCGCGACCGACCCGCGTCCGGGCCGGTCCACTGGAGCGCGGCAAAGGTACGCTCGGCGGGGTCAGCGCCCGTAGCGTTGCCGCCCCCATTCGAGGAAGGTTTCCAGCATCCGCCGGATCACCGCGCGGGTCGGACCGGCCAGGTCTTCGCGGTAGGCGAAGGGCGCCGCCTCGTTCATGTAGGTGCATTGCGCCAGCTCCAGTTGCACCGCATGCACATCCTGCTGCGGCCGGCCGTAGTGGCGGGTGATGAAGCCACCCTTGAAGCGGCCGTTGAGCACATGGCTGTAGCCGACCGCATCGGCGCAGACGCCAGCCAGGCGCTCGGCCAGTTCGGGGGCGCAACTGGCGCCGGCGAAGGTGCCGATGTTGAAGTCCGGCAGGCGCCCGTCGAACAGGTGCGGGATATTCGAGCGAATCGAATGGGCGTCCCACAGCAGGGCGTAGCCGAATTCGGCCCTGAGCCGCGCCAGTTCCTCGGCCAGGCTGCGGTGGTAGGGCGTCCACACTTCGGCCAGGTAGCGCGCGCGTTCTTCCGCCGACGGTGTCTGGCCGGCGCGGAACAACGGGCGCCCGTCGAACAGGGTGTCCGGGTACAGGCCGGTGGTCGCGGTGGCGTACAGCGGCTGGTCGTCGGCCGGGCGGTTGAGGTCGATGACGTAGCGCGAATAGTGCGCCGCCAGCACGCTGGCGCCCAGTTCGCTGGCGAAATCGTAGAGCCGCGGGATATGCCAGTCGGTGTCGGCCAAGCCTTTCGCCTCGTCGACCAGCCCGGCCTCCAGGGCCGGCGTCAGGCGGGTGCCGGGGTGCGGCATGCTGATCAGCAGCGGCACGCGGCCGCGGCTGAAGCTCAGTACGTTATCCACAGGAAACTTCCTCTGCGTGACGGATGATGCGTTTCGGCAGGTCGCCGCCGAGCCAATAGGCCAATTCGGCCGGACGCTGAATGTCCCAGGCGACGAAGTCGGCGACTTTGCCGGCTTCCAGGCTGCCGTGAGTGTGCCCCAGGCCGAGAGCCTTGGCGGCGTTCAGCGTGACCCCGGCCAGGGCTTCTTCCGGGGTCAGGCGGAAGGCCGTGCAGCCCATGTTGAGCATCAGCCGCAACGACAGCGCCGGCGAGGTGCCGGGATTCAGGTCGCTGGCCAGGGCCATGGCCACGCCATGCTTGCGCAGCGCCTCGATCGGCGGCAGCTGGGTTTCGCGCAAGACGAAGAAGGCCCCCGGCAGCAGCACCGCAACGGTACCGGCGGCGGCCATGGCGATGGCGTCTTCCTCGGTCATGAATTCCAGGTGGTCGGCGGACAGCGCCTGGTAGCGCGCCGCCAGGCTGGAACCGTGCAACGAAGACAGCTGCTCGGCGTGCAGCTTCACCGGCAGGCCCAGGCGCTGCGCGGCCTGGAACACCCGCTCGACCTGCGCCGGGGAGAACGCCAGGTGCTCGCAGAAGGCATCCACCGCATCCACCAGCCCTTCGGCGGCCAGGGCCGGGAGGATTTCCGTGCAGATCAGCTCGATGTAGGCGTCGGCGCGCCCGGCGTATTCCGCCGGCAGGGCGTGGGCCGACAGGCAGGTGGCGCACACCGTCACCGGCAGCACCTCGCCGAGTCGGCGGGCGACGCGGAGCATCTTGCGTTCGCTGGCCAGGTCGAGGCCGTAGCCGGACTTCACTTCCAGCACGGTCACGCCGTCGGCCAGCAACGGCCGCGCGCGCTTGATCGCGCTGGCCAGCAAGTCGTCCTCGCTGGCCTCGCGGGTGGCGCGCACGGTGCTGGCGATGCCGCCACCGGCGGCGGCGATCTCGGCATAGCTGACGCCTTGCAGGCGCTGCTCGAACTCGGCGCTGCGGTCGCCGCCGAACACCAGGTGGGTGTGGCAGTCGATCAAGCCCGGGGTGACCCAGGCACCGCCCAGGTCGTGGCGGCGCTGCACTTCATGCGCGGGCAACTCGGCGCGCCGGCCGATCCACTGGATCAGCCGGCCCTCGGTGAGGATGGCGGCATCCTCGATGATCGAGTAGCGGCCGCCGACCATGGTTGCCGCATGGCAGTTCTGCCAGAGCTGTTTCATGCCTGTCCCTCGCGTCAGGAGCGCACCGGCAGCACCAGTTGCGCCGGCACATGGCTGGCGTCACGGCGCGCCAGGAAGAAGTAGAGGATGGCTGGCAGCAGCAGACCGACCAGCCAGGAGATATCCACGCCGCCCAGCTTCTCCACCAGCGGGCCGGAATAGAAGCCGCTGTCGATGAAGGGCATCTGCACCAGCACGCCGAAGGCGTAGACACCGATGCCGGTCCAGTTCCAGCGGCCATAGCGGCCATCCGGATCGGACAGCGCCGGGATGTCATAGCGCTCGCGGGTGATGCAGTAGTAGTCCACCAGGTTGATCGCGCTCCAGGGCGTGAAGAAGGCCAGGAGGAACAGCAGGAACGACTTGAACGCCGCCAGGAACGAATGCTGGCCGGCCAGCGCCAGGCCGGTGGACAGGCCGACGATGGCCAGCACGAAGACCAGCCGTTGCACGCGAGTGATCGTCAGGTGGCCACGGAAGCCACTGATGATGGTGGCGATGCACATGAAGCTGCCGTAGGCATTGAGGGTGGAGATGGTCACCTTGCCCAGAGCCACGCTGAAGAACAGCGCCGAGGCCATCAGGCCGCTGGCACCGAGACCGACGATGTAGGCCACCGGCTGGCCGGAGAACGCCTTGCCGGCCAGCGCCGCGGCGAACACGCCGAGGACCATCGAGGCCTGCGAGCCGATCACCGAACCCAGGCCGACGGCGAAGAAGGTTTTCAGCGACGAGGTGTCGCTCGGCAGGTAGCGCGAGTAGTCGGCGACATAGGGGCCGAAGGCGATCTGCCAGGATGCCGAGAGAGACACGGCGAGGAGGAAGCTGCTCCAGGCGAAGTGGCGGTTGTCCAGCAGCGCGCCGATGTCGTTCATCGACAGCAGGCGCACGAACAGGTAGGCGAAGGCGAGCATGCCGATCACGCTGGCGGCCTTGCCGAGCACATGGATGACCCGGTAGCCGCAGACGGTGAGGCCGATGATCACCGCGGCGAAGATGAGGATGCCGGCGGTCTCGCTGACGCTGAGCAACTGGCTGACCGCCTGCCCGGCGAGCACGGTGCCGGTGGCGTTGAAGCCGATGTACATCACGCACACCAGGATCAGCGGAATCACCGCGCCGAAGACGCCGAACTGCACGCGGCTGGAGATCATCTGCGGCAGGCCCAACTTGGGCCCCTGGGCGCCGTGCAGGGCCATGACCAGGCCACCGAAGACCTGCCCGATGAGCAGGCCGATCAGTGACCAGAACACATCGCCGCCGAGCACCACGGCCAGGGCGCCGGTGACGATGGCGGTGATCTGCAGGTTGGCGCCGAACCACAGGGTGAACTGACTGAACAGGCGGCCATGCCGCTCGCGCTCGGGAATGTAATCGATGGAACGGGTTTCGATCAGGGACTTACCAGCCATGAAGCTCTCCTCGCGCGTGGCCGCTCACCACGGCCACGCCATTGTTGTTATGCACAGCGACTCCTGATACCTCGCGGGTGGGCGGCCTCGCACCGCCCTGCCCCGCGCCACTCGCCGTCACTGGCGGGCGGCCTCCAGCACGGCGCGGGAAATGATGATTTTCTGTACCTCCGAGGTGCCCTCGAAAATCCGCAGGATGCGCGCGTCGCGGACGAAGCGCTCCAGCGGCAGGTCGCGGATGTAGCCGTAGCCGCCATGCAGTTGCAGCGCGGCGTCGGTGATGAAGCCACAGGCCTCGGCGGCGAACAGCTTGGCGGTGGCTGACTCCAGGCTGAAGCGCTCGCCGCTGTCGCGCCGGGCGGCGGCCTTCATGGTCAACAGGCGTGCCGCTTCCAGCTGCGCGTGCATGTCGGCCAGGCGCCACTGGGTGCCCTGGTAGGCCGACAGCGGCTTGGCTCCGATCTGCCGCTCGTCCACCCACTTGAGCGCGTACTCCATGGCCGCGCGGGCGATGCCCAGGGACATGGCGGCGACTTCCACGCGGCCGCGATCGAGCACTTCCATGGCGGTGCGGAAGCCCTGGTTCTCGCTGCCGAGCAGCGCCGACTCGGGCAGCCAGCAGTCCAGCGCCAGCTCGTAGATGGTGCTGCCGCGCAGGCCCATGGTCTTCTCCGGGTTGGAGAAGCTCACGCCGGCACTGCCCTTGGGAATCAGGAAGGCGCTGATGCCACGCGCGCCGGCCTCGGCATCGGTCTTGGCGTAGAGCACGATGAAGTCGGCTTCGCGGGCGTTGGTGATGTAGTGCTTGCTGCCGCGGATGCGCCAGCCGCCGTTTTCCCGCACGGCGCGGGTGCGCATGTCCGCCGGGTTGGAGCCGGCGGCCGGTTCGGTGAGGCCGAAGGCGCCCAGCAGCTCGCCGCTGGCGCAGCGCGGCAGCCATTCCTGGCGCTGCTCCTCGCTGCCGCCGATGAGGATCGAGTCGGTGGCGAGGAAGTGTGCGGTGAGCGCCGAAGCGGTGGAGGCGCAGGCGGCGGACACCGCCTCGACCACCCGGCTCATGGCCAGGCTGCCGATACCGAAGCCGCCATAGCTCTCCGGCAGGTTGATGCCCATGAAGCCCAGCTCGCCCAGGGCCCGCAGGCTTTCGGCGCAGAAGCTCTCGCTCTCGTCGTAGCGCTGCGCGTTGGCTTGCAGTACGTCGCGGCAGACGCGCTCGGCGGCGTCGACGATGGCCAGCTCGGTGGCGTCGATGTCAAAGTTCATTCACAGCTCCAGGTTGACCGAGGCCGAACGCGGCATTGGCTTCGCCCAGGCGGGGCGCGCGCGTCGCGGCATGGGGCTTGCGCCCGTTGAAATGCACCGGCTGCGGCACCAGCGGCGGCAGGCCGTCGGCCGGCTGCACCAGCAACTGGCGCGCCTGCGCCTGTTCGCTGCCGCTGGCTTCGGCCAGGTTCCACACCGGCGAGGCCGGTACGCCGGCATCGAGCAGCAGGTCGCAGGCTTGCTCGACGCTGCGCTGGCCGGTCCAGGCCTCGATCTCGGCGCGCAGGGCCTGCTCGTGGCGGGTGCGCGAGGGGTCGTCGGCGAAGCGCGGATCGTCGGCCAGCTCGGCGCGCCCGATGCTTTCGCAGAAGCGCCGGAACAGCTTGTCGCTGGCCACCGCGATCACCACCAGGCCGTCGGCGGCGCGGTAGGTGTCGAAGGGCGTCGACACCGGGTGGCGGTTGCCCACCAGGCCCGGCGCCGTGCCATGGGCGAAGAGGTTGGAGAGGCCGGTCATCTGCAGGCTGACCAACACGTCGAACATCGCCACGTCGAGGTACTGCGCGCTGCTGCCCTGATGCTCACGGGAGAACAGCGCGCTGCTGATCGCCCAGGCCGCGTAGACCCCGGCGCACAAGTCGCCGAGGGCTTCGCCGCAGCGGGTCGGCCCGGTCTGCTCGAAACCGGTGACGCTCATCAGCCCGGACATCGCCTGGGCGACGATGTCGTAGGCCGGCCGACGCGACAGCGGGCCGTTCTGGCCGAAGCCGGAAATGCTCGCGTAGATCAGCTTGGGGTTGTGCTGGCGCAGGCTGTCGAAATCGATGCCCAGGCGCTGGGTGACGCCGGGGCGGAAGTTCTCCACCACCACGTCGGCGTCGGCCACCATCTGGTAGAAACGCGCCAGCTCGGTGGGCTCCTTGAAGTCCAGCTCGACACTGCGTTTGCCACGGTTGATCAGGCCGAAGTAGACACTCTCGCCATCCTTGAACGGGCCGAGATGGCGACTGTCGTCGCCATGCCCCGGCACTTCGAACTTGATCACCTCGGCGCCCAGGTCGGCGAGCATGGCGGTGCAGTGCGGCCCGGCCAGTACCCGGCTCAGGTCCAGCACCCGCACGCCACGCAGCGGCTGGGCGATGGGCAATTCGGTCACCTTGCTCATGCCGGATTCCTCATCACTTGCCGGTGATCATCGGCAGGTTCAAGCCTTGTTCCTTGGCACAGTCGATGGCGATCTGGTAACCGGCATCGGCGTGGCGCATGACCCCGGTGGCCGGGTCGTTGGTCAGCACGCGGGCGATGCGCGCGGCGGCCTCGTCGGTGCCGTCGCAGACGATCACCATGCCCGAATGCTGGGAGAAGCCCATGCCCACGCCGCCGCCATGGTGCAGCGAGACCCAGGTGGCGCCGCTGGCGGTGTTCAGCAGGGCATTGAGCAGCGGCCAGTCGGAGACGGCATCGGAACCGTCCTGCATGGCTTCGGTTTCACGGTTGGGGCTGGCCACCGAACCGGAGTCGAGGTGGTCGCGGCCGATGACGATCGGCGCCTTCAGTTCGCCGCTGCGGACCATTTCGTTGAACGCCAGGCCGAGCTTGGCGCGCTGTCCCAGGCCGACCCAGCAGATGCGCGCCGGCAGGCCCTGGAAGCTGATGCGCTGCTTGGCCATGTCCAGCCAGCGGTGCAGGTGGGCGTCATCCGGGATCAGTTCCTTGACCTTGGCGTCGGTCTTGTAGATGTCCTCGGCGTCGCCGGACAGCGCGGCCCAGCGGAACGGACCGACGCCACGGCAGAACAGCGGACGGATGTAGGCCGGAACGAAGCCGGGGAAGTCGAAGGCATTGGCCACGCCCTCTTCCTTGGCCATCTGGCGGATGTTGTTGCCGTAGTCGAAGGTCGGTACGCCCTGCTTCTGGAAGTCCAGCATGGCTTGCACATGCACCGCCATGGACTGCTTGGCGGCTTTCACCACGGCGGCCGGCTCGGTCTGCGCGCGGTCGCGGTACTGCTCCCAGGTCCAGCCGATCGGCAGGTAGCCGTTGAGCGGGTCGTGGGCGCTGGTCTGGTCGGTGACCATGTCCGGGCGCACGCCACGGCGCACCAGTTCCGGCAGGATTTCCGCGGCGTTGCCGTGCAGGGCAATGGAGATCGCCTTGCCTTCGCCGGTGTACTTGGCGATGCGCGCCAGGGCGTCGTCCAGGTCGCTGGCCTGCTCGTCGACGTAACGGGTCTTCAGGCGGAAGTCGATGCGGCTCTGCTGGCATTCGATGTTCAGCGAGCAGGCGCCGGCCAGGGTCGCCGCCAGGGGCTGGGCGCCGCCCATGCCGCCGAGACCGGCGGTGAGCACCCAGCGCCCGGCGAGGTTGCCGTTGTAGTGCTGGCGACCGGCCTCGACGAAGGTTTCGTAGGTGCCCTGGACGATGCCCTGGCTACCGATGTAGATCCACGAACCGGCGGTCATCTGGCCGTACATGGCCAGGCCCTTGGCATCCAGTTCGTTGAAGTGCTCCCAGGTCGCCCAGTGCGGCACCAGGTTGGAGTTGGCGATCAGCACGCGCGGGGCGTTGGCGTGGGTCTTGAACACCCCGACCGGCTTGCCGGATTGCACCAGCAGGGTCTCGTCGTCGTTCAGCTCTTTCAGGGTGGCGACGATCTTGTCGTAGCACTCCCAGTTGCGCGCGGCGCGGCCGATGCCGCCGTAGACCACCAATTCCTTGGGGTTCTCCGCCACTTCCGGGTCGAGGTTGTTCATCAACATGCGCAGCGGCGCTTCGGTCAGCCAGCTCTTGGCGTTCAGCTGGGTGCCGCGCGGAGCGCGGATTTCGACATCGCGGAATTTGTTGTTCGAGTTGCTCACGGGGTGACTCCTGACTCGGGTGACTGACGGGCCGGCGCAGCGACCTGGTTCCGGGGCGGCCGTCGAAGACGTCCGCACACATATAAGGTTGTACATACAAGCATATGCATGAGAGGGGCCAACCTTGCCGAGGGGGCCGCAAAAAAACCCAAGGGAAGGCTCTAGGCTGCGTAGAAGCTGGGCGTCAGCGGGCCGCGAGAGCGGCATCCGCCGGCAGTGGCCGAGAGCAAGAGGTGTTACCCGAGACTACGGGCGTGACACTTTTTGAAGCACGACGCCCCATCAAGGGGCGTCATCGGTAACAGGCCATTCGCGCAGGGCGAACAACGCGCGCGCGTTATCCGCCGCCGCCAGCGCGGCTCAGGCCTGGGCCTTCTTGCGGTAGGCCATGGACTGGTCGATGCGGCCGAGGATGTAGTCGCCCGCCTTCACCGGCGCGTAGCGGCTTGCTTCGTCGGCGATGCCCAGGTCGCGCGGATCGACCACGGACTGGTAGTCGGGGTCGAAGAAGGTGGCGATGGAATAGCGCTCGTGGCCGGAGCAGTTGATCACCCGGTGCAGGGTGGAGCGGAAGCGATCGTTGGACCAGCGCGCCAGCAGGTCGCCGACGTTGACCACCAGGCTGCCGGCCAGCGGGGTGGCATCGACCCAGCTCTGACTGCCCAGCTCGCGCACCTGCAGGCCACCACTGTCGTCCTGATAGAGCAGGGTGATGCAGCCATAGTCGGTGTGCGGCGCCACGCCGAACAGATCGGCCTCGGCCTGCGCCGGGTGCGGTGGGTAATAGATGGCCTGGGTGCGCTGCAGCGGCTTGTGGTACTTGGCGGCGAAGAACTGCTCGTCGATGCCCAGGCTCACCGCCACCGCGCGCAGCAGGTCGGCGCCGGCGCGGCCGACCGCCGCGTAATAGGCGTCCAGCGCGCTGCGCAGGCGCGGCAGGAAGGCCGGCCACTGGTTCGGCCCGCGCAGGGCTTCGCCGGCGAGCACGCAAGGATCGTCCTCGGCCAGTTCCAGGCCGATGCTGAAGAACTCCTTCAGGTCCGGCTGGGTCGCCTGGTACATGGTCGCCCCGCCGATCCGGTGGAAACCGCGATGGCGCGCATTCACCGCCACCTGCGCCTTGGTCTCCAGCGGCAAGGCAAAGAACTCCCGCGCGGCGGCCATGGCCTCGTCGATCACCGCCTGCGGCACGCCGTGATTGACGATATAGAAGAAGCCGATCTCGGTGCAGGCCCGGTGGATCGCCTCGCCGGCCCGGCGCAGGCTGGCGGCGTCGCCCGCCCCCACACCGGCCATGTCGACCACGGGAATGGAAAGGTTCTGACTCATGAGGACTCCTGCGCGGGCGCCGCGGCGGCAAACGCGCCAAGCGGCTAGGGTTGTCAGGGAGGATGACCGCTCGCCGCGTCGCGACAGGGCTCGACCAGGCAAGCGGTATATACAGGCTAAGCACATTGCATGCCCGCCGTCCGACGGCTGCTCCAGGCGCCCGCCAGCAACGCCTCTAGGGCGACACCGGGAGCCTCCGGCGGCAACGCCAGACCGCCTGACTCAGCGCACCCTGGCTGTGCATTTGGACCACAGCGGCCCCAGCCGGGTGCAACCTAAGGTGACATCGACAGCCCATGCGCAACCCCCTGAAGCCGCGCGTAGCGCCTCTGCGATGGCACTTCCTGGATTCCTGGCCCGCGAATTGCCTGTCCTGTATATACAGGCATGTATCTCGCTGCCACCGACCCATGGCCACCGCGCCGCACCCCATGCTCAGGAAACGCCCCATGTCAGATGCCCTGCTCATCACCCCCGGCCACTTCAGCCTCGACCAACTGCGCCTGATCCACCAGGAGCGCATCGACTTCGCCCTCGACCCCGCCTGCCAGGCCAGCGTCGCGGCCAGCCAGCGCACGGTCGCCAGCATCATCGCCAGCCAGCGCACCGTCTACGGCATCAACACCGGCTTCGGCCTGCTGGCGCGGACCTCGATCGCCGCCGACCAACTGACCCGGCTGCAGCGCAACCTGATCCTCTCGCACTGCACCGGCACCGGGCCGCTGCTCGACGATGCCACCGTCGGCCTGATCCTGGCGCTCAAGGTCGCCTCCCTGGCGCGCGGTTTCTCCGGGGTGCGCTGGGCGGTGATCGAAGGCCTGCTGAAGCTCTACCGCGCCCAGGTCTACCCGTGCATTCCCTCGCAGGGCTCGGTGGGCGCCTCGGGTGACCTGGCGCCGCTGGCGCACATGTCCTCGGTGCTCATCGGCGTCGGCCAGGTGCGCCATCAAGGCCGCGTCATGGAAGCCAGCGAGGGTCTCGCCATCGCCGGCCTGGAGCCCCTGACCCTGGGGCCGAAGGAAGGCCTGGCGCTGATCAACGGCACCCAGGTGTCCACGGCCCTGGCCCTGCGCGGACTGTTCGCCGCCGAGAAGCTGTTCACCGCCGCGGTGGCCGCCGGCAGCCTCACCGTGGAGGCCCTGAAGGGTTCCTATGTGCCCTTCGACGCGCGTATCCAGGCGGTGCGCGGCCAGCCCGGGCAGATCGACGTCGCCGCGCTGTACCGCGAGCTGCTGCACGACAGCCAGATCAACCAGTCGCACATCGACTGCAAGCGCGTGCAGGACCCCTACTCGCTGCGCTGCCAGCCGCAGGTGATGGGCGCCTGCCTCGATCACCTGCGCTTCGCCGCCGGGGTCTTCCTGCGCGAAGCCAACGCGGTGTCGGACAACCCGCTGGTGTTCAGCGCCGACGGCGACGTGCTCTCCGGCGGCAACTTCCACGCCGAGCCGGTGGCCATGGCCGCCGACGTGCTGGCCCTGGCAATTGCCGAAATCGGCGCGCTGTCGGAACGGCGCATCGCCCAACTGGTCGACCCGGCGCTGTCCGGCCTGCCGGCGTTCCTGGTCAAGGAAGGCGGGCTCAACTCCGGCTTCATGATCGCCCAGGTCACCTCGGCGGCCCTGGCCTCGGAAAACAAGACCCTGGCCCACCCGGCCTCGGTGGACAGCCTGCCGACCTCGGCCAACCAGGAGGACCACGTGTCCATGGCCACCTTCGCCGCGCGGCGCCTGCTCGACATGGCCGGCAACAGCTCGGCGGTGGTCGCCATCGAACTGCTCGCCGCCGCCCAGGGCGTGGAGTTCCACGCGCCGCTGAGCACCTCGCCGAAGCTCGCCGAGATCATGGCGATGATCCGCGCCCAGGTGCCCGCCTACGATGAAGACCGCTACTTCGCCCCGGACATCGCCACCGCGCGCGCCTGGGTCGAAGAGGGCGCCTTCGCCCGCTGGCTGCCCGCCAGTGCGCTCTACGCCTGAGTCGCCGCGCATGCGCCGCTACCACACCGGCAACGACTTCCGCCGCGCGCAGAGCATCGCCGAGCTGGCCGCCATGGCCCGCCGGCGCCTGCCGTACTTCGCCTGGGAATACCTCGACGGCGGCGCGGAAGACGAGCTGACCCTGCGGCGCAACCGCCAGGCCTTCGCCGAACTCAGCCTGCTGCCGCAGACCCTGGTGCCCTGCGCCACGCCGGACCTGCGCCGCCCGCTGTTCGGCGGCACGCTGCCGCTGCCCATGGCCATCGCTCCCAGCGGCTACAACGGCATGCTCTACCGCGACGCCGACCTCCACCTGGCCCGCGCCGCCGGCGAGCGCGGCCTGCCGTTCAGCCTCAGCACGGTGTCCACCAGTTCCCTGGAAGAAGTCGCCGCCGCCGCGCCGGACACCGAGCTGTGGTTCCAGCTCTATTGCCTGCGCGACCCCGGCATCCAGGATGACCTGCTGCGCCGCGCCGAGGCCGTCGGCTGCCGCACTCTGCTGCTGACCAGCGATGCCGTGCTGCTCGGCAACCGCGAATGGGACAGGCGCAACTTCGTCCGTCCGCAGCAGCTGAGCTGGCGCAACAAGTTCGACGTCCTGCGCCACCCGCGCTGGCTGCTCCAGGCACTCTGGCCACAAGGCCTGCCGCAGATGGCCAACCTGGCGCCCTACCTGCCCGCCGAGCGCCGCAACGCCGCGGGCGCCGCGCAGTTCATCGGCCAGCAGATGGACACCGAACTGGACTGGAACGCCCTCGCCCGCCTGCGCCAGCGCTGGCCGCACCGCCTGCTGCTGAAGGGGGTGCTGGCGGCTACCGATGCGCGGCGCTGCGCCGAACTCGGCCTGGATGGCGTGGTGGTGAGCAACCACGGCGGGCGTCAGCTCGACGGCGCGCCGGCCAGCCTCGACTGCCTGCCGGCCGTCGCTGAAGCGGTCAAAGGCCGCCTGGCGATCCTGCTGGACAGCGGCATCCGCCGCGGCAGCGACATCCTCAAGGCCTGCGCCCTCGGCGCCGACGCGGTGCTGCTCGGCCGCGCCACCCTGTATGGCGTGGCCCTTGGCGGCGCCGCCGGAGCCGCCCATGCGCTCGATCTGCTGCACCAGGAACTGCGCCTGGCCCTGGCCTTGCTTGGCCGTCGCAGCCTGGCCGAGGTGAACGGCGACTGCCTGTTGCGCAGCGCCCCGGCTTCCCTTTTACCGACTGGCGACGTCCACCCATGAGCGAACTCGAACAGACCCTGCAGCTACTGCGCGCCGCCCTCGGCGACGCCGCCGTGCTCACCGGCGCGGCCATCAATCCCCGCCACCACAGCGACTGGACCCGCCACGCCCCGGCCTGCCCGGCGGCGCTGCTGCTGCCGCGCGACACCGCGCAGGTCTCCGCCGCCCTGCGCATCTGCAACGAACGCGGCCAGAGCCTGGTGCCCCAGGGCGGCATGACCGGCCTGGCCGGCGGCGCCGTGCCGCGCGCGCAGGACATCGCCCTGTCCCTGGAGCGCCTGGACGGCATCGAGGAGATCGACACGGCCGCCGCCACCATGACCGTGCGCGCCGGCACCCGCCTGGAGCGCATCCAGCAGGCCGCCGCCGAGGCCGGCCTGCTGTTCCCGCTGGACCTGGGCGCGCGCGGCTCCTGCCAAATCGGCGGCAACATCGCCACCAACGCCGGTGGCAATGCGGTGATCCGCTACGGCATGACCCGCGACCTGGTGCTCGGCCTGGAAGTGGTGCTGGCCGATGGGCGGGTCCTGAACCTGCTGAACAAGATGATCAAGAACAACACCGGCTATGACCTGAAACAGTGCTTCATCGGCTCCGAGGGCACCCTCGGGGTGATCACCCGCGCGGTGCTCAAGCTGGCGCCGCCGCCGGGCGCGCAAAGTACCGCGCTGTGCGCCCTGCCCGACTACGCCGCCGCGGTGGCGCTGCTGCGCCGCCTGCAACGCCGGCTGGGCACGCCGCAGGCCTATGAGCTGATGTGGCAGGACTTCTACCGCCTCGGCGTGTCCTGGCTGGAAACGACCCAAGCACCGCTGGCCGAGGACTACCCGCTGTACGCGCTGTTCGACAGCGCGGCCACCGCCGAGGCGTTGCAGGATGCCCTGCAGGGCGCCTTCGACGACGGCGAAGTGATCGATGCGGTGATCGCCGGCTCCCAGGCCCAGGCCCGTCAGCTGTGGAAAATCCGCGAGGCCACCGGCGAATTCCCCAACCGCCTGCAACCGCTGAACTTCGACGTCAGCCTGCCGATCGGGCGCATCGGCGACTTCGCCGAGCGCTGCCGGCAGCGTCTCGATGCGCGCTGGCCGGGCAACCGCAGCGTCTATTTCGGCCACATCGGCGACAGCAACCTGCACCTCACCGTCGATTGCCGCTCGCTGCCGCAACCGGCGCCTATCCTTGAGGTCGAGGAACTGGTCTATACCGCCGTCGGCGAAATGGCCGGCTCGGTCTCCGCCGAGCACGGCATCGGCCTGCTCAAGCGCGAATTCCTGCATCACTCGGTGAGTCCCGAGGCGCTGCAGGTGATGCGTCAGCTCAAGCTGGCCCTGGATCCACGGGGCATCCTCAACCCCGGCAAGCTGTTCGATTGAAGCCGGCAGAGACCGGTATATACCAGTATTGATTGGCACATTTGATGCTGCTCTGCCGTTGCACAACAACAACACCTGTCAGCCCAACGAAGGAGTTACCCGATGCGCTTCAACCCACTGTTTGGCAAGACCCTGGCCGCCCTCGGCGCCGCCACCCTGATCGCCCTGGCGCCGCAGGTCCGCGCCGACCAACTGGCCGATGTGAAGAAGGCCGGTGAACTGGTGGTCGGCACCGAAATGCAGTTCGCTCCCTTCGACTTTCTCGATAACGGCAAGCAGCAAGGCCTGAACGCCGAACTGTTCAAGGCCCTCGGCGACGAGCTGGGGGTCAAGGTGCGCTTCATCGACCTGCCCTGGCCGAGCGTGCTGCCGGGGCTGGAGGCGAAGAAATTCGACGTGGTCGCCGGGCCAATCATCGTCACCAAGGCGCGCAAGGAGCGCTACCGCTTCCTCGACCCGATCGCCGAAGCCACGGTGTCGCTGCTCAAGGGCGCGCACAACGACAAGATCGGCAAGCCGCAGGACATCGCCGGCATGACCGTCGGCGCCGGCAAGGGCTCGGCGCAACTGGAGGAGCTGAAGACCTTCGCCGCCACCCTGCCGCAGAAGGTGACCATCCGCGAGTACGTCGACAACAACCAGGCCTACGCCGACCTCGCCGCCGGGCGCATCGCCGCGGTGGCCAACTCGCTGCCGAACATCTCCTACGTCGCCGCCCAGCGCTCGCAAGTGTTCGCCGTGGTGCAACCGCCGTTCGGCAAGAAGTCCTACTTCGCCTACCTGGGCCGCAAGGACGATGACTCCGCCAGCCTGATCGCCGAGCTGAACAAGGCCCTGGCCAAGCTGCACGCCGATGGCCGCCTGGCCGCGCTGCAGAAGAAATGGCTGGGCGCCGCCATGGATACCCCGCAAGGCGACTTCGAACCGACCTGGTAAACCCGTGCGCCGGCGCGCCCCGCCAGGGTGCGCCGGCCTGCCCGATGCCTTCCGATGCGCCACGCGGCGCGGGAGAGACTGGCGATGATCTTCGATTGGCCAACCCTGCTGCAGAGCCTGCCGCTGATGGCGCTGAGCCTGCTGACCACCCTTGAGGTGTCGCTCGCCGGGCTGGGGATAGGATTCGTGATCGGCATAGGCGTCTGCACCTTGCGCCTGTCGCCGGACCCGTTGCTGCGGCGCCTCGGTGGCGCCTACATCTTCGTCTTCCGTGGCGTGCCGCTGCTGGTGCAACTGCTGTTCATCTACTACTTCCTGCCCCGTGTCGGCCTGCCCAACGTCTCGCCGCTGGTGGCGGCGGTGGTCGGCCTGGCCCTGGCGGCCGGCGCCTACATCGCGGAAATCTTCCGCGGCGGTTTCCTCGCCATCCCCGGCGGGCAACTGGAGGCGGCGCGCCTGCTGGGCCTGTCGGCCTGGCAGATCCTGCTGCGGATCAAGGTGCCGCAGGCCGTGCGTCTGACCCTGCCGGCGCTGCTCAACGAAATGATCCTGCTGATCAAGGCCTCCTCGCTGGTCTCGGTGGTCGGCCTCGCCGACCTGACCCGTACCGCGCAGAACCTCGCCGCCAGCAACTACCTGTTCCTGCAGACCTACCTGGTGCTGGCCGCCTTCTACTGCCTGATCAACATTCCCCTGGCGTTCTGCGGCGGCGCCCTGGAGCGGCGGCTGCAAAGGGGGCAGGCATGATCATCGATCCGAGCATCATCACCAGCCGCCTCGGCGAGATCGGCGGTGGCCTGCTGGTGACCTTCCAGACCTGGGGCGCCGGGGTCGCGCTCGGCCTGCTGCTGGGCCTGGCCATCGCCGTCCTGCAATTGTTCGGCGGACGCTGGATACGCGCGGCGCTGCGGGCGTTCATCGAGCTGATCCGCGCCACGCCGTTCCTCGTCCAGTTGTTCCTGCTCTACTACGGCGGCCCCTCCTTCGGCCTCGAACTGCAACCGTTCAGCGCCGGCATCCTCGGCCTGGGCGTGTACGGCAGCGTGTACTTCGCCGAAATCTTCCGCGCCGGCTTCCAGTCGGTGCCACCGGGCCAACTGGAGGCCGCCGAATGCCTGGGCATCGGCCGCTGGCAATGCATCCTGCGCATCCAGTTGCCGCAGATGCTGGTGATCATCCTGCCGGCGCTGGTCAACCTGATCACCATCCTGTGCAAGGAAACCGCCGTGCTGTCGATCATCACCATCCCCGAACTGACCATGGTGCTGACCGGCATCGGCTCGGAAACCTTCGCCTTCGTCGAGACCCTGGCGGTGCTCTGCGTCGGCTACCTGGTTCTCATCGAATGCTGCTCGCGCCTGGGCCTGGCCCTGGAAACGCGGGTCGGGCGCTTCCTGCAGCGCCAGGAGGCCTGAAATGACTATCCCGCTCCGCCTGCACAGCGGCACGCCCACCGAGGTGATCCCCATGAACCACGCTTCCACCGCCGACGAGCCGATCCTCAAGCTGCGCGGCGTCGGCAAACGCTTCGGTGCCCTGCAGGTGCTGCAGGACATCGACCTCGACGTGCGCCGCTCCGAGGTGGTCTGCCTGATCGGTCCGTCCGGCTCGGGCAAGAGCACCCTGCTGCGCAGCATGGCCTTCCTCGAACAGTACGACGCCGGCGAGGTGTTCATCGAAGGTCAGTTGCTCGGCTGGCAGGCCGGCCCGCAGCGCAAACCGGCCGGCCGCGCCCAGGTCAACCAGGTGCGGCGCAACGTCGGCATGGTCTTCCAGCAGTTCAACCTGTGGCCGCACATGAGCGTGCTCGGCAACGTCACCGAGGCGCTGCTGCGCGTGCGCAAGCAATCCCACGACGAGGCACGCCGGCGTGGCCTGGCGATGCTGGAAAAGGTCGGCCTGGCGCACAAGGCCGAGAGTTACCCGGCGCAGCTCTCCGGCGGCCAGCAGCAGCGCGTGGCGATCGCCCGGGCGCTGGCCATGGAGCCGCACATCATGCTCTTCGACGAACCCACCTCGGCGCTCGACCCGGAGCTGGTCGGCGAAGTGCTGCAAGTGATGAAGGCGCTCGCCGCCGACGGCATGACCATGGTGGTGGTCACCCATGAGATGGGCTTCGCCGCCCAGGTCGCCGACACCGTGGTGTTCCTCGACCAGGGCCGCATCGTCACCAAGGGCTCGCCGCGCGAGGTTTTCCACGACACCCAGCATCCGCGCCTGCAGCAGTTCCTGCAGAACTACCTGGACCGCAACGCCTTCTGGCAGGACCTGAAAGAAGAGGCCAGCGCATGAACTTCGACGACTCCCTGGCCCGCGCCGACGTGCGCGGCCTGGCCAGCTACAACGCCGGCCTCTCCAGCGACATGGTGCGCGCCCGCTTCGGCCTCGAACGGGTGGCCAAGCTGGGCAGCAACGAGAACCCGCTGGGCGCCGCGCCCGGCGTGGCCACAGCACTGGCCAAGGCCGCCGGGCAGTGCGCGCTCTACCCCGACGCCCACTGCGGCGAGTTGCGCGCGGCGCTGGCCGCGCGCCTCGGCGTGGACGGCCAGCGGCTGGTGTTCGGCAACGGCTCCGAAGACCTGCTGGGCATCGTCAGCCGGGTGTTCCTCGATCACGGCGACGAGGTGGTCAGCGTGCTGCCGTCGTTCGGCCTGCACCTGATCTATCCGCGCGCCGCCGGCGCCGAGGTCAAGGGCGTGCCCATGGGCGCCGACCTGCGCATCGACGTCAAGGCGCTGCTCGCCGCCATCGGCCCGCGCACCCGCCTGCTGATGTTCTCCTGCCCGTCCAACCCGGTGGGCAGCAGCCTGACGAGCGCAGAGCTGCGCCAACTGCTCGACGGCCTGCCGGCGCACTGCCTGCTGGTGTTCGACGAGGCCTACCACGAATACGCCCGCCACGAGCCGGGCTACCCGGACTGCCTGGCCATGCTCGAAGCCAGCGGCAAGCCCTTCGTGCTCCTGCGCACCTTTTCCAAGGCCTACGCCCTGGCCGGCCTGCGCATCGGCTATGGCGTGGTCAGCGACAGCCGCCTGGCCGAGCTGATCGACCGCCTGCGCACGCCCTTCAACGTCAACCGTGGCGCCCAGGCCGCCGCCGTCGCCGCCCTGGACGACCACGCGCACCTGCGCGCCAGCCTCGAACATGTCGCCAGCGAACGCCGCCGCCTCGACGCCGCCTTGCGCGAACGCGGCCTGCAACCGGCGCCGTCGCTGGCCAATTTCCTGTTCTTCGCCAGCGCCAGCGAAGCGGAAGTGCTGAACGAAGCGCTGCTGCGCCAGGGGGTGATCGTCAAGCCATGGCGCGAGCCGGGTTACACTCGCTACCTGCGGGTGTCGATCGGCAGCCGCGACGACAACGATCTGTTCCTCCAGGCGCTGGACAACGCCCTGCGCGCACCCGCGCAGCCGGCCTGCGCCTGATACGGCGCCACTGGAGTGCCCCGCTGATGCCCACCAAGCCAACCGCCCCGCAAGCCCTTTACCGGCAGGCGAAATCCTTCGTCGAGAGCAAGTTGCGCTCCGGGGAGTGGAAGCCCGGCGACCTGATCCCCTCGGAGAACCGTCTGGTGGTGGAGTTGGGCATGTCGCGGATGACGGTCAACCGCGCGCTGCGCGAGCTGACCGCCGAGGGCCGGTTGGTGCGCTTGTCGGGGGTCGGCACCTTCGTTGCCGACCGCAAGCCGCAGTCCAACCTGCTGATGATCGCCAACGTCGCCGACGAGATCCGCGCCCGCGGCCATCGCTACCAGTGCCGGCTGATCACCCTCGGCCGCGAAGCCGCCTCGCTGCCGGTGGCCGCGGCGCTGTCGCTGCCGACCGGCAGCTCGGTGTTCCACGTCACCTGCGTGCACTGCGAGGAAGGCGTGCCGGTCCAACTGGAAGACCGCTACGTCAATCCGGAGCTGATCCCCGAGCTGCTGCAGCAACGCTTCGACGAGCAATTGCAGCCGTCGCAGTACCTGCTGCGCATGGTGGCGCCGGATGAGATGGAGCATATCGTCGATGCCGTGCTGCCGAGCGCGGCGGAGGCCGAACTGCTGGAACTGGAAAGCAATGAACCGTGCCTGGTGCTGATGCGCCGCACCTGGGCGCGGGGCAAGGCGGTGACCTACGTGCGCTTCGTCCACCCCTCGTCGCGCTACCGCCTGGGCAGCCGCCTGCCGGTGAACGGCGGCAACGGCGCCGGCTAGTCGCCGCCAACATCACCAACGGCGGATAACGCCTGGGGCGTTACTCGCCCTAGCGCGCGGCGTAGCCCGGCGCTGGGCCGATGGGTATCGCTGCGCTCGACGCCATCCTACGAATGCCGCGAAGCCGTCGGGGAGGCGGCTTCAGGCCCTGGCGCTCAGTTCGATCAGGCAGCAGTTGACCGGCCCATCGGCTTCCAGGCATAGCTCGGCGAGGCCGTCGATGCCTTCGACTTGCAGGCAGTCATGGCGACCGAGTACGCCGCAATCATGGCCGTCGAGGCTGGCGCGCAGGCCCTCGCCGCAACTGAACAGCAGCCATACCCCGGCCGAGCCGAACAGGCGCTGCTCGCCGTCCACGCGCAGCCACTGCAGGCGCGCGTCGTAGCGCTGCGGCGCATAGATCAGGTTGAAGTCGCGGATCGCCCCGGCGAGCAAGGTGCACTCCACCCGGCTGTCGCCGCTGAAGGCGAAGGGATCGAGGGGCAGCAGCGGGCGCGAGTCCACGCCATCCACGTGCAGGCGCATGCCGGCGCCTTCGAGCACGGTGATGATGCGCTGGTAGCCAGTGAACGCGGAAAAACCGCCGGACTCGCCGACGTCGGCGATCGACAGCCGCCAGCCGAATCCGTCCAGGCCGGCGCCGGCGTCGCGGGTGATTTCCAGGGTGGTGCCGGCCCCGTTCTTCCAGGGCATGCGTGGATAGTCGGCGGCGCGCAGCAGGCTGATCATGGTTCGAATTTCCCCTCGAGTCGGTAACGGGAGCCGGGATACAACAGGCGGGTGCTGGCCACGACCTGACGGCCGGACCAGGTGCGGCGACGGATCAGCAGGCAGGGCTCGCCGCGTTCGATCTTCAGCAGCTTGCATTCCGCCGGGGTGGCCAGGACGGCCTCGACCACGTGCTCGCCTTCGGTCATCGGCGCCAGCGCCATCAGGTAGGCGTTGGGCGTTTGCAGGGTGAAGTCCTGGCGCAGATAGTCCGGCGCCACCTGCGGGTTGATGTAGCGCTCCTCGATCTGCACCGGCACGCCGTTCTCGTAATGCACCAGCAGCGAATGGAAGAGCTTCTGGCCCTCGCGCAGATCCAGAGCCATGGCCCGCTCGGGGCTGGCCTTGACCTCGTCGAGGACGATGACCTCGGCGCGGTGCGCATGGCCACGGCTGGCGATCTCGTCGGCGATGTTGTGCACCTCGAACAGTGCGGTCTGCCCCTTGGGCTCGGCGACGAAGGTGCCGACACCCTGCATGCGCACCAGCAAGCCCTCGGCGGTCAACTCGCGCAGCGCACGGTTGATGGTCATACGGCTGAACCCCAGCTCGGCGACCAGCTCGCTCTCCGATGGCACCCGGTAGTGCGGCGGCCAGGTGCCGCTGCTGATCTGCTGGGTGATCATCTGCTTCACTCGGGCGTAGAGCGGCGCAGGCGTTTCCCCGAGCTGCGCGGCCAGCGGGGTCGGCGTGGGTTGAGGGTTCGGCATCGAGGCGCTCCTTGGCGAGATGACCTGGGCGGCCGGCGTACGCGGGCAACCGGCCCTATGGCAGTTTACGCAGCCCATGAACGTCTGTATATGTATATACAAATAAGTCCATGCGTGCAGGAGCATGATTATGCCCGCCTATTACGCCGAACGCGCCCTCCTCCCTTCTGGCTGGGCACGCGACGTCCGCTTCGAGATTTCCGCCAACGGCCTGCTCGTCCAGGTCCAGGCCAATAGCCACGGCGAAGGCGCCGTGCGTCTGCACGGTCCGGTGCTGCCGGGTATGCCGAACCTGCACTCGCACGCCTTCCAGCGCGCCATGGCCGGCCTCGCCGAAGTGGCCGGCAATCCCAACGACAGCTTCTGGACCTGGCGCGAACTGATGTACCGCCTGGTCGGCCGGATCAGCCCGGAGCAACTGCACGTCATCGCCCGCCAGCTCTATATCGAGATGCTCAAGGCCGGCTACACCGGCGTCGCCGAATTCCACTATGTGCACCACGACCGCGATGGCAGCGCCTACGCCAATCCGGCCGAGCTGTCGCTGCGCATCAGCCAGGCCGCGGATGACGCGGGCATCGGCCTGACCCTGTTGCCGGTGCTCTACGCCCACGCCGGCTTCGGCGGGCAGACGCCGAACGAAGGCCAGCGTCGTTTCATCAATGGCACCGATGCCTACCTGAGCCTGGTGGAAAGCCTGCGCGCGCGGTTGGCCGCACAGCCGACGCAGCAGGTCGGGCTGTGCTTCCACTCCTTGCGCGCGGTCACCCCGCAGCAGATCGCCGACGTACTGGCGGCCGACCGGGGCGACTGCCCGATCCACATCCACATCGCCGAGCAGCAGAAGGAAGTCGACGACTGCCTGGCCTGGAGCGGGCGCCGGCCGCTGCAATGGCTGTACGAAAACGTCGAAGTCGATGCGCGCTGGTGCCTGGTCCACGCCACCCACGCCGAACCCGGCGAAGTGACGGCCATGGCCCGTAGCGGCGCGGTGGCCGGCCTCTGCCTGAGCACCGAGGCCAACCTCGGCGACGGCATCTTCCCGGCCGTGGACTACCTGGCCCAGGGCGGCCGTCTGGGCATCGGCTCGGACAGCCACGTCTCGCTCAGCGTGGTCGAGGAACTGCGCTGGCTGGAATACGGCCAGCGCCTGCGCGACCAGCGGCGCAACCGCCTGTACCGCAGCGACCAGGCCAACGTCGGCCAGAGCCTGTTCGAGGCGGCGCTGCACGGCGGCGCCCAGGCCCTCGGCCAGACGGTGGGCGCCCTGGAAGTCGGCCGCCGCGCCGACCTGCTGGTGCTCGACGGCAACGACCCGTACCTGGCCAGCGCCAGCGACGACGCCGTGCTCAACCGCTGGCTGTTCGCCGGTGGCGATCGCCAGGTGCGCGATGTGATGGTGGCCGGGCAATGGCGGGTGCGCGAGCGTCGACATGCCCTGGAAGAACAGAGCGCCCGGGAATTCACCGAGGTGCTGAAGCAGTTGCTGGCATAAGGTCTATAAGCGTTCGCGGTCATGCGCCGCTGCCGCCGACGTAGGCCCCGCCTCGGTGCCGATCTCGATGAAATGAACGACGCCCCTTGCGGGGCGTCGTTCATTGGGCCTGTTCATCGTCATCGGCCGCCGCCGATGGCGCTGTCCTTGCTCCGCCAGATCAGGTCGCTGGTGTCGTAGCCATTGCGATTGGCCTCGCTCAGCAGGCGGCGCACGGTGGCCTCGGGCAGCGTCGGTTGGCGCGACAGCAGCCAGAGATAATCGCGACCGCGGTTGCCGACCAGCGCGGTCTGGTAATCGGGATCGACATAGAGCACCCGGTAATCGCCGCGTATGAGGTTGGGGAACAGCCGCGTCGGCCAGTTATCGAAGCGCACCCAGAAGGCATCGGTGCGTCCCGCCACCTGCGGCGTGGCGCTGCCGGTGACCTGCTGCCATTCGCCGCTGGCGCTGCGGCAGCGGTTGAGCACCGCGATGGCGCCGTCGGCGCGCAGGCGGTAGTGGGCTTCGGACTGCGCGCAATGGCGCTGGAAGAACATCGGCTTGCGGGCCAACTCGTACCAGGTGCCTTGGTAGCGCTGCGGGTCGACCTGCACCGTGTAGGGCGCATCCTTGGCCTGCCCGGCGCAACCGGCCAAGCCGGCGACCATCAGCGCCAGGGCGCAAAGCGTGCCGCGTCGGCTCATCTCACTTCAGCCCCTGGCCGGAGAACATCAGTACCTTGTCACCGGCGTACTGCACGCTGATGAACACCTTGTCGTCACCCCAGGTGCAACTGGCGAAACCCAGGGCGCCGGAACACTCGGTGGGCTTGCCGAGCAGGCTTTCGACCTCGGCCTTGGCCATGCCGGTCTGCAGTTTGGAATAGTTTTCCTGATTGATCTTGCTGCAAGCGGCCATGGCGATGCAGGCAGCGATCAGGACAATACGGCGGAAGGACATCGGCAACTCCTTTGTCGGGTACGGTGCGAAACGCGGAGGCTCCACTCGACAGCTTGGCACAAGCCGCGCGGAACGCCGCTTGGAGTCAGAAACGGGAACCGGGTTCCTTGAGGAACGCGGTTTCTTCTGCACTGGATTCGCGCCCCAGGATGGCATTGCGGTGGGGGAAGCGACCGAAGCGGGCGATCACCGCGCGATGGCGCTCGGCGAAGTCGAGATAACCATCGAACAGTGTCTGCTCGTCAACCGCCGCCTGCGCCCGCAACTGGCGGAAGCAGGCGACCGCCTGATCCTGGCTAGCCAGGTCCTCGGCGTGCTCCAGCACCAGGTAGACGAACACCCGCTCGATCGAGCGTAGCTGCCGGTCCAGGCCGGCGGCGAGGCCCTGGCGCACCAAGTCCTGCGCCCGAGGATCGCCGGCGTAGGCACGCGGACTGTCGCGGAAGATCATGCGAGGCAACTGGTCGAGCAGCAGGATCAGCGCCAGCCAGCCCGGCGCCGCCCCCGCCCAGTCGGCCAGCCCGCCGGCCAGGGCCTGGCGCGCCAGGCCGCCGAAACGCTCGTCCGATGCGAGGTCCTCGCAGGCGTTCTTGCCGAACCACAGCGAACTGCGCTGGGCGGCGACCTCGCCGGCGCGCGGCGCGCTGCCGAACCACCAGTCCAGCAGCGCCTGCCAAGGCGCCTCGGCGGCCATCAGGCGTCCTTGTGGTAGCCGGTGACGCGCTCGACTTCTTCCTTGGAACCGAGGAACACCGCCACGCGCTGGTGCAGGTTGTCGGGCTGGATGTCGAGGATGCGCTGGGTGCCATTGGTAGCGGCGCCGCCGGCCTGCTCGATGATGAAGGACATCGGATTGGCTTCGTACATCAGGCGCAGCTTGCCGGGCTTGCTCGGCTCACGGGCGTCGCGCGGGTACATGAAGATGCCGCCGCGGGTCAGGATGCGATGCACGTCAGCGACCATGGAGGCGATCCAGCGCATGTTGTAGTTCTTGCCCAGCGGACCTTCCTTGCCGGCCAGCAGCTCGTCCACGTAACGCTTCACCGGGGCTTCCCAGTGGCGCTGGTTGGACATGTTGATGGCGAATTCGGCGGTGCTGGTGGGCACGGTGACGTTCTCGTGGGTCAGCACGAAGCTGCCCAGCTCGCGATCCAGGGTGAAGCCCTTGACGCCATTGCCGAGGGTCAGCATGAGCATGGTCTGCGGGCCATAGATGGCGTAGCCGGCGGCGACCTGGGTGGTGCCCGGCTGGAGGAAGGCTTCCTCGCTCAGGCTGTCGTTCTGGCTGAGGTACTGCGGCGGGCAGCGCAGCACCGAGAAGATGGTGCCGACCGAGACGTTGACGTCGATGTTGCTGGAGCCGTCCAGCGGGTCGAAGACCAGCAGGTAGGCGCCTTTCGGATAGCGGCCGGGAATCTGGTAGGGATGATCCATTTCCTCGGAGGCCATGCCGGCCAGGTTGCCGGCCCACTCGTTGGCTTCCAGGAGGATCTCGTTGGACAGCACGTCCAGCTTCTTCTGCACTTCACCCTGCACGTTCTCGGTTTCCATGCTGCCGAGCACACCGCCGAGGGCGCCCTTGGACACGGCATGGCTGATTTCCTTGCAGGCGCGCGCCACCACTTCAACGAGGAAGCGCAGGTCGGCCGGGGTGTTATGACTGCGGGTCTGCTCGATCAGGTAGCGACTCAGGGTAACGCGGGACATGGAAGGCTCCGGAGGCAAGGTCAAAAACCCGCGCATTCTAGCGCGGAATCGGCCCCGACGCTTGCTCGGCGCGGGCCGCCAGGCGGCGGCCGACGGCAGGCAGAGACGGCGCGACGACTGGCCGCCATGGGACCGCGACAGCCGACCGCGCGTTCCCGGCGGGCGCGACGCCAAGCGGCGGATGCGGCGCCAGGCCGCACCCGCGCGAGCCTCAGAAATCGAGGCTGAGGGCGACGCTGACACCCTGCTGGGTGTCCGAATCGCTGTGGCGCAGGGAGTAGCCGCCACGCAGCGCCAGTTCCGGCGTCAGTTGCTGGCTGATGCCGAGGCTGGCGCGGCTGAGGTGGCTCTCCGGGCGATAGCCTTCGAGGGTGAAGCTGTTGTTCGGCAGGCTGGTCAGGGCCATGGTCAGGTCCTGGCTACCGTCCTCGTACTCGCGCTCCATGGCCACCTCGCCGAACAGCTCGGTCTGCGTGCTGAGCTGGTACTTGCCCTGCAGACCGGCGCCGAGACGCCGCGACTTGCGCGTCTGGTCGTCATACATGAGCGCGGTGGAACGGCCGCTGTTTTCGCTGTAGCCATTGACTTCGATGCGTGCGTAATCGGCGCTGACGAAGGGCGAAAGGTGCCATTGGCTACCCGGCTGGGCGATGTCGTAGCCGAGTCGGGCGCTGACATCCCACAGGTGGCCGTTGGTATCGCCCTTTTCCTTGCGCTGGTTGACGCCGAGATCGAAGGTCCGACCGATTTCGTCGAAGTCCAGATGACCGCCGGTCAGGGCCAGGTCGGCCCACCAGCGATTCTGCTGGTACTGGGCGAAGGCGCTGGCCAGGTAGCTGTTCAGCTTGTAGTCGGAATCGGCGACGCCGGCTTCCAGCTTCTGCCGGGAGAAACCGGCCGCCAGCCCCACGCGCCAGGCCTCGTCGAGGCGATAGCTGCCGCCCAGGGTGAGGTTGGCGCCCCAGCCATCGCCGCTGGCGCCGCTGTGCTGGTCATCGAAGTCCAGGTGCTGGCCTCCGGCGCTGACGAAGCTGCGCCACTGGCCGACGGCCTGCCAGCGTTCCCAGTCCGCCAGCCACTGGCTGCGCAGTTCGTCCTGGTAGGCGCGCAGGGTGCCATTGGCCATTTCCGGCAGCAGAGTGATTTCCCAGGGCGCGGAGAGGATCGAGTAGGCGTAGTCGGCGATCACCCGCTGGCCGGCGATGGTCGGGTGCACGACGTCGTTGAACAGCAACTTGGTCGGATCGGGCGTGGTGCCGTTGACGCCATAGAGGGCGTTCATGGTGCAGCCGTTACCGCTGAAGCAGGTACCGATCAGGTTCTGCCCGGCGGGCAGGCCGAATTGCGCCGGATCGGCCAGCACTTCCTTGACCAGCACCGGGATATTCAGCGGGATCACCTCGGCGTTCACCCCCTGCAGCTCGCTGACCAGTTGCTGGTTGAAGGCGTTGCTGAGCTGGCTGGCGGTGCTCTGCAAGGCGCCGCCATAGATCGCCGGGGTGTAACCCAGGTCGGGCAGCAGCCAGACCATGATGTAGCGCGCGCCGGCCTGTTGCAGCGCCTGCACGCTGTCGACCAGACGCCCGGCGGCGGCCTGGGCGGTGACGGTGTTGGTGATGCGCCCCTGGAGGAAGTCGTTGCCGCCGCCGGTGAGGTAGTAGAGCGCGTTGGGATCGGCGCGCAGGCCCTGGCTGGCCAGGCCCACCAGGTAGCCGTCACGGGTGCGCGTCTGGCCGCCGGCGCTGACCACCGAACCACCGGCCGCGGTAATGGAGTCGTAGATCTGATCGGTACGGTAGCCGCCCACCGCCCAGTCGTTGCCGTCCGGCAATCCCTGGGCGGCGGAGACCGGCGAGGTCGACGGCGCCAGGTCGCCAGCGGCGATACCCAGCTTGCCGCCGAGGATCATCGGCGCGACCGGGCCGAAGATTTCCCCGCTGCCGGCCTTGTAGGTCGGCCCGGTGCGGTTGGTGAAGCGCGTGGTGGCGCCGGCCGGACCGTTGGCGTCGGCGAACTGCCCGGAGTCGCTGAGACTGTCGCCGAAGATCACCATGGTCGAATAAGGAGAAGGGGAAGCGAGCGCCTGGCCGGTGATGCCGAGCAGGCAAGCGGCCGCCAGCGGGGTAAGCGTCCGTCGGATCATTCTGCGTACTCCATGTATGTATACGTTTGTTTTTATGTGCAGACCGAAACGCTTCGTACAGTAGCAGAGTCGTTACAGCATTTACTCCACGCCTACCGCCTTTTTCACCCCCTATCGGCGAAATTCCCTCCAGATCATCGAGATATCCCACAACCGATGCGGACGGCCGCGGGGCTTTTCAGGCTTTGCCGCGCACCAGGCTCAGCGCCATGCCCGCGAGCAGCAGGACTCCGGCCAGCAGCACGACCCACAGGCCGACACGTTTCCAGTCACGCCCGAGCGGCGCGGCGCGGCTCGGCACGTTGGCCGGAGCAAGGGCCTCCTGGAGCTGGGCCTGCCCGAGTGCCGCCGCCGTCTCCGCGCTGTAGGCAGGAATCAGCACGCTCAATGGCAGGCTCGCCGCGTGCGCAGCGCCGTTGCCCAGCGCCAACCGATAGGGCACGCTGCCACGAACCAGGAACACCAGCTCACGGGCACGCATGGCCACGCTGATGTCCGGCACCCCGGCGCCCAGGCCAGTGCCGCGCGCGTCAGTGACCAAGCGTAGCTGGCGCACCGCCGCGCCGTTCAGCGCCAGTTCATCCTGGCGCGCCTGGCGACCGTCGATGGGCAGGCTGTACAAGACGCCGCGCGCTAGCGGCCACCAGTTGCCCGCCTGGCCATTGGCGTCCTTCACCTCGGCGCGCCCGGACAGCGCCACCGGCACCATCAACGGCGACTGCGCCGGGTCCAGCGCGACCTTGACCCGCTCCAGCGGCAAGGCCAATGGCAGCTCCCAGCGATACGCGCCATCGGCGTCAAGCTGCCCGGCGAAGGGCGGCGACCAGACCAGCGGCGCGGCCTCGGTGCGCTCGCTGTGGCCTTGCAGGCGCGCGCTCGTCAGCTCCACGGCCGGCTCGTTCGCCGGCCAGGACAGGCGCAGGTAACGGGCCTTGCGCCCCGGCAAGGCAACCTCGCTGACATCCATGCGCTCGCCATTGAAACTCAGCCGGGCGAGCTGGCCGTCGCCCCACGGCTGCCAGTTGCGCAGGTCGTCGCTGGCCTCGATGCGGAAATGCTGGAAGCCCTCGCTCGGGCTGTTCCAGTCGAGCAGCAGGCGCTCGAAGGGGAAGTCCGCCGTGCCTGCGTCGAGCAGCCAGCCGCGGCGCTGCTCACCCGCGGCCGCCGGCGCGGCGTCGGGCAACACCTCGACCAGGGTGCCACTGGTGCTGCGCTGGATGCGCAGGTTGGCCTGGGCCCCCGGATCGGCCGTCGCGCCGTACAGCGGGAACAGCCGTACCGAGGCATCGCGCGGCGCGCTGTTGCGCTGTTCGACGGCATCGCTCAGGGCATAGGGCAGCGCCTCGCCTTCCTGGTTGAAGACGCGCAGGTCGCGCAGATCGGCATGGGCCGCCGCCAGTTGCACCGCCATGGGCACTTGCAGGCGATACCAGGGGCCCTTGCCCTGCAGGACCAGCGGCACCTGCCATGGGTAGTCGGCGGCGGAATCGGCCGCCAGGGCGCCAGCGGCGGGCAGGCTGGCGACGAGACAGAGGGTCAGGAAATAGGGCTTCATGCCTGCGATTGCTCCTGTTCCGGCCGCCGCGGCGGCAAGGGGGCGAAGTAGCCGACGACGAGCAGCAGCACGCCAACGCCAATGAAGGAAATGATGCGCTCCAGGCTGCCGCTGTTGCCCAGTTCGACGAAGAACAGCTTGACCACCACCGCGCCGATCAGCGCCGCGCCGACCATCCACAGGTCGCGGCGGAGACGCAGGTGGCCGCCGATCATCAGCCCCAGGGCGATCAGGGTCCAGACCAGCGAGAGCCCGGCCTGCACCACCATCGAGGCCTGTAGCGAAGCCAGCGTGAAGGGCACCGCCGCCCAATGGTGCGCGGTGCGGCACACCGCCAGGGTCAGCAGGGCGAACAGCGAGGCGCCGAGCACGGCCTGCACCGGCAGGCGCGACTGCGCCGGCGTCGGGCCAAGCAGCGGCAGACCGCTGCGGGTCCATTGCAGGATCGCCGCGAGCACGATCAGCATGCCCAGCTCCAACGGATTGAGCAGCGGCAGGTAGGGCAAGGGATCGGCGGCGCCGTCGCTGAACAGGTTGACCAGCCAGAACCAGGCGAGCAGCGCCACGGCGACCGGCGCGGCGGCCAGGGCGCGGTATTCGCGGGGGAAGTCGGCCACCGGCCAGGGCAGGCGCGGTCTCGCCCCCATGAGCATGAGGTAGGCGCTCGGCACCAGCGCCCAACCCAGCCAGCGCCAGGCGTTGTAGTGCTCAGCCAGGGACAGCAGCAGGTAGCGCAGTTGCAGCGCCAGCACCGCCAGCAGCACCCAGCAACCTAGCACATGGGCACCGCGCAGCGGCCGCGACGGCAGCAACGGGTGCAGGTAGCGCAGCGACCACAGATGCGCCAGCAGCAGCGCGCCCCAGCCCAGCCAGCCGAGTTCGGCCAGCGGCTGGTAGCCCGCATGCCAGGCACTGAGCAAGGCCAGCACACCCGCCGGCGCCAGGCCCAGGCAGAGCAATGCCAGGGCGCGCCACTGCGTGCGGCGGGCGATCAGGCTCCACAGCGCCACGCTGAGTGCGGCGACCAACAGCGCCACGTGCTCGCGCCGGGCCCAGGGCACGAAGCGACTGATTTCGCAGAGCGCAGTCAGCACCCACCAGGCGGCGCCCCACACCAGCAGCAACTGCGACAACTGCCCCAGGCGCAGCGCGCCCAGCGCCAGCCCCGCCTCGGCCGGGTCGTCGCGTTGCAGGCGCCAGGCACCGAGCAGGGCCGCCAGGGCCAAGAGCGCCGGGCTCCAGAAGCCGCTGTGGGCCAGCGGCGTCAGGCCCTCGCCGGAAAGCTGGCCGAACAGGCCCGGACCGCTCAGCAGCACGGCGCCACCACCGATCACCTGCAACAGCAGGCCGAAGAGGAAACTGACGCGCTGGCGCAGCACCAGGCTCAGCCAGAGGATCAGCAGGCCGCTGCCGGCCCAGACCGCCGCCGCGCTGCGCCAGGGCAGGACGAAGAGCACCGCCAGGTTGACCAGCAGCAGACCGGCCAGGAGCACCAGGGTCAGGCCATGCATCAGCCGCGGGTCGTCGCGCACCAGCGAGTCCCGCGCCGCCAGGACCATCCCGGCGATCAGGCCGAGACCGATCAGCGTGGCGCTGAACAGCCCCATCCAGCCGCTGCCGAAGACCCCGGTTCCGCCGTCGGCGACACGCAGGTCGAGGAGGAACAGCGCGCCGCCGAGCAATTGCACGGCAAAGGCGCAGAACAGGAAGGTCCGCGAACGCAGGCGCAGACCGGCGAAAATGCTCGCCAGGCCCGCCAGCGCCCAACTCATGGCCGTGCCGGGCACGGCGAAGCACAGGGGTGCGATCAGGTAGAGGAAGCCCAGGCCGGAGGCCGCCAGCAGTGGTCGGCAACGCGGCTCCCAGGCGGCCAGCCCGGCAGCCTCGCGCTGGCGCAGTTGGCAGAAGCTGAACAGCAGCGCCGCCGCGAGCATCGCCGCCCCCAACGGGGCGCCGTCGAGCAGGGTTTCGCTGCCCGGCCGGAGACCACCGAGGAAGGCCAAGGCCGCCCCCGCTTGCAACAGCAGAGCGAAGATCCGCCCCAGTCGCCGCTGCTGGCGCAGGCCGATCCAGTAGATGCCGGCGCCCTCCACCGCCCAGGCTGCCGAGGTCCAGCGGGCGTCCAGGCCGAGCGGAATGGCCAGGGTGCCGAAGACCACGCCCAGGGCCAGGCAGGTTTCCACCAGCAGCACGGCGCGCTCGGCGGCGCGTCCGGCGAGCAGTCGTGCCAGCAGCATGTAGAACAGCCCCAGGGCCAGGGCACTGAACGCCGGGCCGAATGCCAGGTGGCGGATCAGCGCGTATTGCAGGCCGAAGCCGATCAGCGGCGCGCCGAACAGCACAACGCCATCGACGTAGTCGGTCTGGCGAATCGACCAGCGCAGGCTGTCCTCACGGCTGGCGTCCCCATCCAGGCCATCGGCCTCGCGCAGGCGGCGGCGGGCGAAGAGCAGGCCGATGGCCACGTACATGAGGAAGAACAGCAGCAGGAACGGTTCGGTGCTGGCGAACAACTCCGGCCGGTAGCTGCGCAACCCCCAGGCGAAGCCGATGGCGAAGGTGCCGACGAAGCCGATCAGGTTGAGCAGGCGCCAGGCCTTGAACCAGGCGATGGCGAAGATGCCAGCGTTGAGCAGGGCGAAATAGCTGAACAGGGCGACGTGGTTGCCGGCCCCGGTCGAGGTCAGGATGGGCGCGGCGAAACCGCCCAGGGCGGCCGCGGCGGCCAGGCCGAGGGCATCCTGCAGCACCGCGAGCATGGCCGAGAACAGCGTCACGCCGATCAACAGAGCGAGCGCCTGTTGCGGCGACAGCAGCGGGTGCAGGCGCATGGCGGCGAACACCGTCAGGTAGAGCACGGCGATCCCGGTGCCCTGCAGCAGCAATGCGTAGGTCGCCCGCTTGTGGCGCAGCCACCAGCCCAGGCCCAGCAGGACCATGGCGACCAGGGCCACGCCGATGTAGCGCACTTCCACCGGCACCACCACGCGCTCGGAGGCGTAGCGCAGGAGGAAGGCCAGGCCGAGGAACAGCAGCACGACGCCGACCCGCAGCACGGTATTTCCGCCGAACAGCCAGGCGCGGGCGGCATTGAAGGCGCGCTCGAACAGCGAAGGCGCTGGCGGAGGCAACGGCGCCTCGACACGGGCAGCGGCCGATTCGGCAGGTCGCGGGGCGCTCTCGGTCACGGTTTCGCGCGCCGGGGCGTCCCAGTCCAGGTCCATCTCCGCGCCGGGCAGCGCGGGCTCGACCGCCGCCTGGGCGGCGACGCTGGGCGCGGGCTCGGGGAATTCCAGTTCCCAGGTCAGCTCCTGATCGGTCTCAGTGCCGGGCGCGCCGGCATCGCTGGCGGCGGGCGCTGGCGAGAGATGATCCGTCGGGGCGCTCTGCGGCGCCGGGTGCGATTCGGCGTCCTTGAGGCGCTGGGCGATGGCCTCGCCCTCGACCGCCATGCGCGCCTCCAGCGCCTCCAGCTTGCGGTTCAGCGCCTGGTTGCGCCGCTCCAGGCTGCGCAGCCCGAGGGCCTGCCCCAGGCCGAGGCCGAGCAAGGCGCCGAGCAACCCGGCGGTGATCGACTCTCCGGCACTCGCACCCAGCACGAGGCCGACCAGCATGAAAATCCATTGCATGCGTGTGAATCCTTCAAAGGAAGTACCGCGTCCACTGCTGCCCGGCGCTCCGCCAGGACAAACCTCTTGCCTGCGAGTATATCGACCCAGCCCTCCGCCGCCTGTGGCGCCGCCCGCAGACTCCAGCCAGTGTGACGTTCAGCCGCGCCGGCGAGCCACTGACGGCGCCTGGCCCAGAAACGCGAAAGCCGGGCAAATGCCCGGCTTTCGCTGGTCCGCGGAGACGGATCAGACCTTGGCGCGTTCGTAGCGCTTGCGGTCGTTCTCGTTCAGCAGTTTCTTGCGCAGACGGATCGACTTCGGCGTCACTTCCACCAGCTCGTCATCGGCGATGAATTCCAGCGCCTGCTCCAGGGTGAAGCGGATCGGCGGAACCAGGGCGATGACTTCGTCTTTACCGGAAGCACGCATGTTGTCGAGCTTCTTGCCCTTGGTGGGGTTGATCACCAGGTCGTTGTCACGGCTGTTGATGCCGGCCAGCTGGCCTTCGTAGATCTCGTCGCCTGGGCCGAGGAACAGCTTGCCGCGGCTCTGCAGGGTTTCCAGCGAGTAGGTCAGCGCGGTACCGGTGGCCATGGAGACCAGCACGCCGTTCTGGCGGTTGGTGACTTCGCCGGCCTTGATCGGGCCGTAGTGGCTGAAGGTCGAGGTCAGGATGCCGGTGCCCGAGGTCAGGGTCAGGAAGTTGTTACGGAAGCCGATCAGGCCACGCGCCGGAATGGTGTACTCCAGGCGCACGCGGCCCTTGCCGTCGGGGATCATGTTGCTCAGATCGCCCTTGCGCAGGCCCATCTGTTCCATCACCGAGCCCTGGTGCTGCTCTTCGATGTCGATGGTGACGTTCTCGTAGGGCTCCTGCTTTTCGCCGGCCTCGTTCTCGATGATCACCACTTCCGGACGGCCCACGGCCATCTCGAAGCCTTCACGGCGCATGGTTTCGATCAGTACCGAGAGGTGCAGTTCGCCACGGCCGGAGACCTTGAATTTCTCCGGGCTGTCGCCTTGCTCGACGCGCAGGGCCACGTTGTGCAGCAGTTCCTTCTCCAGGCGCTCCTTGATGTTGCGGCTGGTGACGAACTTGCCTTCCTTGCCGGCGAACGGCGAGTCGTTGACCTGGAAGGTCATGCTCACGGTCGGCTGGTCGACGGTCAGCGGCGGGCGCGCTTCGACGTTCTGCGGGTCGCACAGGGTGTCGGAGATGTACAGCTCTTCCATGCCGCTGACGCAGACGATGTCACCGGCTTCGGCTTCGGCGACTTCCACGCGCTGCAGGCCGGAGTGACCCATGATCTTGAGGATACGGCCGTTGCGCTTGGTGCCGTCGTCGCTGATCGCCACCACCGGGGTGTTGGCCTTGATCTTGCCACGGGCGATACGGCCGATGCCGATCACGCCGAGGAAGCTGTTGTAGTCCAGCTGGGAGATCTGCATCTGGAACGGGCCTTCGACGTCGACCTTCGGCGCCGGGACGAAGTCGATGATCGCCTGGAACAGGGCGTCCATGTTGTCGTCCATCTTCTCGTGGTCCATGCCAGCGATGCCGTTCAGGGCACTGGCGTAGACGATCGGGAAGTCGAGCTGCTCGTCGGTGGCGCCGAGGTTGTCGAAGAGGTCGAATATCTGGTCGATGACCCAGTCAGGACGCGCGCCCGGACGGTCGATCTTGTTCACCACGACGATCGGACGCAGGCCGGCCTTGAAGGCCTTCTGGGTCACGAAGCGGGTCTGCGGCATGGGGCCGTCCTGGGCGTCGACCACCAGCAGCACGGAGTCGACCATCGACATCACGCGCTCCACCTCGCCACCGAAGTCGGCGTGGCCGGGGGTGTCGACGATGTTGATGTTGTAGCCGTTCCACTTGATCGCGGTGTTCTTCGCCAGGATGGTGATGCCACGTTCCTTTTCCTGGTCGTTGGAGTCCATCACGCGCTCGCTTTCCGCTTCTTTGCGGTCGAGGGTGCCGGACAGCTTCAGCAGCTTGTCCACCAGGGTGGTCTTGCCATGGTCAACGTGGGCGATGATGGCGATATTGCGGAGTTTTTCGATCACGGTATCTGTCTCGAGAAGTAATCTTCAGCTGCCTTATGCAGCGCTGGGCCGGCTTGTCGCGCGGCGGTCGGTAACGCGAAACGGGGGCAGGCTACGCCCGGAATATGTCGGGAGGTCGATGGCGGATGCTGCCACCGAACAGCCCGGGCTGGCGACGCTTCGCCGAGCGATTACGCCGGACGATAAACACGCACATTGGTATGCCCCTCGTTGACCAGGTGGTGAGCATGCAGGCGGCTCATCACGCCTTTGTCGCAATACAGCAGGTACTGGCGGTTGGGGTCCAGTTCCTTGAACTTGCTGTTGATCGCGTAGAACGGCAGCGGCAGCACTTCGACGCCGTCCAGGGCCAGGGGTTCGTCCTCCTGGGCATCGGGATGGCGGATGTCGATGACGATCTGCCCCGGCAGCACCTCGCCGACCATTTCCACCGGCAGGTCCTTGCCCAGCTCGTCGATCACCCGGTCCACGGTCATCTGCGTGGAGCGCTCCAGGGCGCGGTCGAGCACGGCCATGTCGAACTTGGTCTCTTCGTGCTCGACGCGGTAGAGCTTGGCCTGGGTGGTCGGGTTCACCGAGATCACGCCGCAGTATTCGGGCATGTGCTTGGCGAACTCGGCGGTGCCGATGCGGCTGGCGGTGTCGATGATGTCTTGCTTGTGGCTGCAGATCAGCGGACGCAGCACCAGGGTATCGGTGACCCGGTCGATCACCGAGAGGTTCGGCAGCGTCTGGCTGGAGACCTGGGAAATGGCTTCGCCGGTGACCAGCGCGTCCAGTTGCAGGCGCTCGGCCACCCGGGTGGCGGCGCGCAGCATCATGCGCTTGAGGGTCACGCCCATGTAGCTGTCGTCGACCTTGGTGAGAATCTCGCCGACCACTTCCTCGAAGGGCACGCTGATGAAGAGCACGCGCTGCGAACGACCGAATTTCTCCCACAGGTAGTGGGCGACTTCCATCACCCCCAGCTCGTGGGCGCGGCCACCGAGGTTGAAGAACACGAAATGGCTGACCAGCCCGCGACGCATCATCTGATAGGCCGCCACGGTGGAGTCGAAGCCACCGGACATCAGCACCAGCACCTGCTCCAGGGCACCCAGCGGGTAGCCACCGAGGCCGTCGTGCTGGGCGTGGATGACGAACAGGCGGTCATGGCGGATTTCCATGCGCACTTCGACTTCCGGGTTCTTCAGTGACACGCCGGCCGCGCCGCACTGCTGGCGCAGGCCACCGCCGACGTAGCGCTCCACGTCGATGGAGGTGAACGTGTGCTTGCCGGCGCGCTTGCAGCGCACCGAGAAGATCTTGCCGCCCAGCTTGTCGCCGAAATGCGCCTTGCACTTGGCGAGGATGTCGTCGAAGTCGCCCAGCGGGTATTCGTGGACTTCGAGGAAATGGCCGATGCCCGGGGTGCAGGTCAGGCGCTCGATCATCTCGCGCAGGACCTTGGGATCGCTGACCCGGGTTTCCACCTCGAGGTTGTCCCATTCGCCCTCGACCAGCAGGTCCGGGTCCAGGTCGCGCAGCACCGTACGGATGTTCTTCGCCAGCTGACGGATGAAGCGCTTGCGCACCGGCCGGCTCTTGATGGTGATTTCCTGGAAGACCTTGACGATGAGTTTCATGCGGAAAAGGCGCAAGCCCAAAGGGAGAAAAAAAGGGGCGAGATTGTACCCGAAATTGCTCAAGACTTGAGCAGGCCGCGTCAGATTCTTTTTTGTGCACCAAAATGGACTTGCGCACCACGCAGTAGCACCATCCTGGTGCAGCATTCGCTGCGCTTCTGCCATAACGCGCGCGAAAAGCCCTGTACTGCGGGCCCCTGCCCAAAAGCGGGCACTGGCACGCAACTTGCTCCCTTGTGATGCAGGTTGCCCTGACGGAGTATTCCGGCCGGCATCACCCGATACTGGGGCTCAGAAGTTCCCAGCTCTAATCCCTCCTGGAGGACAGCATGTCGTACAAGTCGCACCAACTGATCAAAGACCATGACGTGAAGTGGGTAGACCTGCGCTTCACCGATACCAAAGGCAAGCAGCAACACGTCACCATGCCGGCCCGCGACGCGCTGGACGATGACTTCTTCGAAATCGGCAAGATGTTCGACGGCTCCTCCATCGCCGGCTGGAAAGGCATCGAAGCCTCCGACATGATCCTGATGCCGGACGACAGCACCGCCGTACTGGACCCGTTCACCGAAGAGCCGACCCTGATCCTGGTCTGCGACATCATCGAGCCGAGCACCATGCAAGGCTACGAGCGCGACCCGCGCAACATCGCCAAGCGCGCCGAGGAATACCTGAAGTCCACCGGTATCGGTGACACCGTATTCGTCGGTCCGGAGCCGGAGTTCTTCATCTTCGACGAAGTGAAGTTCAAGTCCGACATCTCCGGCTCCATGTTCAAGATCTTCTCCGAACAGGCTTCCTGGAACACCGACGCCGACTTCGAAACCGGCAACAAGGGCCACCGTCCGGGCGTGAAGGGCGGCTACTTCCCGGTACCGCCGGTCGATCACGACCACGAAATCCGTACCGCCATGTGCAACGCCCTGGAAGAAATGGGCCTGGTCGTGGAAGTTCACCACCACGAAGTGGCGACTGCCGGCCAGAACGAAATCGGCGTCAAGTTCAACACCCTGGTCGCCAAGGCTGACGAAGTTCAGACCCTGAAGTACTGCGTGCACAACGTTGCCGACGCGTACGGCAAGACCGTGACCTTCATGCCGAAGCCGCTGTACGGCGACAACGGCTCGGGCATGCACGTGCACATGTCCATCTCCAAAGATGGCAAGAACACCTTCGCTGGCGAAGGCTATGCCGGCCTGTCCGACACCGCCCTGTACTTCATCGGCGGCATCATCAAGCACGGCAAGGCCCTGAACGGCTTCACCAACCCGTCGACCAACTCCTACAAGCGTCTGGTCCCGGGCTTCGAAGCCCCGGTCATGCTGGCCTACTCGGCCCGCAACCGTTCCGCCTCGATCCGTATTCCGTACGTTTCCAGCCCGAAAGCCCGCCGCATCGAAGCGCGCTTCCCGGACCCGGCTGCCAACCCCTACCTGGCCTTCGCCGCTCTGCTGATGGCCGGTCTGGACGGTATCCAGAACAAGATTCACCCCGGCGATGCCGCCGACAAGAACCTGTACGACCTGCCGCCGGAAGAGGCCAAGGAAATCCCGCAGGTTTGCGGCAGCCTGAAAGAGGCGCTGGAAGAACTCGACAAGGGCCGTGCGTTCCTGACCAAGGGCGGCGTGTTCACCGACGAGTTCATCGATGCCTACATCGAGCTGAAGAGCGAAGAAGAAATCAAGGTGCGCACCTTCGTGCACCCGCTGGAATACGACCTGTACTACAGCGTCTGATCCACGAATACCTATAAACAGCTGCAACATTAAGGCCTCCCTCGGGAGGCCTTTTTTATGCCCGCGCCCCGCTCAGAGCGGTGGCGGGCGGGCATCCGCGCCAGCCAAGGCATTCACCTGCGCGCCCTCCTCCGCCGACACCTGACCATAGACCTTGCAGCCTTCATGGATGCGCACCCTGGCCGCGCTCACCGACGTCGGCGCCTGCCACGCACCGATCACGCACTCCCTGGCCAGGCTGATGCTGCGCTTGGACATCAGCGGCCCGGCGATCCGCGAGCGCCGACCGACGCGCACCGAGCCATGGGCGATGACCGCGCCGGCGACCTCCGCGCCCTCGTCCATCCAGACGCCGCCGGAGGCCTGCACCGAACCCAGCACGGAGGAAAAACGCTCCAGGTAGAGATCCCCCTGCACCGCCAGATCGCCCTTCAGACAGACGCCTGCCTTGAGACGGTATTCGCCGGCCTGCGCGTGGCGCCGCCCGACGCTGATCGCCTGGATGCCGGCCGGCGCTCGCGAACAGTCGCCAAAGCGGATTTCCCCGGCGGATATTCTCCAGAACTGCAACGGCGGGCGTATCCGCACCCGCCCAGTGACCACCAGCGGGCCATGCAGGCAGCGCTCCGCCGGATGCAGGCCGACGGGGAAATAGAGCAGATTGTCGGGCCGCGCAGCAGACCCCGGCGGTTTGGCCCCCATGGCTTGCGCCATGGCCTCGGCCGGCACCGCTGCAAGCACATAGGTGGCCGGCGTCGGCAGCAGCCGTGGCAACACCGCCAACAACAGGGCGATCGCCAGCGCCAGCAACACGCTCATCGCCGCGGCCTCCAGCCATCGCCGCCCGCCATAGCCCAGGCGGGCGCCGGCAGCGGCATGGCGGTAAGGTAGACAGGTACCGGAATAGACACTCGCTTCACTCAACGCGGCCCGGCAGACGAGCGCGCCCTCAATTGCATGTGCCTATCTCACGACAGTCGCCGGCGCCGGCCGTTGATATTTGTCAGAGACTTTTCGATTGCGCGGCGACGAAAAGCGGCCATCGCCGCGAAAGTTTGATCCAGGCCAATCTCCAGGCACTGATAACTTCCGCGCAAAGACGCCAGCCAACGCGGTTTCTCACTTGCCACCCGTCAGCGGCAGTGCAAGGCTTAGCCCATCGCTCACCGGGAGATCGCGCATGCGCGTGCCAGTCCTCTGCCTGCTGCTCGCCCTGGCCGTTCCGGCCAGCGCCCAGATCTATAAATACACCGACGCCAACGGCAAGACGGTATTCACCAACCAACCGCCCACCGGCGTCGATGCCAAGCCGATCGAGCTACCGCCGACGGTCACCGTGGGCGCGCCGAAACCCGCGAGCAGCACCCCCGGCACGGCCAATGGCAACAGCACGGCAGCCCAGGCGCCCTACGCCATCCTGGCCATCGGTAACCTGCCGGACGCGGAGGCCCTGCGCGCCAACAACGGCACCTTCGACATCGAGGTGATCATTCAACCGGCGCTGGCGCCCGAAAACAGCCTGCGCCTGCGCCTGGACGGCCAGCCCTACGGCGCGCCGAGCAATTCCACCCACTTCACCCTGGAAAACATCGACCGTGGCGACCACAGCTTGCAGGTGGAAGTGCTGCGCGGCGATCGCGTCCTGCAATCCAGCGCCCCGGTGAACTTCACTATCCAGCGCATCAGCACCAACAGCCCGGCGCGCCCCAAGGCAGGGGGCTGATCATGGCCAGAGCGCTGTTGGGCCTGCTTCTGCTGCTCAGCCTCGGCGTCAACGCCGAGGTCTACACCTACCTCGACAAGGACGGTAACCGGGTCTTCACCGACCAGCCCAGGCGCAGCAATGCGCAGCGGCTGAACCTCACCCCGGCCAATGCCATGCCGAAGATGCCCGGTCCGCTCTATGCTCCCATGGCGCCGGCCCAACCGCCCGAACCGCCGGCCTACCAGGTGCTGCGCATCCTGGTTCCGGAGCCCGACGCGACCATCCGCGCCAACGACGGCGAGCTGATCGTCACCGTCTCCAGCGATCCCACGCTGCTCCCCGGCCACAGCTACCGCCTGATGCTCGATGGCGTGGCGGTCGGCGAGCCGGGACGCAGCCCGGTGTTCCCCCTGCACAACCTCGATCGCGGCACCCACCAGCTGTCGGTGGAAATCCTCGACCAACGCGGCCAGACGCTGGAACAGACACCCAACCAGCCCTTCCACCTGAAGCGCGTCTCGGTCGCCGACAACGACAGCGAGGAACAGCCGGTGGTGGCGTCACACCCCTAGAAACGCCCTACAAGCTCCTTCCAGTCCGCCTACAAGGCGACACGCACCATATCGGTGCGTATTCGCGCACCAATTTCTATACTCTCCCCATTTAGGGTCATGCCGGCACCCCGCCGGCACCTCTCCAAGCGCCATATTCCGGCGCCTTGCGCTACCCAGCGCGTCTTTTCGGGGCTTGGTTTGCTTTTTGCATTTTCCTGCCCAACCTTGGAACGTCTGCCCGCCATGCCTACAGAATCCCAGCTCAGATTGCTTCTCGACAATCTCACCACGGCGGTAATCCTGCTCAACGCGGAATTGCGCCTGGAGTACATGAACCCGGCGGCCGAAATGCTCCTGGCGGTCAGCGGGCAACGCAGTCACGGCCAATTCATCAGCGAACTCTTCACCGAATCGCAGGAAGCGCTGCAGTCGCTGCGCCAGGCCGTCGAGGAAGCGCATCCGTTCACCAAACGCGAAGCGACCCTGACCTCGCTCACCGGCCAGTCGATCACCGTGGACTACGCGGTGACGCCCATCCTCAGCCGCCAGGAAACCCTGTTGCTGCTGGAAGTGCACCCACGCGACCGACTGATGCGCATCACCAAGGAAGAGGCCCAGCTCTCCAAGCAGGAAACCACCAAGCTGCTGGTGCGCGGCCTCGCCCATGAAATCAAGAACCCGCTCGGCGGCATCCGCGGCGCGGCCCAGCTGCTCTCCCGCGAACTGCCGGACGAGGCGCTGAAGGACTACACCAACGTCATCATCGAAGAGGCCGACCGCCTGCGTAACCTGGTGGATCGCATGCTCGGCTCGAACAAGCTGCCGTCACTGTCGATCACCAACATCCACGAGGTGCTGGAGCACGTCTGCAGCCTGGTGACCGCGGAAACCCAGGGCAGCATCCCGCTGATCCGAGACTACGATCCGAGCATCCCCGACCTGATGCTCGACCGCGAACAGATGATCCAGGCGGTGCTCAACATCGTGCGCAACGCCATGCAGGCCATCACCTCGCAGAACGAGCTGCGCCTGGGCCGCATCACCCTGCGCTCGCGCACCCTGCGCCAGTTCACCATCGGCCACACCCGCCACCGCCTGGTGTGCAAGGTGGAGATCATCGACAACGGCCCGGGCATTCCCGCCGAGCTGCAGGAAACCATCTTCTATCCCATGGTCAGCGGCCGCCCGGACGGTACCGGGCTGGGGCTGGCCATTGCCCAGAACATCATCAGCCAGCACCAGGGCTTGATCGAATGCGAGAGCCATCCCGGGCATACCGTGTTCAGTCTGTTCCTGCCCCTGGAACAAGGAGTGCATTGACCCATGAGCCGTTCAGAGACTGTCTGGATCGTCGACGACGACCGCTCCATCCGCTGGGTACTGGAAAAAGCCCTGCAACAGGAAGGCATGACCACCGTCAGCTTCGAGAACGCCGACAGCGTCCTCAGCCGGCTGTCCCGGCAACAGCCGGACGTGATCATCTCCGACATCCGCATGCCCGGCGCCAGCGGCCTCGACCTGCTGGCGCAGATCCGCGAACTGCACCCGCGCCTGCCGGTGATCATCATGACCGCGCATTCCGACCTGGACAGCGCGGTGGCGTCCTACCAGGGCGGCGCCTTCGAGTACCTGCCCAAGCCGTTCGACGTCGACGAGGCGGTATCCCTGGTCAAGCGCGCCAACCAGCACGCCCAGGAGCAACAAGGCCTGGAGGTGCCAGCGAACCAGGCACGCACCCCGGAGATCATCGGCGAAGCGCCGGCCATGCAGGAGGTGTTCCGCGCCATCGGTCGCCTCAGCCACTCCAACATCACGGTACTGATCAATGGCGAATCCGGCACCGGCAAGGAGCTGGTGGCCCACGCCCTGCACCGCCACAGCCCGCGCGCCAGCGAGCCGTTCATCGCGCTGAACATGGCGGCGATCCCGAAGGACCTGATGGAGTCCGAGCTGTTCGGCCATGAGAAAGGCGCCTTCACCGGCGCCGCCAACCAGCGCCGCGGGCGCTTCGAGCAGGCCGACGGCGGCACCCTGTTCCTCGACGAGATCGGCGACATGCCGGCCGACACCCAGACCCGCCTGCTGCGGGTGCTGGCCGACGGCGAGTTCTACCGGGTCGGCGGGCACACCCCGGTGAAGGTCGACGTGCGCATCATCGCCGCGACCCACCAGAACCTGGAGAACCTGGTGCGCGAGGGCAAGTTCCGCGAGGACTTGTTCCACCGCCTGAACGTGATCCGCATCCACATCCCGCGCCTGGCCGACCGCCGCGAAGACATTCCCGCGCTGGCCCGCCACTTCCTCGCCCGCGCCGCCCAAGAGCTGGCGGTGGAACCCAAGCTGCTCAAGCCGGAAACCGAGGACTACCTGAAGAACCTCGGCTGGCCAGGCAACGTTCGCCAGTTGGAGAACACCTGCCGCTGGATCACCGTGATGGCCTCCGGCCGCGAAGTGCACATCGACGACCTGCCGCCGGAACTGCTCACCCAACCGCAGGACAGCGTGCCGGCGGCGAACTGGGAACAGGCCCTGCGCCATTGGGCCGACCAGGCCCTCGGGCGCGGCCAATCGAGCCTGCTGGACACCGCTGTGCCGGCCTTCGAGCGGATCATGATCGAGACTGCCCTCAAGCACACCGCCGGGCGCCGCCGCGATGCCGCGGTACTGTTGGGCTGGGGACGCAACACCCTGACGCGCAAGATCAAGGAACTGGGCATGAAGATCGACGGCCCGGACGACGAAGGCGACGACTGAAGCGCCATCTGGAGCAATCGAAGGGGCCTGCGGGCCCCTTTTTCATGTCGCCGCCAGCCACGCCCGGGGTGAACGCTTCATCCGCCCATGGGCGGGCACAGGCACGCCAGTGGCTCGGCGAGAGAGCTGTCAGACCAGTGCAACATTGCCCCCAGAAGCTGTGGACAAACCTGTGCACAGCATGCTGAAGAATCGCGCCAGCGCCCGCGCAGCGCGTGCCCCGCGACCTTGGCGAGTTTCTGTGCAAGGCCTGCCGGCTTGCACACAATCACTGTGCGCCAGCCTGTGGATAAGCTTTGGAACGATGGCTGCGCCACAGGCGGAGTCGGGCCTGCGCGCGGATGATCATTTTCTCGCCAGGACGCGCTCAGTCCATGGCGAAGCCGAGTTGGCGCCAGGCTTCGTAGACCGTCACCGCCACCGTATTGGACAGGTTCAGGCTGCGGCATCCCGGGCGCATCGGCAGGCGCAGGCGCTGCTCCGGCGGCAAGGCGTTGCGCACCTCATCGGGCAGGCCACGGCTCTCCGGACCGAACAGGAAGGCATCGCCACGCTGGTAGGCGACCTCGTGGAAGCCGTGCGACCCCTTGGTGGTGAAAGCGAACAGGCGCGGATGACCAAGGCTCTCCAGGCACGCTTCGAGGCTGGCGTAGCGCTTCACCGGGGCGTACTCGTGGTAGTCGAGGCCGGCGCGGCGCAAGCGCTTGTCATCCAGCTCGAAGCCCAAGGGTTCGATCAGGTGCAGGCTGCAGCCCGCATTGGCGCACAGCCTGATAATGTTGCCGGTATTCGGTGGAATTTCCGGCTGGAAGAGAATGACGTGGAACATGCAAGGCTCCGAACCTGAGGACGGCCGGCATTCTACCCCCGTGGCTGGGGATGTGCGGCCCCGCCCCTGGCTGCGGGTGATGCTGTCGCTGGTGACTGCGGGGTTGATGCTCGGGCTGATGCTCGGCCGCCTGCTCGCTCCCGTCCCGACGGCGCCGCACCTGCTTGGCGCCGAGGCGCAAGGCGAGGCGCTGCTGCTGCGCTTCGACCAGCCGGCGCCGGTACGCGCCGGGCAGTTGGAGGGCGCCCTGGCCATCGTCGTGGACGCCAATGGCGAGACCCGCGAAGGACAGTTTCGCCTTGCCGGCCAGCCGCTGCGCTGGCGTGTTGAGCCAAGGGGTTCGTCGTTGTGGATAACCCTGTTGTCCACCCGCCCGTTGCAGGGCGAGTGGGACAGCACGGAAGAGCAAGGAGAATGGCGGCTGCGGATCCTTGCGAAGCCGCGCTAGCGGCGGCGACGGCGCGTAAGCCGCCGCCCGCTGGATAAAGAAGGGGATTCCCCGGCCTGCCTGTACCGAGGCCCCCGAAAGGGAGAGGAGGCCGCAAGGCGAACCTCCTGGCATAAAAAGGGGGATTTCCCGGCCTGCCTGTACCAGGACCCCCGAACCGTTTGCGTCATCCGCCCTGTCGGGGAGGGCGGAGCGCCTTGTGTAAAAGAGGGGATTCCCCAGCCTGCCTGTACCGAGGCCCCCGAAACTTGGTTACCTGAGCTACTGCAGAGGCTGTGCCAATTCTGTGAGTGCCGGGAAATTCTTATGCAAGAATCCCAAGGAACAGTCTGTAAGCCAGGAATGACGGGGCTCTCCGCCATCCCCAGGCGGGGCAGCCGCCGGCGACCGAGCCGCCAGCGACGGCACGAGCGCCAGCATCGAGGCAGCGGGGCTGGCGCCCTGCTAGTGCACATGCACCAAAGTTGCACGTCCGCGGGGCATGCACCTGTCGCCTCGCCATGGGCGCTCCACCGGCACCGCCCTGCACAGTCCACCTGGGCAAGTCCCGGGAATGGCTGTGGATGAATCGCTGCGCGGCTGAGCCTTCGGGGCTTGCGGCCCGTCGATCCATGTCTGAACAGCGAAAAAACCCAGGCAAAAGAAAAGGCGCCCGAGGGCGCCTTTTCCTTGATAGAGCGGGCCTTACTGAACCGAGGGGATCTCGCCGGACGCTTGCAGACGGGCGATTTCCTGGGCGTACAGGGCGTCGAAGTTCACCGGCGAGAGCATCAGCGCCGGGAAGGAACCGCGCACCACCAGGCTGTCCAGGGTTTCGCGGGCATAGGGGAAGAGGATGTTCGGGCAGAAGGCACCGAGGGTGTGGCTCATGCTGGAGGCATCCAGGCCCTTGATCAGGAAGATGCCGGCCTGCTGCACTTCGACGATGAAGGCAGTCTCTTCCTTGTTCTTCACGGTGACCGAGACGGTCAGCACCACTTCGTAGAAGTCGCCATCGAGCTGCTTCTGGCGAGTGTTCAGATCCATGCTGATCGCCGGTTGCCATTCCTGACGGAAGATTTCCGGTGCCTTCGGCGCCTCGAAGGACAGGTCGCGCACATAGATGCGCTGCAGGGAGAACTGCGGGGAATTGTCTTGCTCGGCGGCGCCGTTGCTAACTTGCTCAGTCATTTCAGGACCTTCTTGTGGCTCGTTTTGCAGAAAGGGATCACGCCGACAGCAGCGCGTCCAGCTTACCCGCGCGTTCCAGCGCGTAGAGATCGTCACAGCCGCCGACGTGGGTGCTGCCAATCCAGATTTGCGGTACCGATGTGCGGCCAGCCTTGCGGGTCATCTCGGCGCGCAGGTCGGCGTTGCCGTCCACCGGGATTTCCTCGTAGACGACACCCTTCTTCTCCAGCAGCGCCTTGGCGCGGGTACAGTAGGGGCACCAGGCGGTGGTGTATATCAGAACCGCCTGCATTTCACTTCACCAACGGCAGATTGTCGCCACGCCAACTGCCGATGCCACCGGACAGCTTGGCGGCGGTGAAACCGGCCTTCTGTAGGACGCCGCACCAGGTGCCGGCATGTTGCCCCATGGCATCGACGACGATGATGGTCTTGGCCTTGTGCTTTTCCAGCTCGCTCATGCGGCTGGCCAGTTTGTCGGCCGGGATGTTCAGCGCACCGACGATGTGGCCGCCGGAAAACTCCTTGCTCGGACGGATGTCCAGCACCACTGCCTGCTCGCCGTTGACCAGGGCGGTCAGCTCGCGGGTGGACAGGGCGCGGCCGCTGCGACGCAGCTCGTGCAGGGCGAGCAGGACCAGGAGCACAACCAGAGCGCCGACCAGCAGATAGTGATGGGTAGCGAATTCGATCAGACGGGGGAGGAACGAAGGCATGGCGCAGGGCATCCACAGGTAAAAATGCCGGCCAGTATACACGCGCCCTCCTGACGGCTGAACCCTGCGGATCGTGGCGCCGGTCGGCCCCAACCGGTAAACTGCCGGGCATTTTCTGACCCCCGTTTTGGAAAGAGCCGCACCTATGACTGCATCGCCCAAACCCCTGGTCCTGATCATCCTGGACGGCTTCGGCCATAGCGACAGCCCCGAGTACAACGCGATCTACGCGGCGAAGAAGCCGAACCTCGACCGCCTGCTGGCGAGCCAGCCGCACGGCCTGATCTCCGGTTCGGGCATGGATGTCGGCCTGCCTGACGGGCAGATGGGCAACTCCGAGGTCGGTCACATGAACCTCGGCGCCGGCCGTGTCGTGTACCAGGACTTCACCCGCGTAACCAAGGCCATCCGCGATGGCGAGTTCTTCGCCAACCCGGTGCTGGTCGGCGCGGTGGACAAGGCAGTGGGCGCCGGCAAGGCCGTGCACATCCTCGGCCTGCTCTCCGACGGCGGCGTGCACAGCCACCAGGACCACCTGGTCGCCATGGCCGAACTGGCCGCCCGCCGCGGCGCGGAAAAGATCTACCTGCATGCCTTCCTCGACGGCCGCGACACCCCGCCGAAGAGCGCCGAACCCTCGATCGCACTGCTCGACGCGACCTTCGCCCGTCTCGGCAAGGGCCGCATCGCCAGCCTGATCGGCCGTTACTACGCCATGGACCGCGACAACCGCTGGGATCGCGTCGAAGCCGCCTACAACCTGATCAGCGAAGGCCAGGCCGAGTTCAGCGCCGAGAGCGCCGTCGCCGGCCTGAACGCTGCCTACGAGCGCGGCGAGAGCGATGAGTTCGTCAAGGCCACGCGCATCGGCGCGGCGGTCAAGGTGGAAGACGGCGACGCCGTGGTGTTCATGAACTTCCGCGCCGACCGCGCCCGCGAACTGTCGCGCGCCTTCGTCGAGCCGGGCTTCAAGGAGTTCCCGCGCCAGCGCGAGCTGCACCTGGCCGACTACGTGATGCTCACCCAGTACGCGGCGAGCATTCCGGCGCCCAGCGCCTTCAAGCCGGAGTCGCTGGACAACGTCCTCGGCGAATACCTGGCGAAGAATGGCAAGACCCAGTTGCGCATCGCCGAAACCGAGAAATACGCCCACGTCACCTTCTTCTTCTCCGGCGGCCGCGAAGAGCCGTTCGAGGGCGAAGAGCGCATCCTCATTCCCTCGCCGCAGGTCGCCACCTATGACCTGCAGCCGGAAATGAGCGCGCCGGAAGTCACCGACAAGATCGTCGATGCCATCGAACAGCAGCGCTACGACGTCATCGTGGTCAACTACGCCAACGGCGACATGGTCGGCCACACCGGCGTGTTCGAGGCCGCGGTCAAGGCCGTGGAATGCCTGGATACCTGCGTCGGCCGTATCGTCGCCGCACTGGACAAGGTTGGCGGCGAGGCCCTGATCACCGCCGACCACGGCAACGTCGAGCAAATGGAAGATGAAGCCACCGGCCAGGCGCACACCGCGCACACCTGCGAGCCGGTGCCCTTCATCTATGTCGGCAAGCGCAAACTGAGCGTCCGCGAAGGCGGCGTCCTCGCCGATGTGGCGCCGACCCTGCTGACGCTGATGGGCCTGCCGGTGCCGGCGGAAATGACCGGCCGCTCCATCGTCACCCTGGAGTGAGCCGCTACGAGCTGCAAGCCGGCCCTCCGCGGCCGTGACGCTTTTCACTTGCCGCGCGCGGCTTGCAGCTTGTAACCAATTTTTTATGCATACTAGGCCGATTCCGGTTCCAGGTGCCCGTCACCCCATGCATCGCGCCCTCTCCTCCCTGCTGCTGATCTGCCTGCTGAGCCCGCTGGCGGCCGTCGCCGACGATCGCGCCGACACCCAGCGGCAGATCGAGCAGACGCAAAAAGACATCGCCGAGCTGAAAAAGACCCTCAGCAGCATCCAGGAAGAGAAATCCGGGGTGCAGAAGCAGCTCAAGTCCACCGAGACCCAGATGGGCGACCTGGAGAAACAGGTCAAGGCCCTGCAGGACGAGCTGGAGAAGAGCGAAAAGGAACTGCAGCGACTCGACGAAGAGAAAAAAAAACTCCAGGGCGCACGCCTTGAGCAGCAGCGACTGATCGCCATCCAGGCGCGGGCCGCGTACCAGAGTGGCCGTCAGGAATACCTCAAGCTGCTGCTCAACCAGGAGCACCCGGAGAAATTCAGCCGCACCCTCACCTACTACGACTACATCAACCGCGCCCGTCTCGAACAGCTCAACACCTTCAACGAGACCCTGCGCCAGTTGGATAACGTCGAGCAGGACATCAGTTCCCAGAAGAGCCAGCAGCTGGAACAGCAGAACGCCCTGGAAGCCCGTCGCCAGGCGCTGGCCGAAGCCCGCAAGCAGCGCCAGGAGGCCCTGGCCAAGCTGAACAACGACTACAGCAGCGGCGACAAGAAGCTCAAGGACCGCGAGCAGAACCAGGCGGAGCTGAACAAGGTTCTGAAGACCATCGAAGAAACCCTGGCGCGCCAGGCCCGCGAGGCTGAAGAAGCCCGCCAGCGTGCCCTCGCCGAGGAGCGCGAACGCGCCCGCCGCGAACGCGAACTGGCCAGCCGCGGCCAAGCTCCGGAAAAAGCCCCGAGCAAGCACGCGGACTACAGCGGCCCCCTGGTTTCCAGCGGCGCCGGCTTCGGCGGCGCCTTCGACGCAGCCCGAGGCAAGCTGCCCTGGCCGGTCAACGGGCGTGTCCTGGCGCGCTTCGGCAGCCCGCGCGGCGACGACCCGCGAGCCACCTGGGACGGCGTGCTGATCGGCGCATCCGCCGGCAGCACGGTACGCGCCGTGCACGGTGGCCGGGTGGTGTTCGCCGACTGGCTGCGCGGCGCCGGGCTACTGGTTATCCTCGACCACGGTGGTGGATACCTGAGCCTTTATGGTCATAATCAAAGTCTTCTGAAAGACGCCGGCGATACGGTCAAAGCGGGCGATCCCATCGCCACGGTCGGCGCCAGCGGTGGACAGAATACTCCGGCGGTGTATTTCGCCATCCGTCATCAGGGCCGCCCGACGGACCCCTCTATCTGGTGCCGCACGCAGGGATAAGCCGCGGACACGCCTTAGGAGCCAAACATGTCGCATCGCTTCCGTCTCATCACCTTGGCCTTGCTGCTCGGCGTCGGAGCGGCCCAGGCCGCCGGCCGCTCCGGCAGCGCCGGCCGTGGCCAACGGCAAGGAGGCGCCGCTGCCGCTCGACGAGCTGCGCACCTTCGCCGAGGTGCTTGATCGGGTGAAGGCGGCGTATGTCGAACCGGTGGACGACAAGACCCTGCTGGAAAACGCCATCAAGGGCATGCTCAGCAACCTCGACCCGCACTCCGCCTACCTGGGGCCGGAGGAGTTCGCCGAGCTGCAGGAGAGCACCAGCGGCGAGTTCGGCGGCCTGGGCATCGAAGTCGGCACCGAAGAAGGCTTCATCAAGGTGGTCTCGCCCATCGACGACACGCCCGCGGCCAATGCCGGCATCCAGCCGGGCGACCTGATCGTGCAGATCGACGGCAAGCCGACCAAGGGCCAGTCGATGAACGCGGCGGTCGACAGCATGCGCGGCAAGCCCGGCTCGCCGATCACCCTGACCATCGTGCGCGGCGGCGGCAAGCCGTTCGACGTGCACCTCAAGCGCGCCATCATCAAGGTCAAGAGCGTCAAGAGCCAACTGCTCGAATCCGGCTACGGCTACCTGCGCATCACCCAGTTCCAGGTCAACAGCGGCGAGGAAGTGGTGAAGGCGCTGGCGCAACTGAAGAAGGACAACAAAGGCCGGCTCAAGGGCCTGGTCCTCGACCTGCGCAACAACCCCGGCGGCGTGCTGCAGTCGGCGGTGGAAGTGGCCGACGCCTTCCTCACCAAGGGCCTGATCGTCTACACCAAGGGCCGCATCCCCAACTCCGAACTGCGCTTCTCCGCCGATCCGGCCGACCCCAGCGAAGGCGTACCGGTGGTGGTGCTGATCAACGGCGGCACCGCATCGGCGGCGGAAATCGTCTCCGGCGCCCTGCAGGATCACAAGCGCGCCATCATCATGGGCACCGACAGCTTCGGCAAAGGCTCGGTACAGACCGTACTGCCGCTGAACAATGACCGCGCGCTGAAGCTGACCACCGCGCTCTACTACACCCCCAACGGCCGCTCCATCCAGGCCCAGGGCATCGTTCCGGACATCGTCGTCGAACGCGCCAAGGTGACCCGCGAGCAGAGCGACTTCGAAGGCTTCAAGGAAGCCGACCTGCAGGGCCACCTGGCCAACGGCAACGGCGGCAAGGATCGTCCGACCGTGCCCGGCAAGGCGCCGGAGAACCAGGCGCAGCCGCAGGACTCCGACTTCCAGCTCAGCCAAGCCCTCAGCCTGCTGAAAGGACTCAGCGTCAGCCGCGGCAGCAATTGATCGATGCGCCGGGCCGGGCTGCTGTTCGGCCTGTGCCTGGCGGCGCTGTTCGGCCAGGCACAGGCGCTGTCCGCCGAGGCGCCCGAGCCTCGGCACCCGCTGCTCAGCGTGGTGATCGACGATCTCGGGCAGAGCCTCGAGCGCGACCGCCAGGTGTTCGAGCTGCCGCCCGGCGTGGCCATGGCGATCATGCCGGACACCCCGCACGCTGCCGAGCTGGCTCGTGAAGCGCACCAGCGCGGGCGCACCCTGCTTCTGCACCTGCCCATGGACCCGGCCGGCGGCCCCTTCGCCTGGAGCCCGGAACTCCCGGCGGCGGAACTCTCCCGGCGACTCGATGCCGCCCTCGCCGCGGTGCCCTATGTGCAGGGCGTGAACAACCACGAAGGCAGCCGCATGACCGCCGACCGCGCCGGCATGGACCTGCTCATGGCTACCCTGCAGGAGCGTCACCTGTTCTTCCTCGACAGCCGCACCAGCGCCGCCACCGTGGCCGCCGCCGCGGCGCAGCAGCACGGCCTGGCCAGCCTGTCGCGGGATGTGTTCCTGGATGACCAGCCGGACGAAGCGTCCATCGCCCGCCAATTGCAGACCGGCATCGCCCTGGCGCGCAAGCAGGGCTCGGCGCTGCTGATCGGCCACCCGCGGCCGGCCACCCTCAGGGTGCTGGCGCGCGAGCTGCCGAAACTGCGAGCGGCGGGAATAGAACTGGTGGAGCCGACCCTGCTGATCGCCGAGCGCGGCAACCGCGCCATGGCGGCGCATGGCAAGAACGGCGTCTATCGCTGAGCGGCCTTGCGCCGAATCGAGGGCGGCAGCGGCACGCGGGCGTCAGCCGCCGATGCCCCGCCTCAGAGGTAGTTCTTGGTCGCCTGTTCGACGAAACCTTCCGCACGCAGCTGATCGAGAGCCTTCTGCAAGCGCGCCACCACCTCGTCGGGGGTGTCCTTGTTCAGGGCCAGGAAGAGTTGCGCCTCATTGAAGCGCAGCACGGTCTGCAACCCCGTCACGCCCTCCTGCTTGGCGACGAAGCGCCCTGCCGGATCGTCGGTCACCCAAAGGTCGATCTCGCCGCTCATCAGCTTCTTCACATTCTGCTGATCGCTCAAGGCGTTGATCACCGGAACGTTCTGCTTGGCCAGCTCCTGGCTCACCGCGTTGTTCTGGTAGGCACCGACTTTGTACTTGCCGGCTTCCTTGATGTCCTTGAGGCTGATCTTGCTGCCCGGCGCGGCCAACACCACCCAACCGGTCTTGCCCAGCGGCCCGACCCATTTGAACAAGGGCGCCCGCTCGGCGGTGTAGGTGGTGGAGAACAGCCCATAGTCGGCGTTGTCCTGGGTCAACTTGTACAGGCGGTCCCAGGGGAAGCGCAGGCTCAGGGTGTAGCCGATGCCGGCACGCTTGAACATCTCGCGGACGATATCCGCGCTGATGCCATCGATGCCTTCGTCGCGGGCGAAATTCTTGTCGTCCACCGCCATGTTGAACGGCGGGAAGTTCTCCGTGAGAAGCACCACCTTGTAATCGGCGGGCACCTCGGCGCGGGCCGTTGCAGCCCCCAACAGCAGGCCCAGCATCAGGCCGCGGGTCTTCAGTTTCAGCATGGTCATACCGCTCGCTTGGTTATCGTTATGGCTAGCGGCATCCGTGCGAAAAGAACGGACATCCGTCACGTTCGCCTTCCTTGGCACTTCCCCGGCCGCGGCCGGTGAAACAGCGCAGCGCCGCTCCCCCCTCGGAGCGACGCCGGCGAATCACAGATAGCTTTTGATCACGTCGTCGACGAAACCTTCGGCGCGCATCTTGTCCAGCGCGGCCTGCAGCTTCTGCACCACCTCGTCAGGCGTCTCCTTGTTCAGCGCCAGGTAGAGCTGATCGCTGTTGAAACGCAGGACAGTCTTCAGGCCGCTGACGCCAGCCTGCTTGGCCAGGTAGCGGCCAGCCGGGTCGCCACTGGCCCACAGGTCGATGTCGCCCTGCTGCAGCTTGCCGGCGTTCTCCTGGTCGCGCAGCGCCACCACCGGCTCGAAGCCGTGCTGGGTGAGGTAGTCGGCGATGGCGTCGCCCTTGTAGGCACCGACCTTGTAGCGCTTGGCCTCGTCCAGGCTTTTCAGCGTGATGCTGCTGTCGCTCCGCGCCAGCAGGACCCAGTCATCCGGGCCGATCGGGCCGACCCATTTGAAGGAGGCCTCGCGGTCCGGCAGGCGCGCAGTGACGAACACACCGTAGTCCGGCTTTTCCAGCGCCAGCTTGTAGATACGATCCCAGGGGAAGCGCAGGGTCAGGCTGTAGTTGATCCCCGCGCGCTTGTACATCTCGCGGACGATATCCACGGCGATGCCGTCGATGTTGTCTTCCTGAGCGAAGTTCTTGCCATTGATGGCCATGTTGTAGGGCGGGAAATTCTCGGTCAGCAGAACCATGCTGTAGTCGGGCCCCACTTCCGCGCGCGCCATGCCGGCCAACAGCAGGCCGCTCCCCAGCCACGCCAGCAGAATGCGTTTGAACATCGAATTACTTCCTGGGAAATTTCTGAAGGCCGAAAGCTTATAGAAAAGCCGGCAAAGGGGAAGCCGCATCTTTCGGAGCGCGTCACAGCTTGCGCCTGCCGGCGTTGCAGGGGGAGCGGAAGCGATGTGCGCGGCATGGCCCGCGCCGAAATGCACAAGGCCCGACCCACAGGAATGCGGGCCGGGCCTTGCGAAATGCCAGGTGGCAGCTTGGCTCAGCGCACCACGATACCGCGGCTGGCCAGATAGGCCTTGGCTTCCGGGATGCTGTACTCGCCGAAGTGGAAGATACTCGCGGCCAGCACCGCATCGGCCTTGCCTTCGAGGATGCCGGCGGCCAGGTGTTCGAGGTTGCCGACGCCGCCGGAAGCGATCACCGGCACCGAGACCGCTTCACTGATGGCGCGGGTCACGCCCAGGTCGTAGCCGCTCTTCACGCCATCCTGGTCCATGCTGGTCAGCAGGATCTCGCCGGCGCCCAGTTCTTCCATCTTCTTCGCCCAGAGCACGGCATCGAGCCCGGTGGGCTTGCGCCCGCCGTGGGTGAAGATTTCCCAGCGCGGCGTCTCGCCGGGCGCGGAGACCTTCTTCGCATCGATGGCGACCACGATGCACTGCGATCCGAAGCGCGCGGCGGCCTCGCCGACGAACTCCGGATTGAACACCGCGGCGGTATTGATCGAGACCTTGTCCGCGCCGGCATTGAGCAGGTTGCGGATATCCTGCACGGTGCGCACGCCACCGCCCACGGTCAGCGGGATGAACACCTGGCTGGCCATGCGCTCGACGGTGTGCAGGGTGGTGTCGCGGCCATCGACGCTGGCGGTGATGTCGAGGAAGGTGATCTCGTCGGCGCCCTGCTCGTCGTAGCGCCGGGCAATCTCCACCGGGTCGCCGGCGTCGCGGATGTTCTCGAACTTGACGCCCTTGACCACGCGGCCGTTGTCCACGTCGAGGCAGGGGATGATGCGTTTAGCCAGTGCCATGTCTTTGCTTCCGTAGGATGGGTGGAGCGCAGCGATACCCATGCCGCCTTGTCACCCGATGCCCTCATCGGTGGGTTACGCCGCGGCGCGGCTAACCCACCCTACGTTCGATTCAGCCCTTGAAGGCGTCGCACAGCGCCTGGGCCTCGGCGACGTCGAGGGTGCCCTCGTAGATCGCCCGGCCGGTGATGGCGCCAACGATGCCCGGGGTACGGGCATCGAGCAGCTTCTGGATGTCGCCGAGGTTGTGGATGCCGCCAGAGGCGATCACCGGGATACGCGTGGCGTTGGCCAGGGCGGCGGTGGCTTCGACGTTGCAGCCCTGCATCATGCCGTCCTTGGAAATGTCGGTGTAGACGATGGCGGAGACGCCGTCGGCTTCGAAGCGCTTGGCCAGGTCGATGACCTGCACTTCACTGACTTCGGCCCAGCCGTCGGTGGCGACGAAACCGTCCTTCGCGTCCAGGCCGACGATCACCTTGCCGGGGAAGGCGCGGCAGGCTTCGCCGACGAATTCCGGCTGCTTCACAGCCTTGGTGCCGATGATCACGTAGCTGACGCCGGCGCGCACGTAGTGTTCGATGGTCTCCAGCGAGCGGATACCGCCGCCGATCTGGATCGGCAGGTTCGGGTAACGCTTGGCGATGGCGGTGACCACCTCACCATTGACCGGCTGACCTTCGAAGGCGCCGTTCAGGTCCACCAGGTGCAGACGGCGGCAGCCCCCCTCGACCCATTTGGCGGCCATGGCCACCGGGTCGTCGGAGAACACCGTGGCGTCTTCCATCAGGCCCTGGCGCAGGCGCACACAGGCGCCGTCTTTCAGATCGATTGCGGGGATGATCAGCATCGGTTGAACCTGCTCGAATCAAAAAATGAAAAGGGTCGGGTCAGCTCTTCTCGAGCGCCCACAAGTCGCTTTCGATGCTCTCGAACCTGTCTTTCAGGTGCGCCTGCACATCGAAGATCGCCTTGTTGTAGAACAGCGGGCCGAACTCGCGCATGAAGAAATCCAGCACTTCTTCGGCCTCGAAACCGCCCAGGTCAAGCTCGAAACGATCCTCGAGGAAGCGCTGGATGGCCCGCGCCGCGATCTGCCGCTGGGCGCCATCGAGTTCGAGGATTGCCGGTTTGTCCTTGCGCGCCATGTCGCTTACCAGCGGCCATCCCAGGCGGCGAAGTTCTGCAGCAACTGCAGGCCATGGGTATGGCTCTTCTCCGGGTGGAACTGCACGGCGAAGCGCGAGCCATCGGCCAGCGCGGCGGCGAAATCACGGCCATAGTGGCCGCGCCCGGCGACCTGGCGCGGATTGCCCGCTTCGATGTAGTAGCTGTGCACGAAGTAGAAACGCGCGTTGTCCGGGATCTCGTGCCAGAGCGGGTGGTCGAGGCTCTGCTGCACCTGGTTCCAGCCCATGTGCGGCACCTTGAGGTGCTCGCCGTCCTCGTGCAGGTCCTTGCCGAAGAAACGCACCTGGCCGGGGAACAGGCCGATGCAATCGACTCCGCCGTTCTCCTCACTGTGTTCCATCAGGGCTTGCATGCCAACGCAGATGCCGAGGAAGGGACGGTCCTGGCTGACTTCACGGACCAGGCTGTCGAAGCCCAGGCGCTTGATCTCGGCCATGCAGTCGCGGATCGCACCGACGCCGGGGAAGACCACCCGGTCGGCCTCGCGGATCACCGCGGCGTCGCTGGTCACCAGCACGCGGCCGGCGCCGACGCGCTCCAGCGCCTTGGCCACCGAGTGCAGGTTGCCCATGCCGTAGTCGATGACGGCTACCGTCTGCATTACAGGCACCCCTTGGTCGACGGCATCTGCCCGGCCATGCGTTCGTCCAGCTCGATGGCCATGCGCAGCGCGCGGCCGAAGGCCTTGAACACGGTCTCGATCTGGTGGTGGGTGTTGTGCCCGCGCAGGTTGTCGATGTGCAGGGTCACCTGGGCGTGGTTGACGAAGCCCTGGAAGAATTCCATGAACAGGTCGACATCGAAACCGCCGACGCTGGCGCGGGTGTAGGGCACGTGCATCTGCAGGCCGGGACGGCCGGAGAAGTCGATCACCACGCGCGACAGCGCTTCGTCCAGCGGCACATAGGCATGGCCGTAGCGGCGGATGCCTTTCTTGTCGCCGATGGCCTTGGCGAAGGCCTGGCCGAGGGTGATGCCGATGTCTTCGACGGTATGGTGGTCGTCGATGTGCAAGTCGCCCTTGCACTCGATGTCCAGGTCGATCAGGCCGTGGCGGGCGATCTGGTCCATCATGTGCTCGAGGAAGGGAACCCCGGTATCGAAGCGGGCCTTGCCCGTTCCATCCAGGTCGATGGACACCTTGATCTGGGTTTCCAGGGTGTCGCGCGCGACTGTCGCCTTGCGTTCGGCCATCACCAGCTCCACAGCTAACACTGCACTTGAATATTGAGGGGTCGGCATTATAGGCGCCGCAGGCGCTGTGCGGCTATGGGCGGCGGTCGGCGGGCTGGCCCACGAATGGCCGCGCGCCGTAGAATCCGCCCGCTCCTCGCAGCCCGGCGGAACCCCAGGCCGCGCCCGAACGGAGCGAAGCGCTTTGCACGCCCAGCGCCGACGCACGGCCCAGCCCGAGCAGGCCCGGCGCAGCGCCCCACTGTCGAGGAATGCCCCATGCCCGTGATCGTCGAGAGCCTTGCCCAGGCCACTGCCCAGGATCGCCAGGACCTGCTGAAAATCTATGCCGACGCACCGACCTGGCTGCTCGCCCCGTTCACTGACGTGGAAGCCCTGGTGGAGGCCGGCCTGAACGCCGGCACATTGCTCGCCGGGCGCTTCAACGACCGCCTGCTCGGTGCCGCCTGGGTGGAACGGAAGGCCGATGGCTGGCAGCTCTCGCGACTGTGCGTGCGCAAGCTCACGCGCGGTCGCGGTGTCGGCCAGCGCCTGCTGGACGAGGCGCAGCGTATGGCGGTCATGGCCGGGCAGCCCCTGCGTCTGGCGATCCCGGCGGATCAACCGGAGGTTCGGCAACGCGCGGAACGCGCCGGCCTATCGCTCGACGAGCATTGCTGATGGCCGCACGCGGCACGGTGTCCTGCGCCGACATGGGGCCGCGCCGCAGCCAGCCCCATGCCACTGCCAATGGCGACTGACTAGCCGATTTCGATGTGCCGGGTACTCGCCGGCTTGCCTTCGCGCTTGGGCACGGTGAGCGTCAGCACCCCATCGGCGTAATCGGCCTTGATCTGATCCTCGTTGGCATCCTCCGGCAGGCTGAAGCTGCGCGAGAAGCTGCCGTAGAAGCGCTCTACGCGGTGCTGCTTGCTGTCTTTGTCGTCCTTCTCATACTTGCGCTCGCCGCTCAGGCTGAGCATGCCGTTTTCCAGCTTGACCTTGATGTCTTCGCGCTTGATGCCGGCCAGTTCGGCCTTGATCACATAGGTCTGCGGCGTTTCGCTGATATCCACGGCCGGTGCCCAGTCACTCATGGTCATGAGTTCCTGGGAAGCGCCTGAGCCCTTGCCGAGCTGGCGTGGATACTGGCTGTTGAGAAAGTCTTCGATTTCACGAAACGGATTCCAGCGTACCAGGGACATGGAGCACCTCCTTTTATCGAAAAGAAAGGCGGCTTGCTTGCCGTCGCCGTAAAAAGTAGCCCTCCCACCCCGGTGGGTAATGATTTGAATCAAACCGCCAGCAAAGCCTCCGCTTGCTAGACTGGTCGACCAGTACCAGGGAAACCGCGCATGCCTGCAGTCAGCACCTTACACACCCTTGCCTCCGCCAACCGTCGCTGGAAAAACTGATGGACGGCGTCGACCTGTTGATCGTTGGCGCCGGCGCGCTCGGCCTGGCCTGCGCCGCGCGGCTCGCGCGCCCGGAGCGCAGCGTGCTAGTGGTGGAGGCAGAGCGCCTGATCGGCAGCCATACCTCCAGCCGCAACTCGGAAGTCATCCATGCCGGCCTCTACTACCCGCCCGGCTCGCTGAAGGCCGAGCTGTGCCTGGAAGGCCGCGAGCGCCTGTACGCCTGGTGTGCCGCCAACGCCGTGCCCTGCCGGCGCATCGGCAAGCTGCTGGTCGCGGTAGAGGACGCCGAACGCGCCAAGCTCGACGCCCTGGCCCGCAACGCAGAAGCCAGCGGCGTGCACGACCTGCAGCCGCTCGACGCCAGCCGACTGCATGACCTGGAGCCGGCGCTGCGCGGGGTCGCCGCTCTGTTCTCGCCGAGCACCGGGATCATCGACAGCCACAGCTACCTGCAATCGCTGCAGAGCGCCGCGGAAAACCAGGGCGCGCAACTGGTGCTGGAAACCCGCATCGAGCGCCTGCAACCCACGGCGGACGGCTGGATCGTCGAAGGCGTCAGCGTCGGCGAACCCTTCACGCTGAAGGCGCAGCAGGTGATCAACGCCGGGGGCCTGTTCGCCCAGCGCCTGGCCATGGCGACGGAGGGACTGCGCGCGGTGCCCGCGCTGCACCTGTGCCAGGGTCGCTACTTCACCTACAGCGGCCGCTCCCCCTTCAGCCACCTGATCTACCCGATGCCCGAAGCCAACACCGCCGGCCTCGGCGTGCACGCCACCCTCGACCTCGGCGGCCAACTGCGCTTCGGCCCCGATGTGCGCTATCTGGACGACCTCGACTACCAGGTGGACGAACAGCTGCGCGGCGCCTTTGCCCAGGCCATCCAGCGCTACTGGCCAACGCTGGACGCCACCCGACTGCAACCGGGCTATGCCGGGATTCGCCCTAAACTGAGCGGCCCCGGGGAACCGGCTGCCGACTTCGTCATCCAAACCGCCAACGATCACGGCCTGCCCGGCCTGATCAACCTGTTCGGCATCGAGTCCCCCGGACTGACCGCCAGCCTGGCCATCGCCGAACGGGTCGCCGCCGCCTGCTGAGAGCTGGCGCGGCGACGTTGATATACTTCCGCCACTCCACCCGTCGCCAGAACAAGGATCCGTCCATGAAAGCGTTCGGCAAAATCCTGGGCATCGTCATCCTGGCCCTGCTGTTACTCGTCGTCGCCGCCGGCTTCATCCTCACCCACTTCTTCAACCCCAACGACTACAAGGACGAAATCCGCCAGCTCGCCCGCGACAAGGCCAATCTGGAACTGGGCCTGAAGGGCGATATCGGCTGGAGCCTGTTCCCCTGGCTGGGCCTGGAGCTGCACGACACCAGCGTGGCCAGCGCCAGCACGCCGAACAAACCCTTCGCCGACCTGCAACTGCTCGGCCTGTCGGTACGCGTGCTGCCGCTGCTGCGTCGGCAGGTGCAGATGAGCGACATCCGCGTCGAAGGCCTGACCCTGACGCTCATCCGCGACAAGAATGGCGCCGGCAACTGGGAAAACATCGGCAAGCCGGCGCAGGCAAGCGCCGCCGGCACTCAGCCCACGGCGCCGCAAGGCGCGTCCGGCGAAGCGCCGAAAGCGCAGGTGCGGGACATCCCGCAACCGCTGCAACTGGACATCGACAGCCTCAATGTGAAGAACGCGCGCATCGACTTCAGCGATGAGCAGAGCGGCAAGCAGTACGGCGTCGAAGGCCTGGACCTGAACACCGGGGCCATCCGCGAAAGCAGCAGCATCCCCTTCAAGCTCAGCGCCTACCTGAGCAGCAACCAACCGCTGGTTCGCGCCAAGACCGAGCTGACCGGCAGCCTGCGCTTCGATCGCGCCCTCAAGCGCTACCAACTGGAAGACGCCAAGCTCTCCGGCGAACTCGCCGGCGATCCCTTGCAGGGCAAGACCGCGACCTTCTCCGCCCAGGGCCAATTGCTGCTCGACCAGGCCGCGCAGATCGCCGAATGGACCGGCCTCAAACTGTCGATCAACCAACTGCGCGCCCTCGGCGAACTCAAGGCGCGCGACCTGGACAAGGAGCCGAAATTCACTGGCGGCCTGTCCATCGCCCAGTTCAACCTGCGTGACTTCCTCGACGGCATTGGCCAGAGCCTGCCAGCCATGGCCGACAGCAACACCCTGACCCGCCTGGAGCTGGCCGCGCGCCTGGATGGCGGGCTGAACAGCGTCAACCTCGGCGATATCAAGCTCAAGCTCGACGACAGCACCTTCAGCGGCAACCTCGGCCTGGCCGACATCGCCAAGCAGGCCTGGCGCGTCCAGCTCAGCGGTGATCGCCTGGACCTCGACCGCTACCTGCCGGGCAAGGCCGTCAAGGATGCCGAAGCGACCAGCAGCAGCCGCAAGGCGGAGGTCGATGCCACCCTGGCCAGCGCCACCACCAAGGGCGACTCGCCGCTACCCAACGCGCCGACCCAACAGGCCTGGAGCGACACGCCCTTGCTGCCGTTGGCGCGCCTGCGCGGCCTCGACCTGGATATCGCGCTGAACCTCGGCCAACTGACCCTCGACAAGCTGCCGATCGAGAATGCCGTGCTCAAGCTGCACGGGCAGAACGGCCAACTCAGCCTCGACGACATGCGTGGCGAACTCTATGACGGCCGCTTCAACGCCAAGGCCAGCCTCGACGTGCGCCAGGACGTCCCGCTGCTCAGCGCGCAGAAGCACATCGCCGGCGTGCCGATCGAGCGCATCCTCGAAGCCCAGGGGCAGAAGCCACCGGTCACCGGCCTGCTCGACCTGGATGCCGACCTCACCACCCAGGGCAACAGTCAAAAGGCCTGGATCGACAACCTCAACGGCAACGCGCGCTTCGACATCAGCAAGGGCGTGCTGCTCAACGCCAACCTCGAAGAGCAACTGTGCCGCGGCATCGCCACGCTCAACCGCAAGACCCTGAGCGCCGAGCACGGCGGCAAGGACACGCCCTTCCGCGAACTGCAAGGCAACCTGACCTTCCGCAACGGCGTGGCCAGCAACCCCGATCTCAAGGCCAGCGTCCCGGGGCTGACGGTCAAGGGTAACGGCGACCTCGACCTGCGCGTGCTGGGCATGGATTATCGGCTCGGCGTGATCATCGAAGGCGACAAGAGCGACATGCCCGACCCCGCCTGCGAGGTGAACAAGCGCTACGCCGGCATCGAATGGCCGCTGCGCTGCCGCGGCCCGCTGGAACTCGGCGCCAAGGCCTGCCGCCTGGACAAGGACGGTGTCGGCCAGATCGCCGCGCAACTGGCCGGCCAGCGCCTGAACGACAAGATCGACGAGAAACTCGGCGATAAAGTCAGCCCCGAACTCAAAGACGCCCTGAAAAACCTGTTCAAGAAAAAATGACTCCAGAACGCTTCAACTCGGCGGTACTCGACTGGTTCGACCGCCACGGCCGCCATGACCTGCCCTGGCAGCGCGACATCACCCCCTACCGGGTGTGGGTGTCGGAAATCATGCTGCAACAGACCCAGGTCAGCACCGTGATGGGCTACTACGACCGCTTCATGGACGCCCTGCCCACGGTGCAGGCGCTGGCCGCCGCCGCCGAGGACGAAGTGCTGCATCTATGGACCGGCCTGGGCTACTACAGCCGCGCGCGCAACCTGCACAAGACGGCGAAGCGCGTGGTGGAACAGCACGGCGGAGAATTCCCCCGCGACGTCGAGCAGCTCGCCGAACTGCCCGGCATCGGCCGCTCCACCGCTGGCGCGATCGCCAGCATCGCCATGGGGCTGCGCGCGCCCATCCTCGACGGCAACGTCAAGCGCGTCCTGGCGCGCTACCTGGCCTGCGACGGCTATCCGGGCGAACCGAAGATCGCCAGGCAACTCTGGGACGCGGCCGAGCGCTTCACCCCCCACGCGCGGGTCAATCACTACACCCAGGCGATGATGGACCTGGGCGCCACCCTCTGCACCCGCAGCAAGCCGAGCTGCCTGCTGTGTCCGCTGCGCGAAGGTTGCCGTGCGCACCTGCTTGGTCGCGAGAGCGATTTCCCGGTGTCCAAGCCGCGCAAGGCACTGCCGCAGAAGCGCACCCTGATGCCGATCCTGGCCAACCGCGACGGCGCCATCCTGCTCTATCGCCGCCCGTCGACCGGCCTCTGGGGTGGGCTCTGGAGTTTCCCTGAACTGGACGACCTGGCCGCCCTCGCGCCCCTCGCCGAACAACACGCCCTGCGCCTGGGCCAGCGCCGCGAACTGCCCGGCCTGACCCACACCTTCAGCCATTTCCAACTGGCCATCGAACCCTGGCTGGTGCGCGTCGAGGACGCGCCCAGCGCCGTGGCCGAGGGCGACTGGCTCTGGTATAACCTCGCCACCCCGCCGCGGCTCGGCCTTGCCGCCCCGGTTAAAAAGCTGCTGAAACGGGCAGCCGACGCTTTGAATGCAGGAGAGATGTCATGACCCGACTGGTGATGTGCCGCAAGTACAAAGAAGAGCTGCCCGGCCTCGATCGCCCGCCCTACCCCGGCGCCAAGGGCCAGGACATCTACGAGCAGGTGTCGAAGAAGGCCTGGGACGAATGGCAGAAGCACCAGACCATGCTGATCAACGAGCGTCGCCTGAACATGATGAACGCCGAGGACCGCAAGTTCCTCCAGGAGGAGATGGACAAGTTCCTCTCCGGCGAGGAATACGCCCAGGCCGAGGGTTACGTCCCGCCCAGCGCGTAAGCTTCGGTATTAACTGAAAATTTTTTTCGCGACGCGCTTGACACCCCTTCGGAAAACCCTTTTAATGCGCGCCACGTTGCCCAGGTAGCTCAGTTGGTAGAGCAGGGGATTGAAAATCCCCGTGTCGGCGGTTCGATTCCGTCCCTGGGCACCACCTTCCAGTTTCAGGTGGTGCGAAACGACCTGAAGCTCACAAAGAACCGGCCCTAGTGCCGGTTTTTTGTTGTCTGCGTTCTCGAAAAGCCGCCGCTCCTGACGCCGCCCATGGCGAGCCGATCCCCACCGGCGCATATTTGCAGAAACGGATAAAGCCAATTGCAGATTCCGCCTTAATCATCCTGCCCAATCAGCCGATGGCCTGGATTCCACAACCGCGCCCTCCGAGGGAATCAGCATGACATCGGCAATTGGCAGTTCGACCCCCGTAAACCTGCACCTTCCCACCCAGGTCAAGACGCAACAGGCTCAAGCCAGCACCGTCGACAGCGATGGCGACCATGACGGCAGCAAGCCAGGTGAAGTGGAGCAACCCAAGGCCACCTCCGGCAGCGTTGGCACCATCATCAATACCAAGGCGTGAAACCGCCCCGCATACACTGACGCTCAAAGCCCCTGAGACCCTAAGGCCCCAGGGGCTTCTCGCTTTGATAGGCGGCCAATCCCGCCTGCTGCTTTTCCGCGTGCCGCGCTGCCGACTCACCCGGCACAACGCCGGCTCGATCATCAGCGCCGAGCCTGCCCCGTACGCGCCCCGCCATCTGGCCGCGACCAGCACCTTCCAACGTTCCGACAGCACACACCTGGCCCATCAGCCCGGCGGAAATTTCCGCACTATGATTGTGCAGGGTGGACAAGCACATCCATCTTTCAGAATGATGACACCCCGGACGATTTCCACCGAAGAGGTGGGATACCCTCCGCACCTCGATGCTCGAAAACGGAGTGCCTGTGCATCCTCTCATTCGCTGGTGGCAGAGCCGTGGCAACCTGCTCCTCCTCGCCACCCTGTTCCTGCTGATACCCCTGGTTAGCCGCTATTGCTTCGGCTGGAGCACCCTGTTCGGCTATCTGTCGGACGCCGCCATGGGCAGCCTGCTGGTTCTGCTGCTGCATAACCGCCGTCTTTATGTCGCCCTGCCCGCCATGCTGCTGTGGGGGCTGATGACCATCGGCAACGCCGAACTCATCAGCGCCGTCGGCCGCATGCCCGATCCGAGCGACCTGCACTTCCTCGCCGACCCACAGTTCGTCGGCAACTCCACCCAGGGCGGCGGCATCGCCCACCCCTGGCTGGCTGGCGCCCTGGCGACCAGCATGCTTGCCTGCGTGCTGCTCTGGCGCCGTCGCGAACGACGCCTGCCGGGATACGCCTATGCCTTGCCGGTCGCCATGCTGGCCGGCCACTTCGGCCTACAGTTCGTGATCCCCAGCGATGCCGACGTTTGGAAGCAGTTCAACCTGCCGCACCGCTTGCTGGCCGGCGTGGCCGCGCAGGGCCAACTGGCAGCGGAAGACTGGCTGGCCGGCGACCAGGCCAACACCCCGCCCGACGTCACCGGCCTGACCCAGCTCGACCTCAGCGGCAGCCCACTGCTGGCCGCCCCCGGCAGCGCGCGCAACGTCCTGATCATCACCATGGAAGGCATCCCCGGCGCCTACGTGGCGACCAACCGCGCCGCGCTGAGCAGCAGCTACGAAGAGTCCATGATGCCCAAGCTCAGCGCCTGGGCCGAACGCGCCATGACCACCCCGGATTACGTGGTGCACAGCCACCAGACCATCCGCGGCCTCTACGCCATGCTCTGCGGCGACTACAGCAAGCTGGACAACGGCACGCCCAAGGGCGTCGAGCTGCTGGGCAATCCGGCGCGCGCCGCCGAGTGCCTGCCCGCGCAGTTGCGCCAGCACGGCTTCAGCACCCACTTCCTGCAAGGCGCGGGCTTGCGCTTCATGGCCAAGGACAAGGTCATGCCGGCGATGGGCTTCGACAAGACCCTCGGCCGCGACTGGTTCAAGAAGAAGCCCTATCTGGAGTTCGCCTGGGGCATGGACGACAAGGCCTTCTTCGAGGGCGCGCTGGACTATGTCGGGCAACTGCGCAAGGACAAGCAGCCATGGATGCTCACCCTGCTGACGGTGGGCACTCACCAGCCCTATTCGGCGACCCCGGAATACCTGGCCAAGTATCCGACCGCGCGCCAGGCGGCGGTGGGCTATCTGGACGACGCGATGGACGATTTCCTGCGCGGCCTGGAGAAACAGGGCGTGCTCAAGGACACCCTGGTCATCGTCACCTCCGATGAATCGCACGGCATCGACAATGTCCGCCTGGCCTCGTCCTGGGGCATGAACCTGGTACTGGCGCCCGAGCAGGCGGCGCTGCCGCCGGTGAAGGATGGTGTCTACGGCCACGTCGACCTGGCGGCCTCGGTCCTCGACTACTTCGGCTTCGTCCCGCCCAAGGATATTGCCGGCCGCTCGCTGTTCCGTGAGTACCCGAACGGACGCGAGATGATCTCCTTCACCAACGGCATGCTGCGCTATCACGACGGCAAGAACACCTTCACCGAGTGCGACTTCCAGCAAGCCTGCCGGCGCTACGAGAGTGACGGTTTCATCGCCGACAGCGCACGCTTCGTCGGTCGCTTCAGCGGTCGCCAGGCACGCTTGATCAGCGCCCGCGCGGATATCCTCGATCACTCGCTGATGAGCAGCCCGCTGGGCCGCGAATACCAGTTCGCCACCCAGGAGCGCATCCGCCTGAAACCGCAGGTGACCAACGAATACACCGACAACCTCATCGGTGCGCAGTACCTGGAGTTCCCGGCGGACAGCCACACCACGGTGAGCCTGAAGATCCGCGCCTTGCAGATGGACAGCAAGGGCGCCCGGGTCCAGCTCAAGACCCGCGAGTTCGAACAGCCGGTACCGTTGCCCATCCCGGAGTTCCCGCTGCTCAAGCGCGACCAGCCGCTGGAGATGACCTTCGGCTTCGACAATGAGCGAGCACGCAAAGCCTTCTCCTTCCACTTGCTGGCCGAGGGCAAGGGCATCATCGAGATCACCGACTTCCACGTGGTGACCCAGCCGCGCAAATCGACCATCGACGCTCGCCAGGCGGGACCGACACGGGTCGCCAGCGGCAGCTTCCTGCCCGGCCCGCGCATAGGCGGCCGGCCGGCGCTGATGGCCGGGCAGCTCGACCAGAGCAACGACGAAAGCAACGGCAACGACCTCGCCCCCTCCGGCGGCGACGAGCAACAACTCACCCAGTGAGCCTCGCAGCGCCGTGCCCTGATGATTGCATCAGGGCACGGCAGCAACTTCCCGACCCGCGTCGAAGCTGGCACTATCGCGCCCCTCATTCGCCTGGCCCGCCGTTCGACGGGTTCACCAGTGCCTCCGCGCCAGCCACACAGCCCCATTTCAGGGTGACTGTTCAGCCCAGGCGACAAGGCACTTCGGCAATGCGACAACTTGCCACAATCCAGGCCCTGCGCGGCCTTCGGGCGCTTGGCGCACTATGGGACGCATGATAGGTTGCGCTTCGCCAGGAAGGCCCCAACCCCTGCCGCGTCCCCCCGCGAAGCATCCGAATAAGAAAGAGAGGAGCCACCCATGGCCGAGGCCATTCCCGCTCTGGAGATCCGTAACCTGCACAAGCGTTACGGTGACCTGGAAGTTCTCAAGGGCATTTCCCTGACCGCCCGCGACGGCGACGTCATCTCCATCCTGGGCTCCTCCGGCTCGGGTAAGTCCACCTTCCTGCGCTGCATCAACCTGCTGGAGAACCCGCACCAGGGGCAAATCCTGGTCGCCGGCGAAGAACTCCGCCTGAAGAAGGCCAAGGACGGTGAACTGGTCGCAGCCGACAGCAAGCAGATCAACCGCCTGCGCAGCGAACTCGGCTTCGTCTTCCAGAACTTCAACCTCTGGCCGCACATGAGCATCCTCGACAACATCATCGAGGCACCGCGCCGCGTGCTCGGTAAAACGCGCGCCGAGGCCACGGAGATCGCCGAGGCCCTGCTGGCGAAAGTCGGCATCGCCGACAAGCGCCACTGCTTCCCCTCGCAGTTGTCCGGCGGCCAGCAACAGCGCGCGGCCATCGCCCGCACCCTGGCCATGCAGCCCAAGGTGATCCTGTTCGACGAGCCGACCTCCGCGCTCGACCCGGAAATGGTTCAGGAAGTGCTCAACGTGATCCGCGCGCTGGCCGAGGAAGGCCGCACCATGCTGCTGGTCACCCACGAGATGAACTTTGCCCGCCAGGTCTCCAGCGAAGTGGTGTTCCTACACCAGGGGCTGGTCGAGGAACAGGGCACACCGGACCAGGTATTCGCGAATCCGCAGTCAGCGCGCTGCAAGCAGTTCATGTCCAGTCACCGCTAACGGAGCAACCTTGCATGAAGAGCTATAAGAAGATCCTCCTGGCCGCCGCGGCCACCTTGGCTTTTGGCGCCCACGCGGTCGCCGCCGAGAAACTGCGCATCGGCACCGAGGGCGCCTACCCCCCCTTCAACGGCATCGACGCCAGCGGCCAGGTGGTCGGCTTCGACATCGACATCGCCAAGGCGCTGTGCGCCAAGATGAAGACCGAGTGCGACGTGGTCACCTCCGACTGGGACGGCATCATCCCGGCCCTGAACGCCAAGAAGTTCGACCTCATCGTCGCCTCCATGTCGATCACCGACGAGCGCAAGCAGGCCGTCGACTTCACCGCGCCGTACTACACCAACAAGCTGCAATTCGTCGCGCCCAAGTCGGTCGACTTCAAGACTGACAACGCTTACCTGAAAGGCAAGGTGATCGGTGCGCAACGCGCCACCATCGCCGGCACCTGGCTGGAAGACCACCTCTCCGACGTGGTCACCATCAAGCTCTACGACACCCAGGAAAACGCCTACCTGGACCTGTCCTCGGGCCGTCTGGACGGCGTGCTGGCCGACAAGTTCGTGCAGTTCGACTGGCTGAAGAGCGACGCCGGCAAGGACTTCGAGTTCAAGGGCCAGCCGGTGTACGACAACGACAAGATCGGCATCGCCGTGCGCAAGGGCGATCCGCTGCGCGACAAGCTGAACGCCGCGCTGAAGGAAATCGTCGACGACGGCACCTACAAGAAGATCAACGACAAGTACTTCCCCTTCAGCATCTATTGATGCGATCCCGGCGCGCCGCCTGACTGGCGGCGCCCCTCCTTCAGGCACGCTCCCTATGATTTTCGACCTGCACGGTTTCGGCTCGCAGTTGGCGGCTGGCACCCTGATGACGCTCAAGCTTTCCCTTGCGGCGGTCTGTGTAGGCCTTCTCCTGGGCCTGCTCGGCGCCATCGCCAAGACCTCGAAGAACGCCTTCCTGCGCTTGCTGGGCGACACCTACACGACACTGGTCCGCGGCATTCCGGAAACCCTCTGGGTGCTGATGATCTACTTCGGCACCGTGTCCGGGCTGAACGCCCTGGGCGCGTTGTTCAACCAGCCCGACCTGGCCCTCAGCCCCTTCGCCGCCGGCACCTGCGCACTCGGCCTGTGCTTCGGCGCCTATGCCACCGAAGTCTTTCGCGGCGCACTGCTGGCCGTGCCCAAGGGACATCGCGAGGCCGGCCAGGCGCTGGGCCTTTCCACTCCGCGGATCTTCTGGCGCATTGTCCTGCCGCAGGTCTGGCGGGTGGCCCTGCCGGGCCTCGGCAACCTCTATCTGATCCTGCTCAAGGACACCGCCCTGGTCTCGCTGATCACCCTCGACGAGATCATGCGCAAAGCCCAGGTCGCCTCCAACGCGACCAAGGAACCCTTCACCTTCTACATGACGGCGGCCTTCATCTACCTGAGCCTGACTGTCTTCGTCATGGCCGCCCTGCACGTCCTTGAGCGCCGTGCCGGCCAAGGCTTCGTGAGGAACGAGCTATGAACGATATGGAGCTGATCCTCAAGTGGCTGCCGAAAATGCTCCAGGGCGCCGGGCTGACCCTCGAGCTGCTGGCCTTCGCCGTGGTCGCCGGCCTGGCGCTGGCACTGCCCCTGGGCATCGCCCGCGCCTCGCGGCACTGGTACGTGCGCGCGCTGCCCTACACCTACATTTTCTTCTTCCGCGGCACGCCGCTGCTGCTGCAACTGTTCATCGTCTACTACGGCCTGGCCCAGTTCGATGCAGTTCGCCAGGGCCCGCTCTGGCCGTATCTGCGCGATCCGTACTGGTGCGCACTGGTCACCATGACCATGCACACCGCGGCCTATATCGCCGAGATTCTGCGGGGCGCCATCCACGCCATTCCGGTGGGTGAAGTGGAGGCCGCGCGGGCGCTGGGCATGTCGCGACGCCAGGCACTGTTCCACATCATCCTGCCGCGCGCCGCGCGCATCGCGCTGCCGGCCTACAGCAACGAGGTGATCCTCATGCTCAAGGCCAGCGCGGTGGTGTACACCGTGACCCTGTTCGACATCATGGGCATGACCCGTACCATCATCGCCCGCACCTACGAAGCCATGCTGTTCTTCTGCCTGGCCGGGGTCTTCTACCTGCTCATCACCATCCTCCTCACCCGCCTGTTCCGCGTGCTCGAACGCCGGCTACGGGTCGACGCGATGCAAGGGCGCTGACCGGCGCTCCCGAGACGGCGGTGGCGCCGCTATAATCGCCGCCCCGCCGTCTCCCCTTTACCCTTGCCGTGGCCGAACCATCCCTTGCCTGCCTGACCGGCGATGCCTTGCTCCAACGCTTCCGCGCGCTGGACGACTTCCTCCTCGCCCACCAACGGCTGTGGCGGCCAAAGCCGTTCACCCTGCGCCAGTTACCCTGGGAAGACGACTACCGCGAACTCGCCGACTGGCTGCGCGGCCGCAGCCTGGAGGACGCCGACGCCGCCCACCATCAGCCACAGCGGCTCGACGCCCCGGCGCCCTTCCCGGCCCTGGCCGCCACGGCGGCGCGCCTGGGCGCGCTCGGCGACCTGCCGGAACAGCCGCTGCCGAAGCTGCCGGCGCCGTTTCAGGTCGATGTACCGGGGCGCAAATGGCAACAGATCGAAGCCTTCGCCAGCCGCCTGAGCTTCACCCAGCGCCCCGAACAATGGCTGGACTGGTGCGCCGGCAAGGGCCATCTCGGGCGCTTGCTGGCCAGTGCCGGCGCGCCCTTGCTGAGCCTGGAGCGCGACCCGGCGCTGGTCGCCGATGGCCAGCGGCTGAGCGACCGCCTGCGCTTGAAGGCCCGGCATGTCGAACAGGACGTACTGGCCGCCGACGCCGGCGAGCACCTGCGGATCGAACACAGCGCAGTGGCCCTGCACGCCTGTGGCGACCTGCACCTGCGCCTGCTGCGCCAGGCCGCGCAGAAAGGCTGTCGCCATCTGGCCATCGCGCCCTGTTGCTATAACCGCATCGCCGCCGACGCCTACCAGCCGATCTCGGCCGCCGCCAGCGCCTCGGCGCTGCAGCTGAGCCAGGACGATCTGCGCCTGCCGCTCACCGAGACGGTCACCGCCGGAGCCCGAGTGCGCCGCCAGCGTGATGCCTCCATGGCGCGCCGCCTGGCCTTCGACCTGCTGCAGCGCGAACTGCGCGACGACGACAGCTACCTTCCCGTGCCATCCCTGGCCCCCGACTGGCTGCACAAACCCTTCGCCGACTACTGCCTCGACCTGGCCGCCCTCAAAGGCCTGCCACAGCCCAAGTCACGCGACTGGACGGCCCTGGAACAGCGCGGCTGGCAACGCCTGGCCGAAGTGCGCAACCTGGAGCTGCTGCGCGGGCTGTTCCGTCGTCCGCTGGAGCTATGGCTGTCGCTGGACCGCGCACTGTTCCTGCAGGAGCAGGGCTACCACGTGCGCCTGGGCACCTTCTGCCCCTCCCATCTGACGCCCCGCAACCTGCTCATACTCGCGGAACGCGCCTAGCACGAGCGTTCCATCAGGGCACCCACAGAAGCTGTGGATAAGTCTGTTGAGAAATACGGGAAAATCCCTGCAAATGCCTATGCTGAGCGCAGCCAGAGGCAGCTGGTCGTTTTTTAACCATAAAGAATAATTCTTTCAAAAACATCAACTTAGGAAACTGATGCGAACTGCATCAAGTTTCTTCCAAGGCATTTCCGCCATTTGCCCTGCTCTTGTGCATAAGCCCCACAAATGCACGCGTCCATGCGCGCATTTCGGGCACGCTCATGTTTCGCCCAGGGATCGAAGAGCGCTCAAAGGAATTGATTGTTGCCTATACACAACAATCTACCCATTGCTAATCGCTGCCTAGGCAGTATTATTTCGAAACAAATTCACTGCCTAGACAGTTATTAGCCTTGCCATGGATCACTATCGCGTCTCGGACTTTCCGTTCAAAGGCTCTATCGGCCAGCTTCTTGCCACCACAGCGATCCTCAAGGATCGGCTGCTGGACAAGCACCTGACGCACCTGGACATCACCGCTGCGCAATTCAAGGTGCTGTTCTTCATCGGCCACAACCGGGCCAACACGCCAGCCGAGCTTTGCCGAGAACTCTCCATCGACAGCGGTTCGATGACGCGCATGCTCGACCGCCTGGAGAAGAAGGAGCTGCTGCTGCGTCAGCCGTGCCCCCAGGACCGGCGCAGCGTGCGCCTGCGGCTCAGTCCTGCCGGTCAGGCGATGAACGAAGAGGCCCCGCAGATCGCCACCCGGGCGATGAACGAGCTGGTCGGCTGCCTCAGCACGGAAGAGCTGCACACCCTCACCCACTTGCTCGACAAGATCTTGCGCGCCCATAGCGTTGCGGCCAGCGCGCCGCAGGAGAATTGAGCCATGCGTGCCATCCGCCTCCCCGCCACGCTGCTGCTGGGCAGCGTCGTGGCGCTGTCGGGCTGCGTGACCTCCGCCGGTCTGTCGCCCAACGGCAAGGCCATCGACCCCGCCCATCTCAAGGCCGCCCGCAGTCTGGACGGAACGCCGCTATCCAGCGCCGCCTGGCCCACCCAGAACTGGTGGACCGGCCTGGGTGATCCGCAGCTCGACGGCCTGATCGGCGACGCCCTGCAAGGCACACCGGACCTGGATATCGCCGCCGCCCGCGCCCGCCAGGCCGCAGCCGCGGCCAACGCGGCGGACGCCGAACGCATGCCGAGCCTCAATGCCAAGGGCGGCTACGCCGGTATCCGCGCGCCGAGCAGCATCCTGCCGGCGCCCACTGGCGGCCGCTATTCAGCCATCAAGTACCTGTCCCTGGGCTTCAATTACGACGTCGACCTCTGGGGTGGCCAACGCGCCGCCTGGGAAGCCGCCCTCGGTCAGGCCAACGCCGCCGAAGTGGACCGCCAGGCCGCGGCCATCGCCCTGTCGACCAATGTCGCCCGCGCCTACAGCGAGCTAGGCCACGCCTTCGCCGTGCGCGATCTGTCACGCGACGAGCTGGAGCGCTCCCAGCGCATGCTCAGCTTGAGCCAGAAGCGCATGGACGCTGGCCTCGACAGCAAGGTGCAACTGCAACAGACCCAGAGCCAGGTGGCCAGCGCCCGACAGCAACAGGCCGCCGCCGAAGAGCAGATCGCCAGCGACCGTATCGCCCTGGCCGTGCTGCTCGGCCAAGGCCCGGATCGCGGCCTGACCCTGCAGCGCCCCAACGCCCTCAAGCCCGACGCCCTACGCCTGCCGGCGAACCTACCGGCGGAACTGCTCGGCCGGCGCCCGGATATAGTCGCGGCGCGCTGGCGCGTCGAGGCCGCGAGCAAGGATATCCAGGCAGCCAAGACGCAGTTCTATCCCAACCTCAACCTGAGCGCGATGATTGGCCTGGCCAGCCTGCACAGCAGCGATCTGCTGCAGGCCCCGAGCCGCTTCTACCAGATCGCCCCGGCCACCTCCCTGCCACTGTTCGACGGCGGCCGCCTGCGCGCCAACCTGGCAAGCAAGGACGCCGACTACGACCTGGCCATCGCCCAGTACAACAAGACCCTGGTCAACGCCCTGGGCGAAGTCAGCGACGACCTCGGCAAGCTGCGCTCGCTGGAACAACAGCTGGTGGATCAGCGCGAAGCCCGCGACATCGCCAAGTCCAACTTCGAGCTGGCCATGCAGCGCTACGGCGAAGGGGTGGGCAACTATCTGGATGCCCTCAGCGTGCAGCAACAACTGCTCCTCGCCGAGCGCCAGCTGGCCGACCTCGAAGCCCAGCGCATCGACCTTTCCGTCCAGCTCGTACAAGCACTGGGTGGCGGCTTCCAGGCCGACCCCGCCACTCCTTCCGCACCGCTCGCCCAGGCGAACGCCGCTGCCGTGCACTAAGAGGCAACCCACATGACCACTCACAGCCAAGAAACCACCGGTGGCAATCCCCAGCGCAAGCGCTGGCTGCTGATCCTGCTCGCCGTCGTCATCCTCTGCGGCATCGCCGCCGTGCTCTGGGAGTACCTCTATGGCCGCTGGAGCGAGAACACCGACGATGCCTATGTGAACGGCAACGTGGTACAGATCACCCCGCAGGTCACCGGCACCGTGGTGAGCATCGGCGCCGACGATGGCGATCTGGTACAGAAGGGCCAGGTGCTGGTGAAGTTCGACCCCAGCGATGCCGACATCGCCCTGCAGCAGGCCGAAGCCAACCTGGCCCGCGCCGTGCGCCAGGTACGCGGGCTGTTCAGCAACGTCGATGGCTACAAGGCCGACGTCGCCGCGAAGAAGGTCGCCCTGGCCAAGGCCGAGGCCGACTTCAAGCGCCGGCAGAACCTCGCCAACGTCGGCGCCATCTCCCAGGAGGAGCTGGCCCACGCCCGCGACGCCCTGGATACCGCGCGCAATTCCCTGACCAGCGCGGAACAGCAACTGGATACCAACCGCGCGCTGGTCGACGACACCGTCATCGCTTCCCATCCGGACGTCAAGACGGCGGCGGCCAAGCTGCGCCAGGCCTACCTGGACGACGCCCGCGCAGTGATAGTCGCGCCGGTCACCGGCTATGTCGCCAAACGCACCGTACAAGTCGGCCAGCGCGTGCAGCCGGGCGCCGCGCTGATGGCGGTGATTCCCCTGGACCAGGTGTGGATCGACGCCAACTTCAAGGAAACCCAGCTGCAGCACATGCGCATCGGCCAAGCGGTGGAGATCCGTTCCGATCTCTACGGCAACTCGGTCAAGTTCCAGGGCAGCGTCGACAGCCTCGGGGTCGGCACCGGCAGCGCGTTCTCCCTGCTGCCGGCGCAGAACGCCACCGGCAACTGGATCAAGATCGTCCAGCGCGTCCCCGTGCGCATCCGCGTGAATCCGCAACAGCTCAACGAGCACCCGCTGCGCATCGGCCTGTCGATGGACGTCAAGGTCGACCTGCACGACCAGAGCGGCCCGGCGCTCTCGCAGCGGTCGCCGAGCCAGGCGCTGTTCTCCACCGACGTCTACCAGCAACAGCTGGCCTCTGCCGACCAACTGATCGAGCAGTTGATCCACGCCAACCTGGCCGATGGCGGTCGCCGCACCGCCGCCCGCTGAGCAGCCTCCGATCATGAGCGAGAACAGCAGCTTCTCCCCACCCAGCCTGGTGATGGCGACTATCGGCCTGTCGCTGGCGACCTTCATGCAAGTGCTGGATACCACCATCGCCAACGTCGCCCTGCCGACCATATCCGGCAACCTGGGGGTGAGCGCCGAGCAGGGCACCTGGGTGATCACCTCTTTCGCGGTGAGCAACGCCATCGCCCTGCCGCTGACCGGCTGGCTGAGCCGCAAGGTCGGCGAGGTTCGGCTGTTCATCGCCGCGACCATTCTCTTCGTGCTGGCCTCGTTCCTCTGCGGCGTGGCCCAGCAGATGGGCATGCTGGTGGGCTTCCGCGCCCTGCAGGGCTTCGTCGCCGGCCCGCTGTATCCGATCACCCAGACCCTGCTGATTTCCATATACCCACCGGCCAAACGCGGTATGGCCCTGGCTCTGCTGGCGATGGTCACCGTGGTCGCGCCCATCGCCGGCCCGATTCTCGGCGGCTGGATAACCGACAGCTATAGCTGGCCGTGGATCTTCTTCATCAACGTGCCCATCGGCCTGTTCGCCGCCATGGTGGTCTACCAGCAACTGAAGAAACGCCCGGTGGTGATCAAGCACGCGCCCATGGACTACATGGGGTTGGCGATGCTGGTGATCGGCGTGGGCGCGCTGCAGATCGTCCTCGACAAGGGCAACGACCTCGACTGGTTCGAATCCAACTTCATCATCGGTGGCAGCATCGTCGCCGCCATCGCCCTGGCGGTGTTCGTCATCTGGGAACTCACCGACCAGCACCCGATCGTCAACCTGCGCCTGTTCGTGCACCGCAACTTCACCATCGGCACCCTGGCGCTGGTCGGTGGCTACGCGGCCTTCTTCGGCATGAACCTGCTACTGCCGCAATGGCTACAGACGCAGATGGGCTACACCGCCACCTGGGCCGGCCTGGCCGCGGCGCCGATCGGCATACTGCCGGTATTCCTCTCGCCACTGGTCGGCCGCTACGCCAACCAGTTCGACCTGCGTGTGCTCGCCGGCCTGGCGTTCCTGGTAATGTCCGCGACCAGCTTCATGCGCGCTGGCTTCACTACCGAGGTGGACTACCCGCATATCGCCCTGGTGCAAATGTTCATGGGCCTGGGCGTAGCCTTCTTCTTCATGCCGATCCTCAGCATCCTGCTTTCCGACCTGCCGCCCGACCAGATCGCCGACGGCTCGGGCCTCGCCACCTTCCTGCGCACCCTCGCCGGCAGCTTCGCCGCGTCCCTGACCACCTGGCTCTGGGAGCGCCGGGCGACCATGCACCATGCCTACCTGAGCGAACACCTGAGCCCCTACGATCCGGCCACCCGCGACGCCCTCAACCTGCTCGGCGGCGACAACCAGCAAAGCGCGGCGACGCTGGAGCGCCTGGTAGAAGGCCAGGCCTACATGATCTCGACGGTGGACTACTTCACCATGCTCGGCTGGCTGTTCCTGGCGCTGCTACTGATCATCTGGCTGGCCAAGCCCCCCTTCGGCGCCAAGCCAGGAGCTGCCGCCAGCGGCCACTGATGGAGCGAATGGGCGCTGAAAAATCAGAGGTTTACACTGCCCATCGGGTGGATATAATGGCGTCCCTCTTGCCGGTATAGCTCAGCAGGTAGAGCAACTGACTTGTAATCAGTAGGTCCCGGGTTCGATTCCTGGTGCCGGCACCATCCGCTTCACATCGACTAAGGCTCACCCTCGGGTGGGCCTTAGTCGTTTCTGCACTTCAGAAAGGCGCCGCAATGGTCGCCCAGGGGGCAGGAAACTTTTGCGGTTGATGGAAATCCAATATCGCCCTATAGATTCCCGATCGTCGCCTGCCGCGTGTCCCGGACAGGCGTCCAGTCGTCATCCAATTTCCAGAGTAGAATTACGGGTTTACTCCCCAGGTCCGACACATATAATGGCGCCCTTTTTTACCAGTCCGTCCGCTTGCCTGCGCCCCTCCGCGCACGGCAATCGTTACCTATGCGGTGATCGACGGAGCAGCACGAGCCGGATGGACCCGCCGGAGGTAACGCATTGACTCACCATTCCTCCGCCCAATATCAGGGAAGGCACAGCGATCAGGTCGCGATCCTGCTCTCGACCTATAACGGCGCCGCGTTCCTCGCGGAGCAGCTCGATTCGTTGATCGCCCAGACGCACCCGCATTGGACGATCTATGCCTCCGACGATGGCTCCAGCGATGCGACACTGGAAATTCTCGCGGACTACCAGAAGCGTCTGGGTGCTGATCGACTGATCATCGTCGATGGCCCGCGGCGAGGCTTTGCCGCGAATTTCCTCAGCCTGCTCGCGCGCGAGGAAGTCCAGGGCGCCTATTTCGCTTTCTGTGACCAGGATGACTTCTGGAAGCCAGAGCGGCTTGCAACGGGGATCGACTGGATTCGCACTATTCCTCAGGAGCGGCCAGCGCTGTTCTGCTCCCGTACGGAACTGATAGATGCCCAAGGCAATACCATCGGTTTCTCGCCACTCTTCAGAAAGCCCGCCTGCTTCGAAAACGCCCTGGTACAGAGCATCGCCGGTGGCAACACCATGCTGTTCAACCGTGCCGCACGGGACCTGCTACGCCAGACCAAAGACGCGAGCCATGTCGTTTCGCACGATTGGTGGGCTTACATCCTGGTCACTGGCTGTGGTGGTGAAGTCAACTGCGCCCCCACCCCCACGATTGGTTACCGCCAACACGGAAACAACATCGTTGGCTCGAACTCCTCACTAGGGGACCGCCTGGTTCGCGTGCGGAAGATGTTCCAAGGCACTTTTCGTGCATGGACCGATGACAACCTCAGGGCTCTCTCAGCGTTCCGCGACCGCCTGTCGCCCGAAAATCAGGCGACTCTTAAGCTCTTTGAGCAGGGACGCAAGGCAGGATTGTTAGCCCGCTTAATTCTCATCCGACAATCTGGCGTTCACCGGCAGACGCTTCCAGGCACCCTGGGACTCGCCGCCGCCGCAATCCTTCAAAGGATATGACTCCATGACCATCCTCGTTACCGGCAGCGCCGGCTTCATCGGCGCCAACTTCGTCCTCGACTGGCTGGCTGCGCACGACGAAAAAGTCATCAGCCTCGACAAGCTGACCTATGCCGGCAACCGGCAGAACCTGGCGAGTCTTGAGGGCGATGCGCGACACCTGTTCGTACAGGGCGATATCGGCGATGACGCGTTGGTTGCCAAGCTGCTGGCCGAGCACCAGCCCAGGGCGATCCTGAACTTCGCCGCGGAGTCCCACGTCGACCGCTCCATTCACGGCCCGGAAGATTTCATCCAGACCAACATCGTCGGCACCTTCCGCCTGCTGGAAGCCGTGCGCGCCTACTGGAACGCCTTGCCGGAAGCCGATAAGCAGGCCTTCCGCTTCCTGCACGTATCCACCGACGAAGTCTACGGCTCGCTGAGCCCGACCGACCCGGCCTTCAAGGAAAGCAACAAGTACGAGCCCAACAGCCCCTACTCGGCCTCCAAGGCAGCATCCGACCACCTGGTGCGCGCTTACCATCACACCTACGGCCTGCCGGTGCTGACCACCAACTGCTCGAACAACTACGGCCCCTATCACTTCCCCGAGAAGCTGATCCCGCTGATCATCCACAACGCACTGGCCGGCAAGCCGCTGCCGATCTACGGCGACGGGCAGCAGATCCGCGACTGGCTCTATGTGAAAGATCACTGCAGCGCCATTCGCCGTGTGCTGGAAGCCGGCCAACTGGGCGAGACCTACAACGTCGGCGGCTGGAACGAAAAGGCCAATATCGACGTCGTGCACACCCTCTGCGACATCCTCGACCAAGAGCAGCCGCGGGCTGACGGGCGGAGCTATCGCGAGCAAATCACCTTCGTCAAAGATCGTCCCGGCCACGACCGCCGCTATGCGATCGATGCCAGCCGCCTGGAGCGCGAACTCGGCTGGAAACCGGCGGAGACCTTTGAAACCGGCATCCGCAAGACCGTGCGCTGGTACCTGGACAACCAAGCCTGGGTAAACAACGTCACCAGCGGTGCATACCGTGAGTGGGTAGGCAAGCAATACGCATGAACAAGATTCTTCTGCTCGGCGCCAACGGTCAGGTCGGCTGGGAACTCCAGCGAGCCCTGGCGCCGCTGGCGCCACTCGTGGTGTGCGACCGTCAGCGCGCCGATCTGAGCGATCTGGATGCGCTGGCCCGACTGGTGCGTGAGGAGCGCCCGGACGTCATCGTCAACGCTGGTGCCTACACCGCCGTGGACAAGGCCGAAAGCGACATTGCCGGGGCCCGCCGAGTGAACGCCGAAGCCGTCGCCACGCTGGCTACGGCGGCGCGCGAACTCGACGCCTGGCTGGTGCACTACTCCACCGACTACGTGTTCGATGGCAGTGGTGACAGCCCCATCGAGGAAGACGCCCCTACCGGGCCGCTGGGTGTCTACGGCCAAACCAAACTGGAAGGCGAACTGGCGATCCGCGCAAGCGGCTGTCGCCACCTGATCTTCCGCACCAGCTGGGTCTATGCCACCCGTGGCGGCAACTTCGCCAAGACCATGCTGCGCCTGGCCAAGGAGCGCGACGAGCTTCGCGTGATTGCGGACCAGTTCGGCGCCCCGACCAGTGCCGAGCTGATCGCCGACGTCACCGCCCTGGCTCTGCAACGCCTGGCACAGGACCACGAGCTGACCAAGCATGCGAGCGGCACTTACCACCTGGTAGCCAGCGGCGAGACCAGTTGGCACCGCTACGCCCAGTTCGTCATCGGCGAAGCCGTCCGCCTCGGCAGCGCTCTGCGCGCCACACCGGAACGCATCGCGCCCATCGCCACCCACGAATACCCGCTGCCGGCCAAGCGCCCGGCGAACTCGCGGCTGGCAAATGGCAAATTGCAACGCACCTTCGGCCTGGTGCTTCCCGCCTGGGAATACCACGCCCAACGCATGATTAAAGAACTGATCGATCAGGGAACCGTATGAAACGCAAAGGAATCATCCTCGCCGGTGGCTCCGGCACTCGTCTGCACCCAGCCACGCTGGCCATCTCCAAGCAGCTGCTGCCGGTTTATGACAAGCCGATGATCTACTACCCGCTGAGCACCCTGATGCTGGCGGGTATCCGTGACATCCTGATCATCTCCACGCCTCAGGACACCCCACGCTTCGAGCAATTGCTAGGCGACGGCAGCCAGTGGGGTCTGAACCTGCAATACGCCGTGCAGCCGTCCCCGGACGGCCTCGCCCAGGCCTTCCTGATTGGCGAGAAATTCATCGGCAACGACCTCTGCGCCTTGGTACTGGGCGACAACATCTACCACGGCCATGAGTTCCAGGAGCTGCTGCTCAACGCGATGAACCGCACCAGCGGCGCCAGCGTGTTCGCCTACCACGTGCACGACCCGGAGCGTTACGGCGTGGTCGAGTTCAATGGCGAGGGCAAGGCCATCAGCCTGGAAGAAAAACCTGCAAAGCCGAAGTCGAGCTACGCGGTGACCGGCCTGTACTTCTACGACAACCAGGTCGTCGACGTCGCCAAGAGCATCAAGCCGTCCGCCCGCGGCGAGCTGGAAATCACCGACGTCAACCGCCTCTACCTGGAGCGCGGCGAACTGTCCGTTGAAATCATGGGCCGTGGCTACGCCTGGCTGGATACCGGCACTCACGACTCGCTGCTGGAAGCCAGCCACTTCATTGCCACCCTGGAAAACCGCCAGGGCCTGAAAGTCTCCTGCCCGGAAGAAATCGCCTTCCGCCAGAAATGGATCAGTGCGGAGCAACTTGAAGCGCTTGCCGCACCGCTGTCCAAGAATGGCTATGGCCAATACCTGAAACGTTTGCTGGTCGAGACCGTTTACTGATGAAAGCTACTCGCCTTGCCATACCTGATGTCGTTCTTTTCGAGCCTAAAGTGTTCGGCGATGACCGTGGCTTTTTCTTCGAAAGTTTCAATCAACACCAGTTCGAAGAGGCCACTGGCCGCAAGGTTAACTTCGTTCAAGATAACCACTCCAGATCAGCGAAAGGGGTACTGCGCGGGTTGCACTACCAACTTGCACCACACGCGCAAGGTAAACTTATACGGGTTGTGCAAGGCGAGGTTTTCGACGTTGCGGTGGATATAAGAAAATCCTCTCCAACTTTCGGACAATGGGTTGGCGTGCACCTATCAGAGACAAACAAGCAACAACTCTGGATTCCAGAAGGCTTCGCACACGGATTCCTGACACTTTCCGAGCACGTGGAGTTCCTCTACAAAACCACCAACTATTACGCGCCGGCCGCAGAAGGTTGCATTGCATGGAATGATCCGACTCTTTCGATCAATTGGCCACTATCGATGCAACCCATCCTGTCAGAAAAGGATAAGTTGGGGCGCCAACTCAAGGAAGCAGAGGTATTTGAATGAGCGTGCACATGAGCCAGCGGAGCTCACTGAACGCGCTCGTCAGCAGTCTCTGGCGCCATCGCCAACTCATTGGGCAGATGACCAAACGTGAGGTCATCGGGCGATATCGTGGTTCAGCTCTAGGGATCGCCTGGTCATTTCTCAACCCACTAATGATGTTGAGTGTGTACACCTTCGTTTTTTCTGTCGTGTTCAAATCACGCTGGGGCAATTCGACGACATTGACCAACGATAGCCATGCCATGTTTGCGATCATGCTTTTCGTCGGCCTGATCGTTCACGGCTTATTTGCAGAAGTGATAAACCGCTCGCCCGGACTCATTATCAGCAATGTAAATTTCGTCAAGAAAGTCATATTTCCCATAGAGATACTGCCAATAGTCTCCATGGGAGCAGCTCTATTTCATAGCGCAATTAGTACACTCGTACTGATTTTGGCTTATATCGCCTTCCTAGGCGCCCCGCAGTGGACCTCTATTTTTCTTCCATTGGTTCTACTTCCCTTGGTCACCCTGACACTTGGCATAAGTTGGTTCCTTGCATCAATCGGCGTTTTTCTGCGAGATGTCAGCCAGACAATGGCTATCTTCACCACTGTTATGTTGTTCATGTCACCGGTCTTCTTTCCCTTAAGCGCTCTACCCGAGAGATTCCGACCATTTATCATGGCAAACCCCTTGACCTTTATTATTGAACAGTCAAGAACCGTCCTAATTGAAGGCAAGATTCCCGATATTCAGGGACTGACGATCTATTTTCTAATTTCTACGCTGGTAGCTTGGGCAGGATTTGCCTGGTTCCAGAAAACACGCAAGGGTTTTGCAGATGTCCTCTGAGTTAAGCGTTATCGATACTCGCACCAGCCTGCCCGACGCGCATAGTGATATCGCCATTCAGGTCAACAACCTGAGCAAATGCTTTCATGTATATGATTTACCAAGACATCGCCTGCAGCAATTCATCCTACCCTCTCTTCGTCGTTTAGCAGGACTGCCCAAGCATAACTATTACCGTGAGTACTGGGCTCTGCAAGACGTCTCCTTTACTATCAAGAAAGGCGAAACCATTGGAATAGTGGGAAAAAATGGATCCGGCAAGTCCACTCTCCTACAGCTAATCTGCGGAACATTGAGTCCAACTCAAGGCGACATCCAGACAAACGGACGAATAGCCGCCCTTCTGGAACTAGGATCCGGTTTCAACCCTGACTTCACTGGAATTGAGAATGTCTACCTCAATGGTGCGGTGTTAGGCCTGGAACGCCAGGAAATCGACTCTCGCCTAGACGACATACTCGCCTTCGCAGATATTGGCGATTTCATTAAGCAGCCGGTAAAAACTTACTCTAGCGGCATGGCTGTTCGTCTCGCCTTTGCTGTGCAGACCGTAGTTGATCCCGACATTTTCATTGTTGACGAAGCCCTAGCGGTAGGCGATGAGAAATTCCAGCGAAAATGTTTCGCGCGCCTAGAAGAATTAAAGCAGCAAGGGACATCCATACTATTCGTTTCTCACTCAGCACCGAGCGTGAAAGAACTCTGCGATAAAGCACTCTTGCTGAACGAAGGGCAAAAATTGCTTTACGGGGACGCTGCCGAAGTTATCAAAAACTACCAGCGCCTCATTTACGCACCACCAGAGAAATATCTACAGCTCATTTCCGAATACAAACAAGCAGAGCTTGAGCGCACTGACGCACCACTGCTGCTTGCGGACAGCTCCGAAAATGGCAAGCAGCCAGAGAGCGATGAGGAATTCGATCCAGGCCTGATACCGGAAAGCACTGTTCGCTACCCGGAACAAGGTGCACAGATCATTTCGCTCGACATATTCAGCAGCAATGGCAATCGCGTGAATGTCCTGGCCTCTGGACTTGAATATCAGTTCGTAATCCAGGGACGCTTCGAAAAAACGTGCGAATCCATTTATTTCGGAATGCATATTAGAACCATCTCTGGACTTGAGATCACCGGCCAACGCTATCCTCAAGAGCCCCACGTCATAGAGAAGGCCGTGGCGGGCGAGCAGTTCAGAATAAGCTTCAATTACAAAATGTCGCTACAACCAGGCATTTACTTTGCGGGTTGCGGTGTATGGTCTCATAACGAACCGAACAACCTTCACCGGATTATAGATGCAGCCATGTTCCGGGTCGCCCCTTCATCAGAAAGCCACTCCTTTGGCTACTGCGATCTGATGACGCTACCACCAGAGCTAGAACTAAGCTAAGCCCACTTTTATATTGCAAGGCGTATAAAAATCAAAATAGGAGCCACGCCCTGCGAAAGCTAGAGAAAAAACGAGATCATGGATTACAATCTTACAAGCAAGAATTGGCAATATCTTCAATATAGCTCTTACTTCTCATCCAAGAAGAAGCTTCTTTATATTTCCACGCCCAAAGTAGCATGCACATCATTGAAATGGTGGTTCGCTCGACTGGAAGGTCATGCCGCAGCGATTCGCCAACTAGGCGGCAGCCTAGAGAGCTCTCCCGAACTGGTCATTCACGACACCTTCCACAAAGTGGCTCCTGACGTCACCGGTCTTGAAAGTGCTGCTCTTACCGAGATATTCAACGCACCGGAAATATTGCGCTTCGCCGTTGTCAGGAATCCTTACAAGAGACTTTTCTCTGCGTGGCAATCAAAACTATTACTACAAGAGCCATTGCAATCAGGCCCCTATTTGTCCAGCGACTTCTTCCACACCAAGATATCGACAGTGGAGAGCATCGCCTACGCCTTTGAGTGCTTCCTCGAGCACTTATCCGAACAAGAGGCCCCAACATTCTGGGACCCACACTGGACCCCTCAGGTAGAACTGCTACGCCCTGATCTCCTACCTTATACTCTGATCGCCAAGCTAGAGAACACCACCGAGCTTGAAGAAATTCTAAGATCATCGCTGGGCGATGCCTTCGTTAATCCATTTAAGACAAGCAACTCAAACGAAAGCCTGGTTCCATACTCGGAGCAGTTCTTCAGCACTCGGTCAATAGAACTCATTCAAAAGCTGTATCACCGCGATTTCGAGCATTTCGGTTATGAAACGTCGCTCCCACCTTCAAAGGCGGCAATGAGTGACGAAGCCTTCAAGGTCGCCTTGAAAGGCATCGAAATGATCAAGTCCAGGCATGCTCGCATTGCTGACTTTCAACAACGAATAAAGACCACTGAAATACAACTCCAACAGCAGCAAAGACTGGCTGGCGAGCGCGCGCAGCTGATTGAGAAGCTACTGGATGCCAATGCTGCGTTAGCACAAAGAGCCCCGAACAACGGGCAGAATATTGGCCAAGACCAGACACCAGGCGTGGAGAGTGGACATGTTTCCGAATCACTGGTGGAAAGTAATAGCCTTCGTCTGCTGAAAGAGCGTGACGCAAAGATCGGAAAGCTGACCCAGGATCTTGCCGAGCACGTTCAAGCCAGTGAAGCCCTTTACTCGACGCTCAACTCCCGCGACCAGGAAATTCTTGAGATAAAAGCCGAACTCAACGAGCGTACCGAACAAATAAGTGAGCTGCAGAGGGCGATTGACGAGCAGTCCCAGAAAGGAGAGCATTTTGGAAAAATCCTCTCTGAAAGAAATAAGGAACTGTCTCGTCTACGCCAACACAAGGCACATGCAGAATTAAGCATCGAAGAGCTGAAGTCCAATGAAGCCAACCTCAAGGATCTGCTACATACGCAGTCAGCTCAGATCCAAGAACTTAGCCGAAAGATAACCTCATACGAGAACCTTTCGAAGGACTCGGCGCAGGCACTCGAGTGCATTAGCCAAAACGAGAAAAGCCTCCGTCAGGACCTATTGCGACATACTGAACTCATCAATGAGCTTACTGACGCCCTGGAAAAGCATGAGCAAATCACTCATGTTTACTCAAGAGCGCTTGCATTAATAATCAGCTCCAGAGCCTGGCGCATACAAACTCGTTTTAAGAAATTCATGGGGCCGCTCCAGGAGAGGATTTCCCAACTACTCATCGATGCATTCGAGTTCAATGGAAAAGCTTACCTGGACAAATATCCGGATGTGGCTGAATCCGGTCTTTCTCCTGAAGAGCACTTTCTGGCGTTCGGCTTACCGGAAAAGCGCCTCTATTCGCTAATGACCAGCGTCGTCCATCCAGAGCAGCCACAGACGCCTCTCAAACAAACTGCAAAGACAGCAGCTATTGTCGAGAGGGTTCTGCAGACGGCCCGGACAATAGAGATAGAGAACAAAAGTGAACACTCCGGCAATAATAGCCTTCCGGTACATGTTGACACCTTCGATGCAGAAATTTACTTAGCACTTTATCCTGACCTGAAGGCAGCGGGCGTCGACCCACTTGAACACTATCAACTACATGGACGCGCGGAAGGTCGAATTGGCAACCTTCCACCATTGACCATTCGGGGCAACACCGAAGAGTTCGATCCACGCAGAAAAACCATTCTGGTCGTGAGCCACGAGGCCTCTCGCACAGGTGCGCCAATACTCAGCCTCAACATCGCCCAAACGCTTGCGCAAGATCACAACGTCATAGCCATGTTGCTGGGTGGCGGAGGGTTAGAAGAAGCATTCATTCAATCGAACGTTGTCGTCGTCGGCCCGCTTGAGATTCGGGGCAATCCGATCTTGGCAAGTCTATTGATGAACAAGGTAATCGATCAGTTCGATATTGATCTGGCTCTGGTCAACAGCATCGAATCCCGAGTAGTCCTGCCGGCTCTGGCTGAACGCTTCATCCCCTCCATGAGTTTGATTCACGAATTCGCCGCTTATACGCGTCCACGGCAGGCCTTCCGAGAAGCCCTACTGTGGTCCGGTGATACTGTTTTCTCAGCGGACCTGACGCTGCAGAGCGCCCAGAGCGAGTATCCAGAACTGGTCAAACGGCATTGCCATGTCTTGCCTCAGGGACGCTGCATCGTTCCACCGGAAAGCCTCCAGCCGGAGACTATGGCGAAAGAGCGAGAGCGAATCCGCAAGGATCTCAGACCGGCAAACCAGGCACCGGACACGCTCATCGTCCTAGGGGCCGGATTCGTTCAGCTTCGCAAAGGCGTCGATCTGTTCATTGAGTGTGCTGCGCGAGTGCACAGCATGCCGGGAGGAGAAAAATGTCGATTCATCTGGATTGGCCAAGGCTATGATCCTGACCAGGACACTGGCTATTCGGTCTATTTGGCAGACCAGATTCGTCGTGCGGGCTTGGAAAATCAGCTCACGTTCATTGCAGAGACATCTGCAATCGAAACTGTCTATGAAGAAGCAGATGTTCTTCTCCTGACCTCTCGTCTCGACCCACTCCCCAATGTCGCCATTGATGCCATGGACCATGGGCTACCCGTCATCTGCTTCGATAAAACCACCGGCATTGCTGACTTCTTGGTGAGTAATGGGCTTGAGCAGGAATGCGTTGCTCCCTACCTCGACACAGCGGTAATGGCAGAAAAAGTTATTGCCCTTGCCTCCTCTGCGTCGCACCGGCGTGAAGTAGGTGAGCGCTGCATGCTTAAGTCGCGGGAATACTTTGATATGCCTCACTACATTTCTCGACTTGAAGAAATGGCCAGCGACATTCAAATTCAGTGTCGCCAGGAAAAGGCAGACCTGATCACCATTGAACACTCCTCACTACCGCGTCTTGACTTCATTCTGCCTCCCGAACAGGCAGGCGTGGAAAGAGCAAAAGCACTGAGGCTGTATACCCGCTCCTGGGCAAGTGGCATCGGTTGCCGCAAGCCATTCCCTGGATTCCACCCCGGTGTTTACCTAGAAAGAAACGGCTTGCTAGGAGGGGGCATCGATCCCCTTGCCGACTTCATACGGGCAGGACAACCGCAAGGTCCCTGGTTACTGCCAGTTATAACGCCGGAAACATCGATAGAGCCGATACACGCTACCCAGCGGATTGCTCTGCATATTCACGCGTACTATCCGGATCTGCTGCCGAAAATACTCGAACGTTTGAGCTTCAACGAAGTTCTCCCGGATCTCTACATCAGTGTTCCCGATAATGGTACCGAGTCCAAGGTATCGGAATTGCTACATAATTTTGAGGGTCACTTCATCAAGGTCGAAGTCGTACCCAACAAAGGTCGCGATATCGCTCCTCTACTGACGGTCTTTGGCCCCGAGCTGGTAACTGGCTACGACATCGTCGGGCATATCCATACCAAAAAGACTGCCGATATCGCTGATCCAATGATGGGCGAGACTTGGTTCAATTTCCTGCTGGATAACCTTCTGGGCACTCACGAACACAGAATGGCGGATACGATCCTCGGCCAAATGTGCAAGGACCACAACCTAGGCATGGTTTTCCCTGACGACCCCTACATTACAGGGTGGACTGCCAACCGGAGCTTTGCAGAAGAACTAGCTCCAAGGCTGGGACTATCGGCCGAGGCTCTTCCAGAACACTTCAACTTCCCAGTGGGGACAATGTTCTGGGCACGCAGTGCAGTGCTTTCACCGCTGGTCAATGCGTTCGGCGACTTGAGCGAGTACCCGGATGAGCCGTTGCCATATGATGGCAGCATGCTGCATGCCATGGAGCGTCTGATGCCTCTGGTCTGTACGAGCATCGGCAGCAGCATCGCTCTGACCAACACTCCAGGCAGCTCCCGCTGATCTGGTCAAGGAAGACAAGGGTCCGCACATTTATATTTGTCACAGGAAAGACACATTTGAGCCGAAGAAAATTGAGAGGCCTCATCAAGCGACTGCGGGGAGCCTATTACAAGCTGCGAATAAATACCGGTGGATACTCGAACCTCTATGACCGAGCCTTCTACCTGCAGCAATACCCTGATATTGCCGCCGCCAGCATTGGGCCTGACGAGCATTTCTACCGCTTCGGGAGGAGTGAAGGCAGAATTGGCAGACTTCCCGAACTCAAGTTTATCGGCACTCCGGAGGCCGACTTCGACTCGACTCGAGAAACCGTGCTGGTGGTCAGCCACGAGGCCTCCCGCACTGGCGCCCCAATTCTCAGCCTCAATCTGGTCCGTGTCCTTGGGCAACGCTACAACGTGGTGGCCCTACTCCTCGGAGGAGGACCGCTAGTCGAGGCATTTCGAGATGCGGGCGCCGTCGTCTTGGGTCCTTATGAGCTAAGGCATAACCCGATCATGGCCGGCTTGGTCATGAATCAACTCCTGGACCGTTGCCAGATCAAATTCGCACTGGTTAACAGTATCGAATCACGCGTCGTGCTGCCGTCGCTTGCTCAGCGATTCGTCCCTCGGATCAGCCTGCTTCATGAGTTCGCAGCCTACACTCGACCACGCCATGCCTTCCGCGAAGCCCTGTTCTGGTCGAGCGACTCAGTATTCTCTGCTCGATTGACGTTGCAGAGTGCTCTCGACGAATACCCTGACCTGGGAGAAGGGGTTGCACACATCCTGCCGCAGGGGCGATGCCTGCTTCCCGAACAAGCGGTAAAAGGCAGTGGTGAACGACAGGAGAAATTGCTCAAGGCCCTGCGACCCGCGAGCGCCAGCAGCGATACATTCCTGATTGTCGGCGTGGGCTTCGTCCAGCTACGCAAAGGCGTGGATCTTTTCATTGAATGTGCAAGCCGCGTCATTCGTGCCCACCCAGAACGGAACATCCGTTTCGCCTGGATTGGCAGGGGCTACGATCCGGATCATGACGTCAGCTACTCCGTCTATCTAGCCGACCAAATAAAGCGCGCGGGCTTGGAGAGTCACATAGTTTTCCTGGATGAAACCCCGGAAATAGATGTCGTCTACCAACAAGCGGACGTCCTGCTGTTAACGTCTCGCCTAGACCCGCTGCCTAATGTCGCTATCGATGCACTCAGTGAAGGCCTCCCGGTGGTGTGTTTCGAAAATACGACCGGCATAGCGGATATCCTGGCCGAAGAGGGGTTGCAGGAATCCTGCGTGGCTGGCTACCTGGATAGCTGCGACATGGCGAGCAAGCTGCTCCGGCTGGCAAACGACCGAGATCTTTATCAGGAGGTCGTCGCCCGCTCCCGAACAATCGCAGCGAAACGTTTCGATATGGCCGACTATGTCGCCAAGTTGGAGCAGTTGGCGATCTCGATATCAGCTAAGGCCCGGCAAGAATCCGAAGACGTGGCAATCATCACCAGCTCCAAGCTCGTACGTCAGGACTTTTTCTGCCTCCCGCACTTCCGTAATCAGCCCGAGGACCAGGCAATCCTTGGCTATGTTCGTGCCTGGGCCTGTGGCATGGGGCAGCGCAAACCATTCCCGGGATTTCACCCTGGCATCTACCAAGAGCTGAATGGCCTCGATCCATCAGGACCGGATCCCTTGGCTGACTACCTTCGAAAGGGCAAACCTGAAGGGCCATGGATTACACAGGTGATCGCCAGCGAAACCCCTGCTCCTCAGCTGCTGCCAGGAGCCAGGGTCGCCCTTCATTTGCACGTCTACTATCCAAAGCTTCTGGGTGAAATGCTTAAACGGCTTAAGCACAATCTCCTGTTGCCTGACCTTTTCGTTAGTGTTCCCAATGACCAGGTGAAAGCCAAGGTCGCCCAGGAGTTGGGCTCATACCCAGGGAAAGTGATCGAACTCGTTACGGTCCCCAATCGGGGGCGCGACATAGGCCCGCTCCTGACTGCCTTCGGGCCTGCATTGTCCGAAAGCTATGACTTCGTCGGGCACCTGCATACCAAGATGAGCGCTGACGTCAAAGACCGCTCGATGGGTGAGACTTGGTATCATTTTCTGTTGGAGAACCTACTGGGCGGAAAAGCAGGAGCAATGGCCGATAGGATCATCGCCCACATGCAGACGGACCCGACGATCGGCTTGGTGTTTCCAGACGATCCAAACGCTGTAGGCTGGAGCGCCAACCGACCATTCGCCGAAGACTTGGCGGCGCGCCTGCACATTGCCGCACTGCCTGAACACATTCTATTCCCGGTGGGCACGATGTTCTGGGCACGCAGTGAAGCACTTCGACCGATCCTGGAACTAGACCTCCAATGGCAGGATTACCCCGAGGAACCCCTGCCGTATGACGGCTCCATGCTGCACGCCCTGGAGCGGCTCTTCCCTCTTTCCATCGCGGATAAGGCCATGCGCTGCGCGGTAACGAACATTTCCGGTATGACTCGATGAAAATTGCAATTTTTGGTGGTGGTGGCTTCATTGGCTCGGCGATCGCCGACCGACTACTGAAAGATGGGCATCAGCTGAAAATCTTCGAGCGTCCACGAGTGCCACCCTATCGTGAGTTCTCTGTCGGGGAACACGTGGAGTGGCTAACCGGCGACCTGATGAGTACGCATGATGTCTCCGAGGTCCTGGAGGGAGTGGATACCGTTCTGCATCTGGTCTCTACGACATTGCCCAAGAGCTCTAATGACGACCCCATCTATGATGTCCAGACCAACCTGATTGCCACCCTGCAGATGCTCAATCTCATGGTCGCCAAAGGCGTGCGCAAGATCGTTTTCATCTCGTCGGGAGGCACGGTCTATGGCCCGCCAACCTACCTGCCGATCGATGAGAAGCATCCGACAGAGCCGCAGGTTTCCTATGGCATCACCAAGCTGATGATCGAGAAATACCTGCTGATGTATCAGCATCTGCATGGAATCAAAGCCAACATCCTGCGCGTGACCAACCCCTATGGGGAACGCCAACGAGTAGAAACAGCACAGGGCGCCGTGGGGGTATTCCTCAATCGCGCATTGCAGGGACAACCCATTGATATCTGGGGCGATGGAAGTGTCACACGGGACTACATCCACGTTTCCGATGTTGCCGAAGCCTTTGCCAAGGCCGCCGCTTACGATGGGCCCGAGTCCGTATTCAATATCAGCTCCGGCACCGGAACATCGCTGAACGAACTGGTCGGACAGCTCGAAAAGGTGCTGGGCAAGGAAATCAGGCGCAACTATCTCCCCGGGCGGTCATTCGATGTTCCGGTCAGTGTGCTATGCAACCAGCGGGCACGCCGTGAACTGGATTGGAATCCAGCTATCAGCCTGGAAGAGGGGCTCCAGCGTACAGTCGCGTGGATGAAGCAGGCCTCCAGGTAATGAGTTCCACGCCTCTGCAAACCATCTATTCCGTCGTCATTCCCACCAAAAATGGCGGCCCCTTGTTCAAGCAAGTGCTTGAGCGTGTCACCTGCCAGAAGGTCCCCGGAACACTGGATATTCTGGTAGTGGACTCCGGCTCCACCGACGAAACCCTGGATATCGTCAGGCAATATCCCCAAGTGCGCCTGATCGAGATCCAGCCCCGGGAGTTCGGACACGGAAAAACCCGTAACTTCGCCGTGTCCAAAGCAAAGGGCGAGTTCGTCGCAATGATTACCCAAGACGCGCTGCCGGCCTCTGACGACTGGCTTGCAAAGATGGCCGAGCCTCTGCTCGCGAATTCGCAGGTGGCCGGGGTATTTGGTAGGCACCTTGCCTACCCGGACGCATCCATATTCACCCGACATGAACTCGAAGCCCATTTTGAGGGTTTTGCGAAACAGCCTCTGGCCAAGCTGGACTCACGTGAACGCTATGCCAATGAAGAGGGATACAGGCAATTCCTGTACTTCTTCTCAGACAACAACGCCATGCTACGCCGTAGCGTCTGGGAACAAATACCCTACCCGGAAGTGGATTTCGCAGAAGACCAGGCTTGGGCTCGTTTGATCATCGAGGCTGGCTATCAAAAGGCCTACGCCCACAATGCCGCAGTCTACCACTCGCATAACTATGGGCTTTTCGAACGCCTGCAACGCAGTTTTGACGAAAGCTACGCGCTGCGGCGCTTGTTTGACTACAAAGGCGGAACCAGCCTCAAGCACGCCGTACGAAGCCTATTGGCACTCACGCGACGAGACCTGAAAGTTGCCCTGCAAGAGGGATTGTTCAAGGAACATATCCTTCAAGTGATACGGATGCCGATGGATAACATGATGCGAATCCTTGGGACATTCCTTGGGCAGCGTGCGGAGAAACTTCCCATGGCGCTTCGTTTGCGCCTTTCGCGTGATCGACGACTCATGCAGATCGATGACTGGAGCAGTCGTCCATGAATTTGACGCACCTGTACAAGTCGTCAATCAAAGCGTTGCAGTTCGCGCGCCAAAATGGCTGGATCAACCTGATCACCCTGATAAACAGGAAGATGGCCAGCAAAAATGGTCTATTTGGCAAGGTAGCCATCCTGCGGCAATACGATTTCGTTCTCCCGCAACCAATTGGCGCAACGATCGGAAGCGGGGACATCGAGCCAAACACCATAAACTGGTTTATTCCCAGAGTGGGCAAAGGCTCAGGTGGACATCTCAATATTTTCCGCTTCATCAAGAATCTGGAAGAACTGGGATTCAATTGCCGAATCGTCATCGTCGATGATCTACTGCCTGTATCCGCACAGATTGCCAAGCAGGATATCCATCGCTGGTTCTTCCCGCTCAAGGCGGAGGTTTTTGTCGGAACCACCGATGCGATTCCGCCAGCGCACTTCAGCATTGCCACATCCTGGCAGACAGCCTATACCGTCAGGGCCTTCCAAAGTACCCACATACGCTGCTACTTCGTGCAGGATTTCGAGCCCTGGTTCTATCCAGCAGGCTCGGATTCGCTGCTTGCAGAAGCAACGTACAGTTTTGGCTTTCAAGGCTTCACTGCCGGTAGTTGGCTCGCCAGCAAGCTGTCTACCGAATATGGCATGCACACCTGTGGACTGGGATTCTCCTTCGACAAGGAACTGTATAAACCAGTAAATCGGGCAGCGAACAAGGATCGACGCATATTCTTCTATGCCAGACCACCGACTGCCCGTCGAGCGTTCGAACTTGGGCTACTGGTTCTCCGAGAGGTATGCCAGCAGATACCTGATGCAAAAGTGGTACTGGCTGGATGGGACGTCTCAAACTATGAAATCCCCTTCCCCTGCGAGCAGCTAGGGCTCGTGGCAATCGATGCGCTTCCGCAGGTCTACGCCAGTTGCGATGTGGCGCTGGTGCTTTCCTGTACCAATCTTTCACTGTTGCCACTGGAGTTGATGGCAAGCGGCGTCCCCGTGGTCAGTAATGACGCGCCCCACACGCGCTGGTTGCTCGATGAAAGCAATAGCGCGCTTGCACCCGCCACAGTGGAGGGCTTGGCTGGAAAGATAGTGGAAGTATTGAACGATCAGGATTACGCTGAAGAATTGCGACAAAATGGACTGGCGTTCGCCACCAGTACATCGTGGGAATCCGAAGCAAAGAAGATGGCTGGGCGCCTGCGCGCACTTGCAACTACAGCATACTAAAATTATTACCCAAAGAGCATGCACATGGAATATGTTCAGAATGCCGCACGGCAGCAGCTAGCAGAAAAAATAACAATGCCACAAATTAAAACTCTAGCACTCTTTATCTTCTCATTTATTGTCTATCTTTTTGCAATGTATTGGCGGATTGGCCTGGAAGTAGCTGACGATGGCGCTTTCTTCCTCCGCTACGCGCAGAACATGCTTGCCGGCCAATTCTGGGTTTGGAACCTAGGCGAAGCTCCTGTTTGGGGGGCTAGCGCTCCCTTCTACCCTGTTCTGCTTGCCATCGCCATGTTCTTCGGCCTCAGCCCTGAGCACAGCATCATCGTAGTTGGCTCTCTACTCACCGCACTAAGTTTCTCCTTCCTCGTTGTATTGTTCGCTCGCCAATTGAGTCTCTCCGCGGGCCTGGCGTTCTTAGTATTTACCGCCATGGACACTGGGACCATGTATTTTTCGGTAGGTGGCCTAGAAAGCCCCTTGACTCTGCTTCTGCTATCTCTGGCAGCCTGGTCACTCTTCAGATCTAGAAGCCTATCGCTCATCGGAGCAGTTGCTGGATTATTGATGGCCAATAAGCTTGACTTGGCGCCAATTGGTGGACTGCTGCTGCTCGCCTTGTGGGCTCGCAACCGAGCTTTCCCTATTCGTGCATTTTTTGTTGCAGGAATTATCGCACTCGCATGGTATGGATTTGCCTGGTTATACTTCGGAGCTCCAGTACCCAATTCATTCCTGACCAAATCTCTTCATCAGGAAGACCTCCCAAAGATTATTGACTGGACTTGGTTCGGAACTTTTGTCTATTGGGGCGGCGCGCACAAGTGGCTTACCTTACTGGCACTTGTTGGCTCACTCACCAACATCAAAAAGAATTTTTACATACTTATATTTCTTGTCGGAACACTGGCAACCCACACTATTGCCTATACAGTAAAGTATCCTTTCGAGCCTTACAACTGGTACTGCATGCCCAGTGTATTTTGCCTTATAGTGCTGGCCTGCCTAGGGATTAATAATGCTCTATCCATCCTTAAAAATCAGATATCTAAAAGCAAAATAGCCGTCATCGGAAGTACTGCACTTATCCTCTCAACATACGCATACACTAACAGCACAATCGAAATCGCCACAACTGACTCAATCAAGAAATTTGCCGGGCTAGTAGAATACGACAGAGCAGAAGCAGGCCGCTGGGTTGATGCGCACACCCCCAAAGACTTCAAACTATTGACATATTGGGGAAACCCCGCATTCCACTCTGAACGAGAAGTTATCGACGGTTCTTTCTTAAACAGAAGGTTTGAAAATAACAACCTTGTTGAAAAATATCGACCTGAAGTTATTATTCTACAGGCAAACCCCGGCACAAACCCAATGCAACCCAATCACTGGGTCATGCAAAGTGGCTACAAGGTAGTAAAAGTTTTTGATGAGGCCTACTCACACGACCTACCCTTTTACTTCAGCGTTTTAGCCAGAGAAGATATAATTGACCAAATTACCGATGCCGCACCACCCAAGGACTACTTCAGCCTGCTCTCCAATATAAAACTTGGCGATAAATTCGGTATCCTGAAGATCAATGATCAATCCACGCTCTTTATCCATCCGGGCGAGAAGACACCAACGGAAGCGACGTTGAATACAGCTGCATTCCGAGAAAAGTTCCATCGCGACAGCCTGAAGGTCAAACTGGCCATTTCGCCGTTGATCAGCCCTGAGGCTGTTGCCCGTGGCGCTGGCAATGTGAGGGTCACCGTCGGTGGAAATACTTCGGTACTGATGGATGCAGTGGTGACAGCAACAAAACCAGCGACCCAAGAAATCGACATCAGAGATATCGACAGTATCCACATCAGCGTCGACAACAACGGGGGGGCTGACAGCGACTGGCTGCTGCTCTCTATCCAGTAACTCAACACTTGGCCAACGTGTCGTATGGCACCTTGGCCACTGTTCTCTGTGGGACCATCTATATCGCCTCGCGATTGGAGCAGTACACCCTCGCGCAGGCACGGACAAGGCCTCGCAAAGAGGCAGATGACGTCCGTCGCTTAAAGCAATGGACAACTCGCCCGCCCGCAATCGCCTGCAGATAATGAGTCCATCGTTTCCACTACACGCAGGAGCCATACCGCGATGACGCCACCGCCTCTCACTGAGCCAAACCTTCTTGTATGGCACCGCAGTCAGGTGAGCGATTCCGATCGTCGGCGCTTACTCAAGCAGAATCCATCTACGGTATGGCTCACAGGCCTTAGCGGCTCAGGCAAGTCCACCTTGGCATTCGCCCTGGAAAAAGCGCTGATTGAGCGAAACAAAATTGCCTATACCCTGGATGGCGACAATGTCCGGCATGGCCTTTGCCGAGACCTTGGTTTTACTGCCTCAGATCGCTCGGAGAATATCCGCCGCATCGCGGAGGTCGCTCATTTGATGAACGACGCAGGCTTGATCGTGATCACCTCATTCATTTCGCCCTACCGAGAGGATCGCGAGCTCGCCCGACAGATCATCGGTACCGATAGATTCATCGAGGTCTTTGTCAGCACACCGCTGGCTATTTGTGAAAAACGCGACCCGAAAGGGTTGTATCAGAAGGCGCGGGCTGGTGAGCTGAAGGACTTCACCGGAGTGAGTGCACCTTACGAAGCACCAGACTCACCTGATCTACTCTTGAATACTCACGACCTTGCGTTCTCAGAGTGCTTGAAGCAACTTCTTAGAGCTCTCGAAATAGACTCTTAAGGTGAGAGATTCGAGCGCTCTCTAAAAAGGCCATCCAGCCCATAATACCCTATATCGTTTCATCAATCGACTGCATTTGGCATCATGAGATCAGCAGAAAGCACTCACTCTCGCACACGCTCAATTTTGAATTTTCTGTTGATCATCTCACCATTTTTAGTTTTTTTTATTAATGGTTTCTGGCTCTATGGCTCGACCGGTCGTGACGATGTCCACATCACTTATGCCGAAGCCCTTAATTTGGCAAACGGCCAGGGCTTCACCAACATCAATGGAGATCACATAGAGCAAAGCAGCAGCATCCTTCATGTCGCGATACTTGGGGGACTGAAAGCTCTGTTTCCAATGATCAGCATGCCTGCGCTTGGCGGATGTCTCACTATTGTGGCTGGCGCGCTGAGCCTACTCATAATGATGCTCTTCAGCGGAGCCAAGAATCGACGGACGGGCCAAATCGCAGCGCTTGCCACCTCTAGCAGCACCTACTTTGTATATTGGGCGTTTGGTGGATTGGAGTCTGTTCTGGCAGCACTGATTATATTGACTGCCTTTGTCTACCTATTACAGAAAAGCAAGGCTGCCTCTTTTGGCGCAATTCTTTCGCTATATTCAATAATTAGACCAGAAGGTTTCTTTGTCATCCTGCTTTTTGGCGTGTTCACCCTGGCGATCTCATCACTCACATTAGCCCGAAGAGGAAAAATTGACTGGAATCTAGCCAAGTCCGGTATCTATGCGATTCTTTTCGGACTGGCAGTTTTCCTGGCAGTGACAACGTTTCGCTTACAGTACTTTGGGCGCGCCTTTCCCCTTCCTGTCTACGCCAAATCAACTGGGCTTTCCTTAACTGCGTTTTGTGATGGATTCACCTACCTTTTCTCGCAATTACTCGAAAGCACCGGATTACTAGTCCTGATCCTCATCATCATATGCGGCACAGCATACAAGTCATTTACGGCTGAGCCTAAAGATAAGCCAGCCCATATAATGGCTGGACTATTCACACTATCAGTTCTCGCATTCATCATTGCGTCGGGAGGCGACTGGATGGAAGGCGGCCGTTTTCTGGTCCCCATCATCCCTTTGGTAACGTTCTTCAGCTGCCTCAACATAAGCGCAGGGGAGAAAAAACTTCCGACGCTTTGTCTGATAGCTCTCTGCTTCATTATGGCATTCCAGACAATCTCATTCAGTGGTAATCAGTCAACCGGCAGGGCCACTCCTCCAGCCACACTAGAAGGCCAGTACTCCTGGTTTGAGCTGCAAAACCAGGTTCACCTTCGCGATGCGTTTTTCATCAATGGCATACAGAAGTTTGTCTCCGACGAGATCAATCGCAAGGGGAAGATTGTCGTCCTCTCCGCTCAAGCAGGTATGGTGCCATTCTATCTTCACCAAACGTTTGGGGATCGCATGAGGTTCGTAGATATCCGGGCACTGGCAACCGATGAGTTCCTTCGTTGCCCACTGACTTCCAGAATCCCCAAGAGCAAATACGGCTTAATGTATGACTACAGCTCTTATTTCGAGACCGCCAACGAGCTTGAAGAAAAATGTGGAATCCCAATTCCAGATTTAATTTTTGACCTTGGTAATGAAAACCAAGAGCGACTAAAATTAATTACCAACCATAATTATCATGTAGCCTTCGCACAGAAAGGGTATGTCCCTGCAAGTGGTAAGCCGAGAGTAGCCATGGACCAAGTCCTGTTTGTTCGGAATTATTAAACTTACGCCTCCCCCCATACCAGCCGTTCTTCAGTAGTATCCCTGTGGCTCTGGGACAGACCATAAAGATGGCAGCGACGACGTGTCGAAAAATGAGGAAAGTTGACTAGAAAGAACGGCGGATTAGTGTGATCGATTGGCATCGATTAGCCACGGATTGGGAGCAGCGCCATCGTCAGGCGCTTGACTCCGATGACATCAATCGACCACAACCTGCGTTATAGAAACCCGACTCGATCTCGCCAGCATGAATCAGACTGGTCCGGAGCTTTGATGACTACCCCGTTGCCTCATCGCTGGCGTTACCTGGCCTTTCTCACCGCCCTGCTGGCGATCTTCCTCTGGCCCCTCCACCACTTCGCCGAGCGCTACTACACCCAGCAACTCGCCGAGCAGAACCAGCAGACCCTCGACCTCTATGTCGCCAACCTGCTCGGCACGCTGCGGCGCTACGAGGATCTGCCGCCGCTCCTGAGTGAATTGCCGGTTCTGCGCAGCGCGCTGGAAAATGCCGACAGCGAGGCGGCACGGAATGCCGCGAACGCCAAGCTCGCCGAGATCCGCCAACGCACGGGGGCGGACGTCATTTACCTGATGCGCCCGGACGGACTGACGCAAGCGGCATCCAACTGGGATCAGCCGGATACGTTCGTCGGGCGCAATTTCGCCTTCCGGCCCTATTACAAAGAAGCCGTACAGGGTAAACCGGCGCGCTTCTTCGGCCTGGGGACTACCTCCAAGCGCCGCGGCTATTTCTTCGCCAATGAAGTGCGCGACGGTGAGCGCCTGCTCGGCGTGCTGGTAGTCAAGGTCGATCTGGAGCACATGGAGCAGCTCTGGGGCAACACCCCGGAGCAGTTGCTGGTGACTGACAGTAATGGCGTGGTCATCCTGTCGTCCCATGATGCCTGGCGCTTTCGTGCCAGCCGGCCGCTATCGCCGGCAACCCAGCGCGAGGTCGCGGAGAACATTCCCTATCCGGTACTGAATCCGCAGCCGCTGCGGATCTCCGAAAAGGACTGGATCAGCCTGAGCCGGGAACTGCCGGAAACCGGCTGGACCGTCAGCATCTACACCCCGCATGCCCAGGTGGATCGCCCGGTGCGCAGCGTGCTGCTGGTCGGCGGCGCGACGCTGCTGGCGTTGCTCCTGTTGCTGGCCTTGCTGAACATCAGCCGACGCCATTTCCTCGAACGCATCGCCCTCGAAGCCCAGGCCAAGCGCCAACTGGAAATTCGCGTGCTGGAACGTACCGAGGAGCTGGAGGGCGCCAATGCCCGGCTGCTCCAGGAAGTGCATGACCGCGAGCAGGCACAGCAGGAACTGATGCGCGCCCAGGAAGAGGTGGTGCAGGCCGGCAAACTGACCGCCCTGGGCACCATGTCGGCGAGCATCAGCCATGAACTGAACCAGCCGCTGGCGGCGATCCGCAGCTATGCCGACAACGCGCGCGTGCTGCTGGATCACCAGCGCCTGGACGATGCGCGCGGCAATCTGGAGCAGATCAGCGCCCTGACCGAACGCATGGCCTCGATCATCGCCCACCTCAAGGCCTACGCTCGCGGTGCCCGCCGCGCACCGGAAAACGTGGCGCTGCAACCGGCCATCAATGACGCCCTGTCACTGGTCGCCAGCCGGCGCCAGGCGATGAGCGTCGAACTGCTGCGCGATCTGCCCGATGCGCCCCTGTGGGTGCAGGCTGGCGAGACGCGTCTGCGCCAGATACTGGCGAATCTGCTGTCCAACGCCCTCGATGCCCTCAGCGAGAAGGCACCACCGCGGCGTATCTGGCTCACCGCGTCGCAGACGCCGGATGGCGTGACCCTCAGCCTGCGCGACAACGGACCGGGCTTCTCCGAAGAGGCCCTGGCCCATGCCCGCGAGCCTTTCTTCACTACCAAAACCAGCGCCAAAGGCCTCGGCCTCGGCCTGGCGATCTGCGACACACTGCTGCGCGCCCTCGGCGGCCGCCTGGAATTGGGTAATCACCCCGACGGCGGCGCTCTCGTACAATTGCACCTGTTGCCGGGTGTACCCGGTGTAAGCCCGACGCCACAGGAGGAAACCCGCGCATGACGTCCAGTGCAGCCTTCGCAGCCGACAACCAGGTGCTGCTGATCGACGACGACCCGCACCTGCGCCAGGCGCTCGGGCAGACACTCGATCTGGCCGGTTTCAAGGCCGTCAGCCTGGGCGATGCGCGCCAGTTGGATGCCCAGCGGGCGCGGGACTGGCCGGGCGTGGTGGTCAGCGATATCCGCATGCCCGGCATCGACGGCCTGCAACTGCTGGAACAATTGCATGCGCAGGATCCGGACTTGCCAGTGATCCTCATCACCGGCCACGGTGACGTGCCGCTGGCGGTGAAAGCCATGCGCGCCGGCGCCTACGACTTCCTGGAGAAACCCTTCCCCAGCGACGCCTTGCTCGACAGCGTGCGCCGCGCCCTCGATACCCGCCGCCTGGTACTGGAGAACCGCAGCCTGCGCCTGGCGCTGGCCGAGCGTAAGGAACTGCGCGGCCGCCTGGTTGGCCAGTCGCCCGGCATGCAGCGTCTGCAGGAGCAGGTGGCGTCCCTCGCCGCGATCCAGGCCGATGTGCTGATCCTCGGCGAAACCGGCTCCGGCAAGGAGGTCGTCGCCCGCGCGCTGCATGATCTGTCCAGCCGGCGCAACGGCCCCTTCGTCGCCATCAATGCCGGCGCCCTGGCGGAGTCGGTGGTGGAAAGCGAACTCTTCGGCCATGAGCAGGGAGCCTTCACCGGGGCGCAGAAGCGCCGGATCGGCAAGTTCGAGTTCGCCAATGGCGGCACCCTGTTCCTCGACGAAATCGAAAGCATGAGCCTCGACGTCCAGGTCAAACTGCTGCGCCTGCTGCAAGAACGGGTGGTCGAACGCCTCGGCTCTAACCAGCTGATCCCACTGGATATCCGCATCATCGCCGCAACCAAGGAAGATCTCCGCCTGGCCGCCGACGATGGTCGTTTCCGCGCCGACCTCTACTACCGCCTCAATGTCGCCAGCCTGCGCATCCCACCGCTGCGCGAGCGCGGTGAAGACATCCTGCTGCTGTTCCAGCACTTCGCCGAAAATGCGGCGCAGCGCCATGGCATCCATGCACGTCCGCTCGACCCCGCCCAGCGCGCCCTGCTGCTGTCACACAGTTGGCCGGGCAACGTGCGCGAGCTGCAGAACGTCGCCGAGCGCTTCGCCCTGGGTCTGGACCTGGGCCTGGACGAGCAGCGCGGCGGCGCCCCGGCGGCAACGCCTGGCGCGTCGCTGAACGCTCAGGTCGAAGCCTTCGAGCGCTCGCTCATCGCAGCGGAGATGGCCCGCCCCCACAACTCTTTGCGCAGCCTCGCGGAAGCGCTGGGCCTGCCACGCAAGACCCTGCACGACAAGCTGCGCAAGCATGGCTTGCTGTTCAACCAGGCCGACAGCAGCGAAAGCGATCTCTAGAAAGTCGCCAGGTGCCCCGATAGCGGCTTTTTCAATGGGTACCCAGCAGTTACTATCTCCGGTTTCAAAGATGACAAGAGCTCACTAACACTGAGTTCACAGGATTTTTACTCATGGATTCGTCGAGGTAGTAGTCAGTGTCAGCCCCGTTGGTCATCGATCTTGATGGCACCCTTATCCACAGCGATCTGCTGCTCGAGTCCGGCCTGAGCTTTCTCAAGCGCCATCCCTTGCAGGCTTTATCACCGCTGCGCTGGCTTGCCAGCGGCAAGGCCAATCTGAAGAGCCGCCTGGCCAAGATTGCCCCCCTGGATGTCTCGGTCCTGCCCTACAACCAGACCGTCCTCGATCTGATACGCAGGGAAAAGGCTCAAGGTCGACGAATTGTTCTGGCCACCGCCAGCCATCGCAGTTATGCAGACAAGATTGCCGAACATCTCGGTCTATTCGACCAGGTCATGGCGTCGGACGAACACACCAACCTGTCAGCGCAGCGCAAGCGTGACGCCCTGGTCGCCGAGTTCGGTTTGCAAGGTTTCGACTATGCCGGCAACTCCAGTGATGATTTGCCGGTCTGGCAAGCCGCCCGGCGCGCCTATGTGGTGAACTCCAACGGCAAGATCAGTCGACGTGCGAACAACCACGGTAATGTCGAGGAAGAGTTCAAGCGCGACATCAACCTCGTGCGCACCTGGATCAAGGCGTTGCGTGTACACCAATGGATGAAGAACGCGCTGATCTTCGTCCCGCTGCTGGCCAGCCATCGCCTGTTGGAGCCTCATCTGCTGCTCAACGGCGTTCTCGCCTTCATCCTGTTCGGCTTGTGTGCATCCAGCGTCTATGTCCTGAACGACTTGCTCGACCTGGAAGACGACCGGCACCATCCCAGCAAATGCCGCCGCCCATTCGCCAGCGGTAACCTGTCGATCCATAGCGGCTTGCTGGTCTTTCCGTTATTGCTCGCCGGAGGCTTCCTCGGCGCACTATTGCTGCTTCCCTGGAAGTTCAGCCTCGCCCTGCTGGCCTACTACCTGCTCACCCTGGCCTACTCCTTCTGGCTCAAGCGCCTGATGGCGGTGGACGTGCTGGTCCTCGCCATGCTCTACACCTCGCGCATCATCGCCGGCACCTTCGCCTTCGAGGTCAAGCTGACCTTCTGGATGCTGGCCTTCTCCATGTTCATTTTCCTCAGCCTGGCCCTGGTCAAGCGCTATGCCGAGCTGCGTGACGCCAGGATGAAAGGCAAGAGTCAGAAAACCCGCGGCCGCGGTTACTACCCCGACGACCTGGAGATGATCGCCTCGCTGGGCGCATCTTCCGGCTATCTGTCGGTGATGGTCCTGGCGCTGTACATCCAGGATGGCAGCACCGCGGTGCTGTACCACTACCCGCAGTTGATCTGGCTGGCCTGCCCGCTGCTGCTGTTCTGGATCACCCGGGTATGGATGCTCACACACCGCGGGTTGATGCATGACGACCCGGTGGTATTCGCCATCAAGGACCGCGTCAGCCTATGCATCGGGGCGCTTTTCGCCGTGATTTTCTGGGTCGCAGCCTGATGAACGGCGAACTCTGCTCCTGGGGCCGCTACCCCTACGCGCCACAGCATCGCCACCCATGCAGCTGGCGAGACGAACTACAGCCACTGCTCGACCGCCTGTCCCGCGATCCGCAAGGGACCTTGCCGTATGGCAATGGCCGCAGCTATGGCGACAGTTGCCTGGCCGCGAGCGGCCAGTTGCTGCAGACCCGCCAACTCGATCGCCTGCTCTCCGCCGACTGGGATCGAGGCGTCATCCAGGCCGAAGCCGGGGTGACCCTGGCCGAGCTACTGGCGATTGCCATTCCGCGCGGCTGGTTCCTGCCGGTCACTCCGGGCACCAAGTTCGTGACCCTGGGCGGCGCCCTAGCGAACGATGTGCATGGCAAGAATCATCACGTCCGCGGCACATTCGGCTGCCATGTGCAACGCTTCGCACTGCAGCGCTCGGACAGGACCGAGCCGCTCCTTTGCTCCCGAGAGGAGAATGCAGAACTCTTCCAGGCAAGCATCGGCGGACTCGGCCTGACCGGTGTGATCACTTGGGTCGAACTGCAGCTCATGCCAATTGCCTCGAGCCGGATAGACAGCATCAACGTCCGCTTCGACTCCCTCGCCGAGTTCTTCAGCCTGTCCGAGGAATTCGACAAGACCCACGAATACACGGTGGCCTGGATCGATTGCCTGGCCAAGGGAACGTCGGCTGGGCGCGGCCTGTTCTCGGTGGGCAACCACGCCCGCGACGGGCAATTGCTGGTGGATGACCGGCGCCGCCTGAGCGTGCCGCTGACACCGCCGATCACCCTGATGAACAAGCTCAGCCTGAACCTGTTCAACAATGCCTACTTCCATCTGCACAAGCCGGGCCGCCATGCGTCCCAGGGCAGTTACGATCCGTTCTTCTATCCGCTGGACAGCATCCTGCACTGGAACCGCATCTATGGCCGTAAAGGGTTCCAGCAGTATCAGTGCGTGATTCCAGACGCTGCGGCCGAAACGGCCATGGCCGAGATACTCGCCAGCATCTCGGCCAGCGGCAGTGGCTCGTTCCTCGCCGTGATGAAACGCTGCGGCGACGTGCCCTCCCCGGGTCTGATGTCCTTCCCCATGCCTGGAGTTTCGCTGGCACTGGACTTCCCGCAGCAACAGCGCCTGCAGTCCGGGCTGTTCCGTCGCCTTGACCAGATCGTCAGGGGCGCGGGCGGGCGCCTCTATCCGGCCAAGGACGCGCACATGTCCGGCGACGACTTCCGCGCCTTCTACCCCGCCTGGCAGCAAGTCGACGCCCTGCGCGACCCATCCCTTCTATCCCTATTCTGGAAACGCGTGACCCAAGCATGAAAAACATCCTGATCATCGGCGCCAACTCCGCCATCGCCAACGCTTGCGCACGCACCTGGGCCGCCCAGCAGGCGCGCTTCTTCCTGGTCGGGAGAAACACCGACAAGCTCGCCCAGGTCGCCGACGACCTGCGTGCCCGTGGCGCCAAGGACGTGCTGACCCACGCCCTGGACATGAACGACCTGCAAGCCCACGAAGCCATGCTTGGCAACGCCTTTTCCAGCCTCGGTACCCTGGATATATGCCTGATCGCCCACGGCACCCTGCCCGACCAGGCAGCCTGCCAGCAGGATGTCGAAGTGGCCTTGCGTGAATTCTCCAGCAACGGCCTCAGCGTGATCGCCCTGCTCACCCGCCTGGCCAACCGCCTGGAGCAGCAGCGGAGTGGCACCATTGCGGTGATTTCCTCGGTAGCGGGCGATCGCGGTCGCCCCTCCAACTATCTCTATGGCACCGCCAAAGCGGCAGTGACCACTTTCTGCGAAGGATTGCGTGCGCGTCTCTTCAAGGCCGGCGTGCATGTACTGACGATCAAGCCAGGTTTCGTCGACACTCCGATGACACAAGGCCTGCCCCTGCCCAAGGCGCTGGTCGCCACGCCGGACCGAGTGGCCAGGGATATTGTCGGCGCCATCGAGAAGAAGAAGGACAGTATTTATACGCCGGCGTTCTGGACCGCAATAATGCTGATCATTCGAAGCATTCCAAACTTCATCTTCAAGCGCCTTTCGCTCTAAAGGGAACGCCCCATAATCTTCACTAGCAGACACGCGCCACAGACCAGAGACAACTGAAGATCAAGAATTCACAGTGAAGACCCTGGCTTTCAGATCATTTCAGCCATTACTCAAGAAAGCTTCAGCAGAACTCTAAAATGCTTACATCAACAAAAATCGCACTCTACTACGTTCTGTTTGCGCTAATAGCGACAGGCTTCAACATTGGCGCGCAAGATATATCTGTTCGCATATATACCGGCCCCCTGAGCATCCTGCTCTCGGTAATCCTGGGGACAGCAGTTGGTCTGATCGCCAAGTACATACTTGATAAGCGCTACATCTTTCGATTCAAAACCCGAAACACATTGCACGACGGCCAAGTCTTTGCCTTGTATAGCATCATGGGGCTGGCTACCACAGCAATTTTCTGGGGTTTCGAATTTACCTTCCAGTATCTATTCGATAGCAAGGAAATGCGCTATCTGGGAGGCATCATTGGATTAGCCATCGGATACATCGTCAAATACCATCTGGATAAAAAATTCGTTTTCCGCGCAAGCGCTGAATAATTGACATCCGATGCCAAACTGGCGACTAGAAAAATCTCCCTATAAGAAGTAAATGCCATCCAGGCTGAGCGAAAATCAGAAAAACCGTTCCTCATCGAACGCACAACCAACGAAGAGGCAGGAACTGGTTGCATCGCGCACCGAGACGGAGAGTGATTACCTGCAGAAACTCTCGCCACATTAATATTAATAACGGCACCGCTTCATCCGCACTTCCGGGCTAGACCTGAACGATTAGAACCCACTGTGCGCAGCGCCGGCATCGAGGAGTACCTACCTCGCAAGCCCCTGCACGACAAGCTGCGCAAGCATGGCTTGCTGTTCTCCGGCGCGGGCGGGAATTCCGCCGATGACAGCGAGTTCTGAGCGGTTTTTTGCCGACGGGGCCCATGGGTAGAAAGCTGCGCTCCCGCACCGGCGCGGCCTGCGCGGTACGCGACAAGCTGGCATGGGGCTTGCGTTACAAGCGCCGATACCTTGCGTATCGCCTCGACTCGCGGCACCTGATTGCTGCGCCCGCCAGATCACAAGCCTGTCGGTGTCTCTCCGGCCCTTGAGCCTCGGTCGTCTCGTTGATCGATGACGACAGCGTCCGCGCAGCGATCCTGTCCGGACCCAAAGCACTGGATGAATCAAGCCCGGCCGCGCCGGGCTTTTTTCCAGAGTGCATTGGGTTGCTGGCAGCACTCGGCGCCCAACCCGACACGCCTCCAGCTCCTTCGCGTCATCCCGGACGCTCCCCCGCGCTTTGCCCGTGCCATCTATTCGTCACGCTTCCAACGTCGAAATGTCACTTCGAACCCATCTAAATCAAAGCGTCTTCGCTGAACCTCTCCTATCTTTTTGATCAAGCGGACAGGCACCGCCGCGCAGTTGGAACCATTTGTTAGCAGGCTATTGATTTACATCAGGGGGTGTCCCTGACAGTCGGCGCCTAATGACTACACTCTCCAACTCCTATAGGGAGATTCCGAAAAATGTCGCAAGAAAGCAGCCAAAAACTACGACTCGGCGCATTAACGGCTTTAGTGATCGGTTCCATGGTAGGAGGAGGGATTTTCTCGCTACCACAGAACATGGCCGCCAGCGCGGACGTTGGGGCGATCCTCATTGGTTGGGCCATCACCGCAGTCGGGATGCTGGCCCTGGCCTTCGTCTTCCAGACCCTCGCCAATCGCAAACCGCAACTCGACGGCGGTGTGTACGCCTACGCCAAGGCCGGATTCGGCGACTACATGGGTTTCTCTTCAGCCTGGGGTTACTGGATCAGCGCCTGGATCGGTAACGTCGGTTACTTCGTCCTACTGTTCTCCACGCTCGGCTACTTCTTCCCGATCTTCGGTGAAGGCAACACCGTGGCCTCCATCATCTGCGCCTCCATACTGCTGTGGGCGGTGCACTTCTTGGTATTACGCGGGATCAAGGAGGCGGCATTCGTCAACGTGGTGACCACCATCGCCAAGATGGTGCCGCTGTTCCTGTTCATCCTGATCTGCCTGTTCGCCTTCAAGCTGGATATCTTCAGCGCGGACATCTGGGGCCTGAACAACCCCGAACTCGGCAGTGTGATGAATCAGGTGCGCAACATGATGCTGGTCACCGTGTGGGTGTTCATCGGCATCGAGGGGGCGAGCATCTTCTCGGCCCGCGCCGAAATCCGCACGGATGTCGGTAAGGCGACCATCATCGGCTTCGTCATCGTGCTGCTGTTGCTGGTGCTGGTGAACATCCTGTCGCTCGGCATCATGACCCAACCGGAACTGGCCAAGCTGCAGAACCCGTCGATGGCCGGCGTGCTCGAGCATGTCGTCGGCCACTGGGGGGCGGTACTGATCAGCATCGGTCTGGTGATCTCACTGCTCGGTGCGCTGCTCTCGTGGGTCCTGCTCTGCGCCGAAATCATGTTCGCCGCGGCCAAGGACCACACCATGCCCGAGTTCATCCGCAAGGAGAACGCCAAGCAGGTTCCGGCCAACGCCCTGTGGCTGACCAACGGCTGCGTGCAGGTATTCCTGATCATCACCCTGTTCAGCGCCAGCACTTACCTGAAGCTGATCTACTTGGCCACGTCGATGATCCTGATCCCGTACTTCTGGTCGGCGGCTTATGCGGTGCTGCTGCCGCTGCGTGGCGAGACCTACGAAAACGATTCCCGTGACCGCACCAAAGACCTGGTCATCGGCGCGATCTCCCTGATCTATGCGATCTGGCTGATCTATGCCGGCGGCCTGAAATACCTGCTGTTGTCGGCACTGTTGTATGCCCCTGGCGCCATCCTTTTCGCCAAAGCCAAGCATGAAGTCGGCCAACCGGTATTCACCAACGTCGAGAAGCTCATCTTTGCCGCAGTCGTCATCGGCGCAGTCATCGCGGCCTATGGACTCTACGACGGCTTCCTCACCCTGTGACACAGGAGACTCTCATGAGCACGGAAAAAACCAAACTTGGCGTCCACTCCGAAGCTGGCAAATTGCGCAAAGTCATGGTCTGCTCGCCTGGCCTCGCCCATCAGCGCCTGACCCCCAGCAACTGCGACGAGTTGCTGTTCGACGACGTCATCTGGGTCAACCAGGCCAAGCGCGACCACTTCGACTTCGTCACCAAGATGCGTGAGCGCGGCGTGGATGTGCTGGAAATGCACAACCTGCTGACCGAGACCATCCAGAACCCCGAAGCCCTGAAGTGGATTCTCGATCGCAAGATCACCGCCGACACCGTCGGTATCGGCCTCACCGGCGAAGTCCGCTCCTGGCTGGAAAGCCTGGAACCGCGCAAGCTCGCCGAGTTCCTCATCGGTGGCGTCGCCGCCGACGATATGCCGGCCAGCGAAGGCGCCAACATCCTCAAGATGTACCGCGAGTACCTGGGCCACTCCAGCTTCCTGCTGCCGCCGCTGCCGAACACCCAGTTCACCCGTGACACCACCTGCTGGATCTATGGCGGCGTCACCCTCAACCCGATGTATTGGCCGGCGCGACGTCAGGAAACCCTGCTGACCTCCGCGATCTACAAGTTCCACCCAGAATTCACCAATGCCCAGTTCGAAGTCTGGTACGGCGATCCGGACAAGGATCACGGCGCCTCGACCCTGGAAGGGGGCGACGTCATGCCGATCGGCAACGGCACCGTGCTGATCGGCATGGGCGAGCGCACTTCGCGGCAAGCCATCGGCCAGGTCGCCCAGGCACTGTTCGCCAAGGGCGCCGCCGAGCGCGTGGTGGTCGCCGGCCTGCCGAAGTCGCGCGCGGCCATGCACCTGGACACCGTGTTCAGCTTCTGCGACCGCGACCTGGTGACTCTCTTCCCGGAAGTGGTCAAGGAGATCGTGCCCTTCACCCTCCGCCCGGACAGCAGCAGTCCCTACGGCATCAGCATCCGCCGCGAGGAGAAAAGCTTCGTCGACGTGGTCGCCGAATCCCTCAAGCTGAAAAAACTGCGCATCGTCGAAACCGGTGGCAACAGCTTCGCCGCCGAACGCGAACAGTGGGACGACGGCAACAACGTGGTCTGCATCGAACCGGGCGTGGTGGTCGGTTACGACCGCAACACCTACACCAACACCCTGCTGCGCAAGGCCGGGGTCGAGGTCATCACCATCAGTGCCAGCGAGCTCGGCCGTGGCCGTGGCGGCGGCCACTGCATGACCTGCCCGATCCTCCGCGACCCGATCGACTACTGATCCCCGCACACCATCCCAACGCAACGCGGCGGCCCCATCCGGGCCGCCCGCCCCGCCAGCCAAGAGCTGTACTGACGAGGCCGAGATTTCGCCCCACAAGGAGAAAGAACATGGCTTTCAACATTCGCAACCGCAACCTGCTCAGCCTGATGCACCACACCACGCAGGAGTTGCGCTATCTGCTCGATCTGTCCCGCGACCTGAAGCGCGCCAAATACACCGGTACCGAGCAGCAGCATCTGAAAGGCAACAACATCGCACTGATCTTCGAGAAGACCTCCACCCGCACCCGCTGCGCTTTCGAAGTCGCCGCCTATGATCAGGGCGCCAATGTCACCTATATCGATCCGACGTCCTCGCAGATCGGCCACAAAGAAAGCATGAAGGACACCGCCCGCGTGCTCGGCCGCATGTACGACGCCATCGAATATCGCGGCTTCAAGCAGGAGATCGTCGAGGAACTGGCGAAGTTCGCCGGCGTTCCGGTGTTCAACGGTCTGACCGACGAATACCACCCGACGCAGATGCTTGCCGACGTGCTGACCATGCGCGAGCACAGCGACAAGCCGCTGCACGACATCGCCTACGCCTACCTGGGCGACGCCCGCAACAACATGGGCAACTCGCTGCTGCTGATCGGCGCCAAGCTCGGCATGGACGTGCGCATCGCCGCGCCCAAGGCCCTGTGGCCGAGCGACGAGCACGTCGCCGCCTGCAAGAAGTTCGCCGAAGAGAGCGGTGCACGCATCACCCTCACCGAGGACGCCAAGGCCGCGGTCAAGGGTGTGGACTTCATCCACACCGACGTCTGGGTCTCCATGGGCGAACCGGTGGAGGCCTGGGGCGAGCGCATCAAGGAACTGCTGCCCTACCAGGTCAACATGGACATGATGAAAGCCGCCGGTAATCCGCGGGTGAAATTCATGCACTGCCTGCCGGCCTTCCACAACAGCGAGACCAAGGTCGGCAAACAGATCGCCGAGCAGTATCCGAACCTGAAGAACGGCATCGAAGTCACCGATGACGTCTTCGAATCGCCCTATTGCATCGCCTTCGACCAGGCGGAAAACCGCATGCACACGATCAAGGCGATCCTCGTCTCCACCCTCGCCGACCTCTGATCCGGCGACCTCCCGGGGCGGACGCCCCGGGAGGAACACTCATTCCGAAGGGAGATGAACTATGCGAATCGTCGTCGCCTTGGGTGGCAACGCCCTGCTGCGTCGTGGCGAGCCCATGACTGCGGAAAACCAACGTGAAAATGTGCGGATAGCCAGCGAACAGATCGCCAAAGTAGCGCCCGGCAACGAACTGGTGATTGCCCACGGCAATGGTCCGCAGGTCGGCCTGCTGGCTTTGCAAGGCGCCGCCTACGAGAAGGTCGCGACCTATCCGCTGGACGTGCTCGGCGCCGAAACCGAGGGCATGATCGGCTACATGATCGAACAGGAAATGGGCAACCTCTTGCCCTTCGAGCAGCCCTTCGCGACCATCCTCACCCAGGTCGAAGTGGACCCCAAGGACCCGGCCTTCCAGCACCCGACCAAGCCCATCGGCCCGGTGTATGCCAAGGCGGAAGCCGAGGCCCTGGCCAAGGAAAAAGGCTGGAGCATCGCCCCCGACGGCGACAAGTTCCGCCGCGTGGTGCCGAGCCCCCGGCCGAAGCGCATTTTCGAAATCCGCCCGGTGAAATGGTTGCTGGAGAAAGGCACCATCGTCATCTGCGCCGGCGGTGGCGGCATCCCGACGATGTACGACGAGTCGGGCAAGAAGCTCTCCGGCGTCGAGGCCGTGATCGACAAGGACCTCTGCTCCTCACTGCTGGCCCAGGAGCTGGACGCCGACATCCTGATCATCGCCACTGATGTCGACGCGGCCTACATCGACTGGGGCAAACCGACCCAGAAGGCCATCGCCCAAGCCCACCCGGACGAACTGGAACGCCTCGGCTTCGCCGCCGGCTCCATGGGTCCGAAGGTCCAGGCCGCCAGCGAGTTCGCCCGCGCCACCGGCAAGGACGCGGTGATCGGCTCGCTGACCGACATCGTCGCCATCACCCAGGGCAAGGCCGGCACCCGCGTCAGCACCCAGAAAGCCGGCATCGAGTACCGCTGAGCCTGGCGGCAACCTCGCCACAAACCCGGGAGCCGCTCTGGCTCCCGGCCTCCTTCCCGGCGCCTGCCCGGACACTCTGCCCCAGCCCGGAATGCATGTTCGTCGCTTTTTCGCCGGTAATCCCTGGCCAAAGGCGTGACTCGACAGTCATCATCCTCGTCAGCATATGCATTCCAATCACAGAGCTGCTGCCTGGCTTGTGCCCTTTTGGCCCGTGATACCCGCCGCCGTGCCTTGCCTGCTCCCCCCGGCCGCGTCATCCAGCCAGCACAGGACGGACAATTTGAAGGAGTTCCCGAGAGATGTCTCGACTACCGGTCATCGTTGGTTTTGGTGGGTATAACGCAGCGGGTCGCAGTTCCTTCCACCACGGCTTCCGCCGTACCGTCCTCGAATCGCTGGACAACGCCGCCCGCCAGGAGACCCTCGCCGGCCTGGCGGTCATGATGAAGCTGGTCAAGTTCGAGGACGGCCATTACCGCAGCAGCGCCGAGGGCGACAGCCTGAGCCTCGCTGAGATCGAGCAGCGCTATAGCGCACAGATTCTCGAATCGACCCTGATCCGCCGCATCGAAGCGCGCTACTTCGACGTCAACGCCGCGCACTGGCACAAAAGCCTCACCATCGAAGCCGACGCCGCCAGCCCGCTGAGCTTCACCACCCAACGCAAGCAACTGCCCGAACCGCTGCCGGCCAACTGGTCGGTCGAGCCACTGGGCGACAACGAAGTGCGGGTGACCCTGCACGACAGCTGCGAAGTGAAAGTCGACAGCTACCGCGAGATGTCGGTGAAGTCCGCCGGCCAGTTGCCCACCGGCTTCGAGCCGGGCGAACTCTACAACTCGCGTTTCCATCCGCGCGGCCTGCAGATGGCGGTGATCGGCGCCACCGATGCGATCCGCTCGATCGGCATCGACTGGCAGCGCATCGTCGACCACGTGCAGCCCGACGAAATCGCCGTGTTCTCCAGCAGCATCATGAGCCAGCTCGACGAGAACGGTTTCGGCGGTCTGCTGCAATCGCGCCTGAGGGGTCACCGGGTCAGCGCCAAGCAACTGCCGCTGGGCTTCAACAGCATGCCCACCGACTTCATCAACGCCTACGTGCTGGGCAGTGTCGGCCTCACCGGCAGTGTCACCGGCGCCTGCGCCACCTTCCTCTACAACCTGCAGAAAGGTATCGAGGTCATCACCTCCGGCCAGGCCCGCGTGGTCGTGGTCGGTAACAGCGAAGCGCCGATCACCTCGGAAATCGTCGAGGGCTACGCCGCCATGAGCGCCCTGGCCACCGAAGAAGGCCTGCGCCACATCGAAGGCCGCGACGAGGTCGACTTCCGCCGCGCCAGCCGCCCGTTCGGCGAGAACTGCGGCTTCACCCTGGCCGAATCCAGCCAGTACGTGGTGCTGATGGACGACGCCCTGGCCCTGGAACTGGGCGCCGACATCCACGGCGCGGTGACCGACGTCTTCACCAACGCCGATGGCTTCAAGAAGTCCATTTCCGCCCCCGGCCCGGGCAACTACCTGACCATGGCCAAGGCCGTCGCCGCCGCCATGCAGATCGTCGGCCCGGACGCCGTGCGCCAGCGCAGCTTCGTGCATGCCCACGGCTCCAGCACGCCAGCCAACCGCGTCACCGAATCGGAAATCCTCGACCGCGTCGCTGCCGCCTTCGGCATCGCCGACTGGCCGGTGGCCGCGGTCAAGGCCTTCGTCGGCCACTCCCTGGCCACCGCCAGCGCCGACCAGATGGCTTCCGCCCTGGGCACCTTCAAGTACGGCCTGCTGCCCGGCATCAAGACCGTCGAGACCTTCGCCGACGACGTGCACCAAGCCCACATCCGCCTGTCCAACCGTGACACCCGCCGCGACGACCTGGACGTCTGCTTCATCAACTCCAAGGGCTTCGGCGGCAACAACGCCACCGGCGTGGTGCTGTCGCCGCGCGTCACCGAGAAGATGCTGCGCAAGCGCCACGGCCAGAAAGCCTTCGACGACTACCTGTCGCGCCGCGAGGAAACCCGCGCCGCGGCGCAGCGCTACGACGAGCAGGCACTGAAGGGGCAGTTCGACATCATCTACAACTTCGGCCACGACATGATCGACGACAGCGCCATCCAGATCACCGCCGACAGCCTGAAGGTGCCGGGCTTCGCCCAGCCGCTGGTGTACAAGAAAGACGAGCGCTTCAGCGACATGCTCGACTGAAGCGCCCGCTGCGGCCGGAGCGCCGCATCCGCGCGACCGCGGATGCGCGCCGTGCCGAGCATGGACAGCCGGGCAATGCCCGGCTTTTTCATATCGGCAGAATCAGTAGCTGCCCTGCCCCACGCCCAGTTCGAGAATGCTCGACTTGAGGTTCTCGAACTCGTATTCGGTCAGACCGACGTAGTCCAGCACCTTGCTGCGGATGCTCTCCCACTCATGGTCTTCCGGCTGGTTGCCCAGCACCCGGTGCGAGCCGCAGATGTGCTCGGCCATCTTGAGGATCGCCAGCAGGTTCTTCAGTTGGGTGTCGCGGCTGCTTTCATCGCTGAACACCGAGAGCGCGTTGTGATGGTTGGCGATGGCCTCGCAGACGTGCTCCGGCAGGCGCCAGGAGCGCGCGGTGAAGTAACCGACCACCGCGTGGTTGGTGTTCAGCACGCGGTTCTCGGTGTCCACCACGCGGCGCTCGTCGCCGGCGCTGGCGTAGGCTTCTTCGAGCACCGCCATGTAGTGCGGGAAGCGCTTGAGCATCAGCGGAATGCCGCAGTTGTGGAACAACCCCAGGGCATAAGCCTCGTCCACCGACTCGTAGCCGATGCGCTTGGCCAGCGTCAGGCAGCTCATGGCCACGTCCTGGGCGGTATCCCAGAAGCGATTGAGGGTGACGATGGTGTCGTCGCTCATCTCGCCCTTGATCGACTGCGCGTTGATCAGGTTGATCACCGAGCGGCTGCCCAGCAGGTTCACCGCGCGCTGGATCGAGGTGATGCGATTGGCCAGGCCGAAGAACGGCGAATTCACCAGTTTGAGCAACGCCCCCGAAAGTCCCGGGTCCTGGCTGATCAGCTTGGCGATGGACTTCAGGTCGGGATTGGGCATCACCTGTTCCATCTGCAGATCGACCATGATCTGTGGTTGAGGCGGCACGCTGATGCCCTGCAATACCTGGCGGATCTGCTCGGCGGAAAGTTCGGGGGACATGGTGGCTGGGAGAAAGTTGACGGGGCGCACAGTTTAACCAGAGTCGTGGCCGGTCGAGCAGGGGGTATTTGTTGAAGATTCGTCAAAGCCAGCGCCAGCCTCCACCATCGGCACTGACCACGGAAGCTGGCCGCAGCCCCGCTACGCCGGCCGATCCCGCGCCAGCCGGACCTCGGCGCTACCCCGGCACGTTGCTATAATCGCGCTCTTTTTCCCGGAGCACCGCCATGACCCTGCCCAGCTTGCGTCTGAAAGCCAACGCCGAGCGCCGCCTGCGCGCCGGCCACCTGTGGGTCTACAGCAACGAAGTGGATGTCGCCGCCACCCCGCTGAACACCTTCGCCGCCGGCGAACAGGCGATCCTCGAAATGGCCAATGGCAAGCCGCTGGGCGTGGTCGCCATGAGCCCGAACAACCTGATCTGCGCCCGCCTGGTCTCCCGCGACGTCAAGCACGTTCTCGACAAATCGCTGCTGGTTCACCGCCTGAACGTTGCCCTCAGCCTGCGCGAGCGCCTCTTCGACAAGCCCTTCTACCGCCTGGTCTACGGTGACTCCGACCTGCTTCCCGGCTTGGTGGTGGACCGTTTCGGCGACGTACTGGTGGCGCAACTGGCCTCGGCGACCATGGAAAAGCACAAGGACGACGTGCTCGCCGCGCTGTTGCAGGTGATCAAGCCGAGCGCCGTGCTGTGGAAGAACGACTCCAGCGCGCGCGATGCCGAAGGCCTGGAGCGCTACGTGGCCAACGCCTATGGCGACGTGCCGGAGTGGGTCGCCCTGGAAGAGAACGGTGTGAAGTTCGAAGCGCCGGTGCTGGCCGGGCAGAAGACCGGCTGGTTCTACGACCACCGCATGAACCGCGCGCGCCTGGCGCCCTATGTCCAGGGCAAACGCGTGCTCGACCTGTTCAGCTACATCGGTGGCTGGGGCATCCAGGCCGCGGCCTTCGGCGCCAGTGAAGTGATGTGCGTCGATGCCTCCGGCTTCGCCCTCGATGGCGTCGAGCGCAACGCCACCCTCAACGGCCTGGCGGAGAAGGTCGCCTGCGTCGAAGGCGACGTGTTCGACGCCCTGCGCGAGCTGAAGGCTGCCGACGAGCGCTTCGACGTGGTCATCGCCGACCCGCCCGCCTTCATCAAGCGCAAGAAGGACCTGAAGAACGGCGAGGCCGCCTACCGCCGCCTCAACGAACAGGCCATGCGCCTGCTGAGCAAGGACGGCATCCTGGTCAGCGCCTCCTGCTCCATGCACCTGCCCGAGGACGACCTGCAGAACATCCTGCTCGGCAGCGCCCGCCACCTGGACCGCAATATCCAACTGCTCGAACGCGGCGGCCAGGGCCCGGACCACCCGGTGCACATGGCCATCCCGGAAACCCGCTACATCAAGAGCCTGACCTGCCGCCTGCTGCCCAACAGCTGACGAGCCGCGCAGCGCGACGCCCGACCGCCAGCCTTCCCCTGGCGGTCGGGGCCGGCGTAGAATCCGGGCATTCCTCGCCAACATCCCCCGGCGGGCCTGTGAGCCCCGGCCGCGCGGGCGGAGACCCCGCCCCGCCTTGCGGTCCCCTCCGAACATGCAGCTCCATCTGCCGTTTGCATGTGTTTCGTGCGACGCTCACGATACGACTCTTACCGATACCTGATTAGCCGCAGGAACTCGTCATGCCCGATTACCGTTCGAAGACCTCCACCCACGGCCGCAACATGGCCGGCGCCCGCGCCCTCTGGCGCGCCACCGGGATGAAGGACGAAGACTTCAAGAAACCGATCATCGCCATCGCCAACTCCTTCACCCAGTTCGTGCCCGGCCACGTGCACCTGAAGGACCTCGGCCAACTGGTCGCCCGCGAGATCGAAAAAGCCGGCGGCGTGGCCAAGGAGTTCAACACCATCGCGGTGGACGACGGCATCGCCATGGGCCATGACGGCATGCTCTATTCGCTGCCGAGCCGCGAGATCATCGCCGACTCCGTCGAGTACATGGTCAACGCCCACTGCGCCGACGCCATCGTCTGCATCTCCAACTGCGACAAGATCACCCCCGGCATGCTGATGGCCGCCCTGCGCCTGAACATCCCGGTGGTCTTCGTTTCCGGCGGTCCGATGGAAGCCGGCAAGACCAAGCTGGCCAGCCACGGCCTGGACCTGGTCGACGCCATGGTCGCGGCCGCCGACGACTCCTGCTCCGACGAGAAGGTCGCCGAGTACGAGCGCAGCGCCTGCCCGACCTGCGGCTCCTGCTCCGGCATGTTCACCGCCAACTCGATGAACTGCCTGACCGAAGCCCTGGGCCTGTCGCTGCCGGGCAACGGCTCGACCCTGGCCACCCACGCCGACCGCGAGCAACTGTTCCTGCGCGCCGGGCGCCTGGCCGTGGAACTCTGCCAGCGCTACTACGGCGAAGGCGACGACAGCGTGCTGCCGCGCAACGTCGCCAGCTTCAAGGCCTTCGAGAACGCCATGACCCTGGACATCGCCATGGGCGGCTCGACCAACACCATCCTGCACCTGCTGGCCGCGGCCCAGGAGGCGGACGTGCCCTTCGACCTGCGCGACATCGATCGCCTGTCGCGCAAGGTGCCGCAGCTGTGCAAGGTGGCGCCGAACATCCAGAAGTACCACATGGAAGACGTGCACCGCGCCGGCGGTATCTTCTCCATCCTCGGCGAACTGGCCCGTGGCGGCCTGCTGCACACCGACGTACCGACCGTGCACAGCCCGAGCATGGCCGACGCCATCGCCCAGTGGGACATCACCCAGACCCGCGACGAAGCCGTCCACACCTTCTTCCGGGCCGGCCCGGCAGGCATCCCGAGCCAGGTCGCGTTCAGCCAGTCGACCCGCTGGCCGACCCTCGACGACGACCGCGCCGAAGGCTGCATTCGCAGCGTCGAGCACGCCTACTCGAAGGAAGGCGGCCTGGCCGTGCTCTACGGCAACATCGCCCTCGACGGCTGCGTAGTGAAGACCGCCGGCGTGGATGAGTCCATCCATGTCTTCGAAGGCACCGCGAAGATCTACGAAAGCCAGGACGGCGCCGTGCGCGGCATCCTCGCCGACGAGGTCAAGCCGGGCGACATCGTGATCATCCGCTACGAAGGCCCGAAAGGCGGCCCGGGCATGCAGGAAATGCTCTACCCGACCTCCTACCTGAAGTCCAAGGGCCTGGGCAAAGCCTGCGCCCTGCTGACCGACGGCCGCTTCTCCGGCGGCACCTCCGGCCTGTCCATCGGCCACGCCTCTCCGGAAGCCGCCGCTGGCGGCGCCATCGGCCTGGTACAGGACGGCGACAAGGTCCTGATCGACATTCCCAATCGCTCGATCAACCTGCTGGTCAGCGACGAAGAACTGGCCGCCCGCCGCGTCGAACAGGACAAGAAAGGCTGGAAGCCGGCGCAACCGCGCGCGCGCAAGGTCAGCACCGCGCTGAAAGCCTACGCCCTGCTCGCCACCAGCGCCGACAAGGGCGCCGTGCGCAACAAGGCGCTGCTCGACGGCTGATCGCTCGCGCAGACAGAAAAAGCCCGGCCCATGCGCCGGGCTTTTTCTTGCCTGCCCTATGGCACTGGGCGGTCATCGCCGTGGCCAGTAGAATCCCGCTCTTTTTTCGGACTGCCGCCATGAGTTCCTTCGAAAACCCCGCCTCCGCCGACCCGGTACAGCACGACCTGGTCTACGGTCTGGAAGACCGCCCCGCGCTGCCCGTGGCCCTGCTCGCCGCGCTGCAGCACCTGCTGGCGATCATCGTGCCCATCGTCACCCCCGGCCTGCTGATCTGCCAGGCGCTAGGCGTCTCGGCCCATGACACCAACCTGATTCTGTCGATGTCGCTGGTCATCTCCGGCATCGCCACCTTCGTCCAGTGCAAGCGCTTCGGTCCCTTCGGCGCCGGACTGCTGATCGTCCAGGGCACCAGCTTCAACTTCGTCGGCCCGCTGATCGCCGGCGGCGCGCTGATGGTCAAGCAAGGCACGCCGGTCGAGGCCGTGATGGCCTCGATCTTCGGCGTGGTCATCGCCGGTTCCTTCGTCGAAATGGGCATCTCGCGCATCCTGCCTTTCGTCAAACGCCTGATCACCCCGCTGGTGACCGGCATCGTCGTGCTGATGATCGGCCTGACGCTGATCAAGGTCGGCCTGATCAGCATGGGCGGCGGCTTCTCGGCAATGGCCAACGGCACCTTCGCCAACGGCGAGAACCTGCTGCTGTCCGGCGTGGTGCTGGCGATCATCGTGCTGCTCAACCGCATCCCGGTGGTGTGGATGCGTAGCGGCGCCATCGTCATCGCCCTGGCGGTCGGCTACGCCCTGGCCGGTTACCTCGGCCGCCTGGACTTCACCGGCATGCACCAGGCCGCGCTGTTCCAGGTGCCGACCCCGCTGCACTTCGGCATCAGCTTCTCCTGGAGCCTGTTCATCCCGATGCTGGTGATCTACCTGGTCACCTCCCTGGAAGCCATCGGCGATGTCACCGCCACCAGCAAGGTGTCGAAGCAGCCGGTGGAAGGCCCGCTGTGGATGCAGCGGATCAAGGGCGGGGTACTGGTCAACGGCGCCAACTCGCTGCTGGCAGGGCTGTTCAATACCTTCCCCAGTTCGATCTTCGCGCAGAACAACGGCGTCATTCAGCTCACCGGCGTGGCCAGCCGCCACATCGGCGTGTGGCTGGCTCTGATGCTGGTGCTGCTGGGCCTGTTCCCCAGCGTCGCCGGGGTGATCCAGGCGGTGCCCGAGCCGGTGCTCGGCGGCGCGGCCATGGTGATGTTCGGCGCGGTCGCCGCCTCGGGCATCAACATCCTCGCCGGCATCCATCTGGATCGCCGCGCCCTGCTGATCATCGCCGTCAGCCTGGCCCTCGGCCTGGGTGTTTCGCAGGTGCCGGAATTCCTCGCGCACATGCCGCTGGCGCTGCGCAACGTGCTGGAATCCGGTGTCGCCACCGGCGGCATCTGCGCCCTGCTGCTGAACTGGTTCCTGCCGGAAGCGCCAGCGGCCAGCGCTCAACACTGAGTCCTCGACGACGCCACCCAGCGCTGGCGTCGTCGTTTATGCTGGGCGCATGAACAGTTCCCTGCGCCTCGGCGTGATCGCCGACACCCACGGCCTGCTGCGTCCCGAAGCCCTGGATGCCCTGCGCGGCTGCCAGCACCTACTGCACCTGGGCGACATCGGCAAACCGCAGATCCTCGCTGCCCTGCGCGAGCTGGCGCCGCTGCAGGCCGTGCGTGGCAACAACGACAGCGAGGCCTGGGCCGAGTCCCTCCCGGAAAGCCTCAGCCTGGTATTCGGCGGCCTGCACCTGTACCTGATCCACGACCTCAAACGGCTGGCCATCGACCCGCGCGCCGCGGGCATCGACCTGGTCCTCGCCGGCCACTCGCACCAGCCGCTGGACGAAGTCCGCGACGGCGTGCGCTATCTCAACCCCGGCAGCGCCGGGCCACGGCGCTTCAAACTGCCGATTTCGCTGGCGATCCTGACGATCGCCGAGGGCCGGATCGACGTGGAGATGATCAGCCTGGGATGAGCCAGGCGATCGCAGGCATGACACGCCCCCTCGGCAAACGTCAGGCATAAAGCAGAAGGCGTTATTTCATTGCCCTACGGCTCCAGCAGTTGCGTGGCGAGCGCCGCCACTTGCTCCTGGCGCTCGCTCTTTTCCACGCGCTTGCCGCCGTTGAGGGTCGACCATTCCGGGTGTGCGCGGGCCTTGCGCAGGGCATCCGGCAGCCTGCCTTCGCGCCATTGCTGGTCCTCCGGCGAAGCCACGCGGATCGCCTCCATGGCCGCATGGCCGCGCGCCTGCAGGGCCGCCAGCAACTGGCGCTGGCGCAGGGCGAGCAGGCGCAACACGCTGTCGTCCACCGAGAGTTCGCGCTGGCCCTTGAGCTTGCCGAGCAGGCGTTGACCATAATGGCCGACCGTCTGCCAGGCCCCACCGGCCAAGGCGCCGATGGCGGTAGCGGCGCCCAGGGTCAGGCCGCCGACCAGCAGGTCGATGCCGGCGCCGGCGGCGGCTCCGGCGGCCACCCCGCCGCCCAGGCGCACGCCGAGCTGGCGCAGGGTTTCCGGGTTGAACAGGTCATCGCCCCAGCGGCCATCGAGCAACGGCAGATCGGCGGCACGGGCGTCATCCTGGCGGAAGGCATAGAGCCGCAGCAGCGCCTGCACGCAGGCGTCCTCACGCTTGCGCACGCGACCGCGCAAGGCCTCGGTGGCGCGGCGGATGGCCTCGGCATCGCCGGGAACCAGGTTGCGGCAGGCGGCGACATCCACCAGCAGCTCGGCGATCAAGGTGGCGCCGGCCTCGCGGCGGGCGAGCGCCTGGGCCTCGTGATCGGCGATCAGTCGGTCCAATGGCGGCCGGGCCTTTTCCAGCAACAGGGCAAGGCTCTCATAGAGCCGCCGCTCGCCGTCCAGCGGCGGCGCCACGCTGTCGAAGCGCACCAGCGCGTGCAGGCCAAGGCGCGACAGGGCTTCGCGCCATTGCGCCTCGCGGTGCTCGGCGGAGGCGACGAAATTCAGTACCGGCAGCAGCGGTCGCGCGCAACCGGCGAGCACGGCCAGCTCGTCGCGGTACTTGGCCAGCACCGGCTCGCGGGCATCGATCACATAGAGCCCGGCATCGGAGGCAAGCAATTGGCGCAGCACCTTGGCCTCTTGCTCGAAGCGCCCGCGCGCCTCGCTGCCATCGAGGAAGCGCCGCAACTTGTCGGGGCCGTCCAGGCGCTCGCCGGGGCGCTCCAGGGCGTCCAGGTAGTCGCGCAGGGCGATGGCGTCCTCCAGCCCAGGGGTGTCGTAGAGTTCGAGCAGCGCCTGGCCGTCCACCGACAGTCGCGCGCCCTCGACATGCCGCGTGGTGCTCGGGCGATGGGAGACCTCGCCGAAGCCGACGTCGCGGGTCAGGGTGCGTAGCAGCGAGGTCTTGCCGACGTTGGTGTGGCCGACCACCGCCAGCTTGAGTGGCTCAGTCATGGCCGCTCTCCAGCCAGCTCATCGGCGCCGCGCTGCTGTGTGGCAGAGCCAGGGTATCGATGGCCGCGTGCCAATCGGCCAGGCGCGCGCTGTCCTGGCTGGCGCCCGGCGGTGGTTGCAGCAGCCAGACGCGGGTGGCGCCGGCGCAGCGCGACAGCTCGGCGATCAGCGCCAGGGTGCCGCGGTCCGGCGAACGCCGCGGGTCGCAGGCAATGGCCAGGCGGGCCGGCGGATAGCGGGTCAGTTGTTCGAGCAGACGACGGCGTTGGGCGCCATCGTCGAGCACGCCGGCGTCGGCCACCGCGCGCGGCAGTTTCGGCGGCCAGGGCTGGCTGTCATCCAGTTCGATGGCCACCAGCAGCGCCCCCTCGGCCACGGAGGCCGGCGCCTGCGCCTGCGCTTCGAACAGCGCGTCCGGCGCGGCGTCACTCACGCCGAGGCGCTCGCTGCTCGGCAGCAGGCGCTCGCGCAGCAGGCTGTAGCCGGGCAGCGCCAGGTCCAGGGCCAGGCCCGCGCGGCCACGTTGCCAGCGCCACAGGCAGAGCAGCCAGAGCGCCAGGCGCGGCAGTACGCCGTAGGCCAGCAGGATGCCGACCAGCCAGCCGGCCCAGGCGTGCCGCGCCGCCTCGCTGGCCACCAAGGCATCGCCGCTGGCGCGCACCAGCGCGCTGTCCGGCAGGGGGAAACCGACCAGCGCCGGCAGCGCGCCCAGGCCTTGAGTCAGGACGACGAAGGTGTCGCTGCCGAGAATGGTGGTTTCCCAGACAAAGCCGTAGCGCCGCGTCGACAGCAACGCCAGCAGCACCACCAGCGCCGCGCTCAGCGCCAGCAGCCAGAGGCCGTGGACCAGCATGCCGAGCACCCAGCGGGTCAGGCCCTGGCGCCCCAGCAACACCAGTAGCGCCGGGGCCAATTGCACAGCGTGGGCGTCGCGCGCTAGCTTGCCGCTCAACCACAGCCACAGGCGTCCGAGGGCGCCGGCCGCCTCGCCGCCCCCGAGCGCGAAACCGCAGGCCCAGCCCAGCAGCATCAGCAGATCGAGACCGAGCAGGCTGGCGATGGCCCAGAACACATTGACCGGGCGCTGCCCATCACCCAGCGCGGCCAGCGCCAGGCCGGCGCCACTGAACAGGGCAAGGACGATCAACAGGTAGAAAGCCAGGTGCGCGCCCTGCTTCCAGGTGCGCAGGGCCGTATCGAGCTGGTCGCGGCCGGCCAGCCACAGGGCGCGGGATTCGATGCGCCGGGCCAGGTCGCCACCGGCGGCGATGGCGCGACGGTTGGCTTCGGCGTCCTCCAGCGGGCCGGCGTGCTCCTCGCGCAGACGCACGGTTTCGCTCAGCCACAGACGATCGAAGGCGGAAGGTGGGGCGGTTACGCTCACGGGGGCTCCAGCAATCGGCTCTGAGCCGGAAGCATAACCGCTGCCGCCGCGCACGTCCGCCCGCGGCGGTAACATGCCGCGAGCGCGCACCGAACCAAGGAACGGCGCGAGCGGCGCAACGGCTGGTATTCTCTGCGCCTGAGCGCCCCCCGAACCCGAGACTGGAGCAACGATGGCCGAAGCCACTTCCCGACTGCCGCTGGCGATGATCGCCGCCCTCGCCGAGAACCGCGTGATAGGCGTGGACAACCGCCTGCCCTGGCACCTGCCGGCGGATCTCAAGCACTTCAAGGCGCTGACCTTGGGCAAACCGGTGATCATGGGCCGCAAGACCTGGGACTCGCTGGGCCGCCCGCTGCCCGGCCGGCTCAACCTGGTGGTCAGCCGCCAGGCCGACCTGCGACTGGAAGGCGCGGAAGTCTTCGCCGACCTGCACGCGGCCTTGCAGCGCGCCGAACAATGGGCTCGCGAAGAGGACGCCGAGGAACTGATGCTGATCGGCGGCGCCCAGCTCTACACCGAAGCCATGCCGCTGGCCGAGCGCCTCTACCTGACCCGCGTGGCCTTGAGCCCCGAGGGCGACGCGCACTTCCCCGAGCTGGACGAGAGTCGCTGGCACCTGGCTTCGAGCATCGAACACGCGGCGACGGCGGACACCCCGGCGTATGCCTTCGAGGTCTGGGAGCGGGTCTGAGGCGCCGCCCGCTGATCCGATGATGGAACGGCCTGGGCCGCTCCCGCCGCGCAGGCACACACGCCACCGAGCCGCAGCGCGGAGCCGCCGCCGGGAATCCTCGCCAGGTGCAACGCGCAGAAAAACGAAACGCGCCCGGAGGCGCGTTCGTTGGGGAGCGACAGGTCTCAGAAGCGGTCGCGGATCACCACTTCGTCCAGCGTCAGCTTGCCCACGCGCGGCTTGGGCGCCACGCTCTGCTTGCCGACCGCGACCATCAGGCCGATCACATGGTTTTCCGGCAGGTTGATCAGCTTGGCCACGGCGTCGAAATCGAAGCCGTCCATCGGGCAGGAGTCCAGGCCCTTGGCGCGCGCGGCGAGCATCAGGGTCTGCGCCATCAGGCCGCAGCTACGCATGGTTTCATCGCGCTGCACCTGCGGCTTGCCCCGGTAGTAGTTGTCGATGGCGCCAGCCATGTAGTCCTGCACTTCCTGGGGCGCGCCGTCCCAGACGCGGCGGGCGTTCTTTTCCCAGCTGTCGAGCTGGGCGCAGACCACCACCAGCAGCGACGCGTCGGTGACTTGCGCCTGCCCCCAGGCCACTTCACGGATGTTCTCGCGCAGCTTCGGATCGCTGACTTCGACCAGACGCACGTGCTGCAGGTTGAAGGCCGACGGCGCCAGCATGGCCAGTTGCAGCAGTTCATCCTTCTCTTCGCGGCTGAGGACGAAGGTCGAATCGTAACCTTTGACGGCGCGGCGGCTGCGGATGGCTTCTTCGATAAGCATGGAAAGACTCCTGTTGGATGGCTGGGTAACGAATGGCGGCCATGGTAAACCGCCCGCGCAGAGCCTTCAGGCAATTTTCCTGATGAAAATCATCGAAAGGAGAAAGCCGCGCCAGACGCGGCCGGAGGCAATGGGGTTCAACCCTCGACCGCGTTCAACGCCGGGTTGTCGCTGACGCCGGGCTTGGCGGAGGAAAACACCAGGTAGCCGTCCTCGACCTTGCCATGGCGCAGCAGCAAAAGGTCCAGTGCGTAGTTCTGGTAGAGCTTCCAGGGCATGCGGTCGCCCTGCTTGGGCATCCTCTCGGCGGCGCGCTGGATGTAGCCGGAGTTGAGGTTGAGGAAGGGCTCCGGCTGGACCTCGGCATGGCTGCGCGGCGTGCACTGGCGCATGCCGATGGCATCCATGTGCTTGATCAGGCGGCAGAAGTACTCGCTGGACAGGTCGGCCTTGAGCGTCCAACTGGCGTTGGTGTAGCCGATCACCGCGGCCAGGTTGGGCAGGTCGCGGAGCATGATGCCGCGGTAGCCCATGCTCTGGTTGATCTGGAACGGCCGGCCATCCACGGACAGCTCGGCGCCGCCGAACATCTGCAGATCTAGCCCGGTGGCGGTGACGATGATATCGGCTTCGAGCACCTCGCCGGACTTCAGACGAATGCCTTTGTCGCAGAAGCTGTCGATGTGCTCGGTGACAACCGAGGCCTTGCCCTGGCGCAGCGCCTTGAACAGATCGCCGTCGGGGACGCAGCAGACGCGCTCGTCCCAGGGCTTGTAGCGCGGGCTGAAGTGACGCATGTCGAAGCCCTCGCCGAGCTGGCGGCGGACCAGCCCCAGCAGCGCCTTGCGCACCAGGCCGGGGAATATCTTGGAGAGCTGGAAGAAGATCATCTGCATGGTCACGTTGCGCGCCCGCGCCTGGCGATAGACCCAGGACTCGGGGAGGAAGCGCCGCAGGAAATTCGTTAGGGGGTCTTTCTGCGGCAGGCTGATCACGTAGGACGGCGAGCGCTGCAGCATGCTGACGTGACGCGCCTTGTCGGTCAGCGCAGGCACCAGGGTGACGGCGGTGGCGCCGCTGCCGATGACCAGGATGCGCTTGTCGGCGTAGTCGAGGTCCTGCGGCCACAGTTGCGGGTGGATGACCGGCCCCTTGAACTCTTCGCGGCCTTTGAATTCCGGGGTGTAGCCGGCCTCGTAGCGGTAGTAGCCGGTGCACATGAAGAGGAACTGCGCGCTCATGCGAAGCGGCTCGGGATCGTCGCCACGCTGTACGCTGAGCTGCCAGCGCGCACTGTCGCTGCACCAGTCGGCCTTGAGCAGCCGATGGCGGTAGCGGATCTTCTGGTCGATGCCGTTTTCCCGCGCGGTCTCGACGATATAGCGGCGGATCGACGGGCCGTCGGCGATGGCCTTGGGGTCGCTCCAGGGTTTGAAGTTGTAGCCCAGGGTGTACATGTCCGAATCGGAGCGAATGCCCGGATAGCGGAACAGGTCCCAGGTGCCGCCCATCGCCTCGCGTCCCTCGAGCAGGGCGAAAGTCTTGCCCGGGCAGTGCTTCATCAGATGGTAGGCGGCGCCGACGCCGGACAGGCCGGCGCCAACGATCAGTACATCCAGGTGCTCGACGGACATGGGGGCTCCTCGGCCGGCAGACAGGGCTGCCTGGTTGAGTCTAGGAGGGAATTCCTACCCACACCCTACAAGGGACGCCCGCCAGGAACGCCCCACCCTAGGATGGGTGAGCCCCTTCGTCCCCGGCCGGCAGTTGCCACTCGATCCAGGCGTAGACCTGCTCGTAGGAATACCGCTCGAGCGCGGCGAAGCCCGGCAGGGTGCGGGCGCGCAGGCGGGTGAAGAACGGCATGCCGATACCACAGAGGAAACGGGTCACGCAGTCGGCGCTGGGCGGTACGCCCCTGGCAGCCTGGTACTTGTCGAGGAAGGCGCCGCAGCGGGTCCGAAGCGCCTGCCCGGCCAGTGTCGGCAACGCCGGCGGTTCCGGCAGGCGGGCGACCTGGCCGCGACACACCGAGCAATGTCCACAGTGCTCGGGCGCGCGCTCGTCGCCAAAGTAGCGCGCCAGACGCCGGCTCAGGCATTCGTCACTGGCGAACAAGGCGAGCATGGCGCCGATCCGCGCGATCTCGCTGCCCTCCTGGCGCTTGAAGTAGCGATACAGCGCTTCGCACAGCGCATCGAGGTCGAAGCCGGCATCGAGCACGCCGTAGACTTCGGTCATCTGCTGGCTTTCCAGCTCGATCCAGCCACGTTCCTGCAAGTACTCCAGCGCCCTGACCACTCGCCCGCGCTCGGCTCCGTGGCGCTCGTAGAGGGCGGCGAAGTCCAGGGTCGACCAGGTACGGGCGCGCGGCGAGGTGGTGAGAATGGCTTCGACGAACGCCCGGCGCTCGCCGTCGAAGTGGCCGAGCAACTCCTGAACGTCCACCAGGGTCTTGAAGCGGTACTCGGCGAAATAGCTGTGCCGCGGGACGATGATGCCGCGCAACTGCAGTTGCACCAGCAGGGTCTTGAGAGGCAGGGGACGGATGTTGGAGCGCTCCGACAGCGAGGAAAGCATCAGCTCCCACTGCCCTTCGCGAGCACTGGCGATCTCCTGCAACACGCACTGGATGCCCTCGCGCTCGGGGGTATCCCCATAAACGAAGTTCTCCAACACACTGAGGCTGTCGCGGTTGGCCAGTACCAGACAATCCGAGGGCTGGCCATCACGCCCGGCGCGGCCGATTTCCTGGCTGTAGTTCTCGATCGACTTGGGCAGGTCGAAGTGCACGACGTTGCGGATATCGCTCTTGTCGATGCCCATGCCGAACGCGATGGTGGCGACGATACAGTTCAGCGTGCCGGCCATGAAGCGCCGCTGCACCCGTTCGCGGTCGGCGTAGTCCATGCCGGCATGGTAGGCGCTGGCGGGAATGCCGTGCCCGCAAAGCTGCGCGGCCAATTCCTCGGCGGTCTTCTGCTGGGTCACGTAGACGATGCTGGGCTGCCCTGCGCGCGCGCCTAGCCACTCGACCAGGCGGGCGGTTCTGGCCGTTCCGCTGACGGGCTCCACCTGCAGGTTCAGGTTTGCCCGATAGAAGCCGGTGGTAATGACGTCGGCGGCGGCGATGGCGAACTTCTCGCGCATATCGGCGATCACCGCCGGCGTTGCCGTGGCGGTGAGCAAGAGTACCTGGGGAATACCGAATTGCTTCTGATAGTCCGGCAGCTTCAGGTAATCGGGGCGGAAGTTGTGCCCCCACTCGGAAATGCAATGGGCCTCATCCACCACCAGCAACGAGATCGGCACCTGGCCGATGAAGTGGCGAAAGCGCTCGTTCTTCAGGCGCTCCACCGAAATCATCAGGATCTTGAGTTCGCCGGACTTGGCGCGCGCCATGGTCGCCTGCACCTGCTCACGGCTCTGCGTCGAGTCGATGCTGGCCGCGGGAATGCCGCGAGCGGCAAGGAAGGCCAGTTGGTCCTGCATCAGCGCCAGCAGCGGTGAAACCACCAGGGTCAGATGCGGCAGCAGCACGGCCGGCAACTGATAGCAAAGCGATTTGCCGGAGCCGGTGGGAAAGATCGCCGCCACCGAACGGCCGGACAACACCGCCGAAACCGTTGCTTCCTGACCGGGCCGGAAGGCCCGGAATCCGAAGGTGCGTTCGAGGGAATCGAGCATGGAGGCTCTCCTTTTCTCACCATTGACGGACTTTTCATCCTAGGGGAGAGCTTTGTGGGAATTTTCCAGCTATGTGAGAGAAATTTCTCTTAGCTTTCCGCCGACCTTCACACACAAGCCAGGAGCATCAGACAGCCAAAAAAGAAAAAGCCGCCAAAAGGCGGCTTTTTCCGGGAACGCGCGCGCTTAGAGCTGCGGGCCGGCGTTCTTGATGGCGTCGCTCACGTCGAACTTCTTGAAGTTGTCGATGAACTTGGCGGCCAGGCCCTTGGCGGCTTCGTCGTAGGCAGCCTTGTCAGCCCAGGTGTTGCGCGGGTTGAGCAGGTTGGTCTCGACGCCCGGAACGGCCTTGGGCACGTCCAGGTTGATGATCGGCAGGTGCTCAGTTTCGACACCGACCAGCGCGCCACTCTGGATGGCAGCGATCACGCCACGGGTGGTCGGGATGTTGAAACGCTTGCCGACGCCGTAGCCACCGCCGGTCCAGCCGGTGTTGACCAGGTAGACCTTGGAACCGAAGGCCTTGATGCGCTTGATCAGCAGCTCGGCGTAGACACCGGCCGGACGCGGGAAGAAGGGCGCGCCGAAGCAGGTGGAGAAGGTCGACTTGATGCCGCCGCCGGAACCCATTTCGGTGGAGCCGACCAGCGCGGTGTAGCCGGACAGGAAGTGGTAGGCAGCCTGCTCGTTGTTCAGGATCGACACGGGCGGCAACACACCGGTCAGGTCGCAGGTCAGGAAGATCACGGCGTTGGGCTCGCCGCCGAGGTTCTTCTCGGAACGCTTCTCGACGTGCTCCAGCGGGTAGGCAGCGCGGGAGTTCTGGGTCAGGCGGTCATCGGCGTAGTCCGGGGTGCGCGCTTCGTCGAGCACCACGTTTTCCAGCACCGCGCCGAACTTGATGGCTTTCCAGATCACCGGTTCGTTCTTCTCGGAGAGGTCGATGCACTTGGCATAGCAACCGCCTTCGATGTTGAACACCACGCCCTCGCCCCAGCCGTGTTCGTCGTCACCGATCAGGTAACGGCTTTCGTCGGCGGACAGGGTGGTCTTGCCGGTGCCGGACAGGCCGAAGAACAGGGTCACGTCGCCCTGCTCGCCGATGTTGGCGGCGCAGTGCATCGGCAGCACGTCTTTTTCCGGCAGCAGGTAGTTCTGCACGGAGAACATGGCCTTCTTCATTTCACCGGCGTAGCGCATGCCGGCGATCAGCACCTTCTTCTCGGCGAAATTGAGGATCACGCAGCCATCGGAGTTGGTGCCGTCACGCTCGGGCACGCACTCGAAGTTGGCGACGTTGAGGACCTGCCACTCGCCGCGGCCGGCCGGGTTGTACTGTTCCGGGTTGATGAACAGGGCGCGGCCGAACAGGTTCTGCCAGGCGGTAGCGGTGATCATCTTGACCGGCAGGTAGTGATCGGCGGCGGAGCCTACATGAACGTGGGAAACGAAGTGTTCCTGGGCGTTGTTGAAGGCAATGACGCGATCCCAGAGGGCATCGAACTTGTCGGCCGGGAACGGGCGGTTGATGGCGCCCCAGGCAATGGAGTCCTTGCTGCCGGGCTCTTCGACGATGTAGCGATCGATAGGCGAGCGGCCGGTGCGGTGGCCGGTTTCCACCACCAGCGAGCCGTTGTCGGCCAGTCGGCCTTCGCCGCGGCGAATGGCTTCTTCGACCAGTTGGGCAACGCTGATATCGGTGTACACGGCTTTATTGGCTTGCGTCATGTGGGTCCCCGTCGGCCAGAGGCCGAGTCCTCCAAACATTGCGTAGTGACTTCTAATTCCCACTACCGCGGAAAAAAGTCGCGGGATTATGCCAGAAAAGGTCAGTTCAGGTGCAGCCTCTGATCCACTGATAGCGCCAAGCGTTCGGCTATCGCCCCTGTAACGGCGATCAATGGCGGGTTTCTGACGGCGCGGCGCTGCCGCCGCCAGCGAACAACTGGGCGATATCACTGCCGTCGAAACGGTAGCGCTGGTTGCAGAACTGGCAGTCGACGGTGATCTCGCCACCCAGCTCGCCGAGCAGGCGTTCGGCATCCTCGTGGCCCAGGCTGACCAGGGCATTGGCCGAGCGCTCGCGCGAGCAACTGCAACGGAACACCAGCGGCTGCGGCTCGAACAGGCGCAGGTCCTCTTCGTGATAGAGGCGGTGCAGCAGGGTCTGGTTATCCAGGCCGAGCAGTTCTTCGGCGGTCAGGGTATCGGCCAGGGTGGTGACATGCTGCCAACTGGCTTCGCGGGCTTCGGTGTCTTTCAGACGGTCGGCCGGCAGCTGCTGCAACAGTAGGCCACGGGCGTGCCGGCTGTCGGCATTGAGCCAGAAACGCGTAGGCAATTGCTCGGAAGTGGCGAAGTAGCCGGACAGGCATTCCGCGAGGTTCACCCCCTCCAGCGGCACGATGCCCTGGTAACGCTGGCCGTTCTTCGGGTCCACCGTCAGGGTCAGCACGCCATCGGGCATCAGTTCGCGCAGGCCGGCGTCTTCACCGATCCGCTCGCCGTCGTAACGCGCCAGGCCGCGCACTTCACGCTCACTGGAGCACTCGACCATCAACAGCGGCACGGCGCCGCTGGAGCGCGCCTGCAGCACCAGCAGACCCTCGAACTTCAAGGTGCCGCAGAGCAGCGCCGCGGCGGCGAGCATCTCGCCAAGCAATTGGGCGACCGGCTGCGGATAGGGATGCTTGGCCAGTACCTCGGCGAAGCTGCGTTCGAGCGCCACCATCTCACCGCGAACATCGGTGTTGTCGAAAAGGAAACGCTGACTTTGATCGATCTGGGACATGCTGGGCACAACGCTGGCGATAGCAGAAGGGAATGACAAGCCGATGGCAAAGGCCTATAAAGCGCGCTTTGCAACACCAGCCCGCACCTGGGGCTGCATGAAAAGGGGTATCGATTTTATGGAGAAAGGCTCTCCGTTCCAAGCCACCTGGTCCTGGCGACCATTCATCGCCTGTCATCTACTGGCCCTGGCCCTGCTGCTGCTCTGGCTTTGGGCTCCCAGCCGCGCGGCGATGGATCTCTTCGACTTCAGCCTGTTCCAGGCCCTGAACGCGCCACTGGCGAGCAACGAGACCTGGCGTGGCATCTGGGCCGTGGCCAGCACCCGGCCGTTCGACGCCCTGGTCGGGGTGATCCTGCTCTGCCTGCTGATTCGCGGCGACTGGGTGTTCAAGGCCGCCCAGGCGCGCGCCGCGACCTTCGGCTTCATCGCCACGCTGATCCTGCTGGTGGTGGTCCGCGTGCTCTACGCCAAGCTGGCCCGACACCTGGACTGGCAGCACGACAGCATCTCGACCGTCGCCCAGGGAGCCGTACACCTGGCCAGCTACTTCCCGAGCTGGGACAACAGTCTGTTCGAGATCAAGGACCAGTCCGCGCGCAGCTTCCCCGGCGACCATGCCTCGGTGCTGCTGATCTGGGCGCTCTTCCTCACCCTGTTCGCCCGCAACGCCCTGCAATGGCTGGTGATCTGGGGCCTGGCCCTGCTGTTCATGCTGCCGCGTCTGGTCGCCGGCGCCCATTGGGGGCAGGACGACTATATAGGTGGCGTACAGATGGCCCTGCTGGCGCTGGCCTGGAGCTGCTTCACGCCGTTCGCCGCCTGGGCCAGCAACGCCCTGGTGCGCCTCAGCGATCCGCTGTTCCGTCTGCTGGTGAAAATCCCGCTGCTGAACAAGCTGAGCGTGATCGCCGCCTGATTCGCCATGGGCTGGAGGAGCGCGCTCGCAGGGCGAGCCGCTCCTGGTCGACGCGGGAGGCGTCCCAGCGCCTCACTCCCAGTCGCGGAAGTGCTGCAACTGGCGACGCTGTTTCTTGCTCGGCCGACCATCGGTCTGCAGGCCGAGGGCGCCAGCCTTGCGCAGCGCGGCGGCTTCTTCGCGACGCTTCAGGCTGTCGGCGGTTTCCTCATAGAGCTGCTGCGCCTCGGGCGCGCCACGACGCACCACGGACAGCGCCTTGACCACCACGGTGCGCTCGTCGAAACCGGTGCGCAGCACGTATTCCTCGCCGATCTTCGGCTCCTTGCCCGGCTTGCAGCGCTCGCCCCGGCAATGCACCTTGCCGCCCTCGATGGCTTCCTTGGCCAGCGCGCGGGTCTTATAGAAACGCGCCGCCCACAGCCACTTGTCCAGGCGTACCTTGTCGTCGTCTTTCTCGCTCACGGCCTGTCTTCCTACCTCTGCAACCTTGGCAGTCTACCCTCGGCACGACGTTCCCGGCAGGCCCCTGGCGGGCGCCAACGGCCCTGCTAGAATGCGGCAAACTCCTGGGAAGCCAGCCTTGAAAACCTTCGACCACCTCTCCGTGATCGGCCTGCGCGAGTGGATTGCCCTTCCCGAACTGGGCATGGTCGGCCTGCGCGCGAAAATCGACACCGGCGCCAGCACTTCCAGCCTGCATGCCAGCGATATCGTCACCTTCCATCGCGACGGCCGCGACTGGGTGCGCTTCACCGCCCACCTCGGCACCCAGGTACAGCGCCGCCACCGCTGCGAAGCGCCGCTGGTGACGATGAAGACCATCAAAAGCTCCAACGGCCAGAGCCAGACCCGCTATGTGATCCGCACCACCCTGGCCCTCGGCGACCGTGCCTGGCCGGTGGAGTTCACCCTGGCCTGCCGCAAGACCATGCGCTATCGCGTCCTGCTCGGCTCCAAGGCGTTGATCCAGGGCCAACTGGTGGTCAACCCGGCGCAAGCCTATGTCCAGGACAAACCCCTCATCATGGTTACCGCCCCGCTCTCAGGTGCTCAATGAAAATTGCCGTGCTGTCGCGCAATCCGCGTCTGTATTCCACCCGTCGGCTGGTGGAGGCCGGACAACAACGCGGGCATGAGATGGTGGTGATCGACACCCTGCGCGCCTACATGAACATCGCCAGCCACAAGCCGCAGATCCACTACCGCGGCCAACCGCTGGAAGGCTTCGACGCGGTGATTCCGCGCATCGGCGCCTCGGTGACCTTCTATGGCTGCGCGGTGCTGCGCCAGTTCGAGATGATGGGCGTGTTCCCGCTCAACGAGTCGGTGGCCATCGCCCGCTCACGGGACAAACTGCGCTCGCTGCAACTGCTCTCGCGCAAGGGCATCGGCCTGCCGATCACCGGTTTCGCGCACTCCCCGGACGATGTGCCCGACCTGATCCAGATGGTCGGTGGCGCGCCGCTGGTGATCAAGTTGCTGGAGGGCACCCAGGGTGTCGGGGTCGTGCTGGCGGAGACGCAGAAAGCCGCCGAGTCGGTACTGGAAGCCTTCATGGGACTCAAGCACAACATCATGGTGCAGGAGTACATCAAGGAAGCCGGCGGCGCCGACATCCGCTGTTTCGTGGTCGGCGACAAGGTCATCGCCGCGATGAAACGCCAGGCCGCGCCGGGAGAGTTTCGCTCCAACCTGCATCGCGGCGGCAACGCCAGCCTGATCAAGATCACCCCGGAAGAGCGCATGACCGCCATCCGCGCCGCCCGGATCATGGGCCTGAAGGTCGCCGGGGTGGACATCCTGCGTTCCAACCACGGCCCGCTGGTGATGGAGGTGAACTCCTCGCCAGGCCTGGAAGGCATCGAGACCACCACCGGCAAGGACATCGCCGGGGTGATCATCGAATACCTGGAAAAGAACAACGGCCCCCACCTGGTCCGCACCCAGGGCAAGGGCTGAGCCGGGGCGCCGACGGCGCACGAAGTCCCGCAAGGGATGCCCATTCGCGCAACCGCGCCTCTTCACTCCGCCGAACAGAGCCATGCCCAAATCCCCCCGCCCCGCCGAACTGACCTGGTCCCCCATCGAAGGCCGCGTCGCCCTGGTCTCGCCCGCCTCCGCGGTCGCCGAGGAAGTCCTCGAAGCGACCCTGCGGCAACTCGAAGTCTTCGCTATCGACTATCACCTGGGCGCCCATGCCGATGGTCGTTACCGCTACCTGGCCGGCACGCTGGAGCAACGCCTGGAGGACTTCCACCAGGCCTTCGAGCTGGACGGCGTGAGCGCGGTCTGGTGCCTGCGCGGCGGCTATGGCTGCGCGCAACTGGTGCCGAAACTGGACTGGGCGCGCCTGAAAGCCGCCACGCCGCGCCCGCTGATCGGCTTCTCGGATATTTCCATCCTGCTCAGCGCCTTCCACCGCCAGGGCTTGCCGGCGATCCACGGCCCCGTCGCCAGCGCCCTTGGCCTGCAGCCCCTGAGCGCGCCCAGCGAACAGCGCGAACGCCTGGCCTCGCTGGCTTCGGTCAGCCGCCTGCTGGCCGGCCAGGAGCAGCGCCTGCCCGCCAGTCACCTGAGCGGCCCCAAGGGCGCCGTGGAAGGACAACTGATCGGCGGCAACCTCACCGCCCTGGCGAGCACCGCCGGCACTGCCGCGGCGCTCCACGCGCCAGCGGGCGCGATCCTGGTTCTGGAAGATGTCGGCGAGCCCTACTACCGCCTGGAGCGCAGCCTCTGGCAATTGCTGCAGAGCATCGATGCGGCACGGCTTGGCGCGGTGTGCCTGGGCACCTTCACCGACTGCCCGCGGAAAAACGTCGCCCACAGCCTGGAAGAGATTTTCGCGGAGTACCTGCAGCCGCTCGGCGTACCGCTTTACCACCAGCTACCCAGCGGACACGGCGCGCACAATCGCGCCTGGCCCTATGGCCGCCTGGCGCGCCTGGATGGCCATGGCTTGAGCTGGTGACGGCCGCCCGAGGCGCTCAGGATGCCCCGCGCGGTAACAACAGGCCGAGCGGCAGGCAGACCCGAGCCTCGACGCCACCGCCTTCGCGGTTACGCAGTTCGACGCTGCCGCCATGCTGCGCGGCAATGCGCTTGACGATGGCCAGCCCCAGGCCGGTGCCCTTGCCGCCGCGCGCCTTATCGCCGCGAATGAAGGGGTTGAAAATACTGTCCAGCTCCTGCGGGTCGATGCCGGCGCCACGGTCGAGCACGCTCATCACGATGTAGGGCGCGCCGCCGCCATCGGCCACGTAGCTGGCCACTTCGACGCCGCTGCCACCATGATTCAGCGCATTGCCGATCAGGTTGCCGAGCAGCCGCTTCATCGACACCCGGCGCAGCGGGAAGGGCGGCAAGGGCGCCAGGCACAGGCGCACGCGCTCTTCGCCCTGGTTGTAGGGCGCCACCACCTCGCGCACCAGTTCGTTGAGGTCACCCTCCTCCACCGGCTCGTCGCGGCCATCGCGGATGAAGGCGAGGAACTGGTCGAGGATGGCGTCCATGTCCTCGACATCGCGGACCATGTCCTCGACCATCTCCCGCTCGCTCGCCGGCATCAGCTCCAGCGACAGGCGCAAGCGGGTCAGCGGCGTGCGCAGATCGTGGGACACCCCGGCGAGCATCAGCTCGCGCTCGCGCGCGGCCTGTTCGACGTCGTCGGCCATCTGGTTGAAGGCGCGATACACCTCGGCCATCTCGCTGGGCGTGTCCTGCCCCAGCGGCAGCCGCACGCTGCGCCCCTTGCCGAACTCGCGGGAGGCCACCACCAGGCGTTTCAGCGGCTGGCCGAGCAGGCGCACGAAGATCCACGCCGCCGCCGTGGACAGCAGGCCGATGCCGAGGAACCAGCCAAGCACGCTCCAGATCTGCTGGCCGCGCAGCGGGTGCGGATACAGCGGAACGCCGAGCCAGCCCTCGCCGAGGCTGGGGACATGCACCCAGAGCATCGACGGATGATGGATACGCAGGCGGGTTTCGGTGTCCGGCCCCAGTTCGGTGCGCATCTGCCGCTGGAAGATGCCGCTGTAAGGCCAGTGCTGCTCTTCCGGCTGCTCGTTCTCCTGGGACACCCAGGCCAAGCCGGCGGACTTGGCGATGGCCTCGCGCGAGCGCTCGTCGGCGGCCCAGTAGGCTCGCACGGTCAACGCCGCGCCATGGCTGTACTGGCGATCGACCAGCATGTCCTCGTTCATCAGCAGGTAGACCAGCGTCAGCGCCTTGGAAAAGAGCACGACGATGAGCACCAGCCAGAGGGTGCGGGTGAAGAAGCTTTGTGGGAACCAGAGCGGGGTTTTCACAACGGGATTTCCGGACGTTTCGTGCACGGGATGGCGGACGCTTGGGGATCGTCCAGAACGCCAGGCCGCCGCGTGGACAGGGCAACTGTCACGACAGGCGGCGGCGACAGGCTGCGGGGCGATCCCGGCGCGGGCTCACTTGCGCGCGTTGCCGTCCGGCACGAACACATACCCCACGCCCCAGACCGTCTGGATATAGCGCGGCTTCGACGGATCGGGCTCGATCAGCCGGCGCAGGCGCGAAATCTGCACGTCGATGGAGCGTTCCAGGGCATCCCATTCGCGGCCGCGCGCCAGGTTCATCAGCTTGTCGCGGGTCAGCGGCTCGCGGGCGTGCTGCACCAGCGCCTTGAGCACGGCGAATTCGCCGGTGGTGAGCATGTGCACTTCGCCAGCCTTCTTCAGCTCGCGGGTGGCCAGGAACAGCTCGTAGTCGCCGAAGCTCACCACCTCGTCCTCGCCGGCCGGCGCACCCGGCACCAGCGGCGCCTGGCGGCGCAGCACGGCCTTGATCCGCGCCAGCAGTTCGCGCGGGTTGAAGGGCTTGGCCAGGTAGTCGTCGGCGCCCAGTTCCAGGCCCTGGATACGGCTGGACTCGTCGCCCTTGGCGGTGAGCATGATGATCGGAATCTGATTGTTCGCTTCGCGCAGGCGCTTGCACGCGGACAGCCCATCCTCGCCGGGCATCATCAGATCGAGCACCACCAGTTGGAACAGTTCGCGAGCCAGCAGACGGTCCATCTGCTCGGTGTTTTCCACCGCGCGCACGCGGTAGCCCTGCTCGTCGAGGAAACGCTCCAGCAGACGGCGCAGGCGGGCGTCGTCGTCGACGATGAGGATCTTTTCACCTTCAGGCAGGGTGGCGGGGTTGCTCATGGTAGCTCCAGGATCTGATCAGGCGGGCATTATCGCCCAGCCTCGGTTGGCCTCGGACGGTCCATTGTTAGCAGATTTTTCCCCGACCAGCCGCCCACCCGGTCAATTTGCCGTGGGTATAATGCGGCGCTTTTGCGGCGGGGCGTTGTCAGAGAGGCCTGTCAGCCGGCGCGACAGATCGGCCGGCCATCCGAGCACACCCCGTATTTTCGTTGGTTTTCCCAGGTGGATTCATGGACAGCATCAACACCCGTATCGCCGAAGAGCTTTCCGCACTGCCCTCCGGCCGCGTTCAACCGCAGCAAGTCGCCGCTGCCGTCGCCCTGCTCGACGAGGGCGCCACCGTCCCCTTCATCGCTCGTTACCGTAAAGAGGTCACCGGCAGCCTCGACGATACCCAACTGCGCATGCTGGAAGAGCGCCTGCGCTACCTGCGCGAGCTGGACGAACGCCGCACGGCGATCCTCGCCAGCATCGAGGAACAGGGCAAGCTGACCCCGGAACTGGCCCGCGAGATCAAGCTGGCCGACACCAAGACCCGCCTCGAAGACCTTTACCTGCCGTACAAGCAGAAGCGCCGCACCAAGGGCCAGATCGCCCTGGAAGCCGGCCTCGGCGAGCTGGCCGACGCCCTGTTCAACGACCCGACCCTGAGCCCGGACAGCGAAGCCGCACGCTTCATCGACGCCGAGAAAGGCTTCGCCGACATCAAGGCCGTGCTCGAAGGCGCCAAGTACATCCTCATGGAGCGTTTCGCCGAAGACGCCACCCTGCTCGACCGCCTGCGCGTGTTCCTCAAGGACAACGCCACCCTGACCGCGCGCCTGGTGCCCGGCAAGGAGCAGGAAGGCGCCAAGTTCAGCGACTACTTCGAGCATGACGAGCCGCTGAAGAGCGCGCCCTCGCACCGCGCCCTGGCGATCTTCCGCGGACGCAACGAAGGCGTGCTCAGCGTTGCCCTGAAGGTCGGCGAAGAGCTGCCGGGCACCGCCCATCCTTGCGAAATCATGATCGGCGAGCGCTTCGGCATCGCCAACCAGGGCCGCGCCGCCGACAAGTGGCTGGCCGAGGTGGTGCGCTGGACCTGGAAGGTCAAGCTCTACACCCACCTGGAAACCGACCTGCTCGGCGAACTGCGCGAAGGCGCCGACCTGGAGGCGATCAACGTCTTCGCCCGCAACCTGCACGACCTGCTGCTGGCCGCCCCGGCCGGCCCGCGCGCCACCCTGGGCCTCGACCCGGGCCTGCGCACCGGCGTGAAGGTTGCGGTGGTCGACGCCACCGGCAAGCTGCTGGAAACCGCCACCGTCTACCCGCACGCACCGAAGAACCAGTGGGACCAGACCATCGCCGTGCTCGCCGCGCTCTGCGCCAAGCACCAGGTCGAGCTGATCGCCATCGGCAACGGCACCGCCAGCCGCGAGACCGACAAGCTGGCCGGCGAGCTGATCAAGAAATATCCGGCGCTGAAGGTCACCAAGGTCATGGTCAGCGAAGCCGGCGCTTCGGTGTACTCGGCCTCGGAACTGGCCGCCAAGGAATTCCCGGACCTCGACGTCTCGCTGCGCGGCGCCGTGTCCATCGCCCGCCGCCTGCAGGACCCGCTGGCCGAGCTGGTGAAGATCGAACCCAAGTCGATCGGCGTCGGCCAGTACCAGCACGACGTGTCGCAGCTGCAACTGGCGCGCAGCCTGGATGCGGTGGTGGAAGACTGCGTGAACGCCGTCGGCGTCGACGTCAACACCGCCTCGGCGGCGCTGCTGGCGCGCATCTCCGGCCTCAACAGCACCCTGGCGCAGAACATCGTGGCGCACCGTGACGCCAATGGCGCGTTCAAGACCCGCGACGAACTGAAGAAGGTCAGCCGCCTCGGCGAGAAGACCTTCGAGCAGGCCGCCGGCTTCCTCCGCGTGATGAACGGCGATAACCCGCTGGACGCCTCGGCGGTGCACCCGGAAACCTACCCGCTGGTGCAGCGCATTGCCGCCGATACCGGCCGTGACATCCGCTCGCTGATCGGCGACTCGGGCTTCCTCAAGCGCCTCGACCCGAAGAAGTTCACCGACGAGCACTTCGGTCTGCCGACCGTCACCGACATTCTCAAGGAACTCGACAAGCCCGGCCGCGACCCGCGCCCGGAGTTCAAGACCGCCGAGTTCCAGGACGGTATCGAGAGCCTCAAGGACCTCAAGCCGGGCATGGTGCTGGAGGGCGTGGTGACCAACGTCACCAACTTCGGCGCCTTCGTCGACATCGGCGTGCACCAGGATGGCCTGGTGCACATCTCGGCGCTGTCGGAGAAGTTCGTCAAGGATCCTTACGAGGTGGTCAAGGCCGGCGACATCGTCAAGGTCAAGGTCATGGAAGTGGATATCCCGCGTAACCGCGTCGGCCTGTCCATGCGCATGGGCGACACCCCTGGCGAGAAAGTCGAAGGCCCGCGCGGCGGCCGTCCCGCCGCTGGCCAGCAACGCCAGGAGCGTGGCGCCCCGCGGCAGGAGAACAAGGCGCCGAGCAACAACGCCATGGCGTCGCTGTTCGCCAACGCCAAACAATTGAAGAAGAAGTAAGGAAACCGCCATGAGCGAAATGCCCAGCCGGGAACGCATGATCAGCGCCTTCAGCGACAACCTCGGCCTCGAACCGGTGCGCCTGGGCGACGGCGAGGCGGAGGTGAGCCTGAAGATGGCCGAGCACCTGCGCAACCGCGGTAACGTCATGCACGGCGGGGCGCTGTTCTCGCTGATGGATGTGGCCATGGGCCTGGCCTGTTCCAGCGCCCACGGCTTCGACCGCCAGAGCGTCACCCTGGAGTGCAAGATCAACTACATCCGCGCCGTCGCCGAGGGCGAAGTGCGCTGCGTGGCCAGGGTCCTGCACGCCGGGCGCCGCTCGCTGGTGGTGGAAGCGGAAATCCTCCAGGGCGACAAGCTGGTCGCCAAGGGACAAGGCACCTTCGCCCAGCTATAAGCCGAGCCCTTCTTCCTGTTCTATGCTGACCATCGGCAGTCCGCGCGCCGCGCGGACTCCGGTGAGTCGTCGCAGCGCCAGGCGACAACGCCGGCCGCCCTCCCCCTTGTAGACCGCCTGGTCCACCCCCATAGTGGGGCGACCGCCGCGTGAAGGACATCAAACTTGAGCGACCTACTCTCCCGCCGCCTGGCTCTGCTCGGTGACGCTGCCAACCTGCCCCTGCTCACCCAGTGTCTGCACGGCATCGAACGCGAATGCCTGCGCGTGGACCGCACCGGCCACCTGGCCCTGACTCCGCACCCGCGCGCTCTGGGTTCGGCGCTGACCCACCCGCTGATCACCACCGACTATTCCGAGTCGCTGCTGGAGTTCATCACGCCGGCCACCACCAGCGTCGAAGAGACCCTGGCGTCGCTCGACGAGATCCACCGTTTCGCCAGCCAGCAGCTCGGCAGCGAACTCCTGTGGAGTCCGTCCATGCCCTGCGAACTGCCGGAAGAAGAGCAGATCCCCATCGCCCGCTACGGCAGCTCGAACATCGGCCGCCTCAAGTACGTCTACCGCAAGGGCCTGGCCCTGCGCTACGGGCGGACCATGCAGTGCATCGCCGGCATCCACTACAACTTCTCGCTGCCCGAGGCGCTCTGGCAACTGCTGCAGCGCGAAGAGGATGGCGGGCAGGACCCGCGCGACTTCCAGTCCGCCCATTACATCGCGCTGATCCGCAACTTCCGTCGCTACAGCTGGCTGCTGATGTACCTGTTCGGCGCCTCGCCGGCCCTCGACGTTGGTTTCCTGCGCGGTCGCCCGCACCAACTGCAGCAGTTCGACGAACACACCCTGTACCTGCCCTACGCCACCAGCCTGCGGATGAGCGACCTGGGTTACCAGAACAACGCCCAGGCCGGCCTGACGCCCTGCTACAACGACCTCGACAGCTACATCGAGAGTCTGCGCCGCGCGGTCGGCACGCCCTACCCGCCCTACGAGAAGATCGGCACCCAGCAGAACGGCGAATGGGTGCAACTGAACACCAACGTGCTGCAGATCGAGAACGAGTACTACTCGAGCATCCGTCCCAAGCGCGTCACCTACACCGGCGAGCGGCCGATCCAGGCGCTGATGGCGCGCGGCGTGCAGTACGTCGAAGCACGCTGCCTGGACATCAACCCCTTCCTGCCCCTGGGCATCGATGCCACCGAAGGCCGCTTCCTCGACGCCTTCCTGCTCTACTGCGCGCTGGCCGACAGCCCGCTGCTGGCCGACGGCGAATGCGGCGGCGCCACCGCCAACTTCCTCAAGGTGGTCAAGGAAGGCCGGCGCCCCGGCCTGCACCTGCAACGCGGCGGCCAGACCGTCGCGCTGCAGGACTGGGCCAATGAGCTACTGGCGCGCATCGCGCCCATCGCCGAGCTGCTCGACCGCGCCCACGGCGACACGGTCCATATGCAGAGCCTGGCGCAGCAGCGCGAGAAGGTCGCCGACCCCGAGTGCACGCCCTCCGCGCGCGTACTGGCGGACATGCGCGTCAGGGGCGAGAGCTTCGCCGCCTTCGCCCTGCGCCAGAGCCGCCAGCATGCCGAGTACCTGCGCTCGGAGCCGCTGGAGCCGGCCGAACAGGCACGCTTCGAACGGTTGGCCAGCACCTCGCTGGCCGAACAGGAGGAGCTGGAGCGGCAGCCGGAAGGCGACTTCGATACCTTCGTCGCGGCCTACCAGGCGAGCATCCTGGGTCTGATCGGGGTGTGAGGCCGGGCGGCGGATAACCGCGAACGGGTTGTCCGCCCTCCGCTCCCGCGCATCGCCGGCGTGCCCTGCCGAGCAAGCGATCGGCCGGTTTGCAGGATGGCAGGAACGCGGCGGAAGCATCGATGGCTATCGCTGCGCTCCACGCCATCCTACGAGGGCGCGGAGGGTTGCAGGGCGAACCTCAGAGGGCCTTTTCGAAGACCTGCGAATTGCGCTGGTAGTTGTACAGCGAGGCGCGCGCCGCCGGCAGGCGATCGACGCTGCTGGGCTGGAAGCCGCGCTCGCGGAACCAGTGCGCGGTGCGCGTGGTGAGCACGTAGAGGGTCTTCACGCCGAGGGCGCGGGCGCGTTCCTCGATGCGTTCGAGCAACTCGTCGCCGCGACCGCCGTGGCGGTACTCCGGGTTCACCGCCAGGCAGGCCAGTTCGGCGGCGTCGGAATCGGCGATCGGATAGAGCGCCGCGCAGGCGATGATCAGCCCTTCGCGCTCGACGATGCTGAACTGCTCGATCTCGCGCTCCAGCACCTCGCGGGAACGGCGCACCAGGATGCCTTGTTCTTCCAGCGGGCGAATCAACTCCAGCAGGCCGCCGACGTCTTCGATGTTCGCCTCGCGCAGTTGCTCGAACTGCTCCTGGGCCACCAGGGTGCCGTTGCCGGCGCGGGTGAACAGCTCGCTGAGCAGCGCGCCGTCTTCGGTGAAACTGACGATATGGCTGCGCCGCACCCCGGCGCGGCAGGCCTGGGCGGCGGCGTCGAGCAGCTCCGCCTGGTAACTGCTGCCCAGGCGTTGCAGGTGCGCCGGCACTTGCTGCGGGCGCAGCTCGCGGACCAGCTTGCCGTTGTCATCGAGCAGGCCCTGCTCGGCGCCGAAGAGGATCAGCTTGTCCGCGCCCAGCTCGATGGCCGCGCGCATGGCCACGTCTTCGCAGGCGAGGTTGAAGATTTCCCCGGTGGGCGAATAGCCGAGCGGCGACAGCAAGACGATGGAGCGCTCGCCGAGCAGCCGGTTGATGCCCTTGCAGTCGATCCGCCGCACTTCGCCGGTGTGGTGATAGTCGATGCCCTCGACCACGCCGATCGGCCGCGCGGTGACCAGGTTGCCCGAGGCCACGCGCAGGCGCGCGCCCTGCATGGGCGAGGCGGCCATGTCCATGGACAGGCGCGCTTCGATGGCGATGCGCAGGTTGCCCACGGCGTCGATCACGCACTCCAGGGTCGGCGCGTCGGTGACCCGCAGGCCCCGATGGAAGCGCGGCGCCAGCCCGCGGGAAGCCAGGCGCGCTTCGATCTGCGGGCGCGAGCCATGCACCAGCACCAAACGCACGCCGAGGCTGTGCAGCAGCACCAGGTCATGGACGATGTTGCCGAAATTCGGGTCTTCCACGCCTTCGCCGGGGAGCATCACCACGAAGGTGCAGTCCCGGTGGGCGTTGATGTAGGGGGAAGCGTGACGTAACCAGGTGACGTAGTCGTGCATTGTCCAGAAAGCCTGTGGTCGATGAGCGGCGGAAAAGCGTCGAGTGCGGATGCCGGCGCAGGGCCGGAGCGGCGGTTATCGTCGTCGCATGCACATCGGACGGTTTTCTCCTCGAAGGGGTTACAGGCAGTAGTGCTGGATCAGGCCACGCAGCAGATTCACGGTCGGCACGATGCGGTCGAGCGCCAGATGCTCGTCCGGCTGGTGGGCACAGGCGATATCGCCGGGGCCGAGGACCAGGGTTTCGCAGCCGAGCTGCTGAAGATACGGCGCTTCGGTGCCAAAGGCTACCGCTTCCGCCGAATGTCCGCTCAGACGTTCGGCCACTTGCACCAGCTCGGCATCGGCAGCCTGCTCGAAGGGCGGCACCGCGGGGAACAGCGGCCGGTAGTCGAGGCGCACGCTGAAGCGCTCGGCGAGCGGTTGCAGGCGCTCGCGGATGGCCTGGCGCAGCGCTTCCGGCTGCATCCCCGGCAGCGGCCGCAGATCGAACTCCAGGGCGCACTGGCCACAGATGCGGTTGGGGTTGTCGCCGCCATGGATGCAGCCGAGATTGAGGGTCGGCTGCGGCACGCCGAACTGCGGGTTGTTGTATTGCGTCTGCCACTGCGCGCGCAGCGCGAGCAGCTCGCCGATGGCCGCGTGCATCGCCTCCATGGCGCTGTGGCCCAGGCGCGGGTCGGAGGAGTGGCCGCTCTGCCCGAGGATGTCGATGCGCTCCATCATCACGCCCTTGTGCAGGCGGATCGGCCGCAGGTTGGTCGGCTCGCCGATCACCGCCGCGCGGCCCAGCGGCCGACCGGCGGCGGCCAGGGCGCGGGCGCCGGCCATGGAGCTTTCCTCGTCGCAGGTGGCGAGGATGATCAGCGGCTGGCGCAGCGGCCGGTCGAGCAAGGGCAGCAAGGCCTCGATGGCCAGGGCGAAGAAGCCCTTCATGTCGCAACTGCCCAGGCCATACCAGCGGCCGTCGCGCTCATCCAGGCGCAGCGGGTCGCTGCTCCACAGCGAATCGTCGTAGGGCACGGTGTCGGTGTGTCCGGCCAGCACCAGGCCGCCTGGTCCACTGCCGAGCACGGCGAGCAGGTTGAACTTGCCCGGCGTCACTTCCTGCAGTTCACAGGCAAACCCGAGGTCGCCGAGCCAGTTCGCCAGCAACGCCACCAGCGCTCGGTTGGACTGATCGAGGCTGGCCTGGGTGCAACTCACCGAGGGGCTGGCGAGCAGCGAGGCGAAACGGTCTTTCAGGCTCGGCAAGGGCATGGGATTCTCCGGATTGCATTGCGCCCATCATGGACCATGACGGGCGCCAGGCAAACCGCCTGCGGCGCGAACGCGACAGCCGCGCGGCGGCGATGCGGCAGGCGGAGTCCTGTACACTATCGCCCTCTGGCGGACAGGCGCGCCCCTCGCCGGGCCGCGCCGGCATCCCCATCGACGCTCCCGTCTACGCTATTCCTTCCAGGGCGCCACGCGCCCGCCGCCCGGACCCCGTCATGCAGAAAGAAACCGAAATCAAACTGCGCGTCAGCCGCGAGACCCTCGCCGCCCTGCGCGACCATCCGCTGCTGAAGAAACGCAACAAATCCGGCTGGCAGCAGAGCGAACTGTTCAACCAGTACTACGACACCCCCGAGCGCGACCTGTCCCGGGCCAAGGTCGCGCTGCGCCTGCGCCGCGACGGCGAGCAGTACATCCAGACCCTGAAGAGCCGCGGCCACAGCGTCGCCGGTCTGTCCGAACGCAACGAGTGGGACTGGTACCTGGACAAGCCCGAGCTGGACCTGCAGAAGCTCGACGACAACTGCTGGCCGGTGGCCCTGGCCGACCTCGACAAGCAGCAGCTCAAGCCGATCTTCAGCACCGACTTCGTCCGCGAGCGCGCCGAGATCGCCTGGGGACGCGGCAAGGCCAAGGTGGTGGTGGAAGCCGCCCTCGACCTGGGCAAGGTGCTGGCCGGCGAGCGCGAAGAGGACATCTGCGAACTGGAACTGGAACTGCGCCAGGGCGAACCGGCGGCCTTGCTGGAGCTGGCCGCCGAGCTGGCCGCCGACCTGCCGCTGACGCCCTGCGACATCAGCAAGGCCGAGCGCGGCTACCGGCTGTTCGACCCGGCCAGCTACGACATCCAGCCGGACGCCCAGAAACTCCTCGCGGAAACCCCGCTGGACGGCGCCTTCGCCGCCCTCGCCTGGGCGCTGCTGGGCAGCAGCCAGCGCCTCGCCGAGCAATACCGTTTCAACGGCCACTGGCGCCTGCTGCAAGACTGGCTGCAACAACTGGTCGACCTGCGCGCGCTGCTCGGCAGCCTCGGCCTGGCCGTGCCACGCGCGAGCACCCGCGAACTGCGTGATGCCCTGGATGCGCTGATCGCCGATTGGCGCCCGCGCCTGGAACAGGGCGAGCACGACGAAGCCGCGCGTCAGCAAGCGCCGGAAGCCTTCCGCGCCGAACTGGAAAACACCCGCTGGGGCCTGTTCTCGCTGAACGCCTCGCGCTGGCTGTCGAGCAAGGCCTGGTGCGAAGGCCGCAACGAGCGCGGCAACCGCCAGGGCGCCGCGGCGCTGGGCAAGTGGTTGCCGCGCCTGCTCGCCGAGGAAGCCGAGGGCCTACCGCTGGCGCGTGCCCAGCAGCAGCCGGAAGTACTCGCCGACCAACTGCCGCGCCTGCAGCGCATGCTGGTCTGGCTGCGCCTGGCGCGTGGCGTCCTGGAGCTGGCGGAAGTCGATCGCCTGTACGGCGAACTGGCCAAGCTGCAAGCGCTGCTGGCCCACGCCGACGCCGCCGACGCACTGGATGCCTTGGCGGCCCAGGCCCATACTGTGCAGGCTCTCAAGCCGTGGAAGGCGCTTTTGAAATAAGCTGGCGACCCGGCGCTGCGGGAAGGACTCGGCAGAATTCCCCCGCAGCCGTCCGCGGCACAACCAACGCAGGGAGTCTGCATGTCCGTGTTCGCTTCTCCGGCCCAGGATCGCTGGCTGGATCTGGCCGATGTCCTCCACGAGCTGGTCACCCAGGGCCGCGTCGCGCAGAACGATGCCGAGCAGTGCCTGGCGATCCGCCGCAGCGCGGTGAATAACCAGCAGCACCCCCTGGAGTTCCTCGCCGCGCAACAGGTGCCGGACCTCAGCCGGCCCGGCCGTAGCCTCGATATCGATACCCTGGTGCACTGGCTGGCCGAGTATTCCGGCCAGCCCTACCTGCGCATCGACCCGCTGAAGATCGACGTCGCCGCGGTGACCCCGCTGATGTCCTACGCCTTCGCCCAGCGCCACAAGATTCTCGCCGTGGCGGTGGCCCCGGACAGCGTCACCATCGCCAGCGCGCAGCCCTTCGTGCAGAGCTGGGAAAGCAACCTGACCCACGTGCTCAAGCGGCCGATCAAGCGGGTGATCTGCAACCCACAGGATATCCAGCGCTTCACCACCGAGTTCTATCGCCTCGCCAAGTCGGTCAGCGGCGCCTCGGCGCAGGACCAGAAGATCAGCGGCATCGGCAACTTCGAGCAGATGCTCAAGCTCGGCGCCAGCGACCAGGAGCCGGATGCCAACGACGCGCACATCGTCACCATCGTCGACTGGCTGTTCCAGTACGCCTTCCAGCAGCGCGCCAGCGATATCCACATCGAGCCGCGCCGCGAACAGGGCACGGTGCGGTTCCGCATCGACGGCGTGCTGCACAACGTCTACCAGTTCCCCCCGCAGGTGAGCATGGCGGTGGTCAGCCGCCTGAAGTCGCTCGGCCGCATGAACGTGGCCGAGAAGCGCAAGCCGCAGGACGGCCGGGTCAAGACCAAGACCCCGGACGGCGCCGAGGTCGAACTGCGCCTGTCGACCCTGCCCACCGCCTTCGGCGAGAAGATGGTGATGCGTATCTTCGACCCGGAAGTGCTGCTGAAGAGCTTCGACCAGCTCGGCTTCTCGCCGGACGACCTGCGCCGCTGGCAGAGCATGACCAACCAGCCCAACGGCATCATCCTGGTCACCGGCCCCACCGGTTCGGGCAAGACCACCACGCTGTACACCACGCTCAAGCAACTGGCCACCGACGAGGTGAACGTCTGCACCATCGAGGACCCGATCGAGATGATCGAGCCCTCGTTCAACCAGATGCAGGTACAGCACAACATCGAGCTGAGCTTCGCCAGCGGCGTGCGCGCGCTGCTGCGGCAGGACCCGGACATCATCATGGTCGGCGAGATCCGCGACCTGGAAACCGCCGAGATGGCCATCCAGGCCGCGCTCACCGGGCACCTGGTGCTTTCCACCCTGCACACCAACGACTCGCCCACGGCGATCACCCGCCTGCTCGAGCTGGGCGTGCCCTACTACCTGATCCGCGCCACCGTGCTCGGGGTCATGGCCCAGCGCCTGGTGCGCACCCTGTGCCCGCACTGCAAGGCGCCACTGGCGCTGCAGGAAAACGACTGGCAGGAACTGACCCGCCCGTGGAACGCCCCGCTGCCCAGCGGCGCGCAGCAGGCCGTGGGCTGCCTGGAGTGCCGCGACACCGGCTACCGGGGACGCGCCGGGGTCTACGAGATCATGCTGCTGAGCGACAGCCTGAAGGAGCTGATCACCCCCGATACCGACCTCATCCCGCTGCGCCGCCAGGCCTTCAAGGAAGGCATGCGCAGCCTGCGCCTGTCCGGCGCGCAGAAGGTCGCGGCGGGCCTGACGACCATCGAGGAAGTGCTGCGCGTGACGCCGCAGAGCGAGCAGAAATAACCCGCGCCCGGCAAGGCGCGGGAACAGGACGTCGTTTTCGTTCAAGGAGAGCGTTACATGGAAATCGGTAGTGTTCTGATCCTCTTCGTCATCCTCGCGGTGGCCATCGTCTTCATGGGCTTCAAGGTGGTGCCGCAGGGCCACGAGTGGACGGTGGAGCGCTTCGGCCGCTACACCGGCACGCTCAAGCCGGGGCTGAACATCATCGTGCCGGTGATGGACCGCATCGGCCAGAAGATCAACATGATGGAGCGCGTGCTGGACATCCCGCCGCAGGAGGCGATCAGCGCCGACAACGCCATCGTGCAGATCGACGCGGTGTGCTTCTACCAGGTGGTCGACGCGGCGCGCGCGGCCTACGAGGTGAGCGGTCTGGAGAACGCCATCCGCAACCTGGTGATGACCAATATCCGTACCGTGCTCGGCTCCATGGAGCTGGACCACATGCTCAGCCAGCGCGATGCGATCAACGAGCGCCTGCTGCGCACCGTCGACGAAGCCACCGCGCCCTGGGGCCTGAAGGTCACCCGCATCGAGATCAAGGACATCAGCCCGCCGGCCGACCTGGTCGAGGCGATGGCCAGCCAGATGAAGGCCGAGCGCCTGAAGCGCGCGCAGATCCTCGAAGCCGAGGGCAAGCGCGCCGCGGAAATTCTCACCGCCGAGGGCGAAAAACAGTCGCAGATCCTCAAGGCCGAAGGCCTGCGCCAATCCGCCTTCCTCGAAGCCGAGGCCCGCGAGCGCCAGGCCGAGGCCGAGGCGCGGGCGACCCAGGTGGTCTCCGCAGCCATCGCCAACGGCAACGTGCAGGCAGTCAACTACTTCGTCGCGCAGAAGTACGTCGACGCCCTCGGCCGACTGGCCAGCTCGAACAACAGCAAGATCGTCCTGATGCCGCTGGAGGCCAGCCAGGTGATAGGCGCGGTGGGCGGCATCGGCGAGATCGTCAAAGCCACCTTCGGCGCGAGCGACAACGGCGGCAAAACCAGGGGCTGAGCCTATGTGGGATTACCTGCAACACCTGCGCTTCTGGGACTGGCTGGCCTTCGGCACCCTGCTGCTGATCCTGGAAATCTTCGGCGCCGGTGGCTACCTGCTGTGGATCGGCGTGGCGGCGGCGATCACCGGGGGCATCGCCTTCCTCTTCCCGGCGCTGCCCTGGACCGGGCAGTTCCTCGCCTTCGGCGTGCTGGCCATCCTCACTGCGGTGTTCTGGTGGCGTCACCAGCGCCGCACGACCGCCGACGCCGGCCACTCCAGCCTCAACCGCCGTGGCAGCGAGTTGCTCGGGCGCCAGTTCGCCCTGCATGACGCCATCGTCGGCGGCCGCGGCAAGATTCGCGTCGGCGACTCGCTGTGGCTGGTCAGCGGCCCGGACCTGCCGGCCGGGGCACAGGTTCGCGTCACCGGGCAGGATGGAGTGTTGCTGCTGGTCGAACCGGCCTGACGCCAGGCCCGCCGTTGCACAGGCGACGGGCGCTGCGGCGGCGCGGCGCATGCTTTCCCGGCATGAAAAAGCCCGCCGAGCGGCGGGCTTTTTCATGGGCGTGCGACTCAGTTGACCAGGGGCTTGGCCGCCGCGCGGCGATAGGCCCAGATCATCAGGGCGATGCCGCCGAGGATCATCGGCACGCAGAGCAGTTGGCCCATGGTCAGCCAATCCCAGGCCAGGTAGCCCGGACCGCCGTTGCCACCGGCGCCCTGGTCGGCGTCGGGCAGGCGGAAGAATTCGACGAAGAAGCGGAACAGGCCGTAGCAGAGGATAAACAACCCGGAAACCGAGGCGGTCGGCCGCGGCTTGCTGGTGAACAGCCAGAGGATGATCAGCAGGGCGATGCCTTCCAGGCCGAATTCATAGAGCTGCGAGGGGTGGCGCGGCAGCTGCGCCGGGTCGCTGTAGGGCGGGAAAATCATCGCCCAGGGCACGTCGGTGGGCTTGCCCCACAGCTCGGCGTTGATGAAGTTGCCGATACGCCCGGCGCCCAGGCCGATCGGCACCAGCGGCGCGATGAAGTCCATCAGTTGGAAGAAGCTCTTGCCGTTGCGCTTGCCGAACCACCAGGTCGCCAGCATCACCCCAAGCAGTCCGCCATGGAAGGACATGCCGCCCTCCCAGACCTTGAACAGGCCCAGCGGGTTGGCCAGGTAGTAATCCAGCTTGTAGAACAGCACGTAGCCGATGCGGCCGCCGAGGACCACGCCACAGGCCACCCAGAACACCAGGTCGGAGAGTTTCTCCTTGCTCCAGGTCGGATCGAAGCGGTTCAGCCGGCGCGAGGCGAGGAACCAGGCGCCGCCGATGCCGATCAGGTACATCAGGCCGTACCAGTGGACTTTCAGGGGACCGAGCGACACCGCAACCGGGTCGATCTGTGGATAAGGCAGCATCGCTTTCTCCTAGGGATGAATCACTTAAGCAGGAAACTCATGCCGATGCAGAACATCAGCAGAGCGAACAGACGCTTGAGCACCTTGGCCGGCAGGCGGTGCGCCAGGCGCGCACCGATGCGGGCGAAAAACATGCTGGTCACGGCGATCCCGACCAGCGCCGGCAGGTAAACGAAACCGACGCTCCACTCCGGCAGCAACGGCTTGTGCCAGCCCACGGCGATAAAGGATATGGCGCCAGCCACGGCGATCGGCAGGCCACAGGCCGACGAGGTCGCCACCGCCTGCTGCATGGTCAGTCCGCGCCAGGACAGGAACGGCACGGTCAGCGAGCCGCCGCCGATGCCGAAGATCGCCGAGGCCCAGCCGATGAAGCCACCCGCCGCACCGAGGCCGAGCCGACCCGGCAGCGCGTGATGCCCCTTGGGCTTCAGGTCCAGGAGCATCTGCAAGGAAATCAGCACGGCGAAGCTACCGATGATTTTCTGCAGCACCGGCCCCTTGATGCCCGAGGCAGTGACCGCCCCCAGGGCGCTGCCGACGATGATGCCGAGGGCCATCCAGAGGAATACCGGCCAGCGCACCGCGCCGCGCCGATGGTGTTCGAGGATGGAGTTGACCGAGGTGAAGACGATGGTCGCCAGGGACGTGCCAATGGCCATCTGGGTCAGGACTTCGACGGGGAAACCATGGGCGGTGAAGCTGAATACCAGCGCCGGCACGATGATCAACCCACCGCCAACGCCGAACAGGCCGGCAAGCACGCCGGCGCCTGCGCCAAGCAGCAGGTAGAAGAGGAACTCCATGGTCACCTCGGATCGGAAAAGCGGCATGGTAGCGGAAGCCATCCGGTGGCTCCAGCCAGAGCGGCGCGAGCAGGGGCTTGATAGACTCGCCCGACCACGAGGAGTTTCCCATGTGCCTGATCGTCTTTGCCTGGCGCCCCGAGCACGCCATGCCCTTGATCGTCGCGGCCAACCGTGACGAGTTCTATGCCCGCCCCAGCCTACCGCTGGCGGCTTGGGAGGATGTCCCCGGGGTGCACGCCGGGCGCGACCTGGAGGCTGGCGGGACCTGGTTGGGCATTGGCCCGGATGGGCGCTTCGCCGCCCTGACCAACGTCCGCGATCCCGACCAGGCGCTCGGCCCGCGCTCGCGCGGCGAACTGGTAGCTGGCTTCCTGCGTGGACAGCAGGCGCCGCTGGACTATCTGGCCGAGGTCCGCGAGCGTGCCGCCGAATACTCCGGCTTCAACCTGCTGGTCGGCGATCACCGTCAGCTCTGCTACCTGAACTCCCGCAGCGGCGCGCCGCACGCCCTGGCCCCCGGCCTTTACGGCCTGTCCAATGCCGCCCTGGACACGCCCTGGCCCAAGCTCGAGCGCGCCCGCGCCGCACTGGCGCGGCATCTCGAGCGGCCCGAAACGGGAGCCCTGCTGGCGCTGCTGGCCGACCACGAACGCCCCGCCGACGAACGGTTACCGGAAACCGGCGTCGGGCTGGCCACCGAACGCCTGCTCTCCAGCGTGTTCATCGCCAGCCCGAATTACGGCACCCGCGCCAGCAGCGTGCTGCGCGTGCACGCCAACGGCCGCCGCGAGTTCTTCGAGCGCAGTTTCGGCCCGCACGGTGCGCGGCTGGGCGATGTGAACCTGGAACTGTGAGGATGTCGGGCAGGACCCAGCCGGCGAACGCCGGCTGGGCTGGCGCGGCCGGCCTCAACCCTGGACGGTCGCCGCCGGATTGATCACCCGGCCGAGGCCGAGGTTGCGCAGGGCCAGATGCAAGGAGCTGTGGATCACCTGCGGGTTGTCGAAGGTCATCAACTGGGCGAGCAGCTCGCGCGCCTTGCTCAGGGTGATCTGGCGCAGCAGCCATTTCACCTTGGGCAGGTTGGTGGCGTTCATCGACAGCGAGTCGAAACCCATCGCCATGAGCAGCACCGCCGCCGCCGGATCGCCGGCCATTTCGCCGCAGATGCTCACCGGCTTGCCTTCGGCGTGGGCATCGTCGACCACTTTCTTCAATGCCTGCAGCACCGCCGGGTGCAGGTAGTCGTAAAGGTCGGCGACGCGCGGATTGTTGCGATCCACCGCCAGCAGGTACTGGGTCAGGTCGTTGGAGCCGACCGAGAGGAAGTCCACCTGGCGCGCCAGTTCGCGGGTCTGGTACACCGCCGCGGGAATCTCCACCATCATGCCGACCGGCGGCATGGGGATGTCCACCCCCTCGTCGCGCACTTCGCCCCAGGCACGATGGATCAGGTGCAGCGCCTCTTCCAGTTCATGGGTGCCGGAGATCATCGGCAGCAGGATGCGCAGGTTGTCCAGGCCCTCGCTGGCCTTGAGCATGGCGCGGGTCTGCACCAGGAAGATTTCCGGGTGGTCGAGGGTCACGCGGATGCCACGCCAACCGAGGAAGGGGTTGTCTTCCTTGATCGGGAAGTAGGACAGCGCCTTGTCGCCGCCGATGTCCAGGGTGCGCATGGTCACCGGCAGCGGGTGGAAGGCCGAGAGCTGCTCGCGGTAGATCGCCAGCTGCTCCTTCTCGCTGGGGAAGCGGTCGTTGATCATGAACGGCACTTCCGTGCGGTACAGACCGACCCCTTCGGCGCCGCGCTCCTGGGCGCGAGCGACATCGGCCAGCAGGCCGGTGTTGACCCACAGCGGCATGCGGTGCCCATCGAGGGTCTCGCAGGGCAGCTCGCGCAACGCGGCCAGGCCCTTGCTGAGTTCCTTCTCCTCGGCGACCACTTCGCCATACTGGCTGACCAGTTGCGGCGAGGGGTTGGTGTAGATCTCGCCGTGGTAGCCGTCGACGATCAGGTCGATGCCATCGACCTTGGAATACGGCAGGTCGACCGCGCCCATCACCGTGGGGATGCCCATGGCGCGGGCGAGGATGGCAACGTGGGAGTTGCCCGAACCGAGCACCGAGACCAGGCCGACCAGCTTGCCCTCGGGCACTTCGCCGAGCATCGCCGGGGACAGCTCCTCGCTGACGATGATGGTCTGGTCCGGGTAGGTCAGGCTCTGTTTACGCTCTTCCTGCAGATAGGCGAGGATGCGCCGGCCGATGTCCTTGACGTCCGAGGCGCGCTCGCGCAGGTAGGCGTCGTCCATCAGCTCGAAGCGCGAGACATGCTCCATCACCACTTGGCGCAGGGCGCCCTGGGCCCACTGGCCGGAGCGGATGATGCGCTTCACTTCCTGCCCGATGGAGGCATCGTCGAGCATCATCAGGTACACGTCGAACAGCGCGCGTTCTTCCTTGCGCAGCTGGGTGGCGAGTTTGCTGGAGAGGTTGCGCATGTCCTCGCGGACCGACTCCAGGGCCTGCTTGAACAGCTCGATCTCGGCCTCGACGTCGTCGATCGGCTTGTCCGGCACCACCTCGAGGTCGGCCGGCGGCAGCACCACCACGGCCTTGCCGACGGCCACGCCGGGAGAACCGGGCACGCCGACGAACTTGGTTTCCTGGATGCCCTTGCCAAGCTTGCCCAGGCCACGGATCGAACCGGTGGCCTCGGCATGGGCGATCACCCCGGCGAGCTGTGCGCTCATGGTCACCAGGAAGGCTTCCTCGCCTTCGTCAAACTGGCGTTTTTCCTTCTGCTGCACCACCAGCACGCCCATCACCCGGCGGTGGTGGATGATCGGTGCGCCGAGGAAAGAGGCGTAACGCTCCTCGCCGGTCTCGGCGAAGTAGCGATAGCGCGGGTGTTCGGAAGCGTTCTCGAGGTTCAGTGGCTCTTCGCGGGTGCCGACCAGGCCGACCAGGCCCTCGTTGGGCGCCATGCTGACCTTGCCGATGGAACGCTTGTTCAGGCCTTCGGTGGCCATCAGGACGAAGCGGTTGCTTTCCGCGTCGAGCAGGTAGACCGAGCACACCTGCGTGCCCATGGCCTCCTTGACCCGCTGCACGATGATGCCCAGCGCCGCCCTGAGATCCTTGGCGGCGTTCACTTCCTGGACGATCTTGCGCAGCGTGTTGAGCATGCTCAGGGCCTTATCTCCTTTTCAGTCCCGCGCCAGCAGGCGCGGCGCCAATTCCTTCAGCGCACGCCGGTAGACCTCGCGCTTGAAGGTCACGACCTGCCCCAGCGGATACCAGTAACTCACCCAGCGCCAGCCGTCGAACTCTGGCTTGCCGGTCACATCCATGCGGACCCGGTTCTCGTCGCCGGTCAGGCGGAGCAGGAACCATTTCTGCTTCTGACCGATGCACAAGGGTTGGCTATTGGTGCGCACCAGGCGCTGCGGCAAACGGTAACGCAACCAGCCACGGGTGCAGGCGAGAATCTTCACATCCTGCTCTTCCAGGCCGACTTCTTCGTTCAATTCGCGGAACAGCGCTTCCTCAGGGGTTTCCTGGGCGTTGATACCGCCTTGCGGAAACTGCCAGGCCTCCTGATTGATGCGCCGCGCCCACAGCACCTGTCCGGCCTCGTTGGAGAGGATGATGCCGACATTCGGGCGGAAACCATCGGGATCGATCACGGCGGGACATCCTCGAAAACGCGTGTGCCCGCATTGTTCCACAAAGCCTGTGACAGCGGCAACGCGGGGCGCGGCCTCATGTGCAGGCCAGGCAAAAGTCGTTACTCTAGGCGCTTTTTCCGCTTTGGCAATAAACGGTGAATCATGGCGCGACTGGCCCTCTTCGATCTCGATAACACCCTCCTGGCCGGCGACAGCGACCATAGCTGGGGCGAATGGCTGTGCCAGCGCGGTCTGGTCGACGCTGGCGAATATCAGGCACGCAACGATGCCTTCTACGCCGACTACCTGGCCGGCCAACTGGACGTGATCGCCTACCAGAACTTCACCCAGGCGATCCTCGCCCGCCACCCGATGGAACAGCTGGCGCAATGGCATCGGCAGTTCATGAGCGAGGTGATCGAGCCGATCATCCTGCCCAAGGGCGAGGCCCTGCTCGAAGAGCATCGCGCCGCCGGCGACCGCCTGGTGATCATCACCGCCACCAACCGCTTCATCACCGGGCCGATCGCCGCACGCCTGGGCGTCGCGACCCTGCTCGCCACCGAGTGCGAAATGCGCGATGGCCGCTACACCGGCACCACCTTCGACGTGCCCTGCTACCAGGGCGGCAAGGTCACGCGCCTGCAGCGCTGGCTGGGGGAAAACGGCATGAGCCTGGACGACAGCTATTTCTACAGCGATTCGCGCAACGACCTGCCGCTGCTGGAAGCGGTCAGCAATCCGGTGGCGGTCGACCCCGACGACACCCTGCGCACCACCGCCCAGGCGCGCGGCTGGCCGGTGATCAGCCTGCGCGACTGAGGTCAGCGGCAAGGCCGGCTCAGGCCGGCTTGTTGACCATCAGGTAGAAGATCGCCAGGAAGGCGAGAAACGCCGGCCAGCCCAGGACGAACCACCAGCGCATATAGAAGAAGGCCCTGGCTGGCAGCGCGCCAGCCGCCGCATGCGCCACCTCGGCCATGTCGCGCACGCGGATCTGCAACCAGACCACCGGCAGCCAGCAGAGCCCGGCGAACACATACAGGCCCAGGCTCCACAGCAGCCAGCCTTGCGTCAGCGGCCAACCGGCCAGGTGCGCCATGGCCAGGCCGCTGAGCGGCTGGAGCAGCGCGGTGCTGGCGATGAACAGCCAGTCGGCGCTGACCAGGTGGCGGAAGGTCACCCGGATCGCCTCGAGGTTGCCGCTGCGCCAGGCGCGCCAGGCGTAATAGGCCGAGCCCAGCCCGGTTCCGAAGAGCAGCGTGGACGAAAGGATGTGCAGGGTCTTGAGCAGCAGGTAGGGGCTCATCGGCGCTCCATCGCCTTGATCATTGGACGGGTACCGCCGCTAGAGCGGCTTGGCCAGCATCAGCGCGAGGATCGCCAGCAGGCTCAGCAACGCCAGCAGGAAGAATGCCAGGCCAAAGCGCAGGTCGCGGGTGGCGCGGCCGGCCAGCGGCTCGCCGCTGCTGTGCGCGGCCAGGGCATGGCCGCGGACGCGCCAGAGTCGGCTGGTGAAGAGCAGCCAGAAGATAGCGGCGACGATCAACAGGCAGGCGCTGCCCAGCAGCCAGGTCTGCCCCAGCGGCAGGCCGGCGCGGTGCGCCATTTGCCAGCCGCTCAGCGGTAGGCTGATTACGCTGCCGGCCACCAGCAGCCAGGCGAGCAGACCGATGCGCCGCAGCGCCTTGGCCAGGACGCCGGGGTCCGCGGCGCGCCAGCTGCGCCAGCCATACCAGGCGAGGCCGAGGATGGCCAGGAACGGGATCACCACGGCGATGCCGTGGAGGATCTGCAGGCGCGGGTAGATTTCCATGTCGTGCATCCCTGTCGCGATTTGTGCGTCCCTTGAGCCTAGCAGCGCCGCCACTGGCCGGAGAAGCCGCCGGCGCTGCGTTGCCTGTGCGAAACCACCGCGCCGGACGCCGGCAACCGGCAGCCGCCGGGGCCGGGTTCAGCCGAGGAACAGCTTGTAGGCCGGGTTGTCGCTCTCGTCCCAGTACGGATAGCCGATCTCGTCCAGCGCCGCCGCCACCAGGTGGCGCTCCTCCTCCGGCACCTGCAGGCCGGCGACCACGCGGCCGTCGGCGGCACCGTGGTTGCGGTAGTGGAACATGGTGATGTTCCAGCGCCCGCCGAGCTTGTTGAGGAAGTTGAACAGCGCGCCGGGACGCTCCGGGAACTCGAAGCGGAACACCTGCTCGTCGCTGACCCGCGCCGCGTGGCCGCCGACCATGTGGCGGATGTGCAGCTTGGCCAGTTCGTTGTCGGTCAGGTCGAGCACCGGGAAGCCCTGGCCACGCAGATGCCCGACCAGCGCCGCGCGCGGATCGTTTTCCGGGTGGGTCTGCACGCCGACGAAGATGTGCGCTTCGCGTTCGGTGTTGTAGCGGTAGTTGAATTCGGTGATCTGGCGCTTGCCGATGGCCTCGCAGAACGCCTTGAAGCTGCCCGGCCGCTCGGGAATGGTCACGGCGATGATGGCTTCGCGCTTCTCGCCCAGTTCGGCGCGCTCGGCGACGTGGCGCAGGCGGTCGAAGTTGATGTTGGCGCCGGAGTCGATGGCCACCAGGGTCTGCCCGCTGGCCTGCTCGCGCTCGACGTACTTCTTGATCCCGGCCACGGCCAGGGCGCCGGCCGGCTCGGTGATTGAGCGGGTATCGTCGTAGATATCCTTGATCGCCGCGCAGATTTCGTCGGTGCTGACGGTGATCACCTCATCCACGTACTGGCGGGCGATGTCGAAGGTGTGCTGGCCGATCTGCGCCACCGCCACGCCGTCGGCGAACAGCCCGACCTGGTTCAGCACCACGCGCTCGTCGGCGGCCAGGGCGGCCTGCAGGCAGTTCGAGTCGTCCGGCTCGACGCCGATGACCTTGGTCTCCGGGCGCAGGTATTTCACGTAGGCGGCGATACCGGCGATCAGCCCGCCACCGCCGACCGGGACGAAGATCGCGTCGAGGCGACCGGGGTGCTGGCGGAGGATTTCCATGGCCACGGTGCCCTGGCCGGCGATCACGTCCGGGTCGTCGTAGGGATGGATGTAGACGTAGCCCTTCTCCTCCACCAGCTTCAGCGAATGCGCCAGCGCTTCGGGGAAGGCGTCGCCGTGCAGCACCGCCTTGCCGCCACGGGCGCGCACGCCCTGGACCTTCAGCTCGGGGGTGGTGCGCGGCATCACGATGGTCGCCTTGATGCCCAGCTCGCGCGCCGCCAGGGCCACGCCCTGGGCGTGGTTGCCGGCCGAGGCGGTGACCACGCCGCGCGCCAGTTCCTCGGCGGTCAGTTGCGCCATCTTGTTGTAGGCGCCGCGAATCTTGAAGGAGAACACCGGCTGCAAGTCCTCGCGCTTGAGCAGGACCTGGTTGCCCAGGCGCTCGGAGAGCTGGCGGGCCGGTTGCAGGGGCGTTTCCACGGCGACGTCGTAGACGCGCGAGGTGAGGATCTTCTTGACGTACTGTTCGAGCATCGACGGATACATTCGCGGGCTGGCGGGGAGCGGGAAGTCTACTCCAAGAAATTCCGCCCTGGCGCGGCAAATCCACATTCGCCGGGCACCCCCGCTATAATTCGCCGCTCCGCCATCTCCCCCGGAACCGCGTACATGAACCAGGACCAGCTCAAGCAGGCCGTCGCCCAGGCCGCCGTCGACCATATCCTTCCGCACCTCGACAGCAAGAGCATCATCGGGGTCGGCACCGGCTCCACCGCCAACTTCTTCATCGACCTGCTGGCCAGGCACAAGGCCGAGTTCGACGGCGCCGTGGCCAGCTCCGAGGCCACCGCCCAGCGCCTCAAGGGCCACGGCATCCCGGTCTATGACCTGAACAGCGTGAGCGAGCTGGAGTTCTACGTCGATGGCGCCGACGAGAGCAACGAGCGCCTGGAGCTGATCAAGGGCGGCGGCGCCGCGCTGACCCGCGAGAAAATCGTTGCCGCGGTGGCCAAGACCTTCGTCTGCATCGCCGACCAGAGCAAGCTGGTGCCGATCCTCGGCGCCTTCCCGCTGCCGGTGGAAGTCATCCCCATGGCCCGCAGCCACGTAGCCCGCCAACTGGTCAAGCTGGGCGGCGACCCGGTGTACCGCGAGGGCGTGCTGACCGACAACGGCAACATCATCCTCGACGTGCACAACCTGCGCATCGACAGCCCGACGCACCTGGAAGAGCAGATCAACAACATCGTCGGCGTGGTCACCGTCGGTCTGTTCGCCGCGCGCCCCGCCGACCTGCTGCTGCTCGGCACCGCCGAGGGCGTGAAAACCCTCAAGGCCTGAGCCTTGCCCCGATCGCGCCCCGCCCGGGGCGCGGTACTGGCCAGCCGCCATCCGGCAGCTAGGCTTGCCTTGTTCCCGACACCGACGGAGGCAGCCATGGCCGCGAAATACCATCTGAAGCGGGCCAGCGATGGTCAGTTTCATTTCAGCCTACACGCCAGCAATGGCGAGATCGTCCTCTCCAGCGAACTCTACAAAGCCAAGGCCTCCGCCCGCGACGGCATCGAATCGGTGCGGCAGAACGCCCACCGCGACGGCGCCTTCGAGCTGAAGGTGGCGGTCAACGGCAAGCATTACTTCGTGCTCAAGGCCAGCAACGGCCAAGTGATCGGGCAGAGCCAGATGTATGCCAACCGCGCCAATGCCGAAGGCGGGGTGGCGGCGGTGAAGCGCTACGCCAGCGACGCCGGAATCAGCGACGACTGCTGAACGCGGCCTCCCGAGGGCGATGCGCTGGCACGGGCAAACGACCCCAGGCTACATTCAGGACAGTGCAACCGTGATCGCTCGCTTTGCCACACGAGGGTTCCAATGCCTGCATTCCAGCTTCCCGAGCAGCGTATCCTGACCACCCTGCACACCGTGGTCCTGGCCACCGAGGTGCTCAGCCAGGCCGGCATTCCACGGGCGCGCTTGCTGGAGGGCAGCGGCATTGCCGAGGCCGACCTGCAGAACGCGGAGAAATTCGTCAGCCACGCCCAGGAGCTGCGCGTCTTCGCCAATGCCTTGAGCTGTCACCAGGACCCGGCGCTGGGCCTCTACCTCGGCCTGCGCATGCATGTCTCGGCCTACGGCATCCTCGGCTACAGCATGCTCGCCAGCCGCACCCTGCGCGATGCCCTGCAGCACGCCATGCACTACCCCGACCTGCTCGGCACCTACTTTCGCCTGGCGCTGCAGGATCACGGCGACGAGGTCCGCCTGAGCGCCGATGGCTATCGCTACGCCCCGGAACTGACGGTCTTCAACACCGAGCTGTGCATGACCTCGCTGCTGACCGTGGTCCGCGACCTGCTCGGCGAATCGGTGCGCCCGCGCCGCCTGCTGCTGGCCTACCGCCCGCCGCTGCACGCGCATGCGTATGCCGAACGGCTCGGCTGCCCGGTGGAGTTCGGCGCCCCGACCAGCGCCCTGTGCTTCGGCCCGGCGCTGCTCGAACGCCCGCTGCCGCTGGCCGATCCGGTGAGCTGCCGCAACGGGCTGCAGCAATGCCAGCGCCTGAGTGCCGCGCTCAGCAGCCGCGGCGATATCCTCGACGTGATCCGCCGCCACCTCGCCAATCACCTGCAGGAGAGCCGCAGCCTGGAAACCGTGGCGCGCCACCTGCACCGCTCCAGCCGCACCCTGCGGCGGCACCTGCAGCAGCACAACACCAGCTACCAGCAAGTGCTCGACGAGGTGCGCTACGACAAGGCTAGGCAACTGCTGAAAGACACCGACCTGCCGATCTACCTGATCGCCGAGCAACTCGGCTACAGCGAGACCGCCAGCTTCCGCCATGCCTTCCAGCGCTGGAGCGGCTACAGCCCGAGCCTTTACCGCGGCTGATCCGCAGTCGCGCATCGCCCAGGTCCACACGCGCCATCCGGCGACCTTCGTCCGCGCGGCTCGGGCCGGGCGATCGCGGCCGCCATCGGCTCCTGGCCAGTCCCGACGTCATGCAAACGGCCCATGAACTTGGCCTGATTTATCCCTTATTGGCCTGTTCTATCGTTCTGCCCTTTCCGAAAGGCGGTTCATTATCAAGCCGCAGCTAGGTGAAGCGATCGTCAGAATCGCAAAACCTCAACAATAACAACTGCTTAACTGCATGGTATTGAAGTATGACCAGCGCGATTGCCATCGAGCGAATCGGCATGGAATTCGGTACCCCCGGCCAAGGCCTCAAAGCCCTGGACGACGTGTCCCTGGACATCCGCGCCAACGAATTCTTCACCCTCCTCGGCCCGTCCGGCTGCGGTAAAACCACTCTCCTGCGGCTCATCGCCGGCTTCGAACAACCCACCTCCGGCAGCATCCGCCTGTATGGCGAGCCCATGGAGGGCCTGCCGCCCTTCCGCCGCCCGGTCAACACCGTGTTCCAGAGCTACGCCCTGTTCCCGCACATGACGGTGGCGCAGAACATCGCCTTCGGCCTGGAAATGCAGGGCAAGGCCAAGTCCGAGATCGATGCCACGGTGAAGGCCATGCTCGACCTGGTGCGCCTGCCCGACGTCGGCGCGCGCCGCGCCGACCAGTTGTCCGGCGGCCAGCAGCAGCGCATCGCCCTGGCCCGCGCCCTGGCCAGCCGGCCCAAGGTGCTGCTGCTCGACGAATCGCTGTCGGCGCTGGACCTGAAGCTGCGCAAGGAAATGCAGATCGAACTCAAGCGCCTGCAGCACGAAACCGGCATCACCTTCATCTTCGTCACCCACGACCAGGAGGAAGCCCTGACCATGTCCGACCGCATCGCGGTGATGAGCAAGGGCAAGGTCATGCAGGTGGGCTCGCCCACGGAAATCTACGAAGCGCCGGTCAATCGCCTGGTGGCCGATTTCATCGGCGAGACCAACTTCCTCGAAGGCGAGGCCTATGCCCACGGCGTGGTCCTCGCCGACGGCCAGGTGCTCGCCACCGGCACCATCCAGTCCGGCAAGGTGACCCTGGCGATCCGCCCGGAGCGCACCGAACTGGCCCATGACGGCCAGCTCGAAGGCCTGGTGGAGAACATCGTCTACGTGGGCACCGACACCGTGTACCACCTGAATATCGGCGGCAGCAGCGGCTTCCGCGTACGCCAGCAGAACCGCGACGGCGCGCACACGCCCCACGCGCCGGGCAGCCGGGTCCGCGTGCGGGTGCCCGGCAACGCCATCCGGGTACTCGCCGAATGAGTACGCTGCGCCTGCAAGCCGAGCGCAAGAGCCTGCGCGCGCGGCTGGCGCTGACCACCCCGGCCATGTTCATGCTGCTGGTATTCCTGGTCCTGCCGCTGGGCATCATGTTCGCCGTGTCGATCCAGGCGCCGGGCGACTACGGCGGGGTCAAATGGGGCCAGCACACCCTGGAGGCCTACCTCAACTTCCTCTGGGAGCGCGACCTGGACGACGCCCTGGTGTTCAACACCGACTACCTGGGCATCTTCCAGCGCTCCTTCTGGCTCTCCATCCTGACCACCCTCGGCTGCCTGCTGATCGGCTATCCCACCGCGCTCTACCTGGCGCTGCAGGACGAACGCCGGCGCAACCTGCTGCTGTTCCTGGTCACGGTGCCGTTCTGGACCAACCTGCTGGTGCGCGTCTACGCCTGGATCCTGCTGCTGCGCAACGGCGGCCTGGTCGACGAGGGCCTGCACGCCCTGGGCTTCAGCGACGCCGCCATCGGCCTGCTGTACACCGACAAGGCCGTGATCATCGGCCTGCTCTACACCTACCTGCCGTTCATGGTGCTGCCGATCTACACCAGCCTGGAGAAGATGGACTGGCGCCTGGTGGAGGCCGCCTTCGACCTTGGCGCCAATCGCTGGAAAGCGCTCAAGCGGATCATCATCCCGCTGTCGATGCCCGGCGTGGTGGCCGGCGGCATCCTGGTGTTCATCCCCTCGTTGGGCAACTACATCATTCCCGAGCTGCTCGGCGGCGGTAAGTCGCTGATGATCGGCAACCTCATCCAGTTGCAGTTCGGCACCGCGCACAACTGGCCGTTCGGCGCCGCGCTGTCGTTCGCCCTGCTCGCCTTCGTCCTCGCCGCCATGCTGATCTACAGCATGCGCTTCAAGCAGGGCGCCGCCGGAGGTCACCCATGAACTCGCTGAATCCCTTGTGGCGCTTCACCGGCGTGCGCCCGGCCGCCTGGCTGTTCTTCGCCTTCCTCTACGTTCCGATCCTGGTGCTGGTGGTGCTGAGCTTCAACAGCGGCCAGTCGGCGACCCTCTGGGAAAGCTTCAGCCTCAAGTGGTACGCGGTGGTGGCCAACGACCCGGAGATCGTCCGCGCGGCGAAGAACTCGCTGATGGTCGCCAGCCTGGCCACGCTGATCTCCACCGCGCTGGCCACCCTGGCGGCGCTGGGCATGCGCGGCCGCGCCTTCCGCGGCCAGGGCTTGATGAACGGGGTGCTCGGCCTGCCGCTGCTGGTGCCGGAAATCGTCACCGCGGTGGCCACGCTGATGTTCTTCGCTTTCATCGGCCTGAAGCTGTCGCTGTTCACCATCCTCATCGCCCACGTGGTGTTCTGCATCCCCTTCGCCTACCTGCCGATCCGCGCCCGCCTGGAAGGCATGGACCCGCGCCTGGCGGAAGCCGCCGCCGACCTCTACGCCTCGCCGTGGAAAGCCTTCTGGCGGGTGACCTGTCCGCTGCTGATGCCCGGCATCCTTTCCGGGGCGATGCTGGCCTTCATCATCTCGATGGACGACTTCGTCATCACCTACTTCGTCGCCGGCGCCGGGGCCACCACCCTGCCGGTGTACATCTTCAGTTCCATAAGAATGGGGATATCTCCGAAGATCAATGCGATCTCCTCGATCATCCTCCTGATTTCCATCGCGTTCGTTGCGTTGTCGTACTACGTCGGCCAGCGCCGGCGCTGACTGCCTCCCGATAACAACTACCCAAGGAGCTTCACCGATGACCATCCGCCGCTCACCCCTCGCGCTGGCCCTGAAGGCCGCGCTACTCGCGGGCGTCACCCTGGCCAGCCAGGCCCATGCCGAAGGCACCCTGCACTTCGCCAACTGGTCCGACTACTTCCCGCCGGATCTGCTGAAGAAATTCGAGAAGGACACCGGCATTCACGCCACCCTCGACTCCTACGACAGCAACGAAACCCTGCTCGCCAAGCTCAAGGCCGGCGGCGGCGCCTATGACGTGGTGGTGCCCTCGGACAGCTTCATCGAAATCTTCGTCAAGGAAGGCCTGCTGCAGAAACTCGACAAGGGGCAACTGTCGAACCTGGCCAACCTCAAGGACAAGTTCAAGACCCTCAGCTACGACCCCGGCCACGACTACACCGTGCCCTACCTGTGGGGCACCACCGGCTACAGCTACGACAGCGCCAAGGCGCCGGGCGGCCAGTTCGAGGAAAGCTGGAAGCCCTTCTTCGAGCCGCCGACAGACTTCAAGGGCAAGGTGGTCGCGCTCAACTCCATCGACGACCTCTGGGCCCCGGCCACCTATTACGCCGGCGTCGACGAGTGCACCGAAGATCCCAAGGCGGCGGAGAAGGTCCTCGACCTGCTGCTCAAGCAGAAACCCATGCTGGCGATGTACAACAGCGACGGCACCATCGAACGCATGGCCGCCGGCGAGGTGTACATGCACCAGCAATGGAACGGCGCCTTCCACCGCGCCCACGCCCAGCGCGCCAGCCTGGTCTACGTCTATCCGAAGGAAGGCATCCGCCTGTTCATCGATAACCTGGCGATTCCCAAGGACGCCACCAACGTCAAGGAAGCCCACGCCTTCCTCAACTGGATGATGCAGCCGGAAAACATCGCCGCCGCCTCCAACTTCGCCAAGTACAACAACGCCATCACCGGTTCCGAGAAGTTCATGGAGAAGGAGCTGTTCGACGACCCGGCGATCAACACCCCGACCGACAAGCTGGACCGCCTGAAGCCCTTCCAGCTCTGCTCGCCGAAGTCCCTGGCGCTGCGCGCCAAGGTCTGGACCAAGCTGAAGAAGTAAGCCAACGCTGCGCCGGCGGGGCCCCGGCCCCGCCAGGCAAGCGCACGGACAGACCGCCTATCCATCCGCCTTTCTGAGCGCTCACCGGGTTGCGCCCGGCGAGCGGCTGCCGATGCGACCGGCCGAACACCGCCCTGGGCTGCCCAGGCGTCCGGTGCGGCCCCGGCCATGCGCGTCGCCGGGACCGGCCAGATCAACACCCAAGACGGGCGCCCGGACAGCGCCCGAGGAGTACCGACGATGTTGACGATCTACAGCGATGACCATCGCCTGCACCACGGCCAGCACGAGCTGATCGGCGGCCAGTTCACCCCCTGCTATGAGAAACCCAGTCGCGCCGACATGGTCCTCGACCGGGTCAAGGCCGTGACCCTGGGCGAGATTCAGGGCCCGCGCGGGTTCGGCCTGGAGCCGATCCTGCGGGTACACAGCGAAGGCTTCGTGAACTTCCTCCAGCACGCCTGGCGCGATTGGCTGGCCACCGGCCGCAGCCACGACATGCTGCCGATCGCCTGGCCCAACCGGCGCCTGCGGCAGAAAGAACCGGACAGCATCGACGGCCGCCTCGGCTACTACAGCTTCGATGCCGGCGCACCGATCACCGCCGGCACCTGGCAGGCCATCACCAGTTCGGTGAACGTGGCCCTGACCGGCCAGGCCGAACTGGCCAAGGGCGCGCGCTCGGTGTTCTCCCTGTGCCGCCCGCCGGGACATCATGCGTCGGCCGATTTCATGGGCGGCTACTGCTTCTTCAACAACGCCGCCATCGCCGCCCAGGCGGTGCTCGACCAGGGCGCCGCGCGGGTGGCCATCCTCGACGTCGACTATCACCACGGCAACGGCACCCAGGACATCTTCTACGACCGCGCCGACGTGCTCTTCACCTCAATCCATGGCGACCCGCGCTTCGAATACCCGTACTTCCTCGGCTACGCCGACGAGAAGGGCCAGGGCGTCGGCGAAGGCTTCAACTTCAACTACCCGCTGGCTTCCGGCAGCGACTGGTCGGTGTGGAACCTGGCGCTGCAGGCGGCCATCCGCCAGATCGGCGCCTACGCCCCGGACGTGCTGATCGTCTCCCTCGGCGTGGACACCTTCAAGGAGGACCCGATCTCGCAGTTCAAGCTGGACAGCCCGGACTACCTGCGCATGGGCGAGAGCATCGGCAAGCTGGGGCTGCCGACACTGTTCGTCATGGAGGGTGGCTATGCGGTGGAGGAGATCGGCATCAACGCGGTGAACGTGCTGCAAGGCTTCGAAAGCACCCATCGCTGAACGCCGCGCATAAAAAGGCCGCGTCGCCCCAGGGGAGGGAGGACGCGGCAACCGTGGATCGGGATGAACGGGGCGGCGCGGGGCGCTTACTGGATGATTTCCAGCTGATCGACGTCGATCTCATGGCGCTTGTGGTCGACGTCCACTTCACCGCTCAGGCGCACCTTGGTGCTCTCGGAAACGGCTTCGGCGGGCCACTGCCGGCTGCCGATCTCGACGCGGATGCTGCCGCTGGCGTCCTTGAACTGGTAATGCTCGCCCTCGATGCGCTTGACGATGCTGCCCTCCAGCCGTACCGGGGTGTCGTCCGCGGCGGTCAGCGCCTGCTTCACCGTGGTGAGCGGGGTGGCGGTGGTCGCTGCCGCGCTGTCGCTGCCCGGACCGACATAACCGGCGGCGACGCTGGCGCCCGAGAACAGGGCAATGGCGCCGAGCAGGGAGAAATGACGCAGTTTCATGGGGTGCCTCCTGGCTGATTTCGTTGGGCCCAGGCTAGGCAGCGACGCTGAAACAAGCCTGAATTCGCCCTTAAGCCAGGATTAATCCGCCGCCGGCATTCACCCGGCGTGCGCATCCGTGGCAAACCGATAACCGCCCAGGCAACGAAAAGGCCGCCCTGCGGCGGCCTTCGTCGGACCTTGCGCGGCTCAGAGCACGCGGCTTTCGAAGCGGCTGGCGCCCGGCAGTTCGAGCACCAGGGCATTGCCATGCTTCAGCGGTCCCACCCCGACCGGCGTGCCGGTGGACACCACATCGCCCGGCTGCAGGGAGAAATGCCCGCAGATGTGCTGGATCAGCGGCACGATCGGATTGAGCATGTCGCGGCTGTTGCCATCCTGACGCACCTCGCCATCGATGCTCAGGCGGATGCCGATGTCGGCTGGATCGGGGAAATGGTCGGCGCTGACGAAGGGCGCGAGGACGAAGGCGCCGTCGAACGACTTGGCCAACTCCCAGGGCAGGCCCTTTTCCTTCAGCTTGGCCTGCACGTCGCGCAGGGTCAGGTCCAGCGCCGGCGCATAGCCGGAAATGGCATCCAGCACTTCCTCGCGGCTCGGCTGGCGCGACAGCGGCTTGCCGATCAGCACGGCGATCTCCGCTTCGTAGTGCACGTCGCCACGGCCTTCGGGAATGGCGAAGCCACCCTCGCTCGGCACCACGCAGGAGCCCGGCTTGATGAACAGCAGCGGCTCGGTGGGCACCGGGTTGTTCAGCTCCTTGGCGTGCTCGGCATAGTTGCGCCCGACGCAGACCACCTTGCCCAGCGGGAAGTGGATACGGGTGCCATCGACATACTGATGCTGGTAACTCATTACCGACTCCTGAACGGATGGAAAGGATTCTGCCGGCCAGGGCTCGCGATCCCGGGCGGTAGCGGCCGCCTGCCGGCGCTGCGCGCCACGTCCGGCGGCGCTGCACGTGAAAAGGGCCGGTGAACCGGCCCTTCTGGGTAACTCGACTTACTCGGCGAAGATCTTGCCCGGGTTCATGATCCCGTTGGGATCGAACACCGCCTTGACCGCTTTCATATAGCCGATCTCGGCCTCCGAGCGACTGTAACCCAGGTAGTCGCGCTTGGTCATGCCCACACCGTGCTCGGCGGAGATCGAGCCGTTGTACTTCTGCACGGTCTCGAACACCCACTTGTTGACGGTGGCGCACTTGGCGAAGAACTCGTCCTTGGACAGGTTTTCCGGCTTGAGGATGTTCAGGTGCAGGTTGCCGTCGCCGATGTGGCCGAACCAGACCACTTCGAAGTCCGGGTAGTTGGCCTCGACGATCGCATCGATGTCCCTGAGGAAAGCCGGGACCTTCGACACGGTGACCGAGATGTCGTTCTTGTACGGCGTCCAGTGCGAGATGGTCTCGGAGATGTACTCGCGCAGCTTCCACAGGTTCTGCAGCTGCTGCTCGCTCTGGCTCATCACGCCGTCCAGCACCCAGCCCTGCTCGACGCAGTGCTCGAAGGTGGCCAGGGCCTCGTTGGCCACTTCCTCGGTGGAAGCCTCGAACTCCAGCAGGGCATAGAACGGGCAGTCGGTCTCGAAGGCCGGCGGCACGTCGCCGCGCGCCATGATCTTGGCCAGCGCCTTGTCGGAGAAGAACTCGAAGGCGGTCAGGTCGAGCTTGCTCTGGAACGCGTGCAGCACCGGCATGATCGAATCGAAGTCAGGCGTGCCGAGGACCATCGCGGTGAGGTTCTTCGGCGTGCGTTCGAGGCGCATGGTGGCCTCGACCACGAAGCCCAGGGTGCCCTCGGCGCCGATGAACAGCTGGCGCAGGTCGTAGCCGGTGGCGTTCTTGATCAGGTCCTTGTTCAGTTCGAGCAGATCGCCCTTGCCGGTGACCACCTTCAGGCCAGCCACCCAGTTGCGGGTCATGCCGTAGCGAATGACCTTGATACCACCGGCATTGGTGCCGATGTTGCCGCCAATCTGACTGGAACCGGAAGACGCGAAGTCCACCGGGTAGTACAGCCCCTGCTCTTCGGCGAAGGTCTGCAATTGCTTGGTGACCACGCCCGGCTGGCACACCACGGTGCGGTCGAAGGCGTTGAAGTCGAGAATCTTGTTCATGTAGTCGAAGGCCACCACCACTTCGCCATTGGCGGCGACGGCGGCGGCGGACAGGCCGGTGCGACCGCCCGAGGGCACCAGGCCGACCTGGTGTTCATTGGCCCAGCGAACGATGGCCTGAACCTGCTCGATGCTCTTCGGGAAGGCGATGGCCAGCGGCGCCGGAGCGAAATGCTTGGTCCAATCCTTGCCGTAGGTCTCGAGGGAATCGGCGTCGGTGAGCAGCTTGCCGGGCTCCACCAGGGGCTTCAGCGATTCGATCAGGGCTTCGCGGGTCATTGAAGGAACTCTCAAATGGTTCATGGTCGTCCTGAGAACAGCTCAGGTCGCAACCGGGCAAGGAAAAGGGAGAACATGCTAGCATACGCACCCCATGCAGATCGCCTACAGGCGCCGAGCTGCCTGGCACCGGCCGGTTCGGCCAGAGCTGTTCGATTTCTAGCCACTCTATTCGGAACCACGGGCTCCGGGACTACAGGTTCAAGCAGATGAGCAAGACTTCTCTCGACAAGAGCAAGATCAAATTCCTTCTTCTCGAAGGCGTCCACCAAAATGCGGTGGATACCCTCAAAGCCGCCGGCTACACCAACATCGAGTACCTCAAGGGTGCGCTGTCCGGTGAAGAGCTGAAGGAAAAGATTGCCGATGTGCACTTCATCGGTATCCGCTCCCGTACCCAGCTCACCGAAGAAGTCTTCGAGGCTGCCAAGAAGCTGATCGCCGTCGGCTGCTTCTGCATCGGCACCAACCAGGTCAACCTCGACGCCGCCCGCGAGCGCGGCATCGCGGTCTTCAACGCGCCCTACTCGAACACCCGCTCGGTGGCCGAACTGGTGCTGGCCGAAGCCATCCTGCTGCTGCGCGGCATCCCCGAAAAGAACGCCTCCTGCCACCGTGGTGGCTGGATCAAGTCGGCGGCCAACTCCTTCGAAATCCGCGGCAAGAAGCTGGGCATCGTCGGCTACGGCTCGATCGGCACCCAGCTCTCGGTACTCGCCGAAGCCCTGGGCATGCAGGTCTACTTCTACGACGTGGTGACCAAGCTGCCGCTGGGCAATGCGCAACAGATCGGTTCGCTGCACGAACTGCTCGGCCTGTGCGACATCGTTTCCCTGCACGTGCCGGAACTGCCGTCCACCCAGTGGATGATCGGCGAGAAGGAAATCCGCGCCATGAAGAAGGGCGGCATCCTGATCAACGCCGCGCGCGGCACCGTGGTCGAGCTGGATCACCTGGCCAACGCAATCAAGGACGAACACCTGATCGGCGCCGCCATCGACGTGTTCCCGGTCGAGCCGAAGTCCAACGACGAAGAATTCGAAAGCCCGCTGCGTGGCCTGGACCGCGTGATCCTGACTCCGCACATCGGCGGCTCCACCGCCGAAGCCCAGGCCAACATCGGCCTGGAAGTCGCCGAGAAACTGGTCAAGTACAGCGACAACGGCACCTCGGTGTCCTCGGTCAACTTCCCCGAAGTGGCCCTGCCGTCGCACCCGGGCAAGCACCGCCTGCTGCACATCCACGCCAACATCCCGGGCGTGATGAGCGAAATCAACAAGGTGTTCGCCGACAACGGCATCAACATCTCCGGCCAGTACCTGCAGACCAACGATAAGGTCGGCTACGTGGTGATCGACGTCGACGCCGAGTACTCCGATCTGGCGCTGGAGAAGCTGCAGCACGTCAACGGCACCATCCGCAGCCGCGTGCTGTTCTGATCGCAGTCGCTGTTCGGACATGAAAAAGGGAGGCTTCGGCCTCCCTTTTTCATGTCATGCCCGCCTCATTTGACGGTAATGGTGATCTTCTGCGACTCCACCGGCGGGTCGAGCGGCACGTGGTTCTTGTCGCCGACCAGCAGTTGCAGGGTGTGCTTGCCCGGCGGCAGGGTGAGTTCGGTCTCGGTCTGGCCCTTGCCGAAGTGGCGGATGTTATCGTTCGCCGGCAGCGGCTGGTCCATCGCCGGCTGCTCCTTGAGATCGACCAGCAGGTGATGGTGGCCGGTGTTCGGCGAGTCGACACCGGCGGGCGCCACGCCCATGCCCTTGAGGCCGAACTTGACGGTGAAGGTCTTGCCGACGGTGGCGCCGTCATGCGGTTCGATGAAATACACCTTGGCACCTTCGGGAGCCTGGGTGCGCGGCATGCCCTCCGCCATGGTCGCGGCGGAGGCGGCGAGCAGCAGGCCGGCAAGGCCGAGGCAAGGCAACATGAGCTTCATGGAGTTCTCCTGTGACACGGGTATGGAAAGCGCGGGCGGACCGCCAGGTTCCCGACGAATAGCAGCGGCGCTCGGTGACGTGGCACACCATACCTGAGCGCAAAGGTCCGCCTGGAGCACTCAGCATAGGCATCCCTGCGCAGGGCTCAAGCGGAATAGTGCGGCAAAGGCTCTCCGAATGCGTCAGCCACCCGCCTCCAGACCGGCCAGGCAGACCGCCGCCGCGTCCAGTTCCTCTTCGCTGAACACCAGCACGCCGAGGCGTTTCAGGGCAGCCGCGGTCACGCCCTCGCCGGGCACCCGCATGCCGGAAAAGCTGCCGTCGTAGTTCTCGCGGTTGCCGCAGGACGGACTGCGCGCCTTGAGGATGGCCAGGCGGATATCGTGGGCGCGCACCAGCTCGACGGCCTGTTCGGCACCTCGAATGAAAGCGGCGCTGACGTCCTCGCCGTGCACGGTGAACACCTGGCTCAGGCCATCCAGCACCCTGCCGCCGCGACCGCCGGGAATCTCCGCTGGCGGCCGTGGCGTTGGCAGGCCGCCGGCCACTTCCGGGCAAAGCGCCACCACGCGCCCTTGCGCCTGCCAGCGGGCCAGCAGATCGAAGGGGCCATGGCTACCGCCGTCGTAGCGCACCCGATGTCCCAGCAGGCAACGGCTGACGAGAATCTTCTGCATGAGCGAACCACTCCTTTGCGATGGGCAAAGACTAGCGCGTCGATCCGCGAGGGTCACGCCAGGCGACGCTACGCCCAGCGGTTGGCGGGACAGCCTTGCTTCGGCCGGGTCCCCGCCCCGCCGAGCCTCAGAGCGGCGCGTCGCCGCGGCGGCGGAACCAGCCGGTGAGCGACAAACGCTCGCGCTCGGCCGGCAGCACTTCGTGGGGAAACTCCCCGGAGAGAAACACCACCAGGCTGCCGCCCAGCGGTGCGATATCGCGCGCCGAACCATCCGCCAGGTACAGACGCAGCGCTCCACCCTGTTGCGGCAGCCAGGACGGATTGAGGTAGAGCACCGCCGATACGCTGCGCCGGTCGTCATCGCGGAAGCGATCCAGGTGCTTTTGATAGAAAGCGCCCGGCGGATAAAGCGCGAAGTGGCACTCGAAATCCTCCAGCCCCAGGTACAGGCTGCGGTTCAGCTCCTGGCGCAGGGCATCCATGAGCGCCAGATAGCGGTCGCAGGCCGGCGATTGGCCCGGCTCCAGCCACTGGATGCGATCGCCGCGAATGCCCTCGCGCACCGCCTGCCCCTCGCCGCGACCGACCGAAGCGGCGGCGAGCTGGCCGGCCTGCGCACGGGCGCGACACTCGTCGGCCAGGGCCTCGGTCAGCTCAGCGGAAAGGAACACGCTTTGCAGCGACCAGCCCTGTTCGGCCAGGTCGTCGGCGATATGTTGCAGCAGGGGGGAATCGGGATATTGGTTCATGCGCTATTGTAACGCCCGCCACAAGCGCCTCGACAAGCGAGGCCAGGCTTGCCGACAATAGCCGCGGCGAACGCAAGCTGTCGCCCGGAGGAACCCGAATTGCGTGCACTGCTAGCCCTAGCCCTGCTGATGCTGGGCCTACCCGTCCTGGCCGACGACTATCAGCGCCTGTACCAGGTGGCCGGCTGGCCCGAGCAACGCGCGCACTTCAACGATGCCCTGCATGCGGCGCAGAAGCGCTACCAGAACAACCTGCCGCCCGCGCTGTACCAGGCCCTGGTGGACAACAGCAACCAGCGCTTCGCCCCGGCGCAGATCGACGCCCGCGCGCTCGACGGCCTGCGCCAGAACCTGCCGGACAGCGGCCCGGCGCTGGCATTCTTCCAGTCCCCGCTGGGACACAAGATCAGCGCTGCGGAAACCCTGGCCACGCGCAGCGACCAGTTGGCCCATTACGCCGGCGGCCTGCCGCGCCAGCAGGTCAGCGAGCAACGCCGGCAGATCGCCCACCGCCTGAGCCAGGCGCTGCCGGCCCGCGAAGCCGGCGCCGAGGTCAGCATGGCGCTGGCCAGCGTCGCCGCCGACAGCCTCAGCCAGATGCTGCCGGGCTTGCTCGGCCAGGGCCAAGGCCAGGGGATGCTCGAAGGTCAGCGGCAGAACCTCATGCAGCAGATCGGCGCCGACCTCGATAACACCCTGCTCTACGTCTACCGCGGGCTGTCCGACAACGAACTGGGCGCCTTTGCCGAATTCGCCGAATCGCCCGCCGGCAAGGCCTATTACCAGGCAGCGCTGGCCGCGGTCAGGGCCGGCCTGTCGGCCAACGGGAATACGCCCTAGGTCCGCACGGAAACTTCCCGCGCCTCGGCAAGCCCAGGCCTGATAAGGGAATCCGCTAGTATTTGCGCACCGTAGAACGAGGTGGCGCCGCAGGACAGGCGCAGGGAGCCAGGAACAGCCCCTCCGCTCTACGGTCCCACCCCGCCGTGTCTCCCCCGCCTACAACAACCGCTCGCCGAGAAACTGGAAATAGCGCTGACGCAGGGTTTCGCTCTCGTTGGCCAGATGATGCCGCGCGCCGCTCAGCAGCAGGCAATCGATCCGCTCGAACTTGTCCTCCAGCACCCTCAGGTTGTGGCGCCAGTCCACCGTTTCGTCCGCATCGCCCTGCACCACGAGCAGCCCCTGGGCGCTCGCGGGCGCGGCTTCGATGCGCGGTATCCAGCGCGCCAGCGCGCCCACCCAGGCGGTGGGCAGGGTGCGCGGCTGCAAGGGATCGCGCTCACGCAGGAAGGCGAGGAATTCAGGGTCGTTGGAGTTGTCGCTGAAACGCCGCGGAATCGAACCGACGAAGGGTTTCAGCAACTGATAGCTGAGTTTCGACCAAGCCCAGGCGCGCGGCCGCACCAGCGGCGCGAGAAGCAGAGTACGCCCGAGTTCCGGGCGCGGGGCGCCGGTCAGCAGGTAGTCGAGAAGGATGGCGCCGCCGGTGCTCTGCCCGCAAAGGTGCCAGGGCTGCGGCAAGCCGAGTGCGTCGGCCTGCTCCAGCAGACCGGCGAGCACTGCCTGGTACTCGCCGAAATCGCCGATGCTCGCCGCCTCGCCGCCGGACAGCCCATGTCCGGGCAGGTCGCAGGCCAGCACCGCCAGCCCCAGCCCCACCGCCCACTCGATCACATGGCGATACAGCCCCATGTGGTCGTAGTAGCCGTGCAGCAGCAACAGACTGCCCTGGGCCAACGGCGGCCGCCAGTATTGCGCGGCGATGCGGTAACCGGCGCACTCGAAGACCCCCAGGCGGCTTTCCAGACCGGGGTAGCGGTCGCGCAGGTCGAGCCCGTAGTAGGACTGGTAACCGAGTACCTGGCTGTCCAGTTCGGCTGCGGCCAGGGGTCGCAGGCGTTGACGCAGGGATTCGGGCTGGAAGGCTTCAGGCATCAGGGGCCCCGCTGGGAGTGGCGTGCGCCGGCGAATGCGCGGACGCTTGCCGGGATATTCTGCCGCGCGCGCAGGCGTGGCAATCTTGCCGGCTATCTTACCGGTATTCGCCATGACTTCCCGCCGTCGCCTGCTGCTCTCCTGCCTGCTCGCCCTGCTCTGCGCCATCGGCCTGCTGAGCGCCTACCAATGGTTCCAGGGCCGCTACATTCGCCCATTCAGCCAGCAACCGACCCTCTTTGCCGGCGACATCCTGCAGCTGCCCGCGGAATTGGCCGGGCCGGGGCCGATCCGCCTGGTGCATTTCTGGGACCCGGCCTGCCCGTGCAACGTCGGTAACCAGCAGCACCTCGTCGAACTGCTGGCGCGCTTTGCCCCGCAAGGGGTGGCGTTCTATTCGCTGCAGAAACCCGGCAGCCGTGGCCAACTGCCGAGCACCCTGGCCGGCTTGAAGGCGCTCGCCGGAGTGCCCGGCGCCGAACAGTTGCCAGCCAGCCCGGCGGTGGCGATCTGGGATCGCCAGGGGCGCCTGGCCTACTTCGGCCCCTACAGCGAAGGCGCCACCTGCAGCTCCAGCAACAGCTTCATCGAGCCGGTCCTCGAAGCCCTGGTCAGCGGGCGGGCGGTGAACGCGACCCACACCCTGGCATTGGGCTGTTATTGCCCCTGGAACCCGACCGGGATCAAACAATGATGCGCTTTTCTCCGCCGGCCGCCCCAGCCTGGCTAGACTGGGGCGACCGGCCCATGAAGGGCCGGTCCCGCGATAAGGAGCTACAGCATGCGTCTACGTTCGACCCTCGTCCTCTGCGCCCTGCTCGCCACGCCACTGCTGGCCAGCGCCGATGACCAGACCAACGCCAGCGGCCAGGACGTGCTGAAGGAGCACAAGGCAGAGATCCAGAATCGCCTGGCCGACATCGACTACAAGCGCAAGCGTATCGTCGAGGCCAACATGGGCCTGAGCGACAAGGAAGGCGAAGCCTTCTGGCCGATCTACAACACCTACCGCACCGAGGCCGACAAGCTCAGCCACGAAAGCCTGGGTTTGCTGGCCGACTACGCCAAGTCCTATAACACCGGCAAAGTCTCGGACCAGGATGCCAGCAAGCTGATCAAGCGCGTGGAGGACCTGCAGAGCCGCCGCCTGGACCTGCGCAACAAGTATGTCGCGCGGATCGCCAAGACAGTGTCGCCGACACGCGCCATGCGCTTCCTGCAGATCGAAACCCAGCTCGACGCCATGATGGTCCTGGATGTCGGCAGCCAGGTACCGCTGGCCGAATAAGCCAGTCCCCGACCCGCACCAGTGCTTCTGGTGCGGGCAACTGCTCCGCGTTTCCCTCCGCCGCGCTCCCAAGCGCGCCATCCAGAGCCTCTCGCGCCCGCCCGCCTCACCTTTCGCAGCATCGACATCCAGTGACCACCTTGGTTAGTCTGAGGAGTTTTCTGCCAGACCCCCACGCGCGCCTCAGCACAAAACAACAAGGAGAGCTGAATGAAACGCCCCCTGACAGTCCTCGCCCTGGTCATCATGGCCGGCACGGGAAGCGCTGCCTGGTACCTGCACGGCAAGCAGCCGATCCGCGACGGCCTGGCGCAACTGGGTGGCCTGCAGGCCGAGGTCGTCGTGCGTTACGACGAGCGCGGCGTGCCGCATATCCGCGCACAGAACGAGACTGACCTGTACCGTGCCCTGGGCTACGTGCATGCCCAGGACCGGCTGTTCCAGATGGAGATGATTCGCCGCCTGGCCCGCGGCGAACTGGCCGAGGTGCTCGGCCCCAAGCTGGTGGAGACCGATCGCCTGTTCCGCAGCCTGCGCCTGCGCGACCACGCCGCCGAATACGTCGCCAGGCAGGACAAGCAATCGCCGGTCTGGCTGGCGCTGCAGGCCTACCTGGATGGCATCAACCAGTACCAGGCCAACCACCCGCGACCGCTGGAATTCGACGTACTGGGCATTCCCAAGCGCCCCTTCACCGCCGAAGACACCGTCGCCGTTTCCGGCTACCTGGCCTACAGCTTCGCCGCCGCCTTCCGTACCGAGCCGGTGCTGACCTACATCCGCGACACCCTCGGCAGTGACTACCTCAAGGACTTCGACCTGGCCTGGCACCCCGAGGGCATGCTGAAGCAGTCCGGCGCGCTGGCCGCCGCCGACTGGCGCGACCTCAACGCCATTGCCCGGCTGAGTCGAGAGGCCCTGGAGGCTGCCGGCCTGCCACAGTTCGAGGGCAGCAACGCCTGGGCCGTAGCCGGAAGCCGCACGCGCAGCGGCAAGCCGTTGCTGGCCGGCGATCCGCATATCCGCTTCGCCACCCCCTCGGTGTGGTACGAAGCGCAGCTCAGCGCGCCAGGCTTCGAACTCTACGGTCACCACCAGGCGCTGGTGCCCTTCGCCATGCTCGGCCACAACCTGCAGTTCGGCTGGAGCCTGACCATGTTCCAGAACGACGACCTCGATCTGATCGCCGAGAAGGTCAACCCGGACAATCCCAACCAGGTCTGGTACCACGGCCAGTGGGTCGAGCTGAAGAGCGAGGAGCAGAGCATCGCGGTCAAAGGCCAGGACCCGGTTCGCCTGACGCTGCGCAGCTCGCCCCATGGCCCGCTGATCAACGATGCCCTCGGCAATGCTGGCGGCAAGACACCGATCGCCATGTGGTGGGGCTTCCTCGAGACCGAGAATCCACTCCTCGACGCCTTCTACCGCCTGGACCGCGCCGACACCCTGGACAAGGCCCGCGGCGCCGTCGCGAACATCCAGGCGCCGGGGCTCAACGTGGTCTGGGCCAACGCCAGCGGCGATATCGCCTGGTGGGCCGCGGCCAAGCTGGTCAAGCGCCCGGCCGGCGTCGACCCCAACTTCATTCTCGATGGCAGCGGCACCGCGGCGGACAAGGATGGCTTCTACCCATTCAACGAGAATCCGCAGGAAGAAAACCCGCCGCGCGGCTATATCGTCTCGGCCAACTTCCAGCCGCTGCCCGCCAATGGCCGGCCGATCCCCGGTTACTACAACCTGGCGGATCGTGGCCGGCGGCTGAACCAGCGGCTGAGCGACAGCAGCGTGAAGTGGGACCTGCAGAACAGCCAGGCATTGCAACTGGATACCGGCACCGGCTACGGCCCGCGTACCCTGGCCCCGCTGCTGCCGATCCTCCGTGACGCAGCGGGCAACGCCGAAGAAAAGGCCCTGGTCGAGCGACTGGCGCAGTGGCAAGGCGATTACCCGCTGGATTCGGTGGCGGCCACGCTGTTCAACCAGTTGCTCTACCAGATCGCCCACGACGCCATGCATGACGAACTGGGCGATGCCTTCTTCGATAGCCTGCTGTCCACGCGCGTGCTGGACAGCATGTTGCCACGCCTGACCGCGGATGCGGACTCGCCCTGGTGGGACAAGCGCGCCACGCCGCAGAAGGAAACCCGCGCGGACATCGTCAAGGGTGCCTGGCAGGCCAGCCTCGAACACTTGCGCGAGTTACTCGGGCCGGATCCGGCGCACTGGCAATGGGGCAAGGCGCACACCCTCACCCATGTCCACCCGTTGGGCATGCAGAAGCCGCTGGATCGCCTGTTCAATGTCGGCCCGTTCGAGGCGCCCGGCAGCCACGAGACGCCCAACAATTTCTCCGCGCGCGTCGGTCCGGCGCCCTGGGAAGTGACCTATGGCCCCTCGACCCGGCGCCTGATCGACTTCGCCGACCCGGCCCATGCGCTGGGCATCAACCCCGTCGGCCAGAGCGGAGTCCTCTTCGACGCGCACTATGCCGACCAGGCGCAAAGCTACGTCGAGGGGCTGTACATGCCGGAGCACTACCTGGACGAGGAAGTGAAGGCCAACAGCAAGGGGCTGCTCAAGCTGGAGCCCGCCAACCGCTAGCCGCAGCCGATCGGCGGAGGGCAGAAACGACGAACCCCGCCAGGCGGGGTTCGTCGTTTTCGCTGTAGGGACTGCAGGAGGTGCCGTGGCTCCCTGGCGCGCTATTTCCCCTAGGGATAACTCGGGGTCTTGTATTCGGCGCCACCTCCCGCGTTGGTGCGTTGCTTCTGCACAAAAAGTCGTCCGGCGCCGTGATTGCCGACCAAGCTGCGGGGAAAAGCCAGCGATCCGCGACGAACACTTGAATAGTAGATGGCAATCGCGCGGAAGTATGAGAGGAATCACGCCAGAAGATTCTGAGAAACCCTGTAGGCCTCCGCGAGTGGAATAAGTCGTCCCGCCACAAAGAACACGGGCCACCCGAAGGTGGCCCGTGGTTCGACAGACGCCGGATACGGCCGGCCGACAAGACGGCCTCAGGCGGTGGCTGGCGAACCCTTTTGCCAGTCGGTGGCATTGGCCTCCATGGCCTCCTGCACCGCGCGCTTGCGCCGCTCTTCGGCCTGACGGGTGAAGTACCAGGCGAAGAAGGTGAACAGCGAGACGGTCAGCAGAATCAGGCTGGCCACCGCGTTGATTTCCGGCTTCACGCCCAGACGCACGGCGGAGAAGACCTCCATCGGCAGGGTGGTGGAACCGGGGCCGGAGACGAAGCTGGCCAGCACCAGGTCGTCGAGCGACAAGGCGAAGGACATCATGCCACCGGCCGCCAGGGACGGCGCGATCATCGGGATGGTGATCAGCAGGAACACTTTCCACGGCTTGGCGCCCAGGTCCATGGCTGCCTCTTCGATGGACAGGTCCAATTCACGCAGGCGAGCCGACACCACCACCGCCACGTAGGACGAGCAGAAGCTGGTGTGGGCGATCCAGATGGTGACGATACCGCGCTCCTGCGGCCAGCCGATCAGTTGCGCCATGGCCACGAACAGCAGCAGCAGCGACAGACCGGTGATCACCTCGGGCATGACCAGCGGCGCGGTGACCATGCCGCCGAACAGCGTGCGGCCACGGAAACGCGGGATGCGGGTCAGCACGAAGGCCGCCAGGGTGCCCAGCGCCACCGAGGAAAACGCGGTGTAGACGGCGATTTCCAGGGAGCGGAACACCGCGCTGATCAGCTGGGTGTTGTCCAGCAGACCGACATACCACTTCACCGACCAGCCACCCCATACGGTCACCAGTTTGGAGCCGTTGAAGGAGAAGATGACCAGGATGACCATCGGCACGTAGATGAACAGCAGGCCCGCGATCAGCATGATGTTGGAGAACGACCAGCGCTTGCTCATACCTTGCCCTCCAGCTCTTTGGCCTGGTTCTTGTTGAAGAGAATGATGGGCACGATAAGGATCGCCAGCATGACCACCGCCAGGGCGGATGCCACCGGCCAGTCACGGTTGTTGAAGAACTCCTGCCACAGCACCTTGCCGATCATCAGCGTCTCGGGACCGCCGAGCAGTTCCGGGATGACGAACTCGCCCACCGCCGGAATGAACACCAGCATGCAGCCGGCGATGATGCCGTTCTTCGACAGCGGCACGGTGATTTTCCAGAAGCTGGTGAAGTTGCGCGCGCCCAGGTCGGATGCGGCCTCCAGCAGGCTCATGTCGTGCTTCACCAGGTTCGCGTACAGCGGCATGACCATGAACGGCAGGTACGAGTAGACGATACCGATGTACACCGCCAGGTTGGTGTTGAGGATGGTCAGCGGTTCGTTGATCACCCCCAGCCACATCAGGAAGCCGTTGAGCAGCCCGTTGTTGGAGAGGATGCCCATCCAGGCGTACACGCGGATCAGGATCGCCGTCCAGGTCGGCATCATGATCAGCAGCAGCAGCACGGTCTGCATTTCCTTGCTGGCACGGGCGATGGCATAGGCCATCGGGTAGCCGACCAGCAAGCAGATCAGGGTACTGATGAAGGCCATCTTCAGCGAGCCCAGGTAGGCGTCGATGTAGAGCGGGTCGTCGGTCAGCATCAGGTAGTTGCCGATTTTCAGCACCACCTGGATGGTGTGGTCAGCGTACTGGAAGACTTCGGTGTACGGCGGAATGGCCACATCCGCTTCCGCCAGACTGATCTTCAGCACGATGGCGAAGGGCAGCAGGAAGAACAGGAACAGCCAGAGGAACGGCACACCGATCACGGCGTGCCGGCCGCGGGGCAGGCGCTTCAGGATCGATTTGGCGACATTCATGATTGCAGTACCACACCGCTATCGTCGTACCAGCTGATGTAGACCGGCTGATCCCAGGTCGGGCGCGCCACGTGACGCTCGGCGTTGGCCATGAAGGCCTGCACGATCATCCCGGAGGCGAGCTTGATGTAGTACACCGAATGGCCGCCGAGGTAGGCGATGTCGTAGACGGTGCCCTGGGCCCAGTTGAAGCCGGCGTGTTCCAGGTTTTCCGGCTTCTGCGCGCTGACCATGACCTTCTCCGGACGCAGCGCATAGGTGATGCGCTTGTCCTCGGCACGGGTGCTGATGCCGTGACCGATGTAGATCGGGTTCTCCAGTTGCGGGCAGGCGATCACCGCGTGGTCCTGCAGGTCCTCGACCAGTTGCCCGTCGAACATGTTGACGTTGCCGATGAACTCGCAGATCAGACGGCTGGCCGGGGTCTCGTAGATGTCCATCGGGCTGCCGATCTGCTCGATGCAACCCAGGTGCATGATGGCGATGCGCTGGGCCATGGTCATGGCCTCTTCCTGGTCGTGGGTCACCATCACGCAGGTCACGCCGACGCGCTCGATGATCTCCACCAGCTCCAGTTGCATCTGCGAGCGCAGCTTCTTGTCCAGCGCGCCCATGGGCTCGTCGAGCAGCAGTAGCTTCGGACGCTTGGCCAGGGAGCGCGCCAGTGCCACCCGCTGGCGCTGGCCACCGGAGAGCTGGTGCGGCTTGCGCTTGGCATACTGGGTCATCTGCACCAGCTTGAGCATTTCCTCGACGATCTTGTCGATCTCGGCCTTGGGTAGGCCGTCCTGCTTCAGGCCGAAGGCAATGTTCTGCGCCACGGTCATGTGCGGGAAGAGCGCGTAGGACTGGAACATCATGTTGATCGGCCGCTCGTAAGGCGGCAGGTCGGTGATGTCCTGACCATCGAGGAAGATACGACCTTCGGTCGGCCGCTCGAAGCCGGCGAGCATGCGCAACAGGGTGGACTTACCGGAACCGGAGCCGCCGAGCAGGGCGAAGATTTCGCCTTTCTTGATGGTCAGGGACACACTGTCCACTGCCAGAGTCTCGTCGAACTGCTTGGTGACCCGGTCGATTTTTACCAACACCTCTTTCGGCTGCTGGTCGCCCGCGAGGGCTTTCTTGTAGGCACCGGAGGCTATAGCCATTACCACAACTCCCAACTATTGATGCCCGACCCCCGCGGCCGGGCATGCTTGGATTGCTATTACTTACCGGACTTGATTTTCGTCCAGGAACGGGTTTCCAGGCGCTGCACTTTCGGCGGCAGCGGAATGGATACGTAAAGGTGGTCTAGCACGTCCTGCGCCGGATAGACCGACGGATTGTTACGCAACTCCTGATCCATGACAGAGTCGGCCTTGCTGTTGGGGTTTGCATACCCCACGTACTCGCTGACCTTGGCGATGACCTCAGGCTGCAGCAGGTAATTGATGAAAGCGTGCGCTTCCTTGACATTAGGCGCATCGGACGGAATGGCCAGCATGTCGAACCACAGGTTGGCGCCTTCCTTCGGGATCGAGTAGGCGATGTGCACGCCCTTGCCGGCTTCCTTGGCGCGGTTGGCCGCCTGGAAGATGTCGCCGGAGAAACCGGCGGCCACGCAGATGTTGCCGTTGGCCAGGTCGGAAATGTACTTCGACGAGTGGAAATAGGTGACGTAGGGGCGGACGGCCATCAGCTTGGCCTCGGCCTTCTCGTAATCCTTCGGATTGGTGCTGTTGGGGTCCAGCCCCATGTAGTTGAGCACTGCCGGGAACATTTCGTCCGGCGAGTCGAGGAAGGCGACGCCGCACTGGGTCAGCTTCTTGATGTTCTCGGGCTCGAAGAGCATGGACCAGGAGTCGATCTTGTCGACGCCCAGGACGGCCTTGATCTTCTCTACGTTGTAGCCGATGCCGTTGGTGCCCCACAGATAGGGAACGGCGTACTGGTTGCCCGGATCGGCTTTGTCCAGACGCTTCATCAGCGCCGGATCGAGGTTCTGCCAGTTCGGCAGTTGGCTGCGGTCGAGCTTCTGGAACACGCCAGCCTTGATCTGCTTGGAAAGGAAGTTGTTCGACGGCACGACCACGTCGTAGCCGGTATGACCGGCCAGCAGCTTGCCTTCCAGGGTTTCGTTGGAGTCGAAGACGTCGTAGACCGGCTTGATCGCGGTGGCCTTCTGGAAGTCCGCGAGGGTGGTCTCACCGATGTAGTCGGTCCAATTGTAGACATGCACGGTTGGCTCGGCCTGCGCGACGGCGGCGCTCAGGCTCAGCAGGGAAGCTGCAGCGATCAGGGTTTTGCGGAAGGGAATGCGCACACGTTAGTCCTCTCGTTGTTTTGAATGCTTCTATGTCTGCGTAGCGTTTACCGCGTATCTGTTTGGCCTTCCGTGGAGCGCGCCGGAACGTCTACAGCCCGGTCAATTACGAGAGCGTCGCGACCAACGGCCATCCCACTGAGATGATCCGAAATTCAGGGCCTCGCGGATGGGGAAGCCATGGCTCCCCCATCGCGTACCCGGTACATCCAGGCCGGCAAGGATCGCCGGCCGGGCTATCCCATTACTTGCCGGACTTGATGGTGGTCCAGCTGCGAGTCAGCAGACGCTGGGTCTTCGCCGGCAGATCCGGGAAGGCGTACAGCTTCTTCATGACTTCGTCGCTCGGGTAGATACCCGGGTCGTTGCGGATTTCTTCTTTCACCAGCGGGGTGGCGGCGGCGTTGCCGTTCGGGTAGGAAACGGTGTCGCTGACCTCGGCGATGATTTCAGGCTTGAGCAGGAAGTTGATCCACTGCAGCGCGCCTTCGGGGTTCTCGGCATCCTTCGGGATGGCCACGGTGTCGAAGAATGCGCCGGCGCCTTCCTTCGGAATCTTGTAGGCCACTTTCACGTTGTTCTTGGCTTCCGCGGCGCGGGACTTGGCCTGGAAGATGTCGCCGGAGTAACCGATAGCCACGCAGATGTTGCCGTTGGCCAGGTCGGAGATGTACTTCGAGGAATGGAAGTAGGCCACGTACGGGCGGATCTTCAGGAACAGGTCTTCAGCCGCCTTGATTTCCTTGGGATCGCTGCTGTCCGGCTTGTAGCCCAGGTAGTGCAGGGCCGCCGGGATCATTTCGGTCGGCGAATCGAGGAAGCTCACGCCGCACTGCTTCAGCTTTTCCATGTTCTCCGGCTTGAACACCAGGTCCCAGGAATCGACCGGGGCGTTGTCGCCGAGCGCGGCCTTGACCTTGTCCGGGTTGTAGCCGATGCCGATGGTGCCCCACATGTAGGGGATGGCGTACTTGTTACCCGGGTCGCTGACTTCCAGCGTCTTCATGATGTCCGGGTTGAGGTTCTTCCAGTTCGGCAGCTTGGACTTGTCCAGCGGCTGGTAGACGCCGGCCTTGATCTGCTTGGCGAGGAAGGAGTTGGACGGCACTACCACGTCGTAGCCCGACTTGCCGGCCAGCAGCTTGGCCTCCAGCACTTCGTTGCTGTCATAGACGTCATAGACGACCTTGGTGCCGGTTTCCTTGGTGAACTTATCGACCGTATCCGGGGCGATGTAGTCCGACCAGTTGTAGACGTGCAATACCTTGTTATCGGCCTGTGCCATACCGGCCACAGCGCTCGCCAGAGTCACAGCGAGCAGGGTCTTGCCGAAGGTCTTAAACATGCGGGTAGCTCCAGTTATTTTTCGTGTATCCGGGTGGCGCCGAACAGTCTCTGCCGTCACCACCCGGTGAGCCTGGCCAACGCACAGGCGCAGTCTGTCAAAGGTCCGGTTAAAGACTCAAGACAGCACAACAGCGGCGGTTTGATCGAGGCACTTGCGCGCCAGAGTGATCAGATCGTCGATCTGCGACTTACTGATCACCAGCGGCGGCGAAATAATCATTGTGTCGCCAACCGCACGCATGATCAGACCATTGCGGAAGCAGTGCTCACGGCACAGCATCCCCACGCCCTGGCCTTCGAAGCGCTGGCGGGTCTTCTTGTTCTTGACCAGCTCCAGTGCGGCCACCAGGCCGACACCGCGCGCTTCACCCACCAGCGGATGATCCGCCAGTTCCTGCCAGCGTTTCTGCAAATACGGTGCCGTTTCCGCTTTGACCGTCTCGACGATCTTCTCTTCACGCAGGATACGGATGTTCTCCAGCGCCACCGCGGCGGCGACCGGGTGCCCAGAGTAAGTGAAGCCGTGGTAGAACTCGCCCCCCTCATTCAGGGTATGGACGATCTCGTCGCGGACGATCACGCCACCCATGGGGATGTAGCCGGAGGTCAGGCCCTTGGCGATCGGCATCAGGTCCGGGGCGTTGCCGTAGTACTGGCTGCCGAACCATTCGCCGGTGCGGCCGAAGCCGCAGATGACTTCGTCGGCGATGAACAGGATGTCGTACTTGGCGAGGATCTCGCGGATCTTCGGCCAGTAGCTTTGCGGCGGAACGATCACGCCGCCGGCACCCTGGATCGGCTCGGCGATGAAGGCCGCGACCTTGTCTTCGCCGACTTCGAGAATTTTCTTCTCCAGTTGCTCGGCAGCCCAGACGCCGAACTCTTCCGGGTCCATGTCGCCGCCCTCGCCGAACCAGTACGGCTGAGCGATGTGCTCGATGCCCGGAATCGGCAGGTCGCCCTGGCTGTGCAGGGCCTTCATGCCGCCCAGGCTGACGCCGGCGACGGTGGAACCGTGGTAGCCGTTCCAGCGGCCGATGACCACCTTCTTCTGCGGCTGGCCCTTGATCGCCCAGTAGTGGCGGACCATGCGCAGCACGGTGTCGTTGGACTCCGAACCCGAACCGGTGAAGAACACATGGTTCATGCCTTCCGGCGCGATGTCGGCGATGGCCTTGGCCAACTCCAGCACCGGCGGGTGGGCCGTCTGGAAGAACAGGTTGTAGTAGGGCAGCTCAAGCATCTGCTTGTAGGCAGCGTCAGCGAGTTCCTTGCGGCCGTAGCCGACGTTGACGCACCAGAGACCGGCCATGCCATCGAGGATCTTGTTGCCCTCGCTGTCCCACAGGTACACGCCTTCGGCTTTGGTGATGATCCGCGCGCCCTTCTCGTTCAGTTGTTTGTAGTCGGTGAACGGAGCCAGGTGGTGTTCGCGGCTGAGCGCCTGCCAGTGTTGGGTCTGGGCGCTGGTCTCTTTAGTCATTTTGGTCAAAACCTCTCTCTATGTAACACAGGGCCCGGCCGGGACAGCCGGGCCCCACGCCGATCAGACGGAAAGCAGGAGGAACTCGCGCTCCCAGGAACTGATCACCCGCTTGAAGTTCTCGTGCTCGGCGCGCTTCACCGCGATATAGCCGCGGATGAACCTGCTACCGAGGTACTGTTCAAGGGTCTTGCTGCCTTCCATGGTTTCCAGCGCCGCCTCGATGGTCAGCGGCAAGCGCAGATTGCGTCGCTCATAGCCGCGTCCTTTGACCTGGGCACTGGGCTTGATGCCTTCGATCATGCCGATGTAGCCACACAGCAGGCTGGCCGCCAGGGCCAGGTATGGGTTGGCATCGGCACCGGCCAGACGGTTCTCCACGCGACGGTTCTCCGGGTTGGAGTCCGGCACGCGCAGGCCGACGGTACGATTCTCTTCGCCCCACTCGACGTTCACCGGTGCCGAGGTATCCGGCAGGAAGCGGCGGAACGAGTTGACGTTGGGCGCGAACAGCGGCAACGCCTCGGGGATGAAACGTTGCAAGCCACCGATATGGTGCAGGAACAGCTCGCTCATGCTGCCGTCGGCATTGGAGAAGATGTTCTTGCCGGTCTTGATATCGATGATGCTCTGGTGCAGGTGCATGGCGCTGCCCGGCTCGCCGGTCATCGGCTTGGCCATGAAGGTCGCCGCGACGTTGTGCTTGAGCGCGGCCTCGCGCATGGTGCGCTTGAACACCAGGATCTGGTCGGCCAGATCGAGGGCATCGCCATGACGGAAGTTGATTTCCATCTGCGCGGTGCCTTCCTCGTGGATCAGCGTGTCCAGGTCCAGGCCTTGCGCTTCGCACCAGTCGTACATGTCCTCGAACAGCGGGTCGAATTCGTTCGCCGCGTCGATGGAGAAGGACTGGCGGCCGGTTTCCTGGCGGCCGGAGCGGCCGACCGGCGCCTGCAACGGGTAGTCTGGGTCGTCGCTGCGCTTGGTCAGGTAGAACTCCATCTCCGGGGCCACGATCGGCTTCCAGCCCTTGTCGGAATAGAGTTTGAGCACGCGCTTGAGAATATTGCGCGGCGACAGCTCGATGGGATTGCCGAGCTTGTCGTAGGTATCGTGGATCACCATCGCGGTAGGTTCGATGGCCCAGGGGACGAGGAACACGGCATTCTCGTCCGGGCGGCAGACCATATCGATGTCCGCCGGGTCCAGCAGGTCGTAATAGATGTCGTCCTCGACGTAATCACCGGTCACGGTCTGCAGGAGAACACTCTCCGGCAGGCGCATGCCCTTCTCGTTGAGGAACTTGTTGGTCGGCGCGATCTTGCCCCGGGCAATCCCGGTCAGATCGGCGATCAGACATTCCACTTCGGTGATCTTGCGTTCCTTCAGCCAGCTGGTCAGCTGGTCTAACTTGGTAGTCATAAAGACCTCAGGGTGTGAGAGCCCGGCCCCAACCGCCGGACTCAACGTTGCCCCGCCCTCTTGCTGCAGGCTTTGCCGAATGCCTGGAAGATAGCGAGATAGTTGGGGTTCGATCGGACCTGCCACTCCGGGTGCCACTGCACACCGAGTGCGAAGGTCTTGGCACCTTCGACGGAGAAGGCTTCGACCAACCCGTCAGGCGCCAGCGCTTCTACTCGAAGGCCCGGCGCCAGACGTTCAACGCCCTGGCCATGAATGGAATTGACCTTTATCTCTTCCGGCAAGCCGATGCCGGCGAGCACTCCGCCCGGCTGCACATGCACGGCATGGCGCTGGGCGTACTGCACCTCGAGCGGCTGGTCTGCCGGCTCGCGGTGGTCCATGAATCCTGGTGTCTCGTGCACCTTCTGGTGCAGGCTGCCGCCCATAGCCACATTGATCTCCTGAAAGCCGCGGCAGATACCGAGTACCGGTACGCCAGCGGCGATCGCAGCGCGAATGAGGGGCAGTGTGGTAGCGTCGCGGGCGATATCGTGCAATGTGCCAGCATCGCTCGCAGAACCACTATAATGATGAGGCTCGATGTTCGACGGAGAGCCAGTGAAGAGCAGGCCGTCGAGACTGGCCAGCAGGGTGCCTTGGTCGATCTGTTCGCCCAGGGCAGGAATGATCAGCGGAAGACCATTAGCGCCGTGAACGACAGCCTTGAGATATTTGTCGCCGGCGGTGTGGTATGGCTGAGGACCGATCTGCCTGATACACGCAGATACACCGATTAACGGCAGGCGAGACATTGGGGCACCCGTGCTTGTTATGTGTTATGGGTTGCGACCGAGCTTAGCGCTGTTCATTTTTTTACACAATAGCTCTGTAAAAAATTGCACACGCCTTACTGAACATCGCGCCAGCCATGGCTTTCAGCGAGTCGAAAGCGACCTGAAACGCCCCAAAAACGGCCCCATTGCACCAACAGGGAGCAATTTTTGGCGCTATTGACAACAACAGGCCTTTCGGATTGACTCACACCTCAGCCCCTGCATGATTGAAATTTTTAACAATAAAGGTGTTGCATCATGTCGGTACCCCCGAGTGCCGTTCCGCTCACAGAAGCGACCGAGTTCCTGAAGGAACACCCCGAGGTCCAATTCGTCGACCTCCTTATTGCAGACATGAATGGAGTGGTTCGCGGTAAACGCATCGAACGCACCAGTCTGCCCAAAGTATTCGAAAAAGGTATCAATCTCCCCGCATCGCTGTTCGCCCTCGATATCACCGGCTCCACCGTGGAAAGCACCGGCCTGGGCCTGGACATCGGCGATGCCGACCGCGTCTGCTTCCCCATCCCCGACACCATCGCCATGGAACCCTGGCAGAAGCGCCCGACCGCGCAACTGCTGATGACCATGCATGAAATGGAAGGCGAGCCGTTCTTCGCCGACCCACGTGAAGTGCTGCGCCAAGTCGTGCAGAAGTTCACCGACATCGGCCTGAGCATCGTCGCGGCCTTCGAACTGGAGTTCTACCTGATCGACCAGGAGAACGTGAACGGCCGTCCGCAGCCGCCACGCTCGCCGATCTCCGGCAAACGCCCGCAATCGGTTCAGGTTTACTCCATCGACGACCTCGACGAGTACGCAGACTGCCTGCAGGACATCATCGACGGAGCCCGCGCCCAAGGTATCCCGGCCGACGCCATCGTCAAGGAAAGCGCCCCGGCGCAGTTCGAAGTCAACCTGCATCACGTCAACGACGCGCTGAAGGCCTGTGACTATGCGGTACTGCTCAAGCGCCTGATCAAGAACGTGGCCTACGACCATGAGATGGACTCGACCTTCATGGCCAAACCCTACCCGGGTCAGGCCGGCAACGGTCTGCACGTTCATGTGTCGCTGCTGGACAAGGATGGCAAGAACATCTTCACCAGCGAGGATCCCGAGCAGAACGCCGCGTTGCGCCATGCAATCGGCGGTGTGCTCGAGACCCTGCCGGCCTCCATGGCCTTCCTTTGCCCGAACGTGAACTCCTACCGCCGCTTCGGTTCGGCCTTCTTCGTACCGAACGCGCCGAGCTGGGGCCTGGACAACCGCACCGTGGCCCTGCGCGTGCCGACCGGCGCGCCGGAAGCGGTACGCCTGGAACACCGGGTCGCCGGTGCCGACGCCAACCCGTACCTGCTGCTGGCAGCGGTACTCGCGGGCATCCACCACGGCCTGACCAACCAGGTCGAACCGGGCGCGCCCATCGAAGGCAACGCTTACGAGCAACTCGAGCAGAGCCTGCCGAACAACTTGCGCGATGCGCTGCGCGAGCTGGACGACAGCGATGTGATGAACAAGTACATCAGCCCCGAGTACATCGACATCTTCGTCGCGTGCAAGGAACACGAGCTGCAGGAGTTCGAGTACTCGATCTCCGACCTCGAGTACAACTGGTACCTGCACACCGTATAAGCCAGTCGCGAGACGCCGGCCCCGTGCCGGCGTCTCTTTGTACGGCTGGCAAGCGACGGGGCGGACCGACAGGCACACAACGCGGGGGCGTCGGTGCCGGCGGCTCCGACCCCGGCGCTATCACGCGGCTCGACCGCGTCTCTGCACGACTGCCTTCTTCGCTGGAGAACGGGCTCGCCCGGCCACCAGCCGCCCATGCTGCGCTTGGACATACAGGGAGAATGTCAATGCCACGCCTGCTTGCCCCGCTGTTGCTGTTACTGTGCCCGCTGTTCGTCCAGGCCGAAGAAGTCATCCGCGTCTACAACTGGAACGACTACATCGCTCCCGAAGTGCTCAAGGACTTCGAGAAAGACACCGGCATCCGCGTCGAGTACCACACCTACAGCACCGCGGAGGAGCTGAAGCAACTGCTGCACAGCGGCGAGCACATCGATGTCGCGGTGCCCTCGCACAACGACCTGCCGCAACTGATCAAGGACCAGCTGATCCAGCCGCTGGACCTCACGCGCCTGCCCAACCGCCAGCACCTCGACCCGCAACTGCTGAGCAAGCTGGCCGCGGTCGATCCGAACAACCAGCATGCCGTGCCCTATCTGTGGGGCGCGGTGGGCCTGGCAGTGAACCAGCCGCAGGTGGAAAAGGCCCTCGGCGGCCCGATACCGGATAGCTGGAGCCTGCTGTTCGATCCACAGAACAGCCAGCGCCTGAAGAGCTGCGGCATCAGCCTGCTCGATGCTCCCAGCGAAACCTTCTCGGTGCTGATGAACTACCAGGGCCGCAACTTTGCCCGCAGCGCGCCGACACAGATTCGCCGCGCCGGCGAGGTACTCGCGGCGCTGCGGCCGAACCTGCGCTACATCGACAGCGAGCGCTATATCCAGGATCTCAACGACGGCAAGCTGTGCGTCGCCATGGCCTGGGTCGGCGATGCCCTGCACGCGGCCAACGCCGGCCAGCCGGTGCACTTCATGGTGCCCCAGGAAGGCTCGGTGCTGTTCATCGACAGCCTGGTGATCCCCAGCAGCGCCGAGCACCGCGACCAGGCCCTGCGCTTCATCGATTACCTGATGCAGCCGAAGGTCGCCGCGCAGATCACCAGCGCCACCCTCTACCCCAATGGCAACGCCGATGCCGCCTCGTTCCTCGATCCGGCCCTGCGCAGCCAGGCAGGCCTGTACCCGGACCAGGAAACCAAGCGCCGCCTGTTCGCCCTGGAAACCGCGCCGGAGAAGACCGCGCCGGTGTTCAAGGAAGTCTGGGACAAGCTGCGCGCCAGCAACTGACTTGCTCCTCCGGCGTGAGCTGGCGTCCAATAGCCGCCCACGCCCGGAGATTCCCATGTCGACCACCGCCAACAGCTCCCGCAAGCCGCGCGCCAGCAGCCAGGCGCGCATCGCCGCGATCCTCGCTGCCGCCCGCGCCCTGCTCGCCGAGAACGGCGCCGCCGGCCTGTCGATCTACGCCGTGGCCGAACGCGCGGAGATGCCGCCATCCTCGGTCTACCACTTCTTCCCCAGCGTGCCGGCGCTGCTGCAGGCGCTCACCGCGGACGTCCACGCGGCCTTCCGCGCCTGCCTCGCCGCCCCGGTGGAACATGCCGCGCTGCGCTGCTGGCGTGACCTCTCGCGCATCGTCGAAGAGCGCATGCTCGCGGTCTATGCCGCCGACGCCGCCGCGCGGCAACTGATCCTGGCCAGCCACGGCCTGGCCGAAGTGACCCTGGCCGACCGGCAGCACGACGTGCAACTCGGCGACTCCATGCGCGCGCTGTTCGACCGGCACTTCCACCTGCCGGAGCTGCCCGAGGATATCGAGGTGTTCAGCCTGGCCATGGAGCTGGGCGACCGCGTCTATGCCCTTTCGGTGCAACGCCACGGCCACATCGAGCCGCGCCTGGCGGAAGAAGGCATGCGCGTCTTCGACGCCTACCTGGCGCTGTACCTGCCGCCCTTCCTGCCCAAACGGCAGAGCGCCCGCTGAAGACTCGCGATACTTTTACCGATACTTATCCGGTTTTTTATCCATAAATTTCTTTCAATAGAAAATTATCGCTTCAAAAGCCGATTTTTATCGGATATAAATCGCCTCAACGCTGCGCGGAGAGCGAATGCACGCCACCACGCAGCAACGTCACCGGCCTCTGCTAAGGTCAGAAGGCCCATCCGCGTCCGCTCATGAGGTGTTCCATGACCCGCAATGTCACCGTCGCCGCTACTCAGATGGCCTGTTCCTGGGATCGCCAGGCCAATATCGCCAATGCCGAGAAGCTGGTGCGCCAGGCTGCCGCCAAGGGCGCGCAGATCATCCTGATCCAGGAACTGTTCGAGACCCCCTACTTCTGCCAGAAGCCCAATGCCGACTACACCCAGCTGGCGACCCGCGTGGAAGAGAACGCCGCCATCGCGCACTTCCAGAAAGTCGCCGCCGAGCTGAAAGTGGTTCTGCCGATCAGCTTCTTCGAGCGCGCCGGCCGCGCCCGCTTCAACAGCATCGCTATCATCGACGCCGACGGCAGCAACCTGGGCATCTACCGCAAGAGCCACATTCCGGACGGCCCGGGCTACCACGAGAAGTACTACTTCAACCCGGGCGACAGCGGTTTCAAAGTGTGGGATACCGCCTACGCGCGCATCGGCGTCGGCATCTGCTGGGACCAGTGGTTCCCGGAGTGCGCCCGCAGCATGGCGCTGATGGGCGCGGAAATCCTCTTCTACCCGACCGCCATCGGCAGCGAGCCGCATGACGCCAACATCACCTCGCGCGACCACTGGCAGCGCGTGCAGCAGGGCCATGCCGGCGCCAACCTGATGCCGCTGATCGCCTCCAACCGCATCGGCAAGGAAGAGCAGGACGGCTACGACATCACCTTCTACGGCTCCTCGTTCATCGCCGACCAGTTCGGCAAGAAGGTCGAGGAACTCAACGAGACCGAGGAAGGCATCCTGGTGCACAGCTTCGATCTCGACGAACTGGAGAAGATCCGCACCGCCTGGGGCGTGTTCCGCGACCGTCGTCCGAATCTGTACTGGCCGATCGCAAGCCTCGATGGCGAGAACCTCTCCGAGTAAGTCCGCCTGGCGGGAGGCCTTGCCTCCCCGCCCTCCGCAGCCGCTTGAAACTGGTGACCCCATGATCCCCCTGACTAGCACGCCCCGCGCCGACGGCTTCCGCATGCCCGCGGAGTGGGAACCCCATACCCAGACCTGGATGGTCTGGCCGGAGCGCCCGGACAACTGGCGCCTCGGCGGCAAGCCGGCGCAGGCCGCCTTCAGCGCCGTGGCCGAAGCCATCGCGCGCTTCGAGCCGGTGACAGTCTGCGTTTCCGCCGGGCAGTTCGAGAATGCCCGCGCGCGCCTCGCCCACTGCGACAATATCCGCGTGGTCGAGATCAGCACCGACGACGCCTGGGTGCGTGACACCGGGCCAACCTTCGTCATCGACGACAGGGGCGCGGTGCGCGGCGTCGACTGGACCTTCAACGCCTGGGGCGGCTTCGAAGGCGGCCTGTATTTCCCCTGGCAGCGTGACGACCAGGTCGCCGCCAAGATCCTCGAGATCGAGCGCTGCCAGAGCTACCGTACCGAAGGCTTCGTGCTCGAAGGCGGCTCCATCCACGTCGATGGCGAAGGCACCCTGATCACCACCGAGGAATGCCTGCTCAACCGCAACCGCAACCCGCACCTGTCGCGCGAGGAGATCGAGCAGGTACTGCGCGAGCACCTGGCCATCGACACGGTGATCTGGCTGCCGGACGGCCTCTATAACGACGAAACCGACGGTCACGTCGACAACTTCTGCTGCTACGTGCGCCCGGGCGAGGTCCTGCTGGCCTGGACCGACGACCCGCAGGACCCGAACTACCCGCGCTGCCAGGCCGCCATGCGCGTGTTGGAGCAGGCGCGCGACGCCAAGGGTCGCCAGTTGGTGGTGCACAAGATGCCGATTCCCGGGCCGATCCATGCCACCGAAGAAGAATGCGCCGGCGTCGACCTGGTGGTCGGCACACAGGAGCGCGACCCGTCGATCCGCCTGGCCGGCTCCTACGTCAACTTCCTGATCGTCAACGGCGGCATCATCGCGCCGAGCTTCGACGACGCGAAGGACGCCGAGGCCAGGGCCATCCTCCAGCGCGTGTTCCCCGCGCACGAGGTGGTGATGGTACCGGGCCGCGAGATCCTCCTCGGCGGCGGCAACATTCACTGCATCACCCAGCAGCAGCCCGCGCCGCAGACGCGCTGAGTCGCTCGCCGCAAACGCAAAGGCCGTCGCCCGGTGAGGGACGACGGCCTTTTTTCATTGGTGGCCAAGACGGCTGCCGGAATGCGCCGCCCAGCGAGGGCAGGCGCATCGCTACCGGCGCTTACAGCAGCGGCAGGGTGTAGCTGACGATCAGACGGTTCTCGTCCTGATCGCGCTGGGTCGGCGTGCCCGAGCCGGAGGCCTGCAGGCCGCTGCGCAGCGCCGCGTTCTTCCAGGTGAAGCCGAGGCCCTTGAAGGTGCCGTCGGGGATCACGTAGGCGACGCTGAAGTCGCGCTCCCACTCGCCCTGGTCGCCAGTCTTGGTCTTGATGCTGTCGCCGTTCAGGTAGATGGCGTTGACGGTCAGGCCGGGGACGCCGAGCTGGGCGAAATCGTAGCCGTAACGGGCCTGCCAGGTACGCTCGCCGGCGTGCTGGAACTTGCCGATCTGCACGTCGGTGATCAGGTAGGCGGTGGAGCCTTCGCCGTCGCCGCGGTTGAGGAAGGGGAAGTCGCTGTCGCCGTTGAGCACCTGGTAGCCGGCGCCGAAGCTGTGGCCGGCGACGGTGTAGGTGAACAGGCCGCTGAAGGCGCGGTTGTCCACTTCACCCTTGGTCACGCCATTGCCGTAGTAACCGCTGCTCACATAACCATCGGCGCGGCCGGAGGCACTGCCGTTCTTGCCATCGGAGTTGCTGTCGAAGGCGCGCAGGTCGGTCTTCAGCACGCCCGGGCCGATCGCCCAGTTGTGCTGCAGGCCGAGGAAATGCTGCTGGTAGAAGTCGGTGAGCTGGCCGTAGTAGTACTGCAACGTCAGGTCTTTGTTGACCTTGTAGTCGCCACCGCCGTAGTAGAACTTGTTGCTGTCGCGGGAAGTCGCGGAGCTGCCATTGGCGCCGGAAATCGACAGGCTCTGCCAGTCGGTGGAGTTACGCCCGCGGGTATGTTCCAACTGGCCGGCGACCAGGGTGAAGTCCTTCAGGTCGGTGGAGGTGACCTGGCCACCCTCGAAGGTCACCGGCAGCAGGCGACCGTCGTTGTAGACCACCACCGGCAGCTTGGGCTGCAGGGTGCCGTAGCGGAACTCGGTGTTGGACACCTTGGCCTTGGCGGTCAGGCCGAGGCTGCTGAAATCATCGACGGCGCGGCCATCGCTGTCAGACGGGAAGACAGTGCCGGCGCGCTGGCTGGCGGACTCGTAGTGGGTGCCTTTGCCGCTGTCCAGGCGCACGCCGAGCAGGCCGAGGGCGTCGACGCCGAAGCCGACGGTGCCCTCGGTGAAGCCGGAGGCATAGTTGAGCAGGAAGCCCTGGCCCCACTCCTCCTGCTTGTTCGGCGCGGCGCTGCCGTTGCGGTTGTCGGCGTTGATGTAGAAGTTGCGCAGGGTGAGGCTGGCCTTGCTGTCCTCGATGAAGCCCGCGGCGTTCGCCGCCTGGATCTGGACACCCAGCGCGGCACTGGCCACGGCGAGCGCCAGGGCGGATTGCGTGATGGTACGACTCTTCATATTGGGTTCCCCATTAATTGATCTTGTGTGAAGTCAGCCATTCGCAGCGGCAATTTCGCCGTGCGAAGCCGGCCGAACGGCCAGGCGCCAGGCAAGGCCCGGAGCTAAAGGGCGTAGATCGGTCGGTGTGAAGCGGTCGCGCCCCTATTCGGGGTCGTGGCACGGGCGGGCGAGCAGAACAGGTCTTGCAGGAAGGAATGGCAGCATTGCGGGTACTCGCATCTTGTTCTTGTGGTCGAAGCCAAGGGCTTCGCCACCGGCATCGCAAACTCCAGGCCAACTGAGCAGCCTCGCCCGACACCAGAACTGGCGCGGCTTTCAGCCCGACGCCTGCAATCCCCACACGCTCCCGTCAGCGGAAAGCCGCCTCCCCTGGCGGCTGCGCTGGCGGATACCCGCCATCGATCCCCGAGAAATCCTCGCCTGGCGCCCACGGCCACGCAGAGCCGACGATAAGAGAATCGAATTAAAACAAAAAAGAATTAATAATTAGAAAGTAATGCTTATAAAGAATATAAGAAGACACAGCACACCCTGCCCGGTTCCGAGGCATGCGCGTCGATGATGCTGGAGAGGGGCTTGCCGGCGCTCAGGCCAGTTCGATGCGGTCCTTGCCGTTGCGCTTGGCCTGGTACAGCGCGGCGTCGGCCCGACCGTAGAGGGCGGAGAGGTTTTCGTCGCCCTCCTTGAACAGGGTCAGCCCCTGGCTGACGGTGATGCCGAAGGACTCTTCCCCCTCGTTGAAGCGCAGACGCTGCACCTCGCGCTGCAAGCGCTCACCGATCTGCCGCGCGGTGCCCTGGTCGCAGCCGGGCAGCAGCACGGCGAACTCCTCGCCGCCGACGCGCCCGAACAGGTCGCCGCGACGCAGCGAGACCGACGCGCACTGGGCGAGGCGCTGCAGCACCCGGTCGCCCGCCTGGTGACCGTGCCGATCGTTGATCTTCTTGAAGTCATCGACGTCCAGCAACAGCAAGGCCAGCGGCGTGCCAGCCCGCCGGCAATCGTCGAAGGCCTGCTCGGCGTTATCGAAGAAGTAGCGGCGGTTGCTGCTCTGGGTCAGCACATCGGTGGTGGCGAGACGATGCAGCTCGTTTTCCAGCTGCTTCTTGTCGGTGATGTCTTCGGCGATGCCGACCACCATCAGCGGCAGGCCCGCCTCGCCCTGCTGGCTGATGAAGCACTTGTCGCTCAGCCAGCGCACCTCGCCATCGGCGCGCAGGATGCGGTACTCGCGCTGCTCCACCGCGCCGCGTTCGAGCACTTGCAACAGGCTGCTCTGCGCGTAGTCCAGATCGTCCGGGTAGATCGCGTTGCGCCACTCGCTGAAGTCGGCCAGCAGCAAGGCCGCCGAGCGGCCGAAGATGCGCTCGTACGCCGGGCTGACATAGACCATGCGCTGGGCCTGCCAGTCGAATGCCCAGAGCACCGCATTGACACTGGCCAACAGCGCGCTGAACAGCTGTTCGCGCTGCTTCAGGCGCTCCACTTCGGCGCGGCTGTGCAACAGCGCCAGCAGCGCTTCTTCGTAGTCCTGCGGTGTCTTGCCCTTTTCATCCATGGTCGATCTCCCTTGCCCTGTCGAAGAGGGCTATGACCGCAAAAACAGCGAAGCGCTCAGCGAAAAGACAAAAGCCCGCCAGATGGCGGGCTTTTCGTGACGTTTTCCCCAACGCAGCGGTCCGCGGTCAGACCGCCGGGCGCAGCGAATAGGTCTTGAGCTGCTCGGCGAAGTCGCGCAGCGACTGGATGCCACTGGCTTCGGCTTCGTGGACCCATTGCTTGATGGCGGCGAGCATGTCGTGGCCGTTGGCGCTGGTCTTGACCCAGATCTGCTGCAGGGCCAGGCGCTTCTCGTAGATCACTTGCAAGGCCTGGCTCTGCGCCAGCAGGCTCTGGATGCGCGCCTGCTGTTGCTCTTCCAGCAGGCTGGTTTCGCGCGCGAGCAGGCGCTTGGCACGGTGGAACAGGTGACGTACCGAGGCATCGGCCTTGGCCAGCTCTTGCTTGACCAGCGGCCCGATGACCAGCTTGCGGTACTGCGCCATGATCTGGAAACGATTGTTGAGGATGGCCATGGCGGTATCCATGTCCAGGCTGCCCTTGCCTTCCACCCGATGGGCGATGGGCGCCACGCGGGCGACCCTGGCCAGGCGGAGGAAGCAGAACAGCTTGATCCACGCCCAGCCCATGTCGAACTCCCACTTCTTCACCGACAGCTTGGCCGAGTTCGGGTAGGTATGGTGGTTGTTGTGCAGCTCTTCGCCGCCAATGATGATGCCCCAGGGCACCAGGTTGGTGGCGGCGTCGCGGCATTCGAAGTTGCGGTAGCCGATGGCGTGGCCGAGGCCGTTGATGACGCCGGCGGCCCAGAACGGGATCCACACCATCTGCACCGCCCACACGGTCAGGCCGAGGGCACCGAACAGGGCGATGTCGATGAGCGCCATCAGGGCCACGCCGCCAGTCGGGAAGCGGCTGTAGACATTGCGCTCCAGCCAGTCGTCCGGGCAGTTCTTGCCGTAGATGCGCAGGGTGTCCTGGTTCTTCGCCTCGGCGCGATAGAGTTCGGCGCCTTGCCGGAGAACGGTGCCCAGCCCCTTGTATACCGGGCTGTGCGGGTCCTCGGCGGTTTCGCACTTGGCATGGTGCTTACGGTGGATGGCGGTCCACTCGCGGGTGTTCATCGCCGTGGTCAGCCACAACCAGAAGCGGAAGAAGTGCTGCAGGGCGGGATGCAGTTCGAGGGCGCGATGCGCGGAATAGCGGTGAAGGTAGACCGTCACGCTGACGATGGTGATGTGAGTGAGCACCAGCGTGACAACCAATAACTGCCAGAGCGGCAAGTCAAGGAAACCGTTGTACCACATGAATGATAATGAACCTCGGGGAGGGATGGTCGATGGGCCCGGGAAACAAGGCCAACCTGCATTATCAACAAGCGCAGTGGGAAAACCATCCGGTCTTTTAGATATGAACAGCGGCGAAACGCCATCCTCTATACTGCGCAGCCAATAAATCATCCCCTCACCCCAATGAACCCTCGCCTGAGTGCCCTCCGTATCTGCCTCGCGTACCTGGTTGCCGCCTGTCTCTGGACTGTGCTGAGCGATCAGTTGCTGCAGCTCATCCTCGACGAAAGCGCCCTGATGCCCTGGCTGACCGGCAAGAAATACCTGTTCATCGCCGTGACCAGCCTGCTGCTGTTCCTGCTCCTGAAGCGCCAATTCGGGCACCAGCAGCGCACCTACGCCGCCCTGGAAGAGAGCGAACAGCGTCTCAACCGCGCCCTGGACGCGGTGGAAGACGGCATCTGGGAGTGGGACCTGAGTAACGACCAGGTGTTCTATTCGCCTGGCTACGCCCACCTGATCGGCGTGCCCTACTGCCAGATGGGCACGCAGATCGGCCAGTGGTACGAGCGCCTGCACCCGGATGACCGGGAGAGCACCCTGGCCACCTACCAGGATCATCTGCAGGGCCGCAGCGCGCAGTTCGAATGCACCTATCGCCTGCGCCACAGCGACGGCGGCTACCGTTGGATTCACACGCGCGGCCGAGTCAGCCGCGATGGCCATGGCGAACCGACGCGCATGACCGGCACCAGCCGCGACGTGACCCGCCAGCGCCAGACCGACGACCATCTGCGCCAGGCCGCCGCTGTCTTCGAGGCGACCCAGGAAGGCCTGCTGGTCGCCGACGTGCACGGCAAGATCCTGCACATCAACCCATCGTTCCAGCGCATCACCGGCTACAGCGCCGACGAGGTGCTCGGCCGCAATCCTTCAGTGCTCAAGTCCGGCCTGCAGGACGACGGTTTCTACCAACGCATGTGGCAAGCGCTGAAGTCCGACGGCGTCTGGTGCGGAGAAATCTGGAACCGGCGCAAGAGCGGCGAGGTGTATCCGCAGTGGCAACACATCTGCGCCGTGCATGACGAAAAGGGCAAGCTGACCCACTACGTCGCGGTGTTCTCCGACCTCAGCAGCATCAAACGCTCGCAGCGCGAACTGGACTTCCTCGCCCACCACGACCCGCTCACCGGGCTGCCCAACCGCCTGCTCCTGCTCGAACGCATCGAACAGGCGCTGGCCCGCGGCGAGCGCGACAAGAGCGGCGGCGCGCTGTTGCTGCTCGACCTCGACCACTTCAAGCACATCAACGACAGCCTCGGCCACAGCACCGGCGACCTGCTGGTCAAGGCAGTCGCCGAACGCCTGCGCGGGCTCCTCGACGAGCACAGCTCGCTGGCCCGCCTGGGCGGCGACGAGTTCGCCGTGATCCTCGAAAACCGCCTGCCGCAGCATGTCAGCAGCCTGGCGCAACGCCTGCTGGACGCCATGGATGCGCCCTTCGAGGTCGCCGGCCAGCCGATCTACATCTCCGCCAGCCTCGGCGTCAGCCTCTACCCGGACGACGCCCGCGACGTCGACCACCTGCTGCAGCACGCCGACGCCGCGCTGTTCCAGGCCAAGGCCAGCGGCCGCAGCCTGTACGCCTTCTACACGCCGGAGCTGACCGCCCGCGCGCGCGCCCATGTGCAGGTCGAGGCCGCACTGCGCCAGGCCTTGGAAAACGACGAGCTGCGCGTCTACTACCAGCCGGTGCACGACCTGGCCAGCGGCCGGGTGGTCGGCGTCGAGTCGCTGGTGCGCTGGCAGCACCCGGAGCGCGGCCTGGTGCCGCCTGGCGAGTTCATCCCGGTGGCCGAAGCCTGCGGTCTGATCGCTGCCATCGACACCTGGGTGCTCGATCAGGCCTGCCGGCAGATGCGCGCCTGGCTGGACCAGGGCGTGCTGCTGGAGTTCGTCGCTGTGAACCTGTCCAGCCGGGTGTTCTGCCGCGAGGGTCTGGAAGATCGCGTGGCGCGCGCCCTGCGCGAGAGCGACCTGGCGCCGCAGCACTTGGTGCTGGAAGTCACCGAGAGCGCGATCATGCAGAACGTCGACCAGTCGGTGGCGCTGATGCAGCGCCTGCGCGCGCTGGGGGTGCACCTGGCGATCGACGACTTCGGCACCGGCTACTCCTCGCTGATGCGCCTCAAGCGCATGCCGGTGCAGAAGCTGAAGATCGACCAGGGCTTCGTCGCCGGCCTGCCCGGCGACACCGAGGACGCCGCCATCGCCTGCGCGATCATCGCCCTGGCCCGCAGCATGGGCCTGAAGGTGGTCGCCGAAGGCATCGAGCGCCCCGACCAGGCGGCCTTCCTCCTCAGCCATGCCTGCGATTTCGGCCAGGGCTACTGGTACGGACGCCCGCAGCCAGCCAGCGAATTGCCCTGGTGCGCCACGGCGCAGAACGTCGACGAAAGCGTATAAAACTTCGCGGAATATAAAAATTCTTAAACAGTATTTTTAAGAATATATAGCTCCTGTCTAAGATGCGCTCATACCGCACGAGCCGCCCACCGCCAGGCCGCCGGCGGCTCACTCACAAGGAGCAGAGATCCATGAGCGCAACCCTCCGTAGCCTCGATAGCCAGGACGAAGCCAACATCCTGCGCGAAGTCCAGAGCGCCCTGCGCGGCCTGCGTTTCGGCGCCGTCGAAATCACCGTGCACAACGGCCAAGTGGTGCAGATCGAACGCAAGGAAAAGTTCCGCCTGCAGCAGCCCGCCAGCAAGCAGGCCTGAGCCTGCCGGCAGCCGACTGGAACACCGGAGGATTCGCCTTGACCGCCGCCACAGCCCACCCCCATCGGTATTGCAGTGGTCAGCCGCGAATGCGCGGCTGACACCTTCCTAAGAACAGCTGACGCACAACACTAAGAATTGCCTTTCAGGAGCTGCACATGTCCCTTCGCCGTTTTGCCCTGGCCGCCCTGGCCAGTGCCCTGATCGCCGGCCCCGCGGCCGCCGCCAGCCAACTGCTGAACGTTTCCTACGACCCGACCCGCGAGCTGTACCAGGCGTACAACGCCGCCTTCATCAAGCACTGGAAGGCCCAGGGCGGCGACGACCTGAGCATCCAGCAATCCCACGGCGGCTCGGGCAAACAGGCCCGCGCGGTGATCGACGGCCTCAAGGCCGACGTGGTGACCCTGGCCCTGGCCGGCGACATCGACGAACTGAGCAAGAACGGCAACCTGCTGTCGGCCGACTGGCAAGCACGCCTGCCGGACAACAGCACTCCCTACACCTCGACCATCGTGTTCCTGGTGCGCAAGGGCAACCCCAAGGGCATCAAGGACTGGGCCGACCTGACCAAGCCGGGCGTGGAAGTAGTCACGCCGAACCCGAAGACCTCCGGCGGCGCCCGCTGGAACTTCCTCGCCGCCTGGGCCTGGGCCAAGCACCAGTTCGCTAGCGACGAGAAGGCCGAGGCCTATGTGAAAGAGCTGTACAAACACGTGCCGGTGCTGGATACCGGTGCCCGCGGCTCGACCATCACCTTCGTCAACAACAACATCGGCGACGTGCTGCTGGCCTGGGAGAACGAAGCCTTCCTGGCCAAGAAGGAACAAGGCGGCGAGAACTTCGAAATCGTCGTGCCGTCGATCTCCATCCTCGCCGAGCCGCCCGTGGCGGTGGTCGACAAGGTGGTCGACAAGAAAGGCACGCGCAAGGTCGCCGAGGAATACCTCAAGTACCTGTACAGCGAAGAAGGCCAACGCATCGCCGCGCAGAACTTCTACCGTCCGCGCAACGAGAAGATCGCCGCCGAGTTCGCCCAGCAGTTCCCGAAACTCAATCTGGTGACCATCGACAAGGACTTCGGCGGCTGGAAATCCGCGCAGCCGAAGTTCTTCAACGACGGCGGCATCTTCGACAAGATCTACCAGGCGCAGTAAGGCCTGGGGCGCCCGGCCGCGCGCCGGGCCAGACGCTTCGGGCAGCGCTGCAGCGCTGCCCGGATCGACAACCCCCGCCCCATGGCGGGGGCCCAACGCGTTCCGACGCATGAGAAAGGACAGACAATGTCACGTCGCATCTCCCCGGTCATACCCGGCTTCGGGCTGACTCTGGGCTACACCCTGGTGTATCTCAGCCTGTTGGTGCTGATTCCGCTGGGGGCCATGTTCCTCAAGACCACCCAGCTCAGCTGGGAGCAGTTCTGGACCATCATCAGCGCGCCACGCGTGCTCGCCGCGCTCAAGCTGAGCTTCGGCACCGCGCTGATCGCCGCGGTCATCAACGGTGTGATCGGCACCCTGCTGGCCTGGGTGCTGGTGCGCTACCAGTTCCCCGGCCGCAAGATCATCGATGCGATGATCGACCTGCCCTTCGCCCTGCCCACCGCCGTCGCCGGCATCGCCCTCACCGCGCTCTACGCGCCGGCCGGTCTGGTCGGCCAGTTCGCCACGCAACTGGGCCTGAAGATCGCCTACACGCCCCTGGGCATCACCCTGGCGCTGACCTTCGTGGTCCTGCCCTTCGTGGTGCGTACCGTACAGCCGGTGCTGGCGGACATCCCGCGCGAAGTCGAAGAAGCCGCCGCCTGCCTCGGTGCCAAGCCGCTGCAGGTGTTCCGCCACATCCTCGTGCCGGCCCTGCTGCCGGCCTGGCTGACCGGCTTCGCCCTGGCCTTCGCCCGCGGCGTCGGCGAGTACGGCTCGGTGATCTTCATCGCCGGCAACATGCCGATGAAGACCGAGATCTTGCCGCTGCTGATCATGGTCAAGCTGGACCAGTACGACTACACCGGCGCCACTGCCATCGGCGTGCTCATGCTGGTGGTGGCCTTCGTCCTGCTGTTGCTGATCAACCTGCTGCAACGCCGCATCGAAACCCCGTGAGGAACGCGCCATGACTTCCGCAACGCTTTCCGCCGCGCACGCGGCGAATGCCGCCCGGCGCGGCAACCCCTGGGGCCGCCGCGTGCTGATCGGCCTGGCCTGGCTGGCCTTCGCGCTGTTCCTGCTGCTGCCGCTGTACGTGGTGCTCAGCGAGGCACTGAAGGAGGGCCTGGGCACCTTCTTCGCCGCCATCGTCGAACCGGACGCCCTCGCCGCGCTCAAGCTGACGCTGATCGCGGTGGCCATCTCGGTGCCGCTGAACCTGGTGTTCGGCGTCGCCGCCGCCTGGTGCGTGAGCAAGTTCGAGTTCCCCGGCAAGAGCGTGCTGGTGACCCTGATCGACCTGCCGTTCTCGGTCTCGCCGGTGATCGCCGGCCTGATCTACGTGCTGTTGTTCGGCGCCCAGGGCTACCTCGGGCCCTGGCTGTCGGAGCACGACATCCAGATCGTCTTCGCCGTGCCCGGCATCGTCCTGGCGACCATCTTCGTCACCTTCCCCTTCGTCGCCCGCGAACTGATCCCGCTGATGCAGGAACAGGGCACCCAGGAGGAAGAGGCCGCGCGCCTGCTCGGCGCCAACGGCTGGCAGATGTTCTGGCACGTGACCCTGCCGAACATCAAATGGGGCCTGATCTACGGCGTGGTGCTGTGCACCGCGCGGGCGATGGGGGAGTTCGGCGCGGTGTCGGTGGTTTCCGGGCACATCCGCGGCGTCACCAACACCCTGCCGCTGCACGTCGAGATCCTCTACAACGAATACAACCACGTCGCCGCTTTCAGCGTCGCCACCCTGCTGCTGCTGATGGCCCTGGTCATCCTGCTGCTCAAGCAGTGGAGCGAATCGCGCCTGTCCCGCCTGAAAGCCAACGCTGACGAAGAATGAGAGCCACGCCATGAGCATCGAGATCCGCAACGTCAGCAAGCAGTTCAACGCCTTCAAGGCGCTCAACGAGATCAACCTGGATATCCGCAGCGGCGAACTGGTCGCCCTGCTCGGTCCGTCCGGCTGCGGCAAGACCACCCTGCTGCGCATCATCGCCGGCCTGGAGACCCCGGACACCGGCAACATCGTGTTCCACGGCGAGGACGTCTCGCAGCACGACGTGCGCGACCGCAACGTCGGTTTCGTGTTCCAGCACTACGCGCTGTTCCGCCACATGACGGTGTTCGACAACGTCGCCTTCGGCCTGCGCATGAAACCGAAAAAGGAACGCCCGAGCGAAGCGCGGATCGCCGAAAAGGTCCATGAGCTGCTGAACATGGTGCAGCTCGACTGGCTCGCCGAGCGCTACCCGGAACAGCTCTCCGGCGGCCAGCGCCAGCGCATCGCCCTGGCCCGCGCACTGGCGGTGGAACCGAAGATCCTGCTGCTCGACGAGCCCTTCGGCGCCCTCGACGCCAAAGTCCGCAAGGAACTGCGCCGCTGGCTGGCACGCCTGCACGAAGAGATCAACCTGACGTCCGTGTTCGTCACCCACGACCAGGAAGAAGCGATGGAAGTCGCCGATCGCATCGTGGTGATGAACAAGGGCGTGATCGAGCAGATCGGCTCGCCGGGCGAGGTCTACGAGAACCCGGCGAGCGATTTCGTCTACCACTTCCTCGGCGACTCCAACCGCCTGCACCTGGGTAACGACGAGCACCTGCTGTTCCGCCCGCACGAGGTCTCGCTGTCGCGCCTGGCCGTGGCGCAGCACCGTCCCGCCGAAGTCCGCGATATCCGCCCGCTGGGCGCGATCACGCGGGTCACGCTGAAAGTCGAGGGCCAGGACGAGCTGATCGAAGCCGAAGTGGTCAAGGACCACGACAGCCTGACCGGCCTGGCGCGCGGCGAAACGCTGTACTTCAAGCCCAAGGCCTTCCAGCCGCTGGCCCACCTCTGAGCCCGTCCGGGCGGACGCGCCAACGGCTCGCCCGCCCGCCGCAGGCTTAGCTGGCGGGCGCCGCTTCGTCCAGGTGACGGAGCAGGAACGCAAGGCTGGAGTCGACGATCGCCTGCCGCGTCTCCTCGCTGGCGCTCATGCGCGCCAGCAGCAGCGCACCGACGCACTGGCTGAGCAGCGCCCAGGCCTCCTGGTCGGAGTCCAGCAGTTGCGCCCAGACCCGCTGCAAGGCCAGCAGCGCCTCTTCGGTGCTCTCGCGCACCGCGACATCGGCGCGGGCGATTTCCGCGCCCAGCGCAGGAATCGCGCAGCCGCCTTCGACGTTATCCACATGGGCCTGGCTCAGGTAGCGCTGCAGACAGCGCTGCAGGCGTTCGCGGCTGAAGGTTTCGCTCGCCTTGCCCAAGCGCTCGGCGCTCTGCGTCAGCTCGCGCTGGACGATGGCGGCGAACAGCTCGCCCTTCGATGAGAAGTGATTGTAGAAAGCCCCGCCGGTCAGCCCCACCGCCTTCATCAGCGCATCCACCCCGACACTGGAAAAGCCATCGCGCTTGGCAATGGCGCCGCTGCTATCGAGCAGGCGCTGGCGGGTTTCTTCCTTGTGGCTGGCGGAATAACGCATGACGGGGCTCCGGGGAGTCGGCTTGACGGACCGCGCAAGCGTAGCATAACGTTCGTTTATCTAACGATCGTTTACCAAAGAGAACAGCCCATGAACAACGATAAGAAAGTGGTACTGGTGATCGGCGCCGGCGACGCCACCGGCGGCGCCATCGCCCGCCGTTTCGCCCGCGAAGGTTACGTGGCCTGCGTGACCCGGCGCTCGGCGGACAAGCTGCAACCGCTGGTGGACGCGATCCGCGCCGAAGGCGGCGAGGCCCATGGCTTCGCATCCGACGCGCGCAAGGAAGAGCAGGTGCAAGAGCTGGTCGAGACCATCGAGCGCGACATCGGGCCGATCGAAGCCTTCGTCTTCAACATCGGCGCCAACGTGCCCTGCAGCATCCTCGACGAGACCGCGCGCAAGTACTTCAAGATCTGGGAAATGGCCTGTTTCTCCGGCTTCCTCAGCGCTCAGGCGGTGGCCAGGCGCATGGTCCGGCGCCAGCGCGGCACGCTGCTGTTCACCGGAGCCACCGCCGGCCTGCGCGGCGCCGCCGGTTTCGCCGCCTTCGCCGGAGCCAAGCACGGCATTCGCGCACTGGCGCAGAGCATGGCGCGCGAACTGGGCCCGCTGGGATTGCACGTGGCCCATGTGGTGGTGGATGGCGCCATCGACACCGACTTCATCCGCGAGAGCTTCCCGGAAAAGTACGCACTCAAAGACCAGGACGGCATCCTTTCCCCCGAGCACATCGCCGACAACTACTGGTACCTGCACAGCCAGCCGCGCGATGCCTGGACCTTCGAACTGGACCTGCGCCCCTGGATCGAACGCTGGTAAGCACCCGTTCACGGAGCCGCGCGCCGGCTTCGCGGCACTCAAACAACAAAACAGAGAAGCATCGAGATGAGCAAAAGCGTCGACTTCTACTTCGATCTGGGCAGCCCCACCAGCTACCTGGCCTTCACTCAGTTGCCAGCGATCTGCGCCGCGGCCGGCGCCACCCTGAACTATCGCCCGGTACTGCTCGGCGGGGTCTTCCAGGCCACCGGCAACACCTCGCCGATCGCGGTTCCGGCCAAGGGCCGCTACACCCTGATCGACATGCAGCGCTTCGCCAGGCGCTATGGCGTGGCGCTGCAGATGAATCCGTTCTTTCCGATCAACACCCTGCTCCTGATGCGCGCCGCCACCGCTCTGCAGGCACGCCAGCCGGCGCGCTTCGAGGCCTACCTGACGGCGATGTTCCGCGCCCTCTGGGTCGAGGCGAAGAACCTCGGCGATCCAGCGGTGCTCGCCGCCAGCCTGGCCGAGGCCGGCTTCGATGCCCAGGCGCTGCTGGCGCTGGCCAATGAGCAGGCAGTGAAAGACCTGCTCAAGGCCAACACCGAGGCGGCAGTGCAGCGCGGTATGTTCGGCGCACCGACGATGTTCGTTGGCGAGGCAATGTTCTTCGGCCAGGATCGCCTGGACTTCGTCCGCGAAGCCCTCGCCTGACCCGCCGCGCGCCGGGCGATCAGTGCAGGTTGGCGGTCGGCCGCTGGCGAATGCAGGTCGGCCCGGCGCGCTCTTCCACCGCGTGGCGCACCTCGTCGCGCAGGCCGAGCAGGAAGGCCGCCTCGGCGACGACGAACAACGGGCCGACCAGCAGCCCCACCAGGTCATCGACGAAGGCTGGCTTGCGGCCCTCGTACCAGTGGCCGATGAACTGGATGATCCAGCCAACCACGAAGAGCGCGATCCCCGAGGCCAGCCAGGTGCCGGTGGAACCGCCGGCCAGCGCGGCGCCGGCCCATAGCGACAGCGCCAGCAGCAGTCCCATGAGCAGGCCGAAACGGCGGTCCAGGCGCAGGTAAAAGACAGTCGCGGCCAGCGCCAGCAGGGTCGCCGGCGCCAGCAGCAGGCCGGCGAATTCGATGCCCGGGCGCGACAGCAGCACGGCGATGGACAGGACGATCATCGGGATACCGATGAAATGACTGACGATGTTGCGCCGGTCGCGATGGTAGGCAGCGTATTGGGCAAGGTGATCGACGAGCGTTTTCATTATTGTTCTCCGGCAAGGTGCTGGCATCATGGGTGTACGTGCTGCCTTCATACTGTCAATTAGCCGACAAAGCCCATGTCCGATAGCGCCGCCTGTCTGCAACGGATTTCCTCCGGCCGCTGGTTCCAGAGTCTGCCCACCGAGCTGCGCGACGCCCTCGGACGCAGCGCCCAGGTGCGCCGCCTGCCGGCCGGTCAGCGCCTGTTCGCCCGGGGTGACGCGCCGTGCGGCCTGTACTGCGTGGTCGAGGGACGGATGCGCGTCGGCGCGGTCGCCGCCAGCGGCAAGGAGGCCCTGCTGGCGCTGGTCGAGGCGCCCAACTGGTTCGGCGAGATCAGCCTGTTCGACGGCCAGCCGCGTACCCACGATGCCTTCGCGGAAAAACCCACCACGCTGCTGCAAGTGCCCATGGGCGCACTACAGTCGCTGCTGGCGCGACACCCGGAATACTGGCGCGACTTCGCCCTGCTGATGAGCCACAAACTGCGCATGGCCTTCGCCATGCTCGAAGAGCAGGCCCTGCTGCCCGCCGCGCCGCGCCTGGCCCGGCGCCTGTTGATGCTGGCCGGGGGCTACGGCGCCGGCGATGCCTGCCAGCGCAGTCTGCAGCTGCCACAAGAGCAACTGGCGGCAATGCTGGCGCTGTCGCGACAGACCACCAACCACATCCTCAAGGAGCTGGAAGCCCGCGGCATCCTGCGCCTGAGCTACGGCGGCATCGAGATCCTCGACTACCCGGGTCTTTGCGACGCCGCCCAGGCCGGCGACTGACGCGCGGATATTCACTCTTTCGGATGGTTGCAGCCGCGCCGATCGGCGCTACCTTTGCCTGGCTCCGCAATCCCGGGAGCCGGGCGCCTGGCACGATGGCGCCCGCGTACGGGCTCTCCATCGCAGGAGCCCGACCGGCCAGGCACGGCCGGGGCTGTCCGCGACCACAGGCATGCCCGGCCAGCGGGCATGTTCGGCGGCCAACAAGAACAACAGGGAAACTCCCGCCATGAAGCGCACATCCGTACTGCTGTATGCGTTCCTTTGCTGTTTCGCCCTCCTCCCGCCCCACGCGCGGGCCAATCTGCCCACCGAGGAATTGCAGTTGCAGACCATGCAGGTCTACGCCTGCCGCGTCCTCGACAGCCTCATGCTGCTGCGCGGCGAAGGCTTCCAGGAGGGCCATGCCAGTCAGTTGAAGAACGACCTCGCCACCCTCGACAACGCGGTCAAAGGCTACGCCAAAGCCGACGACGGGCTGAAAAATGCCTACCAGGAACTGCTCACCCGCGTCCGCAACGGCGCCGCCTACGGGCCTAAGGAAGACGATCTGCCCTGGACCTATGCCAAGGACCTCAGCCGCGCCCTGCGCGACTTCCTCGGCCAGGTCGAACGCTTCGTTCCGCCAGCGACCAAGCCCGGTGAACTGCCGTTATGGCAATTGCCGGTACGCGTCGAATACCTCTCTGCGCAGTACCTCGGCCGGGCGTACCTCGGCGGCCTGGAGATCGCCCGCGAGCAGCCCCAGGCCTACCTCGGCCAGGACGAAAGCACCCTGCTGCCGCTGCTCGACCAAAGGATCGCCCAACTGCCCCAGGACGAGGCGGGCAAGAAGCTGCAGGTGCGCTGGAAGTACCTGAGCCAGGCATTGCAGGACATGAACAGCCGCAGCAACGCCCTGGTCAGCGTGTCCGGCCGCCCCTGGGCGCCGATCATCGTCGAACGCCACTCCCGCGAACTGGCCAGCCAACTGATGCAGCTCAGCCAGGCACAGTGAACCCGGCCCGCCGGGCAGCTCCCGGCGGGCACGTCGTCAAGCGGGTACCGCGGCAGGTCGGGTGTCGATCTGCCGGGCCATCTCCTCCGGCCCCTCCAGACGGGCGGCGCGTCCGACCAGCCGGACGTCCGGCGCCGAAGCGACCTTGCTGTCCTTGTCCGGGTAATCCAGTTCGTGAAGGAAGTGACGGATGCAGTTCAGCCGCGCGCGCTTCTTGTCGTCCGACTTCACCACCATCCAGGGCGCATCGGCGGTGTCGGTATGGAAGAACATCGCCTCCTTGGCCTGGGTGTAATCGTCCCACTTGTCCAGCGACTGGATGTCGATGGGTGACAGCTTCCAGTGCTTGAGCGGGTCATCGCGGCGCGAGACGAAACGCCGCAGTTGCTCCTCGCGGCTGACCGAGAACCAGAACTTGAACAGACGGATGCCGTTGCGCACCAGCATGCGCTCCAGCTCCGGCGCCTGTTGCATGAACTCCAGGTATTCGCGCGGACTGCAGAAGCCCATCACTCGCTCGACGCCAGCGCGGTTGTACCAGGAGCGGTCGAAGAAGACGATTTCCCCGGCCGTCGGCAGGTGCTGGATGTAGCGCTGGAAATACCACTGGCCACGCTCCGCGTCGCTCGGTTTCTCCAGGGCCACGACCCGCGCGCCACGCGGATTGAGATGCTCCATGAAGCGCTTGATGGTGCCGCCCTTGCCGGCCGCGTCGCGGCCCTCGAACAGCACCACGATGCGCTGCCCGGTCTCCTTGACCCAGTTCTGCACCTTGAGCAGTTCGACCTGCAGTTCGGCCTTGTGGCTTTCGTACTCCCTGCGCTGCAGGCGGGTCCGGTAGGGATAGCTGGCCGGCAGCGCGGCCGCGGTGGAGTCCTCGCTGCTGCCGTGGGGCGCCAGCGCCACCTTGGTGGCCACGGGTCCCTTGCTCTGTGCGCGGATTTGTTTGCCGCCCGGGGTGGGCGGAACCGGACTCGCCACCTCGGCGGCCGGGGTATTGCGCTGATCCGCGGTGTCTTCGCCGACATCGCGGACATTATCGGTACGCTCGAATGGCGCCATGGTCTCCTCCCATTGAGACGTGGATATACCGTCACTCTAGGCCGGCGCAGAAGGCCCTGCCGTTGACCGGCATCAAAGCGCCGACGCGGCCGCTACAGCCAACCGCGATACTTGAACCAGAGGTAGGGCAGGATCGCCGAAATCACCATCATCACCAGCGCCATCGGGTAACCCGCCGTCCAGGCCAGCTCGGGCATGTGGGTGAAGTTCATGCCATACACGGTGCCGACCAGGGTCGGCGGCAGGAACAGCACGGCGGCGATGGAAAAGACCTTGATGATGCTGTTCTGCTCGATGTTGATCAGCCCGAGGGTGGCGTCGAGCAGGAAGGTGATCTCGTTGGACATCTTCGTCAGGTACTCGCCCAGCGAACGCACGTCGCGCTCCACCGACTTCATGCCCAGCTTGGCCTCGTCGCTGACCCAGGCGTTACCGTTGCCGCCCTGGCGGAAATAGGCTAGCGGCCGGCTGACACTGAGCAGGCTCTCGTTGAGCTTGGACAGCAGCGAGTTGCTGCGCCCGAGGTGTTTGACGATCTGCTGCAGGTCGGCCTTCGGCACCTTGGCGCCGGACGTGCCCTGCTCGGTGAAGATATCGCGCGACAGCGCGTCCAGTTGCCCCTGCACCGACTCCAGCACGTCGGCGATGCGATCCACCACGCAGTCCATCAGGCTGACGAACAACTGGTCGGCGGCGCGCTTGCAGCCACCGCGCGCCACGCGCGTCTCGAAAGTGCGGAAGGACAGCAGATCGGCGTAGCGCACCGTCACCAGCCACTGCGGGGTTAGCACACAGGTGACTTCAGCGGTGCTCGGCCGGTGCTCGCGGATACCGCTGACCACCGAGGTGGTCATGTAGAGCGCGCCGTTGCTCTCGTAGAAACGCGACGAGTCCTCGATCTCGGCCATCTCCTCGCGGGTCGGTACATCGACCGCGATGAACGACTCCAGCAGGCGCTCCTCATCGGCGCTGGGGTGCAGCAGGTCGATCCACAGGGTGCCGGCGGGCATGGCACCGCTGGCGTCGCCTGCGTGCCGCTCCAGGCGGTCGCCTACCAGGGTGTAATAGGTGATCATGTCGCTCACGAGTCCTTTGCGGCCCAATCGATCGCCGCAGGTTGGACAACTTCCACCGCCCAGACAAGCCCGCGCGGAGCAATAGAGAATGAACGAACACGACGATGGCGAAGAATCCTTCGCCGAAGAAACCCTGATCCAGGCCATCGAAAACCAGATCGAAAGCGAATCCCCGGCCGCCGCCCGCGCGGTATTCAACAAGCTGACCCTGGTCGGCTACGAGCGCGAAGAGGCGCTGCACCTCATGGCCCTGGTGCTGGCCCATGAAATCCAGGCGATGCTGCGCGACGAGCGCCCCTTCGACGGCGCCTGGTACGAACAGGCCCTGCGCGCGCTGCCGGAACTGCCGGGCGAGGAATGAGCTTGCCGGCGGGGCCGCGGTTGTGGCTACACTGAGGCGACATCGTCCCCGAGGAGTCGCCATGGCATTCACCCATGAGCTGGTAGCGGAACTTGAACTGCTCGCCCTGTACGACCTGGAAAACACCCAGGCGGGCCTGAAAATCCACAATGACGCGTCAACGGAAGCCGTGGCGGCCGCTCAACGCCTCCACGCCAAAGGCCTGATCGACCAGCCCGACGGCGGCTATCTGACCAGCCTCGGCCTGGACGCCGCCGAGCATGCCCAGGTGTTGCTGAACATCCTCAAGACCGCCTGAGCCCACCCCTGCCGGCGAGCAGCCCAGCCCCAGCGCGGCTGCTCGCGGGTTCTTAAAGACACTGGCGCCGCGGACGATATAGAGTCCGACTTCCGGCGTCGTACCGCGACAGTCATCACGACGCCCCTCCCCTGATCGCGGCAGGCCATGACCCTCAACTCCGAGATTCGCCCGGACATCGACGACGGTATCGACCGCAAGGTGCTGGCGCGGCTGCGCAAGCGCTTCCTGGCGGTCAACCAGGGCCGCCTGCAACGCGCCATGGAAGCCCTGTCGAGCCGCCAGCAACTGGTGTTGCGCCTGCTGCCGCTGCTGCTCGACGTCAATCACCCGCTGCTCCCCGGCTATGTCTCCGCCGCCACGCCCGCCGGCCTGAGCGGCTTCATCCCGGACGACGAACTGCTCGCCGAGGTCCAGCGGCTGACCCGCTCCTTCAGCTACAAACCGCGCCGCGGCAACGCCGACCTGCCGATCCACGGCCTGTTCCTGATGGGTAGCCCGGGCACGCTGGCCCAGGCCGAGCAAAGCGATCTCGACCTCTGGGTCTGCCACGCCAGCGAGCTGACCGCCAGCGCGGTCGCCGAACTCCGCCGCAAATGCGACCTGCTCGAACAGTGGGCGGCCACCCAGGGCACCGAGGTGCACTGCTTCCTCATCGAGCCGCAGGGTTTCGTCGCCGGCGCACGCAACGCGCAACTGACCTCCGACGACTGCGGCACCAGCCAGCACTACCTGCTGCTCGACGAGTTCTACCGCACGGCGATCTGGCTCGGCGGACGCACTCCGCTATGGTGGCTGGTGCCGGTCTACGAGGAAGGCCGCTACGCCGAATACGTCGACACCCTGCTGCGCAAGCGTTTCATCCGCGCCGACGAGGTGCTCGACCTCGGCAATCTGGCACGCATTCCGCCGGGCGAGTTCATCGGCTCGGGCATGTGGCAATTGTTCAAGGGCATTTCCTCGCCCTACAAATCGGTCCTCAAGCTGCTGCTCAGCGAGGTCTACGCCAGCGAGCACCCGCAGGTGGCCTGCCTCAGCCTGCGCTTCAAGGCAGAGGTCTACGCCGGGCGCCTGGCGCTGGATGAACTGGACCCTTACCTCATGCTCTACCGACGCCTGGAGGAATACCTGGTCGCGCGCGGCGAGCAAGAGCGCCTGGAACTGGTGCGCCGTTGCCTGTACCTGAAGGTCGGCAAGAAACTCAGCCGCGCCCCGCGCCAGGGCCGCAAGAGCTGGCAACGACTGCTGATGGAGCGCCTCAGCGGCGAGTGGGGCTGGGATAACCGCGTCCTCGGCCTGCTCGACGCGCGCAGTCAGTGGAAGGTCCGCCAGGTGACCCAGGAGCGCCGCGCCCTGGTCAACGAACTGACCTACAGCTACCGTTTCCTGTCGCAGTTCGCTCGCCTGCAGCAAGCCGCTAGCGGCATCAATCCACGCGACCTGGGCGTGCTCGGGCGCCGCCTCTACGCGGCCTTCGAGCGCAAGGCCGGCAAGGTCGAATTCATAAATCCGGGGATCGCACCGGATCTCGGCGAAGATATCCTCACCCTCGCCCAGTTACCTGTCGCCGAAGGCGCTGGCGCGACCTCCTGGGCACTGTTCGGCGGCAACCTGTCGGCGGCGGAAATGCCCGACTATGCGCCGCTCAAGCGCGCCCGCGAGCTGATGGAACTGCTCGCCTGGAGCCACCGCAACGGCGTGATCGACGCCAGCACCCGGCTGTCGCTGCAACCCGGCGCCAGCGACCTCAACGACTATGAACTGCTGAACCTGCTCGGCAGCCTGCAGCAAGCCATTCCCATGCCCCTGGCGGACGTGTCGGAGCAGGCGCTGCTGCGCCCCAGCGTGCCGTCCAGCGTGCTGATGCTGGTCAACGTCGGCCTCGACCCCCTGCGCCAGCACAGTCAGGCGAACCTGCACATGACCACGGCGCGCACCGACTCCCTCGGCTATTCCGGGGTACGCGACAACCTGGTGCTGAGCCTCGATCAGATCAGCCTGAACAGCTGGAACGAAATCATGGTCAGTCGCTACGCCGGCCCCGCCGCGCTGCTCGACTGCCTGCGCGACTTCTTCAACGCCCTGCCCGCCGGCAGCGCGCCGCCGCGCCTGCTGGTGCGCTGCTTCTGCCGCAACCGTGCGGCGGCCATCGCGCAGCGCGTCGAAGAGCTGTTCCGCGATGCCTATGCGCAACTGGCCAGCGGCCGTGGTGGGCGCTACCTGCTGCAGATCCGCCAGCAATATCACCTGCTGCGCCTGGCCCCCGGCAACGTCAGCCACCAGGCCCTCGACGACCTGCCGGCGCTGCTCGAACACCTCGGCGAGCCGCAGCCGGGATACAGCCCGCTGTACCTCGACCGCCACGCCCTGGAGGGCGAAGACCTGGCACTGATCCTGCCGCTCGGCCGTCCCGGCTGCATCCAGGTGTTCTATCGCCTCGACGAGGGCCAGGCCGATCTGTACGTGCTCGACGAACGCAACTCGCTGTGGGCGCGGCGCCAGCCCTGCGACAACGAGCAAGCGCTGCTGGTGCCGCTGCAGCGTTTCCTCCAGGCCATGCTCTACCGCCGCGCCGCGCATTTACCGCTGGGCGACGCGCAGGCCCAGCCGGGCCTGGAAATCCTCTATTACGAGCTGCTGCCAAGCGGCCGCCAGCGCGCCCAGCGCGTGGAGCGCCGCCAGTCCCCGCAGGTGGAACAAACGCAGCCGTACTACAACGTGCAGGCGATCATCGAGCCCGGCGATGGCCAGCGTCCGCGCACCACGCTTTACTGCAACCACCGCGAATTCTCCGAGCTGGACTATGCCGGCGAGCTGTTCCAGGCAGTGGCCCGGCACATCCTCGCGCAACGCCGGGGGCAGGAACGCTACCCGTGCTACATCACCGACCTGGACCTGTCGGCGGTCACCGCGGAAAGTACCCTGCAGAGCATCCACTTCCTACGCTATAAGCAGCGTCTGGAAAGCGCACTGAATCGCGCCCTGGCCAATGCCTGACGGCGGTGATCGGGAAACCGGGAAAGCGGGGGGAGGGAAAGACCGGGCGCGCCGCCGTCATCGGCGGCGCGGGCAGGCGGGAACGGCTCAGCGGTTATAGTCGCCGGCCGCCTCGGGCTGGTAGGTGACGTCCAGCAGGGTCAGCTTGAGGGTCTTGCCAGCGGGCACGGCCCAGTCGATCGACTGGCCGATGGACAGGCCCAGCAGCGCGGTACCGACCGGGGCGAGGATGGATACCTTGCCCTCATCGCCCGTGGCATCCGGGTAGACCAGGGTCAGCTGGTACTCCTTGCCGCTGCCTTCTTCGCGGCAGCGCACGGTGGAGTTCATGGTCACCACGCCCGGCGGCACCTCGTCGTGGCCGACCACCTGGGCACGCGAAAGCTCGGCTTCCAGCGCTTCGGCGGCGGGCCCGTACTCATCCAGGCTGTCGAGCATGCGCTCCAGACGTTGCAGGTCGAGACGGGTAACGGTGATGGGCGGTGAAGTGGTCATGATGGCCGGCAGACTCCTTGGCAGTGGCTCGAAAAAAGAAAAACCCCGCCCAAGGCGGGGTTTTCAGCGGACACTAGCACAGTGCGTCGAATAAGCAATACCGCGGCTCAGCCCCTTGGTAAGCGCAGATTTCGGCGCTCCTGGGCGGTCTCGACGATCGCTCGCCGACGCGCGCCATCGGCCGCGCTCCACTCGAGAATTTCCGCCAGGCTGCGGCCACAGCCCAGGCAAATGTCGCCATCGTCGAGGCAGCAGCGCCGGCAGCAGGGCGAAGGAATCGGCACCTCAGAGGCCTGCGAACTCGACATCCTCGCCCGCCTGTTCGAGGGTCGCGCGGCTGAGCAACGCCCCCAGCGGCTCGCCCGTGGTGTCGTTGACCCAGAGGCTGCCGGACTCGTCGTAGTCGAAATGGAAACCACCGGAACGCGCTGCCACCCAGAGCTGACGCAAGGCCGGCTGGCGGCTGAGGATCAGTTGGCTGCCGTTGGCGAAGCGCACGGTCAGCACGCCGCCCGAGTTCTCCAGGTCGAGGTCCAGGTCGCTGTCGTCGAAGGTGTCTTCCACCGTCCGCTGCAAGTCATCGACCAGGTCGTGGAAGCGGGCTTCGCTCATAGTGCTCATGCATCGTCCTCAAGCATCTGACAAAGGCTGAAGTGTACGCCGGTATTCGCCGAGACTCTGCCCCGTCCAGCGTCGAAAGGCGCGGGCCAGCGAGCCGCGCTCGCTGAAACCGACCCACGCGGCGGTCTCGGCCGGTTCCACCTGGCCCAGACGCCTCGCCAGCACGGCGTAACCTGCCTGGCGATGCAGCGCCCAGCCGCGGCGTTCGAGGGAGCCCCGCAGGCCCGGCAGGCAGGCGATCGAGATCGACCCGGCGAGGATGCCACGGCCATCCAGCGGCGCTCCGTTTTTTCCTCGCACCCTCCCCGCAAGCCCCGCCAGGCGGGAGCCCGCTCGCATAGGCAAGGCGCCAGGGGGCCGGTATACTCCGGTGCAATCGACGCTTTATTACAAGGATTCCACCATGAAGCGACTGCTTCTTCCCTTCGTCGCGCTCGCCGTGCTCAGCGCCGCGCTCGCCGGTTGCGGCCAGAAAGGCCCGCTGTACCTGCCGGATGACCAGCAAGCCCAAAGCAAGCACAGCAAGGACCGCTACGGTCTGTAAGGGAGCGGCACATGGAGGCATTCAACGTCCGTGACGGGCAACTGTTCGCGGAAGACGTGGCGTTGTCGGCGATCGCCGAACGCTTCGGCACCCCCACCTACGTCTACTCGCGGGCGCACATCGAGCAGCAGTACCGCTCGTACACCGACGCGCTGAAGGGCATGCCGCATCTGGTCTGCTTCGCGGTCAAGGCCAACTCCAACCTGGCGGTGCTGAACGTCCTGGCGCGCCTGGGCTCCGGCTTCGACATCGTCTCGCGCGGCGAGCTGGAGCGCGTGCTGGCCGCCGGTGGCGACCCGGCCAAGGTGGTGTTCTCCGGCGTCGGCAAGAGCCGTGACGACATGCGCCGCGCCCTGGAAGTCGGCGTGCATTGCTTCAACGTCGAATCCGCGGTCGAGCTGGAACGCCTGCAGGAAGTCGCCGCCGAGCTTGGCCTCAAGGCGCCGGTCTCGCTGCGGGTCAACCCTGACGTCGACGCCCAGACCCACCCGTACATTTCCACCGGACTGAAGGAAAACAAGTTCGGCATCGACATCGACCAGGCCGAGGCCATCTATGCCCGCGCCGCCGCGCTGCCGAACCTGGAAGTCAAAGGCGTGGATTGCCACATCGGTTCGCAGCTGACCCAGCTGGAGCCCTTCCTCGACGCCCTCGATCGCCTGCTGGTGCTGATCGACCGCCTCGCCGCCCGCGACATCCACATCCGCCACCTGGACCTGGGCGGCGGCCTCGGCGTGCGCTATCGCGACGAAACCCCGCCGCCGGCCAGCGACTACATCCATGCCATCCGTGAACGCCTGGGCGCGCGCGCGCTGACCCTGGTCTTCGAGCCGGGTCGCTACATCGTCGCCAACGCCGGCCTGCTGCTGACTCGCGTCGAGTACCTCAAGCACACCGAGCACAAGGACTTCGCCATCATCGATGCGGCGATGAACGACCTGATCCGCCCGGCGCTGTACCAGGCCTGGATGGACGTCACCCCGGTGCGCCAGCGCCAGGGCCAGACACGCCATTACGACCTGGTGGGACCGATCTGCGAAACCGGCGACTTCCTCGCCAAGAGCCGCGAGCTGGCCCTGGAGGAAGGCGACCTGCTCGCCATCCGCTCGGCCGGCGCCTATGGTTTCGTCATGAGTTCCAACTACAACACCCGCGGCCGCGCCGCCGAAGTGCTGGTGGACGGCGACAAGGCCCACGAAGTACGGCGCCGCGAAACCGTCCAGGAGCTTTACGCCGGCGAAAGCCTGTTGCCGGAGTGAGGCCGAGACCATGCTGCTGCGTTTCACCAAGATGCACGGACTGGGCAATGACTTCATGGTCCTCGACCTGGTCAGCCAGCACGCCCATGTGCTGCCGCGCCACGTCAAGAACTGGGGCGACCGCCACACCGGCGTCGGCTTCGACCAACTGTTGATCGTCGAGCCGCCGGGCAGCCCCGACGTCGATTTCCGCTACCGCATCTTCAATGCCGACGGCAGCGAAGTGGAGCAGTGCGGCAACGGCGCGCGCTGCTTCGCCCGCTTCGTGCTGGACAAGCGGCTCACCGTGAAGAAATCCATCCGCGTGGAGACCAAGGGCGGCATCATCGAGCTGAACGTCGCCAACGACGGACAGATCAGCGTGGACATGGGCGCCCCGCGCCTGAGCCCGGAGCAGGTGCCGTTCCAGGCCGACGCCGAAGCGCTGAGCTACCGCGTCGAGGTGGACGGGCAAAGCGTCGAGCTGGCCGCCATCTCCATGGGTAACCCACACGGCGTGCTGCGCGTGGACAACGTCGACGACGCCCCGGTACGCACCCTGGGCCCGTTGCTGGAAGTGCACCCGCGCTTCCCGCAGAAAGCCAACATCGGTTTCCTCCAGGTGCTCGACCCGCACCATGCGCGCCTGCGCGTCTGGGAGCGCGGCGTCGGTGAAACCCAGGCCTGCGGCACGGGCGCCTGTGCGGCGGCGGTGGCCGGCATTCGCCAGGGCTGGCTGCGCTCGCCGGTACAGATCGACCTGCCGGGCGGACGCCTGAGCATCGAGTGGGCAGGGCCGGGTCAGCCGGTTATGATGACCGGGCCCGCCGTGCGCGTGTACGAAGGCCAGGTCCGCCTATAACCGAGACGCCTATGACCGAGAACAGCCCGGAAAGCAACGCACCGCTGGATGCCGAACAGGTCGCCGCCTACCTGCGCCAGCATCCGGAATTCTTCGTCGATCACGACGAGCTGATCCCGGAGATGCGCATCCCCCACGACAGCGGCGACGCCGTGTCCCTGGTGGAGCGCCAGGTGCGCCTGCTGCGCGAGCGCAACATCGAGATGCGCCATCGCCTGTCGCAGCTGATGGACGTGGCCCGCGACAACGACCGGCTGTTCGACAAGACCCGTCGCCTGGTGCTCGACCTGCTCGACGCCGGCACCCTGGAAGATGTGGTCAGCACCGTCGAAGACAGCCTGCGCCACGAATTCCAGGTGCCCTACGTCAGCCTCATCCTGTTCAGCGACAGCAACCTGCCGGTGGGTCGCTCGGTCAGCAGCAGCGAAGCGCACCAAGCCATCGGCGGCCTGCTTTCCGGCGGCAAGACGGTCTGCGGCGTGCTGCGTCCCCACGAACTGGCCTTCCTCTTCGGCGAACGCGAAGGCGTGGAAGTCGGCTCCGCCGCCGTGGTGTCCCTGAACTTCCAGGGCCTGCATGGCGTCCTGGCGATCGGCAGCCCCGATCCCCAGCACTACAAGAGTTCCCTCGGCACCCTGTTCCTCGGCTACATCGCCGAAGTCCTGGCCCGCGTGCTGCCACGCTTCTCCACGCCGCTGCGTTCGGTGCGCTGAGGGCAGCGACGGGCAGGACGCCGGGCGCAAACGGTTTTACCTGGAGCCTGCAGCTTGACCCTCAGCGCCGATCTGGACAGCTACCTCGAACACCTGCGCAGCGAGCGCCAGGTGTCCGCCCATACCCTCGACGGCTACCGGCGCGACCTGCTCAAGCTGGTCGCGCTCTGCGACAAGGCTGGCATCGCCGCCTGGAGCGACCTGCAAGTCCGCGAGCTGCGCGTGTTCGTCGCCCGTTTGCACCAGCAGGGTCTCTCCAGCCGTAGCCTCGCGCGGCTGCTCTCGGCCACCCGTGGGCTTTACCAGTACTTGATCCGCGAAGGACGCTGCCGGCACGATCCGGCCGACGGCCTGGCCGCGCCCAAGGCCGCGCGCAAGCTGCCGAGGACCCTGGACGCCGACCGCGCCTCGCAATTGCTCGATGGCGCCTTGGAGGACGATTTCATCGCTCGCCGCGACCAGGCCCTGCTGGAGCTGTTCTATTCCTCCGGGCTGCGCCTGTCCGAGCTGGTCGGCCTCGACCTGGAGGGGCTCGACCTCGGCGCGGGCCTAGTGCGCGTACACGGCAAGGGCAACAAGGTACGCGAGCTGCCGGTCGGCCGCGCCGCGCGCCAGGCGATCGAGCATTGGCTGCCGTTGCGCGCCCAGGCCAGACCGGCGGACGGCGCGCTGTTCATCGGCCAGAGCGGCAAACGCCTGACCCCGCGCGCGGTGCAATTGCGCGTGCGCCAGGCCGGCATCCGCGAGCTGGGCCAACACCTGCACCCGCACATGCTGCGGCATTCCTTCGCCAGCCATATCCTGGAATCCTCCCAGGACCTGCGTGCGGTACAGGAGTTGCTCGGTCACGCCGACATCGCCACCACGCAGATCTATACGCACCTGGACTTCCAGCACCTGGCCAAGGTCTACGACCAGGCCCACCCGCGCGCCCGGCGCGCCAAGCAGAACAGCGATACAGGAGCAGAGGAATGAGCATTCGCCTGGTCACCTTCGACCTCGACGACACCCTCTGGGACGTCGCCCCGGTGATGAACAGCGCCGAGGCCACACTGCGCGAATGGCTGGCGATCAACGCCGCCAGACTCGGGCCGGTCCCCATCGAACACCTGTGGGCGATCCGCGCCCGGCTGATGGAGCAGGATCCGATGCTCAAGCATCGCCTCAGCGAACTGCGCCGGCGCATCCTCCTGCACGCCCTGCTCGACGCCGGCTACCCACCAGCGGAAGCGGCGGAGCTGGCCGAAGCCGGCTTCCAGGCCTTCCTGCATGCGCGGCATCAGGTCGACCTGTTCCCGGAGGTGCACCCGACCCTGGAAGCCCTGGCCAACCGCTTCATCCTCGGCGTGCTCACCAACGGTAACGCCGACGTGAGCCGCCTGGGCCTGGCGGACTACTTCCAGTTCGCCCTGTGCGCCGAGGAGCTGGGCATCGGCAAACCCGACCCGAGACCCTTCCGCGAAGCGCTGAAACGCGCCAGAGTGGATGCCGCTCAGGCCGTACACATCGGCGACCATCCCAGCGACGACATCGCCGGCGCCCGCCGGGCCGGGATGCACGCCATCTGGTTCAATCCGGCGCGCAAGCTGTGGGAAGGCGAGGAAGCCCCCAGCGCGGTGATTCACAGCCTGGCGGAGCTGCCCGGCGTGCTGGCGACACTCTAGCCGCCGCAGCGGCTAGCGCTCAGGCAAAAGCCGAGCGCATGAAAAAGCCCGCCACTCCCCTGCTGGGGAGGGCGGGCTCTTCCATTCGATAACGGCGGATCAGATAGGGCGGCTGCCGTATTTGCTATCCGGTTTTTTCGGCGGATCGGCGACCACATTGGGCTCGATCTCTTGCACCTTGCCACCGCGGGAGAGGAACTCTTCCATCGCTCTGGCGATGGCATCGCGTTCCTTCTGCTTCGCCTCGATCGAGGGCAGTTCCTCTTCAACTACTGCGGCTTTGGCTTTCTTGCCGCCAGAGGAAGGGGCTTCATCCGCGTCGTTGCTGTCCGAGTCGCCATCGTCGGCCGCGGCAAGCTCCTCGCCCTCGTCCTCATCGGCGCCTTCCAGCTCGTCTTGTTCCAGTTCTTCGTCGCTCATGTTCAACCTCGTGGTGCTGCAAAAGCAGGTTAGTTATAGCCCAGCCGCGCGTTTTGACGAACGCCGCCGGAAAAAATTCATGCCGGCTCGCCCAGCAGCGTCGCCAGCACCCTGCGCGGCCCACCGTGGTCACGGTGCTCGCCCAGATAGATGCCTTGCCAGGTGCCCAGCGCCAAACACCCATCGCGCACCGGCAGGGTCAGTTGGCAGCCCAGCAGACTGGCCTTGAAGTGCGCGGGTAGATCGTCCGGCCCTTCGTAATCGTGCTCGTAACCGTCGGCGCCCTGGGGCGCCAGACGATTGAAAAACCGCTCGAAATCCCGCCGCACAGAGGGGTCGGCATTTTCATTCAACGTCAACGATGCCGACGTGTGCTGCAACAGCAGGTGTAGCAAACCGATGCGGCACTCCGCCAGCGCCGGCAGCGCCGCCAGAAGTTCCTCGCTGACCAGATGGAATCCACGTGGCCGGGGACGCAGGGTGATCAGGGTCTGCCGCCACATGGCGTGGCCTCCGGATTGGCTACCGATGCGCGCGCATTCTAGCGTGACGTAGGAAAAAACAAAGGGCGCCCGTAGGCGCCCTTCGTCTTACTTCGCGGAAGTCTTACAGGTTGTAGCCACGCTCATTGTGCAGGGAGAGGTCGAGACCCACGGTCTCTTCTTCCTCGGTCACGCGCAGGCCGATCACCAGGTCCAGCACCTTGAGGATCACGAAGCTGACGATCGCGGTGTAGACGATGGTGAAGGCGACACCCTTGAACTGGATGAACAGTTGCGCGCCGATGTCGGTCACGGTGCCGAAGCCACCCAGGGCCGGCGCCGCGAACACGCCGGTGAGCAGGGCGCCGACGATACCGCCGATGGCATGCACGCCGAAGGCGTCGAGGGAGTCGTCGTAGCCGACCGCACGCTTGAGGCTGGTGGCGGCGAAGAAGCAGATCACGCCAGCGGCCAGGCCGAGGATGATCGCGCCCATCGGGCCACAGGTACCGGCGGCCGGAGTGACGGCGACCAGGCCAGCGACCACGCCGGAAGCGATGCCCAGGGCGCTCGGCTTACCGTGCGTGATCCACTCGGCGAACATCCAGCCCAGGGCGGCGGCGGCGGTGGCGATCTGGGTCACCAGCATGGCCATGCCGGCGGTGCCGTTGGCGGCAGCCGCGGAACCGGCGTTGAAGCCGAACCAGCCCACCCACAGCAGGGCCGCGCCAATCAGGGTATAGCCCAGGTTGTGCGGCGCCATGGCGGCGGTCGGATAGCCCTTGCGCTTGCCCATTACCAGGCAGGCCACCAGACCGGCGACACCCGCGTTGATGTGCACCACGGTGCCACCGGCGAAGTCCAGCACACCCCAGTCCCACAGCAGGCCGCCGTCACCGCTCCAGACCATGTGCGCGATCGGCGCGTAGACCAGGGTGAACCACAGGGTGGTGAAGATCAGCAGCACGGAGAACTTCATGCGCTCGGCGAAGGCACCGACGATCAGCGCCGGGGTGATGATCGCGAAGGTCATCTGGAACATCACGAAGACGCTTTCCGGGAACAGCGCGGCGGCCGAGGTCAGACCGTTGGCAGTCACGCCGCTGAGGAAGGCCTTGTGCAGCGAGCCGACAAAGGAGTTGAGGTTGACGACGCCCTTCTCCATGCCGGTGGTGTCGAAGGCCATGCTGTAGCCGTAGAGCGTCCAGAGAATGCTCACCACCGCGGTGATGGCGAAGCACTGCATCATGATCGACAGGACGTTCTTGGCGCGAACCATGCCGCCGTAGAAGAGCGCCAGGCCGGGGATGGTCATCATCAACACCAGGGCACTGGAAATCATCATCCAGGCGGTGTCACCGCTGTTCAGAACAGGGGCCGGAGCATCGGCCGCCATGGCCAAGCCGGGCATTGCGAGGGGCAATAGGGCACCTAGCCCTGCGTACTTCCGCAGAGTCATTTTTGTTTCTCCTGGGGCGGGGGGTTCGGTTGGCTTGGCTTAGATCGCGTCGGTGCCGGTTTCGCCGGTACGGATGCGGATCGCCTGTTCCAGATTTACGACGAAAATCTTGCCGTCACCGATCTTGCCGGTGTTGGCCGCCTTGGTGATGGCCTCGATAACGCGGTCCAACTGGTCATCGGCAATCGCCACATCGATCTTCACCTTGGGCAGGAAGTCGACGACATACTCCGCACCACGGTACAGCTCGGTGTGACCTTTCTGCCGGCCGAAGCCCTTGACTTCGGTCACAGTAATGCCCTGCACGCCGATCTCGGACAGCGACTCGCGCACGTCGTCCAGCTTGAACGGCTTGATGATGGCTGTGACTAGCTTCATGAAACTCTCTCCCGTGTTTTGGTGGACTCGCCCCAGGAAAACGAACCCGGGACAAGTCTAAGCGCAGTGTCTGGCTTTGTAACGCGCCGGCCGCCTTGCCTCGGCATTCCGACATGATCCAGCCGCTCCCCACGAAGCGAATTCAGCTTCTTCAGCTGCACCGGACCTGCTTCGGTGCACGCTCTGTATGCCGCAAAGCATGAACCTTGCCAGTTCACCGAAAAGCGTCTGTATTCAGCCGTTTAGTGAAAGTCGCCAGGTACGGGAGGCGTGCCAGGCCGGGTACGGCGCACCACAAGCGCGCAGAGTCGCTGGTGCAGCTGCGCAAAAACCGTGCAGCGCCCCGCCGCCGCCCTCCACCCCAGACTCCGGGGAGGCCATGTTAGACTGCCACCCGAGTCCACCCGGAAAAACCGCCATGCTGCCGCCCAAAGCCTTCCTCGACGCCCTCAGTCACCAGGCCAGCCGCCTCTTCGGTGGCGAGCCGCCATTGCCGCGCGCCGAACTGGAAGCGCAGTTCAAGGTGCTGATGCAGAGCGCCTTCGGCAAGCTCGATCTGGTCAGTCGCGACGAGTTCGACAGCCAGATGGTCGTGCTCGCCCGCACCCGCGCCCGCCTCGAAGCCCTGGAAGCCAAGGTCGCAGAACTGGAAGCCAAACTCTCGCCGCCCGCCGCCGAATAAACCCGCCGCGCGCGGCATGCGATCAAGGAGTGATCCATGTCCCTGGCCATCGTCCACAGCCGCGCCCAGATCGGCGTCGAGGCTCCCGGCGTCACCGTTGAAGCGCACCTGGCCAACGGTCTGCCGTCGCTGACCCTGGTCGGCCTGCCGGAAACCGCGGTGAAGGAAAGCAAGGACCGCGTGCGCAGCGCCATCCTCAACGCCGGCTTCGACTTTCCCAACCGACGCATCACGCTCAACCTGGCCCCGGCCGATCTGCCTAAGGACGGCGGCCGCTTCGACCTGGCCATCGCCCTCGGCATCCTCGCCGCCAGCGGACAGTTGCCCGTCCAGGCGTTGCAGGGGCTGGAATGCCTGGGCGAACTGGCGCTCTCGGGCGCGCTGCGTCCGGTCCAGGGCGTGTTGCCCGCCGCCCTGGCCGCCCGCGCGGCCGGCCGTGCCCTGGTGGTGCCGCGGGAGAATGCCGAGGAAGCCAGCCTGGCCAGCGGCCTGGAGGTGTTCGCGGTCGGCCATCTGCTCGAACTCGCCGCGCACCTGAGCGGCCAGACGCCACTGGCGCCCTATCAGGCGCGCGGCCTGCTGCGGGAAGTCCCACCCTATCCGGACCTGGCCGAGGTCCAGGGCCAGGCGGCGGCCAAGCGTGCCCTGCTGGTGGCCGCGGCCGGTTCCCACAACCTGCTGTTCAGCGGCCCGCCGGGCACCGGCAAGACCTTGCTGGCCAGCCGTTTGCCCGGTCTCCTGCCGCCGCTGAACGAGGATGAAGCCCTGCACGTCGCGGCCATCCACTCGGTGGCCGGCAGCGGTCCGCTGACCCACTGGCCGCAGCGCCCGTTCCGCCAGCCGCACCACACCGCCTCCGCCGCCGCGCTGGTCGGTGGCGGCAGCCGGCCACAACCCGGCGAAATCACCCTGGCCCATGAGGGGGTGCTGTTTCTCGACGAGTTGCCGGAGTTCGACAGAAAAGTCCTGGAGGTCCTGCGCGAACCCCTGGAGAACGGTGAGATCGTCATCGCCCGGGCCAACGGCCGGGTGCGTTTCCCGGCACGCTTCCAACTGGTGGCGGCGATGAACCCCTGTCCGTGCGGCTTTCTCGGCGACCCCAGCGGGCGCTGCCGCTGTACGCCGGAGCAGATCCAGCGCTACCGCGCCAAGCTCTCCGGCCCGCTGCTGGACCGTATCGACCTGCACCTGACGGTAAGCCGCGAAAGCACTCGCCTGCTTCCCGAAACGAGCGCCCAGCGCAGCGCCGAACTCGCCACGCAGGTCGCCCGCGCCCGTGAAATCCAACAGGCGCGCCAAGGCTGCGCGAACGCCTTCCTTGACCTCAAATCAATGCACCAAAACTGTGCACTGCAGGACAAGGACCAGGCCTGGCTGGAAACCGCCGGCGAACGCCTCAACCTGTCCCTCCGCGCGCTGCATCGCATCCTCAAGGTGGCGCGCACCCTGGCCGACCTGGAGGGTGCCGAGGCGATTGCCCGCGGCCACCTGGCCGAAGCCCTGCAGTATCGCGCCGGGCACTGAGTCCTTCAGCAACGCCAGAACGGTCGCATGGCCTCGATCCGCGCCTGCTCGCGGCTGATGCCGATGTCGCGCAACTGTTCGTCGCTCAGTTCCAGCAGTTGCTTGCGCGTGCGCACCCGCCGCCAGAATTGCTGCCAACGGCTTTCCTGCGCGCCGCGGGAAACCACGGAGCCATCCGCCAAGCCGAGCAGTTCCTGCTGGTAGAGCGTCAGACGTACATCACCCATGCCGTTCATTGCGCCAGTCCTCCTCACAACCTGGAGATAGCCTGGCGAAATACGAAAAATCGTTACAGATTCAGAGCGTCGCTATATTTTCCATACAGAAAACCGGAAACGGCATCTGAATGGCCGGCCAGCGGGCAATCTGTACTGATTTTTCGCGCTACGGCCCAGCACGCAGGGGAAACTGTAATGAAACGCTATGCCAGGCTGGCCGCCACCCTCGGCCAACGCATCGAGCAGGGGCTCTACCGCCCCGGCGACCGCCTACCCTCGGTACGCGCCTTGAGCGAGGAGCACGGCGTCAGCATCAGCACGGTGCAGCAGGCCTATCGCGTGCTGGAGGACGCCGGCCTGGTCGAGCCACGGCCCAAGTCCGGCTTCTTCGTGCCCGAGCAGCGCCGCGTACCCGCGCTGCCAGCCATGACCCGACCGGCACAGCGGCCGGTGGATATCTCGCAGTGGGACCAGGTGCTGGAACAGGTGCGCACCTCCCCCGGCGACAACCTGATCCAGCTTGGCCGCGGCACCCCGGACATCAGCAGTCCGTCGCTCAAACCGTTGCTGCGCGCCATGGCCAATGCGGCGCGGCGTTCCGACCTGCGCGCGCTGGGTTACGAAGGCATCCAGGGCTCGCTTCCGCTGCGCGAGCAGATCGCCCGGCTGATGCTGGACTCCGGCTGCCGGGTGCCGCCCAGCGAGATCATCGTCACCACCGGCTGCCAGGAGGCCCTGGCCATCACCCTGCGCGCCATCTGCCAGCCGGGCGACATAGTCGCGATCGATTCGCCGAGCTTCCACGGCGCCATGCAGGCGCTCAAGGCGCATGGGCTCAAGGCGCTGGAAATCCCCACCGACCCGGTCAACGGCGTCAGCCTGGAAGCGCTGGAGCTGGCCATGGAACAGTGGCCGGTGAAGCTGATCATGCTCACCCCCAACTGCAACAACCCGCTGGGCTACATCATGCCGGACACACGCAAGCGCGCCCTGCTCAGCCTGGCGCAACGCTATGACGTGCCGATCCTTGAAGACGACGTCTACGGCGAGTTGGCGTATGCCTACCCACGTCCCCGCAGCATCAAGTCGTTCGACAGCGATGACCGGGTGCTGCTGGCCAGTTCCTTTTCCAAGACGGTGGCGCCCGGCCTGCGCACTGGCTGGGTGGTGCCGGGGCGCTACCTGGAGCGCATCCTGCACCTGAAATACATCGCCAGCGGCACCTGCGCGCCGCAGCCGCAGATGGCCCTGGCCGAGTTCGTCGGCGGCGGCCACTACGAGCCGCATATCCGCCGCATGCGCGCGCAATACCAACGCCATCGCGACCTGATGAGCGACTGGGTCAGCCGTTACTTCCCCGATGGCACCCGCGCCAGCCGCCCGCAAGGCGGCTTCATGCTGTGGGTCGAGCTGGACCCACGCTTCGACAGCGTGCGCCTGAACCAGGCCTTGCGCCCGGAGTGCGTGCAAGTGGCCGCCGGCAGCATCTTTTCCGCCTCCGGCAAGTACCGCAATTGCCTGCGCATGAATTACTCCAGCCCCGAGCTGCCTCGCATCGAGGAGGCGGTGCGCCGGGTCGGCGCGGCCGCCACCCGCCTGCTCGAAGAAACCCAGGCGCTGGAGTCCAGCCCGGAGCCGGCGTAACCCGCTGCCCGCAGCGCCTGCGCCAGCAGCATCGCGGGCAGGCGCTCGGCGGGCCGCTGGCGCATTATTGGCAACGCGCGGCGGGCATCACTGGATCTGCTCCGGGGTGACGATCACCCAGTTCTTGTCCGCGCTGACCGGCTGTTTCAGCTCGGCCTGGGCCTGGGCGTTGCGCTTGATCATGCCGTTGAGCTGGTCCATGTACTTGGCCTTGCGGTTCACCCACAGGTGCACGCCATCCGCCGCGGTGCCGTTGAACAGCATGTAGCCATCGCTGCTGGGGGTGTCGCCACCCACCAGAATCGGCCGCTTCCACTGGTCGATATAGGTGAGGATGGCCGCCTGCTTGCCAGCCATCCAGGTCGCCGGGGTCCACAGGTAGGGGGTGATTTCCAGGTCGAGGTTGGCCTTCTCGTCGTACTTGCCGGCGGCGATCTGCTTGCGCGCGGTGGTCAGCTCGCCGGTCTGGCGGTTCTTCAGCAGGGTGCTGACGCCGATGACGTTCTCTGGCTTGACGTTGTAGCCGTACTTCGGATCGGCGGCGACCATGCGCACCAGTTCCTCATGCGCGGCGGTGATCACATAGACCTCGATGCCGTTCTCCATCAGCTTGTTGTACAGCTCGCGCTGGCCGCTGAAGACCTTCGGCGGCTGGATCTCGATCGGCTTGACCACGTCGCCCTCGTAGTAGTCGCTGGGGATCGGCTTGCCGTAGGCCATCAACTCGTCGACGTAGCCCTTCAGCTCCTTGAGGGTAAAGCCGGAGAACACCTGGGCGACCCAGGGGTAGCAGACCAGGTCGTCGACTTCGCAGAGGCGGTAGTAATAGCTGTTGAGGCTTTCCTTGTGCCCGGCCACGTCCTTGAAGGGGATCAGTTTCAGCGACGGGTCGAGCTTCTCGCGGGTCAGCACGCCTTTCATTTCCAGGAAAGGCAGCAGCGACTCTTCCAGGTCGTAGCGGTAGCTGGTGTTGTCCATGTCGAAGACCGCATAGGCCCCCTTGTTGGCATTGGCCGCGATCAGCGCGTCGAGCTGCTTGGCGGCCGGCTCCGGCCAGTGCTTGAGTTCGGTGGCGGCGAAGGCGGTGCTGGCGAGGCCGCCGAGCAGCAGAGCGGCGAGCAGAGTGCGCATGGGTTTCATCTGGTTCCCCCGAGGTGGTCGTGTGGGTGGGAAGGACCCGATGCGAGCCATTCCCTGGACTAGTCCAGTGCCGACCCTAGCAAAGCCACATTGCAGTCCGACGATGAACGCGACCTCGGGCGTTGCCTGCGCGCCAGGAATTGGCCGGGAGCGACAGGCCATGCCTGGAAGCGCCGCCGTTACTCCAGCAGCTCGACCTCCGGCAGGCGCATCGCCTGCAATTCGGCGAGGAGGAAATCGCGCAGGCGACGCAGGCGCTCCTGCTGGCGACGCGCCTTGGGCCAGACCAGGTAATAGCTTTCGCCGCTGGCCACCGCGCTCGGCCAGGGCAAGGCCAGGCGGCCCTGGTTGGCGTCTTCGGCGACCATCACCAGGTCACCGATGGACACCCCGTAACCACGCGCCGCCGCCACTATGCCCAGCTCCAGGGTGTCGAAGACCTGCCCACCCTTCAGCGATACCTGCTCGGCCAGCCCCATGCGCTGCAGCCAGCGCCGCCAGTCGCGGCGGTCGGGCGTCGGATGCAGCAGCTCGGCGCCAGCCAGGCGCTCGACAGTCCAGGAGCCCTCGCGCAGCAGCTCGGGAGCGCCCACCGGAATCAGCCACTCATGGAACAACAGGGTGCTTTCCCATTCTTCCGGGAAGCGTCCATTGCTGAGCAGCACCGCGCAGTCGAAGGGCTCCTGGGCAAAATTGACCCGGTCCACGTCCATCCAGGCGCTGGTCAGTTGCACTTCGATATCGCTGTTGTTCATGCGGAAGGCGCTCAGTCGCGCCAGCAGCCAACGCATGGTCAGGGTCGAGGGCGCTTTCAGGCGGAGGACGCCCTCTTCACTGCGCAAACTGGCGCAGGCGCGCTCCAGGGCATCGAAGCCATCGCGCAAGCCAGGCAGCAGCAGACGCGCCGGTTCGGTCAGGCGCAATTGGCGGCCCTGGCGCTGGAACAACTGGCAGTCGAAGTGCTCTTCGAGGGTGCGAACGTGCCGACTCACCGCACTCTGGGTGATCGCCAGCTCCTCGGCGGCACGGGTGAAAGAGGCATGGCGAGCGGCGGCCTCGAAGGCGCGCAAGGCATACAGCGGAGGCAGGCGACGGGTCATGGCAACCTTTCAGACATGAGTCAGACTCATGCATTGCATCGCTTTTTTCCTTTTGTGGGAAGTCCACGGCGCCCAGCAGAATGGCTCCAACCACGAACCGCCGAGGCCGCGTGCCGCCGCCTTCACTGAGCCAGACGCATTCCATGACTTCACCCTACCGCACCGAACTGCGGGCCATCCTGCGCCTGGCCGGGCCGCTGATCGCCGCCCAACTGGCCTATGTCGCCATGGTCTTCACCGACACCCTGATGATGGGCAAGCTCGGCCCGCAGGCCCTGGCATCCGGCGGGCTGGGCGCCTCCGCCTACGCCTTCGTGTCGACCCTGTGCAGCGGCGTGGTGGCCGCCAGCGGCAACCTGGTCGCCATCCGCCACGGCGCGCGCGACAGCGCTGGCGTGGTACGGGCGACCCAGGCCGGACTCTGGGTCGCCCTCGGCCTGACCCTGCTCGCCGGGCTGCTGCTGTGGCACCTGCGGCCGGCGCTGCTGGCCTTCGGTCAGGCCGCCGAGACCGTGCAGGGCACCATGAGTTTTCTGCACAGCATCCTCTTCGCCCTGCCCGGCTTCCTGGCCTTCATGGTCTTGCGCGGCTTCACCAGCGCCATCGAGCGCAGCGGTCCGGTGATGGCCATCAGCGCGATCGGCGCCCTGGCCAACCTGGGACTGAACTACGCCTTCCTCGAAGGCTGGTTCGGCCTGCCCCGCCTCGGCCTGGCCGGGATAGGCCTGGTCAGCGCTGTGGTCATGAACCTGCTACCGCTGATCCTCGCCCTCTACCTGCGCTGGCACCCCGGCTATGCCCACTATCCGCTGCTGCGCGGCCTGCTCCGGCCGGACTGGCGCGGCATCGGTGAAACCCTGCGCCTGGGCCTGCCGATCGGCGGCACCTACGCGGTGGAGTCGGGGATGTTCAGCGTCGCCACCCTGTGCATGGGCGCCATCGGTGCCGGCGCCCTGGCCGCGCACCAGATCGCCATCCAGTCGGTGTACGTCGCCTTCATGCTGCCGGTGGGCATTTCCTACGCGGTGACCTTCCGCATCGGCCAGCACTACGGCGCCGGACGCCTGCTCGAAGCACGGCGCAGCGGGCGCGTGGGCATCGGCTTCGGCGCCCTGTGCATGTTCGCTTTCGCGCTGTTGTTCTGGTTGGCGCCCAGGCCAGTCGTCGGCCTGTTCCTCGACCTCGACACGCCGGACAACCAGGCCGTGGTGCAACTGGCCGTGAGCCTGTTGGCGATCGCCGCCTGGTTCGAGCTGTTCGACGGCACCCAAAGCATCGCCATGGGCGCCCTGCGCGGCCTGAAAGATGCCCGCACCACCTTCCTCGTGGGCCTGGTCGGCTATTGGCTGGCCGGGGTGCCGCTGGCCTGGCTGCTGGCCTTCCCGCTCGGCTGGGGCGCGCCAGGCGTCTGGTGGGGGCTGGCGGCGGGGCTGGCGGCGGGGCTGGCCTGCACAGCGCTGGGCCTGTGCCTGGCCTTCGAGACGCGCAGCGCACGGCTGTTGCAGCCGCGCGCGCCGGCCACGCTCAGTTGCCCACTGAATCCTGCTGCTTGAGCGCGCGATTGGCGCCGAACACCAGGAAGCGCGCCAGTTCGGCCAGCGGCAGGGGCCGGCTGATCCAGTAGCCCTGGACCTGGTCGCTGCCGAACTGGCGCAATTGCATCTGCTGCTCGACGGTTTCCACCCCCTCGGCGACCACCTCCAGGTTGAGGTTGTGCGCCAGGTTGATCATCGCCCGCACCAACTGGCGATTCTCGGGGCGTTCGTGCATGCCGCCGACGAAGCTCTTGTCGATCTTCAGCAAGGTGATCGGCAGGCTATTGAGGTGCACGAAGGAGGAGAAGCCGGTGCCGAAATCGTCCAGGGAGAAACGCACGCCAAGTTGACCGAGGGCCTGCATGGTCTGCAGCACCTGGTCGCTGCGGCGCATCACCGCGGTTTCGGTGAGTTCGAACTCCAGCCAGCGGGCGTCCACGCCGCGCTCGGCGATCAGCCGTTGCAGGGTCGGCAGCAGTTGGCTGTCCTGGAACTGGCGGAACGACAGGTTGATCGCCATGTGCAACGGCGGCAACCCGCGTCCGAGCAGCCATTGCATATCGCGCAGGGCCCGGGAAATCACCCAGTAGCCGAGCGGGATGATCAGCCCGCTCTCCTCGGCCAGCGGAACGAAATCGCCCGGGGTGAGCAGACCGCGCGCCGGATGCCGCCAGCGCACCAGCGCCTCCAGGCCGACGATGCGCCCGCTCTCCAGGTCCATGCGCGGCTGATAGTGCAGCTCCAGCTCATCGCGGCGCAGCGCGCGGCGCAACTCGCTCTCCAGGTCGGCCAGGCTGCGCGCGCCGCGGTTAACGCGCTCGTCGAAGATGTGGAAGGTGCAGCCCTGGCGGATCTTCGCGTGCTGCATGGCGATATGCGCGTGCCACATCAGCGGGTCGGCGCTGTCGCCGGCACGGGCGTGGGCGACACCCAGGCTGCACCCCAGCAGCAGGCTTTCACCCTCGACCCAGTAGGGTTCGCCGAGCACCTCGGTGATCCGCTCGGCCAAGCGCGCGGCACGCTGACCGTCACGCCGGGTATCCAGCAACAGGGCGAATTCGTCGCTGCCCAGGCGGGCCAGGTGGTCGCCGTTGTCCAACTCGGCCCTCAGGCGTGCCACCACTTGCAGGATCAGCCGGTCGCCGGCCTGGTGGCCAAGGGCGTCGTTGACGTGGCGGAAGTTATCCAGATCGAGATGGCCGAGGACCAGCCCGCGCCCGTCGAACTCGCTAAGGCGCGCGGCAAGCAGTGTCTGGAAACCTTGGCGGTTGGCGATGCCGGTCAGCGGGTCCTGCTCGGCCAGGCGCTGCAGGGTGGTCTGCAGGCCGGAGCGCTCGCGGGCGTAGCGCAGGGCACGGCGCAGCACTTCGCTGTTGAGGTGGGCGGGAACCAGCCAATCGACGACCCCCGCCGGCGGCTCGGCGGGCTCCTGCTCCAGCAGCAGGATCATCGGCAGATGGCAGTTGCGTGCGGAAGGCAGCTTGCGCGGGGTAGCCAGCAGCAGGCCGATCTGGTCTTCCTCGAAGAGGCTGCTGGCCGCTTCCCAGGAAGGCGCAGTAATCAGCGAGTAAGCCGACCCCAGCGCGGCGAGATGCTCACGCAGCAGTTGGGCCCACTGTGGCGTTTCCGCCAGCAGGAGCAGGCGCGTTGGTTCCAACGACGCTGCCAAGCGACCCCCATTCATTGAGATGAGACGATCCAGGAGCGCCTTCCCTTGCGCCGGTCATCCCGGTTCGAACCCCTCGCGCCTCGGGCAAAAAGAGAGAAGCCACGGGGAATTCCGAGAAACTCTTCAGAGTTTTCTTCAAGTATTACCGACACAAGCCTAATACAAAGATGTATTTATCCAAAACCGCGAAGCTCGACCCCGTCACAGATCGCCGCTTTTCCGCCCGCCGCCACAGCCCGGAGGCAGCCTGATAGAATAGCCGCCCGCTTCGCTACAGACCCTTCTCCCCCCATGTCCCGACTCAACCCTCGGCAACAGGAAGCCGTGAATTACGTCGGCGGCCCCCTGCTGGTGCTGGCCGGCGCCGGTTCCGGCAAGACCAGCGTGATCACCCGCAAGATCGCCTACCTCGTCCAGCAGTGCGGCATCCGCGCCCAGTACATCGTTGCGGTGACCTTCACCAACAAGGCCGCGCGCGAGATGAAGGAGCGCGTCGGCACCCTGCTGCGTCCCGGCGAGGGCAAGGGCCTGACGGTCTCGACCTTCCACAACCTGGGCCTGAACATCATCCGCAAGGAATACGCCGCGCTCGGCTACAAGCCGGGCTTCTCGATCTTCGACGAGAGCGACGTGAAGGCGCTGATGACCGACATCATGCAGAAGGAGTATTCCGGGGACGATGGCATCGACGAGATCAAGAACCTCATCGGCGCCTGGAAGAACGACCTGATCCTGCCCGAAGAGGCGCTGGAGAAAGCGCGCAATCCCAAGGAACAGACCGCGGCGATGGTCTACCTGCACTACCAGCGCACCTTGCGCGCATACAACGCCGTGGATTTCGACGACCTCATCCTGCAACCGGTGAAACTGTTCCAGGACAACCCGGAGATCCTCGACAAGTGGCGCAACCGCGTGCGCTACATGCTGGTCGACGAATACCAGGACACCAACGCCAGCCAGTACCTGCTGGTGAAGCTGCTGGTGCAGCAGCGCGCGCATTTCACCGTGGTCGGCGACGACGACCAGTCGATCTACGCCTGGCGCGGCGCGCGCCCGGAAAACCTGATGCAACTGAAGGATGACTTCCCCTCGCTGAAGGTGGTGATGCTGGAGCAGAACTACCGCTCCACCAGCCGCATCCTCAAATGCGCCAACGTGCTCATCGCCAACAACCCGCACGTGTTCGAAAAGCAGTTGTGGAGCGAGATGGGCGAAGGCGACCCGATCCGGGTGATCCGCTGCCGCAACGAGGAAGCCGAGGCCGAGCGGGTGGCCATGGAAATCCTCACCATCCACCTGAAGACCCAGCGGCCATACAGCGAATTCGCCATCCTCTACCGCGGCAACTACCAGGCCAAATTGATCGAGCTGAAGTTGCAGCACCACCAGATCCCCTACCGACTGTCCGGCGGCACCAGCTTCTTCGGGCGCCAGGAAGTGAAGGACCTGATGTCCTATTTCCGCCTGCTGGTGAACCCGGACGACGACAACGCCTTCCTCCGCGTGATCAACGTGCCACGCCGCGAAATCGGCTCGGCGACCCTGGAGAAGCTCGGCAATTACGCCACCGAGCGCGGCACCTCGATGTTCAATGCCTGCGACGAAATCGGCCTCGGCGAGCACCTCGACAGCCGCTATGTCGAACGACTGCAACGCTTCAAGCGCTTTATCGAAAAGGTCCGCGAGCAGTGCGCCGGCAATGACCCGATCGGCGCCCTGCGCAGCATGGTGATGGACATCGACTACGAGAACTGGCTACGGCAGAACGCCTCCAGCGACAAGGTCGCCGACTTCCGCATGGGCAACGTCTGGTTCCTCATCGATGCGCTGAAGAACACCCTGGAGCGCGACGAAGAAGGCGACATGACCATCGAGCAGGCCATCGCCAAGCTGGTCCTGCGCGACATGCTGGAACGCCAGCAGGAAGAGGAAGACGGCGCCGAGGGCGTGCAGATGATGACCCTGCATGCCTCCAAGGGGCTGGAGTTCCCCTACGTCTTCATCCTCGGCGTGGAGGAGGAAATCCTCCCGCACCGCTCCAGCATCGAGGCCGACACCATCGAGGAAGAGCGGCGCCTGGCCTATGTCGGCATCACCCGGGCGAAGAAGAACCTGGCCATGACCTTCGCCGCCAAGCGCAAGCAGTACGGCGAGATCATCGACTGCTCGCCGAGCCGCTTCCTCGACGAGCTGCCGCCGGAAGACCTGATCTGGGAAGGGCAGGAAGACGCGCCGCAGGAGGTCAAGGCAGCCAAGGGCAATGCGGCGCTGGCGGATATTCGCGCGCTGCTCAAGCGCTGACGGATCGCTCACCCGCCCCGCGCGTTCGCCGGGGCGCAGGCACCGGGGAGCGCGGGTGCATGCGGTAGCCGCGCGAAAACGGGGTTGTCCACGGCTACAACGACAACCTGTCCATTCGATCAGCTTTACTTCTGTCGGAACGTCGCGCAAGGCGCCGCTTCCAAGGTAGAATTACGCGCTTCATCAGCGGCAGTGACCCCGCCAGGAAGCCCCCAATTGGACATTCTCAAAGACAAAATCCGTAGCGAAGGCATCGTTCTTTCCGACCAGGTTCTCAAGGTAGACGCCTTCCTCAACCACCAGATCGACCCGCTGCTGATGAAGCAGATCGGTCACGAGTTCGCCGAGCGCTTCCGCGGCCAGGGCATCACCAAGATCGTCACCATTGAGGCTTCCGGCATCGCTCCGGCGGTCATGGCCGGCCTGGAGCTGGGCATTCCGGTGATCTTCGCGCGCAAGTTCCAGTCGCTGACGTTGAAGAACGACCTGCTGATTTCCAAGGTGTTCTCCTTCACCAAGCAGACCGAAAGCACCATCGCCATCTCCGCCAAGCACCTGAGCCGCGCCGACCACGTGCTGGTGATCGACGACTTCCTCGCCAACGGCCACGCCGCCAAGGCGCTGATCGACCTGATCAGCCAGGCCGGGGCAAGCATCGCCGGCCTGGGCATCGTCATCGAGAAATCGTTCCAGGACGGCCGCGCGCTGCTGGAAAGCGAAGGCTACCGGGTGGAATCCCTGGCTCGGGTGAAATCGCTGCAAGGCGGGCAGGTCGAGTTCCTCGACTGACCGATGCGCATCGCGCAGACACGAAAAAGCCGCCCGTAGGCGGCTTTTTCACAACATGCCGGCGAATTACAGGCCGGACATGTGCTTGATCGCGGCTTTCAGCTCGTCGTCCGAGCAGTCGGCACAGGTGCCTTTCGGCGGCATGGCGTTGAAGCCGGAAATGGCTTTGGCCAGCAGAGCGTCGAGACCACCCTGGTCCTTCGCGCGCTTGCCCCAGTCGGCCTTGTCGCCGATCTTCGGCGAACCCAGCAGGCCGGTGCCATGGCAGTTGGTGCAGACCTTGCCGACGATCTCTTCGCCAGAACGCGGCGCACCGCCACCGGCACCCGCGGAAGCCACGGCGCCAACGCCCTCGCATTCCTTGCCCTGGACGCAGACCTTACCCACCGGCTCGAGACGCTTGGCGATCGCGTCATCGTTGGTCGTGGCCTGAGCGCTTGCGGCCAACAGGGCCAGCACGGCAGCTTGAGCCACCAGCATTTTTTTAATCAGGTTCACCCTTTCACCCTCATCGTGGCTTATCACGCCCGGGCACGGTTTTCATCGTAGTCTAGGTCGCGCGGGCGGCGGCCAGTATAACGACAAAAATTACCGGGTCGAAACAATTGCGAGGCCCCTGAAGGCCTTGCGGCGTTAGGTCGCAGGCGGCTCAGCCGCCTCTAAAAATTTGCCGGAGTTGTCGCGCTTATCAACCTCGCCGGCACATCGAAAGGGTTGCGGAAACGGTGCGGGCGGGTGCTGTCGAAATAATAGCTGTCGCCACTCTCGAGGATGTAGACCTCGTCGCCGACGGTCAGCTCGAGCCGGCCCTCGACCAGTACGCCGGTCTCTTCGCCCTCATGGGCATACATGTCATTGCCCGTGTCGGAACCCGGTGGGTAGGTCTCGTCGAGCAGGGTGATGGACCGGCTGGGGTAGGCCTTGCCGATCAGCTTCATGACGATCTCACCGCTGGACATGTCGCTCAGTTCGTCTGCCTTGTAGACCACCTGCGTATTGCTGTCCTGCTCGATGTCGAGGGAGAAGAACTCCACCAGGGACATCGGAATACCGCTCAGCACCTTCTTCAACGAGCTGATCGAGGGGCTCACGCTGTTCTTCTCGATCATCGAGATGGTGCTGTTGGTGACGCCCGCGCGCTTGGCGAGTTCACGCTGGGACAGCCCTTTGAGCTTACGGATGGCTTGCAGACGAGCACCGACGTCCAAGGGTGGGGTCCTCCTTATTTCTTGTTCTGGCGGGCTGTAAAGGCAGAACCCGCCAACGGCTGACGCCGAGCGGGTTCCAAGTGCTCCGTATCATGGCAACACCGTTCAGTATTTACAACAGATCGAGCCCTGAATGCCGGATGAGTTTTTACAGCCTCGGCCAGACGTCGGTCGCGCGATCAGTCGCCGCTGTAGACCCGCGGAACCCGCTTGAGGTTGCAGAACAGTTGATAAGGAATGGCGCCGCACAGGCTGGCCAACTGGCTGGCCGGCACCTGGGCGCCCCAGAGTTCGACGCGGCTGCCCAGACCGGCACCCGGCAAATCGGTGAGATCGACGGTGAGCATGTCCATGGAGACGCGACCGATGATCCGGCTCGGCTTGCCATCGACGAATACCGGGGTGCCGTCCGGGGCGTGGCGCGGATAGCCGTCGGCATAGCCCATGGCGACCACGCCGACGCGCACCGGACGCTCGGCGACGTAACGCGCGCCGTAGCCCACCGGCTCGCCCGCGGGCAGTTCGCGGACGCTGATCACCTTGGACTCCAGGGTCATGACCGGACGCAACTGGTCGGCCAGGGGATGCGCCTGCTCGAAGGGCGTGGCGCCGTAGAGCATGATGCCCGGACGCACCCAGTCGCTGGGCACGCTCGGCCAGCCGAGGATGCCGGGCGAATTGCGCAGGCTGACTTCGTTGCTCAGCCCGGCACGTACAGCCTCGAAAACAGCGACCTGTTCTTCCGTGCGGCGGCAGTCCAGCTCGTCGGCACGCGAGAAGTGGCTCATCAGCACCACCTTGCCGACGTGCGGCAGGGCTTGCAGGCGCGCCAGGGCGGCGGCGTAGTCCTGCGGGAAGAAGCCGACCCGGTGCATCCCCGAATCCATCTTCAGCCAGATCGTCAGCGGCTTGGCCGGACGCGCACGCTCCAGCGCCTCCAGTTGCCAGGCCGAATGCACCACGCACCAGAAATCATGACGCTCGATCAATTCCAGCTCGCTGGCTTCGAAAAAGCCCTCCAGCAGCAGGATGGGCGCACGGATACCGGCGTCGCGCAGCTCCAGCGCCTCTTCGATGCAGGCCACGGCGAAGCCGTCGGCTTCCGCTTCCAGCGCCTTGGCACAGCGCACCGCACCGTGTCCGTACGCGTCCGCCTTGACCACTGCCAGGGCGCGCGCGCCGCTGACTTCGCGGGCCAGTCGGTAATTGTGGCGCAGGGCCTGGAGATCGATCAGGGCACGGGCTGGACGCATGGCGAGAACTCTCTACTTATGGGTGCGACGAAAAACAGGTGAAAAAAAGCCCGGCGTTCCGGCCGGGCCACACGCAACGGTTTACGGCAGTGCCGCGATGACCGACATCTCCACCAGAATCTCAGGCTCGCAGAGCTTGGCTTCCACGGTGGCGCGGGCCGGGGCGACGCCTTGCGGCAACCACTGGTCCCAGACGCTGTTCATGCCGGCGAAATCGGCATCGATGTCCTTCAGGTAGATGGTCACCGAGAGGATGCGGGTCTTGTCGGTACCGGCCTCTTCCAGCAGGCGCTCGATGTGGGCCAGCGTCTCGCGGGTCTGCTGTTCGACGCCCGCGGCCATGTCGTCGCCGACCTGGCCGGCGAGGTAGACAGTGCCGTTGTGGACGACGATCTGGCTCAGGCGCTCGTTAGTGTGCTGGCGCTGGATGGGCATTCTGGCTCTCCGGGGATTTGCTGTAGCGGGAAATATCCAGGCCTTCGGTGCTGATCTGTGGGCGTTTCTTCGCCATCAGGTCGGCCAGGTAGCGGCCGGAGCCGCAGGCCATGGTCCAACCAAGGGTGCCATGGCCGGTGTTGAGGAACAGGTTACGGTAGCGGGTGCCGCCGACGATCGGGGTGCCGTCCGGGGTCGCCGGGCGCAGGCCGGTCCAGAACACTGCCTGGCTGACATCGCCGCCTTCCGGGTAGAGGTCGGTGGTGATCATTTCCAGGGTTTCGCGACGGCGCGGGTTCAGCGACAGGTCAAAACCGGCGATCTCGGCCATGCCGCCGACGCGGATGCGCTGATCGAAGCGGGTGATGGCGACCTTGTAGGTTTCGTCGAGGATGGTCGAGGTCGGCGCCATCTGCGGGTTGGTGATCGGCACGGTCAGGGAATAGCCCTTGAGCGGGTAGACCGGTGCATCGATGCCCAGTGGCTTGAGCATCTGCGGCGAGTAGCTGCCCAGCGCCAGCACGTAATGATCGGCGGTCAGCAGCTCGCCATCGACCCACACGCCGTTGATGCGGTCGCCAGCGAAGTCCAGGCGCTGAATGTCCTTGCCGAAGCGGAACTCCACACCCAGGCCCTGGGCCAGTTCGGCGAGCTTGGTGGTGAACATCTGGCAGTCGCCGGTCTGGTCATTGGGCAGGCGCAAGGCGCCGACCAGCTTGTCGGCGACCTTGGCCAGCGCCGGTTCGACGCGGGCGATGCCGGCGCGGTCCAGCACTTCATAAGGCACGCCGGAGCTTTCCAGCACGGCAATGTCCTTGGCGGCGGCATCGAGCTGCTCCTGGGTGCGGAACAGCTGGGTGGTGCCAAGGGTGCGGCCTTCGTAGGCAATGCCGGTTTCGGCGCGCAGTTCGTCGAGGCAGTCACGGCTGTACTCGGACAGACGGACCATGCGCTCCTTGTTGATGGCGTAACGCTCGGCGGTGCAGTTGCGCAGCATCTGCAGCATCCAGGCGTACTGGCTGGGGTCGGAGGTGAGCTTGATGGCCAGCGGCGCGTGCCGCTGCAGCAGCCACTTCATGGCCTTCAGCGGGATGCCCGGGGCGGCCCAGGGCGACGCGTAGCCGGGGGAAACCTGGCCGGCGTTGGCGAAGCTGGTTTCCAGGGCCGGGCCGGCCTGACGGTCGACCACGACCACTTCGAAGCCGGCACGGGCCAGATAGTAAGCACTCGCGGTACCGATCACACCGCTGCCAAGCACCAGAACGCGCATCGCTGCCTCCTACATCGCGTGTAGGCACGCGACGTTTTTTATTTTGAACGAAGATGCGCGCAGTATAGGAAGTCACCCACAGAAATAATCACCATTTAAGAGGGATTAATTGCGGAAAATTCTTGGCAAAAAGCCAGTTCATGGAGGCACATTCACCATGAAAGCGCAAAAACGACCAGAAATTGGTCTAGCCGAAAACGCTGATTGAATCGTGCTTTCAGAAAGGAATTTCGTACATCACTCGCTACACAGGAGTTATTCCCGCGCGAGGGTCGCGGCACGGGAATAACCGCCACGGCGACCCTCGGTCGCAGGCGCCGCCCGATGGACGGCGCAACCAGGGAATTTCCCTTACTTACGCACCCACTTGCCGTTGACCTGGATGTACTGCCCCGCCGGCGTACGCTCCATGGCCTTCTGCCCGGCCACGCTTTCCACGTCGCTGAGCTTGGCGCCACTGTCGCTGGCCACCTTCTGGTATTGGGCGCGGCGCGCGGCGTTGATCTGGCTGGCGATGTCCGCCGCCTGGCCGCCATTACCGACCACACCGAGGTAGCCGTTGGGCTGCTCACCGACCAGGCCTTGCGCCTTGGCCGCGCCAAGGGCGGCCATGGCCTGTTCCAGGTTCATCGCCAGGGCCGGCAGGCTGACGCAGAGGGCCAGCAGCGCGACGCCGAGTTTGCTGCGCAGTGTCATGAAAGAGCTCCTCAGAACAGACCGCTGTTCTTGTTGATGATGCCGTCCAGGGCCTTGTCGACCCTGATGTAGATGTCGTGCTCGATCTTCACGTTCAAGTTGATGTTGATCGGCTCCTTGGGGGCCGCTAACTGGACCGTCGGCGTACAGCCCTGGCAAAGACCGAGCAGAGCCAGGACGGCGAATACAGCGCACAGGCGCATGCGGGTTCTCCTTGCGGTCATGGCGCGGCGGGCGGGCGGTTGCGCAGACGTTCCTGCACGCGCTTGCGGATGGTTTCGCTGACCCGGTCGCTCAATTGCAGACTGGTCAGCAGGGCCGGCACATTCTCCTCCAGGTTGACGTTGAGGTTGATCGGCCGCCCCTGCTCCAGCGCAGGATTGCGGCCACTCAGGCTGAAGCCGAGCAGCAAACGGCCGCCCTCAGCATAATCCACCGTGCTGGACAGGCGCTCGTAATGGAAATCGTCGAGGGTACTGGCAACCAGTTGCATGGCCGGATTGCTCTGGCCGAGGGCGCGGACCTTCTCCGAGCGGAACTGCAGGATGCCCGGCTGCCGCGCCGCCACCTGGCCACCCTGGATGCGCAGGCTGCCATTGACGAACTGCACGGGCAGTTCGCCGTCGAGCACACCGCTGCCGGCCAGGCCCTCGGCCGGATAGGCCTTGAGTATTTCTTCCAGGGAAAGACCTTGCAGATGCAGGACCTGAGGCGGACTGCTCGCCGCCAGGTCGAGTCCGCCCGGCGCCAGCCAGGTGCGACCGCCGAACAGCTGCAATTCCGCCTGCTGCCACTCCACACGCCCACTCAGCAACGCGCCCAGGGTCGTGGCATAGCTGCCCTGGAATTGCAGCGGGCCGAGCGACACCCCCGGGTTCAACTGCTCGACGCGCAACTGCGGCAACTGCAGGCTGAGCGCCGCACCGCGCAGCAGCGCCTGCATGTGGGCATCCAAGCCATGCACCTCGCTGCGGTCGTAGATGCCTGCCAGGGCGTGACACTCCAACGCCTGGTCGAGGCTCTGCGCTTGCCCCCGCGCCGGCAGTTTCCAGTCGAGCCGGCCACTCAGGCGGCCGCTGTCGAGGCTGAGCAATTCGGGCCAGTCGGCCAGCGTGGCGGCCCATGGATTCGCGCCGGCCAGCTGAATCTCCGGCAACTGCGCCGCCAGGCTCAGCGCGCCATCGTCCGCGCGCTGCAGGTCGACCTCGGCGAGCAGAGCCGCGCTGTTCTGCAAGCGACCCTGCAGGTGCAGCCGCGTCAGGCTGGCGCTGACCTGGCCCTGATAGTTCCAGGCCAGCGGGTGCAGATGCGCCTGGCGCAACTCGCCCACCGCCAGTTGCAGCGGACCGTCGACGTTCAGGCTGAACGGCTGGGCGGCCGCGTAGCCCGCCTGCAGGGTGCCCTTGCCGAAGACGGCACTCAGTTTGCCGGCTCGCAGCGCTTGCGGCCCCTTCAGCTCACCGGCCTGCAGCTTGGCGCCTGCGGCGATGGACAGGCTCGCTCCCTGGCGATCCAGATGGCCGTCGAAGGGCAGGTCGAAGCGGGCATCGTCCACGCGCAGCCCCGGCAGCTCCAGATGCGGCACCTGGCCCCGCAGGCGGCCATCGCGCCAGTGCAGGTCGAGGGAGCTGAGTTCGGCCAGGCTCAAACGCCCCTGCACGCGCATATCGGCGGCACCGGCAGCGTGCAGATCGAGTCGAACGCTACCTGCCTCATCGTCCACGCCAGGGTCCAGGCGCAACGTCAGCAGCGCCGGACGCAAGCCCACCGGCAGCCGCTGCAACCAGTCGCCATACAGATCGGTCAGGCGCAGATCGCCACTGAGCAGCGTGGGTTGCCAGCCGGCCTGCGCGGCGGAGGCGGCCACCTGCAAGTCGCCCTGCAAGCTGCCCACCCCGGGCACCGGCCAGGGCTCCGGCAACTGCATGACCAGCTCGGCACTGCCACGCGCGCCCTGCACACCGGCCCAGTCGGGCCAGGGACTGTCGCCGGCCAGCGATGTGTCCCAGGCGAGGCGAAAACGCCCGGCCTCGGGGAGCGACATCGGCAGGATCGGCGCCGGCAACCACATTGATAGCCAGTTGCGAATCGCTTCCAACGGCGGCACGCCCGGTGTCGCCAGCGTGCCGCTCCAGTGTCGGGTAGCCGGCTCCCAGGCGGCGTCGAGCGTGGCCAGGCGCTGGCCATCGAGGGACGAATCGAGATTCAGCTGCCAGGCTGCGTTCTCCGGCCGCAGGACGCCATTCACGCCCAACTGCCGGCCGCCCTGGCGCAACTCGGCGCTCAGCCCCCCTGCATTTCCGGGCAACTGAGTCCACTGCAGGCTGCCGTTCAGGGTGCAACGCTGAGCCCTGGCACAGGGCAGTTCAAGGGACAGATGGTCGAGCGCCAGGTGTCCGGGCAGCCAGGCCAGCCAGCGGCTCACGCGTTCAGGAGCGGGCAGCGCGGTCGCCTCAGCCTCAGCCTCAGCCTCCGGCGCGGACCAGAACTGTAGCGTCAGATCGCTGACCGACAGCTCGCTCAGCCGCCAGCGGCCCTCGGCGCGCCCTGGCCAGCCCAGGCGCAGTGACTGGGCACTGGCGTCGAGGCGACCGCCGCCAGCTACTTGGCGCTGCAGTGCCAGGTGATCCAGGGAAAACCCCTGCCAGGAAAGGTGCAAACCCTGCCATTGGGTCAGGCTGATGCCTTGGCTGGCGAGCAGGCGCTGAGCACCCAGCCAGAGCCCGACGCCGAGCGATGCGAGGATCAACACGAGCAGCAGAAGCAGTGTCCGCGCGCGGGGTAGCGACATGCCGAACTCCAGTGGCCAGGTGTGCGAGCCGGGGCTCCCGGCCGGCGCAGCGCATCCAAGGCTGGCGAGCGGCGCCGGGAAGATCAAGTCCCAGTGATATTCACTGGCTTAACGACTATATTTGGCGACAATCCCCAATCATCTGAACTCCGCCAGAGCCAGCGCTCATGAGAACTCAGCACCAAAGCCGCCGCGAACTGGACAAGATCGACCGCAATATCCTGCGCATCCTCCAGGAAGAAGGGCGTATCTCCTTCACCGAACTGGGCGAGCGCGTCGGCCTGTCCACCACTCCCTGCACCGAGCGCGTGCGGCGCCTGGAGCGCGAAGGGATCATCATGGGCTACAACGCCCGCCTGAACCCGCAATACCTCAAGGCTAGCCTGCTGGTATTCGTCGAGATCAGCCTGGACTACAAATCGGGCGATACCTTCGAGGACTTCCGCCGCGCCGTACTCAAGCTGCCGCATGTCCTGGAATGCCATCTGGTGTCCGGCCACTTCGACTACCTGGTGAAGGCACGCATCTCGGAAATGGCGTCTTACCGCAAGCTGCTCGGCGACATCCTGCTCAAGCTGCCACACGTGCGCGAGTCGAAGAGCTACATCGTCATGGAAGAGGTCAAGGAAAGCCTGACCTTGCCTATTCCCGACTGATCGCAACATTTTGCCGGGCTTTTCCTGAATCCCCCCTTGGCGGGGCGGGAAAACGGCGTTTATCCTGTGTCAAATTTTAACAACACGCCAATCAGGATATCGCACATGAACGCCCGCGTTCGCCTCCCGGTGCACACCGACCTGCACGCCCCGTCCTATTACGCCGCGACCGTCAGCCGACGCATCGAGTGCCCTCCCCTGGCCGGCGAGGAACAGGCGGACGTGTGCATCATCGGCGGCGGCTTTTCCGGGTTGAACACGGCGATCGAACTGGCCGAACGCGGCTTTTCCGTGGTGCTGCTGGAGGCCCACAAGATCGCCTGGGGCGCCAGCGGGCGCAACGGCGGCCAACTGATCCGCGGCGTCGGCCATGGCGTCGAGCAGTTCGAATCGGTGATCGGCAAGGACGGCGTGCGCCAGCTCAAGCTGATGGGCCTTGAGGCGGTGGAAATCGTCCGCCAGCGCGTCGAAAAATACGCCATCGACTGCGACCTCACCTGGGGCTACTGCGATCTGGCCAACAAGGCTTCGGACATCGAGGGCTTTCGCGAGGACTACGAAGAACTCAAGCGCCTCGGCTATGCCCATGAACTGCGCCTGATCGACAAGGCGCAGATGCGCAGCATCGTTGGCGCCGACTGCTATGTCGGCGGCCTGGTCGACATGGGTTCCGGCCATCTACACCCGCTCAACCTCGCCCTGGGCGAAGCCGCCGCGGCACAAAGCCTGGGCGTGCGCCTGTTCGAAGACTCGCGGGTCACCGCCATCGACTACGGCGTCGAGGTGCGCGTACGCACCGCCAAGGGCAGCGTGCGCGCCAAGACTTTGGTGATCGGCTGCAACGCCTACCAGAACGGCCTGAACAACTATCTGGACGGCAAGGTGCTGCCAGCCGGCAGCTATGTGATCGCCACCGAACCGCTGCCGGAGAAGCTGGCCCACGAGCTGCTGCCGCAGAACATGGCGGTCTGCGACCAGCGCGTGGCGCTGGATTATTACCGACTCTCCGCCGACCGGCGCCTGCTGTTCGGCGGCGCCTGCCACTATTCCGGACGCGATCCGGCGGACATCGCCGCCTACATGCGGCCGAAGATGCTCAAGGTATTCCCGCACCTGGCCGATGTGCGCATCGACTACCAGTGGGGCGGCATGATCGGCATCGGCGCCAACCGTCTGCCGCAGATCGGCCGCCTGTCCGACCAGCCCAACGTGTACTACGCCCAGGCCTATTCCGGCCACGGGGTGAACGCCACCCACCTGGCCGGCAAGCTGCTCGCCGAGGCCATCGCCGGCCAGCACAGCCAAGGCTTCGAGTTGTTCGCCAAGGTGCCGCACATCACCTTCCCCGGCGGCAAGTTGCTGCGTTCGCCGCTGCTCGCCCTGGGCATGGCCTGGTATCGCTTCAAAGAGGCACTCAGCGGGTAGAATCTGCGCATTTCCGCCCAGGCGGATGCGTCGGAGACTTTTGCTTGCTACCACGCCTGCTCCTGCTGGCGCTGCTGCTGCTCGGCGGCTGCGCCAGCGCGCCCATGCCCACCCCCTCGCACGCCTTGCCGGCGCGCGGCACGCCGTTGGGCGATGCCGTGCAACAACTGACGATGGCGCACTCAGGCGCCTCGGGCTTCCGCCTGCTGCCGTCGAGCAGCGACGCCTTCCTCGCCCGCGCCGAGTTGATCCGCGCCGCCCAGCGCAGCCTGGATATCCAGTACTACATCGTCCACGACGGCATCACCACCCGCGCCCTGGTCCGCGAACTGCTGCGTGCCGCCGACCGTGGCGTGCGTGTGCGCGTGCTGATCGACGACACCAGCAGCGACGGCTGGGACTACGAGATCGGCACCCTCGCCGCCCACCCGAACATTCAGGTGCGCCTGTTCAATCCGCTGCACCTGGGCCGCAGCACCGGCATCACGCGCAACCTCGGGCGCCTGTTCAACCTCGCCGAACAGCACCGGCGCATGCACAACAAACTGTGGCTGGCCGATGACAGCGTGGCCATCGTCGGCGGGCGCAATCTCGGCGACGAATACTTCGGCGCCAATGCCGCGATGAACTTCCGCGACCTCGACCTGCTCAGCGCCGGCCCGGTGGCCCACGAACTGGGGCAGAGCTTCGACCAGTACTGGAACAGCACCATCAGCCGGCCGATCCAGGACTATCTGTGGGACGCACCCGATGCCGACGAACTGGCGCGCGCACGCCGGCGCCTGGAGCACTACCTGGAGAAAAGCAAGGTACGTCACTCGGCCTACCTTGAGAGGCTGCGCCAGCGCAGCCTGACCTCGAACCTCTCGACCTGGCTGGACGACCTGGTCTGGGCGCCCGGCCGGGCGGTCTGGGACAATCCGCTGAAGGTGCTCGACGGCGGCGAAGCCAAACCGCAGCAGCAACTGAGCAGCCAACTGGCGCCGCTGTTCAACCAGGTCTCGCAGGAACTGATCCTGGTCTCCGCCTATTTCGTACCGACCAGCTCCGGCGTCGACTACCTGACCGAGCGCACCCGGAAGGGGGTCAGCGTGCGCCTGCTGACCAACTCACTGGAGGCCACCGACGTGCCGGCCGTACACGCCGGCTATGCGCCCTACCGCATGGTCCTGCTGGAGCACGGCGTGAAGCTCTATGAACTGCGCGCCCAACCGGACCAGCGCCTGGCCGGCGCGCCCTGGATGGTGCGCGGCTCCAGCAGCGCCAGCCTGCACAGCAAGGCGATCATCTTCGATCAGCGCCAGGTGTTCGTCGGCTCGTTCAACTTCGACCCGCGCTCGATCCTCTGGAACACCGAGGTCGGCGTCATCGTCGACAGCCCAGAGCTGGCCATGCAGGCCCGCAAGCTGGCCCTGGCCGGGATGTCACCGAGCGTCAGCTACCAGGTGCGCATCGACCACAGCGGCAGCCAGCCGCGGCTGTTCTGGACCGACGAGCGCAACGGTCACGTGCATGTCCTGCGCCATGAGCCGGGCAGCCTGTGGCGGCGCTTCAGCGCCTGGGCCGCTGGCGCCATCGGCCTGGAGAAAATGCTCTGACCGCATCGGCGCACGCCCATCAGCTCCTGGCTTCGAGCCCACTCGTCTCCACTGGTGGCAGCCCTTTGCGCCACAGCAACACCACGAAGCCAAAGGCGCCGGCGGCCATCATCATTGGCAGGGCGTGACCGCTGATCCACTGGCTCACCGCGCCGGTGGACAGCGGCCCGATCAGGCAACCAACGCCCCACAACTGGGCGATATGGGCATTGGCGCGAACCAGGGCGTCGTCGCGATAGCGCTCGCCGATCAGGATCAGCGCCAGGGTGAACAGCCCCCCGGCGCTGGCACCGAACAACACCAGCAGCGGCCAGATCAGCGGGCCATGCAGGAGCGCCGGGATGCCCAGGCTACTCAGCAGCAGGACGCTGCCACAGCCCTTGAACAGCGACTCGCGCGACACCCGGTCGGCCAACCAGCCGATCGGCAACTGCAACAAGGCATCGCCGACCACCACGGTGGTGACCATGGTCAGCGCCAACGCCTGACTGAAGCCCTGGCGCACCCCATAGACCGGCAGCAGCGTCAGGATCATCGCCTCGAAACCGGCGAACAGCACCACCGCCCAGGCGATCGCCGGCAGCTTGCCGCAGAAAGCCAGCAACCCGCGGCCCGACGTGCTGTGCGGATCGACCCTGGGCGCACCGCCACGCCCCAGGAGCAGCAGCGAACCGGCCACCAGCAGGCCGACGCCGATCCAGAAGCCGCGGTCGTCGGCAGTGCCGATGAAGGTCAGCAACACCGGGCCGGACAACTGGCTGAGGGCATAGCCGGTGCCATACAGCGCCACCAGGCGGCCCCGCCACTTCTCCACCGCCAACTGATTGATCCAGCTCTCGCCCAGGATGAACACCACGGTCAGTTGCACGCCGATCAGCAGGCGCAGCAGCAACCACACCGGGTAACTCTGCAGCAGAGCCAGCACGCCAATGGAGAAAGCCCCGCTGAGCAGGCAGAAACGCATCAACCGCGGCGTGCCGATGCGCGCGGCGAGACGCCCGGCAAGACTGGCGCCGAGCAGTACACCAACCGCCGGCGTCGCCGCCATCACGCCGATGGCGAAACTGCCGTACCCCCACCCTTCCAGGCGCAAGGACACCAGCGGCATGGTCAGGCCAAGGGCCAGGCCGATGCTGATGACCGATAGGCAGACAGCGAAATAGGCTCCCCAACGCATTGTCGTTCTCCCGTTCCATCCGGAGCGCGCTCCGGGTCCATCGATGAACCCGGCGCGCAATGCAAAACGGCCGGGCTCCCGAACAGGGAAACCCGGCCGCAGGTATGGCTCTTCAGCAGAGCCGGCCCTGGATACAGAGCCGACCTTGTGCAGCCTGAGCTGAGGAGTCCGCTACGGAGGGAACGAGCGAGCGTCAGGCAGGACGAGATCGGATTCGGACGCGCAGCGCAGGTCTGTCAATGAGCAGACCGACTCCGATCTCATCCCGGCATGGCCGACACGCAGCCCCGCCGAGCGAGACTTACAGCTTGATCCAGGTGGCCTTCAGCTCGGTGTACTTGTCGAAGGCGTGCAGCGACTTGTCACGGCCGTTGCCCGACTGCTTGAAGCCGCCGAACGGCGCGGTCATGTCGCCACCGTCGTACTGGTTGATCCACACGCTGCCGGCGCGCAGGGCCTTGCCGACCAGGTGTGCCTTGGACAGGTTGCTGGTCCACACCGCGGCCGCCAGGCCGTAGGGGGTGTCGTTGGCGATGCGCACGGCTTCCTCGGCGTCCTCGAACTCGATCACCGAGAGCACCGGGCCGAAGATCTCTTCACGGGCGATACGCATGGCGTTGCTCACCCCGTCGAAGATGGTCGGCTCGACGTAGGTGCCGCCGGTCTCTTCCAGTACGCGCTTGCCGCCGGCGACCAGCTTGGCGCCGTCGTCATGGCCGGCCTGGATGTAGCTCAGCACGTTGTTCATCTGGGTGGTGTCGACCAGCGCGCCAACGGTGGTTGCCGGGTCCAGCGGGTTGCCCGGTTTCCAGGCCTTGATCGCTTCGACCACCAGCGGCAGGAACTCGGCCTTGATCGATTTCTCCACCAGCAGGCGCGAACCGGCGGTGCAGACTTCGCCCTGGTTGAAGGCGATGGCGGCGGCGGCGGATTCGGCGGCGGCCTTCAGGTCCGGGGCGTCGGCGAAGACGATGTTCGGGCTCTTGCCACCGGCTTCCAGCCAGACGCGCTTCATGTTCGATTCGCCGGCGTAGACCATCAGTTGCTTGGCGATCTTGGTCGAGCCGGTGAACACCAGGGTGTCGACGTCCATGTGCAGGGCCAGGGCCTTGCCCACGGTGTGGCCGAAGCCCGGCAGGATGTTCAGTACACCTTTCGGAAGGCCGGCCTCGACCGCCAGTTGGGCGACGCGGATGGCGGTCAGCGGCGACTTCTCGGAGGGCTTGAGGATCACCGAGTTGCCGGTGGCCAGTGCCGGACCGAGCTTCCAGCAGGACATCAGCAGCGGGAAGTTCCACGGCACGATGGCGGCGACCACACCAACCGGCTCGCGGGTAACCAGGCCCAGCTCGTTATGCGGGGTGGCGGCGACTTCGTCGTAGACCTTGTCGATCGCCTCGCCGCTCCAGCGGATGCTGTTGGCGGCGCTGTTGACGTCGATGCTCAGCGAGTCACCGATCGGCTTGCCCATGTCCAGGGTTTCCAGCAGGGCCAGTTCTTCGGCGTGCTCGAGCATCAGCTCGGAGAAACGGATCATGACTTTCTTGCGCTTGGCCGGCGCCAGGCGCGACCAGACACCGGAGTCGAAGGTGGCACGGGCAACCTGCACGGCGCGCTCGGCGTCGGCGGCATCGCAACTGGCGACCTTGGCCAGGAAGCGGCCGTCCACCGGGCTGATGCAGTCGAAGGTCTGGCCGGAGGCGGCGTCGACGTATTCGCCCTGGATGAAGGCGCGGCCTTCGATCTTCAGGTTCTGGGCGCGAGCTTCCCAGTCGGCGCGAGTGAGGGTACTCATGACAACTTGTCCTCTTATTAATGTACTTATCGAAGTCTTGGCGCCCAGAAGACGGGCGCGCTGTCAAAAATTCTGCAAGGCGGCGCGAGGGCCACGCTGTTCGCCACCCTAAACCGGGATCGTCGAATTTTCAATATTTTTGACACTTTGCCGCCAAAACGCCTTGTCACGTTCGTTTTATTAAACATAGACTCGGCCAATCCCGCTTCCCGCCCCGTGCCTGCCGACCAACGGCAGCCTTGCCGTACGCCCGGAGCCAGGGTCGCGCGAGCACTCGAACAATCCACAAGAAACGAGAGTCAGCATGAATATCGAGCAGATCGTCGACTTCGCCCAGGCCGGGACCGCACCGGAGCACTATCGCCCGGCTCCCGAGAAGATTCTCGCGGGCGATCCGGCGCAAAGCGTGCGCAACCACTACGGCAGCCCTTGCGGCCAGTTCAACGTCGGCATCTGGGAAGGCGCCGTCGGTCAATGGAAGGTCAGCTACACCGAGCACGAGTACTGCGAAATACTCCAGGGCGTGTCGGTGATCCGCGATGCGGCGGGTGGCGCCAAGACCGTGCGAGCCGGCGACCGCTTCGTCATTCCGGCCGGCTTCCAGGGCACCTGGGAAGTCCTGGAGCCCTGCCGCAAGGTCTATGTGATCTTCGAGCAGAAGGCCTGAGGCCCGCGGCAACGGAAAAAGCCCGCCAGCCGGCGGGCTTTTTCATGGCCGTCGCCATCCCAGCGCGATGCTCGCTTGCAGGTGCGCGAAGCGTGGGCATGGCTCAGTCAGCGGGGAGCGCAGCGCGCTGACACCAGGCCGCTCGTGAGTTTTTCGCGGGCATGAAAAAACCCGCCAGAGGGCGGGTTTTTTCGCAAGGGCCGGATCAATTACTTGATCTTGGCTTCCTTGTAGATCACGTGCTTGCGAACGACCGGATCGTATTTCTTGATCTCGATCTTCTCAGGCTTGGTGCGCTTGTTCTTGTCGGTGGTGTAGAAGTGGCCGGTACCGGCGCTGGACACCAGACGGATGAGTTCACGCATGATTCGGCTCCTTAGAATTTTTCGCCGCGGGCACGCAGGTCGTTCAGAACGGCCTCGATGCCACGCTTGTCGATGATACGCATGCCTTTAGCGGAAACGCGCAGACGCACGAAACGCTTCTCGGACTCGACCCAGAAACGGTGATGCTGCAGGTTCGGCAGGAAACGGCGACGGGTTTTGTTGTGTGCGTGGGAAATGTTGTTCCCGGTAACCGGACCCTTACCGGTCACTTGGCAAACTCTCGACATGGCTCAGCCCTCTATAAACCACATGCCAAACCCGGCATGGGTTGGCTGCTTTAACTCGTTGGATTCTCAGTTTCACCAGGGTCTTACCTGCCGCACTGTCAGATGAACACTGACAAGAAGAGCAGGGCCCCAGAAAAGAGCGCAGCTTTATATCAGAAAGCCGTTTAGTGCCGCAAGGGTTGGAGAGGCTTGCCTACCCCGGAGCCCACGCGGGCGCGGCTGCGGGGCGGCGCCATTCGTCGCCTTTCCCCGTTGTCGCCTCCGGATGCATGGTCTAGGGTAGCCGGTTCAAGGCCGACAACGGCCTTGCATGACTGCGCCCACCCCTCAGGAAGGGCATTTTCCCACCCCCACTGGAGTCCGTCATGCGTCTCGCCTCTCTCGTCCTGCTGCTCGCTCCCGCCCTGGCCAGTGCCGCCAATCTCAGCGTCTGCACCGAAGCCAGCCCGGATGGTTTCGATGTCGTGCAGTTCAATTCGCTGACCACCACCAACGCCTCGGCGGACGTGTTGATGAACCGTCTGGTGGAGTTCGATCCGGCGCAGGGCAAGGTGGTGCCGAGCCTGGCCCGGCAGTGGACGATTTCCGCGGACGGCCTCAGCTACGACTTCCAGCTCCGCGAAGACGTGAAGTTCCACCGCACCGACTACTTCACACCCAGCCGCCCGCTGGATGCCGACGATGTGCTGTTCAGCTTCCAGCGCATGCTCGACCCGGCCAACCCCTGGCACAAGGTGGCGCAGAACGGTTTCCCGCATGCTCAGTCACTGCAACTGCCGAGCCTGATCAAGCGCCTGGAAAAGCTCGATGGGCACCAGGTGCGCTTTACCCTCAACCATCCGGACGCGACCTTCCTGGCCATGCTCAGCATGGGCTTCGCTTCCATCTATTCCGCCGAATATGCCGAGCAACTGATGAAGGCCGGCACCCCGGAGAAGCTCAATAGCCAGCCGATCGGCAGCGGCCCCTTCATCTTCAAGCGCTTCCAGAAGGACGCGGCGATCCGCTACGCAGCCAACCCGGAGTATTTCGGCGGCAAACCGTCGGTGGACAACCTGCTGTTCGCCATTACGCCGGATGCCAATGTTCGCCTGCAGCGCCTGAAGCACGGCGAGTGTCAGATCGCCTTGTCGCCCAAGCCCCTGGATGTCGAGGCCGCGCGCCAGGACCCGACCCTGAAGGTGGAGCAGACGCCGGCATTCATGACCGCCTTCGTCGCCCTCAACAGCCAGCACCCACCCCTGGACAACACCAAGGTGCGCCAGGCGATCAATCTGGCCTTCGATCGCCAGACCTACCTCAAGTCGGTATTCGAAGGGAGCGCCAGCGCTGCCGAGGGCATCTACCCGCCGAATACCTGGAGCTTCGCCAAGGACCTTCCCGGCTATCCCTACGACCCAGCCAAGGCCAAGGCACTGCTCGCCGAAGCCGGCCTGCCGGACGGTTTCAAGACCACCATCTGGGCGCGCCCCTCTGGCAGCCTGCTCAACCCGAACCCCAGCCTCGGCGCGCAACTGCTGCAGGCCGACCTGGCCAAGGTGGGTATCCAGGCGGAGATCCGGGTGATCGAGTGGGGCGAGTTGATCCGCCGCGCCAAGAATGGCGAGCACGACCTGCTGTTCATGGGCTGGGCCGGTGACAACGGCGACCCGGACAACTTCCTCACCCCGCAATTCTCCTGCGCCAGCGTGAAGTCGGGGCTGAACTTCGCGCGCTACTGCGACCCTCGGCTGGACAGCCTGATCAGCCAGGGCAAGACACTGAGCGAGCAAGACAAGCGCAGCGCGTTGTACCGCGATGCCCAGCAGATAATCCGCGACCAGGCCCTGTGGCTGCCGCTCGCGCATCCCACGGCCTCGGTGCTGTTGCGCAAGGAAGTCCAGGGCTACCAGGTGAACCCCTTCGGTCGCCAGGATTTTTCCGGGGTCAGGCTATGACCCCGGATGCCGCCCGGCCCGGCGCTGCGGCCTGAAGCGCTACATCCAACCCAGCTCGGCCATCGACAACGGATCGCCGTCGCCGACAACGAAATGGTCGAGCACGCGCACATCGACCAAGGCCAGCGCCTCCTTGAGCCGCGCGGTCAGCAGACGATCAGCCTGGCTGGGCTCGGGAATGCCGGAGGGGTGATTGTGGGCGAGAATCATCGCGGCAGCGTTGTGCGCCAGGGCGCGCTTGACCACTTGCCGCGGATAGACGCTGGCGCCATCGATGGAGCCATGAAACAGCACCTCGAAGGCCAGCGCGCGGTGGCGGCTGTCGAGGAACAAACAGGCGAAGACTTCGTGGGCCTCATGGCGCAGCCGCGACTTGAGAAAGTCGCGCACCGCTTGCGGGCTCTCCAGCGCGGAGTCCCGGCGCAACTGTTCGGCTAGGTGGCGACGAGCCATTTCCAGGACCGCCTGCAGTTGCGCGTACTTTGCAGAACCCAGCCCGAGATGGCTGCTGAACGAAGGTAGATCGGCCTCCAGCAGCGCACGCAGGCTGCCGAACTCGCCGAGCAGACGCCGCGCCAGCTCAACCGCGCTGCACCCCGCGACGCCAGTACGCAGGAAAATCGCCAGCAGTTCGGCGTCGCTGAGGCTGCCGGCGCCATTGTCGAGAAGTTTTTCCCGCGGACGCTCCGCGGCTGGCCAATTTCGAATGCTCATGGAACCTCCCTGTCCGAGCCAGCCCGCTGTTCCACCGCGGGCGCTGTGCTATCTTAGCCCCTCCTTTTCGCGCGTCTGGAGGCCTGGGGAGGCGTTTCCAGCCTAAATGCGCGTCGTCCTATTCCGAAATAAGGCTGGCCTATGCAGCGGCTGTATCGAAAACGCATCGTTCTGGGCGTGGGTGGCGGTATCGCCGCCTACAAGAGCGCCGAGCTGGTTCGCCGCCTGCGCGACCAGGGCGCCGAGGTGCGTGTCGTGATGACCCAGGGCGGCCGTGAGTTCATCACCCCGCTGACCTTGCAAGCGCTCTCCGGCCACCCGGTGCACCTCGACCTGCTCGACCCCGCCGCCGAAGCGGCCATGGGGCATATCGAGCTGGCCCGCTGGGCCGACCTGGTGTTGATCGCCCCGGCAACCGCCGATCTCATGGCGCGCCTGGCCCAGGGCCTGGCCAACGATCTGCTGACCACCTTGGTGCTGGCCACTGACGCCCAAGTCGCCCTGGCCCCGGCAATGAACCAGGCCATGTGGCGCGACCCGGCCACCCAGGCCAACGTCGAATCACTGCGCGGGCGCGGCCTGCACTTCTTCGGCCCCGCCGCCGGCAGCCAGGCCTGCGGCGACGTCGGGCCGGGGCGCATGCTGGAGGCGGACGAATTGGCCCAACGCGCGGCCGACAGCTTCCAGCTCCAGGCCCTGACCGGCCAGCACGTACTGATCACTGCCGGGCCGACCCAGGAAAACATCGACCCGGTGCGCTACATCACCAACCACAGCTCCGGAAAGATGGGCTTCGCCCTGGCCGAGGCGGCTGCCGAAGCCGGCGCCCGCGTGACCCTGGTGACCGGCCCGGTGTATCTGCCGACCCCCGACCGGGTGACGCGTGTCGACGTGGTCAGCGCCCGTGACATGCTCGCCGCCTGTGAAGCGGCGATGCCCGCCGATCTGCTGATCGCCGCGGCGGCGGTTGCCGATTACCGCCCGGAAGTGGTCGCTGCGCAGAAACTGAAGAAAGACCCGACCAAGGGTGACGGCCTTCTCCTGCAACTGGTGCGCAACCCGGATATCCTCGCCACCCTGGCACAGCGCAGCGACCGGCCGTTCAGTGTCGGTTTCGCCGCCGAGACGGAAAACCTGCTGGAATACGCCTCGCGCAAGCTGAAAGACAAGAACCTCGACCTGATCGTGGCCAATGACGTGGCCAACCCCTCGATCGGATTCAACAGCGAAGAAAACGCGATCACCGTGATCGACCGCGAACTGGGCGAAACCGCTTTCGCCCAGACCAGCAAGGGCAAGATCGCCCGGCAGCTGATCGCCTTCATCGCCGACCGCCTGAAACAGCACTGAGAGCACGATGCATTCCCTGCAAGCCAAGATTCTCGATCCGCGCCTGGGCGCCGAATTCCCCCTGCCGCATTACGCCACGCCCGGCTCCGCCGGCCTCGACTTGCGCGCGATGCTCAAGGAAGACAGCGTTCTCGAACCCGGCCAGACCCTGCTGATTCCCACCGGCCTGTCCATCTATATCGCCGACCCGGGTCTCGCCGCGCTGGTCCTGCCGCGCTCGGGCCTCGGCCACAAGCATGGCGTGGTGCTGGGCAACCTGGTGGGCTTGATCGACTCGGACTATCAGGGCGAGCTCATGGTGTCCTGCTGGAACCGCGGCCAGACCCCCTTCACCATCGCCGTCGGCGAGCGCATCGCGCAGTTGGTGCTGGTGCCGGTCGTGCAAGCACATTTCGAACTGGTCGACAGCTTCGATGAAAGCCAACGTGGCGCGGGTGGTTTCGGGCACTCAGGCAGCCATTGACCCTCTTTCCGGGATGAATCGCCGAGGAGACGTTGTATGAAACTTTTCCAACGCACCGCCAAGGACACGGCTGCATTGCCGGAGGTGGTCGCACCGACCAAAGCCCCCGACACACAGGCCAAGCCTGATATGAAATCGCTGCTGCCGGCTTTCGGCGCCGTCGTGATCGGCGTGGCGGCCGCCGGCGCGCTGCTCTGGCTCAGCCTGTTCGGTACCGCGGAGCAGACGCATCGCCAGCAGCTTGCCAGTGCCTGGGCGGACAGCCAGGCGAGCGCGCTACGCCAGGCGCTGGCCGAATTCGCCGCAGATAGCCGCGCCATGGCCAGCAACCCGGAGTTGCTGCCGGCCCTGAACGATCCGGCGCGCACGCAGAATCTGGAATATGCCCTGGCGCACTGGCACCTGGACGGCCTGGTGGACGTCCACCTGATCGCCAGCGGCCAGGCCAGCCAGGACAATCAACGCCCCGGCCCGCTGAACTACGCGGTGATGGATATGCTGCACCGCGTTGAAAACGGGCAGAACGCCGCCCCCGAAGCCTACAAGGTAGGTCAGCGCTGGCTGGTGTACAGCGCCACCGCGCTGAAGGACCAGAACAACGCTATCCAGGGCAGCCTGCTGCTGGTGCTCGACCTGCAGCGCCTGCTCAGCGCATTGCCGAACATACCAACGGATGTCGGTCAGCTGCTGCTCGCCCAGCAGTTCGGCAACGCTCCGGCGCAAACCCTGCTGCAACGCGGCCAGGCCGATAGCGGCGCGGCGATGCCGCTTGCGCTCAACAGCGGCAACCCGAACTGGAAACTCAGCTTCACGCCCGGCCCGACCCTCGACGCACAGCTCTATTCGCCGCCTCTGCTCGGACTCGCCGCGCTGCTGGCCCTTGCCGGCGGCCTGCTCGGCGTCTACCTGATCCAAGGCACCCAGCAGCGTCGTCTGCGACAAGACGCGCAGGCACTCGGCCAGCTTCTTCAGGAACTCGGCGGCCAACGCATTGCCAAAGCACCCGAACTGAGTCTTTCAGCACTGCAGCCGCTGGCCCATGCGCTGGTTCGCCAGTCGCGGCGCAAGACCGAATCACCCAGCCCTGCCAGCACCGCCACCCCCTCCCCTGCGGCTCCGGTCGCAGCCAAGGCCGGCACGCCGGCAGCCAATGAACCGCCGTTGGTCGATCCGCTGTTCCAGAACACCGACATTCTGGATATCGACATTCTTGATGAAGACCAGGACCTCCTGGGATTGGAGCAAAGCCCCGCTATGAGCACGCCTAAAGCCCCGCAACTGCCCGCCAGCATTTTCCGCGCCTACGACATCCGTGGCGTGGTTGGTGACACCCTGACCGCCGAGACCGCCTACTGGGTCGGCCGCGCCATCGGCTCCGAGAGCCTGGCCCGCGGCGAACCCTGCGTCTCCGTCGGCCGCGACGGCCGCCTGTCCGGCCCGGAACTGGTGCAGCAACTGATTCAGGGCTTGCTGGACTGCGGTTGCCAGGTCACCGATATCGGCATGGTGCCGACCCCCGTGCTGTACTACGCGGCCAACGTGCTCGAGGGCAAGTCCGGGGTGATGCTCACCGGCAGCCACAACCCGCCGAACTACAACGGCTTCAAGATCGTCGTCGCCGGCGAGACCCTGGCCAACGAGCAGATCCAGGCCCTGCGCCAGCGCATCGAGAACAACGACCTGGCCAGCGGTGTCGGCAGCGTGCAACAGGTCGACATCCTGCCGCGCTACTTCCAGCAGATCCGTGACGACATCGCCCTGGCCAAGCCGCTGAAAGTGGTAGTGGACTGCGGCAACGGCGTCGCCGGCGTGATCGCTCCGCAACTGATCGAGGCCCTGGGCTGCACCGTCATCCCGCTGTTCTGCGATGTCGACGGCACCTTCCCCAACCACCACCCGGACCCGGGCAAGCCGGAAAACCTGGAAGACCTGATCGCCAAGGTCAAGGAAACCGGCGCCGACCTCGGCCTGGCCTTCGACGGCGACGGCGATCGCGTTGGCGTGGTGACCAATGCCGGCACCATCATCTACCCGGACCGCTTGCTGATGCTGTTCGCCAAGGATGTGGTTTCGCGCAATCCGGGCGCCGACATCATCTTCGACGTCAAATGCACCCGTCGCCTGATCTCGCTGATCAGCGGCTACGGCGGCCGTCCGGTGATGTGGAAGACCGGGCACTCGCTGATCAAGAAGAAAATGAAGGAAACCGGCGCCCTGCTGGCCGGCGAGATGAGCGGCCACATCTTCTTCAAGGAACGCTGGTTCGGTTTCGACGACGGCATCTACAGCGCTGCCCGCCTGCTGGAAATCGCCAGCCTGGACAAGCGCGACAGCGAGCAGATGTTCTCCGCCTTCCCGATGGACATCTCCACGCCGGAGATCAACATCACCGTCACCGACGAAAACAAATTCACCCTGATCGAAGCGCTGCAACGCGACGGCCAGTGGGGCGAAGCCAACCTCACCACCCTCGACGGCGTGCGCGTCGATTACCCCAAAGGCTGGGGCCTGGTGCGCGCCTCCAACACCACACCGGTGCTGGTGCTGCGCTTCGAGGCGGACTCCGAAGCCGAACTGGAACGCATCAAGGACGTGTTCCGCACCCAACTGAAGGCGGTCGACCCCGCCCTGAACATTCCTTTCTGACCCTTTGATGCCGGAGTCCCGCACCATGACCCAGAGTCGCGATGACGCAGCCCAGGTAGCCCGCGTCCTTGCCGAAGCCCTGCCCTACATCCGCCGCTTCGTCGGCAAGACGTTGGTCATCAAGTACGGCGGTAACGCCATGGAGACCGACGAGCTGAAAAACAGCTTCGCTCGCGACGTAGTGCTGATGAAAGCGGTCGGCATCAACCCGGTGGTGGTGCACGGCGGCGGCCCGCAGATCGGCGACCTGCTCAAGCGCCTGTCGATCGAAAGCCACTTCATCGATGGCATGCGCGTCACCGACGCGCAGACCATGGATGTGGTGGAAATGGTCCTCGGCGGCCAGGTCAACAAAGACATCGTCAACCTGATCAACCGCCATGGCGGCAGCGCCATCGGCCTGACCGGCAAGGACGCCGAGCTGATTCGCGCGAAGAAGCTCACCGTCACCCGCCAGACCCCGGAAATGACCAAGCCGGAAATCATCGACATCGGCCATGTCGGCGAAGTCACCGGGGTCAACGTCGGCCTGATCAACATGCTGGTCAAGGGCGACTTCATCCCGGTGATCGCGCCCATCGGCGTCGGCGCCAACGGCGAGTCGTACAACATCAACGCCGATCTGGTGGCCGGTAAGGTGGCCGAAGCGCTGAAAGCCGAGAAGCTGATGCTGCTGACCAACATCGCCGGCCTGATGGACAAGCAGGGCCAGGTGCTCACCGGCCTGACCACCGAGCAGGTCGACAGCCTGATCGCCGACGGCACCATCTACGGCGGCATGCTGCCGAAGATCCGTTGCGCCCTGGAAGCGGTACAGGGTGGCGTGACCAGCGCCCACATCATCGATGGCCGCGTACCCAACGCGGTGTTGCTGGAAATCTTCACCGACAGCGGCGTCGGCACCCTGATCAGCAATCGCAAGCGTCACTGAGCCCGCCTCAGCGCCACGGCCATGCGCCGTGGCGCCCCTTTTCCGAGTCCTGCGGAGCCCGCCATGCCGTCAGCCCTACCGCTACGCAGCGACTTCAGCTTCTTCCATGGCCTGCGCGTGCGCTGGTCGGAAGTCGACCCGCAAGGCATCGTCTTCAACGGCAATTACCTGACCTACACCGACGTCGCCACGACCGAGTACTACCGCCACCTGGAAATCCGCTACCCAGCGGACTTCCTGCGCGACGGTGGCGACCTGTTCGCGGTGAAGAGCACTCTGGAGTATCTGGCGCCCGCGCGCTACGACGACTGGCTGGAGTTGGGCGTCAGGGTGGCTCGCCTGGGCCGCAGCAGCCTGACCTTCCAGATCGCCATCTGGCGCGACGGCCAGGCGCTGACCCTGGGAGAGCTGGTCTACGTCTATGCGGATGGGCAAGGTCGCAGCCAACCCTTGCCCACCTGGCTGCGCGAGCGAATCAGAGCCTTCGAACAGCGCCCGGCGGAAGAGTGACGGAAAGCCTCAGTGCGAGGCGCCCAACAGTTGCTGCAGGCGCGCACGATCGACATCGAAGGAGGCGTTGGCCTGGGCGCGCAATTGCTGGTAGTGCGCGATGGCTTGCACCAGCCGCTGCTCCTCGTCCCGCAGGTTGTTCAACTGGTCGACCATATGGTCCGGCACCTGGCGTCCGGCGCGCTCCTGATCGGCGGCCTGCGACTGCAGGTTGGCCTGCTGCGTCTTCAGCGATTGCAGGTTGCCTTTCGCCACGCTGCTCAAGCCATCCAGTTCGGTCATCTTGCGCTCGCGGGCACGGTCGACGTCCTCGACACTGGTGTACAGACGCAGCAATTGGGCGTCCGAACTGGCCTGTGCGGCAGCAGCCTTGCGCTGCTGCAGCTCCTCCGCGGTCGGCGCCGGAGGCACCACGCGGATCACCCGTCCCTGCTCGTTGAGCACCTGGTAACCCTTGCCGATGTACTGCGACGGCACGCCAAGGCGGTCGATCACGACCACGCCCTTGTCGTCCACGTAACGGTACATCTCCACGCCGCCACTGGAGGCAGGAGCGCCGGCCGGCTTGGCGGCTTGCGCCGACACCGCGCCGAGCAGGCCCAGCGCCAGAACCCCCAACATCACTGTGAAGCGGAAAGCACCCTGCCTGGCCATGCCGGACACCCTGTTCTGGTTATGGATCAGATCCCGTATTGCGCGCGGTAAGCCTCGACCGCCGGCAGATGGCGCTTGAGCTCGGCGTCACCAGCCAGGTACTCCAGCACCTGCTCCAGCGAGACGATGCTGACCACCGGCATGCCGAAGTCGCGCTCCACTTCCTGGATCGCCGACAACTCTCCCTGGCCGCGCTCCTGGCGGTTCAGGGCAATCAATACGCCAGCCGCCTTGGCGCCCTGGGCATCGATGATCTGCATGACTTCGCGAATCGCGGTGCCCGCGGTGATCACGTCGTCGACGATCAGCACGCGGCCGCTGAGCGGCGCACCGACCAGGGTTCCGCCCTCGCCGTGGTCCTTGGCTTCCTTGCGGTTGAAGCACCAGGGCAGATCGCGGCCATGCTGCTCGGCGAGCGCCACCGCTGTAGCGGCTGCCAGCGGAATTCCTTTATAGGCCGGGCCGAACAGCACATCGAAATCGATGCCGCTGTCGACCACCGCCGAAGCATAGAAGCGCCCCAGCTTGGCCAAGGCAAGGCCACTGTTGAACAGCCCCGCATTGAAGAAGTAAGGGCTGGTACGCCCCGACTTGAGAGTGAATTCGCCGAAGCGCAGAACGCCGCGCTCGATGGCGAAGCGGATGAAATCGCGTTGGTATGCCTGCATGGGAATAGAACCGGCCGGTATGAATTTAGCTAAACCGTTTGAGCTCGGGTATCATACACACACGTGTTTTTGGGGGCCATTTATGCGGATCATCAGTGTGAACGTGAATGGTATTCAGGCTGCGGCCGAGCGAGGTTTGCTCAGTTGGCTACAAGCCCAGAATGCCGACGTGATCTGCTTGCAGGATACCCGCGCCTCCGCTTTCGATCTGGATGACCCGTCCTATCAACTGGATGGCTACTTCCTGTACGCCTGCGACGCCGAAGTACCCAGTCAGGGTGGCGTCGCAATCTATAGTCGTCTGCAACCCAAGGCTGTCATCAGCGGCCTGGGTTTCGAGACGGCCGATCGTTACGGGCGCTACCTGCAAGCCGATTTCGATAAGGTGAGTATCGCCAGCATCCTTCTGCCCAGCGGGCAGGAAGGGGATGAGAACCTGAACCAGAAGTTCAAGTTCATGGACGATTTCGCCCAGTACCTGAACAAACAGCGCCGCAAGCGCCGTGAGTACATTTATTGCGGGTCGCTGTACCTCGCCCACCAGAAGCTGGATGTGAAGAACTGGCGCGAATGCCAGCAGATGCCCGGCTTCCTCGCGCCCGAGCGCGGCTGGATGGACGAAGTGTTCGGCACCATGGGCTATGTCGATGCACTGCGCGAGGTCAATCGCGAGGGCGACCAGTTCAGCTGGTGGCCGGACAGCGAACAAGCCGAGCTGCTCAACCTGGGCTGGCGTTTCGACTACCAGATCCTCACCCCGGGTCTGCGCCGTTTCGTCCGCAGCGCCAAGCTGCCGCGGCAGCCGCGCTTCTCCAGCCACGCACCGCTGATCATCGACTACGACTGGAGCCTGAGCATCTGAGCCCCAGCGTGGAATGAAAAAGCCGGCTTCGCAGCCGGCTTTTTCATGTGCGCATCACCCTACTTGAGCGGCCGCCAGGTGAAGGGGTAGCGGTAGTCCCGTCCCTCGTTCGCCTTGACGCCGGCGATGACCGTCAGCACCAAGGCTCCGGCACTGACCAGCGCCAGCAGCAGGAAACCGATCACCAGCACGCAGAGCATGAGGCTCACCAGCAAGGCGAGACTGACGGTGATCTGGAAGTTCAGCGCTTCCTTGCCCTGACGGTCGACGAAAGGGTCGGACTCACGCTTGATTTGCCAGACGATCAACGGCCCGAGCAGGTTGCCGAAGGGAAAGACCAGGCCGAGGAAGGCCGCGTAGTGGCAGAACATCGCCCATTGCCGAGCCTCCTGGCTCGGCCGCGCTTGCAGTTCGTCGCTCATGGTCTACCCCTCTTTCGGGTTCAGTCGGCCAGCGCGGCGCGCTGCAACTCGAACAGTTCCTGCATGCCCTGCTGCGCCAGCTCCAGCATGGCGTTCAGCTCCGCGGGGCGGAACGGCTCGCCCTCGGCGGTGCCCTGTACTTCGATGAAGCCGCCGGCATCGGTCATCACCACGTTGAGGTCGGTCTCGGCAGCGGAGTCTTCCAGGTAGTCGAGATCGAGCACCGGCACGCCCTGGTAGATGCCCACGGATACCGCGGCAACCATCTGCTTCAGCGGATTGCCCTTGAGCGCGCCGCGCTTCTTCAGCACTGCTAGGGCATCGATCAGCGCCACGGTGGCGCCGGTGATGGAGGCGGTGCGGGTACCGCCGTCGGCCTGGATCACATCGCAATCGATGTACAGGGTGTTCTCGCCGAGCTTGGACAAGTCCAGTGCGGCGCGCAGCGAACGGCCGATCAGACGCTGGATTTCCAGGGTACGACCACCCTGCTTGCCACGGCTGGCCTCGCGCTGATTACGCTCACCGGTGGAGCGCGGCAGCATGCCGTACTCGGCAGTCAGCCAACCTTGCCCCTGCCCCTTGAGGAAGCGCGGCACACCGGCCTCGGCGCTGACGGTGCAGATCACCTTGGTGTCGCCGAACTCCACCAGCACGGAGCCCTCGGCATGCTTGGTGTAGTGGCGGGTGATGCGGATCGGGCGCAACTGGTCGGCGGCGCGGCCACTGGGACGGTTCATCGAGGCTTCCTAAATTGAGGCGGATCGGACGGTTATGGCGGCCATTATAGAGGCCCGGCGCCGCGCACAACCACCATCGGCGTGCGGCACCCGGTAGCGCTGGGGTACAATTGCCGGTTTACGATGACAATCCGTCGTCCTTGCCAAGACCACAGTGAGGTAGCCCCATGGTGCACAGCATGACCGCCTTCGCCCGTATCGAGCGGGTCGGGACCAATGGCACCCTGAGCTGGGAGCTGCGCTCGGTCAACCACCGCTACCTGGAGCCAAACCTGCGCCTGCCGGAAACCTTCCGCGACCTCGAAGGCGCGGTGCGCGAAGGCCTGCGCCAGGGTCTCTCGCGCGGCAAGGTGGAATGCACCCTGCGCTTCATCGAGGACACCGCCGGCAAGCCGCTGCAGGTCGACCGCGAGCGCGCCGCGCAACTGGTCGCTGCCGCCGAAGGCGTAGCCGCGCTGATCAAGCAACCCGCGCCCCTCGACCCACTGGCCGTCCTGGCCTGGCCGGGTGTGCTGGTGGGCGATGCCGCCGATCCGCAAGCGCTCAACGCCAACGCCATGGCCGCTTTCGGCCAGGCCTTGGAAGAACTCAAGGCCGGGCGCGCTCGGGAAGGTGCGGAACTGGCGCGAATCATCAATGAGCGCCTGGATGCCATGCAGGACGAAGTGACCCAGCTGCGCGAACTGGTGCCGCAAATGCTCGGCAATCAGCGGCAGAAGATCCTCGACCGCTTCGCCGAGCTGAAGCTGGAAGCCGACCCGCAACGCCTGGAGCAGGAATTGGTCCTGCTGGCCCAGAAGAGCGACGTGGCCGAAGAACTCGACCGCCTGAGCACCCATATCGCCGAGGTGCGCCGCGTGCTCAAGGCCGGTGGTGCCGCAGGGCGCCGTCTGGACTTCCTCATGCAGGAACTCAACCGCGAAGCCAACACCCTGGGCTCCAAGGCCTTCGACCCGCGCTCGACCCAGGCCGCAGTCAATCTCAAGGTCCTGATCGAGCAGATGCGCGAACAGGTCCAGAATATCGAATAAGGCCGGCCATCCGCCGACCCTCAACTTTACAAGCCCAGGAATCCGCCATGTCCGGCACCCTGTACATCGTTTCCGCGCCATCCGGCGCCGGCAAGACCAGCCTGGTGAAGTCCCTGCTCGAGGCCATGCCCAGCGTGCGTGTCTCGGTCTCGCATACCACTCGCGGCATGCGTCCGGGCGAAGTGGACGGGTTCAACTACCACTTCGTCGGTCGCGAAACCTTCAGCGCCATGCTCGAGCGCGACGAGTTCCTCGAACACGCCGAGGTGTTCGGCAACCTCTACGGCACCTCGCAGCGCTGGGTCGAGAAGACCCTGAGCGAAGGGTTCGACCTGATCCTCGAGATCGACTGGCAAGGCGCCCAGCAAGTGCGCCGCCTGATGCCCGAGGCACAGTCGATCTTCATCCTGCCGCCGAGCCAGGAGGCCCTGCGCCAGCGCCTGACCAACCGTGGCCAGGACAGCGATGAAATCATCGAGCGGCGCATGCGCGAAGCGGTCAGCGAAATGAGCCACTATGTCGAATACGATCACCTGGTGATCAATGACGATTTCGCCCACGCGCTGGAAGACCTCAAGGCGATCTTCCGGGCCCGCCAGCTGCGCCAGGACGCGCAACAGGTGCGTCACGCCCAATTGCTGATGCAGCTTCTGGAGCCGTCGGCATAACAAACGGCTCTTCCATAAAGATTGGCGATTTTTTAGACTACTCAGTCCGCCCGGTGCTCCGGGCTCCATTTTTCGTAACGAGGAACACCATGGCCCGCGTCACCGTCGAAGACTGCCTGGACAACGTCGATAACCGTTTCGAACTGGTCATGCTCGCTACCAAGCGCGCGCGCCAGCTGGCCACCGGTGGCAAAGAGCCGAAGGTCGCCTGGGAAAACGACAAGCCCACCGTCGTCGCCCTGCGTGAAATCGCCTCCGGCCTGGTCGATGCTGAAGTCGTTCAGCAGGAGGACGTGGTTGAAGATGAACCGCTGTTCGCCGCCTTCGAAGACGAGGCCAACAACGAGGCCCTGTAAGTCGATGTCCGGCCGACGACCACAGGCGCCGTCCACTCGGCAGGGGGTGCAACCTTGCCGAGCATAGACGCCTTCGCCGACCGGCTTTCGAGCTATCTCGGCCCGGATCAGGTCAACCTGGTCCGGCGCGCCTACTACTACGCCGAGCAGGCCCACGACGGCCAGCGCCGCCGCAGCGGCGAGGCCTACGTCACCCATCCGCTCGCCGTCGCCAATATCCTCGCCGACATGCACATGGACCATCAGAGCCTGATGGCGGCCATGCTGCACGACGTGATCGAGGACACCGGCATCGCCAAGGAAGCGCTCACCGCCCAGTTCGGCGAGACCGTCGCGGAGCTGGTGGACGGGGTCAGCAAGCTGACCCAGATGAATTTCGAGTCCAAGGCCGAGGCGCAGGCCGAGAACTTCCAGAAGATGGCCATGGCCATGGCCCGCGACATCCGCGTGATCCTGGTCAAGCTGGCCGACCGCCTGCACAACATGCGCACCCTGGAAGTGCTGTCCGGCGAGAAGCGCCGGCGCATCGCCAAGGAAACCCTGGAAATCTACGCGCCCATCGCCAACCGCCTGGGCATGCACAGCATGCGCGTGGAGTTCGAGGACCTCGGCTTCAAGGCCATGCACCCGATGCGCTCCGAACGCATCCGCCAGGCGGTCAAGAAAGCCCGCGGCAATCGCCGCGAGATCGTCGGCAAGATTCAGGAATCGCTGGTCAACTGCCTTGGCCGCGAAGGCATGGAAGGCCAGGTGCTGGGCCGCGAGAAACACCTTTTCAGCATCTACAAGAAGATGCGCGGCAAGCGTAAGGCGTTCAACGAGATCATGGACGTCTACGCCTTCCGCATCATCGTCGACAAGGTCGACACCTGTTACCGCGTGCTCGGCGCCGTGCATAACCTGTACAAGCCGTTCCCGGGGCGCTTCAAGGACTACATCGCGATTCCCAAGGCCAACGGCTACCAATCGCTGCATACCACGCTGTTCGGCATGCACGGGGTGCCCATCGAAATCCAGATCCGCACCCGCGAAATGGAAGAGATGGCGAACCACGGCATCGCTGCGCACTGGCTGTACAAGTCCGACGAGGAAGAGGCCCAGAAGGGCACCCACGCCCGCGCCCGCCAATGGGTGAAGGGCATCCTCGAACTGCAGCAACGCGCGGGCAACTCCCTCGAATTCATCGAGAACGTGAAGATCGACCTGTTCCCGGACGAGGTCTACGTGTTCACGCCCAAGGGCCGCATCATGGAGCTGCCCAAAGGCTCCACGGCGGTCGACTTCGCCTATGCCGTGCACACCGACGTCGGCAACAGTTGCATCGCCTGCCGCATCAACCGCCGCTTGGCGCCGCTGTCCGAACCGCTGCAGAGCGGCCAGACGGTGGAAATCGTCACCGCCCCGGGCACCCGGCCGAATCCGGCGTGGCTGAGTTTCGTGGTCACCGGCAAGGCGCGGACGCACATCCGCCACGCACTCAAGCTGCAGCGTCGCTCCGAGTCGATCAACCTCGGCGAACGCCTGTTGAACAAGACCCTGGCCGGCTTCGACAGCCACCTGGAAAAGATTCCCGCCGAACGTATCCAGGGCGTGCTCACCGAGTACCGCATGGAAGTCTTCGAGGACCTGCTGGAAGAGATCGGCCTGGGCAACCGCATGGCCTACGTGGTGGCGCGCCGCCTGCTGTCCAGCGACGGCGAGGCCGCGCCCAACGCCGAAGGGCCGCTGGCGATCCGCGGCACCGAAGGCCTGGTGCTCAGCTACGCGAAGTGCTGCACGCCGATTCCCGGCGATCCCATCGTCGGCCACCTGTCGGCCGGCAAGGGCATGGTGGTGCACCTGGAAAGCTGCAAGAACATCAGCGAAGTCCGCCACAACCCGGAAAAATGCATCCAGCTCAGTTGGGCCAAGGACGTCACCGGCGAATTCAACGTCGAGCTACGCGTGGAACTGGAGCACCAGCGCGGCCTGATCGCCCTGCTGGCGACCAGCGTCAACGCTGCCGACGGCAACATCGAGAAGATCGGCATGGACGAGCGCGATGGCCGCATCAGCGTGGTCCAGTTGGTCGTCAGCGTGCATGACCGCGTGCACCTGGCCCGTGTCATCAAGAAGCTGCGCGCCCTCAAGGGGGTGATCCGCATCACCCGCGTGCGTAGCTGATCCCACCCATCGGCAAGGAGTCGACATGAGCAAGACCGTTATCCACACCGACAAAGCCCCGGCAGCCATCGGTACCTACTCCCAGGCGATCAAGGCCGGCAACACCGTCTACGTTTCCGGGCAAATCCCGCTGGACCCGAAAACCATGGAACTGGTCGAGGGCTTCGAGGAGCAGACCGTACAGGTGTTCGAGAACCTCAAGGCGGTGATCGAGGCCTCCGGCGGTTACCTCGGCGACGTGGTCAAGCTGAACATCTTCCTCACCGACCTGTCGCACTTCGCCAAGGTCAACGAAGTCATGGGCCGCTACTTCACCCAGCCCTACCCGGCGCGTGCCGCCATCGGCGTGGCCGCCCTGCCGAAGGGCGCCCAGGTCGAAATGGACGCCATCGTCGTCCTCGAGTAAGCCTTACCTCCCGAACGGGGCCTTCGCGGCCCCGTTCGCTTTTTCCCGTAGAAGAAGTCCGCAAGGAGCAATCTGCATGCGTCGTGCCCTCATCCTGAGCGCTCTGCTCGGCCTGCTGACCGGCTGCGCCGGCACCCCGCCCGATCCGTCCGGCGTCTGGATCAACCAGGCAGCCATCGACGCCGCCAGCAAGAGCGGCAAACTGCGCGAAGCACTGCTCGCCTACGGCCCCAACCTGGAATGGCGCCTGGACAGCAAGGCGCAGAAGGCCAGCTTCAGCAACGGTTTCGAACTCGGCGAAGGCCAGTTGAGCCACGACCCGAACGACAAGAAGCACTGGCAGGTCGCCTTCTACGGCAGCAAGCAGGAAACCCTGGCCGTCGACGGCAAGCAACTGCTGCAGACCGCCAGCGAAAACTGGCCGGAGCAACGCTTCAGCCGACCGCAGGAAACGCCCACGGCCCAGGCGCCGGCCGGCGCCAGCTTCCAGCATGCGCTCTACGGCGCCTTCCTCAAGGGCACCTGGATCATCAAGGAAGGCCAGGGGCAGGGCAGCAAGGTGAGCTTCCAGCCCGACGGCCGCCTCGACGGCATGCCCAATGCCGAACGTTACGCCCTGTGCCTGGCTGGCGACTGCGCGGCCATGAGCGGCGACAACGACAGCATCTGGCTGCAACAGGGCCGCCAGGGACGCGAATACCTGTTCCAGCGCAACGACGACAAGCTGGAGCTGTTCGAAGCAGTGAACCGTGCGCAGAGCGACGAAATGCCCGAATACAACCCGGGCCGGCGCGTCTGGCTGCTCGAGCGCGACTGACCAGCCACCGACGGGGTGAGCCTGGTCAGGCCAGGCCCACCCACAACAGCCAGCCGCCCAACCCCAGCAGCAGGCCGCCACACAGCCGGTCCAGCGTCCGCACCCGGCGCTGCAGCCAGCCGCGCCAACGGTGGCGATCGAGCAGGCGCACCAGCGCCATGTCCCACCCCAGCACCACCGCGCCCATCCACAGCACGCAGACCGCCAACGCCCAGGCCGGCAGTTGGAAATGCCCGAGCGCGCCGAACAGGCCGGTGTAGAAGATCGGCAGCTTGGGATTCAGGCTGCTGGCGAGGAAGCCCTCGCGCAAACCACGGTAAAAACCACCCGCGCGCCGCGCGCCAGTCTCGACGGGAATTTCCAGCTCACGGCGCGCCAGCAGCGCCTGGCTGCCCAACCAGACGAAATAGACTCCGCCGAGCACCTGCACCACGCGCAAGCCGTGCCGCGCCAGCTCCGGCAGCAAACCGAGAACGAACAGCACCAGGCCCATGCTCGCCAGGTTGGCCAGGGCGATGCCGGCCGCGCAGCCATCGGCGTGACGGCGACCGCGCAACAGCGCGGCGCGAATCAACAGAAAGAAGTCCGGCCCCGGCGACAGCAGGGCGGCGAAATGAGTGCTGGCGACCAGCGCGAAGGCGGCGAACATGAAGATCTCCCGGCGGATGGGAGCGACAGTCTGCTGGGCCCGATGTGGCGTGGTCTTGGAAGAAACTCAGGTGCGCGTGGCGTTCCTGAAGCGCCCCGGCGTGACGCCGGTGAAGCGGCGGAAGGTCGTGGAAAAGTGCGCCTGGTCGTAGAAGCCCAGGTCCAGCGCCACGTCCAGCGGCGCCTCGCCCGCCACCAGCCGACGCTTGGCCTCGCGCACGCGGCGTTGCAGCAGGTAGGTGTGCGGCGGCACGCCATAGGCGCGGCGGAAGCTATCGATCAGGTGCCGTGGATGGCGATCCAGCAATGCCGCCAGCTGTTCCAGGCTGACCGCCTCGCGGTAATGCGCCTCCAGGAAGTCGCGCAGGCGCGCGGTCACACCGCCGTCGCGCTGGGCCGGCGCCGCCGGGCGCAGGCCGCCGTGGCGCACGAACACCAGTTCGAGCAGCGCCAGCAGCTCGCTTTCCAGCACCAGGGCGTCGTCGCGCTCGAACTCCGCGGCCAGGCGCGCCAGGCTGGCGGCCACCTGGCCATCGTCGCTCGGATTCAACGCCAGGAAGCCGCGTGGCAATTGCTTGCGCCCGAGCAGTGCGGGCAGGCGGCTCTCCTCGACATAGAGCATGCGATAGACCAGCCGCTCCGACTCGGCATGGCCGGTGTGCGGCTCCTCCGGGTTCATCAGTGACAGGGTGCCGGCCGGCAGCACATGGCGGGCCCCACGGCACTGGTAGCCACCGGCGCCGTGGAGGATGGCGCCGATGGCGAAGGCGTCATGGCTGTGGCGGCCGAACGGCTGCCCGGAGAAGTCCGCATGGAACAACTCCACACCCGGCAGCCAGGCGCGCGCCAGCAGCCGATTGGCATCCATCTCAGGCGTCCTGGCCGGCGAGGATGGCGGCGTAGCCTTCGCGGTAACTGGGGTAGCGCGGAACCCAGCCGAGGGCGCGGGCGCGCGCGTTGCTGCAACGCTTGCTGCCGGCGCGGCGCACGCTCTGCTGCTCGGACCAGTGCTCGACGCCCAGGCGTTGGCGCAGCCAGGCCACCACCTCGGCCAATGGCGCCGGCTCGTCATCCACGCCCAGGTAACAGTCCTCCAGCGTCTGGCCGGCGGCATCGGCCTGCAGCAGGCAGGCGAGCAATCCAGCGGCGTCTTCGGCGTGGATGCGGTTGCCGTACAACGGCGGCTCGCTGGCCACGCGGTAGCCTTGGCGCACCTGATTGAGCAGCCATTCGCGGCCAGGGCCGTAGATGCCGGTCAGGCGCACCACGCTGGCCGGAATGCCGCTGGCCAGCGCCAGGCGCTCGGCCTCGCGCATGATGCGCCCGGAATAGCTCTGCGCCTCGGCCGGCGACGTCTCGTCGATCCATTCGCCCTGCTGCTGCGCATAGACCCCGCTGCTGGAGACGAACAGCAGGCGCTTTGGGCGCTGGCCGCGCTGCGCCAGCCAGCCCAGGCAATGCCGCAAGCCTTCGACATAGGTCGCCCGGTAGCCGGCTTCATCGTGCTGACTCGCGGCGGCGCTGAACACCAGGTAATCCAATTCGCCCTGCGGCCAGGCCGCGGGGCAGCGCTCGGCGCCAAGGTCAGCGGCGACGGGAAGCAGCGTCGCGGGCAAGGCACTGACGTCACGGCGCAGGCCATGGACCGTCCAGCCCTGCGCGCTGAGCTGGCGACCCAGGCGGCTGCCGACATCGCCACAACCGACGATCATGAGACTCGGGGTCATCTTCGACTCCTGAAAGGCAAGGTCCGCGAGTTTAGCGCGGTTGGTTCGCAACGACGCAGCCGCTATGCTTGGCCCAACTCAACGGATTAGTCGCCATGACCCTCACCGAACTGCGCTACATCGTCACGCTCGCCCAGGAGCAGCACTTCGGCCGCGCCGCCGAGCGCTGCCACGTCAGCCAGCCGACTCTGTCGGTCGGCGTGAAGAAGCTCGAGGATGAGCTTGGCGTACTGATCTTCGAGCGCAGCAAGAGCGCGGTCCGCCTGACGCCGGTCGGCGAAGGCATAGTCGCGCAGGCGCAGAAGGTGCTGGAGCAGGCCCAGGGCATTCGCGAGCTGGCCCAGGCCGGCAAGAACCAACTGACGTCGCCACTCAAAGTCGGCGCCATCTACACCATCGGCCCCTACCTGTTCCCGCACCTGATCCCCCAGCTGCACCGGGTGGCGCCACAGATGCCGCTGTACATCGAGGAGAACTTCACCCACATCCTCCGCGACAAGCTGCGCACCGGCGAGCTGGACGCGATCATCATCGCCCTGCCCTTCCAGGAAGCCGATGTCCTGACCCTGCCGCTGTTCGACGAGCCGTTCTACGTGCTGATGCCCGCCGGCCATGCGTGGACGACGAAAACCAGCATCGACGCGGAAATGCTCAACGACAAGAGCCTGCTGCTGCTCGGCGAGGGCCACTGCTTCCGCGACCAGGTGCTGGAAGCCTGCCCGACCGTGCGCAAGGGCGACGAGAACAAGCACACCACGGTGGAATCCAGCTCGCTGGAAACCATCCGCCACATGGTCGCCTCCGGCCTCGGCGTATCGGTGCTGCCGTTCTCCGCCGTGGAAAGCCACCACTACGCCCCCGGCGTGCTGGAAGTCCGCCCCTTCACCGCCCCGGTGCCGTTCCGCACCGTGGCCATCGCCTGGCGCGCCAGCTTCCCGCGGCCACGGGCCATCGAAGTGCTGGCCGACTCCATCCGCCTCTGTTCGGTCGCCAAGCCGACAGCCAAGGGTGAAGCCGAACCGGCATGACCGAGCTGGCCAAGGTTCCGGTCACGGCGCTCAAGGGGGTCGGCGCCGCGCTGGAGGAGAAGCTCGCGCGGGTCGGCCTGGAGAACCTCCAGGACATCCTCTTCCACCTGCCGCTGCGCTATCAGGACCGCACCCGCGTGATCCCCATCGGCGCCTTGCGTCCGGGCCAGGACGCGGTGATCGAGGGCGTGGTCTCCGGCGCCGATGTGGTCATGGGCAAGCGCCGCAGCCTGCTGGTGCGCCTGCAGGACGGCAGCGGCACCCTGAACCTGCGCTTCTACCATTTCAGCCAGGCGCAGAAGGACGGTCTCAAGCGCGGCACCCACCTGCGCTGCTACGGCGAAGCCCGCCCCGGCGCCTCGGGCCTGGAGATCTACCACCCGGAATACCGCGCGCTGAACGATGCCACGCCGGCCCCGGTAGAGCAGACCCTGACGCCCATCTACCCGACCACCGAAGGCCTCACCCAGCAGCGCTTGCGCCAGCTCAGCCAGCAGGCCCTGGCACGCCTGGGACCGAACAGCCTGCCGGACTGGCTGCCTGCGGAACTGGCCCGCGACTACCAGCTCGGGCCACTCGACGAAGCCATCCGCTACCTGCACCGGCCACCGCCGGACGCCGACCTGGAAGAACTCGCCGAAGGCCGTCACTGGGCGCAGCATCGCCTGGTCTTCGAGGAACTGCTGACCCACCAGCTCTCGCTGCAACGCCTGCGCGAAAGCCTGCGCGCCCAGCAGGCGCCGCAATTGCCGCCGGCACGGAAGCTGCCGCAACGCTTCCTGAAGAACCTGGGATTCGCCCCCACGGGCGCGCAGCAGCGCGTCGGCGCCGAGATCGCCTACGACCTGGCCCAGCCCGAACCCATGCTGCGCCTGGTGCAGGGCGACGTCGGCGCCGGCAAGACGGTGGTCGCCGCCCTCGCCGCGCTACAGGCCCTGGAAGCCGGTTACCAGGTGGCGCTGATGGCGCCCACGGAAATCCTCGCCGAGCAGCACTTCCTCAACTTCAGCAAATGGCTGGAGCCGCTGGGCATCGAGGTCGCCTGGCTGGCCGGCAAGCTCAAGGGCAAGGCGCGCAGCGCCGCGCTGGAGAAGATCGCCGACGGCATGCCCATGGTGGTCGGCACCCATGCGCTGTTCCAGGATGAAGTGAAGTTCAAGCGCCTGGCCCTGGTGATCATCGACGAGCAGCACCGCTTCGGCGTGCAGCAACGCCTGGCGCTGCGCCAGAAGGGTGTCGACGGTCGGCTCTGCCCGCACCAGTTGATCATGACCGCCACGCCCATTCCGCGCACGCTGGCGATGAGCGCCTACGCCGACCTGGACACCTCGATCCTCGATGAGCTGCCGCCAGGGCGCACCCCGGTGAATACCGTGCTGGTCGCCGATAGCCGCCGCATCGAGGTGATCGAACGGGTGCGCGCCGCCTGCCAGGAAGGACGCCAGGCCTATTGGGTGTGCACGCTGATCGAGGAGTCCGAGGAACTGACCTGCCAGGCGGCGGAAACCACCTACGAAGAACTCTCCTCGGCCCTCGGCGAACTGCGCGTGGGCCTGATCCACGGGCGCATGAAGGCGGCGGACAAGGCCGTGGTCATGCAGGCGTTCAAGGAAGGCCTGCTGCAATTGCTGGTGGCGACCACGGTGATCGAGGTCGGCGTCGACGTACCCAACGCCAGCCTGATGATCATCGAGAACCCCGAACGCCTCGGCCTGGCGCAGTTGCACCAGCTGCGCGGCCGGGTCGGCCGTGGCAGCGCCGCCAGCCACTGTGTGCTGCTCTACCACCCGCCGCTGTCGCACATCGGGCGCGAGCGGCTGGCGATCATGCGCGAGACCTGCGACGGCTTCGTCATCGCCGAGCGCGACCTGGAGCTGCGCGGCCCCGGCGAGATGCTCGGCACCCGGCAAACCGGCCTGCTGCAATTCAAGGTCGCCGACCTGATGCGCGATGCCGATCTGCTGCCCGCCGTGCGCGACGCCGCCCAGGCACTGCTGGCGCGCTGGCCGCAACATGTCAGCCCACTGCTGGCGCGCTGGCTGCGCCATGGCCAGCAATACGGCCAAGTGTGATCTGGTTCTCTTTCATTGGTCGGCTGACCGGACAGTCGCTGAAAACGACTGGTTATACTCGCGTGAGCCGTTGATAACTGGATCACAAATATGAGCAACGCTGCACTCGCCGAAGCCCTCCCCGCCCCCTCGGTCATTCTCCAGTTGCTCGCCAAGCTCGGCATCGCCTGCCGCGAGGTGAGCGAAAACCTGGCATTGCCGGCTGCCCGGCGCGTGCAAGCCAGCCTGCTGGAAGACAGCGTCGGCACCTTGCTGGTGCTCTTCCCGCAAAGCCAGTTGCTGGATCTCAACCGCCTCACCGAACTCACCGGGCGCAAACTGGTGGCGGTCAAAGCGGATCGCCTCGAACGCATGCTCGGCAAGCATCGGCTGACGCGCCTGCCGGCCCTGCCGCCGCTGACCAGCTCGCCCTGCCTGTATGACGAACGCCTGCTGCAGGAAGCCCAGCTGCTGATCGAATCCGGCAATCCCGGCACCCTGCTGGAAATCGCCGGCAGCGACTTCCGCCGCCTGCTGGAGAAAGCCAGCGCCGCGCGTTTCGGCGTGCCGCTGGAACAGATCCGCCCGAACCTCGATCGTCCCGACGACGACAGCGCCGAGATCACCCAGGCGGTCAAGGCCTTCACCGCGCGGCGCATCCAGCAACGCCTGGAAGAAACCATCGAGATTCCGCCGCTGCCGGAAACCGCACAGAAAATCATCAAGCTGCGCGTCGATCCCAACGCCACCGTGGAAGACATCACCGGGGTGGTCGAGACCGACCCGGCGCTGGCCGCACAGGTGGTCAGCTGGGCCGCATCGCCCTACTACGCCGCACCGGGCAAGATTCGCTCGGTGGAAGACGCCATCGTCCGCGTGCTCGGCTTCGACCTGGTGATCAACCTCGCCCTCGGCCTGGCGCTGGGCAAGACCCTGAGCCTGCCCAAGGACCAGCCGCAGCACGCCACGCCCTATTGGCAGCAGGCGATCTACACCGCCGCGGTGATCGAAGGCCTGACCCGCGCGATTCCACGCACCGAGCGCCCGGAAGCCGGCCTGACCTACCTCGGCGGCCTGCTCCACAGCATCGGTTACCTGGTCCTCGCGCACATCTTCCCGCCGCACTTCTCGCTGATCTGCCGGCACTTGGAAGTGAACCCGCACGTGCAGCACAACCTGGTCGAACAACACCTGCTGGGTATCACCCGCGATCAGATCGGCGCCTGGCTGATGCGTACCTGGGACATGCCGGAAGAGATCTACACCGCCCTGCGCTTCCAGCACGACCCCGACTACGCGGGCAGCAACGCCAGCTATGCCAACCTGATCTGCCTGGCCAACGGCCTGCTTCGCCAGAACGGCATCGGCAGCGGTCCCCAGGAGGAAGTGCCACAGGCCCTGCTGGATCGCCTGGACATCCCGCGCGACAAGGCGGAAGACGCCGTGCGCAAGGTGCTGGATGCCGAAGCCGCCCTGCGCGAACTGGCGTTACAGATGAACCCGCCGCACTGAGCCGGCAGCGCGCCCCAGCGAATCACGGCCCATGAAAAACGCCGCTTCCCTCACCGGGAAGCGGCGTTTTCGTTGATGCCCTGGCGCTTTCAGGCCGCTTCTTTGCGGTCCTTTGGCGCGGACTTCTTCGGCTTCAGGTATTTCACCAGGCCCTGGAACCAGATCACCAGCGCCGGATTGCCCTGGATCTGGATGTCCTTGTTCTGGATGCCCTGCATGAAGGCCAGTTGCGCGTTCTTCGCGGTCAGGGTGGCGAATCCGTAGGCGCCATCCTTGAAGCCGATGGCGAACGCCGGCTGCGGGTGGACGCCACGGCGCGCGCGCACACGCTGCTCATGGACGATGTAGTGACGGGCGACCTTGCCATCCAGGCTATGCAGCTGGAACACCAGCTCCTTGCCTTCGAGCTGCTTCTGGAATGCCGGGTTGTCGCGGCTGGCCTTGGCCATCATGCGCCCAAGGAGCCAGAGGAGAAGACGGAATTTCATGCGCAAACCTCGGAGTTCGGAACAGAAGGCTGCACATTGTAGCGTCCTAACGGAAGGACTACATCCGGTCTTTTGGCGGGATTATGTAACCGGAGGATAGCCCGGAGCCTGGACCGGCTCCGGGCTGTCGAGATCAGTTGACCGCGTCTTTCAGGGCTTTGCCCGGTTTGAAGGCAACGGTATTGCTGGCCTTGATCTTGACCGGCTGGCCGGTTTGCGGGTTCTTGCCGGTACGGGCGCCACGGTGGCGCTGAATGAAGGTGCCAAAGCCTACGAGGGTGACGCTGTCCTTGCGGTTGAGCGCGCCGGTGATCTCATCCAGCAGCGCGTTCAGCACCTTGTTGGCTTGTTCTTTGGTGAGGTCGGCCTTCTCGGCGATCGCGGCGGCGAGTTCTGGTTTACGCATAAATGCCTCTTTGACGGTTTGTTGTTGTTGTGTCCGTGCTGTCTTCCCAACAGCGCCCGAAGCGCGCAGCCTTTGCCGGGCGGGCTCTAGGCTGCGGCAGACGGGAGGGAGAATGGCACGCCGCCAACGCCTACGCCAGTATCGTCTGACAATTTACAGGCCGTTTCCCACGACTAACCGGCCATGCCAGATGACATTTACGCCAGCAACGCGGGTAACTCTTTGTTAAGGGCTAGTTTTTCATTGACGGCGGCACCGGTAAGGGCATAACCGAGCAAGCGACCGGCGGTATCCCGACAGAGCACCTTGACGTCCATTCCAGAGCCTTCCACGTGCCATTCGCCCTCGCTGCCACGGGGCGGCGGCGAGACCACCAGCGGGCAGGCCGGGGTCTTCACCGTCACCGGCATCGGCCCGTAGGCGACCGCCGTCGGCTTGCCCGCCAGGGTTTGCGCCAAGGCCCGGGCACAGGCCATCAGCGGCATCACGTAGAGCAGATTGAGCCCCGCCACCTCGGCGCAGTCGCCCAGGGCATAGATATTGGCGTGGGAGGTGCGCAGTTCGCGGTTCACCACCACGCCACGGTTCACTTCCAGGCCGGCGCCAGCAGCCAGGTCGATGCGCGGACGCAGACCGACCGCCGACACCACCAGGTCGCAGGGAATCACGCTGCCGTCGGAGAGATGCGCCTCCAGGCCATCGCCGGCGCGCACCAGGCTGGCCAGCACCGGCCCCAGGTGGAAACGCACGCCGAGACCTTCCAGTCCCGCCTGCACGGCTTGCGCCGCGGCCGGGTGCAGCAGGCCGGGCATGACCTGCTCGCAGGGCGCCACCACCTCGATCTGGTAGCCGCCGCTGGACAGGTCGTTGGCGAACTCGCAGCCGATCAGCCCGGCGCCGAGCAGCAACACGCGGCGCTTGCCGGCGGCGGCGGCGCGGAAGCGTGCGTAGTCTTCGAGGTCGTTGATCGGGAAGATGCATTCCAGGGCATCGCCCTGCACCGGCACACGAATCGGTTCGGCGCCCCAGGCCAGCACCAGGTCGCGGTAGCTGATGGATTCTTCACCGATCCAGATGCGCTTGTGCCCCGGATCGATGCCGGTGATGCGGGTGTGGGTGAGGATGCGCGCCTTGAGCTGCTCGGCCATGGCGCCCGGTTCGGCCATGGCCAGGCCGTCGGCATCCTTGTCCTTGGCGAAGCCGGTGGAGAGCATGGGCTTGGAATAGGAGCGGCCATCGTCCGCGGTGATCAGCAGCAGCGGCGTGTCGCCGTCCAGCTTGCGCCATTCGCGGGCCAGGTTGTAGCCGGCCAGGCCGGTGCCGATGATCACCAGCGGTGCGTTCTCGCTCATTGGGTTCTCCACGTCGAACGGGCGATGCGGCGAGCGCGGGGCGGCCGCATACGAATACAGGGTTTCAGAGGGGCGGGTTCAGGATATCTCGATCATCTCGAAGTCGATCTTGCCCGCCCCGCAATCGGGGCAGACCCAGTCGGCGGGAATGTCTTCCCAGGGCGTGCCAGCGGCGATGCCCTCTTCCGGCAGACCGGCGGCCTCGTCATAGACGAAGCCACAGACCACGCACTGCCATTTGCGCATGCTTACCTCTCCGGCGGATCTTTCAGGCTGAACCTGGGTTCAGTACGACACCTCACCGAGCGACGGTCAGACCAGGCGAAAGCGATCGAGGAAGCGCCGTTCAGCAGCGCTGAATGAGCATTCCGCGATCGCTTTCAACGCAGCATCACCGGGCGCAGGGCGGTTTTCGTAGAGAACCTAGCGCACTTTTCCGGCCCTCGCCAAGGGCAAGACTGCCACCTCCGGCCGGCACTGCAGCCAAGCGCCCCCGGCGCCTCGGCATGCCGCGCCAGCCGCTCAACGGCGGGATCCAGCCGGAGCCTGAAAACGCCAACGGCGGCCCTTGGGCCGCCGTTGGCGTATCGGTTCGAACGGCTCAGCCGATCTCGATCATCTCGAAATCCAGCTTGCCGACGCCGCAGTCCGGGCACAGCCAGTCTTCCGGCACGTCTTCCCAGCGGGTCCCCGCCGCGATGCCTTCTTCCGGCCAGCCTTTGGTCTCGTCATAGATGAGTCCGCAGACTACGCATTGCCACTTTTTCATTGTCTACCCTACCCCTCAGGCCGGTTACCACGGTTCAGCGGCCGAACGCTATCGCAATTCCCGCGCCGCGCCAAGCCGCCACCGGGCGGTTCGGGCGCCGATCCGCGCCAACCAAAGATGGGCGCGATCGGCGTCCCGCCCCTGCAGGCACGCAGGGCGCGACAGCGGCTCAGCCGCGCGCCTTGTAGCGCAGGCGCCAGGCATGCAGCAGCGGCTCGGTGTAGCCGCTGGGCTGCTCGCGGCCCTTGAACACCAGGTCGCAGGCCGCCTGGAAGGCCGCCGAGCCGTCGTAGTCGGCCGCCATCGGGCGGTACAGCGGATCGCCGGCATTCTGCTCGTCGACCACCCGCGCCATGCGCTGCAGGGTTTCCAGCACCTGCTCACGAGCGACCACGCCATGCCGCAGCCAGTTGGCGATGTGCTGGCTGGAGATGCGCAGGGTCGCGCGGTCTTCCATCAGGCCGACGTTGTGGATATCCGGCACCTTGGAACAACCGACGCCCTGCTCGACCCAGCGCACCACGTAACCGAGGATGCCCTGGCAGTTGTTGTCCAGCTCCTCCTGGCGTTCGTCGGCGGACCAGGGCGCGCGCTCGACCACCGGTACGCTGAGCAGGTCGTTCAGCAGCCCGTCACGGGCGGCATCGACATCGACTTGCTCCAGCTCGCTCTGCACCGCGGCCACGTCGACCCGGTGATAGTGCAGCGCGTGCAGGGTCGCGGCGGTGGGCGACGGCACCCAGGCGGTGGTGGCGCCCGCCTTGGGGTGGCCGATCTTCTGTTCGAGCATGGCGTGCATCAGGTCGGGCATGGCCCACATGCCCTTGCCGATCTGGGCGCGGCCACGCAGGCCGCAGGCCAGGCCGACCAGCACGTTGTTGCGCTCGTAGGCGGCGATCCACGGGGTGCCCTTCATGTCGCCCTTGCGCAGCATGGGCCCGGCTTCCATGGCGCTGTGCATTTCGTCGCCGGTGCGGTCGAGGAAGCCGGTGTTGATGAACACCACCCGCGCGCTGGCGGCGGCGATACAGGCCTTGAGGTTGATCGTGGTGCGCCGCTCCTCGTCCATGATGCCCATCTTCAGGGTATGTCGCGGCAGGCCCAGGAGGTCTTCGACGGCGCCGAACAGTTCATCGGCGAAGGCGACCTCGGCGGGACCGTGCATCTTCGGTTTGACGATGTAGACGCTGCCGGTGCGCGAGTTGCCCTTGCGCTGCAGGTCGTGGATCGCGACCAGTCCGGTGAGCACCGCATCCATGATGCCCTCGGGGATTTCCCGGCCCTCGCCATCGAGGATCGCCGGACTGCTCATCAGATGGCCGACGTTGCGGATGAACAGCAGCGAGCGGCCATGCAGGGTCAGCTTCGAGCCATCGGCGGCGGTGTACTCGCGGTCTGGATTCATGCGCCGAACGAAACGCTTGTCGCCCTTGCTGACCTCCTCGGAGAGATCGCCCTTCATCAGGCCGAGCAGGTTGCGATAGACCAGGGTCTTGTCCTCGGCATCGACCGCGGCCACCGAGTCCTCGCAGTCGAGGATCGAACTCAGCGCCGCCTCGACCAGCACGTCCTTGATCCCGGCGGCGTCGGTCTGGCCAATCGGGCTTTGCGGGTCGATCTGGATTTCGATGTGCAGGCCGTTGTTCTTCAGCAGCACCGCCTTGGGCGCCAGGGCATCGCCCTGGTAGCCGACGAACTTGTGCGCCTGGGCCAGGCCGCTGACGCTGCCGTTTTCCAGGGTCACGCGCAGTCGCCCCTGATCGATGCGGTAGGCCGTGGCGTCGGCGTGGGAGCCGCTGGCCAGCGGCGCGGCCTGGTCGAGGAAGGCGCGGGCGAAGGCGATCACTTTCTCACCGCGACGCGGGTTGTAGCCCTTGCCCTTCTCGGCGCCATCGTCCTCGCTGATCGCGTCGGTGCCATAGAGGGCGTCGTACAGCGAGCCCCAGCGGGCGTTGGCGGCATTCAGCGCGTAGCGCGCGTTGGTCACCGGCACCACCAGTTGCGGGCCGGCCTGCTGGGTAATCTCGGTATCGACATTGGCGGTGCTGACCTGGAACTTCGCCGGCTGCGGCAGCAGGTAGCCGATGCCGGCGAGGAAGGCACGGTAGGCGGGCAGGTCGCGCACTGGGCCGGGATGGGCGCGGTGCCAGGCGTCCAGTTCACTCTGCAGGCGGTCGCGCTCGGCGAGCAGCGCGCGGTTCTTCGGCGCCAGCTCGTGGACCAGGGCGTCGAAGCCCTTCCAGAAGTCCTCGACCGGCACAGCGGTGCCCGGCAGGGCTTCCTCTTCGATGAAGCGCTGCAGGATCTCGGCGACTTGCAGGCGTTGGCGGTTCACTCGTTGGGTCATCGCAAGGTTCTCCTGTTCTTCGACTGACGGTTCACAGCGCGGCTACGCCGGCCTTGGCGATCTGGGCATCCTGGGCGGCCTGGACGCCGGACACGCCGACTGCGCCGATCACCTGGCCCTCGTGAACCACCGGCACGCCGCCTTCCAGGGTGCCCTGCAGGACCGGGGCGGAAAGGAAGGCGGTACGTCCGCCGTTAATCATTTCTTCGTAGAGGCGCGTCTCGCGGCGGCCAAGGGCGGCGCTGCGGGCCTTCTCGGTGGCGATGTAGGCGCCGATCGGCGCGCAGCCGTCGAGGCGCTCCAGGGCCAGCGGATGGCCGCCGTCATCGACCACCACGATGGCCACGGCCCACTGGTTGGCCTGGGCCTCGGCGCGGGCGGCGGCGAGCAGGCGGGCGACATCGCCCTGGGACAGTACGGATTTGCTGTGCATGGCGTCAGGCTCCGGTGTTGAGGGCTTGGTCGACCAACTCGATCCAGTGCCGGACGGGGGTGCGCCCGGCGCCGTCGAGGTGGGTCTGGCAGCCGATGTTGGCGGTTGCGATCAGGTCGGGCCGACCGCTTTCCAGGGCATCCAGCTTGTTGTCGCGCAGGGTGTGAGAGAGCGCCGGCTGGGTCAGTGAATAGGTGCCGGCCGAACCGCAGCACAGGTGGCTGTCGGGCACCGCGGTGAGGTGGAATCCCAGGCGCTTGAGCAGCGCCTCGACGGCGCCGCCGAGCTGCTGCGCGTGCTGCAGGGTGCACGGGCAGTGGAAGGCCAGGGTCTGCGCGCAGTGCAGGCCGAGGTTTTCCAGCGGCTCGACGCGGATCACCTCGACCAGGTCCTTGGCCAGTTCGCTGACGCGCTTGGCCTTGGCCGCATAGTGCGGGTCGTCGCGCAACAGGTAGCCGTACTCCTTGACGAAGGCGCCGCAGCCGCTGGCGGTCTGCACGATGGCTTCGGCGCCGTTCTCGATCGCCGGCCACCAGGCATCGATGTTGCGCCGCGCGCGGTCGAGGCCGGCGGCCTGGGCGTTCAGGTGGTAATCCATGGCGCCGCAGCAGCCGGCCTGAGCCGCCGCGACCACGCTGATGCCGAGACGGTCGAGCACGCGCGCGGCGGCGGCGTTGGTGTTCGGCGACAGCGCCGGCTGCACGCAGCCTTCAAGCATCAGCACGCGGCGCGCGTGGCGCTCGACCGGGCGGATGCCGGGCGCGGCGATGGCGCGCGGCAGGTGGCTGCGCAGCGCCGCCGGGAGAATCGGCCGCAGTGTCTCGCCGGTGTTGACCAGCGCCTTGAACAGCGCCGCACGCGGCACCACGGCACGCAGCGCGCCACGCAGGATGCGCTCGCCCAGCGGACGCGGCACACGCACCTCGATGGCGGCGCGGCCGATGTCGAGCAGCTTGTGGTACTCCACCCCGGACGGGCAGGTGGTTTCGCAGTTGCGGCAGGTCAGGCAGCGGTCCAGGTGCTCCTGGGTCTTCGCGCTGACCTGGTCCTGTTCGAGGAACTGCTTGATCAGGTAGATGCGCCCGCGCGGGCCGTCGAGCTCGTCGCCCAGCTCCTGGTAGGTCGGGCAGGTGGCGTTGCAGAAGCCGCAGTGCACGCAACTGCGCAGGATGCGTTCGGCTTCCTCGGCGTGCGGCAGGCGTTTGGCTGCGTCGCTCAGATTGGTCTGCATAGGTCTATCCGCGTCAGAAGTCGGCGTACATGCGCCCGGGGTTGAAGATGCCCTGCGGGTCGAGCTGGCGCTTCAGCGAGCGGTGCAGCTTGAGCAGGGGCGCCGGCAGCGGGTGCAGCGGGTCGTCGACGTGGCCAGGGGTGAAGCAGGTGGCGTGGCCGCCCAGGGCGCTGACCGCCTGGCGAATCTGCGCAGCGGGCGCGTCGGACTTCAGCCAGCGCTGCGCGCCGCCCCAGTCGAGCAGTTGCGTACCGGGCAGCGCCAGCGGCGCGCTGAGCGCCGGCAGCGACAGGCGCCAGAGCGGCTGCGGCGTGCCGAAGAAGGCCAGGCGCTGTTCACGCAGGTCGTCCCACCAGGCGTCGTCCAGGGCATCGCCACCGATACGCTCGCAGGCGGCGCGCACCGAACCTTCGTTGCCTTCGAAACGCAGGTACAGGTGCTCGCCGTCGTGCGCGGCGGCGCTCAACGGCAGCGGTTGCTGGCCCCATTCGCCAAGGCGCAGCAGGGCGCGCTCCACGGGTATGGCCTGGCGCAGGCTGATGCGGCAGCGTGGCTTCGGCAGCACCTTGAACGAGGCCTCGGTGATCACCCCGAGGCAGCCGAAGCTGCCGGCCAGCAGGCGCGACAGGTCGTAGCCGGCGACGTTCTTCATCACCTCGCCACCGAAGCGCAGGTGGGTGCCCAGGCCACTGATCAGCCGCGTACCGAGCACGAAATCGCGCACCGCGCCGGCCCAGGGCCGGCGTGGCCCGGACAGGCCGGCGGCGAGCATGCCGCCGACGCTGGCGCTGTCGCCGAAGCTCGGCGCCTCGCACGCGAGCATCTGCCCGGCGCTGTCCAGCGCGGCATTGAGTTCGCGCAATGGCGTGCCGGCGCGGGCGGTGATCACCAGTTCGGTGGGGTCGTAGGAAACGATGCCGGTGTGCCCGCTCAGGTCCAGCGGCCGCGCCTCCACCCAGCGGCCGAGGAAGGCTTTGCTGGAACCGCCGCGGATCGCCAGCGGGGTCTTTTCCGCCAGGGCCTGGCGCACCTGTTCGAGCAGCTCGGCGCTGCGGTCGTGGCCGGCACTGGGGTCGAAATGCGGGTTTGCCATCAGAAGCGCTCCAGGTCCGGGAACGGCAATTGGCCGTGGTGGATATGCATGGCGCCGAACTCGGCGCAGCGGTGCAGGGTCGGGATGTTCTTGCCCGGATTGAGCAGGCCCTGCGGATCGAAGGCAGCCTTCACCGCATGGAACAGGGTCAGCTCGTCGCTGTTGAACTGCGCGCACATCTGATTGATCTTCTCGCGGCCGACGCCGTGCTCGCCGGTGATGCTGCCGCCCACCGCCACGCAGAGTTCGAGAATCTTGCCGCCGAGGGCCTCGGCGCGTTCCAGCTCGCCGGGCAGGTTGGCATCGAAGAGGATCAGCGGGTGCATGTTGCCGTCGCCGGCGTGGAACACGTTGGCCACGCGCAGGCCGTACTCGTCGGACAGCTCGCGGATGCCGTTGAGCACGCGCGGCAGCTCGCGGCGCGGGATGGTGCCGTCCATGCAGTAGTAGTCCGGGGAGATGCGCCCCACCGCCGGGAAGGCGTTCTTGCGCCCGGCCCAGAACCTGGCGCGCTCGTCTTCGTCGCGGGCCAGGCGCACGTCGGTGGCGCCGGCCTTGCGCAGCACGCCATCGACCCGTTGGCAGTCTTCGTGGACGTCGGACTCCACGCCGTCCAGCTCGCACAGCAGGATGGCCGCGGCGTCCACCGGGTAGCCGGCATGGATGAAGTCTTCGGCGGCGCGGATCGACAGGTTGTCCATCATCTCCAGGCCGCCGGGGATGATGCCCTCGGCGATGATGTCGCCGACCGCGCGACCGGCCTTCTCGACATCGTCGAAGCTGGCCATCAGCACCTTGGCCACCTGCGGCTTGGGCAACAGCTTGACGGTCACCTCGACCACCACGCCGAGCAGGCCCTCGGAGCCGGTGAACAGCGCCAGCAGGTCGAAGCCAGGACTGTCGAGGGCATCGGAGCCCAGGGTCAGGCACTCGCCGTCGATGGTGATGATGTCCACCTTGAGCAGGTTGTGCACGGTCAGGCCGTATTTCAGGCAGTGCACGCCGCCGGCGTTCTCGGCGACGTTGCCGCCGATCGAGCAGGCGATCTGCGACGACGGGTCCGGCGCGTAGTACAGGCCGTGGGGCGCCGCCGCCAGGGAGATGGCCAGGTTGCGCACGCCGGGCTGGACGCGGGCGAAGCGGCCGGCCGGATCGATTTCGAGGATGCGTTTGAAACGTGCCATGATCAGCAGCACGCCCTGTTCGAGCGGCAGCGCGCCACCGGAAAGACCGGTGCCGGCGCCCCGCGCGACCACCGGGACCTGCATCCGGTGGCACAGGCGCAGCAGGGTCTGCACCTGTTCGACGCGCTCCGGCAACACCACCAGCATGGGTGCGCTGCGGTAGGCGGAGAGGCCGTCGCACTCATAGGGGCGCAGGTCCTCGGCTTCGTGAAGGATGTCCAGGTCGGGCAGCGCCGCGCGCAGCTCGGCGAGCAGGGCGGCCTTGTCCACCTTTGGCAGTGCGCCATCGAGGCGCTCGTCGTAAAGGATGTTCATTCGGGCTCACACGGTCGGTTTTCTTCTGCGTCTCACCCGCCGCCATGGACAGGGGCGCGGCGCGGCTGGCGCTCTCTCGGGTCGACGCAGACTGGGCCAGCGCACGCACCTGCGTCCAGCCGTCGCAGAACTGGTCCGACCAGTTTTAACGGCGCGCTGATCGCAAAAGCTCCAGCCAGCGCCTTATCAGCATAGAAAACGCGGTTTATAGTGGGGCACTTCTGGATAACTGGTCGTACCAGTTGGAGGGCAAATGGAGCAGAACGGCACGCAAGCCCGGGCGCGGGTTGCCGACCAGGTGGCCGAGCGCATCGAGCGGCTGATCGTCGATGGCGTACTCAAGGTCGGCCAGGCGCTGCCCTCGGAACGCCGCCTGGTGGAAAAGCTCGGCTGTTCGCGCTCGGCGCTGCGCGAGGGCCTGCGCATCCTTCGCGGGCGCGGCATCATCGACACCGAGCAGGGCCGCGGCTCCTTCGTCGCCGACCTCAGCCGCGCCAGCGATGCCACGCCACTGATGCACCTGTTCGCCTCGCAACCGCGGACGCTCTACGACCTGCTGGAAGTGCGCGCCCTGCTCGAAGGCGAATCGGCACGCCTGGCCGCGCTGCGCGCCACCGACGCCGACCTGATCCTGCTCAAGCGGCGCTACGAGGAAATGCTCCTGGCGCAAAGCGAAACGCCAGCGCTCGACCCGCGCGAGCACGCGCGGCGCGACCATGCCTTCCACCGGGCGATCAGCGAGGCCTCGCACAACCCGGTGCTGGTGCACACTCTGCAATCGCTCAGCGAGCTGATGCTCAGCACCGTGTTCGCCTCGGTGAACAACCTCTATCACCGGCCACTGCAGAAGCGGCAGATCGACCGCCAGCACACGCGCCTGTACAACGCCATCGTCGAGCGCCTGCCGGACCAGGCCCAGCGCGCCGCCCGCGAACATATCCACAGCATCCGCGACAACCTGCGCGAGATCGAGCAGGAGGAGCAACGCCTGGTGCGCGCCACCATGCGCCTGCAAGGCTGGGAGTGAGGACGGCGGGTGCGCTGCCGATCGGTCGCAGCCCGAGCGCTGGCGATCGTGCTAACCTGCGGCGTCCTACGCAATCATTGAAACGCCCGTGTCCGACCTCTCCACCGCCTCGCCTTCGCCGCACTGGCTGCAAGCCGGCCAGTTGCCCGCCGACTTCCCCCGCAGCGTCCACGACTGGTTGTTCGACCAGGGTTCGCTGACCCGTCGCCTGACCGCCCTGGCCGACGGCGCCTTCAGCGTCGAGCCGCTGCAAGAAGGCTGGCAGACCCTGCGCGCCGACGAATGCCAGGCGCTGGGCGTGCCCGCCGGCAGCCAGGGCTGGGTGCGCGAGGTCTACCTGCACGGCCATGCACGCCCCTGGGTGTTCGCCCGCAGCGTCGCCGCGCGCAGCGTGCTGGAAGGTTCCGGCTTCGACCTGGCGCTGCTCGGCAGCCGCTCCCTGGGCGAACTGCTGTTCAGCGACAGCGCCTTCAGCCGCGGCGCCATCGAAGTGTCTCGCTATCCGGCGGCGTTCCTGCCCGCCGCCGTCCGCCAGAGCCAGCTCTGGGGGCGCCGCTCGTGCTTCCAGCGCGACGGCCTGGGCGTCCTGGTCGCCGAGGTATTCCTGCCTTCACTGTGGCGCGAGGCCGCGATCGACGCCGTATAATCCGCCGGTCGCCACCGGAGGTTGCCATGTTCGTCGCCCTGATCAAACAGCTCGCTCGCCTGCACCCTCGCGCCTGGGATTTCCTCCAGCTGATGCGGATGGACAAGCCGATCGGTATCTACCTGCTGCTGTGGCCGACCCTGTGGTCGCTGTGGATGGCCAGCGGCGGCGTGCCGAGCCTGAAGAACCTGGCGATCTTCGTCCTCGGCACCGTGCTGATGCGCGCCGCCGGCTGCGTGATCAACGACTTCGCCGACCGTAACTTCGATGGCCATGTGGCGCGCACCAAGGCGCGTCCGCTGGCCACCGGCAAGATCAGCGTGCGCGAGGCCTGGATCACCTTCGCCGGGCTGCTGGCGGCGAGTTTCGTCCTGGTCCTGTGCACCAACGCGCAGACCATCTGGCTGTCCTTCGGCGGCGCCGCGGTGGCCGCGCTCTACCCCTTCATGAAGCGCTACACCTATTACCCGCAGGTGGTGCTCGGCGCGGCCTTTTCCTGGGGCATTCCCATGGCCTTCACCGCCGCCAGCGGCAAGCTGCCGGCGGTGGCCTGGCTGCTGTTCTTCGCCAACCTGCTGTGGACCGTGGCCTATGACACCTACTACGCCATGACCGACCGCGAGGACGACCTGAAGATCGGGGTGAAATCCACCGCCATTCTCTTCGGCGATGCCGACCGCCAGATCAACCTCACCCTGCAGGGCTTGATGCTGCTGCTGATGATTCTTTCCGCCGGCAAGCTCGGCCTGGGCCTGTACTTCTATCTCGGCCTGGTGGTGGCGGCGCTGTGCTTCGCCTGGGAATACCACTCGACCCGCGAGCGTGACCCGCAGGCCTGCTTCAAGGCCTTCCTGCACAACCATTGGGCCGGACTGGCGATCTTCCTGGGAACCGTCGCCGACTACGCGCTGCGCTAAGCCGCGGGCCGGCGACGGGAGGACGCGGAGCAGCGGCTATTGCGGCTTGGCGACGTGCCAGGCGCCGCCCATCATGCCTTCGCCGTTCTTGTCGCCGGGCTTCTGGTCATTGGCGAAGTTGTACAGCGGCTTGCCGTAGTAGGCCCACTGCTTGCTGCCGTCGCCACGGGTAACCACACTCCAGTCGTCGCTGTTCATGGCGCCGGCGGCGGCCTTCAGCGGCGGCCAGAACTTCTCGCACTGGTCATTGCACATGGATTTGCCGCCACTGTCCTTGTCGAAGGTGTACAGGGTCATGCCCTTGCCATCGACCAGCATGCCATCCTTGGCCATCGCCGGATCGGCCGCGTGCGCCGCCAGGGCCGGCAAGGCCAGGCACAGGGCCAGCGCCAGGTAGTTGAGCTTCATCGTCGGTCTCCTCGTATGAGGTGGGATTACCGCGGGAAGGGGGCGCACAAGGACGGACGGGACAGCGGGCAGGCCGTGACTACAGCCTCGGTGCCTCCAGAGAGCCGCCCGATCGGGGCGGTCCTTTCAGCATAGTAGAGCGCCCGCGCATACGCTGGCGCCGCCCTTTGGCTAACATAGGCATGTCACATAGCTGCAATAATTCCGTTATCTAATGCGGCGCAGTGCAAAACTCCCGAGGCGAGACCATGGTTGGCAAGACAATCCTCATCGTTGACGACGAAGCGCCGATCCGCGAGATGATCGCCGTGGCCCTGGAGATGGCCGGCTACGAGTGCCTGGAAGCGGAAAGCACGCAGCAGGCACATGCGGCCATCGTCGATCGCAAGCCGGACCTGATCCTCCTCGACTGGATGCTGCCAGGCACTTCCGGCATCGAGTTGGCGCGGCGCCTGAAGCGCGACGAGATGACCCAGGACATCCCGATCATCATGCTCACCGCCAAGGGCGAAGAGGACAACAAGATCCAGGGCCTGGAGGTCGGCGCCGACGACTACATCACCAAGCCCTTCTCGCCACGCGAACTGGTGGCGCGCCTGAAGGCCGTGCTGCGCCGCACCGGCGCCAGCGACAGCGAGTCGCCGATCGAGGTCGGCGGCCTGCTGCTCGATCCGATCAGCCACCGCGTGACCATCGACGGCAAGCCGGCCGAGATGGGTCCTACCGAATACCGCCTGCTGCAGTTCTTCATGACCCACCAGGAGCGCGCCTACACCCGCGGGCAACTGCTCGACCAGGTCTGGGGCGGCAACGTCTACGTCGAGGAGCGCACGGTCGACGTGCATATCCGCCGCCTGCGCAAGGCCCTCGGCGAGGTCTACGAGAATCTGGTTCAGACGGTGCGCGGAACCGGGTATCGTTTCTCCACCAAGAGCTGAGCACGTCCGCCGCCAGCGCCCGGATCATGGTGCTGCCGGCACGCGAGGCGCCAACGGCTGCGTTGGCTGCAAGCGACTCCCCAGACGGTTTCCGCGGCGCACGGCCTGTCCGGTCGCATCGCGAAACGGCACTCACTAAGGAAAGGACCTGGTGAACCAAGACTGGCGTGGCGCCCTCATTCGCCATCTGCTGCTACTGATCGCCGCGAGCCTGCTGATCGGCCTGGTCAGTGGGCAATACGGCTGGGCCCTGGCCGGCTGCCTGGGCATCTACCTGGGCTGGACCCTGTGGCAGGTGCTGCGCCTGCACAAATGGCTGAAGAACCACCGCGAAGACGAGCCGCCGCCCGATGGCTACGGCCTGTGGGGGGAAGTCTTCGACAGCATCTACCACCTGCAACGCCGCAACGAGCGCGCGCGCGGCCGCCTGCAGGCGGTGATCGATCGCATGCAGGAGTCCACCGCCGCCCTGCGCGATGCCGTGGTCATGCTCGACAGCGACGGCAACCTGGAGTGGTGGAACCTCGCCGCGGAACGCTTGCTGGGCCTGAAGAGCCCGCAGGATGGCGGCCAGTCGGTGACCAACCTGATTCGCCACCCGCGTTTCAAGGAATACTTCGCCCGCGGCCAGTACCAGGAGCCCCTCGACCTGCCCTCGCCGGCCAAGGACAACCTGCTGCTGCAATTCCAGATCACCCTCTACGGCAACGGCGAACACCTGATGCTGGTGCGCGACGTGACCCGCGTGCAGCAGCTGGAACAGATGCGCAAGGACTTCGTCGCCAACGTCTCCCACGAACTGCGCACACCGCTGACGGTGATCGCCGGTTACCTGGAGACGCTGCTGGACAACGTCGAGGACGTCAATCCGCGCTGGACTCGCGCCCTGCAACAAATGCAGCAGCAGGCGTCGCGCATGCAGAGTCTGCTCAACGACCTGCTGCTGTTGGCCAAGCTGGAAGCCACCGACTACCCGGCGGACAACAAGCCGGTGGCGGTGGACCTGATGCTGCTGGCGATCCGCAACGACGCCCAGGCGTTGTCCGGCGCCCGCGACCACCGCATCAGCCTGGAGGCCGACCCACGGGTACGCCTCAAGGGCAGCGAGGCGGAGCTGCGCAGTGCCTTCTCCAACCTGGTGTTCAACGCGGTGAAGTACACCCCGGACGGCGGCGAGATCCGCATTCGCTGGTGGGGCGACGAGCAGGGCGCGCATCTGGCGGTGCAAGACAGCGGCATCGGCATCGACGCCAAGCACCTGCCGCGCCTCACCGAACGCTTCTACCGGGTCGACTCCAGCCGCAATGCCAACACCGGCGGCACCGGCCTCGGGCTGGCCATCGTCAAGCATGTGCTGCTGCGCCACCGCGCCAGCCTGGAGATCAGCAGCGTACCGGGCAAGGGCAGCCATTTCGTCTGCCACTTCCCGCCGCAGCAGGTGGCCTGATGGCCGTGGCAGAGAGCCCGGCGCCGGCCGCGCGGCCAGCAATGTCGTCTTGCAGTTGCCGGCTTGCCACGAAGCCGCCCAGCCCCCATCCTTAACCGCTCATTCATTAGCCAACACCGCCATGGACCCTTCCCCTAGTAGCCCCTTGCTCAATTATTTCGCCGATTTCGGCCTCGTTCTCTTCGCCCTCTTCCTCGTCGTGCTCAACGGTTTCTTCGTCGCCGCCGAGTTCGCCATGGTCAAGCTGCGCGCCACCCGCGTGGAGACCATCGTCAAGCAATACGGCTGGCGTGGCAGCATCCTGCGCAAGGTGCACAACCAACTCGACGCCTACCTCTCCGCCTGCCAGTTGGGCATCACCCTGGCGTCCCTCGGCCTGGGCTGGGTCGGCGAGCCGGCTTTCGCCGAACTGCTCGAACCCCTGTTGGCCGCGGTCGGCGTGCATTCGGAAGAAGTCATTCGCGGCGTGTCCTTCTTCAGCGCCTTCTTCATCATTTCCTACCTGCACATCGTCGTCGGCGAGCTGGCGCCCAAGTCCTGGGCGATCCGCAAACCGGAGCTGCTGTCGCTGTGGACCGCGGTGCCGCTGTACCTGTTCTACTGGCTGATGTACCCCGCCATCTGGCTGCTCAACGCCAGCGCCAACACCATTCTCAAGATCGCCGGCCAGGGCGAGCCGGGGCCGCATCACGAACATCACTACAGCCGCGAAGAACTGAAGCTGATCCTGCACTCCAGCCGTGGCCAGGACCCCAGTGACCAGGGCATGCGGGTGCTCGCTTCGGCGGTGGAACTGGGCGAACTGGAAGTGGTGGACTGGGCGAATTCGCGCGAGGACCTGGTCTACCTGGAGCGCCATGCGCCGCTGGCCGATGTGCTGGCGACCATCCGCCGCCACAAGTACAGCCGCTACCCGGTCTACGACAGCGAGAAAGGCGAATTCACCGGCCTGCTGCACATCAAGGACCTGCTGCTGGAGCTGGCGACGATGGAAACCCAGCCGCAAGCCATCGACCTCGACGAACTGGCCCACCCGCTGGAACTGGTGACCAAGCACATGCCGCTGTCGCGCCTGCTGGAGCAATTCCGCCAGGGCGGGGCGCACTTCGCCCTGGTGGAGGAGGCCGACCACAAGGTGATCGGCTACCTGACCATGGAGGATGTGCTGGAAGTGCTGGTCGGCGATATCCAGGACGAGCACCGCAAGGCCGAGCGCGGCATCCTCGCCTATCAGCCGGGCAAGCTGCTGGTGCGCGGCGACACCCCGCTGTTCAAGGTGGAACGCTTGCTCGGCATCGACCTCGACCATGTCGAAGCGGAAACCCTCGCAGGCCTGGTCTACGACAGCCTCAAGCGGGTACCGGAAGAAGAGGAAGTGCTGGAAGCCGAGGGCCTGCGCATCATCGTGAAGAAGATGAAAGGACCGAAGATCGTCCTGGCCAAGGTGATCAAGCTGGACTGACCGGCGCGCCCCATGCACAAGGCCGCCCATGGGCGGCCTTGTGCGTTCCGGCGGTGTCTCGGGCTATTCCTTGACCACCGCGAAGTTCGGCAGGGTTCCCACCGGCTGGGCGAAGTCGTAGGGAATCGACTCCAACGCCAGACCGACGTTGCGCTGCACCACGAAGTGCAGGTGCGGCCCGCTGCTGTTGCCGGTATTGCCCGAACGCGCCAGCGGCGTGCCGACGCCGATCCGCTGGCCCTCGCTGACCAGCACCGAGCCGCGCATCAGATGCAGGTAGACGCCCATGGTGCCGTCGTCGTGGAGGACCCGCACGAAATTGCCGGAAGGGTTGTTGCCACGCCCGCTCTGCGCGTTCTCCACCTTCACCACCATGCCGCCACGGGCAGCGACGATAGGCGTGCCCTCGGGCATGGCGATATCCAGCGCGTAGCGGCTTTTCGGCGTGAAATGGCTGTATTTGCCGTTGGCCCCCTGGGTCAGGCGGAACGGCCCGCCGCGCCAGGGCAACGGGTAGCGATAGGGGGCCGGCTGCAGGCGCGGATCACCCAAGGCATAGCGCAACGTCGGCTTGTACTGCATGGGCTTGCCCGCCTCGCGCGGGCTCAGGGTCGCCAGGCGGATCGCGCTGCGTGGCGCCAGCACCCAACGGATCGGCCGCTCGGGCGCGCCCGTCACGTTCTGCTCGCCGCTGACGCTGAGCTCCACTTCGACCGGCGCGTACAGGTCATTGCGCACCTGCAGGGTGTCGCCGCCATCGTGTTTGAGTGTCTGTAGCTTCACCTGCTGCTCCAGGTGCTCGACCATGCGATCACGGAAGACGAACACCTGCGCACCCGACACGGCTTTATCCGTGTAGGTGACCACGCCGTTGGCGTCGACGTACTTGTAGATGGTCACGGCCGCAGCCGGCCCCGTCGCGGCCAATAGACCGCAGAGGAAAATCACGCGCCCTAGCATGTCGACTCTGGTTATAAGTATCCGACACCGGCAAGACTAGCAGCGCAGCCAGGCGCCGGCGAGCGGCCGGCGGTCAGGCTGTGAAGCAGTCCGATATCGAGGACGCGGTGCCACGCGATCAAGCGCCGGGAACGTAGTGCTTCTGCGAGCTGCCGCGGGCGATCAGGCGCGATAGGTAATCGAGCTTTTGCGGGTCCTGGTCGACGAATCGCAAGTGCAGCAATAGCCATTCGCTGTCCGGCTTCGGCTCCAGGGCAGAGACGGCGTGCAGGTAGCCGTTCAGACGGGCCACTTCGCTGCCCTCTTCAAGGTCCAGCACGGCGGACTCCAGTACCTGCGGCAGCAGCTCGCCACGCTTCACCACCAGTTGCGCGTCCTTCAGACTGAGACCGCGGATCACACAGGGCAGGCTGGCATTGGGCAGGCGCAATTGCCCTTGTCCCTTGGACGGCATGGCTGGCCGTGCGGCGGCGCTCGGGGCGGCCGCTGCCGGAGCCGGGGCTGCCGGACGCGCCACGGCGGCAGCCGGGCTACGCAGCACTTCAGCCTTGCCGCCGGTAAGCACACTCAGCGAATCGTTCGGCGGGCCGCCCGCCAGGCTGCGCTGCGGCGTCGAGGCCATGAGCGTCTCCAGCTTGCCGCTGCGGCTCAATGCCTTGCGCACCTTGGTGACCAACTGGTCGTTGGAGAAGGGCTTGCCGATGTAGTCGGAGACCCCGGCCTGAATGGCCTGGACCACGTTTTCCTTGTCGCCGCGACTGGTCACCATGATGAAGGGCACTGCCTTCAACGGCTCTTGCGCCCGGCACCAGCCGAGCAGCTCGATACCGGACATTTCCGGCATCTCCCAGTCACAGAGAATCAGATCGACCGCTTGCCGGGCGAGCAACTGCTGGGCCTTGCGCCCGTTCACCGCTTCCTCGATACGCAGCCCGGGGAAATGGTCGCGCAATCCCTTTTTAACCAGGTCACGGATGAACGAGGCGTCATCCACGACCAGCACACTGACCTTGCTCATCGTCGGCTCCATGGAACGTCAAGGCGAAGGATAGCCTTGCCCGCTGGCAGGATGCCACGCCGACGTAGCCGTCCGGACACAGAATGATCGCCCGGAACGCTCCGCTAGCACATGGAGCGCTATTCCGACTTGCCCTGCACTTCTTCCTTCATGCGGGTCAGACCGAGATGACGAACGTCGGTGCCACGCACCAGGTAGATCACCAGTTCGGCGATGTTGCGTGCGTGATCGCCGATGCGCTCCAGCGAACGCAGGACCCAGATGACGTTGAGCACCCGCGAAATGGCGCGCGGATCTTCCATCATGTAGGTCACCAGTTCGCGCAGAGCGGTCTTGTACTCGCGGTCGACGGTCTTGTCGTACTGCGCCACCGACAGCGCCAGGTCGGCGTCGAAGCGGGCGAAGGCGTCCAGCGCTTCCTGCACCATCTTGCGCACCTGGCCGCCGATATGGCGAACCTCGACGTAGCCACGCGGGGCCTCGCCTTCCTCGCAGAGCTGGATGGCGCGGCGGGCGATCTTCGAGGCTTCGTCGCCGATGCGCTCGAGGTCGATCACCGACTTGGAGATGCTGATGATCAGGCGCAGGTCGGACGCCGCCGGCTGGCGGCGCGCGAGGATGCGCATGCACTCCTCGTCGATGTTGCGCTCCATCTGGTTGATCTGGTCGTCGATCTCGCGCACTTGCTGGGCGAGGCCGGAATCGGCGTCGATCAGGGCCGTCACGGCGTCGTTGACCTGCTTCTCGACCAGTCCGCCCATGGCCAGCAGATGGCTGCGCACATCCTCCAGCTCGGCGTTGAATTGCTGGGAAATGTGATGGGTGAGGCTTTCTTTGTTGATCATGAGGTTTCGCTCCGCGAAAGCTGCAGGCTACGAGCCTAAGGTTGCAATTTTATGATGCGACCGCCGCTATCCTGCGGCGCGGATCGGGCCCTAGCCATAGCGCCCGGTGATGTAGTCCTCGGTCTGTCGCTCCGCCGGATTGGTGAACAGGGTATCGGTATCGCCGTACTCGACCAGCTTGCCCATGTGCATGAAAGCCGTGTAGTCGGAGACCCGTGCGGCCTGCTGCATGTTGTGGGTGACGATGACGATGGTGAACTTGGACTTCAGTTCGTAGATCAGTTCCTCGACCTTCAGCGTAGAGATCGGATCGAGCGCCGAACAGGGTTCGTCGAGCAATAGCACCTCGGGTTCCACCGCAATGGTGCGGGCGATCACCAGGCGCTGCTGCTGGCCACCGGACAGGCCCAGAGCCGATTCGTGCAGGCGATCCTTGACCTCGTCCCACAATGCGGCGCCCTTGAGCGCCCACTCCACCGCCTCGTCGAGCACGCGCTTCTTGTTCACACCCTGGATGCGCAGACCATAGACCACATTCTCGTAAATGGTCTTGGGGAACGGGTTGGGTTTCTGGAACACCATGCCCACGCGGCGGCGCAGTTCGGCGACATCCACACCCTTGGCGAAGATATCGTGCCCGTCGAGGCGGATCTCGCCTTGCACGCGGCAGTCGTCGACCAGATCGTTCATGCGGTTGAAGCAGCGCAACAGGGTCGACTTGCCACAGCCGGACGGGCCGATGAAGGCCGTCACACGCCGCTTCGGGATGGTCATGGTGATGTCGAACAGCGCCTGCTTCTGCCCGTAGAACAGGTTCAGGCCAGGCACCTCCAACGCCACGCCCTCGCTCTCCAGGCGCATGCCCTGGCGCTGCGTGCGGCCCAGGGCGGCGAGGTCAAGGCCGTGACGGGGGGAATCGTGTTGCATCTTCGGTCTCCTGTTGGAGGCTGCTGGCCGCGATCAGTTTTCCAGCGCCTTGTACTTCTCGCGCAGGCGGTTACGGATGGCGATGGCCGAGAAATTCAGCAGCGCGATCACTATGACCAGCAGCAGCGCGGTGGCGTACACCAGCGGCCGTGCGGCCTCGACGTTGGGGCTCTGGAAGCCGACATCGTAGATGTGGAAGCCCAGGTGCATGATCTTCTGGTCGAGGTGCACATACGGGTAATTGCCATCCACCGGCAGCGACGGCGCCAGCTTGACCACACCGACCAGCATCAGCGGCGCCACTTCGCCAGCGGCACGGGCCACGGCGAGAATCAGCCCGGTCATGATCGCCGGGCTGGCCATCGGCAGGACGATCTTCCACAAGGTCTCGGCCTTGGTCGCGCCCAGGGCCAGCGAGCCTTCGCGCACCGTGCGCGGAATGCGCGCCAGGCCTTCTTCGGTAGCGACGATGACCACCGGCACGGCGAGGATCGCCAGGGTCAGCGAGGCCCAGAACAAGCCAGGCGTGCCGAAGGTCGGCGCCGGCAGCGCCTCGGGGAAGAACAAGCGGTCGATGGAACCGCCGAGCACATAGACGAAGAAGCCCAGGCCGAAAACCCCATAGACGATGGCCGGCACGCCGGCGAGGTTGTTCACCGCGATACGGATGACCCGCGTCAGCAACCCCTGGCGTGCGTATTCGCGCAGATAAACGGCGGCGATCACGCCGAAGGGCGTGACGATCAGCGCCATCACCAGGGTCATCATCACGGTGCCGAAAATCGCCGGGAAGATACCGCCCTCGGTATTCGCCTCACGCGGGTCCTCGCTGAGGAACTCCCAGAGTTTCTCGAAGTAAAAAGCGAACTTCGCAGCGTAGCCCATGGCGTTGGGCTGGTAGGCATGGACCAGCTTGCCGAGGCTGATCTCGGTCTGCTGGCCGCTGGCGTCACGCACCACCAGGCTGTCGCGGTTGAACGCCTGACGCAATTCGCCGAGCTGCGCCTCGTAGCCCTGGTACTGCGCCTGCAATTCGGCGCGGGTACTGGCCAGATCGGCCTGTGCGGCGGCATCCAGCCTGCCATCGAGCTGCAGGCGGCGCTCCTTCAGGCGCAGGCGCTCGAGGTCGTGGTTGATGCCACCGATATCCTTCTTTTCCAGCGCGTTGAGCTGGCGATACAGGTCATCGACGCGCTGCATGCGCGCCTGCAGCTCGGGCATGAGCGTGGCGCCGTCGGCCACCTGTTTGCCGTCCTGCTTGAGGCTGACCGGATAGCCGTAGTAATTGCCCCACTCGCGCCGCTCCAGGACCAGCAGGTCCGCGGGCTGCCGGCGCTCGCTGAGCCATTCGCCGATGACCCAGGAGAAGTCGCTGCCGGTGAGATCGCGATTGCCCAGTTTGAGCAGCTCGCGGGTCATCAACTCCGGGCCGTCGGCCGGCACCGGCAAGCCGGCGCTGCGCAAGCGCGCACGCGGCACCTCTTCGCTCTGCACCTCTTCGCCGATCAGGGTCTTGGGCGTTTCACCGGGAACGCTGTAGGTCGCTTCCAGCACGTTCGCCGGCCAGAAGTGCCCCAGGCCACGCACGGCAATGAGCGCGAGCAGGCCAATGGTCATGATCACCGCGATCGACACCGCGCCCGCGTTCATCCACACCCAGGGAGAACCGCTGGCGAACCAGGCTTTCACGGAATCCTGTTTCTGTTTCACAGATGAGCCTCGTCAGGCGCCGGTCAGAGCGACGCGTATTTCTTCCGCAGCCGCTGACGGATCAGCTCGGCCAGGGTGTTCATCACGAACGTGAAGGTCAGCAGCACCAGCGCCGAGAGGAACAGCACGCGGTAATGGGTCCCGCCGACTTCCGACTCGGGCATTTCCACCGCGACGTTAGCGGCGAGGGTACGCATGCCCTGGAAGATATTCACATCCATCACCGGTGTATTGCCGGTCGCCATCAGCACGATCATGGTTTCGCCCACGGCACGCCCGAGACCGATCATCAGCGCCGAGAAGATCCCCGGGCTGGCCGTCAGGATGACCACCCGGGTCAGGGTCTGCCAGGGCGTCGCACCGAGCGCCAGTGAGCCATAGGTCAGGCTCCTGGGCACGCTGAAAATAGCGTCTTCGGCGATCGAGAAAATGTTCGGAATCACCGCGAAGCCCATGGCCAGGCCGACGATCAGGGCATTGCGCTGATCGTAGGTGATACCCAGGTCATGACTTATCCACAGACGCATGTCGCCGCCGAAGAAAGCCGTTTCCAGGTGCGGGCTGAGCCACAGGGCGAAGGCGCCGACGGCGAGCACCACGGGAATCAGCAGCGCGGCCTCCCAGCCATCCGGCAAGGACAGACGGATGCGCTCGGGCAGGCGGCTCCAGAGCAGGCCCGCGAGAAGAATGCCCAGCGGCGTGAGCAGCAGCAGGCTGAAAATGCCGGGCAGGTGACCTTCGACGTAAGGAGCGAGGAACAGGCCAGCGAAGAAGCCGAGGATGACCGTCGGCAACGCCTCCATCAGTTCGATCACCGGCTTGACCTTGCGGCGCATGCCCGGAGCCATGAAGTAGGCGGTGTAGACAGCCGCGGCGATCGCCAGGGGCGCGGCGAGGATCATCGCGTAGAACGCCGCCTTGAGGGTGCCGAACGTCAGCGGCGCGAGGCTCAGCTTGGGCTCGAAATCGGTGGTCGCGGCGGTCGATTGCCAGACGTACTGCGGTTTGTCGTAGCTCTCGTACCAGACCTTGCTCCACAGCGCGCTCCAGGACACTTCCGGATGCGGGTTGTTCAGGCTGAAAGTATGCAGTACGCCGCCCTGCTCCAGCAGCACCCGGTTGGCGCGCGGCGAAAGCGCCAGGGCGCCATCGCCCGGCGCGATCTGCTGCATGAGCAGGGTGCGGTGCGCGGTGCTGTGGAACACGCCGAGGTTGCCGCCGTCGTCCAGGGCGATGAAACCCTTGCGCCGCTGCTCAGGCACGATGGCCGTGATCGGCAGGCGACCCAGACGGAAATCCCGGACATGGGACAAGCGCGGCTCGCCATCGGTATCGCGGGCCATGAACCACTGGCTGATGCTGCCCTTCGAGCTGCCGATCATCAGTGAGATGCCGCCGAGCAACTGGCTGCTTGCGGTGACCTCGCTATCGGCATGGTCGAGCAACTTGTAGCGGCCATTCAGTTGGTGGGTGCGCAGGTCGAAGACGTCGGCCTGGGCACGCCCATTGATCACGTATAGCCATTGCTTGCGTGGGTCGATGTAGATCGCCTTGATCGGCTCGGCGATCTGCGGCAGGTCGACACGCTCCTGTTCCAGCGTGGTTTCGCCGGTCAGCATGTTCTCCCGGCTACTGAGGTTGAGCAGCATCATCGCGCTGCCGGCAGAGGCGGCCAGCAGCAGACTGTCATCGCCGGAAGCCAGTGCGACATGCGCGAGCGGCTGCCCCTGCGCGTCGAGGGTCACCGGGGTTTCCCCGTAGGGATATTCAATCTGCGGCGTGATGACTTTCCGGTTGTCCGGATAGCTGATCTTGTAGCTGTGCCTGAACACCAGCACCTGGCCGTTGGACAGCCCCAATGCCACCAGCGGGTGGCCTGGCTGATCCTCGGCGATCGATACCACATGAGTGCCCGCGGGCAGCTTGAGGTCCTGGCGGCTGACCGCGTCACCGGTGCTCAGATCGATGAACAGAATCTGGCCGTCGGTGCCCACCCGCATCATCACCTGGTTCTGCTCTTCGATGCTCAGCAGCAGCGGTGCCTGGGCCGTCTTCAACCAGGCAGGAGCCAGGGGCTTCCCGGCGTCCAGCTCGGCGCCACGGAACAGCGGCAACACGACATAGGCGAGGTAGAAGAAGATCAGGGTGATGGCCACCAACACGGCGAGGCCGCCGATCAGCACATACCAGCGGGTCAACCGATCCTTGAGCGCACGCAGGCGGCGCTTGCGGCGCAGGGCCGGCGTGTTGAAATCGATCCGCTCGGGAGGAGTGTTGCTCATCGAAGATGGGACCAGGTCATTCATGGGCAGACACCCTAGCGGCAGTCTATGACAGAAAGATGACATCGAAATGACGCGACAAAGCCCGTCGGCAGTCACCTGCCAACGGGCTCGATTGCCTACCGCTCGCCCCTATGACGGCAAGCGGCAAACGGGGCGGTTACAAGCCCAGGTCTTTGATCGCTTTTTCAGCCACCTTGGCCGGCAGCGGCACGTAGCCGTCCTTCACCACGATCTGCTGGCCGGTTTTCGACAGCACCATCTTCAGGAACTGGGCCTCCAGGGGAGCCAGGGGCTTGTTCGGCGCCTTGTTCACATAGACATAAAGGAAGCGCGACAACGGGTAGCTGCCATTCAGCGCATTCTGCTCATTATCCTCGATGAAGGCACCACCTTCCTTCTTCGCCAGCGGCACGGTCTTCACGCTCGCCGTCTTGTAGCCGATACCGGAATAGCCCACGCCATTCAGCGACTGACTGACCGACTGCACGACCGAAGCGGAACCTGGCTGCTCGTTGACGTTGGGTTTGTAATCACCCTTGCACAGGGCTTCTTCCTTGAAGTAACCGTATGTGCCCGAGACCGAGTTACGGCCGAACAGTTGGACAGGCTTGTTCGCCCAGTCGCCCGTCAGCCCCAGATCCCCCCAGGTCTTCACCTCCTGCTTGGCCCCGCACAAGCGGGTCGAGGAGAAAATGGCATCGACCTGTTGCATGGTCAGGCCTTTGATGGGGTTGTCCTTGTGCACGAAGATCGCAAGGGCATCGACAGCCACGGGAACCGCCGTGGGTTTGTAGCCGTACTTCTGCTCGAAGGCCTGCAGCTCGACATCTTTCATCTTGCGGCTCATCGGCCCCAGGTTCGCGGTGCCTTCGGTGAGCGCAGGCGGTGCAGTGGAAGAGCCTGCCGCCTGAATCTGCACGTTCACACTCGGATACTGGCGCTTGTACTCCTCGGCCCACATGGTCATGACGTTGGCCAGGGTATCCGAGCCTACGCTGGACAGATTGCCCGAGACGCCGCTGGCTTTCTGGTAATCCGGCAGAGCCGGATCGATAGCGGCGAAAGCGCTGGCGGCGCCCACGCCCGCAGCGGCGAAGGTCAGGGCCGCCATCAAACGCTTGAGTTTCATGCCTTGCTCCTTGGAACAGAACGAGATTCGATCGACGCCACTATCGAAATGGCGCATGAAGACTCTATGAAAGCAATGTGACAACCAGATGAAAGCCCGGAAGATGGGGCGAGGCAAGGCAGCGACAATTTGTTTCGCGAAATGTCCATGCCATGCTGCGCAGAAAGGAACTTCACCGCTCGCCACGAGACCGGCACTTTTCCGCGCGCAAAAGCAAAACCCCTGGTCATTGCTGACCAGGGGTTTTGGGATAGGTGCTTGACGATGACCTACTCTCACATGGGGAAACCCCACACTACCATCGGCGATGCATCGTTTCACTACTGAGTTCGGGATGGGATCAGGTGGTTCCAACGCTCTATGGTCGTCAAGCAATTCTTTAGGATGCCCGTCTTTCAACGCTCATCCGAATTCGGGTATGTGATTCAGGTATTTGCGGTTCTTGCGAACTTTCGGTTCGTCGACTTCACCGTCTAACACCAAATTGTTTGGGTGTTATATGGTCAAGCCTCACGGGCAATTAGTATTGGTTAGCTCAACGCCTCACA
>NZ_FNDS01000007.1 GCF_900099785.1 Pseudomonas panipatensis | reverse complement strand
AAGGCTTTCGTCTCAACCGAGGCCGCGCATTCTACAGCAACCTCTCGTTCCGTCAAGCGCTATTTTCGAAAATTTTCTTTTCTACTCAACCGCTTGCGCTTCCGAGAATTCAACCTTCTCATCAGCGGGAGGCGCATTCTACAGCGATCAAACTCACTGTCAAGCACCTCGATGATCGCCTTCAGTGTGCCGTAGCAACCAACCGAAGAAAGCAAGCGAACCCGCTCGCCAGATCACCACCCTCAACTTCGAAAGCTGTAAGTGCTTGATTTTCAAGCTCTTTTATCGCCTTCTCGCTGAGAGTGGTGCGCATTATAGGGACTCAAAATCCCCCGTCAACGCATTTCTGAAAGAATCTTCACTCAGCCACCAGGGCGACTCGGGCAAAGGCTTTTTTGCCTGCCTGACAAACATGGGTCGCACCCAGTTTGAAGACGAAACTGCGGTCCACCACCTGCCCATCGATACGCACCCCGCCGGAGGCCAGCAGGTCACGAGCCACGGCGGAGTTTTTGACCAGCCCCGCCCGATTCAGGACCGCACTGATGGGCAAGTCTTCGGAAGCCGCCACTTCAACCTCCGGCAGATCCTCGGGCAACTCACCATCCTTCAAGCGATTCCCGGCAGATTTATACGCACTTGCAGCTGCCTCCTCACCATGGAAGCGAGCAACGATCTCTTCCGCCAGCTTGATCTTGATGTCACGCGGATTAGCGCCAGCCTCGACATCGCACTTGAAGCCCTCGATCTCCTCCATGGAACGGAAGCTGAGCAACTCAAAGTAACGCCACATCAACGAGTCAGGAATGGAAACCAGTTTGCCGTACATGACGCCCGGCGCTTCTTGGATGCCAATGTAGTTACCGAGCGATTTGGACATCTTCTTGACGCCATCCAACCCTTCCAGCAACGGCATGGTCAGAATGACCTGAGGCTCCTGGTCGTAGGCGCGCTGCAACTCACGCCCCATCAGCAGGTTGAACTTCTGATCGGTTCCGCCCAGCTCGACATCGGCGCGCAGCGCTACCGAGTCATAGCCCTGAACCAGGGGATAGAGGAACTCATGAATGGCGATCGACTGGTTGCTGGCATAACGCTTGCTGAAGTCATCACGCTCGAGCATGCGCGCAACGGTGTACTGAGAGGCAAGGCGGATGAAATCTGCCGGCGTCAACTGATCCATCCAGGTGGAATTGAAGGCTACTTCAGTCTTCGCCGGATCGAGGATCTTGAAAACCTGAGCCTTGTAGGTTTCCGCGTTCTCCAAGACCTGTTCCCGCGTCAGCGGAGGCCGGGTAACGCTTTTCCCGCTGGGGTCGCCAATCATCCCGGTGAAATCGCCGATGAGGAAGATCACCTGATGCCCAAGATCCTGGAACTGACGCAGCTTATTAATAAGCACGGTATGCCCCAGATGAAGGTCCGGGGCCGTCGGATCGAAGCCTGCCTTGATTCGCAGGGGTTGGCCGCGCTTGAGCTTCGCGACCAGCTCTGCCTCTACAAGAATTTCATCCGCACCACGCTTGATCAGCGCCAGCTGCTCTTCGACCGACTTCATTGCAGGTTCCTGTCCCGTTTCCGGCAAATCAAAAAAGGAACCAACCATACAAGATCGGGCACTAAAAACAAGTTTTGCCCACCCCTGCCGGACGAGTCGGCAAGCCTTATAATGCGCGCTTGCCTCAGGGTAAATTTGGTTATATTTTAGGCAGTTATTTCACATTCCAAAAACACCACTCACGCCATGACGCAATCGAATCAGAAAGCGCCCTACTACCCGAAGAGCCATTTGCTGGCTGCCAGTGGTGTAGCCGCGCTCCTTAGCCTGGCTCTGCTGGTGTTCCCCTCGAGTGAAGTCGAGGCGAAGAAGACCACGCTCAATCTGGAGCTGGAAGGCGGTACCGACCGCATCATTCAGGAAAAAGACGACCTGCGACGCGCGCCGGTCACCGAGAGCAATGACTCTCCCTTCGCACAAATCGAAGGTCAACCCGAGAACAACAGCGCCGGAAAAGACGCGGATAAGAATAAAGAGCTCAGCGAATCCAAAGACAGCCCCCCCCTCCGCTCCAGCCGAACCGGCCTGGAAAAGCGTAACCGTGGGCAAAGGGGATACCCTGTCCACCCTGTTCGCCAAGGCGGGTCTGCCAGCCGCGCTCGTCCACGATGTATTGGCCAACAACAAGGACGCCAAACAGTTCACGCGCCTGGATGTCGGCCACACGGTCGAGTTCCTGCTCAGCGCCAAGGGCGAACTGCAGGCGCTGCGCATCAAGCAGAGCGACCTGGAAACCATCAGCCTGAGCAAGAACGGCAAGGGCTACGTGTTCAAACGTGACCTGACCAAGCCGGAGATGCACACGGCCTATGCCCATGGCCGTATCGACAGCTCCTTGTTCACTGCCGGGAAGGAAGCCGGGCTGTCCCACGATCTCATCATGGCGCTGGCCAACATCTTCGGTTACGACATCGACTTCGCCCTCGATCTGCGCGAAGGCGACCAGTTCGACGTGGTGTACGAACAACAGAAGGTCAATGGTCGCCAAGTCGGTACCGGCGCCATTCTCGCCGCGCGCTTCGTGAACCGCGGCAAGGAATACACCGCCGTTCGCTACACCAACAAGACTGGCAATACCGCCTACTACCGGGCCGACGGCACTAGTATGCGCAAGGCATTCATCCGCACCCCGGTGGATTTCGCCCGCATCAGCTCGCGCTTCTCCATGGGGCGTTTGCATCCGATCCTGAACAAGATTCGTGCACACAAAGGCGTCGACTACGCAGCCCCCATCGGCACGCCGATCAAGGCGACCGGTGATGGCAAGGTGATCGAGGCCGGGCGCAAAGGCGGGTACGGCAATGCCGTGGTGATCCAGCACGGGTCGACCTATACCACCGTTTATGGCCACATGAGCCGCTTCGCCAATGGCATACGCAATGGCGTCGCGGTCAAGCAGGGGCAGATCATCGGTTTCGTCGGTATGACCGGCCTGGCCACCGGCCCGCACCTGCACTACGAATTCCATGTGAACGGCGAGTATGTCGATCCGTTGAGCGCCAAACTGCCAATGGCCGATCCGCTTGCCGGGGCCGATCGCAAGCGGTTCATGGCCCAGACCCAACCGCTTATCGCCCGCATGGACCAGGAAAAGACGAGCGTCCTGGCCATGAACAAGCAGCAGCACTGAACCATGCCGCTGTATCTGGGAGTGATGTCCGGCACCAGCCTCGATGGACTGGACATCGCTCTGATCGAGCAGGGTGACACCACCACCCTGCTCGCCCACCACTACATTCCCATGCCCAGCGCCCTGCGCGCCGAACTGCTTGCCCTGTGCGCGTCCGGCCCGGATGAAATCGCTCGCGCCGCCTGCGCCGAGAATGAATGGGTACGACTGGCCGCCCAAGGCATTGCCGAGTTGCTAGAGCGCCAGCAGTTGCCGATCTCGAAGATTCGCGCCATCGGCAGTCACGGCCAGACCGTGCGCCACGAGCCGCAACGCGGTTTCACGGTGCAGATCGACAATCCTGCCTTGCTCGCCGAGCTGACGGGCATCGACGTGGTCGCCGACTTCCGCCGTCGCGATGTCGCCGCAGGTGGTCAAGGCGCTCCGCTGGTTCCAGCGTTCCACCAAGCACTGTTCGGTAACGAACGGCAGCGGGCGATCCTCAACATCGGCGGGTTCAGTAATGTTTCGCTGCTCGCGCCAGGTGAGCCGGTGCGTGGCTTCGACTGCGGGCCTGGCAATGTGCTGCTGGACAGTTGGATTCAGCACCAGCGTGGCGAGGCCTTCGATCGCGACGGCGCCTGGGCGGCCAGTGGCCAGGTCAATGCAGACTTGCTCACGCGCTTCCTGGCCGACGACTTCTTTGCGGCACGCGGTCCGAAAAGCACCGGCCGCGAGCGCTTCAACCTGACCTGGCTGCAAGCCATGCTCAAGGAGACTCCGCACTTGCCCGCGGCAGACGTACAGGCAACCTTGCTGGAGCTAAGCGCGCGCAGCATCGCGGAGTCTCTGTTGCATGCCCAGCCAGGCTGCGAGGAAGTACTGGTGTGCGGCGGTGGCGCGTTCAATGCTGCACTGATGGCTCGCCTGGCCGCGTACCTTCCCCGCGCTCACGTTGCCAGTACGGCCGCTTGCGGCGTCGCACCGGAATGGATGGAAGCCATGGCGTTCGCCTGGCTGGCACACCGATTCCTGGAACGGCAACCTGGCAATTGCCCCGAGGTCACCGGCGCCTCCGGCGTTCGCATACTGGGCGCGCTCTACCCCGCCTGACACCGGAGCAGAAATGCAAACGCCGCGCATAAGCGCGGCGTTTTGCTGTACAGCCCGTCAGATCGAGAACGACTGACCACAACCACAGGTGGTCGCAGCGTTGGGATTCTTGATCACGAAACGGGAACCTTCGAGGCCTTCCTGGTAGTCGACCTCGGCGCCGGCCAGATACTGGAAGCTCATGGGATCGACCACCAGGCTGACGCCATCGCGCTCCACCACGGTGTCATCGTCGCTGGTGTCTTCGTCGAAGGTGAAACCGTACTGGAAGCCCGAACAACCGCCGCCGGTCACGAAGACGCGCAACTTCAGGCGCGGATTGCCTTCTTCGTCTATCAGCGTCTTCACCTTGGTCGCGGCCCCGGGGGAAAAGATCAGCGGGGTGGGGGTGAAGGTCTCGATGGTCATGGCGACAACTCTCCCGGCAAAGCCGAACGTTACAACATTGCGGGCTATTATCCGCTTACCCGAGAAAAATGGTCAACTTAGCTGGCTCATCCTTTAGCCAAATGCTCTACCGATAAGCGGGGCTCCCGAGAGAACCCCGGTTGGATCAGGGCAGCAGCGCGACGTTGGACAGCCCGAGGCGTTCGTCCAGGCCGAAGAGGATGTTCATGTTCTGGATCGCCTGGCCGGACGCGCCTTTGACCAGATTGTCGATCACCGACAGGACCACCACCAAATCACCGCCTTGCGGCCGGTGCACGGCGATGCGGCAGACGTTGGCGCCACGCACGCTACGGGTTTCCGGGTGGCTGCCGGCCGGCATCACGTCGACGAACGGCTCGTTGGCGTAACGCTCCTCGAACAGCTTCTGCAGGTCCACACCGCGGTCGGCGACCTGGGCGTAAAGGGTGGCGTGGATGCCACGGATCATCGGCGTCAGGTGTGGAACGAAGGTCAACCCGACCTCGCCTTTCGCCGCACGGCGCAGCCCCTGGCTGATCTCCGGTAGGTGGCGGTGCCCCTTGACCGAGTAGGCCATCATGCTTTCGCCGGCTTCGCAGAACAGCGAGCCAACCTTGGCACCGCGCCCCGCGCCGCTGACACCCGACTTGCAGTCAGCGATCAGGCGCGAGGTGTCGGCCAGACCAGCCTCCAGCAGCGGGATCAAGCCCAGTTGGGTGGCGGTCGGGTAGCACCCCGGAACCGCGATCAGGCGCGCCGATTTGATCGCTTCGCGATTCACTTCCGGCAGGCCATAGACAGCCTCGGGCAGCAGTTCGGGTGCGCCGTGGGGCTGGCCATACCACTTGGCCCACTCGTCGGCATCCTGCAGGCGGAAGTCCGCGGACAGGTCGATCACCCGGGTGCCGGTAGCCAGCAGTTCACCGGCCAGGGCATGGGCGACGCCATGCGGCGTAGCGAAGAACACCACGTCGCAAGCGCCCAGACGCTGGACGTCCGGTACGCTGAAGGACAGGTAGTCGTAATGGCCTCGCAGGTTCGGGTACATATCGGCGACTTTCACGCCTTCCTCGGAGCGAGAGGTAATCACCTCGACGCGCGCTTCGGGATGCTGGGCGAGCAGACGCAGCAACTCCACCCCCGTATAACCCGTACCACCTACGATACCGACCTTGATCATCTATCCGTCACTCCGCCATATGGGGCTCACTCAGAGCGGCCAATGATAAGAGCGCGCGCCCGGCCTGAACAGGCCGATCAAGGCGTATCGGCGCTCCGTCTGGCGGCGGGCCGGGGCGCGAAGCCTTCGGCAAGCCCGAACGACAGCATCCGGCCCGTGGGCGGCCAGGCTACAGGACGCGCTAACGCGGGGATGACGCCCATCGGTAGCCCCACTACTATCAGCGCACCCCCGATACAAGGAGCTGTCGATGCTTTACCTGTGGCTGAAGGCCTTCCACATCATTGCCGTGATCTGCTGGTTCGCCGGCCTGTTCTATCTGCCGCGCCTGTTCGTCTACCACGCCATGAGCGAGGACCAGGTCAGCCGCGAGCGTTTCTGCATCATGGAGCGCAAGCTGTATCGAGGCATCATGCTGCCATCCATGGTCCTGACCCTGGTGCTCGGCGCCTGGATGCTCTACCTCAATCCCGCCTGGCTGAGCCAAGGCTGGCTGCACGCCAAGCTGACCCTGGTGGTGCTGCTGATCGGCTACCACCATGCCTGCGGCGCCATGCTCAAGCGCTTCGCCCGCGGCGAAAACCAGCGCACGCACCAGTTCTACCGTTGGTTCAATGAAGTTCCGGTGCTGTTCCTGCTGGCCATCGTCATTCTGGTGGTGATCAAACCCTTCTGAGCCCCTAGGAGCCCTGCCATGTCCCTGCCTGCCCTGCTCGACCGTCGTTTGCGCGTGCCGCTGGTGGCCGCGCCCATGTTCCTGGTGTCCAACCCGCAACTGGTGCTGGCCTGCTGCAGGAGCGGCATAGTCGGCAGCTTCCCGGCGTTGAACCAACGCGAGAGCAGTGGCTTCAAGGCCTGGCTGGAAGAGATCGAAGCCGGCCTGGCGGCGACTCCCGAAGCCGCGCCCTACGCGGTGAACCTCATCGTCCACCATAGCAATCCGCGCCTGCAGGCAGACCTGACCCTCTGCGTCGAGCACCGCGTGCCCATCGTCATCACCAGCCTGGGCGCGGTGCGCGAGGTCGTCGACGCCGTGCATGGCTATGGCGGCCTGGTATTCCATGACGTGACCACCCGCCGCCACGCCGAGAAGGCCGCCGAGGCCGGTGTCGACGGGCTCATCGCCGTGGCCGCCGGCGCCGGCGGCCATGCGGGGACCTGGAGTCCCTTCGCGTTGGTCGCGGAAATCTGCCAGTTCTTCGACAAGACGCTGCTGCTGGCCGGCTGCATCAACCATGGCCATGAAATCCTTGCCGCCCAGGTTCTCGGCGCCGACCTCGCCTACCTGGGCACCCGTTTCATCGCCACCCGTGAAAGCAATGCCTCCAGTGCCTACAAGAAGATGCTGCTGGAGGCCCGCGCCGCCGACATCGTCCACACCCCGGCGGTGTCCGGCGTGCCCGCCAGCTTCATGCGGCAGAGCCTCGAGGCCGCCGGTTTCGACATGAAGCGCCTGACCGACAAGGCCGACATCAATTACGGCGACAAACTCAAGCCGGTCAGCGATGAGGCGAAGGCCTGGAAAACCGTCTGGTCGGCCGGCCAGGGCGTAGGAAACATCCATGACCTGCCGGCGGTGGATGATCTGGTCGCGCGCCTCGACCAGGAATACCGCGAAGCCTTGCAGCGCAGCAGCATGTTCCCCACCCGCCTGCGCCCCTGAAGGCAGGTCGCAAAACAGCGGCCTCCGTCTTGTTGCGGCGTGGCACGCCAATTACGCTGTATTCGCCTGTATATAACCGATCAACCGACAAGGATGCCTCTCGATGGATCAAACCCGCTTCAAGATCGTCTTCGACGGCGCGCTGATGCCGCAGACACCGTTGGAAGTCGCCAAGGAAAACCTCGCGCGCCTGTTCAAGAGCGACCTCGAACGCATCGAGGCACTGTTCAGTGGACAGACCGTGGTGCTCAAGCGAGGGCTTTCCGCGGACGAGGCCGACAAGTACCTGGGCGTACTGCAGCAAGCCGGCGCCAATGCGCGCAAGGAAGTCGAACAGGCCGCCAGTCTGTCGCTGGTGGAAACCGAGGATCACCCCAGCGCGGAAACCCTCGCCAGCCGGTCGGCAGGACAAGGCAGCAGCGACGCGCGCATGACCTGCCCGAAATGCGGTCATGAGCAGGCCCAGTCCAGCGAATGCAGCGCCTGCGGCATCATCATCGAGAAATACCTGGCACGCCAGGCCGAACTGGCCGCCAACCAGCCCGCAACTACCCCGCCGTCCGCGCCGGCGCAGTCGCCCTACGCAACACCCCAAGCGCAAGTCGGCGAGCCCCTGCCCGAATACGGCGAGCTCAAGTATTTCAGCGCCCAAGGGCGGATCGGCCGTGTGCGCTACCTGGGCTGGAGCATGGGCCTGATGCTGTTGCTGCTTCCGGTATTCGCGGTCATCGCCGCACTCTTCGCCGTCTCGACGACAGTGGGCATGCTTCTGGCCACCGCGGTCTGCGTCGGCATGGTTGCCGTCAGCATCTTCTTCGGCATTCAGCGCCTGCACGATATCGGCTGGTCCGGTTGGCTGTGGCTGCTCAACTTCGTTCCGGTGATCGGCAGCGTGATGGCCCTGCTGATGCTGCTGGTGCCTGGCACCGTTGGCTCCAACCGTTACGGCCCGCCACCGCCAGCGAATGGCCGTGGCGTCGTGGCGCTGGCCTGGGCAACCGTCCTGGTCCCCATTGTCGGTATCCTCGCCGCGATCGCCATTCCCGCCTACCAGGGCTACGTCGAACGCGCCCATGCGTCATCCTACGGCCAGTCCCTGGGAGCCGACAGCGCCAGCGCTCCGACCGAGGAGCAAAGCGACGAGGAATCCGACAACAGTTCCGCGCCCGCAGCCGAAGAAAGCGACGGCGCCCAGCAATAGCCCACGGCAATGGGGCGCGCTAGAATCCGCGCCCCTTTCCGGAGACCCTCTCGATGCCACGCTATGCCCTGATCACTGGTGCCTCCAGCGGTATCGGCCTCGCCCTGGCCGAGGCCATGGCGCGCCGCGGCCAGGCGCTGATCCTGGTAGCGCGCCAGCGCGACGCGCTGGAGAGCATCGCCTGCGAACTGGCGCAGCGCTTCGGCGTCGATGTGCTGTTCCGAGTCTGCGACCTGTCCGAGCCATTGCAGCTATCGGGACTGCTGCACGAACTCGAACAAAGTGGCCGACAGATCGAGATGCTGGTGAACAACGCCGGCTTCGGCAATTCCGGCGAATTCGTCGAGCAGGACTGGTCGCGCGAGCAGGAGCTGATCGAACTGAATATCCTCGCCCTGGCCCGCCTCTGCCATGCCATCGGCGGACAGATGGCGCGCAACGGCGGCGGGCAGATTCTCAACGTCGCCTCGGTAGCGGCATTCCAGCCCGGCCCCTGGATGAGCAACTACTACGCCAGCAAAGCCTATGTGCTGCACCTCTCCGAGGGCCTGCGCGCCGAGCTGAAGCCGCATGGGGTCAAGGTTTCCGTGCTGTGCCCAGGACCGACGCGCAGCGCTTTTTTCCGTAATGCCAACCTCGAGGCCAGGCGCCTGGACGGCAGCAAGCTGATGATGAGCCCTGAAGAAGTCGCGCTGGTCACGGTCAAGGCACTGCAACGCAACAAGGCCATCATCATTCCCGGCTGGCGCAACCGCCTGCTGGCCTGGAGTCCGCGCATGGGCCCGCGCTGGCTGGTACGCCTGATCGCCGGCCGCGTCATTCGCTCCGCGCTTCCGCGCTGAACCGATGGGCGCAAGCGCAGCATGCGCCTGATGTGCCGCGACAGGGTGGGCGCGCGACGCGACGACCGCTAGAATCTGTCCACACTCAAGGTCGGAGAAACGTCCGTGGACTGTCTGTTCTGCAAGATCGCAGCGGGAGAAATTCCCGCGCGCAAGCTCTACGAAGATGACCAGGTGATCGCCTTCCATGACATCGGCCCGCAGGCGCCGGTGCATTTCCTGGTGGTTCCGAAGAAACACATCGCCACCCTCCACGACCTCGGCGAAGCGGACAAACCGCTGGCCGGCCATATCCTCTTCACCGCCCAGCGCCTGGCTGCAGAACTGGGCTGCGCGGAAGGCTTCCGCGTGGTGATGAACTGCAACGAGCTGGGCGGACAGACCGTGCAGCACATCCATATGCACGTGCTCGGCCAACGCCAGATGCACTGGCCACCGGGCTGAGTTCTGCCTGACCGCCACGGAATGCGCAGCGCTCCGTGGCGGCTGAACAAGACCTGCCCCCGTCAATCCGCTAAACTGGCCGCCGAATGTTCTTCCGGAGGTGCGCCATGTCCGCCGACCGTCATTATTCTCCCGCCGACAAATTCCTTCTGCAGGCCGATGCCGCGCTGCGGACCCTGCTGCCCTTCAGTGGCCACCCGGCACGGCCATCGCCGGCCATCGTGCAGCCGGATGTACAGCTAGACGACGCCGAAAGCCGCCATGTGGCGGGGCTCATGCGCATCAACCACACCGGCGAAGTCTGCGCCCAGGCGCTCTACCAGGGCCAGGCGCTCACCGCCAAGCTGCCGCATGTACGCAAAGCCATGGAAGTGGCCGCCGACGAGGAAGTCGATCACCTGGCCTGGTGCGAACAGCGCATCCGCGAGCTGGGTAGCCGGCCGAGCCTGCTCAATCCACTGTTCTATGGCCTGTCCTTCGGTGTCGGCGCCGCTGCCGGGCTGATCAGCGACCGCGTCAGCCTCGGTTTCGTCGCAGCCACCGAGGATCAGGTGTGCAAGCACCTCGATGAGCACCTGACCGAGCTGCCCGCCGAAGACCAGAAGAGCCGTGCCATCCTCGAACAGATGCGCATCGACGAGGAGCAGCATGCGAGCAACGCCATCGAAGCCGGCGGCCTGCGTTTCCCTGCACCGCTGAAGTTCGGCATGACCCTTCTGTCCAAGGTCATGACCAAGACGACCTATCGAATCTGAGCCAATGATCACGGCCATCGCGCCGTGGTCCGGGTCTTTTCCGCTAGGGTCGGCGAATATTCCGATTCCACGGCGCTAGCCTTTTGCTTCGGAAACATCTACATACAATTCGTCTCCGGCAAAATCCTCATTACCGGAGACGCTTCCATGCCATCCCCTGCGTACCTGCGCACCCTGCTTCTTCCGCTCTGCTTGCTGCTGCCTGCCGCCCATGCCGCTGACGCGCACTGGTCCTACGAAGGCGACCAGGGGCCGGCCCACTGGGGCGACCTGGGCAACGCCATGTGCAACAGCGGTAAGGCACAATCCCCCATCGATGTGGACACGCACAAGCTGGTGCCGCAGAAGGTCGCGCCGGCCGACCTGCGCATCAGCTACGGGCGCAGCCCACTCAAGGCGGTCAACAACGGCCATACCATCCAGGGAAATCCGTCAGGGAGCGATGGCCTGAACTACAAGGGCGATGACTATCGCCTGCTGCAGTTCCACTTCCACACCCCCAGCGAGCACCTGTTCAACCACCATCATTACCCCCTGGAAATGCACCTGGTGAACCAGGACAAGGACGGGCACCTGCTGGTGCTCGGGGTCATGATCAAGCGCGGCAAGGAAAACGCCGAATTGGCGAAGCTCTGGAGCGCCCTGCCGCGCAACAAGGACGGCGAGGCACAACTCGACGCAGCGATCGCACCCGACCTGGGTCAACTGCTACCCAGCAAAGGCCACCACCTCTTCTACTCCGGCTCGCTGACCACACCGCCCTGCTCGGAAGGGGTCCAGTGGATTCTGTTCGAGCAGCCGATCGAGATGTCGAGCGCGCAGATCGAGCGCTTCCGCCAGATCTTCCCGGACAACCACCGCCCAGCGCAGCCGCTGGATGGCCGGGAGCTGGACGAGGATTGAGCCAGCGGAAACGACAAAGGGCGCCGAGGCGCCCTTTGTTCTATCCGACATGCGGACCGCTCAACGGGGCATGTTGCGCCCGTAGAAGATTTCCAGCATTTCGTGGCGTACCCGTTCTTCCACCTGCTTGCGCTGCTCCGCCGACAGGGTGCGGGTGGCATCGCCGAACAGGTAGTTGTCCAGATCGAAGCCCTTGAGCAGCATCTTGGTGTGGAACAGGTTCTCCTGGTACACGTTCACGTCGGTCATCTGATAGGCCTCGTACGTGTCGTCGGAGAGGTAGTTCTGGATCGAGTTGATCTCATGGTCGATGAAGTGCTTCTTGCCTTCCACGTCGCGGGTGAAGCCCCGCACGCGGTAATCGACCGTGACGATATCCGAGTCGAACTGGTGGATCAGGTAGTTCAGCGCCTTCAGCGGCGAAATCACCCCGCAGGTGGAGACATCGATGTCCACCCGGAAGGTCGCGATACCTTCCACCGGATGGATTTCCGGGTAGGTGTGCACGGTGATATGGCTCTTGTCCAGGTGCGCCAGGATGGTTTCCGGCAACGGCCCGGGAGACTCCTCGATCTGGCTCTCGGTCGGCGTGACCGGCTGCTCGGAGATCAGGATGGTTACGCTGGCGCCCTGCGGGTCGTAGTCCTGACGGGCGATGTTCAGGATATTGGCGCCGATGATGTCGACAACATCGGTGAGGATCTGGGTCAGACGCTCGGCATCGTACTCTTCGTCGATGTACTGCACGTAGGCCTGCTGGTCCTCCGGCGTCTCGGCGTAGCAGATGTCATAGATGTTGAAGCTCAAGGTCTTCGTCAGGTTGTTGAACCCGTGGAGCTTGAGTTTGCTTTTCACCGTGGGGAACTCTCGTCAATGCGGCTCTGCCGCGTGGTTGAGCATGCCCGTCAGATGCGTAACGCGCACCTGCGTAGGACGGTTAACACCTCTTCGCGTTGGCGATTGTGGTTGCTTGGTCCGGGACCGGGCCCCGAAAAAAAGGTGGCGCATTATGCAGAGGTCGGACGGCCTTCGCCAGAGTTTGCGCCACCCTCGTGATAGCAGGGTGACAAGCCGGTCAAGCCAGCTCGACGATCTCGTAGTCGTGGCTGATCTCCACGCCGGCACGGCCGAGCATGATCGACGCCGAGCAGTACTTCTCCGCCGACAGTTCTACCGCGCGCTTGACCTGGGCCTCCTTGAGGCCACGGCCCTTGACCACGAAATGCACGTGGATCTTGGTGAACACCTTGGGGTCTTCGCTGGCGCGCTCGGCCTCGAGGAAGGCTTCGCAGCTTTCCACCGGCTGGCGCCCCTTCTTGAGGATGCTGACCACGTCGAAGTTGGTGCAGCCGCCCAGGCCGAGCAACAGCATTTCCATCGGCCGCACGCCCAGGTTGCGCCCACCCGCGTCCGGCGGACCGTCCATCACCACCACATGGCCACTACCGGACTCGCCGAGGAACATGGCCTCGCCGGCCCACTGAATTCGCGCTTTCATCGAAAGGATTCCGCCGGAAAAAAAGGGCCGACAGCTTAACACAAGGCCCCGACGGCCAGCGGCAGGTCCAGCGTGTTAGCCACGTCTCAAATCCACCGCAGGTAGCAGCGATATATCTTAAGCTGGCGTCATTTAGCTGGCACACTCGCGAGGTTAAATTGGCGGCCGGTCGCGCTTAAGCATTGTCGGCCTGCGGTCGTCTGTTAAGCTCTTGCCGTTCACCACACGGGCATCAGGGCTTTAGACTGCAGCGGCCGGCTCGACGACAGGGGGAGTCGTCGGATATTCAACGGCAGTCTGCCAGGAGCGCTACATAAAAAATCGATAAACGCCTGTTGTGCACAAGGCCATTCTTATAATTTCCGGGACTCGGGCATGGTAGCTATTACCCTTACACCCAAACTCAAGAACCTCGACAAGCTGCTCGCGCACTGTCATCGCCGTCGCTACACACCGAAGAGCACCATCATCTACGCGGGCGATCGCTGCGAGAGCCTGTTCTTCATCATCAAGGGTTCCGTCACCGTCCTGATCGAAGACGACGATGGTCGCGAGATGATCATCGGCTACCTGAACACCGGCGACTTCTTCGGAGAAATGGGGCTCTTCGAGAAGGACGGCAGCGCCGCCCAGGAGCGCAGCGCCTGGGTCCGCGCCAAGGGCGAGTGCGAGGTCGCGGAGATCAGCTACGCCAAGTTCCGCGAACTTTGCCTGCAGGACCCGGAAATTCTTCTCACACTCGGCAGCCAGATGGCCGAGCGACTGCGCAAGACCACGCGCAAGGTCGGCGACCTGGCCTTCCTCGACGTCACCGGACGCGTCGCCCGCACCCTCCTCGACCTGTGCCAGCAACCCGATGCCATGACCCATCCCGATGGCATGCAGATCAAGATCACCCGCCAGGAAATCGGCCGCATCGTCGGCTGCTCGCGGGAAATGGTCGGCCGCGTACTGAAGAGCCTGGAGGAACAGGGCCTGGTACACGTCAAAGGCAAGACCATGGTGGTCTTCGGCACCCGCTGAAGCTCCGCCGAACAAGAAAAAGGCCGGCAATTGCCGGCCTTTTTTCTGCCCGTGACGATCAGTCCGGGTCAACGCCCTGCAAGACGCTACGGCGCTCCGGGAAGAACAGGCGTTGCAGCTCAACCCCCGGCTCATCGGCGCGCATGAAGGCTTCGCCGACCAAGAAAGCGTAGACGTCGCTGACTTCCATCAGCTCCACATCGGCGCGATTGAGGATGCCGCTCTCGGTGACCACCAGACGATCGCGCGGGATTTCCGGCAGCAGATCGAGGGTGGTATCCAGGCTCACCTCGAAGGTATGCAGGTTACGGTTGTTGATACCGATCAGCGGGGTATCGAGCGTCTTGAGCGCGCGCTCCAGCTCATCGCCATCATGCACCTCGACCAGCACGTCGAGCTTCTGCTCCTTGGCCACCGCGGCCAGTTCGGCCATCCGTGCGTCATCCAGCGCCGAGACGATCAGCAGGATGCAGTCGGCACCGATGGCGCGCGCCTCGACCACCTGATACGGATCGATCAGAAAATCCTTGCGGATCACCGGCAGCGAGCAGGCCGCGCGGGCTTCCTGCAGATAGGCATCGCTGCCGAGGAAGAAATCGATATCGGTGAGGACCGACAGGCAGGTCGCCCCGCCCTCCTGGTAGCTGCGCGCGATCTCCGCCGGCACGAAGTTCTCGCGAATCACGCCTTTGCTCGGCGAAGCTTTCTTGATCTCGGCGATCACCGCCGGCTCCTTGCGCTGCGCCTGCGCCAGCAAGGCGGCGGCGAAACCACGCGGGGCGTCGGCGAAGCGGGCCTGCTGTTCCAGCTCGGCAAAGGAAATGCGCGCGCGGCGCTCGGCGACTTCCTCGGCCTTGCGGGCCAGAATCTTCTGCAGAACCGTGGGCACAGTCACTGTGCGTTCTCCTCTCGATAAACGGCGGTAAAGGCGGCCAGCTCTTCCATCTTCTCCCGGGCCAGACCGGTGTGCAGTGCGTCGTGGGCCAGTTGCATGCCTTCATGCAGGCTGGTGGCCAGGTCGGCGGCGTAGAGCGCCGCGCCCGCATTGAGCACGATCAGCTCGGCGGCCTTCTGCCCGGCTTCGGTCTTGCGTCGGCCAAGGGCGTCACGGATCAATTCGAGGGACTGCGCCGGGCTGTCGACGGCGAGGCCGATCAGGGTCTGGCTGCGGATGCCGAAGTCTTCCGGTTGCACTTCGTACTCGCGGACTTCGCCATCCTTCAGCTCGGCGATATGGGTGGCAGCGGCCAGGCTGAATTCGTCCAGGCCATCGCGCGAATGCACCACCAGCACATGCTTGCTGCCCAGGCGCTTGAGCACTTCCGCCAGCGGACGGCAGAGAGCCTGGCTGAACACGCCGACCACCTGGTGCTTCACGCCCGCCGGATTGGTCAGCGGGCCGAGCATGTTGAACAGGGTGCGCAGGCCCAGCTCGCGGCGCGGCGCGGCAGCATGCTTCATGGCCTTGTGGTGGACCTGGGCGAACATGAAGCCGACGCCGACGGTTTCGATGCAGCGGGCGACTTGCTCGGGCTTGAGGTCCAGATAGATGCCGGCGGCTTCCAGCAGGTCGGCGCTGCCGCTCTTTCCGGAGACCGCGCGGTTGCCGTGCTTGGCCACCTTGCCGCCAGCGGCGGCGACCACGAAGGCGGCCGCCGAGGAGACGTTGAAGATGTTCGCGCCATCGCCACCGGTGCCGACCACGTCGACCACGTGATCGAGACTCGGCAGGTGCACCGAATCGGCCAGCTCGCGCATCACCGAGACGGCGCCGACGATTTCGTCGATGGTCTCGCTCTTCATGCGCATGCCCATGAGGAAAGCACCGATCTGCGCGTCGCTGCACTGGCCGGTCATGATCTCGCGCATCACCGCCTGCATTTCTTCGGTGGTCAGGTCGAGCTGATTGACCACCCGGTTGAGGGCTTCCTTGATGTTCATGCGCGCACCCCGCCGGTCTGCTTGAGGAAGTTGGCCAGCATCTCGTGCCCCTGCTCGGAGAGGATCGACTCGGGGTGGAACTGCACGCCCTCGACGTTCAGGGTCTTGTGGCGCAGGCCCATGATCTCGTCCACCGAGCCATCCTCGAAAGCGGTCCAGGCGGTGATTTCCAGGCACTCGGGCAAGGTTTCGCGCTTGACCACCAGGGAATGGTAGCGGGTCTGGATCAGCGGGTTGTTGAGGCCGGCGAACACGCCCTGGTTGTTGTGGTACACCGGGCTGGTCTTGCCGTGCATGACCTGGCGCGCGCGCACCACCTCGCCGCCGAAGGCCTGACCGATGGACTGGTGGCCAAGGCAGACTCCGAGCAGCGGCAGCTTGCCGGCGAAGCGTTCGATCACCGCCAGCGACACCCCCGCCTCGTTCGGCGTGCAGGGGCCGGGCGAGAGGACGATGCGCTCGGGGTTCAGGGCAGCGATCTGCTCGACGCTCAGTTCGTCGTTGCGGATCACCTGGATATCGGCCTTCAGCTCGGCGAAGTACTGCACCAGGTTGTAGGTGAAGGAGTCGTAGTTATCGATCATCAGCAGCATGGTGATACTCCTCAACCCTGCATCTTGGCGGTGTGTTCGGCCAGGGCGACGGCACGGAACATGGCGCGGCGCTTGTTGATGGTTTCTTCCCATTCCAGCGCCGGCACCGAGTCGGCGACGATGCCGCCGCCGGCCTGCACGTGCAGTTCGCCGTTCTTGATCACGGCGGTACGGATGGCGATGGCGGTGTCCATGTTGCCGTTCCACGCCAGGTAGCCCACGGCACCGCCGTAGACGCCGCGCTTGACCGGCTCCAGCTCGTCGATGATTTCCATGGCGCGGATCTTCGGCGCGCCGGACAGGGTGCCGGCGGGGAGGATCGCGCGCAGCGCGTCCATGGCGCTCAGCTCGGGCTTGAGCTGGCCGTTGACATTGGAAACGATGTGCATGACGTTGGAGTAGCGCTCGATGACCATTTTCTCGGTGACTTTCACCGAGCCGGTCTGCGAGACGCGGCCGACGTCGTTGCGGCCGAGGTCGATGAGCATCAGGTGCTCGGCGATTTCCTTGGCGTCGGAGAGCAGGTCCTGTTCCAGCGCACGGTCGGCTTCTTCGGTGGCGCCGCGCGGGCGGGTGCCGGCGATCGGGCGCACGGTGACCAGGCCGTCCTCGACGCGCACCAGCACTTCCGGCGAGCTGCCGACGACGTGGAAGTCACCGAAGTTGAAGAAGTACATGTAGGGCGTCGGGTTGAAGCAGCGCAGCGCCCGGTAGAGGTCGATGGGCGCGGCCTTGAAGTCGATCGACATGCGCTGCGACGGCACCACCTGCATGCAGTCGCCGGCGAGGATGTATTCCTTGATGGTGCCCACCGCGCGTTCGTAGTCCTCGCGGGTGAAGCTGGCGCGGAACTGCGGCTCCGGCGCGTCGACCGCGCTGAAGTCCAGGCCCTTGCGTGGGGTGATCGGCTGGCGCAGGCGCTCCAGCAGGTCCGCGAGGCGCTTCTGGCCGTTTTCGTAGGCGTTGGCCTCGGCCGGGTCGGCGAGGACGATGGCGTGCAGCTTGCCGGCCAGGTTGTCGAACACCACCACGGCGTCGGAAACCATCAGCAGGATGTCCGGGTTGCCCAGCGGATCGGGATTCGGGCACTGCGCCAGGCGTTCTTCGACGTAGCGCACGCAGTCATAGCCGAAGTAGCCGACCAGGCCGCCGTTGAAGCGCGGCAGGCCCGGCAGGGTCGGCACGCGGTAGCGCGCCTTGAACTCCTCGACGAAGGCCAGCGGGTCGGCGCTCTCGAAGCGCTCGCTCTCCACGCCGTCGACGCTGATGCTCGCGGTGTGCCCGTAGACCCGCAGCACGGTGCGGCTGGTCAGGCCGATGATGGAGTAGCGCCCCCACTTCTCGCCGCCCTGGACGGATTCCAACAGGTAGGTGTTGGGGCCATCGGCCAGCTTCAGGTAGATCGACAGCGGCGTGTCGAAGTCAGCCAGGGTTTCGCAGGTCAGGGGGATGCGGTTGTAGCCTTCGGCGGCCAGCCGCTGGAATGCTTCGCGATTCATGATCAGCCTCGTGAGGAGGGTGGAAAACGGTCTGTGGGCAAACGCACGCCGGAAAGTCCGGCCAGGAGAATGTCAGGCGCGCCAGCGCCAACGGGCCAGGGCCTTGATGACCTTCATCCAGAGTTTGCGGGGAGCCGTGTCCAGCACGATGCGATCTCTTGCGGCGGGGGTGGAACTGTCGTCCGGCAACACTATCGCGTTGCCCTGATCGAAGCAAGGCAGCAGTTGGCGGAGGTCGTCCACCACCAGGGTCGGCGCTTCCTCGGCGATCGGCCGGCCATGGTTGTAGCCGTAACTCAGGCCGACGCTACGCACGCCGGCGGCCTTGGCCGCCAGCACGTCGTTGCGCGAATCGCCGATGAACAGCGCGTCGGCTGGCGCGATACCGGCCATTTTCATGACGAACAACAGTGCCGCCGGGTCGGGTTTCTGTTGCGGCAGGGTGTCGCCGCCGACGATCCAGCGGAAGAACTTGCCGAGCTTCATTTCATCCAGCAGCGGGGCGACGAAACGCTCCGGCTTGTTGGTGATCAGCGCCAGCTCGACATCATGCTTCTTCAGCCACTTGAGCGTCTCGACCACGCCGGGGTAGACCTCGGTCAGCGCGTGGCTGTCGGCGTAGGCGTCCATGAATAGCGCCAGGGCACGCTCGGTGTCCTCTTCGCTGACGCCTTCATGCTCGATGCCACCGGCCAGGGCGCGGCGCACCAGCACGCGGGCGCCGTTGCCGACCCAGTGGCGCACCTGCTCGACACCCGCCGGGGCACGGCCGAGGGCGAGCAGCATTTTGTCCACGGCGGCGGCCAGGTCCGGTACCGAGTCCACCAGGGTGCCGTCCAGGTCGAACATCACCAGACGCGGCAGATGCCCGGCGAACAGCGGTTGCGCGGCGCTCATCACTTGCCGACCTGGGCCAGCTCGGCGTGCATGGCGCGGATGACCTCGGCGTAGTCGGGGGCGTTGAAGATCGCCGAACCGGCGACGAAGGTATCGGCACCGGCGGCGGCGATCTCGCGGATGTTCTTTACGTTGACGCCGCCGTCGATCTCCAGGCGGATGTCACGGCCGGAGGCATCGATCAGCGCGCGCGCCTCACGCAGCTTGTCGAGGGTGCCGGGGATGAACTTCTGCCCGCCGAAGCCGGGGTTGACGCTCATCAGCAGGACCATGTCGACCTTGTCCATCACGTACTTGAGTACGTCCAGCGGGGTCGCCGGGTTGAACACCAGGCCGGCCTTGCAGCCGCCGTCGCGGATCAATTGCAGGGAGCGGTCGATGTGCTCGGAGGCTTCCGGGTGGAAGGTGATGTAGGTGGCGCCGGCCTCGATGAAGTCGCCGATGATGCGGTCCACCGGCTTGACCATCAGGTGCGCGTCGATCGGCGCGGTGATGCCGTACTTGCGCAGTGCCGCACAGACCATCGGGCCGATGGTCAGGTTGGGCACGTAGTGATTGTCCATCACATCGAAGTGGACGATGTCGGCACCGGCGGCGAGCACCTTGTCGACTTCCTCGCCCAGGCGGGCGAAGTCGGCGGAGAGGATCGACGGGGCGATGGCGAAGGGTTGCATGGCACACCTCAGAGGGGGGAAATCTCGGATGGCGCGCATTGTAGCCGGTCTGCCCGGCAGGCGGGGAAACTGGCCGATGGCCAGTCCGCGGGGCGGGGAACGGGTGCGCGGCCAGCCGGCCGCGCACCCGGCTCCTGGTCAGGAGGTTGGAGCGGTACGCAGTTTCTCGCTACGCCCGCGCAGCCATTCCAGGGTCAGCAGCAGCAGCACCGAGAAGCCGATCAGCAGGGTCGCCGCGGCGGCGATGGTCGGGCTGAGGTTCTCGCGGATACCGCTGAACATCTGCCGTGGCAGGGTGGCCTGCTCGGGGCCGGCGAGGAACAGGGTCACCACCACTTCGTCGAAGGAGGTGGCGAAGGCGAACAGCGCACCGGAGATCACCCCGGGGGCGATCAGCGGCAGGGTCACCTTGAAGAACGTCAGCAGCGGCGGCGCCCCCAGGCTGGCGGCGGCGCGCACCAGGTTCTGGTTGAAGCCCTGCAGGGTCGCCGACACCGTGATGATGACGAAGGGCACGCCCAGCACCGCATGCACCACGATCAGCGAGATGTAGCTGTTGCCGAAGCCGAAGGGGGCGAAGAACAGGTAGCTGGCGACACCGATGATCACCACCGGCACCACCATCGGCGAAATCACCAGGCTCATCACCAGGGCCTTGCCGCGGAACTCGCCACGGGTCAGACCGATCGACGCCAGGGTGCCGAAGACCATGGCCAGCACGGTCGCCGCGGGGGCGACGATCATGCTGTTGGTCAGCGAGCGCATCCACTCGGCGGAGTGGAAGAAGTCGGCGTACCAGCGCAGCGAGAAGCCCTGCAGCGGGTAGACCAGGAAGGTGCCGGAGTTGAACGACAGCGGCACGATCACCAGCACCGGCAGCACCAGGAACAGCAGAACCAGACCGCAGAGCACACGCAGGCTGTAGAACCAGACGCGCTCGACCGGGGACATGTAGGGACTCAGCATCTCGATTCTCTCCTCAGCCCAGGCGCAGGCGGCTCGCGCCGACCAGCCAGCCGTAAATCACGTAGAGCACCAGGGTCGCGGCCAGCAACAGGCCGCCGAGGGCGGTGGCCATGCCCCAGTTGATGGTGGTGTTGGTGTAGAAGGCGACGAAGTAGCTGACCATCTGGTCGTTCGGACTGCCCAGCAGAGCAGGGGTGATGTAGTAGCCGATCGACAGGATGAACACCAGCAGGCAACCGGCGCCGACGCCCGCCACGGTCTGCGGGAAATAGACCTTCCAGAAGCTGGAGAACGGGTGGCAGCCGAGGGAGATCGCCGCACGCATGTAGCTCGGCGAGATGCTCTTCATCACGCTGAAGATCGGCAGGATCATGAACGGCAGCATGATGTGCACCATGGCGATGTACACGCCGGTACGGTTGAACACCAGTTGCAGCGGCTGGTCGATCAGGCCGAGCTTGAGCAGCGCGCCGTTGATCAGGCCGCCGGACTGCAGCAGCACGATCCACGCCGCCACCCGCACCAGGATCGAGGTCCAGAACGGCAGCAGCACCAGGATCATCAGCAGGTTGCTCTTGCGCGTCGGCAGGTTGGCCAGCAGGTAGGCCAGCGGATAGGCCAGCAGCAGGCAGATCACGGTGATCACCGCGCCCATCCAGAAGGTACGGGCGAAGATGTCCAGGTAGATGGCCTGGTCCGGCGTGGCCGCGGCCAGTTCGCCGAGATCGTCGATGCGATGGTCGAGGGCGGCGAGCAGGTAATAGGGGGTGACGCTGCTGGCGTTACGGCGGATCGCCTGCCAGTAGGCCGGATCGCCCCAGCGCTCGTCGATGCTCTCCATCGCATCCTTATAGGAAGCCGGTTGATCCTTGAACGGCAGCGCACGGGCGGTCTTGGCCATCAGGCTGCGATAGCCGGCCAGTTCCATGTTCAGGCGCTTGGAGAGGTCACCGATGGTCTGGTTCTTGCGGGCGACCAGCAGGTCTTCGCTGAGCGCCTGATAGACAGCCTCGGGCGGCAGCGACTTGCCATCCCAGGCGGTGATGGCGCTGACGGTCTTCGGCAGCGCGCCGACGACCTCGGGGTTATTCACGCTCTTGTAGAGCAGCGCGGCGATCGGCACCAGGAAGGTCAACAGCAGGAAGACCAGCAGCGGCAGGATCAGCGCCTGCGATTTCAGGCGGTTCATCCGTTCGGCACGCGCCAGGCGCTGCTTGAGGGTGGGGCCGGCGACCTCGTTCATCGACACAGCGGTGGCCATAGCGAACTCCGGTAAAACGGGCCGTCCGGAAGACGGCCAAGGGTGTGGTATCAGACTATTGCGGGCGTGCGCCGGCCCGCCGTGGGCACGGCACGGCGCACGCCTCGCGACCGCCGCCAGGACGGCGGCGGGGTTTTCAGGCCGGGCCGGAGAGGAACCTCCGGCGCCAGCCCGGCCGCCTTACTTGGCGGCCCAGGCGTTGAAGCGCTGTTCCAGCTGCTCGCCGTAGTCAGCCCAGAAGCCGACGTTCATGCCCACCTGGTTCTCGATGTTGGCCGGGGTGGTCGGCATGTTGGTCAGCAGGCCCTTGTCGAGCAGGGCGACGGTGTTCTTGTTCACCGGACCGTAGGCGATGTTCTCGGCGTAGACCTTCTGCTGCTCGGGTTTGACCGAGAAGGCGATGAACTTCAGGCTGTCTTCCTTCTTCTTCGCGCCTTTCGGGATGGCCCAGGCGTCGAAGTCGTAGATACCGCCATTCCAGACCACCTTCAGGTTGCTCTCCTTCTGCACGGCAGCGATGCGGCCGTTGTAGGCGGAGCTCATGACCACGTCACCCGAAGCGAGGTACTGCGGCGGCTGGGCGCCGGCTTCCCACCACTGGATGAACGGCTTGATCTCGTCGAGTTTCTTGAAGGCGCGATCCTGGCCTTCCTTGGTGGCGAGCACCTTGTAGACCTCGGTCGGCTTGACGCCGTCGGCCATCAGAGCGAATTCCAGGGTGTACTTGGCGCCCTTGCGCAGGCCGCGCTTGCCAGGGAATTTCTTCACGTCCCAGAAGTCCGCCCAACCGGTCGGTGCGGCCTTCAGTTTGTCGGCGTTGTAAGCCAGCACGGTGGACCAGACGAAGAAGCCGACGCCACAGTTGCTCACGGCGCCCGGTACGTAGTCTTCGGCCTTGCCGAGGATGGCCGGGTCGATCTGTTCGAACATGCCTTCATCGCAACCACGGGCCAGTTCGGGCGATTCCACCTCGACCAGGTCCCAGGTCACGCTGTTGGTGTCGACCATGGCTTTCACCTTGGCCATCTCGCCGTTGTACTCACCGGCGACGATCTTGTTCCCGGTGGCTTTCTCGAAGGGCTGGTAGAAAGCCTTTTCTTGCGCCGCCTTGTTGGCGCCGCCGAAGGAAATCACGGTCAGATCGGTGGCGGCCATGCTTTGCGCCGCGCAGGCCAGGCCCACGCTCAGTGCAGCGAGCTTGAGGCCGGCTTTCAACGGGTGGGACGGGGACTTCGACATTGTTCTTCTCTCCACAGTGTGCTGGTTTGTTTTTCTTCGACTCAGGCCGCCGGCAGCGGATCGAGCGCACGGACGTGCTCGATCGCCCAGCCCAGCGGTACGACATCACCCACGCTGAGCGCCGGATCGAGCTCGGCGATGGGCTGCTTGACGAAGAAGTCAGTGCGCCCGCAGACCTCGAGACGGATCCGCACGTGATCGCCCAGGTAGATGAATTCAGCCACGCGCCCGGAGAAGCGGTTCGCGCAGCTCTCGCTGTGTCCGTTCAGGCGTACCCGCTCCGGACGGATCGACAGGCTGACCGAATCGCCCGGCTGACCGACGTTGACCGCCAGCGCCTCGACCTTCTCGCCACGCGCCAGGCTGACCGTGCAACGGTCGCCATCGAGGCTGTGCAGTTGGCCGGCGATACGGTTGTTCTCACCGATGAAGTTAGCCACGAAGGAGTTGCGCGGATGCTCGTACAGCTCATGCGGCGGGGCGATCTGCTGGATCTCGCCCTGGTGGAACACCGCCACACGATCGGACATGGTCAGCGCCTCGCCCTGGTCGTGGGTCACGTAGACCACGGTCACGCCCAGACGCTGGTGGATGTGCTTGATCTCCATCTGCATGTGCTCGCGCAGTTGCTTGTCGAGCGCACCCAGGGGTTCGTCCATCAGCACCAGTTGCGGCTCGAAGACCAGCGCACGGGCCAGGGCCACGCGCTGCTGCTGGCCGCCGGAGAGCTGCGCCGGGTAACGGCCACCGAAGGCGTCGAGCTGGACCATCGACAGCGCGCGCTTGACCCGCTCGGCGACGTCGGTCTTGCTCATGCCACGGACGCTCAGCGGGAACGCCAGGTTCTCGGCGACGGTCATGTGCGGGAACAGGGCATAGTTCTGGAACACCATGCCGATGTCGCGCTTGTGCGGAGGGACGTTGTTGATGGAGCGGCCGGCCAGGAGGATCTCGCCGGACGTCGGGGTTTCGAAACCGGCCAGCATCATCAGGCTGGTGGTCTTACCGGAACCGGACGGTCCCAGCAGAGTCAGGAACTCGCCTTTGCGAATATCCAGATTGAGGTCTTTGACGATGAGGGACTCGCCGTCGTAGCTCTTCTGCACGCCACGGAAGCTCACCAGCACATCGTTCGCCTGAGTCTCGGCCATAACCGCACCTTTGTATTTATGAAAGTAATGCCGTGAGGAAAGACTAGAGAAGCCTGCAAGACACGCAAATCGGGCGGGAAGAGAACTTGTTATAAGGGTAGAAGAGGATCGTCTGTAGGGCGATCCCTACAGACGATCTGGGCTTATCAGGCAAGAAAAACCGGCGCCTCACTGATTGCGACACCGGCATATCCAATTACGACTCAGCGCTTGGCCCAGTCCTGGAAACGCTGCTCCAGGGCATCGCCATGCTCGGCCCAGAAGGCGACGTTCATGCCCACGGCGTTGGCCATGTTGCGCGGTGCCGTCGGCAGATTGGCCGCCACTTCCGGCGCCAGTTGCTCCACCGCCTTGCGGTTGGTCGGGCCGTAGGCGATGTTCTCGGCGAAGACCTTCTGCTGGGCGGGCTGGCTGGCGAAGGCGACGAAGCGCTGGGCCAGCTCTTTCTTCCACACGCCGGCCGGCAGCGCCCAGAAGTCGAAGTCGTAGATGCCGCCGCTCCAGACCACGCGGAAGCCCTTCTGCTCGGCCTGCGCCGCGGAGATCCGGCCGTTGTAGGCGGAACTCATCACCACGGTGCCGTCGGCCAGGTCACGCACCGGGTCCTGGCCGGACTTCCACCAGTGGATGTAGGGCTTGAGCTCGTCGAGCTTGTGGAATGCCCGATCGACGCCCGCCTGGGTGCCGAGCACCTGGTAGACATCCTTGGCCGCCACGCCATCGGCCATCAGGGCGAACTCCAGGCTGTACTTGGCGCCCCAGCGCAGACCGCGCTTGCCGGGATACTTCTTCACGTCCCAGAAATCCGCCCAGCTCGCCGGCTTGCCCTGCACCTTGTCCTGGTTGTAGGCGAGCAGCGTGGTCCAGACGAAGATGCCGACGCCACAGGGTTGTACCGCGCCGGGCACGAAGTCCGCGGGATCGCCGATCAGGCGCTGGTCCAGCTTCTCGAACAAGCCTTCCTGGCAGCCACGGGCCAACTCCGGCGCCTCCACCTCGACCACGTCCCAGGACACATGGCTGACTTCCACCATGCGCTTGAGCTTATCCAGGTCGCCGTTATAGGAGCCGTGCACCACCGCGTTGCCGGTGGCCTCCTTGAACGGCTTGTAGAAGGCGGTTTCCTGGGCCGCCTTGTTGGCGCCGCCGAAGGAAATCACCGTCACATAATCGGCTGCCGCCGGCATGGCGACACTGCCCAGCAGACCGAACAGCAGCCCACCCGTTACCGCTCGCAACATCCCTCTTCTCCTTGTTCGATGAGATACGCCTGGGGCGGCAATGATTCCTCATTCCTGGCAAGTCGAGATAGCAGGGACTTTCAAAAAACCGGACAGGTCGCACATTCGTCGCAGGAAAAACCCACAGCCCCGCACAGGCACCGATGGTTGGAGTCCAGGGCGCGAGGGATACCGGATCAGACCAGCTTGTGCTCCACCGCGTACTTCACCAGGTCGGCGACCGAATGCGCGCTGAGCTTCTGCATCAGGCGCGCCTTGTGGGTGCTCACGGTCTTGCTGCTGACCGCCAATTGCTGGGCGATCTCGTTGACCCCCTCGCCCTGCACCAGTCGCTCGAACACCGAGAACTCCCGCTCGGAGAGCAGCGCATGGGGCGGCCGCGAGTCGGTCAGGCCGACTTCGAAGACCATGCGATCCGCCAGGGCCGGGTCGATGTAGCGACCACCGCTGGCGACCTTGCGGATGGCCGTGAGCAGCAACGCCGGATCGCTGTCCTTGGTGGCATAGCCGGCGGCGCCTATCTTCAGCGCGCGGGCGGCCATCTGCACTTCGTCGTGCATGGACAGCATGAGGATCGCCGGCGGATTGCTCAGCGCGCGTATCCGCGGAATGGCCTCGAGGCCGTTGACCCCGGGCATGGAGATATCCAGCAGGACCACTTCGCAGGGCACCTGGCGCAGGGTCTCCAGCAACTGTTCGCCGTTGGTGGCCTCGCCCACGACTTGCAGGTCCTTGGCCATGCCGATCAGTTGCTTGATGCCCTCGCGGACGATGGTGTGGTCTTCCGCAACCAGTACTCGAATCACGCTTCGTCTCTCCGAAAATCATTCATGCCCGGCACTTCTGCGAATGCCTCAGGCGCTTTGCTCCGGCATCTCCTGCGCCTCCAGCGGAACCCGCACGCGCAAGGTGCAACCGTCGCCCGGCTGGCTGTCGATCTCCAGGGTGCCACCGAGCATCAAGACACGCTCGCGCATGCCAACCAGGCCGAAGGAGTTGCCGCGCCAGGCGCTTTCCATATCGAAGCCGCGCCCGTCGTCACTCACCCGCAGGCAGAGTTCGTCGTTCTCCACCGTCAGGCCCAGTTCGACAGTATGCGCCTCGGCGTGGCGCATGACATTGGTCAGCGCCTCCTGGAGGATGCGGAACAGGCCGATGGCCTTGGCATCGGCCAGGCGCGGCGGATTCTCCGGCACCTCGACCAGACAGGGGATATGCGTGCGCGCCTCGAAGCGCCGCGCCTGCCACTCCAGCGCCGAGCCGATGCCGGCGTCGAGGATCGGCGGACGCAGGGCCGAGGCGACGTCGCGCACCAGTTGGAACAACTGGGCGATGAGCTTCTTCATATTGCCCAGGCGCTCCTTCAGCCCCGGGTCCAGCTCGGCATAAGCCAGCTCGCACATGGAGGTTTCCAGCTTGAGCACGGTGAGCACCTGGCCAAGCTCGTCATGCACCTCGCGGGCGATGCGTGCCTTCTCCTCCTCGCGCACGCTTTCCAGGTGCGCGGACAGTTCGCGCAGCTGCGCCCGCGACTCGCCCAGCTCCAGCTCGATCTGCTTGTTTTCGGTGATGTCCCAGACCACGCCGTCCCACACCGAACGACCGCCTTCCAGGTGGCGCGCGGTGGCCTTGATGTCAGCCCAGCGCTGCTCGCCGGCGCGGGTCAGGATGCGTCCCTGCCAGTGCCAGTCGCGGCCGGCCTCCAACGCCGCCAGCTGGCTGCGCCAGTAATCCTCGCGGTCGGCCGGATGCACCAGGCCACGAATGCCGGTGCCGCTGCGCATCAGGTAGCTGGGCGAATAACCGACCAGCGCCTCGCTGCCCTCGCTGATGAAGGCGAAGGCGACGTCTTCGTCGGCGCTGCTGCGCTCGAGGCGGAACACCAACCCCGGCACGTTGGCGGCGATGCCCTGCAGGCGCGCCTCGCTCTCCTCCAGGGCGGCGCGGGCGCGGCGGCGCTCGGTGGCATCGCCGAGGAAAACCAGCAAGTACTCGGACTCGCCGAAGCGCAGGAAGCTCAGCGACACGTCCACCGGCAGCCATTGGCCGTCGGCGCGGCGGCAGCGGGTCTCGAAGTTCAGCGGGCCTTCTTCGCTGTTGCGCGCGCGGCGCCAGAGGTTCAGCCAGTTGTCCATGTCCAGCCCCGGTTCGAAGTCCGACAGCGGACGCTCGACGACCTCGCCGGGGGCGTAACCGAGCATGTCCTCGGCGGCACGGTTGGCGTAGCGGATGTGACTGTCCCAATTGACCCAGAGGATGCCCACGGTGCTGCTGTCGATGGCGAACTGGGTCAAGCGCAGGGTTTCCTCGGTGGCCTGGCGCATCTCGATGTCACGCCGCGCGGCGAGCAGACGCTGCTCCAGGGCATTGCGCTGGCGACGCAGCCAGATCGCGGTGGCCAGGGCGAGGAGCAACAGCAGGCCGAGCAGCAGGCAGAGGTTCTGCCAGAAGCCGGGGGACTGGCCCAGGCGCGGGTACTGCGGTTGCAGCCAGTGCTCGTGCAGGCGGTCGAGGTCCTTCACCGGCAGCGCGCGCAGCGCCGCGTCGAGGATAGCGGCCAACTGCGGCAGCTCGCGGCGGGTGGCCAGGCGCAGCAACTGTGGATAGCCGATATCGGCGAGCACCCGGAAATCGGCGAACTCCGCTTCGCGACTGAGGCGGGCCAGGTGCGCCTCATCGACCACCGCGTAGCTCGCTTCCTGGCTGAGCACCCGACGCAAGGCCTCGCGGTCGCTGTCGGTGATCTGCAGGTTCAACCCGGAATAGGTGCCACGCAGGTAGTCAGCCACCTGCCCGGGACCGCGCACAGCCACCGGCTCGTTGCCGCCCAGGTGCTCCAGCTCCACCGCGCCCGGCCCCTCACGGAACCCCAGCAGCAAGCGCGGGACCCGCAGGTAGGGGTCGGAAAACAGCCATTCGCGCAGGCTGGCCGGCGTCTGCGCGAGTCCTGGCGCAATGTCGATCTCGCCGGCACGGGCGGCGCGCTCCAGCTCCTCCTGATCGATGTAGATCCGCCACTGCAGGCTGACCTGCAATGATGCGGCGAGCCATTGGAGCAGTTCGATATTGGCCCCGGAAAGCTGCTGCAGGCGGCGGTCCTGCTGGGCGTAAGGCGTATCCAGGACGACTCCGACGCGCAGCAGCGGGTGCTCCTGCAACCAAGCGCGCTGGGTGGGATCCAGGTCTGGAGCGACCGACGCTGGCTGCGCCATCACCCACAGCGGAATACACAGAAGAAGCGCCACAAGGGCGTTCCAGGACAGACGACTCATGCCGGCAGCACCACGCGGCTCACGCCGCTCCCCGAGGAAAAAGCGCAGCTACCTTACCGCAGAGCGAGGCGAACTCGCCAAGGACGCTGCCTGACAAAGCAGCGCCAAGGCATTAGGCTGGCCGCTTTCGCCCCAGCCCTGATTGCCAGGGCCAAGCCTTGCAAGGTCAACGCCCGGAAGCCACCGATGCCACGCCCAGCGTCTCCGCCCCGCCTCGCCCTGAGCCTCGTCCTGAGCCTGCTGCCGCTGGCGCCAGGCTGGGCCGAGGATGCCCCCGCCACTCCAGCCGCCGCGGAGAAAACCGCGCCCAGCCCGAGCCGCCCGGCGCTGGAGGAGCGCAGCCAGGCAGACGCCGGCAACCTGCAGCGGCAACTGCCGGACAAGCAACAGCAGACTCTGCAGGCCGGCCAAGAAAGCTTCCTCGCGCTCTGGCTGCCGGCCAACGCTCCCGAGGCCGAGGGCGTGGTCATCCTGGTGCCCGGCGACGGCGAAAATGCCGATTGGCCCGTGGCGGTCGGCCCGCTGCGGCACAAGCTGCCCGACGCCGGCTGGCAGACCCTCAGCCTGACCCTGCCCGATCCGCAGGACAGCCTGGCCGCCCCCGCCGAGCAGAACCCGGAGCCGGCTGCGGCCAACTCCGCCGCCGACGCGAGTGGCGAGAAAAACACCAAGGGCGCCGACGCCACGCCGACGCCGGAAACCCCAGGCGCCAGCGCGGGCGGCGAGCCCGCCGCGACCAGCAGCGAAGCGCCGCCCGCGCCGGACCCGGCCATCGAGCGGCGCAAGGCTTATGCCGACCGGGTACTGGCGCGCATCCAGGCCGGGGTCGACTTCGCCCTGCAGAACAAACCCAAGAGCGTCATCCTCCTCGGCCACGGCACCGGAGCCTACTGGGCCGCTCGCTTCCTCGCCGAGCGCGAGCCGAGCGAAATCCACAACCTGCTGCTGGTCGCCGCGGAAATGCCCCGGGAGTTCCGTCCGCCCCTGGAAGACATGGTGCCGCGCCTGCAACTGGCCGCCGGAGACTTCTATTACAAGGATCGCCGCGACGACCGCGACGCCGCCCATTTGCGCCTGCAGGCGAGCAAGCGCGAGCGCGGCAAGACGTACGTGCAGGTCGGCATGAATGCCCTGCCGGCGGACCCGGCGACCGAGCAGGAGCAACTCTATCGCCGCGTTCGCGGTTGGCTGTCACTGCATCTGCAACAGGCCGGCGGCGCGAATTGAACGCCGCCGCTCAACGGAAACCGCGGCGCTCGCGCACCAGCGCGTAGGCGGCCTGGATCTCGCGGGTCTTCTCGGTGGCGGCGGCGATGCGCGCCTCGCTGGCGCCGGCAAGCTTGTCCGGGTGGTGCTGACTGATCAACCGGCGATAGGCACGCTTGATCTCCTCCGGCGCGCTAGCGGCGTCGACGCCGAGCAGGCGCAGGGCCAGCACATAGCGCTCCTCGCGGGTCTGCGGCGCACGCACCGACTCGGCGCCGGCGGCCAGGGCCAGCACCACCGCGCGCGGCAATCCCAGCCCTTCGCCCCAGCGCAGGATCAGCGTCTTTTCCGCGGCCCCGGGCGCACCGGCGGCCCAGGCCATGCGCCAGCAAGCCTGCACCAGGCCATCCGCCTGTGGCCGCTGCCCCTTGCGCTGCAGCAGGCCCTCATCCAGGCGCGGGCCACCCTGCTTGCCGCGCCCGAAAGCGTCGATCGCACGCCGTCGTCCCGCCTCATCCAGCCCAAGGCGCAGCATCTCTGCGCGGGCCTGTTGAATGTGCGCGTCGAGCACCCGCCCACGGCTCTTGGCCAGGCGTCCGAGCAACAGGAACAGCAGCTCCTCGTCCGGTACCGCCGCGTCGCCGCGCAACTGCTCGAACAAGCCACGCCAGGTGCGCTGGCGCATGCGCCGGTCCAGCACCTGACCGAGCAGACCACCGAGCATGGCGCCGGGGATGCTCGCCAATGCCCAGCCAGCGACGATGCCGATCAGGGTGCCGGGCCAGAACATTCAGCGCACCGCCAACAAGCGTTCGACCTCGGCGAGACGCTCATGGGTGCCGACATCGACCCAGCGCCCCTCATGCAACTCGCCACTGACGCGCCCCGCAACCATGGCTTCACGCAGTAGCGGCGCCAGCTTGAAAGCGCCGGCGCTGCACGCGGCGAACAGCGCCGGGTGCAGCACGGCGATGCCGCTGTAGGTGAAGCTCGGCTGGCCTTCGAGATAGTCACCGACGCGCCCTTCGGCGAGATGGAAATCACCGCGCACGTTGTGCCCGGGATTGGCCACCAGCACCAGGTGCGCCAGGTCGCCATCGGCCAGGGCGCGATGCAGGCGGGAATAGCCGAAGTCGGTCCAGATGTCGCCATTGGCGATCACGAACGGCGCCTCGCCCAGCAGCGGCAGAGCCCGATAGATACCGCCGCCGGTTTCCAGCGGCTCGCCTTCGGCGGAATAGCGGATGGCCACGCCGAAGCGCGCGCCATCGCCGAGGTAGTCCTCGATCTGCTGGCCCAGCCAGGCATGGTTGATCACCAGCTCGCTGAAACCGGCATCGCGCAGCGCCAGCAACTGATGCTCGATCAGTGCCACGCCACCGGCCTGCACCAGCGGCTTGGGCGTGTGCAGGGTCAGCGGGCGCAGGCGCTCGCCCTTGCCCGCGGCAAGAATCATCGCCTTCATGAGGCCACCGGCTGCGGCAATTCGGCGAGCAACGCGGCCAAGTCAGCCAGCTCGGGGCGCCGCGCAATCACGTTGTCCAGGTAGCGGAAGAAGCGCGGCACGTCGCCCAGGTAGCGCGGCTTGCCGTCGCGGTGACAGATACGCGCAAAGATGCCGATGACCTTGAGATGGCGCTGAACGCCCATCAGGTCGCTGGCCCGGAGGAACGCATCGAAGGTCGCGGGCAACGGGATTCCCGCGGCCTGGGCCTTGTGCCAGTAGCGGCTGAGGCCATCGTGCACGCGCGGCTCCGGCCAACTGAGGAAGGCATCCTTGTAGAGACAGGTCACGTCATAGGTCACCGGCCCGTAGACCGCATCCTGGAAGTCGAGGACCCCGGGATTCGGCTCACTCAGCATCAGGTTGCGCGGCATGTAGTCACGGTGCACCAGTACCCGCGGCTGTTCAAGCGCGCTACGCACCAGCAGATCGCAGACACGCTGCCAACGCTGCAAGCCCTCGCCCGCCAGGGTCACGCCCAGGTGCTTCTGCAAGTACCAGTCGGGGAACAACTGCAGTTCGCGACGCAGCAGCGCCTCGTCGTAGGCCGGCAGGCGCTCGGCGACATCCACCTGCTGGAACGCCACCAATGCATCCAGGGCGTCCTCGAAAAGCGCCTCGGCGTTCTCGGCGTTAATGACATCCAGGTAGGTCTGCCGACCCAGGTCGCTGAGCAACAGGAAGCCCTGTTCGAGGTCCTGGGCCAGAATTTTCGGCACATGCACACCGGCTTCCGCGAGCAGGCCGGCGACCTTGACGAAGGGGCGGCAGTCCTCCTGCGGCGGCGGCGCATCCATCACGATCAGCGTGCGGCCCTCGGCCTGCCAACGGAAATAACGGCGGAAACTGGCATCGCTGCTCGCCGGGGAAAGTTCGGCGGCGGGCACGGCGCCCCAGCCCGCGGCACTAAACACTGCGGGCAAACACGAGTCCAGCCAGCGGTTCAATTGCTGGTAACGAGCATCCTCAGACATCTTTCAGGGTTCTCCACGGCCCTAGCCGTTGCGCGGGTCATGCTTTATTATCCAGCATCTTTTTGAGCCCATCGAGTGGCGTGCGGCCCGATCGCGCCGATGGCTCGCAGGAAGCCCGGATTAACAAGATGGCAGTGAATTTCCCCGTGTTCCGTAGAAAGTTCCCCTTACTGGTGACCGGTGGCCTGCTGGCTATTCAGCCGCTCGCTTCCTCGGTTGCCATGGCGGCCGATCAATTCACCTGCGCACCCTCCGCTGGTAGCTGGGACTGCTCCACGCAACAGCCCGCCAGCGCCCTGCCGCCTCGACCGCAGCACAGCGAAAGCGCCGTCAGCGCCGCAGCACCTGCTTCTGAGGGTAGTACAAGCAGCGGCGCCGCCGGCGCAGAGCCCAAGCAATTGGTCACCGAGTCCGGTGGTCGCGGCCTGAAATCGCGCAGCACCGACTATAGCCACCTGGACTGGGTCCCTCGGGAAAAGCTCACCGCCGCCCAACTGGCGGAAATCGGCCCGTACTGCAGCGGCGAATACGTCGAGCCGGCACGTCCCGGCATGAACGACAAGACCCCGCGCGACGAAGCACCGACCTACGTCTCGGCGAAAGTCTCGCGCTACGAGCAGGAAACCCAGGTCGCGACCCTGGCCGGCAACGTGGTGCTGCGTCAGGGCAGCATGCAGGTGGAAGCCGACGAGGCCAACCTGCACCAGGCGGAGAATCGCGGCGAGCTGGTCGGCAACGTCAAGTTGCGTGACCAGGGCGCGCTGATCGTTGGCGACCATGCGCAACTGCAACTGGACAACGGCGAGGCGAAGATCGACAACGCCGAGTACGTCATGCACCAGGCCCAGGTACGCGGCAGCGCGCTCTACGCCAAGCGCCAGGAAGACGCCATCATCCAGCTCAAGGATGGTACCTACACCCGTTGCGAACCCGGCAGCAACGCCTGGTACCTCAAGGGCAACAACATCAAGCTGAACCCGGCCACCGGTTTCGGCACGGCGACCAACGCCACCCTGCGGGTGAAAGACATTCCGGTGTTCTACACCCCGTACATCTATTTCCCGATCGACAACCGTCGCCAGTCCGGCTTCCTGCCGCCGAGCTTCAGCACCAGCTCGGACACTGGCTTCACCCTGGTCACGCCGTATTACTTCAACCTGGCGCCGAACTACGACGCCACGCTGTACCCGCGCTACATGGCCAAGCGCGGCATGATGATGGAAGGCGAATTCCGCTACCTGACCCACAGCAGCGAAGGCGAACTCCGCGCCGCCTACCTGAGCGACCAGGACAACAGCCGCAACAACGAGCCGCACTACACCAGCCAGCGCTGGCTGTACGGCTGGAAAGACACCAGTGGCCTCGACTCGCGCCTGTTGGCCCAGGTCGACTACACCCGCATCAGCGACCCCTACTACTTCCAGGACCTGGACTCTGCCATGGGGTTGGGTAGCCCGACCTACGTGAACCAGCAGGGTGCCCTGACCTATCGCGGCGACGACTTCACCGCGCGCCTGAATGCCCAGGCTTACCAGTTGGCGACCGTGACCGACGTCACCCCGTACAACCGCCTGCCGCAGCTCACCCTGGACGGCCACCTGCCGTACAACCCGGGCGGCCTGGACTTCACCTACGGCAGCGAACTGGTGCGCTTCGACCGCTCGCTGGATGACTCGCTGTACACGCCGGACCCCAATAATCCGACCTACCAGGTCCAGCGTCCGGACGCCTCGCTCACCGGCCTGGCCCGCGCCACCGGCGACCGCGTGCACCTGGAACCGGGCATGAGCCTGCCGATGCAGCGCAGCTGGGGCTACCTGACGCCGACGCTGAAGGCGATGTACACCAAGTACAATCTTGACCTGGACAGCACCGGCCAGGCGCAACTGGCCAACCCCAGCACCAACCTGGGCGGCGTCAATTACGACAGCAGTCCGGACCGCTCCCTCCCGCTGGTCAAGCTCGATGGCGGCCTGTACTTCGATCGCAACACCAGCTTCGCCGGCACCAATTTCCGCCAGACCCTGGAACCGCGCGCGATGTACCTGTACGTGCCGTACCGCAACCAGGACAACCTGCCGACCTTCGATACCGGCGAATTCACCTTCAGCTACGACTCGCTGTGGCGTGAGAACCGCTTCACCGGCAAGGATCGCATCAGCGACGCCAACCAACTGTCGCTGGGCGCGACCACCCGCTTCATCGAAGACAATGGCTTCGAGCGCGCGTCGCTCAGCGCCGGACAGATCTATTACTTCGCCGATCGCCGCGTGCAACTGCCTGGTCTGACCCAGACCTACATCGACAACTACAACCGGTTGAACCCGAACGCCCAGATCAGCAACCCGGACGCCAACGCCTCGCGTTCGCCCTATGCGCTGGCCGGCGTCTACCGCTTCAACCACGATTGGCGCCTGAGCTCCGACTACAACTGGAACCCGGACACCCGCCACACCGACAGCGGCAGCGTGATGTTCCACTACCAGCCGGAAAACGAGCTGCAGAAGGTCTTCAACGCCGGCTACCGCTATCGTGCCAACAGCAAGGTATTCGACCCCAACACCGGTCAGTTCACCTACAACAGCGACCAGTACAAGATCAACCAGCACGACTTCTCGGTCATCTGGCCGGTGGTGCCGCAATGGAGCGCCATCGCGCGCTGGCAGTTCGACTACAACCAGAGCCGCACCCTCGAAGCCCTTGGCGGTTTCGAGTACGACAGCTGCTGCTGGAAGCTGCGCCTGGTCAACCGCTACTGGGTGAAGTACGACGACAACCAATTCATCACCGCGGACTCCAAAGCCGACCACGGTATCTTCCTGCAAATCATCCTGAAAGGCCTTGGCGGCGTGGTAGGCAACCAAGTCGAAGGCTTCCTCGACCAGGGCATTCAAGGTTATCGTCAACGTGAAGACCACTCTATGTAATCGCCTGCGCCCGCTGATGCTGGGCGCAGTAATGCTGGCCAGTTCCTTTGCCCAGGCCGAAGTCGTCCCGCTGGATCGCGTCGTGGCCATCGTCGATAGCGACGTGGTCATGCAGAGCCAGCTCGACCAACGCCTGCGCGAAGTGCGCCAGACCATCCAGAAGCGCGGCGCGCCACTGCCGCCTGAGCATGTACTGACCCAGCAGGTACTGGAACGTCTGATCATCGAAGACATCCAGCTGCAGATCGGCGATCGCTCCGGCATCCGCATCAGCGACGAAGAACTGAACCAGGCGATGGGCACCATCGCCCAACGCAACAACATGAGCCTCGACCAGTTCCGTGCCGCCCTGGCTCACGACGGCCTGTCCTACGACGACGCCCGTGAACAGGTACGCCGCGAAATGGTCATCAGCCGCGTGCGCCAGCGCCGCGTCGCCGAGCGTATTCAGGTCAGCGAACAGGAAGTGCAGAACTTCCTCGCCTCCGACCTGGGCAAGATCCAGCTCTCCGAAGAATATCGCCTGGCCAACATCCTGATTCCGGTGCCGGACGGCGCATCCTCGGAGACCCTGCAGGCTGCCGCCAAGCAGGCCCGCGAGCTGTACCAGCAACTCAAGCAGGGCGCCGACTTCAACCAGTTGGCGATCTCCCGCTCGGCCGGCGACAACGCCCTGGAAGGCGGCGAGATCGGCTGGCGCAAAGCCGCTCAACTGCCCTCGCCGTTCGATAGCATGGTCGGCAGCCTCGCCGTGGGCGACGTCACCGAGCCGGTGCGCGCCCCGGGCGGCTTCATCATCCTCAAGCTGGAAGAGAAGCGCGGCGGCAGCAAGATGGTGCGTGACGAGGTGCATGTCCGTCACATCCTGCTCAAGCCCAGCGAAATCCGCAGCGACGAGGACACCCAGAAGCTCGCACAGAAACTCTACGACCGCATCCAGTCGGGCGAAGACTTCGGCAAGCTGGCCAAGCAGTTCTCCGAAGACCCGGGCTCCGCGCTGCACGGCGGCGACCTCAACTGGGTCGACCCGGAATCGCTGGTTCCGGAATTCCGCGACGTGATGAACAACATCCCCCAGGGCCAACTGTCGAAGCCGTTCCGTTCGCCCTTCGGCTGGCACATCCTGGAAGTCCTCGGCCGTCGCGCCACCGACAGCAGCGACAAGTTCCGCGAGCAGCAGGCCGCTCAGGTTCTGCGCAACCGCAAGTACGACGAGGAACTGCAAGCGTGGCTGCGGCAGATTCGCGACGAAGCCTACGTCGAAATCAAGCTGTAAGCCTGCTCAGGCAATACCGAAACCCGGCCTTGGCCGGGTTTCTTTTTATCCGCACGGCGCTTCGTCGTACAGTTGAGCCCTTCCCGACAAGCGCCGGCCACAACGCGACGGCCACAGCCGTAGAGACCTCCCGCATGAAAGACGCTCAGCTTTTCGCCCTGACCCCCGGCGAACCCGCCGGCATCGGCCCCGACCTCTGCCTGCTGCTGTCCCGAGAGGCGCAGCCCCAGCCACTGGTGGCGATCGCCAGCCAGCAACTGCTGGCCGAGCGCGCCACGCAACTGGGCCTGGATATCCGGCTGCTGCCCGTTGGTCCCGGCCACTGGCCACAACGGCCCGCCGACGCCGGCGCCCTCTATGTCTGGGACACGCCACTGGGCGCCCCGGTGCGCTGCGGCCAACTCGACCCCGCCAATGCCGGCTACGTGCTGGAAACCCTGACCCGTGCCGGCCGCGGCTGCCTCGACGGCGACTTCGCCGGCATGATCACCGCGCCGGTGCACAAGGGCGTGATCAACGAAGCCGGCATCGCCTTCTCCGGGCACACCGAATTCCTCGCCGAGCTGACCCAGACCCAGCAGGTCGTGATGATGCTGGCCACCCGTGGCCTGCGCGTGGCCCTGGTGACCACCCACCTGCCGCTGCGCCAGGTCGCCGACGCCATCAGCGCCGAGCGCCTGGAGCGGGTCACGCGCATCCTCCATGCCGACCTGCGCGACAAGTTCGGCCTCGACGATCCGCGGATCCTGGTCTGCGGGCTCAACCCCCATGCCGGCGAAGGTGGCCACCTCGGGCACGAGGAGATCGACATCATCGAACCGACCCTGGAGCGCCTGCGCGCGGAGGGCATGCAACTGATCGGCCCGCTGCCGGCCGACACCCTGTTCACGCCCAAGCACCTGGAGCATTGCGATGCGGTGCTGGCCATGTACCACGACCAAGGCCTGCCGGTGCTCAAGTACAAGGGCTTCGGCGCAGCAGTCAACGTCACCCTGGGCCTGCCGATCATCCGCACCTCGGTGGACCACGGCACCGCCCTCGACCTGGCGGGCACCGGCCGCATCGATGGCGGCAGCCTGCTGGTGGCGCTGGAAACCGCCTACCAGATGGCCGCCAGCCGCGCCAAAGCTGGCTGAGGGCCGTACGGCGGATGCCGGGGCGGGCCGCAACTGGTAAGCTTTCCGCCTTTGAATCATCGCTTCGGGCTGTTGCGTGTCGCTGACAGCTCGAAGCCTGGAGCCGCCCCTGATGTCCGAGCTTTACCACCATCGCGCGCGCAAGCGCTTCGGCCAGAACTTCCTGCACGACGCTGGCGTGATCCACCGCATCCTCCGCGCCATCGCCCCCAAGGAAGGCCAGCACCTGCTGGAAATCGGCCCGGGCCAGGGCGCGCTGACCGAAGGCCTGGTGGATAGCGGCGCCCAGCTCGACGTGATCGAACTGGACCTGGACCTGATCCCGCAACTGAACTGGCGCTTCGGCCTGAAGCCGAATTTCAGGCTGCACCAGGGCGACGCCCTGAAATTCGACTTCTCCACCCTGCCCAGCGCCGGCGAAAAGCTGCGCGTGGTCGGCAACCTGCCCTACAACATCTCGACCCCGCTGATCTTCCACCTCCTGGAACACGCGAACATCATCCAGGACATGCACTTCATGCTGCAGAAGGAAGTGGTCGAACGCCTGGCGGCCGAGCCGGGCGGTGGCGACTGGGGCCGACTGTCGATCATGGTGCAGTACTTCTGCCGGGTGGATTACCTGTTCACCGTGGGACCGGGCGCCTTCAACCCACCGCCGAAAGTCGAATCGGCGATCGTGCGCCTGGTGCCGCACACTGAACTGCCTTATCCGGCCAAAGACCACCGACTGCTCGAACGCGTCGTCCGCGAAGCCTTCAACCAGCGCCGCAAGACCCTGCGCAATACCCTCAAAGCCTTGATGTCCAGCGAGGATATCGAAGCCGTCGGCGTCGACCCGACCCGGCGCCCGGAGCAACTCGATGTCGAGGATTTCGTGCGCCTGGCCAACCGTCTGGCCGAGCTGACACCCGACCATTGATATTCCTGCCGGCAGGCACCCAGGCAAGCGAGCCCATGAGCGATCCCCGTTACCAGATTTCCGTCAGCGTCACCACCCGCTACCTCCCCGAGCAGTCACAGCCGGAGCAGCAGCGCTACGCCTTCGCCTACACGGTGACCATCCATAACCAGGGCGAACAGGCAGCCAAGCTGCTCACCCGGCACTGGATCATCACCGATGGCAACGGCCATGTGCAGGAGGTCCGCGGTTCTGGCGTAGTGGGCGAAAAACCGTCGATCGAGCCGGGCGCCAGCCACACCTACACCAGCGGCACGGTACTCACGACCAAGGTCGGCAGCATGTCCGGCAGCTACCAGATGGTCGCCGCCGACGGTCACCATTTCGACGCGGCCATCCCAGTGTTCCGCCTCGCCGTACCAGGGGCGCTGCACTGATGACGACCTATGCCGTTGGCGACATCCAGGGCTGCCTGGAACCGCTGAAATGTCTGCTGCAACGAGTCGCGTTCGACCCGGCGAAGGACCGCCTCTGGCTGGTCGGCGACCTGGTCAACCGCGGCCCGCAGTCGCTGGAAGCCCTGCGCTACATCTATGCCATCCGCGATTCGGTGGTCTGCGTGCTGGGCAACCATGACCTGCACTTGCTGGCAGTGGCGCACAACGCCGAGCGCCTGAAGAAAGCCGACACCCTGCGCGAAATCCTCGAGGCGCCGGATCGCGACGAGTTGCTCGACTGGCTGCGCCGCCTGCCGCTGGTGCACCACGATGCCGAACGCGACATCACCCTGGTACACGCCGGCATCCCGCCGCAGTGGACCATCGAAAAAGCCCTGCAACGCTCCGCCGAAGTGGAAGAAGCCCTGCGCGACGACCAGCGCCTGCCGTTGTTCCTCGAAGGCATGTACGGCAACGAGCCGGCCAAGTGGGACAAGAAACTGCACGGCATCGAGCGCCTGCGCGTGATCACCAACTATTTCACGCGCATGCGCTTCTGCACCCCGGACGGCAAGCTCGACCTGAAGAGCAAGGAAGGCCTGGGCACCGCACCGGCCGGCTACGCCCCCTGGTTCAGCTACGCCGAGCGCAAGAGCGCCGGGCGCAAGATCATCTTCGGCCACTGGGCAGCGCTGGAAGGCAAATGCGACGCCCCCGCCGTCTACGCCCTGGACAGCGGCTGCGTGTGGGGCGGCAGCATGACCCTACTCAACGTCGACAGCGGCGAGCGCATCGCCTGCAGCTGTGCCCATCCCACTCCAGACGAGACCGCAGCATGAGCGAATTCAAGCGCATCGCCCCCGAGCAAGCCCAGCAACTGCGCAGCAATGGCGCCCAGGTCGTGGACATCCGCGACCCGCAAAGCTTCGCCATGGGCCATATCCCTGGCGCCCGCCACATCGACAATCACTCGGTCGCCGACTTCATTCGCGAAGCCGACATGGACGCCCCCCTGCTGGTGGTCTGCTACCACGGCAACTCCAGCCAGAGCGCCGCCGCCTACTTCGTCCAGCAAGGTTTTTCCGACGTCTACAGCGTCGACGGCGGCTTCGAACTGTGGCGCAGCGTCTATCCTGCGGATACAGAGAGCGCTTCCGCTGACTGACGACTCAGCGCCCGCCCCTCAAAAAATCTGTAACTTCCCACCCGAATCCTCTTTACAGGCCGGATAACGGACTATTCTTTCCCTCAGGCCATCCAAAACAGGGGAGAGCCGGCCCACCGGCTTCCGGGATATCGGCAGTGACCATTTGGGGCGGTTCAGGGCGCAAGCCAGGCACCGTTGGAGTTCTGGGGGATTCTCGCCGGCAATTCTGGCGGCCCGTCCGCACCCGCACAGCACCGATCCCGCGCCGGCTCCATGCATCGAGCGAGGAGACGTCATGAGCATTTTCAGTCACTTCCAGGAACGCTTCGAAGCGACCCGCCAAGAGGAATACTCCCTGCAGGAGTACCTGGACATCTGCAAGCAGGACAAGACCGCCTACGCCACCGCCGCCGAGCGCATGTTAATGGCCATCGGCGAGCCGGAACTGCTGGATACCTCTACCGACCCACGGCTGTCGCGAATCTTTTCCAACAAGGTGATTCGCCGCTACCCGGCGTTCGCCGACTTCCACGGCATGGAAGAGTGCATCGACCAGATCGTCGCCTTCTTCCGCCATGCGGCCCAAGGCCTGGAAGAAAAGAAACAGATCATCTACCTGCTCGGCCCGGTCGGCGGCGGCAAGTCGTCCCTGGCGGAAAAACTCAAGCAATTGATGGAGCGGGTGCCCTTCTATGCCATCAAGGGCTCGCCGGTGTTCGAATCGCCCCTCGGGCTGTTCAACCCCGATGAAGATGGCGCCATCCTCGAAGAAGACTACGGCATCCCGCGGCGCTACCTGCGTTCGATCATGTCGCCCTGGGCGAGCAAACGCCTGATCGAGTTCGGTGGCGACATCAGCCAGTTCCGCGTGGTCAAGCTGCATCCGTCGATCCTCAACCAGATCGCCATCGCCAAGACCGAGCCGGGCGACGAAAACAACCAGGACATCTCCGCCCTGGTCGGCAAGGTCGATATCCGCAAGCTGGAAGAATTCCCGCAGAACGACGCCGATGCCTACAGCTACTCGGGCGCACTGTGCCGGGCCAACCAGGGCCTGATGGAATTCGTCGAAATGTTCAAGGCGCCGATCAAGGTCCTGCACCCCTTGCTCACCGCCACCCAGGAGGGCAACTACAACAGCACCGAAGGCCTCGGCGGGCTGCCCTACAGCGGCATCATCCTCGCCCACTCCAACGAATCGGAATGGCACAGCTTCCGTAACAACAAGAACAACGAGGCCTTCATCGACCGTATCTACATCGTCAAGGTGCCCTACTGCCTGCGCGTCACCGACGAGATCAAGATCTACGACAAGCTGTTGATCAACAGCTCGCTGGCGCACGCCCATTGCGCGCCGGACACGCTGAAGATGCTCTCGCAGTTCACCGTGCTGTCGCGCCTGAAAGAGCCGGAGAATTCGAACATCTACTCGAAGATGCGCGTCTACGACGGCGAAAACCTCAAGGACACCGATCCCAAGGCCAAGTCGATCCAGGAATACCGTGACGCCGCCGGGGTCGACGAGGGCATGGCCGGGCTTTCCACCCGCTTCGCCTTCAAGATCCTCTCCAAGGTGTTCAACTTCGATCCGCACGAAATCGCCGCCAACCCGGTGCACCTGCTCTATGTGCTGGAACAGCAGATCGAGCAGGAGCAGTTCCCGCCGGAAACCCGCGAGCGCTACCTGCGCTTCATCAAGGAATACCTGGCGCCGCGTTACGTCGAGTTCATCGGCAAGGAAATCCAGACCGCCTACCTGGAGTCCTACAGCGAGTACGGCCAGAACATCTTCGACCGCTACGTGCTGTACGCCGACTTCTGGATCCAGGACCAGGAATACCGCGACCCGGAAACCGGCGAGATTCTCAATCGCGGGGCCCTCAACGAGGAACTGGAAAAAATCGAGAAGCCGGCCGGCATCAGCAATCCGAAGGATTTCCGCAACGAGATCGTCAACTTCGTGCTGCGCGCCCGCGCCGGCAACAACGGCAAGAATCCGAGCTGGCTGTCCTACGAGAAACTGCGCGTGGTGATCGAGAAGAAAATGTTCTCCAACACCGAGGACCTGCTGCCAGTCATCAGCTTCAACGCCAAGGCGAGCAAGGAGGACCAGCAGAAGCACAACGACTTCGTGCGGCGCATGGTCGAGCGCGGCTACACCGAGAAGCAGGTGCGCCTGCTGTCGGAATGGTATCTGCGGGTTCGCAAGTCGCAGTAGTCTGCCATCGGCGCGGCGTTTTCCGCCGCGCCGGTCGCCGTCGCATTCGGACCTCTTCGTGGCGTCTCCCAGCCGCCGCGGAGCAGGCCCTGAGGAGCATTCATGAGCTACGTCATCGACCGGCGTCTGAACGGCAAGAACAAGAGCACGGTGAACCGCCAGCGCTTCTTGCGGCGTTACCGTGACCACATCAAGAAGGCGGTCGAGGAGGCCGTCAGCCGCCGCTCCATCACTGACATGGAGCACGGCGAACAGATCAGCATCCCCGGCCGCGACATCGACGAACCCGTGCTGCACCACGGCCGCGGCGGGCGGCAGACCGTCGTTCACCCCGGCAACAAGGAGTTCACCACCGGCGAGCACATCCCGCGCCCGCAAGGTGGCGGCGGCGGCCGCGGCGCCGGCAAGGCGAGCAACCAGGGCGAAGGGATGGACGACTTCGTCTTCCAGATCACCCAGGAAGAGTTCCTCGACTTCATGTTCGAGGACCTGGAACTGCCCAATCTGGTCAAACGCCACCTGACTGGCAGCGAAACCTTTAAGACCGTGCGCGCGGGCATCAGCAACGATGGCAACCCATCGCGCATCAATATCGTCCGCACCCTGCGCTCGGCCCACGCGCGGCGCATCGCCCTGTCCGGCTCGACCCGTGCCAAACTGCGCGCCGCCGTTCTGGAGCTGGAGCGTCTGAAGCGCGAAGAGCCGGACAACCTCGGCGATATCCAGGCTCTGGAAGCGGAAATCCACAAACTGCGCACGCGCATCGGCAAGGTGCCCTTCCTCGACACCTTCGACCTCAAGTACAACCTGCTGGTCAAGCAGCCCAACCCGACCTCCCAGGCCGTGATGTTCTGCCTGATGGACGTCTCCGGCTCGATGACCCAGGCGACCAAGGACATCGCCAAGCGCTTCTTCATCCTCCTTTACCTGTTCCTCAAGCGGAACTACGAGAAGATCGAAGTGGTGTTCATCCGCCACCACACCAGCGCCCGGGAAGTGGATGAGGAAGAGTTCTTCTACTCGCGGGAAACCGGCGGCACCATCGTCTCCAGCGCGCTCAAGCTGATGCAGGAAATCATGGCCGAGCGCTACCCGAGCAACGAGTGGAACATCTACGCCGCGCAGGCCTCCGACGGCGACAACTGGAACGACGACTCGCCGGTCTGCCGGGATATCCTGATGAAGCAGATCATGCCGTTCGTGCAGTACTACACCTACGTCGAGATCACCCCGCGCGAACACCAGGCCCTGTGGTTCGAGTACGACCGGGTGCGCGAAGCCTTCGAGGAAAGCTTCGCCCAGCAGCAGATCGTCTCCGCCGCGGACATCTACCCGGTGTTCCGCGAACTGTTCCAGAGGAGGCTAGTCGCATGAGCAAGCGCCAGCCCATCGCCACCGGGTCCGAATGGACCTTCGAGCTGATCCGTCAGTACGACCGGGAAATCGGTCGCATCGCCGAGCGCTATGCGCTGGACACCTACCCGAACCAGATCGAGGTGATCACCGCCGAGCAGATGATGGATGCCTACGCCTCCGTCGGCATGCCCATCGGCTATAACCACTGGTCCTATGGCAAGCACTTCCTCAGCACCGAGAAGAACTACAAACGCGGGCAGATGGGGCTGGCCTACGAGATCGTGATCAACTCCGACCCCTGCATCGCCTACCTGATGGAGGAAAACACCCAGTGCATGCAGGCGCTGGTGATCGCCCACGCCTGCTACGGGCACAACAGCTTCTTCAAGGGCAATTACCTGTTCCGCACCTGGACCGACGCCAGTTCGATCATCGACTACCTGGTGTTCGCCAAGCAGTACATCATGCAGTGCGAGGAGCGTTACGGCATCGACGCCGTGGAAGACCTGCTGGACTCCTGCCACGCGCTGATGAACTACGGCGTCGACCGCTACAAACGGCCCTACCCGATTTCCGCCGAAGAAGAACGGCAACGCCAGAAGGAACGCGAAGAACTGATCCAGCGCCAGGTCAACGACCTCTGGCGGACCATTCCGCGCGCCACCGGCAAGGACAAGGAACAGGAGCTGGCGCGCTACCCGAGCGAGCCACAGGAGAACATCCTCTACTTCATCGAGAAGAATGCCCCGCTGCTGGAGCCCTGGCAGCGCGAGGTGGTGCGCATCGTGCGCAAAGTGGCGCAGTACTTCTACCCACAGCGCCAGACCCAGGTCATGAACGAGGGCTGGGCGACCTTCTGGCACTACACGCTGATCAACGACCTGTACGACGAGGGCCTGGTCAGCGACGGCTTCATGATGGAGTTCCTCCAGTACCACACCAGCGTGGTCTACCAGCCCGGCTTCGACAGCCCCTACTACAGCGGCATCAACCCCTATGCCCTGGGTTTCGCCATGTACCGCGACATCCGCCGCATCTGCGAGAACCCCACCGAGGAAGACAAGCGCTGGTTCCCGGACATCGCCGGCAGCGACTGGCTGGCCACCCTCAAGTTCGCCATGAAGAGCTTCAAGGACGAGAGTTTCATCCTGCAGTTCCTCTCGCCCAAGGTGATCCGCGAGTTCAAGCTGTTCAGCATTCTCGACGACGACCAGAAGGACGATCTGCTGGTCGACGCCATCCACGACGACGCCGGCTACCGCAAGATTCGCGAGACCCTGGCGGCGCAGTACAACCTCGGCAACCGCGAGCCCAACGTACAGATCTGGAACGTCGACCGCCGTGGCGACCGTTCGCTGACCCTGCGTCACCAGCAGCACGACCGCCAGCCGCTGGCCGACTCCACCGAGGATGTGCTCAAGCACCTGCATCGCCTGTGGGGCTTCGACATCCACCTGGAAACCCTGAACGGCGAGCAGATCGTGCAAACCCACCACATGCCCCCGAGGAGCGGGCACGATGGCGAAGAGGGCTACCCACGGCTCGACCTGATCATCCCGCCCATTTGATCGGTTGACCGCCATCAAGGCACAGGCAGAGCATGGCGACACGCCCAGCAGAGGTCGCCATGCGCCTGTTCGCCATCCTCCTGATCTGCCTCGCTCTCGCCACCTGCAGCAGCGCATTGCCGCACGCCCAGGTGACGCACCCGGCCGATAGCCGCCTGGCCGGCCTGCGAGACTTCCAACTGATGCCGCCGGAAAACGCCGTCGACGCCCTGCCCTACCGCAACCGCTATCCGCTGATCGCCGACTGGCTGCGCCAGGGCATGAGCGAGCATGGCTTTCGCGACACCGGCACAGCGCAGGTGCGCGTCTACTACTGGCTGGCGCTGCGCGACGCAGCGCTGGAATTCAAGGTCGACGTCGCGCCGCCGCAACCCATGGGGCCTTACCTGGCGATCCATCGCCTGCGCGATGAAACCGGCACCCTGCGTGTGCGCCTCACCGACCTGCAGGACCAGGTGCTCTGGGAAGGCACCGTCAGCACCGGCCTCAGCCCCGCCCATGCCAGCACCGAGCTACTGCACAACGCCGTCGGCGCGCTGATCCAGCAACTGCCGCGCGCCACCCCCTAGGACCGACCTCATCGGTGCGGGCTCATCCAGCGTCCGCACGCTATGACCGCAGCGCGCTTGCTGCCCGGGCCCCGAAGCCTGAAGCTATCCGCTCAGCCAGGAGATAGCTTCATGCAGATATACAAAGTGGGCGGCGCCGTGCGAGACCGCCTGCTCGGCCTGCCAGTCGCCGACACCGACTGGGTGGTGGTCGGCGCCAGCGCCGACGACATGCTCGCCAAGGGCTTCCGTCCGGTGGGCGCCGACTTCCCGGTGTTCCTGCATCCGCAGACCGGCGAGGAGTACGCCCTGGCGCGTACCGAACGGAAAAGCGGCCGCGGCTACGGCGGTTTCACCTTCTACGCCAGCCCGGACGTGACCCTGGAAGAAGACCTGATCCGCCGCGACCTCACCATCAACGCCATGGCCGAGGATGCCCAGGGCCAGGTGATCGACCCCTACGGCGGGCAACGCGACCTCGCCGCCCGCGTGCTGCGCCACGTCTCCCCGGCCTTCGCCGAAGATCCGCTGCGCGTGCTGCGCGTTGCGCGCTTCGCCGCCCGTTATGCCCCGCTGGGTTTCCGCGTCGCCGCCGAAACCCTGGAACTGATGCGCGAACTGTCCGCCTCCGGGGAGCTGGAAGCCCTGACCCCGGAGCGCAGTTGGAAGGAAATCGCCCGCGCACTGATGGAGTCGCGCCCCGACGTTTTCATCCAGGTCCTGCGCGACTGCGATGCGCTGGCCGTGCTGATGCCCGAGGTCGATGCCTTGTTCGGCATCCCGCAGCCGGCCGAGCACCATCCGGAGATCGACACCGGCGCGCACGTCCTGGCGGTACTGCGCCAATGCGCCGAGCATGGGCAGCCGCTGAGCGTGCGCTGGGCGAGCCTGCTGCATGACCTGGGCAAAGGCTGTACGCGCCGCGAGGACTGGCCGCGGCACATTGCCCACGAAACCCTCGGTCTGCCGCTGATCGACGCCATGAACGCGCGCTTCAAGGCACCGCGTGAATGCCAGGAACTGGCGCGCCTGGCTGGCGAGTACCACACCCACGCCCATCGCGCCCTGGAACTGCGGCCCACTACGCTGCTGGAGCTGCTGCAAGCCTTCGACGTCTATCGTCGCCCACAGCGCTTCGAGGAATTCCTCGCCGCCAGCGAAATGGACGCCCGTGGCCGGCTGGGTCTGGAAAAGCGTGCCTATCCCCAGGCCGACTACCTGCGCAATGCCGCACAGGCGGCGCGCCAGGTCGCCGTGCAACCGCTACTGGAAAAGGGGTTCAAGGGTGCGGAGTTGGGCGAGGCGCTCAAGCGCGAGCGTCTCGCCGCCCTCAAGACCTACAAGGCAGGCTTCGGGAAGGCCTGAAGCAACCCGGCCGGGGTCAAGTCCCGGCCGCGCCAGGCGAAGGGCACCGGCCAAAGGCGCTGGTCGATCGACGCCTCCGCCCACAGGCTGGCGAACTCACGGTCAGTGCCCGGAAGGCGCTTCTGCGGCGCCAGCAGCGCCAGCGGCCAGAGCACGAAGGCGTTCTTCAGCACCTCGGCGCGTGGCAGCGCCAAGCCGTCGAAGTCGCCGTACAGATCGCCATACAGCAGCACGTCGATATCCAGCGGCAGGCCTTTGCGCTCCGGCGCATAGCGGCCGTTGTCGGCCTCGATATGCTTGAGTCGCAGCCCCAGTTCGGCCAATGGCAGATGGGTCTCGCCGCTCACCACCAGATTGAAGAAGGGGCCGCTGCGAATGCCCACCGGCTCGCTTTCGAACACCGGCGAGCACTGTAGGTTATCGATGAAGCCAGTCAGCGCATCGAGGCCGGCGCAGAGGTGGCGCTCACGCTCGATATTGCTGCCCAGGCCGAGAAAAACCGTCGTCAGCGGCATCCGCGTTCGATCTCCACGCCAACACCGCTCGCCGCGGCGACCGCGCCCGGCTTGGTCACCCGCAGGCGCAGCCAGCGAATGCCGAACTCAGCCATCAGCAACGCAGCCAGGCGCTCGGCGAAGGTTTCCACCAACTGGAAGTGCACATCGCGCGCGAACTCGCCGATGCGCGTGGAAAGCACCGCGTAGTCCAGCGCCTCGGCGATGTCATCGCCGGCTGCCGCCGGCTGGATGTCCCAGCCCAGTTGCAGATCCAGGCGCAGGCACTGGCGGATACCCCGTTCCCAGTCGTAGACGCCGATCACGGTGTCGACTTCCAGGCCCTCGATAAAAACTATGTCCACTTGCGGCATGCTCCAAGGCAGGCGCACGACAAGCACGCGCCACCCCGTTAGAATCGGAAACTGTCTCGTCCCCGGTGGAAACCATGGTCTGGCTTTTGGCGATCCTCGCCTACCTGCTCGGCTCACTGTCCTTCGCGGTGCTCCTGAGCCGCCTGTTCGGCACCGCCGATCCGCGCGCTGGCGGCTCGGGCAATCCGGGCGCTACCAACATGCTGCGCCTGGCCGGCAAAAAGCTCGCCATCCTCACACTCCTCGGCGACCTGGCCAAGGGTTTGTTACCTGTCCTCATTGCCCGGCTGCTCGGCGTGGGCATCATGCAGGAAGCCTGGGTCGGCCTGGCGGCGGTGATCGGCCACCTCTACCCACTCTACTTCAACTTCCGCGGCGGCAAAGGTGTCGCCACAGCGGCCGGCATGCTCCTGGCACTCTATCCACCAGCGGCGCTGCTGGCGGCGGCGGCCTGGCTGCTGACCTTCAAGCTGTCGCGCACCAGCTCGCTCGCCTCCCTCGTCGCCACCCCGCTCACGCTGCCACTGCTGGCCTGGCAACGCCCGGAAGCCTTGCTGCCGATGACCGTGCTCACTGGTCTGATCGTCTGGCGCCACCGCAGTAACCTGCGCGACCTGCTGGACGGCCGCGAACGGCACTTCTGAACCGCGAGCTTCCAGCGGCAAGCCGACAGGCGCAAGGAAAAACCGCGGCCATGCCGCTAACAGCTTGCAGCCTGTCGTTCGCAGCCACGTTCATTCAGACGGCCGGCAGCGACTCCATCGGCCAGCGAGCCCGCACATCGATCGCCGGGCCGTCATGCTGCCCGGCCAACAGACGCTGGCAACCGGCATAGGCGATCATCGCGCCGTTGTCCGTGCAGAAGCGCGGACGAGCGTAGAACACCTGTCCCTTGAGTTCGCCGAGCATCTTCTGCAAGTGTTCGCGCAGCGCACGATTGGCACTGACCCCACCGGCGATCACCAGATTCTTCAGATGGGTCTGCTTGAGTGCGCGGCGGCACTTGATGGTCAAGGTCTCGACCACCGCCTGCTGGAAGGCCAGGGCGATATCGCAGCGAGTCTGCTCGCTGTCGTCGCCCGCCTCGCGGCAGCGCTGCCAGGTGTTCAAGGCGAAGGTCTTGAGGCCGCTGAAGCTGAAATCCAGCCCGGGGCGATCGGTCATCGGCCGCGGGAAGACGAAGCGCCCCGGCGTACCGCGCTCGGCCAGCCGGGCGATCTCAGGACCGCCCGGATAGCCCAGGCCGAGCAGCTTGGCGGTCTTGTCGAAAGCCTCGCCAGCGGCGTCATCGAGGGACTCGCCCAGCAACTGGTAGCGGCCGATGCCATCGACCCGCACCAGTTGCGTATGGCCGCCGGAAACCAGCAAGGCGACGAACGGGAACTGCGGCGGCTGCTCTTCCAGCATGGGCGCCAACAAATGACCTTCCATATGGTGCACGCCGACCGCCGGCACGCCCCAGGCGAACGCCAGCGCCTGGGCGCAGGACGCACCGACCAGCAGGGCGCCAACGAGGCCCGGACCGGCGGTATAGGCTATGGCATCGATCTGCTGCGGCACGCAGCCGGCCTCATCGAGTACCTGACGGATGAGCGGCAGCATGCGCTTGACGTGATCGCGCGAGGCCAGCTCGGGAACCACGCCACCGTAGACGCGATGCAGGTCGATCTGACTGAACAGGGCATCGGCCAGCAGGCCGTGCTCGCTGTCGTAGAGTGCGACGCCGGTTTCGTCGCAAGAGGTTTCCAACCCCAGCACACGCATGGGTTCGAGCCTTCAATCTGGGCAAATTTGAAGCGGCGCATGATAATCGCCCGCCGCGGATGCCGACCAGCGTTTTTCGATCGGAGGCTTTGCATTCCTTCGCTCGAACCGTTAATATCCGCAACCCTTGAAAACCGCCGTCTCCCGTGCCAAAGCCAGGAGCGCGACAAACCCCCGGTAATCATTGATAGGTACGACCTGGATGCCCGCCGTCAAAGTTAAAGAGAACGAACCCTTCGACGTAGCCCTGCGTCGTTTCAAGCGCTCCTGCGAAAAAGCCGGTGTACTGGCTGAAGTGCGCAGCCGTGAATTCTACGAGAAGCCCACTGCCGAGCGTAAGCGCAAGGCTGCTGCCGCTGTTAAGCGTCACGCCAAGAAAGTGCAGCGCGAACAGCGTCGTCGCGAGCGTCTGTACTGAGTTCAACGACTCAGTCACACGCTTTCGCATCGCCCGGCCCACTCGCCGGGCGAGTGCTCACTAAGAGCACAATCACTCCGATTCGCAGCCGCGAAGTTCGGAGTTTTTGTTTTTATGCCCCCATGAAAAGCAGCGCCCGGCGCCAGTGCCGGAGAGTATGCTTGGGTCCATCCTGCGTCCCGAACAGTCTATGGCCGGCCTGATCCCGCAATCCTTCATCGATGACCTGCTCAACCGCACCGATATTCTCGATGTGGTGAGTTCGCGCATCCAACTGAAGAAGACCGGCAAGAACTACAGCGCCTGCTGCCCGTTTCACAAGGAAAAGACCCCCTCCTTCACCGTCAGTCCGGACAAGCAGTTCTACTACTGCTTCGGCTGCGGCGCCGGCGGCAACGCCCTTGGCTTCATCATGGACCACGACAACCTGGACTTCCCCCAGGCCGTCGAGGAACTGGCCAAGCGCGCCGGCATGGACATTCCCCGCGAGGACGGTCGACGCGGCAAACCGCGACAGCCAACCGACTCGCCGCTCTACCCCCTGCTCACCGCCGCCGCCGACTATTACCGGCAGGCGCTGAAAAGCCATCCAGCACGCAAAGCCGCCGTCGAGTACCTCAAAGGACGCGGCCTGACCGGGGAGATCGCCCGCGACTTCGGCCTCGGCTTCGCCCCTCCCGGCTGGGACAACCTGCTCAAGCACCTGGGTGGCGACAACCTGCAGATCAAGGCCATGCTCGATGCCGGTCTGCTGGTGGAAAACCCCGACAGCGGCAAGCGCTACGACCGCTTCCGCGACCGGGTGATCTTCCCCATCCGCGACAGTCGCGGCCGAGTGATCGCCTTCGGCGGCCGGGTGCTGGGCGACGACAAGCCGAAGTACCTGAACTCCCCGGAAACCCCGGTCTTCCATAAAGGCCAGGAACTCTACGGGCTGTTCGAGGCACGCAAGAACAACCGCGACCTCGACGAAATCATGGTGGTGGAAGGCTACATGGACGTGATCGCCCTGGCGCAACAGGGCATCCGCAACGCCGTGGCCACCCTCGGCACCGCCACCAGCGAAGAACACATCAAACGCCTGTTCCGCCTGGTTCCGAATATCCTGTTCTGCTTCGACGGCGACCAGGCCGGGCGCAATGCAGCCTGGCGCGCACTGGAGTCGGCACTGCCGAACCTGCAGGACGGACGCAAGGTGCGCTTCCTGTTCCTTCCCGAAGGCGAAGACCCGGACAGCCTGGTCCGCGCCGAAGGACCGGACGCCTTCCGCGCCCGCCTGGTACAACAGGCACAACCGCTGGCCGACTATTTCTTCCAGCAGCTCAAACAGGAAGCCGACCCCAGCACCCTGGAGGGCAAGGCGCACCTGGCAACCCTGGCCAGCCCGCTACTGGAAAAGATTCCCGGCAATACCCTGCGCCTCTTGATGCGCCAGCGCCTGGGCGAGATCACCGGACTGAGCGGCGAAGCGCTCAACCAACTGAGCGCGCCCCGGCCGACGAACGGCGGGCATGCCACCAAGTCCGACAACCATGCGCACGAATACACCGATTACGACGTCGGACACTTCTCCGAATACACCGAGATGCCATCCGCGGACAGCGCCGGCTACTTCGAGGCACCGCAGGAATTCACCGGCGCCAAAGGCCCCTGGAAAGAGAAGAAAGCCTGGAACGGCGACGGCAAAAAGTGGAATGGCAAGGGCGGCAAGCGCGGTGATTTCGTGCCCCGCCAGCCACGCACCGAAATCAGCGTGGAGTCGCCAACCCTGACCGCCCTGCGCACCCTTCTGCACCACCCGCAACTGGCGCAGAAGGTCGAAGATGCCAGCCATTTCGCCGGCGAAGACCAAACCTACTCGCAATTGCTCGTGGCGCTGCTCGAAGCGCTGCAGAAGAACCCGCGGCAGCGTTCGATGCAACTGATCGCACGCTGGCACGGCACCGAACAGGGCCGCCTGCTGCGCGCCCTGGCGGAAAAGGAATGGCTGATTTCAGCGGACAACCTTGAACAACAGTTTTTCGACACTATAACTAGGTTGGCGGCAAGCCAACGCGAGCGCAGCCTCGAACAACTGCTCCGCAAGGCACGCCAAAGCGAACTCAGCGCAGAGGAAAAAGATCGACTGCGCGAACTCCTCAGTCGTCCCGATTCCCCCGTCGCCCCGACCTCATCTGGCGCTTGAGGTCATCTCTCGGCTATAATGGTCAGCTTGTTTTTGCCCGCCAAGACCTTCAGTGGATAGGGTGTTATGTCCGGAAAAGCGCAACAGCAATCTCGTCTCAAAGAGTTGATCAGCCGTGGTCGTGAGCAGGGTTACCTGACTTACGCGGAGGTCAACGACCACCTACCGGAGGATATTTCCGATCCGGAACAGGTAGAAGACATCATCCGCATGATCAACGACATGGGGATCAACGTATTCGAGACAGCTCCGGATGCGGATGCCCTGTTGCTGGCCGAGACGGATACCGATGAAGCCGCCGCCGAAGAAGCCGCCGCCGCCCTGGCCGCGGTGGAGAGCGATGTCGGCCGCACCACCGACCCGGTGCGCATGTACATGCGTGAAATGGGTACCGTGGAACTGCTGACCCGCGAAGGCGAGATCGAGATCGCCAAACGCATCGAGGAAGGCATCCGCGAAGTCATGAGCGCCATCGCCCAGTTCCCTGGCGCGGTGGACGGCATCCTCGACGAATACAACCGTGTCGTCAGCGAAGGCGGCCGTTTGTCTGACGTTCTCAGTGGCTATATCGATGCCGACGACGGCACCTTGCCCGCCGAGGAAGTCGAGCCGGTCGACCTGAAAGACGACAGCACCGACGCCAAGGAAAAGGACGACGAGGACGAGGAAGGCGACGGCGATAGCGAAGAGGAAGAAGGCGACGGCGGTCCCGACCCGGAAGAAGCCGCACGCCGCTTCGGCGCCGTAGCCGAACAGCTGGAAAAGGCCAAGAAAGCGCTGAAGAAGCATGGTCGCGGCAGCGCCCAGGCCAGCGAGGAACTGCTCGCCCTGGCCGAGCTGTTCATGCCGATCAAGCTGGTGCCCAAGCAGTTCGACGCCCTGGTCGCCCGTGTGCGCGACGCGCTGGACCGCGTGCGTCAGCAAGAACGCGCCATCATGCAACTGTGCGTGCGTGACGCGCGCATGCCGCGTGCCGATTTCCTGCGCCTGTTCCCGGGCAACGAAACCGACGAAGCCTGGCTCGACAGCGTACTCAAAGGCAAGCCGAAGTACGCCGAAGCGCTGGAGCGCGTCAAAGCCGACGTACTGCGCAACCAGCAGAAGCTCTCCGCGCTGGAAAGCGAAGTGGAGCTGAAGGTTGCCGACATCAAGGACGTCAACCGTTCGATGTCCATCGGTGAGGCCAAGGCCCGCCGGGCGAAGAAAGAGATGGTCGAGGCGAACCTGCGCCTGGTGATCTCCATCGCCAAGAAGTACACCAACCGCGGCCTGCAGTTCCTCGACCTGATCCAGGAAGGCAACATCGGCCTGATGAAGGCGGTGGACAAGTTCGAATACCGCCGCGGCTACAAGTTCTCGACCTACGCCACCTGGTGGATCCGCCAGGCGATCACCCGCTCGATCGCCGACCAGGCGCGCACCATCCGTATCCCGGTGCACATGATCGAGACCATCAACAAGCTCAACCGCATCTCCCGCCAGATGCTGCAGGAGATGGGCCGCGAACCGACCCCGGAAGAGCTGGGCGAACGCATGGACATGCCGGAAGACAAGATCCGCAAGGTCCTGAAGATCGCCAAGGAACCGATCTCCATGGAAACGCCGATCGGTGACGACGAAGATTCGCACCTGGGCGACTTCATCGAGGACTCCACCATGCAGTCGCCGATCGAAGTGGCGACCAGCGAGAGCCTCAAGGAAGCCACCCGCGAAGTCCTCGCCGGCCTCACCGCTCGCGAAGCCAAGGTGCTGCGCATGCGCTTCGGCATCGACATGAATACCGACCACACCCTCGAGGAAGTCGGCAAGCAGTTCGATGTAACCCGTGAGCGTATCCGCCAGATCGAAGCCAAGGCGCTGCGCAAGCTACGCCACCCGTCGCGAAGCGAGCACCTGCGCTCCTTCCTCGACGAGTGATAGAAAACCCCCGGCCCAGCCGGGGGTTTTTCTTTCTGCCCCCGCCACATTTCCACCGCGCGAATCACCGCCCCGGGCGCCTGGCGGCAAAAAGCCATACATTGACCGCTCACACTTGATTATCAGGGGTTTCTGACTGACCAACGGCACGACTACACTTCGCCATATTCCCTTGGATCGAGGCCCCCCATGCCGCGTCTGCTGGCTGTCCTGTTGTGCTTGGCATTCTGGCCTCCCCTGGCGGGCGCGCTCACCCTGACAGCGGACGAGCAGGCCTGGCTGCAACAACATCCGCAGTTGCGACTGGGCGTCAATGCCGCCTGGTCCCCCTTTGAATTCCGCGACGACCAAGGCCGCTACCAAGGCCTCGCAGCCGACTATGTACAGGTCATCCGCGACCGTCTGCACATCGAAGTGCTGCCAACCCAAACGAATGACTGGAACCAACTGCTGGATCAGGCCAGGCGCGGCGAAGTCGACCTGCTCCCCGGCATCATGGCCACGCCGGAACGCACCGAGTACCTGAGCTTCACTCGCCCCTACCTGGATTTCCCGATCGTCATTCTTGGGCGCAAAGACGGTGCGATGCCCAGCAGCCTGGAGCAGCTCTACGGCCTCAAGGTGGCCGTGGTCGACCACTACGCCCCGCAAGCGCTGCTGAACACCAATCATCCAGACCTCAACCTGCAACCACTGCCCAGCGTCACCGCCGCCCTGCAAGCGCTGGCCATCGGCCAGGTCGACGCCTTCGTCGGCGACCTCCCCTCCAGCGTCTGGAGCCTGCGCCAGCTCAAGCTGGAAGGCGTGCAGATCACTGGTGAAACGCCTTATCGCTTCCAACTGGCCATGGCCGCGCCGCGCAGTGAAGCGATGCTGGTGGAGATTCTCGACAAAGTCTTCGCCGACCTGAGCAGCGCTGAAATAGAAGCCCTGCAGACGCCCTGGGTCGGCAGCCTGCTGGAAAACCACCTGAAGTGGCAGCAAGCCATCCGCATGGGCCTGCCAGTGTTGCTGCTGAGCATCGCCGTGGTCGCCATCCTGGCCGCCATGAACCGCCGTCTGCGCCGAGAAATGCGCCGCCGTGAAAAGCTCGAACAGGCCCTGCGCGACAGCGCGCAGCACTTCCGCGGCCTGGTCGAGAGCCTGGCCGCCATCGCCTGGGAAATGCGCCTCGCGGAAAACCGCTTCACCTACGTCTCGCCGCACGCCCAGGCACTGCTCGGCTACCCCCTCAGCGAATGGCTGGAGCCCGGCTTCTGGCAACGCACGCTGTACCCGGACGACGCCGAGACGGCCATCAACTACTGCCTCTCGGAAAGCCAGGCAGGGCGTAACCACAGCATGGACTACCGCATGCTCGCCGCCGACGGCCGGGTAGTGTGGATACGCGACATCATCACCCTCATCAAGCACGGCGATGAACTGATCCTGCGCGGCCTGATGATCGACATCACCGAAGCCAAGCGCACCGAACAAGCGCTGCGCCTGTCCGAGCAGAAATTCGCCTCGGTGTTCCACCACTGCCCGGACATCATCGTCCTCGCCTGCCTCGAAGATGGCAGCCTGCTGGCGGTGAACAGCACCTTCGAGCAGCAGATCGGCATCCCCGCCAACGAAGCGCTCGGGCGAACCGCCACCGAACTGCACATCTGGGGCGAATCCGGCACCGGGCCGCACATGCTCGCGCGCCTGCAGGGCGAGAACCTCGACAACATCGAGACCACCCTGCAACGCCGCGACGGCAGCCGCTTCACCGGCCTGCTCTCGGCGCAACACATCATCCTCGACGACACCCCGGCGCTGGTCGTGGTGGTGCGCAACATCTCGCAGCTCAAGCAAACCCAAGAACAACTGCGCGCCTCCGAGGAAAAATTCGCCAAGGCCTTCCACGCCTCTCCCGATGGCCTGCTGATCACCCGCATCAGCGACGGCCGGCTGCTGGAAGTCAACGAAGGCTTCACCCGCATCACCGGCTACGACCGCGACGAAGTCGCCGACAGCTCGACCCTGGAACTGGGGCTGTGGGTCAACCCGGACGACCGCCAACGGCTGCTGCAGAAGATCAGCCAGACCGACACCGTGCAGGACTTCTCCGCCTTCATCCGCAACCGCAACGGCGCCGCGCGACTTTGCGAACTGTCGGCGCACCACATCGTCATCGGCGGCGACGACTGCCTGCTGACCATCGCCCGCGACATCACCGAACGCCAGCAGATGCAGGAAAAGCTCACCCTGGCCGCCACCGTCTTCGAGAGCACCGCCGAAGGCGTGATGATCACCGACGCCGCACAACGCATCATCGCGGTCAACCGCGCCTTCAGCGAAATCACCGGCTATGGCGAAGACGAAGTGCTCGGCCAATCGCCGCGCCTGCTCTCCTCGGGGCAGCACGACAGCAGCTTCTACCTCGCCATGTGGCACCACCTGACCGCCGACGGCCACTGGCAGGGCGAAATCTGGAACCGGCGCAAGAGCGGCGAGCTGTACCCGGAGTGGCTGACCATCAGCGCCGTGCGCGATGGCGCTGGCGAGATCAGCCACTTCGTCGGCGTGTTCGCCGACATCTCGACACTCAAGTACGCCCAGGCACGCCTGGACTACCAAGCCCACCACGACCCGCTCACCGGCCTGCCCAATCGCCTGCTCTTCGAAAGCCGCCTGACCAGCGCCCTCAAGGACGCCGAAGAAGAACACCTGCAAGGCGCCGTGCTGTTCCTCGACCTCGACCGCTTCAAACACATCAACGACAGCCTCGGCCACCCGGTCGGTGACCTGCTGCTGAAGTCCATCGCCCAACGCCTGCGCGAGCAACTGCGCGACATCGACACCGTGGCGCGCCTGGGCGGTGACGAATTCATCATCCTCCTGCCCGGCCTGCACCAGCCGCAGGACGCCGGCCACGTGGCGAACAAACTGCTGCAATGCTTCGGCAAACCCTTCGATACCGGCGACCAGGAATTCTTCGCCAGCGCCAGCATCGGCATCAGCCTGTTCCCCAGCGACGGCCAGGACGTCGCCACCCTGGTCAAGAACGCCGACGCCGCCATGTACCGGGCCAAGGCCAAAGGCCGCAACCGTGTCGAGTACTACACCCATGAACTGACTTCCCAAGCCACCGAACGCATGGCCCTGGAACACGAACTGCGCCGCGCCCTGGAAACCCACCAGATGCAGCTCTACTACCAGCCCAAGCAGGCCCTGGCGAGCGGCGAACTGGTCGGCGCGGAAGCACTGATCCGCTGGCACCATCCGCAATACGGCATCATCCCGCCGGACCGCTTCATCCCCCTGGCCGAAGAAACCGGGCTGATCCTGCCGCTGGGCGCCTGGGTGCTCGAAGAAGCCTGCCAGCAAATGAGCCGCTGGCAGCAAAGCCACGCCGCCTTCGGCCCACTGTCGGTCAACCTCGCCGGCGCGCAACTGCACCAGGCCAACCTGGTGGAACAGGTCCACCAACTGCTGCAGCGCTACAACCTGTATGCACCGCGCCTGCAACTGGAAATCACCGAGAACTTCCTGATGCGCCAGACCGAAGAAGCCGTGGCCACCCTGCACGCTCTCAAGCGCCTTGGCCTGCAACTGGCGATCGACGACTTCGGCACCGGCTACTCCTCGCTCAGCTACCTCAAGCAACTGCCGCTGGACATCCTCAAGATCGACCAGTCCTTCATCCACGGCCTGCCGGACGACCCCCACGACGCCGCCATCACCCGCGCCATCATCGCCCTCGGCCGCAGCATGAACCTGACCGTCATCGCCGAAGGCGTGGAGCGCGAAGAACAAGCCCGCTTCCTCGCCGGAGAAGGCTGCGACCAGGTCCAGGGCTACGCCCTCAGCGCCCCCCTGCCCGCCGACCAGTTCGCCAGCCGCTTCCTCACGCCACTGCATCCAATTGGCGCACCACGCAGCACGCCGGTATAATCCGCCGGCCTTCTGGGGGCCTATAGCTCAGTCGGTTAGAGCAGAGGACTCATAATCCTTTGGTCCACGGTTCGAGTCCGTGTGGGCCCACCACCTTCAAAGCCGCGCACTGCGCGGCTTTGCCCTCTTTCCGGTAGTGGCGTCAGGATCAGTCCTTTGGTCCAAAGGTACAAAATCGGTACAGTGCTGGTACGCCAGCCTGCCTTTGGAGTCCTTTCAGATGGCCACAATCGTCAAAACCCCTGCCGGTACCTGGAAAGCCGTAGTACGCAAAACCGGCTGGCCGACCAATGCCAAAACCTTCCGCACCAAGCGTGACGCCGAAGATTGGGCACGTCGCACCGAAGACGAAATGGTGCGCGGCGTATATATCCAACGGAGCGGCTCCGAGCGTCTGACGCTGGAAAAGGCTCTGGAGCGCTACTTGGCCGAGGTGACGCCGAGTAAGAAGCCGACTACGCGCAAGGCCGAAGCCACAAAGGCGATGCAGCTGACCCAACACCTGGGTAAATACTCGCTGGCCGCCCTCTCCTCCGAGATCATCGCCAACTACCGCGACACACGACTCGGCACCCTGAGCAAGCGCGGCGTCCTCACCAGCAACAACACCGTGCGGCTTGAACTCGCTCTGCTCAGCCACCTCTTCACCGTCGCTATCCAGGAGTGGGGGCTGGGTCTGACTTTCAATCCGGTATTGAATATCCGCAAGCCCAGCCCAGGAGACGGCCGTGATCGTCGCCTTTCCGCAGATGAGGAAAGACGTCTGCTCGCAGCCGTGAACAATCACAGCAACCCAATGCTGGGCTGGATCGTCCGCATTGCTCTTGAAACGGGCATGCGCTCGTCGGAGATCACCGGCCTGCGCTGCCACCAGGTCGACCTTAAAAAGCGCGTAGTGCGCCTCGCAGACACCAAGAACGACAGTGCACGTACCGTCCCCCTTTCCAAGCTGGCAACCGAGGCCTTCAAGGCCGCGCTGGCAAATCCCATTCGCCCCAAGGATTGCAACTTGGTGTTCTTTGGCGAGCCAGGGAAAGACGAGAAGCGCCGCCCGTATGCATTCACCAAAACCTGGGGACTGCTGAAGAAGAATCTCGGCATGCCTGATCTGCGCTTCCACGACCTGCGCCACGAGGCAGTCAGTCGACTGGTCGAGGGGGGCCTATCCGACCAGGAGGTCTCTGCTATTAGCGGCCACAAATCAATGCAGATGCTCAAGCGTTACACACACCTGCGGGCAGAGGATCTTGTCGGCAAGCTGGACAAGCTAGAACGTCAGCGTAATACGCCTTGAGCGGCACGCCATACTGATTCGCCTAGCCCGCTGAGACCTCGAGCATCGGCATCCATTGGCTAGAACTCTATGCTCCTGCCCCTATAGCTACAGCGCTGAGTTGGTAGCCTTCCGGGGCCTCCCGGCCCCCTCCCTCCCCCCGCCCCATCCAGCTCGACGCTCCGCAGCGGCGCCAAGCCATGCTTCGGCTCGAAGCAGAAGATCAAAAGCGGCCTTCCGGTCATCCAAAAGTGAGCGATGGAAAGCCGCTCTCTGTTCGCGCAGAGCCCCAACCTCCAGGTTGTGCTCATCTAACGCTTGGATGATGACTGGCAGTACAGCGCCCCCTTCCAGGTTCGCTAAATGCCCCATCACAAACTGCCAAACCAGAGGCCTATGGCGTTCAAGCCATGGAACGATCTGAGCAGCCTCGACGACCTCCTTCCAGTGTGATCGCAACTGCTCCTTTCTTGCTTGACTGGAGAGCTTACGGATACCGTCGTTGAACTGCGGTAGTAGCTTTCGGCCGGACCAGTAGCTGTCATGGCCTTGCCTCCCCTGCCAACCGGTACCACTGACAGGGACACGATGCGTCCTGCAGTATTTCTCCCCACTCAAAACGAATCGCCAGCACATCGCGCAAAAGCGAGGACGTGGGGGGTCGTTGGCATACCCCAAAACCACGTTGATAGCTTCAGCCAAGCTCATTAGCTGGCCGAGAGAAACTAGCAGATCTGGTGACGCCGGGCTGAGGCTCAAAGAGTGGCCCAACTCGCTGAAGGATTCCCAACTCAGCTTCCGCCCATTCAAGAACACAAGAACTGAGCACAACCCGTCAATCAGCCGCTGGCGATCTGCAATATCAGAGCAACGCTCTATGCCCTCTAAAACTCGACTCGTATGCCTCCTGAGAACTTGCCTGAAAATAATTGGCTTCAAAGCCTCAGTTGCTGCCTGCCGTGCAATATCAGCCACAAGCGGGCGCCATGCCGGCACACGCAACCACCGGTACCTCATGCAGAGGACAAACTCAATCTCTTCCAACTGCCGCTGAATGCCTTCGGCATGCATGCTAAAAAATCCCCGGACGCTAAATTCATAAAAACGACGAAAAATCGCTGAAGTCCAGTAGAAACGGGGACTTAACGATATTTCAAGTGGCAAATTTTAGCTCTTAAAACAGACTAACTGATGCTCCTAGGATTATCCGTAACTGAACCAAGGAGTACCAACATGTCCACAACTCAAGAAATTCTGACCGAGCAATGCGGGATCTTGATGACCTACGAGCAGCTTGGCGAAGTCATGCATCGCAGCCCGGAAGCTCTGCGCATTACGCTCTCTGACAACAGAACCGAGTGGGCTCGCAGCATCAATGCCGCCAAGAGGAAATGGGGACGCCGGGTGCTATTTCGGACGGCGGATATAGCGAGATTGATCGACGAAGGAATCATCGACTAACCCATCAGCCCCTATTTAGAAGCGTCTTGATCATGAGCATAAAAATCTCAAGCCTTGTGTGGGAGCACTACCCTGCGAGCGGCTGCGAGCTGCTTACAGCACTAGCCTATGCCGACCACGCACACGATGACGGCACCAACATCCGTCCCAGCGTCGCGTACATCGCAAAGAAGACTCGTCAAAGCGAGCGCAACGTTCGCCGGTATCTTGCCCAGATGCGTGAACGGGGATGGCTACTCACGGTTCGGAACGGTAATGGGGGGCGCGGATTTGCCACAGAGTATAGGGTCAACCCCCTGTGGATAACTAACCCTGACAACTTGTCACCCTTTCTTCCAAAAGCAGACGAAACCCTGACGCACCAGGCCCAAAAGGATGACAACAGAGGTAGCAAAAGGGTGACGCCTGCGTCAGCCCAACCATTAGGAACCATAAAAGAATCTACAACAGCGCAAAACGAGAAGGCCCCGCCGCTCGTATTTCCCGATGGGTTATCCGGCACCAATCGGCTTGCAGCTCAGAAGCTGATCCGTCAATGCCCTGCAGAGCAGCGGCAACTCGTCCTCGATGAGGTTGCCGCCCTGATTTCGGCAGGCCGCGTCCGAAACCCCATAGGACTACTTCGAAAATTGGTGGAAGTAGCTCAGCAAGGCAGATTTGTTTCCAACGCCAAGGAACGACAGCGAAAGCTAAGCACGACTGCCGGCACGCGAAATCGCCATAGCGAGCAGGAGGATCGTATAGGCCGCCAAACCCTTCGAGAATTACTGGAGCTACTCAAGAGGCAAAGCGGACCCAAGCGCCGTAATTGACGGTGCCCCGCGCTTAATGATTTGCAATGGCCAAGGCTAGAAAGGCCCCTCTGCCCCAGCGGCGCCAACTGCGCTCAAGGAACGGATATGTCAATCAACACAACGACGACGCGCAACGACGTAGCGACACCACTCAAGCAACAGACGCCCCAAACCAAGAGTCTTTCTGAACGCGTTGCCGAGCGCGTCCTTCGAAAACCAAATGCCAGCGTCGCGGCACGTAATCGCAGCGTATTTCTTTCTCTGCGATTGGAGATCCAGCAGGCGTACACGGAAGGCTGGTCGCTATTGGCCATCTGGAAAACCTTATTCGACGAAAACCGCGTCTCATTCACCTACCAAGCCTTCCGGAGATACGCGCGCCAACTGATCGATAGTCCGACATCAGCTAACGCTATCGACGACCGGACAAAGGAAGCGTCTGCACCTCACGCCCAGCCCAAAGCTGATGACGCCGCTTTTGTGTTCAAAGCCAAATCCTCCAAAAAGCAATTACCATGAGATTCAAACCCAACCCTGGCGTTCAAACCCCAAAAATTCTGTTCAATTATCGTACATTTGGTGTTCAACGATTGCTGATCGCCAGAATGGCAATCAGCAATCGCTCTTTGTAGGCCTACAATTGCTATGAAATGCGGGGCAAGACAGGTGAAGTAGGCCCACCCGCTAGCGGGCGAACCTACTTCACTGGCCCTTATTTGCACTACGCGCTCAACGGGAGTCTTGCCCCTGAGGGCATTGGCTACCGCCAGTGATGAAGGGGGGAGAACTTGCAAGAAAGAACCATCTGGGAAAGGGGCGAACCACGCTCTCCTGGAGGTAAAGCGCAAATTGAAGCCTTTGTAGGGCAGAGAGAGCTGGATGCTTTTGTTGCGGGCAGCATGTAGCCGGGCATGAGAATTTTAGCGGCTAAAATTCTTCATCGGATTGCCTTAAATTTGCAGAACAAACGCTAGGCGGTATCACAGATATGAATTCAGCACGACACACAGAGAAGCCACGCTTGCTAAGCGATGTTGAGCTCGAAGATCTGAAAGCGGAAATGGAGCGGGCCAGCAAGCTGATGCGGCAGGAGCTCGCAAGGAGAAGGCAAGCCCATAGCTCAGCTGATTTGAACAAGCCCATGCTTCACGGCCCTAGGTAAACACCTGACAAGCTCACGCGATCAAAGCTGTAGACGTGCGTATAGGGTCCCTGCTGGTCTGTCCCTGAACTGGTGGACAGGTAGTTTAGAGCTACTGCATGCATTTTTCGGCTCAAACTCCACCGGACTGAGATAGCCCAACGTCGAGTGGCGACGGCGATGATTGTAAAAGCGGATGTAGCCGAACAGGTCGGTTTTCGCCTCCTGATAGCCGGCAAAGCGCGTCAGCTATACCCGCTCGGTCTTCAGCGAACGGAAGAAGCTCTCCAGCGCGGCGTTGTCCCGGCAGTTCCCCGGACGCGAATGGCTGGGCACGATCCGATGTCGTCGCAGCAGAGCCTAGTAGTCGTACGCGCGGTATTGGCTGCCACGATTCGAATACAGCAGCACCTCTTCTTGTGGCTGTTGGCGTGCCACAGCCATCTCCAGCGTGGCGTGTTGCAGAGCCTGCTGCATGCGGCGGTGCATCGCCCAACCAACAACGGCGCGAGAATAGAGATTGAGCACGACGGCCAGATACAACTAGCCTTGAGCCGTCCGCACTGAGGTCATGTTCGAGACTCAGTGCCGATTGGCACGATCCGAGGCGAGCCGGCGATCCAGGTGACTCGGGGGCAATCGGTAGAGCGTGACGACCGCTGCCGCCAGGCATAGAAACCGCTGCGCAATACCTGCAACAGCCGGCACATCGGCGCTACGGGATAGTGACCGGCCAACGCCTCGATGGCGCGAAACCTCACTTCGTGGGCGGTGACAAGATGGCGAGTGCTTTTTACGTCGCGCCCTATGGTGACCTGGGACAGTTGCTGACGCAGTTCTGCGCTCTCACGACGCTGCTTGCCATTGCCCGGATAGGCACGCCACCTTGCTGCTCCTACTGGCGCGTCCATTTTCCCGGCAGGCTTTCAGCGATGCCGAGGGTCTCAGCCACATGACCAAGCGGCGTACCGGCGAGCACCTAATCTACCGCCTCGCGTTTGAAGGGATCGGGGAGGCGTCGTCTGCTCTGGATCATGAACACTCCTTGCTGTGGACATTTTCCACCTTAAGTCAGTATCCACTCAGCCCAGGACAGACCAATCGGCTCCAGATCTGGATGAGATCGATACGCCAAAGACTCTGAAGTGGAGGTATACTGACGCCCAAATAGCTCCTACCAAGGGGCTCCAAGACCATTCGCGTTGGGGGGCGACCATGTCACTTTTCAGTCAACTTGAAGAGCTTCAGTGGAAGCAGCTGCAGCATGACGAAAAGTATCATAAGGATATCTGGCTTTTAAATGTCCAGCAGCGAATCACGCACATGACTTTGCATTTGGCAAAATATAGCGCAAAGCTTTCAGTTGCCGCCTTCGAAAACGACGAAACCGAATTTAAGAGAACCATAGTTGATTGCCTGATAATCCTATTCTCTTCGGCAAATATTTTTAACTCAAGAATCTATGACATCTCATTAAGCGAACAAGAAAAAGACTTCCCCGATGTCAAAAGCCTCGCAGACCACTTGATTAGAACGGAACACTCCGAATCACCAAACGATAGACTAGGTAAATTTTCCAAAGAATTTTCCGTACAAACCGGGATTATGTGCAAAGCCGCAGAATCTCTAGACCACCTAGAGCCTTTTCCATTCAGACAGACACTTGTAGAGAGCCTCGGGAGGCTTTTCAAGATTTCCCTCACCGCTCTTTATAGCCTCACAAACGAGGAGCTGGAAATTTTATTTGCCGAACGACTAGTTCCAGTTGAGAAGAAAAACATTTTCTTCAACCGGCTCGGCAATTACAAAACAGGATACTGAAATGTTTTGGAGCGGTGACAAGCTCAGTGAAGAGCTGGCAAACATAGTAAAAAACGAAGACGGCAGCACAGACAACATAAAAGTTGATTGCGCTGCCGTTTCTCTTACTGTAGGCGACGAAGTCTATATTACGCCCAGCGATCCGGACAACAGTAAAGATACGGGCGTAAAAAAGAAGCTGACTGACAAAAAGTCTCAGTTCGTGATCCCCAAGGGACAGTTCGCATTCCTGCTAACAAACGAAATAATTTCCGTCCCGGACAACGCCCTCGCTTTAATATCTTTCAAAGCAACATACAAGTTCAAAGGTCTAATAAACGTATCCGGCTTCCATGTAGACCCAGGCTGGAGCGGAAGACTAACGTTTTCAGTTTATAACGCAGGCCCGCTAGACATAACCTTAGAGAAAGGCGACGCCTTCGCGCTGATCTGGTTCGCAGAACTTGACCGTGCGTCTAGTGATGCGTACAAAAAGAAATCGACCACATCTCCACCAAAATCTCTAGACAGCAAACTAATTTCAAATATGACCGGAGAAGTTTTCTCTCCAACAAAACTAAAAGGCGAAATTGACGCATTAAAAAAAGAAATTCTAACCCTTGAAAGCAAAATAGTCACAAGATACTCGACTGTGATATTTGCGATATTTGTTGCAATCTTAGGCTTCGGCATGAGAGACATAATATTCAAAGCTATAAATGATCTTACTGGCACGCATTTTCTTGCTGTACAACAGGCTCAACCTCCCGAGCAAAACCCCCAAAAAGGAAACTAACAGCGATAGAAAACAAACCGCACGAGAGATAGATAATGCATATACACATATATGTAAAGCTTGGATTCTGGCATCGTCTTGGAATTTTTTTAACACTTATATCCGCAGCGTGCTTGATGCTTTTCGTTATACGCTACTCCCCCACCCAAGCGGATGTTCTCCCGTGCTTAACACAGCTCGAAATCGTTAAACCCGCCACAACAGAGCATCAAGAAATCCTAAGAAAATGCAACGCAGAATTAATTAAATCCTCAGTTGAAGTCCAGCAGCTCGGCTTCATCGTAAAGAGCATCTTAATATGGATAGGGGCAATTTCTGCTGTATACGCCATTTTTCTTGCTGTGCTCTGGGTATGGAGAGGAGCGGAAAGAAAATAATACCGATCATACATACCAACTTCTCTCCACCATAACATAAATCTATGACGCATAAAAAACAGAGCAGGGGTTTAGCTTAGAGAAGCATCACTGGCATAATTTTAGACACTACGTGCTCATAGCATTGGAGTGCTACTATGCGAAAGGGAAGTGTCGTCGACTCAGCTATAGCCTCAGCAACTTTGGCCATCGCTCGCAGTCCGTCAAACGAGTTCGTTACAAACAACGCACCACCTATCTATCGAATATTATTAGTAATAGCTGCATTTCAACTCCCTCCTTTATCTAGGTTCTTAATATGAACCATATAAACTGGCCCACCAGCACAACGAAGATAGCAATGATCTATTTTCGAGCCTGTACCCGGCCATGGTTAAATACCCCGAAGAATGCCCCTCTGTAGAGAAAAAGTGTGAAGGCTATAACCCCGAAAAACAGACCATCTTTAGAGGCAGGCCAAACGAGTCCGCTGCATACATCTCATACCCCATCATGTTTGCACCCGATACGGGTAACCCCAGTATTCGACAGCTATTGGCGGTTCGCTGCCGAACGACAGCGTGTATTCCGTCAAAGACTAGAGGGACAGCCTGCCCCGTGGACTGCTGACCCTGTGATTGCCACCCATAAATTCACAAATGCATACCGCGCTTCGGATCGCGTTAGCCAGTTCTTAATAAGAAATGTTATTTACCGCCAAGACCTTCCCGACTCGCCGCTCGAAGTAATTTTTCGCACTTTACTTTTTAAGTTTTTCAACAAAATTGAAACATGGAAATTACTTGAACACGCGCTTGGTGAAATAACCTATAAAAACTATAACTTTGATCACTACGACAAGATTTTAAGCCAAGCAATGAGTGCTGGAGGCAAAATTTACTCTGCGGCATACATAATGCCACCTAGCAGCTCAGCTTTTGGCTATCCAGCCAAGCATCAAAATCACCTCCGTCTGCTGGAACGCATGATGAAGGATGACATTGCCGGACAACTTTCACGACAAAAAAAGATGCAAGGCGCATTCGAGCTACTCAAAAGCTATCCATCAATTGGTAACTTTCTAGCATATCAATTTGTGACTGACATTAACTATAGCGAAGTTACCGACTTTTCCGAGATGGACTTCGTCGTACCTGGACCTGGCGCACTCGACGGACTAAGAAAATGCTTTGCTGATAGAGCAAACCTCAACGAAGCTCAATTGATACGACTGATGGCGGAAAATCAGGAGCAGGAATTTGAACGCCTCGGCATTAAATTTCAATTTTTATGGGGACGTAGACTTCAACTGATCGACTGCCAAAATCTATTCTGTGAAGTCGACAAGTATGCACGAGTCGCGCACCCTGAGGTCGCTGGCATTTCTGGCCGCACTCGAATTAAACAAAAGTTTTCTCCAACTGGAACTCTGGACAGGCCTTGGTACCCTCCCAAATGGGGTATAAACTCGAAGATCGAAGCGGATCTATTAGGCGCCCCGGCAGCGCCGAGCTCATTGCCTGCTCAGTCAAATCTTAACCTAGGAACTTAATAGATAACTTTAGGCGCTATCGCTAGGGGTACTAGAATGAGTAGATCTGAGAGTCGGAGACATTTATTTATCAGTCACCACCATCGCGATGATGCTCTAGTCGATAAATTCACTAGTCTGCTCGGGTCAAAAGGGTGGGATGTGCGGAATAGCTCAATCCGGGCCAAGCCAGCGAACCAAGAGCGATTGGAAAAGGGAATGATTAAAGAGGCAACAATCAAACGCTTGCTTCGCATGAAGATATCCTGGGCCTCCACAGTTGTTGTGTTAATAGGACAACAAACCCACCAAAGACCCTGGGTTAATTGGGAAATTAATCAAGCACATGCTCAAGGCAAGAGAATCGTCGGCGTTTTTGAGCAGGGAGGTAAAGAGTCAGATATTCCTCAGAGCCTCGAAAAATACGCCTCAGCGATTGTTGGCTGGAATGCAAAAAGCATTCAACAAGCTATCGATAGTGAAGAAGATACTTTCCAGAACCCTGACGGCTCTACGCGCTCATCAGTGAATGCCTCAGCCAACTCCGAGTGTTAGATATGCCCAATGTCTATATGTACGTAGTTGATCGAGATTTTGGCTTTGCCCCCAACCCGTTCCACAACATGTGCACGCTGGCCACATGCAAACCTGATATAAGACGAGTCGCCAAAGTAGGTGACTGGATTATAGGGATGGGTGGTAAACGACTAAGAGCGACTGGCAGATGCATATTCGCAATGAAAACTACCAGGTCAGTTACATTTGATGAGTACTGGGGAAATTCGCTATACCGCCACAAGAAACCATTGCGCAATGGAAGTTTGAAAACAATTGTTGGAGACAATATCTACCACAGAGTCAACGGAAATTGGCATCAATCAAATTCGCATCATAGCTATCCAGACGGAACCCCAAATCCACACAACATATTAAATGACACAAGAACCAACTCAGTTCTTGTATCTGAGCATTTCTTTTACTTTGGCGCTGCCGCAGTTGAAATTCCTACTACACTGCTTGATAGAATAGGCTACCGCAACTCCAGAGGACATAGGAAGTTTACTCAAGAACAGGCCCAGCCTCTCATCTCCTTTCTGGCTGAAAACTTCCACCCTAACGTCATATATGGCGATCCGTTTGACTTTGAAGCAGCAAAATCCAGATACTCAGTTAAGAATAACAAGATAACGCCACACACCTAGCCTGCAAGCTTTAAGAAAAACATCAAAAGTGCACAAATACACTTTAAACACCCCGCCACTTACCTTTTCTCCACACTCGATACAATACTATACATCTTATTTCTATACCCAATAAGACGTTTATTCACTGCGAGCAAATCGATCGAAAGCTCTTTATATCGTGGATATTTCTTCTGAAGCATCTGTGGCTCAATATCATGATTACCTGCCACATCAAGCTCGTGCTCATACCATCTGCGGTAACGCGCCTGCCATCTTGTTAGGTGAGGTCGCAATCCATGATTCAGCACATCTATAGATAGCCGAATGATCATTTCGGTTTCCTTCCGCTGAAACTTAGAGACGGGAACGTCCTTTATAAGCTCTCTAGTAACGGAAAAGAAACTGAACCATGAATCATACACCTCAGTAATGACATCATCTTCAAGATTTATCGGCAATCCTATTTTTCTGGTGCTAAGCTCAACCCAAATCTTGTAAGCAATTTGCTTATCGACAAGATTAGGCTTTAGCTTTATTTTCTGATCTCCGACACCAAACTCCGCCTCATCAATTTCAAAATCAGCAATTCTTGACCTAGAAACAATCGTTTTTGCAAGCAAGAAGACAAGTAACGCAAGCACGAAAAATGCAAATACCCATGGAGACACCTCCATAGTAATTCGGAAGTCAGAATCAATTAAAAACTTTATCAAAGTTGAACCAGTGGACTCAGCAGCCACAACCCCTCCATCGCTCATTAGGAAACCAATCACACACCTCTCGCACACTAATTACTCGCATAAAGCTCCGTCTCCTTATCGCGAGCTGCCATTACCCGTTAAAGTGCGATCCCAATTAGAGAATTAGCACCGAACATGCGTCGTAATACTCCAAGCCAAAACTCCAGAAGGAGCCTAACTGCATGCCGAATAAAAATCACACTGAGAGTGCTCAGCCTAGACCACCGTATACCGACGCTAAAAACTAAGCTCTATAGCCTGTAAGCTCTAGTGATCCAGCATAGAGCGTCAGTACACCAGCGGTACAGTGCTCAGGCTCCCCCCGCTCCGTCAAATTACGCTCAATACCAGTAACCACGCTGCATTCAGCTCACTGTACCTGTGCTAAGCTACGCACGATTTTACTGAGCTTGCAGCATTTCTAGGCAACTCATAATCCTTTGGTCCAGGGTTCGAGTCCGTGTGGGCCCACCACCTTTACGACGAAAAGCCGCGCGATTGCGCGGCTTTTGCGTTTCTGGCGCATGAGCCGAATAGGTCAAATCGGCGATCAGGGAAATGTCCTACACTGCCTCGGCATTGCCGTCCTACAAGCGTGCTGAGTAGCGTTCCGTCTGCCACGGTTTTGCCGTGGTCAGGAGTGGAATCCTGGAACACAAACGATGCACCACGCCATAGCAGAGCCCAGTCGAGCTAACCGCCGATGGCGCTCTGGCTGTCTATGGCGGACCGTGCGAGGCGGGTTTCGACCCGACCGGTCTTCGTTTGTGTACCGGGATTCCACCCTTGCACGGTCCGCCTCCCTTTTCGGATTTCCTGGGTGGCGGCTTCTTGAATGCAGCAAGGAGCGACAGCATGACCCCTTCCCTTTCTTCCCCCGCCGATTCCGGCCTCATCCCTTCGGTCTTCGTTCGCCATCACCGGCAATTACGCGCGCTGCTGATCGAGCGCCAGGCGTGGTTCGTCGGGCGTGATCTGGCGCGGCTGACCAACAGCCGCATTACCACGCGGGTTATCCACAAGCTGGATGCGGACCAGTGCCGTACCGGGCGCCTGCTGGGGACGCGCGGCGCATGCGAGGAGGAATTGTTGATCAGCGAAAGCGGCGTCTACACGCTGCTGATGGTGCACTTCTACCACCCGGAGAACCGTAGCCTGCGCCAGTGGCTGAGTAACGAGGTGGTGCCGGTGCTGCGCGATGCCCAGCAAAGCAACCCACACCTGCCCCGTCGGCGCCTGGAACAGGTGCAGGGCCAGGAAATGAGTCTGCTGGATTGGCAGGGCACGCTATGGGTGCGTTTCGGCGATGCGGTGCGGCTGATGGAAGCCGGCTCGTAGGATGGCTGGGGCCCGTGGCGATGCCCATCGCTGGGGAGACAGCATGGGTTTCGGGACTCAACCCATCCTACGGGTCTGGTCGGCGCCTTGGCCGTTCACCCGGTCAAGGACAGGCCGTGAGCTCGTCGGATGGGTGGAGCCTGTGGCGATGCCCATCACTCTTCTGTCTTGTTGACCAGTTTGCGCCCGCGTCCGGTTCCCAATGCCTTGGATACCGTGTTGCGCAGCCGGTTATCGAAATAGCCCAACAGGCGTTTCCCTGGCTCTTCCGGCCGCCCACTGAAGGAGGTCACGTGGAAGTAGTCCAGTTCATCCGGCGACTCGGCGGAGAAGTAATAGTTGGATACGCAGCAACGCGGCGACTCCACGACCACGGGGCTCACCGAGTGCCATGAGTCCTTGTTGGTTTCCATCACCACCAGGCGATTGAAACGCGAAACGATGGTCTTCTGCTGTTTGACCTGGGGGTCCCAGAGTTCGAAGTTCCCGCCGTTTTCCAGCGCCCAATCCGGGGACACGTAGTAGAGCAGGTTGAGGCGACGATAGAGATTTCGGCTGCCATCGTGGCTGTTATCAATATGCGGGTTCAGGAAATCGCCCTGGAACATCATCGACAAGCCACCGGCATAGAGGCTTGGGTCGGGGACGATGTTCTTCAGGCCAACGAGTTCGGCCACTTTTTCGACGACGCTGGGGTGCTGCATCGCATAGGTGATGGCACTGAGAATCGGCGGATGGTCAGCGAGATTGGTCAGCGTCTTCTTCTTCTCGCGGAAAGACTGGCGGTCGAAGAAGCCATCGGCATTGCGCGGGAAGGCGCTGTATATCGCCTGGGCAAGATCGGCTGTTAACAGGTCATCGACATAGAAATGACGGGTATGAGTCCCTTGCGGGCTGCTCCATTGAGCCTTGATCTCAGCGCTGTGCTCATCCAGGCGCGAAACAAGCAGCTTGGCGAGTTCGTTGATGTCCATTCCAGCATCCATTCGTCAGTAGGAGTTTTCCCGCGGAATTGTCAGCGATCTGAATGGAGAGGTGAAGCGGCGGACAGACATACCCATACCTGAGCGCTCACCCGGCCCAGGACAGGCAGTGGGCTCGTCGGATGGCTGGAGCCCGTGGCGATGCCCATCGCTGGGGAGACAGCATGGGTTTCGGGACTCCCCCCACCCTACGGGCTTGATGTGCGTTCCGGTCGCTCAACGAGCCGGCGCTAACCACGGAAACGCCGCGCTCCCGCGTGCGGGAGCGCGGCGCTGGGGTTGGCTCAGAGGAACCAGCGGTACTCGCGCGCGCTGACTTCGTTCATGAAGTCGAGGTGGTCGTGGCGTTTGTTTTCGCAGTAGACGAAGACGAACTCGCTGCCCAGGCCTTCTTTCACCACCGGGTGGTTTTCCATGGCAGCGACGGCGCCGAGCATGTCGCGCGGGAAGTCGATGCCGCTGTCGCGGTCGTCGTTGAGCGGGGCGATGGGTTCCTTGCCGGCTTCCAGGCCGTGTTCCATGCCGGTGAGGATGGCGGCCAGCACCAGGTAGGGGTTGGCGTCGGCGCCGGCGAGGCGGTGTTCGATGCGCAGGTTCTTGCCGTCGGACTCGGGGATGCGGATGCACGCGTCGCGGTCTTCGAAGCCCCAACTGGCGCGGCTGGCGGCATTGACGCGGGAGCCGTAGCGGCGGTAGGCGTTGTGGTTGGCGGCGAAGATCGGCATGCAGTGCGGCAGCAGCTCCAGGCAACCGGCCACGGCGTGGCGCAGCGGGCGCTGGTTGTCGCCGTCGAGCAGGTTCTTGCCGTCGCGGTCGTAGAGGCTGACGTGCACGTGCATACCGCTGCCCGGCGCGTGCAGGTAGGGTTTGCTCATGAAGCTGGCGCGGTAGCCGTGCTTGAGCGCCACGCCACGGGTGGCGCGGGTGAACAGTGCGGCCTGGTCGGCGGCGTGCAGGCCGTCTTCGCAGTGGGCGAAGTTGATCTCGAATTGGCCGGGGCCGATTTCGGCGGTGATGACGTTGGCGTCCACGCCCTGCTCGCGGGAGGCGTCGACGATGTCATGGAGCACGTCGGAGAAGCGCGACAGACGCTCGATGTGCATGTTCGGCTGGTCGTCTTCGTCGTCGCAGAGCGGGTCGCGCGGGTATTGCGGCAGGCCGTCCTTGAGCTTCTTGTCGAACAGGTAGAACTCCAGCTCGAAGGCCACCACCGGGCGGATGCCCTTGGCTTCCAGGCGTTGCAGCACGCGGGCGAGGACTTCGCGCGGTTCGAATTCGATGGGCGCGTCGGTGCCGTCGGAGCTGATCAGCATTTGCCCCAGCGGCTGGTTTTCCCAGCGCACCGGCTTGAGGGTGCCGGGGATCAGCCGGCGCGGGGCGTCCGGGTCGCCGTCGTTGAAGCAGTAGTCGCCGATCGGGTGCAGCCCGCCCTGCACGCCGAGCAGCACGCAGTTCTGCGGCAGTTTCAGCGGGCTGCCGGCAGCGACTTTTTCCAGCATGTCGACCGGGTAGCGCTTGCCGTAGAACTGGCCGGGGATGTCCAGGCAGATCAGGTCGACGTAGCGGATGTCCGGGTGCTGGGCGCGGAAGGCGCGCACTTCGCTGAGGAGGTCGGGGAAGCTTTGGCGGTTCATTTCTTGTCTGCCTTTGTTGTTCGGCGCTGCTGGATCGCTTTCGGATGGAAACCTTGGCCGGCCTGGGCCGGACAGTGCAGGTTGCCATTCGAAAATCAGGTGAAGACCCAGAGCACCCTGGTGGGTTTGTCGGTCAGGTTGGCGTAACGGAACTTGGCGTGGGGCGGCAGCTGGAAGCTGTCGTTGGGGTAAAGGGTCACGGGGGCGTCGTCGTCCTGGTACCAGACGGTGAGTTCGCCTTCGAGGACGAAGCCGCCCTGCTCGGAGCTGTCGTTCAGGTGCTCGTCGCCACTGCTGGCGCCGGGCGCAAGGATGCTGTCGAGCATGGAGAAGCCGCCGGACATGCTCGGCGAGGCGAGGATGTCGGTGACACCGCCGGCGTAGTACAGGGTGCGGCGGTCGGCCGGGCGGGTGACCCAGGGTTGCTCGCGCTGGGTGCTGCCGGCGTAGAAGAAGGTGGTCGGCACGCCCAGGGCTTCGCTGATGGCGGTGAGGTCGGCCACGGTCGGGCGCGACAACCCGCGCTCCACCTGGGAGAGGAAGCCCACCGAGCGGCCGATGCGTTCGGCCAGCGCGCCGAGGGTGAGGTTCTTGTGTTTGCGCAGGTCGCGGATCAGTTCCGCCAGGCCTTCGTTTTCACGGTCATGCATGTGCGTGCGGGGCTCGTTCAGAAAAAGTCGCGCAAGCGATACCAGGCTTTGCCGACGGCTTCCAGTGGCGCAGCGAATCGTTGGCCGCCAGGGAAGCCGGGATTGCTCAGGCGCTGGTAGAGGTCGAGTTCATCGCCGCGGCCGAGCATGGCTTCGCTGACCGCGTGGGCGGCGGCCAGGCTGGGTAGGACGCCGTGGCCGGAGTAGCCCTGCAGCCAGAACAGTTCGCCACGCCGACCGATGTCCGGGGTGCGCCGCATGGTGCAGTCGATGTGCCCGCCCCAGGCGTATTCCAGTTCGACCCCGCGCAGTTGCGGGAACACCCGCTCGACGTAGGGACGGGTGGCGGCGCGGATGTCCGTCGGCATGCCACCGAGGTAGGTGCAGCCGCCGCCGAACAGCAGGCGGTGGTCGGGGGTCAGGCGGAAGTAGTCGAGGACGAACTGGTTGTCGGTGACGCAGCAGTTCTGCGGCAGCAACGAACGGGCGAGTTCCTCGCCCAGCGGCACGCTGGCGACCTGGTAGGTGCCGACCGGCAGGATGCGCGCCGACACCTGCGGATCGAGGCCGTCGATGTAGGCGTTGCAGGCCAGCACCAGGGCGGCGCAACGGATGCTGCCGTGCTCGGTCTCGACGACGAAGCCGCTGCCGGCTTCGTGGTAGCGCAGCGCGCGGGTCTGCTCATGGATGCGCCCGCCGGCCTTCTCCAGCGCGGCAGCCAGGCCGTAGGCCAGCTTCAAGGGGTTGAGGTGCGCCGAATGCGGGTCGTAGAGGCCTGCCTGGTAACGGTCGCTGGCGATCCATTCGGGCAGCTCTTCACGCGGGATGAAGCGCAGCCCCTCGTAACCCCAGCGGCGATTGGCTTCGGCCTGCCAGTCATAGAGCAGGCCGACGCGGCGCGGCAGCACGGCGGTCCACAGGTGGCCGACGCGGTAGTCGCAGTCGAAGCCATGGCGTTGCGGCAGGTCACGCAGCTCGCCGGCGGCCCAGAGCATGCCTTGCCACAGGCGCAGGGCGCCTTCGTGGCCAAGGTCGGCTTCGATCGGGCCGAGGTCGCTGGACCAGCCCGGCAGGGCCTGCCCACCGTTGCGCCCGGAGGCGGCCCAAGCGATGCGGCTGGCTTCGATGACGCAGACCTGGCGGCCGTTCTCGGCCAGTTGCAGTGCGGTGTGCAGACCGCTGAAGCCCGCGCCTATGACCAGGACTTCGCAATCCAGTGACTCCGTCAGCGGCGCGCGCGGCTGCAACAACTCTGGGTTGGCAGCGGCGTAGTAGGTGCCGACGGGCTGGTTGGAGCGCAGGAACATGGCGGCCTCGTGAAATTGCTCTGTTTATTTTTCATGAAAAATATCACAGTGAATTTCACGAAGCCAGCCCGTTCGGCAATCAGCCGTTGCTGGGGGCTGCCAGCGTCGTCCGTTCAGCCGTTTTGCGCCGGGTGGCGAGGACCACCAGCACCAGCAATACGCCGGCCAGTACCGCCGAGGAGCCGATGGTGCCGAAGCCCAGGCCGCCGTTCTCGTGGGTCTTGGTGAGGAAGTCGCCGAGCGTGGCGCCGAACGGCCGGGTGAGGACGAAGGCGAGCCAGAACAGCAGCACCGAGGACAGCCGCGTGAAGTAGTGCAGTACGGCGATGAGCGCGATCAGGCTGCCGATCAGCAGCGCGCCGCCGGCGAAGCCGAGGCCCGAGTCATCGGCGAGGAAGTCGCCCAGCGCGGTGCCCAGGGTGTTGGAGAAGAGGATGGCCATCCAATAGAACATCTCGCCCTTGAGGCTGCGGATGTTGTCCACCGACAGCGAGGTGCCGCTCAGGCGCCAGGCGGCGAAGATAGCCACCAGGATGCTGACCAGGATCGCCGAGCCGCTGGCGTAGCCCAGCTCCAGGGTGCGGTCCATGAAGTCGGACATGGTGGTGCCGGCGGTGCTGGTGGACAGGATCACCAGCCAGTACAGCCAGGGGTTGTAGCGACGCGACAGCAACTGGCTGACCAGGGTCACGAGGAACAGGCTGATGAGGATCAGCGAGCTGATGGCGTAGCCCACGTCGAGGGTCATCGACAGCAGGTCGCCGGCCGTCTCCCCCAGGGTGGTCGCGCAAATTTTCATCACCCAGAACGCCAGGGTGATCTGCGGCAGTTTGTTCATGAATCTCGCACTCCGAAACTTGGCTTGTGGCGGGGGGTTGTTGCCCGCAGTGGGCGCCCCGGCCAGACGGCCGCCCGGCTGGGTCGGACCGGCGCGCAGAGTGCCGTCCGCCAGGTGAAGATGAGGTCAAGAAGCAATCAAGAAAAAGTCGCAAATGCAAACCCGTGCACGCAGCTCCCCGCCCACGGCGGGGGCCGGATGACAGATATCCATCTGTTGCTATGGTCTATGGGGAAGCATCGGCCGCAGGACGCGGTCAGGGCTGGCGCACGGGAGATAACAGGATGAATCAGATGTTGAAGTCGCAACCGTACTGCAAGAACTGCCGCCTGGCCCCGCCTACGCTGGGCGACGATCAGCTCCAGGAGCTGGAGGCCATCATCAAGCCGGGCCACCTGCTGCACAAAGGCGACTATCTGTTCCGCCAGGGCGATGCCTTCCACAGCCTCTATCTGGTGCGCTCCGGTTCGCTGAAGACGGTGACCACCAACGAGCAGGGGTTGGAGAAAATCACCGGCTTCTATTACGCCACCGAGATTTTCGGCTTCTCCGGGATGGACGAAGGCAGCTATCCGGTGTCGGCGATCGCCCTGGAAAGCACACTGTGCAGTGAGATTCCCTTCGACCAGTTGGAGCAGCTGTCGAAGCAGATCCCGGGGTTGTCGCACCAGTTGCTGCTGATGCTGAGCCGCAAGATCCGCGAGGATCAGCAGATGAAGCTGCTGCTCTCGCGGCTGAACTCCGATTCGCGCATCGCCGCCTTCCTGCTCAACCTGTCCGCGCATTTCCGCGACCGTGGCTTCTCCGCGCTGCGCTTCCGCCTGAGCATGTCGCGCACGGAAATCGGCGACTACCTCGGCCTGGCGGTGGAAACCGTCTCGCGCAGCTTCACTCGCCTGCAGAAGCACGGTCTGATCAAGGTCAACGGACGCGAAACGGAGATTCTCGACTTCACCGAGCTGTGCGTTCTGGCCGGCGGGGAAGTCGAGCTTTAGTCGGGAAAGCGCTCGGCGTAGAGCGCCACCAGCCACTCGACGAAGACCTTCACCCGCGGCGACAGCTGCCGATGGTAGGGATAGAGCACCGACACCGGCAACGCCGGGCAAGGCCAGTCGCCCAGCACCTGGCGCAGCCGTCCATCGCGCAGGTAGTCCTCGACGTGATAACGCGGCACCTGGATCAACCCGCACCCCTGCAATGCACAGAGGCTGTAGTGCGCGGCGTCGCTGACGGTGATCCAGCCGGCCGCCGGGTATTCCCGGACCGTGCCGTCCACCTCGAGGGTAAAGGGGTAGCGGTTGTCGCTGCCGGTGGCGAAGAAGCCCACGGCCTGGTGCTTGAGCAATTCATCGGGGTGCCTCGGGCTGCCGGCTCGCTCCAGGTAGTCGGGGCTGGCGCAGATCACTTCCGGCAAGGCCGCCAGGCGCCTGGCCACCAGCGAGGAGTCACGCGGCTGGCCGGCGCGCACCACGCAGTCGATATCCTCGCCGAGCAGGTCCACCAGGCGGTCGCCGCTGCTGATGCGGAGGGCGATGCGTGGATAACGCCGGTGGAACTCGGCGATGCGCGGCAGTATCACCAGCGACGCATGACTGCCCTGCAGGTCGACCCGCAAGGTGCCGTGGGGGTCGGCGCTCGGCATGCTGAGGGCTCCCTCGGCCCCCTCCAGATCGGCGAGGATGCGCTGGCAGCGCTCATGGAAGGCCCGACCGTCGAGGGTCGGGCGCACCTGGCGAGTGGTGCGTTCGAGCAGGCGCGCGCCGAGGCGCTGTTCCAGCGCTTTGATCGCATGGGTGGCGGTGGCCCGCGGGATGCCCAGCTCGGCAGCAGCCTGACTGAAGCTGCCGCGTTCGACGATGCGGGTGAACAGGCGCAGGGTGTCCAAGCGATCCATGGCGAACTGTTGTCTCGGATTGAATTCTGCTGGCAATCCTTGCGCATTTATTCATCAGCATTCAACAACCAGAATGACCTTCACAGCCTTTCAGTGGAGTCATGCAGATGAACGAGTCGCGCAAAATCGCCCTGGTCACCGGTTCTTCCCGCGGCATCGGCCATGCCGTGGCCAAGCGCCTGGCCGCCGATGGTTTCGCCATTGCCGTGCACTACGCCGGTAGCCGTGACGATGCCGAGCAACTGGTTGCCGCGATACGCCTCGCTGGCGGCCAGGCGCACAGCTTTCAGGCCGATATCGCCGCCGCCGAGCAGGTACAGGGGCTGTTCGCCGCGGTGAGCGCCGCGTTCGGCCGTCTCGACGTGGTGGTGCATTGCGCCGGCGTGATGGATAACTTTCCGATCGCCAGCGAACACCTGGCGCGTTTCGACCGGCTGATCGCCACCAACCTGCGCGGCAGCTATCTGGTGATGGCCGAAGCCGCCCGCCTGCTGGGCGAAGGCGGACGGATCATCCTGTTTTCCACCAGCGTGATCGCCAAGTCCTTCCCCAACTACGGCGCCTACATCGCCGCCAAGGCCGGGGTCGAAGGCCTGGTGCCGGTGCTGGCCAACGAAGTGCGCGGACGAGGCATCACGGTCAACGCGGTGGCGCCGGGGCCGGTGGCCACCGAACTGTTCCTGCACGGCAAGACGCCCGAGCAGGTCGAGCAGATCGCCCGCATGGCGCCGCTGGAACGCCTGGGCACACCGGATGACATCGCCGGCGTGGTGGCATTCCTCGCCGGCCCGGATGGCGCCTGGGTCAATGCCCAGGTACTGCGCGCCAATGGCGGTTTCGCCTGAGCCGATGGGCACCGGCGCCGCCTGGACGAACGAACGCCCCGGTTCCTTGCGGAACCGGGGCGTCGAATAAAAGCCGCCCCGATGGACCAAAACGACGTCCGGGGGCGGACGCGAGGAGTGTTGCGGAGCGAAGCCATCAGGCGACGGGCTTCGACTCCAGGCATTCTGGGCCCGACAGGCGGGCCGTCCAGTCTTCCACCACGCCACTGGCCAGGCGTTGCGCGGCGGTCTTGCGCCAGCGCAGGGAGAGCGCGTCACAGGCCATCATCTGGCGCAGTCCGCAACGCTCCAGCGGCTCACCGAAGTACCAGCGCAACAGGCTGGCGACGGTCAACTGCGGGTAATGCCGCTGCACCAGTTCCAGGGGCGCATCGGGGCTCACCATGCCCGCGCGACGTACCCGATAGAACCAGCCGCAACGGCCTTGCCGCTGCAACTCAAGGGGCAGCTCCGGCAGATTCCAGCGCCGTCCCAGACGATAGCAGGGGGAACGCGGCTGGCTGATCTCGATCAGCGCATCACCCCAGCGGAACAGGTCACCGACACAGACATCCGCCTCGCTGACGCCGAAGGTCGACAGGTTTTCGCCGAACGCCGGTTGCTGCCAGCGCTGTCGCGGATACTGCTTGCGCCAATGCCGGTAGTGCTCGGCGGGATAGTGATGCAACGCGCGGTCGAGGCCACCGTGGTGGCGCAGGTCGGCGTGTTCGTCACCCGGCAGGCCTTCGCTGCCCAGCCAAGATTCGCGATGGCTTTCCAGCTTGTCGATAGCGCTGATCAGACCACCCCAGCACTCTTCGACTTTGCCTATGAAAACGCCCTGGATGACGATCGTTTCCACCTTTGTATACCCACCGGTGACAGCGGACAGGCGCTAGACTAGGGCTTCAACCGGATCCCGATCCATTTCGATTTTCCAGTTTCGTTGATAAGCATCACTTATGGATTTTCGCCAGCTCCGCTATTTCGTCGCGCTCTACGAGGAAGGCCATGTCGGGCGCGCCGCCGAACGCCTGGCGTTATCCCAGCCGGCGCTGTCCCAACAGATTCGCCAGCTCGAACGCAGCATCGACGTGGCGCTGTTCCAGCGCACCGGCAAGCGCCTGGTGCCGACGGTGGCGGCGCAGACCCTGTACAACCATGCCGTGCCGCTGCTCGACGGCCTCGAGCGGACCCACGAGGCGATGCGCGCATTTCGCGGCCATACCCCGCACAGCCTGTCGATCGGCGTGCTGCAGACGGTCAACGCCAATCTGGTGCCCTACCTGGTCGAACGCCTGAACACGGCACAGCCGCACCTGCGGGTGCGCCTCTACGAGTTGTCCGGGGTGGAGATCGAGCGGCGTCTGCTGGTTGGCCAGTTGGACATCGGCATCGGCTTCCTGCCGCCGCGCCAGCCGGCGTTGCACGGCGTCGAGCTGTACCCCGACGAGCTGCAACTGGTAATCCCCGCCGACCATCCGCTGCGCGAGTTCAAGAAGGTCTCCCTGGCCCAGGCGGCGGAATTGCCGATGCTGCTGCTCGGCGAAGAGTTCCGGGCGCGGCAGATCTGGCAGGAGCAGTTGGCCGCGATTGGCCGCCGTCCACGGGTACAAGCCGAGCTGAACCATATGACGGGCATTCTCGACAGCCTGCCGCACAGCCGCTTCGCTACCGTCCTGCCAGGACGGGCGCGTCAGTTGCACAGCAACCGCGAGCTGCTCTGGAAACCGCTCAGCGAGCCGCGTATCCCACTGAGCGTGGGCCTGGTCTACCGCGACGCACAGCGCCAGCACAGCAGTGTGGAACTGCTGCGCTCCTTGCTCGAAGGGGCGCTTTAGGGCAACTGGGGAAAAAACGCGGGCAAAGAAAAACCCCGCCTTGCGGGCGGGGTTTTGCAGACCGATATCCTGACGTCCGTGCTAGCCACCATCCGTGGTGGAATCCCTGAATTTCCGTGTTGTCGTTGGCGCTTCCTGCGCAATGTCCTGACTGGAAAGAAGGTTACCTCCCGAACCAAGCACTCGGTAGACGTGATTAACGCCACAGCGTGTAAGCCTAGGCTTACAAACTGCCGATCGGCTGGACGCCGGGAAACGAAAAAGCCCCGCACCTGCGGGGCTTTTCCTCGGGCTGACGCTTAGAACTGCGCGGCGTCGAGCAGGTACAGCGATTCGCTGCCGGCCTTGACCGACGCGCTCAGCGAGTGGATGCGCGGCAGCAGGCGGGCGAAGTAGAAGCGCGCGGTGCCCAGCTTGCTGGCGTAGAAGTCGTCCTGACCTTCCTTGCCCAGTGCGCTCCGTGCCATCAGCGCCCACATGTAGGCGTAGGCGGTGTAGCCGAAGACCTGCAGGTATTCGACCGAGGCGGCGCCGATTTCGTTGGGGTTGCCCTTGGCGCGATCGAGAACCCAGGCGGTCAGCTCGTCGAGGTTCTGCACCGCGGCGTTCAACGGCCCGGTGAACTCGGCCAGCTCGTTGCCAGCGGACGCGGTGAACGCACGGATCTCATTGGTGAAGTGCTTGGAGAACGCACCGCCGCTGCCCACCACCTTGCGGCCGACCAGGTCGAGCGCCTGGATGCCATTGGTGCCTTCGTAGATCTGGGTGATGCGGCAGTCGCGCACCAGTTGCTCCTGGCCCCATTCGCGGATGAAGCCGTGGCCACCGAAGATCTGCTGGCCGTGCACGGTGCTTTCCAGGCCCATGTCGGTGAGGAAGGCCTTGGCCACCGGGGTCAGCAGGGCGACCAGTTCTTCGGCGCGCTTGCGGGTGACAGCGTCCTCGCTGTACTTGGCGGTATCCAGCTGCATGGCAACGTAGCTGGAGAAGGCGCGACCGCCCTCGTTCAGCGCCTTCATGGTCAGCAGCATGCGGCGCACGTCCGGGTGCACGATGATCGGGTCGGCAGCCTTGTCCTGGGCCACCGGGCCGGTCGGTGCGCGGCTCTGGATGCGCTCGCGGGCGTATTCCACGGCGCTCTGGTAGGAGCGCTCGCCGGTGGCCAGGCCCTGGATGCCGACGCCCAGGCGCTCGTAGTTCATCATGGTGAACATGGCGGCCAGGCCCTTGTTCGGCGCATCGACGATCCAGCCGGTGGCACCGTCGAAGTTCATCACGCAGGTGGCCGAAGCCTTGATGCCCATCTTGTGTTCGATGGAGCCACAGGACACGGCATTGCGCGCACCCAGGGAGCCGTCGTCGTTGACCAGCACCTTGGGCACCAGGAACAGCGAGATGCCCTTGGAGCCGGCCGGTGCGTCCGGCAGCTTGGCCAGCACCAGGTGGATGATGTTCTCCGCCAAGTCGTGCTCGCCGCCGGTGATGAAGATCTTGGTGCCGCTGATCTTGAACGAGCCGTCCGCCTGGGGCTCGGCCTTGGTGCGGATCATGCCCAGGTCAGTGCCCGCGTGCGGCTCGGTCAGGCACATGGAGCCGCTCCACACGCCGGTGTACATGTTCGGTAGGTATTTCGCCTTGAGTTCTTCGCTGGCGTGGGCATTCAGCGACAGGCAGGCGCCGGCGGTGAGCATCGGATAGAGGCCGAAGGACAGGTTGGCCGAGTTGACCATTTCCTCGACCTGCGCCGAGATCACCTTGGGCATGCCCATGCCACCGAAGGCCGGATCGCCGCCGACCCCCACCCAGCCGCCTTCGGCATAGGTGCGGTAGGCCTCGGGGAAGCCGTCCGGGGTCTTCACGCCCTCGGCGCTCCAGGAGCAGCCTTCTTCATCGCCGCTGCGGTTCAGCGGAGCGATGACGCCCGCGGTGACCTTGCCGGCCTCTTCGAGAATCGCGTTGGCGGTCTCGACATCGACAGTCTCGGCCAGCGCTGGCAGCTCAGCCCAGAGCTTGGCGACCTCGAAGACTTCGTGGAGGACGAATTGCATGTCACGCAGGGGTGCTTTGTAGTCAGCCATGGGAGAAATCCTCGAGCGAAACAACGGCTGAACAAGCAGCCAGCAGTATTCAGAATAGGATGTACGAAGAGGTACGGGCGGAGTTTACTCCAGCAACATTTCAGAGCCGTAGCGTCATGATTTGGACTGGATTTTATATTTTGGTCACGAAATAACAAGAGCCCGACGACAGCGCTGGCGGAAACAGACGCGGCGACAGAGCCCAAATCCGCACAACGAATCGGCCGGGCGACATGCCCAGCCGATTACGCTTGCCGCCAGGGGGGAGCGCCCGATCAGAGCGCGAACTGCTCGGCCGAGAGGCGCATCAGGCTGTCCGCACCCGCCTCTATCGCGGCTACATGCGCCGCGGCTCGCGGCAACAGACGGCTGAAGTAGAAGTCGGCGGTGACCAGCTTGGTCTCGTAGAAGGCCGCTTCGCCGCTGTTCTGCGCCAGCTTGTCCTGGGCCACCAGCGCCATGCGCAGCCAGAAGTAGGCCAGGGTCACGTAACCGGAGAACATCAGGTAGTCCACCGCCGCCGCACCGACCTCCTCGGGGTTCTTCATCGCGGCCATGCCAACTTTCTGCGTCAGCTCGCCCCATTGCTTGTTCAGCGCCGCCAACTGGGCGACCTTGCCCTTGAGTTGCGGATGCTCGGCCTGCGCCTGGCACAACTGATGGATCAGTTTGGTGAAGCCCATCAGCAGCTTGCCCTGGCTGCCGAGCACTTTGCGTCCGAGCAGATCGAGCGCCTGGATACCGTTGGTGCCTTCGTAGATCGGCGCAATGCGGCAGTCGCGGACGAGCTGCTCCATGCCCCACTCGCGGATGAAGCCGTGGCCGCCATAGATCTGCATGCCGAGGTTGGTCACCTCCAGCCCGGTCTCGGTCATGAAGGCCTTGCAGATGGGCGTGAGGAAAGCCAGCAGGTTGGCCGCCTGCTCGCGCTCCTCGGCAGCCTCGGCCAGGTCTTCGATGTCGAGCAGTTGCGCGGTGAAGTAGGCCAGCGCACGGTTGCCCTCGTTGAAGGCACGCATGGTCAGCAGCATGCGCCGTACGTCCGGGTGGACGATGATCGGGTCGGCCGGTTTGTCCGGTGCCTTGGGCCCGGTCAGCGCGCGCATCTGCAGGCGATCCTGGGCATAGCGGACGGCGCCCTGGTAGCTGGTCTCGCCGAGGCACAGGCCCTGCATGCCGGTGCCCAGGCGCGCGTGGTTCATCATGGTGAACATGCAGGCCAGGCCCTTGTTGGCCTCGCCGATCAGGTAGCCGGTGGCGCCATCGAAGTTCATCACGCAGGTGGCCGAGGCCTTGATGCCCATCTTGTGCTCGATGGAGCCGCAGGCCACGGCGTTGCGCGCGCCGGCCTCGCCGTGGGCGTCGAGGAGGAACTTGGGCACGATGAACAGCGAAATCCCCTTGGTGCCGGCCGGGGCGTCCGGCAGCTTGGCGAGCACCAGGTGGATGATGTTCTCGCTCATGTCGTGCTCACCGGCGGAAATGAAGATCTTCGTGCCGCTGATCGCGTAGCTGCCGTCGGCATTGGGTTGCGCGCGGGTCTTGATGATTCCCAGGTCGGTGCCGCAGTGCGGCTCGGTCAGGCACATGGTGCCGGTCCAGGTACCGGCGGTCATGCGCGGCAGGTAGGCCTGCTTCTGCTCGGCGCTGCCGTGAGCGTGGATCGCTGACATGGCGCCACGGGTCAGGCCGGGGTACATGCCCCAGGAGCAGTTGCTGGCACCGATCATTTCGCTGACCAGCAGGCCGAGCGAGTGCGGCAGGCCCTGGCCACCGTATGCCGGATCGCTGGATACGCCGTTCCAGCCCCCTTCGACGTACTGCGCGTAGGCTTCCTTGAAGCCCTTCGGCGTGGTCACCACGCCATTGTCGAAGTGGCAGCCTTCTTCGTCGCCGGAACGGTTCAGCGGCGCCAATACCTGCTCGCAGAACTTGGCGCCTTCCTCAAGGATGGCGCTGACCATGTCCGGGCTGGCGTCGGTCGCCCCCAGGGCCTGGTAGCGGCCGCTGAAATCGAAGACTTCGTCGATCAGGAAGCGCATGTCGCGCAGGGGAGCCTTGTATTCGGGCATCGCGATTCTCCGTTCGGTTCGGCGCCGTCACGGCGCGTGTCAAACCTCGAACCTACTGTGCGCCGGAAAGCCTCGGCAATCACCGTGCATGCGCTGAATGCGCAGCCATAACCGCAGCTCCCGTCAGGCCGTACGCACCGCCCCGCGCCGCGCCTGCCCATGCACCGCGACGCGGTTGCGGCCGCCGCTCTTGGCCGAGTACAGCGCCTGGTCCGCGGCCTTGATCACCTCTTCCGGGTGGCGCTGGACGGCATCGCGCTCGGCCACGCCGATGCTGACGGTCACGCTGATGCTCTGCCTGGCCGAGGCGCCACGCTGCTCACGCCCCTTGCGATCGTCCTTGGGCCGCTTGCCGCGATCACGCAGCTGCATGGCGTAACCCTCGATCACCTCGCGCACCGCCTCCAGGTGCGGCAGACAGTCTTCCAGCGGCTTGCCGGCGAAGACCAGGGTGAACTCCTCGCCGCCATAGCGATAGGCCTTGCCGCCTCCGCCGGTACGCTTGAGGTGGCTGGCGACCATGCGCAGCACCTGGTCGCCGACGTCATGGCCATGGGTGTCGTTGCACTTCTTGAAGTGGTCGACATCGACCATCGCCAGCACGTACTGCTGGCCCAGGCGCTGACAGCGCTCATTGAGCGCGCGGCGGCCGGGCAGCCCGGTGAGTTCGTCGCGGAAGGCCATCTGGTAGGCCTCGTGGGCCACCGCGGCGGCCAGGTTGAGCATCACCAGGCTGCTCATCACATGCAGCGCGTAAGGCAGGATGAACACCTTGGGCAGCATCCACAGCAGGCCGAACAGCCCGATCAGTTGCGCGGCGTGCAATGGCCGCGGCTGGCGCAGGTAGGTGCTCAGCAGCAGGCCGAAGGCAATCAGGAAGCCCAGGTAAGGCAGTTGCGCCAGCACCATCCAGCGAGCGCTCAGCGCCGGCCAGTAGGTCTCGCTGACCAGCCCCAGCAAGCCCTGCGGAAAGCTGCGCGCCAGCCCGGTCGCCACCGCCGCCACGGCGACCAGCACGGCGCCGCGGGCGAACAGGTCCTGCAACAGGTGCGTGCGCTCCTCCCAGATCCCGTACAGCCCATAGAGCAACGGCAGAAGCAGACAGATGAGGTGGAACACCAAGGGTGCATCGGCGCGCGGCGCCTGGTGGGCGCGGTAGTAGCCGACCTGGGTATCGAGGAGGAAATAGCCGATGTAGACCACCGCCAGCATGAACAGCTGACGCTGGCGCCCGTAGATCAGGCAGAGCGCGCCACCGAGCAACAGCAGCAGGGTCGGCAGCACATTGAACAGGGACACGAAGAACTCGCTCATCGCCATCAGCGAGCCGGCGCCAAGCCCTGCCGGCAACAGCAGCAGGGGCGCGATGAAATGGCTGGGGCGGTAGTGGGCGATGGGACGCACTTAAGGTTCCGGGGTAGTTTCCAGCGCCGTGGGTAGCGCGGAAATAAATGGCCTAATGATGGCAGCTTCTGCCGCTTGGCGCCTGTCTGGACGCACAAAAAAAGCCCGCCATAGGGCGGGCTTTTTCACTGCGTCAGGGACCGGAGAGCGGCCCGAGCCATCAGTAACCGAGGGCGAAGTCTTCCTCGGCCATGTCCATCAGGTTGCTCGCGCCGGACAGCATGGCGCCGACATGGGCACGGGTACGCGGCAGGATGCGCTGGAAGTAGAAACGCGCGGTCTGCAGCTTGGCCTTGTAGAAGGCTTCTTCGCTGGTGCCGGCGGCCAGTTTCTCGGCGGCCAGGCGCGCCATGTCGGCCCAGAAGTAGGCCAGGCAGGCGTAGCCGGAGTACATCAGGTAGTCCACCGATGCGGCGCCGACTTCTTCGCGGTCCTTCATGGCGGCCATACCGACCTTCATGGTCAGCTCGCCCCATTCCTTGTTCAGTTGCGCCAGCGGAGCGACGAACTCTTTGACCGCGTCGTTGGCTTCGTTGGCCTGGCAGAACTTGTGCACGATCTTGGTGAAGCCCTTGAGCGCTTCGCCCTGGGTCATCAGTACCTTGCGGCCCAGCAGGTCGAGTGCCTGAACGCCGGTGGTGCCTTCGTACAGCATGGAGATACGGCTGTCGCGGACGTTCTGCTCCATACCGTGCTCGGCGATGAAGCCGTGGCCACCGTAGATCTGCACGCCGTGGTTGGCGGCTTCGAAGCCGACTTCGGTCATGAAGGCCTTGGCGATCGGCGTGAGGAAGGCCAGCATCGCGTCAGCGGCTTTCTTCTGCTCTTCGTCCTGGCTGCGCTGCACGATATCGACCTGCTTGGCAGCGAAGTACAGCATGGCGCGGTTGCCTTCGGCGAAGGCCTTGGCGGTCAGCAGCATACGGCGCACGTCCGGGTGCACGATGATCGGATCGGCGGCCTTTTCCGGGGCTTTCGGGCCGGTCAGCGAACGCATCTGCAGACGCTCGCGAGCGTAGGCGATGCCACCTTGGAAACCGATCTCGGCGTGGGCCAGGCCTTGCAGCGCGGTACCCAGGCGAGCGGTGTTCATGAAGGTGAACATGCAGTTCAGGCCCTTGTTCGGCGGGCCGATCAGGAAGCCGGTAGCGGCGTCGAAGTTCATCACGCAGGTGGCGTTACCGTGGATGCCCATCTTGTGCTCGATGGAGCCACAGGACACGGCGTTGCGCTCGCCTACGCCGCCTTCGGCGTTGGGCAGGAACTTCGGCACGATGAACAGCGAAATGCCCTTGGTGCCCTGCGGAGCGTCGGGCAGGCGGGCCAGCACGATGTGCACGATGTTGTCGGCCATGTCGTGCTCACCGGCGGAGATGAAGATCTTGGTGCCGGTGACTTTGTAGGTGCCGTCGGCCTGCGGCTCGGCCTTGGTGCGCAGCATGCCCAGGTCGGTGCCGCAATGCGGCTCGGTCAGGCACATGGTGCCGGTCCATTCGCCGGACACCAGCTTGGTCAGGTAGGTGTGCTGCTGCTCCGGGGTGCCGTGGGCATGCAGGGTGTTCATGGCGCCATGGGACAGGCCCGGGTACATGCCCCAGGACCAGTTGGCCTGGCCGATCATCTCGCTGATGGCCATGCCGAGGGATTCCGGCAGGCCCTGGCCGCCGTGCTCGACATCGTGGGCCAGGCTCGGCCAGCCGCCTTCGACGAATTGCTGGTAGGCCTCTTTGAAGCCGGTCGGGGTCTTCACACCCTCGGGGCTCCAGGTGCAGCCTTCCTGGTCGCCGACGCGGTTCAGCGGAGCGATCACCTGTTCGCAGAACTTGGCACCCTCTTCGAGGATGGCATTGACCATGTCCGGGGTGGCGTCCTGGGCGCCAGGCAGGCTCTGGTAGTGCGCTTCGTAGCCCAGCAGCTCGTCGCGAACGAAACGGATATCACGCAAGGGGGCCTTGTAATCAGGCATAGCGGTAAACCTCTACGAAGGGTTCTGGTTAATGGGCGACCGATAGGTGCGGTCGCAGTGCGGGAGCGTTCCCGGCCGCCCAGTCGCTGCGCAGGCGCAGCACGACTCTCAAACAGGCGTTTGAAACATACGTTTACGTCATACCCTTGTCAAGCGCGCAAACCGACTGCCCGGTCACGCTTCCGGCGCCGCGCTAGAGCGCTGAAATTGCGGGGGCTACAGGCATTAAGTAAAGCGCAGGAGCGCACCGCCGACGCGTCATGGGGACGGTCGGCGGCTAGAAATTTATGACAGGAAATTCTGAGAGCTTCGGCGCCTTCAGACGCTGATGTCGATCAGCGTCCCGAGGGTTTCGTCGGCGACTTGCAGGGTGCGGCTGGAGGCCAGGGCAGCGTACTTGCCTTGTTGCAGATCGACCAGGGGCTTGGCCAGGTCTTCGCCATTGGTGGCGGCGGGCTGTCCGGCGATCTTCTCGGCGGCACGCTCGACCTGCTGCTGGCCGCTGCGCACGCCCTGCAGGCCGGCGGAGAATGCGTTGGCGGAAATTTGCATCGACGAACTCCAGGGAGGAACTACCGGCTATTCAAGCAGGATTGGCCATGATGGGCAAAGGCCATCAATCCGGAAGATCGAGGATGCCCAGGTCGAGGTGGCTGGCCACGGCGAATGGTGTCGGCGCGGCAAGGAGCGGCACGCGGCCGATGCAGGGCGCCGGCAGGCGTTCGGCGAGGGTCGCGAGGTTTTCCTCCAGGCGCGACGTCGCCGGGTCGATGATATTCGCCACCCAGCCCGCCAGGGGCAGCCCGTCGCGCAGGATGGCTTCGGCGCTGAGCACCGCGTGGTTGATGCAGCCCAGGCGCACGCCCACCACCAGGATCACCGGCATGCCGAGCATGATCGCCAGGTCGGACAGACTCTCCTCGCCGGCCAGCGGTACGCGCCAGCCGCCGGCGCCTTCGACCAGGGTGAAATCGGCGCGCTGATCGAGCACTTGGCGCACCGGCCCGACCAGCGCCTCGGCGCTGAGCGCCACGCCCACTTCGCGGGCCGCCAGGTGCGGGGCGATGGCCGGCTCGAAGGCGAAGGGATTCACCTGTTCATACGCCAACGGCAGCGTGCATTCGTCGAGCAGGGCCAGGGCATCGGCGTTGCGCAGCCCTTCGATGTGCCGCTCGCAGCCGGACGCCACCGGCTTGGCCGCCGCGGTGGACAGGCCGATGAGCCGCGCCGCGTGAAGCAGGCCGCAGGCAATGGTGGTCTTGCCGATCTCGGTATCAGTGCCAGTGATGAAATAAGCGTGCTGCATGGCGTTCCTACAGGGACAGGGGTTTGCGCAGGATGGCCTGGACCACCCGGTAAGTCGCCGGCAATCCCTGCGGCTGGCGGAAGCGTTCGTAGGCGTCGATCAGCGCGCGCACCCGGGCGCGACCGGTCAGGCCGTCCGGGCGACCCGGATTGAGGTTGTGCGCGCCCAGCGCCTTGAGTTCATGGGTCAGGCTGCGCAGGTCAGGGAAGTGCAGGACGCGGTCCTCGCTGGCCAGCTCCAGCAGCTCCAGGCCACTGGCGGCGCAGTGCGCCTGGTAATCGGCGAAAGCGCGGAAGCGATTGACGTGGGTGAAGCCGTCCACCGCCTGCCAACTGGCGCGCAACTCGCCCAGGGTGCCGACACAGAGGCTGCTGAAGGCGAACACGCCGCCTTCGCGCAGGACCCGGCGCGCCTCGCCGAGCACCGCGGGCAGATCGGCGCACCACTGGATCGCCAGGCTGGAAAACAGCAGGTCACAGCTCTGCGTGCGCAACGGCAGACGCTCGGCGTCGCCGCCGATGAAATAGCGCGCGCCACCGCGAGCGCCGGCGTAACGCAGCATGCCTTCGGCGATGTCCACGCCCAGGCCTTCGGCGTCGCCGAAGCGTTGCCCCAGGGCGCGGCTGAAATAGCCGGTGCCGCAGCCCAGATCGACCCAGCGCCGCGGCGACAGCGCCGTCGGCAAGCGCGCCAGCAGGCTTTCACCGACCTCGCGCTGCAACTCGGCGACGGCGTCATAGCTGGCCGCCGCGCGGGAGAAGGACGCGGCGACCTGGCGCTTGTCCGGCAGATGGGCATCGCTGCCCGGCACCGCGCTGCCAGCGGAAAAAGCGGAATCAGGCATCGTCGCCCTCATGAATGAAACCCAGGATCGCCGCGGCCACGTCGTCCGGACGCTCCAGGGGCAGGCCGTGGCTGGCGCCGTCGAACAGCGCCGTCTCCACGTCGGGCAACCACTCCAGCAGCGCCGCGGCGGCACTCGCCGGGACCAGTGCGTCGTTGCCGGCGAACAGGTGCAGTTGCGGGCCGGCGTAGCGCTGCAGGGCCGCCCGGGTATCGAGCAGGCCGAGCAATTGCAGACCGGCGCGGAGCGCCTCGACATCCAGTTGCGGCAGCGCCACCTGGAGCTGGCGCGCCAGGGTCCGGCCATCGCGGGCGCCCTGGCTGACCAGCAGGGTGAAGCGCTTGCGGGTCAGCTCCGGCTCCAGCAGGAAGGCCTCGAAGAAATCCTCGAAGACCGTCGTCGGCATGGCGTTCGGCCAGTCGTCGCGCTGACGGAAGCTGGCGTTCGCGGCGCAACTGATCAGACCGCGGCAGGCCTCGCCGCGCCGCGCGGCCAGTTCGGCGGCGAGCATGCCGCCAAGGGACCAGCCGCCCAGCCAGGTGTCGCCGGGCAGCTCTTCATCCAGGACATCCAGCCAGACCCTGGCGTCCGCCTCCAGCGGCAGCGGTTCGATGCGCACCGCCAGGTGTGGCGCCTGCTCCAGCAGGGCATCGCGCAGGGGTTCCAGCGGCGCGCTGCCGAGCCCCCAGCCGGGCAACAGGATCAGTTGGTCACGCATCTTCACCCTCCTCGGCATCGATCTCCGCCAACAGGCTGGACGACACCTGCTGCCAGCTTTGCGCCAAGGCATCGAGCAGGCGATCGACCTGACTCTCAGTATGGCTGGCGCTGAGGGTGACACGCAGGCGCGCGCTGCCCGCCGGCACGGTCGGCGGGCGAATCGCGCCGACCAGGATGCCGTGGCCGCGCAGCGCTTCGGACAGGGCCATGGCCTGGCGACTGCCGCCGATAAGGATCGGCTGGATCGGGGTGAAGCTGTCCATCAGACGCAGGCCGATCGCCTGCGCGCCATGCCGGAAGCGCTCGATCAGCGCGCGCAGGTGCTCGCGGCGCCAGCCCTCGCCGCGCAGCAGCTCCAGGCTTTTCAGGGTGGCGCAGGCCAGCGCCGGCGGTTGGCTGGTGGTGTAGATGTAGGGACGGGCGAACTGGATCAGCGTCTCGATCAGCTCCTCGCTGCCAGCGACGAAGGCCCCGGCCGTGCCGAAGGCTTTGCCGAGGGTGCCGACCAGCACCGGGACATCGTCCAGGCCCAGGCCGAAATGCTCGACGATGCCGCCGCCATGGGCGCCCAGCGGGCCGAAGCCATGGGCGTCATCGACCATCAGCCAGGCGCCATGGGCCTTGGCCTGTGCCGCCAGGGCCGGCAGCTCGGCGAGGTCGCCGTCCATGCTGAACACGCCGTCGGTCACCACCAGGGTATTGCCCTCGGCCTTGGCCAGGCGCCCGGCCAGGCTGGCCGGATCATTGTGCAGGTAGCGCGAGAAGCGCGCGCCGCTGAGCAGCCCGGCGTCGAGCAGGGAGGCATGGTTGAGGCGGTCTTCCAGCACGGTATCGCCCTTGCCCAGCAGCGCGGTGACGGCGCCCAGGTTGGCCATGTAGCCGGTAGAGAACAGCAGGGCGCGCGGACGCCCGGTGAACTCGGCGAGGGCCAGCTCCAATTCATGGTGCGGGCCGCAGTGGCCGTTGACCAGGTGCGAAGCGCCACCGCCCACGCCCCAGCGCTCGGCGCCGTCACGCAGCGCGGCGATCACCTCGGGGTGATTGGCCAGGCCGAGATAATCGTTGGAACAGAAGGCCAGCATCGGCCGGCCATCGACCCGCACCAGTGGGCCTTGCGGCGACTCCAGCAGCGGGCGCTGGCGGTAGAGATCGTCCGCCCGGCGCTGGGCCAGGCGGGCGGCGAGATCGAAGGACATCGGACAGCTCCAGGCGGCAAGCGTCAAGCTACAAGTAAAGCAGTCGGGAGCGCGCGCTCCGCCGCCTGCGGCTCGCGGCGCGGTTTACACCGCCGCGTTGTAGAACAACTGCGAATCGCGCTGTTCGACCAGGGCCTGCTCGATGGCCGCCTGGTGCACTTCGTCGGCGTGCTCTTCGCGCTCCTCCGGCTTGATGCCGAGGCGGGCGAACAGTTGCATGTCCTTTTCCGCCTGCGGGTTGGCGGTGGTCAGCAGCTTCTCGCCGTAGAAGATCGAGTTGGCGCCAGCGAAGAAGGCCAGGGCCTGCATCTGCTCGTTCATCTGCTCACGGCCGGCGGACAGGCGCACGTGGGACTTCGGCATCATGATCCGCGCCACGGCCAGGGTGCGGATGAAGTCGAACGGATCGACGTCCTGCTCCTCGGCCAGCGGCGTGCCCTTGACCTTGACCAGCATGTTGATCGGCACCGACTCCGGGTGCTCCGGCAGGTTGGCCAACTGGATCAGCAGGCCGGCGCGGTCGTCCAGCGACTCGCCCATGCCGAGGATGCCGCCGGAGCAGATCTTCATCCCCGCCTCGCGCACATAGGCCAGGGTCTGCAGACGCTCGCCGTAGGTGCGGGTGGTGATGATGTTGCCGTAGAACTCCGGCGAGGTATCGAGGTTGTGGTTGTAGTAGTCGAGGCCGGCTTCGGCCAGCGCCTGGGTCTGTTCCTGGGTCAGCTTGCCGAGGGTCATGCAGGTTTCCAGGCCGAGCTTTTTCACGCCCTTGACCATCTCCAGCACGTAGGGCATGTCCTTGGCCGACGGATGCTTCCAGGCGGCGCCCATGCAGAAGCGGGTGGAACCGATGGCCTTGGCCTCGGCCGCGGCCTGCAGCACCTTCTGCACTTCCATCAGTTTCTCTTTGTCCAGGCCGGTGTTGTAGTGGCCGGACTGCGGGCAGTACTTGCAGTCTTCCGGGCAGGCGCCGGTCTTGATCGACAGCAGGGTGGAGACCTGTACGCGGTTCGGGTCGAAATGCACCCGGTGCACGCTCTGCGCCTGGAACAGCAGGTCGTTGAACGGCAGCTCGAAGAGCGCCTTCACTTCAGCGAGAGACCAGTCGTGGCGGGTGGCGACAGATGCGGTTGCACTCATGGGGGGATTCCTTCGACGCTTGGGTGGCGCCTCGTGGTTCGGTGACGCCACGGCGGCGCGCGGCGATTCAGGCTTTCGAGGCATCATATGTAAGCCTTAGGCGCTGTCAACCAAAGACGAGTCACAGGTTGACAACTGATCAAAATATAACCACGCGTGTGACGTACCGAACCCGTCGATGCGACGCCACTCCAACCCCATCGCTACCCCAGGAGACCCGCGACTTCATGGCAACAGAAGGCATTTTCGATTGGCTCGGCCAGATGCTCGGCAAGGCCATCCGTTTCATCGTCGAACTGCTCTCCGGACTGCTCGGCAGCATCTGGCGCGCCATGGACGACTTCCTCCACGGCCTGGCCCGTGCCATGGGAATGAACGTCTCGATCTTCAGCTTCGTCCTACTGATCGTCGGCCTGATGCTCCTCTACAGTGGCGTCCGCGCGCTGTTCCGGCGCGCCTTCGTCGGCGGGCTGATCCTCACCCTCCTCGGACTCATCGTCATGAGCTGGCTGATCCATTGAGGCTCCGCTTTTCGCCATCCGAGCGGATGGCCAGCATCCTCATGGAGAGCTTCGATGCGCCTCCTCCCGCCGCTGTTGCGGCAACTGCGCCCGGCCTGGAGCGTCCATCGCCCGGACTGCCTGCTCTGCGGCGCCGCGGCCGACAGTGGCGGACTGCCCCTGTGCGTCGGCTGCGATAGCGACCTGCCCTGGCTGGCCGGACGCTGCCCGCGCTGCGCCCTGCCCCTGCCGAGCCACGGGCTGGCCTGCGGCGAATGCCTGCGGCGGCCGCCCGCCTTCAGCCATACCGAGGCGCCGTGGCGCTACGCCTTCCCCGTCGATCGCCTGATCACCCGCTTCAAGCACCAGGGCGACCGCCCGCTGGGGCGCCTGCTCGGGCAATTGTTCTCGCGCCATCTGCAACAGGCTTTTGACGAGGGACTGCCACGTCCCGACCTGCTATTGCCGGTGCCGCTGGCCGCGCGCCGCGAGCGCCAGCGCGGCTTCAACCAGGCCGCGCTGCTGGCCGACTGGCTGGCCAGCGACTTGCGCCTGGCGAAGGGCCGCGTGCTGCGCCGCGTGCAGGACACCCCGGCGCAACAGGGCCTGGATGCCGCCGCGCGCAAACGCAACCTGCGCCACGCCTTCGCCCTGGACGACGGCGACGCGGTGCAGGGCCGCCACCTGGCGCTGGTCGATGACGTGCTGACCACCGGCGCCACCGCCGAGCGCCTCGCCCGGCTGCTGCTGCGCGCCGGCGCGCAGCGCGTGGACGTCTACTGCCTGGCGCGGACAGCCAAACCGGGCTGAGGCCGAGTCGATACGTCCGGCAGATTCCGCTTGCCTTTTCCCGGCGCGCGAACGAGCCTCGCGGGATTCCAATGACCCCCACGAATCCCATGTCCGCCCTCAGCCTGCTGACCCAGCACGTCACCCGTCGCCCGCAACGCATCGCCCTGCTCGCGCAAATCGCCCAACTCGGCTCCATCACCCAGGCCGCTAAGGCCGCCGGGATGAGCTACAAAACCGCCTGGGACGCCATCGACGAACTCAACAACCTGGCCGAACGTCCGCTGGTGGAACGCAGCGTCGGCGGCAAGGGTGGCGGCGGCGCGCGCCTGACCGGCGACGGCGAACGCCTGCTGGCGCTCTACCAGCGCCTGGAAAGCCTGCGCGAGCACATGCTGGAAAGCCTCGAGGAAGAAGCCGACCTCGAGCTGATCGGGCGCCTGATGATGCGCACCAGCGCGCGCAACCAGTTGCACGGGCGCATCTGCGGCATCGAACGCCACGGCCTGAACGACCTGGTGGCCATCGAGCTGCCCGGCGGTGCGCGCATCCAGGCGCGGATCACGCGGGAAAGCACCGAGAAGCTGGAACTGAGCGACGGCCGCCCGGTGGTCGCCCTGATGAAGGCCGGCTGGCTCTACGTCGACCTGCCGCAGATCCCCTGCCCCGCCGGGCTCAACGCCCTGGAAGGCTGCATCGAGAGCATCCACGAAGCCAGCGGCGGCCCCAGCGAAGTGCGCATCCAGTTGCCCAACGGCCAGGTTCTCTGCGCCCTCACCGAGCAGGAACGCATCGACATCCTGCGCCTGAACGAAGGCGACCCGGTGCGCGCGCAGTTCTCTCCCGCCCAAGTGATTCTCGGCACCCCGCTTTGAGAAAGCCTGCGCTATATCAAGGGCAATCGGCGATCTGCGCGCTCCAATAGGTCTTCCCGGCCGATTGTCAGGAGCCATGCCATGCGCCGCCCACTTGCCCTGCTCTGCCTGTGCCTGCTGGCCCTGCTGCCCACGCTCGGCCAGGCCACCCCGGACGTCTTGCGCGTCGCCAGCGGCAACGAATCGATGCCGGCCCTGGCGCCACTGGTCGACCAATACCAGGCCGACACCGGCAACAAGGTCCTGCTGATCCAGGGCGACAGCGCCACTCTGGCCACGGAAATCGCCCAGGGCGCGGCCTTCGATCTGTTCTTCAGCGACGACGGCAGTGCCCGGCAACTGAACGCCCAAGGCCTCGGCGAGCCGGCGCAAACCTATGCCTGCAAGACGCAGCCGCGCCAGTACACGGTGCTCGTGCAGGGGCCACGGCATGTGCTGGCCGAGCGCTTCCTGGCCTACCTCCGCGCCCACCGCGAGACCCTGCGCCAGGCCGGCTACCAACTGCCCAGCGACCCTGGCTGCGGTCCCTGAGGACACACCCCGTCGCAGCAATCGGGCGACGGCATGCGTACACTAGTGGCCCTGTTCACTACCGGATCGCCGCCATGACCCATCCCTTTTCCGCCCTCACGCCAGACCTGGTCCTCGATGCGGTGGAAAGCCTCGGCTTCCTCAGCGACGCCCGGGTACTGGCGCTGAACAGCTATGAGAACCGCGTCTATCAGGTGGGCATCGAGGACAACCAGCCGCTGATCGCCAAGTTCTACCGCCCCGGCCGCTGGAGCGACGCGGCGATTCGCGAGGAACACGCCTTCTCCGCCGAACTGGCCGATCGCGAAGTGCCGGTGGTCGCCCCGCTGGTGCGCGATGGCGAGACCCTGTTCGAGTTCGCCGGCTTCCGCTTCACCCTGTTCCCGCGCCGTGGCGGCCGCGCCCCGGAGCCCGGCAACCTGGACCAGCTCTACCGCCTCGGCCAGTTGCTCGGCCGTTTGCATGCGGTCGGCGCGATACGGCCGTTCGAGCACCGCGAACGACTCACTGTGGATAACTTCGGCCATGAATCCCTGGCCACCCTGCTGGAAGGCAACTTCATCCCCAAGAGCCTGCTGCCGGCCTATGAATCCGTCGCCCGCGACCTGCTCAAGCGCCTCGATGCGCTGTTCGCCAAGCACCCGTATCAGGCGATCCGCCTGCATGGCGACTGCCATCCAGGCAACCTGCTGTGCCGCGACGACAGCTTCCACATCGTCGACCTCGACGACTGCCGCATGGGGCCGGCGATCCAGGACCTGTGGATGATGCTCGCCGGCGAGCGCCATGAACGGCTGTCGCAGATTTCCGAGCTGATCGACGGCTACCAGGAATTCCATGACTTCGACCCGCGCGAACTGCCGCTCATCGAGGGCCTGCGCAGCCTCCGCCTGATGCACTACAGCGCCTGGCTGGCGCGGCGTTGGGACGACCCGGCATTCCCGCCGAGCTTCCCCTGGTTCGGCAGCGAACGCTACTGGGGCGAGCAGGTGCTGGTGCTGCGCGAGCAACTGGCGGCGCTGGACGAAGAGCCGCTGCGGCTGTTCTGACGCGCCGCGCCTGCCCCGGGGCGCAACCCCATGGCGCGCGCCCCGGACAGGCGCGAAGGTGCGCCGTAAAGGCATCGTTACGCCCAACCGCACGGCGCACCCGGCGAACGAAGCTGAACGCACAGACAACATTGACCGACCCACCTAGAATGGCCCGGCACTCTCTTCTTCTGCCGCAAGGACCACCAATGGCGACCGCCAATCCCCGCCAGGGTTACGCGCTGGGCCTCACCGCCTACGTGATCTGGGGCCTGTTCCCGATCTACTTCAAACTCCTCGAGAAGATTCCCGCGCTGGAAATCATCACCCACCGGGCCATCTGGTCGGCGCTGTTCGGCGCGACGCTGCTGCTGGTGTGGAAACACCCCGGCTGGTGGCGCGAGCTGCGCGACAACCCGCGGCGTTTCGCCGTGCTCGGCGCCAGCGGCCTGCTGATCGCCAGCAACTGGCTGGTCTACGTCTGGGCGGTGAACAACGGGCACATGCTCGAAGCCAGCCTCGGCTACTACATCAACCCGCTGATCAACGTGCTGCTCGGCATGCTGGTGCTACGCGAACGCCTGCGGCCACTGCAATGGCTGGCGGTGGGCCTGGCCTGCCTGGGCGTGGCGCAGCAGGTCTGGCAATTGGGCAGCCTGCCCTGGGTATCGCTAGTGCTGGCGCTGACCTTCGGCTTCTACGGGCTGATCCGCAAACAGGCGCCGGTGGCCGCGTTGCCCGGCCTGGTGGTGGAAACCTGGATGCTGCTGCCGCTGGCGCTGGGCTGGCTGCTGTTCTTCGCCGACGGCGCGAGCACCCACGCCGCCTTCTGGACCACCCGCGAGGCACTCTGGCTGGCCGCCGCCGGGCCCATCACCCTGGTGCCGCTGGTGTGCTTCAACGCCGCCGCGCGCCACTTGCCCTATGCCACCCTGGGCTTCCTGCAATACATCGCGCCGACCCTGGTGATGCTGCAAGCCATCCTGCTGTTCGGTGAGCACCTGAGCCCGACGCGGCTGGTCGCCTTCGGCTGCATCTGGCTGGCGCTGCTGGTGTACAGCGTCGACATCTGGTATCGCCTGCGCCAGAACTGATCAGTTTTCGCACGAACCCCTGCGAGCCCCGTCCCTCGGGGCTTTGCGCAAAGAGCGCGCAACTTTTCCACAGCATCGTCCAGTGCTGGCGTGGATAACGCAGCCGCCGCCCAGGGTTTTCCCCAACGGTACCCGTGGCGACTCGCCCTGCTCACTAATCGACCAACCCAGCCAAGCGCCCGTGATCCGTGGCATACAGCGAGATACGCAAGGGTTTTCCACAGGCGCATCCCCGCTTTCCGTGCGTAACCCCATCGCCCTGCCTGTTTCTTGAACACACCAGCCAAACCAACGGATGACGGGGCTTGTAGAGGAGCATGCAGAAGTTGCCCACAGCTTGATCCACGGTTTTTGTGAGGAAGCGTGGACAAATCGCCACGGTGTCCTGGCGACGATCACTCGCTCAGATTTCGTCCAGCGTCATCAAAGCCAATAGCCATCGACACCGCAGCGATCTATCCACAGATCGCCAACAGGCCCGTCCACGCAAAGGGTGCACAACTCGACGAATCAGGCGTTGCTTGATGGGGATAACAGCCAACCGCCGAAAGCCAACGATCGCGGGGCACGCAAGGAAAAGCCCACAGACTACCCACAGGCTTTTCCACAGAACGAGCCAGTAGTGGCGTGCGCTCACTCGCCACTGTGGAAATTCAGCTCCACCATCAAATCGTCGGCCAAGGCTTCCAGGCGCTGCTGCAACTGCTCCAGCGGCAGGGTCAGGGGCACCGCCAGCACGGCCTCGGCGTGGAACAGCGGCTCGCTGCTCATCGGCGCCGGCAGCACCTCGGTGGTCAGGCGCTCCAGGTTGACGCCGTGCTCGGCCAGCAGGCGGGTGATATCGCGGACGATGCCGGGGCGGTCATTGCCGACCAGATCCAGGTGGATCGGCTTCCAGTTGCACGACGGCTCGATGCCGCTCTCCGCCAGCAGCACGCGGATACCCTGGTCGGCCAAGCCTTGCAGGCCCTCCACCAGTTCGTCGTAGCCCTCCGCCGGCACCGCCACGCGCAGGATCCCGGCGAACTGCCCGGCCATGCGCGACATGCGGCTTTCCAGCCAGTTGCCGCCGTGCGCGGCGATGCACTGGGCGACCCGTTCCACCAGCCCCGGCTGGTCCGGAGCGATAACCGTGAGCACGAGGTGTTGCATGGCGTTCTCCTGAAGGTAGGGGCGGCGCCGCGCCGCCGGAATCGGACCGGGCTAGCGGGACAGCTCCAGCCAGTAGGTGTAGAAGCGTTCGTCACGCTGGTAGCCCAGGCGCTCGTAAAGCGCCTGCCCGGCGTGGTTGGTTTTCGCCGTTTCCAGTTGCAGGCCGCAGGCGCCGGTGGCTTCGGCATGGGCGCGGGCGGCGTTCATCAAGGCCTCGCCGTGGCCGTCGCGGCGCGCCGCCGGCATCACGTAGAGATCGCTGACCAGCCAGGCCGGGCGCAGCGCCAGCGAGGCGAAAAACGGATACAACTGGACGAAGCCCAGCGCCAGGCCATCGATGCTGCGCGCCAGGTAGATCACCGACTCGTGGCGCTCCAGGCGCTCGCCGAGGAAGGCACGGATGCTCGGCTCGGCAGCCGGCACTTCATAGAAATCCAGGTAGCCGGCGAACAGCGGCACCAGCTCATCGAGGTCGGCCAGGCGGGCCAGGGTTATGGACATTGGCGATTCTCCGGGACAGGACCCTGAGTATAGGCCGCGCCAGCCAGGCGACTGCGCAAGAGCGCGTCAGGCATTTCGCCGAATTGATCGTGTACCGTTTCAATATTTATCTGGAACAATCTATTTAAATTTTGCGAACATTATTTCCGCTACGTGACTGAGATGCGTACTTTGGTCTAACCGCGACGCAGCCCACCTGATTTTTCCCACGGCATCATGTAGTATTCCGCGGCTCGGACTACAAGGCGTCTTGCCTGGGGTTCCGAGCTGGTCCTGAGCAGAGTGAGGCAAGCAATGACTGAACGTGTTCAAGTCGGTGGCCTGCAGGTCGCCAAAGTCCTGTTCGACTTCGTCAACAACGAAGCCATTCCCGGTACCGGCGTCGATGCCGGCAAGTTCTGGGCAGGCGTGGAAGCCGTGGTCAACGACCTGGCGCCGAAGAACAAGGCCCTGCTCGCCAAGCGCGACGAGCTGCAGGCCAAGATCGATGGCTGGCACCAGGCTCGCGCCGGCCAGGCCCATGACGCCGTGGCCTACAAGGCCTTCCTCGAGGAAATCGGCTACCTGCTGCCGGAAGCCGCAGACTTCCAGGTCAGCACCCAGAACGTCGACGAAGAAATCGCCCACATGGCTGGCCCGCAACTGGTCGTGCCGGTGATGAACGCGCGCTTCGCCCTGAACGCCTCCAACGCCCGCTGGGGCTCGCTGTACGACGCGCTCTACGGCACCGACGCGATCAGCGAAGAGAACGGCGCCGAGAAGGGCAAGGGCTACAACAAGGTCCGTGGCGACAAAGTGATCGCCTTCGCCCGCGCCTTCCTCGATGAAGCCGCGCCGCTGGAGTCCGGCTCCCACGTCGACGCCACCGCCTACAGCGTGAACAACGGCGCCCTCGCCGTGACCCTGAAGAACGGTGCGCAAACCGGCCTGAAGAACGCCACCCAGTTCATCGCCTTCCAGGGCGAAGCGGCCAAGCCGCAAGCCGTGCTGCTGAAGCACAACGGCCTGCACTTCGAAATCCAGATCGACCCGACCAGCCCGATCGGCCAGACCGACGCCGCCGGCGTGAAAGACGTGCTGATGGAGTCCGCGCTGACCACCATCATGGACTGCGAAGACTCGGTCGCCGCCGTCGATGCCGACGACAAAGTGGTCATCTACCGCAACTGGCTGGGCCTGATGAAGGGCGACCTCGCCGAAGAAGTCAGCAAGGGCGGCAGCACCTTCACCCGCACCATGAACCCCGACCGCGTCTACACCAAGGCCGACGGTTCGGCGCTGACCCTGCACGGCCGCTCGCTGCTGTTCGTGCGTAACGTCGGTCACCTGATGACCAACGATGCGATCCTCGACAAGAACGGCAACGAAGTGCCGGAAGGCATCCAGGACGGCCTGTTCACCAGCCTGATCGCCATCCACAACCTCAACGGCAACACCAGCCGCAAGAACACCCGCACCGGCTCCGTGTACATCGTCAAACCGAAGATGCACGGCCCGGAAGAAGCCGCCTTCACCAACGAGCTGTTCGGCCGCGTCGAGGACGTCCTCGGCCTGCCGCGCAACACCCTGAAGGTCGGCATCATGGACGAAGAGCGCCGCACCACCATCAACCTCAAGGCGTGCATCAAGGCCGCCAGCGAGCGCGTGGTGTTCATCAACACCGGCTTCCTCGACCGCACCGGTGACGAAATCCACACCTCCATGGAAGCCGGCGCCGTGGTGCGCAAGGGCGCCATGAAGACCGAGAAGTGGATCGGCGCCTACGAAAACAACAACGTCGACGTCGGCCTGGCCACCGGCCTGCAAGGCAAGGCGCAGATCGGCAAAGGCATGTGGGCCATGCCCGACCTGATGGCCGCGATGATCGAGCAGAAAATCGCGCACCCGCTGGCCGGCGCCAACACCGCCTGGGTTCCCTCGCCGACCGCCGCCACCCTGCACGCCCTGCACTACCACAAGGTCGACGTGTTCGCTCGTCAGGCCGAACTGGCCAAGCGCACCCCGGCCTCGGTGGACGACATCCTGACCATTCCGCTGGCGCCGAACACCAACTGGAGCGCGGAAGAGATCAAGAACGAAGTGGACAACAACGCCCAGGGCATCCTCGGCTATGTCGTGCGCTGGATCGACCAGGGCGTCGGCTGCTCCAAGGTGCCGGACATCAACGATGTCGGCCTGATGGAAGACCGCGCCACCCTGCGCATCTCCAGCCAACTGCTGGCCAACTGGCTGCGCCACGGCGTGATCACCCAGGAACAGGTGGTCGAGAGCCTCAAGCGCATGGCCACGGTGGTCGACCGGCAGAACGCCAACGACCCGCTGTACCGCCCGATGGCGCCGAACTTCGACGACAACGTGGCCTTCCAGGCCGCGCTGGAACTGGTCGTCGAGGGCACCAAGCAGCCCAACGGCTACACCGAGCCGGTGCTGCACCGCCGTCGTCGCGAATTCAAAGCCAAGAACGGCCTCTGATTCGCCACACCGCGTGAACTGAAAAACCGCCCCTCGGGGCGGTTTTTCTTTGTCCGCCCGCCAGCCCCGGCCCACGCGAGCCGGCCCGGATGGCGCCGCGTGCGGCGGGCAGGGTACAGTGCCCGCTCCCACCGGCCACGCCCAGGAAGCCGCCATGCCGCTGTCGCCGCGCCTCACGCCAGCCCTGCTCTGCGCCCTGCTGTTCTGCACCGCCAGCCACGCCGCCGACCTGCAGTACTACCCACTGGCCAAGGGCGCGGCGCCCCAGGCCGTGGTGCCGGCCGACGATGGCAAGGTCTGGTTCAGCGCCACCGGCAACGGCTCCGCCGGACGGCTCGACCCGCAAAGCGGCGAAGCCGAGCAGATCAACCTGGGCAAAGGCTCGGTGCCGCACGGCCTGGTGATCGGTGCGGAGGGCAACGTCTGGGTCGCCGACAGCGGCCTCAACGCCCTGGTGCGCATCGACGGCGAGCGCCTGGGCACGGAGAACTTCCCGCTGCCGGCGGAAGCCGCCAACGCCGGCCTCGACGCCCTGGTGCAGGACGACGACGGCGTGCTCTGGTTCACCGGGGAAAATGGTTTCTACGGCCGCTTCGACCCTGCCAGCCACGCCTACAAAGTCTGGCCGGCGCCCGACGGCAAAGGCCCCCACGGCCTGGCCGTGACGCCCGACGGCAGCCTTTGGTACGCCGCCAGCGAGAGCAACCGCATCGTCCAGATCGACAGCCTCAGCGGCGCCACCACCAGCTACGACACCCCCGGCGCCAACGGCAAACCGCTGCAACTGGGCGCCGACTCGGTCGGCCGGCTGTGGATAAGCCAGCCCGGCAACGGCCAGCTCAGTCGCTTCGACCCCAGCGACCGCACCTGGAAAAGCTGGCCGCTGCCGGGCGACCAGCCACAACCGCAGGCGCTCTACGTCGACCGCATGGACCGCGTCTGGCTGAGTGACGCGGCCGGCAACCTCATCCTGCGCTTCGATGCGCAAACCGAGCGCTTCCACGCCTACCCCAGCGACCAGCCAGCGGCACAGGTCCGCCAGATCAACGGCCGCCCCGGCGAAACCTGGGCCGCCGAGTCCGGCAACGACCGCCTGGCGGTCATCCGCGAATAACGAGGAACGTCCATGAACGCCCCCTACACGCTCTTCCACGCCCCCGCCTCGCCCTTCGTGCGCAAGGTCATGGTCATGCTCCACGAGACCGGCCTGCGCGATCAGGTGCTGCTGCACAACGCCAGCCTCAGCCCGGTCAGCCCGGACGCGGCAGTCAACGCCTGCAACCCGGCCGGCAAGATTCCCGCGCTGCGCCTGCCCGACGGCCAGACCCTGCACGACAGCCGGGTGATCCTCGACTACCTCGACCACCAGCACGGCGGCGAGCCGCTGATTCCGCGCGACGGCCCACAGCGCTGGCGGCGCCTGACCCTCGCCTCGCTGACCGACGCGATCCTCGACGCCGCCGTGCTGAGCCGCTACGAAAGCTTCGTGCGCCCGGAAGAAAAACGCTGGGATGCCTGGCTCGCCGGCCAGCAGGAGAAGATCGAACGCGCCCTCGACTACTTCGAGGGCGAAGCCTTCGACGAACTCAACGAGCGCTTCGACGTGGTCGCCATCGGCCTCGCCTGCGCCTTCGGCTACCTCGACTTCCGCCGCCCGGAGTGGGACTGGCGCCTCTGCTACCCGCGCCTGGCGCAGTGGTACGAGCGCGTCGCGCAGCGCCCGTCGATGCTGGCCACGCTGCCGGCCTGAGGCACCGGCGCGCGCAGCCCACGGAAGCCCCTCCGGGCGACGCGCGGAGGGGCGGAACGCGGGCGACCTGCCGCGGCTTAGAAGCGGTAGGCCAGGCCGTCCAGCGGCATCTGCCCGACGCCTTGCTGCAGGCGGGTGAGGAAGCCCACCTCGAAGGCGGTTCTCAGCAGGTCGCTGGATTGCTCCTGGCGGGCATAGACGAACAGCGTCCACAGATAGCCCTGGGGCGCGGCGCGCAGCCAGCGTTCGGCTTCGCGCACGCCGCTGTCCAAGGCCGGTTGCACGGGCGCCGGCCAGAGCAGCGCGAGGCCGGGCTGGCGGTCGGCGGGCGGGATTTCCCCAAGGTAGCCATCGGCGGGCACTGCGCCGCCAGGGTGGTGGTGATTACGAGTCATGTTGGCACTCCGACGTGGATGAAGGGAGCTGCCACCCATCGCTGTCAAACGAATGGAGGCAGACCACGCGGGGTTGACAGACCGGACGTCGGAACCGGCAGACCACGAGGGTCTCCCCGCGCGATCTGCCATAGCGATTGCGGTCGTAAGACCGCAGACGTGACGATGCCTGCAAAAGCGTTCGCTGCTCTCGCATGCACCTTGTTGGCGCAATCGCGCCGACGTTGTGGGCTGTCAAACCCGGTCACGGCATGGGCCGTGACGGTCGCAGCATAGGTGCGTGCCAGGGGGCGGAACAAGGCATGAAGACCGCTCGGGCATGATATCTGAATTACCCTTCGGACCATTCCTTCAGCTCAGGATTTACGCCGTCGGGTCAGCCGCCTGCCACGGCCCCGGCAAGGCGGCGCGAACAGCGCCGCGATGCGTTGCGCCAGGCGTTGGCCAAGCTGGCGCTCCTCGCGCAAGCCGCGCCAGGCGCTCACTGGCGTGCCCCCAGGCGATACAGCGGCAACGCCAGCAGCAGGCCAAGCTGGGCGAAGCCGATGCACAGTTCGAGGAACGAGCGCACATGGGGGTTGTTCGCCGCGTCGTGGGCGCCGGTCAGGCCGTCCCAGAAGCCCGCCGGCGGCAGGTGCAGGGCCACGTAGGCCAGCGGCTTGCCGGTGGCCGCGAGCCAGGCGATCAACTCGAAGTGGCCGACGAACATCAGCAACGGCAAGGCCATCACGCTGAGCAAGACGCCGGCGAACAGGCACAGGGCGAAACGGGTCAGGGCATGCATGGCGTGGTCCCTCACTGTGCGCCGGCCAGGTCGGCCGTGGCGCCCTTGTCGCGGCCCACGCCGTACCAGTCCAGGCGGCGGGTCAGCGCCATCACCCCGGCGAGCACCGCGAAGAGCAGCAGCGAGCCCATCAGCAAGGCGTAGTCCTCGGCGCGCAACAGGCCGTAGAGCGCGGCATAGAGGGCGGCCAGGCCGAGACTGAAGGCACCGCCGCGCCACAGGCTGTGCAGGACGGTGCACAGGTAGAAGCCGATCAACCCGACGCAGGCGCTGGCGGACGCCAGGTAAGCCAGCTCGAAGCCGATGTGCTCGCTGAGCGACAGCAGCAGCAGGTAGAACAGCGCCAGGGCCATGCCCACCAGGCCGTATTGCACCGGGTGCACGGCCAGGCCCTTGAGCACTTCGAAGAGGAAGAAGCCGGCGAAGGTCAGGCTGATGAACAGCAGCGCGTATTTCAGCGCGCGGTCGGCCTTGAGGTACTGGTCCACCGGGTCGACCAGGCTGACGCCGAAGCTGCGGCCCTGGAAGGCGTTGCAGTCTTTCTGGCCGACGCAGCGCTTCAGCGCCTCTTCCATGCTGCTGGCGAAGAAGCTGGTGCGCCAGCGCGCGCTGAAGCCGGCATCGCTCACGCTGCGCTCGACCGGGAGGAATTCGCCGCCGAAGCTCGGGTGCGGCCAGTCGGCGCTGAGGTTGACCTGGCTGTCGCGGCCGACCGGGGCGATGTCCAGCCGCGCGCTGCCGAGCAGGCTGAGGTCGAAGGCGTAGTCGAAGCGTTGTTCCTCGGCGCTGTCGCTCAGCGGCAGCGGCGCGTTGACGCCATTGCCAAGCAGGCGCGTGCGGCTGCCGGGGGCGAAGTCCAGGCGCTTGCCGGCGAACTCCAGCTTGAGCGCGTTCTGGATGCCGCGCACATCGCTGATGCCCACGGCGAGGAAGGGCTGCTCGAAGCGGTAGCTGGCCAGGTCGTCGCCGACGCCGTAGTGGGCCGGCACCAGGAAGTCACCCTGGATGCGGTTATCGGCGTGGTACAGGCGCGCTTCGTAGATGCCGCGATGGCGCAGCTCGGTGGTCATGCGGCCATTAAGGGCGAAGCGTTCCGGCAGGAAGTACAGCTGCCCGCGCTTCTCCCGCTGCACCTGCACGCGGGTGCCGCTGCGCTCGTCGCGTTCCCATTCGAGGACGCTGCGCACGTAGGGCACCACCAGCAGCGGCCCGCTCAGGTGCTGCTCGTAGGCGGCGCTGCGGGCGATGTCCTGCAGTACGCCGTCGCGGTAGGCCTGCCGCTCGCCGACCAGGCCATCGATCATCCACAGCGGCACCAGCAGAAAGAGGATCAGCACGGCGATGGCGCCGAGTTTGAACAGCAGGGGTCGGTTCATGGGGAGGCTCTCCGGGTGGTTGCGATGCGGGAGAGTCTGCTGAGCGCGAATGGGGAGAACGTGGCGGGACGATGGGGAGTCTGTGGGAATTGTGTGGGGAATGGCTGGCAGGGGCGCGTTGGCCAGGCCGGCCCCTCAGGCCGCCGGCAACAGCAGCACCGCCTCCACCCCGCCCTCGACGTTGCCGATGCGCAGTTCGCCGCCATGCAAGGCCGCCACTTCGGCGACGAAGTTCAGCCCCAGGCCGGTGCTCTTGCGGCCGCTGCCGGGGCGCGGCAGGGAGTAGAAGCGTTCGGTGAGGCGCTCCAGGGCATAGTCGGGAATGCTCGGTCCCTGGTTGTACAGGCTCAGCCGCCAGGCCTGGCCTTGGCGGCTGGCGCTGAAGCGCAGCAGGCCGCCGGCGGGGGTGAAATCCAGGGCGTTGTCGAGCAGGTTGCCCAGTGCCTGGCGCAGCAGGAAGGGCTCGCCGAGCACCTGGGCGTCGGCGCCGATGAGGTTCTCCAGCGGGTGCCCGCCGAGGCGCGCCAGGTTGGCCTGCAGCAAGGCGTCGACCAGTTCGCGCAGCGGCACCCGCACGCGCTCTTCCAGGCCTTGGCGCTGTTCCACCTGGGCCAGGTTGAGCAGGCGCTCCACCAGTTGCTGCAGGCGCTGGCTTTCCCCGGCGATGTTGCCGACGAAGCGCGCGCGCTGCTCGCCGGGCATCTCGCCTTCAAGCAGTTCGGCGGCGCCACGGATGGCCGCCAGCGGGCTTTTCAGTTCGTGGGTCAGGGTGTGCACGTAGCGTTCGACGTAGGCCTTGCCTTCCAGTTGCACGCGCATGCGTTCCACCGCCGTGGCCAGTTGCGCCAGCTCGCCGCCGCGGTAGCGCGGCAGTTCGGCGCGCTGGCCTTCGCTGACCGCCTGGGCGTAGCGGGTCAGCCGGCGCAGGGCGCCACTCAGCCACCAGGAGAGCAGCCCGCCGACCAGCAGGCCGAGGACGATCAGCCCGGCGCCGAGCCAGGCCAGGCGCCGCTGGGAGCGTTCGATGTAGGGCTGCAGGGTGCGGTTGGGCTTGGATACCGAGACCACGCCGATGATCGTCTCGCCGTCCCTGATCGGCGCCGCCACGTACATCACCGAGGAGTCCGGGTCGTCGCTGTTCTCGCGGCTGGAGCGCGCGCCGTACTTGCCATGCAGGGTCAGGTAGACATCGTTCCAGCGCGAGTAGTCCTGGCCCAGCGCCTGCCCCGCCGAATCGAGCAGGACGATGCCGTGGACGTCGGTGACGTAGATGCGGTGGTTCACCGCGTTCTTGCGCACGCCCCAGATGTCCGCCTGCGGGCTGCGCGCGCCGTAGGCGCGCAGCAGTTCAGGCAGCCGGCTTTGCCCGAGGGTGCCGTTCTTCACGTCGTCGCGGAGGATTTCCGCCAGCAGGTTGGCGGTGTCCACCAGGGTTTCCTCGGTGGACTGGCGCACGCCGGGGCGGATTTCGTCCATCACCGTGCTGAGCACGAAGTAGCCGGTCAGCCCGACGAACAGGAAGTAGACCAGGAAGATGCGCACGCCGAGCGGCATCAGCTGCGCTCCGGCGCGTAGCTGTAGCCGAGGCCGCGATGGGTCTGGATCGGCTCGGCGGCGGCGCGCACCTGGCGCAGCTTGGCGCGCAGGCTCTTGATGTGGCTGTCGATGTTGCGCTCGTAGCCGGCCTCGGCGGGCACGCCCAGGGCGTCGAGCAGGCGCTCGCGGCTGAACACCCGCTCGGGGCGTTCGAGCAGGGCCTGCAACAGGCGGAATTCGTGGCGGGTGAGCGCCAGCGGCTGGCCGTGGTAGCGGATCAGGAAGCGCTCGGCGTCGATCTCGAAGGGGCCGCCGGGCGCCGCTGCCGGCGCTTCGCGCGGGGCGCCGCGGCGCAGGATGGCCTTGACCCGCGCCGCCACTTCACGCGGGCTGAAGGGCTTGACCACGTAGTCGTCGGCGCCGATTTCCAGGCCGACCACGCGGTCGATCTCGGCATCCCGCGCGGTGAGGAAGATCACCGGCACGTCGGAGAAGCGGCGCAGTCGCTTGCAGGCTTCGAAACCGCTGATGTCGGGCAGGCCGACGTCGAGGATGACCAGGTCGAAGGGCGTCTCGCGCAGGCGCTCCAGCGCCTCGCCGGCCAGGCTCAGCCACTGGGTGCTGAAGCCTTCGGCCTGGAGGGCGTAGAGCAGGGTATCGGCGATCGCGGCTTCGTCTTCGACGATGAGGATGTGCGGCATGGCGTCCGTGCTCGGGCATGAGGCGCTCAATGAAGCCGCAAGCCCGCCGCCCGCGTCAATCGCCGGTCACTGCCCGGAGCAGTTCGGCTTGCCGGCGGCGAAGCGCTCGCTGGGGTCGACGGCGACGTGGAATTTGCGCAGGCCCTTGGTGCCCATCAGGAAGGGGTAGTTGAAGTTGCTGCGGTCGGTGAGGTTGACCTCGATGGTCTGCTGGTCGCCGCCCAGGCACACCGGCAGGAGGATCACCGGCCGCTCGCTGAGGCTCGCCTGGCTGTCGTCTTCCTCGTCGGCGTTACGGCTATCGGCGCGTTTCTTGATCTTCGACATGCGCGCCAGCTTGTGCTCGAACTGCGCGTCTTTGCCGTCCTTGGTGGCCAAGCGGAAGCGCACCCAGTCCTCGCCGTCGCGCTGGAACACCTGGACGTCCTTGGCCGACAGCGAGGAGGTGTAGGCGCCGGTATCCATCTTGGCCTGCAGGGTGCGGTCGAGTTCGGGCAGGCCGACCCACTCGTAGCGGCCGTAGAGCTTGGGCTCGGCGGCCAGGACAGGCAGGGCGATCAGGGACAGCAGGATGAGGACGCGCTTCACGCGGGAATCTCCAGGGAACGACAGGATGGATGCCGGATAGGACTAACACGCCGGCGCTTGGTTCGCCAGCCGCGCGGCTCAGCCATCGAACAGCGAACCACGCCGCCGGCTCAACCCCGACCACAGGCTGTCCAGGTCGCGGAAGCCCCAGTCGCTGGGCGACTCACGGCCGATGATGCGCTCACGCCCCTTGAGCCGCGCCAGGTCGAGGATTTCCTGGGGCAGCGGCGAGCGCGTGCGGATCGAGTAGAACACCTTGACCAGGGGCGTGAGCAGGGCATCGCTCGATTGCTCCACGACCAGCGCCAGGCGCTCGCTTTCCAGGCGCACCAGCGAGCCGACCGGGTAGATGCCGATGCATTTGACGAAGGCGCGGAACACCGCTTCGTCGATGTGCGTCCCGCACCATTGGGTCATGCGCCGAATGGATTCGGCCGGGTCCCAGCCCGCCTTGTAGGGGCGGTCCGAGGTGATGGCGTCGTAGATATCGCAGATCGCCCCCATGCGCGCGAACAGACTGATCTGCTCGCCCATCAGGCGGTGCGGATAGCCGCTGCCGTCGAGCTTTTCGTGGTGGTGCAGGCACACGTCCACCGCCAGCGCGCCGACCTGCCGCCCCTGGATGAGGATGTCGGCGCCGCGCCTGGGATGCTCGCGCACCTGCGCGAACTCCAGGTCGCTGAGCCGCCCCGGCTTGTTCAGCACGTCCATGGGCACGCACATCTTGCCGATGTCGTGCAGCAGGCCGGCCATCCCTGCCTCATGCACGAAGGGCTCGTCCAGGCGCAGTTGCCGGGCCAGGGCGATCATCAGGGCGCAGACCGCCACCGAATGCATGTAGGTGTATTCATCGGCGTTCTTCAGGCGCGCCAGGCTGATCAGGGCATTGGGCTGACGCAAGATCGAGGCGGATATCTGCTCCACCAGCGCACGCGCTTCGCGAGTGTCCACCGCCCGGCCCATGCGCGCGTCCTGGAACATCGCCACCACGGCTTGCTTGGAGCTGGCACAGAGGCGCTGGGCGCGGCGCAGTTCGTCTTCCAGGCTGACCCGAGGCGACAGCGGCGCGAGGGTGTCGGCGGGCGTCTCGACCAACGCGGCGGCTTCGGCCGGTGCGCTGACCGCCTGTGCGGGCAGGCGCCCACGGCTGACGTCGATCCAGACCTCGCGGATGGCGCTCTGGCGAATACGCTGCAGATCGTCGGCACTGTCCAGCAGGAAGCGTGTACGCCAGAACGGGTGGTCCATCCATGATCCACAGAACTCGTGGATATACATGCCCAGGGTCAAGGCATCGACAGGAACGCGCAGCAGCGGTGAATCAGGCATGAACAGCACCAGCGGATTATCTACCGACAAGCATAGTGTGGCGGCGCTCCGGCGGATACCTGCCGACTTGGGCTGATCCGGCACTCTGCGTATCATGGCCGGCGCCAACCAGAACAAGGACACGGACCGCCATGTGGGCCACGCTGACCGGCGTCATCGCCAGCTTCCTGCTGCTGCTCAACACCCTGATCCTGATCGGCCCGATGCTGCTGATCGCCCTGCTCAAGCTGATACTGCCAGGCAAGCCGCTGAAAGACGCCTGCTCCAAGGGCGTGATGTGGATCGCCGAAACCTGGGCGGAAATCGACAAGCTGATCTTCGCCCTGATGACGCCCACGGTCTGGGATATCCGCGGCGCCAGCGAGCTACGCCGCGACACGTCCTACCTGGTGGTGAGCAATCACCAGTCGTGGGTCGACATTCCCGCGCTGGTCCAGGCGTTCAACCGCAAGACGCCCTACTTCAAGTTCTTCCTGAAGAAGGAACTGATCTGGGTGCCCTTCCTCGGCCTGGCGTTCTGGGCGCTGGACTACCCGTTCATGAAGCGCTACAGCAAGGCCTTCCTCGACAAGCACCCGCAGCTCAAGGGCAAGGACCTGGAGATCACCCGCGCCGCCTGCGAGAAGTTCAAGGGCCTGCCGGTGACGGTGGTGAATTACCTCGAGGGCACCCGCTTCACCCCGGCCAAGCGGGCCCAGCAGCAATCCCCCTACCGCAACCTGCTCAAGCCCAAGGCTGGCGGCGTGGCCTTCGTGCTCGCCGCGCTGGGCGAGCAACTGGATGCCATGCTGGATGTCACCCTGGTCTATCCCGAAGGGCGCAAGCCGGGCTTCTGGGACCTGCTGTGCGGCCGCGTCGAACGGGTCATCGTGGATATCCGCACCCACGCGATCGATCCGGCGCTGTGGCAGGGCGATTACGAGAACGACCCGCAGTTCCGCCAGTACGTGCAGGACTGGGTGTCACGCCTGTGGCAGGAAAAGGACGCGCGCATCGACAACCTGCACCGCGCGCCCTGACCTCACACCGCCTTGCCGGCGTGCACGCTCGACGCCGCGGGCGTGGTGGGCGTGGTGGGCGTCGCGGGCAGCAGCGGCGAAAGCGCGCCGGCGGGATTGCCCCACAGCTTGCCCAGGGTGCCCAGCAGTGAGTTGTCCAGGCCCTGCTTGACCAGGTAATCGAGCATCACGCCGGCGAACTGGTTGACCATGCCCTGGTTCATGCCCAGCACCGAGAAGATCTGGTCGACGTCCTGCAGGCTGTTGATGCCGCCGAGCAGTTGGCCGGCGCCACCGATCAGCCCACCGAGACCGCTGAGGCCAGCGAGCCCGCCATTGGCGCCATTGGCGCTGCCCGAGGAGAGTGCACCGAGGCCCGGCAGGCGTTGTTGCAGGCGGCTACTGTCGCCTTCGCTCAGGCGGTTCATCGCCAGGCCGAGCAGCGCACCGGCACCGCCGATGGCCTGGTCGTCGCTAATGTTCAGGCGCTGGCCCAGGGTTTCCACCAGGCCATTGGCGGCCGCGCTGCCGTTGTCGGCGGCGGGCATGTCTTCGAAGGTTTCGGCGGATACGGGAACGGCGGCCAGCCAGGCACAGGTGGCAAGGGCGAGAAGGGATCTGGCGATCATCGAAGGCTCCGGAACGGGATTCGCCGGCCCCAGGCGGGGCGGCTCGAGCGTTGGACTGAGGCGCCTACGCTTCGTTCCGAGCAGTCCGTCGGCCAGGCTGGCCGACGGGGACAGCACGGGCGCCGGCAGAGGCGCCCGCGCCGCGGCGGTCAGTTGCCGACGCCCCAGAGGCTGGAGAGGCTGCCCAGCAGGGTGCTGTTCACGCCTTGCTGGCCAATGTAGCCGAGCAGCACGCTGGCGAATTTGCCGGTCATGCTCTGGTCCATGCCCAGGGCGCCGAAGGTGTTGTTCACGTCGCTCATGTTCTTGGCATTGCCCAGCAGGCCCTTGGTGGCATCGCCACCGAGGTTGCCCAGGGCGCCGCCGAGGCCGCCCAGGGCGCTGCCGCCGCCGAGCTTGTCCAGCCCCGGAACGCTCTGCGCCAGTTGCGCGTACTCGCCGCCGCTGAGCTTGTTCTTCGCCAGGCCCAGCAGGGCGCCGGTTCCGCCGATGGCCTGTTCGTCGCTGACCCCGAGCTGGCCGGTCAGGGCGCTGAGCAGGCCGCTGGCCTGCGGCGTGCTGGCCGCCGGAGCGCTATTGGCGGCGCCTTCACCGGCCATGTCGGATGCTGCCTTGGCGGCATCGCCGAGGTTGAAGGCGAATGCGGAGGACGCGGCCAGCAGGGCAGCGGCGGCACAGGTAAGACGGAATGTGGCAGTCATCGACAACTCCTAAGCAGTGACGGCCGGCGCAGTCCTCTGCGCCGAACGCGGGTTGGACCGGCGCCGGGTGCTATCGTTCCGCCACCCGGCGCCGCCTGTAGCCCGCTGGCTCGCGCCGCAGGACAGTGCCATGACGATACGCGGATATCCGCCAAGGGCAACTTTCCCTAAGCTTAGGGCCGTTGCCCGGGCGCTCTGCGCCGGCACTCCGCGTATCGCAACGCCTCCGCCGACAGGCTCCAACCGCGCAGTCGAAAGGACCCACCATGAGCGAGCCCTACATCCTCACGCCCCGCATCGCCCGCGTTCTGCCCTGGCTGGTGGCCGTGGCCTTCTTCATGCAGGCCCTGGACGGCACCATCCTCAACACCGCCCTGCCGAGCATGGCCCACTCGCTGAACGAGGACCCGCTGCGCATGCAGGCGGTGGTGATCGCCTACCTGCTCACGGTGGCGCTGCTGATTCCCGCCTCCGGCTGGATCGCCGACCGCTTCGGCACGCGCCGGGTATTTCTCTTCGCGATTCTGCTGTTCAGCCTCGGCTCGCTGTTCTGCGCGCTCTCGCCCAGCCTCGGCGAGCTGGTGCTGGCGCGTGTGGTGCAGGGCCTGGGCGGTGCGCTGATGATGCCGGTGGGCCGCCTGGTGATCCTCCGCGTATACCCCCGCAGCGAGTTGGTACGGGTGCTCAGCTTCGTCACCATCCCCGGCCTGCTCGGCCCGCTGGCCGGACCGACGCTCGGCGGCTGGCTGGTGGAATACGCCAGTTGGCACTGGATATTCCTGATCAACCTGCCGGTGGGGCTGCTCGGTTTCCTCTTCGCCATCCGCCTGATGCCGGACCTGCGCGGCGCCACGCGCAGCCGATTCGACGGCCCCGGCTTCCTGCTCTTCGGCGGCGCCATGATCCTCATCACCATCGCCCTGGAAGGCCTCGGCGAACTGCACATGCCGCACGTGCGCGTGGTGCTGCTGCTGGTCGGCGGCCTGGTCCTGCTGACCGCCTACTGGCTGCGCGCGCTGCGCATCGAGACACCGCTGTTCCCGCCCAGTCTGTTCCAGACCCGCACCTTCGCCGTCGGCGTGCTCGGTAATCTGTTCGCCCGCCTGGGCAGCGGCGCCCTGCCCTTCCTCACCCCGCTGCTGCTGCAGGTCGGCCTGGGCTTCACGCCGGCCAAGGCCGGCATGAGCATGATCCCGCTGGCCGGCATGGCGATGCTCATCAAGCCGCTGGCCAAGCCGATCCTCGACCTGTGCGGCTACCGCCGCCTGCTGGTCGGCAACACCCTGCTGCTCGGGGCGCTGATCGCCGGCATGGGCCTGATCGGCCAGAACACGCCTTACCTCTGGCTGCTGGTGCACCTCGGCCTGCTCGGCGCGGTCAACTCGCTGCAGTTCACCGCCATGAACACCCTGACCCTGATCGATCTGCGCGATGACAATGCCAGCGCCGGCAACAGCCTGCTGTCGGTAGTGATGCAACTGTCCATCGGCCTGGGCGTGGCCTGCGCGGCGGCGCTACTGGGCGGCTTCAACGCGGATTTCGAAGGCGCCGCGGCGGACGTGCTCGGCGCCTTCCAGGCCACCTTTCTGAGCGTGGGCCTGATGTCGATGCTGGCGGCGGCGATCTTCTTCCAGCTCAGCAGCGACGATGGCCGCTCGGCTCAGGTCGCGGTGCCGGTCACCGCGCAAGGCGGCATGACCGACCACTGAGGCGCCTCAGGGCTTGCAGGTGGGCGGAACAGTGAGGGTTTTCGAGACATCGACCGCGCCGAGGTGTTCGAGGGCGCGGCGGCCGAGGATCAGCGGATACTCGCTGCCCTCGCGGTCGCTGAGGGCGAACTGCTCGCGGTAGACCTTGTCGCCCAGGCAGATGTCCATGGACACCACCGGGCGATGCTCGAACCCTTCCGCCCCGCGGACCTTGAGCTGCCGCTCGATGGGGCGCTCGTAGGGGTAGCTCACCGCCTTGCCGCTGGCGGGGTCCTTGACCACGATGTCGTACTGCACCCAGCGCTGGTCGTTCTTCTTGACCCGCACGATGTTGCGCGCATCCATCACCGAGGTCTGCACGCCGGTGTCCAGGCGCGCCTTGAGCAGCGCGTTCTCCGGCATCAGCTTGGCCTGTTCGACCCAGCCCCAGATGGTCGGCGGGGCGGCAAGGGCGGAAGAGCAGCAAAGAGCGAGCAGCAGACCGGCATGGCGCAAGTTCATCGGCAAGGGACTCCGGGACGGGCATGTGGAAAATGCCGTACAGCCTAAATCAGCGGGCAATAAAAAACCCCGGATGTTTCCATCCGGGGTTCTTGGCGAGGCCAGGGAGTCTTAGTTGACTACCTGAACGCGCTCAGCCTGCATGCCTTTCTGGCCTTGCACGACTTCGAAGCTGACTTTCTGGCCTTCGGCCAGGGTCTTGAAGCCGTTACCTTCGATAGCGCGGAAGTGAACGAAAACGTCCGGGCCGCTCTCGGGGGTGATGAAGCCGTAGCCTTTGGTCTCGTTGAACCACTTAACGGTGCCGTTCTGACGATTCGACATGGTGTTCTCCTTGGAACGTAGATGTGGAAATAGCCACTCGAGGTGGCCAGGAACTGAGTTGCAAGGAGTTACAAGGAGTCGAGCAGGACGGGGTGGAATAACCGACCGCATCAGGTCACGATCGACGGCGACCCATGCAAACACAGTGAAGGCACTCTACGACAAAAATCTGCGGAAAGCGAATCTGTATAAAAATCCACTATCGCGAAGCCCGCGAATTTCGGACGAGTGGGCGCCAGCCCCAGTGCCCATGCGGCCTGCGCCGGTTCAACGCAGAGTCGTCGAAGCAAGCCTGCTACACTGCGCGACCATACGCCTGTCGGGTTTTTCCTTCGTGACCTCCACCGCTTTCTCCAGCCTGCCCCTTTCCGCCGATCTCCTGGCCAACCTCGATGCCCTCGGTTACCGCGAGATGACCCCGATCCAGGCCGCCAGCCTGCCGATCATGCTCAAGGGCCGCGACCTGATCGCCCAGGCCAAGACGGGCAGCGGCAAGACGGCGGCCTTCGGCATCGCACTGCTCAGCCCGCTCAACCCTCGCTACTTCGGTTGCCAGGCGCTGGTGCTGTGTCCGACCCGCGAGCTGGCCGACCAGGTGGCCAAGGAAATTCGCCGCCTGGCCCGCGCCGCCGACAACATCAAGGTGCTGACCCTCTGTGGCGGCGTGCCCTTCGGCCCGCAGATCGGTTCCCTGGAGCACGGCGCCCATGTGGTGGTCGGCACTCCCGGCCGAGTGCAGGAGCATTTGCGCAAGGGCACGCTGAAGCTCGACGGCTTGAACACCCTGGTGCTCGATGAGGCCGACCGCATGCTCGACATGGGCTTCTACGACAGCATCGCCGACATCATCGGCCAACTGCCGGCGCGGCGGCAGAGCCTGCTGTTCTCCGCCACCTACCCGGCCGGCATCGAGCAATTGGCGGCGAAGTTCCTGCGCGACCCGCAGCGCGTCGAGGTAGAGGCGCTGCACGACGACAGCCAGATCGAGCAGCACTTCTACGAGATCGAACCGCGCCAACGCCTGGATGCCGTGGTGCGCCTGTTGCAGCACTTCCGCCCGCAATCCTGCGTGGCCTTCTGTCACACCCGCCAGCAATGCCAGGAACTGGCGACGCTGCTGGAAGCGCAGAAGATTTCCGCCCTGGCCCTGCACGGCGACCTGGAGCAGCGCGAGCGCGACCAGGTGCTGGCGATGTTCGCCAACCGCAGTTGCAGCGTGCTGGTGGCCACCGACGTGGCCGCTCGCGGCCTGGATATCGAAGCCCTGGAAGCGGTGATCAACGTCGAGCTATCGCGCGACGCGCAGGTCCACGTACACCGCATCGGCCGCAGCGGTCGCGCCGGCGAGAAGGGCCTGGCGCTGTCCCTGGTGGCGCCAGCCGAGGCCAGCCGCGCGCAGGCCATTGAGGACATGCAGGGCGCGCCGCTGAGCTGGGAGCGCATCGACTTCCTCAAGGCCAATCCGGCCCCGCTGCTGCCGCCGATGACCACGCTGTGCATCGCCGGCGGGCGCAAGGACAAGCTGCGCCCCGGCGACATTCTCGGCGCCCTCACCGGCGACGCCGGGTTGCCGGGCGGCGCGGTGGGCAAGATCGCCATCTTCGACTTCCAGGCCTTCGTCGCCGTGCAGCGCGATCTCGCCAAGGCGGCGCTCAAGCGCCTGCAGGAAGGCAGGATCAAGGGCCGCGCGTTCAAGGTGCGGATTCTCTGAGGCGCGCCGCGCCCGTCCAAGGGCGCGGCCGTCACGCGCGGACCTCCATGCGCCGCGCGCCGCGATAGCCGGGCGGCGGGCGATCCGCTAGTCTGGTCCGCAGACAATCGGAAGTCCCTGATTCGCATGCCCTCCTCCCCGTTGTTGGAAACCCTGCGGCGCCTCTGGGCGCTGGACAAGTTCGCCTACAGCCTGCGGGTGTTCATCGCCCTGGCCGGGGCCATGGCGGCCTGCTGGCTGCTTGGCCGGACCGAGTTCGTCATCCCGCTGTTCCTCGGCGTCATCGCCAGCGCCCTGGCGGAGACCGACGACCACTGGCTGGGCCGCCTACAGGCGCTGCTGGCGACCCTGGTGTGTTTCTGCATCGCCTCCCTGGCGGTGGAGCTGCTGTTCCCCTACCCCTGGCTGTTCGTCACCGGGCTGGCCCTGTCGGCCTTCGGCATGACCCTGCTCGGCGCCCTCGGCGAGCGCTACGCGGCGATCGCCTCGGCCACCCTGATCCTGTCGATCTACACCATGATCGGCGTCGACCAGCGCGGCGGCGCGTCCGCCGACCTCTGGCGCGAACCCCTGCTGCTGGTGACCGGCGCGGCCTGGTACGGCGCGCTTTCGGTGCTGTGGAACGCCATCTTCGCCAACCAGCCGGTGCAACAGATGCTGGCGCACCTGTACCTCGAACTGGGCGAGTACCTGAAGATCAAGTCGACGCTCTTCGAGCCGCTGCGCCAGCTCGACGTGGAGGGGCGGCGCCTGGCCCTGGCACGGCAGAACGGCAAGCTGGTGGTGGCGCTGAACAAGGCCAAGGAAACCATCCTCAGCCGCCTCAGCCATGGCCGTCCGGGGCCCAAGCTGAGCCGCTACCTGAAGCTCTACTTCATCGCCCAGGACGTCCACGAGCGCGCCAGTTCGTCGCACTACCCCTACAACCGCCTGGCCGAAGCCTTCTTCCACAGCGACGTGCTGTTCCGCTGCCAGCGTCTGCTCAACCAACAGGGCAAGGCCTGCCGGGCCCTGGCGCGGGCCATACGCCTGCGCCAACCGTTCGACTACAACGACAGCGAACAGGCCCTGGCCGACCTGCAGGCGTCCCTGGAGTACCTGCGCCAACAGGGCAATCCGGCCTGGCGCGGGCTGCTGCGCTCGCTCGGCGCCCTGGCCGCCAACCTCGCCACCCTCGACCAGAAGCTGAGCGGCGCGAGCAACCCCGACGCCCTTGCCGAGGAACAGGACAGCAGCCTGCTCGACCGCTCGCCGCGCTCCCTGCGCGACGCCCTGGATCGCCTGCGCCAGCAGCTCACGCCGACCTCGCTGCTGTTCCGCCATGCCCTGCGCCTGGGCCTGACCCTGGCCGCCGGCTATGGCGTGCTGCACCTGATCCACCCGACCCAGGGCTACTGGATCCTGCTCACCACGGTGTTCGTCTGCCAGCCGAACTACGGCGCCACGCGCATCCGCCTGGTCCAGCGGATCATCGGCACCCTGATCGGCCTGGTGGCTGGCTGGGCGCTGATCGACCTGTTCCCCAACCCGCTGATCCAGTCGCTGCTGGCCGTGGTCGCCGGCGTGGTCTTCTTCGCCAGCCGCAGCACCCGCTACACCCTGGCCACCGCCGCCATCACCCTGCTGGTGCTGCTCTGCTTCAACCAGGTCGGCAACGGCTACGGGCTGATCCTGCCGCGCCTGTTCGACACCCTGGTCGGCGCTCTCATCGCCGGCCTCGCGGTGTTCCTGGTGCTGCCCGACTGGCAGGGCCGGCGCCTGCACCGCCTGGTCGGCAACACCATCGCCTGCAACGGCCGCTACCTGCGCGAGATCATGCAGCAATACGCCACCGGCAAGCGCGACGACCTGCTCTACCGCACCGCGCGGCGCAACGCGCACAACGCCGACGCGACCCTCTCGACGACGCTGTCGAACATGCTCATGGAGCCCGGCCACTTCCGTAAGGACGCGGAGATCGGCTTCCGCTTCCTGGTGCTCTCGCACACCCTGCTCAGCTACCTATCGGCCCTCGGCGCGCACCGCGACCTGCTGCCGCAGGCGCCGAGCAACGCGCTGATCGGCGAGGCCGCCAACTACCTGAGCGACAGCCTCGACGATATCGCCAGGCGCCTGACGGAGCGGCGCCCGGTGGAGGTCCACAGCGATATCGAGGAAGACCTGGCCAAACGCCTGGAACAGCTTCCCGAGGAACTGGAAGACCCGCACCGGCTGGTGCTCAGTCAGTTGGCGCTGATCTGCCGGGAACTGGCACCGTTGCGCAGCCTGGCCGCCCACCTGCTGCGCAAGGAAATCGGCATCGAGCAGGAAGAGGCCGCCTGAGCGCCACCACCGTCAAGCAGTGGTTCAGGGCGCCGCGACACTCATGAAGGCGTCATAGCTGCCGTCGGCGCGCATCTGCGCCAGCTCGCGGTTGAATGCCGCGACTATCTCCGCGTGATGCGGATTGGCGCGGCTGACCAGGATGTGCAGGGGATTCTCGGACAGCGGCTTGGGCAGGAACTCCAGCTTGTCGCGCAGTTCTCGCAGCTCGCGGTTCAGCAGGTAGCGGGCGGTCAGCTCATCTTCCAGGGTCAGCTCGACTCGGCCGGCGGCGACCATGGCGGCGGCGTTGCCGAAGGTCAGCACCGGCACCTTCTGCACCCGCCGATCGCTTTCCAGCTCCGCCGAATAGCTGTATCCGCGAACCACGGCAAGCGGATAGGGATACAGATCGCTAAGGCGTTCGAAGGCGATCGGCGAGCCCGTGCGCTTGATCAGCCGCAGACGGTTGTTCAGATAGGGCTCGGAGAACTCGCCATAGGTGGCGCGCTCGTCGCTGTACCAGGCGTCCACCACAACATCGTATTCGCCCGTGCGCACCCCATGCAGGGCTCGCGGCCAGGGCACCTCGGCGTAGCTGATGGCGTAGCCGGCGCGGGTCAGGGCGACACTGACGAAATGCACCGCCAGCCCGCGCCCGGGCATTTGCGCATCGGCGTAGGGCGGCCAGCGGTCGGCCACCAACTGCAGCGGCTCATCGGCCAGGGCGCAGAGCGGCAGCGGCAGGCACAGGGCAAGCAGTAAGGCGCGCAGCGGCATAAGTCTCCTCAGCCGCGCCCCATGCGCTGACGGGCCGGCAATGGGGGGCATTGTAGGTATTTTCTGAATGCATCCTGCCGCGACTGTATCAAATTCGCCATTCGACAAAAGCAATCGCCATCTGGAGTGCCCAGGCTCTCGGCAGGCGGTTCAACGGCCGTCGGCATCCCCATTTTTTGTGAACAGGCCCTTGAGCAGCTCGATGGGCATGGGGAAGACGATGGTGGAGTTCTTGTCGCCGGCGATGGCGCTCAGTGTCTGCATGTAGCGCAGTTGCATGGCGCCGGCCTGGCGACCGAGCATTTCCGCGGCCTGCATCAGTTTCTCCGAGGCTTGCAGCTCGCCTTCGGCATGGATCACCTTGGCCCGCCGTTCGCGCTCGGCCTCGGCCTGGCGGGCGATGGCGCGGATCATCGACTCGTTGAGGTCGACGTGCTTGATCTCGACATTCGCCACCTTGATGCCCCAGGCGTCGGTCTGTGCGTCCAGCACCTTCTGGATGTCCAGGTTCAGCCGCTCGCGCTCGGCGAGCATCTCGTCCAGCTCATGCTTGCCCAGCACCGCGCGCAGGGTGGTCTGGGCCAACTGGCTGGTGGCGGCGAGGAAGTTCTCCACCTGGATGATCGCCTTCTGCGGGTCGAGCACGCGGAAGTAGAGCACCGCATTGACCTTCACCGAGACGTTGTCGCGGGAAATCACGTCCTGTGGCGGCACATCGAGCACCACGGTGCGCAAGCCGACGCGGACCATTTGCTGCACCACCGGGAGCACCAGCACCAGCCCGGGCCCCTTGACCTTCCAGAAGCGCCCGAGCTGGAACACCACCCCGCGCTCGTATTCGCGGAGGATTCGGAAGGAGCTGAGCACCAGCATCAACAGCAGGATCAGCGCCACCAGCAGTCCGAAGGGAACACCCATCACGCACCTCCCGTCTCGTCGTCGGCCGTCACCTCCAGGCACAGGCCGTTACGCGCCAGCACGCGAACGCGCTGGCCATTCTTCAACGCTTGCGCCGAACGCACTTGCCACTGTTCGCCCTGCAATTCGACCCAACCGGCGTGGGCGTCGTCCCCGGCCACCCCATAGAGGGTCGCCTGGCTGCCCACCAACCCCGCCGCGCCGCTGACCACCTGGCGGCGCCGCGCCCTCAGCGCCACGCCAAGCATGCCGCTGATGAACAGGGCGCTGACCGTCGCCACGCCGACGATCAGCGCCAGCGGGATGCCGAAACCCGGTGCATCGGTGTCGAGCAGGATCAGGCCGCCAATGATGAAGGCCACCACCCCGCCGATCCCCAGGCTGCCGAAGCTCGGCACGAAGGCTTCGGCGATCATGAACACCAGGCCGAGGAGAATCAGCCCGACCCCGGCGAAATTCACCGGCAGCAATTGCAGGGCATAAAGCCCGAGCAGCAGGCAGATGCCGCCGAGCACGCCGGGCAGCGCCAAGCCGGGGTTGGCGAACTCGAAGATCAGCCCGTAGACGCCGATCATCATCAGCAGCAGCGCGACACTCGGATCGGTGATCACCGCCAGCACGCGGGTGCGCCAGTCGGCGCCGCGTTCGACCCAGCCGGCGCCGGCGCTGTGCAGGGACGCGTCATGCCCGACCAGGGTGACCTTGCGCCCGTCCACGGCGCGCAGCAACTGCTCCAGGTCGGCGGCCTGCAGGTCGATGACCTTCAGCTTCAGCGCTTCCTCGGCGGACAGGCTGACCGCCTCGCGCACCGCACGCTCGGCCCACTCGGCGTTGCGCCCACGCAACTGGGCGAGACCGCGAATGTAGGCGGCGGCGTCGTTGACCTGCTTGCGCTTGAGGGTGTCCGCCTCGCTAGCCGCGGCCTTTTTCCCCGACTTGTCAGGCGGCTCCGACGGGGCTCCCGGCATGCCGCCGATCTCGATGGGCGTGGCCGCGCCCAGGTTGGTCCCCGGCGCCATGGCCGCGACATGGCAGGCATACAGGATGTAGGTACCGGCACTGGCCGCGCGGGCGCCGCCGGGCGCCACGTAACCGACCACGGGCACCGGGCTGAGAAGGATCGCCTTGACGATCTCGCGCATCGAGGTGTCCAGGCCGCCGGGGGTGTCCATGCGCAGCACCAGCAGCGGCGCGCCTTCCTCCGCCGCCCGCGCGATACCGCGCACCACATAGTCGGAGGTGGCCGGGCCAATGGCGCCGTCCACCGTCAGCACCACCGCTGCCGGGGCCGCCATCGCCCCGCCCGCGAACAGCAGCAGGAACAGAGCGCAGCGGCGAATCAGCGCGAGCATGGCACGCCTCCCCGGCCTGGCCGGTGGGGCGCCGTGGCGAATGAACAAACGGCGCCTTCCTACAGCATAGTCCCGACAACGCTGCCCCTGCCCGCGTTGGCGGGCGCCGCCGCAGAAACGAAAAACCCCGCCGAAGCGGGGTTTTCCTGCAGGGCCTGGATCAGCCCTTGAACACGTCTTCCACCGATTGCAGCGGATAGTGTTTCGGGTACGGCAGGGTCGCCACGCCGGTCTCGATGGCGGCCTTGGCCACGGCATCGGAGACGACGGTGATCAGGCGCTTGTCCATCGGTTTCGGAATGATGTACTCACGGCCGAATTCCAGGGAGGCCACACCGTAGGCGTCGCAGACATCCTTCGGTACCGGCTGCTTGGCCAGGTCGCGCAGGGCGTAGGCGGCGGCGATCTTCATTTCTTCGTTGATGCGGGTGGCGCGCACATCCAGGGCACCGCGGAAGATGAAGGGGAAGCCGAGCACGTTGTTCACCTGGTTCGGGTAGTCCGAACGACCGGTGGCCATGATCACGTCATTGCGGGTGGCGTGGGCCAGTTCCGGCTGGATCTCCGGGTCCGGGTTGGAGCAGGCGAAGACGATCGGGTTCGGCGCCATGCGTTTGAGGCCTTCGGCGCTCAGCAGGTTGGCGCCGGACAGGCCGACGAAGACGTCGGCGCCTTCCAGGGCGTCATCCAGGGTGCGCTTGTCGGTCTCGGTGGCGAATACCGCCTTGTACTGGTTGAGGTCGGTGCGGCCAGCGTGGATCACGCCCTGGCGGTCGACCATGTAGATGTTCTCGACCTTGGCGCCGACGCTGACCAGCAGCTTCATGCAGGAGATGGCCGCGGCACCGGCGCCGAGGCAGACGATCTTCGCCTCCTCGAGCGACTTGCCGGCGATTTCCAGGGCGTTGAGCATGCCGGCGGCGGTGACGATGGCAGTGCCGTGCTGGTCGTCGTGGAACACCGGGATGTCACACTGTTCGATCAGCGCACGCTCGATCTCGAAGCACTCGGGTGCCTTGATATCTTCCAGGTTGATGCCACCGAAGGTGATGGAGATGCGCTTGACGGTGTCGATGAAGGCCTGCGGGCTCTCGGCGTCGACTTCGATGTCGAATACGTCGATGCCGGCGAAGCGCTTGAACAGCACGCCCTTGCCTTCCATCACCGGCTTGGAGGCCAGCGGGCCGAGGTTGCCGAGGCCAAGGATGGCGGTGCCGTCGGAGATCACTGCCACCAGGTTGCCCTTGCCGGTGTACTTGAAGGCCAGCTCCGGATCACGGGCGATCTCGCGGACCGGCTCGGCCACGCCCGGGCTGTAGGCCAGCGACAGGTCGCGGGCGGTGACGGTCGGCTTGGTCAGCTCGACACTGAGTTTCCCGGGGCGGGGTTGCGCGTGATATTCGAGGGCAGCGGTCTTGAGATCAGACATTTTTGGCACTTCCGCTTTATTGCTTGTTGGACAGACGGGCGACCGAGCATACGCGGGAAGAACCCGCCTGCCAAGATCGCCGGAGGCCCTCTGTGTCAATGCTCCTAACGCACGATTTTCAACCAGTCGCCGGCCTTTGGCTGACCGCTTGGATACAAATCATTGAGCAATCGTATACGAGAAATCGCATCGGATTCCGGCCCGTTTCCGCCCTTTGCCAGCTGTTCGACGCTCTGCCCGGCCTGGACCTGAACCAGCGCCAGGCGCACCGGTTCGGCGAGCTTGCGTTCGTCGGCGCGCAGCGGGCGGAAACTGTGGATGACGCTGAGGAAATCGGCGTCGCGGGTTTCCAGTGAGCCGCGACCTTTGATCGCACCAACGAAGAGGTAGGCCGCCTTGCCCTGGTAGATCAGCGCCACCCGCCGTGCCGGCGAGCCGGGAACCACCGCGGTGGCGCCATCGAGGCCGGCCTGCTGGAACGTCTCCTCGCCGGCCAGACGCCCGCCGGCGCCCTTGCGCAGGTATTCCAGGGGGGTGAGCTGGCCCTCGCGCGGTATCAACTTCATGCCGATGAAGGCCTGCTGGTCCTGGGGATAACCGATCAGCGCGCTGGGCTGGTTGAGCAGGCCCCAGCCGGGCGGATAAGTCAGGGTGAAGTTCAGTTCGCCATGATAGAAATGCTGCCCGCGACGGATGCCGGTGTCCGCGGAATCGCCGAAGGGCATGCCATCGATGGCCTTGAGGTAGCGCTCGCGGTCGGTCTCCTGCTGCCCGTTGGCCAAGGCCTTGGCCGGGCCGATTACCTGCTGCAGGCGCTGGTCGTTATCCGGGTGCGTGTCGAACAGACCGTGGTATCCCACCGGCTGCACCGCCTGGCCATTCTTCTGCGCCTGCTCGCGGGCGAAGTCTTCCTGGTTCTTCAGTATCCGCACCACCTGGATCATCGCCGTCGGGTCGTAACCGGCGCGGGCCAGGTACTTGGCCCCCAGGCCATCGGCCTGCAGTTCCATGTCGCGGCCGTAGCCACGCACCATGGCGGTGCCGAGGACATTGGTCAGGTCGCCGGCGGCGCTCACGCCAGTGCCGATGGACACGGCGGCGCCGAGGACGCCCCAGGCGCTGGCCTGGCTCTGCTGGCGAACGCTGTGGCGGGCGGTGACATGGCCGATCTCATGGCCGAGCACGGCAGCCAGCTCGGCCTCGGAGTTGAGGTAGGCGAGCAATCCGCGGTGCACATAGATGTAGCCGCCGGGCAAGGCGAAGGCGTTGATGTCCGGGGTGTCGACGACGGTGAAGTGGTACTGCAGCGTGGGCCGGTCGCCAACCCGCGCGACACGCTCACCGACCTGCTGCACATAGGCCTGGAGCTTCTCGTCGGCATAGCGCGGGTACTGCTTGGCGACGTCCTGGCTGGCCTGCCGGCCAAGGGCGAGTTCATCCTGCTCGCTCATGGTGACGAAATCGGTCTCGCCGGTGGCAGGGTTGACCGCACAGCCGCTCAGCGCGCCGAACAGCGCGAGAAGACAGGTCAACAACAGCATCCTTGGCATCATGGCAACAGCTCCAGCATGGCCGGGTCGGTGATGGGCAGCATCCAGCGCGCCTGTCCGGGCTCCACCGCGCCGCGCTTGGCGCGGTCGATGACCCAGCCGCGCGCCTCCAGGCGCTGGCCCTTTTGTACATTCAGGTTAGCTCGGGCGAAAGCCGACAGCAGGCGCGGCTCGATGCGCAACACCAGCGGCCCGTCCAATTCTATCCACAGGCCGCCACGATTGCGCTGGACCTCGGCGACCCGCCCGCGGATCACCGCGAAGCCACTGTCGCGCAGGGCCTGCGCATCGATCACGGGCGAGGCTTTCCACAGGCCGCGGCCCGCCGAACGGGCCTGGCGCTCGGCCGCCTGCTGGCAGGCGGTCAGCTCGGTATTGGGCGCCACCGCGACCAGGTAACCCAGGCCCTCGGCCAGCAACTGCGCTTCGATGTTGTTGCCCTGGCGATCGAACAGATGCGCCAGGGTCCGACCGTAGTGATCCTTGCCCTGCCGTCCGGGGAGCAGCGTGAGTTCGCCGTCGTTCGCCGCCACCAGCGCCTGCAGGCGTTGCCGCGCCGCCTCGGCGAAGGGCTCGGTGGTCCGCCCGCCATGCGCCAGCTCCGGCGCGTTGACGCCGATCAGGCGCACGCTGCGGCCGTCGCCGAGCTTCAGGGTGTCGCCATCGACCACCCGCGCGACCTGCACCGGCATTGTCGCTGCCGGCGCCGGGCAGGCGGCCAGGGTCGGGCCGGCGCAACAAATCGCGCCCATAAAAAAGGCGCCCCAGAGGGACGCCTTTTTCAGCAGATCGGGAAACGCCATGCGGGCTTTTCCGGAAATCGCTCTTACTTCTTGCCGCCGAACATAGCGAAGCGCTGGTTGAAGCGGTCGATACGGCCACCGGTATCAACGACTTTCTGCTTGCCGGTGTAGAACGGGTGGCACTCGGAGCAGACGTCCAGGTGGATGCTCTTGCACAGGGTCGAACGGGTCTTGATCACGTTGCCGCAGCTGCAAGTGGCTTCGATTTCTTCGTACGCGGGATGGATTTCCGGTTTCATCTTGGTTTCCTCAGGTAGGGGTGCCGCCACCCAGTCTCTGTCAGAAGCCGAGCCACGGTCATCGAGGACCGCGGGCGGGATCTTTTACCGGGCACCGCACGCAAATTAAGGGCGTGGATCATACCAGAGCAGCCCGGCAACGCAAGTCGGCCCCTCGACCGACCGTCGCCGCGACCGGTAGTGCTAAGATCGCCGCCTCCCGCCGCCTCGGAAACTGCCGCGTGCCCCAAGCCAGCATCCTGCGCCTCGCCCTGCCCTCGCCGCTGCGCCGCCTGTTCGACTACCTGCCGCCGCGCGGGATCGACCCGCAGCGCCTGGCGCTCGGCGTGCGCCTGCGCGTGCCCTTCGGCCGCCGCGAGGTGATCGGCGTGCTGCTGGACAAGGTGGAGCACTCGGAAGTCCCGGCGGACAAGCTGCGCCCGGCGCTGGAAGTGCTCGACCGCGAGCCTCCGCTGCCGGCGCATCTGCTGGAAATGTGCCGCTGGACCGCGCAGTACTACCAGCACAGCCTGGGCGACACCCTGTCCTGGGCGCTGCCCAACCTGCTGCGCCAGGGCGAGCCGGCCGAGGTGCGCCAGCAGCGCTTCTGGCTGGCGGCGCCCGCCGCGCAGCTCGACGACCCGCGCCTGGCCCGCGCGCCACGGCAGCGCCAGGCCCTGCAGATCCTGCAGCAACATCCCCACGGCGTGCTCCACGAACTGCTCGGGCAATTGGGCATCAACAAGGACAGCCTCGACCTGCTGACGGAAAAGGGCCTGGCCAGCCAGGAAGTCCGCCGTCACGTCGCCCCGGAACACCATGGCGGCTGGCTGGCACAGGCCGAGCTGCCGCTCAACGCCGAGCAGCGCGCCGCCTTCGAAGCGGTGCGCGCCGGCTTCGGCGGTTTCCACAGCTACCTGTTGGCCGGGGTCACCGGCAGCGGCAAGACCGAGGTCTACCTGCAACTGATCCGCGAGACCCTGGAGGCCGGCAAGCAGGCGTTGGTGCTGATCCCCGAGATCAACCTCGGCCCGCAGACCCTGAGCCGCTTCGAGCGCCGCTTCAACGCGCGCATCGCCCTGCTGCACTCGGCGCTGACCGACCGCGAGCGCCTGGACGCCTGGCTGGCGGCGCGCGACGGCGAGGCGGATATCGTCATCGGCACCCGTTCGGCGCTCTTCACGCCGCTGAAGCAGCCGGGGCTGATCATCATCGACGAGGAGCACGACGCCTCCTATAAACAGCAGGAAGGCCTGCGCTACCACGCCCGCGACCTGGCCCTGGTGCGCGCGCGCCTGGAGCAGGTGCCGATCCTGCTCGGCTCGGCCACGCCCTCCCTGGAAAGCCTGCACAATGCCGCCAGCGGCCGCTATGGCCTGCTGCGCCTGACCCAGCGGGCCGGCGGCGCCCAGCAGCCGAAGTTCCAGCGCCTGGACGTGAAGAGCCTGCCGCTGGACAGCGGCCTGTCGATGCCACTGCAACGGGCCATCGGTGAAACCCTCGGCGCCGGCCAGCAGGTGCTGGTCTACCTGAACCGCCGAGGCTTCGCCCCGACCCTGCTGTGCCACGACTGCGGCTGGATCAGCCAATGCCCGCGCTGCGATGCGCGCATGACCCTGCACCAGGGCTCCGGCGAACTGCGCTGCCACCACTGCGACCACCGCGAGCGCCCGCCACGCCAGTGCCCCAAGTGCGCCAAGCTCGACCTGCGCCCGGTGGGCGCCGGCACCGAGCGCGCCGAGGAGCGCCTGCGCATCCTTTTCCCCGACTACCCGGTGCTGCGCATCGACCGCGACAGCACGGCGCGCAAACACGCCATGCGCGACCTGTTCGCCACCATCAACAAGGGTGAGCCGTGCATCCTCGTCGGCACCCAGATGCTCGCCAAGGGCCACCACTTCCCGCGGGTGACCCTGGTGGCCATTCTCGATGCCGATGGCGGGCTGTTCTCCGCCGATTTCCGCGCCAGCGAGCGCATGGCCCAGCAGATCGTCCAGGTCGCCGGACGCGCCGGACGCGCCGAGGAACCGGGGCGGGTGCTGATCCAGACCCACCTGGCCGATCACCCGCTACTGGTGCAACTCACCGAGCAGGGTTACTTCGCCTTCGCCGAGCAGGCCCTGTCCGAACGCCGCGCCGCCGGCCTGCCGCCCTTCAGCCACCTGGCGCTGCTGCGCGCCGAGGCGCACAAGCCGGGTCAGGCCGAAGGGTTCCTCGATGACGCCTGCGCCGAGGCCGAGCACCTGCAAGCGCAGCTGGGCAGCGACGTCGAGCTGCTCGGCCCGGTGCCGGCGCCGATGGAACGCCGCGCCGGCCGCTTCCGCGCCCAGTTGCTGCTGATGAGCAGCGCCCGCGCGCCGCTGCACCGCCTGCTGACGCCCTGGCTGCAGGTGCTCGAAGGCATGCCCGGCGGACGTCAGGTGCGCTGGTCGCTGGACGTCGATCCGATCGATCTGTTCTGAACCCGGCACGGCGCGATCCGAACAGCCCCTGCCCGAGGTCAGGGCCGACACGGCGCCTTGCTTGTAGCTTTTCCTTCAGACACCGATAATGCGCGGTTCTGAGCCAGATATGCGGTCGCCGCCCCGAGTCGCGCGCGAGCACGGAGAAAACCATGAAAGACACCATCCGCCAGCTGATCCAGCACGCCCTCGTCGCCCTTGCCGGGGACGGCACCCTGCCCGCCGGACTGAGCCCGGACATCCAGGTGGAAACCACCAAGGATCGTTCCCACGGCGACTACGCCAGCAACATCGCCATGATGCTGGCCAAGCCGGCCGGCATGAAGCCGCGCGACCTGGCGACCAAGCTGGTCGCCGCGCTGCCGGCGGACGCCCAGGTAGCCAAGGTGGAAATCGCCGGCCCCGGTTTCCTCAACTTCTTCCAGAACCAGGCCTGGCTGGCCGGCAGCCTCGACGCCGCCCTGTCCGACGCCCGCCTCGGCGTGCGCAAGGCCGGCCCGGCCCAGCGCGTGGTGGTCGACCTGTCGGCGCCGAACCTGGCCAAGGAAATGCACGTCGGCCACCTGCGCTCGACCATCATCGGCGACGCCGTCGCGCGCGTCCTGGAGTTCCTCGGCGACAGCGTGATCCGGCAGAACCATGTCGGCGACTGGGGCACCCAGTTCGGCATGCTGCTGGCCTACATGCAGGAGCAGCCGGTGGACAGCGATGCCGAGCTGTCCGACCTGGAGTCCTTCTACCGCGCCGCCAAGAAGCGTTTCGACGAGTCGCCGGAGTTCGCCGACCGCGCCCGCGAGCTGGTGGTCCAGTTGCAGGCCGGCGATGCCGACTGCCTGCGCCTGTGGAACCGCTTCAACGACATTTCCCTGAGCCACTGCCAGGCCGTCTACGACCGTCTCGGCGTCAAGCTGACCATGGCCGACGTCAAAGGCGAGAGCGCCTACAACGACGACCTCCCCCAGGTGGTCGCCGACCTGCGCGCCAAGGGCTTGCTGACCGAGAGCGACGGCGCCCTGTGCGTGTTCATGGATGAGTTCAAGAATGCCGAGGGCAACCCGCTGCCGCTGATCGTGCAGAAGGCCGGCGGCGGTTATCTCTACGCCACCACCGACCTGGCCGCCACCCGCTACCGCAGCGGCGTGCTCAAGGCCGACCGCGCGCTGTACTTCGTCGACCAGCGCCAGGCCCTGCACTTCCAGATGGTCTTCGCCGCCGCGCGCCTGGCCGGCTTCGTCCCGGCCGGTTTCGAGATGGAGCACATGGGCTTCGGCACCATGAACGGCGCCGACGGCAAGCCGTTCAAGACCCGTGACGGCGGCACCGTGAAGCTGATCGACCTGCTCAACGAGGCCGAAGAGCGCGCCTACGCCCTGGTCAAGGCGAAGAACCCCGAGCTGGGCGAGGACGAGCTGCGCCACATCGGCCACGCCGTGGGCATCGGCGCGGTGAAGTACGCCGACCTGTCCAAGCACCGCACCAGCGACTACAGCTTCAACTTCGAGCAGATGCTCAGCTTCGAAGGCAACACCGCGCCCTACCTGCTCTACGCCTACACCCGCGTGGCCAGCGTCTTCCGCAAGCTGGGCAAGGGCTTCGACGAAGTCAGCGGGCAGATCGCCCTCGACGCGCCGCAGGAGCAGGCCCTGGCCGCGCAACTGGCGCAGTTCGGCGACCTGCTCAACAGCGTCGCGCAGAAGGGCGTGCCGCACCTGTTGTGTGCTTATCTCTATGAACTGGCGGGCTTGTTCTCCAGCTTCTACGAGAACTGCCCGATCCTCGCCGCGGAAACCCCGCAGCAGCAGGAGAGCCGTCTGAAACTGGCCGCCCTCACCGGGCGTACTCTCAAGCAGGGCCTGGAGCTGCTGGGCCTGGAAACTCTCGAGCGCATGTAATCGTCCATGGCGAAGAAGAAACCTGCTCCCAAGCGCGGCGCCAGCCGCTACCAGGCCCCGGCCAAGAAAAGCTCGATCCCCGGCTGGGTCTGGCTGGTCGCCGGCCTGGCCATCGGCGGCTTCATCGTGTTCCTGATGAAGCTCGAGCCCGGCCGTAATGAAGTGCGCCGGGAGAAGCCGGAGCAGCAGAAGGCCGGCGTCGCCCAGGGCGCCAAGCCCGGCGCGCCGGCGCAGCCGCAGTCGGCCATCGCGGTGAAACCGAAGTACGACTTCTACACCCTGCTGCCGGGCTCGGAAGTGGTGGTGCCGCCGGAAGCCGTACCGGAAAAACCGCAAGCGCCGCAGACGCCGACCGTGGTCTCGACCCCGGAGGAAGCGGCGAAGATCGACGCCGTGCGCGCCCAGGCGGCGCTCAATGGCCTGACTCCGCCGCCGCCGGCGGTGGTCAAGCCGGCCACGCCAGCCGCCACGCCGCAGGCGGCACAGCCGGCGCAACAAGCTCAGCAGGCGCAGCAGGTACCCGCGGCGCAGCATCCCCAGCAGCCTCCGGCCGCCAGTCAGGCCAAGGCCGCCACGCCGCCAGCGGCACCGGCGAGCAAGCCGATCGCCCCGCCAGCGGTGGCCGCGACCCAGTTCTTCCTGCAGGCCGGCTCGTTCCGCAAGCAGGCCGACGCCGACCGCGTGCGCGCCCAGGTCATTCTCCTCGGCCAGAGCGCGCGGGTGGAATCCGGCGCGGTGCGCGACGAGACCTGGTACCGGGTGATGGTCGGCCCGTTCAGCGACCGCGCCCAGGTCTCCGCGGCGCAGAAACAACTGGCCGCCGGCGGCTTCAGCAATCTGCTGTTACAGCAGCGCCAGAACCGCTGATCGATCGGCCGCGGAGGCCCGCCATAGCGGGCCTCCGCCACCGCCGCCGATCCAGCCGGCGGCACTCCCCTTGCGACCTTTGGCGTACATCCGTCGCCGATAACTTGAAGGGCGCTGCCTTCATCCCCATATGTCTCCGCATTCGGGCAAAACGCCCCGCTGTGTGGAGAACTCCCCCTTGACCACTATCGTTTCAGTCCGCCGCAACGGCAAAGTCGTCATGGGCGGCGACGGCCAGGTATCCCTTGGCAACACCGTCATGAAAGGCAACGCGAAGAAGGTCCGCCGGCTGTATCACGGCGAGGTGCTGGCCGGCTTCGCCGGCGCCACCGCCGATGCCTTCACGCTGTTCGAGCGCTTCGAACAGCAACTGGAGAAACACCAGGGGCATCTGGTCCGCGCCGCCGTCGAGCTGGCCAAGGACTGGCGTACCGACCGTTCCCTGAGCCGCCTGGAAGCCATGCTGGCAGTGGCCAACAAGGATGCCTCACTGATCATCACCGGCAACGGCGACGTGGTCGAACCCGAGCAGGGCCTGATCGCCATGGGCTCCGGCGGCGGCTTCGCCCAGGCCGCGGCCATGGCGCTGCTGAAGCACACCGAACTGTCTGCCCGCGAGATCACCGAAAGCGCCTTGAACATCGCCGGGTCGATCTGCGTGTTCACCAACCAGAATCTCACCATCGAGGAGCAGGACAGCGCGGTCTGAGCCGCCGTCCCTCCGGAGTAACCGTATGTCCATGACGCCCCGCGAGATCGTCCACGAACTCAACCGCCACATCATCGGCCAGGACGACGCCAAGCGCGCCGTCGCCATCGCCCTGCGCAACCGCTGGCGGCGCATGCAGTTGCCCGCCGAGCTGCGCGTCGAGGTGACGCCGAAGAACATCCTGATGATCGGCCCGACCGGCGTCGGCAAGACCGAGATCGCCCGACGCCTGGCCAAACTGGCCAACGCGCCCTTCATCAAGGTCGAGGCGACCAAGTTCACCGAGGTCGGTTATGTCGGCCGCGATGTCGAGTCGATCATCCGCGACCTCGCCGACGCGGCGATCAAGATGCTCCGCGAGCAGGAGATTCAGAAGGTCAAATACCGCGCCGAGGACGCCGCCGAGGAGCGCATTCTCGATGCCCTGCTGCCGCCGGCACGCACCGCGGGCTTCGGTGACGAGCCGCCGCGCGAGGACTCCAATACCCGCCAACTGTTCCGCAAGCGCCTGCGCGAAGGCCAGTTGGACGACAAGGAAATCGACATCGAGGTCGCCGACGTTCCGGCAGGCGTGGAAATCATGGCGCCGCCCGGCATGGAGGAAATGACCAGCCAGTTGCAGAACCTCTTCTCCAACATGGGCAAGGGCAAGCGCAAGACCCGCAAGATGAAAGTCACCGAGGCGATGAAGCTGATCCGCGACGAGGAAGCCGCGCGCCTGGTCAATGAAGAAGACCTCAAGGGCCGCGCCCTGGAAGCGGTGGAGCAGCATGGCATCGTCTTCATCGACGAGATCGACAAGATTGCCAAGCGCGCCAACGCCGGTGGCGCCGATGTCTCCCGCGAGGGCGTGCAGCGCGACCTGCTGCCGCTGATCGAGGGCTGCACGGTCAACACCAAGCTGGGCATGGTCAAGACCGACCACATCCTGTTCATCGCCTCGGGCGCCTTCCACCTGTCCAAGCCGAGCGACCTGGTGCCGGAACTGCAGGGCCGCCTGCCGATCCGCGTCGAACTCAAGGCCCTCAGCCCGAGCGACTTCCAGCGCATCCTCAAGGAGCCGCACGCCTCGCTCACCGAGCAGTACACCGCGCTGCTGAAGACCGAAGGCCTGGACATCGAGTTCGCCGACGACGGCATCCAGCGCCTCGCCGAGATCGCCTGGCAGGTCAACGAGAAGACCGAGAACATCGGTGCCCGTCGCCTGCACACGCTGCTGGAGCGGCTGCTCGAGGAAGTCTCCTTCGATGCCGCCGACCTGGCCAGCGAGCATAGCGAGAAGCCGATCGTGATCGACGCCGCCTACGTCAATGGCCACCTCGGCGAGCTGGCCGAGGACGAAGACCTGTCGCGCTACATTCTCTGACGGCAAGCGCCGGCCGCGCCTGCGCGGCCCCGGCGAACGCAGTACAGCGGGGCGCCCTTGCGGCGCCCCGCTGCTTTCTTCGCGGCGGCGCTACAATGCGTCATCGCCCCTGCCCGAGGAGTCCCCATGCACATTCCCACCGCTATCCAGCTGCACAAGGCCTCCAGGACCCTGACCCTGACCTACGGCGAGGCATCCTACGACCTGCCCGCCGAGTTCCTCCGCGTGCACTCGCCCTCGGCCGAAGTGCAGGGCCACGGCAACCCGATACTGCAATACGGCAAGATCCAGGTAGCCCTGGTCGGCGTCGAGCCGGCCGGGCAGTACGCGCTCAAGCTGACCTTCGACGACGGCCACGACAGCGGCCTGTACAGCTGGGATTACCTCTACCAACTGTGCACGCGCAAGGATGAGCTGTGGGCCGACTACCTCGCCGAACTGGACAAGGCCGGCAAGTCCCGCGATCCGGCCGAATCGGTCGTGCGGCTGATGCTCTGAGCCCGTCTTTCGGCGGGTTCATCCTTTCCCTGCATCCAGGCACCCTGCCCTGCCCCGCTACAGGGCACGTCATTTGCAACATTCGCCTTGCACACTGGCTTCGGCGTGGCGCCCGTCATCGAGGCCCGAATGCGCTCCCGCTCTAGGGCGCGTTTTCTAATCTCGCGCGACATACTTGTCGCACAGGCCCCACGCTGCACCAGCTTGCGCGGCGAAGGAAACTCGGGTAACCAAGTCAGTGCAGTTCCCCTGTACGCGAGGCCCCGGGTTTTCCAGTGATTCCGCCAAGTGATGACATGCGTGGAGCTCGCTCCACGTTCCGCTAACCCGAGCAGTACTTGGCCTGTCACACCTAGGTGCAGCCCCGCCAGTATTCGTCTCAGGACAATGGAGCGTCGCCGATGACCGAAAAGAAGAACAACGATCTGCCCCAGCAAGCCGCGGAAAACACCCTCAACCTCAACCCGGTGATCGGGATTCGGGGAAAGGATCTCTTGTCCACTGCCCGCATGGTGCTGCTGCAGGCGCTCAAGCAGCCCCTCCACAGCGTCAAGCATGTCGGCCATTTCGGCCTGGAGCTGAAGAATGTCCTGCTCGGCAGTTCCGAGTTACGCCCGGCCGACGACGATCGCCGCTTCAACGACCCGGCCTGGAGCCAGAACCCCCTGTACCGCCGCTACCTGCAGACCTACCTGGCGTGGCGCAAGGAACTGCATGACTGGATCGGCGAGAGCGACCTGGCGCCGCAGGACATCACCCGCGGCCAGTTCGTCATCAACCTGATGACCGAAGCCATGGCGCCGACCAACACCCTGAGCAACCCGGCGGCGGTCAAACGCTTCTTCGAGACCGGCGGCAAGAGCCTGCTCGACGGCCTCAGCCACCTGGCCAAGGACCTGGTCAACAACGGCGGCATGCCCAGCCAGGTGAACATGGACGCCTTCGAGGTCGGCAAGAACCTGGCCGTCAGCGAAGGCGCGGTGGTGTTCCGCAACGACGTGCTGGAACTCATCCAGTACAAGCCGATCACCGAGAGCGTGCACGAACGCCCGCTGCTGGTGGTGCCGCCGCAGATCAACAAGTTCTACGTCTTCGACCTGTCGCCGGAGAAGAGCCTGGCGCGCTTCAGCCTGCGCAACCAGGTGCAGACCTTCATCGTCAGTTGGCGCAACCCGACCAAGGCCCAGCGCGAATGGGGGCTGACCACCTACATCGAAGCGCTCAAGGAAGCCATCGACGTGATCCTGGCCATCACCGGCAGCAAGGATCTGAACATGCTCGGCGCCTGCTCCGGCGGCATTACCACCGTGACACTGCTCGGCCACTACGCGGCGCTGGGCGAACACAAGGTCCACGCCTTCACCCAGATGGTCAGCGTGCTCGATTTCGAACTGGATACCCAGGTCGCCCTGTTCGCCGACGAGAAGACCCTGGAGGCGGCCAAGCGCCGTTCCTACCAGTCCGGCGTACTGGAAGGCCGCGACATGGCCAAGGTGTTCGCCTGGATGCGGCCGAACGACCTGATCTGGAACTACTGGGTCAACAACTACCTGCTCGGCAACGAACCGCCGGCCTTCGACATCCTGTTCTGGAACAACGACACCACGCGACTGCCCGCCGCGCTGCACGGCGAACTGGTGGAAATGTTCAAGACCAACCCCTTGACCCGCCCCGGCGCACTGGAAGTCGGCGGCACGCCGATCGACCTCAAGCAGGTCACCTGCGATTTCTATTGCGTCGCCGGCCTCAACGACCACATCACCCCCTGGACCGCCTGCTATCGCTCGGCCCGCCTGCTCGGCGGCAAGTGCGAATTCATCCTCTCCAACAGCGGGCACATCCAGAGCATCCTCAACCCGCCGGGCAACCCCAAGGCGCGCTTCATGACCGGCCCCGAGCTTTCCAGCGATCCCAAGACCTGGCAGGAAAACGCCAGCAAGCACGCCGACTCCTGGTGGCTGCACTGGCAGGGCTGGCTGGCCGAGCGCTCCGGCAAACTGAAGAAGGCGCCAGCCGCCCTGGGCTGCAAGGCCTACCCGGCCGGCGAAGCATCCCCCGGCACCTACGTACACGAACGATGAAGACAGAGACGCTACCCGAAGCACCCGTCGAGGACGCCGTGCCAGCCAAGGAGCCCACGCCAGCGGCGGCGGCTCCGGCCCGCTCACGGCGCGCGCCGAAACCCCCGGACACTCGGCTCGAAGGCGACACGCTCGCGGTCGCAGTGCCGACAGCCGGCAAGGGCATCACGCCGCAGCCCTTCGTGTTCCGCACCATCGACCTCGATGGGCAGAGCATCCGCACCGCCGTGCGCCCCGGCAAGGCACACATGACGCCCTTGCTGATCTTCAATGGCATCGGCGCCAACCTGGAGCTGGTGTTCCCCTTCGTCGCCGCGCTGGACCCGGACCTGGAGGTGATCGCCTTCGATGTGCCAGGCGTCGGTGGTTCCTCGACGCCGAGCCGGCCCTACCGCTTCCCGGGGCTGGCCAAGCTGGCCGCGCGCATGCTCGATTACCTGGACTACGGCCAGGTCACCGCCATCGGCGTGTCCTGGGGCGGCGCCCTGGCCCAGCAGTTCGCCCACGACTATCCGGAGCGCTGCAAGAAGCTGATCCTCGCCGCCACCGCCGCCGGTGCGGTGATGGTTCCGGGCAAGCCCAAGGTGCTCTGGCGCATGGCCAGTCCGCGGCGCTACATCCAGCCGTCCTATGGCGCGCACATTGCGCCGGACATCTACGGCGGCGCCTTCCGCCGCGACCCCAAGCTGGCCATGGCCTTCGCCGCCAAGGTGCGTTCCTCCGGCAAGCTCGGCTACTACTGGCAACTGTTCGCCGGGCTGGGCTGGACCAGCATCCACTGGCTGCACAAGATCCAGCAGCCGACCCTGATCCTGGCCGGTGACGACGACCCCATCATTCCCCTGGTGAACATGCGCCTGCTGGCCTGGCGCATCCCCAATGCCGAGCTGCACGTGATCGACGACGGCCACCTGTTCCTGGTGACCCGCGCCGAAACGGTGGCGCCGATCATCATGAAATTCCTCGCCGAGGAGCGCCAGCGCGCGGTCATGCACCCGCGGCCCTTCACCCCCAAGACCGGCTGAGCCGGCCGCAATCATCGCCTCGTAATAGTGCACGGGCATGCTGCCTGACCGGCGCAAGTCCGTAATCGTGCCTATGCTTGGTCCTTCGCGCACGTCTGCAACGCACCCGCGACGAATCTGGTATGGGCCTTGCTGCGCCCGACTCACGACGGTTCTTTCATTGGATGGAGGGCTGCACATGCGAGAGAAATCCAGCGCGGGCCGGCTACCGGCTCCCGCCGAGTTCATGAATGCACAGAGCGCCATGGTCGGTCTGCGCGGCAAGGACATGTTGTCCACGCTGCGCCAACTGGCCCTGCAGGGCATGCGTCGACCGCTGTATAACGCCCGTCACCTGGCGGCGTTCGGCAAGCAGATGGGTCGGGTGCTGCTGGGCGACTCGCCGCTGCAAGCCAACCCGCAGGACGCACGCTTCCAGGACCCCTCCTGGCGCCTCAACCCGTTGTATCGACGCACCCTGCAAGCCTACCTGGCCTGGCAGCAGCAATTGCTCGCCTGGGTCGACGAAAGCGACCTGGACAACGACGACCGCACCCGCGCGCGCTTCCTGCTGTCACTGTTCGTCGATGCCATGGCGCCGTCCAACAGCCTGATCAATCCGCTGGCGGTGAAGGAACTGTTCAATACCGGCGGGCAGAGCCTGCTCAAGGGCACCCGCCACCTGCTCGAAGACCTGCTGCACAACGGCGGCATGCCCAGCCAGGTGAACAAGGAGGCCTTCGAGGTCGGCCGCAACCTGGCCACCACCCCGGGCGCGGTGATCTACCGCAGCGAAGTCCTCGAACTCATCCAGTACAAGCCGCTCGGCGAACACCTCTATGCCAAGCCACTGCTGATCGTCCCGCCTCAGATCAACAAGTTCTACATCTTCGACCTGAGCCCGGAGAAGAGCTTCGTCCAGTACGCCCTGAAGAACAATCTGCAGGTGTTCGTGGTCAGTTGGCGCAACCCGGACGCGCGGCATCGCGAATGGGGCCTGTCGACCTACGTGAAAGCCCTCGACGAGGCCATCGAGGTCTGCCGCGCGGTCAGCGGCAGCCGCAGCGTCAACCTGATGGGCGCCTGCTCCGGCGGCCTGACCATTGCCGCCCTGCTAGGCCATCTGCAGGCACGCCGGCAGTTGCGCAAGGTGAGCAGCGCCACCTACCTGGTCAGCCTGCTGGACAGCCAGGTGGAAACCCCGGCGGCGCTGTTCGCCGACGAGCAGACACTGGAAAGCAGCAAGCGTCGCTCCTACCAGCACGGCGTGCTGGATGGCCGCGACATGGCCAAGGTGTTCGCCTGGATGCGGCCGAACGACCTGATCTGGAACTACTGGGTCAACAACTACCTGCTCGGCAAGCAGCCGCCCGCCTTCGACATCCTCTACTGGAACAACGACAACACCCGGCTGCCGGCGGCGCTGCACGGTGACTTCCTCGACTTCTTCAAGCACAACCCACTGGCCCGTCCCGGCGCCATGGAGGTCTGCGGCACCCCCGTCGACCTGAAGAAGGTGACGGTGGACAACTTCCACGTCGCGGGCATCACCGACCACATCACGCCCTGGGACGCGGTCTATCGCTCGGCCATGCTGCTCGGTGGCGAAAGCCGCTTCGTGCTCTCCAACAGCGGGCATATCCAGAGCATCCTCAACCCGCCGGGCAACCCCAAGGCCTGCTATTTCGAGAACGGCAAGCTCAGCTCCGACCCGCGCGCCTGGTACTACGACACCCAACGCCACGAAGGCAGTTGGTGGCCGATGTGGCTGCAATGGATTCAGCAGCGCGCCGGCGAGCGGCGCCCGGTCAGCTTCGAACTGGGCAACGCCACCTACCCGGCCAAGGAAGCCGCGCCGGGTACCTATGTACATGAACGCTGAGAGCGGCCCGTTGGCCGCCGCGACACGTCAGCGCCGAATCCGCGCCAGCGCCAGCCTGCTCCTACAAAACCAGGCTGGCGGCGGCTCGGCCGCGCCGTTATCGTCGAAACCCCGGAGGCCAGAACAAGCACACGGATGAAAACCCGCGACCGCATCCTCGAATGTGCCCTGCTGCTGTTCAATGAACAGGGCGAGCCCAATGTCTCCACCCTGGAGATCGCCACCGAACTGGGCATCAGCCCGGGCAACCTGTACTACCACTTCCACGGCAAGGAGCCGCTGGTACTGGCGCTGTTCGAGCGCTTCGAGGGCGATCTGCAGCCGCTGCTCGACCCACCTGCCGATGCGCGCCTGGGCGCCGAAGACTACTGGCTGTTCCTGCACCTGATCGTCGAGCGCCTGGCGCATTACCGCTTCCTCTTCCAGGACCTGTCCAACCTGGCCGGCCGCCTGCCGAAACTGGCGCGCGGCATCCGCAACTGGCTCAAGGCGCTGAAGCGCACCCTGGCGGCCCTGCTCGCCCGCCTCAAGGCCGAAGGAGAGCTGACCAGCGATACCGAATCCCTCGGCCAACTGGTCGAGCAGATCACCCTGACCCTGCTGTTCTCCCTGGACTACCAACGCATCCTCGGCCACGCCGGCGAAGTCCGCCTGGTGGTCTATCAGGTGATGATGCTGGTCGCGCCGCACCTGCGCGGGGAGTCGCGCGTCACCGCCGAGCATCTGGCCCAGCGCTATCTGACGTCGACCTGAGGGCGGGAATGAAAACGCCCGGCACATGGCCGGGCGTCGGGTACAGCGTGGCGTGTCAGGCCTGGGTCGGCGTGCTCGCCGGGGTTGCCGGAGCGGCAGCCGGGGTAGCCGCCAGCGGAGTGGCCGGCGCCGCGGCCGGGGTAGCGGGCGCTGCCGGCTTGGCCGCGGCCTTGGGCGCAGCGGCTCTCTTCACCGCCGGCTTCTTCGCTGCAGCAGGTTTGGCGGCAGGCGCTTTCGCCGCCGGCTTGGCTGCTACGGGTTTGGCTGCGGGTTTGGCTGCGGGTTTGGCGGCTGCCTTGGCTGCCGGCTTCGCGGCGGGCTTGGCGGCTGCCGGTTTGGCCGCGGCGGTCTTGGCAGCCGCCGGTTTGGCGACGCCGGGTTTGGCTGCGGGCTTGGCGGCCGCTACCTTGGCTGCCGGTTTAGCGGCAGGCTTCGCGGCAGCCTTGGCCGCTGGCTTGACGCTCTTGACGCTGACGCCGGTGAGCTTCTCGATCTGCTTGGTCAGGGTTTCGACCTTGCTGTGCAGCTCCTTGACCTCATTGCGGCTCGGCACGCCGAGTCGGGAGATCGCGCTGTTCAGGCGCTTGTCGAAGGCCTCTTCCAGCTCGCCCCATTTGCCCAGCGCCTTGTCCTTGACCTCATCGACCTTGGACTTGGCCGAGCGGGCGGTGGACTTGACCACGCCGACGGACTTGTCGACCTCGCTCTTGGCGAGCTTCTCGGCCTTCTCGCCATCCTTGACCAGCGTCTCGAACAGCTTGCTGCCGTCCTTGCTGACCTTCGAGTAGGCCCCCAAGCCAGCCAGCCAGATCTGCCGCGAGTATTTCTCGATCTCGCCGACCCAGCTGGATTCCTTTTTATCGGTAGTTTTTTTGCCAGCCATCCCACTCTCCTTATTGAGTTTTCGCCACACGTTCGAGCACAGCGCTCAGCTGATCAAGCTTAGCAGAGAGCGCTTCGACGTCGTGCCGCGAGGGGATTCCGATACGATTGAGGGTGGTCGCCACGCGACTGTCGAAAGCCTTCTCGACCTTGTCCAGTTGTACCTCGACCTTGCCCTTGACGCTGGAGACGCCGCTCTTGACGCTGTCGTTGGCCGACTCGACCTGCGAGGTGACCAGCTTGCGGCCCTTCTTCTCAACGCCTTCGCCGGCCTTAACCAGCTCTTTGAAATAGACGCTGCCTTCCTGCCCGACCTTGGCGTAGGCACCCAGCCCGGCCAGCCAGATCTGCCGGGCGTAGTGCTTGACGTCGGTGATCAGGGAAAACTCGTTCTCGACTTTCTTCTTCGTGGCGACCTTGGCCATGGCATGCACCTCACACTGTGCTCGGATTCGAGAGAGGCCCGCGCTGCTGCGGGCTAAGTGCAAGGTATCGGGGAAAATTAGAAAACACATACCAGGCCGGGCGGCCGTGGCCGTGGCTCAGGCCAGCGCCTTGTCCAGCGCGCGTTCGATCTCGCCCTTGAGCAGACCGCCCATGGCCGAGAGCAGCATGCCGAGTTTCACTTCCACCGCCACGCGGTCGTCGCTGACCTCGATCCGGCCATCCACGCCACTGCGCTTGAAGGCCAGGACATCGCCCTGCCAGGCGTAGCTCACGCCATGCTCGCTGGCCAGCTTCTCGGCCAGCTTCTGCGCCTTGGCGCGGGCCGCCTCGCGGCCGAGTGAATGGGAACGTTCGACGTGGATACAGGACATGGACGCCTCCGGAAATGACAGATGCGCGGATGATACGCGGCACGACAACGCGCCGCACCCCGCGCCGACACCGAGCGGGGCAGCACTTTCCGCGCATCCTGTTAGAATGGCCGCCACTTACTTCCAGGGTAGAAACGCCATGAGCGAGCCGCGCAAACCCGGAGCGGGCCAAGGCCCCGCCGAACCCACTACGCACTTCGGCTACAAGAGCGTGCCGGAGAGCGAAAAGGCCGGAAAGGTCGCCGAGGTCTTCCACTCGGTCGCCGCCAAGTACGACCTGATGAACGACCTGATGTCCGCAGGCATCCACCGCCTGTGGAAACGCTTCACCATCGAGCTGTCCGGCGTACGCAGCGGCAACCGCGTGCTGGACATCGCTGGCGGCACCGGCGACCTGACCCGCCAGTTCTCGCGCCTGGTCGGCCCGACCGGCGAAGTGGTGCTCGCCGACATCAACGCCTCGATGCTCAAGGTCGGCCGCGACAAGCTGCTCGACAGCGGCGTTTCCGGCAACGTGCGCTTCGTCCAGGCCGACGCCGAGAAGCTGCCCTTCCCGGACAACCATTTCGACTGCGTGACCATCGCCTTCGGCCTGCGCAACGTCACCCACAAGGATGCCGCCATCCGCTCCATGCTGCGGGTGCTCAAGCCCGGTGGCCGCCTGCTGGTGCTGGAATTCTCCAAGCCGACCAGCAGCCTGCTGTCCAAGGCCTACGACGCCTATTCCTTCACCCTGCTGCCGCTGATGGGCAAGCTGGTCACCAACGACTCGGAAAGCTACCGCTACCTGGCGGAGTCGATCCGCATGCACCCGGACCAGGAAACGCTGAAGTCGATGATGGTCGAAGCCGGTTTCGATCGCGTCACCTACCACAACATGACCGGCGGCGTGGTCGCCCTGCACCGCGGCATCAAGCCATAGATGGCGCTCATCACCCAGGCGCTGCTGGCCAGCGCCGAAGCCGGCGTGAACCGCGTGCTGCGCCTCGATGGCGTGGCCCTGCTGCGGCTCGCCCGGCTCGCCGGACGGGTGCTGGAAGTGGACTGCCAGGCGCCGCCGCTGCGCCTGTTCATCCTTCCCGATGCGGATGGCCTGCACCTGGCCGCGCACCATGAAGCGACCGTCGACTGCACCCTGCGCGCCCCCGCCGGCAGCCTGCTGCAACTGGCCCTGGCGCGCGACAAGACCCGCGTGCTGCACAGTCCCGAGGTCGAGATGGGCGGCGACAGCGCCTTGCTGCTGGAACTCGCCGACATCCTCCAGAGCCTCGAACTGGACTGGGAATACGAGCTGCAACGCTGGCTCGGTCCGCTCGCCACGCACCTGCTCGGCAGCCGCCTGCGCGGCGCGGCGAGCTGGACCGGCGACAGCCTGGAAAGCCTGCGCCTGAGCCTGGCCGACTACCTCGCCGAAGAGAGCCGCAGCCTGGTCGGCCGCCATGAAGCGGAAGCCCGCTTCGGCGAACTGGACCAGTTGAAGATCGCCCTCGACCGCCTCGACGCGCGCCTGACGCGCCTCGCCAAGAAGCTGAATCCCGACGCATGAAGCTGCTCGCCTTCCGCCGCCTGCTGCGCATCCAGAGTGTGGTGATCCGCTACCGCCTCGACGACCTCATTCTCGAATTGCCGATGCTGCCCTGGTGGCTGCGCCTGCTCGGCGGCATGCTGCCCTGGCGCTGGCTGCCGCGGCGCACGCTCGACCTCAGCCGTGGCGAGCGCATTCGCCTGGCGCTGGAGGGGCTGGGGCCGATCTTCATCAAATTCGGGCAGATTCTCTCGACCCGCCGCGACCTGCTTCCCGACGACATCGCCAACGAACTCGCACGCCTGCAGGACAAAGTCCCGCCCTTCCCGCCGGAAGCCTCGGTGGCGCTGATCGAAGAGCAACTGGGCGCGAAGATCGAGCAGGTCTTCGCCCGCTTCGAGCGCGAACCGCTGGCCTCGGCCTCGGTGGCCCAGGTCCACGCCGCGCAGTTGAAGAGCGGCGAGGAAGTGGTGGTCAAGGTCATCCGCCCCAATCTCAAGCCGGTGATCCGCGCCGACATCGCCTGGCTGTTCATCCTCGCCCGCCTGGCCGAACGCATCTCCAGCGACGCCCGGCGCCTGCACCCGGTGGAAGTGGTCAGCGACTACGAGAAGACCATCTACGACGAGCTCGACCTGCTCCGTGAAGCCGCCAACTCGTCGCAGCTGCGGCGCAATTTCGAGGGTTCGCCGCTGCTTTACGTGCCCCAGGTTTACTGGGACTGGTGCCGCCCCAAGGTGCTGGTGATGGAGCGCATCTACGGCATTCCGGTGACCGACCTGGAAACCCTGCGCGACCAGCGTACCGACTTCAAGGCACTGGCCGAGCGCGGCGTGGAGATCTTCTTCACCCAGGTGTTCCGCGACAGCTTCTTCCACGCCGACATGCACCCCGGCAACATCTTCGTCAGCACCCGCACGCCCTGGAGCCCGCAATACATCGCGGTGGACTGCGGCATCGTCGGCAGCCTCACCGACGAGGACCAGGACTACCTGGCGCGCAACCTGATCGCCTTCTTCAAGCGCGACTACCGCAAGGTCGCCCAGCTGCACATCGACTCCGGCTGGGTTCCCGCGGAAACCAAGGTCAACGACTTCGAAGCGGCGATCCGCACCGTCTGCGAGCCGATCTTCGAGAAACCGCTCAAGGACATCTCCTTCGGCCAGGTGCTGCTGCGTCTGTTCCAGACCGCACGGCGCTTCAACATGGAAGTGCAGCCGCAACTGGTGCTGCTGCAGAAAACCCTGCTGAACATCGAGGGCCTGGGGCGCCAGCTCTACCCCGAACTGGACCTGTGGACCACCGCGCAACCCTTCCTCGAACGCTGGATGCGCGAGCGCGTCAGCCCCGGCCAGCTGCTGCGCAATTTCCAGCAGCACGTCGAGCAGGTGCCGCACCTCGCGCAGATGACCCGCGACACCCTGGAGCGCCTGTCCCAGGCGCCGCTGGAAAAACCCGCGGCGGCGCCGGCGGGAGACCGCGCCGGGCGCATCGTCGGCGCCCTGCTGATCGCCGCCGCGGTGCAGACCGGCCTGACCACCCACGGCGCGGACGCCTGGCCGGCCTGGGCGATGCTGGCCGGTGGTCTATATCTGATTCTGCGCCGATAGCCAGTAGCCGCTGTGGCTGGCACACTTACCCGTTACCGAGATCGCTCCGCGCGACCCAAGAGCCTGCAGTACGGAATCGACAATGAAAGACTGGCTGGACGAAATCCACTGGAACGCCGATGGCCTGGTCCCGGCGATCGCCCAGGACTACCGCAGCGGCCGCGTGCTGATGATGGCCTGGATGAACCGCGAGTCCCTGGCTCTCACCGTCGCCGAGAACCGCGCCATCTACTGGTCGCGCTCGCGCGGCAAGCTGTGGCGCAAGGGCGAGGAATCCGGGCACGTCCAGAAGCTCCATGAACTGCGCCTGGACTGCGACGCCGACGTCATCATCCTGATGGTCGAGCAACTCGGCGGCATCGCCTGCCACACCGGCCGCGAAAGCTGCTTCTACCGCGTCTACGAGAATGGCGGCTGGAAGACCGTGGACGCGGTGCTGAAGAACCCCGACGCCATCTACAGCCATGGACACTCCCATGAGTAACGACACCCTCGCGCGCCTGGCCGAAGTGCTCGAATCGCGCAAGAACGCCGCGCCGGAAAGCTCCTATGTAGCCAGCCTGTACCACAAGGGCCTGAACAAGATTCTGGAGAAAGTCGGCGAGGAATCGGTGGAAACCATCCTTGCCGCCAAGGATGCCGCAGTCAGCGGTGACTGCTCGGACCTGATCTACGAAACCGCCGACCTCTGGTTCCACTCGCTGGTCATGCTCGCCGCCCTCGGCCAGCATCCGCAGGCGGTACTGGACGAACTGGAGCGCCGCTTCGGCCTGTCCGGCCATGACGAGAAGGCGGCCCGTCAGCCGTCGGCTTGAAGAGCATTTTCCTAGGAGAAGAAGCATGGGCATTTTTGACTGGAAACACTGGGTAGTGATCCTCATCGTCGTGGTCCTGGTGTTCGGCACCAAACGCCTGAAGACGCTGGGTTCGGACGTCGGCGAAGCGGTCAAGGGCTTCCGCAAGGCGATGAACACCGAGGAAGAGGAAAAGCCGCAGCAGGCGACCCCGCCGCTGAACCAGGGGCACACCATCGACGCCCAGGCGACCAAGGTCGAAGAACCGGCACGCAAGGACTGATGGGATAAACCGCCATGTTCGGTATCAGCTTCAGCGAACTGCTGCTGGTCGGCCTGGTCGCCCTGCTCGTGCTCGGTCCCGAGCGCCTGCCGGGAGCCGCGCGCACCGCGGGCCTGTGGATCGGCCGGCTGAAACGCAGTTTCAATGCGATCAAACAGGAAGTGGAGCGCGAACTGGGCGCCGACGAAATCCGCCGGCAGCTGCACAACGAGCACATCCTGCAGATGGAGCGCGATGCGCAGAAGCTGATGGAACCGCTGACCGGCAAGCCCGCGTCGCCACCGACCATCGCCACGCCCGGCAGCGATGCGCCGCCGCCACCGGCCGCGAGCAGCACCGACGCCCCGGCAGCGCCCACCGCCCCGCAGACGCCTGCACCGTCCGAGACGCCGCGTAACCCATGAGCGACGAAAAGCCCGACCAGCCCGAGAACGACCAGGAGATGCCCCTGGTCTCGCACCTGACCGAACTGCGGACACGCCTGCTGCGCTGCATCGCGGCGATCTTCGTGATCTTCATCGGCCTGCTGTACTTCTCGCAGAAGATCTACACCTTCGCCTCCGCGCCGTTGCGCCGCTTCCTCCCGGAAGGCGCGACCATGATCGCCATCGACCCGGCCTCGGCCTTCCTCGCGCCGCTGAAGCTGACCATGATCGTGGCCGTCCTGCTGGCCATGCCGATCATCCTCGCCCAGGTCTGGGGCTTCATCGCGCCGGGCCTGTACAAGCACGAGAAGCGCGTGGCGCTGCCGCTGCTGGCATCGAGCATCGTGCTGTTCTACGCCGGCATGGCGTTCGCCTACTTCCTGGTGTTCCCGTTGATGTTCCACTTCTTCCTCGGCCAGGCCCCGGAAGGGGTGACGCCGATGACCGACATCAACAGTTACCTGGACTTCCTCACGCTGCTGTTCGCCTTCGGCCTGGCCTTCGAGATTCCGGTGGCCACCGTGCTGCTGGTATGGATCGGCGTGGTCGATGTCGCCTACCTGAAGAAGATCCGTCCGTACGTGATCATCGGCTGCTTCGTGGTCGGCATGCTCCTCACCCCGCCCGATCCCATGTCGCAGACCCTGCTCGCCGTGCCCATGTGGCTGCTGTTCGAGAGTGGCGTGCTGTTCAGCCACCTGATCCGCAAGCGCAAGGACGAAGACGTCGAGTCCAACGAAGGTAACGGCGACCAGCCGCCAGCGACACGCCCGTGAACCTGCTGCTGCTCGACGACGCCGACTTCGTCGCGGCGGATCGCGTGATTCTGCGCGACCGCCGCCTCACCCATTTGCACGACGTACACCGTGCCGAAAATGGCGACAGCCTACGCGTCGGCCGCCTCGGCGGCCTGATGGGCGAAGGGCGGTTGCTGCGCCTGGAGCGCGAGGTGGCGGAAATCCAGGTCCGCTTCGACCAGCCGCCGCCGGCCAAGCTGCCGCTGACCCTGCTGCTGGCCCTGCCTCGGCCGAAAATGCTCCGCCGTGTCTTGCAGACCGTGGCGGCGATGGGCGTGCCACGCTTGGTCCTGCTGAACAGCTACCGCGTAGAAAAAAGCTTCTGGCAGACCCCTTTCCTCGAACCGGCGGCGATCCACGAGCAACTGATCCTTGGCCTGGAGCAGGCACGCGATACGCTGCTGCCGGAGGTGATCATCGAGAAGCGCTTCAAGCCCTTCGTCGAGGATCGCCTGCCCGCCATGGCCGCCGGCAGTCTCGGCCTGATCGGTCATCCCGGCCCCTGGCCGGAGTGCCCACGCGCGGTGCAACAGGCCGTGACCCTGGCCATCGGCCCGGAAGGCGGCTGGATACCCTACGAGATCGACAAACTGCGCGAAGCCGGCCTGGCTCCCGTGCAACTTGGCGAACGTATCCTGCGCGTCGAAACGGCAGTCACCGCGCTTCTGGCACGCTTGTTCTGACTCTATCGTGACCATTGGTCGCGACCCGAACCATTAGTCAGAAAACCCCTAAAGAAATTTCAGATAGCCGTCGCCTCGCCGATAGACAGATACCGGCTGCCTCCGGCTGCGCACCCCGCGCCAGCCGCGCGCGCCCACGACCCACTGGAGCTCCGTTTTCATGTCTCGCTGGTTTGGCAATCTCGGTGTGAATCTGAAACTCGCCTGCGGCTTTGGCCTGGTCCTGATCCTGACGCTGCTCATCGCGGTCACCGGCTGGATCAACCTGAACAGCCTGATCTCGCGTGCCGACAAGCTCAGCGACATTTCCAGCCTGGTGGCCCAGACCAAGGATCTGCGCACGGCGCGCCTGAAGTATCAGGCAACCCGCGACCCGGCCGACGCCAAACTGGTGGAAACCACCCTCGCCCAGTTGGAGCAACAGCAACAGCAAATCGCCCAGGCACTCAGCGATGCCGATGACCTGCGCAAGGTCGAGGAGCAACGCGGCCTGACCAGCCAGTACCGCACCCTGTTCGGCAGCCTGACCAAGTCCTTCGATAGCCGTGAGGGCGCCCGCAAGACGCTGGTGCGCAAGGCCGCCGTGGTCGCCCAGGGGCTGGAGCTGGTCGAGCAGAGCCTGGTCGACTCCGGCTCGGCCGAGGCGCTCAAGACACTCCAGGGGGTCGTCGAACTGGGCCGCCAGATCATGGCCGCGCGCTTCCAGGTGCTGGCCTATACCTCCACCGACGACCCCGCGCTGGAACAGAAGGCTGTGAGCGCCCTGGAGCAAGCGACCCAGGCCGTGCAAAACCAGCTCCCGAGCGCCTCCGCCGAACAGCGCCCGAACTACCAGGCCGCGGTTGACGCCCTGCAGGATTACCACCGCGCCCTCGACCGCTATCGCGAGGAGGTCAACAGCAGCCTGACCGTTCGCGATCGCATGCGCGATAGCGGCCTGCAGATCGAAAAACTCAGCGCCGAACTGAGCAGCCTCCAGACCGCCAAACGCGACGCCGACGCCGCCCGCGCGAAGAACTTCCTCGCCCTGGCCACCGCGCTGGCCCTGATCCTCGGCGTGCTCGCCGCCTGGCTCATCACCCGCCAGATCGTGCAGCCGCTGCGTGACGTCCTGGGCGCCGCCGAGCGCATCGCCAGTGGCGACCTGAGCCATGAGCTGCGGGTCGATCGCAAGGACGAACTGGGCCAACTGCAACTCAGCATGCAACGCATGAACCAGAGCCTGCGCGAACTGATCGGACGCATTCAGGATGGCGTCACCCAGATCGCCAGCGCCGCCGAAGAGCTTTCCGCCGTCACCGAGCAGACCAGTGCCGGGGTCAACAGCCAGAAGGTCGAAACCGATCAGGTCGCCACGGCGATGAACGAGATGGCGGCCACCGTCCAGGAAGTCGCGCGCAATGCCGAGGACGCCTCCCGCGCCGCCAGCGCCGCCGACCAGGAGGCCAGCGCCGGCGCCAGCGTGGTCAACGAAGCGGTGGGGCAGATGGATCGCCTGGCCAGCGAGGTCGGCCGTTCCAACGAAGCGGTGCAGCAACTCAAGCGCGAGAGCGAGAAGATCGGCAGCGTGCTCGATGTGATCAAGGCAGTCGCCGAACAGACCAACCTGCTGGCGCTCAACGCCGCCATCGAAGCCGCCCGCGCCGGCGAAGCGGGACGCGGCTTCGCCGTGGTCGCCGACGAAGTGCGCGCGCTGGCGCAGCGTACCCAGAGTTCCACCGCGGAAATCGAAGAGTTGATCGCCGGCCTGCAGACCGGCACGCAACAGGCGGTGCAGCGCATGGAGAACAGCCGCGCGCTCACCGACAACACCCTGGAATTGACCCGCCGCGCCGGCGAGCGGCTGGACGCCATCACCAGTACCGTTTCCGGCATCCAGGCCATGAACCAGCAGATCGCCGCCGCCTCCGAGCAGCAAAGCGCGGTGGCCGAGGAGATCAACCGCAGCGTGATGAACGTACGCGATATCTCCGAGCAGACCTCCGCCGCCAGCGAGGAAACCGCCGCCTCGAGCATCGAACTGGCGCGCCTGGGCACCGAGCTGCAAAACCAGGTCAGCCGCTTCCGCCTCTGAAGGCAAAACCCTGCGCCTTCTGGGCGCAGGGCGCCCCGCGGCATGAATGACTGAAGGAATATTCAACAGACATTGAAGGATATTTCCGTTTAAACAGGAGACCTCTCCAGCCCCCAGCGACCCTGACCGACACCCAAGCTAGCGGCCCACGCATCCTTCGTCAGACGAACGCGATGCCGGCCCCCAGCCCTCTCTCAGGAGCGTCGCCATGTTTCGATGGTTCACTAACCTCAGCATCACCCTGAAGCTCGCCGGCGGTTTCGGCGTAGTCCTGTCGTTGACCCTTCTCGCCGCCGCCACCGGTTGGTACAACCTGAGCGGCGTCATCCTGCGCTCGGATCGCCTCAGCCAGATCGCCAACCTGGTCGCCTACACCAAAGACATGCGCACCAACCGGCTGCGCTACCAGATCAGCCTGTCCGCCGAGGACGCCGACGCCTTGGCCAACAGCTTGGGCGCCCTGAAAGAGACCCTGAACGCCCTCAGCGATGAATTCCGCGACACCAAGGATCTCGAGGTCGCCACCCGGCAGCGCCGCGCGGTGGATGACTACCAGGCCCGCCTGGAAGAGCTGAAGAAGGCGTACACACAGGTCAGTGCCGCCCGCAGGACCCTGCAACGCGAGGAGGAGGACGCCAGCCAGAGCCTGGGCAAAGTGCTGGAAATGGCCACCGCCGCCCAGGATTTCGCCGACCTGCAACGTGTCGCCACGCTCAATCAGCAACTGCTGCACACCCGCCTCAAGGTGCTGTTCTACACCGCCGACGGCACCGTTAACGGAGAAGAAGAAGCCATCCGCAACGTCGCCGATACCATTCAGGCCGTGCAGAACCAGGCGAAGCTGGCCAGCCCGGCACAGGTGCAAAGCTACCGACAGGCCATCGAACGCCTGCAGCAGTACCAGGGCGCGCTGTTGCAATTCCGCGATGAGCTCAATCGCAGCATCCAGGTACGCGAGCAGATGAGAAATCTCGGCAGCGATATCGAGGAACTCAGCGTCACCCTCAGCCAGAACCAGGCACGCAAGCGCGACGCCCAGGAAAGCAGCGCGCGCACGCTGCTGGCCCTGAGCACGGCGCTGGCATTGGCGCTGGGAGCCCTGGCTGCCCTGCTCATCACCCGCCAGATCGTCCTGCCGCTGCGCCAACTCCTGGGAATCGCCGAACGTATCGCCGATGGCGACCTCAGCCAGGAACTCCAGGTCGAGCGGCGCGACGAACTCGGCCAGTTGCAGGCCAGCATGCAGCGCATGAACCTGAGCCTGCGCCAACTGATCGGGCGCATCCACGACGGCGTGACCCAGATTGCCAGCGCCGCCGAGCAATTGTCCGCGGTGACCGGCGAGACCAGCGCCGGGGTGCATGAGCAACGCGCCGAGACCGACCAGGTGGCCACCGCGATGAACGAGATGACCGCCACCGTGCAGGAGGTTGCACGCAACGCCGAGGAAGCCTCGCAGGCAGCCAACACCGCCGACCGCGAGGCCTTCGGCGGCGCCGAGGCGGTCCGCGAGGCCGTGGGCCAGATGGATCGGCTGGCCGACGAGGTGAACGGCTCCAACGATGCGGTACAGGCGCTCAAGCGCGAGAGCGAGAAGATCGGCAGCGTGCTCGACGTGATCAAGGCGGTGGCCGAACAGACCAACCTGTTGGCGCTCAACGCCGCCATCGAAGCGGCCCGCGCCGGCGAAGCGGGACGCGGCTTCGCCGTGGTCGCCGACGAGGTGCGGGCCTTGGCCCAACGCACCCAGCAGTCCACCGAAGAGATCGCCGACCTGATCGTCAGCCTGCAGGCCGGTACCCAGCAGGCAGTGAAGAAGATGGAGAACAGCCGCACGCTGACCGAGCACACCGTGGAGCTGGCGCGCCGGGCGGGCGAGCGACTGGACGCCATCACCCACAGCACCTCGACCATCCAGGCGATGAACCAGCAGATCGCCACCGCCGCGGAAGAACAATGCGCGGTCGCCGAAGAGATCAACCGCAGCGTCATCAATGTGCGCAACATCTCCGACCAGACCGCGGCCGCCAGCGAACAGACCGCCGCCTCCAGCAGCGAACTGGCGCGGCTGGGCACCGAGCTGCAGGTGCAGGTCAGCCGCTTCCGCCTGTGAGCCGAGCGCCGGCCCGCCAGTGGGGCGGGCCGTCTCTCGCACAAGCACCCATGAAATTTCTGAAGAAATTGCTGAAGTTCTTCGCTGGGGCGCCGATACCCGAGGACGCACAGAGATGCGTCCAGATAAAACTCCTCGCCTGAACATAAGAGTCGTGGCACCACGTCTCGCTTGATTTCACCGCTCACGGGACTGTCGATCCCGTGGCGTACGCCTGCCTGGAGTATTCGACATGTACGATTGGCTCGTCCTTCAGCTCGGCCGCTTGAACGTCAGTCTCAAGCTTGCCGTGGGCTTCGGCATCTCCCTGCTGCTTACCTTGCTGGTCCTGCTCACGGGCATCGGCAGCCTCGACGAGCAGCACGCCCATGGCGCCCAGCTCGCCGCCATCAGCCACCTCGATGACGCAGCCAAACAGGCGGAACTCGCCCGCCTGCGCTTCCAGTTGCAGCAAGACCCCGGCAACGCGGCGCGCCTGGAGGCGCAGCTGAGCGCGCTACGCGCTGAGGCGGACAAACTGCCTCGGCAGGACCTCGATGCGCAGCGCCTCGACACCCTCATCCAGTCCATCGCCAGCTACCAGCAGGCCGCGGGCGAGTTGAATCGCGCGGGAAGCAACGCCACGGCCGAGGCAGATCGCAACCTGAACGCACGCGGCGAAGCGCTGTTCGGCGCCATCGACGAACTCTATGCCGATACCCAGCGCCTGAGTGACGCCAGCGTCGGCCAGGCGAAGTGGCGCCAGGCGCTGATCACCCTGTTCGCCCTGGCCTTCGGCGCCCTGTCGGTGTGGGCCATCAACCGGCAGATCGTGCGCCCGCTGCACGAAGCCCTGCAGATGGCCGAGAACATCGCCCGAGGCGACCTGTCGCGCGGCCTGAGCGGCGACCTGCACCTGCAACGCCGCGACGAGCTGGGACAACTGCAGCGCGCCATGCTGCGTATGCGCGACAGCCTGGGCGAGCTGCTGGGGCATATCGGAGGTAGCGTCGGCCAACTGACGAGCGCCGCCGACCAGCTATCCGCCGTCACCGAGCAGACCCGCGCCGGCGTCAACAGCCAGCGCGTCGAGACCGAGCAGGTGGCCAGCGCCATTCAGCAGATGGCCGCCACCGTGCAGGAAGTCGCGCGCAATGCCGAGCAGGCCTCCGGCGCCGCACGCCAGGCCGACCAGCAGGCCCGCGAGGGCGAACAGGTGGTTGGCCAGGCGATCCAGCAGATCGACCGCCTGGCCGCCGAGGTGGAGCGCTCCGCGGGCGCCATGGCGCGCCTGCGCGGCGACAGCGAGAAGATCGGCAGCGTGCTCGACGTGATCAAGTCGGTCGCCGAGCAGACCAACCTGCTCGCCCTCAATGCGGCTATCGAGGCGGCGCGCGCCGGCGAAGCCGGACGCGGATTCGCCGTGGTCGCCGACGAGGTTCGCGCGCTGGCCAAGCGCACCCAGCAATCCACCGAGGAAATCGAAAGCCTGATCGCCGCCCTGCGCCAGGGCACCCAGGATGCGGCCCAGCGCATGGACGATAGCCGCCGCCTGACCGGCGACTCGGTGGAGTTGACGCGCCGCGCCGGCGACGCCCTGGCCACCATCGCCCGGACCGTGGCGGATATCCAGGGGATGAACCTGCAGATCGCATCCGCCGCCGAGGAGCAGAGCAGCGTCGCCGAGGAGATCAGCCGCAGCGTCGGCCAGGTGCGCGAAATCGCCGAGCAATCGGCCGCCGCCAGCGAGCAGACCGCCAGCTCCAGCAGCGAACTGGCGCGCCTGGGCAGCACCCTGCACGGGCAGATCGGGCGCTTCCGCCTGTAACGCAGAAGAGCCGGACAGAAGCACGGCGCATGGTCTAGGATCAGACACTCGCCCCATCGGAGAGTGACCATGCGCCCGCTGACCATCGACCTCGACGAGCTGGCCTTCGCCCTCGATACCAGTGGCGTCGAGCACTACCTGGATCTCGGCAGCGGCCAGGTGCTGCTGATCCCCGAGGACGACGCCGATCCCGACCTGCTCGCCCTGCTCGACGAACCCGAACGGCTGCTACCGATCGAACCGCTGAGCAGCCGCGAATCCATCGAGCTCATGCGCGACTTCCTCCGCGAAGTCGACGAACCGCACGCCTACTCGGCCCTGGCCAACGCCCTGGAAGGACGCAAGCCGTTCAAGGCCTTCAAGCATGTCCTCATGGGCTACCCGGAGCTGCTCCAGGCCTGGTACGCCTACCAGGCCGAACGCCTGCGCGAATGCGCCCTGGACTGGCTCGCGGACCACGATATCCGTCCGGCGGGCCAAGCCCTGGCGCGGCACTGAGCGGCGCATGCCCGGCCATGAAAAACGCCGCCCGAGGGGCGGCGTTTTTCATCCATGGCGACCTCAGCCTTTCGGCTTCGGCATGGACTGGCCTTGCGCGGTGCTGTCCTGCCAGCCGCCGCCGAGCGCCTTGTATAGATTCACCTCGCTGGTGAGCTGGTTCAGGCGGTCGGTGATCAACTGCTGCTGGGAGGCGAACAGCGAGCGCTGGGCGACGAGCAGGTTCAGGTAGTTATCCACACCGGCGCGGTAGCGCTTGTCCGCCAGACGGAAGTACTCCGCGTTGGCGTTGACCAGCGCCTGCTGCGCGTTCAGTTGGTCGCTGTAGGTACCTCGCGCGGCGAGACCATCGGCGACTTCCGAGAAGGCGGTCTGGATGGCCTTCTCGTACTGGGCGACGTAGATGTTCTTCTGCACCTTGGCCAAGTCGAGGCTGGCCTGCAGGCTGCCAGCGTTGAAGATCGGCAGGCTGATCGAGGGCTTGAACAGCCAGGTGCCGGAACCTCCGTCGAACAGACCGGACAGGTCCGGGCTCAGGCTTCCCGCATTGGCGGTCAGGCTGATGCTCGGGAAGAAGGCCGCGCGCGCCGCGCCGATATTGGCGTTGGCGCCCTTCAACTGATGCTCGGCCGCGAGGATGTCCGGGCGGCGCTGCAGCAGGTCGGATGGCAGGCCCGCTGGCAACGGCGCGAGCAGGTTGTCGTCGAGGCTCAGGCCCTGCGGCAGGTTCGCCGGTATGCCCGCGCCCAGCAACAGCACCAGGGCATTCTGATCCTGCGCCACCAGGCGCGTGTACTGCGCCAGGCTGGCCTTGGCGCTTTCCACGGTGGTCGCCGCCTGGCTCAGGTCCAGCGCACTGGCCACGCCGACCTCATTGCTGCGCTTGGTGAGGTCGTAGCTCTTCTGGTAGGTCGCCAGGGTGTCACGGGTCAGTTGCAGCTGCGCCTGGTCGGCGCGCAACGTCAGATAGGCGTTGGCGACGTTGGCCACCAGCGCGGTCTGCGTGCTGCGGCGAGCCTCTTCGCTGGCCATGTATTGCTCCAGCGCCTGGTCACGCAGGCTGCGCAACCGGCCGAACAGATCCACTTCCCAGGACGTCACGCCAAGGCTGGCGCCGTACTGGCTGCTGATCATTTCCTTGCCGGTGCTGGAAACCCGCGCCGGCAAGCGCTGGCGGGAGCCCGCCACATCGGCGCTGACCGCCGGGTAGAGCGCGGCCCGCTGGATGCGGTACTGCGCCTGGTAGGCCTCGATGTTCAACGCGGCGACACGCAGGTCGCGGTTGTTCTCCAGGGCCACGCCAATCAGGCTGCGCAGTTGCGGGTCGCTGAAGAACGACTGCCAGCTCAGGTCGGCGGGCTGGCTGTCGGCGCCCTGAGCGGCGGCGTAGGCCGGCCCCTGCGGGTAGGCCGCCGCGACGGGCGCTTCGGGGCGCTTGTAGTCGGGAATCAGCGAGCAACCGGAGAGTGCCGCGGCCGCCAGCGCGAGGGAGAGGACGGACTTTCTCATATCAATGCCCCTTCTCGGCAGCCACCTGTTCCTTGGACGTCTTGTCCTTGAACAGGGTACTGACCACCACATAGAACAACGGCACCCAGAAGATCGCCAGCACGGTCGCGGAGATCATGCCACCGATAACCCCGGTACCAATCGCGTGCTGACTACCGGAACCGGCGCCAGAGGAAATCGCCAGCGGCACCACGCCGAGGACGAAGGCCAAGGAGGTCATGACGATCGGACGCAGACGCATGCGGCACGCCTCCACCGCGGCATCGACGATGGGTTTGCCTTCGCGTTCGTGCAACTCCTTGGCGAACTCCACGATCAGGATGGCGTTCTTCGCCGACAGGCCGATGGTGGTCAACAGCCCCACCTTGAAGAACACGTCGTTGGACAGCCCGCGCGTGGACGTCGCCAGCAGCGCGCCGATGATCCCCAACGGCACCACCAGCAGCACCGAGAACGGGATCGACCAGCTCTCGTAAAGCGCCGCCAGGCAGAGGAACACCACGATCGAGGACAGCACGAAGAGTGCGGTGGTCTGCGACCCGGCCAGGCGTTCCTCGAAGGACAGACCGGTCCAGGAGTAACCGATGCCCTTGGGCAACTGCTTGACGATGTCCTCCACCGCGGCCATGGCCTCACCGGTACTGCGGCCGGGCGCCGGCTCACCGAGGATTTCCATGGCCGGCACGCCGTTGTAGCGCGAGAGCTTCGGCGAACCATAGCTCCACTTGCCGGTGGCGAAGGCGCTGAACGGCACCATCTGGCCCTGGCTGTTGCGCACGTACCACTTCTCCAGGTCTTCCGGGCTCATGCGCGCATCGGGTTGCCCCTGCACATAAACCTTCTTCACCCGGCCGCGGTCGATGAAGTCGTTGACGTATTTCGAACCCCAGGCGATGGACACCGTGGTGTTGATATCCGAGAGGGACACGCCCAGGGCGCTGGCCTTCTCGTCATCGATCAGCAACTGATACTGCGGCTCATCGTTCAGGCCGTTGGGACGCACGCGCTGCAGCACCGGGTTCTGCGCCGCGAGTTGCAGGAACTTGTTGCGCGCCTGCATCAGGGCTTCATGACCGACACCGGCCTGGTCCTGCAGGAAGATGTCGAAGCCGACGGCGTTACCCAGCTCCAGTACCGCGGGCGGAGCGAAGGCGAACACCATGGCGTCCTTCAGGCTGAAGAAGTAGCGCTGCGCGCGTTGCGCCACGGAGAACACGCTGTTTTCCGCACCGGGACGCTCTTCCCAGGGCTTCATCATGATGAAGGCCATGCCCGAACTCTGACCACGGCCGGCGAAGTTGAAGCCGGTAACGGTGAACACCGAGCTGACCGCGTTGTTCTCCTTGGTCAGCAGGTAGTCACGCATCTTGTCCACCACCTGCTGAGTACGCTCCGCGCTGGACCCGGAGGGGGTCTGCACCTGGGCGAAGAGCACGCCCTGGTCCTCATCGGGGAGGAAGGACGTGGGAATGCGGGTGAACAGCCAGATCATGCCGGCGACGATCACCACGTACATCAACAGATAAGGCGCGCGGTGCTTGAGGATGGAGACGACGCCGCGCTCGTAGCTGTGGGTAGTGTCGATGAACTTGCGGTTGAACCAGCCGAAGAATCCGCGCTTGTGCTCGCCATGGTCGCCCTTTTCGACGGGTTTGAGCATGGTCGCGCAGAGCGCCGGGGTGAGGATCAGCGCCACCAGCACCGACAGGGCCATGGCCGAGACGATGGTGATGGAGAACTGCCGGTAGATCACCCCGGTGGAACCGCCGAAGAAGGCCATCGGCAGGAACACCGCGGACAGCACCAGGGCGATGCCGACCAGCGCGCCCTGGATCTGGCCCATGGACTTGCGCGCGGCCTCCTTGGGCGACAGCCCCTCCTCGGCCATCACCCGCTCGACGTTTTCCACCACCACGATGGCGTCGTCCACCAACAGGCCGATCGCCAGCACCATGCCGAACATGGTCAGGGTGTTGATCGAGAAGCCGAACGCCGCCAGCACGCCAAAGGTGCCGAGCAGCACCACCGGTACGGCGATGGTCGGGATCAGCGTGGCGCGGAAGTTCTGCAGGAACAGGTACATCACCAGGAACACCAGCAGGATCGCCTCGCCGAGGGTCTTGACCACCTCATGAATGGAGGAGGAGACCACCGGCGTGGTGTCGTACGGGTAGACGATCTTCATGCCCTGCGGGAAGAACGGCTTCAGCCGATCGATGGTCGCGCGGATCTCCTTGGCGGTATCCAGCGCGTTGGCGCCAGTGGCCAGCTTGATGGCGATACCGGAGGCCGGCTTGCCGTTGAACTGCGCGTTGATGCTGTAGTCCTGGCCACCCAGGCCGACCTGGGCGACATCCCTCAGGCGCACCTGGGAACCATCGGTGTTGACCTTGAGCAGGATGTTGCCGAACTGCTCGGCGCTCTGCAGGCGGGTCTTGCCGATGATGGTGGCGTTGAGCTGCTGCCCCTTGACCGCGGGCAGGCCGCCCAATTGGCCAGAGGAAATCTGCACGTTCTGCGCCGTGATCGCGGTGGCGACGTCGCCCGGGGTCAGCTGGAAGCTGTTGAGCTTGGTCGGGTCCAGCCAGATGCGCATCGCGTATTGCGAACCGAACACCTGGAAGTCGCCCACGCCCGGCGTCCGCGACAGCGGGTCCTGGATGTTGGAGACGATGTAGTTGGACAGGTCTTCCCGGGTCATGCTGCCGTCTTCGGAGACAACACCCACCACCATCAGGAAGTTCTTCACCGCCTTGGTCACACGGATGCCCTGCTGCTGGACTTCCTGCGGCAGCAAGGGCGTCGCCAGTTGCAGCTTGTTCTGCACCTGGACCTGGGCGATGTCAGGGCTGGTGCCCTGATCGAAGGTGACGGTGATGGTCATGCTGCCATCGGAGTTACTCTCCGAGGAGATGTAGCGCAGATGATCGAGACCGTTCATCTGCTGCTCGATCACCTGCACCACGGTGTCCTGCACCGTCTCGGCCGAGGCCCCCGGGTAGCTCACCTGAATGGCGATGGCCGGCGGGGCGATGGCCGGGTACTGGTTCACCGGCAACTGCATGATCGACAGCCCGCCCGCGAGCATGATCACCAGTGCGATCACCCAGGCGAAAATGGGCCGATCAATGAAAAACTTCGACATTGCGAAACCCCTTGGTTAACCCTGGCTGCCCGACGCGGCGCTCTCGCCGGCACCGCTGGCGGGCGCGACGTTCTTCGCCGGCACGGCCTTGGCGGTGGCGCCCGGCTGGACGAATTGCAGGCCTTCGGTGATCAAGCGGTCGCCCGGCTTGAGACCATCGGTCACCAGCCAGTAGGCACCGACGGTGCGCTCGGCCTTGATATTGCGCAGCTCGACCTTGTCGCCAGCGCCCAGCACCAGCGCGGTGGGCTGGCCACGCAGGTCACGGGTCACGCCCTGTTGCGGCGCCAGGATCGCCTGATCCTTGATGCCTTCCTGCAACTGTGCGTGAACGAACATGCCCGGCAACAGCTCATGCTTGGGGTTGGGGAAGACCGCGCGCAGGGTCACCGAGCCGGTGCCCTGGTCAACCGAGACCTCGGAAAATTCCAGGGTGCCTTCCAGCGGATAGGACGAACCGTCCTCGAGGAACAGCTTGACCTTGGCGGAATTGTCCCCGGCCTTCTGCAGTTGCCCGGCGGCCAGCTCGCGGCGCAGGCGCAGCAAAGCGGTGGAGGGCTGGGTCACGTCGACATAGATCGGGTCGAGTTGCTGAACGGTCGCCAGCGCGGTGGTCTGGCCGTCGGTCACCAGCGCGCCCTCGGTCACCGCCGAGCGGCCGATGCGACCGGAAATCGGCGACAACACCTTGGTGTAACGCAGGTTGATCTTGGCCGTGTCCACCGCGGCCTTTGCCTGCAGGGCCGCGGCCTGGGCGTTGGCGTACTCCTGCTTGCTGACGGCTTCGTCAGCCACCAGCAGCTTGTAGCGCTCGGCCTGCTGCTGGGTCGACATCAGGTTGGCCTGGGCGCTCTGGTAAGTCGCCTCGTAGGTCGACGGATCGATCTGGTAGAGCTGCTGGCCTTCCTTGACGTCGCTGCCTTCCTTGAACAGGCGCTTGAGAATGATGCCGTTGACCTGAGGCCGCACCTCTGCCACCCGGAATGCCGAGGTACGGCCCGGCAGCTCGGTACTCAGGGAAACGGTCTGCGGCTGCAGCGTCACCACACCGACTTCGGGAATCTGCGCCTGCTGCGGAGCCTCGCTCTTGCCACAGCCGGCGAGGGTCGCCATGGCGGCTAGCAGAGCCGTAACCAGTACGCGCTTGGCTGGCGTTCGTTGCATATCGTTGTCCTCATGAGCGAAAGCGACCGGCCCGGTGACTGGCGACCGGGCCGGAAAGGCTGGCAAAATACTTACATTCAAGTCTGTTTGTAAATGCTCGAAAGCCTTGAAAGGAAGCACATGAAACGATTTAGCCAACAGGCAACGCTTCAGCGGAACTCCGACAAGGCCGAAATGAATTTTCATAAAGTTGATAGCGTCAACTAAAATAAGCAAAATGCGCGAGCCGATCAATCGGCTTTACATTCCTTTTACCTGCTCCCTGTCATGACCAATCCCATAAATCCCGACCTGCCGATGAACCTGATGGCGCTTTTCGACCATCTACGCACGCGCCTGCAAATCGGGTTGATCGAGCACGGAATCGACCTCACGCCACCCGATATGCGTCTGCTTGAATTGATAGGTGCGGGCGAAGGACTCAACCTGCAGGACGTCGGCCGGCAGATGTGCCGAGACAAGGCGCTGATAACCCGCAAGGTCAAGGAGATGGAAGCCCGGGGCTTGGTCCGGCGCGAGCGCAACCCGGAAGACCAGCGCAGTTTCCAACTGTTTCTCACCGAGGCCGGCAAAGTCGTCGATGCACAGGCCAAGGCCATACTGGCGCAAACCCATGACAACTTGTTTGCCTTCCTCAGCGAGGCCGAGCAGGCGACTTTCGCCGACTTGCTGAAGCGTTGCCTGGACAACCAGTCCGGCTGTCTCGACGACTTTCCTCAATAACCTGAACGCCGGCATGAGCCGGCGCTCGCGGAGCGCTGCGTCCTATTGACGCACACCTTCCACCGAGAGCGTCAGCTCGACGTCCTGGGAAGCCGGGCCGAGGTCGGTCTGAATGTTGAAGTCCTTCAGTTTGAGCGTGGTGCTGCCGACGAAACCTGCGCGGTAGCCACCCCACGGATCGTCGCCCTGGCCGACCAGTTCGGCCTTGATGGTGACCGGCCGGGTCACGCCGTTGAGGCTCAGGTTACCGATGATCTCGGCCTGCTTGCCGTCGGCCTTGACGGCGGTGGACTCGAAGGTCGCGGTGGGGTTCTTGGCGACGTTGAGGAATTCCGCGCTGCGCAGGTGCTTGTCGCGCTCGGCGTGGTTGGTGTTCACGCTATCGGTCTTGATGGTCACCTTGACCTTGTCGGCGGCGGGATTCTTCTCGTCGAAGGTGAAGGCGCCGTCGAAGTCGTCGAAACGGCCGTAAAGCCAGCTATACCCCAGGTGTTTGATGCGGAACTCGATGAAGGCGTGCTGGCCTTCCTTGTCGATCTGGTAGTCGGCGGCCATGGCCTGGCCGGCGCCGAACAGTGCGCAGCCGAGCGCCACGGCGGCGAGGGTCTTCTTCAGCATGGGGACTCTCCTTGAGCAATGGGTGAACGTCAGTCCGTGGATCGACCGAGCATGCGCCGCAGGGTCGCATCGCGGTCAATGAAATGGTGTTTGAGCGCCGCCAGGGCATGGAGCACGGCGAGCACCACCAGCGCCCAGGCCAGGTACAGATGGAAGGCACCGGCGATATCGGCCTGGTCGGTCAGGCCGCTCAGGGTGGCCGGCACCTCGAACCAACCGAACACGCTGATGGGTTTGCCCTCGGCGGTAGGGATCAGGTAACCGGCGATCATCACCGCGAACAGCAACAGGTAGAGGGCCAGATGGCCGAGCTTGCTCGCGATGCGGGTCAGCCGGCCGTGATTGGCCGGAGCCGCGGGGGGCGGGCTGAGGAAGCGCCAGAGGACGCGGACGATGAGCGCGATCAGCAACAGGATGCCGATGCTTTTGTGGATTTCCGGCGCGCGGTGATACCAGCTGTCGTAGTAGTCCAGCTCGCGCATCCATAGCCCCAGGCCGAACAGGCCGAATACCGCCAGGGCACTGGCCCAATGCAGAAAGAGACTGACCAGACCGTAGCGGGAAGACGTATTGCTCAATTGCATCGATGAGCTTCCTGAAAAACCGAGGGGGTTAGACTAGCGGCAAAACCATCGAATTAAAGCGAAAACTCCGGCTTTGAAACATCGCTTCACAAGATGGTCTTGCCTGCCAACGATAAGCCTGAAAGGGCTGACAGAGGTTCCCGTAAGAAGATCGCGCTGGCGAGCATCTCCGTCAGCGCCGGGCGCCAGCGTCGACGGACGCACAAAAAAGCCGGGGCACCCTAGGGTGCCCCGGCTTTTTCATTCAGCAGCGAATTCTGCCGGCCAGACCTCAGAACAGGTCAGTGAACCAGGAGAAGAAGCCCTTCTTCTTGCCATCATTCGCAGCAGCCGGCGCCGCCGGTGCTTCCGCCGGCTTGCTGTTGCTGGCGACCACCTGGGGCGCTTCGATGGTCTTGCCCGCGGAAAGATCGCGAAGCTGTGCGGCGGCGCGCTTGCCGCTGCGCAGGGCGCCTTCGATGGTGCCCGGATAGAGCGCATCGGTGTGCTCGCCCGCGAAGGCGACGTGGGACAGCGGTTGTTCCCAGGTACGCCAGAAGCGGCTGATCTGCCCGGGACCGAAGGCCACGTAGGAGCCGCCGGTGCCGACTTCGGTGCTGTAGCGGCGCAGTTCGTAGCCGTCGAACGCACCGCGCATCTTCGGATAGAACTTGTTCATGCGGATCAGCACCTGGTCGACCATCTGGCGGTCGCCGAAGGCCTGCATCACCCGCGCGTTGTCGCCGGACAGGTTGATCAGCACGTTGGCCGCGCCCTTGAGCGCCGGCTCGACCCAGATCATGCCGAGGCCCTGGTCGCTGTAGATCTCGCCGGACAGACGCGACTTGTCATCCCAGACCGGGCGCTTGAACTTCATCAGGATCTGGTCGTGCCAACCGTAGTTGGTGTCGCTCAGCGCCGCCTGCTGCTTGGCGCTCAGGCCGGGGCTCAGCTGGATCTGCGCGAGGGCGCGCAGCGGCACCGTGACCACCGCGTAGTCGGCCTTGTAACCGGTAGCGCCGACCTTGACGGTGACGCCGTCCTTGTCCTGGCTGATCGAGGTGACTCGGGCGTTGGTCTTGATGTTCTTCAGTTGCTTGACGAAAGCCTGCGCCAGCACCTGGCTGCCGCCCGGCAGACGCGCGGCGCGCAGGTCGCGGTCATCGACGTTGCGGTAGACCCGGCCCTGCTGCGCGAGGTAGAGCAGCGACAGGCGCGACGGCTCGTCGTAATGCGAGCGGATGCGCTGGTTGACCAGCAGGCGCGCGGTCGGCGACAGGTTCAGCTTGTCCAGCCAGCGTGCGGCGTTGAGCTGGTCGAGGGCGAACAGGGTCTTGTTCGCCAGCGGGTTGAGCGGGTCGTCGATGGAAGCGGCGAGCTCGTCCAGGGACTTCTCGTAACGCTTCAGGTCGGCCGCCACCGCCGGCATCTTCTGCTGCAGGTCCGCGGCGCTGTAATAGATGCCGTCGATCAGGTAGCCCGGGGTACGCACGAATTCCGGGGCGGGCACGCTCTTCAGCTTGAAGGTATCGAGGTAACCGTTGAGCGTCGGCTGGACCTTGACGCTGCCCAGCCACTCGCTGGTGGCCAGGCCGGAGCGCCCGCCGATCTGCGACTTGGCCTCCAGCAGGGTGACCTGCCAGCCGGATTGCTGCAGTTCATAGGCGGCGCTGAGGCCCGCCAATCCGCCACCGACGACGATCGCCGTCGGTTGCTTGTCCTTGCCCAGCGCCGCCGCGCTGAGCGCCGCCAGTGCCAGCAGCGCGGCAGCGCGCAGCCATCCCAATTTCATCGTGCATCCCCCAACATGGTGCAAAGCCGCGCAGCATACGCCAGCGCCCGGTAACCGGCCAGATGCCTCTGTCGCCGGCGTGTCGCGGCGCCGCGCTTGTCCGTCAGACGGGCGCTAGGTCTGTTGGCGGCGCGTGGCCCGCCCCTCTGGGTCGCGCGGCTTGCGACGAAACGGCAACAGCCCCTAGTCTTGCCCGACTTCAAGAGGAGACTGCCGATGGGCCTCAACGCCGAGTGGATGCAGCGCGACCTGGAGGTGCTCTGGCACCCCTGCACGCAGATGAAAGATCACGAACGCCTGCCGGTGATACCGATCCGCCGCGGCCAGGGCGTGTGGCTGGAGGACTTCGAGGGCAAGCGCTACCTCGACGCGGTCAGCTCCTGGTGGGTGAATGTCTTCGGCCACGCCAACCCGCGCATCAACCAGCGCATCAAGGACCAGATCGACCAACTGGAGCACGTGATCCTCGCTGGCTTCACCCACCAGCCGGTGGTCGAGTTGTCCGAGCGGCTGGTCCGCCTGACACCGGCGGGTCTGGACCGGGTGTTCTACGCCGACAACGGCTCATCCGGCATCGAAGTGGCGTTGAAGATGAGCTATCACTACTGGCTCAACTGCGGCCAGCCGGCGAAGAAGCGCTTCGTCACCCTGACCAACAGCTATCACGGCGAGACCGTGGCGGCCATGTCGGTGGGCGACGTGTCGCTGTTCACCGAAACCTACAAGTCGCTGCTCCTGGATACCCTCAAGGTGCCCAGCCCGGACTGTTACCTGCGCGCCGCGGGGGAAAGCTGGGAAGCCCACTCGCGGGCCATGTTCGAGCACATGGAGCGCACCCTGGAACAGCACCATCACGAGGTCGCCGCGGTCATCGTCGAGCCGCTGATCCAGGGCGCTGGCGGCATGCGCATGTACCACCCGGTGTACCTCAAGCTGCTGCGCGAAGCCTGCGACCGCTACGCTGTGCACCTGATCCACGACGAGATCGCCGTCGGCTTCGGCCGCACCGGCAGCATGTTCGCCTGCGAGCAGGCCGGGATCACCCCGGACTTCCTGGTGCTGTCCAAGGCGCTGACCGGCGGCTACCTGCCGATGGCCGCGGTGCTCACCACCGACAAGGTCTACCAGGCCTTCTACGACGACTACAGCACCCTGCGCGCCTTCCTCCATTCGCATACCTACACCGGCAACCCGTTGGCCTGCACTGCGGCGCTGGCGACCCTGGACATCTTCGAGCAGGACAAGGTGATCGAGGCCAACAAGGCCCTGGCCGCGCGCATGGCCTCGGCCACCGCGCACCTGGTCGAGCATCCGCACGTCGCCGAAGTGCGCCAGACCGGCATGGCACTGGCCATCGAGATGGTCCAGGACAGGTCCAGCCGCGCGCCCTACCCCTGGCAGGAACGGCGCGGCCTGAAGGTCTACCAGCACGCCCTGGCGCGCGGTGCCATGCTGCGCCCGCTGGGCAACGTGGTGTACTTCCTGCCGCCCTATGTGATCACCCCGGAAGAAATCGATTTCCTCGCCGAGGTGGCCAGCGAAGGCATCGACATCGCCACCCGCGATGCCGTCAGCGTCGCCGTCGGCAACCTGTATCCGCACCACCGCGATCCGGGCTGAGATCCGCCACGGGCTTCAGGCTGCCGGCGCCAGGCAGTAAACTGCGCGCCAGCAGCCCTAGCCCGAATCCTTGCCCATGCGCCTTTCCCGCTTCTTCATCGACGCCCCCCTGTCCCTCGGCCAGCACGACCTGCCCGAAGCCCAGGCCCATTACATCGGCCGCGTCCTGCGGCATGCCGCTGGCGACGCCGTTCAGTTGTTCGACGGCTCCGGCCAGGAGTTCCTCGGCGAACTGATCGAGGTCGGCAAGAAAACCGTGCGCGTGGCGCTGCGCGAGTCGTTCGCCGGCATGGCCGAGTCACCCCTGCGTATTCATCTCGGCCAGGGGCTCTCGCGCGGCGAGCGCATGGACTGGGCGATCCAGAAAGCCACCGAGCTGGGCGCCAGCGAAATCACCCCGATCGTCAGCGAGCGCTGCGAAGTGCGCCTGAAAGACGAGCGCGCCGACAAACGCACCGCGCACTGGCGCCAGATCGCCATCAGCGCCTGCGAGCAGTGCGGTCGCTCCGTGCTGCCGAGGATCAACGCGCCGCTGCTGCTGGGCGAATGGCTGGCATCCACCGAAGCCGAGCTGAAGCTGGTGCTGCACCCGGTGGCCGAGGCGTTGCTCAGCCACGCTCGGCCGGCGAGCCTGGCCTTCCTGATCGGCCCGGAAGGCGGTCTCAGCGACGCCGAAGTGGAACAGGCCAAGGCCGCCGGCTTCCAGGCCGCGCGCCTCGGTCCACGGGTGCTACGCACCGAGACCGCGCCGGTGGTGGCGCTGAGCGTGGCACAGCAGCTCTGGGGCGATTTCTGAGGTCGGCGTAGGGCGGAAGCGCTCGGGATCGTTGCCGATGGGTATCGCTTCGCTCCACGCCATCCTACGGGCGAGCGCTCAGATTCCGCGCAGGGCCACGCCGGCCAGGCCCAGCAACAGCAGGCCGCAGCCGGCGTAGCTGACGCGATGCCAGAACAGCGAGGTGTTGCGCCGCAGCCAATCCACCAGGGCCGCGCAGAGGAAGCACCAGATCAGCGACGAGAGCATGAAGCCCGCGAAGAACACCAGCGACTGCGACTGGCTCGGCACGCCTTCGACGATGCCTGCCAGCGCGCTGCCCAAGGCGCCCCAGTACACCAGGTTCTTCGGATTCGACAGAGAGATCACCGCCCCCGAGGCGAAGGCGTTGCCGGCAGAAGTCGCCGCCGCGATATCGTCCAGCGGCGGCCGCCAGGCATCCCGCAGGCCCTGGACGCCAAGCCAGGCCAGGTAGGCGGCGCAGGCCAGCGTCAGCGGCAGACGCACCTGCTCATGGGCCAGCAGCAGGGCCAGCCCGGTGAGCCCGATCAGCGCCCAGAGCGCATCGCCGATCAGCGAGCCGAGTTGCACCAGCAGCGCCGGGCGGAAGCCGCCGGTCAGGCCGCGGCGCAGGGTTTCGCTGAACACCGCGCCTGGGGAGACATTGAAAGCGAAGCCGAACAACAGGGCGGCGAAGAAGATGGCGAGCATGCCAGGGCACTCCAGAGAATCACGATTGCCGCGATTATCCGCAGGGCCGAGCGGGAAAACTTGAACCGGATTGCTCGGTCTCAGCCGCGCAAGCTGCGCTGGTAGCGCCCCGGACTCACCCCATAGGCGCGGCTGAAATAGCGGGTCAGGTGGCTCTGATCGGCGAAGCCCAGGGCATGCGCCACCTCCCCCACCGACTGGCCGCCGCGCAGCAACGCCAGAGCGCGCCGCGTGCGCAGTTGCATGGCCCATTGCCTCGGGCTGAGGCCGGTGTGCTGCTTGAAGGCCCGCAGCAAATGGAATTTCGACACCTGCACCTGCGCCGCCATGGCGTCGAGGCTGAGGGATTCGGCGAGGTTGGCGGCGAGTAACGCCTGCAACTGCTCGACGGGGCGCCGGCCCAGCGCCGTGGCGGGCGGCAGGTGAGTGCCCACGGCCTGCGACAGCGAGCCCAGCAACAGGGTCAGGTGCTCCTCGCCACGCTCGCTGACGAAGGCGTCGGCGGACAGCGCCTGCGCCACCGCCACGGCGAGTTCCGCGGCCAATGCGGGCTGGCGCAGCAGCGGCCGGTCGAAGGCGACGCGTTGCAGACCCAGGCTCTCGGCCAGGGCCGTCTCCGGCACATAAAGGCTGACGAAGCGCCACGGCTGGCCGTCGGCGGCGCCGCCGCCCTGGATCTGTCCGGGGTTGTACGCGGTGATGTCGCCGCTGCCGGCACTGAAGGCGCGCCCATCGAGCCAGATATCCTCGCGGCCGCAGAGGTTGGCGCTGATGACGAATTCGTCGTGGCTATGTTTTTCGAAACGATGGCCGCTGAGGCTGGCACTGGCCACCTCGAAGCCGGAGCCGCTGTCCCGGCCACCCAGCCAGGCATGCCGCATGGCCATCGGCGGCCTCAGATCAGCCCGGCGTCGGCGAGCTTCTGCTCCAGCGCGACCAGGTCGGGGATACGCGCCAGATCAGGGCCGATGCTGACCGCTGCCAGCTCCAGCGGCGCCAGTTCGACGTCGGCGCGAGCCAGCTCCGGGCCGACCTTCACCGAACGCGGGATACCTTGCACCAACAGGGCGAGGAACTTGACCTGCGGCCGCCCACCGAGGGCGTTGATGACGATGACCCGCGCGCCGGCGCCAACCTCGGCGCTGCCGCGGGATGCAGCCTCGAAGGACAGCAGCGGCAGGCGCAGGTCGCGCCAGGCGATCTGCCCCAGGTACCAGGCCGGCAAGCCCGGCTGGGTCTGCGGCGGACGGTAGGTGATGAGCTCGGCCACGGCGACGTTGGGCAGCAACAGGGTGCGATCGCTCAGCGGCACCAGCAGGCCGGTCAGGCTGGATGGCGCCTCGTCCTTGGCCGGAGGCTTGGCCGCGACGGCGGTGGCTACGGTTTCCTGTGGCAGGGAAAGATCGCTCATGACTCCACTCCAGGCGACACGCACTGCGCCGCCAGATGATTGACCAGGGCCGCCGCCAGCTCGCGCGGATCGGCCGAAAAGCTACTGTAACCGCCTTCGCGCAAGCTGTCCGGCATGCTCGAACAGGCGCAGCTATCGGCACGCTGGGTCCAGATCTCGGCGCCCTGGCGGCGCACATAAGCCGCCGCCGCGCTGCCGTCGCTGCACATACCGCTGAACGCTATCACGCCACACTGGCTGCCGAACTGTTGCGCCAGGTTCAGCATCATTTGATCGATGGACGGACTGTAGGGCTCCGGCCAGGCGCGCGGGTACAGGCGCATGCGGCCATCCTCGGCGAAGCCCAGTTCCTGGCGCACCGGCACCACGACCACCTCGCCGGAGCGCAGCCAATCGCCATCGCGGGATGGATTGACGTGCCACTGGCTATGCCGGCCGACCGCCTGCGGCAGGTTCTGTTCGAACGCCGGGTCGATGTGCTGGGCATAGAGGAAAGCCACCGGCAAACCGCCGGGCAGGGCGTCGAGGAAGGCTTTCACCGCCGCCGGACCGCCCAGGGAAGCAGCCAGCAGCCAGACCTGCCGTGCCGGCTCGCCGGCCTGCAGCGGCGAGGCCGCGAGGTCTTCCGGCAGGCTGATACGGCTCGGCCGCTGGGCCTCCGCCAGCAGGGCTTCTAGGCTCAGGCCGACGCCGCCGCTGGGATCGCCCACCAGACGGCGCAGCTTGCCGACCAGGCGACGCTCCCAGCGCGGGTAATGTTCCGAATGCCGCTCGGGCGCGTGGCCTTCGCCGAACAGTACCGGCACCCGCGACTGTTCCAGCAGGCTATCGAGCAGCGGCGAGTCTTCCTGCTGGGCCAGATCGAGCAGCCACAGGTCGGTCTCGCAGGCTTCCAGTTGCGCCTCGTCGAGGCGTCCCGGGTCGCTATTGAGCACCACCCGATAGCCATGGCCCGCCAGGGCCTGCTGCAGGACATGTCGCTGCAGCGAGGTGTCGGCTATCACCGCAATCCTTGCACCGGCTTGATCAGGCATGGGAGTTGACCAGTTGGATAATGCTGTCGAGCAGCTCGGATTCCTGATAGGGCTTGCCGAGGTAGCGGTTGACACCGATACCCAGCGCACGCTCGCGGTGCTTCTCGCCAGTACGCGAGGTGATCATGATGATCGGCAGGTCCTTCAGGCGTTCGTCGTGGCGTACCAGGGTCGCGACCTCGAAGCCGTCCATGCGTGGCATCTCGATGTCCAGCAGCATGATGTCGGGCTTGTGTTCCTGCAGTTGGGCGATCGCGTCCACCCCGTCCTTGGCGGTCAGTACGTTCATGCCGTTGCGCTCCAGCAGGCGGCTGGTGACCTTGCGCACGGTGACCGAGTCGTCCACCACCATGACCAGGGTCGGCCGTTGCTGCTCGCCTTCGGCCAGCGGCGCATTGGGCAGCGCGCGGTTTGGCTGGGCGTGCAGGGCGAGACTGGCCAGGCGCGCACGGATGGTCGCCAGCAGGTCGAGAATCACCACCACGCGACCGTCACCGAGGATGGTCGCGCCGGAGATTCCGCCGACCCCGGCGAACTGCGCGCCGAGGCTCTTCACCACGATTTCGCGGGAGCCGGCCAGGGCGTCGACCTGGACTGCCACCGCGTGCTCGGCGGAGCGCACCAGGATCACCGGCAACGGCAGCGACTGGCCGACCAGTTTCGGCTGCTGGCCGTTGTTCAGCAGGTCGCCGAGGTATTTCAGCTCGTAGTCCTGCCCGGCGTATTCGAAGCGCGGGGCGTGCCCTTCGTTGGCGCCGCCCTCGTAGAGCGCCTCCAGCTCATAGGGGGAAACCCGCACGATGCCCTCGATGGTGTTCAGCGGCACGGCGTACAGGTCTTCGCCGGAGAGCACCATGAGCGCACGGTTCACCGACACGGTGAACGGCAGGCGGATGTTGAAGCGCGTGCCCTGCCCCGCTTCCGAATGGATGCTCATCGAGCCGCCGAGTTGCTTGACCTCGGCGTTGACCACGTCGAGACCGACACCGCGCCCGGAAATCTGCGTGAGCTTCTCGGCGGTACTGAACCCGGCCTCGAGGATGAACTGCAGCACGTCATGCTCGGACAGCTCGGCGTCCGCCGCCATCAGGCCGCGTTCGATGGCCTTGCGGCGCACCGCGTCGAGGCGGATACCGCCACCGTCGTCGGCCAGGGTCAGGAGAATGTCGCCGCCCTCGCGTCCGAGGGTCAGGCGGATGGTGCCGGCCTCCGGTTTGCCGGCGGCACGGCGCGTCTCGGCGGATTCGATACCGTGGTCGACGGCGTTGCGCAGCATATGCTCCAGCGGCGCGACGATGCGTTCGAGCACGCTGCGGTCCATTTCGCCTTCGGCGTTGCCGACGATGAATTCGACCTGCTTGCCCAACTCGCCGGCGACCTGCCGGACGATGCGCCGCAGGCGCGGCACCAGGCGATCGAAGGGCACCATGCGGGTACGCATCAGGCCTTCCTGCAACTCGGTGTTGACCCGCGCCTGTTGCAGCAGCAGGGTTTCCGCGTCGCGGTTCTTGGTCGCCAGGGTTTCCTTGAGGTCGAAGAGGTCGGACGCCGACTCGAAGAGCGCGCGGGACAGCTGCTGCAATTGCGAGTAGCGGTCCATCTCCAGCGGGTCGAATTCCTCGTAGCCGGCGCGTTCGGCATCGGCCTGGTGGCGCGAGAGAATCTGCGCCTGGGTCTCGGTATCCAGGCGGCGCAGTTGGTCGCGCACCCGTTCGATGGTCGCTTCCATTTCCCCCAGCGTCGCGCCCACGTCGCTCACCTGCTGCTCGACGCGGCCGCGGAAGATGGAGGTTTCCCCCGCCAGGTTGACCAGGTTTTCCAGCAGTTGCGCGGGCACCTTGACCAGTTCCTGCGGCGCACGGCGTGCCGCCGCTTCCTGGGCGGCCTCCTGGGCGCGCTTGACGAAGGGCAGGACTCTCGCCGGCTCGCTGCGCGGCGCTTCCGCGACCGCCATGATGGCGCCGCTCGGCAGGACCGGGACCGGCGCCGGAATGTCCGCGGCGCTCGGCGCAGCGGCCTGTGCTTCGGCTTCCGCCTCGGCGGCGGCATCGGCTTCACCCAGGCGCTGGCGCAGGCTGTCCACTTCACTCTGCAAGCCTTCGAAGCCCGACTGCACGTCCAGCAGCAGGCTGTCCGGCCAGGGCGCGCCCTGGCGCTGGGCATCGCTCAGGTGCTCTTCCAGGTCGTGAGCGAGGTCGCCCAGGGCGTTCTGCCCGGCCAGTCGCGCACCGCCCTTGAGGGTGTGGAGGATGCGCTGCAATTCGTCGAGGGCGCCGTGATCGGCCTCGGCATCCCAGCGCCCGAGGCACTGTTCCATGGCTTCGAGCAGGTCGTCGGCTTCTTCGAGGAAGATGTCGAGGATGTCCGCCGCCGCATCGTCGGCCAGCGACGCCAGCGCGGGCAACGGCTGCAGGGTGACGCTCGGCGGCACGCTCAGTTGTTCGTCGGGGTTCGCGCGGAAGGCGCGGATCGCCTCGACCAGGCTGTCGCCTTCGGGAACCGCGCGCTTGGCCTGCACCGCATCGAGCATCTCCGCCAGGCGGTCGTGGCAGCGCTGCAGCAGCGCGAAGAGCCCCGGACTGGCGCGCATGCGCCCGGCGCACAGGCCTTCGTAGAGGTATTCCAGTTCGTGGGCGAGGTCGCCGATGGGGCGCACTTCGGCCATGCGCGCGCCACCCTTGAGGGTGTGCAGGTCGCGCTGCAGGGCTTCCAGTTCGACGCTGTTGTCGACGTTGCCCATCCAGCGCTGCAAGGCGCCGGCGGCACTCTCGAGGATGTCGAAGCCTTCTTCGAGGAAGATATCCAGCAATTCCTGATCGTGAACCTCGTTCACGACGAACTCGTCAGGCGACAGCCCAGGCGCGGCCTCGGGCGGCGTCTCGCCGCGCGGCTCCGTCTGGGCGTCGATGTCGCTTTCCACCCCTTGCAGGAAGGTGGCCAGATCCACTTCTTCGATGGCGCGGGGTTCGTCGCCGGCTTGAATCGACGCCGGGTCTTCCCCATCGAGCGCGGCCAGCGGCGCTTCGGCTTCGGCTTCGGCTTCGGCTTCGGCTTCGGCTTCGGCTTCGGCTTCGGCTTCGGCTTCGGCTTCAGGTTGTGCCGGTGCCAGCGGCGCGGTCAATTCCGCGGGGTTCTGGCGGAAGGCACGGATGCGCTCGATCAGCGCCTGCGGGTCGCTCAAGGGCGCGCCGGCCTGCAGTTGCTCCAACTGGCGGGCCAGGCAATCGTGGCACTGATGCAGCAGCTCGCCGAGGGCGGCGCTGGATTGGTAGCGGCGATCGAGCAGCCCCTCGTAGAGCGATTCCAGCTCATGGGAGAGATCGCCGATCGCGCGGATATCCGCCATGCGCGCGCCACCCTTGAGGGTATGCAGGTCGCGCTGCAGGGTGGACAGCGGCGCCAGCGTTTCCGGGGCCTGGCACCATTGGTCCAATGCCTGGCCGGCGCTGTCGAGGATGTCCACGGCTTCTTCCAGGAAGATCGCCACCATCTCGTCGTCCAGCGCGCTCGACGCCGCGGACTCCGGTTGTGCGGCGCTTTCCTGCGGATGTTCGGCCACTGCCTGCTGCGGCTCCGCCGCAGGCCATTTCAGCTCTTCGGGGAGGTCTTCGATCGCCGTCGGTCGCGGATTCAGCAGCAGGTCTTCGTCTTCCGCAGGGAAATCGTCGGGACTCAGGCCATCGAGGTCGATGAACGCCATGTCCAGTTCTGGCAGCACGCTCGATGGCGCTTCGTCAGGTTCGGCCGGCGCGTTGTCGAGCAGTTGCCGCAAGGCCGCGATCTGCTGCGGACAGGCAGAAACCTCCAGCGCCGCCGCCACCTGGTCCATCATGCCGATCAATGCCTCATGGGCATCGGCGGCGGCAGCGAAGAAATCGTCGGCGACCGTCAGCCGTCTCTCCTGCACCGCTTCGTAGACCGCCAGCAGCGCCTCGCACAGCTCGGCCATCTGCGGCAGCTCGGCAAGTTGCGCACTGTGCCTGAGGGTCGTCAGTTCGTCGTGCAGGGCGCCCAGTTCCTGGCGCTCCTGCGGATGCTGGCGCCAGCGGCCGAGCAGTTCTTCGGCATCCAGCAGGATGTCCATGCCTTCGCTGAGGAACAGGCCGAGCACTTGCGGATCGCTGCCCTGGCCGCTGTCGCCGCGTCGTTGGGCGGCGGCGGCTTCCAGGCGCTCCTGCTGGATCTGCGCGATCCGCTCGAGCAGCTCGGCGCTGCCGGCGATGGGCGCCAGCGGCTGGCCGGCGGCCAGTTGGTCGAGACCGACGCGGAACAGTTGTTCGGCTTCGTGAAGCAGCTCGGCTTCGCGCAGGTCGACCTTGAGCAGGTTGGTCTTGAACTCCTTGACCAGCCGTTCCAGCGGCGTCGCCACTTCGGCGATCGGCAGCAGCCCGGCCATGTGCGCGCTGCCCTTGAGGGTGTGCAGGGCGCGCTGCAGGTTGTCAGTGACCGGCTGCGGCAGCTCGCGGGCGCAGTCGGCCAGGAAGCCGATCAGGGTTTCCAGGTGGGCCTCGGCCTCGTTGCGGAAGATATCCAGCAACTGCGGGTCCAGGCCCTCGTCTTCTTGCGCCGCGGGTGGCGCTTCTTCGACAACGGCGTCGGCGGCGTGCGCGGCCTTGTCGCCCTCCGGCGGCGGCACCGGCTGCCCCTTGGCCAGGGCATGGGCGGTGGCGGCGAGCAGGTCGACATCGTTGCGTTGGCGCTGGGCAATGGCGGCGAATTCGTCGACCAGCGCCGGCATCAGCGCAACCACATCGGCGACCACCTGCAGTACCGCGGGATGCGCGCTGATGCTGCGATCGAGCACGCGGTTGAGCAGGTTCTCGATGGACCAGGCCAGCTCGCCGATGACCAGCGCGCGGACCATGCGGCCGCTGCCCTTGAGGGTGTGGAAGGCTCGGCGGATTTCCGTCAGGGCCTCGCGGTCCTCGACGTTGGCCTGCCAGCGCGGCAGGTATTCACCGATGGTCTGCAGAACCTCGCCGGCTTCCTCGATGAAGACCTCACGCAGCTCCTCGTCCACCGGCTCTTCGTCGAGCGGCGGCGGCAACAGACTGGGCGGCACCTCGCCGGCCGGCGGGTTGATCGCCTGGGCCGGAGCGGCCATGACCTCGGCCAGCGACAGCGGTTTGGCCGCGGCTTCGGCGGCGACGGGCGCGACCGGTGGGGTCGGCAACTCGACTTCCGGCAAGTCCAGCCCAGCCATGCCCAGGGCATCCCAGGCCTGCTCACCGGCGCCCGGCAACGCGGCGTCCGCCGAGGGCTCGTCGAGCGCCAGCGATTCCGCCTGCGGCCAGTCTTCCAGCGGCTCCAGGGGCTCCAGGCCAGACAGCTCATCCAGGGCGACGAAATCGCCCAGCTCGGCCGACGATTGCTCAGGCGCCTCGTCGGCGGCCGTCAGTTGCCAATCCTCCAGCGCCGGCAGGGGCTCCGACGTCGCCGGCGCGCCGGCCATGTCCCAGTTCAGTTCGTCGGCGACAGCCGAGGCCGGCGCCGCATCCGGCTCTACCGACTGTGGAGCGGACGCAGGCTCCGTCGCCTCGTTGCGCAAGAGTTCTTCCAGGCTCAGCCATTCCCGTCCACCGGGCAGCTCGGCAGGCACGGCCGGCAGTTGCTCGGCCAGCTCCCAGTCCGGTTCGGCGGGTGCCGCTTCCGGTTCGCGCTGATCGATGGGCGGCGGCAGTTCGGCCAGCGTCCAGCCTTCGACCGTGGCCAACGGCTCGCTTGCGGCCGCGCCGGGCGTATCGCTCAGATCGAAGTGACTCAGGTCGAAATCGGCGTTATCGGCGACGGCCAGATCGAGACTGTCGGGCAAGGGCTCGCCGCTCGGCGAGGTATAGGCAGACGCCAGCTCCCAGCTCGGCTCGCTGACGGACTCCGCGCTGCCCTGGGCATTCTCCAGCGGCGCATCCAGACTGAAATCGATGCCTTCTTCGACGGCATCCGGCGCGGCGATTTCGCCCAGGGTCCAGTTGTCGTCGGAGGCCAGGAGAGCGGATGGCGCCTCGGCTTCGTGGTGCGGCTCCAGGTCCAGTTCGTCGCCATCAGGCAGCGGTACGCTTGCCTGTGCCACCGGCAATTGCCACTCCGGCTCGGTCTGCGCAGGCAATTCGCTCGCCAGCGGGGCGACGGTGTCGTCGATCGCTGACGCTGGCATGAGCGCCGCGAGGTCGAGCGGCGCCGGCTCGGGCACGGCCTGTTCCTTGACCACCGCTTCGGCGGCTTCGGCGGCCAGGCTGTCGATTTCCGCAAAGGGATCGGCCGGTGGTACGGACAAGGCCTCGGGCTCGGGCTCGGGCTCGGGCTCGGACGGCGCGTCGAGGATCGAAGGACGCGGCGTCAGCGAATAGCCGAGGGTGTCGAGGCTTTCCTCGGCGACGTCGAGGATCAACTCGCCCTGGCTGCCGCGATCCTCGGAGAGGCGCTCCAGGTAGTACTCGACGCCGGTGATGGCGTCGGCCAGGGTGTCCAGGCTGGTCCAGTCCGGCACCGCCTTGCGCACCAGCAGTTGTTCCTGGATATAGCGGTTGCAGGCGTCCAGCAGGTTGGCCGCGCGTGTCTGGGCGATCATCGCCAGGCCGCCACGGACCTGGGTCAGCAGCTCCGGGACGCGGGCCAGATGGTCGTGGTTCCACTGCGACGCGATGAACTCAATGATCGCGTCCTTGGCCTGCTCCAGGCCATTGCGCGCTTCCTTGATCACCACTTGGTGGATCTGCTCGACGTCGGTGGTCGGCAGATGGTTTTCTTCGCTGCCCGGCTCCTCGCTGGGACCGGCCATGCCGGCCAGGGTCGCCTCGACGTACAAGAGCGCGCCGGCCACATCCATCAGCACCGCATCGCTGGGCTCGCGCTGGCCGCTGGCGATGGAGCCGACCACCTCGATCTGGTCGAGGATGACCTTGCGCGGCTGGCCGAAGCCAAGCACCGCCAGGGTATCGGCGATCTGTTTGAGCGGCGTCACCAGGCCCTGCAACTCGCCCACCGAGGCGCGGTCGCTGCGCACGAAGAGGTCGAGGCTGTCCTTGACCCGCACCAGTTCCTCGCAGAGCGCGCCAACCACCGAGCGCATGGCATCACGGTCCGGGCCGGCCAGACGGGCGCGCTCTTCATCGACCACGGCGGCGCCCGGCAGGGCGTCGTCGAGGCGGTATTCATCCTTTACCGCACGAACCTTGGGTGTCTGGTCGGAGGCCTTGGCCACATAGAACAGCAGGTTCTTCACCAGTTCGTCGGGCGCGGCCTGGTTCATGCCGTCGACGCCCTGCTCGACCAGGCGCTTGAACTCGCGGTCGACCTGGCGCAGCAGATTGCGCACCGTGGTGCCGTTGGCGATGCTGCCGTTGGCCAGACCTTCGATGATCGCCGAGGCGATGGTCCACAGGCGCCCCAGCGGGGCGTCCTGGCACAGCGATTCGAGGCGCGCGAAGACCCGCGCCAGGTAGCCCAGGTTGGTCGGCAGGTCCTGGTTGCGAATGACCCCGACCAGCGCCACCTGCAGCATTTGCCGCAGCTTGCGCAGCAGCGCCGGCAGTTCGGCGGTGCGCAGGCGCGCCAGGGCATCCGAGGGCAGCACCGGCTTGCCCTGCGACAGGTCAGGAGAGAACAGGCTGGTTTCCGAGAGCAGCTTCTCGCCGCGCGCGGCGCGCAGGTCGTTGAGCAGCGGCAGCACGACCATCGGCAGGTCGCGGCGCGCACTCTGGATGCGGTCGAGGTAGGCCGGCAGTTGCAGGATGGCCTGCATCAGCACTTCCAGGGCCTCGCCCTGGCTGGGCACGCGCTTGTCGATCAGCGCCTGGGTGAGCTGCTCCATTTCCTCGGCGAGCAGCGCCGCGCCATAGAACTCGACCATCTGCAGGGTGCCCCGCACCTGATGGACGTAGGCCAGGCAGAAGCCCATGCGTGTGGGGTCCTGCGGGTTCTCGACGAACGCCTCCAGGGCCTGCCGCGCCTGCTTGAGGGTTTCGGCGATCTCGCCTTTGACCCATTCCAGGGCGACATAATCGTGCCGATCACCCATAGCCACTCCACTCATGTGCTGAGTCACCCCTTCCGGGTAAAGGCCAGAACCCGCTCATTGGCCACCGGCTCCAGGGCCGGGTGCTGCCAATCGACCACTTCGCCGACGCCTATCACCAACAATCCTCCCGGCGCCAGGCGCTCGGCCAGGCGGTTGAGGATTTCCCGGCGGCGCCAGCGTCGGAAATAGATCAGCAGGTTCTGACAAAAGATCACATCCATGCCGGACATCGGCGCCTGCGCCAGCTCCAGCACATTTATTCGCGTACAGCAGACCCGCTCGGCCAGGCCCGGCTCGACTCGGTAGCGACCGTCGGCCTGTACCTGGAAATACCGCTGCACCAGGCCAGCCTCGACATCGTCGAGCTTGCGCGCCGGATACAGCGCCTCACGCGCCTTGTTCAGGGCATTGAGGCTGATATCGGTGCCCGTCACGCCGAACAACCCCGGCAACGCCATCTCGCGCAGCGCCTCGGCTGCCACCATGGCCAGCGAGTAGGGTTCCTCGCCGCTGGAACAACCGACGCTCCACAGCGCCAGCGGCCGCCCCAGGCCTTCGAGGCGCTGGCGCAGGTAATCGGCGAGCAGCTCGAAGGACGCTGGATGGCGGAAGAAACGGGTTTCCTGAACGGTCAGGCGGTCCAGCAGAGTCGACCACTCCACCGCACCGCGCGGTCCATCGGTGACCTGGCGGTAATAGCTGGCGTAGTCGCCGATCCCCAGTTCGCGCATGCGCGCGCCCAGGCTGGTCTGCAGGAAAGCCCGGCGCTGCTCGTTGACCACGACGCCGGTACGGTCCTCCAGTAGAGCCTGCCAGTCGCGGAACTCCGCCGCCGACATGTCGGCCAACGGCTGCAACGACCAGACGCCAGTTGCCTGCATGTCGCGCCTCTCGCTCAAGACTGTCATGCGCGGCCGGCTTCACGACCGCGCATCTCCTGCTCAGGCCTGTTCCGCAAGATCCGGCAGCTTGAAGCCGGATACGGAGTTACGCATCTCGCTCGCCATCTTCGCCAGGTTACCGATGCTGCGCGCAGTGGCGGTGGTACCGGCGGAGGTCTGCGAGGTGATTTCCTGGATCACGTTCATGGTGTTGGAAATATGGCCGGCGGAGGACGCCTGCTGACGTGCGGCGTTGGAGATGTTCTGGATCAGCGCCGCCAGGGTCTTGGATACCTTTTCGATCTCTTCCAGGGCGACACCGGCGTCCTGCGCCAGGCGCGCACCGCGGACCACTTCGGAGGTGGTCTGCTCCATCGAGATCACCGCTTCGTTGGTGTCGGTCTGAATGGTCTTCACCAGCGCCTCGATCTGCTTGGTCGCGGCGGAGGAACGTTCCGCGAGGCGCTGTACTTCGTCCGCTACCACGGCGAAGCCACGGCCCGCGTCACCGGCCATGGATGCCTGGATCGCGGCGTTCAGGGCGAGGATGTTGGTCTGGTCGGCGATGTCGTTGATCAGGCTGACGATGTCACCGATCTCCTGGGACGACTCACCGAGGCGCTTGATCCGCTTCGAGGTGTCCTGGATCTGCTCACGGATGTTGTCCATGCCGGTGATGGTGTTGTGCACCACTTCGTTACCCTTGTTGGCGATGGCTACGGAACGTTCCGCTACCGCCGAGGATTCCGAGGCGTTCGCCGATACCTGGTCAATGGACACCGCCATCTCGTTGATCGCCGCGGAGGCGCCGGCGATTTCCTGGGCCTGGTGCTCGGACGCTTCGGCCAGGTGCATCGCCGTGGCCTGGGTTTCCTGGGCTGCGGCGGCCACCTGCACGGCGGTCAGGTTGATGGTTTCCACCAGCTCGCGGAGCTGGTCGATGGAGTAGTTGATGGAGTCGGCGATCGCCCCGGTGAAGTCTTCGGTCACGGTCGCGGCCACGGTCAGGTCACCGTCGGCGAGGTCGGCGATTTCGTCGAGCAGTCGCAGAATCGCCGCCTGGTTGCGTTCGTTCTTCTCGGCGGTTTCGGCCAGTCGACGGTTGGTCTCGCGCACCATCACCAGACCGATGAGGATGACCGAACCCAGCGCCAGGATACCCAGGACGATACTGGCGATCTGGTTCAGGTGACGGCCAGAGGCCAGGCTCTCGAAGCCGTCGGCCAGTTTCGACGCCTTGTCCAGCAGGGTCTGCGAGCTGGTGAAGATGGTGTTCGCCGATTCCCGAACCTGGAACAGCTCAGGCGAGGTTTCGAGGATCTCGTCCACCGAGCCGGAAACGAATTCGAACAGCTCGGAAATCTCGTTCAGGCGGTCCACCGCCTCGGCGTTGCTCACCTTGGAGATGCTCATCGCCGCGTTGCCTTCCTTCATGCCCTTGAGCACCCGGCCGAACAGGCTGGCGTCACGGCCGAAGCTGTCGGCGGCCTGCACCGAGTTCTCGTCGCCGGCGAGCACCTTGTTCACCGAGCCGAGGATACGTTCGGCGAGCAGCGACTGGCGCTGGGCCACGGCGACCTGGTCGGCGGGCGCGCCGTTTTCCAGGAGGATGTCCACGACTTCCTCGTATTCCACCTGCAGTTGCGGGATGGTTTCGGCGAGGGTCGCGGCCACCTGGTGCAGCGACAGTACGGTCTGCTCGCTGGCGACGATGGAGTCGGTGTTCTTGCGCAGTTGGTCCCACTCCTTCTGCACGTCCCCCATCTGCGCCTGTACCTGGGCCGGGCTCGGCGGCAGGCCGGTGGCCTCGTCGCCCTTGAGCAGCACGTTCCAGCGCTTCTCGAAGTCGTTGCGCGCTTCCTTCAGCAGCTTGAACGCTTCGCTCTTGCCCGCCGCCGCTTCGGTGGCGTTCTTCGCGATCCGTTGCGACAGCACGCGCAGCTCACCGGCGTGGCCGATGTACTGTTTGTCGTGGTTCGACTGGGTGTTGAGGTAGGCGAAGTTGGCGAACAGCAACACGATCGACACGATCAGGACGATGAAGAGTCCGGCGACCAGTGAACTGCTACGCGTGCCCGAGAAAAGACTGCCTGCTTTGATTTTTTTCATATACGGCCCCCGCCTGGACCCACCACGCTTACGGTTCCATGTCACAACAAGGGCCGGAAAAACCGGCCCAACCGGTAAAACTAGCTGGCGACGTCGAGAAAGCCCGGGTGCTGCGCCAGGGCATGCGGGCTGAATACCAGCCAGGGCTGCTCTCGATGGAATACGCCATGAATAAAGGGTTGCAATGCCGCCTCCAGGGGCGGCAACTGCTCGCTGAAGGTATCCACCGGGAAGTGCTGCATGCCGAACACCTCATCGACGATGAGGCCGGCGAAGACATCCCCGTGTTCCACCACCAGCACGCGGCGCTGTTTGCGCAAGGGCGACAGCTCCGCGCCGAGAAAACCGCACAGGTCCATGATCGGCAATAGGCGACCACGCACGTTGGCCACGCCCTTGACCCACTCGCGCACGCCCGGCAGCAAGGTGTAGCGGGGCTCGTGGAGCACCTCGCCGACCTCCCCCATGGGCGCCACGAACAGGCGCCCGGCCATACGGAAGCCAATACCGTTCCAGCTCTGCACGGCCTCGCGCTGCGCGGGCAGGCCCGCGGCCAGGAGGCGGCAACGCTGATCGATTTCGCTGAGGAGCTGGAACGGACTCTGGACGTGGGACATGCCGGCCCTGGCCTTTTCTAATAATTATCCGCTGCCGCCAGGTTTCAGCCGGCGAGCACCGCGTTGATGGTCTTCAACAGCGTGTCTTCGTCCACCGGTTTGGTCAGGTAGTCGCGCGCGCCCTGGCGCTTGCCCCAGACCTTGTCGGTTTCCTGATCCTTGGTGGTGACGATGATGACCGGAATGGCGCTGGTTTCCGGGTCCTTCGACAGCTGGCGGGTGGCCTGGAAACCGTTCAGGCCCGGCATGACGATGTCCATCAGGACCACGTCGGGCTTTTCCTGGCGGGCCAGGGCGACGCCATCGGCGCCGTTCTCGGCCTTGAGCACCTGATGCGAATGCTTCTCCAGCATCGCGGTCAGCTTGTACATCTCGGTCGGAGAGTCATCAACAATCAGAATTCGAGCCATTGGGTTCCCCTAGGAAAGGCATCACCGGCACGCGCGGCCGGACATCAGGAAGCTTGCTCCACCGGGGTGAAGTCGGGCACGTGGGTCTTGATGGCGCCGAGCAGCTCTTCCTTGCTGAAAGGCTTGGTGAGGTACTGGTCGGAGCCGACGATTCGACCCTTGGCCTTGTCGAACAGGCCGTCCTTGGAGGACAGCATGATCACCGGGGTGGATTTGAAGGCGCTGTTGTTCTTGATCAGGGCGCAGGTCTGATAGCCGTCGAGGCGCGGCATCATGATGTCGACGAAGATGATATTGGGATGGGTGTCGGCGATCTTCGCCAACGCGTCGAAGCCGTCGACCGCCGTGATGACGTCGCAGCCGACCTTTTTCAGCAAGGTTTCCGCGGTGCGACGAATCGTCTTGGAATCGTCGATCACCATGACTTTCAAACCATCGGAATGCTGTTCCATGTTCGCCCTTAGCATCTCGGTGAATCGTTCACTGGCTTATATTCAGTGCGCTAACGCCCTGCCACCGTCGGGCTGCGACCCAATCGTCGGAACCTTTTAGCACACTCTCCCCAATCCATCCATAACGCCCCGGATGCACTGGCTTTTTCCTTGACCGGGCCCCTGTCCGGCGCCACCCTGAGCATCCTTTCAGCGCTTTTTCGGTGCGGTTCGATAGCGCACCCCGACCCTTTGGAGGACACCCCATGAGCGTACGCCTGGGCATCGTGATGGACCCCATCGCGAACATCAACTTCAAGAAGGACAGCTCCCTGGCGATGCTGCTGGCGGCCCAGGCCCGTGGCTGGTCGCTGTTCTATATGGAACAACAGGATCTTTACCAGAAAGCGAACCAGGCACACGCCCGTGTCCGCAGTCTCAAGGTCTTCAACGATGCCGAACGCTGGTACGAGCTGGAGGAAGAAACCGACCTGCCGCTCGCCGAGCTGGACGTGATCCTGATGCGCAAGGACCCGCCCTTCAACAACGAATACATCTATTCCACTTACCTGCTGGAGCAGGCCGAGCGCGCCGGGACCCTGGTGGTCAACCGCCCGCACAGTCTGCGCGACTGCAACGAGAAGTTCTTCGCCACCCTGTTCCCGCAATGCACGCCGCCGACCGTGGTCACCCGGCGAGCCGACATTCTGCGCGAGTTCGCCGCGGAACATCGTGACATCATTCTCAAACCCCTCGAAGGCATGGGCGGAACCATGATTTTCCGCCATCGCGAGGGCGACCCTAACCTCTCGGTGATCCTCGAGACCCTGACCCACCACGGCAGCCTGCAGATCATGGCGCAGCGCTACATCCCGGAAATCAAGGACGGCGACAAGCGCATCCTGATGATCGACGGCGAACCGGTGGAGTACTGCCTGGCGCGCATCCCGGCGCAAGGCGAAACGCGCGGCAACCTGGCCGCCGGCGGCCGTGGCGTCGCCCAGCCGCTGTCCGCCCGCGACCGCTGGATCGCCGAACAGGTCGGCCCGCAACTGCGCGAGCGCGGCCTGCTGTTCGTCGGCCTGGACGTGATCGGCGACTACCTCACCGAGATCAACGTCACCAGCCCGACCTGCATCCGCGAGATCGACAAGGTCTACGACACGCGCATCGGCGAGCGCCTGATGGATGCCATCGAGGGCAAACTGAAGGCCCGCGACAGCGCTTCGCAAGTTTGACGCAGCCGACAACTTGACGCTTGCCGCTTGCAGGCAACGGCCGGGGACCGCAGACTTCGCCCACCCCGGCCGACACGAACCGCAATGAACGCTGCAACCCATCCCGACTATCCCGTCCCCACCGGCGTCCGCCCGGCGGATCGGCTGGGTTTCACCCTGTTCGTCGCCGCCATCCTGCACGTCGCGCTGATTCTCGGCGTGGGCTTCTCCATGCCCATGTCGAGCCAGTTGAGCAAGACCCTGGAAATCACCCTGGCGACCTTCAAGAGCGAGAAAAAGCCGGAGAAGGCCGATTACCTGGCGCAGATGAACCAGCAGGGCAGCGGCACCCTGGAACACAAGGCGATCCCCAAGACCACCGAGCAGGCGCCGTTCCAGGACACCGAAGCGAAGAAATTCGCCCCGCCGCAGACGCCCAAACAGGCGAAGAACCCGGAAGCACCGAAGACCGCCGTGGCGACCAAGGCGCCGCGCCCGGACAAGGTCCAGGCCAAGACCCAATCGCCCAAGGCCGAACCGGTGGCCAAGCCGGCACCGCAGTTCGACTCCAGCCAGCTCTCGGCGGAAATTTCCAGCCTCGAGGCCGATCTCTCCCAGGAGCGCCAGGCCTATGCCAAGCGCCCGCGCATCCACCGCCTGACCGCGGCCTCGACCATGCGCGACAAGGGCGCCTGGTACAAGGAAGAGTGGCGCAAGAAGATCGAGCGCATCGGCAACCTCAACTACCCGGACGAAGCCCGCCGCCAGGGCATCTACGGCAGCCTGCGCCTGCTGGTGTCGATCAACAGCGACGGCTCGCTGTACGAGGTCCAGGTGCTGGAGTCCTCCGGCCAGCCGCTGCTCGACCAGGCCGCCCAGCGCATCGTGCGCCTGGCCGCGCCCTTCGCGCCCTTCACCGGCGACCTGTCGGACATCGACCGCCTGGAAATCATCCGCACCTGGCGCTTCGAGCGCGGCGACCGGCTGTCCAGCCAGTAACGGCGCCGACCGGCAGCGCCGGGCAGCGCCGCGCTTTCACCCGCGGCCCGCCGACTGAAGCTTGCAGGGCAACCGGCTAAGCCTGAAACTAGCTGGCATGAAGAGCACGCCCACCTATCTCAAGCACCACTTCCTCATCGCCATGCCGCACATGGCGGACCCCAACTTTGCCCAGACCGTCACCTATCTGGTCGAGCACAACGAGCAAGGCGCCATGGGCCTGGTGATCAACCGCCCCAGCGGCCTCAGCCTCAGCGACGTGCTCGAGCAGCTGCGCGCGGACGAGCTGCCGCCGGCGCGTTGCCAGGGCGTCAACGTCTACAGCGGCGGCCCGGTGCAGACCGACCGCGGCTTCGTCCTGCATCCGACCGGCCAGACCTTCCAGGCCACCGTGGAACTGGGCGAACTGAATCTTTCCACCTCCCAGGACATCCTCTTCGCCATCGCCGACGGCAGCGGCCCGCAGAAGAGCCTGATCGCCCTCGGCTATGCCGGCTGGGAAGCGGGCCAACTGGAAGCCGAACTGAGCGACAACGCCTGGCTGACCTGCCCGGCCGATCCGGCGATCCTCTTCGACACCCCCAGCGAACAACGCCTGGCCGCCGCCGCCGAGCGCCTGGGGATCAACCTCAGCCTGCTCACCGCCCAGGCCGGGCACGCCTGATGGCCGGCCCCCCCCGCCTGTTGCTGGGTTTCGATTACGGCACCAAGCAGATCGGCGTGGCCGTCGGCCAGGCGATCACCGGCCAGGCCCGCGAACTCTGCGTGCTCAAGGCGCAGAACGGCGTTCCCGACTGGAACAAGGTCGAAGCCCTGATCAAGGAATGGCAGCCCGACGCCATCGTCGTCGGCCTGCCGCTGAACATGGACGGCAGCCCCAGCGAGATGAGCGAGCGCGCGGAGAAATTCGCCCGCCGCCTGAACGGCCGCTTCAACCTGCCGGTGCACACCCACGACGAACGCCTGACCACCTATGCGGCCAAGGGCGAGCGCCTGGCCCAGGGCCAGCGCGACGGCTACCGCGAACGCCCGGTGGACGCCCTGGCCGCGGCCCTGCTGCTGGAAGGCTGGCTGGCCGAACACGGCGCTTGACCTGCCGCAGCCGCGCGCCTGGCAAAGCCGCTAATCTTCAGAGGACGCCCCACGCAACGGGCGCCCAAGGAATCACCGGCGACCGCGTGCGGTCCGCCCCGAGCACCATTCAGGAGAAGTCATGACCCTGCCCAGCCCCGCCGAACTCCTGCCGCGCATGGCCACCGACCTGCGCAATCACCTCGCCGCGCGCGGCATCGACTCGCCGCGCTTCGTCGGCATCCACACCGGCGGCATCTGGGTCGCCCAGGCACTGCTCAAGGAGCTGCACAGCGACGAGATCCTCGGCATCCTCGACGTCTCCTTCTACCGCGACGACTTCACCCAGAGCGGCCTGCACCCGCAGGTCCGTCCGTCGGAACTGCCTTTCGAGGTCGACGGCCAGCACCTGGTGCTGGTGGATGACGTGCTGATGAGCGGCCGCACCATCCGCGCCGCGCTCAACGAGCTGTTCGACTACGGTCGCCCGGCCAGCGTGACCCTGGTCTGCCTGCTCGACCTCAATGCCCGCGAGCTGCCGATCCGCCCCGACGTGGTCGGCCAGACCCTGTCGCTCGCCCCCAATGAGCGGGTAAAATTGCGCGGTCCCGCACCACTCATCCTCGAACGCACCCTAATCGGCGCGCTCTGAGCGCACACGCCATCTTTTCAACATTCAGGGCCTGCCCCATGCCGACAGACGCCAAGCGCCCGCTGCAGCTCAACGACCAGGGCCAGCTACGCCACTTCCTCTCGCTCGACGGCCTGCCCCGCGAGCTGCTGACGGAAATCCTCGACACCGCCGACTCCTTCCTGGAAGTCGGCGCCCGCGCGGTGAAGAAAGTCCCGCTGCTGCGCGGCAAGACCGTGTGCAACGTGTTCTTCGAGAACTCCACGCGCACCCGCACCACCTTCGAACTGGCCGCCAAGCGGCTGTCCGCCGACGTCATCACGCTGAACGTGTCGACCTCCTCGACCAGCAAGGGCGAGACCCTCACCGACACCCTGCGCAACCTCGAAGCGATGGCCGCCGACATGTTCGTGGTGCGCCACAGCGACTCCGGCGCCGCGCACTTCATCGCCGAACACGTCAGCCCCAAGGTGGCGGTGATCAACGGCGGCGACGGTCGTCACGGGCACCCGACCCAGGGCATGCTCGACATGCTCACCATCCGCCGCCACAAAGGCGGTTTCGAGAACCTCTCGGTGGCCATCGTCGGCGACATCCTGCACTCGCGGGTAGCGCGCTCGAACATGCTGGCGCTGAAAACCCTCGGCTGCCCGGACATCCGCGTCATCGCCCCGCGCACCCTGCTGCCGATCGGCCTGGAAGAGGCCTACGGCGTGCGCGTCTTCAGCGACGCCAACCAGGGGCTGAAGGATGTCGATGTGGTGATCATGCTGCGCCTGCAGCGCGAGCGCATGCAGGGCGGCCTGCTGCCCAGCGAAGGCGAGTTCTTCAAGCTCTACGGCCTCACCGAGAAGCGCCTGAGGCTGGCCCGCCCGGACGCCATCGTCATGCACCCCGGCCCGATCAACCGGGGCGTCGAGATCGAATCGGCGGTGGCCGACGGCGAGCAGTCGGTGATTCTCAACCAGGTGACCTACGGGATCGCCATCCGCATGGCCGTGCTGTCCATGGCCATGAGCGGGCAGAACGCCCAACGCCAGTTGGAACAGGAGCACGCGCAATGACCGTCAGCATTCACGGCGCCCACCTGATCGACCCCGCCAGCGGTCTGGACCAGGTCTGCGACATCCACATCGAAGCCGGGCGGATCATCGCCCTCGGCGCCGCCCCCGCCGACTTCCACGCCGCCCAGGAAATCGACGCCGCCGGACTGATCGCCGCGCCTGGCCTGGTCGACCTCAACGTCGCCCTGCGCGAACCGGGCTACAGCCGCAAGGGCAATATCGAAAGCGAAACCCGCGCCGCCGCCGCCGGTGGCGTCACCAGCCTGTGCTGCCCGCCGCAGACCAAGCCGGTGCTGGACACCCCGGCGGTGACCGAGCTGATCCTCGACCGTGCCCGCGAAGCCGGCAACGCCAAGGTCTTCCCGATCGGCGCGCTGACCCGCGGCCTGGCCGGCGAACAACTGTCCGAACTGGTCGCCCTGCGCGACGCCGGCTGCGTAGCCTTCACCAACGGCCTGGCGCCGATGGCCAGCAACCGCGTGCTGCTGCGCTCGCTGGAGTACGCGGCGACCTTTGACCTGACGGTGATCTTCACCTCGCAGGACGCCGACCTGGCCGAAGGCGGCCTGGCCCACGACGGCCCCACCGCCAGCTTCCGTGGTCTGGCCGGCATTCCGGAAACCGCCGAGACCATCGCCCTGGCGCGCAACCTGCTGCTGGTCGAACAGAGCGGCGTACGCGCGCACTTCAGCCAACTGACCAGCGCCCGTGGCGTCGAGATGATCGCCCAGGCCCAGGCCCGTGGCCTGCCGGTCAGCGCCGATGTGGCGCTGTACCAGTTGATCCTCACCGACGAGGCCCTGGCCGACTTCTCCAGCCTCTACCACGTGCAGCCGCCGCTGCGCACCCGCAAGGACCGCGACGCCCTGCGCGAGGCGGTGAAGAGCGGCGTGATCCAGGCCATCGCCAGCCACCACCAGCCGCACGAGGCGGACGCCAAGAATGCGCCCTTCGCCGCCACCGATCCGGGCATCAGCAGCGTCGAACTGCTGTTGCCGCTGGCCATGACCCTGGTGCAGGACGGCCTGCTCGACCTGCCGACCCTGCTGGCGCGCCTCTCCTGCGGCCCGGCCGACGCCCTGCGCCTGCCGGCCGGGCGCATCGCCGTGGGCCAGTCCGCCGACCTGGTGCTGTTCGAATCGCAAGGCCAGACCCTGGCCGGCGAGACCTGGTACTCGCGCGGACACAACTGCCCGTTCACCGGCCACTGCCTGCCGGGCGCGGTGCGCTGCACCCTGGTGGACGGCCATATCGTCCACGCGGTGTAAGCCGCCCAGGCACGGAAAAGCCCGCCATTCGGCGGGCTTTTTCATGCGCGTCCCGGCACCTCTCTGGTTGGGCGCATAACGCCCCAGCGCTACGTCGTCGACAACCCCACGAGCCGCACGGCGCCGGGCTTCAGATCGTCGCCAGCGCCTGGGCCAAGTCGGCACGCAAGTCCTCCAGGTCCTCGACGCCCACCGACAGGCGGATCAGCCCATCGCCGATGCCCAGCTCGGCGCGGGTCTCCGCCGGGATGCTGGCGTGGGTCATGATCGCCGGGTGCTCGATCAGGCTTTCCACGCCCCCCAGGCTCTCGGCCAGGGCGAAGATGCGCACGTTCTCCAGGAAGCGCCTGGCGCCAGCCAGGTCGGTAGCCAGGTCCAGGGAAATCATGCCGCCGAAGCCGTCCATCTGCCGCAGCGCCAGCTCGTGCTGGGGATGCGACGCCAGGCCGGGGTAATGCACCCGGCGCACCTGCGGCTGGCGTTCGAGCCACTCCGCCAATTGCAGCGCATTGCTGCAATGGCGCTCCATGCGCAGGGCCAGGGTCTTCACGCCGCGCAAGGTGAGGAAGGCATCGAAGGGGCCGGCGATGGCACCCACGGCGTTCTGCAAAAAGCCCAGGCGCTCGGCCAGGTCGGCGTTGTCACCGACCACGGCGATGCCGCCGATGACGTCGGAGTGGCCATTCAGGTACTTGGTCGAGGAATGCACCACCACATCGAAGCCGAGGCTCAGCGGCCGCTGGATACGCGGGCTGGCGAAGGTGTTGTCGGCCACGCAGAGGATGCCGCGGCCGCGGCACAGGTGGGCGATGGCGGCCAGGTCGGCCAGGCGCAGCAACGGATTGCTCGGGGTTTCCACCCAGACCATGCGGGTCTCCGGGCGTAGCGCCGCCTCGATGGCCGCCAGGTCGGCCAGGTCGACGAAGCTGAAGTCATGTCCGGCGCTGCGCCGGCGCACGCGTTCGAACAGGCGGAAGGTGCCGCCATAGATGTCATTGCCGGAGACGATGTGCGAACCGGCGTCGAGCAGTTCCAGCACCGAGGAAATGGCCGCCAGCCCGGAAGCGAAGGCAAAGGCGCGGCTGCCGCCCTCCAGGTCCGCCACGCAGCGTTCCAGGGCCCAGCGCGTGGGGTTGTGCGAGCGTCCATAGTCGAGGCCCTTGTGCACGCCGGGGCTCTGCTGCACGTAGGTGGAGTTGGCGTAGATCGGCGGCATGATCGCCCCGGTGGAGGGGTCGGGCGACTGTCCGGCGTGGATCACCCGGGTGGCGAAGCCTAGGGGCGAGTGGGAATCCTGGCTCATGCGAGCGTCCTCCGCAGATGATTGAGCAGGTCGGAACGGGTGATCAGCCCGTAGAAGCCCGAGGCATCGGCAATGATCGCCACCAGGCCGCGATCCAGTTCGGCCTGCAGCTCCGCCAGGCTGGCAGCGGGCGGCAGGGTTTCCAGGCGGGTGGTCATGGCCGTGGTGACCGCCTGGTGGAAATGCGTGGCATCGGCATGCACGCCGAGCAGGATGTCGGACTCGTCGATGACGCCAACCAAATGCCCCTGGTCGAGCACCGGCAGTTGCGAGATATCCGCCAGGCGCATGCGCTGGAAGGCGGTGAGCAGGGTGTCCGTCGGCCCCACGCTGATCACCCGGCCTTCCTCGACGCGCCGCGCGATCAGATCGCGCAGGTCGCCATAGCGCTTGCGTTGCAGCAATCCTTGGTCGGTCATCCACTGGTCGTTGTAGACCTTCGACAGGTAGCGCGTGCCGGTATCGCAGACGAAGCTGAGCACCCGCTTCGGCGCGGTCTGCTCGCGGCAATAGCGCAAGGCCGCCGCCAGCAGGGTGCCGGTGGAGGAGCCGCCGGGAATCCCTTCGACGCGCAGCAGCTCGCGGGCATGGGCGAAGCTCTCGGCGTCGCTGATGGTATAGGCGCGGCGCACGCTGGAAAGGTCGGCGATGGCCGGGACGAAGTCCTCGCCGATGCCTTCCACCGCCCAGGAACCGACCGTGCCGAGCGTGCCGCTGCGGGAATACTCAGCCATCACCGAGCCGAGCGGGTCGGCCAGGACCATTTCCAGGTGCGGCTGAACCTTCTGGAAGAACCGCGTCAGCCCGGTCAGGGTGCCGGCGGAACCGACGCCGACCACGATGGCGTCAAGGTCGTGTCCGGTCTGCTGCCAGATCTCCGGCGCAGTGCTGGTTTCGTGGGCCAGCGGATTGGCCGGGTTGTTGAACTGGTCGGCGAAGAAGGCGTCGGGGATTTCGCCGGCCAGGCGCGCGGCGACGTCCTGGTAGTACTCCGGGTGGCCCTTGCCGACGTCGGAGCGGGTGATGTGCACCTCGGCGCCCATGGCCTTGAGGTGCAGGACTTTCTCGGTGGACATCTTGTCCGGCACCACCAGCACCACCCGGTAGCCCTTGGCGCGACCGACCAGGGCCAGGCCGAGACCGGTGTTGCCGGCGGTGGCTTCGACGATGGTGCCGCCAGGGCGCAGGCGGCCGTCGCGCTCGGCGGTCTCGATCATGGCCACGCCGATGCGGTCCTTGATCGAGCCACCGGGGTTCTGTGACTCCAGCTTGAGGAACAGGGTGCAGCAGCCGGTATCGAAGCGCGTGACCCGAACCAACGGCGTATTGCCGATCAGGTCGAGCACGGCGGGGCGGGTTTCGTTCGTCATCGCAGTACCTCATGGCAGGCGGAACGAGCGGCGCTGCCCGGGCAGGCTGACGTCGGTCTGCTGTGCACCTTAGGCCGCCGCGGGCGACCCCGCCAGGACGCGCCGACGAAAAAGCCCGCCGGTTGGCGGGCTTGTCGAACGACGCCGGACTACAGGCGTTGCGGTGCGTTGCGCTCGGAGACCTGCGCGTTCAGCGTCCAGAAGTCATAGAGCACGCCGACGAAGAACAGCCCCCCGGTGAGCAGGTAGAGGATGCCGCTGAGCCACTTGCCCATGTACATGCGATGCACACCGAACACGCCGAGGAAGGTCAGCAGTATCCAGGCCACGTTGTAGTCGAGGGCGCCGGCGCGGTAGCGCTGGTCGGCCTCGTTGTCCATCGAGGGAATCAGGAACAGGTCGATGATCCAGCCGATGAAGAACAGCCCGAAGGTGAAGAACCAGAGGGTGCCGGTGATCGGCCGTCCGTAGTAGAAGCGGTGCGAGCCGGTGAAACCGAATATCCACAGCAGGTAGCCTATGGCCTTGCTGTGCGTGTCTGGGGTGTTGGACATCTGTGCCTCCTTTGCCGGCTTGCCTTGGATTCGACCCGCGCCAGGGCGCCGGGTTTTCCCACACTGTCAGAAATCTCTGCGGCCAGACAGCCCATGAAACGCAAAAGCCCGCCTTGGGGCGGGCTTTTCGGGGCTTTCCGAGTCAGCGGAAACGGCGCGCGGAATCCTCGTCGCTCATTTCCAGGGTCAACCCCTGGGTCATGCTGCTCAGGTGATCGGCATCGGTTTCCGAGCCCAGCTTGATCATCAGGCGCAGGTCGTTGGCCGAGTCGGCGTAGGCCAGGGCGTCCTCGTAGGTGATCTCGCCCTGCGAGTAGAGCTGGTACAGCGCCTGGTCGAAGGTCTGCATGCCCTGCTCGGTGGAGCGCTTCATCAGCGGCTTGAGTTCATGCACCTCGCCCTTGCGGATCAGGTCGGCGGCCAGCGGGGTGTTGAGCAACACCTCGATCACCGCGCGGCGGCCTTTGCCGTCGGGGGTCGGCACCAGTTGCTGGGCGACGATGGCCTTGAGGTTCAGCGACAGGTCCATCCAGATCTGCTGGTGGCGGTCGGCGGGGAAGAAGTGAATGATCCGCTCCAGCGCCTGGTTGGCGTTGTTGGCGTGCAGGGTCGCCAGGCACAGGTGACCGGTTTCGGCGAAGGCCACGGCGTGCTCCATGGTCTCGCGCGAGCGCACCTCGCCGATCATGATCACGTCCGGCGCCTGGCGCAGGGTGTTCTTCAGGGCCACTTCGAAGGTGTCGGTATCCAGCCCCACCTCACGCTGGGTGACGATGCAGCCCTGGTGCTGGTGGATGAATTCGATCGGGTCTTCGATGGAGATGATGTGCCCGGTGGAGTTCTTGTTGCGGTAGCCGATCATCGCCGCCAGCGAGGTGGACTTACCGGTGCCGGTGGCGCCGACGAAGATCACCAGGCCGCGCTTGGTCATCGCCAGTTTCTTGAGGATTTCCGGCAGTTTCAGGTCTTCGATGGTCGGGATGCTGGTCTCGATGCGCCGCAGCACCATGCCCACCAGGTTGCGCTGGTAGAAGGCACTGACGCGGAAGCGGCCGATGCCGCGGGCGCTGATGGCGAAGTTGCACTCGTGATTCTCGGCGAAGTCGCGGCGTTGCTGCTCGTTCATCACCGAGAGCACGGTTTCCCGGGTCTGCTCCGGCGACAACGGCGCCTTGGTCACGTGCAGGACCTTGCCATTGACCTTCATCGCTGGTGGCACGCCGGCGGTAATGAAGAGGTCGGAAGCGCCCTTCTCCACCATCAGACGCAACAGTTTTTCGAATTCCATGATCGTTCCCGCCTGGTTCACGCGCAGTCTGTGGCAAGGTCACGGGAGCGGCTGCGTGCGGCACGCTCCGTGCGTCGGGCACCCGGCCCGACGGATCAGAAGTTTTCCGGGATCTTGGCCTTTTCCTTGGCCGCCTCGCGGTTGACCAGGCCCTTGGCGACCAGCCCCTTCAGGCACATGTCGAGGGTCTGCATGCCCAGCGCGCCGCCGGTCTGGATGGCCGAGTACATCTGCGCCACCTTGTCCTCGCGGATCAAGTTACGGATCGCCGGGGTGCCGATCATGATCTCGTGGGCCGCCACCCGGCCGCCGCCGATCTTCTTCAGCAGGGTCTGGGAGACCACCGCCTGCAAGGATTCGGAAAGCATGGAGCGGACCATGGATTTCTCTTCGGCGGGGAACACGTCGACGATACGGTCGATGGTCTTGGCCGCCGAGGTGGTGTGCAGGGTGCCGAACACCAGGTGGCCGGTTTCCGCGGCGGTCAGCGCCAGGCGGATGGTTTCCAGGTCGCGCATCTCGCCGACCAGGATGATGTCCGGGTCTTCCCGCAGGGCCGAGCGCAGCGCTTCGTTGAAGCCGAGGGTGTCACGGTGCACCTCACGCTGGTTGACCAGGCACTTCTTCGACTCGTGGACGAATTCGATCGGGTCTTCGACGGTGAGGATGTGGCTGTACTTGGTGTTGTTCAGGTAATCGAGCATGGCCGCCAGCGAGGTCGACTTGCCCGAACCGGTCGGCCCGGTGACCAGCACCAGCCCGCGCGGCACATCGGAGATACGCTTGAACACCTCGCCCATGCCCAGGTCTTCCATGGTCAGCACCTTGGAAGGAATGGTCCGAAACACGGCGCCGGCGCCGCGGTTCTGGTTGAAGGCGTTGACCCGGAAGCGCGCGACGCCGGGGACTTCGAAGGAAAAGTCGGTTTCCAGGAATTCCTCGTAATCCTTGCGCTGCTTGTCGTTCATGATGTCGTAGATCAGCGCGTGCACCTGCTTGTGCTCCAAGGGCGGCAGGTTGATCCGGCGCACATCGCCGTCGACGCGGATCATCGGCGGCAGACCGGCCGAGAGGTGCAGGTCCGACGCGCCTTGCTTGGCGCTGAAGGCGAGCAACTCAGTAATATCCATGGGACTCCCCAATCCAATGCAAGCAGGTAGAATGCCGCTGAACTCGCAGCAGCCGGGCGGTAGAGCGCAGGTAATGTCCACGATAGCAGAGAATATTGCAAAGGTTCGCACGCGCATCCGTGAGGCGGCGCAAGCTTGCGGACGCGCGCCGGAGAGCGTGCGCTTGCTGGCGGTGAGCAAGACCAAACCCGCCGCCGACATTCGCGCCGCCCACGCCTGCGGTCTCGTCGACTTCGGCGAGAACTACCTGCAGGAAGCCCTCGCCAAGCAGAGCGAACTGGCCGACCTGGCGCTGACCTGGCATTTCATAGGGCCGATCCAGTCGAACAAGACCCGGCCGATCGCCGAGCACTTCCACTGGGTGCACTCGGTGGACCGCCTGAAGGTCGCCCAGCGCCTCTCCGAACAACGCCCGGCGGGGCTGCCGCCGCTGAACCTGTGCCTGCAGGTCAACGTCAGCGGCGAAGCCAGCAAGTCCGGTTGCGCGCCCGAAGAGCTGGCGGAACTGGCGCGGGCCGTCCACGCACTGCCCAATCTGACCCTGCGCGGGCTGATGGCGATTCCCGAGCCCACCGAGGACATCGCCGCCCAGCACGCCGCCTTCGCCCGCCTGCGCCAGCTCATGATCGACCTGGACCTGGGGCTGGACACCCTGTCCATGGGCATGAGCCACGATCTCGAAGCCGCCATCGCCGAAGGCGCCACCTGGGTACGCATCGGTACCGCGCTGTTCGGCGCGCGCGACTACGGCACCACCCCTTGATAAAGGAAAGCTTCCCATGAGCACTACCCGCATCGCCTTCATCGGCGCCGGCAACATGGCCGCCAGCCTGATCGGTGGATTGCGCGCCCAGGGCGTGCCTGCCGAGTACATCCGCGCCAGCGACCCGGGCGCCGAGCAACGCGCGAAGATCGCCGCCGAGCACGGCATCCAGGTCTTCGAAGACAACGCCAGCGCCATCGCCGGCGCCGACGTGGTGGTCCTGGCGGTCAAGCCGCAAGTCATGAAGCAGGTCTGCGAGCCGTTGGCCGCGCTGCTCGAACCGGGCCAACTGATCGTCTCCATCGCCGCCGGCATCCCCTGCGCCAGCCTGGCGCGCTGGCTGGGCACCCAGACCCTGGTGCGCTGCATGCCGAACACCCCGGCACTGCTCGGCGAAGGCGCCAGCGGCCTGTACGCCACCGCGCAGGTGAGCGCCGCCCAACGCCAGCAGGCTGAACACCTCCTCGGCGCCGTCGGTATCGCCCTGTGGCTGGACGACGAAAAGCAGATCGACGCCGTCACCGCCGTCTCCGGCAGTGGCCCGGCCTACTTCTTCCTGCTCATGGAAGCGATGACCGCCGCAGGCGAGAAGCTCGGCCTGAGCGCGGACGTCGCCGCCCGCCTGACCCTGCAGACCGCCCTCGGCGCCGCGCGCATGGCGCTGGCCAGCGACGTCGGCCCGGCCGAACTGCGCCGTCGAGTGACCTCGCCCAAGGGCACCACCGAGGCCGCCATCACTGCCTTCCAGGCGAATGGATTCGAAGCACTGGTCGAACGCGCCCTGGCCGCCGCCGACCACCGTTCCGCCGAGCTGGCCGAACAACTGGGGCAATAAGGAGCCTTACATGACCGGACTTTCCACCGCTGCCATCTATGTCATCCAGACCCTTGGCAGCCTGTACCTGCTGATCGTCCTGCTGCGCTTCATCCTGCAACTGGTGCGCGCCGACTTCTACAACCCGCTGAGCCAGTTCATCGTGCGCGCCACCAAGCCGCTGCTGAACCCGCTGCGCAAGGTCATCCCCGGCTTCGGCGGCATCGACCTGGCCTCGCTGGTGCTGGCGATACTGGTGCAACTGGTGCTGATGGTCGTCACCCTGACCCTGATGGGCTACGGTGTCGCCGGCTACATCCTGCAACTGCTGGTGTGGTCGCTGATCGCCGTCACCTCGCTGTTCCTCAAGGTGTTCTTCTTCGCCCTGATCGTCAGCGTGATCCTCTCCTGGGTCGCGCCGGGCAGCTACAACCCCGGCGCGCAACTGGTCAACCAGATCTGCGAGCCGATGCTGGCGCCCTTCCGCAAGCTGCTGCCGAACCTCGGCGGCCTGGATATCTCACCGATCTTCGCCTTCATCGCGCTGAAACTGATCGACATGCTGGTGATCGGCAATCTGGCCGCGATGACCGGCATGCCGCAGATCCTCAGCCCGTTCATGTAAAAACCGCCGCGGCGGCGATACCCCCTGGGGTAGCCGGTGCTTGCGCAGTTGCCAGACATGGCGCGCGCATCCCCGGCTGCCCCCGCTTCGTCGCGCGCCGGCCCGCGCACGCCAGGAGTCCGATAGCCCGATGAGCTTCTACCGCTGGGACGGCGAGGACCTGATCCTCGATTGCCACCTGCAGCCCAAGGCGAGCCGCGACGAGTTCGCCGGGCTGCACGGTGAACGCCTGAAAATCCGCCTCACCGCGCCGCCCATCGAAGGCAAGGCCAATGCCCACCTGCTGGCCTTCCTCGGCAAGGCCTTCGGCGTGCCGAAGAGCACGGTAGTGCTGGAAAGCGGCGAGTTGAACCGGCAGAAGCGCGTGCGCATCCCACGCCCGGCGAAGCTGCCGGCGGAGCTGGGGATAACCGCTCGGTCGCCTTGACTGACCTTACGCGCAGGAATGTGAAGGAGGCCAATTGACGGCCCCCCGGCGCACCGCATAATTCGCCCAACTCTTCCCCTGCGCAGGACGCGCCAGCCTAAGGAACACCCGGATGAGCATGGAGCGACTCAGTCAGCAGATCGACGCCTACGTCACCTGGAAGCGGGAACTGATCCGGGACATCACGCGCTACCGCACCTGGCTGGAGCACTGCCGGCTGAACACTGCGGACGTCGACAACCGCCTGGAGCGCGCCCTGCGCCTGCTGCGTCAGGACCACATCACCCTGGCCTTCGTCGGCGAGTTCTCCCGCGGCAAGACCGAGCTGATCAACAGCCTGTTCTTCTCCGAATATGGCCAGCGCATGCTGCCCTCGCGCGCCGGACGCACCACCATGTGTCCGACCGAGCTGTTCTTCGATCCCCGCTCGGAACGCCCCTACATCCGCCTGCTGCCCATCGAAACGCGCATGGCCGACGCCAGCATCGCCCAGTTCAAGCGCGTGCCGCGGCACTGGGTGAACATCCCGCTGGACACCTCCGACCCGGCGAACATGGCCGACGCCTTCGCCCAGGTCGCGCGGACCAAGGCCATGCCGGTGGAGCAGGCCATCCAGCTGGGATTCCTTCCAGACATGCTGGAGAGCACCGACCGGCCCGGCATGGTGCTGGTCCCGGCCTGGCGCCATGCCCTGGTCAATTTCGACCATCCGCTGCTGCGCCAGGGCCTGCGCATCCTCGACACCCCTGGCCTGAACGCCCTCGGCAGCGAGCCGGAGCTGACCCTGTCGATGCTCCCCAGCGCCCAGTCGGTGCTCTTCCTGCTGGCCGCCGACAGCGGCATCACCGCCTCCGACATGGCGATCTGGCAGGACCACGTGCGGCAACTCGGCGAAGACGGCCAATGCAGCCTCTATGCGGTGCTGAACAAGGTCGACGTGCTCTGGGATGACCTCGCCGGCGATGCCTTCGTGGGCAACGCCATCCAGAGAATTCGTGAATCCACCGCGCGTCAGCTGGGCATTGGCCAGGATGCCGTGCTGCCACTGTCGGCCAAGCAGGCGTTGCTGGCCAAGGTCCGCGGCGACCGCGACCTGCTCGCCCGTAGTCAACTGGAAAACCTCGAAGCGCTGCTCTGCGAGCGCATCGTGGCGCAGAAGGAGCGCCTGCTGGAGCAAGCCGTGGTCGGCCAGGTTCTGTCCCTGCTGCACAACAGCCAGCAGACCCTGCGCACCCGCCTGGAGCGGATACGCGAGCAGCGGACGCTGCTCGACGGCCAGCAGCAGGACAGCGGCCAACTGCTGTTCGAAATGACCGCGCGCACCAAGGACGACCATGGCCAGCACCACCGCCGCCTGCTCAACCTGAAGACCAATCAGCGCCTGCTGCGCCGCCAGGGCGAACTGCTTCGCCACACGCTGCGCAGCGAACGCCTGGAACACCACCTGGAGCGGGTGCGGGAGAAACTCCAGGGCAGTTGGACCACGCTCGGCATCAACCAGGCGATCCTGGGGTTCTTCCAGGCCGTCGAAGGCGACCTCTACACCCTGCGCCATGAGGCCGAACTGGCCAACCGCATCGTCGATGCCATCTACCAGCGGCACAACCGGGAAAACCCGCTGAACGCCCTGGACGCACCGATCTTCGACGTCGAACGCTACGTGCGCGAACTGGCCCGCCTGCAGGACAAGGCCGACCGCTTCCGCCTGCACCTGAAGACGCTGCTCACCGAGCAGCGCCTGTTGAGCCGGCGCTTCTTCTCCACCCTGGCGCGCGAAGTCATCAACCTGCACCAGCGCCTGCGCGAGGAAGCCGAGCACTGGGCCGCCGATGCCCTGATGCCGCTGATGCAGTACACCCTGGAGAACAAGCAGCTACTGGAAACCCACATGCTGCGGCTCAAGGCCCTGGCCCAGGAAACCCAACAGGCGCGCCGACGCTCCCTGCTCATGGGTCGCTACCAGGAAGAACTGGAGAAGCAATTGGCCGAGGCGTCGGAAATCTTCCGCCTGCTGCGCCGACCGGCGCCACTGCAGCGCCAGGCCCGCGTGGTCACCCTGCCCGGCTCGCAACGCGCCTGACGCGCCCCCGGCAAGCACGCTGCTTGCCGCAGTGGGCGGTGCTCTTTAGACTTGTCGCCCTCCTTTATTAACGAGCTGGGTCGATGCCAACAGTCTTCCCCGAAGATTCCGTCGGTCTGGTCTCACCCCAGACGCTGCATTTCAGCGAGCCGCTGGCCCTGGCCTGCGGCAAGACGCTGCCCGAATACCAGCTGGTGATCGAGACCTACGGCGAGTTGAACCCCACGGCGAGCAACGCCGTGCTGATCTGCCACGCGCTCTCCGGCCACCACCATGCCGCCGGCTACCACCGCCCCGACGAGCGCAAGCCGGGCTGGTGGGACAGCTGCATCGGCCCGGGCAAGGCCATCGATACCCGCAAGTTCTTCGTCGTCGCGCTGAACAACCTTGGCGGCTGCAACGGCTCCACCGGGCCGGCCAGCCCGAATCCGGCGACCGGGCGCATCTACGGCGCCGACTTCCCGGTGGTCACCGTGGAAGACTGGGTGCACAGCCAGGCGCGCCTGGCCGACCGCCTGGGCATCCGCCAGTGGGCCGCGGTGGTCGGCGGCAGCCTCGGCGGCATGCAGGCACTGCAATGGACCATCAGCTACCCGGAGCGCGTGCGTCACTGCATCTGCATCGCCAGCGCGCCCAAGCTGTCGGCGCAGAACATCGCCTTCAACGAGGTCGCGCGCCAGGCGATTATCTCCGACCCGGATTTCCACGGCGGACACTTCCAGGAACAGGGTGTGATCCCCAAGCGCGGCCTGATCCTGGCGCGCATGGTCGGGCACATCACCTACCTGTCGGACGACGCCATGGGCGAGAAATTCGGCCGCGTGCTCAAGACCGACAAGCTCAACTACGACCTCAACAGCGTCGAGTTCCAGGTCGAGAGCTACCTGCGCTATCAGGGCGAAGAGTTCTCCACCCGTTTCGATGCCAATACCTATCTATTGATGACCAAGGCGCTGGACTACTTCGACCCGGCCGCCGCCCACGACGACAACCTGACCCGCACCCTCGCCGAGGTCAAGGCAGACTTCTGCCTGATGTCCTTCACCACCGACTGGCGCTTCTCCCCGGCGCGCTCGCGGGAAATCGTCGACGCCCTGGTCGCCGCGAAGAAGAACGTCAGCTACCTGGAGATCGACGCACCGCAAGGCCACGACGCCTTCCTCATGCCGATTCCCCGCTACCTGCAAGCCTTCAGCGGTTACATGAACCGCATCAGCGTATAAAGGACCACCATGCGCGCCGACCTGGAAATCATCCAAGACTGGATCCCCGCCGGCAGCCGGGTGCTCGACCTCGGTTGCGGTGACGGCGAGTTGCTCGCCTGGCTCCGCGACCACAAGCAGGTCAGCGGCTACGGCCTGGAAATCGATGGCGCGAACATCGCCAAATGCATCGAACGCGGGGTCAACGTCATCGAACAGGACCTCGACAAAGGCCTTGGCAGCTTCGCCAGCGACAGCTTCGACGTCGTCGTCATGACCCAGGCCCTGCAGGCCGTGCACTACCCGGACAAGATCCTCCAGGAAATGCTCCGCGTCGGCCGCACCTGCATCATCACCTTCCCCAACTTCGGCCACTGGCGCTGCCGTTGGGACCTGGCGCGCTACGGGCGCATGCCGGTTTCCGAGTTCCTGCCCTATACCTGGTACAACACGCCGAACATCCACTTCTGCACCTTCAAGGACTTCGAGGCGCTGTGCCGCGAACAGCGCCTGCGCGTCCTTGACCGCCTGGCGGTGGATCGTGACCACCGTCATCGCTGGGTCTGCCGAGTTTGGCCTAATCTGTTGGGTGAGATCGGTATCTATCGGGTCAGCGGTCCAAGCATTCAGGACCACCGCATCGCCGTCTGAACCGCCCAGGGCCTCGAACCCCCAGGAGAAGAAAACCATGCGCCGCCTAGCCACCCTGTTGCTCTGCCTGTTCCTCGCCCTGCCGGCCGTCGCCGAGCAGGTCAAACGCCTGGGCGACCTCCAGGTCCACTACAGCGTGTACAACTCCAGCTTCCTGCAGCCCAACGTAGCAGCGGCGGTCGGCGTGGTGCGCAGCAAGACCCAGGGCGTGGTCAACATCGTCCCGCTGGACGCCAAGGGCAAGCCGGTCGAGGCGGTGGTCAGCGGCAGCGCGAAGAACCTGCTCGGCCAGGAAATTCCGCTGACCTTCAAGCGCGTGGTCGAGGAAGGCGCGGTCTACCACCTGGCGCAGTTCCCCATCGAAAGCCGTGACACCCTGACCTTCAGCATCACGGTCAAGGCCGGCAAGGACGCCCCGCAAAGTTTCGAATTCCTTCAGGAAATCTTCCCCGACGAATGATCACGTTCGACCAACTGGTGCTGGCCAGTCACAACGCCGGCAAACTCAAGGAACTCCAGGCCATGCTCGGTGGCCATGTGCGCGTGCGCTCGATCGGTGAGTTCAGCGACATCGAGCCGGAGGAAACCGGCCTGTCCTTCGTCGAAAACGCCATCCTCAAGGCACGCAATGCCGCGCGGGTCTCCGGCCTGCCGGCGCTGGCCGATGACTCGGGCCTGGCGGTGGACTACCTCGGCGGCGCCCCCGGCATCTATTCCGCGCGCTACGCCGACGGCCTGGGTGACGCCGCCAACAACGCCAAGCTGCTCGATGCCCTCAAGGACGTGCCCGAAGAACAGCGCGGCGCCCAGTTCGTCAGCGTGCTGGCGCTGGTCCGGCACGCCGACGACCCGCTGCCGATCCTCTGCGAGGGCCTGTGGCACGGGCGCATCCTGTTCGAGGCGCGCGGCACCAATGGCTTCGGCTACGACCCGCTGTTCTGGGTACCGGAGCGCGAATGCTCCAGCGCCGAACTGGCCGCGGAAGACAAGAACCGCATCAGCCACCGCGCCCGCGCCATGGCTCAGCTCAAGCAGCGACTGGGATTATGACGATCGATAGCTGGAAGCCCGGGGCCACACGCGACATCGAGCCTCAGGCTTCGAGCTTCAGGCTGCCGCCCCTGGCCGCCTACGTGCACATCCCCTGGTGCGTGCGCAAATGCCCGTACTGTGATTTCAACTCCCACGCCGCCGGGCCCGACCTGCCGGAAGACGACTACGTCCGCGCCCTGCTCGCCGACCTGGCGACCGATGCCGGCCACGTGTACGGGCGCAAGCTGACCTCGATCTTCTTCGGCGGCGGCACTCCCAGCCTGTTCTCGGCGACGGCCCTGGGCCGCATCCTCGACGGCCTGGAGCGTCAGGTCGGATTCGATAGCGACATCGAGATCACCCTGGAAGCCAACCCGGGCACCTTCGAGCAGGCCAAGTTCGCCGACTACCGCGCGCTGGGCATCAACCGCCTGTCGATCGGCATACAGAGCTTCCAGGCCGACAAGCTCAAGGCCCTGGGGCGCATCCATGACGGCGGCGAAGCGATACGCGCCGCGGCGATGGCGCGCCGCGCCGGCTTCGACAACTTCAACCTGGACCTGATGCACGGCCTGCCGCAGCAAAGTGTCGCCGACGCCCTCGCCGACATCGATCAGGCCATCGAACTAGGGCCGACGCACCTGTCCTGGTACCAGCTGACCATGGAGCCGAACACGGTGTTCTGGAGCCAGCCGCCGGAGCTGCCGGAAGACGACGCCCTCTGGGAAATCCAGGAAGCCGGCCAGGCCCGGCTGGCCGAGGCCGGTTTCGTCCAGTACGAAACCTCGGCCTACGCCCGCGACGGCCGCCGCGCGCGGCACAACCTGAACTACTGGACCTTCGGCGACTTCCTCGGCCTGGGCGCCGGTGCCCACGCCAAGCTGAGCAGCCCGGACGGGCACATCGTGCGCACCTGGAAGACCCGTCTGCCGAAGGACTACCTGAACCCGGACAAGGCCTTCCAGGCCGGCGAACGCCCGCTGGCGCCGGCCGACCTGCCCTTCGAGTTCATGATGAACGCCCTGCGCCTGGTCGACGGCGTGCCCACCGCGCTGTTCAGCGAACGCACCGGCCTGCCGCTGCAAAACATCGAAGCCGCCTGCCGCCAGGCGCGCCAGGCCGGCCTGCTCGCCGAGGACGAGCAGCGCCTGCGCCCCACCGAGCGCGGCCAGTTGTTCCTCAACGACTTGTTGCAGCACTTCCTGCCCTGATGCCGCTCAGGATCGCCGGCGTCGCCGCCAGCCAGGCGCCGGCACCTCTGCCACGCCCGACAGCGGGCGTGTAAACTGCCCGACGACCGCCATCCGTCCAGGAGCCCCCATGAACTTCGCCCTCGAACTGATCGCCAGTGCCTCCCGCTGGAGCCGCAGCCATCTGTCCGACATCGCGCTGGCGATCATGGCCACCCTGCTGGTGCTCTTTGGTCCAGCCATCAATGCCTGGATCCAACAGCGCATCGGCAGCCTCAACTTCGTCTTCCGCACCCTGCTGTTCGTGCTGATCTGCGCCGTCGGCTACGGCCTGGCGATGGTCTTCGTCACCCCCTGGCTGGCCCATGGGCTGAACTACTTCAACAACTACACCCTCGCGCCGGTGCTGCTCCTGCTGTTCTTCGTCATCGGCATGATCGCCGACCGCAGCTGAGCGATCGGCCGCCTGCGGGCGGATCGCTGCTAGTGTTTCTGCTGACGCCATCCGGCGGCGGGAGGAACCATGAAAGCGATCAAGCACCTGTACCTGCACTTCATCGATGGCCAGCGCCTGGCGCTGCGCTTCCCGCAGCAGCATGACGACCCCGTCGAGATCGTCCGCGGCATCCGCAAGCAGTTGGATTCGCCCTACCTGAGCATCGAGGTGGACGGCGACCTGCTGCTCATCCCACGGGACAGCATCAAATACCTGCAGATCACGCCGGCGCCGATGAGCCTGCCGGACATCACCGTGGTCGGCGCGGAGCTGATCGACTGAGCCGCAGCAGGCGCCAGCCAGGCCTTGGCGTTTGGTTCGGCCATGAAAAAAGGGCCTGCATGCGCAGGCCCCCGGAATGACGGTTGGATCAATCGACGCGCTGGTACTTCAGGTCCCAGACGCCGTGGCCGAGGCGTTCGCCGCGGCGCTCGAACTTGGTCACCGGACGCTCTTCGGGACGCGGCACATAGGTGTTGTCGGCCGACAGGTTGCGGTAGCCCGGCGCGGCGTTCATCACTTCCAGCATGTGCTCGGCGTACTGCTGCCAGTCGGTGGCCATGTGCAGCACGCCGCCGACCTTGAGCTTCTGCCGCACCAGCTCGGCCCAGGCCGGCTGGACGATGCGTCGCTTGTGGTGGCGCGCCTTGTGCCAGGGATCGGGGAAGAACAGCAGCACGCGGTCGAGGCTGGCGTCGGCGACGCAGTCGCGCAGCACTTCCAGGGCGTCGCAGCTGTACACGCGGATATTGCTCAGGTTCTGCGCCAGCATGCCGTTGAGCAGCGCGCCGACACCGGGGCGGTGCACTTCGACGCCGATGAAGTCCTGCTCCGGCGCGGCGGCGGCCATCTCCAGGGTCGAATGACCCATGCCGAAGCCGATCTCGAAGGTGCGCGGCGCCTGGCGGCCGAATACCTGGTCGAAATCGCGCAGGCCATCGGCCAGTTCCAGGCCGAAGCGCGGCCAGCCCTGTTCGAGACCGCGTTGTTGGCCCTCGGTCATACGCCCGGCGCGCATCACGAAGCTCTTGATGGTGCGCATCGGCCGCTCGGCGGCGTTGTCGGTCTGGGGTTGCTGGGTATCGCTCATGCTCGGACCTTGGAAAAACGGGGCAGTGAAAGTGAAGACGGGCCGGCCCGTCGAAGCGAGCCGGCCCGCTGTGGGCGTCGCGCCGGGATCAGCCGATCAGGCCGCTCATCGGCGACGACGCACTGGCGTAGAGTTTGCGCGGCATGCGCCCGGCCAGGTAAGCCAGGCGACCAGCGACGATCGCGTGCTTCATCGCTTCGGCCATCATCACCGGGTTCTGTGCGTGGGCGATGGCAGTGTTCATCAGCACCGCCTCGCAGCCCAATTCCATGGCGATGGTGGCGTCGGAAGCGGTGCCCACGCCGGCGTCGACCAGCACCGGGACCGTCGCTTCTTCGAGGATGATGCGCAGGTTGTAGGGATTGCAGATACCCAGCCCGGAGCCGATCAGGCCGGCCAGCGGCATCACCGCGATACAGCCGATCTCCGCCAGTTGGCGGGCGATGATCGGGTCGTCGCTGGTGTAGACCATGACGTCGAAGCCGTCCTTGACCAGCACTTCCGCGGCCTTGAGGGTTTCCACCACGTTGGGGAACAGGGTCTTCTGGTCAGCCAGGACTTCCAGCTTGACCAGCTTGTGGCCATCCAGCAGTTCGCGCGCCAGGCGGCAGGTGCGCACCGCCTCGACGGCGTCGTAGCAGCCGGCGGTGTTCGGCAGGATGGTGTAGCGGTCCGGCGCAATCACGTCGAGCAGGTTCGGCTCGTCGGGGTTCTGGCCGATGTTGGTGCGGCGCACCGCCACGGTGACGATTTCCGCACCGGAGGCCTCGATGGCAAGACGGGTCTCGTCGAGATCCTTGTACTTGCCGGTGCCCACCAGCAGGCGCGACGCATAGGTGCGCCCGGCCAGGGTGAAGGGCTTGTCGACCGGCAGGGTGGAAGACGCTTGGCTCATCGGTTCTATCCTCGGCAAAGGGAGGTGGGGCGGGGCCTGAATTCGCGGCACTACTGACGCGCTAGCCGCCGCCGATGGCATGCACCACTTCCACCTGATCGCCCTCCTTGAGGGCGGTGGCGGCGTGCTGGCTGCGCGGCACTATGTCCAGGTTCAGTTCGACCGCGACGCGGCGCCCACCCAGGTCCAGACGCTCGAGCAGTGCGGCCACGGTCTGGCCATCGGGCAGCTCGAAGGGTTCGCCATTCAACTGGATTCGCATGGGCAGGACCGTCGCGGTGAGAGGGGTCGGCATTCTAGCCCGATCGCCGGCGTTGACCAAGGCGCGGGGCGGTCATTCGTCCCCGCCCGGACCTGCGGGTCAGGCCAGCTTCCAGGCCGCCAGACCGAGGCACAGCCAGCCACCGAGGAAGCACAGGCCGCCGATCGGGGTGATGGCGCCGAGCACCGGGGTGGCGCTGAGCGTCAGGGCATAGAGGCTGCCGGAAAACACCAGGATGCCGGCGACGAACAGCCAGCCGGCGGCGCCGATCAGACGCCCGCCGACCTGCGTGGAAAGCAGCGCCACCGCCAGCAACGCCAGGGCATGGAGCATCTGGTAATGCACGCCGGTCTGGAAGATCGCCAGGTAGTCGGCGCTCAGTTGTTTCTTCAGGCCATGGGCGGCGAAGGCGCCGAGCGCAACGCCGGTGAAACCGAAGAAGGCAGCCAGCAGGAGGAAGGTACGCAGCATGGGAAACTCCCGAGAGAAACAGGCCGTTATAATGACCCGCACAATCGCCCTGGCAAACCCTCGCATGCGCAAACTGTTCCGCCACCTGTTCCGGTTTCTCTTCTGGTTCGTCCTGCTTAGCGTTGCCGCGGTCCTGATCCTGCGCTGGGTGCCGCCACCGGGCAGCATGCTGATGGTCGAACGCAAGGTGCAGTCGTGGTTCAACGGCGCGCCCATCGATGTGCAGCGCGACTGGCAGAGCTGGGACGCGATCTCCGACAACATCAAGGTCGCGGTCATCGCCGGCGAAGACCAGAAGTTCGCCGAGCACCATGGCTTCGACCTGCCCGCCATCGAGCAGGCCATGGCCCACAACGAACAAGGCCGGAGCGTGCGTGGTGCCAGTACCATCAGCCAGCAGACTGCCAAGAACCTGTTCCTCTGGTCCGGCCGCAGTTGGCTGCGCAAGGGCCTGGAAGCCTGGTTCACGGTGCTGCTGGAAACCTTCTGGCCGAAGCAGCGCATTCTCGAGGTGTACCTGAACAGCGCGGAATGGGACCAGGGCGTGTTCGGGGTGCAGGCCGCGGCGCGCCATCACTTCGGTGTCGATGCCAGTAGACTCTCGCCGCAACAGGCCAGCCAGCTCGCCGCGGTGCTGCCCAATCCACGCAAATGGAGCGCCAGCCACCCCAACGGTTACGTTCGCGAGCGCGCCGCGTGGATCCGCCAGCAGATGTGGCAGCTCGGCGGCCGCGAATATCTCGAACGCTTGCCCTGAGCGAACCTCCGCTCAGCGCCCCAAGCGTTCGCGCGGCACCACCTGCAGCCAAAGCAGCTCGCCATCCTTGTGCATCAGGGTCAGGCCGCGCTCAGGGTAGATCCAGGCCTCGCCCTGCTCGGTCTGCAGGCGCAGGCGGGGCGAGCCGAAGCTGACAGCCAAGCGGCCGACGCTCAGCGCCTGCTGCGGAGCGAGCATGACAGCGGCCACGGGCTGCTCCGACAGTTGCGCCAGCAGTTGCCCGCTCAAGGGTTGCTCGGCGCCACCCTGGGCGATGCCGGTCGCCTTCGCCAGACTGCTGCGCTCGCCCGCACTGAGCGCCAGCGGGGCTTCCATGCGCCAAGGGCCGTCTGCGCCGTCCCAGCCGGCCCGGTAGCTCAACTGCGGACCATCGCCAGTACTGCTCAGCCACAGTTCACCTGCCGTGAAGGCATGCAATTGCCCGAGGCTCAGGCGATCGTCGGCCAGCGGGGCGAATACCTCGCGCTGCCACGCCTCCAGCCAGGCCGGCGCTGGCGGCGGCGCCGACGAACGGACCACCCAGAGCCCGGAGGCGAAGGCCAGCAGGGCGATCGCGAGAAGGAACAGGCCGTGGGCCGGACGTAGACGGGGCATGCGGACCTCCGGCGAATGACGGACAGAAAAAAACCGCACCCTGTGCAGGTGCGGTTTGATTCGGACGACCCGACCTGAAAAATCAGGCCTCGATGCGCCCCTTGAGCTTGTTCATCGCGTTCTTTTCCAACTGACGGATGCGCTCGGCGGAGACGTTGTACTTGGCAGCCAGGTCATGCAGGGTCGCCTTCTCCTCGGCCAGCCAGCGCTGGTAGAGGATGTCGCGGCTGCGTTCGTCGAGGCCTTCCAGCGCTTCATGCAGGCTGGCGGTGGAGCTGTCGCTCCAGTCCGCTTCCTCCAATTGCCGCGCCGGGTCGTAACGATGGTCTTCCAGATAGTGCGCCGGCGACTGGAAGGCGCTCTCGTCGTCGGCATCGGCCGCCGGGTCGAAGGCCATGTCCTGGCCGGTCAAGCGACTTTCCATCTCGCGCACTTCGTGGGCTTCGACGCCCAGGCTCTCGGCCACGCGATGCACTTCTTCATTGCTCAGCCAGGCCAGACGCTTCTTCTGGCTGCGCAGGTTGAAGAACAGCTTGCGCTGCGCCTTGGTGGTGGCGACCTTGACGATCCGCCAGTTGCGCAGGATGAACTCGTGGATTTCCGCCTTGATCCAGTGCACGGCGAAGGACACCAGACGCACACCCATTTCCGGGTTGAAGCGCTTGACGGCCTTCATCAGGCCGACATTGCCTTCCTGGATCAGGTCGGCCTGGGACAGGCCGTAACCGGAGTAACTCCGGGCGATGTGCACGACGAAGCGCAGGTGCGCGAGCACCATCTGCCGTGCCGCCTCAAGATCTTGCTGATAGAAGAGGCGTTCGGCCAGTTCGCGCTCCTGCTCCGGCGACAACAGCGGAATGCTGTTCACCGAGTGCACGTAGGATTCCAGGTTGGCACCGGGAACCAGGGCATAAACAGGTTGCAGAGAAGTGGTCATGCGAATCCTCCGATTCACGAAACTCGCGCAGTGTAGCACTGCCCGATATGACTGCAAGTGGGTGTAAAAGTTCCTTTACACCCACTGCGAGCCTTGGAAAATCGCGCCTCGTTCAACGTGGCGCAAGCTCCCGCAGATGCCGCGCGACGGCCAGCCAGGCACCGATCCAGCCTAGCAGCACCGCGCCCACGGTCAACGAAAGACCATCGTCCAGCGGCACCCCGCCGAGGGCGAAATCGCTGCCATACAGACCGGCGAGATTCACCACCGAAGCGTTCAGCCAGTTCAGCCCGAACTCCAGCAGCGCCCAGGACAGAACCCCGGCGCCGAGGCCATACAGCGCGCCCATATAGAGGAAGGGCCGGCGCACATAGCCGTCCGTCCCGCCGACCAGCTTGATCACTTCGATTTCGTTACGGCGGTTTTCGATATGCAGACGGATGGTGTTGCCGATCACCAGCAACAGGGTGAGCACCAGCACCAGCGTCAGGCCGAAGACGAAGCGGTCGCCCAGCTTGAGGATCGCCGACAAGCGTTCGACCCACACCAGATCGAGCTGGGCCTGTTGTACACCGGGCAGTTCGGCGAGGCGTTGACGCAAGCCATCCAACTGCGTCTTGTCGATCTGCTTGGGCGTGACCGAGATCACCGCCGGCAGCGGGTTCTCCGGCAACTCCTTGAGCGCCTCGCCGAGGCCGGACTGCTGTTGCAGCTCCTTCAGCGCCTCGTCACGGCTGATCAACTGCGCCTCGATCACCTCGGGCATGCGCTCGATCGCTTCGCGCAGGTCCTGGCCCTTGGCCTCGCTGGTCTTCAGATCGAGGTACACGGAAATCTGCGCGGCGCGCTGCCAGGAGCCGCCCAGGCGCTCGACATTGTTCAGCAGCAGCGACAGGCCCATGGGCAGGCTCAGGGTGATGCCCATCACCAGGCAGGTGAAGAAGCTGCCGAAGGGGTGATTGACCAGCCGCTTGAGGCTATCCACCAGGCTTGCCCGATGGCTCTCGGCGTAGGCATTGAGCGAGGCACGGAAATCCAGCGCGCCAGGCTCTTCCTGGCGCTCGCGCTTGCGCTGCGGCGTGCCCTCTTCCGGGCCGTGGGGCAGTTCGTTGGCGCTCATCAGGCCTCCTCCTCGCGATCGGCGATGATCCGCCCGCGCTGCAGAGTGATCATGCGGTGGCGCATGCGCGCGATCAGCGCCAGGTCGTGGCTGGCGATCAGCACCGTGGTGCCGAGGCGGTTGATGTCCTCGAACACCCCCATGATTTCCGACGCCAGGCGCGGGTCGAGGTTACCGGTGGGTTCATCGGCGAGCAGCAGGGCCGGGCGGTGCACCACGGCGCGGGCGATGCCGACGCGCTGCTGCTGACCGGTGGAAAGGTCGGACGGCAAGTCCTGGGCCTTCTCCTTGAGATTGACCCGGTCCAGCGCCGCTTCGACACGCTGGGCGATCTCCGCCTTGGGCAGGCCGAGGATCTGCATCGGCAGGGCGACGTTATCGAAAACGCTGCGATCGTTGAGCAACTGGTGGTTCTGGAACACCACGCCGATCTGCCGACGCAGGAAGGGGATCTGCGCACTGGTGATGCGCGCTAGGTCCTGGCCGCCGAGCAGCAGCTTGCCCGAGGTGGGCCTTTCCATCGCCAAGATCAGGCGCAGCAGGGTGCTCTTGCCGGCACCGGAGTGGCCGGTGACGAAGAGGATTTCGCCGCGGTGGATGCGGAACGAAGCCTCATGCAGGCCGACGTGGCCATTGGGATAGCGTTTGCCGACCTGCTCGAAGCGGATCATGCGGTCTCCCGAGTCTCGAAGAGTGCCCGAACGAAGGCGTCGGCTTCGAAGGTGCGCAAATCGTCGATACCCTCGCCGACACCGATGTAGCGGATCGGCAGGCCGAACTGCTTGGCCAGGGCGAAGATCACCCCGCCCTTGGCGGTGCCGTCCAGTTTGGTCAGGGCTAGGCCCGTGAGTTCAACCGCATTGTTGAACTGCTTGGCCTGGTTGATGGCGTTCTGCCCGGTACCGGCGTCCAGCACCAGCAGCACCTCGTGGGGAGCCGTCTGGTCCAGCTTGCCGATGACCCGGCGCACCTTCTTCAGCTCCTCCATCAGGTTGTCCTTGGTGTGCAGGCGCCCGGCCGTGTCAGCGATCAGTACGTCGATGCCACGGGCCTTGGCCGCCTGCACCGCATCGAAGATCACCGAAGCCGAATCGGCGCCGGTGTGCTGGGCGATCACCGCGATGTTGTTGCGCTCGCCCCACACCTGCAATTGCTCGACGGCGGCGGCGCGGAAGGTGTCGCCCGCGGCGAGCATGACCTTCTTGCCTTCCAGTTGCAGCTTCTTCGCCAGCTTGCCGATGGTGGTGGTCTTGCCCACACCGTTCACGCCCACCACGAGGATCACATAGGGCTGCTTGCCGGCTTCGATGGCCAGCGGCCGCTCGACCGGACGCAAGAGCCCGGCCAGCTCCTCTTGCAGGGCCTTGTACAGTGCCTCGCTGTCGGCCAGTTCCTTGCGCGCCACGCGTTTGGTCAGGTTCTGCACGATGGTGGTGGTCGCTTCGACACCGACATCGGCGGTCAGCAGGCGGGTTTCGATTTCGTCGAGCAGGTCGTCGTCGATGGCCTTCCTGCCGAGGAACAGGCTGGCCATGCCTTCGCCGATGCTGGCGCTGGTCTTCGACAGGCCCTGCTTGAGGCGCGCGAAGAAGCCGACCTTGGCCGGTTCGGCGGGCGCGGGCTTGGCGTCGGCGACCGGCGCCGGGACGGGCTCGGGAAGCGGCGCGGCGCGCTCGGCGGCCACGGGCGCGACCGGCGCGACAACCGGGGGCGGGACAGGCGCCGGCTCGGCGGCCTGGAGCGGTGCCGGCGGCACCGCCAGCGTCACCACCGGCGATTGCTCGACCGGGGACACCTCGACCGCGGGCGCCTCGGCTTGCGTCAGAACGTCAGCGGGCGGAGGCACCGGCTGGGCTTCCGCCGGCTGCGGCGGAACGGCCTCGGCACTCGGCGCGGGCTGGGCTACGGGCTCTTCGCTGACCTGCGGCTTCTTCCGCAACCAGCCGAAAAGACCTTTTTTCTCCCCGCTCTGCGGGGCCTTCTTGTCGTCGTTGGAACCAAACATGAATGGCTTGCATCTCAAGGGAGCGGCACGGGACGTGGCCGCCCGGAAAACGGATGGGTATCCTAGCATCTCCTTGCCTGCCGGGGTTAAGAGGCTGTCCGGCAGCCCTCTCTAGACCCGCCGGGCCATCAGAAAGGTTCTGATCGACGATGAAAATTTCCGCACGCCGCTCCGCCGGCCTGCTGTTCGGCAGCTTGTGCCTGCCACTGCTGGCCTGCGCCGCCGAGCCGCAGCCGACCCATGAATACACCCTGGACAACGGCCTCAAGGTCGTGGTCCGCGAGGACCATCGCGCGCCCGTGGTGGTCTCGCAGGTCTGGTACAAGGTCGGCTCCAGCTACGAGACACCCGGCCTCACCGGGTTGTCCCACGCCCTCGAACACATGATGTTCAAGGGCAGCAGCAAGCTCGGTCCGGGCGAGGCCTCGCGCGTGCTGCGCGACCTCGGCGCCGAGGAGAACGCCTTCACCACCGACGACTACACCGCCTATTACCAGGTGCTGGCCAAGGACCGCCTGCCGGTGGCCTTCGAGCTGGAAGCCGACCGCATGGCCCACCTGAGCCTGCCGGCCGAGCAGTTCAAGAGCGAAATCGAGGTCATCAAGGAAGAACGCCGCCTGCGCACCGACGACAAACCCAACGCCCTGGCCTTCGAGCGCTTCAAGGCCAGCGCCTACCTGTCCAGCGGCTATCACACCCCGACCATCGGCTGGATGGCCGACCTGCAGCGCATGACCATCGACGACCTGCGCGCCTGGTACAAGGCCTGGTACACGCCGAACAACGCCACCCTGGTGGTGGTCGGCGATGTCCAGCCCGAAGAGGTCCACCAACTGGCGCAGCGCTGGTTCGGCGACATCCCGAAACGCGAGCTGCCGCCGGCACGCAAGCCGCTGGAGCTGGCCGAGCCCGGCGAGCGGCGCCTGGCGCTGCATGTGCGCACCCAACTGCCCAGCCTGATCATGGGCTTCAACGTGCCCGGCCTGGGCAGCGCGCAGAACCCGCGCGAGGTGCATGCCCTGCGGCTGATTTCGGCGCTGCTCGATGGCGGTTACAGCGCCCGCCTGTCGGAACGTCTGGAGCGTGGCACGGAGCTAGTCTCCGGCGCCTCTGCCTCCTATGACGCCTTCGCCCGCGGCGACAGCCTGTTCGTCCTCAGCGCCACGCCCAACGTGCAGAAGGGCAAGACCCTGGAGCAGGTGGAAAGCGCGCTCTGGCAGCAGCTCGACGAGCTGAAGAACACCCCGCCGAGCCAGGAAGAACTGGAGCGCGTGCGCGCCCAGGTGATCGCCGGACTGGTCTTCGAGCGCGACTCCATCGCCAGCCAGGCCAGCAGCATCGGCCAACTGGAGAGCGTCGGCCTGTCCTGGCGCCTCGCCGACCAGGACCTGGAGGCCATCCAGCAAGTCACCGCGCAGGACATCCAGAATGCCGCGCGCACGTATTTCACCCGCTCGCGCCTGACCCTCGCCCAGGTGCTGCCGGAATCCCCCAGCGACAAGGAGCAGACCCATGAGTGAACGAAACGGCCTGCGCTACGGCCTGATCGGCCTGCTGGTCCTGGTCCTGCTGGGCGGCCTGGCCTTCTGCGTCAGCCGCCCCGCCGGCGGCAATCCACCCAGCGCCACCACCGCCGCCGCCGCCACCGCGAGCGCGCCGGTCGGCCTGCAATCCCTGGCCGAAGCCGCCGGCAAGGCGCCGACGCACCGCAGCTTGCAGATCCAGCGCTGGCAGACCGCCGAGGGCGCCCGCGTGCTCTTCGTCGAAGCCCACGAGCTGCCGATGTTCGACCTGCGCCTGACCCTCGCCGCCGGTAGCAGCCAGGACGGCGACACGCCCGGCCTGGCCATGCTGACCAACGCCATGCTCAACGAAGGCGTGCCGGGCAAGGACACCAGCGCCATCGCCGCCGGCTTCGAGGACCTCGGCGCCGACTTCAGCAACGGCTCCTACCGCGACATGGCGGTGGCCGGCCTGCGCAGCCTGAGCGACAAGACCAAGCGCGATGCGGCACTGCAACTGTTCGACCAGGTGGTCGGCCAGCCGACCTTCCCCGAGGACGCCCTGGCGCGCATCAAGAACCAGTTGCTGGCCGGCTTCGAGTACCAGAAGCAGAACCCCGGCAAGCTGGCTGGCAACGAGCTGTTCAAGCGCCTCTACGGCAATCACCCCTACGCCCACTCCAGCGATGGCAACGAGCGCTCGGTGCCGGCGTTCACCAGCGCCCAGCTCCGCGCCTTCCATCAGAAGGCCTACGCCGCCGGCAATACGGTGATCGCACTGGTCGGCGACCTCAGCCGCGCCGAGGCCGAAGCCATCGCCGCCAGCGTATCCAAGGCGCTGCCCAAGGGCGCGGCGCTGCCGCCGATGCCCGCGCCGGAAACGCCCAAGGCCGGCGTCAGCCACATCGAATTCCCTTCCAAGCAGACCCATCTGCTGCTGGCGCAACTGGGCATCACCCGCAACGACCCCGACTACGCCGCGCTCTACCTGGGCAACCAGATCCTCGGCGGCGGCGGCTTCGGCACGCGGTTGATGGATCAGGTGCGCGAGAAGCGCGGGCTGACCTACGGCGTGTACTCCGGCTTCACCGGCATGCAGGCGCGCGGACCCTTCACCATCAGCCTGCAGACCCGTGCGGAACTCAGCGAGGGCACCCTCAAGCTGGTCCAGGACATCGTCCGTGACTACCTGAAGAGCGGTCCGACACAGAAGGAACTCGACGATGCCAAGCGCGAGCTGGCCGGCAGCTTCCCGCTGAGCACCGCGAGCAACGCCGATATCGTCGGCCAGCTCGGCGCCATTGGTTTCTACGACCTGCCCACGGACTACCTGGAGAACTTCCTCGCCCAGGTCCAGGCCCTGGACGTGGAGAAGGTCAAGGCCGCCATGCAACGCCACCTCGACCCGGACGCATTCGTCATCGTCACCGCCGGACCGACGGTGCCGCAGAAGCCGCTGCCGCCGCCCACCGACAAGCCGGCCGAGCAGCCCCTCGGCGTACCGGAGCACTGATGAACGGAAAACCCAACGCGCGCAAAAGCCCCGCCGCGCGCCCGCACGGCGGCCAGGGCCAATTGCGCATCATCGGCGGCGAGTGGCGCAGCCGCCGCTTCGCCTTCCCCGAGGGCCCCGGCCTGCGGCCGACCCCCGACCGGGTGCGCGAGACGCTGTTCAACTGGCTGGCGCCCTACGTGCCCGGCGCGCGGGTGCTCGACCCCTTCGCCGGCAGCGGCGCGCTCTTCCTCGAAGCCTTGTCGCGCGGCGCCAGCCAGGGCCTCGCACTGGACCTGAACCGCGACGCCGTGGCCGCCCTGCGCGGCCACCTCGACACGCTCAAGTGCAGCAGCGGCCAGGTGCAGTTGCAGGACGCCCTCGCCTACCTGGAAAAACAGCCGGCGACGCCCTGCGATCTGGTCTTCCTCGACCCACCCTTCCATCAGGACCTGCTGCAGAACGCCTGTCGCCTGTTGGAAGAGCGCGGCTGGCTGGCGGCCGACGCCTGGATCTACACCGAAAGCGAAAGCCTGCCGTCCAGCCTCGGCCTGCCCGGCAACTGGCGTCTGCACCGCGAAAAGCAGGCCGGCAACGTGCACTACGCACTCTGGCAACGCCAGCCGGCCTGACGGCGACCGCCCCGGGGCCGGCGCCACGAAACGGCCCGGTCCTTGGGATACACTGAGCATTCGCCCTCGTTCGCCGCGTCGCCAACCATGAAAAGCGTCTCCCCGCCCTTCAAACCCGCCTGGTGGCTGCCCGGCCCGCACCTGCAGACCCTCTATGGCGCGCTGCTGCGCCAGGGCCCGGCACTGCAACGCCAGCGCGAGCGGCTGTGGCTGGCGGACGGCGACTTCATCGACCTCGACTGGCATGGCCCGCACCGCGCCGAAGCGCCACTGGTGCTGGCCGTCCACGGCCTCACCGGCTCCTCCGATTCGCACTACATCCGCGGCCTGCAGCAAGCCCTGGCGGCCCGTGGCTGGGCCAGCGTGGCGCTGAACTGGCGCGGCTGCTCCGGCGAGCCGAACCACCTGCCGCGCGGTTACCACTCCGGGGTCAGCGAAGACCTGGCGGCGGTGATCGAACACCTGCGCGCGCAGCGGCCGCTGGCGCCGCTGTACGCGGTGGGCTATTCGCTGGGCGGCAACGTGCTGCTCAAGTACCTCGGCGAACAGGGTGGCGACAGCCCCCTGCGCGGCGCCGTGGCGGTGTCGGTGCCGTTCCGCCTGGACCAGTGCGCCGATCGCATCGGCATCGGCTTTTCGCGGGTCTACCAGGCGCACTTCATGCGCGAACTGGTGGCCTATGTGCGCGACAAGCAGCGGGCCTTCGCCCAGCGCGGCGCCCACGACAACCTGGCGGCACTGGAGCGTCTCGGGCCGCTGGATGGCATGCGCACCTTCTGGGACTTCGACGGGCGCATCACCGCGCCACTGCATGGTTTCGCCGACGCCCACGACTATTACCGCCGCGCCTCTAGCCGCTATTACCTGGGCGGCATTCGCACGCCGACGCTGATCATCCAATCCAGCGACGATCCCTTCATCGATGTCGGCAGCGTGCCGCCGACCAGCGAACTGTCCGCCTCGACCCGACTGGAGCTGCTCAGCCGTGGCGGCCATGTCGGCTTCATCGGCGGTCCGCCGGGACGCCCGGACTTCTATCTGGAACGGCGCATCCCCGACTGGCTGCTGCGCCAGCACGGCGTCGAGGGCTGAGCGCCCGGGGCTTGACCAATGTCATGCCAGGGCCGGCGCACAGTGCGCAGGCTAGGTGCGTTGGCTAGCGTACTGGAAGGAACGAGCCCGTGACCGAGCAGCCCATCGCCATTCTCTGCAATCCGCCGCTGGACGGCGCCCGCTATGCGGATATCGCCGCGCTCTACCGCGCCGTCGGCTGGGGCCACCCGGGCGATGCCGAGGAACTGCGCGAGGTCTACGAATATTCCGGCTACGTGCTGCTGGCGCTGGAAGCCCAGCGGGTGGTCGGCCTGCTTCGCGCGGAACAGGAAAACGCCCAGACCACCTGGCTGGCGGAGGTGGCGGTACTGCCCGGCCACCAGGCGCGCGGTATTGGCAAGGCGCTGTTGCAGCGCTTCATCGCCGACCACCCGAACACCACCCTGTACACCGACGCCACCGACGGCGTGGAAGGCTTCTTCCGTCGCCACGGCCTGGCCTTGCGCCGGCCCCTGGTGCCCGGACCGCGCAAGCGCTGAGGCAGCGAACGCCGCTCAGGCCGCGCCATCCTCCAGCGGGACATAGAGGCGCGCGGAGAGCTGCTCCACCGCTGCCCTGGCCTGCGGCGCGACATGTCCGCTCTCCAGCGCCAGCACCTGATAGATGCCACGCCGCAACAGCTCCTCGCTGAGGTCGCCGACGACTTCCTGGGTGGTGCAGAGGTAGCGCACCCAAGAGGTGAGGATGATCCAGGCGTTGAGGGTCAGGGCCTCCAACTGGGCGTCGTTCATGCAGAGGATGCCGGCCTCGACGAAGCCCGCGTAGATCGCCTTGGCGTTCGCCAGGGCGCGCCGGGCGAAGGCGCGATAGCCCGCGGCCAATGCCGGGTCGCTGTCCAGCAGGTGCTCCAGGTCGCGGTGCAGGAAGCGATAGCGCCACATCGCGGCCAGCAGGGCTTCGAGATAGAACGTCTTGTCCGCCACCGTCAGCCCGCGCCCCTCGGGCAGGCGCAGAAAACCGTCGACCCGCGCTTCGTACTCGGCGAACAGCTCGGCGATGATCGCCTGCTTGTTGCGGAAGTGGTAGTACAGGTTGCCCGGCGACATGCCCAGGTGCGCGGCGATGTGGTTGGTGGTGACGCTGCGTTCGCCCTGGGCGTTGAACAGCGCCAGGCTCTCTTGAACGATGCGGTCGCGGGTCTTGATGCGTGGGGCCATTCACTGACTCGGAATCACGGGGTGCGCGGCAGCCAAAGGTACACGGATTGCTACCGGGGATGCAGCCGGCGTAACAGCGCCGGTGTGCGCCCACCTTTTCGTTGGGTGGGTCGCGACGGTCCGTTGCGCCATGCTATTTGACACTCTAGAGTAATTGCTCTAAAAATCCAGCGACAACATAACAACACGAAGCGCCCCTCCCCCTGAGCGCTTCCCCAGCCGGTCCGCCGAGGAGCCCGCCATGGCCGCCGATATCGCCTACCTGCAGCAGACGCAGCAGGACATCAACCAATTGCAGGACCTCCTCGAACGCCAGCGCCAGGCCTACCGCGCCAACCCCATGCCCGCGGCCGGGCAACGCCAGCAATGGCTGAAGAGCCTGGCCAAGCTGCTGATCGATGAGCAGCAGACGATCATCGAAGCCATTTCCCGCGACTTCGGCAACCGTTCCGCCGACGAGACCCTGCTCGCCGAAATCCTCCCCAGCCTGCATGGCGTGCACTACGCCCGAAAGCGCCTGGCGCGCTGGATGAAACCCTCGCGGCGGGCCGTCGGCCTGCAGTTCATGCCGGCCGCGGCCAAGGTGGTCTACCAGCCGCTCGGCGTGGTCGGCGTCATCGTCCCGTGGAACTACCCGCTGTTTCTCGCCATCGGCCCGCTGACCGGGGCGCTGGCCGCCGGTAACCGGGTGATGATCAAGATGAGCGAATCCACGCCGGCCACCGCCCAGGCCCTCAAGGAGCTGTTGGGCAAGGTCTTCCCCGAGGACCTGGTCGCCGTGGTGCAGGGCGAGGTGGAGGTCGGCGTGGCCTTCTCCAAGCTGCCCTTCGACCACCTGCTGTTCACCGGCGCCACCAGCGTCGGCAAGCAGGTGATGCGCGCCGCCGCGGAAAACCTCACGCCGGTCACCCTGGAGCTGGGCGGCAAGTCGCCGGCGCTGGTTTCCGCCAGCGTACCGATCAAGGACGCCGCCGAGCGCATCGCCTTCGGCAAGTCGCTGAACGCCGGGCAGACCTGCGTGGCGCCGGACTATGTGCTGGTGCCGCAGCAGCGGGTCGAGGCGTTCATCGCCGCCTACCGCGACGTGGTCCAGGGCTTCTACCCGAGCATCGAGGACAACCCGGACTACACCGCCATCATCAACGAACGCCAGCTGAGCCGCCTGAACGGCTACCTGAGCGATGCCGAGGCGCACGGCGCCACGCTCGTTCCGCTGCTGCCGGGCGCCAGCGGACGGCGCCTGCCGCAGGTGCTGCTGCTGAACGTCAACGACCAGATGAAGGTGATGCAGGAGGAAATCTTCGGGCCGCTGTTGCCGATCGTCCCCTACCAGCGCCTGGAAGACGCCCTCGCCTACATCAACGCGCGGCCGCGGCCGCTGGCGCTGTACTACTTCGGCTACGACAAGAGCGAGCAGGAACAGGTGCTGGCGCACACCCATTCCGGTGGCGTGTGCCTGAACGACACCCTGCTGCACGTCGCCCAGGACGACATGCCCTTCGGCGGCGTCGGCCCCTCGGGCATGGGCCACTACCACGGCCACGAGGGCTTCCTGACCTTCAGCAAGGCCAAGGGCGTGTTCAGCAAGCCACGCTTCAATGCCGCCCGGGTGATCTACCCGCCCTACGGCAAGGCGCTGCAGAAACTGGTCTACACATTGTTCATCCGTTAAGGCTGCGGGCCCGCGCGGCCCATTCAAGGTGAAACAACAAGAATGACAGACACCTCCCTGAACGCGCCGGGCCTGAGCCGGCGCGGCGTGCTCAAGATCGGCCTGCTCGGCGGCGCCTTCCTCGCCACCGCCGGCGTCACCGCCAGCCTCAGCGGCTGCTCGGCGAGCGCGCCAGCCAATGGCCTGAAGGTCATCCGTGAGTCCGACCTGCCGTTCCTCCGCGCACTGATCCCGGTGATGCTCGCCGGCGCCGTCCCCGCCGAGCGCATGGCGGCGGCCGTGGAGGGCACCCTCGCCGGCCTCGACTACAACCTCGATCACCTCTCGCCGGAGATGCTCAAGCTCACCCTGCAGCTCTTCGACGTACTCGCCCTGCCTCTCACCCGCGGTCCGCTGACCGGCGTCTGGGGCAGTTGGGAGAAGGCCAGCGCGGACGACGTGCGGCACTTCCTGCTGCGCTGGGAGAACAGCGCCATCGGCCTGCTGAAGATGGGCCACAGCTCGCTGCTGCAGTTGGTGATGATGGCCTGGTACGGCCGCCCGGAATCCTGGGCGCATTGCGGCTACCCCGGTCCGCCGACGGTCTGAGCGCACCGAACAGAACGACAAGAAGAATCCGTGAGAGAGCATTAGATGCCCGTACCCGATCTGTTCGCCGCCGGCCTCGCCCGCGGCTGGAAAGTCCACGATGGTTCGCGCCTGGACAGCGACCTGACCCTGGAAGCCGACGTGGTCATCGTCGGCAGCGGCGCCGGAGGCGGCACCACGGCGGAAATCCTCAGTGGCGCCGGCTTCAAGGTGCTGCTGGTGGAAGAAGGGCCGCTGCGCACCAGCGCCGACTTCAAGATGCAGGAACCCGAGGCCTACGCCAGCCTGTACCAGGAAGGCATCGGGCGGATGAGCAAGAACGGCGCCATCACCATTCTCCAGGGCCGCGCCGTGGGCGGCACTACGCTGGTCAACTGGACCTCCAGCTTCCGCACCCCCGAGCCGACCCTGGAACACTGGGCCAAGGAATATGCCGTCAAGGGCCATGGCCCGGCGGACATGGCGCCCTGGTTCGAGAAGATGGAGCAGCGCCTCGGCGTGGCGCCCTGGGCCATGCCGCCGAACGCCAACAACGACGTGATCCGCCAGGGCTGCGAGAAGCTCGGCTATCACTGGAAAGTCATTCCGCGCAACGTGCGCGGCTGCTGGAACCTCGGCTACTGCGGCATGGGCTGCCCGACCAACGCCAAGCAGTCGATGCTGGTCACCACCATCCCGGCGACCCTCGACAAGGGCGGCGAACTGCTGTTCCTGGCGCGGGCCAACCGCCTGCTGCTCGACGGCGACAAGGTCAGCGGCCTCGAATGCCTGGCCATGGACGCCCGCTGCGTGGCGCCGAACGGCCGCAAGATCACCGTCAAGGCGCGCCACTACGTCCTCGCCGGCGGCGGCATCAACACCCCGGCGGTGCTGCTGCGCTCCAAGGCCCCGGACCCCAACGGGCGGGTCGGCAAACGCACCTTCCTGCACGTGGTGAACTTCAGCGCCGCGCAATTCGAGCAGGTGGTCAATCCCTTCTACGGCGCACCGCAGTCGATCTACTCCGATCATTTCCAATGGGACGACGGCACCAGCGGGCGAATGTCCTACAAGCTGGAAGTACCCCCTCTGCAGCCGGCCCTGGCGGCCACCCTGCTCGGCCGCTTCGGCGTCGACAACGCCCTGCGCATGGAGCAGTTGCCGCACACCAACGTGATCCTGGCGCTGATGCGCGACGGCTTCCACCCGGAAAGCGCCGAAGGCAGCGTCAGCCTGCGCGGCGACGACACCCCGGTGCTCGACTACCAGATGACCGACTACACCTGGGATGGCATCCGCCGCGCCTTCCACACCATGGCCGAGGTGCAGTTCGCCGCCGGCGCCAAGGCGGTGCTGCCGCTGCACGCCGACGCCGGCTACGTGAAGACCCTCGGCGAGGCGCGCAGCCTGATCGACGGCCTGAGCCTGGAGCTGTACCGCACCCGCCTGGGCAGCGCCCACGTGATGGGCGGTTGCGCCATGGGCGAGGACACGAGACTGGCGGTGTGCGACAGCCTTGGCCGTCACCACCAACTGGAAAACCTGTCGATCCACGACGGTTCCCTGTTCCCCACCAGCATCGGCGCCAACCCGCAATTGTCGGTCTACGGCCTCACCGCGCAACTGGCCAGCGCACTCGCCGAGCGCCTGGGCAAAGCCTGAAACAGCGCCAGCGCCGCCGCGCTGGCCCGAGCGCAACGCTCTAGACCGCGGCCTCGGGCGCCGAGCCGCGCGGCAGAGCGTGCGCGCCGCCCGGTAGTGCGCCATGACCGGCACTACCGGGTCGCTTGGCCCTGGGGGGCCGCGTGCGTTACCATCCGGACCCTCCCGCTTTCAAGCCTGCCCCCTCGAACCACCAGGACGCTGCGATGAATCGAGTGCTGTACCCGGGTACCTTCGACCCCATCACCAAAGGCCATGCCGATCTGGTCGAACGTGCCTCGCGGCTGTTCGACCAGGTGATCATCGCCGTCGCCGCCAGCCCCAAGAAGAACCCGCTGTTCCCGCTGGAACAACGTGTCGAGCTGGCCCGCCAGGTCACTTCGCACCTGCCCAACGTCGAGGTCGTCGGCTTCTCCACGCTGCTCGCGCACTTCGTCAAGGAGCAGAACGCCAATATCCTGCTGCGTGGCCTGCGCGCGGTGTCCGATTTCGAATACGAGTTCCAGCTGGCCAACATGAACCGCCAGTTGGCGCCGGACGTGGAGAGCATGTTCCTCACCCCGTCGGAGAAGTACTCCTACATTTCCTCGACCCTGGTCCGCGAGATCGCCGCCCTGGGTGGCGACATCACCAAATTCGTCCATCCGGCCGTGGCTGCTGCCCTGTCCGAGCGCTTCAAGCGCTGATCCACACGCCGCCACGGACGGCGGCCGCGCACTCCCTTGATCCGGCCCAGGTGCACTGCGCACGCCAATACGGCACAATTTCGCCATTCCCGTTTCTGACAGCCATGCCGTCGCTCATGGCCGGAGTAATTCGATGTCCCTGAAAATCACCGACGATTGCATCAACTGCGACGTCTGCGAACCCGAGTGCCCGAACGGGGCGATCTCCCAAGGCGAAGAGATCTACGTGATCGACCCGAACCTGTGCACCGAGTGCGTCGGCCACTACGACGAGCCGCAGTGCCAGCAGGTCTGCCCGGTCGACTGCATCCCGCTCGACGAAAGCCACGTCGAGAGCAAGGACGAATTGATGCAGAAATACCTCAAGCTCACCGGTAAAGCCTGACCCGAGAGGCTTGCCAGGTGGTTTGCGGAACGCCGGAGCGGCCGTTCCGCAACCGCGACACGACGGGATTGTCTATCCTCCCAATTCGCTCCTGCGGTTTTTTCCCGGGCCTCTGTCCGGACCGCCAGACGATTCGTGAGATGCCATGTCCCTGTTGAAGCGCTGTTCCCGCACCCTCGTCACCTTCTGCAGCCTGCTCCTGCTCAGCGTCGCCCTGCATGCCGCCGAGCAGCCCGTCGCCCAGGCCACGGTCGCCAGCGCCCACCCGGCGGCCACCGTGGCGGGCCTGGAAACCCTCGCCGGCGGCGGTAACGCCTTCGATGCCGCGGTCGCCGTCGCCGCCGCCCTGGCGGTGGTCGAACCCTATGGCTCGGGCCTTGGCGGTGGCGGGCTGTTCCTCCTGCGCCAGGCCGGCAATCCGCCGCAATACCGCTTCATCGACGCCCGCGAGCGCGCCCCCCTGGCGGCCAGCGCACGGATGTACCAGCGCAACGGCGTGGTCCAGCCGGACCTGTCGCTGAACGGTCCGCTGGCCGCAGGCATTCCCGGCCTGCCGGCGGCCCTCGCGGAAATCAGCAGCCGCTTCGGCCGCAAGCCACTGGCAGACAACCTGGTGCCGGCGATCCGTCTGGCCAGCGACGGCGTCTCGGTCGATCGCATCTACATCGACCGCGCTGCCGGGCGCCTGGATGTGATGCGCAAGGACCGCGAGACCGCGCGCATCTTCCTGCAGCAAGGCAACCTGCCCGAAGAATGGGACCTGCTGCGCCAGCCGGAGCTGGCGAACACCCTGGAACACCTGGCGCGCTATGGCCGCAGCGGTTTCTACGAAGGCGAGACGGCGGACAAGCTGGTCGAGGGCGTCCGCGCCGCCGGCGGCATCTGGGGCCTGGAAGACCTGCGCAGTTACCGCGTGGTCGAGCGCCAGCCACTGCGCTATCCGCTGGGCGCAGGCCGCGAATTGGTCAGCGCGCCGCCGCCCTCGGCCGGTGGCGTCGCCCTGGCGCAAAGCCTGGGCATCCTCGCCCAACTGCCCTGGCAGAAGGCCGAGCCGACCCAGCGCGTGCACTACGTGGCCGAAGCCCTGCGCCGCGCCTATCACGACCGTAGCATGCTCGGCGACCCGGATCGCATCGCCAACCCGGTGCAGCAATTGCTCTCCCCCGACTACCTGAAGCGCCTGGCCGCCGGCATCGACCCGCGCCGCGCCACGCCCAGCGCCACGCTACCGCCGGCGCCGACCTGGCGCGAAGGCGACCACACCACGCACTTCGTGGTGATCGACGAACAGGGCAACGCGGTGGCGGCGACCCTCTCGGTCAACCTGCCGTTCGGCGCCGCCTTCACCCCGCCCGGCACCGGCGTGCTGCTCAACGACGAGATGGACGACTTCGCCGCCGACATCCAGGGCGCCAACGCCTATGGCCTGACCGGCAGCGCGGCCAACGCCATCGCCCCCGGCAAGCGCCCGCTGTCGAGCATGAGTCCGAGCTTCATCGAAAGCGCCGACGAACTGGCGGCCTTCGGCACACCGGGCGGCAGCCGCATCCCGAGCATGGTGCTGCTGGCCATGCTCGAATACCTGGATGGCAAATCGGTGCAGAACTGGGTGTCGGCGCCGCGCTATCACACGCAGTACCTGCCCGACGTGCTGGAACATGAACCGCGCGCCTTCACCCCGGCGCAGCAGGCCGACCTGACCGCACGCGGTTACACGCTCAAGGATGTCGGTCGCGCCTATGGCAACCAGCAAGTGCTGCTCTGGCACAAGAAGGCCAGGAGCGTGGATGCCGCCAGCGATCCGCGCGGTATCGGCCTGGCGGCCGGCACCTCGGTGCATTACTGAGAGCGCTCGAACGGCGCGGCTGGGCCGATCCGGCGCGAGGGGTCAGGCGCGGGCCGAACGATGCGCCGGGCGAAGCGGGGCGCCGTCCAGCGTCTGCCGGCGCACCCCGACAGAGCGTCGGGCGCGGGTGCGCCATCAATCCTGCTTGTAGCCACTCTCGGAGCAGCCCAGGCAACGCACGAAGGCCGCCTTGCCAGGGTCCACCACCAGCGCCTGGCCCGCTTCCTTGACGTTGCCGCCCAGGGCGGTGAACGGCAGGCTGACGACGAAGGCGGCGGTACCGATCACGGTGGCGCCGATCAGCAGCGGGCGAGCGATCAGCAGGTCACCCATCATTTTGTAGAAGGGCGGCGACTGGACCGAGTAAATGGGATCGTTACTGGCGGCGTTGTCACTGGATTCCGCCATTACGGGCATGGCCGACAGCCCACAGCTAAGGGCCAGCGCAACGGCCAGGGAGCGAAACAGGTTCATGGCATAAGTCCTTTTGTAGGAATTGGCGGGCAGACTGCCATTAACTATATCAGCGCTCTACCACTTGTCAGCGTGACAGCCATCAACCGCCGAGGAAGGCGCACTCGGGCTTTTTCGGCACGTACGGCCGATAGAACGCCAGCATCTGTTGCAGGTCGCCCGCTTCATCGCCGCTCGGCCAGAACGGTTCGCCGATGACAATGCGCCGATCGCGGTAATCCAGGGCCGCCAGCACCACGGGAACGCCGGCGCCGCAGGCGATATGGTAGAAGCCCATCTTCCAGCGCTCGACCTTCTTGCGCGTGCCCTCCGGGGAGAGGATCAGGATCATTTCGCGGTTGTCGCGGAACGCCTGCACCGCCTGGTCCACGGTATTCAGCTTGCGGTGGCGCTGGATCGGAATGCCGCCCCAGCGCCGCAGCAGCGCGCCGAAAGGCCAGCGGAAAATCGTGTGCTTGCCGAACCAGCGGGCATTCAGGCGCAGCACGAACTTGGCCGCGAGAAAGAGCACGAAATCCCAGTTGGACGTGTGGTGCGCGCCTATCACCACGAACTTGTCGAGCGCCGGCAGCCGGCCCTCGATGCGCCAGCCGGCGGCCTTGAGCAGGGCGTGGCCGAGCCACTCGGCGAAGGGATTGCGAGGCAGGTAATTGCCGGACATCGAAACACCTTTGTTGTACGGGCCGCTCGGCGGCGGCCTTTCATTGGTGGTGGAACAGCGAAGCAGCGGGCGGCCTTCGTCAGGTCCGCCCAGGACGACCGCGACGGCGCGTCAGCGTTGGCAGCGCGGGCAATAGACGCTGGCGCGCTGGCCGAGGCGCACGTCGCGCAGGGTGCTGCCGCAGACCTTGCAGAACTCGCCGCCGCGGCCGTAGACGAACAGCTCCTGCTGGAAGTAGCCGGGCTGGCCATCGCCGCCGACGAAGTCGCGCAGGGTGGTGCCACCGCGCTCGATGGCCATGCCGAGGATGCGTTTGATCTCCTCGGCCAGGCGCACATAGCGCGCCCGTGAAATCGTCCCGGCCTCGCGGCGCGGGTCGATGCCGGCGGCGAACAGCGCCTCGCTGGCGTAGATGTTGCCGACCCCGACCACCACCGCGTTGTCCATGATGAAGGGTTTCACCGCCATGCTGCGGCCACGCGACAACTGATACAGGCGCTCACCCTCGAAGGCCTCGGTGAGCGGCTCCGGCCCGAGGTGACGCAGCAGCTCGTGCTCCAGTGGCGCCTGGCTCCAGAGCAGCGCGCCGAAGCGCCGCGGATCGGTGTAGCGCAAGGCCAGCCCGGACTCCAACTCGATATCCACATGCTCATGCTTGGCCGGCGCCAGGCCGGATTGCACCAGGCGCAGGCTGCCGGACATGCCCAGGTGGCAGATCAGGGTGCCCGCTTCGGCCTCCAGCAGCAGGTACTTGGCGCGCCGCTCGACCTTGACGAAGCGCTGGCCGGACAGGCGCACATCGAGGTCTTCGGGAATCGGCCAGCGCAGCCGTCGATCGCGGACGATCACGCGGCTGACGCGCTGGCCTTCGAGGTAGGGGGCGATGCCCCGGCGGGTCGTTTCGACTTCAGGTAATTCGGGCATGAATAGGCTTTCGAATCGCAGGATGGGAGGTCGCTAGCGACGCCCATCGGGCCAAAGGTGAGAGGTATCCGCGCTCAACCCGTCCGAGCGGCGGCTAGTCCAGCGCACGCGCCAGCTGGATCAGCTCATCGCGCCACTCGGCGCTCTTCGGCAAGGCCAGGAAGGAGGTGTTCAGGTAGCTTTCGCGGGGTTCGTAGGTGAAGGCCTCGCCCTTGAGGTCGAGCACTTCGCCGCCGGCGCCTTCCAGCACGCCCTGGGCCGCCGCGGTATCCCACTGCGAGGTCGGCGCCAGGCGCGGATAGCAGTCGGCCGAGCCTTCGGCGAGCAGGCAGAACTTCAGCGAGCTGCCGATATTGGCCAGCGACAGGTCGCCGAAACGCTCGGACAGGCCAGCCAGCAGGCGCTCCTGGGCCGGGCTGGAGTGGCGCTTGCTGGCGACCACGGTAAAGGCTTCGTCCGGCGCCACACGCACGCCGATCGGCTGCGCCGCGCCATCGCGCTCGGCGCGCCAGGCCCCCACTCCGGCGCCGCCGTAATAGCAGCGACCATTGGCCGGAATGCCGACCACACCGAAAAGCACCCGGCCCTGTTCGATCAGGGCGACGTTGACGGTGAACTCGTCGCTGCCGGCAATGAACTCCTTGGTCCCGTCCAGCGGGTCCACCAGCCACCAGCGCTGCCAGCCCAGGCGGGTCGCCAGGTCGATGGCGCAATCTTCCTCGGACAGCACCGGAATCTCCGGCGCCAGCGCGCGCAGGCCGTCGGCCAGGACACGGTGGGCGGCGAGATCGGCGGCGGTCACCGGCGAGGCATCGGCCTTCTCGTTCACCGCCAGTTCGTTGCGCCAGAATGGCAGGATCACCGCGCCGGCGCGCTGCACCAGCTCGACCACCTGCGGCAGCAGGGTATGCATCATGGTTGGAACTCTCCGCGCTGGGTCAGCAGGTCACGCACCAGGTACAGCGCGGCCAGGGCGCGGCCTTCGCTGAATTGCGCGTTTTGCGCCAGGCTGGACAGTTCGCGCAGGCTGATGCGGTCGACCCGCAGCGGCTCCGGCTCGTCGCCCGGCAGGCTTTCCGGATACAGGTCGCGCGCCAGCACCACCTGGATGCGCTGGCTCATGTAGCCGGGCGACAGCGACAGTTCGGTGATGTACTCCAGACGCCCGGCGCCGAAACCGGCCTCTTCCTTCAGCTCGCGGTTGGCCGCGGCCAGGACATCCTCGCCGGGCTCGACCAGGCCCTTGGGCAGCGACAGCTGATACTCGTCGACGCCGGCGCAGTATTCCTCCACCAGCACCGCGTGCTCGGCATCGAGCAGCGCCACCACCATCACCGCGCCGTAGCCCTGGCCCTTGCCCACCAGGCGCTCATAGGTGCGTTCGACGCCATTGGCGAAGCGCAATTGCAGTTCTTCGACTGCGAACAGGCGGCTCTTGGCGACTATCTCGCGGGCGAGCACCGTGGGTTTTTGACGCATGGGACGACTCCTGGGCATGGCCGGGTCGGCTATGATAACCCGCCTTTACCGATAATCCGTGTCGGCGCGTGCAACGGCGGCCAACGCCATCGCCGCGCGCCGCCGCCCCGCCACCGAGCAACCCATGCCACGCCTGAACTGGAGCGAGATCGACACCGTCCTGCTGGACATGGACGGCACCCTCCTCGACCTGCATTTCGACAACCATTTCTGGCTGGAACACCTGCCCCAGCGCTATGCCGAACACCACGGCATCCGCCGCGAGCTGGCCGACGCCGAGTTGCAGCCGCTGTTCCACGACCACGCCGGACAGCTCACCTGGTACTGCCTGGACTTCTGGAGCCGCGAACTCAAGCTGCCGATCCGCGAACTCAAGCGCGAGGTCGCCCACCTGATCGCCCTGCGCCCGGACGCCGACCGCTTCCTCGCCGCCCTGCGCGATCAGGGCAAGCGCGTGGCGCTGATCACCAACGCCCATCGCGATTCGCTGTCGCTGAAGCTGGAGCGGGTCGAACTGGCGCCCTACTTCGACCGCCTGATCAGCTCCCACGACTACGGCTTCCCCAAGGAAGACCCGCAGTTCTGGGACGCCCTGCAAGCCGACTTCGGCTTCGACCCGGCGCGCAGCCTGTTCATCGACGACAGCCTGCCGATCCTGCGCAGCGCCCGCGCCTACGGCATCGCGCACCTGCTGGCGGTGCGCGAGCCGGACAGCCGCCGAGGGCCCAAGGACACCGAAGAGTTCAGCGCGGTGGACGACTACCGGACGCTGATCGACGGACTGCGGCCGTAGGACGGCTGCAGCGAAGCGATACCCATCGACGCACAGGGGTATCGCAGGCGCCAGCCGACCTGCGGGTGACGGCCGCGCGCCCTTATTGCGGAATGCGCAGCACCTGCCCCGGATAGATCTTGTCCGGGTGGCCGAGCATCGGCTTGTTGGCCTCGAAGATCTTCAGGTAGGCGTTGGCATTGCCGTACTCGGCCTTGGCGATGGCGCTCAGCGTGTCGCCCTTCTTCACCGTGACGAAACGTGCCTCGGGCGCCGCCTGAGCCACGCTGATACGGTCATCGACAGCGGCCACGCCGGCGACGTTGCCCAGCGCCAGCAGAATCTTTTCCTTCTCCTCCTGGCTGGCCACCTCGCCGCTGACCAGCACCTTGTCGCCCTCGACGCTGACCTGGATGTTAGGGTTGCCCAGGCCGACCTCGGCCACATGCGCCTGCAGCGAGTCGGCGGCCTGCGCCTCCTGGCCCACCAGGCTCTCCCAGAGTTTCTCGCCCGCTTCCTTCACGAATGACAGAATGCCCATTGCGCCTCTCCTCGAGGTTCAGAGTGAATGGCCGTTCCCATGACGACCGACCGCCCGAGTCTATTGAGTCCCGCTGAAGGAAAGGTCTGAGGCACTCGTGGGCCAGGATTAAATGCAACGCACAGGCCGGCCGGAGCCGCGTATGGACATCAAGCAACTGAAATTTCTCTGCGCCCTCGACGATACCCGGCACTTCGGCCAGGCCGCCGCGCGCTGCCATGTCACCCAGCCGACCCTGTCCATGCGCCTGCGCGGGCTGGAAGAGGAACTGGGCCTGGAACTGGTACGCCGGGGCCAGCGCTTCGAAGGCTTCACCGAGGCCGGCGAGCGCGTGCTGGCCTGGGCGCGCACCCTGCTCGCCGCCCATGACGGACTCTACGCCGAAGCCGCCGCCTGCCGTGGGCAACTGGTCGGCACCCTGCGCCTGGGCGTGGTTCCTCTGGCCGGCTTCGACCCCATGCGCCTGGTCGGACTCTTCGCCGAGCGCCATCCGGAGCTGCGCTTCCAGCTCTTCGCGCTGAGTTCGGAACAGATACTCGAAGGCCTCGGGCGCAACCAGCTGGACCTCGGCCTGTCCTACCTCGACCGCCTCGACCCGGCGCATTTCCAGGGCCTGGAGCTGGCCGAGACCCGCATGGGCCTGCTCTACGACCAGCGGCATTTCCAGATCGACGGCGAACGCCTGAGCTGGCAAACCCTGGCCAGCCTGCCCCTGGGCCTGATGTCGGCGGGCATGCACTTCCGCCAATCCATCGACCACGGTTTCCGCAGCCACGGCCTGACACCGCAGCCGAAGCTCGAAACCGACGCCGTGCACCAATTGCTGCAAGCCGTGGAGCGCGGCCTGTGCTGCGCCATCATGCCCCTGGGCAGCGGCCTCGATGCCCATGGCAGCCACCTGCGCCTGCTGCCCATCGAAGACGCCCGCACCCTGGCGCCGCTGGGCCTGATCCTGCGCCGCTCGGCGCCCCGCTCGGCGCTGGCCGAAGCCTGCTTCGAGGAGGCTGGCCTGCTTCTGCGATAGACGGCGTCGATCACAGCATCGGAACTACCGATTAGACGCCCCCGGCGGGCGCGCCTAGGCTGGCTGCATTACACGAAAACAGGGCCCAGCCCATGCCTCGCTTGCCTGCCCGCCCGGCGTCCGCCGATGCCCGGGCCGCCGTCGCTGCCGACGGTGCCTACGCCTATGTCGAACTCACCGCCGAAGCCGCCGCCGGGCACGCCCCGCTGGCCGAGGAAGTCGCCCTGGCGATCGCCTACAACGGCCTCAGCCAGGCGGTGATGATGGTCTCCCCCGACGACCTGGACGACTTCGTCCGTGGCTTCAGCCTGAGCAACGGATTGGTGGAGGCCATCGACGAAATCTATGACATCCGCCTGAACCGCCTCGCTGACGCCGTCAGCGCCGAGGTGCAGATCAGCAGCCGCGCCTTCTGGGCGCTCAAGCAGCAACGCCGGCAACTGGCCGGCACCAGCGGCTGCGGCCTGTGCGGCGTGGAAGCGCTGGAACAGGCGCTGCCCGCGCTGACACCGCTGACCGCCAGCCCGCTGCCGCCGGCCGAACACCTGCAGGGCCTGCGCCAGCGCATCGACCAGGCCCAGCGCCTGGGGCAACGCAGCGGCGCGCTGCACGCCGCGCTCTTTGTCGACGACAGCGGCGCTATCCGCCTGTGCCGCGAGGACATCGGCCGGCACAACGCCCTGGACAAGCTGATCGGCGCGCTTGCGCAGCAACGCCTGGACGGCCGCGCCGGCTTTGCCGTGGTCACCAGCCGCTGCAGCCTGGAGCTGATCCACAAGGCGGTGCGCGCCGGCCTCGCCACCCTGGTCAGCCTCTCCGCGCCCACCGCGCTCACCGTGCAATGGGCGCGCCGGCACAACCTGAACCTGATCCACCTGCCCCACCACAGCGCGCCGCGGGTCTACAGCCCGGCGCCGCCCGCCCACTGATCGCGAACACCGAGACTGCAATGAGCCTGCAAACCGTCAATCCCCGCTACCAACCCTACAAAGGGGCCGCCGCCGGCTGGGGCGCGCTGGCCAGCGTCACGCGCTTCTGGCTCGACAGCAAGCAGCCGTTCAAGAACCTGCGCGCACTGCTCAAGACCAACCAGAACGGCGGCTTCGACTGCCCCGGTTGCGCCTGGGGCGACTCGCCGGAAGACGGCCGGGTGAAGTTCTGCGAAAACGGCGCCAAGGCGGTCAACTGGGAAGCCACCAAGCGCCGCGTCGATGCCGCCTTCTTCGCCCGCCACAGCGTCAGCGCGCTGCGCGAGCAAAGCGACTACTGGCTGGAGTACCAGGGCCGCCTGACCGAACCGATGCGCTACGACCGCACCAGCGACCGCTACCTGCCGATCGCCTGGGACGACGCCTTCGAGCTGGTGGCCAGGCACCTGCGCAGCCTCGACAGCCCCGACCAGGCCGAGTTCTACACCTCCGGGCGCGCCAGCAACGAGGCCGCCTACCTCTACCAACTGTTCGTCCGCGCCTTCGGCACCAACAACTTCCCGGACTGCTCGAACATGTGCCACGAAGCCAGCGGCGTGGCCCTCGGGCAGAGCGTCGGGGTCGGCAAGGGCAGCGTGACCTTCGCCGACTTCGAGCACGCCGACGCCATCTTCGTCTTCGGCCAGAACCCCGGCACCAACCACCCGCGCATGCTCGAACCGCTGCGCGAGGCGGTGAAGCGCGGCGCCCAGGTGGTCGCCTTCAATCCGCTGAAAGAACGCGGCCTGGAACGCTTCCAGCATCCGCAGCACGCCCTGGAAATGCTCACCAACGGTTCCGAGCCGCTGAACACCGCATTCTTCCGCCCGGCCCTGGGCGGCGACATGGCCGCCGTGCGCGGCATGGCCAAGTTCCTCCTGCAGTGGGAGCGCGAGGCCCAGGCCAAGGGCGAGCCGGCGGTGTTCGACCACGCCTTCATCGCCGAGCACTGCGACGGCATCGAGGCCTACCTGGCCGAGCTGGACGCCACCCCCTGGGAGCACATCGAAGCGCAATCCGGCCTGCGCCTGGACGAGATCGAGACGGCCGCGCAAATGTACCGCCGCGCCGAACGGGTCATCGCCTGCTGGGCCATGGGCATCACCCAGCACCACCACTCGGTGCCGACCATCCAGGAAATCGTCAACCTGCAACTGCTGCGCGGCAACGTCGGCCGCCCTGGCGCCGGCCTCTGCCCGGTGCGCGGCCACAGCAACGTGCAGGGCGACCGCACCATGGGCATCAACGACCGGCCGCCGGCGGCGCTGCTCGACGCCCTGGAACGGCGCTTCGCCTTCCGCGTGCCGCGCCACGACGGGCACAACACCGTCGAAGCCATCAACGCCATGCTCGAAGGCCGCGCCAAGGTCTTCATCGGCCTGGGCGGCAACTTCGCCCAAGCCACCCCGGACAGCCCGCGCACCCACCGCGCGCTGCAAAACTGCCGGCTCACCGTGCAGATCAGCACCAAGCTCAACCGCAGCCACCTGACCACCGGCGGCGACGCACTGATCCTGCCGTGCCTCGGCCGCACCGACATCGACCGCCAGGCCAGCGGTCCGCAGGCGGTTACCGTGGAAGACTCCTTCAGCATGATCCACGCCTCGCGCGGCCAGCTCGAACCGCTGTCCCGGCAGATGCGCTCGGAACCGGCGATCATCGCCGGCATCGCCAAGGCCACCCTGGGCCAGCGCCCGGTCGACTGGGACGCCCTGATCGCCGACTACGCGCGCATCCGCGAACTGATCGCCGAGACCATTCCCGGCTTCGCCGACTTCAACCGGCGCGTCCAGCACCCCGGCGGCTTCCACCTCGGCAACGCGGCCGCCGAGCGGCGCTGGAACACCGCCAGCGGCAAGGCCAACTTCAACGCCTGCGCGCTGCCCCGCGAGCTGATCCCCGAGCAGGTGCGGCGCAGCGGCCAGCGCCCCGACCTGATCCTGCAGACGCTGCGCTCCCACGACCAGTACAACACCACCATCTACGGTCTGGACGACCGCTATCGCGGCGTGCGCGGGCAACGCGAGGTGGTCTTCGCCAACGCAGCGGACATCCGCCGTCTGGGCTTCGAGCCGGGGCAGAAGATCGACCTGGTGTCACTCTGGAACGATGGCGTGGAGCGCCGGGTCAGCGGCTTCACCCTGCTGGCCTTCGACATCCCGCCGGGCCAGGCGGCCGCCTACTACCCGGAAACCAACCCGCTGGTGCCGCTGGAAAGCCACGGCGTGGGCAGCTACACGCCGACCTCGAAGTTCGTCGCGGTACGCCTGGAAGCGGCGCGCGCGAGCAACCGCATCCTCTGATCGCGGCACCGGCACGGTGCCTTGCCACGCAGGGCGCCGTGCGGCGACGCAGCCCCTCGATTCGCCATCCACGGGCAAACGGCTCTCGGCCCTTTTGCGGCCGGAGCGGAGTGTTGTCGGAAAGGAAACAGGGGGAGTCCGAGCGGTGGCCGCGCGCTGAAAAACGCGCCGGGCCGGTTGCTGAAATCGCCATCATTGCAATGGCATTTCCGGCGCTGCGAACGCACATTTCAACCCCTCGGAATCACGCTCAGACTCAGCAAGATCGGAATAGTTCTGCGCCTAAATCAATTACTTGCAATATTTGATGAAAGTCACGTCACTCGTCGGCAGAGGCTTGTAAGAGCATTCGTACATCAGCAGCATCGCCGCCAACATAACCACAGCGAGAACCTCTCGATGAAGTACTCCTCTATGCTCCTGCTCTCCCTGGCACTGGCTGGCGGCTCGGCCTTCGCCGACGGCGACACCAACGCCGGCGTCGGCGGCGCCCTTGGCGGGGTATTGGGCACGGTAGTCGGCCAGGCGGTCGGCGGCAGCACTGGCGCAGCCATTGGCGCCGGCGTTGGCGGCGCGGCAGGCGGCGCCGTGGGCGCACGTCGCGGCAACAAGACCGAGGCAGCCATCGGCGGCGGCCTGGGTGCAGCGGGCGGCAACATCATCGGCAACAAGGTCGGCGGCAGCACCGGCGGCCTGGTCGGCGCAGCCCTGGGTGGCGGCGCCGGTGGCGCGCTGGGCAACCATTACGCCGACAGCAACCGCGACGACGACTACAACGATCGCGGCCGCGGCTACCGCCATGCCCGTTACGACCGTGACGATGACTGGCACGACAACGGCCGTCACCGTGGCTGGTACAAGCACCATCGCCACCACCACGACGACGACTGAGTCCTCGGATTAACCACGCGCGCGCCGCGGATCGCGGTCTGAGCGGTGGCTTAAAACAGCCGGACATGCTTGTTCGGCTGTTTTGCGTGCAGGACAATCAACGCTCTTCACCCTCCTCATTCAAGGTTCCATCATGCGTAAGACTCTTTCGGTTCTGGCGCTGGCCCTGCTGGGCTCGCAATTCGCTTTTGCCGGTGACAACACCAACGCCGCGGTCGGCGGCGGCCTCGGCGGCGCCCTCGGCAACGTGGTCGGCGGCGCTCTGGGCGGCAGCACTGGCGCGGCCATCGGCGCCGGCGTCGGCGGTGCGGCCGGTAGCGCGGCAACCGCGAAGAAAGGCAAGAAGACCGAAGCAGCCATCGGCGGCGGCCTGGGTGCAGCCGGCGGCTCGATCATCGGCAACAAGGTCGGTGGCTCCACCGGCGCGGCCATCGGTGCCGGCCTGGGCGGCGCAGCGGGTGGCGCAGTGGGCAGCTCGATGGCGAGCGACAGCGGCAGCGGCCACAAGCACAAGAAGCACAAGCACGACGACTGATTCGTCAGCCGTGAAAAGGCCCGCCATTGGCGGGCCTTTTCGTTTCCGGGCGGCGCACCGGGCAATGGCCGCCCGCGCGCTGCCAGGTCTCGCCTGGCCCGGTGCCGACCGACATCGCCCAGGGTGTTGGGTATCGCTTCGCTCAACGCCAACCTACGGCGCGGTGGGATACGGCACGCTGCGATGTGATGCAGCCCGGTGATGCGGTGGGACACGGCCTCGTAGGATGGGTTGAGCGAAGCGATACCGATCGAGGCGCGCCCCGCCACTCGCCTACACCGGACGACTGCCCACGCCCGCCGAAATAGCGCCCATTTTCTGTGGGAAATTTCCGTATCATCCAAATGCGATCCAGGTGAGCTAACAGCGCCGAAGGGGAATCAGTACCTTTGCCGACGGTGCTGAACACACCCACTTGGCGGTCTGCCGCTACCGAAGAACAAGCGGCTTTTTTGCAAGTCCGTAGCTCAGCTATGGTCGGGTAGCGCGCAGTCATACAAGACCCGAAAGGGAAAAGCTGCGGGCCGTCCAAGTGCGGTGTTCAAGTACCCGACCGCCCCTCTGAACAGGGGGCGCCATGAACAATTCACTTGGGAATCCACTATGCACCAGACCACGCCCCGTTCGTCCGGCTGCGCACGCCTCGCCAAGGAGGCACGGCATGGATGACGCCATCCTTATCCCCACCTTTTTCATCCGCCATCGCCGCCAGTTGCGCGCCTTTCTTCTCGACGACCAGGCCTGGTTCGTCGCCCGCGACCTCGGCCGGCTGATGAACCATCCCATCGAAACCCGCGTGCAGCACAACCTCGACGACGATCAACGCCAGCAGGCCTGGGTTCGCGGCGCCAACGGCGACTACGAGAAGGTCCTGCTGCTCAGCGAGTCCGGCGTCTACGCCACGCTGATCCACTACTACCACCCGGAGAACCGCTGCATCCGCCAGTGGATCACCCAGCAGGTGGTGCCCTGCCTGCGCGACCAGCACCGCGAGCATCTGCCGCAACCGCGCCAGCGCGTGCTGAGCTGGGGCGACCGGCAGTTGGGCGTGCTGCAGTGGCATGGCCGGCTGTGGCTGCCTTACGAGGACTTGCCGCGCGTCGCGCGCCTGGAGCCGCCGGGCCCCGCGCACTGAGCCCGCGCCCCTGTTCGGTGTGAACAGGGGCTGCCCGATCAGGCCGGCTCGGCCACCAGCAACGCCTGCATGGCCGCGCGCAGGCCATCCGGGATGGCCACCGGGCGGCCGCTCTCGCGCTCGACGAAGACGTGCACGAAGCGCCCGGCGGCGCAGGCCAGCGACTCGCCCTGGCGGAACACCGCCAGTTCGTACTGCACCGAGCTGGTGCCCAGCTTGCCGACCCGCAGGCCAACCTCGATGCGCTCGGGGAAGGCCACCGGGGCGAAGTAGTCGCAACTGGAGCTGACGACGAAGCCGACCACGCGGCCGTCGTGGATATCCAGGCCGCCGCGCTCGATCAGGTAGGTGTTCACCGCGGTGTCGAAGAAGCCGTAGTAGGTGACGTTGTTGACGTGTCCGTAGAGGTCGTTGTCGTGCCAGCGCGTTGTGATCGGCTGGAAGTGCCGGTAATCGGCGCGGCTCGGGTGCTGTTGGCTCATCGGTTCTCTCAGTAGGCGGCGCGGTAGATCGCCAGGGCATCGGCCTCGCTGACCTCGCGCGGGTTATTCACCAGCAGGCGCTGCTGCTGCAGGGCATCGGCGGCCAGGCGCGGCAGCATGGCTTGCGCCACCCCGACATCGCGCAGGCGCGTGGGCAGGCCGCAGCGCGGGCTGAGCTGCGCCAGCTCGTCGATGAACTGCGCCGCGAGGCTGGCGCTGTCGCCGCCGCGCAGGCGCTCGCCGAGCAGCAGCGGCGCCAGTTCGGCGTAGAGCGCGCTCGCCGCCGCGGCGTTGAAGCGCGCCACGTGCGGCAGCACCAGGGCGTTGCTCAGGCCGTGGGGAATGTGGAAGTGCCCGCCCAGCGGGTAGGCCAGGGCGTGCACCGCTGCCACCGGCGCGTTGGCGAAAGCCTGGCCGGCCAGGCAGGCGCCGAGCAGCATGGCCTGGCGCGCCTCGCGGTCGGCGCCGTTGTGCACCACCCGGTCGAGGTTGGCGGCGAGCAGGCGCAGGGCTTCGCGGGCGAGCAGGTCGGACAGTGGGTTCTTTTTCAGCTTGCTGGTGTAGGCCTCGATGGCGTGGACCATGGCGTCGATGCCGGTGGCGGCGCTGACCGCCGCCGGCAGGCCGAGGGTGAGGTCGGCGTCGAGCAGCGCCAGGTCGGGCAGCAGGAGCGGGCTGACCACGCCCAGCTTGCGGGTTTCGCCGGTGGTGACGATGGCGATCGGGGTGACTTCCGAGCCGGTGCCGGCGGTGGTCGGCACCTGGATCAATGGCAGGCGCGGGCCGCGCGCGTTGCCCACGCCGAAGAGTTCGGCCAGGCCCTGGGCGGCCTGCGGATGGGCCAGCAGGGCGACCAGCTTGGCGACGTCCATGGAGCTGCCGCCGCCGAAGCCGACGATCAGTTGCGCGGCCATGGCGCGGGCCTGGCCGGCGGCGTCCAGGACCACCGCTTCCGGTGGGTCGGCGAGCACCTGGTCGAACACCTGCACGGCCACGCCGGCACGGGCGAAGCCCGGCAGCACGCCGTCGAGCAGGTTCAGGCGGGTGATCCCCGGATCGGTGACGATCAGCACCCGGCTGGCGCCGCGTTCGCGGCAGAGTTCGCCCAGGCGGGCGGCGGAGGCGCTTTCGCAGAGCAGCTGCGCGGTGGTGGCAAAGCTGAAAGGTTGCATGACATTCCCCGTTTCTTATCGTTGTACTGCGGAAAGTCGATGGCCCGCCGCGTTTGCCGGGCGGCGGGCTGGGGCCGCGTGGGCGGCCCTGGCGCGGGCGGTCAGACCGCCACGGGCGCCTTGATGTGCGGGTGGGACTGGTAGCCGAGCAGTTCGAAGTCCTCGAAGCGGAAGTCGAACAGGTCCTTCACCGCGGGGTTGAGCTTCATGGTCGGCAGCGGCAGCGGCTGGCGGCTCAGTTGCAGGTCGGTCTGTTCCAGGTGGTTGGCGTACAGGTGGCAGTCGCCGCCGGTCCAGATGAACTCGCCCGGTTGCAGGCCGGCGACCTGGGCGACCATCAGGGTCAACAGGGCGTAGCTGGCGATGTTGAAGGGCACGCCGAGGAAGATGTCGGCCGAACGCTGGTAGAGCTGGCAGCTGAGCTTGCCGTCGGCGACGTAGAACTGGAACAGCGCGTGGCACGGCGGCAGGGCCATCTGGTCGATCAGCGCCGGGTTCCAGGCGGAGACGATCAGCCGGCGCGAGTCCGGGTTGTGCTTGAGCATCGTCATCAGGTTGGCGATCTGGTCGATGTGGCGGCCGTCCGGCGCCGGCCAGGAGCGCCACTGGTAGCCGTAGACCGGGCCGAGGTCGCCGTTCTCGTCGGCCCACTCGTCCCAGATGGAGACGCCGTTTTCCTTCAGGTAGGCAATGTTGGTCGAGCCTTTGAGGAACCACAGCAGCTCGTGAATGATCGATTTCAGGTGGCACTTCTTGGTGGTCACCAGGGGGAAGCCCTGGGCCAGGTCGAAGCGCATCTGGTGGCCGAACACGCTGTAGGTGCCGGTGCCGGTGCGATCGCTCTTGAACGTGCCCTGGTCGCGCACCAGGCGCATGAGGTCGAGGTACTGTTTCATCGAAAACCTTGTCGTAGAGAGGCCCGCCAAGCGCGCCGGAGCGGCGCCGGACGAACCTTTCGCGCTGCAGAATCTGGAGATGCCGCAATACTAAGGGGCGGGCTGTTCCGTCGCCACCCCTGCCGACAGGGAGCCCGGCATGGCCACCAAAAGTGGCGGGCTGAATCCATTCACCTGATAATTTGTTAGTATTAATTACAATATTCACCCGCTATACGCGATCAATAACGCGCATGAAGCGTGATTTTGTTGTTATTGCGACAAGGTTCTTCGCGAACCGTCATTCGTCTGCTGAATGAGAGGCTCCAATGTCCGACCCCGTTGCCCTGGCTCCCGCCACGTCATCGCCCGCTTTTCCGCTTTCGCGCCGCCGCCTGCTGGCGGTCGCCTGCGCCGGCGCCGCCCTCGGTGGCCTGCTGCTCAGCCCCGCCGGCCAGGCCTGGGCCGCGCTGACGCCGCAGGCTGAAGCCGAGCTGGCAATCTTCATGACCCTGTCGCAGCGACTGACCGGGCGCAGCAACCTCGACCCACGCATCGGCCAGCGCCTCTACCAGGCCCTGGCGCAGCGCGACAGCGCCCTCGGCCAGAGCCTCGGCGAGCTGCAGGCGCACCTGGGCGACGCGCCGCAGCGCTGGAGCGAGCGCCAGCAGTGGCTGGCGCGACAGATTCTGAGCGGCTGGTACCTGGGCAAGATCGGCGAAGGCGACCAGCCCGCCGTGGTCGCCTATGAAACCGCGCTGATGTTCAAGGCCGTGGATGACGTGCTGCTGCCGCGCAGCTACTGCGTCAGCGCGCCGGCCCTGTGGTCGGCGCAACCCGTCGAGCGGGGGGTCTGAGCATGGCCGATACGCAAAGCGCCGATTACGTGGTGGTCGGCTCCGGCGTCGCCGGGGCCCTGGTCGCCCATCAGTTGGCCCTGGCCGGCAAGGACGTGCTGATCCTCGAAGCCGGCCCGCGGCTGTCGCGCTGGGAGATCGTCGAACGCTTCCGCAACCAGCCGGACAAGTCCGACAACCAGGCGCCCTACCCATCGATGGCCCATGCGCCACACCCGCAATACCACCCGGACAATCACTACCTGATCCAGAAGGGCGAACACCCCTACGACGTGCAGTACATCCGCGCCGTCGGCGGCACCACCTGGCACTGGGCCGCGTCGGCCTGGCGCTTCCTGCCCAACGACCTGAAGCTGAAGAGCCTGTATGGCGTCGGCCGCGACTGGCCGATCGAGTACGCCGAGCTGGAGCCCTGGTACCAGCGCGCCGAAGAGGAGCTGGGCGTGTGGGGGCCGTCCGACGAGGACCTCGGTTCGCCGCGCAGCAAGCCCTACCCCATGGCGCCGCTGGCGCTGTCGTGGAACGAGCAGCGCATCAAGAGCGTGCTCAACGCCAACGGCTACCGCGTGGTCACCGAGCCGGTGGCGCGCAATAGCCGCCCCTACGATGAGCGACCGACCTGCTGCGGCAATAACAACTGCATGCCGATCTGCCCGATCGGCGCCATGTACAACGGCATCGTGCATGTCGAGAAGGCGGAGAGCGCCGGCGCCCGGCTGATCGACAACGCGGTGGTGTTCAAGCTGGAAAAGGGTGAGGGCGGGCGCATCGTCGCCGCGCTGTACAAGGACCCGCAGGGCAACGAGGTGCGTGTCGAGGGCAAGACCTTCGTGCTCGCCGCCAATGGCATCGAAACGCCCAAGCTGATGCTGATGTCGGAGGTCGGCAACCGTTCGGACATGGTCGGCCGCAACCTCATGGACCACCCCGGCACCGCCGTGCAGTTCTATGCCGACGAGAAGCTCTGGCCGGGTCGCGGGCCGCAGGAGATGACCTCGATGGTCGGTTTCCGCGACGGCGCCTTCCGCAGCCAGTACGCGGCGAAGAAGATCCACCTGTCGAACCTCTCGCGGGTCGATCAGGTGGCCGCCGAGCTGATCCAGCAAGGCCCGCTGCTGCTTGGCCGCGAGCTGGAGGCGCGGATTCGCGATCGTGCCGCGCGCTTCGTGCGTTTCGACAGCTTCCACGAAATCCTCCCGCACCCGGAGAACCGCATCGTGCCCAGCAGCAGCGAGCGCGACGCCATCGGCATCGCCAAGCCGGAGTTCACCTATGCCATGGACGACTACGTGCGCAAGAGCGCGCTGCACACCCGCGAGGTCTACGCCCACGCGGCCAAGCTGATGGGCGGAACCGAGGTGAAGTTCGAGGACAATTTCGCCAACAACAACCACATCACCGGCACCACGCTGATGGGCGACGACCCGGCGGACTCGGTGGTCGACAAGGACTGCCGCAGCCACGACCACCCGAACCTGTTCATCGCCAGCAGCGCGGTGATGCCCACCGTCGGTTCGGTGAACTGCACCCTGACCATCGCCGCCCTGGCCCTGCGCCTGGCCGAGCGCCTGAAGCAGGAGGCCTGAGCATGCGTCTCTCCCTTCTCGGCCTCGGCGTCACCCTGCTCCTCGCACCGCTCCTGGCGCATCCGGCGCCGGCCCTCGACCCGGCCCCGCCGGAGCTGCTCAAGCGCGGCGAATACCTGGCCCGCGCCGCCGACTGTGCGGCCTGCCATACGGCGCCGGGCGGCAGGCCGTTCAGCGGCGGCCTGCCGCTGGCCACGCCGCTGGGCGATGTCTACGCCAGCAACATCACCCCCGATCCGCGCACCGGCATCGGCAACTACAGCTACGACGACTTCGCCCGCGCCCTGCGCGAGGGCGTGGCCAAGGGTGGCATGCACCTCTACCCGGCGATGCCCTACACGGCCTACGCGAAGATCACCGACGAGGACATGCAGGCGCTCTACGCCTACTTCCTGCGCGGCGGCGTGGACGCCGTGGCCCAGGCCAACCACGACAGCGACATTCCCTGGCCACTGAACATGCGCTGGCCGCTGGCGCTTTGGAACCTGGCCTTCCACGAAGACCAGACCTACCAGGCCAATCCCAAGCAGAGCGAGGCCTGGAACCGCGGCGCCTACCTGGTCCAGGGCCCGGCGCACTGCGGCACCTGCCATACCCCGCGCGGCCTGGCCTTCCAGGAAAAGGCGCTGGACGAAAAGGACAGCGACTTCCTCGCCGGCGCGGCGCTGGGCGGCTGGTATGCCTTCAACATCACCGCCGACACCCACAGCGGCATCGGCGGCTGGAGCGATGCCGAGCTGGTGCAGTACCTGAAGACCGGCCGCGTAGCCGGCAAGGCGCAGGCCGCCGGACCGATGGCCGAGGCGGTGCAGCACAGCTTCCAGTACCTCAGCGACGCCGACCTGCAGGCCATGGCCACCTACCTGCGCAGCGTCAAGGCGGTCAGCGACGGCGAGCGCAAGGCGCGCTTCGCCTGGGGCGAGCCGGCCGACGAGGTGGTCAGCCTGCGCGGCCAGGACTTCGACCCGCAAACCCGCGACGACGGCGCCCGGCTGTTCCTCGGCAACTGCGCCAGTTGCCACGCCTGGAGCGGCGACGGGGTCAAGGACGGCTATTACCCGATGCTCAGCCACAATACGACGGTCGGCGCCCAGCAGCCGGACAACCTGGTGCAGGTGGTGCTCAACGGCGTGAAGCGCAAGACCGGCGAACAGGAGGTGTTCATGCCCGGCTTCGCCGGCAGCCTGGACGACCAGCAGATCGCCACCTTGGTCAACTACCTCACCAACCAGTTCGGCAACCCGGCGGTGAAGGTCGACAGCGCGCGGGTCGCGGCGATCCGCCAGCCCTGAGTGCGGCGCGACGGGAAGCCCGCGCGCGCCGGCGGCGGCGCTTCCCGGTTTCGGTTTGACAAGCCCGGAGCAGTCACTGAAGCTGCTGACACCTCGTCGTACCCTCGTCTCGCGGAGCGGATGTCCGCATGCCAAAGACCCACTCGAAAAGCGCCCGCTCTCCAGCCCCCGCCGCGGTGGAACCGCGCAGGGTCTTCCGCCAGCGCCTGCTCGCGGGCCTGGCCTGCCTGCTGCTGGCGGCCAGCATCGGGCTCTGGTGGCAGGTGCAGCACAGCGCAGCGCTGCTGCCGACCTCCGCCGCCGCCTCGGCCACCCCCGCGCCCCCCGTGGCCAGCGCCCCCGCGCCGGCGCATTTCGTCGACGAGCGGCAATGCCAGGGCTGCCACCTGGCGCAGATCCAGGACTGGAAGGGCTCGCACCACCAGCGCGCCATGCAGGAGGCCAGCGCGGACAGCGTCCAGGGCGACTTCAACGACGTGCGCTTCAAGGGCGAGGTGGAAAGCACCCGTTTCTTCCGCAAGGGCGACGAGTTCTGGGTCAACACCCCCGGCGCCGACGGCAAGCCGGCCGACTTCAAGGTCGCCTACACCTTTGGCGTGGCGCCGTTGCAGCAATACCTGCTGGAGTACCCCGGCGGCCGCCTGCAGGCCCTCGGCGTGGCCTGGGATAGCCACAAGCAGCGCTGGTTCCAGCTCAACCCCGGACAGCGCATCGACTTCAAGGACGAGCTGCACTGGACGCGCCCGGCGTACAACGCCAACTTCATGTGCATCGACTGCCACAGCACCGACTTCACCCGCCGGTTCGATGCCGCCACGGACAGCTTCGCCAGCCACTGGCAAAGCCCCGGCGTCGGCTGCCAGGCCTGCCACGGCCCGGCCTCGCGGCACTTGGAATGGACGACCAAGCCCGACAGCTCCCCGGCCAAGGGATTCGACACGCCCCTCGACCGCCGCACCCCGGCCAGCGCCCTGGTGGAAACCTGCGCGCGCTGCCACGCCCGCCGCGCGCCCCTGGGCGATGGCGCCCAGCCCGGCAAGCGTTTCATGGACGACTACCTGCCCAGCCTGCTGACCCGCGAGCTGTACCAGATCGACGGCAAGATCAAGGACGAGGTCTTCGAGTGGGGTTCCTTCACCCAGAGCAAAATGTTCGCCAAGGGCGTGAGCTGCATCGACTGCCACAACCCGCACAGCGGCCAGTTGAAGATCGCCGGCAACGGCCTCTGCCTGCAATGCCACAACAGCGCCGGCAAGCCGCTGCGCGCGGACATCGACGGCGCCGGTCTGCAGGCGAAGGACTACGACTCGCCCGAGCACCATCACCACCAGCCCGGTACGCCGGGCGCGCAGTGCACCGCCTGCCACATGCCGGGCAAGTACTACATGGTCAATCACTACCGCCACGATCACAGCTTCAGCGTCCCCAACCCCGAGCACTCGCAGAAGCTGGGCGCGCCGGATGCCTGCCTGGGCTGCCACCGCGACAGCGCGACGGCGAAGATCAGCCAGCAATTCCAGCTCTGGTACGCCAGCGATGCGCGCAAGCCGGCGCCGTCGAGCAACCCGGCGCCACGCTACGACGACGGCCTGTGGAAAGCCCGCGAAGGCCAGCCAGGCGCTTCGCGGGCGCTGCACCTGCTGCTGGCGACCAGCGACCTGCCGGCGATCCGCCGCGCCACCTTGCTCGCCGAGCTGCCGACCTACCCGAGCCAGCGCTCCCTGGAGCTGGCCAGCGCCGCCCTCGGCGACAAGGAGCCGCAGGTCCGCCACGCCGCCATCGACGCGTTCGCCGCCCTGGCCGCGCCGGCGCAGCAAGCCACGCTGCTGGCGCCGCTGCTGGATGACCCGATACGCGCCGTGCGCATCGCCGCCGCCTGGCAACTGCTGCAACTGCCGGCGGCGGCGCGCGCCGGCCTGGATGAGCGCCTGCAGAGGGGCCTGCAGGAATACGAAGCGGTGCAGTCGGCCCTCGCCGAGCGCGCCGAGGCCAACCTCAACCGCGCCATGCTCTACCAGGCCAGCGGCCGCGCTGCCGAGGTCGAGCCGGCACTGCGCGCCGCCCTGCAACGCGACCCGGATTACCTGCCGGCGCTGGTCAGCCTCTCCCAGTGGCTGGAGAGCCAGCAACGCAATGCGGAGGCGCAGCAACTGCTGGATGCCGCGCTCAAGCGCCATCCGCGCTCGGCCCTGCTGCAGCACACGCTGGGCCTGTCCCTGGTGCGTCAGGGCCAGCGCCCCGCCGCGCTCAAGGCACTGCAGGAAGCCGTGCGCCTGAGCCCGGACGACGCGCAATTCCGCTACGTCCTGGCCATCGGCCTGCATGACAGCGGCGACACCAATGCCGCCTGCCAACAGCTCGAGCAACTGCTCCAGCGCCACCCGGCGAACCGCGAGGCGCGCCTGGCGCTGATCGGCTACCTGCGCGAAACCGGGCAACTGGAGAAGGTGCAGATGCTGCTCGCCGAACTGGAACAGCAGAACCCGGACGACCCGCTGCTGAAAGGCGAATGAGCAGGCCGTCGGCACGTAGGAAAAATCAGTCAGGCGGCTTGGAACTCGCCGCCTGTGCGGCACTCTGAGGGGCGCGAACGCAGACACCCAAGGAGTAGCCATGCGTATCACCGGAGCGGCCATCGCCCTCGCCCTGTTTTCCCTGCCCCTCGCCTCGGCCATGGCCAGGGAACGGGATGACGGCTTCCTTCGCGGCCTGGTTTCCACCGGCGCCACCACCGCCTCCAGCTACCTGACCAGCGGCGGCGACCGCAAGCTGGTCGGCCCGCTGGCGGATGACGCCAGCAGCTTCGTCGCCAGCGATGGCGCCATTCGCGGCCCCTACCTGGAAGCCGAACTGCAGCGCCTGCGCGAACAGCACCCGGACCTGCAACAACGCAGCGACCAGGAACTGGCCAGCGCCCTGCTCGCCGGCGAACGCTGAGCGCGAGGCCCCGGCGACGCGGCCGGATGCTTGCGCCCGGCCGCGACAAGGCGGATAAAGCCGCAGTCCGGCGCTATCCGCCTTATTCATGACAAGGAGTGTTTCGATGTCCGATCCCGTCCAGCCCCTGAAGATCGTGCTCATCCTGATGATCGCCAGCGAGGGCTTCTGGCTGCTCAACCGCCTGCTCAGCGTCGTCGGCCTGGAGCTTTACTCGCTGCTGCCGGCGCCGCTGTACAACCTGCTGGGGATGCTCGGCAACGTGCTGATGATCCTGCTGTGCTATTTCCTCTTCGTGCTGGTCTCGCGCGTGTCGCTCAAGCCGCGCGAGTGAGCCGCCCCGACGACCGCCGGGGCGTATCGCACAGCCATGAAAAAGCCGCCAGAAGGCGGCTTTTTCATGGGCGATCGACGCTTACTCGCGGTAGTCGCCCACCGGCACGCAGGCGCAGAACAGGTTGCGGTCGCCGTAGACGTTGTCGACCCGGTTGACCGCCGGCCAGTACTTGAAGGCGCGGGTGTGCTCGGTGGGGGTCACCGCTTCGGCGATCGGGTACGGCCGGTCCCACACGCCGGTGACGTCGGCCAGGGTGTGCGGCGCGCGCTTGAGCGGGTTGTCCTCGGCCGGCCACTCGCCGGTCTCGACCTTGGCGATCTCCGCGCGGATGCTCAGCATCGCCTCGACGAAGCGATCCAGCTCATGCTTGGACTCGCTCTCGGTGGGCTCGACCATCAGCGTGCCGGGCACCGGGAAGGACATGGTCGGCGCGTGGAAGCCGTAGTCCATCAAGCGCTTGGCCACGTCTTCCTCGCTGATCCCGGTCTGCGCCTTGAGCGGCCGCAGGTCGAGGATGCACTCGTGGGCGACGCGCTCGTTGCGCCCGCGGTAGAGCACCGGGAAGGCGCCATCCAGCTTGCTCGCCAGGTAGTTGGCGTTGAGGATCGCCACCTCGGTGGCGTCGGCCAGTTGCGGGCCCATCATGGCGATGTACATCCAGCTGATCGGCAGGATACTGGCGCTGCCCCAGGGCGCGGCGCTGACCGCGCCGTTCAGCGGGTTAGGGCCTTCGATGCGGATCACCGGGTGGTTGGCGACGAAGGGCGCCAGGTGCTTCTTCACGCCGATCGGGCCCATGCCCGGACCGCCACCGCCGTGGGGAATGCAGAAGGTCTTGTGCAGGTTCATGTGCGACACGTCGGCGCCGATGTCGGCCGGACGCGCCAGGCCGACCTGGGCGTTGAGGTTGGCGCCGTCCATGTAGACCTGGCCGCCGTGGCTGTGGATGACCTCGCAGATTTCGCGGATGCCTTCCTCGTAGACGCCATGGGTCGAGGGGTAGGTGATCATCAGGCAGGACAGCTGCGCGCCGGCTTCCGCGGCCTTGGCCTTGAGGTCGGCGAGGTCGACGTTACCGCCCTTGTCGCACTCGACGATGACCACGCGCATGCTCGCCATGATCGCCGAGGCCGGGTTGGTGCCGTGGGCCGAGGACGGGATCAGACAGATATTGCGGTGCGTGTCGCCACGGCTCTCGTGGTACTTGCGGATCGCCAGCAGCCCGGCGTATTCGCCCTGGGCGCCGGAGTTGGGCTGCGTGCAGATGGCGTCGAAGCCGGTAATGGCGCACAGCCAATGCTCCAGCTCTTCGATCATCAGGCGGTAGCCCTCGGCCTGCTCGCGCGGCACGAAGGGGTGCAGATTGGCGAATTCCGGCCAGGTGATCGGGATCATCTCGCTGGTGGCGTTGAGCTTCATGGTGCAGGAGCCCAGCGGGATCATCGATTGGTTCAGCGCCAGGTCCTTGCCTTCGAGCTGGCGCAGGTAGCGCAGCATCTCGGTTTCGCTGTGGTGGCGGTTGAACACCGGATGGGTCAGGTAGGCGGAGCTGCGCTGTAGCGCGGCGGGAATGCCGTCGGCCACGGCGGCGGCGTCCAGCGCGGCGACATCGAGGCCGTGGCCGGCGCCGAGGAAGATGTCGAACAGCGCGGCGACGGTCTGCGCGCTGGAGGTTTCGTCGAGGCTTACGCCCAGGCGATCGTCGCCGACGATGCGCAGGTTGTAGCGCAGGGCGCGGGCGCGTTCGAGGATCGCTGCCTGCTGCCCGCCGACCTCCAGGGTCAGGGTGTCGAAGAAGTGCTGGTTGAGGCGCTTGACGCCCTTGGCCGCCAGGCCGGTGGCGAGCACCGCGGTCAGCCGCTGCACACGCTGGGCGATGCGCTTGAGGCCTTGCGGGCCGTGGTAGACGGCATAGAGGCTGGCGATGTTGGCCAGCAGCACCTGCGAGGTGCAGACGTTGGAGTTGGCCTTCTCGCGGCGGATGTGCTGTTCGCGGGTCTGCAGGGCCATGCGCAGCGCGGTGTTGCCACGGGCGTCCTTGGACACGCCGATGATGCGGCCGGGCATGGCGCGCTTGTATTCGTCGCGGGTGGCGAAGAAGGCCGCATGCGGACCGCCGTAGCCCATGGGCACGCCGAAACGCTGGGCACTGCCGAGGACCACGTCGGCGCCGAGTTCGCCCGGCGGCGTGAGCAGCAGCAGGCTGAGCAGATCGGCGGCGACGCAGGCGATGGCTTGCTGCGCGTGCAGGGCGGCGATCAGCGGACGCAGGTCGCGGATTTCGCCATGGCTGTCCGGGTATTGCAGCAGCGCGCCGAACACCTGGTGCTGGCCGAGGTTTTCCGGCGCATCGACGACCAGGTCGAAGCCGAAGGCGTCGGCGCGGGTCTGCACCACCGAGATGGTCTGCGGGTGGCAGTTGGCGTCGACGAAGAACAGGTTGCTCTTGGCCTTGGCCACGCGCTTGGCCAGGGCCATGGCTTCGGCGGCGGCGGTGGCTTCGTCGAGCAGCGAGGCGCTGGCCAGGTCGAGGCCGGTGAGGTCGATGGTCAGTTGCTGGAAGTTCAGCAGCGCCTCCAGGCGGCCCTGGGCGATTTCCGGCTGGTACGGGGTGTAGGCGGTGTACCAGCCGGGGTTTTCCAGCACGTTACGGAGAATCACGGTGGGCGTGACGGTGCCGTAGTAGCCGGTGCCGATCAGGCTGGTCCAGAGCTGGTTCTGCTGCGCATAGCCCTTCAGTTTCGCCAGTGCGCCCTGCTCATCCAGCGCCGCCGGCAATGCCAGCGGACGGTTCAGGCGAATGGCGGGCGGCACCGTCTGCACGATCAGTTCGTCGCGGCTGGCGACCCCGAGGACGTCGAGCATGGCCTGTTGCTCGATCCCGTCGGGGCCGAGGTGGCGGCTGAGGAAGGCGTCGGACTGGTGCAACTGGGAAAGCGAAGGGGTCTGCGACATGGCGTCCATCTCGAACTAAGGCGTACAGCGATGACGAAAAACAAGGCCCCGACGAATCGAGGCCTTGAGGGACGTATCAGGGTCAGGCGTCTGCGTCGCAGGCCGTCCGGTACCCGGCGGCGTCGAGCAGCTTGTCCAGCTCGGCCGGGTTGCTCGGCTTGAGCTTGAAGAACCAGGAACCGTAGGGATCGTTGTTGACGTTTTCCGGGGTGTCGGCCAGCGCCTCGTTGATCGCGATCACCTCGCCGCCCACCGGCGCGTAGATGTCCGAGGCGGCCTTGACCGACTCCACGACACCGGCTTCCTGGCCGGCGGCCAGTTGCTTGCCGAGTTCCGGCAGTTCGACGAAGACCACATCGCCCAGGGCTTCCTGAGCATGATCGGAAATGCCCACGGTGACGCTACCGTCGGTTTCCAGGCGCGCCCACTCGTGGCTGGCGGCGTAACGCAGTTCGGCGGGAATATTGCTCATCTTGTTTTCCTCGAGGACTGGGCAGCGGCGACGACGGGTCGCCTATGCAATTTAGATCAGGGCCTTGCCATGGCGCACGAAATTCGGCTGAACGACGCGTACCGGGTACCACTTGCCACGAATTTCCACTTCGGCGCGGTCGCCGGTCGCCGCCGGCACGCGGGCCAGGGCGATGGACTTGCCGAGGGTCGGGGAGAAGCTGCCGCTGGTGATTTCGCCGTCGCCGACACCGGCGACCCGCACCACCTGGTGGGCGCGCAGCACGCCGCGCTCTTCCAGCACCAGGCCGACCAGCTTCGGCTGGCTGCCGGCGGCGCGCTGCGCCTCCAGCGCCTGGCGGCCGATGAAGTCGCGCGCGGCCGGTTCCCAGGCGATGGTCCAGCCCATGTTGGCGGCCAGCGGCGAGATGCTCTCGTCCATGTCCTGACCGTAGAGGTTCATCCCGGCTTCCAGGCGCAGGGTGTCGCGCGCGCCCAGGCCGGCGGGGGCGATGCCGGCGCCGACCAGTTCGTTGAGGAAGCCCGGCGCTTCGGCGGCCGGCAGCATGATTTCCAGGCCATCCTCACCGGTGTAACCGGTGCGGGCGATGAACCAATCGCCATCGGCCTTGCCCTGGAAGGGCTTGAGTTCGCGGATCAGCGCGGCGCGCGAGGGGGTCACCAGCTCGGCGGTCTTTTCCCGTGCGTTGGGGCCCTGGACGGCCAGCATGGCCAGGTCCGGACGCTGCTGCAGGGTGACCTCGAAGCCTTCGGTGTGGGCCTGCATCCAGGCCATGTCCTTCTCGCGGGTGGCGGCGTTGACCACCACGCGGTAGCCGTAGACGCCGAGATAGACGATGAGGTCGTCGACCACCCCGCCTTGGTCGTTGAGCATGCCGCTGTAGAGCGCCTTGCCCGGCACCTGCAGACGCTCGACGTCATTGGCCAGCAGGCGTTGCAGGTATTCCTTGGCCTGCGGACCGGTGACGTCGACCACGGTCATGTGGGAAACATCGAACACGCCGCAGTCGCGGCGTACCTGGTGGTGCTCTTCGACTTGCGAGCCGTAGTGCAACGGCATGTCCCAGCCGCCGAAATCGACGATCTTGGCGCCGAGTGCGACATGCAGGTCGTAGAGCGGGGTGCGCTGTCCCATGGGTGGTCTCCTTCCGGGATTTGCGGATGCGGAGCGCGAGGTCGGCCCGCACGAAACGGGCGCATTGTAGCCGCTAGGTGGAATGCTGGACACCTGAATTCCGTCCGACGCCGCTGGCGGCGGAGCGGCGGATCAGCAGCGCCACCGGCAGCAGCCCGGCGAGCACCAGGCTCAACGCCGGCAGCGCGGCGCGCGCCCATTCGCCCTCGCTGGTCATCTCGAAGATACGCACGGCCAGGGTGTCCCAGCCGAACGGACGCATCAGCAGGGTCGCCGGCATTTCCTTGAGCGCATCGACGAAGACCAGCAGCGCGGCGCTGAGCAATCCCGGGCTGAGCAGCGGCAAATAGACCCGCCGGAACAGGCCCAGGCCGCTGACGCCGAGACTGCGCGACGCCTCGTCCAACGACGGGCGAATCCGTGCCAGGGTGCTTTCCAGCGGTCCCTGGGCCACCGCCAGGAAGCGGATCAGGTAAGCCAGCAACAGCGCACCCAGGCTGCCCAGCAGCAACGGCTTGCCGGCCCCGCCGAGGGCGCTCGACAGGGGGACCACCCAGTGATTGTCCAGCCAACTGAAGGCCAGCATGATCGCCACCGCCAGCACCGAGCCGGGCAGTGCGTAGCCGAGATGGGCCAGCCCCAGCGCGCCACGCAGCAGCGGGCTCGGCGCCTGGCGCCGGGCGAACGCCAGGAGCAGGCCGACCGCCACCGTCAGCGCCGCCGCCGCGCCGCTCAGGCCAAGGCTGTGCGCGAGCAGGTCAAGGTAACGCGCGTCGAGGTCGAAGCGCCCGCGCTGCCAGCACCACAGCAGCAGTTGCGCCAGCGGCACGACGAAGGCGCAGAGAAACACCAGCCCGCACCAGCCGCTGGCGACGCCGGCCTTCCAGCCGCGCAACCGGTACAGCGCGGCGGAACGCGGCCGCTCGCTGGCGCCCGCCGCGCGGCCACGGCTGCGCCGTTCGCCGAGCAACACGAGGAACACCCCGAGCAGCAGCAGGCTGGCCAGTTGCGCGGCGCTGGACAGGCTGTAGAAGCCATACCAGGTCTTGTAGATGGCGGTGGTGAAGGTGTCGAAATTGAACACCGCCACCGCGCCGAAATCGGCCAGGGTCTCCATGACCGCCAGCGCCAGCCCCGCGCCGATGGCCGGTCGCGCCATGGGCAGGGCCACGCGCCAGAAGGCTTTCCAGGGCGACAGCCCGAGCACCCGCGCCGCCTCGGTCAGACCGCGCCCCTGGGCGAGAAAGGCGCCGCGCGCGAGCAGGTAGACGTAGGGATAGAAGACCAGCACCAGTACCAGAATCACCCCGCCGCTGGAGCGCACCCGCGGCAGGCGCAGGCCACTGCCGAAGCACTCGCGCAACAACGTTTGCAGCGGGCCGGAAAAATCCAGCAGGCCGACGAAGACGAACGCCAGCACATAGGCCGGCATGGCGAAGGGCAGCATCAGCGCCCAGTCCAGCCAGCGCCGCCCGGGAAACTCGCAGAGGGCGGTGAGCCAGGCCAGGCTGGTACCCAGCAGGGTCACGCCGAGGCCGACCCCCAGCACCAGCAGCAGGCTGTTGCCGAGCAGGCGCGGCAACTGGGTCTCCCACAGATGCGTCCAGATCTCGCCATCGATCTCCGCCCAGCTCAGCGCCAGCACACTGAGCGGCAGCAACACCAGGGCGGCGACGGCGAAGACGATCGGGTACCAGCGAAAGGACATGGCGTCAGGCTTCAAGCGCGGGGTGGATGGAGCGACAGGGTGGCTGGCGCGCAGCGATACCGCAGCCGCAACCGCTTCAGTTCCAGCCGGCGCGATCCATCAGTTTGATCGCCTCCGCCTGGCGCTTGCCGGCGACTTCCAGCGGAATGCTGTCGGCCTTGAAGCTGCCCCAGGCAGCGACTTCCCTGGACGGCGCGACCGCCGGGTTGGCCGGGAACTCCTGATTCAAGCCGGCGAACAGCGCCTGTGCCTCGGCGCCGGTCATCCACTCGACCAGGGCCTTGGCCTGTTGCGGGTGCGGCGCGTAGCGGGTCAGGCCGATCCCGGAGAGGTTGACGTGCACGCCGCGGTCGCCCTGGTTCGGCCAGAACAGCTTGATCGGCAGATCCGCGTTCGCCTGGTGCAGGCGCCCGTAGTAGTAGGTGTTGACGATGCCGACATCGCACTGGCCGGCGGCGATGGCCTGGAGCAGCGCGTTGTCGTCGGAGAACACCTCGGTGGCCAGGTTGTTCACCCAGCCCTTGAGAATGGCCTCGGTCTGCTCGGCGCCATGGGTCTCGATCAGGGTCGCGGTCAGCGACTGGTTGTAGACCTTCTTCGCCGTGCGCAGGCACAGGCGGCCTTCCCACTGTTTGTCGGCCAGCGCCTCGTAGGTCGACAGCGCTTCCGGCTTCACCCGCGCGGAGGAATAGGCGATGGTCCGCGCGCGCAGCGACAGGCCGGTCCAGCTATCGGTCGCGGAGCGGTACTGCGGGGGAATGTTGGCATCGACGGTCGGCGAGTCGAAGGGTTGCAGGATGCCCATCTTCTCCGCCTGCCAGAGGTTGCCGGCATCCACCGTGAGCAGCAGGTCGGCGGGAGTGTTGGCGCCCTCGGCCTTGATCCGCGCCATCAGCGGCGCCTCCTTGTCGGTGATGAACGTCACCTTGACCCCGGTCTTGGCGGTGTAGGCGTCGAACACCGGCTTGATCAGCTCGTCGATGCGCGAGGAATAGACCACCACTTCGTCGGCGGCCTGGGCGGCACTGGAGAGGGCGACGAGCGCGAGGGCGGCGAGAAGGCCATGGCGAACCGACATAGGGGCGAGTCCTGGGCAGTCAATGAGGGGCCAAATGATAAGGAACCTCATTTACTACCGGACGCTGCCTTTGTGTCCGGGTGTTTCGCCCCGCCGCGATCCAGGGTCGCGCCAGCGCGCCGCTGGAGCGCGGCCTCAGACCCGCGCCAGCGTCGGCAGGTCGCCGGACAGGCCGAGTGCCTGGCGGACGAACAGGCCCTTGGCTTCGTGGTGGCGGTCGACCAGGCGCAGGCCGGCGTTGCGCAGCCAGCGCAGGCCCAGCGGATCGGCCTGGAACAGGCGCTGGAAGCCTTCCATCGCGGCCATCATCGCCAGGTTGTGCGGCATGCGCCGGCGCTCGAAGCGGCTCAGCACGCGCTCGTCGGCGATACGTTCGCCGCGCTCATGGGCATGCAGCAGCACCTCGGCGAGCACTGCGGCGTCGAGGAAGCCCAGGTTCACGCCCTGCCCGGCCAGCGGGTGGATGGTGTGCGCGGCGTCGCCGATCAGCGCCAGCCCCGGCTCCACATAGCGTTTGGCATGGCGTTGGCGCAGCGGGATGCACAGGCGCGGATCGACCTGTTCGATGCTTCCCAGGCGTTCCTCGAAAGCGCGCCCCAGGGCGCCACGGAAATCCGCGTCGTCCAGGGCCATCAGTTGTTCGGCCTGTTCCGGGGTGGTCGACCAGACGATCGAGCACCAGTGTGCATCGCCATCGCGCGACAGCGGCAGGAAGGCCAGCGGGCCGTCATCGGTGAAGCGCTGCCAGGCCGTGGCCTGGTGCGGCTTCGCGCAGCGCACGCTGGTGACGATGGCATGGTGCAGGTAATCCCATTCGCGGGTGGCGCAGCCGGCCAGGCGGCGGACCGCCGAGTTGGCGCCGTCGGCGGCGATCAGCAGCGGCGTGCGGATCTGCCGACCGTCGGCCAGGGTCAGCAGCCAGTCGTCGCCGGAATGCCGCAACTGTTCCAGGCGCGCCCCCGGCATCAGACCGATGGTGGAGTCGTGCAGACGCTCCAGCAGGGCGTCCTGGACCACGCGGTTCTCGACGATATGGCCGAGCACGTCGGCGTGCACGCTGGCCGCGCTGAAATGCACCTGGCCCGTGCCGGAGCCGTCCCAGACGTGCATGTCACGATATGGCTCGGCGCGCCGGGCGAGGATGCCGTCCCAGGCGTGCAGGCGCTGGAGAATGCGCCGGCTGGCTTCGGACAGGGCGCTGACGCGCGGCTCGAAGGGCGCCGCGCGGTCATAGGGTTTGACGCTCAACGGCGAGCCGTCCAGCAGGAGAATCTCCAAGCCGCTGCCTTCCAGCGCCAAGGCCAGCGCGCTGCCGACCATTCCCGCACCGACGATGACCAGATCCGCGTGCATGTCCTTTCCTTAAATTCAAGCCCGCCGCGCGGGACGCAGGGTGTGGGTTGCCATGGCTAGACCGGGCGCGCGCCTATGCCCATCGCCTGACGGGCGAACCAGCGCTTGGCCGGCGGCAACAGATCGAGGCCGAGCAGCCCCAGGTTGCGCCCGGCGGCCAGCACCGGCTGGGCAGTGGAAAACAGGCGGGTGACGCGGTCGGAGAAGCCCACGGTCAACTGCTGGTCGAGCCGCTGGCCATCCAGGTAACGCTGCAGTACGGCGAAGTCGCCGGGCTTGGCCTCTTCGCCGAGCAGGCGATCGGCCAGGGCCTGGGCGTCGCGCAGCGACAGGTTGAAGCCCTGCCCGGCGATCGGGTGCAGGCTGTGCGCGGCGTTGCCCAGCACCACCAGGTGCGGGCGCACCTGTTCCTCGGCCGCGACCAGCGCCAAGGGATAGCAATATCGCGCGCCGACCTGGCGGAAAGCGCCCAGGCGGTAGCCGAAGGCTTCCTGCAATTCGGCGAGGAACTGGTTGTCGGGCAGCTCGCGCAAGCGCTCGGCTTCCGCCGCCGGCCGCGTCCACACCAGCGCACAGCGGTTTTCCGGCAACGGCAGCAGGGCCATCGGCCCTTCGTCGGTGAAACGCTCGAAGGCCTGGCCGCGATGGGCTTCCGACGGCGTGACGTTGGCGATCAGCGCGGTCTGCCCGTAGGGCACCTTGCGCACGGCGATGCCGAGCTGCTCGCGCAGGCTGGAGCGGCCGCCATCGGCCAGCACGGCAAGGTCGCAGTCGAGCTGCGAGTCGTCGTCGAGGGTCAGCCGATAGCCATCGCCGAGCACCTCCATGCGCCGCACTTCGGCGGGACAGCGCCAGCTCACCACTTCGGGGTCCAGCGCGCGCCACAGGCACTGGCCGAGCCAGGCGTTCTCCACCACGTAGCCGAGCGCCGGCACGCCCTCCTCCACCGCGGTCAGGCGCGCGGAGCCGAAGCGGCCGCGGTCGGACACATGGATCTGCATGATCGGTTCGCCGCGCTGGACGATCCGCGGCCACAGGCCGAGGCGTTCGTAGATCTGCCGGCTGCCGAAGGAGAGCGCCGACGAGCGCGCGTCATAGCTGGGTTGGTAGGCGTCGCCGGGGGCGAAGGGTTCGATCAGCACGATCGACCAGCCGCGCGCCTTGGCGCCGGCCTGCAGGGTCAGCGCCAGGCTGGCGCCGACCAGGCCGCCGCCGATGATCGCCAGTTGCGTGCGCGACACCTCAGGCCGCCTCGGCCTTGGCCGCAGCCATCAGCGCCTCGATCTCGGCGACGGTCTTGGGCACACCGTCGGTCAGCACTTCGCAGCCAGTGCGCGTGACCACCACGTCGTCCTCGATGCGCACGCCGATGCCACGCCATTTCTTCGCCACGTTGGTGTTGTCCGGCGCGATGTAGATACCCGGCTCGACGGTCATCGCCATGCCCGGTTCGAGCACGCGCCATTCGCCACCGACCTTGTACTCGCCGACGTCGTGCACATCCATGCCCAGCCAGTGGCCGGCACGGTGCATGTAAAAGGCCTTGTAGGCCTCGCTGGCGATCAGCTCGTCGACCTCGCCGCTGAGCAGGCCGAGCTTCACCAGGCCGGCGGTGATGACGCGCACCGTGGCTTCGTGGGCTTCGTTCCAGTGGCGGCCGGGGGCGATGTAGGCGAAGGCCGCCATGTTGGCTTCCAGCACCAGCTCGTAGATGGCCTTCTGCTCGGGGCTGAAGGTGCCGCTGGCCGGGAAGGTGCGGGTGATGTCGCTGGCGTAGCAGTCGATCTCGCAGCCGGCGTCGATCAGGATCAGGTCGCCGTCCTTGATCTGCGCGTCGTTCTCCCGGTAGTGCAGGATGCAGGCGTTGCGGCCGCTGGCGACGATCGAGCCATAGGCCGGCATCTTCGCCCCACCCATGCGGAACGCATATTCGAGTTCGGCCTCCAGGTGATATTCGTAGAGCCCCGGGCGGCAGGCCTGCATGGCGCGGATATGGGCGCCACAGGAGATCTCCGCGGCGTAGCGCATCACCTTCACTTCGCTGGCGCTCTTGTACAGGCGCTGGTCGTGCAGCAGGTGGTCGAGGGCGACGAATTCGTTCGGCGGCTGCGCGCCCTGGCGGGCCTTGGAGCGGATCACGTTGATCCAGTCCATCAGCCGGCGGTCGAACTCGGGATTGGCGCCCAGCGCATAGTAGACGCGCTCGCGGCCTTCGATCAGGCCGGGGAGGATGTCGTCGATATCGCCGATGGGGAAGGCGTCGTCGGCGCCGAAGTCCTTGATCGCGCCGTCCTGGCCGGCACGCAGGCCGTCCCACAGCTCGCGCTCGGGATCACGCTCGCGGCAGAACAGCACGTACTCGCCGTGCTCGCGGCCGGGGATCAGCGCCAGCACCGCTTCCGGCTCGGGGAAGCCACTGAGGTACTGGAAATCGCTGTCCTGGCGGTAGACGTGCTCGACGTCGCGGTTGCGGATGTACATCGGCGCCGCCGGCAGGATGGCGATGCTGTTGGGCTCCATCTGCGCCATCAGCGCCTTGCGCCGACGGGCGTATTCCGATTTGGCGATACGGATCATGCAGCTACCTCAGTGCAGGGAGGGTTTCGCGGCCGGCGCCGGGGCCTTGCCGAATTCGGCGAACAGCAACAGCGGCGCGACCCGCAGGTATTCCTGGACTTCCATATAGTCGGACTCGCCGTCCTCGGACTCGTCGAGCTGGCCCTGGATCTGGGCGATGGCGGCGATGTCCTGCAGCACTTCGTCGGCCTCGTCGGAGAGGCTGGCTTGGCGCAGAGCCAGGCCGAAACCGGCGAGGAAACCCTGGCACCACTGGCCGAGGGCCACGGCACGCTCGGCCAGCGGCGCGTCGTCGGTGGGCAGCATCAGCACCACGGCCATTTCGCCGGTGCTGAAGTCCTGCTGGACCATGCCGAGCAGACCGCCCAGGGCTGCCTGCAAACGCTCGCTGGGGTCGCCGCCGAGCAGCTCGCTGGCGGCCTGCTGCCATTCGTCCTGGTCGAAACCGGCGCCGGCGCAGACGCGCCCGAGCAGGTGACCATGGAGTTCGGCGGGGGAAACCGGCAGCGCCGCTTCGGCGAGCAGGTTGGCGAAGGCGGAGTAGGCGGAGCTTGCTGTGGACATGTGCGGACCTGATATCGACGCTAGGCGCCATCGGGCGCTGCGCATAGAATGAGAGCCCGTATCCTAGCACCGCCGGGCGCGGCTAGACCATGCGAGGGCTCGGCGACGGGCCGTCGCGTTGACCCGTGCCACGGCGGCTTCTATATAGTTTCCGGTCATCCCCTTGCCCAAGCGAGAGCCCATGGAAGACGCCGACCTGCACGCGCTGATCGCCAAATTCGACTTGCTGCTCCAACGCCTGGAACAGCTCAAGGCGGAGAACCGGCTGCTGCGGGCAAACGAAAAGAACTGGCGTGAAGAGCGCGCCCATCTGATCGAAAAGAACGAATTGGCGCGACACAAGGTCGAAGCGATGATTTTGCGCCTGAAAGCCCTGGAGCAGGACTCATGAGCCAGTCGAATACCCTTACCGTGCAGATCCTCGACAAGGAATACTGCATCAATTGCCCCGCCGACGAACGCGTCAATCTGGAAAGCGCCGCGCGCTACCTGGACAGCAAGATGCGCGAGATCCGCTCCAGCGGAAAGGTCATCGGTGCCGACCGCGTGGCCGTGATGGCCGCGCTGAACATCACCCATGACCTGCTGCACAAGCAGGAGCGCCTGGACCACGAGCACAGCTCGACCCGCGAACGGGTGCGCGAACTGCTCGACCGCGTCGACCGCGCCCTTACCACCGATCAGTCCGGGAGTGAAGACTGACCGACGCGAAAAGCCTGGGGTATACTGGCCACGCTCCCTGGTGTGTTGGCCAGTCGGTGATGTCCCTGAGCCGATAATCGCAACAACGGAGGTTGCCAGTTGGGCTGGTGTGCATGTCCGCACGACGGAAAGCCTTAAAGCCTACTGCAACCGCCACCTTGAACTTTCGGGTTCAAGGGCTAACCCGACAGCGGCATGTCCGGGGAGCTTTCCTCCTTCCATGATCCACGTCCAAGACCATTCCCGCGCCGCCCTGCGCCGCCTCCTGCGCCAGGCTCGCCGCGCACTCACTCCGCTGCAGCAACGTCGGGCCGCCCAGGCGCTTTATCGCCAGATGGCGCAGCATCCGTTGTTCCGCCGCGCACGCCACATCGCCCTGTACCTGCCCGCCGACGGCGAGATCGACCCGCGCCCGCTGCTGCGCGCCGCGCAGAAGCGCGGCAAGCGCACCTACCTGCCGGTGCTCAGTCGCTGGCCGCAGACGCACATGAGCTTCCAGCGCGTCGGCAACGGCGAACGCTGGACACGCAACCGCTTCCGCATTGCCGAACCGCTGGCCGATCGCGCGCGCCAACGCGCGACCTGGACGCTGGACCTGGTGCTGCTGCCGCTGGTGGGGTTCGATGAGCAGGGGGGACGACTGGGGATGGGCAAGGGCTTCTACGACCGCGCCCTGGGCTACCTGGGGCGGCGCAAGACCTGGCGGAAACCGACGCTCCTGGGCCTGGCCCATGAATGCCAGAAAGTGGACAGGCTGGACCTGGCCAGTTGGGACGTACCGCTGGGGGGGATCGTCAGTGACGCCGGCTGGTACGGTGCGCTCGCATCGGCACCGCGCTCCCTGCGGCGCCGCACGGGATGAATCAGGGCTGCTTGGTCACCTGCACAGGGACATTGCCCTGGCGGTCCAACAGGCTCTGGGTATAGCCGGTGGTGACGACTCCCAGGCCGAACAGGATGACCAGTACCCAAAGCAGATCAGGCTTGCGCTTCATCGATTGCCTCCCCCTTCCAGGCAAACTGTCAACGATGGCCGGCGTCCGGCACGTGCCAAGCTAAAAACCGGCGGCATTCTCCGACAATGCAGAGCATCCCGCAATTGCATCGCCGATCCGATTGTCGGAGTCGGTTTATTCCTACAAAAGCGGCAAACAGGGAGCAAAGATCATGCCGTACTGGCTGATGAAATCGGAACCCGATGAACTGTCCATCCACGACCTGCAACGCCTCGGCAAAGCCCGCTGGGATGGCGTGCGCAACTACCAGGCGCGCAACTTCCTGCGCAGCATGGCGGCGGGCGAGACGTTCTTCTTCTACCACTCGAGTTGCCCGCAACCGGGCATCGCCGGCATTGCCCGCATCGAGGGCGAGCACTACCCCGACCCGACCGCGCTGGACCCGCAGAGCCCCTACCACGACGCCAAGGCCAGTGCCGAGAAGAATCCCTGGAGCGCGCGCGATGTGAGCTTCGTCGAAGCCTTCAGGGAAGTGCTGCCACTGGCGGCCATCAAGGCCGCCGCCGGACTGGAAGAGCTGGCCCTGGTGCAGCGTGGCAGTCGCCTGTCGGTGATGCCGGTGAGCGAGGAGCAGTGGCGGATCATTCTCGGCCTGGCGCGGCGCTGAGGTGACCCTGCCGGGCGAATAATGCCCGCCAGGCGTTGTCCGCCCTCCGCGCCCCGCGCGCGAGTCGAGGGGCGCGGAGCAACGCGTGGCGCACGCGTCAGGCCATCTGCGAAATGGTCCGGCGGAAGCGCCACAGCGCACCGCAGAAGAAGAAGCTGCCGATGCCGATGATGGCGAGGAACTGCGGCCAGACGATGGACAGCCCGGCGCCACGGAACAGGATGGCCTGGGCCAGGCTGACGAAGTGCGTGGTCGGCGCCGCCAGCATGATGTTCTGCACCAGCTCCGGCATGCTCTCGCGCGGCGTGGTGCCGCCGGAAAGGATCTGCAACGGGATCAGGGTGAGGATCACCAGCAGGCCCAGTTGCGGCATCGAACGCGCCACGGTGCCGATGAAAATGCCCATGGAGGTGGTGGCGAACAGGTGCAGCGCCGCGCCGACCAGGAACAGCGACAGCGAGCCGACGAGCGGCACACCGATCCAGCCACGCACCACAATCAGCAGCGATAGCGCGGCGGCCACCAGCACCACCACGCCCATCGACCAGACCTTGGCCAGCATGATCTCGAAGGCGCTCAGCGGCATCACCAGGAGGTGCTCGACGGTGCCGTGCTCGCGCTCACGGATCAGCGCGGCGCCGGTGAGGATGATCGACAGCATGGTGATCTGGTTGATCACCTCCATCACCGCACCGAACCAGGCCTGGGTCAGGTTCGGGTTGAACTCCATGCGCACCGCCAGTTGCGCCGGCATGCCCGGTTCGGCGCGGTAGCGGCTGACGAACTCGCGCACCTCGGTGGCGACGATGTTCTGGATATAGCCGGCGCCGGAGAAGGCCTGGGCGGTCTGGGTCGCGTCGACGTTGACCTGGATCGCCGGCTGGCGGCCGGCCAGCACGTCGCGCTGGAAGTCCGGCGGGATGTCCAGGGTGAAGCTGTACAGGGCGGTGTCCATGCCGCGGTCCATCTGCGCATGGTCGATCATCTCCGGCGCCCGGAAGTACGGCGGCTGGAAGGCATTGATGATGCGCGAGGAGAGTTGCGACTGGTCCTCGTCGACCACGGCGATGGGCGCATGGTGCAGGGTTTCCGGGATGCCCGTGGCGGAGCTGTAGACGCCCAGGGTGAAGGCCCAGGCGATCAGCACCAGCATGCCGACGTCGCGGCCGAGGCTGCGGAATTCCTTGATGCCCAGGTTGAAGATATTCGCCAAGGCTCTCATGACTCAGTCCTCCTGCTTCTTCAGCAGGCGCGCACTGAGCAGGGTCAGCACGACGATCGATGCCAGCAGCGGCAAGTAGTAGATCCACAAATCGGCGAAGCCCAGCGCCTTGGAGAAGGTGCCGCGGCTGATGACCAGGAAGTGGGTGGTCGGATACAGCTTGCCGATGAAGGCGCCGGCGCCTTCCAGCGAGGACACCGGGTGGATCAACCCGGCGAACTGGATGGCCGGGATCATGGTGGCGATGGCGGTGCCGAACACCGCGGCGATCTGACTTTTCATGAAGGTCGAGAGCAGCAGACCGAGGCCGGTGCTGGTCCAGACATAGAGGAAGGCGCCGAGGCTCAGCGCCAGCAGACTGCCCTTGAGCGGCACGCGGAACAGCAGCACGGCCATGGCCAGCATCAGCACGAAATTGACCATGCCCATGGCGACATAGGGCAGTTGCTTGCCGAGGAGGAACTCCAGGCGCGTCACCGGCGTGACATAGAGGTTGGTGACCGAGCCCAGCTCCTTCTCGCGCACCACGCCGAGGGCGGTGAGCATCGCCGGAATCATGATCAGCAACAGCGGGATCACCGCCGGGACCATGGCCTTGAGGCTTTCCACATCGGGGTTGTAGCGGTAGCGCACTTCGGTGCTGGCCGCCGCGCTGGCCTCGGCATTGCCGGTCTGCCGGGCGAGGTCGGCGAGGTAGGCGCTGTGCAGCCCCTGCACGTAGCCTTGCACGGTGGTTGCGCGCTGCGGCATGGCACCGTCGATCCACACGCCGATGGTCGGATTGGCACCCCGCTTCAGATCGCGCCCGAAGTCCGGCGGTATCTCGATCGCCAGGCTCAGCTCGCCACTGCTCAGGCGTCGTTCAAGGTCATCCGGATCGCGGATCGCCGGGTGTTCGACGAAGTAGCGCGAGCCAGCGATGTTCAGCGCGTAGGCCTGGCTGGTGGTGGTCTGGTCACGGTCGAGCACGGCGTAGGAGAGGTCTTCGACATCCATGTTGATGCCGTAGCCGATGATGAACATCAGCAGCGCGGTGCCGAGCAGCGCCAGGGTCAGGCGAATGGGATCGCGGCGCAGCTCCATCGACTCGCGACGGGCGTAGCTGAACAGCCGCAGCGGACTGAAACGGTCATTGCGCGGCTGGCGGCCAGCCTCCGCCGGGGCGGCTTGCGGCGTCGGTTCGGCCGGCGCTGCGGCGCTGCCGGCGGCCTCTTCCAGGTAGGCGATGAAGGTCGCCTCCAGGGTCGGCAGACCGCGCTTCTCCATCAGCCGCTGCGGGGTGTCGCTGTCCAGCACCTTGCCGGCGTGCATCAGCGAGATGCGGTCGCAGCGCTGCGCCTCGTTCATGAAGTGCGTGGAGATGAAGATGGTCACCCCGTCCTGCCGCGACAGCTCGACCATCAGCGCCCAGAAGCCATCGCGGGCCACCGGGTCGACCCCCGAGGTGGGCTCGTCGAGGATAAGGATTTCCGGCTTGTGGATAACCGCCACCGCCAGCGACAGGCGCTGGCGGATACCCAGCGGCAGGCTGTCCGGCAGTTCGTCCCGGACCTTTTCCAGGTCGAAGCGGCGCAGCATTTCCTCGACCCGCGGGGCGATCTGCGCCGTCGGCAGGTGGAACAGCTTGGCGTGCAGTTCGAGGTTCTGCAGCACCGTCAGCTCGGCGTAGAGCGAAAAGGCCTGGGACATGTAGCCGACCCGCTGGCGGGTATGCATGTCGTTGGCGTCCACCGGCTGGCCAAACAGCGCGCAGCTGCCCTCGCTGGCCGGCAACAGGCCGGTGAGCATTTTCATGGTGGTGGACTTGCCGCAGCCGTTGGAGCCGAGGAAGCCGAAGATTTCCCCGCGCTCGATGCGGAAGCTGACGCGATCGACGGCGACGAAATCGCCGAAGCGACAGGTCAGGCCATCGGCCTCGATGGCGATCTGCGGCGCGCCTTCGGCCTGGGCGCGCGGCGGAATCACCAGTTGCCGGTGACCGGCGCGCTTGTGCTCGGGCAACAGGGCGACGAAGGCCGCCTCCAGGTTCTGCGTCGCGGTCTTGTCCCGTAGCTCGGCGGGTGTGCCGGTGGCCAGGACCTTGCCCTCGTCCATCGCCACCAGCCAATCGAAACGCTCGGCCTCCTCCATGTAGGCGGTCGCCACCAGTACGCTCATGCCCTGGCGGCCAGCGCGAATGCGGCCGATCAACTCCCAGAACTGGTTGCGCGAGAGCGGATCGACACCGGTGGTCGGCTCGTCGAGGATCAGCAGGTCAGGGTCATGGATCAGCGCGCAGCACAGCCCGAGCTTCTGCTTCATGCCGCCGGAGAGCTTGCCCGCCGGGCGCTCGGCGAAGGGCGCCAGCCCGGTGCTCTGCAGCAGGTCGGCGATGCGCCGTTCGCGCTCGGCCTTGTCGTGGCCGAACAGGCGGCCGAAGAAATCGACGTTCTCGAACACCGACAGCGTCGGGTACAGGTTCTTGCCCAGTCCCTGCGGCATATAGGCTATGCGCGGGCAGATCGCGCGGCGGTGGCGGGAATCGCGCATGTCGCCGCCAAGCACCTGGATCTCGCCGCTCTGCATCTTCCGCGCGCCGGCGATCAGCGCCAGCAGGCTGGACTTGCCGACCCCATCCGGGCCGATCAGGCCGACCATGCGGTTGGCCGGGATCTCCAGGCTGACCGCATCCACCGCGCGCGTCTCGCCGTAGCGCAGCGAGACGCCCGTGAGGCGCGCCACGGCGGATTCGGCGACGCTCATTGCGGAACCTTGATCTGCAGCTTGTCCGGCCACTGCGCGTTAGGGTCGAGGCGCATATAGGCCATGCCCGGCACGCCGGTCTTCACGTAGGTGATGTACTTCTGCAGCAGCGCCGGATCGAGACGCGCCTTGACGCGGAACATCAGTTTCTCGCGCTCGCTGGCGGTTTCCACGGTCTTCGGGGTGAACTGGGCGACGCTGGCGACGTAGGACACCTTGGCTGGAATCACGTACTGCGGCACCGCGTCTATCACCAGGCGCACCTCCTGACCGAGCTGGACCTTGCCGGCCTGCATGGCGGGCAGGAAGAAGGTCATGTAGACGTCGGCCAGGTCGACCATGTTGAGCAGCTTGCCGCCGGCCGCCAGGACTTCGCCCGGTTGCGCCACGCGGTATTGCACGCGGCCGTTGCGCGGGGCCTTGAGCAGGCTGTCGTCGATGTCCGCCTGCAAGCGCGCGACGCTGGCGGTGGCGGCCTCGATGGCGGATTGCGCTTCGATCACCTGGGAACGCCCGGCCTCGATCGCCGCTTGCGCCGAGATGACTTGCGAGCGTGCGGCGGACAAGGCCGCCTGCGCGCTCTGCAGGACGGCGCGGTCGTCATCCAGTTGCTGCAATGGCAGGGCATTGCGCTTGACCAGCGCTTCGGTACGGGCGAAGCGCTTCTGCGCGGCGGTCAGTTCGGCCTGACGCTGCGCCACCACCGCCTCGGCGGTGTCCTTTTCGCTGTTGCGCTGGGCCACCAGCGACTCGGCGGTGCGCTTGGCATTCTGCGCCTGGCGCGCCTCGGCCTGGGCCTGGGCCAACTGGGCTTCGAGCACCTGGGTGTCCATGCGCGCGACCACATCGCCGACCCGGACGAAGTCGCCCTCGTCGACTCTGATTTCGGCGACACGCCCGGGAAGCTTGGTGGCAACGTCCACTTCGGTCGCCTCGATGCGGCCATTGCCGCTGGCGAAACCTTCACCGAGCCCGCTCGGGCGGAGGGTCTGCCAAGCCAGTGCGGCGACCACGGCGATCGCCGCGAGAATGCCCCCACGAACCAGCCAACGCTTTGCGTTTCCCTTCATCGTAACCCCTGCTCAACGGTCAACTTGACCAATATGGTGGGGATCTTCAGCGATTAGTGGCGAAAGGGCCTTGATACAAATCAGGCACGCCCGGATTAGCCCTACCGGGCAATCAGCGGCTTAGGGTTGAACGATCAGATTGTTGAACAACAGATCGTCGACCAAAGGCTTCCCTTCCTCCTCGTTGAGGACCGTCTGGATTTGCTTCAGCGCCTCCTGGCGCAGTTTTTCCTTGGCATCGACGCTACCCAGGGTGTCGTCGGTCTGTTGGGCGAAAAGCATGATCAACTGGTTGCGCAGCAGCGGCTCGTGGTGCTCGACCTTGTCCTTGGCCTCCTTGCCGGTGACCTTGAGGGCGATATCGGCCTTGAAGTACTTGAGCTTGGGACCGCTGCCGTAGTTACCCACCAGCGCCGGCGTGAGGTCGACGAACATGACCTTGGTGGCTTCGTCTTTGCCGCCTTCCGCCTTGGCAGCCTCTTCGGCCAGTGCCAGCGGGCTCAGGGTCAGGAACAGCAGCAGGGCGAGGAATGCTCTCAAGACGACTTCTCCGGAAATGATGCCCGCTAGCATAGCCAGACAATCGCCGCGGCCCAAGCCCGGGCGTTATACAGCGGCATCAACCGGGGCGATTCTGATAGGCCCCGCCGTCCACCACTTCTACACTCCCGGCATCACTCGAAAGGAGTCCTGCCCCGATGAAAGCCGTGCTGTGCAAAGCCTTCGGCCCCGCCGAAACCCTGGTCCTGGAAGAAGTCGCCAGCCCCGAGCCGAAGAAGAACGAAGTCCTGCTGGAGGTGCACGCCGCCGGGGTGAACTTCCCCGACACCCTGATCATCGAGGGCAAATACCAGTTCAAGCCGCCCTTCCCCTTCTCTCCGGGCGGCGAGGCGGCCGGCGTGGTTGCCGCGGTCGGCGAGAAGGTCAGCCACCTCAAGCCCGGCGACCGGGTCATCGCCCTCACCGGCTGGGGTAGCTTCGCCGAGCAGGTGGCGGTGGGTGGCTACAACGTGCTGCCGATCCCGGCGGGCATGGACTTCACCACCGCCGCGGCGTTCGGCATGACCTACGGCACCTCGATGCACGCGCTCAAGCAGCGCGCCAACCTGCAGCCGGGCGAAACCCTGCTGGTGCTCGGCGCCTCCGGTGGCGTCGGCCTGGCGGCGGTGGAGATCGGCAAGGCCATGGGCGCCAAGGTGATCGCCGCGGCCAGCAGCGAGGCCAAGCTGGAGGTGGCGAAAGCCGCTGGCGCCGATGTGCTGATCAACTACAGCGAAGGCAGCCTGAAGGACAAGCTCAAGGAGATCACCGGCGGCCAGGGTGTCGATGTGATCTACGATCCGGTCGGCGGCGAGCTGTTCGAGGAAGCCTTCCGCAGCATCGCCTGGAACGGCCGCATGCTGGTGGTCGGCTTCGCCAGCGGAACCATCCCCTCGCTGCCGGCCAACCTGCCGTTGCTCAAGGGCGCGGCGCTGGTCGGGGTGTTCTGGGGCGCCTTCGCCCAGCGCCAGCCGCAGGACAACGCGGCGAACTTCCAGCAACTGTTCCAGTGGTTCGGCGAAGGCAAGCTGAAGCCGCTGGTGTCGCAGACCTACCCGCTGGAGAAGGCGGCCGACGCGATCAACCACCTCGGCCAGCGGCGCGCGGTGGGCAAGGTGGTGGTGACGGTGCGCTGAGGCTGTTTGAACGGATCCGACGGCACGGGAGAGGGCACCGCCCAAACCGAGCCGAAGCGCCCGTCCCGGGCACTCCGCGTGGGGCGCATGACGCCTCACGCGTCATCCGCCGAAGGATCACGCAAATGAACGGCGGATAACCGGAAGGCTATCCGCCCTCCCCGTCAGCGGCACAGCGGCCTGAAGCGCTCGCGCAACTGACGCTTCTGTGCCTCGCCATTAGTCGTGCGGCAGCGCATCCACCCGCAGTGGGCACTGGGTCGCCAGCGCGCCGAATGCTCCCAGGCCTTAGCCGGGGGCGGCCCTCAGCGCGGCGCGTAGGCGAAGACGTCGGCGCGCATCTGGTGCGCGTCCATGCCAGCCGCCACCAGGGCGTCGAGCGTGGCGTAGACCATCGCCGGCGAGCCGCTGGCGTAGACGCTCAGCGCACCGAGGTCGGCGAAATCCTCGCACACCGCCTCGTGCAGCAGGCCACAGCGGCCGTCCCAGCCACAGAGATCGCTGACCACCTTGTGCAGGTACAGGTTCGGCAGCGTCTTCCACTCGCTCCAGTGCGGCAGTTCGTAGAAGTCTTCCGGCCGGCGCACGCCCCAGTAGAGGTGCACCGGATGGACGAAGCCCTGGGCACGGCAGTGCTCGATCAGGCTGTGCATCTGCGCCATGCCGGTGCCGGCGGCGATCAACACCAGGGGACCGGCGGGCAGCTCGGCCAGGTGTGCATCGCCAAACGGCAACTGAACGCGGGCGATGCGTTCACGCTGCAGCTGTTCGAGCAACTGGATGGCGCTGTTCTCACGGGCCAGGATGTGCAGCTCCAGGTCGCGCCCCTCATGGGGGGCCGAAGCCAGGGAGAAGGCCGAGCTGCCGCCTTCGCGTTCGATCAGCAGGTATTGCCCGGCGTGGTAGCGCGGCGGCTTGCCAGCCGGGGCGCGCAGGCGCACACGCCAGACATCGCCGCCCACCGGCTGGCACAGAGTGACCTGGCAGGCCAGCTTGCGCAGCGGCAGCTCGCCGGGGGCGAGCACGCCGTCCCAGTGCAGCACGCAGTCTTCCAGGGGCTCGGCCAGGCAAGTGAATACCTCGCCATGCTCACGTACTTCGCCGGACTGCCGGGCACGGCCTTCCACCAGCAGCGCCGCACAGACATGGCAATTGCCATTGCGGCACGCCTGCGGGCAGTCGAAGCCCAGGCGCCGCGCGGCGTCGAGGATGCGTTCGCCGGGCAGCGCCTCGAAGCTGGCGCCGGACGGTTGCAGGGTGACTCTCATGCCGCGCCTCCGCGGCGGATACTGCGCGCACCCATCAATCGATCCCCAGGCTGGCCCAGATTTCGTCGACGCGGCGCGTCACCGCCTCGTCCTTGACGATGGCGCGGCCCCACTCGCGGCTGGTCTCGCCGGGCCACTTGTGGGTGGCGTCGAGGCCCATCTTCGAGCCCAGGCCGGAAACCGGCGAGGCGAAGTCGAGGTAGTCGATAGGCGTATTGTCGATCATCACAGTGTCACGCTTGGGGTCCATGCGCGTGGTGATCGCCCAGATCACGTCGTTCCAGTCCCGCGCATTGATGTCATCGTCGGTCACTATGACGAATTTGGTGTACATGAACTGTCGCAGGAACGACCAGACACCCAACATGACGCGCTTGGCGTGGCCGGGGTACTGCTTCTTCATGGTCACCACCGCCATGCGGTACGAGCAGCCTTCCGGCGGCAGGTAGAAGTCGGTGATCTCGGGGAACTGCTTCTGCAGGATCGGCACGAAGACTTCGTTCAGCGCCACGCCGAGGATCGCCGGCTCATCCGGCGGCCGCCCGGTGTAGGTGCTGTGGTAGATCGGCTTCTGCCGACGGGTGATGCGCTCGACGGTGAACACCGGGAAGCGGTCCACCTCGTTGTAGTAGCCGGTATGGTCGCCATAGGGGCCTTCATCGGCCATCTCGCCGGGGTGGATCACCCCCTCGAGGACGATCTCGGCGCTGGCCGGCACCTGCAGGTCACTGCCGACGCACTTCACCAGCTCGGTCTTGTGTCCGCGCAACAGGCCGGCGAAGGCGTATTCGGAGAGGCTGTCCGGCACCGGGGTCACGGCACCGAGGATGGTCGCCGGATCGGCGCCCAGGGCCACCGCCACCGGATAGGGACGGTCCGGGTATTTCTGGCACCACTCGCGGTAGTCGAGGGCGCCGCCGCGATGGCTGAGCCAGCGCATGATGACCTTGTTGCGGCCAATCACCTGCTGGCGGTAGATGCCGAGGTTCTGCCGTTCCTTGTTCGGCCCGCGGGTGACGGTCAGGCCCCAGGTGATCAGCGGACCGACGTCGCCCGGCCAGCAGGTCTGCACCGGCAGCTTGCCCAGGTCGACGGCATCGCCTTCTTCGATGACTTCCTGGCAGGGGCCGTCCTTGAGCACCTTGGGCGCCATGGACAGAACCTTCTTGAAGATCGGCAACTTGGACCAGGCATCCTTCAGGCCTTTCGGCGGCTCCGGTTCCTTGAGGAAGGCCAGCAGCTTGCCGATTTCGCGCAGTTCGGAGACATCCTCCGCGCCCATGCCTAGGGCGACACGCTCGGGCGTGCCGAAGAGGTTGCCGAGCACCGGGATGTCGAAGCCGGTCGGTCGCTCGAACAACAGGGCCGGGCCTTTGGCGCGCAGGGTGCGGTCGCACACCTCGGTCATTTCCAGCACGGGGGAAACCGGCGCCTGGATGCGCTTGAGCTGGCCGCGCTGTTCCAGGGCTGCGATGAAGTCGCGCAGGTCGCGATACTGCATGGAGGTCTCGATGACGTATGGCGGGAAGATGCGACAGTTTAGCCGTTAACAACGCCTCGCAGAAACACGAAGGCCGGGTTTCCCCGGCCTTATCGTGCAACCTGAGCGCTTACTTGCTGCGCTTCATCGAGTCGAAGAACTCGTCGTTGGTCTTGGTCTGGCGCAGCTTGTCGAGGAGGAATTCGACCGCCGATATCTCGTCCATCGGGTGCAGAATCTTGCGCAGGATCCACATGCGCTGCAGTTCTTCCTCGCCGGTCAGCAGCTCTTCGCGACGGGTACCCGAGCGATTGATGTTGATCGCCGGGAACACACGCTTCTCGGCAATGCGGCGGTCGAGGATCAGCTCCATGTTGCCGGTGCCTTTGAACTCCTCGTAGATCACCTCGTCCATCTTCGAACCGGTCTCGATCAGCGCGGTGGCGAGGATGGTCAGCGAACCGCCTTCCTCGATGTTGCGCGCGGCGCCGAAGAAGCGCTTGGGCTTCTCCAGGGCGTGGGCGTCGACACCACCGGTGAGCACCTTGCCGGAACTCGGGATCACGGTGTTGTAGGCACGCGCCAGACGGGTGATGGAGTCGAGCAGGATGATCACGTCCTTCTTGTGCTCGACCAGGCGCTTGGCCTTCTCGATCACCATTTCGGCGACCTGCACGTGGCGGGTCGGCGGTTCGTCGAAGGTCGAGGCGACCACTTCGCCGCGCACGGTGCGCTGCATTTCGGTCACTTCTTCCGGGCGCTCGTCGATCAGCAGGACGATCAGGTGGCACTCGGGGTTGTTACGGGTAATGTTGGCCGCGATGTTCTGCAGCATGATGGTCTTACCGGCCTTCGGCGGCGCGACGATCAGGCCACGCTGGCCCTTGCCGATCGGCGAACAGAGATCGATCACGCGGCCGGTGAGGTCTTCCGTGGAGCCGTTGCCGGCTTCCATGGTCAGGCGCTTGGTCGGGAACAGCGGGGTCAGGTTCTCGAAGAGAATCTTATTCTTCGCGTTCTCCGGGCGATCGAAGTTGATCGAATCGACCTTGAGCAGGGCGAAGTAACGCTCGCCCTCCTTCGGCGGGCGAATCTTGCCGACGATGGTGTCCCCGGTGCGCAGGTTGAAGCGACGGATCTGGCTGGGCGAGACGTAGATGTCGTCAGGGCCGGCCAGGTACGAGGAATCGGCGGAGCGCAGGAAGCCGAAGCCGTCCTGGAGAATCTCCAGCACGCCGTCGCCGGAGATTTCCTCTCCGCTTTTCGCGTGCTTCTTCAACAGCGCGAAGATGATGTCCTGCTTGCGCGAACGAGCCATGTTTTCCAGGCCCATGGCATCGGACATTTCCAGCAATTCGGCGATCGGCTTTTGCTTGAGTTCGGTCAGATTCATATGAAGGAGGAGTAAATGAGATGAAAGAGAGTAAGGGAAACAAGCGTGAGAGCTTGAAAGGCCGTGCCGCAGAGTGACGACAGGATCGCTTGGAAATACGAATAGGAACTGCGTCGGCGACGGCTTGCAGGGAACAACGTAAACCACGTTGTGCGGCCGACTCTAACATCGGTGCCCATAGGCGTCTAGGGGACAGGCAGAAAAAAGCCCCGCCATTTGCGGGGCCTTTTTCGCGGCGGATCGACTCAGATGTTGCTGTCGAGGAACGCCGCCAATTGCGACTTGGACAGGGCGCCGACCTTGGTCGCTTCGACATTGCCGCCCTTGAACAGCATCAGGGTCGGGATGCCGCGCACGCCGTACTTCGGCGGGGTGTCCTGGTTCTCGTCGATGTTCAGCTTGCAGACCTTCAGTTTGCCCTGATAGTCCTTGGCGATCTCGTCGAGTACCGGTGCGATCATCTTGCACGGACCGCACCACTCGGCCCAGTAGTCCACCAGTACTGGACCATCGGCCTTCAGCACATCCTGCTCGAAGCTGGCATCGGTAACGCTGACGATATGTTCGCTCATGAAATCTCTCCGTGGGATCGGATGCGAAAAAGTGACCGCCATCATAGCCCGGCTTGAACGCCTTCGAAAGGCGCAGGCGATTGAGTGTCACTATCGCGATCGCGGCGAAAGTCGATCGATGGCCTGGCTTTCGTTGGCACTCGGGGCCTATCGTGGCAGGATGTCGGGGTTCACCATGGGACCTTTTCCAACATGCCTTACACCCCTGCCAAGACCTTCCCGCTGATCGCCGCCCTCGATCTGGGCTCCAACAGCTTCCACATGGTCCTGGCCAAGGCCGATCACGGCGAAATCCGCATCCTTGAGCGCCTCGGCGAGAAGGTTCAGCTGGCCGCGGGCATCGGCGAGGACCGTTTGCTCAACGAAGAGGCGATGCAACGCGGCCTCGATTGCCTGCGTCGTTTCGCCCAACTGATCAACGGTATGCCGCAGGGCTCCGTGCGCGTGGTCGGCACCAACGCTCTGCGCGAGGCGCGCAACCGCATCGAGTTCACCCGCCGCGCCGAAGAAATCCTCGGCCATCCGGTGGAAGTCATCTCCGGTCGTGAAGAGGCCCGCCTCATCTATCTGGGCGTGTCGCACACCCTGCCGGACACCGCCGGGCGCCGCCTGGTGACCGATATCGGCGGCGGCAGCACCGAATTCATCATCGGCCAGCGCTTCGAGTCGCAACTGCGCGAAAGCCTGCAGATGGGTTGCGTCAGCTACACCCAGCGCTATTTCAAGGACGGCAAGATCACCCCGGCGCGCTACGCCCAGGCCTACACCTCGGCGCGCCTGGAGCTGATGGCGATCGAAAACAGCCTGCGCCGCCTCGGCTGGGACGAGGCGGTCGGCGCCTCCGGCACCATCCGCTCGGTCGGCCTGGCGATCCAGGCCGGCGGCCATGGCAACGGCGAGATCAACCCCGAGGGCCTGGCGTGGCTCAAGCGCAAGGTGCTGAAGCTCGGCGAAGTGGAGAAGCTCGACCTCGACGGCATCAAGCCCGACCGCCGGCCGATCTTCCCGGCCGGCCTGGCCATCGTCGAAGCCCTGTTCGATGCCCTCGAACTGAAGCAACTGACCCATTCCGAAGGCGCGCTGCGCGAAGGCGTGCTGTATGACCTGCTCGGCCGTCACCAGCACGAGGACGTGCGCGAGCGCACCATCAGCGCGCTGATCGAGCGCTATCACGTCGACCTGGACCAGGCCGCGCGGGTCGAGGCCAAGGCGCTCAAGACCCTGGACGAAGTGGCTGACGCCTGGGAACTGAAGGACGACTGGCACCGCGAATTGCTGGGCTGGGCGGCGCGCGTCCACGAACTGGGCCTGGACATCGCGCACTACCACTACCACAAGCATGGCGCCTATCTGATCGAGCACTCCGACCTGGCCGGCTTCTCCCGTGAGGACCAGCAGGTGCTGGCGCTACTGGTCCGCGGCCACAGGCGCAACATCCCGGCGGACCGTTTCGTCGAACTGGGCGAGGAAGGCGACAAGCTGATCCGCCTGTGCATCGTGCTGCGCTTCGCCATTCTCTTCCATCACATCCGCGGCACCCAGGAAATGCCCGGGGTGACGCTCAAGGCCGGGCCGAAGAACCTGGACGTGCGCTTCCCGAAAGGCTGGCTGGAAGCCAATCCGCTGACCCAGGCCGACTTCGAGCAGGAAGCCTCCTGGCTGCAACGGGTCGGTTATCAGCTAAGCGTCAGCTAAGCCTCCCCGGCAAAGCAAAAAGGCCCTGCCGCATCGACGGCAGGGCCTTTTCGTTGGGGCTGGCGAATCGCGGCTCAGCGCGAATTGATCACCGGCGTGCACAGCCGCTCAAGCAGCATCGCCTGGGCATTGCGGGCATTCTGGTTGCCGGTCGGCGCGAGCCGCTGATAGCTGCCGTCGGACTGCAGGACCCACGCCTGGGTATTGTCGGCCATGTAGAGCTCGAGCTCCTTCTTGACCCGCAGCACCAGTTTCTTGCCCTCGACCGGGAAGCAGGTCTCGACGCGCATGTCGAGGTTGCGCTCCATCCAGTCGGCGCTGGAGAGATAGAGCTTCTCGTCGCCGCCGTTGAGGAAGTAGTAGATGCGGCTGTGTTCGAGGAAACGGCCGATGATGGAGCGCACCTGGATGTTGTGCGATACGCCGGGCACGCCCGGGCGCAGGCAGCACATGCCACGCACCACCAGATCGATCTTCACCCCGGCCTGACTGGCCTTGTACAGCGCGCGGATGACCTTGGGGTCGGTCAAGGCGTTGACCTTGGCCATGATGTGCGCCGGCTTGCCCTCGGCGGCCTGGGCCGCCTCGCGGTTGATCATCTCCAGCAGGTTCTTCTTCAAGGTGAAGGGCGCGTGCAGGAGCTTCTTCATGCGCAGGGTCTTGCCCATGCCGATCAGCTGGTTGAACAGCTTGTGCAGGTCCTCGCACAGCGCCACATCGGCGGTCAGCAGGCTGTAGTCGGTGTACAGCCGGGCGTTGCCGGCGTGGTAGTTGCCGGTCCCCAGGTGCGCGTAGCGGCGCAGCTCGCCATCCTCGCGACGGAGGATGAGCATCATCTTGGCGTGGGTCTTGAAGCCGACCACGCCGTAGATCACCACCGCGCCTGCCTGTTGCAGGCGGCTGGCCAGTTGCAGGTTGGATTCTTCGTCGAAGCGCGCGCGCAGCTCGATCACCGCGGTGACTTCCTTGCCATTGCGTGCCGCCTCGACCAGCGCATCGACGATTTCCGAGTTGGCCCCCGAACGGTACAGGGTCTGCTTGATGGCCAGGACGTTGGGGTCCTTGGCGGCCTGGCGCAGCAGGTCGATCACCGGCGTGAAGGACTCGAACGGGTGCAACAGCAGCACGTCGAGCTTGCCCAGCACGTTGAAGAGGTTTTCCTTCTTCTGCAGCAGCTTGGGAATGGTCGGGGTGAACGGCGGGTTCTGCAATTCGGGATGGCTGGCCAGGCCTGTGACGCTGAACAGGCGCGTCAGGTTGACCGGACCGCTGACGTTGTACAGCTCGTTCTCGGAAAGACCGAACTGCTTCAGCAGGTAATTGGTCAGGTGGCGCGGGCAGGTATCCACCACTTCGAGACGCACGGCATCACCGTAGCGCCGCGAGAACAACTCGCCACGCAGCGCCCGCGCCAGGTCCTCGACATCCTCGGCGTCCACCGAGAGGTCGGCGTTACGGGTCAGGCGGAACTGGTAGCAGCCCTTCACCTTCATGCCGGCGAACAGGTCGTCGGCGTGGGCATGGATCATCGAGGAGAGGAAGACATAGTTGTCGCCCTCACCGGCGACATCCTCCGGCAGGCGAATGATCCGCGGCAGCGAACGCGGCGCCGGGATGATCGCCAGGCCCGAGTCGCGACCGAAGGCGTCCATCCCCTCCAGCTCGACCACGAAGTTCAGACTCTTGTTCACCAGCAGCGGGAACGGGTGGGTCGGATCGAGGCCGATCGGGGTGATGATTGGGGCGATCTCGTCGCGGAAGAAGCGCCGTACCCAGGCCTTGATCTTCGGCGTCCAGTAGCGCCGACGGATGAAGCGCACGCCGTGCTTGGCCAGTTCCGGCAGCAGCACATCGTTGAGGATGCTGTACTGGCGGGCGACCTGTTCGTGCACTTGATCGCTGATCCGCGCCAGCGCCTGATGCGGCAGCATGCCGTCGGCACCGGCCTGCTCACGGGCGAAGGCGATCTGCTTCTTCAGCCCGGCGACGCGGATTTCGAAGAACTCATCGAGGTTGCTGGAGAAGATCAGCAGGAACTTCAGGCGTTCCAGCAGCGGGTAGGACTCATCCAGCGCCTGCTCCAGCACGCGGATGTTGAACTGCAATTGCGACAGCTCGCGATGAATGTAGAGGGCGCTGTCGTCGACGTTGACCGCCGGCGCGGCGGGAACTTCCAGAGCGACCTCGATGATGTCGGCGGGGGCCGGGGTCTCGATGACGGTCACTTCGGTTTCGAGCAGATCGGTTGCACTTTGGCCTTCAGTATTCATCGCAAGTCTCGTCGCGGGGCCTCAGCCGCCCCTTTTCAATTGTTCTGCCGCACGTTTGGCGAAGTAGGTGAGGATGCCATCGGCGCCGGCGCGCTTGAAGGCCAGCAGCGATTCGAGGATCACCGCCTCGCTCAGCCAGCCGTTCTGGATGGCCGCCATGTGCATCGCGTATTCGCCACTGACCTGATAGACAAAGGTCGGCGCGCGGAACTCATCCTTGGCCCGACGGACGATATCCAGGTAGGGCATGCCCGGCTTGACCATGATCATGTCGGCGCCTTCGGCAAGGTCGGCGGCGATTTCATGCAGGGCTTCGTCGCTGTTGGCCGGGTCCATCTGGTAGGTGGCCTTGCTGCCTTTGCCGAGGTTGGACGCCGAACCGACCGCATCGCGGAACGGACCATAGTAGGCGCTGGCGTACTTGGCCGAGTAAGCCATGATACGGACGTTGGTATGCCCGGTGGACTCCAGTGCCTCGCGGATCGCGCCGACACGCCCGTCCATCATGTCCGACGGGGCCACCACCTGGGCGCCGGCCTCGGCATGGGACAGCGCCTGCTTGACCAGCACGTCGATCGACTCGTCGTTCATCACGTAGCCATGCTCGTCGAGGATGCCATCCTGGCCGTGGCTGGTGAAGGGGTCGAGGGCCACGTCGGTGATGATGCCCAGCTCCGGGAAACGCTCGCGCAGGGCACGGGTGGCGCGCTGGGCGATGCCGTCCGGATTGTAGGCTTCGGCGCCGTCGAGGGACTTCTTCTCCACCGGCGTCACCGGGAACAGCGCCAGGGCGGGAATCCCCAGAGCCACCAGCTCCTCGGCCTCTTTCAGCAGCAGGTCGATCGACAGGCGCTCGACGCCCGGCATCGACGCCACGCTTTCGCGCTGGTTCTTGCCGTCGAGGACGAACACCGGAAGGATCAGGTCATCCACGGTCAGCACGTTCTCGCGCACCAGGCGCCGGGAGAACTCGTCACGGCGATTGCGGCGCAGGCGGGTGAAGGGGAAGGCGCGTTCGGCGGAAATGAAACTCACGGCGTACTCCAGGGCCCGGAAAACAGGCACAGTGTGACAGTTATAGACCTGGATTATGACCGATTGGTAACAAGGGGTGACAGTGACCCAAGGTCGCGGCAACCGGTCGCAGCGGCGCTATACCGCAGGATACGACTAAAGTAGGCGGCCGGGGCCATTGATGGGCCATCTTCGCCGGGAAGGGTGCCTTCCCCCGGAACGACAACCGGGTTAGGCTGCGCGTTCATTTTGCTGCGTTGCCTCGATAATGCTTCAACAATTCCTGCAGGATTTCGGCTATCTCGCTCTGTTCCTCGGAACATTTTTCGAGGGCGAAACCATTCTGGTACTGGCCGGCTTCCTTGCCTTCCGCGGCTACATGCAGCTGGAATACGTGATCGCCGTAGCCTTCCTCGGCAGCTATGCCGGCGACCAGCTCTGGTACTTCATGGGCCGCCGCCACGGACGCAAAATGCTCGCGCGCAGACCGCGCTGGCAAAAGCTCGGCGACCGCGCCCTGGAGCAGGTACGCCGGCATCCGGACCTGTGGGTGCTGAGCTTCCGCTTCGTCTACGGACTCCGCACGGTGATGCCGGTGGCCATCGGCCTGTCCGGCTACCCGCCGCGCCGCTACCTACTCCTCAATGGCCTGGGCGCCATCGTCTGGGCCACCGCGCTCGGCTGCGCCGCGTACTACTTCGGCAGCGTGATGGAGAGCATTCTCGGCAATATCAAGAAATACGAACTGCTCGTCCTCGGCGGCCTGGTTGTCGTAGGCCTGCTGCTGTGGCTGCGCCGGCGCATCAAGTACGGCCGCAACGGCGGCTGATCGGGCGACTGGCGCCTGCCACTCGCTGCGGCGCCAGCAAGCTGAGCAGGCTGCAACCCAGCAACGAGCAAAGGCTCCAGGCCGCCACTGCCAGGCCCACGAGGCGCGCCATCCCGAGCAGCAGGAAGTCAATGGGGATGTAGTCCATGGCGCGACCGAGTCGTTATGCTTATGGGCAGGCCCGGTCTACCGATCCCAGTCCTTCAGTGCCAGGGGACAACGGCCGCCGGAGACAACCCGGCCGGCGTATGGCGACACCCGCCGCCCGCTGGCCAGCCCCGAACCAGGAGCCATTCCATGCACAAGAAAGTTGCCGTCATCCTTTCCGGTTGCGGCGTCTTCGACGGCGCCGAAGTCCATGAAAGCGTCATCACCCTGCTGCGCCTCGACCAGCGCGGCGCCCAGGTCCAGTGCTTCGCCCCGAACATCGCCCAGCATCATGTGCTCAATCACCTGAGTGGCGCGGAAATGCCAGAGAGCCGCAATGTGCTGGTGGAATCCGCGCGCATCGCGCGGGGCGCGGTGAAAGATGTGCGCGAAGCCCGTGTCGAAGACTTCGACGCGCTCATCGTGCCCGGTGGCTTCGGCGCGGCGAAGAATCTCAGTGATTTCGCCTTCCGCGGCGAGCAGTGCGAAGTGCAGCCGGACGTCCTCGCCCTGGCCAAAGCCTTCGCCGCCGCGCACAAGCCGATCGGGCTGATCTGCATCGCCCCATCGATGGCGCCACGGATCTACGGAGCGGGCATCGAGTGCACCATCGGCAACGATGCGGAGACCGCCGCTGTGCTGACCCGCATGGGCGCCAAGCACGTCGACTGCACGGTGGACGAGATCGTTGAAGATCACCACCACAAGCTGGTCAGCACCCCCGCCTACATGCTCGCGCAATCCATTGCCGAGGCGGCCAGCGGCATCAACAAGTTGGTCGACCGGGTACTCGAACTCGCCTGAGCCCGGCACCAGGGGCGCGGGCTGAAACGCACCGCGCCCCGCGCTTCACGCCTTGCGCGTTTGCGCCTCACGCATCAGGCGCGTCAACAGACGGTCCAGGGCGTTGGCGAAGGCCTGCTTGTCCTTCTCGCCATACGGCGCCTGGCCACCGCCCATCTGGCCCTGGTCACGCAGATCGGTGAGCAGATTGCGTACCGCCAGGCGTTCCCCCATGTTCTTCGTGTCGAATTCCCGACCACGCGGGTCAAGGGCATCCACACCCTTCTTCACCAGCCGATCGGCCAGCGGCACGTCACTGCAGATCACCAGGTCGCCCGGCTCGGCCTGCTCCACCAGATAGTCATCGGCAGCGTCCAGGCCACTTTCCACGACGATCAGCCGCACCCAGGCGAACGGCGGCTTGACCTGGGATTGCCCGGCCACCAGCCAGACTTCCAATTGGCGCTTGTGGGCGAACTTGACCACCAACTCCTTGGCCGCACGCGGGCAGGCGTCGGCGTCGATCCAGATACGCATGACAATGGACTCCTCGAAAACGACGACGGCCAGTATCGCACTGGCCGTCGTCGATTAGCGCCTGCCCGCTCAGGCAGCGGCGTCGGCCGCCACCTTGCGGCGCTCGGCCAGGCGGCTACGGCCGTACAGCACGGCAACCGCCAGCAACGCCAGGGCCTGTGCCGACAGCGAGTAGGCATCGGCCTTGATGCCGAGCCAGTCGAAGTCGAAGAAGGGCACCGGCCGGGTGCCGATGATGCCGGCTTCCTGCAGCGCCACCACGCCATGTCCGGCGAACACTACCGACAGCGCGCAGAGCAACGCGGCGTTGATGCTGAAGAACAGCCCCAGCGGCAGCTTGGCCGAGCCACGCAGGATGATCCAGGCCAGCCCCACCAGCAGCACCACGGCGCTCGCGGCGCCGGTGAGCACGGCGCTGTGCCCGGCCGGGCCAGCCTGCAGCCAGAGGGTTTCGTAGAACAGAATGACTTCGAACAGCTCACGGTAGACGGAGAAGAACGCCAGCACGGCGAAACCGAAACGACCGCCGCCGCCGACCAGGCTGCTGCGGATGTAGTCCTGCCAGGCGGCCGCGTGGCGACGGTCATGCATCCACACGCCGAGCCAGAGCACCATCACGCAGGCGAACAGCGAGGTGAAGCCTTCCATGAGTTCTCGCTGGGCGCCGCCGATGTTGATCGCATAGGCGGCCACGGCCCAGGTGGCGAAGCCGGCGACGAACGCCAGGCCCCAGCCGACGTGCACGCCACGGATAGCCTTTTCCTGGCCGGTATTGCGCAGGAACGCCAGCACCGCAGCCAGTACCAGGATGGCTTCCACCCCTTCGCGCAGCAGGATCAACAGCGCCGAGATGAAGCTGATGGTAGTGCTCAGGGAGTCGCCGCTGAGGGCCTTGGCGGCGTCGCCCAGCTTGGCCTTGGCCAACGCCAGTTGCTGCGCTACCTGCGCTTCCGGCAGACCGTCACGCAGCGTCTGGCGGTAGGCCATGAGTTCCTTTTCGGTGGCCTTGCGCAGGGCGGCATCGACGTTGTCCAGCGAGCTTTCCACCAGCTCGAAGCCTTCCAGGTAGGCGGCGACCGAGAGGTCGTAAGCCTGGTCATGGTCGCCCGCGCGGTACACCGCGAAGCTCTTGTCGAGGGTTGCCGCGGTGTAGTCGATCAACTGGCCGGGGCCACGCTGCTCCAGCGGTGGATGGGCACGCAGGGCGCGGAAGCTCTCCGCCGCCGCGACGCCATCGTGCTCGGCCACCTCGGCCGGGGTCTGGGTCGCCAGGGTCGCCAATGGGTAACGCTGGGCCGGGTCTGCCGAGGCCTCGCCAGCGCTCAGGCTGGCGATATAGGCGGCCATGTCCCAGCGCTGACGCTCGTCGAGCTGGTCGCCGAAGGCCGGCATGTCGGTGCCGCCGACCCCCAGGGTGACGACGTTGCGCAGGTCGTAGAGGCTCAGGTGATCCAGGCGCGCACGATCGGTCAGGTTGGCCGGTGGCGGTTGCAGGCCGATGCCCGCGGGGCCGTCGCCCTTGCCGGCCTGGCCGTGGCAGATCGAGCACTGCTGGGCGAAGATCGGCGCCGCCCGCGCCGGGTCCGGGGTGATCGAAGGCGTCTGCACGACCTGATAGACATCGGCGATGCGCGCTTCCAGATGACGTGCCTGCTGGGCCACCTGCTTGCCGGATTGGCGCTGCTCGATCGCCTGTTTCAGGGTCAGGGCCTCGCGTTCCAGATCAGCGCGTGCGGCATTCGCCGGCAGGGCCAGGAGAAGGCCCTGCAGATTGCCGACGAACTCGACCTGCTCCTTGTATTCACCGGGGTCGACGATGTTGCCGTCCGCCACGGTGGGCGGGTAGTCCGCCGCGAGGTAGCTGAGCAGGTGTAGCGCTTGGGAGGGATCGACAGCCGTGTCGGCAAAAGCTCCTAGGCTGAACGCACCGAACAGTGGCAACAGCCAGACAAGCAGTTTTGAGGGGCGCATGGCGAAAGCAAATGAGAATGGATGAGATTCCAATTGTTACCGCGTGCTTCCCCCGATGCAAGGAAAAAGACTCTTGCCGTAAACGACGCTCGCTTCAGAGCGGCGCGCGACGCACCGTTGCCAGCAGCGCGGCGGCGCCCACGAACAGGGTCGCGAAGGTGCGATTCATCAGCGTTTGCTGGCGCGGCGAACGCAGCGCGCGCAGCACGCGTGCGGCAAGGCCGGTGTAGCCGGCCATGACGATCAGGTCGACGCAGATCATGGTGATGCCCATGATCAGGTACTGCGCCAGCAGCGGCTGATGGGGGTCGATGAACTGCGGCAGCACCGCGAGCATGAAGACCACCGCCTTGGGGTTGCTCGAATTGACCAGGAAGCCGCGCAGCACCAGGCTCAGCGGTCGGCCGATGGGGCGCTCGGCGCTCGCCGACAGTGCCTGCGGCGCCGCCGTCCACTGCCGCCAGGCCAGGTAGACCAGGTAAAGCACGCCGAACCACTTGATCAGGCTGAAGGCCAGCGCCGAGGTCGCCAGCAGCGCGCCAACGCCCGCCGCGACGATGGCGATCTGCAGGGCCAGGCCGATCTGCAGCCCCAGGGCGTTCCAGTAGCCGCGCAGGAAACCGTACTGCAGACCGCAGGACATTGATGCGATGGCGCCGGCACCGGGCGACAGGCTGATGATCCAGCAGGCGATGAAGAAGGCGAACCAGGTACTGGCGAGCATAGGAAAACCTCGGCGGGGCGCCCGTTGGCGCCGCAACATTCGGTAAGGGAGGCCTCAGTGTGCCCTACTCGGAGGATGGCGCCCAGCATCAGCCGACGTCCCTGCCGCCGCCCCACGGCCACACATGAAAAAGCCCGGCACCAGGCCGGGCTGTTTCATGCCGGAAGCATCAGCTCGGCAGGTCCTTGCGCAACTTCACCGGCTCCTCGCCGCGCTTGCGCGCCAAGGCACCGCGCAAGCGGATGTTCAGCGCTTCCACGGCCAGAGAGAAGGCCATGGCGAAGTAGACGTAGCCCTTCGGCACATGCACCTCGAAGGCCTCGGCGATCAACACCGTGCCCACCACGATGAGGAACGACAGGGCGAGCATCTTCAGCGACGGGTGCTTGTCGATGAAGTCGCTGATGGTGCCGGCGGCCAGCATCATGACGCCGACCGAGATGATGATCGCGGCGATCATCACCGGCAGGTTCTGCACCAGGCCCACCGCGGTGATCACCGAGTCCAGGGAGAAGATGATGTCGATGATCGCGATCTGCACGATCACCGCCAGGAAGCCGCGGCTCTTGCCGGTGCCCTGCTCGCCTTCCTCGGCGCCTTCGAGGCTGTGGTAGATCTCCATGGTGCTCTTGAACAGCAGGAACAGACCACCGAAGAAGAGGATCAGGTCACGCCCGGAAATCCCCTGGCCGAAGACCACGAAGAGATCGGCGGTGAGACGCATCACCCAGGTGATCGACAGCAGCAGGAGGATGCGCGTCCCCATCGCCAGTGCCAGGCCGAAGAAACGCGCATTCGGCTGCTGCGCCTGCGGCAAGCGGCTGACGAGGATGGATATGAAGATGATGTTGTCGATGCCGAGGACGATTTCCAGGGCGGTCAGGGTCAGAAATGCAACCCAGATTTCAGGATTCGCGAGCCATTCCATAGGAGGTTGTCCGATCAAAGTGCAGTGGGAAGGTCATTGCCCCGCGGGCAGGTTCGGACCACGCCAGCGACGGATGGCCTTCTGGAAGAACAGGCTGTTGGGCACCTGCAGCAGCGCTGCCGGCTGGCCTTCCTCGACTTGATCCTCGAGCGTGGTGTAGAGCAGGTTGATGGCGATCACTCTCCCCTTCACTCCCGGTTTGTCGGCCGAGTCGATGACCTCGACCAGATCGCCCAGGCGGAACGGGCCGACAGTGAAGATCAGCACCGCGCAGAACAGGTTGGAGAGCACGCTCCAGATGGCGAAGAAGGCCACCGCGGCGACCGCCACGAAGCCGGTCAGCGCAGTCCACAGCACCTCGGCGGAGACACCCAGGCGCTCCAGCACCATCATCAGCGCCGAGCCCATGATCAGCCAGCGCAGCCCGCCACGCAGCGGCAGCAACAGCTCATGGGGAATCGGGTAGCGTTGCGCCAGGCCGTTCAGGCAGCGGGCGACCATGCGCTGCAGCCCCCAGGCGAGCAGCAGGATGAGAATGATCTGCAAGCCACGCAGCAGCGGGTCGCTCCAGGCGATCAGCAGCGGGAACTCACTCATCACTCGCTGGCCTCCAGCTGTGCCTGCAAGGTTTCCAGGGATTCCAGGGCCACCAGCCAGGCCTCTTCGACCTCGCTCTCGCGCGCCTTGAGGGCTGCCTGCTGAGCCAGCAGGTCACGCAGTTCATCCTTGCGCGCGGCCTCGTAGAGCGCACTGTCGCCGAGGCGCTCTTCGAGCCCGGCGAGCTTGTCGTGAATGCCGCCGAGTTCCTTCTCCAGCTTGTCGGCCTCACGCTTGTGCGGCGCCAATTGCTGACGCAATGCCGCGGCAGCCTGGCGCTGCGCACGCTTATCGGTCTTCTCGGCACCCGTCGCGGCTGGCGTCACCGGCGCCTGGCGGGCGCGGAAGTCCACCAGCCAGCGGGCGTAGTCGTCGAGATCGCCATCGAAGTTCTGCACTCGGCCATCCGCCACCAGCAGGAATTCGTCGGTGGTGCTCTTGAGCAGGTGGCGATCGTGGGACACCACCACCACGGCTCCGGAGAACTCCTGCAGGGCCATGGTCAGGGCCAGGCGCATTTCCAGGTCGAGGTGGTTGGTCGGTTCGTCGAGCAGCAGCAGGTTGGGTTTCTGCCAGGCGATCAACGCCAGCGCCAGGCGAGCCTTTTCGCCACCGGAGAAATTCAACACCGGCTCGTCGCAGCGCGCGCCACGGAAATCGAAGCCACCGAGGAAGTCGCGCAGGGTCTGCTCGCGCTCGGTCGGGGCAATGCGTTGCAAATGCAGCAGCGGGCTGGCCTTGGCATCCAGCGAGTCGAGCTGGTGCTGGGCAAAGTAGCCAATGGCGAGGTTCTCGCCGCGCGCCAGATGGCCGGCGAGCAGCGGTAGATCGCCGGACAGCGTCTTGATCAGGGTCGACTTGCCGGCGCCGTTGGGGCCCAGCAGGCCAATGCGCGCGCCCGGCACGAGTTGCAGCTTGACCTTCTCCAGCACGGTCTTGTCGCCATAGCCCAGGCGTGCCTCGGAGAGGTCGAGCAAGGGGCTGGAAATTTTCTCCGACTCGCGGAAGCTGAAGTCGAAGGGCGAGTCAACGTGGGCCGGGGCCAGCTCTTCCAGACGCTCCAGGGCCTTGATGCGGCTCTGCGCCTGGCGTGCCTTGGTCGCCTGGGCCTTGAAGCGAGCGATGTACTTTTCCATGTGCGCGCGCTGGGCCTGCTGCTTCTCGTAGGCCTGCTGCTGCTGCGCCAGGCGTTCGGCACGGGTGCGTTCGAAGGCCGAGTAGCCGCCGCGATAGAGGGTCAGCTTGCGCTGGTCGAGGTGCACCACATTGTCGACCACGGCATCGAGGAAATCGCGGTCGTGGGAGATGAGCACCAGAGTGCCCGGATAGCCTTTCAGCCACTCTTCGAGCCAGAGGATGGCGTCGAGGTCCAGGTGGTTGGTCGGCTCGTCGAGCAGCAGCAAGTCCGATGGGCACATCAACGCCTGGGCGAGGTTCAGGCGCATCCGCCAGCCACCGGAGAAATCGCCGACGCGGCGTTCCATCTGCTCGGCGCTGAAGCCAAGGCCGGCGAGCAACTTGCGCGCGCGCGCATCGGCGGTATAGCCGTCGGCGTTGTCCAGCTCGCTATGCAGGCGCGCCAGGGCGGTGCCATCATGCTGCTGCTCGGCGATAGCCAGTTGCGCCTGGATCTGGCGCAGGTGCACATCGCCATCGAGGACGTAGTCCACGGCCAGGCGGTCGAGCGTGTCCACCTCCTGGCGCATGTGCGCGATACGCCAGTCGGGCGGAATCTGGCAGTCACCGGCGTCCTGGCCGAGCTGGCCGCGCAGCAAGGCGAACAGACTGGATTTGCCTGCGCCATTGGCGCCGATCAGGCCGACTTTCTGGCCAGTGTGCAGGGTCAGTTCAGCGTCTTCCAGCAGGCGCTGGGGGCCACGCTGTAGCGTAAGATTTTGTAGTCGAATCATGGCGGCGGAGTTTATCAGCTTCGCCCATCAATCGCTGTGGGAGCCTTATGTCGGAAGATGTCTGGTCGTTTGCTCTCGATCTGTATGCGCGGCCCGGCGTCGAACCGGCCTGTCTGGCGTTGCAGGACGCCGGTGCGGATGTCTGCCTGCTGCTGGCTGGCGCCTGGTTCGGCTGGCGTGGCATAGCCTGCGATGCGCAGCACCTGGCGGAGCTGCGAGAACTGGCCAGGCCCCTGCGAGAGGAGTTGGTGATGCCACTGCGTGCGCTGCGCCAGCAATGGCGCGCACAGGCGCGGCTGGATCAGCGGGTGGCGGAGCTGCGGGAATCCGTCAAGGCGCTGGAGTTGCGCGCGGAGCGGCTACTGCTGGAGCGGCTGGCGGATGCCGGAAGGAACTGGACGAGCGGGAGCGGCGATGACCTCGATGCCTGGCTGCAAGGTTGTGCAGGCGCTGCCGCGGAGCAGCACCGCGATGCGCTGCTAGAGCTGCGCATCGCGGTGACTCACAGAAAGCAGCCTTAGGACGCGCTGCTCGGCGTCGGGGCTGCCGGCGTGGCAGGAGCTGCCGCTGCCGGGGTGCTGCTGGCGGCGGCCGGGGCGGCCGGCACGGCAGGCTTGGCAACAGGCGCTGCAGCCGGAGCAGCAGGCTTGGCCGCCGCAGGCTTCGCGGCCGGTTTGGCAGCGGCCGGTTTCGCGGCTACAGCCTTAGCGGCAGGCTTGGCAGCGGGTTTCACTGCAGCGGCTTTGGCGGCTGGCTTGGCTGCCGGTTTCGCGGCAACGGCTTTGGCCGCAGGCTTGGCGGCCGGCTTCGCGGTAACGGCTTTAGCGGCAGGCTTGGCTGCCGGTTTCGCGGTAACGGCTTTGGCGGCAGGCTTGGCTGCCGGTTTCGCGGCGACGGCTTTGGCCGCAGGCTTGGCTGCCGGTTTCGCGGCAACGGCTTTGGCGGCAGGCTTGGCTGCCGGCTTCGCGGCCACGGCTTTGGCGGCAGGCTTGGCTACCGGCTTCGCGGCGGCAGCTTTGGCGGCAGGCTTCGCGGCCACGGTTCTGGCGGCAGGCTTGGCAGCGGGTTTCGCGGCAACGGCTTTGGCGGCCACCGGCTTGGCGGCGGCGACGCTGCTGCGCGAAGCCAGCGATTTGCTGACTGCCTCTTTCACCTTGCTGACGCCCTGGGCCAGCTTCAGGCTCTCCTGGACGTCGCGCTTGAGATTGGCGATGTAGGTACGGGTCTCCGCCTGACGATTCTTCAGCGTCTCCAGCACTTCTTCCAGTTCACCGATGCTGGCCTTGGCCTTGGCTTGCGCCTTGGCCTTGCCGGCCTTGCCCGCTTCCTGCAGCTTGGTGCGCGCCTTGTGCAGCTTGTCCTGCGCCTTGGCGCGTTGCTTCTCCAGCTTGGCATGGAGCTTCTCGGAATCGACCAGCGCTTGTTTGCAGGCGGAATCGAGGTGCTCGATCAGACTATGGGAAAGTTGCTGCAGCAGATGCAAAGGGGTGGTGACGGGTTTCTTGTTGGCCGACATGACGTGCCTCCTGGCGGACGTGGTTGCGCCCATACTAGTCCCGCGCAGGCACTCTCGCCAACGCCCTGATTGAGCTGCAGCCCGCGGCAGGCATAATCGCCAGCACTTTGCGCATGAGAAAAACCATGTCCCGGCACCTGCTTTTCGCTCTGCTGTGTTGCGGCCCACTGGCGGCCGCCGCGGCACCACAGGATGAAACCGCCTACAGCATCGGCGTCAGTCTCGGCCAGCGGCTGCAGCAGGAAGTCCCGCCCGGAGCCCTGCCGGACCTGCTCGAAGGCCTGCGCCAGGGCTATCGCGGCGAGGCGCTGGCGTTGCCGCGCGAGCGCATCGATGCGCTGCTCGCCGCCCACGAGCGACAGGTGCAGCAACAGAATGAACAGGCCTCCAGCGAGGATGCCGCGCGCGTCGCCGAGCGTCGTTTCCTGGTCCGGGAAAAAGCCCGTTTTGGCGTGCACGAACTGAACGGCGGGGTATTGGTGAGCGAGTTGCGCAGCGGGCATGGCGCGATCGCTCCCAACGCCCGCGAAGTACAGGTGAGCTACGCCGGACAACTCGCCGACGGCACGCCCTTCGACGCCAGCGACAAGCCGCAGTGGTTCCGCCTGGACGCGGTCATTCCCGGCTGGCGCACCGCCCTGGCAGCAATGCCGGTCGGCGCCAAATGGCGAGTGGTGATCCCCTCGGCGCAGGCATATGGCGCACAGGGGGCTGGCGGGGTCATCCCACCCTACGCGGCGCTGGTATTCGAGATCGAATTGCTGGGCAGTCGCTGAACATGAAAAAGGCGCGTCCCGGCAAAGGTTCGCGCCCCGTTCGGCCCACGACGGAACTCAGGCGGTGAGTGCCCGCTGTTCGTGCGCGGTGTGCAGCACTTCGATCAGGCAGTCTTCCAGCTCGAAGCGCTCGTGCAGTTGCTGCCGTAGCTGTTTCAACTCGCTGGTCAGGCAGGTGCCTTCGCGGCAGTCGCCGTTTTCGCAACGGTCATTGAAATTGAGTGCGGCGGCGGTGATGGCTTCCAGACGCGGATAGATCTGCTTGGCCAGTTCCAGGCCGCGAGCGTCACCGAACGCCTGGGCCTCGCCCATCAGCTGTTCGTAGACCTCGAAATGCCCGGCCGACATGTAGTCGAGCAGTCTCTGACAGAAGTTCTGCAGATCCTCGCCATTGATCTTGGGTGCTTGAGGCCCGTTGAGCGAGTCGAAGGAATGGATCAGATCCTGACGATCATGCAGCCAGCGATCGATCAACTGGTGCACGCCTCCCCAACGTTCCTGGGCATTACGGCAGCTCTCGAGCATGTTGTCCTCGCTTCCCTCGTCGCTGTCCCAGCGCATCCGCGTCGGGACAATTTTTTGTCGAATGCGGATGTCAGCCGGAAACTTTTCTTAATTCTGGCGGTTTCCCGGCGGAGCGGAAGATCAGAGTATGCCCGTGGCATAGCGGCATCAAGACGCCACTGGAGGAAAATTCATACGAGCGTTTAATAGGTGGGCCGCGGTTTCATTGACTCCGCGGCCCGTCACAAGCCCGTGCGGGCGCGGCAATCAGCCGCGGCGGAAGAATTGGATGAGCGCGAAGAGGCTGAAGGCAACGAAAGCCAGCAGACTCCATTCCGGAATGCTCAGGCTGAGCAGGGTCCAGTTCACTTCGGCGCAGTCAGCGGAGCCATGGAACATGGTCCAGAGGACATCCGCGTAGGGCATGGTCTGCATCATGTAATCCAGCGGCGGCAGGCAGGCCGGCAACTGGTCCGCCGGCAGCGTCTGCAGCCAGATCTGCCGGCCGGCGGTGCCGGCGCCGGCCAGCGAACTGAGCAGGATCAGCAGCGAGTAAGCGCGGCGGCCTCGACCGTGGAGGGCGGCGATCAGGGCGAAAAGCCCGGCGCCGGCGAAGAAGATGCGCTGCAGGATGCACAGCGGGCAGGGTTCGAGGCCGATCACGTACTGCAGGTAGAAGCCGCTGCCCAGCATGGCGGCGCAGGCGAGGAAGGCGAGGAAGAACAGGGAACGTGGGCTGGCCAGGTTCATGGTGGCTCCGGATGGCAGCGCTGAGGCGAGAAGGCCGCTACGGTAGAGGAAAGGGCGCGGGCCTTTCAAGGCGGCGGGCTAGACTCCCCGGGACAGCCATCCGGGAATCCCTACCATGCGTCGCCTCCTCGTCATGCTCGCCGCGCTGTTTCTGGCGCCCCTGCCGCCCGCCATCGCCGGCCCGGCACTGGCCCAGTTGAAAGTACCGGACGGCTTCCGCATCGAGCTGCTCAGCGACCAGTTGCCCAATGCCCGCGCCATGGCCCTGGGCGCGCGTGGCACCCTGTTCGTCGGCAGCAACCAGGCGGGCCGGGTCTACGCCCTGAGCCCCGGCGAGACACGCCCGCGGGTGATTGCCAGCGGCTTGCAACTGCCGGTCGGCGTGGCCTTTCACAATGGCGACCTGTACGTCTCGGCGGTCAGCCGCATCCTGGTGCTGCGCGACATCGAGACGCATCTGGACGCCCCGCCCCAGCCGGAACCGCTCGCCGTCGAGTTCCCTGGCGACTTCGCCCACGGCTGGAAATTCATCGCCTTCGGCCCGGATGGCAAGCTCTACGTACCGGTGGGCGCTCCCTGCAACATCTGCCGGCCGGACCCTCAGCGCTACGCCAACCTGCAGCGCATGAACGCCGACGGCAGTGGCCGCGAGGTGGTGGCCCGGGGCATCCGCAACAGTGTCGGCTTCGACTGGAACCCGGACAGCGGCGAACTCTGGTTCACCGACAACGGCCGCGACATGCTCGGTGATGACCAGCCCAGCGATGAACTCAACCGCCTGAGCCGGCCGGGGCAGGACTTCGGATACCCGGATTGCCATGCCGGCGACATCGCCGATCCGCAGTTCGCCGCGCGCCCGTGCAGCGACTTCGTTGCCCCGGTGGCCAAACTCGGCGCCCACGTCGCCGCCCTCGGCCTGCGCTTCTACAACGGCAGGCAATTCCCCGCCGAGTATCGCGGCAACCTGTTCATCGCCGAGCACGGCTCATGGAACCGAAGCCACAAGGTAGGCTACCGCGTGGTGCGCGTGCAGTTGAACGCCGACGGCTCGCTGAAGCGCCAGAGCATCTTCGCCGAAGGCTGGCTGCAACCCGGCGAACAGGTGCTCGGCCGGCCGGCCGATGTGCTGGTCGCCGACGATGGCTCGCTGCTGGTCAGCGACGATCTCGCCGGCGCGGTCTACCGCATCAGCTACCACGGGGAGCAGCCGTAAGGAGGTTGGCGAGCCCATGAAAAACGGCGCCCGCAGGCGCCGTTGGCATCGCCGATGAGGCTAGGCCTTGAGCGGCGGCTGCGGCTGCGCGGCGAGGAGGCTGAGTCCCTCCTGGAAGAGTTTGTTGCTGCGCTCCACTTCGCCCAGATGCGCCAACAGACGGGCCAGTTCGGCGCAGGTCTCGGCGCTGCGCTGGCGACCGAGGCTGGCCTCCAGGTATTCGCGCGCCTTGCCCCAGAGCTTGTCGGCCAGGCACAGGCGGCCCAGGGTGAGCAGCAAGCCGGCATCGTCGGGGCGCTTCTTCAGCCAACCTTCGGCGGTCTGCAACTGACGCGCCGGATCGCTGCCCCGCGCCTGCCCGTAGAGCAGCACCAGCCGCTCGTCGTAGTCGTCCCTCAGGGCCTGACGCAGCACCTGCTCGGCCTCCTGCGGAGCGCCCAGGCGCAGCAACTGGCGGGCGTACTCGGCCACCAGCAGCGGCTGCCCACGCAACGCGGAGGGCAGGTTGTTCCAGGTCTGACTCAGCGGCTGCAACGCCGCCTCCCCCTGCCCCAGGCCTTGCTCGCCGGCCTTCTCCAGGGCGGCGCCCCAGGCACGGCGCTCCAGGTCGCTGAGCTGGGCGTTGGCCAGCACCCGCTCTTTGCGCAGCTCAGGCAGCAAGGCGAGGAGCGCGCTCCACTCATGCAGGCTGACATACAGTTGCTGCAACAGGCGCAGCACCGTCGGATGGCGCGGATGCTCCTCGTGCAGCTTGACCAGCACCTCACGGGCCGGCTCGAAGGCGCCGCGATTGATCAGCAGTTGCGCGCGGGTCAGTCCGACGGCCAGGGCAGCGCCCGGTTCACGTTCCTGCGCGCGGTCGAGCAGTTGGTCGCACTCGTCGGTGCGCCCCAGTTCATTGGCCGCGCGGGCAGCGCCGAGGTAGCTGGGCAGGCTGCGCTCGCCGAGTTCGGCGGCACGCCGCAGGTGACGCAAGGCCTGGGCCCAGTGACCTTCGGCAAGGTCGCGTTGACCATGGGTTTCGGCCAGCTCGGCACGGCGCCGGCGGTTGAAACGCGACCAGGGGTTGACCACCCGCCCGGACACCCCGAGCAGGCGCAGCAGCAGACGCACGGCCAGATAGACCAGCCAGGCCAGCGCCAGCAGCGCGAGGAAAGTCCACAGGCTGGATTCGTAACGGAAGCTCTTGTAGGCGATCAGCACATAGCCCGACTGCTCGGCGATGGCCAGCCCGACCAGGGTGGCCGCCAGCACCATGGCCAGGATCAGCAGATAGACTCGGCTCATGGGCGGCTCTCCTGCGCCGCGGGCGCGACCGGCTGGGCCTGCGGATCGGCGGCACTATCACGGCGCGCCAGGTAGGCCTGCAGCGCGCTGAGGGCAGGCGCCAGGTCGGGCGCCTGCACGCTGACCGGCTGCTGCGCCAACTCGTCGATGCGCAGCCCCAGGGCGCGGCTATCGGCCAGCTCGGCGTTGAAGAAGTCGCCGAGAATCTGCCGGGCCTGCTTGAGCGACTGCTGGTAGACCTCCTGCTTGCCATTCAGCGCGGCCCATTGGGCCTGTTCGAGGGCAAGGCTCAGGGCCAGGCGCACACGGGTCAGTTGCTGCCCGGAAAGCAGCGGGCGAATGTCCTGGCCAGCGTTGAAGTCGATGCGCACGTAACGCGAGATGCGCTCCCACCATTGATCCAGGGTGTTGCTGCCATCGCCCCAGGCGGTGCCGGCGCTCTGCACCGGGCCGGCCTGGAAGGTCGGCTCCAGCGGCTGCAATTGCGCCGCCTGATCGCGCAGGGCGCCCAGTTGCAGGAACAGCCCGGTGCGGTCCGGCTGCGGCAGGCTGCGCAGCGCTTCCAGGCTCTTCGCCAGTTGCGCGCGCGCGGCGAAGGCACCCGGATCGTTCTGTGCGCGCAGGATGTCATCGGCGCCCTGTACCAGTTGGGTCGCACTTTCCACGTCCTGCAGCGCGGACAGGCGCAGACTGGCGAGACGCAGCAGGTGCTCGGCTTCGGCCAGGCGCCATTGCTGGCGGCTCTGCCCCAGCACCTGCTTGAGTTGCTGGGCGAGTTGCTGCTGGTCACCTTGCAGCTCCACCACCAGGCGGCGGCGAGCCTCCAGTTCATCGGCGCTGGGCAGCCCATCGATGCGCTTCGACAGCGCCTGCGCACTCTGCTTCAGGCTCTGCGCCTGGCCACGGGCTTCATCCAACTGCGCCGAGCGGGCGTGGTCGACGGCCTGCAACTGTTTGACCTGCCAGAGGCCCCAGCCACCGGCGCCCAGGCCGGCGATGCCGATCAGCAGGGCCAGGGCGGCGAGCCCATTGCCGCTCTTGGCGGGCGCCGGCTCGGCGGGTGTGTTTTGCGGGGTGTCTTGGGGAGTGACGGCTTCGCTCACAGGTCCATCCTTCGCTCGGAAATTATTCTTCGTCGGCGCCGCTGAGCGCCTCCAGCAAGGCCGCGGCGCTGGCGCCACGGCAATCGATCACCCGTTGCGCACCCGCCTGCCGGGCCAACTCGGCGACCCGCGCACTGGGCACGAACAACGGCAACGCAGCCAGTTCCGGCCAATCCTCGGCGGCCAGGCGCCGCAGGTGTTCGAGGCCTTGTCCGCTGCTGACCAGCAATCCATTCAGGCGCTCCGCACGGACCCGCCGCAGCGGTTCGCCCGGCGCATAGGCCGGCAGGGTACGCCGGTAGAGTTCCAGATAATCCACCACGACACCTTGGCCGCGCAGGCGCTCGGCGAGAAACTCCCGGCCACCTTCGCCGCGCAGGATCAGCACCCGCGGCTCGGGCACCTTCAGCGCCTCGACCAGTGCCGGCAGCGCCAGCAGCGCCTCGCTGTCGTCGCCCTCGACCGGGTAGTGCACGCGCAACCCATAGTCATCGAGGATAGACGCCGTGGCCGCGCCCACCGCGAACCAGGCCTGACGGGCCGGTGGTTGCGGCCAGTAACGGTCGAGCCGTTCCAGGCCGAGACGCGCGGCGGGCTTGCTGACCACCACCACGGCGCAATAACGGTCGAGGTCGAGCAGCAGGCTGCGTTGTTCGGGGGTTTCTTCGAGGGGTTCGATCGCCAGCAGTGGTAGGCTGGCGCTGTGCACGCCCTGCTCGGCCAGGCTCGCAGCCAGCGCCGCGCATTCTTCCTGCGGGCGCGTCAGCAGCAACCGCCAGCGGCTCACTGTGGATCGGCCTCACCGTAGACGGCGTCGAGGATGCCCTGGGCGCCCTGCGCCAGCAGCGCCTCGGCAACCCGCACACCCAGCGCTTCGGCTTCAGCGATGGGCGCCCGGTCTTCGGCGCGCAGCAGTTGCGAACCATCGGGCTGCCCGACCAGGCCGCGCAGCCACAGTTGTTCGCCCTCGCGCACCGCATAGCAGGCGATGGGCACCTGGCAGCCACCGTTGAGGCGCTTGTTCAGCGCGCGCTCGGCGGTCACGCGCAACGCGGTGTCCTGGTGGTGCAACGGCGCCAGCAGCGCCTGGATTTCGTCGTCGGCGCTGCGGCATTCGATGCCCACCGCGCCCTGGCCGCCAGCCGGCAGGCTGTCCTCGACGCCGATCGAAGCACGGATGCGCGCGGCGAAGCCGAGGCGGATCAGGCCGGCGGCGGCGAGGATGATGGCGTCGTATTCACCGGCATCGAGCTTGGCCAGGCGGGTGTTGACGTTGCCGCGCAGGAAGCGGATCTGCAGGTCGGGCCGGCTGGCCAGCAATTGCGCCTGGCGGCGCAGGCTGGAGGTGCCGACCACGCTACCGGCGGGCAGCTCGGCGAGGCTCGCGCAGGTGTTGGAGACAAAGGCGTCGCGCGGGTCTTCGCGCTCGCAGATGCAGTACAGGCCCAGGCCCTCGGGGAAGTCCATGGGCACATCCTTCATGGAGTGCACGGCGATGTCCGCGGCATTCTCCAGCAGGGCGGTCTCCAGCTCCTTGACGAACAGCCCCTTGCCGCCGATCTTCGCCAGCGGGGCGTCGAGCAGCTTGTCGCCGCGGCTGGTCATCGGCAGCAGCGTTACACGCAGCCCGGGGTGGGCTTGTTCCAGACGGGATTTGACGTACTCGGCCTGCCACAAGGCCAGGGCGCTCTGGCGGGTGGCGATACGGATTTCGCGGGGCGACATGGGCAATTCCGGACAAAGGACTGCCAGCGATGATAACAGGCTTCAGGCTCAAGGCTTATCCGAGAACGGCACGCCCGCCGCCACGCCCGGGCGGCCTTCCGTGGCCTGCCGCGCTCAAAGGTTGTGCATCAAGCGGCGGACTCCGGCGACATGCCGCCGGCTGACCGTCAGGGCATCCCCGTCCAGGCCTTTCAGGAAGAGCTGGAAATGCCCGAGCGGCGTGCGTTGCAGGCGTTCGATACGCTCGCGGGAAACCAGCGCGTTGCGGTGGATACGCACGAAGCGCTCGCCGAACTCGTCTTCCAGCGCCTTCAATGGCTCGTCCAGCAACACCTCGCCGCCGGCGTGACGCAATGTCACGTACTTGTGGTCGGCGATGAAGAAGATCACCTCTTCCAACGGGATCAGCTCGATACCCTTGCGGGTTCGCGCGCTGATATGACTGCGCGGCCCCGGCCCGCCGGCGGCCGGCGGCTTGGTCAACGCGGCCAGTTGCACACGGTTCGGTCGCGAGGCTTTTTTCAGCGCCTCGGCCAGGTCTTCGCTGCGCACCGGCTTGACCAGATAACCGACCGCGCTGACCTGGAAGGCTTCCAGGGCGAATTCATCATGGGCGGTGCAGAAGATCACCGCCGGGGGGGCTTCACGCTCGCACAGCTTGGCCGCGACCTGAAGCCCGTCCAAGCCGGGCATGCGGATATCCAGCAGGACGATATCCGGCTTCAGGCTGTCGATCAGCGCGAGCGCTTCTTCGCCGTTGCTGGCAGAGGGCTCAAGGACGCGATAGCCGTCCAGTTGCCCTACCAGTCGGGCTAGGCGCTCACGCGCCAGTGGTTCGTCATCGACGATCAGGACATTCATAAGCTCAGGCTTCCTGCATGAGACGCGCACATGGATAGCGTAGACAGGTGTAGTGCCGTCCGTCACGGCGCTCGACGCTCAGACTCGCCTTTGGCCCGAAAAGTGCCGCCAGGCGCGCCGCAATATTCTGCAGCGCCTGGCGTGTCCCCTTCGTCGGCAGAGCCTCGGTCGACTCGTCGTACGGGTTGCTCACGCACAGCTGGAACACACCGTCACGGTAGTCCGCCTCAACTTTAACCAGGCCGCCTTCGATGCGCGGCTGGATACCATAGATCAACGAATTTTCCAGAAGCGGTTGCAGGGTCAACTGCGGAATGGGCACGCCCGCGGGCACGCCACTCACCTGCCAGTCCAATTGCAACCGCTCGCCCAGGCGGAACTGCTCAATGGAAAGATAGCGCCTGGCCAGCTCCAGTTCCTCCCCCCAGGAAATTAAAGTCCCCGGCTTGGCCAGACTGGCGCGGAACAGGTCCGACAGATTCAGCACTGCCTGCTCGGCCTTGCCCGGGTCCAGCTCGATCAGGCAGGCGATGCTGTTCAGGCTGTTGAACAGGAAGTGCGGGCGGATACGTGCCTGCAGGGATTCGATACGGGCGCGCAATTCCGCCTGCTCCTGTCTGCGCCATTGGCTCTGTAGATAAAAGTAGCGTAGCAACAAGGCCGACATGATGAGGGCGATCAAGGCATGGCGCAGGTAGAGGTTGACCTCGCCCTTGATCGGCAGTGGCCCGCCCAGGGAGTAATAGTCGGCCACCGCGGTGCAGCCCAGGGTCAGCAGCACCACCAGCAGGCAACTGGCCGCGCCCGAAAGCCACGCCGGCCAGCGCGCCAGCAACGGCCGCAGACGGCAGAGCACGGCGGCGGAGAGCAGCACGATCCATTGCACGAAGAGGGAACAGAGCGCCAGGCGCACCCAGTTGAAACTGGGGGTCATCGGCTCCGCCAGCACCAGTACCAGCACCAGCAGCTCGGCCAGCAGGATCAGGCTGAACAGCGCTTCGGACTGGCACAACTCGGGGATGAAGAAATCGTCTTGATTCGCCGGCTGGGGGCCGGTCTTGGTATCTATTGGCATCGTCGCAGTTTCCGCAAGGCTCTCTCCCTCGGCAAGCACCTCATGCTGCGCCAGCCCCATTCGCACAGCGAAATGTCGACTGCGCCCCGATCCACGCGGGAAGTCCGGCCGCCGAGCCGCGTCACAGCCGTCGACGCGCGCGTCGGTTTTACCCTTCAGCCTGCTATTATCGTCGGACTTTGCCCGTCATGCAGGGTGCCCGCGCATTCCTGCCCGTTTCCGCGAGAGATATCCATGAGCGTAGAGAAGACCAACCAGTCCTGGGGCGGCCGCTTCAGCGAACCCGTCGACGCCTTCGTCGCCCGCTTCACCGCCTCCGTCGACTTCGACAAGCGCCTCTACCGCCACGACATCATGGGCTCCATCGCCCACGCCAGCATGCTGGCCAAGGTCGGCGTGCTGACCGACGCCGAACGCGACGCCATCGTCGATGGCCTGAAGCAGATCCAGTCCGAGATCGAAGCCGGCAACTTCGACTGGCGCGTCGACCTGGAAGACGTGCACATGAACATCGAGGCGCGCCTCACCGACCGCATCGGCGTCACCGGCAAGAAGCTGCACACCGGTCGTTCGCGCAACGATCAGGTGGCCACCGACATCCGTCTCTGGCTGCGCGACGAGATCGACCTGATCCTCGCCGAGATCACTCGCCTGCAGCAGGGCCTGCTCGGTCTGGCCGAGGCCGAAGCCGACACCATCATGCCCGGCTTCACCCACCTGCAGACCGCCCAGCCGGTCACCTTCGGCCACCACCTGCTGGCCTGGTTCGAGATGCTCAGCCGCGATCACGAGCGCCTGGTCGACTGCCGCAAGCGGGTCAACCGCATGCCCCTGGGCAGTGCCGCGCTGGCCGGCACCACCTATCCGATCCAGCGGGAAATCACCTGCGAACTGCTGGGATTCGAAGCGATCTCCGGCAACTCCCTGGATGGCGTTTCCGACCGTGACTTCGCCATCGAATTCTGCGCCGCCGCCTCGCTGGCGATGATGCACCTGTCGCGCTTCTCCGAAGAGCTGGTGCTCTGGACCAGCGCGCAGTTCCAGTTCATCGATCTGCCCGACCGCTTCTGCACCGGCTCCTCGATCATGCCGCAGAAGAAGAACCCGGACGTGCCGGAGCTGGTGCGCGGCAAGTCCGGCCGGGTCTTCGGCCACCTGGCCGGCCTGCTGACCCTGATGAAAGGCCAGCCGCTGGCCTACAACAAGGACAACCAGGAAGACAAGGAACCACTGTTCGACGCCGCCGACACCCTGCGCGACAGCCTGCGCGCCTTCGCCGACATGGTCCCGGCGATCAAGCCGAAGCGCGAGATCATGCGCGAGGCGGCCCGTCGCGGCTTCTCCACCGCCACCGACCTGGCCGACTACCTGGTGCGCAAGGGCCTGCCCTTCCGCGACTGCCACGAAATCGTCGGCCATGCGGTGAAGTACGGCGTGGACAGCGGCAAGGACCTGGCCGAGATGAGCCTGGACGAGCTGCGTCGGTTCAGCGATCAGATCGGCGACGACGTCTTCGCCGTGCTCACCCTGGAAGGCTCGGTGAACGCGCGCAATCACATCGGCGGCACCGCCCCGGCGCAAGTACGCGCCGCCGTGGCGCGCGGCAAGGAACTGCTGGCCCAGCGCTGAGTGGTCGGGGCCGCGCCCAGGCGCGGCCCAACGGCTACGCGTCCAGCGGCTCGGGCGGGGCGACCTCGGGAGCGAGGAAGCCCTGCAGCAGCCGTAGCTGACTCGGCCCGAGGCCGAGCATCCGTACCGCCTTGCTGTCCTTCAACTCGTCTTCGCGCCCGGCCGGCAAGCGCGCGGCCGCGGCCGCCAGGTTGAGGATCAGCGCCTTGCGCGAAAACACCCCACTGCCCATGCCATAGGCTGCCGCGATCAGCTCACGCAGCTCCAGCGGCAAGCGCCAGCGCGTGCGCAGGGTAGAACCAAAGCCCGCCCCATAGCCCTTGAGGCTCTCGTCGATCAGTTCTTCGTTCAACTCCCCGCCGCGCTGCTGCCACTCCTCCAGGGTGCGCAACACGGCCAGGTCACCCAGGCAATGCAGCAGGCCAGCGGTGTAACAGCGCGGCGCATCGACACCGATGTCCTCGGCCAAGACCTGGGCCGCCTCCGCGGTGCGCTGCGAAAGATCCCAGAAGCCCTGGGCACGCGCCTTCAGCTGTGGATCGGCGAGCTGGGCGGCACGCTCCAGGCTCAGGCCAAGCACCAGATTCGTGGCCTGGGCCAGCCCGAGCCGGGCCAGCGCCTGAGCCAGCGTCAGGCAAGGCATGCCAGCGTGCCGCGCGGCGCTGTTGGCGGCGGCGATCAGGCAGGCGGTGATCTGCGGGTCGCGGCCGAACTCATCCTCCAACTGCTCCAGGCTGAGTTCAGCGGTATTCAGGCAGCGGCTCACTGCGGTGCCGACTTCCTCCAGCAAGGGAGCACCATCCGCGGCATCACGCGCATCAGCGAGAAAGTTGTCGAGGCTACCGGCGACCCTGGCGACGGGCGCCACGCAGGCGACTTCCTGCCCCGGCTCGACCAGCAGGGCGCGCAGGCGCTGGCGCAAGTCCTCGGCATTGAATGGCTTGACCAGGTAGGCGCTGGGCGCCAGCGGCAACACAGCACGCACGCTGGCGGTATCGGCGCTGGCGCTGATCAGGATGAAATCCGGCGCCAGCGGGCCGCGCCGGGTGCGACGCAAATGGCGCAGCAAATCGATGCCATCGGCGCCGGGCAGCTCCTGCTCGGCCACGACCAGCGTGAAGACACGCTGACGGCAAAGCTCGATGGCGTGAGTGCCGTCCTCGCAGAATTCGATGGTCGCATCGCAACGCACGCTCAGCACCAACTGGCCGAGCAGTTCACGGTTCCAGGGGTCAGCGGCGGCGACCAGCACGCCCGGAGCCTTGGGGGTTTCTGTCATGGAGTTCCTCTCAGATGCGCGGCACCTTAACCGAGCAGCAGACTCCATGCCAGGGGACAGATCAAAGCCGCGGCATTTACGTCGGCAGCGGCGAAAGCGTCGGCGAACTTTTCTCGCGCCCAAGAAAAAGGCCCGCTTGCGCGGGCCTCTTCCTCGAACGAACGAAGCCTTATCAGGCCAGTTCGTCGAAGCACTCGGCCAGGATGGCCAGGCCTTTGTCCAACTGCGCGTCCGGGATGGTGATCGGCATCAGGAAGCGGATGACGTTGTAGTAGGTACCGCAGGAGAGCAGGATCAGGCCTTTCTCGCGGGCACGCACCACGATCTTGCCGACCAGCTCGGCCGCCGGCTTGTGCACGTCGCCGCCTTCGAACAGCTCGATGGCGACCATCGAACCCAGGCCGCGGACGTCGCCGATGACCTTGTGCTTGGCCTGGATTTCACGCAGACCGGCCTTCAGGCGCTCGCCGAGGGTCTTCGAACGCTCGAGCAGCTTCTCTTCCTCGAACACTTTCAGCACGGCCAGGGAGGCGGCGCAGGCGATCGGGCTGCCGGCATAGGTGCCACCCAGGCCACCGGGAGCGATGGCGTCCATGATTTCCGCTTTGCCGCATACGCCGGAGATCGGGAAGCCGCCGCCGACGGACTTGGCGAAGGTGGTCAGGTCCGGGACGATGCCCAGTTGCTCGGTGGCGAAGAAGGTGCCGGTACGGCCAGCGCCGGTCTGCACTTCGTCAGCGATCAGCAGGATGCCGTGCTCGTCGCACAGGGCGCGCAGGCGCTGCATGAAGGCCTTGGAGTTGACGTAGAAGCCACCTTCGCCCTGTACCGGCTCGATGATGATGGCAGCAATGTCGCGCGGCTGGGCATCGTTCTTGAAGATGCGCTCGATGCTGGCGATGGACTCGTCTTCGCTGACGCCATGCAGTTCGCACGGAGCCAGGGCACGGAAGATGCCGCCCGGCATCAGGCCCATGCCAGCGGAGTACGGAACCACCTTGCCGGTCAGACCCAGGGTCATCATGGTGCGGCCGTGGTAGGCGCCGGTGAAGGCGATCACGCCAGCACGGCCGGTGGCGGCGCGAGCGATCTTGACGGCGTTCTCGACGGCTTCGGAACCGCTGGTGACCAGCAGGGTTTTCTTGGCGAAGTCGCCCGGTACGCGCTTGGCGATTTCTTCAGCCAGCTCGATGTAGGGCTCGTAGGCCAGAACCTGGAAGCAGGTGTGCGACAGCTTGGTCAGTTGCTCCTGAACGGCCGCCACCACTTTCGGGTGCAGGTGGCCGGTGTTCAGTACGGCAATGCCGCCGGCGAAGTCGATGTACTCGCGGCCTTCCACGTCCCAGACGGTGGAGTTCTCGGCGCGCTCGGCGACGACCGGGTGGATCTGGCCTACGCCGCGCGGAACGGCGGCCTGGCGGCGTTGCAGCAGGGATTCGTTGGTTTTGCTCATAACTTCCTCAGTGGCCGCTCATCGGTCGGCCGGGGCAAAGGATGAAGACGGGGAGAAGCCACGCGCGACAGCATACGATGATCGACTGTCGCGGCACTTGCGGCCCGCCGGGTGGGTTGTCCGGTGCCACCACCGGAAAACGCCGACGCGAAAGCGGCTATCAGCTCTTGCCTGCCGCCCCGCGTCCACGGGGAAATCAGATACCGCCGAGGCAGAGGTACTTGATCTCGAGGTAGTCCTCGATACCGTACTTCGAACCTTCGCGGCCCAGGCCAGAGGCCTTGATGCCGCCGAAGGGCGCCACTTCGTTGGAAATCAGGCCGGTGTTGATACCCACCATGCCGTATTCCAGTGCTTCACCGACGCGGAACACGCGGCCCAGGTCACGGGCGTAGAAGTAGGAAGCTAGACCGAATTCGGTGTCGTTGGCCATGGCGATGACCTCGGCCTCGTCCTTGAAGCGGAACAGCGGCGCCAGCGGGCCGAAGGTCTCTTCCTTGGCCACGGCGGCGTTCTTCGGTACGTCGACCAGCACGGTCGGCTCGAAGAAGGTGCCACCCAGGGCGTGCGGCTTGCCGCCAGCGACGACCTTGGCGCCCTTGGACACGGCGTCGGCGATGTGCTCCTGGACCTTGGCCACGGCCTTGGCGTCGATCAGCGGGCCGGTGGTGATGCCCTGCTCCAGGCCGTTGCCGATGTTCAGCTTGGCCACGGCGACCTTCAGTTTCTCGACGAAGGCGTCGTAGACACCGTCCTGGATGTACAGGCGGTTGGCGCAGACGCAAGTCTGGCCGTTGTTGCGGTACTTGGAGATCAGCGCGCCTTCGACGGCGGCGTCCAAGTCGGCGTCATCGAAGACGATGAAGGGCGCGTTGCCGCCCAGCTCCAGGGAGACCTTCTTGATGTCGTGGGCGCATTCGGCCATCAGCTGGCGACCGATTTCGGTCGAGCCGGTGAAGGTCAGCTTGCGCACGATCGGGTTGCTGGTCAGCTCGCCGCCGACTTCGCCGGCGCTGCCGGTGACCACGCTGAACACGCCTTTCGGAATGCCGGCGCGCTCGGCCAGTTCGGCCAGGGCCAGGGCCGAGTACGGGGTCTGCGAAGCGGGCTTGAGGACCATGGTGCAGCCGGCAGCCAGGGCCGGGCCGGCCTTGCGGGTGATCATCGCCGAGGGGAAGTTCCACGGGGTGATGGCGGCGGTGACGCCGATCGGCTGCTTGATAACGATGATGCGCTTGTCGGCCTGGTGGCCCGGGATGGTGTCGCCATAGACGCGCTTGGCTTCTTCGCCGAACCACTCGAGGAAGGAGGCGGCGTAGGCAATCTCGCCCTTGGCTTCAGCCAACGGCTTACCCTGCTCGATGGTCATCAGGCGGGCCAGGTCGTCCTGGTTCTGCATCATCAGCTCGAACCAGCGGCGCAGCTTGTTGGCGCGCTCCTTGGCGGTCAGCGCGCGCCAGGCCGGCAGGGCCTTCTCGGCGGCTTCGATAGCGCGACGGGTTTCCGCGGCGCCCATCTTCGGCACGCTGCCGATGATTTCGTTGGTGGCAGGGTTGTTGACCTTGATGGTCTGGCCGCTATCGGCATCCACCCAGGAACCATCGATGTAGGCCTGTTGACGGAACAGCTTGGCATCATTGAGTTGCATGACCAGTCTCCTTCGAGGAATGCCATGAGCAGCGGGTCTACCTCGACTACCCCGCATGCCTTTTTGTCTGGAAAATCTTGGAGGAGCCGCGGCCCCATCCGTTCCATTGCCCCCGCTGGCCGCCGCTGAACGGGCGGCGCGGGCGCTACCGGATGCCCGGCGTGGCGGCGCGACGTCGCACGCGGACACGAGTGATCGCAGGCCGCGACAAGGGTCGGGTCTGCCTCAGGGTCACCAGGGTATCCATGGAAAGAAAACGCTGTCGCTGAAACGACGCTACCACGAGACTCCGGCTCGACGCGCAGCCTTGCGAGCGCAACGGCTGGGACGACGGACGCAACGGAAGAAAGTCATCCGGCAGGCACAAGGCCGGCTGCTGTGATGCCAATTCCCCTGTCTCCTGTTGTTGTGGTAGGGCGTTTGAAATGTCAAACGCATCCTAGGGGCACAAGCCACAAAGGGCAAGGGGTCGTTCAATAAAATCAACGCAAAACCAGGCATTCCGCGGCTTTGCGGGCACTCGCCAGCGACGGACGGCGGCACTGCTTTTCGATCCTTAAAACCGATATTCCCGGCATGGACGCACGCCAACGAGATGCGTATGATTGCCGCCTGCCGCGCCAGCCGCGGCAACTGCATCCGTAGCTCAGCTGGATAGAGTACTGCCCTCCGAAGGCAGGGGTCGTGGGTTCGAATCCCGCCGGATGCGCCATCTGCCTGTTTCGAGCTGTCTCAGACAGTCTGCGAAACCACCTGCAAAGCCCGCCCCGTGCGGGCTTTCTCGTTTCCGCCCATCCCTTATCGCCACGCCGCCCCGACACAACTCGCCCTCGGCGAATGGTGCGCCTTCCTTCATTCCTCCCCGCTACAAACAGAAACCCCGCCATGGGGCGGGGTTCTGCGCAGGGCATGGGCTCAGCGGCGCTCGAAGCCCGGACCACCGCCGTGGCCGCCACCACCGCCACCACCGCCCGGACCGCCGAAGGGCGGGAAGAACGGCCAGCAGCCGGAGAGCGAGAGAAGGGATATCAGCAGAACGGCTTTGACTGCCTTGGAAATCATGACTGCACCATCGTGTACGGAAAAAAGCGGCGCAGAGTAGACAACGGGTGACGTTTGGAGTCTCGGGGAAATTGGTATCAGCTTGGTAGGCTTTGTATCGATCTCGTTGCGATCTTCCGTTTCCCGCTTGCCGTGACAGCCGCACTGCCGTGCCGATGATGGATCGGCGCCAGGATTTTCCAGCTTGTCTTTCGTCCCCGTCGGCGCAGTGACGTCAGGTGGTGCTTTGCTCATTTATATTCCACAAAAGAATATAAATGTTTGAATTTATTCTTTTTTAGTATCTTACGAATCTTCTATAACTGCTCGAACGCCGACGGGCGCCCAGTGTTGCCTCGCGGACAGTTGAGCAGCAGAACTTTCCGCCCATCAACACCCACCCGCCACCGTCAGAAAAAATCCTTTTGAATTCAATGAATTAAATCCTGGTACAGCTCTTGCTCTCCCAGATCGACGGCTCTGTTCGTAGAGCAACAGCACAGGAATCCGACAATGACCGCTCCCCTGAACGTAGTCGCCGTGTCCGGCGGCGCCTATCGTCCCTCGCGCACTCAGGTGCTGACTCAGGCAATCCTCGATGAGTTCGCCCGCCACCTGAATATCGCGCCGCGCCTGATCGAACTGGCGGACATCGCCCGCCCGGTGGGTGGCGCGCTGAGCCGCCAGGAACTGCCCGAGGCGATCGAGGCACAACTGCAGGCCATCGAGAACGCCGATCTGCTGATCGTCGCTTCGCCGGTATACCGCGGCTCTTACCCGGGCCAGCTCAAGCACCTGTTCGATCTGCTCGGCCAGGACGCCCTGGTCGACACCCCGGTGCTACTCGCCGCCACCGGCGGCAGCCAGCGCCACGCCCTGGTGATCGATCACCAGTTGCGCCCGCTGTTCAGTTTCTTCCAGTCGCTGACCCTGCCGCTGGGCGTCTACGCCAGCGAGGCGGACTTCAGCGATTACCGCATCAGTTGCGAACTGCTGCAGGCGCGCATCCGCCTGGCGGTGGAGCGCGCCCTGCCGCTGTTCGGCGACCGCCACGCACTGCGCCGTATCGCCTGAGGAACCGACCGATGAATGTCTTCTGGTTCCTCCCCACCCACGGCGACGGCCACTACCTGGGCACCAGCCAGGGAGCCCGCCCGGTCAGCCTGAATTACCTCAAGCAGATCGCCCAGGCCGCCGACGGCCTCGGTTATCACGGCGTGCTGATTCCCACCGGACGCTCCTGCGAGGACTCCTGGGTGATCGCCTCGGCCCTGGCGCCGCTCACCGAGCGCCTGCGCTTCCTGGTGGCGATCCGTCCGGGGATCATTTCGCCGACCGTCTCGGCGCGCATGGCGGCGACCCTCGACCGCCTTTCCAACGGACGCCTGCTGATCAACGTGGTCACCGGCGGCGACCCGGACGAGAACCGCGGCGACGGCATCCACCTCAGCCACGCCGAGCGCTATGAGGTCAGCGACGAGTTCCTGCGCATCTGGCGCCGGGTGTTGCAAGGCGAGTCGGTGGACTTCGCCGGCAAGCACCTGCAGGTGGAAAACGCCAAGGCGCTCTACCCACCCGTGCAGAAACCCTATCCGCCGCTGTACTTCGGCGGTTCCTCGGACGCCGCCCACGAGCTGGCCGCCGAGCAGCTCGATGTCTATCTGACCTGGGGCGAACCGCCGGCCGCGGTGGCGGCGAAGATCGCCGATGTCCGCGCGCGCGCCGCCCGCCACGGGCGCACGGTGAAGTTCGGCATTCGCCTGCACGTGATCGTGCGGCCGACCGCCGACGAGGCCTGGAAGGCCGCCGACCAACTGATCGAGCACATTTCCGACGAGACCATCGCCGCGGCGCAGCAGTCGTTCGCCCGCTTCGACTCCGAAGGCCAGCGGCGCATGGCTGCGCTGCACGGCGGTCGCCGCGACAACCTGGTGATCGCGCCCAACCTCTGGGCCGGCGTCGGCCTGGTACGCGGCGGCGCCGGCACGGCGCTGGTCGGCGACCCGCAGCAGGTCGCGGCACGCATCAAGGAGTACGCCGATCTCGGCATCGACAGCTTCATTTTCTCCGGCTACCCGCACCTGGAAGAGGCCTACCGCTTCGCCGAACTGGTCTTCCCGCTGCTGCCCGAGCCTTACGCCAGCCTGGCCGGCCGGGGCGTCACCAATCTCACCGGGCCGTTCGGCGAAATGATCGCCAACGACGTACTGCCCGCCGACCGGAAGCAGCCGGCATGAGCCCGCTGCAAGCCATCAATCAGTCGAGGAATCCCGCGTGAGTTCACAAGCACAAGCGTCCGTCATCAGTCCGCTGCAACTGGCCCGCAAGCTGGCCGCGGACTTCGCCGAAACCGCCGCCGAACGCGACAAGCGCGGCGGCACGCCGAAGGCCGAGCGCGATGCGCTGCGGCGCAGCGGCCTGCTGTCCCTGAGCATCCCCACCCAGTTCGGTGGCCTGGGCGCCAGTTGGAGCGAGACCCTCAGCGTGGTCCGCGAGTTCGCCAAGGTGGACAGTTCCATCGCCCACGTCTTCGGCTTCCAGCACCTGATGCTGGCCACCGTGCGGCTGTTCTCGCGGCCCGAGCAATGGCAGCCGTGGTTCGAACAGACCGCGCGCAAGAACTGGTTCTGGGGCAACGCCCTGAACCCGCTGGATACCCGCACGGTGGTGAAGACCTTCGACGGCTGGCGCGAGTTTTCCGGGAAGAAGAGCTTCTGTTCCGGCGCCAGCGATTCGGAAATGCTGATCGCCTCGGCGGTGGATGAAAGCGCCGGCGGCAAGCTGCTGATCGCCGCCATCCCCAGCGGCCGCACCGGCATCACCCTGCACGGCGACTGGGACAACATGGGCCAGCGGCAGACCGACAGCGGCAGCGCCACCTTCGAGCGGGTGCGGGTCGAGGAGTCCGAGCTGCTGCTCGATCCGGGCCCGCTGAGCACGCCGTTCGCCTGCCTGCGCCCGCTGATCGCGCAGTTGCACTTCACCCACATTTTCCTCGGCATCGCCGAAGGCGCCTTCGAAGAGGCCCGCCAGTACACCCTCAAGGAAAGCCGGCCGTGGTTCACCTCCAAGGTCCGCCACGTCAGCGAAGACCCCTACGTCCTGCGCCATTACGGCGAGTTCTGGGCCGGCCTGGAGGCTGTCCGCGCGCTCGTCGAACGCGCCGCCGCGCAGCTCGACGAGGCCTGGCGCAAGGAACACGGCCTGGGCAGCGAGGAGCGCGCGCAACTGGCGCTGTCCATCGCCAGCGCCAAGGTCGCCGCGACCCGCACCGGTCTCGACCTGTGCACCCGTCTGTTCGAAGTCACCGGGGCGCGCGCCACCCATGCGGCGCTGCGCTTCGATCGTTATTGGCGCAACCTGCGCACCCAGAGCCTGCACGACCCGCTGGATTACAAGATCCACGAGTTGGGCGACTGGGCGCTGAACGGGACGCGCCCCACCCCTACCTTCTACTCCTGAGCGAGGGCGCCATGCAGCTACTGACTCTTCCCCCATCCCCCTCACTGGCCACCTCGATCCGGGCGACCGCGCAAGTCTTCGAAGACCCGAAATCGCAGGCGCTGCTCGCCCACTTGCAACAGGTCGCCCCGAGCGAGGCCAGCGTCCTGATCATTGGCGAGACCGGCACGGGGAAAGAGCTGGTGGCGCGCCATATCCACAACCTCAGCGGCCGCCGCAACGGCCCCTTTGTCGCGGTCAACTGCGGGGCCTTCTCCGAATCGCTGGTCGAGGCCGAGCTGTTCGGCCACGAGAAGGGCGCCTTCACCGGCGCCCTCGGCGCCAAGGCCGGCTGGTTCGAGGAGGCCAACGGCGGCACCCTGTTCCTCGATGAGATCGGCGACCTGCCGATGGCTATCCAGGTCAAGCTGCTGCGCGTGCTCCAGGAACGCGAAGTGGTGCGCCTGGGCTCGCGCAAGAGCATCCCGATCAATGTGCGGGTGCTGGCGGCGACCAACGTGCAACTGGAAAAGGCGATCAACGCCGGGCACTTCCGCGAGGACCTCTACTACCGCCTCAACGTGGTCGCGCTCAACCTGCATCCGCTGCGCGAGCGGCCGGGCGACATCCTGCCGCTGACCCGGCATTTCATCCGCACCTACAGCGAGCGCCTGGGCTACGGCCAGGTGGCGCTGAGCGCGGAGGCCGAACGCAAGCTGGTGGAATACGGCTGGCCGGGCAACATCCGCGAGCTGGAGAACGTCATCCACCACAGCCTGCTGACCTGCCGCGACGGCCTGGTGCGCGCCGAAGACCTGCGCCTGTCCAACCTGCGCCTGGAGCGCCAGGACGACAGCACGGGCGCGAACATCGGCGAGTCCGCCGAGGAACTCCTGCAACGGGCATTCCGCCGCCTGTTCGAGGAACACGACGGGGCGCTCTACGAGAAGGTCGAGGAAGGCCTGCTGCGCGCCGCCTACCGGTTCTGCCACCACAACCAGGTGCACACCGCGAACCTGCTCGGCCTGTCGCGCAACATCACCCGCACGCGCCTGATCGCCATCGGCGAGCTGGTGGTGAACAAGCGCCGCAGCCAGGACAGCGCGATCGACAACCGCGTGGTGCACCTGTCGATCTGATTCGGCGGGCGCCGTCCCGCGCCCTCAGGCGTGGGCCAGCGCCACCCGGTCGGCGACCTGCTGCGCACGCGCCAGCAGCGCCGGCACCTCCGAAGCGGGCGTCGCGACGCGCACCCGCAGGCAACCCAGGGCACGCCCCTGGATGCGCTCGATGCTGCCTTGCACCAGGCGCGTCGCCCCACCCAAGCACTCACTGATCGCCGCCAGGTCCGGGTCATGCCCGCTGGCGCCGGTGTAGTGCAGGTCGAGCAGCACCTCGCTGGAGGCCAATCTCGGCAACGGCGCCGCATCCACGTGTTGCAGGGTGCCGAGCAGGGTGCGCGTCACCTCGTGGCGCGGCTCGCCGAAGACTTCCCAGACCTCGCCCTGCTCCACCACCTGGCCACGCTCCAGCACCACCACGCGGTCGCAGAGGTCACGGATCACTTCCATCTCATGGGTGATGAGGACAATGGTCAGGCCGAGGCGCCGATTGATGTCGCGCAGCAGGGCGAGGATCGACTGGGTGCTCTCCGGGTCCAGCGCCGAAGTGGCCTCGTCGCAAAGCAGCAGGTCGGGCTGCAGGACCAGCGCGCGGGCGATGCCGACGCGCTGCTTCTGTCCGCCGGAGAGCTGCGCCGGATAGGCCTCGCGCTTGTCCGCCAGGCCGACCAGCTGCAGCAGCTCGGCGACGCGCCGCTCGCGTTCGGCGCGCTCGACGCCGGCCAGGCGCAGCGGCAGGGCGACGTTGTCGCCGACAGTCTTCGAGGCCATCAGGTTGAAATGCTGAAAGATCATCCCGGTGCGCTGGCGCAGTTGCGCCAGGCGCGCGCGGTCGAAGCCGGCGATATCCTCGCCGTCGACCAGCACCTGGCCACTGCTCGGCTGCTCCAGGCGGTTCAGCGAACGCAGCAGCGAGGACTTGCCGGCGCCGCTGCGGCCGATGATGCCGAAGACCTCGCCGCGACGGATCTCCAGGTTGATGTCATGCAGCGCCTGCACGGTCTGCTGGCGCGCCTGGTACTGCTTGCCCAGGCCGCGTATGCGGATATGGGTCGCCGCGGCGAGGGCCTGGGAATTGAAACTGACCATGGGGGAACGTCCACTGCAAACGCGCCGCCCACGCCCCAGCCGGGGCGCGGACGGCCGGTGATGGCTCGATCAGAAGCCGGGGGCGATCTGACCCTTGTAGCGGGTCAGGATGAAGTTGCGCACTTCCGGCGAGTTCAGCGCCTTGGCCAGTTTCTGGATGCGCGGGTCCTGGATGTTGTCCGGACGCGCGACCAGGTACTCGACGTAGAGGTCCTTGCCCTTCTCGACGATCAGCGCGCTGTTGGTGTCGATGCCGGCTTCCAGGGCGTAGTTGGCGAAGACGAAGGCCAGGTCGACCTGCTTCACCGAGCGCGCCAGCATGGCGCCTTCCAGTTCACGAATCTTCAGGTGGTGCGGGTTGTCGAGGATGTCGCGCTGGGTGGACTGCGGATTGCTCGGGTCCTTGAGCTTGATCAGCCCGGCCTCGGCCAGCAGCACCAGGGCGCGGCCGGTGTTCACCGGGTCGTTGGGGATGGCCACGCTGGCGCCGTCGGGCAGCTCGGCGAGGCTCTTGATCTTGGTCGAGTAGGCGCCGAAGGGCTCGATGTGCACACCGACCACCGGCACCAGGTCGGTGTGGCGGGTCTTGTTGAAGTCATCGAGGAACGGGCGGTACTGGTAGTAGTTGGCGTCGAGGTTCTTCTGCGCCAGTTGCAGGTTGGGCTGGATGAAGTCGTTGAACACCTTGATGTCCAGGTCGACGCCTTCCTTGGCCAGGGTCGGTTTGACGAATTCGAGGATCTCCGCGTGCGGCACCGGGGTGGCGCCGACCACCAGTTTGTCGTTGGCGTGGGCGGTGATGGAGAGGACAGCGGCCAGGGCGGCCAGGACTTTTTTCATTGCGCTTGCTCCAGAAAATGCAGGGAAAGATGGCCGTCGTGGGGTGGACGTGGGGCCTGCGGCAGCGATACCCGGCTGCCGCGTGCGGGTCTTGCCGGCTAACGCCGGGTGAAATGTCGGACCAGGCGGTCGCCGCTCATCTGCAACGCCTGCACCAGCAGGATCAGCAGCAGCACGGTGACCACCATCACGTCGGTCTGGAAACGCTGGTAGCCGAAGCGGATCGCCAGGTCGCCGAGGCCGCCGCCGCCGACCACCCCGGCCATCGCGGTGTAATCCACCAGGACGATGGCGGTCACCGTGATCGCCGCGATCAGCCCGGTGCGCGCCTCCGGCAGCAGGGTGTGGAGGATGATCTGCGCGGTGCTCGCGCCCATCGCCTGCACTGCCTCGATCAGCCCGCGATCGACTTCGCGCAGGGCGCTCTCCACCAGGCGCGCGAAGAACGGCGTGCAACCCACCACCAGCGGCGGAATGGCGCCGCGCACCCCCAGCGAGGTCCCGGTCACCAGGGTGGTGAGCGGAATCAGCACGATCAGCAGGATGATGAAGGGCATCGAGCGCAGGACGTTGGCCACCACCGAGAGCACCCGGTACAGCGCCGGCGAGGCGAGCAACTGGCGCTGCCCGGTGAGGTACAGCAGCACGCCAAGCGGCAGGCCGAGCAGCACCGTGCAGCCAAGGGCCGCGCCGAGCATGCTCAGGGTGTCGAGGCAGGCCTGGGCGATCTCGCTCCAGTCGACGTTGCTCAGCCAGGCGTTCATCGGCGCGGCTCCACGCGCGGCGTGGCGAGGGACACGGCGGTCATGCGCGGCACCTCAGGACCAGTCATGGCGCGGCGGCCTGGCGCCGTTGAGCAGCCAGTTGCCGACCACGTGGTACTTCCAGCGCACCGGGTCGTGCAGGGTGTGCACGCGGGCGTTGCGCCAGTGGCGATCGAAGTTGTGCTTGCGCAGGGTGGAACGGGTGCCGCCCAGCTCGAACAGCTTGTTGCTGGCCTCGATGGCAATTTCCGTGGTCAGCACCTTGGCCCGCGCGACGGCCAGCGAAGCCGCCGCCACGCTGTCCTCGTCCGGCGCCGCCTTGCCCGCGTCGAGCACTCGCCCGGCGCGCTCCAGCAGCGCCTCGGCGGCCTCCAGGCGAATGTCCAGGGCACCGACCTGGATGATGGTCAGGGGATCTTCGCTGGCCTTGTCGACCCCGGCGTCGATCCACGGCCGCGCCTGTTCACGGACGAAAGCGATGGTGTCGCGCAGCGCGGCGCGGGCGATACCGGCGTCGATGGCGGCGGTGGTGATCTGCGCGAAAGGCCCGGCCTGGGTCGGGCGTTCGTAGGAGCGGTAGGTGGGGAACAGGTGGAAGGCCGGCACGCGCAGGCCCTCGGCGAGCACCGTGCCACTGGAGGTGGTGCGCTGGCCGATGCTGTCCCAGTCGTCGATCACGCTCAGCCCGGCGCTCTCGCGCGGGACGAAGGCCAGGTGCGCACGGTCTGCCTCGTCGAGCGCCAGCACGCCCAGCCAGTGGGCGTAGAGCGAACCGGTGCAGTAGCCCTTGCGGCCGTCGATGCGATAGCCGTCGCCGTCGGCGACCAGCCGCGTGCGGATGTCCTGGACGTTCTTGCCGCCGGTTTCCGACAGCGCGTTGGCGAAGCGATGCCCTTCCAGCACCAGGCCGAAGAAGAAACGCTTCTGTTCGTGAGTGCCCTGCAGGCGGATGTCCTCCAGCAGGCAGTAATGGTTCTGCGGAATCTGCCCGAGCGAGGGGTCGGCCGCCGAGATGATGGCGATGACCTGGGCCAGGGTGGCGTGGGACACCTCGGCGCCGCCGTACTCGCGCGGCACACTGATGCCCCAGAGGCCGCTGTTGGAATAGGCGTCGACGATCTCCACCGGCACCTGGCGGTTGAGGTCGCGCTCGGCAGCGCCGGCCTGCAACAGTTCAGCGATCTGTTCAGCGACGCGGATGGCTTCGGCGTCGTCGCGGATCACCCGGGCGGCGGGTCGGTTGATGGGATAGGCAGCTGAAACTGACATGGTAGTCCTCATTCTGGCGATGGCTCGGCACGGGCCGCGGTGCCTCTCCGGCACACCACGGCGGGCACCCCTGAAACTGCTTCAGCACAATCCATGCCTGAATTTTTTATCTTGAAAATCAATGAATTAGTCGATCAAAAGGGGAGACCTATGGCTGGCTGGACACTTGCTGTTGAAGCACTGTCCAGCCAGCAACATCGGCCCGCTCGACTCAGGCCACCGCCCGCTCGCCCTGCTCCAGTTCGCGCACCAGCGGCAGCACGTGCTGGCCGAAGTACTCGACCTCTTCCTGGAAGTGCAGGAAGCCGGAGAGGATCAGGTCCACGCCGACTGCCTTGAGCGCGACGATGCGCTCGGCGATCTGCCGCGGCGTGCCGATCAGGTTGGTCTTGAAGCCGTCGTTGTACTGCACCAGGTCTTCGAAGCTGGACTTGGCCCAGTTGCCCTCGCCTTCCGGGCTGGCGGCGCCGGCGTTCTTCACCTCGTGGCCGAAGGCGTTGACCGCCTCCGGGTTGGCCTTGTCGATGATTTCCTGCAACACCGCGCGGGCCTCGGCCTCGGTGTCGCGGGCGATGATGAAGGCGTTCACGCCGATCTTCACCGAGTGACCGTTGGCCGCGGCCTTGGCGCGGATGTCGTCGACCTGGGCCTTGATCCCCTCCACCGTGTTGCCATTGGTGAAGTACCAGTCGGAGACCCGCGAGGCCATGTCGCGCGCGGCGCGCGAGCTGCCGCCCTGGAAGATTTCCGGGTGCGGCTGCTGCAGCGGCTTGGGCTTCAGGGTGTAGTCGCGGAAGCGGTAGAAGTCGCCGTTGAAGGTGAAGTTGTCCTGGGTCCAGATGCCCTTCAGGGCACGGATGAACTCCTCGGAACGGCGGTAGCGCTCGTCATGCTCCAGCCAGGGCTCGCCGATGGCGTGGAACTCGCCCTTGAACCAGCCGGAGACGATGTTCACCGCGATGCGGCCATTGGTCAGGTGATCGATGGTGGCCAGCTGCTTGGCGGCCAGCGCCGGGTTCCAGGGACCGGGCAGGATGGCGGCGATCAGCTTGAGCCGCTCGGTGGCGGCCAGCAGCGCGTGGCTGATGGCCACGGACTCATGCTGGTACTCGGCGCCATAGCCGGCGGTGAAGCGGATCTGCGACAGCGCGTAGTCGAACCCGGCCTTCTCGGCGGTCTGCGCCAGCCGGCGGTTGTAGTCGATGTCCCAACTGGTGCGCTGCTCGATATTGCTGACGACGAGACCGCCGCTGACGTTGGGTACCCAATAGGCGAATTTGATCGATTCCTGGCTCATGCGTGTGTTCTCCGCGGGGCAGTGGCCGGCGCCTCGGGCAAGGCCGGGACCGGACTAGGGGTGCGTCGGTTGGACGGATCGAAGGCGCCTCGCGCCCTCGAACCCCGAGGGACCGCCGGATGGCCTCCACTCAAGCCTTTGAGCAGCAACCATGCCAAGAAAAATATTCTTTTAAATCAGATAGTTAAAAGAACTCAAAAGCACTCGCGCTGTTCCGCCGCGGACAAGCTGCTGAACCACTGTTGGCCAGCCAACAGTGGCGGGCGCAGCGGCGGACGCTCGGCGCAGGCAACGGAATGCGCCGCCGCCGACGGACGCACGCGGGCCACCCCGACAGGTCGCGGCAGGCGGACTAGACTTGCCTGGCTACGGCAAAGAACCGCATCCGTCAGCCCCGTTTCGACAAGGAGTCCATCGTGCGCATCCTGCTCATCCTGATCCTCGCTCTCGGCCTGGCCGGGTGCGCGGCGGACCTGAAGAAGGCGGACTCACTCTCCCCCCTCAGCACCTACGCCGATACCCGCAACCGCCTCTTGCTGAACTTCCATGCCGACCCCAGCGTCGTCGGCTCGCCGGGCTGGACGCGGCTGACCACGGCCTGGCGCGAGGCCCTGCGCGAGCAAGCGGAGGCGGCGGATTACCAATTGGGCACCCAGGCCGGCGGCGAGCCGGGCGCCTTGCCGGCCACCCTGCTGATCGTCGAGGTCGATCGTCTGCATCAGGTCGATGCCGAGCGCGGCCTGGGCCAGGGTTCGCTACGCGTCACCGTGCGCTTCACCGACAGCCAGAGCGGACGCCTGCTGGGCTCGCGCCGCTACGAAAGCGCCAGCGAGCAGCCGGCGGCCCTGGATGGGCAGATCGCCGCCATTTCCCAGGAAATCATCGCCGAACTCAGCGGCGCGCAGCGCATCGCCAAGCGTGACGCGCTGGTTCCGGACAAGCTGCCGGCGCCGGCGGCGCTGGTGCAGCGTTCGCCGCAGAGCAAGCCGATGGCCGCGCTCGACGATCAGGACCAGCGCCTGCGGGAGCTGCAACAGCGCAATCTGCCCTTCGACCAGTACCAGTCCGAGTACCGGCGCATCATGGCGCAGTAGCCTCGGGCGGGTCTGGCCGCGGCGCTCACTGATCGTCCCAGTGGGCGCCGTCGTCTTCGTCCCAATCGTCCGTGTCGTCGTCCTCGGGCTCGTCGTGCAGACCGCTGGCATCGTGCTCGACCGACTCCGGCCACTCATCGAATTCATGGTCGAGCAGGTGTTCGTGCTCCGGTTCGGGGAGATCGATGTCGTCGTCGCTCACAGGGGGCACCTCGATGCGCATCAGGCGGAAGCAGGGAATTGGCGGCGGCACATGCTACGGCCTTCGCCACGCCCGGGGAACCGCCCGCTCCGCGCGCTGCCGAACGCAACGGCATCAGGCCGACACATAGACGCGCTACGCTCGGGCAACCAGGGGCCACGCGGGCTATACCGTCAGTGGCGGGTGATGACGTTTTCCTATGGGGTCGATGGCGTTTCCAGCATTGCCTGCGCGCCGCCGCTGCCCAATCCTGTCGGCCATTCGCGAGCGAAAGCGTCGCTCCATGCACACCAAAGAGGGGCTCTCAGCATGAAGACCGTTGCACAACTGCTGCACACCAAACAGACCCAGGAGGTCCATACCATTTCGCCGCAGCAGATGGTGCTCGACGCCCTGCGGGTGATGGCGGCGAAGAATGTCGGCGCCCTGCCGGTGGTGGAGGACGGCCAGGTGGTCGGGGTGATCAGCGAGCGCGACTATGCCCGCAAGATGGTTCTCCAGGGGCGCTCCTCGGTGGGCACGCCGGTCAGCGCCATCATGAGTTCGCCGGTGGTCACGGTGGACTCGCAGCAAAGCATCGACACCTGCATGAACATCATGACCGACCGCCACCTGCGCCACCTGCCGGTGGTGGAGAACGGCCAACTGCTCGGCCTGCTGTCCATCGGTGACCTGGTCAAGGAGGCCATCGCCGAGCAGGCGTCGCTGATCCAGCAGTTGGAAAGCTACATCCGCGGCGAATGAGGCCGCGCCACTGAACGGCCCCGGCATCCGCCGGGGTCCTCTCATGCCTCCGCGCCACCCCAGCGCCACGCCTCACCCAGGCGTTGGCGCAGGTAGTCGACCAGGGCCCGCACGCGCGGCGCCAGGTGGTTGGCGTGGGGATAGAGGGCCTGCAACGGCGCCGCCGCCGCGCGGTAGGCCGGCAACACCGGCAGCAGGCGGCCGGCGGCGAGGTCGTCGCCGACATCCCAGATCGATTTCAGCGCGATGCCCATGCCGGCCAGCGCCCAGGCGGAGACCGCGCCGCCATCGTTGCTGACCAGCACGCCCTTCACCCGCACCCCGATGGACTCGCCCTCCGGCCCCTGGAAGCGCCAATCGCTGCGCGGCTGGTCGCCATTGAGCAGGCAGCGGTGCGCCGCCAGTTCGGACGGATGGGCGGGCGCGCCCTGCTCGCGCAGGTAGCTCGGCGCGGCGCAAAGCACCCGGTAGTTGTCCGCCAGCGGCCGGGCGATCAGCGAGGAATCGGCCAGGCTGCCGACGCGCACGGCCAGGTCCAGGCCGCCATCGAGCAGGTCGATGAGCAGATCGCTCAGTTCCAGTTGGATGTTCACCTGCGGATGCAGGCGCTGGAAGTCACCGACGATGGGGGCGATCCAGCGCCGTCCCAGGTCCACCGGCGCGCTCAGCCGCAGCGAGCCGCTGATGTGCTGCCGGCGCTGGCTGATCTGCTCTTCCGCGGCTTGCAGCTCGGCGAGCACGCGCAGCACGCTGGCATGGAACAGCGCGCCCTCCTCGGTCAGGGTCTGGCGCCGCGTGGTGCGTTGCAACAGGCGCACGCCGAGGTCACTCTCCAGCTGCGCCAGGCGCTTGCTCACCACCGCCAGGGACAGATCCAGTTCGCGGGCCGCGGCGGACAGGCTGCCGCTACGGACAATGCGCTCGAAGGCGACCAGCGCGGGCAGGTTGTCGATCATGGATTCTTCACGCCAGGGAAAGGATTCATCAGCCTGGATAGCCTATTTCATCCGATTCAGGCAACCGAGAATGGCCACTCCCCGCACGGCGCACCCCGCCGCCGCGCACCAACCGCTCCAGGAGTCGCCATGTCCCGTATCCGTCCCGCCCTCGTCACCCTGGGCCTGCTCGCCGGGTTCGCCACGCAGCAGGCATTCGCCACGCCAGCCCTGGTCGAACCGGCACAGCTCATCGCCGATGCGTCGCTGCCGGCGGCCCAGCGCGATGCACAGATTCTCGCCGCGCGCCGCTACGCCAGCTTCTGGGACAGCGGCGATCCGGCCCTGGCCAAGGCCGCGCTGGCGCCGGACTTCACCGACCGCACCCTGCCGGCCGGGCGCGCGCAGGGGCTGGAAGGTCCGCTGCAGGCCTCGCGCACCATGAAGGCAGCGATTCCCGACCTGAACTGCCGCATCGAACAGATGCTGGTCAGCGGCGACCGGGTGGTCGTGCACCTGCGCTTCCGCGGGCACTTCAGCGGGCGCTTCGAGGACACCCAGGGCAAGGGCCAGGCGGTGGACTTCATTGCCACCGATATCTATCGCATCGCCGATGGGCGCATCGCCGACAACTGGCACATCGAGGACAACCTGAGCCTGTTCCGCCAGCTCGGCCTGCTCGGCCACTGACTGCCAGGCCGGCGCCTCGCGGCGCCAACAGCGTGCGCCATGGCAGGCGCCGGAGCGCGGCATTAGAATTCGCGCAACTTCCGCGCTCCGAGCAAGCAGGCCGGCTTATGGAAAACCGTACCGCACGCCTCACCGTGCTGATCGACCCCATGAAGAAGAAGGCGTTCGAGGAGCTCTGCGCCAGCCAGGACCTGACGCCCTCGCAAGTCGTGCGCCAACTGATCCGCGACTACCTGGAAAGCCACGGCGTCAGCTACGCCACCCAGCCCAAGGTGGGCGGCGCCGCGCAGGACTGAGCGCTTCGCCCGCGCGATGGCTTGAGCCACGCGCCGCAGAAGACCGATGGGTATCGCTGTGCTCCACCCCAGCCTAGGGCGCGGCTGGCGCCGCTTCGCGTTCGCCGCAGGCGGCCAGCGCCGAGGCGAAGTCGGCGTGGTAGTTGTGCGCACCTATCGTCTCGATCACCCCGGCCTTGCTCAGCTTGGCCAGCACGCGTTTCCCCGCCTCGCAGAGTTTCACCGTCACCCCGCGCTTGTGCAGTTGCTGGATCACTTCTTCCAGGGTCTGCATGCCGGTGATGTCCATGAAGGGCACGCGCTTCAGGCGGATCACCAATAACCGCGGATCGCTGTGGGTCTGCGCCAGGGCGCGCTCGAAGGTTTCCGCGGCGCCGAAGAACAGCGGCCCTTCGATGGTGTACACCAGCACGCCGGGCGGTGGCGTGCCCAGGCCCTTGCCGCGCAGTTCATCCTCCAGCTCGGCGCCGCCGATCTGCTGCACCTCCACTGCCGACGCCATGCGCCGCATGAACAGCAGCATGGCGAGGATCACGCCGATATTCACCGCGATCACCAGGTCGCTGAACACTGTCAGGCCGAAGGTGATCAGCAGGATGGTCACGTCGGCGCGCGGCGCCCGGCGGACCATGCGCACGAAGTGCTTGGCCTCGCTCATGTTCCAGGCCACCACGAAGAGGATCGCCGCCAACGCGCAGAGCGGAATGCTCGAGGCCAGGGGCGCGAGGAAGAGAATGATCAGCACCAGGGTCAGCGAGTGAGCGATGCCGGCCAGCGGACTGCTGCCGCCGTTGCGGATGTTGGTGGCGGTCCGCGCGATGGCGCCGGTCGCGGCGAAACCGCCGAACAACGGGGCGAGCAGGTTGGCCAGCCCCTGGCCGATGAGTTCCTGGTTGGAGTCGTGGCGGGTGCCGGCCATGCCGTCGGCGACCACCGCCGAGAGCAGCGACTCGATGGCGCCGAGCATGGCGATGGCGAAGGCCGGGCCGATCAGTTCGAGCACGCGGGGCAGGCTGATCTCCGGCAGGCTCGGCGCCGGCAGGCCACGGGGGATGCCGCCGAAGGCGCTGCCGATGGTGGCCACGCCGTCGAAGTGGAACAGCGCCTGCAACAGGCTCACCACCACCATCGCCAGCAGCGGACCGGGCAACCGCGACAGGCCGCGCAGGCGCGGACCGTAGAGGACCAGGGCGAGACTCAACAGGGCCAGCAGGGTGGTCGCCAGGTGCAATTGCGGCAGCGCCTGCAGCAGATGCCAGAGCTTCTGGTGGAAGTGCTCGCCGTTCACCGCCGGCAAGCCGAAGAAGTCTTTCCACTGGCCGACCCAGATGATCACCCCGATGCCGGCGGTGAAGCCGACGATGACCGGGTCGGGGATGTACTTGATGACGCTGCCCAGGCGGCTCACCCCGAGCAGCAGCAGGATCACCCCGGCCATCAGCGTGGCCAGTTGCAGTCCATCGACACCGTAGCGTGCGGTGATCCCGGCGAGGATGACGATGAAGGCGCCGGTCGGCCCGGCGATCTGCACCCGGCTGCCACCGAACAGCGACACCACGATGCCGGCGACGATGGCGGTGTACAGGCCCTGCTCGGGCTTGACCCCGGAGGCAATGGCGAAGGCCATCGCCAGCGGCAACGCCACCACCCCGACGATCAGCCCCGCCAGCAGGTTGCGCGGCCAGTGCTGCAGGTGCAGTTGTCCGGCCTTCCAGGCGTCACGTACGGCGATCATGAGCCAGCCTCCCTGGGAAACATGTGCAGGACATTAACATAGGATGCTAACCAGAGACGCTTCCCCTGGCCCCGGACCGGACGCCATGGACGCTTCCGTCGCCAGACGCTGACGCGGACCTGGCAACCGGCTACCCTGAGGACAAACGCTGCGCAAACACTCACAGTGCTGCATTTCTGCATACACCTGGCCTGGACAGCGCCAGCGAAGCCCTCTGTTCCGGGCCCGCGCCCCTGGCATGCAACCTGCGTGGAGCACCCGATGGCCCATGCGCGCGTCGCGCCGGCCGACCGTTACTGCGTATGGAGAAAGATAGATGGAACCGCTACGCCTGCTGCTCGACAGAGGCTTGCTGCTGACCGACAGCATCGCCCCGGATGGACGCTTCCTGGAGGTTTCCGCCGAGCAGAGCGACCAACTCGGCTACGCGCCCGGCGCCCTCTCCGGCCAGGGCATCGAACAGGTGTACACCGCCGACTCGGTGCGCGCCCTGCATCAGTTGTTCGCCAATCCGCCGGCCGACGAACGCGTGCAGGACCTGGAGCTGACCCTGATCCGCCACAACGGCGGCCTGCTGCCGGTGCTCGCCAGCGGCCTGCTGCAATGGCGCGACGGGCAGACGCCGCGCCTGCACCTGGCGAAGATGCCGCTGGGCGGCATCGCCCGGCGCCTCGGCGAGCTGCAGAGCGCCAACGAAGTGATGAGCCAGATGCTCTACAGCGCCAAGGTGGCCTACTGGTGCATCGAGTTCGTCGAGCCGGTGGACATCCGCCAGACGCCCGACGAGATCGTCCGCCAGGTGTTCGAGAACCGCTCTTACTGGCGCATGTGCAACCGCGCCATGGCGGCCATCTACGAGATGCCGGCGGACGTCGATTTCGGCCAGCAGCCGGTGCGCCTGTACTGGCCGCGCAGCCCGGCCAACGAGGAGTTCGTGCGGCGCCTGATCGAGGCCGAGTTCCACGTCGATGGCGCGCTCTCGGTGGACCGCCGCCACGACGGCTCGCCGGCCTACGTGGAGAACGACGTGCGCGCCAGCATCCACAACGGCCGCATGCTGCGCATGTGGGGCAGCCTGCGCGACGTCAGCCAGGAGCTGCGCATGCAGCACGACGCCGAGCAGCGCATCGAGGCCCTGCGCCGGGTCTTCGACGCGGTGCCCGACGCCGTGCTGGTGATCGACGAACAGGTCCAGCCGCAGTGGCGCAACGCCGCCTTCGAGCAGATCTTCGGCATCACCCGCGCCGCCAGCGTGGCCGCCACCCTCGACCGCCTGCCGCTGCCCGAGCGCACCTGGCAGCGCCTGGAGCTGTCCGACCAGTACGGCGGCTTTCGCGGCTTCGACAGCCATTGCTCGCGCATCCTCATCCGCGAGGGCGTGGCCTGGCGCGTGGTGGTGCTGCGTCCGGTCGGCGCCGAACGGCCGCTGGCGGAGCTGCATCCATGAACGGCGAGGGGTTCTTCGCGCCCATGCGCATGGGCATGCGCTCGTCGGTGAGCATCACCGCCGAGATGCTTGCCGCGCTGCTGGAAACCCCGGCCCTGCATGCCTTGCTGGACAGCTTCAGCGAGGCGCTGATCGTCTGCGACGGCGACTCGCGGGTGCGCTTCCTCAACCTCGCCGCCGAGCGCATCAACCGGGTGTCGCGCCAGGACGTGCTGGGGCTGTCGGATAGCGACTTCTTCCAGCGCTCGGCGCTGCAGTTCGACGACTACCTGCAGAGCGTGCGCCGCGGCGGCAAGAGCGCGCTGACCCGCTCGCGCGACGGCCGGGTCTTCCTCAGCGTGGTGCAGAGTGTGCCCACCGGCGCCTACGAGAAGCCCTACAGCCTGCTGATCCAGCGCGAGTACGAACCGCGCGAGAACGTCGCGCGCGCGCCCCAGGCGCCGCTCGCCGACAGCTCGCCGAGCCTCGGTGACCCGCAGGACAACTCGCTGCACATGTCGCCGCTGCTGTCCTCCATCGCCGACATGGGCGTGCGCGCCTTCCGCCGCCGCGCACGCCTGCTGCTGCTCGGCGAACCCGGCGTCGGCAAGACCGCCATCGCCCGGCATATCCACCGTGCCGCCGGCTGGGGCGACCGGCCCTTCATCGACGTGAACTGCGCGAGCATCCCGGAAACCCTCTTCGAGTCGGAGATGTTCGGCTACGAACGCGGCGCCTTCACCGGCGCGCTGCAGCAAGGCAAGCGCGGCTACATCGAAAGCGCCGCTGGCGGCACCCTGTTCCTCGACGAGATCGGTGAGATTCCCCTGCAGGTGCAGGCCAAGATGCTCAAGTTCCTCGACGACGGCACCATCCAGCCGGTCGGTTCGCCGCTGTCGAAGAAGGTCCAGGTGCAGGTGATCGCTGCCACCAACAAAGACCTGAAGGCGCTGGTCGCCGCCGGGCTGTTCCGCGCCGACCTCTACTACCGTCTGGCGGTGCTGCCGGTGGACATTCCGCCGCTGCGCGCCCACCGCGACGACCTGCCGGTGCTGATGGACATCCTCCTGGCGCGCATCAACCGCGACCGCCAACCGCCGCTGCGGCTGTCCACCGCCTGCCGCCAGCGCCTGCTGGGCTACGACTTCCCCGGCAACATCCGCGAGCTGGTGAACATCTTCGAGCGCCTGGCGGTACTCGCCGACGACGTGGCCGAAGAGCAGCACCTGCCACCGGAATTGCTCGGCACCGGTACCGCGCTGGAGAGGGACGACGACAGCGCCGCCACCCTGCCCGCCGGCAGCGACGACGAGCCGCTCAAGGCCCAGGTCCAGCGCTATGAGCGCCAACTGATCCTGCGTGCCGTGCGCCTGTGCGGCAGCAAGCGCAAGGCGGCCCAGCACCTTGGCATCGATGTCGGCACGCTGATCCGCAAGTTGCAGCGCGACTGAGCGGTCATCCGCCAGCGCGCGCCACGGCCGGCATAGGGAGATGCCAGCGCGCCCTCGGCGAATGCTGCGCTTTTGCCTACCGACGTAGTCATTTCTGCTTACACTCCGCCCCTATCAGACAGACAAAATCCTTACATTTCAATTACTTAAAATATTGGCACAGCCTGTGCTGAAGGTATCTCCAGCCCGTCCCCGTGAGCGGGTTTTCGAATCGCGCCAGCCATCCCCCCAGCGGGAGCTGCTGGCAGCCCTGGAGGTACAAGAACAATGCTCATTACAGGTATCAAGAGCAGGCCGGTCTATGACCATTTGCGCCCGCTCGAAGGCGGCAAGCACCACATCGTGGCCGGCCAGGGCAGCGGCGGTAGCGCCATGCTCCGCCTGCTCGACGAGCTGCCGCGCGACGTGCCCGTCACCGTGCTCTATTCCAGCGAAAGCTTCTCCGGACAGAACCACCTGGGCGCCCTGCGCGACCTGTCCGGCATCGAGCTGAAGACCTATCCGAGCAACCAGGCCCTGGTCGAAGACCTGCACCGCCTGCTGCAAGCGTCGCGCATGGGCACCCGGCTCTACCTGGCCGGCTCGGAGAGCTTCATCGGCACCGCCATGCAGGCCGCCGATGCCTGCAACCTGAACAAGGACGAAGTGCTGCGCGAGCACTGCGGCTCCTTCGTCCGCCGCGTCTGGTGCGTGCACTGCGACAGCTACACCGAGAACGTCACCCAGCGCGTCTTCGAGTGCCCGCACTGCCAGCGCATGCTGGTCGTGCGCGATCACTACTCCCGCCGCCTGGCCGCCTTCCAGGCAGTCAAGGCCGATGCCGAAGTCCCCGGCGAGCTGCCGGAAGCCGAGGAGCTCGACACATGAGCCTGAGCAACGGAACCCTGAGCGTACGCGTCGCGCGTATCGAACAAGTCACCCCGGAGATCAAGCGCTTCACCCTGGTCTCCACCGATGGCGCGCACCTGCCGCCGTTCTCCGGTGGCAGCAACGTGGTGGTGCTGATCCCCCACGAGGGCGGCAGCTACCGTAACGCCTACTCGCTGATGAGCTCGCCCTACGACTCGAGCAGCTACCAGATCGCCGTGCGCCGCGTCGAAGACGGCCGCGGCGGCTCGCGGCGCATGCACGATGCGGTGAAGGAAGGCGACGAGCTGGAGATCCTGCGTCCGGTCAACCTGTTCCCGCTGAGCAAGCACGCGCGCCTGCACCTGTTCATCGCCGGCGGCGTCGGCATCACCCCGGTGTGCTCGCAACTGGCCGAACTGCGCCTGACCGGCAAACCCTTCGAGGTGCACCTGGCACTGCGCGGCGCCGAACATGCGCGCCTGGGCGAAGAACTCAAGCGCGAATACGGCGATCGCGTGCACCTGTACCTCAACGACCGCGGCGAGCAACTGAACATCTCCGCCGTGCTGGCCGACCGCCCGCTGGGCAGCGACGTCTACGTCTGCGGACCGGAGTCGATGATCCAGGACACCCTGTCCAGCGCCCGTGCCCACGGCTGGACCGAGAGCCACATCCACTACGAGCGCTTCCTCGAACAGGGCAGCGTCGGCGAGGCCTTCAGCGTCACCCTGGCGCGCAGCGGCGCGACCATCGAAGTCTCGCCCGACCAGAGCCTGCTGGAAGCCGCCGAGGCCGCCGGTCACGAGATTCCCTACCTGTGCCGTGGCGGCGCCTGTGGCGCCTGCGAAACCGAGGTGCTGGAACTCGATGGCGAGATCCTCCACACCGATGACTGGCTGTCCGACGAAGACAAAGCCGCCAACAAGAAAATCATGCCCTGCGTGTCGCGTGCCAAGTGCTCGCGGCTGGTCATCGACTGCTGAGCCGGAGAACGACCATGACCATCCAATTCCGCCCCGACGAAACCTACCGCGACGACTACACCTACGCCAACAGCCCGGAGTGCATCGCCCGCGCGCCCTTCCCGTTCCCGGACGACGAGTACATGTACTCGATGAACCTGGAGCCGCACGTGTCGGTGGGCGACGGCGCCTTCCGCGCCGTGTTCGACATCGACGAGCACTACATCAGCGAATGCCGCGACCGTGCCATCACCCTGGAAAAAGACCCGGGCATGCACTACGTCTCGGCGCCGCACATGATGGAAGCGCAGTGGGACCTGCTCGAACTGATCATGGAGTCCTACGCCCATGACTACCCGGAGTACTTCAGCCTGGAGAAGGACGGCGCTCGCTGGCACTGGACCAACAAGCTGCTGAACATCGACGACACCTTCACCTTCGGCGACGCGTCGACCCTGCCCTACGAGCCGATGGAATACATCACCCGTCAGGCCCAGGGCGACTGGGTGCTGCAGGAAGAGCGCGACGGCACCCTGTACTGGGGCGCCGGCATCGCCACCCAGCGCGCCGACTACTCGCTGCGCTTCAACCTGGGCATGGCCTGGCACGAGTTCCACGGCCCGGTGCCGCTGGTCAAGGAAACCGGCATGCTCGACCGCGCGCTGAAGTTCCTCCTGCGCCTGCGCTGCGGCCACCCGGTGCGCCGCCTGAACTGGTCGCTGACGGTCAACCCGCGCCTCGATGTGTCCGCCGAAAGCCTGCCCGAGTGGGCCCCGGACCGCACCACGGTGACCGCCGAGAACGCCGGGCAGAAAGTCTACCTGCGCATCGAGCTGCAACCGCTGCACCGCCTGCCGCGCAGCAACGCCATCGTCTTCCCGATCCGCACCTACCTGCTGAGCCTGGAAGAAATCGCCACCAATCCGGCCTGGGCCAAGCGCATGCACCGCGTGCTCAAGACCCTCAACCAGGAACTGGTGGACTACAAGGGCTTCACCCGCTACCGCGACGCGGCGGTGGAGTGGCTCTCGAAATACGACGACGGCAAGTGATCCGTCGCGAACCATAAGAAAACACCCGAAAGGGTAGCCGGCGGATGCGTGAGGTCCGCCGGCCGATTCAGTACTGCCCATACCCCCTGAGAGGAAATAACGATGAGTGGGTCTCCTGCCACGCGTGCCGCTGGCGCAACCGATCAAGACGCCGAGCAGCTGCGCGCGCTTGGCTACAGCTCGAACTTCGAGCGCAGCATGAGCCTGTGGGAAAACTTCTCCCTCGGCTTTACCTATCTGTCGCCGGTAGTCGGCGTCTACACCCTGTTCGGCCTGTGCCTGGCCGCTGGCGGTCCGCCGATGTTCTGGACCTACCTGCTGATCGGCCTGGGCCAGATGCTGGTCTGCCTGGTGTTCTGCGAGGTGGTTTCGCAGTTCCCGATTTCCGGCGGCGTCTATCCCTGGGCGCGGCGCCTGGTGGGCAAGCGCTGGGCCTGGATGGTCGGCTGGGTCTACGCCTGGGCGCTGTGCAGCAGCATCGCCGGCATCGCCGTTGGCGCCGGCCCGTACATGGCCGCCATGCTCGGCTATGACTCGCACTCCAACGCCACCATCGTCATCGCCCTGGCGCTGATCGGCGTGTCCACCGTGCTCAACCTCAGCGGCACCAAGCTGCTGGCGCGGGTCGCCATGTTCGGCTTCATCTGCGAACTGGTCGGCGCCCTGCTGGTGGGCGGCTACCTGCTGATCTTCGAGCGTCACCAGCCGTTCAGCGTGCTGTTCAACACCTTCGACATCAAGATCGACGGCTCCTACTGGCCGGCCTTCCTCGCCGCTTCGCTGGCGGGCCTGTTCCAGTACTACGGCTTCGAGGCCTGCGGCGACGTCGCCGAGGAAACCCCGAACCCGGGCCGCATGATCCCCAAGACCATGCGCATGACCATCTACATCGGCGGCGCCGCTGCGATGTTCGCCTGCCTGGCGCTGATCCTCTCGGTGCCGGACATGCAGAAGGTCCTGGCCGGCCAGGATACCGACCCGGTCACCACCATCCTCGCCAACGCCTTCGGCCCGACCGGCTCCAAGCTGGTGATGGCCGTGGTCATGGTTTCCTTCGTGTCCTGCGTGCTCAGCCTGCAAGCCGCCGCCAGCCGCCTGCTGTTCGCCTATGCGCGTGACGAGATGATCGTCGGCAGCAAGCTGCTCAGCCGCCTGAACGGCAACCATGTACCGGCCTTCGCGCTGATCGTCAGCGGCGTGATGCCGGCGGCCATCGTCTGCCTCGGTCTGTTCATGGCCGACGCCGTGGCCACCATCGTCGGCTTCGCCGCCATCGGCATCTACGTGTCCTTCCAGTTGATCGTGCTCGCCGCGCTCATCGCCCGCGCCAAGGGCTGGCTGCCCAGCGGCCAGTTCACCCTGGGCAAATGGGGCGTGCCGGTGAACGTCGCCGCGCTGATCTATGGCGTCGGCGCCATCGTCAACATGGTCTGGCCGCGCACCCCGGACGCTCCCTGGTACCTGAACTACGGGATGATCCTGACCACCGCCGTGGTGATTGGCGCGGGCCTGGTCTACATGCTGCTGGCCAAGCCCTACGACAAGGGCCACGCACCGGCCGGCGACGCCTGGAAGATCTCCGGCCGCCAACGATCCGGGCGTGCCACGGGCACGCTGACCGAACCGGCTTGATCGCAACGCTGACGCAATTCGGGCCTTACGCCTGAGGGGCGCGTCAGGCGCGGTGGCCGGGTCCCGGCCCGTCGCCGCGCCATCTACGTTTGCGAGCGGGTCTGCCATTGCGGATGGCAGACCCGTTTTTTTATTCCCCTGTCCGCCCTTCCCGTATCACGCGCGATGCGTGACGCCCAAGGCGTTATCCAGCGGCCAAACGACGGATGAAGCCTGCCGCCTCCCCCCCCCGCCGAAAGCCACCGCTCAGCGCGCTATCCACAGCAGGCACAGCGACAGGCTGAGCAGCGACAGCAGGGTCGATAGCAGGATGCTGCGCGACACCACCGGCGCCTCGCGCTGGTAGTACTCGGCGAGCATGTAAGGTCCGGTGCCGGTGGGCAGGGCGCTGAGCAGCAGCGCCGAATCGGCCCACAACGGCGGCAGCGCGAACACCTTATAGGCGAGCACGCCGGTGAGCAGCGGCTGGCCGACCAGTTTGATCGCCACCAGCGGCCAGGCGCCGACACGCGGGCCTTCCTGCTTCTGCGCCAGGAACAGGCCGAGCGAGACCAGCGCGCAAGGCGTGGTGGCCGCCGCCAGCAGGTCGAGGAAGTGCAGCAGCGGCGCTGGCAAGGCGACACCGCCGGCGGCCCAGAGCCCACCGACGAGCGGCGAGACCACCAGCGGGTTCTTCAGCAGCGCCTTGAGCACCACCGCGACCGCGCGACCGATGTGCCTTTCGCTCTGCAGACCGACCTCGATGCACACCACGGCAATCGCGAAGAGCACGCAGACCACCAGCAGCGAGGCGATCAGCGCCGGCTCCAGGCCGTCCTGGCCGAACACCAGCAGGCACAGCGGGATGCCCATGTAGCCGGTATTCGCGTAGGAAGCGCTCAGCCCATCGATGCTCGCCGCCGGCAGCGCGCGGCCTTGCCACAGGCGCCAGCCGAGGGTGGCGAAGAACACCAGCAGGCAGCCGCCGGTGAAGGCGACGAGGAAGCCAGGCTGCCAGATCTGCGCCCAGCTCGAGGTGGCGGTGACCTTGAACAGCAGCGCCGGCAGGCACAGCCAGACCACCAAGCGATTGATCTCGGAGGCGGCATTGGGCCCGAGGCGGTTGCTCTTGCGGCACAGCCAGCCGACCAGGATCAGCGCGAAGATGGGCAGGACGACGGAGACGACGGTATGCATGCGGGGGCCTTGTACGGCGGCCGGCGCGAGCCGGGTAGAACGGGGCGGAGCGCGCGGCGGAATCGCCGCGCGCCGGCTGGATTCACTTCACCAGGCGCGCATCCAGGCTGTTCTGCGCCAGGCGCTTGGCCTGCGCTTCGCTCATGCCCAGGTGCTCGCGCAGGGCCTGGAAGTTCTCGTTGACGTAGCCGCCGAAGTAGGCCGGGTCGTCGGAGTTCACCGTGACCTTCACGCCGCGTTCGAGCATGTCGAGGATGTTGTGCTCGCGCATGTGCTTGAACACGCGGAGCTTGGTGTTGGACAACGGGCAGACGGTCAGCGGGATCTGCTCGTCGATGATGCGCTGCATCAGCCGCTCGTCCTCGCTGGCGCGCACGCCGTGGTCGATGCGCTGGACCTTGAGCAGGTCGAGGGCTTCCCAGATGTACTCCGGCGGGCCTTCCTCGCCGGCATGGGCGACGGCGAGGAAGCCCTCGGCGCGGGCTCGCTCGAAGACACGTTGGAACTTGCGCGGCGGGTGGCCGACTTCGGAGCTGTCGAGGCCCACGGCGATGAAGGCGTCGCGGAACGGCAGGGCCTGCTCGAAGGTGTTGAACGCCGCCTCCTCGGAGAGGTGCCGGAGGAAGCTGAGGATCAGGCCGTGGCGGATGCCCAGTTGCTTCTCGCCGTCCACGAGTGCCTGGTGGATGCCGCGCAGCACCACCTCGAAGGGAATGCCACGGTCGGTGTGGGTCTGCGGGTCGAAGAAAGGCTCGACGTGGATGACGTTCTGTTCCTTGCACTTGAGCAGGTAGGCCCAGGTCAGGTCGTAGAAGTCCTGTTCGCTGCGCAGCACGTCGGCGCCGGCGTAGTAGAGGTCGAGGAACTCCTGCAGGTTGTTGAACGCGTAGGCCTTGCGCAGGCTGTCGACGTCGGCCCAGGGCAGCGCCACCTGGTTGCGCTCGGCCAGGGCGAACAACAGTTCGGGCTCCAGGGTGCCTTCCAGATGCAGGTGCAGTTCAGCCTTGGGCAGGGCATTGAGCCAGTCGTACATGGTCAGGGTCTCGTCATCGGGCGTATGCCGGGGATTATGGCATGCATGCCGGCGCCTGGACGCCGGCGCACTGCCTGCCTGCGCAGACGCCAGCGCCCGGAGCGGCCGCCTAGGCCGCCCCCTCGCGCCGGTAGGCGTAGGTCGCGGCGAAGCGCGCGGTGAGCCACTCGGCGCAGGTGGTCGGCGGGTACTTCGGCGGCCGCTCGGCATCGAAACAGCCCGGCAGGCAGGCGATCTCGGTGTCCATGTGCGGTTCGGCGAAGAACGGCATGGCGTAACGATCGACGCCCTGCGGGCTGATCACCCGGTGCGGGGTCGAGCGGTAACGGTCGTTGCTCCAGCGCGCCATCATGTCGCCGATGTTGACCACGAAGGTGCCGTCGATGGGCGGCGCGTCGATCCACTCGCCCTGGCGGTTCTGCACCTGCAGACCGCCGGCGTCGTCCTGGTACAGCAGGGTCACGCAGCCGTAATCGGTGTGCGCGCCGGCGCCCGGCTGGTCGTCGCTCTGCCGCGCCGCGGCCGGCGGGTAGTGGATCATGCGGAACACGCTGACCGGCTGCTCGAAGCGCCGCTCGAAGAAATCGGCGTCGATGCCCAGGGCGATGGCGAGCGCGCGCAGCACCGTCTTGGCCAGGGCCAGCATGTCGGCGTAATGGCCTTCGAGCAGCGCCTCCCAGCCCGGCAGCTCGGGGTGGCGGTTGGGGCCGTAGAAGGACTTGCCGGCGAGCACGTCGGGGTGCTCGGGCGGCAAGTGCAGGGCCATGTCGAAGGTTTCCTTGAAGTCACTGGGCCGCTCGGGGTCGAGCTGCTCGCTGGCGATGGCGCCGTAGCCACGATGGTTGCGGCTGCGGGTGATATCGATCTTCAGCTTTTCCGCGGCCGGCTGGGCGAAGAAGGTCCGCGCCGCCTGCAACAGGTCAGCGAAGCGCTGGGCCGGAATCGGGTGGCCCTTGATATAGAAGAAGCCCCATTCGCGGCAGGCGCTGTCGATCTGCCGGGCGACCGCTGTCCAGGCAGCCGGGTCGCTGGCGTAGAGCGGGGCGATATCGATGACGGGTAGACGGTCCATGGTGGATTCTCGTTCACGGCTCGGGCGCAGCGTAGGACGGGTGATGCGCAGCGATACCCAGCGGCCTGCAAGACGCGCATGGGTTTCGTTCCTCATCCCATCCTACGGGCGCTGTTGGCTCACTTCGGCAATTCGGCCTTGATGCCTTCGACGTAGTAGTCCATCGCCGCCAGGTCGGCGTTGCTGGCCACCGCGCCGGCGGCGATGCGCTCCTTGCCGCCCTGGTCCTTGATCGGCCCGGTGAAGGGGTGGAAGGCGCCGCTCTTGATGTCGGCGATCATCTTGCTCGCCTCGTCCTGCACGGCCGGCGGCAGCAGGTCCTTGTTAAGCGGCAGGACGATGGTCTCTTCGGCCAGGCCGCCCCAGAAGTCCTGCGGCTTCCAGTTGCCATCCAGGACCGCCTGGGTGGTCTTGATGTAGTGCGGGCCCCAGTCGTTGACGATGGAGGTCAGCACGGTCTTCGGGCCGAAGTGCTGCATGTCCGAGGCATAGCCCACGGCATAGACGCCGCGACGCTCGGCGGCCTGGATCGGCGCCGGGCTGTCGGTGTGCTGGAAGAGCACGTCGACGCCCTGGTCGATCAGCGCGTTGGCGGCGTCGGCCTCTTTGCCCGGATCGAACCAGGTGCTGACCCACATGACCTTGAGTTCGGCCTGCGGGTCGTACTTGTTCAGCGCCAGCTGGATGGCGTTGATATCGCGGATCACCTCGGGGATGGGGAAGGAGGCGATGTAGCCGATCTTGTGCGTCTTGGTCATCTTCGCCGCCAGGTAGCCGCCGACATAGCGGCCCTCGTAGGACGACGACAGGTAGGTGCCGAGGTTCTTCTCATGCTTGTAGCCGGTGGCGTGCTCGAAGGTGACCTTGGGGAACTGCCGGGCGACCTTGTCGGTGGGGTTCATGAAGCCGAAGGAGGTGGTGAAGATCAGGTTGTAGCCATCCTTCGCCATGTTGCGGATGACCCGCTCGGCGTCGGCACCCTCGGCGACGTTCTCGACATAGCTGGTCTGCACCTTGTCGCCGAAATGCTCGGCCAGTTCGCGGCGGCCCATCTCGTGCTGGTAGGTCCAGCCGTGGTCGCCGACCGGGCCGACATAGACGAAACCGACCTTCAGCGGATCGGCCATGGCGCCGAGGCTGGCGCCAATGCCCATGGCCAGGGCGAGGCCACGCAGCAGGGTGTTCAGGGTCTTGTTCTTCATGGTGCGGAGACGCTCCTGTCGATGCGGTGTCGGATGGCGAAGGGAACCTCGTTCCCCCGGCGTCCGCCCGATGCAATAACCTGACCAAGTGGACAAGTGCCCCGTGCCAGGCGCCCGCGCCCGCCTCGCCGGCGCTCCGCTGATAGCCGATGGTGCGCCCGTGCCACCTGCTGGTGCGCAGTGGGCAAGGTGGCGGGCATTGCCTAAGATGGGCGCCTGTTTTCCCCCGGAATGGATATCCCTCGATGCTTCGCCTGTTCAAAGACGAAAAATTCCTCCTCCTTGCCGTGCTCCTGGCGGTGCTGGTCTATCCCCTGGAACACAGCCTGCTGGAAGGCGGCAAGAGCCTCGCCGGCGGCGTCGCCGTGATTCTCCTGGCGTCGATCATCAGCGTCTCGCTGCGGGTCGCGCACCACGCCGAAATCCTCGCCGAGAAGGTCGGCGAGCCCTACGGCACCATGATCCTGACCCTCGCCGCGGTACTGGTCGAGGTGGTCATCCTGGCCATCATGATGGGCCACAACCATTCGCCGACCCTCGCCCGCGACACCATCTACGCCGCGGTGATGCTCGACATGAACGGCATCCTCGGCCTGGCCGCGCTGCTCGGCGGCCTGAAGCACGGCGAGCAGTCGTACAACGATGACTCGGGCAAGACCTACGTGACCATGATCCTCACCGCCGTGGGCATCTCCATGGTCGTCCCCGAGCTGATCCCGGCCGCCCACTGGAAGCTCTACTCGCTGTTCACCATCGGCTGCATGGTCATGCTCTACGGCCTGTTCCTGCGCATGCAGACCGGCCAGCACAGCTACTTCTTCGCCTACAACTACGCGGTGCACGGCGAACAGCACGACGGCCACCAGGCCGCCGGCAGCACCCGCCAGTCGATGATCCTGCTGATGCTCGGGGTGGTGCTGATCGGCGCCCTCGCCGAGGTCATGTCGAAAGCCCTGGACGTCGGCCTGGAAGGCAGCGGCGTGCCGCCGATCGTCCCGGCCCTGCTGGTCGCGGCCATCTCCGCCAGCCCGGAGATTCTCACCGCGCTGCGCGCCGCCCTGGCCAACCGCATGCAGCCGGTGGTCAACATCGCCCTCGGCGCCTCGCTGTCGACAGTGATCCTCACCGTGCCGGTGATCGAAGCCCTGGCGCTGTTCAAGGGTCAGCCGATCCAGATGGCCATGACCCCGCTGCAGACCGGCATGATGTTCATCACCCTGATGGTCGCCGGCTTCAACCTGCATGACGGCAAGACCAACGCCATCGAAGGCATGACCCACTTCGTGCTCTTCGCCACCTTCCTCATGCTGTCCCTGATGGGGCTATGAGCGACTGAACAGGTGCCACCCATGCTGAAGATCTACCTGGCCGGCCCCGACGTGTTCCGCCCCGATGCCGCCGCGCACGGCACACGGCTCAAGGCGCTGTGCGCGGAGTACGGTTTCGAGGGCTTGTTCCCGCTGGACAACCAGTTGCCGGAGGAGATCGAAGCGCCGCACGAGCAGGCCATCTGGCTGTACCGCGCCAACCTGCGGATGCTCGCCGAGGCCGACTGCGTGCTGGCCAACCTGGCGTCCTTTCGCGGCAGCGAGCCGGACAGCGGCACCTGCTTCGAGGTCGGCTACGCCGCCGCGCTCGGCAAACCGCTGTACGGCTACCTGCCGGACGCTGGCAGCTACGTCGAGCGCCTGCGCCGCAAATACCCGGAATGGCTGGGCGAGCGACCGGGCCAGGACCGCGACGGCAATATCCTGGAAGCCTTCGGCCTGCCGCTGAACCTGATGCTGGCGGTGCCGACGCAGATCGTTTCCGGTGGACCGCGCGAGGCGCTGGAGCTGTTGCGCCAGGACCTGCAGCCCGCGCAATAGCGCCCCCCAGAGAAACGAAAAACGCGCCCGAAGGCGCGTTTTTGCGGGGGACGGGCAAGCCTCAGCGGCGCCCCTCCAGCTTGAAGAAGAACACCTTGGTGGCCTGCCGCGCGACGATGCGGCCGCCGCTGACGCGCGGCTCGAAGCGCCACTTGGCCATGGCCTGGCTGACGGCGCTGTCGAATAGGCGCGGCGGCGAGGACTCCAGCACCTGGATATCCTCGATGCGACCCTCGGCAGTGATGGTGAACAGCACCTTCACATGGCCTTCGATGCCTCGCCGCTGGGCCATCGGCGGATAGCTCGGCGAATCCATGCGCAGGGGCTTGATGTCGCTGTCGTTGAGACTGCCGGTGGGCAGGCCGGCCGGGCCTTGCGCGCCGGTGGGAGCGCTCTGCGCGCCCGCCGTGGTCTGGCCGCTGACGGGCGCGGCGGGCGGTGGCGGCGTGGACGGAGTCGGTGTTGCGCTGCGGGCCTCCTCGGCCGGCTCGGGATCAGGTTGCGGCGTGGGTTTCGGCTTGGGCTTGGGCGCCACCTTGGGCAGCGCCTTTTCCGCCGGCTTCGGTCTGGGCTTCGGCGGCTCCGGCTTTGGCGGCTCGACCTGCGGCTGCGGCGGCGCGGGCTGCGGCTCGGGCGCGGCGGCCGGCGGTTGCTGGACCGGCTCGGGCTTCTTCGCCAACTGCACCACGCTGACCTGCATGGCCTTGGGCAGCTCGCCCTGGCCGAGATTCAGCTCGCTCGGCGCCGGCATCAGCCAGATCAGGCCGGCGACGATACCCAGGTGCAAGGCCACCGCCAGCGCCGAGGACTTCCACCAGCCGCCGGGACGCGCCGCGACCGCGTCCGCCTCGCCATCCACGGGCGCGGCATAGGGATTCAGCACCTCTTCAGCGGCGGGCACCTCCTCGTCACGCCGGGCACCGGAGCAATCCACCAGGCGCAGGCTGGCTTCCTGGCCGCGCTGGGCGTTGACGCAAGGCAACGCCAGCCCCTCATCGCCAGAGGCGGGGGACGACGAATGATCGTCGGCGGAAGCGGCGAGGGCGGAACCCGCCGATGACCGCGAGTGCGATGGCGACATGGGAAAGCCTGCGATAACAACGGTTGATAATTATTATCATTCACCAGGAAGCCCAGGGCAACCTCGTGCGTCAATTCGGCGCCTGGGCGCACGCCAGGAGGCTATCTTGAAGCCGCTGCGGGTCCTGCTCGGTGCTCAGGATCAACTCGATGCGGTTATCCCTGCGCCAGGCGCTCGGCTGCCACGGCTCGTCGCCGGCCACCCGGTTGCAGGCCAGCCAGCCCTCCGCGCAATGCAAGACCGCCTTGGCGCGCAACAGGCCCGGCAGCGTCGCCAGCCAGGCATCCACATCGCTGCGGCGGAATCGCCAGTCGCGGTGCAGGCGCCAGCCCACGGCCTGACGGCCGTCCTCGACATGCACCTGACGCAAGGGCGCAGCGCGCGACAGCAGCACCGGCAGCTCGGCCTGCTGCGCCGGCGGTTCGGCGCCGGACGCGGCGGCGGCAGGCGTGCACGGAAGGTCGGCGAGCGGCAGATGCCCCTGGCTGGCCCAGCGCAGGGCGATGTCCGGCAAGCGCGCCTGCACGCGGCGACGCGCCTCGGCATCCAGCCCCTCGCTCTTGTTCAGTATCAGCAGCGCGGCGGCATCGAGTGCCTCGGCCTGGGCCTCGGGCAGCGCGGCACCGGCGGCCAGGGCGGCAGCGTCCAGCACCAGCAGCAGGGGCTGCGGCGCCAGCACGCCACGCCAGGGCGCCTCGCTCAACTGGCGCAACAGGGTGCGCGGGTGCCCCAGACCGGAGGGTTCGATGAACAGCCGATCCGGGCGTGCCTTGCGCAACAGGCGCGCCAGGCCGACCTGGAAGGGCGCGCCGTTGACGCAGCAGAGACAGCCGCCAGCCACCTCGCCGATGGCCACGCCGTCGGCATCGCGGGTCAACAGCGCGGCATCCAGACCGACCTGGCCGAATTCGTTGACCAGCACCGCCCAGCGCTCTGTGGCCGGGCGCTGGCCCAGCAGGTCGCGGATCAGACTGGTCTTGCCGGCGCCCAATGGGCCGCCGATCACATGGGTGGGTATCTGCTTCAACATGGGCCTATGGTGCGGCCTGACGACGACGGGGAAAAGCGCTAGAGTCGCCACTTCGAAAAACGGACCTCCTGCCTATGCGTCTGCCGGCCCTTCTCCTGCTGTCCTGTCTGACCGCCCTGCCGACCCTGGCCCGCGCCGAAGCCTGCGTGGTGCACAGTCACGGCGCCAACCTCGACGTCAAGGTCTGCCAGCAGAACCGCAGCATCCCCGCCAAGCTGTTCCATGACGGATTCTGCCAACCGCAGTTGAAGGACCAGAAGGTCGACGTCAGCTACGCCGACAGCTGCCCGAGTGGCGCCTTCGGCGTCTGCAGCAACGCCCAGGTGCCGAACATGCCCTATCGCCAGGACATCCACTACTACGGCGTGGCCAGCGATGCGCGTTTCCTCCAGCCCTTCTGCGAAGGGCAGAGCCACGGCCAGTGGCAGGCTGGCCAGTAGCGGTCACGTCACTGTCATCTGCGCCTGCTCTACTGACTTCGGGTACCTCACACCCTCTGGCACCCCACGCCAGCAAAGATCTTGGTGATAGGGCCGCCAGCCTCTGGTGGCCCTCTTTTTTTTCTCCGCGCCACGCCGACGGCGAAGCGCACGAGCCCAGCCCGGGGCTGGCTTCAGGCCTCCTCCGTCCAGGCATCGAAAGGATCATCCAGGCGCTCCCAGGCCTGCGCCCCGAGAGCCATTTCCGCCTCGTCGAGCAGGCAGGCATCAAGCTCATCGGCGAGCCGCGCGAAGTCGATGTCCTGGCCGATGAACACCAGTTCCTGGCGGCAGTCTCCCGTGTCTTCCTGCCAGTGGCGCATCACCTGGCGCAGCCCGTCCTCGTCCTGCGGCCAGTGCTCCCTGGGTACGAAGCGCCACCAGCGACCGGCCAGGCCATGGCGCATCAGGCCGCCGGCCTGGGACCAACTGCCGGCCTCGCGGTAGCGGCTGGCCAGCCAGAAGAAGCCCTTGGAGCGCAGCAGCCGGCCATTGTCCCAGGGACGTTCGAGAAAGGCCTGGAAGCGCTGCGGATGAAACGGCCGGCGCGCGCGGTAGACGCTGGAGGCGATGCCGTATGCCTCGGTTTCCGGGACATGTTCGCCACGCAGCTCCTTGAGCCAGCCCGGTGCCTGGGCGGCGCGCTCGAAGTCGAAGCGGCCGGTGTCGAGAATCCGCGCCAGCGGCACCCGGCCCATGACCATCGGCGCGATCTCGGCCGCAGGGTTGAGCCGGCGCAGGATCGCCAGCAGTTCCTCGCGGTCGGCGCTGGAAATGAGGTCGACCTTGCTCAGCAGAATGACGTCGGCGAACTCGACCTGCTCGATCAACAGATCGCTGATCGAACGCTGGTCGTCGGCACCGAGGGACTGGCCCCGGCTGGCAAGGTCGTCGGCGTCCTGGTAATCGCGCAGGAAGTTCAGCCCGTCGACCACCGTGACCAAGGTGTCCAGCCGCGCCAGGTCGGACAGGCTGCGGCCCTGCTCGTCGCGGAAAGTGAAGGTTTCCGCCACCGGCAGCGGCTCGGATATCCCCGTGGATTCGATCAGCAGGTAATCGAAGCGGCCCTCCGCGGCCAGGCGCGCGACCTCTTCCAGCAAGTCTTCGCGTAGCGTGCAGCAGATACAGCCATTGCTCATCTCCACCAGCTTCTCTTCCGCGCGATTGAGACTGACATCGCGCTGCACCTCGCTGCCGTCGATGTTGATTTCGCTCATGTCGTTGACGATCACCGCGACGCGGCGGCTTTCGCGGTTCTTCAGCACATGGTTGAGCAGCGTGCTCTTGCCGGCGCCGAGGAAGCCGGAGAGGACGGTAACGGGGAGGCGGTGTTTCACGGCGGGCCCTCGCGGTCAGGTTTTTCGCGGCATCCCGAGTGTTCCCGGCGCAGCCACGGCAATGGAAAGGTTATACTATAACATCTCAAGCCAATGCATCCCTTTTGCCGCTGCGTGGGCGACATGCGATAGATTGGCCCGCCTGCGCCAAGCCCACGAGATCACCCCGATGAAGTCCGTTCTGCTCGCCACCTGCCTGCTGCTGTCCAGCGCCCTCGCCGAGGCCGAAGGCGAGGCCCCCCTGCCCTTTCCCGGCATGCCGCCCGCGGCCTGCGCTTGGCTGGCCAACGTGCTCGCCTGCAGGGACAGCAAGGGCAACGACTACAGCGTCGCCACCCTCGGCCATGACACCTACCTGCGCGGTTTCGATGCCGACAGCGGCCGCCGCTGGGCGCAGACCGGCACCCGCTATGGCCGGATCACGTTCTTCTCGGGGGTGAGCAGCGATGGGCAGATCTGGACCGGCTCCAGCCAGGGCATCGGCTGGACCAGCGTCAGCCGCCTGAGCAGCTCCTCGGGCGGCCAGGCGCGCCTGACCTGCGGCCGGGTCAGCGGCTGCCGCCAACAGCTGCGCTGAGCCTTTCAGGCATTCCCCTGCGCCTGCAGCCTGGCCAACAGGCTGTCCGCCGGCGGGCGTTCCCGGAACCAGCCGTGCAGACCGTCGAAGATGGCCTCGGCGAGCTGCTGCTGGTGCCTTGGATCATGCAGGCGGCGGCAATCACGGTCATTGGAGATGAAGCCCGTCTCGACCAGGATCGACGGAATGTCCGGCGACTTGAGCACCGCGAAGCCGGCTTGGTCGACGCGCTGCTGGTGCAGTTCGGTGACACCACCGAGGCTACGCAATACCTGATGGCCGAGATCCAGGCTGGAGGCGATGGTCGAGTTGATCGACATGTCCAGGAGCACCCCGGCCACTTGCGCATCCTTGCCCTTGAGCGGCAGGTTTCCGGTGGCACCGATAAGGTCGGCAGCGTTTTCGCGATCGGCCATCCAGTGGGCCAGGGTCGAGGTGGCGCCGTGCTCGGACAGGGCGAACACCGAGGCCCCCGAGGCCGTGCGCCGGGGCGCGGCATCAGCGTGAACCGAGACGAACAGGTCGGCGTTGCAGCGGCGCGCCACCTCGACGCGCTGGCGCAGCGGGATGAACACGTCGAGATTGCGTACCAGTTTGGCGCGGAAGCCTTTCTGCCGGTCGATGCGCCGCGCCAGATTCTGCGCGATGAGCAACGCGACATCCTTTTCCCGCTCGCCCCTGGGGCCCAGCGCACCGGGGTCCTTGCCGCCATGCCCGGCGTCCACCACCACCAGCACGTCGCGCTCACCGCCAGGCGCCGGCCCGATCCGCGGGCGTGACCCGGCCTGCGGCAGTTGCCGACGCAGGTCCAGCAGCAGGCGATGCCCCTGCCCATCCCCCGGCGCCAGCACGTTGCTCTGCAGGTTTACCGGCTCGAACAGATCGAGAACCAGCCGCGTGCCGCCATCCGGCAGCAGGCCAGCGCGGATCGCCCGCACCGGACTGCCGGCCAGGGGCAGGCCGCGCAGGTCATGGACCAGGCGAGTGCCTTCGAGGTCAAGGATCAGTCGCTCTGGGGCGGACAGCGTGAAGGTGTGATAGCGCACCGGCCCACTGAGTTCGAGGACCAGCCGCAGCCCCTCGGCGGAACGCAAGGCACGCGCGTCGAGCAGGCGCTGGCTGGCGAACAGATCCAGGGCGGGCAACCAGGCGGCGCTGGCGAGCAAACTTTGTAGAAGGCGACGTCGGTTCATGCTGGCGATTGGGCAGAGAGCGGTTGCAGGATGGGCGTGAAAGCAATACGTTACATTATAACATTCGAAAGCAAAATCCCCAGAGACACCCATGACCGCCTTGCCTCTCCCCGATATCGCCCGTCAGATGACGACGGCGCCCCTCGCCCTCGACTGGGTCGGCATGCAAGGCATCGCCGTGCCCCTGCGCCTGCACGGCGAACGCCTGGCCGCCCAGGCCGATGCCGGCGTCAGCCTCGACAAAGCCGATGCGCGCGGCATCCATATGTCGCGCCTGTACCTGGCCCTGCAGCGCCTGGCGCACGAAGAACTCAGACCGGCCCTGCTGCGGGCGCTGATCGATGACTTTCTCGCCAGTCACACCGAGTTGTCGCAGCGCGCCAGCGTGCGCCTGCACTTCGAAGCCCTGCTCCAGCGCCCGGCGCTGGTCAGCCACTTGAGCGGCTGGAAAGGCTACCCGTGTGAGCTGCTGGCCGAGGGAGACGCCCGGCACATGCGCCTGGAGCTGCGTCTGCAACTGGCCTACTCCTCCACCTGTCCCTGCTCGGCCGCCCTGGCCAGGCAACTGATCCAGCAGCGCTTCGCCAGCGATTTCGGCGGGCGCGCCCTCGAACACGCCGACCTGCACGCCTGGCTCGGCGGCAGCGCCGGCATAGCCGCCACCCCGCACAGCCAACGCAGCCTCGCCGACCTGCGCCTGCAATTGCGCGGCGACCTTGCCGAACTACCGTTGCTGGCGCTGCTCGACTGCGCCGAGCGCAGCCTCGGCACAGCCGTGCAGACCGCGGTGAAACGCGCCGACGAGCAAGCCTTCGCCCTGGCCAACGGACAGAACCCGATGTTCTGCGAGGACGCCGCGCGGCGCCTGCACCACGCCCTGGCGCAACGCGAAGAGTTGCTCGCCTTCGAACTCACGGTGGTGCATGCGGAAAGCCTGCACGCTCACGACGCCGTGGCACGCAGCCGCTGGCAACGGGAGGCCGCATGATCCATTGCCAGGCCCTGCAATGGGGGCCGCCGGGCCTGCCGCTCTGCCCAGCGCTGAACCTCGATCTGCCGGGCGGTAGCCTCACCGCCGTGATCGGCGCCAACGGCTGCGGCAAGAGCAGCCTGCTGAAAGTCATCGCGGGGCTGCAACGACCACTGGCCGGGCGCGTGCGCGTCGAGCTGCGCGCCCGCGAGATCGGTTATCTGGTGCAACAACAGGCCATCGACCGGCAGTTCCCGATCAGCCTTGGCGAACTGGTCGGCGCCGGCTTCTGGTCCAGCAAGCTGACCACCCTGGCGCGCCGCGAGCGCCTGCACGCTGCCCTCGCCGACTGGCGCCTGGACGGCCTCGAACGGCGCCCGCTGGCGGCACTCTCCGGCGGCCAGCTGCAACGAGCCCTGCTGGCCCGGCTGAGCCTGACGGACAGCCCGTTGCTGCTGCTCGACGAGCCAGACGCCTGCCTCGACGAAGCCGGCCAGGCCCTGCTCTGGGCGCAGATCCAGGCGTGGCGCGCCGCCGGGCGCACCCTGCTGGTGGTCTGCCACAACCTGGCGGCCGTGCGCGAACAGGTCCCCGACTGCCTGCGCGTGGCGGCCGAAGGCTGCCGCCACGGCACCTGTGCCGAACTGTTCGGTGCCGCTCATGTGGCGCAGGTGGCGTGATGCTCCTGAGCGCGCTCTGGCAGCCCTTCTGCGAATTCGCTTTCATGCGCCGGGCCCTGCTTGGCGGCATCGCGCTGGCGATCAGCGCCGGCCCGCTGGGCGTGTTCCTGATCCTCAGGCGCATGAGCCTGATCGGCGACGCCATCGCCCACGGCATTCTCCCCGGGGCGGCCATCGGCTTCTGGCTGGCCGGTCTGTCGCTGCCGGCGCTGACCTTCGGCGGCCTCGGCGCCGGCCTGACGGTGGCCGGCCTGGCCGCCTGGGTGACGCGCCACACCGGCCTGCGCGAAGACGCCAGCCTGGCCGCGGTCTATCCGATTTCGCTGGCCTCCGGCGTGCTCCTGCTCGGTCTCGCCGGCAAACGCCTGGACCTGCTGCAGGTGCTCTTCGGCTCGGCCCTGGCGGTGGACCATGGCGCTCTGCTCGGCATGCTCGGCATCGCCGCGCTGAGCCTGACCGCACTGGCCGTGATCTACCGCGCGCTGCTGCTGGACAGCCTCGATCCGCTGTTCCTACGCAGCGTCAGCCGCCTCGGCCCGTTCGCCCACGGCCTGTTCCTCGGCCTGGTGGTGCTCAACCTGGTCATCGGCTTCCAGGCCATAGGCGCGCTGATGATGGTCGGCCTGATGATGCTGCCGGCCGCCGCCGCGCGCTTCTGGAGTCGCCGCCTGCCGCTGCTGCTGGTGCTCGCCGCGGCGCTCGGCGCGCTCTCGGTATGGCTCGGCCTGGTCGCCTCCTACGCCTGGTCGCTGCCCAGCGGCCCGGCGATCGTCATGGTCGCCGGCCTCGCCTACCTGCTCTCGGTGCTCTGCGGTCCGGTCCACGGACTGCTGCGTCGCAGCCCGCTGCCCCTTCCCCAATGAACGCCTCCGCGAGGACCTTCCCCATGCGTGCCCTGTTGCTCCTGCTCACCGTCTGCCTGCCCCTGTCGCTCAGCGCCGCCGAACGGCTGCGGGTGGTCACCAGCTTCAGCATCCTTGCCGACATGACCCGTGCGGTCGGCGGCACCCACATCGAGCTGACCAACATGGTCGGTCCCGACAGCGACGCGCACACCTACGAAACCACCCCGGACGACGCCCGCGCGGTGCGCAAGGCGCAACTGATCGTGGAGAACGGCCTTGGCTTCGAACCCTGGCTCGATCGCCTGCTGAAGAGCAGCGAAAGCCCGGCGCTGGTGATCCAGGCCAGCCATGGGGTGATTCCACGCAGCCTGGAGGAAGACGGCCACGCCATCCCCGACCCACACGCCTGGAACAACCTGGCCAACGCCGATCTCTACATCGGCAATATCGCCAGGGCCCTGGCTACGCTCGACCCGGCCAACGCCGCCGACTACCAGCGCAACGCTGCGGCTTACCTGGTGCAGGCCCATGCCCTGCTCGCCGAGGCCAAGCGAATGCTCGGCAGCCTGCCGGCCGATCGTCGCAGCCTGGTCACCTCGCACGATGCCTTCGGCTACCTCGGCCAGGCCTATGGCCTGGCCCTGCTGGCGCCGCAGGGGCTATCCACCGAGCGCGAGGCCTCCGCCGCCGACGTCGCCGCGCTGATCCGGCAGATCCGCGAGCAACACATCCGCGCGGTCTTCGTCGAGAACATCAAGGACCCACGGCTGATGCGGCAGATCGCCGAGGAAAGCGGCGCGAAGATCGGCGGCACCCTGCACTCCGACGCGCTCGCCGCCGAGGGTCCGGCCAGCACCTACCTGGGCCTCTACCGGGACAATGTCGAGACACTCTACCGAGCGCTGGCCGGCCACTGAGCAGACCACCCTGCGCGACTGCCGCGAAGAAGAGGCGGAAGGCCAGGGCGCCGCTGGCGCCCGTCAGTGGCTCAGGCGTAGATGTCGCGACGGCTCCAGGGCACTTCGTGGGAACCATCGGGATACGGCTTGCTGGCGAGAATCTGGTGCAGATTGACCCAGCCGCGCTTGAAGCCGTAGGCACAGCCGGCCAGGTACAAGCGCCAGATGCGCAGGGCCTGCTCCGGCACCAACTTGGCGGCTTCGACCAGCCGGGCTTCCAGGTTGGCGCTCCAGAAGTCCAGGGTGCGCGCGTAGTGCAGGCGCAGGCTTTCGACGTCGACCACCTCCAGCCCCGCCTCGCTCATGCTCGCGGTAGCCAGAGCCAGGTGCGGTAGCTCCCCGTGGGGGAAGACGTAGCGGTCGATGAAGTCGCCGGCGCCTCGGCCGACCGGACGGCCATCGGTGTGCTTGGCGGTGATGCCGTGGTTCATCACCAGGCCACCGGGACGCACCGCGTCGTACAGCTGCTGGAAGTAGAGGCCCAGGTTGGCATGGCCGACGTGCTCGAACATGCCGACGCTGACCACCTTGTCGAAACGGCCGTCGCGCGGCAGGTCGCGGTAGTCGAGCAGTTCCAAGGTGACCTTGTCTTCCAGGCCTTCGGCCTTGACCCGCTCGCGCCCCAGCTTGAGCTGCTCACGGCTGAGGGTGATGCCGTGGACCTCGACGCCGAACTCGCGCGCCGCCAGGCGCGCCAGGCCGCCCCAGCCGCAACCGACGTCGAGCAGGCGCTCGCCGGGCTTCAGGCGCAGCTTGCGGCACAGGTGGCGCAGCTTGGCCAATTGCGCGGTCGCCAGGTCCTCGCTGCCGGTTTCGAAGTAGGCGCAGGAATAGACCATCTCCGGGTCCAGCCAGAGCCGGTAGAAGTCATTGGAGAGGTCGTAGTGGTAGTGAATGGCTTCGGCGTCGGTGTCCTTGTCGTGGCTTTCACGCACGAAGTCACTGTCGCCGTCGTCGGCACCCAGCGCCTCGCTCAGCGCATCGCCCATGGCGATCACCCGGCCGATCGGACCTTCGATGTCCATGCGCTTCTCGACATAGGCACGCCCCAGGGCATCGAGGCTGGGATGACCGATTTCGGCCAACAGCGTGGGGTCGCGGATGATCAGCGTCACCTCGGGGTCGGGACCGAGGTCAAACGCCTGGGCGTCGCCGATGCGAATCCGCAATGGCAACTGCAAGGACAGCAACTCAGAGGGCAGGTTGGCTTTCATGCAATCCTCCTGGTTACGAATCAGCAAAACTATAGGCCAGAACGTCCAAAGCCTCTCGCGATGGCCTGGCCAGGCTGGTGACTATCGATCGGCTTGGCGCCGGACTGCCCGCAAAGCGTTGAAAAAGCGTAGCAGGAGATTCCGGACAGATCGCCCGACCGTATCGAGATAGAGCCTTGCCCCGATTGAAAAAGTGCGACGGCATGCCGCACATGATCCAGTAGACTGGCAGTTCTCCGGTGCATCCGGCCGGAGTCACCTCGCCGTACAAGGGGGCCTCGTGAATACCTTCAGCCAGCCGCGTCCGCCGGTGCGCACCATCCTCGTCGGGCTGATGCTGGCCATCTTCCTCGGTGCGCTCGACCAGACCATCGTCGCCGTCTCGCTGCCGGCGATCGCCTCGGGCTTCGGCAACTTCGACCTGCTGGCCTGGGTGATCTCCGGCTACATGGTGGCCATGACCGTGGCCATGCCGATCTACGGCAAGCTCGGCGACCTTTATGGCCGGCGCAGCCTGATGCTCTTCGCCACCGTCCTCTTCACCCTGGCCTCGCTGTTCTGCGGCCTTGCGCAAAGCATGGAGCAACTGGTGCTGGCGCGCGTGCTGCAAGGCATCGGTGCGGGCGGCCTGATGTCGGTGAGCCAGGCGATCGTCGGCGACATAGTCCCGCCCCGCGAACGCGGTCGCTACCAGGGCTATTTCAGCAGCATGTACGCGGTCGCCAGCATCGCCGGCCCGGTACTCGGCGGATTGCTGACCGAGCACCTGTCGTGGCGCTGGGTGTTCTTGATCAACCTGCCGGTGGGCCTGCTCGCCCTGGAAGTGTCGCGGCGCACCCTGGTCGGTCTGCCGGTGGCCGGGCGGCGGCCGCGGATCGACTACCCGGGCACCCTGCTGATGATCGCCGGGCTCGGTAGCCTACTGCTGGCGATCACCCAGGTCGGCCAAGGCGCGGCCTGGAAAGATCCGGGTCTGCTCGGGCTGTTCGCCGGCGCGCTGCTCTTGCTACTGCTGTTCGTCTGGCATGAGCGGCGTACCGGCGAGCCGTTGGTGCCGATGCATTTGTTCGCCATCCGCGCGGCCACCCTGAGCTGGCTGGTCGGCTTCTTCGCCAGCTTCCAGTCCATTTCGCTGTCGGTGCTGGTGCCTTTGCGTTTCCAGTCGGTGACCGGCGCCGGCGCCGACAGCGCGGCCGTGCACCTGCTGCCGCTGGCCATGGGCGTGCCGCTCGGGGCTTACTGCTGCGGCCGACTGACCGCCACCATCGGCCGCTACAAGCCACAGATCGTCGGCGGCGCCCTGCTGTTGCCGTGCGCGATCGCCGGGCTGGCACTGACATCGCCGCAGTCCATGCTGCTTTCCGGGCTGTTCATGCTGCTCTGCGGGATCGCCGCCGGCACCCAGTTCCCGACCAGCCTGGTGGCCGCGCAGAGTGCCGTGGAACCGCATCACCTGGGCGTCGCCACCAGCACCACCACCTTGTTCCGCTCCCTCGGCGGTGCGGTCGGAATCGCCCTGATGTCGGCGATCCTGCTGGCCATGCTGCAACCCCTGGCGACGCAGGAAGGCATCGCCCACGGCCTGTCCGCCAGCGCACTGCTGAGCAGTCTCGGCGGCAGCGGCCACGAAGCGCAGCGCCAGGCACTGGACGAGGTGTTCCGCTGGCTGTTCCTGGTCAATGCCGGCATCGGCCTGCTGGCACTGACGATCGCCCTCTGCCTGCCCAACCATGCGCTGCGCGGCAGCCCCGCCTGAGCCCGCGGCGCGCGGGGGCGAACGCTCAGCGCCCACGCGCGGCCACGGCGGGCTCAGTCCTCGTCGTTGAGGTAGCTGACCTTGCGCAGGTCCGGCAGCAGCAGGCAGACGATCAGCGCGATGCCGCACATGACCGAAACATAGGCGTAGAAATACTCCTCCCGGCCCAGGGTCTTCAGGCCCAGGGCGACGTACTCCGCCGAACCGCCGAAGATGGCGTTGCCCACCGCATAGGACAGGCCGACGCCGAGCGCGCGGATCTGCGGCGGGAACAGCTCGGCCTTGATCAGCCCGCTGATCGAGGTGTACAGGCTGACCACCGCCAGCGCCAGGATGATCAGCAGGAAGGCGACGACGGGACTGCTCACCGTTTTCAGCGCAGCGAGTATCGGCCAGGTGCAGAGCATCCCCAGGACGCCGAACCAGAGCATCGAGGTCTTGCGCCCGATACGGTCGGAGAGCATGCCGAACAGCGGCTGCAGGCACATGTAGACGAACAGCGCGAAGGTCATCACGCCGCTGGCGGTCTTGGCGTCCATGCCGGCGGTGTTCACCAGGTATTTCTGCATGTAGGTGGTGAAGGTGTAGAAAATCAGCGAACCGCCAGCCGTGAAGCCGAGCACGGTGAAAAAGGCGCGCTTGTGGTGGGCGAACAGCTCGGTGAGGGTGCCCGATTCCTTGCGATGCAGGTTCTCGTCCTTGGCCGTCTCGCTCAGCGAGCGGCGCAGGTAGAAGGCGATCACCGCGGTGATGGCACCGGCGACGAAGGGAATCCGCCAGCCCCACTCGCGCAATTGGTCGTTGCTCAGCAGTTGCTGCAGGACCACGACCACCAGCACCGCCAGCAGTTGGCCGCCGATCAGGGTGACGTACTGGAAGGAGGCGAAGAAACCGCGCTGCCCCTTCAACGCCACCTCGCTCATGTAGGTGGCGCTGGTGCCGTACTCACCGCCCACCGAGAGACCCTGGAACAGGCGCGCGACCAGCAGCAGCGTCGGCGCCATCACGCCGATGCTGGAGTAGGTGGGCATCAGCGCGATGGCCAGGGAGCCGCCGCACATCATCAGCACCGAAATCATCATCGCGGTCTTGCGGCCCTTCTTGTCGGCGATGCGGCCGAACAGCCAACCGCCGATCGGTCGCATGAGGAACCCGGCGGCGAATACACCGGCGGTGTTGAGCAGTTGCACCGTCGGGTTGTCCGAGGGGAAAAAGGCATGGGCGAAGTAGATGGCGGTGAAGGCGTAGACGTAAAAGTCGAACCATTCGACCAGGTTCCCGGAAGAGGCGCCGACGATGGCGAAGATGCGTTTGCTGCGCTCCTCGGCCGAATATTGCGGAATGATTGCGTTCATTCTGGCTCTCTCGTCATTCAGGTTTTTGGAGTTGTACGACGGAGCCTCCCTGTACCGCCGAGTCAGGGGCGGCGACCCGATTTCACAAGGCAGGGGCGCCGACACATCTGGTAACCAGTATAGTCAGACGCCGATAGCCAGCTAACGAAAAAGCCCGAGAGAACCGTCTGAATCGGCCATTCAGGGGCGAATATCGAACATACGTTCGATTTTCCTGATTGACCGGCTCATGGTCAGCTTCTATCGTTTGGCCACCCTATCGCGCTCGCCGGGAGACTTGTCAGGTACCCCTCGGCGGGCCGCAGGGTCCGACCTTGTCCACAAGACAAGGTCGATTACTTCCCCTCGTAAGGCGGCCCCTGCCGCACAGCCTCGGTGCCCCGTCCACACCCCCGGACGCGCCGGCACCGGGGGAATGCCGGTCTCCCTCCTTCCGCCACCCAGTCGTCATCGGCCCAATCGCACCAGGCGATCGCCAGCCCCTGCGCTCGATTCGCCCACGCCGCCAGCACTGACGAAATTGTCACTTGCGCCTCATCTCCGGGTTATCCCGCCGTCTTCAGGATGATCCCTGCCCGCGCAGGGTCCTTCCGCTCGGGCTCCTGACAACAACAACGCGTTGCGCCCAAGCAACCGACTGCCTACGCACCCGGAGCAATCGATGAAACAGCGGAAACTTCCCCTGGCGCTGTCCCTCTGCGCCGCCAGCCTGACCAGCCCCTTCAGCGCCGCCGAGGACAGCGCCGACGGCTTCCTCGAAGGCAGCCGCCTGGACATTCTCAACCGCAACTTCTACTACAACCGCGACGACCGCCACGGCCAGTCCAGCCCCAAGGGCAACGGCTATTCCGAGGCCTGGGCCCAGGGCCTGATCGGCCGCTACCAGTCAGGCTTCACCGAGGGCAGCGTCGGTTTCGGCATCGACGCCTTCGTCCTGCTCGGCTTGCAGTTGGACAGCGGCGATGGCCGCAACGGCGGCAGCGGCTCCTTCAACGTGCTGCCGGTCGACAACCAGGGGCGCACCGAAAGCCAATACGCCAAGGCCGGCGGCGCCGCCAAGGTCCGTCTGTTCGACAGCGTGCTGAAGGTGGGCGATGTCTTCCCGGAAACCCCGGTGGTGCACTATGGCGACTCGCGCCTGCTGCCGGAGTCCTTCCGCGGGGTGACCCTGGAAAACCAGAGCGTCGCCGGCCTCAAGCTGCAGGGCGGACGCTTGCACTCCATGAGCCAACCCAGCGACCGCAAGCTGCGCGACGGCTTCGCCACCTTCTACGGTGGGCCGGTGGACTCGCCCTGGATCGCCTACCTGGGCGGCGACTACGCGCTGACCGAGCGGATCAGCGTCAGCCTCTACGGCAGCCGCCTGAAAGACGCCTGGAATCAGTACTACGCCGGCACCACGCTGGAGTACCCGCTGGCCGACGAGCTGGCGCTGTTCGGCGGCTTCAACTACTACAAGTCGGTCGACGACGGCCGCCAGTTGCTCGGCGAGTTCGACACGCATATCTGGAGCGGCAAGCTCGGCGTGCGCTTCGGCGCACACAGCGTGGCGCTGACCCACCAGCGCAACAACGGCAACAACGACTTCGACTACCTGCGCCAGGCCGACTCCATCTACCTCGACAACTCCATCCAGTACACCGACTTCAACTCACCGAAGGAGCGCTCCTGGATGCTTCGCTACGACATCGACATGCAGACCTTCGGCATCCCCGGACTGAGCTTCATGACCCGCTACGGCAAAGGTACCGACGCCGACTACAGTCACGCCAACGCCATCTACATGCGGCGCGACGAGAATGGCCAGCCACTGACCGGGCAGAAGCGCTGGGAACGTGATATCGAGGCCAAGTACGTGGTGCAGGGCGGATCGCTGAAGGATCTGTCATTGCGTATCCGCCAGGCCACCACCCGCGCCAGCCAGTTCGAGTCCGACCTGGACGAAATCCGCCTGATCGTCGAATACCCCCTGCAGGTTCTCTGAACCCAGAGCGACGGAAGGCCCCTGCGGGGGCCTTTTCGCTGCCCGTCGAAGGCTCGGTGGGCAGCACGCAACCTGAGTAGTCATTTGCAGAATCGTCATCATCGGCTCAGCGTCCTGTTAGGAAGCACGCGGTTAAATCCCAAGGGTCAGTTTTCGATGCCCAAACTGACGTCTGCCTAGGAAGCTACCCCGCGGCTCCTTTGGTGACAGGCAGACCCTGAGGCGCCCGACCGGGCGCCTTTTTTTATCCAAGGTCTTTCCTCCACCGCCACGACCCGCGCCGCTCAAGCCTCCGCGGCCTCTTCGTCGCGCCTGTGCATCCAGCGGTACAGCGCCGGCAGCACCAGCAAGGTCAGCGCGGTGGACGACAGGATGCCGCCGATCACCACCGTCGCCAGCGGTCGCTGTACCTCCGCGCCAGTCCCGGTGGCCAGGGCCATGGGGACGAAACCGAGGGACGCCACCAGGGCGGTCATCAACACCGGACGCAGGCGGGTCAGCGCACCTTCGTGGATCGCCGCGTCGAGGCCGCGGCCCTCCTCGCGCAGGTTGCGAATGAAGGCGATCATCACCAGGCCGTTGAGCACCGCCACACCGGACAAGGCGATGAAACCGACGCCGGCGGAGATCGACAGCGGAATGTCGCGCAGCCACAGCGCCAGCACCCCGCCGGTGAGGGCGAAGGGAATGCCGGTGAACACCAGCAGACCGTCGCGGAGATTGTTGAACATCATGAAGAGCAGGACGAAGACCAGCAGCAGCGCCACCGGCACCACGATGCGCAGGCGCTCGGCGGCCGACTGCAATTGCTCGAACTGGCCGCCCCAGGCGGTCCAGTAACCGGACGGCACCTTCACCCCCTCGGCGATGCGCCGCTCCGCCTCGGCGACGAAGGAGCCGATATCACGACCACGCACGTTGGCGCTGACCACCACCAGGCGCTTGCCGTTCTCCCGGCTGACCTGGTTCGGCCCGAGCAACAGATCGAGCCGCGCCACCTCGCGCAGGGCGATGAAACCGATGCGCGAATCGCCCGAGCCAGCCAGCGCCGGCACCGGAATCAACAGGCGGGATAGCCCGTCGACATCGGTGCGCAGCCGCTCCGGCAAGCGCACCAGCATGTCGAAACGACGGTCGCCCTCGAACAGGGTGCCGGCCTGCCGCCCGCCCACCGCCACGGCGATGGTGTCCTGCACGTCGCCCACGTTGAGGCCGTAACGCGCCGCCTTGTCGCGGTCGATGGCGATGGTCAGCACCGGCAGGCCGTCGGTCTGCTCGACCTTCACCTCGGAGGCGCCGGCGACCTGCCGAAGCGTCCCGGCGATGGCTTCGGCGGTCTTGTTCAGCACCGCCATGTCGTCACCGAAGACCTTCACCGCGACATCGCTGCGTACCCCGGAAATCAGCTCGTTGAAGCGCAGTTGGATCGGCTGCGACAGCTCGTAGTTGCTACCCGGCACCAACGCCGCGGCGCGTTGGATTTCCGCCACCAGTTGGGCGCGCGGCTTGTCCGGGTCGGGCCACTGCTCGCGCGGCTTGAGCATGACGTAGCTGTCGGAGATGTTCGGCGGCATTGGATCGGATGCGATTTCCGCAGTGCCGGTGCGGGCGAACATACGCGCCACTTCCGGCACCTGCTGCAGTACCTGGCGCTCCAGGCGCTGCTGCATATCCACCGACTGCGACAGGCTGGTGCCGGGCACGCGCAGCGCTTGCAGGGCGAAATCGCCTTCGCTCAGGCTCGGCACGAACTCGCTGCCCAGGCGTCCGGCCAGCAGCCCGGAGCAGACCACCAGCACGGCGGCGCCGGCGAACACCAGCGCCCGGTGGCCCATGACCCAGGCCAGCACCGGCTGATAGCCACGGCGGGCAGCGCGCATCAGCAGGTTCTCTTCCTCCTTGACCTTACCGGTGACGAACAGCGCGATGGCCGCCGGGACGAAGGTCACCGAGAGCAGCATGGCGCCCAGCAGGGCGAGCACCACGGTGAAGGCCATCGGATGGAACATTTTCCCCTCCACCCCGGTGAGGGCGAAGATCGGCAGATACACCACCATGATGATCAACTGGCCGAAGATCAGCGCACGGCGTGCCTCGCGGGACGCAGCGAAAACCTCGTGCAGGCGCTCCGCGCGGCTGAGCATGCGCCCGTGACGCTGCTGCGCATGGGCCAGTCGGCGGATGGCGTTCTCCACGATCACCACCGCGCCATCGACGATGACCCCGAAATCCAGGGCGCCCAGGCTCATCAGGTTGGCGCTGATGCGGTTGGCGAACATGCCGCTGAAGGTGAACAGCATCGCCAGAGGAATGACCATGGCGGTGATCAGCGCCGCGCGGATATTGCCGAGGAACAGGAAAAGAATGGCGATGACCAGGACCGCCCCTTCAATGAGATTCTTCTTCACCGTGGCGATGGCCCGGTCGACCAGTTGCGTGCGGTCGTAGACCGTCACCGCGCGCACGCCGGCAGGCAGGCCGCGGTTGATCTCCTCCAAACGCTGAGCCACCGCCCGGGCCACACTACGGCTGTTCTCGCCGATCAGCATGAACACCGTGCCGAGCACCGTCTCGCGGCCGTTGTCGCTGGCCGCGCCGGTGCGCAACTCGCGGCCGATCGCCACCTCGGCGACATCACGGATGCGGATCGGCGTGCCGCCGACCGTGGTCACCACGGTGTTGGCGATATCCGCCAACCCGGCTACCTGCCCCGGCGCGCGGATCAGCAACTGCTCGCCGTTGCGCTCGATATAGCCGGCGCCAACGTTGGCGTTGTTGCGCTGCAAGGCATTGACCAGATCGGCCAGGGTCAGGCGATGCGCCGCGAGGCGCTGTGGGTCGGGCGCCACCTGGAACTGCTTGGCGTAACCGCCGATGGTGTTGATCTCGGCGACGCCCGGCACATTGCGCAGTTGCGGCTTGATGATCCAGTCCTGGATCACCCGCAGGTCGGTCGGCGTATAGGCGGAACCATCCTCCTTGCGCGCGCCCTCGGTGGCCTCGACCGTCCAGAGGAATATCTCGCCGAGGCCGCTGGAGATCGGCCCCATGATCGCCTCGGCGCCCTCGGGCAGTTGCGCGCGGGCCTGTTGCAGGCGTTCGCCGACCAATTGCCGGGCGAAATACAGGTCAGTGCCATCCTGGAAGATCACCGTCACCTGGGACAGCCCGGAGCGCGAGATCGAGCGGGTCTGCTTCAGCCCCGGCAAGCCAGCCATGGCGGTTTCGATGGGATAGGTGATGCGCTGCTCGGCTTCCAGCGGCGAATAGCCGGCGGCGGCGGTGTTGATCTGCACCTGGACGTTGGTGATATCGGGCACCGCGTCGATCGGTAGCTTCTGGTAACTGGCGACGCCCAGCGCGGCTATGCCGAGTACGGCGAGCAGCACCAGATAACGCTGCTCGATGGCGAAGCGGATGATACGTTCGAACATGGGAAGGCACTCGCGGGCAAAGGATCAGTGAGCGTGCTCGGCCGAGGCCTTGCCCTGCTCCGACTTGAGGATGAAGCTGCCATTGGCGGCGACCTGGACACCGGCGACGAGGCCTTGCAGCACCTCGACCTGGCCCTGGTCGCGGGCGCCGAGGCGCACCGGCTGGGCGACGAAGCCCCCCTTCACGCGAACGAACACCACCGGACGCTCATCCAGGCTCTGCACCGCCTGCTCCGGGACCACCACCGCGGCCTGGCGCGACTCGGCGAGTAGTCGCACCTTGACGAACAGGCCGGGGCGCCAGGCGCTGCCAGGGTTATCCAGCGCAACCCGCGCGGTGGCCATTCGCGTCTGCTCGCCGAGCAGACTGCCGACGTGCGCGACACGGCCCTCGACCGTCATGCCCAGCTCCGCCGACTCGACCGTCGCCGCCTCGCCCACCCTGACCCGCGCCAGATCGCGCGGCGTCACGCTGAAAGTCGCCCAGAGTCGCGACAGATCGGACAGGGTGAAGGCATTGGTCGTCTCGCTGACCACCTCGCCGGTCACCAGGTGCTTCTCCACCACCACCCCGTCGAAGGGCGCGCGCAGCTCGTAGCGGTTGCCGCCGCCCGGCGCACTGGCGCCACTCAGCGCGCTGACTTTGTGCTGCGCGTTGGCCAAGGCGATCTCCGCCTCCTGCAGGGCCTGACGGGCTTGCAGGTAGTCCTGCTCGGCGGAGATTTTCTCCTGCCACAGTTGCCGCTCGCGGGCGAAGGTGGTCCGCGCCAGTTCGAGCCGTCGTTGCGCGGCGGCCAGCTCGCTGCGCTGTTCGGACACCTGCGGGCTGGCGATCACCGCCAGCAGTTCGCCGCGTTTCACCGCTTGGCCAAGCTCGGCGCTGACCCGCTCCACCACACCGCTGACACGCGGCACCAGGTGCGCGGTGCGGTCGGCGTCGAAAGCGATCTCGCCAGGCAAATCGAGACGCGTTGCCACCTCGCGCGCAGTTGCTTCGACCACCTCGATACCGGTGGCGCGCGCCTGCTCCTCGCTCAGTTCGAGGAGGCCATCGCTACGGGAGAACGCGTAGAGCTGGCGGGCACCATTCCATTCGACCACGACCTCGCCGTCGAACACGTGCGGCTCGGCGATGGGCTCCGTGCCCACATAAACGCCCTCGCGCGGCTGCAACTCGATACGCGAAAGCTCGCCGCCAGGCCGCCGCAGGGTCAGGCTGACCCGCGCCGCGGCAGTCGCCAACGGCTCGCCATTGGCGAACAGGTACAGGCTCAATGCGGGGTTGGCGCCGGCTTCTTCGGCGATCAGCAGCTCCGCACGGTTTTCCCCATCCTGCAGCAGCAAACCGCCGTGCGGACCACGCATACTCGCCTCGGCAGGCGCCTCGGGCACCGCCAGCTCAGGCCCGGGCGGCGGCGAACGGCGGCTGGACCACAGCACGGCGGCGATAGCGAGCGCCGTCAGCAGGGCAATGAATACAGCGATTTTTTTCTGTCTTGGCGTCATGGGTACTCTCGGAAGGCAGGCCTGAGTCGGCGCGGCGAGTCAGGCAGTCAGCGGCGGTGACAACGCCCCTGGGGGCGAACGATCGGGCGTCAGCGCAGATCGGCAAGGTCGCCGAAGATGCGCTCGGTGCGGCTGCGGGCATCGCTGAGCTGCGCCAGGGCCTGCAGGTACTGGTTACGCGCGAGGATCAAGGTGCGCTGCGCATCGAGCACTTCGAGGAAGCCGAACTTGCCCATTTCGAAACCACGGGTGGCGCTCTCCACCGCCAGGCGCGCGGCAGGCAGGATGGTTTCGCGCAAGCTCTGCGCTTCGCGTTGCGCCGAACCCCATAAGTCGAGCGCCAGCAGGGTTTCCCGACGCGCACGCAACTCGGCGGCAACGCGCAGATCACGGGCCTGATCGACACGCCGCGACTCGGCGAGGATGCGGCCCTGGTTACGGTCGAACAGCGGCAGCGGCAGCGACAGGCCGACCACATTGACCCGCTCGCGCGCGCTGCGGTCGTACTGGCTGCCCAGGGTGACATCGAGGTCTGGGATGCGCTGCGTCTTGGCCAGCGCCAGGGCGGCATCGCGCTGCTCGACCTGGAGCATCGCCATGCGCATGTCCGCGGTCTCGCCCAGACGTTGCAGGAGGACGGCCGAGGGAGGTGGCGTGGGCCATGCGGCGGTGTCCGCGCGCACCTGGGAGAAATTCGGTTCTGGCACACCCATGAGCGTGGCCAGGCGTTGATAGGCACCGTTGCGCTCGACTTCCGCACGGTCCAGCTCCAGCTTCACGTCGGCGAGCTGGACCTGGGCGCGGGTCGCCTCCAGCGGCGCCGCCTTCCCGGCTCCGACCCGTCCCTGGGCAATCTGCAGGCCGCGCAGCGCCAAGGCCACCGACTCATCGACCAGGCGCAACCGCTCCTGTGCCCGTAACGACGCCTGGAAAGCATCCAGCACTTCGCTGCGCAGACCGTTGCGGCGCAGTTCCAGCTCGGCCGAGGCCAGCGCCTGACCGCGCTCGGCGAGCGCAATGCGCGCATCGCGCTTGCCGCCCAGTTCGATGGGTTGGGTCAGGCTGATCGTGGTGGTGCGGCTGTCCGCGCGGGTGTCCTCGGCCTCCCAGGAGAGACGGGGGTTAGGCCTCGATCCAGCCTGGCGCCGCTCGCCCTCGGCAATGCCCTGAGCGCGCGCCATCGCCGAAAGCTCAGGGTTACCGGCCATTGCCGCATTCAATGCGGCGTCCAGACTCAATGACGGCAACGGCGCCGAGAGTGCAGCGGGAGCCAGGGCCAGGAGGAGCATTGGCAGTAGCCGTCGAGAAAGATCGATCAAGCGTGGAACGCTTTCTCTATGACACCAGCGAGAAAAGCCAATTGCGAATAACAAAACGGCACACCTCTGGAAACTGCATTTGGATATGAATTGCAATGCAGAGGCATTTACAGACGGCGCTCTTTGAATAATTAAAAGTGCACTTTCCGCAACTTCCGCGAATGCGCAGCAACAGTAGTTTTCCCGCTTTATCGGCAACGTGACCAGGCAATTACAAATGTGCAATAGAGCCTGAATACAGGCGTTGAAACGCTAACATCGGCCTTCCCGAGCAGTTGCAGCGACCTACGGGAACGCTGCCAACACATCATCCACAGTGGATTGCGCATTCAATCCAAGCAACTCCGCAATACGCGGACACACCCTCTACCCCACCAAGGATTGACCCTGAAGTCGCTATAGGTATTAGCGTTTTCGCCCCATTTTAAATATCAGAATTTTCCCAATTAACTTTCCCGACTTTCCCACGAGCCGGATGCACAAAATCACGAAATCCCCCAGAAAAGGTCATTGAACTCATGCGAATTCTAGTTGTAGAGGATGAATCCAAGACCGCCGACTACCTGCATCAGGGGCTCAGCGAGAGCGGCTTCATCGTCGACCGGGCCAACAACGGTGTCGACGGACTGTACCTCGCTCAGCAAGGCACCTACGGCCTGGTGATACTCGACGTCAATCTGCCGCAAATGGACGGTTGGGAAGTCCTGCAGAATCTGCGGCGCGAATGCGATACGCGGATCATGCTGCTGACCGCCAGAGGCCGCCTCGCCGACCGTGTCCGCGGCCTGGAACTGGGCGCCGACGACTACCTGGTCAAACCCTTCGAATTCCCCGAACTGCTCGCCCGCGTCCGCACCCTGCTCAGGCGCAGCGAGCGCGTGTCGGTACCGGAGGTCTTCAAGGTGGCCGGCCTGGAACTCGACCCGGCGCGCCACCGCGCCTACCGCGAGGGCCGGCGCATAGACCTGACCACCAAGGAGTTCGCCTTGCTGCATCTGCTGATGAGCCGCACCGGCGAAGTCCTCACCCGCACCCAGATCATTTCCCAGGTCTGGGACATGAACTTCGACTGCGATACCAATGTGGTGGAAGTGACCATTCGCCGCCTGCGCATCAAGGTCGACGATCCCTTCGAGAACAAGCTGATCCATACCCTGAGAGGCGTCGGCTACGTCCTCGAGGAGCGCGAGTGAAACCCGCCAGCCTGTCGAGCCGGCTGGGCATCGCCGTCAGCCTGCTGTGCGCATCCCTGGTGGTGATGCTGGCGCTGCTCGCCTATGCAGCCCTCAGCCACGAACTGGAAACCCGCGCCCACAGGGCGATGACGGACAAGCTGCGACAAGTGCGGCACAGCCTGGTGGAGGGCTTCGACAACAGCGCCCTGGCCCGGCAACCGCACAGCCTGCTCGATCTGGTACTGGGCCACGACAACCTCAGCCTGACGGTGCTGCCCTTGGCCAAGGGCGAAACCCCGCTGCTGGACACCAGCACCGGCGCCAATAACGAAGCGCTGGATGGGCTCCAGGTTGGCAGCGGCCTGTCCTATTACGAGTGGAGCGACCCCGACGGCGCGCGGCTGCTCATCGTCGGCACCCGCGCAGAGCTGAAAGACGGCACGCCTGTGCGCATCCTGCTGTCCCTCGACCGCTCGGCCGATGCCAGCCTGCTCGAAGCCTTCCGCCACCTGGTGCTGACCAGTGTGCCCTTCCTGCTACTGCTGGTCGGACTCGGCGCCTGGTACATCGTGCAACGCGGCCTGTCACCGCTGCGGCACTTCCGCAAGGTCGCATCGCGCGTCTCCACGGAAGATCTCAGTCATCGCATCCCGCTGGAGAGGCTGCCGCTGGAGTTGAGAGAAGCGGCCCATGCGTTGAACGTCATGCTGCACCGCCTGGACAGCGGCGTGCAGCAACTCACGCAGTTTTCCGACGATCTTGCCCACGAATTGCGCTCGCCCATCAGCAACCTGCTGGGCAAGGCCCAGGTCACGCTGTCGCGGGAACGAGCATGCGAGGAGTACAAGGCGGTGCTGGCCTCCAGTGTCGAGGAGCTGAGTCGGGTGACGCGAATCGTCAGCGACATGCTGTTCCTGGCCCAGGTCAGCCAGCCGCAGGCCCAGGCCGGGTTCAAACGGGTAGCGCTCGATGAAGAGGCGTACAAGGTTGCCGAGCTGTTCCTGCTGCCCGCCGAAGAGAAGCAGGTGGATATAGAGATCACTGGCGAAGGCTGGGTGATGGGCGATCGCCTGATGATCCAGCGGGCGATCTCCAACCTGCTGTCCAACGCCATCCGTCATAGCCCACCCGGCAGCCTGGTCTCGATTCGCATCGATGCCGACGACGCACAGGTCAGGCTCTGTGTCGGCAATCCGGGCCCCGGTATCGCACAGCAGCACCTGGCGATGCTGTTCGAGCGTTTCTATCGGGTCGACAGCAGCCGTTCGCGCGCCGAGGGTGGCACCGGTCTCGGCCTGGCGATCGTTCGCTCAATCATGAGTCTGCATCGAGGAACGGTGGCGGTGGAGAGTTCGGCCTCTGGCCCGACGCTGTTCCTCCTCCGCTTCCCGCTCCCACGGGCCTGAATCAGCTCATTTGCCGCGGTTGCAGCTGACGCGCTCGGCGCGGTATTGCAGCTCCTGCTCGGCACCTTGCGAGTCCAGGTAGCGCATGCGCACCGGCACCACGCCACAGCCCTCGCTCGGTACGACCGCGAGCACCTTGGCGATGTCCAGTTCCATGCCGTAGTGATACTGACGCGCCTGCATGGCTGCCTCGGCGTTGGCCGCGCTCTGCATGGCCGCCAGGCGGTTCTGCTCCATACGTTCGAAGGTCCGGTCGCCGCCGCTCTGTGCCAGAGCCAGGGAAGATGTACCGAGCAACGCTACGAAGAGGAGACGGGAAAGGGTCATGGGAAGTACCTCGTCATTGGGATTCGGCACCACCCTAAAGTCGCCGCGCTAACGCCATGCTGATGCCGGCGTGACGATTCGGTAATCCGCCCGGCGCCTGCGACTGCCCCGAACTGAAAACTGCCCACTACATCAGGTAAACTTGCCGCGCCGCTATAACCGCGGCGGTTTGAGTACAGCGTATGAGGGCTTCCTGTTGAGCGGCATCAATCCGATCTGGTTCGTCGTCGGACTCCTGGCGCAGTGTGCGTTTTCGGCACGTTTCCTGGTGCAGTGGATTCTTTCGGAGCGCGCGCGCAAGAGCCTCATGCCGGTGCACTTTTGGTACTTCAGCTGCGCCGGCGCGGTTCTGCTTCTGGCCTATGCGACCCATCAGCGCGACCTGGTGATCTGCCTGGGACAGATGGCCGGCCTGGCCATCTACCTGCGCAACCTGGAACTGGATCGCCGCTACGCCGGCGCGCAACCGCCGTTCTTCGCCTGGCCATGGCTGGGTCTTTCGTCAGCGGCCATCGGCCTGGGCTGGCTGTCCAAGCCGGAGCCCATCATCCATGCGATCACCACCGCGGATCCGCTCTGGACCCTGATCGGCATGGTCGGGCAGGTGATCTTCACCGGCCGCTTCATGCTGCAACTCTGGTTCTCCGAGCGAGCCAACCGCCCGGTCAACCCCATCCACTTCTGGTACATGTCGATGATCGGCAGCGTCATGCTGTTCGCCTACGCGGTCGCGCAGCGCGATCCCATCATCATCCTCGGCCAATCCTTCGGCATCGTGGTGTACCTCCGCAACCTCGCACTGATCCGCCGCCAGGCTCGCAGCGAAGACGCAGCGCAAAGCGCAGAGCTGAACTGAGCCATTGCAATGGGTGGGGCGGCGCCATCGGCAGGCCGCCCACGCCCAGCGACTGTCCGTCGCCGCAACTCCAGACAACCCCCCCTTTGCCAAGCATCGCGTCGCTTCGTGGCGCCGAGCAGTGCCGCCTGCCGTCCGGCCCAAAGGCCAGTCACAGTGCCGATCCACAGGCATTTAGCGGGCAGTGGGCGAGGTCGGCACCCCAGGATCGCCACGACTGACAGGTCTGCCAGGCGCCGGAGGCGATCGCTCGGAGTCACTGTGATTCGAGCGCGGCGCCGGACGGCGGAGCTACCAGCTCCGCTGTCCAAGGCCACTCATCGGGACAATCCGCCTGTCTCTGACGCCGCAGGGCGCGGACTCAGAAGAAGCTCTTCCGCCAGGCGAATCGGTAGGTTTCGTGGGGCGTGACGTCGTGGCACTGGCCGTTGTCCGCGTCCGCGCGAACCAGGAACCATTGCTCTTCGAACTTGCCTTTTACCTCCAGCGCACGCTCCCGCTGGAAGCAACGCTCGAGATCATCGGCGGAGATCATCGCGACATCCTGCGGGTGACTTCGTAGCCACTCGGCAGCCATGACCACCTGGTTCGGCGTATCGAGGCCGAAGTGCACCAGCGGCTGCCGGGCATACAGCCAGTGACCTTCGCGCCAACCGGCAAGGACCAACTCGGCCCCCTGGCTTTCCTGGGCGACCTCCGCCATCAGCTGTTGGCGGTCGTTGCCACCGGCGCGCAGCGGCTCGATGAAGCCGCGGGCAAACCAGGCGCTGAACCAGAGCACCGCCAGAACGACGAAGACCTTGCGCACCCAGGGCCTGCCGGCGAACCAGCGGCGCAACAGCCAGGGCAGAAGCGGCGCCATCGCCAGGACCAGCCCGGGCAACGCCGGGAAGATGTAGAGCTTGCGCTTGCCGGAGCTGAGGGTGAAGAACAGCAGCACCAGCGCCACCCAGCCGAGCAGCACCAGATAGCGGCCATCGCGGCGCGCCAGCTGTCGCCGCCACGCCGGCACCATCCACGGCAGCGCCAGCAGCAGCGGCATCCAATACTGCGGGATGACCTTGACGAAGAAGTACCAGAACGGTTCCTGATGCTGCCAGGCACTGGCAAAGCGCTTGGCGGTCTGGTGCAGCAGAATATCGTCCAGGTACGCACGGCCATCCGCGCCACCGTCCAGCGCCACGCGGATCAGCAAAGGCACCAGCCACAGCGCGATGGTCGCCAGCGTCACCAGCAGCCCCAGCCACCAGGCACGCGCCTGTCCGGGCATGCGTACCAGGCCTTTCCAGCCCTGGCGCACACCATAGGCGTAGGGAATCAGCATCAACGCGGGAAGGAAGCCAACGCCCTTGCTGATGATGCCCATGCCCATGGCCGCACAGGCAAGATAGAACCAGCGCCAGGCCGGCCCCAACATCAGATGCCGCAGCAGACCGTAGAAGCCGAGGCTGATCCACAGGCAGAGGAAACCGTCGATCTGCCCGTCACGGAGCACCGCATAGGTCTGGTAAGTCGCGAGGAACAGCAGGCTGGCGCAAACGCCGACGCGGCGATTCCACAGGCGCTTGCCGAGGTCGTAGAGGCAGGCGGTGGCCACCAGGCCGGCGAAGAAGCCCGGAAGGAACAGCGCGACGTGCGGGCTCACCCCCAGGCGCACCAGCAACGCCACCAGCCACATGAAGACCGGCGGCTTGTCCGGGTATATCTCGGCGGCGCGATGGGGAATCAGCCAATCGCCGTTCTGCAGCATTTCCAGGGCGACGCCCAGGAAACGCTCTTCATCGACATTGCTTGGATGACGCAATCCAAGGCCGGCGCCCAGCAGCAGGGCCGCCAGCAGCAGTAGCAACCAGGGGCTGCGGGAAAAGCGCGCCAGGAACCCGCGATGCCTTGCCTCGCCGCCCGACAACCGACCCACGTCAGCCATGCATCAATGCTCCAGTTCGCGCGGTACGGCATCCAGGCGCGTGCGGCGAATCAGCCACCAGACGCCGAAAAGGTCGAGGATGCCAACCAGGGCCCGGTCGATGTTGCCGTATTTGGACACACCGGCGCTGCGTGGCCGGTGGTTGACCGGATGCACGCGCATGGCGCCCTTGTGGCGCTGAATCAGGGCGGGGATATAGCGGTGCATGTGATCGAAGTAAGGCAGTTGAAGGAACGCCTGGCGCTCGATCACCTTGAGTCCGCAACCGGTGTCCGGGGTGTGGTCGTTGAGCAGCTTGGCGCGCAGGCGGTTGGCGAAGCGCGAAGCCCAGCGCTTGCTCGCGCTATCGCGGCGCTTCACGCGGTGCCCGGCGATCAGCTTGAGGTTGGCCGGGCAATCAGCGGCACGGACGAGGGCCAGCATGCCGGGAATGTCCGCCGGGTCGTTCTGCCCGTCGCCGTCCAGGGTCGCCAGCCAAGTGCCGCGCGCAGCCTCGGCGGCGTGGTAGATGGAGGTACTCTGGCCCAGCGAGCGGTCATGCACCAGGACACGCAGCTGCGAATAGCCTTCGCGCTGCATGCTCTGCAGCAGCGCCGCGCTCCCATCGGTGCTGCCGTCGTCGACGACGATCACCTCGAAGTCTTCGCCGGCAAGCGCCTGGCGGACTTCCTGAAGCAGCGTGGGAAGGTTCTGGGCCTCGTTCTTGGCCGGTATCAGCACCGATACGAAGGGGCTGTTCGACATGCTCTGCTATTCCTGAAGTGAATTCTGTTGGGGTTGCCCGCGTGGCGTTCAGGCACAGGGGTGATCGGCAGTCCGCCCATAATAGTCGCGATACCACTCGACGAAGCGCTTCACACCCTCGGACAGGGGGGTGACTGGGCGGAAATCGATGCGGCGAACCAGATCGTCGACATTGGCCCATGTCTGTAGCACATCGCCAGGCTGCAGGGGCAGGAAGTTCTTGATGGCTTCCTGACCGATCGCCTCTTCGACGCAGTGCACCATGTCCAGCAAACGAACGGGCGCACCGAGGCCGATGTTATAGAGCGCGGCGGGCGCCTCGCCGGGTTGCTCGGGCTGTGGCGGGCAGTCCTGGATACGCACAATCCCCTCGACCACATCGTCGACATAGGTGAAGTCGCGGGACATCTCGCCATTGTTGTAGATATCGATCGGCCGCCCATCGAGGATGGCCCGGGTGAACTTGAACAGCGCCATGTCAGGGCGCCCCCAGGGGCCGTAGACGGTGAAGAAGCGCAGGCCGGTGACCGGCAGCCGGTAGAGATGCGCATAGGTGTACGCCATCAGCTCGTTGGCACGCTTGGTGGCGGCGTAAAGCGATACCGGCTGGTCCACGGTGGCATTGGTGGAGAACGGCATCGGGCTGTTCATGCCGTAGACCGAGCTGCTCGACGCATAGGCCAGATGGCCAACTGCATTGTGCCGGCAGCCTTCGAGGATATTGAGGAAGCCGGTGAGGTTGACGTCGGCGTAGAGATCCGGGTTTTCCAGCGAGTAACGGACCCCGGCCTGCGCGGCCAGGTGGATGACGCGCTCGAACTGCTCGTCACGGAACAGCTCAGCCAGGCGAACGCGGTCGCCGATGTCGAGCTTCTCGAAGCGGAAATTGCCGTGCTTGCGCAGCAACTCCAGACGCGACAGCTTGAGGTCGACGCTGTAGTAGTCGTTGAGGTTGTCGATGCCGACGACCTCGTGTCCTTCCCGGCACAAGCGATCCGCCGTGTGGAAGCCGATAAAGCCGGCAGCGCCGGTGACCAGGAACTTCATCGCGCATCCCCCGCGCCGAGTGGCATTACGAACGGTCGGCCGAGCGGTGCAAGGCTAGTGCCAGCAAGAAGAGGATTACCTTTCATCCGTCGCCAAAACAATGAACTGAATAGAATCGGGCCTGGCCATGCAAACGCGAGTCATTTTCTGCGCCGCGGCCAAGCGCTCGCCGACATGGCGAATTCTTAACGAAAAATTAAGCGCGTGAATTTTGCCACAGCATCAGGGAATGGCCAGCGAAAAACGAAGGAATCTTTCTTGATTCCCGTGCGGGCCAGCGCTGGTCCGACCTCTCTCGGACCAGCGGCGCGTCAGTTTGCGGCCAGGCGTCACTCCACGGTGACTGACTTGGCCAGGTTGCGCGGCTGATCGACGTCGGTGCCCTTGAGCACCGCCACATAGTAGGAGAGCAACTGCAACGGGACGGTGTAGAGGATCGGTGCCAGGCAGTCATGGATCGACGGCATGCTCACCACATGGGTGCCAGGCCCATTGCCCAGACCGGTATCGGCCTCGGCGAAGACGATCAGTTCGCCACCGCGGGCACGAACTTCCTGCAGGTTGGACTTGAGCTTTTCCAGCAACTCATTGTTGGGCGCCACCGTCACCACCGGCATGTCGGCATCCACCAGGGCCAAGGGACCGTGCTTGAGCTCGCCGGCCGGATAAGCCTCGGCATGGATATAGGAAATCTCCTTGAGCTTGAGCGCGCCCTCCATGGCCACCGGATACTGGGTGCCACGGCCGAGGAACAGGGTGTTGTGCTTCTCGGCGAACAACTCGCTGAGCTTTTCCACCACCTTGTCCATCATCAGCGCTTCTTCGAGATGGGTCGGCAGACGGCGCAACGCCGCCACCAGTTCGGCCTCGACGCCCTCGCCCAGACGCTTCTGCACCTGGCCGATCGCCAGCGTCAGCAGCATCAAGGCCACCAGTTGGGTGGTAAAGGCCTTGGTCGAGGCCACGCCGATCTCCGGTCCGGCCATGGTCAGCAACGTCATGTCCGACTCGCGCACCAGCGAGCTGGTGGCGACGTTGCAGATCGCCAGGGTGGAGAGGAAGCCCAACTGCTTGGCATTACGCAGCGCGGCCAGGGTATCGGCGGTCTCGCCGGACTGAGAAATGGTGACAAAGAGCGCATCCGGCTGAACCGCGACCTTGCGGTAACGGAACTCGCTGGCGACCTCCACCTGACAGGGGATACCGGTCAGCTCTTCGAGCCAGTAACGCGCGACCATGCCCGCATGGTAGCTGGTGCCGCAGGCGACGATTTGCACGTTGCGCACCTTGGCGAACAGCGCGGCGGCGTCCGGACCGAAGTTCTCCACCAGCACCTGCTGGCTGCCCAGGCGACCCTCCAGGGTGCGCTGCACCACCATCGGCTGCTCATGGATCTCCTTGAGCATGAAGTGCCGGTACTCGCCCTTGTCGGCCGCTTCGGCGCCCTCGCGGTGACGCACCGCCTCACGCTGCACTTCGCGCCCCTCGGCATCCCATAGGCGCACGCTATCGCGGCGCAGCTCGACGATGTCGCCCTCTTCCAGGTAGATGAAGCGGTCGGTGACCTGACGCAGGGCCAATTGGTCGGAGGCAAGGAAGTTCTCGCCCAGGCCCAGGCCGACCACCAGCGGACTGCCGCTACGTGCGGCCAGGATGCGGTCCGGCTGCGCGGCGCTGATCGCCGCCAGGCCATAGGCACCGTGCAGCTCCTTGACCGTGGCCTTGAGCGCCAGGGTCAGATCGCCCAGCTCGCTCAAGCGCCGGTGCAGCAGATGGACGATGACCTCGGTATCGGTTTGCGAGGTGAACTGATAGCCCAACCCCTTGAGGTACTCGCGCAGCTCCTCGTGGTTCTCGATGATGCCGTTGTGCACCACCGCCAACTGGCCATTGGAGAAATGCGGGTGGGCATTGTCCTCGCTCGGCGCGCCATGGGTGGCCCAGCGAGTGTGAGCGATACCCAACTGGCCGCTGAGCGGCTGCTCGGCGAGCGACTGTTCCAGGCCCGCCACCTTGCCGGCGCGACGACGGCGCTGCAGATGCCCGGCGGCATCCACCAGGGCCAGACCGGCACTGTCGTATCCACGGTATTCGAGGCGCTTCAGGCCTTCGACGAGGATCGGGGTGACGTTACGTTCGGCAATGGCGCCAACGATTCCACACATGGGGCTCTCCTTCAGTCTGCGCAGCGCGCGCGTATCACTTTCACGCCGCGTGCTTCTATCTGGGCGCACGCCTCGTCGCTCAGGCGCTCGTCGGTAATCAGGGTCTGGACGCTGCTCCAGGGCAACTCCAGGTTGGGCATACGGCGCCCGAGCTTGTCCGCCTCGGCCATGACGATCACCTCGCGGGCGACTTCCGCCATGACCCGGCTCAGGCCGAGCAGTTCATTGAACGTCGTGGTGCCGCGCGCCGGATCGAGGCCGGCGGCACCGATGAACAACTGGTCGAAATCGTAGGAGCGCAACACCTGCTCCGCCACCTGCCCCTGGAAGGATTCGGAATGAGGATCCCAGGTCCCCCCGGTCATCAGCAGCACCGGCTCACGCTCAAGCTCGCGCAGCGCATTGGCGACATTCAGCGAATTGGTCATGACCACCAGGCCTGGCTTGCGTCCCAGTTCGGGAATCAGTGCCGCCGTGGTACGCCCACTATCGATGATGATCCGTGCATGTTCGCGGATACATGCCGCTGCTTCGCGGGCGATCGCCTGCTTGTAGGGCGACAGCGGCGGGCTGGCGTCGCCCAGCAACTCATGAGGCATGGGAACGGCCCCGCCGTAACGGCGCAGCAACAAGCCGTTGCTTTCCAGCGCGGCGAGGTCCTTGCGGATGGTCACTTCCGAGGTAGCGAAACGCCGGGCAAGGTCATCCACACTGACCTCGCCCTGCTCGGCGAGCAAAGCCAGGATGTCATGGCGGCGTTGGGGTGTATTGCGTTTCGACATGAAGCTTAAAGTTTCGATTCGAAAGATTAGAAGGCAAAATGAAAGCCCAATATCTTTCGCTCGTCAAGTTTGTGCTTTCGATCGGCAATGCCCCGGGCGGGAATTCTGCTCGCGGATGAGCCCAGGCAAAGCGCTGCGGGCGCCTTGCACGAACTCACTGCGGAAAAGCTGGCGCGGGCGCGCCCGGTAGGATGGTAGAGCGGCTCGTCAGCCCAACTCCAAGCGATTACGGCCACCACGCTTGGCTCGGTACAGAGCCTGGTCGGCGCGCTCGAATGCGACTTCGTTGCGTTCGCCAGGGCGGAGCTGCGTCAGACCAACGGAGCAGGTGATGACCAACGGCTTGCCTTTGAAGTGGAATGGGCACTTCTCCACCGATGCTCGCAGCGCCTCAAGCAACTGGCGCCCACTGTCCAGCGGCGTGGACGGCAACAGCACAACAAACTCCTCGCCGCCGAAACGGGCGATGAAGTCGGTCTTGCGCAGGCGCTTGGCCAACTCCCCGGCGATGATTTTCAATACTTTGTCGCCGGCCAGATGGCCGAATTCGTCATTGATGCGCTTGAAGTGGTCGATGTCCAGCACCGCCAATAGCAGGTCGCCACCGAAGCGCTGCACGCGCGCCACTTCCAGCTCCAGGCGCTCATTGAGCGCGGCGCGATTGGGTAAGCCGGTGAGCGGATCGGTCAGCGCCTTCTGCCGCTGATCTTCGATGCTCGCCTTGAAGGTGCGGGCTTCCTCCTCCATTGACGCGACCCTGGACATCAGCGCCTGCAGGTGTTCGCCCGCCTCGCGCTCATGCATCTCGCGCTCCTGGCGGTAGCGGTCCATGCTGCCGAGCAAGCCCTCCAGGCGCCCCTCCACCGAACGCTTCAGCGACTCCAGGTCGGTGGCCTGCTGCACGCTGCTCTGCAGACCGCTGACCTGGTCGCGCAGCTCCGCGTCCAGATCACGGGCACTGCTGGACACCCCGGCCTGCCCTCGATGCATGTGCTCGAGGCTGCCAAGGAAAGCGCTCAGGCGCTCGTTGAGCTGGTGCAGATACCCTTCGAACGCCTCCTGCCCACTGTCACTGAGCGCCAGGACCAGGACGGCCAGATCATCCAGAACCGGCACCAGTTCGTACCAGTTGAGGCTGCCATGAATGCGCTGGCGCAGCGCTTCGGCCTGGGGCTGGTGCGATGCCGGCAACTGCAATTCGTCGAGCAGATTGAGCAGGCTGGCCTCGATATGCGGCGCCACGGCGCTGTAGCCAGGCTCCGGCATCGGTGGCAAGGCATAACGCTCGTGGGCATCGGCATCCAGCACGACCGCCCGCGGCGCACTGGGGATCAAGTCGGCCGGCAGCGGTAGGCTGTCCAGCAGCATCCCTGCGCCGGCAGGCTCAGACCGAGATTCCGCCATCGAAACGGGCGGCGGGTCGGCGACCACGGACTCAGCCACGGCGGGCGGATGGGACTCGCTGAGCGACGCCTCCAGCGGCGCACTGCGCTCCATCGACGGGGCCGGCGCCTCCAGGGGGTCCGCTGGCGATCCGCCCTGTTGATCGGTCGAGGCGCCATCGGCCAGGACCGACTCCTCCACCTCGCGAGCGCCGAACAGGCGCTGCAACAGACCGGGACGCTGCTCTTCCGGCGCACGGGTCAGCTGTTCGAGCACGCTGCGCTGCAAGCTGCCCAGCTCTCCGAGCAGCGCCGGCAGCTCGCGCGCCTGGCCAGCGCGCGCGTCAATGTCCTTGGCGAAACGCTTCAGCGGCCGTCGTACATCCCGTGGCATGTCCAGCGCGAGCAACTGCTGGGCGATCTGGTTCAACGCCGCGACACTCTGGCGAATGCGTTCCTGGCGGCGTTGCTCGGAGTCCAGCACGGTCTTTTCCAGGCGCGGGATCAATCGCGCCAGGCCAGAATCCAGATCGTCGCGGCGCAAGACCTCGCGCAGCTCCTGCATGCACTGGTCGACCGCCTTGTCGGTGCCTTCGGCAGCCAGGCTGCTGCGCACCAGACCGCGGCGCAACAGGTCGATGCGCGAATCCCAGCGACGCTCCAGGCGTTCCTGCTGTTCGAGATTGGTGAGGTACTTTTCCTTCCAGCGCAGATTGTCGTCGCGACTCATTCAACGTCCCTGAGGGAAAGTGCGGTGCCAAACTGGCAGCCGTCTGGCAGGCGGATTTCCACCGCCACCGGCAAATGATCGGAAATGGGCTGCGGCAGGACGCTGACACGCTCCAGCGTCAGCTCCGAACTGAGCAGAATATGGTCCAGGCAGCGTTGCGGACGCCAACTGGGGAAGGTCGCCTCGACCTGCGGGGCGATCAACCCGAGATCGCGCAGCGGCGAGCTTTCGAGCAGGTCGGTGGCGTGGGTATTCATGTCGCCCATCAGCACACGATGGCGATAGCCGTGCAACAGCTCGCGAATGTAGGCGAGCTGGCGGGTGCGCGTACGCGCGCCGAGGGCCAGGTGCATCATCACCACGGCCAGGGCGTTCTCCCCCTCGCCGAAGCGAATCAGGATGGCCCCGCGCCCTCGCGGACCGGGCAGCGGGTGGTCTTCCAGCAAGGTCGGCTGCAGGCGGCTGAGCAAGCCATTGCTGTGCTGGGCCAGGCGCCCGAGATTGCGGTTGAGCTGCTGGTACCAGTAAGGGAAGGCCCCGAGGTGGGCCAGGTGCTCCACCTGGTTCACATAGCCGGAACGCAGGCTTCCGCCGTCGGCTTCCTGCAGCGCCACCAGGTCGTAGTCGGCAAGCAGGTCACCGATGCGCTGCAGGTTGTTGGCGCGGCCGGCGGCCGGCAACAGATGCTGCCAGCCGCGGGTCAGGTAATGCCGATAGCGCTCGGTACTGATGCCGACCTGAATATTGAAACTGAGCAGGCGCAGCCGCCCGTTGCCGGGATAGTCCCGACTTTCTGCGGCCTGCGGATTGACCCGTGCCGTACAGGTCCCCGCAATGTGCTGCTGACTGCTCAGGCGGAGCATCGGCGCTTACCTTACTGGGCGCCCTTGGCGGACGCGCGCTCCTTGGCAATCAGGAAATCAGCCAGTTCCAGGGCCTTTTCCGGGCTGCCGGCAGAGCCGATGTCGAAGCGGTACTTGCCGTTGACGATCATGGTCGGTACACCGCTGATCTGGTAAGCCATGGCGAGTTTCTTGTCCTTCTCGATCTGCCCCTTGATGGCGAAGGAGTCATAGGTGCTGAGGAACTTGTCCTTGTCCACACCCAGCGGGGCGAGGAAGTCAGCCATGTCTTCCGGGGTCGCCAGCTTCTTGCCTTCCTTGTGGATGGCATCGAAAACGGCGGTGTGCACATTGTGCTCGACGCCCATGGCCTCCAGCGTCAGGAACAGCTGGCCGTGAACGTTCCAGATACCGCCGAACATCGCCGGGATACGCGTGAAGTGTACGTCGGCCGGCAGCTTGGCGATCCACGGGTTGATAGTCGGTTCGAAGGCATAGCAGTGCGGGCAGCCGTACCAGAACAACTCCACCACCTCGATCTTGCCGGGCTGCGACACCGGGACCGGCGTGCTCAGCTCGGTGTACTGTTTGCCGGCTTCGAACTCGGCGGCTTGCGCGCTGAGACCGAACAAGCCGGCGAAAGCCAGTACGGCGGTGAAAATCAGGTTACGCATGGTTCACTCCTTGGCTGAATCGGGGGCGCCGCGGTGCGGCTGGTAATTGACCGGGGTGTGCTGCAACGGTTTCAGCATTGTAGTGGCGCCAGATGCGAAAAAGGGCGGCCGAAGCCACCCTTTTTTCATTCCAGCGAAGGTTCCGGCAAGACCTCAGTGGAGGCCTTCGATGTAGCTGGAGATTGCAGCGATGTCCTTGTTGGACAGTTTCGCGGCGATGCTGCGCATGATCATGGTGTCGCCGTCGTTGGTGCGATCGCCTTCGCGGAAGTTGGTCAGCTGCTTGGTGATGTAGGCAGCATGCTGGCCACCCAGGCGCGGGAAGCCGGCCGGGACGTTGCCGACGCCATTGGGCGCATGGCAGCCAAGGCAGGCAGGCATGCCTTCAGCGACCTTACCACCACGGAACAGTGCCTCACCCTGCGCCACCAGCTTGGGATCGGCCGCACCGATGCTCATGTGCTGGCTGGAGAAGTAGGCGGTGATGTCTTCCAGATCCTGATCGCTGAGGTTGGTCAGGATGCCGGTCATTTCCAGGACAGTGCGCTTACCGTCCTTGATGTCATGCATCTGCTTGAGCAGGTACTTGTCGCCCTGGCCGGCCAGCTTGGGGAAGTTCGGCGCCATGCTGTTGCCATCGGCACCATGACAGGCACCGCACACTGCGGCTTTCGCCTGACCCGCCTTGGCATCACCAGCGGCGTGGGCCATACCGGTCAGTCCCAGGGTCAACAGCAGACTCACGATAATTTTGTTCATCAGCTAATCCATTACGGCTAAGGGTGAGAGATAGGGGCCCGGGTTACTTGGACATCCACTGGATGATCGCCTTGTAGTCCTCGGCACTGCAGTCGGTGCACAACCCGCGCGGAGGCATGGCGTTGAATCCGTTGGTCACGTGCTGTACCAGAGTGTCCATACCTTTATCCAGGCGCGGCTTCCACGCCGCCGCATCGCCCTTCTTCGGGGCCATCGGCAGTTGCCCGGCGTGGCAGGCGCCGCAGGCACGGTTGAACACCGCCTCCGGGTCCTGAGCGGCCTGTACGCTGGTGGCCAAAGCGGCACCAACAGCTGCGAACAGCAGTTTCTTCATGATCGTCCTCATCGGGAGGGAACGTCCGCGTTCTATTGCGCGGCCGATTGTTGCGTTCCCGTGGCGCCCGACCCTGGGGGATAAAGCGCACACAAAATCCGCGGCATTATATACTTCGGATACCGAAACGGAAACGAGACCGGCCGCCGCGACACCTAGTCGCACCCCGCCGCGGAACCCCTGATGCCCTCCAAGAACGCTACGAAAAACCCAATCCTCGGCCTGTGCCAACAGGCTACTTTCCTCATCAGCGCGGCCAAGGTCGAGCAATGCCCGGAAGACACCGGCCTGGAAGTCGCCTTCGCCGGCCGCTCCAACGCTGGTAAGTCTAGCGCGCTCAATGCCCTGACCCATGCCAATTTGGCGCGCACGTCGAAAACCCCTGGACGTACCCAGTTACTCAACTTCTTCCGCCTGGACGATGAGCGTCGCCTGGTCGACCTGCCGGGTTATGGCTACGCCAAGGTGCCGATCCCGCTGAAGCTGCACTGGCAGCAGCACCTCGAAGCCTACCTGAGCAGCCGCGAAAGCCTCGCTGGCGTGGTGCTGATGATGGACATCCGCCACCCGCTGACCGATTTCGACCGCCTGATGCTGGACTGGGCCCAGGCCAGCCGGCTACCGATCCATGTGCTGCTGACCAAGGCCGACAAGCTGGCCTTTGGCGCCGCCAAGAATGCGCTGCTGAAAGTACGCCGGGAAGTTCAGCAGGGCTGGGGCGATGTCGCCAGCCTGCAGTTGTTCTCGGCACCGAAGCGTCAGGGCGTGGAAGAAGCGCAGATGGTCCTTGCCGGCTGGCTGGGCCTTCTGGAAGAGGAAGAGATGGAAGACGCCGGCGAGGGCAGCGCGGGCTGAATCGCAGGCAAAAAAAACCCCGAGCTTCGTATGGGGAGGGGGAAGTTCGGGGTTCAAGTCCGGACCGCTAGGGCGGGGTCCAGGATTCTGCCAACACTAAACACTGCAAAGGAGCATCGAAGGGCTACACCAGCCATTCACGAGTTCTGACCCGCCCCTTCGCGGGAAAGTTCAGCGGGCCGCGAAAAAAATTTCCGCAAACCCGCCAAAGATCTTGACAAACAACCCGAAAGCCCCGAAACGACGGCCTTTCGACCGTTCGTCAGTGCGCCTCGTCCCAATTCGAACCGCTCCCGGCCTCGACGATGAGCGGCACGTCCAGGTTGGCCGCCGCCCCCATCAGCTCGCGCAGCTTGGCGCTGACCGCTTCCACCAGATCTTCTCGCACTTCCAGCACCAGTTCGTCGTGCACCTGCAGGATGACGCGGGCGTCGGCGCCGCTGTCCTGCAGCCAGTTATCCACAGTCACCATGGCGCGCTTCATGATGTCCGCCGCAGTGCCCTGCATGGGCGCGTTGATCGCCGTGCGTTCGGCGGCCTTGCGCATCGCCTGGTTCTTCGAGGCGATTTCCGGCAGATACAGGCGACGCCCGAACAGCGTTTCGACGAAGCCCTGTTCGGCGGCCTGGACACGGGTGCGCTCCATGTAAGCCAGCACGCCGGGGTAGTGGGCGAAATAGCGATCGATATAGGCCTGGGCCTCCTTGCGCTCGACGCCGATCTGCTTGGCCAGGCCAAAGGCGCTCATGCCATAGATCAGACCGAAGTTGATCGCCTTGGCGCGGCGCCGCTGCTCGGCGCTGACCTCCTCCAGCGGCAGGCCGAAGACTTCCGCGGCAGTGGCGCGGTGTACGTCGCGGTCGTGCCGGAAGGCATCCAGCAGGCCTTCATCCTTGGCCAGGTGGGCCATGATGCGCAGCTCGATCTGCGAGTAGTCCGCCGCCACCAGCTTGTACCCCTTGGGGGCGACGAACGCCTGGCGAATGCGCCGGCCTTCGGCGGTGCGGATTGGGATGTTCTGCAGGTTCGGGTCGCTGGAAGAGAGCCGCCCGGTGGCCGCCACCGCCTGGTGGTAGGAGGTGTGGATACGCCCGGTGCGCGGGTTGATCTGCTCCGGCAGGCGGTCGGTGTAGGTGCTCTTGAGCTTGCTCAGCGAGCGGTACTGCATGATCACCTTGGGCAGCTCGAAGTCCTGCTCGGCCAGGTCGGCGAGCACGGCTTCGGCGGTCGATGGCTGCCCGGTGGCCGTCTTGCTCAACACCGGCAGGCCGAGCTTTTCGTAGAGGATCGCCCCGAGCTGCTTGGGCGAACCGAGGTTGAACTCTTCACCTGCCAGCTCGAAGGCCTTGCGCTCCAGCTCGACCATCTTCTCCCCGAGTTCGCGGCTTTGCAGGCCGAGCAGCTTGGCGTCGACCAGCGCGCCATTGCGCTCGATGCGCGCCAGCACCGGCACCAGCGGCATCTCGATCTCACGGAGTACCTTGGCCAGGGTGGGGATGGCTTGCAGTTTCTGCCACAAGGCGTTGTGCAGGCGCAGGGTCACATCGGCATCTTCGGCGGCGTAGGGGCCGGCCTGTTCCAGCGCGATCTGGTCGAAGGTCAGCTGCTTGGCGCCTTTGCCGGCGATGTCCTCGAAGCGGATGGTGCTGTGGCCGAGGTATTTCAGCGCCAGGCTGTCCATGTCGTGACGGGTGGCGGTGGAATCCAGCACGTAGGATTCGAGCATGGTGTCGAAGGCCACGCCTTGCACGGCGATGGGCGTCGAGGCATTGGCCAGTACGTTCATGTCGTACTTGGCGTGCTGGCCGACCTTGGCTTTGGCCGGGTCTTCGAGGATCGGCTTGAGCGCCTTGAGCACGGCATCGCGGTCCAGTTGCGCCGGCACGCCCATGTAGCTGTGCGCCAGCGGCACGTAGGCAGCCTCGCCCTCCTTGACCGCGAAGGACACCCCGACCACCTGCGCCTGCTGGGCGTCGAGGCTGGTGGTTTCGGTGTCGAAGGCGATCAGCTCAGCGGCCTGCAGCTTTTTCAGCCAGGCGTCGAAGGCGGCCTGCTCGAGCACGGTTTCGTAGTGCACCGGCGCGGCTTCCACTGCCTCGGCCGCGGGGCTGTCGCCGGCGCCCTTGGCCTCGCGCAGCAGATCGTCCAGCCAGTTCTTGAACTCCAACTGGCGGTACAGAACGATCAGCGCCTCTCGGTCAGGCTCGCCGGGATGCAGCGCCTCGATATCGACATCCAGCGCCACGTCGGTCTTGATGGTCGCCAACTGATAGGACAGGTAGGCCTGTTCGCGGTGCTCCTGGAGCTTGGCCGGCAGACCCTTGGCGCCGCGGATCGGCAGTTCGGGCACCTTGTCGAGGCTGGCGTAGAGCACGTCGAGGCCGCCGCCGACTCCGGTGAGCAGGCCCAGCGCGGTCTTTTCGCCGACGCCGGGCACGCCGGGAATGTTGTCGACCTTGTCGCCCATCAGTGCCAGGTAGTCGATGATCAGCTCAGGACCGACACCGAATTTCTCTTTCACGCCATCCACATCCAGCGTGCTACCGGTCATGGTGTTGACCAGCGTAATGTGCCCGTCGACCAGTTGGGCCATGTCCTTGTCGCCGGTGGAGATCACCACCGGGCGCTGGGCGGCGGCGCTGCTGCGGGCCAGGGTGCCGATCACGTCGTCGGCTTCCACGCCCTCCACGCACAACAGCGGCAGCCCCAGGGCGCGCACGCTGGCATGCAACGGCTCGACCTGCACGCGCAGTTCGTCCGGCATCGATGGCCGGTTGGCCTTGTACTCGGCGAAGAGTTCGTCGCGGAAGGTCGGTCCCTTGGCGTCGAAGACCACCGCGAAGGGGCTGTCCGGGTATTGCTTGCGCAGGCTCTTGAGCATGTTCAGCACGCCCTTCACCGCACCCGTGGGCATGCCGGTGGAGGTGGTCAGCGGTGGCAGGGCATGGAAAGCGCGGTACAGGTAGGAAGAGCCGTCCACGAGGACGAGGGGTGCTTGACTCATGAGGGGAATCAACCTTTTCCGGAGGCCAGGGGCTAGAATGACCCTAGCCAATTCGATAAAGGGACAAGGTTATCATGCACATGTTGAACCGCTTATTGTTCGCCGGCCTGCTGGCAATGGGACCCCTGGTGGCAGTGGCGGCGGACGATACCGCGCCGTCGCCGGAGCCGGATGTGACCATCCATCAGGAGGGCGACAAGACTGTTCAGGAATACCGCGTCAACGGCTTCCTCTATGCGATCAAGATCACGCCCAAGCACGGCAAGCCCTACTTCCTGGTGCGCTCGGATGGCACAGACGCCAACTTCATTCGCTCCGACCAGCCGGACAAACTGATTCCACAGTGGCAGATCTTCAGCTGGTAACCCTTACTCTCCACCGCGCTCACGAGGACTGAGCATGTCAGTATTCACCCCTCTTGAGCGCCCTACCCTGGAAGCCTTCCTGGAGCCCTACGGGCTCGGCCGCCTGCACGATTTCCGCGGCATCAGCGAAGGCTCCGAGAACAGCAACTTCTTCGTCAGCCTGGAGCAGGGCGAGTACGTCCTGACCCTGGTGGAGCGGGGTCCGGTGCAGGACCTGCCGTTCTTCATCGAGCTGCTCGACCTGCTGCACGAAGCCGATCTGCCGGTGCCCTATGCGCTGCGCAGCCGCGACGGCGAAGCCCTGCGCCAGCTGGAAGGCAAGCCGGCGCTGCTGCAGCCACGCCTGCCCGGTCGCCACGAGCGCCAGCCCAACGCCCACCACTGCAGCGAAGTCGGCGACCTGCTGGCGCGCCTGCACCTGGCGAGCCGCGAGCGCATCATCGAGCGCCCCAGCGATCGCGGCCTGAGCTGGATGCTGCACCAGGGCGAGGCCCTGTCCACGCACCTGGCAGCGGCGCCACGGCAATTGCTGGAAGACGCGCTGGAAGAAATCGCCCGCCTGCTGGCCGAACAACCGGCGCTGCCGCGCGCCAACCTGCACGCCGACCTGTTCCGCGACAACGTGCTGTTCGACGGCCCGCACCTGGCCGGGGTGATCGATTTCTACAATGCCTGCTCAGGCTGGATGCTCTATGACCTGGCGATCACCGTGAACGATTGGTGCTCGCAGGACTCCGGCGAACTCGACCCGCACCGCACCCAGGCGCTGCTCGCCGCCTACGCCAGCAAGCGCCCGTTCACCGCACTGGAAGCCGAGCTGTGGCCGGAAATGCTGCGCGTGGCTTGCGTGCGTTTCTGGCTGTCGCGCCTGATCGCCGCCGAGGCCTTCGCCGGACAGGATGTGCTGATTCACGACCCGAGCGAGTTCGAGCGGCGCCTGGCGCATCGGCAGACGGTGGAGATTCATCTGCCGTTCGCCCTGTAGCCGAGCCACCCGCCCATCCCTGGCCGGCTCACCCACACTTGGAGTAGCCGCAGTTGAGGCAGGTGGCGCAGCCGTCCATCTGCACCACGGCCATGGTGTTGCACTTGCCGCAGAGCTGGGCGCCGGCAGGGAAGCCTTCTCCGGGCTCGGCCTTGTTGGTGCCCTGGGCGGCTTCGTAGGCGGCGCGCTTTTCCGCCAGGTAAAGGCGCTGCTCTTCGTTGACCTCCGGTCCCTGCATCAGGCCGATGGCGATCAGGTGGCGCTCCACCACCGCGCCAATCTCGGCGACGATCGACGGCATGTAGACGCCGCCGCGCTTGAGGTAGCCGCCCCGCGGGTCGAATACCGCCTTCATCTCCTCGACCATGAAGGTGCAGTCGCCGCCCTTGCGGAACACCGCTGACATGATGCGGGTGAGCGCGACTATCCACTGGAAGTGGTCCATGTTCTTCGAGTTGATGAAGATCTCGAAAGGCCGGCGCTGCTCGTAGGGAGTGCCGGGGTTGAGCACCACGTCGTTGATGGTCACGTAGAGCGCGTGCTCGAACAGCGGCGACTTGACCTTGTAGGTGGCGCCCACGAGCATTTCCGGGCGCTGCAGGGTTTCGTCCATCTTCACCACGGCGGCCGCCGCGGCCGCGTCCGCGCGGGCTTTTTCCTCGGCCACGTCGACGACCTGGAATCCCTTGATCTTCTGGGTGATCTTCACTGCCATCTGCATTCTCCAGGGCGTCAGTACTTGCCGTAGTAGCCTTCTTTCAAGGCGTCGAAGAGGTTGGCGGCGGTGTGGATTTCGCCGTCGTACTCGACTTCCTCGTTCCCTTTGAGCTCCACCGTGCTGCCGTCTTCCAGCTCGAAGCGATAGAGGGTCTTCTCCAGGTCGGCGTCCTTGACCAGCACCCCCTGGAACGCCGCCGGGTTGAAGCGGAAGGTGGTGCAGCCCTTCAGGCCCTGGCGCCAGGCGTACAGGTAGATGTCCTTGAACTGCTCGAAGGGGTAGTCGGTGGGCACATTGGCCGTCTTGGAGATCGATGAATCGACCCACTTCTGTGCCGCCGCCTGGATATCCACATGCTCCTGCGGGCTGATGTCGTCGGCGGTGACGAAGTATTCCGGCAGCCGGTGGCGTTCGCTCTCGGCATCCGGCACGGCCTTGGCGTCGACCAGGGCGCGGTAGGCCAGCAGCTCGTAGCTGTAGACCGAGATTTTCTCCTTGGTCTTGCGCCCGGCGCGGATCAGGTTGCGCGAATAGTGATGGGCGAAGCTCGGCTCGATGCCATTGGAGGCGTTGTTCGCCAGGCTCAGGCTGATGGTGCCGGTGGGGGCGATGGAGCTGTGGTGGGTGAAACGCGCGCCATGCTCGGCCAGCGCCTCGACCAGTTGCGGCGCATGTTCGGCGATGCGCTGCATGTAGCGCGAGTAGCGCGCGTGGAGTATCCGCCCCGGCACCTTGTCACCGACCTTGTAGCCGTCGCTGAGCATCTCCGGACGCTGCCGCAGCATGCCCGCGGTGACCACGTAGTCTTGCACCAGCGCAGGCGCCGGGCCTTTTTCCAGGGCCAGGTCGAGGGCCACCTCCCAGCCGACCAGGGCCATTTCCCGCGCCACCTCTTCGGTGAACACGCAGGCCTCCGGGCTGCCGTAACGCAGGCGCAGCAGCGCCAGTGCCGAGCCCAGGCCGAGGAAACCCATGCCGTGCCGGCGCTTGCCGAGGATTTCCGCGCGCTGCTGCGCCAGCGGCAGGCCGTTGATCTCCACCACGTTGTCGAGCATGCGGGTGAACACCCGCACCACTTCGCGGAAGCGCTCCCAGTCGAAGCGCGCGTGCTCGCTGAACGGCTCGATGACGAAGCCGGTGAGGTTCACCGAACCGAGCAGGCAGGAGCCGTAAGGCGGCAAGGGTTGCTCGCCACAGGGGTTGGTGGCGCGGATCGCCTCGCACCACCAGTTGTTGTTCATCTGGTTGACCCGGTCGATGAGGATGAAACCCGGCTCGGCGTAGTCATAGGTGGAAACCATGATCATGTCCCACAGATGCCGCGCCTTGACCCGTCCGTAGATGCGGCAGGCGACCCGGCCGTCGGCGCCCAGCAGGTAGTCGTCGTGCACCGGCCAGTCGCGCCAGAGCACCCGCTGCGGATCGTTCAGATCGACCTCGTCGCGCTCCTTCTGGTGTACCGGGAACACCAGCGGCCAGTCGGCGTCCGTTTCCACCGCCTGCATGAAATCGTCAGTGATCAGCAGGCTCAGGTTGAACTGGCGCAGGCGGCCGTCTTCGCGCTTGGCGCGGATGAACTCGCGCACATCCGGGTGGGCGACGTCGAAGGTGCCCATCTGCGCCCCACGGCGGCCCCCGGCGGAGCTGACGGTGAAGCACATCTTGTCGTAGATATCCATGAACGACAGCGGCCCGCTGGTGTAGGCGCCGGCACCGGACACGTAGGCGCCGCGCGGGCGCAGCGTGCTGAATTCGTAGCCAATGCCGCAGCCGGCCTTGAGGGTCAGGCCGGCCTCGTGAACCTTCTGCAGGATGTCGTCCATGGAGTCGTGGATGATCCCGGAGACGGTGCAGTTGATGGTCGAGGTGGCCGGCTTGTAGCCCTGGGCGCCGGCGTTGGAAATGATCCGGCCGGCGGGAATGGCGCCGTTGCGCAAGGCCCAGAGGAAGCGTTCGTACCAGTGCTCGCGTCGAGCCTCGTCGCCTTCGACCTCGGCCAGCGCCAGCGCCACCCGTTGCCAGGTCTCGTCGACACTGCCGTCGATGGGCGTGCCGTCCTTGTGCTTGAGCCGGTACTTGCTGTCCCAGATATCCTGGGAGGCCGGTTGCAGGGCGAGGCTGCCCTGGTCTGCGCCACGCGGGCGCGCATCGGTCTTGGCCATCCGCTGAGTAACCTCCTGTCGACTGGGTGGTAAGCGCAATGGCTCAGCACCGTACTCAACATGTAGTTATCAACCACTGACCAATATCAACATCTTGTGCCAGCGGTCCCCCACTAGACACCTTAGCCCCTGGTTCGCGATGCACTTCGGCGATCAGAGTCTTTCCAGACAACCGGCGAACTCACCGGCCAGGTTGCCGAGCAGATTCTCATAGCCACGGGCGTCGACCTTGAGCGCCACGCCGAGGTCGTCCAGCTCGGCCAGACGCACCGGCAGGCCCTCGCTGAGAGTATCGGCCAGGCGCGGGCGCAGCGGCGGTTCGCTGAAGATGCAGGCGGCGCCGACCTTCTGCAGTTGCGCGCGCATCGCGGCAACGTGTCGCGCCCCCGGCTGGACCTCGGCGGAAACCGCGAACACACCGGTGTGGCGCATGCCATAGGCCTCCTCAAAATAGTCGAAGGCCTCGTGGAAGACGAAATACGGCTTGCCGGCCAGCGGCCCCAGGCGCTGCTTCAGGCGCGCGTCGAGCTGCTCCATGCGCTCGTCGAAGGCCTTGAGGTTGGCCTGGTAGCGGCTGGCGTTGGTCGGATCGGCGATGGCCAGGTCGTCGGCCATGCGCGCGGCGATCACCTGGGCGTTGGCCGGCAGCAGCCAGAGGTGCGCATCGACGCTGCCGGGACGGTGATCGTGGTCGTGATCCTCGTAGTCGGCGCGGCTCATGGTTTCAAAGTTGACGAACTTGCGCAGGTGCATGCCGGGCAGCTCCTGCACCGCCACGCTCGGCCCCTGGCGGGCCTGCAGCGGCTTGTCGAGGAACACTTCCATGTCCGGGCCGATCCAGTAGAACAATTGCGCCTCGCGCAGGCGCCGCACGTCGGACGGGCGCAGCGCGTAGCTGTGCGGCGAGGCGCCGGGCGGCAGCAGCACATCCGGGGTGCCGGCGCCATCCTGGACGGCGGCGGCGATCAGTTGCAGCGGCTTGATGCTGGTCAGCACGCTGACCTCGGCGCGCGCGCCGAGGCTGAGGAACAGGGCACAGCAGGCGAACAGCAGGGCGGATGGACGCAGGGTCACGGCGAGGCTCACACGAGGCAGGTGGTAAAGGGTAATATAATAACGTCTCTGACTCCGAGCGTCGTCGCCGCATGTACAAGATAATGCCCAATACCCCCCTCGCCTGCCGTCCGCACGACCACGCCAATTGCGTGGCCGGCGCCCTGGCCGAGGCCGACGCGCTGTGCGCGCGCCAGGGCGTGCGCCTGACCGAACTGCGGCGGCGCGTGCTGGAGCTGGTCTGGCAGAGCCACAAGCCGCTGGGCGCCTATGACATCCTCGCCGTGCTCAGCGAGGAAGACGGCCGCCGCGCGGCGCCGCCGACCGTCTACCGGGCGCTGGATTTCCTCCTGGAAAACGGTTTGGTGCACCGCATCGCATCGCTCAACGCCTTCGTCGGCTGCAACAACCCGGAGCACGCCCACGAAGGCCAGTTCCTCATCTGCCGTGTCTGCCATACCGCCATCGAACTGGAACACCCGGCCATCAGCCAGGCGATCATCACGGGCGCCCAGGGCGTGGGCTTCCAGGTGGAAACCCAGACGGTCGAAGTGGTCGGACTCTGCGCGGCCTGCGCGCCCAAGCAGCAGGAGGCCTGATGAGCGACGCCCTGGTCCGCCTCGAAGGGGTCGGCGTTCGCTACGCCGGACAGACGGTGCTGCAGGACGTCAGCTTGCGCATCGCCCCTGGCGAGATCGTCACCCTGATCGGCCCCAACGGCGCCGGCAAGACCACCCTGGTGCGCAGCGTGCTCGGCCTGCTCAAGCCGGACAGCGGCAGCGTCTGGCGGCGGCCCAAGCTGAGCATCGGCTACATGCCGCAGAAGCTCCACGTCGACCCGACGCTGCCCCTCTCGGTGCTGCGCTTCCTGCGCCTGGTGCCCGGTGTCGGCCGCGAGCAGGCGCTCGCCGCGCTCAAGGAAGTCGGCGCCACCCAGGTGATCGACAGCCCGCTGCAAAGCGTCTCCGGCGGCGAGCTGCAGCGCGTCCTGCTGGCCCGCGCCCTGCTGCGCAAGCCGCAGTTGCTGGTGCTCGATGAGCCCGTGCAGGGGGTCGATGTCGCCGGCCAGGCCGAGCTGTACCGCCTGATCACGCAACTGCGCGACCGCCTCGGCTGCGGCGTGCTGATGGTTTCCCACGACCTGCACCTGGTGATGAGCACCACCGACCAGGTGGTCTGCCTGAACCGCCACGTCTGCTGCTCCGGCCACCCCGAGCAGGTCAGCGGCGACCCGGCCTTCACCGAACTGTTCGGCCAGGATGCGCGCAGCCTGGCCGTCTATCACCACCACCACGACCATTCCCACGACCTGCATGGCGAGGTGGTGCCGCAGGGCGGCGCCGGCCTGGCCATCCACGGCAAACTGCGCCCGCTCCAGGATCCGACCCACAAGCACGGCCCCGACTGCAACCATGCCTGATTTCCTTCTTTACGCGCTGCTCGCCGGCCTGGCCCTGGCCCTGGTCGCCGGCCCGCTCGGTTCCTTCGTCGTGTGGCGGCGCATGGCCTATTTCGGCGACACCCTGTCCCATGCCGCGCTGCTCGGCGTAGCCCTGGGCTTCCTGCTCGACGTCAGCCCGACCCTGGCGGTGACCGTCGGCTGCATCCTCCTCGCGGTGCTGCTAGTGACGCTGCAGCAACGCCAGCCGCTGGCCGCCGACACCCTGCTCGGCATCCTGGCGCACAGCACCCTGTCGCTGGGCCTGGTGGTGCTGAGCTTCATGAAAGAGGTGCGCGTCGACCTCATGGCCTACCTGTTCGGCGACCTGCTGGCGGTGAGCCAGACCGACCTGCTGTGGATAGTCGCCGGCAGTGCCCTGGTGCTGGGCCTGATCTGCTGGCTGTGGCGACCGTTGCTGGCGATCACCGTGCATGAAGAACTGGCGCGCGTCGAAGGCCTGCCGGTGACGGCCATTCGTCTGACGCTGATGCTGCTCATCGCCATCGTCATCGCCGTGGCCATGAAGATCGTCGGCGTGCTGCTGATCACCTCGCTGCTGATCATTCCCGCCGCCGCCGCCCAGCGCCATGCGCGCAGCCCGGAGCAGATGGCCGGTGGCGCGACCCTGGTGGGGCTGCTAGCGGTCTGCGCCGGGCTCAGCCTGTCCTGGTTCAAGGACACCCCCGCCGGCCCGTCCATCGTGGTCAGCGCCGCCGCGCTGTTCCTGCTGAGCTTTGTCCTGCCGCGGCGGACGGTGTAGAATTTGGCGATTTTTTGATCAATCGAGAGCCCTAGGCATGAAGTCCGTTGCCATCCGCCTGTTATCCCTGCTCTGCCTCGCGCTGTTCCTTGGCGCCTGTCAGACCACCGCCCCCGAGGCACCCGCCGCGGGCTCCTTCGAGGCTGCCCTGGCCGCCGGCCAACTGGAAACCGCGCAGCTGCGACTGGGCCAGGAGCACGAGAACGCCGCGCAATTGGCCGAGCGCCGCCAGCGCCTCGCCGACGCCTACCTGAAGCGCGGCTGCACGGCCCTGCAACGTGGCGACGTCAACGGCGCCAGCAGCGCCCTGGCCCGCGCCCGCTCGCTGATGCCGCGCGCCCCGGCGCTGGCCGCCGACGTGCAAGGCATCGGCCATCCGAGCAACGGCAACACACTCAAGTGCGCGCCCTGAAGCCGCTCTCGCCGCGCTCGCCCTGAGGGCGCGGCCCGCCTTATTTCCTTTCCGCCCGCCGCTTATCCGAACGAAGATTAATCAGCCATAAGAAAGCAGGTTAAAATGCACGGTTTTGGCTGACCGCCTACGCTCGTTGCCTGAGACCCTCGGCAACCGGCTGCGTCCCCACATCGCCGTACCCACAAGGTTCGCCACGTGATCGAATTCCACGACGTCCACAAGACCTACCGCGTCGCCGGCCGCGACATTCCGGCCCTGCAGCCGACCCGCCTGAACATCGAGGCGGGCCAGGTGTTCGGCCTGATCGGCCATTCCGGCGCCGGCAAGAGCACCCTGCTGCGCCTGATCAACCGCCTCGAGGAGCCCAGCGGCGGGCGCATCCTCGTCGACGGCGAAGACATTACCGCCCTCGACGCCGAAGGCCTGCGGCGCTTCCGCCAGCGCGTCGGGATGATCTTCCAGCACTTCAACCTGCTGGCCTCGAAGACCGTCGCCGAGAACATCGCCATGCCGATGAAGCTCGCCGGCAGCTTCAGCGCCAGCCAGATCACCGCGCGGGTCGACGAACTGCTCAAGCGCGTGGGCCTCGAAGCCCATGCGCGCAAGTATCCGGCGCAGCTCTCCGGCGGCCAGAAGCAGCGCGTCGGCATCGCCCGCGCCCTGGCCTGCGGGCCCAAGTTGCTGCTCTGCGACGAGGCCACCAGCGCCCTCGACCCGCAGACCACCGGCCAGGTCCTGCAACTGCTGGCGGAGATCAACCGCGAGCTGAACCTGACCATCGTGCTGATCACCCACGAGATGGACGTGATCCGCCGGGTCTGCGACCGCGTCGCGGTGATGGACGGCGGACGCATCGTCGAGCAGGGCGCTGTCGCCGACGTCTTCCTACACCCGCAGCATGAAACCACGCGGCGCTTCGTCTTCGAGGCCGAACGGGTCGACGAGGACGAGCAGCACGACGACTTCGCCCACGTGCCCGGACGCATCCTGCGCCTGACCTTCCGCGGCGAAGCCACCTACGCCCCGCTGCTGGGCACGGTGGCGCGGCAGACCGGCGTCGACTACAGCATCCTCGCCGGGCGCATCGACCGCATCAAAGACCAGCCCTACGGCCAACTGACCCTGGCCCTGGTCGGCGGCGACATGGACGCCGCCCTCGCCCAATTGAATGCCGCCGAGGTGCATGTGGAGGTTCTGCGCGGATGAGCGACTTCTTTGCCAACATCGACTGGTCGGAAATCCTCCAGGCCAGCCTGGATACCTTCTGGATGCTCGGCGGCTCGCTGCTGTTCACCATCCTCCTCGGCCTGCCGCTGGGCGTGCTGCTGTTCCTCAGCGGCCCCCGGCAGTTGTTCGAGAACCGCGCGATCTACGCCCTGCTGTCGTTCGTGGTGAACGTGCTGCGCTCGCTGCCGTTCATCATCCTGCTGATCGTAATGATCCCCTTCACGGTGCTCATCACCGGCACTTCGCTGGGCGTCGCCGGGGCTATCCCGCCGCTGGTAGTGGGCGCCACGCCGTTCTTCGCACGGCTGGTGGAGACAGCGCTGCGCGAGGTCGACAAGGGCATCATCGAGGCGACCCAGGCCATGGGCGCCACCACCCGCCAGATCATCTGCAACGCCCTGCTGCCGGAAGCCCGCCCGGGCATCATCGCCGCCATCACCGTGACTGCCATCACCCTGGTGTCCTACACCGCGATGGCCGGCGTGGTCGGCGCCGGCGGCCTCGGCGACCTGGCCATCCGCTTCGGCTACCAGCGCTTCCAGACCGACGTGATGGTGGTCACCGTGATCATGCTGCTGGTGCTCGTGCAGGTCCTGCAGACCGTCGGCGACAAGCTGGTGGTGCACTTTTCCCGCAAATGAGCGTCCCGGCCTGTTATCCACAGGCCGAGCGTTCCCGAAGAAGAAAACGGAACAAGCCCAAAAGGAGCCGACCATGAAAAAACTGCTTGCCGCCTTCGCCGCCGCCGCGGCGTTCTCCGCCCCCCTGACCCAGGCCGCCGAGACCCTGAGCGTGGCCGCCACGCCGGTGCCGCACGCGGAAATCCTCAACTTCGTCAAACCCATCCTGGCCAAGGAAGGGGTGGAGCTGAAGGTCAAGGAGTTCACCGACTACGTGCAGCCCAACACCCAGGTCGCCGAGAAGCACCTGGACGCCAACTTCTTCCAGCACCAGCCGTACCTGGATGAGTTCAACAAGAGCAAGGGCACCAACCTGGTCGCTGTCACCGGCGTGCACATCGAGCCGCTGGGCGCCTACTCCAGCAAGTACAAGAAGCTCGACGAGCTGCCCTCCGGCGCCACCGTGGCCATCCCCAACGACGCCACCAACGGCGGCCGCGCCCTGCTGCTGCTGGACAAGGCCGGCCTGATCAAGCTGAAGGACAACAAGAGCATCACCGCGACGCCGAAAGACATCGTCGGCAACCCGAAGAACATCAAGGTGCGTGAGCTGGAAGCGGCCACCCTGCCGCGCGTGCTGGGCCAGGTCGACCTCGCCCTGATCAACACCAACTACGCCCTGGAAGCCAAGCTGAACCCGACCAAGGACGCCCTGGCCATCGAAGGCAGCGACTCGCCCTACGTGAACATCCTGGTCGCCCGTCCGGACAACAAGGACAGCGCCGCCATGCAGAAACTGGCCGCCGCCCTGCACAGCCCGGAGGTGAAGCAGTTCATCCTGGAGAAATACAAGGGCGCGGTGGTGCCGGCGTTCTGATCGCCGCCTGACCTGCCCCTCCCTGAAAAGCCCGGTCCATGACCGGGCTTTTTCATTGGCGCGCCACGCCGGATGGCTCTGCCACGGGCGTTCCAGCGCCGTTCCGGGCAGAAAAACACCAGCCTTTCACGCATATTTTCCATGCCCGGAAAGCATCGGTTCCCGCGCCAATCCAGCAAACCCGCGGCCCATGCGGCCTGCAGCGAAACGCCTGACCGACTTAGCTCTTATAGTTATTTCAATAATAAAAATAATTACTTCAAGAGATAAGCAAGCCCGCCAATCATTCAACTCCGTTCCCCGCACGACTCGCTCTGTTGCGCGGATCTTCATCGTAATGAAGCAAGGAGTTCGCCCATGGCCAATCCCCAGCACGCCGCAGCGCCGGACACGCTCCTGCGCCATGTGCCCGGCGGCGATCTGGTCGATCTCGGCCGGCCACTGCGCCAGGCCCTGCACGCCATCCGCCACGTTCCGGCGTCGGCGCGCGTGCTCAGTCGTCGCGAAGCGCTGCTGCTCGGCCTGCTGGTCCTGACCCTGCATGGCGCGACCGCCTACTGGCTGAGCCAGAAGCCCACCCCGGCGCTGCCGGACGTGCCGCCACAGGTGCCGCCGATGACCATCGAGTTCAGCGCGCCGACGCCGCCCGTGGTCGAGCCACCGCCCCCCGAGCCGGTGCCGCAGCCGGTGGTGGAAGAACCGCCGCCGCCAGTGGTCGACGAAAACGCGGTGAAACCGCCGCCGCCGAAACCGATTCCCAAACCCAAGCCGAAACCCGTGGCCAAGCCCAAGCCGACGCCCAAGCCGGTGGAACAGCCACCCGCCCCGCCGAAGGCCGAGGCACCCGCCGCCCCGCCGGCACCGCCCGCGCCCCCGGCGCCGGCGCCCGTGACGCCGCCGTCGGCCCACGCCGGCTACCTGCACAACCCGGCGCCGGAGTATCCGGCCCTGGCGCAGCGACGCGGCTGGGAAGGCACGGTGATGCTGCGCGTCCACGTCCTCGCCAGCGGCAGCCCGAGCGACATCCAGGTGCAAACCTCGAGTGGCCGCGAGGCCCTGGACCAGGCGGCGGTGAAAGCCGTGCAGCGCTGGAAGTTCGTGCCCGCCAAGCGCGGCGACGTGGCCCAGGACGGCTGGGTCAGCGTACCCATCGACTTCAAATTGAATTGAACCGAATCCGCGAGACCCTCGCGCAGGAGAGAACCCCATGAGTCTGCCCCTCAATCCCGTTGAATCCGTCGAAGGCGCCGTCATCTGGCTGCTGGCTGGCTTCTCCGTGCTGACCTGGACCCTGGCCCTGGTCAAAGGCATCCAGTTCAGCCGCCAGAAGGCCCAGGACCGCCGCTTCCAGAAGCAGTTCTGGAGCGCCACCAGCCTCGAATCGGCCGGCGAGCAAGCCGCCGGCAAGCCCGGGGCCGGCGCCCGCGTGGCCCAGGCCGGCTTCGCCGCCATTCAGGTACAGGACGGCGGCCAGCACGACCTGGCCCAGTCGATCAACCACCAGGACCGCCTGGAGCGTGCCCTGCGCCAACAGATCCAGCGTGAGCGGCGCTCCCTGGAGTCCGGCCTGGCGGTGCTCGCCTCGGTCGGCTCGACCTCGCCCTTCATCGGCCTGTTCGGCACCGTCTGGGGCATCATGGAAGCGCTCAAGGGCATCAGCGCCGCCGGTTCGGCGAGCCTGGAAACCGTGGCCGGCCCGATCGGCTCGGCGCTGGTCGCCACCGGGGTCGGTATCGCCGTCGCCGTGCCGGCGGTGCTGGTCTACAACTACTTCCTGCGCCGCCTCAAGCTGACCGCCGCCGACCTCGACGACTTCGCCCATGACTTCTACAGCCTGGCGCAGAAGAGCGCGTTCCGCCTGATCGTCCACCCCGCCGCGGCGAAGAAAACCGCCGCCGGCCAGAGCGTGAAGGAGGCGAGCTGAGATGGCCTTCTCGACCCAGGACAGCGACGAGGTTCTCTCGGAGATCAACGTCACCCCGCTGGTGGACGTCATGCTGGTGCTGCTGGTGGTGTTCATCGTCACCGCGCCGCTGCTGACCAACGCCATCCCGATCAACCTGCCGAAGACCGAGGCGGTGGCCCCGCCGGAGAAGAAGGACCCGCTGGTGGTGAGCATCGACGGCAGCGGCAAGTGGTTCATCAACAAGGACCCGATCCAGCCGGAGCTGCTGGAAAGCAACCTCGCCGCGGCCAAGGCCAAGGACAGCGAAATCCGCGTGCAGCTGCAGGCCGATGACGGTGTGAACTACGGCCAGGTCGCCAAGGCCATGGCGTCCATCGAGAAGGCCGGGATCACCAAGCTGGCCGTGATCACCGCGCGCTGAGCCAGGCTGTCAAACGCCTGCAACATGCGCGGCCTAAAACACAGGTCCACAACCGATTCACGTTTCAAGGCCGCTTTTCCAGATTCAGGCAGGGGAGAGCGGCCTTTTTTTATTCCTCGCTTCAGGAGCCTTGCATGACCACCCTGTACATTTCTCCCGGCGCCTGCTCGTTCGCCGCCCATGTGCTGGTCCACGAACTGGACCTGCCGATCCAGGTCGAGCGCGTCACCCTGCGCACCCCGGATTCGCCGATCTGGCGCATCAACCCGCTGGGCCGCGTGCCGGCGCTGCAACTGGACGACGGCACGCTGCTCAGTGAGAACGTCGCCATCCTGCCGTTCCTCGCCGACCTGCGCCCGGGCACGCCGCTGTTCGCCCCCGAAGGCAGCGTCGAGCGCGCGCAAATCCAGTCCTGGATCGGCTACCTGGCCAGCGAAGTGCACGCCGCCGCGCTGCGCCCGCTGAACCGCCCGGAACGCTACTCCGCCGACAGCGCTGCGCACCCCGGCATCCGCGCCCAGGCCCGGGTGCAACTGTTCAAGGCCGTCGAGCACATCGACCGCCACCTGACCGGACGCCAATGGCTGGTCGGCGAGCGCTTCACCATCGCCGACGCCTACCTCGGGGTGTTCGCCGGCTGGATCGGGCGCATCGGCGAAGAGTTCGACCAGTTGCGCGAACTCGCCCGCTTCCGCGAGGCCTACCGCGCGCGGCCGGCGGTGCAGCGCGCCGCGGCCGCCGAGGGGCTCTGAGCCCACTCCGCAGTGAGCGCTGCCCGCATGCACGCCGACACCATCGCCACCTGGGCCCAGGTCATCGCCCGGGCACTACAGGCTCGCGGGCATGACCCATTGCCCCTGCTGCGGGTCGCCGGTATCGATCCGGCGACCCTGCACGACTGCAATCTGCGCATCCCGCTGGAGCGCATGAGCGCTCTGTGGCGTGCCGCCGAACGCATCACCGGCGATGCCTGCTTCGGCCTGCAGGTGGCGGCGCACAGCCTGCCCACCGACTTCCACGGCCTGCTCTTCGCCATCCAGAGCAGTCCCACGGTGGGCGAGGCGCTCGACCGCGTGGTGCGCTTTTCCTCGGTGATCAGCACCTCCGGGCAGGTCAGCCTGGAGCACGGCCCCGACCACTGTCGGCTGCTCTACCGACAGATCGCCGGGGTGCAGGTCGAGCAGATGGCCACCGAGGCACTGATCGCCTCCGGGCTGCGCCATGCCACACCGATATGGGGCGGTCTGGACGTGGTGCGCCGCGTCCACCTGGCGCGCCCGCGCCCGGCCGATCCGCAGCGCTGGGAGGCACTGTTCGGCCTGCCAGTGTGCTTCGACGCCACGCACAACGCGGTGGACTATGAGCCAAGGCTGATCGAAATCCCCCTGCGCAGCGGCAACAGCGAACTGGCCTGCACCCTCGACAGCAGCCTGAGCCGTTATCTGGAACGCCTGTCGCGGCACGCTCTGCCGGAGCTGGTGCGCCGCTCGATCATCCGGCAGATGCCCAAGGGCGAAGTGCAACAGACGGTGGTCGCCGAGGAGCTGGGCATGAGCGTGCGCAACCTGCATCGCCACCTGCTGCGCCACGCCACCACCTTCAAGGAATTGCTCGACGACACCCGCCGCCAGTTGGCCTTCGACTACCTGCGGCAGTCGCACTGTTCGGTCAACGAAGTCTGCTACCGCTTGGGATTCAACGAGCCGAGCAGCTTCAACCGCGCCTTCCGCCGCTGGACCGGGGAAAGCCCCGGACAGTGGCGCCAGCGCGCCCTCGGTCAGGCCACGCGGGCGCCGAGCGGGCCGTCGGCACGCCCCGGCCCGCTGGCCCTGGCGGTCTGATCCGGGTTGTCCGGCCCGGACCATGGAATGTCCGGCAAAGCCCATCGCGATGCAGCACGCCTTCCTAGCATGGCCCTCCAGAGAGGCCCGAGCCTCCGTTGCCGACTCAATGCCGTGCGTGCCACGGCCCGCCATGCAAGGACATCCCATGAGCAGACTTACCCACCGCGCCGGCCGAGCGGGCCCGGCGCTCCATCCGTTGGCCCTGGCGCTGCTGCTGGCCAGCGCCTGCGCTGCCGCCGACGACGACGGCGCCGGCCAGGACAGCCGCGCGCCTGACGCCGTGAGCGGCGATGCCCTGCAAACGGTGACGGTGACCGCCCGCCGCCGCGAAGAGAACGCCCAGGACGTGCCGACACCGATCACCACCCTCAGCGGCGAAACCCTCGACAAGCAGCGCATCTACCGCCTGCAGGACCTGCAGCAGGCCCTGCCCAGCGTCAACGTCGCCTACATCCACGCGCGCCAGTCGAGCCTGGCGGTGCGCGGCATCGGCAACAACCCGGCCAGCGACGGCCTGGAGGGCTCCGCCGGGATCTACCTGGACAACGTCTACCTGGGGCGGCCGGGCATGGCGATATTCGATCTGCTCGACGTCGAACAACTGGATCTGCTGCGCGGTCCGCAGGGCACGCTGTTCGGCAAGAACACCACCGCCGGCGTGCTCAACATCACCACGCGCAAGCCGACCTTCACCCCGGAAAGCAGCGTCGAAGCCTCGGGCGGCGAAAACGGCTACTTCCAGGGCAAGGGCTCCTTCTCCGGGCCGCTGACCGATACCCTGGCCGGGCGCCTGTCGGTGTACCGCACCCGCGACGACGGCTTCCTGAACAACCTGGCCGACAACCGCACCCTGCTCGGCGGCGAGCGCGAGGGGCTGCGTGGGCAATTGCTGTTCAAGCCCGACGACGACTTCAGCCTGCGCTGGATCAACGAATACAACAGCGAGAACTCCACCCAGGGCAGCGGCGTGATCTACGGCGCCCCCGCGCTGTTCTGGAAGCGCGCCAGCCTGGTCGGCGCCAATCCGCTGCTCGGCCACGCCAACATCGACGGCCGGCAGAACGTCAGCGTGCATCAGAACGCCAGCTCGCTGGAGGCCAACTGGAACCTCGCCGGCGGCTTCACCCTGACCTCGATCAGCGCCTACCGCTACTGGCACTTCAACCCGGCCAACGATTCCGACCAGCTCAACGTCCCGGTGATCCGCGACCTCGGCTACGAAGTGCATGACCGCCAGTTCTCCCAGGAAATCCGCCTGGCCTCGCCCAGCGGCGGCGCCTTCGACTACGTGCTCGGCGCCTACGCCTTCAAGCAGGACCTCGGCAACCGCTACTTCACCGACCTCGGCCCGCTGGCCGACCTCGATCTGATCGGCGCCAACCTCAATGCGCTGAACAACGTCAGCAGCACCAGCTACGGCAAGATCGATACGCAGAGCTACGCGCTCTTCGCCCAGGGCACCTGGCACCTCACCGACAGGCTCGACTTCACCGCCGGCCTGCGTGGCACCTACGAAGAAAAGGACGCCAAGGTGCAACGCTACGCACCCGAAGGCGGTGCCGCGGTCCGCGGCCTGGCCGCCGCCGTGCGCGCCAGCCAGGCCGGCGCCTACGACTCCGGCGACCTGCACCTGCACAACGCCGCGCCCTCCGCGCTGCTCAGCCTCAGCTACCGGTTCGACGACAACCTGCTCGGTTACGCCTCGCTGTCCCATGGCGAGAAGTCCGGCGGGGTGAACCTCACCGTCGGCAGCGCCCCCAGCGCCGGCGCCGACTCGCTGCTGGTCGGCCCGGAACGCGCCAACGATGCCGAGCTGGGGATCAAATCGACCCTGTTCGACCGCCGCCTGCTGCTCAACGCCAACCTGTTCTGGACCGGCATCAACGGCTACCAGGCCACCACCTACTACCAGCCGCCGGGCTCGCTGACCGGCTTCCAGGTGCTGGCCAACGCCGGCAAGCTGCGCTCGCGCGGCCTGGAGTTCGAGGCCACCGCCCTGCCGTTCCGCGGCCTGACGCTGAATTTCAACGGCTCCTACAACGACGTCACCTACCTGTCGTTCAAGGACGCCCCGTGCCCGGCGGAGATCAGCACCCAGCCCGGCGCCCCGGCCACCTGCGACCTCAGTGGCAAGCGGGTGATGGGCGCCTCGAAATGGATCGCCAACCTCAACGGCGAATACCAGTGGCAACTCGAGGACCGCCTGCAGCCCTATGTGACCGCCAGCTACGCCTACCGCTCCGAAGCCGAAGGCACGCTGGACGACTCCGCCCTGTCGAAGATCCCCGGCTACGGCCTGGCCAACTTCTCCGTGGGCGTGCGCCGCGACCTCGGCGACGGCCAGCTGGACGCCTCCCTGTGGCTGAAGAACGCCTTCGACAAGGACTACTACCTGGCGGTGACCACTGCCTCCAACGGCCTCTATGTAGGCTCCCCTGGCCAGCCCCGCATGGCCGGCGTCACCCTGCGCTACGACTTCTGAGGCGAACATGAGCCAAGCACAGATCAAACTCGGCGCCTTCCTCATGGGCAGCGGCCACCACCTGGCCGCCTGGCGCCATCCCCGCGCCCACGCCGCCGCCCTGGACTTCCAGCACTACCTGCGCCTGGCCCGCACGGCCGAGCGCGGCAAGTTCGACAGCATCTTCTTCGCCGACAACCTGGCCCTGCTCGGCAGCCCGGAACTGGCCAGCCGCACCATCGGCGGCGAAGTCCTCGATCCGCTGGTGCTGCTCTCCGGGCTGGCCACCGCCACCGAACGCATCGGCCTGATCTCCACGGTCTCCACCAGCTACAACGATCCATACCTGCTGGCGCGCCGCTTCGCGTCGCTGGATCACCTGTCCGGCGGCCGCGCCGGCTGGAACCTGGTGACCTCGGCCACCGACCAGGAAGCCCACAACTTCGGCCGCGAACGGCACTTCGATCACGCCGAGCGCTACGCCCACGCCGAGGAGTTCATCGATGTCGCCCAGGGCCTGTGGGATAGCTTCGAGGACGACGCCTTTCTCCGCGACAAGGCCAGCGGGCGTTACTTCGACCCGCGCAAGCTGCATACCCTCGACCACCAGGGCACCTATTACCGCGTGCGCGGCCCGCTGAACCTGCCGCGTTCGCCGCAGGGCCGGCCGGTGCTGGTGCAGGCCGGCTCCTCCGAGCCGGGCCGCGAGCTGGCGGCGCGCACCGCCGAGGTGGTGTTCACCGCGCAGCAGACCCTGGCCGAGGCGCGCGCCTTCTACGGCGACCTCAAGGCACGCCTGGCCCGGTACGGGCGCCACGCCGAGCAACTGAAGATCATGCCGGGCATCTCGCCGGTGCTCGGACGCACCCAGAGCGAGGCGGAGGACCTCTACGCCGAGTTGCAGAACCTGGTCGAACCGTCACTCGGCCTCGGCCTGCTGTCGGGCATGGCCGGTGGCATCGACCTGTCCGCCTACCCGCTGGACGGACCGCTGCCGGCGCTGCCGGAAAGCAACGCGATGAAGAGCCGCCAGGCGCTATTCATCGAGCTGGCGCGCCGGGAGAACCTGACGATCCGCCAGCTGTATCTGAAGATCGTCGGCGCGCGCGGCCATTGCACGCTGGTCGGCACGCCGCTGCAGGTCGCCGACCACCTGGAGGAATGGTTCCGCGAAGGCGCGGCGGACGGCTTCAATATCATGCCGCCGCTGCTGCCGGAGGGACTGGATGCCTTCGTCGATCAGGTGGTGCCGGAGTTGCAGCGGCGCGGCCTGTTCCGCCGCGAGTACGAAGGCCGCACGCTGCGCGAGAACCTCGGACTGGAACGCCCGGCGCATGCTCCGCGAAACGGCTGAACGCCGCCGTTCGTCCGGGTAAAGGTGTCTTACGGACACAGCCCTTCAGTCAAACCCTTACATCCGCTAACTTTTCAGACAGCGTGAGGTAACTGGGGGGTTACGCATGACTAGCTCGACGGCATTGGACGGCCCCTTCTATCCACCGGCGCTGGGGGCGCCGGAACGGCTCAGCGCGGAGCAACTGCGCGCCTCGCTGGAAATCAGCATGGCCGAGCACGATGGTGGGCCGGTGTGGCTGTTCGCCTACGGTTCGCTGATCTGGCGCCCGGAATTCCCGGTGGCCGAGACGCGCCGGGCGCGCGTGCATGGCTATCACCGGGGTCTCTATCTATGGTCGCTGACCCACCGCGGTACCCCGGAAATGCCCGGCCTGGTGCTGGGCCTGGACCGCGGCGGTTCCTGCGCCGGCTTCGCCTACCGGCTGCCCGAAGAGGAACTCGACGCCAACCTCTTCGCCCTCTGGCAGCGCGAGATGCCCTACGCCTCCTACCGCCCGGAATGGCTCAGTTGCCGCCTGGACGACGGTAGCCGCGTGCGCGCCCTGGGCTTCGTCCTCGAACGCCACCTGCCCAGCTACGCCGGTTCGCTGCCGGACAGCATCGTGCAACGGGTGTTCGCCAGCGCCCAGGGGCACTTCGGCAGCACCCGCGATTACGTCGAGCAGACGGTCAACGCGCTACGCGCCTGCGCCATGCCCGATCTCAACCTGGAAGCCTTGCTGGCGCGCTGCTGCGGCAAGTCCGCGGACTGAATCAGCGCGCCGCGTCAGGCACCTGCGGCGGCGCCTCGGCTTCGGCCTCGAAGCCCCAGTCGCCGCTGGCCAGCCAGTCGTCGCCGAGGACTTCGCTGGGATGCTGGGTGCGGCTGGCGCCGTTGCCGCAGCCCATGGCCTCGGCCGGACAATAGCGATCGCAGCCCCAGCAGATGCGTTCGGGGTGTTTGGGATGCAGCGGGAAGCGTTTGGCCATGAGCTTATCCCCAGGCAAAGACAGTGCTTCGATTTAGCGCCCTGTCGCCGGGAATCGGCTTGCCGCAGGTCAAGCCGATCAACGAGCGACCGGCATAAGCATATAAAGAATAAGCAAAGTATTTTTTATTCCTTAATCAATCTAATCGCCGGCCTTACACTGCTCCCCGTCTTGATGCCGAGGGGTGAATCCATGCGTAACGAACGCGTCCGCTATGTGCTGGTGCCGGGCTGGCACGGCTCGGAAGAGGCGCATTGGCAGAGTCACTGGCAGCAGGCCCTGCCGAATGCCTCGCGGGTCGAGCAAGAGGACTGGATCACCCCGCGTCACGCCGACTGGGTGGCCGAACTGGATCGTGAAATCCGCCGCCTGCCGGGCCGCGTGGTGCTCATCGCCCACAGCCTGGGTTGCGTGACCGTTGCCTCCTGGGCGCGTCGCGCCGATCCGCGCGTGCGCTCCCAGGTCTCCGGCGCACTGCTGGTGGCGCCGGCGGACGTCGAGCGGGAAAGCTGCCACGCCGCGCTGCGCAATTTCGCCCCCATCGCACTGGACGCCCTGCCCTTCCCCAGCGTCTTGGTCGGCTCCGACAACGACCTCGCCTGCAGCCCGCAGCGCGCCCTGCAGCTGGGCCGCGCCTGGGGCGCCGAGACGCTGATCCTGCCGCAGGCCGGACACATCAACGTGAAATCCGGGCACGGCGCCTGGGAAGCCGGCTACCGCCACCTGTTCCGTCTGCAACACCTGATCGACCAGCAGGCCCGCCGCCGCGCCTGAGCGGCGCCGCTCGCCAAGCCGGCGCGCCCCGTCGGCTGGGGTTGAGGGCAGCGCGGCCCATGGGCCTGGACCTCGCGAACGCCCCCACCCAACGAATCGCGCTCAGTCTTCTTCCTGCGCCACCTTGTAGCCGCTGGCCAGGCGCTGCTGCACCTCTTGCGGCACGGCGCTGTAATGGCTGGCCTCGAGGTTGTAGACGCCCTGCCCGGCGGTGATCGATTTCAGCCGGTTGGCATAGCCCTCCAACTCCGCCAGCGGGACCTGCGCGCGCACCAGCGACAGGTGCGTCGACAGCGGTTCGGCGCCGAGCACCTGGCCACGGCGACCGGTGAGGTCGGCGGTGATATCGCCGAGCTTGGCTTCGGGCGCGGTCACCTGGACGTTGACGATCGGCTCCAGCACGATCGCCCCGGCGTTGCGCAGGGCATCGAGCATGGCCTTGCGCCCGGCGGCCTGGAAGGCGATGTCCTTGGAGTCCACCGAGTGGCTCTTGCCGTCGAAGACCGTGACCTTGATGTCCTCCACCGGGAAACCGGCCAGGGGGCCGGCGGCCAGCGCCGAGCGCACACCCTTCTCCACCGAGGGGATGAACTGCCCGGGAATCACCCCGCCCTTCACCGCATCGACGAACTCGAAGCCGCTGCCGCGCGGCAGCGGTTCGACGCGCAGGAACACCTCGCCGAACTGCCCGGCGCCGCCCGTCTGTTTCTTGTGCCGGCTGTGGCCGTCGGCCGCGCGCGTGGCGGTTTCCCGATAGGGCACGCTGGGCGGCCGGGTGCTCACCTCCAGCTTGTAGCCGCTGGTCAGGCGTTCGAGCAGATAGCGCAGGTGCAGCTCGCCCATGCCGCGCAGCACGGTTTCCTGGGTCGAGGCGTTGTAATCCAGGCGCACGCAGGGGTCCTCCACGCGCAGCCGTTGCAGCACCTCGGCCAAACGCTGCTCGTCGCCACGCCGGCTGGCCTCGATGGCCAGGCCCTGCATGGGCGTGGGGAAGTCCAGCGGCTGCAGGCGGATATGGTCCTCGTCGTGGGAGTCGTGCAGGACCACGTCGTATTCCAGCTCATCGACCTTGCTCAAGGCGCCGAAATCGCCAGGCAGCAGTTGCACCACCTCCTCGTGGCGCTTGCCCTGCAGCCGCAGCAGATGGCCGACCTTGAAGGCCTTGCGGCCATCGCCGGCGAACAACTGCATGTCACGGCGCAGGCTGCCCTGGTACACGCGGAACACCGCCAGGCGACCGACGAAGGGGTCGATCACCACCTTGAACACATGGGCCAGCACATGCGCCTGCGGATCGGGGCGGGAACGGAAGGCCTGCACCCGGCCCTGCTCGTCGACCCGTTCGAACAGCGGCGGATTGCCCTCGGTGGGATTCGGCGCCAGCCGCGCCAGCACCTCCAGCAGCTCGCCGACCCCGGCGCCACTGCGCGCCGAGACGAAACACAGCGGGATCAGGTGGCCCTCGCGCAGCGCGCGCTCGAAGGGCTCATGCAGCTCTTCCGGCTGGATCGCGCCCTGTTCCAGGTAACGCGCCATCAGCTCTTCGTCGACTTCGACGACCTGATCCACCAGGGCCTGGTGGGCATCCGCCACCGACGAGAAGTCGGCCTCGCCGGCCGGCGCGAAGAAGCAATCGGCCACCCGCGTGGCGCCAGCGGCCGGCAGGTTGAGCGGCAACACTTCCTTGCCGAACGCCTCGCGCAGGTCGGCGAGCAGGCTCGGCAGATCGACGCGTTCGGCGTCGATCTTGTTCACCACCAGCATCCGGCACAGCCCGCGCTCGGCGGCCCAGGCCATCATCCGCCGGGTGCTCAGCTCGATGCCGTTCTGCGCATTGACCACCACCAGGGCGGTGTCCGCCGCCGCCAACGCCGGCAGGGCATGGCCGATGAAATCAGGCGCGCCGGGGGTGTCGATCAATTGGATATGGGTATCGGCGTAACTGAAGTGCGCCAGCGATGCGGACAGCGAATGGTGATACTCGCGCTCCAGCGGGTCGCCGTCACAGACCGTGTCGCCGCGCTCCAGCGAGCCCATGACCGGAATCGCCCCGCTGCGCTGCAGCAAGGCCTCCGCCAGCAGCGTCTTGCCACTGTCGCCATGCCCGACCAGGGCCACGCTGCGGATCTGTTCGACCGAATGACTCATGGGACACCTCCTGCCGCCGGGGTCTTCCGAAGTATAGGCAGGCGCCCGCCGAGCCCCTGGACAAAAAACACCCAAGCACACCGAGCCCTTGCCGGACGGGGCTCACAGCGGTTTGTCCACAGCCCTTGCACAGCATCCCTGCCGCTCGCCCCACAGGCATTGGGGAAAACCCATGGCGGCGGTCGGCGCGGATGCCTTGGCAGGGCCTATCGCTCATTCCCTGAGCAGAAGCTTCGCGGCCAGGCAGAGTCGGCTCAGGAGACATTTGCCGACAGCTTTTCCACAGCTTGTCCGGGAAATGCCCCACAGCCACTGTGGACAGTTCCGCCGAGGCTCGGTGCGAACAGGGGAAGCCATGAATATCAATGGCTTGGACGATTTTTCCGGCAGCGCTGGCGAAAAAACGCACAGCCCTTGGCGAGCCTCGCCAGGCGCCTTCGCGAGCCTCTTATCCACAGCCTGCCCACAGCGCCGCCAACAGTTTCCGGGGATAGCAGGGAACAGGCTGCGCAGGCTTGCCAGCGAAAAAAGCATGCACAGGCGCGCGGGCACGCCGCCGCAGACCATTGAGCAAAAAACGAACAGCTATCGGCAGGCAGCGAAGCGCCTGGGGTACAGCCCTTGGCACACAGTTTTTCCACAGGAAAGCCAAGGGCCGCTCCACAGCAGCTGTGGACGAACTCGCAAAGCGCCGGAATCCCCATGCAGCCCTTGCAGCGTCTGGCGTTCAGGGCTTTCATCGGGCGCCGTGAGGGACACCCGCGAGCGTGCCGCCCGCCCCTCTACCAAGAGCCTTGTCCACAGCCTGTGCACAGGCTGTCTACCGTTTTGTCCTGTGACTCGCGCGAGGCCGATGCCGGTGGCTCAAGCCGTCGCCATGACCTCGCGGATATCCTGCGCCAGCGCTTCGACCCGAGCGCTATCGCTATCCCAGGAGCACATGAAGCGCGCGCCGCCGGCACCGATGAAGGTGTAGAAGCGCCAGCCACGCTGACGCAGGGCCTCCAGCGCCGGCTCAGACATCTGCAGGAAGACGCCGTTGGCCTCCACCGGGAACATCAGACTCACACCGGGCACATCGGCGACCCGCTCGGCGAGCAGGCACGCGCACTGATTGGCGTGCCGCGCGTAGTAGAGCCAGGCGTCGTCCTGCAGCACACCGACCCAGGGCGCGGCGAGGAAGCGCATCTTCGAGGCCAGTTGACCGGCCTGCTTGCAGCGGTAGTCGAAGCCTTCGGCCAGCTCGCGCTTGAAGAACAGGATGGCTTCGCCCACCGCCATGCCGTTCTTGGTGCCACCGAAACAGAGCACCTCGACCCCGGCCTTCCAGGTCAGCTCGGCCGGCGACACGTCGAGCGCGGCGCAGGCGTTGGCGAAGCGCGCACCGTCCATGTGCAGGTGCAGGTCCAGCTCGCGGCAGGTCTCGCTGATCGCGCGCAGCTCGTCGGGGCGGTAGACGCTGCCGACCTCGGTGGCCTGGGTGAGGGTCACCACGCGCGGCTTGGGGTAGTGGATGTCCTGGCGCTTCAGGGCGATCTCGCGGATCGCCGCCGGGCTGAGCTTGCCCACGGCGTCGGTCTTGGCCAGCAGCAGCTTGGAACCGTTGGAGAAGAACTCCGGCGCGCCGCACTCGTCGGTCTCGACGTGGGCGGTCTCGGCGCAGATCACGCTGTGGTAGCTCTGGCACAGCGCGGCCAGGGCCAGGGAGTTGGCGGCGGTGCCATTGAAGGCGAAGAAGACTTCGCAATCGGTTTCGAACAACTGGCGGAAGTGATCGGCGGCGCGCGCGGTCCACTGGTCCTCGCCATAGGCGCGCTCATGGCCGCGGTTGGCCTCGGCCATCGCCGCCCAGGCTTCCGGGCAGATACCGGAATAGTTGTCGCTGGCGAATTGCTGGGAGTTGTCGAACATGGCTACGCCCTCGGAAGCGGAAATCCTCCAGGCAGCGTAGCGAAGTTCACTGCGGGCGGGGCCGCGGGGCTGCCGATCAGGCGAGGTGCCAGGGCATACCACCGCGAAGGTTGTACGCCCTGGTCGGAGCCCGGCCGCGGCGTTGCGCAGGCTCAGGGCAGCGCGGTCAGCTTCATCTGCTCGACGAAGGGCACGAACAGCTGGCGCATGGCCTGGGCGTTGCCGCCGTTGGGCTTGTCCGCGGAGCTGATGCTCAGCACGTAGCGGCTCTTGATCAGCCCGGTGAGGGTGGAAACGCCGCTCTCGCCCTTGGCGGGCGCGACGATCGCCAGCGGATCGCCCATGCGCGTGGTGTCGATCACCGGCAGGTAGTCCTCGCCGCCGAACTTGTCGGCGGTGCCGTTCTTCAGCGCGGCTTCGCGGGTGCTGTTGAGCAGGGTCAGGCTGGAGTGGGTCATCTCGCGCAGCTTGTCCTGGGCGCCACGGTAGGCGATGGCGGCATCGCTGTTGCCGTCCTGGGCCGGCGCCGGCATGCCGGTGTCGATCAGGCTGATTTCCAGGCGCTGGCTGCCGTCGGCCTTGCCGTAGACGACGCTGGCGTCGTTGTAGCCGCACTTGCGCGACAGGTAGGGGTAGCCGTACAGCGTGGCCATGGGCGGCAGGGCCTTTTCCAGCGGATGGCCGGTGCAGCTGTCGGCCGGTGCGGCGGCGGCCGCTGCCTTCTCGGTCTTGGTCTTGTCATCGCCACCGCCGCAGCCGTGGAGGGTCGCGCCGATCATCAGGGCGCTGAGCAGGATCAGGGAGCGTTTCATGGGGTTCTCGCAGGACGAAGAGCGCGCAGTTTAGCCGCTGCCAGCCTCGACGGGCAGCCGCCGGCGCTGGCGGATGGTCGGTGTCCAGGTGAATTTACGGGTCGGAAACGGACATTTTCTCTCGGCTGCGGGCGCGGACAATCGCTACCAGGCGTCAAGCGACTCGAGGAAGCCCGGCATGGCTATCAGTGTGTTCGACCTGTTCAAGATCGGTATCGGCCCATCCAGCTCGCATACGGTGGGGCCGATGCGCGCCGCCGCGCTGTTCATCGGCGCCCTGCGCGAGCGCCAGTTGCTCGCGCGCGTCGAGCGCCTCGAAGTGCGCCTGTACGGCTCGCTCTCCGCCACCGGCGTCGGGCACGGCACCGACCGCGCGGTGATCATGGGCCTGATGGGCGAGTGGCCGGACCGCATCGACCCGTCCCAGATCGCCCCGCGCATGGCCGCCCTGCTGGACAGCGGCGAACTGCACCTGGCCGGCGAACGGCG
>NZ_FNDS01000023.1 GCF_900099785.1 Pseudomonas panipatensis | reverse complement strand
GATCGCGCCGTCCATCTGAGCAGCACCGGTGATCATGTTTTTTACGTAGTCGGCGTGGCCCGGGCAGTCTACGTGAGCGTAGTGACGGATTGCCGAATCGTATTCAACGTGAGAGGTGTTGATGGTGATACCGCGAGCTTTCTCTTCCGGCGCGTTGTCGATCTGATCGAAAGCGCGAGCCGAACCACCCCAAGTCTCGGAGCAGACCTTGGTCAGGGCAGCAGTCAGAGTGGTCTTGCCATGGTCAACGTGACCGATGGTGCCGACGTTGACGTGCGGTTTGTTACGTTCAAATTTTTCCTTAGCCACGACAGTAAACCTCTTACTTAAAGGGCTGAATCAACCTTGTTTTTTAACCAGTGCTTCGACGACGTTCGACGGAGCTTCGGCGTACTTGGCGAACTCCATGGAGTAGCTCGCACGGCCCTGGGACATGGAACGCACGTCGGTCGCATAACCGAACATCTCGCCCAGCGGAACTTCGGCACGAATAACCTTACCGGAAACCGAGTCCTCCATCCCCTGAATCAGACCGCGACGACGGTTCAGGTCACCCATCACGTCGCCCATGTAGTCCTCAGGAGTCACCACCTCTACCTTCATGATCGGCTCAAGCACTTTACCGCCACCCTTCTGGGCCAGCTGCTTGGTCGCCATGGAGGCAGCGATCTTGAACGCCATCTCGTTGGAGTCGACGTCGTGGTAGGAACCATCGAACACGGTAGCCTTGAGGCCGATGAGCGGATAACCGGCGACTACGCCGTTCTTCATCTGCTCCTCGATACCCTTCTGGATCGCCGGGATGTATTCCTTCGGAACCACACCGCCCACGACTTCGTTGGTGAAAACCAGACCTTCGGTGATGTTGCCCTTCTCGTCCACATCGGCGGCCGAGAAGCGGATCCAGCAGTGACCGAACTGACCACGACCACCGGACTGACGAACGAACTTGCCTTCGATCTCGACGTTGTCCTTGGAGATGGTTTCGCGGTAGGAAACCTGCGGCTTGCCGATGTTGGCCTCAACGCCGAACTCGCGCTTCATGCGGTCGACGAGGATGTCCAGGTGCAGCTCACCCATACCGGAGATGATGGTCTGACCAGTCTCTTCGTCGGTCTTGACGCGGAACGACGGGTCTTCCTGGGCCAGCTTGCCGAGGGCGATACCCATCTTCTCCTGGTCAGCCTTGGTCTTCGGCTCAACAGCTACCGAGATTACCGGCTCCGGGAAGTCCATGCGCTCGAGGATGATCGGCTTGTCGATGTCGCACAGGGTGTCACCGGTAGTGACATCCTTCATACCGATCAGAGCGGCGATGTCGCCAGCGCGCACTTCTTTGATCTCGTCACGCTGGTTGGCGTGCATCTGCACCATACGACCAACGCGCTCTTTCTTGCCTTTCACGGAGTTGACGACCGACTGGCCGGACTCCAGAACGCCCGAGTAGACGCGAACGAAGGTCAGAGTACCGACGAACGGGTCGGTAGCGATCTTGAACGCCAACGCCGAGAACGGCGCATTGTCGTCGGCAGGACGCTCGTCTTGGATCTCGTTGTCATCAGTGCTGTCCGGGTGAACACCCTGAATCGCCGGGATCTCGGTCGGAGCAGGCAGGAAGTCGATGACGGCGTCGAGAACCAGGGGCACGCCCTTGTTCTTGAAGGAGGAACCACAGACAGCCGGAACGATTTCGCAGGCGATGGTACGCTGGCGCAGGCCGGCCTTGATCTCTTCGATCGTCAGCTCGCCTTCTTCCAGGTACTTGTTCATCAACTCTTCGTTGGCCTCGGCAGCAGCCTCGACCATGTTGTTGCGCCACTCGACAGCCAGGTCCATCAGCTCGGCAGGAATCTCTTCCTCGCGATAGGTGGTGCCCTTGTCGTCTTCGTTCCAGTAGATGGCCTTCATCTTCAGCAGGTCGACCTGACCCTGGAAGTCATCTTCCGCACCGATGGCCAACTGAACCGGAACCGGGGTGTGACCCAGACGGTTCTTGATCTGACCGACGACGCGCAGGAAGTTGGCGCCGGCGCGGTCCATCTTGTTCACGTAGACGATACGCGGAACGCCATACTTGTTGGCCTGACGCCACACGGTCTCGGACTGCGGCTCAACGCCGGAGGTGCCGCAGAACACCACGACAGCACCGTCCAGCACGCGCAGGGAACGCTCAACTTCAATGGTGAAGTCTACGTGGCCGGGGGTATCGATGACGTTTACGCGGTACTTGTCGTACTGGCCGCGCGAACCTTCCCAGAAGGTAGTGATCGCCGCGGAGGTAATGGTGATACCGCGTTCCTGCTCCTGCACCATCCAGTCGGTGGTAGCAGCGCCGTCATGCACCTCACCCATCTTGTGGCTAAGACCTGTGTAGAACAGGATCCGCTCGGTAGTGGTGGTCTTGCCCGCATCAACGTGGGCGCAGATACCAATGTTCCGGTAGCGGTTAATTGCTGTAGTACGAGCCATAAAGCCCTCGCAAAAGAATGGAAGCCGTGATTAGAAGCGGTAGTGGGAGAAGGCCTTGTTGGCCTCAGCCATACGGTGCACGTCTTCACGCTTCTTAACGGCGGCGCCTTTGCCTTCAGCGGCATCCAGCAGCTCGCCAGCCAGGCGCAGGGCCATGGACTTCTCGCCGCGCTTACGGGCGTAGTCCACCAGCCAACGCATGGCCAGGGCATTACGACGGGACGGACGAACTTCGACCGGAACCTGGTAAGTCGCACCACCTACGCGGCGGGACTTCACTTCGACCAGCGGAGCGATGGCGTCGAGAGCTTTTTCGAAGAGTTCCAGGGGGTCACCTTTACTGCGCTCTTTGACCTTTTCCAGAGCACCGTAAACGATACGCTCGGCGACGGCTTTCTTGCCGCTCTCCATCACGTGGTTCATAAATTTGGCCAGAATCTGGCTTCCGTATTTCGGATCAGCCAGAATTTCACGTTTGGCCGCTACACGACGTCTTGGCATTGATAAGCCCTCAAACGGTCTTCAGGTTAGCCCGGGACTGCAACGTTTCCGTTACGCCCGACCTTACTCTTATCGACTCAGCAAATAGGAAAACAAAAAATTACTTCGGACGCTTGGCGCCGTACTTGGAACGACCCTGCTTACGGTCTTTAACGCCGGAGGTATCCAGCGAACCGCGCACGGTGTGGTAACGCACACCCGGAAGGTCCTTTACACGACCGCCACGGATCAGCACTACGCTGTGCTCTTGCAGGTTGTGACCTTCACCGCCGATGTACGAGGAAACCTCGAAACCGTTGGTCAGGCGAACACGGCAAACCTTACGGAGTGCGGAGTTCGGCTTTTTCGGGGTGGTGGTGTATACGCGGGTGCATACGCCGCGACGCTGAGGGCAGTTCTGCAGGGCAGGAACGCCGCTCTTGTCGACCAGACGCTTGCGCGGTTTGCGCACCAGCTGGTTGATAGTTGCCATCTATAGCTCCACTGATTGTCTTACGACACATAAACGAAATGGCAGGAGCGAGCGCCCTGCCAATTTTCGGGGTACAGGATACTAATGAGCTTCCCGCACACCGTCAAGACAAAGCCCCGACTGTCAAGACAGCCGGGGCTTCGCTCGAGGCTTAGTTACCGCTCAGATTGAGCGCTTCGGCCAATGCGGCTTCGGCCTCGCTCGCGCTGACGCGCTGCGGTTTGCCGAGTTCGCGCTGACGCTTGCGCTCGCTGTGGTATGCCAAGCCGGTACCGGCCGGGATCAAACGACCCACGACCACGTTTTCCTTCAGGCCGCGCAGGAAGTCGCGCTTGCCGGTGACTGCCGCCTCGGTGAGGACGCGGGTAGTCTCCTGGAACGACGCCGCCGAGATGAACGACTCGGTGGACAGCGATGCCTTGGTGATACCCAGCAGCACACGCTCGTACTTGGCCGGGAACTTGTCCACGGTAGCCAGCACTTCGTTCTCTTCCAGCACCTGGGTCAGCTCGACCTGATCGCCCTTGATGAAGGACGAGTCGCCCGACTCAGCCACTTCGACCTTACGCAGCATCTGCCGCAGGATGGTCTCGATGTGCTTGTCGTTGATCTTCACGCCCTGCAGGCGGTACACGTCCTGAATTTCGTTGACGATGTACTTGGCCAGCGAGCTGACGCCGAGCAAACGCAAAATATCGTGCGGGTTGCTCGGGCCGTCGGAGATCACTTCCCCGCGGTTCACCTGTTCGCCTTCGAAGACGTTCAGGTGGCGCCACTTCGGAATCAGCTCCTCGTAAGGATCGCTGCCGTCGGTAGGAGTGATGACCAGGCGACGCTTGCCCTTGGTTTCCTTGCCGAACGAGATGGTGCCGCTGATTTCCGCCAGGATCGAGGGCTCTTTCGGACGACGAGCTTCGAACAGGTCGGCAACGCGCGGCAGACCACCGGTGATGTCGCGGGTCTTCGAGGTTTCTTGCGGGATACGAGCGATAACGTCGCCCACACGAACCTTGGCGCCGTCGGTCAGGTTGACCAGGGCGTTGGCCGGCAGGAAGTACTGCGCCGGCACGTCGGTACCCGGGAGCAGGAGATCCTTGCCTGCGGCATCGATCAGCTTCACGGCCGGACGAATGTCCTTGCCGGCAGCCGGACGATCCTTCGCATCCAGTACCTCGATGTTGGTCAGACCGGTGAGTTCGTCGGTCTGACGCTTGATGGTGATGCCTTCTTCCATGCCCGCGAAGGCAACGGTACCGTCCATCTCGGTAACGATCGGGTGGGTGTGCGGGTCCCACTTGGCGACGATAGCGCCCGGGTCGACCTTGTCACCTTCCTTGACCGAAATGACCGCACCATACGGCAGCTTGTAGCGCTCGCGCTCACGACCGAAGTCGTCGGCCACCGCCAGCTCACCGGAACGCGATACCGCCACCAGCGCGCCGTCGGCACGTTCTACGTGCTTCAGGTTGTGCAGGCGGATGGTGCCGCCGTTCTTGACCTGGACGTTGTCCACGGCGGAGGTCCGGCTGGCCGCACCACCGATGTGGAAGGTACGCATGGTCAGCTGGGTACCCGGCTCACCGATGGACTGGGCGGCGATGACGCCGACCGCTTCACCGATGTTCACACGGTGACCACGAGCCAGATCGCGGCCGTAGCACATGGAGCAGATACCATGGCGGGTTTCGCAAGTGATCGGCGAACGCACCACGACTTCGTCGACGCTCATCTGCTCGAGGAAGTCGACCCACTTCTCGTCGATCAAGGTGCCAGCAGGAACGATGACATCGTCGCCACCCGGCTTGAACACGTCACGAGCAACCACACGGCCGAGCACGCGCTCGCCCAGCGGTTCCACGATGTCGCCGCCTTCGATGTGCGGGGACATGACCAAGCCATGTTCGGTGCCGCAATCGATCTCGGTCACTACCAGGTCCTGGGCCACGTCGACCAGACGACGGGTCAGGTAACCGGAGTTCGCGGTCTTCAGTGCGGTATCCGCCAGACCTTTACGAGCACCGTGGGTGGAGATGAAGTACTGGAGTACGTTCAGACCTTCACGGAAGTTCGCGGTGATCGGGGTCTCGATGATCGAGCCGTCCGGCTTGGCCATCAGACCACGCATACCGGCGAGCTGACGGATCTGGGCCGCGGAACCCCGCGCACCGGAGTCCGCCATCATGTACATGGAGTTGAAGGACTCCTGGTCGACTTCCTTGCCCTCGCGGTCGATGACTTTCTCTTTCGAGAGGTTGGCCATCATTGCCTTGGACACTTCGTCGTTGGCCTTCGACCACAGGTCGATCACCTTGTTGTACTTCTCGCCCTGGGTTACCAGGCCGGAGGCGTACTGGCTCTCGATCTCCTTCACTTCCTCGGTGGCGGCGTTGATGATGCGCGCCTTCTCGTCCGGGATGACGAAGTCGTTCACACCGATCGACACACCGGAGATGGTCGAGTAGGCGAAACCGGTGTACATCAGTTGGTCAGCGAAGATGACGGTGTCCTTCAGACCCACCACGCGGTAGCAGTGGTTGATCAGCTTGGAGATCGCCTTCTTCTTCATCGGCTGGTTGACCACGTCGAACGGCAGACCTGCCGGCACGACCTGGAACAGCAGCGCACGGCCAACGGTGGAGTCGACGATGCGGGTGTTGGCGGTCAGGCTGCCGTCTTCGTTCTTGATCTTCTCGTTGATGCGCACTTTCACGCGGGCGTGCAGGGACACCTGGCCGCTACGGTAGGCGCGGTCAACTTCCTGCAGATCGGCGAAGGCCATGCCCTCGCCTTTCGCGTTGATGGCGTCACGGGTCATGTAGTACAGACCCATTACCACGTCCTGCGACGGCACGATGATCGGCTCACCGTTGGCTGGCGACAGGATGTTGTTGGTCGACATCATCAGCGCGCGCGCTTCCAGCTGGGCCTCGAGGGTCAGCGGAACGTGAACGGCCATCTGGTCACCGTCGAAGTCGGCGTTGTACGCGGCGCAGACCAGCGGGTGCAGCTGGATCGCCTTGCCTTCGATGAGGACCGGCTCGAACGCCTGGATACCCAGGCGGTGCAGGGTCGGCGCACGGTTCAGCAGTACGGGGTGTTCGCGAATGACTTCGGCGAGAACGTCCCACACCTCGGGCAGCTCGCGCTCGACCATCTTCTTCGCGGCCTTGATGGTGGTGGCCATGCCACGACCTTCCAGCTTGCCGAAGATGAACGGCTTGAACAGCTCCAGGGCCATCTTCTTGGGCAGACCGCACTGGTGCAGACGCAGGGTCGGACCTACGGTAATTACCGAACGACCGGAGTAGTCCACGCGCTTACCGAGCAGGTTCTGACGGAAGCGACCTTGCTTACCCTTGATCATGTCAGCCAGGGACTTCAGCGGGCGCTTGTTCGAGCCAGTGATGGCGCGACCGCGACGACCGTTGTCCAGCAGGGCATCGACGGCTTCCTGCAGCATGCGCTTTTCGTTGCGCACGATGATGTCCGGAGCGGCCAGGTCGAGCAGGCGCTTCAGACGGTTGTTACGGTTGATCACGCGACGGTACAGATCGTTCAGATCGGACGTCGCGAAGCGGCCGCCATCCAGCGGAACCAGCGGACGCAGGTCCGGCGGCAGCACCGGCAGAACGGTCAGCACCATCCACTCGGGATGGTTGCCGGAGCCCTGGAAGGCTTCCATCAGTTTCAGGCGCTTGGACAGCTTCTTGATCTTGGTTTCCGAGTTGGTCTGCGGAATCTCTTCGCGCAGGCGGCCAATCTCGTGCTCCAGATCGATAGCGTTGAGCAGCTCGCGAACGGCCTCGGCACCCATGCGGGCGTCGAAGTCGTCACCGAACTCTTCGAGGGCTTCGAAGTACTGCTCGTCGTTCAGCAGCTGGCCCTTTTCCAGCGTGGTCATGCCCGGATCGATCACGACGTAGCTCTCGAAATAGAGCACGCGCTCGATATCACGCAGGGTCATGTCGAGCAGCAGACCGATACGGGACGGCAGGGACTTCAGGAACCAGATGTGGGCAACGGGCGAAGCCAGCTCGATGTGGCCCATGCGCTCGCGGCGCACCTTGGCCAGGGCGACTTCCACGCCACACTTCTCGCAGATCACTCCGCGATGTTTCAGGCGCTTGTACTTACCGCACAGGCACTCATAGTCCTTCACCGGGCCGAAGATCTTGGCGCAGAACAGGCCATCGCGCTCCGGCTTGAAGGTACGGTAGTTGATGGTCTCCGGCTTCTTAACTTCGCCGAACGACCAGGAACGAATCATCTCGGGCGACGCCAGCCCAATACGGATGGCATCGAACTCCTCGATTTGACCCTGGTTTTTCAACAGATTGAGCAAGTCTTTCAAGGCCTTTCCTCCTCACGGACCCGGTACGGCGGCCTAGCCGCCGCACCGTTCTAGCGTCACGTGTTATTCGGTTTCCAGTTCGATATCGATGCCGAGCGAGCGGATCTCTTTGATCAGCACGTTGAAGGACTCGGGCATGCCGGCCTCCATGCGGTGATCCCCGTCCACGATGTTTTTGTACATCTTGGTACGGCCGTTCACGTCGTCCGACTTCACGGTCAGCATTTCCTGCAGGGTGTAGGCGGCGCCGTAGGCTTCCAGCGCCCACACCTCCATCTCCCCGAAACGCTGGCCACCGAACTGCGCCTTACCACCCAGCGGCTGCTGGGTGACCAGGCTGTAAGAGCCGGTGGAACGTGCGTGCATCTTGTCATCGACCAGGTGGTTCAGTTTGAGCATGTACATGTAGCCGACGGTGGTCGTGCGCTCGAACTGGTTACCAGTACGGCCATCGTACAGGCGCATCTGGCCGCTCTCCGGCAGATCCGCCAGCTTCAGCATGGCCTTGATCTCGCGCTCCTTGGCACCGTCGAACACCGGGGTCGCCATGGGCACGCCGCCCTTGAGGTTATTGGCCAGAGCGATGATCTCGTTGTCGGACAGCTCGTCCAGGCTTTCCTGGCGGCCACCGATTTCGTTGTAGATCTCGTTCAGGAACTGACGCAGTTCGGCGATCTTGCGCTGCTCTTCGAGCATGCGGTTGATCTTCTCGCCCAGGCCCTTGGCCGCGAGGCCCAGGTGGGTTTCGAGGATCTGACCGACGTTCATACGCGACGGTACGCCCAGCGGGTTGAGAACGATGTCGACCGGAGTGCCGTTGACATCGTGCGGCATGTCTTCGACCGGCATGATCACCGAGACCACACCTTTGTTACCGTGGCGGCCGGCCATCTTGTCGCCCGGCTGGATGCGGCGCTTGATGGCGAGGTAGACCTTGACGATCTTCAGCACGCCCGGAGCCAGGTCGTCGCCCTGCTGCAGCTTGCGCTTCTTGTCCTCGAACTTGTCGTCGAGCATCTGACGGCGATCGCTGAGGTAGGCCTGGGCCTTCTCCAACTGCTCGTTCAGTGCATCTTCGGCCATGCGCAGCTTGAACCACTGGCCGCGCTCGAGGCCATCGAGGTACTCGTCGGTGATTTCCTGGCCCTTCTTCAGTGCCGGACCACCATCGGCCTTGGCACCGACCAGAGCGGAACGCAGACGCTCGAAGGTAGCGCCTTCGACGATGCGGAACTCTTCGTTCAGGTCCTTGCGGATCTCGTCCAGCTGCATCTTCTCGATGGACAGCGCACGGGAGTCGCGCTCCACGCCATCACGGGTGAAGACCTGGACGTCGATCACGGTGCCCTTGGTGCCAGTGGGCACACGCAGGGAGGTGTCCTTCACATCGGACGCCTTCTCACCGAAGATCGCGCGCAGCAGCTTCTCTTCCGGAGTCAGCTGGGTCTCGCCTTTCGGAGTGACCTTACCGACCAGGATGTCGCCCGCCTGCACTTCGGCGCCGACATAAACGATGCCCGCTTCGTCCAGCTTGTTCAGCGCAGCCTCACCGACGTTCGGAATATCCGCGGTGATTTCTTCTGGGCCGAGCTTGGTGTCACGCGCCACACAGGTCAGTTCCTGAATGTGGATGGTGGTGAAGCGATCTTCCTGCACCACGCGTTCGGACAAGCAGATGGAGTCTTCGAAGTTGAAACCGTTCCAGGGCATGAACGCGACGCGCATGTTCTGGCCGAGGGCCAGCTCACCCATGTCGGTGGACGGACCGTCGGCGAGAATGTCGCCGCGCGCGATCACATCACCCTTGCTCACCAGCGGACGCTGGTTGATGCAGGTGTTCTGGTTGGAACGGGTGTACTTGGTCAGGTTGTAGATGTCGACACCCGCTTCGCCGGTCTCGACCTCATCATCCGCCACGCGAACCACGATACGGCTGGCATCGACCGAGTCGATCACGCCGCCACGGCGAGCCACGACGCAGACGCCGGAGTCGCGCGCAACGTTGCGCTCCATGCCGGTACCCACCAGCGGCTTGTCAGCACGCAGAGTCGGAACGGCCTGACGCTGCATGTTAGAACCCATGAGTGCGCGGTTGGCGTCATCGTGCTCGAGGAACGGAATCAGCGAGGCAGCGACGGAAACGACCTGCTTCGGCGAAACGTCCATCAGGGTCACGTCTTCCGGCGCCTTGACGGTGAACTCGTTCAGGTGACGCACGGCCACCAGTTCGTCGACCAGACGGCCTTGTTCGTCCAGGGTCGCGGAGGCCTGAGCGATCACGTGATCGGCCTCTTCGATGGCGGAGAGGAAGACGATCTCGTCGCTTACCAGGCCTTCCTTCACCACACGGTACGGGCTTTCCAGGAAGCCGTACTTGTTGGTGCGGGCGTAGGTTGCCAGGGAGTTGATCAGGCCGATGTTCGGACCTTCAGGGGTCTCGATCGGGCACACGCGGCCGTAGTGGGTCGGGTGTACGTCACGAACCTCGAAGCCGGCGCGCTCGCGGGTCAGACCACCTGGGCCGAGCGCGGAAACACGGCGCTTGTGGGTGATCTCGGAGAGCGGGTTGTTCTGGTCCATGAACTGCGACAGCTGGCTGGAACCGAAGAACTCCTTGATCGCGGCGGCCACCGGCTTGGCGTTGATCAGGTCCTGCGGCATCAGGCCTTCGCTTTCCGCCATGGACAGGCGTTCCTTGACCGCGCGCTCGACACGCACCAGGCCAACGCGGAACTGGTTCTCGGCCATCTCGCCGACGCAACGTACGCGACGGTTACCCAGGTGGTCGATGTCGTCGACGATGCCCTTACCGTTACGGATGCTGACCAGGGTCTTGAGGACTTCGACGATGTCTTCCTTGCTCAGCACGCCAGCACCTTCGATCTCGGTGCGGCCGATGCGGCGGTTGAACTTCATCCGGCCAACGGCGGAGAGATCGTAACGCTCGGCGCTGAAGAACAGGTTGCCGAACAGAGTCTCAGCGGCTTCCTTGGTCGGCGGCTCGCCAGGACGCATCATCCGATAGATCTCGACCAAGGCCTCCAACTGGTTGCTGGTGGAGTCGATCTTCAGGGTATCGGCGATGAACGGACCGCAGTCAATGTCGTTGGTGTACAGGGTTTCCAGGCGAACGACCTGGGCCTTGGCGATTTTCGCCAGTACGTCGACGGACAGCTCGGTATTGCACTCAGCGATGATTTCGCCGGTTGCCGGGTGCACGACTGCCTTGGCCACGGTACGGCCAATGAGGTAGTCGAAAGGCACTTCCAGTTGCTTGATGCTGGCTTTTTCGAGCTGGTTGATGTGGCGCGCGGTGATGCGGCGGCCTTGCTCGACAATAACCTTGCCCGCAGCGTCTTTGATATCGAAGCTGGCGATCTCGCCACGCAGGCGCTGGGGTACCAACTCCAGGCTCAGAGTCTCGCCCTTGATCTGGAAGACGTTGGTGTCATAGAAGGCATCGAGGATCTCCTCGGTGCTGTAACCCAGGGCGCGCAGCAGGACAGACGCCGGCAGTTTGCGGCGACGGTCGATACGGACGAACACGCAGTCCTTCGGATCGAATTCGAAGTCGAGCCAGGAACCGCGGTAGGGAATGATACGAGCGGAGTACAGCAGCTTGCCGGAGCTGTGAGTCTTGCCACGGTCGTGGTCGAAGAACACACCCGGGGAACGGTGCAGCTGGGAAACGATGACGCGCTCGGTACCGTTGATGATGAAGGTACCGTTCTCGGTCATCAGGGGGATTTCCCCCATGTAGACTTCCTGTTCCTTGATGTCCTTGATCGCTTTGCTCGACGATTCTTTGTCGAAGATGATCAGGCGCACTTTCACACGCAGCGGGACGGCGAAGGTCACACCGCGCAGCACGCACTCCTTGACGTCAAATGCCGGCTCGCCCAGGCGATAACCGACGTATTCCAGGGCAGCATTGCCGGAATAGCTGATAATCGGGAAAACGGACTTGAAGGCCGCATGCAGACCGATGTCACGGATCTGATCCTTGCTTGCACCTGCCTGCAGGAATTCGCGATAGGAATCCAGCTGGATGGCCAGCAAATACGGCACATCCATGACGTCCGGCAACTTGCTAAAGTCCTTGCGGATACGTTTTTTCTCAGTGTATGAGTAAGCCATCAGCGTTCCCCAGCTTGGTCACCTGCTTGTTTGGCCTCTCCCACGGGAGCAGCCGAAAAATCGTGCAAACCTCAAGTTTGCGCCACCGCGCACGGTGGGTTTTTCACATTACGGGAAGGACACCTGCGGCATCCCACCCATAACGGAAAAAGGCCGGTGGCAAAAGCCACCAGCCATCAGCCTGTCGCTACCGCTCGGGCTGTAGACGCAAGGTGCGAGCTTACTTGAGCTCGACCTTGGCGCCTGCTTCTTCCAGAGCTTTCTTGGCAGCTTCGGCCTCTTCTTTCGAAGCGCCTTCCTTGACCACGCCCGGGGCGCCGTCAACGACTGCTTTGGCTTCTTTCAGACCCAGACCGGTCAGTTCGCGAACGACCTTGATCACGTTCACTTTCTTGTCGCCAGCTTCGGCCAGGACGATGGTGAACTCGGTCTGCTCTTCAGCAGCGGCAGCAGCTACGGCCGGGCCGGCAGCAACAGCGGCAGCGGCGGTAACGCCGAACTTCTCTTCCATCGCCTTGATCAGTTCAACGATCTGCATGACGGACATTTCGGATACGGCGTTGATGATGTCTTCGTTGGTCAGAGCCATGACTCTAATTCCTGTATTGGGTGACGGCGTTGCGGCCATCTATTAAACAAAAAAGGTTGAAAGCGTTCCGTACTGCGTCTTAGGCAGCGGTAGCTTCTTTCTGGTCGCGAATGGCCGCCAGAGTACGAGCCAGCTTGCTGGTAGCGCCTTGGATCACGCTCATCAGCTGTGCTACGGCTTCGTCGTAGGTCGGCAGGGTCGCCAGAACATCGATCTGATTGGCTGCGAGGAATTGACCCTCGAACGCGGCCGCCTTGATCTCGAACTTGTCCTGACCCTTGGCGAATTCCTTGAAGATACGGGCAGCAGCGCCCGGATGCTCGTTGGAGAACGCAATCAGGGTCGGGCCTTTGAACACGTCGTTGAGCACTTCGAACTGAGTGCCCTCAACGGCGCGGCGCAGCAGGGTGTTACGTACGACTTTCACGTACACACCAGCAGCACGGGCCTCTTTACGGAGTCCGGTCATTGCGCCGACAGTCACGCCACGGGCATCAGCCACGACAGCGGACAGACCGGCTTTGGCAGCCTCGTTGACTTCAGCGACGATGGCCTTCTTGTCTTCGAGTTTGATTGCCACGGGTTTACTCCTGGATGTTACCGATTCGTCCAGCCGGAGCCGGACGGCGTTTTGGTGTCTGATTCGGTTAACGAATCGGGAGCACCATCTGCGTAGGCTTGTGGTTTAAGGCTTGCGCCGCCTACGGTCTTGGATAGCCCCCGCCAGGCAGGGACCCCAATACCTGCGGGCAGTGGGACCAGCCCACTACCCGACTTTGTCTTATCAGCCTTCCAGCGAAGCCTGATCGATCTGCAGACCCGGGCCCATGGTGGTGCTCAGGGTCACGCGCTGAACGTAAACGCCTTTCGAGGAGGCGGGTTTCAGACGCTTCAGGTCGACCAGCAGAGCTTCAACGTTCTGCTTCAGCTTGGTCGGCTCGAAATCGATCTTGCCAACGGACGCGTGAATGATGCCGTTCTTGTCAGTACGGAAACGCACCTGACCAGCCTTGGCATTCTTCACCGCAGTGGCGACGTCCGGGGTCACGGTACCGACCTTCGGGTTCGGCATCAGACCGCGCGGGCCGAGAATCTGACCGAGTTGACCAACGACACGCATCGCATCCGGGGAAGCGATGACCACGTCGTAGTTCAGGTCGCCGGCTTTCATCTCGGCAGCCAGTTCGTCCATGCCAACCTTGTCAGCGCCAGCAGCCAGAGCGGCTTCGGCACCCGGACCTTGGGTGAACACGGCAACGCGTACGGATTTGCCGGTACCGTTCGGCAGAACGGTGGCACCGCGGACGACCTGGTCGGATTTACGCGGATCAACGCCCAGATTGATGGCGATGTCCACGGACTCCTTGAACTTGATGGTCGACAGCTCGGCCAGCAGTTTAGCGGCCTCTTCGAAGCCGTATTGCTTGCCAGCTTCGACTTTCTCGGCAATAGCCTTTTGACGCTTGGTCAGCTTAGCCATTACACACCCTCCACGTTGAGGCCCATGCTACGCGCGGAGCCGGCGATAGTACGCACGGCCGCATCCAGGTCAGCTGCGGTCAGATCAGCCTGTTTGGCCTTGGCGATCTCTTCCAGCTGAGCACGGGTAACGGTGCCTACTTTCTGGCTGTTCGGACGGCTGGAACCGCTGGTGATGCCAGCAGCTTTCTTCAGCAGCACGGAAGCCGGGGTGCTCTTGGTTTCGAAGGTGAAGCTGCGGTCGCTGTATACGGTGATGATCACCGGAGTCGGCAGACCGGGTTCCATGCCCTGGGTCTTGGCGTTGAACGCCTTGCAGAACTCCATGATGTTCACGCCGTGCTGACCCAGCGCCGGACCAACCGGCGGCGACGGGTTGGCTTGGCCAGCCTTGACCTGCAGCTTGATGTAAGCCTGAATTTTCTTAGCCATTTGCTACTCCAGTTACGGGTTCAAACGCCCTGACGGGCTCCCCGGTTGCTTTCGCGTTTATCCCAATGACGACAAAACCCCGCAGCCTATGGCTGCGGGGTGTGGGATGCGTTGTCTCAGTTAGACCTTCTCGACCTGACTGAACTCCAGCTCTACCGGAGTAGAGCGACCGAAAATGAGCACCGCGACCTGAATCCGGCTCTTTTCGTAGTTAACCTCTTCCACGACACCATTGAAGTCCGCAAACGGACCATCAATGACGCGAACAGTTTCGCCTGGCTCGAAGAGCGTCTTCGGCTTGGGCTTGTCACCACTATCGGCAACGCGACGAAGGATGGCCTCAGCCTCCTTGTCAGTAATCGGCGCAGGCTTATCAGCGGTTCCGCCAATGAAACCCATCACGCGAGGGGTGTCCTTGACCAAGTGCCAAGTCCCCTCGTTCATTTCCATCTGAACCAGCACATAGCCTGGGAAGAACTTGCGCTCGCTCTTGCGCTTCTGGCCATTCCGCATTTCCACCACTTCTTCAGTGGGAACCAGAATTTCGCCAAACCCATCTTCCATGCCGGCCAGTTTGACCCGCTCGATCAGCGAGCGCATGACATGCTTCTCGTAGCCCGAGTATGCATGCACAACGTACCAACGCTTAGCCACGGAACACCCTTAACCTACGATCATGGAAACAAGCCAACCCAGCAGGGAATCGAGCCCCCACAACAGCAGCGCCATAACCAGCACCACTGCAACCACGATCATGGTGGTCTGAGTTGTTTCTTGACGAGTCGGCCATACGACCTTGCGGATCTCGGCGCGCGCCTCTTTCGCCAACGCGAAGAACGCACGACCCTTCACGGTCTGCAGAGCCACAAAGCCAGCCACAGCCGCAAGAACCAGAATACCGAGCACGCGATAGAAAAGCGGCTGAGCCGAGTAATGCTGGTTAGCCACAACAGCCACCAGGACAACCAGCGCAACCAAGAGCCATTTCACGATATCGAAACGCGATTCTTTGGCTTCAGCCTTCGCATTCATCTGCTAGGAATCCCGTTAAAGAAGTGCCAGACATCATTGAGAAATCTGGCAGGCCAGGAGGGAATCGAACCCCCAACCTGCGGTTTTGGAGACCGCCGCTCTGCCAATTGAGCTACTGGCCTAAAACAAAATCAGGCCGACCATTATGCCGGCCCGATGAGAAAAGATCAACCAATTACTCGATGATCTTGGCAACCACGCCGGCGCCAACGGTACGACCACCTTCGCGGATAGCGAAGCGCAGGCCGTCTTCCATGGCGATCGGAGCGATCAGGGTGACAACCATTTTCACGTTGTCGCCCGGCATTACCATCTCAACGCCTTCCGGCAGTTCGCAGTTGCCAGTTACGTCGGTGGTACGGAAGTAGAACTGCGGACGGTAACCCTTGAAGAACGGGGTGTGACGACCACCTTCTTCCTTGGACAGCACGTACACTTCGCACTCGAACTTGGTGTGCGGCTTGATGGTGCCCGGCTTGGCCAGAACCTGGCCACGCTCTACGTCCTCACGCTTGGTGCCACGCAGCAGAACG
>NZ_FNDS01000024.1 GCF_900099785.1 Pseudomonas panipatensis | reverse complement strand
CGCCGGTTACTATGCGCTCGGCCGAGAGGTTTTTACTCCCCTGTCTACTTTGCCTTTGAACGAACGATGACGCCGGCCGATCTGTTTAGCGAGTTCACCGCTGGCTTCCCTGCGCGGAAGTTCTCTGCTGGCCTGCTGATGGCCTTCATCGACCTTTACACCGAGATAGGTGTTCCCGGTGCGGGCTTCGGTAGCTACCAGGACGTCATTGCGCGGTTCCCGCGACAAGTGACGACCAATGGTGGAAAGCGTGCGAATACGCTGATTGTTGCCAAGGCTGACGGCGGTACGTTGAGTCTTCGGCCCTTCTACAACGCTGCCGAGCGGTTTTTCCGTGCAGAGCACAAGCGGTTCGATTACCCGAGTTGCGCGCCCCATGCGACTCAGGCATGGGCCGATTACATCCAGTGGCTGGATGCTCTCGCAACCTTCAGTGCTGACGAACTGGCGGAACTGCGGCGGAAGGTTGCCGACTATGTTCTTGCCGCGCTCAAGAGTCAGGCTTTTGACCCGGCATCGGTGAAAGTTGAGCCGCCTCTGTTTCGGATGCTGCTGGAGAGCTTTGACATGACGGCCAAGAAGGGGGAGCCGACAGGCGCCGCCTTCCAAGGGATCGTGTTCGGTTTCCTGCGGGCTGATAACCCTCACCTTCAGATCGAGATCGACAAGGTTCGGACTGGCTCGAAGCGTCTTCAACGTGTTGGCGACATCGACTGTTGGGAAGGCGCCAGATTGGCGATTTCTGCCGAGGTGAAGCAGTTCGAGATCAAGGGTGACGACGTCCCAGACCTGGAAGCCTTCGGTAACGAAACGGGCCGACGCGGCACGCTCGGCCTCGTGGTTGCCTTGGGCTTCTGCGATGGCGTGGAAGAGCTGATCGAGGATATTGGCTTGAAGCCTCTCAGCACGGATGACCTGCTGCGCATCGTCGAGCTTTGGGACCCGCTCAAGCAGCGTACCGCTGTTGCATCCTTGGTCTACTACGCCCGGCATGTGGAGAAAAATTCGTCTCTGGCCGAGCGCATCGAAGCCTTCTTGACGATGGCTAGTGAGCCGAGCGCCGCACCGTAGAGCGTGCCCCTGACTACTTTGAACCCCGCTGCGTGCGGGGTTTTTTATGTCCGTATTTCCTCAATTGGTGCATTTACTCAACTCCTCAATGTGCTATACTTTGTTTGAGTAATTCCTTTATCCCTCAAATGCTCAATAGCTCATGGAGTGCATATGCGAGTCATCGCCGTACTGAACCAGAAGGGCGGGGCGGGTAAGACCACCATCGCCACTCATTTAGCCCGCGCCCTACAACTCGACGGCGCCGACGTGCTGCTAGTCGATTCTGACCCGCAGGGAAGCGCCCGCGATTGGGCCGCCGTGCGTGAAGATCAACCCGTGCCCGTGGTGGGCATTGACCGGCCGACCATCGAGCGCGACCTAAAGAGCGTGGCCCGGAAAGATTTTGTCGTGATCGACGGAGCGCCCCAGGCCCATGACCTGGCCGTTTCGGCGATGAAGGCCGCTGACTTGGTGCTGATCCCGGTGCAGCCGTCGCCCTACGATATTTGGGCAACGTCTGACCTCGTGGATTTGGTCAAGCAGCGCATCGAACTAACTGACGGCAAGCTGAAAGCGGCATTCGTGGTGTCCCGTGCGATCAAGGGCACCAAGATCGGCGCGGAGGTTTCCGAGGCGCTGACCGGTTACGGCCTGCCGATCCTCGAAACGCGCATCACGCAGCGCGTTATCTATCCGAGCAGTGCGGCAAGCGGCACGACCGCCATTGACCAAGAGCCGAGCAGCGAGGCTGCCGAGGAAATCCGGGCGTTGGCTGAGGAAGTCCGCCGTTTCCTCAATAGCACCATTTGAGTAATTAAGGAAAAGGGAAAATGAGCAGCGGAAAACTTGGAATGAAAGCCGGCCGGCCGAGCGCCGCGAAGGCTGGCCCTACCCTGTCTGACCTTGCCGACAAGCAGGCCACCGTTCGGGTGAATTTCGACCTCGACCGGGACGAGCACATGCGATTGAAAATCTACGCGGCAAAGACCGGGCGGAGCATCACGGACATTCTGCGGGAATTGGTCCGCTCAATTGATGAAAAGAGCGATTAAGTAACTACTCAAGTTTATTCAACCCGGCGCGGTAACGCCGGTTTCACCTGAAGGAGTGGCGCAATGGAACAGCAAGAGCAGCAGCAAACCCGACTGACCAGGGAGCAAGTAGGCGTGATGGCGGTGGAGGACCGCGACAAGCCCGGCCGGGCTTGGACGTGGAATCGGCTCAACCACCGTGCCGACATGCCGGGCAGCGCCCGGATTCAGGCCGTGCTTCTGCCCGACGACGAAACGGGCTTTGCCCTTCATGCCCGGCAGGATGGCACGGTGCACCCCATCACCCACAACGGGGCGCGGGTGCGGTTTCGCACCATCGAGCAGGCGCTTACGGCACTGGTGGACGTTGCCGGCCTGCACCCGGAAATCGTCATCAACGCGGCCAACTGGCAGGCCAGCACCGGCCCGGTATGACCGGCGGTAATATTCCCCCTAGAAACGAGATGGCCCGGCAGTGCGGTAACACTGTCGGGCCGTGCGGGCAGGAGTGGCGCCCCTTAATCCCCCAGTTAGACCAGGAGAATCCGCATGGCGAATGATACCAAGGCCCGAAAGGGCCGTCAGCAGAACCCCCAGGCCGAGGCGCAGGGCGTTCTAGACCTTGCAACCGGCGGGGCGCCGGCCCCCGCTCAGGACACCACGCCGGCTAAGCTGCCGGCGCCGGTCAAGCGCGAGCGTCCGGCCTTGCTGCCACTGCGCCACACTGACCGCGATTTCTTCCTTGCCGATCTGTTCGACTACGCGCTGAAGGACGACGGCGCGAGCATGGAAGCGCCGATCTTCACGCTTTCGACCAAGGCCGACTTGTCGACGTGGACATGGGAGAGCAAGGACGGAAACCGCAGCGTCGAGGTCTATCCGTCGATCAAGGGCCGGGCGACGCAGTTCGACAAGGACGTTTTGATTTACGTCGTCAGCCAGATGACCGAGGGGCTGAACCGAGGCCGGGATGATGCGAAGAACCGGACCGTGCGCTTTACGGTGCGTGACTACCTTGTATCGACCAACAAGCCCACAGGCGGCGCCGAGTATCAGCGCCTCGAGAACGCCCTAGAGCGCCTGCGCGGGACCACGATCAAGACGGACATTCGGACCGGCGGCCAGCGCGTCAAAGAGGGCTTCGGCATCATCGACTCTTGGACGATCATCGAGCGGGCGCCCGACGACGAGCGCATGATTGCCGTCGAAGTCACCTTGTCCAAGTGGCTTTTCAACGCCGTCCAGGCCCATGAAGTGCTGACCATCCACCCGGACTATTTCAGGCTTCGCCGGCCGCTGGAGCGGCGCCTGTACGAGCTGGCGCGCAAGCATTGCGGGCATCAAACCCTGTGGAGCATTGGCTTGGAGCTTTTGCAGGAGAAGGCCGGCAGCAAGGGCACCTTGCGCGAGTTTAGGCGCATGGTTCGCGAGATCATCGAGGCGCACACCTTGCCCGAGTATCGGATGACGCTGGACGATGCCGACAAGGTGACGTTCTACGTCCGCAACCCGCAGCGGCTGATTGCCGGGCTGACCAAGGGCAACAAGGCTGACGCGGTGCATTCCTACACACGAAACCCGAAGCGAGTACCGCCCGAGCTGAAGGGGAAGGGCAAGCCTTAGCCGGCGCGCTTGGTGACAACAGATCTACCTGGCCAGCTCGCATTTGTCGCCATGACCCCCGAACAGCCGGGGGCTTTTTCGCTGGCGCGAAAACCGGGATGCCCTTCCAGGCTCGCTATCCGCTCGGTCCCTACGGGACTGGCCGCCGGCCACCCTCCAGGCCACCACTAGCCCTTGCGCCATCCTGGCGCCGATCAGCACCCGCCCGGCGGGTGTCTGGTGTGCGCTGAAGAACTCCCGCGCCTCGTGTTTTCACCCACGCTTGCCGGCGGGCGCCTGCGGCTGGACTCGTTATATCACCCACGCTCAGGCCATCGGCCGGCGCCGTTGCTGTCACTGGTTCGCCGTGGTGACACGAAAAGCGCCAAAATAGGGCACTTTGGGCGTGCCGTGTCGCCACGGCGGGCGGTTCGTTGTTTCACCCACGCCTGTGAATTGGCTCGTTATATCACCCACGTTTTCCTGTGGATGGACTCGTTATATCACCCACACCCCATTCGTTATATCACCCACGCCGGGAAATTCAGAGGCCAGTAACGGCACGGCTTTCCGGGCGGTATCCACAGCCGTAACGCGCGCGCGCGATTTTTAACTTATAAAATCTTTAACGTCGGCCGGGCGCCTGTGCCTGTGGAAAACACTTTCCGCGACCGAACCGGGCGAGGGGCACCCCTTCGGGGTTCCCCCGGCTTCGCCGGCCCCCCCTCCCCATTGAACAGGCCCCCAGAGGGGGCGAGATGGCCCCCCAGCCGCAACTCGACCGTCTGCGCCACATCGAGCACCAGGACAAACCAGCGAGAAGGGAAGGAAGAAAAGCAAACCCCCCGGATCGACGGCCAGTGCAAGGGGCGGTCTAAGCGGCTCGCCCCGGCAAGCCGGGCCGACCGGCCGCAAGCGGCCCCCTTCGGGCGCTAAGACCCGGACAAATCGGCCTCAGCCCGCAAGCGGGCCGACGCCTCAGCCGGGTTTCTGTGGAAACCGCCCCAGGGCGAGAAGTGGGCAAATCAACGGCCGCTAAAGGCGTCTGCAAGAAGGAGGGGCGGCCGGTGCTGGCTGGAAGGTCCGGGCAAAATCCAGCCGCCGGGGCGCGCTGGACGGCCGTAGGGGCGTTTTCTCTGCATGGGCCGGGCATCACCATTGCCGAACCGCTTTTAATCGCTTGTGGCGCGTTTCTGGCCTTGGTTACAACCGGGCGCCCTGCAGGGGCCGGCGCCGGGGTTTGGCTGTCACCAATGACGCGCTGAAATTGTCTTGCCGCCTGCCCCACTCCCCCCGCCCTCGCCCCAGGGCGCCCGGCGCCGAGCTGGCCGCCGGCCGTGCGCTGACGAACTCCCGCGACGACAATAATAATGCTTGCATAATAATAAGAAGAATATTATTATTATGGTTATGTTATCCCGTTATCTCGACCAGGAGGGCACCAGAATGGACAGCATCAACCCCGACACCCGCGCCCGGATCATCGCCGCAGCCGATCAACTCTATGAGGCGGCCGGCCGTGCCACCTTTCCGGCCGTGGGCGACGTGCGCCGCATCGCCAAGGCCGACATGAACACCACCAGTGCCGTGATGAAGGAATGGCGCCGGATGCAGACGGCGACGCCGGCCGCCGTCGCCGTGGCGATCCCGGAGCGCGTGCAGCAAGCGCAGCAGGTCGCGCTTGCTGCCTTGTGGTCCGAGGCCCAAGAGCTTGCAAACGAGGCTTTGAAGGCTGCACAACAGGCATGGGAGGCCGAGCGCGCCGAGGCTGACGCCTTGCGCGCCGAACTCTCGCAGGCGTTCGAGTCGCAGGCCGGCGAGCTGGCGACCGCGCAAAGCCGCGTCGCCGAGCTGGAGGCCGCTTTGACTGGCGTTAGCGCCGAGTTGGACGACGTGCGCGGCACGCTCGCCCAGGTGCAGGAGCAGGCCCACACCGCCGAGGCCCGCGCCGTGGAGATCGAGCGCCGGGCCGGCGAGCTGCGCGCCGAGCTGGACCGCGCCCACATCGAGGCCGACCGACTGCGCACCGAGGCGACCGAGCAGAAGCAGCACGCCCAGGCGCTGGCCGGCGAGCTGGCGACGACCAAGGCCAAGGCCGAGGCGACCGAGCAAGCGCACCAGGAACAACGCAAGACCGCCGCCGAGGAAGCCCAACGCACCGCCGAACGCATGGCGAAGGCCGAGGCCGACCGCGAGGAAGCCCGAAGGGATGCCGCCAAGGCCCGCGAGGAAGCCGCCCGACTGGCCGGCAAGCTGGATGCCCTCACCGAGCAGAACGCCGCCCTGCTGGCCGCCATGAAGGCCACCGAGGCGCCCCAGGCATCGGCCGAGGCCGCACCCGCGAAGCCGGCGCGCACTCCCCGGAAACCGGCCGAGTAATCCTTGGTGACAGATCCCGCAGGCCTGGCTGGCGGTTTTGTCACCATTGCCCGCCCTTGGTGACAAACGCGAGCTGGCCAGGTGGATCTGTTGTCACCACACCGAACCGAAAGGCAGACCATGCAGACCAAGCCGACGATGAAAACCCCCAAGGGCCGCGAGCTGGCGAAGGAAGCCGGCAAGCTGCCCGGCCAGCTTGCCAAGCTGGACGCGATCCTTGCCGCCATCGCTGCACGCATGGCCGAGCTGAAACGCGCCGGCCTGATCTACGCCGCCGAGCACTGGCGCGAGGGCCGTTATCTGTACCTGATTTTCCCGATGAAGGACGGCCAACGGCCGAAGCCGGCCTATGTCGGGTGCGATCCTGCCCGCATCGCCGAGGCACAAGCCGCCCTTGCCCGCGCCGTCGAGTTTGACGCGCTGGCCGAGCAGCAGCGGCGCCTTGAATGGCTGGCTGATTCCGTGGCCCGGCAACTTCGGTCGACGTTGGCCGAGCTGGACGTTTTGCGGCACTTCGAGCGCACGACCGAACGCGCCGGCCGGGAGCTGGCCGACCTCGAACGCTAGGCAATGGTGACAGGGCCGGCCCGGCGCCGGCCGCGATCCGCCGGCAGTCTGTCATCAATGCACATCACCCGCACGGCTGGAATCAGGGTCAAGGGCGCCACCGGAAGCCGCACGCGGAGCGCAGCCGAAGGCGAGCACCGAACGGGTGAGGACGGCGGCGCAGCGCACCCTTGATGCTGATGGAAGCCCCCACCCTTTGGGCAGGGATGCAGGGAAGGTTTTACCCCCTGCATCCCTGCTCCCGGCGAGGGCGGGAAGTCCAGAGGGGCAGCGCCCCTTTGGGCAAGCCCGCAGGGCGCGCAGCAGCAGCCGTGCCCCATCCCCTACCGTCTAGCCTTATCCACGGCCCGGACCTGTGGGAAACCCGCCCGCCAGCCCACGCATGGCAAGAGGCGGGTTTTCCATAGGCGGCCGAAGGCCGGGGCGGTGGGTAAGGCGGGTTCATTGTCACCAAAGAAAAGCCCCGCACAGGGCGGGGCGTGTTGATCCTTGAATGGCTGGCCGGCTATGCCTTGGGGGCATCCCCTTGGCATCCGCAGGCCGGGCAGACTGGCGCGGTTACGGCCATGTAACCGGCGCCCATGAGGACGCCAGCCGCGACCAGGGCGACGACTGCGAACAGTTGCCGCAGCATCACCGGCCCCCGCTGATGCCGGGGCGGTTCTGGCGCTGCATGAGGTTTTGTAAGCCGCTCTTGTATGCCGCGCCCGCGCCGCTCTTGTTTTGAACGCTGCCGCCTTGATCCTTGTCCTTGCTGTAGTGGGCAAGCTGCCGCTTCCGGTCCCCTTCTGATCGGATGTGCCGCCATTGATCCGATGTGGCTTTCCCAGGAGCAAACGCCGGCCGTGCAATGTCACGTAGGGTCATGGCCCCCATCGAGATACCACCGGCCAAGCCTGATGCCATGCCACCAATCTGATAGATGATGAACAACAGCACCCCGGTAATTCCGGCAATCTGCAACGAGGCAAACAGCGGGTTTTCGTCGCCGCCGCCGTCGAACTTGGCAGCAGCAAGGATTCCGTCATAGGCCACCATCGCAAACGCCATGATGACGGTTAGGAAAACAATGGTCAGGATGTAGTTCAGGACTTGCCCGAACCAGCTATCAAAAAACTTCGTGGTAGCCGGCCACATCAAGCACATGATGAACAAGGGGCCGATAGCAAACAGCAGCGCCAGGGAGAATTTGGCCGTGATAATCACCGCACCGCCAGCCAGTGTTACCAGCAAGGACGCGAGGCCGACCACGAGGCCCGCAACGATCCAGCCGAATGCTGTACCGAAGTGGAAGCCGGCCCGGTCCGCGTTTTCCATGCAGACCCCCACCAGATCGAAGCCCTTAGCCAAGGAAGCGTCGAGCGTGGCATAGATGGATGCCGGGCTACCCGAGGCGCTGAGAGCGTCCGCAAGCCCGCTTTCAAGCCCCTCGAATCCCTCAACAACGAAGCTCGCATAGTTCCCGGCGTTGAGCGCAAAGGCCGCAATGATGATGATCTTGGCGCATTGCTTGAGCAGATTGGAAAACGGCTCTTGCACCGCTCCGCTGATGATCGCGTAACCCTGCAAGACAAAGTACAGCGTTACCCCCAGGGCGGCGGTTGCCTTGAGTGCCGCAATCAGATTGCCGGCCGCTGGCGTGACAAATGCGTTTGTCGCATTTGTCACCGTTTCGCCAATAAACTGAAACACCATGACATCGGTAGCCATTCCCCTACTCCTTCGGCTTGGCGCTGAACGTCGGCGCTTTCAGTTTGCTGTTATCAATCCCGTAGCCCTTGCCGCTGATAACCGATCCGGTGTCAGCCTTGGAGGCGTTAAGGCAATTCGGCGTTGCTGCCAGCTTGCCGGGGTTATCCATGCACTTCTTCATCATCGCGGCCCGCTCCGTGGGGTGAGCTTTCCACCATTCCACGCTTTGGACCGGCTCATCCGATCCGCAGCCAACCAGGACGAGGGCGACCGCTGCCGCCATGAGGATGTTTTGCTTGTTCATTACCGGACCTCCTTGATGATTCGGCCGCTTTCTGCGTCCAGGTCAAACACTCGGCCAGCTCGCCGGGCTTGCTCATATTCCTGCGACACCCGCAGCGCGTAGGCCAGTTGTGCCGCGTCGATCAGTTGCAGCTTGGCGACGGTGCGCAAGGCTTCCTCGCGGGCGCCGGCTGCTGTCGGTTCATGTTTGGTGCGGCTCTGGATTTTTGCGAAGCCAATGCACATAGCGGCCACCACAAAACTGGTGACAAGGAACGGCGCCGGCTTAGCGAAGGTGAAATAGACTGCCGTGGATATGGTGGTCAGCCCTGCCCATACGGTGAGCGTATCGGCGTAGAGAATGCTCTGATCCCGGCGCTGAACTTCTGCTTTCAGCCCGAGCAGAGAAATTGCCCGCCAGAAATGCCAAATTGGGACGAAGCCGAGTAGAACGAAGGGCACCGCGACGAGGTGCCAGAGTTGAGTTACTTCCATTTGCGCCACTCCTTTGAAGGAGCGGGCACGCTGGCCGTGCTTTCCGACCTGTCCGCCGACTTATTCCGGCAACCAGTCCCGCATTAGTTGGGACAGTACCCGGCCGCATTGCACGACTTAGGGCTATTACAACGGTCTTTCCTCGTCGTCAGAGGCCGACTTTTCCGGCCACCCTGTCACGCCACTTTCAGCGTGTCACACGGTACTTTTCCCGCACGTCAGAGCCTTCTTTTCAGCTCGGAACCCGGCTCGCCGTTTGGCGATCTTGGGGTTAAGCGTCCCGCTTAGTTGGTAGGTCAAAACACTATGTTTTGATTGCCTAATTTTACCTCTTTGGCATCCTCTTTGCAGTGGTGACAATCCGATGCAACCAGGTGCGCTATCTGTCACCACGGACGTTTCGCGGTTGGTCTGGGATTTGGACACGTCCAAAAAGTGTGAGGGGGTTGGGACTATTGCAGGATAGGCTAACGCCGGTACAATGTGCGCACAGCGCCATTGAGAAACCCCCTAACCCCCTCGCTGAACATCATGAGCACCGATCAGACCGCTTCAGGGCGTGCCCTGAATATCCACCTGGGACCAGACCTAAAGGCCCGATGGAATGCCTATTGCGCCCGCCTGGGCAAGAAGCCCGGCGCCGCGATCCGCGAAGCGGTTGAAGCGCAGTTGTCGAAGGCGGATGAATCGCCGGCTGTTGCATCTGTCCGGCCGGCGCCGAAGCGTCAGGCTGACGAGAGGCCGGACGAGGGAGGGAAGGCACGCATCGAGGTTCGTTTGACGCCATCGGAGAAGGCAGCCGTTCACGAACTCGCCGAGGCGGAAGGGTGTTCACCGCAGCAGTGGATCATCAACACCGTGCGGGCCACCCTCACCCGTCAGCCGCAGTTCGGAATGCGCGAGCTGGACGCCCTGGGCGAGTCGAACTATCAGCTTCTCGCCATCGGTCGGAACCTGAACCAGATCGCCAAGCGGCTTAATGAGGGGTCGCCTGGGACTGTCACCGTTGAGCACATCGAGAAGCTGCGCAAGGTCATCGAGCAACATACGGAAGTGGTCAGCAAAGCTATGCGGGCGAGCCTTGAACGCTGGAGCCTCGAATGAGCCAGATTGTCGACGGCGTTCTGAAGGAGTGGGGGGACCGGCTTTTCTATGCGCCGGTCAAGGGCAAGAAGGGGCGGAATGTGTGTGGCGGGCGGGCGCGTTCGACTGAGCCGGGCAAACCGACCACGGCGGCCGGGGTCAAGTCCAGGCTGACGCGCACGACCGGGCGGGCGCCCGAGGTCATGGTGAAGATTTCGGGCGGCGGCAAGAACATGGGCCAGATTAAAGCCCACTTGGACTACATATCCCGTAATGGTGAGGTCGAACTAGAGGACGAGAACGGCGCCGTTCTTCGTGGCGTTGACGACGTGCGCGAGGTCCGCGACGCCTGGGCAAAAGGCAAGATCGGGATTCCGCAGGAGGGCGAGCGGCGCAGGGAGGCATTCAATATCGTCCTGTCCATGCCGCCAGGAACAGACCGGGCGGCCGTCAAGAATGCAGCCCGTCAGTTCGCGGCCGAGCAATTCGGGAATCATCAGTATGTCTTTGCCGCGCACGAGGACGAGAAGCACCCGCACGTACACCTTGCCGTTAAGGCGGTCGATAAGTCCGGGGTGCGAATGAATCCGCGTAAGGCGGATTTGCAAGCGTGGCGGGAGCACTTCGCCGACAAGCTACGCGAGCTGGGCATAGCGGCCAATGCGACGCCGCGCCGGGCGCGTGGCGTGGTGCAGAAAGCAGAGAAGCAGGCCGTTCGCTGGATCGACAAACAGCACCGGGAGGGCAAGCGGTCGGCGCCATCGAGGGCGAAGGCTGGGCGGGCCGCTGCCGTTGCCCAGGAACTGGCCGGGAAGGGCGCCCATGCGAATCCTGCGGCCGGGGCTATCACCGAGCGGCGAAAGAAGACCGTGCACGCCTATGGGCAACTGGCGCGGGCGTTGGCGCAGTCGCCCGATGCTGCCGACAAGCAATTAGCTTTGAACATCGTCGGTTTCGTGCAATCCATGCCGCAGATAAGGAGCCGCCACCAGATCGAGCTGGAGGCGGCACGCACGGCGGTCAACAAGGGCGGCACCGAGCGCGGCCGAGAGCAGCAGCGTGAAGCGGCGCGACAGCAAAAGGGCCGTGATGACCAAGAGGACCGCAGCCGATAGCCGGTCTAGCCGGGCCGCCGCGTACTGGAGGGCGACGGCACCGGGGCGCGCTAGGGCTTGGTGACAGGCCCGCGCACCAGGTCAGGCCGGATTGTCACCAAACCCGAAGCCGGCCAGCAGCAGACGGCTAAGGCATTGGTTCGCGTTGAAGAGGTCCGCCAAGGGCGCCCACATCGGCGCGGCCGGGATGACCAGCAGCAGCGCGCCGGCCTGATTGCGGGCTTCAAGCCGTCCGCTGGCGTAGGTCCAATTTGTCATTGCTTTGACTCCGAAAGGTGGGCCGCCGACATGGCCGCCCTGCCCTTCTTTCTACAGTCACGACCTGTTGAGCTGCCAACAACGAGCTGGGCACTTGCGCCTTTTTGGTGACAGAGTGGGCACCGGTCGAGGCCGGCGCCGGCCGGCTGCTGTCACCAATCGGCGCGCTGAAATTGTCTTGCGGGCTATGGACAAAATGAATCCTTTTGTCCCATGCGGTGATATGATTTCCATATACGGCGCGGGTTTGCGCCGGTTGTTTTGCCTCAAACATTGGACAAAACGATGAGCGAACGGAAGTACCTGACACAGAACGAGGTCGAGCGCCTGATGACGGCCACCAAGGGGAGCCGGAACGAGGCCCGCGACCGTTGCCTGTTGCTGCTGATGTTTCGGCATGGGCTACGGGTGTCGGAGGCGTGCGGGTTGATGCTCTCCCAGGTCGATACCGATAGCCGCGTGCTGCACGTTTCAAGGCTCAAGAAGGGGTTGTCGACGACACACCCGCTGCGCGCTGACGAGCTGCGGGCAATCAAGGCATGGATGGCACAGCGGGAACGCATGGCGCCTGACACCCATGCCTTTTTCGTGTCGGAGCGCCGGCAACCCCTGAACCGTCGCACAGCATGGGCCGCGATTCGGCGTTATGGCGAGCTGGCCGGGCTGCCGCTCGATACCCATCCGCACATGCTGCGCCATGCCTGCGGCTACGCCCTGGCCGACCAGGGGGCCGATACCCGGCTGATCCAGGACTATCTAGGCCATAGAAACATCCAGCACACCGTCAGATATACCGCGACGAACCCGGCGAGGTTCGAGAGGTTATGGCGCTGAGGCGGAAAGAATTGGAGCGGCCTAGTCGATTCGTCGGCTAGGTCTTTGACATACAAAAACAGGCTGAGGGGAAACATGACGCAACTGAATCAGGAGCTGCCCGCAAGGGCACGGCGCAAAGGCCGTGAGCGCGCTCCAAGTTGGCGCGATGCGCTTATCGAGCACCAGATAGAGAAGTGGGCAGAGGTTCGGGAGATCGGCGCACAGCCGCGCTCGCACCTTTCCGACAAGGCAACCTATGTCCTGGGTGACGCCATCCAGTGGCTGGCCGAGCTGCCGGCAAACTCCATTCATGCGGTGGTAACTGATCCCCCTTATGGCGTGATCGAGTACGACGACAAGCACCATGAGAAGCTGAAGAGCGGGCGCGGTGGGGTTTGGCGTATTCCGCCATCTTTCGATGGCGCGAAGCGTAAGCCCCTCCCCCGCTTTACCGTGCTGACCCAAGAAGAGATCTCCGGGCTTTACAACTTCTTCGGAGCCTTGGCCTACGGGTTGCAGCGCGCCCTGGTGCCCGGCGGCCATATCCTGATTGCTTCTAACCCGCTGTTGTCGACACTGACCTTCCATGCCTTTCAACAGGCAGGATTAGAGAAGCGTGGCGAGGTGATTCGCCTTGTTCAAACGCTTCGCGGTGGGGATCGGCCGAAGGGGGCTGAAGAAGAGTTCTCGGATGTTTCCATGATGGCGCGCTCATGCTGGGAGCCGTGGGGCATCTTCCGTAAGCCGATGGATGGCACGGCCGCTGAAAACCTGCGGAAGTGGGGCACTGGTGGCCTTCGTCGCATTTCCGCCGATGAGCCTTTCAAGGATGTGATTCCCTGCTCGCCCACTCGTGGCCGTGAGAAGGAAATAGCCCCTCATCCGTCGTTGAAGCCGCAGCGATTCATGCGCCAGGTAGTGCGTGCGGCGTTGCCGCTCGGAATCGGCATCGTCTATGACCCCTTTGCCGGCAGCAGCTCGACCTTGGCGGCTGCGGAGGCGAACGGCTACCTCTCGATTGGTACGGACCGAGACGCCGGTTACTATGCGCTCGGCCGAGAGGTTTTTACTCCCCTGTCTACTTTGCCTTTGAACGAACGATGACGCCGGCCGATCTGTTTAGCGAGTT
>NZ_FNDS01000026.1 GCF_900099785.1 Pseudomonas panipatensis | reverse complement strand
GTCCGCATCACCGCCAAGAAGAAGATCACCCTCAACGCCGGGGGCAGCTACATCACCCTCGACCAGAACCGAATCGAGTGCGGCACCCTGGGCGATTACAACGTCAAGTCGGTGCACTTCGAACGTGTCGAGGCGCAGGCCAGGCTGAACCCCGATTTACCCTGGCTGGCCGACAAGCAAAGAGAGCAGGGCAGCACCGCGCGCAAGCGCGCCAAGCCGTTCTCGCTTTGAGCCGCGTGGCAAGGAGCCGCCCATGATCATCAGTCCTCCCTTCCTCCCGGCCAAGGTTGCCAATGAAACGGACGCCGCCTACCTCGACCGCGCCATGCGCGAAGGCGTCCCCGGGGATGGGGCGTTTCCCGTCAGCGCCGAGCTGAACTGGCATGGCGGCGTGCACCTGAGCGCGCGCAGCGAAGGGCAAGAAGGCCGGGAAATCCTGCCTGTGCGGGCGATCGCCGACGGCACGCTCGCCTACCTGCGCCAACCCACCGAGCGCAATGACGACATGCACCATGCCCTGAATTACCAGGGCGTCTGGACGGACAACGGCTGCATCGTGCTGCGCCACGAAACCGAGATCGGCGAGGGCGAGTCTGCCCGAGTGGTGTTCTATTCGATCTACCAGCACCTGGCGAGCATTGCCCCGGCCGTTCCTCGGCAGGTGGGCATGCCGGTCTACCGCAAGGACGTGCTGGGCCAGGCCGGCATGATCGATGGGGCCTCGGACAAGATCCACTTCGAGATCATCGCCAACGACGCGGTGGCCTTGCTGGGGCGCAGCAGCGCGAAGCTGGACCCTCGGCGCGGCAACGGGCGCACCGACAGTTGCTGGGGCGACGCGCATTTCCACCTGCCGCCCGAGCTGCCGTGCTACGACGCGCGCCCGGCGAGTTGGCTCGCCCCCGACAACGCCGCGGCCGGCAGTGTCGCCCGGCCGGAGCAGAGCCTGTTCGTCCGGCTGCGCTATGCCAAAGGGCAGTGCACCCTGAGCACCCTGAGCGAGACCGGCGAAGTGCTCGGCGAGCGGGCGGAAACCGAGGGCTTCGAATACGACCTCTATGCCACCGCTTGCGAACGCTATCCGGCCTGCCCCAGCGCCGGCTACGAGCTGCTTCGCTGGGGGCGGGTGCTCGGCCCCGATGCCTTGCGGCCCGAGCAAGCCGCGCACTGGCGGCAAATCGCACTGCCCGCCGGCGCGGCCTGGGTCAACCTGAACGCCCCGGCGGTCACCTGTTTCAGCGACGCCGATTTTCCGCACTGGCTGGGCTGGCAACTGCTCGATGACGACAGCGATAGCGACGCCCACTGCCAGTCGCCGACCGTTCGCGCGGTGCTGAAACTGGACCAGGAACCGATCTTCCCCGACGGCACCGACGCCATCAGCCTCGCCAGCTCCCCGGCCTACGACAGCCTGCCGGCAGAAGACCGCGACTTCCTGGCGGAACGCTACGAAATCGAATGCCAGCGCAACGTCTCCGCGCTGCAAGCCGAGTACCGCAAGCTCCAGCGCTTCGCCTTCCGCTTCCCCTCCGAGTGGGCGCACAGCGAATTCGACAGCCGCTACGGCTGGTGGCTGAAGCTCCAGCGCGACAACGCCGAGGCCGCCCAGCAGTACCAGCACCTCAAAGCCCACCAGATGGCGCTGGCCTTCTGGGAAGACGCCAACCTGAGCGACATCGACAGCCGCCACTGGCACTTGCCGCCACGGGCCTTTATCGAAGCCTTTCGCCAGTGTGGTTGGTTGAGCGCGGGAGAGCTGACACAACTGCTGCCCATGTCGGCATTGCGCAAGGTGCATGGGTATTGGGTGTCGGAGCCGGTCCGATTTTTGGATCAGACTGCGAGGCAGTTGGAGGCACGTCGTTCCAAACTAAATAAGTCACTGCGCACGCATGGCATTGCCGGCAGCCCATATCGCTTGGCAGCCTTCTTCGGCAATGCGATGCAGGAAACGCAGTGGTTCAGCAAGCTGTATGAACAAAATCCAAGTGCCTGGTACTCACCCTGGGACGGTCGCGGCTTTCTGCAACTGACACATGCTGACAACTACATCAAGTACTGGCGTTTCCGTGGTCGGGTAGTCAGTGAAGCCCTTCGTCAGCAGCTCCGGAGCGCTGCGCAAATAGCGCATCAGCATCAGAACAACAGCGCGCTGCGCGATAGCAATTTCCACGAACTGACGGTGGAAATGATCCAATGGCGGAATGATGTGGCTGATGATCAAGACGACACTGGGCCTAGCGCATGTGCTTACTGGTCCTGGTCGGGAGCGGCGCGGTTTGCCGATCAAGCGCCGGTCATGCTCAGGCAGACGGTGACTGGCGCGCACACGTTCGTCTATTACAGCAGCGTGCCGTTTGGCCAAGTAGCGGCCACCGTCAACTTCGGCAAACCCGTGAATGACCCTTTCAGTCTCGCCCATGTCAATGGAATCCAGGCCCGCTACCAGGGCTATATCAGCGCCTTGATGGTGCTGTCCGAAGGATTGCGTTTTCCCGATACCATCGGGGGCCAACACGAGCAGCCGGAAGGTTATATTCCAAGGAGAATCTGACTATGCGCTATCTATGTTTCTGGGCTTTGAGTTTTGCAGCTTCTGCTGCCATGGCGAATCCCACAGCCCACGGAGTAATGCGAGAAGCTGAGTTCGGTGGGTGTCACTTCAAACTTAGTGACCATTACAAGGGAAGTCTAAGGCTAACCACTAGCGGAACCGCAGCGGTCTACAACCTCCCGTTTAATCCGAAGCTGCGCAATTCGGTTGAAGTCTCTATTCTATTCTTCTGTGATACAGGTAAGGGGCGAAAAGCATTTACTGATTTGGGCTTAGGTAATCAGGATGGAGTATGGGTGCTGATTCCTAATAAGAGCGACCCTCAAAATCTAGCGCGAGTGAAGTTGTATCCATTGAGGGGGAATGGTACTAGCGGAGCAGCATCCACATACGATCAAACTACAGGCGAACGGTCCAGACGATTCCAAGGCCTCGGCTTCTGCCTTACCGATCAGAAGCAGATTCTCTG
>NZ_FNDS01000028.1 GCF_900099785.1 Pseudomonas panipatensis | reverse complement strand
GCTGCTCTGCCTCTTTCAGCCAGGCCAGCTTAGGGTCGGCCTGGACCATGGCGTCGATGGTCTGGCTGACGGTTTTCTGGTCGATGTGCTTGAGGGCGAGCCGGGAATTGGCAACGCATGCGTTGCCCCGGCGAGCGAACCGCCATGGATGGCGGGGCCGGGGTTTCAGGACTGCGCTGAAGTGGCGACAGGGATGTCTTGCACCCGCAGCTTGTTCAGCGAGCCAAGGTCACGAAACGCCGCCGAAAGCGATGTTCCGTGACCCGTTGAACAGTGATTTGTTAAAGAGCACTTCGGCCAAGAGTCGCATAGGACTGCCAACGCGCGGACAGCCCTGGCTCCGGCATCTCGGTATGAAGCGTCTTTCCAGAAGTACCGAAACGGGTCGGGTGGATCGACGCCAGGGATAGGTTGCTGACGGGGTTTGAGTTCGGTTGGTGATTCGGCGGTTCAATACCCCCCAGCATTGAAAAAGTCCTTGTCCACGGATTAGTCGGAGAGACTCGTTCCAATGGAGAGAAGGGCTGATGTTTGCGGTATTTCAGTGGGCGGAAGCAGGTGAGAAATCGATCAGTGGTTGCGGAAGGAGCAGCGGGCTCAATGGTTTGAAGTAAAAAACTCACCGCCGTCATGACGGGGAGGTTGGTTTGGACAGTTGGACGGGACAAAAAATCAAATTTTAATTGCACCGTACCTCTCTGGATCAAACCCAACTGGCCAAACTGTTTTTTCATCATAGATCGCACCAGTGAAATCAGCCTCATCCACCCTTTTCGCATCAAGATTAACGCCAAACAGCTTGGCTTCTATAAAGCTACTCCCTCCCACATCCGATCCCTTCATATTTGCTCCGGAGAGGTCTGCCTTATAAAAATCAGCAAAGGTCGCAATTGACTCTGCCAGATCAACATTTTCCATTTTCGCGCAAGAAAAAGTTGAATTCATAAGTGCCACCTTCGACATTTTAGCTCCCACTAAAATGGCATAGTCAAAAATAGCATTTCTCAAGCTAGCACCTGTAAAATCGGCCCTTGAAACATCCAATCGTTCAAATATAGCCCTATGTAAATCCAACCCCCTAAGGTTTGCCTCAACAAAGCTATCAAAAGGAAATCTAATACTGTCACCCGTCTCAAACATCAAGATAATCATTTATTTCCCCAGTCTGCCGGGTCAATCTTAAGTTCTATCACAGGCTTAGTTCGATCAACCTTACTCGGGGATAAAATACCAGGCACCACATCAGGCTCACGACCCAATATTTTTGCCGCTATATACCGGTGATTCCCATCAATAATGACATTTCCGTCCATCTTGATAGCCGGAGCAACTTCGCCGGCGAGCAAACGATCAACATATCTCTGAACTGCTGGTAGCGAGACAGCATTCTGGGCACTTATGTTGGGATCACCTTGTAGTGCTTTTTGGATAACTTCAGGTGTTACATCTGCTCCCTTCGTAACCAGCGGTTTCTGAGCTGTCGCAGCCCTTTTTGCCCCGTCCGCCGCCTCCTGCCGCAGTCCGCTGGCTATCTTGGCTAATGCTCCGCCGTTGCCCATCAAAACAGCTTTCGCCGCCTGCGCCAAGGATAGACCGGCTATTGCCAACTCCGCCGTGTCGTTCACCGCCAAACGCTTTCGCTCGGACTCCGTGTAGCTGAACAGGTCTTTCTGCAGGGTGTCCGCCAGATCGGGGTTATTCAGGAACTGGTTGACCAGCTCCAACGCCTCCGGCTTGACCTTCTCGATGCCTTCGCCATGGGCCGCCGTGGCTTCCAACGCAGCAATCACGTCCTGCTGGGTGAGTTGAGCGGCTCCCGACGAACAGGCGTCGGGTTTCTGCCTGCAGAAATCCAGCGCGCCATCGACGAAGCTCTTGGCGTTGTTGCGATGCAGTTCATGGTTGTACTGCGTAGCGTTTTGCGCCACCCAGGCGCCGGTTTCCAGCTTGCCCGCATCCGCAGCCGGGTCCTGCGCGACCGTGGCGACCAGTCCCACCAGTTGCGAGCTCATGCTCAGCAAGGCGGCGCGGTTTTCCGGCGAGTAGCTGCTGACGAGCGCGTCGAGGTCCTTGACCACGGCTTCGTTGAGCCCCGCCGCCGCAGCCCCCGCCGCGAAGCTC
>NZ_FNDS01000030.1 GCF_900099785.1 Pseudomonas panipatensis | reverse complement strand
ATCCCGGATTTACCTAAGATCTCTGCCTACCACCTTAAACTTGGACAACCAACGCCAAGCTGGCCTAGCCTTCTCCGTCCCTCCATCGCAGTAACTAGAAGTACAGGAATATTAACCTGTTTCCCATCGACTACGCTCTTCAGCCTCGCCTTAGGGACCGACTAACCCTGCGTCGATTAACGTTGCGCAGGAACCCTTGGTCTTTCGGCGTGGGTGTTTTTCACACCCATTGTCGTTACTCATGTCAGCATTCGCACTTCTGATACCTCCAGCAAGCTTCTCAACTCACCTTCACAGGCTTACAGAACGCTCCTCTACCGCGCATCTTACGATGCACCCGCAGCTTCGGTGTGTGGTTTGAGCCCCGTTACATCTTCCGCGCAGGCCGACTCGACTAGTGAGCTATTACGCTTTCTTTAAAGGGTGGCTGCTTCTAAGCCAACCTCCTAGCTGTCTAAGCCTTCCCACATCGTTTACCACTTAACCACAACTTTGGGACCTTAGCTGGCGGTCTGGGTTGTTTCCCTTTTCACGACGGACGTTAGCACCCGCCGTGTGTCTCCCACGCTGACACTTCCAGGTATTCGGAGTTTGCATCGGTTTGGTAAGTCGGGATGACCCCCTAGCCGAAACAGTGCTCTACCCCCTGGAGTGATACGTGAGGCGCTACCTAAATAGCTTTCGAGGAGAACCAGCTATCTCCGAGCTTGATTAGCCTTTCACTCCGATCCACAAGTCATCCCCTACCTTTTCAACGGGAGTGGGTTCGGTCCTCCAGTCAGTGTTACCTAACCTTCAACCTGCTCATGGATAGATCGCCCGGTTTCGGGTCTATACCCAGCGACTAAACGCCCTATTAAGACTCGCTTTCGCTACGCCTTCCCTATTCGGTTAAGCTCGCCACTGAATATAAGTCGCTGACCCATTATACAAAAGGTACGCAGTCACCAAACAAGTTGGCTCCCACTGCTTGTACGCATACGGTTTCAGGTTCTATTTCACTCCCCTCTCCGGGGTTCTTTTCGCCTTTCCCTCACGGTACTGGTTCACTATCGGTCAGTCAGTAGTATTTAGCCTTGGAGGATGGTCCCCCCATATTCAGACAAAGTTTCTCGTGCTCCGTCCTACTCGATTTCACTTCCAAGAACCTTTCACATACGGGGCTATCACCCACTATGGCCGCACTTTCCAGAGCGTTCTGTTAGATTCAAAGAAGCTTAAGGGCTAGTCCCCGTTCGCTCGCCACTACTAAGGGAATCTCGGTTGATTTCTTTTCCTCAGGGTACTTAGATGTTTCAGTTCCCCTGGTTCGCCTCTTGCACCTATGGATTCAGTACAAGATACCTAGGTTATCCTAGGTGGGTTCCCCCATTCAGATATCTCCGGATCACAGTCTGTTTGCCGACTCCCCGAAGCTTTTCGCAGGCTACCACGTCTTTCATCGCCTCTGACTGCCAAGGCATCCACCGTATGCGCTTCTTCACTTGACCATATAACCCCAAGCAATCTGGTTACTGTCTCTAACGTGAAGACGACATTCGCCGAAAATTCGCGCTTGAACTCGCAAATTTTACCTTGACTTGAATAATCACCAGTGAAAGAGATTATTCAGTCTACTTCTATCACATACCCAAATTTTTAAAGAACGGTTCTGGCACAAAGACCAGACATCAATGTTCATTCAAC
>NZ_FNDS01000032.1 GCF_900099785.1 Pseudomonas panipatensis | reverse complement strand
TTTCAGCCGGAGGAATCAGGTGAAAAATCGATCAGCGGTAGAGGCGAAGACGGCGGATTCGATGATTTGACGTAAAAACCTCCCCGCTGCAATGGTGGGGAGGTTGGTTTGGACAGTTGGACGGGACAAAAAACCTCCCCGCTGTTATGACGGAGAAGTTGGTTTGGGTGCGTGGACGGGACACTCGTATCTATCAATCAAATAGACATCTGAAACATCGCAATCAGGATATATCCATCTCTCCCAATTAGACACTATCCACTCTTTATCCACCCCACCTGCCACGGAAGAGCTTTCTTTTGGCAGGCATACCAATATCAAACCAGCCTTATACCCTGAAGTAACAATCAGCCCATAAGGCGTATCTTCTGACTGGGTTTCAAAAACCATAAAATCGACAAATTCTTCATATGGATATTTTCCGCACGCTCTCAAGACATTTCCATGCCAAATAGAACTTTCTTTATAGTCAACCAGCCTTACCTTTGAAACCATATTACTTTACCTTCAAATCATGGCTACCAGATTTGTCAGCGGGTTTCGTTTGTTTAAACTCAAAATCAACCTCACCCATATGCTTTCCATTCCTAGCGTTTATGACCTCAAAGCGTCCATGCTGAGTATCTAAAGCATATAGTCTTCCATCATTCGCCTTATATACATCACGACCATTCATCTTGGACAAACCATTATCTTTTTCCATTCCATTAATTATTGCTACGTCAATTGCCGTACTTTTGATCTGAGCAACTCTCTCTCCCGGAGGCAGCTTAGACAGATTTCTTTCAAACTGAGCAGCAGTTTGTCCACCTGGCAAGATCCCCTTTCCCCCAGCCTTGCCAAGCATAGCCCCCGCCATCGCCGCTGCGAGGCTCGCTCCCCAGGCTGCATTGTCGGGAGAGACGCCTTGCCCTTGTAGATCGAGGGCCGCGCTCGTCTGCAACAACCGGCCTATCGCGGCAACGTTCTGCATGTTGTAGCGATGCAGGTCAGCCTTGAGTTCCAGCGGAATATCGTCATTGGCATAAAGCGCTTCGATCTTCTTCTGGATCGTCAGGCGCTCGGCTGCCAGATAACCGAAGGTCTGCATGCACTCCGTCGGCTTCGTGGTGCATGCGGCAGCCAGGGCATCATCGTTGGCAACGCTTTGCGCTCGATATTTCTCCTGCACTTTGTCGCAGTTGCCCTTGGCCTTGCACTGGCTGGCCTCTTTCTCAAAGGCATCCAGTTCGTGAGCAAGGTAGTTGTACTGCGTACCGTTCTGCGCCACCCAGGCGCCGGTTTCCAGCTTGCCCGCGTCCGCCGCCGGGTCCTGCGCTACCGTGGCGACCAGTCCCACCAGTTGCGAACTCATGCTCAGCAAGGCTTCGCGGTTTTCCGGCGAGTAGCTGCTGACGAGCGCGTCGAGGTCCTTGACCACGGCTTCGTTGAGCCCCGCCGCCGCAGCCCCCGCCGCGAAGCTC